>NZ_OCVX01000001.1 GCF_900232995.1 Mycobacterium simulans
TTCGGCACTGTCGTTGCTGTGGATCTTTTTTTTTTTCCAAGCAGAAGACGGCATCCGAGTTTTCTGCCTGTCGCGGGGGCTGGGAGATGTGTAAAAGAGACGGGGCCCGGTGGCGGGCGCTGCCCCGCCGGCGCCGCCGTTTCCGCCGGGGCCACCGAAGCCGTAGAACAGGCCCGCGCCGCCCCCGTACCCTCCAGCGCCGCCGGTAGTACCCACGCCCCCGGCAAGTGGGGCCGGACCACCATTACCGCCGTTCCCGCCGGCACCCCCGTTGCCCCATAGCCATCCGCCGTTGCCTCCCGTGCCCCCGCTGAACCCGTTGACGCCGACCGTGGTGGTGTTTCCGGCGGCGCCGCCGTTGCCACCGTTGCCCCACAATCCGGCACTGCCGCCGTTGCCGCCGCCCTGGTTGGGGCCACCGGAGCCACCGTTTCCGCCGTTGCCATACAAGATTCCGCCGTCACCCCCGTTGGCGCCGGTGCCGGGCGCCCCGTCAGCGCCGTTACCAATCAGCGGACGGTTGAACAGTGTTTGGGTGGGCGCGTTGATCAGGTTGAGCAGGTCTTGCGGCAGCGATTGCGCAGAGGCATTGACCGCCTCGGCGACCGCGTACGAGTTCGCGCCTGCGGTGAGAGTCTGCACAAACTGTTGATGAAACAGTGCCGCCTGGACGCTCAGCGACTGATATGCCTGAGCATGCGCGCCGAAGAGCGCCGCGATGGCTGCCGATACCTCATCGGCGCCCGCCGCGACCAGAGACATCGTCGGGGCGGCTGCGGCCGCGCTGGCCTCGCTGATCGATGAACCCACGTTGGCCAAATCCGTTGCCGCGGCCGCCAGGAACTCCGGCGTCGCGATGAGATACGACATGAGGGACCTCCCGCCACCCGCTGCCGGCACCGCCCGGCCACCATCGAACCCTGGCGCAAAGAGTATCGCGATCAAGCGATGAGACCGCGCATTTCCGTTCGTCGTCGTGCCTGATTTCGGTTGCGCGCCAATTGCCGGGGCATTGTGCGTGATAAGTATCGGCGGGTAAACGATCGGCGATAGCCAACATTCGGCCGAATGTTGGCTTCACAGTATGGCTTTGAGGTCCTTCGCTCGCGCGATATCGTCCCATTCCAGATCGAGTTCGAGCAGTATTTCCTCGGTGTGCTGCCCATGCTCGGGAGCACGCGCGGGATCCGGCGGGGTTTCGTTGAATTGAACGGGCGCAGCCACGATCCGGTATTGCTCGCCACGGTCGTCGACATTTGTCACCACATAGCCGTTGGGTGCAACTTGCGGATCGTTGAGGGTTTCCCGCGGGGTGGCCAGAGCCGCCCACACACCCGGTTCGTCTTCGAGCACCTTCTGCCAGTGCGCCAGATCATGGCCGGCAAACGCTTTCGCGAATATCGCGGTTGCTTCGGCCGCGTTGGCTATGAGATTGCTCGACGGTACGAATCGCTCATCGGTGGCCAACTCCGCCAGACCCATGCGCTCGCAGAAGCCCACCCAGAATTTGTCCGGCTGCAGAAAAACCAATTGAATCCACCTGCCGTCCTTTGTCTTATACCGGTTGACGAGTGGATTTATGGCCAACCCCGGCGGCGCCCCCGGGATGCCGTCAATGTCAAAGAAATCGGCCGCTGAAATCGACGGAGCGATGGCCCACATCGCCTGGGCCAGCAGCGAGGAATCGACGATGCTCGGTTCACCGGTCCGCTCACGATGGAACAACGCGGCGCAGACCCCGCCGGCCAGCGTTGCTCCGCCCTGCAGGTCGCCAAATCCGGGGCCCTGGACTGCGGGGGTCTCGGTGCCAAACGGCGTGAGCGTGTACGCCCCCCCGCCACGCGCCAGGTACGTGGCGGCATCGAAACCGCCGCGATCGCGATCGGGTCCGCGCACTCCCACCCCCGTGCCCCTCGCGATGATGATCTTGGGGTTGAAAGCGCGGATGTCTTCGACGGTCAGTCTGGCCCGCTGCAGCGCGCCGGGCAGCCAGTTGGTCAGGAACACATCCGCAGAAGCCAACAGCCGGCCAAACAATTCCCGACCCGTTTCGGACTTGATGTCGATCCCAATACTGCGCTTGCCGCGGTTACCCAACTCGAGGATGAAGTCGGCGTCAACGCGGGCCGCCTCGCGGGTGAAGCCGCCCACGACCAACGCCCGGCCGGGATCGCCGGAGGCAACGCCTTCGACCTTGATAACGTCGGCGCCCCAATCCGATAGCGCGGCACCGGCCGACGGTACGTACGTCCAAGACGCCAACTCGACCACCCGAACGCCGCTGAGCACCCCTGACATTGCAACCCCCTCGGTCGCTGCTTCATTTCTTGCTATTTTAGATATTCTAGTTACTGTTGGGTTATCGATACCGCGGCTGCAGCCCCGCGCAGTGTTTGTAGAAGAGATGCGATGGAGCCGACGATTGGTCCATTCCTTTGTCCCCCAACATGGGTCGTCGGTGTCGCCGAGGAAATACGGGGTTGGCGATGAGCCAGGCAAGAAGCGGGCGCGCCGGCCGTGTGGCAGGAAAAGTGGCGGTGCCGAACAGGCCAGCAGCTCCGGGTGGACGGGGCGGTTTCCTCAAAGTGAAGCCGTGGTCAGGCGCGTAAACGACTGGGATGCAACGTGGTAAGCACAGTGAGCAACGACGATCCCGCACCCGACAGTCAGCGCCGACTGTACGCGTTGATGGTGCTAATGAAGGTGGCTGACGACCGGCTGTCCAAGGGCATCGGCACCGGGGAGTTCATGTGCGTGTACTGGCCGTCTCGCGGCCAGGAAGCCATCGCCGCCGCGATGGGTGTGGCGCTATGGCCTGATGATCAGCTCGTCACGACGTACCGCGGGCTGCACGATCTCATTGGCAAGGGCGTCCCGCTCGAGGAGATCTATGGCGAAATGATGGGGCGCACCGTCGGCGCCAGCCGTGGCAAGGGCGGCTCCATGCACATCGCCAACCCCGACAATGGGGTAATGCTCTCGACTGGGATTGTTGGCGCCGGACCGCCGGTAGCGGTCGGGTTGGCAATGGCGGCTAAGCGCAAGGGCATCGACCGCGTCACTGTGGTCAGCTTTGGCGACGGAGCCACCAATACCGGGTCGTTCCACGAAGCGGCCAACATGGCCGCACTCTGGGACCTGCCCCTGGTCTTCGTCTGCCAGAACAACCTGTATGCGGAGATGACGCCGACCGTGGACACGATGAAAGTCGAGCATGTTGCCGACCGGGCCGCCGGTTACGGAATTCCGGGCGTTCGTGTCGACGGCAATGACCCGCTTGCGGTGACATCAGCACTCGAGGAAGCGCTGGATCGGGCGCGCGGCGGTGACGGTCCCACCTTGATCGAGTGCGTGACCTTCCGCTTCCGCGGCCATTACTTCGGGGATCGGATGCCCTACATCCCAAAGGATCAGCTGGCCGCGGCGATGGCGGCCGATCCGGTGCCGCGGTTCCGCAACCACCTCGCCGAGGCCGGCATCTGCACCGAGGACGAGCTCGACCGCATAGACAACGACGCAGCGACAACGGTGGAAACGGCGTTGCGCGCGGTTATGGCCGCTGATTCGCCTTCGGTCGACGAACTCGAGCGTGACGTGTACGCGACCCCGATCAGATACCCGGTGTGAGGCACATGGCTGACAAAGAGATGACGATGCGCGAGGCACTGAATCTCGCGCTGGATCAGGCGCTGGAGGCCGACGACCGGGTGTTCTTGCTCGGGGAGGACATCGCCGATCCCGGCGCCTCCGGTCCGACCGCGGGATTGTCGACCAAGTATGGCCATGACCGGGTCCTCGATACACCGATCTCGGAAGCCGCGATCGTCGGCGCGGCGATCGGCGCCGCAATCGATGGACTGCTGCCGGTGGCCGAGATCATGATCATGGATTTCATTGGCATCGCCGCCGACCAGCTGATCAATAACGCAGCCAAACTGCGATTCATGACCGGCGGGCGGACGAGCGCCCCAATCACCGTCCGGACTCAGGTGTATGCCGGCCTGTCCACCGGAGCGACGCATTCGCAAACCTTCGAAGCGTGGTTCATGCACATCCCCGGGATGAAGGTGATCGTGCCATCCACCCCACGCGACGGCAAAGGCCTACTGACCACCGCGATCTTCGACGAGGACCCTTGCCTGTTCATCGAAACGATTCGCCTGCAGAGCAAGAAAGGACCCGTCCCGGTCCATCCTGGATTCGCAATTCCCCTGGGCCAGGCCGACATAAAGCGGCCAGGCACCGACGTTAGTGTGATCAGCTACGGACGAACTGTGCACGACGCGCTCGCGGCCGCGGACACCCTGCAGGACCAGGGTATTAGCGTCGAGGTCGTCGATCTGCGCACCCTGGTCCCCCTCGACATCGATACCATCGTCGAATCCGCCCGCCGCACAAGACGAGTCGTGATCGCTCACGACGCGGTGCAATTCGCCGGGCCGGGAGCAGAGATCACCGCGATCCTGCAATCCGAACTGTTCGGCGAACTCGCCGCACCCGTCGCGCGCGTCGGCGCCAGGTTCGTCCCCAGCCCGGCCGCGCCGACGCTCGAGGCGCACGTTTACCCGTCACCGGCGCGGATCATCGCGGCCGTCCATCGCACCATGGAAAACGCGAACGTCCATGGCTGACTTCACCATTCGCATTCCGCGGGTTTCGGTGGCCGTCTCGGAAGCCGAGCTCACGGCGCTTCTCGTCAACACCGGCCAGCATGTCGAGGAGGGCACGCCGATCTACGTGATCGCCACGGAGAAAGTGGAGCAGGAAATCGAAGCAGGTGTCTCGGGCACCGTGCGATGGACGGGTCAGGTTGGAACCACGTACGACATCGGGGCCGAAATCGGCGTCATCACTTCTTAACGAAAGGCTGGACTATGGATCTTCACGAGACCCGCGAGCGGATCATCTACGAAAAAGAAGGCCCTATCGCCCGTATCACGCTCAACTGGCCGGAGAAGGCGAACGCCCAGGACCAGAAGCTGGCCGAAGAAGTCGACGCCGCACTGCTGGACGCCGACCGCGATTACGACATCAAGGTGCTGATTCTCAAGGCAAACGGCAAGGGTTTCTGCTCGGGCCACGCGATCGGCAACAACGCGGTGGACTACCCGGCGTTCGTCGAGGGTGCGAAGGTCATGGGACATCCGTGGAAGCCACAGAGCGACCTGTTCGTCAAGCCAACGATGAACCTGTGGGAGTTCTCCAAGCCGACGATCGCGCAGGTGCACGGCTATTGCGTGGGCGGCGGCCCGCACATGGGCCTGACCACCGACATCGTCATCGCCTCCGAGGACGCATACTTCCCCTCCCCGCCATTGCAAGGGTTCGGCATGCCGTCCGGTGAATGCTCCATCGAGCCGTGGGTATTCATGAATTGGCGCCGCGCGGCGTATTACCTGTTTCTCGCCGAAGTCATCGACGCCAGGAAAGCTTTGGAGGTCGGTCTCGTCAACGAAGTAGTCCCCCGCGACCAATTGGATGCGCGTGTCGAAGCCATAGCGCGCCACATCGCCCAGGCTCCGATGACGACGCTGCTGGCGACCAAGGCCAACCTGAAGCGGGCCTGGGAACTGATGGGCATGCGGGTGCACTGGCAGAGCTCCAACGACCTCGTCGCGCTCGCGTCGATCAGTAAGGATGTCCAGCAGCTGATACAGCAGGTGTTCAAGGACAAGGTGCTGCCCTCCGAACAAGCCCGCCGTCAGGCCGCCGCAGCCGCACCGACCGACGGCGCGGCAGCAACCACTTAGGTCTTCTGGGGTCTTTGGTGAATATCGCCGATTACGCGATCACGGCCCCGCAGTCGCCGGCGATGATACTGGCCGGCGGCGGGACGATCTCCTACGCCGAGCTCTATGCCCGCAGCCTGCGGGTCGCCGCCATGCTGCATGACGCCGGGCTGCGCCGAGGTGACGGCATTGCCCTGGTGTTGCCTAATTGTGCCGAGTTTTTCGAAATCACCTGGGCATGCCAACTTTCCGGGCTGTACTACACGGCGGTCAACACCCACTTCACCCCTGACGAAGTCGCCTATGTGGTCGACGACTCCGACGCAAAGGTGGTGTTTGTCGACGCTTCAATGGCAGACCTCGCCGCGCACCTCCGCGGCGCCGACATGGCGGTCCATGACCACATCGCGGTCGGAGGCAGTCTCCCCGGCTGGCGTTCTTATGCGGACACCCTCGCGGCGGCGGGCACGGCGCCGCCGTTGTCGGACGGATCGGAAATGCTCTACTCGTCGGGAACCACGGGACGCCCCAAGGCCGTCCGTCGCCCGCTTCCCGTCGACGGCAACGGGTCTTGGGCCCAGGCGGTGCTGGAGTTGGCGCTGATTCACCGTTATGGGATGGACCAGTCGAGCGTGTATCTGTCGCCCGCGCCCCTGTATCACGCGGCGGGGGTCAACTACACGATGGCGGTACACCGCGTCGGCGCGGCCTCGGTCTTAATGCCCAAGTTCGGCGCCGAGGCCGTGCTGCGACTCGTCGAGACTCATGGCGTCACGCACGCACAGTTCGTACCCACGATGTTCGTGCGGATGCTCAAGCTGCCGCAGGCGGTTCGGGACAGCTATGACGTCTCGAGTTTGCAGTGTGTAATCCACGCGGCCGCGCCGTGCCCGGTGAACGTCAAACGCCGGATGATGGACTGGTTTGGGCCCATTATCCACGAATATTACGGCGGTACAGAGGGATTCGCGGGCACGACGATCGGCCCACGGGAGTGGCTGGCGCACCCAGGCTCCGTCGGCAAGCCACTCAGCCGGGTCCATGTGCTTGGCGACAACGGGGGCGAACTTCCCGCCGGCGAGACCGGCGAGCTGTTCTTTGAGGGCGGGCCCGATTTCGAGTACTTCAAGGACCCGGTCAAGACCGCGGCGGTGTCCAACGACCGCGGCTGGCGGTCGCTCGGCGACATGGGCCACGTCGATGAGGATGGATACCTCTACCTCACCGACAGGTCAACGTTCATGATCGTCTCCGGCGGGGTCAACATCTACCCCCAAGAGGTCGAAAACCTCCTGGTGATGCACCCCAAGCTCGTCGACGCGGCGGTGTTCGGGGTGCCGAACGACGAGTTCGGTGAGGAGGTCAAGGCCGTCGTCCAACCGGTCGCGGGCATAGTGCCCGGGCCCGATCTCGAAGCCGAGCTCATCGACTATTGCCGAGCTCACCTTGCCACCTACAAGTGCCCGCGCACAGTGGAATTCGAGCCGGAGCTGCCCCGCGACCCGAACGGAAAGCTTTACAAAAGGCGCATCCGCGAGCGTTATTGGCAGGGTCGGGTGTCGCGGATCGTATGAACGAGGGAAAGCCATGGCGGGAACCGATAGCACCAAAGTGAACTGGACGCCGCTTCCCGTGCCGTGGGCGGTGCAGACCCCTGATCGGATTCCCAAACAGCGGTACTACGACCCGGCGTTCTACGCGCTGGAGGCCGAGATGTTCTGGCCACGCGTGTGGCAGATGGCATGCCGCCTCGAGGAGATCCCCAAACCCGGCGACTTCGTGGAGTACGAGATCCTCGACGAGTCCATCATCGTGGTCCGCCTCGACAGTGACCAGGTGCGGGCTTACCACAACGCATGCCGTCATCGTGCCGTAAAACTAGTGGAAGGCAACGGATCCCGGCGTACCTTCGTCTGCCCGTTCCACGGGTGGTGCTGGGGCATCGACGGACGCAACACCTACGTCGCCCAGCCGGAGGCTTTCGACGAGCACAACCTGCGCCCAGCCGATCTTCAGCTGGTATCGGTCAGGTGCGAACTCTGGGGCGGGTGCGCGTGGATCAACCTCGATGACAGTGCTCCCCCGGTGCGGGACTGCCTTGAGCCGTTCGCGTCGATCTACGACGCCTGGAAGGTCGAGTCACTGCGCACCGAGTGGTGGCAGGCGTGTCGGCTTCCCGTCAACTGGAAACTGGCGACGGCAGCATTCATGGAGGGGTACCACGTCCCACAGACCCATCCGCAGCTGTTGCCGTCGGCGCGGCACAATGAGGCGTCGGCAACGCATCAAATCATCCAGACCAGCCTGTATTTCATGCGAACACTTGGTGCAGGGATGGGCGGGATGACCCACGAGAACGACATCCGAATCGCCGAAGGCCTGCAGAATATCGAGCTACCGGACGATCCGGCCGCGGCGATGGCCATCTGGCGCAGCAAGCTCAACGACGCCGTCGTCGGCTGGCATCGAGCCCGGGGCTGTGACGTTCCCGACCTCAACGACTTGGCCCGGCGCGGCATTGTCGACGCCATAGGCTTCGGCTTCCCGCATTACTTTCTACTGCCGCAGTACAGCAGCGCTTCGTCCTACCGGATCCGGCCACTAGGCCCTGAGGACACCTTGTTCGAGATCTGGTCGCTGACCCGCATTCCGCCCGACCAGATCACCGGGAAGCCCACACCGCCGGAGCCGATGGGTCCCGAGGACCCGCGCTGGCCGCCGATCCCCGCCCAGGACTTTTCCAATCTGCCACGACAGCAAAAAGGGTTGCACTCCAAGAGCTTTGAGTACATGCGACTGTCGAGTCAGATCGAAGGACTGATCTCAAACTTTGAACGCGTCGTCGACGGATTCCTCGCCGGTCTGCCGCACGACACGCTGGTTTCCGCGATTCAGAAGACCAACACCACCATCGATGTTCCGATCGTCGAACTTGGATTTACTCAGACGGTCACGTCGGAGGCACGATGAATACCCAATGGCACCGATCGGTCGACCTGCTCATCGCAGGAAGCGGCGGGGGCGGCATGGTGGCGGGGCTGGCCGCACTCGACCGCGGTCTCGAGCCGCTCATTGTCGAGAAGCAGGCACTGGTCGGTGGGTCGACCGGGCTATCCGGCGGCATCGTGTGGCTTCCCAACAACCCGCTGATGCGCGCTGACGGGATCGCCGATTCGCACGAGGACGGCCTCGCCTACCTGGCAGACGTGGTCGGCGACGTCGGCGCGGCCTCCTCCCCTGCGCGCCGGGAAATGTTTCTCACCGCGGGCTATCAGATGATGAACTTTCTGGTGCGCAAAGGCGTTCGGCTGATCCGGTGCGCCGGCTGGAGTGACTACTACCCGAACCACAAGGGCGGCAATGAGTCCGGCCGCGCCGTCGAGGGCATCCCCTTCGACGCTGCCCAATTGGGCGCTTGGGGTGACAAGGTCCAGCCGTCGCTCGCCAAGAACTATGGGTATGTCGTGCTGACCAACGAGCTGCGCTCGGTCCAGTACTTCAACCGCTCGCCGCGCGCATTTGCCGTGGCGGCGAAGGTCTTTGCACGTACTAACGCCGCGCGGCTGGCCCGGCGTCAGATATTGACCAATGGCGCATCGTTGATCGGTCAGATGCTCAAGGCGCTGCTCGACCTCAGTGACGGCCACCCACCGCTGTGGACCAACGCCGCCCTGGCGGATCTCATCGTCGCTGATGGCCGCGTAGTGGGCGCGCGGGTCGTTCATGACGGCGTTTCGCTGAATGTTGAGGCGCGCAAGGGAGTTCTGCTGGCGGCCGGGGGCTTTGGCCACAACGCTGAGATGCGTCGACGGTATAGCGGCGATCAGCCCAACGAGGGACAGTGGTCGATCGCCAACGCCGGCGACACCGGCGAGGTGCTGCAAATGGCCATGCGTCTGGGTGCAAAAGCCGATCTGATGGATGAGGCCTGGTGGCTGCCTTCGGTTTTCATCGTCAACGGCGGCGCGGCCGCCGCGTCGCTCGGTTCGGGACGCCAACGCCCCGGAGCCATCTATGTCGACTCGACCGGCCGTCGGTTCTGTAACGAATCAAACTCGTACGTCGAGGTCGGCAAGGCGATGTACGCCAACAAAGCGGTGCCGTGCTGGATGATTTTCGACGATGGTTACGTGCGCCGGTATGTCGCGGGCACCAACCCGCTGAAGCGGCAGCACCTGCCGCCCGAGCTGGTCAACAGTGGCGCCGTCAAGCGAGCGGACAACATCGGCGGCCTGGCCCGTCAGATCGACCTTCCTCGCGACGAGCTGACCCTCACAATCTCGCGGTTCAACCAATTCGCGGCCAAAGGCTTGGACCCCGATTTCGGGCGTGGCCAGTCGGCCTACAACGACTGCCTTGGTGATCCCGGTTATCGGCCCAACGCCGCGCTCGGTCCGCTCGACCGTGCGCCGTATTACGCGACCCGGGTCTTTCCTGCCGATGTTGGGACCTGCGGCGGCGTGATCACCAACGAGCACGCCCAAGTTCTCGACGAGCACGACCGGGTGATCGAGGGTCTCTACGCCACCGGTAACACCACCGCGACGGTCATGGGCCGAACGTATCCGGGCGCGGGCGCGAGCATTGCCAACTCAATGGTGTTCGGCTACGTCGCGGCCCGGCATGCCGCCGGCCGCTAACCGGGCGAGCCATCCTCGCCGCGGTCGAGGAACTCGCGGGGCGTCAGGCCCGACTGCATGAGTTGTGTTCGGCGCGCCTGCACATCGGAGGCCGCGCCGACCATGTTGGTCAGGATGTGGCTGACCTGGAGGTGCACCCGCATTCCCATCAGTTCCCACGCCCGCTTCACGTTGTTCTTCACCGCCATCAGCGTGGTCAGCGGGATTTGCGCAATCTTGCGCGCCATCTCCTCGACAATGCTCTCGAGTTCTTCGCGCGGCACCACCTTGTTGAGCAACCCCCAGTCGAGGGCCTGCTGTGCAGACAGGGTGGGTGCCAGCAGCAGCCAATCCATGGTGCGGTGCCAGTTCATCATCAACCACGGCTCGATCATGGTGTGCCCGCCGGGTTCGCCAAGGCTCTGGGCAAGCGGCATCTGGAAATACGCGTCCTCAGACGCCACGCAAAAGTCGGTCAGCAGACCGAGATAGATGCCACCCCCCACGCAGTAGCCATGGATCTGGGAAATCGTCGGCTTGGGAAACTCCCATAGATACAGTGTGGGCCACAGAAATAAGTCCGCCGTGCCTTTGTATAGGTCCTCGAAGGTAGTCCCGAACTCCGGGTAAGGGTCCTCGTCCGGAGCCCAGCGCGCCACGTGCCCGCCGCAGAAGCCGTTACCGTTGGCCTTGAGGATGACGACCTTGATCTCGCTGTCGCGATCCGCCTCGTGTAGGCAGTCGTCGACTTCCCGGACGAGCTGGGAATCTTTGGTGTTGGCCTTATCGGCCCGATTCAGCACAATCCGCGCAATTGGCGGTTCGCGCTCATAGATGACCGCTTCGAGGACGCGCCGCTCCATGTCCGTGACATTACAGCGAACGGCTGATGATTTCTTTCATGATTTCGCTTGTGCCGCCGTAGATCTTGTTGACCCGCGCGGCAGCGTAGGCGCGTGCGATGGGACATTCCATCATGTAGCCGTATCCGCCGAAGAACTGGACGCATCGGTCGACGATGTCGACAGCCTTATCGGCTGCGATCAGCTTGGCCATCGACGCTGTCGCCGGATCGTTGTTGCCATCGATGTAGTGCTGGATGCAGTAGTCGACGGTCGTCTTGATCGACAGCGTCTCGGCTTTGAGCTCCGCGAGCTCAAACCTGTTGTGCTGGAACTTGATCAGCGGGCGTCCGAACGCCTCGCGCTGCTTGGTGTACCGGATCGCCTCTAGCACTGCGGCTTCGGCCATGCCGGCACAGACCGCGGCGATGATGAGTCGCTCACGGGCCAACTGTTCCATCAGTTGATAGAAACCCAGGCCTTCCTTGTCGCCCAGCAAGTTCTGCGTGGGCACGCGCATGTCGGTGAAGAACAATTCGCGGGTGTCCTGACCGTGCTGGCCTACCTTCTCCAGCACGCGACCACGCTCGAAGCCGACCAGACGGTCGTCGGTTTCGGCGACGATCAGCGAAGTGCCCGCTGCGCCTTCGGAAGGATCCGTTTTGGCGACGATGACCAGCAGGTCGCAGTGAGTGCCATTGGAAATAAAGGTCTTTGATCCGTTGATCAGATAGTGCGAGCCGTCGCGAACAGCGGTGGTGCGTACTGCTTGCAGGTCCGATCCGGTGCCCGGCTCGGTCATCGCGATCGCCAGAACGGCATCCCCGCTGATAATCGATGGCATCCAACGCTGTTTCTGCTCCTCGGTGCCGTAGGTGTTGATGTAGTGCGCGACGATCGGCGAGTGCACAATCCAGCCAGAGGAGCTGTCGTGAGCCAGCGCCAGTTCTTCGGCCACGACCGCGGAATAGCCGAAATCGCCACCCGTGCCACCGAACCGTTCGGGCAGATCCAGCCCGAGCAACCCGGCGTTACCTAGCTTGTTCCAGAACTCGCGATCGACCTGATGCTGGCGCGCCCATCGTTCTTGATGAGGCGTGGCCTCCTTGCGCAGGAACTCGGCTGCATGCTGACGGAGTTCCCGGTGTTGGTCGGTCTCCCAGCTGGCTCGGTACGCCGGAAAAAGCTTGGACACTCCCTACCTCGCTTCGCTCTTGCGCACGATGCCTCCCCCGTGCAAAACGATACGATCGTATTATCCGCCATTCAACCGCACCGCTTGCTGTGCCACCTCGCACGATTTCGGCGCAAGAGGGTGTAATGGACGCGTGGCGATGACCAACCCGCGGGCAACAAACGAGGATCTGACCGCAAAGGCCCGCATCCGCAACACCGCGCTGGACCTGTATGCGCAGTATGGCGAGGATCGGGTCTCACTACGCGCCATAGCGGCCGAGGCCGGAGTCACCCTCGGTCTCGTACAGCATCACTTCAAGACCAAGGCCGGCCTTCGCGACGCGGTCGACCAACTCGTCGTAGACCATTTCGCTCACGCTATCGCCGAGGTCCCCGCGGGAGGCCGTCCCGCGGAACTGGCGGCCGCCCGCGACGACGCAGTGCGGCGCATGCTTCTCGACAATCCGGCCGTGGTCAATTACATCCGCCGCGCCGCGTTTGAATCCCCCGATCGGATTCACCTGCTCGACGCGTTAATTGAGTTGACTCGCCGGGAGATCACAGCCCTGCGTGACGCCGGGCTGGCCTCCAAACGCCGTGGCGAATCGACCCAAGTCGTTGCGGTATTGGTGCGCCAAATGGGCGAACTACTGCTGCAACCCTTGGTCGACGCAACCTGGGAGCGAGTGGCACGCCGCGGTGACGGTCCGAAACCCCGCTTGTCGGTGACGATCCGGGACGAATAAGCCATCATGCACGGGCCAGCAGCCAAGCAGAACCGTGCCCCTCGCCGGCGGCAACCAACTCGAGTTCGGCGAATGCAGCGCGTAGCTCGCCCCGCCTTGCGCGGAACGGGCCTGGGGCGGCGCCTACTTCGCTGAATGCGGCGATCGCCAGTAGCCCACCCGGTGCCAGGCGCTCGATGAGCGCCTGGTCCAAGTGGCGGTCCCGGAATTTATGGCAGAGGATAACGTCGACCGGCGGCCCGGCAGGTAAACCGTTGTCGAGATCGAAGACGGAAAACTGACAGCGATCACCGACCGCACTGCGCCGGGCCAGATCTCGCGCGTGGCAGATGGCAACCGCCGATACGTCCAATCCCACGACGTGCAGGCCACGACGGGCCAACCAGACCGCGCCGCGGCCCTGGCCGCAGGCCAGGTCCAGAGCCGTTCCTGCGGTCGGGAATACGTCCACGTGAGGTGCAACAAAACCGGGCGGCTCGAGCGCACCGACGGGCACCGGTCCCAGGCTTTCGTACCGCTCGTCCCAGCGGCGCCGGTCGGCGTCGGTCATGAGCGCCAGTCGTAGAAGCCATACCCGCTTGCCCACCATGGCATTTGACGGCACCTAACAAAGACTCTGCGACACCCGGCGTTAAGCCGGCGGCGTGGGGTTCGGCTCCAGCGCGCCCCGCTGAATCTGCGCTTCGAGTTCGTCACACAGCGCGGCGGCGGCACCGAACCCGCGGACGTGCTCGGTCCGAAAATATCGTTTCTCCCGGTCGATCTGTACCGGCCAGCTCATCACACCGCAGGTCCGCGCAAGCAGTACCAGCGGCATCACGAGCACCTGCAGGACAAAATCGATCAAGGCGAGCAGCATGACAATGACGGCCGCCAACACGATCAGCGCCGCCTTGCCCGCCTGCGCGACGAGCCAGATCACCGCTGCCAGGACCACTAAGATCGCATGCACGACTGGGTTGGAGGACGACTCCGGTTGAACCGACTCCGTGCTCGGCGCCTCATCGTCGCCGCCGGAGGGCTTATCGTCCTCGCCCGTGCTGTACCAGATCGCGCGTAGCGAGAGTACCCGTCGCCACGGCCACCACCGCCGGCGCACGGTCCACGCGCTGCCGTCGGGAGCTAGCACCCGCTCCGCCACCCCTCGCCTCCTTTGCTTGGGCCCACCGACGCCGGTTAATGTACATCGAACTGCGCCCTAGGCGTTCGCCGTTCACGGAAGCACTAGCAACGAACTGTGCTGCCCGATCCTATTGTTTGAACCGCCCGGCGAATCCACGCAGCGGCAGGTCGGCACTGGTCAAGAGCCCGGGAGGGGCAGCGACGACAGACCGTATGGCGTTGAGCGCTGGCATACCGGTGACGGTCATCCCCAACGAAGCGAACGTCTTCGGGTTGGACAAGTCGGTGCTCCGGTTCGGAATGATCATGTGCTTGCTGTAGACGGTGGGATCACCCTGGATTCGGGTTATGTAGCAGCCCTTTACATCCCAGTGCGGGTCGGTATGTGGTGTCATTTGCCATTCGATATGCGCCTCGACCTTTGGCACGCCGCCGACAAGGCCTTGGTACTTGATGTAGCTGGCGCCAAGTGAGCCTCTGGGCAGCTTGTACCAGCCTAGGTCGACATCCTTTGTGCATGCGCCCAACTCGTACGAATAGCTAACTTCGTCCAGTTCGAGGCCGAAGCAATCAGCCATCATGTACACACTGTCGGCGAACACCCGGGTGCCCTTCTCCAGCATGCCGGGGATCTCGCGGTCGCCGATTGGCCGACCATAACCGCACATCTCCCAGGTCGGGGCCGAATGGTGGCAGGACACATCCACGGACTCTATGACGGTCACGTTTTCCAGATCGGCCACATCGCAGGTGTGCACGACACCGAGAACCTGGCACAGCCCGGGGTTCATTCCGGTTCCGTAGAAGGTCGATCCGCCGCGTTCGCACGCTTCCCGGAGCACCGCCGTGGTGGGCTTGCCCGAGGGGTGCGGGTGGTTGGTGTCCCGGTGATATCCGGTGATCCAGTCCGCTGTGGTGACGATGTTGATGCCGGCTTCCAGCACTTTCACATAGAGGTCTTCATCGGGAAATACACCGTGAAACGTCAGTACATCTGGTCTGGCTGCGATGATGTCCTCGACGGACCCGGTCGCGATCACACCATTGGGAGCCAGCCCGGCCAGCTCGCCGGCGTCACGTCCAACCTTTTCCGGTGTGTAGCAATGTAATCCGACCAGTTCGAGGTCGGGGTGAGTGCCGATCCGTTTGATCATCTCGGTGCCGACGTTTCCCGTCGCCACCTGAAAAACTCGGATCCGACGCTGGGTCTCCTTGGCGGTCATGGGATGGTGGATTCCTCTCGGCTGTCCGGATAAAACTGCTTCGCCCAGGCGCGCAGTGCTTTGAAGCCGGCGTTCTCGTCGGTGGCCAGCGCGGGAGGATCGGAATAACGCTGATGCGACCAGATGTGGACATCGGCAAGGAACTGGTCGATGACGGCCTGTGCGAAGCCCTGCGCCTTGGGCGGTGGTTGCGGTGTGTCGTTGCCCGGCAGGCGACCGATATACACCATGAACCGGACGTCTGATGTCTCCTCGTCAACCGGGGTGATCGTCGAAATCGTCCGGTTGTCGATCATGCCCCAGCTTTTCGTGACGGCCACTCCGAGACCGCCGTTGATGGCCTGCACGCCGCTGTTCATCGTGTCGGCAGACATGCCATCGACGGCGTCGAAGACGATCGTGAAGTCGACATAGGAGACCGGGCCCTCGAACTCCTGCCGAGTGAACTTCGGGATGAACGGAGTTTTGTGCACGAACTTGAAATGTGCGAAATCCACGCCGTTTTCAAGCACGTACTGGGGATGCAGTTCCAGGCGTTCTCGGTAGAGGGTGCCCTGCGGGTAGGCCGGGTAGTAATCCTCGACGCTGGTGCCGTCGCAGAAGCTGGCGAATACATCTGGGACATCGAAGTAGGGATCGCAGCCGTCGACGTCATGCCAGATGTAGACCGATTCGTTACGTTCCACCACCGGAAAGGTGTGGATGCGGCGCCCCCGGTTGGGGCGATCCTGGTACGGAATACATACGTTGCGGCCGTCGAGGTTCCATTCCCAGCCGTGGAACGGGCAGACAATCCGGTCGCCCTCCACATGGCCGCCATAGCCCAGATGGGCGCCAAGGTGTTCGCAATAGGCGTCCATGACGGTTAGGGCGCCCGAAGCTGCTCGCCAGGCGACCATCTCGCGACCGAAATATTTCATGCGGTGGACTTCGCCGGCGCCAATCTCGGCTGACCATGCGACTTGGAACCAGCCCGTTGGCTTCATCGACAGAGGCGGCTTTGCCATCTCAGCGGTCCCTTCGCGCACCCGTCCCGCCGGGGCTCGCGGCATCCTCGACACACCCCCAAATCCAAACAATAGCCCGCATTCCGCGTTTTTCATAGTAGGCTCTGTGAAACTACACTACGCAGATCCGGCCACGGCTGCCGGATGCACGAAAATCATTCGGAGCCAGAATTTTCCAGGTATGCAACGATCGCGTTGGTCAGCCCGCGGCGCGCCTCATCGAGGTCCGAATACGTGCCCAGCTGCCTTTCGGAGGTGATCCCCCGCATCGCGCCCGGGATGAACGCAGCCACCTCGCGAATCCGACGGGGGTCGACATCCAGGCCGGCAAACGCCTTCTGGCAGGCCAGTGCCCAGCTGTGTTGCCAGGACGACAATTCGGCAGCGGTGCGGGGATAGAGTCGCTCGAGTTCGGCGCGGTCATTGGGCAGCGCCCTGCGCAACGTCTCGATGGCCCGGGAATCGGTCGAAGTCAGCCCCACATACAAGGTATCGATGATGACGGCGACGCGGTCACGCAGCGGACCGCCACAGACGGCATTCGATGGCAGTTCGCCGCGCCGCTGCGCGGTGTGGTGCAATACAGCCGCCCAAAACCCGTCGATATCCCCAAATTGGTACTTCACAGCTCCCCAGGTGGCGCCACTTTCCTTGGCGATGCGATTAGCCGACGCGGCCCCGGGATCGCCGGACGCCAGTGATCGCAGGGCACTCTCCAACATGCTCTCCCGGGTCGCGAGTCCTCGCCGGTTGGTGCGCCGCCCATTGACGCCAGCTTCCGCCATTCCCGGGATGGTAGTGGTTGCGTCCACTGGGGGCTAGCACCCGCGTCGACGACGCCGGGCTTGTGGTGGCGGCCCACCGAATTCGAGAAGGTCGGCGGTACACCGCAGCTCGCCCTCCTGGTGCCGAACGGGTTGTCGGTCAAGGCGATTCACATCATCCACAAGGACCCGCGCAACATCTGTTGGCCGACTACACCCGCGCGGCGGTTGATCCTTTGCCCAAGTTCAGCGATCCTCAACGGGCCGATACTGGCGATGTACCGACCGAGGAGTGGCGTGATGGGTGTGGGACAGCTTGCGCTGAACAGTGCGCCGATTTTTGGTGGCGCGATGCTGGCGATTGCGGCCGGACAGTTCCGAGGACCGGACTTTCGCGGGATGATCAAGCAGGACATGGAACTGCTCGATCGGCTCCCACCGGAGGCCACCGCACGACGAGCCGAGCTGCAGCGCACCATCGATGCCCGCATCGACGACCTGATCGAGGCTTCCGACCGGGGTCGCGCCATGCGCAAGGCCGCAGCGTCCTACCAGGGCAATTGGCGCGACATCGTGCTACTGATCTGTGCGGTGCTGTTCACGATCGTTTGGTGGAATGTCAACCACCACCGCAGCAACTGGCTACCGACATTCATCCTGTTGATCCTGCTATCGGTGGTGACTGCGGCCTACGCACTGCGTGGCGTGGTCCGGGCCGGCACGTCGATGCTGTACAGCCGACACCGCAATCGCTAACGCGATAATCGTGAAAATGTTTGTGCGACGGTTTCAGTACCCGCCGCCGAAGGTCTCGAGCATCTCCAGTGCTGCTTCGATGCTCGGAAGAATGCTTGGCCCGAAGCTGCTCACTACCTTCGCGAGTGCGTGGGCGACGTGCGGCCCGACGGCGCCGGCCGCGAGGACGGTATCGGCAAGCACGATGCCGTTCACCACATGGGCGGCGCTCAGGCGACCGTCCTGGGTGACCTCGTACCGCCAGTCACCGATCTGGATTCTCTCTGGCTCCGATCGGAAGAACCCCCGTCGGGCCGGGATGTGCACCACGCCGGGAACTGCGGCAAACACCTTGACCACCAACCCGACTCCCCCGGGGCCAGCCAAAGCCGACCCGACGGCGCGGCTGACGCGATCCTGGTCGAAGCCGGTCATCAGCCACTCATCGGGAGGACGAACGACGGCGTGATGCTTTGCGGCTCGCCGCTTCGACGCACCGCCGTTCCCGCCACATAAAACTCCACCGTGTGGTGTCCCCATGCGTAGTTCGAGATAGCGAAATGCACACCG
Organism: Mycobacterium simulans; assembly: GCF_900232995.1. Taxonomy (GTDB): domain Bacteria; phylum Actinomycetota; class Actinomycetes; order Mycobacteriales; family Mycobacteriaceae; genus Mycobacterium; species Mycobacterium simulans. The sequence continues at coordinate 18,534 of NZ_OCVX01000001.1, forward strand.
ACTACACCGGTTCCGCCGTCTCGCTCGGCTTCGCTTTGCATGCGCGACATCGCCAGCTCCCGCGCCTGGTAGCTGCCCTGCGTCCACTGCGGCATCTCCGCGTTGCGCCCAACCTGGCTCAGCGTCCTCAAGAAACCTTGCACCGCAATGTGGAATACACAGTTGCCCATCACGAAGGCAACGGGTGTAAACCCGGACCGCAGCAGCGTCGTCAGGTCCTGCCCGGACAGGTGGCTGGTAAACGCTTGCCCATTGGGACGTCGAAACGCCCCCGGTTTGGCGGTGTACCGCACAGCCGTCCCGACGGCGATGAACTCGAGATGCTCGCCCTCGCCCTGATGGCGCCATTCGAGTCGGACGCCGACAACGCCGTCCGCGCCAAGTGAATCGGCTTCGGCCTGCATCCTCGACATCGCATTCCAGCGGGCGCGATACGTCGCGTCGGTGAGCACCGGCAGCTCCGATTGTTGCCGTATACCGGTGAACTGGTAGCCCACGTGATACACGGAGACGCCCATCACAAGTTCCATGGGTTCAAAACCTGCCCCGTGCAGGAGCGCGAACTCGTTGATCGACAGATCCGACGTGAACACTTTCCCGGCATGCGATAGCCGTTCGCTGGCAACTGGATCGAGTGGGTTCGGTTGCATTGTCCCTGTCCTCCTGCGGCCCTCGTGCGATCTCGGTCAGCGTAGGCCGCAGGGCAGTGTTGCACACGCATAACGTGCGACATCAGCGAACAGTGTCGAACTCAGGAATCCAGGTCGTCGCCATCTGTCGGGCGGTCGTCGCTGCATTCCAGAAGCTCTTTGAGAGCCTCGGAGAACCCATCGGCCATGCCCCACAGGTCCGGCAGGACGTCGGGGCACGAGATGATCCCGATGCCCAGTTGCCCGTTAAGCGACATCACGGTGATGTTGAGCGCCGCACTGCCCAGGATCGGACCGAGAGGATAGATCGAGTCGACTTGGCACCCCAGGAAGTACAACTGGGTCGGCGGGCCGGGCACGTTCGACAGAATCAGGTTGAAGGCGGGGCTGGGGGATATCGGAATGCGGGGCAGGATGCGCATCGCGGCACCGAACATCGCCGCGCTCCCGAATTGCGTCCAGTCATGCAGCAGAGTGGGGCCGATGGCGGCGGTGTGGTCTTTTGCGGCGGTGTTTCCGGCGGCGATGGTGCGAATTCGTTCGGCCGGGTCGCTGATTTGACTATCCACCCGACAAAACATCCATGTGGTGTGGTTTCGCCCCGGTCGGTCGGACTTATCGTGGACCGACACCGGCACCGTGGCGACCAGCGGGGTGTCGGGAAGCTCGCCACGATCCAGCAGGAACCGTCGCAAAACCCCGGCGCACAACGCCACAATCACGTCGTTGACTTTCACCCCGAACCGGTCCTTGACTCTCTTGACGTCGCGCATATCAAGCTGGGTGTAGGCGATGTTGCGTTCCTTGCCGACGGCGCCATTGAACAGCGCCGGTGGTGCTGAAAACGGTGCGGCCATGGTGCGGCCCTCGCGTGCCCGAAGCGCCGTCTGGGCCAAGGTCACCATCGTTGCCGGTACCAACGTGGCCAAGCGCAACGGGCGGGTAGCGAAACCCATCAATCCACTTACAGCGATCTGCAGCGGATTGGCTCGACCCGTGCCACCGACCGGCTGGGGGGCCGGCGCATCGGCCACCGGGCTGCATAGCTCGGCTAGCAGGTTCGCCCCGGCGATCCCGTCGACCATGGCGTGGTGGACCTTGAGCATCACCGCCACTGCGTCATGGCGGGCGCCGCCTTCAAGCACCCACATCTCCCACAGCGGTCGGTCGCGGTCGAGCGGCAATCCCGCAACATATCCACAGATCTCAGCCAGCTCCCGGCGTCCTCCCGGCGCCGGCACACCGACTCGGTGCAAGTGGCGGCGCAACTGGAAGTTCTCGTCGTCCACCCACACCGGGTGATCCAGGTTCAACTGGGTGTCGGCGAGCTTCATCCGAAATTCCGGCAACGCTTTCACATGCTTCGCCAACGCGGCGCGCATCCGGCTGTACGTATAGCCGCCTGGCATCGTTGATGTGTCCAATTCCAGAACACAGCACACGTTCAGCGGTTGCGTCCGCGTCTCCAGATAGAGGAAAAATGCGTCAAATCCGGTTAGTCGTTCCATAGCCGCCCGCTCGACTAGAAAATGTTGGAACTCCCCCACCCCGCACAAAAGTTTAGACAGCCGAAATCGCCAGATCTAGCCCCCAACAAGGGTTTTCCGCGTTAAAAAATTGTGACGGTATTGGTCAAGTCATCGCGTGTCAGTGGAACTGGAGACAACAAGACAGCCCGTATGCGCGTGCACCCCCGGGTGGCCGAGGGATTCCCACTCAAAACGAAACCTAAACGTCTTTCCAGCCCTCGTCACGAGCGCGCGTGGCCGCGCGGATCGCGGATCGACACCCGGCCCGCCCCGGGTGCTCGGGGGGCTCCGTTCCAGATCGGCATTCCCTCGAATCAGTGAAGTCAGCAGTCTTTGCATCGATGGCCTCAATGAGATTGCGCTGTGCTGCAGCGCCGGCATACAGACCGACCGGCGCGGACAGGCCGAAGGCACTGAGCGGGATCGATGTGAGTTCGACCGCAAATGGTACAGGCCACCGGCGAGTCCGCGCGCAAGCGAGACGTCACCACAGCCGATCAGCTGACACCTCAGGAACTGCAGATCGCCCGGTTCGTCGCCCAGGGACAAACCAACCGCGCCATCGCCGCGTCGTTATTTCTCAGTCGCCGCACCGTGGATTACCACTTGCGCAAGATCTTCACCAAACTCGGTCTGGCATCACGCGCCGAGTGATCCGCATCGTCCTCAGCGATGCCACGCTGGCTAGCCACACCACCAAGTCTGGCTGACACGCCTTAGAGGCGGCTCGCGGCGAAAGTCGCCGCCTCCTCGACCATTCCGTCGTCGGTATACGCGTTATGCGCGGCCCAGTCTCCTCCGTTGGAGCAGACGGGGTCGCCAGCAGAACACAGCTGGGTGGTCTTGGCCGCGTACAGCGGGCCGATGATCAGCGGTGGCGCACCGATCGAGTTGATGAATTGGGCCGACGGCGTTCCGAAAAGGGTGATCGCGGCGACATGATCCGCGACCTCGGCCGGCATCGGCCTGGGAGCGTCCTCGGGTGCACCATCGGGTATTGCCGCGGAGGTGACATAACCCATCACTGCCGCACCTTGGGAGAATCCACCCAGCACCATCTTGGTTTTAGGACAGTTAGCCGCCGTCTGCTCGATGTGCATGCCCGCGTTGTTGACTCCGTCGATCGCGGTCGGGAAATCGGTCGTGGCTGGGTAATCGACCGCGTAGACCACCATGGACTTCGGGCCAATCTTCGAACGCAACGAGTTGACGAATGCCTCTCCGGTTTCGCCAACGCCCGGTGGCTCGCCGGTGCCCCGGGCGAATACCACCTCGACATCCGCGCACGCCGGGTTGGGCGGCGGCGATGGAATCGCGGATGCGATGGGGACGGGTTCGATCAACAGTGCCCACGTCGCGGCAACTGCCGCACCAGCGAATCTAGCGATGACGGATGCTCTCACGCGTCAATAATGCCCGATGGATACCTTTCGCATCACCTAAGGGTCCGAATGTTCGGTCACGGATGCCTGGCGGTGACCGCGGGCAAGATGCTGTTCACAGGTCCGTCGCACGCGGATGCTGCGGTTCATAGAGGCCCAGTCGACCACCCCCGGGAAGCGTGATCATGGTGAGCCGGCCCCAGCCTTCTTCCGTCGGCGAAGTGCACTCGACGCCCTTGCCGTTGAGCATGTCGATGGTGGCTGCGAGGTCGTCGCACATCAAGTACAGCTCGTGAGAATCCGCCGCCGCGGTAGGGTGCACGGCGATCTCCGCTGGAGGCAGCTTGAAGATCAGCCAGCCACCGCCTGCGTCGACATGGGGGTAGCCCAGAACGTTGCGGAAAAACGCCCGGTCAGCCTCGGCGTCGCGGCTATAGATGATGACATGGGCACCGGTGATCATCCGGTCAACACTACTTCAGCGGCGTGCGCCTGTTACAGCTCAACAATTTCAAGAATTCTTCGCAATGGGCCGCGCCACGTCGGCAAACCAATCTGATCTGGTCGGTTCCGTGCCATCGAACCAATCCGGGGTCGACCTCGTGATATCTCATATCGGCACTTTGGGGAAGGTGTCCAGGGTTACGTGACTGGAGCGGCCTGGCGGGAGGGCCATGAGCAAACGAGTCGACGCTGCCGATTCGCTCACACGCGAGCTGACCATCCAATTACAAGACGTGGTTCGCGAATACCAAGTCGGTGGCCAACGCGTTCGTGCACTTGACGCGATCAACCTGCGGCTTGATGGCGGGCATTTCGTGTCGATCGTCGGACCCTCGGGCGCCGGCAAGAGCACGTTGCTACATCTGCTCGGCGCGCTGGACTCCCCCGACTCCGGGTCGATTACGTTCGCGGGCGATGAGATTGGCCGACTCAGCGATGAGCAGCAGTCGGAGTTCCGCCATCGGCGCGTGGGATTCATCTTTCAGTTCTTCAACCTGTTACCCACGCTGTCGGCGTGGGAGAATGTAGCGATCCCCAAGCTGCTCGACGGTGTCCGACTGGGCGTCGCCAAGCCGGATGCGGTTCGGTTGTTGGACCGGGTGGGACTGGCCGACCGGACCGAGCACCGACCCGCGGAACTATCCGGCGGGCAAATGCAGCGCGTTGCCGTGGCGCGGGCATTGATGATGGATCCACCCTTGATCCTTGCCGACGAGCCAACCGGGAACCTCGATTCCACGACGGGCGCTTCGATCTTGGCGCTGCTAGCCGAATTGGCCCACGAGGACGGCCACGGTCGACTCGTGGTGATGGTGACGCACAACTCCGACGCCGCGGCCGCCAGCGATCGGGTGATCATGCTGCAGGATGGTCGGGTCAGCTCCGACGAGTTGTCGGTGGTGTCCGGGTGAGACCGGGGCGCGCGACAACGGCTGCCGCGAGCCGGTGGCGCGTATTCAGCCTGCGCGAACTCGTTGTGCACCGGCGGCGCACTACCGCCTCGATTGCCGTAATGGCAGTGTCCGCAATGTATCTGGTCGCTATTCTCGGGATCTTCGGATCGATCAGCGGTTCCGTCAACAGGCTCGCCGACGGGATCGCCGGCATAGCCGCGCTGGAGGTGTCGGGTATCACCGATGCCGGATTTCCCGACACGATCACCGCAGACGTAGCCGCGGTTCCCGGCGTTGCCACGGCGGTACCGATGATCCGGGCTACCGCCTCCACGCCGACTGGACCGGTTCTGCTGCTGGGGGCAGACGCGAACATTGCCGCGCTGGATGGTGCGCTGAAAGATGCTTTGAAAGATGGTGGGGCAGAACAGCAATTGGCGACACCTTCGCGGGTACCCAATGGTGTGCGCGTCGGACCCGGTGTGGGTCGCACGAAAGGCGAAACGTTTCAACTGGGCTCGGGTTCAGTCACCGTCATCGAGGTGTTGGCGGGCAAACGCCTCGCGGATCTCAACGGCGGGCACTATGTGCTTGCTCCACTTGCTACCGCTCAGAATGTTTCCGGACGACGAGGTCAGCTCGACTCGATTCTGGTCACCACCAAACCAAATGCTGACGTTGCCGCCGTTCGCGCGTCGATCACGGCCGCGGTGAACAATCGGGCAATCGTCGCGGAGCCGAATGTGCGCGCGACGCGCGCCGGCGACGGCGTCAAGATGATGAACTACATGGCTCTAACGGGCGCGATGGTCGCGTTGGCGGTGGGTGCGTTTTTGATCTACACCACGATGACCATGGCGATCACGCAGCGCCGACCGGTGATCTCGATGCTGCGCGCGATCGGTGGACGACGCGTCACGATCGTTCGCGACATGCTCGCGGAGGCGGCGATACTCGGACTGATCGGTGGGGCCATTGGCTCGGGCACCGGAATACTGCTGGGCCGCATGGCGATTGGCCGATTGCCTCCGACGATGACCCAGGGTCTAGAGGCCCGGGTCGAGTACTGGCTGCCCGGCTACGCGATACCTGCCGCCGTGGCGGCCACGGCACTGACCAGTGTGGTTGCAGTTGCGATGGCTGCCCGGCAGGTTTACAAGGTTTCACCGATCGAGGCGTTGGCACCGGTCGGAGTTTCAGCGGCCGATCGCGTGTCGCGCTGGCTGCGGATCGCAACTGGGGTTGGAGCCGTCGCCGTGTTTGCGTTGTCGATCCTCATGGTCGTCAACCAGAAAGGCGTTTTGGCCTTCGCCGCGATGTCTACGGTGTTCTGTGCCCAGATCGCGCTGGGCTTCGCAGTTGCGGGGCCCATTATCAAAGCCACCGCCGCAACAGCCCGAATGTTCGGATCCGTCGGAGCTCTCGCGGCAGCAACGATCGAGCGGGCGCCACGCAGAGTCTGGGCGACCGTGATGACAGTGCTCATCGCAGTCATCACCACCGTTGCGATCACCGGTACGAACAGCGACATGATCCGGTCGGCACGAGCGATCTTCTCGCCGGTGTCCGAGGTCGACGTGTGGGTGAGCGCAGATCCTCCGGACAGTTATCCCACCGACGTTCTCCCGCAAGGCATTTCCGACAAGGTGGCAGCGGTGCCAGGGGTAGCACGCGTGACCGAGGGCGCATTCGCGTTCGCCGTCGTGGGCGGGACTCGCGTGATGCTCGACGGTTTCTCCGCCGGAACGGCCGACGCGCTCTACCGCGCCCTCGATCAGCACCTGCGCAACGAGGTGCTGGCCGGTCGAGGCGTGGTGCTTTCACGGAATCTAGGCAAGACGCTCAATGTTCGGGTTGGTGACCAATTGCGGCTACAAACGCCGCATGGCTTACAGCAGACGGTCGTGCTGGCCTTGGTGCCGTACTTCTCGACGGTGATCGGCACCATCGGAATGAGCCTCGACCAACTGCGAACGTGGTTCGACCGTCCGCAACCGACCACACTGCAGATCACCGCGGACCGTGGCGTGGATACCAACCGCCTGTTGGCCGATGTCCGGCGGGTAGTGCCGGCATCGAACTATGTGTATGACGGTCGTGCGGCCGTGGCGGGCTTGGAAGCACCGCTGCATCAAAGCATGTACATCGCCAACGCGGTGTGGCTCATCGTCGTTGTCGTAGCCGCCGTGGCACTCCTGAACACCCTGACACTCTCGGTACTGGAACGGCGTCGCGAAATTGGGGTGCTGCGGGCGATGGGATCCAACCGCCGGGTCACATTGCAGACGGTGCTGGCCGAGGCGGCGGCCCTCGGCATTGTCGGCGGTGTCTTGGGACTGTTGTTCGGCCTGCTCGACCAGTGGTTGTTCAGCCTGGTGAGCGGCGACATGATGAACTTCGCGGTCGGCTTCCGCCCAAGCTCAATGGCGTTGGTTTTCACCATCGGAGCGCTGGCGATCAGCCTCCTCGGCTCCGTACCGCCGGCGCGGCGGGCGGCACGACTGAACATCATCGAGGCGGTCGGCGTCGAGTAGGGTCCTCCCGCAGATCGCTGCCAGGCCAACCCACCGGCGGCGTCAGAGGCCGAGTGGGAGAAGCGCAATAAAGAGCGGCGCCAAGGGATCCGTCACAGGAAGGGCGAACGAACTATTCAAGAACGGTAGCACCGGACTTTCGAATCGATTTACGGTTTGTCCGGGCGCACCTAGGCCAAGCGAGGTTTCTTGCCCAGAAGTCAACGTATTGTTAAAGAATGGGCTCTCGACAACAAGTCCAACAAAATTATTCTCGGCGGAGTCGCCAAGAGCCGTGATTGTGAACGGGCCGAAACTTTGGGTTTGACTCTCTAGGCTTAGGTCGCCGGGTACCGGGTTGGTGACTGGATTGAGGCCCAGCACTCCGGCGAGCTGGGTCGCCAGGTTTCGCAGTGATTGTTGCCACGGCGCAAGCTGAGTGGCAGCCGCCGAGGCCCCGGCATGGTAGCCGAACATCGCGGCCACATCCTGGGCCCACATCTCCTCATACTGGGCCTCAGCGGCCGCAATCGCCGGCGCGTTCTGGCCGAAGAAATTCGACAACACCAACTGCACGAACCCTTGCCGATTGGCCGCCACGGCCAGCGGATGAATCGTCGCCGCCCGCGCAGATTCAAAAGCGTCGGCCACCGCCTGCGCCTGCCCAGCCGCCCCTGTCGCACGAGCCGCCGCCGCACTCAGCCACGCCGTATACGGAGCCGCGGCGGCCGCCATGGCCTCCGCCGCCGGACCCTGCCAGGCCTGATTCGCCAACCCCGACGTCACCGACGAAAATGACGACGCCGCTGTGGCCAACTCATCCGCCAACCCATTCCAGGCCGCGGCGGCTTCCAACATCGGAGCCGAACCCACACCAGAGAACAGCCGCGCCGAATTGACCTCCGGCGGCAATACTGAGAAATTCATCACCACAGCCCCCTGTTTACTTATTTTCAGGCCCGCCGCACCTATCCCCCGGCGCCAAAACGGCAGAATTTGAGTTTATACCTCGTCAATGGGAAGGTTCAAGATACCGAGTGTCGATTCGAAGCACTACTCCTCGATTACTGTGGCAAATCCTTGCAGATGAGGCGTGCACGGGGGCGGCACCATCGTTCGTGGGATGCTGCGCAGTCTCGAGGTATCGAATCCGGCCGCTGCAATTGCGTCGATGGTTCGGCGATTCGGATGACAACCGGACGAAACCCACGACCATGGCTTTGCGATCCGGTCTTGGAATCGACCCATCGCGCCATCCCCGCGGACATGTTCGAGGACGACCAACCTGCCTCCCGGTGCGAGCACACGCCGAATCTCGCCAAGAGTCGCGCCTACATCAGCTACCGAGCACAACACCAATCCGACATGTACTGAGTCGAAACTGTTGTCCGGGAACGGAATCGACTCTCCCATCCCATCGACGATGTCGACTGCAATGCCGTGGCGACGGGCAAGACGGGACGCCATCCGCCGAAACGCCGCCACCGGTTCCACAGCGGTGACCGAGGTCACCGTAGGCGGTACAAACTTTAAATCGGCCCCTGGGCCAAGACCAATCATCAGCAGCCGGCCGGTCGCATTCATGATCGCCGCCCGACGATACCGGTTATAGAACAGCCGGTCGAAGATCGGCTGTCCGAGCCGATACACATACGGAAATAAGGGATTACGGCGCGTTATGTTCCACCTAGATCCAGTCGGAACGGCGGATAGTCATCACGCATCAACGATACATATACAGCCACTCGATAACGCCACCGGACAATTCCCATCAGGAGATCGAACATGCCCGGATGGAGTCTGCCGGTGCACAGCAACCACACCGCGGAGATGACGCAAAGCACTTGCAGCAGCGGCTCCATCGCCCAGCACAGCAGTATCTGAGGAAGTCCCAGCAGCCACCACTTCACCAGGACCGCCCAGTTTGTGAGCCGTTCCGGATAGTCGACTTCTAGGTCGCCCGGGTAGTCCGGGCGAGACGACAGGCTAAATGGCGGATACCTGTCGGTGCTGTTCATCGGAAATCGGTAATTCATGACCCGCCACGACCAGCGCAGCACCCCGACGTTGAACTCAAATATGGGGCGTGGATAGCGTCCGGTGAACAAGATCGCAACGCCGGCAACAATCGTCAGCACCGGATACACCAGATAGAGAAATATCAGTATGGGATAGTGCGGAACGGCCAGCACGCACCACTTGACGAGCCAGAGCCAACGCGACGGCGTGCCGGGATCGCCTCGAATTCGTACCGGATCGTCCGGATGATTCATAGCCCAGACCCAGCCGTGCAAATGGGGGTGTTCGTCGCGGTCGCAAGGTCACGAGTGATCGCTGCGGACATCCTGCGGTGACTCGTCAACCGGAGGAACAACAGCAGGCCCCAGGTGTGGAGCCGGTCCGACAACAACGCGGCAGGTCGTAGCACCGACTCGCCGTGGGCCACCTGCAGCGAAGCCACCCGGGACACGGCGGCGACCCTACGCCTCCGGGTTTTCTCATACCAGCGCAACGCGCTCGGCAGATCATTGGTTGCGCTGGAAAGATCCGCAAGCGCCTTGCACAGCACCATCGTGTCCAACAGCGCCTGATTGGTCCCTTGCGCCAGTGTCGGCGGCATCGTATGAGCCGCGTCGCCAAGCAACGTCATCGCTTCTTGACCCTGCCGGGGAATCGGATGCCGAAAATGCGGGTAAGGCGAAGGCGCCAGATGATCGTCGGTCAATGCGGCCAGGACTCGATCGACCGAATCCGACCATCCACTGAAGTGAGATCGGATAACGGCGATCGGATATTGCGGCCTGATGAAGTCGTCGGACCACGGCAGGTCGAACCACCATTGAAGATCGGAGCCGCCGGCGGGCCAGAGGCCCAGGTTTCCGTGCTTGCCGATAATGACCTGAGCGACGTGCTTGTCGTCCACAACGTCTGACAAGGCGATCAGTCCCTGCCAGCTGCACCAGCCGGTCGGTTCCGCGCCCGGCGCGCCTACAACTTGTCGAACTATCGAATGCAGGCCATCCGCACCGATTAACAAATCACCTTCAACCGAGCTGCCGTCTTCAAAGTCAACCAGCACTCCGGTAGGAGTACTGAGCACTCCTACCGCGCGGCAGTTGCATCGGATGCGACCGCTCGGGATGCCGTCCAACAGCCGCTTGAGCAAGTCACGACGCGGAACCATCCGAACAGGTGCGCCCAACTGGTTCGCCATCGCCGTCACGTCCAGGGTGGCGAGCCGGCGACCCCGAGACGTCAACACTCGCACGCTGGACAACAGCTGACCGGCGCCATCCATGTCGACACCCAGCTGAGCCAGAACGGTAGAGCCGTTGGGCCATATGGTGACGGCGCCGCCACCCGCCTGCGAATTCGGCCGCTGGTCAAAGACGGTGACGTCGTGTCCGTCGCGCAGCAATCCGCGAGCCACCGAAATCCCACTCACACCGGCGCCTACGACCAGGACCCGAAGCGGCCCTCCTCGAAGCCGGCGTCCCGGCCGCTTCGTACTCACGACTGAACAGATGACGCCAGTGGGGCTGCTGAGCAAGGTGGTAGACAACTGACATGACTGTTAGCGCTACCGCGATAACGCTCTTCCATCCTCCCTCCGATCCCGAGCGATTCGGCCGGTGGGCAGCCGGATACCTCGCTGCGGCTCGTCATACTTCTGGATACGTCAGCGCGCGCCAATCGGTTCAAAGCTCCAGTCAACTCGATTGGGCGCTCGAAGCCTCCTTCGACAGCGCAGAACGGCTCGACGCATGGCTCGACGGCGCGGAACGCCAGGCCATACTTTCCGAAGGCCAACAACAAGGATGCTGGCGGGCTGCCTCCGAAGTCATCCTCGCCGAGGGCGAATTGCCACCCGCGAACCTCGGTGTCTTCCTGCACAGCGTGTCGCCCGGCAAGGAAACCGAATTCATTGCAGCCCAAGGTAACTTGACGCGCATCAGCTCCGGATTTCCCGGATACGAAGGGACGACACTGCTTCCCGCGGATGCCTCCGGGCAGTGGATGACGGTGCTTCGCTTTCGCACCCCGAGCCAGCTGACGCGATGGATTCGATCACGCGAACGGCAAGAAGCGCTGCCGCGGCTGCGGGGCGAGTTGACCCGCGACTTCGCCGAACTGCCTCGCAGTGCACCATTCGGGTCGACCGTTCGAGTTGCCGACGGGCAAACGAAAATCACACCGGGTTGGAAGTCGGCAATGCTGGTGTTGCTGTGCTTGTACCCGACCGTGCTCGTGTTGGCCAAGTCGCTGGCACCCGCGCTGAAGCAGCTCGGAATCGGGCCAGCGGTATCGATGTTCTTGGGCAATGTCGTCAGCGTTGTGTTGCTGCAATGGGTTCTCGTACCGATCGCATCGCGCCCGTTCCGGCGGTGGTTGGACCCTATCGACGGGGCGCCGGTCCGCATCGGTCTGGCGGGGGCTGCAGTGCTCCTCGGCGCCTACGCCGCACTTGTGCTGCTCTTCACGTTGGGCGACTAACTGGCGCTGATCATTTCGTGCGCCTCGGCAATTCAAACGGTCAAAGCTTCAGACACCTGCTCGTCGTAGGTAACCTGTCGCCGTGGGAACCACAGCCAGCGGCCCAGCACAACCATAACGGCAGGCAACACGAAAGCGCGCACCACAAGCGCGTCCAGCAACAGCCCGAGGCCGACGGTGACACCGATTTGGGCAATGCTCAGCACATGGCTGGCAGCAAGCGCGAGTATTGTTGTGCCGACAACGATTCCGGCGACTGTAGCAACTCCTCCGGTCGCGCGGTACGCGCGGATGATGCTGGTGCGTTGCCCGGCCCAGCGTTCTTCGCGGATGCGCAGCGCGAAAAGCAGGTTGCAGGCGGAACCCACGGCGACCAGCAACACAAAGGCGATCGGCAGCACCGACCAATGCAATGATTGGCCGAATATTCGTTGCCAAATCAGCACGCTGGCGCCAAGTGCACACAGGTACGAGATCGCGATGGTGACAACAACGACAAACCCAGCGACCGGACTTCGCAGGAGCATCGCGGCGATCACCAAGATGACGACGAGTGTGGTGGCAACCATCCGCATCAGGTCGCTGCCCACCAGATCCTGAAGGTCTCGGGTGGCGGGTCCGACGCCGGTGAGTTCAACCGCGGTCGGTTGGAGCGTGCCATCCTTGGTCGCGTCTGCCACGGCGGCCACGATGGCACGAGCACGTTCGGCACCATCAGAGCCCCACTCTTGCCCATCGCCGTAGACGATAAGACGCGTCGCGCGTCCGTTTGCCGAAATGAAATCGTTCAGCAGAACGCGCATATTGGGGTCGGTCAGAATCTTTCGGGAGGCGTAGAGGTCTGCTCCCGGAGAGCCCTGAGAAGCCGCCACAAGGTTCTGCAAATAGCCGGGTAGCTCCAGCGCTGGTACCGGGCGTGCAGCGCTGACGGTGCCAATCACGCCTTCTGCTGAGGCTCGTAGCTGTTCCAGCTGACCGGTGATCTTGGCTATCGCAATCGGCAGATTGGATGGACCGCCCTTTGCGGCGCCCTCCGCAACCTGCTGCCCGAGCTGTTCTGCCGTATCAGCCAGCTTCACCGAACTGTCGACGACGGTGTTCGACCATTGGACCGCTTCGTCGGCAGCAGCACATACCGGGGTTGTCGTGCAGTTCGGTAGCCCCGCGACGAGATTGCGCAGCGGTCCGAAAATGTCGGAGATGTCAGCTGCGCGGCCCCGAACTTTGGCGATCGATTCCTGCATGAGATGGACGGCCAAACCGGCCCCACCGATTCCGTAGGCGCCGAGCGACATCGCATTCTCGGTGAGGTCGATCGACTTCGTCATGTCGGCGATCGCGGTTTCGAGAGCGGCGAACGCCGCACCCCGAGACGCGACGAGGTCGGAAAACTCGTCGAGACGATCACCGAAATTCCCTGCCGAAGTTGAATACGCGGCTTGTTTGGACACCATCCCGGTGGGGTGGCTGGCTGACTGCACCATGCGCACACCGGGAACCGTCATGATTGCGGCGGTGATTCGTTCCAACGCAGTCAGACCCGCGGGATTGCGAATGTCGTGGTCGGTCTGGATGGTGACGACGTCGGGCAATAGTTGGTTGGCGGCGAAGTGACCGTCGACCGCTTGGTACCCGCGGTTGGATTCGGCGTTGGCCGGGGTCGCCGCAGATTCGTCCCACCCGATCGGCACTGCAGGCAGGCTGACCATAAGAATGAAAACCAGCACGCCGCTGGCCACCAGGATCGGCGCTGGCCAGCGCGCCACATAGATGCCGAGCCGCCGCAACCGGCGCCGCACCCGGTTACGGGCTGGCGGGTTCAGCAAGTCGGCGCGGCCAGCGAGCGCTATGAGCGCCGGCGTGAAGGGAAGTGTGGCCGCCGCGACCACGAGAGTGCCGATCGTTAACAGGGCTCCGGTTGGCCCGAACACACTGATCCGGGCGAAGTCTAGAAATTTCACAAAGCCCAGGGGCACCACCACGATGAGTGCCGAACCGATGATTGTCGGTGCCACACCCCGGTAGGCGTCCGCGAACGCATCCGCTGGGGCGAATTGTTGTCGTCGCCGTTCCTGGTAACGCCCGATCAGGAATATCGTGAAGCCGGTACCGACACCGGCAACCACAGCAATGCTCAGCCCGATAGCGAATACCGAAACCCCGATGTCACCGCGTTCGACGAGGACGGCGACGATCGGCTTGGCCACGGTTAAGGCCAAGCCGACCGTCACCAATGGCACCATCGCAGTGATCGGGGATCGGTCGAAAATCAACAACAGGACTAACAGCACCGCGAATGTCATCAGCACGATGAACTTCATCTGCTGGTATATCGCCGCGAACTCGTCCATGATCGTGGCGCCAGGACCGGTGACAAATACCTGCAGGCCGTCGGGGGGGTGCAAATCTTTCACCATGTTGCGCACGGCTTGCACGGACTCGTTGGCGTGCGTGGTTCCGACCATGCCCGATAACCGCACGAATACTGTCGCCACCTGATGGTCGGCGCTAAAACTCCGCCCCGCCATGACGGGGACTGCCCACCAGTCCACTACATCGGTGACATGCTGGTCATCGGCGTCCAGCGCGGCGACCAGTTGATCGCAGAATGCCCGGTCGCGGTCGGTCAGGGGTCCGTCTCGTTGTAAGACCACGTATCCGAGGTTGTCGGTGGGCGGCTTCGAGAAGGCCGCTGCCGACTGTTGCAACGCATGCCAGCTCGCGGTGCCGGCTGGCGCAAATGGTTGATCCCGCGCGGCGGTGAGCGCTTCGAGTTGCGGCGCCATGGCATTGCCGACAACGGCAGCGACCAACCACAAACCGACGATCCATAGCGCGAAGCGATCGATAAATCGAGCAATCACCACATGAGCCTTAGCCGCCGGTCAGGCATCACGTTGCCGGCTGATTCTGTTCAACTAGTGCATCGCCTTCGCTTCGGGTGACATCCTGACGCTAGCCACCAACCGATCTAGATCATTCAATCACCTCAGCCGCCGATCAACAGTAAATTTCGCGTGAGCTGGTCAGCGCGACGGCATACGCGGAAATCCTGGTCATTCGCATTCCCTGCTCGCTGGGGTGCCCGACCATGGGTGTCCTTCGGTTCATCTGGCAACGTGTGCTGGCGTTTGACCGGATCGGATCCCGTATCCCCCAGCTCATTCAGGTGTGGCTGCTCGAACTGTTCTTCGCGATGCCGTTGACCTTCGTTATCGCGCTTTATCGCGAGGATGATCGACATCCACGGCGCGTTTGGTGTGCCTGGCACCGGCGGCCGTATCGACGGAGTGTTCTGGGGCGCGCTGGCGATGTCGCTGATCTTCGGCTTCTTGTTCGTGCGCTCCCTGGTGAAACCGCGAATGGTACAGGGCTCTTGGACTCCCGTCGTGGGCGCCGACATCGGACCCGTGACCGTGTACGGCGGCAACCGTTCGTGGACGGTTACCTATTCCTACCTAACCAACCACCCGTCCTACGCGCTGCTGTTGCTTCTCACTGCGCCGATCCCGGGCGTCATGCTCGCGGCGACGATCAACCAAGGCGACAGTACATTCTATTTTCGGGCGAGCGGCATTGTTGGATTAGTCGTCCTGGCCTGTATGGCGCTGGCGCGCGTATTGGCCTGGTACGTCTTTCGATTCGGTCGCCGTCAACTCGATGAGCAGCTGCAAGCATTACCGATCTCGCGACGCCGCCTGGGCTGGGAAATCGCCTGGAAGCCGGTCCTGGTTCTGATGGTGTCGATGTATGCGATCGTCGGTATCCCGCTGGGTGCAATGTGGTTGAAGGAAAAGCACACAATCGCCGCCCTTCCCGTCGTCACCGTGGCCGACGCGGAAAACCCCGGCAGCTATCGGCGCGTGGTGGGCACCCTGGCGTCCAAGCCAATTTATTGGGCAGCACGAGGCACCGGCCGCGGCGGCAACAATTTTGCGGGCGCTGCTGTCCAACCCGTAAGACGGCAATGCGATCCCGGACGCGGGCGGCCGTTGTACCGTTCTGCACAGGTCTCACACGGTTCAGCGACAAAGCCGGATAAGAAGCCGTTGCCATGAGACTGGGTTGTGGCTTATGAGGGGAGTTAACACCATGACCAGAGCAGCAATTTCGGCCGCGGCGTTGGCCGCGCTCATGTTTGCTGCGGGATGCAGCGGGTCCAGCAGTCACCAAGCGGACGACAAGTCACAGTCGGGGCAGCCATCGAGTCAAGTGGCGAAATCATCGGCCGAGCCCGCATCGCCCGGGAACATGACCATTCGCTATGAGGACGCCGACACACCAGAGGCACGGCGCGGACGTCAGCTCATGCAGGACGCCACGCTTTTAGAACAAGTCGCCCAGCAGGTCAACGACACTTTGAATCTGCCTTACGACGTGGGGGCCGTCGGCAAGCAATGCGGCGAGGCCAACGACTACTGGGACCCCAACGTCAACGAGATACAACTCTGCTACGAGGACATCCAGCAAAGCGAGCAAAGGTTTGCAAACAACGGTAATCCGGATCCGGTGGTCGCCGCGGTCGATGCGACGATCTCCGGGTTCTATCACGAACTCGGACACGCCACCCTGGCCATCTATCAGCTGGCGTTCACCGGGCGCGAGGAAGACGTGGCCGATCAGCTCTCCGCGTTCATGCTCCTAACCCCGGGCGCAGACGGAAAGCCTTACCCCAACGGCGTTCGTATCGCCACCGACACCGCCCAGGACTGGAAGCTGAGCGCGAAAGAGGCCGGCGATGCCAACGATCTTCCGTTCTGGGACGGGCACTCCATGGACATCACGCGCATGTACAACTGGGAGTGCTGGATCTATGGCTCAGATCCGATAACCAACGCGAATATCGTCACCTCCGGCGACTTGCCGGAAGACCGCGCCGGCAATTGCGAAGACGAGTTTCAGAACATGTCCAGGGCATGGCACGAGATGCTGGGGCCACACCTCAAGAAACCCAGCTGAGCCACGCCCGTCGGCGCCACTGCCGTGTTCGGCACGTACGCAAGCGGATTCGGCTGGCGGACTTGCGCCGATGTTGTGCGCGATGGCGAGCTCGCGACGTCCCCATGCCCCGCCGGCGGAACAAGTCTCGGCTGGGCAGAGTTCATGCACTATTCAGGCACCCGTCGATCTGAGATCGTTGACCGCACACGAGCACCGGTTTTTCTCACGGTATGCGTGTCGTTCAGGTCGCCAACTTCTATGGACCTCGCTCCGGTGGCCTGCGGACCGCGATCGACCGTTTGGGCGCGGAATACTCTGCCGGTGGACACAAGGTATTTCTGATCGTCCCGGGTCCACATGCGGGGCGAATCCGGCTGCCCACGGGTGTCGTGCGAATCACGCTGCCCGCCAAGCTGCTTCCGTTCACCGGGGGCTACCGCGCGATAATGCCGGGACCCGTGCGCGCCGTGCTGGAAACGCTGCAACCAGATGCCTTGGAGGTCTCCGATCGGCTCACGCTGAGGTCGCTGGGCCGGTGGGGCCGCGACCACGGCGTCACAACCGTGATGATCTCCCATGAACGTCTTGATCGCTTTGCCGGCCAACTGCTTCCGCGTCGAACCGCACAGAAATTCGCAGACTTCGCCAACAAGCGCACCGCCGCCAACTACGACACGGTGGTGTGTACAACCAGCTTCGCGCGGGAGGAATTCGACCGCATAGGCGCCACGAATACCGTCACCGTCCCGCTGGGTGTGGACCTGCAGACCTTCCACCCGCGTCGGCGCTCTGCACTGCTGCGACGGCGCTGGGCCACACCGGCGCAGGTCCTACTGGTCCACTGCGGCCGGCTCTCGGTGGAAAAGCATGCCGATCGCAGCATCGACGCCGTAGCTGCACTGTGTGACGCCGGAGTCGACACCAGATTGGTGGTCGTTGGCGACGGTCCGTTGCGGGCCAGGCTGCAACGGCAGGCAACTGGGTTGCCAATCGACTTCACCGGCTTCATCTCCGATCGCCTCACGGTTGCGGGACTGCTGGCTTGCGCCGATGTCACGCTGGCGCCTGGGCCGCACGAAACGTTTGGGCTGGCCGCATTGGAATCGCTGGCCTGCGGCACACCGGCCGTGGTGTCGCGCACATCTGCGCTGGCCGAGATCATCACCGCGGACAGCGGCGCCCTGGCCGACAACGATCCGATGGCGATCGCACAGGCGGTCCGCACAGTCGTCAGCAGGCCCGAGCAAGATCGCCGTGTTAGCGCGAGGCGACGCGCCGAAATGTTCACCTGGCGGCGGGCCGCGGGAGGCATGCTGACAACTCTCGGCGCGCACCGAAACGCATCCGCAGCAATATTTTTCAAATCCACCAACGAAATATCGCGCGTGGAACTCATGTAGAAGTCGTTCGACCACCACGATTATTTGGGCAGTGCATGAAATTTGCGTGCGACACGCCGGGTCGGGCCGGCAAGGCCGGTCACCGTTGTCGTCTACGTTGAGCTGAAATTCCCCAACGGGAGGCACAGCGGTGAGCCAAAGCCGACTCAGCGGAATGTCGCGTCGGAAATTCTTGGGCAATGCCGCCGCAGGGGGTGCTGGGGCGTTAATGGCGCTTGCCGGGCCGGTAATTGAAAAGGCCTACGGAGCGGGGCCTTGCGCCGGTCATTTGACCGACATCGAACACTTTGTGCTATTCATGCAGGAGAACCGATCATTCGATCATTACTTCGGAACGCTCTCCGGCATCGATGGATTCAACACCCCATCGCCACTTTTCGCGCAAAAGGGCTGGAATCCCATGACGCAGGCCATTGACCCTGCCGGCGTCACGATCCCCTACCGCCTCGACACCACCCGCGGCCCCATCCTCGACGGCGAATGCGTCAATGACCCGGCCCACACCTGGGCCGCGCTGCATCAGGCCTGGAACGGCGGCGCCAACGACAACTGGCTGCCGGTGCAGGCCAACGGAGCACACACCCCCACAGTGATGGGCTACTACCAGCGCCAAGACATTCCGGTCCACTACCTGCTCGCTGACGCGTTCACGATCTGCGATCGGTACTTTGGCTCGGTGTTGGGACCAACCCTGCCCAACCGGCTGTACTGGCTGAGCGCCACCCTCGACCCAGACGGAACCAATGGCGGGCCGCAGCTGGGGAGCCCCTACATCAAGCCGACTCAGAGCTTCAGCTGGCGCATCATGCCACAGAACCTCAGCGACGCCGGCATCACCTGGAAGGTGTATCGCAACAAGACCCTCGGACCGTTCGTCTCCGATCTCACCTTCGGTAATTTCATCGAGTACTTCACACAGACAGCGGATCCGAGGTCGGATCTCGCCCGCCGCGGCCTAGCGCCGAGCTACCCCGGAGATTTCCTCGTCGACGTCAAAACCAACAGACTGCCGCAGGTTTCCTGGGTGATTCCCAACATCCTTCAATCCGAACACCCAGCATTCCCGGTGGCGGCGGGCGCCATCGCGCTGGTGATGGTGCTCAAGATCCTGCTGTCCAATCCGGCGGTCTGGGAAAAGACCGCGTTGATCGTCAGCTACGACGAAAACGGCGGATTCTTCGACCACGTCGTACCGCCCACCGCGCCACCGGGAACTCCCGGCGAATATGTCACGGTGCCTGACATCAATGCGGTGCCTGATTCCGGGGGCATCCGTGGGCCGATCGGCTTGGGTTTTCGGGTCCCGTGTTTGATCATCTCTCCGTACAGCCGCGGGCCGCTGATGGTCCACGACACCTTCGACCACACCTCACAGCTGCGATTGCTGGAGACACGATTCGGGGTACCAGTGCCTAACCTCACCCCCTGGCGCAGAAGCACGGTGGGAGATATGACTTCCGCGTTCAACTTCGCTGTCCCGCCAAACCCGTCGCCGCCTAAGCTGAATCATCCTGTGGTTGGCGAACTTTCGAAACTCCCGCAGTGCGTTCCGAACGCGGTACTGGGCAGCGTGAATTACGGGATCCCCTACCGAGTGCCGTATCCGCAAACCATGCCGTCTCAGGAAACCACTCCAGTCCGTGGGATTCCCAGCGGTGCTTGCTAATTCGTGTCCAACTCGCCTAGAGCAAAACACTGGCCGCCATAGCCCAATGGGCTAGGCGGCCAGGTTCCGTGAAATGCGTTTTGGAACTTAGGTGCACGGTATGCCGTGCGGACCTCCAATCCAGTGACCAGGCGGTGCCTGCCACGGGCACCAGTGCTGAATCTGTCCAGGTGGTACCGGCTGCCATCTAATCGGATCGTCGATATGGGGCCCCGGTGGTCCTGGTATACGTGGTCCCGGATCGGCCTGCGCGACACCGGCACCGATGCCCAGCACAGTGGCGCACATCGCCCCGGCGAGTGTGATCCTCCCCACGATTCTCTTCATATCCATTGTGGTGGCCTCCCTTTTGGCCCTTTCTTACCGCGCGCCAGATCAGTGGTACTCCGCTGACGTGCGGGTTAGGCAGGGTAACAACCTGCAATACTTCCAAGATACCCTCCGGACCTGAACGTCAAACCCGGTCCGCGCGCGTAAGGTAGCGATGGGCCGCTGATTGGGACCAGCCGGTATTAGATCTCAACTGGGTGACGCCCCGCTTGGCTGGCGCACTGGTAGTCCAGCGGCGCGGTATATCGCATCGATGACGATCATGTTCTCGACGGCATCCTCCGGTGTTGTCTTTACCGGTTCCCCGCGCAGCACCGCGGCGGCGAATGCGTCGAGCTGGTACGCATAGGAGGCGCGGCGCGAAAAACGCTCTACCCGTTTGCCATTGGCTGATCGCACCGTCATCCGGTGAAAATACTGCGGTACAACAGGATTGAGCACACGCAGCTCGCCGTCGTCGCCGATCAGGTGAGCGCTGATGTTCAGCAGGTCCGATGACCACATCGAGCAGCGGACCCTGCCCGTGTGCCCGCCCGCAAACCGCAACTCTGCCACCATCGCCCGATCGACCTGTGAATCACGCGGTTTGGCTTGCGCTGAAACAACTTCCGGAGCTGCCCCGCCGAACGTACGCGCCATATGGACGGCATAGCAGCCAGCATCCATCAGTGCGCCACCGGCAAGCGAAAAGTTATAGCGGATGTCAGAAAACTTCGGCAGCGGAAAGCACATCGAGGTCTCGACCCGCCGGAGCTTGCCGAGCTCGCCCGAGGCGACGATCTGCTCGACTCGTAAAGCCAGCGGATGGTAGCGGTAGTGAAACGCCTCCATGACGACCCGATCCGACTTCGCTGCCAGCTCTGCGATCTCACGGGCTTCGATTGCGTTGGCGGTAAACGGCTTCTCACACAACACGTGCTTGCCGGCGGCCAGCGCGGCGCGTGTCCAACGGCCGTGCAAACCGTTGGGCAACGGAATGTAGATCGCATCGAGGTTCGGGTCGGCGATCAGGGTGTCGTAGTTGTCATGCACCCGAGCGAGGCCGTGTTTGGCGGCGAAGTCCCGAGCACGCGACACGTCACGGGCGGCCACTGCGGCCACCTCAACCTCGGCGTTTGCTTTGGCCGGGTTGACGAGCGCCAGCGGTGCAATGCGGGCCGCACCCAGAATGCCGATCCGTAACGGTGCCCGCTGTCCGGACTCAGCCATTAGGGGTTGCCAGGTCCGCGACGGGCGAATTCGGGGGCGTGCTCGGGCCGGACCCCGACACCGATGAAATATGCGGGCACAGCCGATAGCCAGGGCAGCCGCGCGACCAGACCGAGTAGGGCCGCCGGAGGAGTGGGATCCTTGCCGTCGAGCAATGGACCGAGCAACCGCCTCTGTAATACCCGCTGCACGGCTTGGGTCACCGCGGTGGGAAATGCGCGGCGGCGGCGGACGGCGGCTAGATCGCGATCGGTGACCCGATGCTGCCGCAAGGGTTCAGCCAATATGGTCGCGGCCGCGACGGCATCTTGGACCGCCAGATTGATGCCGACGCCTCCTAACGGTGACATCGCGTGCGCCGCGTCGCCAATGCACAGCAGTCCATCAATGTGCCAGCGGCGCAACCGATTCACCCGGACGTCAAGGTGCTTGACATCGTCCATCGACTTCAGAGTTGCCACCGACCCGGCGGCTTCTGGTACCAGGGCGGCGACCTCGCGGCGAAACTCGTTGATGCCCCGTGCGCGCAATTGCCGGTCGCCACCCTTGGGCCCGATATAGGCGATCTGGAAATAGCCTTCGCGCGGGATGACGCCGAGGGCTTTGCCAGGGCCGATGCGAGGCAGGAAGGAAAACTCCACCCCGCCATCACGCGGCAGCTTGAACCACCAGACGTCGAAGTTCACCGGGTATTCGCGCGTCTTCAGCCCGGCCTCATGACGAGCGATCGACCAGCGACCGTCGCACGCCACGGTCAACTCGGCCCGCAGTTCACCAGGACCCTCGGGGCCGTCGTAGCGCACTCCGATGACCTTGCCCGCCTCCCGCAACAGCCCGGTGGCCTCGGTCTTCATCCGTAATGTGAAAGTCGGCTCGGCTTCAGCGGCCTCGGCGAGCAGGTTCAGCAGGTCCCACTGCGGAACCATTGCTACGTAGGGATGGGGCTGCTTCAGACGCTCGAAATCGACGTAGGTCACCGAGCGCCCGTTTGATTCCAGTCTCGCCTTGCGGACCTCGGTGTAGGGCAACGCCGCGAAGCGCTCCCACAGGCCGAGCTCGTCGAGCAGCCGCATCGTTGTCGGATGCACGGTGTCGCCGCGGAAATCGCGCAGGAAGTCGCCGTGCTTCTCCAGCAACGTGACCTGCACCCCCGCCCGAGCCAGCATCAGCCCGAGGACCATGCCAGCCGGGCCGCCGCCGATAATCGCGCAGGTGGTTGTGTCGACCATTAACGCCCAAGCATAAGGGCCGTTGAGTACGACAGGATCACCTGTTCAGTTGGCGACAGGTCCGCTAGGGGACAAGCGCCGAAATGTCATATGCGATCGCTTGGCCGGCGTTAATGAGTATCAGAAGCTCAAGCGCGCCCGCCGCGGTAACAAGTGCCACGTCGGCCGCTATCGGGTAACCGACCGCGTTCACGAGCCCCATCGGGTCACCATGGATCGCTTGCTGTATCCCGTCCAGGAAGAGATTGATGTTGTAGGACGGTGCCGTGGTTAACACGGCGTTGGCAATGTCGGCCGTTGGCAGCAAAACCGTGTAGCTCCTTTCGGCAACCTTGGTGATCGTGGCGGCGACGTTGGTGTTCGCCGCCTGCAGATTGTCGATAATGCTGTCGATCGTGATCGCGTGAGGCGCTGGCGCAGGACCCGGCGAGGAACCGGATGCGGTACTACCCGGATTCAAGGTCAGCGGACTTCCCCAATCCATCGGTGACGGCAGATCGAGGTTGCTGATGTCGTACGCGAAATCGCTTATTCCCTGCTGGGTGCCAGCAGCCAGAGCATCGAAGACGGTTAACGGGCTCACCTCAGGGAACAAGCCAAACGGAGTAGAGACATTCGGTGGTGAGGTCGAATAGCCATAGGCCGGGTCGCCATAGCCCAGGTTGACGATCACCTTCAAGTTCGGTTGAACCAGGTCGGCGAGTGGATTTCCGAGAACGGGCAGCGCCCGCAGCGGCTCCAACAGCGGCAAGTTCTCCGTGCGAATCACGTAGTACTGGGTCATGGTAGGGCCGACCGTGTTAGTCAACGGAACGGCCGACGCAATCTGTTCAGGCGTGAGCATGAAGTAGTCGGTGTGCACATAGTAAGCGCCCGCAATGGCGTTGAGCGTTGAGACGAAGTTGATCGGATACCGCGGGAAATCGGCGACGCCGTCGTATTCGATGGTGTAGATCCTGGTCGGATACAGATTGTCCGGAGTCGCGCCGGTGGCCGTCACACCCAGGCTCGGAAAGGATATCCCTGGAAACCGCGTCGCTACCCCTCCGTTGGGATTGTTGGGATTGCCGATCAGCGTGAAGGAAAGCTGGTCTGGCGGCGGCGGATTGGCCGACGCCGCGAGATTGGCCATCGTCAGGGACGAGATCGTGGCGCTCTGGGAGTAGCCGAACACAGTGACGTTACTGCCAGCGGCGAGTTGCTGCCGGATCGCACTGTCCAGAATGACCACGCCCTGGGCCACGGATGCGTCAAACGTCAGGTTCTTGACCGCGACCACGGGATATAACCCCTGTGGCGTAAAGAGTGCCTGCGCGATAGCCCCAGGGACACTGTGGCTGACGTATAGATCATTAGCTAATTGCACATATCTGGACGGAGGTATCGGCGTGCCGCTGCCACCCATGATCAGCGCAATCGTCTGTGCCGCAGCAGCTTTCATGACAACGCCGTTGCTCACCGAACTAGCTACGCCAACGTTTGATACGGCCGCCTTCGCGACCGCCGTATTGGCCTGGACAGGCCAGGCGGTACTAGCACTGCCGAGCAGGGCCTCGAGCTGCTGAGGCCAGGATGCCAACTGCGCGGCCACCGCCGAAGCCCCGGCGTGATAGCCCGCCAGCGCCGCCACGTCCTGGGCCCACATCTGCTCATACAGCGACTCAATGGCCGCGATGGCCGGGGCGTTCTGCCCGAACAGGTTGGACGCCACCAGGGACACCACCTGCGCTCGATTGGTCGCAACGAGCGCCGGATGAACCGTCGCGGCCATGGCTGCCTCGAACTCAGCTGCCGCCGCCCGAGCCAGACCAGCCGCTCCTTCGGCATGGGCGGCCGACATGCTTAGCCAACCGACATAAGGTGCAGCCACATCCGCCATCGCCACCGACGCCGGCCCCAGCCACGATCCGCCCGCTAGCCCGGAGGTTACCGAGCCGAATGAGGTTGCTGCACTGTGCAAGTCGATGGCCAGATCATCCCAGGCCACCGCAGCGGCCAGCATAGTTGCTGGGCCCGCACCGCCAAACACCCGCGCCGAATTAACCTCCGGGGGCAGCACCACGAAATTCTGCAGCATCGCGACGGTCCTTTCTCAACCGAGCCGCTGGTGGCTGACGTGATGAACTAGGCGTCCGGACAGCGCATTTTCATCCGATGCGCTTACAACAGCGCACTCGGATGAAAGTGCGGACGGATCCCGATGGGCGGTCAGATGCCGGTGTGCGTCGGCGCGCTGATTAGCGTGCCGCCTACTAGAGCCGGCGCCCCCTGAGGGATGTCGCGGCCAAGCGGGGGACCCTCTGCTAGACATCCGGAGCCCGTCAGCGCAACCATCGCGAACAGGGCGGCAAGCACCACCAGCACCCGAGTAGTGAGTCGACGTTTCTTGCTCTTGACGCTCATCGATCAGTCCTTATCTGTGTTGGGGACCCCCGCAAAGGTGGGGATCCGTTGGATCGTTGTTTTGTTGTTTTGCCTCGTTTCCCATCCCCGACATTGGTCGGTGGAGCGGAGTCGGGGTCAAGGTGGAGCGCCCGAAGCGCAGCGAGGACGAACGACCTTGAGGCCGAGGAGGATCCGCCGCATACTCCCGGTCGGTCGAGCGTCTGTGCCGAGGGGGTCCCCATCACATGTCATCTCTCATATGTCGATAAAACGGCCTGGCGTACGCCGAATAAATGCTAGCTTCAGTGCGGGCCATAATGGAACGTTTTCGGAAATTGCGGACGAACTTTTCGAATCGTCATTGGCGACCGGCCAATGCGCCTGAAAATAAATACTTCCTGCGGCCCACCGATCGGCTCTCACCCTCCGACATGGCGTTGCCGTTGCCCACCGCGCCTCGCCCGACGAGGTCATTGCACACCTGAAATACCTTGGTAGCTAGGAATTTTGGTGAACCCCGTCGTCGGGGCGCATAAGACGTGGTCAAGATGCCGGGCGCCCACTAACCAAAAGTCGCGCATTCCATGCATTGGCGATCCGCTCGATTGACCAATGACTTGACATTGCGCTGCAAATACTTGCGTCAACCGTGGAACATTTCCACCGATGTCGACTATTTTTGCATTTGGAACTTAAGATTGGTATGCCATGTTAATTGTCAAGAATTTGGACACGGCCCGGGTGGGCGGGACCTTCGCCCACCCACACACGATGACATGGAGCTTCCCGCGTTGGTCCACGCAGCGCGCAGTGAGCTAGCGGCTTCGGCATAACATAGGCGAGTGCAATGTCTACCGGTCAAGCCGCACCGTCGAGATCCTCGGCAGCTACCTTGTACGTGACAGAAACGATTCAAGCGCTCCTGCAGCAGCGGATGTCCGATTCAGCAGTTGCGGTGAAATACCTTGACCTGCAATGGACGTGGAGTCAGTATCTGGCGGAGGCGGCGGCGCGGGCGGCAGCTCTCATCGGTGCGGCCGATTCCGGCCGACCGATGCACATTGGCAGTCTGCTGGGAAACACGCCCGAGATGCTCGCCCAGATGGCGGCGGCTGGGCTGGGCGGCTACGTGCTCTGCGGTCTGAACACCACACGGCGAGGCGAAGCGCTGGCCGCCGACGTGAGACGGGCGGACTGTCAAATCGTTGTGACCGATGCCGAACACCGAGCCCTGCTGGACGGTCTAGACCTGTCGGGCACGCAGATTCTTGATACCTCGACTTCGCGGTGGGCTGAATTAATCGGTGACGGTGGCACTTTGGTCCCCTACCGGCAGGTCGACATGATGGATCCGTTCATGATGATCTTCACGTCGGGGACCAGCGGAAATCCCCAGGCGGTGCAGGTGTCGCATTTGATGCCGACGTTCGCCGGGCGCAGCCTGACCGAGCGGTTCGCACTGACCCAGCGCGACACCTGCTATGTGTCCATGCCGCTGTTCCACTCCAATGCGGTGGTCGCGGGTTGGGCACCCGCCGTGGTTTCCGGCGCCGCCATCGTGCCGGCGAAGTTCTCGGCAACTAACTTCCTCCACGACATCCGCCGCTACCATGCCACGTACATGAACTACGTCGGCAAGCCCCTGGCCTACATCCTTGCCACCCCTGAACGCGATGACGACACTGACAATCCACTGCGGGTAGCATTCGGAAACGAGGCCAACGACAAGGACATTGACGAGTTCTCGCGCCGCTTCGACGTCCAGGTCGAGGATGGCTTCGGCTCGACCGAGAACGCGGTCATCGTGATCCGCGAACCCGGCACGCCGCCGGGTTCGATCGGCAGAGGGGTCGACGGCGTCGCGGTGTACAACAGCGACACAATCACCGAGTGCGCGGTAGCACGTTTCGACGACCATGGTGCGCTCACCAACGCCGACGAAGCCGTGGGCGAGTTGGTCAACACGATGGGATCGGGCTTCTTCACCGGCTACTACAACGACCCCGAAGCCAATGCCGAACGCATGCGCCACGGCATGTACTGGTCGGGAGACCTCGCCTATCGAGACTCGGAGGGCTGGATTTACCTGGCCGGCCGCACCGCCGATTGGATGCGGGTGGACGGCGAGAATCTGGCGGCAGCTCCGATCGAGCGAATTCTGTTGCGCCACAATGCCGTAAATCGCGTCGCGATCTATGCCGTCCCGGACGAATCCGTCGGCGACCAGGTAATGGCGGCGGTCGTCCTGCATGACGGCCACGCGTTCGACCCTGAATCGTTCGAAGCATTCTTGGCCGCCCAACCCGACCTCTCCCCCAAGGCCTGGCCACGATACGTGCGCATTGCCACCGACCTTCCCAGCACCGCCACACACAAGGTCCTCAAGCGCCTGCTGATCACTGACGGAACGGCCGTCGCCGGCGACGAGATCCTGTGGGTGCGCGAAGCTCGGGGCACCGCTTACCACGTTGCGTCGGGTAGCGGCTCGGCGCACCGATCGCTCGTGCCGGATATTCGCAACACCGCATCGCGTACCCCTCACTGAGATGGGCTACGCGATCCCCCGTGAGCACGCGGCGACCGCCGTACGCCCGGTCCGCGACGTTGCCAGCCGCTACGACGCACCGACACCTGTCGAAGCCGACACATTGCGTCCCGCATACCCCGACTGGGACGCGTTTGCCGCAGTCCGGTCCCGCCTCGACCCAAGTCCGATATCTACATGACCGCCTATCTACACCAGCGCTTCCCCGAGTTGGATGACACACTCGGACACGTCACCCTCGGCAACGCGCCCACGCCTGTGCGCCGGCTGTCTCGCCTAATGACCACATGCTCGTCGGTCTGGATCAAAGACGAGGGCGCCTACGGCAACGGCGGCTGGGGCGGCAACAAAGTCCGCAAGCTGGAATGGCTGCTCCCTGAGGTCAAACGTCAACGCCGAAGCACCATCTTGACCTTCGGCGGCCTCGGCACCAACTGGGGTCTCGCGGTGACGCTGTACGCCCGCGAATTCGGCATCCATACCGCCCTCGCACTCATCGACCAGCCGGTAGACCAGCACGTCGAAGCCCAACTCAACCGCCTACGGGCATCCGGCGCCGACATCCATCTCACCCACAGCAAAGCGCGCACGGTCACGGCCGCACCGTACCTCTACCTGCGCCACCGACGGCCCTACGTGTTACCCGCCGGCGGGTCTTCATCGCTGGGAGTGCTCGGCTACGTCGAGGCAGCATTGGAACTCGCCGCACAGGTACAGGCCGGCACATTGCCGGCACCGTCGTCCATCGTCACCGCAGTCGGATCGGGCGGCACGATCGCCGGCCTGCACCTCGGCCTCACACTCGCCGGTCTCACCGACACCCTGGCGATAGGCATCGTCGTCAACGACACGCTGCGCCTAGACCACCGGTCGATCACATCGCTGGCACGCCGGGCAGTGCGCCTACTCCAAAGCCGCGGCGCGAACCTGCCGCCCACCACCCACCTACGAGCAGACCGCCTAATTCTTCTGCGCGACTGGCTCGGAGCCGGCTACGGCCATCCGACCAGCCAGGGTGCACACGCACTGCAACTCGCGCAGGAAACCGAACACCTCGATCTCGAGCCCGTCTACACCGCCAAGGCGATGGCAGCACTCTTCGACCTAGCCGCCAGCAGCCGACTACCCGAAGGGCCCACGCTCTACCTCCACACGAACGGGCCGCGCTAACAGCGCCTGCTGACAGCGAGGTTGGCAATCAGTCCTCATTTGGCTCCCGACTACGGTGAGCGCTGCACTCATCCGATGACGGAGGCCATGACCCCCATCACCGGCGACTCCCAAACCGCAGTTCGGGGGCATGTTGACCATCGACCGGTGCTGGTTGAGTCCCCTGTTGACACATTTCGACCCACCAACGCCCAACCCCGCCAGCCCAACGACCTGCGGTCGCGACGACCGCCCCAAGTGGCCCAAGTCAGGGGTGCGGCGAAGGGGCCGAGCCGAACATTCGAGTTCGCCTGCGCGGATGATGGCACCGTAATCGTCGAGCATGGCCCATAACGGCCCGACATCACTTCTCCCGCTCAGACTTTCAAGGTTGGGGTGAAGGCTGCGCGAATTATCTGCTTATCACGAGTGGCGATGGTGAGGTTGCGCCGCGTTGCCTGTGCGACGAGCATCCGGTCAAACGGATCTCGATGTTCCCACGGCAGCCGGCCGGCGAAGATCGCGTCCGCAGAGTCGATCGCGAGTTCGGCGGCCGCCATGTCGTTGACGATGTCTGACCAGGCGGACAAAAGAGGATCCCCATCGAGGCGCCCGAGCCGCGTTTTAGTGGCTATCTCCCAGGCCGATACCGCCGACACCCAGACCGTACAACTTCTCTGCCCGAGAAGTTCACGAGCCTCGCGCGACACGCTTTCAGGGGTGGACACTAGCCACAACAGCGTATGCGTGTCGAGAACGACGCCGCGTGGCGTTGGCGCCGCTGACCCGGCGTCGGTCACGAATTGCCTTCCCAGGCTGCAAGTTCCGATTCTGGCAGCGGGTCGTCGAAATCCTTGGGGACGGCTAGGTTTGGTAGTTGGCCGAAGCGCCGCGGAGTCTCGCGGACCGGTACAAGCACTGCGACGGGCCGACCGTGGTTGGTGATGGTCACGCGTGTGCCGGTGCGTTCCACTTCAGCCAACAACGCGTTGAGCGTGGCTTTAGCTTTGGTGCTCGTGATGGTCTTCTGCTGCACAGCACCAACCATACCAATGCAGGCTATTACGACTAGCCGCACTAGTTCGTCTAGTTGAGCTGACAGTGTCGCACATGGCTCCGTCGTCACAGCCGCGCACTAGCACATACGACGCAACAACTCCCAATCCAGGCACGCCAAAGCCGGGCGCGTTAGCTACTCGATGGTGGCTCGGCCGGATTCGTCGACGCCGGATTCGTCGTCTCGACGCTGGGTCTCAGGTGCCGCCACCAGCAGCTGATGTAGAGCATCATCGAAAGCACCAACACGACGACCACCCAGAGCACGACCTGGACATCGATTCGCGCCCCAAACGGGGGCGCGTTGGGAAGCGCATTACGCAGCGGTATCACTGCAAACAGCATCGCGGCATACCAGGTCGTCATAGGCGGCTGGAATGGTCGTCGATCACGCGCCGTTTGAATCGCGACGAAGGCGCCGATTCCGGCAAGCGCGACCAGCACAGCGATGATGATGAGTGCGAACGCCTCGGCGGTTGCCGACCGCTGCAACTTCACTTGGTACGTTGCAGGTACCCCGCCTTTGTTGGCCACCGGAATGTCTATATTCCAGCCGGGAAGATGGTCGACGAATGTTACTGTCGCTCGTTCAGGTATCTGCTGGTCGCCGTGGAAGAGTTCGACCGTTACCTGCCCCGAATGGTAATGATCGAACGGCCAATCATTGACGTTGCCGATTAGGGTCAGCGGAACAGGAAAGGTTCCGGGCAGCATGCCTTTCGACCAGGTGCGCTTGGTAGGCGATACCGCGGATGTAACCCTGACACCGAGGTCTTCTTTCAGACCAAGGGTTTGCGGATCAACCAGTGCAGGTCCGGGCGTAATGACGACGTTACCAACTAGCACAGTGTTGACCGACTGAACGTCGTCGAGCGTGATGGTGATAGTAGTCCCGTCCGGCGTCGGCTGACCGTCAATAACATTGTGCGGGCCGACGTTTCCATATAACACAGTTGAACCGACATAGGCCGCAATCAACAGCACCAGACCAACGACGCCGAACTTCATCAGCCGCACCTCGGCGGGTAGAAACCATCCCCAGACAATATGGCTCTCCTAATTTCCCAAAGTGGTGACAATCTGATATTGGCCGAGATCTCGTCGAATTCCGCATGGATACGCGCGATCTGGACGAACGCGGCGCCTGCTCATACAAGTCCTTTCTCCGGCGCTGTGGTCAAAGCCCGCGCCAAACCGGCCTTCGTCTCGAACGCCACACCCACTAGACGTCCCCGAGCGCCAGGGGCGACACAACCCCCGAGTCGTGCATGCTAACCAATTCTTGACTCGCGTCCAGACTGACACACCGGGCCCACACGGCCGCCCATTTCGAGACCGCACTTCGCCTAAGAGCAAAGCAAAAACATGTCCGCGCAATCGACAGCGTCTGTGACGTCGGCGTGTCAGTTGGCGATCTTTCGCGGCCCGTTGCGGATCTACCCGTCGATCTCGCCGATGATTCCGCGTTCGATGCTCGCTCGGGTGCTATCGGGCAGCACCAACAGGCCGTCGAGTTCGGTGCGCGCTAAGCCGTATGCCCGCTGACGTTCCTGCGGCGTCGCGGCGGTGTCGGCCGCCACCCGCAGCAGGTTCTGCGCACGCGCGAGGCGCTGCCGTTCCTCTCGCGAGAAGTCGTTTCTACCCCTGCGCATCGCCTCCGCTTCCGCGGCGTTGAACGCAGTCACATAGCTTTCGACCGCGTCGAGGTACTGGCGCGCAGCCTCGCGGTCGTTGAGAAGATCTTCGGCCCGGAGCGGCCGATGAAAATCGGCCGACAGTTTGGCCTTGTGAAAGGCAGTCGTCAGTGGGTCCCGCATGTCTGTCATGACCGGGAAGTCGAGGAGCTTGGCCGGATCGAGCTCGTACTCCAGCCAGCGTGCATCTGTCTGGTCATGCGCGTCGATTGCCCGCCTAATCGCCCGCCAACGCGACGCCTGGTTCCCGGTCGTGACTTCGCGCGATTCGGCACCCGCGAGGTCACTCGGTGAGCGGTCGCCAGACGCCTCGTTTTGCTGCCTCTTGAGGGACGAGAGCGCCCGGATGCCGGCATAGATCACGCCGACTACCGGCGCGATCACGACCAGCAACTCAATCAAACGAAACAGCAGTCCCACTAGGCAAGGATGCCACCATCCTCCAGGAGAGCCGATTCACCGCTTGTCAGTTTGACCGGCCGCGATCTCGTCGGCCGCCTTGGCTGCGATATCACCGGCCAGTCGCGAGGCCACCTCCGGGGCGTTCGCGGCGAAGCGCGCGAGCACTCGCTGGCGCAGCGGCGCCACGGTGATTTCCCCACGATTGCGCTCGATGGCGTTGACGACCGCAGCTCCGACCTGCTCTGGCTTGCCCGTGCCGATCAGTGGCGGCGCGGCGGCACCCGAGTCGGCGAACATTCCGGCACCCCCGATCGCACCCGGACTGACCACTGAGACTCCGACGCCTGCAGGCCGAAGGTCGTCTCGCAGGCACAATGCGAAACCGCGGATGCCGAATTTCGTTGCGGCATAAAGTGAAGCACGCGCTGTCGCCGTTTTGCCGGAGATCGACGAGACGAACACGAAGTGGCCGGATCCGCGCTTGGTGAACACCGGAATCAGTTCGCGGGTCATCTGGACCGGCGCCTCGAGGTTCACCCGGATTGCCCGGTCGACCTGTTCGGCGGTGAAGCTGTCGAGTTTTCCAGAGGCCGGGAGCGCGGCATTCGCGACCATAACGTCGATCTCCCCAGCCTCGGCGAGCAGCGCCAGCCCGGCACCCGCCTCGGCTAGATCGCTCACGCTCGTCCGGTGGCCACTACCGGACAGCGAAGCCGCGAGCTCGTCAAGCTCCCGCGGCCGTCGCGAGCTCAGGATTAGGCGCGTACCCCGGTCGGCAAGTGCCGCCGCGATCGCCCGACCGAGACCTCCAGTCGCGCCGGTGAGTAGGACGGTCTTGCCGGTTAACTCCATCTGGACGAGGCTAGTCCATCGTGTGGGCGCTCAGTATTCGAAACGGTTCAACACGTCGTAAGTGCTGATCGGCAATGCAGCCACCAGCTGGTAGATGAATCGCACCGGAGTGGATGGGATCTTCTGGTAGCCCGCCACTGCCGGCGTCCGCTCAAGGAAACGCAGCCTGGGATTCCACGTTTCCAGGTCACGGACATTACGGATCCCCCATTTGACGATCCCTTTGGTGAACGCCTTCGAAAGCAATGGACCCAGCGGTGAGACAGTATCGAATAGCATTTCGCCGCAATCGAATTGGCTTGTCAAACGCTCAAGTAGCTGGCGCACTTCGATTTCCGGCAGGTACATGAGCTCCCTTCCAAGGTCAGCATCGCCAGTTCGTCTGCCGTCACATGCTTCACCAAACGGCCGAGTGCACTAGAAGGTACGGACAGGCAGGGCTTGCGACACTCTTGTGCGCGATAGCCACGCAATAGGTGATCTTGATCTTTTGCGCATTGTGCTCAGGGGTGCGGCTCAGGGCAGATACTAGATGAGCAACAGGACCGCGAGGGTGATGAGGAACGCGAGGACGCCGCACGCCGCCGCCCAGGCGCCAAGGGCGAATGCCTTCGCTTTCGGGAACGGCATGGTGGCCATACCGAGGATGAACGGTAACGCGGGAGCGGCTGGCCAGACGACGACCGCGCCAATGCAGGCAAATACCAAGCCAGCTGCTAGACCACTCAAAATCATTGCGGGAAAACGGTGATCGCCCACTACGAGCGCCTGGTCAACAGCTCGGGAAGCCCGATCGCGAACATAAACAGCAGCAAGACCAGGCCCGTGCAGGGTGCGATGAACAGTGCGACCGCCCACGTACGAACGGCAGGCCAACGCGCCAGCCGATACAGCACCAACCCGACAACCAGCACCGGCACAAACACTCCCCCGGCGGCGACGGCCAGCCGAACCTCCATGGACAGAGCCTTGTCGAGGATCGACATCGCCTTGACAACAACGGCCCACAACACACCTCCGGCTATCGATCCAGCAAAAGTAGCTCGCACCCAATCGATTTGGCGTTCAACAGGTTGCGGAGACGGTGTGGACGACATCGTTGTCCTTAACGCGGCAGGAACACCGGGGGGAGATCGAGCGGGTCCCGCACGACGACCTGGGGTGGGGCGCTGACCGGCCCCAATGCTGTTAAGTTCGACGGCGGCAGCACGGTCATTGGGGGCATCATTGGAGCCGGCACCGGATCACCCGGGACGCCAGGAATTGTCGGCCGTGGCATCTCGGGGAATACATCGTTGAACCCGGTGACAATCGAGTAGTCGCCCACCGTCTTATGAAATGGCAGGCCCACTAGCGGGCCGGAAGCGTCGTCGGTGAAAGACGGCCACGACTGCAACAACGGCACGCCGACCGCGCCGGGTCGGTCACTGTAAATCTCCAGAGCGGGGAAGGTGGTGATGTTCCCGCCCACGTGTGGGCCCGAAGCCGAGGGTGCGATGGCCAGGGTTCCGTTCACGCTGATCGGGATGGCTTTCGCTGGCGCCTCGCCGCCCGGCGAGAAGGGATCGGCGGCGTTGTACTTGATCAGCAC
Source organism: Mycobacterium simulans (assembly GCF_900232995.1). GTDB lineage: Bacteria > Actinomycetota > Actinomycetes > Mycobacteriales > Mycobacteriaceae > Mycobacterium > Mycobacterium simulans. The sequence continues at coordinate 52,948 of NZ_OCVX01000001.1, forward strand.
CGAACCGTTGCTTTGTTGGGTCGCGGAAATATCCGGTGTACCGACCCGGACCTGTCCGGTATCGGCGTTGACCGACGGGTTCTGGCGGGCCACGATGATGCCGTTGTCGTAGTCGACAAGGATCGACACTCGCGAGCCCTCTGGGTCGACGGTGGGAGAGAAACCTCGGTTGTCCCCGAGGTTGTTGTCGTAGGGCGGCCAACCAAGTTTGGGATCCCAGACGTCGCGGCCGGGAATGAACATGTTGGTCCGGACGACTCCTTGCCCGGGAACGGGTTTGATTCGCCCCACCACGATGTTTGGCGGCACTCCCTGGTTCTTGGGGTCGTAACTGTGCGGGTCGAGGGCGGCGGCGGTATCCCAGTCGCTGCCGCTGACCGGTTCCCGACCGAAGACCTGCTTGAATGCGTCAATCTGGTTGCGACGGCGTTGATCGTCTCCGGGAGCTTCAGGTTTCCCGGGTGCCGGAGTGAGTGGAAGTTCGAGACCGACCGCCTGCAGACGGTCCGCGGCCCCATTGAATCGTCCAATCGCGTCGCGTATCACCCCGCTGGCCTCTTGCAGGCGCCGATGGCCCGCGGTCAGCAATGCGGCTCTGCCCTTGGGGGTGTTCACAATCGGCCAGAGCGCTTTCTTGTCACTTTCCCAACCGGCCTGAACGCCCGCCATCCGGGTGCGCGCATCGGTAGTTGTCGTCGCCGCATCGTTGATGATGCCGGTCGCCGAAACCTGGCTCGCATGCAACCGGTTACGGTTGCCGTCCAGTCGTTTGGACACGTCGCGCGCGGAATCGCTGGCATCACCCGTCCACGCCGGCCACGGCGGCGCCGGGTTCGGGGGCGGCGGCGCCGTAACGGTCGCCGGCTCCCCGGTCCCTAGTAGTTGACGGAGCCCCACCAACGCCGCATCGATGGCCCCAACATCCCTCACTGACGAAACCTAACCCGAAACTGGAACTGGACCAACCGCCCCATCCCCGAGCACTATCTACTGAGACCTCACAACCGTCAGGAGATTCGATGCCAAACCGATTGACCGGCAAGGTCGCCCTCGTCAGCGGCGGAGCCCGCGGCATGGGCGCGTCGCACGTGCGAGCGCTGGTCGCCGAGGGGGCCAAGGTGGTGTTCGGCGACATACTTGACGACGAGGGAAGAGCCGTGGCGGCCGAAGTCGGCGACGCCGCGCGTTACCTCCACCTCGACGTCACCGAGCCCGATCAATGGGCCGCCGCGGTCCAGACCGCCCTGACCGAGTTCGGTGGCCTCGATGTGCTGGTGAACAACGCCGGCATCATCAACGTCGGGATGCTCGAGGACTATGCGTTGTCCGAATGGCAGCGAATCCTGGATGTCAACCTCACCGGTGTGTTCCTGGGCATCCGGGCTGTCGTCAAACCCATGAAAGCCGCTGGCCGCGGGTCCATCATCAATATTTCCTCGATCGAAGGACTCGCCGGCACCATGGGCTGCCACGGCTACACCGCAACCAAGTTCGGCGTGCGGGGTCTGACCAAGTCGGCGGCTCTGGAACTGGGGGTCAACGGAATCCGGGTGAACTCCATCCACCCAGGGCTCATCAAGACACCGATGACCGAATGGGTGCCCGAGGACCTTTTCCAGACCGCCCTGGGCCGTGCGGCCGAGCCCCAGGAGGTGTCCAATCTGGTCGTGTACCTCGCCAGCGATGAGTCGAGCTACTCCACCGGCTCAGAATTCGTTGTTGACGGGGGGTGCGTTGCCGGCCTTGCCCACAAGGACTTCGCCGCCGTCGATGCTGCCCAGGCACCGGAATGGGTGACCTAACCGCGACACTCAAAACGCGTCTGGATCGCGCTGTATGTCGACCGGTACGGGATGGCGGTACAGGCGTGACGCGTTCTCCCAGGTAATCTTGCGAATCACGTCTTGGGGAAGCGCGCCAATCTCTTCATGGATCGTTTGTTGCGTGTGCGGCCAGGTCGAGTCGCAATGCGGGTAGTCGGCTTCCAGCATAATGTTGTCCACACCGATCCGGTCATACTGCATGAAGGACGACTTGTCCTCCACCGCGCAGAACCAGAAGTTACGCGTGAAAACCTCTGCGGGAGTTAAACTCTCGCCCAGAGCTTGCCAGGTGCCATACATCTCGTGGTAACTGAGCATGTGATCGAGGCGATCCAGCAAGCCTGCGACCCAGCCGATTCCGCCCTCGGACAAGCAGATCTTCAGATCGGGAAACCTGCTGGGCAGACCGGAGTACAACCAATCGACCGCCGCCGAGATCGCGTAGGCGAAGAACAGCACACCCTGCACATCCGGCGGCGCGTCCTCGGTGGTGGACGGCGACGAACCCGACGATCCGATGTGAAGATTCACCACCGTGCCGGTTTCCGCGCACGCCGCCATTATTGGATCCCAGTGTCTTGAGTGAATGCTCGGAAACCCCAACATCGCCGGGTTCTCGCTGAATGTGACAGCGTGGAAGCCACGCTCTGCGTTCTCGCGGATCATGGTTGCGCCGAACTCAGGGTCAAGCAGCCACGGCAGCTGGCAGGGAATGATCCGGTCGGGATAGGGCCCAGCCCACGCCTCGATGTGCCAGTCGTTCCACGCGCGCACCGACGCCAAGGCCAGATCGCGGTCCGCGGTCACCTGCTGCAGCCGCTGGCCCGCGAAGCCCGGTAGGAACGAGGGAAAGTTGAGCGAGGCGTAGACGCCGTTGAGGTCCATGTCTTTGACGCGCTCGTGGATATCCCAAGCACCCCTGCGCATTTCATCGAAGCGAACCGGCTCAAAGCCATACTCCGACACCGGTCGCCCCACGACGGCATTGAACCCCACGTTGGGCAAAACCTGACCGTCGTACACCCATGTCTGTCCCCCCTCGTCGGTGTCGACAACCCTGGGCGCACGGTCGGCAAACTTTCGCGGCAAGCGTCCGGTGAAGGTATCCGGGGGTTCAACGATGTGATCGTCGACCGAGATCACCGTGTAGCGGCGTTCCGCCCGGGGCGGATCAGGCAGAAACGTCACCGATCGATCCGCGCCGGTCTTCGCCGTGGTGAAGTTCAGGTTGCCGGCCAGTTCGTCGATCGATTTCATCGGCAAATCTCCTTGCGGTGCAAGCTAATCAGCTGAGGACGTCGGAATCGGCCTTGATTGTCATCCGTGCCGCACCCGCCCAGTACACGTCGGCGGCTCGCTCGACTAGCGATTTCTGCATGCCAGCCATGTCCGACCAGTTCATCTTCACCGGCTCCTTGCCGGTGAGCATGACGTCATAGGCCAGCTTGCATACGCGTTCGATCGATGCCGCCCGGTAGACCGCTTCGGCCAGGTTGCGACCGGTTGCGATGACGCCGTGGTTGGCCAGAATCGTTAGGTTCGCGCGACCAATGTGGGCCGCGAGATCGGCTGCGCGGGACGGGCTGTCGACTTCACCGTCGTAAGCTTCGACCATGCACAGGTCATCAACGAACAGCGATCCGGTCTGATGGAGCAGGTCAGGCAGCCGTCCCAGTGCGGCCAGCACGCATGCGTAGTACGGGTGATTGTGAATAACCACCCGGGCGTCGTCACGGACACGGTGTAGTTCGGTGTGGATGTGTATTGCCGGTGTGACGTCCCAGCGACCGTGGACCACCCGCGCGGCGGCATCCACCACACAGATATCCGACGCGGTGAGTTCGGACCACCACAACCCCCACGGATTGACCAACATGTCAGTCTGTCCATCGAGCTGCCAAGTGATGTGTCCTGCCATGTTCTCTGCGAACCCAATGGCAGCCAGGTGGCGGAAGGCCACAGCGAGAGCCTGCTCATTGGATAGCTCGACTCCGATCGGGGGCACTACGGATGGCGCCCACACTTCGAGGCCGCCTCGGCGTGGGTTAGAAACGTTCATGATTGGCCTCAATCCTTACTCGAAGATCCTCGCGGAGTTGGCCTTTGGCGATCTTTCCGCCGGAAGATCGGGGTAGCTCGTCAACCACGATGAGGCGTTCGGGCAGCAACTCTTTGGAAACGCCCAGTGTCAGCAGATGGTTGATGAGCTCGGGCAAATCGACGCTGCGGGATTCGGCGAGTTCGGCATAGAGGCAAACCTTTTCACCGAACACCGGGTCGGGCATCGCGACCGCGGCCGCAACCCCGATGGCTGGATGGGTTGTGACTGCGTCCTCGACTTGCGCCGCGCTGATGTTCTTGCCGCCGCGCACGATGAAGTCGGATGTCCTGCCGGTGACGCTCAGATAGCCGTCGGCATCGATTTCGCAGAGGTCGCCCATGCGCATCCACCCGTCACCGGTAAACAGCTTGTCGTGGTCGGTGCCGCCGAGATAGCCAAGGCTGGTCGCCGGACCTCGGCACGCAGGCTGGCCACGTCCGGTGTCGGTGACATCGCTGTCGCCGTCGAAGAGCCGAACCCGCATTTCGGGCACGATCCGGCCGGCGGTTTTCAGGCGGCGTTCGCGAGGGTCGTCCAACGTGGTCGCACTGAGCAACCCGGTCTCATTCGATCCGTAGAACTGCAGGATCGTGGCCCCGGTGAGATCCTCGAAGTCGGCGGCCGGCCGATATGGCAGTGCCTCGCCGCCGGTGAAGACGACACGCAGCGAACTCAGGTCGTATTGTCGGCACGCATCGTCAGCCATCAGCATCGTCAATTGTGTACTAACGCAACACAACACGCTGACCTTGCAGTGGGCTACCGCTTCACATGCAGCCCTGGTTGTGAATCGCTCCAGGATCACCGCTGTGGCGCCGAGGTAGATCGGAGTCGTATGCCTGGTCCATATTCCGAAGCCGAATGGCATCGGTATGAGGGGCAGGAACACGTCGTCCGCCGTGAGCAGCCCGTTCGCAACGGCCTTCTGGTGAAAGTAATGCCAACGGTTTTGGGTGTGTACCACGCACTTGGGCAACCCAGTGGTCCCGGAAGTGGAGTTGATTAGAAAGACGTCGTCGGGGCCCAGTTGCGACTCGACCGTTAGTGGCCTGGACTTCGCGTCGACGTCTAGAAATGGCACTCCCCCGTCGAGAGCCAGGACAAGTAGCGGCACTGCGAGGTCGGCGGCTACGCCTCTGGCCGCGTCGCCACGCCGTGCGTCGGTGACCACGATCTTGGGTTGCGCACTGGTGAGTATCTGGCCGGCCTCGCGGGTGCCGGCCCGCGCGCCGATACCGACGGCTACGGCACCACAACGCTCGATGGCAACCAACAGCACGTGCGTGGCGGCGGAGTCGCCGCGCCATACCGCGATCCGATCGCCACGAGTCACCCCAAGTCCGCCCAGCTGCTCAGCTAGAGCGGTTGCCGCACAGTCGAATTCACGCCAAGTCAGCGAGACGCCGGCCGGTTCGACGTAGGCCGCCCGGTCCGGTGAGCGTTCGGCATTACGACGTACCGCATCCGACAGCGTCGCGTCGGACCACCAACCCGCCGCGCGATACCGGGTCGCCTCCTCACGGGTGAATGCCACTGCGTCGAGCGCGCCAGTGTGCATTACCAAATGATAGGGAACAAAGCCGTGGCCCGCCCTTGGGCTGCCCAAACGCCGCATTGGCTGACGCACGTCATTGACATCTGTCAGTGAAATTCGATATGTTACCTGGGTGCCTTTGATGACGTCTGGCACGAAAGCCGGCCCGCCGGGCGTACGGGAAGCCCAACGCCTTCAGACGCGGGCGCGGGTGTTCGATGCCGCGGTGGCCGAGCTGGGGCGAGCCGGACTGGCGGGCGCGGACGTCGGTGCGATCGTCACCGCGGCAGGCGTAGCCCGGGGCACCTTCTATTTTCACTTCCCGACCAAGGAACACGTGCTGGTCGAGCTGGAGCGCGCCGAAGAGGCCAAGATCGTGGCGAAGCTCGCCGCGAGAACGACCCAGCGTGACGATCTGCTGTCAATGCTCACGCTGCTGGTGCGCCACGTGCTCGCCGCCGAGCGGCGATTGGGTCCGGTGATCTTCCGAGACATGTTGGGATTGCATTTCTCCGCGACGCGACCCGTCGAGGATGAGCTGGGTAAGCATCCGCTCGCCGAGTTTGTGATCGCCGCGGTCGCCGACGCGCAGGCCGCCGGGCGAGTTTCTCGGGACGCGGACCCGGGCGAGCTCGGCGTGATCTTTATGACGGGGCTCTTCGCGTTGCTGGCCACCGGCGCGCCCGCGTCCCGGGCGCGGAACGCTCTGCTGGACCGGTACGTCAAGACGGTCGTTCACGGGATGGGGGAACGATGAGCGGAACAGGCATCGAGGGCTACCGCGACTTTCTGGCCCGGCGCGACGGCGACGCCGATCTGTTGCATCGACGCCTGACAAGTCGTGAACAGTTCTTCGCAGCCCTGGATGCGGACCCGGTGCGCTCGACTCACCTGGTCGATCGGCGTGTGTTCATGCGGAACCTGCGCCGCCGCCGGCCTGAGCCCGACGTCGATCCCAAGACGCTGTTCCTATTGGCCACCGCGAAGTTGAACCAAGCGGAGCGATTCGGTGTGGACCTCGGAGACACTTACGGACGCATCGGCGGTGATGACCAGCCGCCCGAGCGGGTGTACCTCGCGCTCGAGGAGCACTATCACACTCGGCTGCTGGCGTACGTGCTCGACATGTTCGGTCTGCCATTCCAAGTGGTGGTCCCCCCGTTCGTGATGCGCCAGTTCGTCAAGATGGAGGTCTTCCTCCCCGAGCGACTCGGGTTTGCGTTCGTGGGCGCGGCGGAAATGGCGGGCTGCATTATGTTTCACGAACTGCGGCGCGTAGGCGTTGCATTGTTCGCCGACGAACCCGACGTTGCCGCCCGGATCGAGCGGCTCTATACCGAAATCCTCACCGACGAGATCGGCCACGTCGGCTACTGCGCGGCGAACTGCACGAAACCCGAACGGGCCCTGATGCGTTGGCTCTGTCCGCGGTTCGGACGACTCGTTGCCCGGCAGACCGCCGAGATCGGCCTGCTCGCCGATCGCGACGAGCTACATGCCCGCCTGGATCGCCCCTTCGATATAGACGAGCTCACCGCCGGCATGCCGAACGAGACGTTTCTCGCCGCACACCCCTGACCGGGTCGACAGGCACCCTCGATCGGGGGGGAACCGGCCGTCTACCTGCACTCCAAGAATCTGTTGAGAATCCTCCAAGGGCGGTCCCCGACCCTTTAGCCGCCAGAAAAACGAACCCTCTTGGCACTCCCATGTTTGGGATCGGTAGCGCGTTGCCGCAGTCCCCTTGCCCCATGGCTGCGAATAGACAGAGAGCCACAAGAAGGAGCGAGCCAGTGAAAACCAAGGTGGTTGTGGTGTCGATCGGGGGGATGGTCGGCCTCATGCTCCTCCTGCACTACTTCACGCTGAGCCGATCCGGCATGCCATCGGGGTGGATGCTCTACCTTGGGCTGCCGATTACCGCGGCCGGCGTGCTGTCTGCGCTGCGGCTCATCCAGCTCGGCGAGGGGTGGGGGCCTGCTACCGGGGCTGGTTCCAGTTCGATCTCCGAACGCCTGCGCGATCTCGAGACCCTACACGGGAGCGGAGCGATCTCGGATACGGAATATGCCGCGCGCCGGCTGCACATCATTTCGGAGGGTTGATGGGTCGCCCAACGATTTATTGAGGATCCTCCAAGTGCGCCCCGGACTCTCGAAGTCACACCAACAAACCGACATCACAGAGGAGTTCGAGGACAACATGGCCATCGTGGAATCGGCGCCGAATCATCACCACTCCTTCCCGTCCTCGTACCACGGCGCCCCTGTACCACCCGCACCGGGCCCGACCGGTCACCTGGAGCGCCCAAGACGGCACCCGTGGGAAATCGGGCTCCTTGTCCTGGTCATCTTGTCCAGCCTCCTGCTCTATATGCTCGCCTTCGCAATCGTGTTGTCGGGTAGGGCCAGCCTGCTGTGGCTTTCAATCCTGGCGACACCGATCGCGCTGTACTTCCTCCGCGGATTGACCTACGGCCAGCAACGGGCCAACGGCGTCAAGATGTCACCGACCCAATTTCCGGAGGGCTATTGGCTCGTCGTCGAGGCAGCCCAACGGTTCGGACTCAGCGAGGTACCCGACGCCTACGTCGTACTGGGCAACGGCCTCATCAACGCGTTCTCCAGCGGGCACGGCTTCCGTCGCTATGTCGTGGTCTACAGCGACCTCTTCGAGATCGGCGGCCAGGCCCGCGATCCCGAAGCCCTCGCGTTCGTCATTGGCCACGAGGTTGGACATATCGCGGCGGGGCACGCGTCCTACTGGCGTCAGCTCAGTCAGCTGGCAATGAAGGTCCCCTTCCTGGGCGCAACGCTGTCGCGGTCGATGGAATACACCGCCGACAATTACGGGTACGCGTTCCGCCCGTCGGGCGCGGGCCGAACTATCGGCGTGCTGAGCGCAGGAAAGTATCTGCTCAGGTCGGTGAGTTTCGATGGCATGGCTGACCGGGCCAGGACCGAGACCGGATTCTTTGTCTGGCTGGCCAACATGCTGTCCTCGCACCCGGTAAACACCTGGCGCGCAGCGGCGCTGCGCAACCGCGCCGTCGCGGGATCACTATTCTTCCGGCCAAAGCAGCTGGCCCCGATCGAGACGCCGCCCTGGCAACCGACCCAGAATGCCGGCTGGATGCGCTGATCCGCAGCGACCGCCTGGACAACTCAATAGTTGGGACGCTCAGGCCAACACGGTTGCGGTGCAAAGGGTTGCGATCCATGCGACGATCAGCAGCTGTACAGTGCGGTCCCGCAACAAGATCTCTTCCGGTTCACCCGCCATGCCGCCGTCGATGTCAACGGCGTAGCGCAGGATCCCCATCGTGAGCGGGATCGCCGATACCGCAAACCATGACACGCCATGCCTGTCTTGCTCGAACGCCCACAGCACGTATACCACCACGATGGCCGTGCCCGACATGCTCCATACGAACCGCAAGTAGGCGCCGCTGTAACTGTCCAGCGATTTGCGGATCTGGGCGCCCGTACGCTCGGCGAGCTGCAGTTCTGCGTAGCGCTTGCCAGCCACCATGAACAGCGCAATAAAGGCGATCACAACGAGAAACCACGGTGGCAGCGGAATTCCAATCGCCACACCACATGCGATTGCTCGGATCAAGTAAGCGGACGCGACGATGCAAATGTCAAGCACCGCTTGGTGTTTGAGGCCAAAACAGTAGCCGAGCTGCATTGCCAGATAAGTCATGACGACCAACGCGAGCGCGGGGACCGTCGCCAACGAGACCGCCAAGGCGGCGCCGGCCAGCGCAACGGCCAGGGTGCAGGCCAGAGCCGGCGAAACCACACCGGCGGCTATTGGACGGGAACATTTGATGGGGTGCTGCCGGTCGGCATCCGCGTCGCGGACATCGTTGATCAGATAAATCGAGGATGCGGCCAGGCAGAACACCACCATTGCGATGCCCGCCTTGTAGAAAACGTCTCGGAAGTCGTGCTCATCCCCGACGGTGGCCAACGATGCACCAACGACCAACACGTTCTTGACCCATTGCCGCGGCCGCAGCGCTTTGATAATGCCCGCCGCCACAGCGGAGGGCGGCCGCATCTCGGATGACAGGCGACTGACCACGACTGTTGATTATGAAGGGATCAGCACATGCGATGTGACGAAACGGCGCCAGTGATCTGCCACCCCTTGAGGCGAATCTTCCAGCACCCAAAGCACAGGTAGCGCACACCGATTACGGCCGCATGACCGCGACAACGCATGGCTCGTGGCGCGTCAATCGGATGTGAGTGGACGTACCCGAACCGTCGTTGCGAGCTCTGACAGGGTGCTCAACCACTCAGTCGATTGGTGCCCAGGCTCCTTGCCAGTATCAATTTTCTGACGAAATTCACGCAGCGTTCGATTGTTCGCGTTAACCCGGTCTTTCATTAGTCGAGAAAACGTCGGAGCTTCCGCCGAGTGAATGCGCCATAGCGGGTTGGTGGAACTGCGCAAGGCCAGCCGAAGAGTTTCCAACCATATGACCGGACCAGCGAATGAATGCAGGATCAAACTTCCGTCTCGAAATCCGATTTCGATCCGGTGCGGAACCGGGCTGTCGCTACCATCGTCGACCGGCCCAACGTCACGGCTGCATTGCACCCGAACCGGAACTCCATCGATCACCCCGCAGAGGCTTGCGAACGGATGTTCCGGTATCGCTGATGGCGGGGGTTCACGCTGAAGACGTGCCGCAGCCAGCGAACCCAAGGCACGTCCGAGAACATCGAACGTGGGGTACGCCGCACGAGGCGCTGTAACGACGGAGGCGTACAACGGTTGGCTCAAGTCACGTCGGCGTCGACATTCATCGACGAACGCGCGCGCCGAGCTGAGCTCTGCGAAGTGGCAATTTACGAAATGAGTTACCTTTGCCGACAGAGCTTCCTGACGCACCTCGCGGAGCACCTCACCGCGTACCGGGTGTTCCATCAGAACGTGAACGCCCCGGTGAATCAGCTGTTTGGTTACTGTTGCTGCCGCCGCCGGTGGAAGCGCGACAATCGCGGCGTCCGCATCATTCGGAATTTCTGCGACGCTCGCCCAGAGGGGAATTTTCTGCCGTGCCGCCAGTCGCGCCGAACGTTCGCTTCCAGCCGCGAGTACGCCGATCAACTCGAATGAGTTATTCAGTTCTTGCAAAGACGGGATGTAGAAGGCGCCGTAATTACTGCCACAGAGAACGACCCTTGTCCTACGTTCGAGCGCGGTCATACCGACTCGTGCAAAGGGGTCCGCATCGGTGAGGCAGCCGCTGGCAACAACAGGCCGGGGGCAATAACCTTCACGACGGGAACGCAGGCACCCGGAAAGTCGCACACCACCGCCAACGGTTCTATCCCGGTTCGCGCGACGACCGCCGTCGCCGCCGCGGCTACCAACTCAGGCAGCGAATCGGTACTCACAACTTGCCACGGAGTCGGCGGCGCCGCAGAAAAGCGCGTTCTCGAGCGCTGAGCGGCGACCGGTTGTACATTCGCGAACCGCTCAAAGAGTGTTGAGGGGATATCCTCGCGAACTCCACTGATCGCGGTAAGTCGCGATTGAGCGGCCTCAGTAATCGATCGCGACAACGCCACCTTAGGGTCGTGGTGTAAACCACTGCCAAAGAATGGCACCCCCAGCTTCGGTGAAATCAACTCAACGGCGAAGCAGAAGTAGCCGCTCCACAAGTCGAGGCGGGCGATTCGCAATTCATTACCGGACCTATACACCTTGTCAACTAGGTCGGCGCACTCCGCGCCACCGACATCGTCGGCCCGCACTTCCCACATCGTCGAATCCGCGACAGCCGCGCCCAGGCAGTACCGTTCCATGATTTCGTACAGGCCGTGCAGCGCCGCCTCGTAGTAGCTATTGCCCGATGCCAGACCTTGGGTGTGCATTGTGAACATCGGCGGTCCCCAACTCTCGCTGACCGCAACGCTCACCGTGACCGCCGCCGACGGCACCCACGTCCGGCGGCCGGTCAGCAGGGTTGTCGCGATCATCCAGTCGAGCTTGGCGCGGGAGTGATAGAAGCTGCCGGGCGGGCGGTCGAGTACAGCGGGATCGTAGGTCAACGCCGAGATTAAATCGTCGGTAGCCGTAAACCGTAAGTCGGGAACGGCATTTTCGCCGTGCCAGTATTCGAGCGATTCCATCACGGCCGACACCTGAGCGGCGCGATAGTTGCTGGCTTTTCCCTGACTCACCGACACCGTCAGCGACGCCGGCCGCACCACCTGCACCGTGGGAATACCGATCTCGTCCAGCCAGGTGATGTCGGCGATCCGGGTGATGCCGGCCGGTCCAAGCAGCGGCTGTACAGCCTGCCAAGTCGCCTCGGGGCTAACGGTGCGGTGGGTGCCTTGATGGTGGCGAATTACAGCGGGATCACCTGAGCCAAGCGAACGAGCCGGCCAATGAGACCAATCCGGGCCGAACTGCTCCGCCGTGCGGGACGCACACGAATCCAGCATACGAATATCTTCTTCAGAAAATCAGCGGTGGGGAACCCGCAATCAGCTGCGAGTTCCCCACCGTCGTGTGGTCTGAACTGACCCGCGTATCACTCCATCGAAAAACAGAGAGCGACAACTTGAAGCTCGCCTTCGATCTCGCCGTCAGTCATGCCGAAAAGCATGTCGTGGGACATAGGTCACCTCCTCTCGGCGTACTGATATAGGCGGTAGCGGGGTCTTCCGCCCAGACCGCTATCCTGCATGATTTGCCGACCGCGCGTTAGCCACCGAATGGCGTAACGGGCTGTCCCCCAATCGGGGGACCGGATCCGCCGCCTCGATGCCAGTGATCAGCCGCGCGGGAGGCGAATCTTCCAGCGCACGAAGCTGAGATAGAAGACGCTGATTACGGCCAGCATGGCCATGTCGAACCACCACGCGCCGGCCGTGTGCCGCCAGTGCGAATCCTTCGGAGTCAATGGGCCGGGCACCAATTTGATCAGGTCGACGGTGGAGGCCGACGCCGCGAAACCCCATCTCGCGGGTGTGGCCCACGACATTTGGTCCAGTCCCATACGTCCCGTCACCGGGATCATGCCGCCCGAGAACACCAGCTGCGACATGACCGCGACCACGAGCAGGGGCATGATCTGTTCGTTGGACTTGGCAATGGCGGACAGCGCCAACCCCAGCATCGCGGACGCGACACAGGTTGCGGCGACGTCGACGAACAGCTCCAGACCCGGCTTGCCCAATGCCACTGCGCCCTGGGTTGGGCCGCCCTTGCCGACCAGCACGATGATGGTCACGATCGCCGATTGGACGACCGCGAACACCGTGTAGACGCAGACCTTCGCACATAGGTACGCGCTGGTGGACAGGCCCACCGCCTGTTCTCGCCGGAAGATGGCCCGCTCGCCGATGAGATCGCGGATCGTCAGCGCGGTCCCCATGAAGACCGCACCGACATTGAGCAGCACCAGAATCTGGCCGGGCTCGTTGGGGGCGTTACCCATTGGGTTCGGGAAACCGAAGCCGACGTCGCCTGGTACCGACATCGACAACGACCCCATGATGAACGGCAACAGCGCAAGGAAGATGAAGTAGCCCCGGTCGGAGATGATCAACCGCAGCTGCCGCCTGCCGATCGTGGAGAACTGCCGGAACAAGCTCGTGTGCGACGGATCGCCGAGCTCGGCGGGTTGCTCTGGTGGCGGCGCTGGCGGAGGCGGACCCGTCTGGGCCAAGTATCGAGCCTTGGCCCCGTCCGGGTCGTCGGCAACGGTACTGAAGATGTCGGCCCAGTTCGTCGTTCCCATGGCCGGGCCGATCTGGCTCGGCGGTCCGCAGAACGCGGTCTTGCCCCCGGGTGCCAGCAGCAGAACCTGATCGCATACATCCAGGTAGGTCAGCGAGTGGGTGACCACGAGCACCACACGCCCAGCGTCGGCCAACTGCCGCAGCATGGTCATGACCTGTCGGTCCAGCGCGGGATCCAGACCGGATGTCGGCTCATCGAGGATCAGCAGCGACGGCCCGGTGAGCAGCTCCAAGGCGACCGACGCGCGTTTGCGCTGACCACCCGATAGCTTGTCGACACGCGTTTCGAGGTGCTTGCTCATCTCGAGTTCCTCCAGCACCCGAGCGACCACCTGTTCGCGATCGTCCTTCGTGGTGTCCGGCGGCAGCCGCAATTCGGCGGCATACATCAGCGCCTGCTTCACGGTGAGCTGACCATGCACCACGTCGTCCTGCGGCACCATGCCGATCCTGCTGCGCAGCGAGGCATATTCGGCGTGCACGTTGTGGCCTTCGAACGCCACCGTGCCGCTCGTCGGGTGTGTGTAGCCGGCCACCAACCTGGCGAAGGTCGACTTGCCAGCGCCCGACGGGCCGATCACGGCGGTCAGCATTCCGGGGCGTGCGGTCAACGAGATGTTGTCCAGCAGCGTCTTGTTGCCCTCGATCGTCCACGTCACCCCGCGCACATCAAGGCCGCCGGTACGGGTTTCCAGCAGAGTCTCTTCGCGACGCGACAGAGTGCCGTTGCTGAAAATAAGGTCGATGTTGCCGATGGTGACCACATCGCCGTCGTGCAGCATCGCCGAGTCGACCCGGGTGCCGTTGACGAAGGTGCCGTTGATGCTGCGGTTGTCGCGGATCTCGGTGCCGCCAGGCGTCGGCACGAGGCTGGCGTGATGCCGTGATGCGAGCACCTCGGGAATGACGATGTCGTTGTCATCGGCCCGGCCGATCTTGATTGAGCCCGGCGGCAACTCCCCTACGCCCTTGCCCGGCCGCAGGATCTTCATCATCGACGTTGCGACATTTCCCGCAGCGGTGCCGCCGCGGGGAGCCACGGGAGGCGCCGGGGATATCGCGGGACCGGACGGCGGGGATGCCCCGGCTGGTGGCCGGTAAATCTGTGGTGCTTGATGCGGGCCGGTTTGCGGGCGGACCGGCTGCGGCCCCGACGGGAATCGCGGCTGCGGTCCGCTTGGCTGGGCGCCGGGCATCCGCGCGGTCGATGGCGGCGGCGGCTGGCCGTGGCCGTACGCCCCGGTCTGCGGCGGGCCATGGGTCGGGACTGGTCCACTCGGCCGGGGCGGTATTGGCATAGCCGTCGTCTGCGGGGGACGCCCGGCCGAACCCTGGTGGCGCCCGACCTCGAAATCCAGCGCGGGACCATCCGGGTTGCCGATATTGACTCGCTGGCCGTCCTGAATGTCAACGACCGGCACCCTATGGCCGTGGACGTACAACCCATTGAGGCTGCCGTTGTCGATGGCTATCCATCGGCCCTGGTCGAAACGCAGCAGCAGGTGTACTCGGGAGATCAGCGGATCGGCGACGCGGACATCCGCCCGCAGGTCACGTCCAATGACAACATCATGGCCTGCCGCGAAAGTGCGTTCGGCTCCGGCATACCGCACGGTCAGCGCAGGCGGGGCGGCTGTTTGGGTCATCAGGACCAACTGTATCGGCACGGGCTCCAATACACGCTAGGACGTCGCCATGTATTAACGTGCCCAAGTCACGAAGCGGACTTGCCGTTTGTCACAAACACCTGTCACGGCCAACCGTTGCCTCTGCGGATTTCCTCGCGGCATTCACGCCGCGTCTGGCCGGTCTGCTGCATGCACACGCGTATCGGTGACTCCTGCTCGCTGGGAAGCGGCGCCTCGGTCGGCTCGGCCGTAGCGGTTACCGTCGGACTGGCTACGGTGCCCTCGGTCAGCGACCAGATCGTGGTGTTGGTGCCCTGCAGCGTCGAGCAGTAGGCGGTCGCTCCGGTCTTTGTGGTCCCGATGCTGCCCAGCGGGGAACAGGCGGCACCGATAGCGACGACCGGGATGTCGACCGTGGACGCGGTTGTCGACGTGTCGGCGGCCCCAGAAGTAGATGCGGCGGTCGGCGCGGTCGTCGCGGGCGATGCGGTCGTAGGGGTCGCCGAGGCGGTGGCTGTCGCACCTGTGGTCCTGGTCGGCGAAGCGGGTGCGGCGTGCTCGTCGTCGGCACGCTGGAACTCACGCAATGCCACTGCAACGGCAATGACCAGCAGCATCGCGAGCAGTGCGGGTACGATGACGGCGGGCCGCACCAGCGAACGGTTGGCAGGAGGAGCCGGCGCCGCGGCAGGCAGGGAGGGACTCGTGCCGTCGGGATCAGCACCGCCGCCCAAGTGATGGCCCAACGCCCGCGCGAAATCGATGCACCGCAGGTAGCGGTCCTTGGGGTTCTTGGCAAGTGCCATGGCGAATACCGGGTCGAGCTGCGCCAGGCCGGGACGGCGATCGCCGATGGCCGGCGGCGAGGCGCCGAGGTGCTGACTGATCACCACGGCCGGGTTCGAGTGCTGGAAGGGCGGCGAGCCGGTCAGCAGTTGGAACGCCGTCGCCGCCAGTGCGTACTGGTCGGCCCGCCCATCGAGGTCGTCGCCCATGAGCTGTTCTGGAGCCGCGTACGACACGGTGCCCACCGTCATGTTGGTGGCGGTCAACCCGCTCGATTCACCCACCCAGCCGGCGATCCCGAAGTCTGCCAACATGATTCGGCGATCCGGAGAATCGGGCCGGCCGATAAGGATATTGGCGGGCTTGACATCGCGGTGCAGCAGCTTGCGTTCGTGAGCGTAGTCCAATGCTTCGGCCACCGCGGTGACGATCTCGGCGACCTCGGGGCCGGGCATCCCGTTGGGATACCGCTCGTGGAGCAATTGCACGGCGTCGGTGCCGTCGACGAAGTCCATGTCGATCCACAGCTGGCCGTCGAGCTCACCCCGGTCATGCACGGCAACGATGTGCGGGTGCCACAGCGACGCGGCGGCGTCGGCTTCGCGGTTGAACCGTTCCCGGTATTCACGATCCGCTGATACCTCGGCCCGCAGGATCTTGAGCGCGTCCTGCCGGGGCAGTCTCGGATGCTGGGCTAGGTAGACCTCACCCATCCCACCGGACCCCAACTGCCGGATAATGGTGAAGCCTGCGAACGTCGAACCTTCCGCGAGCGACATAGCCGCAGCTTAGCCGGCCGGACGGGCGCGAATGCGCATACGGTGTCCTATCCGGTTTTTGATCACAAGACAAGGGGAACCCCCAGTCCATGCACGACACCGACGGTGCGTTCCGCGACGACATACCCATCGCCGATGCCGTAGACCAACAGCGCCCTACCTCCGACCTGTCGTCCGAAGAGGAGGACGAAGGCACACCGCCCGAGGGTGACGTGCCGTTGGAGACGACTGCTGCCGATTGGCAGGAACAGCGGGAACCGGTCCCGATCGACCAGGAGCTGGAGGAATTCGACGACCGCGAGAGCTAAAAGTGGAGCGCCGTCGCGGAAATCCGCTGGTAAGCGGCCTTATTCGGCTCATCCGGCTGCTGCTGTGACGGGCTCGTCGTATCCAGCAGTGACCTCTTTGACAAATTCGCCGATGTATTTAATCGCTCGCCTCCCTTCGGGCAAGACATCGGCCGCCAACGGGAAGTCGTGAATTTGTCCGTCCCAAAGATGTAGATCACACCGGATTCCCGCCGCTTCCAGGCGTTTCGCCATGAGCTCGGCGTCCGGGAGCAATAACTCGTCGGAACTTGCGTGGATAGCGACCGGCGGCAACTCGGACAGGTCGGCATCTACCGGTGAGATAATCGGACCCGGCGAATTTCCTCGTTCCTGCAGAAGCCGGACCTCGCTGAGATATCGCGTAAACATCGACAATGCTCCGCCAGTGAACATCGAGCACTTGTTTGCGTTGGGGTGCTTGAGTTTTCGGGTGGGATCCGCATCTGTGAATGGCGAGACGGCCGCAATTCCGGCCGGCTTGGCGACGCGATTCTGGATAGCGGAGAGTGTGGCCATGAACGCCAGGTATCCCCCAGCCGAATCGCCTGCAGCAACGACCCGATCATCGTCATACCCGTGATCTTTCAGCCAGGTGAGCCCGCTGATTGCATCGTCGATCGCCTCGGTTATCTGATGGGCCGGCAGCTTTCGATATCCAATGTTGAGCACGCCGGCTTCGGCCGCCTTCGACAAGCGACCCACCAGTGAACGGTGCGTGTTGAGGCCGCAGGTCAGGAATGCGCCGCCGTGCAGGTAAAGGATGGCTCGGGTCGGGGATACCCCGGCCGCACAAACCCATT
Source organism: Mycobacterium simulans (assembly GCF_900232995.1). Lineage (GTDB taxonomy): Bacteria > Actinomycetota > Actinomycetes > Mycobacteriales > Mycobacteriaceae > Mycobacterium > Mycobacterium simulans. Next base: position 70,500 of record NZ_OCVX01000001.1, read on the forward strand.
CGGCAGTGCAGTGCTCAAGGCGTACTGGTTCGATTTTCACCGCGGACCTGAAACGTGGCAGCAAACCGACAAACCCGTCGACGTATTCGAATGGCCAGCGTAAGTTCGGCTGGACGGCCCATGCGCGCACGGCATTCTTGACTATCAGGCGGCTGGCCAACGAGACTGCACGGGATTGCGCGCTCCGACGGTGGTGCATTCGCCGCTCAATCGCCTTGTCGGGCAACCAGTGATCGGGATACTCCTCCGTAACCATTTGCGATCAACTCCTAATGATGCTCGTCGAATACCCTGGCCGGTGGACGCCAAACGTGGCGCGGCTCACGCCGCATTTGTAGGGTTCGTCACGTTTGTGCGACGGGACAGTGGGTATACCGAGCAAAAATATGTGTCGTCGCGTGATCGGGATCTGGACAGGCGCTATTTGACGGTCAGCGTGATGCCGTTGAACACGCCATTTCCGGGCGGTTCGTCGATAACGGGCACGCGGTGCAACCAAGAAATAGGCGCGGCCAGTCGCGGCGGGCCATCGAGCACGTACAGCGGGGCCTTATTGCGTTACGGGTTGTAGCGAAAGTGGCAGGATGACAACGTTGAAGCTGCCGGGACCCGCCAGCGCCGACAGGTGGTCGGCGAAGGTGACGGCGAGGTTGAGATGGCCGTTGAATGCGCGGGCGATGCCGTTGTTGGCAATGACGATCGCAAGGTTCCCATAGCTAAGGCCCCCGGTTTGGTCGCCGGCCAGGGCTGAGTTGGCTCCCCCGACGACGACAGCGATGTTGGCCGTGCCGTTCGCGCCGGCTACCACCGCGTTGTTGGCGTCGCCGACGACGGTGGCGACATTGACGAAATTCAGCACGCTATGACCGCGGGCTTCGACACTGGTGTTGCCGGAGCCGACGACGGTGGCAACACCGCCAATGTTGAGCCCGCCGGTGCCGGCTGCGACGGTGTTGTTGTCGCCGACTGCGGTGGCGACGGTGGCGATGTTGCCGCCCACGCCGCCAGCGCTTGCCCCAACACCGTTGCCCGCGCCGATGGCCGTGGCGGCGGTGGCGATGTTGCCCACGCCGGTAGCAGTGGCCGCGGCGGAATTGTGGCCGCTGTAGACGATGGCTTGGGTGACGATATTGCCCGCGCCGTTCGCTACCGCTGTGGCCGAGTTGTTGTCACTGAACAACACGGTCGCGCCGGTAGCGACGTTGCCGCCTAGGCCGACCGCGCGGGCCGAAACAGTGGTGTTGTCGCTGCCGAACACGGTGGCCAGGGTGGCGATATTGCCTCCAGCGCCGCCGGCCTCGGCCAGCACTCCACTGTTGCCGTCTCCGATCGCGATGGCCACGGTAGCAATGTTTTCCGCCCCGAACACGTCGGCGGTCACCGAGTTGTTGTTACCGATCGCCGTGGCGACGGTAGGGACATTGCCGATGCCGGTCGCGGTGGTTTTGACCGCATTGCCGTCACCGAATGCGGTTCCCAAGGTTGCGATATTGCCGCCCACACCCACCGCCCTGGCCACAGCCGCGGTGTTGTTGTTGCCGTACACCGTGCCCAGGGTCGCGATGTTGCCGCCCACACCCCCGGCCTCGACCAGACCACCGGTGTTGCCGTCACCGATCACGGTCCCCAACGTGGCTATGTTGTCCAGGCCGAACGCGCTGACTTTCATCTCATTGCCGCTGCCGATCACGGTCGAGGCAGTGGGTAGATTGTTGAGGCCGGTAGCGCTGGCCGTGGCGATATTGTTGTCGCCGAACGCATTAGCCAAGGTGGCAATATTGGCACCAGCACCGCCCGCCGCGGCGCTGACTTGACTGTTGCTGTCGCCGATCGCGGTGGCGATGGTGGCGATGTTGCCGCCGACACCGGTTGCGCTGGCGGCTATCCCATTGTTGTTACCGCCCGCGGTCGCGAACGTGGCGATGTTATCCACGCCAAACACATTGACTTCCGCCGAGTTCTTGTCACCGATGGCGGTAGCAACATTCGCGATATTGCCCGAGCCGGTCGCACTCGCTGAGACTGTGGTGTTGTTGTCACCAATCACAGTGCCCAGGGTGGCGATATTGCCCCCGATGCCGATCGCGTGGGCACCGGTGGTGCTGTTGCCGCTGCCGAACACCGTGGCCAGGGTGGCTATATTGCCGCCCGCGCCGCCGGATTCGGCCGCGACCGTGCCATTGCCGTCGCCGTAGGACGTCGCCAACGTCGCGATGTTGTCCAGGCCGAACGAGCTGGCCGACAGCCCAGTGTTGTTACCGATGCCAGTGGCAGCGGTGGCGATATTGTTCCCGCCGATCGCACTGACGACCGCCGTGTTGTTGTCACCGAACACGTTGGCCAGAGTGGCAATGTTGGCGCCCGCACCGCCCGCCGTCGCGCTGACCTGGCTGTTGCCGTCGCCGATCGCGGTGGCGATGGTCGCGATATTGGCGCCGACGCCGGGCGCGCCGGCAGCGACACCATTGTTGTCGCCGTATGCGGTTGCGATGGTGGCGATATTCTCCACGCCGAATACGTTGACATTCGCTGTGTTGCCGTTGCCGATGACGGTGCCGATGTTGGCGGTATTACCCAGGCCGGTCGAGGTGACCGAGACCGCGTTCTGGTCACCGATGGCGGTGGCCAGAGTCGCGGTGTTGCCGCCGCCGCCGCCCGCCTCGGCATGAACCTGGGTGTTGCCCTGGCCTATTGCGGTGGCGAACGTCGCGATATTTGCACCAACACCGGGCGTACTGGCTGAGACATTGTTGTCGTGACCGTACGAAGTGGCAACGGTGGCGATGTTCTCCACGCCCAGCGCGCTCGCGTTGGAAACGTTGTTGTTGCTGAACAACACGGTGGCAAGGGTGGCGGTATTGCCGGCACCCAACGCGCTGGCCTGGGCGGAGTTGTTATCGCCGAACACGGTGGCCAGCGTGGCGATATTGCCACCCGCGATGCCCGAATCGGCATCGACTTTCGTGTTGCCCTGGCCGACGGCCGTGGCGATGGTCGCGATGTTGCCGCCGACGCCCTTGGCCTCGGCCGAGACGTTGTTGTTGTCACCAAACGAGGTGGCCAACGTGGCGATGTTCTCGACGCCGATGGTTTCTGCCGTCGATGCGTTGTTGTTGCTGAACAACACCGACGACACCGTCGCGACATTGCCCGCGCCGAAGGCGCTTGCTTTGGCCGTGTTGTTGTCGCCGAACGCGGTGGCAACGGTAGCGATATTGCCGCCGGCACCGCCGGCATCGGCGCTTACCTGGCTGTTGCCGTTGCCGAAAGCTGTTGCTACTTGGGCGATATTGGCACCGACACCCACGGCGCTGGCGCCGACGCCATTGTTGTCGCCGCCCGAGGTCGCCACGGTGGCGATGTTTCCTGCGCCGATCACATTGACGTTGACGCTATTGCCGTTGCCCAGCGAGGTGGCCACGTTGGCGATATTGCCCACACCGAGTGCGCTTGCTGCGACCACGGGGCTGTTGTTGCCGAACGAGGTCGCCACGGTGGCGATGTTCTCTGCGCCGCTGGCCTGGGCCGAGACCCCGCCGTTGCCGCTGCCGCCGACCGTGGCCACGGTGGCGATGTTGTCCAGGCCGATCGAGCTGGCCTTGACCACATTGTTGTCGCCGAACAATGCGCTGGCGACGGTGCCGATATGTCCCCCGCCGAGCGCCTCGGCCGTGATGTTGTTGTTGTTGCCGACGAACGACAACGCAACGGTTCCGAGTTGCCGCCGACCCCCGTCGCAACCGCTCCGACGGCGGTGTTGTTGTTGCCGAACGCAGCGGCCACAACGCCCTCGTTGGCACCCGTACCACCCGCGCCGGCATGGACATTGCTGTTGCCGCTGCCGGCGGCGGTGGCCACGATGATGTTGTTTTCCACACCGAACGCGTCGGCACCAACCCCGTTGTTGTTGCTGCCGAAGACGGCCGACACGACGCCGGTGTTCTCCACACCGTTGACCACGGCGGAAACCCCGGTGTTGTTGTTGCCGAACGCGGCTGCCACCGTGGCGTTGTTTTGCACGCCGTTGGCCATGGCTGAGACCGTGTTGTTGTTGCCGAATGCGGCAGCGACGGTTCCGATATTGGCAACGCCGATGGAGCTGGCCGTGACGGTGTTGTTGTCACCGAAGGCGAGGGCACCGGTGCCGATGTTCACCGCGCCGGTAGCGCTGGCTGTGCTGTTACTGCCGCCCACACCGGCGATGTTGAGGATGCCGCCGGTCGCCGCGGCGCTGCTGCCGCTGCCGAATGCAAAGGCGATATCGGCCAGGTCGGCAGTGGCCGAGCTGTTCGCGCCGGAGGCGACTGCCAACCCACCAAAGGTCGTGTTGGCGTGAGCGGTACCGGACTGCACGAGTTGCAACCCGAAGATCGAGATACTGAAGTCAACCCCATCGATGCCGGGCAGCACCGCCGCCCATGGTGTCAGCTGCGCGGCCACCGCCGATGCCCCCGAGTAGTAGCCCACCATCGCGGCGACATCTGCGGCCCACATCTCTTCGTAGAGGCCCTCGGTGGCCGCGATCGCCGGGGCATTCTGACCGAACAGGTTCGAGATCACCAGCGATACCAGCGCACTACGGTTGGCCGCCACTGCCGCCGGGTGCACCGTCGCCGCCAGCGCCTCTTCGAATACGGTTGCCGCCGCCAGGGCCTGCCCCGCCGTCCCTTCGGCTTGGGCGGCTGCCGCGCTCAACCACCCCGCGTAGGGAGCAGCCGCGGCCGCCATGGCCAGCGCCGCCGGCCCCTGCCAGGACTGACCCGCTAGTCCCGAGATGACCGACCCGAATGAGGACGCCGCGGCATTCAATTCGCTGGCCACACCGTTCCACGCCGCGGCCGCCGCGAACATTGGCTCCGACCCCGGACCCGTCAGGATCCGCACCGAATTGATTTCCGGGGGCAACACCAAAAAACTCATCAGATTAGTCCGTTCCGCACTGCCACGACATCGGCGGCCGTCGGCACCGCGGTGACTACAGAAACCATCGCGCGCCTCCCGGGCGACGACACCGAGGCAACCGCCCCGGTCAAATCCAGAAATGTGTCAGCAAGAAACATATCTGGCGATGCCAGGAGAGGCAGCTTCTTTCCGTCAAACCTCTTGCCAATTCGCAAGAAATTTCCGACGGCAGCCACTCGCGGCAACTCACAGAACGACCTGGTTCGCTGCCCCCTTCGGACTGGCTTCGCGCTGTCACGCCATCGGCGCCGGACCAACTTCCATGATTGCTCGGATCGTTGCGCGGAAGTTCGCACACGGTGGCAGAGTGCCGTCTGGCATGTCAGGCTACCCTGACATCTATGAGCATCGCTGATGCCTGGGAGCAGGCAAGGCAAGCCTGGCGACGGCTTACCGCGCGTACCGGACGCCCTCGTGAAGGTGACGATGCGCTGGCGGCGTTATCCGACATCGGCGTGGTACGCCGCTCGCTGGATCAAGCGGAGCTGGAGGCCGTTCGAGCCGCCCGACGGCAGGGAAAGTCCTGGACCGAGATCGCGACCCATCTGGGCGTCACGCGGCAATCCGCGTGGGAACGCTGGCGTGATCTCGACGAGTCCCCCGACGCTGGCGAGCCGGAGCGCGCAAGTGCATCAACGGCTCTTGCGGACGCGGCCTCTGATCTGATCGAAATGCGCGCCCACAAGCAGCCCCGGAAGGCGAACGTGACAGTGCCCAATGTCGTCGGACTGGACTGGATCAAGGCGCGTGAAGTGCTCGACGACAAAGGACTAGTGGCAATCAACGCCCAACCGGACAAACCGGTGCCCACGGACCCGGGCTGGATCGTCATCGATCAGAGCCCCGAGTCCGGCGCGCGGGTACATGCCGGATCGGTAATCCGGTTGTGGCTCGTAGGCGATGGTGGCGCTGGAGTTCGTGAACCACGGCGTCCGCGACCCACGCCCCGGTCGGGGAACGAGATGCTTCCCGAACCACGCGACCAAGCCGTCGGGTAAGCGATAGCGACGACACCGATATCGCGGGCGAGCAATCAGAGAAGGATGCAGTACGCCGCTTCTTCTGGGGTGGTCTCATCCTCGCCCACTAACGGCGGAGGGCCAACTTCCAAGATCGCTCCGACCGCTCCACGGAGGTATACGTTCACGGTGTGCGCGGCAAAGCGCATGTTCCGCAAGGCAATCCGCTTCGGCAGATCAAGAACGCAGACGCGCACCAGCCCCACCGCGTCGGCATCGTGACGCTTCCACAGGCCAATCGCCAACCGCGACATGAACTCCACGAGTTCCTGGTCCAAAGCGCGTAATTGGTCGCCCAACTCAGGCGACATCGCCTGATTTAGTACCTCCTCGCGGCGCGTGGTGAACAGCACGGCGGCCGACCGCGGATACTGATCGAGGAGACGGATCGATGCCTCCGCCGCCGCAAGCACCGCATCAAAAGGGTTGTGCGCCTGGGCAACCTGACGATTGAGCAGCGCCAGAAAACGGCGCTCTGCACGGATCCACATTCGACCGATCAGCCCGCCGCGCGAGCCGTACGTCCGATAGATCGCACCGTTGGAACAGCCGGCGGCCGTTGTGAGGGCACGAATCGTCAATGCGTCTAACCCCGACCGGGCAACAAGGACCTCGACAGAGTCGAGGACCGCGTCGGGATGCTGCAGTTGAGGACTCAGCACACCATTTTCACTGCTTTCCCGCTTTGGGGCATCGCAAAAACTGGTCGTGGCGGATTGCTTGAGCACTGGCCAAGTCTTGCCCACCCGTTGTCATACTCGATTACTCAAGGATTAAATTCCCAGGTCACGGTGCCTGCGGCCAATGTTGCGGAACGCTCAGTCCGCGAAGTCGGCGAAGTCGTAAAAGCGGTGCGCGGAAACATGTTTCGTGCACCTACTGCAGGCACGCTGCGCCGACTGCTAGTTTCGGTTCGTGCAGTCGCTCTGGCCGGATACGTGATGCGCTATTAGGACGAATCCGACTGAGCCATCGCGCATCCCGGCGCAGAGTATGGAGAGGACACAATGCACACGAGCCCACTGCTGGCCGACCGAGTCGCGGTGGTGACGGGCGCCGGTGGCGGCATCGGCGCAGCGACCGCGCGGTTGTTTGCCCGACACGGCGCCCACGTCTTCATCGCCGATATCGACGCCGAGCGCTCCGCGCAGATCGCCGATGAGATCACAATGTCTGGCGGATCGGCGCAGCTGGTCGTCACCGACGTCCGCGACACTGCACAAGTTGCCATCCTGGCGCGAACGGTGCTGGATCGCTTTGGCCGGGTGGATGTGCTGGTAAACAACGTCGGGCACTGGCTGCGCCACCCCGGCAATTTCGTGGATACCGACCCGCAACTGTGGGATGAGCTTTATCGGGTGAACATGCACCACGTGTTGTTGGTAACCCACGCGTTCCTGCCGACGATGATCGACCAAAACGCTGGGTCGATCGTCAATGTCTCCTCCGTCGAAGGATTGAGTGGCTACCCCGAGGATCCGGTCTACGCCGCCTTCAAAGCCGCCGTCATCCACTTCACCCGCAGCCTTGCGGTGCAAGTCGGTCGCGACGGTGTGCGGGTCAACGCGATTAGCCCCGACGTCACCGAATCGCTGCAAGTGCCCTACTCGCAGTGGCTATCGGACCAGGAGCAGCGGCAGTGGCCACAATGGGTTCCGGTCGGACGGATGGGGCTGCCCGACGACCAGGCCCGGGTGATTCTTTTCCTGGCGTCGGACCTATCGGCATTCGTCACCGGCCACACGATCCCGACCGACGGCGGCACCAGCGCGGCGGGCGGCTGGTACCGGTCGTCACGCCCAACCGGCAGAGCATGGACGAATCGCCCTGTCGCGCCCTGACCGAAGCCTGCGCGTGGATCACCTGGGCTGGCGACGGAAGTTAGGACCTGCCCCGCGGCCTCGGCCCGGCCGGTAGAACGTGTTACAGTTTGCCAATCGCGGCCGAGGTCCGGGGGCCACCCGGGCGTTGCGCGTAAGGAGGTCCGCATTCGGCGAGAAGTCCAGCGGCCGAAGCGAACTGAGACCGCGACGATGACTAAGTCGCGGTCATTAGCGCGCGGTGGCGTCGCGCATGCGGTTGCTGTCGCTGTGGGCCGCCGCCTGGCTGGTGTGGGTCCGACTGCCAGTCGGCCGCGGCTGGATAGTTTGGTGGAAACGCGCGGCCTGCAACGCTCACCCGGTTATCAGGGTCTCGATAGGGTGCCGCGCTTTGCCCCCGGGCCCGATGCAGGACCACGGGGAGGCGGCAACTGACATGAGCCGCAGGTGCGTTGTCATCGCGGGGCTGGGCGACGTAGGCATCTTGGCCGCGATCCGGCTGTCTCCGGACTTCGACGTCGTCGGGATCTCGGTGAAACCCGCGTTGGTAAGCGGTCAAGAACTTGGCGTACGTCTGTCGCGTCCCGAGGATTGGGCCCGCGATTACTGGATTCCATTCGACAGATTTCGGCGTTTGGATCGAGTACGCACGATTCAGGCCACGCTGACGGGCGTGGACCTGGCGGCCCGAACCGTATTCGGTCGTAGCGACGATGGCGCAACGATCGCCGAAACGTATGACGCGCTGGTCATCTCAACGGGCGTCAGCAACGGCTTCTGGCGGCGGCCGATCCTGCAGTCGGCAGCCGAGATCGGCGCAGACCTACACGCTGCGCACGTGCGGGTAGCCGCCGCCAAATCGGTGATCGTCGTGGGTGGCGGCGCGGCAGCGATCACCAGCGCCGCCAACATCGCCACCACCTGGCCAGACAAACGGATCGACCTGTACTTCCCCGGAGACCGCGCACTGGGTGCCTATCACCCGCGGATTTGGAAACGCATCCACGACCGACTGACCGGCCTCGGCGTGGGTGTCCATTCGGGACATCGCGCTGTCGTCTCAAACGACTACGCGGGCAATCAAATCACCAACGAACCTGTCCGATGGACCACCGGACAACCACCGGCCTCCGCCGATGCAGTGCTGTGGGCTATCGGGCGGGTAAAACCCAACAGTGACTGGTTGCCGCCGGAACTGCTCGATGAACGCGGGTTCGTTCGGGTGACGCCCCAGCTGCGGGTGCCCGGTCATCGTGATGTCTTCGCGGTCGGGGACATTGCGGCAACCGACCCGCTTCGCAGCTCCGCGCGCAATCGTGGGGATGCAGTGGTGGCCCACAACATCCGCGCCGAGTTCGCAGGTCGACGGCTGCGCACCTTCCGGACGCCGGGACGACGGTGGGGTTCACTACTGGGGATACAGCCCGACGGACTGGAGGTCTTCCTACCCACCGGCCAGGCGTTCCGTCTACCGTCATGGTCGGTTGACTGGGTGGTGATGCCGTGGATCGTTCGATGGGGCATGTATCGGGGTGTGCGAGAAAACGATCCATTCCGATGACGCCTACGGTAGGTGAGGAGTCGCAGCGGTGGAGATGTGGGAACTTGTTGCCCGCGAACAGATCCGGAACACCCTCGCGCGGTACAACTGGTCCGGCGACGCCGGACGGCTCGATGAGCTTGCGCAGACGTTCTGCGCTGACGGCGTCCTCGAGATACGCGGCTTTGAGCCCTCACCGGTTTGACTCCCGACCAGGCGCACGTCTCGTCGTACTTCACCGTCGTCACTCCGATCGGGCTCGACCATTTCGGCCGCTACCGTGACACGTTGGCGCCCGAGGGTGACAGCTGGCTGATCCGGCATCGAAAAGTGTCGACCGACTGGGCGGCCCCCAATTCCGAGATGGCCCGGCAAACTTCCGGCTGCTGACGTATCGTCGGCATCTCGTCACGACGGTTGGGCAACGCCGGTGGCCCAATTTCCAAGACAGCCCGCACCGCACCGCGCAGATATTCGTCTACGACTGATGGTGCAAATCCTATGTCCTGCAAGGCGATCCACTTCGGAAGATCAAGGATGCAGACCGCGATCAGGTCGAGCGCCGCGGCATCGCTACGATGCCACAGGTCCAGCGCTAGCCGAGACATGATTTCCCCGAGTTCATGGGCCAGAGCGCGTAGTTGGTTGCTGGCCTCGGTTGGCATCGGCTGACTCAAAATTTCTTCGCGATGCACCCTAGACAAGACCGCCGCTGATATCGGGTGCAGCTGGGGGTAGCGGATCGAAGCCTCCGCGGCCGCAACCACCGCGTCAACTGGGTTGTCCGCTTGGGCAACAAGGCTTTTCAAAAGTTCCAGGAAGCGGCATTCCGCGCGAATCCACATTCGGCCAATAAGTCCGCCGCGCGATCCGAACGCGCGGTAAATCCCGCCGTTAGAAAACCCGGTGGCTTTTGTCAGTGTCCGGATTGTCAATGCGTCTAAGCCAGCCTTGGCAACAAGAGCCTCGACGCAGTCGATGACGTCGTCGGGATGCTGCAACCGAGGAGTTACCACAGCTCCATTGCTCCTTACTCACAACTCTGCCTCCGCCAAATCGAGCCCCTCAGCCGTAGATGGTGCCTGCCTGCTGGCGCGACGCCATTGTCAAGCTATTAAATTCCCTGCTCACAGGGCTGGGCGGCGTGTTCAACATGCCACTGCAGGCTTGATCGCGCCCGCGCGAAAACCGCCGCGCTGCTGCTCGGCACACCGACGGTGTCGAGGCAGGCTGCTCCCAGCCGATCGAAAACGACATCCAGCTGGGACGGCGTCAATGGCGACGGTTTGCCCGCATTCATCAGAGCGCGGTGCAGGAAGGCAGCATCGTTGTGGTTGCCGAGCCGGAACAACAACCGCGTGACGTAGCGTAGGGCGACCCACTGCTCGGTCACATCGCCGAACCGGTCCCAATGATCAAGGACCGCGCTCAACATCTGCGCCGCCGCTCGCGGTTCCCCGTGGACGGCACGGGTCGCCGCGGCTCCCATCAGCGCGGTGCCATACACCCAATAGTTCTGGACACCCGCGGCCAGCCGCGCGGCATCGTCGAACAAGCCCAGCGCCCGTTCGGGTTCGGACCTTCTCAGTAGATAACCGAGCGCAAAGTAGGCCAACGCCTGTGTCGTTGGGTTAGCCGTGTCGTTTGCCACCTCCACCGCCTCCTGCGCAGACGACAGGGCTGTGTCGGGATGTCCCAGCAGTGCCTGACAGATCGTGAAGAGATAGAGGGTCCAGCCCAGCCTTATGCGGTCGGATTCGCGCCGGGCGCGCTCCGCCTCGGCTTCCCAGTACGCCGATGCTCCCTGGGTGTCACCCTCGAAAAGCGCAATATCGGCCAGCACGTCTGTCGGGTACACCACGCGCGCGGTGCCGCGGAGCGGGCGCCGCTTCCGCGCCAAGGCCGCCAGAGATTTTGCATGAGAAAAGTCGGCATGATTCCACGCGACCCGGGCGGCCGCGCCCACCACAGCGGGGAACAGCGGATGATCAGGATCGGCGATGGCGATTACTTGTTCGGCCACAGCGGCCTCTTCATACCCGATGCGCCAGCCCAGGACCTCCGGCGTTGCGGCGCCCAATCGCAGCGCGACGTCGGTGTCGTGTTCATCCATTGCGTGATCCAACGCCGTGCGCAGATTGTCGTAATCGGGCAATACCCGCTCAACCCAGTCCCGTTCCTGCGGGCTTTGCATGCCGGCCCCTGCGCGCTCGGCCAGTTCGGCGAAGTAGACCGCATGCCGCATCGTGTACTGCGCTTCAATTCCGCTCTCTTGCAAGCGCTCTCGTCCGAAGGTGCGCAGAGTTTCCAACACACCATAACGTGTCCGGTCGGTGATACTGCGGACGACGACCATCGACTTGTCGACCAGACCTGACAGCAACTTGAGCGTGTCGCGCTCGGCCGCCCCGTCGGCGCCGCACACTCGGTGGGCAGCTTCAAGGTCGAAAGAGCCGGCGAAAACCGAAAGCCGCGCGAAAAACGCTTGCTCGGTTTCGGTGAGCAGTTGGTACGACCACGCGATCGTCGCGGCCAAACTCTGTTGGCGCGGATGGGCTCCGTGCACCCAACCGTCCAACAGACGCAGGTCGTCCAATCGTCGCGCCAGGTCGAGGGTGCTCATAATCCGCATCCGCGCTGCCGCCAGCTCCACGCCAAGAGGCAGGCAATCCACCCGCGAACAGATCTCGGCGACGACACCGGCTGGTTGGTCGTCCAGGGTGAAGTCCGGTCTGCTGGCCTTGGCGCGATCGGCGAACAATCGGATTGCGTCTTCGGCGGGAAGCGGTGGAACGACGACGATTTGCTCACCCTCTACGCCGAGCGGTTGCCTGCTAGTCGCCAACACCGATACGCGGGGGCAGTTTTGAACGATCCGGGCCACCAACCCCGCGGCCGCGTCTAGCACGTGTTCGCAGTTGTCGAGCAGCAATAGGACCTCGTGCGCACGAAGGTATTCGATCACCGATTCCTCGAGATCCAGGCCTTGCTGGCGCCACACCCGGCCCGCCGCCGCGACGACCGAGCCTATGGCGTTGCCGTGGTCTAGCGGACCTAGTTCGCAGATCCACACACCGGCAGCGAAACGGGTCTGTTCGCGTCGCGCGACCTCCACGGCCAGCCGCGTCTTGCCGACACCGCCGACCCCGGTGAGGGTTATCAACGGGCCCTTGTGCAGTGCGTCGGTGATCTGGCTCAACTCGTGTTCGTGGCCGATAAACCTGGTCGCGCGCCGCAACAGACCTGAATGTGCGCGCTCGGCGGTCAGTGGGTGCACCAGGACCTGATCGACCGGCGTCGCTGCGGGTACCGCCGTCTCGCCGGCGAGAATCTGCTGATGCACCTGCCGCAGCGCGGGCCCAGGGTCAATGCCAAGCTCTTCGACGAGCCGGTCCCGGATCCGGCGGTAGGTGTCCAGCGCATCGGCTTGCCGGCCGCAGCGGTACTGCGCCAGCATCAACTGCCCGGCAAGGCGTTCGTCGAGAGGCTGGGTGACCTGCGCCGCGGCCAACTCGACCAGCACAGCGTCATGTCGACCGATGCGCAGTGCGACATCGTTGCGATCCAGTTCCACCGATAGCCGCTCCGCCTGTAGAGCGGTGCGGAGGTTGTTTATCCATGGAGTGTTCAGCAACACGAAAGGCTCACCGGACCAGATCGCAAGCGCTCGGTCATACAAGTCCGCGGCCTCATGCGGATCCGCGCTGGCCCGGGCGCGGGCGACCATGGACCGGAAGCGATGCAGATCCACCGTCAACGGGTCGGCGGTAAGAACATATCCCCCGAGATCGCGCGAAATCGTCACGTCCTCGGCGTCGGCGAGCAGATGCCGCAACCGATGCACGTACACCGCCAGGGTATTTCGGACGCGATGTGGCGGCCGATCCGACCACACCCGATCGACCAACTGATCCAACAGGACGGGACGGTTCACATCGACCAGCAGCGCGACTAGTACGCAACGCTGGCGGGCAGGGCCGATATCCAGTCGCCGCCCGTCAACGAGGACTCGTGTGCCACCGAACAACCGGAACTCGACCGTCAACCGGGTACACACCCTTTCTGCCACAGTGCATACCAAACGCAGGTATCGCCTAGCATACGACGATTCCGGGTGTCTCCTGGGCCAGGTCATTACCCAGCTGTTCGCAACGACGATGAACACGTTGCATGCAACGGAATCTCGATGCGGAGCGCGATCGGAGGAACGCTCCAATAGTCGCATCCGTAATATCGTCGTCGTCTCCTTGTGTTGAATTACTGTGTGCTTTAGTCGATTCCGATACAACCGAAAGCCCTGATGTGTGAGACATCGTCCGCTCCAACAGATTTAGTTCGGCACAGCCCCGGATCTGCTCTATGACGTCTACGGCGAGACCTCATACGGCGGTCTGTTGGTGTGGCAATCCGGCCCGTCGCGAGCCCTTACGCGGACGCCCCCGCCGGTGCCGGTGGTGCGCGCCAATCCGGAGCGTTAGATTTTTCCCAGATGCGGTAAATCTGGTGATCGTGAGCGTGAGAAATTCGTTGGGTCGTCCTGGCTACCGACGTGGCTTGCCCGCTGCCCCGGTCGACGGCAATGCCGTCTCATCCGGTCGGTCGCGGTGGATGTCGCGAATCTTGACCGGTGTCGTCCTGGTTGCCCTCCTTGTCGGCGGGCTCACCTTCGTCGGGGTGCGGTCGACACAGCACCGCGACACCGTGCCGGCGCAGTCCGCTCAACCGTCTCCGCCGGCTCCCCCACGCCCAACGTCGATCGGCGTCGCAATCGCGGGATGTTACAACCGTTCGGTCCCACCGGCCGACCGTCCCATAAAGCTCAACATCGTGGGATGCGCCAGTACAGCCGTTGCACTGCAAGACATATCGTGGACCTCCTGGGGACCGCAAGGGGCCGACGGCACCGGCACCGCCGTTTTCAAGATCTGCCAGCCGACCTGCGCCAGCGGCTACCAACTCACCAACCAGGTGGTAATCCATGCTTGGAATCCGCAGCCGCCGCGGGCCAACTCGGGATGCCCGGTCGGCCTCAGAGTATTTGCTGACATGATCCTGGCGTTCCCGAAAGGGACCCCGCCAGCCACCGCGCAAGAAATGAACACCCAGTACCAGGGGATGCCAGCGGTCCACTACACCAACTACTCCGTCGCCAGCCCCCGTGACGGCCAATTCATCGGTTACACCTTCTGCGACTGAATCCGGCCATGGTTCGGCGGGGTTCCGAATTTGCGGTACGTTCCGAGCTACCCGTCCTACAGTGGATGCGTGGACGACCGACCCGGGCTTCGGCTCAACCGCAGAACATTCGTGGGGGCGTCCGCCGCCCTGGGCGGCGCCGTCGCCGCCACCACCACGGTCGCCGGATCTGACCGCACCGATCATGACCAAAGCCATACCACCGTCGTGCACGCCGAGATCAACGGTGAGCACCGCCAAATCACCGTCGACAACCGCACCTCGTTGCTTGACATGTTGCGCGAGCGAGCGGGACTACCCGGGACCAAGAAGGGCTGCGACCAGGGCGCGTGCGGGTCGTGCACCGTGCTGGTCGACGGTCGCCGGATCAACTCCTGCCTGACCCTGGCGGTAATGCACGACGGAGCGCGGATCACCACCATCGAAGGCTTGGCCGAACACGGCCGACTCCATCCACTGCAACAGGCGTTCATCGATGAGGACGCGTTCCAGTGCGGTTACTGCACGCCCGGCCAAATCATGTCCGGTATCGGGTGTATCGCTGAAGGGCACGCGGGTTCCGCAGCGGAAATACGAGAGTGGATGAGCGGCAACATTTGTCGCTGCGGTGCCTACCCAAACATCGTCAACGCAGTCGCAAGTGCGGCGCGGAACCTTTAGCACGTGTTCCCGTTCCGCTACACCAAAGCCGCCGACGAGCAGTCGGCGTTGCGGGCGGGGGCAGCCGGCGCTCGTTACATCGCCGGCGGCACCATGCTCGTCGACCTGATGCGCGAAACCGTCGAACGTCCCGATTCGCTGGTCGACATCAACGCTCTGCCCTACACGTCGATCGATGTGCAGCCCGCAAGTATCCGCGTCGGATCCTTGGTGCGAATTTCCGAACTCGGCGCGCACCCTGTCGTCGAGCAACGGGTTCCCATGATCACTCAGGCCATATTGCTCACTGCCTCCGCTCAGCTGCGCAACATGGCGTCAATCGGCGGCAACCTGTTGCAGCGCACGAGATGCCTGTATTTCCGCGACGTGTCGGCGGCATGCAACCGACGTACCCCAGGCACGGGCTGCTCGGCAATCGAGGGACGTAACCGCACGAACGCAATCCTTGGCACCAGCCAACACTGCGTCGCGGCCCACCCATCGGACCTCGCGGTTGCACTGGTGGCGCTGGACGCGATAGTGGTGACTCGGCATATCTCTGGGGAACGGCGCGTTCCGATTTCGGAACTGTTCCGACGACCAGGTGACTCACCTGAGCGAGAGCATAACCTTCGTCCGGGCGAGCTGATCGTCGCCATCGAAGTGCCGATCGGGCCCGAGACCCGTCGGTCCGGCTTCTTCAAGGTGCGAGACCGTGAGTCCTATCAGTTCGCACTGGCCTCAGCGGCTGTCGCCCTCGACATCGCTGCCGGTGTCATACGCGGTGCAAGGGTCGCCGTCGGCGGGGTCGCCACTGTGCCGTGGCGCTTGCCAGCCGTCGAAACGGCACTTCGGGGCCTGCCGGCCACTGCCGACGTGTTCCGCCGTGTCGCCGCGCTTGCCGCTGACGGGGCAACGCCGTTGCGCGAGAACGGTTTCAAGGTCGAACTGGTTAAGCGGGTGGTTGAGCGACAATTGGCGACCGTGGCGGCCCTACCATGATGAAGCCGTGACGCACGCATTTGCCGCCGCGCGAGTTGTCTCCGGCCAGCCGATTAGCCGGGTGGATGGTCCGCGGAAGGTGACCGGTGAAGCCGCCTACACGGCCGACAACGAGATTCCGGGGTTGGTGTACGGTGCGCTGGTCTGTAGCACGGTCGCCTGCGGCGGCATCGAACACATCGACATCGGTGCTGCACTGCGGCAGCGTGACGTGCTTCGGGTGCTGACCGACTTCGCCGAGGTCAAACTGTCCTTCGACGCACGCAAGGTTTCCTTCTTCGGACAGCCGCTGGCCATGGTGGTGGCGACAACTCCCGAGGCAGCAGCCCACGGAGCCGCGCTGGTCCAGGTTCGCTACTCGAAACAGCCGTCGTTGACGGATATCGCTGCTCCGCAAGCTATTTCGCAACCCGGCCGTTTCAACCGCGAGTACGTCCGAGGCAACCCGGAGCAAGCACTGGGTAGCGCTTCGGTGGTCACAGATCTCTACTTCAGCATCGCGCGCAACAATCACAATCCCATGGAAATGCCGGCAACCATCGCCAAGTGGGAAGGCGACCGGCTGACAGTCTGGGACAAAGTCCAGAGCATCAGCTCAGTGCGACAGTCGTATGCCGAGGCGATGAGTGTGCCGGAAGAAAACATACGGCTGATCTCGCCATTCGTCGGCGGCGCATTCGGCAGTGCCAGCCAGACCTGGCCGCATCAATTGCTGACCGCATTCACCGCTCGCCAGGTGCGACGACCCGTCAAGCTGGTGCTGACCCGTAAGCAGATGTACAGCGGAATCGGATACCGACCTACCAGCCGCCAGCGCATGGTGATTGGGGCGGACCCATCCGGGCGCATCGACGCCATGATTCACGATGGTCGCACGGAAACAGCCAGATACAGACTCTATGAGGACTCACTCGTCCGCAATGCGCGGTTCCTCTATCGCGTCCCGAATATGCGATCGACGTATCGCGTTGTGCCACTGGATGTCAACCTGCCGACCTTTATGAGGGGGCCTGGGGCGGTCAGCGGTGCGGTTGCGCTGGAGTGCGGCATGGACGATCTCGCACACCAGCTGGGTATTGACCCAATCGAATTGCGGTTGCGCAACGAACCCGATATAGACCAGACCAATGGGATGCAGTTTTCCACAAGGCGGCTCACCGAGTGCCTTAGGCAGGGTGCAGCGACGTTCGAGTGGCAACGGCGGAACCCACTGCCAGGCGCCACCCGCGACGGGGATCAACTACTCGGGATCGGTATGGCCGTTGCCACCTATCACACGTATCGCAGTGTATGTAGCGCTGTCGCAAGGGTTTTGGCCGATGGCACCGCCGAGGTGCAAAGCGGAACCAGCGACATGGGGCCTGGTACATATACGTCGATGACGCAGGTCGCCGCCGATGCACTGGGCATGCCGTTGAGCCGGGTGCGATTCGAACTGGGCGATTCCCGGTTCCCGGAGGCACCGCCGCATTCGGCGTCTCGAACCATGGCGAGCGTGGGTTCTGCGGTGTCCGCCGCTGGGAATATGCTGCGCGACAAGTTCATTCGCACTGCAGTGACCGACCCAGGATCACCACTAAACGGTCTGCGACCCGAAGACGTGGCGGTCACCGATGGCCGCATGTTGTCCACAATCTCGAGGGCCGGACCAGAGCGCGCAGAGTCGTACCGGGATCTCCTGCGTCGACGCGGCTGGCCCTGGCTGGAGTCTGAACAGACATGGGTACCCGACGATGCCGAGAACCGATACTCGACATACGCCTACGGAGCCGTATTCGCAGAAGTGGCCGTCGACGCGCTACTCGCGACGGTGCGGGTCCGCCGCATCTATGCGTGCTACGACGCGGGCCGGGTGATCAATCCGAAGCTCGCGCATAGTCAGGCGATCGGCGGCATGGTCGGCGGGATTGGGATGGCTCTGTTGGAAGCGACCCAACTGGATCATCGCGACGGTCGGATAGTCAACGCAAACATGTCCGATTACCTGGTTCCGGTCAACGCCGATGCGCCAGCGCTGGATGCAACATTCTTGCCTGCAGAAGATATGGTCGCCAATCCCCTCGGTGTCAAGGGACTCGGCGAGTTGGTGATCGTCGGGGTTCCGGCGGCGATCGCCAACGCGGTGTTCAATGCCACCGGAAGGCGAGTGACTGATCTGCCCATTACCGTGGAGAAGTTGCTGTGAAAATGGTGGCCGGTGGGTGTGCATGCTGCCGTGCTACTGGGTAGAACCCTGGCTATTGTGTCCGTAGCAGCTAGTCGATGCCGTGCATAATCTTTCTGGAAACTCCAGACATCGTCGATAGCGAAACCGCGCTACAAGCGGAAGCTTACCTAGTGGAAGGTTACCGAGCCCAATGAGCGTAAACCCGTTCGATGACGACAACGGCACTTTCTTCGTCCTGGTCAACGACGAGGAACAGCACAGCCTATGGCCAACTTTTGCCGAGGTTCCCGAGGGCTGGCGGGTGGTTTACGGCGAGGCCCAGCGCCAAGCGTGCCTGGACTATATCGACGAAAATTGGACCGACATTCGGCCGAAGAGCTTGCGCGAGAAGCTGGCCCAGCGTCGGGCCGTTGAGGCGTAAGCCACCACAAGGCTGACCTACGGCCGCACCCGCTGCGCACGGCTCTCGCCGACCAAGCATGCGGTGCGGGTTGAATTCTCTGGGCGCGACCACCAGTTTGTCGGCGACGTGACCGCGACCCTACAGGCGCAGGCGTCCCGCAATGCCCACACATAGTTGTCATTCACGTCGGTCCAGGCGCCATCACGTGCACGTCGGAATCGACAAGCAAGTGTCTGCACGGCTGGTGTGGTGGTGATTATCGGGATCGGTTGGGCGCATCAAAATCAACTTCAACGGTCGTTCGGAATCGGCCTACTCATACGTTAGACGCACCCATGGCACGCGGCGAGCATTCCGGGGAGTCAATGTGCACTCTGCGCGCTTCAGGCCTTCCAGTCGAGGCTATTTGCCCGTGGAAGGTATTGCCTGAGTGAATTAAATTCCTCTCACTAACCTCCACCGCGGACCGCGAGAGCGGTTCCGATCTTGCCGGCCGATTGTTTGTGCCGACGAGGTCGGATGGTCGAGACCATTTCCAGCTTGAGGAGAACGCCATGATCGGGGACGCCGCCAATCCTCAATTCACCAGCGTCTTCAATGTCGCGCGCCCTAGCGTTGGCAGTCGTAGGCCCCAGTGTCGTAACCCACTCCGCAAACGACCTGTCAGGAAACGCCTTCTAGTTGAGGAGGAGCTCCGTGAGCTTAGCCGTGATCTCCGCATGCTTATCGCAACCAATGGAACTCTCACTGGGATTCTCGGCGTCGTCACCGATGACGACATCGATGTCGAGATTATTGAGCAGGACAGTCATTCCACTGCGCCGAAGACCGCCGATTGTGAGCAATTGCCGACCGGCCGAACCGTGCAACGCAGATTCTTACTCAAGGGCCGGCGTTCGGGCCACCCGTTCGTCGCTGTCGAGGCATTGATAGCAGTCGATCTTTTGCCACCGGCACTAGCGACAAGCTTGACAACAACGAATCGCCCTCTTTGCGAGCTAATGATACGCAGCGGGATTGAAACTTATAGAGAGACAGCGAAGGTTTGGATGGCTGAATTGCCCGTGTGGGCGATATCGGGTGAAGATCAGGATTCACTTCCGGCGGTCGCGCGTCGATACCGCACATTTATCGGACGTCAGCCAACCCTGACCATCACAGAGTACTTCCCGCAAAATGCATTCTCGGACTAAACGTCAGAGAATGTTCGGCTGGACGGTCACAGAATGACTGGACCGTGCGGGATGAACGAACAGCCAACAGTCTCTTCGAAAGCTACGGCGCGACACATCGTGGTCACACAAGCAAGCTTGATGGGGTCATCAAATAATGCGGAATGGCAATAGCGCGAGAACACTCGCCAAGAGAGCCGCAAAAGAAGGCTGGTGCGACGCGCCTGCGTACCACACGCCGGACATCGTCACTCATGGCCAAATCCATGACGGTGCTTTACGGCTTGGCGAGGTGCTGAGAAGCCACGGCCTTCGCCGGGGTGATCGTGTCCTGTTGTGCCTGCCGGATTCGCTGGACCTCGTGCAATTATTGTTGGCCTGCCTAGCACGGGGATTTTTGGCATTTGTCGCGAATCCGGAGCTTCATCCTGATGACCACGGATTTCAGGAGCGTGACACCGAGCCGGCGCTTGTCGTCACGACTGCCGCTCTGCACGACCGGTTTTCGCGATCGCTCGTTGTGACCGCAGCAGAGCTGCGATCCGATGCGACGGGAGCCGAGCCGGCCGACTACGAGCCGATGCGTGGTGACGCGCTTGCATACGCCACGTATTCTTCGGGCACCACCGGCTCGCCCAAAGCTGCACTGCATCGCCATGCCGACGTGTCGACGTTTGTCGAGGCAGTGGGTCGACGTGCGTTGCGGCTCACTCCCGACGATGTTGGGCTAAGCAGCGCACGCATGTATTTTGCGTATGGCCTGGGTAATTCGGTCTGGTTTCCGCTTGCGACAGGTAGCTCAGCAGTCATCAGCCGGTCACCGGTAACTCCCGAATCGGCGGCTAAGCTCAGTCAGAGATTTGCGCCGTCGGTGCTTTACGGTGTACCAACTCTATTTTCACGAATTCTCGATACTTGTTCGCCCGATTCGTTCCGTTCGCTTCGCTGCGTAGTGTCAGCAGGAGAGGCCCTCGAACTCGGTCTCGCCACGCGACTCAAAGACTTTTTCGGCGGCATTCCCATCCTGGATGGGCTCGGCTCGACCGAGGTGGGGCAAACATTTGTCTCGAATAGGGTCGATGAATGGCGCCTTGGTACGTTAGGAAAGGTCCTCCCGCCTTACGCGATACGCGTGGTAGCGCCGGATGGCACGACCGCCGAACCCGGAGCGGTCGGTGAGCTATGGGTCCGAGGACCATCGATCTCGCCGAGGTACTGGAACCGCGACGAACCGCTTTTGCTACAAGAGGAGAATTGGCTCGACACCCGGGATATGGTGCGCGTTGACGGCGAAGGATGGGTCACCTATCACGGGCGCGCGGATGAAGTCGAAATCATCGGCGGCGTCAACGTTAATCCGGAGGAGATCGAGCGGATCATTCTCGAAGAGGACGCGGTCGGTGAGACCTTGGTTGTCGGACTGAAGGAGGCGACGGGCGCGTCCGTCTTGCAGGCGTTTCTCGTCCCGCAGCGGGACGCAATCCTTGATCAAGCGGTAATTCAGCAGATTTACCAGCGATTGCGTGGGCGGTTGTCGTCGTCTAAAGTGCCGCACCGCTTTGCCATTCTTGAGCAGCTTCCGCGAACTGGTACCGGAAAATTGATGCGTAGTGTGCTACGAGCGGAGAGTCCGACGACGCCTATTTGGCAATTGTCATCCACGACACCCAGATCAGGCCCAACGGTGGATGTAACTGGCACGTCGGCTTCGACAAATCAAACGGTTGCAGAGAATGTTGCAGGGAATGTTCCAAAAATGTCGCTCGTTGAGCGCCTGGCGGCTTTGCAGCAAGAACGTTATCGGTTGGTGGTGGACGCGGTTAGTACAGCGACCGCGGAAATGCTGGGCCAGGCCGATCCGCAGTCGATAAACCACGCTAGCGCGTTCTCGGATATGGGCTTCAACTCCCAAATGACGGTCGAACTGCGCAATCGATTAGCAACGGTAACCGGCCTGAATCTGCCTGACACGGTCGGATGGGACCACGGATCCATAGCAGGGTTAGCCAAATATTTGGAGGGAGAACTATCTGGAGGGGATAAACCGGTGACGGCGCCCTCGCCAGCACAGGTGGATGAGCCCGTCGCGGTCATCGGCATGGCGTGCCGGTTTCCTGGGGGGATTGATTCAGCGCAAGCGTTGTGGGAGGTGGTCAGTAGCGGTACCGATGTGATGGGGGCTTTCCCGGCGGATCGGGGCTGGGATTTGGCGGAGTTGTTTGATCTCGATCCTGACGCGGGGGGCAAGACCTACACCCGTTACGGCGCCTTCCTGGCTAGCGCCGCCGATTTCGACGCGGAGTTCTTCGGCATCTCGGCCCGCGAGGCGTTGTCCACCGATCCGCAGCAGCGGTTGTTCCTGGAAGTGTGTTGGGAGGCTTTGGAAACCGCGGGTATCGATCCGGCCGGGTTGGTCGGCACGGATACCGGGGTGTTTGCCGGGACCTGGGCACAGCCCTACGGGGATACAGGTTCTGACGGGGCCGAGGGCTACGGCTTGACCGGCAGCGCCACCAGCGTGGCCTCCGGGCGGGTGGCTTATCTGCTGGGTTTGCAGGGGCCGGCGATCACGGTCGACACGGCCTGCTCGTCATCGCTGGTGGCTGCGCACTTGGCGTGTCAGTCACTGCGCAATGGTGAATCGAGCCTCGCGCTGGCCGGCGGGGTGACCATCATGACCACACCGGCGTCGTTCACCGAGTTCGCCCGCCAGCGCGGCTTGGCCAGCGATGGGCGTTGTAAAGCGTTCGCTGCCGCCGCCGATGGCACCGGATGGGGCGAAGGAGCCGGCGCGGTCGTGCTCGAGCGTCTCAGCGATGCCCGCCGCAACAACCATCCGGTGCTGGCCGTCATCGCCGGATCGGCGATCAACCAAGACGGCGCCTCCAACGGGTTGACCGCCCCCAATGGGCTAGCACAGCAGCGCGTCATCCGACAAGCCGCCGCCAACGCCGGGCTCGGGTTAAACCAGGTCGATGTCGTGGAGGCGCACGGCACCGGTACCACCCTGGGGGATCCGATCGAAGCCGGCGCGTTGATCGCCACCTACGGCGCCCACCGCGGCCCCGAGCAACCGCTGTGGCTGGGGTCGATCAAATCCAACCTGGGACACACCCAAGCCGCTGCCGGGGCGGCGGGCCTGATCAAAATGATCGCCGCCCTCAACCACGATGTGTTGCCGCCCACCCTGCACGTGGATCGTCCCAGCCCACACGTCGACTGGTCGGCGGGCACCGTACGCCTGCTCACC
>NZ_OCVX01000002.1 GCF_900232995.1 Mycobacterium simulans
GGCTGGCGGCGCTAAGAGTGCGTCGAAGAAGGTGGCCGTCAGAGCTCCGGTGAAGAGGGCGCCCACAGCAAAGGCGGCCGTAGTCGGGGCCCGGAAGGGCCGGGTGGCGGCTGATGATCCCTTGTCTGAACAGCGGGTCCTGTACCTCGCGAACGTGTTCTCGCGTGCACAGCTGGCGAAGTTGATTGGCGTCAGCCCATCGCAGACCTCCCGATGGGCATCAGGCGAAGAGCGTCCTGGCCCCGCCGCAGCTCCGGCGCTAATTGATCTAGAACATGTGTATTCGCGCGCGCGCTTGGTGTGGGGTGGCGACTCAGCGCGTATCTGGATGGAAAGCGCTAACGCCTTCCTCGGGGGAGCCCGACCGCTTGATGTTCTAATAACCGAAGGAGCCTCTCGGGTCCTTCAAGCGCTTGACGCAGAGATGTGGGGCGGGGCGGCGTGAGTGCTGGTATATCGCGTCTTTCCCTACCTTGAAGCGGCTCCGCTCGGCGAGCCGGGGCATCCTCTCTATGAACACCGCCCGCAGCGCGGTGGCCGGGCTGACCACCCCGACTATTACGTGTGGTACGTGGCCCGCCAATCCGAAGCCGCGTGCGGCGAGGCGTTCGGCAACCTGTCGCGCTGGATCGACTCAATGTTCGATTTTCCGGCAGTACCCGGTGCACGGAAGACGCTCGGACTGTATGAACTGCCCGACGATCTGCGCATTTGCGACCTTGATGATCCGCACCGCCTAGTAGAGCTAGGGCTTCGACCGACACAGATCGTCACTCGCAACCTGGCAGTCACTTCGGAGTGGGCGCACCGGATCTGGTCGCAGCGTTCTCCTGCCATTGATGACCGAAAATGGCAGGCGGTGCAGTGGTGGTCCTTCCACCGGCCGACTTGGACCGTCATCGCCAGCTGGGAACGGCCCAAGCTCGTCGAACTCGAGCATCTGAACCTCGACCATCCAGCCGTTGTCGCGGCAGCCAAGAGCCTCAACCGCCCTCTATAGACAATCTGGCTCCGGAAGGGATCTGCGACCTACCTGACGCCGCCAAGGGCTTACCGGCGTATTCATCATCGTCGTCAACGAACGAAAACCGTTGGACCGCAGGGTAATACGACGAACTTTTCAGGTAAAGCTGCATATTCGATTCCGGCGTATTGAGCCTCTGCGTAATGCTTTCGACCATCACTCGCCTGCCCCCCGCGCTGTCTTCTAGCCCGTTGAGCCGGAACCCTTCGAAAGCACTCGCCAAAATCCGGCTCGCATTCGCACTAGTTTGCTGATTTGTCGTCCAGAGCAGTCGACCGCGACCATAAAATCACGCAAATGGCGCGCATCCGGGTTTCGGCGAGACGGCCAAGCCGATTCGTCAACACCCTGACCAAGACACTTTCGACCGAGTCCAAATTCGCCGCGGAACGGGTGCGGGATCGGGTCGGAACTTGGGGACGTCACGCACGGCGAACCGCGGATGCTGACATGGGTCACCGGTACAGTTCGACATCGTGGCGGACGATGAAGTCACCGGTCAGGACGGCTCCAGCGGCGGCGCCGATCCGCGCACCATGCTGGGCAGGTTTGCCAATGAGAACGACGAATGGGTGCGCCTGATCGTGCGCCACGTGCTCGATACGGGCGAAGCATTGGGTGCTGGCCAGATTGATGAGGTCTACCGCCACTTCCGACAGGAAAAGGCGCTCGACATACGCACTGAGCCGGCCGTAGCGCCGTTGACGCTCGGCTTCAGCAGCCTGGAAACGGCTGAACCCCTGACTATCGACAAACTGTGTGACGTAACCGGCGTCAACGCGCTCGTGGCAGGGGCAGTCATCGAGCCGCATGAAGCCTTGACCATTCTGTTCGGTGAGAACGGTACCGGCAAAACTGGCTACTCACGAATCTTCAAAGCCCTCGCCGCCAGCCGCACAGCGGACGAGATGATTCTCGGCAACATCGATGCCCCATCGGCTCAATCGCAGTCAGCGACTGTGAACTACCGCCTCGGCGACCATTCCAACACTTTGACCTGGACGGGTGAACGAGGCGTCACTCCGTTCACCCGGATGTCGATCTTCGACAGCCCGTGTGTGAACTTCCACGTCGATGATGACCTCGAATACACTTATGTGCCCGCAGCGCTGGCACTGTTCAACCACGTAATCGCGGGCCTGAAAAACGTCCAAGCGCGGATTGACGAGGCGACCACACAGCTCAGGTCGGGTACACAGACACTGCGTGACCGCTTCCCCAGAGAGTCCAGCATCTACCCACTCATCGAAACATTGGGCGCAGCAACCGATCTCACTTCGCTCCGGGACATGGCCGATTCCGATCCCGACGTTACGCAACGAATCGACGTACTCCGTCAGGCAGTCGCCGCACTTGAGGCCAACACCATAGGCGCCCAGATCACCACCACCGCGCATCTCGTTCGCGTGCTCGCCGAGGCCAAAGGCGCGGCCACCACCCTAACTGCTTTCAACGCCGCCAATTACAACGAGCTATTGCAGCAACGCATCGAACTACGCAGCGACTACCAGCAGTTTCGGGACGAGCTCTTCAGCGCTGCGGGCCTGCCCGCGCCTCCAGAGGAAACATGGCAGGCTTTCATCGCAGCCGGCGAAACCTACCGCG
This sequence comes from Mycobacterium simulans, assembly GCF_900232995.1. Lineage (GTDB taxonomy): Bacteria > Actinomycetota > Actinomycetes > Mycobacteriales > Mycobacteriaceae > Mycobacterium > Mycobacterium simulans. The sequence continues at coordinate 2,630 of NZ_OCVX01000002.1, forward strand.
CGCACCTCGTCGATGTTGGTGCCCACGACGGTGACCACTGTTTGTACTGCCGCCAGCCGCTCACCGATGCAGCACGCAGCCTGATCACCAAATACAGTGACTACCTCGCCGACAAGATCAGTGCCGACATCGGCGTAACCGATCAAGCGATCGCCGCCGCAACCCTCGGATTGCGGGAGGCGGCGACATCGGACGTCGCCTCTTTCCTCGCCGAACAAGCCGACGGCGACGCCAGCAGACCGTCGTTCCACGACGCGGTCGCCCAGACATACGCCCTCCTTACGGGGCTCCAGCGGTCCATCAACGCAGCCGAGCCGGCCGCGCTTGACGCACAAAGTCTTGCCGGTCTCGCCACCACCATCGACGAAGCCCACGACGACGCTCAGCGCCGGCTCGCCGCGCTCAAGGGACAAGCCGAGGACCGTGTGACGGCCTTGGCGCAGAAGAAGAAGGAGCGCGACGAGCTCATCGCCGCAGCGGAACTCACACGGTCTTGGCCGACCATCGAGCGACAAGTCAACGACGCCAAGGAAGCTGAGCGGCTCGCGATCCTCGCCAAGGCCATCCCCACATTGAGCCGCGGTGTGACTTCACTGGCCAAGACGGCCAGCGATCAGTTGATCAACCAGAACTTCGAAACACTCTTCCAGGAGGAATGCCAGGCGCTTCGAGCCCCCCAACTCAAGGTAGATTTTATTGGCCGGCAAGGTAAAGCTCAGCGCCGCAAGATGATCGGCGACAAGGTCAAGCCGTCTAAAGTGCTCTCTGAGGGCGAGCAGAAGGTGTTGGCAATGGCCGATTTCCTCGCCGAGGCAAGGTTGGCCGGTATCACGGCCCCAATCATCTTCGACGACCCCGTCTCCAGCCTCGACCACCGGCGAATACGCGAAGTCGCTCAGCGCATCGCGGGCCTCGCCGAAGACCACCAAGTCATCGTGTTCACCCACGACATCTTGCTCGCCACCAACCTGCTCGCGCTGTTCGAGAAGTCTAAGCGATGCACCTACTTCCAAGTCACCGACGAAGCCGGTAAGGGCGAGGTCGCCCACGCCTCCGGACCGCGCTGGGATACCGTGACGAGCATCGCCAAGAGAATCAACGAGAAGATCGCGGCTGCGCAGAAAGAGTCCGGCGAGGCGCGCGCCGCGCTAGTTTGGACCGGTTATAGCTGGATCCGCTCTTGGTGCGAGGTGTTCACCGAGCAGGAGTTACTGCAGGGCGTTACCCAGCGTTACCAGCCCAACGTGCGCATGACAACACTGCCGCAGATCAAAGCCAACGCGCTGCCAGCCGCTATCGCGACAGTGACCAGAATCTTTGAAGATGCCTGCCGGTTCATCGACGGCCATTCCCAGCCTCTTGCCGCCATGTACGTCAGCCCGACACTAAATGGACTTGAGCAGCACTGGCAGGAATTGCAGAATGCCAGACAGGCCTACAAGGACGCGCCCTCCTAACCTGAGGCGGTGGGCAAACGCGTTAGTACACAACGCGATAGCGGCCGCGGGGGGTTTACCGTTGAGGGCCGCGACGTACGGCCGCGGTTACTCCTCGTGGTCATTAATGCTTCCGGCCACCCGCTCCCTCAAGTGGTCGATGTAGTCGGAGCGGATCACTCGGTTACACCGGGGGCGCTTGCCGCCATTGATGTCCTCGACGTACTTGGCCAGCCGTGCCGGGTTCTTCCCGGACCAACCGTGGGCAAGCGCCCATCCCTGCATCGCGTCGCCGTCCATCGGGATGCCGGCATCGTGGAGTCCGAGGAGCACACTCACGACGTCGTCCTTCTCGTAGCCAGCCGCGATTGTGTTGTTGTGGTTGATCGTCAGCGTGAGACTCTTCATCGCCTCGACCACCACAGGGTCTAGCTTCGGCGTGAGGTGCTCCCACTCCGAACCGTCGCCGAGGATATCCGGTCTCATCTGCGTCACCCACGGCCGAATCCGATCGGCGTTCCAAGTGATCACACACAGCCCCCGGATCATGTGACTGCTGAATCGGACTAGCTCGCCGATATCGTCCATGTCCGGCCAGGCCATCAGCACCGGGCCATGGCCACGCACGTATGCGCCGCCTCTGCCGGTCACGTGGTCGACGTCGGAGTGGCGACTGACCAGTCGGTTCAACGCGTCGCAGTTGCGCAGGTTGGCCTTCAGCTTCGTCCAAACGGCGAGGGTGTCGCCCTTCTCCATGTGCGACGTGCACCAGCGGATGGCTTCAGCCACACCGTCGTCGTCATAGCTGGCCACAGCGGTGGGGTAATCCACCTGATCATCGAACATCGACGGCTCCTACTTCATCCCGGGAGTCACCACGTTAGTCACCGGCGCCGACAGAGTATTAGTGAAAACGCCTGGGGAGCGCGCTCGTGTCAAAGTGGCTGGGTTCGACGTTACAAAGGAACACGGGCAGCATTTCTCGGCGACATAGTCCGTCCCTGGCCGTAATGCAGCGAGTCGTTGTTGGCGGTGGATCTAGCCGGCGCAACCACTACGTGACGTATCGGGACCAGGGCCCGGCAACGAGTTCGGCATGTCGCTGGGTTACTTGGTAGCTGTAACCGAGCAGTTCAGCGACAAGGGGAGCCGGGACCTCGGCAACAAGGTTCTGCAGCGCGGAGTTGCGGCCCTGTAGAAGGTTGACGCCTAGTTTTCGTAGTCGCTGCATGATTGATTGCGGGTCGAGGTGCGTACGGGGTAGTGGCCCGGGAATAGCCACGGGTTCGCCACGATGCCGCCTCCCGTGCGGAGGTTCGGCCGGTTGTGGAGGTGGTGGTTGAGCATGTCGGCAAACGGGGCGGGAACTGGAACTGGTTCGGCGCCAAGGGTTATGCGCGTCTCGCGTTGGCTAAGCACGATCGCCGTGGTTTTCAACGCCACGATTCTGGTGAGTGGTTGTGCGTAGAGCAACAGCAGGGTGCCAGCGACTCGGTAGGGCAGCGATTCTGCGTCGTCGGTGAGGAGCTCTTTCAGCCATGCCAGGCGCTGCTCTTGGGTCAGTACTTGGGTGGACTTGGCTTGCCGATGATTGATGAGCACGGCCGTGTTGATCTTGCTCTTCTTGGCCCAGACGAAAAAGGTACGGATCAAATGGCGTGTGGTCGGTCCCGAGGCAAGGTACTGGTCGACGTCTTGTTGGCGGCATGTGCCTGCGGTGCGCTGATGGGTAGCCTCGAGCCAGGTGAGGAACTTGATCGTCTCGGTGATCTCTTGTTTCGCGGAGCGTTTCGGGCCGTCGTTGGCCTGACCGGGTTCGGAGTTGCGGCGCAGCCGGCGCAGGTGGTGCCATGTCGCGAATTGTTCAACGGGCACTCTGACGGCTGGCGATGTGATGTTGTCGAGTTTGGCGGCGAGCCATAGGTCGAAGCGGGCCAGGTGTTCGTCGCGGCGGGGCAGCAAATCGTGGTGTTCGAGCAGGCTACGCAGGTGCGAGATGTGGCGGCCGCGCCCGATCGCGTCGAGGCCTTGATGGGTCAGCGGGATGTCGCCGCGGGCGAGCCCTTTCAGGAGCGCCTGGACTTGGGGTGAGCGTTTCCAGGTGAAGATGCTTTCGGGACGCTCGACGCAACAGAGGATTTCGACGATCGTGGACATGGTTCGCGGGTCTGAGGCGCCGTCGACGATCAAAGCGGTGAGGTCGTCGCGCAGCGCGCAGCGTGCGCACTGTCGGCTCCGATACAGCTCGCCTTCCGTGCCGCAATTTCGGCAGCAGTAGTCCCCGAGGATGCCTGCGCACGTCAGGCACACCTGGCGCTGATCGGTGTGGTTGAGCCGACCCGGCAGTACCCCCTCGTGTGTGCAGTTAGGGCAGATGCCGTGGGTTCGCATGGCGGAGTAGAAGCAGCTGTTGCAGAGTTGGTCGCCGGGCCAGTACACGCGCAAACGGTTGGCCATGCGCTCGCAACGGCTGCAACGTAATCCTCCGTTGGTGACTCGTGGCCGTCCCCGTGTGGTGGATCGCCGGTTGGGTTTAATCGGCATCGCGAATCACACGCGCACGCCGGGGTCGCACTGACTTGTTCAGCTCGACGACGTTGGGGGATGTCACTGCGGTTGATGCGGCGGCCTTCTTGGCGCGCACGTCGGCGGCGGTGACTGCGATGAGGTCTTCGATTCCACAGCTGAAGATGTCACACAGGGCCGCTAGGAGTTGTACCGAAACCCGTTCGGGCCGTTGATGAACCACGCGATACACCTGTGGCCGCGACAGCTCAATCCCGCGCTCAGCCAGGCGGGGGATCAGCTCGGTGCTGTTGTGCATGCCGTGGGCGGCCATGATCTCGGCCAACCGCCAGCTGTAACCGACTTGGCGTTTCATGAAGTCTCCTCGTCAACGAAAGCCAGCGCGTCGTCAATGGTGGCGTCCAGAACGCGGCGCAGAGTGCGAATCCGGTAGTCGCTAGACACGCAGGTATACAGCGAGGTCGTGCTGGCGTGCTCGTGACCCATCTGATGCTGCACAAACATTGGGTCCCAGCCGTCTTCAATCAAATGAGTGGCATACGAACGGCGCAGAGAGTGCAGATTCCAGACCCGGCGAAAATTCCAGAGCGTCGCAATAGCGGCGGAATCGGCGCAACAGAGTGTCTTCGGCGACCAGCGCTCCGCGCTCGCTGGGAAACAGGTCAATCCCGTCATCGAGGTGGGGCTGGCCGTGGACGAGCCAGTCGGTGATCACCTCCGGTGTCCAGTCGAAGACGGTGAGCACGCTACGGCGTTTGGGCGGGGAGCCCTTCTTGGCCTTGCCGTACCGCACGTGGACCAGCCCGTAACGGCCGAACTCACGGGCGTGGGGATTACGCGCGAAGTCCACGATCTGCAGATGCCGTAGCTCGTTGAACCGCAGCCCGTACGAGTAGGCGAGTTTGAACATGACCGTGTCGCGGTAGGCCGGTAGCCAGCCCTTACGTGCCGAGGCGGCGATCAAAGTGACCTTCTCGTCGGCGTAATCGAAGAACTCTTGCAGTTCCTGTTTGGTGAACGCGCGCTTTTCCGGCGACTGTTCGTTGTCTTGGACATGTGCCGCAGTGTTCCAATCGAAGAACACCTGAGCTAGGTGGGTGCTGAAGCGCTGCTCGCACAACCGGTCCCAGCCGTAGTCCGGGTTGCACACGTAGGAACAAAACAGCCGCAGCGCGTTTTGGTACCCGCGGATCGTGGAGTGCCTGCGCCTCTGGATTGAGCGCAGGTCGCTGAAGAACTCCTCAACCATTGCCGGCGTCCATGTCCACGGGAACTCATTGGTGTAGGAGAGGAACCGCTCGACAAGCCGGATCCTTTGGTCGATCGTGTCGTGCGCGAGATTGCGGCACAGTTGCTGGTTGCGCCAACCCTCAAGCATCTCGGCAACCGTCTGAGCCTCCGGATGCAGCAGCGGGACCGAGCCCACAACGTAGAAGCGGCCACTGTTGTCGACGGGCAAAGGAGCCTCCGAGGCTGTCTCATCTAATGAATCAATGAATCATCTGATGAATCAATACCACATCACAGCAGGTCAACGTGACCCATCCGAAACGGTGCGTTGTGCGTATCGCGGCGCGGCGCCCTGGCGTGATCGTCCCAATCCACCGCCAAACGCCCCAAACCCGTTGCGCCACCGCATTGTTGCCCCTCAGCAAGACTGTGCACTACTGCATGAAGCAGGAGGGGCCGTTGATTCATCTGTTGCAATATGCGGGAGTTTACTTGACATAATGTCGCTTATCGGTAAAGAACCACTGCGAGTTGCATTAGATGAAAGTGCTCGCACCTCTTGACGATTGGCCGATATGAGCACGTCACAATGCTAATCTCGGTTCCCGCGCCGTCCCGGCCTGCAACCTCACTTGTGCCATCCGCCCAGGTTGGCGTACAGTTCAATCACTTAATGAATGATTCGGGTGTTAGGTGAAAGCTTGAACGTGCCCCAGCCAGGTCGCCCGGTGGCCGGCGATCGACTACCCACGTTCCCTGCCGCTGCACCACCAGCAATACGTCACAGTGACGAATTTACCTGCGGCGCATGGCTATTGATACGATGCGTTGAGTCAATGACCGACCAGGCTCTAGGTGGCCGCCGGCATGGTTGAGGAACTGCCCGGCTTCATTCCACATGTTCTGCGCCGCGATGACGTTTCCCTGCTTCGAGCTGACGAGACGGTGTTCAACGCGATGGTCGATGGATGGCGAGCGCAAATGCTTGCACGCGGCCTGGCGGTGGATACGATCAAGGGCCGGTGCGGCGTCGTGTCTCGGTTCGTCGAATTCACCAACGACTATCCCTGGCAGTGGCGCCCGCTAGATCTTGACCAGTTTCTGGCGGACCTGCGGTCCCAGGAGACGCCGATCGCATTTTCGACGCTACGGTCATACAGCAACGCGATATCGATGTTCTGTAGTTATGTCAGTGACGGCCGATACGGTTGGGTTGCGTTCTGCGAGAAGCAGTTCGCAGATGTTCCGTCGCAAATTTGCTTCGAGTGGAATACGCCGCAACACACCGTTGATGATGCCGTTCCACCACGACGGCGGGCGTTCAGCAAGGCTGAGTTACAGCACATGTTCGATGTCATCGATGACTTCGTCGACGACGCACACCGCACTGGTTCCAAGCGCTGGCTGACCGCCTTACGTGACTCGATCGCATTCAAGATCGGATATGCGTACGGGCTTCGGCGCCGTGAGCTGGTGATGTTGGACTTGACCGACTTCGGGCCCAATCCGCACGTCCCACGCTACGGCAACTACGGCGCACTTACGGTGCGGTGGGCCAAAGGCACCAAAGGCTCTGGACCGCGCCGACGCACGGTTCTCACGTCTCCGGAATTCTCTTGGGCTGTCGACCTTTTGCAGTATTGGTGCACCGAAGGACGGAAACTGTTCAGTACGGCCGACCGCTCCCCCGCTCTGTGGCCCAGCGAGCGCGGCGGCAGATTGACGCTCAACGCGCTGGGGCGGTCCTTCACCGCCTTTCGCCAGCGGGCTGGCCTGCCACCTGAGTTGAGCCTGCACGCACTACGACACTCCTTCACTACGCATCTGCTCGAGGCCGGTTACGACCCATTGTTCGTCCAGCAGCAGCTCGGACATTCCTATGCGTCTACGACCTCGCTCTATACGTCGGTGTCATCAGACTTCAAACAGCGGGTGGTTCAACAAATGATCACGCGACGACTCCGGATGGAGGACTCCGGTGGCTGAGCAGCGACGTATCGGCTTTCATTGGCATCTACGGCGAGTGATGGCGGCGCACAATTTATGGAAGTCCACGGAGTTGCGGCCGCTGCTGCGCTCACGGGGCATCAATCTTTCCGATGCGCAGGTCTACCGCCTGGTGACCGGTGAACCACAACGGATTCCGTCGCGGACCTTTGCCGCGCTCTGTGACATCTTCGGCTGCACACCCAACGACCTCTTCGAGCCATACGTTGAGATGCAGGCAGCGGCGACGGCGAATGCACCGCACCCGCGGGACCTGGGAGTAACGCCGGGCAACCCGGTTGCCAAACGGATTCGCATCGTGCAGGACGACGGTGGCACGACCCCGCAAACCTGACGACCCCCAGCGCTGGCCAATCGCATGCGCCAGATGCCACAGCCACTACGAATTGGTAGCCACCTGGCCCGACGGATCCATCTGCGGCTACTGCTACCAAGCCGCCAAACGCATGACCGGGATCTGCGCCTGCGGCCACCAAGGCGTGCTGCCCGGTCTCATTGATGACCGCCCGGCATGCCGGCGCTGTAGTGGCGTCAAGCTCAATGTCGACTGCGTCGGTTGCGGAGCGGAAGCCGAACTCTATAGCGGTGGACGATGCCAACGGTGCGTGCTCGGCGAGACGGCGCAGTGGTTGCTCACTGACCACGAGACCGGCCTGATCGCGCCGCAGCTGCAAGTCATTGTCGGTGCGCTCACCGCGATGCACCGGCCTAACAGTGGGCTGGTGTGGATTCGTCAACCCCACGTCCAGTGTGTTCTGCGTGAGTTGGCCCGCCACCCCGTCCTTACCCACGAGGTGTTTGACCAACTACCTGCCGGCCGGACGACAGACTACATGCGCAGCCTGCTCGTCGAGCACGGCGTGCTTCCGTCACGTGACGAGAAGCTGGCGAGGTTCCAGTCCTGGGCGGTCACGGCTCGACAGCGCATCACCACCGACGAGCACCGAAAACTGGTCGTCCGGTTTCATACGCTGGAGTCTGGAGAAGCGACTCCGATCGATGAGCCCGGTCACCGACTCGGCGTTCCTACGGGCCAAACAAGCCGTCACCGTCACGATCGATTTTTGCAATTGGCTGACCGCCGAGCACAACTTGAGCGTCGAACAGCTGACCCAGGCCCACCTCGATTTGTGGCAGTCAAGCGGACCCACGACCCGCGAGCACATCTTGCGTTTCATCCGATGGGCCATCAAGACCAAGCTCATCGCTTCGGACCTCGAAGTGACACCGCACTGCCGCGGAACCGCACCGAGGATGCCGATCGCAGAGCAGAACGCCGTCATCGAACAGGTCGCCCACCAGCAGATGCTGCATCCCCGCGACCGGCTCGCCGCGATCCTGGTGATCGTCTTCGCCCAACGCGCTGAAGACGTCGCGGCCTTGACATGGAATCAAATATCGATCACTGCCGATATGGTCACGATCGATCTCGCAGGCGTGCCGATTCATCTCCCACCCCCTCTCGATGAACCCGTTCGTGCGCTAGCCGCAAGCAACTACAATGGCCAGACCGCAGCTCATCGCGACTCGCCCTGGGTATTTCGCGGTTACACGCCCGGCAGGCATGTGTCGCCGACGCACCTCCGTAACCACCTCCGGCCCGTTCTGGCCGCGCTTGAAGCCCGCTTAGGCACTCTCAACGAACTGACGCAGACCACCCCGATCGCAATTCTCGCCGAAACGCTCGGATATCGCCCGCAGACGTTAGAAGCCCACGCCCGAGCGTCCGCATCAACCTACGCGCGGTATGTAGCTACTCGACTTGACTGACGCGCCCGCTATCGCATCCCTCAAGAGCGTGCCGGCATGTTCATACCTAGGATCGACAGCCAACGCCGTTAGGCTTTGGAGCCAGCTACGGTGAGCAGCAAATCGACGGAGGCACAAGTGTTTGAGATATCAGAGCTGATAACTCGAATCAATCCCCGCCAAACAGTTTTACTGCTCGGCGCAGGAGCCTCAATTCCGTCAGGCGCGCCTTCAGGTGCCCAACTTGCGCAGCGTCTCGCCCGCGACTTGTCAGGTCTTGCAGGCGCAGACACCTACACCCTGAGTGAGCTTTGCAGTGTCTACGAACGGCGCCAGGGTCGTAAGGAGCTCGCCGCCGCGGTCGCAAATATCTTGAGTCCGCTGGAACCGACGAAAGGTATACAGCTGCTTCCGAAGTTTGATTGGTATCGGATCTACTCGACAAACTTCGACCTTCTTGTCGAAAAGGTGTACAAGGCTGCTGGTTCCGAACTTCGTGTGCTTCGCAGCAACTTTGATTTCAGCAGGCAATCCGCAGCCGGAACCACTGAGTATTATAAAGTTCACGGCTGCATAACCGAGGATGCCGGTTTCGGACATCGAACTCGAATGCTGCTCACAGAAGAAGACTATGAGCGTTACGCTGATTTTCGAGAAGCTTCGTTTAGGACCTTATCCGCCGATATCGTAACAAAGGACACCCTAATCGTTGGTCAATCGCTTGCTGACTCGCATCTTAGGGATCTTGTGCGCGAAACCTTACGACTGCACGGGAATTCTGGAACGCCCGGCAGGATCTTCATCCTGACATACGCTCGCGATGAAGAGCGCGCTCAAATGTACCTATCTCGCGGGGCCGAAGTGTATTTTGGCGACTTGGATAGCCTTTTCAACGGCTTACTCTCAGCACTTCCTGGCGATGAGGTCAAATCATCGGCCGAAGGTGCTCAGTTCGAATCGACGCTTCTGCCATCCGAGCTTGTTAGCGTCACAACTGATGTTCGTCACGCAGTATCCCTTGACCCCAATCCACGTAAACTCTTCAACGGCTCGCCCGCCTCTTATGCGGATATTTCGAATGGCTTTACCTTTCAACGATCAAGTCGCCTCCCGATCCTGAAATCCTTACAGGAAAAGCCGATCGCCGTCATTCTCGGCGCGGGAGGAGTTGGCAAAACGACGCTAGCCCGTCAACTAACTACTGAACTGGGCCAGGGGTTCGATGCAGTTTGGGAGCACACAAACTCGTTTGCACTTGAAGCAAAGTATTGGATCGAATATGAGACTCGCCTCCAACGACAGTCGAAAAAAGCACTTCTTGTTATCGACGATTGTATCGAGAACTTGGTTCAGGTGGGTCAACTCGCGAGTCATCTAGGGACAACGACCGATCCTGCGCTGAAATTGATATTGACTGCGAATACGGGCCAGTGGGCACAACGAGCGAAATCACGCTATATCTTCAGTCATGGGGAAGCTCAAACACTCACGATTTTGAGTCACGATGACATATTGAGCCTGATTGAGTTAACAAGTCAAAAGCCCGAGATTCGCGAACTCGTCGAGGATCGATTTCTGAGCCTACCAAGAGGAGAGCAGATCCGGGTACTTCGCGAGCGATGCGCGGCAGATATGTATGTCTGCATGAAGAATATCTTCGCCTCAGAAGAACTCGATTTTATCTTGCTGCGGGAGTATGCCGATCTGGACGAGCCTGCACAAGAGATCTACAGAAACGTGGCCGCTTTGGACGCAACTGGAGCCCGAGTTCACCGACAGCTAATTATGCGGACCCTCGGCGTCGACGCCGGCGGGCTTATGGCGACGCTGACTGCTTTGACTGGAATCGTGTCCGAATATGACATCGACCCTGGTAACGGACTCTATGGGTGGGAGACGCGCCACCGAGAAATCGCTAAGACTATCGCCAGATACAAATTCGCAGCTCCGGCAGACCTGGAAGCCCTGTTCGGCTCTCTCATCGATTCGATAAACCCGTCCGTTCGCCTGGAACGGGAAGCCGCTAAGGCGCTATGCACGGATGACGAGTTTGGGATAGACAAACTGGCTGATGCAGCGAAACAGGTCGAATTGCTTAGAAGAATCGTCAGGCTAATTCCTGGCGAGGGGATCCCACGTCATCGACTGATTCGGCACCTCATCGACCAGCAGCGACTCGACGAAGCGGCGAAGGAACTACGCGATGCGATCGAATCGATCAAGATCAATCCAGTTCTCGGTCGCTATGAAGTTCTGCTGCTGATAAGAAAGGCTCAGTTAACGCCGGGTCTTATGGACGAAGACCGCGCGGCGATTCTCCTCAACGCCCAGGCGTTGGCGCTCAAGAACATTGATCGATATCCGACCGATCTTCACGCATTCCGCATCTACGGCGATGTCGCGGTGGCACTCGCCTCAGTCGGCGGTGCCGCTGCGGCACTCGACGATGCGATCGAGCGAACTCGCGGTGCCGAATCAAGGATTCTGGACCCTGCGCTGGTTGAGATCCGCCGGCGCCTTGAGACTGAGCGCCGTAAAATCCCATCCGACAATTGAACAACATCACCCAAGCGGGAGGCGGCTTTGGTCGCTTAGCGACCCACAGCTGCCTGCTGGCCTATGAGATGAAAGTCAACCGGGATTGACGTCAGCGGCTAAACTCGCGCGCGATGATCATGCACGATTACCAGCTAGCCACGCTACATCGATGAAAGTGCTTGCTCCTCTTGGTGATTAGCGCCCTCTACATGAACCGGCCGCGCCGCTTGAATGCGGCCACGTCCTCGCGCGATAGCGCGAACAGTTCACCTCTGACGTTCTTGTCTTCAAACCGCTTGTGCCAGTACCGCTCAATGCCGACCGGATCATCCGTTTCTAACCTGTGCACAATGTTCGGCGGCTCGGGGAGCATCGTCCCTAGCTGTGACCTGCGCCGATCAACGTCGATTGTGCGCCCAATCTTATAGTGCTTCCCCGACTTCATGAGATATACATAGCCAATGACGGTCAGCCGCAACGGCAATGCCGTGACGCCGTCGTCGTCAGGAGTCGCTCCGTCTGACGATGCGGCGGGAAGCAGGTCGAGCAAGTCCGCATACGCCGATTCCGCTTCTGCGAGATCGCGCAACTTGGTCACCAGCCCCTTCCGGCCACCAAATGAGCGCAGTGCTGTTCGGCGAGGCAACGTCGAATCATTGCGGCTGGCGAGACGCCACTCCTCCTCGCTGGGTAGCTTCCTGAAATGGCGGACCAAAGCCACTGCGTCGAGAAGCAGTTCGCCGTCGTCACGCCGCTGAACGAGGCTGTTCGGCTCAAACCCAGCCTCGCGCAGCGCGTCGCCCCACGACGCCCAGTAGACACCCAACCACGAGCGCCGGGTGATGCCAGTCAGGTTCGCAAACCGCGTGTAGCCCACGGGTTTACCGCCGGCTTGCGCAGTGACATGCCGAATCCACGAGATGATTTCTTCGCGTGAGTAGTCGCCTGCCACGGGGCAATCATCGCATATTGCTCCGACCGCGACAGCACAGCTCAGCTAACTCGGCGGTCAGCTTGGCGCCGAAGCAATCAGCGGCGGCCCGATCTTGACTACCGCACGGGCCTCGCCGGATCCCCCGTCCAGAACAACTCGCACCTCTCGAGCACGCACCGTTACCAGTTAACGACACCGAGTTGCATTAGATGAAAGCGCTTGAGGTCCGGTCCGACGGTTCTGGGCGGACCGGCGTCCGCCGCACGTGTTGTGCTTACGCCCGAGGCCGTCGTACATTTCAATCACTTAATGAATGATTCGGCAGTTAGGTGGATCCTTGAGCGTGCCGCTGTCCGACCGCGTGAGATCCGCTTTCTGCAACCGCTCCTCCTCCCCGCTGCGCCACTGTTGATTCGTCACAGTGACGAATTGCCTTGAGTCGCAGGGGGGGAACGGTGACATCCGCGACCCAGCCAATCAATCTTCTCGGTACCTTAGGACGCTCTAGTCGACGGTCCCAGAAGGCACCACCCACTGGCAGGGTTGGCCGGTCACTGCGGAAATCAGGTCGAAGTCTGAGTCGTAGTGCAGGACGGTCAGCCCATGTTCTTCGCCGGCGGCGGCGATGAGCAGGTCAGGGATCTTGCGGCCGCGCTGGCTTCGCTGAGCGAGGAGTCGTTGCACCTGAAGCGCACGACGATAATGCGATTCGGTCGATTCGACAGGCTTGAATGCGTCCAACGCCGCTATTAAGCGGTCCCACTCGGCCTCGTTCCGTGCCGAATAGGCGACCTCGAGATCGGTGATACGGGCCCGCGCGAGTTCGCCCGAAGCCGCGAGGGGTTCCACTGCTTGCCGCACTTTGGGCTGGCCAAGTCGTTTGATCACACTGGTGTCGATGAGAAACGTCAGCGCCATGCCTCAGCGCGATCTTCAGATGGTGCGGCGGCCAGTACGTCCAGCGCGGCGGCCACATGCTGTAATCGGTTCGAGGTCGCGCTGCGCAGAGCCGCGTTCACCGTCTCTTTGATCGTGGAAGTCCCCAGTTCTGCGCGAGCCATCTCCAATGCCTGCTCATCAATGTCGATCAGATGCTTCCCCATAGACCCAGTATATACAAGAAGTCTCGCGATATATACGCACGGGTACGGTCTGGTCGGAGGCGACACGCCCCAGGTTCGATGAGAATGCCCCAGGTTCAGTGAGAACGGACATTGACGTTGATCAGATTCTGGCGCATCTCAGATCGAAGGATTCGCCGATCGCGTTGTCGACGTTGCGCTCCTACAGCAACACGATCTTGACCCACGCCGATATCCACGATGAATCGGCGCTCACAGACATCATTGCCGGGGCGACGCGGTGCCGTCAGTGCTCGGCGTCCCATTCACACGACCGTGATAGCCGCCGTTGTCGGATGCGCGAGGCAACGCAATCAGCCACGCGCGACCAGCGACTCACCGAGACGATTCTGCGAGGCATGCCGCAAGCCTCGATCCCGGGGGCGATCGTCGGCTTGGGGAATACAGTGCCGGCCACAACGGCAATATCGCGGGCTACCAGACCTACGCCTATTACCTTCCCCCGCAAGGCAAAACGGTGGTCAACTCGAACGCCAAGCAGCTAGGCGTTTGGAACTTCTTCTCAGAGATCATGAAGATCGTCAGCCCAGGTCGCCCCTGGCCGGCACCTCCGTCGTAGAGAGCCGTGTCGTTACCACGACATTCTCATCGGCCCGTTGTCATCCGCGACTGCTAGCGTCGATCGCTGACATGACACATCCACTCTTGAGTGGTCTGGCATCAGCGCTCGGACAGCTGACCACGGACCGCGCGGCGGGCCGACGGGCCCTGACCCGGCTGTGGGACACGCTCGCTCCCAGCGATGCGGCCGGGCGGTGCATTCTGGCGCACTACTTGGCCGATGCGCAAGATGACCTAAACGACGAAATCGCTTGGGATGAAACGGCTCTTGTCGAGTCGGCCAAGGTCTCCGACGATGATCTGCGAGCCATCTATCCCGCCCTCCGGGTGAGTGGATTCATGTCGTCGCTGCATCTGAACCTGTCCGACGGTCACCGACGGCTGGGACGTTTCGAGGCGGCCGGCCGGCACCTGGAATCCAGCCTCGCCGCCAACGGAGCGCTTACCGGAGACCGTCCCGAAGAGGTCGCCTACCGAGACATGATTATCGCTGGGCAACAGCGTGTCGCCGCGGCGATCGAGGCACATGACAGCACGTAAGGGTCCGGTCTGGCGACATTGCGGGGTGGTTATGTCGATTTGTTTCTGTCAGTCCTCGATGGCCGTCAGGTTGAGTCGGCGAAGACGCGCGGCGGAGGCAAGGATGTCGATCTCGACGATCTTGCCGCCGACGATGGTGAATCCCATCACAGAGAGCGGTCGCCCACGCGACACCGCGACAACGCCGGCGGCGCCGTTGACCAACGCGGGACGGGCGAACCCGGCGCGATGGGAGAACAACAGCGCCTGCTGGGCGGCGGCGCGTGCGCCACGGACCTCCCTTGGGAGTCCCGGGGCCACCGCTCCGGCGTCGGCCCGCACAACGACGTCCGGATCAAGCGTCGCGACGAGTGCTTCGAAATCGCCGTCGCGCGCCGCCGCGAGGAATGCGTCGACGACCTCGCGCTGACGTGTCAGATCCGCGTCGGGCACCGGGGCTCCGCGTACCCGGCGACGGGCCCGGCTTGCGAGCTGGCGTGCGGCGGTGGGTGAGCGGTCCACGATTTGGGCGATCTCCTCGAACGGGACTGCGAACATGTCGTGCAGCACGAACGCGACCCGCTCGGCGGGAGCCAGGGTATCCAGCACGACCAGTAGCGCCAGACCGATCGAGTCCGCCAGCAGCGCCTGGTCCTCGGGATCCGAACCTTCGTCGCGGCCAACAATCGGATCGGGCAGCCGCGCGTCCAGTGGCTCCTCGCGCCGCGCGTTTCGAGACCGCAACAGGTCCAGGCACACCCGCCCCACGACCGTCGTCAGCCATCCGGTCAGGTTGTCTATCCCGCTGGCACGGTTGCGGCTCAACCGCAGCCAGGTCTCCTGCACGGCGTCGTCCGCCTCCGAGAGCGACCCCAGCATCTTGTAGGCGACTCCGCGTAGGTGTGCTCGCCGCTCCTCGAATCGCTGCGCCAACCACTCGGTGTCGTCCACGGTCACATCCTCCAGTCGCCATGCGTCATATAGATGACGAATCCATGTCCCACCAATGTGACAAGGACATCAACATGACAACTCTGATTGACGCAAAAGCCGCCGCCGCTTCCCGCCGTCGGGTCATCGGGTACTGGGTCGCTACCGTCCTGCTGGCCGCCGAAATGCTGGTGGGAGGCACGTGGGGCATCCTGCGGATTCCGTATGCCCGCGACATGATGCAGCACCTCGGTTACCCGGACTACTTCGCTGTGCTGCTCGGTGTGTGGTACACGCTGGGCGGGGTGGCGCTGCTCGTCCCCGGCTTCCCACGGCTCAAGGAATGGGCGTATGCCGGTGCCACCTTCGTCTATACCGGCGCCGTTGTGTCTCACCTGGCGGTCGACGATCATGTACGCATGCTGGTGGCCCCGCTGCTCTTCCTCGCCCTCGCCTTCACCTCCTGGGCGCTGCGCCCGACGTCTCGCCGCCTAGCCGACGCGCGCTGACCCGGCGTGTACCTCATTGTGCGAGACCACAAAACCACCTGCTGCATCGTCGGCGGCGGACCGGCCGGAATGGTCGCCGGGTTGCTGTTGGCGCCAGGGCGTGGAGCTGGTGCTGGAAAAGCACGGGTATTTCCTGCGCGACTTCCGCGGCGACACCATCCACCCCTCCACCCTGGAGCTCGTGCACGAATTGGACTGGCTCGACGAGTTTCTGCGACTGCCTCATTCGAAGCTGCACCATGTCACCGTCCAGGGTGGCGGGTGCCCTGATCACTTTCGCCGACTTCCGCAACCTGAAGGTGCACTGCCCCTACGTCGCGTTCATGCCGCAGTGGGACTTTCTCGACTTCCTGGCCGACAAGGCTCGCGCCTATCCCCACTTTCGCCTCATGATGAACGCCGAAGTCACCGGCTTGGCGATGGATTCTGACCGGGTGTTCGGCGTGCACGTCGCTACCGCCGAAGGACCATTGCAGATCCGGGCTGAACTCGTGATCGGTGCCGACGCCCCCGCCGGCCTGACGAGGAGCTTCCGTTCTTTCAACTCGGCACCGGAAATGTCGTGGTCTGCATCGATCGGCGTGACTACTGGCAGATGGCCTACGTCATCCCTAGCGGACAATTCGACGCGGTGCAGGCCGCTGGACTGAATACGCTGCAAGCCAACGTTATTGAGCTACTCCCCCAACTGGCCGACCGGGTAACGCATCTGGACACCTGGGACGACGTCCATTTTCTGCAGGTGCGTGTCGATCACCTGCGCCGCTGGTACCGTCGCGGTCTGCTGTGCATCGGTGACGCCGCACACGCGATGTCCCCCGCCGGCGGCGTGGGCATCAATCTGGCCGTCCAGGATGCCGTCGCGACCGCCAACATCCTGGCTCCTGCTCTGCTGCGTGGGGAAAGCCCTCCCACACGGCAACTGCGTCGAGTGCAACGGCGTCGCCAGTTACCGGCGCGAGTCACTCAGGCCGTCCAGGTGCGGGCGTTGCGCGGACTGTATCCAAAGCGCCTGGGAGACAACATTTTACAATGTACGCCTATTGCTGCGCCTATTCAGCCGGTTTCCAGCATTGCGTTTGGTCGTCGGCCGATTCATCGGCATCGGCATCCGCCCCGAACACGTACGCCCGTAGTTGTCGCGTTGGCAGACCGGGGAACCCGGCCGCGGAGCCCTGCACATGACCGTGACGCACCGGTTGTGAGTGGCTTCTAACCGTCCTGATGGGCGATCTGAATGAGATTGCCGCACGTGTCGTCGAGAACCGCCGTGGTCACCGGCCCCATATCCGTGGGCTCTTGAGTGAAGTGCACTCCCAGTCCGCGCAGTCGCTCGAACTCCGCCCGGACATCGTCGACGGCGAATGAAGTGAATGGGATGCCGTCGGCGATCAGCGCCGCCTTGAATGGCTTGACGGCTGGGTGGCTATCGGGTTCGAGGACGAGCTCGGTGCCGTCCGGATCTTCTGGGGATACCAGCGTGATCCACCGATGCTCGCCCAGCGGAACATCGGTCTTCTTCTGGAACCCGAGGACGTTGGTATAGAACCGCAGCGCCTTGTCCTGGTCATCGACGAGCACGCTGCTGAGGTTGATCCTCATGGTGATCCTTTCCGGCCGGTATGTGATCCGGCGCCACGGGGCCGTCGGCGTTGCTCACGGCCTTCTTGAGCCATCGCTCGACGATCGACTCGAGCAGGGTTGTGTTGATGTAGTGGAACTTGTAGCGGCCCTCGCGGCGGGTCTCGATCAAACCCGCGGCCTCGAGAACGTCGAGGGGCTGCGAGATCGCCTGTCGCGACGAGCCAAGTCGATGCTTGGTCGCCAGTCGTGCGCAGAGCTCGAAGAGCGTCTGCCCGTTGCGGTCGGTCAGTTCGTCGAGGAGGATGCGGCGCGTGGGATCGGCCAAGGCCTTGAAGACGTCACCCACGCTGCACCACGTTATGCAAGTCACCACTTGCCTGTCAACGTCCCGCGGTGCCGTGGCGATCGGCGGGTCGTAAACCCCGGCCGCAAACAACCAGCCCCCAAGCCGATTGGCTCTGTATGACCCAATGCGGCCCTTAAAGCGCGGGGTTTCGGCCGGTGCGCCACCGCAATTGCATCTCCACCAACCGAGCCGCTGTGCCCGCCCTCCCCCGGCTGGGTTGGGGGTCAAGGCCCCTACCGAGACGGCGCAGCTGTTGCTGATGCCACGGGCTGCTAAGAGCCGCACCGACGGCCCGCACAGCCGACCGCCGCGGAGTCGGCAAGTTGTCCAGCGTGCCACCGGCCAGCAAGCGTCTGGCTGCGTTCGGATCGACTGCGAAGGGACGTGCCAGCCCGATTACGTCGACTACACCCCGCGCGACCAACTCCCGGACGACTGTTCCATCACGCAGGCCGCCGGTGAGCATCACCGGCACGTCGACCGCGTGCCGGATATGTTCGACGCTCGTGGTGAAGTAGCCGGCGGTCGGTGTTGCCGCCCCGAGCAGATGCAGCCAATAGCTGCCCGATCCCCCCGAAACCTCAAGCAGATCAATCCCTTCGGGCTCCAAGGCGGCCGCGACACACACCGCGTCATCCACGCTAAAGCCTCCGTCTTCGAAGTCGCTCGCGTTGAGTTTGACTGTGACCGCAAAACGCCGGCCAACCCGTCCGCGTATTGCCCGCACGACCTCCATCAGGATCCGGGATCGCCGCTCGATTGAGCCGCCCCAGCCATCACGCCGGTGATTCGTCAGCGGTGAGAGGAACTGACTCAGCAGGTAACCGTGGGCGGCATGAACCTCGACACCGTCGAAGCCGGCTCGCTCGGCGACGGCTGCGCTTGCCGCGAATGCCTCGACGATGCGGCCGATATCGGCAACCGTCATCTCGATGGGCCGCGCGAGTGCCCAACGGAGCAGCCGCTGACGCGGCGACACCGCCGACGGTGCCAGTGATCGCCCCGTGACAGCGCGAAGCGCTTGCCGTCCAGGGTGATTGAGCTGCATGAACAATCGGGCGCCATGGCATTTGGCGGCGTCAACCCACTCCGCTAGCCAGGTTGGGTCGTCATCGGCGGTTACGACCACGTTGTATGGCTCGACCAGTTGCGATGGCTGGACCGCAACGTTGCCCGTGATGAGCAAGCCGGCACCGCTTGCGGCCCATCGCTGGTACAGCGCCACGAGCGCTGGCAATGGGCGGCCCTGCCGGTCGGCCAGCTGTTCGCTCATCGCCGCCTTGGCCACGCGGTTCGGCAGCACGACACCGCACGGCAGCTCTAGCGGCGCGTGCAAGTCGGCAGGCGCTGCCATGTCGGTCATGTCGATAGGGTGTGTCGCGCATTCACGGGCTGCGCCGCACTCTTGGGGGCAGCCAGCATTGGGACGAAGTAGCGGCGCGCAAACGTACGCGAACTCTCGTCGTCGTCGAGATCGATGATTACCTTTGGGGTGAGCAAGAACGACACGATGAGCCTGACCACGATCTCGGCGGTAGCCAAAAGTTCTGGGGTGCTGCGGCTTTCGCCCGGCTCGCGGGCCACATGGGTGGCGAGGAATTCGGTGGCCTCGGTGATGATCGGGGCGCCTTGTACCGTGAACCAAGGCAGCGCCAATTCCGGTTCACTCTCGATCAACCGTTGCAGCAGCCGGTGGGACCGGACAGCGCGCAGGGTGAACGCGAAGCCCTCCACGATCATTTCCTCCGGATCCTCCAGCGGCTCGATAAGACGGTCCAAGTCGGCCAGGAAGTTGCGCAATTCACGCAGCGCAACGGCCTCGATAAGTGCGTTCTTGCCGGGAAAATACCGGTAGACGGTCACGCGACCGACCTTGGCGCGCTTGGCAACGTCCTCGACCGTCGAGCGTGCCAGGCCGAACAGCTCGAACTGGCGCAGCGCGGCATCGGCGATCGCGCCGCGAGTGGTGTCGTCAGTGCCGTCGACTGCCCCTAAACCTATGGCGCGGGCCGCTTCTCGCAACAGTCGTACGGCAGTGTGGGTCACGACACCACCTCCGAATGGCGTCGGAGCCGCTCGGTGACCACGACGCGTCCGCCGCGCGCCGGGACGGTCGTGACGTGGTAGGCGGTGGGCGTCTCCGGTTCGGGTCGGTCGGGTTCCAGACGCACGTGACGCAGGATGGTCGTTAGGACCACGCGCATTTCGAGCATCGCGAGGTTGGCGCCTGGGCAGCGCCGCACCCCACCACCGAACGGCAGCCAGGCACTGGGGTCGGGTTCGTTGCCGTCCAGAAAGCGCTCTGGCCGGAATTTGTCGGGTTCGCGATACAGCGTGGGATCGTGGTGCAACACCGGGATCGCGATGCCGACGCCAGTGCCAGCGGGCAAGGCCCAGCCGTCGATCTCGGCGTCTCGAGCCAGTACCCGCGGCACCTCATGCGCGACGGGGCGGCTGCGCAGCGTCTCCTTGATCACGGCCTCCAGGTAGGCGGTGTCGCCCTCCTCCAGCGAACCGAGGAGTCGCTCGAGCACCGAAGGGTTGTGCGTGAGTCGTTCCACCGCCCACGCGATCGCGGTGGCACTGGTCTCGTGGCCGGCCAGCAGCATGGCCACAAGCTGGTCGCGCACCTCGGCGTCGGTAAGGCCGTTGCCGTCTTCATCTCTGGCGAGAAGAAGGACCGACAGTAGGTCGCTGCGGTCGTCGCTGGCCTCAGCGCGGTCATCGCCGGCGGCGAATTCGCGCCTGCGCAAGGCGATTTCGGAATACAGTAGCTCGTCGATGCGGTCCCGCTTGCGGCGGAAGCGTCCCCACGGGCTCCACCCGCCTAGATCAAGCCGGCCGAGCGGGGAGATAAAGCCGAGCGCTGTCACAGGGCCCCAGTTGTAGAGAGCAGGCAACAGCGCCCGCAGCTCTTGCGCGCGCGCCGCATCGCGCATTCCGAACACGATCTTGGCGATCACATCCAGCGTGATCTCCTCGGCGATCGGCCGGATCGCGAACGGCTCATTCACCGGCCACCGGGAGACTTCTGCCATGGTGCGCCGCTCTATTAACACCTCCCACTGCTTGAGCCGGCTCCCCATCAGCGGCGGCATCAGCAGTTTGCGCATCCGTCGGTGCTCGTCTTCGTTCAGCAACACGACGGCGTGGGGTCCCATGCCCTCGCGCAGGGCCTCCATGCCACTGTGTGCGACAGTCCTAGGCAGCGTAAGGATCTGCTGCGCAGCGTTGCTCGTTGTGAACACCGCGATATCGCCCCAATAAAGGAATCTCATCCGGAACACCGGGCCGTACCGATCGGCCATGCGCTGATAGAAGTCCGGCCGTGTGAGCCATTGCAGCGACTGAACCAGGCTGGGTTCCCACGGGCCGGGCATGCGATTGAGCCGCTGCGGAACACTCATATTGATAATGTATCATTTGTATTCATTGTTTCAACGCCCTCGGCGCCAGCGCATGGTGCTGCCCCACCTGGGGACTTGCGGCAGGACCGAGGTCGTGGCGCAAAATGGCTGGCAGAGGCCAGAACTCACTGGAAGCGGGGTTAGGAGTTGCGTCGTTCATTGGCACCGGATGGTCGCGCCGTGAGGTCGAACCGATGTCCGACCATGCGGTAGTCATCACCGGAGGCGGGCCGACAGGGCTGATGCTGGCTGGTGAGTTGGCGTTGGCAGGAGTCGACGTTGCCATCGTCGAGCGGCGCGCCAGCCAGGACCTGATTGGCATGCGCGCGGGCGGTCTGCATTCACGCACCATCGAGGTTCTCGATCAGCGCGGAATTGCCGATCGGTTCCTGTCTCAGGGACAGCGGGCGCAGGTCGCGGGATTCGCGTGGATTCGGTTGGACATCAGCGACTTTCCCACCCGCCATCCCTATGGGCTCGCGCTGCGGCAGAACAACATCGAACGCATTCTTGCAGGCTGGGTTGGCGAGTTGGCGGTGCCGATTTATCGCGGACGCGAGGTGACTGGTATCGCCCAAGACGACACTGGCGTCGACGTCGAGCTGTCCGACGGCGACTCGCTGCGGGCGGAGTATCTCGTCGGGTGCGACGGGGGACGCAGCCTGGTCCGTAAAGCGGCCGGCATCGCGTTCCCGGGGTGGGATCCGACGACGAGCTGCCTGATCGCCGAGGTCGAGCTGGACGTTGAGGAGGGCGAGGAACCGGAATGGGGGCTGCGCCGCGACGCCCTCGGTATCCATGCCCTCAGCCGGTTGGAGGTTGGCGGGTCGGCGGGGGTCATGGTGACCGAGCAGCGCCTCGGAGCAGTGAGCGAACCCACCTTGCCCGATCTGAGCGAGGCGCTCATCGCCGTATACGGGACGGATTTCGGGATCCACAGTCCCACTTGGATTTCCAGGTTTACCGACATGACGCGGCAGGCCGCAGCCTATCGCGACAGACGGGTCCTGCTGGCCGGCGACGCCGCACACGTGCATTTCCCGACCGGCGGGCAGGGCCTCAACACCGGTGTGCAGGATGCGGTGAATCTGGGTTGGAAGCTGGCCCAGGTGGTCAATGGGATATCGCCCGACAGCCTGCTCGATACCTACCACGCCGAGCGCCATCCCGTCGCCGCCCGTGTGTTGCACAACACGATGGCGCAAACCGCACTGCTCGGCGCGGGCGAGCGTATCGACGCGTTGCGCGACACCGTGTCCGAGCTGCTGAGCATGGACGAGCCACGCAAGCGATTCGCCGGGATGATGTCCGGTCTGGATATCCATTACGACTTCGGTGAGGGACACCCGCTGCTTGGGCGCCGGATGCCCGATCTCGACCTGGTCACCACCGACGGCCCGGTGCGGGTATTTACCCTGCTGCACCGTGGCAGGCCAGTGCTGCTCAACCTTGGTGGGCCGGGCGGCTTCGACGTCGACATCACCGGTTGGGCGGATCGGGTTCAACTCGTTGACGCGAAATATGTTGGCGGTTGGGAACTTCCGGTGCTTGGTGTGGTCACGGCCCCCACCGCGGTGTTGATCCGGCCCGACGGATATGTTGCCTGGGTGGGGGACGAACGTCACCTTGGGCTCGCGGACGCGCTCACCACCTGGTTCGGCTCGTCCACCGCGGCCGCATCCTCGATCGAACGGACGAATTCGTGCGCACCAGGGACCGTCACCTCCCTGCTACCGGAATCTCTGGTGAGGACGACCGAGCAAGAAACGCTGCGGCTGTAGCGTCGATTGGCACGCACGTCGAGGGAGGAAGAATGCACCGGTCAAGAACACATCTGCCGATTCCCAGTGCTCCCCGCACGGGGCTGATCACGTATGACGCGAAGGATCCCGACAGCACATACCCGCCGATCGAGCTGCTACGCCCACCCCCGGGCGCCCCGAATGTGTTGCTGATCCTGCTTGACGATGTCGGGTTCGGTGCGGCGAGCGCGTTCGGCGGCCCATGTCAGACGCCGGCCGCCGAACGCCTCGCCGGCGGCGGGTTGCGGTACAACCGGTTTCACACCACCGCGTTGTGCTCGCCGACGCGGCAGGCATTGCTGACCGGGCGCAATCACCACTCCGCCGGCATGGGCGGGATTACCGAAATCGCCACCGGAGCACCCGGATACAGTTCGGTGTTACCCAACACGATGTCGCCGATCGCGCGGACGCTGAAGCTCAACGGGTACAACACAGCCCAGTTCGGCAAGTGCCACGAGGTCCCGGTCTGGCAGACCAGCCCCGTCGGGCCGTTTGACGCATGGCCCGCCGGCGGTGGCGGTTTCGAATACTTCTATGGCTTCATCGGCGGCGAGGCCAACCAGTGGGATCCGAGCCTGTATGAGGGCACCACGCCGGTCGAGGTGGACCGTACCCCTGAAGAGGGTTACCACTTCATGGAGGACATGACGGATAAGGCCATCGGTTGGATCGGACAGCAGAAGGCGCTGGCCCCTGACACGCCGTTCTTCGTCTACTTCGCCCCTGGGGCGACCCATGCGCCGCACCATGTGCCGCAGGGGTGGGCCGACAAGTACCGAGGCAAGTTCGATGCGGGCTGGGACGCTCTGCGTGCGCAAACCTTTGCCCGGCAAAAAGAACTCGGGGTGATCCCGGCGGACTGCCAGCTGACCGCGCGTCACGCCGAGATCCCGGCGTGGGATGACATGCCGGAGGACCTCAAACCCGTTCTGCGCAGGCAAATGGAGGTCTATGCAGGATTCTTGGAATACACCGACCACCACGTGGGCAGGCTCATCGACGCCGTGGACCGGCTCGGTCTGCTCGACGACACGCTTGTCTTCTACATCATTGGGGACAACGGCGCATCGGCCGAGGGCACGATCAACGGCACGTTCAACGAGATGTTGAACTTCAACGGCATGGCAGCGATCGAGACGCCGGAGTTCATGATGGAGCGCCTCGACAAGTTCGGCGGGCCGGAGTCCTACAACCATTACTCGGTGGGCTGGGCGCACGCGATGGACACGCCCTACCAATGGACCAAGCAGGTGGCATCGCACTGGGGTGGCACCCGCAACGGCACGATTGTGCACTGGCCCAACGGTATCGCCGCGAAGGGTGAGATGCGCTGGCAGTTCCACCACGTCATCGACGTGGCGCCGACGATCCTGGAGGCGGCGGGGCTGCCGGAGCCGTTGTTCGTCAACGGTGTGCAGCAGCATCCCATCGAAGGGGTCAGCATGCTGTATTCATTCGATGATCCGCAGGCGCCGGACCGGCACGAGACGCAGTACTTCGAGATGTTCGGAAACCGTGGCATCTACCACAAGGGCTGGACCGCGGTGACCAAGCACAAGACGCCGTGGATCCTCCTCGGGGAGGAGACACCGGCGTTCGACGACGACGTGTGGGAGCTGTACGACACCACCAAGGACTGGAGCCAGGCCACGGACCTGTCCAAAGAGATGCCCGAGAAACTGCATGAGCTGCAGCGGCTTTGGCTGATCGAGGCGACCCGCTACAACGTCCTGCCGCTGAACGACGACACCGCCAGCCGGCTCAACTCCGACCTGGCGGGCAGGCCAATGCTGATCAGGGGCAACAGTCAGGTGCTGTTTGGTGGCATGGGCCGGTTGTCGGAGAACTGTGTGCTCAACATGAAGAACAAGTCGCACTCGGTGACGGCCGAGATCGAGGTGCCCGAGACCGGCGCCGACGGCGTGATAGTCGCGCAGGGCGCCAACATCGGCGGCTGGAGCCTCTACGTTAAAGACGGCAAGCTCAAGTACTGCTACAACCTGGGTGGGATCAAGCGCTTCTACGTTGAGTCCACCGAGCCGTTGCCAGCCGGCGCGCATCAGGTGCGCATGGAATTCGCCTACGCCGGTGGCGGTTTGGGCAAGGGCGGCGAGGTGACCCTATATGTCGACGGCCAGCAGGTCGGTGCGGGGCATGTGGCAGGCACGCTTGCGATCGTCTTCTCCGCCGACGACGGCTGCGATGTCGGTGTGGACTCAGGCTCGTGCGTGTCACCCGACTACTCGCCGGGAAAGAACGCGTTCAACGGTCGGGTCAAGGGCGTGCAGCTGGCCATCGCCGAGGCAGCAGATGCCGAAGGGCACATGGTCGCGCCCGAGGACGCGGTCCGCATCGCGTTAGCGCGCCAATAGAGCCGCCTGCGCGCAGCCGCCGCCGGGCGATCTTAGGCTGGGCGCCCGGATTTGCCGTCAGCGCCGGTCTGGCCAGTGTTTCCGCCAACGCCAGAAGCGCCGCCAACACCCACGCCGCCCGGGCCGACGCCGGCGCTGCCGCCGGCGCCCAGGCTACCCGCGGCCCCACCACCGCCGCCGGTGCCACCATTCCCGAAAACTTCGGCGCTGTGGCCCGTGCCGCCGTTGCCACCCTTGCCGCCGTCTCCGCCGCTACCGCCGTCGCCGCCGTCGCCACCGTCGCCACCGCTGCCGGCGGCGGAGTTACCGCCGCTGGCCCCAGTGGTGCCACTGGCACCCTTGCCGCCTGCGCCACCGGCGCCGCCATTGCCTGCGCCGAAGGCGGTTTCGCCACCACCGCCATTGCCGCCGTTGCCGCCGTCGCCACCGCTGCCGGCCACCCCGGCGTCACCGCCGGCACCGCCGGTGCCTGAGCCCAGTGCCTCGCCCCCGGCACCACCGGCGCCGGCGACCCCACCGTCGCCACCGTTGCCGCCCCTGCCGCCGTCACCTCCGTCTGTGACGATGGAACCGCTGCCGGCGCTGCCGCCGTTGCCGCCAGCGCCACCATTGCCGGCCGCGCCGGCGTCACCACCGTCGCCACCGTCGCCCGAAGTCAGGGCCGCACCACCGGCTCCGCCGCTCCCGGCCGCTCCGCCCTTGCCCCCGGCTCCGCCGCTCCCGCCGTTGGGCGTTAGTGTGCCTACGCCGCTAGCCCCGCCGTCGCCGCCGCGGCCGCCGGACCCCCCGTCACCGGCGGCGCCGCCGCCGCCACCGGTGCCTGAGCCCAAGGCTGCACCGCCCTTGCCCGCGATGCCGGCGCCTCCGCCGGCACCGCCGGTTCCGCCGTTGCCGGCGACGCCGCCAGGGCTCCCGAGGCCAGATCCGGCGTTCCCTCCGTCGCCTCCATTGCCGCCAGCGCCGGCGGCCCCGCCATTACCTCCGTCGCCCGAGGCCCCGCCGATGCCGCCGTTGCCCGAACCGCTGGCTTCGCCGCCGGCCCCACCTGCACCGGCAGTCCCTCCGGCGCCGCCGTTGCCTCCGGTGCCACCGGTGCCACCTGCGACATTGACGGATAGGGTGGCGAAGCCTTGGGCACCGGCGGCACCGTTGCCACCGGTCCCGCCGTCGCCGGCGCGGCCGCCGGCTCCGCCCTGACCACCGTTCCCTGACTCCAAGGCCGCGCCGCCGGCGCCGCCACTGCCGCCGCTGCCGCCCGCACCGCCATTGCCGCCGGCCCCGCCAAAGGCTGCAGTGGGGGGCTTCGCGATGCCGCTAAGGGGGACACCGCCGGCCCCACCGGACCCGCCGCTGCCCGCGACGCCGCCGGCTCCGCCTTGGCCGCCGTTGCCTGACCCGACGGCCGCACCGCCGGCTCCGCCGTTGCCGCCGCTGCCGCCTATGCCGCCGTTGCCGCCGCGTCCGCCGTTGAAGTCGGAGAAGGTACCCGCTGCGCCGGCACCGCCGTTGCCGGCGGTCCCGCCGGCTCCTCCCGCGCCCCCGGACCCACCGTCGCGGTCTAGGCCAGCAATGCCGTGAGCGGCGGTGCCGCCCGCGCCACCGGCACCGCCGGCACCGCCATTGCCGCCGGTGCCGCCGTTGCCGCCGCTGCCGCCGGGTTGTTGACCGGCTGGCGCCTCTACCCATCTGACCCCGCCGGCGGTGCTCCCGGTGTGGGTCCCGCGGGCGGCCCCCTCACTCGCCTAAAGGCCAGGCGGTAATGGCGGCGACGGAGGACTGCTTTATGGCTGGGGTGGCGACGGCGGCAACGCGGGAACCGGCGGCTCCAACGGCAATAACGGCGGCAACGGCGGCAACGCTCTGCTGATCGGCAACGGCGGCAATGGCGGCGCCGGCAGTGGGACGCAGCATGGCGGCGCCGGCGGGTCTGGGGGCCGGTTCTTCGGTAGCAACGGATCAGACGGGGGTTAGCCAGGGGTTAAAGGGCGTTAGCCCTCAGTGTGAGTTCGGGGTGGAAAAAATCGGCCGAATCTCTGCCTTCGTGCACGCTCAAAACCCTTACAGCACACTCGATTACGGCCGAGTCTGGTCAAAACTCGGCGGGCGCGTCGAGCGGGCAATATGCTGGCTGCTGCCGATGGTCGGTGCTGACTTGGTCGGAGGGCAGATGTCGTATCTGGTGGCGGTTCCGGGAATGTTGGCTTCGTCGGCGGGGGGTTTGGCGAGCATTGGCTCGGCGCTAAGCGAGGCCAATGCGGCGGCTATGGCTCCCACGACGGGGGTGCTAGCAGCGGGTGCCGACGAGGTGTCGGTGGCGATCGCGGCGCTGTTCGGCTCGCACGCCCAGGCCTATCAGGCGCTCGGCGCCCAGGCGGTGACCTTCCATCAACAGTTTGTGCAAGCGCTGAATGCCGGTGCCGGTTCTTATGCCAACGCTGAGGCGGCTAGCGCTTCGCCGCTACAAGTTCTGCAGCAAAACGCGCTCAATGCGATCAATGCGCCCACCCAGACCCTCTTGGGCCGTCCGATCATCGGAAATGGTGCGAATTCGACGACGCCGGGTCAGCCCGGTGGCGACGGTGGGTTCCTGTGGGGCGATGGCGGGGCCGGCTATTCGAGTACGACGCCCAATATCCCTGGCACCAACGGCGGCAACGGCGGGTTCTTCGGTAGTGGCGGTCCCGGCGGTAACGGTGGGCCTGGCGCGGCGGCCGGCAACGGTGGCAATGCTGGCTATTTCGGCAACGGTGGGGCTGGCGGCACGGGCGGATCGGGTGGCAACGGTGGAACCGGCGGCGTTGGTGGGTTCATCTACGGCAACGGCGGCAATGGCGGTGACGGAGGCGACAATCCGACCGGAATCGGTGGGACCGCCGGGGTGGGCGGGGAGGCCGGCTTCATCGGCAACGGCGGTAACGGTGGTAACGGGGCCGCCGGCTTGAGCGGCACGCCGGGCGGCCCGGGAGGGCCCGGTGGGCAGCTCTACGGCAACGGCGGCAATGGCGGCGCGGGTGGAACCGGCACTTCCGTTGCCGGGGGAACCGGCGGTGCGGGCGCTGCCGCCGGGTTGATCGGAGCCGGCGGCGTTGGCGGAGCTGGTGGGACCGGCGCTGTGGTGGGTGGCGCCGGGGGCAACGGCGGCGACGGAGGAGTGATAGCCGGCGACGGCGGCGACGGCGGTGATGCCGGCGCGGGGGGCGGTGGTGTGGACGCGTTCAGTGGTGGTGGTAACGGCGGCAACTCCGCATTTATCGGTAACGGTGGTGATGGCGGCTTTGGCCAGCCGGTCGGCGCCGGTGGTTGGGCCGGGCGCTTCTTCGGCACCGGCGGGGCGGGCGGGTCGTAGCCGTCAACGTCAAGTTGTTCGTCCTCGGCGGGGGCGCTCGGTGGCGAAGCCGCGCACTACGTGCGCTCGGACAAATTCTGCGACGACCTCGGGATCGTCCATGTCGAGTGTGGATGACGGGGTGCTGAACAGTGAGAACAATATTCGCGCAAACCACTCGCCAGCAGGCTCGACGTCAAGGTCTTTGCGAACCTCACCGGTGAGCTTGGCCGCCGACAGGTACGGCGCGAAGAAGTCAACACATTCGCGTAGCAGCACGCCGGCGTCCTTGGTCAGCAACAGGCTGATGGCCTCCTCGTCGAAGTACTTTTCGGAGGCGATCGCTCGCCGCGCTTGGGTTACGAATACCGCTGCGTGACTGAGCTTTTCCTCCAGCGAGCCGCCTCGGTCCATGGCCTTGGACATCTCGCGGTAGAACTGCTCGGAGGCGTGTTCGGCGCAGGCTTCGAGAATGGCTGCCTTGTCGCTGAAGTACTCGTAAATGGTGCTTCGGGAGACGTTGGCCGCCCTGGCGATGTCGACGATGGTCGTCTTCTGCAGTCCGTGCTTGCGGAAACAGGCATACGCGGACTCGACGATGAGCTCTCGGGTATCGGTTACTGCGGGAAAAGGAGAAGCCTGGGTCATCACGGAACCAGAGCGCCTCGGGGCACCAGGCCGGCGTCGGCTGAGGCAAAGGCAGCATTGACGTCGGTCAGATGGAACGGCTTGGGCATGAGCCTGGTGAACGGAAAACTGGTGCGCTGCAGGAAAGACAAACCAATGGCAAGCGTAACAGGGTCGTAGAGCATCACGCCGCGGATGGACTTGTTGCCGTACACCAGACTGCTGGGATCGAGTTCGAAGGTACGTCCCATCCCGACATTGCCGACCTCGAGCAAGGTGCCGCCGTTATTGAGGAACCCGACCCCGTCCGGAATGACGTTGGGCACCCCGACCACTTCGAGCACCCAGTCGGCACCGATGCCACCGGTGTACTTGTGCACCTGCTCGGTGACCTGTGCGGTCGAGATGCCGTCGGCATTGATGCAGCGGGTGGCCCCGAAGTCGGCTGCGACATCAAGACGTTCGGAAATTTTATCGATGACGATCACCTCGGCGGCGCCCGCGGTACGTGCGACGGCGGCGGCGTTGATGCCCAGCCCGCCGGCGCCCTGGATGACGACGGTGTCGCCGAGCCGCACATCGCGAAGCGCGAATAGCACTTGGGCCAGAGCGCAATTGAGCGGTGCTACGGCCTCGTCAGCAAGATCCTCGGGAACCTTGTACAGCGGCTGACGCCGGGTGGTGTAATAATACTCGCCGTGGGCGGCAACGAAGTGTGGCGGCCGTGCTTGGGTACGGAATTCGCCGGCCATGAGGTTCTGACAGGCATAAGACCGGCCACGGGCACAGGCGTGGCATTGGCCGCACGTCCAAAAGTATGGTGTGACAACGCGATCACCCACTTTCAGTGGCTGGCCCGTCGCATCGGTGGTCAATCCGTCACCGAGTTCGGCTATCTCGCATACCATTTCGTGGCCCATGGCAAACGGGCAAGGCAACGGTAGCTCGCCGCGGAAGATGTGCAGGTCGGATCCGCAGATCCCGGCCATCCGCAGCTTCAGCGCCGCGGTCCCGGGCGCTGGTGTGGTAAGCGGAAACTCGGCGAGTTCGATCGGCCCGCCATACGCGGTCAGCAGTGCAAGCTTGGGCATGGTGCTCCTCCCTCAGTTTGCCGGTGCGAGAATCAACCCACTGGTCGGCACTCCGGTACCCGACGTCACCAACACATGTTCGACATTGTCGACCTGGTTATACGAGGTGCCACGGACCTGACGCACCCCCTCGGTGATGCCGTTCATGCCGTGGATGTAGGCCTCACCGAGTAGCCCGCCGTTGGTGTTGATCGGTAGCTCGCCGCCCAGCGACAGGCGTTCGACAGTGGCGAAGTCCTTGGCCTCGCCGCGCCCGCAGAATCCGAGCTCCTCGAGCTGTGTGTACACGAACGGCGTGAAATGGTCATAGATGAAAGCGGTTTGGATGTCCTGAGGCTTGAGACCGGAATCCCGCCACAACCGATCGGCCACCACACCCATCTCGGGCAGCCCGGTGATGTCCTCGCGGTAGTAGCTCGTCATCATCTCGCCGTTATGGGCGGCACCCTGGGCGGCCGCGGTAATGACCGCGGGAGGCTGCCGCAGGTCGCGGGCGCGTTCGGCAGTGGTGATGACCAACGCGACACCGCCATCGCTTTCCTGGCAGCAGTCCAGCAGACGCAGCACCGGTTCGATGATCCAGCGGGAATTCTGGTGGTCCTGCAGCGTTATCGGGCGCTCATAGAACCAGGCGTCGGGATTGGTGGCGGCGTGCTTACGGTCGACGACGGCGATCCGGCCGAAGTCCTCGTTGGTGACACCGTAGGTCGACATGTAGCGCTGGGCGTGCAGCGCGACCCACGCTGCGGGAGTGAGCAATCCGAACGGGGCGTAGTGCGCCATGAACAGCGGAGTTTCGGTGCTGGTGCGTCCGCTGCCGCCGAAGCGGAACCCGGACCGTTCGTTGAACGCGCGATAGCACACCACCACATCGGCGACACCGGTCGCGGCGGCCATCGCCGCGTGCACAACGGTGCCGGCCGCTGCCCCGCCGCCGTGTGGCACCCGGCCGAAGAAGCTTAGGTCGCCAATGCCCACGTTGCGTGCGACGTCGATCTCGTCGCTGGCGTCCATGGTGAAGGTGACCATACCGTCGACATCACCGGGTGTCAGGCCGGCGTCATCGAGTGCGGAACTAACCGCCTCGCAGGCCAATTGCAGTTCGCTGCGCCCGGACTCCTTGGAGAATTCGGTCTGGCCGATGCCCACGATGGCCGCGGCGCCGGGCAGCGATGCGCTCATGAGACCGTCCCGTCGAGCAGGCTGAGGACCGCGGTGCCGGAAACGTGGTTGCCAAGGCTATTGGCGCCCTGGAACGTTACCTCGACGAAGTTCTCCCCATCAGAGCCTTCCGACTTGCCGGTCACCTTGCCGGTGAAGCGCAGCGGATCGTCCGGGAAGCACGGCACCCCAAGCCGAATCGACAGGTTCTTGACCATCGCTTCGGGTCCTGCCCAGTCGGTGAGGAACCGCACGCAATAGCCATTGGTGGTGAGGATGTTCATAAACAGGTTCGGCGAGCCTTGCTTGTTGGCGTAGTCGCGGTCGTGGTGCACCGGCATGAAGTCACGCGACGCGATCGCGCCCGCGACGATCATCGTTGTGGTGATCGGAATCTCGAGGGGCGCGACCTCGTCGCCGACCGAGATGTCTTGCCACTTCAAGGTTGCGGTTATCGTCATCGGGGTCCTTCCGAATATGTCGCGCCAAGGCAGGCAAGCTGTTGAGAAGCGGGGCCGAGGGTGAGTTCGTTGTGCTTGGCCCACAGAAAGTAGCGATGCAGCGGATAGCTGGTGTCGATGCCGATTCCGCCGTGCACGTGCTGGGTGGTGGCGGCGACTCGCGCGCCCGCCTCGGCGGCCCAGAATTTCGCCATGCGGGCCGCCCGCTCGGCGGGGCGACCGTTAGCGGCGAGCCAGGCCGCGTGCCAGGTGGGCCAGCGGATCGCCTCGACGTCGATGAATGCGTCGGCCATTCGCTGTTGGACCGCCTGGAAGCTGCCGATCGGCCGGCCGAATTGCTCACGCCCCGTGGTGTATTCGGCGGCGATGTGCAACGCTCGGTCGGCGACGCCGAGCTGGATCGCGCACAGTCCGATCAGGGCGCGGGTGTAGAGCGACTCGATCTCCCCAGCGAGCCGGTCCTGATCGGAAACGACTGCGCCATCCAGGAATACGTCGGCGTGCGGTTCGCGGTTGGTGGTCTTCACCGGGCTCACCTGTACGCCGGGGGCGTCCGTCGCCAGCAGAAACAGGCCGGTATCACCGTTGTCGGTGGTGGCCGGGATTAGCACTGCGTCGGCCAATTGGGCGGCAGGCACCAGCTCCTTGGCCCCGTCGAGGCGCCAGGTGCCGCCGTCGCGGTGCGCTGTGGTGGCAGGGTGCGTGGGGTCGGAGCGGCCCGGCTCGGCCAGGCCCGCGCTCAGGATGCGCTCTCCCGCAACGACACCGGGAAGAAAGCGTTGCCGTTGCTCCGGATTGCCGTGACGCGCAATCGGATCGGCGCCCAGCACCAGCGTGGCGTAGGCCGGCACCGGCGCGACGCTCCAGCCGACCTCGGCCAGCAGCATCCCGAGTTCCACGAAGCCGCCGCCGTTACCGCCCACCGACTCCGGCAAGGCTGTGCCTAACAGGTCGACGCTCGCGAGTTCCTTCCAGAGCGCCGCGTCGTAGCGGGGGCCCGAGCCCGCTTCGAGTTCGGTCAGGCGTTTCGGTGTGGCCCGCCGCTCGAAGAGTTCGCGGGCAAGCTTGGAGATGGTCTCCTGTTCTTCGGTGAACGTGAAATCCATGAGCGGCTACCTGGCCGGCCGGAACTGGTGCAGCACAACGTTGTTATCGAAATCCTGGTAGAAGACCTCGATCGGCATTCCGGCCGTGACATCCGTCGGGTCGATATCGCACAAGTTGGACACCAGCCGCACGCCTTCGGCGAGCTCTACCAGCACGACGATGTAGGGATACTCGATAAACGGGAACCGCGGCTGGTGTGGCATCACGTAGCTGTAAACCGTCCCGCGGCCGGACGACTCGATGGTCTCCCACTCCAACGAACGGCACTGCGGGCACATCGGCCGCGGCGGGTGGCGCAACGTCCCGCATCCGCCGCAGCGCTGGATCAGGAGCTTGTGCTCGCGCAGGCCGTTCCAGAAGAATTCGGTGTCCGGGCTGATCGCCGGGGCCAGTCGCGTCGCCATCAGCGCTCCGGCCTGAATCGCAACACCCGGAATCTTTGCCGCCCCAGCACTTCTCCATGCTGGTCGGTATAGGTTGTCAGCCACGTCAGAAAGAACCCGGTGCCCAGCGCCGTCTTCTTCTCGTCGGAAACCGATTCGTACACCGTCGTCGCGCTGATCACATCGCCCAGCCGGGGGTAACGTTCGATCTCGAACTCCGAGTTCGTCGCCACCGTGCTGGTGTACCCGGCCTCATCGAGGAATGCCGTTGGGTTGGTTTTGATTTCCACGGGGGCGCCGCCCCGGTCACCGATCCCTTCCAGTTTCGGCGACGGCATCGTCCACGTTTGCAGCATGACCGGCGGCGACACGATGCCGCCAAACCGCGACGAGGCCGCAAACTCCGGGTCGAGGTAGACGGGATTCATGTCGTCGAGCGCGTGCGCCCAATGCCGAATCATCGGCTGGTTCACCGGATCCGGTGCCGCCGACGGCTTTCCGGTACCGCCGGTGGGCCGGCCGACCAGCGCCCGCACTTTGGCTTGAACTTCTGAGTCGGTCACCTAGGCTGATCCTCCTGACTTGGCTCGCTTGTCTTGGTGCCCCGAAGGTCACGAGGTGCTCGCGGCATGCGTAATCCGGCCATTGCGATGATGTCACGCTGAATTTCGTTGGCGCCGCCGCCGAACGTGTTGATCACAGCCTGACGATAGGCGGTTTCCAGGGCGCCGCGCAGCGGCGCATCGGCGCCGCGGCGTATGCCGTTGCCGTCGAGCACTTCGAGTAGCTCGCGGGCCACCCGCTGGGTCAGCTCGGTGCCGAACACCTTGGCCGCCGACGCTTCGCCCATATTCAGCACACCTTTCGTGATCGCGGCGTTCACCCGCAGGTTGACCAGCTTGTAGGCGGCCACCTGCGCCTCCACCCGCGCCAACGCAAGCTGCACCCAGGGCTGGTCGATGACACGGCCACCGTCGAGTTCGGTGGTTTTGGTCCATTCCAAGGTCTTTTCGAACAGCGGCTCAAGAGCGCCGAGGTTGCCCAGGGCCGCGCGTTCGAAGTTCAGCTGGGTGGTGATCAGCTGCCAGCCTTGGTTCTCCGCGCCCACGAGTGCGCTCGCCGGGACCCGCACGTTGTCGTAGAACGTGGAGAACGTGGAGATGCCCGGCATGGTGTGCAGTGGCTGCCAGGAGAATCCGGGCGACGCGGTGGGCACGATGAAGATGGATATTCCCTTGTGCTTCTTGACGTTCGGATCGGTGCGCGCCGCCAGCCAGATGAAATCCGCATAGGCCGCGCCGCTGGTGAACATCTTCTGCCCGTTAATCACATACCCGTCGCCGTCGCGCACGGCCGCGGTGCGCAGCGAGGCCAGGTCACTTCCCGCACCCGGCTCGGAGTAGCCGATCGCGAACTCCACGCTGCCGTCCAGAATCGCCGTGAGGAACCGCTGCTTTTGTTCCTCGGTACCGTATTGCATCAGCGTCGGCCCAACGGTATTGAGGGTGACCAGTGGGACAGGAGCGTTGGCCCGGCGGGCTTCTTCCGAGAAGATGAACTGCTCGATCGCCGAGAATCCCCGTCCGCCATACTCTTTGGGCCAGCCCACGCCGAGCAGGTCGGCATCGGCCAACGCCCGGATGCAGTCCCGCACCGCGGGTCCACCCTCGATGTTTTCGCTGATCGCCGCGACGCGCTCGGGCGTCATCACCCGTTCCAGCGTGGCGCGCATTTCGGCGCGCAACTGCTCCTGCTCAGGGGTGTATTCGAGTTCCACCGGCTACGACCCCAGCCTCACCGGCATCCGTTTGACCCCGGGCACCATGGTGGCCCGCACCCGGCTCACGTCACCAACCAGCTCGAGTCGCGGAAAGCGGCGCAACAGCTCGTCGAACAGCAGGCACGCCTCAAGCCGCGCCAATTGCGCGCCCAGACAAGAATGTTCACCGCAGCCGAATGCAATGTGCGGGTTGGGATGGCGGGTCACCTTGAACTGTTCGGAGTCGTCACCGAAGATGTCCTCGTCGCGGTTGGCGGAGCCGTAGAGCATCACCACCACATCGCCTTGCCGGATCGGCTGCCCGCGGATCTCGACGTCGACCGTCGCGGTGCGCGCCATGTGCACCACCGGGCTGTTCCACCGCAGCATTTCTTCGACGGCGCCCGGGATCAGGGCAGGGTTGTCGACCAGCAGGTGGCATTGGTCGGGGTGCTCGATCAGCGCCTGGGTGCCTAGTGCGATCAGGTTCCGGGTGGTCTCGTTGCCTGCCACCAACAGCAGGAACGCGAAGTTGACCAGTTCGTCGTCGCTTAACGAGTGTCCGTCGATTTCAGCGTTGACCAGGATCGAGAGCATGTCCTCGCGCGCTTCCGCGCGCCGATCCGTGATCAGCTTCTGGAAGTACTCGTAGAGCTGGCCGATGGCCACGAAGGTATCGAGTTCGATCTCGGGGTCGGCGGTTCCAGTGGTCGCGTCAGACCAGGCTCGGAATTGCTCCCAATCGTCGGGTGGGGCGCCGAGCAGCTCGGCGATGATGCGGGTGGGCAGCGGAGCGGCGATCTCTTCGGCGAATTCGTGGGTGGAACCGGGTTCGATGCCGTCGAGGATGCCGCGCACAATCTCGCGGATCTTTGGCTCCAGGATGGCCACCTGCCGTCGGGTGAACCCTGAGTTGATCAGTTTGCGCAGTTGTCGGTGCCGCGGCGGGTCGCTGAAGATCAGGCTGCCTTTTTGCACCGGGTTCGTCAGCGCCGGGTCGGGAATGGTGATGCCGTTGGCCGAGGAGAACATGGCCGGGTTGATCGACACGAAGCGGATGTCTTCGTACTTGAGCAGCGCCCAGAAGTTGGTGACGTCGTTCCAGCACACCGGCGCCGTCGCGCGCAGCTCCTTGAATGCCGGATAGGGGTTGCCTGCGTAGAAATCGGGGGAGTGCAGTGGGAACCTGGTATGCCTTGTGGTGTGCACGGCGGCCCTCCCGGGAGCTGCGATCCGACAGATCGGCGCTATCTGTCTTGTGAGTCGTGTCTACTCCGCATTGGTCACCACTGTCAATTGACCTGAAGGTCCGACGGGTGTACACCAAGTGTTTAGATGACCGACGATCGGGTGGGATGAAATGCTTGTCGACACGTACCAGCTCTATATCGACGGACAGTGGATCGAGCCGCAGGACGGTCGCTACGACGATGTCTCCCCGGCCACCGAGGCGATCATCGCCACCGCGCCCGATGCCAGCGTCGGCCAGGTCGGCGACGCGATCGCCGCCGCACGGCGTGCGTTCGACGACGGACCGTGGGGCACCATGGCTCCCCAAGAGCGCGCAGCCTGTCTCACTCAGCTCGGCGACGCGCTGCAGAAGCACAACGACGAGTTCTTTGCGCTGTCCCAAGTCGAGTGGGGTTGCATCGCCAATGAGCGCGTGATGCAGGTCGACGGCGCCGGTTACATGTCCATGCACGCCGCCCAGCTCGCCGCGAAGTTGGCCGACAAGCCGATCACCGGCGTCGGTGCCGGGACGACGTTGCTGCGGTACGAGCCGCTGGGCGTCGTATCGATTCTGACGCCGTGGAACTTCCCGCACTGTCTCAACGTCATGAAGGTCAATAACGCGCTGGCCGCGGGCAACACGGTCGTCCTCAAACCCTCGCCGCTGACGCCGCTTGCCGGGCTTGCGCTGGCGCGGATCATCGACGAGTACACCGACATTCCACCAGGTGTGGTCAACGTCGTCACGCCGTCGCGTGTCGAGGCCGCGAAGTTACTCACCACCGATCCGCGAATCGACATGGTCAGCTTCACCGGCAGCTCGGCCATCGGGTGTGAGGTCATGTCCGCGGCGGGTCAAACCATGAAGCGGATTTTGCTTGAGTGCGGCGGGAAGTCGGCCAGCATCGTGTTGGACGACACCGAACTGACCGACCAAATGCTCGAGCAGATGCTGTTCGACTGCTGCTCGTTGCACGCCGGGCAGGCCTGCATCCTGCACAGCCGGTTGTTGCTTCCCGAATCGATGCATGACGAGGTTGTCGATCGGCTTGTCGCATTGGCTCGTGACGTAAAGGTCGGTGACCCAACGGATCCGGACGTGCGAATGGGGCCGCTGATCAGTGCGGCACAGCGGGACCGGGTTGCAACGCACGTCAACGGGGCGGTCAACGACGGAGCCAAATTGGTGACCGGTGGCGGGCGCCCGGCCGGATTTGACGTCGGCTTCTATTATGAGCCAACGATTCTCACCGACGTCGACCCGGACTCGACCGTCGCTCAAGAAGAAGTGTTCGGGCCGGTGTTGAGCGTGCTGCGCTACCGTGACGACGACGACGCGGTGGCGATCGCGAACAACTCTCGGTACGGACTTTCCGGTGCGGTGTGGGGTGCCGACGTGGACCGGGCCGTCGGTGTTGCTCGGCGCATTCGCACCGGGCAGATCGCGGTCAACGGTTGTGGTCCGGGAGATGCGCCGTTCGGTGGCTTCAAGCTGAGCGGGTTCGGGCGTGAGGGCGGCGGAATCGGCGGCCTGTATCAGTACATGGAGCCGATGGCCATCGGGATTCCCTGATGGCGGGACCCTTTGCGGGGCTCCGCGTGGTCGAAATCGCTACCGAGATTTCAGGTCCATACGCCACAAAGCTTTTCGTGGACCTCGGCGCCGAGGTCAGCAAGATCGAACCGCCCGGCGGAGACCCGCTGCGCCGCTGGGGCCCGTTTCCCCGCGGCGTCACCGACCCGGAACGCTGCGGGCTGTTTGCGTATCTCAACGCCGGCAAGCGGTGCATCACTTTGGATCTGGGTGATCCGGCCGTGTCGGATCTTATTGCGCAGGCTGACCTCCTCGTCGAGGATCTGCCGCCGGGAACGCTGGAACGTCTGGGCCAGCTCAGCCCAAACCTGGTGGTGCTCCGCATTTCTCCGTTCGGTCAGACCGGGCCGTGGCGTGATCGTCCGGCCTCGCCGCTGACCCTGCAGGCGGTATCGGGCTGGATCAGCGCCCGGGATCCCGACCGCCCGCCCGTGCAGGCCGGTGCCCGGATTGCCGAGTATGTCGCGGGTGCTTACGGTGCGCTGGGTGCGCTGACGGCACTGCGACAGGCGCGCGCAGGCCGGGTCACCGAAGTCGATGTCTCGCAATTCGAGTCGCTGCTGTCGACGCTGCCCTATCCGATGCTGATGGCCGAGCGGATGCGCAGCCTCGGCCTTCCGGCGAACCTGAGGTCGTCGCCGATGCTGGGCGTGGTGCGGGCCGCCGACGGCTGGGTGGGCATCAATTGCCTGACCGGGCAGCATTGGCTCGACGTGTGCGCGATGCTCGGCCTGCCGGAATATGGCGAACACCAGATCGCGATCATGCTGGGTGGACCCGAACGCGCCGAATTCTTCGCCAAGGCAGCGCCATTGCTGGCCGAGCGGACGGTCGCCGAAACGGTCGAACTGAGCCAGGCGCTGCGCATTCCGGCCGCACCGGTCAACGATGGTGCCAGTGTGCTGGACTGTCCGCAGTACGCCAAGCGTGGGTTCTTCGTCGATGGTGGAGGGTTCTGGCGGCCAGGGTCTCCGTTCCGGTTCAGCGCGAGCGTAACGCCACGGCGAAAATCCGAGCCGAAAATCGCAGCGACGTTACGCTCGCGGCCGGAGCCGTTCGCCGGACTGCGGGTGCTGGACCTGAGCACGTTTTGGGCCGGCGCATACCTGACCTGTTACCTCGGCGCATTCGGCGCCGACATCGTCAAGGTCGAGTCCATCCAGCGCCCCGACGGGCATCGCTACTCGGGCGCGTTTCCCTTCGAGGGTGACGACTGGTACGAACGCAGCGCCATCTGGCAGGCCACCAACCTGAACAAGTGTGATCTCACCCTCGACCTGACGTCGCAGCGCGGCCGCGACATCGCGCGGAGGCTGGCCGCGCAGGCGGACGTGGTGGTGGAGAACTTCTCGCCGCGAGTGGTGGAGCATTTCGGGTTGGACTACGCGTCGCTGGTCTCGCTCAAGCCCGACGTGATCATGGTTCGGATGCCGGGGTTCGGTCTGGAAGGCCCGTGGCGCGAATACGTTGGCTGGGCGCTGAACATTGAGCAGACCTCCGGCATGTCGGCCGTCACCGGCTACCCCGATGGACCCCCGTGCAACCTGCAGGGTCCCGCGGATCCCATCGTCGGCGTGCACGCCGGCGTCGCGCTACTGGCCGCGCTCGAGCACCGCCGCCGCACCGGCGAGGGCCAACTGATCGAGATCGCGCAAATCGAGGTCGCCGCGTGTGTGACCGCAGAACCGGTGATCGAGTACTCACTGAACGGCGTGGTGCGCCCACGAGAAGGTAACCGCCGGCGCGGCTACCTCCAGGGCGTCTACCCGACCTGCGAGGACGACGTGTGGGTGGCGCTGTCGGTGCCCGGTGGTGACGCGCTTGACCACGACGCGTTCGACGAAATGGTCGCCGGCTGGACTCAGACGCAGACAGCGAGTGTGATCGTGGAAACCCTTCGAGAACAAGGAATTCCAGCAGAGCAGGTGATTGCGCCGGGCCAGATGTATGACGTCCCGCAGCTCGACGCGCGTGGGTTCTACGAACAGTTCGAGCACCCGGTCACCGGACCGCGCCGCTATCCCGGCTGGCCGTTTCGCATCACCCCCGGACCGGCCCGCCAGCACCGGTTGGCTCCGCCGACGCTCGGCCAGCACAACGACGAGATCCTGCACGGTCTGGGGCTTTCCGACGACGATCTGGCCGAGTTGCGTGACCGACGGGTCATCGGAGAGCAGGTGTTGAACGCCTAGGGTGGTCGACCGGCACCGCCGCGGATGGCGGTATGGCCAAAATGTCCAGAATCGGGGTGCTGCAGGGCCAGTCTGCACATAGTGGCGGTGGGCAAATCCGTGTATTCGATTTAGTGACATTCAGCGGTGTGTTTCCGATCGAAGAACAGCACGGGTTTGTGATGCCATCAGCAGAGGGAAATCGGTGCGGGGCCCTGAGACCGCGCTGACCGCAGCACCGCCGGCGTCGATTCCGGAGTTGTTCGCCGCGCAAGTCGCCGCCACTCCGGACGCCCCCGCGGTGGTCGACGGCCAGCACCGGCTGACCTATGCCCAGTTGGCGGCGCGCGCGCACCGGTTGGCTGGCCGGCTGCGGACCTATGGGGCGCGCCCGGAGACCATCATCGCGGTGGCTTTGCCGCGTGGGGTGGAGTTGGTGACCGCGTTGTTGGCGATTAGTCAAGCGGGGGCGGCGTATTTGCCGATTGATCCGAATTACCCCAGCCAGCGCAGCGCCTACATGCTGTCCGAGGCGGCCCCGCAGCTGTTGATCACCGACGCCGCCACGGCCGTGTCTCTGTCCGCGACCATCACCATCCCCACGCTGCTGTTGGACGCCGACATCGGCGAAACCCCCAACCACACAACCGATCACCCTGACCTACAGCCAAACCCGGATGATCTGGCCTACATCATGTACACCTCCGGGTCCACCGGTGGTCCTAAAGCCGTTGCCGTCACTCACCGCAATGTGGTGCAACTGGTTATGGATCCGTGTTGGGGCGACGCTCAAGCACGCGTGCTGGTGCATTCCTCGATCGCGTTTGACGCCTCGACCTATGAAGTGTGGGTGCCGCTGCTTCGTGGGGGCTGTCTTGTCATCGATTCCGGCCCCAGGCACGAGATCTGCGCGCTGACCCGACTCGTCGCCGCGCACCGGGTGACCGCGCTATTGCTGACTCCGGCGTTGCTGGATCAGGTGGTTGCGGGTTCCACCGAAGGCTTGGCGTCGCTTCGTCAGCTATGGGCGGGTGGGGATGTGTTGTCGGCGGCGACGGTGGGCCGGCTGCGCGCCGCTCATCCTCAGCTCGAGGTGATCAACGCCTACGGGCCGACCGAAACCACGATGGCTGCCACATATTTCACCTGCGATGGTGAGTTGGCCGGCCATGCGGTGCCAATTGGTGGCCCGTTGGGCAAAGCGCGGGTGTTTGTGTTGGACGCGAGGTTGTGCGCGGTGCCCGTCGGGGTGGCCGGTGAGTTGTATATCGCGGGTGCCGGTGTGGCGCGCGGGTATCGGGGTCGGGCGGGGTTGACCGCGTCGCGGTTTGTGGCGTGCCCGTTCGGTCCGACCGGGGAGCGGATGTATCGCAGCGGGGATGTGGTGCGTCGGAATGCCCAGGGTGCGTTGGAGTTTGTTGGGCGTGTGGATGATCAGGTCAAGGTTCGCGGGTTTCGCATCGAACTCGGCGAGGTGGAAGCGGCGCTGACGGCTCATCCGCGGGTGGCTCAGGCGGTCGTCACTGCCCAGGGTGATCAGTTGGTGGGTTATGTGGTACTCGATCAACAGATGATGCTCGCGCGTGACACCGACCGCGAGGCCGAGCTGATCGGTCAGTGGCAGCAGCTCTATGGCGGGGTGTATGCGGGTGCTGCGGGGGAGTTGGGTGAAGACTTCGGGGGTTGGAATAGCAGTTATACCGGCCGGCCGATCCCGCTGGAGGAGATGCGGCAGTGGCGGGCGGCGGCGGTCGAGCGGATCCGTGAGTTGCGACCCAAGCGGGTGTTGGAGATCGGGGTGGGTTCGGGGTTGTTGCTGGCCGAGCTGGCCCCGCAGAGTGAGCAGTATTGGGGCACCGATTTTTCGGCGGCCACCATCACCCGGCTGCAGACCCAAGTGGCCGCCAAGCCGTGGGCGGATCGGGTGCACTTGGCGGCACAGCCCGCCGATGCGGCCGACGGGCTGCCGACGGGTTATTTCGACGTGGTGGTACTCAACTCAGTCATTCAGCATTTCCCCAGTGCGGGATATTTGCTGGATGTGCTGGAGTTGGCGTTGGGCGTGCTGGCACCCGGTGGAGCGATCTTTATCGGAGATGTGCGCAATCTGAGTTTGTTGTCGGCGTTGAGCACCGCGGTCGTTTGCGCACAGGCCAACGGGGATGACACCGCGAGCGTGCTGCGTGAGCGGGTGCGTCGGGAGGTGTTGGCCGAGCAGGAATTGTTAGTGGCCCCAGAGTTTTTCACCACCCTGCCCGCCCAACTTTCCGAGATCGGCGCGGTAGACATACAGCTCAAGCGCATGCATGAGGTCAACGAACTCAGCGCCTACCGCTATGAGGTGGTGCTGCGTAAGACGCCGACGGCGGTGGTCTCGTGTGCGCAACTACCTAGTGTGTCGTGGGATCGTTGGGGAAGTTTGGCCGCGTTGAGGGGGTATCTGGAAGGCCAACGCCCGTCGGGGGTTCGCGTTATCGGGGTGCCGCATCGCGGCGCGTGGGCCGACGTCGCGCTCTCCCAAGCTTTGCCGGGGGCGGGGGACCGGGTAACGCTCAACGAATTAGCTGTCGAATCTACTGCCGATGCGGTGCTGCCCGACCAGTGTCATCAACTCGGGCAACAGGTGGGGTATCGGGTGGCAGTGACCTGGTCACCCACGCCGGGGCTGATGGATGTGATCTTTGTTCCCGCGGATGCGGATGCGGTGTTGTCAGAGGTGTATGTGCCGTCCACATCGGTGGCGGGTATGGCGGGGTACGTCAATGATCCGGCCGCGATCGAGCGCGGGGCGGAAGTGCGCCGGTGGCTGGGGGATCGGTTGCCGGAGTTTATGGTGCCCGCAACGGTGATGGTGCTCGACGCGTTGCCGTTAACGCCCAACGGCAAGGTGGATCGAAAAGCGTTGCCAGCCCCGGAGTTTGTCAGCACTGCGGCGTATCGGGGACCGCGCGATGCCCGCGAACAAGTGTTGGCGGGGTTGTTTGGAGAGGTGTTGGGTCTGGCCCGGGTGGGCATTGATGACGGGTTTTTCGATCTTGGGGGGCACTCGCTGACGGTGACCCGGCTGGTGGCACGGATCCGCACCGAGCTGGATGTGGAGGTGCCGATCCGGGCGGTGTTCGAGGCACCTACCGTGGCTCAGTTAGCGGCCTGGCTGGATTCCCACAAGAGTCATAGGGTGCGCGCGGCGTTGGTGGCCCAGCCGCGTCCGGAGCGGATTCCGTTGTCGTGGGCGCAATCCCGGTTGTGGTTCCTGCACAAGTTTGAGGGCCCGTCGGCGACGTACAACATTGCGTTGGCGCTGCGGCTTACCGGAGATCTGGATGTCGCGGCGCTGGGTGGCGCGTTGGGTGATGTGGTGGCCCGGCATGAGAGTTTGCGCACGGTGTTTGTCGAGATTGACGGGATCGCTTATCAGCAGATCCTGCCTGCAGAGGCGGTGACGCTGATCGTCACCGAGCTCGCCGAGGGACAGCATCTAGTTGATCCGATCAACCAGGCCGCAGGGTATCGGTTTGACTTGGCTAGCGAGATTCCGTTGCGGCCGCAGCTGATTGGGACGTCAGAGGGCGAGTGGGTGTTGGTGTTGGTGGTGCACCATATCGCCGCCGATGGGGCTTCAATGGTGCCACTAGCTACGGATTTGGCCGCCGCCTACGGCGCCCGCTGTGAAGGGCGGCTTCCGGGGTGGGCGCCGTTGGGGGTGCAGTACGCGGATTACACCCTGTGGCAACGCCAGGTGTTGGGTGGTGAGGATGATCCCGAGTCGTTGTTGGCGCGTCAATTCGCCTATTGGCAAACCGAATTATCGGGGGCGCCCGAGCAGATCGTGTTGCCGTGGGATCGGCCCCTGCCCGCACAGCAGTCATTTGCCGG
Organism: Mycobacterium simulans; assembly: GCF_900232995.1. Classification (GTDB taxonomy): domain Bacteria; phylum Actinomycetota; class Actinomycetes; order Mycobacteriales; family Mycobacteriaceae; genus Mycobacterium; species Mycobacterium simulans. Next base: position 47,010 of record NZ_OCVX01000002.1, read on the forward strand.
TGAGCTGGTCTCCTTCAGCGTTGATGCGGAGTTGCGGGCACGCATAGAGCGCCTGGCCCGCACGACGGGTTCGACGATGTCGATGGTGTTGCAGGCGGCGTTGGCGGTGTTGTTGCGCAAGTTGGGGGCCGGGGACGACATCTGCATTGGGGGGCCGATCGCGGGGCGCACCGATGCGGCGTTGGCCGATCTGGTCGGGTTTTTCGTCAATACCTGGGTATTGCGGGTGGACACCACGGGCAACCCGGGCTTTTCGCAATTGCTCCAGCGGGTGCGGGCCAAGGCGTTGGCGGCTTATGAGAACCAAGACGCGCCGTTTGAGCGGTTGGTGGAGCTGCTCAACCCGGCCCGCTCTACCGCGCATCACCCGTTGTTCCAGGTATCCTTTGCGCTGCAGAACAATCCCATACCCACCTTGGAATTGCCCGGGCTGGGTGTCCAGGCGATGCCGGTGTTCACGCATACCGCCAAGTTCGATCTGTCCATCCACCTATTCGACCTGTCCCCCGTCGATGACCAGCGCCAGCCATTGCCCGGGCTGATCGAGTACGCCACGGATCTGTTTGATCGCCCAACGATTGAGGCGCTGGCGGCCTATTACCTACGCGTCCTGGATGTGGTGACCGCCGATGCCGATCGAGGTATTGATTCGATCGAGATCACCGACCCCGCCCAGCGCCAGTTGCTGCTCAGCAACTCCACCATCACCCCGATCCCTGAGACGACTATCCCGGAGCTGTTCGCCGCCCGGGTCGCTGCCACCCCGGATGCGCTTGCGGTCCAAGACGATCACCACAGTCTGACCTATGCCCAGCTAGCGGCGCGGGCACATCGGCTGGCCGCCCGGCTCAAGGCCTATGGGGCGGGCCCGCAAACCATTGTCGCCGTGGCCCTGCCCCGCGGGGTGCAGCTGGTGACCGCGTTGTTGGCCATCACGCAGACCGGGGCGGCGTATTTGCCGATTGATCCGAACTACTCCAGCCAACGCAGCGGTTACATGTTGGCCGACGCCTCCCCACTGCTGCTGATCACCGACGCTGCGACCGAGTCCAGCCTGCCCGAGACCGCCATTCCTCGGTTGATCCTGGACCGCCTCGGTGCCGAGGACACCTGTGTGAATCTGAAATTGCGGTCGCACCCGGACGATCTGGCTTACATCATGTACACCTCCGGATCCACCGGAACCCCGAAAGCCGTTGCCGTCACTCACCGTAACGTGGTGGCGCTGTTCGCGGGACTGGAGCTTGTGTGCGAGTTCGCTTCCACGGATGTATGGGCGTGGTGTCATTCCCCGGCGTTCGATTTCTCGGTGTGGGAGATGTGGGGGGCGCTGCTGCATGGTGCGCGGGTGGTGGCGATGTCCTGGGAGACGGTGCGCTCGCCGCGCGAGCTGTGGCAACTGATCGTTGATCAGCGAGTCACGGTGCTCAGCCAGACCCCGTCGGCGTTCGATGAATTGATGCGCGCGGAGCGGGAAAGCTCCTCCACGGTAGCCGATTCCGCATTGCGGCTTGTGGTGTTCGGGGGCGAGCGGCTGCGCACGTCTGGGTTGCGCGGGTGGTATCCCGCTGACCGGGCGCAGCTGCCACGGCTGATCAATATGTATGGCATTACCGAAGCCACAGTGCATACCACGTATCGCGAGCTGTCCAACACCGACGCCGCAAACGAGGCGTCGGCGATTGGTGGCCCAGTTGGCAATGTGCGCGTCTTTGTGCTCGATGCCGGGTTGTGTGTGGTGCCCGTCGGGGTGGCCGGCGAGTTGTATATCGCCGGTGCCGGTGTGGCGCAGGGGTATCGGGGTCAGCCGAGGTTGACGGCGTCGCGGTTTGTGGCGTGCCCGTTCGGTCCCGCCGGGACACGGATGTACCGCACTGGAGATGTGGTGCGCTGGAATGCCCAGGGCGACTTGGAGTTTGTCGGCCGTGCTGATGATCAGGTCAAGATCCGCGGCTTCCGCATCGAACCCGGCGAGGTGGAAGCCGCGTTGGCGGCGCATCCGCGGGTGGCTCAAGCGGTCGTGACCTCGTATGGCGAGCAGCTGGTGGGTTATGTGGTGCTCAAACCGGGACCCGGGGACACCGAGGCCGCCGAGCTGCGTGGGTTCGTGGGGGAGCGGTTGCCGGAGTTTATGGTGCCGTCGGCGGTGCAGGCGCTGGAGGCGTTGCCGGTGACGCCCAACGGCAAGGTAGATCGAAAGGCGTTGCCGGCTCCGGAGTTTGTCAGCACGGCCGCGTATCGGGGTCCGCGCGATACCCGCGAACAGGTGTTGGCGGGGTTGTTCGCCGAAGCGTTGGGGCTGGCGCGGGTCGGTATCGATGACGGGTTTTTCGATCTGGGTGGCCATTCGCTGATGGTGACCCGCCTGGTAGCCCGCATCAGGGCTGAGCTAGACGTCGAGGTGCCGATCCGGGCGCTCTTCGACGCACCCACGGTGGGCGAACTCTCGGGATGGCTGGATTCCCATGGTGGCGATGCGGTGCGCGCGGCGTTGGTGGCCCAGCCGCGGCCACAACGGATTCCGTTGTCGTGGGCCCAGTCCCGATTGTGGTTCCTGCACAAGTTTGAGGGCCCGTCGCAGACCTACAACATTGCGTTGGCGCTGCGGCTGACCGGAGATCTCGACGTGGCGGCGCTGGGTGCGGCGCTCGGTGATGTGGCGGCCCGCCATGAAAGTTTGCGCACGGTGTTCGCCGAGGACGACGGCATCGCCTATCAGTGCATCCTGCCCGCCGAGACGGTGCGGGTGCCGCTGATTGTCGCCGATCTGGCCGGCGGGCAGCCATTGGCTGATGCGATCAACCAGGCCGCGGGGTATCGGTTTGAGCTAGCCACCGAGATTCCGTTGTGGGCACAGCTGATTGAGGTGTCAGAGCGCGAGCAGGTGTTGGTGTTGGTGATTCACCATATCGCCGCGGATGGGGCCTCGTTGGTGCCGCTGGCTACGGATTTGGCGACGGCGTATGCGGCCCGCTGTGCGGGGCGCATACGCAGTCGCCAAATCCGTAGCC
>NZ_OCVX01000003.1:0-9085 GCF_900232995.1 Mycobacterium simulans
CCAGGGCCTGCCCCGTCCCCGATGCCCCATTAACGCCATCACCGATCAACGGACGGCCCAATAGCAGCTGTGTCGGCGCATTGATCGCGTCCATCACAGCCTGCTCGAACGCCTGCAACGGCGACACATTCGCAGCCTCGGCACTCGCATACGCGCCACCCGCCGCGCTCAGCGACTGCACAAACCGCTCATGAAACGCGGCCGCCTGAGCACTCACCGCCCGATACTCCTGCGCGTGCGTACCAAACAAGGCCGCGATCGCCGCCGACACCTCATCACCGGCAGCCGCCAACACCTGCGTGGTCGGGCCCGCTGCCGCCGCATTCGCGGCGCTGATCGCCGACCGAATCCCGGCCAAGTCAGCTGCCGCCGCCGCCACCATCTCCGGCGCCACCACCAGCAACATGACTATTCCTCCAACACCAGCGGTACGTACACCACTCGGGCACGAGGGTTGATCACCGGTGGCAACGCCGACAAATCCATTGCCCTATCCTGTTCGCGGGTCAACGCGATGTTCACGGGATCGATTCACCCGGTTGTTGCGTTGCCGCGGCGTCACAGACACCTCCGAGCAACCCGGTTTCCAAATCTCGTCCCGATGATTCTGCGCGTGGCCAGCGCACGGACGGGCAAAGATCTCAAAAGTTTCCGAATCTGAGTGCAGACTGCACACACGTTGAACAATGACCAGGGCATTACGCCCATTGGTTGCCGGTCAGAACGTGAGCCCGGAGAACATCAGCTGGCCGGGGTCGTACTTCTGCCGCACGGTGGTCAGCCGCGACAGGTTTGTACCGAAGTAGCGTGACGCCGCGGTGTTGGTCTCCAGGTAGTTGACGTAGCCTCCGACCGAAAACGGTTGCACCGCTTGATGCGCATCGCTCAGCCATTTGTTGGCCGTCGCCGCCTGGCCGCTGCTGGGGGTGTTGACGTACCACTGCACAACGGCGGACTGCCGGCGCCACGGAAACGCCGAGTCTGCCGGGTCCACGTCGCCTACCGCGCCGCCGAGCGAATCGATGAGAGCCGATGCGCGGCCCGCGGCGGGTGGCCACTTTCCGATCGCGGCGACGATCGCTTGGGCCGCGGCCGAATTCATCGTGCCGATCACATCGGATCCGGCCACGAAGCCCTCCGGCGGATAGGTCGTGTGGCCGCCGGCCAGGTACATCACCAGGTTCATGTGGCTAAGCGTCTTGTGCTCAATTCCGCTGGGCTGCACTCTAACTGCGGACTTGATCGCATCCGCGACCGCCGGACCGTGCCCGGCCGGGCAGGTCGCCAACACATGACAATTGCCCCCGGACGGGCCCTGCGCTGAGCTGACGGCGAGGTCGACGAGGCCCCAGGTGTCGCGGTCGGCCGAACCCAGCCACGCCTGCCAGCCGACGAGCACCTGTGCGGCCGACGACGGCGGGAAGTCGACACGGACCACATCGGAGTCGGCGGTGGGGAAGGTCGCAAAGGTCATCGACGTCGTCACCCCGAAGTTGCCGCCCCCGCCACCGCGAAGCGCCCAGAACAGGTCGGTGTGATCGTCCGCGGACGCGGTCACCGCATCACCGCTGGGCAGCACCACCGTCGCCGACTTGAGCGCATCGCAGGTCAAACCCGCGTGGCGGGAATCGGCGCCTATTCCGCCGCCCAGGGCCAGTCCCGCCACACCCACGGTCGGGCAGCTGCCGGTAGGAATCGCCCGGCCCGCGCCGGCCAATGCCTGATGGACCGCATAGAGATCGGTCGCGGCCGGCACCGCCACGTTTCCGGTGGCGCTGTCGAAATTCACCCCGCCCGGCAGCCCCCGCAGGTCGAGCACCATTGCCCCGGGCGCGGTGGACGCACCGATGTAGGAATGCCCGCCGCCGCGCGGGGCGATCTTGAGCTTGTTCGCCGCCGCGAACGCGACCGCCTTCTGGACGTCTGCTTGCGAGGTGACCTTTACCACCGCCGCGGGGCTCGAGCCGTTGTAGTTCGAGTTGAAGATCTGTTTTCCGCTGGTGAACGAGCCGCCGTCGGCCGGCAGCAGCACCTGCCCGCCTATGGACGACGCCAGGCTGGCCCACCCCGGCTCTGCGCGCGCCCGTGCCGTCGGGAAAACCGCCGAGGTCGCCAACGCTCCGACAGCGCCGCGCAGAAACGTCTGGCGAGAGATCATGGGCCGCATTGTTAATCGCCGCGTTCCGAGCGCGGCCCGTTACGAAATGCGAGAGAACGCAAACCTTTACGTCATCGTGTTCCAAATGTGACTGGCGTGTAGCAGGGTTCCTGAGATGAACCTATGGCGCCATCAGCCCCTGACACTTCGACTGCTGGCGGCATCCGCGGGCATCCTCGCCGCCGCGGCGGCATTCGCGGCACCCGCAGAGGCAAACCCCGTCGATGACGCATTCATCACCGCGCTGAACAACGCCGGCGTCAACTACGGCGACCCGATAAACGCGGAGGCATTGGGCCAGTCGGTCTGCCCGATGCTCGCCCAGCCGGGCGGGTCCTTCAACACCGCGGCAGCGAGCGTCATCGCAGGTAGCCAAGGCATGTCCCAGGAGATGGCGGAAACCTTCACCAGCATTGCGATCTCGATGTACTGCCCATCGGTGATGGCGGACGTCGCGAGCGGCAACCTGTCGGCTTTGCAACAAATACCGGGCATGCCGGACCTGCCCGGCTTCTAGCCCATTTCTAGCCCGTCCCCAACGGGTCGATCGTCCATGCGATGTAGACCATCGCCGCCCCGACCGCCGCCGTTGTCAGGAAGTCGGTCCCCCTGCTGCGTACCACCAGCAGGCCGGCCCGCTCGTCGGGCAATGCCAGCCGCAGTGCCGCGGCAACCCCGACGCCGATACCGATCAGCAGCGCCCCGCGCCGCCAAAAATTCGCCCCCGCCAGCACGAACGCCACCACAAAGATCAGCCCAACCAGCAGGATCGGCCATTGGGCGCGGACGGCACGCCCGAGAATGCTCCGAACCGTCATCGTTGTTCGGGCTGCTCGGCCAGCTCGACAACGTTGGTCAACAAGAACGCCCGGGTCAGCGGCCCTACACCACCGGGGTTTGGCGACACATGCCCGGCGACGTCCCATACGTCGGGATGCACGTCGCCGACCAGTCCGTTATCGGTGCGGCTGACGCCGACGTCGACGACGGCGGCGCCGGGACGCACCATGTCGGCCGTCAGCAGATGCGGCACCCCGACGGCGGCCACAATGATGTCGGCCTGCCTGGTCAGCGACGGCAGATCGCGCGTTGCGGTGTGGCATAACGTCACCGTGGCGTTCTCGGAGCGCCGGGTGAGTAACAACCCCAACGGCCGGCCCACCGTCACACCGCGACCGATGACGACCACGTGCGCCCCCGCGATCTCAACGTCGTAGCGGCGCAACAGGTGCACGATGCCTCGCGCCGTACACGGCAGCGGCGCGGGGGTACTGAGCACTAGCCGGCCCAGGTTGGTCGGGTGCAGGCCGTCGGCGTCTTTGGCCGGATCGACGCGCTGCAATGCGGCGTTTTCGTCCAGATGCTTCGGCAGGGGCAACTGCACGATGTATCCGGTGCAGTCGGGGTTGGCGTTCAGTTCGTCGATGGTCTCGTCGAGGGTGGCCTGGGAGATGTCGGCGGGTAGGTCGCGGCGGATCGACGTGATGCCCACCTTGGCGCAGTCGGAGTGCTTGCCCCGCACGTAGGCGTGCGACCCGGGGTCGTCACCGACCAGGATGGTACCCAGGCCGGGCGTACGGCCCGATTTGGTTAATGCCGCGACCCGCTGCTTGAGGTCCACGAAGATCTCGTCGCGGGTGACCTTGCCGTCTAGCGTGATAGCGCCCACGCAAGACAGTCTGGCATGGGTGCCGCGTAGCTCAATGATCGCGACCCGCCGCGCCCGGCTTCGCCGCGCTTGCGATCGCCAGGTGCCAATGATGTCGACCCGCTGCGCCCGGCTTCGCCGCGCTTGCGATCGCCAGGTGCCAATGATGTCGACCCGCCGCGCCCGGCTTCGCCGCGCTTGCGATCGCCAGGTGCCAATGATGTCGACCCGCCGCGCCCGGCTTCGCCGCGCTTGCGATCGCCAGGTGCCAATCATGTCGACCCGCCGCGCCCGGCTTCGCCGCGCTTGCGATCGCCATTACGCTCCTAATATGGCCCCGGACGTGCTCAGCCCGGCCACGCTCGGTCCGTTGAAGCTGCGCAACCGGATCATCAAGGCCGCGACCTTCGAAGCGCGCACGCCCAACGCGCTGGTGACCGACGACCTGATCGACTATCACCGCCAGCCCGCCGCCGGTGGGGTCGGCATGACCACTGTCGCCTATTGTGCGGTCTCCCCCGGCGGGCGCACCGGCGGCGAGCAGATCTGGATGCGCCCGGAAGCGGTACCCGGGCTGCGGCGGCTCACCGAGGCCGTCCACGCCGAGGGCGCGGCGGTGAGCGCACAGATCGGCCACGCCGGCCCGGTGGCCGATGCCCGCTCCAATAAGGCCACCGCCCTGGCGCCGGTGCGGTTCTTCAATCCGATCGCGATGCGGTTCGCCAAGAAAGCGACCCGTGATGACATCGACGACGTGCTGGCCGCCCACGCCAACGCCGCCCGCCTGGCGGTCGAGGCCGGCTTCGACGCCGTCGAAATCCATCTGGGCCACAATTATTTGGCGAGTGCGTTTCTGTCCCCGTTGATCAACCGCCGCGACGACGAGTTCGGCGGATCGCTGGAAAACCGGGCCAAGGTCGCTCGCGGATTGGTGACGGCCGTGCGCCGAGCTGTCGAAGGCCAGATCGCGGTGACGGCCAAGCTGAACATGGCCGACGGCATCCGCGGCGGCATCACCACCGACGAGGCGCTGACCACCGCCAAATGGCTGGAGGAAGACGGCGGGCTGGACGCGATCGAGCTCACCGCGGGCAGCTCGCTGGTCAACCCGATGTATTTGTTCCGCGGCGACGCGCCGGTCAAGGAGTTCGCCGGCGTTTTCAAACCGCCGCTGCGCTGGGGCATGCGCCTGACGGGCAAGAAGTTTCTCCGCGAATACCCCTACCGCGAGGCCTATCTGATGCGTGAGGCGAAGCTATTTCGCGCCGAGCTGAAGATGCCGCTGATTCTGCTTGGCGGCATCACCAACAGGGAAACGATGGACTTGGCCATGTCGGAGGGATTCCAGTTCGTCGCGATGGCCCGGGCGCTGCTGGCCGAACCCGACCTGATCAATCGAATAGCCGCCGACGGCGAGCGGGTGCGGTCGGCCTGCACGCACTGCAACCGATGCATGCCCACCATCTACAGCCGGACCCGCTGCGTGATCACCGGCGCGCCGGACCGAGGACGCCCACTTCAATAGACGGCAGGCGGTCGTCGGCCGCCGCGACAGCGAACGGGCTGGCGGCGGTATAGAAGGCCTCGTCGCTCATCAGGCCGCGTCGGGCGAGCTCGATGCAGTCCACCTCGGTGCGCCATCGCTTCGCGAAAAGACTCTTCAGTTGCTTGGCGTCGGGTCGGTGCAGGTTCAAATGCGGCTTTTGGCAGGCTAATTCGTCGCGCCTGGCCAGCGCTTGGGCCACAGCGGTCCGCCACTGCGGCAGCCGCGGGTCCGCACGCAGCAGGTCGAGAAAGTGCTCGATCGCCGGCAGTGCCCGGGTGACAAACAACGTGCGCGTAATCAGCCGCGCCGAGACGGCAATCGGGTCATCGCAAAGGGTTTCGTTCTCGTCTGCCGTCAACCACTGCGCCCTGACGGGTTCGGGGAATCCGGACTCGTCGGCAAGTCCAACCGCCACGGCGTAGCGGTGGGCGACGATCTCCAACGCGCGTTGGCGGCTCTCGGCAGCGATCTGCCCAATGGCGAGAGACGCCTGTTGGCGAACGTCGCCGTCATCGTCGGGGTGGGTCAGTCGCCCGTGCCAAGCGGCGCCCTGTTCCAGGGCGGGCAGGTAGGCCCAGCGGTCGGTGGCGCACACACTCAGCAAGGCGAGGACATCGGTGTCGCGGACCTCGACGGTGGTCTGGGTATGGCCTTGGTTGGTGACAGCAACCGGAATGGTTGGCGCCCAGCGTTGTTGCCAGCGTTCCGACCAGATAGTTCGCGGCGGACGAGGGCGGCTCGCCGCGCCGCCACGGTGGCCTTCGACGATGTTGTGCAATGCGACAATTGCATCGGCGTGTTTGATGTCGACGCGCAGCTCCTGTAGTTGCTTTGCTAGACAGCTGATCTCAGGTACACCGACAGCGACGAGCAGGCGATGCCAGGTGCGCGCTGTGAACGGCATGCGGCGGGCCGTTTCGATGAGGTCAGCCGCTAATTGAGCCGATAGCAAACCGATCTCGACGGCACGACCCAGCGTATGGCGAATGTTGACCAGCGCGTCGACGATTACGGGATAGCCGTCTTCGGGCTCTCCGTGGACCATGCCGACTTCATCGTCGGCATCCAAATGCCCGTCGCGGTAGCTTTCGAATACCCAACCGTAGCCTTCCATTCCGAAGGGATGGAGCTCGGCGGCGCGCAGCGCGCCCATGCTGGACGAGCCGACGACGCGAATGCCGCTGTCCAGCAACGTCAATAGCTCTTTGTGTCGCACCGGCGCGTGTTGGAAGAAAAGCCCGTCGACGATCAGCAGCGTATCGCCCGGCTCCAGCCCGTAGCGCAGGGCGTCGGTGAACGAAATCGGGGGCACCACTTCGGAATTGGGCACCACGGTGTGGATATCGTCGACACTGATGGTGGGCCCGGCGGTCACCACGATCCGGCCGCCCGCCGTCATGCCGACTCCTGTAAGGGGGTGCGCATCGGAGAGTGTGCTGCCGTCAGGCCCGGCGCAAGTACCTTCACCACCGGGACGCAGCTGCCGGCGAGATCGCACACGACTGCCAGCGGCTCGGTTCCTGACACGGCGGCCACCGCCGTTGCCGCCGTGGCCAACAGGTCACTCAGCGAGCCGGTGTCGGACACGTGCCATGGTGTGGGCTCGGCCGCAGGAACGTGCCGCATGGCTGGCCGCAGCCGGCCGTAAGCGTGTACACGGGCGAAACGGTGGTACAACACCGGCGACAGATCCTCGCGGGCTCCGCTGATCACCGTCAGCCTCGATTGCGCGGCTTCGGTGATCGCCCGGGATAACGCCACGTTGGGATCGTGGTGCAAGCCGAAGCCGCTGAACGGCATCCCGAGCATGGACGAACAGAGTTCGGCGGTAAAGCAATAAAAACCGTCCCATATATCGGTGCGCGCGATCTTCAGTTCGCTTCCGGCCCGGTGAATCACATCGACCAGCTCGGCGCACTGGGAGTCGGCGACGTCGTCGAGAGGTACCTCGAATAGCGTGTTTCCGGGTTCGCCCGCGGCCAGGGCGTGGCGTTCCATGACTTCGTACAACCCATGCAGAGTGGCCTCCCAGTAGCTGTTGCCGGAGGCCAAACCCGTGGTGTCCATCGAGAACATCGGTGGGTCCCAGCGGTTTTCGACCGCAGCGTTGACCAGAACCGCCTCCCACGGCACCCAGGTTTGGCGGCCGGTCAACAGCGTCGTCGCGGTCATCCAGTCGAGCCTGGCGCCCGGATGGTAGAAGCTGCGCGCCGGCCGGAGCAGCTGCGCGGGATCGTAGGTCAGTGCGGCTGCGATCTCGGTTGTGCTCATGGAAACCAGGTCGGGCGTGACGTTTTCGGCGTGCCAGATCTCCAGCGATTCCATGACCGCGGAAACTTGGGCGGCACGGTGGGTAGCGGCCTTGCCTTGACTGACCGAAAGCGTCAGCGAAGCGGGCCGCACCGCCTGCACGGTGGGAATCCCGAGATCATCGAGCCAGGTGAGGTCGGCGACGCGGGTGATACCCGCGGGCTCCAGCATCGGCTGCACGGCCTGCCAGGTCTGCTCGGGAGAGATGATGCGGTAGGTCCCCGCCCGGTGGGCGACGGTGGTGGGATCGGCGTGGCCCAGTACCCGCATCGGCCATTGCGACCAATCCGGGCCTACGGTGGCTACTGCACACGATTCAGACATGGGCGCAAGGTCCTCGAGGTGCGGGCGATTGGGGTCGGGCTGACGCGACGTGGACTCCATCGTTACTTGCCGCGCGAAAACCGCTATGCGGGAACAACATTGGCGGGGGGAGCGGGGGGTCGTTGCTCGACAACGAGCCCCCACCAGCGCCATCGTGGCGCACTGCATCGCAGCTTTAGTCGATGCAGTCTCCGTTGAAATAGAAGCAGACGAAGTGGAGCCGGTACGTTGCCTCGTCTTCGACGAACAGAAGTTCATGGGCCATGGGATCACCTCCTTCCGTACCGATGAGCGGTTACCGCATATCGCACCGCAGTCAATCGACCACAGTGTCTGGCGTTAAGGCTGTTACGCAGACTGCCAACGCATACGATGATTCGTTCTCGCTGGCGAGATCCCCTGCTGACAGATCCCGCGCATCCCAAAGGATGCCTGCGGCAGCGCCGGGCGTCTAACATTTCTTGGCTTAGGTGCCATAACCAGAAATTATCGAGGCAGGTCACGGGGGAGGTCCCGGTCCATACACGGTCGATATACCTCAGGGACCGGTGCGAATCACCGATTGTCGCGCCGGCGGACTCAACATCCCGGCGTAACCCCAGCCTTAGATACAGTTAACTCGATGCCCCCTCCAGCTCCGCCAGCGCTGACCGTTCGCTACGACGGGTCGGAACGCACCTTCGCGGCGGGCCACGACGTGGTGGTTGGACGCGATCTGCGCGCCGATATGCGCGTCACGCATCCACTGATCTCGCGTGCCCATCTTTTGCTGCGCTTCGATCAGGGCCGGTGGCTCGCCATCGACAACAACTCACTGAACGGGACGTATGCAAACGGTCGCCGCGTCCCGGTGGTCGAGATCTACGACGGCCAGAACATCAATATCGGAAATCCCGACGGGCCGCTGCTGAGATTTGAGGTCGGGCGGCACGTGGGGATGGCCGGGCGCCCACCGCAAACCAACTCGATGCCCATCGTCGCAACCCAGGCGGGCTGGCACCCGGCGCAGCCGGCACCGCCGCCATCGGGACACCACCCAACCTGGGCCCCGCCAGCCCCGACACGGACGTCCCCGCCGCCCCCCCCGCCGGCCCCGCCG
>NZ_OCVX01000003.1:9185-103680 GCF_900232995.1 Mycobacterium simulans
CGCCGAGCTGCTCGGATACATGGGTTGGCCGGGTGCACCCGGCCAACCCATGTATCCGAGCAGCTCGGCGCCCTGGCAACCCGGGCATCCGCCTAGCCCGCCTGGCCCGCCGTCGAACGTCGCCGCGCCACCGCATCCCGGGCCACCCGGCCAGATGCGGCGACACATCACCAAGCCGCCCGAGGTGGCGAACCTGGCGACGAAAGTGTTTCAGGCCCTGCTGCCGCGGGCCGGGGCGCCCGAAAGGCCCGTCGACTCCGTCACGATCGGCCGCGCCACCGACAACGACATCGTCATCCAGGACGTCCTGGCGTCACGCCACCACGCATTCTTGACCCAGACGCCGCTGGGTCCCGAAATCCGCGACGCCCACAGCGTGAACGGGACATTCGTCAACGGGGTCCGGGTCGGGTCCGCGATCTTGAGCGACGGCGACGTGGTCACCATCGGCAACGTCGACCTGGTCTTCACCCGCGGCACCCTGATACGCCGCACCGAAGCCGCGACGCGCACCGGCGGCCTCGAGGTCAAGGGTGTTTGCTTCAGCGTGGACGGAAAGCAACTGCTCGACCACATCTCACTGACCGCCCGGCCCGGCACGCTGACCGCCATCATCGGCGGATCCGGCGCCGGTAAGACAACGCTGTCCAGGTTGGTCGCCGGGTATACCAGCCCCACGTCCGGCACGGTGACCTTCGAGGGCCACAACATCCATGCCGAGTACGCGTCCATGCGCAGCAGGATCGGCATGGTGCCTCAGGACGACGTCGTACACCGGCAGTTAACCGTCAACCAGGCGCTCGGCTATGCCGCCGAGTTGCGGCTGCCGCCAGACACCAGCAAAGCCGACCGGGCCCAGGTGGTTGCCCAGGTTCTCGAGGAACTCGAGCTGACAAAGCACGCCGACACCCGCGTCGACAAGCTGTCCGGTGGACAGCGCAAGCGCGCATCGGTGGCGCTCGAACTGCTCACCGGGCCGTCACTGCTGATCCTCGACGAGCCGACCACGGGGTTGGATCCAGCGCTGGACCGTCAGGTGATGATGATGCTGCGTCAACTGGCTGACGCCGGCCGCGTGGTGTTGGTCGTCACACACTCGGTGTCCTACCTCGATGTGTGCGATCAGCTGTTGCTGATCGCACCCGGCGGCAAGACGGCGTTCCTGGGCCCACCCGGCCAGATCGGTGCCGCGATGGGCACCACGAACTGGGCCGACATCTTCGCCAACGTGGGAGCCGATCCCGACGAGGCCAACCGGCGCTTCCTCGCCGAAAACAAGCCGCCGTCACTTGCTCCGGCTGAAACCAGCCCAGCTGACCTGGGCGAACCGGTACATACGAGTGTTTTCCGCCAGTTCTCCACAATCGCCCGCCGCCAGATTCGGCTGGTGGTGTCCGACCGCGGGTACACGGTCTTCCTGGCGGTCTTGCCGTTCTTGATCGGTGTCCTCGCCATGACCGTTCGCGGCAAGACCGGGTTCGGCGTTGCCGAGGCGGTAAGCAGCAACCCCGACCAACCGGGACAGATCCTGGTGATGCTCAACGTCGGCGGCGTTTTCATGGGCTGCGCGCTCACGATTCGTGACCTGGTCGGCGAGCGTGCCATTTTCCGGCGCGAACAGGCGGTCGGCCTATCGACGGGGGCCTATCTGGGCGCCAAGATCGTTGTGTTCAGCGGGTTTGCGATCATCCAGGCCGCGATCGCGACGATCATCACGATCATTGGCTGGGGCTATCCTCCCACCGACGCTGTGATGCTAGGCAGTGTCGGCTTCGAACTGTTCGTGACGATCGCCGCGACCTGTGTGGCCTCGGCAATTCTCGGCTTGGCCCTGTCGGCGCTGGCCCAGTCGCAAGACCAGATCATGCCCATGCTGGTGTTGGCGATCATGTCGCAACTGGTGTTCTCCGGCGGAATGATCTGGGTGACCGACCGGTTCTTGCTCGACCAGCTGTCGTGGGCAACGCCCGCGCGGTGGGGCTACGCGGCATCGTGTTCGACCGTCGACATCGAGAAGCTGGTACCTGGCCCGGTCAAGCCGAAGGACCAGCATTGGGTGCACAAGCCAAGCGCATGGCTTTTCGACATGGCAATGCTCGGGGTGTTGTGCATCGCCTATAGCACGATCGTGTGGTGGAAGATCCGACTCAGGCGGCGCTAGTGCACACGCGACTAATGTGGGGTGATGATCCCAGCTCGGCGGCCCCTGCTGACGGTTCGATCTGAGCGGTCACAGGGCAGCTTCGCGGCGGGCTCGGACGTGATAGTCGGGAGCGACCTGCGGGCCGACCTGCGTGTCGCGCACCCATTGATCGACCGCGCGCACCTGCTGCTGCGTTTCGAGCAGGGCGGCTGGATCGCAATCGACAACAATTCTTCGAACGGGATCTTCGTCGACGGCCGCCGGGTGCCCCAGGTTGACATCCATGACGGCCTGGCCATCAACCTCGGGCGACCCGACGGACCGCATGTCACCTTCGAGGTGGCACATCACCAAGGCATCGTCGGTCTGCTGCCGCACTGACCGGGGTGGCGCCGCCCAGCGCTACGCGTCCAGACGAAGCCCGTGCGCCAGCGCAAAGGCCAGGGCTTGCGGCACGTCGACGCGCGCGCCCACCAGCGACGCGGTTCTCCACAACGATGGGTCCACGGTCGCGCCCCGCAGGTCGGCTTGGTCCAGCCGGGTACCAGTGGTCCGCGCACCGCGCAGGTCGGCGCCGCGCAGCACGCACGTGCGCAGGTCGGTCTCTACCAGGCTGGTCTCACGCAGCCGGCAGCCGCTCAGGTCGACACCGCGCAGGTCGTTGCCGCCGAGCACGGCCAGCGTGAAATCCACCTCGTCGAAGGTCACCGGCCGAAGCCGGCAGTGCTCGAACACCGAGCCCAGCATGCTGCATTGGGCAAAGGTGCTGTGCCACAGCGTTGTTCGCTTGAAGGTACAGTTTCTAAACGCCGATCCGCGGTGCTGCGATTCGGCCAGGTTGACACCGCTGAAATCGCATTCGCTGAACACCACTCGTTCGGTGCAGAGCCGACTCAGATCCTCGTCGCGAAAATCCCGACCGGTGAACTCGCGATCAGTCCATTCGTCCAACGCGGTCAGTTGGGGCTCAGGCTAGCCAGCGCGTATTCACTCACCGCGATCAGTGCATCGGTGGCGGACCTGCGATTGCGGGCATCAATGCTGAGCACCGGAATGTCGGCGGGCAGCGTCAGCGCCTTGCGCACTTCGTCAACGGGATACCTTGGCGCGCCGTCGAATTCGTTAACCGCGATCAGGAACGGCAGGTTGCGGTGTTCGAAGAAGTCGACTGCTGCGAAGCTGTCCTGCAGGCGCCTACAGTCGACCAGGATGATCGCCCCGATTGCACCACGTACCAGGTCATCCCACATGAACCAGAACCGGCGCTGACCCGGGGTACCAAACAGATAGAGCACCAGATCGTCGGCCAGGGTGATGCGGCCGAAGTCCATCGCGACCGTCGTGGTCCGCTTGTCCGGGGTGGCCTCGAGCATGTCGACGCCGACCGAGGCGTCGGTGACCATCGCCTCCGTGCGTAGCGGCATGATTTCCGAGACTGCGCCGACGAACGTGGTCTTGCCGACACCGAACCCGCCCGCGATGACGATCTTCGTGGAGGCATGGGACGCGGTGTCGTGCGCCTCAGAATGCGGCTCGGAGTGCGGCTCAGAGTGCTTGGAGGCCACGCAGGGTCCTTCCTATGAGTTCGCGGCGCTCGTCGCGGCTGGAACGGTCGGTCAAGGTCCTGTGCACCCGAAGGTAGCCGGAGCTGACCAGATCGCCGACCAGGACGCGCGCAACGCCCACCGGCAAATCCAACTGGGCCGCGATTTCGGCGACCGAGGGGCTGTCGACGCACCGCTGGATGATGCTGTCCCGCACATCGTTTGGCGGCCACTGGTGAGCCGACCCCGACTGCAGTGTCTGGACCGGAGCTTCCAGCGGCAGGTCGATGTTGGTGTCGGTCCGTCCCGCCGTCAGCGTGTACGGGCGGACCAAGGTCGCCGGCTGGTCGCTAGCGCCGGGAAGACTGGACAACGCCGCCCACCCGTTCGACAAGAAGGGCCATCTCGTAACCGATCTGGCCGATATCGCATCCGCTTACCGCCAGCGTCGCCAGATTCGAGCCGTCGCCGACGCGCATCAGTAGCAGAAAGCCGTTCTGCATCTCGACCACCGACTGCAGCACCGGCCCACCCTCGAACAGCTGCGCGGCGCCGGAGGCGAGGCTGGCCAATCCGGAAGCCACCGCGGCCAACTGATCGGCGCGTTCGCGTGGAAGATACTCGCTGGCCGCGACCGGCAGCCCGTCGACCGACACCAACAAGGCGTGCGCCACACCCGGCACCTCACGAGCGAACTTCGATACCAGCCAGTCCAGTGGGCTGTCCGACGACCGTGCGTTCATTGCCGATCGGGTTCCCCACGTGCGGACTGGGGGGCGCCGGGCACTAGCCGGGCTCCGGGTGTGCGCACCGGCAGGCCATGGTCCGTGCGGGCTTCCACGGGCTTGTCCTCGGCCTCGGCGGCCGCCGTCCACCCGCGGTCCCACACCGATTTCCAATCCAGATCGGCGATTTGGGCCAGCTCGTGCGGATCGCCCATCATCTCCGAAAGCATGCGCTGGTAGATCACGTCGTCATCGGCGGGCCCCGATGGTTTTGGCGCGGGCCCGGCAGACGGCGCGGGCTGAGCAGGCGATGCAGGCTTGGCATGCGGCGCGGGCTGAGCCGGGGCCGACGGGCGCCGCGCAAAAAACGCCGAGGTGTCCGTCGCCGCTTTGGCTGGCTTGGGCTCTTGCTGAAACCCGTTCTCCCACCACGGCGTTTTCAGCTCGCGCTTGGGTCGCTTCCGCGGCTCGACCGGCTGGGCGGGAACGTCGGTGATGCCGCTGGATCCCGGATTGCGGCGCGGCAACAACGTGACGGGAGGTCCAGAGCCCTGCGACCCGTTCTGGTCTGATGTGTCAACTGGAGCGGCCGGTGCGCCCGCCGGCTGCGCGGGCTTGGTCTTCGGGGGCGAGATGATGAAAACCCCGCCTCGAGGCTTGGGGGCCTGGACCGCCTGGCCTTCATGGCCTTCATGGCTTTTGACGAGCACTGGCAGCGGCAGGTATACCTCGGCGGTGGTGCCGGTCCCCGATTCGCCGGCGGCCGGACCGCGCAATCCCACCCGGAGGCCGTGGCGGGCGGCCAGCCGGCCAACCACGAAAAGACCCATGTGCCGGGCATTCTCGGGACTGACCTCACCGCCGGACTGCAACCGCATGTTGGCGATACGTCGGTCGGCGTCGGTCATGCCCAACCCGGCGTCGGCGATCCGCAACAAAACACCACCTTCGCTGCCACGGACAGCCGAAACCCGAACCGATGTGTCGGGAGGCGAGTAGCTCAGCGCGTTGTCGATCAATTCGGCAAGGAGATGGATGACCCCGCCGGCGGCGGCACCGATCACCGTGCTGTCGGCCACCCCACCGATCTCGACACGGCGATAGTCCTCGACCTCGGACACGGCCGCGCTGATCACCGTCGACAGCGGCACCGGCTCGCGATGGTCGCGCGAAATCTGCGCACCCGCAAGCACCAGCAGGTTGGCACTATTGCGGCGCAGCCGGGCGGCCAGGTGATCCAGCCGGAACAGACTGTCGAGGCGCTGGGGATCCTCCTCGTTGCGTTCCAGCTGATCGATCAGCTTTAGCTGTTGGTCCACCAGGGAACGGCTGCGCCGCGACATGGTTTCGAACATGTCGTTGATCAGGAGCCGCAACCGCGCCTCGTCACCGGCGAGCAGCAGGGCCTGGGTGTGCAGTTCGTCGACCGCGTGGGCGACCTGGCCGATTTCCTCGGTGGTGTACACCGCGAGCGGCTCGGGGACCGGCTCGGCGCCGGCCCGGACCTGGGCGATCTCACCGTCGAGATCGGTGTGGGCGACTTTGAGTGCGCCGTCGCGCAGTACCCGCAGCGGCCCGACCAGCGCGCGCGCCACCAACAGCACGATGACCAGCGCGACCGCGATGGCGGCCAAAACCAACACGGCGTCGCGGATGGCGGCGTCGCGCCGCGCGGTGGCCTGGTTCTGCACCGCCTTCGTCACCGACGTGGTGGCGTCGTTGATGATCTGTTCGGCGATGCCTTGAGTGATCCCGATCGAGCGCAGTAGCTCGGGGTTGTCGACCAGCGAGCTGGCCGGGTCCGACATGACCGCCATCCGCGCAACCATTTGCTGCTGCAGATTCTTGGCTTCCGGCGAGCCGACACCGAGCACCGCGCTCATGCCGAACAGCGTCGACGGTTCGGTGCCGGCCAGGGTGATCATCGAGGTACGCAACTGCGGCTCGGGCAGATCGGCGCCGCGCGTTACCAGGATCTCCTGCAACGTCATCTGCCCGCGGGCACCCACGGCCCGGCTCAGGCCCTGGACCTGGGCCCGGATCTGCTCGCTGTCGACGCGCACCGACGCGTTGATCGCGTCCTCGGCCGTCAACAACAGCGGCGCGTAGGTGGTCACCCGATCGCGCAGCCCGATGCTGTTGGCCAGCACCTTGTCCAGTAGCGCCTGCCCGCCATTGAGTAGCGTGTTGACTCCCGACCGCACATCGGGGATCACGTCGGTGTTGGCCAGCCGTGTCTGTAGCTCATACTTGCGGGCCGCGAAGTTCTTTTTTGCCCCCTCTACATCGTGTCCGGTGGAGCTCGCCAGCAACGCGACGTCCAGTGCCGACATGTATTTCGTGATCGCCGGTATCACGTCGGCACGGGCCGCGATCAGCCGCAGCTCACCCGAGCTGGCCCACGCGCCCTCGACACGCAGCGCTCCGAAAGCCGTCGCAAGGATGAGCGGCACGAGCGCAATCGCGAAGACCTTCCACCGCACCGGCCAGTTGCGCAGCGACCAGGCCGGCGGCCGTTTCTGACGTTTGGGCGGCGCCGGCTCGTGGGCGGGGACAGCCGATATGCCGGGGGGACCCGCCGCGACCGGGCTGGTCGGGCGGGCGAACATGGTCATGGCACTGCGGCCGTACTACCGGCCGCACCCATTTGCAGCGCTCGAACAAACGAGAGGCTCATGAAACTTCCTGCAATATTCCGCCAAACCCAAGGGCGCACGAACGGTAAACGCCTGGCAATCCGACGAGTATGACAGGCCCCCCTGAGGTTAAGCCAAGGTCTCCACAATTGTTACCGAGCAGAGAGAACCCGCCAGGGCCGTACGGACACCGACAAGCAAGTCAGCCGAACTTTGTCATGATCGGCACATGTTCCGGCTGCTGTTCTACTCCCCGCGCATCGCCCCCAACACGGGCAACGCCATCCGGACCGCGGCCGCGACCGGCTGCGAACTGCATCTGGTGGAGCCGCTGGGTTTCGATTTGTCCGAACCCAAGCTGCGGCGGGCCGGCCTGGACTATCACGACCTGGCCTCGGTCACCGTTCATGCGTCGCTCGATGATGCATGGAACGCGCTGCTGCCCGCACGGGTGTTCGCGTTCAGCACAGGTGCGACCACGATATTTACCGACGTCGGCTACCGGGCCGGCGATGTGTTGATGTTCGGGCCGGAGCCCACCGGGCTGGACGCCGCGACCCTGGCCGACGACCACATCACGGGGCAGGTGCGCATTCCCATGCTGGCGGGCCGGCGCTCACTTAATCTGTCCAACGCCGCCGCCGTCGCCGTCTACGAGGCCTGGCGACAGCAGGGGTATTCCGGGGCGGTCTAAGACTTTGGCGACTTTGGCGCATGGATGGGGCTTGCCAACAGCCATTCCGCCGTCTCTGGTCCGCTGGGGTTCAGTTGCAGCTCGACATGCTTGAGTTCGTCGGCGAGTTCGGCTGCGGTGAAGCGATCCGCGCCGGCGCCGAGGCCCTTCCATGTCAGGGCTCGCCGATGGTCGACGAAAGACCGCACTTGGTTCTTTCTAAACGATGTCGTCAACCCCAAAGACGGGATAGGCGTACGCGGTCTCCACCTCTTGGAACAGGATCTCGTGGTTCACGGGAATCTCCTCCTCATCAGCACACGGGGCACGGCTGCCCAACATGTCCGCAACAACGTTGCCCGACGCGACGTGCAATCGCTGTCCACCGGTTGGGGGTTCCTCGAAGAAATCTCGTGTCGTACGAATAGGGGACAAACGGGTCCCAATACCCTGCCAGCGGGTGTGCGCAGCCGAAGTTCGTCGACGTCAGCCCTTCATCGCCGACCTACGAAACGATGTCGTCAACCCCAAAGGCAGGCCAGGTATCTGGCGATGGTCGCGGCGGACGGGCCGGGCTACTGAGCGGTGGGCACGGCGCAGCTGGCCACGGCGCCACCCACGGCACCCCTGGCACCCGACAACCAGGCGGCACCGGTAATCAAACGGGGGAACCTGGCATCCCCGGACATGACGGCTCCGGCGGTGACACCTTCAACGGCAACAACGGCAAGCCCAGCTGAGCCGTCAGCGTCGCCTCGCCGCAGGCGCGCGGCGAACGGGTTGCTGTCTATGAATCTGCCGCAAACCTCAGATCTGTTGGCCCACATTGCGATAGCGTCCAAGTGTTGGATCTCGCGGGGCATGCGATGGCAGCTGGGGGTGGGTTGCGATGTCGTTCGTGGTGGCAGTTCCAGAGGCGCTGGCGGCGGCCGCGTCGGACGTGGCGAACATCGGTTCTGCGCTAAGTGCCGCGAATGCGGCGGCAGCCGCCGGCACGACGGGGCTGCTGGCCGCCGGTGCCGATGAGGTCTCTGCCGCCGTGGCGTCGCTGTTTTCCGGTCACGCTGTGAGCTATCAGCAGGTGGCCGCACAGGCGACGGCATTTCACGATCAGTTTGTCCAGGCGTTGACCGGCGCTGGCGGCTCGTATGCCCTCACCGAGGTCGCCAACGTTCAGCAGAACCTGCTCAACGCGGTCAACGCGCCCACCCAGGCGCTGCTCGGCCGCCCACTGATCGGCGACGGTGCGGCCGGCACCGCAACCAACCCCAACGGACAAGATGGCGGTCTGCTGTTCGGCAACGGGGGCGCCGGCTACAACGGCAGCGCCACCCCCGCAATGGCCGGCGGCAACGGCGGCAACGCCGGATTGATCGGCAACGGCGGAGCTGGTGGGGCCGGCGGAGCCGGCGCGGCCGGTGGCGCCGGCGGTAACGGCGGCTGGTTGTATGGCAGCGGCGGAAGCGGCGGCATCGGCGGGAATGCGATCATCGCGGGCGGTGCCGGCGGCAACGGGGGCGCTGGCGGCGCCGCCGGGTTGTGGGGCAGCGGGGGCAGTGGCGGCCAGGGCGGCAACGGCCTGACCGGCAACGACGGCGCCAACCCCACTCCCGTCACAAACCCAGCGCTCAATGGCGCCAACGGCGACAGCAATATACTTTCCCAGAACGGAACCAGTGTCACAGGAGAGAACGGCGGCGACGGCACGGCAGGGGGGATCGGTGTCAATGGCGGCGCTGGCGGCCCTGGCGGCGACGCCAATCTCAACGCGAACAACACGTCGATTGCCCAGGCAGGTAACGGCGGACACGGCGCCACCGGCGGTGATGGCGGTGCCAACGGCGGCGCGGGCGGCACCGGCGGGCGGGCCGCATCCTCCGGCGCCTCCTTCGGCGGTGACGGCGGTACCGGCGGTGCTGGCGGTACCGGCACGAACGGCCAGGCCGGCGGTGCTGGCGGCGCCGGAGGTGCCGGCGGTCGCGGCGGGTGGCTGGTCGGCAGCGGCGGCAACGGCGGCAACGGCGGCAACGGCGCCGCCGGCGGAAACGGCGACATGGGCGGTAACGGGGGTGCCGGTGGCTTCACCACCGCCAACCAGAATGGTAACAACGCCGCAGGCACCCAGGCATTCGGAGGCGATGGCGGCAACGGCGGCAACGGCGGTAGCGGCGGTACCGGCGGGCACGGAGGCGCGGGCGGCTCCGGCGGTGCGGGCGGCGCCGGCGGCTGGCTGATCGGTACAGGCGGCAACGGCGGCAACGGGGGGGTCGGGGGCGGGGGGGGTGGGGGGGGGGGGGGGGGGGGCGCCCACCCCGGCCTCCACGGCAACCACGGCGGGCAAGGCCTTGGCCGGCGCGGGCCCGGGAGGAACATCCGCGGGCCCCGGGGGCCAGGGGGGCCCCCCCGGCCCCGCGGCGCCCGGGGGGCCGCGCGTGCCCCGGGGGGCCCCCGGTGGGTGGTGTGGGCGGCGGAGGTGGCGTGGGCGGCGACGGCGCCGTCGGCGGCAACGCATTTAGCCCGATTCTCGGGGCCCACGGCGGTAATGGCGGCGCCGGTGGCGACGCCGGTCATGGCGGAGCCGGCGGCGACGGGGGTGACGGCGGGCAGGCCGGCACCGGCGGACGCGGCGGGTTGCTGGCCGGTCTGCAGGGCAACTCCGGCAATGGCGGCGGGGGCGGCGCCGGCGGCGCCGGCGGCGCCCATGGCACCCCCGGCAGCGGACAAGCGGGCGGCATCGGCACCGGCGACTTTACCAGTACAAACGGCGATCTCGGTGCCGACGGCCTCGGCGGCGACGCCTTCAATGGCACCCGCGGCAGTGACGGCACGCCGGGCTAATTACCAGCTGTCCCAGTGCGTCAGGCTCTCGGCGGGCAACCGCTTAGCCGGCCGGAAGTCGGTGCCTTTGGTATAGGCAATCGGAAACAGCCCGCCCTGGCTGTATTCGTCGTAGGGAATGCCGAGCACCTCGGCCACCTTGCGCTCGCCGTTGTCGAGCAGATGCAGGGTCGTCCAGCACGAGCCCAAGCCGCGGGAGCGCAGCGCCAAGCAGAAGCTCCAGACCGCGGGGAACAGCGAGGCCCAAAATGACACACCACCCAACGGTGAGTTGTTTTCGCGGCCTTGCAGGCACGGGACCATCAGGACCGGCGCCTCCTGCATGTGCTCGGCGAGATAGGTCGCCGAGTCACGAACACGGCCCATGCGTTCGCCGCGTGTGTCGCCTTCGGTGTAGCTGGGCGCGGGCGAGCTTAGGTAGCCACGGGCGTTGGCGAGATAGACGTCGGCGATCGCCTTCTTCTTGTCGGCATCCTCGACGAAAACCCATTGCCAGCCTTGCGCGTTGGAGCCGGTGGGCGCCTGCAGCGCTAAGTCAAGGCAGTCCATCAGCACCTCGCGCGGCACCGGCTTATCGAAATCCAGGCGTTTACGGACCGAGCGGGTGGTGCGCAGGACTTCGTCGACGGACAAATTGAGGGTCATGTGGCGAGGCTACATTCGGCCATATGAGCGTCGAACTGACACAAGAGGTTTCCAGCAGGCTCACGTCGGACCACTACGGGTGGCTGACCACCGTGACGAAATCGGGACAACCCGTACCGCGGCTGGTGTGGTTCTACTTCGATGGGTCCGACCTGACGGTGTACACCATGCCGCAAGCGGCCAAGGTCGCCCACGTCAAAGCGCATCCCGAGGTCAGCCTGAACCTGGACTCGGATGGCAATGGCGGCGGGATCGTCGTCGTGGGCGGGACCGCCGCGGTGGTGGCCACCGATGTCGACTGCCGCGAAGACGGGCCGTACTGGGCCAAGTACCGCGAGGACGCCGCGAAATTCGGTCTGACCGAGGCGATAGCCAGCTACAGCACCCGGCTGAAGATCACTCCGACCCGGGTGTGGACTGGGCCAACGGGCTAGGCGCTGTCGCCGAACCTGCGCTCACCGCGAAAAATTGACCGGAATTTCGCGCTGAGTTCAGGCTCGGCGCGGGCTAGTCGTGGTCGGTCGATAGCGAGACGGTCCGCCACGCAGCGATGTCGGCTTTCAGCTCCTTGATCTTTTGCTCGACCGCTTGGACACAGTCGGTGCCCAGCAGCAGGTGCACCGGCGGCTCGGGCGCGGAAGCTATGTCGACGATGGCCGAGGCCGCCTTGACCGGGTCGCCGGGCTGGGCGTGGTTGACATCAAGGGCGTGGGCACGCATCGCCCCGGCGGTGGATTCGTAGTCCGCGATCACGGTCTGTTCGGTTCCGAGGCTGGATGCGTCGAGGAAATCGGTACGGAAGTAGCCCGGTTCGACGATGGTGACGTGGATGCCTAGCGGCTTGACCTCCTTGGCGAGCGCTTCGCTGAATCCTTCGAGGGCGAACTTGGTGGAGTTGTAGATGCCCCAGCCGGGTGAGCCGAGCAGTCCGCCGACCGAGCTGATGTTGATGATGTGGCCGGAACGTTGACGGCGCATGACCGGAAGCACGGCGCGCTGGACGGTCAGGGCGCCGAATACGTTGACCTCGTAGACAGCGCGCACGGCGGCGTCAGAAGCCTCCTCAACCGCACCAAGCAGCCCGCGCCCGGCGTTGTTGACCAGCACGTCGATGCCGCCGAAGTTGTCGATGGCGGCTTTTACCGCCTGGGTCACTTGGTCGGCGTTGGTGACGTCGAGGTCGACGGGGAGTAGTGCGTCCCCGGCGTCGGGAAGCTGGGTGCGGATCTGGTCGGCGTGCCGCGCGGTCGCGACCACCCGATCGCCCTGGCTCAGGATCGCGCGTGCGATCTCGAGCCCGAACCCACGCGAGGCGCCGGTGAGAAACCAAACCTTGGACACCTCGCCATGCTAGGTGAGCGTGCGTGTTTGTACGCGGCACGCCGACAGTTGCTGGCATTGTGCGCACCTTCGCGCGGGGTGTTCAGCGGAAATCGCGCGACTTGGACCCCACCGTCAGGCTGATGCGACCCATCCGCTCAGCCACGACGGTGACCGCGCCGCTGGCGTTTTGGACCTGACCGCGGATCAACAGCGCCGCCGCTGTGTTCGCCAGCTTGCGGTGCCGCGCCCACACCCCCGGCGTGCACAGCACGTTGACCATCCCGGTTTCGTCCTCGAGGTTGATGAACGTCACCCCTTGCGCCGTCCCGGGTCTCTGCCGATGGGTCACCGCCCCAGCGATCAGCACCCGGTCACCGTCGGGCACGCCTAGCAGCGCATCGGCGGGCAGCACCCCCCTCGCGTCCAGGTCTGCCCGCAGGAACTGCGTCGGATAACTGTCCGGGGAAATGCCGGTGGCCCACACGTCGGCAGCGGCCAACTCCAGTTCGCTCATGCCCGGCAACACCGGGATGTGCGACGACGAGGCCACCCCAGGTAACCGGTCCGGCCGTTGGGTGGCCGCAGCCCCGGCAGCCCACAGCGCCTCCCGCCGCGACATGCCAAAGCAGCCCAGCGCTCCGGCCGTCGCCAACGCTTCGGTCTGCGGCACGCTCAACTGCACCCGGGACGTCAGGTCCAGCAGAGAGGTGAGCGGGCCGTTGGCTTTTCGTTCGTCGGCCAGCTTCTCGGCGAGATCCTGGCCGATATGGCGGACGGCGGCCAGACCGAGACGGACTTCCGTCCCAACGTTCTCGAGGGTGGCGTGCGCCAGGCTGGCGTTGACGTCGGCTCCGCGCACCACCACGCCGTGCCGGCGCGCGTCGGCCACCAGCGACTGCGGTGAATAGAAACCCATCGGCTGGGCGCGCAGCAGCGCCGCACAGAACGCCGCCGGGTGGTGCAGCTTGAACCACGACGAGTAGAACACCAGCGAGGCGAAGGACAGCGCATGGCTCTCGGGGAAACCGAAATTGGCGAATGCCTCCAGCTTTTCGTAGATCCGGTCGATCAGCTCGTCATCGGCGCCGTGCAGCCTGCGCATGCCGTCGTAGAACCGGCCGCGCAGCCGTCGCATGCGTTCGGCGGAGCGCTTGGACCCCATGGCGCGCCTCAGTTGGTCGGCCTCGGCGGCGGAGAAGCCGGCGCAGTCGACCGCCAGCTGCATCAGCTGCTCCTGAAACAGTGGCACTCCCAGGGTCTTTCGCAATGCCGATGCCATGGACGGGTGTTCGTAGACGACCGGGTCGATGCCGTTGCGGCGCCGGATGTACGGGTGCACCGACCCGCCCTGGATGGGCCCGGGACGAACCAGCGCACCCTCCACCACCAGGTCGTAGAACTCCCGCGGCTTAAGCCGCGGCAGCGTGGCCATCTGCGCCCGCGACTCCACCTGGAACACGCCGACGGAATCGGCGCGGGCCAGCATCTCGTACACCGCCGGTTCGGAGAGGTCGAGGCGGGCCAGATCCACCTCGATGCCCTTGTGCTCGGCCACCAGGTCTATCGCATAATGCAGCGCCGAGAGCATGCCCAGCCCCAGCAGGTCGAACTTCACCAAACCGATTGCCGCACAGTCGTCTTTGTCCCATTGCAGGACGCTGCGATTCTCCATGCGGGCCCACTCCACCGGGCACACGTCGGCGATCGGACGGTCACAGATCACCATGCCGCCGGAATGAATACCCATATGCCGCGGCAGATTCCGGATCTGGGTCGCCAGGTCGATCACCTGCTCGGGTATGTCCTCGATATCGGGAGACTGGCCATTCGAATCTGAGCCAAGCCCCTTCCAGTGACTGATCTGCTTGCTCCACGCATCCTGCTGACCCTGCGAGAAGCCAAGGGCGCGGGCCATGTCGCGCACGGCGCTGCGCCCCCGGTAGGTGATGACATTGGCGACCTGGGCGGCGTAGTCCCGGCCATATTTATCGTAGACGTACTGGATGACCTTTTCCCGCTCATCCGACTCGATGTCGATGTCGATGTCGGGTGGCCCGTCGCGGGCCGGCGAGAGGAAGCGCTCGAACAGCAGCTCGTTGGCTATCGGATCGACAGCGGTGACGCCGAGGGCAAAACAGACCGCGGAGTTGGCCGCCGATCCCCTGCCCTGACACAAGATGTTGTTCTCCCGGCAGAACCGCGTGATGTCGTGCACCACCAGGAAATAGCCCGGGAACCTCAGTTGCGCAATGACTTTCAGCTCATGATCGATTTGAGCGTACGCTTTCGATGCCCGCTCCGGCGGCCCGTAGCGATCCCGGGCGCCCGCCAGGACCAACGACCGCAGCCAGCTGTCCTCGGTGTGCCCATCGGGCACGTCGAACGGCGGCAGCTGCGGCGCGATGAGCGCCAGCCCGAATGCGCACTGCTCGCCAAGGTCGGCGGCGGCGGTCACCACCTCGGGGCGCTGCGCGAACAGCCGGGCCATCTCCTCCCCGGAGCGCAGGTGCGAGCCGCCCAGCGGAGCCAGCCACCCTGCGGCAGAGTCCAGGGACTGTCGGGCCCGGATGGCACCCATCGCCATGGCCCGCCGACGGCGCGACGGATGGGCGAAATGCGCTCCGGTAGTGGCGACGACCCCGACACCGAAGCACGGCGCCAGCTCGGCCAGCACCGCGTTGTGTTCGTCGTCGAGCGGTTGACCATGATGGGTCAACTCGATGCTGACCCGGCTGGCGCCGAACCGGTCCACAAGATCGGCCAGCGCCCGCCGCGCCGCGTCCGGGCCACCCTCGGAAAACGCCCGCCGCACATGACCTTTCCGGCAGCCCGTCAGAATGTGCCAGTGCCCGCCGGCCGCCTCGGTCAGCGCGTCGTAGTCGTACCGCAGCTTGCCCTTCTCGCCGCCGGCAAGATGCGCCGCGGCCAGCTGCCGCGACAACCGTCGGTAGCCTTCCGGACCGCGGGCCAGCACCAGCAGGTGGGGGCCAGGTGGATCCGGCTGCTCGGTCCGAGCCTCGGATTCCAGCGACAGCTCAGCGCCGAATATGGTACGCACGCCGAGCTCCGCGGCCGCTTCGGCGAACCGCACCGCGCCGTACAGGCCGTTGTGATCGGTCAGCGCCAGGGCGCGCAGATCCAGCCGGGCGGCCTCTTCGATCAGCTCCTCCGGTGTGCTGGCCCCATCGAGAAAGCTGTACGCCGAATGCGCATGCAACTCGGCATATGGGATGGACGAGCCGACCTTCCGGTCCTGCCCGGGAGGCTGATACGTCCCGCGCTTGCGCGACAACGGGCCCTCGTCTAGCGCCGGCTCGGCGGCAACCGGTGCACCGGCATGGCGCGGCTTGCCGTCGAGAAGCCGCTCCATCTCCGCCCAGCTCGGCGGCCCGTTACCCCAGCCCACACCCCCAGTCTATCGAAAGTTTGTTCGATTGCCGAGGGATTGCCGAGGGGTTGTGGATGCGCAGCACGTCCAGGCGACTCTAAAGGCGCCGTTAAACACATCTTCAACCACTAAACACATTGTTTACTTTGCAGGTGTACCGTTTCCCCGGGTTGGGACGGATACTGGTACGCATTCAAAAATTGACGGTGGGGACTTGTCATGGCAAAACTGACGACATTGGATGCTGGCCTCCTCGGCGCTAATGATCCGGATCGGCACGCGAGCATGGCGATCAGCGCGGTCGCCATCGTCAACGGCACAGCCCCCCACTTTGATGATTTCAAAAGCCTTCTGGCAGAACGGATTAAGTCCGTACCACGGTATGCACAGGTACCTCGGTTCGATCTAGCCCAACACATACAACGGGTGGCACTCCCCCGACCAGGCGACGAAGGGGAACTGTTCCGGGCTATCGCTCATGCACTGGAACGTCCCATCGACATGGACCGCCCGCTGTGGGAGTGCTGGATCATCGAGGGTCTCAACGACAATCGGTGGGCGATCTTGATGAAGATCCACCACAGCATGGCCAACAGCATTTCGGCGGCCCAGCTGCTCACCCTGCTCTGCGACGATGTCGATACCGAAGCGTTCGCCAATCACCCTGCTGTTCAACATGTTCCGCGATCAAGCGTAGATACGCCGAGCTGGACCGACGCCCTGTTACGAACCCCCGCAACCATCTTCAAGGCGGCAGCGCAGGCCGTTACCTGGCCATTGGCATGGATAGCGCCGACGAGTCCGGCCACAACCAGGCGGCGCTACCGCACTGTGCGAATTCCTCGCGCCGCCGTCGACGCGGTGAGTCGCAAGTTCGGCGTGACCGCCAATGACGTTGCTCTGGCTGCCATTACCGAGGGCTTCCGGACCGTTCTGCTGCGGCGCGGCGAACAACCACGTGCGGACTCACTGCGCACCATCTCGGCAATGCTTCCCTATCTTCCCGTCGAACATGACGACCCCGTCACACAATTGCGGACTGTGCACAACCGGCTTAATCGCAATGACCAGCGCCAATTCGGCGATCTATCGGCGTACATGCCATTTACATTGTGCGCCAAGGTGTTTCAGACACTGACTCGACTACCGCAGCGTGGCGGCGTGGCGCTGGCGACCAACACAGCCGGCCCTCGCCAACGGTTACGGCTCATGGGCCAAAGGATGGACCAGTTGCTGCCGATCCCGCCGACGGCCCTGCAGCTGAGCACCGGGGTCGCGGTACTGAGCTACGGCGACGAGCTGGTGTTCGGCCTCACCGCCGACTACAACGCCGCGCTCGACCTGGAGCAGCTTGCCGCCGGGATCGAGCTGGGCATGGCGCGTCTAGTGGCACATAGCCAAGACTCCGTCCTGCTGTTCAGTAGGGACGGCCGCAGGCGTTCATCCCGCCCCGCGGCCAGCGGCGCACAACGGCGGACGTTTGCGCCGCCCGCGGGCGCGCGACGCTGACCCCGCATTCCCCGCGTTGACCACCGTGAGAAGGTGGGTCGTGCGCAAACTGGGGCCGGTCACCATCGACCCGCGCCGCCACGACGCGGTGCTGTTCGACGCCGCGTTGGACGTCCCCCCGGATAGCAGGGCGTCGCTGGCCGTGCGCCTACGCGAAGTCGGCGTCGGCACCGGCGTCTTCGCGTCAGCCGGTGGCGCATTGGTTGAGGCGGCCGATCGGCTGTCCGCCCGGCCGGGCCGATCCGTGGTCATCGCCACCGACGCGGCCAGTGTGGCTGCCGCGCGCGACGCAGGGTTCGCGTTGGTAATCGGTGTAGACCCAACCGGACACCGCGATGCGCTCCGCGGCGACGGCGCCGACACGATAGTCGCCGACCTCGGTGAGGTCAGCGTCCGAACCGGGGACCGGCGAATGTCTGAGCTTCCCGATGCATTGCAGGCCCTCGGCCGGGCCGACGGCCTCACCGCCCGGCAGCCCGCGGTGTTCTTCGACTTCGACGGCACGCTGTCGGACATCGTCAACGATCCCGACTCGGCCAGGCCCGCGCCCGGTGCGGCCGAAGCGCTCCAGAAGTTAGCCACGCGTTGCCCGGTCGCGGTTCTGTCTGGCCGGGATCTCGCCGATGTGTCCCGGCGGGTGGGCCTGCCCGGCATTTGGTACGCCGGCAGCCATGGATTCGAGCTGACGGCACCCGATGGCACGCACCATCAAAACGACGCCGCGGCGGCCGCCATACCGGTGCTGGAACGGGCGGCCGGGGAGCTACGCGAACAGCTCGGGTCAATTCCCGGTGTTGTGGTGGAGCACAAGCGCTTTGGTGTCGCCGTCCACTATCGCAACGCGGCGCGCGACAGGATCGGAGAGGCGGTTGCGGCGGTCCGTGCGGCGGGGCAACGCCATGGGCTGCGGGTGACGACGGGCCGTGAAGTCATCGAGCTGCGTCCGGATATCGACTGGGACAAGGGCAAAACGCTTCGCTGGGTAATCGATAACCTGCACAGTGCCCCCGGGGAAGGCCCTGCTCCGCTGGTGCCGATCTATCTGGGCGACGACATCACCGACGAGGACGCGTTTGACGCCGTCCGCAATTATGACGTTCAAGGTGTTCCAATTGTGGTGCGGCACACCGATGATGGCGACCGCGCCACCGCCGCCCTGTTCGCGCTTGACAGTCCCGCACGGGCCGTCGAGTTCACCGACCGGCTGGCTCGTCAGCTCGGCAGCGGTCGCGAAGGGGATCTCGGCCGCTAGTCGAGCAGCCACCGTCCGCCAGGGCGCACGGTCGCAGTTTGGTCAAAATGCCGCATCCCGCAACCTCGTCGTGATATCCATGATCCAAGTTGACATTCGTCAAGACATGCGTCAAACAATGCCTAGGAGGCACCGATGTCGTACGTACTGGCAGATCTGGAGATGTTGGCCGCCGCCGCAGGTGATATGGCCGGTATCGGCTCGTCACTCGGCGCAGCCAACGCGGCGGCGGCCGCCTCGACCACCACGGTGTTGGCTGCCGCCAGTGATGAGGTGTCGGCGGCCATCTCGGCGCTGTTCTCCAGCCACGGCCAGGCATATCAGGCCCTCAGCGCCCGAGCCAGTGCGTTTCACGCCCAATTCGTTCATGCCTTGAGCAGCGCTGGCGGCGCGTACGCCAGCGCCGAGGCCGCGAACGTCCAGCAGACCGTGCTCGATGCGATCAATGCGCCCACCCAGACGCTGCTGGACCGCCCGCTGATCGGCAACGGCGCCGACGGGACGGCCGCCAGCCCGAACGGCGGCGACGGTGGCCTGTTGTACGGCAACGGCGGCAACGGCTATTCCCAAACGACCATCGGGGCGGCCGGGGGCACGGGCGGGTCTGCTGGGTTGATCGGTAACGGTGGGGTCGTATGTGTATACGGGACGGGGGCCGGGTTCACCGCCACCAGCAGCACCGAGGCCGCCACCGCCGGCGGCGACGGCGGCAAGGGCGGAGCCGCCGGCGGCGCCGGACTGGTCGGCACCGGCGGCACCGGCGGCAGCGCCGGCACCGCAGGCAGCGGCGGCACCGGCGGCGACGGCGGCCAAGGCGGCAACGGCGCCCAGGGCGCCGACGGCACCGGCGACGGCGGCAACGCCGGTCAGGGCGGCGACGGTGCCGCGGGCGGCAACGGCGGCGCCGGAGGAGCCGGCATCGGCGGCGTCGGCGGAGGCCAAGGCGGCCAAGGTGGCCAAGGCGGCCAAGGCGGCGCCGGCGGCACCGGCGCCGACGCTGTGACCAATGCCACCGGCGGCAACGGCGGCAACGGCGGCAACGGCGGCAGCGGCGGCCAGGGCGGCGCCGGCTCCGACGGCGGTAACGGCGGGCAAGGTGGAATCGGCGGCACCGCAGGCATCGGCGGTGAGGGCGGCAAGGCGCCCAGCAACTCCAGCGTCAACAACACGTCCGGTGGCCAGGGTGGCAACGGAGGTCAAGGCGGGGCCGGCGGTGCCGGCGGTAACTCCGACAGCGGCAACGGTGGGCAAGGTGGGACCGGCGGCACCGCAGGCAACGGCGGCAAGGGCGGCGCTACGCCCAGCGTCGGTGACGGCAACCAGTCCGGGGGCAACGGCGGCAACGGAGGCCAAGGCGGGGCCGGCGGCGCCGGCGGCAACTCCAACAGCGGCAACGGCGGGCTAGGTGGAACCGGAGGCACCGCAGGCAACGGTGGTGGTGGCGGCGTTGGGCCCGACGACGGCCAGGGCATCATGTCTGGGGGTCAGGGCGGCGACGGAGGTCGAGGCGGGGCCGGCGGCGCCGGCGGCAACTCCGTCACGGGCACCAACGGCGACGGCGGTTCCGGCGCCGATGGCGGTACCGGCGGCAACGGCGCCGACGCCGTGTCGGTTAATGAGACTCCCTTCAATCCCACAATGATCGGCGGTGGCGGTGGCGGTGGCGGTGCCGGCGGCACGGGTGGTAACGCCGGCATTGGTGCCGGCCACGCCGGCACCGGCGGCAAAGGCGGCAGCGGGGGGACTGGCGGCAACGGGGGCGACGCGTACATCGAAGGCGACTCCTCCGTCTTCAGCGGAACCGGCGGCCAGGGGGGCGGCGGCGGCGCCGGGGACGCGGCCTCTGGAGCTACCGGCGGAGCGGCCGGCGCCGGCGGTGGGGGCGGCGGCGGCGCCTATACATTCATCGGGACGTATGTCGGTGGTGGTGGCGGCGGCGGAGGCGGCGCCGCTTCCGCCGCCAGCACTGGCGGCACCGGCGGTGCTGGCGGTACCGGAGCGGATACCACCCCGTACCCCGGCGGCACCCCCGGGACGGCCAGCAACGGCACCGGCGCTGGGGGTGGGGGCGGAGGCCTTTCCAACGGCTTCCAGCAGAGTTTCCCCGGCAACAACGGCACCGGCAGCACAGGCGGCACGGGCGGGGACGGGGGCAACCCCCTCAACAGCCTCGGCAACGACGGGGGCAACGGCGGCGCCATCGGCATAGGCGGCGCCCCGGGCCTGGCCACGGACTTGGCCGGCACTAATGCCAACGGCAGACCCGGCCAGAGCGCCTGACACCCGCTAGCGGGAACGGCCGCGACGGCTTCTAGACGCTAGGCCTGCGGGAATTGCGCCGTCAGAACCGGGACCGCTGCCCGATACGCCGCCCGTTCGGCCCGGTCAGGACGGGGCGATCACGGCCATGCCGAGCGCCTGCGCGGCGTCGCGTATGCGATCGTCGTAGGTGCACAGTCGGCCAAGATTTGCGCCGAGCCGCTGGGCCGTCGCCAAGTGAATCGCATCGAGGGTGCGTAGCCCGATGGGCGCCAGTCCACCAGCCAGATTGAGCAGCCGGTTGTCGATGCGAAGCAGATCTAGGCTGGCCAGCGCCCGGCGTCCCGCTGTCCGCGCTGATTCACCCTTATGGAGCAGAGCGCGCATGACCTCCGTCCGCGCAAGAGCACTCGACACCCGCGGACGGCGAGCATGAAGGTAACGACGCAGCGCGTCTGACTCCGGCTCACGGACGGCAAGCTTGACGATCGCAGACGAGTCCAGGTAGATGGCCGCCATCAACGTTCGTGCTCACGCAGGCGCGCAAGCGTCACCGACGGCAGCTCGACGCCCGCTTCGAGTGCGACCGGTTCGGGCAGGTCGTCCCAGGCGAGCGTCGCACGCTCGATCTCACCGCTGGCCAGCATCTGCTCGTACGGACCGCCCTGCGGCATCGGCGACAGAAGGGCGACCGGCCGACCGCGGTCGGTGATCTCGATCGTCTCGCCGGCCTCGACGCGACGGAGGAGTTCGCTGGCCCGCTGCCGCAGCTCACGCACCCCCACCGTAGCCATGTGCTAACTGTAGCACATGGCTGTTTAACGAACCGGCCCCAGCAGGACCGCTAGCGTATTCCACCGCGCCGTCATCGAGAATCCACCAGTGCCCTGCCCGACTTTGATCTGCTCAACAGCCTTCTGCCCCGCGAGCAGGATCTACGTCACCACATACTCCACCGCGCCGTCGTCGAGAACCACCCGGGCGTCTGCGCCGTCGGAACCAGCGACCTCGGTGCGATACACCGCCCGACCCGGCTCCGTCCGCCAGATCAACGTGCTCAACGTCTCCCCAGGAAACACCGGTGAGACAAACCGCGCCGCAATCGAAGTGATGTTGGCGGCCACACCACCGCCCAGCTCGGCCACCAACGCCCGACCCGACACACCATAGGTGCACAGTCCGTGCAGGATCGGCTTGGGAAACCCGGCCAGCTCCCGGGCAAACCACGGATCACTATGCAGCGGGTTACGGTCCCCCGAGAGCCGGTAGATCAACGTCTGATCCTCACGGGTGGGCAGATCGATACGGGCGTCGGGCTCGCGGTCGGGAAATTCCGGCACGGCCGTCCGCTCACCGCGCGCTCCCCCGAACCCGCCCTCGCCCCGGAGAACCAGCGTGGTGAGCGTCTCGGCGACCAGCGTGTCGGTTTCCGGGTCGGTGCCGCGGCCGCGCAATACGACGATGGCGTTCTTGCCCTCGCCCTTGTCTTGGAGGTCGACAACCTCAGAGACAACCGACAGCTTCCCGGCCGCCGGCAGCGGCGCATGCAGCCGAATGGCCTGCGAGCCGTGCAGGAGCATGGCCCAGTTGAACGTTCCGATTTTGCCCGCAGCGCCGAACGCCGGGCAGCAGATCACCGCGTAGGTCGGTAGCACCTGTTGAGCGATGCCGTGGCTGTTCTCGGTGGTGAAGGACAGATCCTCGGTGCCGGCTCCCACGCCGAGCGCATAAAGCAGCGTGTCCCGATCAGTCCACTCGAACAGCATCGGCTCGGTTACCGCGCCAATGGCATTCGGGTCAATCGCCATGCGAGTCTCCTCTCGATCCCAGATTCCAGCCTTTTCTGCACCTAACCTTCGCAAACCCTTCCCTCCGACGCTGTCGGCAGGGCAGGCTATCGCCATGGCGAAGCGCAGCATGATCTGGAAGGCCCACAAAGTCCTCGCCGTGCTCGCCACGGCAGTGTTCGTCGGCGCCTGCGGCGGGGGCGCCCCCCAAGCACGAACCATCCCCTTGACCTTCGTTCGCAATGCACAGTCCCAGGCCAATGCCGACGGGATCATCGACACCCCCGTACCCGGTCCCGGCCTCCGCGCCGACGGCAAAGGCCAGGCCCAACAGCTCGCCCACCAAGTCTCGCGCAACCAGTTCGACAGCATCTACGCCTCTTCCATGGCGGCCGACCAGCAGACCGCCGCGCCGCTGGCCAGCGAAATCGGCCGACAAGTCGAGATCATTCCCGGCCTGCAATCCCTCAATGCAGGCTGGTACAACGGCAAACCAGACTCGATGGCCAACTCGACCTACATGCTGGCGCCGGTGCAATGGATTCGCGGCGACGTGGACAACGGCATCCCGGGCTCGGTCAGCGGCAACGAGTTCAACTCACAATTCACCGCAGCGGTCCGGAAGATCTACGACAGCGGCCACAACAAACCGGTCGTGTTCTCCCAGGGCGCGGCGATCATGGTGTGGACGCTGATGAACGTCAAAAACCCCAAGGAAAGCCTGCTGACCAGCCATCCGCTACCGAACATCGGCCGCGTGGTGATCAGCGGCAACCCGCTAACCGGCTGGACGCTGGTGGAATGGGACGGCATTCGCAGCTTTACCTGATGCCGGCTGGCCAGCCCGGTTGACGCGCGCTGCCGCAACCCGCCACCATGGCTGAATGCGGTATGTCGTTACCGGCGGTACCGGGTTTATTGGGCGCCGCGTCCTATCCCGCCTGCTAGAGAACCGACCCGATGCACGTGTGTGGGTGCTGGTTCGCCGCGAGTCGCTGGGCCGCTTCGAGCGCCTCGCCAGCCAATGGGATGAACGAGTAACGCCGCTAGTCGCTGACCTGACCGAGCTGGAATCGACCGAGGAGGCGATCGCCGAACTGGGCGAGGTCGACCATCTGGTGCACTGCGCGGCGGTCACCGTCGACGGCACCTACGCCGCGGTCGCACTGGCACAACGGCTGAACGCCACCTTGCACCACGTGTCGTCGATCGCGGTTGCCGGCGACTTCGCCGGCGAGTACACCGAGGCCGACTTCGACGTCGGCCAGAAACTGCCGACCCCGTATCACCAGACGACGTTCGAAGCCGAATCCCTGGTCCGCTCCACCCCGGGCCTGCGGTACCGCATCTACCGCCCCGGGGTGGTGGTCGGTGATTCGCGCACCGGTGAGATGGACAACATCGACGGGCCGTATTACTTCTTCGGCGTGTTGGCGAAGCTGGCGGTATTGCCATCGTTCACTCCGCTGCTGCTGCCCGACGTCGGACGCACCAACATCGTCCCGGTGGACTACGTGGCCGATGCGCTGGTGGCGCTCATGCACGCCGAGGTCCCCGATGGGCAGACGTTCCACCTGACCGCGCCGAAAACCATTGGGCTGCGCGGCATTTACCCCGCGATCGCCAACGCGGCCGGGCTGCCCCCGGTACGAGGCTCGCTGCCCCGCTCGGTGGCCACACCGGTGTTGAAGGCGAGTGGCCGCGCCAAGGTGCTACGCAACATGGCCGCCGCCCAGCTGGGAATTCCCGCTGAGATTTTCGACGCCGTCGAATGCGCGACCACCTTTGTCTCTGACGAAACACGACAAGCGTTGCGCAGCAGCGGGATTGAAGTATCTGAGTTCAAGGAATATGCACCCGAGCTGTGGCGGTACTGGGCCGAGCACCTCGACCCCGATCGCGCCCGTCGCACCGATCCCTTGAACGGCCGGCACGTCATCATCACCGGCGCATCCAGCGGTATCGGCCGGGCTGCGGCGATCGCGGTCGCCGAGCGCGGCGCAACGGTGTTCGCACTGGCCCGCAGCGCCGACGCACTCGACAAGCTGGTCGCCGAGATCCGCGCCAACGGCGGCCAGGCCCACGCCTTTACCTGTGACGTCACCGATTCCACGTCGGTGGAGCACACCATCAAAGACATCTTGGGCCGCTTCGATCACGTCGACTATTTGGTGAACAATGCCGGCCGCTCGATCCGGCGCTCTGTGGTCAATTCCACCGACCGCCTTCATGACTACGAACGGGTGATGGCCGTCAATTACTTCGGCGCGGTACGGATGGTGTTGGCACTGTTGCCGCACTGGCGCGAGCGCCGGTTCGGCCACGTCGTCAACGTTTCCAGCGCCGGCGTGCAAGCCCGAAATCCCAAGTACAGCTCGTATCTACCTAGCAAGGCTGCGTTGGACGCGTTCGCCGACGTGGTCGCCTCCGAGACGCTGTCCGACCACATCACATTCACCAACATCCACATGCCGCTGGTCAGGACGCCGATGATCGTGCCGTCACACCGGCTCAACCCGGTGCCGGCTATCAGCGCCGAGCACGCCGCGGCCATGGTGGTGCGCGGCCTCGTCGAGAAACCCGCGCGTATCGACACCCCGCTGGGCACGCTCGCCGAGGTCGGCAACAACTTCGCGCCCAAGTTGTCGCGACGCATTCTGCATCAGCTCTATCTGGGCTACCCTGATTCGGCTGCGGCGCAGGGTATTTCGCCTCCGGAGGTGAATCGCGATCCGCGCCGGCGCCGGCGGCCTGCTCGTGTGGGAGTCCCGCGACCGGTCAGACGCTTAGGGAGGCTGGTGCCGGGCCTGCATTGGTAGTCACTTTTCGCACGTAAACTGGTTGACGTCGATGTACCCGATGCGGAACATCTCGGCGCAGCCGGTCAGGTATTTCATGTAGCGCTCGTACATTTCCTCGGATTGCAGCGCGATGGCCTGATCCTTGTGGGCTTCCAGTGCCGCGGACCAGATGTCGAGGGTTTTCGCGTAGTGGGGCTGCAACGACTGCACGCGGGTCACGGTGAAGCCGTTTGCGCTGGCGCGCTCGGCGACCATAGGTATCGACGGCAGCCGCCCACCCGGAAAGATCTCGGTCACAATGAATTTAAGGAATCTGGCGAAGGTAAACGACATGGGCAAGCCGCGTTCGTGGATCTCTTTCGGGTGCAGCCCGGTGATGGTGTGCAGCAGCATGATCCCGTCTTCGGGCAGCAACCGGTGCGCCAGGGTGAAGAATGCGTCGTAGCGCTCATGCCCGAAATGCTCGAAGGCGCCGATGCTGACGATCCGGTCGACGGGCTCGTCGAACTGCTCCCAGCCTTGCAGCAGAACCCGCTTGGAGCGTGGGCTGTCCGATTTGGCAATCAGTTGCTCGACGTGACGGGCCTGGTTCTTGCTCAATGTCAGGCCGATGACGTTGACGTCGTGTTTTTCCGCCGCGCGCATCATGGTGGCGCCCCAGCCGCAGCCGACGTCGAGCAGTGTCATGCCCGGTTGTAGGCCGAGTTTGCCCAGCGCGAGGTCGATCTTGGCGATCTGCGCCTCCTCCAGCGTCATGTCCTCACGCTCGAAGTAGGCGCAGCTATAGGTCTGGGTGGGATCGAGAAACAATCGGAAGAAGTCGTCGGAGAGGTCGTAGTGCGCCTGTACGTCCTCGAAATGCGGTGTTAAGTCGTCGGGCATTGGGACAGCGTAGTCGCGCGTATCGTGGCGGCGGTGAGCGCGGTTTTCGCCGACGTCGATACCGGCATCGATGACGCGGTCGCGTTGGTATATCTGCTGGCCAGTGACGACGCCGAGCTGGTCGGCATCGCCTCGACCGGTGGAAACATTTCGGTCGACCAGGTGTGCGCGAACAACCTCGGTTTGCTCGAATTGTGCCGGGCCGCCGACATACCCGTATCCAAAGGTGCCCGCGAGCCACTGAGCGGGCGATGGCCCGAACACTCAAACATGCACGGCCCCAAGGGTTTAGGCCATGCCGAGCTGCCACCCACCGATCGCGTCCTCACCGGCTACGACGCCACCGCGGCTTGGGTCCGTGCCGCACACACCTTTCCCGGTGAGTTGATCGGCCTGGTCACCGGCCCACTGACCAACCTCGCGCTGGCGCTGCGCGCCGAACCCGCGCTTCCGACACTGCTGCGCAGGCTGGTGATCATGGGCGGCGTGTTCGACGGCGGCGTCATGGCCGAATGGAACATCCGCGTGGACCCCGAAGCGGCCGGCGAGGTGTTCGCGGCATGGACTGGGCAACGACAACTTCCGATCGTGTGCGGTTTGAACCTCACCCGGCAGGTCGTGATGACACCGGACATTCTCGCCCGGCTGGCGTCCGTCTCGGGCCCGTCGCCGATGATGCGGGTGATCGAGGACGCGCTGCGGTTCTACTTCGAGTCACACCAGGCTCGTGGACATGGGTATCTGGCTTACCTACACGACCCGTTGGCCGCCGCGGTGGCGCTGGACCCGGAACTCATAACGACCCGAGCGGCGACGGTGCATATCGAGCCGACGGGTGCGACGGTCGCCGATTGGTCGGGGGGCCGAGAACCCAACGCGCAGATCGGCATTGCCCCGCCTACCTGGGATCCGACGGTGTTCTTCGACCGGTTCATCGATCGGGTCGGCCCCTTCGCGCGCCGAAAATGAGCGCCATCCACCCGTTACGTCCAAAGGCTTCGGCTGTTAGCTGGCGTGCCGAGGAATCCGGCGAACACTTCGACAGATCGCGGCGGCCGAAGGCGTATTGAATCGGCTAAAGAGTGAAGCACCATGTGCGCATCGCACGCAGGCAACCCGGTACTGACTGTCGGTTCCGGTCGGATCCAATCGCAGAAGCAAAACGATTAGGTCGCGATTCGATAACGAATGCCGGAGGCAGGTTTAGTTCGGAGAGCGCAGACGATTCGCGGACATGACGAGCGCAATCGGAGACGGGCTCGCGGCGCTCACGTTCCAGCTCGCCGAGATGTGCGCTATGGCCAGTCAGGCAATGGACTATGCCACGCAGGCTTTGCTGCAGGCCGACCTTGAGGCGGCCGAAGCCGTCACCGCTCTACACGAGCACACCGCGGCGATGGGATCGAGCGCCGACGAAACCACGTTTTTGTTGCTCGCGTTGCACTCGCCGTCGGCCGCAAATCTGCGCCAGATCGTCAACGCCATCCGGATCGCCGGGGATGCGGAAAGGATGGGCGAACTTGCGGTGCAAGTCGCTGAAATCGCCCGCCGCCACCATCCCCAGCATGCGGTGCCTACCGAAGTTAGCGGACGCGTGGCCGAACTGAGCGCATTGGCAATTGGACTGGCCCGCGCTGTTCAAGAAGTGCTGGTGTCGCGAGAACCGCGACTAGTAGCGAGTCTTTGCAGCGACGGCAGCGCAGCCGACGATCTACACCGACAGCTGCTGGCCAAACTGATCGATTCGGGATGGACACACGGCGTCGCTGCCGGCGTTGACGTGGCCCGAATATGCCGGCTCTATGAAGGTTTCGTTGATCACGCTCTCCACATCGCGCAGCGCTTCGCCTTCCAAACCAACGGCCATCGGCCTCGCCTGGCCCAACACCTGAGCACAACACGAGCCGCAACTACGAAGTAAAGGAAAACAATGGTCAAGGATTGCTGGACGCGTCGTCTCATGGTCACCGGAATTGCGGCGGCCACACTGCCGGGGCTGGTTGGTGTGTTTGGGGGCGCCGCGCCCGCGCGGGCCGCTGCACCCGAATTCTTGCAAGTGCCATCGGCGTCGATGGGCCACAACATCACCGTGGAATTTCAGAGCGGAGGCGCCGCGGCGGTCTACTTGCTCGACGGCCTGCGCGCCCGCGACGACCGCAGCGGCTGGGACATCGAAACTCCCGCGTTCGACGAGTATGCCGGTTCGGGGCTTTCGGTGGTGGCGCCGGTGGGCGGCCGGTCCAGCTTTTACTCCGACTGGTACGGCTCGGCGAATGGCCAAACCTACAAGTGGGAAACCTTTCTGACCAGCGAACTGCCGAGCTACCTTTCGGGCCGGGGGGTGCGTTCGACCCGCAATGCCGTAGTTGGGGTCTCAATGTCGGGATCGTCGGCATTGATTTTGGCCGCCTATCATCCCCAGCAGTTCGCCTATGCCGGCGCGCTGTCGGCTTATATGACTCCCTCCAGCGGAAACGGACCCATGCTGCTCAGGCTTTCGATGGGCGATGAGGGCGGCTTCAATCCCGCGGACATGTGGGGACCCGACGGCGGTGCCGGGTGGCAGCGCCACGATCCAACGGTGCAAGCCGGAAGGCTGGCCGCCAACAACACCCGCCTGTGGATCTACAGCGGCAACGGCACACCATCGGAAATCGGCCAGGGCAGCCTGCCCGGCCAAGTCATCGAGCAGATCATCTTGGAAAGCAACGGTGCCTTCAGGG
Source organism: Mycobacterium simulans (assembly GCF_900232995.1). Classification (GTDB taxonomy): domain Bacteria; phylum Actinomycetota; class Actinomycetes; order Mycobacteriales; family Mycobacteriaceae; genus Mycobacterium; species Mycobacterium simulans. Next base: position 38,314 of record NZ_OCVX01000003.1, read on the forward strand.
ACGCCTACACCGCTGCCGGCGGCCATAATGCGACATTCAATCTCGATAGCAACGGCGTGCATAGTTGGGGCTATTGGAATGCACAGCTGGTGGCGATGAAGCCGGACATCCAGGCGACACTTGGCGCAGGCGGGGGCAGCGCCTGAGGTTACGCCCGGCTATTCATAGGCCCCCTCCAGGTACCACCGCCTTTGGCGGTAACACAGCAGTAGCGCGCGTTCACTCTCCAGCAAGACCTGGGCGCGCGCGGTGCGGCCACCCCCTTGACCGGCCCCGGGCCGGTCGTCCCACCATCGCTCGTCGACCGGCCACGGTCCGGCCCACCAGCGCAGCCGGTCGTCTCGACCGCGGAGGGTCAGTCGCGCCGGATCGGTGGAGAACATCCCCCGGCTGGTCACTCGTACCGGATTTCCTTGAGCATCAAGCAATTCCACTGGATCATCGAGCAGCACCGCAGGCGACGGCTCGGGCAGTTGGCCGGGCCAGGGCTGACCCGGGTCGGCCTGCGGCACTGGCTCAGTGGCTACTAGGCCCAGCGGAATCAACGTAATCCGTTCGGCCGGCCCGCGACCGCCGGACAGCACCGGCACCTGCACCGCTTCCGGGCCGAGTAAGCCCTGGACCCGCACCAGCGCCCGGCGGGCCCGAAGCCTGTCCTCCTCCCCCAGACCACCCCATAACGGCAACTGCAGCGCCCCGGCGGACACCACCTCTATCGCCTGCAGCCGTAACAGGGTCACCGCTGCCGTGGGCCGGTCCTGGGTGGTCCGATTGCTCAACCACCCGTCCAGTTGCCAGCGCACCCGGTCGGCGGTGGCGTCCTCGGTCAACGGCTCGGCGCACCGCCACACCCTGCTCAGCTCTTCGTCATTGGCGGTGACGGCGTGAATGGCCAACCGGGTACATCCCACTCCGGCGGCCATCAGCGCCTGATGCAGCGTGGCGGCCAGCGAGCGTCCGGCGAATGCCGCGGCGTCGACCCGGTCGATCGGCGGATCACAGTGCAGCACGGCGTCGAGTTCCGGCGGCGGCTCACGCCCGGCGGGTGCTCGTTCCGGCTCGCCGTGGGCGAACCGGTGTGCGGCCACCGCGTCGGCGCCAAACCTGGAAGCCACGTCGGTGCGAGACAGCGCGGCAAACTGCCCGATGGTGCGAATCCCCATCCGCCACAACAGATCCGTCAGCTCATCGCGCCCCGGACCACACAGGCTCGGTTCGGTGGCAAGCTGCCGGATAGACAACAATGACAGAAACCGCGCGTCTTGCCCCGGCTCGATGACGCGGCCGGCGCGCGCGGCGAAAACCGCGGTGGACAACTGGTCGGCGATCCCGACCTGACACTCGGCGCCGGCCGCGGCCACCGCGTCGATCAGCCGCTCGGCCGCCTGCTCCTCGGACCCGAAAAAGCGGGCAGCCCCACCCACCGGCAATACCAAGAGCCCGGGCCGCAACACCTCCGCGCGGGGGACCAAATCGTCCACCGCCGCGATCACCCCTTCAAAGAACCGGGCGTCGCGGTCAGCGTCGGCGGTCGCGACGTGCAATTGTGGACAACGCGCCGCGGCCTCCCGGCGGCGAAGCCCACGCCGCACTCCGACCGCCCGCGCGGACGCCGAGCAGGCGATCACACGGTTTGCCAACGTGACCGCGACCGGAGCCGTCGCGGGCTGGCCCGCGGCCGCGGCCGCCGCGACCGCTGGCCAGTCCATACACCAGATCGCCAGCACTCGAGAAGTGACCACCCGATTCACCCCGTACGCGCTCGGCCAATCGTCCGTCCACACCCGCTGATCTGTAGCCGCACCCCACTGATCCGGCCGAACCCGGGGGCGGGCACCCCCCGGGAAGAAGGGGTGATCTCATAGCCGCAGACCCGGGCCTGAAGCCGCGTCGGCGCCCCTTCCCAATCGCCGTCGGTCACCAGCAGGGTGCAACCCTTATGGCGGGCACGGGCCACCACTGCCCGTGCCCGCGTCCGCGTCACCCGACGCCCACCCAGACCGAGCACCACCAGATCCATGCCGTCGATGAGCACGGCGGCCACCTCAACCGGATCGGTTCCGGGATCCGGTATCACCGCGAGCCGGCTCAGATCCGCACCCATTTCCACAGCGGCCAGCAGCCCGATATCCGGTTGGCCGACGATAGCGGCATTACCCCCGGCCGCCGTCACCTCGGCCACCATGCGTAACAACAGCGACCGAGCTCCCGAAAGCACCGCCACCGTTCCGCGCGGCAACCGTGCCGGCCCCGCGGGCAACATGTCGTCCCAACGACCGGAACCCCCGGATAGCTCAGACATCCGTCGACGTAGCGATTCGAGCTGGTCAGAGGCAACAGCGGCAGTCATGACCAGCCTCCCTTTTCGACATCATTCGAATATATGTTCGAGTAAACACCGGGCCTTGGAACCCGTCAAGACGCGTGAGACGCTGCCTCGTGCGGTCGCGTAGAACCACCCTGATACTGGTGTGGCTCTTGGTGTGGTGCGGCCAGCGGCGGTCCCATCGGCCAGCGGCGACGGTCCGGCCTGCCAGCCGGCGGAGCTATTCGCCACCGCCGACGACGAGTCGCCGCTGTTCGAGCTACAAGCCGCCGTGACGATCGCCCTCAACGGCGCCGTGGTGATGGGATCGACCCAGGTCGACGGGATGTTCTGGTCGAATGAGCTGCAGCAGATCACCTATGAGCGCTCGCGCGAATTTCATCTGTGCGTTGCCGACGAGCCCAACGTTGCACAATGTCGCCGAGGCGTTACGCCGCCAGTTCAACCAAGAAGCCGTGCTGACCTTCGACTACCTGCCCGAGGCGAACGCAGTCATGATCACCGTGCCCGACATGGACATCGCGGACATTGCGCACTTCCGCGAGGTCTTCGTGGCCGATTCGACCGCACACCAACGGCTGCTGGGCGGATCGATCACCACACCCGAACACACCTTGATCCTGATTGCCGCCATTGGTGATATAGACATCGCCCATCGGCTGGTCGAGGAGGCCGGCGGCTCCTGGAGCACGGCCACCCTTGACTACGGCAGGCGCGAATTCGTCAACTCGGCCTGAGTCGCACTGGTCGCAATTGTCACAGCAGTCTCTGGACCGGTAGACACGCTCGGCCCACACCTGTTACAGAAAACGCCAGCGCTGCGGCCGCCAACCGGGCCTTCTTGAGTCCCGATAGGGAGATCCGCCGGTCGTAGACGATCGCCGGCGACGCTCTGATAAGGGCCAGCTGATGCCGATAGATGGTGGACATGGTCGCGCAGCAGGCGGCGCTGCGGCGGTCAAGGTGTGGAATCAGCCGCAGTCCCAGCGAATACCAGTCCGCGGCACGGTCGGCACTGAACCGTAGCAGTGCCGCCAGTCGACCGTCGGGGTCGTCCAGCGCCCCCGCGTCATCCAGGCGAAGGCGCACACCGAACCGCTCCAGTTCGCCGCTCGGCAGATAGATCCGCCCATTTAGAAAGTCCTCACGGACGTCGCGCAGAATATTGGTCTGCTGCAACGCGATTCCCAACTGGTCGGCGTATTGCGACGTCGTCGGGCTGACGGGTCCGAAGATGGAAAGACACAACCTTCCGGTCGCCCCGGCGCCTGTGCGGCAGTAGGCGACCAGCTCGTCGAAGTCGCGGTATTCGGCGCCGTCGACATCCATGTGGGCGCCGTCGATCAGCTCGCCGAACGTCGCAATCGGGATAGGAAAGCGGCGAGCGGCGTCGGCCAGCGCGACCAGCACGGGATCCGATGAATTATCCATACTCTCAAGCGATTTCCTGATCGATGTCAGCTCGGCGACCTTGGTCGCGGGCGCCAGTTCGCCGTCGGCGACATCGTCGATCCGCCGGCCGAGCGCATAGACCGCGCACATCGCCGTCCGCTTTTCCCGCGGCAGGAGTCGGATGCCGTAATAGAAGTTCCTGGCTTCCGCGCGGGTGATGCCCTCGGCGATCCGGTATGCCTGTTCGACCGTTGTCATCGGCTCGCCGATTCGTCGTCAATCCGGACCACGCGCGGGAATCTAGCGATGCCGCAGGGGCGGCCCAAGGGCAAATCGACCAACAAGCGCGCACGGTCTATGCACATTGCCCTGGCCACGCCGCGACCGGTCGATAAGCCTGGCTACCTAGCCAAAGTGCCTTCACGGTGAAGCAGGACTGCCCTGACAGGGAAAGAACAGATGACACGCATCGACAACGACACCTGGGATCTGGCTTCGAGCGTTGGTGCGACCGCCACCATGATCGCCGTGGCCCGGGCGATGGCCACCAACGCCAAGAGTCCGTTGATCAACGATCCGTTCGCCGAGCCCCTGGTGCGCGCAGTCGGAATCGATCTGCTCGTTCAGCTGGCCAGTGGTGAGTTGCGGCTGGAGGATCTGGGCGAACACGCAACCGGTGGTAAGTGGATGATCGACAATATCGTGGTCCGGACCAAGTTCTACGACGACTTTTTCCGTGACGCTATGACGGCCGGTATTCGGCAAGCGGTGATTCTGGCGTCCGGCCTTGACACCCGCGCCTACCGATTGCCCTGGCCCGCGGGCACACTGGTCTACGAGATCGATCAGCCCGGGGTCATCGAGTTCAAGACACACGCCCTGGCCGACCTGGACGCGGAACCTACCGCAGAACGGCGCGCCGTGGCCATCGACCTGCGCCACGACTGGCCGACCGCCTTGAAGGATGCCGGCTTCGACCCGACCAGGCCGACGGCCTGGAGCGCCGAGGGGTTGCTCAGTTATCTGTCACCGCAAGCGCAGGACCGCTTGCTCGACACGATCACCGCGCTGAGCGCCCCCGGCGGCCGCCTGGCCACTCAAAGCGCGCTCGTGCTCGACCCGGTTGACGAGCAAAGGAAGCAGAAGCGTATGCAAAGCGCCGCCGAAACGTGGCGTTCGCGCGGCTTCGATCTCGACCTGACCGAGCTGATCTACTTCGATGAACGCAACGACGCCCACAGCTACCTCGTCAGCCACGGCTGGCAGGTCACGGGCAGCACCACACAGGAACTCTTTGCGGCCCACGGGCTGCCGCCCTTCGACGACGACGACACGAGCCGGTTCGCCGGCCGCCATTACATCAGCGCCACGTTGCAATAGGACCCCCTCCCGTCCCACAGCTAGCAATGTGGCAGCTGACGAAGCGTCGCCGAGCTACTCCCACTCGATGGTGCCGGGAGGCTTGCTGGTGATGTCCAGCACCACACGGTTGACCTCGGCGACCTCGTTGGTGATGCGAGTCGAGATGCGTTCTAGCACTTCGTAAGGCACCCGAGTCCAGTCGGCCGTCATGGCGTCTTCACTGGACACCGGACGCAGCACGATCGGGTGCCCGTAGGTGCGGTTGTCGCCCTGCACCCCGACCGAGCGGACGTCGGCCAGCAGCACAATCGGACACTGCCAGATCTGGTTGTCCAGGCCGGCCGCGGTAAGCTCCTCGCGCGCGATCGAGTCGGCGCGCCGTAACGTGTCCAGCCGCTTAACCGTGACTTCGCCGACGATCCGGATACCTAGACCCGGTCCCGGAAACGGCTGGCGCGCAACGATTTCCTCCGGCAGGCCCAACTCCCGTCCCACCGCGCGCACCTCGTCTTTGAACAGCAGCCGCAGCGGCTCGACGAGTTTGAACTTCAGGTCGCCCGGCAGACCGCCAACATTGTGATGGCTCTTGATGTTCGCGGTGCCGCTGCCGCCACCGGATTCCACCACGTCCGGATACAGCGTGCCCTGCACCAGAAACTCAATGTCTTTTCCGGGGCTAGGCCGGCTAGGCCCGCCTATAACATCGCGCACCGCTCCTTCGAAGGCCCGGATGAACTGGCGGCCGATGATCTTGCGCTTGCCCTCTGGGTTGCTCACACCCGACAGCGCCTCGAGGAAGGTCTGCGCCGCGTCGACGGTAACCAGGTTGGCCCCGGTTGCGGCCACGAAATCGCGCTGCACCTGTTCACGCTCGCCCGCTCGCAACAGCCCGTGGTCGACGAAGACACACGTCAGCCGGTCGCCGATGGCGCGCTGCACCAGCGCCGCGGCCACCGCCGAATCCACCCCGCCGGACAGCCCGCAGATCGCGTGGCCGTCGCCGATCTGTCGCCGCACCCGCTCGATCAGCGCATTGGCGATGTGGGCGGGCGTCCAATCCGCAGCGAGCCCGGCGAAGTCGTGCAGAAACCGGCTGAGCACCTGTTGCCCGTGCGGGGTGTGCAGCACCTCAGGGTGATACTGCACCCCCGCCAGGCGCCGGGCCCGAGACTCGAACGCGGCCACCGGGGTTCCCGGGCTGCTGGCCACCACGTCGAAGCCCTCCGGCGCGACCGTGACCGCGTCACCGTGACTCATCCACACCGGCTGGACCCCGGGTAGATTCGAATGCAGTTCGCCGCCAAGGACTTTCAGTTCTGTCCGGCCGTACTCACTGGTGCCGGTGTGGGCGACGGTCCCACCGAGCGCGCGGGCCATAGCCTGAAACCCGTAGCAGATGCCGAACACCGGGACGCCCAAGTCGAACAGCGCCGGATCGAGCTGCGGAGCACCCTCGGCGTACACACTGGCCGGTCCGCCGGAAAGCACCAGCGCCAGCGGGTCACGGGCCCTGATCTCCTCGATCGAGGCAGAGTGCGGGATAACCTCCGAGAAAACCCGGGCTTCTCGGACCCGGCGGGCGATCAACTGCGCATACTGGGCACCGAAGTCGACCACCAACACGGGCCGCGGCGACGCTGAATCCACGGGCAGCAAGTCTAGTGGCTGGTGCGAACACCGCACGCTTACGCAGACCGGTCCGGTACGATCGCCGTTTGTTGGGTTAAGGGCTGAAGGGGTTCTAGGGTGCGGGTTACAGGGAAAATTGTTCGTTTTGACGAGATGCGCGGATACGGCTTCATTACGCCAGATATTGGCGGGGACGATGTCTTTCTACACGTCAACGACCTCGAAATGGAAAAGCGCCTCGCGACCCGGGGCGCTCGGGTCTCCTTTGAAATCGAAGAAGGTGACCGGGGCAAGTTTGCGACGGAGGTCCGCATGTCAACCGACGTTGCGCCGGTACGCGCCCCGGTCTCCGATGTCGAGGACCTGAACGCGGCGAACGACGATTACTTCGACGTACTTTCGTCCGAAGAATTCCGTCACGTCGTAACCGAAAAACTGTTACAAATAACTCCGCCACTGACTGCCCAGCAGATTCTGGCCGTGCGCAGTAGCTTTGAGCAGCTTGCCCGGCAACAAGGTCTGATCGATTCGTAATGTGAGGTTCCCCGTGCTGGGTCTGCCAGAGAATGTGCGCGCCTGCCTGTTCGACCTCGATGGTGTGCTCACCGATACCGCGAGCGTGCACACGAAGGCGTGGAAGGCCATGTTCGACGCGTACTTATCGCAACGCGCCGAACGCACCGGCGATGCGTTCGTTCCGTTCGATCCGGCCTCCGACTATCGGCAATACGTGGACGGCAAGAAACGCGAAGACGGGGTCCGGTCATTTCTGAGCAGTCGCAAAATCGAAGTGCCCGAAGGCAATCCCGACGACCCCGGCGACGCCGAGACAGTGCACGGCCTGGGCAACCGCAAGAATGAAATGTTCCAGAAGGTCCTGCGGGAAGATGGCGTCGAAGTGTTCGACGGGTCGCGACGCTATCTAGAGGCGGCCTCGGACGCGGGTCTGGGTATCGCCGTGGTGTCCTCCAGCGCCAACACCCGCGACGTGCTGAAAATCACCGGTTTGGACCGGTTCGTCCAGCAGCGGGTTGACGGCGTCACGCTGCGCGAAGAACACATCGCCGGCAAGCCCGCCCCCGACTCGTTCCTGCGCGGAGCACAGTTGCTCGACGTCGCGCCCGACGCCGCGGCCGTTTTCGAGGACGCTCTGTCCGGCGTGGCCGCCGGCCGTGCCGGTAGCTTCGGTTTCGTAGTGGGCGTCGACAGAGTGGGCCAGGCCGAGGAATTGCGCCGCAGTGGCGCTGACCTAGTTGTTACCGATCTCGGCGAACTGCTGCAGTCATGATCACCGAAGAAGCATTTCCGGTAGAGCCGTGGCAGGTCCGGGAGACCCGGCTGAACCTGAACCTGTTGGCCCAGTCCGAGTCGCTATTCGCGTTGTCCAACGGGCACATCGGGTTGCGCGGCAACCTCGACGAAGGCGAACCCTACGGCCTGCCGGGCACCTATTTGAACTCCTTTTACGAAATCCGGCCGCTGCCATACGCAGAGGCCGGATATGGCTATCCGGAGGCCGGCCAAACCGTCGTCGACGTCACCAACGGCAAGATCATTCGCCTGATGGTCGACGACGAGCCGTTCGACGTCCGCTACGGCGAATTGATTGACCACGAGCGGATTCTCGACCTGCGCGCGGGAACGATGACCCGCCGCGCACACTGGTGCTCCCCCACCGGCAAGCAGGTCAAAGTGGTGTCCACCAGGATGGTGTCGCTGGTCCAGCGCAGCGTCGCGGCCATCGAGTACGTGGTGGAAGCCGTCGGCGAATTCGCCCGAGTAACCGTGCAGTCCGAATTGGTCACCAACGAAGACCAACCGGAGACCTCCGACGACCCACGGGTTTCGGCCATTCTGGAACACCCGCTCGAGGCCGTCGAGCACGAAAGCAGCGGCAGCGGAGCGCTTCTCATGCACCGGACTCGGGCCAGCGCCTTGATGATGGCCGCCACGATGGATCATGAGGTAGAAGTCCCGGGGCGGGTCGAGATCGCCACCGACGCACGGGCGGACTTGGCCCGCACCACCGTGATCTGCGGGCTGCGCCCGGGACAGAAGCTGCGCATCGTCAAATACCTGGCATACGGGTGGTCCAGCCTGCGCTCGCGTCCCGCGCTGCGTGACCAGGCCGCTGCGGCGCTGCACAGCGCCCGCTACAGCGGATGGCAGGGACTGGTCGACGGGCAGCGGGCCTACCTCGACGACTTCTGGGACTCCGCGGACGTGGAGGTCGAAGGTGACCCGGAATCCCAGCAGGCGGTGCGATTCGGGCTCTTCCACCTGTTGCAGGCCAGCGCGCGCGCCGAACGCCGTGCCATCCCCAGCAAGGGCCTCACCGGCACCGGCTATGACGGCCACGCCTTTTGGGACACCGAGGGTTTCGTGCTGCCGGTGCTGACCTACACATTGCCGCACGCGGTCGCCGATGCCCTGCGCTGGCGGGCATCAACCTTGAACCTGGCCCGGGAAAGAGCGGCCGAACTCGGCCTCAACGGCGCCGCATTCCCCTGGCGAACGATTCGCGGCCAGGAGTGCTCGGCCTACTGGCCGGCGGGCACCGCGGCCTGGCACATCAACGCCGACATCGCGATGGCGTTCGAGCGCTACCGCACCGTCACCGGTGACCACTCGCTGGAAGCCGAGTGTGGCCTTGAGGTACTCATCGAGACCGCTCGGTTGTGGATGTCGCTGGGCCACCACGATCGGCACGGCGTCTGGCACCTCGACGGTGTCACCGGTCCCGACGAGTACACGGCGATCGTCCGCGACAACGTGTTCACCAACTTGATGGCCGCCCACAATCTGCTCACCGCCGCCGACGCCAGCACCCGTCACCCCGACAAGGCAGCTGAATTCGGTGTCACCACAGAGGAAATGGCCGCCTGGCGTGACGCGGCCGCAGCCACCCACATCCCCTACGACGAGGAGCTGGGTGTGCATCAGCAATGCGAAGGATTCACCACGTTCGCGGAGTGGGACTTCGAAACCAACACCACCTACCCGTTGCTGTTGCACGAGGCCTACGTGCGGCTGTACCCCACGCAGGTGATCAAGCAGGCCGATCTGGTGCTGGCGATGCAGTGGCAGAGCCACGCCTTCACCCCCGAACAGAAGGCGCGCAACGTCGACTACTACGAGCGGCGCATGGTGCGCGACTCATCGCTGTCGGCCTGCACCCAAGCGGTGATGTGCGCCGACGTCGGCCACCTGGAGCTGGCCCATGACTACGCCTACGAGGCCGCGCTGATCGACCTGCGCGATCTGCACCAGAACACCCGCGACGGCTTGCACATGGCTTCGCTGGCCGGTGCCTGGACGGCGCTGGTTGCCGGCTTCGGTGGCCTGCGTGACGACGAGGGCATCCTGTCGATCGATCCGCAACTCCCCGACGGGATCTCATGCCTGCGGTTCCGGCTGCGCTGGCAAGGGTACCGGCTGACCGTCGACGTCAAACACGCCGACGTGACCTACACCCTGCGCGACGGGCCGGGCGGCAAGTTGCCCATCCGGCACGCCGGCAAAGATCTCACGCTGGATACCGATTCGCCGACAACGCTTACCGTACGGCCCCGGGACCCGCTGCTGCCGGCCCCGCCACAGCCGCCCGGCCGGGAGCCGTTTCACCGGCGGGCCATGGCCAAGTCCGCCGTCACGGCATCGCCTGCGCACCAGAGGTAACTTCCCACCGACCGCCTGCCACTGCCGCACAATCAACGCTTGACACGCGCCACCGCGCCCGGCGTGACATTTGCCAAGAGGTAAGGCTAACCTTATGCGCACCCCTCATGCTGTTCTCGCGGTAGCTAGGTCGGGGCGCCGGTTCAAATGGTGGTGCGACGACCTGCTTTGCGACAACCGCCCCGACACCCGAGTAGACAGACGTTGACCCCTGCATATATGAACACTCGAACGCTTGACGGCTCGGCGCTGCGGCCGCTGTCCGTGGCACACGCGGCACCCGCCGACTCCGGGTCCAGATCCCAGACGCCTGGCGCGTTGATCTCTAAGATCCCGTTCATCCGCCCGAGTTTTCCCGGGCCCGCCGAGCTGGCTGAGGACTTCGCCGAGATCACTCATGCCAACTGGTACACGAACTTCGGTCCCAAGGAGCGGAAGTTCGCCCGCGCCCTGGGCGACTACCTGGGACCGGATCGGCACGTTGCCACCCTTGCGAACGGCACCATGGCACTTATCGCGGCGCTCCAGGTTACTTATGGTCCCGGAATGCGGGACCGCTATCTGCTGATGCCCTCGTTCACCTTCGTCGGCGTTGCCCAAGCCGCGCTCTGGACGGGGTACCGCCCGTGGTTTATCGACATCGACGCCGACACCTGGCAGCCATGCGCCCTCTCCGCCCGCGCCGTCCTCGAACGCAGCCGCGACCGGATTGCAGGCATCCGGCTTGCCAACGTGTTCGGCGTCGGCAACCCCCAGATCCGTGCTTGGGAGGATCTAGCCGCCGAATGGGAGCTGCCGATTGTGCTCGACTCGGCGGCTGGCTTCGGTTCCGCGTACGCCGACGGCGAGCGCCTTGGTGGACGTGGCGCTTGCGAGGTCTTTTCCTTCCATGCGACCAAGCCGTTCGCGGTCGGCGAGGGCGGCGCTTTGGTTTCTCGCGACCCACGGCTCATCGAGCAGGCGTACAAATTCCAGAACTTCGGCTTGGTGAAGACGCGTGAGGCCATCCAGCTCGGGATGAACGGGAAGCTGCAGGAGATCAGCGCCGCTATCGGCCTGCGCCAGCTGGCCGGGCTCGATCGCCGACTGGCAAGTCGCCGCAAGGTCCTCGAGTACTATCGCGCCGGGCTCGCGGGCGTGGGTGTGCGTTTCCAGAACAATGCCGGCGCTTCGTCGCTCTGCTTCGCGAGCGCTTGCTGCCAGTCCGCTGACCACAAAGCCGCGATTATGGCTAGCCTGCAAATGCACGCGATCGAAGCGCGTGACTACTACAACCCACCACAACACCTGCATCCGTACTTTGTGACGAACCCTGAGTTGGCAGAGTCGACCGATCTACCCGTCACAACCGACATTTGCTCGCGAATCGTGTCGCTGCCGGTCCACGACCACATGGCCTCGGTTGACGTCGCCCGGGTCGTTGCCGCCGTGCAGGGCGGGGCGGTTCGCGGTGACTGAGACATTTGCTGGCCACTCACCCAAAGTGAGTGTGGTTTCGATCACTTACAACCACGAGGCGTTCATCCGCGACGCTCTGGACAGCTTCGTCGCTCAGAAGACCGATTTCCCCGTGGAGATGATCGTCGCCGACGATGCCTCCACTGACGGTACGCCGGCGATTATCCGGGAGTACGCCGATCGCCACCCCCACCTGTTTCGGCCGATCCTTCGGCCCAAGAATATTGGCGTTTACGCGAATTTCGTGGACACCCTGTCGACCGCTCGAGGCGAGTACGTAGCGCTGTGCGAGGGAGACGATTACTGGACCGATCCGCTGAAGCTGGCCAAGCAGGTGGAATTCTTGGACCAGCACCCCGAAACAGCCGTGTGCTTCCATCCCGTGCGAGTGATTCATGACGACGGGACACCTGCCGTAGAGTTCCCGCCGATCGCGTGGCGCCGCGACATGAGCTTGGATGCCCTCATTGCGCGGAACTTCATCCAGACCAACTCGGTCGTTTACCGCCGCCAGCAAAGCTACGACGACATCCCGCCCAACATCATGCCGATCGATTGGTACCTGCATGTTCGGCATGCGGTAAACGGCGGGATAGCCATGCTGCCCGAGACAATGGCGGTCTACCGCCGCCACCCGCAAGGCATTTGGTATGACTCCGATCGCGACCGCCAGAAGTTCTGGGAGGTGCACGGCCACGGGGTGACGGCGATGCTCGAGGCGATGCTGGACCTGTTTCCCGGCGACCATGCCCGCGAGAAGATCATCGGTCGGGTGTCCGACATGTTCCTCGGCGAGATGGCAAAGGTGCCGGGCCCCAAGGGTCGCGCTGTCCTGCTGGAATCCATCGCCGCCCATCCGCGGATGACAATGCTGTCCCTTCAGCACCGGTGGACGCAAACGCCCTGGCGGCGACTTGAGCACAGGCTCTCCACCAATCTGAAGACTTGGCGCAAGAATGCGCGCACTTACTCCGCCCGGGTCAGGCGCCCGATGACTGCGGCTCGGCGCCGCGCGTTCGACCACTAGGGCGCGCTGTCCGCCTCCGGCTTCTGGACGACGTAAAGAACCGAACCGGGTGCAATACCGTGCCGAGGGAACGCCTCTTGGCTGAAGGTGAGTTGGTCAACCGTGAAAAGCTCAAACCCGTGCTGTCGGATTCGCGAGCAGAGAGTGGCGCGATCGTAGAGCCGCAGATGGTCGCCCTGGGCAAAACGGCGCCACCGCTCCCCTTCGTCGGTCACCGCGGGATCCTCGTCGAAGCTACCGTTCGGCGTCACCGGGGTCATGACGATGCCGCGCCCACCGGGCGCCAGTATCCGGTAGAGCTCGTTCAGCGCGCGGCCGTCATCCGAGACGTGCTCGAGAACGTGGGAGCAGATGAAGAAGTCGAACGCACCGTCCGCATAGTTCGGCATGTCCGTGATGTCGACGACGTCATCCACACCGGGCATCATCAGGTCTGCGGTTCGGTATTGGAGGTCGCCGCGGATCCGCAAGGATGCCGCTAGGGCTGCCGTAGGGGCAAAATCGACCACCCGTCGCGGCCCATCGGGCTCCAGGAAGCGGTCGATATATAGCTTGTAGAGCCGGTCCCGATCCGTGGAACCGCACACCGGACAAAGGTATCGGCGATGGTTCAAGGTCTCGAAGTCGTCGAGGGAGTAAGGAAAATTGTGCTTGGCCAGCGTGCGGCCCAGCATGCGACTGACGCTCCTGAATCGGACCCGACTCCCGCACAGGTTGCATTGACCTGGTCCCACGTAACACAGGCGTCGGATGAAGCGACCGGCATCCACGAGCTGCATCCGGCTCAGCAACAGACCGCGGTCGCGGGCTTCAGCGATGCGAGCAGGCTGGCGGCCAGCGATTTCGCCAGCGAGCGGATCCGGGGCGCGCTCTCGACGTGCCAAAAGCGGATCTTGGGATTGAAATTCCCGCCCACCAGGGGCCCGATGACGCAAAAATTCGGGCTGGCTTCGAAATCGTCGTTCACCAGGAGGCCACGGTTGGTGCGGTTGGGGCGGCAAAGCCCGTTCTGCATTGCGGCGACGAGGAACGGCGACGAACACGCATCTAGCTCTTCGAAACCGCCACAGTTCAGCACCGCCGCGAAGGGGACGGGGTGGCTATGCTCGGCGCCCGCGGCTCGGTAGGTCATGGTGGCGAACGGCTGGCCGGACGCGCAGGCATCCAGGCGCAATACTTCCCCGGCGAGCAGGCGCAGCGTGCCGTTCGCGGCCAACTCCTGCGATGCCTGGCGGCAATCGCGTCCCGCGCGCCGCACCAACTTCGTGAAGTTCATGCCGTGCACGCAGAAGAACTCTTCCTGCTGCGCCAGATCCATCTTGTGCAACGCCTGCCTCAGCAGGGCGCCAACGGAGTCGTACAAATCGGCCAGGTTCAACGAGCGTGCTTTGGCCGTGGCGAGATCGTCGCGGATCGCAGACATCAGATCCGCTGCCGCTACCGCTTCCGCTTCCGCTTCCGCGGAGAGCAACGTGCGCAGCCGCGGAAATTCGAATTCCGTTGGCTCGTCGCAGATCTGGTAAGGCAGGATGCCGGACCGTGAGATGACGGTGATGGAGTGGACTCGTTCGCGGATGCGCGCGTCGTGACGCATCAGGTAGAGCGCTTCGAGGGAGGTGGCGTTGGAACCCACGACCAGCACGTTGCGCTTCTCGCGCGGCTCGACCCGGTCGAGCGACTGGCGCAGCCGCTCCAGGTTGCTCTCCCCACCAGGGGCATAGAGATCGTTGATATACGTGAACGCGGGTTCGGAATCGCCCGCAACGATCGCTTTGGTCGGGGGGCTGCCGATGGAAACAACCACTTTGCCTGCGGCGATCGCCGTTGGGCCGTCTCCGGACGGGCTCAGTCCGATCACGTAGCCACCGTCCCCACCGTCCGCGGAATGGGCGCTAACGGCGTCGGCGCGGATAGTCACGATTTCGGCCAGGTCGCGCATGCCCAGCGCGAGGATCGCGGCATTCACCTGCTCCGAGATAAACGCACCGAAGAGAAAGCGCGGCAGGTAGAGCTCGCCCCACTGGTTGCCGTCCAGCGCTTCGCGGTTGTCGTAGATCCAGCGCACCGCGGCGTCGCCCCCGGCCTCCTGCAAGAAAGCCAGCCAGCGCTGCTTGTTGCGCTCCAGCCAGGCGCTGTAGGCGGACTTTTCGGGCTCGTCGGCGAAATCGTCGAGCTTCTGAATGGCGAGCGATTCGATGCTGGAGCGTCGGCCATAGGCGATTCCGCACCAGAACTGCTCGTCCCGCTCCACAACCGCGATGCGCAGCTTGGGCGGCGCCGTTGGGCCGCTCAGCAAAGCATCGGCCATTTCCAGCAGCGTCATGGAGCACGCGACCCCGCTACCGATGAACGCAATGTCGAAGGCGGGTGGAGCGGTCATGGCGAACCCGCTTGTCCGTCGACCGGCATCCACTCCCTCTCTCGGCACCTGGATCGGGTCACGCTTCTGTCGCCTGACAGCGGCAAGAGCCATCAAGTTAGCGAAGGCTAACATAATCTAGCGGCGTGGTTGGGTCGGTCTCGTTACGGGCTTCAAGTCTTTTCCGGTTCGAGCACGACGCGGACAAATACCTTGCGGCCGGACGCATCGACGAACCAGGCATTGCGGAAATCATCGTGCGTCAACGCGCGTAGGCGATTCAAGAAATGCCCAAACGTCCCTTGCTCGTTGAGGTCCAGCTGGCGGAGTTGTTCGAAATCCTTTTTCAGGTTGAGATTGCCCTCGATGGCCGGCGATCTAGTCGTGTAGCTGCCGTCGCGGATCGCGGCGAAATGTTCGAGCACCAACTCGCGCTCGATATCCATCAGCCTGGCATAAACACTTCCCGAGGAATCCCAAGATTCGATCGCACATTCCTGCTGAGCGATGATCGGGCCGTGGTCCAATTGGTCGTCGATCTCATGGATCGTCACCCCGACTTTTTGCCCGTCGATGATCGAGAAGACCTGTGGAAACCAGCCGCGGTTGTACGGATTGAAACCCGGATGAACATTCACACATCTGACGCCATCGATTAAAGCGGCCGGAAACTTCTGTTTGCAGTGGAGGGAAAAGACGAGATCATACCGCGAAACGATTTCCGCGACGTGCTCCTTGACGTCAAATCGCGGGACGTCGGGCAGCTGGCCGATCGGGGACTGATAGACGTCGATATCGCCATACCTGGCCTGCAGTTCGATCGCCAGGGCATGGGCATGGAAGTTGTCGGTCAGGATCAGTACTTTGATGTGTCTGCCCCGCCAGCCCGCGCACTGCCCGGCGCCATGAACGGCCTGCTACGGCGAGCATCAGCCGTTCGTCTGCTGGCAATCCGGCGCACGCGCTCACCCTACTTCAGGACCGACCGCACACTGGACGGTCACGCGAAGGCACACGGGCATAACAATCAGTGCGGTTCGACGATTCGGGCCAGTTCTGCCCGTACCGACGCTTTCAGTTCGTCGTCCGGCAGCTCGTCAAGGCCGGTCGCTGAGCGCAGGATGGGCGCAAACAACCGCCAACCGAATTGCAGCGCAAGGGCATTGGCGACCGCTAGCCGAGCGCTGGAGTCACTGTCGTGGCGTGGGCGCACCTCGTCGAGCATCTCCGCGACGTTGGGAAAGCGCTTTTGCAGCTGACCAGCCGGATAGCCGTCGAGCAGTGACCTGGCCATAACCCGCATGTGGCGGTCCAGGGATCGTTCGATGACTTCAGGCGAGGCCCCGCTGTGCAGTAGACCGGCCAACTTCTCGCCCAGATAGTCGAGCAGGGCGCCAACTAGCTGGTCTTTGGTGCCGAAGTGCCGAAACACCAGTCCGTGATTGACCTTCGATCGCGCGGCGATGTCGCGGATCGACGTCGCCGCGGGACCCCGTTCGGCGATCAGGTCGGCGGCGGCCTCCAATATCGCCGCCGCGACCTCTTCGCGGCCCGTAGGCATCTCCCGGTACACCGTTGACGCGCGTGTAGTCACATGACTACGCTAGCCGATGTAGTCAGTTGACTACACCACCTTTCTCCAAAGGACGACAGCAATGCCGCATTTGATAGCCGTTAAGAAGCTGGGTAGCCGTATCGGGGCCGAAATCAGGGGGGTGCGCCTCGGAGGGGATCTTGACCCGGACGCGGTCGACGAGATTCGTGTGGCGTTACTGGCCCACAAGGTGATCTTCTTCCGCGGCCAACACCACCTCGACAACGACAAGCAGCTTGCGTTCGCCGGGTTACTGGGTACCCCGATCAGCCACCCCGCCGCGATCGCGGCCGTGCCGGACACGCCGATCATTACGCCGATCGATTCCGAACACGGCAAGGCGACGCGCTGGCACGCCGACGTCACGTTCGCCACCAATTACCCCGCGGCATCGGTACTGCGCGCGGTCGCCCTGCCCAGTTATGGCGGGTCGACGCTGTGGGCCAACACCGCGGCAGCCTATGCGGACCTGCCTGAACCGCTCATGTGCCTCACCAAGAACTTGTGGGCGGTTCATACCAGCCGTTTCGACTACGTGCCCACCGAATCATTGACCGACGCGCAACAGACGTATCGACACGCGATTGAGGATCTCGCCTTCCAGACCGAGCACCCCGTGGTGCGGGTGCACCCCGAGACCGGTGAGTGCGCGCTGCTGGCGGGTGCTTTCGTGCAAGGCTTCGTCGGCCTTGACAGCCACGAGTCAAGCGTGCTGCTCGAGTTGCTACAACGGCGAATCACGACGCCCGAGAACACCGTTCGCTGGAACTGGGAGCCGGGCGATGTCGCCATCTGGGACAACCGCGCGACCCAGCACCGGGCCATCGACGACTATGACGACCAGTACCGGCTCATGCACCGGGTCACCCTGATGGGCGACGTGCCGGTCAACGTGCACGGACAGCGCAGCCGCATGATCAGCGGCGCACCACTGGCGATCGCAAGCTGACTAACCCGCGTTGCTGACCGGATCGACCGGCAGCCACCGCAGCGCACCCGGAGCGTCGGCAGGCACCACCGGGTGCTCGGGTTCGATCGGGTCCATCCGCCGGTACGCGTCGCCCTGCAACGGCCGCTGGTCGTTTTCGCCCTTGTTCGGCCACAACGAGGCGGCCCGCTCGGCCTGAGCGGCAATAGACAACGAGGGGTTGACGCCCAGGTTCGCCGAGATCGCGGCGCCGTCCACCACGAACATCGTCGGATAGCCGTAGACGCGGTGATAGGGGTCGATCACCCCGTGCTCGGGACTGTCGCCGATCACCGCGCCGCCGAGGAAGTGCGCGGTCAGCGGGATGTTGAACAGCTCACCCCAGGTGCCGCCGGCCACGCCGTCGATCTTTTCGGCGATCCGGCGGGTCACCTCGTTGCCGATCGGGATCCACGTCGGGTTCGGCTCGCCGTGCCCCTGCTTGCTGGAGTACCAGCGGATGCCCAGCTTGCCGCGCTTGGTGAACGTGGTGATCGAGTTGTCCAGGTGCTGCATGACCAGGGCGATCATGGTGCGCTCGCTCCACTGGCTGGGGTTGAGCAGCCGCAGCAGGTGGCGCGGATTCTCGCGGGCCTGGTTCACCAACTGCTTCCACCGCGGCACGTAGGTCTCATTGGGCCCCTCGGGCCCTGGGCCGTCGGTCATCAAGGTCTGCAACAACCCCATCGCGTTGGAGCCCTTGCCGTACCGGACCGGTTCGATGTGGGTGTCCGACGTCGGGTGAATCGACGACGTGATGGCCACCCCGTGGGTCAGGTCCAGCTCCGGCGAGACCGTCAGTCGGGCCGCGCCGACGATCGACTCGGAGTTGGTCCGCGTCAACACGCCCAATCGCTTGGACAGTCTGGGCAGCTTGCCGGCATCTCGCATCCTGAAAAGCAGGTGCTGGGTTCCCCAGGTGCCCGCGGCCAGAATCAGATTGCTGGCGGTAAACGTACGCCGGTCCCGGCGCACCCAGCTGCCGGTACGCACCGTGCGGACCTCCCACAACCCGTCGGCCCGCTGCGCGAACCCCTTCACCGTCGTCATCGGAATCACTTGTGCGCCAGCTGATTCCGCGAGGCCAAGGTAGTTTTTCAGCAGGGTGTTCTTGGCGCCGTGGCGGCAGCCCGTCATACAGCAGCCGCATTCCAGGCAGCCGGTGCGCGCCGGCCCGGCGCCGCCGAAGAACGGGTCGGGCACGGTCTTACCCGGCGTCTTGGTGCCGTCGGGCCCGAAGAACACCCCGACCGGAGTCGGCACGAACGTGTCGCCAAACCCCATCTCGTCGGCGACTTCTTTGACGATCCGGTCGGCGTCGGTGAAGGTCGGGTTGTACACCACGCCCAGCATTCGTTTCGCCTGCTCGTAGTGCGGCATCAGCTCCGAACGCCAGTCGGTGATGTGCTGCCATTGTTGGTCGGCAAAGAACGGATCCGGCGGGATGTACAAGGTGTTGGCGTAGTTCAGCGAGCCGCCGCCAACTCCGGCGCCGGCGAGGATCATCACGTTGCGCAGTGGGTGGATCCGTTGGATGCCGTAGCAGCCCAGCTTCGGGGCCCACAGGAACTTGCGCAGATCCCAGGACGTCTTGGCAAAATCCTCGTCGGCGTACCGGCGGCCGGCCTCCAACACGCCTACCCGGTAGCCCTTTTCGGTCAACCGCAGTGCGCTGACGCTGCCCCCGAAACCCGAACCGATAATCAGGACGTCGTAATCCGGTTTCACCCGACCAGTATCGTTGCCGGCCCAGCAGACGCAAAATCGCACAAATCGCGTCGCGGCAATGCGATTTTGTGTCTGCTCGCGAGGGAAAATTAGCCACCTACGGTCAGGCCGACCTTCTGGAACTCCTTGAGATCGCAGTAACCCGCCTTGGCCATCGATCGGCGCAGACCACCGACCAGATTTAGGGCGCCGAACGGGTCGTCGGAGGGCCCGTTGAGGACACGCTCCAGCGGCGGCCGCTCGCCAACGGCGATCTGCAGCAGCGCCCCGCGCGGCAGCGACGGGTGCGCCGCCGCGGCTGGCCAGAACCACCCGTCGCCGAGCGCCTCGGCGGCCTCGGCCAGCGGCGTGCCCAGCACCACCGCGTCGGCGCCGCAAGCAATGGCCTTGGCCAGCTCGCCGGAGGTATGGATATCGCCGTCGGCCAGCACATGCACGTAACGGCCGCCCGTCTCGTCGAGGTATTCGCGTCGCGCCGCGGCGGCGTCGGCGATCGCGGTAGCCATCGGCACGCTGATGCCCAGCACTTCGTCGGTGGTGGTCACCCCCCGGGTAGAGCCATAGCCGACGATTACCCCGGCGGCGCCGGTGCGCATCAGGTGCAGCGCCGTCCGATGGTCGAGCGCCCCGCCCGCCACCACCGGAACGTCGAGCTCGGCGATGAAGGTTTTCAGGTTGAGCGGTTCGCCATCGCTGGCCACGCGCTCGGCCGAGACGATGGTGCCCTGGATGACGAGCAGGTCGATGCCGGCCTGCAGCAGCACCGGCGTCAGCGCCTGGGTGTTTTGCGGGCTGACCCGCACCGCGGTGGTCACGCCGGCCTCGCGGATGCGTGCCACCGCGGCACCCAGCAGGTCGGGATTCAGCGGCGCGGCGTGCAGCTCCTGCAGCAGCCGGATGGCCGCCGACGGCTCGGGCTCCTTCTCGGCTGCCTCGACCAGTTGGGCTATCTTGGCCTGCACGTCGGCATGCCGGCCGATCAGGCCTTCGCCGTTGAGCACCGCCAGCCCGCCGAGCCGGCCGAGCTCGATGGCGAACTCCGGGGACACCAGCGCGTCGGTCGGGTGTGCCAGCACCGGGATCTCGAACCGGTAAGCGTCAAGCTGCCACGCGGTGGACACGTCCTTCGAGGAGCGGGTGCGCCGCGACGGCACGATATTGATTTCGCTGAGTTCGTAGGTGCGACGGGCGCTGCGGCCCATGCCGATCTCGACCATGGTCATCGTCAGCGCGCGTAGTAGTTGGGCGCTTCGACGGTCATCGCTACGTCGTGCGGGTGACTCTCTTTGAGGCCCGCCGGCGTGATCCGGACAAACTGCGCCTGCTGCAGCACTTCAATGGTGGGCGAGCCCGTGTAACCCATCGCCGCACGCAGGCCACCCGTCAGTTGGTGGATCACCGACGAAAGCGGACCCCGGAACGGCACCCGGCCCTCGATGCCCTCGGGGACCAACTTGTCTTCGGAGAGCGCGTCGTCGGCGAAGTAGCGGTCCTTGGAGTACGACTTTCCCGCGCCTCCAGAACCACCCCGGCCCTGCATCGCGCCCAGCGATCCCATGCCGCGATAGCTCTTGTACTGCTTGCCGTTGACGAAGATCAGGTCGCCGGGCGCCTCGGCGGTGCCGGCCAGCAGCGAGCCCAGCATGGTGGTCGACGCACCGGCGGCCAGCGCCTTGGCGATGTCACCGGAGTACTGCAGTCCCCCGTCGGCAATCACCGGCACGCCCGCGGGCCCACACACCGCTACAGCTTCCAAGATCGCGGTGATCTGCGGCGCGCCGACGCCGGCCACCACCCGGGTAGTGCAGATCGACCCCGGCCCCACGCCGACCTTCACGGCGTCGGCCCCTGCATCGACCAGGGCGGCGGCCGCGGACCTGGTAGCGACGTTGCCGCCGACCACCTCGACCCGGTCGCCGACTTCGAGCTTGAGCTTGTTGACCATGTCGAGCACCAGTCGGTTGTGTGCGTGCGCGGTGTCGACGACCAGCACGTCAACCCCGGCATCGACCAGCATCATCGCGCGGACCCAGGCGTCACCGCCGACGCCGACGGCCGCACCCACCAACAGCCGACCGTCGCTGTCCTTGGTGGCCAATGGGTGTTGTTCGGTCTTGACGAAGTCTTTGACGGTGATCAGCCCGGTCAGCCGGCCCCGGCCGTCGACGACGGGCAGCTTCTCGATCTTGTTGCGGCGCAACAGGCCCAGCGCCGCCGACGCGCTGACCCCCTCCTGGGCGGTGATCAGCGGGGCTTTGGTCATCACCTCGGAGACCTGCTTGGACTGGTCGACCTCGAATCGCATGTCGCGGTTGGTGATGATGCCCACCAGCGCGCCGTCGTCGTCGACGACGGGCAGACCGGAGATCCGGAACCGGGCGCACAGCGCATCGACCTGCGCCAGGGTGTTGTCCGGACGGCACGTGACCGGATCGGTGACCATGCCGGCCTCGGATCGCTTCACCATCTCGACCTGGCCGGCTTGTTCGGCAACGGGCAGGTTGCGGTGCAGCACCCCCATACCGCCGGCGCGGGCCATCGCGATGGCCATCCGCGATTCGGTGACGGTGTCCATCGCCGAGCTGACCAACGGCACCTTGAGCCGGATCTTCTTGGTGAGCTGGCTAGAGGTGTCCGCACTCGCCGGCACCACGTCGGAAGCGGCGGGCAACAACAGCACGTCGTCGAACGTCAGCCCGAGCATCGCGATCTTGTGCGGATCGTCGCCGCCGGTCGGCACCGGGTCACCCGTGAGGCCGGAAATAGGGGAGTCATGCACGTACGGGCTGCCGACCAAGTCGGAGCTGTCTTCCAGGCGGGACATGCCACGGGACATCGGTGAAGCCCTCCATACGCATGCGTCAGTGAGAAACCCCATCCTATCGGCTCACCCATCGCGGGCATGAAACTCGGCACGGGGCGGGATCTCAATTTCTGGCATTATCCATGCCCGCTTGCGTAGTGTAGAGGCGTGCGCGACCACCTCCCGCCGGGTTTGCCGCCCGATCCGTTCGCCGACGACCCCTGTGACCCGTCGGCGGCGTTGGAGGCCGTCGAACCGGGCCAACCCCTAGATCAGCAAGAGCGGATGGCCGTCGAAGCCGATCTAGCCGATCTTGCCGTCTACGAGTCCCTTTTGGCGCACAAGGGAATTCGCGGGCTCGTGGTGTGCTGCGACGAGTGCCAGCAAGACCACTATCACGATTGGGACATGTTGCGTGCCAACCTGCTGCAACTGCTGATCGACGGCACCGTCCGCCCGCATGAGCCGGCCTACGACCCCGAGCCGGACTCCTACGTCACGTGGGATTACTGCCGGGGTTACGCCGACGCGTCGCTGAACGAAGCGACATCAGACGCGGACGGATTCCGCCGCCACCTCTGACGCGATTTACGCGGTAGGACTGGTCGTTGTCGGCGACGTCGCCTCCGCCGACACTCCCGTTGACGGAGTAGATGAGGGACCAGGTGCCCGCCCCGGCTTCGGTTCTGGCGATCCGGTGGTTGGCGCCGGAGAGGTCGCGCTCGGACTGACCGTGGGCGATGTCGATTCCGGCGCAACCGATGCGGTAGGCGAGTCGGATACCGACGGAGACGGCGCCGTCGGCGACTCGGTTTCGGGAGCCATCGGGGTCACCGAGTTCGCCGGGGAATTGGCCGGAGCTACCAGCCCCGATTGCGGTGGCGAGCTGGGGGGCAGAGTCGCGTTGGGATCGCGCTTCTCCACCTTCGTGTTCAGCTGATTCACCTCTGCCAGCAGGTTCTGCCGGCGATTGCCGTCGTTCACGGCCTGCAGGGTGCTGCTGACCTCGGCTAACTGCGTCTGAGCCTGGACCCACTGGCCTTGGGCGATCATCTGCTCGACCTTCGCCAGATCGGCCTTGGCGGACAACAGAATCTGGTCATCATTGACCCGGGGTTCGTTGAAGATCATCGCGTGCAGGCCATACAACGCGTCTCCCGGGCGGGCGTCGGCCACCAGGGCCCCAAATCCGCTCAGCGCCAAGAGTGTCGCAGCCACCGACCCGACGGCGGCCAGTGCGCGACGAGCACGTCGGCGCTCGTCGATGCCGGCGATCAGCGCCTCGACCGCCTCGTCCTGGGATACCAGCGCGCTGGCTGGCGGCCACCGCAAGTCATCGCGCCACTCCCCTAGCAGCGCGGCCAGCGCGTGATCATGCAGGTCGTGTGCATTGTCGAGATCAAAGTCGTCACGCTTCGCGAGCGCGTCGAGGAGCAGATCAGTGCGGGTCACATCGTCCAAACCCGGCTGATCGCCGAAGGCATAACCAAATTCACGCATAGTCACCTGCCGCAACGAGTTCGTCTTTGAGTCGCTGAAGTGCGCGGTGTTGCGCCACCCGGACCGCCCCCGTGGTGCTGCCGACGGCGGCCGCGGTCTCCTCGGCGGACAGGCCGACGACGACGCGCAGGATGAGGATCTCGCGCTGCTTGGCCGGCAAGATCTCGAGCAGTTCGTTCATCCTGGTGACCGAGTCGGCCTCGATGGCCATCTGTTCCGGGCCAGCGTCGGCCGAACGGCGCTCGGGAACCGACTCGGCGGGATAGGCAAGGTCACGGCCGGCGGCGCGATGGGCGTCGGCGACCTTGTGTGCTGCAATGCCGTACAGGAAGGCCAGGAATGGGCGTCCTCGGTCCCGGTAGCGCGGCAACGCCGTTATGGTGGCCAAGCACACCTCCTGTGCCACGTCATCTGCTGACAGGCCACTCCGCTCGACCGTGCCGACTCGGGCTCGGCAATATCGCACGACAATTGGGCGGATGGTCTCCAGCACCTCCCGAAGCGCGTTCCGGTCCCCAGCCACGGCTTCCGCAACCACAGCGTCGAGACGTTCCCCTTCAATTGTCATCGACGGCGGTCTCTCCAACGTTACGGTCCGGACACATCCCGGGCTAAGACACAGCTAGACAATAACGGCGGCTGTGCGTTTCAAGCGGTACGCCAGGTTCCACCGGCGCGCCGCACCTGGCCTGCGCAAATATCCCGAATTTCGGTGTGTTCGCGCACCTGTTTTGCCTCAACCGTGATGCTTCCGGTATCGATCAGCAAGCAAGCCACCGCCCAACGCAGCGGTATCAGCCCGAATTGGCCGGTGGCGTCCAGCGCTTCGTGGCCCACGGCGCGGGCCCGCGCGATGACCCCGGCGCTGCACAGCGCGGCGGCCAGCACGACGTGACTCTTCACCTGATGTCGCACCGACGCGACGGTCATGGCGCCGGTCAGCTCGACCGCCTTCTCGGCGTGGCGCACGGCGGTTGCCCCGTCGCCGGCGGCCATCGCCAGCTCCGCGGCCACCCAGCGCCTGCGCACCGCCAACCGCTCGGACACCGGCAGGGGCTCCGCGCTAGTCAGCAATGTGCTTGCTGCCGCGAGGCGGCCGACGCCAAGCGCGTCGGCCGCCAGCCCGATCAGGGCATCGGCGCGTGCCTCGGGATCGGCCCCGGCCAACGCCAGTGCACGACCGTCCCAGCCCCGCGCCAGCGTGTGCCAACCGAGCTGGCGCAGGAACGATCCTTGCGTGCTGTGCGCTAGCGAGGCCAACGGGCCGGCCGCAACGCGACGTCGCAACAACGCCAGATCGCTGTACGCGCAGCCATAACGACCCTGCCCGCCAGCGGCCACGGCCCGCAGCCACAGCTGGTGTGACGTGGCGGCGGCGGGCAGCGGCCAGGTGCCTGGTTGGTTGCCGAAGGCGGCATCCGCTAAACGTGTCTCGAGGGCCACAGTGTTTCGAGTTTCACCCACAGTGATAGCTGCGTTCTAGCCTGATTCCGCTGTTGCAATTGCCGCGTGCGTCGTAGCGACAGGAGCGCCCTTTTACCACGGAATTGCCGGGGTTGCTGATGTTTCGACAATTCCGAGGAAAGGGCACTCCTTAAGCGCGATTATGGCACGGTGCGGCGAATACCGATGCCAGGGCGCCCCGCCGCGGGCTGATCCCCAGGATCAAGGTGACCACCACGCATGCGCGATCGCGACCTGGCCTTTCGCCACGCCGTAGTCACCTGGTTTGCGCACTGCGGATTACGCCCACCGGATCGCGGTGTTGAGCACCGGAAATTTACTGACAGGGATTTAGTGAAAACGACCACCAGTTGGTCGCGAATAACCATAAAGTTCTCTACCGTCACGGTTCTTGAGTGACCGGTCGATCGCCGAACGCTTCGATGGAAAGGGCGTGGTGCGTGGTGGTAGCAACGCGAGCACTAATGGCGGCGGCCGTTGGTGCGCGCCGCGGTCCTGCTTGGCATTCCGCGCCGATCGAGGGGGCGGCTACCGATGAATAGTCGGCATCGTGTGACGCGCCCGCTTTGGGTGAAATTCGTGCGGTGGATCGGCGTGAACGGGGGTTTGTGTAGGTAATCCTCGAGGCCGTCATTGTGGCGGCAGTCGGGCCGGGAAGCCGGCAGGAAGGTGGCTGTGATGAGTTTCTTGGTGTCGGCGCCGGAGGTCGTTTCGGCGCAGATGTATGCCGGTGCGGGCTCGGCGCCGATGTTGGCGGCCGCGGCGGCTTGGGAGGGTTTGGCCGACGAGCTGGGGTCGGCGGCGAGCTCATTTTCATCGATGGTCAACGGCTTGGTGACTTCCGCGTGGCAAGGTCCGGCGTCGGCGGCGATGGTGGCCGTGGCCGCCCCGTACGCACAATGGCTCGAAGCGGCGGCGACCCAGGCGGGAGGCGCGGCGGTTGGGGCCAAAGCGGTGGCAGCCGTCTTTGACGCGGCGCGGGCCGCAGTGGTGCATCCGTTAGCAATCGCCTCCAACCGGACTCGGCTGGTGTCGCTGGTGATCTCAAATCTGTTCGGGTTTAACGCTCCGGCGATCGCGGTCAACGAAGCCGAATACGAGGAAATGTGGGCCCAAGATGTGGCAGCGATGCTGGGCTATCACGGCGGGGCGTCGGCGGTGGCCGAGCAGCTAATGCCCTGGGGCCAGGCGCTGCGCGCCCTGCCCGGCCAGGTTGCTGCCGCGGTCGGGGCCAGCCCGGCGGGAGCCCTACCGGCGCCGGCCGCGGCTATGCCCAACCCGGCGGCCACGGCGATTGAGTACGGCCTGATCGCGGCCATGCTGCCGGTGGGCGTCATAGCTACCGTTGGGCCTATGGCCACCGAGATGGGCGCGACGTTTACCGCCGTGCCCGCCGTCCTTGCGCCTGTGGCTCAGGCGATTGCGAGCGCGGCGGCCGCCGTTGCGCCTGTGGTCAACGCTATTGCGGAAACCCCAATCGTGGCCGCCGCGACCGCGGCCATCGCACCCGTGGCCAACCAGGTTGTAGCCGCGGTGAGCGGAGCGGCCGATAGCGCGGCCGCAACCGTTCAGCAGGTGGCCACGGCTGCGACCGCCCAGGTGGGCGCCACCCTAGATGCGGTTCAGACTGCCGCGCTGGCCCAACAGGTTGCGGCGGTAGCGGGCAATCCGGGGGTGTTGAACGGCGCGGGCTCAGCGGCTTTGAACAATCCCGCGCTGCTGAGCAGCGTCGTGCCGGTGTTGGCGAGCAATCCCGCCCTGGCGACCAGCTTGTTTGGGTTGTTGGCCAGCAATCCGCAGTTGGTGACCAGCCTGGTGGCGCAGGTGCAGAACAATCCGGCGCTGGCGGCCCAGTTGATCGCGGTGTTCGCTCAGCTGCAGGCCAGCAACCCGGCGTTGGCGGCCCAGTTGGTGGATATGGCAACGCAATTGGCGGACCAGCTTGGGATCGTCCCGGCGGCCTAACGCCGGGTAGTCTCCCTTCCTGGGAACTTCAATCTGCCAGATCCTGCGGGATCGGCCGCACGTGTGACGAGTTTCAATCACGGTGATAGCTGCGCCTAAGGTAGTAAAAACTTTGTGGTTTCTGCGTTACCGGAATATTACTCACAGCCATCTGTGTGCAAATTACAAGTTCTTCACAGTACCGACCTGAGCTGGGAAAACTCGATAAGGAACCGCTCCCGCTAGCATGTTTTGCGTTCGTCAAATGCGCGACAGATGAACGCAGAGTTAATTCTCAAACAACGGTCCTGTAGTTTGCTCGATCTGACGCCTATTGACGGAAATTCGGCGTCGGCCCTAGCGTCTACCGTTGACGGGTAGTCATCGGTGACCCCACTCCATTTCAGTAGCACCACTCGCGCGTTCGCGAGCTTGACCTCCACTTGGGTGTGCCGCGTAGAGAGGGAATCAGCAATGCCACAGCCGGAGCAGCTGCCTGGCCCCAACGCCGATATCTGGAACTGGCAATTGCAGGGCCTGTGCCGCGGCGTCGACTCATCGATGTTCTTCCATCCCGACGGTGAACGCGGCCGCGCCCGCATGCAACGCGAACAGCGCGCCAAGGAGATGTGCCGCCGCTGCCCGGTGATCGACGCGTGCCGTTCCCACGCGCTGGACGTCGCCGAGCCGTACGGCGTGTGGGGTGGCCTGTCCGAATCCGAGCGCGACTTGCTACTGAAGGGCAGCATCGGCCGCACCCGGGGTATCCCTCGCTCGGCTTAGGTGGCGCACCATCAGTCACATAGGCCCCTCTCCTGGCAGCCACGCAAATTGCCCACCTTCGCGGACAACTTGGCGACACCCAGCCCTACAAACTCATGTTGTCGCGCGTAGGCGGGCATTTTTCGGTCAGTCAACGAACATCCATGCCGGCGGCGACGCCAATGAGGCCGATGTGACAGGACGGCTTCACGCAGGCTCATCGGCGTCGACGACCCAATACCGAACCATTACGCGGCTTTGGCGTCGAAGTGCGGCCGCGTGTCGCCTCGCCTTAACTGGCCCAGTCCGACGGATGCGCGTTCCGCTCGTTTGACATTGGCCAATTAGGGTAGGCCCAGCCCATGGAAAAGGGCTTGAAAAGGGAATTAGCCTTTGCGGTGGCGGCACTTATCGTGACCGTCTCGCCATTAGCCGCATGCACAAACCAGCGCAGCAGTCAGCCCGCCACGTCACCACCCGCCGCCGGAGCCCCGCCCGGCACGGAGAGGATGACCACGCAGTTGAAGAGCGCCAACGGGACCCTAGTCGCCAACGCCACCATCGATTTCGCGAACGGCTACGCGACGCTGACCTTGGAAACGGTCCCCAACCAGATCCTGACCCCCGGTTTCCACGGGCTCCATATCCACTCGGTGGGCAAATGCGAGGCCAATTCGGTTGCCCCGACAGGAGGCACGGCCGGGGACTTCAACTCCGCCGGAGGCCATTTCCAGGTGCCGGGTCACACTGGCTATCCATCCAGTGGCGACCTGACTTCATTGGAAGTGCGTTCCGACGGCTCGGCGAAACTCGTCACTACGACAAACTCGTTCACCGCCGCGGACCTGAGAAATAGCTCGGGTACCGCACTGATCATTCACCAGGACCCGGATAACTTCGGCAACATACCCACCGCCCGCTACACCCAAAAGAACGGCGCACCGGGACCGGATGAAGAGACGCTAGCCACTGGTGATTCGGGTAAGCGGATGGCCTGCGGTGTGATTGCCGCGGCGACCACGACGACGACCTCGCCCACCACTGAGACACCCACCGGCACCACGATCACCACAACGACCGCCGTGCCACCGCCGTCCACGAGCACGAGCACGAGCACCGTCACGGTCACCAGCGTCCCGACCACGACGACCACGCCGACCAAGACCGTAACGACGCCCAGCCTTCCGCCCGGCAGCTGACGCCTGCCTCGGCAGGAGCTGCTAAAGCCCCCGAAATCTGCCGATTTCGGGGGCTTTAGCAGCTGCTCGCGCCAACCAGCTAGTGAGCGTGCCCGTGGTGGTGATCGTCTTCTGCCTTGGCGGGCTTGTCGACAACGGCCGTCTCGGTGGTGAGAACCATACGCGCCACCGACGAGGCGTTGAGCACCGCTGACCTGGTCACCTTGACCGGGTCGACGATACCGTCGGCGGCCAAGTCGCCGTACCTCAAGCTGCTCGCGTTCAGGCCGTGACCGGCGGGTAGCTCGCTGACCTTGTTGACCACGACCGATCCGTCCAGCCCCGCGTTGACAGCGATCCAGTACAGCGGCGCGGCCAGGGCGTCGACGAAGACGTCGACCCCGAGCGCCTCGTCACCCGTCAGCGACCCACGCAGGTCCTTGAGCACCTTGCGGGCCTGGATCAGCGCGGATCCACCGCCGGCGACGATGCCCTCCTCGAC
Organism: Mycobacterium simulans; assembly: GCF_900232995.1. Classification (GTDB taxonomy): domain Bacteria; phylum Actinomycetota; class Actinomycetes; order Mycobacteriales; family Mycobacteriaceae; genus Mycobacterium; species Mycobacterium simulans. The sequence continues at coordinate 67,987 of NZ_OCVX01000003.1, forward strand.
CGCGGCCTTGGCGGCAGCCACGGCATCCTCGACGCTTTCCTTGCGCTCTTTCAGCGCGGTCTCGGTGGCCGCGCCCACCTTGATTACGGCTACCCCGCCGGCGAGCTTGGCCAGCCGTTCGCCGAGCTTTTCGCGATCCCAGTCCGAGTCGCTAGCCTCGATCTCGGCCCGCAGGTGCTTGATGCGGTTGGCGACGGCATCCGCGGGGCCGCCACCGTCGACGATGATGGTGTCGTCCTTGGTGACCACCACGCGCCGGGCCGATCCCATGACCTCAAGGCCGACCTCCCGCAGCAGGTGACCGGCGTCGGGACTGACCACCTCGCCGCCGGTGACCACCGCCAGGTCCTGAAGGAATGCCTTGCGCCGGTCGCCGAAGTACGGCGACTTGACCGCGACCGCTTTCAGCGTCTTGCGGATGGAGTTGACGACCAGCGTCGCCAGCGCCTCGCCCTCGACGTCTTCGGCGATGATCACCAACGGCTTGCCCGCTTCGGCGACCTTCTCGAGCAAGGGCAGCAGGTCCGGCAGTGAGCTGATCTTGTCTTGATGCAACAGGATCAACGGATCCTCGAGGACGGCTTCCTGGGAGTCGAAATCGGTCACGAAATATGCCGACAGGAACCCCTTGTCGAAGCCGACGCCCTCGGTGAACTCCAGCTCCGTGCTCAGCGTCGAGGACTCTTCGACGCTGACCACGCCATCGTGGCCGACCTTGCTCATCGCCTCGCCGACGAGCTCGCCGATCTGCTCGTCGCGCGAAGATACCGTCGCCACCTGCGCGATGGCTTCCTTGCCGGACACCGGTGTGGCCGAGGCCAGCAGCGCCTCGGACACGGCGTCGGCGGCCTTGCCGATCCCCGAGCCGAGCGCGATGGGATTGGCGCCGGCAGCCAACAGGCGCAGACCGCCCTTGACCAGCGCTTGCGCCAGTACGGTCGCGGTGGTGGTGCCGTCACCGGCGACGTCGTTGGTCTTGGTGGCCACCGATTTCACCAGCTGGGCACCCAGGTTCTCAAACGGGTCTTCCAGGTCAATCTCCCGAGCGACGGTGACGCCGTCGTTGGTCACCGTGGGCCCGCCGAACGACTTGGCCAGCACCACATGCCGACCGCGCGGCCCCAGCGTCACTCGCACCGTGTCGGCGAGCTTGTCCATGCCCGCCTCCATGGCGCGACGCGCGGTTTCGTCGTACTCAATAAGTTTGCTCATCAGGCTCCTCCAACCGGGCCAGCCCGGGTATAAACGCGAGCCGCCCCGGAAATCACCCGCGGTGAAACGCGGGGATCGCCGGGGCGGAACACGGGTTACTTGGAAACGACAGCCAGCACGTCGCGTGCCGACAGGATCAGGTATTCCTCACCGCCGTACTTGATCTCGGTGCCGCCGTACTTGCTGTAGATGACGGTGTCACCCTCGGCCACGTCCAGCGGGATCCGCTTCTCGCCGTCCTCGTCCCACCGGCCGGGGCCGACTGCGACGACGGTGCCCTCCTGGGGCTTCTCCTTGGCGGTGTCAGGAATGACCAGACCGGACGCGGTCGTGGTCTCGGCCTCGTTGGCCTGCACGAGAATCTTGTCCTCGAGTGGCTTGATGTTCACCTTCGCCACGATTTGGAGCCTCCACTAGTTAGAGTTGGCGGTCGGTCCGGGGCTTGCCCCGAACCGTCCGAATTACCAGGTGATTCGGCATTCTTCCGTGCCCTCGCGCCGTCGTCGCGGGTGCCGACACAAGGGTCGTCCGATTGCCACCTAGCACTCTATACATGAGAGTGCTAGCACTCAAGGGCACCCCGCTGCTTCCCGTGCTGCTTCCGCGAATGTGCACAGTTGCACGCATAGTTGCGGCGTGTCGCGCGCAGACACGCACGCTCGCGGCGGTGGGTGGAGCTACCCGACCTGCCCCTGCACCACCGGCAGGCCCGGGTCGCTGGGCACGTCCAACGGAGACGGCGGCGCCGCTGCGGCCACCAGATGTGCGGCGAATGCGGCGATCATCGCCCCGTTGTCGGTGCAGAGCCGGGGCCGGGGAATGCGCAGCGTTAGGCCGGCCGCGGCGCACCGTTGGGTTGCCAGTTCGCGCAGCCGCGAGTTGGCGGCCACTCCCCCCGCGATCAGCAGGGTTGACACCCCGAGTGCGGTGGCCGCGCGCACCGCCTTCATGGTCAACACGTCGGCGACGGCCTCCTGGAACCCGGCCGCGACATCGGAAGGCCGGAAGTCCGGATGACTTTCCACATAGCGCGCGACGGCGGTCTTCAGGCCCGAGAAGCTGAAGGCATAGGGGTCATCGGCCGGACCGGTCATGCCGCGCGGAAACACTGGGATCTCTGCGGCCTCCCGGCCGCAGGTGCGGGCCAGGTCGTCGAGCACCTTGCCGCCGGGGTAGCCCAGGCCCAGCAGCCGCGCCACCTTGTCGTAGGCCTCGCCGGCGGCGTCGTCAACGGTGCTGCCCAGCTCCACGATCGGCTCGCCGAGCGAACGTACGTGTAGCAGATGCGTGTGCCCGCCCGACACCAATAGCGCCACACACTCGGGCAGCGGTCCGTGTTCGTACACGTCGGCGGCCAGATGGCCACCCAAGTGGTTGACGGCGTAGAACGGCACCCCCCAGGCGGCCGAATACGCCTTGGCCGCAGCCACTCCCACCAGCAGGGCGCCGGCAAGCCCAGGCCCGATAGTGGCCGCGACAACGTCGGGCCGCTGCAGGCCGGCCGCCGCGAGCGCACGCCGCATCGCGGGGCCCAGCGCCTCCAGATGCGCCCGGGAGGCTATCTCGGGCACCACACCGCCGAACCGCGTATGTTCGTCGACGCTGGACGCCACCTCGTCCGCCAACAATGTCACCGTGGCCCCGACACCGGTGCCGTCCAGGCGCGCGATGCCGACTCCCGTTTCGTCGCAAGAGGTTTCGATGGCCAGGATGGTCGTCATGTCGCGCCCCCCGGATCCCGTCGCATGGTGTAGGCGTCGGCGCCGCTGATCCGGTAGTAGCGCTTGCGCAGGCCTATTTGCTCGAATCCCATGCTGCGGTACAGCGCGATCGCGGCTTCGTTGTCGGTGCGGACCTCCAGAAAGACGGCACCGCCGTCGGCGAAGTCCAACAGTTCGGTGAGCAGCCGGCGCCCGATGCCCTGGCCCTGGTATTCCGCGTCGACGCCAATGGTGTGCACCTCGTACTCGAACGGCGGCGTGCGGCCCAGTCGCGAGATGCCGGCGTAGCCGACGAGCTGACCGGCGCAGCGTGCGCCCACGTAGTGGTTGCGGGCGCTGGCCAACTCGCGTTTGAACGCGACCGCGGGCCACGGGTCGTCGCCGTCGAACAGCTGGGCCTCCAGCTGGGCACACCGGTCGGCGTCCGCGCGCGTCAAGGCGCCGATGGTGCCCGGTTCGGTATGGGCGGTCATGCGCGAGCCGCCAATGGCTTGGCATCGGGCCGACGCAGATACAGCGCCACCAGTGGCGCCGGCTCCTCAGACCAGTCCGAGACCGCGGCTACCAAGCCGCCTGGTGTCGGGTAAACCGGCTCGATGTGCGGCAGGTCGAACAGCGCCGCGTGCTCGGGGGAACCGGCAACCGCTCGCGCCGGGCCGGGGTCGACGTCGCCCGGGGCATTGACCGCCGGCCCGTCGGTGCGGACACCGTCGCGGTAACGCGCCCAATAGATCTCACGCCGGCGCGCGTCGGTGACCACCAGCGTGTCACCTGAGGTTTGCCCACCGATGGCGTCCAGGCTGCAGACGCCGTACACCGGGATGCCCAATGCATGCCCGTACGCTGCGGCGGTAGCCATGCCGGCCCGCAGACCGGTGAACGGGCCAGGGCCGCAGCCCACCACGACCGCGGCTAGGTCGGCCATCTCCAAGTCGGCATCGGCAAGCGCGGCAAGCACATTGGGTGTCAGCCTTTCGGCATGTGCTCGGGCGTCGATGGTGACGCGCTGCGCCAGTACGTCGAGATCATCACCAACGATGCCGGCCGTGACTGCCGGAGTCGAGGTGTCGAGGGCCAGAACAATGCGCACGCTCATGTGCCCCACTCCCAGCTGGCGATCCTGGTGTCGGAGTGGCTGATTCGCTCTAGTCGGATGTCGAGGTGCCGCTCGGAGAGGCGTTCGGCTAACCCCTCGCCCCACTCCACCACGACGACCGCGTCTTGCAGATCCGTGTCGAGGTCCAGCGAATCCAGCTCGCCGAGCAGATCGGCTCGTTGATGGTCCAAGAGTCGGTAGACGTCGACGTGAATCATCGCCGGGGAGCCCGGCCGGCGCGGCGGATGCACCCGCGCCAGCACGTACGTTGGCGATGTGACCGGGCCATCGACATCCATCGCTGCGGCAATTCCCTTGGCCAGCACCGTTTTTCCGGCGCCGAGCGGGCCGGAGAGCACCACCACATCGCCGGCGCGCAATTGCTCACCCAGCCGGGACCCCAGCGCCACGGTGTCCTCGACGCGTTCGAGAGTCGCGCTGCCTCCCTTACCCACGGCGCCGGAACCGTTCCCGGAATCGCCGGTATCGCAGCGTCATCTTGCCCGGAAGAGCCCGCTCGACGAGCCGGATCAGCCCGTCGTTGATGGCCTCGGGCTTGTCCAGCAGCGCAAGGTGACTGGCCCCCTCGACGATCACCAATTCGGACAGCGGCAGCGACGCGGCCATCTTTCTGGAGTATTCGTCGGGAGTGAGCAGGTCGTGGTTGCCGCAGGCGATCAGGGTCGGGATCCGCAGCAGCGTCCACAGCCCGGCGGTTTCGTCGTGGTTTTCCAGTGCGCTCAGGAAGCCCAGCAGGGTCGCGATCGGGGTGGCGTTCATCATCCGCTGGGAGAACGCGTCCAGGCTTCGGCTGACCTCTAGGTCGCTGTAGGACGCGGCCCGCAGGATCGGGCCGATCAGTGACCGGGATACGTTGCGGCCACGGTGCACCAGCTTGGGCGCGGACCTGGCAGCAAACCGGACGGCGTCTAGTGCCGGGTTTTTCAGGAACTCACCCAGCGGTGAGCGCGTAACGCCTTCCGCGGCTGAGGAAATCAGCGCGGCGCCAATGATCCTGCGGCCATACAGCTCGGGGAATTGCCGGGCATGCGACAGCACAGTCATGCCGCCCATCGAGTGGCCGACCAACACGATCGGCCCACTCGGCGCGGTCGCCCGCAAGACGGTTTCCAAGTCCTGGCCTAGCTGGGTCAGCGTGTAGGACTCGGGCTCGCCTTCACCGGACTGACCGTGCCCGCGCTGGTCGTAGAAGACCATCCGCACGCTCGGACCCCAATGCTCGCCGAGCCATTTTCGCTGAAAGTGGAAGGCGCCCATGCGTAGACAGAATCCGTGGGCGAAGACGACGGTCAGCGGGGCGTCGACCGGCCCGGCCTCGCGCACCGCCAACAAGACACCGTCGGGCGTGGTCACCAGCCGGCTTCGGTCGCTGTCCAGACGCTCGAAATCCTCGTCGGCCCAGGGGTCGTCAAGCATGATGGCGCGTTCGGCCATCGACCGCCGGGCCGAGGCTCCGACCATCGTGGCGACCGCGGTCAGTCCCGCACCGCCCGCAAGCCAGGCCTTTTGACGCTTGCGGATCTCGTTGTCGCTCAAGATCGCTCGGGCCCTTCAGCCTCGCGATAGGTTCGGGTGACGCGTCCTCGCGGGCTGGTGACCACTTCGTAGTGGATCGTACCGATCAGATCGGCCCAGTCCTGCGCGGTGGGCTCACCGCGGGTACCGGGCCCGAAGAGGATCGCCTCGTCACCTTCGGCCACGTCGACGGGCGCGGGCCCCAGATCGACGACGAACTGGTCCATGCAGATGCGGCCGACGCCGGGCCGCCGTCGGCCGTTGATCAGCACGTCCAGGCGACCGCCCAGCGCGCGGAACACGCCGTCGGCGTAGCCGATCGGCATGAGCGCCAAGTTGGTGTCACGCGGCGCGGTCCACGTGTGTCCATACGACACGCTTTCCCCCGCACGAATCGACTTCACCAGCGCAACAGCGCATTTGACGGTCATTGCCGGCACCAGGCCCATGTCGCCCAGCTTGGGGACTGGGCTCAGCCCGTACACCGCAATCCCGGGGCGCACCAGGTCAAAGGTGAGGTCGGGACGAGCCATGGTTGCCGACGAGTTCGACAGGTGCGCCACCTCGAACCGCACCCCTTGGTCGCGGGCTTGGGCCAGCATGTCGCGGAACCGCCCGCCTTGAACGTCATTGATGGACTGGTCCGGCGCGTCGGCGTAAACCATGTGCGACATCAGCCCCCGCAGCCGGATCGCTTCCTCGGCGACCGCCCGGCGCAACGCGGTCAGCATCGCCGGATACTCTGCCGGGCTAACGCCGTTGCGGTTGAGCCCGGTATCGACCTTGACGGTCACGGTGGCCGTCCGGCCGGTGCGCCGCACCGCGTCCAGCAGCTCGTCGAGCTGGCGCACCGAGGACACGGCGAGCTCCACATCGCGCAGCAGCGCGGGGCCGAAGTCGATGCCGGGTGGATGCAGCCAGGCCAGCACTGGGGCGGTGATGCCGTCGGCGCGCAATGCGAGCGCCTCGTCGACGGTGGCGACACCGAGTTCGGCCGCACCCGCACCCAGTGCGGCGCGGGCGACCCGGATCGCGCCATGGCCATAACCGTCGGCCTTGACGACGGCCATAACCTGTGCGCTGCCGGCGTGCTCCCGCAGCACCCGCACGTTGTGCTCAATAGCACCCAGGTCAACCACGGCCTCGGCAAGGACGCCCGGCGTCAACGATGTGGGCGTAGCGGTCACGGCCGCCATTGTCCCAGAGTGGCCCCAGAACCGTTCGGAGACGGGCGTGCCTCGGTCTCAGGTGCCCGCCACTACATGGGCCCGGTGGTACCGCCTGCACCGGTGGCACCGGTCGAAGCGCCGGGTCCGCCGGACCCACCGGAACCGCCGGACCCGGCGACGGCGTTATCCGGATAAACAAATGCGTAGGCGTCGCCGCCGGTGCCGCCGTCACCGCCGTTGATGCCCTCCTGGGAGCTGTCGCCACCAGCGCCACCACCGCCGCCGGTGGCGGTTCCCCTTTCGTGGGCGTAGGAAGCGCCGCCTTGGCCACCACTCCCGCCGGTGCCGCCGTCGCCGCCAGCCCCAGCGTGCCCGCCAATGGCGTTTCCGCGGTAAATCGTGTGGGCCTCACCGCCGGTGCCGCCGGTTCCGCCTACCTGGGAGCCGTCGCCACCGGCGCCGCCACTGCCACCGGTGGCGGTTCCCCATTGGTGGGTGTAGGAAGCGCCGCCTTGGCCGCCGTCACCGCCAGCAAAGCCGTCGCCGCCGTCTCCGGCGGCGCCGCCGGTGGCATTTCCGGTGCCCCAGTTAATCGCCTGCCCGCCAGCGCCGCCGCTGCCGGCGGTGCCGGTGGCGGTGCCGCCGGCACCGCCGGCGCCGCCGAAGGCGTTAGAAGTCGATCCCGTGGCGGTCAGGGACGCGTAACCGCCGGCACCGCCGGCACCGCCGTTCCCGTTCAGGGGATCAACGTCGTCGATGCCGGTGCCGCCCGCTCCGCCTTTGCCGCCGACAATGTCATGGGCATAGACGTCATTGTCGGCGCCCGCCGAGCCGCCCGCGCCGCCCCTGCCGCCACTGCCGCCGGCGCCGGCGCCGCCCGCGCCCCCGTCACCGGCGGTGACGATTCCGGGTCCCCGGGGGGACGCCTTACCCCCGGCCCCCCCCCTCCCCCCCCACCGCGCGCCCGAGGCGCCCGCCCCGCCACTGCCCGCGGCGGCGGCGCCCCCCCCCCGCCCCCGCCCCCCCGCCCGGCCCCCCCCGACCCCCCATTCCCGCCATTGCCCCACAAAATCCCCCCCGCGCCACCGGCCGCGCCGGTCCCCTCCGCCCCTTTGGTGCCGTCACCGATCAGCGGGCGCCCCAACAACAGATTGGTGGGCGCATTGATCACCGCCAGCACCTCGTCGATGAGGGTTTGCAACGGCGAGAGGTTCGCCGCCTCGGCGGCCGCATACGAGCCGCCAGCGTTGGCCAATGCCTGCACGAACCGAGCATGAAATGCCGCCGCCTCGGCACTGAGCGTTTGATACTGCTGACCATGGCTGGAAAACAGCGCGGCAATGGCCGCCGACACCTCATCACCCGCGGCCGCCACTAGCCCCGTGGTCGAGGCCGCGGCTGCCGCATTGGCCGCACTCACCGACGAGGCCACACCAGCCACATCACCCGCAGCGGCCGCCAACATCTCCAGATCTGCCAGTACGAACGACATGTGGTCTCCCAGGTTCGGTTTGACTGGTGTCAAATTGTGAAGATGGTCATGAGTATCACGACGTGGTCACACAATTTGCGGTTTTGACCAAACTCCGGCGCCCAGATCCCGGTGCGAAAATGTTGCGCGTCGTAACGCCCGCCCGAGCCGGATCGCTTCGTCGGCGACGGAATGTGCAAGGCGGTAAGCGCGCCTTGGCTCAGCGATATCGGCGTAACTGCCGCGCGGCCCGCACCCCGACGCTATCGATGCGTACACAACGAACAAGAAACCCGGGGCTAGATCCTCACGGGTGCGAGGCCCCGGTTCCTGGCAGGTGACGGCGGCCAACATGTCGAGATCCGCCAGTACGTACGACATCGCTGCCTCCCGACTCGGCCAGCGTGGGCGTCAAGGTGTGAATAGTGACAAGTATCACCATTAGGGCGCGCGGTGTTGCGGCTTTGCGTGAACTCGGGCTGCGGCGTTAGTGAGCGAAGTGCTGGGCTTCGTAATGCCCACCCGGCTTGACCTTGTCCAGCGCGGCCAGCGCGGTGACGGCGTCGTCGTGCAATGCCCGGGCCAGGTCGGCGGACAACCCTTCGCGCACCACGATGCGCAGCACCGAGACGTGGGTGGCGTTGTCGGGCATGGTGTAGGCGGGGACTTGCCAGCCGAAGGTCCGCAGTTCGTGGGAGACGTCGAACTCGGTGTATCCCCGGTCTTTGGCAAGCCGGAAGCTGACCACCGGGATCGCCGAACCGTCCGAAATCAGTTGGCAATGCTCACCGGTGCGCAACTGTTCACCCAACCAGCGCGCTGTTTGCGACAGGGCCTGCATGACCTTGGTGTAGCCGTCGCGGCCCAGCCGGAGGAAGTTGTAGTACTGGCCCACGACCTGATTGCCCGGGCGCGAGAAGTTCAACGTGAACGTTGGCATATCGCCGCCCAGATAGTTGACCCGGAAGACCAGCTCCTCAGGCAGATGCTCGGCGCTGCGCCACACGACGAACCCAACGCCCGGGTAGGTCAGCCCATACTTGTGGCCGCTGACATTGATCGACACCACCCGAGGCAGCCGGAAATCCCACACCAGCTCGGGGTGCAAGAACGGCACCACGAACCCCCCGCTGGCGGCATCGACATGCACGGGGACGTCCACACCCCCACCGGCCGCCAGTTTGTCCAACGCCGCGCAAATCTCGGCGATGGGTTCGAGTTCACCGGTGTACGTGGTGCCAAGGATCGCCACCACGCCGATGGTGTTCTCGTCAACGGCGTCCACCACCTGCTCGGGGGTAATGACGTAACGGCCCTCTTCCATTGGGAGGTAACGGGGTTCGACGTCGAAGTAGCGGCAGAACTTCTCCCAGACAACCTGGACGTTGGAGCCCATCACCAGGTTGGGGGTGCGCTTCTCCCAGCCCGTACCGACCTTCTGCCGCCACCGCCATTTGAGCGCCAGCCCACCAAGCATGACCGCCTCGCTCGAGCCGATAGTCGATACGCCGATGGCACTGGCTGGGTCGTCGTCGCGCAGGTTTTCGGCGTGGAAGAGATCGGCCACCATGCACACGCAGCGCTGCTCGATGGCCGCGGTCGCTGGGTATTCGTCCTTGTCGATCATGTTCTTGTCGAACGTCTCGGCCATCAACCGCCCGGCCTCGGGATCCATCCAGGTGGTGACGAACGTGGCCAGGTTCAGCCGTGAGCTGCCGTCGAGCATCAGCTCGTCGTGGATGAAGCGGTAAGCGGCCTCCGGATCCATCGACTCCTCGGGCAGCCGCAACGCCGGCACCGGCGCGGTGAATAGGCGACCGGTGTAGGCGGGCGCGATCGAATGCGCGGGCACCGACGGATGATGTTGCGGCACAACGGATCCTCTCAGCTATATGGCGGCCAGGGCGGCCCGGATGTGGTGCAAGATTCGCGACGCCGACGTCGGCGCCTCACCGGGTCCCGGATCCGCGGCCGACAGCGCCGCGGCGCGCGCGTGCACGAAGGCGGCAGTCGCCGCGGCCTCGCCGGCCGGCAACCCGGATGCTAGGAGCGCGCCGATCATCCCGGAGAGCACATCACCGGAGCCGGCGGTCGCCGCCCACGATTGCCCGGCGGGACTCAGGTAGACCGGCCCACCGGGGTCGGCGACGATCGTGACGTTGCCTTTGAGCAGCACGGTGGCGCCGAACGCGTCGGCGAGCTTGCGCGCGGCGCCGACGCGATCGTCGCCGGGCGGCTCCCCGGCCAGCCGGGCGAACTCGCCGGCGTGCGGCGTCAGCACCGTCGGGGCGTTGCGGTTGGCCACCAGGTCAGGGTGGGCCGCCAGCATGGTCAGCCCGTCGGCGTCAACCAGCACGGGCAGATCGGTTTCCAACGCGAACCACAATGCGGCCGCCCCGGTTGCTTCAGCGTCCCCGGTACCTAGCCCCGGGCCGACGACCCAGGCCTGCACCCGCCCGGCCGCAGCCGGGGTAGGCGAGGCGATCACTTCCGGCCAATGCGACAGGACCTCGGCATGGGCGCTGCCGGCGTAGCGGACCATGCCCGAGGTGGCCGTAACGGCGGCGCCCGTGCACAACACCGCGGCGCCCGGGTACGTCGCCGAGCCGGCCAGAATGCCGGTCACACCCTGGGTGTACTTGTCGTCGCGCGCACCGGGCACCGGCCAGCGCGCGGCCACATCGGCCGCCTCCAAACCCAGCATGTCGGTGTCCGGTAGGTCGAGCCCGATATCGACCAGCTTGACCCGCCCGCAGTCGGCCAGCGCGTGCACCGGCTTGAGCCCGCCGAAGGTGACGGTCACCGCGGCGCGCACCGCGGGGCCGGTGATCGCCCCGGTCGCCGCGTCAATGCCGCTGGGGATGTCCACGGCGGCTACCGGAATTCCCGCGTCATCGACGGCGGCGAACACCTCGGCAGCCGCCGGCCGCAACGGTCCGGAGCCGGAAATACCCACCACCCCATCGATAACGAGATCGGTTGTCGCAGAAACCTTTTCGACAATGCGGCCACCGGCCTTCCGGAAGGCGGTCAGCCCCTTGGCATGGGTCCGCTCCGGTTTGAGCAGGATCGCGTCGGCCGCCGCGCCGCGGCGGCGCAGGAAGGTGGCCGCCCACAGCGCGTCGCCGCCGTTGTCACCCGAGCCGACGACCGCGCACACCCGGCGGCCGGCAACGCCGCCCGTTCGGGCCGTCAGCTCACCAATGAGCTCGGTCGCCAGACCAAAGGCTGCTCGCCTCATCAATGCGCCGTCGGGCAGGCTGGCCAGCAGCGGCGCCTCGGCCTCGCGGATCGCCTCGGCCGAGTAGTAGTGGCGCATGAGCCCGCATACCCCTTCGCTCGCAGTCGAACCTGCCCGCGTTCACCAACATTACGTGTCCCGATCGAGGCGTACAGTCGGCGGCGATGGCACGCACCGATAACGACACCTGGGACCTGGCGACCAGCGTGGGCGCCACCGCCACCGGCGTCGCGGTGGGGCGTGCGCTGGCAAGCCGGGGACCCGACCCGCTGATTAACGACCCATTCGCCGAGCCGCTGGTTCGCGCGGTGGGCGTGGACTTCTTCACCCGACTCGCCAGCGGCGAGTTGGATCCCGCTGACGTCGACGGCGGCTCCGAATTCGGCATGGCTCGGATGCGAGACATGATGGGCGTGCGCACCCGCTTCTTCGACGACTTTTTCGTCGAGGCCGCCAACGCCGGAATCCGGCAGGCGGTGATTCTGGCGTCCGGCCTGGATGCCCGCGCCTATCGGTTGCCATGGCCGGCCGGGACCACCGTCTACGAGATCGACCAGCCCCAGGTCATCGAATTCAAGACCGCGACGCTGGCCGAGCTGGGCGCCATCCCCACCGCCGAACGCAAGACGGTGGCCGTAGATCTACGCCACGACTGGGTGGGTGGGTTGCGCGCGGCCGGCCTGGACCCTAACCAACCCACCGCTTGGAGCGCAGAGGGATTGCTACCTTTCCTGCCTCCGGACGCCCAGGATGCACTGCTGGAAAACATCTCCGAACTCAGTGCAGCGGGCAGTCGGCTGGCCACCGAGAACCTGCCGGACGCAAGCCGGTCGGTGCCGATGATGGCCGACCGGATCCGCGAGGCCGCCGACCGCTGGCGCGAACACGGATTCGATGTGGAGATGACCGACCTGTGGTACGCCGGCGACCGCAACGACGTCGTCGATTATCTGAACACCCACGGCTGGCTGGCAACGTCCATCGAAGTTACGGAATTGCTTGCCGCTCACGGTATTTCGATCCAGACTGTTGACGATACGGAGGCTACGTTCGCCTCGTTGGGCTACGTCACCGCAACCCGGAGCTAGGCGCCGGCGGGCGATCTCGGGTTAACGGAAAGAAGCACAGCCCGATGAATATCGCCGAGAAGTGACCGATGCCAGTGAAGTTCAGATTGCCAATCAGCGGGACGGCAAAGATCGTGATCAGTACGGCGAGGTAAACCCACCGCCAGGGCGGCGCCACGCGGTAGGCGAGCACAGCCGTCACGCCGACGAGGAAGTAGCTGACTCCGATATCGCGGGCATGGACCAGCCGTTGCGGTTCCAAATGATGCAGGATCGCCAAATACAGCAGCCCTTCGCTGATGTAGGTAGCAGCGATGTGGGCGGTCAATCCCACTGTGAGCCAACGCGCTTGGCCCAGCCAACGCTCGGCGGGCGCAAGAAACAGAGTGAACAGCACAAGATAGGGTGTCCAGTATCTGCCGTCGATCCAGAGCAAGCTGTAGAACAGCACGTCGAGCGGATCGGTGCTCAATTCGTAGATGTTGGTGGAACCGTCGACGACGACGGTGTGGTACTGCCGCCTGGTCAGGTGGCGGGCGATGATCGTAGTGATCAGTAGGACCGTCACCCACAGGTAGGTCAGCGGGGCGCTAGCGATGAATCGCCATACCGCGTTAGGCCAGGCCTTCGGACGTACGTAGCTGAGGGACTTTCCCACGGCGTCCACAATCGCACGGATGCGAGTGTGCCGCGCGGAGGACTCTTCAGGCCGAGGCGTCGGATGATCGCCGGAATGCGGCTTTCAGTTTCGCGGGACTCAACGACGGGGCCTTGCGCTCTCGGGCCATCGGATAAAAAGCGAGACCGATCAGGAGCGCAGCGAAATGGCCGATCGCGGTGAAGCTCAGCTCGATACGGTCCATCGTGGCCACCGGAAATCCAAAAATGATGAGCAGCACGGCAAGATAGCCCCAACGCCACGGCCGCGCGATGTGATACGCGAGGACAGCCATCACGCCGACGAGAAAGTAGCTGACCCCGATATCGTGAGCTCGCACATACCTTTCCGACGCGTCGTGCAGTTCGATCGCCAGGTAAAGCAGACCTTCACTGATGTATGTGGCGACGATATGGGAGCTCAAACCCACAGTGAGCCAACGCAGCTGGCCCAGCCATTGCTCGGCCGGCGCGAGAAACAGGGTGAACAACAGCAGGTATGGTTCCAGGCTCTTGCCGTCGATCCACAGCAGGCTGGAGAACAGCACGCCAAGCGGGTCGGTCGCCAGTGCGTGGATATTGGTAAACCGGTGCAGGAGCACCGCGTGCAACTGTCTCCCGGTCAGCACGTTCTGAACGATCGTTGTGACCACCAGCGCGAGCAGCCAGGTGTACGTCAACGGCGCGCTACTGACGAAATGCCACACCGCGAGCGCCCAGGTTCGCAGCCGCGCCCGCACCGATGCGTCCGCCACGACCTAACTTTTATCAGGTGCCAGATGCCGCCACCAGCAAGAGATGTAGAGCACCAGCGAGATCGCCAACACCACGATCACCCAGAGCACGATCGTGACGTCCATCCAGCTTCCGAATGGAGGCGAGTCGGGCAGCGCATTTCGCAGCGGCATCACCGCGAACAGCATCGCCGCATACCACGTTGTCATCGGCGGCTGGAATTTTCGGCGGCCACGTACCGTCTGAATCGCAACGAAAAATGCTAGGCCGGCGAGCGTGACGAGAACACCGAGGATGAGGACGGCGAACGCCGCGGTGCTTTGCGATCGGTACAACTCGAGTCGGTAGGGCGCGTGGCGATCGGCTTTGTTGACGCGGGCCACATCAATTTTCCAGCCGAGCAGACGGTCGACCAATGTCACCGTCGCGGGTTGGGGTATTTGCGACGATCCGGAGAAGAGTTGGACGTTGATCGGCCCCGACTGGTAGCGATCGAAGGGCCAGTTCGCGACGTCACCGGACAGGCTGATCGAAGCCCGAAAAACATCGGGCAACGTGCCCTTCGGCCAGGTGCGTTTGCTCGCCAGTACCACCGAGGTGGCCAGCATGCTGAGGTCGTCCTTGAGATTGCCGGTTTGCGGGTCGATCAGCGCGGGTCCCGGCGTGACGGTGAGGTTTGCGATGAGCACGCCACTGTTGGACTGGATATCTTCGATATCGACGGTCACCGTGGTCCCGTCGCTCGCCGGGGGACTGTCAGAAATTTGGTGTGCGTGGCCCATACCGCTATCGACGTAGAGCACAATCGAGCCGACATATGCCGCAATGAAAACCAAGAGACCAACGATGCCGAGTCTCATCAGCCCCGCTATACCCCGCTATTCGACGGTGACGGACTTGGCCAGATTGCGCGGCTTGTCGACGTCGTAACCGCGGGCGCGGGCCACCGAAGCGGCGAACACCTGCAGCGGGATTGTCGACAGCAACGGCTGCAAAAGCGTTGATACCGCGGGGATTTCGATCAGATGATCGGCGTAGGGGCGCACCGTTTCGTCGCCCTCCTCGGCGATCACGATGGTCACCGCGCCGCGGGTCTGGATCTCGCGGATGTTGGACAGCAGCTTGGCGTGCAGCGTGGCCGAGCCCTTGGGGGAAGGCATCACGACGATGACCGGTAGGTCGTCTTCGATCAGCGCGATCGGGCCGTGCTTGAGCTCGCCGGCCGCGAACCCCTCGGCGTGCATGTAGGCCAATTCCTTGAGTTTGAGCGCACCTTCCAGCGCCACCGGGTAACCGACGTGACGACCGAGGAACAGCACCGTCGACGACTGAGCGAACCGGTACGCAAGGTCGGCAACCGGCTTGACCCCGGCGATGACCCGGGCCACCAGGTCTGGCATCGCTTCCAGCTCGCGGTAGTCGCGCCGCACCTCGTCGGGGTATTTGGTGCCGCGGGCCTGCGCCAACGCCAGGCCGAGGAGGTAGTTGGCGGCGATCTGCGCGAGAAAGGTTTTCGTCGAGGCCACGCCAATCTCCGGGCCGGCGCGGGTATAGAGCACCGCATCGCACTCGCGCGGGATCTGGGAGCCGTTGGTGTTGCAGATTGCCAGCACCTTGGCCTTCTGCTCTTTGGCGTGCCGGACCGCCTCCAGGGTGTCGGCGGTTTCGCCGGACTGGGAGATGGCCACCACCAGCGTGCTGCGGTCCAGTACCGGGTCGCGATAACGAAACTCGCTCGCCAGTTCTACCTCCACCGGCAACCTTGTCCAGTGCTCGATCGCGTACTTGGCGAGCAGCCCAGAGTGGTACGCGGTACCGCAGGCCACCACGAAGACCTTGTCGATCTCGCGTAGTTCCTGATCGGACAGCCGCTGTTCGTCGAGCACGATCCGGTTGCCCACGAAATGCCCGAGCAGCGTGTCGGCGACCGCGGTGGGCTGTTCGGCGATCTCCTTGAGCATGAAGAACTCGTAGCCACCCTTTTCGGCGGCGGCCAGGTCCCAGTCAATGTGAAATTCGCGGGCAGTTGCCGCGTCAGCATTGCCGTGGAAGTCGGTGATCCGGTAACTGTCGGCGGTGATCACCACCGCCTGATCTTGGCCCAGTTCGACCGCATCGCGGGTGTGTTCAATGAAGGCGGCCACGTCGGAGCCGACGAACATCTCGCCGTCGCCGATACCCACCACCAGCGGTGTCGAGCGGCGGGCGGCGACGATCGTGCCGGGCTCGTCGGCGTTGGCGAACACCAGGGTGAAATGGCCCTCGAGCCGGCGCAGCACGGATAGCACCGAGGCCGCGAAATCACCCGCCCCCGCGCCTTCGCGGTACTCCCGGGCCACCAGGTGCACCGCGACCTCGGTGTCGGTGTCGCTGGCAAACTCCACGCCGTCCATCTCCAGCTCGTGGCGCAGCGCGGCGAAGTTCTCGATGATGCCGTTGTGGACGACGGCGATCTTGCCGGCGGCGTCGCGGTGCGGGTGCGCGTTGCGATCGGTGGGGCGCCCATGGGTGGCCCAGCGGGTATGGCCCAGCCCGGTGCTGCCCGCCAGCTCCGACAGCGTCATGCCGGCCACCGCCGCCTCCAGATTGGATAGCCGGCCGGCCCGGCGACGCACGGTGAGATTGTTGGCACCGTCGACCAGTGCGATGCCCGATGAGTCGTAGCCGCGGTACTCCATGCGGCGCAGTGCGTCCATGACGACGTCGCAGGCAGGGCGCTGCCCGACGTAGCCGACAATTCCGCACATTCTGACCAGGGTAGTGCAGCCGACCCTTCAGGTTCGTGTCCGACGGTATCGTTTAGCTGCTCACCTGCGCGAAAGGCCCGCCGTGTCCTACCCGTTTCACCAGCCCGGACATCCGAGACAGCCAGACCTCTTTCATCTGAGGCTGGTCGAGCACATCGGCGCAGTGATTTTCTGGCATCAGCGCACCTATACGTTCACCGGGACGATCGAGCAATGCGAAGCGGCGTATCGCCGCGCGCAAACCCAGAACTTGGCCGTCGGCTGGTGGAGCCTGGCATCGCTTCTGGTCATGAACTGGATTGCCCTGTTCTCAAACTTGAGCGCAATCCGCAAGCTGCGCGCCTTGGCCCAGCAGCCGCCAGAAGCGGCCCTACCGGCACCCTCGCCCGCGGGCTGGTATCACGACCCGTCCGGACCCGGGCACCGCTATTGGGACGGTGTCACGTGGACGCAGTGGACGCATCCCCGCTAACGTCGACGGGTGGCCCGCATCCGCAAGCTCGTCGCCGCTCTCAGTCACCGTGGCCCACACCGTGTTCTGCGCGGTGACCTGGCCTTTGCCGGCTTACCCGGGGTGGTGTACACCCCGGAGGCCGGCCTAAACCTTCCGGGCGTCGCCTTTGCTCATGACTGGCTCACCGGCACCGCCCGTTACGCGGGTCTGCTCGAGCACCTGGCGTCGTGGGGCATCGTGGCCGGGGCTCCCGACACCCAACGCGGGCTGGCACCTTCGGTGCTTCACCTGGCGTTCGATCTTGGTGTTGCCCTCGACATCGTGGCGGGTGTGCGCCTCGGGCCGGGCAATATCAGCGTGCATCCCGCCAAACTCGGGCTGGCGGGTCACGGGTTCGGCGGCTCGGCCGCGGTGTTCGCTGCTGCCGGTATGCCCGCCAAGCCGTCGGCGGTGGCAGCGATCTTCCCGACGGTGACCACGCCGCCGGCGGAGCATCCGGCCGCGACCCTCAGCGTGCCCGGTCTGATCCTGAGCGCGCCGGAGGATCCGAAGACGCTGACATCCAATGCCCTTGGGCTCTCGCACGCTTGGGATACGGCCACGCTGCGCATTGTCAGCAAAGCCGAAGCCGGTGGACTGGTGGAGGGCCGGCGACTGACACGGGCGGTTGGGTTGCCCGGACCGCACCGCAAGACACAGCGCGCGGTACGGGCGCTGTTGACCGGCTACCTCCTCTACGCCCTCGGCGGCGACAAGACCTATCGCGACTTCGCCGATCCGCAGGTGCAGCTTCCCAAGACGGATGCGATAGACCCTGAAGCGCCGCCAGTGACGCCTGAAGAGAAGATCGTCGCGCTGCTCAAGTGATGCGAATCGGGATCGCGCTGGACTATTCGGGTGGCTTTCACGAAGCGGTCGACCGCGTCGTCGAACTCGAAAAGTCCGGTATCGACGTCGCCGTCGTGGCCGAGGCCTATTCCTATGACGCCATCAGCCAGCTGGGGTACCTCGCCGCGAAGACAACCTCGGTCGAACTGGCCTCGGGGGTGCTTCCGATTTATATCCGCACGCCGTCATTGCTGGCGATGACCGCAGCGGGACTGGATTTCGTCTCCGACGGAAGATTCAACCTCGGAATCGGAACATCCGGCCCGCAGGTGATGGAGGGATTCCACGGCGTAGAGTTCGACGCCCCGTTGGGCCGAACCCGCGAAGTCGTGGAAATCTGCCGACAGGTGTGGCGCCGTGAACGTGTTAACTACACCGGCAAGCACTACCAGATCCCGCTGGCCCCGGGCCGCGGGACGGGCTTGGGTAAGCCACTAAAAATCATCAATCACCCTGTGCGCGAACGTATTCCGATATCGATCGCGGCACTAGGGCCGAAGAATGTCGAGCTGACCGCCGAGATCGCCGAGGGCTGGCAGCCGGCTTTCTTCTATCCGGACAAGGCCGGGCTGGTCTGGGGTGAGGCGCTGGCGGCCGGCGCAGCCAAACGCGATCCCGCGCTCGGCCCGCTGGACATCATGGTCGGAACGTCGCTAGCCATCGGCGACGACGTCGATGACCGGCTGGCATGGACCAAACCGCAACTGGCCCTGTACATCGGCGGAATGGGCGCCATCGGCCGCAACTTCTACCACAACCTGGCGACTCGTTACGGGTTCGGCGAGGTCGCGGACCGGATTCAGGAGCTGTACCTGGCCGGGCGCAAGACCGAGGCCATCGCCGCGGTACCCGATGATTTGGTACGCGGGATATCGCTGGTGGGCCCCCGCGGGTTCATTAGCGAAAGGTTGGGCGCCTACGTCGATGCCGGTGTGACCACGCTATTGGTAAGGTCGCTGACTGCAAACCCCGGCGAGGCAGTGCGTTATGTGAGGGAATTGCTGGATCTGCGGCCATGACTTACGACGTTGATGTCGCCGTCGTCGGCGCGGGCCTTTCCGGGCTGACGACGGGCTATCGCCTGGTACGCAACGGCATCGACAAGATCGTGGTTCTCGAAGCAAAAGATCGCGTGGGCGGTCGGACCCTCACCACCAAAGTAAACGGAACCATCCTTGACGCCGGTGCCACAATCATTTCCCCTACCCAGCAAGACATCCTGGCGTTGGCGGATGAACTCGGCACCCGGATGACTCGATCCCATCACAACCGCTACGTCTACCTCTGGCAGGGCGAACGACGCATCATGCGCGGGGTGCCGCAATGGGCAACGACGCCCGCGGTCGCCGGACCGTGGATGAGATTGTTGTCCGGCGCAGCCAAACTCACCCGATGGCAGACACCTGTCATGGAAATCGTGGGCTCGGTAACGAAGCTCGAGCGCCTTCGCCGAACCGTTCCGCCACTTGAACCTTGGCTCGCCCCGGACGCAACGCACCTCGACGCCCAATCGCTGCAGGAGTGGATCAACCGGGAAACCGCCGCGGGCCGGGGCAGGCAGCTGCTCGAGTACCTGTTCGCCAGCTACTTCTCGCCGAAGCCGGCATGCGTTTCGCTGCTCTACGCGTTACATGTGCTCAATACGTGGGGCGGTCTGGTCGGGTTGTTCGCGGCGCAATCGAACACGTTGCGATTTGATGGTGGTGCGCAATCGCTTTCGCTGGCACTGGCGGAGCGGCTCGGCGAGCGTGTGCGGTTGGGCTCGGCCGTCCGGGTCGTTGCCGAAATTGACACGGGGTACTCCGTTCAAACGCAGACCGACGAATTCCGGGCAAACCATGTGGTGGTCGCGGTACCGCCGAGGAACGCGATCGAATTCCGACCGGAGTTGCCCGACGGGCGAAGGCTCTTGCTTGACGGCTGGGAATCGGTCTCCGCGCTGAAGATCAACGTCGTCTACGCGGAACCCTTCTGGCGACGCCAGAAGCTCGCCGGGGCCGTTTCCGACCTACGCGCAGCGCCAGCCGTGATCGACACATCACCAGGCGACGGCAAAGGTGTGTTGTCGAGCTATGTGGTCGTGGCGCCGCCCGATACACCGCTCGGAAACGAGCCGACCTACTACACCGATTCGACAACGCGTAAGGAAGCCGTTCTTAGCGCCCTGGAGCAACAGTTCGGACCGCAGGCGCGCGATTTCGAGGCGTATCACGAGACGAACTGGGCTGACGTACCTTTTCAAGGCGGCTGCGAAGGCGGACTCCGACCGGGCGTGCTGACGACAGCGCGGACGACCATGGCGACGCCCGTCGGCGGGATCCATTGGGCGGGTGTCGAATCCGCTCGACGCTGGGCAGGTTGGATGAACGGCGCGGTGGAAGCGGGTGGGCGGGCCGCCGCTGAGGTTCTCGACGCGATGAGGTCGCCTTGAGGCTTGACCGTCACCGCCCTGCCTTCGGAAGCTCGTCCGCGGCGATCTCACAGGGTGTCGATCCCGCCGACGCCGGTTGCGGCGGTTCGGCGGCCGGTGGCGGTTCGGCGGCCGGTGGCGGTTCGGCGGCCGGTGGCGCGACCGGTGGCGCGATCACGGGTGTGGCGGTCTTCGCTGCAACGCCGTCGATCTGCTCGCCGCGTTGTGGTTCCCCGGGCTGCTCGTCCTCTTCGGTTTGCTCGTGCTCTTGGATCTCGTCGGTCTGCTCCGCCGTTTGCGGCTTTTCCAGCTCGGCGTCACGCACGTCGTCGGCGTCGTCGTCGGGCATGCCTTCGCCGAAGGATGAGCCGATAAGCTGATCGGCGGCCGAGCCCAGCAGGCCATCCATCGCCTGAACGATCCGACCGGCAAGCCCGCCAAGCCCCCCAAAATCAGCCAAACCACCACTAACTGTGGGAATTGCTGGACCATCGCCGATCCCAGCTCCCAGATCGGGGGGCATGGAGCTCACCGGAGCCATGGCCGGTGCGGCATCCGGCGGGCGGGCGGGCAACGTTGCGGCGGGCGCGACCGTCGCGGGCACAACGTTCGGCGGTGCCGGCGTGGTCGCATCGGGTAGGGGCCCGAGATCACCAGGAATCTCGAAGTACGTTCGGGGAGCGGCGGCCAACCGGTCGGTGACCATGTCGTAGGCCGCCGCAACCCCGGCCCGAGTCGCCTGCATCGCGGTGCGCCAGTCGTGGCGAATGTCGTTGTCCACGTGGGGCGTTATCTGTTGGCGAACCAATTGCTCAGCCGTTGGCCGATCCCCTACCCCGGTTGTCACCGCATCGGCAGCGGCCAACCACACCGGCCGCTGCGCCACTGTGCGGTCGTCGATGGCGATGGCCGTCGCGACCTTCGCGTCGACCAGCTGCCACAAGTTGTCGCGCAGCGACTCGCACCGCTGGGCCGCCGCACGGATTTCGGTGACCACCTCGTTTGCGGCGTCGCAATGACGCTGCAGAAAGCGAACCGCGGCTTGCGCGCCCGATCCCGTCCACGCCGCGGTCAGCTCGCTAATCTGAGCGCGCTGCATCCGCAGCGCTTCGGTGACCGCGACACCCGCTGCCCGCAGCTGCGCGCAGTCGCCGTCGAGGATGTGCAGATCGAGTCCGTCCTCGCCGTCGTAGTAGTCGCGGATCTCCAGGTCAGGACTTGCGCACCCCACCTGTTGGCAAGCGCGCACGTAGCTCCGCGTGTGCTCGACGGCGGGTCGGCCCTCAGCGAGCCGGCCGGCGACGTCCAATCGATCTGCCACGATCAAGCGATCCGCGCCGCGGCATACCGGTCGGCGTCGGCGTAGCGGTCGGCGGTCGTCCGCAGCGCGACCGCGACCTCAACAGCCGCTCGTGACCACTGCGACAACTCAATCGCCAACCGGTCCAGCCCGGCACGCAACGCGTCACCGCGGGCGGTGTGCGCCCGCCCGGCACAGGCTCCGTGGAAAGCCAGCGTGGCGAGGTGATCGGTTACGGCGTTATCAATGAGTTCGGCTGCAGCGCTGAACCGCTCGGCAACGGCATGCACCATCTCGACATCGATACCGGCACTAACGAGTCCCATACATAGTTCGACTCCCCGCACCGCGTCGGGGTTCCAGTATTTCGCGGGTCAGCCCGCAGCGCTCACCACGTCCGCGACACTGGTGGCCAGCCGCTGGGCGACGTCTTCGTCGGCCGCCTCCACCATCACCCGAATCATCGGCTCAGTTCCGGAGGGACGCAACAGGATTCGACCGGTGTCTCCCAGCTCGGCCTGGGCCTCGTCGACCGCCGCCTGGACCGCGGGCGCGACGGCGGCGGTGGCCTTGTCGGCAACCTCAACGTTGATCAGCACCTGCGGCAAGGTCCGCATCGCCGACGCCAAGGTGGCCAGCGACGAATTGGTTTGCACCATGCGCATCATCAATCGCAGCCCGGTGACGATCCCGTCGCCGGTGGAGCCCAGCATCGGCATCACGACATGGCCGGATTGCTCGCCGCCGAGGCTGTAGTCACCGGCCCGCAGTTCTTCGAGGACATAGCGGTCGCCGACGTCGGTGGTGCGCACCGCGATGCCAGCAGAGCGCATGGCCAGGTGCAGCCCAAGGTTGCTCATCACGGTGGTCACCAACGTGTTGGAAGTCAGTTCCCCGGCGTCGCGCATGGCAAGCGCCAGCACCACCATGATGGCGTCGCCGTCGACGAGTTCACCGTTGGCGTCCACGGCCAGGCACCGATCGGCATCTCCGTCATGGGCCAGACCCAGGTCGGCGCGGTGGGCGAGGACCGCCGCCCGAAGCGGGTCCAGGTGGGTCGATCCGCAGCCGTCGTTGATGTTGAGCCCATTGGGTTCGGCGTTAATCGCGATGACCCGGGCACCGGCCGCGCGGTAGGCGCGCGGCGCTACCGACGAGGCTGCCCCGTGCGCGCAGTCGACGACCACGGTCAGGCCCTCAAGCCGATTGGTGCTTGCCTTGCCCACATGGCGCAGGTAGCGCTCCGGCGCATCCTCGGCGTCGACGACGCGGCCGATACCCGCGCCGACCGGACGCAGGCCGGGTCCCGCCGCGACCAGGTCCTCGATCTGGTCCTCGGTGTCGTCGTCCAGTTTGTGGCCGCCGGGACCAAAGATCTTGATGCCGTTGTCGGGCATCGGGTTATGCGAAGCCGAGATCATTACCCCGAAGTCGGCGTCGTAGGCACCGGTCAGGTAGGCAACCGCGGGTGTCGGAAGCACCCCGACCCGTAGCGCGTCGACGCCCTCACTCGTCAGGCCGGCGATCACAGCGGCCTCCAGCAGTTCGCCGCTGGCCCGCGGGTCACGACCGATCACGGCGACTCGCCGCCCCGGTCCGCCCGAACCCGCCAGGTGCCGCGCGGATGCGGCGCCCAGCGCCAGGGCCAACTCTGCGGTCAGCTCGCGATTGGCGACCCCGCGAACGCCGTCGGTGCCGAATAGTCGACCCATACGGACAAACCTTTCACAGTTGACGGCCGTGGATATACCCACTTTTGGCCCACTCTGAGCCGCGAGCGTGCATGTCTGTTCGCCGACACGCCGATGAACGCGTACAAATATGCACGCTCGCGGCCCAAAAGTGATATCAGCGCTTGCTGTACTGCGGCGCCTTGCGGGCCTTCTTCAGGCCATACTTCTTGCGCTCGGTGGCGCGCGGATCACGGGTGAGGAAGCCGGCCTTCTTCAGCGCGGGCCGGTCCTCGGGCTGCGCCAGAATTAACGCCCGGGCGATACCCAGGCGCAACGCGCCGGCCTGACCCGACGGCCCGCCACCGTGCAGGTGAGCGAAGATGTCGAAGCTTTCCGTCCGCTCGACGGTAACCAGCGGGGCCTTGATCAGCTGCTGGTGCACCTTGTTGGGGAAGTAGTCCTCTAGGCTGCGGCCATTGAGGTCGAACTTGCCGGTGCCCGGCACCAACCGCACCCGCACCACGGCCTCCTTGCGGCGGCCGACGGTCTGGATTGGCCGCTCCAGCACAAACGACTCGCTGTGTGTCGCGGCCGGCGCTGCTGCGGCGGCAGGGGTTTCCAGGGTCTCTTGGATCTCGGTCATTCGGCGCCGCTCCTCCTCATCGCTTCGCTCTGCATCGTCGCCGACGCGGTCATTGCGCCACCTGCTTGATCTCGAACGGCACCGGCTGTTGGGCAGTGTGTGGATGCTCCGGGCCGGCGTAGACGCGAAGCTTGCGCTGGATCTGGCGGCTGAGCTTGTTCTTGGGCAACATGCCGACAATCGCCTTCTCCACCACACGGTCGGGGTGCTTTTGCATCAGCTCGCCGATCGTGCGCTTGTGCAGGCCGCCGGGATAACCCGAGTGGCTGTAAGCCATCTTGCTTCGCAGTTTGTCGCCGCTGATGGCGACCTTGTCGGCGT
Source organism: Mycobacterium simulans (assembly GCF_900232995.1). GTDB lineage: Bacteria > Actinomycetota > Actinomycetes > Mycobacteriales > Mycobacteriaceae > Mycobacterium > Mycobacterium simulans. The sequence continues at coordinate 92,328 of NZ_OCVX01000003.1, forward strand.
TGATGACGATGACGAAGTCACCGCCATCGACATTGGGCGCGAACGTCGGCTTGTGCTTGCCGCGCAGCAGATTGGCCGCTGCGACGGCAAGGCGGCCAAGCACCACGTCCGTGGCGTCGATGACGTACCACGACCTCGTGGTGTCACCCGCCTTGGGCGCGTATGTAGGCACAGCGCTTACCACACTTTCTCTCGGGTGGATCCCGGCGTGGACCGGGTGCCAGTCAGGTGGACCGGGTGGGTCCAAGGGGGCTAGCTCTCGGCGACCGACATTGACCCGAGGCCCCGGCGTACCGCACGCCAACCGAGCAGCTTACCGACGAGCATCCCCGCAGGTCAAAACGACTGTGTGGTCCCGACGGCTCTCCTTCCGTCGGGACCACACAGAGTCTTTCTGGGGTGCAGCTATCGCGCCCAGACGCCAGCCGCACGGCGGTCGGCGTCGGCCACGGTGGCGGCGCCGTCGCGAACCGCATTTCCCAGGTCGACCAGGATTTCGTTGAGCGCGGTGGCCGCCTGGTGCCATTTGAGCTGCTCAACCTGGTAGGCGGCGGCCGCTTGCCGGGTCCACAGCTGCTGCAGCGGCGCGATTTGTGACCTCAGTTCGTCGAGTGCGGCGTTGAGCCGGGCCGCCGTGGTGTGGATCTCCTGGCGAACGGAGTATTCGATTGCATCAAAGTTGTACGACAACACTCGATCCACGCTGATCCCTCCGATTACAGGTGTCCGCCGGCCGCGGCGATGTGGTGTGCATGGTCCTGACCGGCTTCCCGCAGCGCGGCCTCGTTATGTCGGATGGTCTCGGCAATCGCATGCAGGACGTGGTACAGCCGCATCGACTCGACGTTCCACCGATCCACCACATCCTTGAACCGGGCGGCGGCAGGCCCACCCCACACCGATGCCGGCACAGTGCTCATCCGGCCGATGAATGACTGCAACATCACCCGGATTTCCTCGTTGCGGGTGTCGGTGGTGCTCGCGACCGAGCGCATCAGATCAAAGTCGGTGCTCAATGTGCTCATACCGAATACGACGCCGGATCGGTGCCGTTAGGTTCCACCCATTTTCAGGCTCACCCCAGCGCGTGCGCCGACCGCACGGCCTGCTCGCACGCATCGCGAACGGCGTCGGGCGCGCCCGGCCTGCTCTGACATCCAATGCTGATCCGGACCGCGCGGTCGAGCAGTACCGTCCATCGCACGTCATGTCCGGCGCGCACCTCGCGGTATGTCACCGCGGGCCGGCCGGCGCTGCTGCCTGAGGGGTTGAAGTCGACGAACACTCCGGTGGGCTCCGCGTCGATGGCCAGCTTTAGGCGCTGCGCGGTGCCGGTCAGCGTCTCGCCGGCCACCGGCGATTGCGTCACGTGCAACGCCACCTCGGGATCTGACGGCGACGTGACCTGCACCCGCGCCGAGCCCGGCCCGGCGACCACCCGCTGCGTGGACCAGGTCGCCGGAATTGTCACCACCACCCGGCCCTCGACCAGAGATGTGGTTGCCGCTACCGGTACCGGCGATACGCCGCGATGGCCCGGCTGCGACGGGATGGGCACCGCCGACAGCGTCGGCACTGCCAGGACGACCCCGGCGACCGCAAGCCAGACAACCGCCCGGACCCGGGATCGGCCTGCGGCACCCGGTTGCCACGGGGACGGCTCACGTGGCGCGTCCCCGGCCAGCCGCGCCAGCCGCGCATCACCGATTTCCACCGCCGCCCGCCCCGCACGGCGCAATGCACCGGCGATCAGCGTCCCAAGCTGGGGCGCCCCTGTGACCGAATTCGGTGCGTCGATCAGCACCGCCGCCGTCGCGTAGGGGGCCGTATCGGCGACAACACCCGCGACCTCGTCGGCAACCGGCTGAGGATCGCTACGGCGCGCCACGCCGACCACCTCGTCGGCAGCGACCATGACCAACCGTTCGGCGATCTCCACCACCACCGCCGGTTGGGCCGACGCCCGCGCCAGCAGCCAGGACCGCGGCCGCACCACCGCTTCATCGGCCAATGTCTGTGTGGCCGCGGCCACCACGCCGACCCGCGCTGCCGACCACCACGATGGATGCACGACGATCACGCCGTCGGGATGACTGCACAGCACGGAGCGCAGTGCGCCGGACCAGACCGATGAGACATCGACCGGCCGATCGTCCACCAGCACCACCGAATCGTCTATAGCACCCAGCGCGGCCGCAACCAACTGCGCGTCGGCGATACCGCCTCCGGCGCAACACAATCGGCGGATCGCGCCGGGGCCGGCCTCGATGACCGCCTGGTGTGGACTCACGGCGCCGGTGGACTCCAGGCCACCTGCACCACCCGCTCGTCGCCAGGACGGGTGATCAGGATGCCACGGCCCGCCGGCAGCGGCACCGGAACGCACGACCCGAACAGCGCGCCCTCGTCCGGTCGTCCGCTCATTATCAGTGCCATGCAACCGAAGTCGCGCAGGCCCGCGAGCATTGGCTCGAACATGGCCCGCGCCGCGCCTCCGCTGCGCCGGGCCACGATGACGTGCAAGCCGAGATCCCTTGCATGGGGCAGATATTCGAGTAGGACCAGCAACGGGTGGCCCGCGCACGTGGCGACCAGGTCGTAATCGTCTACCACAACATAGATGTCCGGCCCGGACCACCAAGACCTGGTTCGCAGCTGTGCCGGAGTCACCTCGGAGGGAAGCATCCGCGCCCGCAGCAAGTCCACCAGCGGAGGCAGCAGTTCGCCCAGCGCCGCGGGCGACATCGCGTAGCCGCCAACATGTTCCGGATCCATGAGGTCGAGCAGCGCGCGCCGGAAGTCGACGATCAGCAGCCGGGCTTGTCCGGCGGTTTTGGCCCGAACGATCCCGCGGCACAGGGTTCGCAGTGTGGCTGTCTTACCGCATTCGTTGTCGCCAAGAACCAACAGGTGCGGGTGACGCTCGAAGTCGACTGCGACCGGGCGCAGCCGGCGCTCCTCCAGGCCGAGCAGGATCCGCCCATCCGGGTCGTCGCCCGCTTGCTGGATAACGGTGTCATAGTCCACGCATGCCGGCAGCAGGGGTATCGGCGGCGCCGCTGCACCGTGTCGTTGCATCTCGACGCGTTCGAGCCTGGGCAGGGCGATTACCATGTGCAGCCCGTCGTGGCACAGGCCACGGCCCGCCTTGTCGCGGGGTACCTGCTGCGCCTGCCTGCGGTCCACTTCGGAATCCACGGGATCACCCAGCCGCAACTCGATGCGGGTGCCGATCTGGTCTTTCAGCGCAGGTCTGATTTCCGCCCAGCGCGACGCCGACAAGACCACATGGACCGCAAACGAAAGTCCTTGGGCCGCAATCGCAGTGATCGACTGCTCAAGCGCCTCGAACTCATGGCGCAGGCTCGCCCAGCCATCGATGACGAGAAACACATGCGCAACCGAGTCGAGGCTGCGGCCGCGAAGAGCGGCCTCCCGAGATCGCAGGATGGACTCCAATTCGGCGACCATGCGCCGGACAAGCTCGGGCTCGGCTCTGCCGGCGACGTCGCCCACATGTGGCAATTCACGCATCGAAGCCAGGGCCCCACCGCCGAAATCCAGGCAGTAGAACTGCACCTGGGCCGGACTGTGGGTAGCGGCCAAGGCCGCGATCAGGGTCCGCAGTGCGGTCGACTTGCCCGATCGCGGTGACCCGACAACCGCGACATTGCCTGCAGCTCCGGACAAGTCGACCGTCAGCGGCGTTCTTGACTGGTCAAACGGTCGGTCGACGATACCGATCGGCACCACTAGCTCACCCCGAGCTTCGCCCAACAACGTGTCCAGCGTCGGCGCCGCCTCCAATGGCGGCAGCCAGACTTGGTGCGCGGGCGGTCCCAGACCCGACAGCCGGTCCAACACCGCATGCAAGACGCTACCCACGGGCTCTTCACCGACATGAGCGACCGGCCCGATGGCTTGCGCGGTGAACGGCCGCACTTCGGTGCCGACACCCCCCGGACGCCGCGTCGCGAGCGGTCCCGAAACGAGGGCCGCCTGGAACCTGGTCAGCTCGCCGGTGGGCGTACGCAGGAATCCCGCGCCGGGCGTGTTCGGCAACTCATAGGCGTCGAGTGTGCCCAGGACAGTCCGTGAGTCGCTGGCAGACAGAGTTTTCAAACACACGCGATAGGAGAGATGAGCCTCCAGTCCACGCAGCCGGCCCTCGTCGAGGCGCTGGCTGGCCAGCAACAGGTGCATACCCAGCGACCGGCCGAGCCGGCCAATCGCAACGAACGTTTCCGCGAAATCGGGATGCTGACTATGCAGTTCGGAAAACTCGTCGACGATGACGAATAGCGTTGGCAGCGCGATCAATCGCGCGCCGCCACGGCGCGCTTGTTCGTAGGCCGCGATGCTGACGAAGTTCCCGGCCGTGCGCAGCAGCTGCTGCCGGCGGTTCATTTCGCCGGCCAACGCTTCGCGCATCCGCGAAACCAGCGGAGCTTCATCGGCGAGGTTGGGGAGGACGGCGGCCACGTGCGGCGCTCGCCCAAGGGCGAGAAATGTTGCCCCACCCTTGAAGTCGACCAGCAACAAGTTGAGCACTTCGGGAGAGTTTCGTACCATCATGCCCAATGCGACGGTGCGGAGCAGCTCCGACTTGCCCGACCCGGTCGCGCCGACACACAGCCCGTGCGGACCCATACCCCCCTCCGCGGGCTCCTTGATGTCCAACTCCACCGCTGCGCCATCGAGTGTGGCTCCGATCGGTGCACAGAGCCGGTCACCATGGCTTTGGCGGCGCCACAACGTGGTCGCGTCGAGGCCCGCGACCTCACCGATGCCGAGCAGGCGGGGCCAGTCCGAACCACCGCCACGACGCGCAACCCGGCAGGCGGCCAGGCGGCGCGCGCAGACCACCGCGTCAACGGGATCCATCTGGTCCGGGCACACTAACGTTGACACTTCGCCGCCGCACGTGACCACCAAAGACCCGTCGCCGCGGTCACTGCCCACCCGCAGCGTGACCGCATCTGCAATGCCGCCGTCGACACCCGTCTCCGTGTCGACAATCATCACCAGTCGGACGGGCGCCGCCGCATCAACATCACTCGGATGCCGACTGTGCGGCAACCATTTCAGCCAATCCCACTCGTCAGCCGTGCGGTCGCTGACCACTGCCGCGATCAACAGTTGGTCCGGAGCATGCAGCACTGCCAGCTGGCAGATCATCGCGCGTAGCAACGCACGCACCGGCGTCGCCTCGCCGTCGATCGTGATAGCCCCACGCAGTTGGATCGCGACGGGCACATCCGCAATCGTCGAGTGCGCCCTCAGAAAGCGGCGTAGCGCTGTGACGGTTACCGGATCCGACCGTGGTGGGGAGGGAATCTGCGGGGCCACCAGACGCCGGGCGAGCGGCTGATTTCCACGGCCAACACGAACGCAGCAGAATTCGGGATCGTCCGGCCGGCGTTCCCACATCCGCGAGCCGCCCACCAAGGTCCATAAGGCATCGGGATCAGGATGTGCCCGGTTCAGTGCCACACGTTGTGCCGCAGCGGTTTCGGCGACAGTACTGCGCAAGCCGCTCAGATATCCGAGGTAGTCGACGCGAGCAGTACCGATCTCGGCGCCCCGCCGACGGCCAGGCCCGGTTACCGTGGTCACCACTAACGAGACCAGCATCATCATCGGGAAGGCCACGAATGTGGGGTTGCGCACCAGCGGCGCCCCCGAGAACGAGGCCGCCGCAACGACGCCCACGGTAGCGACGGAGATGACCACCGGCAACAGCCTTAACAGCAAGCCGGGCGCTGCAGTTCGCGGCACCTCGGGTGGCGCGGCAACCTCGATGTCGGCGGTCACGGTTGGGCGACGTTAGGCAGCGCAGTCATTGGACCGCAAGTCGCCTGTGCACAACCGAATACCGGATCACCCGGAACTGGCTAGCGTCCCGCGATATGTCTGCATCCGATCCCGGCCTGCGCCGCGTCGCTGTGCACGCCGGCACCGCCACCGTCGACCTGTCACTGCCTGCCGCAGTGCCGGTTGCCACGCTCATTCCATCGATCATCGACATGGTCGGCACCCGAACCGCCGATTCGGCGGCGATGCGCTATCAGCTGTCCCGTGTCGGCGCGTCGGCGCTTCCGGGGTCGACGACATTGGCGCAAAACGATATCCGAGACGGCACGGTACTGGTCTTGAGCCAGTCCCCTCTCGAGCCGCCCGTCACACGTTGTGACGATGTTGCCGAGTCGGTTTCGGCGACGCTCGATTCCTCGACCGGACCGCGGTCCCGGAAAGCGACCCGGCTCACTGGCGCGGTCGCGGCGATCTGCCTGACCGCTACCGGCGCTCTGGTTCTAGCGCGAAACGCGCTCAACAGCACCGCCGCTCGGCATGCCGGCACAACGGCGGCTATGGCGGCGGGGGCCGCCGCGATCGCACTGCTCTGTGCGGCGATTGCACACCGGACATATCGCGATCCGGGTGCTGGTCTCTCGCTTGGCCTGATCGCCATCATGTTCGCCGCGGTTGCCGGCCTGCTGGCGGTGCCCGGTGTTCCCGGTGCCGCAAGCGTACTGCTGGCCGCGATGGCGGCGGCTGTCACCGCGGTGCTGGCGATGCGCGTAACGGGTTGTGGTGTAGTCACATTGACTGCCGTGGCGTGCAGTGCGGTCGTCACCGCCATCGCTGCGCTGGCGGGTGTACTCGTCGCGGCCCCACCGTGCACGATCGGTTCGGCACTTGCGCTGGCTTCGCTTGGGCTACTGGAGCTATCTCCGCGGATTGCGATCCAGCTAGCCGGGCTGTCGCCAAGAGACGATGACTTACCGGCAGCAGATCTAGTGGCCGCCAAGGCCATCCGCGCCGACGTCTGGTTGACTAGCCTGCTTGCCGCCTTCGCATCGTCGGCCGCCATCGGTGCCATCGCCGCCGCGATCAGCGCCCGTAAAGCCGTCCCGTTGGCCGCGGTCATTGCCGCGCTGTTGCTGCTACGTGCACGTTCAGTCGTGTGGAAAAGAACGCTGGTGTTTGTTATCAGTGGAATTACCACCGCAACAACAACCTTCGCTGTCGCCGCGGCCGGCGCACCGCGGCACGGGCCATGGATAGCGGCGCTGGCCGCGACCCTGGCAGCGGTGGCCATGTATCTGGGCTTCATGGCTCCCACGACGCCGCTCTCACCGGTGGCACGCCGAAGCGTCCAAGTGCTGGAGTGCCTGATGCTGGTCACGATGGTGCCTCTGACCTGTTGGATTTGCGGTGTGTTCAGCGCGGTTCGCGGCGTCGACCTGATATGAGGACGAAGACGGCACGCTTCATGCGTCTGCTGGTGATCGCGGCGCTGACGGTGCTTTCCCAGTGCACCGCACCGCCGGCGCGCGCGGTTTCGCCGCCGCCGATCGACGAAAAGCGGCTGCCTGCACCGGCATTGCCAGCACCCCAACAGCCCACCGTGCAACGCGAAGTCTGTACGGTGGTGAAGGCAGCATCGGATAGACCTGACGTCGACGCTCAGCTCGCCGATCTCGACCTGGCACAGATCTGGCAACTCACCCGCGGTGCAGGCCAACGGGTGGCGGTCATCGACACCGGCGTGTCACGGCACCGACGACTACCCGATCTGGTGGCCGGCGGCGACTACGTCTCCAACGGCGACGGCACCCAGGATTGCGATGCGCACGGCACGTTGGTGGCCGGAATCATCGCCGCTGCACCCAGTTCCACCACCGACCGGTTCAGCGGCATGGCGCCTGACGTCACCCTGATCAGCATCCGCCAGTCCAGTGCCAAGTTCGCTCCGGTCGGCGACCGGTCCGGCTCGGGGGTGGGCGACGTGGACACCATGGCAAAAGCCGTCCGGACGGCCGCCGATCTCGGCGCGTCGGTGATTAACATTTCGTCCGTTGCCTGCGTTCCCGCGGCGGAAGCGCTCGACGACCGCGCGCTGGGCGCCGCACTGGCCTACGCGGTCGATGTCAAGAACACCGTCGTCGTGGCCGCTGCCGGTAACTCCGGCGGCGGCGCGCAGTGTCCGGCTCAGCGCTCCGATGCGACCCGGGACACCGTTACGGTCGCGGTCAGCCCGGCCTGGTACGACGACTACGTACTGACCGTAGGTTCGGTGAACGTCAAAGGGGAACCGTCGGCATTCACTCTGGCCGGCCCGTGGGTGGATGTCGCCGCGACCGGCGAGGGCGTGACCTCGCTTAGCCCAGTGGGTGACGGGCTCGTGAATGGCATTGACGGACAGCATGGTTCGGCGCTGGTGTCGGGTACCAGTTACGCCGCGCCCGTGGTCAGCGGGCTGGCCGCCCTGATACGGGCCCGGTTCCCGTCATTGAGCGCCCGGCAGGTAATGGCGCGCATCGAGGCGACCGCGCACCACCCGCCCTCCGGATGGAACCCGCTCGTCGGCAACGGCACCGTCGATGCGCTGACCGCGGTCAGCACCGGCACAACCCCGCAATCGCCCAATCCCGCTGATGTAGCTGCGCCGGTTACCCAGCCGCCGATGCGCGAGCCTTCGGACAACCGGGCCCGAGACACCGCATTTGGTGGCGCCGCGATATGCCTGGTTGGCCTGGTGGCCGCGCTCGGCATCGGTGCCCTGTCACGGCGGGGAGCTCGGCTAAGGCACGATAGCGTCGCGGGCGACTGACGCCCGCTGTCTGCTCAGCTCCGGACCCGACGGCAGTGTTGCCAACACCGGCCACGGGGCCGGAACCGCTGCCGGCGGCAATCCGAGGTCATGCGCCGCGTCGTCGTCGTGGACCGCGAACCGCACGCCGCTGTCGGTGACGAGATAGCGCGTGCCAGCCCGCGTGCTGTCCGCCACGTAGGCGCTGCGGCCCGGCGGAAGGTAAACCGCATCCAGCGCGGGGCCGCGGCCATCGGCTTGCGCCAGCCGCACCGGCACCTGCCCGGCCGGCACCGGCACGCCGCTGCCAGCAGAGAACGTGATGTCGGGACGACCCGATTGCGCGGACGACCAGGTCGCGCACACCGTGGCACCGTCCACTGGCGTCGGTGCCCGGTCTGGAAAGGTGGACACCCGCAAGCTATTGACGATCGGCGTCGTCCCGATCACATCGGGCGCGACCGCGATGACGGTGGCGGTGCCCTGCGAGTTGCTGAACCGCAACAGATCGGCCGCGACCTGGCCGATTCGTTGCACCCCGCCGCGCAACACCACGTAATACTCGTCACCCTCGGCGCGTGTGATCCTCAGCACACTGCCGACCGCAAATCCGGGTGGGCCTGCCGGCGCCGGCCCACCCACACCCCCGATCCGGGGAGACGCGATCGACGGCGCCTCCGGCACGGCGTTGAGCAAAGACGGTGAGACGACCCGCGGCACCCGTCCCTCCAGCTTGAGCGCACGCTGAACCGCGGGGTCAGACAGATCCACCATCGCCCGTTGTCCGCGGTAGAGCAGGTAGGCCGGCGAATCGTGGCCGGGCGAAACCAGGACGGTCTGGTCAGCAGCCAGCGGGCGGACCGACGAGTTCGCAGCGGTCGCGACGATGACCGTCGTTGCCCCACCCATGTCGGAATCACAGATCGTCCAGATCGATTCGGCGCCGGACAACGGCGGCGCAACGAACTGCGGCGCGCCCGGAATGCCCAGCAGGGGACCGCGCTTGGTGCGGCGCAGTTCGGACTCGCGCACCGGGCGCGGGTTAGCGTCCGTCGCCGCGATCAGCCGCGCCGACGCCAGGTTCAGTACCGGGTGCCAGGTATCGCCGACTCGTACGTAAAGCGCTCCGGATTCCCGACTCATCACGATTCGCGCATCGCCGAGACCGGCCTGCGGACTCAGCAAACCAACGAACGCGCACCCCGCCACGGCGATCGCCGTCAGTAAGCACCCCACCATCAATGACGCCGGGTGTCTCCGCAGGGGTTCGTTGGCCGTGCGGATATCCCTGCGCAGCAATGCGCACTCGATACGCCGCACCAGAAATCGATGGCCACTGACATCTAGCCAAGTAGTCATCTTCACCCCCCGAACGTCCCCCAACAGCCCGATCGTTCTGGCTTACGGTAGGCCGCCAGCCAACCGCTTCGCGCCGTTCATCCACAGGTTGCGAGGTTTCACCGCACCCGGCCACGGGTAAAATTTCGGGGTGAATAATCGCCGATTGCGCCGCGGTGCCCTCACCATTGCCGCCGCGGGCGTTTTATCAGTCGCGCCCACCATTGGTAGCGCCAACACCATCCCGGTCGCTTCCGCCGACAACTGCCCGGACGCCGAAGTCACCTTCGCCCGCGGCACCAGTGAGCCGCCCGGTATCGGCCGCGTCGGCGAAGCCTTCGTCGACTCGCTGCGCCAGCAGACCGGCAAGAACATCGGGGTTTACGCGGTGAACTATGCCGCCAGCCGCCTCCAACTGCACGGAGGTGACGGCGCCAACGACACCATTGCACACATCAAGTCGATGGCCTCGTCCTGCCCCAACACCAAGCTGGTTTTGGGGGGCTACTCACAGGGCGCGGACGTGATCGACATCGTGGCCGGAGTTCCTTTGGGCGGCATCACTTTCGGCAGCCCGCTACCGGCCGAATACGTGGACAACATCGCGGCGGTAGCGGTATTCGGCAACGTGGCCAATCGCAGCGGCGGGTCGCTGACCACGCAGAGTGCATTGTTGGGATCGAAGGCGATTGACTTGTGCAACCCCAGCGACCCGATTTGTCACGCCGGACCGGGCAATGAATGGAGCGGGCACACCGACGGCTATGTCCCCGTGTACACCACGCAGGCGGCGAGCTTCGTTGCGACGAAACTGATGTCGTCCCCGGTCATGCAAATACCCGGTTCGATCCCGCAGGCACCCGGGCCCCAGCCGGTGCCCGGGCCCAGCTCTCAGGTGCCCGTCCCCGGCCCCGGATCCATTCACTGACGCTGTGTCAACAAGCCCGTAACATTGCCGCATGAGGCTAATCGGGCTTATCGCGGCCGCCGCAATCGCGGCGGCCGCATTGCTTGCACCTCCACTGGCGCCCAAGGCATCGGCGGCCTGCCCGGACGTCCAGGTGGTCTTCGCGCGGGGAACCGGTGAGCCGCCAGGCATCGGTCGGGTAGGCCAGGCCCTGGTCAACTCGCTGCACCAACAAACGGGCAGAGCCATTGCGGCATACGGGGTGAACTACCCGGCGAACGACGACTTCCTGGCCGCCACGGAAGGCGCAAACGACGCCAGCGACCATGTTCAGCAAATGGCTAACACATGCCCTGACACCAAGCTGGTGCTCGGCGGGTACTCGCAGGGGGCCGCGGTGATCGACATCGTCACTGCCGCACCATTACCCGGTCTGGGCTTCAGTCAGCCGTTACCGGCCGAAGCCGCCGACCACGTCGCTGCGGTAACTCTTTTCGGCAATCCGTCAGGGC
>NZ_OCVX01000003.1:103780-216523 GCF_900232995.1 Mycobacterium simulans
GGGCTGATGACCGCCTTGAGTCCGCATTTCGCAGGCAAGATCCTCAACCTTTGCAATGAGGGCGACCCGATCTGCTCGGGCGGCAACCAATGGAAGGCACATATGGGCTACGTGCCCGGCTTGACCAACGAGGCCGCGAGTTTCGTCGCGAGCAAACTCTAAGATTCGACATAGTTGGCACCCCGCGCAATACGCGGTTAGGATCACCGCACCTCACCAACGACGCTGACCCGCACTTTCAAGGTTTCACAAGGATATTGGCAATCCTTTGACAGGTTTGCGTTCGGGAGGATTAATGCACGGCGTCGAAACAGACATCGAGAGCACTCTCCCAGCGAACCTCGACAAGGCCACGGCCAGCGGTGAGACACTCGAGGACTACACGCTGCGCTTCGCACCACGCAGCTACCGGAAGTGGTCACCCGCGGTGGTGGGAATCTCGGCTCTCGGCGGCATCGCCTATCTTGCCGACTTCGCAATCGGGGCCAACGTCGGCATCACCTGGGGTACTGCGAATGCCCTATGGGGCATCGGGATATTCGCATTGGTGGTCTTCACCACCGGGTTGCCGCTGGCCTACTACGCAGCGCGCTACAACATCGACCTGGATCTGATTACCCGCGGAAGTGGCTTCGGCTACTACGGGTCGGTGGTGACCAACGTGATCTTTGCGACGTTCACCTTCATCTTCTTCGCGCTCGAAGGCTCAATCATGGCTCAAGGCCTCAACCTCGGCCTTCATGTTCCGCTGTGGCTGGGCTATGCCTGCTCAACCTTGTTGATCTTTCCATTGGTGATGTACGGCATGAAAGTCCTGTCGCAGCTTCAACTTTGGACTACCCCATTGTGGCTGTGTCTGATGGTGGCCCCGTTTTGCTACCTAGTGATCAGCCATCCCGATTCGGTTGGGCAGTTCTTCGCCTATGCCGGCAAAGCCGGCCACGGCGGCGTCACCGTCGGCTCCGTCCTGCTGGCGGCGGGCGTCTGCCTATCCCTGATCGCTCAGATCGCCGAACAGATCGACTACCTACGCTTCATGCCGCCGCGTACACCGAAGAACTCACGCAGATGGTGGACATGGATGCTGCTAGCTGGGCCCGGCTGGGTGGTCTTCGGCGCGATCAAGCAGATAATCGGGCTGTTCCTGGCGGTCTATCTGATTTCCAACATCGCCGGGTCCACGGCAATCGCCAATTTGCCGGTACACCAGTTCACGCAGATCTACTGCAATTTCATGCCGGGCTGGCTGGCGCTTACCCTCGCGGTTGTCTTGGTGGTCCTCAGCCAGGTCAAGATCAACGTCACAAATGCGTATTCGGGCTCTCTGGCATGGACAAATTCGTTCACGCGTGTCACCAAGCATTACCCCGGGCGCGTTGTGTTCCTTGGGGTGAACCTTGGCATCGCGCTAATCCTGATGGAAGCCAACATGTTTGACTTCCTTAATACCATTCTTGGTTTCTACGCCAACTGCGGCATGGCGTGGGTGGTGACGGTGGCATCCGACATTGTCTTCAACAAGTTCCTACTCGGCCGCTCCCCGCGCACCCCTGAGTTCCGTCGCGGGATGCTGTATGCCATCAACCCGGTCGGCTTCGGGTCGATGTTGTTGGCCGCCGGGATCTCGATCGTCGCGTTCTTCGGCGGTCTGGGCGCGGTACTGCGGCCCTATTCGCCGTTGGTGGCGATCGTCATCGCGTTGGCGATGCCGCCAATCCTGGCAATCCTCACCAAAGGCAAGTACTACATTCGCCGCACCCACGACGGCATCGATTTGCCGATGTATGACGAGCACGGCAATCCCTCATCCGAGCGCTTGAACTGCCATGTTTGCGCTCAAGACTTCGAGCGGCCCGACATGTTGAGCTGCGAGGCGCACCGCGCATATATCTGTTCACTGTGCTTGTCCACCGATAAGAACGGCGAGCACCTACTTCCGGCCCAGGCCTAACGCCAGTCGAGCTACTATATCCTGAAGCGATTATTGCTATATAATATTATTTCTCTAGTCTGTCTTTGTGTCGGACGGTTACTTCCCTGCTCAAGAAAGCCTTGATCACTATTGACGCGCCGATCGACCCGAACTTCTTCGGGGCATTACCGCCCGAGATCAACTCCGGTCGCATGTACGCCGGTGTCGGTTCGGGGCCCCTGATGGCCGCCGCGGCCGCCTGGGACGCGCTCGCGGCAGAGCTCACGTCGGCGGCGACTGGCTACAGCTCGGTGCTCTCCGAGCTGACGAGCCTGCCGTGGCGAGGACCCGCGTCGGTTTCCATGATCCGCGCCGTCGCACCCTATGTGGCCTGGCTGCAAACCACGGCCGCGCAAGCCGAGCAGACGGGCATGCAGGCTAGGGCCGCCGCCGCGGCCTACGAGGCCGCATTCGCGATGACCGTGCCGCCGCCGCTCGTCGCGGCAAACCGGGCGTTGCTGACGGCGCTGATCGCAACGAACTTTTTCGGGCAGAACACACCAGCGATCGCGGCCACCGAAGCCGAGTACGCCGAGTTCTGGGCGCAAGACGCCGCGGCCATGTACAACTACGCCGCCGCTTCGTCTGCGGCCTCCGTATTGACCCCGTTCGCGCCGCCGCCGACCACCACAAACCCCGACATTGCCCCGCAGCTGATCTCCAAGCTGCAACCGGTGAAACCGCCTTGGTTTCCCATACTTCCGACCAACGACTGGAACGTCTTGGTTAACACGTGGGGATTGGCGTATTTCGGAATGGGGATCATCCAGCTCGGTACCCTGTTCGCACAGCAACTGATCTCCGAACCCGTGAGTGCAGCCGCCGGTGCCCCCGCCGCCGCGGTGGTAGCCCCGGGCTTGGCGCGGGCGGTTTCTGGGCCCGTGGCAGCGGGTTTGGGCCAGGCCGACCAGGTCGGGTTGATATCGGTGCCAGCGACTTGGGCCACCTCGTCTCCCGCGTTAAACGATGGCGCCGCTGGGATTTCGGACATCGGAGTCGCTGCCGCTCCGACCAATGCGTCCGGGCCGCTGTTTCCCGGCGCGCCGCTGACCAACGGGGAACGGCCCGCGAAATTCGCTCGACGTCGATACGGGCGCCGCTTCAGGGTCATGTCACGTCCGCCGGCTGCGGGCTAACAGTTCAGGAAGGAAGCGACATGTTGCCAACGGTGGACTTTGGGGCATTGCCGCCCGAGATCAACTCCGCGCGTATGTATTCGGGTCCGGGGTCGGCGCCGATGTTGACCGCCGCATCGTCGTGGAGCGGGTTGGCCGCCGAGTTGACCTCGACCGCAACCGATTACGAGAAGGTGATCAACACGCTGCGCTGCGAAGAGTGGGTGGGCCCCTCGTCGGCGGCCATGGCCGAGTCGGTCGCACCCTACGTGGCGTGGCTGCGTGCCACCGCCGCTCGGGCCGAGGAGTCGGCCAGCAAGGCGCGTCTGGCGGCCGCTGCGTATGAGACCGCATTCGCGGCGACGGTGCCTCCGCCACAGATTGCGGCAAACCGCGTCCGGCTGGCGTCGCTGGTCTCCGCCAATGTCCTGGGTATCAATGCCGCTGCGATTGCGGCCGCCGAGGCCGAATACGGCGAAATGTGGGCTCAAGACTCCGCGGCCATGTACAGCTACGCCGGCCCCGCGGCAACCGCCGCGACGGTCACGCCCCACAGTCCGCCCCCGCAGACCACCAGCCCGAACGGTGCGGCCACGCAGGCCGGTGCCGTTACCCGTGCCGCAGCCACCACGGCCGGTGCGACGCAGTCCACGCTGTCGCGGCTGATGTCGGAGGTACCGGGCGTGTTGCGTGGCCTCACAACCCCGTTGACCGACACACCGGGACCTATCGAACGGTTCCTTGAGTGGTACGCGCCCTTCGCCAACTTTTTCTACGACACCCTCGGGCTGCCATTTTTCGGCGCCGGCATTGCCAGCTTCTTTGCCTCAACCGCCAAGACCATGGGGCTCATCGGTCCGGCAGCCGCCGCCGCACCCGAGGCCGCTGCGGCCGCGACAGGCGCGGCACAAATGGTGAGCAGCGGACCCGTGGCCGCGGCTGCGGGCAACGCAGGCGTAATCGGTAAGCTCTCAGTACCCCCCACTTGGGCGGGAGCAAGCCCGGCGCCAACGCTGACGCCCGCTACCGAATTCGTCAGCGATGTGGTCGAGCCGGCTGACTTCGCACCAGCCGGAAATGTGGTGGGCGGCATGCCGGTTGCCGGCTCGGGCCGAAGCGGCGCGGGTTCGGGTCCCCGATACGGGGTCCGCCTCACCGTGATGGGTCGCCCTCCGTCAGCGGGCTAACGCGTCCGCAAATCCCGGGTGATCACGGCTCTTGACGCGAGCTCGTCGTCTGGCGGATAGTCGACACCGATCAGCGTCAGGCCATGCGGTGGCGCGGCCGCGAAGTCGCTGGAACGGCTTGTGGTGGTGAGCAATTCACGACACCAGGCCGCGGTGCGCCGGTGCTCGCCGACGGCCAGCAAGGCTCCCACCAGCGATCGCACCATCGACCAGCAGAACGCGTCGGCGGTCACTCGCGCGGTGATCAGGTCGCCGTCCCGCGACCAATCCAGCCGCTGCAGGTCTCGGATGGTGGTTGCACCATCGCGACGTCGGCAGAACGCCGCGAAGTCGTGCAAGCCCAACAGCTCTCGCGACGCCGTATTCATCGCATCGATGTCTAGAGCGCGCGGCCAGGCGGTGACGTAGCGCGCCTGCTGCGGTTCCACCCCGTAAGGCGCCGTCGACAATCTGTAGGTGTAGTGCCGTCGCAGCGCCGAAAATCGAGCGTCGAAATCACTTGGTGCGCGGGCGATGTCGATGATACGGACATCGGTGGGCAGGAATCGGCCCAACCGACGCAACAACGGCGCAAACTCCGGATCACCGGTGCGCGATGAGCGCGCATAGGCGTTCGGCAACGCCTCGACCGGAACGTCAGCATGGGCCACCTGGCCGGTGGCATGCACTCCCGCGTCGGTGCGCCCCGCCGCGCGCAGCCGCACCGGCGTGCGGAACACGGTCGTCAGCGCCTCATTGAGAACACCGGCGACCGTGCGCTGTCCAGCTTGCGCCGCCCAGCCCGCGAAATCGGTTCCGTCGTAGGCGATATCGAGCCGCAGACGGACGTCCCCATTAATTCTCAGGGGCCTCTTCGGGCTCGTCCGCGGGGGCCTCCTCGGCGGGCTCAGCCTCGGACACCTCAGCCTCGGCCACGTCAGCCTCGGGCACCTCAGCCTCGGGCTCCACCGCTGCCTGCGGCGCCGCCGCGGCCACCGCGGGTGCAGCCTTCTTCGATGCCTTCACGCGCCGTGCCCGGTCCGCCTCCGAGGTAACCGTCTTCTCTCGTACCAGTTCGATCACTGCCATCGGAGCGTTGTCGCCCTTGCGCGCCTCGACCTTGATGATGCGGGTGTAGCCGCCCTCGCGGTCGGCGAAGAACGGCCCGATCTCGGCGAACAGGGCGTGCACCACATCCTTGTCGCGGATCTTCTTGAGCACCTCACGCCGATTGTGCAACGTGCCCTTCTTGGCGTGGGTGATCAGCTTCTCCGCGTAGGGCCGCAGCGCCCGCGCCTTCGGCTCGGTGGTCTTGATCCGGCCGTGCTCGAACAACGACGTGGCCAGGTTGGCCAGAATCGCCTTCTGGTGCGAAGACGACCCGCCGAGGCGAGGGCCCTTGGTGGGCTTGGGCATTGCTGACGCTCCTGTCTAGATTGGACGCAATTTAGAGCTGTTCGGTTTCGGCGTAGTCCTGGTCGTCGTAGGCACCCTCGGTGGACCAGGTACCGGTGGCGACGTCGTAACCCGCAACCTCCGAAGGGTCGAAGCTCGGCGGGCTGTCCTTGAGCGACAGGCCCAGCTGGTGCAGCTTGACCTTCACCTCGTCGATGGACTTCTGACCGAAGTTGCGGATGTCGAGCAGATCCGACTCAGTGCGCGACACCAGCTCGCCGACGGTATGCACACCCTCGCGCTTGAGGCAGTTGTAGGACCGCACCGTCAGATCGAGGTCGTCGATCGGCAACGCAAAGGACGCGATGTGGTCGGCCTCGGCCGGCGACGGGCCGATCTCGATACCTTCGGCTTCGACGTTGAGTTCGCGTGCCAGGCCGAACAATTCGACCAGGGTCTTGCCCGCCGACGCCAGCGCGTCGCGGGGGGTGATGGAACTCTTGGTCTCCACGTCGAGGATCAGCTTGTCGAAGTCGGTGCGCTGCTCGACACGGGTGGCGTCCACCTTGTACGTGACCTTGAGCACCGGCGAGTAGATGGAATCGACTGGGATACGGCCGATTTCGGCGCCCGAAGCCCGGTTCTGCACCGCCGGCACATAGCCACGGCCGCGCTCGACGACGAGCTCGACCTCGAGCTTGCCCTTGTCGTTCAACGTCGCGATGTGCATGCCAGGGTTGTGCACGGTGACGCCGGCCGGCGGCACGATGTCGCCGGCGGTAACCTCCCCGGGTCCTTGCTTGCGCAGATACATGGTCACCGGCTCGTCCTCCTCGGACGACACGACCAGACCCTTGAGGTTCAAGATGATGTCGGTGACATCTTCTTTGACCCCGGGCACCGTCGTGAACTCGTGCAGCACACCGTCGATGCGGATGCTGGTGACAGCCGCGCCGGGAATCGACGACAGCAGGGTCCGACGAAGCGAATTACCAAGGGTGTAACCAAATCCCGGCTCCAGCGGTTCGATTACGAACTGGGACCGGTTGTCGGTGAGGATGTCCTCGGACAGTGTGGGTCGCTGTGAGATCAGCATGGTGTTTCTTTCTCCTTCTCGGCACCCGCTATTTGATGCCGTTAGGTGTCCTGCACCGGCGGTGCGGGGAACTTACTTCGAGTAGTACTCGACGATTAGCTGTTCGGTGAGCGGGACGTCGATCTGTGCCCGCTCGGGCAACTGGTGGATCAAGATGCGTTGGCGCTCGCCGACGACCTGCAGCCAGCTCGGAATCGGACGGTCACCCGCGGTCTCCCGGGCGATTTGGAACGGCACCGTGTTGAGCGACTTGTCCCGCACGTCGATGATGTCGTACTGCGAAACCCGGTAGCTGGGGACGTTGACATGTACGCCGTTGACGCTGAAGTGTCCGTGGCTGACGAGCTGGCGGGCCATCCGGCGGGTGCGCGCCAGGCCGGCGCGGTACACGACGTTGTCCAGCCGGCTCTCCAAAATCCTCAGCAATTCCTCACCGGTCTTGCCGGGCTGCCGCACGGCCTCTTCGTAGTAGCGGCGGAATTGCTTTTCCATCACGCCTTAGGTGAAGCGGGCCTTCTGCTTCTCCTGCAGCTGCAGCAGGTATTCGCTCTCCTTGATCCGCGCGCGGCCGTGCTGGCCGGGCGGGTAGGGACGCTTTTCGAAGGCCTGGTCGCCACCGACGAGGTCGGTGCGCAACCGTCGCGATTTGCGGGTGACGGGTCCGGTGTAACGAGCCATGTGTCTATCTCCTAAACCCTGCGGCGCTTGGGCGGGCGGACGCCGTTGTGCGGCTGGGGGGTGACGTCAGAGATCGCACCGACCTCCAGACCAGCGGCCTGCAGCGACCGGATCGCGGTCTCACGGCCCGAGCCCGGGCCCTTCACGAACACGTCGACCTTGCGCACGCCATGCTCCTGGGCCTTGCGCGCGGCGTTCTCCGCTGCCAGCTGAGCGGCGAACGGAGTCGACTTGCGGGATCCCTTGAAGCCGACGTGACCCGACGACGCCCACGCGATGACGTTGCCCTGCGGGTCGGTGATCGTCACGATCGTGTTGTTGAAGGTGCTCTTGATGTGCGCGGCACCGTGCGGGACGTTCTTCTTTTCTTTGCGGCGGGTCTTCTGGCCCTTCTTGGGTCCTGCCCCAGTTGCCTTCTTCGGTGGCATCGTTTACCTGGCCTTCTTCTTGCCTGCGATGGTGCGCTTGGGGCCTTTGCGGGTCCGCGCGTTGGTTTTGGTCCGTTGGCCACGCACCGGCAGGCCGCGGCGGTGCCGCAGGCCTTGGTAGCAGCCGATCTCGATCTTGCGGCGGATGTCGGCCTGCACCTCGCGGCGCAAGTCACCCTCGACCTTCAGGTTGGCTTCGATGTAGTCACGCAGATGGGTCAGCTGGTCATCGGTGAGGTCCTTGGTGCGCAGGTCCTTGTCGATGCCGGTGGCCGCCAGAATTTCGTTCGAACGGGTACGGCCAATGCCATAGATGTAGGTCAGCGCGATCTCCATCCGCTTATCGCGTGGTAGATCGACGCCTACTAGTCGAGCCATAGGTGGCGTTTCCTCTTCTTTAGCGGAGGTCTTGTCCCAGTCCGTTCCCTGGCCCCAAAAATCGATTGGGGCTGCGGGGCCCGGCCTCCGTCCGGGCGTGGATGAGCTGGCCCATCTCTATAGATGCCAGCCGCTCATTGGTGCTGGGAGGTCTGCATTCAGTTGTCCGGCGGCGGGCGTCAGTCCTGGGGACTCAGCCCTGCCGCTGCTTGTGGCGCGGATCGGAGCAGATCACCATGACCCGCCCGTGCCGACGGATCACCCTGCACTTGTCACAGATCGGCTTGACGCTCGGGTTCACCTTCACGGCAGTCTCGGTCCTGTTCTCTGGGCTTCGCTTTAGACGTTGGCGTCGTTACTACTTGTACCGGTACACGATGCGGCCCCGGGACAGGTCATAGGGCGACAACTCCACCACCACCCGGTCCTCGGGGAGGATGCGGATGTAGTGCTGCCGCATCTTGCCGCTGATGTGGGCGAGCACCTTGTGGCCGTTTTCCAGCTCAATGCGAAACATGGCATTGGGCAGGGGCTCGACCACACGACCCTCGACCTCTATGGCACCGTCCTTCTTGGCCATTGGCTTTCTGGCGATCCTTACTTCTTGTCAGTGCACCCGGTTCGGCGCAGCAGGTGTCCGGACTACAAAACGTGAGCAGGTGATGGAAATTCCGCGAAGTGCTCCGAGAAATTTCAGGACTGGGCACGCCAAGAGCCGGCACGGGACGCCGCACCGTCGGTCCACAATACTCGCACCGCTGCACTCGGTGCAAAACGCCGCTGGAATAGGCCCCGACTGAGTGCGGGTTGGACCTTGCATGACTGATGCTCAAGCTAGTGCCCATGCCGGTTCGGGAGCCAACAGGCCCAGCCTGGGCCGGTTCGGATCATTCGGATTCGGCGTCACGCCTCAACAAGCCCAAGAAATCGAAGCCCTCGGTTACGGGGCCGTCTGGGTCGGCGGTTCACCGCCCGCCGAGCTGGCCTGGGTGGAACCCATCCTCGAAGCGACGACCACGTTGCAGGTGGCCACCGGCATCGTCAACATCTGGTCCGCGGCCGCAAAGCCGGTCGCCGAGTCATTCCACCGGATCGAAAAGGCCTACCCGGGCCGCTTCCTGCTGGGTATCGGTGTTGGTCACCCGGAGGCGACCAGCGAATACCGCAAGCCTTACGACGCGCTGGCGCAGTATTTGGATCGGCTCGACGACTATGGCGTGCCGGCCAACCGCCGGGTGGTGGCGGCACTGGGCCCGCGGGTACTGAAACTGTCCGCGCAACGCAGCGCGGGAGCCCACCCGTACCTGACCACTCCGGAACACACCGCACACGCCCGTGAGCTGATCGGTCCGTCGGCGTTCCTGGCACCCGAACACAAGGTGGTACTGACCACCGATGCCGACAAAGCCCGCGCGGTAGGCCGCAAGGCCCTCAATGTCTATCTCAAGCTGGCCAATTACCAGAACAGCTGGAAGCGGCTGGGCTTCACCGACGACGACATCGCCCCACCAGGCAGCGACCGCCTCGTCGACGCCGTGGTCGCCTACGGCACGACCGATGCCATCGCGGCTCGGCTCAACGAGCACCTCGATGCCGGTGCCGACCATGTGCCGGTCCAGGTCCTCACCAAGAGCGAAAACCTGGTCCCCGCGCTCGCCGAATTGGCTGGGGGGCTGCTCGGCTAAGGTTTGACCATGCGGTTGCTAGTCACCGGTGGCGCGGGCTTTATCGGCGCGAACTTTGTGCACAGCACCGTACGCGAATATCCCGACGACACGGTGACGGTGCTCGACGCCTTCACCTACGCCGGCAGACGCGAGTCGCTGGCCGACGTCGAAGGTGCCATCAAGCTGGTGGAAGGCGATATCACCGATGCCGACCTGGTTTCCCAGCTAGTCGCCAAGTCCGACGCCGTGGTGCACTTCGCCGCCGAATCCCACGTCGACAACGCATTGGACAACCCGCAGCCGTTCCTGCACACCAACGTGATCGGGACCTTCACGATCCTGGAAGCGGTGCGACGCCACGGGGTGCGCCTGCACCACATCTCCACCGACGAGGTCTACGGCGACCTGGAGCTCGACGACCCGGAGCGGTTCACCGAGGCCACGCCCTACAATCCGTCGAGCCCGTACTCGGCGACCAAGGCGGGCGCCGACATGCTGGTGCGGGCCTGGGTGCGCTCCTACGGCGTACGCGCGACAATCTCCAACTGCTCCAACAACTACGGGCCCTATCAGCACGTCGAGAAGTTCATCCCGCGCCAAATCACCAACGTGCTCACCGGACGGCGGCCCAAGCTATACGGCAGCGGCCACAACGTCCGCGACTGGATCCACGTCGAGGACCACAACAGCGCGGTCCGCCGAATCCTGGACAAGGGTCAGATCGGCCGGACCTATCTCATCAGCTCCGAGGGCGAACGCGACAACCTGACCGTGCTGCGCACGCTGCTGCAATTGATGGGGCGCGAGCCCGACGATTTCGACCATGTGACCGACCGCGTCGGCCACGACCTTCGCTACGCCATCGACCCGTCATCGCTGTACAACGAATTGGGTTGGGCCCCAAAGCACACCGACTTCGAGGAAGGCTTGCGTGCCACGATCGACTGGTACCGGGAAAACGAGGACTGGTGGCGTCCGCTGAAAGACGCCGCGGAGGCCCGTTACGAACAGCGCGGTCAGTGAGATGAAGGTACGCGAACTCGACGTCCCCGGCGCCTGGGAGATCACCCCCACCATCCATGGCGATCCTCGTGGACTGTTCTTTGAATGGCTTACCGACCATGGGTTTAGCGCATTCGCCGGTCACCGCTTGGATGTCCGGCAAGCCAACTGCTCGGTGTCGTCGGCAGGTGTGTTGCGCGGCTTGCACTTCGCCCAGCTGCCACCGAGTCAGGCCAAATACGTCACCTGTGTGTCCGGCTCAATATTCGATGTCGTCGTCGACATCCGCTTGGGCTCACCGACCTTCGGCCGGTGGGCCTCGGTTCTGCTCGACGATCAAGACCGCAGGACAATTTACATCTCCGAAGGACTGGCGCACGGTTTCCTTGCCCTGCAAGACAATTCGACCGTCATGTACCTGTGTTCGGCGGAATACAACCCGCAGCGCGAGCATACGATCTGCGCTACCGACCCCACCCTGGCGATCGACTGGCCGCTGGTCGACGGTGCCGCCGCCAGCCTGTCAGACCGCGATGCAGCAGCCCCCAGCTTCGACGAGGTACGCGCTTCCGGCCTGCTGCCCACCTGGGAGGAAACCCAGCGGTATATCGAAAATCTGCGCGGCAATTAAACCCATCTGTACGACAGCAGCGCGGCCATCCATACTGCTTCACTAGATCCCGCTGGCATCGCGGGTGCGGACCTACCGGTTAGGAGAACTTGGGTGTTGCGTGGGTTGTTGATCGCCGTCAGCGCGGCGACCATCGTCGCGGGCGCGGCAGGGTGCTCCGGCGACAAGAAGGGTTCCGAACCGTCGCCCAGTTCGGGGTCCAGCGCAGCCGCAAGCTCGGCGGCGGCTGCGAACACGCCCGCCGCGGCCGGTGAAACAAGAGTCATCATCGGCGGTCAGACGCAAAACGTCAGTGGCCCGGTGGTGTGCTCGACGAATGATGGCAAGTTCTCCATCGCCGTCGGCGACATGGTCACCGGCGTCATCGTCGGCCTGGAGCCGGACGCGTCGGCAGTCCACACCGCCGGGCTCGGCACCGTCGACGGGGTGGCCATCAGCTTCACCGAGGGCGCGCCCGGAAATAGCGCCAGCGCAACCAAGACCGGCAACTCCTACAGAGTGATCGGCACCGGCACCGGCGTTGACACCGCGGGGCAGCAGGTGAGCAAGACGTTCGAGGTCGACGCCACCTGCCCCTAAGCGGTAGGAAATCCTCCGCATAGGGATTCGTAGGCATTGGCGATCTTGAGCACCGTGGCGTCGTCGAATCGCTTGCCCACGATCATCATTCCGGCGGGCAGGCCGTCGACCAGGCCGGCGGGCACCGTGATCGCGGGATGGCCGGTGATATCGAACGGCGCGGTGTTGACGACCTTGCCCATCGCCGGCCCAAGCTCCGTCATGTTATCGGGAAGCGGTTGGGCGGTTACGGGAGTCGTCGGCATGACTAGCACGTCGTACTGGTCCAGAGCATCGTCGTAGCCAGCCCGCACGAACGGCACCAGATTCCGCGCTTTGGCATAGGTCGCGCCGCCCAGCGCGTGAAGTCCGTAGTGTCCGCTCAATGCCATCGCTTTGACGACGAAGGAGAGTTGATCGGCATTGGCCAACCGTTGAGTTGCGAAGTGCGCCATGAGCTCTGGGTCGTAGAGTCCATCCGCGCCGAGCCCGCAACCATTACCGTCGAGCATCTGGTAGGTGCCACCGTCGATGATGATGACCGCGGCGACGTGAAATGCGTGGCGATGCCATGGAACGCTGACTTCTCCTACTGCACAACCGATATCGGTCAAGCGCTGCGCAGCCGCGCGGACCAGCTCGTCCACTTCCGGCATCGAATGTCGATGGCCGAAGCCCTCGGTGACAATGCCCACTCGCAGATCGCCGACATCGCCGGTCAGCGCGGCCTGGTAGTCAACCGTCACTAAGCCGTTTGGCTGGCGGGGATCCAGGCCGTCAGGCCCGGCGATCACGGTGAGCAACAGTGCGGCATCGGCGACGCTCCGTGCCATGGGACCCAGGTGATCGATGGTGCGCTCGAGCGGAATCGCGCCGGTGTAGGGCACCAGCCCGTGAGTCGGCTTGAGCCCGACGATGCCGCACAACGACGCCGGTATCCGAATGGATCCGGCCTGGTCACCGCCGATGGCCAATTCGACGGCACCGGCCGCGACAAGGGCGGCGCTGCCACTGGACGAGCCACCCGTCTCGCGGGCGGTGTCCCAAGGGTTGCGCACCGGCCCGGAGGCCGCGGTGAAGCTCGACGAAGAGCAGCACAGGTCCTCACAGACGCTCTTGCCGGCTATCGTCGCCCCGGCGGCAAGCAACCGCTCGACCACGCTCGCATCACGGCTCGGGATAAAGCCCTCAACCGAACGGGACCCGTTCATCATCGGGATCCCGGCCACGGCGATATTGTCTTTGATCGCCACCGCCCGGCCGGCCAACGGCCCGTCGGCGCCGGAAGCGATCTCGGCGGTGACATACCAAGCGCCCAACGGGTTTTCATCGGGCGACGGGAATTGATAGGCGCGTTCGGGAGTCTGGGGGCGCGCGATTTGGTTATACAGCTCGTCGACTAGGTCGTAGGAACCCAGCGTGCGGGTGACGAAGGCCCGGAAGCCGGGTTGGGCGTCGGGGTCGAGGTGAAAACCGTAGTGCCTGGCCGCGGCGTCAATGTCCGCCGCCGATGGCCTCGAAACCACCATATCGACCTCCGCCGTGTGCTCGAGCTCGCGCACAGCAGCTTAAAGCGCGCGGTGGGGATCTCTAACCGGGGTGACGAGATCCCCGCCCGCGTCGTCCAATGTGACCTGGTCACTCGACGATGTCGTCGGCCCGAGTTATACAACTGGCGGAGTACGCAGTCTCAATCTCGCCGAACAGAAGTTCGTGGGTCATGGGTCACCTCCTCCCTTCATCGGCTCGCGCCTAGTGGTGCGCGCCGGAAAGGTTATTCACGGTAGGCCGCGGGGACCATGGACATATTCGTCAAATGCGGGCTTCCGTTAACGGACAATCTGCACAGGCCCACGGCACGACAGTTTCGGTAGGCGACCTTGCCAACGCCAAACGGCATTACTAGGATATGCAAGTATATTGCCGTTACTCCCCTACGTCTATGGGACGAAACATGACTACGCAGATTTCGCACTTCATCGACGGGCAGCGCACCACCGGCCGGTCCACCCGCACCGCTGACGTTTTCGACCCCAATACCGGCCAGGTCCAGGCGAAAGTGCCGATGGCCGGCAGGGCCGACATCGACGCCGCGGTGGCATCGGCCGTCGAGGCGCAAAAGAGCTGGGCCGCATGGAATCCACAGCGCCGGGCCCGGGTGCTGATGCGATTCATCCAGCTGGTCAAAGACCACAACGACGAACTGGCCCAGCTGCTGTCGCTCGAGCACGGCAAGACGCTCCCCGATGCCCAGGGTGACATCCAGCGCGGCATCGAGGTGATCGAGTTCTGCATCGGAATCCCCCACCTGCTCAAAGGCGAGTACACCGAGGGCGCCGGCCCCGGCATCGACGTCTACTCGCTGCGGCAGCCACTCGGCGTGGTCGCCGGCATTACCCCGTTCAACTTCCCGGCCATGATCCCGTTGTGGAAGGCCGGACCGGCCCTAGCCTGCGGCAATGCGTTCGTTCTCAAGCCAAGTGAGCGCGACCCGTCGGTTCCGGTTCGGCTGGCCGAGCTCTTCCTCGAGGCGGGCCTGCCCCCGGGAGTCTTCCAGGTTGTCCACGGCGACAAAGAAGCCGTCGACGCAATCCTGAATCACCCCGATATCAAGGCGGTCGGTTTTGTCGGCAGCTCCGACATCGCGCAGTACATCTATGAGACGGCCGCGGCGACCGGCAAGCGCTCACAATGCTTCGGCGGCGCCAAGAACCACATGATCGTGATGCCCGACGCGGACCTCGACCAGGCCGTCGACGCGCTGATCGGCGCCGGCTACGGCAGCGCCGGTGAACGCTGCATGGCGATCAGCGTCGCCGTTCCCGTCGGCGAGCAGACCGCAGAACGGTTGCGTGCCAGGCTGATTGAGCGGATCAACAACCTGCGGGTGGGGCACAGCCTGGATCCCAAGGCCGACTACGGCCCACTGGTCACCGAGGCGGCGCTCACCCGGGTGCGTGACTACATCAACCAGGGTGTGGAAGCCGGCGCCGAAATTGTCATCGATGGCCGTGAACGCGCCAGCGACGACCTCGCGTTCAGTGACGCCAACCTGGAGGGCGGCTTTTTCATCGGACCCACCCTCTTCGACCACGTCACCCCCGACATGTCGATCTACACCGACGAAATCTTCGGGCCCGTGCTGTGCATCGTCCGGGCCCACGATTACGAAGACGCGTTGCGGCTGCCGTCGGAACACGAGTACGGCAATGGCGTGGCGGTCTTCACCCGTGACGGGGACGCCGCACGCGACTTCGTCTCCCGGGTGCAGGTGGGCATGGTCGGGGTCAACGTGCCGATCCCGGTTCCGGTGGCCTACCACACCTTCGGGGGCTGGAAGCGGTCCGGCTTCGGCGACCTCAACCAGCACGGCCCGACGTCGATCCAGTTCTACACCAAGGTCAAGACCGTTACGTCGCGCTGGCCGTCCGGCATCAAGGACGGCGCGGAATTCGTCATCCCCACGATGAATTAGAGCTGGCTACACCATGTTTACCCTCAACGACGAAGAACGGGTGATTACCGAGACCGCGGCCGCGTTCGCCACCAAACGCCTTGCTCCCTACGCCCTGGAATGGGATGCCACCAACCACTTTCCGGTGGACGTGTTGCGCGAGGCCGCCGAACTCGGGATGGCGGCGATCTACTGCCGCGACGACGTGGGCGGCAGTGGGCTGCGCCGGCTCGACGGGGTGCGCATCTTCGAGCAGTTGGCCATCGCAGACCCGGTCACCGCTGCCTTCCTTTCCATCCACAACATGTGCGCATGGATGATCGACAAGTTCGGCACCGACGAACAACGCAAGGACTGGATTCCGCGGCTGGCCACAATGGACGTCATCGCCAGCTACTGCCTGACCGAGCCCGGCGCCGGGTCCGACGCCAGCGCGTTGAGCACCCGCGCCGTCAAACAAGGCGGCGACTATGTGCTCGACGGCGTCAAGCAGTTCATTTCCGGCGCGGGCGCATCCGACGTCTATGTGGTGATGGCCCGCACCGGAAATGAAGGCCCACGCGGCATTTCGGCCTTCATCATCGAAAAGGACACTCCGGGGCTAAGTTTCGGCGCCCACGAAGAGAAGATGGGTTGGCATGCACAACCCACCGCGCAAGTGGTGCTCGAAGGGGTACGCATACCCGCGGACGCGATGTTGGGTGGCACGGACGGCGATGGCGCCGGTTTCGGAATAGCGATGAACGGCCTCAACGGCGGCCGGCTCAACATTGCGGCGTGCTCCCTCGGCGGCGCACAGGCCGCCTTCGACAAGGCTGGCGCCTATGTGCGCGAGCGCCAAGCGTTCGGCGCCACCTTGCTCGACGAGCCCACCATCCGGTTCACCCTGGCCGACATGGCGACCGGTCTCGAGACGTCGCGACTGTTGTTGTGGCGGGCAGCGACTGCGCTGGACGAGGACGCCACCGACAAGGTCGAGTTGTGCGCGATGGCCAAACGCTATGTGACCGACACCTGCTTCGACGTCGCCGACAAGGCACTGCAGCTGCACGGTGGATACGGTTATCTGCGCGAGTATGGTCTGGAGAAAATCGTCCGCGACTTGCGGGTGCATCGAATCCTGGAAGGCACCAACGAAATCATGCGGGTGGTCATCGGTCGAGCCGAGGCCGCGCGTTTCCGCGCAAGCGCTTAGAAAGCTTAGAAAGGCCGACATGAGCACCATCGCGTTCCTGGGGCTAGGCAACATGGGCGCGCCGATGTCGGCGAATCTGCTTGCCGCCGAACACATCGTGCGCGGGTATGACCCGGTCCCCGCTGCGGCGTCCGCCGCGGCGGCCAAGGGCGCGACGATGTGCGACAGCGCCGCCGAAGCGGTATCCGAGGCAGACGTGGTCATCACCATGCTGCCCAGCGGCGATATCGTTAAGCGCTGCTACGCCGATGTGCTGCCCGCCGCACGAGCAGGTTCGCTATTCATTGACAGCTCCACGATCTCGGTCGACGACGCCCGCGAGGTGCATGCGCTGGCCGAATCGCGAGGCATGCTGCAACTCGACGCACCCGTTTCCGGTGGGGTGAAGGGTGCGGTGGCCGGCACCCTGGCGTTCATGGTCGGAGGGGCCTCGGAAAGCCTGCGTCGGGCGCATCCGATTCTGGAACCCATGGCGGGCAAGATCATTCACTGCGGCGCAGCGGGCGCGGGGCAAGCGGCCAAGCTGTGCAACAACATGGTGCTCGCGGTGCAGCAGATCGTGATCGGCGAGGCCTTCGTGCTGGCCGAGAAGCTCGGGCTGTCGGCGCAGTCGTTGTTCGATGTCATCACCGGAGCCACCGGCAATTGCTGGGCGGTGCACACCAATTGCCCGGTGCCGGGCCCGGTGCCCACGTCGCCGGCCAACAACGACTTCAAGCCCGGTTTCGCGACCGCATTGATGAGCAAGGACTTGAGTCTGGCAATGGATGCGGTCGCTTCGACGGGTGCGATTGCACCGTTGGGCAGCCATGCCGCGGAGATTTATGCAGAGTTCATCGCGTCCGACGCCTCCCACGCCGCCTTGGACTTCAGCGCGGTGATCCAGACGCTGCGGTGAGCGGCTGAGTGGCGCGAGCGGTCAAAAGTCGCCCGCGTTGCGACGCAACATTTCGATCGACGACACCAGCGCCCGCGACTCGTCGGCGCCCATGCCGATGTCGGCGAACACCTGCTCGTTGAGCGTGACGGTGGCATCCTCGACCGTGGACCGGCCGAGTTCGGTGATCTGCACCAACGTGGTCCGCCCGTCGGTGGGGTGCGGCACGCGCTCCACCAGGCCGTCGGCTTCCAGTCGGCGAATCGCGTGCGTGACGCTGGTGACGTGGACCTGCAGCCGATCGGACGCTTTGGTGATCGGCAACGCCCCGGTGCGGCTAAACGCCAATAGCCGCAGCAGCTCGAACCGGGAGAAACTCAAATCGTACGGACGCAGCGCCGTCTCGACGCGCGCCAGCAAGATCTGATGCGCACGCATCACCGACGTCACCGCGACCATGCCCTCCGACACATCGCCCCACCCGGCGCGCTCCCAATTGGCGCGGGCAACAGCGATAGGGTCACGCTTTTGTGAGGCAGCCACGCCCCTTCTTCCCGCAATTGCCCCACCGCGGACAGCACCGCCATGGTCGATTCGCGGCCGCCGACGGTGATCCGCGCGCTGCCGTCGTCGTACAACCGCACATGCAACCCGGTGTCGGCGAACACTTCACGCCACGACCGCCCCCTTGACGGCAGGTACATGAAATTGGCGTGCGCATCACAGGTGTAAACCCTCATCGCACTCAAGCGCATCCGAAGATAGCGACGCTCGGCGGTAATCAGCCGGATCCGTTGCAGTAGTTGATCTTCGGCCTCGTACGAGGCCGCTACGGCAAGCAAACTGGTGCTCGCCATGCCGTACGGCGGCTGATGCTCCCACAGGGTCCGGGCCAGCGCAGGCGACGCCAGCCCATAACCGATCCGCAGTCCGGCCAGACCGTACGCCTTGGAAAACGTCCGCACCACCACCAGATTGGGGAAGCGCGCGACCAACGCCGAAATGTCGAGCCGCAGCTCCGGGGCAACGAATTCGATATAGGCCTCGTCGAGCAGCACCACGGTGTCACGCGGCACCCGGGACAGGAATCTCACTATCTCTGAGGACGGCTCCAAGGTGCCCGTCGGGTTGTGCGGCCGGCACACCACCACCACGCGGGCGTGCGCAGCAACTTCGGCCAGCCCGTCGAGATTGTTGTGGCCGTACTCATCCAGCGGGACCGTCACCACGTTCAACCGAGCCATCTGCGCGACGATCGGATGGCCATCGAAGGTGGGCGAAGCCATGGCGATGCAGTCGCCCGGCGCGGTGAATGCCTGCAATGCCTCCATCACGACACCGGTCGCTCCAGCGCCCAACACCACCTGGTCGGCCGGCATGCCTATATGACCAGCGATCAGGCCGCGCAGGCGTTCGGGCTGGAACTCCGGATAGCGATTGGCCGCATCGATCGAGCGAATCAACGCCGCTCGCACCGCCGGTAGCGGAGGATATGGATTCTCATTGAGAGACAACGCAAACGGGTCGATTGCGTTCGGCACACCGTAGTCGATCTCGCCGTTGACTTGGCTGTCGACAGACCCCCCGAAGGACGACATCAGGCTCGCCCGCCCCAGCGCACCGCTGCCGCGCCCGCGAAATCGCCGGCGTGCGCAAACGCCGCCATCATGACCACAGCGCCGGACTTGACCTGACCGTCGGATATGGCCCGGTCCAGGTTAATTGGGATACCGGCACCGAACAGGTTGCCACACTCATCAAAGGTGTCGCGATGACGTTCCGGGGGCAATTCGAGCGCTTCGCGCCAATTGCGCAGGAACACCCGGTTGGGCTGGTTGGTGACCAAAAGGTCTATGTCCTTGGAATGTAAGCCGATTCGATCACAGACCGACAGCGCCACTTCGGGAACCTGCCGGTTGCCGCGAGCCAACACCTTGGTGATCTTGCTTTCGGTGAAACCAATGGAGCCCTCCCCTGGCCCGGCTTGCCACCACTTTCGGGGCGGATTGAAGGCGAGCGTCATCTCACCGGCGTACTCGCCATAGGTGCGGCACTCAATATCAAGAACGGGTGACTGGTCCGACAGCGTGACCAGCCCCACCGCAGCACCATCACCCGGAACCGCGGACTGCGCCTTGCGGCGAACACCGGGCTGATCGAAAAACTGACCGGCAGCGTTTTGCGCAATCGCGATCAATGCCGTGTGCCCCTGACCCGCCACCATGAGTTGGCGAGCCACGTTGAGCGCCAACACAAACGCCGCGCAACCGCCGTTGTGCAGGTCGAGCACCCAGGAGGGGCGCATGCCAAGGCGGTGAGCGATGCCCGCCCCCTGCCCGTAGAACGCCATGTCCGGTACCTGGGTGTGGCTGATCAATATGTCGGCACCTTCGATGACGTCGTGTCCGTGCCGCTCGATGAGGCCGTGCGCCGCGCGCTCGATCATGTCGATCGAACTCTCGTCCGGTGCGACGTGATGGCGGAATTTCGGAGAGCGGAACATGACGTTGTCGCGAAGGTCGTCGGACTCGGCGAACTGCGCGTAGTAGTCTGCGCCGATCGGCTCACCGGGTAGGTAGGTCGAAACGTCCGTCAGGCTGACGGTGGGTTGGCTCACGATGTGGTCACCTCATCCATTCGGGTGTGACCGGCAAGCCGTTGTGGTGGCGGTATTCGGCAATGGCTTTGAGGGTTTTCAGTTCCAGCAGGTGGCCGGCGCCGAACATGTCCCAGAAGTCGCCCACCCAGACCGGGCGCTGCGGTGGCGCGGCCTCCGGATATGGGTTTTTGTCATAGAACGGGTGGTGGCAATTGGTCCACAGCACAACCGAACCCGGCTTGTCGAAGACCACCTGGGCGTCGATGACGCGCATTAGGTACACCATCCACAGATGCTTGCCCTGATCCCACGCGCAGTGGTAGTCGACGGTCCGGGCCTGCTCGTTGACGACGGTGCGGGTATAGATCTTGGTCTCCGAGCCGAGCCGGTCGAAGGCCAGCCAGAGTCCCGGTTCGTCGGTGGGTGTGAACCCGCGCAGACTGTAGGTCCACTCTTCAAGGCTGCGGGTGTCGGCCATGTACTCGAACAGCTCGTCGGGTGGGCAGTCGATGAAGTCGTTGACGGTGCAGTACTCACCGAAGACTTCGTGGTGCGGGTACACCGACCGCATCATCTCCATGATGATTGGGGTGGCCTTCTCGCGCGGGCTGGTTTCGATGCGGGTCACCCCGTCGATGGGGGTAGGGATATCTTCAAGCGCGGGCAGCGACATCGGTTCGGTCCTCCTTTGCAGTCGCAATCTCTTGTGTGGCAGCGGGTGTGACTGATGCGCCGGTGAGAAACGGTGCAAACGGTGGAATTTCGTCAGCGGCGCATTCGACGCTGACCACCGCCGGGCCGTCGACGTCCAAAGCCGCGCGCAATGCCGCGGCAAACTGGTCGAGGTCGGTGACATCGACGGACGTCAGTCCCGGGAACATGGCAGCCAGGCCAGAGCCCAGTTGGCTGGCCCGGAACCGGTTGTAGCTATAGAGGTCGTCGTAGAACAGCTGTTCGCGGGTCACGCACATGGCGTGGGCATTGTTGTTGAACAAGATGAAGATCACCGGAAGCCGGTACTGAACTGCGGTGTGCACTTCCATGCCGTGCATGAAAAATGCACCGTCCCCGGCAATTACGACGGTTCGTCCACCGGGCCGTCCGCTACTAACGCGCCCGAACGCCATCCCGATGCCGGCGCCGAAGCTGTAGCCCATGCCGCCCATCCCGAGCGCGACGGCGAATCTGCCGCCCCGGCGGGCCGGCAGATAGTGGATTGCGGCCGCACCGGCATTGCCGGCGTCGACCACGATGTCGGTCCCGTCGGGCAGCACACCGTCCAGCACCGCCATGGCATCGCGGTAGCGAACCCCGGCACCGCACCACGGTGGTGGCATCAGCTCGGTGCGCTGCAACGCATCCGGGACCCGCACGCCCGTTGGTCGTCTGGATCCCGACAGCATCCGGGTAAGCATGCGCAGCGAGCCGCGCAGATCGTCGGTGTGCACGTGAGTGCACGGAATATACGGCGGCGCAGACCCGATCGAGATCGTTTGCACCGATGCCAGCACATCATCGAGGCCGGTGCGTGCGGTGACCGACAGTCGGGTGCCGACCACAAGACATACCGAGCTGCCGGCCACCGCTTCGGCCACGCCCGGGTGACCCATGACACCGGTGACCCCCAGCGCCGACGACGAGCCGAAACCCGGTGTGCCCGCGGCATCTTTGGCATCAGGAACGGTGGCCACCCGCGCGCGCAACAGCGTGCGCAGCACTTCGAGCTCCGCTCGGGCATTATCCCGGGCGACCTGCTCGCCCGCGATGATCGTGACCGGGCCATTCACCTGGCGCAGGACCGCGACGATCGGATGCGGGTTGCCGATGGGTCGCAGGTCCTGCGTGCATTCCAGGCGCCTTCCGGCCTCAACATCTCCTTGCTGAATGTTCTTGGGCAGCAACAACACGGCGGGCCCCCCGGTGCGCGCCGCCGCGATGGCCCGTGGTAGCGCCGATACGATGTCGGCCGGCGTGAGCACGCGTTCGCACGACCCCGACACCGCCGAAAACACCGCCTCGGCGTTCAGCGATCCATTGCTGCCGCTGGTGTCCTGAAAGCTGCCCCGCCCGTCCATCGACGTTGGGGCCTGGCCGACCAGCGCCAACACCGGGACCCGGCTTGCTAGCGACTCCCCCAGGCCCGGGACGAGATTCAGCGCGCCACCGCCGGAGGTCGCCGCCACAACACCCAACCCGGCTCCCTGCCCGCCCCCGCTGCGGCTGTACCCGTCGGCCATCGTGGCTGCGGAGAACTCGTGCTTGGCCAGCACCGCGGTAATCGACGACTGGAAATGGGCCGAGTCGTAGAGGTCTTCGATATTGGCGCCGTCCACACCGAAGATGTGGTCGACGCCAATTGCCGCGAGGTGCTCGACGATGTAATCGACCACCCGGTACTTCCTGGGCATGTCTGTAACACGACGGGCGGCGAACTTCAGTTCACCGCCCGTCGCGACCCCCCTGGTCTAGCCGCTATAGCGAACGCTGCAGCAGAACCTGGCCCGTATCAGCGGCGACAACCTGTACGGCGGCGATCTGATCGACCGGCGTCGAAATGCTGCCGGCAGGCGTCGCGGTGTGACCGGGTTCGGCCACCCAGGTCGCCAACCGGGTTTGGCTGCCGTCGCGACCCACCACGACCATGGCCAACGTGTCATGGTGGGCATCCGGCGG
Source organism: Mycobacterium simulans (assembly GCF_900232995.1). Classification (GTDB taxonomy): domain Bacteria; phylum Actinomycetota; class Actinomycetes; order Mycobacteriales; family Mycobacteriaceae; genus Mycobacterium; species Mycobacterium simulans. Next base: position 126,665 of record NZ_OCVX01000003.1, read on the forward strand.
CGCCAGGCAGACACAGCGCAGGTTGATGAATGTCCCCCAGTGCTGGCTGCTCAGCGAAACCGTCGAGGTCAGCAGGCTTGTCCCGACCTGCGCCATCGGCTGTGCCGACACGGTCGCCTGCTGCGGAGAGCCCGAATGGCCTTGGATACCCACCAGCACGCCGATCGCCAGCACCACGGCCGCGGCGGCCGAGGCCACCCAGGTCGTCAGGCGCGTACGGCGACGACGCCAACGCACCGTTGCCAGCAGTGACGGCAGCAACTCCGGCGACATCTGTGGTGCCGGTGGGGTCCCAACTGTGCGGGCGGACTCGTTGATAGCCGCGACGTCGTCCGTGCTGAGCTGCGAAAGCAGGGCGGGCACGCCACAAAGTTCGGAGACGGCATCCCGGCATCGCGGGCACTTAGCCAGGTGCGCCTCGAATTCGCGGCGGTCGGCCGCGGACAGTGACCCCAGCACGTAAGCGGCGTCCCACGTCGCATAACGGTGGTTGTCATCCGTCGTCAATTCACGCACCCCTTTGTTGCCGGGCGGGCCACCGGGCGGGCCGAGCCCTCGTAGCGGCGTCCTCATGTCATCCATCTCCTGTCACCCTCAAGTATTCGGAGCCAACAGCCATTCGGATGGCTCTCATCGTGTAACTCCAAGTTCCTGCAGAGTGAGCCGCAGTGCCCGCACCGCATAGTGTAGGCGCGACTTCACAGTTCCTTCAGCGATTGCGAGGTCGCTTGCAATCTGCGCTGTGGTCCATCCGCGGTAGTAGGACCGCTCGATCACCGCGCGATGCTCGACCGACAATTGAGCCATCGCGTCGGCAATCAGCAGCCGGTCCAGCGCCGCATTCACCTCGTCCGGCGTGGACTGCTCTGGCGCGCCTTCCACGTCGGTCGAAGCGACGACATTGCGGGCCCGTGCGCTGCGTCGCTCGTCGATGATCATGTTGCGAGCCACGGTGAACAACCACGCCCGTGCCGACCGCTCGGTGTCGCCAACGACTTCCGGATGCTGCCAGGCCCGCAACAGCGTCTCTTGGACGACGTCCTCGGCCTGCGCTGCGTCTCCCGTCAACCGGAGCGCGTAGCGCCACAGCACCGCGGCATGCTCGTCGTAGAGTGCCTTCATTAGAGCGGCTTCTGCAGCCGCCGTGCCGGCCACGCGAGCCACTCGATCACCTCCGCTACTGACACGAGTCGAGTAGACGTTTAGTTCAACGCTAGCCCGGCGACGATGCAGACCGCGTAGCGGTGTGAGGAGGAGCCGGGCATTTCAGGCCCAGCCCGGCGACGATGCAGACCGCGTAGCGGTGTGAGGAGGAGCCGGGCATTTCAGGCCCAGCCCGGCGACGATGCGGCCGCATCGCGGCCGAGGAGGAGCTGGGCAATTCAGCCTAAGCCCGGCGACGATGCAGACCGCGTAGCGGTGTGAGGAGGAGCCGGGCAATTCAGGCCCAGCCCGGCGACGATGCAGACCGCGTAGCGGTGTGAGGAGGAGCCGGGCAATTCAGGCCCAGCCCGGCGACGATGCAGACCGCGTAGCGGTGTGAGGTGGGGCCCCCACCCGCTTGCGGGGGCGAGCTGGGCAATACCGACTTAGGCAACCGTCAGGATGCGAGGCCCGGTTTCGGTCGCCGCCACGGTGTGCTCCCAGTGTGCCGCTCGTGATCCGTCGGCGGTGGTGACCGTCCACTTGTCCTCGAGCACCAGGGTTTTTGTAGTTCCCAGGGTCAGCATTGGTTCGATGGCCAAGACCGAGCCCGCCACCAACAGTGGTCCGCGCCCCGGCGTGCCCACATTGGGCAGGAACGGATCCATATGCATCTCCCGGCCGATGCCGTGGCCCCCATATCCGTCGACGATACCGAACGAACGCCCATACCGAAGTTCGGCGCGACGCGTGCCCGTTTCGATGGCGTGTGCCACGTCGGACAGCCGATTGCCGACAACCATCGCCGCGATTCCGGCTTCCAGTGATTCCCTGGTCGCCTCGGACAGCGCTTCGTCGGCCACAGCCAGGGTTCCGACCCCGAAGGTGATTGCCGCATCGCCATGCCAGCCGTCCAGCACCGCACCGCAGTCGATTGACACCAGGTCACCGGGCGCCAATATCTCTGCGGCGGAGGGTATTCCGTGAACAACCCGGTCGTTGACCGAAGCGCAGATCGACGCCGGGTAGCCGTGATAGCCCAGGAACGATGGGGTCGCGCCGGCTTCGCGAATCACCGACTCAGCGATCTGGTCAAGACCCAGGCTGGACACACCAGCGATCGCGGCCGCACGGACTGCTTGCAGCGCCGAAGCTACGACCGCCCCCGCCGCGGCCATTGCGTCGAGTTCGCCGGGAGTGCGCTGCGGCACGACTCTGCGACCCCGCAGTCGTGCCAGAGCGCGCATCGTTACTTGCCTGGGTTTGATGAGGGGCGACCCGCTGCGCCCGGCTCCGCCGTGCTTGCGATCACCCCTGGGTTTGATGAGGGGCGACCCGCTGCGCCCGGCTCCGCCGTGCTTGCGATCACCCCGAGGGCTTGCAAGGCGCGGGCGAACACTTCATCCATGGTGCCGACGGCGTCGACCGTCTTCAACTCGCTGCGGTAGTACTCGAGCAGCGGAGCGGTCTCGTCGCGGTACACCTTCATCCGATTGAGAATGACCTCGTCGGTGTCATCGGCGCGGCCACGGCCTTTGAGCCGCTCCAGCAGCACCTCTTGCGATACCCGGAACTCCAGGACCGCGTCGATGTCGGTCCCCCGGCGTTGCAGCATCTCGTGCAGCGCCTTGGCCTGTTCCACCGAGCGCGGATATCCGTCGAGGATGAAACCCTTGGCCGCGTCCGGGTGGTTCAACCGGTCGTCGACGAGTTCGTTGGTCAGATCGGAAGGCACCAGGTCACCGGCATCCAGATAGCGTTTGGCCTCCACGCCGAGTTTGGTGCCGTCTTCGATGTTGCGCCGGAACAGTTCGCCGGTGGAGATCTGTGGGATCCCGAGTTTCTCGGCCAGCTTCTCGGCCTGCGTCCCCTTGCCCGCCCCCGGCGGTCCCAGCAAAACAACTCTCACTTGAGGAACCCTTCATAGTTGCGCTGCATGAGCTGACTCTCGATCTGTTTGACCGTATCCAAACCGACGCCGATCATGATCAGGACCGCGGTACCCCCGAAGGGTAAATTCTGGACCGCTCCGCCGTTGCCGATCTCCAGGAACAGATTGGGCAGCACCGCGATCACGCCCAGGTAGATCGAGCCCGGCAGGGTAATCCGGCTCAGCACAAAGCGCAGATAATCGGCGGTCGGGCGCCCCGGCCGAATGCCCGGAATAAAGCCGCCATATTTCTTCATCTCATCCGCACGTTCGTCGGGGTTGAACGTGATCGACACGTAGAAGTACGTGAAGAAGACGATCAGCCCGAAATAGATGCCGATATAAGCCGGGTTGCTCGGGTCCGACAGATACGTATTGACGACCTTGTCCCACCAGCCGTGGCCGACACCGCCGGCGCCGCTGCGAACCAGCTGGGTGATCAGATGCGGTATGTAGATCAGCGAGGACGCGAAAATCACCGGAATAACGCCGGCCTGGTTGACCTTCAGCGGCAGATACGTCGAGGTCCCGCCGTACATCCGCCGGCCCACCATGCGCTTGGCGTATTGCACCGGGATGCGGCGCTGGCCCTGCTCGACGAACACCACGCCGACGATGATGATCAGCGCGGCCGCACAAACCGCCGCAAAGATGGCCCCTCCGCGGCTTTCGAGGATGCTGTGCCCCTCGGCGGGAATGCGAGCGGCGATGCCGACGAAGATCAACAGCGACATGCCGTTGCCGATCCCGCGTTCGGTGATCAATTCGCCCATCCACATCACCAGCGCCGCACCAGCGGTCATCACCAGCACAATGACAACCGACGCGAAGATGCTCTGGTCGGAGATGATGTCCAGCTGGCAGCCCTGCAGCAGCCCGCCGTTGGCCGCCAGCGCCACGATGCTGGTGGCCTGCAGGATCGCCAGCGCGATCGCCAGGTAGCGGGTGTACTGGGTCATTTTCGCCTGGCCGGCCTGGCCTTCTTTCCGCAGTTCTTCGAACCTCGGGATGACCACGGTAAGCAGCTGCACGATGATGCTGGCGGTGATGTAGGGCATCACCCCCACCGCGAACACCGTCAGCTTCAATAGCGCGCCGCCGGAGAAAAGGTTGATCAGCGAATAGATCTGTCCCGCCGCGCCACCGCTGGCCTCTTTGATGCATTGCTGGACGTTCGGGATATTGACGCCGGGGGACGGCAATGAGGCACCGACGCGGTAGAGGATGACGATGCCCAGCGTGAAGAGGATCTTCCTTCTCAGGTCCACTGTTCGCAGTGACGAGATGAAAGCCGAAAGCACTCTTCCTCCTGCGCAGCCGGGGGTCAACCTGCGTTACGCGCCCAACACCCGCAGGCCAGGACGTACGGCCGAATTATCTACAGCGCGTCAAACCGTGTACGAGACTAACAGCTGGTCTGCGCAGGTCCTGTCAGGGTCGCCCGCTCCGGTACAGTTTTGGTAGCTCATTACATTGGCTAAATATCGAAGCGTTAGACATTGGGTAGGCATTGGGGAGGAACACGAATGACCCAGCTGGGCAGCGCGCGGTTCGAGGGCGATACATGGGACCTGGCATCCAGCGTGGGCCTGACGGCCACCATGGTGGCGGCGGCCCGGGCCGTGGCAGCACGGAACCCCCATGGTGCCGGGGCCGTGGCCCACGACCAATTCGCGGAACCGCTGGTCCGCGCGGTCGGCGTCGACTTCTTCACCCGGATGGCCAGCGGTGAGCTCGATGCCGCCGACCTCGATGAGGACGAGGCGAACGGCATGCGCCACTTCGCCAACGCCATGGCCGTCCGGACCAGGTTCTTCGACGACTTCTTCATCGACGCCACACGGGCCGGCATCCGACAGGCCGTGATCTTGGCGTCGGGCCTGGATTCCCGCGCCTACCGGCTGTCCTGGCCCTCCGGCACCATCGTGTTCGAAGTCGATCAGCCGCAGGTGATCGAGTTCAAGACCGCGACGTTGTCCGGTTTGGGTGCTGCGACGACGGCGGACCGTCGCGCGGTAGCCGCCGACCTACGCGACGACTGGCCCGCGGCGTTGCAAGAAGCCGGCTTCGATCCGGCGCGGCGGACCGCATGGATCGCCGAAGGGCTGCTGGGTTATCTCCCCGCCGACGCCCAGAACCGGCTATTGGATCAGATCACCGAGCTGAGTGTGCCGGGCAGCCGATTCGCCACCGAGGGTCTGCTCGACGTCAACGAGCTCAACGAAGTTGAACTGCGGCGCCGCATGCAGCGCCAGAACGAGCGGTGGAATCGCCACGGCCTCGACCTCGACATGGCCGCACTGGTGTATTTCGACGACCGCACGGACGCCGGGACATACCTCACCGCCCACGGCTGGCGGATCGCCAGCGCGAACAACTCAGACCTGCTCGCCCAACACGGACTGCCGCCGGTTGACGGCGACGACGCCCCGTTCGGCGAGGTGGTCTACATCAGCGCCGAGCTGGGTTGAATTCCAGGTGTAGTTCGGACAGTGCGCGCAGCGTGTACGTCGGTTCGTAGCTAAGGCGAGCGCCGGCCGGGCCGTGTTCGGCCGCCGACAATCTGATCTCGGTCATCCTGTCGAGGATGCCCTCGATGGAAACGCGGCTCTGCACCCGGGCCAGGTGTGTACCGGGGCAGAAATGAGCGCCCCGGCCGAAAGCCACGTGGTCGCGCATATTCGGCCGATTCAACCGGAATTCGTGCGGATCCTCGAACTTGCGGGGATCGCGGTTGACGGCTCCCAGGCACACCATCACGGTGGTGCCCGCGGGAATCGCAACGCCGCCAAGCGTGGTTGTCTTGCGCACCAACCGGAAATCGCTCTTCACCGGACTTTCCATCCGGAGGACCTCCTCGATGAAATTCGGGATCCGGCTGTGGTCGTCGCGGAGCTGCCGCACCAGATCGGGGCGGTCGGCCAGCATTCGAAGCGACCAGGTCAGCAACACGGCGGTGACGCCTCGCGCCGCCGTGAACAAAAGGGTGGCGCAACGGGCGGCGTCGGCGATTTCGGGTGTCGCCCCATCGGGATAGCGCGCGTTCGCCAGCCGCGTCAGCACGTCCGGGCGAGGCTCGCGTCGCCGGTCCAGCAGGTAATGGCCGAACTTGTCATCGAGCCACTCGAGCGAATTGTGTTGTATCGGTATGTGATCCAGTGCGCCAACCGGGACGTGGGGGCGCGGTGCGTCGAACGTCTCGCGGTCTTCTACCGGTATGCCAAGCAGGTCCGCAATCACCTTGGACGAGAACGGCTTGGCGTATCCGGACACAAACTCGCACTTCCCGGCTTCGATGAAGCTGTCGATCTGCTCATCAGCGAGGCGCCGCAGCAGCTCCTCGTTCGCCTGAATGCGCTTGGGCGTCAGCAGGCGACTCAGCAGGAAACGCACCCGGGAATGCTCGGGTGGGTCCATCGTGGTCATGTACTTACTCATCGGCATCTGGTCGCGATACCGCTCAATCTGCTCATCGATGTCGTCGCCCTGGGGTTCGAACGGCAGCGGTGGAAACGGTCCGCCGACCGCCACAATCGACGAGAAGGTCCCGGCGTCCTTGTAGACCACCGTGGCCTCCTCGTGGCCGGTAACAGCCACCACGTCGTGATGCGGCAGGTTCAACACCGGGCTCTGCGCCCTGAGGTGGTCGAAGTAGGGGTACGGGTTCGGTAGCAGGGACTCGTCGGCGAAGAAGTCGATCGCGTCCGGAGCACCAGCCAACACTCGCCTAGGGCAACATTCCATAGAAGTAATCATATGCTTGATTTATTGTTGCGCATGTGCAAGAGTTCCCCCGGTCGGTCAGGACAGGTCGGTCGTGCAGGGCGGGCGCAATCGCCGGCAACGTAGGCACGGCCGTTCGGAATCAAGAAAGTTCGGAATCAAGAAAGGGTTGATCAATGTCTGTCGTAATCACTCGCAACGAATCGCTCGCGGCTACGGGCTTCTCACCGGCAGATCTCGAGACGCTGCGTGCCATCAATGAAAAAATCGCCACCGCTCGCACCGCCCCAACGAAATTGGCTGACGACGCCTGGCTCTGTATCAGCGCTGTCAATGGGCTCACGTAGTTCCGAAGTTTCCTGCACCAGGAGACGGTGACACCCCTCTTAGCCACAGCGATCCGAAAGCCACAGATCCACGCGATGGAACCCCCAGTATTGTCGACTAAGCACCTTGTCCTACGCTGCGTGACGGCAGCCGACGAGGATGCAATCGTTGAAGCCTGTAATGATCCGCTGATTGCGCAGTATCTGTGGTTCCCAGTGCCATATACTCACGAAGACGCCCGCAAATTCATTGCCGACTCATCCGTAGGCTGGGCAGAAGATACCACCTACGGCTTCGGATTTTATGAAGCCTCAACGGGTCAGCTGGCCGGAACCTGTGCGCTGATGCCAGTATTGCGCGGTGTCGTAGAACTAGGCTATTGGACCGCACCGGCTTATCGCAATGGCGGATTCACCACCGAAGCAGCCCATAGATTGTGCCAGTGGGGATTTGATGAACTGCCAATACACCGGATCGAAGGTAATGATGGGAAATGAGAGTTCGCGGGCCGTGGCACGAAAAATAGGATTCGAGTTGGAAGGAATGCTACGTCAGCGGGCATATCGACGAGGCCAGCCACGAGACTGGTGGGTGGGCGCATTACTGTCGAGACCCTAATTGCGCCGGTGTACCTACTGAGGAAGTATTTGTGTGACAAATGAAAAATAAGGAAAGACCTGCCGAGCCATCTGTAATTAACGGCATGGACACACTCTGCACCAGCTATCTCGAATTGAAGCCCGATGACCGGGTACTCATGCTTTATTCGCACGAACTGCAGGGTGACGATGACCAAAGCTTGCTCGACACTCTACGCGAACGGATTGGTGCGCATTCGGTTGGCGTTTGGATAAAGCCCGCCGACGCATTCGACGAATGCGACCTTGCAGACTGCGATGTGTTGCTGCTCGTCAGCAGGGTATCCAGCAGCCATCGCGCAAAGATACTCGAGTACCTCGAATTTGCCGGTGGGCTAAGTCCGACCCGAATCTTCCGGCTATTCAACTTCTCCCCACAGCTATTCAAACTGACTCTCGCCGTCGATCGTTCATCCCTGGACAGTTTGAATAATTCTGTCATCGGAGCTGCTCGGTCGACACACGACATCCACATTACTAATGAGGCCGGAACCGATCTGCACGTCCGCCCATTAGCAGACGGCGGATGGACAAACAGCAGCGGGTATTTCTGTGGACGTTTTCCCGCTATCCTGCCGCCCGGAGAGGTAAATACCTATACTCCTCACGTGACCGGAACCGTTGTGGCTGATGGGGCGATAAATTCAAGCTTTGGATTTCCCGGCGATCCTCGATTGGCCACTAGTCCCGTTACCCTTGAAATTACCGAATCCGTGGTCAAGAAGGTAACCTGCGCCGATCCAGTGGTGTCGTATGTTCTGAGTAACTTCTTTAAGGTCGAAAACGCCGACCGCGTCGGCGAAGTTGGCTTCGGCACCAATGAAGGAATTACGGAATGGGTCAATTTCCTGTCGCACATAAATGAGCGCCACCCGGGCCTGCACCTTGGGTTGGGAACTCCATCACAACCGCGGTCGAAGGTTGGCTGGGGCTCGCCTCTACATCTCGACATGATTCTGGATGGATGCAGGATCTGGTTTGACGACGCCCTGGTGTTCTCGAATGGAATCTGGGATCGTGCAGCGCTCAACACGCTGCATCAGGGTGTGACTGTGCATGATGTCCTACACGTCGACGCGGTTTGATGCCGGTGACGCGCCATGACTGACCTGCGACCTCGCGGGTAGCGACAGCGTGGCGATGGTGCGCCACGTCTGGGCGAACTGGGTCAGGAAGGGGCCGGTGGTGTAGGGCAGGTCGTATTTGTCGCAGACTTGGCGCACCCGCACCGCAATCTCGGCGAGCCGGTTGCTGGGCAGGTCGGGATAGAGGTGGTGCTCGATCTGATACGACAGATTGCCGGTCAGAAACGCCAGCAGCGGCCCGGCATCGATATTGGCGCTGCCGAGGATCTGTCGCAGGTACCACTGCCCCTTCGTCTCGTTGTCCAAGTCTTGATTGGTGAACTTCTCTGCGCCGTCAGGGAAATGACCGCACAACACCACCGCGTCGATCCACACGTTGCGGATGACGTTGGCCAAAACGTTGGCAGTCACAGCGGATGTGAAGGTCGCACCCGGCGACAGCGAGGTCAGCGCCGGGGTCGCCAGGTAGTCCTTGACCAGCTGGCGGCCGGCCTTGGAAAAACGTTCGCGCAACTCCAGCTTGGCCGCGCGATCGGCGCGACCGTTGAACAGATTGCGCAGCTGCAAGCCCAAGTGCTGCAACGCAACTCCCCACTCGAAGCCGAGCATGAGCAGGGCGCTCATCAGCAGGTTGGCGATGTGGTGCTTGCGCCAGGGCTGATCGCGTGTGACGCGCAGGAACCCGTAACCGACGTCAGTGTCCATCCCCAGCACGTTGGTGTACTTGTGGTGCTGAAAGTTGTGGGTGAACCGCCAGCGTTTGGCCGTGCCCGCCATGTCCCATTCCCAGGACGACGAGTGGATCTCGGGGTCGTTCATCCAATCCCACTGGCCGTGCATGACGTTATGGCCGATCTCCATGTTTTCGACGATCTTTGCCAAACCGAGCGTTGCCGCGCCGGCCCACCAAGCCCAGCGCCTGGAACTGGCCGCCAGGACCACTCGGCCGGCGACCTCAACAGCGCGCTGAAGGGCGATGGTGCGGTAGATGTACCGTGCATCGCGCTCACCACGGCAGTCCTCGATCTCGGCGCGGATCGCGTCCAGCTCAGCGGCCAGGCCGCCAACGTCTGCGTCGGTCAGATGGCTGAGCACCGACGCATCTGAGATGGCCATCGCCGGTTCACCGCTACACCAGTGCCATGATCTGCGGTAAGGCTTCGCGCGCGGCGACTCGACCCGCCTCGCGGGCACGGTCGATCTGGTGGAACTCGAGGAAGCCAATGGCGCTGGTGTCGGGCGTAATCGCCAGGTCCGCCTGCGCCAGCACGGCCGCCGACGCCATGCCGCTGCCGATCGTGATGGTGCGTATCAGGGTGTCGCTGATGGCTGGCACCCGTAGTGAGCGCCCGTGTTCGGCCGTCGGTGTGGGGTGTGCCTCCCTTCCGGCGCCGACTTGCACCGCGATCACCGGACCGTCGCGGCGGTCCAGCGTGGTCACCGGTAGGTTGTCGAGCACGCCCCCGTCGACGTGCAGCGACTGGTCGTAGAGTTTCGGCGGGTACAAGCCCGGCAGCGACACCGAACAGGCGAGAACCTCGGCGAGCGGGCCGCGGCGGTGCACGACGGCCCGCCGCTCCAGCAGATCGACGCTGACGCAGCGGAATTCCTTCGGTAGTTCCTCCACGAGGCGTGCGCCATATGCGTCGTAGAGAGCGGCCAGGGTACGCCGGCCCCGAATCAGCCCCTTGCTGGGCAGCGTGTAGTCGGTGACGGGATTGTTGCGGACAAAGTACTCGTAGATGTGGGCATCCACGGCGGCTGCGTCCAGGCCCATCGCGGCGAGAGCGGCGACAACCGCTCCCATGCTGGTCCCGGCGATCCGTCCGACTTCGACGCCGGCTGCCTCCAGCTCCTCGAGCACACCCAGGTGGGCGAAGGCGCGCGCGGCCCCACCGCTGAGGACCAGCCCGACTGATTGGCCCGCAATGCGTGCCGCGAGCGGGCGCAAGTCGGCTGCCGCATGTCCGGGGCGGACCTCATGCACCGACCGCGGGGTGATCAATTCCTCCCATGTGCGCCGGTGATCCCTGGTTGCGGGCGGTCCCGCCAGCACCAGATCGGCTCCTGCGGCTCGCGCTCGTAGCCGTTCAGGCGCCGGTACCGGATCGGCGGCGACCAGCACCACGCGGTCGGCGACGCGCAGGCAGAAGTCCCACCAATCCCCGTCATGCGCCGCGGCGTGCAACAGCACCTTGTCTGCGGCCCGCTCCGCGCGCTCCAACCCGTCGCGGTCGATGTGGCCGAATGTTTCCACTCGGAGCCGTCTCGACAGTGCTGTGGACAGTTCGGCGGCCACCATTTCGACGGGCGCCGTGGCGTCGACGCCAATAACAGCGACGACCACTTCGGGCGTCGGGTGGGCAGCCTTAGATGGCGGCGTCTGGTACAGACGACTGGCCAAGGCTCGGACCAGTGCCCTGAGCACACCCGAGTCCGCGACATTGTCGAATTGGGCTTTGGTCAGTCGCACTAGTGTGGAGTCCCGCACGGCTCGGACCGAAGCGGATCTGGGCGCGTCGATCATCAATCCGAGCTCGCCGACGACCTCCCCGCGGCCCAACTCCGTGACCACCACGTCGTCGCGCAGCACCTGCAGCCGCCCATTACGTATCACGTAGAGGGAGTCGGAGGCGTCGCCGGCCCGGAATAGGTACGAGCCGGCCGCCAGCTCAACCTGCTCGGCGCAGTCTCGTAGTCCCGCCAGCGCGACAGCGTCCAGTCCCGCAAACAATGGCAGAGCCCCAAGCGGGTCCTCGCTGGAAGCGGCCGACGGGGGTTCGGCGAGTGCGCGGTGCCGGGGTGCCGGCCTCGATGCCAACGGTTCGAGGTGCGGCGTCGGCTCGGACTCGACCGCGTCGATCGTGACGTGGCGGGTGCGGCCCAGCAACACCGCTCCGATCGCGACGGCGGCAAAGCAGATCGCGGCCAACACCCATCCTTTTCGTAGCGCAGCTTCGGCCGCCTCGCGCCCCGGCGTCCCGACCACTACCACCAGGAGCGCGATGCCGATCACCGCACCGAGCTGGCGGGTGCTGCTGACGACGGCAGCCGCGGTGGCGTAGCTGCCGCCTGCGGCCAGCCCGGCCAGGGCGGCGCTGCCAAGCATCGGCAATGTCGCGCCGACTCCGATGCCCTGCAACAGCTGGCCGGGCAGCCACGCGCCGAGGAAATCCGGTGTCGGCCCGACGCGTTCGATGTACCACAGCAGGCTGCCGGTCCAGGTCAGCGCGCCGGCAACGATGATGATGCGATACCCATGCCGGTCAGCGACGCGCCCAAGCACCGCAGCGACAATGGCTGCGACGAACGCGGCGGGAGCGACCGCCAGGCCCGCGCGCAACAAGTTATAACCCCACACGTAGTTCAAGAACAGGACGTGGGTCAGCAGATATGCGTAGAACCCGGCGCTTGCGACCAGGGTCAACGTGTTGCCGGTTACGAACGAGCGGATGCGCAGAAACGCCGGCTCGATCAGTGGCGTCGCGTGGTTCCGCGAGCTCATGACGAATCCCGCCATCGCCACGGCCGCCGCCACGCACGACCCGATGACGGTGGCGCTCGCCCAGCCCCAGTCGGGGCCCTTGATCAGACCGAGCGTCAAGAACGCCAGCGCGGCCGCGAGCAGCGCCGCCCCCCGCAGATCGGGAACGCGTCGCCGCCCCGAGGCGCGGCTTTCGACCAGCCTCCGCCGGGCCACCATCAAAGCCACGACGCCTAGTGGAAGATTCACCAGGAACACCCACCGCCAACTTGATGCCTCGACGAGGGCACCGCCGATCGGCGGGCCAAGGCCCGATGCGATCGCGGCCCCCGCACCCCACAGGCCTACCCCGTGCGCCCGGCGCGTGGCCTCGAAGCTCTCGACGACAAGCCCGAGCGATGCCGGCACGAGAATCGCCGCGCCAACACCCTGCAGCACACGGAACGCAACCAACTGCCCGACGCTGTCGGCGGCGGCACATAACCCGGAAGCGGCCGTGAATAACACGACCCCGTAAATGAACATCCGGTTGCGCCCGAGAAGGTCAGCGAGCCGGCCGCCTGCCACCAGGATCGCAGCGAACGCGATGTTGTAGGCGTTGAGCACCCACGACAGGCTGCCGATGTCGCTGTTGTGGAAATGTCTTTGGATTGCCGGAAATGCGATGTTGACGATCGTCGAATCGAGAAAGGCGAGAAAGGCGCCGAAAGCCGCTACTAGCAGCACCGCGGTTGGTGACGGCTGGCGGCGTTGCGTGAGCTGTGGGCGCGGGTGGTCGGACGGCTGGTCGGGTTCATACGCCGTGTTTCGGTCTGCCGTGGCGACGGTCCGGGCGTTGCCCTCACTGGCACGATCAGGGGTGTATCTGTGGGCAGGCCGCCGGGGCACTGCGATTCTGCTAGTCATGCCGCTCCTGTCTGGTGCACTTCGGTGGCATCGATGAGATGTGTTGTGTGCCTGACGATTGCCGCCCCTCCCAGGTCCCGGGCGGTATCGCGGGCGCGATGCAGCATCGCCAGAGCCCGTGGCTTGTCTGCGTCGGCATTTCGCGACAGCAGCATCTCCGCCCAGTACTGCATGTTCCGTGCCTCAAACAGCGGCGCGCCGATGCGGTCGTGCAGTGTGCTTGCTGCGGCGAAATGCTGTTCGGCGTCATCGAATCGGCCAAGCGCGCCCGCCAGGCGTCCGAGGATCGTGCCGGCCGACGAGAAGGCGATCGGGACGGGGTAGATCAGGTGGGCGCGGTAGGGGTACAGCAGGTCATAGATCTCCGCGATGGCATCGCGGTCGCCAAGGCGCACCGCGGTTAAGCCCCAATGCGCCAGGGCATACAGCCGCAGGTAGTCCTGGTTCAGCGACCCGAAACCGGCTTGGATCACCTCGTCGAGCAGGTCGCCTGCCTCGTCGTACCGGCCGTGTTCGGTGAGGTAGAACGACAGTCTGGCCGGTATCGAAGACAGGCCAGGCGCAAGTTTTCTCAACTGGAAGTTCGCGTCGATGATTTCCTCGTCGATCCGATCCTGTTCGTATCGCACGTAGTTGAACTGGGGGCTGTAGAAAACGGCTGCGTCTGGAAAGCCGAGGGCCATCCCGACCGCCAGCCCGTCGCGGGAATGCCTGTCGGCGAGCTCCAGATCGCCGTCGACCGATGCCATCACTGTCGCGAGAAACAGTGCCACCCAACGTATCCGGGGCTGACCGGTTTGCTCGGAGAGCAGCCACGCTCGGCGCGCGCACTCGCGGGCTTCGTCGATGTCGGCGACTTCGACCGTGGCGATAAATCTCATGGCCGCGGCCATGCAGCCGAGGAATGGGTCATCCACACCATCGGCCAGGGCCAGCAGCTCGCCGGTGAGCCCCAGCCGCTCGGCCATTAGATCGGGTCGCATCGCCAATGCCGAGGTGACCAACTCCAGCACCTTCGCCAGTGCGTGTTTGTCGGCGCCGTGGCGCGCCAACACCAGCGCCTCGTCGATGAGCGGGCGTATCCGAGTGGCGAAATCCCAGTCGACGCACGCTTCGGCGGCCAGCTGCGCCAGCAAAAGGGGCCGATGGGGGGAACCGGCGGGCACCACATCGATGGCCGCTTGCAACCCCGCGATCCGCTCGGTGTCGACATCGCCACAGTTGCTCAGCCAGCCGCGGGTGTTGGTGATCGCGGCTCTGGCCATGCGCTCCCGGTCGCCGATACCTGACGCGATCCCACCGGCGGCCAGCAACGTATCGCGGTAGGCCGGCTCCCCGGTCTGCCACTGCGCTTCGCCCATGAGGATCATCAGGTCGCAGCGATCGGCCTCGCTGACATTGCGTGCCTTCCCGAGCTGCTCGAGAGCCTGGGCGAACCAGCGCAGCGCCTCATCCGGGGCCAGCTGCGCAAGAGCGCGCTCGCCGGCGCGACGTGCATAGGAGATCGCCTTGCCGGAGCTGGCCGCCGGCCCCGCGGCCGCCCAGTGGTAGGCCAGCTCGCCAAGCCTCTCATCGACGTCGCCCCGGGCGATGTCTTCGATGGCTTGGGCGATCTGGAGGTGAAGCCGTGCACGTCGGGTTCGGCTAAGGGCCTCGCACAGCGTGTGGTTGATCAGCGCGTGCGCGAACACGAACCGCCCCAACGCTTCTGGACTCTCCCTCAACACCGACCCGGCTACCGCCGACTCCAGCGCAGCGAGCAGGTCGTCCTCGCAGCGTTCGCTGACCACCGACAGCAGCTCAAGATCGAACTCACGCCCAATCACCGCGGCAGCGCTCAAAACGCTGACGACGTCGGATCCGAGCCGGTGGATCCGCTGAGCGACCACGTCACGGACGCTGCGCGGGATACGCAACTTGCCGATCTCGGCGGTAACGACATAGTGGCCACTGTCGCCCTGCACAATCCCCCCGGACTCGACGAGATCGCGCAGGATTTCGGTGACAAAGAAAGGGTTGCCGTCGCTCTCACGACACACCGCCGCGGCCAGCCTGCGACCCTTGGAGGTGAGCTCATGACCCGCGGCGGCCGCTATCAGCGACTCGACCTCCTGCTGCGCCAGGCCCTGCAATGTCACCCACTCCACACCGGCTTCTCGACGCAGATCGGCCAGCAACGCACTAAGCGGATGATTCGCATCGATCTCGCTGTCGCGGTATGTGCACAAGAACAACAGGCGCGCTTGCACCACATGCGCGACGACGTGCTTCAAAAGTGCCAGCGACGGTTTGTCGGACCAGTGCAGATCATCGAGCAACACCACCACCAAGAGCCCCTGGGCGGCCGCGCACTGCAACAGTCCGACGACCGCCCCAAACAGCAGGCACCGCTCCGCCGCCGGGTCACCGACCCGCGGCGCGGGCACGTTGGGCAGCCGGCGCGCCAGCTCGGGCACTAGCCGGCACAGTTCGCCGCCGTGCTCGCCCACATGCTGGGCCAACACCTCCATCGGGGCATGCTCGACAAGGTCGCGCAACGCCTGCACCCAAGGCTGGTACGACGCTGCCAACTCCTCATCGCAATGCCCGAAAAGCACGGTGGCGCCCTCGGCGTGAGCCTCCGACACCAACTGCGCGGCTAACCGCGTCTTGCCGATGCCGGGCTCTCCGGCGATCAGCACTACCTGGCGCGCTCCCTCGATTGCGAGCTGGCGCACCTGAGATAACCGGTCGCGGATGTCTTCGCGGCCCACATAAGTGGTTAACGGCAACACCTGCAACCGCGGCGGCAGCGGGATGGTTGCACCCGCCAGCGACGCCCACAAAAGCTCCCACGCCGCCACCGGCTCGGGCAGGCCCTTCAGTTCGAGGTCGCCGACCGAACGGAACGTGTGCTCACCACGACGACCGACCATCACCCGGGTCACATCCGACAGCAACACCTGACCCGGATTTGCCTTGGCACACAGCCGCGCCGCCTCCACCACAGGAGGTCCGAACACATCCCCATCCGAGCGCGTCGCGTCGCCCATGCTGATCCCCACGCGCACCAACAGCTGTTCCGTGGCGTGGCGGTTGCGCAGTTCGTGGCGCTGCTGGATCGCTTGAGCGCATTCGACGGCAGCGGCCGCTGACGGCAGCACCACCATCACCCCGTCGCCGGTGTTCTTTACCTCGAACCCGTCGGCGCCAGCAATCGCTCCGCGCAGCAGCCTAAAGTGTTCGACGCGCAGCTCCTCGGCGCGCTCCGGACCCACTCGCGACGCCAGCGCGGTCGAATCGACCAGATCGGTGAACAAGACGGTAACGGTCTCAACCTGACCGGGCATCACGCCTCACCGCCGTCACGTAAGTAGATGCGATGGACCTTCGACTCAGACGTCATTGTTTTCCTGCCAAACGTTCTGCTCGGAAGGGTTCTGATCAGGGCCTTTCTGCTTGCTAGGTCACGGTATGCAGACCGCGTATCGGCGTCCAGTACAAAATTGCGAACAGATTCATGCGTAATTCGCAACTGTGCTTGACCGCGACAGCCGTTGATGCAGTTCAGCCACGCCAGCCGTTACCAAAGCCCGATCGTCGGACCCACCACTACTGTCGTCGGCGTGGCTCAAATGCGCCCGGCCGTGGTGAGGAAGCCACCCCACGTGCTCAACGGCCGCCTCGGGCCAACCCCGGCAAATCGAGATGTTTAACTAACGATGCAGAAATCCCGAGACGAAATCAATGGCATTAAAGCCGCCCGAGTTTTGCACACCGGAATTCGCAATGCCTGATGACGCGCTCTGGCGGGTCGGATCGGCATCAAAATTGCCAAAGCCGGACTGCTCTTCGCCCGTGTTCCCAAATCCAGAAATGAAGCTTAAGTCGGAGATGCCGGTGGCCTTGTTGTTGAAACCTGAAGCTATATTGCCCAGATTGCCGTAACCTGACAGCGACTGGCCCGCATTGCCGATTCCCGAGTTCTGCAACGTACCTGAGTTTTGCATGCCCGAGTTTCCCTTGCCAGAGTTATAGAAGCCCGAATTTCCGCTGCCAGTGTTTCCGAATCCTGAGTTCGGGCCGGTGCCATCGCCCGAGCTACCGAAGCCAGTGTTCAGGTTGCCAGAGTTATAACCTCCGGTATTCGTATCGCCCGAGTTTCCCCAGCCGGTATTCGTCGATCCGGAATTATAGAAGCCCGAATTAGAGTCGCCACCGTTAAAACTACCCGAGTTAAGCAACCCCGAATTGAAGTCACCGGTGTTAAGGAAGCCACCGTTAAAACTTCCGGTGTTGAGGTCACCCGCGTTTGCAAAGCCGGTATTGCTGCCGCCGGCGTTGCCAAAGCCGGTGTTGACATCTCGCGCATTCCCGATGCCGGTATTGACTAAGCCCGAGTTCCCGAATCCGGTGTTTATTTCGCCCGAGTTCCCGAAGCCTGTGTTGACCCAACCCGAGTTCCCGACGCCTACGTTACCGTTGCCCGAGTTAAAGAAACCGATGTTGTTGGTGCCCGAGTTCCCGAAGCCGATATTCCCGCTACCCGAGTTCAGCCCGCCGAAGCCCACCTGGTTATTACCAGTGAGCCCGATGCCTATGTTATTGCTGCCAGTGTTCCCGAAGCCGAAGTTGTTGCTGCCGGTGTTCCCCAAGCCGAAGTTGTAGCTCCCGGCGTTGCCGAAGCCAATGTTTGCGTTACCGACGTTTCCGCCGCCGAAGTTTCCGTTGCCAGAGTTACCTATGCCGACGTTTCCATCGCCGGGTGAGGGCTCCAACGGAAGGCCAATGTTTGGGCCCCCGTTTCCGATACCAATGTTCCCATTGCCGAAGTTCCCGAAGCCGAAGTTTTGGTTGCCGAAGTTCCCGCCACCCACGTTGGAGTTGCCGACGTTGCCGCTACCCACGTTGAAGCTTGCCGCGATACCCCGCGCGACGCTTCCGTTGCCGCTACCCAGGTTGGAGTTGCCGAAGTTCCCGCTGCCCACGTTGAAGCTCGAAGCTTGCCCAAGGAAACCGCTGCCATTTCCGCTGCCCAGGTTGGAGTTGCCGAAGTTTCCGTTGCCAAGGTTTTGGTCGCCGGTGTTGCCATTCCCGAGATTGAGGCTGCCGCGGTTGCCGATCCCCAAGCTGGGCAGAGTCTGCAACAAATCCCGCATAGTGCTCTGCACTGGCACCAACTGGGCAGCCGCCGCCGACGCCCCGCCGTAATAACTCACCATCGCCGAGACATCCGCAGCCCACATCGCCTCGTAGTGCGCCTCGGTGGCGGCGATCGCCGGCGCGTTTTGACCAAACAGATTCGCCACCACCAACGACACCAGCTCAGAGCGATTGGCCGCCACCACCGCCGGATGCACCGTGGCCGCGCGCGCCGCATCAAACACCACGGCCACGTTTGCGGCTTGAATCGACGCTTGCTCGGCTTGAGCAGCTGCCGCGCGCAACCACGCGGCATACCTCTCCGCCACGCCCGTCATCGCCTGCGCGGCTGGACCCTGCCATGCCTGACCACCCAGCCCCGACGTCACCGACGAGAAGCCCGCAACCGCCGACTGCAGCTCGCTGGCCAGATTGTCCCAAGCGTTCGCGGCTGCCAGCATCGGCCCCGAGCCCGCACCCGCGAACATCAACGCCGAATTGATCTCCGGCGGCAATACCGAAAAGTTCATGACGGTCATCAGCTTTCTGCGGTACACGCGGATCTGGCCTGGTTATGAGCCCACGCTAGGAAGCGCGCGTATATGCGTCTAGTAAAAGATTGCGAACAGATTGATGCGATATCCGCATGTTTCGTGGTCCCTGGGAGCGCCACCAACTGCGCGCGGGAAGGTCGGTACGAAAGCTCCGCCACTGTGAGAGCCGCTCCGCAGGATCACCGAATCTTCGTAATACACAAGGGTTTTAGGCCGGTCCGCTGATGTGAGAGTTGAAAGCAGAGTGATCAGCGGTAGGGTCACGCGAGTCTACGACGACTTCAGACCTGGGCCGCTCTTCTTGGAGATACTCTTGCGCCTAGCTGTCGATCAGCGAACGGCGGCAAATACCCATTCGCCATCCAACCGATCGCTGTCGGTGGTGCGAGTTCGGGTTCGTCGATTGCGATCTCGACGATGTCGGGTTGTGGTGTTGTTGTTTGAACAACCCATGACGGTGACGACAAAAGCGACATCAGCAGAACCGTTGCTGCTCAACAAGATAGGCCCTGCGCGGCGTTGCCGAGCTGCTGCTAGCTGGGGTGGGCGGCGGGCGCACGGGCGACCATCGGTACGGCCGGGAAGGCCCATGCCATCTCCGATCGCGACTTGCGCAGCGCCGCAGTGCCATAACCCTTCTTGCGATGGTCGGGATGGATCCAGATCCGCACGTCCACCTCGCCGTGGACCAGCTCACCGAATACCAGGCCGACCTTCTCGCCGGAATCGACAGCAACGAACCACGCAGCCTCTTCGTCCTGCACCCGTCGCATCGCCGCGCGGATCTCGTCGTCGACGCTACCGGCCGGTCCACCGGATCCGTCGCCGGCGGCGCCGATTTCCGCGGTGCGCGTGGCGAAGATGTCACGATCCTCAGCGGCGGAGAAGGGGCGCAGCTCGAGGGTTTCACCCGAACTCGCCGGGCGCTCTTTGAGGGTAAAGCTGAGCTGTTTGTTCAGGTCTTCAAGTTCGGCGAGGATCTTCTTACGCACGTCCTGGGTGAGTTGGTCTAGCGACATGCTCATTACCGCTTCGGCGCCGAGGTGCGACGTGCCGAGCAGTGCGACGATCGCCTCAATCGCGGCGGCCTTGTTCTCGGCCTCCACGATGGCGTCGGTTACCTCATGCCGGCGTTCGAGCGCGGCGAGCAATGCATCTGCGATCTCTCGACGGGTTGCAGTCTGGTCGTGGTCTGTCATTGCATAAGGGTAGAACGACATACCGGGTATCGCGCCACCCGTTAAGCCAGCCGTGATCCGCTGAGCTCGAGGAACCGGCGATAGCGGTCTTTGGTCGGCCCCGTCCAGGTCGGCCGGGGCTCGACGACGCGCTCGATCCGGGCCCACCGGGCCGCGTCGGCGATGGTCGTTTCCAAACCTACGGCCATGCGCGCGAGGAAAGCCGCTCCCAGCGCCGCGCCCTCGGCAACCCGGGTCACCTCCACCGGACGACCGGTCGCGTCGGCTATGGCCTGCATCCACGGCTGCACCCGCGTGCCGCCACCTGAAGCGACAATGCGCGAGACCGGCGCGCCGCTCAGCTCGATGAGTTGGCGGACGACGAATGCGGATGCCTCGTAGGCCGCCCGCCGCAGGGCCGCCGCATCCTGAGTGAGATCCAGGCCGTCGAGCACGGCGCGGCGATCGGGATCATGCAGAGGAGTGCGCTCGCCGCGTATGTACGGCAACCACACCGGCACCCGCCGCGGATCGACCGCCTCCGGATCGCCCGGTCCGAAGACGCGATCCACCCAACCGAGGAACAACCCGCCGGCGTTGCTGGCGCCGCCGATCTGGCTCTTACCTGCGGCCGTATGCGGGATGGTCCAGAGGCCGGGCACCTGCCGGGCCTCGGAGATGGTCGTCCACACGATCAATGTGGTGCCACACAGCACCAGCACGTCGCCGTCGTTGTCGGCGCCGGCCACAAGCTGTTCACACAAGGCGTCGATGGTGCCGACCGCCAGCACCGAGCCGGTGCCGTGCACTTGCCCGGCAGCCGCTCCGAAGGTTTCCACCCGCGGCATGCGGTCGACCGTCACACCGCACTCGGCGCACACCGCGGAGCTCCATCCAGTCCCATCGAATAACGGAAGGCTCGTTATCGCGGTGGCGAAATCGATCACCGCCTCGCCCGCCAACGCGTGGTTGGCCACCGCGGGCGCCGGCCAACACCCGACCGCGTCCGGCGCCTGGGCCGCTGTCCAGCGCAGAAACTCGACCGCCTCACCCACCGCGGGTACCGGCTGCGCCGGTCTAGTTGAGGCACCGGGCACCTGTCCCCTGACGTCGCCATAGAGCAAGCCGGGCGTGAGGGGTCGGCCGGCAGCATCCACGGCGGTCAGCGAGGGCACCATCGCCGAAACGGCCACCGCTCGAGCACTCGGCTGAGCCAGCTGTTCTAGTGCCGTCAACGGCCCACGCCGCCACGCCTCGTCGGCGTCGTGCTCTAGCTGGTCGGGAGCGGGCACCCGCAGCTGATGCGGAATCCGCACCCGCGCCTTGACGTTGCCGCTCTCGTCTGCGGCTATCGCTTTGACCGCGGTGGTGCCAACGTCGATGCCGATTGTGACGTCTTCACGTGACACGGGCGCTACGGTACGCCAGCATTGACATACGTGAGGTCTCGACCGCGTGCCCTGGTGACCGCCCCCCTGCGTGGCCCGGGGTTCGACAAGCTGAAGCGGCTGGCCGATGTGGTGTACGACCCCTGGATCGATCAGACCCCGCTGCGGATCTACAGCGCCCAGCAGTTGGCCGAAAGGATCACCGCCGAAGCCGCCGATATCGTTGTGGTGGAAAGTGATTCGGTGGGAGACCCCGTTTTCGAACTGCGCCTTCGCGCGATCGCGTCGACCCGCGGGGATCCGAATAACATCGACGTCGCCGGCGCCACCGCGGCCGGCATTCCGGTGCTGAACACCCCGGCCCGCAACGCCGACGCGGTCGCCGAGATGACGGTGGCTCTGCTGCTGGCCGTCACCCGCCATATCGTGACCGCCGACGCAGATGTGCGGTCGGGCAATATGTTTCGCGACGGCATGATTCCTTACCAGCGCTTCCGCGGTTGGGAGATCGCCGGGCGCACCGCCGGGCTGGTCGGGCTGGGCGCCGTCGGCCGGGCCACCCAGTGGCGGTTGTCCGGGCTGGGGCTGCGGGTCATCGCGCACGATCCGTACAACGACGATGCCCGGCACAGCCTGGACGAACTGCTTGCCGAATCGGACATCGTCTCCATCCACGCACCGGTCACCGACGACACGGTCGGCATGATCGGCGCCAAGCAGTTCGCCGCGATGCGCGACGGTGTCGTCTTCCTCAACACCGCCCGGGCCCAGCTACATGACACCGACGCGCTCGTCGAGGCCCTGCGCGCCGGCAAGATCGCCGCCGCCGGCCTGGATCATTTCGCGGGCGAGTGGCTGCCGGCCGATCATCCGCTGACGGCGATGGCCAACGTCGTCCTCACCCCGCACATCGGCGGAGCCACGTGGAACACTGAGGCCCGGCAGGCGCAGATGGTCGCCGACGACCTGGAGGCGCTGCTATCCGGCAGTGCGCCCGCCCATATCGTCAACCCGGAGGTGCTGCGCTCATGAAGTTTGTCGACAATCCAGAGGCCGCGGTCCTGGCGGCGGCCAAGGACATGCTGCGCCGGGGGCTAGTCGAGGGCACGGCAGGCAACATCTCGGCCCGGCGCTCCGACGGCAACCTGGTGATCACCCCGTCGTCGGTTGACTACGCCGACATGGTGCTCGAAGACCTGGTGCTGGTCGACCCGGAAGGCGCTGTGCTGCAAGCCAAAGACGGCCGCATGCCGTCGACGGAGATGAAGCTGCACCTGGCGTGTTACGAGGCGTTCGACGACATCGGCAGCGTCATCCACAGCCATCCGGTGTGGGCGACCATGTTCGCCGTCGCACATGAGTCGATTCCGGCCTGCATCGACGAGTTCGCGGTCTACTGCGGCGGGGACGTTCGCTGCACCGAGTACGCCGCCTCCGGCACGCCCGAGGTCGGTATCAACGCGGTCAAGGCGCTGGACGGCCGCGGCGCCGCGCTGATCGCCAACCACGGTTTGGTGGCCGTCGGTCCCCGGCCCGACAAGGTATTGCACGTCACCGCCCTGGTCGAGCGCACCGCCCAAATCGTTTGGGGCGCACGCGCTCTCGGCGGTCCCGTGCCCATTCCCGAGGACGTAAACCGCAACTTCGCTGGCGTCTACAGCTACTTGCGCGCCAATCCCCGATGACCACGCCGACTGTGAACTGTGCGACGCGACACGCCGATCACGCGTCGTGTGCTTCACAGTCGGCGGCCTAGTCGAAACTGACCGGGAGTGATTCGTACACGGTCATGTTGTTGGACAGGTCGGGGAGCCTCATCGTCGGTTCACCGACTTCAATGACGTTGGTATTCAGTAGGATCTCGTCGAGGGCAGCCCTGACTTCGGCGCGGGCAAGCATCGCGCCCAGACAGTGATGGGCGCCGCCACCACCAAACGACTGGTGCGGGTTGGGATCACGGCGAATATCGAAGCGGTACGGATCCGTAAATACGTCTTCATCGCGGTTGGATGAGCGCAACATCGTCACCACACGCCCACCCTCGGGGATCAGCACATCGCCGAGCCGCACATCTCGTGTCGCTCCCCTAACCCAGAACATGATGGGCGTCGAATAGCGGATCACTTCCTCGACCGCCGTGCGCCGCGCCTCCGGCTCGGACCGATAGACCGCAATCTGGTCGGGATTGGCGACGAAGGCGCGTATGCCGTCACACAACGCATTTCGCGTCGTGTCGGCGCCGGCCAAGCCCAAGACGAAGAAGAAGATCTCGAGCTCGTTGGATGGAAGCAGGAAACTCTCGTCCGATTCGGCCGTGATCTGCGTGGTACAGAGCGTGCTCCAAATGTCGTCCACGGGATGTGCACGCTTGTGTGCGGTCAACTCACTGGCGTATCCGAACAACTCGGCAAACGGCACCACGTCGTCACCGTCGGGGATCGACATCTGGCCACCGGCGGTCTTCAAGACACGGTCGATCAGACCGAACACTCGCGGCCGGTCGGCCTCGGGGATCCCGACGATGTCACCGATCACCGAGATCGGCAGTCCCGCCGCCAGGTCAACGAACTCACCGCCACCAGATTCCAGCAACGCGCCCGCCATCGTCCTGGCCCGAGCGCGAATTCCGTCTTCCAACTTCGCCACCGCGCGTGGTGTGAAGGCACCCGTTATGACTCGGCGACGGATGGTGTGATCCGGCGGGTCCAGACTCACGATGGCCGGATAGGCGTCGAACAAGGGCACGTCCTGAATCAGCGGACCACGAGTCGCCGTGAACGACTCGTAGTCGCGATGCACCCGCGCGACGTCTGCGTGCCTGGTGCACACCCAAAACTCGCGACCTACCATAGATTTCACGTCGTCGGTGAGTTGCTGGTGGAACACCGGCGTGCGGACGCGCAACTCGGCGAACAGGTCTTCGGGAAATCGCGATGCCCAGATCGCCGGATCGGCAAGATCGATCGTCGTTGTCATGTTGTATCCCCAATTTCGTTGCGCAGACCGGCCAGGATCAGGCGCAACCCGTATGCAAACGCCCTGTCGTTTGGCCCATCAGCCGCCGCGTCGGTGGGCCGCATGTGCTCGAGCTGCACCGAACCCAATAGGTGGATGTACAACGCGGCGTGCGCCGCTTCGAAATGTTCTGCCCGCAGACCGGATTCGCGAAGGATGCCGCGAGAGGCGCGATCCATCTCGGTGGCTGCCGCGGTATGCGGATGCTGTAGGAGCAACGCCGCGATGCCGGGTACCTCGAGAAGCACCTGCCACGCGTTGGTGTAGAGCGCGACCACGCGGGATTCCCAGTCGCCCTGTTGCGGTACCTCGATCTGCGCGAGCACCGATTCGATCAGCAGATCGAGCAGTTCCCGTTTGTCGCGAACGTGGTAGTACACCGATGACGGCGCCGTACCCGCCTGGGCCGCCAGCTCGCGGATCGTGACCCGGTTGACGCCGACGCGTTTCGCCAGCCGCCACAGGTGCTTTGTCAGATGCGCGCGGTCCAGTGCCCCGTATCGCAGCACCGGCACCTTGGCCACTATCTCCACTTCGGACCCCCCGCTTTCGAACAGCGTCCGAATTCGAATGCTATTCCGATTAGAACAACGTTCGACCCATACTGTCAATGTGATGCCCTACCGAGTAGTTCAGTGGTCGACCGGCAACATCGGCACGCGGGCGCTGCGGCTATTGCTCGAACGCGACGATTTCGCCGTGGTGGGGGTCCACGCTTTCGGACCGGAGAAAGTGGGACGCGACGCGGGCGTGCTCGTCGACCGGCCACCTATCGGAGTTGCCGCGACGAACGATGTCGATGCGTTGCTCGAGCTCCGACCGGATTGCGTGAACTACATGCCGCGCGTCATCGACTATGAATTGGTGGCCAGGATGCTGCGCTGCGGCATCAACGTGGTGACCACGGGAGATTTTCTGACCGGAACCCATCACCCGGTCGAGCGCCCGGCCCTCGACGCGGCGGCGCACGAGGGCGGCTCGACCTTTCTGGGCACGGGATTCGAACCTGGCTTTATCAACGTCGTCGCCGGCTTCCTCACCGGCGCGTGCGGAAAAGTGCACAGCGTCAAGCTCGTAGAGACGTTGGACAGCACGACCTACCCCGTCAGGGAAGTCTGGACGGTTCTCGGATTCGGCAAGCAACCGCGTCAGCGGGTGATGTCACTCGATCCGGAAACCCAGCGATACGGCCTCGGCTATTTCGAGACGCTGGACATGATCGCCAGCATGCTTGGTGCCGAACTCGACTCCAAGGACGCCGTTGTCGAACATGCGGTGCTGACCCGAAAGTTAGACCTGGGGTGGGCAGAGTTCGCCGCCGGCACGGTCGGGGGCCAGCGCCGCACCTATCGCGGTCACCGTAACGGCCGACCCGTGGTTGAGCTGGCCATTTGTTGGACTATGAGTAATGACGCACTCGACCCGCAATGGAGCGATCCCGAAGGTTTCAGCGTTGTCATCGAAGGCGAACCACGAGTCGACGCCATGATCCGGTTCGGGCATCCCGGGCAGGACATCATGACCGAATTGATGGTCAGCACCGCCATCGCGGCGGTCAACGCCATACCGTTCGTCTGCCAAGCGCGACCGGGCGTCATCACACCGATCGATCTACCTGTTGTGGGATCCGTTGGCGCCCTTACGCTCTGATGGCACGGCCGCGCCACTCGCGCGGCGAGGCGCCGTGCGTCCGGCTGAACAGTCGGCTGAAATACCCGGGATCGGGCATCCCAACCCGTACGGCAATCTCTGCGACCGGTAGGTCCGTTTCAGCCAGTAGGTCGCGAGCATCTGCCATGCGGCGTTCGATGATCCACTCCTGCACGGTGCGCCCGGTGCGGCGGCGCACGACGGTGGTCAGGTGTCCGGGCGTCATGCCAATTTCGCGCGCCACGTCGCGCAGCGACAACGGCTCGGTGTGACGCCGGTCGATCACCGCGAACACTTCGGCCAGCAACGGTTCGCCGCTGCGCCTCAGATCGGCCACCACGTCGCGGGCCAGGCGCGCGAGCTCGATCAGCAGCACTGTCAGGTGCGCCAGAACCGCCTGCCGATAGCCGTCCTGTCGCACGGCCAGCTCTGTTTCAATCGAACGGATCGCGTCATCCCACGCGGGTCGCCGGGCTCTGGGCACCTCGAGGCGCAGCATCCCTCCCGAACGTCCGTGCAGGAACGGGAAGAGCAGCGGGTGTGCCCGCCACGAGGGCCACGGCGAACGCGCGTCCTCACCAAGCGCAGCGGGATCGAAGAGCACCGCGACCCCGGCTTCGAGGTCGTCCAATTGTCCCGGGTCGAGCACCTCACCCGCGGCAGCCACGTACACCACGCCCGCGGTGGCCGCGTACCAGAGCGCCGGGAAATCATGAATGTGACGACCCCGTTCTGGCAGGTCGTCACGGCCGCCGCGGACCACCGATACCGGAGGTGTATCCGGATCGGTTCGATATTCATAGATTGGCACGCCACCGCGGTGACGGGTCAGCCGCGCGGCATGGGTCATGGTGCCAAAGATAGTCCTACTTTGAGCGATGATCACCCAATTCTTCAGCTTGTGAACGGCTCATTATGGTTTGCGTGACCAAACATCATCCACATGATTACCTCCCAGCGGCCGGTCACGACGCGCTGCTTCCCGGCTACGACCTGCTCACCCGCTTAATGGGCTTCAACAAGGTCTATGAGATCCTCATCGCCCAGGCCGAAATCGCCGCCGACCATCGTGTCTTGGAAATTGGCTGCGGCACTGGCAATCTCACGACGCGGGTAAAGCATGCTCATCCGTCGGCTGAAGTGATCGGATCCGATCCCGATCCGCGGGCCCTACGCCGGGCTCAGCGAAAGGCCGGCCGGCTGACCGGGATCCGCTTCGAACGCGGCTACGCTCAGCAGTTGCCCTACGCCGAAGGCGAATTCGACAGGGTGTTGTCGTCGATGATGCTGCACCATCTCGACGACGAAACGAAACCCGCAGCGGCGGCGGAGATTTTTCGTGTCCTGCGTCCCGGCGGCAGACTGCACCTTGTTGACATCGGCGGCGAGATAACCAGCCACGACGGCCTGGCAGCGCGAATTATCAGGCGCAGCCACCACGCAAGCGGCAACCTTGGCGACGCGATTCCACGCCTACTACGTACCGCCGGGTTCGACTGTACCGAGGTCGCCTCGGAGCGACACCGCTTCGTTGGACGCCTCACCTACTATCGCGCCACCCGCCCGGATACCGCACCGTAGCGACACGAGCGTAACGCCACCGCGAAATCCGGCTCGGCATTTCGCGGTGGCGTTACGCTCGTCGCCCTCGCGCCGAGGACGCCACGACTCAGCGCTGATCTATGGCCACCTTGACGGCGCCGCTGTCGCCCTGGTTGGCGATCGCCAGGAACGCGTCGCGCCACCGCTCCAGCGGCACAGTATGAGTGAGCATGGGGCGCAGGTCGATTCGGCTGTCCGCAGCCAGATCGAGGTAGTGGGCGATGGCATGCTTGCGCTGCCCGCCGACCTCCTCGATGCCGAAGGCGTTGGAGCCGACCCAGCTGATCTCTTTGAAATACAGCGGACTCCACTCCCACCGTCCGGGCCCATGGACACCGGCCTTGACCAGCGTCCCCCGGGATGTCAGCACCCGCACCCCAACTTCGAACGTCTCCGGCTTCCCGACGGTGTCGTAGACCACATCAACCGCACCAGGGTGCGCCATTGGCAGACCCAGCAACGGCTGCCGCAGCCGGCCCCCGCCCCACGCGACCAGGTCCTCGATAATGGCCAGACGCGGCTCGTGCGCAAGGACTTTCGCGGCCCCGAACCGACGGGCCAGCTCCGCTTGAGCTGTGAACCGCGCTACGACGGCCACCACCACATCCGGATACAGCGCCCGCAGGATCGCGACCGCGCACAACCCGAGTGAGCCGGCCCCGTACACCAGAACTCGGCCGGAGCGGGGCGGCGGATGACGGGTGATCGCATGTAGGGACACCGAGAACGGGTCGGCGAACACGGCGGCTTCATCGGGCACGGAATCGGGAACCGCAAACAGCATGCTGTCGTGGGCGGGCATCAACTCGGCGTATCCGCCGGTCACGTCGGCCGAGACGCCGGTGTGGATGCCGGGCTTGATGTCACCGTCGGCAAAGCTCCAGCACAGGCTGTAATCGCCGCTTTCGCAGGCCGGGCACGGCGGCTCGATGCCACGCGGCCCGCATGACAGCCACGGGTTGAGCACCACCCGCTGCCCCACCCGCAGCCCCCGGGCCTTGGGGCCCAGTTCAACCACGTCGGCGACCACCTCGTGGCCCATGACTTGCGGGAAGGAACAGAATGCCGCCATCGCGTTGTCGGCATCACCCTCACCAAAATCCAGCAGAATCTGCTTGGAGTCCGACCCACAGATTCCGGTCAGGCGGGGCCGAGTAATGACCCAATCCTGTTGCAGCAGCGTAGGATCGGGCAGCTGCCGCAGCGCTGTGGGGGTCCGGGCCAGATTCACTGCCAACGCGTTGGCGTCTTCCGGAACCTCGAAAGGCTCCGGCGGCACACCGTAGACCAGCGCCCTCATGGCGCGTTGGACGCCATGTTGGCCGCACCCGCGATGAAGGCGTCCAGGTCGGCATTTTTCACATCGACAATCGGTTTCAGGTCCGGGAGATAGTGCTCGAAGCGATCACTGCCCATGGCCGCGACAATGCCCTCGGCCACCTCATCGGGTGCGACCTTGGGCCCACGGTAGATAGGTTCGTCATTGTCTGGCCGATCCCAAATCTCGGTATCTACCGGACCCGGCTCGATCAACTTCACCGAGACCCCGGTTCCCGCCAAGTCGACCGCCAGCCCTTCGCTCCACCCGCATAGCGCGAATTTGCTTGCACAGTAGGCAGATTCGTGGATAACTGCGAGCCGGCCAGCCACGCTCGACACGTTGACGATCATGCCCGATCTGCGCGCCAGCATTCTCGGCAGCAGCGCCAGCGTCAGCCGCATCGGCGCGACGAAGTTGACCCGCATGACGGCCTCCACCTCATCGGGTTTGAGGGCGGTGACGGCCCGGCGCTTCGGAATTGCGGCGTTGTTCACCAGCACGTCGACGCCGCCCAGACCATGCCAGGCCTGCAGACCGAGCCGGCCGACGGTAGTGGTGTCGGCCAGGTCGGCCACCCACATCGTGGAGTCCGGCGATGTCGTCCGGCAGTCGGCCAGTACCTGAGCCAATCGATCGCGCCGACGCGCGATCAGGCCCACGACCGCACCCGCGGCGGCCAGCCGCCTGGCCAACGCCGCCCCCACCCCCGAGGAAGCCCCCGTAACCAGCACTCTCTTGCCGGCCGCCTGGAAAGACGTCATCGCTCAAGGTTGCCGTGAACCGGCCCACCTTGGGAACCCTTTGCACGGAAAGCTTGTTACATTTGCTAAATATCAACCTAGGCCATCTTCGAATGAGGTACTGCATGACGTCTACGGGCTCCACCAGGTACGAAGGCGACACGTGGGACTTGGCATCCAGCGTCGGCGTCACCGCAACCATGGTCGCGGCCGCCCGTGCGATGGCAACCCGTGCCGACAACCGGCTGATCGACGATCCGTTCGCCGAACCACTGGTGCGAGCCGTCGGCGTAGACCTACTTACCAAGCTAGCGACGGGGGACATGGGCCCGAGCGACCTCGACGACGACCCAGAATGCCCGATCAGGTCGATCGCAGACGTCGCAGACAACATGGCGGTTCGCACCCAGTTCTTTGACGAGTTCTTCCTGGATGCGGCGCGGGTGGGTATCAAGCAGGTCGTGATCCTGGCTTCGGGACTGGACGCGCGCGCATACCGGTTGCCGTGGCCTGCTGGGACCGTGGTTTACGAAATCGACCAGCCACAAGTCATCGAGTTCAAGTCCCGAACCCTCGCCGAGCTTGGTGCCGCTGCCACCGCGGACCGGCGCGCGGTAGCTGTCGACCTACGTGACGACTGGCCTGCTGCATTGTGCGCGGCGGGGTTCGAGCCGGCCCAGCCCACCGCCTGGAGCGCCGAGGGCTTGCTGGGCTATCTACCGCCCGACACTCAGGATCGCCTGCTGGACACCATCACCGAGTTCAGCGCTCCGGGCAGCCGGTTGGCCACCGAAAGCTTCCATAACGTCGACCCTGCCCAAGAGGACCGGATGAGGGAGCGGATGCAGAACATGTCCGAACGGTGGCGAAGGCACGGCTTCGACATCGACATGACCGGGCTCGTCTATCTAGGTGACCGCAACGAGGCTGGGCCCTACCTCAGCGATCACGGCTGGCTGACAACGAGCATCTCGCTGCAGGATCTGCGTGCGGCCAACGAACTTCCGCCACTTCACGACGAGGAGATGTCCGCTGCTGAGATGCTGTACATCAGTGGCACCCTGTACACAACCCCGAGATAGGACACCGCATGGCACGCGCTCACGACGACAACTGGGATCTCGCGTCCAGCGTCGGCGCGACGGCCACCATGGTCGCGGCCGGACGCGCGATTGCGACCAGGGATCCCCAAGGTTTGATCAGCGATCCGTTCGCCGAACCACTGGTGCGCGCGGTCGGGGTCGACTTCTTCATCAAGATGATGGACGGTGAGCTCGATCTCGATGCGGTCGAGGGCATTTCGTCAGTGCGGGCGCAGGCGATGGTCGACGGAATGGCGGTGCGCACGAAGTACTTCGACGACTACTTCGTCAATGCCATGGCCGGCGGCGTCCGGCAGGCGGTAATCCTGGCATCCGGGCTGGACGCGCGCGCCTACCGACTGCCATGGCCACCCGGGACGGTGGTCTATGAACTCGACCAACCCCAGGTGATCGAATTCAAGACAACCACCTTGGCCGGTATCGGTGCTGAACCCACCGCGACTCGGCGCACCATTCCCGTCGATCTGCGTGCTGATTGGCCGGCGGCACTACAAGCGGCCGGCCTGGACACCGGCGCACCAACGGCTTGGTTGGCCGAAGGCCTGCTGATCTACTTGCCACCGGCGGCCCAGGACCGGTTGTTCGACCACATCACCGCGCTCAGCGCTCCGGGCAGCACGGTCGCCACCGAATTTGTGCCGGGCATTGTGGATTTCGATGTCGACCGGGCACGGGAGATGTCGGGTTCGTTTCGCGCACATGGCTTGGATATCGACATGGGTTCGCTGGTCTACACCGGCGAACGCAACCACGTCGTCGACTACCTGCGCGGTAAGGGGTGGGACGCCGAGGGTGTCACCCGAACCGAGCTGTTCAACCGCAACGGCATCGACGTTCCCGCCCCGGAAGACGATGACCCATTGGGCGAAATCATCTTCATCAGCGGCGGGCTCACCGGCTAGAAGCGCGACTCCCCCAGCCACAACACGCTGACGTCGCTCAGCGTCTGCTCCACGTGGTCGATGAGTCCGACGACCGATCGGGCGAGCAGCGCACCCACCGCATCCGGCAGCGATGCCGCAGCCGGTTGCGATGACGTTCTCGGCCAGATCAGATCGCGCAGTGACGAGCCCGGATAGCTGACGATGCGGACCTCGGTATCCTCGTCCAGCCCGGCCAGCACCTTGGCGCGGCGCACCGCGGTACGAAAGCCGCCGAGTTCGTCGACCAAGCCGCGTTCGAGGGCGTCGGCTCCGGTCCAGACCCTGCCCCGCGCAACGATATCCACGGCTTCGGCACTAAGGTTGCGGCCCTGCGCAACGCGGTCCACGAAGTCGGTGTAGAACAGGTCCGCCTCCGCCTCCCGGTGGGCTTGCTGCTGCGGCGTGAAGGGCGCATTAATAGACCACGCGTCGGCATTGGCGTTGGTGCGCACCGTATCTGACCTGACACCCAGCCGGTCCTTCAGATCCCGGACAACAAGCTTCCCGGTGATCACGCCGATCGAACCGGTGATCGTGCCCGGGTTGGCGACGATCGCGTCGGCGCCCATCGCGACGTAATAGCCGCCGGAGGCAGCGATCGCACCCATCGACGCCACCACCGGCTTGCCGTCGTCGCGGGCCCGCTGCACCTCGCGCCAGATGGTCTCCGATGCGGTGACGGAACCCCCTGGACTGTCCACCCGCAGCACGATCGCCGACACCGAATCGTCGGCAGCCACTTCCCGCAGCGCCGCCGCAATGGTGTCGCCACCGGCGCTGGACGGACCGATCGGCAGAATCTGCGGCCCCCCACGTCCGTTGACAATCGTGCCTTCGAGGGTGACCACCGCGATCGTCGGCTTGGACCGGCGGCCGGGAATCGACGGCATGGGTGGCGCCAAACGCGACCGAGCCGAACTGGCATAGCGCGCCAAGTACAGTCGCGGCGGCTTTTCGTCGGAATTATCCTCGGCACCAATCAATTCCGCGATACGCGCATAGGCTTCGTCCCGGAATCCAATCCGATCGATCAATCCTGAGGCCACCGCGTCATCACGCAAGAGCGGAGCCCGGTTGGCCAGCTCGTCAAGTGCGCCCACTTCAAGGTTGCGCGATTCGGCAACCGCTTGCCACACCTGGTCTTGGATGCTTTCCAGCATCCGGGTGACAGCTTCGCGGTGAGCGTCGGTGTAGCCGTCTTCGGTGAAAAGGTTTGCCGCCGACTTGTATTCGCCCCGCGCGACAAACTGGGCTTCAATGCCCGCCTTGTGCAGCGCATCGCGAAGGAACATGGCGTTGCTCGCGAAGCCGATCAGCCCGACACCGCCGGAGGGCTGCATCCAGACCTCGCCGAACGCCGAAGCCAGGTAGTAGGACAACGTTCCCGGATAGGTCTCGGCCCAAGCGAGCGACGGCTTGACGGCACTGAACGCCGCGATGGCTGCCCGCAGCTCCTGAACCGCTCCGATCGGCGAAGGCGGAAGCTGTACGCGGGCGATCAAACCGGCGACCCGAGGGTCGTCTGCGGCACGGTGGATCGCGGCGACGGCGTCGCGCAGAGCCATCGGCCGGCCGGCGCCGGTGACGATCGCGAAGGGGTCGAAGCCGGTGGTCTCCGGCGGCATGGACCGCAGGTTGAATTCGAGCACGCAGCCGTTGGGTACGCCATGATGGCGGGCGGTATCGACCCGGCTGACCAGGGCGCGCACGTCTTGCCCAAAACTCAAGGCACCGGGGAGGGACGGCAGAAAAGCGACCATGTCTGAAGCGTACCGACCGGCAACCGTACGGTGGTGCAGTGAGGTTCTCGATTGCCATCCCCCAACTCGACTCCGACGGCTCGGGGCGCTTGGATGCCGCTGGGCTACGGTCTTACCTGGCGCGCGCTGAGCAGCTCGGCTTCGAGGGAGGGTGGGTCCTCGAGCAGATCATCGGCGACGCGCCGTTGCTGGCACCGCTGGAGCTGTTGGCGTATTCGGCGGCCTGCACGCAGCGGCTACGGCTGGGTGTCGCCGTGCTCGTGACGTCGCTTCATGACCCGCTCCAGCTCGCCTCGGCTGCCACGGCCGTCGACCGGCTCAGCAACGGCCGGCTCGACATCGGTGTCGCACCCGGCGGCGGCTTTCGCAGATTCGCCGCCTTCGGCGTCGAGAAAGCTACCCATATCAGGTATTTCACTCAGGGCCTGGAATTGATGAAGGCGGCCTGGTCCGACGACCCCAGGGTCACGTTCCACGGCCAGTTCCGTGTTGTCGACGACCTTCCCATCCAGCCCAAACCGGTGCAGCGACCTCACCCACCGATCTGGTTCGGGGGTCACGCTCCCAAGGCCCTGGCGCGCGCGGTCCGCCACGGCGATGCATTCCTCGGCGCGGGATCGTCGACGACGGCGGCCTTCGCCGAAGCGGTCGCCATATTGCGCCAGGAACTCGCCCAACAGCGTAAGGACCCCGCGCATTTCACCATCGGCAAACGCGTCTATCTGATGATCGACGACGATGCCGAACGGGCCCGCGAACGTGTGCTCACGGGCCTCCGGCGCATCTACGGCACGATGCCAGGCATCGACTCGACGCCGGTGTCGGGAACGCCGGATGACGTCGCCCGTGGGCTGCGCGAGGTGATCGACGCGGGTGCCCAGATGCTGTTGCTCAACCCCGTCGGCCCCGACGTAGCGCAGAACCGTGAACAAATGGAACGCCTTGCCGCCGAAGTGATTCCGCGGCTGAATTAGTACCGCGAGCAGACACAGAATCGCACGCCGCGACGCGGATTCGTGCGATTCTGTGTCTGCTCGCGGTACTGCTAGAGCTCGGTCGCTGAGCCGCCGGCGGCCGTGATCTTCTCGCGCGCGCTGCCGCTGAACTTGTGCGCGGACACCTCGACCTTGACGGTCAGCTTGCCGTCGCCCAAGACCTTGACCAATGCGTTCTTCCGAACGGCCCCCTTGGCGACAAGCTCATCCACGCCGATGGTGCCGCCGTTAGGAAACAGTCGGCTAATGTCACCGACATTGACGATCTCGTACTCGGTGCGGAACCGGTTACGAAAGCCCTTGAGCTTGGGCAGCCGCATGTGGATTGGCATCTGCCCACCCTCGAAGGTCACCGGCACGTTCTTGCGTGCCTTAGTGCCCTTGGTGCCACGGCCCGCCGTCTTACCCTTGGAACCCTCACCGCGACCGACGCGAGTGCGCGGGGTCTTCGAGCCGCGCGCGGGCCTCAGGTCGTGCAGCTTGATGGTCACTTGGCCTCCTCCACTTCAACGAGGTGCCGCACCACCGCGATCAGTCCGCGGGTCGCTGCGTTGTCCTCGCGGATCACCGAGTGGCGGATCTTCCGCAAACCCAAGGTGCGTAGGCTCTCGCGCTGCTTCCAGCGAGCACCGATGGTGCTACGCACCTGGGTGATCTTCAACTGACTCATGGTTGTGCCGTTCCTTCACGTGCAGCTGCCACAGCCAACGCGTCACTTTCACGCCGGGCCTTGAGCATCCCGGCCGGCGCGACGTCCTCGATCGGCAGGCCGCGCCGCGCCGCCACCTCCTCGGGACGCTGCAGCATCTTGAGGGCAGCGACGGTGGCGTGCACCACGTTGATCGCGTTGTCGCTGCCCAGCGACTTGGCCAGGATGTCGTGCACCCCGGCGCATTCCAGTACCGCACGGGCGGCGCCGCCGGCGATCACACCGGTACCCGGGCTTGCCGGGCGCAATAACACCACGCCGGCAGCCGCCTCGCCCTGCACCGGGTGGGTGATGGTGCCGCCGATGAGCGGTACCCGGAAGAAGCCCTTGCGGGCCTCCTCGACGCCCTTCGCGATCGCGGCCGGAACTTCCTTGGCCTTGCCGTAGCCGACACCAACCATCCCGTTGCCGTCGCCCACGATGACCAGCGCGGTGAAGCTGAAACGCCGACCACCCTTGACCACCTTGGAGACGCGGTTGATGGCGACGACCCGCTCCAGATAGTTGCTCTTGTCGCCGTCCCGATCACGACCTCCGCGGCCACCCCCGTCGCGGCGTCCCCGCCCGTCGCGGCTGTCACGGCTGTCGCCACCGCCTGCCGGCTGCTCCGCCATTATGCGGTCCTCTCGTTCATCAGAAACTCAATCCGTTCTCGCGTGCGGCATCGGCCAGGGCCGCGATCCGTCCGCCGTAGGTGTATCCGCCGCGGTCGAATACCACGGTGTCGATGCCGGCTGCCTTGGCACGCTCGGCAATCAACTGTCCGACCCGCACGCTGCGGGCCTTCTTGTCGCCCTGCAAGCCGCGCACGTCGGCTTCGATCGATGAGGCGGCCGCGACGGTGGTGCCATTGAGGTCGTTCACGAGCTGCACGTGAATGTGCCGTGCGGACCGGTGCACCACCAGCCGAGGGCGCGCAGGGGTGCCGGAGATCTTCTTACGCAGCCGCTCGTGCCGGCGCAGCCGAGCGACTCGTCGGGCCTCGGAGACTGATTGCGCCATGACTACTTACCTGTCTTTCCGACCTTGCGGCGGATCTGCTCACCCTCGTAGCGCACGCCCTTGCCCTTGTAGGGGTCGGGACGACGCAGACGGCGGATATTCGCCGAAATCTGGCCGACCTTCTGCTTGTCAATCCCAGACACCGTGAACTTCGTCGGGGCCTGGACCGCGAACGTGATGCCCTCGGGGGCTTCGATCACCACCGGGTGGCTGTACCCCAGCGCGAACTCCAGATTGGAGCCCTTGAGCTGCACGCGGTAGCCGACCCCGAAGATCTCCATCTTGGTGGTGTAACCCTCCGTCACGCCGGTAACCAGGTTGGACACCAGGGTGCGTGACAGCCCGTGCAGTGAGCGGTTGCGCCGCTCGTCGTCGGGACGGGTGACCACGATCGCGCCATCGTCGTTGCGCGACACCGTGATTGGCTCGGCGACCGTCAAATCCAGGGTGCCCTTCGGTCCCTTGACCGAGACGTTCTGGCCGTCGATCGTTACGTCGACCCCGGCGGGAACCGGGACCGGCTGCTTACCAATGCGCGACATGTCTACTCCCTCACCACACGTATGCGAGGACTTCGCCGCCCACGCCCTGTCTGGCCGCCTGACGGTCGGTGAGCAGGCCCGAAGAGGTCGAAATGATCGCCACGCCAAGGCCGCCGAGAACACGCGGCAGGTTGGTGGATTTTGCGTACACCCGCAGCCCGGGCTTGGACACCCGGCGCAAACCCGCGATGCTGCGCTCCCGGCTGGGCCCGTACTTGAGCTGGACAACCAACGATTTGCCCACCCGAGCGTCCTCGGTACGGAAGTCGCTGATGTATCCCTCGTTCTTGAGGATCTGGGCGATGTTGGCCTTGATCTTGGAGTGCGGCAGGCTCACTTCGTCGTGGTACGCCGAGTTGGCGTTGCGCAGACGCGTCAAGAAGTCTGCGATCGGGTCCGTCATAGTCATATGGTTTAGCCCCTGTGTCCCGTCACCAGCTGCTCTTCTGCACGCCGGGCAACTCTCCCGCGTGCGCCATCTCGCGCAGGCAAATCCTGCACAGCCCGAACTTGCGGAACACCGCGCGCGGGCGTCCGCACTTGCTGCAGCGGGTGTAACCGCGCACCGCGAATTTGGGCTTGCGTGCGGCCTTGTTGACCAATGCCTTCTTTGCCATCTACTCAGTTCTCCTTGAAGGGAAACCCGAGGGCCCGCAATAACGCTCGCCCTTCGTCGTCGGTAGTCGCCGAGGTGACGACGTTGATGTCCATGCCGCGGACCCGGTCGATCTTGTCCACATCGATCTCGTGGAACACCGACTGCTCGGCCAGCCCGAAGGTGTAGTTGCCGACACCGTCGAACTGCTTGGGCGACAGCCCGCGGAAGTCACGAATACGCGGCAGCGCGATCGAAGTGAGTCGGTCGAGGAACTCCCACATCCGGTCCCCGCGAAGCGTGACCCGGGCGCCGATCGGCATGCCCTCCCGCAACTTGAACTGCGCTATGGACTTCCGCGCCTTGCGGATCTCCGGTTTCTGCCCGGTGATCAGAGCCAGATCGCTTACCGCGCCGTTGATCAGCTTGGCATCGCGGGCGGCCTCGCCGACCCCCATGTTGACCACGACCTTCGTCACCGTCGGGATCTGCATGACGTTGCCGTAGCCGAATTGCTTGTGCAGCGCATCGCGAATCTCGTTGCGGTAGCGCTCTTTTAAACGCGGCTGCGTCTTCACGGGACTTTCCGAAGTGGTCATGCCTAGATGTCCTTGCCGTTGCGCTTGGAGATACGGACCCGCTTGCCGGTCTCCTCATCCACCCGGTAACCGATCCGAGTGGGCTTGCCGTCGGAGTCGACCACCATCACGTTGGAGACGTGGATCGGCGCCTCTTGGGTGACGATGCCGCCGGAGCGGGCGCCGCGCTGGTTGGTCGAAATCGCGGTGTGCTTCTTGATCCGGTTGACACCCTCGACCAGCACCCGGTTGCGGTCCGGGTAAGCCTGCAGGACCTTGCCCTTGGCGCCCTTGTCCTTGCCGGCGATGACCAAGACGGTGTCGCCCTTGTGGACCTTCATCTACAACACCTCCGGGGCCAGCGAAATGATCTTCATGAACCGCTTCTCCCGCAGTTCACGGCCGACGGGCCCAAAGATGCGGGTCCCGCGCGGGTCGTTGTCGGGCTTGATGATCACCGCGGCATTCTCGTCGAACTTGATGTAACTGCCATCGGGGCGACGGCGTTCCTTGACGGTGCGCACCACGACGGCCTTGACGACATCCCCACGCTTGACGTTGCCGCCGGGGATGGCGTCCTTGACCGTGGCGACGATGACATCGCCGATGCCGGCGTAGCGTCGCGACGAACCGCCGAGCACCCGGATGCACAAGATCTCCTTGGCGCCGGTGTTGTCGGCGACCTTCAGCCGCGATTCCTGCTGAATCACTAGATCTCCTGACCTGGTTCATATGTGCACAGCAGGAATTCACCTGACGTGCGCGGTCTGCTCGTCACCGAAGGGCACGCGGGGCCAGTATCGCTTGCACGCACCGGCCGAGGTCTGCCCAAGGCAACCCCTAGAGTCTAGGGGACGGCCAGCTCAGAGCCAAATTTCCGCATTGACTCAGCTGACGATACCCGTAGGCAGCGTTTGGGGATGGAGTTGGTGTTGGCTGGTGCACCAGCCGGTGACGGCACGGTTGTCTGCGCTATGACAAGACAACGAGGGCCCCGGCAATGCTTGCGCAGCTACTTCGGTCACCACTGAGCGCAAGCGCCGCACGGGCTTCCTTAATCAGCGCCGATCGGTCGGTGACAGCTCACAGTCGAAGTGGGCAACCATAGAAACCTATCGCCGACTAGGGCAGCTGCCAAGATCGCGGTCGGCGATTGGATCGAGCGAGCCTACAACCGACGCAGAAACTTCGAATACCACGAACAGCCGGGTTCTCACGAAGGCGTACCAAATCATCAGCATGGAGCGCGTCAAACACGGCGGGCTCAGTCGTCGTTGTTTCCCGTGCACCTGCCACTGGATGCCATTACTGCTGTCAGCACATGTGTCAGGGAGCCAGTTGGGGCGGCGCTACGACTACATGCGCTGCATTTCGGCCATGCGCCTGGCCCTTGGGTGGCCATGATCTTCTCTCCAACGTCAATTTGCCCGTTGGAGCTAGTGTTCGGCGGTAACCCGACTCCACCATTGCTATGCCATGTTGGCTGACTGATCTGTAAACCACCGTAAAGACCGTTGCCGGTATTGGCCGCCCAATCGCCGCCGGACTCGCATTGCGCGATCGCGTCCCAATTGACGCTGTCGGCGCGCGAGCTGCCCGGCGATACAGTGAGTGCCGAAACCGCAACGGCGCCCGCGATGGTGGTCATCGCGAGGCACTTGTGCGCCAGAATCCGTTTGCTGTTGGCCCACTGCACCGTTAGCCCGAATTTCATAGCAACTGCACCTTTCTTGCCACCCAACGACCGTCGAGTTTGACCATGGTTATCTTGATGCGACTGTGGTCGAGCTGAATCTGCCCGCTGTCTCGGTTGCGTAGCGCTTCGTCGACGAACATCAGCACCACAACCTTGTTCGGCGTGGCCGACTTCACCGCGGCCTCCACGACAAAGCCGCGCGTGCGGACCTGGCTCTCAACCAGCTGCCGGCGGAGCTGCGGACTTGATTTATTGAAGGAGTCTTTGAATTCGCCGGTCGATCCGTCGAGGATGTCGGCAACCCTGGCGTCGACCGCCTGTGAATCAAGGTTTGTCAGCTTGGCGACATATTCCTGCGCGGCTCCAAGCGCTTCCTTGGTTGCCTCGTCCTTCTCGTGCCGCTGATATTGGACCCAGCCGCCAAAAACCATCCCACCCAAAGCCACAGTGGCAGCCACAGCAACGGCGGCAAGCCAGGGATTGCGGAGTCTGGTTGAGCGACGCGTGCCGCCGCTATCGGCATCCTTGGAGACTTGACCGGTGGGTCCATGGGATCCATCCAAGTCCTCGTCGGGCGAGACGAAATCGTTCATCGTAAGGCGTCCCCTATCGCGCTGGTAGCCAGCGGTAGCTCGGCTTGGAGGTTCGAAGCAAGCCGTTCCGCTCCGTGCATCTAATTAAATGCTGTGTGCAACACTTTCCATGGCTGTCTGATAACGTTTCGGTGGCAATCCGACGGGCGTCGCGCAGGATCGGGAGTCGAATCCGGTGGGTTCCTCGGTGTTGTGCAAGCATCCGGCGATGTGCTGTCTGGTTTGCCGGGATGCGTTGAGCTGCACACTAATTCGCGGTTGCGGCACAGGGGCGCCGACGAGGTCCTGGCGGCACCTTCGCCACCGTACGGTTGCGTCAGCGCGTCCCACGGACCCTAGGATCAAGCGCCGCCGGAATTGCCATGGCCTACAAGCTGATCGATCCACGCAAGCCCGCCCGATGGGGGCGTTCGGCTCGGAACAGCGGAACCGCGGCAATGGTAGCAAGTAATGCCAGGGTTGCGTATCCGGCAAATGCGCCAGAAAAGCCCACTCCTAGCAGCAAGGCTTGGAAGGCAAGGCTGCCAGCGCCTTTGCCGATAAACAGTGCGCAAGTGTTGAGGCCAATGGCTTGGCCGCGGGGCCCGGGCAGGTCGGTCACTATGCCGGCAAACAGAGGTTGGGTCATGTCGTAACCCACGGAGAGGGCGATGATGGCGGCTTGGGCGAGCACAAGCGGAGGTTCAGCACTCATTAGCCAGGCTGCGCAGGCTGTAATGGCCAGCCCGACCGGGATGATCCTGGCGCGGCCATAGCGATCGGCCAGGTGGCCGATGGTAGGACCAAGCAGCAAACCTGGGATACCGTAGCCGATCAGGACGAGTCCGATACGGCTTTCGCCCAGCCCATAGTGTTGATGCAAGTAGACAGCGAACCAGGTGTAGATCCCGGATCGCAGCGCAGCGTTGAGCAAGACATAGCAGTAGGTTTTTCGACCACGCCCACTGCGTAGGAGGTCGGCGAACCCTGCGATCACCTGGCGAGCCCGCGCTGGCTTTGGTGCGCGCGGAGTGCTCGGGATCAGTCGCAGGCCGAGGCCGACCAGTATCAGTCCCAAGACACCGACCACACCGAACAGCCCCTGCCAACCCAACAAAGGCTGACCGAGTGCACCGGCGGCGGCACCGAAAGCTCCGCCGCCGGCCATGCCGCCGAACATCCACCCGAGGGAGCTACCGCGCCGCTGATAGGGCACCAGGTCGCTAATCAGTGCGAGGCCGATCGGCACCACACCGCTGCTACCAATCGCGGTGGCGACCCGAATTACGATCAATCCCGGCACGTTATCCACCACCGGGGTGGCCGCAGTCAAGATGGTGAAGGCCGCCAAGGAGGTCAGGATGACCCGGCGGCGTCCCCACCGATCTGAAAGTGGCCCCCACAGCAGCACCGTCACTCCATAAGGCATCAGGAATGCCGGCACGACCAAGCCGACGAAGCCCGGCGTGCTGTTGAGGTCTCGTGCCAGCGCGGGCAGGATCGGCGCAACGAGGTAGATCTGCGCGGTAACCACGAACCCGGCAGCGGTCAACAGCGCCAACATTCCCGGCGGCGCAATCGTTTTGGTCTCCGGGGCGGGTTTCACCTTCATGCCGCCAACGTGGGTGCCGCACCCGCGGCATTGATCGGTGATCCGAGACCGTGCAGGATGGCCCACGAAGTCGCGGTCTCCGTCGTGCTTACCGGCACGCCAAGGACTGCCGACGATATCAGGCAACTGATCGGGGTCGAGGCGACCGAGCGCAAGATCGTCAGCACCTCAAGAGGTCTCACCGGATATTGCGGTGCTGCGCCATAGCCCACCGGACACCTTCATGGTGGCGTTCGAGCTAGGTACCGGCAGCGCGATCCGATGGTTCGGCACAACCCCTCCAAATCCGGTCGGGTGGGCATCAGCACGTAAGCCAGCCCACAACTCGGCGGCATCACCGCCCAACGCCGTGTGTCCACCGAACCTGGGTTCGCCTTGATGGGGGAAACTTGCGGCGCTGCTACGGAACTTAACCCTGCTGTTTACGGTCGCCCATGCCATCGGTGCTGGCATGCATCTGCAGCCCGCTGCCAGCAGTACCTAGAAACTAGGTGCTAGCTGTAATGCGGCCGTCCGCCCAAGGCCCGTAGGGTTGCCAACGGTTAATGTCCTGGAAAGCCACTGCGTTTCCGTTCACCTGGCGGCGGACGTTCGGAATGCTCCGAACAACAAGCAGATTCGCCACGGGGCACGGTCTAACGCAAGTTTCGCGGAAATCCATGTCGTGGTTGTTACTTCGGTCGGCGAGTTCGGAGGTCAGCGCACATGTTGATGCACATGTGGATATTGGCGGCGCGACTGTCACTGGCAGCGGTGTTCACCGTCGCCGTGACGGCGAAGCTAGCAGATACGAATGATTTGCGGCATGCGGTAGAGGCGTTCGGCGTGCCAAGAATGGTCGCAGCAATCCTTGCGCCGACCATGATCGCAACGGAGTTCGGTGTTGCAGTGCTCTTGCTGACCGCACCCAGGTATGGCGCCCTGGCAGCGCTGACGGTGCTGACGGGGTTCAGTGCGGCGGTGCTGGCGAACATAGCCCGCGGGCGCCGTCTGGAATGCCATTGTTTCGGTCGACTTTCGAACGGGCCGATCGGATGGCCGACACTTGCCAGGAATGGGTGCTTGGCGGGATTGGCCGCAATTGTGGCGTCGGATGGTCAATTCATCTGGCCCTTAATGGCTTTGATGAGCGTAATGCTCATCTTATGGACCGGGCCTACGTCGTATCGGCGTTGGAAGGCGCGCCCAGGCAACGCCGCGGCCGGTTTAGCGTTGTGGGACCGAGAGGGGGATAAGTGGACCCTCGACAGACTGCTGCAGCGGCGCAAGCCGCTCGTGCTCATCTTCAGCCAACCCGGCTGCGGCGCATGCGAGCAGCTATTACCTGACGTCGTCGCGTGGCAACGCGATGAGCGCATCACCGTCGCCCTCATCAATGGCGGTCACTCCGCGGATCACAGTGTGCCGTTTGAGCTTATCGACGATCAGCGAGCCTCGTTCGCCGCTTACAACATCACGGCCACGCCCAGCGCGGTCCTGATCGACGGTGACGTGAATGTGGTCGCCGCGCAGGCGCGCGGCGCGGCTGCCATCGGGGTGCTCGTCGGCCGGGCGGTGCAGATGTCTGAACAGATATCTGACGTGCCCGGGTTCAACCGTCGAGGGTTGCTGCGCCGCGCGACCGTCGGTATGGCTTCCGTCAGTGCCCTTAGCGCCGCCACGTATGAGTCGGCCGGCAAAAGCAGCGCGGCCCCCGATGTGAACGCGCTTGAGGTTGACGGTGCCTGGCTATGCAATCAAACCTTCGCGCTGTGCACCACCGCACCCTGTGTCCCTTCGGCCACCGATCCCAACATCTCGGTATGCGATTGCGTTGTAGTGAACGGCTACTCGGTGGGATTCAAATCCTGCTCCGAGCGAGCTCAGTCGGGAAGGAAAGTGCGGTCAGCATTCTCGACGGTGAACGTCAACCCCAACTTCGCCGTGCTGAGCTGCCCGTCGGGAGTGCCGTGGGCGAATTGCCTCGATGTGGAGTGCGAAATCGATCCCACTAACCCCGCCGTGGCGAAATGCCAATGCGTGACCGTGACGACCGGCGAGTCATTAACCTTCGGCGGCGCCTGCGAAACAGCGACCTGTACCTCGACGATATGGTCGGCCGCGACCCCGGACCTGCCAGGGTCGGCGCAATATCGAAAAGGGATGAAGCAGCTCAACCAGCCAGTCACTTTCCCGGCGACATGTCCCGCCCCCAAGTAGCGCAATAGCGGGGGTGAGCATCGTCAAAAGTCGGCGGACAGGCAGGTCCGTTCAGCCAAGCCAAAGCCACCGACCCGCGCAGCGAGCTTCGACTCAGCGCTTTGTGAGTTGTTGTGGGCAATAGTATTTCGCCGAAATCACGGCAAACTCGGCCGCGTCGTCCATATCGAAACCAGGATTGCGGGTCTCCACGTCGTGAACTAGTTCGAGGCCCGATTCGCCGTCATTCAGACAACCGCACACCGCTTTTGCTGCGCCGATAGCTTGAGCGGGGCTCGCG
Organism: Mycobacterium simulans; assembly: GCF_900232995.1. GTDB lineage: Bacteria > Actinomycetota > Actinomycetes > Mycobacteriales > Mycobacteriaceae > Mycobacterium > Mycobacterium simulans. The sequence goes on from NZ_OCVX01000003.1 coordinate 171,036, forward strand.
TAGGTGATGTCAGCGTCGTGTAGGGCAACCAGAAATTTTGCGTCGTCACCACCTGCACCGTCATCCGGATCGGCGTGCGCCAGCGCAGCGAGGCCGACCATGGCGCAGACACCGATTAGCACGAGTAGTAGTCCCATTGCACCCCTCTCTGCCAACACGGCGCTCAAGCCGGTGCCGGAATGCATTCGCTTCGAGCTGATTTCGGGCGGCAGCGCCGAGCGATTCAGTGCACCGGTTCGAGATGGGTGGCCGCTCGACCAAGCCTGGGCAGCTAGCCGCGCGGCACGCATGGCGGCCCCGGCTACCTGCCGGTTAACTACCGCGCACCCGTCCATAAACGTGGGACTTATCCAGCGAAGGGTGGGCGCGCCATCACGGTAGGGCGGACTCCATATCGAGGGCCAGAACCCGTTGCGCCCGCTCTGGCACCCCCCATGGGCATGCCGCTTAGCAGGTCCCCGGCCCCTGCTTCTTGAGAGAGGTTGACGGTGCTAACCGGTAGCGGTGCGCTCCCGACCGGGAATCCCGGGAGTTGTCCGCCCCAGACCGGGGGCACCGACAGACGCCCTACAGAGGCCGCGTTGCCTAGACCCGCTGACACCTGGCCACCGCCCAACAGCCCACTTAGGCCGGCTAAACCTTTGGTCGCGGGCACGGCGGATGCGGCTACCCCGCCGATCATCCCCACAGACTTAGCTGATTGAACAAAGCTGTTGAGCATACCTACGCTGAAGTACGGCAGCCCCTCCGTGTTGTAGAAGAAGCTCGCATACGGCCCGTACGCGGTCAGCAATCCGGAAAGCGAATTGGGGAAATTGGGCGTCCCGAAACAAATCTCCCACAACCAAGATAGCGGCCCTTTGGCCGGCTGCAGGTTTTTGAATGGGTTGGCGACCGGCGACGACAGGGTGCGCAGCATTGCGGGCACCGTGTTGATCACCTGCGCCAACGTTGAGTGCGCGGTGCCTGTAAAGGTGCTAGTGGCCGCCCTGGCCGCAACCGCCACGTCGGCGGGGCCTGCGATCTCGGGTGGGCTCGAAAACGGTGTCACTGTCGCCGCGCTCGCCGAGGTACCGCCGTAGTTGTACATGACCAAGGCGTCTTTGGCCCACATCTCAGCGTATTCGGCTTCATTAGCCGCGATCGCTGCCGCGTTCTGGCCCAACACATTCGTCGCAACTAGCGACGAAAGCTGGGTCCGGTTGGCCGCGATTAGCGGCGGGGGCACCACCGCCGCCAACGCCGTCTCGAACACGGTCGCGGCCGCCCGGGCCTGCGTAGCTGCCAGGTCAGCCCCGGCAGCGGTCGCGTTCATCCACGCCACGAACGGTACGATCGCCGCGGCCATTGAGGCCGACGCCGGTCCCAGCCACTCCTCGCCGGTCAGCTCGGAGACTATGGTCTCGTAGCTGGCTGCGACCGAATTCAATTCGCAGGCAAGCGCATTCCACGCCGAGGCCGCGGCTAGCATCGACGACGATCCCGGACCCGCATACATGCGCCCGGAGTTGATCTCCGGCGGTAGCGCCCCAAAATCCATCGCCCTGAGCCTTATCCGAACGAGGCTGTCAGGTCGACCAACACCTGGTGCATCGCCGCAGTCTGCGCGCTGAGCTCTAGAGCGTGAGCGGTGAACCGAGCTGCTGCCAGCACCGACACCTCATCGGCTGCCGCAGGCACCACGGCCAACGCCGAGCGGATCTCCTGCCAAGTATGGGCAGGCGCTGTCAGCGCTGTCGGCTGTATGGACTCAGGCGACATATTGCTTCTCTCTTAATAGAGTTGTGTTGCAAACCATTTCGTTGTGTTTGGTCGCTACGGGACAAATATGCCGACCACGCTGGTCTGCATCGTTGACGGGGACTGCTGCGTTGGCGTCACCCGGCCGACGGCGGTCGTGCTAACACGCCGTAACGGAACCCGTACCGATTCGTGGCGCCGGCGGCGGCCCGACTGTCTGCGCCCATAGGCGGTATGCCTCGCACAACCGCCGCTGGACCGCTAGTCTGTGCGCGGACGATGATGTCGATCTCGCCGCCCCCGTGCCACGAGGTTGCTGGGTTAACTACGCAGGGCAATGTGGCCCAACTGGGCGGGACCGATAATGCCCCTACCTTCGTCGACCCTGCCGAACTTGCTGCCGCTGCAGCTCGGACTCCGCTGGGGCCGCTGACGCCTGCAGATGGCGGCGTCGGGTACCAGGCTCCACCGAACTCGGAAGTCGTCAGGCTGCCCGACGTCAACTGCTGCGAAATCTGTATCGCAGATTGCGTCGTTCCAGCCCAGAAGTATGAAAGGCCCAGGGTATGAACGATTGTGAGCCGCTCCGCAGTGGTAATCGAACCCAGCAGCTTCACAATCCACCAATCGTTTGGGTTCAGCGAAGCGGCTAACCCAGACGACGACAGTTGCTTTAGGAGTTGGGGGACTTGGGCGGCGGAGATTAGGTCTGCTGCCCTCGACAATGTGGACTCAGAGGCACCTGCCGGAGTCTTGGCGGCCTGCCCACATAGGCCGACGAGATGGCTGATTACTGGCGGAGCCCTAAATGGTGTCAACGCCGACGCGGTTGCGGAGGAGTCCGCATAGCAGTACATCGCCGCGGCGTCCTGCGCCCACATCTCGGCGTATTCTGCCTCGGTGGTCGCAATGGCCGGCGCGTTCTGCCCGAAAAAGTTGGTCGCGATTAGCCTCATCAAGGAAAGGCGGTTCGATGCGATCACTGACGGCGGCACCGTCATCACGAACGCGGTCTCGTAGGCTGCCGCGGCCGCCCGTGCCTGGTTCCCTGCACGTTCAGCCTGGGCGGCGGTTGCGCTCAGCCACGCGACGTAAGACCACACTGACGTGGCCATCATGACTGCCGTCGGGCCGAGCCACTGCAAGCTAGTCAGCCCGGTTATTGCCGACGCGTAGCCAGCCGCGGCCGAGGCCAGTTCTGCCGCCACTTCATCCCAGGCCCGCGCGGCGGCCTGCATGCACCCTGAGCCAGGACCGGAATACATGCGGCCCGAATTGATCTCGGGCGGTATACCTCCGAAATCCAACGCCATTCCTCCCCCCCGCGACTGCGATTGGTTTGCCAATCTCTCGCAGTGACGCTTCGGACAATCGGAAATGTCCTGTCAGCGGACTCTGGACCGGATCACCGCCGTTGGTGTCTGACCGTTTGACAGAGTTCTGTGAAGCGCCGCTCCCAGCTCGTCCGATGTTTGGCTACCGACGAAATGCTGTTTGGTAATCCATCTTTCGTGCGCTCTCAAACTCCGCCGTTGTCTCAAACGCTAGGCGCCCCGGACCCAAATCCGAATTCCAGGCAGCACGAATCTTTATGTCCCCCAATTAGGGGACATCGTCCCCAAGTTGCGATCCGATCTGGACGAGCCAGGCCGTCGTTGGTCCACTGCCGCTACGCGTAGTAGGTAACGTTGCCGAAGGCGCCCGCATCTTGATGCTGGCTAACGTTCAACAGAGGTTCACAGGCCTCATGTCCCCCGATCGGGGGACAACGCCTACCCGCTGACCGGGATTCAGACACCATCCTTACTGACTAGTCTTCGAACGACGGCAGTCATGAAAGGAAGGTATTCAGCATGTCTCACGACGTTCTCTTCACCGAAGTTGAAGTTCCTTATGGCTTTACAGGTGTGTTTTGTGGCGACGTCATCGACTGAGCGGGCGCGGCGCAGCGCCAGCGGCCGTGCAAGAATCCGTTGTCTGATCGATGTCAGTACCACTCTCTGCATTACCCCTCGCCGGGAGCTAACCGCATGACTAGCCAACATGACTAGCCAATCGGGAAGGACTGACACAGACTGCTGGGACGCGGGTTCCAGCGTGGCTGCGACGGCCACCTTGATCGCGGCCTATCGGGCGACGGCCTCGCAGGGACCTGGCGCCTGCTGAACGATCCGCTTGCATCGCGGTGCTCAGCGCGCCAGCTAGCCGGGTTGCCACCGAAAATCTCTCCGACCCCGCTGCATTGTGCGCTAAGCACGCACAGCAACTGTCGGCGCGCTGGAATCGGATGGGACTCGACCTCAACATGTCTGAGTTGATCTACTCCGGCAAGTCGTAGCACGTCATCGAGTACCTGACCACACACGGGTGGCGGGTAACGGCCCGCACCATCAAAGAACTGTACGCGCACGATGGGTTTGAGTTTCCTGACGACGAGATGGCGGCCGTCTTCGGTGAAGTGAGCCTCGTCACCGCGACGCTTGGCTAACGTTGGCTGGGGGTGTGATGCCATGCCTCACAACCGATGTGCTACCCGATCCGCTGTTGAGTGTGGTCGTCTGCCTCGATCTCGGCTGATCAACGGTCGAGGTGATGCATGAGCCTGGCTATGTCGTATCAGTGCGCCCACGCAGAAGTGGTGTGCTCGGTCTGCTGCTGCCCGATCGTCGTCTCGCAGAGCGCGTTGTCGCGGGCCTCGCCGACCGCCCCGATCGACGGGACGAGCCCCTGGATCATCAGTGGCTCTGCTGGCCTTGGCGGCGGCGCAGCGCGACGGCCACAATTGTGACCGGCTGTCCGGTTTGTGGATCATCGGTTGAATTGCCATTGCCCGAAATCGGCGGCAAGGATGTCATCGACATCCACGCGTGTCCCGCCTACCAGCGGGCCTGGGTGCGCGGCGGAGTCGACCGCAGCCTGATACAGGACCGCCCTGGGCTCGCGCTCGCCATCCGACCACGACTTCGTCTGCCATGCCCATCGGTGCCCAGCTGTGGTTGAGGACCCAATAACGCCGTCTTTGATAGCCCAGGCACATACTCGGGAGCTCCCGTAGATCCCGGTGCGGTTGACTCCCAATGCCGAGTTGATACCACGAAACCATTTGACAGCGACGCCATTCCAAGTGCTGAGGTCGATATCCGCGTCAACACTGAAGAAGATGGGTGCCGTGTCCGGGCCCCCGGCAGCCGTGTGCAGTCGCATCGCTGTCTTAGCGTCTGCCAGACCACCGTCGTACCCGCGGGTGTAGTCCGATGGTGCAGATCCACCAGGCTTGCCGTACTGGTAGTTGCTTACGATCGCAAGACCAAGTGCGCGTAGCGCATTCGCATAGGTGCGGCTGACCAACACCATGAAAACCTCGCCGCCCCAAGGTCTCAACGATAGCAAGACGTCGAGACGGTCATCGCGACGTCATTGGCTTGGGGTCCATCTCAGCCGTTCGCCGCAGCCGCCGAACTAGCTGCCCCACTTCGCGGCTTCGGCCTGGTCGCGGGCCAACATGGCCATGGTGTTCGATTCGTGCGTGGAGGCCATCGACTGATACGAGCGCACGAGGTTCTCCGTGGCCTGGTTCCATTGGGTCTGCCAGCCTTGATAGGTCAGCCCGGTGTCACCTTGCCAAGCGTTCGAGAGCGCGGCTTGTTCGCTGGCGATATCCGCAGCCAAGCTCTGCAATGTGCCGGCATACCCGGACATGTCTCCTGCGTGGGCCATCATCGCCGGGTAGTTGTACATAATCTGTGACATCACAAGTCCTTTCGAGGGTTTGGGTAGTGACTGACTCAGAATCCGGTGTATGTGGACGCGGCGGCGGCATCGGTGGCCACATAGGTGCCCGCTGCATCGCCTAGGTTGGCTTGGGCCATGTCGAGCAATGAATTGATTTTGGCGGCCGCTTCCACAAACCGGGCGTGGGAGGCCTGAAACGCAGCCGCGGACTCACCTTGGTGGAACGCTTGCGCCGACATCGCTGACTGTTCGGCCTGACCAACCGTGTGCCGCATTAGCCCGGCCTTAGCAGCGAACGTCGACTGCGACGCCACCAACTGTGGAATATGTGCATCCAACAAACTCATTGCGATTCCTTTCACTGTTTCGGGTTGTTAGCTATCAGGTCTTCAGCTGACGTATGCGGTTAGCCCACGGCGCCAACTAAGTTCGACTGCCAGGTGGCTGGCAACATCGGCGCCCGTGGATCACCACCAAACTCGCTACCGCCCAATGTCGTTAATCCCGCGGGCGGCCCAAGAGCCTCCTTGCCAGCAGTCCCGGCAAATCCCAACACCCCAGCTCCTTGATCCGAAGCCACCGCCGCGGAAACCAAACTCGCCTCCCGGATCCCAGAATCCAAGCCTGCGTGCGGGATTGATACGGCGCTTGCCGCAATAGGCGCCACGGTCGCCCCGAGACCGGACGAAACGCCCCCTCCGATACCAAGCGGCAACGCGATCGGCAGCGCGATTGCGCTGCCGCCGGTCAGTGAACCCGAAAGCAGGTCGGACACCAACGACATCGCCCCGATTGCGGGGAACGCTGCCACGATTACTGACCAAAACTGTTGTAGTGCGTAATACGCCATGAGCAACGCGAGCATGGTATTTGCCACAAAGGCTTCCTCGAAAAAATCTGTCAGAAAGTGTATCCACTCGAGTACCCAAGCACCAATGGGCCCGGTTGGCAACGAATGCACCAGCATCCACTTCACTAGGACGATTAGCTCCGCGAGTAGCAGCTCCGCGAAACCAAGTCCATAAGTGTAAAAAGCCCATGCCAAGAGTTTTAGCTGAGTTATCAGGTTAGTTATGTAATTAACTACCAAGTTTAAAATTTCCCACATGATTTCCCCAATGGGGTTGACGGCGAGATCTTCTGCGACCCCGGTGACCCCCGCGTCACGGCGCTTGACCAGTACCGGCGCGGGCGTGGTGCGCGGCGCCGACGCCACCGCCGCACTCGAGACCGCGTCATAGCTGGTCATCGTGGTGGCGGCCTGGATCCACATCCGCACATAGTCGGCCTCATTAAGCGCGATCGGTATCGTATTGATACCAAGGAAATTCGTTGCCAACAATGCCGCATGAGTGGCGTGGTTAGCGGCCAACTCCGCCAACGTCGGCATCGCCGCCAATGCGCTCACGTAGGCCGTCGCCGTAGCCTCGTGCTGAGCGGCCGTCACTGCGCAATCGGCACTGGTCATGGTCAACCAATCCACATAAGCCAGGTATGCAGCCACACAGCATTCCGCGCTTGGGCCCTGCCACGCGCCGGTCTGAACCGCACCCAGCATCGCAGCGAGTTCAGCTGCTACAGAAGCGTATTCAGTACTCAGCGACACCCATGCTGCCGCAGACGCCAGCAGTGGCCCGGGCCCCGGACCTGCGCTCAGCGATGCCGAATGCATCTCCGGTGGCATAGCAACCCAAATTGGCGCCGTCATACCAAACTCCACGAAGCCACATACGCCACTGCGGCGGACGCATCACCGGCCACATAACTGGCGCCAGACTCGCTCACCCCGACCCCAGAACGGCCGAGCTCTTCAACTCCTTCAGCGGCCACCGCGGCATGCTCCTCGCCGTGGGCGCTAAACCCAACCGCGGTCGCCAGCGATACCGGATCGGCTGCCGGCGCCACCACCGCCGTAATCAACGGCGCCGCAGCTGCATGCGCGACCGCCAACCGCGCGGTCAGCGCTTCCACCGCCGCACTAGCCGCCGCCAAACCCTCAGGAACCACCCGCAATGTCACTACCCACGCTCCTCCATCCTCATCTCGCCCACCAAGACGAGGAAGCACTCGTCAACTAGGCGAATGTCACCAAACGCATCCGCGTTCGACTATGACTACTGAAGGAGCATGGACACTGGCTACCCGGCCAACATGTATTGATCTGTCCAGCTAACCGGGGTATAAGCACCCGTCTTGATCGCATTGATGGCCGCGGTCACGATTACGACATGGTTCGGGGCCGTAACGTCGAACCCCGTTCCCCGTAGAAAAGGAGTGGGGTTGATGCCGACGTCCCACCGTGGGAGGGTTTGTCTTGATGGTTGTCGCCGGTCCCAACAACCACATCGGCCAAGATGGTGTCGGCCCTATATGTGGCGAATGGCCAGTTGGCGTGGTCACCGTGGGCTCGATGGTGATGACCGCCTGCGCCGGCCGCCGAGCGGAGTGGGCTTCGGCGAGCGCAAGGTTACGGCCTTTTGCCCGCGGCACCAAGGTCTCGGTGAGGTCGAACTCTGTTCTCGCCTCGACGAGCGGATAATTCGTTGGAGTTGCTAGTACCCTCTGAACCCGCACCCGCTCATTCGCCTACCGCGAGTGTCGGTACCACGCGGCGATGTACACGACCATGGCAGTGGCCAGCGCTATCAGCACCCATATCACCACGGCTTGGTCGATCCACGAACCCGCCGGTGGCGAACCGGGGAGGATGGTGCGCAACGGCACGACAGCGAACAACATCGCGGCGTACCAGGTACCGAACGGCGGCAAGAATTCTCTCCGGCCGGTGAGCATCTGAATGGCCACGAACAGAGCCAGCGTCGGCAAGGTAAATAGGACCAGGCAGATTCCGAGGTCAAAGACCAGCGGACCCTTGGCCCTCTTTAGCGTGATACTGACGTTGTCGGGACGATCGGACGTCTGGCTGCTGTCCCCCACCCGAGTGGCGCTGATGTCCCAACCCTCCAACGATCCGGTCACTTCCACCCGGGCCGGCTTGTATTGACGGTGTTCACCGGCCCCCACCAGCACATCGGCCTGGATGGTGTCGGTGGTGTAAGTGTCAAACGGCCAGTTACCGGGGTCGCCGTGCGCCTCGATGGTGGTCGCAACCTGCGCCGGCGACTTGCCCACCGGGTACTGCAGGTCGCCCAGGTCATTCTCCGGATATAAACGCACCGACGTGTCGACGGTCAACACGTCAAGACGCTTGTCGATCATCGAATCGTCGGGCATCACAAGGACTTTCACGTCAAGGCGATTCGAAACGGTGTGCAGCTGCTCGAAGCGCAGCAAAACCACGGTGTCGTCGTTGGTTCCGACATCCGGCTTGGGTAGCGGTCCTGGCGTGCTGGCTAGCCAGTGATAACCGAGCAGCGAAAAGACGTAGACAACGACGACGCCCACGATGATGCAGACATCGAGCACAAGGTGCTTTCTTCGCGACATGTGCTTGTGCTCGGGAGACTCCACCCCCGACCCAGCCTCGGGCGCCGGCGGGGACTCCGCCGCCGCCGCTGAGGTCGTGGGGCCCCCGGGATACGACATGGAGTCAGATCGTAGCAACGGTGCGAGTCTCGCTGGTGAAATCTAGCTCGCCGGGGCAACACGGGGTCGGATGTTAGCGAGCCGGCGGCGGCCGCGCCCGTCTACAGCAAATCGGTCACCCGCGGGCAATCGGGTGGTGACCCGCCGGTCGCTTAGCGTTCCGCGGACGCCGAATTCGCCACGCACCGAAACCCGATGTGGGTGGTCGCGGTGTCCTGCGACTGCGGTGACCGCGCGGCCGGCCGGTAGCGGTGGCAGTACTCCGGCGCGCACAAATGCGAGCCGCCCTTCAAAGCCTGGTTGACGCTCGGATCGGCGGGGCCCGAAGGCGTGCAACAGGATTTCGGCGGCTGATCAAGCCGGTGGTGTGCGGAAAACTCTGTGGCGGTCCACTCCCACACATTTCCGATCATGTCGACCAAGCCGAATCCGTTGGGCGGGAACGTCCCAACCGGCGAAGTCCCCACCCAGCCGAGCGCGCCGTCGTTGCGGTACGGGAACTTGCCCTGCCAGGTATTGGCCATCAGTCGACCGTCGGGGTTGGGTTCGTCGCCCCACGAGTAAGTCGTCGTGGATCCGGCGCGAGCCGCATACTCCCACTCCGCCTCGGTCGGCAGCCGTCGCCCGGCCCACCGCGCGTAAGCCACGGCATCGGGATACGCCACTTGCACAACCGGGTGGTCGGCCTTGTCCGCGAGATCGCTGTCCGGCCCGAACGGGTGGCACCAATTCGCCCCCGCTACCCAGTCCCACCACTGTCGCCAGTCACGCAGGTCGACCGGGCCCGGCGTGGGACGGAAAACCATGCCGCCCGGACGTAGATCGGCCGGATCTATCCCCGGGTAAAGCGCCGGGTCGATCGGCTGTTCGGCGACCGTCACATAGCCTGTCGCACGGACGAATTCCTCGAATTGCGCGTTGGTCACCGGGTGCCGTTCCACCGCGAAGGGATTCACCGTCACAGTGTGGATGGGCGCCTCTTCCGGGTAGAAGCTCGTAGCGCCCATGCGGAATGATCCGCCGGGCAAATCAACCAGTTCTGTGAACACCGAGGTAACGCGCGCTAATCGGATTGTCGATACCACGTGACCATGTACATGGCCATCGCTGCGACCAACGCTATCAATACCCACAGCACGAGCGCTTGGTCGACCCATGCTCCCGGCGGCGGGGCGCCGGGAAGGAAGTTGCGGATGGGTATGACCGCGAAGAGCATGGCAGCGAACCATGTCACGAAGGGTGGCACGAATTTCCGCTTGCCCAAAGCAATCTGGATGGCCACCGCGAACGCCAGCGCGGGCAGGCTGAACAGGACCAGGCAGATCCCTAGGTCGAAGATCAGCGGGCCCTTGGACCTGTGCAAGGTGATGATCACGTTGTCAGGGCGATCCGAATCTTGGCTGGCTTCGCCAACGCGCTGGACGCTCACGTCCCAGCCGTCGATCGACCCGGTCACCTCGACGCGAGCCGGTATGTATTTGCGGTCGTCGCCTTGCCCAACAAGTACATCGGCCGAGATGGTATCGGTGGTGTAACTGTCGAATGGCCAGTTGCCCGGATCTCCATGCGCCTCAAGCGTGGTGGCGACTTGGGCCGGCGATTTTCCTGCGGGGTAGACGAGGTCTCCCAGGTCGTTCTCGGGGTAGAAGCGCACGGAAGTGTCGGTGGTGAGCACCTCGAGGCGCTTGTCGAACATGTTGTCCTCGGGGATCACCAGCACCTTCACCGAGAGGCGATTTGCGACGGTCTTGAGCTCCTCGAGCCGCACCAGCACCACGGTGTCATCGGTTGTACCCAGATCCGGCGGCTTGAGCGAACCCCCTGATCTGGCCAGCCAATGCACACCAAATAGCGATAGCGCATAGACGACGATGAAAGCCACCAGAATGCCGATACCGACCACCAAACGCCGTCCCCGCGACTTGGCTGGCGGCGCCGCGTGGGACGGCGGCGGGGTTTGTTCCGGTGGAGCCACAGCGGTCATCGGTCACCCTCTTCTGAAAGCCAGCTTGTCGACCGGTCAGATGGTAACGAACCAGCGCCACCAGCGCGTCAAAACGTCGTGCAGTGAGTCTCAAGCGCGATGGACACCCGCAGCTGAACTAGGCGTTTTCTAGGTCTTCCGCGTCGGCTTTCGATCTCGTTGTCGAGACCAGGCGACGACAAACAGAAACATCGCGACGACCAGTGCAATCAACACCCAAAGCACAAACGCTTGGTCGATCCACGAGCCGGGCGGCGGTGAACCGGGGAAGATGTTGCGCAGCGGGACGATGGCGAACAACATCGCGGCGTACCAGGTTGCGAACGGCGGCAAGAACGTCGTCCTGCCCAACGCCATCGGGATGGCCACCCACAATGCCAACGCGGGCAAGGCGAGAAGGACCAGGCAGATACCCACATCGAAGATCAGCGAACTCTTCGATCTGTGCAGCGTGATGATCACGTCGTCCTGAACGGTTGGGTCTGGTTCATCCGGGTCGTGAACGCGGGTAACGGTAGCGTCCCAGCCGTCCAACGATCCGGTTACATCGACGCGGGCGGCGACCTTTTCGCGATATTGGCCAGGCCCGGTGAATACGTCGGCCGCGATTACCTCCGTCTTGTACGAGTCGAACGGCCAATTGCCCGGATCGCCGTGCGCCTCGATCGTGGTAGCGACTTGCGCCGGCGCCTTTCCGACCGGGTACTGCAGATCCCCCAGGCCATTTTCTGGATACAGGCGCACGGCAGCGTTGGTAGTCAGCACGCCGAAATCCTTGTCGTACAGCGAATCTTTTGGATACACAAGCACATTCACTTTGAGGCGATTTGCGACGGTCTTCAGGTCGTCCAGGCGCACCTGCACAATGGTGTCGTCGGCCGAGTACTTGCTGAAGTCCACTGGAGGCAGCGGAGGCGCGGACCTGGCAAGTAAATGAACACCAAGCAGCGATAGGGCGTACACAGCGACGACGGCCACAAGAATGCCTAAACCGATTGCGGCGCGCCGTCCGCGCCCCCCGGGTGCCTCCGGCGGCGCCGGGGGTGGCGAAGGCTCGGTAGTCATAGTCGTTCAGGGTATAACGACGGCGAAGTCCTGCGTCAACGTGGATTTCGCCGTGCTGAAGTCGGCCGTCCCGACCGGCCCCTCCAGATGGATGCTCACGAGGTATTGCTTGGTGTTCGTCCAGATGTGGGTGACGCGGTCGGCGAAGTCGATCCCGCCGGAGGGCCCCCGCAGTGTGCCGCTCAGCCGCTGGCTGCTGTACCCACAGAACTGCGCACCCGTGACGGAGAATTTCTGACGCGGCATCGACCCGCCCACACCGGCGGTGTAACGCATGAACGCGCTGTCGGGCGGCAGCTCCGTCGGGGCGATTTTCACCGTCCCCGTCATGCCTGCGGGGCCAGTCAACGTCAATGCCGTATCACCGGTACCCGCAGCCGAATTCCAGCCATCTGGCACGCTGATCGTGATCCGCGGCGCAGCCGGGTCCGACACGGTGGCCGCCGTGGGGTGGCCGTTGCCGATCGGCGACGCAACGCAGGACAGCGAATTGGGCGGAATGTGGTCAGGCAGCGTCGGCGCGATGCCAGGCACCGGCTCTACCGGGTCGGAATACGCCGTCGATCCGGCGGACCCATTGGTGACGCGCCCGCAGCCGGCCGCCGACAGGCAGACCAGGCCGGCCGCGCCGAGGACCGCGCACAGCAGTCTAGCTGGAGCGCTAGTCGCGCGAGAAGGCAAGCGCCAGTTCCCTTTCCACATCCACATATGGTCGACCGGAGACGTCGACGGTGACCTGGGCGATGGTACCGCCAGTGAAGGTAAACGGTGCTTTGTAGCGGCTCGACACTGCCGAACCCCCATTGCGCCCAACGGTAATGCCCGCGCCGGCCAACCCGAACGTTCCGGGATGTGTTGTTACGTCCGACAATGTGCCGACCGCATGTTCGTCGAAGAACAGCGTTGCCTCTCCGAGCGGGGTGTGGCTGTTGGCCACGGTTCCCGTCCGGGTGTAGCAGACGCCGAGCAGGTGCCTGCCCAACGGGATCGGACCGTTCGACGAGATCAGTTGTTGGCGTTCGCCGAGGAAGTTGTAGACATAGTGCAAACGCCCGTCCTGGAGGAACAGCACGTGTCCGCCGTGCGCGCCGCCTTGCTTGAACAGCACACCTTCGGCACCGGTGGTATCCACAGTCACCTCGGCCACCACGGCGAATGATCGGCCGCGAATCTCGGCGGCCGCGCCGATGCCGACGTCGGCGCAATTGGGATAGTAGATGTAGCTGGATCGATCGCTGACCAAATAGGGCCGCGACCGCGTCATCGTTTCAACGATGTTCAAATCCGATAGCGGCAGCCCGTTGTACTTGGCGGCCTCCGAATACCACAGCGCCGTGAGTTCCCCGAGCTTCTCGGGGTGCTCGGCGGCCAGGTCGTGGCATTGGCTGCGGTCTTTTTCGATGTGGAACAGTTCCCACCGATCGGTGTCGAAATGCGACCAACCGGCTGGTGTGGCGGCGTGAACGGTGTTGGCAAACCAACCCTTGTGCCAGATTCCGCGAGTGCCCAGCATGGTGTAGAACTGGGTTTCTTTGTCCGTGAGGGCGGTCGGATCATCAAGAGCCGCTTTGAAACTCACGCCGTCCAGCGGCTTCTGGCCGATGCCCTTGACCGTCGCCGGGGGCGTCATACCCAACAGGTCGTAAACCGTCGGAGTGATGTCGCAGACGTTGACGTAGTGGTCGCGGACCTCGCCGCGCGCCGCAATACCGTTGGGCCAGGAGATGATTGCCGGGTCGGCGATACCGCCTTCATGCGATGCGTAGCGCTTGAACAGCTTGTAGGGTGCGTTGAAGGCCATCGCCCACCCGATCGGGTAGTGGTTGTAGGTCTGTGGCCCACCAAGGTGATTGAAGAGCTTCATGCTCTCCTCGACGGTATCGATGTAGCCGTTGAAGAACTTGCCCTCGTTGACCGATCCGTTGGGTCCGCCTTCACCGCTGGCACCGTTGTCCGAGATCACGACGACGATGGTGTTGTCCAGCTGGCCGGATTCCTCGAGATAGTCCAGAATTCGGCCGATCTGGGCATCGGTGTAGCTCAGGAAGCCGGCGAATACCTCGGCCATCCGGGTGAACAGCTTCTTCTCTTCATCGCCCAGCGAGTCCCAGGGGCGCACCGTGTCCTGTAATGGCCACGACTCACCCGACGGGCCTTTCACGTCGAGATAGGGGTTGATGGGCGATAGTTCGGTTTCGGGCGGAACGATCCCCATCGACTTCTGCTTTTCCAGCACGATCTCGCGGTATTTCTCGTAGCCCATATCGAATCGGCCGGCGTACTTGTCGGCCCATTCCTTGAAGACGTGGTGCGGGGCGTGCCCGGCCCCGGGGCACACGTAGCTGAACCACGGCTTGTCCGGCGCAATCACCTTGGCATCGCGAATGAACTCGATCGTCTTGTCGGCGATGTCCTTGGACAGGTGGTAACCGTCCTCGGGAGTGCCGGGCGGGTTGACCGGGTGGTTGTCGTACACCAGGTCGGGATACCACTGGTCGGTTTCGCCGCCCATGAACCCGTAGAATCGCTCGAAGCCGCGCGAGGTCGGCCAGTGCCGCTTGGTCGACGCCATGCTGGATTCCTCGAGTGGCGTCAGATGCCACTTGCCGACGCAATAGGTGTTGTAGCCCCGTTCGGCGAGTACCTCGGACAGCAGCGCGGTGTCGGCAGGGATGCGACCGTTGCAGTTGGGGAAACCGTCGGTGAATTCTTCGATGGTGGCCATACCGACGGTGGTCGCGTTGCGACCGGTCAGTAGCGACGCCCTCGTTGGTGAGCACAATGCGGTGGTGTGAAATTGCGACAATCGCACGCCGCGCTCGGCGATCCGGGTCATGGCGGGCATCTCAACAAGGCCGCCAAAGCAGTCCCAGGTCGCTATTCCGGTGTCGTCCCAGACCAAGTAGAGGATGTTAGGAGAGTTCTCCGGTGCCGTCGGCGCAGCGTAGGGACCCCAGTCCGGCTCCGAGTCGCGAATGTCCAGCTCGATCTTGCCGTTAAACTCGGTCACCTTCGCCGGCCTCACTCCCGTAGTGGACTTACCCAGACATCGCGTGCAGATTACACCTGCCACAGGCTAGTCAGCCCAACTCAGAAACGCCTGAGAGCTCAGGTCCGGCGGCGCTTATCGCAGCTCCACGATCAGGCGCTGCGGTCCATTGCGGCGGTTGCTGCGCGGCCATTCGACGGGGCCGACAACCGCGATGTGCTCGAAGCGAGGCAGCAGTTCCTCGAAGAACACCCGCAGTTGCAGACGTGCCAGATTAGCGCCCATGCAATAGTGCACCCCTTGACCAAAGCCCAGGTGCGGGTTGGGTCGTCGGGTGATGTCGAACTCGTCCGCGCGGTCGAACACGTGCGCATCGCGGTTGGCGGAGCCCTCCCACACCAGCACCTTCTGCCCGGCCTCGATCGCCTTTCCGCCCAACGCGACATCGCGGGTGGCCGTGCGGCGCTTCGACGGCGACGGCGTGGTCCACCGCACTATCTCCTCGATCGCCGTCGGCACCAACTCCGAGTCGCGGCGAAGCCGCTGCCACTGATCCGGGTGTTCTGCCAGAGCCAGCAGTCCGCCGGCGAGTGCGTTGCGGACGGTGTCGGTGCCCGCACTGAACAGCTGATGGAAGAACAGATACTGCTCGGTGTCCGACAGGACCGGTGCATCGGGATCGTCGATGGTGGCGTTGACGACGATCGACAGCATGTCGTCGGCCGGTTCGGCGCGTTTGCGCGCGATAAGCTCCTCGCCGTAGCTGTCCCTGCGGGATTCGGCGTTTTCACCGAAAACCCATGAAACGTAGGCTTTTTCAGAGCCGCGAAAGTCGTAGCCCGATTCGAACTCCGCCAACAGCCAATGCCGGTCGCTCTCCGGCACTCCGAGCAGCATGCAGATCGTCTGCGTCGGCAGCTCGGGAGCGACGTCGGCCGCGAAGTCGAACGCCACGCCGGGCTCGATCTCGTCGAACAATCGGCGGGCCCGCTGGCGCAGGTCGTCTTCGATTCGACGGATCATTCGCGCCCCGAGGCCGGAGCTGACCAGTCGGCGGATGGCCGCGTGCCGTGGACCGTCCATCATACTGAGCACCTGGCCAGCGACCGACATGTCCTGCAGGACCGTGCCGCCGTAAGGTCGCTGACCGCCGGTGACGGACGAGAAAGTCACTGAGTCACGCAGCACCGCAATGGTTTCGGCATAGCCGGCTACCGACCAGAAGCCTTCGGCGTCGGGTGTGTGCTCGGTCGGCTCATGCCAGAACACCGGGGCCTCACGACGATGGATCCCGAAGACCTGGTGGGGGAAACCGTTGGCGAAGGTGTCCGGATTCGTGAGATCGACGCAGAGCGGGTCGAAGCGTGGCCGTTCGATGGTGGTTCGCATGACTACCGGCTCGCATCGAGCATGCCCGGCTGCGCCCGTGACGGGCGCAGCCTTAATGGGCAGCTCAACTCACTCGACGACGCCGTCGGCCTGGTAGATCGGCAGCGAGTAAGCAATCTCGATGTCGCGGAACAGGATTTCGTGGGACATGAAACTCCTCGTGGTTGATTTGTGAATCGGTATCGCCAAACTTACTGACGCGGTTGGCAGAGCGGTGTCCGCCGACCGGCCCAATTTAGTGAACGCGATCGTATCCTCTGATTGGGGGACAAACGTCACTACGGCAGCCGCACGGGTGAATTCACCTGGGCGGCCGACCCTCATTCGACGCCGTCGCCGGCCTTGAAGACGGGCACCGAGTACGCGGCCTCTTTTTCGCCGAACAGGATTTCGTGGGACATGGGTTGACCTCCTTCTCGATCCACGCCCAGCAATGCGGCGCAAGGTGGGCGGTATGCGAATCACGGAATCGCAAAACTAACAGCGCAATTCGCCAACCGGTGTCCCCCGACCGGCGTCTGTTAGACCACTTTTGTGTCGTACGGGCAGCGGACAGACGTTGCTCCGCTAGCTGCTCCGCTAGCTGCTCCGCAAGTTGCTCCGCTGGCGTGTAGACACAAAACCCCGACACGCTTAGCGTGTCGGGGTTTTGTGTCTGCTCGCGGCCCTTACTTGGCCTTCTCGAGGATCTCGACGAGACGCCAGCGCTTGGTCGCTGACAGCGGACGCGTCTCCATCAGCGCGACACGGTCACCGATGCCCGCAGTGCTGTTCTCGTCGTGCGCCTTGACCTTCTTGGTGGTGCGGATGATCTTGCCGTACAGCGGGTGCCGCATGCGATCTTCCAATTCGACCACAATGGTCTTTTGCATCTTGTCGCTCACCACATAGCCGATGCGGGTCTTACGACGGCCGCGCGCCTTCGGAGTGCGCGGAGTGTTCTTGGGGCCCTTGTCCTTCGGCGCAGCGTCCTTCGGTGCTGCCGCCTTCGGTGCAGCCTTCTTGGCCGTCGCCTTCTTCGCTGCGGGGGCCGCTTTCGCGCCGGTCTTAGCCTCTGCCATCACGATTCCTTCACGCTTCGTTCTCGGGGGCACCATCGGGCCCAGAAGCCAGACCCAGTTCTCGTTCACGCAGCACGGTGTAAATCCGCGCGATTTCCTGACGCACCGTGCGGAGCCGGCGGTTGTTCGTAAGCTGCCCGGTCGCCATCTGGAAGCGCAGATTGAACAGCTCTTCCTTGGATTCGCGCAACCGCTCGGTCAGCTCTTCGTCGGTAAGCTCGCGCAGTTCGCCAGGGGAAACTCCCACTGCCATCAGAACTGCTCCTCTCGAGTCACGATGCGTGCCTTGATCGGCAACTTGTGGATAGCACGGGTCAGCGCGGCCCGGGCGGTCTGCTCGTTGGGATAGCTCAGCTCGAACAGCACCCGGCCGGGCTTGACGTTAACCACCCACCACTCCGGCGAGCCCTTACCCGAACCCATCCGGGTCTCGGCGGGCTTCTTGGTCAACGGGCGGTCCGGGAAGATGTTGATCCACACCTTGCCGCCACGCTTGATGTGCCGGTTGATGGCGATACGAGCGGACTCGATCTGCCGGTTGGTGACGTAAGCGTGCTCGAGGGCCTGGATGCCGTAGTCGCCGAAGTTCACCGTCGTGCCGCCACTGGCGATGCCGCGCTGGCGGGGATGGTGTTGCTTTCGGGGTTTAACTTTGCGGGGAATCAACATGATTCAGCTCTCCGTGCTCTGCGTGCTCTGCGTGTCGACGGCCGTGGCCACATCTCCCGACGACCCAGCGGCGGTTTCCTCACCACCCGCGGCGCGACCGGCGTCGGTACCGGTCGCCGTGGTGCCGGAGGCACCGCTGCGACGCGGACGGGTGCTCGACGGCCGCTCGCGACGTGGGCGCTCGGCGCCCGCGGGCGCGGCGGCGGCCAATTCGCGTTTGCCGCCGACGATGTCGCCCTTGTAGATCCACACCTTCACGCCGATCCGGCCGAAGGTGGTCTTGGCTTCGTACAGGCCGTAGTCGATGTCTGCCCGCAACGTGTGCAGCGGCACGCGGCCCTCGCGGTAGAACTCCGAGCGGCTCATCTCCGCACCGCCGAGCCGGCCAGAGCACTGTACCCGGATTCCCTTGACGTTGGGCTGACGCATCGCCGACTGGATTGCCTTGCGCATCGCCCGACGGAACGCAACCCGGTTGCTCAACTGCTCGGCAACCCCCTGGGCCACCAATTGCGCTTGGGACTCAGGGTTTTTGACTTCGAGGATGTTGAGCTGTACCTGCTTGCCGGTCAACTTCTCCAGGTCGGCACGGATCCGGTCGGCCTCGGTACCGCGGCGACCGATGACAATGCCAGGACGGGCGGTGTGGATGTCCACCCGGACCCGGTCGCGGGTCCGCTCGATCTCCACGTCGGCGATCCCCGCGCGTTCCAGACCACTGGACAGCAGCCGGCGGATCGCTACGTCTTCCTTGACGTACTCGGCGTACTGCTTATCGGCGTACCAGCGCGACTTCCAGTCGGTGGTAATGCCTAGCCGGAAGCCGTGCGGATTGATCTTCTGGCCCACTAGTCTGAGCCTCCCTTCGCTTCAGAAGCCTCAGAAGTCTTGGCAGCAGCCTTCTTCGCGGGTGCTTTCTTTGCCGGTGCCTTCGCGGCCGCCTTCTTGGCCGGCGCCTTGGTTGCCGCCTTCTTCGCCGGTGCCTTGGCGGCGGCCTTGCTGCCCTCGGCACGGCGCGCGCGCGACGACTTCGCTGAACGTTGGTCCTTGGTCGGCCGGCTCTCCACTACCACGGTGATGTGGCTGGTTCGCCTGCGGATCCGGAACGCCCGGCCCTGGGCGCGCGGACGGATCCGCTTGGCGGTGGGACCCTCGTCGGCGTAAACGGTGGCCACCACCAGAGTCGCCGGGTCCAGCCCGTTGTTGTTCTGGGCGTTGGCGGCCGCACTGGCGATCACCTTGGCCACCGGCTCACTGGCGGCCTGTGGCGCCCAGCGCAAGATGTCGAGCGCGTCTGATACCGACCGACCGCGAACCAGGTCGATGACCCGGCGCGCCTTTCTAGGCGACACCCGCACAAACCGTGCCTTGGCGACCGCCGACGGGAACTCAGTGGTGGTACTCATCTATACCCTCTGCTCTGCGCGCAAGCGCTCATCGCCGCTTCGCTTTTCGGTCGTCCTTGATGTGTCCCTTGAAGGTGCGCGTAGGCGCGAATTCACCAAGCTTGTGACCCACCATCGACTCGGTGACGAACACCGGAACATGCTTGCGGCCGTCGTGCACCGCGAAGGTGTGACCGATGAAGTCCGGAATGATCGTCGAGCGCCGCGACCAGGTCTTGATGACCTGCTTGGTGTTCTTCTCGTTCTGCACGTCGACCTTCTTGAGCAGATGGTCGTCGACGAACGGGCCCTTCTTCAGGCTGCGTGGCATAGTTGGCTACTCCCTGAAACTTCCTTCATTTGCACGGCGTTAGCGCCCGTGCTTCTTGCCGGTGCGCCGACGTCGGACGATGAGCTTGTTGCTCGCCTTGTTCGGGTTACGGGTGCGGCCCTCGGGCTTGCCCCACGGGCTGACTGGGTGACGGCCACCGGAGGTCTTGCCCTCCCCACCGCCGTGCGGGTGGTCGACGGGGTTCATCACCACCCCGCGGACCGAGGGGCGCTTGCCCTTCCATCGCATGCGACCGGCCTTGCCCCAGTTAATGTTTGCCTGCTCGGCATTGCCCACCTCGCCGACGGTCGCGCGGCAGCGGACGTCGACCCGGCGGATCTCACCACTGGGCATACGCAACGACGCGTAGCTGGCCTCCTTGCCGAGCAGCTGGATGCTCGATCCGGCCGAGCGCGCCAGCTTGGCGCCGCCCCCGGGCCGCAGCTCGACGGCGTGAATCAAGGTACCGGCCGGGATATTGCGCAACGGCAGGTTATTGCCCGGCTTGATGTCGGCGTTGGCGCCCGACTCCACGATGTCGCCCTGCGAAAGTCCGTTCGGCGCAATGATGTAGCGCTTCTCGCCGTCCAGAAAGTGCAGGAGGGCAATCCTTGCCGTGCGGTTCGGGTCGTACTCGATGTGCGCAACCTTGGCGTTGACACCGTCTTTGTCGTTGCGGCGGAAGTCGATCACCCGGTAGGCACGCTTGTGGCCCCCGCCCTTGTGCCGCGTGGTGATCCGGCCATGCGCGTTACGCCCGCCATGACCGTGCAGCGGCCGCACCAGCGACTTCTCCGGGGGTGACCGCGTGATCTCGGCGAAATCGGAAACGCTGGCACCGCGACGGCCCGGCGTCGTCGGCTTGTACTTACGAATTGCCATGTCTAATCAGATCTCTCTCTCGCGCGCGGCGACTAGGCCGGTGCTCCGAACAGGTCGATCGGCTTACTACCCGGCGCCAACGTGACGATGGCGCGCTTGGTGTTCTTACGCTTTCCGTACCCGGTCCTGGTGCGCTTGCGCTTGCCCTGCCGATTCGCGGTGTTCACCGACGCGACCTTGACGGAAAAGATCTTCTCGACCGCGATCTTGATCTGCGTCTTGTTCGAATCGGGGTGCACCACAAACGTGTACACATTGTCGTCGAGCAGCCCGTAGGACTTCTCTGAGATGACCGGGGCCAGGATGATGTCGCGGGGATCAGCGATGGTCGCCATCAGGCCGAAACCTCCTCGGGCGTCTCCGTGCTGGCTGTGTTCGCTGCGATGTAGGCGTTGAGCGCCTCCACGCTGAACACCACGTCATCGGCGCGCAGCACGTCATAGGTGTTGAGCTGGTCGGGCGTCAGGATGTGCACGCCGGGCAGGTTGCGCACGCTTTTTGCACCCGCCTCGTCGCTGCGTCCGATGACCACCAGGACCTGCTTGCGATCCGTCAGCGTGCCCAGGAATGCCTTGGCGCTCTTAGTGGAAGGGGTTTGGCCTTCCACCAGTTCGGTGACCGCGTGGATGCGCCCGTTGCGTGCTCGGTCGGACAACGCTCCGCGCAACGCCGCCGCGATCATCTTCTTGGGGGTTCGCTGGCTGTAGTCGCGCGGCTGGGGACCGTGCACACCCCCGCCGCCGGTGACCTGGGGGGCCCGCGTCGAGCCCTGCCGAGCGCGGCCGTTTCCCTTCTGCCGATGGGGCTTGCGGCCCCCGCCACTGACGTCGCCGCGCGTCTTCGTCGCATGCGTGCCCTGCCGGGCCGCCGCCCGCTGTGCGGTGACCACCTGGTGCATCAGCGCGATATTCGCCGGGACGTCAAACAGCTCGGCCGGCAGCTCGATGGAGCCGTCAACCTTGCCGACCGGCGTCTTGACGTCAATCTTCAGTGTCTTGTAACCCTGGGCAGCCATTACTTCTCACCTCGCTTGATCGCGCTGCGGACCACCACCAGTCCACCGGTGCGCCCGGGGACCGCACCCTTGATCAGCAGCACGCCGTTCTCGGCATCGACCTTGTGCACCAACAGGTTCTGGGCGGTTACCCGGTCGTTGCCCATGCGGCCCGACATCCGGGTGCCCTTGAACACCCGCGCCGGAGTGGCGCAGCCGCCAATCGAGCCCGGGCGCCGGTGCACCGCCTGGGCGCCGTGGCTGGCACCCTGACCGCGGAAACCGTGGCGCTTCATGGTGCCGGCGTAGCCCTTGCCCTTGGAGGTGCCTGTCACGTCGACGTAGCTGCCGTCGGCGAAGATCGCGGCCGTCAACTCCTGGCCGACCTCGTACTCGTTAGCCGCGTCCGCGTCGTCCAGTCGCAATTCGGCCAGGTGACGTCGTGGGTTGACACCCGCGGCGGTGTACTGACCGGTCAATGGCTTGTTGACCTTGCGAGGACTGATCTCGCCATACGCCAGCTGCACAGCGCAGTACCCGTCACGCTCCGGGGTGCGGATGCGGGTCACCACGTTCGGCCCCGCCTTGACCACAGTCACCGGCACAACCCTGTTGTTTTCGTCGAATACCTGCGTCATGCCCAGCTTGGTACCCAGAATGCCTTTTCTTGCCATTGCTCGCCGAATCTCCTACTGGATGTTGACGTCGACACTGGCCGGCAGATCGATACGCATGAGGGCGTCAACGGTCTTCGGCGTCGGATCGAGGATGTCGATCAACCGCTTGTGGGTGCGCATCTCGAAGTGCTCGCGCGAGTCCTTGTACTTATGCGGGGAGCGAATGACGCAATACACGTTCTTTTCGGTCGGCAATGGCACCGGACCCACGACGCTAGCGCCCGTGCGGACGACGGTCTCGACGATCTTTCGCGCCGAAGCGTCAATAGCCTCATGGTCGTAGGCCTTGAGCCTGATGCGGATCTTCTGTCCCGCCACGCTTTCCTACCTCATCTCCCGCTTGAGGCCCGTCCGGACCTGTCCCACTCGTCCCGTTTCGAAGGCCCGGTCCCCGGACCTGGTGCCCCCAGCGCGCCGGTCGACCCAGGCCCATTCCTGGCCGAGTTAGCGTCGCGCCGGATACTGCGCCGCTGTTTACTAGTCGTGGTCCACCGGCCCCCGCGCTCGGGCGTGTCACCCGCACGCAGCCTCGGAACCGGCCGAAATTGGTCGCTCTCCAAGGTTGGGACCGGACGCGCCCGTTTGGGCGCTGGTCGTATGCCCGGCCAGGCGCAAACCTGGCGCAAGACAACCTGAACAGTATGCCTTAGATCACCGCTTCGGCCAAATCCCGACCACTGTGAGCGCCAGGCTCCGTCCGGCGACAAACGGAGTGGGTTCAGCCCGGACTGAACTCCGAGGCTGGCGCCCCAGCCGTCAGCGAGTTCATGCGCACCGCCACCGAGGACACCGTCATACCTGGAGTGCCCATCGCCAAGGGCGAGTCGGCGTATCTGTCGTATGTCTCCGCCAACCGGGACGAGGAAGTGTTCGACGAACCGTTTCGCTTCGATGTCGCGAAACACCAATAAACACTTGGCATTCGGCTTCGGCGTGCACTTCAGCCTGGGTGCCGGGCTGGCCCGCAGGGAAGTAGGCAGTTTCTTCGCCGAGCGCTTGTCGCGGCTGAAGTCGATCGAGTTGAACGGCGAACCCGCATCGTCACCACGTTCGTCGGCGGCCTCACGCAGCTGCCGATTCGATACTCTCGCTGCGCTGATACCGCCGGACCAAAGGTTTAAGTGGACCGCGCGCCGGGCATAACGATCTCTGTCTAGCTGGAGGGGGCGACATGTCATTTGTCAGTGCGGCGCCGGACTATGTTGCTGCGGCGCAACAGATTTTGCGAGCATAGGTTCGACGATCAGCAATGCCAGCGCACTGGCAGCGGCCCCTACATCGGGGGCGGTGTTCCCCGCGGGTGCCGATGAGATATCGACGTGGCTAGCGGCGCTGTTCGCGGCGCGCGCACAGACATATCAGCTGCTCAGCGCTCAGGCGGAGGCGTTCCACAATCAGTTTGTGCAGCTGATGAGTTCCGGCGCGGAGCAGTACGCGCTCAGCGAGGCCACGAACAACTCGACCTTGCAGACCGCCGGGCAAGGTGCCTCTGCGGTCGGTGCCCCCGGCCAGGCGCTGTTGGGTGGTCTGCTGACCGGCGCCGCCTACCATGGGGCGCCGGCCACCGGCGCAACGACGCCAACGGCGGCATTCAGTGCGGCCACGGCGGTACCTGCGCAGCCGACCACAGCAGTGGTAGCGCCGGGTTCGGTCGGTCCTTCGGTGGTGCCGATGGGACGGGCGGTGCCGACGGGTTCAACTGCGGCGGCGGGGTCGGTCGGGCCGACGGTCCGTCAGCCATTCCAACCTCTTGTAGCGGCCGAGTCGGCGGGGCCCGTGGCGGCAGAGGTCAGCTCGCCAGCCGCGCTAACGCCATTGCCCGCCGGGCCGGCGGCGCGGGCGGTGCCGGCGGGGGCAACGTCGGCGGCGGGTCGGGCAGACGCGGTCCAGCCGAGGGCGGCAACGCCCGGCCTCTTAGCGGTCAGCTGCGCTCAACGAACCCCGCCGCGCGGTGCGCCAGCATCACGATGGTTGCGTGCGGACCACGGCTGGTGATCACCGGCAGGATGGAACCATCAATTACCCACAGGTTCTCGATTCCGCGAACGCGGCACCGTTGGTCCACAACGGCTTTCGGATCACCCTCGACGCCCATCGGCGCGCTGCCACACAGATGCTGACACGTCGACCACGCTGGCTCACCGATTCCTGTTGTCAAACCCGCTATTTCGCGCGCCAATTCCGTGCCGCGACGTAGCGCTGCTACGTCCTCCGGCTCGCTGTCGTAATGGTGCTCAATACGGGGTGCGACCCAGGGATCGGGTGAAACCACGCTGATTCGCCCCCGGGCACGGGGCTGCATGAGTGCTACCCCGATATGCGGCCAGTCGGGATGTCCTGGGGTGCCGTTGCCGGTCATTGCGACGAAACCGCCTGTATACGGCCTAATCTCGAGGTCATCATCGGTGCTGAGCACCACCTCTACAGCTGGACGTTGGGCGGCGACGGTCCACGTGGTCGGCAGTACCCATTCGGGGTGATCGCTACAACTCATGCCGACCGGCAGCGCCGCCACCACTAGCAATCCAGCGGCCCGTAGCATTGCAGGGTCGCCGATACCGGAAAGCATCAGCAGATGTGCCGATTCAATCGCACCGGCGCACAACACGATTCGGTCGGCGGTAAAGGTGGTCGCGCCTGTTGGGCCCATCGCGTCAACGCCCACGGCCGTTTGCCCTGGGAAGGCGCCGGAAAAGCGCAATCGAAGTGCCCGCGTCTGCTCTACAAGCGTCAGGTTGACCCGGCTCAGGGCAGGTATTAAATATCCCGCCCCCGAGCCGGTCCGCACCCCATCGACGATATTGAGCGGGACCGCACCAATTCCCGAAACGACCTCCGGTCCCACATCATTGAGATCAGCGATCCAGTGAAAACCGGCGCGCTCGGCGGCAGCTATAAAAATTTCGGTGGTCCCAGTCATGTCGTGTGTCCGACGAACCGGGATCGGCCCAGCGTTGCCGTGGGCCGGACCGTCGAAATCCATGTCGGTTTCGATTGCCCGAAAGTGTTCGAGGACATCCGACCACGCCCAGCCGGAGATCGAATAGCGATCGAAGTCGCGCGGTAATCCACGGCAGAAGTAGCCGCCGTTGATGGCGCCGGAACCGCCCAGCGTTGCTCCTCGCACGATCGGCAGCTGACGAACCGGTCGATCGGTCAGCTGGGTCTCATACCGCTGGACCAGGGGGCTGCCGGCACCGATGGGCAATTGCAGCCCGTTGGCGGTCTGGGCCAGCACTCCGGGATGGGCGAGTCCGGGGCCGGCCTCGAGCACGGTCACCACACAACTGGGATCGGCGGAAAGACGCTCGGCAACAACCGATCCAGCGCTTCCAGCACCGACGATCAAAACATCGCTATGCCGGACGGCTGCAGTCAAGGCGGCGGTTACGTCCGGATCTGCGGCTTGAGCGCACCGATGTTGCGTTCGCGCAGCACCCCGTACCACAGGCCGATGCCGTAGGCCAGGTCGTCGACGCGCTTGAGCAACAAGAAGGTCAGTAGCCCGATCGGTTCAGCACCACCGTCGGCGGCCTCCCTGCGGCGCAGCCAGTCCGCGACACCATCCACGACAGCCGCTATCAGAACGACCCGCCTACAGTGGCGCGACAGAATTGCCGCGAGCAAGGCCACCGGCCAGTAGTGCCGGCAAAGCGCCGATGCGAGTTGCAACGCCGCCGACCACAACCCGCGGGTGGCAACCACGAGGACATCCCAGAACGACGTCTCGGCGCCGCGCATGGCCTTCGCGATGCGACGGCCCGTCACCAGGGCAATGATCAGCGAAGCCAGCTGAGCAACGCCGGTACCCAGTGACATGAGGACCCAAGCCATCAATGCCCAGCCGGAGATCACCACCGGCGCGGTCTTGTCAGGATGCCGTAGCGATAGCGGAGCAGCTGAGCCGCCGTAAAAGGCCTTGCGCGCGAGCCAGTCCCGCAATTCCGTGCGATGGTCATGCGCGACCAGCGCGATTGGCTCATAGCGCAGCCGGGCACCGGCCTCGATGAGCCGCCAGCACAGGTCGACGTCTTCGCCGGACTGCAGGGTCTCGTCGAACCCGCCAACCTCCCGGATGGCCGAGCTGCGGCAGATGATCGCCGCACTGGGCACGTAGGACACCGTGCTGTGCGGTAGCACCGGCGCTTCCCGCTGACCCAGATCAAGTGACGAGTGCACCGCCTCATAGCGAGCTACCACATTCTCGCTTTGTGACAGACCCACGATCCGCGGCGCGACGAGTGCAACGGTGGGATCACAAAAGTGGCCCAGCAGCGCCTCCAGCCATCCACGTTGCGGCGCCACGTCGGAATCCAGGAAGGCTACGAAGTCGGTGGTGCATGCCGCCAGCCCGGTGTTGCGCGCGGCCGACGGTCCCTTGCTGCGGGGGTGGTGCAGCACTTCGATGTCGCAGTGTGCGCCAGCGAAGTCGTCCAGCTCAACCGGGTATGCCGAACCGTCGTCGACCACGATGACGCGCAGTCCGCGTAGCGAAGTCACCAAACGGCGCAGACCAGATGCGTTGTCGCGAACCGGGATAACGACGGTGACATCACGATGTGACGGGCCACTCGCCGGGCGCGGATGCGCGACCGTGGCGTCCAGCAGGGTGCGGGCCAACTGCGCACTGACCTCGTCGCGAACCTTGAGGCGGCCGTCGGAGATCATGTCTTGGGCGGCGGGAGCCAACCGCAGCAACCTCGTCGGTGAGCCTCCCAGCAGGGCCGCGCCGTGGCCGAGCACCCGCACGCGACGGTCAACCTGCACGGCGAACCCGTCGGGCAGGCGCGTTGCGGTCATGTCAGCATCCCGTCGGGCCCCGGCAACCACCTGGCGATTCGACGCGCACAGTCGTCGACCATCTCCGCAAAAATCCGTTTCCCGTCGTCGGCGGTCGCGGTCGTCGGGTCCCCCAGCACTCCTGTCGGGCTGACCGCCGCAACGCCACCACGGCGCATCGACGGCAGCAGCTCAGACAACGAAGCGCCATTGCCCGCGCGCCAGCGGTCGGTCAGCACATCGGCAGGTGAAAGATGCAGCAACAGGGACGTTTCGGTATGGCCGGCGTGGGCGTCAGCGCCAGCTGAGGTACAGGGGCACCATCCCGCGTCGCGACCTTCGGATCGCAGCAGGCTTACCGCGCGGTTCAACGCACCGAAATTGCCGCCGTGGCCATTTACGAAGACTAGACGCTCGGCCCAGCAGGCCGCCGAGCGGCCATACTCCACCAGCAGCATCGTCAGGGCTTCGGTACCGATAGAGATCGTTCCTGCGAAACTTTGATGCTCGCCGCTGGCACCGTAGGCGATGGCTGGCGCCAGCAGCCAATCGAGGCGTTCGGTGACAGCCCGGGCGACGGCGGTCGCAATCCGGGTATCGGTATCCAGCGGCAGGTGTGGACCATGCTGTTCGGTGGATCCCAGCGGGATCACTATTGACGGCGAGGTGGACATTTGTAACTGCCTCGACGTCGCACTCCCCAGTTCGCCGAGTACGGGCACTCGCCGATGGTAAGCCGAATTCACCTGGCGTGCACCGATTGTTACCTCTTTTGCTGAATTTTTTTCCCGCTTAGCCACTTAGACCGGCGAAATTAAACTCGTCCGCCCCGGCTGTCCCGCCAGTACCAGATTTTCCGCAAGGGTGATTTACAACGGCCTTCCCGGGTCCCGAAGTCTGTGGTAATAGGGGCACCGCCGAGACGGCCCACATCCCGTACGGGGAAACATCCCAACTCGGCCCCGATTTGACTCATTTAGAAGGCGGCATACCTAACTCACGCGCGAACCCCGCGGGAACCAGGATGTCGTCCTGTCCGAGGTCGTGAACCGATGTCCGCCCGAGCCCCATCAGGGCGGAGTCGATGCCGCCGCGCAAGATGTCGAGGACGTTCTCCACGCCCGACTGACCGGCCGCGGCCAGGCCCCACAGATAGGCGCGGCCAATCATCACCGCACGTGCTCCCAACGCCACGGCCTTGACTACGTCGCTCCCCCGCCGGATGCCACCGTCAAGCAGAACCTCGACCTGGTCGCCGACGGCTGCCGCCACGGCGGGCAGCGCACGGATCGACGCGGGTGTGCCATCCAAGTTGTTGCCGCCGTGGTTGGACACCGAGATCGCCGAAACACCAGCATCTACAGCCCTTTTGGCATCGTCGACGCGCATCACGCCCTTGAGCATGAATGGTCCGCCCCACAATTCCCGCAGCCAGGCGATGTCTTCCCAGGTCGGTGGAGGTGTGCCCATCCACTCCCCGTAGGC
The DNA here is from genome assembly GCF_900232995.1 of Mycobacterium simulans. Classification (GTDB taxonomy): domain Bacteria; phylum Actinomycetota; class Actinomycetes; order Mycobacteriales; family Mycobacteriaceae; genus Mycobacterium; species Mycobacterium simulans. The sequence continues at coordinate 199,744 of NZ_OCVX01000003.1, forward strand.
GGCGAAGAACGGCGGGCCAGGCTCGCCGCGGCGACCCTGGTTGGGCACCCGTAGGTCGGGTGGTCGCATCGTCTTGGCGAACTTCCAGAACCACCGGGGCTTGGTGATCGCCTCTGGGGACAGCCGCAGGATGGTCCGCAGGTTCATTTCTTCGGGGATCTTGGGGCTGCCCCAGTCGCGCCCGTGCGAGAACGTCCAATCGGTGGTGACGATCATTCCGGCCGCGCCGGCCTGCCGCGCCCGTTCCACACGCTCGGCGATCGCGTCGCGGCCACCCAGCCAGTAGACCTGGAAGAAGATTTTGGGGTTGGCGGCGACGACTTCCTCGATCGGCTTGCTGGCGAACGATGACAATCCCATCGCCGTGCCCCGGGCCGCCGCGGCGCGCGCGACGGCGATTTCACCATCGGGATCGACCGCCTGGACGCCGGTCGGCGAGATGATTACTGGTAGCGAAATATCTTGCCCCATAATCGTCGTCGACAAGTCACGCTTTTCCGGTGCGCCAACGACATGTGGCGCAAAACCGAGTTCGCTGAATGCCGCGACATTATCGGCGACCGTGATTCCCTTTTCACTTGCCGAAATCAGAGACGAGTAAACGGACTTCGGCAACCGACGCTTCGCGCGTTGCTGCGCGATGGCTACCGTTTCAAACCATTGGTCGGCCATGGCTATACGGGACTTTCGTTGCAGAGCTTGTCCGGCGCTACCGCCGGACGTCGCACCGTCAGCGTGAGTGGCACCGGCGCGCTGATCCGCCGCCCCCGCGAGTGGTCGACTCGCGTTCGGGGCGTGTCACGTTCACGCGCCAATGCCGGCGCGGCGTGGCCCTGGACGCACTCGGGATCCGGTCCGTCCAGCGGCAGGCCGGTGAAGAATTTTGCCGCCATGCAGCCACCCCGGCAGCTGTCGTAGTGCCCGCAGCTGCCGCAGGCTCCAGCGGATTGGGGCTCACGTAGCTCACGAAACAGCGGCGCGTTCTTCCAAATGGAAGCGAAGCCAGTCCCAAAGCCACTGTCGGACAACACGTTTCCCGCGAGAAAACGATCATGGATCGCGAACGGGCACGCATACACGTCACCCACTGGGTCGATCAGACAAACCACCCGGCCGGCGCCGCACATGTTCAGCCCGGCCAGCGCGCCGGACTCGCCGAGCGGCGCCAGATGAAAGAAGGAGTCACCGGTGAGAACTCGCTCACCCTTGGCGACCAGCCAGTCATACAGCTGAATCTGCTGGGCCGCGGTGGGGTGCAAGTCGTCCCAGACATCCGCGCCCCGCCCCGACGGACGCAGTCGGGTAATTCGCAGGGTGGCACCGTAACGGCTTGCCAGGGCTGCGAATTCGTCTAACTGGTCGATATTGTGGCGGGTGGCGACAACTGAGATCTTCGCATTGGAGAAGCCGGCGTCGGCAAGGTTTTCCAGCGCGCGCACCGCCATGGCGAATGACCCGGGGCCACGAACGGCATCATTGACTTCGGCGGTCGCACCGTCGAGCGAAATCTGGACATCCACGTAGTCGTTTGCCGCCAACCGCGCGGCCACCTCGGGAGTGATTCGCACGCCATTGGTGGAGAATTTCACGCCGATATGGTGTGCGGTGGCGTAGTCCACCAATTCCCAAAAGTCCGGGCGCACAGTGGGCTCGCCACCGCCGATGTTCACGTAGAACACCTGCATGCGTTCCAGATCGTCGATGATGTCCATGCATTGGCGGGTGGACAACTCCCGCGGATCGCGTTTGCCCGAGGACGACAGGCAATGCACACACGCGAGGTTGCACGCGTAGGTCAGTTCCCACGTCAGACAGATCGGCGCATCCAGTCCGCGCTCGAACTGCTCGACGAGCCGGGGCACTGCCGCTTTCACTCGACCTCCTTGGCCACCAGCATGTCGGAACCAGCCAGCACACCCAGCGCATGCAGATATGGGTCCTGATCGCAATCGTCGACCCCGGCGGCACGGCATGCGGACCGGACGTCACGATGTTCGGCCAGCGACTGCACGACGGTGAGGATGGTGCGGTTTTTCAGGAACGACAGCTTGCGAGTGCCGAAGTGATAGAGCAGTGCCCCAAACGGCTCCGGTCGTACGGCCACCTGAGGGTGCAGTTGCCAGCCGCGATCGGGGTCGAACACACCGCCTGGCGACGATGCGGGCCGTGTAGCGGCCCGAGAAGGAGCCGGGCAATCAGGCACAGGTCAGTAGACCCCGCACATGCCGTCGATGGAAACCTCTTCGACCAGAGTCTCGGTGACAAGCTCGGTGGCGGTCTCGGTCTCGTGATCCATGTGAATAGCCTTTCGCTAGGGACTCGACATCGATCGGTCGACCTGGCCACAATATGGCATCGAGTGCCGAAATGGAAGGGCGGGTCTGATGCTGCACGACTCGCGAGTGGGCCGGCGCCGCTCGACGACACCGAATCACATCAGCAACGTTGCCATCGACTTATTTGCCGACCGGGGGTTCGCCGAGGTCAGCGTCGACGACGTCGCGCAGGCGGCCGGCATCGCACGCCGCACCCTATTTCGCTACTACGCCTCCAAGAACGCCATTCCATGGGGCGATTTCGACACCCATCTGGCACACCTTCGGGACCTGCTCGACAACGTTGATGCGGGGGTTCCGCTTAACAAGGCGCTACGCGCTGCGCTGTTGGCGTTCAATACCTTTGACGAGTGCGAGACCATCCGGCACCGCCAGCGCATGCGAGTCATCCTGCAAACTCCTGAGCTGCAGGCGTACTCGATGACCATGTATGCCGGTTGGCGCGAAGTGATCGCCGAGTTCGTCGCGCGGAGGACGGGCGCCCGAGCGACCGACCTAGCGCCCCAGACCGTCGCTTGGACGATGCTCGGGGTTGCACTGAGCGCCTATGAACACTGGCTGAGCGACGGGTCCGTCTCGCTGCCAGAGGCACTCGGCAACGCGTTCGACGTCGTCGACGCCGGACTGGACCGGCTCAACCCATGAACGCCGAGCACTTGCTGCACACGCTGCGTTCCCAGGGGCGGTTCTGCGCCTCCTCGGGTTCGCCGATGTACGGCGAGCTGTTTGAGCTCGTGGCCACCGACCTCGAAGCCGGCGGGGTCTTCGCGACGATTCTGTCCGGCCATGAGGATGCCCCGGCGCGGCAAGCAATGCCGCTTCGGCTGCTTGGCGGCCTGCACCGGTTGGTGCTGGACGGCCGGGCACCCGGATTGCGCCGCTGGTATCCCAGCACCGGCGGTACCTGGCAAGCCCAGGCCGCCTGGCCCGAAATCCTTTGTGTCGCAGCTAATTATGCCGACGCGCTGCGTGCAGCTCTTGATCAACCACCGCAGACCAATGAAGTGGGCCGAGCTGCGGCGCTTATTGGCGGCCTGCTGCGAATAAACCATGGATTCGATTTGCCAATAAGGCTTTTCGAGATCGGGTCGAGCGCCGGACTCAACCTGCGGGCGGACCAGTACCACTACCGCTACGTCGGCGGCCAGTGGGGGCCACCCGATTCGCCGGTCATCATCGATGACGCGTGGCTGGGTGTGCTGCCACCGCATGGTGCGGTGCGGATCGTCGAGCGGCACGGTTATGACATCGCGCCGATCGACGTCACCGGCGCCGACGGGGAGATGACGGCGTTGAGCTACGTCTGGCCCGACCAGGACGCTCGGGTGAGCCGGCTGCGCGGTGCCGTTGCGGTCGCCCGTAGCGTCCCAGCGCGGCTCGAGCGGCAGACGGCGGCCGAAGCGGTCGCCGCACTGGCCTTGGCCGGCGGCGCGCTGACCGTGTTATGGCATTCGATCACCTGGCAGTACCTTTCCTCCGAAGAACAGGCAGCGGTCGCCGGGGCCATCGATGCACTGGCCACCCAAGCCGACGCCCGATCGCCGTTTGCGCACCTCGCCCTCGAGCCCGCTCGGGAGGGTCCCGGTGCCCCGATCAAGTTCCTGGTGCGCGCTCGTAGCTGGCCGGACGGCCAGTCGCGGGTTCTCGGCGAATGCCATCCGCACGGCCCGCCCGTGCACTGGCAGTAGATTTTTTGGTTTCCCCCGTCGGAGTTTGGGTCGCAACCGCGACGATTAGAGTGTGAGCGCCCAAGCGGACCGCTATCGCGACGCTGCCCGCGCGCTATTGGCGCTGTACGACGAGGCTCTTCCCGTGGTGTACGGGTACTTCGTCCGGCGCTGCGGCGACCGCGGGACGGCGGAGGACTTGACGTCGGAGACCTTTCTGGCCGCTTGCGAGACGCTGCGCGCTGCCCCACACAAGACCGATCCGCCGCCGATGGAGATTCCGTGGCTGATCGGTGTGGCCCGCCACAAGCTCGCCGACCACTATCGGCGCCGTCGTGACCCCGTGCCGGTAGCCGAGCCGCCGGAGCAGGTTGACCGCTTGGACTCCTGGGACGAGTGGGACGCCGAACTGGATCGCATGGTCGCCGAAAGCGTGCTGGCCCGGCTGACCGAACCACACCGCACGGTGCTGGTGCTGCGCTACATGGACGACTGCACCGTCGGCGAGTGCGCCGAGCTGATCGGGCGAACCGTGCACGCCACCGAAGCGCTGTTGGTGCGGGCACGAAGGGCGTTCAGAAAGCAGTATCCGGACGGAGGCACGTCATGAGTGATCCAATGCGCGTGCTGCACACCGACGACCTTCCGGTGCAACCCGATCCGGCGTTCGCCGCGCAACTGCGGCGGCGCCTGGAGTCGGCACTTTCCTTACCGCAAGGAGTTGTCATGAGTGAAGTTTCCGAAGCACCGCCACGTCCCGCCGCACTGCCCTACCTCTGCGTTGCGAACGCACGCGAGGCCATCGCCTGGTATACCGACGCCTTCGGGGGGGTCGTAGTTGGACATCCAATCGTGATGGACGACGGGCGAATTGGGCACGCCGAGATCGAGATAGCTGGCGGAGTAATGTACCTGGCCGACGAATATCCGGAACTAGGGCTGAAAGCTCCCGAACCACAAGCGGTCTCGGTCAGCCTAATGCTGCATGTGCCCGACACCGACGCGGCACTGCAGCGAACTCGCGAGCACGGTGCCACTGTCGTGCGAGAGGTCGACGAGAACTACGGAAGCCGCAACGCGACCATCATCGATCCGTTCGGTCACCGCTGGATGCTCAGTGGACCGGTCGGCACTCCGATCCAGCACGGCGACATCGGCTACATCTCGGTGCGGGTTCCCGACGCCGACCGCGCGGCCGCGTTCTACGGACACGTCTTGGGCTGGACGTACGACCCCCCGACACACCGGGTGACCAATACCGACCTACCGACCGGAATCTACGCCAGCGCCGGTACCCCAACGCTGTTCTGCTGCTACGCCGTTAGCAACCTGGAAGCCGCCCGCCGAGCGATCACCGAAGCTGGCGGCGCGGCGGGCGATACCCGTCAAACCGAGCACGGCAGCATCCTCGACGCCACCGACTCCCAGGGGACGGCGTTCGCGGTCTTTGAGCCGGCTGCGGGTCGGAAACGTCCGGCGCTCAACGGAACCGGACCTGGTGAGCTGTCGTATGTCACCTACGAGGTATCAGATTCGACGGTGTTTCGCGACTTCTACGGCCGGGTGCTGCAATGGACCTTCGAACCCGGCAGCATCGCGGACGGCTGGCAGGTGCAGGCTACCCATCCGATGGCTGGCGTGGCGGGCGGCAGCACCCGTCCGACGACCGTGCCGATGTGGACGGTCGCCGACATCGACGCCGCCGTCGCGCGGGTTCTGGAGGCCGGCGGCGCCGTGCTTCAAGAGCCGGCGCGTCAGCCATACGGGATAACCGCCGAATGCAGCGACGATCAGGGCGCGCGGTTCTACCGGGGCGAGCTCTAACGGCACCGCCACGTCGGACGGCACGTCGCTGCCCAGCATCTCCGGTACCACGACACGGGCGCCAACCATTGGGCACGCTGGTACGGCCGGCTTCAGAACCACCAGACTGGCGGGCAACGCCTCGAAGGTCATGTCATCCGATGGGAGGACACCCAGTGTCAGCTAACTGGGGGAGCCCGCCATCATCCCATGACTGGCCGTCCGGTGGACAACGTGGGTTCCGTCACTGCTGCACGATAGCCCTAAGGCGGCGATCGAATATTCGGGTCCTGTCGGTACGCAGAGGGAGAGGAGGTGGCCCAATGTCGTACGAACAGCTCTTCATCAGCAAGAACGAAGGCGAGACGTCAGGCGAGGTCGAGGCGTTTGCGTTCATATGTTTGCACCTCGATTGAAACACGGAATGAAACACGCCACGGGCGCAGATGGTGGGGCTGCGCACCTCCTGGTGCGGCCCCACCTCTGGGCCCTGTGAATGGAACCGACAGCCTCGGTCAATCCAGCATTTCGGAGATCGGGGCGCCCGCGGCGATCTTGGCGCGCACCTTCATCACCTTGCCGGGTAACCCGCCACCGACTACGCCAACCAGCACACCGTCGCGCTCGTAATAAGCCAGGAACTTGCGGCCGTCGTCCTCGACCAGGTGGACGGTGTCGGTGGCCTCCGGCTCCCCCAAGCACTGGATCTTGACGTCATACTGGTCGCTCCAAAAATATGGCACGACCACGTTGGACGGCACGTCGCTGCCCAACATCGCCGGTACCACGACCCGAGCCTGGTCCGCGACATTGCTCCAATGTTCCACGCGCACTTGGTGTCCCGTCGCGTCACGCCAGGACGCAACGTCGCCGAGCGCCCACACGTTGGGTGCGCTGGTGCGCCCGGCTTCATCACAGATCACGCCGTTGTCGATCTCGATGCCACTGCCGTCGAGCCAATCGGTCGCCGGGTGTGACCCGATGCCGACGACCACCAGATCGGTGGGCACCTCCGTGCCATCCGTGAGCACCACGGTGTCGACGTGTCCCTCTCCCCGCACTTCTGCCACCCCGAGCCCGGTGCGCACATCGACCCCCTCGTCGCGGTGCAATCGCGTCACCAGCGCCCCGATCTGCTCGCCGAGAACCGAGGCCAGCGGCGTCGGCTGCGGCTCGACCAACACCACGTCGACACCAAGTCCGCGCAGACTAGCCGCGACTTCACAGCCGATGAACCCGGCACCAACGACCACAGCGCGTTTGGCCGACGATGCGTGCTCGCGCAGCGCCATACATTCGTCGAACGACCGCAGCACCCGAATGCCCTCGAGATGGGGAAAGCTGGGAATGCGCCGGGGCACCAAACCCGTCGCGATTACCAGTTCGTCGTAATCCAGCACGGTTCCGTCGACCAGGGTCACCGTCTGCGCGGCGGTGTCCAGGCTGGAGGCAGCCGAACCCAGGCGAAGCGTGATGTCCTTCTCGTCGTAGAACTCGCGCGGTTTGAGAGCCACATCGTCGACCTCGCTGCGCAGCACCTCCTTGGACAGCGGCGGCCGGTCGTAGGGCAAGTGCACCTCGTCGCTGACGATGGTCAGACGGCCCGCATATCCTGCCCGACGCAGTTGCTCGGCGGTTCGGGCCGCGGCCAGTCCGCCGCCGACGATCACGATCCCTTTTTCAAACGTCGTGTCAAACTCGTTTACGCCTTCGCTACTGGTCACGTGGTGTTCATACACGATCGCCAGCTAGTACTTCAAGGCGCCCTTGTCCACCGGAATCTGGGTGCCGGACAGTGTTCCCGAGCCGTTACCAGCGAGCCACACAACGACATCGGATACCTCGTCGGAAGTCATGAAGCCCTTGTACTGCAACGGCATTGGCGGAAAGCTATGCACGTATCGGGGATGCTTGGCGAACACCTGCATCATCGCCTCCGGCTCGATCATCGGGGTGTCGACCGAGTAGGGATGGATGGAGTTGACCCGGATCCCGTATTCGCCAAGCTCGATCGCCAATGTGTTGGTCAGCGCGGTGAGTCCGTGCTTGCTGGCGGCGTAATGTCCGTTGCCCGGCGTCGCCTTCAGACCCGCCGATGAGCTGACGACCACGATGGAACCCCCGTTGCCGGCCTCGATCATCGCGGGCACCGCGGCCCGCAGGGTGCGCCAGGTGCCGGTCAGGTTGACGCCGATGACCGTGTCCCACTGTTCATCGGTGAGTTCCCAGACCCGGCCCCAGCCCAGCACTCCAGCGTTGGCCACCAGAATGTCGAGCCGGCCGAATTGCTCGACGCCGTCGGCCACCAGTTGCCGCAGCGCCGCGTCGTCGCGGATGTCGGCCTCTCGGGCCAGCACCTTGCGGCCCTCGGCTTCCACCGCGCGGACGGTCTCGTTGAGATCCTCCGGGGTCGCCGGCGCATACGTCAGGCTGGCAGACACCGGCGCGCAGATGTCTAAGGCGATGATGTCGGCACCTTCTCGGGCCAAGCGCACGGCGTGCGACCGGCCTTGGGCACGGGCGGCGCCGGTGACGAACGCCACCCGCCCGTGCAGTGATCCAGCTTGTTCAGCCACGATTGACAGGCTAGCAGCGAAACTGAAACGTGTTCTAACTTGCCTCGGGGCCCGGCTGGAGAGTCAGATTTCGGAAATGATCTGAGCCCGCCTGCTGGCATATTCGTCGTCGTTCACCACTCCGCTGGCACGCAGCGATTCCAGCTCTTGAAGCCGCTCGGCGATCGACGCTTGCTGGGTCGTAGCGGGCGCCCCGCCCGCGGCCGCCGGTGTTTGCTGGGCCGCGCGGCGGACCACGGCCTGGATCTGCTGACGCAGCGCCGGATTCGACCGGATGTCGACCATCCGGTTGAGCGGAATGCCGTTGGCCTTGAGGATCTGCAGAATCTCCATCAACGGGCCGGCCTGCCCACTTAGGTCGTAGGTCTGGTTATCTTCGGCGACGGTGAACTGCGCCGGCACCAGCCCGTTGACCAGAGCGCTTCGTTCCCAGTCGATCAGGTATTGCTGAGTTGTCGGATTGACCAGCACGACGAGTTTGCGCGCCGTCAGATTCCCCAGCCGGGTTACGCTGGCGATGACTCGGTCTTCGCTGTCGAACGGCACAATCCCGGGCCCGGAAATGTGCAGGTGCACCTTAACGACCGGTTGTTCATTGATGCGGGTCCCGGTCTCGGTGAGCCCGGTGATTTGCGCGAGCGCCAGTACCCCGTTTTGCTCCAGCTCGGCTGTCTTGGCAGCCGTCTTGGCTCCCCAGTTGGTCAACGCGAGCGCAACCAGTACGTCGGCCACGGTGATGATCAGACCGACGTAGAACATCCACGACATCAGGCTGCCGAACCCGAGGGTGAAGTAGACGATCAAGAAGATCGGCCCGACCAGGCCGCCGCACAACAGCACTAACAACTGCATCTTGATATAGCGCGCCAACACGGGCCTGCTCCTCACGTTTCAGGTTTGGGGCCGGATTGCTCGTGTCAGACTAGCGCCCACGATGGGGTTACCGATCACAACAAGGCGTCGGATCGCGCGGTGCTGGTCACCGTTTCACCGAAATTCAAGGCAGGTACCCATTTTTCGGCATGTCGTGTGCGTGATGTTAGTGTCGCGGACCTCGCGGCAACCCGACAAAGAATCAGGCCCGGATTGCCGCGATGGGCAATCCGGGCCTGATGGCGACAGATTCTCTTGTCTACTTGATGATCTTGGTGACCCGGCCGGCGCCGACGGTGCGGCCGCCCTCGCGGATCGCGAACCGCAGACCCTCGTCCATGGCGACGGGCTGGATCAGCTTCACCGAGATGTTGGTGTTGTCACCGGGCATCACCATCTCGGTGCCCTCGGGCAGCGTCACCACACCGGTCACGTCGGTGGTGCGGAAGTAGAACTGCGGACGGTAGTTGTTGAAGAACGGCGTGTGCCGGCCACCCTCGTCCTTGGACAGGATGTAGACCTGGCCCTCGAACTCGGTGTGCGGCGTGGTGGTGCCGGGCTTGGTCACGACCTGGCCGCGCTCGACGTCCTCACGCTTGACGCCACGCAGCAGGAGACCGACGTTGTCACCGGCCTGCCCCTGGTCGAGCAGCTTGCGGAACATCTCCACACCGGTGACGGTGGTCTTGGTGGTGGACGGGCGGATACCGACGATCTCGACTTCCTCGTTCACGTTGATAATGCCGCGCTCCACACGACCGGTGACCACGGTGCCGCGGCCGGTGATGGTGAAGACGTCCTCAACGGGCATCAGGAACGGCTTGTCGGTCTCGCGGACCGGGTCCGGGATCGACTCGTCAACGGCGTTCATCAGCTCCTCGACGGACTCTACCCACTTGGCGTCGCCCTCGAGTGCCTTGAGCGCCGACACCCGCACAACCGGGGCGTCCTCGTCGAATTCCTGGGCGGCCAGCAGCTCGCGGACCTCCATCTCGACGAGCTCCAGCAGCTCCTCGTCGTCAACCGCGTCGGCCTTGTTCAGCGCGACCAGGATGTAGGGCACGCCGACCTGACGGGCCAGCAGCACGTGCTCGCGGGTCTGCGGCATCGGGCCGTCGGTGGCGGCGACCACCAGGATCGCGCCGTCCATCTGGGCGGCACCGGTGATCATGTTCTTGATGTAGTCGGCGTGGCCCGGGGCGTCGACGTGCGCGTAGTGACGCTTATCGGTCTGGTACTCCACGTGTGCGATGTTGATCGTGATACCGCGCTGGCGCTCCTCGGGCGCGTTGTCGATCTGATCGAACGCCTTGGATTCGTTCAGGTCCGGAAACTTGTCGTGCAGGACCTTGGTGATAGCCGCGGTCAGTGTGGTCTTGCCGTGGTCAACGTGACCGATGGTCCCGATGTTGACGTGGGGCTTGGTCCGCTGGAACTTCGCCTTCGCCACTTCTGTGTCCTCCTGGACTGTTGGTGCTTGTAAAAGCAGTTTTGATTGTTATCTAGTTTTGCCGCGGTAGTAACCGGGCCAGCTTACTCGCCAGTCGCCTTGGCGATGATTTCCTTCGACACGTTCGCCGGCACTTCGGAGTACGAGTCGAACACCATGGAGTAGTTCGCCCGGCCTTGAGTCTTGGACCGAAGGTCGCCGACATAGCCGAACATCTCCGACAGCGGCACGTGCGCCCGAACGACGCGCGCACCTGCCCGCTCCTCCATGGCCTGGATCTGGCCACGGCGGGAGTTCAGGTCTCCGATCACGTCACCCATGTAGTCCTCGGGTGTGGTCACCTCGACCGCCATGATCGGTTCCAGGATCACCGGCTGCGCTTGCGCCGCAGCCTTTTTGAGCACCTGCGACCCTGCGATCTTGAAGGCCATTTCCGAGGAGTCCACCTCGTGGTAGGCGCCGTCGAGCAACGTGACCTTCAGGTTCACCAGCGGGTAGCCGGCCAGCACGCCATACTGCATGGCATCCTGCGCACCGGCATCTACCGACGGGATGTACTCACGCGGGATGCGCCCACCGGTGACCTTGCTTTCGAACTCATAGGTCGCGCCCTCTTCACCGGTGAACGGCTCGAGGTTGATGATGACCTTGGCGAACTGGCCGGAGCCACCCGTCTGCTTCTTGTGGGTGTATTCGACGTTCTGCACGAGCCGCTTGATGGTCTCCTTGTACGCCACCTGCGGCTTGCCGACGTTCGCCTCGACCTTGAACTCGCGGCGCATCCGGTCCACCAGGATGTCTAGGTGCAGCTCACCCATGCCGCCGATCACGGTCTGGCCGGTCTCTTGATCCAGGTGCACCTTGAAGGTCGGGTCCTCTTCGGCGAGCTTCTGGATCGACAGGCTCAGCTTCTCCTGGTCGCTCTTGGTCTTGGGCTCGATGGCCACCTCGATCACCGGAGCCGGGAACGTCATCGATTCCAATACGACCTGGTTGCTCGGGTCGCTCAGGGTGTCACCGGTGGTGGTGTCCTTGAGCCCGATCACCGCGTAGATGTGTCCGGCTGCGGCGGTGTCCACCGGGTTTTCCTTGTTCGAGTGCATCTGGAACAGCTTGCCCAGACGCTCCTTCTTGCCCTTGGTGGCGTTGATGACCTGGGCGCCGGAGTCCACCTTGCCGGAGTACACCCGGATGTAGGTGAGCTTGCCGAAGAAGGGGTGCGTCGCGATCTTGAACGCCAGCGCCGCGAAGGGTTCGTCGGTTGTCGCGTTGCGGACAACCTCGTCTTCCTCCTTGCCGGGGGCGTGCCCGATTGCCGGGGGCACGTCCAGCGGCGACGGCAGGTAGTCGACGACGGCGTCGAGCATTGGCTGCACGCCCTTGTTCTTGAACGCGCTGCCGCACAGCACCGGGTAGATCTCGCTAGCGATCGTCAGCTTGCGGATCGCGCCCTTGATCTCGTCGACGGTCAGTTCTTCGCCGCCGAGGTACTTCTCCAGCAGCTCCTCATCGGTCTCCGCGACGACCTCGAGCAGCTTGGTGCGGTACTCCTCGGCCTGCTCGGCAAGGTCGGCCGGGATCTCGATGGTGTCGTAGGTCTCGCCGAGCTTCGTCTCACCGCGCCACACCTTGGCGTTCATCTCGACCAGGTCGACGACGCCCTCGAAGTCTGCCTCGGAGCCGATGGGCAGCTGGATGGGAACCGCGTTGGCCCCAAGGCGCTCCTCCATCGTGCGCACCGAGAAGTAGAAGTCGGCGCCGATCTTGTCCATCTTGTTGACGAAGCAAATGCGCGGGACGTCGTACTTGTCGGCCTGCCGCCAGACCTGCTCGGACTGCGGTTCGACGCCCTCCTTGCCATCAAAGACTGCCACCGCCCCGTCGAGCACGCGCAGGTTGCGCTCCACCTCGACGGTGAAGTCGACGTGCCCAGGCGTGTCAATGATGTTGAGCTGGTTGTCTTTCCAGAACGTCGTGGTCGCGGCGGAGGTGATGGTGATGCCGCGTTCCTGCTCCTGCTCCATCCAGTCCATGGTGGCGGCGCCGTCGTGGACCTCACCGATCTTGTAGTTGATGCCGGTGTAGTACAGGATGCGTTCGGTTGTCGTGGTCTTACCGGCATCGATGTGCGCCATGATGCCGAAGTTTCGGACCCTGCTCAGGTCGGTCAGCACGTCCTTCTGTGCCACAGAAGTCTTCCCACTCTTTCGGTTGCTTGGTTAGTTCGCTATCGGGTGCGCCCAGCGTGCTAGCCGGCGGCTACTACCAGCGATAGTGCGCGAAGGCGCGGTTTGCCTCGGCCATCTTGTGCGTGTCTTCACGCCGCTTGACGGAGGCCCCGAGTCCGTTGCTGGCATCCAGGATCTCGTTCGCCAGGCGCTCGATCATCGTCTTCTCCCGACGTTGCCGCGAGAAGCTGACGAGCCAGCGCAGCGCCAGCGTGGTCGACCGGTCGGGACGCACCTCGACAGGCACCTGGTAGGTCGCACCGCCGACGCGTCGGCTACGCACCTCCAGGGCCGGCTTGACGTTGTCGAGAGCGCGCTTGAGGGTGATGACGGGATCAGTTCCGGTCTTTTCGCGAGCGTGCTCGAGCGCACCATAAACAATGCGCTCAGCCAGCGATTTCTTCCCCTTCAGCAGGACTTTGTTCACCAATTGGGTGACCAGCTGCGACCCGTAGACCGGGTCGTTGACCAACGGACGCTTGGGCGCGGGCCCCTTGCGCGGCATTAGCTCTTCTCCTTCTTGGCGCCGTAACGGCTGCGAGCCTGCTTGCGGTTCTTCACGCCCTGGGTGTCCAGAGATCCGCGGATGATCTTGTACCGCACACCGGGCAGGTCCTTCACCCGGCCGCCACGCACCAGCACCATCGAGTGCTCCTGGAGGTTGTGGCCCTCACCGGGGATGTATGCCGTGACCTCAACCTGACTTGTCAGCTTCACACGTGCGACCTTCCGAAGCGCCGAGTTTGGCTTCTTCGGAGTGGTGGTGTACACGCGGGTGCATACGCCACGGCGTTGCGGGCTGCCCTTCAGAGCCGCGGTCTTGACCTTGCCGATCTTGTCCCGACGACCCTTGCGGACCAGCTGCTGAATGGTTGGCATCTACTGGCTTTCTGTGTTGGGCGTTCTATGTCACGTCTGTACTGCGGTTTTCCCCGAACGCACTACCCCGCGGCCGGGTGTGTCGCACGCACCGAACACCGGAGGCGCTCCGATGCATCATGGACATGCGAATTAGCCCGGCATCCGTTCCCTTACGTCAGGCGCCGTAAGCCGCCAGGCACGAGCTACCACAATACCTGCCGCCCGTCTGGCAGGTCAAAGCGGTGCGGGTGACATCTCAGCTCGGCCCGCTGCCGCCCTGCGCGGTGCGCCGCTCCATGCCGGCCGCCAGCCGCAACACCATGTCGGTGAACACCGCGTCAGTATCGATGTCGTCCATCACGCCGGTCATCTCCAGCAACACGAACCCATGCAATGCCGACCAGAACTCGAGCGCGGCATAGAACGCCTCGTCACCGTCTAAGCCGTAGGACGACAACACCGCGATGACCGGAGCGGCGGCGCCTCTGGTTGCAGCGGTGTATTCGGGGTCGTCGCCGCCCAGCGGCATGCGGGTGAACGCCGAGTATCGGCCGGGGTGGTGGTGGGCGTAGCTGCGGTAAGCACCGGCCATGACCAGCACCGCGTCGTCGCGCGCGCGGCCCTTGCCGACGCGGTTCAGCATCGTGATGATGTCGTCGATGACTCGAATCCGCACCGCGCGACGCAAATCCTCCAGGCTGTTGACGTGGTTATACAGCGACGGTCCCTTGGTCCCGAGCTGGGTGGCCAGCGCATTGATGGTCAGTGAGTCCCAGCCCTCGCGGTCCAGGAAGGTCAGGGCGCCGTCGACGATGCATTCGCGGCTCAACTTGGCCGGGCGGGCCGGGGATTTGCCGCCGCGTGGGCGGCTACCCACTGACGGTGATTCCGGCTGAGCTGGCATGGCGGCTTGCCCTTCGGTTGGGATGGCGGGCGACGGTCGGGTCAACTAATGACTCTAGTTGACTCGGTCATGAAAGCAGCTGACGCCGGGGCCCGGCGACAAATGCGCTTAGGTCTGTCGCGGCGCACGCGAATGCACGTAATCTCAACCCAGGTCTCGATCCAGCAGACCACCCGCCAACGAAGGGGGGCCCGCGGTGAACCGGACAACCGTCTTAGCGGTGCTGGCTACCTGCGTCATCACCATCGCTGTAACGCCCGCCGCCCCACCGCCTGTCGCGCACGCCAAGAACGGCGACACGCATGTCACCGGGCAGGGTCTCGAGCGGACCCTGGATTGCAACGAATCCACCCTGATTGTCAATGGCACCTCCAACATCGTCACCGCGAAGGGCACCTGCTGGGCGGTCACCGTCATGGGCTCATCCAACACGGTCGTCGCCGACGCAGTCGTCAACGACATCACGGTTTACGGTTGGGACGCGACGGTGTTCTACAAGAACGGTGACCCATTCATCTGGGACCGCGGCCGCGAACTAGGCATGGTCAACCGGATCCAGCGGGTAGGCCCCTGAAGCACTCCGACGTGAATCGAGGAACCATGCGCTCCCACTACACCGCGTTCGCTTTCGGGTTAGCCGCAATCCTGGCAACCTTCGGGCTGGCTGGCTGCAGTTCGACTGCCAACCCGCCGGGAGAAACCACCACCAGTCCCGCGAAGCCCACTACCGCAACGACGACGACCAGCCCCGGAACCGCGGCGCCCACAACCACAACCGGCGCGACCACAACCGCTTCGATCGAGATCGGCAACACGCTTACCTACGGCTCACTCGGGACGACCGCGACCCTTGACTGCGCCGACGGGAAATCACTGAACGTGGCCGGCTCGGACAACACCCTGACCGTGACCGGTACCTGCCAGACGGTGACCATCGGCGGCGCGAACAACAAGATCACCTTCGACAAGATCGACCAGCGCCTCAGTGTGGTGGGGCTTGACAACACCATCACTTACAAAAATGGTGACCCGACAATCGACAACCTCGGTTCGGGCAACAGCATCAAGAAGGAGTGACGCGCTAGTCGGCGGGAGTCGCGGGTGCGCCGTGTCGGCCGGCACCCGCTGCGAATCGTCCGGCACCCTCCATCGCTTCGCCGGCGACGCGGAAGATGCTGGCGAACTCTACGTCGAGCGCTGCCGACTCGGGCAAACCCCACTGGTGCAGCGCCGATAGCCGATCCGTTCGCAGGCACTGTTGTGGCAATGCGGCAAGTTCGGCCGCCAACTGCTCGGCCGCCTGCCGGGCTTGGCCTTTGGGAACGACTCGATTAGCCAACCCCATCGCCAGCGCTTCGTCGGCCTTTACCGCGCGACCCGTGAGGATCATGTCCATGGCGCGGCTGTGTCCAATCAATCGCGGCAGCCGCACGGTGCCGCCGTCGATCAGGGGAACCCCCCAGCGGCGACAGAACACGCCGAAAACGGCATCCTCCTCAGCCACTCGCAGATCACACCACAGCGCCAATTCCAATCCCCCGGCCACGGCGTGGCCGCTGACCGCGGCGATCACCGGTTTTGACAGCATCATTCGCGACGGGCCCATCGGACCCGGGCCCGTTCGGTGCACAGCGTTGGCTTCCGGTGTACCGAAAGCCTTTAAATCAGCACCCGCGCAAAAGGTGCCGCCCGCACCGCACAATACGGCCACCGAAGCGGTGTCGTCACGGTCGAATTGCGCGAACGCGGTGTGCAACGCGGCCGCGGTTGGGCCGTTGACCGCGTTGCGTGCCGCTGGCCGGTTAATGATCACAGTGGTCACCGGACCATTGCGCTCCACACGCACCGAATCACTCATATCGCCACCCACACCCGAGGAAATCGACGAACGAAATCGGTGGCGCCCCTTCGGCGGGCCGGAGCATTGCTGCGCATCCGGGTGTACCGCTGGTAGATCGGGCTGCTTCGGTGATCGCTCACGACACACGCCACATACGGATCGTAGTGCAAACCCACTACCGCTGAAGCTGCGGCCTGCGCGACGGGATCAGGAAATCGGGGGATTCGCGGGGAGGGTCTGGG
>NZ_OCVX01000003.1:216623-374659 GCF_900232995.1 Mycobacterium simulans
GTCTGGGGTTCGGCGGGGATCCAAGTGCAGGATCTACTGGATCCCTACCGGTATCTGCCCATGAGGTTCTAACTACGCGGTGATGCTGTCGACGCAGAATCTGGGCGCCGAGTACTCGGTCTCGGTTTCACAGAAGAGCAGTTCGTGGGACATAGGGTCACCTCCTACCTACCTCGCGACGTTGCGTGCCGGTCCATGATCCACTGGCTCGAACCAAATCCGTACCCCCGACCGTAGGATTCCGATGTCCCCCGATTGGCGGACATTGGACCCCCTGCGGGCAAACACTGACAACGGTCGACGCGTCAGGCAAGAACCAGCCTGGCCCGGGAACATCGCGCTACCAGATTCATGATCCCGGCGCTGGATGGGCTGCCGGCAGCTTCGCCGACCCGCAGCTGTGGTTGTCGGTTCGACGCACGTAATCCCCTGTGGTGCAGGGCTAGAGTCGCTACGGCACCGGCGTCATCCGGGTCGGCCTCACGCCTCCCGGGAGTTGGCTTGTATTACGGCGTTGCGCCAGATCAGTTGCGAATTCTTGGTAGGCCGCACGCAACCGCGCTCCCGGCCAGTCGTCGGGAAGCAGTTCAGCCGGCAACATCGGGTCGGCTAGTAGGTGCCGCACCATCGCCGCGGCCACCACGAATCTCCTGGGAATGTCGGAGAACTGGGCCATGTCATCAAGCAGCCGGTGTCCGGCGCCGGACCATCCGGGTAGATCCCAGAGTTGCCCGGCTAGTTCGGCAGGCGCGTCGTCGCGCGCCTTGAGCACCCGCACCCGCGCCCTGACTTCGGGGTCCAGCTCCAGATCAAGATTGTCCGGCCGCATCCACACGCCTTCGCGCAATTCACCGAACCGCTTGTCGTGCATGGCAGTTCGCAATGCAGCGCGGGTGCGGGCATCGGTGCCGACGCTGGTGACGATGACGGAGTGCCAATATCCTCGCCAGGACCGGGTCCGGGGGCGCATGGCCTCGTCCTGACGCCGCTGCCGAGCCAGCAACCGATCCGACAGCCGATACCCGTCGGCGGACCGGATCAGGTCGCCGGCGCTGACCATGCGGGTCAGCGCTACTCGCAACGCCGTCTCCTTGATGCCGAAATCGACTGTCAGCCTGATCAATTCGCTTGCGGTTGCGCACGCCGGATGAGCGCCGAGCAGCACGCTCAACACTACCGAGCGAGCCGTCATGTTCGACATCGTCAAACCTGCGAAGCCCGACGGCCGTAGTCACCGAACGGCTCATCGCGGTGCTTGACCGCATCCCGAAAGCCATGCGCGACCGCGTCGGCGACGAAAGCGTGCCCCTCGGGAGTATGCCGGGCAACACCGTCGAACACGGTGCTGACCATCCGGCTGGTGGCGACACCTTGCTGCAGCAGAGCGGAATTGAGCGCGAGCTTGATCATGATCAGCTGGTTGACCGGCAGCGCGGCGATTCGCTCCACCAGTCGCTCGGTGCGCTCATCGAGGTCCTTCGGATCCGGCGCCTCCACCGCCAGGCCCCACTCGGCGGCTTGCGCTCCGGTGATGCAATCGCCGGTGAACAACAGTCTCTTGGCGCGCTGGTCGCCGAGCCGGTGCGCCCACAGGCCCGCGGCCGGGACACCCCACACCCGCGTCGGCGGGTAGCCGATCTTGGCGTCGGCGGCGGCGATCACCTGGTCGGCGTGCAGCGCGATGTCGGTGCCGCCGGCGACGCAGTAGCCGTGGATCTTGACCACCGTGGGCTTGTCGGCGTGCATCAGGCTGGAGAAGCCACGCACGAAGCGGCTCATCATCTGGTAGTCGATCATCGGGTCCCACGGCTGATTCGGCAGGTGGTTGACGGCCTGGGTCTTGCCGTCCAGGACCGTGCCGCGGTATCCACCGTCGCCGCCCGCCGACGATGACTGTTCGGCGTAGGCGGACAAATCGAAGCCGGCGCAGAAACCTTCACCGCGCCCGGACACGAGAATGACGTGCACATTGGGGTCCAGGTCGGCGCGTTCCACCAATGCCGAGAGCTCGAGCGGGGTGTCGGCGACGATCGCGTTACCTTTTTCCGGCCGATTGAAGGTGATACGGGCGACACGGTCGGTGACCTCGTAGGTCATCGTTTTCAGGTTGTCGAAGTCGACCTGCCTGATGGCGTGGGTCATGGGTGCCGCCCTTGCGTCATCCCTTTACTAGAGCACGTTCGAGGATGGGCGCCAGATCCAGCCCGGTCGGCATGGTGCCGAACGCACCGCCCCACTGGCCACCGAGCCGGGTGGCCAGGAAGGCCTCGGCGACGGCGGGATGCCCGTGACGTACCAGAAGTGACCCCTGCAGCGCCAGGCAGATGTCCTCGGCGACCTTGCGGGCGCGGTACTGAATGGTGTCAAGGTCGTCCAGCTGGGTCTTCAGGTTTTCGACGTGCGTGTCCAGCCGCGGATCCTGACCCGCACTGGTGGCCAGTTCGCCAAACAGCACCTCGACACACTCGGGTCGAGTTGCCATGGCGCGCAGCGTATCCAGTGCGCTGACGTTGCCAGAGCCCTCCCAGATGCCCATCAGTGGCGCCTCGCGGTACAGCCGCGGCATGCCGGAATCTTCGACATAGCCATTGCCGCCCAGGCATTCCAGGGCTTCGGCGGCGTGCGGGGTCGAGCGCTTGCACACCCAGTACTTGCTGGCCGCCAAGCCGATACGGCGCAATAGCGCCTCGGTCTTGTTGCCTCGCACCGCCTTATCGGTGGCACCGGCCATCCGCATGGCCACGATCGTGGCGGCCTCGGCTTCCACCGCCAAATCAGCCAGCACGTTGCGCATCAGCGGCTGGTCGATCAGGTAGGCACCAAAGGCCTTTCGGTGCTGGGCGTGGTGGACGGCACGGGTCAAACCGGTGCGCATGCTGGTCGCGCTGCCCAGGGTGCAATCCAGCCGGGTGAGGTTGACCATCTCGATGATGGTCGGGACGCCGCGCCCTTCCTCACCGACCAACCACGCTGTGGCGCTGTCGTATTCGACCTCGCTTGAGGCGTTGGCGTGGTTGCCGAGCTTGTCCTTGAGCCGCTGCAAGAACATGCGGTTGCGGGTGCCGTCGGGAAGGATTCGCGGCACCATGAAGCAAGACAGCCCATTTGGGGCCTGCGCGAGCACCAGGAAGATGTCGCACATCGGTGCCGAGGTGAACCACTTGTGGCCAGTCAGGCTATAGGTGCCGTCGGCGTTGGGGGTCGCCGCGGTGGTGCCGGCGCGCACGTCGGAACCGCCCTGCTTCTCGGTCATCGACATGCCCGCGGTGATGCCGGCTTTCGTCGTCGCCAGCTTCAGCTCTGGGGCGTACTCACGACTGGTCAGCAGCGGCTCATACACGGCCGCGAGCTCGGGGTTGTAACGCAGCGCGGGGACGACAGCATACGTCATCGAGATCGGGCACACGTGGCCCGGCTCGCAGTTCCACGCCGACATCTTGGCGGCACGCACCACATGGCTACCCGGCCGGTCATCGGCCCACGGCGCGGCGTGCAGGCCGTGCGCGATCGCCGCGCGCATCAGCTCGTGGTATGCCGGGTCGTATTCCACCTCGTCGACACGGTGCCCATACCGGTCGTGCGTGTGCAGGATCGGCCTGTTGCGGTCCGCGAGCTCACCCCAACGGATGCCTTCGGTGGATCCGGACAACACCCCAACCGCGTTTACCTCTTCCAGGCCCCACTGCCCGCCCTCGCGAATCAGGGCCTCGGTGAGCACCGCGAATGACGCCGGGTTGTAGTTCTCCAGGGGCGGAACCTGGTTGGTCACGACATGGGTGTCTGGCATGACAACAATGTTACATTTTTGCGACAGCCGCACAAGAGTTGTAATGCTAGCGAGGATGGGCGGCGAAGAATTCCCACAGCATCTCGGTAGCCACTGAGGGCCACTCATGGCCGCCTTCATCGACGGTGACCAGCACGACGCTGCGGTTGTCCGCGCATCCGGCGGTCGAAGTCGTGACCTGACCGCGGGTCATTGCGGTCGGGGGGCCGCACTGGTCTACATTGCGCCAGAACGCGTTCAGTTGCTCTACCGGCGGACCGTTGATGCGGGCGATGCCGGCGCCGGGCCCGCCGTAGTAGCGGACCAGCGGATCGCCGGTGCCATGAATGTGCATCACCGATGTTGGATGCGGGGACCGGCAGGGGTCCAGTTGCGTCCCCGAAACGGGGCCGATCGCGGCGAACAAGCCGGTGTTGCACGCCAGCGTGTAGGACATGATGCCGCCGTTGCTCATGCCGGTGGCGTAGACCCTGGCGGGGTTGATGCGGACGTTGTGCGAAATGTCAGCGACGGCGGCGCTGATGAAGGCAACATCGTCGACGCCTTGTCGCGCGGACCGGCCGCAGCAGCCCCCGCCATTGGCGTTCCACGCCCTGCTGAGGCCGTCCGGATAGGCCACGACGAACTTCTCTGAATCGGCCAATTCGTCCCAGTCGTAAGACCTTTCGGCCTGCTTGGCACTGCCGAAACCACCGTGCAGCATGACAACCAGTGGGGCCGCCGCGGGCAATCCTGCCGGCTTGTAGAGCCGGTAGGTTCGGTCGACTCCGCCGACATTGATGGTGTGGGAGCTAGTGCCCTCACCGAAGCCCAACGGGGGCGGCGCTGCCCGGTGCGCGCATCCCGCGAGCACGAGCACGACGCTTAGCAGCGCGACGCCTCGATGAACCATGGGTTAACCGTAGGCGCCAGAAGCGGCGAAGTCAGCCGCCCGTTTTCTCCCGTAGAAACGCAATGTCATCCTTGCGCCCCTCGTCGGCGGTTTCACAGATAACCGGCGCACCGGCGGCGTCGACGACGGCAACGAGCAACTCGGGGTCGATTTGACCGGTGCCGAAGTTGGCGTGCCGGTCGGCACCGGAGCCGGCCGCGTCCCTCGAGTCGTTGCAGTGCACTAGATCAATGCGGCCGGTCAAGGCCTTAACGCGGTCGACTGCGTCGATCAGCTTTTCCCCGGCAGCCCACGCGTGGCAAGTATCCAGGCAGAAGCCGATGCCGCTGTCGCCGATGTGGTCCCAGAGCCTACCGATGGTGTCGAAGTAGCGCGCCATCGCGTGATCCCCGCCCGCGGTGTTCTCGAGGTAGAGCTGCACGTCGGTTTCCAGGTACTTGAGCGCCTTGACCCACCGCTCGAAGCCGGCCTCCATGTCGTTGTCGTCGGCGTGGCCGCCGTGCACGATCACCGCCGTCGCGTCGATTTCCGACGCCGCGTCACACGTGTCCTGCAGGATCTTGCGCGACGGGATACGGATGCGGTTGTTCGCCGATGCCACATTGATGAGGTACGGCGCGTGCACGTACAGAGGTATGGGCGACGCCTTCAGCGTCTCGGCGTCGTCACGCGGCTTAGGCTTCTTCCAGCTCTGCGGGTTGCCGAGGAAAAACTGCACGGCATCGGCGCCGTCGGCTTGGGCGGCGGCCAGCGGATCGTCGTTGTGGACGTGCGAACCAATAAGCACGTAGGCCAGTTTAGTGAAGAGGACGGACACGAGCGTGACGCCAGCTTCACATTCGGCACTCGCGGCGCAGCGAAACCTCTGCGCATACGACGTGTCTGTGGTGATAGCTTTCCCGCGGGCGGCTGTTGTGGAGGATTAGGCAATGCTTTCTGTTGGACGCGGCATCGCCGACATCACCGGTGAGTCGGCGGAGTGCGGCATGCTCGGCTACGGCAAAACCGACCAACGCACCGCCGGCATTCATATGCGGCTTCGCTCACGGGCCTTCGTCTTCGAGGAGGATTCCGGAGACGGACATGCGCGGCTGCTGCTGGTGGTGGTCGACCTGCCGATGTCCACGCAATACCTGACCGATGAGGTGCTACGCCGGTTGGCGGATTCGTTTGGCGGCACCTACTCGGAGCAGAACACGCTGATCACGGCGACACATACGCACGCCGGGCCCGGTGGCTACTGCGGGCACCTGCTGTACAACCTGTCGACGAGCGGTTTCCGGCCGGCGACATTCGGAGCGATCGTCGATGGAATCGTCGAATCGGTGCAACACGCCCACCACGATGTGGCGCCCGCCGAGGTGACGTTGTCGCACGGCGAGTTACACAACGCGAGCATCAATCGGTCACCCGCGTCATTCGACCGGAACCCGGCGTCGGACAAGGCATTCTTCCCCAACCGCATCGACCCGCATACCACGCTGATTCGTATCGATCGGGGCGAGCAGACCGTGGGAGCAATCCATTTCTTCGCCACCCACGGCACGAGCATGACCAATCGCAACCGTCTCATCTCCGGAGACAACAAGGGTTTCGCCGCCTACCACTGGGAGCGGACGGTCGAGGGCGCGGATTACCTCGCCGGTCAGCCCGACTTCATCGCCGCCTTCGCGCAAACCAACCCGGGCGACATGAGCCCGCACGTCGACGGGCCGATCACCGGTCCGTCTCTATCGGAGCTGGAGTTGGAGAACACCCGCCGAATTGGGATGTCCCAATTCGAGGACGCTGCCACGCAGCTGAGCAACGCGACGCCGATCGGTGCTGGCATCGACGCCCGGTTCACCTACGTCGATCTCAGTTCGGTCTTGGTGCGTGGCGAGTACACGCCTGATGGTCAGGACCACCGCACCGGGCGCCCGATGATTGCCGCCGCGACCATGGCGGGAACCGCCGAGGGCAGGGGGTTCCCCGGCTTTCACCAAGGCCGAAACCCATTCTGGGACAGGGTATCCAGCACCATCTACCGACTCGCCACCCCGTTGCGGGCCATACACGCCCCCAAAGCCATGGTGATACCCGCGCACCTGGTAAACCGGCTGTCGCCCTTCGTCCAGGAAATCGTTCCCGTTCACCTGGTACGGATCGGACGCCTCTATCTGATTGGCATCCCGGGCGAACCGACGATTGTCGCGGGCCTGCGGCTGCGTCGCACGGTGGCTTCGATTGTTGGTGCCGAACTAGCTGACGTGCTCTGCGTGGGCTACAGCAATGCCTACATCCACTACGTGACTACGCCCGAGGAGTATCTGGAACAGCGCTACGAGGGCGGCAGCACCCTGTTCGGTCGATGGGAATTGCCGGCGCTCATGCAGACGGTGGCTGGACTCGCCGAGGCGATGCGAGATCGCCGTCCCGCGATGCCGAGCAGCCGCCCACGGCCCAACAAACCACTCAGCTGGCTGCGCGCCGCCCCTCCCGACACCGGTTCATTCGGAACGGTTGTCACTGAGCCGTCCGCGACCTACCAACCAGGCCAGGTCGTAGAGGCCGTGTTCGTCAGCGCGCTGCCCAACAACGATCTACACCGCAACGGCAGCTACCTCGAAGTGGTCCGTCACGAGGAGGAGCATTGGGTGCGTATCGCCGACGACGGTGACTGGTCAACGACCTTTCGCTGGCAGCGGCAAGGGCGGGACGGCTCGCGCGTCACCATCCGCTGGACCATTCCCGGCGATGCCACGCCCGGGCGCTACCGCATCGTCCACTCCGGCACCGCACGCGAGGCCAACGGCACGCTCAAGGCGTTCACCGCTACGACTCGCGAATTCATGGTTGGCTGAACCCGGCGAGCAGACGCAGAATCGCATCGCGAGGGCCTCTCGCGTGCGATTCTGCGTCTGCTCGCGCTACTAGCGGTAGTCGGAGTAGCCGTAGTCGTCCAGCGGAACGGCAGCACCGGTGGCCTGGCCGAAGTCCGGGCTGTAGTACTGGTCCTCGTAGGACGGGATCGTGTACGCCGCGGCGCGGGCCTCTTCGGTGGGCTGCACCTGGATGTTGCGGTAACGGTTGATTCCGGTACCGGCCGGGATCAGCTTGCCGATGATCACGTTCTCCTTCAGACCGTTGAGCTTGTCGCTGCGGCAGTTGATCGCCGCATCGGTCAACACTCGCGTGGTCTCCTGGAACGACGCCGCACTCAGCCACGAGTCGGTGGCCAGCGACGCCTTCGTGATACCCATCAGCACCGGACGTCCGGCGGCGGGCTCGCCGCCCTCGGCCACCACCCGACGGTTCTCCGCCTCGAACTCCGCACGATCGATCAGCGAGCCGGGCAGGAACTCCGTCGAGCCCGAGTCGATGATGGTGACCCGGCGCAGCATCTGGCGCACGATCACCTCGATGTGCTTGTCGTGGATCGACACACCTTGGGCCCGGTAGACCTCCTGAACCTCGCGCACCAGGTGGATCTGCACCTCGCGCGGACCCTGCACCCGCAGCACCTCGTGCGGGTCGGCCGAGCCTTCCATCAGCTGCTGACCAACCTCGACGTGGTCGCCGTCGGACAGCACCCGCTCGGAGCCGTCCTCGTGCTTGAACACCCGCAGCCGCTGCCTCTTGGAGAGCTTGTCGTAGACGACTTCCTCGCCACCGTCGTCGGGAACGATGGTGATCTTGTAGAAGCGCTCCCCGTCCTCGAGACGAACCCGGCCGGTGACGTCGGCGATGGGCGCCTTGCCTCGCGGCACGCGGGCCTCGAACAGCTCCTGAACCCGGGGCAGACCGCCGGTGATGTCCTCACCGACACCACCCTGGTGGAAGGTACGCATGGTCAGCTGCGTGCCGGGCTCGCCAATGGACTGAGCGGCGACGATACCGACGGCCTCGCCGATGTCGACCAGCTTGCCGGTGGCCATCGACCGCCCGTAGCAGGTCGCGCACACGCCGGTGCCGGTGGTGCAGGTCAGCACCGAACGCACCTTCACAGACGTGATGCCCGCGGCGAGCAAGGCGTCGATCTCCGGGTCACCCAGGTCCTCGCCGCGCGCGACGACGACGTTGCCGGCCTCGTCGACCGCGTCGGTGCCCAAAGTCCGCGCGTACGCCGAGGTTTCGATGTACGGGTCGCGGATGAGGGCACCGTCAGGCTGACGCTCGGCCAGCTCCACGACGATGCCGCGCTCGGTCTGGCAGTCGTGCTCACGCACGATCACGTCCTGCGAAACGTCCACCAGACGACGGGTCAGGTAGCCCGAGTCGGCGGTACGTAAGGCCGTGTCCGCCAGGCCCTTTCGGGCACCGTGGGTGTTGATGAAGTACTCCAGCACGGTCAGTCCCTCACGGAACGACGACTTGACCGGGCGCGGGATGAACTCGCCCTTGGGGTTGGTCACCAGACCCTTCATGCCGGCCAGCGTCCGGGTCTGAGTGAAGTTACCCGTGGCACCCGAGTCGACGATCGTGATGATCGGGTTGTCGCTGGGGTAGTGCTCCCGCAGCGCCTGACCGACCTCGTCGGTGGCTTCCTTCCAGATCTCCACCAGTGCCTCGTTGCGCTCGTCATGGTTCAAAGCGCCACGCTGGAACTGCTTTTCGACCTTGTCGGCACGCTCCTCGTATTGGTCGAGGATCTCCTTCTTGCGCGGCGGCACCAGCACGTCGGCCATCGAGACCGTCACACCGCTTCGGGTCGCCCAGTAGAAGCCGGCGTCCTTGAGCTTGTCGACGGTCTGCGCGACCACGATCATCGGGTAGCGCTCGGCCAGGTCGTTGATGATCGAAGCCTGCACCTTCTTGTGCATCTGCTTGTTCACGAACGGATACCCAAGCGGCAGCAGCTCGTTGAACATCACCCGGCCCAATGTGGTCTCGGCCATCCAAGGATCGCCCGGCTGCCACCCGTTGCCGCCGAACAGCTCGGCCTCGATCTCGGCGGGCGGACGCAGCTGGGTCAGCCGCACCTTGATCTTGGCCCGCACGCTCAATACACCGCGGTCGGCCGCCATGATCGCTTCGGCCGGCGAGGAGTACACACCCGACTCCGGACGGTCGCCGTTGGCCGTCTGGTATTCGCCGTTGTCGCCCTCGACCTCGGTGGTCAGGTAGTACAACCCGGTCACCATGTCCAGTCGCGGCATGGCCAGCGGACGGCCGGATGCGGGCGACAGGATGTTGTTGGAGGACAACATCAGAATGCGTGCCTCGGCCTGCGCCTCGGCGCTCAACGGCAGGTGAACGGCCATCTGGTCACCGTCGAAGTCGGCGTTGAACGCCTCACACACCAACGGGTGCAGCTGAATCGCCTTGCCTTCCACCAGCATTGGCTCGAAGGCTTGGATACCCAGGCGGTGCAGGGTGGGCGCGCGGTTCAGCAAAACAGGATGCTCTGCAATTACTTCCTCGAGCACGTCCCACACCTGAGGACGCTGCCGCTCCACCATGCGCTTGGCGCTCTTGATGTTCTGCGCGTGGTTGAGGTCGACGAGCCGCTTCATCACGAACGGCTTGAACAGCTCCAGCGCCATCAGCTTAGGCAAACCGCACTGGTGCAGCTTGAGCTGCGGGCCGACCACGATGACCGAACGGCCCGAGTAGTCGACACGCTTACCGAGCAGGTTCTGCCGGAACCGGCCCTGCTTGCCCTTGAGCAGGTCGCTCAAAGACTTCAGCGGACGGTTGCCCGGACCGGTAACCGGCCGGCCGCGACGGCCGTTGTCGAACAGCGCGTCGACGGACTCCTGCAGCATCCGCTTCTCGTTGTTGACGATGATCTCCGGCGCGCCCAGGTCGATGAGCCTCTTGAGCCGGTTGTTGCGGTTGATCACGCGGCGGTACAGGTCATTCAAGTCAGACGTGGCGAACCGCCCACCGTCGAGCTGCACCATCGGCCGCAGTTCCGGCGGGATGACCGGCACCGCGTCGAGCACCATGCCCATCGGTGAGTTGCCAGACTGCTGGAACGCCGCGACCACCTTGAGCCGCTTCAAAGCGCGAAGCTTCTTCTGCCCCTTGCCGTTTCGGATGACATCGCGCAGTGACTCAGCCTCGGCGTCGATGTCGAAGTTCTCGATCAGCTTCTGGATCGACTCTGCGCCCATGGCACCGGTGAAGTATTCACCGTAGCGGTCGACGAGCTCGCGGTAGAGGTTCTCGTCGACGATCAGCTGCTTGGGAGCCAGCTTGGTGAAGGTGTTCCAGATGTCCTCCAGCCGGTCCAACTCGCGCTGCGCGCGGTCGCGGAGCTGGCGCATCTCGCGCTCGCCGCCGTCACGAACCTTGCGCTTGGCGTCCGCTTTGGCACCCTCGGCTTCCAGCTCGGCCAGGTCGGCCTCCAGCTTCTGCGCACGAGCCTCCAGGTCGGCATCGCGCTGATCCTCAACGCCCTTGCGCTCCACCGCCATTTCGGCCTCGAGCGTCGAGAGCTCGTTGTGGCGCATCTCCTCATCGACCGCGGTGATCACATACGCGGCGAAGTAGATGATCTTCTCGAGGTCCTTGGGCGCCAGGTCCAGCAGGTACCCCAGACGCGAGGGCACACCCTTGAAGTACCAGATGTGTGTGACCGGCGCGGCCAGCTCAATGTGGCCCATCCGCTCGCGACGCACCTTGGCGCGAGTAACCTCCACGCCACAGCGCTCACAGATGATGCCCTTGAAGCGCACCCGCTTGTACTTGCCGCAGTAGCACTCCCAGTCGCGAGTCGGTCCGAAGATCTTCTCGCAGAACAGGCCGTCCTTCTCCGGCTTCAGCGTGCGGTAGTTGATCGTCTCCGGCTTCTTGACTTCGCCGTAAGACCATTGCCTGATGTCCTCCGCGGTAGCCAGACCAATGCGAAGTTCATCGAAGAAGTTGACGTCGAGCACGTAACTCCCTTTCCCCTAACGGGTTGAATAGCTTTCCAAAAGATTTACGCCAGGTCCTCAACGGACGCGGATTCGTTGCGGGACAAGTTGATTCCCAGGTTGGCCGCGGCCCGTTCAAGGTCTTCGTCCTCGCCTTCGCGCAGCTCGATCGCCGCACCGTCGGACGACAGCACTTCAACGTTGAGGCAAAGCGACTGCAGCTCCTTGAGGAGAACCTTGAACGACTCGGGAATTCCCGGTTCTGGGATGTTCTCGCCCTTGACGATCGCCTCGTACACCTTGACCCGGCCGACGGTGTCGTCGGACTTGATGGTCAACAGCTCCTGCAGCGTGTACGCGGCACCGTAGGCCTGCATGGCCCAGCACTCCATCTCGCCGAACCGCTGACCACCGAACTGCGCCTTACCACCCAGCGGCTGCTGGGTGATCATCGAGTACGGGCCAGTCGAGCGGGCGTGGATCTTGTCGTCCACCAGGTGGTGCAGCTTCATGATGTACATGTAGCCAACCGTCACCGGATACGGGAACGGCTCGCCGCTGCGCCCGTCGAACAGCACCGCCTTGCCGTCGCCGTCCACCAGCACCTCGCCGTCGCGGTTGGGCAGCGTGGCCGACAGCAGCCCCTGCAGCTCGGCCTCCTGGGCACCGTCGAACACCGGCGTCGACACGATGGCGTTCGGCTCCGCGTGCAGCAGGTCGTCGGGCAGCCGGGCGGCCCAGTCCGGAACCCCGTTGCCGGCGTCGACCTTCCACCCGGACTTGGCCACCCAACCAAGGTGAGTTTCCAGGATCTGGCCGATGTTCATCCGTCGCGGCACACCGTGCGTGTTCAGGATGATGTCGACGGGGGTGCCGTCCGGTAGGAACGGCATGTCCTCGACCGGCAGGATCTTGCCGATGACGCCCTTGTTGCCGTGGCGTCCGGCCAGCTTGTCGCCGTCGGAGATCTTGCGCTTCTGGGCCACGTACACCCTGACCAGCTCGTTTACACCGGCCGGCAGCTCGTCGTCGTCCTCGCGGGAGAACACCCGGATGCCGATCACCTTGCCGGATTCACCGTGCGGCACCTTCAGCGAGGTGTCGCGGACCTCCCGGGCCTTCTCGCCGAAGATCGCCCGCAACAGCCGCTCCTCCGGCGTCAGCTCGGTCTCGCCCTTCGGGGTGACCTTGCCGACCAGGATGTCGCCGTCGCGAACCTCGGCACCGATGCGCACGATACCGCGCTCGTCGAGGTCGGCCAGCACCTCGTCGGAGACGTTCGGGATGTCCCGGGTGATCTCCTCGGCGCCCAGCTTGGTGTCACGAGCGTCGATCTCGTGCTCCTCGATGTGGATCGAGGTGAGCACGTCCTCTTCGACGAGGCGGTTGGACAGGATGATCGCGTCCTCGTAGTTGTGGCCCTCCCACGGCATGATCGCCACCAGCAGGTTCTTGCCCAGCGCCATCTCACCGTTCTCGGTGCAGGGACCGTCGGCGATCACCTGGCCTGCCTCGACTCGATCTCCAGCGTCCACGATCGGCGACTGGTTGGCGCAGGTGCCGTGGTTGGAACGGGCGAACTTGCGCATCCGGTAGGTGTGCCGGGTGCCGTCGTCGGCCATCACGGTGATGTAGTCGGCGGAGACCTCCTCGATCACCCCGGACTTCTCCGCGACGACGACGTCGCCGGCGTCGATCGCCGCACGCAACTCCATGCCGGTCCCCACCAGCGGCGCCTCGCTGCGCACCAACGGAACCGCCTGGCGCTGCATGTTGGCACCCATCAGGGCGCGGTTGGCGTCGTCGTGCTCGAGGAACGGGATCATGGCCGTTGCCACTGACACCATCTGGCGCGGCGAGACGTCCATGTAGTCCACCTCGGACGAGGGAACATACTCGACCTCGCCCGCCTTGCGGCGGACCAGAACCCGCGGCTCAGCAAAGAGGGAAGCACCGGCCTCATTGATCTTTAGCGGCGAGTTGGCCTGCGCCACGACGTGACGGTCCTCCTCGTCAGCGGTCAGGTATTCGATCTCGTCAGAGACGACCCCGTCCACAACCTTCCGATACGGCGTCTCGATGAACCCGAACGGGTTGACCCGCGCGTACACCGACAACGAGCCGATCAGGCCGATGTTCGGACCCTCCGGAGTCTCGATCGGGCACATCCGGCCGTAGTGCGACGGGTGCACGTCACGGACCTCCAGCCCGGCGCGCTCACGCGACAGACCGCCCGGCCCCAAGGCCGACAGCCGGCGCTTGTGGGTCAGACCCGACAACGGGTTGTTCTGGTCCATGAACTGCGACAGCTGGCTGGTGCCGAAGAACTCCTTGATCGCGGCGACCACCGGACGGATGTTGATCAGCGTCTGGGGCGTGATGGCCTCGACGTCCTGCGTGGTCATCCGTTCCCGGACGACGCGCTCCATCCGCGACATGCCGACCCGGATCTGGTTCTGGATCAGCTCACCGACCGTGCGCAACCGGCGGTTGCCGAAGTGGTCGATGTCGTCGGTTTCCACCGGAACCTCGACGCCGCCCGGGACAGTCATCGTGGGCTGACCCTCGTGCAGGCGAACCAGGTATTCGATCGTGGCGACGACGTCTTCTTCGGTCAGTGTCGACGACGTGATCGGCTCACCGGCGTGCAGCCCGAGCTTCTTGTTGACCTTGTAGCGGCCAACGCGGGCCAGGTCGTACCGCTTCTCCTTGAAGAACAGGTTCTCCAGCAGCGTCTGCGCGGACTCCTTGGTCGGCGGCTCGCCCGGACGCAGCTTGCGGTAGATGTCCAGCAGCGCCTCATCGGTGCCGATGGTGTTGTCCTTCTCCAGCGTCGACATCATGATCTCGGAGAAACCGAACCGCTCGGTGATCTGCTCGCCGGTCCAGCCCAGTGCCTTGAGCAGCACGGTGACCGGCTGGCGGCGCTTGCGGTCGATTCGCACACCCACGGTGTCGCGCTTGTCGACGTCGAACTCCAGCCAGGCGCCGCGGCTTGGAATCACCTTGACGCTGTGCAGCGTCTTCTCGGTGGACTTGTCGATGGTCTCGTCGAAGTACACACCGGGCGACCGGACCAGCTGGCTCACGACCACACGCTCGGTCCCGTTGATGATGAACGTGCCCTTCTCGGTCATCATCGGGAAGTCGCCCATGAACACCGTCTGGCTCTTGATCTCGCCGGTGTTGTTGTTGATGAACTCGGCCGTGACGAACAGCGGGGCCGCGTACGTCATGTCCTTGTCTTTGCACTCGTCGACGGGCGCCTTGACTTCGTCGAAGCGGGGGTCGGAGAAAGACAGCGACATCGAGCCCGAGAAGTCCTCGATCGGCGACAGCTCGTAGAGCACCTCCTCGAGGCCGCCGACCGGGTCAACGTCACCGCGGGCGACCGCGGATTCGCGCCAGCGCTGCGAGCCGATCAGCCACTCGAACGAGTCGGTCTGCACGTCGAGCAGCCCCGGAACCTCAAGCGGTTCTCGGAGCTTGGCGAAGGAAACTCGGTTGGGCGCTCCCGGTACGGAGTTGTTTGAAGAACTAGGGCGGCCCTGATGGGGACTGGCGTCTGTCTTGCTCTGGCGGAAATCAGCCAAGATGCGTCCTTCCAGCACCTCGTGCGACTAACGAGAGCCTTGGCAGAGCCTTGGAAAGGCCAGCCCACCGGGCCTGTTCGCCGCAGATAGTTGTGTCGGTTCGGCCGGCGAACGATCTGTCCGGATCTCACGCACGCAACTACATAGCTGAGCCACGGAAAACGGCTCAGGCTAAGACCACGGTGTCAAGTGGCGGGTGAGGTGGGCAGGAAGTAGCCAGCGCAACGTCCAACAATAGCGCAGACGCGCGCATTCCTCAAATACCTATCCACGGGAACATCAGCGCTGGCTCGACTCTCCCCGAACAGGTCTGATACATGCTGCCCAACAGATTGACCCGTTTAGGCCTCGCCGTCAAGAGGGCGGGCGGCGAGTTATCCCGAAATCCTGCGCTAACCGCACGTTGGACGGCAGCAACCGACGCGATCACACCGAGCGAGTCATCCAAGCCGCGCCGACAACGGCGCACGGCTCAACAGCAGGCAAATGCCTTCTATAACTCGTGGACCTGGTACTTATGCGTGCCCTCAAGGTCATCGAGGATCGCGGCCTGAGCATTCTTGGGCAGTGTGTGCAACATCGCACGCACCCGGGCCTGACGACGAGCGACCGCTTTGCGCTCCGGCATGCCCGGCGTCGCGGTGATCTGCGGCGGAACGCCCTCGATCTCCTCGACACCACCCGCGTGGTGACCAGCATCGAGCAGGGCCTGCTCTTCGGCCATGGTGGCCTCGTCCTTCTCTTCGGACATGCCGATCGGCCCGATGCGGCGGCCGTTGAGGAACTGTCGCACCACGGGCTCGTCGCTGGTCAGCAAGACTTCGCGCGGCCCGAACATCACCAGATGCTTGCGGAACAACATGCCCATGTTGTCCGGCACCGTGCGGGCGATGTTGATGTTGTGGGTCACGATCAGGATGGTCGCGTCGATCTGGGCGTTGATGTCCATGATCAGCTGGCTCAGGTAGGCGGTACGGACCGGGTCCAGACCCGAGTCGGGCTCGTCGCAGAGAATGATCTGCGGGTCGAGGACCAGAGCACGAGCCAGGCCGGCTCGCTTGCGCATACCGCCGGAGATCTCGCCGGGGAACTTCTTCTCGTCCCCACCCAGGCCGACCATCTGCAGCTTCTCCATGACGATGTCACGGATTTCGCTTTCCTTTTTCTTGGTGTGCTCACGCAGCGGGAACGCGGTGTTGTCGTAGAGATTCATCGAACCGAACAGCGCGCCGTCCTGGAACAGCACGCCGAACAAGGTGCGGATCTCGTACAGCTCCTTGGCCGAGCATTCGATGATGTCTGTGCCATCGATGATGATCGAGCCGCGTTCCGGCCGCAGCAGGCCGATGAGTGATTTCAGGAAGACCGATTTGCCGGTACCGGACGGCCCCAGCAACACGCTGACCTCCCCGGCGGGAATTTCTAGCGTGACGTCTTCCCAGATCCTCGAGGATCCGAAGGACTTTGTGAGTCCGTTGACCTCGATGCTGACGCCCATGGGAAATCCTTCCGTCAACGCGCTTATACGCCACCCGCCCCTTTTTTGTGGCTTGAGTCACTGTAGCGCACGGCTGGGGCGCGACATCAGGGTTGCACCGATAACGATCCTGGTCGGGCCTAATCAGGATAGGGTCAGGAGAGGTTATGCAGTCGGCGCCCAGTTGCCGTGGAAGCCCATCGGTACCCGTTGCGGCAGGTGCACCGTCGCCATCAACGCAAGGGTCTGGGCATCCAATAGCAGCAGTTGGCCTTCGTCGCGGCCGCGGTGATAGCCGTAGCCCATGAGGACTCCGTCGTCTTCGGCTCTACTTTCGGGATTCGGCACAAAAGACATCTCGCCGATCAAAAGGTCGGGATCGAGCGGGGCGACTTCGCTGGATCCGGTCGCGTAGTCGTACTTATACAGCGAGGTAGACATCGGGGCCGACGTGCCGCCGGACAGGAAGCCACCGTCGACGCCGAGCGTGTAGCCGTAGCGATGTTCGCCGCCCAACAGGGTTTCGTTAATCCGCGGGAATTCCTGCGACCGATCGTCGTGGCACTCGGTGGCGACCGCACCGGTGGCAAGGTTGATGGACCAGCGGTCCAGCGACGGTCGGGTCTCGCCGGGCCCGTGCCGGTCGCGGTCGAACATCCGCGAGTAACGCACCACGTCGAGCACCAGCACCTCAGATCCGTTCCGCATCTCGGAATACGCGTTGAGCGGGTGGTAAACGTAGCAGGGTTCGATGTCGAACCAACGCACGTCTCGATTCGTACCCTCACGGGGCATTACGCCGATTCGCGCCGGATAGTTAGGGTTCCAGGCGTACGGCATGCGGTCAGACGGCTTCGGGTTGCGGTTGACCATCGCGGCAATCGGGCTCGGCACCCGGACCCGTCCGATCAGTGACTGCATTACCAACCGCGCCGGCAATCCCAGCCAGCGCGGCATCTTCACCGGCAGCACTTGCACCGGGTCGAACGTCACCGGCAGGTCGTAGATCACCACGTATTTGTCGGTCAGTGAAAAGTCATGCATCGCCGGCGACCCGGACACCTCAATGTCAACGGTGCGACGGGCATGTCCCTGGGTGTCGATGACCGAGTACTGCACGGTACGCCCGCGGACGAATGAATAGGAAACTGCGTGCAGTTCGCCGGTACGCGGATCCCGGTGCGGATGGGCCGTGTAACCCCCGGCCAGGGTGCCGTCGAAGTCGCATGTCCCGATGGTGTCGAGCTCGTCGGTGAGCTCATAGTTGGCGACGCCGGCCTCGACGAGGGCAAGGGTCCGTCCGGCGTGGGCCAGCACATTCGTGTTGGCACCGAGAGCCAGCATGCCCGCCCGTGGATCCAGACGGCTGGGCGCCGGCTCGCCGAGGGCGGCGCATACCGGCTTGCTGCGCACCCAGCGGTTGCGGTACCAGCGAGCCTGCCCGCCGCACAGCGCGACCCCGTGAACCATGCCGTCACCACTGAACCAGTGGTAGATGGCTGGGTCGACCTCCGCGGCCGGGTTGGGTCCGTTGCGCAGGTAGCGCCCATCAAGGTGGTCGGGGATGCTCCCCGTGACCGGCAGGTCGGTTGCGGTTACTTCGACGGCGACCGGCGCCAGAAAGCCGTCGAGATACGGGTTCTGCTGTGTGGCGGTTCGCGTGGCCGTCATAGCCGAGCTCCTATAACATTGTTATTTCGACGTTATTGGAACGGTACGCTCCCGATGGAAACATGGCAATGATGTTTGGCGGATGTTTGACGAGATGACTTCGCAGACGCAACGCAGTGTTCGCGACGAGTTGCTGCACGCTGCCGTTGGACTGCTGAACGAACACGGGCCCGACGCGCTGCAGACCCGCAAGGTGGCCAGTGCCGCCGGCACCTCCACCATGGCGGTCTACACCCATTTCGGAGGAATGCGCGGACTCATCGCCGCGGTGACCGATGAGGGGTTACGCCAATTCGATGCCGCCCTGACGGTCCCGAGAACAGCCGATCCGGTCGGCGACTTGCTGGCCATCGGCGCTGCCTACCGCCGCTACGCCATCGAGCGGCCACACATGTATCGGCTGATGTTCGGCAGCACCAGCGCCCATGGCATCAACGCCCCGGCGCGCAACGTCTTGACGCTCACGGTCGCAGAGATCGAGGAGCAGCACCCCAGCTTTGCGCACGTGGTGCGCGGAGTGCACCGTTGCATGTTGGCCGGCCGGTTGACGGCCACGGGCTCCGACAATGCATCGGACCAAGCAATAGTCAGCACAGCGGCGCAGTTCTGGTCGTCGATCCACGGCTTCGTGATGCTGGAGCTGGCCGGTTTCTACGGCGACGAGGGCGCGGCCATCGAACCGGTGCTCGCCTCGATGACGACGAACTTGCTTGTCGCTCTGGGAGACTCACCCGAGCAGGTGAAACAGTCGCAACGGTCGCTGCGGGCCGAACAGACACAAAAGCCCCCAAGACATTGATGCAAAGGGGGCTTTTGCGTCTGCTTAGCAGAGCTACTTGACGGTGACGGTGGCGCCGGCGGCCTCGAGCTTGGTCTTGGCCTCGTCGGCGGCTTCCTTGGCGACCTTCTCCAGCAGCGGCTTCGGAGCGCCGTCGACCAGGTCCTTGGCCTCCTTGAGGCCGAGGCCGGAGACAATCTCACGGACAACCTTGATGACGCCGATCTTCTTGTCGCCGGCGGCCTCGAGGATCACGTCGAACTCGGACTGCTCCTCGGCGGCCTCAGCGGCACCGGCGGCCGGGGCGGCACCCGCGGCGGCGACAGCGACCGGAGCGGCCGCCGTGACCTCGAAAGTCTCCTCGAACTTCTTGACGAAGTCGGAGAGCTCCAACAGGGTCATTTCCTTGAACGCGTCAAGCAATTCGTCGGTTGAGAGCTTCGGCATGGTGTGGTCCTTCCTGGTCTTTTGGGGTTTACGGTTTGCAGGGGTTTCTCGGGTGCTGGTGTTATTCGGAGGCTTTCTTTTCCTGCAGTGCGGCCGCCAACCGGGCCATCTGCGATGCCGGCGCATTGAACAGCCCGGCCGCCTTGGCCAGGTTGCCCTTCATCGCGCCGGCCAGCTTGGCCAGCAGCACCTCGCGGGACTCCAGGTCGGCGATGCGCTCGACCTCGGCGACGGTCAACGGATGGCCGTC
This sequence comes from Mycobacterium simulans, assembly GCF_900232995.1. GTDB lineage: Bacteria > Actinomycetota > Actinomycetes > Mycobacteriales > Mycobacteriaceae > Mycobacterium > Mycobacterium simulans. The sequence continues at coordinate 236,361 of NZ_OCVX01000003.1, forward strand.
CATGTAGCCGCCCTTGATGACCAGCGCCTTGTGCTCCTTGGCGAAGGTCTTGAGGGCCTTGGCCGCATCGACCGGTTCGCCGGTGACGAACGCGATCGCCGTGGGACCGGCGAACAGTTCGTCGAGCCCCTCGACGCCGGCTTCCGACGCCGCCCTCTTGATCAGCGTGTTCTTGGCTACGGCGTAGGTGGCCGACGCCCCCAGCGAGCGCCGCAACTCTGCCAGGTTGGCGACCGTCAGACCGCGGTAATCGGTGATGACGGTCGCGGTCGAAGCCTTGAAATGCTCTGCGATGTCTGCGACGGCGGTGGCCTTGTCAGCCTTGGCCATGCATGCCTCCTCGGTGCAAGTCCGACTTATCGTCCGTGAACCACCCCAAGAACGAAGTACGCCCCGGCGCAGGAAGCGGCCGGGGCGTAACACATGGGCCGACGCGCGCGTCGGCAGGTAATGCCTCGTCCTCCTGCGTGGGCCGCCGGGATGCTCCCGGACCTTCAACCGATTGCTCGGTGACCGACGGTCTTCGGTGGATCGGCAACCACAATAGCCTGGGCACGTCGCACGGCCAAAACGGCTCCGCGGCTGCCGTAACCGGCCCGCTAACGATTCAGCCCGCGAGCTTGGCCGCGCCGACCATACCCGCCTCGCCGCCGAGCTCGGCCGGCACCACGCGTAGGCCGGCCAGGAAGTCCAGCCGGGCGTAGTCAGCCAGCGCGGCACGCAGCGGATCGAAGAGCAGGGGTCCGGACATGGCCACTCCCCCGCCGACGACGACAAGGTCGAGGTCGCACACCGCGGCCACCGACGCGATCATCGCCGCCAACGCGCTGGCCCCACGGCGAAACGCGGCCAGCGCCAACGCATCCCCGCCGGCCGCCGCGTCGGCCAGCTCCTTGGCGCCCGCGCCCGTCGGCGCGGTCCAACCGTTGGCCCGCGCCCAACGCCCCATCGACGGCCCGGCCGCGACGGTCTCGACACAGCCGCGGCCACCGCACGAGCAGCGATCGCCATCGGCGTCAACGACCACGTGACCGACATGGCCAGCGTTTCCGGTGCGGCCGTCATACGGAGTGCCGTCGAGCACCAATCCGCCGCCTACCCCCGTAGACACCACCATGCCCAGCAGAAATCGCGCACCCCGTCCGGCCCCAGTCCAGTGCTCACCGAGTGCCATGCACACGCCGTCACCGCCCAGGCGTACCGGCACGCCGGGTACCGCGGCAGCAACCCTGTCACGCAGCGGAAAACCGTGCCAGCATCCGATGTTGATTGGGCTGACGGTGCCGCTATCCAAATCGACGGGTCCGGCTGAAGCGATACCCACCGCACGCACCACGCCATCTGCCGCGCGCAACGCGTCGGCGATCGTTGCGGCGACAGCCGCCCAGACCTGTTCGGCTCGGCTGCTTGCCGGGGTGGGGTGAGTGGCCTTATAGACCAGCGCGCCGTCGTGATCGATCAGTCCGGCGGCGATCTTGGTCCCGCCGATGTCGATGCCGAGGGTCAGCATCAGTGCCGGTGGGTGTTGTCGGGTTGACGCGGGTCGCCGGGGTGCTCGTAGCCCGGAGCTAGTTGCACCAATTCGGCCCGGCGCGCATCCAGCCACGTCCGAAACGTACGCCGGCGCGCGGCACCACGCAGATGCTCGATGATCGCCAACCGCACCTGGTCCAGCGGCGGACCGACGTCGGCAGACACCCGCCATCCGTGGCCGCCGGCACGCGGCACGGCGAACCGCAGCGGGTTACGGGCGTGGAAATCGGTCACCTCCTCGTCGGAGACCTGAACCGCGGCGGTGACGTCGGCAAATAGGGCCCGCGCGCACGGATCGGCCAGCGCCGCCGCGGCGATGCTGCCGATCTCCAACCGGGCCGTCATGTCGGGCAGCAGCTCGGCCTCGGTCGGGGCGTCAAACGCGTTGAGGCCGCGTGCGGCCGCCTCGGCTGAGACCAGCTGCTCGGTCACGATCAGTTGCGTGAGCCAGCGCCGCAGTTGTCGGCCCTCACTGGTGCCGCTTGCCGGCAGGGCGGCCGCTCGCGGGCCGCTGCGCAACCGCGCTTCCAGCGCGTCGACCTCGTCGACGGCAATCGGGGTGCCGGCCACGGTCGCAACCAGGTGCGGGCTCATGTCACGGCCACCGTCACCGCCGGCGAGTAGACCAGCCGACCGGCGCAGCCGACCCGTATCAGGGCCCACCACTGGCCGGGCTCCAGCCACAGCGGGGGCGACACGTCGAAGACGAGTTCGGCCGTACCGCGCGCGGGCAGGACGGCGCCAAGCGCCGCCGGGCCGATCCACTCCCAGGTACCCCACGGGCTGATCAGGTGCGCCTCCAGCGCAAGGTCGGACCGGGCGCGGCTGCCTATGGTCGCGGTCAGGCGGGCCGAGTCGCCGGCCCTGACCTCAATATCGGCGGGCCCGGCGACGAGGTAGACGAGCTCGGTGGGGTCGGGCCCCACCGCCACCACGCACACGTCCTCGACGACCTGTCGCCAGGCGGCCGGCACCGACCCGTCGGTGATCCGCAACTGGGCGCGGACCGGATACAGCCCCACTGCTACGTCGGCCGGAATCGCCAGCAACACGTCGGTTTCCAGGTATTCACCGGTGCACAGCGAGAACGGCCATTCGCTGGTGGCCACCGTCCAGCCGTCGGGACACACCAATTCGACCGTTCCTCCCAGCTCGGCATCGGTGCAGTCGCTTGCGGCGGTGAGGCGCAACATCACCTCGGCACCCGGCTCGGCACGCGCCTGCTGGGGGTGCAAGTGGGCGACGGCCGGCAGCCCACCAAGCGGCGCGGGGCCGCGGTTGTGCAGCCAATAACGCGCGTACAGCGGCTGAACGGTCTCGGCGTCCGGGGCCAGCACGGCGCCATCAGCGGCCAACACCTTGGGCATCTCGAGGCGGGCGAACACAGTTGCTACTTGGTAGCCGTGCAGGTCGACCTTTCGTTTGCGCTGTTCCGGCTTTTCCAGCAGGTCGGCAAGTCGGATTGCGCGCAGCTTGCCCAGCCCGGAACCGACGTTGACGCGGACGCTGTTCCCGACGGTTTCCACCAACCTCAGGGCCACCGCGCCGGGGTCGACCGGCTGTGCGCTGCCTGCCGTTAGCGGGTTGCCAGCCGCCTTGAGGGCGCCCAGGTGCACGTCGACGGGGTCGAGATGCAACAGCGAGCCAATCGGCGGCAGCAGGCCCTCTGACGGCTGGGAAGTCGTCGCTATCAGCGGGTGGGAGAACTGGGCACTGCGCGACGAGATCTGGGCATCTCGCCAGTCGCCGTCGCCGCAGACCAGTGCGTAATCGAAAACGTGTGTCCAGTGCTGAAGTTGGAAGTTCGAGCCGTCGGGCGCGGTGCGGCGCGGTTGGTCGATCCAGACGCCGGATGGCCAGCCGGTGCAGGATCGCATCAGCGCGGTGTGCAGGGTGCCCTCGACGTCGACGGCGAAGCTGGGCACCCCGCGGTTGAGGAGCGCGACCGTGCGGGCTTCGAAAGGCTCCATCTCTGGCGGCGCCTGCTGGGCGGCCTGGGTGACGACGATCTCGGCGTCGCCTAGGTCTTTGGCCACCGCCGCGATGGCAGCGCGCAGGCCTTCGTCGTCCCGGCCGTCGATCACCAGGACCGGCAGTGCCCGCAGCGCACGCAGGTCCGCGCTGGGTACCCATGCCTGCGCCAAGGGCTTCGCCGCGGGCACCCAGACCCGGGCCGCGCCGGTCTTGGCAAGCTGGCGCTCGAGTTCGTTCGTGTACGCGGGGTCCGCGTCGGCCAGCACCGCTTTGGTGAAGGCGTTGCGGGTCGGCCCGCCCAGCGCGATCCGGATGTCCGGCAGATTGGAGTCGACGTCGAGGTTGCCGTAACGCGGCTTGTCGGCACCGCTGCAGGTGGCCGTGACGCCAGCGCGAACCAGCGCGACCATCAGGTCGCGCGCCAGCGGGCCGGACATCGCCTCGGCCGGCGACACCACCTCCGCGACAGACACAGCTCGCACGCTCGTGCCCCCAACCCGCACCCGTGCGGCCGAGGACAGCCCGAACCAGCTGTAGGCCGGGTTATCCAAGGTCCACAGGTGCTGCGCGGTATCGACCGATTCAAGTCCGTCGTGCAGCAACGCGAAACCGCGCCCGATGACGGCGTCGCCCACTTGACTTACCGGCATGGCCCCCGGCACCGGACACGGCCAGCGCAGCCGCAATAGGCGGTCTTCCCCAGTGAACTCGTCGATAGTCGTGCGGCAGTCCATCCGTGCAATACCGCGCCACAGCGTGAGGCTCTGGGTGTAGCGCAGCAACATGCCGATCCGGCCCTGCACCACGAGTCGCTGACCGAGCGGGCCGTGGTAAGCCCGCACCTGCGCCGGCGATTCCGATGAGCAGACCACCGGCCCCTTGGGCAGTAGGTGCCACGGGCCTTCACCCTGAGACGGGTGCGCGGGATACTCCTCGTACACCGCAAGCTCGTTGCCCACCCGGCCGTCGGCGATCAGCTCGCGACCGTCCCGAATCAACGACGCCACCGCTCCCCCGCGCGCCGGATCGACGGTCAGCCGGTAGTGGTCGTTGGCGATTCGCGAACCAGGCATCGGCTCCCAGCAGGCCGATTCGCCACCCGGGACCAACCGGTAGGCGCGCCAGCCCAGCGACGGCACGTCGCGCGCCAGCCAAGTGACCGACCGCCCGTCGTGTTCGACGAGGGCCGGCATCTCGGTGCCATCGTGGTCAAGCACCCGGACGCCGGCTGTCAGCGGCGGGTCAAGCCGTGCGGTGACGACATCGCTGCGCTGGTGTGTCAGCGGATTCCACACCACCAAGTCGCCACCGATCGCGCGGGAAAGCAACGCCAGGGAGTTGTCGCGGACCGCGCCGCCCAGCTCCCACGCGTCGCGCCAACCGGTCAGCAGATCGAGGTAGACCTGGTCGGATTCCGACCCGGTGATGGCGTCATGGTGTGCGCCGTATGCCAGCTGCACCCACGCCTTGGCCAGCGCCGCCTGCGGATAGTCGGCGCCGGTCATCAGCGCGGCGAACACGGCGAAGCGCTCCGCGTCCAGGACGGCGTTCTCGGCCGCCCGGTTCGCTTGCTTGGTGTCGATGTAGGACACGTCCTTGCCGGTGTAGATCGGGTTCATGTCGCGCGTCTGCGGCGACGGCGCTTGGCCTCGCTGCGCCAATTCGGCACGCACCGCGGCGAAGAATTCCCGAGGCAGCCCGCAGACGAATCTCGGCCAGGTGTAACGCGCGCCCCAGTCCCGGTGGATCGCGGTGACCCACTTGTTCGGCGGCGTGTAGTCGGTGCCGACCGGCAGCAGCACATTGCGGGTCAACGCGACCTTTTTGAGCTGATCGAACAGCGCATAGGTGGCCTCCTCCGCCTCCCGCAGCGAGGTCGACGAGTCCATCCACCAGCCCGCCGAATAATGCGCCGGCATGTAGTGGGTGAGCAGGCCGCGGCCCGACGGCGCAATCCACTCGAACTCGCTGCAGAACTGCATGCGGTCGAGATCACCACCTTGGCCTGGGCCCCATTGGTGGTGCGGTCCGCGTGCCCAGGAACTCGACGTCAGGCCGGCGTCGGCGGCCATCCCGGGAAACTGCGGGTCGTGACCGAACACGTCGAGCTGCCATGCGGTGGCCGGATCGGCGCCCAACACGTGACGCTGAAACCCTATGCCGTGCACCAGGTTTCGGATAGTTGTCTCCGGGCCGGTGAGGTTGGTGTTGGGTTCGTTGTAAGTGCCGCCCATCACCTCGACGCGGCCCTCGGCGAGAAACCGGCGCAGGTCGGCGCGGTCCTGCGGGTGGGTGTCCCAGTACGGCTTGAGGTAATCCACCTCGGCCAGCACGAACTTGTACTCGGGTTCGCGGCGTGCCATTTCCAGATGGGCGTGCACCAATGCGAAGCCGTTGGCCTGCCGGGCTCGGCCCGGCGGATCTTCGGTCCACAGGCTGGTGTAGCCGCCCTGGGTGTTCCACCACACCGGGTCGTAGTGGAAGTGGCTGACCATGAACATCGTCCACCCGGGCTCGGCCACGGTGAACTCGAACGGCAGGCTGCCGCCTCCGGCGTGCACCCGCGCAGCCCGTCGCTGGTAGACCTTCGGGTGGTCGACCCGGACCGGAACCTCGACGATCTCGTCGCCGGCGTGTTCCCCTAGGGCCATCGCCTCACCGCGCAGGCCGTCACCGTCGATGCGGATGGGCGTGGGCTCGGTGCACGCGGCGACGGTGACACGCGCCAGCTGCACTGGCGCCTCCGGCGGACCAACAAACAGTTCGGTCGACTCGACCGAAGCCACTTGCATGCCAGAACCTTACGCTCGGAATTATGGCGGACTTCACCACACAAATGGCCGACCAGCTCGACTGGCACTGGAGCGAGTATCTGCGCCCTCGCCTGAACGGCCTGACCGACGACGAATACTTCTGGCAACCAGTGCCGAACTGCTGGACCGTGCATTTGGACGGCTCAGTTGACTTCGCATTTCCAGAGCCCAGCCCGGCGCCGTTCACCACCATCGCCTGGCGCATGGCCCACGTCATCGTCGGGGTATTCGCGATGCGCAACCACCACCACTTCGGCGGACCGCCCGCCGATTACCTCAATTGGCAGTACGCCACCGACGCGGCCACCGCGCTAAGACAACTCGACGAGACGTACGCGGCGTGGATCGCCGGTGTGCGATCGCTGTCCGCCGACGACCTGAACCGCCCTTGCGGCCCGTCCGAAGGGCCCTACGCCGAGCACCCGCTTAGCGCGCTGGTACTGCATATCAATCGAGAAGCGATCCACCACGGCGCCGAAATCGCTTGCCTGCGCGACCTTTACCTGCATAGCCGGGCGGCTTGAATAATTAGTTTGGCCGCACCGCCGAACGTGTAATCAGCGCGAAATTCGGGGCGGATTTTCGCAGTGGTTGCACGTTCGCGGCGCGTTCGGGCGCCATTACGCAGCGCGTGAGCGGGCTCACGCGAATTGGGAATTGCCTGCCCCAATTTGGCACACTGCTCAGATGAGTTCCACCAAACACCGCGACGTGGCCAGGCTGGACCGGGTGCCGTTGCCGGTCGAAGCGGCCCGGGTAGTGGCCACCGGTTGGCAGGCCACCCGCGCCACCGGCCGCGTCGTCACCAAGCTGCCGTCGAAGGGTCCTTGGCAGCAGAAAGTGATCAAGGAAATCCCGCAGGCCTTTGCCGACCTGGGGCCGACCTACGTCAAGTTCGGGCAGATCATCGCATCCAGCCCCGGCGCATTCGGCGAGGCGCTGTCCCGCGAATTCCGCGGCCTGCTCGACCGGGTACCACCCGCCAACACCAACGAGGTACACAAGCTTTTCGTCGAGGAACTCGGCGACGAGCCGTCCAAATTGTTCGCCTCGTTCGAGGAGGAGCCGTTCGCGTCGGCGTCCATTGCTCAGGTGCACTACGCGACCCTGCACAGCGGCGAGGATGTTGTGGTCAAGATCCAGCGGCCCGGCATCCGTCGTCGGGTTGCCGCCGACTTGCAGATCCTGAAGCGATTCGCCCAAGCCGTCGAGCTGGCCAAGCTGGGTCGCCGGCTGTCTGCACAAGACGTGGTTGCCGACTTCTCCGACAACCTCGCCGAGGAACTGGACTTCCGGCTCGAGGCGCAGTCGATGGAGGCCTGGGTGTCGCACCTGCACGCCTCGCCGTTGGGCAAGAACATCCGGGTTCCGGACGTGCACTGGGAATTCACCACCGAGCGGGTGCTGACGATGGAACGGGTGCACGGCATCCGTATCGACAATGCCGCCGCGATCCGCAAGGCCGGCTTCGACGGTGTCGAGCTGGTGAAGGCGCTGCTGTTCTCGGTGTTCGAGGGCGGTCTGCGGCACGGGCTGTTCCATGGCGACCTACACGCGGGCAACCTCTACGTCGACGACCAGGGCCGCATCGTGTTCTTCGACTTCGGGATTATGGGCCGCATCGATCCCCGCACCCGCTGGCTGCTGCGCGAGCTGGTCTACGCGCTGCTGGTGAAGAAGGACCACGCCGCGGCGGGCAAGATCGTCGTGCTGATGGGCGCCGTCGGGACCATGAAGCCCGAGGCTCAGGCCGCCCAGGACCTGGAGAAGTTCGCCACGCCGCTGACCATGCAGACGCTGGGTGATATGTCCTACGCCGACATCGGTCGTCAGCTCTCGGCGCTGGCCGACGCCTACGACGTCAAGCTGCCCCGCGAGCTGGTGCTGATCGGCAAGCAATTCCTTTACGTCGAGCGGTATATGAAACTGCTGGCACCGAAGTGGCAGATGATGTCCGACCCACAGCTGACCGGGTACTTTGCCAACTTCATGGTCGAAGTCAGCCGCGAGCATCAAGAAGACATCGAAGTCTAAAGAGGGTTAGGTGGAAATTCGCAGCGGCATGGCGGCATCAGGCCCATCTGGGCAGGTCAAGCTGTATTACGAGGACATGGGCGACCTCGACGACCCGCCCGTGCTGCTGATCATGGGTCTGGGCGCCCAGATGCTGCTATGGCGGACCGACTTCTGTAAAAAGCTGGTCGGCGAGGGCCTGCGTGTCATCCGCTACGACAACCGCGATGTCGGCCTGTCCACCAAGACTGAGCATCGGGGCTCTGGACAGCCGCTGATCACCCGGCTGGCCCGCTCCTGGCTCGGTCTGCCCAGTAAGGCGGCATACACGCTGGAAGACATGGCCAACGACGCCGCGGCTCTGCTCGATCACCTGGAAATCAAGCAGGCACATATCGTTGGGGCATCGATGGGCGGCATGATCGCCCAAATCTTCGCCGCGCAGTTCGCCGAGCGGACCAAAACGTTGGCCGTCATCTTCTCCAGCAACAATCACAGGTTCCTGCCGCCGCCGGCTCCACGTGCCCTGTTGGCGCTCATCAAAGGCCCACCGCCGGATTCACCACGCGACGTCATCCTCGACAACGCCGTCCGCGTCAACAAGATCATCGGCAGTCCGCGCTATCGGATACCCGACGAACAAGTCCGCGCCGACGCCGCCGAGTGCTACGACCGCAATTTCGACCCTTGGGGGATGGCCCGGCAGTTCAGCGCGATTTTGGGCAGTGGCAGCCTGCTGCACTACGATCGGCGCATCGTCGCCCCGACTGTGGTGATCCACGGGCGGGCCGACAAGTTGATGCGTCCGTTCGGGGGCCGCGCCGTCGCCCGCGCCATCAACAACGCACGATTGGTTCTGGTCGACGGTATGGGTCATGATCTGCCCAGTCAGGTTTGGGATCGGGTGATCGGCGAGCTGAACAGCAATTTCGCCGAAGCGGGCTGAGCCTGTGGCCAGGCGAGCCAAGGACTTATGCACAAGTACTACGTGGGAGGTTGGCAAGTGGCCGAACTGAGACCGTATTACGAAGAGTCGCAATCGGCATACGACATTTCAGACGACTTCTTCGGCTTATTCCTCGACCCCACTTGGGTTTACACCTGCGCCTACTTCGAGCGTGACGACATGACCCTCGAGGAGGCGCAACTCGCCAAGTTGGACTTGGCGTTGGACAAGCTCAACCTAGAGCCGGGGATGACACTGCTCGACGTCGGTTGTGGATGGGGCGGGGCGGTGGTCCGGGCCGTTGAGAAGTACGACGTCAACGTCATCGGCATTACCCTTAGCAAAAATCACTACCAGCGCAGCAAAGACCGGTTGGCGGCGATCCCGACACAGCGGCGCGCCGAGGCACGCCTGCAAGGTTGGGAAGAGTTCGACGAGAAGGTAGACCGGATCGCCAGCTTCGAGGCGTTCGACGCGTTCAAGAAGGAGCGGTACCCCGCATTCTTCGAGCGCTCGTACGACATCCTCCCCGATGACGGCCGGATGCTGTTGCACAGCTTGTTCACCTATGACCGCCGGTGGTTACACGAGCAGGGCATTGCGCTGACGATGAGCGACATCCGGTTCCTCAAGTTCCTCCGGGAATCGATTTTCCCGGGCGGCGAGTTGCCTTCCGAACCCGACATTGTCGACAACGCTCAGGCCGCGGGCTTCTCGGTGCAGCAGACCCAGATACTGCAGCAGCATTACGCCCGGACGCTGGACATGTGGGCCGCCAACTTGGAGGCCGCGCGGGAACGCGCGATCGCGCTGCAGTCCGAAGACATCTACAACAACTTCATGCACTACCTGACCGGGTGTGCCGACCGCTTTCGCAGGGGCCTCATAAATGTTGCTCAGTTCACCCTGACGAAGTAGCGTTATAGGGTCCTGAACTGGTCAAACCCGGTCGCGGCTTAGTGGTGAGCCGCTGAATCGGATAGCATGCCCGGGCATCGCATGGGGGATTTGGGTGTCGTGCACCGGCGCACTTTGAAGTTCGGAAGGGCATCACAACTCATGGCTGAAGAATTAACTCCACACTTCGATGACGTGCAGGCGCACTACGACTTGTCCGACGACTTCTTCCGGCTGTTTCTGGACCCGACCCAGACCTATAGTTGCGCGTACTTCGAGCGCGACGACATGACTCTGGAAGAGGCCCAGATCGCCAAGATCGACCTGGCGCTGGGCAAGCTGGGCCTGCAGCCCGGCATGACACTGCTCGACGTGGGCTGCGGCTGGGGCGCCACCATGCGCCGGGCAATCGAGAAGTATGACGTCAACGTAATCGGCCTGACGCTGTCCAAGAACCAGGCCGCCCACGCGCAAAAGACGTTCGACGAGATGGACACGCCGCGAACCAGACGGGTCGAGCTCAAAGGTTGGGAACAGTTCGACGAGTCCGTCGACCGCATCGTGTCAATCGGGGCGTTCGAGCACTTCGGCCACGATCGCTACGACGACTTCTTCGCGCTCGCCCACAAGATCTTGCCCGCTGACGGGGTGATGCTGCTGCACACGATCACCGGCTTGACCGGACCGCAGATCGTCGAGCGCGGCATGCCCATGACCTTCGAGATGGCCCGCTTCATCAAGTTCATCGTTACCGAAATCTTCCCTGGCGGGCGGTTGCCGTCGATCGAGAAGGTCGAGGAGCACTCCGCGAAGGCGGGGTTCACCCTGACCCGCCGGCAGTCGCTGCAGCCGCACTATGCCCGGACCCTCGACCTGTGGGCCGAGGCCCTGGAGGCCCGCAAGGACGATGCCATCGAGATTCAGTCCGAAGAGGTCTACGAGCGTTACATGAAGTATCTGACGGGCTGTGCCAACGCATTCCGCATCGGATACATCGACGTCAACCAGTTCACGCTCGAGAAGTAGTCGTGATCGCGCCGAGAAATACCGGTCTCCTTGAGTGCAAATGCGGGGGATATCCCCCGCCCCGTGTAGGGTGCCGGGGATGGTCACCCCGTGCGGGTGCCGGTCGGATCGGGAGGGCATATGGCTGATACCTCAACTCGCGCCGGGCGCCTGAGGTCAAATTCGGACGACGTCCAGGCCCATTACGACCTTTCCGACGAATTCTTCGGGCTGTTCGTAGATCCGACACGCACCTACAGCTGTGCGTACTTCGAGCGCGACGACATGACCCTGGAAGAAGCGCAGATCGCCAAGCTGGATCTGACGCTGGGCAAGCTGGGGCTCGAGCCGGGGATGACCCTGCTCGACATCGGCTGCGGCTGGGGCTCGATCATGAAGCGCGCCGTCGAGAGATACGACGTCAACGTCGTTGGCTTGACACTGTCGAAGAACCAGCACACCTACTGCCAGCAACTGCTTGACCGGGTCGACACCAACCGTTCGGCCCGGGTCCTGCTATCTGACTGGGCAGATTTCAACGAGCCCGTCGACCGGATCGTCACCATCGAAGCGTTGGAGCACTTTGGCTTCCACCGCTACGACGACTTCTTCAAATTCGTCTACGAGGCCATGCCCGCCGACGGGGTGATGCTGCTGCATGCGATCACCGGGTTACATGTAAAGCAGGTCATGGAACGCGGCATACCGTTGACGATGGAGATGGCGAAGTTCATCAGGTTCATCGTGACCGAAATTTTCCCCGGCGGACGGCTACCGATGATCGAGACCGTCGAAGAACACTCGGCGAAGGTGGGTTTCAACGTGACCCGCATCCAGTCGCTGCAGTTGGACTTCGCGAGGACGCTTGATTTTTGGGCCGAGGCCCTTGAGGCACACCGGGACGAGGCCATCGCGATTCAGTCCCAAGAGGTCTACGACCGGTACATGAAGTACTTGACCGGCTGCGCCAAGGCATTCCGGGTCGGCTACATCGACTGCAACCAGTTCACCCTGGCAAAGTAGACTTTCGTGCCACATGCGAGTACGGGTGCACGACCTTGCGCGCCGATAAGTGAGCTCTCCGCAACTGTGGCTAAGCAGTGAACACTATCCAGGAGAAACAAGACGAACATGGCTGAGAAACCGAATACTCAAACGGCGACGCGGACGCGCTCCGAAGACATCCAGGCGCACTACGACGTCTCCGACGATTTCTTCGCCCTGTTCCAGGACCCGACGCGCACCTACAGCTGCGCCTACTTCGAGCCGCCGGAACTCACGCTCGAAGAAGCCCAGTACGCCAAGATCGACCTCAATCTGGACAAGCTGGATCTCAAGCCGGGTATGACACTGCTCGACATCGGCTGTGGTTGGGGCACGACCATGAGGCGCGCCGTAGAACGATTCGACGTCAACGTCATCGGCCTGACGCTGTCCAAAAACCAGCACGCCCGCTCCCAGCAGGTGCTGGATTCGATCGACAGCAACCGCTCACGACGGGTGCTACTGCAAGGCTGGGAAGATTTCGCCGACCCGGTCGACCGGATCGTGTCCATTGAGGCCTTCGAGCACTTCGGACACGAGAATTATGACGACTTCTTCAAGCGGTGCTTCAACATCATGCCCGAGGACGGTCGAATGACCGTGCAAAGCAGCGTCGGCTACCACCCTTTCGACATGGCCGCGCGCGGCAAGAAACTGAGCTTCGAGACGGCGCGCTTCATCAAATTCATCATCACCGAGATCTTTCCCGGTGGCCGTCTACCTTCCACCGAAATGATGGTCGAGCATGGCGAAAAGGCGGGTTTCATCGTCCCCGAACCGCTTTCGCTGCGCCCGCATTACATCAAGACGCTGCACATCTGGGGTGATGCGCTGGAATCCAACCGGGACAAGGCGATCGAGATCACCTCTGAAGAAGTCTTCAACCGCTACATGAAGTATCTGCGCGGCTGCGAGCACTACTTCACCGATGAGATGCTCGACTGCAGCCTGGTGACCTACCTCAAACCTGGCGCCGCGGCCTAATTTTTGGCGAGTGTCGGATCGCTCGCACGTCGTTCGTCGAAACAGTAGAGAGTGGAACACGAGGTTCCGCTCACTACGGGAGGTGACGACAAATGCAGTACCTGGCCTTGTTGATCAGCAAGGAACAAGACCGCACGCCCGAGGATGGGGGCGCCGCGATGGCGGCATTCGAGAGCTTCCACGCCAAAGCCGGTCCGGCGATTCGAGCCGGCGACGCCCTCACACCGGCTGCGACCGGGGTCCGTATCACCGGCGGCCCGGATACGCCGATCGTCACCGACGGTCCCTTCGCCGAGTCCGCCGAGGTCGCCTGCGGCTACTACGTATTCGAAGCGGACAACCTTGATGAGGCGCTGGCTTTGGCGCGCGACGTGCCGGTAGCCACGTTCGGCGCGGTGGAAGTTTGGCCTATGGTCCCGCCACGATTGGCGACCCAGCCGCTTGACGGCACCAACTGGATCGCACTGCTGCTCGAGCCGGCCGACGAGACAGCGGCGCCCGGTTCCGCTGAGTGGGAGGCGGCGGTGGTCGAGCACAAGCGATTCGAAGCAGTCGCCGGCGGTCACATCAGGTCCGGCGCTGCCCTGCATCCGCCGTCCACAGCGACTACGGTTCGGGTTCGCGACGGCGAGGTCCTTATCACTGACGGGCCATACGTGGAGGGAGCCGAAGTAGCCAATGGCTTCTATGTGCTGGGCGCCGACGACCGCGATGAGGCCGTCAAGCTTGCGTCGATGATTCCCGCATCCGCCGTGGAACTGCGGCAGCTGGCTGGCGTCTCGGGACTTTAAGCGCGCGAATGTCCAACCTGAACGGCGTCTTTCGCCGGGAATGGGGACCCGCCGTCGCCGCGCTCGCGCGGTGGTGCGGCGATCTCACCGTCGCGGAGGACGCCGTTCAGGAAGCCTGCGCCGAGGCGCTACGCGCTTGGCCCCGCGACGGGCTGCCGGATAGTCCCGGCGGGTGGCTGGTGACGGTCGCGCGTAACCGCGCCCGGGATCGGCTGCGGCGTGAATCTATCCGCCCTGGAAAGGAATTGAAGGCCGTGCTTGGCGATATCGCGGCCATTCGGGCGCGTACTGATGGCGTCGACCCGCATCCAGTTCGCGACGACGAGCTGCGAATGATGTTCACCTGCGCGCACCCGGCGTTGGACCGGCAGTCGCAACTAGCGCTCACGCTACGACTGGTGTCCGGGTTGACCGTCGCCGAGATTGCCCGCGCGCTGCTGCAAACCGAAGCCGCGGTAGGTCAGCGAATCACCCGGGCCAAGAACAAAATCCGCCACGCCAACATCCCCTTGCGGGTACCGCCGGCCGAGCTCCTCCCGGAACGCACTCCACACGTGCTCGGCTGCATCTACTTGGTGTTCACCGAAGGCTATTGGTCGACAGCGGGCCCGTCGGCGATCCGCGACGAACTGTGCGATGAAGGGGTCCGGCTGGCCGGGGAACTATGCTCGCTGATGCCCCATGAGCCGGAGGCGCATGCCTTGGCAGCCCTTGTGCTGCTGCACGATTCACGACGGGCAACCCGGGTCGACGACGCCGGCGCCCTGGTTCCGCTCGACGAACAGGATCGGCGCCGGTGGGACCGCGGCCGCATCACGCGAGGCCTGGACCGGCTGCGGCAGGCCGAGGGATCGACCGGTCCCTATCTGCCGCAGGCGGTGATCGCCGCTTTGCACGCGACGGCGCCGTCCTGGGAGCAGACCGACTGGACGACCATCTGCGCGGCATATGACCGGCTCCTGCAGTTGACCGACTCGCCAGTGGTGCAGGCTAATCGCGCGCTTGCGGTCGGTTTCCGCGACGGCTGGGACGCTGGCCTGGCCGCGCTCGAGAAGGTGGCCAACGATCCCAGGCTGGCCCGCTTGAGTCTGGTTACGTCGGTTCGCGCCGATCTACTGCGCCGCGCCGGACGGCCCGGAGAGGCCGTCGCCTGGTACCGAACGGCGTTGGAGTCCAACGGTTCCCAGCCGGGCCGCGACTTCCTACGGCGCCGCATCACAGAGTGCGGCGGGTAATCCCGCCGAGCAGACGCAAAGGCGCCCATTTCGTGCCGAAATGAGGGGCCTTTGCGTCTGCTCGCGGGGAAAAGTTAGCCCTCGGCGAAGTTGCGTGTGATGGACGGGTCGACCGGAATGCCCGGGCCCGTCGTCGTAGACACGGTGACCTTCTTCAGGTAGCGCCCCTTCGATGACGACGGCTTAAGCCGCAGCACCTCATCGATCGCCGCGCCGTAGTTCTCTGCCAGCTTCTTCTCGTCGAACGACGCCTTTCCGATGACAAAGTGCAGGTTGGCCTGCTTGTCCACGCGGAAGTTGATCTTGCCGCCCTTGATGTCGGCGACGGCCTTGGCGACATCGGCGGTGACCGTGCCGGTCTTGGGGTTGGGCATCAGACCACGCGGACCCAGCACCCGAGCGATACGACCTACCTTGGCCATCTGGTCGGGGGTCGCGATCGCGGCGTCAAATTCCAGCCAGCCGCCCTGGATCTTCTCGATCAGATCGTCACTGCCGACAACATCAGCCCCCGCGGCGACGGCAGCATCGGCCTTTTCCCCCACCGCGAACACCGCGACCCGGGCGGTCTTACCCGTGCCATGCGGCAGATTCACTGTGCCGCGAACCATCTGGTCCGCCTTACGCGGATCGACGCCAAGCCGGATCGCCGCCTCGACGGTCGCGTCCTGCTTGGTCGACGAGGTCTCTTTGGCAAGCTTGGCCGCTTGCAGGGGGGTGTAGAGGCTGCTGCGGTCCACCTTCTCGGCGGCGGCGCGATATACCTTGCTGGTCTTGCTCATTCGATATCCAATCTGGTGTTGGGTTGTGGTTATCAAGCGGGCCGAAGCTGGCCCTCCCACGGCTGGGTCGAGCTATGCAGAGCTATGCAGACCTATGCAGAGCTACTCGACAGTTATACCCATCGACCGGGCGGTGCCGGCGATGATCTTGGCGGCAGCGTCGATGTCGTTGGCGTTGAGGTCGGTCTTCTTGGTCTCGGCGATCTCGCGAACCTGATCCCAGCTGACCTTGGCGACCTTCGTCTTGTGCGGCTCGGAGGAACCCTTGGCGACGCCGGCGGCCTTAAGCAACAGCTTGGCGGCGGGCGGCGTCTTCAGCGTGAACGTGAAGCTGCGGTCCTCATAGACCGTGATCTCCACCGGGATCACGTTGCCGCGCTGGTTCTCCGTCGCCGCGTTGTACGCCTTGCAGAACTCCATGATGTTGACGCCGTGCTGGCCGAGCGCGGGGCCAACCGGCGGCGCAGGGTTAGCCTGCCCCGCCACGATCTGCAGTTTGATCAGCCCGGCGACTTTCTTCTTCTTCGGGGCCATGAGGGGTCGATGTCCTTCCTTGGTTTGGCCTGGTGTGGCTTGCCCTGCTGGGCTAGATCTTGGAGACCTGGCTAAAGGTCAGTTCCACCGGTGTTTCGCGGCCGAAGATGGACACCAGCACCTTGAGCTTCTGCTGTTCGGCGTTGACCTCGCTAATCGTCGCCGGCAACGTCGCAAAAGGTCCGTCCATGACCGTTACCGATTCGCCCACCTCGTAGTCGACCTCGACAACCGGCCGTTCCAGACCACCAACTTCTGCGGCGGCCGCAGTGCTGGCCGCGCCCTTGGCGGCCTTCTTGGTCGCCCCCGGGGGCAGCAGGAATTTCACCACGTCGTCGAGCGCGAGCGCCGAGGGGCGCGAAGTCGCGCCGACAAAGCCGGTAACCCCAGGTGTGTTGCGCACCGCGGCCCACGAGTCGTCGGTCAGATCCATACGCACCAGGATGTACCCGGGCAGTACCTTGCGGTTGACCTGCTTGCGCTGACCATTCTTGATCTCGGTGACCTCTTCGGTGGGCACCTCCACCTGGAAGATGTAGTCGCCGACATCAAGGTTCTGCACACGAGTTTCGAGGTTGGCTTTCACTTTGTTCTCGTAACCCGCATATGAGTGCACGACGTACCAGTCCCCGGGCTTGCTGCGCAGTTCCGCCTTGAGCGCGGCCGCTGGGTCGAGCTCTTCAGCGGGGGCCGCCGCGTCCTGGGGTGTGCTGGCCTCTTGTAAGTCGACCGCCTCACCTGCGGACGCGTCACCGTCGAAGGTAGTCACGGTTCTCAGTCCTCTCTGTCACTCTCGAAGCTCAGCCGAACACCAACAGGACGAGCTTGCTCAGACCCAGGTCGGCGCCGCCGACCAGCGCCACCATGAAGGCCAGAAATACCAGCACAACCGACGTGTAGGTGAGCATCTGTTTGCGGTTCGGCCAGATCACCTTGCGCATCTCGGCCACGACCTGCTTGAGGTAGTTGTAGACGAATGCGATCGGGTTGACGGCACGGGTACCCGGTTTGCCGCCCTTCGCCGCCTTGGCCTTCCGAGCCGCCTTCGCCTTGGCGCCCTTCTTGGCCGCGTCTTTCTCGGAGACCTCAGCCGTTGCCGCCGGCTCCTTGACGTCGAGCACTTCGTCGCCCTCGGCGTCCGCTGCGCGTTGCCGGGACCGTTTGCCGCTGGGACGCTGCGGACGCACCGTCGGTTTGGTCACCAGGGCCGTCCGACCACCGCTCCTGCGGCTGTCCTCGGTGTCACCGCCGTCGCGTGCGGCGTCGACGTCTTCGTCGCCCTCGTCGCTCACCGCGTGCTCCTTTGTTCGCTAGCTATTCCGCGGGGCGTCCCGCTGTGGTGGGAACACTCCCAGTGTCCACCATGTCACATACCTATAGTCCGTCAGCAGGGGCGACAGGACTTGAACCTGCAACCTGCGGTTTTGGAGACCGCTGCTCTGCCAGTTGAGCTACGCCCCTTCGCGGGTTGGCAGACCAAACCCAGACTGGCCCGAGTCAACCTGCATGTGCCGGGGCTTACATAACACACGCGCCCTCCGCTCGTTCGACTCACGGAAAGCGCGTAGATGCTGGGAAAACCCCGAGGTCCGAGTGTACATGGACGCAGGTGTCAGATACTAATTACCCGGTTCTAATTACCTGCCCGGATTCTTTATCCCATTTGAGTTTGGCGGAGCCGTCACCCTGCTGGCCCATCAAGGTGGTGTAGGCCTCCAGGACCAGCTCGCCTTCGTCATTGGTGCAGATGTTCTTGGTAACGACGATGTCGGCGCCGAAACGCTCGTCCACCGAGTGGATGTCCATACGGGCCCACAATTTGTCGCCGGCCAGCACCGGCTTGTAGAAGACAAACCTCTGGTCGACCTGGACAATCTGCATGGTTTCCATGCCCACGTCGACATTCCGAAAGAAATCCGACTGGACAAGTTTGGCAAGGATTGTCACGAACGTCATCGGTGCGACGATGTTGTGGTAGCCCAGCTGCGCGGCCGCGTCCTCGTCGTAGCAGGCAGCATCCTCGCACTGGATCGATCGTGCGAATCCACGGACCTGCTCGCGGCCGACGACGAAGTAGTCCGGGTATTTCCAGCTCATCCCGCGGATGTCGGTCTTCAAAGCCATGAGCTACGCCAGCTTCGCCGAGGCGACTGCCCGCCCAAAGATCTTCTTGCCACCAGTGGTGGCGGTGAGCGCGATGGTCACCGACTTGCTGTCGGGATCCACCGACTTCACCCGGCCATTGAACACGAGTTCGGCACCCTTGCCGTCGTTGGGCACCGGCACCACCGCAGTGAACCGGACGTTGTACTCGGTGACCGCACCCGGGTCACCGACCCACGACGTGACGTAGCCGCCCCCGATGCCCATGGTCAGCATGCCGTGGGCGATCGCGGTGTCCAGCCCGACGACCTTGGCGATCTCGTCGTCCCAGTGGATCGGGTTCAAGTCGCCAGAAACCCCGGCGTAATTCACCAGATCCTGGCGGGTCAGTGGATAGGTCTTCTCCGGAAGCTGGTCCCCGACGTTCACCGAGCTGAACTCACGCAGAGCCATCACTAAATCCCTCTTCTCCGTCCTCACCAGCACGGCCCGCCAGGGTCGTGTAGGTCTCCTGCACAATGTCACCGGCTTCGTTGGTGATGATGTTCTTGGTCACGATGATCTCGGTGCCATGTGCTCTGCGCACCGAATCCACGTACACATCGCAGTACAGCTTGTCGCCCGCAACGATCGGCTGTTCGAATTTGAGCACTTGGTCGACCTGGACGATCTGAGCATCCTGGACCGCGATGTTGGCGTTCTTGAAGAATGCCGACTGCGCCTTGTAGCCGAACACACAGATAAAGGTCAACGGCGCCAAGAGCCCCTTGTAGCCCAGTTCGGCGGCTGCGTCTTCCTCGAAATAGCAGGTGTCGTCGTTTTGCACGGCTACTGCGTACTCGCGGATCTTTTCCCGTTCCACCGCGTAGTGATCGGGATACCGATAATGCATCCCGACGAGGTTTCCGCTTAAGGCCACGGCTCTAGAACCTACCTAGTCAGTGTGTGTAACTGCGCATGGGTCGTGAGCTAACGCGTCTCGCGGTGCGCCTGGTGCTTTCCGCAATTGCGGCAGAATTTCTTCAGCTCCAGCCGGTCCGGGTCGTTGCGGCGGTTCTTCTTGGTGATGTAGTTACGGTGCTTGCACACCTCACAGGCCAAAGTGATCTTCGGCCGCACATCGGTACTGGAAGCCATGACGGTTCTCTCTCAAATCAGGTGTCAAACGTCTCGTTGTTGTGTTGTAGCGATGGCCGGACTCGAACCGGCGACCTAACGATTATGAGTCGTTCGCTCTAACCGACTGAGCTACATCGCCTCTGGACCCAACCCTGTTTAGGGACGGGGCCGTACGCCTGCTCGGCGTCCGCCCGAGCCCCCTAACGGAATCGAACCGTTGACCTTTTCCTTACCATGGAAACGCTCTACCGACTGAGCTAAGGGGGCCGCTCACCCGTAGCGACCAGTCGTGCCAGCGGGCCTAAAAGAGGGTACAGCCTGGCTCACAACGTCACCAAACCACGTCCGCCATCAGATGCGCGCCACTCGCTCAGCCAGTGTCGCTGCTCCGGCGTAGCTGCCAGGCACTCGGATCGCTGAACTCGTCGTACTCGTCATCCTGCGGGTCATGCTCGGCATCGTCCGCTTCGCCAAGCAGGGTTCGCAGCGCGAGATGGATGGCCTCTCGCGCGTCAGCCAAGTGGTACCGACGTATGACCTCTTGGACCAGGTCGTCGTCGACGAGGATCTCGACCCTCTTCAGCATGGGCCAACAATACCTACACCGGCCCAAAAACAGGCGCCGAGGATACGCGATGTTGTGTCCCCCAGTTGTGCCGCGCGCCAGGTAGGTTGGACGGTTCCTGGCCGAGCCATAGTCTGGTGACGTGTCAGATTCGGACCGGCTGTACTTCCGCCAACTGCTCTCCGGTCGCGATTTCGCCATCGGCGACATGATCGCGGCGCAAATGCGCAATTTCGCCTACCTGATCGGCGACCGCAAAACCGGGGACTGCGTGATCGTCGATCCGGCGTACGCCGCCGGGGATTTGGTCGACACGCTTGAAGCCGACGGCATGCATCTGTCCGGGGTCCTAGTAACCCACCACCATCCCGACCATGTCGGCGGCTCGATGATGGGATTCGAGCTCAAGGGGCTGGCCGAGTTGTTGGAGCGGGCAACTGTGCCGGTACACGTGAATATCCATGAGGTCCTGTGGGTTTCGCGCGTGACCGGCATCCCCGTCGGCGACCTGACCACCCATGAGCACCGCGACAAGGTCAGCGTTGGCGATATCGAAATCGAGCTGCTCCACACCCCGGGTCACACGCCTGGCAGTCAGTGTTTTCTGCTCGATGGCCGGCTGGTCGCCGGTGACACGCTGTTCTTGGAAGGGTGCGGACGAACCGACTTTCCAGGCGGCGATTCCGACGAGATTTACCGGAGCCTGCAGCAGCTCGCTGCACTTCCGGGTGACCCGACGGTGTTTCCGGGGCACTGGTATTCGGCCGAACCAAGCGCATCGCTATCAGAGGTCAAGCGTTCCAACTATGTGTATCGTGCCGCCAACCTCGATCAGTGGCGAATGTTGATGGGCGGCTAAAGGGTCAGCGAGCGCTGGCGATTTGCCGGTCAGCAATATGCCGAGTAACCCCTTCACGACGAACTCAGCTAAATTTTGGTGCAAGATCACCGAGATCACTGTGGTATGAGCGGAGGGTGGATGCCATGGGGTGGGTCCAAGGGGGGTGGCATGGAGTCACCGATGTCGAGTCCAGCACTTGGTTGGCGTGGGCGGTATGGGCGGCGGTTGCGCTCGGTGTCGTCGCATTCGTCGTCACCAATCGCCAGATCCAGCGCAACCGTCGACTGGCCACAGAGGAAACCAGGCCCTATGTGGCCATGCTGATGGAACCCCATGTCGCGGACTGGCATGTGATCGAACTTGTCGTTCGAAATTTCGGTCGGACCGCGGCCTACGACGTCCGGTTCTCATTCCCGAATCCCCCGACCGTCGCCGAATACGAGAATGCCTCCGACGGCTACGCCGATGTCGTCGAACTGCAGCTTCCTCGCGAGTTGCCGACACTCGCGCCCGGTCAGGAGTGGCGGATGGTGTGGGACTCGGCGATAGATCGCGCCGAGATCGGTTCCGGCGTCGAGTCGCGCTTCGAAGGGACGGTGACCTATTACGACCGCCCCGAGCAGCCGCGCGGGTGGCGGTTCTGGCAGCGGGGTCGTCGTCCGCTGGAGACCAAAGTGGTGCTGGACTGGGATGCTCTGCCGCCGGTTCAACGCATCGAGCTAATGACCACCCATGACCTGGCAAAAAGGGAAAAGCAGAAGCTGGAGCTGCTGCGCAGCCTGCTGACCTACTTCCACTACGCCAGCAAGGAAACCCGACCCGACGTTTTCCGCAGCGAGATCGAACGAATCAACCGAGCTATCGCCGAAACACAGGACAGGTGGCGCACCCGGCAGCTCGATCAACCCACCGACGTCAGCCTGCGCTGGGATGACGCCGAATCCGAACTCGGCAAGCATCACAGTCAGCCTGTCTGATTCAATCGACTCCGCTATCGGAGTCGAAGGGGAGTAACCATGAGCGGTCCGGTCATCTACAGCCACAAGGATTCCATCGCGGTCATCAGGATGGACGACGGGAAGGTCAACGCGCTGGGCCCGACCATGCAGCAGGCCCTCAACGATGCGATCGACAACGCCGACCGCGACAATGTCGGCGCGCTGGTGATCACCGGGAACGAGCGGGTGTTCAGCGGCGGCTTCGACCTGAAGATCCTGACCTCCGGCGAGGTACAGCCCGCCATCGACATGCTCCGAGGCGGCTTCGAGCTGGCATATCGACTGCTGTCCTACCCCAAGCCGGTGGTGATGGCGTGCACCGGTCCGGCCATCGCAATGGGTGCATTCCTGTTGTCGTCCGGCGACCACCGCATCGCCGCCCACGCATACAACATTCAGGCAAACGAAGTCGCGATCGGCATGACCATTCCGTATGCCGCCCTAGAGATCATGAAGCTGCGGCTGACACGCTCTGCGTACCAGCAAGCTACCGGGCTGGCCAAGACGTTCTTCGGCGAAACCGCCATCGCTGCAGGCTTTATCGACGAGATCGCGCTGCCCGAGGTGGTGGTCAGCCGTGCCGAGGAAGCGGCCCACGAATTCGCCGGTCTGCATCAGCATGCGCATGCGGCCACCAAATTGCGGGCTCGGGAAGCGGCGCTCAAAGCCATTCGTGCCGGGATCGATGGCATAGAAGCCGAGTTCGGCCTGTAGAAACCGCTACTGGTACTGCCGGAATCGTTCCAGGTATTTCACCCAATTCCAGGTCGAAAGGAAGGCTTCGGCCGCCTCGTAGCCATTGTTATAGAGCGCTTCGGCTTCCTTTCGGGAGATACCGAAGTCGAGGAAGTTCACGGCGGTCGAGTCGACGCGGATCGCGCGGGCACTCACCCACGGCTGGTTCAGATAGGTCTGGTCACGGCCGACGAACATGGTGGTGATCAGCTGTTCGAGCAGCACCGACGGCGGGCCCAACAGACGCAGCGCGCCCACCCCGGGAATGACCTGGTCATTGCCTTCGGGCAGGTTCGGCAGCACGGTGACGCCGAAAGTTGGCCAGCGCGGCGGTTTTCCGTCGAACCGATCGAACGAGTCGATCGGGAAGTTGGACAACACGCCACCGTCCACCAGAGTCGAAGTGAGTCCGTCGGCGCTGGTCAAGGTGACCGGCCGGAAGTAGAACGGGATCGACATGGAGGCGCGCACCGCGTCGGCGACCAATTGCTCGTCAGGATCAAGTCCGTAGACCCGCCGGTAGTCCCAGGGCAGCCGCACCAGCTGTCCGGTCGTTACGTCCGTGACGGTGACCGCCAATCGGTAACGGCGCTCTTCGCGAATTTGCCTGTCGCTGAGGGCCAGATCGCCGAAGGTGGTCACGCCCAGGTTTTTCAGCTCGCTGCGGACCCATTCGTGAGCGAAGTCGCCGCGGTAGATTCCGTTGTCGTGCAACAACCCCCACGTTTGACCGAGGACCGGCACATGACCGATGGGTCCGGCATCGCGGAATTTGTCATATGGCAACGTGAGTGCGAGTTCTTTGATCTCGGCGGTGGTCAATTGGTTGCCGTTGGATGCCGCCGCCAGGATCGACCCGACCAGCGATCCGGCCGAGACGCCGGACACCCGCTTGACCGAGTATCCGGCTTCCATTACGGCGACAACGGCTCCCACCAGCCCGACGCCCTTGACACCCCCACCCGAGAGAACGAGGTCCACCGGCTTGGGCCGCCGAACACTGGAACGCTGGTCTGCCATGTCGCCCCCTCAGTCGTCTGCCGAAACCCATTGATAAGGAAGGAATTTCCCGTCGAACGTCACCACGACACGGTCGCCGGACGGGTGCGCTTTCTTCTGCATGTCGACGCTGAAATTGATCGCGCTCATGATGCCGTCGCCGAACTGCTCGTGGATCAGTTCCTTGATGGCGCCGCCGTAGACCTGAAGCGCTTCGTAGAAGCGGTAGATGGTGGGGTCGGTCGGGACGGCTGTGGGCAGGCCTCCGCGCATTGGCGGCGCCGCCAGCACCGGCACGGCCGATTCATCGAGACCCAGCATCTCGACCAAGACCTTGCCGAGCTCGGCGGGAATTGGGTGCTGGCCAAGTAACGCCGACGTGGTCCACACGGGCGGTCTGCCGATGGCGTCGGCCAGGTCCTGCCAACTCAGGCCTCGCGCCAGGCGGGCGACGATGATCTGTTCGGTGATCTCGTTTCGGTTCATGGTCCCTCCCTCATCTCGACCATCGTGCCACCGCCGTCGGCGCGGCGGTCTATGGTTGCGGCCGATGGCGCTTCATCTCCACCGTGCCGAACGCACCGATCTACTAGCCGATGGGCTCGGCGCGCTGCTTGTCGCCCCGCTGGCCGACCCGTTCGCCGAGGAGCTAGTACTGGTGCCGGCCCGCGGCGTAGAACGCTGGTTAAGTCAGCGGCTATCCCACGTGCTGGGGTGTCGGCCCGGGGGTGGCGACGGCGTGTGCGCGGGCATCTCGTTCCGGAGTCCGGGGTCGCTGATCGCCGAGATCGCCGGCACTATCGACGACGACCCCTGGTCTCCCGAGGCCATGACATGGCCGCTGCTGGAGGTGATCGACGCCAGCCTCGACGAGCCGTGGTGCCGGACACTGGCAAAACACTTGGGCCACTTCGATATCGGAGCTGAGGCACAGTTGCGCAGCGGTCGCCGCTACGCGGTGGCCCGCCGGCTTGCGGGATTGTTCGCCTCCTACGCCAGACAGCGGCCGGGGTTGCTCGCCGGGTGGTTGGACGGCGACCTCGGTGGCCTCGACAGCGACCTAGCCTGGCAACCACCGCTGTGGCGGCTGCTAGTCGCGCGGGTGCCCGCCGAACCGCCGCATGTCCGGCATGAGAAGACCGTCGCGAGGCTGCGCGAGTCGCCCACCGACCTGCCTCCGCGACTGTCTCTGTTTGGCCACACTCGGCTGCCGATCACCGATATCGAGCTGCTGGACGCGCTTGCCACCCACCACGACCTGCACCTGTGGTTGCCACATCCCAGCGACGAATTGTGGCGGGCGCTTGCCGGCCTTACCGGCACAGCCCCGCGCCGTGCGGACACCAGCCGGCACGCCGCCAAGCATCCGCTGTTGGAAACCCTGGGCCGCGACCTGCGTGAGTTGCAGCGCGCGCTGCCGACTGACCGGGTAACCGATGAATTCATCGGTGGCACAACCAAACCCGACACCTTGCTCGGCTGGCTACAGGCCGACATCGCCGCCAATGCCGTGCAATCCGCCGGCCGGGCGCTGGCCGTCGGCGACCGGTCGATCCAGGTCCACGCCTGTCACGGGCCGGCCCGGCAGGTCGACGTGCTCCGCGAGGTTCTGCTCGGGTTGTTGGAGGACGACCCGACGCTGGAACCGCGCGACATCGTGGTGATGTGCCCTGACATCGAGACTTATGCGCCGTTGATCGTCGCCGGTTTCGGGCTTGGCGAGGTAGCCGGTGACACTCACCCCGCCCACCGATTGCGGGTCAAGCTTGCCGACCGCGCGCTGACCCAGACCAACCCGCTGCTCGGGCTCGCAGCGGAACTGCTCGCCATTGCGGGAACCCGCGCCACCGCCAGCCAGGTGCTCAACCTCGCCGAGACCGCGCCGGTGCGCGCCCGCTTTGGTTTCACCGACGACGATCTCGACGCGATCACCGACTGGGTGCGTCAGTCCAACATCCGCTGGGGTTTTGACCCACAACACCGCCGGCCGTACGGCCTCGATCATTTCGTGCACAACACTTGGCGATTTGGCCTCGACCGCATCCTGACCGGGGTGGCGATGTCCGACGATTCGCAGGCATGGCTGGACACCGCACTGCCACTCGACGATGTCGGCAGCAACCGGGTGGAGCTGGCGGGGCGCCTCGCCGAATACGTCGAGCGGTTGCATCACGTGACCGAAAGGCTCAGCGGCGCAAAGCCGTTGACCGACTGGCTCGATGCCCTGGCCGAGGGAGTGCTCCTGCTCACCCGGTCGGACGAAGCTTGGCAGGAAGCGCAGCTGCGGCGCGAGTTCGCAGACATCCTCGGGCAGGCCGGCTCCCGTGCATCGACGCAGCTGCGTCTTTCGGATGTCTCTTGCCTGCTCGACGGGTATCTCGCCGGGCGCCCGACGCGGGCCAACTTCCGCACCGGAACGCTGACGGTCTGCACGATGGTGCCGATGCGCTCGGTCCCCCACCGGGTGGTCTGCCTGGTCGGACTGGACGACGGATCGTTCCCACGGCACAACGTCCCCGACGGTGACGACGCGCTGGCGCGCGAACCGATGACCGGCGAGCGTGACATCCGTGCCGAGGACCGCCAACTGCTGCTCGACGCCATCGGCGCTGCCACCGAGACGCTGGTGATCACCTACAGCGGCGCCGACGAGCACACCGGTCACCCGCATCCGCCGGCCGTACCGCTCGCCGAGCTGCTCGACGCGCTGGATCGGACGACGCCAGCGCCGATCCGCGAGCACATCGTCACCCGACATCCGCTGCAGCCGTTCGACCGCAGGAACGTCGCACCCGGTGAACTGTTGCCCGGAAAACCGTTCACGTTCGACCCCGCAGCGCTTGCCGCCGCCGAATCGGCCAATGGGACGCGCTGCACGCCAATGGCTTTCATTACCGATCGGCTGCCTGCGGCGCCCGCCGCCGACGCGACCCTGGCGGATCTGCTCGACTTCTTCAAAGACCCCGTCAGGGGATTCTTCCGGGCACTCGACTTCACCCTGCCTTGGGACGTCGACACCGTCGCGGACGCGATGCCCGTCGAGATCGACGCCCTGCAGGCCTGGACCGTCGGCGACCGCATGCTGCGCGACATGTTGCGCGGCATGCATCCAGACACCGCCGCCAACGCCGAGTGGCGTCGCGGCACGCTCCCGCCCGGGCGCCTTGGCGTTCGCCAAGCCAAGGAGATCCGCGATCGCGCGCGCGAACTGGCAATAGCAGCGCTGCGGCAGCAGGCGGCGGTTGATCGCGAGGCGCACGATATCGACATCGATCTCGGCGCTGGGCGCCATCTCACCGGAACCGTCTCGCCGGTGTTCGGCGAACACCTGGTGTCTGTGACGTACTCGAAGCTGGCTCCCAAACATGTACTGGCGTCGTGGATCGAGCTGGTTGCTTTGGCGGCGCAATCGCCGGACCGTGATTGGACGGCACTGTGCATCGGCCGGGGCAAGAGCCGAAACCGGGTCGCCGAGCGGCTATTCGCACCGCCGTCCGACCCGGTGGCCGTACTGCGCGACCTGGTGCTGCTGTATGACGCGGGTCGGCTAGAGCCACTGCCGCTGCCGCTGAAAACGTCCTGCGCGTGGGCCGAAGCCCGCCGCGACGACGAGGACCCATACGAAGCCGCGCGGGATAGGTGGGAGTCCAACAGCTTTCGCGACGGCGACGATCGCGAACCCGCACATGTGCGGGTCTGGGGCGAAAAGCCGGCATTCGATGTGCTGCTGGGCCCACCGCGTGCTGACGAAGAAACGCCGGGTGAAAACACGCGGCTGGGCGCGCTGGCTCGACGGTTGTGGCTGCCGTTACTGGCCTCGGAACGCGCCGCGAGCGGTGCCGTGGGCTGATGCAGCGTTTCGACCTACTGGGCCCGTTGCCCGAAGAAGGCACCACCACGGTGCTGGAAGCCAGCGCCGGCACCGGCAAGACTTTCGCACTGGCCGGGCTGGTGACCCGTTATCTCGCCGAGACCGGCGTCGCCCTCGACGAGATGCTGTTGATTACCTTCAACCGTGCGGCCAGCCGCGAGCTTCGGGAACGCGTCCGCGACCAGATCGTCCAGGCGCTCGCGGCCCTGGATGGTCGAGAGCGGCCCGGCAGCGACCTCGTCGAGCATGTGGTGCACGGCGACGAAGCCAACCTCACCGAAAGGCGCGCCCGGCTGCGCGACGCCCTGGCGAATTTCGACGCGGCCACCATCGCCACCACGCATGAATTCTGCGGGTCGGTGCTCAAATCCCTTGGTGTGGCCGGTGATACCGACACCGGTCTCACCCTGCAGGAGAACCTAGACGACCTGGTCGCCGAGATCGTGGACGACCTGTATCTCGCGCACTTCGGGCGTCAAGAAGACGATCCGCCGCTCACGCATGCACAGGCACTCACCCTGGCTTGTGAGGTCGTGGGCGACCCGTGCGCACAGCTGCGACCGGTTGATCCGGAACCGGACAGCGAAGCAGCGATCCGGTTGCGCTTCGCCGACGAACTGCTCAACGAGCTCGAACACCGCAAGCGGCGGCTGCGCATCCTCGGCTACGATGACCTGCTCACCCGACTGGCGAAAGCCCTTGAAGCAGAAGATTCACCGGCCCGTGAGCGGATGCGCCGACGCTGGCGGATCGTGTTGGTCGACGAATTCCAGGACACCGACCCGATCCAGTGGCGAGTGCTCCAGTGTGCGTTCCACCGCCGTTCGACGCTGATCCTGATCGGCGATCCGAAGCAGGCCATCTACGGTTTCCGCGGCGGCGACATCCACACCTATCTGCAGGCGGCCCGCTCCGCCGACGCCCGCTACACGTTGGGTGTCAACTGGCGTAGCGACCGCGTGCTCGTCGAGAGCTTGCAGACCGTGCTGCGCGGGGCCACGCTGGGACACTCCGAGATCGTCGTTCACGACATCGACGCACATCACGGTGGTCACCGGTTGGCTTCAGCGCCGCACCAGGCACCATTTCGGCTGCGCGTCGTGTCGCGGCCTGCCATCGGTTATAGCGGCACCGCCAACGTGCCGATCGATGCACTGCGGCGCCACATCCCGCGCGACCTGGCTGCCGATATTGCAGAGCTGTTGGCCAGCGGCGCCACATTTGACGGTGCGCCCCTTGCCGCGGGCCACATTGCCGTGATCGTCGAGCACCACCGAGACGCGCGAGCGTGTCGGGACGCCCTGGCAGAGGCCGGCATCGCGGCGATCTACACCGGCGACACCGATGTGTTCGCTTCGGCGGCGGCAAAGGACTGGCTGTGCCTATTGGAGGCGTTCGATGCGCCGCAGCGCAGTGGGCTGGTTCGCGCGGCCGCGTGCACCATGTTCTTCGGTGAGACAGCGGAAACCCTTGCCGCCGAGGGTGATGCGCTCACTGATCGGGTGGCCGGCCGGTTGCGGGAATGGGCCGACCAAGCCCGGCATCGCGGGGTGGCAGCGGTGTTCGAGGCCGCGCAGCTCGCCGGCATGGGACGTCGGGTCTTGCGGCAGCGGGGCGGTGAGCGACATATGACCGACCTGGCGCACATCGCGCAGCTGTTGCACGAGACCGCGCATCGGCAGCGCTACGGTCTTCCGGCGCTGCGCGATTGGCTGCGCGGACAGTGCCACAACCGCAATGGCACGACGGAGCACAATCGCCGCCTGGACAGCGACGCCGCGGCCGTGCAGATCATGACGGTATTCGTGGCCAAAGGCCTGCAGTTTCCGATTGTGTACTTGCCGTTCATGTTCAACCGCCACGTCCGCAGCGACGACATTCTGCTGTATCACGACGAGGCTGACACCCGCTGTCTGTACATCGGGGGCGAAAGACGCGGCCCGCACCGCCAATCGATCGAGGAGTTGAACCGCGTCGAGGTGGCGCGCGATAACATCCGGCTCACCTATGTCGCGCTCACCCGAGCACAGTCACAGGTGGTCACCTGGTGGGCTCCGACCAAGGATGAAGTCAATGGCGGATTGTCGCGACTGCTGCGCGGCCGCGGCGTCGGCGATCCGCAGGTGCCGGACCGTTGTGCGCCGCGCGTCAGCGATGAAGAGGCCTGGGCGTTGTTCGCACGGTGGGAAGCCGCGGGCGGGCCGTCGGTGGAGAAATCGGAGATAGCCCCCGCCGCCGCTCCCGAGCCGGCTTTGCCGCCAAAAGACTTGGCGGTGCGGCACTTTCATCGCCGAATCGATACGGCGTGGCGACGGACGTCGTATTCGGCGCTGGTGCGCGAGGCGCAAAGCAAGGGCGTTGCCAGCGAACCAGAGGTCGGATTGCGCGATGACGAGGTAGAGGCAATCGTGGTCGCACCGTCAGGTGCGGGAGCCGATGTTGAGTCGCCACTGGCGGCCATGCCTTCGGGTGCGACGTTCGGGTCACTGGTACACGCGGTGCTGGAGACCACCGACCCTCATGCTCCTGATCTCGCCGTCGAACTCGAGGAACAGGTGCGTAGGCACCTACCGTGGTGGCCGGTCGACATCGGCGCCCCAGAACCAGCCACAGGGCTGGCCTCAGCGCTGCTGCCTATGCACGATACGCCGCTGGGACCGTTGGCCCGTGGCTTGACGCTGCGGGAGATCGGTCCGCGGGATCGCCTGCATGAGCTGGATTTCGAAATACCGCTTGCCGGAGGCGATCTGCGTGGCAGTGCGCCGAAGGCATCACTATCCGCCGTGGGTGAGCTGCTACGGTCGCACCTGCCCGGAAACGACCCGCTGGCCCCATATGCCGATCGGCTTACCTCTCCTAGCCTGGGTGGTCAGTCGCTGCGGGGATATCTGTCGGGATCGATCGACGTGGTGCTGCGGCTACCGACTCAGCGATACCTGGTGGTGGACTACAAGACCAACCATCTGGGCGCCACCGCGGCCGACTATAACTTCCCGCGCTTGACCGAGGCGATGCTGCATTCTGACTATCCCCTACAGGCCTTGTTGTATACCGTTGTGCTGCACCGATTTCTGCGATGGCGGCAGCCCGGCTACGATCCGCAACAGCATCTCGGCGGGGTGCTGTACCTGTTCGTTCGGGGCATGTGCGGAGTCGACACCCCCGTCCTGGACGGCAATCCGTCCGGCGTGTTCAGTTGGGGCCCGCCATCGGCACTGGTCGCGGCCGTGTCGGATCTGCTCGATGCGGGGGCAGCATGACGGTAGACGTTGAGGTCGCCATCGTCGCAACCGGTTTGTTGCAGCTATTCAATCAAGCCGAAATCCTGGATCTCTCGGATGTGCATGTAGCACAACGACTCTGCGCACTGGGCAGGGAGACCGATGACCGCGTCGCGCTCGCGGCAGCGCTGGCGGTGCGCGCGCTTCGGGCCGGGTCGGTCTGTGTAGATCTGTCGACGGTCGCCGGGGTTGCCCCCGGCCTGCCGTGGCCAGATCCCGAGCAGTGGCTGGCGGCCGTACGAGCAAGCCCGCTATGCGGCGCTCCGCCGGTGCTGCATCTGGATGACCAACGTCTGCTCTACCTCGATCGGTACTGGCGTGAGGAAAAGCAGGTGTGCGACGACTTGCTGGCCCTGCTGTCGTCCAGACCGACAGTCGAAGTGCCCGCGTTCGAGCGACTATTCCCGCTCGGCTTTGAAGAACAGCGGGAGGCCGCGGAAATCGCTCTCTCGCAAGGCGTCACGGTTCTGACAGGTGGGCCCGGGACCGGAAAGACGACAACGGTCGCGCGGCTGCTGGCGTTGGTGGCCGAGCAGGCGGAGCTCGCCGGGAAGGCGCGGCCTCGTATCGCGCTGGCAGCGCCGACCGGTAAGGCCGCGGCACGTCTGGCCGAGGCGGTTCAGCACGAAGTGGCCGCACTCGATGCCACGGATCGCGCGCGGCTAGGACCGCTGCAGGCGGTGACGCTGCATCGTCTGCTCGGCCGTAAGCCGGACACCTCGGCCCGGTTTCGGCACGATCGCGCAAACCGGTTGCCGCACGACGTGATCGTAGTCGACGAGACGTCGATGGTGTCTCTGACGCTGATGGCCCGACTGCTGGAAGCGGTCCGTCCGGGCGCGCGGCTGATTCTGGTCGGCGATGCCGATCAGCTCGCATCGGTGGAAGCCGGTGCGGTGTTGGCGGATCTGGTGGACGGCTTGGCGGCGCGTAGCGACGTACGAGTTGCGGCGCTGCGCACCTCGCATCGGTTCGGCAAATCGATCGCGGCCCTGGCGGAGGCGATCCGGGTCGGTAACGCGGATGACGCGCTCGCGCTGTTGCGGTCGGGCGACGACCATATCGAGTACCTCGAACGCGGGAAGGCTGACGACGACCCGACGGCTCGGATGCGCGCGATCCTGGTGCCGCACGCGTTGCGGCTACGCGAAGCAGCGCTGCTGGGAGCCGTGGACATTGCGTTGGGACTACTTGACGAACACCGGCTGCTATGCGCGCACCGGCGCGGGCCTTTTGGTGTCCAACACTGGAACCGGCAGGTGGAGTCCTGGCTCGCCGAGGAGACGGGACAGCCGCCGTGGTCGCCGTGGTACGCCGGTCGGCCGTTGCTGGTGACTGCGAACGGTTACGGTCTGCGGGTCTACAACGGCGACACCGGTGTTGCGGTGGCAGGCCCGGACGGTCTGCGCGCCGTCATCGCCGGGGCAACCGGGCTGCTTGACTTCGCGACCGGCCGGCTGGCCGACGTTGAGACAATGCACGCCATGACGATCCACAAAAGCCAGGGCAGCCAGGCCGCCGAGGTGACAGTGCTTGTGCCACCGGAGGATTCGCGGTTGCTGACGCGGGAGCTGTTCTACACCGCCGTCACCCGGGCGAAGGACAAAGTTCGCGTGATCGGCTCCGAAGCCGAAGTTCGCGCTGCCGTCGAGCGACGCGCGGTGCGGGCGACGGGGTTGCGAATGCGGTTGCAGCGGTGACGCCGCCAACCTGCGTGCCCGTTCGGTCGCCGTATGGCGTCGCCTGTTTCTCGCGGGCATCAGCGCAGTGATTTTCGCCACATTTGCGGCACGAGTGCGACGATCCCTGCCCCCGCTTTAAACCGCGCAGCCGAGGTGCCGCGGCGAGTTAAAGCGGCAAAAGACACCGAGATGCTCACCGAGAATCGTATTTGTGCGCGCGTTGTTCCACCGACGCGACGCCGCCACTTGCTCGCCGAAAGGAGCCGGGCTAATCGCTCTCGGACTTGATATTGCTTCTTAACACCGGTTCAATTTCGTGGCATTCGCCGACAATACGGCGACCATCAGCAAGTGTATCGGGGGAAGGGGATTGAGCCGGCAATGGTGATAACCCGGTTTGAAATTCGCCAGTTAGTGGTGTTTGGCATCCTGACCGTGGTCGCGCTGCTGGTACTGGGCGTGTATTACCTCCAGATTCCAAGCAAGATGGGTGTCGGTCGCTACACACTCATCGCGGAGCTGCCCGCATCGGGCGGTCTGTACCCAACGGCCAACGTGACTTATCGCGGTAGCACGATCGGCACTGTCACCGAGGTGGAGCCGACCGAGGGGGGCGTCCGAGCGACGTTGAGCATTGACAACCGCTACCAGATCCCCATCGACGCAGTGGCCAACGTCCACTCGGTGTCTGCGGTCGGAGAGCAGTACCTGGACCTGGTCTCGACCGCAAACGTGGGGAAGTTCTTCTTGCCCGGGCAGACGATCACCAAGGGCACGGTGCCTAGTGAGATCGGGCCCGCGTTGGACGCCGCCAACCGCGGCCTTTCCGCGTTGCCCAAAGACAAGATCAGCTCGCTGCTCGACGAGACAGCACAGTCAGTCGGAGGTTTGGGCCCGGCCCTACAACGGCTGGTCGACTCGACCCAGGAAACCGTCGGCGACTTTCACGCCCAGATCGATGACATCAACGACATCATCCAGCATTCCGGACCGATCCTGGATAGTCAGGTCGGATCGGCGAGCGCAATCGAGCGGTGGGCGCACAACCTAGACCTGTTGGCTGCGCAAGCCGCACAACGGGACCAGAACCTGAAAAGCATTCTCTCCCGCGCTGCTCCGACTGCCGATCAGGTGAACTCGGTCTTCACTCAGGTGGGCGATTCACTGCCACAGACGCTGGCCAACCTTGAGGTCGTATTCGAGCTGTTCAAGCGCTATCACAAAGGCATCGAGCAGTATCTGGTGTACATGCCGCAGGGCGCCTCGATCGACCAGACAATCGCCGTGCCGTCTCCCGGCCAAGCCGCGCTAGACCTGGCCTTATCCATCAACCAGCCGCCGCCGTGTCTGACTGGCTTCATCCCGCCATCAGAGTGGCGCTCCCCGGCGGACACCAGCCTTCAGCCGGTACCGAGCGGACACTATTGCAAGATTCCGGCGGAGACGCCCGCCAACAACGTACGCGGTTCGCGGAACATCCCATGCGTCGATGTCCCAGGCAAGCGGGCGGCCAGCCCGCGGGAATGCCGCGATCCCAAGCCGTACGTTCCGGCCGGCAACAACCCCTGGTTCGGCGACCCGAACCAGATCCTCACGTGCCCTGCGCCTGGAGCGCGTTGCGACCAGCCAGTGAAGCCCGGCCAGGTGATCCCGGCGCCGTCTGTGAATAACGGCATGAACCCGACACCGGCCGACAGGCTGCCAACCGGTGGGACGCCACCACCTGTCAGCGACCCGCTGCAACGACCGAGTTCGGGCAGCGTTCAGTGCAGCGGACAACAGCCCAACCCCTGTGTCTACACTCCGGGCGGGCCTCCCACCGCGGTCTACAGTCCCCAAACCGGTGAGCTCGTCGGACCTGACGGAGTGAAATATTCCGTCGAAAACTCGGCCAAAACGGGAGACGACGGATGGCAAGAGATGCTGGGGCCAGCTCCCGGCGTTGACCTGCACTAGCGTGCAGCACCTGCGGTCCGCGCACCTGCGAAAAACTCTTGAGCTGAGTTGATCCGGCGTCAATCGGCAGCGCCGGTGACGAGCACCGCCGTGATGGTGCACATTGGCGCATCCGCGGATCCTCAAGAGTGATGCAAATTGTTCGGCTTGGCGGTCCAATGGGTGTAAACGGCACATAGTGCACCATCGGCTCCGGTAATTGTGGGCATTTCTCCCCTTGGTATTCGACGCTGAAACGGACACACTAAACGCATTCCAATCCGAAGTTGGTGAAGAGCGACCATTAAAGTGCATTGAGATCGACTAGCGATTGATATTGCGATCAAGGTAAATTGCAACTGTCTTTATGACGTTGATTACCGAATGTACTCCGCTAAACGGTGTTTCATACAGCACGGGCGCATGTCGATTACGGACCACACAAAATATTCCGGCGGAGGCCGCCCGTGAGCAGATTTACCGAGACGATGTACGCCACAGCCCAGTCAAGTCTCAAGGGAATGGTCACCGGCGAGCCAGCTGCTCCGGTGCGCCATACCTGGGGTGAGGTGCACCAGCGCGCCCGTCGGATCGCAGGCGGTCTGTGCGCCGCCGGCGTCGCACGCGGCGATGCCGTGGCGGTGCTTGCCGGCGCCCCGGTGGAAATCGCTCCGACCGCCCAGGCAATTTGGATGCGTGGCGCCAGTGTGACCATGGTGCATCAACCCACGCCGCGAACCGACATCCGACGCTGGGTCGAGGAGACTGCGGCGGTCGTGAAGATGATCGAGGCCACGGTGGTCGTCGTCTCCGATCCGTTCATGGCAGCGGCCGCACCACTCGGTGAGCTCGGGATCCGGGTCTTGACAGTCGCGCAGCTATTCGAAGCCAACGGGATCGACCCAGTCGACACCGGCGAAGATGATGTTGCGTTGCTGCAACTGACGTCGGGTTCCACCGGATCGCCCAAGGCGGTGCAGATCAGTCACCGCAACTTCGTGGCCAACGCCGAGTCGATGCTCATCGGTGCTCAGTTCGACATCGAGACCGACGTGATCGTAAGCTGGCTGCCACTTTTCCATGACATGGGGATGACCGGCTACTTGACTGTCCCGATGTACGTCGGCGCTGAACTGGTCAAGGTCACCCCGATCGATTTCCTGCGGGATACGCTTTTGTGGGCCAAGCTAATTGACAAGTACAAGGGCACTTTGACGGCCGCACCCAATTTCGCCTACACGCTGCTCGCTCGACGCCTTCGCCAACAAGCCGACCCCGGCCAGTTCGACTTGTCAACGCTGCGTTGGGCGCTATCTGGCGGCGAGCAGGTCGAACCCGCCGATGTCGAGGACTTCTGCGAGGCGGCCGCGCCATTCGGGTTGCGTCACGAGGCCATAGTGCCGGCGTACGGCATGGCCGAGAGCACCGTAGCCGTCTCGTTCAGCGAGTGCGGCGCAGGACTTGTTGTCGACGAAGTCGACCCCGATCTGCTGGCGGCCTTGGATCAAGCGGTGCCTACCACCAGGGGCAAGACACGTCGGCTGGCAACGCTTGGTCCTCCGTTGCGAGGCATACAGATTCGAATCACCGGCGAAGACGGCACCGTGTTGCCGGTTCGCGGGGTGGGTGCGATTCAGGTGCGGGGCGAACCCGTGACCCGCGGGTACACCACAATGGCCGGTTTCGTTGCAGCCCAAGACGATCAAGGCTGGTACAACACGGGCGATTTGGGCTATCTCACCGAATCCGGTCAGGTGGTGGTGTGCGGGCGGGCCAAAGACGTCATCATCATGGCCGGCCGCAACATCTATCCCACCGACATCGAACGCGCCGCTGGACGGGTGCGCGGTGTCCGGCCCGGGTGCGCGGTTGCCGTCCGAACCCGCGTCGATACTCGCGAGGCATTCATCGTTGTCGTCGAGTCAGCCGCACATGACGACACAGCAGAGGTGCGCCGGATCCGGCATGACGTCGCTCACGAGGTCGTCGGCGAAGTCGACGTCCGACCCCGTCGGGTCTTCGTGGTCAAACCCGGAACGATTCCAAAGACCCCGTCGGGCAAGCTACGCCGCTCTGACGCCCTCAACCTCTTCGACTGATCTGCTGCGGCGAGAGGTACGACCTTGTTCTCGTCGTGCTACTTGTTCGCGCGCGACAGCGCCCTCTGCTCCTGGTCAGGGAAACAAAAGGTGTGAAAGCCATGCCATAACAAACCTCTAGACCGAAACGAGCGGCCTCGACCAGAGCCAGGCGGGGTGGCCCAGTTCCACCGCCGACAATGCCTCGCATGCAACCAAGAATCGCCGACAATCGTTGGCGTACAACGTAGTTCGCTCGCCTTCGGGCAATCGGCTCATTCGCGACGAAATTATCGACATCCTCGCCCGCCGCTAAGGCAGCTGTGCTGCACGGGTTTTACCGATGCCGCTCGCGTACAGCGACGATCTGTGTTCCTAACTTCCGCTCCTTCGCACCAATACAGCGCTAGGGATCATCATTCGGATGACCGTGCAGCTGCCGCTGTAACAGCGAGGATCTCTAGCCTGGACGAAACTGGACTTCGGCGAACCCGCCGACATTACGTTCCTACAGTCTGAGCGAGGTGCCCGTGATGGAAACACACCAGCTGGTTATCTCGAACGTGAAGGTGTTCGACAGCGTCAACGCCCGGATCACCGGACCGATGGACGTCACCGTCCGGGACAACCGGATCGCATCGCTCACCCCGACGGGATCACCCAGCTCGGCGGGCCTAACGATCGACGGGACCGGCAAGACATTGATACCCGGGTTGATCGACGCGCACTGGCACGCCATGTTCACCACCATCGCCGCCCCGGTAGCCCAGACCAGCGACATCGGCTATGTATATGCCCGCGCGATGGTCAGCGCCCGGGAGACGTTGTTGCGGGGCTTCACGACGGTCCGCGACCTCGGCGGACCAGTGTTTGGCATGAAGCAAGCCATCGACGAGGGCGTGATCCCGGGGCCGCGGATCTACCCGGCAGGTGGCTTCATTTCCCAGACCGGCGGACACGGCGACTTCAGGCTGCCCCACGAGGTGCCGCGCGGCATATGCGGCCACCTGAGCTACACCGAGATCATCGGCACCGCCGTGATCGCCGACGGCGAAGCCGAGGTGCTGCGCGGCGCGCGCGAGATGCTGCGCCGGGGCGCCTCGCAGCTCAAGCTGATGGCCGGCGGCGGTGTGACCTCCAACTACGACCCGCTCGACGTTTCCCAATTCACGCAGGCCGAAATGCGCGCGGCGGTGGAGGCCGCCGAGAACTGGGGCACCTACGTCACGGTGCACGCCTATACGCCGCGCGCGATCCGAACCGCCGTCGCCGCCGGCGTCCGTTGCATCGAGCATGGCCAACTCATCGACGAAGACACCGCGGCGTTGCTCGCCGAAAGGGACATCTGGTGGTGTCTGCAACCGTTTCTCGGCGACGAGGACACGATTCCGCTGCCTCCCGAAAACCAAGCAAAGCTACGGGAGATGACGGTCGGCACCGACACCGCGTATCGGCTCGCCATTAAGCATCGGGTCAAGATCGCGTTCGGCACGGATATCTTGTTCGCCCCCGAGCTCGCCAGCCGCCAAGGCGCCATGCTCGCCAAGCTCACCCGCTGGTTCACACCCGCCGAGGTGCTGCAGCAGGCGACGATCCGCAATGCCGAGCTGCTGGCCATGTCCGGCCCCCGCAACCCGTACCCGGGACGCTTGGGTGTGGTGGCCGAAGGGGCCCTGGCCGACCTAGTTCTCATCGACGGCGACCCGGTTGCCGACATATCGCTGATAGCACGTCCCGACGAAGCGTTCACCGCCATCATCAAGGACGGCCGCCTGGTCAAGAACAGTGCCCAGAGTCCACCTACCTCGGAAGCACGCTGAACTGATGCGTTGCGAGCATGCGTAATTTCGTTGTGGCATAACACCTTTGGTACGCCTATCAGTTCGCTTCGCGCGCATTCGTCTACAACCGCGCCGGGTGCCGCAATTGGGATCTGCAGTCGCAGTCGGCATGCTGGGCGTTGGTGGCGTGGTGCGTGGCCGCCATCGTCGGCGTGCTCGCTACGCGGCGTGGATACCAAGATGACGTGGGCACGTCGGGATCCGGCCGGGTTTGATCACTTCGGTCCCACCAGTTGCGCTGTCGCATGTGTCGTCGCGACGCGCGGCGGGCGGTGCTGGCCTTCACGCTCGTCGGGTTCGTGGTGGCCGGGATTCAAGACCACATACTGACGAGCGGATGGGCGGACGCCGCATTTCTCTTCGCGCTGTACGCGTTTCTGCGCGGCACGGCCCTGGCGGTGCTCCGCATCGAGGAACAGCATGTCCGCTCGGTGGCGCGTCTGAGCGCCGCGCGAAGAGCTGCTTGCCAGACGACGACGGCCTCGGAAGATTTGCAGCCGGATTTCGGAATCTATTCACAATGGACCGCTGCAAGCCGTGCTGGTCGCACGTCAGGAGCTCATCGAGTTGCACCGCGGCGTTGCCGTGTCCCCCAATCGCCTGAGCCACGACGGTCCTGATTTAGAGCCAATTTCAGGAGGATTGCGCAGTTCAACACCTCTACCGTCAGGATGTGACCACGAAGTTGACTATCGCGTTGAATCGGCGAGTGGCAGCCGAGGGCACCGTCGGCAAGGTCGGTGTGGTGAGCGTGGAGTCCGCCCAAATGGCGTGTGTCGGCAATTGTCGGTCGTTCGCGGACGGCACGGCGCGCCGCCGACGGACTCCCATTCTGGAGTGGACTTTTCCGACGTTCGCCAACGGCGCTGAGTCGCGCAGCTGACCGGGAGAAGCCGGGACGTGACCGATGGATTGATCGCATCGCAAGTGTTGGTGGCTCGCAAGGGTGGGTGGACCAGCCCAGCCCGCCCGCGCCAATGCTGCGCGTAGCGCTGGCAAACTTTGTCGGAACCGCGATCGAGTATTACGACTTCTTCATTTACGGCACCGCCGCGGCGCTGGTATTCCCCCGGGTGTTCTTCCCGAGTCTGGGAGCGAACATCGCGACAGTCGCCGCGTTCGCGATGTTCGCCACGGCCTTCGTCTCACGCCCGCTGGGGGCTGCTTTCTTCGGACACTTCGGCGACCGGATCGGACGCAAGAAGACCCTTGTGGTCACCCTGCTCGTCATGGGCTTGTCGACGGTCGCTGTCGGGCTGGTTCCCTCGGCCGCGTCGATCGGAATCGCCGCGCCCCTCATCCTGGTTATTATGCGGCTGCTGCAGGGATTTGCCGTCGGCGGTGAATGGGCCGGCTCAGCACTGCTAAGCGCGGAATACGCGCCCGACGGCCAGCGTGGCAGATACGGGATGTTCACTCAACTCGGTGTCGGCGCTGGAACCGTACTGGCCAGCGCCGTCTTTTTGTCGGTCAACTCCACCATCGGTGAGAAGAGTCCGACGTTCATGGCCTGGGGCTGGCGACTGCCATTCCTGTTCAGCGCAGCGCTGGTGGTGGTGGCGCTCTACCTGCGGTTCAACATCGTCGAAACACCGGTGTTCGTTGCCGAGAAGAATCGCAAAGTCGCGCCCCAAGTGCCCCTAGGGGAGTTGTTGGGTAACCAGCTGCGCCTGGTCTTCCTCGCAACCGGAGTCATGTTCGCCCCTTTCACGTTCGGCTTCATGGCAGGCACCTGTCTGATGGGCTATGCCAACACGCAGCTCGGTTATTCACGCGACCTGATCCTCGGGGTCGGCATCCTCGGTGGGCTGATGTTGATGACGGTCACCGTTGCATCGGCCAGCCTGTGCGACACACTGGGCCGGCGGCGCATCATCCTGTGCGGATTCGCCCTGGCCTTACCATGGTCGTTTGCCGTCATGCCCCTGCTCAACACCGGCGCGCCCGCCCTGTTCGCGGTCGGGATCGTCGGAACCTATGTGATCCTCGGCGTGTCCTACGGGCCCGTGGGCACGTTCATCCCGGAAATCTTCCCCACCCGCTACCGCTACACCGGCGCGGGACTTGCCTACAATCTCGGTGGCGTTGTCGGTGGCGCCGTCCCACCGCTCATCTCCGGCACGCTGCTCGCGACATTCGGCAGCTGGGCTATTGGGACCATGATGGCAGTGCTCGCACTCGCCAGCCTGACGTCCGTTTACCTCCTACCTGAAACCAAAAACTGGGCACTGTCCTAACCGGTCGCCCGTAAGGTGGCCGCCGATCCGTGCGCGGCGCGAACCGGCGGAGGGGGACGGCCTGTTCGCGCGGCACTTCCCACTCCTGGGTCAGCGGCATCCGATCCTCGCCGCCGGTGACCACACACCGACCACGAAGATTGTCAGCGCGCTGATGTACGGCGGCACGTCTCGCAACACAGCTTGAATGTCGGATTCCTTGTCGACACTGTGAGCCCGGATAGTCTGCACCACGTCTGCGACATCTCGAAGACACACCACATCAACGCCAACGGGGTAGCCGGCTTGGTGGTCGCCCGTCAGGTCGCCGTCCACCAGCGAGGTCCCCCCGACCAACTCGCGGCATGCTCGATGCCGTCGAAATCTGCTTCGGCGCAGGCCATATCGAGATCAAAATGAAGCCCGACAAGCCCTGCCTGATCGAAGTTGGAGCGTGCGTGGATGCCTACACCAATCCAGGCGGGGTGCCGCGCTGCTCGCGCAGACAGGACGCCATCGGGCAAGCCGCGCGCCGCGCAACGCTCGCGGTCCGGAACGCATCGTTTCGCCCCGGGGCGGCGCATCATGGAAGTATGCGGATCGGAGTCGGGGTTTCCACCGCGCCGGACGCACGGCAGGCCGCGGTGGAGGCTGCAGCGCACGCGCGCGACGAGCTCGCGGGCGAGGCGCCGTCGCTGGCCGTGCTGCTCGGATCGCGATCACACACCGACCAGGCTGTAGACGTCCTCGACGCTGTGCAGGAGACGGTCGAGCCGCCCGCGCTGATCGGTTGCGTCGCCCAGGGAATCGTCGCCGGCCGCCATGAAATGGAGAACGAGCCCGCGGTGGCGGTGTGGCTGGCGTCCGGCCTGGCCGCCGAGACGTTCCAGCTGGACTTCGTCCGCACCGACTCGGGCGCCCTGCTCACCGGTTACCGGTTCGACCGCACCGCGCACGATCTGCACCTGCTGCTGCCCGACCCGTACACCTTCCCGTCGAACCTGCTCATCGAGCACCTCAACACCGACCTACCGGGCACGACCGTCGTCGGCGGCGTGGTCAGCGGTGGGATGGGGCCGGGATACACCCGGCTGTTCCGCGACCACGACGTGCTCGCCTCCGGGGTCGTGGGTGTGCGCCTGCCCGGCGCGCACGGTATTCCGATCGTGTCGCAGGGCTGTCGGCCGATCGGCCACCCTTACATCGTCACCGCCGCGGACGGCGCACTGATCACCGAGCTCGGCGGCCGGTCGCCGTTACAGCGCCTCCGTGAGATCGTCGTGGGACTGCCGCCCGACGAGCAGGAACTGGTCACCCGCGGCCTGCAGATCGGGATCGTCGTCGACGAGCGTCTGGCGGCTCCGGGTCAGGGAGACTTCATGATCCGCGGGCTGCTCGGCGCCGATCCTTCGACCGGGGCGATCGAGATCGGCGAGGTTGTCGAGGTGGGCACGACCGCGCAGTTCCAGGTCCGTGACGCGGTTGGTGCCGACAAGGATCTGCGCCTGGCCGTGGAACGTGCGGAAGCGGAGCTGCCCGGGCGTCCGGTTGGCGCGCTGTTGTTCACCTGCAATGGGCGCGGGCGGCGGATGTTCGGGGTCGCCGACCACGACGCGTCGACGATCGAAGACCTGCTTGGCGGGATTCCACTTGCCGGTTTCTTCGCGGCCGGGGAGATCGGTCCGATCGCTGGCCGCAACGCGTTGCACGGATTTACCGCGTCGATGGCGCTGTTCGTCGAAGACACGTAAATAAGCAATCGGGACGGTTCCCAGCCCCACGCCGGGCGTCCAGATCCTTGGTCCTCGACCTCGGACGGATCCGCAACAGCTAAGCGGACAAATCCGTAGTGCTATATAGGACGAATCAGCAGCACATATGTGGACAGATCAGCAATGTATTCTGTCTGGCTGGCCGTCGTCGAACGCGCGATTGGAGCCGTCGCGCTGGCCGCTCTCGCCGACACCCCGGTCGTCGTCGTCAACGGCGAGCGTCAGGTCGGAAAAACCACACTCGTTGCGCGACTTGACTATCCGAGGTCCAGTGAAGTCGTCTCCCTCGACGACGCCGCCAACCGTGATGCTGCTCGTGACGATCCCCGCGCATTCGTATCCCGGCCGGTGGACACGCTGGTTATCGACGAGGTGCAGCTCGAACCCGGACTGTTCCGGGCGATCAAAGCCGAGGTTGACCGGGATCGCCGGCCCGGCCGCTTCCTGTTGACCGGATCGGCGCGACTGCTCTCCGCCCCTGACATGGCCAGCGCGCTGGTCGGCCGGGTCGAGATCATCGAGCTCTGGCCGTTCTCACAAGGCGAGCGTGCCGGTTTCGCGGACCACTTCGTCGATCTGCTGTTCACCGCCCCACGCGAGCTGAT
The DNA here is from genome assembly GCF_900232995.1 of Mycobacterium simulans. Classification (GTDB taxonomy): domain Bacteria; phylum Actinomycetota; class Actinomycetes; order Mycobacteriales; family Mycobacteriaceae; genus Mycobacterium; species Mycobacterium simulans. The sequence goes on from NZ_OCVX01000003.1 coordinate 279,553, forward strand.
CCACGGCTCGGATATGCGGCGCGCCGACCTGGTCGAACGGATCGCCACCGGTGGCTTTCCCGACATCGTCGCCCGGTCACCGTCGAGGCGCCGCCCATGGTTTGACAACTATCTCACCACCGCGACGCAATCGGTCATCCGCGAGCTTTCGGCGATCGAGCGGCTTGCCGAAATCCCCCGACCGCTCCGGCTGTGCGCGGCGCGGACCGGTGCTGAACTCAACGTGAGTGCGCTGGCCAGCGAGCTGTCGATTCCGGTCCGCACCACCGACGGCTATCTGGCCTTGCTGGAAGCGGCCTTCCTTATCTACCGGGTGCCGGCCTGGTCGACCAACCTGAGCCGCAAGGTAATTCGCAGGCCCAAGCTGGTCGTGTCCGACAGTGGCCTGGCTTGTCATTTGCTCGGGGTTACGGGCACGACGCTGGATCGTCGAGGTGGCCCGCTCGGCCCGCTCCTGAAGACGTTCGTAGCCAACGAGATCCGCAAGCAACTCACCTGGTCAGCCGAGCGGGCGAGTCTCTGGCACTTTCGCGATCGCGGCGGAGCCGAAGTCGATCTCGTACTCGAACACCCCGCCGGGCGGGTCTGCGGCATCGAAGTCAAGGCGACCAGCACGCCGCGAGCCGAGGACCTGCGCGGTCTGCGCTATCTCGCCGACAGGCTCGGTGACCGGTTTCAATTCGGCGTCCTGCTCACCGCCGCGCCCGAGGCCACGCCGTTCGGCCCGAAGCTTGCGGCCTTACCGGTCAGCGCGCTGTGGACCAGCTGAATTCGCAGACGCGGCGCCGGTGAGGAAACCCGCGGCCACGACGTGCTGGCCTCCGGTGTCGTGGGCGTGCGGCTGCCCGGAACGCACAGTGTTCCGATCGTGTCGCAGGGCTGCCGGCCGACGAGGACCTGCTCCGCCGAGAAGTCAAAGCTGCCGGCTAGTGTCGCCGCGACGACGACGAGGGAGACGCGAGATCGCGCGGGCGTCGTCGGGGGTGCGCGTAATTCGTCCGATGGCCAGGGCACCACGCCGATAGGTGAGCCGCACCGCTCACAGAACTTGTAGTCCCACGCGTTCACGTGGCCCTTGGGACATAGGACTGCCGGCGAAGCCTCCCGCCTACGGTCATCCGCGCCTGGAGTTGCGTTTGCCGGGCTGGGGTCAGCGCCCCGATCGCTTGCCATCGCAAGTCCCCATGCTGCACCTCCACGCAGAGGCTACGCTCGATGTCGGACAAGCGTAGTCGAGTTGGACGGATCGCGATCGGCTTTGCCCAGCTTGCCGACGAACGACCCGACGGACGGGGCATGCAGCCGGTGTAGCACCGTCCCACACGTCGAGCAGACGCTCGACCCGTCGTCGGTCCCCAGGACGCAGGCGGACGTGTGTGGCGGATGTGATTGCAGCCCAGGACGCCGTCGATAACGCGACCAAACAGCCACCCACCAAGCAGCAAGTCGCCGACGAATGCCGCTATGCGCGCACCGCAGACACGAACAGGGTGCGCGGCGACGTGTCCTCAACTCCCTCGGGAACGCCGCGGCCATACCCCGCCATGAGCTCGTGGGACGGCGTCACCGTCACATTCCAGCCGTGTTGACGCAACCAGTCGCCCACGTCATGGCGCTCCTCGAAGTACCACAACTCGTCGGTGCGGGGTATCTCACGCTGCGGGTCCGCTTTGGCCATCGCCGTGCGAATCCGATCCATTCGTTCGCGCCGCTGCGCGCGCACATCGGCGTTGAGGAAGTCCGGTCCGGGCGCCTCGACGGCGATCCGGCTGCCGGCAGCACTGAGGCTTTGAACCCGGTCGAACAGCAATTCCTGAGCGCTCGCAGGGAGGTAGGGCAGCAGACCCTCGACGGACCAGGCGCTCGGGGCCGAGGGATCGAAACCGGCCCGCTGCAACGCCGCGGGCCAGTCCTGGCGCAGATCCACCGGCACACTGACCCGGTTGCACGTGGGCTCGGCCCCGTGTTCGGCCCCATATTCCTGCAAAGTCGAGACCTTGAACTCCAGCACCCTGGGCTGGTCGAGTTCATAGACCGTGGTGCCGCCGGGCCAGGGCAACCGCCACGCCCGCGCGTCCAAGCCGGCCGCCAGGATCACCGCCTGACTCGCCCCTTCCCGGGCGGCATCCAGAAAGAAACCGTCGAAGAACGCCGTCCGCGACGCCATGTAGCCGACCATCGACTGCATCTGCATCGGCAGTTCGGGCTCGGCTTCGAGAACCTCGTCGGGCAGCTGGGGAGCGGCAAACCAGCTCCAAATTCCGTCGCCCGCGGCGTCGAGGAAAACCCGTGCGAACGGGTCACTGATCAGCGGATTCTCACTCTCGGTTTCCGTGGCGCGAGCCGCTGCCACGCCCAGGGCCGTGGCCCCCACACTCTCGGTGATCTCCCAGCTGTCGTTATCGGTTCGCGCCATAGTGGCGACCCTACGTGAGTTAGATGTGCGGAATCCGCCGCAAGTCGCGGGTTAAGTTTGCGACATGCGAGTTGACGGGCGCGACATCGCCGTGTCCGGCAGCTTGCTGCAACCACTGACCCGGCGGACCAACGACATCATCCGGCTCGTGCTGGCGGCGATTTTCCTCGTAGTGGTGATCACGAGTTCGCTGATCACCCGGCCGCGGTGGGTGGCGCTGGAGAAATCCATCTCGGAGATCGTCGGTGTCCTCACCCCCAAGCAATCCGATCTGGTCTATCTGGCATATGGCATCGCCATCCTGGCGTTGCCGTTCGTGATATTGATCGGCTTGATCATTTCCCGGCAGTGGAAGCTGTTGGGCGCCTATGCGGCCGCCGGGCTCATGGCCGTTCTGCCCTTGTCGATCAGCAGCAATCGCATCGCAGCGCCCCGATGGCATTTCGACCTCTCGGACAAGCTCACCACCCTGCCGGCCCAGTTCCTCGACGACCCGCGGTGGATCGCGATGCTCGCGGCGGTGCTCACGGTGTCGGGTCCCTGGCTGCCCGCGCGTTGGCGACGTTGGTGGTGGGCGCTGCTGCTGGCCTTCGTCCCGATCCACCTCGTCGTCAGCGCCATCGTGCCGGCCCGTTCGTTGGTGGGGCTGGCCGTGGGGTGGTTTGTTGGCGCTTTCGTGGTCCTGGTCGTCGGCACACCCGCTCTTGAAGTGCCGCTCGATGGTGCGGTTCGCGCGCTGACCAAACGCGGATTCGTTGCGTCAATGCTCACCGTGGTCCGGCCCGGCGGGCCCGGGCCGCTCGTATTGTCTGCTATGTCAACGGATCCCGAGTCCAGGGCGGCCGTCGAATTGTACGGGCCGCATCAACGCAGCGGCGGCGCACTGCGACAGCTCTGGTGGAAGCTGCGGTTGCGCGGCTCCGAGACAGCACCCCTGCAGGCGTCGATGCGCCGCGCCGTCGAGCATCGCGCACTGATGGCCATCGCCATCGGTGAGGTGGGCGTCGCCAACACGTCGTCAATCGCCGTCGCCACGCTCGAGCGGGGCTGGACGTTGTACGCGCACAAGCCCGTTCGGGGCATTCCGCTCGACGAATGCGCAATCCAGACGCCGGTTGCCCGCGTGTGGGAATCGCTGCGAACCCTCAACGACCATCAGATCTCGCACGGGGACCTGCGCTGCCATGAGATCACCGTCGACGACGGGACCGTACTCTTCGGCGGCTTCGGTAGCGCCGAATACGGCGCTACCGAAGCCCAACTCCAATCCGACATCGCCCAACTGCTGGTGACCACGTCAGCGCTGTATGACGCGGAGTCCGCGGTGGGCGCGGCGATCGACGCGTTTGGCAAAGACGCCATCCTGATCGCCTCTCGTCGGCTCACCAAATCGGCTGTGCCAAAACGGATCCGCGCATCGGTGGCCAACGCGTCGGACACTATCGCCCGCGCCCGCACGGAGGTGATGCGCCAAACCGGTGCAGATCAGATCGAGACCGAAACGATCACCCGGTTCAGCCGAAGTCAGGTCATCCAACTGGTGCTCATCGGCGCGCTGGTCTATGTCGCATATCCCTTCATCAGCACAGTGCCGACGTTCTTCTCCGAGCTGCGGACCGCCAACTGGTGGTGGGCGCTGCTGGGCCTGGCGGTATCGGCGCTGACGTATTTCGGTGCGGCAGGGGCGTTGTGGGCCTGCGCCGACGGGCTGGTGAGCTTTTGGAAGTTATCACTCATGCAGGTGGCCAACACTTTTGCCGCGACGACCACCCCGGCCGGTGTCGGCGGGCTCGCTCTGAGCACTCGGTTCCTGCAGAAGGCGGGTCTGAGTGCGCTGCGGGCCACCGCGGCGGTGGCGCTGCTGGAAGCCGTGCAAGTAATCGTCCACATTGTGCTGCTGATCTTGTTCAGCGCTGTTGCGGGGACGTCGACCGACCTTTCCCATTTCGTCCCGAATGCCACCGTGCTGTATCTGATCGCCGGGGTGGCGCTGGGTATTGTCGGCACCTTTGTCATGGTGCCCAACCTGCGGCGCTGGCTGGCGACCGCGGTGCGCCCCAGGCTCAGGGAGGTGTGGAGCGACCTCATCGAGCTTGCCCGCGAACCGAAACGATTGGCGCTGATCCTGCTCGGTTGCGCCGGAACGACTCTCGGTGCCGCGTTGGCATTGTGGGCTAGTGTCGAGGCTTTTGGCGGCGGCACGACGTTTGTCACGGTCACCGTGGTGACGATGGTGGGCGGAACCTTGGCCTCCGCGGCTCCGACACCCGGCGGCGTCGGCGCTGTCGAGGCGGCGCTGATCGGTGGGCTCGCCGCCTTCGGTGTGCCTGCGGCCGTCGGCGTGCCCTCGGTGCTGCTTTACCGGGTGCTCACGTGCTGGCTTCCGGTATTCCTCGGCTGGCTGGTGATGCGCTGGTTCACCGCAAACGAGATGATCTAACTGCGTCCGAGCTGTGTCATTTCGGCTAGTCTCAGTCCGACGTCGCCGGCGCTGGTACCGGGGCCATTAGTTTCGGGAGTGCAACAGATGAAGGACCTCACTGCGGTTGTCGCGACTGTGGCGCTGAGCTTGACGCTGGTTGGTTGCGGCTCTGACAACAAGAGCGAGACCAAGACAACAACGTCCACAACCACGTCGACCTCGACATCGACAACCGCACCGCCGACAACCAGCGGCACGGCGGGCCCGCAGGCCAACTACACCATCGCCGACTACATCAGGGACAACCACATTCAGGAGACCCCGGTCCATCACGGCGATCCCGGCTCCCCGACCATCAACCTGCCGGTGCCCAACGGGTGGAAGTTACTCCCCGAAAGCTCCAACGCGCCCTACGGCGGCATCGTCTTCACACAGCCTGGCGATCCCAACGATCCACCGACGATCGTGGCGCTAGTCTCCAAGCTGACCGGTGACGTCGACCCGGCAAAGATCATCCAATTCGCTCCGGGTGAACTGAAGAACCTGCCCGGATACGAGGGCTCCGGCGACGGAAGCGCGTCCACGCTCGGCGGGTTTCAGGCATGGCAGCTTGGTGGTTCCTACACCAAGAACGGCAAGAAGCGGACCGTCGCACAGAAGACGGTGGTGATCACCGGCCCCAACGGCGTGTACGTGCTGCAGCTCGACGCCGACGCCCTCGACGCCGAGACGGGCGAATTGATGGATGCCACCAACGTCATCGACGAGCAGACGACCATCACGCCCTGACGCAAAACCGCGATCCCATGCCGAACGGATCCGAGGTCCTTCTAGGGCAGTTGGAAGCCCAAGGTGTGGACTGCGTGTTCGCCTCTCCGATCGCGGTCATGGCGCCAATCTGGGAAGTGCTGGCCCGCAGGGCCGACGACCGGAAACCCCGTTACTTCCGGTGCCGCCATGAACTTCTGGCGGTCAGTCTGGCCTCCGGCTACTACAAGGCCACCGGCCGAAGCCAGATCGTGTTTTTGCCGTCGTCACTGGGGGTCCAAAACGGTTCCATGGGCCTGCACACCGCGCTGCAGGAACGGACCCCGATGACCGTGCTGGCACCGGACACACTTAGCTACGGCGAGGATCCCAGTGCCGACCCCGGTCCCGAGTGGCCCTCCCTGCTTGTCGATCTGGTCGGTCCAGCGCGCAACGCCGAAGCCGTTGTCAAATGGGCGAAACGGGCACGAACCGCTTCCGAACTTGTGCACGAACTGCGTCGCGCCTGCCTCATCGCCGAGTCGGTGCCGCGCGGTCCGACGCTGCTGGAGATCCCATTCGACCTCTTGGTTGGCACGGGTCACGACGAGATTCCGGACTGGGTCACGCCGGCCCCGGTTGTGGCCAGCGAAGAACAGATCGATCAAGCCGCTCAGATTCTGGCCGACGCACAGTGCCCACTCGTCATCACCGAACACGGCGGTCGCACCGACGAGTCACGCGACGCCCTGGTGAGGATCGCCGAAGCACTGTCAGCACCGGTCTTTGAGTTCATGAGTCCCGCCTATCACAACTTCCCGCGCAGTCATCCGCTCTACGGCGCGGGACCGGTCGAGGCGGTGCTGGGTGAGGCCAGTGAGGTCGACGCCATTCTGCTGGCCGGCTGCAACGCGCCGTGGCATCCGCCGCATCCGGCGCTGCGCCCGGGGTGCGCCGTCATCCACGCCGAGGAGGACCCGCTGCGCCCGCGGGCCGCGTACTGGGGCTACCCAACCACCCACACCATCCCCGGAGACCTCGCCCGCAACCTCCGCGCGCTGGCCGCCAACCTGGGCATGCGGTCGACCCCCCGGCCCGATGCCGTGCAACGCTGGTCGCGCCACTCCCAGGCGGTTCGCGCCAAGGACCTCGACGACTCCCGTCAATCACGCTCGCAGCCAACGGGTTTCGTACCGGCGGCCGAGCTTTTCCGGCAATTGCACGACGCCTTGCCCGATGATGCGATCTGCGTCGACGAGATCATCGCCCAGGTGCCGCACATGATTCAGTTTTTATTCGAGCACAAGCCCATTCGGCAGTACCGCGGCTGGGCCGGGGCGCTGGGGACCAGCCTGGGTACCGCACTGGGAATCAAACTCGCACAGCCCCAACAGCTCGTCGTGTCGGTGTTGGGCGACGGGGCCTGGCATTACAACCCAGTCCCGGCGGCACTGGGATTCAGCCAGGAGTACTCAGTCCCGCTGCTGATCGTGCTCTGCAACAACCGAGGTCTGGCGTCGCAGACGTGGAACGTCCTGCGCTACTTCCCCGACAGCGAAGCCGTTCGCGACCGCAACTTCGTGGGCGACGTCATCAGCCCCACACCCGACTATGTCAAGGTCGCGCAAGCCTACGGCGGGGACGGCGAGCGTGTGGACGCAGCTGCCATGCTGCGACCGGCCCTGCAGCGCGCACTTGACGTCGTGGCCGTTGGCCAGACCTTTCTGCTCGACGTCTTGGTCAACCCGTAGCTGGCGGACCGATTTGGTCATACGGTGTTGGCATGACAGAACAGTCGTATGCGGTCGACATCGGACATCCACCTTCGGCGCTACTTCGCCTCATCAACCCGGGGCTAGTCCTCCTGTTGGGTACTCCACTCGCGGGCCCCTTGCGTAAGCAGCTGATGGTGTTGAAATTCACCGGGCGAAAATCGGGGCGGCAGTACTCAATTCCGTTGAGCGCCCACGTGATCGACGGCGATCTCTATACGCTGACCAGCGCGGCATGGAAGGCGAACTTCCGCGACGGTGGGGACGCCCAGGTCAACTACGACGGTAAGACGACCGCGATGCGCGGCGAACTCGTCCGGGACTCCGCGATCGTTCCCGATCTTTACCAGCGCTGCGCCCAGTCCTATGGCGTCAAGCGCGCACAACGCATGATGGGATTGAAATTCCGCGACGACCGCATACCGACGCGGGAGGAGTTCGCCGAGGCGATTGACCGGTTGAAACTGGTAGCCATCCGGTTGACTGCGGCAACATAACTCCTACGCCGACATCGCGAATCAATTGCGCACAGCGCTGTCCTGCCTGCTGTCAGCGGTCATTGCTGCGGGCCTTGTCGTCGCGTGTTCCCGCGGGCCCCTAGACCGCACCTCGTACGCGGCCGCACCCTGTCCACAGCCGAACTTTCCCGGCGTGCCGCAGGCCGATTTGGGTTCGAACTACAGCTGCGGGTACCTCACGGTGCCCGAGAACCGCGACGATCCGAAAAGTCGCACGATCCGGATCCTCGTCGCCAAGGTGAAGGCCGCCAGCGATAAGCCGAAGCCGGACCCCATCGTCTTCCTGGCCGGCGGTCCCGGTGGTGCCGGCACGCTCAGTGCGCTGGGAGTGGTCGCCGGCGGAATGAACGCCGACCGCGACGTCATTTTCGTCAACCAGCGTGGCACCGTTCATAGCGATCCGCACCTGAGCTGCCCCGAAATGGACGACTTCGCCGACACAGCAGTGCAATTGGATTTCCAGGCTCAGTCGACCGCAGACCTGGACGCGGCAGCGGTCACCGCCTGCCGGACGCGGCTGACTTCGACCGGTGTGCATTTCGCGTCCTACGACACCCGGGAGAACGCGGCCGATATCGCCGACCTACGGGTGAAATTGGGCATCGAGCAATGGAACGTCTACGGCGTCTCCTACGGCACCGATCTGGCGCAGCAGCTGTTGCGCAATCATCCGCAGGGCATCCGGTCGGTGGTCCTGGATTCGGTGGTGCCGCCAAACCTGAACCTCGTCGAGCACTGGTGGGAGGCTCCCGCCAGCGGCCTGGCCGCGATCTTCGCGGCGTGTGCCGACCAACCTACCTGCGCCGCCGCCTACCCGGACCTGCCGACGGTATTCCTCAACACCGTCAACAAGTTGAGCCAGAAACCGCTGGAGGCCACCACCACCGCCCCAAACGGTGACGACGTGCTGAAGGTCACCATCGACGGCTCCAAGCTGGTCACTCTGCTGATCGACTGGAGCGCCGATCCCGCCAAAGTGACCGACATTCCACGGATGATCTTCGCCCTCTCCAAGGGTGACGGCAGTCTGGCAGGCGCTGGGATCGCGGCGAATGTGCCACCGCCGCCAGAACGCGGTCTCTTGGGCGCCGGGCTGGCGTTGGGGGCGTACTGCCAGGAGATGGCGAACTGGACCACGCCGGACCAGGCCCTATCCAAGGCGCGGTCGGCGATGCCGCTGCTACCCGATTCGGTCCTGCGGATTACTCCGACCGGCAGCTGGATCTTCCGGGAGTGCGGCGCCTGGGGACTGGGCAGGTCGGATACCGCCGATGCCCTTCCGGTGTTCAGCAAGGTTCCCACGCTCATCCTGTCGGGCTCGTTCGACTCCAGCACCGCGCCGCAATGGGTCAGGGAGATCACCCCCAGGCTCAACAACTCCCTGGCTTTGCGTTTCCCCGGGGTGGGTCATGGAGTGCTCCCGACTTCCTCCTGCGCCCAGTCGATCATGACGGCATTCCTCAACAACCCGAGCGTCGATGTCGATCAGTCCTGTATCGCGCTCTCCAAGTTCCCCACGTTCAGCGTTCCCTGAAGCATGTCGATCAGAGTTGGCCGCAGAGTCTTTCGACGAGACTGACCATCCTCGCGTGATGTGAACCGGCCCAGTAGATCTGCCCACATTCCACACACCGGCTGAATTCCTGGTAGTACCTGCGGGTTAACGGCTGAAGCTGGGAGAGCACCTCGTCTTTGGTTACCACGGCCAACCCGCCGTTGCACCGCAAGCACCGGGTGAACGGCGCCAACCGTTGGCGTAGGTCCAATCGCCGTATCACCTCGAGCGTCTGCTCTTCGGGGTCTTGTGAGCGGACGAACAGCCCATGCGTGATGGACCGGCGCTTCAACAGGCCGCGGTCTCGGGTCAGCAGGATCCGCTGCTGATCGAGGCTGACGTCGGCAAGCGTCGGGTCGTCGGCGTCGCTGGACCACCACACGTCGAACCCCAGCAATCGAAGCAGCCTCGCCAGCCGCCCGAGGTTGACATCGACGACAAACCGCGGATTACGCAGAGGCACCGGCCTCAGCTTCGCCGTCGCCCCGATGTCGACCGCCTCGAACATCGGGTAGGCGGCGATACGGTCCCCCGCGGTCGGCCGGTGGGAGAAGTCCACGGGATCGCCGTTCACCAGGATGAGGTCGACCTCGGTATGCGGAATGCCCATTGCCTCTAGCACATCCTTCACCGTCTGATGACTACGGAACGGACGGCGCACGGTCAGACCGCGCGACCCGGGCTCTAGGAAGTCGTTGAGCTCGGCGTATGCGCGCACCTCTACATGGCCGACATCGCCGGTCATCTGCTCATGGTCACCGACGGAATCGCCCGGAGGCAAGATATAGGGGAATCACGACAAGAGAGGCGGTCGCGGGGGTCCGATCGGCGTCCCGACTCTGACTCAGCCGCAACACTTTTCACCTCGGTAGCGGCGCTTTATCAGCGCGCGCGAATCTGGACGATCGGCTCGGATCCCGGGCTGCTGCGCCTTCGGATGGCAATCCGGACCACGGCAGCCTTGGCCTGCTCGCTGCTGGTGCTATACGCGCTGACCAGGGCGACCGGGCAGTCCCTGACGGTCGCTCTGCTCGGCGTCGTTATCACGATGATCGCGGCGCGATCGGTCACCGAACCGGATCCGCAGCAGCAAAGGATCACCATGGCTCTGCTGCCGGTGCCGGCCGCGCTTTGCATCACCGCGGCCACGTTGCTCGCGCCCCACCAGATCGCCGCCGAAATCGTGTTCGTGGTGATCGTCTTTATCGCGGTCTATATCCGCCGCTTCGATGCCCGCGGGCGGGCGCTGGGCATGGTCGCGTTCATGGCCTATTTCTTCACCTTGTACCTGCGGGCAAACCTGGCTGAGTTGCCGTGGCTGATCGGCGCGGTTCTGGTGGGCACGCTGTGCACGTTTGTCATGAGCACCTACGTCATGCCCGATCGACCAGAACGCGTGCTGCGAGCCACGATTCGCTCGCTGCGAGCGCGGATGGCCATCGTCGTCGACACCACCGCCGACGCGATCCGGGCGGGCCGATTCGACGAGCGTCGGCGGCGCCGCATACGCGCGCGGATTACCCGGCTCAACGCCACCGCACTGATGGTGCAAAGCCAGATCGAGGACACGTCCAACCCGGCCACGCTGGCGCCTGGAGTCAGCGCCGAACATCTTGCCCCGTGGTTATTCGACGCCGAACTGGCCGTCGAGTGGGTCGCGATCGCGGGTCAGCGGACCGCGGCCGACGCGGCGGAAATACCCGTCGCCACCCGCACCGAACTGGCTGGCGCGCTCACCAAACTCGCCTGGGCGATAAGGGTCCCCCAACCCGACGGGCTGCAACAAGCCGCGAACCTGGCTCAAGCCGTACTCGACAAGGAACCTCAGCCCACCTCAACCGATCACGACAGCGAACCCGCGGTGCGCCGACTTGCCTTAGCGATAATCGCCGCGGCGAAGGCCACTGCCGAAGTCCGGGCACTGGTCGAGCACGCGGTACCTGCCGGACACGGCGAAAGCACACCGGCATCGGACGACAATGGTGTGAACACCGGCGCCGCGAGCGAACCAGCGGGCCTGTTGCCAACGACCCGTCAAGCAATCCAGGTATCCATCGCAGCATCGCTGGCCATCATGACTGGCGAGTTGGTATCGCCGGAGCGCTGGTATTGGGCGGTGATCGCGGCGTTTGTGATCTTCGCCGGGACCAACTCCTGGGGCGAAACCCTGACCAAGGGTTGGCAGCGCCTGCTTGGCACCGCACTCGGCGTGCCGAGCGGCATGCTGATCGCCACGCTGGTCGCCGGGGACAAGGCCGCTTCGCTCGTCATGATCTTCGTATGCCTGTTCTGCGCCTTCTATTTCATGAAGGTCACCTACAGCCTTATGACGTTCTGGATCACCACGATGCTGGCGCTGTTGTATGGGCTGCTCGGGAACTTCAGCTTCGACGTGCTGCTGCTGCGCATCGAGGAGACCGCCATCGGCGCCGTCATCGGCGTCACCGTCGCGATCCTGGTACTGCCGACCAACATCAGAACGACCATCCGCAACGACACCCGCGCCTTCCTGATGTCCTTGTCCGCACTGATCCAGACCTCCATCGCGAGCATGTTCGATGACGACGACGCCGCGAGCCCGACCGAGCAGGCGCGTCAACTCGACCGACACCTGCAACAGTTCCGGGAAACCGCCAAGCCGCTGCTCGCCGGGGTTGCCGGGTTCGCCGGCCGACGCAGCATTCAAAGGAGCCTGCACCTGTTCACCGCCTGCGACCGATACGCACGCAACCTGGCCCGCAGCAGCGAGCAGTATCACGACCCGCACTGCCCTCAAGAGTTGTCGGATGCCGTGTCCGCCGCAGCAGCGCAGACGCAACGCAACATCGACGCGCTGGTTGCCGCACTCGACGGAGCCCACGCCGTGACGGTCAGCCCCGCGGCCGATCTGCTCGACACCGCCGAAACCCTAGCCAGGCAGCAGGACGGCACGTCCAATCAGGCAGAGCCACCGCACAATACGCGACGACTCCTCACCGCGTTGCATTCGCTGCGCCGGATCGAACGGGCAATCATCGCAGCCGCTGCCCACCTGGGCGCGGATGCCGGCCTCAAGCTGAGCACCGCCGAGACTTTGACAAAGTCGCCATCGTCGGCGCACCACGATGGGAGCAATGGTGCGTCAATGTGGCCGCGGCCCTTGTGATGACCGGCGAGCTGCGGACATTCGACCGCGATAGCTTGGCCGCGGCTTGGCAGTGGGTGCGAGCCTAGCGTGACCTACTGCTGTGGCGCGGGCTTCAGCAAGCTGAATGCCCCACCCTGCGGGTCGGACAGGACGGCACACCGTCCTACCGACGGAATATCGAACGGTTCCGCGAGAACCTGGCCACCCTCGGCACGCGCCTTGGCCGCCGTCGCGTCGACGTCGTCGACCGCGAAATAGACATGCCAGTGGTTCGGCACGCCGGGCATCGGCGGTTCCATACAGCCGCCGACATCCGCTCCGCCGGCCTTGAGCACACGGTAGTTCTGACCGGGAGCCATCTCCATCGTGGTGTAGGTCAGGCCTAGCACCGCGTCGTAGAATGCCAACGCCAAATCCGGCTTGTCCGTGATCAATTCGTTCCATATCACGGCGCCTGTCTCGTTGACCAAAGTCGCGCCGATGTGCTGGTTAGCCTGCCATAGTCCCACCGCCGCGCCGGTCGGATCGGTGACAAAGGTCATCCGACCCGCATCGCCGATGTCGAACGCCGGCATCAACACTTGCCCTCCTGCGATCGACACCTCATCAACCACCGCGTCGACATTGTCCACAGCGATGTAGGTGTTCCACGCAGGCGGCCGCCCCTCGGGTGCACCCGGCGGCATCGGCGCGATGGCTGCGACGGTTTCTCCGTTCAATGTGGCCATTGCGTATACACCGCCGCCGCCGGGCATCTCGTTGTCGTCATAGCTCCAGCCCAATAGCGACGAGTAGAACTGTTTGGCAGCGGACTGATCAGTGGTCTGCAGGTCGACCCAGTTCGGTGTGCCCTGTGCGTATTCGGTTCTCTTGGGCATGATTGACCTTTCAGTTAGTTGGTGGCCGCGGAGATGCCGGTCGGCCCGCGGCCGGTGAAGGCGATCAGTCGATCCAGGACCGGGGCAAAAGACCCGACTGCCACCGGTTCGGCGAAGCCCGCGTAGCTACGCGCCGCCGGGGTGATAACTTTGCCGGCCACCCCCAGAACGTACTCCGACACAGGCTCGGACACAACCACTTGACGACCAGTGGCGATCGCGAAATCCCAAGCGTGGACCAAGAATTCGAGGCACAAGATGCCGACAGGCATGACGGCAGGCACTTCGTTCGCGTTCAACTCGACGGTGCCATCCAAACCTCGTCGCCGCCACGCCTCGAGCACGGCCTGCGCCGCGTCCGCCACCTGGGTTTCCAGCGGTGCGTCCAAGTCGCGGGGCGGCGGCTGGGCGCCCGCGGCACCACCGATGATCGTGAGGGATCGCATCAGATGGTCCGCCAGCTGCGACACGTCATATTCCTTGCACGGCGTCTGCTTGGACAGGTCGGAGGAGCCCAGCCCGCGCAGCACATGCTGCAGGACCGCCAATGTTGCTTCGGCGCAGGACAATTCGTCGAGCGGGTCGGGCACTGCCGCCCATTCGTCAGGACCGGCGTCACCGACCTGGCCGGCGGCGACGAGCCGGTCGAGGAAGTGATTCCAGCCTTCGGCGTGCCGGGCGGCCTGCTCGTCTGTCAGCCCATCATGAACCAGCCGGACCTCGGTGCCGCCGTCGACCGGCGTCAACGTGACGGTGACGGTTGAACCACCCGGAGGTGGATCGCCGTGCTCCTCCCACCCCCAGGAGAACACCATCCGCTTGCCGGGATCCACCTCCACGACGGTTCCTGCCGCGATGTTCCCCGGGGTCACCGTCCATCGGTAAGCACCACCCGCCCGCAGCTCGACACGGGCGGTGACTGTCATCCAACGCCGCAGCCGCTCCGGCTGGGTGATGAGCGCGAACGTGCTGGCCGGATCCAAGGGCACGACGACTGCTTTTTCGAAGGGCATGGCGCACTCTCCTCACGACAGTTCGTAATCGGTGGCGTCGGCAACGAGGCGGTCCAGCTCATCAGTCCAGAACGACGCGAAAAGCGCACGTAGCCGACGCATCCCGTGCTCGTCGAGGCGGTAATACCGTTCCCGTCCCTGTTTGCGGGCAGTGACCAGGCCAACCTCGGCGAGGATCGCGAGATGCTGCGATATCGCCGAACGGGTAACCGGAAATTGCAATGCGAGCTGGGTGACGGTGCGTTCGCCCGGCGCCAGGAGCTGCAGCAGTCGGCGCCTAGTTGGCTCTGCTGCGACTTCCAGCAGGTCGAGCACACGTCGATACGTTAGCGCTTGCTAACGCATTGAGCAATATGGCCAATGTAGCCGCCGACACATGCCTAAGGGCACAATTGCAGTGTGAAAGTAGCGATCAGCGGCGCCGGCGTGGCAGGAGCGGCGGTCGCCCACTGGCTCTACCGCACCGGCCACACCCCGACGCTGATCGAGCGGGCGCCGAAATTCCGCACCGGCGGCTACATGATCGACTTCTGGGGCGTCGGCTACCAGGTGGCCAAACGCATGGGCATCGAGGATCGGATCCGCACCGCCGGTTACCAGATCGAACGCCTGCGCTCGGTCGGCTCCAACGGCGAGGTCAAAGCCGACATGGACGTCAATGTCTTGCGCCGCATAATCGGCGACGATTTCACCAGCCTGCCTCGCGGTGATCTGGCCGACGCGATCTACGCCAGCATCGAAGACAACGTCGAGACGATCTTTGGCGACGGCATCGCCACCATCGACCAGGACAGCGACGGCGTCCATCTGACCTTCGAGCAGAGCCCGCCGCGTGATTTCGACCTGGTCGTCGGCGCGGACGGCTTGCACTCGAACGTGCGTCGTCTCATCTTCGGGCCAGACCGCAATTTCGAGCACTATCTCGGCTGCAAGGTCGCAGCCTGCGTGGTCGACGGCTACCGGCCCCGCGACGACCTGAGCTATGTCCTCTACAACACGCCAGGCAGACAGGTGGGGCGTTTCGCGCTGCGCGGCGACCGCACCATGTTTTTGTTCATCTTTCGCGCCGAGCACGACGACACCGACGAATCACCAAAAGCTCAGTTGCGCAACGAGTTCGGCGATGCCGGCTGGGAATGCCACGATATCCTGGCGACGCTGGACGACATCGACGACCTGTACTTCGACGTGGTCAGCCAGATCCGCATGGACGGCTGGTCACGCGGCCGGGTCGCACTGATCGGCGACGCGGCTGGCTGCATCTCGTTGCTCGGCGGCGAGGGCACCGGCCTCGCGATCACCGAGGCTTACGTGCTGGCCGGCGAACTGCAGCGCGCCGACGGTGACCACCGCCGCGCCTTCGATGCGTACCAGGCGCTGCTGCATCCGTTCATCGAGAGCAAGCAAGCGGGTGCGGCGAGATTCATCGGATTCTTTGCCGCGCGAACCCGATTCGGCCTGTGGTTCCGCAACCTGGCGCTGCGCACGATGAACTTTGGACCGCTGGCAACGCTTATTGCCGGCAATGTGCGCGACGACATCGAGCTACCCGACTATGGGATCTAGCCCGTCTGCCGAGCGGCCGGGCACGCTGGCGGCGCTGCTGACGGCACGTCCTTGATCGCGCGAACGCTGATGCGAGCGCCGCGGCCGGGCACCTGGATGACGTGCCTGAGTTTCTGCCGTTCGCCGGCCGAGGTCGTGGTGTTCAATTCGGCCCGGCGCAGGATTTCGCGCAGCACAACCCTCATTTCGGCCATGGCGAAGGTAGCGCCGAGGCAGCGTCGGTTGCCGCCGCCGAACGGCAACCAGGTGGTAGGGCTCAGGGTGGCGCCCAGCATCCGGTCCGGGTCAAACCGATCCGGATCCGGGTAGATCGCGGCGCTCGCGTGCACCAGCGATATCGACGGCATCACCATCGTGCCGGCTGGCAACCGATAGCCGGCCACTTCGACCGGCTCGGTCAACACCCGGCCCAACTCGTAGACCACCGGGCGGATCCGCAACGTCTCCTTCGCCAGCGCCTCGAGATACTCGTCGCCGGCCGGATCGCCAGCCGCGCTGGCCTCGGCCGCCCGTATCGCCTTCTGCAGGGCGTCCGGGTGGCGAATTAGGCGCTCCAGCACCCAGGACAGCGCCGTCGCCGTGGTTTCGTAACCGGCCACCAGCAGCGTGATCAGCTGGTCACGCAGTTCGCGGTCGTTCATCGCGGGTTGGGCGCGCACTAGCATGGCCAAAGTGTCGGCGCGTGAATCCAGATTCGGATCGGCGCGTCGGTCGGCAATTTCCGCGTAGAGCAGACTGTCGGCCTCTGCGATTCGCCATTGCAATCCTCGCCAGGGACGGCGGCGCAGCAGGTTCTGGTTGGCGATTGCCAGCATCTGCCACGGCCCCAAGTCGAGCAGCTTGGGCATCACCTTGCGCAGCGCGGCCAACCGGGCGGGGTCGGTGGCGCCGATGACCATCCGCAAGGTCACCTCGAGTGTTATCTCAGACATCTTCGGCGCCGCGGGGAACGGCGTGCCTACTGGCCACCCGGAGATGTTCTCCGCAGCGATCTCGGCCATCAACCCGGTTTGGCGCGCAACGGCATCGCGGTGGAACGGGGGCAACATCAGGCGGCGCCGATCCCGATGCAACTCGTCGTCGATCACCAACAGGGAAGTGTCCCCAAGCAAGCCGCGCAGCATGGTGTTTGCCTCGCCGGCATGAAAGACGCTTGGATCGCCGGCAAACACCGTCTTGATATCGGCCGGATCGGCCAAATACACCAGCGTGCCCATCCAGGGGACGCGCAACGTGAAAACGTTGCCGTAGCGCCGATGACAGGCATCGACAAATTGCGTCCAGCGGCCCAGTGTGAACACCACCTGCAACCAGCGCGACAGCCGACGTCCGGGCGGCAGCCGGAACGACGTGGTGGTGTCAGTCATGGACGCCATTCTACGATCGGTGTCGAGACGGGCCCGGTCCACCAACCTGAAGCCGCAAATACTCACTGCAGCAATGTATTTCGTAAGACGTCCAGCTACATGAAGATCACCGGCAATGGTGATCCAGCTGCTGGAAAACGATCCCGACGCGAACGAGATTCAGGTGGGGCGGGCGAAGTTCCTCCGTTACGCCGAGGCCCGCGGCGAGTACGACGAGGTGGTGACAACCCTCAACAGCTTGGATCCACAGGGCAATTAGAGCCGGACCGCGACCTTCCGACTGGCTGATTCCGATCCCCGGCTCCGTGCCGCGCCTCGTAGCCTCTTGTCAGCCAGAACACGTTGCGTTCGAGGATGGACAGGATGTCGGTCACCGCGATCTCGCCGGCGACGAAGCGGCCCAGGAGTCCGTAAACGAGGCTCGAGATGATGGTGTCGAGGTCGGCGATGAAACGGTCGTCGACGTCACCGAGGACTTCCAGAACGGCGGGCACGACGACATCGAGGCCGCGACTGACGAGTTGCTGTCCACCGGGCGCGACCCTGGCACGAAAGTAGGCCGTGAGCATGCGGGGGTGCTGCTCCCACGGTTCGAAGACGGTCCGAAGGACCCGCATCATGCCGGCGTAGAGCGACTCATCGGGCTGATGCGATTGCCGGGACAGCGTCGAGTACGGGTTCTCCTCCATCCAGGTCTGTAGCGCCGCGCGAATCAGTTCGTCTCGGTTCGCATAGCGTTTATAGATGGTGGCCAGTGAGGTTCGCGAGCGGCGAGCGACTTCCCGCAATTGCACCGCTTCGTAGCCCTCGGTTTCCAGAATGTCCACCACGATGCGCAGGATCCGGTCGTCTTGAGCCATTGAGCAGACCACCCTTGCCGTCGGTGAGTAACACGGTTACTGTACTCGGTGTAACGCGGTTACATGAAGGGACCACGGCCGCATGACGATTGCGCACGACACCGAGGTCTACTACGACCCCTACGACATCAACATCACCGCCAACCCCTATCCGACCTTTGCCCGGCTTCGTGACGAAGCGCCGATCTATTACAACGAGCGCTACGACTTCTGGGCGATCTCGCGCCACGCCGACGTCGAAAAGGCACTTGCGGACTGGCAGACCTTCTCCAACAGCCGAAGCGACATTCTTGAACTGGTGAAGTCCGACTTCGATATGCCCCCGGGCGTGATGATGTTTGAGGATCCGCCGGTGCACACCATGTTGCGTGGGGTGATGTCCCGGGTCTTCACGCCGAGGCGGATGGCCGAAATCGAGGACCAGATCCGGCGGTACTGTGTGCGTTGCCTGGATCCGCTGGTCGGTGCGCAAAGCTTCGACATCATTGCCGAATTGGCCTCGATGATGCCGATGCGTGTCATCGGCATGCTGCTCGGCATCCCCGAGGATGACCAGATAGGTGTTCGAGACGCCAACGACGCCAACCTTCGGACCAAGCCCGGCACACCGATGAAGGTGGCCGATCCCGATGCGATCGCCGACGGACGCATCTACGCCGAATACGTTGACTGGCGCGCCAAGAATCCTTCCGATGACCTGATGACCGCATTGCTCAATGTCGAGTTCGAGGACGAGTACGGCGTCACCAGAAAGCTGACCCGCAAGGAGATTCTGCACTACACCCAAGTTGTGGCCGGCGCCGGGAACGAGACCACCGGCCGGCTGATCGGCTGGCTGGCCAAGGTACTCGCCGAACATCCCGACCAGCGCCGGGAAATCGCCGAAGACAGAACACTTTTGACGCGCGCGGTCGACGAGACCCTGCGGTTCGAACCGACGGGTCCGCATGTCGCTCGCTACACCATCCGCGATTTCGAGTGCTACGACACTACCGTGCCCGCCGGCAGCGCCATGCTGTTACTGTTCGGTGCCGCCAACCGCGATCCGCGACGGTACACCGACCCCGACACCTTTAACATCCACCGCGACAACATTTCTCATCTCACTTTCGGCAAGGGCGTGCATTATTGCCTCGGGGCAAATCTGGCTCGCCTCGAGGGCCGAGTCGCGCTGGACGAGTTGCTCAACCGGTGGCCCGAATGGAATATCGATTACGACAGCCTCAAGCTTGCGCCGACATCAACCGTCCGCGGCTGGGAGCGGCTGCGAATGGTCGTGTCATGAGTGGATGCCGGCTGTTAGTCGCCGCCTGCTGATTTCGTGAGCGCGAGCGCGATCTGTATGTCGGCGTAGGTAATGAAGAGCCCTACCCAGTACGCCCACTTCATGGTCGGATCAGGTTGCGACACAAAGAACATGATCAGAAAGATCGGACCGACGATGCCGAACACGAACATCATCAGCTGGAATCCGAGGTACCTCTTGAAGGTGGACAATCCGTCATCTCCCATCGCTAGTCAATTGTCGCGGGCCCGTCGTGCCCGGGCGCGTCGCTTTCCTTCATGCATTGCCGCAACGCGAGCAACCGGAATGGTGCGTCCCTGCTCGATGAGATCGCTTGGTAAGCACTGTGGTTCGGGCATCGACTCAGCCCACGGGTCGCATCCGGAAAGGGCCTCGATTGCCGTATGCACGGTGAAATCACCGGGGTTGACGCGGTCCAGATCCGACCAATCCAACGGGAATGACACCGGAGTGCCCGGGCGCAATCGTGGGCTGTAGACGGCGGCGACCGTCGCTCCCCCGGCACGGGTAGCGTCGACGAACACCTTGCCGGCGCGGTCCTCCACGATGAAAGCCGTTGTCGCCGAGTCGGGATCGAGCGCTTCGGCTCGAGCGGCCAGCGCGCGGGTGGCCGCCGCGACATCCTCGACCGGCGCACTGTCGTCGATGGGGACAAACACGTGGAGGCCTTTCGCGCCACTGGTCTTTACCGCGCCGGCAAGGTCGCAGTCCGCGAGCGCCTGACGCACCAGGTGGGCAACGTTGACCACCGCGGTGAAGTCGTTTTCCGCGGGTGGATCGAGATCGAGGACGAGGTGAGTCGGCCGGTAGACGTTGTCGGCCAAGCCCAACGTCGGGTGGTACTCCACGGCGCGCTGATTGGCGAGCCAAAGCAGCGTGCGCCGGTCGTCGCACAGCGGGTAATGGACCATTCGTTGGGAGCTTTCCGCCCAAATCGGAACCGTTCGCACCCAGTCCGGGGTGTATTTGGGCACGTTCTTTTGCATGAATGGCGCGCTCCCGCGCAGGACCCTCAGCACCGTGAGCGGCCGGCCGACCAGTCCGGGCAACATCCTGTCGGCCACCGCGTCCAGGTAATCCACCAGGTCGCGCTTGGTGGCCCCGGCATCCGGGCTCAGCGGCTGGTCGAGGTTGGTCAGGTCGATTCCCGCACGCTGTTCGGCGGCGCTCATCTGGTTAGCGTATGCGGGCTCCGGCGGGATCGGCGGGTTGCTCGGGTCGCCAGATGCGCCGGCCGGCTTTACGCTCATTGGTCAGAGGACTTTAGCGGGGGGAATTCGCTGATGAGTCTGGTCACGGGGAGGCGTGCGTCCGAGCGCGCGGTCGCGGCGTTCGCGGCGGTGGTCTGCCTGGGCGTTTCGTCGTGTTCAACGACCGCGTCCCCACCGGGGGCTCATCCCGCTATCTCGACGTCGAAACCCGCAGCCAGTACGGTTGTCCCGCCACCTTCCCACGCAAGTGTCTTGGCGAAAGATTGGAAGGGCTACGGCGGAACCGTCTACTACGGTTGTCCCGAGAAATTCACACCTGGCAGGTCGGCACTGGACAGCATCCGCCCCAAAGTGTTTGACACAAAAACAGGGCAGTGGGTAACGCCGGCTGTTCCCGCTGTTCCCGCCGGTGTAGACATAACAGGCGCCGCATGCGCGCTGTCGGGCACCGCGGAAGATCCGAAGGTCGCCTACTTGGTAGCGAGCGTCAGGTCCGCGACCGTCTATGTGTTCGATCTCCGATCGAGCCAGCCGTTGGCAACAAGGGAACTGCAACCCCCCGACCCCAACCTGCAACTGGCAGCATCCAAGAACTGGGGGCTCGCCGGAACCGCATCCGGCGTGGCCTGGACGAACGCCTTCTTCGATGGCCACAGCCTGAAACCGCCACGGACCGTTGTACTTTCGAATGCCGACCTATCGGTTATGTGGGACGACCCACAGCCCGGGCGGGCCTGGCAAGACGTTCTGGCCTTCCAGCGGAACACCGTTGATGGCCAGACATCGGGTGCCGAGCTGCGACTGCCGTCGGGCGAGCCAATATTTCAGGACAACGACATCCGGACCGTCGACGCTGAAATGGCCGACGGGCCCGACCGGCTGCTAAAGCTCACGCGTTCGGATGGCCCTGGAATCGTGTCGACCATGTTCTTCGACCTCAACTCCCGATCCCTTGTCAAAATTGGTGATTCCGAACGTGTTTCCGGTGATGGATTGGGCGCAACGTTGGCGGATGGGGAGCTATTCATCGACGGTCACGCGTCCGACACCTCGCAGTTCGGGTTCGGTGTCTGGAATCTGCGAACGCAGCATTGGGACTTTCTGAAGAATCGAGATGAGGTCAAAAAGTCATCGATTTCCAAGGTGACATACTTTGGCGGCCATCTCTATATCACGAACACCTCCGGCAAGTTTTCGGCGATCGCGTTGCCTGCCGGCGAGACGGTTACGTCGAGCTGGGCCATGCGGCCATTCGGGCGGATATCCGGTTGGACGCTGGTATGCCGCGGCGAGACTGCTGCGTCCTCGGGCGGAGAATGCCGGGAGATCCTTTTGGTGCGAGATGAGGACGGCCACTATCCCGGCCCATGGTTCTGACGTGGGCGGAAACGACCTCGCGAGCTAGTTGATCGCACCCAAGATGCTGGCGGCTGCGGTAGTGCGGCGGGCTCACTGGCACCGGTGGCACCGACAGGTGCACGGGTGGCGCTCTCGTTGCGTACCTAGTTCCTCACCGAAATAGGCTCCGCCGCAATTCATTTCGTAAGCCTGCTAACGTGTCCGTCTATGGGTGCTTTGGATGGACGTGTCGCCTTGATCACCGGAGCAGCTCGAGGGCAAGGGCGCGCGCATGCGTTGGCTTTGGCGGCCGAAGGAGCGGACATCGTCGCCGCCGATGCGCCCGGTCCGATGACTGACCTGACCTACCCGCTCGCTACCGAGGACGACCTACGAGAGACGGCCAAGCTCGTTGACGAGCTCGGCCGACGCTGTCTGCCGATAGCCCTCGACGTACGCGACTCAGCCCAGGTCGACGCCGCGGTCGCACAGACGGTAACCGACCTCGGCAGCCTCGACATCGTGCTGGCCAATGCCGGCATCGTCAGCACCGGCCCTTTGGACCAGGTGAGCGATCAGGTTTGGCAGCAGCTGGTGGACACCAACCTGACAGGCGTATTTCACACCCTTCGGGCGGCCATACCGGTCATGCGACGGCAGCAGTTCGGCAGGATCGTCGTGACATCCTCCATGGGTGGTCGACTGGGCATCCCGGAGCTGGCGGCATACAACGCCACCAAGTGGGGAATCATCGGGCTGGCTAAATCGGTAGCGCTGGAGGTCTCCAAAGAGGGCATCACGGTCAACGTCATCTGTCCGACCACTACGCAGACTCCGATGGTGCAGCCCGCGGGCGGAGACGACGTTCCCGACGACTTGGTGCGCCGCATGATGAAAGCCAATCCGATACCGCGACCGTGGCTACAACCCGAGGACGTCAGCCGTGGCGTGGTCTATCTGGTGACCGACCCCGGCGTCATCACCGGCAGTGTCCTCGAGATCGGCCTCGGAGGCAGCGCACGCATTCACTGAGGCGGTGATCTTCCGGACTGATCGGCCAGGGCGGCAGCGTCCGCATCCACTGACGCTGCCGGCGCAATGGGTCATCTCCGCAAAGCTTTTCATTTCACCGCGGACGGTGCTAGACCCAAGATCGTGAGTGAACTTGCCGAACAGACACGATGGATGGACGCCACCGATCAGGCGCGCTTGGTCGCCACGGGTGAGGTCACCGCCAGCGAGCTGCTGGAGGCCGCAATCGAACGGATCGAGCAGTCCAACCCCGCGTTGAACGCCGTGGTCATCGAGTGGTTCGATCACGCACGGTCAATCGCCGCGGACCCGGATCTTCCCGACGGCCCGTTTCGCGGCGTGCCGTTTCTGCTCAAGGACCTTTACACCAGCTTCGCCGGTCAGACGCTGTCCAACGGCAATGTGGCGTTGAAAGAGGCGGGCAAGATCGACGCCGCCGATACCACGCTGGTCGCCCGGTTCAAGGCGGCCGGGTTGGGGATTGCTGGACGGACGAACAGCCCCGAGATGGGCAGCCTGCCGACCACACAACCGCTGGCCTGGGGACCGACCCGCAACCCGTGGGCACTGGACCGCACGGCGGGTGGATCCAGTGGTGGCGCCGCCGCGGCGGTGGCGGCCGGAATGGTCCCGTTCGCCAACGCCTCCGACGGGGGTGGGAGCATCCGCATCCCGGCATCGTGCTGCGGACTGGTGGGACTCAAGCCGAGCCAGGGTCGAATCACGGTCGGGCCCGCGCGCGCCGAGACGGGGCTGGGAGTGGAACTGTGTGTGAGCCGTACCGTGCGAGACACTGCGGGCCTGCTCGACGCGGTGCGCGGTCCCGGTGTCGGCGACAGCGTTATCGCGCCCACGCCGCGGCGGCCGTACGTCGCAGAGGTGGGCGCCGATCCCGGCCGGCTGCGCATCGGACTGCTCGACGTGCATCCGCGCGGCGAATTCTTACACCAGGACTGTATTTCGGCGGCACGGGCGGCGGCGTCGCTGCTCGAACAACTCGGTCACATCGTCGTGCCGGCGTGGCCGGCGGCTCTGGCCGATGCCACGCTGACCAAGAAATTCATGGCGCTGTGGGCGACGCAGCTGGCAATGGCGTCACGCGGGTTCA
Organism: Mycobacterium simulans; assembly: GCF_900232995.1. Lineage (GTDB taxonomy): Bacteria > Actinomycetota > Actinomycetes > Mycobacteriales > Mycobacteriaceae > Mycobacterium > Mycobacterium simulans. The sequence goes on from NZ_OCVX01000003.1 coordinate 303,789, forward strand.
GCGGGACTCTCGAGCGCGAGGTGACCGCCGACGACATCGAGCCGGTGAACTGGGTGCTGATCGAGCGCGCGCAGCGATTGAGCGCCGTTGATTACGCGGCGGCACAAGCCGAGGTGTGGGCGTTTCGGCGGGCGCTCCAACAGTGGTGGGCCGACGGCTGGGACCTGCTACTAACGCCGACGGTGGCCGAACCACCGCCGCCGCTGAGCGAGTTCGAGAACAATCCCCAACATCCAACGGCACCGATGCGTCGCGGCGGCCAGTTCGCCGCGTTCACGCCCCCGTTCAACATGAGCGGCCAGCCCGCAATCAGCCTGCCCTTGCACCGCAACGCCGACGGCCTGCCCATCGGCATACAGCTGGCCAGCGCCTACGGACGCGAAGACATACTCATCCGCGTTGCCGCGCAATTGGAATCCGCCCAGCCCTGGTCGTCCGATCACCCGACGATCCCTTGCTGAACCAAGGCTCGGGACGCAGCAGTGACGTCCGCAAAAGCCTTTTAGGTTTTGAGAAGCGCCGCAACGCTCCAAATGTTTTTGGTTCGTCACCGCCCGGCGTCATCGTCGGCGTAGGTTCCCCGTCAAGACGAGACGATCAATAGGAGTTCACCGTGCCGATATTCATGATCGAGCGCAACTACGCGGAGGCGCTGGAACCCACCCTCGACACTGTGGATGGGATCAATCGCATCAATTCGCAGGAGGACGTTCGCTGGCTGTATTCGTTTCTGTCCGCGGACAAGCGAAAGACCTATTGCCTCTACGAGGCGCCATCGCCGGAGGCGATCAGACCCGCGGCCGCGCGTGCCGGTCCCCCCGCCGATGTCATCGTCCAGGTAACCGATCGCATCATGCCGGACGGCGCATTTTCGGCTATTTGATCGTCACTCGAGCAGCTCGTGCTCGGTGGCGTACATCGCCGCTTGCGTTCTATTCGCAGCACCGGTCTTGATCAGGATGCTGCGAACGTGGTTGGCAGCCGTGTTGGTGCTGATGTAGAGGCGCTCGCCGATCGTGCGATTGCTCAGCCCTTCGGCCAGTAGCCGAAGCACTTCAATCTCCCTGTCGGTCAGACCATCCGGCCCCTGCGGAACCGATGTGAGCAGTTCATCCACCAAATCAAGCACCCGGGCTTGGCCGATCGGCGCGGCGATCTCGCGGGCCCGGTCGGCAAGGCGTCGCGCCTCGTCGGTGCGACCGCCAGATGCGGCAAAGAGCGCGTGTCGGGCCAGTGTCTCCGCGACATGAACCACTGCGCCCATCTTCCGGTCCATCTCCAGCGCCGCGGCGAAATGGCACTCGGCGGCATCAGTGTCGCCGCCGAGTGCCGCGATCCGGGCGAGATACCGGTCGGCACTGCCGAACAGCGCTACGAACTGTCCGGCCACCAGGTTCTTGCCGGCATAGCGGGCGACGTACGGCCGCAACGCGTGCACGGCTTCCCGATTACCTAGCTCCAAGGCCGCTTCCAGCATGAATACCAGCTCCATCGGCCACTGCGCCTCCTCGGTATGGTCGCCGAGAGTGCGATTGAGCAGGTGGTTCAGCGCGCGGGTCATGCCAGGTTCGCAGCCGAGCTCGGTGTACAGCGCTAGCAAGCCGGGCACCCAACGGCCGGCGAACGTCTCGCTGCCGTCCACGAACCCGGCGAACCTCTTCAGGTCCCCCGTTTCACGGCGAATCATGAACATCTGAACGCCGTGCGAGCCTTCCGTCCCGTCTGCGCCGAACCTGCTTCCGGTGCGCAGGGCGATGTCGGCCCACCGTTCCGCACCGCCGAAGTCGCCGCGCAGATACGTCAGCGCCTGGTTGACGCACGCGCTGATGAAGCCAAAGAACGGCTGTCCGCTGGCTTGGATCGCTCGCTGCAACTCGGCGGACGAGGCGGCCAGGTCGTCGGGCCTGCCGACTAAGTAGCTGACCAAGGCGCGGAAATGCGACGACGAGCCGAGCGCGACGTAGTCGCGGAGTGATTGCAACCCACTCAGCAGCTCGGCCGACCGCTCCACTTGGATGTCAGACATTTCCGGGCTCAATCCGTGCCACAGGCTGGCGTGCAGCGCGTGCAGTATTGCCGTCGAATCGCCGATGACCCGCGCGCTATCGATGGCGCGGCTACCGACTTCTCGGGCACGTACCGCCTCGCCGGCAAACGCCAGCGCGCGTCCGAAACTCGCGAGGGCTTGCACATAGCGGGGATCCTCGGTGCTCAACCCACACCCTTCCAGCGCCGAGGCCAGCAGATCGGCCGCTTTCGAGTCAGCCAGCCCGGGACGCCAACTTGCGTCCTCGTAGCCGACGGCCGCCTCTAGCCGGATGAGCGGATCGTCCATCGCACTGATGCGTTCGTAAATGGCCCGGCCGCGGGCGAAATCGCCAGAGCGCACGTGGTTTGTGGCCGCACCGAAATTCAGCCGCGCCCGATCCTCTGGACCCAGTTCGGGAAGTGCCGCAGCCCGCTCGAACCATTTCGCCGCATCCTCGTAAGCCAGGCTCCGCTCGGCTCCTTCGGCCGCTTTCCGCGCGTAACGCAATGCCTCATCGTGGTAGCCCAACACATGCGCAAGCAGGTAGTGGTTGGCCACACGGGGAACAACCGTCGGGTCGGCACGCCCCTCCAACGCTTCGGCGGCCCGAGCGTGCATGATCCGCTGCCGCGACGCCGCCATGCCGTTGAGAGTGGCCTCACGGGTCAGCGCATGCACGAACGCAAACTCGCCGTCAGAGCCGGGAACTGCACAGATCAGCCCGACGGCTTCGGCCGAATCGACCGCCGCCAGCGTCGCCGCGAGATCGGTCTCGCTGGTGGCGATCAGCGCCGGCAGATCAAACGTTTCGCCCAGCACCGCCGCCTGTTCGATCACTGTGCGTACGCTGGCCCCGAGTCCGCCGAGCCGACGGGCGATCACATCCCCGATCGACGCCGGAACGGTCTGGTGTGAACTCAGCGCGGCGAACCCATCCGACCCACCCCGGATTTCGAGATGGTTGCAGAGTTCGGTCAGGAAGAACGGATTGCCGCCGGTCTTATCCCGCAGCAACGCCGCGGCCGTGCGCGCCGACGGCGGGCGCAGCTGCTGGGTTTGGCCGACGAACTCGGCGATCGCCTCGGTGTCCAGACCTCCGAGATCGAGACGCCGCACCCCCTCGAACCGGTGCAGCTCGGCCAGCCGGGTCGCGAGCTCTTCGGAGCGATCCGGTTCGGTTGTGCGGAAGGTGGCGACCACCAGCATGCGCACATCCATGCAGCCGATGACCACGTGTTCGAGCATGGCCAGGGTCGGCACCTGAGCCCAATGCATGTCCTCGAGGACCACCGCGAGTGGGCGATCGATCGCCAGCCGCCGCAGAAAACCCGTCATCGCGTCGAAGAGGGCGCGCCGGGGCGCGTCGACATCGTCGGCCGGGACTATCTCGGGCAGGTGCCGATCGACCTGGGCTGTCAGCCGCCTTAGCTGTGGTCCCGCGTCCGCCAACGCATCCGCCAGCGAACCCGGCGGAGCCGCAATCAACAGGCGATCCAACGCCTCGGCGAACGGCGCGTACGGGACGTTGGCGTCGGCCGTCGAGCTTCCGACAAGCACCGCGACACCATGATCGGCCAGCCTCCCTGCTACCTCGGCGGCCAGGCGTGTCTTTCCGGCGCCGGGCTCACCACCGACGAATACCGCCTGGCGCTTGCCGCCCTCGACCCGTTCCCAGGCCTGCTCGAACGCCGCGAGTTCGGCGGCGCGACCCACCAGCGGACCACCCCGACGAGCGGTCAGTTCTGCTGGAAGGGGCGGCGGCACCCACTGCGCCATGAGCACAACGTAGCCGCGGCGCGGTCGACTGGTCGATAGTCAGATTTGACTATTGCCGGGCCCCACCGAAGATGCCTAGTTGTGGTCATGACGTGCCACTGCCTCGCCCCATAGCTTCAGTGCATGATGACTCGCATGGCGACAGCGGAGGTTCGGGGCCAGCTGGGCGGAGAGGTGATCCTGCCTGATGACCCCGGATACGACGAAGCCCGAGCGCTGCACAACGCGATGATCGACAAGCGGCCGGCACTGATCGCGCGTTGCGTAACCGCCGCCGACGTCGCGGGTGCGCTGGAATTCGCACGGACCTCGAACCTAGTTGTGGCCGTGCGAGGGGGCGGCCACAACGGCCCCGGTTTCGGGTCTGTCGAGGGCGGCCTTGTCATCGATCTGTCGCCGATGAACCGGATCGAAGTGGACCCCGAGCGCCGCACCGCCCGGGTGCAAGGCGGTGCGACCTGGGGTCAGGTGGACGCCGCGACCCACGCGCACGGTCTGGCGACACCGAGCGGCATCATCTCCAGCACCGGGGTCGGTGGCCTCACCCTGGGGGGTGGCCACGGATATCTGTCCCGCAAGCACGGCCTGACCATCGACAACCTCCTGGAGGCCGAGGTCGTGTTGGCCGACGGCCGCGAGGTGACGGCGTCCGAATCCGAGCATCCCGACCTGTTCTGGGCGCTGCGCGGCGGCGGCGGCAACTTCGGTGTGGTCACCTCGTTTACGTTCCGCCTGCATCCCGTGCAGAGCGTGATCTGCGGCCCCACGGCGTGGCCGGTCTCGGCCACCACCGACATTCTCGGCTGGTACCGGGATTTCATGCCAGCGCAAGACGAAGATCTGTATGGATTCTTCGCAACCATGACCGTCCCCCCGGCGCCGCCCTTCCCCGAGGCCTTCCACCTACACAAGGCGTGCGCTGTGGTGTGGTGCTACACGGGCGATCCCGCACGCGCCGACGAAGTATTCGCACCAGTGCGGCAGATGGAGCCGGCCTGGGACGGCGTCGGTGTGGCTCCCTATCCCGCGCTGCAGTCCAGCTTTGATGCCCTGTATCCCAAAGGGCTGCAATGGTATTGGCGCGGTGACTTCTTCCGGACTGTCGCCGACGGTGCCGTGGCGGCCCACGCCCGCTTCAGCGAAGAACTGCCCACCATGCACTCCACGATGCATCTGTATCCAATCGACGGCGCGGTCCATCGAGTCGGGCAAACCGACACCGCGTTCGCACACCGGGACGTCAACTTCTCACAAGTCATCGCGGGGGTCGATCCCGACCCGGCCAACGCGGAGACGCTGAAGCGCTGGACGGGCGAGTACTGGGACGCGACCCACCCGTACTCGGCGGGCGCCGCCTACGTCAACTTCATGATGGACGAGGGGCAGGAACGAGTCCGCGCCAGCTACGGCCCGAACTACCGCCGACTCAGCGAGATCAAGGCGGAATACGACCCGCGCAACGTGTTCCACATCAACCAGAACATTCGTCCAGCGTCATAGCGACCTGAACCAAGGCAGTCCGCTGCCGGTCGGGCTATAACGCCCATTTCTCCAAAGCTCACCAGATCGACGGCGGTCTGGCGATCAAACCATGACTCATAGAGAGGTCCAAAGATGTCGTTCGTCAGCACGGTGCCGGACGTATTAGCAACTGCCGCTTCGGATTTGGCCAGTATTGGCTCCACGCTCGAGTCGGCCAACGCCGCCGCGGCGGACCAGACAACGGGTCTGCTATCCGCCGCCCAGGATGAGGTTTCGATCGCCATCGCCCAACTGTTCGGGGCGCACGGCCAGGCGTATCAGAGCGTGAGCGCGCAGGCCGCGGCGTTTCATCAGCAGTTCGTGCAGACCTTGACCGGGAGCGCGGGCTCGTATGCGACGGCCGAATCCGCCGCTGCGCAGCCGCTACAGAGTCTGCTCGACGTGGTCAACGCGCAGTTTGTGGCACAGACCGGGCGACCGCTGATCGGCAATGGCGCCAACGGCGCCCCGGGGACGGGGCAAAACGGCGGTGCCGGCGGATGGCTGATCGGCAACGGCGGGGCCGGCGGGTCCGGAACCTCCACCGCCGGCGCCGACGGCGGGAAGGGCGGTGCCGGCGGGGCTGCCGGGCTGTTCGGTAGCGGCGGTGCAGGTGGGGCCGGCGGCACAGCAACAACCGCGGGCAAGGCTGGCGGGGCCCCCGCCCACCGCGCCGGCAGCGCCGGCGCCACCGGCCCCGCCAGATCCGCCATTACCGAACAGGCCAGCGTCGCCACCGGCCCCTCCAGCCTGTCCGGCTGCCCCCGAACCTCCGTTACCGCCGTTGCCAAACAGGATCCCACCCGCACCACCGGCCTGCCCGGTCCCGGGCCCGCCATCGGCACCATCGCCGATCAGCGGACGCCCGAATAAAGCGTTGGTGGGCGCATTGATCAACGCCAAAAACTGCTGCTCTAACACCTGCAACGGGGATGCGCCGGCGGCCTCGGCGGCCGCGTACATTGCCCCGCTGGACGTCAACGCCCCGACAAAGCGCTCATGAAACAGCGCCACGTCCGCAGTGACCGCTCGATATTCCCGGCCGTAGGTGCCGAACAACGCCGAGATAGCCTCCGACACCTCATCCTGAGCCGCAGCCACCACGTGCGTCGTGGAGCTCGCAGCTGCCGCGTTGGCCGCGCTGATCGCCGATCCAATACCGGTCAAATCCCGCACGGTTGCGGTCACAGCATCAGGTGTAACGAAGACAAAAGACGCCATCTGCGGCTCCCTACTGGTCGCGTCCCGTGGAATGGTGTTAGTCGAGCGGGCGTTTCGCCTGAAGCTCTGTGGTTGTTCACTATGCCGTGAGAACGGCTGTGGCTGCAACGGTTTCACCGGTTTGTTATTTGACTGGAGCAGGACCCGGGTGCTTTCGGAGAGGCAGCGTCTGTCGGCGACTTGCCATTCATCGTGGGCTTCGACGAGCACCCAGACAGCCTTTCTTCCATTGCAGCACAGGGAAATCGGCGAACGCGATGATGTCCTCGGCGGCCTCGCGCAGCGAGGTTTCCACCTTGGGCAGTTGGCGGCTGAGGATGCGGCGGCGGTGCCGTCATCGATGACCAGCTCACCAAACCGCCGCAAAATCGCCACCAGCTCGCCCAGCATCGGTGCCAGTCGCTTACCCGCAGTCATGGCCAGGACTGCTCGGCAGAAGACCAGCGCTGCAACGACTTTCGATCCATACCTCGGCGGTGACCGGGGCTTGGCCAGCTTCGGCTGCAACACCGCCTTGAACGCCTCCTTGCTGCTGCTCGGGATCGACCAGCCGCCGGCCTTGCCGCCATTATGAAAGGCATTGCATACCATAGATATTCACATCAGCGAAACCATCCACAAGCTCTACCCCTGCCGAACGCAGCCTGGAAACGCCAAGCCACGCCGCGGCGCGTTCACTGACCTCAGCGGGCTCGAAACCGCGATCCGCACCTACATCGATAGCTACAACGACCGCGCCAAGCCGTTCACCTGTACCAAGACCGCCGACGAACTCCTCGGCAAATCAAACGTAAGTCAATCAACAACACGCGACACTAGCAACTCGATACTCCCGGTGGGTGGCGAATCGAGCGGTGGAAAATAGTTGACCGATTGCTTATCTATTTCACATACTCGACGCGCCTCAACGAGGCGACATGGTTAGGGCCCTTCGCGGCATCCTTAATATTTATTTCGGCGATAGGCCCTTGATGATCATGGGACGTTTAGATTACCTTGGTGTACCAGCACTAAACGGTTAAGTTCAACGACTCTGATGCATGGAGGGCGAGGGTGACACGATGTTGCATCTGATCGCAGGCCCGGGGCCTTGCGTCGCCGGCGCCCGGGGGCTAGTCGGTATTAGCCAGCTCTCATTCGCGCACCGTGGCATTCGGAATCGTGTGCGCCCGAACGCTATTCAACTTTTAGTTGACGTGTTTTGACATCGCAGCAGGTTGCGGTGTACCTCGATCGCGATTGATGGTGAGTGCCTGAGGAAGTCGATGTCCAACTAGGGTTGAAATCCAATTTATTCGGTGCCGCCAAGAAGGTATCTTTGACGCGACGCTGTTTTGTCGCGATCAATCAAACTCGGAAAGGTGATTCTATATAGCTTGTATTGGCGTCGATGCGAAATCGGATGACGGTTCATGCATTCAATGGGGAGGTATGACTTCAGTGACAAGTTCGCAATTGATCGGTCGTTGGTGAATGACGCTGCAATGTCCATGGACGCCAACGAGCACCGTGCTATATCCGACGCCGCACAGCCCGGTGCGCGACATCCGGTTCGCGAATGGATAATCCGATACTTACCGTACGAGATCGTCAGTGCCGCAGGAGAACTCGGCGGAGTGGCGCTGGCTTATGCAATCACCCATTCCCTGGTCGCCGGCGCGCTCGCGGGCACGCTCGGAGCTGCGATCGGGTACTACGCGACCGCATTTCTCGCCGCGGTCCGACAGGCGTATCGCCAGCTAAATGAGCGCGTCGGGTCGATGCGGGTAGTCGTGGCCAACGCACTTGCACTACGCAGCGTGGCTGTCGAGTTTGGTCTGGCTGAGTTTGTTGACAGTCTCGGGGTACGGCCGGTTGCCTATTACCTTCTTCCGACCATGCTCGGCAACGCGGTCGCCGGATGGGTGGCCGCCAAGGTGATTTCCGACGCCGTGTTCTATCTGTTGGCGATCTTCAGCTACGAAAAGTTCGGCGGTCTGCTCGTGCGACCCGACATCCGCGCTGCCCCAAGCTATCCCGGCCGCGATTCGATATCTCGCTCACGACACAGGAAGGAATGAGGATGACCCACACCACATTGTCGCCAACGCGAACATGTCACGAGTCTTCGGCCTCCACCTATTCCAGGAGGTTGGCGATCATTCCTGTAGAGGCTCAAGGGGTACGCGTGCGTGACGCTGACGGTCGTTGGTATCTGGACTGTCTGTGTGCTGCCGGCGCGATGTCGTTGGGCTGGAATCACCCGGTGGTGACAGAGGCCATCCAACGCACATTGAGTTCCGGCGCACCGCTTTTGACTCTGGACTTCCATCATCCCCTGCGCGATGCGTTTGTGCAGGATTTGTTGGCCATATTGCCGCGCGGCCTGGCTGACGATTGTGTGGTTCACCTGTGCTCGCCAAGTGGAGCCAACGCGGTGGAGGCTGCGTTGATGCTGGCGGAAATCGCGACCGGTGGTCGCGACCATGTCGCGGTGCAGGGCGGATTTCATGGCTGCAGCAGGGCGGCCCGCGGTGTCAGCTCGGGCGGCGGACTACGCGATCAACCGGTCGCCTTGTCGCCAGCTGTCCACTTTCTGCCGTTTCCTCAGGAATACCGGTGTCCCTTCAGCCTTGGCGGAAACGAAGGGACTGCCTTGGCGATTTCGGCGCTCGAGCATCTGTTCGGCAGTCCACACAGCGGCCTGCGCGCTCCAGCGTCTGTGCTCACCGAATTCGTCTTGGGCGAAGGTGGCGTAATCCCGGCAGTGCCGGCATGGGCGCAGGCACTGAGGCGCGCCGCCACGACTCGGGGGATACCCCTCATTTCCGATGAGGTGCAAGCCGGCATGTACCGCACGGGTCGGCCATGGGCGTTCGAGCACTGCAATGTCGAACCCGACATGATCGCGATCTCCAAGGGACTCGGCTCGGGAGTGCCGATTGCTGTGCTAGTTATCCGGCGCCAATTCGATGTCTGGGGCGAGGGTGCGTTCACCGGAACCTTCCGCGGCAATTCGCTGGCGTTCGCCGCAGCCAGCGCGGTGCTGCGCTACGCGGCCAGCGCGGGACTTGCCGGGCACGTTGCCGACATGGGCGCCCAGCTCCGCCAGGGTTTGTGCGCCATTGCGACGGAAGCCGCCATCATCGGCGACGTGCGAACGATCGGACTGATGGCTGGAGTGGAAATCGTTGACCCCGATGCGGGTAACGACGCGCGAGGCGTCGCCGCACCCGCCCCGTGGCTTGCCGCCGCGGCGCAGCAAGCATGTCTGGCGGAGGGACTGATCGTCGAACTCGGCGGTGAGTACAACAATGTGGTGCGGTTTCTCCCGCCGCTGACCATAACCGATGCCGAGATTAGCGATGTCCTGGATCGGTTCCACACCGCTGTCCAGCGAGTCCAGAGTCGCGTCGATTCCCACAGCCTCACGGAGTTTGCATGATCAGCGATGTCGCCATCCAGCGTGAATTTCTAACCCAAATTGGGGCCGCCCACTACCTCAAATCGGTCAACGAGGCGGCTTCGCACGTCGTGGCCAGTGCTGTACGCCCCGTTCGGCCCGGGCTCATCGACGGAGCCCAAGCCCTGCGGCAAATTGTTCGATCGCTATCGGTGATCCCGCGCAGCGGGCTGGGATTGTCACCGGTACTTGAAGAGGTTGCCGCGCTAGTAGTGCCATACTCGACCGCGGTGTCCGACACCCGTTATGTCGCCCATTTGCATTGCCCCCCAGCGATTTCAAGCCTGGCCGCGGAAACGATCGTATGCGCGCTGAATCAGTCGATGGACTCCTTTGACCAGGGCCCAGCGGCCGCAGTCATCGAGCAATCCATCATCGATTGGCTGTGCGACGTCTACGGCTTGCACGACGGCGACGGTGTTTTCACCAGTGGGGGAACGCAATCCAATTTGCAGAGCCTGATGTTGGCGCGCGACAACTTGGCCGCACGCGTGCTGGGGGTCGACATCGCTACTGACGGCCTGCCGCTCGAGTCGCGTAACTGGCGGATCGCTTGCACGGAGGAGACACACTTCAGTATCGCAACCGCCGCGCGGTTGCTCGGCCTGGGAACGAACGCGATCGTTCGTGTCGGCATCGACAGCGCCGGCCGTCTCGACCCGCGGTCACTGCAGCAGGTTCTCAAAGCTTCCCAGGCCTGTGGCGAACGGGTAATTGCGCTGGTATTGACCGCGGGAACAACCAACCGCGGCGCAGTCGACCCGCTCGCGGATGCCATTGAAATCGCTGCCGAACACGATATTTGGGTCCACGTCGATGCTGCTGCCGCAGGCTGCTTGATGTTGACCGAGCATCACCGCAACCTGCTTGACGGCATCAGCGCCGCGAACTCGATCAGTGTCGATTTCCACAAGCTGCTGTTCCAGACGATCAGTTGCGGAGCCCTGTTGGTTCGCAGGAGAAGTGACCTGGACATCATGGGCAGCCACGCCGACTATCTCAATCCCGCGGATGATGACTTGCTAGACACCCTGAACCATGTCGGAAAATCGCTACAAACAACACGTCGATTCGACGCGCTCAAGGTGCTTGTAACACTGCGTTCATTGGGTCTGGACACCGTTTCTGCAATGATCGAGCGCACCCTGCAGACGGCACGTGACGCGGCCGAGGCGGTGGCTGCTCATCCTAATCTGGAATTGATTAGTCCCTGTACCACCAATACCGTACTGCTACGGTGGGTAAGCTCAGATAGCTCGCCACTCCAGCGCGAGTTCGTCAACGTTGCGATCCGCCAGCGCTTGGCCAGCGCCGATCATGCCCTAGTCGGGAGAACCCGAGTCGGCGATGAAGCTGCGCTAAAGCTCACCTTCGTCAACCCCGTGTGTACCCCTGCGGCCGCTCGAAAACTAGTAGCGCGAATCGCGCACTGCGGCAATGCTGTTGCCGCAGCTGCACCGGTGGGGTGCCTCTGACCCGCGAACGCTACACTTTTACGCCAAGGTGGTGACATCGCAGATTGCGACGAGCAGCGGAAGAGTGACCTCCTCGAATCGCATGTACGGTTTGCGGGAGATGTCGGTCTTCGCGCGAAACACCGCCCCCTGCCACGCCTCGATGATCGACGCGGCCACCTCGCGCGCTTGACGCTGGTCGGCATCGACAAACACGGAAGCAAGTTGGATTTCCCACCCAAGCAGGATCGCACGTAAGCGCTCGGCCACGATGGGTTTCGAGCCCGCCAGCTCTTGTCCGAGAATGCCCAGGAGGCAGCCAATGGTGAACGCGTTACGTTCGTGATCATCTGCAATGGATCGGAAGTACATCGTTAGTCGCTCCAACGGAGGGCGCCCGTCATCCAGAAGGTGCCCGAACCGGCGTTCCATCTCCGCCCAGTAGTGTTCGAGCACGCCGACAACGAAGTCATCCTTGCTCGCGAAATAACTGTAGAAGGAGCCCTTGGGTACACCGGCCTGCTCAGCAACCTCCTTGACGCAGGTTGCGTTGACCCCGTTCTGGCAGATTAGTCGAAGACCCGCGGCAAGGAGTTTGGCGCGAGACTCGGTATTAACGGGCCGAGGCACATCCGCCACCATGTCGTACGACGTTGCAGCAGAATCCATCCTGCGTGGTAACGCGGTCGCGACCGGTGACTGCGATTTCGGCCCGCATCAAAGCGGCCGCCGCCTCGCACCAGCGCCGCTCAACGGGCACGGATGCACCACAAAGGCATTGAACGTTCTTTCTGTCGCTGCCATTGGCGGTCGCATTGCTAATGACTAACCAACGCAGGGGAATTTTGGGTAAGCGCCACGGACCAACCTACCGGTGCGGATGTCGAGCGACATTGCGGCTAGCAGCTATGCTCGAGTTGGGCTGGCGGTGGGGTCCAAATGGATGCCAGCACTGATGACCTGGACTACCTCAAATGGCAAAGTAACGCGATCGACGCGAATGGCGTTTCACACCTGCCGAGACAAGCGCACGCCGGGCGACTCGAATCGGCCAGGTCCGCCGTCTCGATGAGTGATCCCAACACCAAGCCGACAGTCTATCGATCTGCCAATTATGCGGCTGTACAATGCATTTCGGACCATTGCCTATCTCGCGTAGCGGCCTCCTCAGAAGATCGTTTGCGATTCGAGCATCGACCCCGGCCTCGAGATCGAATGTGAATTCACGGCTTTCAGCGTGTGTCCAGGACGGGATCCGGCCGGTTTTCGCGCCCTGAATTCACCCTCAAAGGTCAGGATTCACAGCGAATCGACTCCTCCGATGCGCTGCTACCGCCGACTCAAAAGCGACCACCGCTTTGGCCTGCGCTACCGCCCCCGAAGCCTGTGCTGCGGCGGCATTCAACCACGCGGTGTACGGTGCCGCCGCTGTCACCATCGCCACCAACGCCGGACCCTGCCACGCCTGAGCGGTCAACCGGAGGTCACCGAGCCGAACGATGCTGCCGCCGAGCTTAATTCATCGGCACGCCCACCCCAGGCGGACGCTGCCGCCAGCATCGGACCCCACCCCGCGCCGGTGAACATTCGCACAGAATTGACTTCGGGGAGCGCCAGATAATTCATTCCCACAATCCCCTTTAGCCGAAGCGCCGCATCAGCGAGCATTGCAGCCAGGTGCACTTCCGCAACCGAAATCGGCCGTCTCCCAATAGCGCTCGTCAGTGAGCGGCCATATACCAGCTGTGGCGACGTGTCGCGGTTTGAAGATGCAAGGTGCGCAATTTGGCCGCGATGATCTCCGCGGCAGCGCCCTACAGCGGCTGCTCGCAGTAGTCCAAACCGTCCAGGCGTGTGGTGACTACCGGTAGACCCGTGGAACCCGACCCTTCAATCTTGGTCTTTTCCGCGGAATCGCGGGCGTGAACAGGGCAGCGAGGTGGCGGTAGCCGAGGCCGCGCCCGACCCAAATTGCAACACGTTCTAGTCTTGCCCTCATGGGTGACGAACTGCGTAATCCGACTCATAACGGCCATCTGCTGGTGGGCGCGCTCAAGCGGCACAAGAACAAGCCGGTGTTGTTCCTCGGCGACACCACTCTGACCGGTGGTCAGCTGGCTGACAGGATCAGCCAGTACATCCAGGCATTCGAGGCACTGGGCGCCGGGACCGGCGTCGCGGTCGGTTTGCTGTCGCTCAACCGGCCCGAGGTGCTGATGATCATCGGCGCCGGCCAGGCCCGGGGGTATCGGCGCACCGCGCTGCACCCGCTCGGTTCGCTGGACGACCACGCTTACGTACTGAACGACGCCGGCATCAGCTCGCTGATCATCGACCCCAACCCGATGTTCGTCGAGCGCGCGCTGGGACTGCTGGAGAAGGTGGACTCGCTGAAGCAGATCCTAACCATCGGTCCGGTGCCGCAGGCGCTGATTGATCTAAAAGGGCAAGTAGTGGACCTAGCGGCGGAGGCGGCCAAGTACGAGCCGCAGCCGCTGGCGGCCGCCGACCTGCCGCCCGATCAGGTCATTGGCCTGACCTACACCGGCGGCACCACCGGAAAGCCGAAGGGCGTGATGGGTACCGCGCAGTCGATCTCCACCATGACGTCAATCCAGCTAGCCGAATGGGAATGGCCCGAGCACCCGCGGTTCTTGATGTGTACGCCGCTATCGCATGCGGGTGCGGCGTTTTTCACGCCCACGGTGATCAAGGGCGGCGAAATGATCGTGCTCGCCAAGTTCGACCCTGCGGAAGTGCTGAGAATCATTGAAGAGCAACGCATTACGGCCACCATGTTGGTGCCGTCGATGCTATATGCGTTGATGGACCACCCCGATTCGCACACCCGTGACCTGTCGTCGCTGGAGACGGTTTACTACGGAGCCTCGGCGATCAATCCGGTCCGGCTGGCCGAGGCGATCCGGCGGTTCGGCCCAATCTTCGCCCAGTACTACGGGCAATCCGAGGCACCGATGGTGATCACATATCTGGCCAAGGGCGATCACGACGAGCAGCGACTGACCTCGTGCGGGCGTCCGACACTGTTCGCGCGCGTCGCGTTGCTGGGCGAGGATGGCAAACCGGTGCCCCAGGGTGAGCCGGGCGAAATCTGTGTCAGCGGACCGTTATTGGCCGGCGGTTACTGGAATCTGCCGGAAGCAACGGCCGAAACGTTTCGAGACGGCTGGCTGCACACCGGCGATATGGCGCGCGAGGACGAGGACGGCTTCCTCTATATCGTCGACCGGGTCAAGGACATGATCGTCACCGGCGGCTTCAACGTGTTCCCCCGCGAAGTCGAAGATGTTGTCGCCGAGCACGGGGCGGTCGCCCAGGTGTGTGTGGTCGGGGCGCCGGACGACAAGTGGGGTGAGGCCGTCACCGCGGTGGTGGTGTTGCGTGCCGACGCTGCCCGTGACGAGGCCTCGATCGCGACCATGACCGCCGAGATCCAGGCCGCGGTCAAAGAACGCAAGGGTTCGGTGCAGTCGCCCAAGCGGGGGGTGGTCGTCGACTCGCTGCCGTTGACCGGGCTGGGCAAGCCGGACAAGAAGGCGGTGCGCGCACAGTTCTGGGAGGGCGCCGAGCGCGCCGTGGGCTAGGTGGCGCGAGCCGGGCTTGACTACTGTGGCAAGCATGGCTGAACGGATCAGACCACCATGGTGGCTCAAGCCGATGAACAAGGTTTTCATTCAGTTGTCGCGGCTTGGCATCAGCTTCGGCGGTGAAAGCCCCGTCGTGTTGACGGTCCCGGGCCGCAAGTCCGGTACTCCCCGGTCGACGCCGATCACACCGATGACGGTGGACGGCAAGCGTTATGTCGTCGGCGGATTTCCGGGCGCGGATTGGGTGCAAAACGTCAGGGCGGCAGGCGAAGTCACGTTGACCCGCGGCCGGACCAAGGAGAGCGTCCGGATGGTGGAACTCTCCGCCGAGGATGCCAAGCCGCTGCTGCGCGCATACCCCACCGAAGTGCCCACCGGCGTCGGCTTCATGAAGCGCGCCGGACTGGTCCGCGACGGTCGCCCCGAAGAGTTCGAGGCGTTGGCCGGACGGTGCGCCGTCTTCCGTTTCGATCCGACGTAGTTCGAATGCGCCGGATATTGCTAGCGGTTCTTTTGTCGGCCGCCTGGGTGACCCTGGCTCCGGTAGCGCGCTCCGATGTCGGCTGCCCGCCTGGCGGTGCGGCGCCCCCAGCCGGCGTATCCCAGCGGCAAGTCGGTGATTTGGACGGCGACGGCCGTCCGGACACCCTGTGGATCGGGCAGTTTCGTGGGGCTGACGGCGCCAACCGGATCGTCGGCATCACCACCGCCAGCGGCGACAACACCTCGGTGGAAATCTCGTCGGCGAGTCCAATACCCATGCGCGCGTTGGCTATTGACGCGCAAGACAACGGTGGTCATCAGGTCATCGTCAGCGACGGTCGCAGCGCACGGCTTTACGTGTTCGCCGACTGCCGGCTGCAAACGGTCGTCGACGGCCACTACGGTCGGCCGTTTGTGTTCGATCTGGAAAACCTGGCGGGTAACGGCACCGGGATCGGGTGCAGCGATCTCGGCGACGGCCGCCGCCTGGTCGGCCTGCAGGCTCTACCCGACCCTGCAAACACGAGACTATGGACAGTGCGACGCACCGAAATCGACTTGACCGGTATCCGGGCAACAACTGGGCGGTCCGACACCCTTACCGCTACGTCCGCGCAGGACCCAGCGGTGACCTCCGCGCAGACGATCAGCTGCGGCAACCTCACCATCGACCAGGACGGAGTCCAAGAGCCTTGAGCGACAACCCATTTGACGCGGCTAAATGGCGACTCGTCGACGGGTTCGCCGATCTGACCGACATCGCGTACCACCGGCACGTCACCGACGCCACGGTGCGGGTGGCATTCGACCGCCCCGAGGTGCGCAACGCGTTTCGGCCGCACACCGTCGATGAGCTCTACCGGGTGCTCGATCATGCCCGGATGTCTCCCGATGTGGGCGTGGTGCTGTTGACCGGCAACGGTCCGTCGCCCAAAGACGGCGGCTGGGCATTCTGCTCGGGCGGCGACCAACGCATCCGCGGGCGCAGCGGCTACCAATACGCTTCCGGCGAGACCGCGGACACGGTTGACGTCGCCCGCGCCGGCAGGTTGCACATTCTGGAGGTACAGCGGCTGATCCGGTTCATGCCCAAGGTGGTGATCTGCCTGGTCAACGGGTGGGCCGCGGGCGGCGGGCACAGCCTGCACGTGGTGTGTGACCTCACGCTGGCCAGCCGTGAGCACGCCCGTTTCAAACAGACCGACGCCGACGTCGGCAGCTTCGACGGTGGCTACGGGAGCGCGTATCTAGCTCGTCAGGTCGGCCAGAAGTTCGCCCGTGAGATCTTCTTCCTGGGCCGCCCGTATACCGCCGAGCAGATGCACCGCATGGGCGCTGTCAACGAGGTCGTCGAGCACGCCGAACTGGAGACGGTAGGCCTGCAGTGGGCGGCGGAAATCAACGCCAAATCGCCTCAGGCACAACGGATGCTGAAGTTTGCGTTCAATCTGCTCGACGACGGCCTGGTGGGCCAGCAGCTGTTCGCCGGTGAGGCCACCCGGCTCGCCTACATGACCGACGAGGCCGTCGAGGGCCGCGACGCGTTCCTGGAGAAGCGGCCCCCGGACTGGAGCCCGTTCCCGCGGTACTTCTAAGCCCCACCGAGCGTCACGCCAGCGTGGCGCCGAACGCTGCGCGCCACGCCAGCGTGACGCTCAGCGAGAGCGCCGCGCTTAGACTCCCCACGTGAGCAAGAGTCCGCTGCGTCGGTTGGCCGATCAGATCACGCTGGCCAGCATGCGACCCCCGGCCTCGCCGCAGCTGCTGATCAATCGACCCGCCATCAAACCGATCGAACTCGCCGGCAAGCGCGTCCTGCTCACCGGCGCATCGTCGGGCATCGGCGAGGCCGCCGCCGAGCAGTTCGCGCGACGCGGTGCCACCGTGGTCGCCGTTGCCCGTCGACAGGATCTGCTGGACGAGGTGGCCGACCGGATCACGACGTCAGGCGGCACGGCGATGTCGGTTCCCTGCGACCTCTCGGACATGGAGGCTGTCGACGCGCTCGTCGCCGACGTCGAAAAGCGCATAGGCGGAGTCGACATCCTGATCAACAACGCCGCCCGCTCGATCCGGCGGCCGCTGGCCGAATCGCTGGAACGCTGGCACGACGTCGAGCGGACCATGGTGCTCAATTACTACGCCCCGCTGCGGCTGATCCGCGGATTTGCACCAGGAATGCTCGAGCGCGGCGATGGCCACATCATCAACGTCGCGACCTGGGGGGTGTTGTCGGAGGCTTCGCCCCTGTTCTCGGTCTACAACGCATCAAAGGCCGCGCTGTCCTCGGTGAGCCGGATCGTCGAAACCGAATGGGGCCGAAAGGGCGTGCACTCCACGACCCTGTACTACCCGCTGGTGGCGACTCCGATGATTGCGCCGACGAAGGCCTACGAGGGCTTGCCCGCTCTGACGCCGCAAGAAGCCGCGGAGTGGATGATCACCGCCGCGCGTACCCGGCCGGTGCGGATCGCGCCGCGGATCGCTCTTGCGGCCAAGGCGATGAACACCGTAGGTCCGCGGTGGGTCGACGCGCTGCTCGGACGGCGTGGCAACCAGGCCGGATAGGCGTGCCGAGCCTACGTGGTCGCCGCAGTCCGACGTGATAGACACGAGATCATGGAGATTTTGGCCAGCCGAATGCTGCTTCGGCCGGCAAACTATGAACAATCGCTGATTTTCTACCGCGACCAGATCGGACTGGCAATTGCCCGTGAATATGGTGCGGGCACAGTATTTTTCGCCGGCCAGTCCCTGCTCGAACTGGCCGGTTACGGCGAGCCGGATCACTCCCGGGGACCGTTTCCCGGAGCGTTGTGGCTGCAGGTGCGCGACCTCGAGGCCACCCAGGCGGAGCTGCAGGGCCGAGGGGTAGCGATCGCCCGCGCGGCGCGCCGCGAACCGTGGGGTCTGCACGAGATGCACGTGACCGATCCGGACGGCGTCACGCTGATTTTTATCGAGGTTCCCAAGGGTCACCCGCTGCGCGTGGACACCCGACAGTGAACGCGAACGAACCTAAGATGAACGGATAGGTAACATCTGGCGACGAGTCGCGATACACCTGCATTTCGCCTACTTCTTTGTTCGACAACGGAATACCCCTACCACCAGAATCAGGGCCTGTGAACATAGACTTGTTCCTCTTGATCATCGTTGTGATCACGGCATTGGCATTCGACTTCACCAACGGGTTCCACGACACGGGCAATGCCATGGCGACCTCCATCGCCAGCGGTGCGCTCGCGCCCAAGGCAGCGGTGGCACTCTCGGCGGTCCTGAACCTGGTCGGCGCGTTCTTGTCCACAGCCGTTGCGGCCACCATCGCCAAGGGTCTGATCGACGCCAACCTGGTAACTCTGGAACTGGTCTTCGCCGGCCTGGTCGGCGGCATCGTCTGGAACCTGCTGACCTGGCTCCTCGGTATCCCTTCGAGTTCCTCGCACGCTCTGATTGGCGGCATCGTCGGCGCCACGATCGCCGCCGTCGGCGCGCGGGGGGTGATCTGGCAAGGCGTGGTGTCCAAGGTGATCATTCCGGCCATCATTGCCGCCCTCCTGGCCGTGGTTGTCGGAGCGACGGCCACCTGGCTGGTCTACTGGATTACCCGCGGTGTCCCTGAACAGCGCACCGCCGCCGGGTTCCGACGGGGTCAGATCGGCTCGGCGTCGCTGGTGTCGCTGGCGCACGGGACCAACGACGCTCAAAAGACGATGGGCGTTATCTTCCTGGCGCTGATGTCGTACGGTGCGGTCAGCAGGACGGCTTCGTTGCCGCCGCTGTGGGTCATCGTGAGTTGCGCAATCGCGATGGCGTTGGGCACCTACCTGGGCGGCTGGCGGATCATCCGCACGCTCGGCAAGGGATTGGTGGAGATTCATCCGCCGCAGGGCATGTCCGCCGAATCGTCCTCTGCCGCGGTCATTCTGCTATCCGCGCACTTCGGTTACGCGCTGTCGACGACGCAGGTCTGCACCGGTTCGGTGCTGGGCAGCGGGCTGGGCAAGCCCGGCGGGGAGGTGCGCTGGGGCGTGGCGGGCCGGATGGCGACCGCTTGGCTGGTCACGCTTCCCTTGGCCGGCCTTGTCGGGGCGATCACTTATTGGATCGTCCACCTCATCGGCGGCTATCCCGGCGCGATCATCGGCTTCTCGCTGTTGGTCGCGGTCTCTGCTGCCATCTACATCCGGTCGCGCAGGGTCAAGGTCGACCACCACAACGTCAACGCCGACTGGGAAGGCAACCTGACGGCCGGGCTCGAAGGTTCGGACGAATACAAGCCGCCCACCAGTCCGGGCCCTAAATTCGGGAGCCGGTCACCGCAGTTCGGCTCCGACGACGACACGGTTACTGCGGGGAACGCATCATGAGCGACTGGTTCAACTACGAGGCCACCCTGAAAATCCTGCTGTTCAGCTTGCTGGCCGGGGCCGCACTGCCAGGACTGTTCGCGATCGGGGTCCGGCTGCAAGCCGACGGCGCCGGTGATTTCAGCACTGACGGCGCCGGACCGCACCGGAACCCGGTGCTGGTTGCGATCGCCTGGGTGATCTACGCGCTGGTTCTTGCTGTGGTCATCATGGGAGTGCTGTATATCGCCCGCGACTTCATTGCGCATCACACCGGCTGGGCCTTCCTCGGAGCGAAACCCAAGTAACGTCGACTAAGTCGTGACATAGAGTTTGTCAACGGCCCCGACGGGAAGATGTAGCAGCGTGAATCGATTCCTAACCTCGATCGTGTCGTGGCTGCGCGCGGGATATCCGGAGGGCATTCCGCCCACGGATTCCTTTGCAGTGCTTGCCCTGCTGGCACGCCGCCTGACAAACGATGAAGTCTTAGCCGTGGCCAACGAATTGATGCAGCGGGGCGAATTCGACCAGATCGACATCGGCGTGGTGATCACCCAATTCACCGACGATCTGCCATCACCGGAAGATATTGAGCGAGTGCGCGCCCGGTTGGCCACCAAGGGCTGGCCCCTCGATAACGCCCGCGATAGCGAGGACCACACATAGCCGTCCTGCATGCGCTCAGCGTCCCGCCGGGTTCGGCCGTCCCGCTGCTGCTGCCGGCACTGGAGCGGGTCCTGGATGGCCGTGATTCTGCAATGTTCGCGGCGCCGCCCCACCATGACTCCGCGCTGCGTGCCTTACGCGTGGGCGAAGAGATCGATGACGATGTCGCCCTGGTGGTGACGACATCCGGCACCACCGGTGCTCCCAAGGGCGCGTTACTGACGGCTGCCGCGTTGACCGCTAGCGCGTCGGCCACCCACAGCCGTCTCGGCGGACCGGGCAGCTGGCTGCTGGCCGTACCGCCGTATCACATCGCCGGTCTGCAGGTGCTGGTGCGCAGCGTGCTCGCCGGTACCGCGCCGGTCGAGCTGGATGTCACAAAGGCTTCCAAGGGCTTTGACATCACCGAGTTGCCCAGCGCCGTAAGGAGATTGGGTCCTGGCCGGCGTTACACGTCGCTGGTCGCGGCCCAGTTGGCCAAGGCGCTCACCGACCGGGCCGCGACGGACGCGCTGGCCGAGCTGGACGCGGTGCTGATCGGTGGCGGACCGGCTCCCCGGCCAATCCTGCAGGCCGCCGCGGCCTCGGGCATCACGGTGGTTCGCACCTACGGGATGAGCGAGACGGCGGGAGGCTGCGTTTACGACGGCGTTGCGCTTGATGGGGTCCGGCTGCGCGTGACCGCCGATGGGCGCATAGCGCTGGGTGGCGCGACGCTGGCCAAGGGCTATCGCAATCCGGTCGATCCGGATCCATTCGCCGAACCGGGCTGGTTTCTCACCGACGACCTTGGCACCGTGGATGATTCGGGTGTCCTGACCGTGCTGGGCCGCGCCGACGACGCGATCAGCACGGGCGGCTTGACCGTGCTGCCCCAGCCTGTCGAGGCCGCCCTGTCGACCCATCCCGCGGTGCGCGCTTGTGCGGTTTTCGGGCTTGCCGACGACCGGCTCGGCCAGCGGGTGGTGGCCGCGGGCGTGGTCAGCGACGGCTGCGCGGCGCCGACGCTGGAAGTACTGCGGGCACACGTCACAGCCACCCTGGACGCCACCGCCGCACCCCGCGAACTCCATATCGTCGACGTGCTACCGCGACGCGGCATCGGCAAGCTCGACCGCATGGCGTTGGTGCGCCGGTTTGCCGGACGCGATCAATAGGCTGCTCAATCGTGAGGATTGCTCGGCGGGAGACGTTGGCGGTGGCCGTCGGCTTGGTCCTGGTGGCCGCCGCGTTCGTATTGCCGCGAGTGCATTTGGGCATCAACCCGCGACGCGATACCGGCTTGGAACGCTTCGCCACGCATGCCGGCGCGGCACCGATCTTCGGCTACTGGGACCTGCACGCCGGCTGGGGCACCGTGCCCGCAATTGTCATTGCGGTGATTGTCGTGGCGTGGGGCCCCGTTGTGGCACAACGGCTTTCGTGGCGAGCGCTGGGCTTGGGCATCTGGGCCACCGCCTGCGCGTGGGCGTTCTCGTTGGCGATGATCGACGGCTGGCAGCGCGGCTTCTCCGGCCGCTTGACCACCCGGGACGAGTATCTGTGGCAGGTTCCGGGCATCACCGACATCCCGACCACGTTGCGTACGTTCTCGAGCCGGATTCTCGACTTCCAGCCCAACTCCTGGGTCACTCATGTCTCCGGCCATCCGCCCGGTGCCCTGCTGACCTTCGTTTGGCTTGACCGACTGGGTCTGCATGGCGGCGCGTGGGCCGGGCTGCTGTGCCTGCTGGTCGGCTCGAGCGCGGCGATGGCCGTGGTGATCGCCGTGCGGGCGTTGGCCGGCGAGCAGACCGCGCGCCGGGCCGCGCCGTTCGTGGCGGTGGCGCCGACGGCGATCTGGATCGCGGTTTCGGCCGACGGCTACTTCGCCGGGGTGGCGGCGTGGGGCGTCGCGTTGCTGGCGGTGGCGGTGCACGGTTCGTCTCGGTTCCCGGCGCTGGTAGCCGCCGGGTCCGGGCTGCTGCTGGGCTGGGGCGTGTTCCTCAATTACGGCCTGTTGCTCATGGGGTTGCCGGTTTTGGCGGTGTTGATATCAGCGGCGGACTGGCGGGTGGCTATGCGGGCTTTGGGGCCAGCCGTGCTCACCGCCGTGGCGGTCGCGACGGCTTTCGCTACTGCCGGGTTCTACTGGTTTGACGGCTATACCCTTGTACAGCAACGCTATTGGCAGGGAATCGCGGCTGACCGTCCGTTCCAGTATTGGAGCTGGGCCAACCTCGCGTGTGCGGTCTGCGCTATCGGGCTGGGCAGTGTCGCCGGTATCGGCCGGGTGTTCGACGTCGACGCCATCCGTCGCCGGTCCGGTTTCCACCTGCTGCTGCTGGCGGTGGTTGCCGCCATTGTTTGCGCGGACTTGAGCATGCTGAGCAAGGCCGAGACGGAACGGATCTGGCTGCCCTTCACTGTCTGGCTGACCGCGGCGCCCGCACTATTGCCGCCAAGTTCGCACCGCGTGTGGCTGTCGGTGAACGCCGTCGGGGCCCTATTACTGAACAGCATCATCTTCACGAATTGGTAAGGCGGACATGGGAGACAAGGTGCCACTGGCACGTCGGCTCGGCACGGCCGACGCGGTGACGATCGGGTTGGGTTCGATGATCGGCGCCGGTGTGTTCGCGGCGTTCGGTCCGGCCGCCCGGGCTGCCGGTGCCGGCCTGCTGATCGGGTTGGCGCTCGCCGCGGTGATCGCGTACTGCAACGCCACCGCGTCGGCGCAGCTCGCTGCGGTGTATCCGACATCGGGCGGTACGTACATCTATGGCCGGGAACGCCTGGGGCCGTGGTGGGGCTTTATCGCCGGCTGGGGATTCGTAATCGGCAAGACGGCGTCGTGCGCGGCGATGGCGCTGACGGTGGCCTCCTACACCATTGCGGGTCCCGGCTGGGTGCAGCGAGCCATCGCCGTCGCCGCCGTGGTGGCATTGGCCGCACTCAACTATCGCGGCGTCACCAAGACCGCGATGCTGGCCCGAATATTGTTGGCGTGCACTCTGATTGCGCTCGCTGCGGTGGCGATCGGCATCGCCGTGACGAAGCCAGGGTCCACACACCTGACCACATGGTCGGGCACCACCGTCTATGGGGTCCTGCAGTCGGCGGGGCTGTTGTTTTTCGCGTTCGCCGGTTACGCGCGGATCGCAACGATGGGCGAAGAGGTACGTGACCCGGCGCGCACCATCCCCAGGGCGATAACCATCGCGCTGGCGATCGCGGTGGCGATCTATCTGGTCGTCGCCGTGGCCGTGCTGCTGGCCGCGGGCCCGGACCGACTCGCCAGCGCGGCAGCACCCCTGGCCGAAGCTCTGCGCGCCACCGGCGCTGCACGACTGGTACCTGTTGTTGCCATCGGCGGCGCGGTGGCCAGCATGGGTGCGCTGCTGGCTCTGATTGCCGGAGTCGGGCGCACCGCTTTGGCGATGGCTCGCAATCGCGACTTGCCGGGGTGGCTGGCCGCAGTCCACCCGCGCTACCAGGTACCGCACCACGCCGAAGTCGCGCTGGCCGCGGTGGTCTGCGTGCTGGCCGCCACGGTCGACCTGCGCGGGGTGATCGGCTTTTCGTCATTCGGGGTGTTGATCTACTACGCGATCGCCAACGCGGCCGCCTACACCCTGCCGGGGCGCGGCTGGCTTCGTGTGGTGACCGTCTGCGGACTGGCCGGTTGTCTCGTATTGGTCGCCACGCTGCCGTGGCAATCGGTCGTCATCGGGCTGGGCGTGTTCGCCGTCGGGATCGCCGGGCGCGCTTTCGTGGTGCGCTCATCGAGTGTGCGCTGAGGGCTTCGGGTGTGCACACAGGGCGGGGATCCGGCGATTTTTCCGCCCTGGATGCATAGTGAAAGCCGCGACCGCACACTCGGTACGGCGCTAGATCCCGGCCGCGCGGGTGATCCGCGCGAAGCGACTCTCCGGACCGCAGGCATCGCGCACCGCCGCGATATCTTCGATGAGGTCGATGTCGACAAGTGGCGATAACCTAGTTACGTCAATTCCGTTGTTACGCAAGGCCTTCAGGGTAAGCCTGCCGGTGTCTGGCGTGGACATCGGAATACCGCGCAGGACCTGCGCCGCGGCCGGGGTGCGCAGACCGAGCACCCACCAACCGCCGTCGAACGCCATGCCCAGCACCGCCGGCGTCTCGAGCAATCGTCGGGCGCAGTCGGCCAACAGCTCGGCGGTCACCTGCGGGGTGTCCATCCCGATTTGCAGCACCGGGTAGCCGTCTGCGGCGTCGGCGTGTGCGTTGGCGAGCCGGTCGGCGAAGTCGTCGCCGCGCTGCGGGATCACCGTGAAGGCCTCGAGTCGCCGCCGGATGTCGTCGGCGCCGGCGGCGGCGTCCAAGTCGCCGGTGAGGGCCACCACTCGGGCTGCGACCGGCGCGGCGGCCACCGCGTCCAGCGTGTCGAGCAGTGCCGCGGCGGCGATGTTGGCGGCAAGGTGATCACCGATCGTCGCCGCGAGCCGGGTCTTGGCCCGACCCGGCTCGGGCGCCTTGGCGACCACCAGCACAGTGACGGGAAGGTCGCTCAAGAGATCACCTTCCAGAAGTCCAGAACCGCGGTGATGCTACCCCGCAGCGATCCGCTGACCTTGGACTTGCCGCCGGTACGCGGACCGTACCGGATGTCCAGTTCGACCACGCGCCAGCCGGCCGCCGCGGCGCGAACCAGCAGTTCCAGCGGATACCCCGAGCGCCGATCGGCCACACCCAGATTCAACAGTGCTTCGCGTCGGGCGACCCGCATGGGCGCGATGTCGTGCACCGGTAGGCCGTGACGGGTGCGCAGCCGCCAACTCATCACCACCGTGCCCACCCGGGCGACCCAGGGCCAATGCAGTCCGGGCACCGGCCGCCGCCGGCCGGTCACCAGGTCGGCACCGCGCTCGAGTTCGGCGACGAGTGTGGGCAGGTCACCGGCATCCATCGAGCCGTCGGCATCGATGACCGCCACGATGGGCGTGGTCGCGGCGACCATGCCGGCGTGTACCGCCGAGCCGTATCCGGGCCGCGGTTCGGCGACTGCCTGCGCGCCGTGCTGCGTGGCGACGGCGGCGGTGTTATCGGTGCTGTTGTTGTCCACCACCAGCGCGCGATAGCCGGCCGGAATGGACGCCAGCACCGCCGGTAGCGACTCCTCCTCATTGAGACAGGGAAGCACCACCGTCACCGCATCCCCGGCCATGGCACCTGACCTTAGAGCGTGTCGCCGGCGAACTAGTGGCCGGAGCCGGAGTGGCCGCCGCTGCTACCGCCGCTGCTACCGCCGCTGCTACCGCCGCTGCTTCCGCCGATGCTGCCGCCGCTGCTTCCACCGCTGCTTCCACCGCTGCTTCCGCCGCTGCTGCCGCCGCTGCTGCCACCGCTGCTTCCGCCACCGCTGCCACCGCTGCTTCCGCCACCACTACCACCACCGGTGCCGCCACTACCACCACCGGTGCCGCCACTACCACCACCGCCAACCGGCGGCTGCGGAGCCGGGGCCACCGTCTGCGGCGCCTGCGGGGCCACGGTCTGCTGCTGGGTTGGTGCCTGCTGGGTCGGTACCTGTTGGGTGGGTGCCTGCTGCGTCGGTGCTTGCGTCGGCTCCTGGGTCGGCTGTTGCGTCGGCTTCGGGGCCACGGTGGTCGGGGCCACAGTGGTCGGCGCGACGGTGGTCGGCGCGACGGTCGTGGTCGGCGGGGCCACGGTGGTGGGCGGCGTAGTAACCGCGGTCGTCGGCGGGGTCGTCGGCGGCGTCGTCGGCGGGGTGGTCGGCGGCGTCGTCGGCGGCGTCGTCGGCGGGGTCGTCGGCGGCGTGGTCGGCGGCGTGGTCGGCGGGGTCGTCGGCGGCGTGGTCGGCGGCGTCGTCGGCGCCCGGGTCGGGATGGTCGGCATCCCAGGTTGCCAACCCGGGTACGGAATGATGATCGGCACCGGCACCGGGACCGGCACCGGGGCGGGCACGACACCCGGAGCCGGCGCCGGGACTGGAGCAGCCGGTGCTGGGGCCTGCCGTGGGACCATGCCCTCGACCGGGGGAATGGTTCCGCCCTGGAACCCTGCGGTCGGCTCGTTGGCCGGAGGCGGCGGCACCGGCGCTTGCTGCTGCGTCGGCAACAGCGGCATGAACTTGCCCGGCTGGGCGTTCTGGTGTCCCGCAACCGGCTGTGAAGCCGCGGTCGGCCGGACGGCGACCGCCACAGCGACAGCCAGCGAAGCGAATCCAATGACGGCGAAGGCGACAACGGCGTTGCCGATCAGCAAAGACCGTGAACTAAGCCGCGCCGGACCGTCGACCTCTTCGTCGTCGAAGCCGTCGTCATATTCGTCGTAGCCGTCCATTTCAACCGGAAGCGGCTCGTAGTCACCGGCCTGCGAGTACGCCAGCTGCTCATCCTCGGGATTCGGTTGCCCAGCAGCAGCGGAGGAGACATAAGCGGTGGCATCTCCCGCCGCGGGTGCAGCCATCGTCGCATCGGGCGACAGGGCCGGCGCAGCCATCGTCGAACTCGCCGCCTTCGCCGCGCCCTGTGCCAGCGCAAAAGTGGGATCGTCGGGAATCTGCACGTTCATCGTCGACGCGGAGCGAACCTGGTCGGCAAGGGCCGTCGTGTGTTCGGCAGAGGTGCCCAACACAAAGACACCGCCCGATGCGCCGGCCTGGTCGCCCAGGCGGGCCACCATGGTGTCGAACATTCCCGTGGCCTCAGCGTCCGCAACGGGCGCCGCGGCGAGCAAGGTCGGTGGCGCGTCCTCAGAACCAAGCACGGACAAACTCGCCGTCTGATCACCGACCAGCAGCACAGCGGCACCAGAGCCTTCCGTGCCCAGCAACGCCGTAGCCGCCTGCGATTCCGACAGCAGCTCGACGTTGATGACACCCGAGTCGGTGAGCGCCTGCTGCAGCTGGTGGGCCTTGTCCTGGTCCGACCAACACAGCCGGGTGGCGACCAGCCGGTGACGGTCGTCGGCCAACAACCGATTCGTGCCAACGACGGTTTCGGTCAGTACCCCAACCGGGTTCTCCCCCAAATCGACCGAGTACTGGTCGATCGCGTCACCATTGCGGGCGGCCGGGTCGACCAGCGCCAAGCGCGCGACCCGACCCGTGACCGCCACCCCCAAGACGACTTCCATTTACGGCTCTCCTTCGGCTGGCTACCCCACAACCAGCAATGTCCCAGCATCACTACACTGCGATACCGTCGGCAGTAATCGTCGTTCGGGCGACAAGGTTCCTCTATGAGCGCAGCGTAACCGGATTCTCAACCTGCGGAAACAGTCACCGCGCGTTCATAACCTGCTCACAGCCACTGACGCGTCGTCCGAACGGAGAATATGTTCGCAACCGAACAACGCAGCGGCTCCGGCAGGGGGTTCCCTTGCCGCACGAGCGAACCTGCGGCAACAGTAGCCGACCTTGATCCTTGGGGGGCATCGTGAGCCTGAACAGCGACGACATGCCTACCGGCCCCATCGCGGGCGGGTGGGCGCAGCAGGCACCCCCCGCCCCGGCCAGGGAACCGATGCCGGATTCGGTCCGAAGGCAGAACATCATCCGCGACGTGACCGCCGGCGTCCTGGTCGTGATTGCGCTGTTGTTCCCGTGGAACCTCTACTTCGGTTTCCGAATCCCGGGCAGCAACAGATGGATATGGCTGGCCCTATTGCTGGTGACGCTGCTGTCGTTGGCGTCGCTCGTCGTGTCCCGCGTGCGATTCGACCGTGTCATGGCCGGCCGGCTTCGAACCGCGCTCAACATTCCGTATCTGCTGCTGGTGTTGGCGTTCGTCGGCTACGACGCGTTTCAGACAATCCGATCCGGCGGCACCGTCCACGTACCCGGCGGCGTTGGGCCAGGAGGCTGGCTGGGGATCGCCGGCTCGTTGTTGAGCGCACAACCGGTGATTACCGGCCCAGCCGCCGACGATGACAGGTACTACCGCAAGTGGCTAAGAACAGCCCGGATCCTCGGCTACGCGTCGATGTTCGGGGCAGCGCTCAGCTCCGGTTTCAACCTGTGCTGGCGGGTGCGGTTCGCACTGCAGGGCTCCGACGGCGGACCGGTCGAGTTCGGTACACAAAACATCACCGTCCTGCTTGCCGCCGTGGTGTACGGCGTGGTGGCACTCGCGGCCGTCCTCGTAGCGTCACGCTGGATTCTTCGGGGGGACAAGCCTTCCCGGCTCGCCACCTTCGCGCTCGGATTGTCGACCCTGGTCGCCGGGATCATCGTGTGGAGCCTTCCCATCGGCCGCGAGATCGACGCCTTCCACGGCATTGCGCAGAACACGTCGACCGCGGGGGTCGGGTACGAGGGTTATCTGGCGTGGGCGGCGGCCGCGGCCCTGTTCGCCCCGCTGACGGTGTTCAGCTCCCCGAACGCACGCACCGATAAGGACGTCTGGCACAGCGCGATGCGAAAGGGCCTGCTGCTAATCACCGTATGGGCGTTCAGCTCGGTGCTGATGCGGATCACCGATCTGGTGGTTGCGGTGATTTTGAACTACCCGTACTCCCGCTACGACACCATGACGTTGGCCGCGTTCGATCTGGGCACCGCGGTTCTTGCGCTGTGGCTTCTGTTCAACGCGGCCAACGCGGCGCTGCGCCCGAGGCTGATCGCGTCGTTGTGCGGATTTCTGTTCAGTCTCACCGTCTGTCGTGTCATTCTCGGCATCGCGCTGGCTCCGCGATTCGAAAAGTCTCCGAATGTGTTTTCAAACCCGGTGTACGGGAACAATCTGGCCCAGCAGATCACCAGCACCTTCGACGTGGTGCTGTGCGGGCTGGCCCTGTGCATCCTGGTCGCCGCCATCATCACCGGACGCCTGCGTCGACCCCGACGAGCACCGCGACACCCGCGCCGGCCGCGCGCCGCCGCCCCCCGGCCGTCGGACGCCAAGACAACCCAATTCGGAGTCGTGAACGCGGTCGACGACGATGCGCCCACCAGCGACCTGTCCCGGCCGGCCCCGTCTCCCCGGATCTTCCGATCATCCGAGACGACGCAGCAACTGCGTCCGAAGATCTTCCGGCCGCCCGGCTCGTCGTAGTTACCGAAGTGGGGCGAACGCGAATTCGCGCAAGCCCTCGCTCGGATCGATGGCCGCGCGGAACCCCAGCACATCGGCCGCTCGAGCCGGATCGGCGACGATATGGCGCACGTCGCCGCTGCGGTACTGGCCCGTGACGACCGGAGACACCGCGTCGCCGCGCGCCTCGCACAGTGCGGTAGCCACCTGCAGGATCGAGATGGGGCGTCCCGAGCAGACGTTGGCCGCGGTGAAGCCGCCGCGGCCGGCACTGACTGCCGCAAGATTCGCCGCGGCGACGTCGTCGACGTGAACAAAGTCACGCATCTGACTGCCGTCTTCGAAGACCCGTGGTGGCTCACCTCTTTCCAGTGATGAGCGGAAGATCGCCGCCACCCCCGAATACGGTGTGTCACGCGGCATGCCGGGGCCGTAGACGTTGTGGTAGCGCAACGCCACCACCGAACCGCCCGTCGCCTCCGACCACGCCAGCGCGTAATGCTCCTGCGCCGTCTTGCTGGCCGCGTACAGGCTTCGCGGCCGTAGGGCGGCACCCTCGTCGACCAACTGCCACCTGACCGGCTCCCCACAGACCGGGCAGCGGTGCTCGAACACCCCGGCGTCCAGGTCGGCGCGACGCCGCGGTAGCGGGTCCACCGGGCCGTGGTCGGGACAGCGGTAGCTGCCCTGCCCGTAGACCACCATCGACGACGCCAGGACCAGACGTCGGATCCCGGCAGCGAACATCTGCGCCAACAGCACGGTCGTGGCGAAATCATTGTGGCCGCCGTACTCGGGCGCGTCCGCGGCGTCCACTCCGGCACCCACCATCGCCGCCTGATGACACACCACATCGACACCGACCAACAACGGGGCCAGTGCGTCGGCGTCGCGCACGTCGACCCGGTGACATCCGTCCGGTAGCACCGGGTTCGGGCCATGCGCGGCGGGCAGCATCACGTCGATGCCGACCACTTCATGCCCCGCGGCCCGCAGCGCCGCGTCCACCCGGGACCCGATGAAACCGGCCGCACCGGTCAGCAGCACCCTCATGGCAGCTCGAACGGCAACGGGACACCGGCGTGGTGCCGGCAGTGCGTACAGGTGCGTTCATCGGCGACCCGGTCGATCGCCGCCCGCACCAACTCCTTCAACAACTCGATGTTCTCCCCGAATCCGGCGTATACATCCGCGGCTTTCACACCATCACCGACAGTGACACCGGCATCCAGGTCGGTCACCAAAGCGATTGCGGCATAGCATAGTTCGAGCTCACGGGCGAGTATCGCTTCCGGATAGCCGGTCATGTTGACCAGGCTGAAGCCGGCGGCGGCGAACCACTGGCTTTCCGCGCGGGTGGAAAACCGCGGACCCTGGATCACCACCATGGTGGCGCCGTCGACGACATCGGGCAGACCGATCACCGCGCTGCGCAGCGTCGGGCAGTACGGATCGGCGAAGCTGGCATGGACACCACCGGTGTCGAAATAGGTATCGGCTCTGCCTTTGGTGCGATCGACCAACTGGTCGGGCACGACGATCGCGCCCGGGCCGAGTTCGGGATCAAGGCTGCCGACCGCGCACGGGGCGAACACCCGCCGCACACCGAGCGCACGAAACGCCCACATGTTGGCCCGGTACGGCACGGTGTGGCCGGAGTATTGGTGATTTGCACCGTGCCGGGGCAGGAACGCGACTTCGTGCGCGCCGACACTGCCAATCGTGATCGGGGCGCTGGGCTTGCCGTACGGCGTGTCCGGGTTGACGGTGTGCATTTTTGAGCCGAAGAACGTGTAGAAGCCGCTGCCGCCGATGACTCCGAGCATCTGCCCATTGTTGTGCATAAGGCAGGATGCCCTCGTGGCCAGTTTGACGCAGTGGATCTCGGGCGCCCGTCCGCGGACACTGCCGAACGCGGTGGCGCCGGTCGTCGCCGGCACCGGCGCTGCGGCATGGCTGCACGCCGCCGTGTGGTGGAAAGCGCTACTGGCGCTGGTTGTCGCGGTCGCGCTGATCATCGGGGTCAATTACGCCAACGACTACTCCGACGGCATCCGGGGCACCGACGACAACCGCGCCGGCCCGATAAGGCTGGTCGGCTCGAGGCTGGCGACCCCACGGGCGGTGCTGATAGCTGCTCTTGCGGGCCTGACGGTCGGTTCGCTGGCCGGCTTTGCCCTGGCGCTGGCCACCGCGCCGTGGCTGATCGCGGTCGGCGTACTCTGCGTCGCCGGAGCCTGGCTGTATACCGGCGGATCGAAACCCTACGGCTATGCGGGTTTCGGCGAGGTTGCGGTGTTCGTCTTCTTCGGCCTGATCGCGGTGCTCGGCACCCAGTACACCCAGGCATTGCGGGTCGACTGGGTGGGGCTGGTGCTCGCCGTGGCAACGGGCGCGTTGTCGTCATCGGTGTTGGTGGCAAACAACCTGCGGGACATCCCCACCGATGCGCAAACCGGCAAGATCACGCTGGCGGTGCGCTTGGGCGACTCCCGCACCCGGGTGCTCTACCACGCGCTGCTAGCCACCGCCGGAATTCTGACTATCGTGCTGATGACGGCAACACCGTGGTGCGCCGTAGGATTGCTGGCCACGCCGCTTGCCCTGCGGGCCGCGGGTCCGGTGCGAACCGGCCGCGGCGGTCCGGAGTTGATCCCAGTGCTGCGCGACACCGGGCTGGCGATGGTGGTGTGGTCGATCGCGGTGGCAACAGCCCTGATACTGGCCCCAGCCCCGGCTGGGTGACGTGTCGTCGCCGTGGGTGCACACTCGACGTGAACAGATAGGACGGTTATGACGGAGATCGCCACTACCCGTGGGGCTAAGAGCGTCGGACTGCTCAGTGTCGGGGCGTATCGCCCAGCGCGTGTGGTGACCAACGACGAGATATGTCAGAACATCGATTCCTCGGATGAATGGATCTACACGCGAACCGGAATCAAGACACGACGGTTCGCCGCTGAGGAAGAATCCGCCGCCTCCATGGCGATCGAGGCCAGTCGCGAGGCAATCTCAAAGGCCGCTGTGGACGTGTCCGACATTGACGGCGTCATCGTCGCTACCAGCACCCACTTCCTGCAGACCCCGGCGTGTGCCCCGATCGTCGCAGCGGGCTTGGGCACCCAAGGCGTGCCCGCGTTCGATATCTCAGCGGGGTGCGCCGGCTTCGGATACGCGCTCGGCATCACAGCCGACATGATCCGGGGCGGAAGTGCGCGAACCATGCTGGTGATCGGCTCGGAGAAACTGTCCCCCACGGTCGACATGTACGACCGCAGCAACTGCTTCATCTTTGCCGACGGCGCCGCCGCGGTCGTGGTGGGCGAGACGCCCGTTCAAGGCATTGGACCGGCCGTCTGGGGCAGCGACGGCGAACAGGCCACCGCTATCCGTCAGGACATCGACTGGATCACCCACGCGGAGAACCCAGCCGGCCCGCGCCCATTCCTGCGACTCGAAGGCACCGCGGTTTTCCGCTGGGCGGCATTCGAGATGGGCAAAGTCGGCCGGCAGGCAATGGACGCCGCCGGCGTCCGGCCAGATGAGGTCGACGTATTCATCCCTCATCAAGCCAATAGCCGAATCAACGAAATCCTGGCCAAGAACCTACAGCTGCGGCCGGACGCGATAATTGCCAACGACATCGAGCACACCGGAAACACATCGGCGGCTTCCATTCCGTTGGCGATGGCGGAACTCCTTGCGACCGGCGTTGCCAAGCCCGGCGATCTGGCGCTGCTGATCGGCTACGGCGCAGGCCTGAGCTACGCCGCACAGGTCGTCCGGATGCCGCCTGGCTAAACGTCGGGAGGCTCGTCACCGCGCAGCCGGGCCCGCAGCTGTTCACGTTCGGCGCGTCGGCGCTCACCTGCTATCGCCAACGCCGCGGTAGCGCGTCGGCGCAACGGACCAAATAACCAAATACCCAACGGCATCGCGATGATCAGACCGAACAGCACGGCAACGACTACCGGGAATTCGGTCACACCAACCAGGCGCGCCGCCCCATAAATGGCGCCGCTGACCACGACGACCAGCAGCAGCCGGGCTATCGCGTACACCAGTACGTCGATAACGCCGCGGGTCGCGGTGGTCTTGTCGCTAGGGGCTTCTGACACAGGCTGAGCCTACGGCGCGGGTATATTCGGTCAAAGGAGGTGTCGAGTGCTTTACCTGCTCATCGTCCTGGTTTTGGGGACGCTGATCTACATCGGCTGGCGCGCGGCGCGGTTGCAGGCGAACCGACCCAAGACTCGCGTTATCGGACCCGACGACGATCCAGAGTTCTTGCGTCGACTGGGCCACGGCGACGGGCCTCGCTAGACCCTTCTATACGAAGTTCGGATTTGACCGCCGTTGGTCGCTGGGAAACCCGTCGGCGACCACTGCCGCCAACTCGGTAAGCGCTTCACGGGTCTCCCGCCTCAACCGGTCCAGGGAGATCTCGGCGCCTTCCTCGAGATGCGGGTCGAACGGCACCGTTTGGACCGCGCGGCAACGCCGTGCGAAGTGCTCGATCACCCTTCCCATGTCGACCTTGCCGGTCCGTGGCCGCACCGCGTTGATCACCGCGATCGAATTGCGCACCAGGTCTTCGTGGCCATGCGCCTCTAGCCAGTCCAGCGTCGCCGAGGCGCTACGGGCTCCGTCGATGGATCCCGAGCTGACCACAATCAGCACATCGGACTTGGCCAATACCGCCGACATCGCCGAATGGAGCAGCCCGGTGCCGCAGTCGGTCAGCACCAGCCCGTAAAACCTCTCCAGGATCTCCAGGGTGCGGGTGTAGTCGTCGGCACTGAACTCCTCCGATGCGGCCGGGTCGGTGTCCGACGCCAACACTTCCAGCCCGCTCATGCCCTGTGATGTATAGCCGCGAACATCGCTGTAGCGCTGGATGCTTTCGGCGTCGCGCAACAGGTGCCGTACCGTCGCGGGTGTCTCGAGCGGGACCTTCTGGCTCAGCGTGCCGCGGTCGGGGTTGGCGTCCACCGCGACCACCCGGTCGCCGCGCACCGAGGCGAAGGTGGCGCCCAAAGTCGCGGTAATCGTGGTCTTGCCGACACCACCCTTCAGCGACAGCAGCGCAATGCGGTAGCAGCCCCGCAGCGGCCGATTGACCTGCGCTACCAGGTTGTTGTATCGGGCCGCCCGCGGGCCCTCACCCACGTTGATCAGCTGACCCGACATCACGTACAGCAACCGGCGCCAACCTTCCGACGGCGGCGGCTTGACCGGCCGCAGCAGCACGCTCGTGGATAGCTCCGGATACGGCGTTTGTGGCAGGGGTTCCGGGCGGTATTGGGGCTCTACCCGCGTTTCGGCAGGGCCCCCGTAGTACGCGCCGTATGCCGTCGGGTCGACTCGCGGAATGCCGGTCAGCGGTCCGGTATCTGGTGCGGAGTCCCACTGCGGCACCTCGCCGGGTGCCGCCGTCGGCGCGGCGGCGGTGTCGGGCCCGGGCTTGCGCCGCTCGGTGCGGAATCCCGCGAAGCTACGAGTCGGTGTCTCGCCGCTGGAGTCCGCGGGTGCTTCGCTGTGGTGCGGTTGGGGCGGCAACTCCATGGTCGGATGGTCCGTGGCCCCTTTTTCCGCATAGCCTTGGGGCGCCCCCACGCCCGTCGTTGGATGCTCTGACACGTGCGCTCCCCCTTGTTGCGTTGCTCGGGTCGGCTGACGAACGGTCAGCCCACACCCGCATAGGAATGCAGGCCGACAGTCACCAGGTTAACGAAGAACAAATTGAAGACCATGGCCACAAATCCGGCGACGTTGATCCAGGCAGCTTTCCTATCCCGCCAACCCGCGGTTGACCTTGCGTGTAGATACGCCGCGTATACCACCCAGGCGACAAATGAAACGGTCTCTTTGGGATCCCAGCCCCAGTACCGGCCCCAAGCTTCCTCGGCCCAAATGGCCCCGAAAATCACTCCGAAACCGAACACCGGGAACGCGAAGATCGTGGTTCGGTAGGCGATCCGGTCTAGGGTCTGCGCGTCGGGGAACCGCTGCACCATCCGCGCCAGCGTGCCCTGCGTGTCGGGATCGCCCAGCCGCGAGGTGCGCAGCAGGAACAGGATGCTGGCAATGCCGGCGACCAGGAACACTCCCGAGCCGAGGCTTACCACCGACACGTGAATGGGCAGCCAGTAGGACTGCAGCGCGGGCATTACCGGCGCGGCGTTGGCGTAGAGCCAGCGTCCGGACACCGTGAGCAAAATCAGCACCGGAAGGAGCAGGAAAACCCACAGCGGGCGGTATTGCGGGCGACGCAACACGATCGCACCGGCAACCAACCCGGACAAGCAGGTCAGATTGATGAATTCGTACATGTTGCCCCACGGCACCCGCATGGTGGCCAGACCGCGCAGCACAATGCACGCCAGCAGTAGCCCGATGCCGAGGTAGGCCACCGCCAGACCGGCTCGTCCGACGCGTTCGTCGAACGGCCGCTGCGGACCATCCACCCCGATCCCGGGGGTTGTGCTGTCGGTCGCAACGGATCCGGCCAACACCTGCTCGCGGTCGACCAGTTTGCGGCCACGCACGTAAGCCAGCTCGACGGCCAGCAGCAACAGCGCGACGACCAGCGCCACCACCGCCGAGGGGAACGCCCAGTCGGAGTATCTGGCCAGGCCGAGGTTGATGTGCGTGGTGTTCATGTGACGTCCTGAGGGCTCCTTCTAGGCTCGGCTGTCGTTTCCGCGCGCCCGGCCAACAACCGCTCGGTCAGCCGCTCGAACTCGTCACCCCACCCGGAGTTATCGGTGCGCGCCAAGCCGCCCAGCTCGACGTTCACCGTACCTGGCGCCTCGGTGTCCGGTGCGGTAGCCGGAGTGAGGCGAACCCACACCCGGCGTCGGCGCACCAGCAGCGACACCAGCAGTCCGGCCATCATTGTGATCGCGAAAACCAGCACCCAGGATTGGCCTGGGTCGTGGGAGACCTGCAGGTTGACGAACGGCACGGCGCCGTCGAAGCGGACGACCGTGCCGTCTCTGTCGAGGCGGACCTGCTCGCCCGCGCGCAGGTTGACCCGCTTCTCCTTGGTCAGCCGGCCCTGCTGGATCAGCCGGGGATCGAGGTTGAACAACGACTGTGGCCGCCCGCTGTCCAGGCCGGTGTCGCCGCGGTAGATGTCGATGGCCACCGCTGGGGCGTTCAGGGCCGGGAAGCGCGACGACAACAGGGTGCCGTCGAGCTGCTCGGTCGGCGCTAGCAGGCCCTGGATGGCGATCTCGTGTTTACGACGTTCGTCGGCATTGGGATAGCTGCCGGCGGGCGGATCGATCCTTGCCACGCCCGACGACAGCAGGGTCTGGGGGTTGTCGGGTCGCCATTGCACGGTTGAGGTGCGGGTCTGTCCGTCCGGGAAGATCACCGTGAAAGTGGGCGCGTAGCCGTGGCCCTGCAGGTACACCCGGTCGCCGCCGACCCGCAACGGGTGGTTGACCTCCAGCCGGTAGGGCCGCCAGCTGTTGGACGTCAGATCGTTCCCGGCTTGATAGTCGATATCCGCGGCGAACGACGTGGCCTGTCCTGACGGCAGGTAGTGAGCCTGAAAGTTGTTGACCCGGACGCAAATTGGGTTCAAGGAGGTGCCGTCGACGGTGTTGCCGGCGCGGAACGAGTCGAACGCGGCCGGCGATGCCGAGCAGAAGCCCGGGCCGCCGTCGGCGATGACGATCACGTTGCCCTCGTAGCCGAACAACTTGCCGACGGCTACGGCGACCAGTAGGCCCAGCAGCGAGAAGTGGAACACCAGGTTGCCTAATTCGCGCAGGTAGCCCTTTTCGGCGGACACCTCGATGGTTTCCGGGACGGTCTGGCCCTGATGCCGTACCGCCGTGCGCCAGCCACGCAGCCTGCCGGTGATCGTGGTCGCTAAGTCGTCTAGGTCGCCGACGAGCTGGGAGCGGGCGTGCTTGGGCAGCCGGGCGAGGTTGCGCGGCGCGGCCACCGGCGTGGCACGCAGGCTGCGGGCATGCTCGATCAACCGTGGGGTCAGGCAGCCGACGAGGGAAACGAACAACAACACGTAGATGGCGGTGAACCAGAAGCTAGAGAACACGTCGAAGGCCTGCAACTCGTTGAGCCACGGGCCGATCAACGGATGAGCCTTCAGGTATTCGTCGACCTTGCCGGCGTTGAGACTGCGCTGCGGCAGTAGCGCCCCGGGGATCGCGGCGAGCGCGAGCAGAAACAGCAGCACCAGCGCGGTGCCCATCGACGTCAGCGAGCGCCAGGTGTTGCGCGCTTTTGCCGCGAGCAGACGCAATAGCCCCCAAAATGGCCCATTTTGGGGTGCTTTTGCGTCTGCTCGCGCCACCTCTCGCGCCGTCAAATCGGCAACCTCACGTCGGAAACGAACGCGTCGCGAAGCCAGGAGACGAAGTCGTTCCACACTCCGGTGACCAGCGCCGCACCGACAACGATCAGCAGCGCGCCGCCGAACACCTGGATGGCCCTGGTATGCCGGCGCAGCCAGCCCAGGCCCGCCACCGCCCCGGCCGAACCGAACGCCAGCAGGATGAACGGAATCCCCAATCCTAGGCAGTAGGCGATCACCAAAAGGATTCCGCGTGCCACGTTGGCGCCGTCGGTGGCCGAAGCCACCGTGATCACCCCGGTCAGCGTCGGCCCCAGGCACGGCGTCCAGCCGAGCGCGAATACCGCGCCGAGCAGCGGCGCCCCCGCGACCGTCGTCAACTGCCGCGGGCTGAACCGCACCTGACGCTGCAGGGCCGGAATGAGGCCGACGAATACCAACCCCATGACGATGGTCAGCACCCCACCGACCCGCTGCAACACCAGCTGGTTGGTAATCAACGTGGACGTCATACCAAGGACCACGACCGTGCCGAGGACGAACACCGTGGTAAACCCGGCCACGAATAGCGCAGCCGATCCGGCCACCCGCCATCGCGCCGGGGCCTTGACCGCACCGTCAGCCTCGTCGACCCCAACCGCGGCCGCCAGATACGACAGGTAGCCCGGCACCAAAGGCACCACACACGGCGAGGCGAACGACACCAGCCCCGCCAGCAAGCACACCCCCAAAGCCACTAACAGCGGCCCCGCGGCGGCGATCTCGGCGAAACCGGTCATTGTCGTCCTGGCGGCGGGGTCGAGGGTTGTTCGGCCGCCACCCGCTGGACCACCGGCTGCAGATCCTCGGCCAGCAGTTCGCGCAGAAATACCGCGGCGACCCGGTGCTCGCGATCCAGCACCAGCGTGGACGGGATCACGGTGGTGGGGTACTTGCCGCCGAACGCGATCAGGGTGCGCATCGGCGGATCGTAGATCGACGGGAACGTCACGTGGCGGTCGTTGACAAAGTCCAGCGCCGCCTGCCGGCTGTTGTCACGGACATCGATCCCAAGAAATGACACCCCGGCAGTTCGGGTGGCGTCGTAGACCCGTTGCAGTTGGGCGACTTCCGCCCGACAGGGCCCACACCACTGACCCCAAACATTGACGACGACGACCTGACCTCGAAATGGCCCCGAGTTGTCCAGCGCGATCGTGCGCGCCGGATCAGCCAGATCCGGCCCGGACAGCGGTCCGGGGCGACCGCGGCTGGCCGGCGGATCGTAGAAGATGTCGGTTTTCCCTCCGGGCGAGACGAATTCGAAGGTGCCGCCCTGCGCGACGGCGTCGCGCCCGGAACAGCCCGTGAGAAGGCCCGCCACTACCGCCCCGGTGATCACCAACCGCCACATAATCAAAGCGCCGCCCCTCTCCCCCGCAAGCGGGAGGTGCCCCACATCGCTCTTTTGCTCTGCATCGTCGCCGGCGCGGTCAAGCGCCCGCCGGTTGGGAGTACACGACGTCGACAAGGCGGTCGCCGTCGTAGATCAGCGAGGTCACCGACGCCAGGCCGCACTGCCGGCGCCGCGGGTCGTGCCAGAGCCGTTTACCGGTCAGATGTCGCCGCAGTGTCCATACCGGCAGTTGGTGGCTCACGCATACCGCCTCGTGGCCGGCGGCGCGGGCGCGGGCCTTGTCCACAGCGGTCGTCATCCGCTCTGCAATCTGGACGTAGGGCTCGCCCCACGACGGAGTGAACGGGTTGCGCAGCCGCCACCACACCCGCGGATCGCGCCAGGCGCCGTCGCCCGGGCTGATGCGCCGGCCCTCGAAAAAGTTGGCCGATTCGATCAGGTCGGGGTCGGTGTCCACCGACAGGTCGTGCTT
Source organism: Mycobacterium simulans (assembly GCF_900232995.1). Classification (GTDB taxonomy): domain Bacteria; phylum Actinomycetota; class Actinomycetes; order Mycobacteriales; family Mycobacteriaceae; genus Mycobacterium; species Mycobacterium simulans. The sequence goes on from NZ_OCVX01000003.1 coordinate 343,555, forward strand.
CGCGGCGATCGGCGCGGCGGTCTCCTGGGCCCGCTGCAGCGGCGAGGCGATCACCGCGACAATGTCACGGTCGGCAAGGAAGTCGGCGACCGCGGCCGCCTGCGTCGCGCCGGTCTGCGAGAGGTGATATCCGGGCAGCCGTCCGTAGAGGATGCCGGTTGGGTTGTACACCTCGCCGTGGCGCACGACGTGGACCCGGGTCTGCTCGCCCATCAGAGTCGATCCTCCCGGGCGGCGGCGCGAGCGGCGGCCGGAAGCGCGGCCGCGATCCGGTCGAACGCCGCGTCGTCCAAAGCGGCCGAGACAAACCACGCCTCGAAGGCACTGCATGGTGGGTAGACACCGGCGTCCAGTAGGGCATGAAAGAACGCCGGATAGCGCCACGTTTCGCTGGCCCGCGCCGACGCGAAGTCGGTCACCGGCCGGTCCGCGAAGAACACGCTGAGCATGTTGCCGGCTCGTGGAATCTGGTGTGGCACACCGGCATTCGTCAGCGCCTCGGCTAGCAGCTCGGCCAACCGGTCGGCGTTGCCATCCAATGCGGTGTAGACCGCGTCATCGGCGGCGCACAGCGTCGCCAGTCCCGCGGCGACCGCCACCGGGTTGCCCGACAGCGTGCCTGCCTGATACACCGGCCCCAGCGGCGCCAGCCGCTCCATCACCTCGGCCCGCCCGCCGAACGCGGCGGCCGGCAACCCACCGCTCATCACCTTGCCGAATATGAACAGGTCGGCGGCAACCGGATCCATTCCATACCAACCACTTCGGCTGACCCTAAAGCCCGTCATCACCTCGTCGACGATCAGCAGTGCGCCGTGTTCGGCGGTGGCGGCGCGCAGCGCCGCGTTATAGCCGGGCGCCGGTGGAACCACTCCCATGTTGCCCGGGCTGGCCTCGGTGATCACCGCGGCGATCTGCTCGCCGTACCGCGCAAAACTCTCCCGCACCGCGTCAATGTCGTTGTAGGGCAACACGATGGTGTCGGCGGCGGCGGCGCCGGTGACTCCGGGTGAGGACGGCAGCCCCCGTGACGATCGCAAGCTCGGCGAAGCCGGGCGCAGCGGGTCGTCACATAAGCCCAGCGTGGCCACCCCCGAACCCGCGTCGGCGAGCAGCGCATCCACATGCCCGTGGTAACAGCCGGAGAACTTGATGATCTTGGCCCGGCCGGTGAACCCGCGGGCCAGCCGGACGGCGCTCATGGCGGCCTCCGTGCCGGAGTTCACCAGCCGGATCCGCTCGACGGGTGCCACCCGCCCGATGATCTCGGCGGCCAGTTCGGTCTCGGCGGGGGTCGGCGCCCCGAACGACAGGCCGTTGGCGGCGGCGTTGGCGACGGCTTCAACGACGGCGGGGTGCGCATGGCCGAGGATCATCGGGCCCCACGAGCAGACCAAGTCGACGTAGCGGTTGCCGTCGGCATCCGTGAGCCAGCAGCCGTGCGCTTCGGTAATGAAGCGCGGAGTGCCGCCCACCGCCGAAAAGGCCCGAACCGGGGAGTTAACCCCACCGGGAATGACCGCGCAGGCATCCTTGAACAGCTTCGCGGAGACTTTGACCTGCGCGGTCGCCTGGTCAGTGCTGCCCATGCCGACCAGTGTCCCAGCCTTGGCGGGCCGCTCAACTACAGGGTGTCAGACCGCTCTGCTAAACGGCTTGGCTGGAGTACCACCGGCGGGCTGTACTAGGTATATGCCGCACACGAAGGCCAACAAATTGGCGACCGGCGCAATCATTCCGGCACGCGAGCTGGAGACGATCACTGGCAGGCACGTGTCGGTGCCGGCACCAGCCGGCCGGACGCACCTGCAGTTTCGCCGGTTTGCCGGGTGCCCGATCTGCAGCCTGCACCTGCATGCCTTCGCTGACCGGCACGAGCAGCTGGCTGATGCTGGGATCAACGAAGTCGTGTTCTTTCACTCGAGCGCCGACTCGCTGCGCGGCTACCAGACTTTGCTGCCGTTCGCGGTGGTCGCCGACCCGGACAAGGTGCACTACCGCCAATTTGGGGTGGAGGCCGGCTTGCGGGCCCTTGTCAGTCCCCGCGCCTTGTTGTCGGGGTTGCGCGGGCAACGCGCCGCCTCGAAGCGTCGTGCGGACCCGAATTACGCAGGCGTCGGAGCTAGTGACGGGACAACGCATTTAGGTTTGCCGGCGGATTTTCTCATCGATCCGAACGGAACGGTTGTGGCCGTGCACTATGGGCGTCACGCCGACGATCAATGGTCCGTCGACCAGCTGCTGGATATCCATCGCTCACTCGGGTAGAGCGACATAACACAGCGGGGTGGCGGCGATGAGCAAACACGAAGTGGTGGTTTATTGGCGGCCAGGCTGCCCGTTCTGTTGGCGGTTGCGCAAGGGGCTACGACGACGAAGGCTGCCGACGAGGGAGGTCAACATCTGGACCGATCCGGACGCGGCCACCGTGGTCCGCTCGATCGCCGACGGCAATGAGACCGTGCCGACCGTGGTCGTCGGCGACATCGCCATGGTCAACCCCACCGCCGCTCAGGTGATCGACGCCGTCCGCGTCGAGGCACCAGAGCTGCTTGACCAGCAAACCGGGACCTGGTGGTCCGTTCTCCGCTCGCGACTTCGCCACTGATCGAGTTGGATGGTTGCATGCAACTTCCGCAAGGGTTGGCCCGGTTCAATCGCCACGTCACCAACCCCGTTCAGCGGCTGTGGGCCGGCTGGTTCCCAGCTTTCGCGATCATCGAGCACGTGGGACGACGGTCCGGAAAGCAGTACCGAACACCGGTGAACGCGTTCCCCACCGCCGTCGACGGCAAGCCCGGTGTGGCGGTCCTGTTGACCTACGGGCCCGACCGCGACTGGCTGAAAAACCTGACCGCCGCCGGCGGCGGACGGATGCGCCGCAAAGGTAGGACGATCGGGATCACCGACCCGCACATCATGACCAAGGCCGAAGCGGCGTCGCAGGTCACCCCGGGTTGGCGACGCATCTTCGCTCGGCTGCCCTTCGAGCAGGCGATCCTGTTCACCCAGACCGGGTGACGCGCTCACCGCGATCCGGGAGCGGGCCGTCGGACTGCACGGCGGCCCGGCCAACGCTGTCGTCAACTTCGCGAGCCACACGGTCTCGCTGGTCGCACTGATCAGCAATGTGATCCGGGACGGAAAGCCCGTGGTCAGGGTGGCGTTCGACTCGATCGGGCGGTTTGCCCAGAGCGGGATCCTGCGCGACCGGATGATCCCACGCGTGCTCGCGGCGACTCCGGACTCGCCTAGCTGATCACCGAATTGACGGCCTAGGAGCACGCCATGAAGATCGCGATAATCGGCTGCGGCGCAACGGGTCAGTCAGGCAGCGGCAACAGAAGCATGGACGGTGGCCAGGGCGTCCGGCATCGCCGTCGCCGTCTCCGATCCCGTCGCGCATGTCCGGGCCTTCGGCGCCGGAATGCCCAACGCCAAGCCGTCGGCCGAGCGCGGGTCGGAGTTGCCGCGCCGGTGAACGCGACTCTGACCGCGCTGGTCAAATCCATCGAAAGACGCTGGGATACAAGCGAATTAGGTGCCGAATGACTCCGAACCAGCAACTACGCGCATGGGAACAGTGCGGCCGCCGCCACGGCGGTGCGCGCCCATTGCTCGGCAAATAGTCGGCACACGGTGTCCAACGCGGGTGACAGCGGTTCGATAGCCCTGGTAACCAGGGCCCGCTCGTCCGTGGCCGCCACCGGATGCCAATACACGCCCTCGGCGGTGACCGTCACCTCCGGAACGAGCGATTCGCGAGTGAGCACCACCCCTTCGGAGGCGACGCCCTCTAGCGCGATCGGCCGGACGAGTTGATCCTGGGCGGGAATCCCCAGTTCGTCCAGGAAGCCATGGAATGTGGCCAGCTCTCCTGGGCCGGGTGCGGCGATCGTCGCGGCCACGCGTACTCGGAAGCCCAGCGACAATGCCAAGCGGATCCCGGCAACGGCTTTGGCCCACGACCCGGCACCCCGGTGGGAGTCGTGCAGATCCGGTGTCGCCGAGTCCAGACTGATCTGCAAGGCGAGCCCAGACCTGGGTAGCGATTCGAGTACGCGCCGCGCCCGGCCCGTGAACACCATGCCGTTCGTCAGGACAGCCGTGGGCAGCGTGTCGACACAGGTCTGGATGATCGTGCCGATGTCGGGCAGCAGAAACGGCTCACCACCCGTGAGGAACAACTCGCGCACTCCCCAGTCCGCTGCTTCGCGGACTATCCGGGCAATTCGGTCTGCGCCGAGTTCGCGGTGCGGGGCCTGCGGCGACGAGGCGACGCAACAGTAATCACAGGACAGGTTGCAGTGGAAGTTGGTGTACAGCCACAGCCGCACGCCGGGCAACCGGTCGGCGCCGAGGACGCTCGCGGGGTCGGGCGGGTGGCCGCGTCGGACCACCAGGGTGCCGACTCCCGCCTGGTCCACGTCGGCACGCACAACGGTGTTTCCGGTTTGCACACACCACCGCTCGGCGAGCTCACGGTCCCGATCACCATAGACAGCGACCTCGGCGGTGGCTCCCTGCACAAGGCCACCCACCCGGCGCATCAGATCCAGAATCACCATCGTGGGTCGATACCCTGCTCCTCGACGGCCTCGAACAGCGGCTGATACCCGTCCAGGTGAGGAGGCACCCAGCGCCGTAGACCCTCGAGTTCGAGGATCTTTCGATGCTCGGGGTCATCCCAGCTCATCGCCAGCAACCGGTCGAGCCACGGCTGGTACCGGGCGGCGGGCAGCGTGTCCAGTGCGGTGAACATGCAGTGGCAATAGCTGTCGGTGCGCCACACCTCGGCCAGCGAATCCCCCATCAGCTCCTCGGCGCCCATCGCCACCCACGTGGAGCTGCCGATCGCCGCCACGTCGGCCTCACCGGCCATCACGGCGTCCACCGCGTCGAGTTCACTGCGGCCGGTATCGCCGTGTTTGCCAATGTCGGTGTCGAAGCGGATGACGTGCAGGTCCGACTCGGCTATCCCCGCTCGGCGCAGGTAATAGAGCGGCAAGATCGCGGCGTGCGCGGAGTCGGCGGACCCGAGCGCAAGGCGCTTCCCAGCGATGTCCTCGGGTGCCTGCATCCCGCTGCCTGGACGTGCCACGAACACGGTGGTGTAGTCCACGTCGGTATCGCGCTGGGCTAGTGCCGTGCAGTGCCCACCCGTTTGCAGCACGGCCCGCACATAGGCGAGGTTGGTGTTCCAGGCAATGTCGACGTGGCCAGCGATCAGCGAATCGACCAGCCTCCCATAGTTGGAGTAGAGCACGAAATCCATTTGCGTGTCCGGGCTTTCGGAGCTTTGGAAGTAGCTTCGAATTCCTTCCCAGATTCCGACGATGTTGGGCGTGTATGCGACGGCCCCGACGATCAGCGGTTCGCGTGACACGATCACCTCCTAGAACAGGGGCAGCCCGGTAAGGGCTCTGCCGTAGAAGTCGTACAACGCATCGGCGGTTGGTGCCATTACCGATCCTGCCCGAGCGTCACGGAACGCGCGTTCGATGGGCAGCTGCTTGGAGAATGCCGCACCGCCACACACTCGCATCGCCGACTCGGTGATGGTCAGTGCGGCGTCGTTGGCCGACGCCTTCACGCCCAGCACATTTGCCAATGTGGTGTCGTCGGGCGAACTCACGCTGTTGGCGGCCAACGTCAGATAAGCCTTCTGCGCGGCCAGGGCGGTGCCCATTCGGGCGATCTGAGCACGGATCGTCGGTAGCTCGGCCAGGCTCCCACCGAGATGTTCCAACCGGGCAGTCGCGACGTGCTCGACCGCGGCACCGGTGGCGGCGGTAGCCAGACCCAATGAGACAGCGGCATTTCCGAGATTGAACCACGGCAGCACTGTTTCCATCATCGTGCCGAGTCCGCCGCCCATCGCGCCCAGGCGATACGACGCCGGAACGCAGATATCGACAGACATTGGCGCAGAGGCATTCCCACGCAGACCCATCCCGATAAAGGTGCCCGACACCCGCAGACCTGTTGTGTCGGCCGGAACCGCATAGAGGTCGACGTCTCCCGCGACACCGTTTGCCGAACCGGCAGACACGACATAGACATCGGCGAACCCCGCCGAGGTCACCCAGCTCTTGTCAGCCCGCACGACGACGTCGTCACCGTCGACCGACGAGGTGGACACCGGTGCCCAGAAGTGCGAACGGGAGCCCCGTTCACTGAAGGCCAGTGTGCCGAGTTGCTTTCCGGAAGCCATGTCCGCCACTAGATCCGGTAGTCCTCCCGGGGGCGCCGCCGCGGCGGTGACAGCCGCTGCTACGTGCATCAGGTAGATCATTGCGGTCGATCCGCAGGCCTCCGAAAGCTGGGCGACCACTTCGGTGAATTCAACAGGGCCCGCACCCATTCCGCCGATATCGGAGGGCAGCACCAGACCTAGAAGACCACTCCTGCGCAGCGCATCGACAGCCTCAGCCGGGAATACGCCATCGGTGTCCACCCGCTCGGCGTGTTCTGCAGCGATGGAGAGAACCTCCTGCAAAACCTCCGGTGCGGCCATTACGCCCCTTTCGTGCGTCCGATACCGAATCCTGTTGTCACGCTTACCACCGCGGCGCAAACGAAAACAGCCGCAGTGGTGTTCGTCCCACCGAGCCACACCCCGGTCCTGCCGACTTGCAGATAGATGGAGACGGCGGCCACCGCCGCTACCACCGCCGCGGCGATCACGAGTACGCGCAAGCCGACTTTCGCCGCTGCCAGCATTGCCACTGCGACGGCCACCAATAACACGGCGCCGCGGAGGTTGTAGTCGCCGAGCGAGAACTCCAACGGCCTTACGCCGACGTTCGCGGACTGACCGCCGCCCGGATTGTGCCAAACGCCGATAAGGCCAATCAGCCCAAGCACGATCCCCCACCCAGCAAGCAGTCGCCGCGCCGTAGACCGGGCGACCGATGGACTGGTTGCGGCGCGCAGGGTATCCACGGCGGCATAGCGGGTAGACGCCGTGAGCAGCAAAACGACGTGGATGCCGATCAGCATCGCGTACGACCAGGGCCATTCCCCGGGCGACTCCGCCACCGACAGGCCTATCGCGAGTGACTGCCCGATTCCGATCAATGCAGCCAGCCGCACTGCCGTCCCCGTCAGCATTAACACCGCCAGCGCGGACTCGGCGAACAACACCGCCCAACCGAATGCGGTGAAGTTCGGGAGCACGAGGTGCTCGACCAGCCAGCTGAACGGTTTGAACACCGGATGTTCGATCGCAAGATGCGTGAAGTGGTATAGCCCACTGTTGCTGCGTTCCCCGAAATCCGGAGGCAACTTCCAGACGACGTTATAGAGCCAGATCAACCCGACCAGTAGCCGCAGACCGGCCAACGCGATCAGGCCGCTCGCTGCCGGAGGCGCCGTGGGAGAGAACAACAAATCCGTGCCGCGGCGAACACGAGCCATCGTCATTCGGGCAGTATCACACGCGAGGCAACAATTTGAGCGCGGCCACCAGTCCGGCGGCCAGCGAAGCCGCGCGGCGCGGCGTCGATCACTGGTTGGTTAACGCCGTGACCCGCCGGGTCAGTTCGGCCTCAGGCATCCGACCCGCTACGACTTCGATGCTGCCGTGCGGGCGGACGAACGCGTACGCGGGTTGCTGGGTGATATCGAATTTCGCCCAGACCGCCCCGTCGGTGTCGGCCAGTTGGGTGAATGCTTTCACCGGGTATTTGTCGACGAACTCCCGCATGGCCGGCACCTGGTCCAGTCCGGCCACCCCGACGAAGGTCACTTCCGGGTGTGACGCGGCGATCTGGCCGACTGTCGGGGCTTCGCCTTGACATGTCGGACACCAGGGCGCCCAGAACCACAGCACTGCGGGCTTGCCCAATAGGCTATCTCCGTGGAAGTCCTGCCCATCAATGGTTTTGGCGGTGAACTGCAGCCGAGCGGGTACGGTTTCACCTGCCAGCACCTGGCTCGCTCCCGCTGGGCTTCCCAACGGCGCCAATGTGGGTAGGGATTTCGGCTGCGAACCACACGCGGCGGCGATCACCGCCACAACCGTAAGTGCGCCTATCAAGCGGTGATGAGTCACCGCGTGCGTCCCAACGAGCGGTTGATCTCGATTAGTTCGTCGACCGACCATTGATCGTCGGCGTGACGCCCATAGTGCAGAGCCGCGACGGTTCCGTCGCGATCGATGAGAAAGTCGGCGGGCAAGCCCAGATGCGTTGTGCCGTCACCGAGTCCGACGCCCGCGCGATCGGGATCGTTGCGATGCAACATCGCCCCTGCCCCGCGAATGGCAGCCCACAATGCCCGTGGATGAGTGATTGCGCCCAAGCTTGTCTGCACGCCGAACTCGCGGTAATGCACCCGGTCGGGTGAAAGAACACCACTTCGGTGATCCCGCTGTCCGCAACCTCCTGATGCCGATTGGCGAAGCTGCGTAAATGCAGGTGGCAGATCGGGCAGCTTGCGAATCGTCGAAACTGCAGGTGTGTTCTTCCGGTCTCCGCCGGCACGTCCACCGCCTGGCCGTTGATGTCCTGCAGGCGACGGCTCGGAACGGTCGCGCCTCGTGTCAATCGAGTAGGCATGAAAGCACCGTACAGGTGGTGGTGCCCGACACGAACTAGTTTGTCGGCATGCTGACATTGCCTGAGAAAGGCTGCCGCACCAACGAACTACCAGATCCGACGGCCACGGTCGCGACGGCAGATTCGCCGCGCCGAACGATGACAGTTGATCGGCATACCGTCACGGCGTGCAACCTCGTCACTGCTCCCGGCCGACGCCGCCCGTCTCGCTCCCGGTACGTAGATTGACTGCGCGGTCGGTGTGTTCGTCACCGTGGCTGCGGTGGGCTGATAGGTAGCCTAGGCTAGCTACCACGAACGGCACCGCGTAGTTGAAGGCCACCCGCAACCAAGTGCTGGTGTCAGTCTGGCCGCCGGCGATAACCGATCCCTGGTTGACCGCCGAAAGCAACGTGCCGACGACGAGCGCGATGGGCGACGCGGCGCGAACGGTGTAGCCGCGCAGGAACATCCGCGTGGCCTCGCTGGGGCGCGACCACGTTGCGTGCGGGTGTCGAGGCATCTCTGGTCACCACCGGTTGGCCGCTATCAGCGCCGCGCAAGACGGGCTTGCATCAGCAGCACACCTAGCGTTGCGCCGAAAATCAGGTGTTCGATAACGAACGTAGGATAGCCGATCAGGGCGACCATATTCTGGATCCGATAGCCGGCGTCGAATACCACCGCGGCAATGCCGAAGAACTTCCGCTGCTGGACAACATATTTGACGCTCTAGTGTGCGAATGTGCGGTGTGCACCTTCCCGGATAAGAACGCCGCCGCCCACGAGTTCGCTCGAATCCCGCGTCCCGGTGGCCTGGCCGGCATCACCGATGTCACAATCACCGAACTGCTGGAATCCGCAGTCACAGCTCCCACCATCGTCCCCCGGCCGTGGGTTGTCCAGGTCGACACCGTGGCATCCCGTACGCTCACCAACGAACGGCTATGCGGCGATGGAATCTGGAACATCGCTCCTACCAACACCTTTCGCCGCCCACGATCGGGCGGACGGTAACTGCCCGCGATGCTGGCATGCGGCGTGGTGTCGGCGTCAACGACCTTCGCGGTCACCCGGCGACGAGAGCAACACCCTGAGACGGCGGCGCGTCGGGTTGACATTATCAAACAATCTATTGAGCATACGGATGTCTGGACCTGAGGACTGGGGCACCGGCATGCATGGTGCGAAGAAGCTGATCTTCGAGCAGTTCGCGCTGGTCGGGCAGGCGTTGTCCAGCGGTCACCGGTTGGAGTTGCTGGATCTGCTGGTGCAGGGTGAACGCAGTGTGGACGTACTGGCTCGGTCGGCGGGGCTGACGTTGGCCAATGCCTCCCAGCACCTGCTGCAGCTGCGGCGCGCCGGTCTGGTGACCAGCCGCCGAGACGGCAAACGTGTGATCTATCGACTCTCGGACCCGCAGGTGTGGGATGTGGTGCGCGCGGTGCGTGGGGCGGCCGAACGTAATCTCGCCGAGGTCGACTCCCTGGTGCGCGAGTACTACACCGACAGAGACAGCCTGGAGCCGGTCGGCCGAGACGAGTTGCGGGCCCGGGTGGCCGCCGGGGCCGTGCTGATCCTCGACGTGCGTCCGGCCGAGGAATACGCCGCCGGGCACGTGCCTGGGGCGGTCAGCATTCCCCACGACGAACTAGCCGAGCGGCTCGACGAACTCCCGTCCGGCGTGGACATCGTCGCCTGCTGCCGAGGACCGTACTGCGTATATTCCTATGACGCGCTGGAACTGCTGCGCCCCAACGGATTTGCCGCCCGCCGCCTCGACGGCGGGTTCTCCGAATGGCTGGCCGCCGATCTGCCGGTCGTTCGATCGTAACCAAGCAAGACACCAATCACTCGTCAACGGAAAGGTTCGATCCGATGACCATCACCGACCCCGCGGTATCCGCACAGGAAGCGGCCGCGAGCAGCTTGTTCGAAATCACCGATCACATCACGATCGATTTCACCGAAGGCGCCCGGACCGTCGACCTGTGGTGCCCGTCATCGGCGACGGCGCTTTTCAGCGCGTCCTGGACGTGGAGGTGACCAGCGAAGATCCCCATGACCTCACGCGTGAGCCGGAGTTCGGAAACCTGACGTTGTACAGCCGGCTACGCTCGGCGAAAGCAGCGAGTTGGTTCATCCGCTATGTCGTGGAACGGCGGGCGATCGGGCATGCACCGGACCCGGCACGGGCCCGCCCCTTGGGCACCGCGCAATTGTTCACTTCGTCGCACTGTGTAGGTCGATCGAAATCCCGGCTCGGTTCGTACTCGGTGAGGCCCTCGAGCAACCGCAGCCCGGTGCCCAGGATTGCGAGGTGTGCGGCTACCACTGCTGGACGGAGTTCTTCGTCGCCGGCCACGGCCGGCTACCCGCGGACTCCTCCTGCGCAACGAAGTACGGCACCCACGGCCTGTTCGCGAATCTGGAAGCAAACCGCATCGCCTGGTCGACCGGCCCTGACATCGTGCTGGCCCGGCCGCAGCGCGCTGGCCGGAACCTGTTCTTCGCCGGCCCCTTCGCCGAGGTTGACGGTAAAACCCATCCGGTGCAACGCCAAATCCGTTTCACCGCACTGCCGTAACCGGTCGGGCGGCTGAATTTGATCGACCGACTGTGATTGGTAGACATCGACCGACAGGCCGAAGGAAGGAACCGCACGTGGCGACAATTGCGGCGAGCCCCGCGCACAATGCCCTAGGCAAGGCCGCGCGACGGCTGCTGCCCCTGCTGTTCGTGCTGTACGTGATCAACTTCGTCGATCGTGCGAACATCTCCATCGCCGCCCTGGCGATGAACGCCGACCTGCACCTGAGCGCCACCGCGTACGGTACCGCCGCCGGCGTCTTCTTCCTTGGCTATGTCCTATTCCAGGTTCCCGCCAACGCGGCGCTGGCGCGCTTCGGCGCCGGTCGCACGCTCACCACGGTTGTCCTGGCCTGGGGTGTGTGCTCGGCGGCCACGGCCTTTGTCACCAGCGCGCACACCTTGTATGTGGCGCGGTTTGCCCTCGGGGTCGCCGAGGCCGGCTTCTTCCCCGGCGTCATCGCGTATCTGACCGTGTGGTTTCCCTGCGCCCAGCGAGCCCGCGCCGTAGCTACCTTCCTGCTGGCGATTCCGGTCGCCAACGCGGTCGGTTTGCCGCTGTCCGGACTTATCGTCGACCACGTCCATCTGGCCGAGCTACCCGGCTGGCGGGCGATGTTTTTGATCGAGGCGCTGCCCGCACTGGTGCTGGCGCCGCTTCTTCGGCGGCTGTTGCCCGACAGCCCTCGACGGGCAAGCTGGCTCACCGCGCAGGAGCGCGCGGAGTTGTCGGCCCAGCTGTCCGAGGACACCCCCGACTCGGCCGACCGGCCGGGCGGAGCCGGTTGGCGGCTTGTCGTATACGCCGTCGTCTACGGGGGACTGTATTTCGCGCTGTATGCGTTGCAGTTCTTCATGCCCCAGCTGGTTGCCTCGCTCGCACACCGCACATCCACCCTGACGGCCGCCACCCTGTCGGCTCTGCCCTATGGTGTCGCGGCTGTGGCCATGCTGGTCTGGAGTCGCCGCAGCATCGACCGCGCCGGCGCCCGAATCGGCCATATCACGGTACCGACGTTGGCCGCGGGCATCGCCGCGCTCGGTGCGGCTTTGAGCCCGATGTCACCGATGGTGACGCTGAGCTGGCTGACGATCGCCGTCGCCGGAATCCTTGCAGCCATGCCCGCCTTTTGGAGCCGTTGCACCGCAGCGCTGGCCGGTCCCCGGGTCGCCGTGGCCATCGCAGCGGTCAATGCTGTAGCCAGCCTGGCAAGCTTTGCCGGTCCTTACGCCACCGGCTACCTCAAAGACGCCACCGGCAGCTACCAGCTCGCTCTGCTTACCGTCGCCGCGGTGTTAGCCACCGCAGCGGCCTGCAGCTATGCAAAGGTGCCCAACGCCAGTGGGCTGGGCCGCCGGTAGTACCAGGCGGCGTCCGGGTTGACATCGCCGTTCACGATGAGGTTGTAGTAATGGGCCAAACCTTTCCACGGGCATATCGACGTGGTTGGGCTTTCGATCAGATGCTCCCGGTGCAACGACTCGGGCGGAAAAGTAGTGATTGCCCTCCGCACGGTGCGCGGCGCCTCGGCTATCACGGTCCCGTTCCACACAGCGCGAATCATGGACTCGGTCTCCTCAGGTCCTGCCGAACATTTCACTGTCGATAGTGCACTCGCTGGGCGTGCGCTGCACAGCCGAACTGTCATGGTGGTGACACGATCAGTCGGATCATCGGCGGATTGTTCGCCGACTGACATTCGCCCACCGCTTAGCGGGCGCACGGTGACGTGGTGGGTTGATCGAAGTCAACAGCTTCCAGGTGCAGGACACTAGCTGCGCGCCACGTCTGGACGCTTCACCACTTTGGCGACAAAATGCAGCACAACCACCACCACCCAGGACAACAGGCTGAGCCACAGCTGGGTACGCGCGGCGCGGTCGAACGCCATTTGCACCAGCACCGCGGTGATTCCGGCGACGGTCAGGATCGACAGCACCGGGAAGAACCACATCTTCACCCGCAGCTTGTCCGCAGACATCCGGCGGCGCAGCACAATCTGCGACAGCGCGATCAGCAAGTAGACGAACAAGATGACGGCGCCCGACGAATTGAGCAGAAACAGAAACACCGTGCCCGGTGCGAGCCAGGCCATGAGGACACAACCAAAGCCCACCGCCGACGAGCACAAGATCGCGATTGAGGGAACCCCGCGCCGGCTGACCCTGACCAGCTGGGCAGGCGCCTCGCGCCTGCCGGCGAGCACGAAGAGCATCCGCGAGGCGGTGTATAGGCCCGAGTTCAGACAGGACAGCACTGCCGTGAGCACCACCGCGTTCATGATCTGATCCGCACCACGAAGACCCATGTGCTTGAGTGCCGCGACATACGGCGAAGCACCGAGTTCCAACGAATTCCACGGCAGCACAACGACAAGCAGAAAGACCGAACCGACGAAGAAGATCACGATCCGCGCGACCACCGAGTTCGTCGCTCGCTGGATGGCATGCCCTGGGTTCCGGCTCTCGGCAGCCGCGATCGTGACGACCTCGGCACCGACCATGGAAAAGATCGCCACCACGATCGCGGCGAACACCGCCCCGACGCCGTTGGGAAAGAATCCGCCGTGCGAGTGCAGGTTGGAAAGGTCCATGTCGTGGCCGGGGAGGAACCCGAGGATGAAAGCCGCCCCCACGCCGAGAAAGATCATGATGGTCGCGACTTTGATTCCAGCGAACCAGAATTCGAACTCGCCGAAGGAGGTGACGGAGAACAAATTCGTCCCCGTCATCAACACCATCAGACACAACGCCAGCAACCACAGCGGCGCAGCGAACCAGTAACTGAGAACCTTCGCGCCGGCCACCGCCTCGAAACCGACCACGATGACCCAGAAGTACCAATACAGCCAGCCAACCGAAAACCCGGCCCAACCACCCAGTGCCTGGGCCGCATAGTCGGCGAACGATCCGGTCGACGGATTCGCGGTGGCCATCTCGCCCAGCATCCGCATGACTAGAACGATCAGCAGGCCGCAGACGGCGTAGGTCAGGAATGCGGCGGGCCCGGTCTCATGGATCACCACGCCAGAACCGACGAACAATCCCGCACCGATGACACCGCCGATGGCGATCATGTTCAGCTGCCGCAGCGACAGTCCTTGGTGCAGCTGCGAAGTGTAACTTGGCCCGGGGCGCTCTGGACCACTTGGAATGTGTGACCCAGGTCGGGGATGAGCTCGGCTTTGCATGCGCCGCATGACCGGACGCTAGCAGCTCCTGCCGCTCGCCGGCGCGCCGGCGATGAAAGTGCGGCCTGGATGCCTGCCAGCCCCAGTTGCTGTTTCGCCGGAAAACACCGGTTCTTATCCGGGAAATGTTCTAGCGTCTGTGTTGCCGGACAGGCTCACCCCAGGATCCCCGGGCCAGGTATGGGAAAACGACGGCTGAGAAAGAATTGACGTGATGGACTTTCCGGTGTTGCCACCTGAGATCAATTCGGCGCGCATGTATCTCGGTGCCGGGTCGGAACCGATGCTGGCCACGGCGGCGGCCTGGGATGAGCTGGCCGCCGAGTTGAGCGCCGCGTCCGCATCATTCGGCGCGGCGACCGCTGCACTGATCGAGGCGGCGTGGCAGGGACCAGCATCGGCGGCGATGGCGGCCGCGGCGGCCCCTTATGCGGGGTGGTTGGCTGCCGTGGCCGCCCAGGCGCAAGCGGCGGGCGGGCAGGCACGGGCGACGGCGACCGCGTTTGAGGCCGCGCGGGCGGCCACGGTGCATCCGGCAGTGGTGGCGGTCAATCGTGCTCAGCTGGTCTCGCTAGTGAGGTCGAATGTGTTGGGGCTCAACGCCCCCTCGATTGCGGCCGCCGAGGCCGTCTATGAACAGATGTGGGCCGCGGATGTGGCCGCGATGGTGGGCTATCACGGCGGCGCTTCGGCGGCGGCAACCCAGTTGACGCCATGGGAAGCACTGACAAGCCTGCCCGGCCTCAATCTCGGCATTGGCAACATCGGCAACTTCAACGTCGGCAACGGCAATAACGGCCTCGAAAACTTTGGCAACGGAAACCTTGGCAATACCAACATCGGCAGCGGAAACCACGGCAACTCCAACGTGGGCGGCGGAAACACTGGTGACCGAAACTTCGGCGGCGGAAACGCCGGCAGCCAAAACCTCGGCATAGGCAACAGGGGCAATGCAAACAACGGCTCCGGGAACTTTGGCAACGGCAACGTCGGCGACGGCAACAGGGGCAACTCAAACTTCGGCTCCGGGAACTTTGGCCACGACAACATCGGCTGGGGAAACGCCGGCAGCACCAACAAGGGCATTGCGAACACCGGCAGCGGCAACATCGGCTTATGGAACACCGGCAACGGAAACATCGGCATCGGGCTCACCGGCGACAACCAGGTGGGCATCGGCGGCCTGAACTCGGGGACCGGAAACACCGGCCTGTTCAATTCGGGCAACGGCAACACCGGCTTCTTCAACGCAAACACCGGAAACACCGGCTTCTTCAACTCGGGCTCCGGAAGCTGGGGCGTGGGCAACTCGGGCGAGTACAACACCGGTCTATACAACTCGGGAGCCTCCAGCACAGGCTGGGCAAACTCGGCCACCGCGAACACCGGCATCGGGAACTCGGACAACTGCAACACCGGCAGCTTTAACTCGGGCACGTTCAACACCGGCAGCTTCAACTCGGGCAGCTCTAACTCGGGCAGCTACAACGCGGGCAACGTCAACACCGGATTCGGAAACTCGGGTAACACCAACACGGGTGGTTATAACGCGGGCAATCTCAACACCGGCTTCGGATATACCGCAATTGGCATCGGCCCCAACTCGGGCTTCTTCAACAGTGGCTCGGGCAGCTCCGGCTTCTACAACATGGGCAATGGCAGCTCAGGTTTCCAAAACGCAGACGTCGACGCCTCGGGCATCAGGAACTCGACCCCCGCCTCGGGATACCTCAATTCGAGCGGGAACACCTCGGGTTTCTTCAACTCAGGCTTCCTCTTCAATTCGGGCTTCGGAAACTCGGGCTTCGGAAACTCGGGCGTCTACAACATCGGCACTTTCTTGGCAGGCTTCGGTCGCCGCTAACCGGGCTGTCAGTCCAGGCGGGTAGCCACCACGGCCCACACCGGCAGATGCACCCGGTGGTCCTGCAGCAGCGGGCCAATGGTCTGCAACTGCTCGAACAACGGTTGCATCCGCCCGACCATCTCATCCTGGTTTTCGGCGACAACCTTGTTCATGGCTTCGAACGTCTGCGGAAGGAAGCGGGCCTGGTAGGTAGTGCCGCCCAGGTAGTCCACCCGCCAGCCGCCCGCACCGAGCACCCGCTCGAAGTTGTCGGCCGGGATGCCCGCCCACTGGATGCCGTTGACGTTGTGCGGGCTGAACTCGAACATGTACAACCGTGCGCCGGGTTTGGTGGCGCGGTGCAGCGCTTGCGCATACCGGGTCTGGATGCCCTCGTCGCCCATGAACACGTGGTAGAACGCACTGTCCACGACGGTGTCGAAGCGTCCCTCGAACCCTTCCAGCTTGGTGGCGTCGGCGACCTGAAAGTCGACCTGCACCCCGGCACGCGCGGCGTTCCGCTTGGCCCGTTCGATCGCCGACGGCGAACCATCGATACCGGTGGCCGAATACCCATGCGCCGCATAGTGAATCGCGTGGTAACCCGGTCCGGTACCGGGGTCGAGCACCTCGCCGCGTATCGCGCCGTATGCCACCAGCTGTTGCACAACCGGCTGTGGCCCGCCGATATCCCACGGGATCAGCCCATCGGCCGCCGTTGCGTCGCCGTACAGCGGCTCGAAACCCGCCACACTCGCGTCAGTAGTCATTGTTCGCCTCGCTTCCTCGCGATAGTAGACGTATTAGTTCACTAAAAACCAAGCGTAGCCGAGCCCGTCAAGGAACACAATCGTCTACTAGAAAAAGGCGACCTAGTTCCGTCGGATTGCCGGGTCAGCAGCCCCGCGTGTCACGCCGTCATTACGAGTCCCTTGCGATCCGGCGTGGCAGGGCGTCAAACCCCCGTCGGCGCGGCATGATTGACGCTCGTGGCTGACCTGCTGCCCCGCCGCGCCGTGCTCCGGATGGGCGCCAGCGCCAGTGTTGGAGCAGCCGGTGTGTGGGCGCTGAGCGCGCTGCTGGACCCGGTGAAGCCGCATGCGACGCCAGCGCCGCAAAGTCCCGCCCCGTTCGAGCCGCCGACCGCGGGTAAAACCTTGCCCACCAAGCTGACCGGATCGTTCATCTCCGCGGCACGCGGAGGCATCAAGACCAACTGGGTGATAGCCATGCCACCGGGCCAAACCAAGATGCTGCGCCCGGTGATCGCCTTGCACGGCAAGGACGGCGACGCCAACATGATGCTCGACCTCGGTGTTGAGGACGCGCTGGCCCAACTGGTCCGCGAGGGCAAACCGCCGTTCGCCGTGGTGGGTGTAGACGGCGGGCCTAGCAGTTACTGGCACCGGCGCGCAGGCGGTCAAGACTCCGGCACCATGGTGCTCGAAGAGCTGCTGCCGATGCTGACCTCGATGGGCATGGACACCTCGCGGGTCGGATTCATGGGCTGGTCGATGGGGGGATACGGCGCACTGCTGCTGGGTGCCCGGCTGGGTCCGGACCGCACCGCCGGGATCTGCGCGGTCAGCCCCGCGCTATACATGACCTACATCGGCAGCGCGCCCGGCGCCTTCGACAGTGTCGACGACTGGAACCGCAACACCGTGTTCGGCCTGCCGGTGCTCAACTCGATCCCCATCCGGGTCGACTGCGGCCTGGCCGACCGCTTCTTCTTCGCCTCGAGCCAATTCGTCAGCCAGCTGAAGAAACGGCCGGCGGGCAGCTTCTCCCCCGGCGGGCACGACGTGGACTACTGGCGCCAACAACTACCGGGCGAACTGGCCTGGATGGCGTCTTGACGGTGGACCCGTCCAACCCGCCCCGCCCAGCGGAGCGGCGCATAGCGCGGACCGGGTTCCGCCCGGACATCGAGGGGTTGCGCGCCGTCGCGGTCATCGCCGTCGTCCTTTATCACGCGGGCATACCCGGCGTCGGCGGCGGCTACATCGGTGTCGACGTCTTCTTTGTCATCTCTGGCTTCTTGATCACCGGCCTGCTCTGGCGGGAGGTGGCAACCACCAACACCGTTGCGCTGGGCCGCTTTTACGCCGCCCGCGCCCGCCGCCTGCTGCCGGCCGCGGCCACCGTCGGCGTGGTGACCGCGATCGCGGCGGCGGTCGTGCTACCGCCGCTGCAAGCGCGGCGCGTCTTTGTGGACGGCATCGCCAGCGCCCTGTATGTCGGCAACTACCGGTTCGCCACCCAGGGCACCGACTACTTGGTCTCCGACCTGCCGCCGTCGCCGTTCCAGCACTACTGGTCGCTCGGGGTCGAGGAGCAGTTCTATCTGGTGTGGCCGGCCCTGATCATCGGTACGGCCTGGCTGGTACGACGGGTCCGCAAGGACACCAAGGGCACCGTGCCGTATGTGGTGGTCCTGGCACTCGTGGCAGCGGCGTCGCTGGCAGCGGCCGTCGTGTGGACCCGCACGTCGCCGACGTGGGCGTTCTTTTCGCTGCCCACCCGCGCCTGGGAGCTGGCCGCCGGCGGTCTGGTTGCGTTGTCGATCGGCCAATGGCGCCGGCTGCCGCTGTTGCCCGCGGCGGTCGCCGGCTGGGGTGGTCTGGCGCTGATCCTGCTGACCTGCACCCAACTGGGCCCGCACACTCCTTACCCCGGAACCTCGGCGCTGCTGCCGGTGCTGGGCACCGCACTGGTGATCGGCAGCGGTACCGTCACCGGCGGCATGGGAGTTGGTCGCGTGCTGTGCCCGCCGGTGATGCGCGCGATTGGCCGGGTGTCGTATTCGTGGTACCTCTGGCACTGGCCGGTGCTGTTGCTGATGCCGCCGCTGCTGGGTGATCCCGCGGGCCTGCCGGGCCGGCTGGCCGCGACGACGGTCTCCGCCGGATTCGCGGTGATCACCCTGCATTTGGTGGAGAATCCGGGTCGGTTCGCCGCGGCCCTGCGCCGATCGGCGAAGACCAGCCTGGTTGTGGCCGGCGCCGCCAGCGCCGTCGCCGCGTGCGCGTGTGCGCCGCTGCTCACGGCGATACCGGTGCCGGTGGGCCACGGGGCGGCCGCCCCCGAGGCGAAGATCGTCGCGCTACCCACGACCGCCGTCCCGCCAGCGATCAGTCCGCAAGAAGCCGCGGTGCAAACTGCGTTCGCGCAAGCGCGCGCCGCGGTGGCCGCATCCGCCGGCCTGCGCGCCGTCCCGTCGAACCTCACCCCACCGCTGGGCGCGGCACCGGGCGACAAGGCGCCGGTATTCGTCAACGGCGGCATGCGTTCCTGGCGCGACGTCGGGCAAAGCGAATGCGCCTCGGGCGATACCGCCTCGCCGACGACCGTGGCACTGATCGGCGACTCGCACGCCGCCATGTGGGACCCGGCCCTCCAACAGGTCGCCGAGCAGCGGCACTGGCGGCTGGAGACGATGGCCAAGGTGACCTGCCCGCTGCAGGATCTGCCGATCGTCAGCCCGTATTTGGGCCGCAGGTACACCGAGTGCGAACAGTGGCGCAGCCAGATCATCAGCCGCCTGCAGGCCGCGCCGCCGCGGCTGGTGGTGTTGAGCATGAGCCGTCGCTACCACGCCGACTTCAGCTTCGCGTCCTACGACCCGGCATGGATCGAGACCTTGACCAAGACGGTCGCGCAGCTGCGCAGCATCGGTGCGCGGGTTCTGATCCTGGGCCCGGTCGCCGATCCTCAATCGTCGGTGCCCACCTGCCTGTCGGCCCACTTAGACGATGCCACCGCCTGCGCGCCGGCCCGGTCGGTTGCGGTCAACGGCGACGGCACCGCCGCAGAGCAAGCCGCGACCGCCGCGGGCGGCGGTCATTATGCGGACCTGACCGATTTGTTCTGCAGTCCGGACCGCTGTCCAGTGATCGTCGGCAACACTCTGGTGTTCCGCGATGACAACCACGTGACGACCGAGTACGCACAGCTGCTGGCACCTGTTATCGGCGCGCTGGCCGATCGCGCCCTGTCAGAGTGAATTTATTCGCGAAATGAACCTCGCGGCGACGACGAACGTGTTAGGAATGAAAGAGCTTTGGAGGTTTGAGATGAGTCCGATGCTGCTGGCCTTCCTCTCGGTGGCCGCACCACTCGCCGGACTTGGTCTCATGCAATTGCAAGCGCGCCTTGAACGTTGGGACTACGAGCGGCACGCAGAAGACTGAAGCTATCCGCCAAACGCCTTGTGCGCCTGGCTGTTCAACCTCGCCCAGACACTCACCCTGACAACTGCTTGCGAATGAGCGGTGCGATCCGGTCCGCCAGATACGCGTGCCCTTCGTCGTTGGGGTGCACCCCATCAGCGCCGATCAGGTCGGGCCTATCGACAAACCATCGGTCCTCGATCGGATCGACGAACGCCGCTCGTGCTGCTCGGGCCGCGGCGTTGAGGACGTCGCGAATCTGCAGCATGGAGCCAGGCACGTCAGCGGTTGGCCATGGCGGTCCGATCACCAGGATCTTCGCGGTCGACGCCAAACGGTGAGCCAAATCGAAGGTCGCGCTGGCCCTTTCGGCCAGTAGCTCGGGATCTATTGGATGCAAGCCCTGGTCGTTGCGGGAGCCGAAAAATACCACCAGCACGTCGTCGGGGTGGACCGCCCTGGCCGTCAGATCCTCGAAGACGCTGCCGTGATCACCGGGCACGGCGTAGCCGGCTCTGCCCTCGGCTGCCACGTCGGCCGCGATCCGCAGGCCCCGCGCATCAAGCCGCTGCCAGGCGCGAGCGGTCCATGATTGCGGGCCCACGCCGCCCTCATCGGTGCCGGTTGTATAGGAGTCGCCGATCACTGCGACGTGGTTTAGCCGGTAATCCAGGGTCAGTGCGTCGTAGCCGCGCACGCGCCCCGGGTGCGGCGGATATTGCAAGACCACGCCGGCCAGCACAGTGAGACCCATGACGAACCCGGAAAGTCGGGCCAGACGACTCACTACCACCTCCACGGTGAACGGCTCCACAGTTGACGGGAAACGTGGCGGCAACCAAATCAACGGAATCGTACGAGGAAACCGACACGAAATTGCCGTCAACGCGTGTGATCTACACCAGCAGCTGGTCACACCGCGCGGGCCGAAACCCCTTCCAGCCCACCATCGATTTGGTGCAGCTTGGTATTGCCCGACTCCGCTGGCTCGGCCCTGGAGTCCACGGCTCTGACGTCGACCATCCGGCGCATCCAACGCCGGGCGGGCTCTTCGACGAAGTGATACAGCAGGATCGCGGCACCGACCGCGATCGCGAGCAGACCAACGACATTCCACTTCCACGGGTTGTCATGCGGCGTGAGCTCGAATTGTGCTACGGCCCATCCCCAAGCGGTATGCACCAGCTCGTGCACCATGTAGAGGCAGAACGAAATCTCCCCGCCGTAAACCATGAGCCGTGTCGACAGCAGCCCGGGCAGGCTGCCCACCCCGACCGCCAGCGTTATCACCAACGGAACGAACAGGACGTCAACCACTCCCCCGCTGTCCACGACTCCGGTGATCGGATATGTGTCAAACAGGTAGAGGATTCCCACAACGGCGACGATCAGCAGTGCGGAACAGTACCCGGCGATGCGCCGAGCGCGATCGGTCAGCCGCAACCTGCGCACGGCGGCAGCGGCCAACGCGCCCGCGATGAATTGCGTCACAATTCGCGGCAGCCAGCTCCACGGTGTGTAGAACTGGCCGCTGGCCAACAACAGCACTACTGGCGGCAACGACGCCGCTATGGCCAGCCAGATCAGGCTCCGCGCCCTCGTAGCATGCATCATCCTGAAAATCACCAGCACGATCAGACCGAAGAGCAGGTACGCCAGCCATTCCGCGCTGATCGACCAGGCCGGCCCATCCCAGCTGGACCCGTCGAAATACGGCTGAAACCACAACTGCACCAGCAGGACCTGGCGTATGTAGCTGGTCGCGGTGAGCTGACTCGCCTCGGGCAGCGGCACATGACCGACGTGGAGGGTGAGGATCACCAACACCGCGGCGAGGTGCAATGTGACCAGGTACACCGGCCACACCCTGGCCAGCCGCAGCCACAGGAAGTGCAGGGTGGCGCGCGCCGACCACGACCGGCCCATGCGGTCGAGGTAGTTCCAGGTCAGCACAAACCCGCTGAGAATGAAGAACAAGTCGACGCCCTGCGCGCCACAGTTCAGCACCGGCGCGAGGGCCTCACGGAAATCGGGCGACGCATCGTCCAACATCGGCCGGAAGTGAAACAACACCACCCACACCGCGGCCACGATGCGAAGTCCGGTCAGGGCCTTGATCTCTCCCTTGATTTCTCCGGTGCGCACAATGCTCTTTCCGGGCTCAGCCCGTTTCGGGCTCTGCTATTTGGTCCACCATCAGTTCGGCTGACCGGGCAATCTGGCCTTCTTGCAAGCCCCCCGACATAGCAACCGGCAGCCAACGCAGCCTAACAGCACCACCACCCGAATCGCCTCACGCGCGCGCGAGCACCCCCAAAGCCGCTTCTTAGCAAAGAGTTAGACGCGGTTTTCGGTCTCCTTAGATTTTGCGGGCACCGTTGACGACAAGTCTGGTCGGCGTTACGCCAAGGGGAATGGGGCTGCTCATGAGCATCGCGATCACCACGTCGAGCGCCATGGCTCGGCACGGAAACGGCATATACGACTGCAGTGGCGCTCAGGTTCGGGCTCACTGCCGCCACCTAGCAACCGTGGTGACCGTCCGAGGAATTGTCGACGCCGTCAATGTCGAGCGGGTCAGTGAATACATTCGGCGTTTCGTCCTCGGAAGTAATCCCGTGATCCTCGACATGAGTGACGTGAGTCACTTCGGTGCCGCCGGTATCTCACTGCTGTACATGCTCGATGAGGAGTGTGCCGCCGTCGGGGTCGAATGGACGTTGGTGGCGAGTCCTCCGGTCATGGAGCGGCTAGGTGACCCGGAAGCCGACGGAGCCGAGCCCATGTTTCCGACCGCGCGCTCAGTACACGATGCGCTGCACAACCTCGCCGACGCCATCGCCAGCCGCCGTCAGCTGGTGTTACCGCTCATCAGGAAGACGGCCTAGAGCGGCGCAGCCGGGTCATCCCCACCACCGCGAATACCCCGGCGACGGTTGCCAGCATCAGGGTCAGCACTAGCTGCTGCGGATGGTAGACCACCGATGTGGTGGCCGGCTGCCCGTCGACGACTGGCGCGACTACCACCGTGCTACGCGTGTACAACCAACTGATCGCGGTGGCGACCAGCGCGAGACCGGCGCAGCCAAGCTCAACTAGCCCTCGGTAGCGGGCGATCACTGCGGTGAGTCCTCCTCGTTATCGGCGACATCGGCGACCTCCGATGCGGGGCGGACCCGCTCCTCGACCAATGGCATCAGCGCCGCCCGAAGGTGGCGATGACGACGCGCCCATGCCTGCGCGGTGCGCCCCTCGGTCAGCTTCAGACCGATGCCAACCCGGCCACGCGGTAACCCGACCAGTTCGCCCAGCGCCCGCGCCGACTGCCACCTCGCCAGCGGCTTGCCGGAAGCCAGCGAATTCTCGGGCTCCGGAAACACTTTGACGATTTCGGACACCAGGACGGTCTCGGTGCCCTGGCGTAGGGCGTCCTCGGTCAGCTCAACCGAGGTGTGAATGCGCGCGGCTTTGACCTGCAGTCCGACGAACGCCGACACCAGCACCAGAAAGATCAGCGGAACCACCAGCGATACCGGAGCGCCGCTGGATTTCTGGACGAAAATCAGCGACACCGCCGACAGCGGCCCGGCCAGCACCCAATACCAGCTGGCGCCGCATTCGTAGAACAACGGCTTGGTTCTGGTGTCCCCCGCTGGCGGGTCCCCTGGCCTCATCGCAGCCTCCGTCATGACAGCCAGCTTGCCGCATCCGCGGCCCAGTAGGTGAGCACGACGTCGGCCCCGGCACGCCTGATGCTGGTCAGCGACTCCAGCGCCGCGGCACGCTCGTCGATCCAGTTGTTGGCCGCTGCCGCGCAAATCATCGCGTACTCCCCCGAGACTTGATAGGCGGCCACCGGCACCGACGAGACCTCCGCGGCGGCCGCCACGACGTCGAGGTACCCCAAGGCGGGTTTGACCATGATGATGTCGGCGCCCTCGTCGAGGTCCAGCTCGATCTCGCGCACTGCCTCCCTGGCGTTGCCTGGCTCCTGCTGGTATGTGCGCCGGTCCCCCGACAGGCTGGAGCTCACCGCTTCGCGGAACGGTCCGTAGAACGCCGAGGCGAACTTCGCGGCATAAGCCAGGATCACCACATCGATGTAACCGGCGGCGTCCAGGCCGTCCCGGATGGCGCCAACCTGGCCATCCATCATCCCGCTCGGTCCCACCACGTGTGCCCCGGATTGCGCTTGGGCCACAGCCAGTTCCACGTAGCGCTTGACAGTGGCGTCGTTATCGACCCGGCCCCGCGCGTCGAGGACGCCGCAGTGCCCGTGGTCGGTGAACTCGTCGAGGCAGGTGTCCGCCATCAACACCGTGGCGTCGCCGAGATCCTTGGACAGGTTACGCAGGGCGACGTTGAGGATGCCGTCGGGATCGGTGCCGGCCGAGCCCGACGCGTCCTTGTCTTCCTCGCGCGGCACACCGAAGAGCATCAGCCCGCCGACACCGGCGGCGACGGCGTCTGCGGCGGCGCTGCGTAACGAATCCACGGTGTGCTGCACCACGCCTGGCATAGAAGGGATGGGTCGCGATTCCGATATCCCGTCGGCGACGAACATCGGCAGCACCAAATGCCTAGGCTCCAAAGAGGTTTGCGCCACCAAGCGCCTTAAAGCCGGGGTGGAGCGGAGCCGGCGCGGTCGCTGCCGCGGGAAGGCACCCATGCTCATTCGTAGCCGCGAGCGTGCGCAAAATGCCAGCCCCGACGGCGTGTCGGAGTACAAACACGCACGCTCGCCGCACGGGGGTAGGCAGCCACTAGCTAGCGCCTGCGGCTCTTCTTGCGCGGCGGGGGCAACGCACCCTCGGCGCGCAGCCGGGCGGCATGTTCGGCCAGCACGTCAACCAACGGGCCCACGGCGGCGGTCTCGGGCTGGACATCCA
The DNA here is from genome assembly GCF_900232995.1 of Mycobacterium simulans. Lineage (GTDB taxonomy): Bacteria > Actinomycetota > Actinomycetes > Mycobacteriales > Mycobacteriaceae > Mycobacterium > Mycobacterium simulans. The sequence continues at coordinate 368,782 of NZ_OCVX01000003.1, forward strand.
CCCGAAGCCCGAATTCGGCGGCGGTCTCCGCGGTCTTGGGGCCGATGCACGCGATGATGGTGCGCGCGTGCGGCTTGCCGGCAATGCCGACCAGGTTTCGCACCGTCGAACTCGACGTGAAGCACACCGCGTCGAAGCCGCCGGTCTTGATCATTTCCCGGGTCGTCGCCGGCGGCGGAGCCGCCCGCACGGTCCGGTATGCGGTGACGTCCTCGATCTCCCAGCCCCGATCTCGCAGTCCCTCGGCCAGCGTCTCGGTTGCGATGTCGGCGCGCGGCAGCAAAACCCGGTTTACCGGGTCGAAAACACTGTCATAGGGCGGGAATTCGTCCAGCAGACCCAACGACGACTGTTCCCCTGCGGGCACCAGCTCGGGGCTGATCCCGAAGGCGCGCACCCGGTCTGCCGTCGACTCGCCAACGCACGCGATCTTGACCCCGGAGAATGCGCGGGCATCCAAACCGAATTCGCCGAACTTCTCCCACACCGCACGCACCGCGTTGGTGGAGGTGAACACCACCCACTGGAATCGACCGTCGACCAGGCCCTTGACGGCGCGTTCCATCTGCGCCGGGCTGCGCGGCGGCTCGACGGCGATGGTCGGAACTTCGACCGGCAGCGCGCCGTATGACGTCAGCCGTTCGCTCATCTCGCCGGCCTGGTCCTTGGTGCGCGGCACCAGTACGGTCCAGCCGTACAGCGCCCGGCTCTCCCACCAGTTGAGCTTTGCCCGGCTGCTCACCGTCTTGCCGATGGTCACCACTAGCGGCCCGGTTTGCGGGTCGCGTCCGTTTGCCGCAGCCACGGGGTCGGCGCCGCTCAGGACGGCTGGGTCGGTCAGCCCCTGCAGGGTGGTTTCGACCGAGCGCTGCTGACAGGTCGTCCCTTGTGCGGTTACCACGCACGGAGTTGTCTCGGCCAGCTCGTGGTCGATCAGGGTGCGGGCGGCGTCGGCCAGCTGCGATGCGGTCGCCTGCAGGATCAGCGGTCCGGGGGCCGCTGCCAGCGCCTCCCAGTCGGTGTCTTTGGGGGCGCCGCGCACATCGGCAACCGTGTGCGAAGAGCCCAGCGGCAATCCCGCATAGGTCGGTACCGCGCTGGTGGCGGCCAGGCCGGGCACGATCTCGATGTGCAGGTGGCTGCGGGCGACGGCGTTCACCTCGCTAATCACCGCGTCCACCGACAGCGGATCACCGGCCACCAGTCTCACGACGTCGACGCCGGAACGGGCCTCGGCGGTCAGAATCTTGGCGACTTCGGCGGGGTCACCCACCGCCGGACGGATGTCAGGGCCACCCGACACCACCGTGCAAGCGCCCTCTCCGTCGGAGGATGCCCCCGACGCGTCGCCGTTTTCGGCCGCTGCAGCGGCGGGCGCCGGACCCGAAACCGGCGGCAGGTCCTTGCCGATCAACGCCAGCACCGCCTCGGGTACGTCAAGGTCTGTGAACACTAAGGCGGCGTTCGCCAGGACCGTGGCGGCCCGGGTGGTCAGTAGACCGGGGTCGCCGGGACCGGAGCCCACGAACGTGATGTGGCCCGGCCTCGGCTTACGCCCTCGCGTCATCATTGTCGCTCCCACGTCTCACTCAAATACTTCCTCGCGCGGGGTCTTGCCGCGCTCCCCGCATCAGCTCCCGTGCGCCCAGCTCGAACAGCTCCGCGGCGACCGAGAGCCCCAGCTCTCGTGCCCGACCGGAAGTGCCGATGCCGGACGCGCGGATCACGTCGGATCCGTCCAGCGCCGCCACGCAGCCGCGCAGCGACAGCTCTTCGAAGACCCGCCCGTCCTCATCGATGGACTCGACCACTTCCGCGATCGCGCCCACCGGTGCGGAGCAACCGGCCTCCAATTCGGCCAGCAAGGCTCGCTCCGCGGTGACGGCCGCTCGCGTGTCGGCGTCGTCCAACTCCGCCAACACTGCCGCCAACCGGCTGTCACCGGCGCGGCATTCGACCGCGAGCGCGCCTTGGGCCGGTGCTGGCAACATCTGTACCGGCTCCAACGTCTCGGTGACGTCATCGAGGCGGCCCAGCCGGGCTAGACCTGCCCGGGCCACCACGATGGCGTCTAGATCACCACTGCTTACCCTGTTCAACCTGGTATCTAGGTTGCCTCGTAGGGGGCGGATTTCCAAACCGAGACCCAATGCCCTAAGCTGTGCTGCCCGCCGCGGCGAGGATGTCCCCACCACGGAACCGGGCGGCAATTCGCCGAGGACCAGCCCGTCGCGGGCGACAACGGCATCCCGAGGGTCATTCCTCGGGGGAATCGCCGCCACCGTGAACCTCGGGTCGGCCGCGGTGGGCAAGTCCTTGTACGAGTGCACAGCGGCATCGACGCGGCCATCCTCGATGGCCTCACGCAGCGCGGTGGTGAAGACGCCCACACCGAGATCGGCGATCGGCGCCGACGATCGGTCGCCCGCGGTGCTGATGGTCACCAGCTCCGCGGGATGACCGTTGGCGATGAGGGCGTCTCTCACGGTCGCGGCCTGGGTCGTAGCCAGCAGGCTGCCCCGAGTGCCTATCCGGATCACGTCGGCCAATCAGTTACTCAGCAGACGTCTTCGGGCTGTCGAATCCGGTTGATACAACTGGTAATTCACCGGCAGTCGCAACGGCATCGACGGCGGTCTGGTCTAGTTCGAAAAGCTCGCGCAGCGCCTCGGCATAGCTGTCGCCGCCGGGGGCACTGGCAAGTTGCTTGATCCGTACGGTGGGCGCGTGCAGCAGCTTGTCCACCACCCGCCGAACCGTGCGGGCCACCTCTTCGCGCTCGGCGCTCTCCAAGCCAGGTAGTCGGTTGTCCAGGCGCAACAGCTCCGCTTCGACCACATCGGCGGCGCGCTGGCGCAGCGCGGTAACCGTCGGGGTGACCTCGGCCATCCGCTGTCCTACCAGGTAGGCAGCGACTTCGGCGGCGACGATGTGGCGCGCCGCGTCGACGTCGGCGGCCGCGGCGTGAGCGGACGGCTCATACTGCACACGGTCCACATCGATCACCCAAACACCGGGCAGTCCGGCCACCGCGGGATCGACGTCACGCGGCATGCCCAGATCACATATCACCAGCGGGTGAGTTGCCTCATCTCGTTGTGCGGCGGCGAGCCCGTGGTGCACGTCGGCAAGCGACACCACCGGGCTCACTGCTCCGGTACAGCTGACCACCACGTCGGCGGTGGCCAACGCGTCGGGCAAGCGGTCCAGCGTCAACGCTTCGGCCGACACACCTGATTCGCGAATCTTGCGCGCCAACCGCAACGCCCGGGACGACGACCGATTGAGCACCTGGATTCCCCCGATGCCGGCGCGGGTCAGATGTGCTGCCGTCAGGGCACCCATGGCACCCGCGCCGACGACCACAGCGGACTTGCCCGCCAGCCCGCCCAATTTGCGGTCGGCCATTCCGAGGGCGACCGACACCACCGAGGCACCGGCGGCGTCGATGGCGGTTTCGGAGTGCACCCGCTTGCCGACCGACAGCGCCCGTTGGGCTAGCTCGTGCAGCACCCGGCCGACGGTGTGGTTGGCCTCAGCGCTGGCATATGCGCGCCGCACCTGACCAAGCACCTGTTGCTCGCCGACAACCGCCGAATCCAGGCCGCTGGCCACCGCGAACAGGTGCTCGACGGCGGCCTCGCTGTAGCGGACGTAGGCGTATTTGGTCAGGTCACCCATCGACATACCGGAGTATTCCGACAGCACCTGCCCAATTACCGTCAGCCCACCGTGGAACGCTTCGACCACGGCATAGACCTCAACCCGGTTGCACGTCGACAGCACCATGGCCTCGGTTACCAGCGGCGACTGCAGCACCCGGTCGACGATCTTGCCTTGATCGGACTCTTCGATGCTGAGTTGTTCGAGGACGGAGACCGGCGCACTACGGTGCGAAACTCCGAAGAGCAAGACGCTCACGGCAGCATCACCTGGCCAGCTCCCTTGCTTTTTCCCAGTAAGTGAACTGGTGTCTACGGTAGACGTTTGTCAGCTGGGCTACCAAATATCGGTGCCGGCAAGATCCGCGCGCAGCCGGGCCTCGTCGACCTCCCAATAGCTGTGCTCACGGCCGTTAAGCAGGATCACCGGCAACCGGTCGCCAAACTCGGCCCGCAGTTCAGGGTTGCCCGCCGCCGCCGCGCCATCGACATCGGTTGTCGACAGGTCAAAGCCCAGCTCAGCGGCCAGTTCGGCCAGCCGGGCGTGGGCCCGCCGGCAGATCACGCACCCGTCGCGCGTCAACAGCTCCACCTGCGGCCGGCCTTGGGATTGGCTCATGGCACCAGTGTGGCAGTTGCGGTCTGCCGGTGAATTGCGGCCGTGCCGGGCCGCCGCTAGGTTGCCGCTGTGGCCGCTGACGACAACCTGCGGGTAGACCCGCTGGTGATGCATGGTTTTGCCGAGGCGCTGGCTGGTGGTGCGGCGGATTTGCGGAGTCGGTTGGCGGAGCTTGACGGCCGGGTCGGCGAGATGCTGGGCGGCTGGCGCGGCGCGTCGGGAAGCGCCTACACCGCAGCCTGGGAGCTGTGGCATCGCGGGGCCGACGAAGTGCAGCTGGGCTTGTCGATCTTGGCGCAGTCGCTGGCTCAGGCCGGTGTGGGTTACCGCCAGAACGAAGCGGCAGCGCAGCAAGCGCTGCGAGTGGTTGGCGATGCCTGAGGCTTTTCGGGTGGATCCGGAGGCGTTGGCCGATGCGGTGCAGCAGATGGCGGAGTTTCAACGCTATGCCGAAAGCATGCTCACCGAAATCGACTCTCTGATCAGCAATTTGCACACGACGTGGTCAGGGGAAGCCGCGGCCGCCCATGCCGAGGCGCATCGGCACTGGGCCGCGGGCGAGGCGATGATGCGCGAGGCATTGGCTCGGTTGCGGACCGTCGGCGCGACCGCGCATGCCAACTACACCGGCGCGATGTCGACGAATTTGAATATGTGGTCATGACCTAATGGCGCCGCTGGCGGTGCTGCCTACCCGTCCACGGCCTCGAAATCACCGGTCAACAAATTCAAACTAAGAGAGTCGCGCAGCGGTCTTGCCCCTGCTTGGCTACCGCCAATCCGCGCTACTCAATGCTCTGAATAACGAAGCAGCTGTAAAGGGGCAAAATCTTGTGGATGTAATTATTACAGTTTGATAACGAAACAATATTGGTTCGATAAAGCGCACGAGTAGCCGGGGGCCGCTACGTACCGTTGTGCGCTACGACCCGCTCGACGAGCACTGCAGGTCGGCAGGAACGGGTTGTCATGAACGTCGTTGGTCGAGCTTGGTCGAGCTTGGTCGAGAATGGTCGAAAATGGTCGAGAATGGTCGAGGCGAGGAGGTTTTCAGTGTTGCCACCGGCGATCAACTCCTGGCATCGGCCGCAGCAAGCCACGCAGTGATGGTTTCGAAGGTGCCGGCGCCGGGATAGGCGATGGTGCACCTTCCGATTTTTCGATTTGTCAATGGAACGGCTGAGGAGGCGGCAGTGTCGTACGTGGTTATCGCGCCGGAATTACTGACGGCGGTGGCATCGGATGTGGCCGGTATCGGTTCGTCGCTGCATGCGGCGAATGCTGCGGCCGCGGTCCCGACGACTGCATTGATGGCTGCCGCAGGTGATGAGGTGTCGGCGGCGATCGCGTCGTTATTTTCCAGCCACGCTCAGCAGTATCAAGCGCTCAGTGCTCAGGCAACGGCGTTTCATGCCCAGTTTGTGCAGTCCTTGACCGGTGCTGGCAGTGCCTACGTGGCCGCTGAAGCGGCCAACGTCTCGCCGCTGCAGGCGCTGGAGCAAGCGGTGCTGGGTGCGATCAATGCACCGACGCAATTGCTGCTGGGCCGCCCACTGATCGGCGACGGCACCAACGGGGCACCGGGGACCGGCCAGGC
>NZ_OCVX01000003.1:374759-481185 GCF_900232995.1 Mycobacterium simulans
CGGGGCCGGTGGTGGCGGCGGTGAGGCGCGCAACCATGGCACCGGGAACGCCATCGGTGGGGCCGGCGCGGACGGCACCAGCGGTGGTGCCACCGGGGTCGGCGGGGTCGGCGGAGATGGCGGGCTCGCGAGTATCTCGAACAGCGATTCGCTGGCTACTGCCACCGGCGGACAGGGTGGGGCCGGTGGTGCTGGCACCACCGGCGGTAACGGCGGGGCTGGTGGGAGCGTCAAACACTCCGGACTCGGAAATCTCGCCGCCGGTACGGGCGGCGCTGGCGGCGCCGGCGACGTGGACGGCGGTCGCGGTGGAATTGGTGGGACGGCGATCATCGAGAACCTGAACTCGACGGCTGACGCCGCTGGTGCGGCCGGCGGAGCAGGCGGCACCGGCACCACCGGCATCGGCGGGGAGGGCGGCGTCGGCGGTGTTGGCATCACCAAGGGAACGGGAAGCGCCATCGGCGGCGACGGCGGGCTCGGCGGCGACGGCGCGGCCGGCGGGCACGGCGGTCGGGGCGGTGATGCGTTCAACCAAGGAACCGGAACGGCCACCGGAGGCCTCGGCGCGGCAGGAGGCAGCGCCACCACGGCCGACGGCGGTGATGGCGGCCGCGGCGGTGCCGCGGTGGTCGCCGGCAAGGCCGGGACGCCCGACGCCTTCGGCGGCGCCGGCGGTGCAGGCGGCACCGGCGGCACCGCGGGTATCGGCGGAGAGGGCGGCCGCGGAGGCGACGCGCAGACCGTGGCAGCCGGGAACGCGTTCGGCGGCACCGGTGGGGCCGGCGGCGGCGGCGAGGCCGGAGGCGGCGCCGGCGGCGATGGCGGTGCGGCGTTTGCGTTCAACTTCTTCGGAGACGGAACCGGAAGCGCTACCGGCGGCGCCGGCGGAGCAGGCGGCACGGGCAGCAATGGGACCGGCGGGGGCGGCGGCACCGGCGGCGTCGGGGTGGTCGATCAGGGCACAGCTACGGGTACCACTACGGGAGGCGTCGGCGGCCAGGGCGGCGACGGAACAATTGGCGGGTCCGGCGGGACCGGAGGTTCGACCGTGAACTTCGGAACCGGCGACGCTATCGGTGGCGTTGGCGGAGCTGGCGGTTCGGGCAGCGCCGGTGCAGGCGGGGACGGCGGCGACGGCGGCTTCGCGGAAAGCCGTACGGACACCGGCGGCGGCAGCGCCGCTACCGCTACCGGGGCCGGCGGGTTCGGCGGGGCCGGTGGCAGCGGCACAGACGGCGGGGCCGGAGGCGCCGGCGGTACGGCGTACAACGAAGGAGCCGGACGCACGTTTGGCGGCGATGGCGGCAAGGGCGGCACCGCTACCAGCGGCATCGGCGGCGAAGGTGGTGTCGGCGGCAGCGCGACCGTCCTCAACGAGGGCTCGACGGCTGAGGTCGTCGGCGGCAACGGTGGCGCTGGTGGGGCCGGGCCCAGCGGTGGCAACGGCGGCATTGGCGGTACGGCGGTGAACTACGGAGCCGGAAGCACTACCGCTGGCGATGGCGGCGATGGCGGCGCCCCTGGCACCGCTGGCGGCACAGGCGGCAAGGGCGGGGACGGCGGCTTCGCGTCTATCGAGAACGCCGCCTCTGCGTCGACCGCGACCGGCGGCGACGGGGGCAGCGGCGGCAGCGGTTCGGAACCCTTCAGCAACGGCGGCGACGGCGGCAACGGCGGCAACGGCAACCACGTCGGCTCACCTGCTCTGGCCAGCGGCGGCGCCGCCGGCTTGGCGGGAACGGGTGGACCGGGCGGTACTGACGGCGTACCCGGAGCCGGCGGAACACCATGACGAGTCCCCGGCCTCGAGATCGAGGACGAACTCAGGTCCTTCGGTGAGCGTGCACGTCGGGATTCACACCAGATCGACTCGCGAAGCCGGCGATTTACCGTTAGCGGGCGGCAACAACAGGGCACGAACCAAACGGCGTGGTCCGGCGGAGCGAAGCATCCGGCTCGCTGGGCGCGGACGCACCCGTTGCGGCCACCAGAACCAGCGTCCGAGCAACGCGGCGATCGACGGCGTCATGAACGAGCGCACGATCAGGGTGTCGAACAGCAAGCCAAGGCCGATGGTCGTACCGATCTGACCAATAATCCGCAAGTCGCTGAACACAAAGAGGGACATGGTGACGGCGAACACCATGCCGGCGGCTGTTACTACTCCCCCGGTGCCCGCCATGGCCCGGATGATTCCCGTATTCAAACCGGCGCCAATTTCCTCTTTGAGCCGGGACACCAGCAACAAGTTGTAGTCGGATCCCACCGCCAAGAGCAGGATGACCGACATCGCCAACACCATCCAGTACAACTCGATGCCGAGAATGTCCTCCCAGACCAGCACAGAAAGCCCGAAAGAAGCGCCCATTGAAAGCAACACGGTCCCCACAATGACCACCGCGGCGACGATACTTCGGGTGATGATCATCATGATGATCAAAATCAAACTGATCGCAGCTATGCCCGCGATCAGCAGGTCGTATACAGCGCCCTGTTGAATGTCCTTGAATGTGGCGGCGGTGCCACCCATATAGATGGCGGCTCCCTGCAAGGGTGTTCCCTTTATGGCCTCCCTTGCCGCCTGTTTGATCGGCTCGACGCGGGATATGCCCGTCTGAGACGCCGGATCTCCTTCGAGGGCGATGATAAAGCGGGCTGCCTTGCCATCCGGGGAGAGGAACATTTTCAGGCCACGTTTGAAATCGGGGTTCTCGAAAGCCGACTGTGGCAAATAGAACGAATCGTCGATCTGGGCGGCGTCAAACACCCGGCCCATTGCGCCAGGGTCACTATTATTCGAGTCGGACGCCTTATACAACGACGAGAGTGTGCTGTGCCACACCTTGACCTGGTCCCGCATGATCTCCATCGTGTGTATCATGATCGGAATCTGCGCACGTACTTGAGGCAATAGCGTAACGAGAATATCCAGATTTTGGACGAGATATTCAAGCTTCTCGCTCAACTGGTCGACACTATCGAACATGTCGAATATCTGCCTTATCGACCAGCAGAGGGGGATGTCGAAGCAATGTTTTTCCCAGTAGAAATAGCTGCGGATCGGCCGGAAGAAGTCCTCAAAATCTGCGAGGTGATCTCTTAAGTTATCCGTGATATTCGACATGTCATGCGTCAGATGATCCATGTGCACCGTTGTGTCAATAATCTCGCCCATCAGGCGATACATGGTATGCATCGTTGCGATAGTTGTATTCATCGCGTCTATCTCAACCAGCATGTCATCAACATGGTCTCGCATGAATTGCATTTGCTCGTTGTTCGAGACGCCCTGCATGCTGATCACGAACGGTATCGACGAGTGCTTCATGGACGTTCCCAGAGGCCGGGTTATCGCTTTGACTTGCGCGACGCCGGGGCTGTGGAAGATACCTTTGGCCACCTTGTCCAATATCAGCATGTCCACCGGATTACGCATGTCCCGATCTGACTCGATCAGCAGCACCTCGGGGTTCAGCCGGGCCTGCGAAAAGTGCCGGCCGGCAGCCGCATCCCCGACATTGGATGGCATGCTAGCCGGCATGAATTTACGCAGATCGTAAGTTGTCTTGTAACTCGGCAAAGCCAGCAGGCCAATAAGGGCGATCAAGATTGACATGGCGAAAACCGGCCCGGGCCAACGAACAATCGCCGTCCCGACTCGGCGCCACCGCCGAGTGTTCATTCTTCGCTTGGGGTCGAACAGCTTGAAATGGCTGCCGAGCGCGAGCACAGCCGGACCGAGCGTGAGCGCCGCCAAGACCGCGACAAACATGCCTATAGCGCATGGCGCGCCGAGCGTTTGAAAATAGGGCAGCCGGGCGAAGCTGAGGCAATACATGGCGCCGGCAATGGTCAGGCCCGAGCCCAAGATGACGTGGGCGGTCCCGTGGAACATCGTGTAGAAAGCGGTTTCCCGATCCTGTCCGGCGTAGCGCGCTTCGTGGTAACGGCCGAGCATGAATATCGCGTAGTCGGTGCTCGCCGCAATGGCCAGCAGCACGAGCAGGTTGGTCGCGAACGTTGAAAGATTGAAAATGTTGTTGTACGAGAGAAAGGCGATGACTCCACGGATCGCACCGAGGTCAATTCCGACCATGACCAGGACGAGAATCATGGTAACGACGGAGCGGTAGATGAAGAGCAGCATCACGGCGATCACCAAACTGGTAATCGCGGTGACCTTAGCGATGCTTTTATCTCCGGCCTCGGATTGATCCGCATTGAGCGCGGTCGGACCGGTGACATAGGCCTTGACCCCGCGTGGTGCCGGTGTGGTGTCCACAATATGCCGCACCGCGGCTACCGACTTGTATGCTGCCGTTTCATTGTCGCCGACGAGATAGACCACGACATAGGCGGCTTTATCATCGCTGCTTTGCGAGCCCGCCGCCGTCAACGGGTCCCCCCAAAAGTCTTGGATATGCGCAACATGCCGGGTATCGGCGGAAAGCCGCTTCATCAGGTCGCTATAAAAGCGATGAGCATCGTCACCGAGTTGCTGTTCGCCTTCCAGCACAATGGTCACAGCATTATCGGAGTCAAACTCACCGAAAACCTGGCCAACATGCCTTACCGCCTGAATCGATGCGGCATCCTTCGGACTCATCGATACCGAATGCGCTTTTCCGACCACTTCCAGTTGCGGTACAGCGATGTTGAGGATGGCGGTGAGCCCCACCCAGAGCAGGACGATCGGCACGGCGAACCGTTTGATCATCCGCGGGAGGAGAGGCGGCTCGGACTGCGGCGCGGCGTCGGTTTCGCTCATGCGGCTGTCACCTGACAGACGGTCAGGGCTTTGAGTCCGGTCTCAGTCTTTTCGTCCTTGACGACACCGTTGACGAGGATCCGGCAGCTGAGCACGTCGCCGTTGCTCTGCGCCAATAGGTTGACACTGACCGCGGGAAGCGGCGTCGAAAATGTTTCGGACCACGGAAGGGGTACTCCGTCGAGCTTCTTCACCCTCGCATCCGGGTCCAAGAATGAGATCTTTGCCGTCGGGGCGGCGCCAAAGACTTCATAGGTCACGATCTTCGGGTTGAACTGTGGGGCATCGTCATCGGCCTTGACCCTGGCTACGGGTTGCTCATGAACGCCGAAGATTCGGTGCAGCCGATAGATAGTGGACCCCGCGACGACGGTAACAGCGACGATGGCCAGCAGTAGCCATATTCGTTTCACAATGCCAGTAACCCGAATCATCCTCACCTTCGTGTTCCGCCACCGGTAACTGCCTGCTCGATCGGCTCCGCCAGCCAGTGCTCGGCCTCTCGCCGAGATCGGCTGGACGTGCCGATCGCTCGACCCTGTATCTCCCGAAGATCTCCAATTTGCGTATTAGCCTGACGTCTTATTGCGCTAGCACGTAGACGCTACCGCTGACGCGGTAAGCATCGCTAACCATTTCGAAATTCGAATAGATCTCGTTACGGGCTCGCGCACGATCGGCACCCCAGGTGATCCCCGCTCCGGTACTGCTCTGGCGCGGATCGCACCATCACTCGCATGACCGTCCGACCCCGATCCATCGCAAACCGGCCTCGGTGAGGATATCGGGATCTAGCAGGTTGCGGCTGTCGACCACAGCACGCCGTGTCCCCCCGGCGGCCACCCGTGACCACTCCAATTTCCGGAATTCCGGCCACTCGGTAAGTACAACCAACACCGCCGCATCCTCGCAGGCGTCGTAGGCCGACTTGACTATGGTCAGAGCGTTCGTCCAGCCCGGCGCCGGCGTTGCCACGGTGGGATCGTAGGCCCGCACCACCGCTCCTTCGGCGACCAAGCCGTCGACAACGGCGAGTGCGGGTGAATCTCGTAGGTCGTCGGTACCCGCCTTAAAGGTCAGCCCAAGAACTCCGATCGCGGATCCCGTCAGGACGCCGCCGGCTGCCTCGCGTATTTTGTCCACCACCAACCGGGATTGCCGGGCATTCGTCTCGATCGCCGCATCCAGCAGCGAGAACGGCATCGCGACCGACCGCGCCATGTGACGCAGGGCGGCGGTGTCCTTGGGTAGACATGAACCGCCCCAGCCGGGCCCCGGATTGAAGTATCCGACACCAATCCGCGCGTCGCGCCCGACTGCATCGAGAACCGCCACGCCGTCGGCGTCTAGGACCTCGGCCAGTTCGGCCATCGCATTCGCGTAGGACAGCTTCAAGGCCAGGAAACAATTGGCCGCGTATTTAGTCAGCTCCGCGGTGGGCGGGTCAGTGACTACGACGTCACTATTGATCCCGTCGTAGAGGGCGAGCACCCGCTCCGCCGCTCGCGAATCGTCGGCACCTATGACGATCCGGGACGGGTGGAAGAAATCGAAGACCGCGGTGCCTTCGCTCAGGAATTCCGGATTGCTCACCACTGCGATATCCGGGCGGTCGATCAGCGCCGCGATGCGCCGTGTCGTGCCGACCGGCACCGTCGATTTGGCCACAACGGCACATCCGCTGGGCAACAACGGACCCAATTCGCGCACCACAACCCACACCGCGGACAGGTCCGCGGCACCGTCGTCCCCGAGCGGGGTCGGCAGGCACAGGATCACGTATCCAGCGTCGGCGATTGCCACTGCCAGATCGCTCCGGAATCGCAGATGGCCCAACGAGACACCCTGTTGAACCAGTTCCGGCAGGCCCTGTTCGACAATCGGCACCATCCCGGTTGTTAACGCGGCGACTTTCGCCTCGTCGATGTCGACGCAATCGACGGTATGACCCAACGATGCCAGGCACGCCGCAGTTGTGAGACCCACATAGCCGGCACCGACAACCACAACCTTGTCGCTGACGTTAGACATGATGCTGATCTATGCAGGATTGCTGATATGGCCAGCGCACGAAGCCCGCCTCTGAACCGTTACCAACCATCGTCGGATTACTTCGCAATTCGCACTGACGATTGAAACCAGTCAAGAGTGCGGCTCAAGCCCTCACGGAGCCCAATTTCCGGACTCCAGTTCAAGAGTTCGCGCGCCCGGGAAAGCTCGGGGCAACGCTGTGTCGGATCATCGATCGGCAACGGCCGGTGCACGACTGAGGCTCCAATGCCGGTGATGTCGCAGATCAGCGTGGCAAGTTCGGCGATGGTGGTCTCTTCCTGATTGCCGAGATTGACGGGACCCAGTTCGCCAGAAAGACGCGCGAAATCCAGAATCCCCTGGGTCATGTCATCGACATAGCAGAAAGACCGGGTCTGCTCGCCGTCGCCGTAGATAGTCAACGAGGCACTCGACAGCGCCTGCCATACAAAATTCGACACGACCCGTCCGTCGCCAGGCCGCAGCCTGGGGCCGTAGGTGTTGAAGATTCGCACTATGCCACCGTCCAGCCCGTTGGCCCGGACGTGGGCTGCAATCAGCGCCTCCGCGTATCGTTTCGACTCGTCGTAGACACTGCGAGGGCCAATCGGGTTCACATTGCCCCAGTACTCCTCCGACTGTGGATGCATAAGCGGGTCGCCGTACACCTCGCTCGTGGAGGCGTGCACCAGCCTGGCGCCCTTCTCGAGCGCCAAATCGATTACCTTCTGGGTACCGACCGAACCTGTATGCAGCGTTTCGATCGGCCGCTTCAGATACTGCGGAGGCGACGCCACACACGCGAAGTTCAGGATGAGATCGACGGGACCTTCCACCGTCCAGTCAGAGCAGACGTTGGTCACCATCATCTCGAGATAGGGACGACCCAGATGTTTCGTGAGATTCTGCGGCGAACCCGTCGATAAATCGTCAATCACTACCACTTGCCAGGAGTCCAGAACAAGCGCATCCACAAGATGGGAACCCAGGAATCCTGCCCCACCGGTCACTACGGCACGCCGATTGATCGATTCAGCTTTCGGCATTCGACTTCCTTCGTCAGCTATATCGGGTCGCAGAGCCGTTTCCCTCTGGCTGGGCCGGTCCCTGCTTATAGCGCAGCCTCGTCAATCGCGTCGAGTCCGGCCGTTACCCCGATCGGCGACGACCTTATGACGAAAAGCCTGCGAGTTCGCGCGCTGATTTCCACGCCGAAAGCGCGCGAGTTCCCAGATACCTCGCCCCGAATTGCGGCGCCGCAGTGTCCGCGTGCGGGTATCTACGGATGCATAAGTTATATACTCTCCCGGGGTACTCCCGTCAAGAGCGGTCAGCGGCCTCCACCAGGCCCGAAGTGCGCATCACGATCGAATACCAGCCATACAGCAAAATCCAAGCAAAGTCACACCCTGGGCGAGGGTTGATATCCTAGTATTCTTCCGCAGAAGTTAGTTAACTTCCGAACCTGAAATGGCGTTGGACGACCCAATTTTTGGGCTTTCTTGAGTTCTTGTCGGCATCAGTAGATGTCGGTCAACCCAGAGTGCGTCGTTGACCTTATATATGTTCGCGCGCCGCATAGGTGATTCGCACACAAAGCTGAGATGAGTTTCGCGGAAGGTCCATTAATTGTACGCCATGCTTGAGACTGATACCGAAATTGCGGCCGGGCTGCCGCCGAACGACGGCAGGACATCCTCGGCATCTTTGCTGTACCGGACCGTTCCGGCACGGGCGGTGATTCTTCTCCTGGCCACAGTATCCGACTACAACCTGTTGCTGATCTCGCGGCTCACACAAAAAGCTGGAGCCGGTCTAGCTACCGGAATTCGATGGACACGCACCGCCAAAGTGGTTAGCCCAACCGAAGCGGCCTGCTGATGGGGCTATTCGCTCAGTTCCGTAGTTTCAACTATCCGAGTCGTCTTCTGATGATCAACCAGCTCGGCATCAACATGGGGTTCTTCATGTTGATGCCCTATCTGGCGGACTACCTAAGCGGGCCACTTGGGCTGGCTGCGTGGGCGGTGGGTCTGGTGATAGGCGTGCGCCACTTTTCCCACCAGGGCATGTTCTTCGTTGGCGGCACGCTTGCCGATCGATTTGGTTACAAACCACCGATCGTGGCCGGGTGCTTGATGCAAACTGGCGGTTTTGCGTTGCTGGTAGTCGGGCGGTCGCTGCCCAGCTTGTTAATTGCTGCGGCTGCAACGGGTTTCGCCTCAGCGCTGTTCAGTCCTGCGGTGCGCGCCTATCTCACTGCTGAGTCAGGTGACCGCAAGGTCGAGGCATTTGCGTTGTTCAACGTCTTCTATCAGGCGGGAATCTTGCTCGGACCGCTAGTTGGATCGGCACTATTGGCACTGGATTTCAGAATAGCCATCCTGGGTGCCGCGGGTGCCTTCGCAGCACTGACTGTCGCTCAGCTGACGGCACTACCCCAGCACGCAGCCGATCCGAATCCGGTAAGCGCGGAAAAGCGCTCGATCCTGCGGGACTGGCGGACGATAGTTGGCAACCGGCATTTTCTGTGGTTCGCCGCCGCAATGACTGGGCGTTACGTGTTGTCGTCACAATTCTATTTGGCACTTCCGATCCAGGCGTCCGCCTTGGCGCCACATAACCAATCTTTCTTGGTAGCAGGAATGTTCGCGCTATCGAGCCTGATCACGATCACCATCCAGCTGCGCATCACCAGCTGGTTCGCCTCGCGGTACGAAGCCGGACGCAGCCTGGTTGTCGGGGCGACGGTGATGACAGTGGCGTTGGTGCCCCTCGCGCTTGTCCCGAACGGCCAGAGGTTCGGCACCGCGGCCGCAGTAACAGCCTTGTTAGTCACCGCGGTTTTGCTTGCCGCTGCTTCGGCGGTGATGTTTCCGTTCGAGATGCGGACCGTCGCCTTACTATCGGATGATCGGCTGTTGGCGACCCACCAGGGGTTTTACGGCACCATCATCGGAGTCGGAGTCCTTGTCGGCAATTTTGGGATCGGATCCCTGATGAGTGCGGCGCACCGCTTCAATGCCGACGAAATCATTTGGGGCACACTGGTTCTCGTGGGCTTGGTGGCCGTGGCGGGGTTGCACCGGTTGGAGAGCTACGTCAGGCCCCCGATCGCCGAGCTGACCGCGGTTCCTAGCCGTGCCGGCTTTCCATCCAACGCCGCAACCGCGAACGCGCCGACCGGACCGCAGACAGCCTAGACGCTACCGAGTGTCAACCGAGCCCTGGCAGATAAACCACCTCGATGCATCTGCCGGATAGGGTTGATGCCGACGGTGGGTCCGGGCAGAGCAATATCGGAGGTGTGTTATGGCTACGGATCCCTCTGGTCTCTCCGGACATGCGGGCACCGCGGACCACGCCGGCCGTGTCGACCTGGAGTCGCTGGCCGGCAGCGCCAGCGCCGAACGTGCGCTCGACGACAGACGCGCCGCACCGGATGACAGTGGACAACAGCCGCCGGTCGACCTGACCGCCGCGGCGTTCTTCGATGTGGACAACACGCTGGTGCAGGGCTCCTCGGCGGTGCATTTCGGCCGCGGACTGGCGGCTCGCGACTACTTCACCTACCGCGACGTCATCGGATTCATCTATGCCCAGGCCAAGTTCCAGCTACTGGGCAAGGAGAACAGCGCCGACGTCGCTGCCGGTCGGCGCAAGGCGCTGGCGTTCATCGAGGGCCGGTCGGTCGAGCAGCTGATAGCGCTGGGCGAGGAGATCTACGACGAGATCATTGCCGACAAGATCTGGTCTGGCACCCGCGAGCTCACCCAGATGCACCTCGATGCCGGTCAGCAGGTGTGGCTGATCACCGCCACGCCATATGAGCTTGCAGCGACCATCGCGCGCCGGCTCGGCCTGACCGGCGCCCTGGGCACGGTCGCCGAGTCGGTCGACGGGGTATTCACCGGCAGGCTCGTCGGGGAGATCCTGCACGGAACCGGCAAGGCCCACGCGGTGCGGTCGCTGGCAATCCGCGAGGGACTTAACCTCAAGCGCTGCACCGCGTACTCAGACAGCTACAACGACGTACCCATGCTGTCGCTGGTAGGCACTGCGGTCGCCATCAACCCCGACGCCCGCCTGCGCAGTTTGGCCCGCGAACGCGGATGGGAGATCCGCGACTTCCGAACGGCTCGCAAGGCCGCGCGGATCGGGGTGCCGTCGGCCCTGGCCCTGGGCGCCGCCGGGGGCGCGCTGGCGGCTCTGGCATCCCGGCGGCAATCCCGCTGATAAGCTGCGCCGTTAGCCCGACGACAATGCGGCCCGCGCAGCGGGGCGAGGAGGAGCCGGGCGATCGGGCCCAGCCCGACGACAATGCGGCCCGCGCAGCGGGGCGAGGAGGAGCCGGGCGATCGGGCCCAGCCCGACGACAATGCGGCCCGCGCAGCGGGGCGAGGAGGAGCCGGGCAATGGGGCCTAGCAACCATTAGAGCGGAGAGCGGCAGCGGCATGACACTTCCCGAAGGTGCCCAAGGAATCATCGGCAGCCATTACCGGGCACCGGACTATTTCGAGGTCGGACGCGAGAAGGTCCGCGAGTTCGCGCTCGCGGTAAAGGACGACCACCCGACGCACTGCGATGAGGCCGCCGCCGCCGAGGCTGGTTACGAGGAGCTGGTGGCACCGCTGACCTTCCTGGCGGTAGCCGGCCGGCGCGTGCAGCTGGAGATTTTTACCAAGTTCAACATCCCCATCAACATCGCCAGGGTCTTCCATCGCGACCAGAAGTTCCGATTTCACCGGCCGATCCTGGCCCAAGATAGGTTGCACTTCGACACCTATCTAGACTCGGTGATCGAATCCCACGGCACGGTGCTCGCCGAGATCCGCAGCGAAGTCACAGATGCTGACGGGAAACCGGTGGTCACCAGCATCGTCACGATGCTGGGAGAGGCCGCCCACCAAGATGCCGGCGCTGAAGAAACCGTCGCCGCAATTGCGTCCATATCAGCCGGAAAGTAGGGTCAATTTAATGACGTCACAGGGCGAAACAGGTGGCACGCAGCTCAAGCCACCGGTCGAAGCAGTCCAATCCCATTACGACCGATCGAACGAGTTTTTCAAGCTGTTCCTCGATCCTTCGATGACCTACAGCTGCGCCTACTTCGAAGAGCGTCCCGGCATGACGCTGGAAGAGGCCCAGTTCGCAAAGCGCAAACTAGCGCTCGACAAGCTCAACCTCGAGCCGGGCATGACGCTGCTCGACATCGGCTGCGGCTGGGGTTCGACGATGCGGCATGCCGTCGAGCATTACGACGTCAACGTGATCGGCCTGACGCTGAGCGAAAACCAGCTCGCCCACGACAAGGCGAAGTTCGCCGAGATGGACAGCCCTCGTCGCAAAGAGGTGCGACTTCAAGGCTGGGAACAATTCGACGAGCCGGTGGACCGCATCGTATCGCTGGGCGCGTTCGAGCACTTCGCCGACGGTGCCGGCGATGCAGGGTTCGAACGCTATGACGCCTTCTTCAAGAAGTACTACAACTTGATGCCCGACGACGGCAGGATGCTCCTGCACACGATCACCATCCCTGACAAGGAGGAGGCCGAAGCGCTCGGCCTGACGTCGCCGATGAGCCTGCTGCGCTTCATCAAGTTCATCTTGACCGAGATCTTTCCCGGCGGCCGGCTGCCCAAGATCTCGCAGATCGACCACTACTCCTCCAACGCCGGCTTCAAGGTCGAGCGTTACCACCGGATCGGCGACAACTACGTGCCGACGTTGAATGCCTGGGCCGACGCGCTGGAAGCGCACAAAGAGAAAGCCATCGAGCTACAGGGCCAGGAGATCTACGACATCTACATGCATTACCTGAGGGGCTGCTCGGACCTTTTCCGCGACAAATACACCGACGTCTGCCAGTTCACCCTGGTGAAGTAACCGCTAGCCCAAGAAGATATTGCGACGCCCGGCCAATAGGCGATACAGCGTCTGCTGGATCGTCTCGCGCACCTGGTCGGTCAATTCGAACGTGACCATCGGATCCTCGGCGTCGCTGGATGTGTAGTCCGCGGTGTAGATCGGCTCACCAAACGCAATGCGCCATTTCGACGGCAGCGGCACCAAGCCGGCGGGACCGGCCAGCGGGAACAGCGGCGTGACCGGAAAGTAGGGCAATCCGAACAGCCGCGCCAGCAGCTTGACGTCGGTCAGCATTGGGTAGATCTCTTCGGAGCCGATGATCGAACACGGCACAATCGGCGCCTTCGTGCGCAGTGCCGCCGAAACGAAGCCGCCGCGACCAAACCGCTGCAACCGGTAACGGTCCTCGAAACGCTTACCCAGGCCCTTGTAGCCCTCCGGGAACACCGCCGTCAGCTCGCCCAAGGCGAGCAACCGGTGTGCGTCCGTCGTGCATGCCATGGTGTGGCCCGCCTTCCGGGCCGCTTCGCCGATCACGGGCAGGTCGAACACCATGTCCGCGGCCAGTAGCCGCAGATCCCGCTCCGCCGGATGCTCGTCGTGAACCGCAATCGACAGCATCAACCCGTCAAAGGGCAATACCCCGGCGTGATTGGCCACCACTAGCGCAGCACCGTCGCTCGGGATGTTCTCGATACCGCTAACTTCGACTCGGAACCACGATTTGAAGAAGAACCTCAGCAAAGGCCGAACGATCGCGTTATTGAAGTGTGGGTCGAACCCGAATTCGTCGACGGTGTAATCACCGGTCAATCGTTGCCGCAGAAATCCGGCAACCGCAGCGACACGCTGCGCTAGGTCGTTGAGCGGCGCCTCGGATGTCGGAGTCGCACCGGCGATGCGCCGGTGCTCATCGATTTCACGAACGACAGCGGCAATCTGTTCGGCCGATGCCCGACCGTTCGGATCGGAGAGCAACGAGGGATGCTGACGGGACGCCTCGGCTCGTTGACCGGCACGCCGCCGCGCGGCTACCCGACCCCGATTGGTGTGCAGTGGAATGACATTCGCTCTGGATTCACCCGCCACGATATCTACCTGACCCCACCCCATGGAATTGGCTTTCGACTACCCCAGCGCTGCGCTAAGGCTACGGCGCGACCCTCTAGGGAGCGTACCCGATGCGGGTCGATAATGGGAGTCAAGCCTCGGCCGCGGACGTAGTTGTCGAACGCCTCGGCCGTCGTCCACTTGGGGTGGAAGCCGAGTTCAGAACGCATTCTGGTGGTGTCCATAACCCGGCCGTAACTCAAGTAATCAAATTGTTCCCGATTGATTTCGGTATAACGATTAGCTCGTCTCAGCGAATCGAGAGCCCACACCCCAAACCCGGGTACCGGTATCGGGATTCGCCCGGCGCGACGGATCGCCTGCGACAGCATGATGATGCCTTCGGCCCCGATGTTGAACGTGCCAGCCTTGCCGGCCATCGCTGCACGCTCCAGCGCGCCCAGCGCATCCTGCTCGTGCAGCAACTGCAGACGCGCATCGCGGCCGAACATCGTCGGCACTAAAGGCCCAGCTAAATACCGTGACAGCGTGGTATCCATCGCCGGTCCGATCATGTTGGCTAACCGCAAGATAGTCACCGCGATATCGGGCCGACGCCGTCCCAGCCCACGCACGTAACCCTCGATATCGAGGCTGTCCTTTGCGAAGCCCTCCCGGAAGGGGCGACGGCTGACGCTGTCCTCGGTGAAGACCACCGGATCATGCGGACTTGAACCATAAACCTCAGAGGTCGACTTCAGCACGACGCGGCGCACCGAGGGCGCCTTCTGACAGGCTGCGAACAATTGCATCGCGCCCATCACATTGAGTTCCTTCAACGCCGCACTGCCCCCGGATCGCGGCGCGTACGACGCCGCCGCGGCGTGCACCACCGTGTCGACGTCGCCGTTTCGAATCACCTTGGCAATAAACGGATTACGAATATCGGCACGAACAAACTCGGCCCGTCCCATGCGGCGCAGCATGTCCTTGCTCGGCGCGATTGCGTCGACCGCGATGACCCCGTTGATCAGAGGGTTCTGCGCGAGCCGAGCGGTCAGGTAGCCCCCCAGAAACCGGCACGCGCCAGTAACCAGTACGACCTTCGGGTAATGCACATTGTCGGCGCCGCTTGTTGCGCCGCCATCCCGGCTGTCGGTCGAATCCACCCCGATAGCCTAGCCGCGGGGAGAAACAGGTGCGTTACGGCGGTATGACGGTCCGCGCGGGCTCAGCCTGCTCTCGGGCCGGGTATCGGCGCTACTTGCCAAGTTTTCTACGCTGCACCCGGGTGCGGCGAAGTAGCTTGCGGTGCTTCTTCTTCGACATGCGCTTGCGCCGCTTTTTGATTACTGAACCCATGGACTCCGCTATCTGACCCGTGTCTGCTTGTTGAAATGACCCGGTCACCTTACCCGGCCCGACGCACGGAACGTCAAACCGGCCACGGGATCAGAAGGCTGGTTGCCCGTCTAACCGGCGTCGAAGTATGAAGTCTCCAGCATGTCGTGAACGGCCTTGGCATGCACGCGGAAGGACCGCCCGACCCGCACCGCGGGCAGCTCGCCATTGTGCACCAGCCGGTAGACCGTCATCTTGGACACCCGCATCAGTGCCGCCACCTCGGCGACGGTGAGGAATTGTGTCCGGCCCTGCTGGCCCTCGACAGGACCGGCGTCCCGTCCCTTAGCTGCAGAATCCCGTGCCGATGGCCCGTTCGTAGACGTCATCGCAACCCAATCGTGTCAGGCACGCGCAAACCCAGCGGCTTCCCCTCCGCTGGCCCCACACGTGCATACACAGAGGAGAATAGCGGGACTAGTGGGGTTACTGGTACTGGTGGGGGACAATCAGTTTGAAAATCTTGAATTATTCCGATGTAATTCTTAGCTGCTCAGAGCGGCTTTTGGCGGCCTGAACCGCTGCGTCGACAGCCACCCGAAACCCTCCGCGTTCGAGTTCGCGCAGCGCAGCGGCGGTGGTACCGCCGGGCGAGGTCACCGAGGCACGCAGCTCTGACGGCGAGGAATCCACCCGCAACCCGAGCGGCTCGCCGTCGGCGGTTCGCCGTTGTTGATCCATTCGCTCCAGCAGCATTGCCGCGGACCCCGCCATGGTTTGAGTGGACAGGTCGGTGGCCACCTGCCGGCTCAATCCCGCCGCGACACCGGCATCCACCAAGGCCTCCACAAGCAGGAAGAAATACGCCGGCCCCGAGCCGGACACCGCGGTGACCGCGTCCATTTGCGACTCCGGAACGGTCAGCACCGTGCCGACCGCGTCGAACAGTGCGGAGACCTCCTCGAGCTGTTGCGGAGTGACGAAACGCCCCTTGGCCAGCGCGGTTACCCCCGCGCCCACCAGCGCCGCCGCATTGGGCATCGCCCGTATCACCGGCGTTCCAGCCGGCAGCTTGGATTCGAAGTACGTGATCGTGATGCCTGCCGCGACAGTCACGAACACCTGCTCAGCGCTGGTGTTATCGGCCGCGGCCGCCGCGGCGGCGAGATCGCCGATCACGGCCTCGACATCGGCGGGCTTTACGGCGACGACAACAAACGTCGCGTTTTCGACTGCATCTGCTACCGACGTCACCAACACCGAATAGGTTTCCGACAGGTACTTGGCCCGATCCGGCATCCGCTCGGCCACCACCAAATCTTTAACCCGCCGCCCCGCCCGCAGCAGACCCGACAGCAATGCCTCGCCGATGCTGCCGCCGCCGATGATCGCGATTCTTGCCATGCCGGACAGCATCGCAGACGGCCCTAGCTACGAGCCCTACCGGGCAGGCGGCCGGGAAGGCACAAGGGCCAATTGCCGCGACTGCGCCACGATGCGACCCATCTGGTCGACGACGATGTGGTCTTCGTCGAACCAGTCGTGCCCGATCTCTACGCAGGTGCCGATCACTCGCAACCAGCCGTCGACGGGCATGGCTCGCAGGAAGGCGGTGAGCTGAACGGTAGGCGCCCCAGCCGGTCCGATCCACCGCAACGGCCACGGGCGCCGACAAGTCCCCGCACATGAGGGCAACGCATTTCTCCCGGATCGGGCGCTGCGACCGCAGTCGACCTCCCGCAGCGCCATCGCGGTGGTGAATAAAGCCGTCATGTCAGCGCAGGAGGTGTGTACGGGCGAACTGCAAGGACTCGGCGAGCATGGACTCGCGCTCGGTGGCCGATCGCGCACTCGATGTCGAAACCTCCAACACGACGTGCCCGGCGAAGCCGCCACTGGCCAGCATTTGGCACACCTCGGCGGTCGGTTGCGTGCCGCGCCCGGGCACCATGTGCTCGTCGGCGGGCAGCCCACTGCCGTCACACAGGTGCAGGTGCACCAACCCCGAGGCCATCCGCCGGGCCATTGCTAGGGCGTCGGTACCGGCGGTCGCGGTGTGCGAGAGATCGAGCGTGTAGTGCGCGTGGTTGCCATCCAGCGGGTCGTAGGACGGGGCAAACGCCGAAATCGCAGGACCCCGGCCGCCGCCTCGCTTCCGCATGCGTTGTCGAGACTGATCGGCACCGAAGAACCTATCGGCCCGAAAGGGAAACATGTTCTCCACCGCCCCCATCACGTCGCTGGATGCCTCCAAGGCGGCAACCTGTTCGCTGAATCCCTCGGCGTAACGCCGTTGCCACCGAAACGGTGGGTGCACCACGACCGTTTGGGCGTCCAGCTGTTCGGCGGCCCGCACACTGCGGTCCAACTTGAGGATCGGATTGGCACCCCACACCCGCTGCGAGATCAGCAGGCAGGGCGCGTGCACGGACAAAACCGGCATGCGGTAGCGGCGCGACAGCTTCTTGACGGCATGGATGTCCTGGCTGACCGACTCGCCCCACACCATCAGCTCGACGCCGTCATAGCCGAGCCTGGCCGCGTACTCGAACGCGGCCTCCGCCCGCAACGGGTACACCGAGGCCGTCGATAAACCGACTTTGATGGCTGGGCGCAAGGCTGCCGGCGCCTAGCCCGATTGCAACAGGGCCAGCGGTCCTAGGGTGATCAACGCCCCCACCGCAACCGCGATCAACGTACTGGCGATGTCCTCGGTCTTGCGGACGACGCGCACGCCGACCACTAGGCCCAGGATGACCAATACCGAAAGCACCAGTGCCACGATGCTGTTCCAACGCCACAGCTGATCGAAGGCGATGAACAGCCCGGCACCGAACACAACGGCCAGGATCGACTGAAACACGATCACCGTTGCGTGCCACAATGCCGTAATCGTCCGCGGCGCACGGCGAGCGACCTGAGCTTCGTCAGCGAGATCCTCTTCGAACAGCGCCGGGGTCTGCTCCTGGCCGCGCCGGCGAGCCACCTCATCGGCGATCGACTGCCCGCCGAATAACGTCCCTTCGTCGGCCTGCAGGTAGGAACGCACGTACGCAGAATCCTCGGCCGCCGATTCCACGTCGCGAACCTCGGTGTCCATGACGTCGACGGAGGTATCGCCGTAGTGCTCTACCGGATCGGGGTTCATGTGCTCGGCACCGGATTGCTGGCCGGCAAGCTCGGCGTCGCTTACCCCGGTGTGGCGCAGGGGCCTTGGATATTCACTCCGCTCCGGCCCTGACGCGCGTCGCGGCACCGGCTCGGACCTGGGCCAGCGCGGCTCGGGGTCAGACCAGTACGCTGCCTTGGTCGGTTCTGAAATCGGTTCAGGGGCAAGTTGCGGGGCCGGCTCGACAACAACCTCGGCTCGTGGCTTGGCCTTCTCCTGATGCTCATCACGGATGATCGGGATCTCGCCGGTTAGCTCCGCGACGGTGACTGCATCGCTGTCGCCGCGCCGGCGGCGGCGCCGCCGCGAGACGGCCGGAGCACCGATGTTTCCGTTCCTGGCGAGCAACTCGGCCACCGAGATCTGCCTGGTGCTGGAGTCCTCGGAGTTCGCTGACTCTGAGTCTGGTTCGGTCATGGTTTGTTGCCTCTCGATCGGGTGGCCGCGGTCCGATCAACTACCTGACCTCTAGCATCGCGCACCGAAGTCTCTACGAGAGCAGTTCCGTCGGCTTCGCTGTCGAGTTTGCGCAAGATGAGACCTTCCCGTAGCGCCCACGGGCAGATATCCACCGTTTCTATCGACAGCGCTCGCATGCTCGCCTCCGCCACCAGAGCGCCCGCCACAATCTGTGGTGCGCGCTCGGCGCTGACTCCTTCCAGTTCTGCACGGTCAACCGCCGTCATCCTAGAGATAAATGCAATTAGTTGCCGCAGACCGTTGGCAGTAAGGGTTCTCTTGGCCCGCGGTCCGGCGGCCGACGGGGCGGCACCGGTTAGGCGCGCCAGCGACCGAAACGTCTTCGACGTTGCCACCGCGAGGTCGGGTTCGCCGGCTTCGAGGACGGTCGCACCGGCATCGGCAAGCTCGGCGTCCAGCCAATCGCGCAGCATCGCCACCCGGCGCCGACCCGGCGGATCGTCGGGCAGCCATTCACGCGTCAACCGTCCGGCACCCAGCGGCAGCGACAACGCCACCTCGGGCTCCTCATCCACGCCGCTGGACAACTCCAGCGATCCGCCGCCGATGTCAAGATTGATGATGCGCCCCGCGCTCCACCCGAACCACCGTCGCACCGCCAGGAACGTCAGTCGCGACTCGTCGACCCCGCGCAGCACCTGCAGCTCGACACCGGTCTCTTTGCGCACCCGGGCCAGCACGTCGTCGGAATTCTCGGCATCTCGGACCGCGGATGTGGCGAAGGCCATCAACTCGGCACAACCGGAGCTGATCGCGATCTTGGCGAATTCGTCGATCGTGGAAACCAGCTTGTCGGCGCCACGCCTG
Source organism: Mycobacterium simulans (assembly GCF_900232995.1). Lineage (GTDB taxonomy): Bacteria > Actinomycetota > Actinomycetes > Mycobacteriales > Mycobacteriaceae > Mycobacterium > Mycobacterium simulans. Next base: position 394,278 of record NZ_OCVX01000003.1, read on the forward strand.
GTGATCTTGCCCGAGCTGTCGGTGGCCTCGGACAGCCGCAGTGTGGCCTTCGTCGAACTCATCGGTGTCGGATGCCCACCACGATGAGCATCGACCACCAGCAGGTGGACCGTATTGCTCCCGACGTCCAGCACGCCTAATCGCACGAAACACAAACTAGCCGGGCGTAGAGAAGCGCGTGTCACGACCCGCGCAGCGGCAAGACAATCGAGGCCCAGATCTTGGTCTAACGTTGACACCGTGGCAAATTCGCGCCCGCGACAAGAAGTCGAATTGGATTTCGCCCGTGAATGGGTGGAGTTCTACGACCCCGACAATCCTGAACATCTGATCGCAGCCGACCTCACCTGGTTGCTGTCGCACTGGACATGTGTATTCGGCACGCCGGCTTGCCAAGGCACCGTCGCGGGCCGGCCGCACGACGGATGTTGCTCGCACGGCGCGTTCTTGTCGGACGATGACGATCGCGCCCGGTTGGACGACGCGGTGAAAAAGCTGACCGCCGACGATTGGGAATTTCGCGAGAAAGGCTTGGGCCGCAAGGGATACCTGGAGCTCGACGAACATGACGGCCAGTCCCAGTTCCGCACCCGCAAACACAAGGACGCTTGCATCTTCTTGAACCGGCCGGGGTTTGCGGCCGGCCCCGGCTGTGCACTGCACAGCAAGGCCCTCAAGCTCGGCGTGGCGCCGCTGACGATGAAACCCGACGTCTGCTGGCAATTGCCGATCCGGCGCAGCCAGGAGTGGGTGACCCGGCCGGACGGCACAGAGATCCTCAAGACCACCCTCACCGAATACGATCGCCGCGGCTGGGGCTCCGGGGGCGCGGACCTGCATTGGTATTGCACCGGCGATCCCGCCGCCCACGTCGGCGCCAAGCAGGTCTGGGAAAGCCTTGCCGACGAACTCACCGAACTGCTGGGCGAGAAGGCTTACGGTGAATTGGCGGCAATGTGTAAACGCCGGAGCAAATTGGGGCTCATCGCGGTGCATCCCGCAACGCGGGCGGCCAGGTAGCTAGGCCGCCGTTCGTGTAGGCCGCCACCATGCGCAGCGCGCTGCCTTTCAGATACGCCTCCACGGTCGCGGCGGCCTTTTCGGCGTCGCCCGAAACTACCGCCTCGGTGATCGCCCGCAGATCGGCCACCACGGGCGCGGCGTCGCCGTAGGCCCCGGTGAGTTCATGCTCGCGGCCGCCGAAGGCATGCTCGACCCAGCGATACAGCAACCCCAATGCGCGGTTGCGGGTGCTGTGAATGAGCACCCCGAAGTAGGCGAGATCGGCCGCCTGCCGCTCTGCGGCCGAGTTCGCCGCTTGCACCACGGCCAGCGCAGCGCGCAATGCCTCGGCATCCTCGGGCGTGTTCCGGTCGGCCGCCAGCCGGCCGATCAATGGGCCTAATGCGGCGCGGATCTCGAGCAACTCGACGAGGAAGTCCGGGCCCAGTTTGCGCACCAGCGCTTCGACCACCGCGGGATGAGTGAGGCCCTCGGGGTCACAGACCACGCTGCCGCTGCCGTGGCGGACCTCGATCAGACCCATCTGCTGCAGCCGGGCCAGACCCTGGCGCAACGACGTGCGGTTGACACCCAGCTGCTCTGCGAGCTCTCGCTCCGGCGGCAACGTCGAGCCGGGCGGGAAAACGCCGTCGAGGATCGCGTCGGCGATCGACGTGGCGATCTGCTCGTCCACACGCTGACGATCCGGCGGTTGAATCAGTGACTGGTTCATTGGCTCAACCAATATTGTAGGCTGGCCGTGTGGACGAACTGCAATCGGCCGTCGCGCCGCGTTGGCGGGGTAAGGCCGGCCGGCTGGAGGTGTGGTACGCCACCCTCTCGGATCCGCTGACCCGCGCCGGCCTCTGGGTTCACTGCGAGACCGTCGCCCCCACATCCGGTCCCCCATATGCACACGGCTGGACAACCTGGTTTCCGGCGTCTTCGACCGACGGCCCGCCGCGCACCGAGCGCTTCGGACCGGAATCTGCTCAGCCCGCGACCGGGGCCGCCTGGTTCGATAACGCGGGGGCGCGAGTGGGGCCGCAAGAGCTGACCGGGCGGGCGGGATCACTCGCAGGGGACCTGTCCTGGAAGGACCCGACAGCACCGCTGTGGACATTTCCACGTGTGGCGTGGGAACGCGAGCTGCTACCGGGCGCCCAGGTGGCGTTCGCCCCCACCGCCGACTTCACCGGCTCACTGAGTGTCGACGACACGATCCATTCCATCGACGGCTGGCGCGGCGGCGTCGCCCACATCTACGGGCACGGCAACGCCAAGCGCTGGGGATGGATCCATGCCGACCTAGGTGACGGCGACGTCTTGGAAGCGGTAGCGGCCGTCTCCAACAAACCCGGTCTACGCCGACTCGCCCCGCTGGCGTTCGTTCGCTTCCGCATCGACGGCAAAGACTGGCCCGCGGGCCCCGGAAGCATCCTGCCGTCCCTGCGGATGCGGACAACGCTCGGCTTGCAGCATTGGCAGCTGGAGGGGCGCATTGGCGGCCGCGCGGTGCTGATCCGCGTCGACCAACCGCCCGACCGGTGCGTGAGCCTGCAATACACCGATCCCGACGGCGGCAAGGCGGTGTGCACCAACACCGAGCAGGCCGACATCCACATCGACATCGACGACCGGCACTGGTCGGTGCACGGCACCGGCCACGCCGAAGTCGGCCTGCGCGGTAACGCAGCACCCGTCGTCAATGAAAGGACGCCCTGATGAGTTTCGCCCTCGACCCACCCCTGCTGTTTGCCTCCGGCCTGCTCATTGAGCGCCGCATCCCCAAACAGCGTCGCGACGTCATCGAGGCCGCCGTTCTCGGTGTGTTCTTCGCCGGTTCGTTCGGCCTCTACAACAACGTGCCCGGCCTGGGGTTCCTGTGGCGGCCGTTCCGCTCTCGCAACGGCCGCGACTTCATGTGGAACAGTGGTGTTTTCAGCGTGAACACCGAAAAAGCCGAGTGGCCGCTGCACGCCGCGGCCGGCGGCATATTCGCCACCTACCCATTTTTTCTCAAACTCGGCCGGATGCTCGGACGCGCTAAATGAGCCGTCTGGCAGATCGCGCAACGGCCTCGTTCGGCGCAGCGCTGCTGCCCGAGGAGCACGGCGGCCCGTCACCGGCGGAACTCGTCGAATGTGTCGACCGCTACGCCATGCGAATGCCTACCGCCTCGCGGCTGGCGGTGCGCGCCGGGCTGCTGTCACTGGCCGCGGCGAGCTACCTGACAACCGGCCGATCACTGTCGCGGCTCGGGCCCGCCGAGCGGGAAGTGGTGCTGCGTCGGGTCGCCGCGCTGAGCCCGGATGCCGGTGCGGCCGTGGACGGCATGAAGGCCATCGTGCTGCTGGCCAGCGGTGCAGACACCTATGCGCAGGAATTGCTCTCCCGTGCGCAGCGGCACGACGCGGCGCACCCCGACGCGGCGTTGCACGTCACCTCGTCGAGCGAGACCGCGTCCGGCGTGACCACCGCTGCGGTGGTCGTCGGCTCCGGCGCCGGCGGCGCGATGGTGGCGCGCACCCTGACGCGGGCCGGCATGGACACCGTCGTGCTCGAAGAGGGGCGGCGCTGGACGGTGGAGGAATTCCGTACCACCCACCCGATCGACCGGCTTTCCGGCTTGTACCGCGGCGCCGGAGCAACCGTCGCATTGGGACGTCCGGCGGTGATGCTGCCGATGGGCCGAGCGGTCGGTGGCACCACCGTCGTCAACTCCGGCACCTGCTACCGACCGCCACTTGCCGTGCAGCGACGCTGGCGCGACGAGTTCGGCCTCGGGCTGGCCGACCCGGACCGGTTGGCCGGCCACCTTGACGAGGTGGAGCGCACCCTGCGCGTCGCGCCGGTACCGCTGGACGTCATGGGACGCAACGGCAACCTGCTGCTGGATGCCGCCAAGTCGCTGGGCTGGCAAGCGGCTCCTATTCCACGCAACGCGCCCGGTTGTGAAGGCTGCTGCCAGTGCGCGATCGGCTGCCCGCGCAACGCCAAGTTCGGTGTGCACCTCAACGCCCTGCCGCAGGCCTGCGCGGCCGGGGCGCAGATTGTTTCGCAGGCGCGGGTAGAACGGGTCCTGCACGAGCATGGACGGGCTCGCGGGGTGCGCGCCCGCCGGCCCGATGGGACCGCGATCGATGTGCTCGCCGACACCGTCGTGGTGGCCGCCGGTGCGACCGAGACGCCGGGGCTGTTGCGGCGCAGCGGCCTTGGTGGACACCCGCGGCTCGGCCGGAACCTCGCTGTGCATCCGGCGACGATGCTCGCCGGGCGCTTCGACGACGATGTCTATGCGTGGCGTGGCGTGCTCCAAAGCGCTGCGGTGCACGAGTTCCACGAGTCCAACGGCGTGCTGATCGAAGCGACCTCGACGCCACCGGGCATGGGGTCGATGGTCTTCCCCGGTTACGGAGCCGAGCTGCTCAGCTGGCTCGACCGGGCACCCCAGGTTGCGACATTCGGGGCACTGGTGGCGGATCAGGGCGTCGGCTCGGTGTTGTCGGTGCGGGGCGAAACGCTGGTGCGTTACGACATCGCCCAGGCCGACCTCGCCAAGTTGCGGGTTGCACAGGAGGCCATCGGTCGGCTGCTCTTCGCCGCCGGAGCGGTAGAGGTGCTCACCGGCCTGCCCGGCGCGACGACCGTGACGTCGTTGGCTGGGCTGCAGGACGCGCTGCGGCGGACCAGCCCGCGCAGTCTGCACCTGGCCGCCTTCCATCCCACGGGCACGGCGGCCGCCGGGGCCGACGAGCAGTTCTGTCCTGTCGACGAGACCGGCCGGCTGCGCGGTGTCGACGGTGTGTGGGTTGCCGACGCGTCGATCCTGCCGTGCTGCCCGGAGGTGAACCCGCAGGTGTCGATCATGGCGATGGCGTTGGCGGTCGCCGAGCAAATGGTCGACGTTCGCCGAAATTAAAACCAGGCACCCTCACGTCGGCGAGTCGTGTGCGTGGCGTTAGTGTCGCGGAGCTAGCCCTCGAGCTTGTAACCCAAGCCCCGCACCGTTACCAGGTGCACCGGGTTTGCCGGATCGGCCTCGATCTTGGACCGCAACCGCTTGACGTGGACGTCGAGTGTCTTGGTGTCGCCGACGTAGTCCGCACCCCAGACCCGATCGATCAGCTGTCCGCGGGTCAGAACCCGGCCGCTGTTACGCATCAGGTATTCCAGTAGGTCGAATTCCTTCAGCGGCAACGTGATGGTGTCACCGTTCACGGAGACGACGTGGCGTTCGACGTCCATCCGTACCGGCCCGGATTCCAGGACGCCGTCGCTGATTTCGGAGTCGTCGTCGCCACCACGGCGCAGCACCGCGCGGATCCGTGCGATCAACTCACGCGCCGAATAGGGCTTGGTCACGTAATCGTCGGCACCGAGTTCCAGGCCGACCACCTTGTCGATCTCGCTGTCCCGAGCGGTCACCATGATCACCGGCACGCTGGAACGGGCTCGCAGCTGCTTGCACACATCAGTTCCCGACATCCCTGGCAGCATCAAATCGAGCAACACGATGTCGGCGCCGGCCCGGTCGAACTCGGCGAGTGCCGCGGGACCGTCGGTTACCACCGTGGCCTCAAAGCCCTCCTTGCGCAGCAGAAATGCCAGCGGATCGGCTAATGACTCCTCGTCCTCGACAATCAATACGCTTGTCACTTGCGCCACTCCTCCTCATCGCTGCGCTCTGCATCGTCGTTAGCGCGGGTCATCGACTTAGCTCTTCCTCTCGTTGTGGCCTGTTAGGCCGCACGTCGCTCCGTTGCGATTGCTCGGTTTCGTCGCCGTTGTGCTGCGGCTCCGCGTGATCCGGCGCTAGGGCCGGCAGCGACAACGTGAATGTCGATCCAGTTCCCGGCTTGCTCCACACGCCGATAGTGCCGTTGTGGTTGGCCGCGACGTGTTTGACGATGGCCAGCCCCAGCCCGCTGCCACCAGTCGCCCGCGATCGCGCCTTGTCTCCGCGGAAGAACCGCTCGAAGACCCGCTCCTGGTCTTCGAGAGCGATGCCGATGCCCCGGTCGGTGACCGCGATCTCGATGTTGTCGCCTCTCCTGCGGCGGCTGATCGACACCGGCGACCCCGGGGGCGAATATGCGATCGCATTGGACACCAGGTTTGCCAGAGCCGTCACCAACAGTGTTTGGTCGCCCAGCACCCGTAATCCGCTCGGTGCATCGGTACGGACATCGATGCGGGCGTTGTCGGCCGCCACCTTGTGACGCGAAATCGCCTCGGACACAATGGTATCGACGTCAACATCGGTCACGTTGGACAACCGCTCGGCGCCCTGCAGACGGGACAGCTCGATCAGCTCGGCGACCATGTCGCCCAATCGATTGGCCTCGATGAGCACCTTTTCGGCGAATCGCCGAACGGTATCGGAGTCATCCGCCGATGCCAGCAGCGCCTCGGCAAGTAGGGCCATAGCACCAACCGGGGTCTTGAGCTCATGGCTGACGTTGGCCACGAAATCACGCCGCGTCGCCTCCATGCGGGCATAGTCAGAGTGGTCGTTGGCGAAGACCACCGCGAACCGGCGGTCCTCCTCACTCAGCAATCGGGCTTGTCCATGCACAGCCAGCCCGGATCGTCCAGAGGGGCGCTTGCCCGGGGGCAGATCGAACTCGACGTCGCGGCCGCTCAGCGCCTGTTGTGCGGCCTGCCAAGCCTGGTCGTCGAGCTGACGGTCGCGCACCAAGCCTAGCTCCCTGGCCCGATCGTTGAGATAAACGACGTCGCGATGGCTATCGACAACGGCCACACCCACCGGCATCAGCGCGACGATTCGTTGCAGCATCTGTGCGACGGTGATCCCCGTCGACTCGGTGGTCACTCGTTGCCGGCGTTGAACAATCCGCCACGACAGCCGGGTTCCAGCCGCGACGCCTACGGCCAGTGCCGCCGCGGACAGGACCGCGGCCAGCAACAGTGCCGAGAACACAGTCACAAGCAAAATCCTACAAATCGGGTGAACGCCGCCCTAGCTGAGCGAGGCCAAATTCGGACAAGTCACATACTTCGCTACAGGTATTCGACTGCTGTTCACGTGATGTTTAACCAACCGCTCTATCGGCACCGCGAATCACGCTTTGCCGGCTCCCTGACTGGCCACCGCGGCGGCACCGACGGCAGCTGCCTCGGGGTCGAGATAGATGCCCCCACCTACCACTGGCCGCAATTGAGCATCCAGGTCATAGCGCAGCGGAATGCCGGTGGGGATGTTCAGTCCGACGATCTCGTCGTCGGACATCTGATCCAGGTCCTTGACCAGTGCGCGCAACGAGTTGCCGTGCGCGACGATCAGCACCGTCTTGCCGGCCCGCAGGTCGGGAACGATGACGTCGGTGAAGTAGGGCAAAAACCGGACTACCACGTCGGCCAGGCATTCGGTCAGCGGGCCGCCGCCGATATCGGCGTATCGGGGGTCAGCGTCCTGGCTGAACTTGCTGCCTTTTTCGATCGGCGGCGGTGGGGTGTCGTAGCTGCGCCGCCACGCCATGAACTGCTCTTCGCCGTAGCGAGCCTTGGTCTCGGCCTTGTCCAGGCCCTGTAGCGCGCCGTAGTGGCGCTCGTTGAGCCGCCAGCTGCGCCGCACCGGAACCCACAGCCGGTCGGCGCGGTCCAGCGCCAGATGCGCGGTGGTGATGGCGCGCCGCAATAGAGACGTGTAGAGCACATCGGGCAGCAGGTCGTGTTCGGCCAGCAGCTCACCGCTGCGCACCGCCTCCGCCTGGCCCTTGTCGGTCAGGCCGACGTCGACCCAGCCGGTGAACAGGTTGAGGGCATTCCAGTCGCTTTCGCCGTGGCGCAGCAGGACCAGCGTGGCAGTGTCACCCATGCCGGCAAGTCTCTCACGCGTCCTCGTCTTCGATGAGATGAGCGAACGCCTCTAGGTTTTTCAGCGACTCCCCGCGCGCTACCCGCCACTCCCATTCCTTTTGAATCGACGAGCGAAAACCCAACTCCAACAACGTATTAAAGTCCGAATCCACCGCTTCGAGCACTTGCCCAAGCACCCGATCGATCTCCTCGGCGTCGACCGAGGCCAGCGACATCCGACCCACCAGATAGATGTCGCCGACGTTATCCAGCGTGTAGGCCACTCCGTAGAGCCGTCGGTTGCGCTTGAGCAGGAACCGGTAAACCCCCTCCTGGTTCTCGTCGGGCTTCCGGCACACGAACGCCTCGACGCGCACCGAATGCTCGCCGATGCTCAAGATGGTGTTGGTCTTGAGCCGACGTTCACCAGGCAACGCGACCACCACTCCGGGCAGCCCGCCGGCGGCACCAGCGTGTTTGGCGTACTCGAGCTGGCTGGACCGGAGCGCGTCTTCGATTACTTGTTCCACCCGAGAGGTCATGCGCCCACTCCCCGACGCGACGTCCAGCGGCGTGGTTTGCGCATCGCGACCAGGTCGCGAACCCGGTGCTGGCGCTCGGCCGTGAAGTCGGCGATCGCGCGCCGGTAGCTGGCCAGCAGCGCGTCGGTGGTGTTCTCCCAGGAGAAGATGGCCGCGTGCTTTGCCGCCGCGTGGCTCATCGCCCAGCCCTGCGGGCCTGCCCGCAGCCGCAGCAGATGATCGATCGCATCGGCCCACCGGTCGACGTCGTGCCCAGACACCAAGCTGCCGGTGATCCCGTCGCGCACCGCCACCGGAAGCCCACCCACCGCCGCCGCTACCACCGGCGTGCCGCACGCCTGCGCTTCCACGGCGACCAGGCCGAACGACTCCGAATAGCTCGGCACGGCAACTAGATCGGCGGCCTGGAACAGTGTCGTCAGATCCGTGCGCGACTGCGGCGGAAGGAACGTCACCCGCGTCGTAATGCCGAGTTCGTCGGCGAGCCGAACCAGCCCGTCCGGTGAGGCCAGACCGCTGCCCGACGGTCCACCGGCCACGACGATGCGCACGCCCGGCAGTTTCGCCGCGGCGCGCAGCACGATGTCGGGTGCTTTCAGCGGCTGGATCCGTCCGACGAAAGCCACCACCGGCTCGTCCAATCCGAGCCGCAACGCCGCCCGGGCCGCCCGCCGGTCACCCGGACGAAACACGTCCAAGTCAACACCGGGGTGGACGACGTCGATCCGCGCCGGATCGGCGTGATGAATCGAAATCAATTGTTGCGCTTCATCTTCGGTGTTGACAATGAGCCGATCCGCCTCGTCGACAACCTGCTGTTCGCCGACGGTACGCAGCGGCGGCTCGGGGGTATCGCCGTGGGCCAACGCCGCGTTCTTCACCGCGGCCAGCGTGTGCGCGGTGTGCACCAACGGCACCGCCCAGCGGTCACGGGCCAGCCAGCCGACCTGACCGGACAGCCAGTAGTGCGAATGCACGATGTCGTAGTGCCCAGGTTCGTGGGCGGCTTCGGCGCGCAGCACCCCGGCGGCGAACGCACACAGCTGGGTCGGCAAGTCGTATTTGTCCAGACCCTCGAATGGCCCCGCCACCACGTTGCGCACCAGCACGCCGGGCGCGACCTGCACGATAGGAGGATCCGCGGACGCCGTGGCCCGGGTGAAGATCTCCACGTCGATGCCCCGGCGAGCCAGGTGCAGCGCGCTCTGCAACACGTAGACGTTCATGCCGCCGGCGTCACCGGTGCCCGGCTGGGCCAGCGGTGACGTGTGCACCGCCAATAGCGCAACCCGGCGTGGATCGTTCACTGCCGAGTCGTGGCGCACACTCCCATGTTTACAGGACACCGCGCGACGGCCGGTCGCTACTCAGCAACAGCCTCGGTATCCGGTAGCCGGGTCCCGAGGGCCCCCGAGCGCCGCATCGCACCCAACGGGTCGGCATACAACCCACCCAGCGACACCACACCCGCCCCGGCTTCCTGCACCCGGTTGCCGAAAGCGGTGACGCGAATATCGCGCGCCGGAAGCACCGAGCGCGCGGCGAAAGCCGCCTCCACCTGCTCCATCGCTTCCGGGTACTCGGTGAACGCCTGACCGCCGACCACCAGCTCGTCGGGGTTGAGCAGGTCGCGCAGCAACGCGACGGCCTCGCCGAGCACCCGGGCCCGCTCCGCCAGCAAATCCTTGGCCTGCTGATTGCCGGCGCGCGCCACCCGCAGCAGGTCGGTGATTGCGGTAGCGGACCCGCCGGTGCGGGTCGGTGCGGCCCCACTGGCCAAGCCCGGCATGATCCGGAGCCGACGGGCGGCGGCCAACACCGCTTCGTCGCTGACGGTGGATTCCAGCTGCCCGGTGCCGCCGAGCAGCTCAGAGTGGGCCGGCAGGGCCGCGATGGTGCCTGGGCCGCTGGCCGGGCAGTGCACCCGTCCACCGATCACCAGCGCATACCCCACGGTTTCGCGGGCGTAGACGTACAGGCTGGTCGGCGAGGTGGGCGCGAAACGCCGCATGCCGAGCAGCAGCTCAGCTCCCGCCATCGCGTCGACGTGGGACGCCACCGACACCGGCAGGCCCAGCACATCGGCCAGCACGGGCCCGACCGGCGCTTGACGCCAGCCCAGCCGTGGATGATCGACATGACCGGTAGCGCTGTCGACAACACCACCGATCGACACACCAACCCACAGCGGCCGGCGCCGATGCCAGCGCCTCAGATACCGGGCGGCACTATCGGCCAGCGCGCCCAGCGCGGGGCCCGCCGGATTGAGCGGCGTCGGCGTCTCGACGGTGTCGAGCGTGCGACCGAACAGGTCGGTAGCCACGATGCTCGTGGTCCGCGCACCAATGTGGATGCCGAGCGTCACAAACGGTTCGTGGTTGACCTCCACGGGCACCCGCGGGCGCCCAATGGCTCCGGAAATCGCCAAATCGGCGCGCTCCCGCAGCAGGCCAGCCTCCAGCAGCGCGATTACCTGCCGGTTAACCGTAGCGATGCTCAGCGACGTGACCTTGGCGATACTGTCGCGTCCGACCGGGCCACGTAACCGCACAGCCCGGAAGACGGCCGCCGCCGCGGAGTCAGCCAAGTGCAAAGACGGCGGCACGATGTGCCGGTGCGGCCGCGCCTGTAGCGTGCGACGGATTGGGGAATGGGGGGTGAGGGTAGGTGAGTGCACGGGTGTCCTTAAGTCCTAGTTCACTGGCCGGTTCCTTGGCCACACCTGCTGACGCTGTTGGGTCAGGCGCGGCAAGTCGCGCGGCAACAACACGCACCCGCGGCGAAAAGACACGCGGTCATCGTGTTGAACAAGGCGCTGTGGTGCACACGGAAAATTTAGCACGGTTATTAGAGTTATTCCGATGACGACAGCCGATGCGCCCGGACGGGTTGCGGTAATCACCGGTGCCAGTTCCGGAATCGGCGAGGCAACCGCCAGAACCCTTGCCGCCCAAGGGTTTCACGTGGTCGCAGTAGCGCGCCGGGCAGACCGCATCACCGCATTGGCCGACGAGATCGGCGGTACCGCAGTTGTGACCGACGTCACTGACGGCGCAGCGGTCGAGGCGCTGGCGCACGGCTTGAGCCGAGTTGACGTGCTGGTCAACAACGCCGGTGGCGCACGGGGGCTGGAATTCGTGGCCGACGCCGACTTGGAGCACTGGCGCTGGATGTGGGAGACCAACGTGCTCGGCACACTGCGGGTAACCCGCGCGCTGTTGCCCAAGCTCATCGAGTCCGGTGACGGCCTGGTCGTCACGGTCACTTCGATCGCCGCCCTTGAGGTTTACGACGGCGGCGCCGGCTACACCGCGGCAAAGCATGCGCAGGGGGCGTTGCACCGCACGCTGCGTGGCGAGCTGCTAGGCAAGCCGGTGCGGCTCACCGAAATCGCCCCAGGCGCCGTCGAGACCGAGTTTTCCCTGGTCCGCTTCGACGGCGACCAACAACGTGCGGACGCGGTGTACCAGGGCATGACACCGCTGGTGGCCGCCGACATCGCCGACGTGATCGGGTTCGTGGCGTCGCGGCCTTCGCACGTCAACCTGGACCAGATCATCATCCGACCGCGCGACCAGGCCTCAGCGACCCGAAGGTTTAACCACCTGGACCCGAAGTAGTGGTAGGCGTGCCCGACAAGCTCGGCGCCGTCGACGGTGTGGCCGGCGCGGTGACGGGGATCTGGGTTCCCGGAGTACGCGTAGGCCGCGGCAGCGCGGACATCGACACCCAGGTGTCCCAGTCCACGGCCCAGTCCCAGATATCACCGTCGGAGTAGGACAGCTGGATCGAGCTGCCGGTCACCTCGACGGGGTCACCGTAGATGGCGGTTTGGAAATACTCCGCGGCGTTCTCCGTGGACAGGTTGATGCAGCCGTTGGTGACGTTGCTATTGCCCTGAGCGCCGGCGCTCATCGGGTTGGCGTGGATGAACTCGCCGTTGTTGGAGATCCGCACCGCCCAGCGTTCGTGCACGTTGCTGTAGCCGGCGGCCGGGTTCGACATGTAGAAGTCGGCGTACTTCTCGGTGACCACGTGGATGCCGTTGCGGGTGACGTTGCGCGCCTTGTCGGCCTCGCCGTAGCTGCATGGGAAGTCCATGATGACGCCGGCGTCGGTGACGACCTGGATCCGGTGCGACGAGACCTCGGCCTTGACCACCTGCCGTCGACCGATCTGGATGTTTAACGACATGTCCTGCAGGCCGTATGCGCCGTCGCCGAACGGCAGCCCATAGAACTTGGCGTCGACGTTGACGGTGGTACCCGCCGGGTAATACTCGCGGGGACGGTAATGGATGCGTGCGCCTTTAGCCTCGTCGGGCAGCCAGGCCCAGCTGCCCTCGACAGGCGGGTTGGTGGTTACGGTGAGCGCCCGCTCGACGGCGGCCTTGTCGCTGATCGGTGAATCGAATTGGATGATGATCGGCGCCGCGATCCCCACGGTCTGACCGTCGGCCAGCTGGAATCCGCCATCGATCTTCTTCGTGGGCGTCACGGTGGTGAACTTGCCCGCCACCGGAATGGCCTTGCCGTCGTGGCCGACGGCCGAACCGGACCAGTTGTAGGTCGTGTTATAGCCCAGCGGCTCGGTGATCGTGTAGACGGTGCGATCTTGGTTGTATGCGCCGGCCACGACCTTGCCCGCCGAGTTCGTCAGCGCAACCCGCTGAAACCATCCGTCGCCCACTTCGACGCTGATCGGCGCTACCGGCACCACATCCTCGGCGGCATCGTTGGGCCGGAAGGTCAGGCGGGGCGACGGGGGCGCCTTTTTCTCGGACTGTTTGATGACCTTGCCGGCGCAGGCGGCCAGCACGTTCGGTGCAAGCACGCCGACCCCTAGGGCCGTCAAAGCCAGACGCCGGCTGATCGGCCCCTGGTTTTGGGGCGTGCTGGATGTGCTCACGAGACTCAAAGATACCGGGCGAGACGCCCACTCCCCCGCCACCGAGAAGCGCGCCGGGGGTACTCCAACGTTTCTAGGCACGAAAATAGCAGCTATAAAGTGCAGCCGACCAGGATAGGTTCGGGTCTCAGTGTGATACCAAACACATCACGAACCCCGTCGCGGACGGTGCGCGCCAGTACCATGACGTCCTCGGCGGTGGCGGTGCCCCGGTTTGTCAAAGCCAGCGCATGCTTGGTGGACAGCCGGCACCGCGCTTTGTCGTCATGCGGATACCCTTTGCCGAAGCCGGCCCGCTCCACCAGCCAGCCGGCGGCCAGCTTGACTCCATTGGGTGCCGGATAGTTCGGTACCGGCCCATCCACCTCGGTCGCCAGCCGTTGGTACAGCTCAGGGGCGACCACCGGGTTGGTGAAGAACGAACCCACGCTCCAGGTGTCGTGGTCGGCCGCGTCGAGCACCATGCCTTTGCCCGCCCGCAGCGCCAGCACCGCCTCACGCACCGCTTGCGGGTCGGCGCGTTCGCCGCTGGCCACGCCCAGCGCGGCAGTCAGCTCGCCGTAGCGCAACGGCGCGCTGCAGCCCGACGAATCCAGCGCGAACTCCACTTCCAAGACGACAGCGGGCATCTGACGCCCGTCAGCTTGCTTCAATACACTGGTCCGGTAACCAAATCCCAGTTCGCCGGCAGGTACCCAGCTCACCGCACCGCTGCTTCGATCCAACAGCCGCACCTGGGTGATGCTGTCGGACACCTCTGCGCCGTAAGCCCCCACGTTCTGCACTGGAGTCGCCCCGGCCGATCCGGGGATTCCGGACATACATTCCAACCCGCCCAGACCGTGCTCGATGGCCCGGACCACCACGTCGTCCCAAACCGCGCCCGCCTCGGCACGGACCAGGTTGCCGTCGACGGTGATGGCGTTGTTCAGCAACCGGACCACGGTCAGATCGCCAATATCGCCGATCACCAGATTGGAACCTCCAGCAAACACCAGTGGACGGCGACTGCCCTCGGCACGGGCATCGGCGTCGAGCTGCCGCAACACCGCGACCACCTGATCGGTACTGGCGCACGTGATTACACGCCGTGCGACGGGCCCGACGCGCAGCGTCGTCAACGGCGCCAGGGGCACCGACTCGGCGACATGGGCACCGGCAAACAGCGAACCGACTTCGCGCCGTTTCATGGCCCGTAACGGTAGCCTCACCTGCTATGCCGCGTTCATTCGACATGTCGGCCAACTACGAGGGCAGCGTCGAAGAAGTTCACCGGGCTTTCTACGAGACCGACTACTGGACGGCGAGGCTGGCCGAAACCCCGGTCGACGTCGCGTCCATTGAGTCGCTGCGCATCGGTGGCGAGTCCGGAAACGACGGGACCATCGAGGTGGTCACCGTCCAGACGTTGCATAGCCATAACCTGCCGGGCCTGGTCACCCAGTTGCATCGCGGCGATCTGTCCGTGCGGCGAGAGGAGAGCTGGACCCCGATTAGCGATGGCATCGCAACCGCGTCCATTGCGGGATCGATCGTGGGCGCCCCGGTAAACCTGTGGGGTACCGCCGTGCTGTCCCCTAGTGCCGAAACGGGCGGCTCTCGGATGTCCGCGCAGATCACCATCCAGGTGCGGATTCCCCTGATCGGCGGGAAGCTGGAGCGGCTCATCGGCACCCAATTGCGCGAGCTGGTGGCACTTGAACAGCGCTTCACCACGAAGTGGATCGCCAACAACGTCTGAGCGGGCGCCGGGTCTGGATCGCCCAGCTCGCCCCCTCGCCGCTCCGCGGCTGGGGGTACCCCCACCTCACGCCGCAAGCGGCGCGCATCGTCGCCGGGCCTAGGCTGGATCGCCCAGCTCCTCCTCACGCCGCAAGCGGCGCGCATCGTCGCCGGGCCTAGGCTGGATCGCCCAGCTCCTCCTCACGCCGCAAGCGGCGCGCATCGTCGCCGGGCCTAGGCTGGCGCACATGCGGATCGCACTGGCGCAAATCCTCAGCGGCACCGACCCCGCAGCGAATCTGCAGTTGGTGCGCGAGTACGCCGAGCGCGCCGCCGACGCGGGCGCGAAGTTGGTGGTGTTCCCGGAGGCGACCATGTGCCGGTTCGGGGTTCCGCTGCGACCGATCGCTGAACCCGTCGACGGATCGTGGGCAGACGGTGTCCGCCGGATCGCAACCGACGCGGAAATCACCGTGATCGCCGGCATGTTCGCCCCTGCCGGCAACGGACGGGTGACAAACACCCTGATCGCGGCCGGCCCGGGCACACCCAATCAACCAGACGCCCACTATCACAAGATTCACCTCTACGACGCGTACGGTTTCACCGAGTCGTGTACCGTCGCCCCCGGGCACGAGCCCGTGGTGATCTCGGTCGACGACGTGGCGGTGGGGTTGACCATCTGCTACGACATCCGGTTTCCAGCGCTCTACACCGAGTTGGCCGATCGCGGAGCCCAGTTGATCGTGATCTGCGCATCTTGGGGCTCTGGTCCCGGCAAGCTCGAGCAATGGACATTGCTGGCTCGGGCGCGGGCACTGGATTCGACTAGCTACGTCGCCGCCGTCGGCCAAGCGGACCCCGGTGACGTGTTATCCAGCGCCGGAGCACCGACCGGAGTGGGCGGCAGCCTGCTGGTCTCGCCGCTAGGCGAGGTGGTGGCGTCGGCCGGAGCCCATCCGCAGCTGGTGGTCGGCGATTTCGACGTTGACAACGTCACCGCGGCCCGCGACAAGATCGCGGTGCTGCGCAACCGCTCAAGCTTTGCTCAGGTTGATAGGGCAGAATCGCGGGGGTGACGAATCCACAAGGACCACCGAACGATCCGTCGGCGTGGGCGCGTCCGGGCAATCAAGGCCCTCTCGGTCGACCTCCGGTACCGGGCACTCCCCCGGGCGGAAGGCTGCATCAGGGCCCGCCCGAAGCTGGTCGCGGCCAGGAAGCCCCGACCGCGGCTAGCCAGGTGCCGCAAGAAACCCAGCCTTTGACTGCAGCCAATGCCGACGCTCAGCGACCCGAAAACCCAGCCGCGGCCAGCCGGTCCGCAAACCGTACGACACCGCTCGCCACACCGATGCAAGAACCGGAACCGGGAAAAACCAAACGACGCCGGCGTCGCGACCCACTGTCCATCGTTCTGGTTCTCATCATCGTGTTTTCGCTTGTTCTCGCCGGGTTGATCGGCGCCGAGCTCTACCTTCGCAATCAAGCCAACAGCAAGGTCGCCGCGGCGGTGGCGTGCGAGGTCAAGGACCAGGCGACCGCGTCGTTCGGCGTGGCACCGCTGGTGCTGTGGCAGGTTGCCACGCGCCATTTCACCAACATCTCGGTGGAGACGGCGGGCAACCAGATCCGCGACGCCAAAGGCATGAAGCTGCAACTCAGCATCCAAAACGTTCAGCTCAAAGACGCCCCTGACTCCAATGGCACCCTCGGCGCGCTGGACGCCACCATCACTTGGTCATCCGAAGGCATCAAGCAGTCGGTGCAAAACGCGATTCCAATTCTTGGCGAGTTCGTCACCAACAGCGTGACCACTCACCCCAGCGACGGCACGATCGAGTTGAAGGGCATGCTGAACGACATCGTGGCCAAGCCGGTGGTCTCCGGCAAGGGCATCGAGCTGCAGATCGTCAGTTTCAACACGTTGGGCTTCTCGCTGCCAAAGGAGTCAGTGCAGTCGACGCTCAACGAGTTCACGGGCAGTCTGACCAAGAACTATCCGATGGGGATCCACGCCGACAGCGTGCAGGTCACCCCGACCGGCGTGGTGAGCCACTTCTCCACCCGGAACGCCACCATCCCCAGCGGCGGCCAGAACCCCTGCTTCGCCAACCTCTGAGGCTCGGTCAGGCCGGCCCGAGTCCATCGAGCACAACTCGAGTGCCGGACAGGCCCAGCCTGGTGGCGCCAGCGTCAAGCATCGCGATCGCATCGGCGGCAGTGCGGATGCCACCGCTGGCCTTGATCCCCAGGCGCCCACCGACAGCCTTGGTCATCAACGCGACGGCACGCACCGTCGCCCCGCCAGCGGGGTGAAATCCGGTCGAGGTCTTGACGAAGTCCGCTCCGGCGTCCTCGGCGGCGCGACACACGTCCGTCAGCGTGTGCGCGTTTGCCTGGGCAAGCAGCACCGCCGACTCCACGATCACCTTGAGCACGGCCCCGCCTGCCGCGGCACGCACCGCCTCAATGTCGGACCGCACGGCATCGAAAGCTCCGGCCAGCGCGGCGCCCACGTCGATGACCATGTCGATCTCATTCGCACCGGACGCCACTGCCTCGGCCGCCTCTAAAGCCTTGACGGCGGACAGATGCTTGCCCGAAGGGAACCCCGCGACCGCCGCGACCCGTACATTCCCGGCTTGGAGGCCGGCTTGGAGGCCGGCTTGGAGGCCGGCTTGGACCGCCATCGGCACCATCGATGGCGACACGCAGACCGCGTAGACCCCTAGCTCGACGGCCTCCGTAACCAGGGCAGCCACATCGGCCTGGGTCGCCTCGGGTTTGAGCAGGGTGTGATCGACCAATGCCGCCAGCTGCTTCCGCGTAGGAGAGCTGGGCACTAAAACGGTTCTTCCGGGCTGCCCGGGTTGCAGCTGGAGGCGAACATCTCGGCGTCGTCGACGACCGGCCGCCACGGCTCGAGGTTCCAGCTGGTCTTGCCGGGTTCTGCGATTTCGGCGAGCTGCCAGTGGCAGACGAACTGTGCGCGCATGCCAGCGCTGTCGGCGTTCGGTGAGCGCGTGAGCACCTCGGCCCAGGCCTCGTCGACGGCCGCGGTCATTCCGGGCCGCCGTGAGGCCACGCGCCCCGATGGCGTCGGATAAACCCGCAGGCTAGTCAGATTCTGGCCACCCCAATGCGTCCATTCGGTGTGGTCGACGAACGGCGGAGACGGTGTCGAGCTCGAAACGCCGGTATCCGGGTCGGCGACGGCGGGAGCCGCGGCTAGGAGCGCGACAACCACGGCCGCCGGAGCGGCCACCACTGCTTTCATCCGCTAGCGCGACTTACCTTGAATTTCGAGAAGCTTGGGCCGCACATCGACCAGATACACTCCGGCCGCGCATGCGGCAATAACCATTCCGAGCACGCCGAAAACGAAGCCCAGGATGGAGGTCAGCGCGACCGCTACGCCCAGGATCACCAACCACACCGGCTTGGTCAGTTTGTCGGCTGCGGTATAAGCGTCGGGCCGTTGCAGCGCCGCGTGCACAAACGCGTACACGGCCGTCACCAAGACGGCGATCTGCAAGACCAACATGACGGTACCCACGAGGTGGCTCACGCAATAAGACTATGCGGGTTTCGTCCAACACGTCGACTCCGAGTCGCCCACAGGACGACTCGGAGTCGATTGCCCTTTCTGGTCCGAGTCGCCCTGAGGACGACTCGGAGTCGAATGGTGCAGGTCCGAACTACTTCTGAGTGACCTTCTTGGCCGCTGCCTTCTTCGCGGGAGCCTTCTTGGCCGGGGCCGCCTTCTTCGCCGGTGCAGCCTTCTTGGCCGGGGCCTTCTTGGCTTGTGCCTTCTTGGGCAGCTCGATGCCGACCAGCTTGGCGGCACGCTCACCGACCGCGCGGGTTTGCGAGGCGACCGTCCCCAGGGCCTCCTGGGTCAGCTCGACAGCCTGGTCCACATAGCCCTCGGCGCGCGCCGACGCGTCCTCGAAGCCCGGCTGGCTGCGCAGCCGCTCCAGAGCGGCCTCGCCGCGCTCGACCAGCTCGTTGTACCGGGTGGTGGCGGCCTCGAGGTAACCCTCCGCGGCCTTGCGCAGCTCGTCGGCGGTGAAGCGCTCGCGCAGCTCGGTGATCTGCTCGGGCAGGTCCTCACGCAGCGTGGTCAGGCGAGCACGGCTCTCCTCAACGCGGGTGCGGGTGTCCGAGCGGGTCTCCTCAGCGCGCTCACGCAGGTTGGAGATCAGGTCGTTGACGGTGGCCAGGGCCAAATCGGCGGCACCCAACGCGGCAAGCAACGGAGCCTTCAGGTCCTCGATGTTCGAATTTTCGGCCATGGTGTTTCCTTTCATTGTTTCTTCGTTATCGGCGTTATTCGATCTGTGGTCTGGAAGTAGAGGCAAGCGTCGGCTCCTGCGGACAGGAATCGTCAAGACCCGCGGATTGACAGTGCACGCGACTTGCGGGGAAACCTCCTGGTTCGTCGGGTCGGTTGCTGGTTCGAGCTCGTGGTGGGTTGTGTATCTGGGCGCCGCCGAGCGAAGTCCTTACACTGCCGGCCCGACTTCCCTTCCTCTTGGATAACCCGACAGCCGGTGATCTAGACGTAATCGCGGTGACTCGTGCGATATGTAAAGTCCCTCAACCGATTGCGTCGCTGCAGTCGGCCGACGGCCTACTCAATCGTTCGATGTCGGATCGCTCGGACACTCCTCGCGGTTCGCTTCGTTCTGTTGGGTTTCGTTTTGTTGGGTAAAGGACGCATAAATGTCCAGCAGAACCTGCTTCTGACGCTCGGTGATCGCCGTATCGGTGATGATCGCGTCGCGCACCTGACTGGACTCGCTGGGCTCGAGAATCCCGGCCCGCACGTAGAGGACCTCGGCGGAAACCCGCAGCGCCTTTGCGATCTGGGCTAGGACGTCGGCGGACGGCTTGCGCAGTCCCCGCTCGACCTGGCTCAGGTACGGGTTGCTGACTCCGGACCGCTCGGCGAGTTGCCGCATCGAAACCTGGGCCGTCTCGCGCTGCGACCTGATGAAGCTGCCGATGTCGGAGGCCTTGTTGGACACCTTGGCGCCCAGCTTCTCCTCCGGTGCCATTGGAGCACTCCTTGCGTCAGCGTGGTCGTTTATGGACACCAGGGTACGGACAGGTGCTTGCTTTTGCAAGCGCTTTGTTAGCACCCTCTCAGAACAACAGCTGCGCGACGGCGTAGATCACCAACCCTGCCAGCGCCCCAACCACGGTCCCGTTGATCCGAATGAACTGCAAGTCGCGACCGACGTGCAATTCGATGCGCCGACTGGCTTCCTGGGCGTCCCAACGCTCGATCGTCTCGGTGATGATCGCGGTGATTTCCACCCCATATTGCGAGACCAGCTGCTGCGCGGCGCGCACCATCCAGTTGTCCACCTTGTCACGCAGCTCGGCATCATCGCGCAGCGATTCCCCGATTCGGATCACCGCGTCGGCAATGCGGGTGCGCAGCGCGCTGGACGGGTCGTCGACACCCTCGAGCACCAACCGTTTGAGCGTCTTCCACGCCGTCGCGGCGGCGTTGGCGATCTCGTCGCGCGCCATCAGTTGCTCTTTAATCGCGTCGGCGCGCGCAACAGTCGCCGGGTCGTGCTGCAGGTCGTCGGCGAAGTCGAACAGGAAGCGGGTCGCCGAACGGCGCAATTCGTGGTTGGGGTTGCGGCGCACCTTGTCGGTGAAGTCCATCAATTCGCGGTGGATGCGGTCGCCGACCAGGTGGTCGATGAATCGCGGCGACCATGTCGGTGAGTCGCGCTCGACCACACGTTGGATGACCACGCCCGCGTTCAGCGACCACTGAAATGCCCGGTCGGCCAGCAGCTGGATCAGAGCCTCCTGCCTGTTCTCGGCCAGCAGCGTCTGCAGCAGTCGGCCTGCAGGCGGACCCCATTGCGGTTCGGCGATACGGCGCACGATCATCCGGTCGATCACGTGCTGGACGTCCTCGTCGCGCAGTAGCTCGACCAGCACCCGCAACACCGTGGCCGTCTCGCTCGCCACCCGCTGGGCATGTACGGGTTCGGACAGCCACTTACCCAAGCGGCTCGGCACTTGCGCGTCACGCAGCTTGGTCTCCACAACTTCTGCGGACAGGAAGTTTTCCCGCACAAAGGTGCCCAAGCCCTCGCCGAGCTGGTCTTTCTTGCGTTTGATGATGGCGGTGTGCGGGATAGGGATGCCCAGCGGATGCTTGAACAGCGCTGTCACCGCGAACCAGTCCGCCAGGGCGCCCACCATGCCGGCCTCCGCGGCGGCGCCGACGTAGCCGACCCAAAGCGGTGCCGCCCCATGCGCCTGTGCCCAGCGGCACGCGAGAAACACCACGGTGGCGCCAACCAGAAAGCTCAGAGCTACCACTTTCATCCGGCGCAGCGCCGTCCGCCGCTCGGCGTCGGCCTCCGGATCGGCCCCGGCGAACGACTCCGCGAAAGACACGCGTACCCGCGGCGACCCCGACGATCCCCCTGTCGGGAAGGCTCTATGTGTCACCACACCATCATCCGCTATCGGAAAGCTCAGTTAATGTGACTCCACCTGTTTTCGGAAGCTTCTGCAGACACCGCCGCTACGCCGGAACAGCCTCCACACGCCGTAGTATCAAGTCGTCTAGTGAATGGGAATCGGCGAGAGTGGCGGAGCGTATCCCGGCCGTGACAGTGAAGACGGATGGTCGCAAACGGCGCTGGCATCAGCACAAGGTAGAGCGCCGCAATGAGTTAGTGGATGGCACGATCGTGGCCATACGCCGGCACGGCCGCTTCCTGAGCATGGACGAGATAGCCGCGGAGATCGGGGTCTCTAAGACGGTGCTCTACCGGTATTTCGTCGACAAGAACGACCTGACGACCGCGGTGATGATGCGCTTCACCCAGACCACGCTGATTCCCAATATGGCCGCGGCGTTGACGTCCGACCTGGACGGTTTCGACCTGGCCCGCGAAATCATCCGGGTGTATGTCGACACCGTGGCGGACGAACCCGAGCCGTATCGGTTCGTGATGGCTAACAGTTCGGCTAGCAAGAGCAAGGTGATCGCCGACTCCGAGCGGATCATTGCCCGCATGCTCGCGGTAATGATGCGCCGGCGCATGCAGCAGGCGGGCATGGACGCCGGAGGGGCGGAGCCGTGGGCCTACCTGATTGTCGGCGGCGTGCAGCTGGCGACCCACTCGTGGATGTCGGACCCGCGGATGAGTCGCGACGAGCTGATCGACTACCTGACCATGCTCAGTTGGAACGCACTGTGCGGGATCGTCGAGGTCGGTGGATCGCTGGAGAAGTTCCGGGAGCAACCGCATCCCTCGCCCATCGTGCCGCCGCGGGATCGTTCCAGACCGGTCTAGGCTGGTGAGATGCCTGGGCTGAGCGTTGGCTCACGGCTGAAGTCGTGGTCATACGCACTGAGCACCACCAACCCGCCACCCGACGGGCCGATCGATGCGGTGACGCGCTGGCTCGTCGTAACCCGCGCGGCATTGCTGCCGATGACCTTGGTCTCCGGCCTCGTCGCGGCGCTCCTGGCGATTGGTCAACCAGGGTTCGACTGGCGCTGGCTGGTCCTGGCCGTCGTCGGGATCACGCTGGCACACACCTCCAACAACCTGATGAACGACCTGTACGACACCGAGGTCGGTACCGACAGCGCCAACTACCCCCGCGCCCTCTACGCCCCGCACCCGGTGTTGTCCGGCTTGATCAGCCGTCGCACGCTGGGCCTGGCGATACTCGTGGTGAACCTCGCCGATTTGGCGATCCTCGTCGCGTTGACGTGGGCTCGCGGCTGGCCCGTGGCGGCGTTTGCGCTCAGCGGATTCGCGCTGAGCGTTGCTTACACCGCACCACCGCTTCGACTCAAGAAACGTGGTCTGGGCGAACCCGACGTCTTTGTCGTATGGGGTCCGCTGATGGTGTGCGGCACGTACTACGCCGCGGTGGGCGCGGTCGGCTGGAACGTGGTGCTCGCGTCGCTTCCCTACGGACTGTTGTGCACGACGGTGCTGATGGGCAAGCACATCGACAAGATCCCCTACGACCAACCGCTCGGCATCCGCACATTGCCGGTCCTGCTGGGCGCCGCCCGGGCTCGCGCTGTGACGTTGGCCATGATGCTCGGCTTCTACGTCCTGGTCGTTGTTGCCGTCGCGATGGGGGCGATGGCGTGGCCCGCGCTGCTAGTCGGCTTGGCGCTGCCCCGGCTGGCCAAAGTATGGCCGTATTTCCGTCGAGAGCCGCCTGACCAGCCACCACCGAAGTTTCCGGTGTGGCCGCTCTGGTATGCCGCACTCGCGTGGTTACACGTGCGCCAGGCCGGTGCGCTGCTGGTTGTGGGCCTCACAATCGGCGTTGTGCTGCGCTCGTGGTGAATTCGGACCGGCCGGTATTGCCGCGCGGAATGCGGCTAGAACTATTTACAACAGATAGCATGCTTGAGATGCATCGGGGGCAGAACAGGGTGCGCCATTGCCGAGCGCCATGCTCGCCTCCGGAAACAGAAAGGCTCGAAGCGTAATGTCCGTGCAGCTCACGCCGCATTTTGAGAACGTGCAAGCCCATTATGATCTATCCGACGATTTCTTCCGGTTGTTTCTCGACCCCAGCCAGACCTACAGCTGCGCCTACTTCGAGCGCGACGACATGACACTGGAAGAGGCGCAACTCGCCAAGGTCGACCTGTCGCTGGGAAAGCTGAAGCTCGAGCCCGGGATGACGCTGTTGGACATCGGCTGCGGCTGGGGCGCCACTATGAAGCGCGCCATTGAGAAGTACGACGTCAATGTCGTTGGCCTGACGCTGTCCGAAAACCAGGCCGCCCACGTCCAGAAGATGTTCGACGAAATGGACACCCCCCGGAGCCGGCAGGTCCTGCTGGAGGGCTGGGAGAAGTTCCACGAACCCGTCGACCGCATTGTTTCCATCGGTGCGTTCGAGCATTTCGGCCGCCAACGCTATCCGCGCTTCTTCAGGATGGCCTACAACGTCTTGCCGAGCGACGGCATCATGCTGCTGCACACCATCGCCCGTCCCACGTTTAAAGAGGCCAGGGCGAAGGGCCTGCCGCTGACCCACGAAATCGTTCACTTCACCCAGTTCATCTTGGCGGAGATCTTCCCGGGCGGCTGGCTACCGACCATCCCGTCGGTCGAAGAGCATGCCGGGGCGGCGGGCTTCAAGGTGACTCGGATCCAGTCCTTGCAGCTGCACTACGCGCGAACCCTGGACCTGTGGGCGGCGGCGCTCGAATCCAAGCGGGACCAGGCGATTGCGATCCAGTCGGAGAAGGTTTACGACCGGTATATGAAGTACCTGACGGGCTGCGCGAAACTATTCCGCGAGGGCTACACCGACATCGACCAGTTCACATTGGAAAAGTGACCGGCGTTCAGTACGTGTAGAAACCCTGGCCCGATTTCTTGCCCAATTGACCCGCCTCGACCATCCGCAGCAATAGCGGCGGCGGCCCATAGTGCGGTTCCTTGAATTCCTCGAACATCTTGTCGGCGATTAATTTGAGGGTGTCCAGACCGACTAGATCCGAAAGCCGCAACGGGCCCATCGGATGAGATAACCCGGCAACAACGGCCTTATCGACGTCTTCGACGGTGGCGAACCCGGCCTCAACCATCCGGATGGCCGATAGGAGATAGGGCACCAGGAGCGCGTTCACCACGAAGCCGGACCGGTCCGAACAGCGCACAACCTGTTTGCCCAGCACCGCGCTGGCAAACTCTTCGGTGCGAGCGGCGGCGGCCTCGTCGGTGACCAGCGTGCTCACCAACTCGACCAGCGGCAGCACCGGCACCGGATTGAAGAAGTGCAGGCCCAAAACCCGCTGCGGGTTCTTGGTTGCCGCCGCGATTTTCATGATCGGGATGCTGGAGGTGTTCGACGCCAATACCGCGTCGGGGTCGGAGACGACACGGTCGAGTTCGGAAAAGATCTCGGCCTTGACGGCCTCGTCCTCGACGACGGCCTCGATGACGAGTTGCCGATCGGCCAAGTCATTCAGGTCGGTGGTGAACGTCAACTGGCCCAGGGCACGGTCGCGCTCGCGCTCCGTCACCTTGCCCGCGCTGACGCCACGCTCCAGCGACTTGACGATGCGGTTGCGTCCCGCGGTGATCAGCGCCTCGGTGGTCTCGAACACGGTCACGCCGACGCCGGCGCGCACCGACACCTCGGCGATACCGGATCCCATCTGTCCGGCCCCGATCACGCCCACTCGTTGGATCACTGTTCCTCCTCAAATGCGCGAGCAGACGCAGAATCGCATCAATTGGGCTGCAGGAGTGCGATTCCGCGTCTGCTCGGCAGACTAACTCAACCTAACTCAGTGGAACTGGCCCTCTTCGGTGGAGCCGGTCAGCGCAGTGGTCGACGAAGTCGGGTCCACCGTCGTGGCGATGCGGTCGAAGTAACCGGCACCGACCTCGCGCTGGTGCTTGGTCGCGGTGTAGCCGCGCTCCTCGGCATCGAACTCGCGCTCCTGCAACTCGACGTACGCGCTCATCTGGTTGCGGGCATAGCCGTAGGCCAGGTCGAACATCGAGTAGTTCAGCGCGTGGAAGCCGGCCAGCGTGATGAACTGGAACTTGAAGCCCATCGCGCCCAGCTCCTTCTGGAACTTGGCGATCGTCGCGTCGTCGAGGTGCTTCTTCCAGTTGAACGACGGCGAGCAGTTGTAGGCCAGCATCTGGTCCGGGAACTCGGCCTTGACGCCCTCGGCGAACTTGGCCGCCAGCTCCAGGTCCGGCGTGCCGGTCTCCATCCAGATCAGGTCGGAGTACGGCGCGTAGGCCTTAGCCCGCGCAATGCAAGGCTCCAGGCCGTTCTTGACCCGGTAGAACCCTTCCTTGGTCCGCTCGCCGGTAATGAACGGCTGGTCGCGCTCGTCGACGTCGGAGGTGATCAACGTGGCCGCCTCGGCATCGGTGCGCGCGATCACGACGGTCGGGACGTCAGCGACGTCGGCCGCCAGGCGAGCCGAGGTCAGCGTGCGAATGTGCTGCTGGGTCGGGATGAGCACCTTGCCACCGAGGTGACCACACTTCTTCTCCGACGCGAGCTGGTCCTCCCAGTGCGACCCGGCTGCGCCCGCGGCGATCATGGCCTTCTGCAGCTCGTAGACATTCAGCGCACCGCCGAAGCCGGCCTCGCCGTCGGCGACGATCGGCGCCAGCCAGTTCTCGACGGACGTGTCGCCCTCGACCTTGGCGATCTCGTCGGCGCGCAGCAGCGCGTTGTTGATGCGACGGACGACCTGGGGCACCGAGTTGGCCGGGTAGAGGCTCTGGTCGGGGTAGGTGTGGCCGGAAAGGTTGGCGTCGCCGGCGACCTGCCAGCCCGACAGGTAGATGGCCTTCAGGCCGGCACGCACCTGCTGGACGGCCATGTTGCCGGTCAGCGCGCCCAGCGCGTTGACGAACTCCAGGTCATGCAGCTGGCTCCACAGGACCTCGGCACCGCGGCGGGCCAGGGTGTGCTCCTCGACCACGCTGCCCTGCAGCGCGACCACCTCGGCGGGCGTATAGGTACGGGTGATGCCCTTCCAGCGCGGGTTGGTGTCCCAGTCCTTCTGGATCTGCTCGGCGCTCTTAGGCGTGCCAACGACAGACATCGAATGCTCCTTAACATGCTTGCTGAATCGCTGATGCCGCACCAACCAGCGGTGCTAGAGGCTCAACTTCACTGGTGTGCTGCCACGACCATGGCACAGCCCGTCTATGCAGGTCCACCCATTTCCGTTGCCAATTTAAGCAACGACTTTCCATGATTTTGCTAACTTTGCAAAGACACGGTTAACTGAACCGTTTCAGTAGCTACCAGCCGGTAATCGAATACTCGCAGGTCATCATGGATTTAGCTGGGCTGTAGCTGCGGCTACAGGGAGAAGAGCGATGCGACGGCTTTCGTCTCGTCGCCAACCGCATATGTGAGCGTTGTAACAGTCCGGTCGGTCAGTCCGGAACCGAATTGATCGGTGGAGCCGGCCGGATGGATGTGCGAGATGATTTCCAGCTTGTCGCCAAGCGCAACGGGCGCCTCGTGCTCGATGGTCACCCGCAAGGGTCCCTGTAGCAGCTCGCGGTGAGCGGACAGGTAGTCCTCGATCACGCTCCAGTACACCGAGTTGTTCATATGGTCGAATAGGTCGATGTCGGTGACCCGGACCGGAAACTCGTGAATCTCCGTCGCGTCATCGCGGCTGCCGGCTTTCAAATAGCCCTTCCACCGCAGCCGATCAACCGAAGTGGTCTTGTGTAGACCCGCCAAGAAGTCGTCGGCGATGCGGGCCGGCATCTCGGTTTCCCGGTTGACGTGGATCCAGAAGGCCTCGGATTCGATCAGGCCCCCCTTGCGCCCATCTACGCGGACCCGCATCTCGCACCAGCGGTTCGAGGTGCCCGAGCACCAGCGTCGACATCGCAGCATGTCTTGAAACTCGATGGGCCGGATCAGGTCGACCATCGTGCGGCGCACGATCCACAGCGGGTGGGTCTCCTCGAAGCCCATCTCGCGCAGCTGGTCCTGGCCGATGTCCTGGATGTGCCGGCAGGCCGCGTCCAAGCGCAGCCGGCCGGTGCGGTCGATATCCCCCACGCGCAGCGGCCATTCGCGGTCGAACACGTCGGGGTGACCGTCCGGTACCGGCATCAACTCTTTGTCCAGGCTCACGGCGTCGCTCCCTGTTTCCTCCTCGTCCGCCTCCCAGGTTGACCCAGGCTTTCGGTGCGAATCATGCCAATGCCGTCCTCGAAACACCAATCGACGGGCCGTGCCAAGTCTGCGAACCGTGCCTTCACACCCGCGCGTACGCTCAGTTGAGTGCCCAAGACGTTCGTCGGCTCCCGGGTCCGTCAGCTGCGCAACGAGCGCGGGTTCAGCCAGGCCGCACTGGCGCAGACGCTGGAGATCTCACCGAGCTATCTCAATCAGATCGAACACGACGTCCGCCCCCTGACGGTGGCCGTTCTGCTGCGGATCACCGAGGTGTTCGGGGTCGATGCGACCTTCTTCGCCTCTCAGGACGACACCCGGCTGGTTGCCGAGCTACGCGAGGTAACCATGGACCGCGATCTGGATCTCGACATCGACCCAACCCAGGTGGCCGAATTGGTTGGGGCTCATCCCGCCTTCGCGCGCGCGGTGGTCAATCTGCACCGGCGCTACCGAATCACCACCGCACAGCTGGCCGCCGCCACCGAGGAGCGATATTCCGACGGCAGCGGCAGCGGCTCGATCACCATGCCCCACGAGGAAGTACGTGACTACTTCTATCAACGGCAGAACTACCTGCACGAGCTGGACAGCGCCGCCGAAGACCTGACGATTCAGATGCGGATGCATCACGGCGACCTGGCCCGCGAGTTGACTCGGCGGCTCACCGAGGTACACGGAGTCCGCATCACCAGAAGGATCGATCTCGGCGACACGGTGTTGCACCGCTACCACCCCAAGACCAAAACGCTGGAAATCAGCAATCACCTGTCCTTGGGTCAGCAGGTATTCAAGATGGCCGCCGAGTTGGCGTATCTCGAGTTCGGCGACCTGATCGACGGCATGGTCGAAGAGGGCAAGTTCACCAGCCAGGAGTCGCACACCCTGGCCCGGCTCGGGCTGGCCAATTACTTCGCCGCGGCCGCGGTGCTGCCCTACGGGCAGTTTCATGACGTCGCCGAGAATTTTCGCTACGACGTCGAGCGACTGTCGGCCTTCTACTCGGTGAGCTACGAGACGATCGCGCACCGGCTCTCGACTCTGCAACGGCCCTCGATGCGGGGCGTGCCGTTCTCGTTCGTCCGGGTCGACCGCGCCGGAAACATGTCAAAACGTCAGTCGGCCACCGGCTTTCACTTCTCCTCCAGCGGCGGCACCTGCCCGTTGTGGAACGTCTACGAGACGTTCGCCAACCCCGGCAAGATCCTGGTGCAAATCGCCCAGATGCCCGACGGCCGCAACTACATGTGGGTGGCCCGCACCGTTGAGCGCCGCGCTGCCCGGTATGGTCAGCCCGGTAAAACCTTCGCGATCGGGCTCGGCTGCGAATTGCGGCATGCGCACCGGCTCGTCTACTCGGAAGGACTCGACTTGTCGGGGGATATCGCGACACCGATCGGCGCCGGTTGCCGGGTCTGCGAGCGCGACAACTGCCCGCAACGGGCATTTCCCGCGCTCGGGCGCGCACTCGATCTCGACGAGCATCGCAGCACGGTGTCCCCTTACCTGGTGAAGCAGCCGTGACCGCCCCTCAAGACGGCCAGCTCGCGCGCATCCCGTCGGGCAGGTTCCGCCAACTGGGGCCGGTCAACTGGGTGCTGGCCAAGCTGGGTGCACGCACTGTGCGAGCGCCGGAGATGCATTTGTTCACCACGCTGGGCTACCGTCAGTCCCTGTTCTGGGCCTGGCTGCTCTATGGCGGCCGGGTGTTGCGGGGGCGGCTGGCCCGCATCGATACCGAGCTGGTGATATTGCGCGTCGCGCATTTGCGCTCCTGCGAATACGAGTTGCAGCACCATCGCCGCATGGCGCGTGGGGCAGGGCTCGATCCTCAGACGCAAGCCACCATATTCGCCTGGCCTGACACTCCTGAAACCGACGGTCCCCGAAAGGTTTTGAGCGCCCGACAACAGGCGCTGTTAATGGCGACTGATGAGTTGATCAAGGACCGGTCGATCACCGCGGACACCTGGCAACAGCTGGCGACGCACCTCAACCGGCCCCGGTTGATCGAATTCTGCATGCTGGCAACTCATTACGACGGGCTGGCGGCCACGATCACGGCACTCGAGATACCGCTGGACAACCCGCGCTGACTGCTAGAAATAGATCTCGGCCAGCACGGCCAACGTCAGAATGACCGGAAAGATCGGCAACCCGAACGCAAACGCCGACCAGGCAAACTTGCGGCGCCAGCGCAGCCCCCAGCCCCCCACCGCGGCGCAGACCGTGAGCACACCCGACAGCAGCAAGACCGCAAGGCTCCATTTGCTGGCGGTCGTGAGATCATCGCCGATCGAAATGGCCACCAGCCACAGGATGTAGCCGGCGGCCAAACCGCCGATGCCACCCACAATGGTCTGGGGGGTCTGGGGAGTATCGGTGCTCATCTTGCTCAGAAGTTGATCATGTGGCCGGTCAGGCCGTGGAAGCACTCCTGCAGCGCCTCTGACATCGTCGGGTGAGTGTGTACGTTGCGCGCCAACTCGGTGGCCGTGAGGTCCCACTTCTGCGCCAGCGTGAGCTCGGGCAGCAGTTCGGAGACGTCGTGGCCAACCAAATGCCCGCCCAGCAGCTCGCCGTGCTTCGCGTCGGCCACCAACTTGACGAAACCGCTGGGGTCGCCAAGGCCGTGCGCCTTGCCGTTGGCGGTGAACGGGAACTTGGCGACCACGACGTCGTAACCTTCGTCGCGGGCCTGCTGTTCAGTGAGCCCGAAGCTGGCGACCTGCGGTTGGCAGAAGGTCGCGCGCGGCAACATGCGGTAATCGCCTAGAGCCAAAGTCTCTGCACCGGCAATGGTTTCGGCCGCGACCACGCCCTGCGCTTCTGCGACGTGCGCCAGCATCAGCAGCCCGGTGACGTCGCCGATCGCGTAGATATGGGGGACGCTGGTGCGCATGTAGTCGTTGATGCCGATGGCCTTGCGGTCGGTCAGCGCGACGCCCGCCTTGTCCAGTCCGTAGCCCTCGACGTTGGGCGCGAACCCGATGGCCTGCAATACCTTGTCGGCCGTAAGCTCCTCGGATTTACCGTCCTTGCTCACGACCACGGTGACCTGCGAACCATCGTCGGAAATGGACTCCACCTTGGTTCCGGTCAGGATCTTGACACCGAGCTTTTTGAACTGCTTCTCGATCTCCTTGGAGACCTCGGCGTCCTCATTGGGCAGCGCACGCGGCAGGAACTCCACGATCGTCACGTCGACGCCATAGTTCTTCAGCACATAGCCAAACTCCATGCCAATCGCGCCGGCTCCGGCGATGATGATCGACTTCGGCAACTCCCGCAACAGGATCTGTTCCTCATAGGTCACGACGTTGGCCGACAGCGACGTCCCGGGCACCAGTCGGGTGCTGCTGCCGGTGGCGATGATCGCGTTGTCGAACGTGACCGTTTCGGTACCGCCATCGTTGAGCTCAATCGACAACGTGTTGGCGTCGGTAAACCTGCCATAGCCGTGGATCTCGGTGATCTTGTTCTTCTTCATCAGGAAGTGCACGCCGGCCACACGGCCGTCGGCCACCTTGCGGCTGCGGTCAAAGGCGACCCCGTAGTCGAACTTGGCTTCGCCGTTGATGCCGAAAGTCTTGGCGTCCTTGGTGAAGATGTGGACAAGTTCGGCGTTGCGCAACAGCGCCTTGGACGGGATGCATCCGACGTTGAGGCAGACTCCGCCCCAATATTTGGGTTCGACGATTGCGGTGTTGAGGCCTAACTGCGCGGCGCGAATCGCCGCGACATATCCGCCGGGACCGGCTCCGAGAACGACGACGTCATAGTGAGTCACGGCCCCCACCCTAGTGGCTCCAACTGCCTAGATCGCGGGCAGGACTGGCGACTTTCGCTCTTTTCGACACCGTCCCTGTGGCACCACTCCGGATTACTGCGAGCGAAGGAGTGGAAACGACGTCGGCCAGTCTCGTTCCCGCCGATTGCCGATCCGAGCCTGCGGACTCGGTTATGATGGCGAGGCCAACATGACCATGGACAACATGCCCGCCGTTAATGGGTGGCCGAGGTGGTCGCACCTCACCGTCGAACGACTGATTAAGACACTTCCTCCGATTGAGGATATTTGGGCGGCACTCCCCGATCCTGCAGCAATAGGGCAATTAAAGCAACGCGAAAACCTGCTCGGTGTCGCCACCCTTTCCTGGCGCAGCTTTGAACTTATTCACGAAATCGTGTCGCATCTCGGGGCATACAACGCAATCGTTCGGCATCCACCTTCGGTGAAAGCGTGCACGAAGCAAGCCCTGCTCAATGGCCTCTTAAGTAACGCTGCGCTGCTGGTCAACAAAACAGTGACGGTTCGTCTCCACACACAGCACTTCCTGCTCACCGGTGTGGGTGACTTCACGATCAATCGTCATTTGTTACACCAGGTAGCTGAGAAATTCCAGCTCCCCCGGCGGGTCGCAAAGGCTTGCCGGATCAATCCGACTGATTATTCTCCGGAATCCGAACTGGGACTACAAGCCGGTATAGTCTCGCCTTTCATCTCGCCCTCGGTGTCACGCAATAGACTGCGCGGGATAGTGCTATTTATAGCGATGGAAATCGACCCAACGGAAGAGCGAATGATAGCAATATCACTCTCACCATTTGAGAGTCTGGTTGTTCGGCTTGCCGACTTCCATGCGCTTGCGCACCTTTATGCGCGGCGCGCATACCCTGACCTTCATTGGGCCAAGATTCGCGGCTAATTAGGTGCGGGCGCACGCAGGCCATCCCCCACCACGTCGACAGCCAGTCGCGCCAGCTGTTGGCGAGAACGTTCGGATTCGCCGGTTCCGCGCAGCTCGTCGGAAGCGCTCGCCAGCCCGCCGATTCCCCATGTGGTCAAGAAGAAGTACACGGTCTCAACCGCGCCCTCCCGAACTACGCCGGCGGCTTGCAGCTGCGCCAGAAGCGCGGCGGAGGCCTCGCGGGTCGGACCGATGTAATGCGTGAGCATGTATTCGAACCGTGGACCAGATATTGCGGCTTCGTGCTGGATGATCCGGGCCAACGCCGGTCGCCGCAGCGTCGCTTCGGAGAATTTGACCATCAGCAGCCGTAGAACCTCGAAAAGATCCGACGGCACCTCATCCGGCGGCACCTGTAGCGCTGCGTACAAGTCCGCGAAACCGTGATCGACCGCGGCGTGCCAGGCGGCATCCTTGGATTGATAACGCCGATGGATCAGATTGTGGCTCATCCCGAGGTGTCGGCATAGCTCACGCAGACTCGTGCCCTCATAACCCAGATCGGCGAATGCGTCGAGTAGGCGGTCTAGGAGCTCGACCTCCTCGATGAGCTTCGGACGTGCCACTTGTCTAGGTTATTCGCGCCGTGCGTGGACGCGCGCAGTGGTTGTATCGGCATCCATGGACATAGTTGACAGATGACACTAATCAGATATGATGACAACTGTCAACTAACGTGTCGAGACTACGCCCGCCGGCATCCGCGGGACGCGACCGGCCGCAGCACACAGAAGGGCAGATCATGGCCGCTCCGATTACCCACTATTCCGAGCTATCGATCGATACCAACGAATTGACGGTTCGCCGGCTGCTCGATGAAGCACTGATGTCCGGTGCCCGTGTTGTGACCGGCGCTGACCAGCTCGATCGCGCGTTGACCTGGATTCTGCCGCTGACTGAAGTACCAGCGTTGCCGAATCGACTCGAGGCGGTGGCGGTGTATACCCGCGCCGAGGCCTTGGCCGGCGGCGGCATCCCGCTTGCCTCGCTAGCCACCCGGGGTGCGGCGGTTCTGGTGGTTGACGGGCCGATACCAGCAGAGGTTCCACGCTCGGGTCTCCCCACCGGACTGGTGGTCATCGAGATGGCCGCGCGCGTCGGCTTTGCCGCCCTTAGCCGCCTTTTCGCGACGCTGACCCTGAATCAGGAAGTGCCGGTGATGCGGTACTCGATGCACGTGCATGCGTTGCTGGCGAGGCTGTTCCACCGTGGGGCAGGCCTGGAGATCCTCATTCGTGAGGTTTGCAATCTGGCCCGCAACCCCGCGATGGTCCTCGACGCTCGCGGTCAGGTGATTGCCCAGGCTGGACTTGGCGTGAACGACATTGAAGCGCTCGCCGACTCGGCTCGCCACGTGCTTGCAACCGGTATACCCTCCGCACGTCGTTTGACCGAACAGGGCAGCCGGATGGAACGCGTCGTTGGTGCCAGCGGCGGAACCTGGACATCGATTGCCCATGAAATCAAGGTCGGTAAGGCCGTCGAGGGCTGGGTAATCGTCCTCGTCCCGTTTGCCGTCTTGGGCCCCCACGATCTGGCCCGTCACCGCGTCCTCACCGAACAGGCGGCTGCCGTTGTTGGCATCGAACTGCTGCGCCAGCGCAGCGTCGAGGAGGCCGAAGACCGGGCGCGCGATGACTTCATCCAAGCGCTGGTGCACGGCGCCTTCTTCAGCGACCACGAACTGCGGGCCCGTGCCGAGCACCACGAGATCGACCCGGATTCGACGTTCGGCGTGTTCGTTGCCCGCGGCTTGTTACCGCCACCGGTACGAAATCGGGCAGCCAGAACGCTGCGATTGGTCCGCGATGCTGCCCACATCTTCGCGGACCAGTCGGTGCGCGCCGATGCGACCGTTATCGGCGATGTTTTGGTGGTGGTGCGTACCCTGCGCGGTGCTGACGAGTCAGCGCTAAGCCACGAGATGGCCGCCTTGGCCCAATCAATGTGCCGTGCACTTGAGCTGCGTTGTGGGAAGGCGGTAGCCGTCGCCTACGGACAACCAGCCCGCGGCGCCGGTGAAGTCTCCGACAGCTATCGCGACGCCCAAATCGCTTTGGACATCGCGCATCGGCTCGGCCGTACCTGCGCCACCTCTCATCAGGACCTGCGCAGCTTCACGATGCTCGCCGAAATCGCCGACTCTGAGGAGAGCCGGCAACTGATTCAGCAGTTCGTCGAGCCGTTGCGGTCGGGTCCGAATCTTCTGGAAACCTTGACGGGTTACCTGGCCCGAGGCGGGAACATCACTGACGCCGCCCGCGCACTCGATGTCCATCGCAACACGCTGCTGAACAAACTCGACCGAATTTCGCGCGCGATCGGTCTGGACATCCGACAACCGGAGAACCAATTCACGGCTCGGCTAGCGATAAGGCTCGACACGCTGGCCGAGGCCAGAGCGGCAACCGACCGAGAGCTGTGCCCGGTGGGCCGCTAGTACGGAAGGACGCCAAGCAGACAGCGGGTCATCCGCTCGCAGTAAAAGTACCCGTAGAGCGGCGCGGCAGCGGCGACGGAGGCGAATGGTCCCGACATCACGGCGATCGACAACGCCGTGATCAGCGGCCTGCCCTGCACCATCGAGAGCATCAAGCCACCCACGGCACAAGCGACGACGTAGACCAGGACGACGAACACCGGCGGTGTCTTGTCGATCGTGTGGTACCACCAGTAGAACAAACTGAGCCCAACCTCGGCCGCAGCGAACCAGACGCCGAGGATCACCAGGACAAACTTCCACCATTTCAGGTAGAGGTACCGACCCGGTACGACAACCGGTGCGGCCGGCTCTGCGGCTGCCGCTTCCCCGGCGTCCGAATCCTCCGCCGGGGTCGCGGGCGGCGACGCCTT
Source organism: Mycobacterium simulans (assembly GCF_900232995.1). Taxonomy (GTDB): domain Bacteria; phylum Actinomycetota; class Actinomycetes; order Mycobacteriales; family Mycobacteriaceae; genus Mycobacterium; species Mycobacterium simulans. Next base: position 429,592 of record NZ_OCVX01000003.1, read on the forward strand.
GCCGGGTGTCTCGGCATTTTCGAGGCCGGCGAACGAAGCCAGCGGCTGCGAACCCGTGTCATCGAAATCAGGTACGAACGGCTCCGTCCCCGGGCTTGATTCACGGTCTTGGTCACCGTCTTGGTCAGCCACCGGAGACCACCTGGATCGCGACGAGCACACCCAACCAACCCGGCGCCAACGCGAGAATGAACGCACCCATCGTCGTCACCCATCGACGCCCGGACAACAGGATCACCAACAGCCCAATCGCGCTGGGAATCCCGACCACAAGCGCGATGACGACATCCGGGCGCACCCGAGCGTGGACCAGCACAGTGGCCGCCACTCCCGCAAGCGCGCCGACCGCGTTACCCACCAGCATGGCGCTGGTCAACAGCCATGATCGTGGAAGCGGGATCACGGTGTACGACCTTACTGCGGTTATCGGCCAGTGGCGGCCCCGCACACTCCGGGCGGCGGGGTTTTGTCGTCGAGATCGACGATAAAACCCCGAGTCGACGGCCGTTCGCCACGCTCGAAAGCCGCGCCGGTAATCACCGGTACGGCCCGCAGCAGCTCTTGCTCGGCGTCGGTGAACAGCCGACCCCGACTGAGGAATCGCACGCCCTCAGGTGCTTCCAGACTGAACCCACCCCCGCGGCCCGGCACCACGTCGATGACCAGCTGAGTGTGCTGCGCTCCCCGATAGTGGGCCTGGTACTGCGGACCGGAGATCCACACCGGAACTCCGTCTCCTACGTCGAGTACGCCGAGCAACACGTCACGGTCACCGACGACAAAGTCCACACGCGGGTAGCACATCGGCGACGAACCGTCGCAGCAGCCGCCGGACTGGTGAAACATCACCGGGCCATGGCGGTCCTGCAGTCGGGTCAGCAATTCGGCGGCGGCAGCGGTTATCACCACGCCCGCGGGAGCTCTCCCCAGCGCCGAAGTCGCGACCATCAGAAAAATCCCAGCGCCTTATCGGAGTAGGACACCAGAAGGTTCTTGGTCTGCTGGTAGTGCTCGAGCGCCATCTTGTGGCCCTCCCGGCCGAACCCGGATTGCTTGTAGCCGCCGAAGGCCGCGTGCGACGGGTAGACGTGGTAGCAGTTGACCCACACCCGGCCCGCCTGGATATCCCGGCCGGCGCGGTAGGCAGTGTTTCCGTCGCGGCTCCACACGCCAGCCCCCAAACCGTAGAGCGTGTCGTTGGCGATGCCCATCGCGTCGTCGTAGTCACGAAACGGCGTCACGGCTACCACAGGCCCGAAGATCTCCTCCTGGAAGATCCGCATCTTGTTGTTCCCGGAAAAGATCGTCGGCTGCACGTAATAGCCGCCGGACAGGTCACCACCCAACTCGGCGCGCTCACCGCCGGTAATGATCTTGGCCCCTTCTGCCTTCCCAATCTCGATGTAGGACAACACCTTTTCCAGCTGGTCGTTGGAGGCCTGGGAACCCAGCATCGTCGCGGAATCCAGCGGATCGCCCTGCCGGATCGCCTTGGTCCTAATGGCCGCCAGCTCCAGGAACTCATCGCAGATGTCGGATTGGACCAGGCTGCGCGACGGGCATGTACACACCTCACCCTGATTGAGGGCGAACATCGTAAACCCCTCCAACGCCTTGTCCTGGAAGTCGTCATTGGCCGCCATCACGTCGGAGAAGAAGATGTTGGGGCTCTTGCCGCCAAGTTCCAGGGTGACCGGGATCAGGTTCTGCGAGGCGTACTGCATGATCAGTCGCCCAGTGGTGGTTTCCCCGGTGAACGCGACCTTCGCAATGCGGTCGCTGGACGCCAGCGGCTTGCCGGCCTCGGCGCCGAATCCATTGACGACATTGAGCACCCCTGCCGGCAACAGGTCACCGATCAGCGACATCAGGTAGAGAATCGAGGCCGGGGTCTGCTCGGCTGGTTTGAGCACAACCGCGTTGCCGGCCGCCAATGCCGGCGCCAGCTTCCAAGCACCCATCAGGATGGGGAAGTTCCACGGGATGATCTGGCCCACCACCCCAAGCGGCTCGTGGAAGTGGTAGGCGACAGTGTCCTCGTCGATTTGCGACAGCGAACTTTCCTGAGCGCGAATCGCCGCGGCGAAGTACCTGAAGTGATCGGCCGCCAGCGGGATGTCGGCCGCCAGTGCCTCCCGGATCGGTTTGCCGTTGTCCCAGACCTCGGCGACTGCCAGCGCTGCGGTGTTTTCCTCGATGCGGTCGGCGATCTTGTTCAGGATCGCGGCCCGCTCGGCCGGTGCGGTCTTGCCCCACCCAGGCGCCGCCGCGTGTGCGGCAACAAGCGCCTTGTCGATATCGGCTTCGTCGGAGCGTGCTATCTCGCAGAACGGTTGCCCGGTCACCGGCGTCGGGTTCTCGAAGTAGCGGCCCTGAGCGGGAGCGACCCACTCGCCGCCGATGAAGTTCTCGTACCGGGATTCATAGGACATCAGCGCCCCGTCGGAACCGGGACGTGTAAAGACAGGCATCTTTTCGGCTCCTCGCTCGATGTTGTAATACAACTCACACTACCGCCGGGGCCAGAATGGCTTCCATGACATCTGAGGCTCTCTCCGCAGTCACGACCGACCCGTACTTGTGGCTTGAGGACGTCACCGGTGAGGCGGCGCTAGGTTGGGTACGCGCGCGCAACGAGCCGACAATGGCGGAGTTTTGCAGCGGCGAGTTCGAGCGGATGCGCGCCCAGGCGCTCGAAGTGCTCGACACCGATGCCCGAATCCCGTACGTGGTGCGTCGCGGCGAGTACCTCTACAACTTTTGGCGCGACGCTGCCAACCCGCGCGGCCTGTGGCGGCGCACCACGCTGGACAGCTACCGCACCGATTCTCCCGACTGGGACATACTGATCGACGTCGATGACTTGGGTCGCGCCGATGATCAGAAGTGGGTGTGGGCCGGTGCCGGCGTGATCGAGCCCGATCACACCCGCGCCTTGGTCGCGCTGTCCCCGGGCGGCTCGGACGCGTGCGTGGTGCGCGAATTCGACATGCTGACACGCCAATTCGTCGCCGGCGGGTTCCAGTTGCCCGAAGCCAAATCTCAGGTCAGCTGGGAGGACGCGGACACGGTGCTGGTTGGCACCGATTTCGGTTCCGACTCGCTCACCGAGTCCGGTTATCCACGGATAATCAAACGTTGGCGCCGCGGCACGCCGCTGGCGGAGGCGGAGACGGTTTTCGAAGGCACACCCGCCGACGTCCGCGTCGCCGCGTCAGTGGATCGGACGCCCGGCTACGAACGCACCCTGTTGGTGCGAGCTCTGGACTTCTGGAACGACGAGGTCTACGAACTGCGCGGCGCGGACCTGATTCGTATCGACGCACCCACCGACGCGAGTTTGTCGATTCACCGCGACTGGCTACTGATCGAGCTGCGCACCGACTGGACCCGCGGCAGCACCACATACGCTGCGGGCTCGCTGTTGGCCAGCGACTACAACGAATTCGTTGCCGGCACAGCGGAATTAATAGTGGTGTTCGAGCCTGACGCACACACCGCTCTGTATCAGTACTCGTGGACCCGCGAGCGGATGCTGCTCGTCACGCTGGCCGATGTCGCCAGCCGCGTCGAGATCGTCACGCCCGGCACCTTGGGTGACGACCCGCTGCGCCCGGCTTCGCCGCGCTTGCGATCCTCACCGGGCCCGTTGGGTGACGACCCGCTGCGCCCGGCTTCGCCGCGCTTGCGATCGTCACCGGACCCGTTGGGTGACGACCCGCTGCGCCCGGCTTCGCCGCGCTTGCGATCGTCACCGGACCCCTGGCAGCGCGAGCCGCTCACCGGCATCCCGCCGGCAACCAACACCGTTGTCGTCGCCGCCGACGACAAGGGCGACGAGTTCTTCCTCGATTCCAGCGGATTCACCGCGCCGTCCCGGCTACTGCGCGGTGGCGGTGACCAACTCGAACAGATCAAATCCGCGCCAACCTTCTTTGACGCCGAAAATATCGGCGTGACACAACATTTCGTGACATCTCAGGACGGTACGGCAATCCCGTACTTTGTAGTGCGGCCTCCGGGCGCTGACGGGCCGGGCCCGACCCTGCTGTATGGCTACGGCGGATTCGAGACCTCCAATACGCCGAGTTACAGCGGTGTGTTGGGCAGGCTGTGGCTGGCCCGCGGCGGCACCTACGTGCTGGCCAACATCCGCGGTGGCGGCGAGTACGGACCGGGCTGGCACACCCAGGCGATGCGCGAAGGCCGGGACAAAGTGGCCGAGGACTTCGTCGCGGTGGCCGACGACCTGGTGAACCGGGGCATAACGACGGTCCAGCAGCTCGGCGCGCAGGGCGGCAGCAACGGGGGGTTGTTGATGGGGATCATGCTGACCAAATACCCGGAGAAATTCGGTGCATTGGTCTGCAGTGTCCCGCTGCTGGACATGAAGCGCTACCACCTGCTCCTGGCCGGCGCCTCCTGGATGGCCGAATACGGTGACCCCGACAACCCGGACGACTGGGCATTTATCTCCGAATACTCGCCATACCAAAACATTTCGGCCGACCGGAAGTATCCGCCAATACTCATGACCACCTCCACCCGCGACGATCGAGTGCATCCGGGCCACGCCCGCAAGATGACGGCGGCCCTGGAAGCCGCGGGCCACCGAGTCTGGTACTACGAGAACATCGAAGGCGGGCATGGCGGCGCCGCGGACAACGAACAACTCGCGTTCAAATCGGCGCTGACTTACTCGTTCCTGCACCGGATGTTGTCGCCGCACCGATGAACCGGCGGGATCACCTGAAGCTTGCAGTTGCAATCGCCGCGGCGGCACTGGTCGGTTGCGGCCATCGCAACGGCGGAACAAAGGCATTGCCGCCGGCGGCCGAACCGCAGTTCGCGCCCGCGCCGACCATCACCCCGTCCGGGCGCGTGGTCGCGGTCGGCACCTACCCGGAAGGCGTCGCCGTCGACGCGGCGACCCGCACCGTCGCGGTGGCCACTCGCTACCCGAACGAGCTGGTGTTGATCAACATCGACTCCGGAGCGATAACCGCCCGGGTTTCGCTACCCGCGTCAGCTCGCCACCTGAAGCTGGCCGCGCCTGGCGGTCCGGTCCTAGTGCCGATGGAAACCGCCAACGCCCTGGTGCGGGTGGAGTTAACGCGGGGACCACGCGGACAGGCGTCGACACCGATCCCCACCGGTACCTTCCCGCATGATGCTGCGGCGACGTCCAACGGGACCATCTTCGTAACCAACGAACACGACGGCACGGTGAGCGTGCTACGCGGCGACAAGACGGTGAAGGTCTTCCCAGACGGCGTCCAACCTGCCGGGGTGGCAGCATTCGGCAACACCGTTGGCGTGGTCGATGCGCGGAAGAACACCTTGACGGTTTACGACGCAGAGAAGCTGACCGTCGTCGGCTCGAGCCCGGCCGGTGCCGGCCCCACCCATGTGGTCGCCGACCGACGGGGCCGCATGATCGTCACCGATACCCGCGGCGACACCGTCAGGGTGTTCGATCCGCTACCGACACCACGCGAAATCGGCAGCGCAGCACAGCCGGGCGGACCGTACGGAATCGGGTACGACGCGACGCGTGAGCGCCTGTGGGTCGCCTCCTCGGGGACCAACGAAGTAATTGGCTACAGCCTGGCCGAACAGGCCCCCCAACGAGTCGCCCGGATTCCCAGCGTGCAAAACCCCTACTCGCTGGGTGTGGATTCGGTGACCGGGCGGCTCTTCATCGCCGGCGTCACCGGTGGCGTGGTCCAAGTCATCGACCCCGGCGCAACGGGTGAATAGGCGCGGATATCGTCGCTGAACATGCCGACATCCGACTTTGAGACGCTGCTGTACACGACGGCCGGTCCGGTCGCCACGATCACGCTCAACCGCCCCGAACACCTCAACACGATCGTCCCGCCCATGCCCGACGAGATCGAGGCCGCAGTTGGGCTTGCCGAGCGGGACCAACACATCAAGGTCATCGTGCTACGTGGCGCCGGTCGCGCCTTCTCCGGCGGCTACGACTTCGGCGGCGGCTTTCAGCACTGGGGTGAATCCATGCTGACCGACGGGAAGTGGGATCCGGGCAAGGATTTCGCCATGGTGTCTGCCCGCGAGACCGGGCCGACACAGAAGTTCATGGCCATCTGGCGGGCATCGAAACCGGTGATCGCGCAAGTACACGGCTGGTGTGTCGGCGGAGCCAGCGACTACGCGCTGTGCGCCGACATCGTGATCGCCAGCAACGACGCCGTGATCGGAACCCCGTATAGCCGCATGTGGGGTGCCTACCTGACCGGGATGTGGCTCTACCGACTGAGCCTTGCCAAGGTCAAATGGCACTCACTGACGGGCCGCCCGCTGACCGGGGTCCAGGCCGCCGAGGTCGAGCTGATCAACGAGGCGGTCCCGTTCGAGCGACTCGAGGCTCGCGTCGCCGAAATCGCCGCCGAACTGGCGCAGATCCCGTTGTCGCAGCTGCAGGCACAGAAGCTGATCGTGAATCAGGCCTACGAGAATATGGGCCTGGCATCCACTCAGGTCCTGGGCGGCATTCTTGACGGCCTGATGCGCAATACGCCGGACGCACTCGAGTTCATCCAGACCGCACAAACCCAGGGTGTGCGGGCTGCCGTCGAGCGCCGCGACGGCCCGTTCGGCGACTACAGCCAGGCTCCGCCAGAACTTCGACCTGACCCCGCACACGTGATTGTTCCTGGTGAAGACGGCTAGTAAGGTGGGCTAGGAATCTCGCTCCGGAGATCTTCGCCACGGTTGAAAGTGTTACGGTAATGAATATGTCTCGGCCGAACCTCCGCCTGCGCGCAGGCGCCGCCTTCCTCGCATTTTTTGCCGCCTTCGCGGTCGCCGCGGTGACCTTCCCGAAGACCGCCGCCGCCGATTCCACGGAGGACTTTCCGATACCGCGCAGGATGATCGCCACCACCTGCGACGCCGAACAGATCCTGGCGGCCACCAGGGACACCAGCCCGGTCTACTACCAGCGCTACATGATCGACTACAACACTACAACGGCGATCCGCTGTGGTTCGCCTGGCCCAACCACATGAAGATCTTCTTCAACAACAAGGGCGTCGTCGCCAAGTCCACCGACGTCTGCAACAACTACCCGGCCGGCGACATGTCGGTGTGGGACTGGGCGTAAGCCACTTCGTAAGCCACTTATTGAAGCAGTCGCGATTAGTCCGCCGATCGGGGAACAAATCGTTTCTCGCCAATCGTTAGCTACTCGGCAGTATTGATTCCGCTACGCCGCCGCGGAATAGTGACAGTTATCGATACACAGCGTTTCTCTTGACCCGCTGCTACTACCAGGACGCAGGCCATGCACGACATACCAGTTGGTTCCCAAACAACCGCAGGCTGCGCGCTGGGGACCCTTGCCACGGCCGGGCACGGGTAACCATAATGAATCCCCGACTAGCTGAGCATCGAGTGGGCGCGCGCGTGTCGGGTACGACTGTGGTCGGGAAGTCGGAGGTCCTGGCATGAGCCAAACAACTGGCAACGAGATCCCGGAAACGCTGGCGGCCCTCGACTGGCGCGAGATCACTTGCCAGTCCGAAGCCGGCTGCACCAACCGAGCCAATTTCGTCGTTCATCTGCACGCTGTGGACGCGTGCAACCATCCACAGCTCGACCCGTTCGGGAACACCATCGAGATACTGTGCATCGCCTGCCTGTGGCGCGCCGAGGCCGAAGCCCTGCTCCAGGTGGGCCGCCTCCGGCGCCACTCCAACGCAACCTGCCTAACGTGCGGTGCGCCGGTGACCGAGCTCAGCGACATCATGCGCGATGTCGTGGCCTTGTAGGTGGCCCTTAGTAGTGCGGAGTCGCCACCGGTACCCGCTGGGTGTTAGCCGTCTCCCCCGCGCCGTCGTCCTTGGGAAGCAACAAGGCACGAACCAACGGACGCGGTCCGAACGGCCGCAGTAGCTGACTGGCGGGCCGAGTGCGTACTTGCTGCGGCCACCAGAACCACCGTCCCATCAGCGCGGCAATGGACGGCATCATGAATGAGCGAACGATCAGCGTGTCGAACAACAGGCCCAGGCCGATCGTGGTGCCGACCTGCCCGATGACCTTCAAGTCGCTGAAGATGAACGAGGCCATGGTGGCAGCGAAGACCAGGCCAGCGTTCGTCACTACGGCGCCGGTGCCGGCCATCGACCGGATTATCCCGGTCTTCAATCCGGCATGAATTTCCTCTTTGAATCGGGAAACCAGCAGCAGGTTGTAGTCGGATCCCACCGCTAAAAGCAGGATGACGGACATCGCCAGCACCATCCAGTGCAATTCGAAGCCCAAGATATGCTGCCACACCAATACGGAAAGCCCGAATGATGCACCAAGCGAAAGCAATACCGTGCCCACAATGGTGATGGCGGCGACCAGGCTTCGCGTGATGATCAGCATGATGATCAAAATCAAGCTGGCCGCGGCTATTCCCGCGATCATCAGGTCATATTTGGAACCGTCGCGCATATCCTTATACACCGCAGCGGTGCCGCCGAGCCAGATATGAGCGCCCTCCACCGGGGTTCCCTTGATGGCTTCCTTCGCGGCCCTCATGATCGGATCGACGTGCGAAATCCCTTCGGGGGTTGCCGGGTCACCCTCGTGGGAGATGATGAAGCGAGCGGCATGCCCGTCCGGCGACACGAACATTTTCAGGCCACGCTTGAAATCGGCGTTGTCGAATACTTCCGGCGGAATATAGAAAGAATCGTCGTTCTTAGCGGCATCGAATGCCTGACCCATTGCGGTCGAGTTTTGGCTCATTACGTCCATCTGGTCATACAGCGAAGACATCGAGCTGTGCATGGACAGCATCATCGTCTTCATCGTCTTCATCGTGTCGATCTGCGGCGGGAGCTGGGCAAGCATCTGCGGCATCAAAACATCCAGCTTGTCCAATTGACCGGAGAGTTCCGTGATCTTTTCGGTGAGCTGATCCAAACCGTCCAGTGCGTCGAATATGGATCGCAGCGACCAGCAGATGGGGATGTCGAAGCAGTGCCTCTCCCAGTAGAAGTAGCTGCGAATCGGACGCCAGAAATCGTCGAAGTCGGCGATATGATCGCGTAGTTCACTCGTAATTCCCACCATCTCGCGCGTCAGCAAGTCCATGTTGTGTGTGACGGCGACGGTTTGGGACATGATGTCGTACATCCGCTGCATGGTGTCGATCGACTGCTGCATGGCGTCGGCCTGTTTGAGCATGTCGTCCATGCGTTGGTGCATGTACTGCTGGTTCTCCACCTGCGTGGTGTTTTGCATGCTGATCTGGAACGGTATGGAGGTGTGCTCGATCGGCGTTCCCAACGGCCTTGTTATGGCCTGCACCCGCGACACACCGGGGATGTGAAAGACGCCCCTGGCAATCCTGTCCAATACCAGCATGCCGGCCGGATTACGCAGGTCATGATCGGTCTCCACCAATAACAATTCCGGATTCATCCGGGCTTGGGAAAAGTGGCGGTCGGCGGCGGCATATCCGATATTCGCCGGGGTGCTCGGCGGCAGATATTTGCGGCTGTCGTAATTGGTCCGATAGCCCGGCAGCGCGAGCAGCCCGATCAGCGCGATCGCGATCGAGACTGCCAAAATCGGCCCCGGCCAGCGCACGATCGCGGTGCCCACCCGTCGCCATCCCCGTGTCCGCATCTTCCGTTTGGGGTCGAACAATTTGAAGCGGCTGCCGATGGTCAGCACGGCCGGACCCAGCGTGATCGCCGCGGCCACGGCTACCAGCATTCCTACGGCGCACGGCACACCGAGCGTCTGGAAATAGGGCAGCCGGGTGAAGCTCAGGCAGTACATCGCACCGGCAATGGTCAGGCCCGAGCCGATCACTACGTGCGCGGTCCCGTGGAACATGGTGTAGAAGGCCTTTTCCCGGTCCTCACCGAGCCCGCGGGCCTCTTGATATCGGCCAAGGACAAAAATCGCATAGTCCGTCCCGGCAGCGATGGCCATCAATACCAACAGATTCACCGCGAAGGTCGACAATCCGATGATGTTGTTATGGCCCAGGAAAGCGACAACCCCGCGGGCCGCCATTAACTCAAGTGCGACCATCAGCAGGGTGAGAATCACCGTAACAATGGAGCGATAGACAAACAGCAACATCACGATGATCACCAGGAAGGTGATCGCGGTGACCTTCTGAACACCCTTCTCACCGGCTGTCGACTGGTCGGCATTGAGCGCGGCCGCGCCGGTGACATACGCCTTGACGCCGGGCGGCGCCGGCGTCCCGTCCACGATCTTGCGCACCGACTGGACGGACTCGTTTGCCAACGTCTCGCCCTGGTTACCGGCGAGGTAGACCTGGACATAGGCGGCCTTGCCGTCGGAGCTTTGCGATCCGGCGGCCGTGAGTGGATCCCCCCAGAAGTCCTGGATGTGCTGCACGTGCTTGGTGTCGCGGGAGAGCTTCCTGATCAGCTCGTCGTAGAAGTGGTGGGCGTCATCGCCGAGCGGTTTGTCGCCTTCGAGGACGATCATGATCGCGCTGTCGGTATTGAATTCGTTGAACACCTTGCCGACGCGCTTCATCGCCTGCATCGACTCCGCGTCGTTGGGACTCATCGACACGGTGTGGTCTTTTCCGACCTGGTCCAGCGACGGGACGAACACAGTGAGGACGACGACAAGGCCCACCCAGAACAAGACGATCGGGACGGCGAATGTGTGAACGAACCGCGCGAATTTCGGGCTCGTCGGAAGCTGTGCGGTCGGGTCAACGGTCATGCGGACTTCACTATGCAGAAGGTTTGAGCTTTCACTCCGCTCGCCGACCTTTCGTCCTTGACTACGTCGTTCACGATGATCCGGCAGCCGACCTGGTCGGCGTCGACCTGCGCTATCACGTTGACGCTCACCGAGGGCAGTGTCGTGGTGACCGACAGTGTCCACGGCAGCGGCGCATTGCTCACTCGCTGAGGCTGGGCGTTGATGTCCAGGTAGTTGATGTTGGCTATCGCCCCAGCGGGGCCGAATACCTCATACACCACGTGCTTGGGGTTGAACGGCTTGATGTCATCGGAAATGCCGCTGGTGATCTGGCCCCTGTCGTGCGCACCGAAGAAGGTGCGCAGCCGAGACACGCAGAACCCGGCCACCGCCACGACGATTGCGATGACCAGCACGATCCACACCCGCCTCAGGGCGCTGGCAACCGACAACTTCGCCACTCAATCACCTTCCGCTTGCCCAGGGCATGTCGGGCCGTTCGAGCGCCGCCACCGCCATGCGATCCGGCGTCCGATCCGAAACGTTTCGAAAAGGCTGGTCTCCCAAGCGGTCCCAGCAACCATCCCAGCCGATGCTTCGTTGCACTAAGTATCTTAGACCCATAGGGCAAGATCCATCTCCTTGGTTCACGACGACTCGGAGACGAGCCCGATGCAGGTAGCGGTGAGCAGGCGGGTCAGTGCCGATGCGAAGTCGAGGTTCCACTCCGGCGGGAGAACCTCCGGCTCGTCGGCATAGGCATCATTGAGCTGCTCCGGAGGATTTGCGAATTGCCACAGCGTGGCAGCCAGGGAGTAAGCAGCCAGCAGGATGTCGAAAGCCCCCGAACGACCGAGCTCGGGCAACGCATTCTCGATCGCGTTCGCGAGCGCGACGACCGCCGCGGTACTCGTCCGCTTTACCTCGACAACCCGATCGACATGCACCTCGTGTTCGAGGTGGAGATGAAGGTTGGCAAGCAGGTCACAAAACAACGGATCGGCCGCCAAACCGTTCGCCAACGCCTCGGCCACCCGCGATTGCGACATCGGTCCCGGCTCGTTCAGGCTCTCGCACACCGTGTTCGACCATCGCACCCAACCTTCGGCGGCCAGGTGCAACAGGACCTCTTTGTGTGAGGTGAAGTAGCGGCGCACCGCTGAGTAATGGATTCCGGCTCGTCCGGCGACTGCGGTCAACGTCACCGACGCAACACCGGTCTCCAGCGCCAACGAGCGAGCCGCTTCCACGAGCGCCGCCGCACGCCGACGCTTGTTCTCCTCGGTGCGGGCGCGCCGGAAACTGACTTGCGCCACCGGCCGAGGATAACGCACATCATGTGATTTGTAAGAGTTGGACGTTACGCACGTGATATGCGTTACACTCGTGGCCCAACAGACACTCGTGGCACAACGGAAAGGAGTGATAACTCTCGCCCAAGCCTGGCGCGGGGCCGTGATTTACTTAGGCAAGGCTTGGTTACGCCAACGGCAGACGCCGCTGGCTCGGCGCGGTGCTCTGAAGTTGAACACGTTCCGATGGGCCCCGACAGGGCGGGTATTGTCCGCCTCGTTACAACGCCGAACGGTAAAGGGGACTCGAGATTTTCAGAGTGCTGTCGCGGACTTGGATTCCACTGGTCATCCTGGTGGTTGTGGTCATCGGTGGGTTCACCGTGTACCGGGTCCGCGGTTTCTTCGCCTCTGAAAGACGTGAGTCGTACGCCGACAGCAACCTGGAAAGCACCAAGCCTTTCAATCCCAAACGGCTGACTTACGAAGTCTTCGGACCACCCGGAACGGTCGCGGACATCAGCTATTTCGACGTCAATTCCGACCCACAACGGGTTGACAACGCGGTGTTACCCTGGTCGTTACACATCACAACAAATTTGGCGGCGGTGATGGGAAACCTTGTGGCGCAGGGCAATACCAACAGCATTGGTTGCCGGATCCTCGTGGACGACGTCGTCAAGGCTGAAAGAATTTCCAACGAGGTCAATGCCTATACCTACTGCCTGGTGAAATCCGCGTGACTACCAAATACGCGAACGACCCCGACACCAAAACCCACACCGAAAAGCCGCTCATCGCGCGGATAATCCACGCCTTTTCGATACCCATCATCCTTGGCTGGTTGGCAGTTTGCGTCGCCGTCAGCGTCTTCGTCCCAACCTTGGAAGAGGTAGGGCAAGAGCGTTCGGTGTCACTGAGTCCCAAGGAAGCACCATCGTTCGCAGCGATGAAGCGTATCGGCCAGGTGTTCAAGGAAGGCAACAGCGACAGCATCGCGATGATCGTCATCGAGGATAACCAGCCCCTCGGCGATCAAGCCCACAAGTATTACGACGGCCTAGTTCGCAAATTGAGGGCCGATAGCAAGCACGTGCAAAGCGTTCAGGATTTCTGGGGAGATCCGCTTACGGCGGCGGGCGCGCAAAGCAATGACGGCAAGGCCGCCTATGTTCAATTGAATCTCGGCGGTAATCAGGGCGAGCCCCTGGCCAACGAATCAATCGACGCGGTCCGCAATATCGTCGCCAGTACGCCGGCGCCGCCCGGGATTACCACCTACGTCACCGGGCCGGCTGCACTGGCCGCGGATATGCACCATGCCGGCGACCGATCCATGATCAGGATCACCGCGGTCACGGTTGCGGTGATTTTCATCATGTTGCTACTTGTTTACCGGTCGCCCATTACCGTGATTTTGCTGCTGTTCACGGTCGGGGTCGAATTGACTGCGGCGCGGGGGGTCGTAGCGTTTCTCGGGCATTCCGGGATGATCGGACTGTCCACGTTTGCGGTCAGCCTGCTCACGTCGCTGGCGATTGCCGCGGGAACGGACTACGGCATCTTCATCATTGGGCGTTACCAAGAAGCCCGCCAGGCCGGCGAGGACAGGGAAGCGGCCTATTACACGATGTACCGCGGGACCGCCCATGTGATCCTCGGCTCGGGTTTGACGATCGCCGGTGCCACGTTCTGCCTCAAATTTGCCCGGATGCCCTACTTCGAAACCCTCGGCGTTCCCTGTGCGGTGGGGATGCTGGTGGCCGTCGCGGTCGCGATGACCCTGGGGCCCGCGGTTTTGCATGTCGGCAGTCGTTTCGGCTTGTTCGACCCTAAACGGCTGCTCAAGACCCGTGGTTGGCGCCGCGTCGGCACCGTGGTGGTTCGCTGGCCCCTGCCCGTTCTGGCCGCCACGTGCGCCGTCGCCCTCGTCGGCCTGCTCGCGCTACCCGGATACAAAACCAGCTACAACGACCGGGCCTACCTACCGAACTTCATACCCGCCAACGAAGGATACGCAGCAGCCGACCGCCATTTCTCTCAGGCCCGTATGAAGCCCGAGATTTTGATGATCGAGTCGGATCATGACATGCGCAATCCGGCGGACTTCCTGGTCCTGGACCGGCTGGCCAAAGGGATTTTCCGGGTTCCGGGAATCTCTCGGGTGCAGGCAATAACCAGGCCCGACGGAACGACAATGGACCACACGTCGATACCGTTCCAAATAAGCATGCAAAATGCCGGGCAGCTGCAGACCATGAAATATCAGCGCGACCGCATGGACGACATGCTGAAACAGGCCGACCTAATGGCCCAGACGATCGCGATTCTGACGCACATGCAAGACCTGATGCAGCAGATGGCCGATACTACCCACCGCATGGTCGGCGACACCGAACAGATGAAGGAAATCACCGACGAACTACGCGATCACATCGCAGATTTTGAGGATTTCTGGCGCCCAATTCGCAGCTATTTCTATTGGGAAAAGCACTGCTACGACATTCCGATCTGCTGGTCGTTGCGGTCGATATTCGATGCCTTGGATGGCGTCGATAAGCTCAGCGAAGAAATCGGCGTGCTGTTGGGCGACCTACGCGAGATGGATCGCCTCGTGCCGCAGATGGTTGCGACAATCCCGCCGCAGATCGAAGTCATGGAGAGCATGCGGATCCAGATGCTGACCATGCACAGCACCATGATGGGCATCTACAACCAAATGGACGAGATGAGCGACAACGCCACCGCGATGGGGAAGGCGTTCGATGCATCCAAAAACGACGATTCGTTCTACCTGCCGCCCGAGGTCTTCAAGAACAAGGACTTCCAGCGCGCCATGAATTCGTTCCTGTCATCGGATGGGCACGCGGCGCGGTTCATTATTCTGCACCGCGGAGATCCCGCTTCACCCGAGGGCATAAAAAGTATCAACGCGATACGCACGGCCGCCGAGGAGTCGCTCAAGGGAACGCCGTTGGAGGACGCCAAGATCTATCTGGCCGGCACCGCTGCCGTCTTTCACGACATCTCCGAGGGCGCGCAATGGGACCTTCTTATCGCGGGAATTTCGTCCCTCTGCTTGATTTTCATCATCATGCTCCTCATTACGCGGGCCTTTATCGCGGCCGCAGTGATCGTGGGTACGGTAGCGCTTTCCCTGGGCGCGTCCTTCGGCCTGTCCGTGCTGTTGTGGCAACACATTCTTGAGACCAAATTGCACTGGCTTGTGCTCGCCATGTCCGTCATCGTTTTGCTGGCCGTGGGATCCGACTACAATCTGCTACTGGTCTCCCGGTTCAAACAGGAAATAAGCGCGGGCCTGAAGACTGGCATCATCCGTTCGATGGGCGGCACCGGGAAAGTGGTGACGAACGCGGGTCTGGTATTCGCGGTCACCATGGCCTCCATGGTCGTCAGCGACCTTCGGGTTATCGGGCAGGTGGGCACCACCATCGGTCTGGGCTTGCTGTTCGACACGTTGATCGTGCGCTCCTTCATGACGCCATCGATCGCCGCACTGCTGGGCCGCTGGTTCTGGTGGCCCATGAGAGTGCGTACCCGACCGGCCCGAACTCCGGCTGCGCCGGTCGAACAGCCAACGGACCGATCCTTTGCGATGAGCGGCGAACGCTAGTCCCTACACCCGCCCGTTCGGCCAACCGAGGCGACGGCGACTCCGAATAGCTGGTGTGCAACATTCACACCTTTCTGCTCCTTCGGGGCGCTCGGTAGCGGTCATCGGCAGCGGCGTCTCTGGACTTACCGCCGCCTACCTGCTGTCGGGACGGGACCGAGTCACCCTCTACGAGACGGACGACCGACTCGGCGGTCACGCCCACACCCACTATGTGGCGAGCGGTGACGGCGGCGTTATCGCCGTGGACTCGGCGTTTTTGGTGCACAACGACCGGACCTACCCCACGCTGTGCCGATTGTTCACCGAACTCGGTGTGGCCACCCAAGAGTCCGATATGTCGATGTCGGTGCGAGCCGACGACATCGGATTGGAGTATGCCGGCGCCCTGGGAGCGCGGGGGCTGTTCGCCTGCCGACAATCGCTGCGGCCCCGCTACCTGCTGATGCTCATCGAGATTCTCCGGTTTCACCGTGCGGCCTCGGCGATGCTGCATGACACGGCCGCCAACGCAGAGGACGAGCTGGTGACACTCGAAGACTTCCTGAACCTGCACCGCTTCTCGTCGTACTTCGTCGATTACTTCATCACGCCCTTGGTGGCGGCGGTCTGGTCGTGCGCTGCCGCGGACGCGTTGCGTTATCCGGCCCGGTACCTGTTCGTCTTCCTTGAGCATCACGGCATGCTGACGGTCTTCGGCTCACCCACGTGGCGCACGGTTACTGGAGGCTCGGCCAGCTATGTGCGGGCCATCGCATCCCGGCTCGGCGAGGTATTGACCCGGACACCAGTGCGCTCGCTGCGGCGAGTTCCCGACGGGGTGCTGGTGCAAGCCGGCAACAACGCGCCGCGGCTCTTCGATGCCGCCGTCGTGGCCGTTCACCCCGATCAGGCGCTGCTGCTGCTCGACCAGCCGACCCCGTGGGAGCGCGCAGTCCTGGGAGCGATTCCGTACTCGACCAACGTCGCCCGACTGCACACCGACGAATCGGTGCTGCCCCGACACCGCCGGGCGAAGGCTTCCTGGAACTACCTGGTGACACCCGGGAACGACCAGGTGGTGGTCAGTTACGACATCAGTCGGCTGATGCGGATCGGCGGCAACCGCCGGTTTCTGGTGACCCTCGGGGTCCATGACCGCGTTGACCCGGAGTCGGTGCTCGCCGAGATGACCTACAGCCATCCGCTGTACACACCGGAATCGGTTGCAGCTCAACGCTTATTGCCGACACTCAACGATGATCGGGTAGCTTTCGCGGGCGCCTACCACGGCTGGGGATTCCACGAAGACGGCGCGGCCTCCGGACTCCGCGCAGCCCGGCGGCTCGGCGCCGACTGGCCGGCGACCGCGGCGCGGGAGGCGGTGGCCGCATGCTGACTCCGGCGATTTACCGCACCACCATCACCCACTCACGGCAGGTCCCGGTGCAGCACGCGTTCGAATACCGGAGCTATAGCTGGTATGTCGACGTCGACGACCTGCCCCGGCTGCCCTGGTGGCTGCGGCCGTTCGCGCGATTCCACGCCGACGACCACTTCGCCAACCCTCCCTCCGGCCCGCCGCGGGGCTCGCTGAGAGATCGGCTGGAAGCGTTCTTCGCCGATCATGGCGTGGCCGTGCCGGACGGACACATCACCGCGCTACTGCAGGCACGCATCTTCGGATACGTCTTCAATCCGATAAGCGTCTATTGGTGCCATGACCGTGACGGCAGCCTGCGCCACGTGATAGCAGAGGTGCACAACACCTATGGAGGGCGCCACGCCTACCTATTGCCACCGGCCGATGCGCCGGTGTTGGTCAGCAAGAAGTTCTATGTCTCGCCGTTCAATCCGGTGGACGGTCACTACCTGGTGCTGGCACCACGACCCGACCGCGATGTGGACATCATGGTCTCACTGCACCGCGACCGCCGGCTGGCATTCACCGCGACGCTACGCGGGAAGCGACAGTCGGCGACATTGAAACACGTTGTGTTGATCCAGATTACGTCACCGCTGGCACCGTTGATGGTGGCCACGCGCATCCGGATACAGGGGATCAAACTGTGGTTACGTCGAGTTCCTGTGGTGCCGCGATGAGCATCCAAACCCCCTCGGCGGCAATCGATTACCGGCGGTGGCCGGCGGTGGCGACGGTCCCGTCCGGCCCCGTCGCCGCGGGATCGGCCGCCGTTGTCGACCGGCTGCTGCGGCGCGCGGCGGGCCGGCCGCCATTGCGACTGGCCTACCCCGACGGGGCGGTGGTGGGCGCCGCGGGCTCAAGCCTGCCTACCCTGTCGATCCATCAGCCGGACGCACTCGCCCGACGTATTGGACGTCACGGCCTGATCGGGTTCGGTGAGTCATACATGGCCGGTGAATGGTCATCGACGGATCTCACCGGGGCGCTCACGGTACTCGCCAAGTCGGTGACCGACCTGGTGCCCCGCTCGCTGCACTGGCTGCGACCGCTTGCGCCGGGCTTTGCGCCGACCTGGCGAGACCCCAGCCGAGATCAGGCCCGCCGCAACATCGCTGAGCATTATGACCTCTCGAATGAGCTGTTTGGCGAGTTTCTCGACGAGACCATGACGTACTCGTCGGCGCTGTTCACCGGCCTGCCGGCCTCGTGGTCGGATTTGGCGACAGCCCAACGCCGCAAGATCGACCGGCTGCTGGATATGGCCGGGGTCCAACGGGGCAGCCGGGTTCTTGAGATCGGCACCGGATGGGGCGAGCTGTGCATCCGTGCGGCTGCCCGCGGGGCGCGGGTGCGCTCGCTAACCTTGTCGGGCGAGCAGCAGCGGTTGGCGCAGCATCGGGTGGCCGCGGCAGGTCTGTCCGATCTGGTTGAGATCGACCTTTGCGATTACCGCGATGTCGAGGGACGTTATGACTGTGTCATCTCGGTCGAGATGATCGAGGCGGTGGGGTTTCGTTCGTGGCCAAGGTATTTCGCCGCGCTCGAACAGCTGGTGCGGCCGGCCGGTCGGGTAGCGATCCAGGCGATCACGATGCCGCACGACCGGATGTTGGCCACCCGCAATACGCATACCTGGATCCAGAAGTACATTTTCCCCGGCGGGCTGCTGCCGTCCACCGAGGCCATCGCGGGGATTACCGAGCGTCACACGCGATTACGCACGGTTGACACGACCTCGCTGCAACCGCACTACGCGGAGACCCTGCGGCTTTGGCGGGAACGATTCCTGCAGCGGCGAGATAGATTGGCGCACTTGGGCTTCGACGAGGTGTTCGGACGGATGTGGGAGCTATATCTGGCGTACTCGGAGGCCGGATTCCGGTCCGGGTATCTAGACGTCTATCAGTGGATACTTGAGCGCAGGAGTGTCCCTTGAACGAGACCGGAATCTTGGTGATATCGGCCACATCGGCCTTGGCGCTGGCCGTCGTGCATTCGGTCGCGTTCGTGATGGGCCGCCGGCTCGGCCGCTACAACGTCGTGGACGTCGCATGGGGCATTGGTTTCGTCGCCGTGGCCGCCGTCGCCGCCGTCCTCGGCCATGGCGATCCGACTCGCCGGTGGCTGCTGCTGACGCTGGTGTCGATCTGGGCTGTGCGGCTCAGCTGGCACATGTACCGCAAGACGGCCGGCAAGGCTGAGGATCCCCGCTATGCAGACCTGCTGCGTGGAGCGGGGCTGGGTCAGGTGGTGCGCAAGGTCTTCCTCCTGCAGGGCTTCTTGACGCTGTTCATCTCCTTCCCGCTGCAACTATCGGCGGTAACTGGGCCGACGCCGAGGCCGTTGCTGGCTGTGACGGGCGTGGGCTTAGCGGTGTGGCTGGCAGGTGTCATCTTCGAGGCGGTGGGTGATCGGCAGTTACGGGTATTCAAATCCGACCCGGCCAATCGCGGGGTCGTCATGGACCGCGGGCTCTGGGCCTGGACGCGCCACCCCAACTATTTCGGCGACGCCTGTGTCTGGTGGGGGCTATGGCTGATCACCATCAACGGCTGGGTTCCGTTGATCACGGTGGTCTCGCCGCTGCTGATGACGTACTTCCTGGTAGACGTCAGCGGGGCCCGGCTGACCGAGAGCTACATGAAGGGCCGTCCCGGCTTCGCCGAATACCAAAAGCGGACAGCATATTTCGTGCCCCGCCCACCCAGATCGGCACATCGATGAGGACCGACTTCTCGGTTTTGATGCCGGCGGGCGTTAGGCTACCGATCGATGACCGGTCCGCCGCGCCTGAGCAGCGACCTGGACGCCTTGCTGCGCCGGGTCGCGCGTGGCGACAACGCCGCGTTCGCCGCGTTCTACGACCACACCAAAAGCCGGGTGTACGGGCTGGTGACCAGGGTGTTGCGTGATCCCGGCTACAGCGAAGAAACCACCCAGGAGATTTATCTCGAGGTGTGGCGCAACGCATCAGAGTTCGACTCCGTCAAGGGGTCCGCACTGGCCTGGCTGTTGACCATCGCGCACCGGCGCGCCGTCGACCGGGTCCGCAGTGAGCAAGCGGGCAGTCAGCGGGAATCGCGCTACGGTGCGGCCAATGTCGATACGGCGACGGATGTCGTCGCCGAGTCGGCGATCGCCGGTGACGAGCGGCGCCGGGTGGCCGAGTGTCTGGACGGCTTGACCGATGCGCAGCGGCAATGCATCGAACTGGCCTACTATGGCGGCCTCACCTATGTTGAAGTGTCGCAGCGGTTGGTCACCAATTTGTCGACGATCAAGTCACGCATGCGCGACGCGCTGCGCGGCCTGCGCAACTGCTTGGACGTGACATGACCGCGCCGGCGACGATGCAGAGCGAAGCGATGAGGAGGAGTGGCGCTGATGGCACAGCCTACGGACTTCGAACTGCTTGAGCTGGCAACCCCGTATGCCCTGCATGCGATGTCTGACGACGAGCGAGCCGAGATAAGCCGGCGGGTGGCAGCGGCGTCCCCGCCGGTCGCAGCGGCGTTCAACGACGAAGTTCGCGCCGTCCGCGAGACGATGGCTGTGGCCTCGGCCGCGACCGCCGCCGAACCTCCGGCCCACCTGCGGGCCGCGATCTTGGCCGCAACCGAACCGGCAAAACCTGACTTTAAGCGCCAGCCACGTTGGCGTACAACTATTTTCGCATCTGCGGCGGCCATCGCGGTGGGGCTGGCAGCCTTTGGTGTCGGGGTGCTGACGCGGCCGACCCCAACGCCCACGATGGCCGAGCAAGTTCTCGCGGCACCGGATGTGCAGACGGTCTCCCGCCCGCTCGGCACGGGCACGGCCACGGTGATGTTCTCCCGCGACCGCAATGCGGGTGTGCTGGTGATGAACAACGTGCCGCCGCCGTCGCCGGGCACCGTCTATCAGATGTGGTTGATCGGCGCCAACGGTCCGACATCGGCGGGGACGATGGGCACCGCCGCGGTCACGCCCTCGACGAAAGCCATGCTTCCCGACCTCGGAAGCTCGACCGCCCTGGCGTTCACCGTCGAACCCGGCTCCGGATCGCCGCAGCCGACCAGTCCGATACTGTCCGAGCTGCCCCTGCGTTAAGTCCGCTTAACCAGGCTTCCCAGCACCGCGACGAGCACTCCGAACGCGACCAGCGCGACGCCGGCCAGCAGCGTCAGATTCAGCCATAGGTGCAAGCTGTCCTCGGCGTTGCTGACCATCACATCGGCTATCCGGCGGATGTCGCCAGTGGTCCGATTGAGCGCGTCGTTGACATAGCGACGGCCGACCTCAATTGCGGCCCAACCCGTCGCACCGACCAACAGCGCCGAGACGCCGAGGCCGGTCAGCGCCTTGCCACGGCGGCGCGCGGCGACCAACGCAAGCAGTGCGCAGGCACCGCTGAGTGCGATCACGGCGATAGTCACCCAGGGACCCCAAACGGCGATCCGGTGCAGCTGTCCCGGACGCACCGGCTGCGCCGCCGAAACCGTCAACGCGACCTTCAACGTTTCCGGCGCCTTCACGTTGTATGTGCTCAAAACCTGTTGAATTGCAGGGTCTTTGAGCATTGGGGCCACATCGATCACCCACTGGTCACCGCCGGCGACCGGATCGTTGAACAACCACCGGTGCGCCGCCCGGTTCACCTGCGCGAACAGTGGCGGAAACGAAGGGCTCGCGGTGAAGGCGGTAGCGGCGTCGTGCACCACCGAGCTGTCGACGGGGTAGCGCCGTCCGCCGCGATCGTTGATGAGCGCCATAGCTCGGGTGGTGAGTTCGGCCGCCATGGCCGACTGCAGCGCCGGATCGCCGGCTGCCTTCTGCGCCAGTGCGGCGTAGCCGCCTTCGTCGACGATGTTCGTCTGTACCCATGCCGCCGGGATCGCCGCGGCCAGGCTAACCGTGGCGAAGAGCCAGAACAGCATGGTCGCCACGAATCGCACGCCTAGAACTTACTGAATACCCCGCAGATAGGCGGCCTGGCCGAGGTGCTGCGCGCAGTCGTCGATGATGCTGACCAAACGTGCGCTGGCGGTCACCGGGGGATCCCAGTTGGTGTCCACGATGCGCGACAGCTCGTCGGCGGTGACACTGGCGACGTAATCCAAGGTGAGCTGGTGCACAGCGTGGTAATAGCCGGACAGCAGGTCGGCAGGGGCACGGACCTTGGCCACATCCTCGGCGTTGTGCCCATAGCCGGTGTCGTTGCGCGGCAAGTCCAGGCCGAACCGGTCGACCCAGCCGTCGCGTGTCCACACCTGCTCGACGCCGGCCACATCGGCCAGCTGAATGTCTTGCACCCGGGCGCTGTGCCAGATCAGCCACGCGATGCTGTTGGCACTCTCGGACGGCCGGTAATTCGCGATTTCGTCGGTCAGGCCCTCGGCGAGTTCGTCGACGTGTTCGATCAGCCGCGTGAACGCGTCGCGCAGCAGCTCCCGAGCGGCCGCGTCGGTGCTGGCCATACCAGCGACATTACGGGAGTGCCCCGTGCCAGACCGCTTCGACGTTGTTGCCATCGGGGTCGCGCACGAAAGCGCCGAAATAGCCCGGGTGATACTCCGGCCAGAGCCGCGGCGCGTGCAACGACTCCGCACCCACGCCCATAGCGGCGTCGTAGAACGCGCGCACCGCAGTTTCGTCGGCCGCTTGGAACGCGATGTGGCTTTCTCGATTCGGGCCCATGCCTGAGCCGTCGGCGATCCAGAAATCCGGCTTGCCGTCACGGCCGTATCCAATCGCGACGCCGAAATCCATTTGGCGGGTATAGCCCAGCACGCCCAACACGGTGTCGTAGAACTCCTGCGATTTCGGGTAGTCGCCGCAGTTGATTCCTAGGTGATCGATCACGGTCGTAGATTAGTTGGATGAGCTACGACCTTCTCGTCCGCAATGGCATCATCGTCGACGGGTTGGGAGGCGAGCCGTACATCGGCGACGTCGCGGTACGAGACGGGGTCATCACAGCGGTGGGCGCCAGCAACGGCGAGACCGCCAAGCGAGAGATCGACGCGACCGGGCTGCTGGTCACGCCCGGCTTTATCGACCTGCACACGCACTACGACGGCCAGGCCATCTGGTCGGACCGGCTGACTCCGTCGTCGGCGCACGGGGTGACCACGGTGGTGATGGGCAACTGCGGCGTCGGCTTCGCGCCGTGCCGCCAGGAAGACCACGACGTGCTCGTCGACGTAATGGCCGGCGTGGAGGACATTCCCGGCGTCGTGATGACCGACGGACTGCCGTGGACCTGGGAGACGTTCCCCGAATTCATGGATGCGCTGGACGCGGGCAAACGGGATATCGATGTGGCCGCCTATCTGCCGCACTCCCCGTTGCGGGTCTACGTAATGGGTCGGCGCGGCGCCGACCGTGAGCCCGCCACCCCTGAAGACCTGGCGAAAATGCGATCGCTGGCCAAGGAGGCGATCGAAATCGGGGCACTGGGTTTCGCGTCTTCGAGGCTGACGATCCACAAGACCGAGAGCGGTTCACCGATTCCCAGCTACGACGCGGCCCGCGAGGAGATCGAGGAGATCGCCAGAGGCGTCGTCGACGGTGGCGGCGGCCTGTTGCAATTCGTGCCCGACATTCCCGCTGGCGGCTACCAGCCCGTGCTGCAGACCGTTTTCGACGTTGCCGAGGATGTCGGGCTGCCGGTCACCTTCACCCTGGTGGTCGCCAACGCCGGCGACCCCACCTGGCCGGACGCCATCACCATGGTCGAGAAGGCGAATAAAAATGCGGGCTCGGGTGGCGCACAATTTACGGCGCAGCTGCTGCCACGTCCGATCGGGCTGATCATCGGGCTGCAACTGTCCGCCAACCCATTCGTGCTCTACCCGAGCTATCGCGAGATTGCGCATCTCCCCTTGGCCGAGCGCGTCGCCGAGATGCGCAAGCCCGAGGTTCGTGCCCGCATCCTTGCCGACAAGCCCGGCGTGGGTCATCCGATTCTGTACGTGGCCCAGGCCTGGGATTGGATCTTCCCGCTTGGTGACAACCCCAATTACGAGCCCGACCCGTCGGACAGCGTCGGGGCCCGTGCCCGGGCTCGTGGGGTGGCACCGATGGAGGAGGCTTACGACCGGCTGCTCGACGACGACGGGCACGCCATGCTGCTGGTCGCGACGAGCAACTTGGAGAACAACTCGCTGGACACCGTGGGTCAGCTGCTACACCGCGACGACGTGGTTCTCGGCCTCGGCGACGGCGGCGCGCACTACGGAATGATCTGCGACGCCAGCTATTCCACGTACTTTTTGGCGCACTGGGCACGCGATCGGAGGTCTGGACGGTTCACAGTGGCCGAAGCCGTCCGCGAACTCACCTCGGTACCTGCGCGCGTCGCCGGCCTGGGCGACCGGGGACGCATCGCTGTCGGCTACAAGGCCGATCTCAACGTCATCGACCACGCCGCACTGCGCCTACACAGGCCGGTGATCAGCTACGACCTGCCCGCCGGCGGGCGCCGCCTCGACCAGACAGCGGATGGATACGTCGCGACCGTGGTCTCCGGCCAAGTTATCGCCGAAAACGGTGTTCCCACCGATGCCCGCCCTGGCAAGCTGGTCCGGGGACGACAATCAGCGCCTCAGACCGTCTGACAACGGTTGCTGTAAGACCCTTGCGGATAGTCACCATTATCCCGATATGGCCACACCAACTGACGGTGCCGGGTAGTTTGAGTAGGTGACAAACCCGCATTTCGCGTGGTTGCCGCCAGAGATTAATTCGGCACTGATGTTCGCCGGTCCCGGGGCGGGACCGTTGCTTGCCGCGTCCGCGGCCTGGAACGGACTCGCCGCGGATTTGCTGTCATCAGTGGAGTCGTTTGCGTCTGTGACGGCGGACCTGACCAGTGGCGCCTGGCTGGGTCCGTCATCGGCTGCGATGATGGCCGTCGCGACGCAGTACATGGCGTGGCTCAGCGCTGCCGCGGTACAGGCAGAGCAGGCGGCCGCACAGGCGGGCGCCATCGCGTCCGCATTCGAAGCGGCGCTGGCGGCCACGGTTCAGCCCGCGGTAGTTGCGGCCAATCGTGGCCTGATGCAGGTGTTGGCGGCCACGAACTGGTTGGGGTTCAACACCCCGGCGATCATGGACATCGAGGCCGCGTACGAGCAGATGTGGGCGCTGGACGTGGCGGCGATGGCCGCTTACCACTTCGATGCGTCCGCGGCCGCGTCACAACTCGCGCCCTGGCAACAGGTGCTGCGCAACCTCGGCATCGACATCAGCAAAAACGGCTTCAACCTGGGCTTCAACAACACTGGCATCGGCAATATCGGCAATAACAATGTCGGCAACTTCAACTGGGGTAGCGGAAACACCGGCAATCGCAACCTGGGTATTGGCAACACCGGCAATTACAACCTGGGCGGGGGAAACCTGGGCAGCGGGAATGTCGGCTTCGGCAATACCGGCAGCTGGGCCTTCGGATTCGGACTCACCGGCAATCACCAAGTCGGCTTCGGTGGCTTCAACTCCGGTAGCGGCAACGTCGGCTTCGGGAACTCCGGTACCGGAAACACCGGCATTTTCAATTCCGGCAGCTACAACACGGGCATCGGGAATTCGGGCTCCCTCAACGACGGCCTCGGGAACTCGTCGATCAACGCGGGCCTCAGCATGGGCACAGGCTCCTGGCACTCGGGAATGGCGGACGCCGGTGTCAGCGCGGACGCCGGCTTAGCGAACTCCGCGCGCTACGCCACGGGCGGCTTGGGCACGGCTGCCCTGAGCTCGGGCCTGCTCAACTCGGCCTTGGCGAATACGGGCAGCCTCCACCCGGGAGTTGCCAGCGCTTTGAACTCTGGCATGACCAACGCGGCCGCTGCCCCTGCCGCGGCTCCTGCCAGCGGCCTCGAATCGGCCAACTCGAACACCGGTGCCGCCAGCGGGTCCGCGGCCAACCCTGGCCTACGCGGCACTGGCGCCGGCACCGGCTACACAGGCTTCTACAATTCGGCCAGCAACGACCCGGGTTTACGGAGCACGGCCATGCGTGAGGGGAACCCCGCAAGCCCAGCCATCCCCCGGTCAAACTTCTACCCGGACGAGCGCGAAACCGGCGGGCCACTACGGCTTATCAAGGAGCCAGAGCCAACCCCACCCGAGTAGCAGCGGCCTATCCTCGAAGCCATGAGCGAAAAGGGTGCGAAAAAGGTAGATCTCGAACGACTCGCGGCCGCTCTACCCGACTTCCCGTTTGCCTACCTGATCACCGTCGATGACGGGTATCGCGTACACACCGTGACGGTCGAACCGGTACTGCGCGAAGCGCTCCTCGATATCGGGCTCATCGGAGGGCGCACCCGCAAAAACCTGGCCCAGCGCAGCCACGTCACCCTGCTATGGCCCCCGCCTGAGCCCGGCGGCTACTCGCTGATCGTCGACGGCAGCGCCCTGGTCACCGATTCCGACGCCGAGGCGGCGCGGCTGAGGGTCGTGCCCACCCGCGCGCTACTGCACCGCGACGCCGACTCGCCCTCGGCGGCCAAGGGCTGCCTGCACGACTGCGTGGTGTTCTCAGTACCGGCATAACGAAAAAGCCCGGCCCCCAAGGGGACCGGGCTTTTTCTCGAATTCGGACTAGAAGTCCATACCGCCCATGCCGCCGGTCGGGTCGCCCGCGGGAGCGGCCGCCTTCTCCGGCTTGTCGGCAACGACTGCCTCCGTCGTCAGGAACAGCCCCGCGATGGACGCCGCGTTCTGCAGCGCCGAACGGGTCACCTTCACCGGGTCGGCAACGCCGGCCTTCAGCAGGTCCTCGTACTCACCGGTGGCAGCGTTGAGGCCCTGGCCCGCCGGCAGGTTGCGCACCTTCTCGGCCACCACGCCCGGCTCCAGCCCGGAGTTGAAGGCGATCTGCTTCAGCGGAGCCTCCAGCGCCACGCGGACGATGTTGGCACCGGTCGCCTCGTCACCGGAGAGCTTCAGCTCCTCCAGGGCCGGGGCGGCCTGCAGCAGGGTCACGCCGCCACCGGCGACGATGCCCTCCTCGACGGCCGCCTTGGCATTGCGGACCGCGTCCTCGATGCGGTGCTTGCGCTCCTTGAGCTCCACCTCGGTGGCGGCGCCGGCCTTGATCACCGCAACACCGCCGGCCAGCTTGGCCAGGCGCTCCTGCAGCTTCTCGCGGTCGTAGTCGGAGTCGCTGTTCTCGATCTCGGCGCGGATCTGGGCAACCCGCCCGGCGATGGCGTCGGAGTCACCGGCGCCCTCGACGATGGTGGTCTCGTCCTTGGTGATGACCACCTTGCGGGCCTTGCCCAGCAGCGACAGGTCGGCGTTCTCCAGCGTCAGGCCGACCTCTTCGCTGATGACCTGACCACCGGTGAGGATGGCCATGTCCTGCAGCATCGCCTTGCGCCGGTCACCGAAGCCGGGCGCCTTGACGGCCACCGACTTGAAGGTGCCACGGATCTTGTTGACGACCAGGGTGGACAGTGCCTCGCCCTCGACGTCCTCGGCAATGATCAGCAGCGGCTTGCCGGCCTGGATGACCTTCTCCAGCAGCGGCAACAGGTCCTTGACGGTCGAGACCTTCGAGCTGACCAGCAGGATGTAGGGGTCCTCCAGGACCGCTTCCTGACGCTCGGCGTCGGTCACGAAGTAGCCCGAGATGTAGCCCTTGTCGAACCGCATGCCCTCGGTGAGCTCGAGCTGCAGGCCGAAGGTGTTGGACTCCTCGACGGTGATGACGCCCTCGTTGCCAACCTTGTCCATCGCCTCGGCGATCAGGTCACCGATCGACTGGTCGCCGGCCGAGATCGCGGCGGTGGCAGCGATCTGCTCCTTGGTCTCGACTTCCTTGGCCGACTTCAGCAGCGTCTCGGTGATCTTCTCGACGGCCTTCTCGATACCACGCTTGAGGCCCAGCGGGTTGGCGCCGGCCGCGACGTTGCGCAGGCCCTCCTTGACTAGCGCCTGGGCCAGCACCGTGGCCGTCGTCGTGCCGTCACCGGCAACATCGTCGGTCTTCTTGGCAACTTCCTTGACCAGCTCGGCGCCGATCTTCTCGTACGGGTCCTCCAGCTCGATCTCCTTGGCGATGGACACACCATCGTTGGTGATCGTGGGGGCACCCCACTTCTTCTCCAGGACGACGTTGCGGCCCTTGGGACCCAACGTCACCTTTACCGCGTCGGCGAGGCTGTTCAGGCCCCGCTCGAGGCCGCGACGGGCCTCTTCGTCGTACGCAATTGTCTTGGCCATTGCGAAGTGATTCCTCCGGATCGGGAATGAAACGGGGGTCACCGGGTGGCGGCAACCCCGTTACTTACGCTGGCCGGGCGCAGTGCCCGCGACGGACGACCAAGGATGTCGTGGAACCACGCCCAAGCCCGGTCTCACCGTCCCGACCTAGCACTCACCAGTCGCGAGTGCCAACGTCATTCTTAGCACTCGCCTATGCCGAGTGCAAGCACGAGGGGGGCCCCTAACTGTCGCCGCCGACTGTGAATCACGCGACGCTTCATCGGCGTGTCTCGTCGCGACGTTCACACTCAGGACAAGGTGCCACGAACCACGACAACTACTTCATCCAGTAGTCGCCGGGAATCATCGCGCGGGTGCGCTCGAAGAAGGTCCGGCCGCTGTAGGGCAGCTGGGTAACGACTTTGCCGCTGGGATGCCGGTAGTAGCTGTTGCAGTTCGACAGCCAGACCTTGCCTTGCATGGAGTCCTGGATCTCGTCGTTGTAGCGCCGCTGCGCGTCGGGTGTCACCTCGATGGTGCGCGCTGCGTGGCTCACCATCTGGTCCAGAAGGTAGCGGATGAAGGTCGTCTGCGCTTCGTGGATATAGATGATCGAGTTGACGCCATTCGTGTTCGGGCCGTACAGCATGAAGAAGTTCGGATATCCGGTGACCAGCGTGCCCAGATAGGCCTCGGCGCCGTCGCGCCAGTCGTCGCGAAGGTGACGCCCCCCGATTCCGTACACGTCGATGCTGGCCAGGTAGTCGGCGGCCTTGAACCCGGTGCCATAGATCACGGTGTCGACGCGGTGTTCGACGCCGTCGACGGTGCGCACGCCGTGCTCGGTCAGCTCGGCGATCGTCGCGGTTTCCAGACGGACGTGCGGCAACGCGAAGGTGGGGTACCAGTCGCGCGACATCAGCGGTCGCTTGCAGCCGACCGGATAGTCCGGCGTCAGCTTGGCACGCAGTTCGGGGTCGGCGACCTTGCGTAGCAGGTAGCCGCGCGCGAGTTCGGTCGCATCGCGCGTCTGCGCGGCGTCGGTGTCGAAGCTGGATGACTCGTAGGCGTCGAAGGCCTCGTCGCGCAGTTTCTGTGCGGCAGCCGGATCACGCTCGAACAGCTGGTGCTGCTCGGCGGCAAACGGGAAGTCGAATCGAGGAGCGATCCAGATCGGCGTCCGCTGAAACACCGTGAGATGCGCGGTCTGCGGCGCGATCGCGGGAACGTACTGCACCGCGCTGGCGCCCGTACCGATGGACGCCACCCGCTCCCCCGCCGTCGACCTGCTGTGATCCCACCGGGCCGAATGGAATTGCCGGCCCCGAAACCGTTGCACACCTGGGATGTCCGGGACGTTGGGCACGTCAAGCATCCCGACCGCACTCACCACGACGTCGAAATCGTGCTGCCGGCCAGCGTCGGTGCACAGCGTCCAGCGCTTTAGCGCGTCGGACCACCGCACCGTGGTGATGGCGGTATTCGGCCGCAAGTGAGCGCCCAACCCGTGGTCGGCGGCAACCTTCTCCAGGTAGGCGAGGATCTCGGGCTGGTTGGCGTACGTCTTGCTCCAGCGCGGGTTGGGCGCAAACGAGTACGAGTACAGATGCGAGGGGACATCGCAGGCCGCACCCGGGAAGGTGTTGTGCCGCCAAGTTCCGCCGAAACCGTCGGCGCGGTCGAAGATTGTGAAGTCGTGGCCACCGCCGGCGAGCTGGATACCCATCGCGATGCCTCCGGCGCCGGCTCCGATCACTCCGACATTCAGCCCCATTGCGCGAAATAGGGTCGCTGCGGGCGGCTTTTCTCCACGAGGATGAACACCACGCCCCACGGATCGACGAACCATGTCGTGCGAACTCGCGCTACCTCCGCGATCCCGCTGACTAGGAAGCGCACCCCCTTGCTGTCGAGCTCTGCCCGGGTCGCCTCGATGTCCTCACAGATCAGCCCGACGTGCGACAGCCCGTGATCCGTCAGGGCGGCCCGCTGGTCGGCGCCGTCGACGTTGAGGTACTCGATCACTTCGATGACGCGGTCGCCGTCGTCCCCAAATCCCACGACGGCGGCCTTCATCGCGGGGTCGGACACCAGCTCGCCCATGTCGTTGCGAATGGCGTTACCGGCCATGACATACGGCGGCGAGAGCACTTGCAGGCCCAAGACGTCGCGATAGAACGCCACCGCGGCCTCACAATCGGATACGCACACACCGCTGTGGGCCAGCCCGGTAATCACGTTCTCGACGTTACTCGTCGAAGTTGCAGGTAACAGCCGGTCCTCAACGGGTTGAGTATCTTTTGCCCCATGGGATCGAACGACAAGAACACCCGCAAATGGTCGGAGTCCGACATACCGGACCAAAGCGGCCGTGTCGTCATCGTCACCGGCGCCAACACCGGCATCGGCTACGAGACCGCCGCCGCGCTGGCCTTTCACGGTGCGCACGTCGTGCTGGCCATACGCAACCTAGAGAAGGGCAACGCCGCCCTGGCACGTATCGTCGCCGCCAAACCACAAGCCGACGTCACCCTGCAGGAACTGGATCTGAGCTCACTGGACTCGGTGCGCGCGGCCGCTAACGCACTGCGCAACGCCTACCCGCGCATCGACTTGCTGATCAACAACGCAGGGGTGATGTGGACGCCCAAGCAGGTCACCAAAGACGGCTTCGAGATGCAGTTCGGCACCAACCACCTCGGTCATTTCGCACTGACCGGGCTGCTGCTCGACCACCTGCTGCCGGTGCGCGGTTCGCGCGTGGTGACCGTCAGCAGTCTCGGCCATCGGATTCGTGCCACTATCCACTTCGACGATCTGCAGTGGGAACGTCGTTATGACCGGGTCGCCGCCTACGGGCAAGCCAAGCTGGCCAACCTGCTGTTCACCTATGAGTTGCAGCGCCGGTTGGCCGCTCAGGCAGAACAGGATCCCAAGGCGGCCACCATCGCCGTCGCCGCCCACCCGGGTGGCTCCAACACCGAGCTGGCCCGGAACCTGCCGAAAATTTTCCAGCCGGCCGTCAACATGCTGGGACCGTTGCTCTTCCAAAGCCCCGAGATGGGCGCGCTGCCAACGCTGCGGGCCGCCACCGATCCGTCCGTCATGGGCGGGCAGTACTACGGTCCAGACGGTTTCGCCGAACAACGGGGCCACCCCAAGCTCGTTACGTCCAGCGCCCAGTCCCATGACGAGGACCTGCAGCGCCGGCTGTGGACGGTGTCCGAAGAACTCACCGGCGTCAGCTTCGGAGTTTGATGATGCGATCAGTTGACGAGCATCAGCGTGTCGTAGCCGCGATGATCCGGGCCCGCGCCGCGGTTCCGGTTCCGCTCACCGACGCCCAAGGCCTGGCGCTGGCCGGCGACGTGATCGCACCGCTGTCGCTGCCGGTGTTCGACAACTCCGCGATGGACGGATACGCGGTGCGCGCCGAAGACACCTCGGGCGCAACGCCGGAACATCCGGTGGTGTTGCCGGTCGCCGAAGACATTCCAGCGGGCCGCACCGACCCGGTGACCCTGCAACCGGCAACGGCGCACCGGATTATGACCGGAGCCCCCGTGCCGGCAGGGGCGACGACGATTGTGCCGGTCGAGGCCACCGATGGTGGCGTGGAATCGGTGCAGATCCGGCAGCAAGCCCTACCTGGCAAACACATCCGGCGCGCCGGCGAAGACGTCGCCGCCGGCACCACCGTGCTGCGCAAGGGCCAGGTTGTGACACCGGCGGCGCTCGGCCTGGTCGCGGCGCTGGGACTGGCCGAACTGACGGTGATCCCACGGCAGCGCGTGCTGGTGATCTCCACCGGTTCGGAGCTGGTGTCGCCGGGCGTCCCGCTGCAGCCTGGACAAATCTATGAGTCCAACGCGGTCATGCTGGCCGGCGCGGTCCGCGAAGCCGGCGCCGACGTTGTCGCCACCCCGACCGCCGGCGACGACGTCGACCAGTTCACCGCCGCCCTGCACCGCTACGCCGCGGAGGCCGATCTGATCATCACCACGGGTGGTGTTAGCGCCGGTGCCTACGAGGTGGTCAAAGATGCCTTCGGCCGCCAAGGCATGCAAGGGGACGAGGGCGTCCAATTCGTCAAGGTGGCGATGCAGCCGGGGATGCCCCAGGGTGTCGGACGCGTGGCAAATACACCGATCGTCACGCTGCCCGGCAATCCGGTCAGCGCGCTGGTGTCCTTCGAGGTGTTCCTCCGTCCCGCGCTGCGCACGGCCATGGGCCTGCCGGATCCGCATCGACCGCAGCGGACCGCCGTGCTCACGGACACGGTGACGTCGCCGCGCGGCAAGCGACAGTTCCGACGTGCGGTGCTCGATGTCGCCGCGGGCGAAGTCACCAGCTACGGCCCACCCGCGTCACACCATCTGCGCTGGTTGGCCTCGGCCAACGGCCTGCTGGACATCCCTGAGGATGTCGAGCAGGTGTCCGCGGGAACCCGGGTGCAGGTCTGGGATCTGACCTAGTCAGTGGGTACGGCCGGCTCCCGGTGAAATCGGTCGACTGCGTCGAACGCGCTGGTGCAATAGACCGCAATCCCGGCGACCGACATCATCACCGGGAGGGTGATCAGCGCCGCCTGTAACCCGACCAACGCGGCAAGGTGTCCGATGAGCGGTGGCCCCATCACATAGCCGAGCCAGCCGGTTGCGGCCACGATAGCGATCGCCGATCCTCCGGTAGCAGTCGCTGAGTAGGCGGCGCTGAAAGCGGTTGGCACCAGCAGCGCCACGCCGGCGCCAAGCATGGCGAATCCCACCACACTCAGCACCGGATTGGCGCTCACCAGCGCCACCCCCATTCCCACGGCGGCCAGCAGCGCCAACACCGGGAGCAACCGGCGGCTGGGGATGCATGACTGGAGCCGTACCCCGCCGAATCGGGTGATCACCATCGTCAGCGTGTATGCCGCATAGCCCAGCGCGGCTGCACCCTGGCCGTGGCCGACGACGTTATGTAGGTATGTGGCCGACCAGTCGGCCGCGGCGCCCTCGCACAGCAACGAGGCGAACGACACCGCCCCAAGAATGGCCACCGCGGTCGTCATCCAGGCGCGCTTCGGCGCATCCTCGCGAGTGAGCTCGGTGTGATGGTCGGGAATCAGACGTCGGTTCAGCGCCCCCACCACGACCAGGACGACTACCCCCATGACGGCCAATTGCGCGGTCAGGCCGACGTCGGCGCTGACGGCAGCCCCGCCGATCAGAGCGCCCAGGAACGCGCCCGCGCTCCAGATGCCGTGAAACCGCGCCATGATGGCGGTTCCGATGAGCCGCTCGACCGCCGCGGCCTGGGTGTTCATCGCCACGTCCAACCCGCCCTGGAACATTCCCCACAGTGCCAACGCGGCGAACAGCCACGGTCCGGAGATCGCTAGCCCGATCGTCATTCCCGCCAGGGAGTAGCCCGCGACCGCTATCGGTACCAACCGATGGCTACCCCACCGGGGCAGCGCACAGTGGCTGAGGACCATGGCCACCACCGAACCCAGCGGTGCTCCAAACAACGACGATCCCAACTCGGCGTTGGACAGATCCAGCTTGGCCTGCACCGCGGGAATGTGGGCAGCCCAGGACGAGAACATCACCGCGTGGGCGACAAAGGCCGCAGTGACACCGACCTTCGCATTGCGTAGCTGTCGTGTCGAAATCCATTCAGTCATAGTCGGATTCCGACCCCTGCGACTGGTTCGACGTCAGCATGCCTGCCGATTACACCATCCCCGGATCGACTTGGCCCCGCCGGACACGGCTCCTTCCGTAAGATGACCGCGTGGCACGACGCCCCCGCGCCCATCCCCTCAGGGAGGGCCCCGCACATCTGCTCGAGTTGGTGCGGTCAACCATTCCGCCGATTCACCCGGCCGGGCGGCCATTCATCTCCGTCGGCCTGGCTGTTGCCGCGGCGGGATACCGCCACCGGTGGGTGCGCCGCTCCGGTCTGCTGGCGGCGGGTGCGTGCGCGGGATTTTTCCGTCACCCCACGCGAGTGCCACCCACCCGTCCCGGTGCCATAGTCGCGCCGGCCGATGGTGTGATCTGCGTGATCGACTCCGCGGCCCCGCCCGCCGAACTCAGCATGGGTGAGGCTCCCCTGCCCCGGGTGAGCATCTTCCTGTCGGTATTCGACGTCCACGTGCAGCGGGCACCGGTGAGCGGCGAGGTGATCGCCGTGCAGCACCGGCCCGGCCGCTTCGGGTCGGCCGATCTGGCCGCGGCGAGTACCGACAACGAGCGCAGCAGCCTGCGAATCCGCACGCCCAGCGGCGCTGAGGTCGTCGCCGTGCAGATCGCCGGGCTGGTGGCGCGGCGCATCGTTTGCGACGCACACGTGGGCGACAAGCTGTCGATCGGCGACACCTACGGCATGATCCGGTTCGGCTCCCGCCTGGACACCTACCTGCCGCCGGGCGTCGAACCGATCGTCAAGGTCGGGCAGCGCGCGATCGGCGGCGAGACTGTGCTGGCTGACCTGCCATGAACACCAAGCCGCGGGGCAGGCGAACCGTCAACCTGCAGATCCTTCCCAGTGCGATGACCGTGCTGTCCATCTGCGCGGGACTGACCTCGATCAAGTTTGCCCTCGAACACCAGCCGATACCCGCGATGGCGTTGATCGCCGCGGCCGCCATCCTCGACGGGCTCGACGGGCGGGTGGCTCGCATCCTGGACGCCCAGTCCCAGATGGGCGCCGAAATCGACTCGCTGGCCGACGCGGTGAACTTTGGGGTGACACCCGCGCTGGTGCTCTACGTAACGATGTTGTCGAAGTGGCCGGTCGGCTGGATGGTGGTGCTGCTCTACGCGGTGTGCGTCATATTGCGGCTGGCGCGCTACAACGCCCAACAGGACGACTTGACCCAGCCCGCCTACGCGAAGGAGTTCTTCGTCGGAATGCCCGCACCGGCGGGAGCGGTCTCGATGATCGGTCTTATCGGCCTCAAACTGCAGTTCGGCGAAGGCTGGTGGACCTCGGTGGGATTCCTGGCCTTCTGGATCGCGGGGACCTCGCTGCTGATGGTCAGCACCATCCCGATGAAGAAGATCCACACCGTTTCGGTGCCGCCGAACCTGGCGGTCGTGTTGCTGGCCGTGCTGGCTATCGCCGCCGCGGCCGCGGTACTGGCCCCCTACCTCTTGATCTGGGCGATCATCATCACCTACGTGTGCCACATTCCGTTCGCGGTGCGTAGCGAGCGCTGGCTGGCCAAACACCCCGAGGTGTGGGAAGACAAACCCAAGCAACGACGAGCCGCACGACGCGCGATCCGCCGGGCACAGCCGCAGCGCCGGTCGATGGCGCGGCTGGGATTGCGCAAGCCGGGCGGGCGGCTGTGACTTGTCCCAACAGCTCACTCTCACCGCGCGGCTGAACACCTCGGCCGTCGACTCACGTCGGGGCGTCATCCGACTGCACCCCAGCGCCATTGCCGCCCTTGGCATCCGGGAGTGGGACGCGGTATCGCTGACCGGCTCCCGGACGACTGCGGCGGTGGCGGGATTGGCAGGCCAGGGCATCCCGGGGGGCACCGGGTTGCTGGGCGACGGGACGCTGGCCAACGCGGGCCTGCGGGGGGACACCGCGGTGATAGTCAGCGCGGTCACGGTGTACGGCGCGCGATCGGTGACGCTGAGCGGCTCGAAGTTGGCCACCCAGTCGCTGTCACCGGTCACCCTGCGGCAGGCCTTGCTCGGCAAGGTGATGACTGTCGGCGACGCGGTGTCGCTGCTGCCCCGCGATCTGGGGCCAGGCACATCCACCTCATCGGCCAGCCGCGCGTTGGCCTCGGCGGTTGGGATCAGCTGGACATCGGAGCTGTTGACCGTTACCGGGGTCGATCCCGAGGGGCCGGTCAGTGTGCAACCGAACTCGCTGGTGACATGGGGCACCGGTGTCGCGTCCAGCGCCCCGACACCCGTCAGCGTCGCAAGTCCGGAGATCCAGGTCGAGGAACTCAAGGGCGCCCAGCCGCAGGCCGCCAAGCTCACCGAATGGCTCAAGCTCGCCCTCGACGAGCCGCACCTGCTGAAAAGCCTGGGCGCAGACAGCAACCTGGGCGTGCTGGTGTCGGGTCCGGCCGGCGTGGGCAAAGTGACGCTGGTGCGCGCGGTGTGCGCCGGTCGCAGGCTGGTGCAGCTGGACGGCCCCGAGGTTGGCGCGCTGGTCGCCGACGACCGGCTCAAAGCCGTGGCCGCTGCCGTTGAGGCGGTGCGCGGGTCAGGCCGCGACCGCGGCGGAGTGCTGCTGATCACCGACGTCGACGCGTTGCTGCCGGCCACCCCGGAGCCGGTGGCCGCGCTGATCCTGGGTGAGCTGCGCACCGCGGTGGCCACCGACGGCGTGGCATTGATCGCCACCTCCGCACGACCGGACCAGCTGGATGCCCGGCTGCGCGCACCCGACCTGTGCGACCGCGAGTTGGGCTTGCCGCTGCCCGACGCCGCCACTCGCAAGGCGCTGCTGGAGGCGCTACTCAAGCCGGTGCCCACCGGCGATCTCGATCTCGATGAGATTGCCAGTCGCACACCGGGTTTCGTCGTTGCCGACCTGGCTGCGCTGCTGCGGGAAGCGGCGCTGCGGGCCGCCTCGCGGGCCAGCGCCGATGGCCAACCACCGAAGCTGAGTCAAGACGATTTGATCGGCGCGCTAACGGTTATCCGGCCGTTGTCGCGGTCGGCCGGCGAAGAGATATCCGTAGGAAACGTCACGCTCGACGACGTCGGCGACATGGCCGACGCCAAACAGGCGCTCACCGAAGCCGTGCTGTGGCCGCTGCAGCACCCGGACACGTTCTCTCGGTTGGGCGTCGACCCGCCGCGCGGGGTGTTGCTGTACGGCCCACCGGGCTGCGGGAAGACCTTCGTGGTCCGCGCGCTGGCCAGCACCGGGCAGCTGAGCGTGCACGCGGTCAAAGGCTCTGAGCTGCTGGACAAGTGGGTGGGCTCCTCGGAGAAGGCGGTCCGTGAGTTATTCCGACGTGCCCGAGATTCCGCGCCATCGTTGCTGTTTCTCGACGAGGTGGATGCGCTGGCGCCACGGCGCGGCCAGAGCTTCGACTCGGGCGTGACTGACCGGGTGGTGGCCGCGCTGCTGACAGAGCTCGACGGCATCGACCCGCTGCGCGATGTTGTCGTGCTGGGCGCGACCAACCGGCCCGATCTCATCGACCCGGCACTGCTGCGCCCCGGCCGGTTGGAACGGCTGGTGTTCGTCGAGCCGCCCGACGCCGAGGCCCGACGCGAAATCCTGCGCACCGCAGGCAAATCCATTCCGTTGAGTGACGATGTCGACCTCGATGACGTGGCGGCCGGACTCGACGGCTACAGCGCCGCCGACTGTGTGGCGCTGCTCCGCGAGGCCGCGCTGACGGCGATGCGCCGTTCCATCGACGCCGCCGACGTCACCGCGGGCGATCTGGCGGCCGCCCGCGAAAGGGTGCGTCCCTCGCTGGATCCGCTGCAGGTGGATGCGTTACGCGCCTTCGCGCAAGCCTTTTAGTGGCTCTGCAACAGTGCCAGGGCCGCCGCCGCGACATCGGACTCCAGCCAGTCGGGCAGGGGATCGTCGTAGGCATGGCGCCGCACCACGGCATACGGCAGGTCGACAACGGCCCTGCTTACGGCGTCGACGGCACGGGGATCGCCAGTGTCGTACAGCTGTGCGGCCAGCTCGCGCACCCGCTCGATGAGCGGGGCGTTCATGGCGGCGAGGGTCTTGCGGAACTCCGCGTCGGGTTGGCCGTCGACTAGATCGCTCGGGCGGACGGCCAACAGCAGCCGGGCGTCATCGGGGACCTCACGCGCGAAGGTGATAGCCGCCACTGCCATCGCGGTGGCGGTATCTACGGCGGAATCGCCTGTTGCGGCAAGTGCGCGCGATTGGAATCGCTGCAGTGCACGAAGCCAGGCAGCGCTTACCACACCATCTCGATTGCCGAACCGGTGATACAGCGTGCCGGCGGGTGCGCCACTGGCCTTGGCTATCGCCGCAACGCTGGCCGCGCGCGGTCCGTGCGAAAGCACCAGGGCACGCGTTGCGTCCAGGATCACATCGGTCTCATGCTTACGCGGAGGCGCCACGATCTAGTATGGTCCTTCTATATGGAACGATTATCCTATATCGACGAGCATGCTATCTCGGTCCGCGCATCTGCAGAGGAAGCCTGGTCGGCCGTGCTGCGTAAAATTTGTCGCGATCCCAGCGACCCGACTTTAGCTCCCAAGGTTCCGCTCGGCTTCCGACTCGAGGAAGCGAAACCCCCGCAACGGCTTTCGCTGAAGGGCCGGCATCTGTTCGCCAGCTACCGACTGGTGTTCGAGTTGGAGTCCGAGCGCGACGGTATCCAGGTGCGTGCGCTGACTTTTGCGGCCTTTCCAGGGCTTCGCGGCAGGGTTTACCGTGCGCTGGTCATCGGCAGCGGCGGACATCGAATCGTGGTGCGCCGCATGCTGAAATGCATCGCCGACGCGGCACGCTACTCGGACAGCTGGAACTCCACGATGGCGGCGACGGAATCGACGGCCTCGCTCAGCGCGGCGAACCGAGCCGCGGCCGACGGCGCCGCCAGCACCGAGTAGCGATCGGCCGTGCCGATCGGGACGTGAGACGCTAACGCATAGAGCCGTTGTCCGGGATCGCCTTCGCGGGGGCCCAGCAACTCATCACGGTCGGGCATGTCGGCGCCGCGGGCGGCCACGATCCGTTCGAATAGCGCTAGCACCCGGTCCTCGATCTCCAGCAACTGGTCTTCGGTCACCGGATCTCCCGGCTCGTCCGGCCAGATCTGCACGGTCGCCCGCGGATAGGGATCGTCGGGCAGCCAATCGCGCACCCGGAGCCGCTCGCCCGTCCGGCAGCGCAGCACGTAATGGCCGGCACCCTGATCGACGCATTCGTCGATCCGCGCCAAAGTACCTACGTTACAACGCGATTCACCGCCACCAACCTCGCTGCCACGGGAGATGAGAACGGTCCCGAACGGATCGCCGGTGTCGACACAGTGGCGCACCAGCACGCTATAACGGGGCTCGAAGATGCGCAGCGGGAGATCCTGGTTGGGCAGCAGCGCCGACTCGAGCGGAAACATAGCCAACTCGACCGGTGCAGAATCCGCCATGAACTAAACCTAAGAGGTTCCGGGATAGCCGTCGAGACCGGTGGCTAGATTTGGAGTTCGGCAACGAGCGCGTCGACAACCGCGCGCAGGTCTCCGTCGTGCTCCTCGGCCACCCGCCGCTGTCGCTGGTACGAGGCACCATAGCGGTAGATGTCGGAGACCGCGGCCAGTTCGTCGGCGCAGTGCAATGATTTCGCGACCGGCTCCAGCCGCGTCAGCACATCGTCGAGATCCTCGGTAACCAGCCGCTCGTTACTGTCGGCGTCCAAGATGATCACCGCATCCAGGCCGTAGCGAGCGGCACGCCACTTGTTTTCCTGGACATGCCACGGCGGCATGGTCGGCAGGCTTTCGCCAGCGTCCAGTCGCCGATCGAGATCGACGATCAGGCAATGCGTCAGCGCCACCAGCGCGCCCAGCTCACGCAGGTTGGACACCCCGTCGCAAATCCGTACCTCAAGGGTGCCCAGATGCGGTGACGGCCTTATGTCCCAACGGATTTCGTCCATGTGGTCGATAATCCCGGTCTTCTTCTGGTCGTAGACGAAGCCTTCGAACTCCGCCCAAGTCTGAAAGTGGAACGGCAGTCCAGCGGTGGGCAACTGCTGAAACATCATCGCCCGGTTGCTGGCGTACCCGGTGTCTTCGCCACCCCACCAGGGCGAGGACGCCGACAGCGCCAGCAGGTGCGGGTAGTAGTTGAGCAGCGACGTCAGGATCGGCATCACCTTGTTGGCCGACGAGATCCCGACATGTACATGCACACCCCAGATCAGCATCTGGCGGCCCCACCACTGGGTGCGCTTGATCAGCTCGGCGTAGCGCGGCGCATCGGTGAGCTTCTGGGTGGACCACCGGGCGAACGGGTGCGTACCTGCGCAGAACAGCTCCATGCCGCGGTCCCGGACGATCTGGCGTGCGGGACCCAGCGTGTCGCGTAGATCCTCCATCGCCTGCCCGGCACATTCGCAGATGCCGCTGACAATTTCCACGGTGTTGCGAAGCAATTCCTTGTGCACGCGCGGGTTTTCGCCGATCTCGGCAATGACCGCGGTGGCCTCGTTGCTCAGATCGCGGGTCTGCGCGTCGACGAGTGCGAATTCCCATTCGACGCCCACGGTCGGCCGCGGTGAGCGGGCGAAATCGATGCGGTTAGCCGCTCTAGTGGCCGGCGAGCTAGCCGGAACCGATGACACCGCACGCCACCCGCTTGCCGGCGTCACCGGTGGTCATCGTCGTCTCGTCGGGCCCCGGCGTCCCGTTGACCTGGGTATAGCGATCCGTCGGGATGTTGGCGAAATTGTCTGCGCCAGCATGAATGATGATCGCGGTCTTTTCCCCGCTCACCAGATCGTCCATGGTGAAGGCATCCGTCGTGGTCACCAACATCGCCGAACCGTCCTTACGTACCTGCAGCGAAGTCAGGTCACCGCTGGAAATGTAATGTCCGCTATGTCCCGGCACCTGGAAGTGTCCACCGGCAGACAGGAAGTCGCCGGGCGCACCACCGGTTGGGGCAACCGAGTTTGCCTCGCACTTGCCCACTTTGTGGATGTGCACCCCGTGGAAACCGGGCGACAGCACGCCGACGCTGGTCGTCGCGATCGTGACAGTGGCATAGCCGTTGCTGAATTCGAACTTAGCGGTCGCGACCTGTGTGCCATCGGGTGTCCGCAGGATGGTGGTCAGGCTCTCCGCGGCGGGCGGAGCCCCCTCCTGATCGTGACCCGAGGTTCCCGACGGCGCAGGCGATCCGGTCCATACCGACGGGGTGGTGCCCGGGGTTGACGACCCATGTTGGGGCGATGAGCACGCGCTCAACAGGGCAACGCAAACGGCCAGAAACAAGGCGGGCTTAGGCATAGCGAGAGCCTAGCCCGTCACCAAGACGATGACTCCGGGCGGTTGGTCTGCGAGTGCCGAGATTCGCCGCTCGACCGGTGCTCCCAGCTTCTGGCCCACCGCGTCCGCGGTAGCCCTCTCGCCCTCGGCATCGCTGTAATACACCGTGGTGGCCGAGACGTCCGATACCGAAAGGTTGGTGACCTCGGTCACCTTGAAACCGGCCGCCTTGAGCTCATCCGCGGTGCGCCCGGCGACGCCGTCTTTGCCCGAGATGTTGTAGACACGAACCTCAGCCTGGTTGGCGGCGGGTTTTGCGCTGGTCGAGGTCGGCGCCGTCGTGGTGGTCATAGTGGGCACCGGCGACGCGGAGTCATCGTCGGAGTTCCCGGAACCCAATGCCTGCCAGCCCAGCAGCAGAAAGATGACACCGAGGAACAACAGCACCATCACCATGGCCCGCAGTGGAAGCCCCGAAGAGTCGGGTACGCGCTCATTCATCGAGCCCACTGTAGCCAGCAGACGGCCAGAACCTGCAAAAGCCCTTCAGGCGTCAGGTCACCTCGAAGCCGAGCCGCCGCGCGGCCCGCGCCTTCTGCCGGCTGGCGCGTAGCCGTCGCAACCGCTTCACCAGCATCGGGTCAGCAGCCAGTGCTTCGGGCCGGTCCACCAGCGCATTGAGCACTTGGTAGTAGCGCGTCGCCGACATGGAGAACAGCTCTTTGATCGCTTCCTCCTTGACACCGGCGAACTTCCACCACTGGCGTTCGAATGCCAAGATGTCGTGCTCGCGACGGGTCAGCCCATCGGCGACTTCAGAATCGTCCCCCGCTCGATTTGCCCGCGCCATGGCGCTGTCCATATCGCTTCCCCTGGACCCTTCCGAATGACTTGACCGACAGAGGGGCATGTTTTGCGCGAATATTGAATCATGCCCGGAACTGTTGGGCGGTAATCCCGACCCGCGAGTCGGCCCACTTGCTTGCAGAAGCCCAATTGCCCGGCTCCTCACCCCGCCGCTATGCGGCGGCGATTGTCGCCAGGCAGAAGCCCAATTGCCCGGCTCCTCACCCCGCCGCAATGCGGCGGCGATTGTCGCCAGGCAGAAGCCCAATTGCCCGGCTCCTCACCCCGCCGCTATGCGGCGGCGATTGTCGCCAGGCATAAGCTAGCCGACCATGGCAGTCGTACCCATCCGGATTGTGGGCGATCCGGTCCTGCACACCCCGACGACGCCGATACCGGTCGCCACAGACGGATCGCTCCCGGCCGATCTGCCCGAACTGATCGCCACCATGTACGACACTATGGACGCCGCCAATGGGGTCGGCCTGGCCGCCAACCAGATCGGGTACGGACTGCGCGTCTTCGTCTACGACTGCGCCGAGGACCGCGGCTTGACCAGCCGCCGCCGCGGTGTCGTCATCAATCCGGTGCTGGAGACCTCCGAGATCCCCGAGACCATGCCCGACCCGACCAACGACGACGAGGGTTGCTTATCGGTCCCCGGTGAGTCATTCCCCACCGGACGGGCCAAGTGGGCACGAGTCACCGGACTCGACGCCGACGGCAGTCCGGTCGCCATCGAGGGCACCGGCCTGTTCGCGCGGATGCTGCAGCACGAAACCGGGCACCTGGATGGATTTCTCTACCTTGATCGCCTGATCGGCCGGCATGCCCGCGCCGCGAAACGAAGTGTCAAGTCACACGGCTGGGGCGTGCCCGGATTGTCGTGGCTGCCGGGCGAGGGTCCCGACCCGTTCGGTCACTAATGGTCTCCTGGCCGAACCTCGGGACGCGGGTGGCAGTCCGCTACCGCCGCCCCGCCGGTTCGGTCCCGCCGCTGACCGACGCGGTAGGACACCTGCTGGCGGTCGACCCCGCGGTGCGAGTGCAGACAAAGCGGGGCGCCGTCGTCGAGTTCTCGCGCGCCGACGTCGTGGCGCTGCGGGTGCTCACCGACGCCCCGGTGCGCACCTCCGAGATCCGGAATCTCGAGCACGCCGCCGCCGCGGCCTGGCCCGGCGTTGAGCAAGCCTGGGTGGACGGCTGGCTGCTACGGGCCGACCCCGGAGCTACACCCGTCACCAATTCGGCTGTACCGCTGGATATTTCAGCTCGAACAGCTGCCATTCCGGCGATCGTTGACTGGTACACACAACGCAACCTGACACCACTGCTGGCCATCCCCGACCGCTTGCTGAAGCTGCCGCCAGGCCTGGCGAGCGAGCACACCGAGCAAATCCTGGTGCGCGACGTGTCGAGCGTCACGCCAGCGTCACCGCCGGACCCGAGCGCCACGCTAGAGCAGCCGCCGCTCGCACGCGCCGCAGTCACCGACGCACCCGACGGCACCCGGTGGGTCGGCCTGTCGGCGATGCCGGGAGCACAGAGCCGGGTATGTGAAGCACTCTTGGCCGGGGGCGCCAACCGCGGCGCGACCCGTAGCTATATGCGCGTGCTCGACACCGACACGCCCGCGCTCGCAGAGTCCCTGGGGTTCCGACTGCATCATCGCAGCCGGTATGTCGTGCCACCTGACAGCTTGAGATAGGAGGGACCCATGCCCGACGGCACAGATAATGGCGGCGACCCGCTGCTACGGCTGGCCACCTGGAATGTGAATTCGATTCGCACCCGCCTGGACCGCGTCGTCGATTGGCTTGCGCGCGCCGACGTCGACGTGCTGGCCATGCAGGAGACTAAGTGCTCGGATAGCCAATTCCCTGCCCTGCCATTGTTCGAACTCGGCTACGAGGTCGCACACGTCGGCTTCAACCAATGGAACGGCGTGGCGATCGCATCCCGCGTCGGTCTCGACGACGTGCAGGTCGGCTTCGATGGTCAACCCACCTGGAGCAGCAAGCCGGAGGTAGCGGCCACGGCAGAGGCCCGCGCACTGGGCGCCACCTGCGGCGGTGTGCGCGTGTGGAGCCTGTATGTGCCCAACGGCCGCACCCTGGACGACCCCCACTACATCTACAAATTGGATTGGCTTGCCGCGCTGCGTGATACGGCCGAGGGATGGCTACGCGACGATCCCATGGCTCCGATCGCACTGGTCGGCGATTGGAACATCGCTCCTACCGACGACGACGTGTGGAGTACCGAGTTCTATCGAGGCAGCACCCACGTCTCCGAGCTGGAACGCAAGGCGTTCAATGCCATCGTCGACGCGCAATTCGCCGATGTGGTAAGGCCTTTCAACCCGGGCCCCGGGGTCTACACCTACTGGGACTACACCCAGCTACGGTTTCCGAAGAAGCAGGGCATGCGGATCGACTTCATCCTGGCCTCGCCTGCGTTGGCCGATCGCGTGGTCGACGCGCAGATCGTGCGCGAGGAGCGCAAAGGCAAGGCGCCCAGTGATCACGCGCCGGTGCTGGTCGATCTGCGCGACACGTAAGTAGCTTGGCGTTGTCTGTGTGTTCGCGACGTGGCAGGCTTGCATGTCTTAGGTGCTTGACAGAATCTCAAAGTGCTGTGAATGCAGACTGTGGGTTAACAGGTGTAAAACGGTAGTTATACGTTTTGGAACGAAAGCAATCTGGGCCAGGAGTCATCATGGGTGTCGTCGGCGGGGCAGTTCGGGGGATGGGTCGAACGGTGAGTCGCGCAGCGACGGCGACCACAGCGG
Organism: Mycobacterium simulans; assembly: GCF_900232995.1. Taxonomy (GTDB): domain Bacteria; phylum Actinomycetota; class Actinomycetes; order Mycobacteriales; family Mycobacteriaceae; genus Mycobacterium; species Mycobacterium simulans. The sequence continues at coordinate 474,442 of NZ_OCVX01000003.1, forward strand.
CCGCGGGCGCAGTAGGCGGCGCGGCGGTCAACGGAGTTGCCGGTGGTGTGACCGGCGCCGCAAAGGGCATTCAAAAAGGACTCAGCAGTGGCAGCAAGTCGACCGCGGCAGCCGCTTTGGCCATAGGTGCAATCGGCGTCACCGGAATCGTCGATTGGCCAATCCTGTTGGCCGTCGGCGGTGGGGCGTTGTTGTTGCGGAAGATGAACAACAACAAGCCAGAGGTGTCCGCACCGCCGGTGAAGGCGAAGCTGACGCCGGTGCCGACCAAGCCGTCGCCTGAGAAGGCCCAGCCACACAAGGCCGCCCCTAAATCGGCGGCCAAGAAGTCGGCGGGCCGCCGCACGGGTGCCACCGAGTTGCGCAGCACGAACTAGTCGGCACCCCTTGAGCAGCCGTTGAGCATTGCCACATCGGTAAGAAAGTCTGTGCCGTTTCGCGCCGCCGCGATTGGCCTGCAGGCGACCACCGTCCTCACCAACACATCGATCAGCGCCGCGACAGCTCTTGCGGGCACGCTGGGGCAGACGGCGGGATCGGTCGCTAAGGCTGGAATCGAGATCGCCGCGATCCCGTTGCGGGAGGGAGCCAAGGCGCTTTCTGGCGAGCTTTCCCGCGAGACGCTTAGCCGGCACTGTTGGCGGGGCGAGAGCCGCGCCTGGATCGAGGTGCGCGGCCTCGACGAAACGGGCGACGGTGAATTCGGGCGTCTCGTGCTCGACGCGGTCCGAGCCCACCCCGGCGTGACGTCGGTCAGCCTCAACTACCCCTTATCGCGTGTCGTCGTCGGCACCAACGGTAAGGACACCTCATTGGATGACCTGTGCCGCATCATCGATGACGTCGAAACACGTTGTCGCCCAATCCAAGACCCGCCCGGTGCACCACCACCAAGTCTGCCGGGCGACGGCCTGGTGCTGGCCACCAGAGCGGTGACGCTGGCAGCCAACGCGGCCGGTCTGGGCTTAGCGCTCACCGGCCGATTGCTGCGCTGGCCGCGATTGCCGATCGGTGTCCTCGCGGGCGTGGTGGCGGTGGACTACCAGCCCCTGCTGCGCCGTCTGCTTGAGGGCGGGATCGGTAGACCCGCGACGGACACGCTGATGACATTGGCGACGGCGGCAGCGGAAACCGTCACCCAATCACCGGCGTCATTGTCGGTGGGTTTGCTGATGCAGTCGCTTAAAACCGCCGAGTGCCGTGCCCAGGCACGTGCGTGGCAACAGCATGAACCCGAGTTGGCGCGCCACGCCGATCAACCGGCCTCGAGCGCGAAGCGGCCACCGCCGACCTCCGGACCCGGCGAGCGCAACGCCGCACGTTTCGCGCTCCTGCAGGCGCTCAGCGCCGGGCTGATCGGCGCCGGCACCCGCGACGTGAATGTGGCCGCCACCGCCGCCCTGGTGACCGCCCCCAAGGCCAACCGGACCACACCCGAGGCATTTGCTGCGGCGCTTGGACACGGATTGGCCAATCAACACGGGGTATTGGCGTTGCGGCCAAAGAGTCTGCGCCGGTTAGACCGCGTCGACGCGATTGTCATCGATCCGCGAGTGTTGTGTACCGACAGCATGCGGGTCGCGCGGATCCGAGGCGCCGACGAGGCCGAGCTGTCGGTGGCCTGGAACCGTGCCCAACTCATGCTGGAGCGAAACGGTCTGCGCCCGGGTTGGCGGCCGGTGCCCGGCATTTCGGCCGATCAGCCGGATACCAAAGTCGAGGCGCTGTTGCTTCCCACGCACGACCCGCTGGCCTCCGCCGTCGTTGCCGAGGCACACCGCACCGGGGCGGAACTCGTCACTGTGGAGACCGACTCGCTGGATGAGCTGCGGCCCGCGTTCGACGACATCCGACCCCCGAAGAGCGCCGCGAATGGATCCCCGGACGACGCCGTCGACAAGGCCCTAGCCCGCGCGGTTACTGACCTGCAGAAGGCGGGCCGAACGGTAGCCGTGTTGTCATCGTCTGGCGCGCAAGCGATTTCTTCTGCCGACTTGGCACTGGGCGTAATGCCACGGCAGGGTCCACCGCCCTGGGATGCCGACCTCTTGTTGCCCGACCTTGCAGCTGCCTGGCGAGTCCTGCACGCGCTGCCGGCAGCCAAGTCGGCAACCCAGCGAGGCGTCGGAATATCCGCTGGCGCAACAGCGATGGGCTCGCTATTTCTCATTCCCGGTGTCCGCGGCATTGGGACCGGCCCAGTCACCGCCGGCGCCGCCGCCGGTATGCTCTCGGGATATCTGATGGCGCGCGGCGTCATCGGCGCAGAACGCCCGCGCCCGGCCGCCAGCCACGAATGGCACGCAATGTCGGTCGAACAAGTCCGTAAAACATTGCCCCCGCCGGAGCCGCCCGCGGAATCCGACGAGGGGCGTACCGGGGCGCTCGCCGGCGGCCTCGAAGCGGCCCAACGAGTCGCGCAGCTGGCCGAAACACCCGCGCAAGCCATCTGGCAGCTCATCAAGGCCGTCCGCGCCGAATTATCCGACCCGCTGACCCCGGTGATGGCGCTCGGTTCGGCAGCCAGTGCGGTGCTCGGTTCGCCAGTCGATGCGGTACTGGTTGGGACGGTACTGACGGGAAACTCGATACTGGCGGCGGCCCAGCGGTTACGAGCCGAGAAACGGTTGCATCACTTACTGGCTCAACAAATTCCACCGGCCCGCACAGTAGTCGCCGCTGCGCACGGTGAGCGGGCATACGTCCACGTCGACGCGGCGCTCCTGCGGCCCGGCGACGTCATCGAAGTCCGCACCCACGAGGTGGTGCCGGCCGACGCCCGGGTCATCGAGGAGGTCGACGTCGAGGTCGACGAGTCAATGCTCACCGGCGAGTCGTTGTCGGTGCAGAAGCAGGTCGAGGCGACACCCGGTGTCCCCCTCGCTGAGCGTCGCTGCATGCTGTTCGCCGGCACCACCGTGGTCGCAGGCACCGCGGTCGCGCTGGTGACCGCGGTGGGCGCCGACACCCAGCAGCGACGCGCCGCCGATCTGGTATCCGGCGAGTTGTCATCGGAAATCGGCCTGCAACATCAGCTCGGCCAGCTCACCAATCGGGCACTCCCCGTCAGCGTGACCGGCGGTGCGCTGGTTGGAGCGCTCGGGTTGTTGCGCCGCACCGGGTTGCGGCACGCGGTGGCCAGCGGCATAGCCATCGCGGTCGCAGCGGTTCCCGAAGGGATGCCCTTGGTGGCAACCCTGGCGCAAGCTGCGTCGGCACGACGATTGACGAAATTCGGTGCGCTGGTTCGTGTTCCGCGTTCGGTCGAGGCTCTCGGCCGCATCGAGGTGGTCTGCTTCGACAAGACCGGAACGCTTAGCGAGAACCGGCTGCGGGTCTCGCGGGTCCAACCCGCACCGGGCTATTCGGGTGAGGAGGTGCTGCGCTGCGCGGCGCACGCCGCGCCGGTGACCAATGGCGGTCCGCAGGTGCACGCGACCGACGTTGCCATTGTCGAGGCCGCCGCAGCAGCGGATGCCTCCGTCGGTGACCTCCACAATGGCGGCTCCACTCCTACCGCGCACCTACCGTTTCGCTCCGGCCGGTCATTTTCGGCCTCGGCGACGGGTACCGAGTTGACCGTCAAGGGTGCACCCGAGGTGGTGCTGGCCGCGTGCGGGGACGTCACGTCGATGGACAGCACCGTCGCCGCGCTGGCGGCACAGGGGTTGCGGGTGATCGCCGTGGCGCAGCGCCGGCTGACCCCACAACAAGCTCGGGCGATCCAGGAAAGCCCCGATAACATCGCCGAATTCTGCTCGGATGGGTTGACCCTGGCAGGATTCCTCGGATTGTCCGACACTCCGCGTGCCGAGTCCGCTGGCCTGATCGCGAATCTGCGCCAGCAAGGGGTGGGCATATTGCTGATCACCGGCGATCATCCGATTACCGCGAAGGCCATCGCCGAGGAACTTGGCCTCCCGGTGACTGCGGATCAGGTCATCAGCGGTCCCGAATGGGACTCGTTGTCACGCAAGGACCAAGAGCGCGTCGTCACCGAGCGGGTGATATTCGCCCGGATGACACCGGAGAACAAAGTCCAGGTTGTCCAGACGCTCGAGAATGCCGGCGTGCGCACGGCGATGGTCGGTGACGGAGCCAACGACGCCGCCGCTATCCGAGCGGCCACGGTCGGTATCGGGGTGGTCGCGCGCGGCAGCGATCCGGCTCACACTGTGGCCGACGTTGTGTTGGTCGACGGCCGAATCGATGCGCTGTTGGAGGCCATCGAAGAAGGACGCCAGCTGTGGCGGCGGGTGCAGGCCGCCGTGGCAGTGCTGCTCGGCGGTAATGCCGGTGAAGTGATCTTCGCGATCATCGGCAGTGCGATCACCGGGACTTCGCCCCTAAATACCCGCCAACTGCTGCTGGTGAACACGTTGACCGACGCGCTGCCGGCTGCGGCCCTTGCCGTCAGCAAGCCCCGCAGCCAAGTGGACCCCAACCTACGCGGCGCAGATCAGGCCGCGTTGTGGAACGCCGTCGCCATCCGCGGCGTCACCACGGCGGCGGCGGCGACGGCCGCGTGGGCGATGGCTGGGTTCACGGGGCTGCCGCAACGCGCGTCCACCGTGGCGCTGGTCGCGCTGGTGGCAGCCGAATTGGGCCAGACGTTGCTCGAGTCGCAGGCCCCGATGGTGATGCTGACCGCGCTGGGCTCACTCGCGCTGGTGGGAATCCTGATCAGCATTCCGGGCGTCAGCCAACTGCTCGGCTGCACCCCGCTCGGACCGCTCGGCTGGGCACAGGCCCTAGGAGCCGCGACTGCTGCGACCATCGCAGTGGCCATCCTGAGTCGTGTGCTGACGGGTCGGGACAAATCCGACCCTGAAAACCCCCGGGCGCCGCAAGATTCCCCGCCGGGCGGCGCTTCGCGGGGTCCGTCTCGCGAACCTCGACAACCCCAACGCGCCACAGCACCGCGTAAAGCTCCCGCAACGGCACGGTCAGCAACACGGCAATCGACGAAACCAGCGGATCGGACTGAGCGTCGGTCCTCGTCATACGTCAGACGGTGACCGCACCGTCCTGCCTAGCGGCAAACCCTTAGTTACTGAAAGGCAAATGATGGCCGAAAAGAAGGCTCGCCGGGAAACCTCCCAGCGTGACGCTGTGAAGAAGATTCGTGAAGCCGAGACCTTTGCGGTGAACCTGCCGGTGGTGGGGCAAGTGGCCATTCCACGCCCCGAACAGCTGGCCTACTACGGCGGTCTGGCCGCCCTGGCCGCCTTCGAACTTATCGACTGGCCGGTCGCTCTGGTCATCGCTACCGGACACGTATTGGCCAGTAACCACCACAACCGGCTGCTGGAAGAATTTGGCGAGGCGCTGGAAGAGGCCTGACCGGCTCGAATGGCTACCGGGCGGAGTCGGCAGGGATGCGCTCGTGCACCGTCAGCAATAGATGGTCGAACTGGTTTTGGGCAGTAGCCGACGGTGCTGTCAGCATGGCGACTTCGGCAAGCAGTTGCGTCGCCAGCGCGCGCAACTTGGTGTTTGTCTCTTGCGACCGCCACTGCAAGACGCGGAATGCCTGATCGGCACTGACCCGATACACAAACATCAGCACGCCCTTGGCCTGCTCGATGGCCGCCCGATTCTCAAATAAGCCCGGAAGAGCGTCGTCGAGCACCTCCTGCCTCGTCTCGTGTCGGGTTTCATCCAAGGTGTCGGTGAGGTCGATGTAATGACCGGCGGTACCTACCACCGCACCCGCCTCGTCGAGCATGCGATCAGCCACAACGATCGCGTCGTGCACCTTGCCCGTGGTGTCGACGAACCGGTGCCGACTCGAAAACGACTCTCCCGACCGCAATGCGTAATCAAGCATGTCCTGGACGGCCGCACGGTCGTCCGGATGCTTGTGGGACAACAGCAGTTTCGTCGTTGGCACCACCGATCCGGGTTCATATCCGTGCATCCGCGCTACCTCGTCAGACCACTCCCAATGTTGACCGGCGAACCAGAAGCGGAAACTGCCCACGTTCAAGTACTTGCCGGCCGCGGCGCCCATCGACTGGTCTTGGCTACCGGGTGTCGGTGTGCATTTCTGGATGGGTTGGTGCACGTTTTGCATCATCCCACTCGACAGTTGCGACTGCTACTTTGTGCACTCTGCCGCGATCGGCGTGAATCCGACGAATTCGCTGGGCAACGACGATAGGCTCCACCTCTGGTCGTTATGAGCTGGTCGGAGGTAGGGGATGTCGTTTGTGATCACGTCGCCAGCGGCGGTGGCCGCCGCGGCAACGGATCTGGCCAATATTGGGTCCACGATCAGCGCGGCAAATCTGGCGGTGGCGGCTCCGACGACGGGCGTGCTCGCCGCGGGCGCCGATCAGGTGTCGGCGGCGGTCGCGGCTCTGTTCGACGCCCATGCCCAGTCCTATCAGCTGCTGAGCGCCCAGGCGTCGGCGTTTCATGAACAGCTTGTGCAGACCTTGAACGCAGGTGCAGGATCGTATGCCAGCGCCGAAGCCGCCAACGTCCAGCAGGCTCTGCTGGACGCGATCAACGCGCCCACTCAGACGCTGTTGGGCCGCCCGCTGATCGGCGACGGCGCCAACGCGACCACGCCCGGCGGCAGCGGCGGCGCGGGCGGCATCCTGTGGGGCAATGGCGGTGACGGTGCAGCGGGGGCGGAGGGCCAGGCCGGCGGGGGGGGGGGGGGAGGCGGGATAATCGGGGAGGGCGGGTGGGTCTTATACCCAACTGACGCGGCCCGCGAGACGCCCGGGGTAGGTG
>NZ_OCVX01000003.1:481285-637771 GCF_900232995.1 Mycobacterium simulans
GATGATCGGCAACGGTGGGGTCGGCGGCGCCGGCGGTGACGGCGGCGTCGGGGGAGCCGGCGGGGCCGACGGCGGCAACGGCGGCCGTGGCGGGCTGCTTTACGGTGACGGCGGGGCGGGCGGGACCGGCGGACGTGGCGGGAACACCCTCCTCCCGGGCTTCAATGGTGGCACCGGCGGTCGCGGCGGTGACGGCGGTGACGCCGTCCTGATCGGCAACGGCGGTCTCGGCGGGGCCGGCGGTGCCGGTGGGTCCGGCACGCCGACCGGTGCCGGCGGGGCCGGCGGCGACGGCGGCGTTCGTGGTCAGCTGCTCGGCGCCTCCGGCGCACCCGGCTCGCACGGCTGACACCAAGACGTCGGGCCGCGCCCGCACACCTCCGCTGCGTAGCGCCAGACCAGCGCATTCCACGACTATCCAAACACCTCTGCGAGACAGTGCCCAACAGAGCCTGTAACAAACACCGATGAGGTGACCCATGTCGTACGTGATTGCGGCGCCGGAGATGCTGGCGGCGGCGGCAACGGATCTGGCGAGCATCGGTTCGGCGATCAGCGCGGCCAACACCGCCGCGGCAGGCTCGACGACGAGTGTGCTGACCGCGGGCGCCGATGAGGTATCGACGGCCGTCGCGGCGCTGTTCGGCGCGCATGCCCAGTCCTATCAGCTGCTGAGTGCGAAGGCCTCGGCGTTTCATGAGCAGCTGGTGCTGACCTTGAACGCCGGTGCCGGATCGTATGCCAGCGCTGAGGCCGCCAATGTCCAGCAGGCAGTGCTGGACGCGATCAACGCCCCCACCCAAATCGTGTTTAGCCGCCGGCGGCGGTCCAGGTGGCAGCGGCGGGGCGGGCGGGAACGCCCTTGGGCTGATCGGCAACGGCGGCGCCGGCGGCAGCCGCGGGCTGCTTCTCGGCGCCCCTGGCACACCCGGCCCCAACGGCTGACCCCAAGACACAGCTGCACACCCTTGCCGCGCTGCGCTAGCGTGAGAGGCGGCATAACTAACCACGCGGGAGCGCACGCCGAGTGCGCTGAGAGGACGGCTGGGGCCGTCGACCGTACGAACCTGACCGGGTAATGCCGGCGTAGGGAGATGAAAGATGACCGTTACCGTCGAGCCGTCTGTGACCACCGGCCCCATTGCCGGCAGCAGCAAGGTGTACCGCTCGGTTGATGGCTTTCCAGACGCGCGGGTCCCGTTCCGACGGGTCCACCTATCCACCGGCGATCACTTCGACCTGTACGACACTTCGGGGCCTTACACCGACCCGGACGCGGTGATCGACCTGCCGGCCGGTCTGCCGCCCCGGCCCGGAGTGGTCCGAGACCGCGGCACCCAACTACAGCGCGCACGTGCCGGTGAGATCACCGCGGAGATGGCGTTCATCGCCGCCCGCGAGGACATGCCCGTCGAATTGGTGCGCGACGAGGTTGCCCGTGGGCGCGCGGTGATCCCGGCCAACCACAACCATCCCGAGAGCGAACCGATGATCATCGGCAAGGCGTTCGCGGTGAAGGTCAATGCGAACATCGGCAACTCGGCGGTCACCTCGTCGATCGCCGAGGAGGTCGACAAGATGGTGTGGGCCACCCGCTGGGGCGCGGACACCATCATGGATCTGTCCACCGGCAAGAACATTCACGAAACCCGTGAATGGATCCTGCGCAATTCGCCGGTGCCGGTCGGCACGGTGCCGATCTATCAGGCGCTGGAGAAGGTCAAAGGCGATCCGACCGAACTGACCTGGGAGATCTACCGCGACACCGTGATTGAGCAGTGCGAGCAGGGCGTGGACTACATGACGGTGCACGCCGGCGTGCTGTTGCGCTACGTGCCGTTGACAGCCAAGCGGGTCACCGGCATCGTCTCCCGCGGTGGCTCGATCATGGCCGCCTGGTGCCTGGCACATCATCGAGAGTCGTTCCTGTACACCAACTTTGCCGAGCTCTGCGACATCTTCGCGCGCTACGACGTCACCTTCTCACTGGGCGACGGGCTGCGTCCGGGGTCGATCGCCGACGCCAACGACGCCGCGCAGTTCGCCGAACTGCGCACCCTGGGCGAGCTAACCAAGATCGCGAAAGCCCATGGCGCACAGGTGATGATCGAGGGTCCCGGGCATATCCCGATGCACAAGATCGTGGAAAACGTGCGGCTCGAAGAGGAGCTGTGCGAGGAGGCCCCGTTCTACACGCTGGGCCCGCTGGCCACCGACATCGCGCCGGCCTACGACCACATCACGTCGGCGATCGGCGCTGCCATCATCGCCCAGGCCGGCACCGCGATGCTGTGCTATGTCACCCCGAAGGAGCACCTCGGGCTGCCGGACCGCAAGGACGTTAAGGACGGCGTGATCGCCTACAAAATCGCCGCGCACTCGGCGGATCTGGCCAAGGGTCATCCCCGCGCGCAGGAGCGTGACGACGCACTGAGCACGGCGCGGTTCGAGTTCCGCTGGAACGACCAGTTTGCCCTGTCGCTGGATCCCGACACCGCACGGGAATTCCACGACGAGACGCTACCGGCCGAACCGGCCAAGACCGCGCACTTCTGCTCGATGTGCGGGCCGAAGTTCTGCTCGATGCGAATCACGCAGGATGTCCGCGACTACGCGGCCGCGCACGGGCTGGACAGCGAGGAAGCGATCGAGGCTGCCTTGAGCGAGGGCATGGCCGAGAAGTCACGAGAGTTCGCCGAGCACGGCAACCGGGTGTATCTCCCGATCACGCAGTGAGCTACCTGCCGATACCGCCGCCCGGCGCGACGCCGCCGCGGGTGCTGACCATCGCCGGATCGGACTCCGGGGGCGGCGCCGGCATCCAGGCCGATATGCGCACCATGGCCTTGTTGGGCGTGCACGCATGCGTGGCAGTGACCGCGGTTACCGTGCAAAACACGTTGGGCGTCAAGAGCTTTCACGAGATTCCTGGCGATGTGGTGGCCGGCCAGATCGAAGCCGTCGTCACCGACATCGGCGTGCAGGCCGTCAAGACCGGGATGTTGGCGTCGTCGGCCATCATCGCCGCGGTGGCCGACGCCTGGCGCCGCCTTGAACTGTCAGTTCCGCTCGTGGTCGACCCGGTGTGCGCGTCGATGCACGGAGACGCGCTGCTGGCAGCGTCGGCCCTGGATTCGCTTCGCACTCAACTGTTTCCGTTGGCCACGCTGGTAACACCTAATCTCGACGAGGTGCGCCTACTGGTCGATATCGAGGTCACCGACGCCGACACGCAGCGCTCAGCCGCCAAGGCCCTCCACGCGCTGGGTCCGCGGTGGGTACTGGTCAAGGGTGGACACCTGCGCTCCTCGGACACCAGCTGCGACCTGCTCTACGATGGCACCTCCTGCTACGAGTTCGACACACCGCGGCTGTCCACCGGCAACGACCACGGCGGTGGTGACACACTGGCCGCCGCGATCGCCTGTGCACTCACCCACGGCCTCACGGTGCCGGACGCGGTCACCTTCGGCAAGGAGTGGGTTACCGAATGCCTGCGCGCCGCCTATCCGCTGGGCGGGGGCCATGGCCCCGTATCTCCCTTTTTCAGGCTCACATGAACCTCAACGAGATAGCGGGTGTCGCACACGAGCCCGAGGGCACTCCAAACGGGGTAGTCGTATTGACCCACGGCGCCGGCGGCAACCGGGAATCCGCACTGTTGCAACGGGTTTGCGAGGAATGGTCGCGGCGCGGCTGGCTGGCGGTCAGGTATAACCTCCCCTACCGCCGACGCCGGCCCAAGGGTCCGCCGTCGGGCTCGGCAGCCACGGACCGCGAAGGGATCGCCGAAGCGATCGCGTTGTGCCGCGGCCTTGCCGATGGTCCGCTGATCGCCGGCGGGCATTCCTACGGTGGTCGGCAAACGTCCATGGTGGTGGCCGCCGCCAAGCAAGCGCCAGTCAACGCACTGACGTTGTTCTCCTATCCGGTCCACCCACCGGGCAAACCGGAGCGAACCCGCACCGAGCACCTGCCCGACATCGCGGTGCCTACCGTGTTCACCCACGGCACGTCGGATCCGTTCGGCACGATCGCGGAGCTGCGGGCCGCCGCGGCGCTAATCCCCGCGCCGACCGAGATCGTCGAAATCACCGGCGCGCGACACGACTTGGGCTCGAAGACCCTCGACGTAGGCGCTTTGGCGGTCGCGGCGACACTGGGCCTGCTGGGGGGTCAGCTCCCGGACCAAACAACGTGACCTCCATCAGCTTTCGCACACACGCCTGCGCATAAGCCGTATCGTCCGGGCTCGCCATCCGCCCTAGATCGACCACCAGTGCCATAGCGGCCTGCACCAAGAATCGCGCCTGCATCGGGGTGAGCGCCGGTCGCGAAGCCGTCAGCAGCCGCACCCAAGAGTCGACTGTCGACAGCTGCACGTTGTGCAGCAACATCTGGTCGGCGGGCGTCAGGTTGACCCGCTCGGTGTAGTAGACCGCGACCAGCTCTGGGTTGGCGAACGACGTTGCTACATAGGCCTCGATCAAGAGCAGCAATGCCTGCCGTGGGTCGGTGATAGCGCCGAAGATCGGCGACAGCTGCCCGGAGACTCGGTCGGTCGCCCGGCGCAATCCGGTTGCCAGAATCTCGCACTTGCCGGAGAAGTAACGATAGATCCCCGACACCGGTATGCCGGCGGCCGCGGCGATCTGCGCCATGCTGGTTTCCGTATAGCCCCGGTCTTTGAACAACGCCATCGCCGCGTACAGCAACGCTTCGTAGACACCAGCATCCTCGGCGAAGATCCGCCAGGACGCTGGCCGAGGAAAGACATCCCCTGGTTGCGGAAGCTCCGCGGATAAGATCGCCGCGGCCGCCGCGGCCAGCAGCGCACGGATCTCGTCGGCCGGCAGCCGTGCGCGGTGATCCACGATACTGCCGATCACACTCAGCACCCCGGCCGACAGCATCCACCGCTGCGCGGAAGTCAATGACGGCCGAATCACGATGAGCGGCTTCTGAATCCGACGATTCACTAGGCGCAGTTGACCGGTCAGTGTGGACTGGTCCTCAGCGCGCAGATAGCGCGCCTGCCAGCGGTACAGACCGCCGGAATCGCGGTTGTCCAGAGTAGCGTCGATGAGCGCCGCAACGAGCCGGTCCAGCATCGCGGCCGGGTCCGGACCTGGTTCTGGGTCCCCTGCTGGGCCCGGTTTTAAGTCCGTGCAGTCGACAAGTTGCTGACTCAAGGCCAGCACCGCGCCCCGGAACAGGTCGTACTTGCCTGCGTAGTGCCGGTACAGCGCGGGCGCCGAGACCCCGACCTTGGCCGCGATGGTTTCCATGCTGACGGCGTGATAGCCGTGCGCGCTGAACGCCTCGGCGGACGCGCGGGCTATTTGTGCCTTGCGGTCTTTTGGCCGCCTCCGAATGGCGCTGGCACCGGTGGACACCGCCCAACTGTATCGCCTTTGCAGAATCTGCATTAACATAATCCTGGTTTAGGGGAATTGTCCGAGGTGCTTTCGGAGGAACCGACATGCTGGAGAGAGTTCGCCAAGTGCTGAACGTCCAGGTCACCGTCGGCCAACTGATAGTCCTCGGACTGATCGTCGGGACACCATATCTGCTGGTAGGAACGGTCTGGTCGATGACGCACACCGAGCATTTGCATCGGCTCCATGGGGCCGATCTGGCGGTGTCGTTTTTGGGGTCGATCGCGTCGTGGCCAGTACTGCTGTTCTCCGACGTATGCATGACATGAGCGCAAGAACCGAATCGTGAATTACATAGGTAGCATGGGGAAGTTGTGAGTCGTCGTCAGTTGTACCTAGGTATCGCCGGCCTGCTACTCGGGGTGGTCGGGTTGTTCGCCCTCTACCTTCCGGTCTACCTGAATCAATTCGATTCGTACGGCGTCAAGATCACGTGTGGCAACGGCTTCAGCTCCGACCTCACCCAGGCTCACCAGGCCAACAGCGACGCCCTCGCGTCGCAGTGCGACACCGCACTGTTGGTGCGTCGCGCCTGGGCGATCCCGACCGTTGCCGCCGGGTGGGTGTTGATCACCGGCTTCCTGGTGATCTGGGTGCATAACGACCAGAACAAGAAGCAGGAAGTCACCTATACCGGATAGCGCGCGTAGCAGCCGTCCATATCGCCGCCCACGCCGCCACGGAACGCAGCGATGCGGGTGAATCCGGCAGGCACGCTGACACCGTCGGCGTCACTGGCCACCATGTGATTTGTGAGCAGCCCGGCCACGGCTTCGTCGAGGTCACCGGCGGTCAGGATGAGTTGCTTGCCGGAGGGCAGATCAATCGGCTCGGCCATCTTGCGGTGCGCAACACCAGTCAGGCATGCCGTCCGCAGCGCGGTCCACGGGCTCTGCATCGCGAGGCCCCGTTCATGCTGCACCGCTAGCGCGTACCGCGACATCACGATCGACAGGGCGGTGTCGTCACCCTGCGGCAGGCTGTGTTCCTTTTCGCTGGCAACCTTGCCCATCGTGGCCAGTCCGGGCAGGTCGACCACGATGGTGTTGGTGGCTGGGCAGTAGGACGCCGGTGGGCTGGGCTTCGCATCGGGGCAACCGGTCGCCTTGTAGGACAGCGTCGGCGGGTTCTTGGGCGCGAAGATCTTGCCCATGAGCTCCATCAACGTCGACAGGGTGTCTTCGTTGATCGGGACTTCACCGGTCTCCGGATCCCCGTAGTCATCGACCCGCAGGGTCTTCGGCAGGTCACCGCGGCGCTGCTCGATCTCGGCCTTGTTGATTGCCGCGCACGCCGGGGTGCCGTTGATGAAACCCATCTGGAACGCGCTGACCCGATCCAACGCCGACCCATGTTCGTCGTCGTTTTCCGTATCGGCGTCCATAACCGGGTCGCGGGTCGTGATGATCCCGGCGATCACATGGTCGAGCCCGTCGGCGGTGCTCAGCGTGAAGCGCGGTGACTTACCGTCGGCCACCCAATACAGGTAGACCCCTGCGAAACAGTCCGCCTGCTGCTCACGGACGATCGTTGGGTCTCTTCTGGTCACCAATTTCGCCATGCTCTGCAGAGCGTGTCCGAACTCGTGTGCCAGGACGCCATTCACGGACATGTCGCCGAAGTACTTTTGCGCTATCGCCATGAACACCCCACGGTCCCAGGCGATCAGATTGCAGCGCGAGGTGAAAAATGCGTTGACGAGCTCGTATGTCTCGTTGTGGCAGACGATTGGACTGTTCGGATCGTTGGAGTCGTAGGAGACGAGCTTGTCGACGGGTTTGAACGTTCCCTTCAGCGGGTCGGTGTAGTTGGCTCTCCAGTACTGCTCGATGTCGTTGATCGAGAGCAACGACAGCTTGTCGATCGCTCCGTTGTTGGTGTTGATCACCGTGCCCGTCGCCGCGGGTGCGTTCGGGCGAGCGCCGCTGGGACCATTGGTCGCGGGCAGTCCCCCCACCCGAAATGGGTCGTTGAGGATCGACAGCGCGCGACCTCCAACTACCGTCGTGCAGCCGGCCACCACCAGTATCGCCCCCAGGCAGGCGATAGCGGCCCGCACCGACGCGATCAGCCTGCGAGAGCGACCACACCGCAACTTCATTTGACCAACCCCGTCCCAACCGGCCTGCACTATAAGGAATCCCATCTTAGATCGGTTGATTTGCCATCAGTACCCAAACGAAGCTGCCGCGATGTCGGAGCTGCGCAGTATCGTCGTGCGGCATCGGGTCGGTACACGAGGTCATCGAGGCGTTTCCGGAAGGCTCCGTCGAACTCGGAACGGGGAACGAAGTTCTAGAAGTTGATGGTGCGCTACTTCGAGCTGACCCGATGATGTCGCAGCATTGCGACGCGGTGTGGCGCTGGATCGATTGGCCGGGACGGCAAGGCAAGCCCGACACCGGCATCGACCTGGTGGCCCGCGAGCGCGACACCGGAAACTACACCGCAGTTCAGTGCAAGTTCTACGAGCCGACGCACATGCTCTCCAAGGCCGATATCGACTCATTCTTCACCGCGTCGGGCAAGACGGGCTTCACCAACCGAGTGATCATCTCGACCACGGATCGCTGGGGTAAGAACGCGGAGGACGCGCTGGCCGATCAGCTGATCCCGGTGCAGCGCATCGGCATGGCCGAAACTTGGCTCAGGCGACACGGCACGCGCCACGACCGCACCAACAACAGGCGATCGACGCGGTGTTCCGCGGTTATCGTCTCGGCAACGAGCGCGGCAAGCTAATCATGGCATGCGGTACCGGCAAGACGTTCACAGCGCTGAAAGTCGCCGAGCGCACGGCCGCCGAGAATGGCGGCAGCGGACCTACGAGAAGTCCGAATCATACGGCAGCACACTAGATTTCGCATCCACCAACGACACCGGCATTGACGAACACGGCTACCGCCGCCTCGACAACGTGACCAACGGCATCCACAAGCTCTACCGCGATGCAATCGGCCAGCACGACCTGAAGAAGATGCTGCCGCACATCCCAACTCCCGAAACACGGGAGCGATTTGACCGGCTCGCTGAAGCCGGCCGCAAACTCGCCGAGTTGCATGTCAACTACGAGTCCGTCGAGCCGTACCCCCTTGAGGTGCAACTGAAACCGGGCGTAGATCCGGCCGACCGAGAAACCTGGCGCGTACAGAAGATGAAATGGCGCTCCAAGAAAGATCATTCGGCGATCGTCGGGAATCGTCAACGACCCCAATGATTGGCGCGACGACACAAGAAGCCGGCCTACATCGTCGACCTCATTAAGAGGGTGACCACGGTCAGCGTTGAGACCATAAAGATCGTCGACCTACTCACATGACGAGAACCGGCCGGGATAGCGCTAATGCTGTCGCGTGATCTTGCCCGTCTAGACGGTATGGATGAATGGCCCGGCGATCGCGCGGCACGTGAAATCGCGGCCACATTGGTGATGAACCGTGCCGCGGCATCTTCTGCCAGCAGGTCAACTCGAGGCACGCAGAATAATCGGGCACCGATGTCCAGTACCGTCTGGCGCTCGAGTTGGTTTCTCCGAATATTGTCGTCCTTATGGAAGCCGATCCAGCCACGTTCGGCTGTCAAGGCGATCCACTCATGATCACTGACGCCTTGGGCTCGCTGCTCGCCGTAATGCTCCCGCATCGTTGTTAGGGCGAACCCAGCAGCCCGCAGGAGTTGGGGAACTTGTACCGCCCCCCCAGGCGTCCTGTCGACAAAGATGTGATCGAGACCCACTATGAGGCGCGGATCAGGCCGCAATGGCGTCAAGTGCGTCGAGCAGTTAGGACTCCGTCACGCCATAGTCGTCGGCCACCGCTTGGAAACTGGCGCCGGCACGCAACGGCCCTAACGCGTCAGCCACCCGGGCACCGCTGACATCGAACACCGGCTGCCCGTACCCGCGGCGAGGATCCAGTACGACATTTGCGTCACCGTACTGAGGCAATCGGATAACTGAGGCGAATTTGTCGTCGGCAAAACTGATCTGCTTGAGGTAATGCTCAACGATCTCCTTGAACACGTACTGGCCGGATCTCGGGACGATCAGCCCCTTGACCACGTCCTCGTCCGGGCTTCCTTCCCCGGACTCTTGGGCGAATCGCCATAGCACTTCGGCGCCGTCGGTGAACAGATCTTGGGATGCCAATGCATGGGGGTATCCACGGGTCGGCTAGGGAAACGCCGTGATAATCGGTTAGGTCTTGACCGTCGGCCCGGTGGCAGGCCGTCGTTCGTACCCATCCGTCCAGGTCGTCAACGTTGGGCGCGGAACCACCAGATACTTGGAAGCCTCGGCGAGTGTGTAAAGGGGCACGTCGAATCGCAGGTCCGACGATTGGGCGCCAGCCATCGATTCACCTCCCCTAGTTTCCTGCCGCACAACGTACCCCTACTGAGAGCGCCGTCGGCGAAGCCCCGTGGCTCTACCGCCCTTCAACCAGCTCGCTTGCTAGCATCGAGCGATGGCCAGGATGATTGCGTTGCGCCTTTTTGACAGCGCGTACCAAGTCCTCAAGCGCTATAGCGGCCTGGACAAACTGTCGATGGACTCGTGGAGCGCGGGCTTGCTCGACATAAACGACATGAGGCGGCGCTGCGCGGAGCATGACCAGTGGATGCGAGCACACCCGGAGGCTGCTGCTTTCAGCGAGGCTTGGGCCGATCGCAACCTCGGCATGCTGGCTAATCGTTGAACCCACCCCCACGCCGGGGCGACATTTGGCGAACGGACACCGGCGTTACCGTGCTGGTGATTTCGTCAGCGGTGTACAACGAGATTCCCAGCGAGCCAACCGTTATCGTCGTGCCTGTATTCGATTCCGAGCCTGACGCCGGTTTTGGAGTGGACTTGGCTGATGGCTGGGCGGCTCCGGGTCTGATAACCAGCTTGCGCAAGACGAACTTGAGCGATCGGCTTCGGCAAGTCGACATCCAGTCGCTCACTGACGTCAACAATATGCAGTTCAGGCTAATCGCGACGCCAGAGCGTTAGTCCCGGTACCCCCGGGCTACGACACCCGGGTGCGATGGCGCTTGTCATGGGGTGTGACGCCGTTGGCGCCTCCGATTGACTCCGCGTAGCTGCCCACCGCGAACGCCACTCCTGAGCCCATTACGGCCAATGCTTCCCGGTTGATGTTTTCGATGGTGTCACGAACGCTCTGGTAGTTGGGGTCGAACCAAACGCCAGTCTGACCGCCCCAGAGCCGCGCCTGCACAACGGTTTTCGGTTGCGAAGCGCCGGTGGTCAGGCCCCCGATCGGCACACCGGCGACGAGAAAGGGATGGTAGGCGACCCTGGAGTTCAGCGGCATGTCGGCGGGGCGCTTGCCGGCCAGGTTCAAATAGCCGGCCAGGGTGCGCTCGATGCCGGCCGAACCTTCCGGCACGTCCGCAGCAGCCACACCCGGTCCGGCCGGACCGGATTGGTCGCCGTCGTCGGTGAAAAAGCCCGCGTTCGCCGACCCGAGCATGTCGAAGTTCAGGTACAGCGCGATGTCGTTGAGCTGTTTGTTGTCCAGGCCGAACACGTAGTCCATGGAACCGTTGAGCCCGTTCTCCTGGCCTCCCCAGAACGCGAACCGCACCGCATTGGCCACCGGCGGCAACGGACCCAACTGCAGAGCCGTTTCCAGCACCGCGGCCACGCCGGACCCGCCGTCGTTGATGCCGGGGCTCTCACGTGGGCTGGCGAGATGCGCGCCCACCGTAATCACCTCATGGGGGGCGCCGGTCTTGGTCTGCGCCAGCACGTTTCGCGATGTGATCTTGACGTTCTCGGCGTCCAGCACCAGGCGCACCGGCGCGGTAGCGCGCCCCAGCGCGGCTGCCGCGTTGGCGCCGACCACCGCGACCGGCACGGTCAGCTGGTTGTAGTAGCCAGGGTTGAACAACGTGGGTGGGGCTCCCTGATTGCTGGCCTGGCTGACCACGATCAGCGCCGCCGCGCCCTTGGCAACCGCGCTGTTCTGTTTGTCGACCACCGAGCAGCGGGTGTCATCGACGACCGCTATGGCACCCGTTGGTAGCACGGACTGGTAATCGCCCGCAGTGCATCCGGCTGGCCGTGCGGGCCGGACCACCTGGCCCGTCAGGCCCCCGGGAGGTGTTCGGACCAGCAGCGACGCCTGGTCAACGGAATAGCCGCGTCCGGCGACCGTCAGCGTCGGCTTACCCGGCGACCCCGGGTACAGCCGTTCGAACTCCTGCGTCGTCACATCAAATCCCCTGCTGCGCAGCGCTTTCGCCACGTACTCAACGGTGGCGTCGTAGCCAGGCGTGCCGTCGGCCCGATTCCCCTTGTTGCCGTTGGCGATCGCCTGCAGCGCACGCAGATGTGTGAACATGCCGTCCGCGGTCACCTTTACCGAGAGCGTTCGGCCGAAGTCCGGCGCCGCTGCCGGCGGTGCCGGCTGATGCGTCGTTGAGCATCCCACCAACAGGCAGGTCAGCAGCGCCGCCCCCAGCCCCCGAACCATGGCGGGCGTCATGGTTTGGTGAGCACGTGGCGGGTGCGGTCCTCCATGATCGGAACACCATTGCGGCCACTCAGGTCCTGCGCGTACAGGCCAACCGCGTAGGCGACGCCGCTTCCTTGGATGGCCAGCGAGGTGCGGTCGATGTGTTCGAGGGTGTCGCCCTTCTGGTGATAGTTCGGATCGAACGGCTGATCCGCGGTCCCGCCCCACAGCTTGGCCTGCTCGTCGGTCATTTTGACCTCCGCGCCGGAGAACAGCCCACCCGACGGGATTCCCGCCAGGGTGAACCCGTCGTAATCGGAACGACCGTCGAACGACGTGTCCTGCGGGGTCTTGCCGGCCATCTTCAGATAGGCGGCCAGCGTGCGTTCGATGCCGGCGGAGCCTTCGGGCACCACCGGTTGGCCGCGCGCATCCATTGGCAACGACTGATCACCGTCATAGGTGAAGTAGCCGGGATTTGGCGATGCCAGCATGTCGAAGTTCAGATACAGGGCGATGTTCTTGAGAGCGTCGAGATTCAGCGACTCGACGTAGTTGCGCGAACCGATTAGCCCGAGTTCCTCGGCGCCCCAGAAGCCGAACCGCACCGCGTTACGCACGTGCGGTGAGTTACCCAGCTGCACTGCGGTTTCCAGAATCGCGGCCACCCCGGAGCCATTGTCGTTGATGCCCGGTCCTTCTGGAACACTGTCCAAATGTGCGCCCGCCATCACCACGTCTGTGGGTGACCCCGTCTTGGTTTGCGCGATCACGTTGCGGGCCTTGAAACTCTGGGTGCTCGCCGTGAGCTTGATGGTGGTTGGTCCGGACTTGCCCCGGAGCTGAATACCGACAGACTTGGTGACACTGACCACCGGGATCTTGACGTCGGTGTTTGCCCCCAGCGTGCCGCCCATCGATTGCTCGTCGACATTGTCGGCGATGATCAACGCCGCGACACCGCGCTGCGCCGCAGCATCCTCTTTCTGAGCGAACTGGCAGTTGCCACGATCAACCAGCACCACCGCGCCTTGCACTGGCAGATTGTCGTAGTCGCTGGGCGTGCAGCCCGGGCTGTCGTCGGCGGGTGCGACCACCAACTGCCCGGTCACGCCGTCCGGCGGGGTACCGAGGCTGTACTCCAGGGCGCGCGCCTCGGCAGTCAGACCGCCAACGGCCACCGAACCCTTTTCGGCGTGAAACACGCGGGCCGAAAACTCAGGGGTTTGGACGTCAAAACCATTGTTGCGCAATGTGTTTACCACATAGTCCACACTGGCTTCATAGCCGGGAGTGCCAACCGCCCGGGTCCCGTTGTTCGCGTTGGCGATGTCTTGAAGCTTCGACAAGTGCGCCATCATCGCGTCTGCGCTCACCTTATTGCGCAACGTCATGGCGAACTCAGCCGCGGCGGGGTTGCTGGAAGCCGGCTTCGACTGAGTCCGCCAATGAACACACCCCGTTGCCAGGAACGCAACGACCACGGCCACGGCAAGCACCGCCGGGAACATCTTTGATTTGTGCACCATCGCGCTCAGACTAGCTCAGATTAGAAGCGGGCTCCTGAAGTAGCGAAAGCCGCATCCGCACAAGCGAATGCGGCTTTCGCATCACAGCGACCAAATTCAGACAAACAGCGTGGTGAATGGCGCAACGGGGATGTTGCGCACCACAAACCAAGCCAGCACCAGCGCCAGGGCCACTACTGCCGCCCAGCGGCGATGCTGCCAACTCCCGATTCGTCGGCCTACCAAACGCCCATAGGTCCAAGCCAGGTAGGCCCACACCAACAGCGCCACCGCCGCCAGGCCAAGAGCGTTAAACCTGACAGCCGCCAAAAGGTTGCCGTGCATAAGGCTGTACAGCATTCGAAGGCTGCCACACCCAGGGCAATCGATTCCCAGCAGAGCCTTGGTGGGACATACCGGCAGTGGGCCGTTCGGGGTTGTCGGATCACCCACCCAGATGGCGGCGCATACCAATGTCGTGGACGCGGCCACCAGCAGTGGCGCACCCAAACTCAGCGGCGCCGACCCTTGGCGGGTCACCATCAGCTCACCCAGGCTTAGTACATCGTGGTGAGCATCATCGCCGCGCTCTCAGTCCCGGCGTTGAGGGCACCCACCGCCAACAAAATGCCGTAGATGACGAATACGATCACGCCTGCGACGGCCGACCAGATCACGAACTTCTTGGCGGAATCGGCCGAAGCCTGAGCTTCCGCATAACGACCCTGCGCCCACAACCCGTTGACCTGGGTGGACTTGACAATCGCAACGATGCCAAGGGGAAGGCAGCAGAACAACGTCACCAGAATTGACCAGACCAAGTAATTGTCAGGTTGTTGGCCGGCGGGCGGCTGCTGCGGCGGGTAACCGGGAGGTGGTGGTTGTGTCATGGATTCTCCAGTCAAATGAAGTTAGCTGGCGTGAAGCGGTGCTTACCATACCGGAGCGGCGTCGCGACGGCATCACCAACCGGAAAATCGCACTTGTGCATGTTAACCATCACTTACGCGATCACCACGTCTATGATGCGCCGACGCCTAGCGGCCCATTAAAGACGCATTGCTGCATAGACAGACAATTTCTAGCGGAATATGTTGCATATCCGACAAATAGCGCTGTAGCACCTTTATTAGTAAGTAGCTCTAGTTTTCTGGCGAATGACAGAAATAGACTCCTGGATGTCAGCGCTGCTGCACCGTCGGTCCGACAACCGTAAGGAGTAAGGATGTCTCACCTCACCAACGCGTTGCGAGCCGCGACGGCTGCAGCGCTAATGGGCAGCTTTGCCTGCCTAGGTACAGCCACCGCAATCGCGGACCCCACCGGCAACTCGTCGGATGTCAACACACTCGCCGCGTCGCTGTCGAAGGGCTACGGCCTCAACAATTGCACCGCACAGTCAATCAGCGCTGGTGAACTCGCCGCGCTTTCGTGCGGACAGAGCCCGGACTCAGCCGGACCAGTTCAAGCCAAGTACATCCTCTTCGCCAACGCCGACGACATGAACGGCTCATTCAAAGCCAGCATCAAGGACGAAACCCTGACCGCATGCGGCGACAGCGGCCAATCACCGACCACCTGGCACCAGGGCAGCGCCGGTTCCACCGCCGGACAGGTGGCGTGCGGGACCTATCAGGGTGCCGCCGAGATCATCTGGACCACCGACGCTAAGAACGTCCTCAGCTACATCCGCGCATCCAACACCGACGTCCCCGCGCTCTACCAGTGGTGGCGTACTAACGGCTGAAGTCACTCGTAGTCCTCGAGATCGAGTGTGAGCTCAGGGCTTTCAGCGTGTATCCAGGGCCGGATCCGGCCGGTTTTCGCGCCCACAGTTCACGCTCAGAACCCAGGATTCACGCCAGATCGACTTGAAGGCTACAACGCCTTTAAAGCGCCTTTAAAACAAGCTCCGCCACCGCGCGCATCCCGGCGTCGTTGGGATGCAGCGGTGCCGGCCGACCCGGTAGTGGCACACCGAATTTCGTCAGCTTCACTGTCCAAGGCGCATCCGACCATGCGTGATGGTCGCGGCTGGCGGCACCGGCGCACACGAGCCCACACCCGGTCGCCGCAGCGGCGTCAGCCGTGAGCCGTTCGAGTGTGCCGGCAACGTGGCGCCCCAGCGCGGCATCCACCTCGGACAGTGGCGGAGCCGGCGCACCCGCCGGCGGCAGCACCGTGAGGTAGTCGACGAAAAGCACTCGGGCTTGTGGTGCGCGTTCTCGTAGCGTCTTGCCCACCGCGCACAACGCATCAAAAGCCTCGGCCAGCGCGCCATCCCGTGCGTCGCGGTCCAACAATTCACGCATGCGCCCCCCGAGCACCGGCACCCGCCGTGCAATGAGCGGCAACGACGCGGCCATGAGCAGCGGTATGTAGCCGACGTCATTGCCCCCGATGGTGACCGTGACCAAGTCCTCCGAGCCGTCCAGAGCGGTGATTTGGGGCGGCGCGCCATGCTGGTGATCGGCGAGCACATGCGCGGTGGTCGCGCCAGAATAGGTGACGTCAACCAGATCAAGGTTCAGCCGTTCGGCGACCAGATGTGGGTAGTTGCGGGCGGATCGGCCTGCCCGCCAAGGCGCTCCCGCCGCGTGAGGCTTGATACCCGGACCGGCGGCCATCGAACTGCCCAGCGCGACATAACGTTTGGTCATAACGCCGGGCTAGACGCCTGTGCCCAGAAGCGTTTCGGGATCCGCCCGGCCCGACGCGCCAGATAGCCGGCGGTGACGGCGGCGGCCATCGCGGCGGCCATCGCCGGCGGGTCGGCGGCTCGGGTCACCGCAGTGGCCAACAGTACGGCGTCACAACCCAATTCCATCGCCAGCGCGGCGTCACTCGCGGTACCGATACCCGCATCGAGCACCACGGGAACGCCGGCGCGAGCGACGATCATCTCGATATTGTGTGGATTGGTAATGCCAAGACCGGTGCCGATCGGTGCCCCGAGCGGCATCACGGCCGCGCACCCGGTGTCCTCCAGTCGACGGGCCAGCGCCGGGTCGTCGTTGGTGTACGGCAGGACCACAAACCCGTCGTCCACCAATTGCTCTGCGGCCCGAACTAATTCGACGCCGTCGGGCAGCAGCGTGCGTTCGTCGGCAATCACCTCGAGCTTGACCCAGTTGGTGTTCAGCGCCTCCCGGGCCAATTGCGCTGTCAGCACGGCCTCGGCGGCACTGCGGCAGCCCGCGGTGTTGGGCAGCGGCGTAATGCCGAGCCGGTTGAGCAGGTCGAGCAGTCCGGTTCCACCCTCGGCGTCTACCCGGCGTATCGCGACAGTGGTCAGCTCGGTACCTGACGCTATCAGCGCCCCCTCCAGTACCGCCAGATTGGTCGCTCCCCCGGTGCCCATGATGAGCCGTGACGCGAAGCTGCGGTCGCCGATTGTTAGTTTGGAATCAACCACCCTGCACCGCCGTTACTACCTCGAGTTGTGCACCTTCGGAAAGCTTTGTCGCCCAATTAGATCGCGGGAGCACCGCCGCGTCCAGTGCCACCGCGACACCCCGGTCCGGGAAACCCAGCGACGCCAGCAGGGCGGCTACGGTGGTCCGCTCGTCGACCTCGATCCGTTTGTCATTGACAACCACGATCATGAGTGCACTCCCACCGGAACGAGTTCGGACACGATCTGTTCGGCGGTCCACGGCGCCAACAGAAAACCCGATCGGCCGTGGCCCGCGGCCACCAACGTCCGTGCGTCCAGGCGCTGCACAAACGGCAGGTTATCGGGTGTCATCGGGCGCAGCCCGGCGGCGCACTCGGCCAGTTCGTACTCACCCAGCGCCGGCACCACTGCGCACGCATCGTCGAGCAGGTCACGGACTCCCGATACGACGGGCGTAGTGTCGCGGCCATGTTCGTACTGGGTGGCGCCGACGACCACGCCGTCGGATCGCGGCACCAGGTACACCTGCCGTCCATGCACCCGGGCTCGAATGACCCGCTGCAGCAACGGCATACACCCCTTCCGCCAGCGCAGCCGCAGCACTTCGCCTTTCACCGGGCGCACCGGTAGGCCGGGCCACAACGCTGGCGCGTCAATGCCGTTGGCGATTACCACCGCGTCGCCTTCGATCCCTGCCAGGTCGGCCACCTGCGCCGCCCACTGAATGCCCAGCCGTTCGCACTCCAGGCTCAACGCGTCGAGCACGGCGCGGTTGTCGACAGCCAGTTCGGTGGGCGCCCGGAAGCCGTGCCGAATGCCCTGTGCCAGCAGGGGTTCGACATCGCGCGCAGCCGACTCCCAGACCACCGGGTGGCCCTGATCGGACAACCAATCCGCGACGGTACGCAGGTCGTTTACGTCGGCCGCATCGACGGCCACCGCCAACGACTCACGTGCGGTGACCACCTGCGGTGGCAGACCATCCAGATAGCCACCCTCGCGCCACAGCCGCAGCGACTCCAGACCCAGCCGCAACAACCGTTCCTCACCCGGCCAGGCTTCGCTGTGCGGTGCCAGCATGCCGCCCGCGACCCAGGACGCGCCCCGCTCGTTGCTTCGGTGCACCCGCACCGACCAACCGGCTTGGGCCGCTCGGCGCGCCACCGACAGCCCGATGATGCCGCCGCCTATGACGGCCAGCGCATTCGACATCGTCCGCTCCCTTCGCCGGCATGACCCGGATCAGGTGTGACGGTCAGGGCAGGATGTGTGCCCACTCTCAGCCCCGCTCCCGGGACTCCCGTGTGTTTCTCAGCGTCCACGCTAGCGCGCTAACCCGGATAACGTCAGTGATGTGCACCAACCTGCCAGCCGTCTCTGCACCGCAAGGCTGTACCTGTGCACCGACGCCCGTCGCGAGCGTGGCGACTTGGCCGAGTTCGCCGACGCGGCCCTGGTCGGCGGTGTCGACATCATCCAGCTGCGCGACAATGGTTTGGCCGGAGAGCGGCGGTTCGGCCAGCTGGGGGCGGGCGACGAGCTGGCCGCCTGCGAGATCCTGGCGGACGCCGCCCGCCGGCACGGCGCCCTGTTCGCGGTCAACGACCGCGCCGATATCGCCCGCGCCGCCGGCGCCGACGTGCTGCACCTTGGCCAGCATGACCTGCCCCTGGAGATAGCTCGCGACATCGTCGGCCCCGATGTCGTCATCGGGCTGTCCAGTCACAACACTGAACAAGCTGCCTCGGCAGCCGGGCAAGCCGATTATTTCTGCGTCGGACCTTGCTGGCCCACGCCAACCAAACCGGGCCGCACAGCGCCGGGCCTGGACCTGGTTCGCGCCGCGGCTCAACTCGGCGGCGACAAGCCATGGTTCGCCATCGGCGGGATCGACGCCCAACGGCTGCCCGAAGTCCTTGCGGCCGGTGCCCGCCGGATCGTGGTGGTGCGGGCAATCACCGCCGCCGACGACCCACAGGCGGCGGCCGCGCAGCTCAAGTCAGCGCTTGCAGCAGCGAGCTGATTTGGGGACTCAGCGGCGCGTGATCCGCATCACCGGGCATGCACCAGACGAAGACTCCGGCCTCGATCTCCATGGTCCGCGGCAGGCGCTGCCGCCGTTCGTCGGCGTGACCCAGCGGCACGGTCGCCGGAGCCGTGCGTAGCCGGTGCCAGCTGGCGGCGAAGCCGGGATGCAACGGCAGGTCGGCCACCTCGTCCTCGCCGACCCAGCGCAGCTCGGCGCTTTCCCGATTGGGCACGGTGTCAAGCAACTCGCTGGCATCGGCGACGACCGTCGTGTAGGTCCAGGAGGTGCCGCCCGGGCAGGCAGTCACTACTATCGCCCGCACCGTCAGTAGCTCGGCGTCCAGGCCAGCCTCTTCGTTCGCTTCGCGAACCGCGGTCTGCTCGGGCGTCTCATGGCTGTCGCGAGCACCACCCGGCAGACCCCAGGTGCCACCCTGATGGCTCCACACTGCTCGATGCTGCAGCAGCACCGCGGGGGTTCCGTCGGCCCGGGGCGCCCGAAGCAGCAGGCCTGCGGAGCCATATCGGCCCCAGTAGTGGACGCCGCTGTCGGAGATCACCCATCCGTCGCCGTCGCCCCGCACGAAGACAGGATAATTCGGCGCCGGCCTGCTCAATTGCCCCAGCCTCCACACATCTGTCGGCACATTCTCTTAAGATTCGCTTATAGAGGTTCGTAGGATGGCCGAAAGATGAGGTCGAAGCAGACGTGACGGTTGAGCTGGCGCACCCGTCGACCGAGCCGCTGGGATTGCGCTCGCCCGCCGAACCGGCCCATCCCCGCTGGTGGTTCGTCTCGACGACCCCCGGCCGCATCCTGACCATCGGCATCGTGTTGGCGGCCCTGGGCGTATCCAGCGCATTCGCCACCTCGACGACGATCAACCATCGCCAGCAAGTGCTGACTACCGTTCTCGACCACACCGAGCCGCTGTCATTCGCGGCGGGACGGCTCTACACCACGCTGTCAGTAGCCGATGCCGCGGCTGCCACCGCGTTCATCGCGCAGGCTGAACCGCGCGGCGTCCGGATGCGCTACGAGCAGGCCATCACCGACGCCGCGGTGGCCGTGACTCGGGCGGCCAGCGGCCTCACCGATGAGCCGTTGGTGCAATTGCTGGGCCGGATCAACGCCGAACTGGCCGTCTATACCGGGCTGATCGAGATCGCGCGGACCAACAACCGGGCGGGTAATCCCGTCGGATCGTCATACCTGTCGGAGGCATCGGGGCTGATGCAGTCGACGATCCTGCCCGACGCGCAACAGCTGTACCAGGCGACGTCAGCGCGGGTAGACACCGAAACCACCGCGTCCACCCAGATCCCAGCGCCGGTGATCCTCGTCGTCGCCACCACGGTCGCCTTCGGCGCGTTCTCGCATCGCTGGCTAGCCCGGCGCACCAGAAGGCGCATTAACCCAGGCCTTGTCGTGGGCGCACTCGGTATTCTCGTGATGGTGGTGTGGGTCGGAACTGCGCTGACAATCTCCACAGCGGCCAGCCGCAGTGCGAAAGATACCGCGGCCGAGTCGCTCAAGACCGTCACCAACCTGGCGATCACCGCCCAGCAGGCGCGGGCCGACGAGACGTTGTCACTGATCCGGCGCGGCGACGAGGAAGTCCGTAAGCAATCCTTCTATCAGCGCATCGACGCCATGCACCACCAACTTGAGGCCTACATGGCCCGTCCCGACGCCGTAGACAAACCCGACCTGCAGGGCGCCGACCAGCTGCTGGTCCGCTGGCAGCAGGCCAACGACCGGATCAACTCCTACATTTCGGTCGGCAACTATCGGGCAGCCACCCAGGTTGCGCTCGGCAAGGGTGAAGACGATTCCACCCCGGCATTCGACAAGCTCGACGAAGCGCTCACCAAAGCCATGGATCAAAGCCGCAACCACCTACGCCACGACGTCCTCAATGCGCATCGAGGACTGGCCGGCGCGCAGGTGGGCGGCGTGGTGCTCAGCCTGGGTGCCGCTATTGCCGTGGCCCTGGGCCTGTGGCCGAGGCTGAAAGAGTATCGGTGATGCGGCGCCTGCCCAGCAGAGTCGTCCGGCGGGCAGTCACTCCGCTCGTCGTAGCGATAGTGTTGGCCGGTTGCGGCCATTCCGAGCCGCTGAAGGTCGAGGCGACTCCGACGCTGCCGCTGCCCACGCCGGTAGGGATGCAGGTAATGCCGCTGCAGCCGCCACTGCCCCCGGATAACACGACCCAGGACTGCAATCCCACCGCTAGCCTCCGTCCCTTCTCCAACAAGGCCGACGCCGACGCAGCGGTGGCCAACATCCGCAACCGGGGGCGGTTGATCGTCGGGCTCGACATCGGCAGCAACCTGTTCAGCTTCCGCGACCCGATCACCGGCGAGATCACCGGCTTCGACGTCGACATCGCCGGCGAGGTGGCGCGCGACATCTTCGGTAGCCCGAATCATGTCGAGTACCGGATCCTGTCGGCCGACGAGCGCATTACCGCGCTGCAGAAATCACAGGTCGATGTCGTCGTCAAGACCATGACCATCACCTGCGAGCGGCGCAAGCTGGTGAATTTCTCCACCGTCTACCTCGACGCCAACCAACGCATCCTCGCCCCTCGGGACTCGACGATCGCAAAAGTGTCGGACCTCTCTGGTAAGCGAGTCTGTGTGGCAAGGGGCACCACCTCGCTGCGCCGCATCCGGGAAATCGCACCGCCACCCATCATCGTGTCGGTAGTGAATTGGGCCGACTGCTTGGTGGCAATGCAGCAGCGGGAGATCGACGCCGTCAGCACCGATGACTCGATCCTGGCTGGGCTGGTGGAAGAAGACCCCTACCTGCACATCGTCGGCCCGAACATGGCCACCCAGCCCTACGGGATCGGGATCAACCTGGACAACACCGGGTTGGTTCGGTTCGTCAACGGCACGCTCGAACGCATCCGCACCGACGGCACCTGGAACGCGTTGTACCGCAAGTGGCTAACGGTGCTTGGCCCGGCGCCCCTCCCCCCCACGCCGAGGTATGTGGACTGATGGGCAAGCCCGATTCCGAGGACGTAAGTCCTGGCACACAACCCGCGGACACGCAGACCACGGGGTCATCGGAGCGGCCGCTGGCCACCCAGGCCCTCTTCCGCCCCGATTTCGACGACGAAGACGACGACTTCCCGATCTCGTTCGGCACCATAGATACCCAGCCGCAGGACCGGATCACCGCGACTCACCGGGTACTCCAGCCGGTCCGAAAGCTCGGCGGCGGCCTGGTGGAAATCCCGCGGGTGCGCGATATCGATCCGCTCAAGGCCCTGATGACCAATCCGGTGGTCCCGGAGTCCAAGCGGTTCTGCTGGAACTGCGGACGACCGGTCGGTCGGTCGAGCCCGGAAGGCAAGGGGGCGTCGGAGGGCTGGTGCCCATACTGCGGCAGTCCGTATTCCTTCCTGCCGCAGCTGAGTCCCGGAGACATCATCGCGGGCCAGTACGAAGTCAAGGGCTGCATCGCGCACGGTGGGCTGGGCTGGGTCTACCTTGCGGTCGACCACAACGTCAACGATCGCCCGGTTGTGCTCAAGGGCCTGGTGCACTCGGGCGATGCGGAGGCGCAGGCGATCGCGATGGCCGAACGGCAGTTCCTGGCCGAGGTGGTGCACCCGTCGATCGTGCAGATCTTCAACTTTGTCGAGCACACCGACAAGCATGGCGATCCGGTCGGCTACATCGTCATGGAGTACATCGGCGGGCAATCGCTCAAGCGGGGCCGCAAAGAAGGCAAAGCCGAGACATTTCCCGTTGCCGAGGCGATTGCGTACGTGCTGGAAATCCTGCCCGCGCTGGGCTACTTGCATTCCATCGGCCTGGTCTACAACGACCTGAAGCCGGAAAACATCATGCTCACCGAGGAGCAGCTCAAGCTGATCGATTTGGGCGCGGTGTCCCGGATCAACTCGTTCGGATATCTCTATGGCACCCCCGGCTTCCAGGCACCGGAGATCGTACGGACCGGTCCGACCGTGGCCACCGACATCTACACAGTGGGACGCACGCTGGCGGCACTCACGTTGAATCTGCGCACCCGCAACGGCCGCTATGTCGACGGGCTGCCCGAAGACGACCCGGTGCTCAAGACGTACGACGCTTTCGGCCGGTTGCTGCGCCGCGCCATCGAACCCGACCCGCGGCGACGGTTCGCCAGCGCCGAGGAGATGTCCGCGCAGTTGATGGGTGTGCTGCGGGAAGTGGTCGCCCAAGACACCGGTATTCCGAGGCCTGGCCTCTCGACGATCTTCAGCCCCAGCCGCTCGACGTTCGGCGTGGACCTCTCCGTCGCCCACACCGACGTGTACTTGGACGGGCAGGTGCATTCCGAGAAGCTGACCGCCAAGGAGATCGTGACCGCCCTGCAGGTGCCGCTGGTCGATCCAGCCGACGTCGCCGCTTCGGTGCTGCAGGCGACGGTGCTTTCGCAGCCGGTGCAGACACTGGACTCGCTGCGCGCGGCCCGTCACGGCGCACTGGACGCCGAAGGCCTCGACCTGTCGGAGTCGATAGAGCTGCCGCTCATGGAAGTGCGGGCCTTGCTGGACCTGGGCGATGTAAGCAAGGCCACTCGCAAGCTCGACGACCTTTACGAGCGGGTCGGCTGGCAATGGCGGCTGGTCTGGTACCGCGCCGTCGCAGAGTTGCTCACCGGCGACTACGACTCTGCCACAAAACATTTCACCGAGGTGCTGGATACGTTCCCCGGTGAACTGGCGCCCAAGCTCGCGCTAGCGGCGACCGCCGAATTGGCCGGCGCCACCGACGAGCAGAAGTTCTACCAGACGGTGTGGCGGACCAACGACGGTGTAATCTCGGCGGCTTTCGGATTGGCCCGAGCCCAGTCGGCCGAAGGCAATCGGACCGGGGCGGTGCGGACTCTCGATGAGGTGCCGCCCACGTCAAGGCATTTCACGACCGCACGACTGACCAGCGCGGTGACCTTGCTGTCCGGCCGGTCGACGAACGAAATCACCGAAGAGCAGATCCGCGACGCCGCCCGTCGGGTGGAGGCGTTGCCGCCGACCGAACCGCGCGTGCTGCAGATTCGCGCCCTGGTGCTCGGTGGCGCGATGGACTGGCTGGCGGACAACGAGGCCAGCACCAATCACATCCTCGGGTTTCCCTTCACCAAGCATGGGCTGCGGCTGGGCGTTGAGGCCTCGCTGCGCAGCCTCGCCCGGGTCGCGCCCACCCAGCGGCATCGCTACACCCTGGTGGACATGGCAAACAAGGTGCGGCCCACGAGCACGTTCTGAGTGTGCGTTCTTGGCTTCGGGTGTGCGTCCAGGGTGGTCGAATCGCGATTTCTCCGCCCTCGGTACACACTCAAAGACGCAAGCGCACACTCGATTCCGCGATCGCATCCCGCACCCGCCGCAGAACACCCGCAGAGCGGTCTTCGGCGACAACCCGGACGATGATCCAGCCCATCCGCTCGAGCATCTCGTACCGCCGAATGTCCCTGACGTACTGACCTCGGTCGACCCGATGGTGGTCGCCGTCATATTCGACGGCGACCAGATATTCCTCCCAGCCCAAGTCAAGGTAAGCGACCGGAACCCCGTCCATATCCAGCACTGGTATCTGGGTCTGCGGCCGTGGCAGGCCAGCATCGATGAGCAACAGCCGTAGATAACTCTCGCGGGGCGATTGCGCGCCTGGATCGACGAGCTCCAAAGCAGTCTCCAGTCGCCGCACTCCGCGTGCTCCTGGATGACCCTTCGCTATGTCCAGCACGTCTTCGATTTTGTAACCCGTTGCACGCGACAAGGAGTCAAGCCGCGCAACCGCCGAGCGAATCGCACCGCGCCGGCCGATATCGAAGGCGGTGCGTTCTGGCGTGGTCACTCTGCGACCGTCCACCAGCTGCGTTTCGCGGTCGCCAAGTGTGTCGCGCCGGGTCAACACACCGTGTGGCGGGCGAGTGGTGGGATGTATCAGCTCAACCGGGACAGTGTCGGGAATCCACTTGGCGCCGTGCAATGCGGCGGCCGCCGCGCCCGCGATGACGCCCTGCCGGCTAGACCAGAGCCAGGCCGCGACGCTGCGCTGCCCCAATGATGGCTGGACGTCTTTGGATAGGTAGACGTTCGGAAAGACCGCACGGTAGCGCGTCCTCAGTTGATGCCGGCTCAGCGCCCCAGACGCCAGTGCCTCGCTGCCGATGAACGGTTCCACCTCCATGGCGAGAACAATCGCACGTCAACAGCCGACCGCGAGTCCCTCTATCCACAGGACTGCAACCGACCCGACGCCCTCGGTCGGCAACGGCCGAACCAGCTTGGGTTTCCTATAGCACGCTCACGCAATCCCGTGCGATCGCTAGCTCTTCGTCGGTCGGAACTACTAACACCTCAATGCGTGAAGCGTCCGACGAAATCCGCCGCGTGTCCCCCGACGAGCCAGCATTAAGGTCCACGTCGAGTTCAATACCGAGCTCAGTCATCCCGGCCAACGCGTCCCGGCGTACTGCGGCGTCGTGTTCGCCGATTCCGGCGGTGAAGCTCACCACATCGGTATGGCCCAGCACGGCCAGGTAGGCGCCGATGTACTTACGCAGCCGGTGAATGAATACGTCATACGCCAATTGTGCCGAGCCATCGCCGGATTCGATCATTGACCGCAGCCGCCGAAAGTCGCGCTCACCAGCCAGCCCCAACACTCCGGACTCATGGTTGAGCATCGACTCGATATCGTCCACCCCCATCTTCGCCGTGCGCCACAGGTAGCTGAAAACACCCGGATCCACGTCACCGCTACGGGTGCCCATCACCAGGCCCTCCAGCGGTGTGAGGCCCATCGACGTTTCCACCGGCCGGCCGCCGGCAATCGCCGAAGCCGATGCGCCGTTACCTAGATGCAGCACAATCTGATTCAACTCACTAAAAGGCCTGTCCACGAACAAGGCGGCTTGCTCACCGACATACCGATGCGACGTGCCGTGGAACCCGTAACGCCGGATCTGCCATTGCTCGGCGAGCCCACGGTCAATCGCGTAGGTCGCCGCCGCGGGCGGCAGGTCATGAAAAAAGGCCGTGTCAAACACTGCGACATGCGGAACTTCGGGCAACAACTTGCGCGCCACCGAGATGCCTAACAGCGCGGGCGGGTTGTGCAAGGGGGCCAGTGGGGAAAGCTCGCCGAGCTTGCCGATCACCGTGTCGTCCAGCACCGTCGGCTGGTAAAACTCGTTGCCGCCGTGGACTACCCGATGTCCGACCGCGACCAGCCCGCAGGTCTGCAGGTCGATACCGTCGGCGGCCAACATGTCGAACACGCGACGCAATGCCGCGTCGTGGTCGGTGACCGAAGACGATGGCTCTCCGATTTGCTCGACACTGCCGCGTGCCAGGGACTCGCCGGAGCCGGGCTCGACCAGCTGGAACTTCAGCGACGACGAGCCGGAATTGATCACCAGCACCGTGCTAACCATGGACATCCTGCGCCTGAATCGCAGTGATGGCAACGGTGTTGACGATGTCTTCGACCAGCGCTCCCCGGGATAGGTCATTGACCGGCTTGCGTAGACCTTGCAGCACCGGGCCGATCGCGATCGCCCCGGCGGAACGCTGCACCGCCTTGTAGGTGTTGTTGCCGGTGTTGAGGTCGGGGAAAATCAGCACCGTCGCGCGCCCCGCCACCGGCGAATCACGCAACTTGGTGGCGGCGACGGAGGGCTCTACCGCGGCGTCGTACTGAATGGGCCCCTCGACCAACAGTTCCGGATCCCTGCCGCGTACCAACTCCGTTGCCGCCCTGACCTTGTCGACGTCAGCTCCCTTGCCGGAATCGCCGGTCGAGTAGGACAACATGGCCACCCGCGGTTCGATGCCGAACCGTGCGGCGGTGCGGGCGGAGCAGATGGCGATGTCGGCCAGCTGCTCGGGCGTCGGGTTGGGGACGATCGCGCAGTCTCCGTAGGCGAGCACCCGATCCGACAGACACATCAGGAAAATGCTGGACACCGTGGAGACGTCCGGAACGGTTCTGATGATCTCCAGCGCCGGACGCACGGTGTGCGCCGTGGTGTGCGCCGCGCCGGAAACCATACCGTCGACCATGCTGTTGTACACCAGCATGGTGCCGAAATAGGTGGCGTCGTTCATGATTTCGCGAGCTTGCTCTACGGTGATTCCCTTTGTCTTGCGCAATTCCGCGTACTGGTGGGCGAACTCGTCATGCAATTCGCTGGTGCGCGGATCGATCACTTTCGTCTCGTCCAGATTGACGCCGAGTTCTGCTGCCCGCAACCGGACTTGGGCTTCGTCACCAAGAATGGTCAGGTCGGCGACGCCACGCTGCAGGAGGCGCCCGGCGGATTTGAGGATGCGGTCGTCGTCCCCCTCGGGAAGAACGATGTGCTTGCGGTCCGAACGCGCTTGTTCCTGGAGCCGACGCGTGAACATCTGCGGGGTGGTGATGGCCGGGATCGGAATGGCCAGCTGCGCCAACAGGTCTGCGATGTCGACGTGGCGATCCATTAGTTCCAACGCGGTGTCGATCTTGCGCTGGGACGCCGCCGTGACCCGGCCGCGCGCCGCGGCGGCCGCGCTGGCGGTGTCGTAGGTTCCCAGCGTGGTGCCGATGATCGGCAACCTCAGCCGCAGCCCCGACACCAGAGCCGCGATCGACGGGTGCAGCTCAAACCCGCCGTTGAGGACGATGCAGGACAGCGACGGAAACCCTTCGGCCGCATGGGCGCTGGCGACGGCAAGCACCACGTCCGAACGATCGCCGGGGGTGATGACCGCCATGCCGTCGCGCAACCGCTCCAGCACGTGGTCAGCGGTCATCCCGGCTACCATCACGCCCATTACCTCGCGCTGGGCCAGCTGTGCGTCACCGCGGATCGGCGTCCCATTCACGGCCGCGGTTAGTTCGGCCACCGTGGGCGCGGCGAGCAGCGGCTCCTCGGGCAGCACATAGCTGCGCGGGACAGGTGGCGGAAGCGCCGCCAACCCGTCGCGCATGGCGTCCAGCTCGCCGGGAGCGCATCGGTTGGCCACCACCGCTGCGGTGTGC
The DNA here is from genome assembly GCF_900232995.1 of Mycobacterium simulans. Classification (GTDB taxonomy): domain Bacteria; phylum Actinomycetota; class Actinomycetes; order Mycobacteriales; family Mycobacteriaceae; genus Mycobacterium; species Mycobacterium simulans. The sequence goes on from NZ_OCVX01000003.1 coordinate 509,157, forward strand.
GCACGCTGGGCGGACAGCTCGGCCAAACAGACCGCGACCACACTGGCGACCTCACCGGGTGTGCGGCCCTTCGCTCGCACCGTCAACAACACTGGCGCACCGAGGTTGACGGCTATCCTGGCGTTCACCGAGAGCTCTGTGGGGCTGGTGACGTCCGTGTAGTCGCTGCCGACGATCACCACCGCATCGCACTTATCGGCCATCGCGTGATATGAGTCAACGACGCTGGTTATCGCGGCGTCGCTGTCATCGTGCAGCTGCTGATAGGTCACACCGACGCACTGCTCATAGGACAGACCCGCGGTGGTGTGCTCCAGGAGCAGTTCGAGGATGTAGTCGCGGTCCTCGCCGAACCGCGTAATCGGCCGGAACACACCTACTTTGGCCACCATGGCGGTCAAGCGATGCAAAAGCCCCAGCGCGATCGTCGACTTGCCGGTCTCCGATTCGGGCGCGGCTATGTAGATCGCCGAGGTGTCAGCCAAGTCGCCGCAACCTAGGCGCCAGGTCCGTTTGGAAGAGCTGCAGGAACCGGCGCTGGTCATGCCCGGGCGCGTGGAACACCAAGTGGTTAAGACCCCACGTCACATACTGGCCGACCTTTTCCACCGCCTCGTCGGGGTCCGACGCCACGATCCAGCGCTTGGCGATCTGCTCAATGGGCAGGGCGTCGGCGGCCTTCTCCATCTCGATCGGGTCGTCGATGCTGTGCTTCTGTTCGGCGGTCAGCGACAGCGGCGCCCAGAACCGGGTGTTGTTCAGGGCACGCTCGGGGTCGGTGTCGTAGGAGATTTTGATTTCGATCATCTTGTCGATGTCATCGACATTGCGATCGGCGGCAGCCGCGCCCTCCCGGACCGCGGGCATCAGCTTTTCGGCATACAGCTCCTCGCCCTTGCCGGACGTGCAGATGAAGCCGTCGCCGGCACGGCCGGCGTACTTGGCCACCGCGGGACCGCCGGCGGCGATATAGACGGGCACTCCGCCCTCCGGGACGTCGTAGATGGAGGCGCCCTTGAGCCGGTAGTAGTCGCCGTCGAAATCAACACGGCCGCGGTTCCATAATTCCCGCATCAGCCGCACGGATTCGCGCAGCCGGGCGAACCGCTCCTTGAACTCCGGCCAGGCGCCCTCATATCCGGTGGCGATCTCGTTCAGCGCCTCACCGGTGCCCACGCCGAGGAACACGCGATTCGGATACAGGCAGCCCATCGTGGCGAAAGCCTGTGCGATGACGGCGGGGTTGTAGCGGAAGGTTGGGGTAAGCACCGAGGTCCCCAGCAGTAATCGCTTGGTGCGCTCTCCGACGGCGGTCATCCAGGACAACGAAAACGGAGCGTGCCCGCCTTTGTGCCGCCACGGTTGGAAATGGTCACTGACGGTGGCGCTGTACATGCCATGTTCCTCGGCGGCGACGGCCAGTTCGACGAGCTCACGCGGTGCAAATTGTTCAGCGGATGCTTTGTACCCGAGTTTCAGTTCAGCCACCAGTTATTTCTACTCCTGCGCTGATGTTCGCGACCCGCCGCGCCTGGCTTCTAGACTCGCGGGCATGGCGGAGCTTGTTCAGGTCACCGACAAGGTTCACCTCGCCCAGGGCCATGCCGTCAACTGGGTGCTGGTCACCGACGAAAGCGGTGTCATGCTGATCGACGCCGGCTATCCCGGCGACCGCGCAGAGGTGCTGGCGTCGCTGCGACAGCTGGGCCATCAGCCGGCAGATGTGCGCGCCATCCTGCTCACCCACGCCCATATCGACCATCTTGGCTCGGCAATCTGGTTTGCCAGCGAGCACGGCACGCCCGTGTACTGCCACGCCGAGGAGGTCGGTCACGCCAAGCGGGAGTACCTCGAGCAGGCGTCGATTCTCGATGTCGCACTGCGTATTTGGCGGCCCCGGTGGGCGGTCTGGGGAGCTCACGTAGTCCGCAGCGGCGGCCTGATCCGCGACGGCATCCCGACCGCCCAGCCGCTGACCAACGAGACGGCCGCGGGGTTGCCCGGCCACCCGATGCCCGTGTTCACCCCGGGGCATACCGGCGGTCATTGCTCGTATCTCGTCGATGGCGTGCTAGCCAGCGGCGACGCGCTGATCACCGGCCATCCCCTGTTGCGGCATCGGGGCCCGCAGCTGCTACCCGAGGTGTTCAGCCACAGCCAGCAGAACTGCATCCGCAGCCTGTCAGCACTGGCCCTGTTGGAAACCGAGATCCTGGCACCCGGCCACGGCGACCTATGGCGCGGCCGGATCCGTGAAGCCACGGAAGCAGCTGCCTCACTCGCAATCGGCCGATGACGCAAACGCGTACCGTCCGCCACATCCGCGCGCCTCGTGCCGCGGTGTACCGGGCGCTCGTCTCCCCCGACGCAGTGGCCGCCTGGCGTGCCCCGAATGGGATGACCGCGGTGGTGCACACATTCGACGCACGCGTCGGAGGCCGATTTCGGGTTTCCCTCGTATACGACTCACAGACCGGGCAGGGCCATTTTGTCGCACTTACCATCGGGAGTTTCGGTCGAGGACAACAATATTGGCACCCGGATGCCTCTCGATAAGCTGGCCGCACTGGTTGAGTCGTGGGAGTGCTAATAGGTTGACCGCGGGGTTGCCGAGCCACGATGCGGGGCTCGCCGTGCCGAGGTGTCAGCCGGCTCGTCACCACCGGCACCCACCCACCGGGTGTAATCGCGCTCCGGACACCCGAGGACATCGCTACGACCGCGTGACCGACAAGGCGGTGAACACAGCTGCGAGCACCCAGGGTAGGTGGGCCCGTTCGTGCTAGTGGCACGCGCCCAGGTGCTCGCGCAGCGTCTCGCCGGTGTACTCGGTGCGGAACGCTCCGCGTTCCTGCAGTAACGGGACCACCCGGTCGACGAATTCGTCGAGCCCGTGTGGGGTCAGGTGCGGTACCAAGATGAACCCGTCGCAGGCGTCGGCTTGGATGTAGCGATCGATCTCATCGGCGATATGCATTGGCGTGCCGACGAATTGCTGCCGGCTGGTGACGGCGATAACCAGTTCGCGGATCGACAGGTTCTCCGATTCCGCACGTTCGCGATATTTGCGGGCTAGCGCGATCGGGTCGCCGTGGCGGACACGGCCCTGGGTGATACTGCTGTCAACGATCGGATCGAAATCGGGTAGCGGACCACCAGGGTCATAGCTTGACAGGTCGCGGCCCCATACCTGCTCGAGCATCGCGATCGCAGTCGCACCGCTGACCTGTTGATAACGGATGTGGCGTGCCTTGTCCTGGGCCTCGTCCTCGGAGTCACCGAGGACGAACGTCGCTGCCGGAAACACCTTGAGCTCGTCGCGGTCTCGACCGGCGGCGGCGGCGCGGCTCTTCACGTCGGCGTAGTAGCGCTGGCCGTCCTCCAGGGAACCGTGCAGCGTGAACAACGCGTCGGCGTGCCGCGCACCGAAGGAACGGCCCTCGTCGGAGTCGCCGGCCTGCAGCAACACCGGCTGGCCCTGCGGCCCCGCAGGCAAGGTCGCGAAGCCCCGCACATCGAATTGAGAACCCGAGAATTCGACGCTCCGGATTCGCTCCGGATCGACATATACCCCGGCCGCTACGTCCGCCACCACGGCGTCCGGTGCCCAACTGCCCCAGAACTCGCGGGCCACCCTGAGAAATTCCTCGGCCCGCACATAGCGATCGGCATGGGCCAGAAACCCACCGCGCCGAAAGTTTGCACCGGTGAATGCGTCGGAAGAAGTGACGATGTTCCAGCCGGCGCGGCCGCCGGACAGATGGTCGAGTGTCGCGAATTGCCGTGCCACTTCGAATGGTTCGTTGAAGGTGGTGTTGATGGTTCCGGTCAGACCGATCCGGTCGGTGACCCCGGCCAGCCCCGCCAGCACGGTGAACGTGTCGGGCCGGCCCACCACATCGAGATCGTAGATCTGACCGCGGTGCTCGCGCAGCCGCAGCCCTTCGGCCAAGAAGAAGAAGTCGAACAAGCCCCGTTCGGCGGTACGCGCCAGGTGTACGAACGACTCGAACTCGATCTGGCTGCCCGCAGTCGGGTCGGTCCACACGGTGGTGTTGTTAACGCCCGGAAAGTGAGCAGCCAGGTGAATTGGCTTGCGGCTCATGCGCTTATCCCCCAGCGCTTGGCGATCAACTCGTGTGACCGCAGCCGGTCCTGTTGCCGATGGGTCACCGAAGTGATGACAATCTCATCGGCGCCTGCCGCACGCTGCAGCGCCTGTAACCGTTCGGCGACTTCGTCGGGGTTTCCGACGAATTGCGTTGCGGTCCGGTCTTTTACGACGGCTTGCTGCTCGTCGGTCAGTGGCTCGCAATCGTTCGGATCGGGGTAAGGTACAGCGCCGCCGCCGGCCCGGATGGAATACACCCAGTGGCCGTAGCTGGACGCCAGGCGCCGGGCGGTTTCGGTGTCGTCGGCCACCACGATGTCGGCCGACACCACGACGTAGGGCCGCTGTAGCGCCGCCGAAGGGACGAAGGCGTCGCGGTAGGCGTCGATGGCTTCCAGCGCGGTGGCCGGAGTGATGTGGTAGCTGGCGACGAACGGCAACCCCATTGTTCCGGCCACCTGCGCGCTGGGCCCTTTGCTACTGCCGAAGATCCAAGGCGTCAGGTTGGCGCCTTCGCCGGGCACGGCGTGCACGTCGAAGCCGTCGACCTGATAGGTGCCGGCCAGCATGGCGACGATGTCGCCGACCTGTTCCGCGAATTCGGGCGCCACCGCCTCCGGCTGCTGCAGGATCGCCATGGTGGCCTGTACCCGGCCGCTGCGCAGCAGGCTACGTAGGTCGAAGGGTGGCGGGATCACGACGCCGTCGACCTCGCGCCATTCCCGCGGTGGCTTCGGTTCCCGGGGCTTTCGCCGCTTCGACGAGCCCGCTTTCTTCTTCGTGAGACGGCGCTGCCCGGACCGGCCCAGGCCAAGATCGATGCGGCCGGGATAGAAGGCGTCGAGCATGCCGAAACTCTCCACCGCAGCGGCGGCGGTGGTGTGACTCAGCTGGACGGCGGCCGAGCCGACGCGAATCGTGTTGGTGGCGGCGGCGATTTGGCCGATCAGCACGGCCGGTGCGGCACTGGCGACGGCGACAAAGTGATGTTCGGCAATCCAGAACCGGCGATAGCCCCACCGCTCCGCGTGCTGGGCCAATTCGATGGTGTTGCGTAGCGCTGTCGCGGCGTCGCTGCCGGCGCTGATCGGAGCCAGGTCCAGGATCGACAGCGGGATCACTGGGTCACCGCCGTGTACCGGTTGGCCGCTACCGGCAGCCCAAGCCGCTCGCGCAGCGTTTCGTCCTCGCGGTAGCGGGTGCGAAAATGCCCGGCCCCCTGCAACAATGGCACCACCTCCTCGACAATCACCGCAAGATCGGCGGCGTTTACGGCCGGCCGCAACCGCGCGCCGTCGACGCCAAGCCGTTGCCACTCCAGTAGCAGGTCTACCAACTCCGTTGGGGTGCCGGCCCATACCAGCGCGTCGGATCGGTAATCGCTCTGGCCCTGGAACGAAACCACCACATCCGCAAACACTTTCAACTGACCATCGGCCAGCTCGTCGAGGATGCCACGCACCGAGGCAGTATCGCTGGGCGTAATGAAGACCAGATCGGCGCTGGCCGCCGCGAACTCATACGCCGGGCCGGCGTGCGCCAACGCGGCAACCACCGGCTGCCCCTGAGGTGGGCGCGGGGTGATCGACGGTCCCTTGACCGAGAAATGCTTTCCCTTGAAATCGATGTAATGCAGTTTTTCCCTGTCGATGTAGCGCCCGGTGGCTACATCGCGGATTACCGCGTCGTCCTCCCAGCTGTCCCATAACCTGCGCACCACCTCGACGTAATCGGCCGCTTCGCTGAACAACTCGTCAGGGTTCACCGACCCGCGACCAAACAGAGCGGCCTCGTGCGCCGTCACACTAACCCGTGGCTGCCAGCCCGCCCGGCCATGAGACACATAGTCAAGGGTGGCAACGGATTTCGAGACATGAAAAGGCTCAGTGTGGGTGACCGTCGCTACCGGAATCAGCCCGATATGCCGGGCCACCGGGGCGATGCGGGCCGCGACCAACGCGGCGTCGCCGCGACCGGCCAGACGCTCGGGGTGGATGCGCTCGCCCCGTCCGATTTGCGGCATCAATGTGTCGTCGATGGTGAGAAAGTCGAGCAGCCCGCGTTCGGCGGTGGCCGCCAAATCGGCCCAGTAGCGGCCGCTGAGCACCGACGGGGTGTCCGGGTTGGACGCCAGTGTGGCCCGCCACGCCTGCGGATGCCAGCCGTATCCGTCAAGCGCGACCGCCAGATGCAGCTGACCGGTCATGGCAGTGCTTTGAGGAAGGCGATGGGAAAGACCGGGCCCAAGGCGGGCAGCGGCTCGGAAAGCCGGGTATAGCCACCCGTCCGGTACAGCTCCTCGGCCTCGGGCTGGCGGTCACCGGTCATCAGGTAAACCTTCCGGTAGCCGCGGGCCGCGATCTCGGCCTCCAGCTCGGCCAACAGTGCCCTAGCGTAGCCACGACGGCGGTGCTCACGGTCCGTCCAGATCCTCTTGAGTTCGGCGGTATCGGCGTCATACCGGCAGAACGCGCCCCCGGTGACCGGACGACCGTCCAGCAACCCGATCAACATACCGCCGCCAGGGGGCGCGAACTCGGAGTCCGAGCTGCTCTTCAACCACGCGAGCACCGTTTCCTGTGTGGGTCCGTATCGCTGCGCATACTCCGCGGCCAGCTCGGTCAGCAGCGGCTGCGCCAGTGGGTCGGCGAGGGAGGCCGGGACAAAGCGGAGGGGTATCACCTACATGTCTAACGTCTGCGCCTCGGGTGCATTCCAGCCCCAGCCAAGCCGACGGCGGCTCGCCAACCGAGCAGCAGCACCGCGGTAACCGACGCCGCAACCAGGATGAAACTCGCGGCCACGCCCGCCGAAGTCGCTTTGCGCAGCAGCATGCCAACCGCCACGGTGCACACCCAGACAACCAGCCCGGTGGGGACCACGGCCGTGGATCGCTGCCAGGCGCGCGAAGCCAGCCACCCGACGAGGGTCCCGCTGAGAAACGGCCATGCCGTGGTCGCGACGCCGGTGATGGTGATTCCTTCGTCGTGGCTGCGGCGTCCCAAAGCGCAGAACAGCAGCACCGCGACGACGTCTAAGGCCAGCCAGGCCGGTCCGCGCCGCGGTTGCATGCAGCGAGATTACCGGGCCCAGGCAGGATTGGGGCATGAGCACCGATACACACCCCGCCTTCGACCCATACGACCCGCTTGGGCTCGACGCGTCGCTATCCGACGACGAGCTCGCGGTTCGCGACACCGTCAGAAGATTCTGCGCCGAACACATCACCCCACACGTCTCCGGTTGGTTCGAGGACGGTGACCTGCCCGTCGCACGCGAACTGGCCAAACAGTTCGGGGAACTCGGCTTGCTGGGCATGCATTTGCACGGCTACGGATGTGGTGGCGCGTCGGCGGTCCACTACGGTCTGGCCTGTCTGGAACTCGAAGCCGCCGACTCCGGCATCCGTTCACTGGTCTCCGTACAGGGCTCGCTGGCGATGTTCGCGATCTGGAATAACGGCTCCGAAGAGCAGAAGCAGCAATGGCTGCCCGGCATGGCCGCCGGTGAGCTGGTCGGCTGCTTTGGGTTGACCGAACCCGACGTCGGCTCCGACCCGGCCGCGATGAAAACCCGTGCGCGACGGGATGGTTCCGATTGGGTGCTCAACGGCCGCAAGATGTGGATCACCAACGGCTCGGTCGCCGACGTCGCGATCGTTTGGGCCGCCACCGACGAAGGTAGCGGGGTCATTCGGGGGTTTATCGTCCCGACGGAGACTCCAGGCTTTTCCGCCAACACCATCCACCACAAGCTATCCCTGCGAGCGTCGATCACCAGCGAGCTGGTCCTCGACGATGTACGACTGCCCGCCGACGCGATGCTGCCCCGCGCCGTCGGTCTCAAGGGGCCGCTGGCGTGTCTGTCGGAGGCACGGTACGGAATCGTGTGGGGAGCCATGGGTGCCGCGCGGTCCGCCTGGCAGTCCGCGCTCGACTACGCGACACAACGCACCCAATTCGGCCGTCCGATAGCCGGCTTTCAACTGACGCAAGCCAAACTCGTCGACATGGCGGTCGAACTACACAAGGGTCAGCTGCTTTCGCTGCACCTGGGCCGTCTCAAAGACAGCGTGGGCCTGCGTCCCGAACAGGTCAGCTTTGGCAAGCTCAATAACACCCGCGAGGCGATCAAGATCTGCCGCGCCGCGCGAACCATATTGGGCGGCAACGGAATATCGCTCGAGTATCCGGTGATCCGGCATATGGTCAACCTCGAGTCGGTGCTGACCTATGAGGGCACTCCCGAGATGCATCAGCTGGTTCTGGGCCAGGCCTTCACGGGCTTGGCCGCTTTCCGGTAGAACGCACGCATGCAAATCTTGCGACGTGTTGGTTGTGTGCTGGTCGCTGTCACGATGGTGTCCGGCTGCAGCTCGCCGCCCACTACACCGCCGATCTCATCGCCGAATGGCTCCGACGCCAAGGCCGATGCGGTGATGCGGGTCGTCCGTGACTTCATGGCGCAGGCGCATCTGAAGGCGGTGATCGTCCGGGTTACCGCGGCCGGCAAAGGGATCGTCACGCAGGCCGTCGGCGACTCCATGACCGGCGTGCCCGCCACCACCGACATGCACTTTCGCAATGGCGCGGTCGCGATCTCCTACGTGTCGACCTTGTTGCTCAAGCTGGTCGACGAGAAGAAGGTGAGCCTCGACGACAAGTTGTCCAAGTGGTTGCCCGATTTTCCGCACGCCGATCGCGTCACGCTGGGTCAGCTGGCTCAGATGACATCGGGCTATCCCGATTACGTCCTGGGCAATGATGCATTCGATAACTTGTTTTATGCCAACCCGTTCCGGCAGTGGACAACTCAGGACATACTTGACCACATCGCGTCGCGGCCACTGCTGTATGAGCCAGGGACAAACTGGAACTACGCGCACACCAATTACATCCTGCTTGGCCTGGCGCTGGAGAAGGCCACCGGCCAGGACATGGCCGCGCTGCTGCAGAAGAAGGTCCTTGCGCCGCTGGGCTTGACGGCAACCGCCAACTCGGATACGCCCGCCATTCCCCCACCCGCCCTGCACACCGGGCATCCACACCGGCCAGCACATCGGGGTCAATAATCAGATCCGTGCGATACACGATCGTGCGAAACATCCGATAGTCGATATCCCCGGCCTTGAACACCTCACCGGTCTGCGGCAGCCGCTCGCGCATCGCCCGCGCGTAGCGCAACTGGCTGCCAGCAAGGCCCTGACCGATCCGCAACGCCGCACCCACCTCAGCGCTGACTGCCGCCTCGGTGTCCACCGCCCACGCTTCGGTGTCCGAACACCGCGACAACCGGTAGGCGAACAACTCCCCGATCGCCACCAACTGCGCGGCCGCCGCCCGGTTCTCCGCCCGCGCCGACGCACAGATCCGATCCACCATCGCCGCCGACTCCGCCGTCGTCGAAGGATGATGGCGCTCGAAGTACTCATCGAACCGAGCGCGGATCTCTTCGAACATAGGTTCGATTATGCCGCACTCCACCGACGCGTTGACTGTCATCTCTCAGGACATCGGTGACAGTTCTGCATCAGGACATCGGTGACAGTTCCGGTGGTTTTGGTGGTGACACTTGCGCCCCGAAGCTCGGGCGGTGGCTGTCAATGAACCGATCGATCCTCGTGTCCGTCTTGCGATCGCGCAGTGGCCCGATGACGCGCCCGCGGTACGCCCGCCCGCGTCGGGGCGGTGCTCAGACCGCCCCCCGCCGCGCGGCGCCATTCCGGCGATCGGTAGGCGGCCCAACATGTTTCCGGCGCCACTTGGGAGCGCCGTCCCGGTTGCAAGGCGGCCACTACTCGCTAACGGGACGGCAACCGACCTGGCTGCCGACGCGGTCGAGGCCAGGCTCTGCGGCACCGACAACGGCCCCAGCGACGCCGCCTTGCCCACGTCAACCGATACCACGGATATCGATCCGCCCAGCACCAAGTCAAGTGTCTTCACTTCGCTGATAATGTGCGCGGCTAAGGTGGCCAGTGAGCTGGCCGGCGACCGGCGGAGGCACCGTCGCCGCGAACGCGATTTCGAATGCCCCAGCAGCCGAGCGTATTTGGGCCGCCGTGTGTTGAGCTCGTGTCGCAGTGGCATTCATCCACGCCAGGTGGGCCTCACACAGCCTCGCTAGCACCAGACCAGCGGATACCCCCTACCTGTATGCCGTAAATGAGACGCTTGTGGTGTCGGAGCTGGTGGAGTCGTACGGTGTACATGCGCTGCATTGACCAGACTGAAGGAGGACCATGACGCCCCCATCCGGCGAAGGCAGACGCCACCAAGTCGTCATCATCGGAAGTGGATTCGGTGGCCTGAATGCAGCCAGGGCGCTCAAGCGAGCCGACGTCGATATCACCCTGATCTCGAAGACAACCAGCCACCTGTTCCAGCCGCTGCTGTATCAAGTGGCAACCGGAATCTTGTCCGAAGGCGACATCGCCCCGACCACCAGGCTGATTCTGCGTAAGCAAAAAAACGTGAGGGTGTTACTGGGTGAAGTGAACGCGATAGACCTGCAGACGAAGACGGTCACTTCGAAATTGATGGACATGGAGACTGTGACTCGGTACGACAGTCTCATCGTGGCCGCCGGTGCGCAGCAGTCATACTTCGGCAACGACGAGTTCGCCATTTTCGCCCCGGGCATGAAGACCATCGACGACGCACTGGAACTGCGCGGCCGCATCCTGGGCGCATTCGAAGCCGCCGAAGTCGCCACTGACCACGCCGAACGGGAACGCCGGCTTACCTTCGTCGTGGTCGGGGCCGGGCCGACCGGCGTCGAAGTGGCCGGCGAGATCGTGCAACTCGCCGAGCGCACGCTGGCCGGCGCATTTCGGACCATCACACCGAGTGAGTGCCGGGTGATCCTGCTCGACGCGGCACCCCAGGTCTTGCCGCCGATGGGCCCGAAATTGGGTCTCAAGGCGCAAAAGCGACTGGAAAAGATGGACGTCGAGGTCCAGCTCAACGCGATGGTGACGGCCGTCGACTACAAGGGCATCACAATCAAGGAGAAGGACGGCGGTGAACGCCGGATCGACTGCGCATGCAAGGTATGGGCGGCCGGCGTTGCGGCCAGCCCGCTGGGCAAGATGATCGCAGAACAATCCGACGGCACCGAAACCGACCGTGCCGGAAGGGTAATCGTAGAACCCGACCTCACCGTCAAGGGTCACCCGGACGTCTTTGTCGTTGGCGATCTGATGTCTGTGCCCGGCGTGCCAGGGATGGCGCAAGGCGCGATCCAGGGGGCGCACTACGCCACCACAGTGATCAAACATGCCGTGAAGGGACACGACGACCCGGCCAATCGCAAGCCGTTCAAGTACTTCAACAAGGGCAGCATGGCCCTCATCTCCCGGTACAGCGCCGTCGCGCAGGTCGGCAAGCTCGAGTTCGGGGGTTTCATTGCGTGGTTGGCATGGTTGGTACTGCATCTCTATTACCTGGTCGGCCACCGGAACCGCATCGCCGCCATGTTCTCCTGGGGGATCTCCTTCCTGGGCCGCACTCGCGGCCAGATGGCCATCACCAGCCAGATGGTCTATGCCAGATTGGCGATGCGCTTTGTGCAGGCGCGGGCGGAAGAGGGGGCGTTGGCCGCTGCCGAACGCGCCGAAGCGGCCGAACGGAAGGCCGCCGGCTAGCGGAGAGCTTGGTCGATATCCGCGATCAGGTCGTCGGTACCTTCGAGCCCGACGGAAATGCGGACCACACCGTCGCCGAGCCCGATCGCGGCGCGACCCTCGGGGCCCATCGCCCGGTGAGTCGTCGTCGCCGGATGCGTGACAAGCGATTTGGCGTCGCCGAGGTTGTTGGAAATGTCGATCAGCCGCAACTTGCCGAGAACCTCGAAGGCCCGTTGCTTGGCGGTGCTGTTGGAGCCGGCGGGAGCGTCGAGCTCAAAGGTGACAACGGTTCCGCCGCCGGTCATCTGACGCTTGGCCAGGTCGTACTGCGGGTGTGACGGCAGAAACGGGTAGCGCACCCACCGAACCGCGGGATGTCCCTCGAGAAACTCCGCGATCCGATGCGCGGAGGAATTGCTGTGCTCGACCCGAACCGCAAGCGTCTCAAGGCCTTTCAACAGCACCCAGGCATTGAAAGCGCTCATCGCCGGGCCGGTGTGACGCATCAACTTCTGCACCGGACCGTCGATGTACTCCTTATCCCCGAGGATGGCGCCGCCGAGCACGCGGCCCTGACCGTCGATGTGCTTGGTACCCGAATACACCACCACGTCCACCCCGAGCGGAAAGCCCTGCTGCAACAAAGGTGTCGCAAAAACGTTGTCCAGCACCACCTTTGCGCCCGCCGCATGAGCCAATTCGGTCACCGCGGCGATGTCCACCAGCGATTGCATCGGATTCGATGGTGTCTCGAAGAACACCGCCTGGGTGGGTACCGATAGCGCCCGTTCCCATTGCGAAAGGTCATCGCCGTCGACGAAGACGGTTTCTACCCCCCAGCGCGGCAGGATCTCGTTACACACCACGAAGCACGACCCGAACAGGCTGCGCGCCGCGACCAACCGGTCACCGGCGGCCAGCAAAGCACCCAGTGAAGTGAACACCGCGGCCATGCCGCTGGCAGTGGCGAACGCCGCCGGGGCGCCTTCGATCAGACGCAGTCTCTCCTCGAACATGGTGATCGTCGGGTTGCCGTAGCGTGAGTACACAAAGTGGTCCAGCTCGCCGCTGAACGACTGCTCGGCAACCTCGGCCGTGGGGTAGACATAGCCAGACGTCAAATACATCGCCTCGGCGGTCTCTTCGAACCCGGACCGCAACAGCCCGCCGCGCACGCCGATCGTGGCCTGGCCGACGCCTTCGGGTAGTTCCTTGGGCGTGCGAACCGAGGGCTGGTCGGTCATCCTTGCTTCATCCCTGTTTCCAAGGCAAGCCGACCGCGCGCCAGCCCGTCTCACCGCGGTGGCCATGGGCATCGAGCTGTCCTTCGAACCCGTCCAGCACGTTGTAGGACGGCGCAATGCCGCCCGCCGTCGCGACTTCCGCGGCGCCGATCGAGCGGTTACCGGAGCGACACAGGAAGATCACCGGTCGCTCCTCTGCACCCGCGGAAATCCGGCCCCGCAAGTCGGCGAGGAAATTGTCGTTGTGCTTCCCGTCGAACGTGTTCCATTCGATGAAGACCACCTGACGGCCAAGGCTCGACAAGTCGGGCGCACCGACAAAGCGCCATTCGGCGTCGGTGCGCACATCGACTAACACTGCCTCGGGGTTGTCGCTGAGCATCTTCCATGCCTCAAGCGGCGTTATATCTCCTGCATAGCTCACCCGCGTGAGTCTCGCATATTCAGCCGAGTCGCGACGTCGCGGGCGCGGTCACGGGCGGTCGCCACGTCAGGTGCGGTGGCCAGCGCCACCCCAAGGGTGTGGTCCACCCTGACATCGCTTTCCGGCACAGCAAGGGCGGCGGTCAGCGCGTCGGCGCTCGGCGTTGCACCCCCGGCTGCGCGGGCGGCACCTGGCGACACCATCATGGTGTCCACCGCCAGTCCCAGGATCGCCCGGGCCTGCAGGTCGAACACCGAAAGCCGCTGGCTGCGCATGGTGACCCAGGTGCTCTCGGTCGGATGCGCGGCGACATCGGCGAAGTACACCTCGTCGCCGTCGATCATCAATTCGACGCTGAAAACGCCACGCCCGCCGAGTGCCTTGACGATGCGTGCGGCGATTGACTTGGCCGCATCCATCGCGGCCGTGCTCATAGTCTGCGGTTGCCAGGATTCCAGCTCACGGGCGTCTGCTCCGGTATGACCGATGGGTGCGCAAAACTCGATTACTGGACCCGCTGGGCCCTCGCTGCGCACAACAATCATGGTGACTAAAAACTCGACCTCGACCGTCGTCTCGGCCCATACCCGGTTGTCCGCGCCACCACCCGCTTGCTGCCAGGCACGCTCGATCTCGTCGGGCCTGGCGACCACCGACCGCCCCTGACCCGCCACTCCTGACACCGGTTTGACCAGCAACGGAAACCCTGCATGGACGGCCACTGCCTCGAGTTCAGCCAGTGATCCGACGAACCAGAACGGCGCGGTGGGCAGCCCGAGCTGGTCGGCGGCCAACTTGCGCAGACCCTCCCGATCGGCCGTCAGCCGGACACTGCGGGCACTGGGCACCAGTTCGGTGAAGCCGCCTTCAGAACCGGCCTGTTCGGCTTCACTGGCGCTGAGTGCTTCGAGGGCGTCCACCGAAACCGCATCGGTGAGCGTAACCACGAAATCCGGCTGCAGCCGTCCGAAAAGTGCCGCCAGCTCGTCGGCGTCGGTCATCGTAACCACCAGCGACTGGTCTGCCACTCGATGCGCAGGCGCACCGGAGTACCCGTCGACGGCAATCACTTCCGCTCCGAGACGCTGCAGCGCGATCGTCAGCTCGCGACTGAGCTCACCGGAACCAAGCAGCAGCACCCGCGGCCCATGAAGGCCCGTCTTGTCCGGGGGGGTCGGCTCGTCCTGTCCTGCGGTCAGGCCGTCAGTCACCAGCTCACCCTCTCGCTGAAATAGTTGTCCCGCCGCTCAAGGATAGGGGCGCATGGTGAGGCAGCGTGCAGTCCTGCGCCGGCACTTTCGCCGAGGCGTCATAAGAGAACTACGCGTCTGGGCTAATTTTCTTGATTTTTGTGTAACTCTGCTAATCGGTGCCTGTGTAATTTGCCCATGAGGAGGTGGGGGCGAGTGAGTGGCGCGTCCAGGGGTAGCTATGGACTTCGGTGAGCTACCTCCGGAAATCAATTCAGCCAGACTGTATTCCGGCCCGGGCTCGACTCCGTTAATACAAGCGGCCGCGGCCTGGCAGCGACTGGCCAACGAACTGAACGCAACGGCTGATTCCTACTCTTCGGTGATTTCCGGGTTAACCGGAGTGGAGTGGCAAGGTTCCGCTTCGCTATCGATGGCAGCCGCGGCCGCCCCCTACGTGGCGTGGATGAGAGCTACGGCCGCCCAAGCCGAGCAAGCCGCAGCCCAGGCCGTGGCCGCGGCCAACGCCTACGAGGCGGCATTCGCGGCTACCGTGCCCCCGGCGGCGATCGCGGCCAACCGCAGCACCATGATGTCGCTGGTCCAGACGAACATTTTCGGCCAAAACACGCCGGCCATCGCGAACAGCGAAGCGGACTACGCGGAAATGTGGGCCCAGGACATCGTCGCCATGGACGGCTACGCAGGTACCTCAGCAGCAGCGTCGGAGTTGACGCCGTTCGCTCCGCCACCGGCGACCACCACCGGGGCCGAGCCAGTGAGCGACGCCGCGGCGCCGCTAGCTCAGGCCGCAGCCGCACCAGCAGCCGCTGCCGCAGCCGCAGCCGCAGCCGCACCAGCTGAAACAAGCGTTCTACCCACGCTGCAATCGTTCCTACCCCCGCCCTTCAACGCCATCCCGAACCCCTTCGAGGATCTTGACGTTCTTGTGCTTGGAGCCGTGGTAGTCGCGGCAGGTGCCTTAGCCGTATCGGGAGCGCAGCTGGGCGAGGTCTATCGGCACGACGTCATCGACGAGTACGACAAGGAAGTGGAACTGGGAGCGATGCCCGGTTCGGCAGGGGAAGAGTCGACGTCCCAAGGCGGGGGAAGGCTGACGACCCCGGTTCAGCCGCCGATCGCCGCGCTGTCCGGCTATTCGTCCAACGTCGGCGGGCTATCCGTGCCCCAGAGCTGGCATCTGCCGCCGGCGGTGCGCCAAGTCGCGGCGATGTTCCCCGGCGCAACCCCGATGTACCTGACGGGCGGCGCGGACGGCTCCTACGCGGGGGTGGCGGCGGCAGGTTTGGCCGGGACCAGCCTGGCAGGTCTTGCGGCGCGGGGCGGCGCCTCCCCGACGACGCCTGCTGCCGCTGCACCGGCAGCGGGCGGATCGGGGGGCGGCGCGGCAGCCGCCCGGCCTGCCGCGAACGCACCCGCGGTCCCGGCTGCGGCCACCGCAGCGCAGTTTCCGGGCCTACCGTCCGGACTGCCGCCCGGCGTCGTCGCCAACCTTGCCGCAACGCTGGCGGCGATCCCCGGCGCGACCATCATCGTGGTACCGCCGAACCCGAATCAGCAATAGCGGCCAACGCTAGGGCTGGCCGGGCAGCAGCCGCACCATTAGGCCGTTGCCTTCGGCCAACACCGTCTCGTCGCTGTCGACCGATTCCAGCAACTCCGCCGACACGAATGCCTTGCGACCCTCGGTCCTGGTGACCCGCCCGCGGATCACCAACGGCACATCGATCGGGGTGATCTTGCGGTAATCGACGTGCAGAAACGCCGTCCGGCTGATCGGCCGTCCGGCCGCATGCGAAATCATGCCGAACATGTGGTCAAACAGCAGCGGCAGCACACCGCCGTGCACCGCGGAGTTACCCCCGACGTGGAACCTGCTGAAAGATCCGGTCATCTCGACGCCGTCGGGTTCGTAGCGGGTCAACGTCCACGGCGGCAGCAGCAGGCTGCCCATACCGGGCATGTCGGGGGTTCGCCCCGCGGGCGCCTTGCCTTCTTCGGCCTGAAATGGGCCGAGCAACTCAACGAGCGCGGCGGCGCGCTCGGCCGCTTCGTCCCAGACGTCGTCACCGGGATCGGCCGACACCGCCAAGTCCTGCAACAGGCGCATGGTCGCCACGAATTGCCGAAAACCCGCGCCGGGGCTGGCAGGGCCGTATTCCGGGAAGCCGCCGTGGTGTTCGTATTCAGGATCTTCATCTTCTGGGCGCACTTCGGACCCGAAGGAAGAATAGTGGGTCACGGGCGGGCCTGCAGGATGTCGCGGCGCACGATGGTCTGATCCCGTCCCGGACCTACACCGATGCACGAAACCGGTGCTCCGGCAAGCTCTTCCAGTCGCAATACATAATCACGCGCCTTGGCCGGCAGGTCGTTGAATTCCCTTGCCGTCGAGATGTCCTCCCACCAGCCCGGCAGCTCCTCATACACGGGCTGGGCACGACAAAGGTCGCTCTGGGTCATGGGCATGTCGTGGGTGCGCTTGCCGTCGATCTCGTACCCGACGCAGACCGGCACCGTTTCCAGGCTGGACAGCACATCGAGCTTGGTCAGGAAGTAGTCGGTGATGCCATTGACCCGGGTGGCGTAGCGCGCGATGACGGCGTCGAACCAGCCGCAGCGCCGACGCCGTCCGGTTGTGACACCGAATTCGCCACCGGTCTTGGACAGATATTCGCCGTGCTCGTCGAACAGCTCGGTGGGGAACGGGCCGGATCCCACCCTGGTGGTGTAGGCCTTGAGGATCCCGAGCACCGTGGTGATCCGGGTCGGGCCGATGCCGGAGCCGACGGCTGCGCCGCCTGCCGTCGGATTCGACGACGTCACGTACGGGTAGGTGCCGTGATCCACATCGAGCAGAGTGCCTTGGGAGCCTTCCAGCAACACGGTCTCGCCGGCCTCCAGGGCGGCGTTGAGGAGCAGGCGGGTGTCGGCGATGCGGTGCCGGAAGCCGTCGGCCTGCTCCAGCAGCGCATCCACGACCTGCGCCGGTTCCAGCGCCTTGCGGTTGTAGATCTTGACCAGCACTTGGTTCTTGAATTCCAGCGCGGCCGTCACCTTATGGGTCAGCTGTTCCGGGTTGAGCACGTCGGCTACCCGGATTCCCATGCGCGCAACCTTGTCCTGATAGCAGGGCCCGATGCCACGGCCGGTGGTGCCGATCTTCTTGCTGCCCATGTAGCGCTCGGTGACCTTGTCGATGGCGACGTGGTAGGGCATGAGCAAGTGCGCGTCGGCGGAGATCAGCAGCTTGGAGGTGTCCACGCCGCGGTCGGCCAGCCCCTGCAGCTCATCGAGCAGGACACCGGGGTCTATCACCACGCCGTTGCCGATGACGTTGGTGACCCCGGGCGTCAGCACCCCCGACGGGATGAGATGCAACGCGAAGTTCTCGCCGGTGGGCAGGACGACGGTGTGCCCGGCGTTGTTGCCGCCCTGATAGCGGACCACCCATTGCACCCGCCCACCGAGGAGATCAGTGGCCTTACCCTTGCCCTCGTCGCCCCACTGGGCGCCGATGAGGACGACTGCCGGCATGCCTTGCTCCCACCTGCTCTCGCGGATTACGCCGCCTATTGTGGTCCAGCCGGTGACCTACCCTACCCAGCGGTTAACGAGGAGTGTCATGAAAACGGGTGAGAACGCCCCGAGCGTGGCGGTGTTGCTGTTTGGTGACGCCTGCACGCCGCGGCCGTTGATCGGTTTGCCGGCACATCGAGACGACCCGGACAGCGCTATTGGCCCCTACCGTCGTGTGGTGGTGGTCGGTTGCGACACGGACCTGGCGACGATGCTGACCCGGCTGCTGCGAGCGGATCGACTCGACGTCGAGGTGGCTTATGCGCCGTGTCGGCGCACCGCCGCTACCCGGGTCTACCGGTTGCCGGCCGGGCGCCGCGCTGCGCGGCGCGCGCGGCGTGGCGTCGCGCAGCGCGTACCGCTGATCCGCGACGAGACCGGGTCGGTGATCGTGGGTCGGGCACGGTGGCTGCCGGCCGGTGACCAGCCCGCGATCCGCGGGGAGGCGGTCGTTGACGACACCGTCCTGTTCGATGGTGAAGTTGCCGGGGTGTGCATCGAGCCGACGCTGGCTGTCCCTGGCCTGCGAGCCCGCGTCAACGGCGGCCGGTGGACTAGCGGGCGCGCCGCCCAGCTGGGCACCACCGGTGCCGCGGTGCTACGTGACGGCCTCCTCGCACCCCGCACAGCGCGCCGATCGACGTTCTACCGCAACGTCGAGGGCTGGCTGCTGGTCCGGTAGGTTTTCGAGAGGTGAGAGAAAGGGGTGCGCGCGAGTCGGTGCGACCCAGCCCGATCTTTCTGGGCCTGGTCGTATTAACGGCAGTCGGGGGCGCGCTGGCTTGGGTGGCTGGCGCGAGCGTGCGGCCCCTGGCCTATGCCGGGGTGTTCACCTTCGTGATCGCGGGCTGGCTGGTGTCGCTGTGCCTGCATGAGTTCGGGCACGCGTTCACCGCGTGGCGCTTCGGCGACCACGATGTCGCAGTGCGCGGCTATCTGACGCTGGACCCGCGGCGCTATAGCCATCCGATGCTTTCGCTCGGAGTGCCGATGTTGTTCATCGCGCTGGGCGGGATAGGCCTGCCCGGCGGCGCGGTATACGTGCGGACGTGGTTCATGTCGGCTACCCGCCGAACCCTGGTCAGTTTGGCCGGAGCGACGATCAATCTGCTGCTGGCGGTGCTGCTGCTGGTGGCCACCCGGTTGCTGTACGACCCGGCGCACGCGGTCTTGTGGGCTGGCGTGGCCTTCCTGGGGTTCCTTCAGCTCACCGCGGTGGTGTTGAACCTGCTCCCGATCCCGGGTCTCGACGGCTACGACGCGCTAGAGCCCCATCTGAGTCCTGAGACGCAGCGCGCGCTGGCACCGGCAAAGCAGTTCGGCATGATTTTTCTGCTGTTCCTGTTCTTGGCACCCGCACTTAGCCGCTGGTTCTTCGGGATTGTGTATTCGCTATTTGAGCTGTCGGGCGTTCCGCACTGGCTGGCGTCCGCGGGTAGCCCCCTTACCCGCTTCTGGAGCATCTGGTTCTGACCACGCTATTGCAATATATGCGATAACACGCATATATTACTCGCGATGGGCGCCGGTCACAGTCACACACCCGCCGAGGCGGACGCGTCTCGGATGATTCCGCGGATGATCATTGCCGCGGGGATTCTGGCGACGTTCTTCGTCGTCGAACTGACCACCTCGTTGCTGATCAATTCGATTGCGCTGCTGGCCGACGCCGGGCACATGCTCACCGACGTGGTTGCCGTGTTCATGGGGCTGGCCGCCGTCGTACTGGCCAGGCGGGGCAGCTCGTCGCCCGACCGCACGTACGGCTGGCATCGCGCCGAGGTGTTCACCGCGGTGGCCAACGCGGTGCTGCTGGTCGGGGTCTCGGTGTTCATCCTTTTCGAAGCGATCGACCGGCTCAGCGATGCGCCGTCGATCCCCGGCGTGCCGATGGTCGTGGTGGCCCTGGCCGGCCTGTCCGCCAACCTCGTGGTAGCCCTCCTGCTGCGCTCGCACGCCGAGGGCAGCCTTGCGGTCAAGGGCGCCTACATGGAAGTCGTCGCCGATACCGTCGGCAGCTTAGGCGTGTTGATCGCCGGTGTGGTGACCATCACGACACACTGGCCCTACGCCGACGTGGTGGTGGCCGTGCTGGTCGCGCTCTGGGTGCTGCCCCGGGCCATCTTGCTGGCCCGCGCCGCGCTGCGGATCCTTTCCGAGTCGTCGCCGAGCCACATCAACGTGGCTGAGCTGCGTTCGGCGTTGCACGCCGTTCCCGGCGTGACCGACGTGCACGACCTGCATGTGTGGACGCTGTCACCGGGCAAAGACATCGTCACCGCGCACCTGACCAGTGACGGCGACTCCGCCAGGGTGCTACAGGACGCGCGCGCGGTGCTGCACGCACATGGCCTGGATCACGCCACCGTGCAGGTCGATTCCGCGGACGGCGACGCCCACTGTTCGGAAGCGTTCTAGAGCCCTTAAAGACCCAAAGCTGGGCGAGCTGCCGGGTCGCAATCGTCGAGCAGATCCAGGCAGCGTCCCACCTCATCGGTCTCGCCGATAGCGTCGGCCGCACGCGCCAGCGCGGCAACACAGCGCAAGAAACCCCGGTTCGGTTCGTGGGAATACGGCACCGGTCCAAACCCCCGCCACCCGTTGCGGCGCAGTTGGTCCAGCCCGCGGTGATAACCGGTACGGGCATATGCATAGGCCGTGATGGCCTTGTCGTCAGCTAGCGCCTCTTCGGCGAGTGCCGCCCAGGCCACCGACGCCGCCGGATGCGCGGCGGCGACGATGCTCGGGTTTTTGTTGGCGAGCAGCTCCGCTTCGGCGTCGCTGTCGCCAGGCAGCAGGATCGGATCAGGTCCCAGGAGGTCACCCATCTGCGTCATGGGCTCTATTGTGCCGTTCCGCGCAGCGGCTGTGCGGTCGCTAAGCTCGCCTCATGCCTAACGCACCCGAGCCCGACCGCGAGGGCACCGAATCCACGGGCGAACCGGACGACGAGCAGACGACGGACCCCGGCACAGACGCTCCGTTGATTCCGCCGGACTCGGAAACCGAGACCGTGGTGATCAGCAAACCCGATGCGCAGAGCGATCCCGAGCCCGTCAATCCGGAGGGGCCGCGCGAACGCCGCTTCACCGCGCCGGGCTTCGACGCAAAAGAGACCCAGATCATCGCCACGGCCCCGGAGGCCGCCACCGAAGTGTTCCAAACCCACCCGGCGCCCGGTGGTCCACCACCACCGCCGCCCGGAATGCCTCCGAAAACAGCTGTGCCACAATCGATCCCACCACGAGGCGGGATGAAGCCGCCGACCTCCAGGCAACATAAGTGGGGCTGGGTACTGGCGATCGTGGTGATCGTCTTGGCGTTGGCGGCGATCGCCATCCTGGGAACCGTCCTGCTGACCCGCACCAAGCATTCGAAGGTTTCGCAGGAAGACCAGGTGCGTCACACCATCCAGAGCTTTGACATCGCGATCCAGACCGGCGACCTGACCGCGCTGCGCAGCATCACCTGCGGCACCACCCGCGATGGCTACGTGGAGTACGACGAAAAGGCCTGGGCCGAAACCTATAGCCGGGTTTCGGCGGCCAAGCAGTATCCGGTCATCGCCAGCATCGATCAGATCGTCGTCAACGGCCAGCACGCCGAGGCCAACATCACCACGTTCATGGCCTTCGATCCACAGGTTCGCTCGACACGCAGCCTTGACCTGCAGTTCCGCGACGATCAGTGGAAGATCTGCCAAGCCCCCAGCAACTAGCTAACCGCTCAGGGACTTGCCCGCGCAGTGCAGGTCGTTGCAGGCTTCGATAACCCGTTCGGTCATGGAGGCTTCGGCCTTCTTGAGATAGCTGCGCGGGTCGTAGACCTTCTTGACGCCCACTTCACCGTCGACCTTGAGCACCCCGTCGTAGTTGCTGAACATGTGTCCGGCGATCGGGCGGGTGAACGCGTACTGGGTGTCGGTGTCGACGTTCATCTTCACGACGCCGTAGCGCAGCGCCTCCTCGATCTCCGACTTCTCCGAGCCTGAGCCGCCGTGGAAGACAAAGTCGAAGGGTTTCGCGTCATCCGATAGGCCGAGCTTGGCCGCGGCAACCTTCTGCCCCTGGGCAAGGATGTCGGGGCGCAGCTTGACGTTGCCGGGCTTGTAGACGCCGTGCACGTTGCCGAACGTCGCGGCCAGCAGGTACTTGCCGTGCTCACCGGCGCCCAGCGCCTCGATGGTCTTCTCGAAGTCATCCGGGGTGGTGTAGAGCTTGTCGTTGATCTCGTTGGCGACGCCGTCCTCTTCGCCGCCGACCACGCCGATCTCGATCTCCAAGACGATCTTGGCGGCGGCCGCCGCCTTGAGCAGCTCCTGCGCGATCACCAGGTTCTCGTCGATCGGCACCGCCGAGCCGTCCCACATGTGCGACTGGAACAGCGGGTTCTTGCCCTTTGACACCCTTTCCGACGAGATCGCCAGCAATGGCCGTACGTAGCCGTCGAGCTTGTCTTTGGGGCAGTGGTCGGTATGCAGCGCGACGTTGATCGGGTACTTGGCCGCGATGATGTGGGTGAACTCGGCCAGCGCTACGGCACCGGTCACCATGTCCTTGACTCCCAGGCCGGAGCCGAATTCGGCACCACCGGTGGAGAACTGAATGATGCCGTCGCTGCCGGCGTCAGCAAAGCCCTTGATGGCGGCATTAATCGTTTCCGAGGAGGTGCAGTTGATGGCCGGAAAGGCGTACGAGTTGGCCTTGGCACGTCCCAGCATCTCGGCGTAGACCTCGGGTGTTGCGATGGGCATGAAACTCTCCTCCTGACGGCTGGGTCACATCAGTATTACAACGCCGGTATGTTGAAGCGTCATGAGCACCGCGGTGGTGGCCCTAGGGGACATCCTCGACCCGATGTACTGGCTGGGCGCCGACGGCGTTTTCGGCTCCGCGGTACTGCCCGGGATCCTGATCATCGTCTTCATCGAGACCGGCTTGCTGTTTCCGCTGCTACCGGGCGAGTCACTGTTGTTCACCGGGGGTTTGCTGGCCGCGCACCCCAATCCGCCGGCCAGCATTTGGGTACTGGCGCCCGCCGTCGCGGTGGTTGCGGTGGCGGGCGACCAAACCGCGTACTTCATCGGACGCCGTATCGGGCCGGCGCTGTTCAAGAAGGAAGACTCGCGCTTCTTCAAGAAGCGTTACGTGACCGAGTCGCATGCGTTTTTTGAGAAGTACGGGTCAAAGGCGATCATTCTGGCCCGGTTCATACCGTTCGTGCGGACGTTTACCCCGGTGGTCGCTGGGGTGTCCTACATGCGCTATCCGGTGTTTCTGGGGTTCGACATCGTCGGCGGTATCGCCTGGGGGGCGGGTGCGACGCTGGCGGGTTACTTTCTGGGCAATGTGCCGTTCGTACACCAGCACCTGGAAAAGATCATCCTGGCCATCGTGTTCCTATCGATTCTGCCGGCGCTGATCGCGGCCTGGCGGGGCTACCGGGCGCGACGACGCGCTGCCGGGAGCGCGTCCGAGCCCGCCCTACCCGACTGAGTCAGGAAACCGCGTGCGCGGCCTCCATCAGCATCCATCCGGAAAGCTGTACCGAGAGATCCCGCTCGGCGATTTCGGAGCTCATCACCGCGCCCTCGACGAACTCCGCCTGCTTGCCGGCCGCGGTGGGCAGTTCGGCGTCGCGGTCCCAGAACGCTCCGAAAACCGGTAACCCGTCCAGCGTTTGCCGGTAGTCCCACGCCGACTTGGCGCTAGCCAGCACTATTGCGCGGGCCGCGTCGCGGGTGGTGACGCCGTCGGCGGAGTCACCCGGCAACGTCGTCGCCACCAGCGCGAGGTATCGGGCGATGATGCCCGCGAATAGGCCGCCGTCCCCGCCGCCGGCGCCCCGCAACACTCCCGAGGGCGCCATGTGTTCGCCGACGGCGGCGACCAGTCGGTGCACGCGCGGAGCGTGCCGGTCGTCATGGGTGCGAGCGGCGAGTTCGGTTTCCAGTCCGAGCACCACGCCCTGGCAGTAGGTGTATTGCGCGCGGACCAGCGAGCCGGCCTTGATCCCGTCGAACACCAAGTGTGTGACGGGGTCGATCAGGGTTTCGTCGATCCAGTCAGCCATCTGCTGGGCCCGCCGCATCCGGTCGCCATAGCGGGCCAGGAAGATCGCCGCCGGGCCGTTGGCGGGCGCGTTGAAGAATTGGTCCTGCTTGCGCCAGGGGATGCCGCCGCCGTCCTCGGGCACCCATGCTTTGACGAACTCATCGGCGAGCTTCGGCAATGCACGTTTGCGCTCGACGCCCGCTATCCGGGTGGCACGTTCCAGGGCCAGCGCCAACCAGGCCATGTCGTCGTAGTAGTTGTTGATCCAGGAGAAGCTGTTGCGGACCCGATGGGAGCGGACCTGCCGATTGATCCGGGTGCGCCGTTGCGGCTGCGGGTCCCGCAGTTGCGCATCGACCAAGCAGTCCAGTAGATGCGCCTGCCACCAGTAATGCCAGGTGCCGAACAGCCGGTCTTTGCGATCCGGAGGATATGCCACGACTCCCAGTTGGGTGCCCGGCAGCACCCAGAGCCGTTTCAGGTGCCGCTGTGTGCCCGCAGCTTCGGAGCTGGCCGCCCGGTTGGCCCATACCTGATCCATACCTGCCGATCCTGCCTCATTCGGGGCAGACCAGGTTTTCTACTTCTCCCTCGATTCCTGAATCAACGTCGCCGGCTCCTCATCCAGCCCGCAACAACCTTGGCAGGACTTGCGGAGCGGACTCGGGACCGGTCGCCCCGTGGCCCGTTGGCGTGAGCTGGCCTGGTCGACGTGATGGCGAAAGCGCAGCGGCGCCATGGGTGCCGTCGGCTTCTGCAGGTCAACGCCACCTCGAAACCCGCATCGGGTGTCCCCCGGTGCAGCGACACATGTGACTGTTGTGACGGTGCAGCGTGCCCGATTTATGTTGCGCACCAATAACTCCCGATCACTGATTCACCGGGGTATTCGATCTCCCGCCAGGTGGTCGCCACCGAGCGCCTCGACCAACTCGCGTAGACCAGCCAGGGAGTTCGCCGGCAGGAACAGATCGCAATAGGGCAGCGCGGCCGCCATCGAACCCGCCAGTGGCTGGTATTCGCAGTGCGCCGCACGAGGGTTGAGCCAGACCAGCGTCTCAGCGCGGCGACGCAGCCGGGCCAGCGCACGGTCCAGCACCTCGGGCGGGTCGCTGTCCCAGCCGTCAGAGGCGACGATCACCACCGCACCGCGCAGCGCGTTGCCGTGCGGCGGGGCCAGCAGCGCGTCGAGGCTGCGGCCAATGGAGGTGCCGCCGAAACGGTCGGTCACCTTGACATTGGCCCGTTCCATCGCCACCTCGGCCGAGCGGTGCGCCAACACCGAGGTGAGCCGGGTCAGCGATGTCGAAAACGCGAAGACCTCGGGGCGCATCCCCGCCTGGCGCCGGACCGCCGCGCGCATCAGATGCAGATAGATCGCGGCGTAGGGCTGCATCGAGCGGCTCACGTCGCAGACCAGGACCACGCGTCGGGGGCGCAACCGCGGCCGGGTGTGCGCCAACCGCACCGACTCCCAGCCGGTCGCCCGCGACGCGCTCATCGTCTTTCGCAGGTCGATGCGTTTGCCATGCGGGCTGGACTCGAACCGTAGACTGCGCCGCCGGGGCCAGCGCGCCACGGTGGTCTCCAGCCAGGAGCCGAGCAGACGCAGATCGTCGGGATCGAATTGGTCGAACGGTTCTTCGGCCAGGGCCGCGATACGGCTGGGCAGCACGTCTGCGAGCTGGAGCCTGGCGGCCACGGCGCCGTCCTGCTCGGGGGCAGCACGGGTGGCCCACGGCAGGGTTTGGTCGGTGGTGCAAGATCGGCTCGGCGCGCGGAGCACGGTGCCGGTCGCGGGGGTCCTGGGACCGGGCAACGGCAGTCTCATGGTGCGGTCGGGAGCGAGGTCGCCGAACGCCGCAGCGAATACCTCATCGAACGCACCGAGGTCCTCCATCCGGTTGACCAGCGTCAACCGGGCGGCCCAGTACAGTGCCGACGGGGTCTTCGGCACCAGCTGCCGCAGTGCCTGCACGAAACTCGCTGGGCCACTGGCGGATACCAGTACCCCCGCGCCGCGCAGGCGCGTCACCATCGCGGCGGCGAACGCCGCGAGATCGACGCCCCGCAGCAGCGCTGGGGTGGTCATGTTCAAGCTCGGCGCCGCAGCACCCAGACCAGGACCAACAGGGCGAGCACCGCCGCTACCGCGGCGCCGTACTTCTTGAGCTGGTCGCCACCGGCGAGGTCTAGCAGGTCGATGGGCTCGGGCTCGGCCACGGGTGGAGCAGGTTCGGGGCCTTGGGCTTTGAGTTCGGCTTCCAGCGACTCCACGAATTGGCCCAACAACTTCTCCGACACCTGCTGCAGCATCCCGCTGCCGAATTGGGCCAGCTTGCCAACGATTTTCAGGTCGGTGTCGACGGTGACGTGAGTGCACTCCCCCGCCTCGTGGAGCTGCGCAGTGACCGTGGCGGCCGCGTTGCCGGTGCCGCGAGCCTCCTTGCCTTTGGCGTCGATGATCGCGCGATGCTGGTCACGATCCTGCTCGACGAAGTGCACCTTGCCGCTGAATTCGCTCGTTACCGGCCCGACCTTGACCTTGACCTTGCCGAGGTAGTCGTCGCCCTCATGGCCGGTCAGCTGCGCCCCGGGCATCAAGGGGATCACCTGTTCCAGATCGGATAGCACGTCCCAGGCCCGCTCGATGGGCGCGCTGACGGTGAACTGGTTGGCGATCTTCATCCTTGAAGTCCTCTCTCATGTCCCGATGTACTCAACAAACGCGTCACGAATGAGATTACGATCGTCGGGTGTCTTCGCCAGCGCCCCCAGGCTGGCCAGCGCGGCCGGGTCGACAAGATCCGCAACGCCCAGTGACACGAGCGCGGCCAGCCAATCAATGGTCTCGGCGACGCCGGGCGGCTTGTCCAGGTCGAGATCGCGTGCGTTGCCGACGAATTGGGTGGCGTGCGCGATCAAGGGCGCGGTTGCGCCGGGCACCGTCCGCCGAACAATCGCGGCCGCGCGGGCCGGCTCGGGATAGTCGATCCAGTGGTAAAGGCAGCGACGACGCAGCGCGTCGTGCAGATCCCGGCTGCGGTTTGAGGTGAGTACGGCGATCGGTGCGCGATCGGCGACGAAGGTGCCCAGCTCGGGAACGGTCACCGCGGATTCGCCGAGGAACTCCAGTAGCAGCGCCTCGAACTCGTCGTCCGCCCGGTCGATTTCGTCGATCAATAGCACTGGGGGTTTCGGGCCGCGGTGCCGCACGCACCGCAGAATGGGCCGATCCACCAGATACTTTTCGGTGTAGAGATCCGCCTCTTCGATCGCCGCGCCTCGCGCCTCGGCCAATCTGATGGACAGCAGCTGGCGTTGGTAATTCCAGTCGTAGAGCGCCTCGTTTGCCGTCAACCCTTCATAGCACTGCAGCCGCACAAGCGGCGTATCTAACACCGCTGCAAGGGTTTTCGCCGCTGTTGTCTTGCCTACACCGGGTTCGCCTTCCAGCAGCAGCGGCCTGCCGAGCGTGACCGCGAGGTAGATCGCGGACGCGGTCCCGGTGTCGAGCAGGTAGTCCTGCTGGTCGAATCGGCACGCCACGTCGTCGGGGTTTGTAAAGGTCATGACGGCACCGATGTTAGTAGGCGCCGATAGTCATCCCAGGTGTCCACGTCTAGCGGCACCGGGCCGTCGACGGCAAGTTCGCTTACCGGGCGCCGGCCGGACTCGATGAGCTTCCAGACCCCCTTGTCGCCATGCAGTTGGGAAATGTCGTCGAACACGTTGCGGCTGAACCAGAACGGGTGTCCGATGCCGTCGGTGTAGCGGCACACCATGATGTCGTTGGGCGGGCCCTCATTGATTATTCGCTGTAGCGTCGCGGGGTCTACCCGAGGCTGGTCGCCGAGCATTAGCACGATGCCGTCGGCGTCTGGGTCCACCCGTTCCAGCGCGGCACGCAGTGATGCCGAACAGCCGGTGCCGTAGTCCGCCTCAGGCTCGTCCAAGCTCACCACGTCGGCGCCGCCCAGCGGCACTTGGTTGCGGATCGCTTGCGCGCCACCACCGAGGGTGACGATCAGTTGGTGGAATCCGGCGCCGCGGGCGACGTCGAGCGTCGCGCCGAGCAGGGTCGTATTCCCGTATGGCAGCAGCTGTTTGGGCGTACCCAGGCGGCTGGAACCGCCTGCTGCCAGCACCACACCGGTGACCCACGGCGCGGTCATGCGCCGCCGTTGTGCAGGGTAGCTATCAATTCCGCGGCGATCGACACCGCGATCTCCGCCGGGGTCTTGGCGCCGATGGCCAGGCCGACCGGGGTGTGGATGCGGGCCCGCTCGGCGTCGGTCAGTTCGAGGTCATTGAGGATCGACGCACCGCGAACCCTGCTGGCCACCAAGCCGATATACCCGACGCCGTTGTCCAGTGCGGCGCGAATGATTTCGGCTTCCGGCCCACCGTGGCTCGCAATTACCACAGCGGTGGCATCCGCGAGATCGGCCTCGCGCCGGGCGTCGTAACCGAGCACCTCGCACAGCTGGATCAGCGCATCGGCGATCGGCGTGGCACCGTAGATCCTGATCAGCGGGGCCGGCAGCTGTGGAGTCAAGAAGATCTCCAACGAGCCGCCGGACAGACACGGGTTGACCACCACGCAAGCACCCGGCGCCTCCGGGAAGTGGACGTCGCCGTCGGGAAGTACTCGTAGCAACACACTTTCACCGGCCTGCAAGACTCCCAGTGCCGCCTTGCGGACCGAGTTCTGCGCGCAATGGCCACCGACGAAACCCTCAATAGTGCCGTCCGCCAAGAGAATCGCCTCGTCGCCGGGGCGTGACGAGGTGGGCTGTTGAGCGCGTACCACGGTCGCGCGCACGAACGGCGTGCGCGCGGCCGCGAGTTGTTGAGCCCGTTCACTGATCATCATCCACACCTGCTAGATCGGGGGCCTAGCTCTACCCTGCATGGCCTCCCACACCCGCGACGGCGTCAGGGGCATATCGGCATGCCGAACTCCATACGGCGCCAACGCATCCACCACCGCGTTGACCACCGCCGGCGGTGACCCAACGGTTGCCGACTCGCCGACGCCCTTGGCGCCGATCGGGTGATGCGGCGACGGTGTCACCGTATGCCCGGTTTCCAGGTGGGGCACCTCGAGCGCGGTCGGAATCAGATAGTCCATCAACGAGCCGCCGAGGCAGTTGCCCTCCTCGTCAAAGGCGATCATCTCCATCAGCGCCATGCCGATGCCGTCGACGATACCGCCGTGCACCTGGCCCTCAATGATCATCGGGTTGATACGGGTGCCGCAATCGTCGACGGCCAGGAAGCGCCGCACCTTGACCACCCCGGTGCCCGGATCGACGTCCACGACGCAGAAATACGCGCCGTATGGGTAGGTCAGGTTCTCCGGGTTGTAACAGATCTGGGCGTCCAGTCCGCCCTCGATGCCCTCCGGCAGATCGCCCGCGCCGTGCGCGCGCATCGCGATGTCCTGAATGGTCACCGACGCCGACGGGTCACCCTTGACGCGGAATGCTCCCTTCTCCCACTCCAAGTCGGCGACCGAAACCTCCAACATGCCCGACGCGATGATCTTGGCCTTGTCGCGGACCTTCCGCGCCACCAGGGCCGCGGCCGCACCCGAAACCGGCGTGGACCGGCTACCGTAGGTCCCCAAACCGAATGGCGTCTGGTCGGTGTCGCCGTGCACGACGTCGATGTCGTCGGGCGGAATACCCAGCTCCTCGGCGACGATCTGGGCGAACGTCGTCTCGTGGCCCTGACCCTGGGTCTGAACCGAAAGCCGCACAACGGCTTTGCCTGTCGGGTGCACTCGCAGCTCGCAGCCGTCGGCCATGCCGAGGCCGAGGATGTCCATGTCCTTTCGGGGCCCGGCGCCGACGGCTTCGGTAAAGAATGACATCCCGATGCCCATCAGCTCGCCCCGTGCCCGCCGCTCCCGCTGCTCGGCCCGTAACGCCTCGTAGCCGAGCATGCCCATGGCCTTGCGCATGGTGGCCTCGTAGTCACCCGAGTCGTACACCCAGCCGGTCTTGCTCTTGTAGGGGAATTGCTCGGGCCGCAACAGGTTTCGTAGTCGCAGCTCGGCCGGATCCATCTTCAGCTCGAAGGCCAGACAATCCACCAGCCGCTCAACGAAATATACCGCCTCGGTGATCCGGAACGAGCAGGCATAGGCCACGCCCCCGGGAGCCTTGTTCGTGTAGACCGCGGTCATATGACAGTACGCGGCCTCGATGTCGTAGCTGCCGGTGAACACCCCGAAGAAACCGGCGGGGTATTTCAATGGCGCCGCCTGGCCGTTGAAGGCTCCGTGATCGGCCAGCACATTGGACCGGATCGCCAGGATCTTGCCCTCTTTCGTCGCGGCGATCTCGCCGACCATGATGTAGTCGCGCGCAAAACCCGTCGACGTCAGATTCTCGCTACGATCCTCCATCCACTTGACCGGCTTGCCCAACAGCAGCGAGCCGACGATCGCGCACACGTAGCCGGGATAGATCGGCACCTTGTTGCCGAACCCGCCGCCGATGTCCGGCGAGATCACCCGAATCTTGTGTTCGGGCAGCCCGGCCACCAGGGCGTACACCGTCCGGTGGGCATGCGGCGCCTGCGAGGTGGTCCATAGCGTCAGCTTGCCGGTGACCGGGTCCAAATCGGCCACTGCGCCACAGGTTTCCATCGGCGCCGGGTGCACTCGGGGGTAGACGATCTCCTGCTTGACGACGACGTCGGCCTTCGCGAACGCCGCTTCGGTCGCGCTCGCGTCGCCGGTCTCCCAATCGAAAAGGTGGTTGTCGGTCTTGCCCTCGAGGTCGGTGCGGATGACCGGCGCGGACGAGTCGAGCGCCTTGCGCACATCGATGACGGGGTCCAGCGGGTCGTACTCGACGTCGATCAACTCCAGCGCGTCGCGCGCCGAATACCGGTCCTCGGCAACGACGAACGCCACCTCCTGGCCTTGGAAGCGCACCTTGTCGGTGGCCAGCACCGCCTGCACGTCGTTGGACAGCGTCGGCATCCAGGCCAGGCCCTTCTCGGCCAGGGCAGCGCCGGTCACAACAGCCTTGACCTTCGGATGGGCAAGGGCTGCCGTCACATCGACGTTGACGATGCGGGCGTGCGCATACGGCGAACGCAGGATCGCCAGGTGCAGCATGCCCGGCAACGACACGTCGTCGACATAGTTACCGCGGCCACGGATGAACCGCGGATCCTCTTTGCGCAGCATCCGGCCGTGGCCGCACGGCTTTTGGTCGTTGTCGACCAGGTCTTCGGGTGCTGGTGGACGCGACTCGATGGTCGTCATGAGCTGAGCGCCTCTGTCTTGGGATGCTGCGCGGCCCATTGGATCGACCGCACGATGGTGGTATAGCCGGTGCACCGGCAGATCTGGCCGGAGATGGCCTCCCGGATAGTCTCCTCATCGGGGTCGGCGTTGCGGTCCAGCAGGGCGCGGGCGGTGATCATCATTCCTGGTGTGCAGAAACCGCATTGCAGGCCGTGGCACCGCATGAACCCTTCCTGCACCGGGTCGAGAGAGCCGTCCGGTCCTGCGAGTCCCTCGACGGTCCGGACGCTGTGTCCGGATGCCATGACGGCCAGCATGGTGCATGACTTCACCGGAACCCCGTCCACGTCGACCACGCAGGTGCCGCAATTGCTGGTGTCGCAACCCCAGTGAGTTCCGGTGAGCCGCAGCTGATCCCGCAGAAAATGCACCAGCAGCATCCGAGGTTCGACTTCGGCGGTGACCGGTTGGCCATTGACGGTCAGATTTACTTGCATGAGCTTTGCTCCTTTAATTGCCTTCGGGCTCAGGGATGCTGCGTACCCGCTGTGCGGCCGTGCGCAGCGTGCGGATGGTTAGCTCGGACGCCAGGTGCCGTTTGTATTCCGCGGTGCCGCGGACATCGGTCACCGGCTCGCAGGCTTCGGCGGCGCGACGGCCCGCCTCGGCGAAGGTCGGTTCCGTGGCCTCCTGGCCGACCAGCGCCGTCGAGAGCTCCGCCAACGCGGCCGGGTTGGGATTCACGGCAGTCAGTCCCACCCGCGCGGCGGCTACCTTGTCGTCATCGAGGGTGAGACTTGCCCCAGCCGCGGTGACGGCCCAATCGCCAACCCGGCGCTCCACCTTTGCGTATGCACTGGACGTGTTGTGCCGCAACGGTATTCGTATTTCGATCAGGATCTCGTTGGGAGCCACCGCCGTCTCGTAAGGCCCCAGTAGGAAGTCGTCGATCGCAATCTCGCGTTCACCCGACGGACCGCGCACCAGACACACCGCGCCCAGCACTGTGCACACTGTCGACAGATCCTCGGCCGGATCGGCCTGGCACAGCGAACCACCGAGGGTGCCGCGGTTGCGCACCACTGGGTCGGCGATCACCCGCTCGGCATCGCGGAAAATTGGGCACACCGCCGCGAGCCGGTCCGACTCCAGGATCTCGCGATGGCGGGTCATGGCGCCGATGCGAACCAGCGTCGGATCAGTGATCACATACCCCAGCTCAGGCGCCAGGTCGTTGATATCGACGAGGTACTCGGGGTTTGCGATACGCAGTTTCATCATCGGCAGCAGGCTGTGTCCGCCGGCGACTATGCGCGCCGTATCCCCCAACCGATCCAGCAGTCCGACGGCGTGGTCGACACTGGTTGCGCGTTCGTACTCGAAGGGGCCAGGTACTTGCATGCGGCTCAGTTTCTGCCGCTATCGAATAGGCGTCAATATCGAGTTAAGCGATCATTTAACTAGCCGTGTTTTTGGTCTTCTACCTGCGCGTCATGGTGGATTCGGCCGACGACTTCGGCCAGCGGCCGGCCCCCGCCACCCCACCGCCGAGCGATGATGTCGGCGGCGATCGAGACCGCGGTCTCTTCGGGGGTGCGCGCCCCAAGGTCCAGTCCGATCGGGCTGGACAGCCGGCTCAGCTCGGCGTCGGTCAACCCGACCGCGCGCAGCCGGTCCATCCGGTCGTCGTGGGTTTGCCGAGAGCCCATCGCGCCCACGTATCCGACCTTCGGCAGTCGCAGCGCCACCTCGAGCACCGGCACGTCGAACTTCGGATCATGGGTCAGCACGCAGATCACCGTGCGGTCGTCGATCGCGCCCGCGTCGGCTTCGGCGGCCAGATAGCGATGGGGCCAGTCGACGACGACGTCGTCGGCCGTCGGGAAGCGCGCCGACGTAGCAAACACCGAACGGGCGTCGCAGACGGTAACCCGATAGCCAAGGAACGATCCCTGCCGCGCCAGGGCAGCGGCGAAGTCGATGGCGCCGAACACCAGCATCCGAGGACGCGGCGCGTAGCTCGAGACGAACACCTCCATGCCGTCACCGCGGCGCTGCCCGTCGGGACCGTATTTGAGAATCTCGTTGCGGCCCAACGCCAGCAGACCCCGCGCGTCGTCGGTGACCGCCGCGTCGGCGCGCGCCGAACCCAGCGACCCGGTTGCGGTATCCGGCCGCACCACCAGTCGTCGGCCGACCCATTGCCCATCCGGGTGGGCGATGACGGTCGCGATGGCCACCGGCCGATGGGCGCCGATGTCGTCGGCGACCCCGCCAAGTTCAGGAAACGACGCCCGCGATACGGACTCGACGAAGATGTCGATGATGCCGCCACAGGTCAGTCCAACGGCAAAGGCGTCGTCGTCACTGACGCCGTACCGTTCCAGCAGCGGCAGCCCGGTGCGCGCTACCTCTGCGGCGAGGTCATAGACGGCACCCTCCACGCAACCGCCGGACACCGACCCGCTCACCGAACCGTCCGGCGCCACCACCATCGAGGCACCCGGCGCACGAGGCGCCGACCGCATCGTTCGCACCACGGTGGCCAGCCCCGCGGTGTCACCGGCGCGCCAAACCGACATCAGCTCGGCAAGCACGTCACGCACGCATCCAACGTAGGCCACAGAAGTAGGCTGAGCCCATGACCCCGGCTCAACTTCGGGCCTACTCTGCGGTGGTGCGTTTGGGCTCGGTGCGAGCCGCCGCCGCGGAACTAGGCCTTTCCGACGCCGGAGTCTCGATGCATGTTGCGGCACTGCGCAAGGAGCTCGACGACCAGTTGTTCACCAGAACCGGTGCCGGGCTGGCCTTCACGCCCGGCGGGCTGCGGCTGGCGAGCCGCGCGGTCGAAATCTTGGGCCTGCAACAGCAGACGGCGATCGAGGTTACCGAGGCCGCCCACGGCCGCCGGTTATTGCGCATCGCCGCGTCCAGCACATTCGCCGAGCACGCGGCGCCTGGCCTGATCGAGCTGTTCTCGTCGCGCGCCGACGACCTGTCCGTCGAGTTGAGCGTGCATCCGACGAGCCAGTTCCGCGACCTGATCTGCTCGCGCGCGGTCGACATTGCCATTGGCCCGGGCAGTGAGAGTTCGCTTGGTTCCGACGGCGCAATCTTTGTCCGGCCCTTTCTGAAGTATCAGATCATCGCCGTCGTCGCTCCGAAAAGTCCTCTAGCCGTTGGTATTCCGGCACCCGGGCTGTTGCGCCAGCAGCAGTGGATGCTCGGCCCGTCAGCCGGAAGCGTGGACGGCGAGATCGCAACCATGTTGCGCGACTTGGCAATTCCCGAGTCGCAACAAAGGATCTTCCAGAGCGACGCCGCTGCACTGGAGGAGGTCATGCGCGTCGGCGGTGCGACGCTGACTATCGGCTTCGCCGTCGCCAAGGATCTTGCGGCCGGACGGCTGACCCACGTGACCGGCCCGGGACTGGACAAAGCGGGCGAGTGGTGTGCGACCACCTTGGCGCCGTCGGCGCGCCAACCCGCCGTATCCGAACTCGTTCGCTTCATCACCACCCCGAGGTGCATCCAGGCGATGATCCGGGGCAGCGGTGTCGGCGTGACAAGGTTCCGCCCGAAGGTTCACGTCACGTTGTGGAGTTAGCTATACGCTTTACCTCCATGAGCGTGTACAAGGTGATCGACATCATTGGGACGAGCCCTACGTCGTGGGAGCAGGCCGCGGCCGAAGCGGTGCAGCGGGCGCGGGACAGCGTCGACGACATCCGCGTCGCCCGGGTCATCGAGCAGGACATGGCGGTGGACGGTGACGGCAAGATCACCTATCGCATCAAGCTGGAGGTCTCGTTCAAGATGCGGCCCGCGCAACCTCGCTGACGGAACCTCACCACGCGCGGCCGAAATCCCCGTGCTGCCGAATCCAGGCATGCATCGCGATCCCGGCCGCAACACCGGCGTTGATGCTGCGAGTCGAGCCGAACTGGGCGATCGACACCGTGATCGCCGCGCCCGCCCGGATGTCGTCGCTGATGCCCGGACCTTCCTGACCGAACACCAATAGGCATTCCCGCGGTAGCGTGGTCTCCTCCAGTCGCGTCGCGCCGGGAACGTTGTCCACCGCAACCACTGTCAAACCGGCACCCGCAGCAAAGTCCAACAACTCGGCGGTGCTGTCGTGGTGGCACAACCGCTGGTAACGATCGGTCACCATGGCACCACGCCGGTTCCAGCGCCGACGACCCACGATGTGCACGGTGTCGACGGCGAACGCGTTCGCGGTGCGCACCACCGAGCCGATGTTGGCGTCATGGCCGAAGTTTTCGATCGCGATGTGCAGCGGGTGCCTGCGCCGGTCGATATCGGCGATGATCGCCTCCCGGGTCCAATACCGATAGGCGTCGACGACATTGCGAGTGTCACCCTCGCGCAACAAGTTCGGGTCATACCGAGAATCGGCCGGCGGGTCGCCCACCCACGGTCCGACACCGCCGACCGCAGCACCCCATTCGGTGGGCCCGGGTTCACTCATCGCGTGGTCCACACCGCGGCGTGGGTGCCCACGATCGCCACCGTCGCATACAGCAGCGCCTGGTTGATTTCGCCCTGCGTGCATAGCGACGTGTTGACTCGCACCGCGTCGCGCGACGCATCGGGCAGGATCAGCACCGAGGACCCGTATGCCGCGCAGGCCGGGCTCAGCCCGCGCCCGGGCAAAGTCGGTGCGGCGAGCAGCATCATGGGACCACCGCGGGCCGCGGAATCGTCGCGATACCGGGCCGCCACAGCGTCGGCCTCCAGTCCCAGCAGCATGTAGCCATTGCCGGTGAACGCCGTTGGGTCGCCCAGCTGGGCCTTGGTCACCGGCGTACCGTCGGCGCGCCACGCCTCGGCGCTGGTGGACTTGACGACCATGCCGCTGTCGTTTTCCTTTGTCGGCAACAGCCCCACCGGAAATGCCGCCGGATAGGCCGCCGCGGTATCGGCGATCCGATCACGCGGTGAGTAGATGTACACGCCGCGGACCGCACTTCGGTCCTTCAGCGGACCCAGACACACCGTGCCGGTAAGCCGGTCGGGCGGCGCCGACAGCGGCGAAGCGACGTTGGCCACGCGGTTCATCGCGTCGCCGCAGCTTCCCAGCCCGGTGGACTCGAGCGGATGGGCAAGCGCCCCGTAGAGCCCATAGCGAATGTCCTCGGCCTTGGCGTGTGGCGTCTTGGGATCCGTCGGCGACGCGGCACTAGCCGAGATGTCGACGAGCACATAGTCGCCGTCCCAGCGGAGATTCGACACCGACATGTTCCAGCCGAGCACTGCCAGCGACTCACCGAACCGGGCGCTCTGGGCGCCGTAAATGCGGCCGGAATTGTTCGAACCAGTGCAACCCGCCAAGCAAGCCACAGCCAGTGCCAACGCAATGAGTGTGCGCACGGCAGGCGGCCTAGCCCAGCCCGAGATCGGCGAGCCCCAACACGCTGCGGTACGGGATTCCCTCGGCTTCGATAGCCTCGGCGGCACCCGTGGCGCGGTCCACCACAGTAGCCACGCCGACCACCTGGCCACCCTCCTCTTGGACGGCGCGCACCGCCGTCAGCGCCGAGTTGCCCGTCGTACTGGTGTCCTCGACAACCAGCACCCGCTGACCGGAAACGTCAGATCCCTCGATAAGTCGTTGCATGCCATAGGTTTTCATCGACTTCCGGACCACAAATGCGTCGATCGGACGGCCCGGCGCGTGCATGATGGCGGTCGCTACCGGGTCGGCACCCAACGTCAGGCCACCGACGAGGGCGTAGTCCCAGTCCTGGGTGAGCTGGCGCATCAGCCGACCGATCAAGGCGGCAGCTCGGTGGTTCAAGGTGGCGCGGCGCAGGTCGACGTAATAGTCGACCTCCTTGCCCGACGACAGCGTGAAACGGCCGTGCACCACCGACAGCCGGCGCACCAGCTCGGCGAGCTCCTCGCGCTCAGGTTCTGCCACGGCCACTGCCAAACCTTTTCATGGCGGCACGTGTTAGCCCTCGCGGAATCATCCGCCCGCTGACCACCAACGCCTTGTACCGCGTGCTGGGGATGCTGATCACCTTGCCGGCGGCTATATCGGCCAGGCTCTGGCTGACCACGTCGTCGACCTTGAGCCACATAAACGACGGCAGTTTGGCGACGTCGATGCCGGCCCTGCTGTGGAATTCGGTGCGGACATATCCCGGGCACACCGCATGCACCCCAACGCCGGTGCCTCCCAACCCGTTGGCCAAGCCTTCGGTGAACGCGACCACCCACGCCTTCGACCCTGAGTATGTCGATCCTCTTCCGGGCAGCAGACCGGCGACGCTGGCGATGTTGATGACAGTGCCGGCGCCGGCGGTGAGCATGGCCGGAAGGGCGGCCCGGGTGAGGTGCATCACCGCGGTCACGTTGACGTCCAGCTGCGCTTGCAGCAGGGCCGGATCGGCCGTCCAGAATTCCCCGGATGTGCCGACGCCGGCATTGTTCACCAGGACCCGAACCCCTTCGGTGAGCCGCTGGGCGACCTTATCGCGGCCGGCGGTGTCGGCGAGATCAACGGACAGAATCTCAATGTTGCCGGCCGCGCCGCCCAGTTCGTCCGCGAGCTGCTCCAGCCGGTGGACGTCGCGGGCGACTAGAACCAGGTCGAAGCCGTCGCGCGCGTAGCGGCGTGCGTAGCCGGCGCCGATCCCGGAAGTGGGCCCAGTGATCAGCGCGACGGGTCGGGGCATGAGCGACAGGGTAGCGAACCGCCGGTCCGTTAACGCTGGTAGTGGGTGGCCTGACTGCCGTTGCGACCATGCGGCGGGCGCTGACCCGCCTCGGGGCGGCCCTCCTCACGATGCACCGGCTCGGCCTCACGAGCCGCGCCGCGGCGACCCGCCTCGCCGAGCAGCCCGGCCACATCCTGGTCGGTGCGCCGGGGCGGCAGCTCCGCCCGGCCTGCCGGGGCCAAGGGACGGCTCGGTGCCGCGCTGCGTGGCTTCGGCTCGCCCGATTCCTGCGGGGTCTCGGCCGGCAGCGGCGGCAAAACCCGCAGCAGGTCGTTGAACTGGCGCACGGTACGCAGACCCTCGTCCCACTGGGCGCGAGTGCTCGCGATGGGCATGCTGACCAGCGTCCAGTTCTGTTCGTTCCACATGATCTCGGCACAGTCGGGCGCAGTGTGCGCGAAGGTGACCATGCGCCGGTCGCAGGCCCGCCGGGCCGCGTCCAGATTGGTGGAGTACACCATCCGCGGCCCGATCGCGCCCAACAACCAAATGTCGCTCTCCCGTGGCTCTTTGAGCCCCTTGAGCCGCAGATCGACCACGACGTTGGTGCCCACCTTGCGGTGCAGCGCGATCACGGTGGCGACTTCTTCGAGGTCGAAGATGTACACCGCCTC
Organism: Mycobacterium simulans; assembly: GCF_900232995.1. GTDB lineage: Bacteria > Actinomycetota > Actinomycetes > Mycobacteriales > Mycobacteriaceae > Mycobacterium > Mycobacterium simulans. The sequence goes on from NZ_OCVX01000003.1 coordinate 548,033, forward strand.
GCCGCGGATTTGACCCAGCACCACGTTGTGGGCCGCGACGTCACCCACGGTCGACATCACGCCGCGCTTCCAGCGCTTCAGTATCTCGGTTGACTCACGTTCGTAGTCGAATCCGTGCGACCGCGCCCACGACTTGCGGCGTCGGCTGCGGCCACGGCGTCGATCGATGTCGACGTACAGCAACACCACCGCACCGACGAAGCACAGTGCGGACAGTGTGAACCAAAGCGGGACCATTGGTGAATAGCCTATCTGCTACTGGCCCTTAACCGAGAATGCCAGCAGGTCACAACAGAATTAAGGTTTGCTGGGCTCGTTGGCGGTCCGGACTGTAGCGCCCTCTCGCCAGGGGCCGTGACGTTGGGTAACTTCGCGCGGTTGGGGCCCAACAGCACCTCCGAGCGGGTCTTTGCCGGCCCCGGGGGTCGGAACGCGGCATCAGTCGCGCCGCCGGCCCGCCGGGTATTTCCGATAGACGCTTGCAGGCGAGTCGCTGAAGTGCTGACCACGCATCGCGGTCCCTACACTCTGCGGCATGGAATCGCGCCGGGGCACTGCAGAGCTGTGGGTCAGCGGCGAGGGACTGCGTGCGCAAGCTGGCTGGTGTGAATCATTGGCAGGCACGCTGGCCGGCAATACCCCGCCAGCTGGTTTGGGGTCGTCATGGCCGGGCAGCGCAGCGGCGGTCAACACTGCCCACGCAGAGATAGCGGCGGCTGGCATGAGATGCACGTACCGAGTGCAGGCGACTGCGACCGAACTCGCGGCCGCCGTTGGTCGTTACGCCGAGAACGAAGCCGACTCGGCTGCCCGGTTGCGGGCGCTCGACGTGCCGAAGGTGTGCTAAATGGCGGTCAGCACACCACTGCCAACGTTGTCGCAAATCCAGACCATGGACACCACGTATCTGCTTGAGGCGGCCGACTATTGGACACGCACAGCCAAGCTGTGGGAGCAGGTCTTCACCCAAATCCACGACCGAGTGTCCACCCCCGGCGGCACCCCATGGAAAGGTCAGGCCGCAACCCGGGCGCAGGAGCGGTCCTACCGCGACATGGTCGAGGTTCGCGGCGCTTCCTACCAGCTGCACGAGGCCGCTGCCGTTGCCCGGCGAGCAGACGACCAGTTACAGGCCTGCAAAGCGGGAGCGCTTGATGCCGTAGCCGATGCCCGCGCGGATGGCTTCGATGTCGGTGACGATTACTCGGTTACTGACCGCTCGCGAGGCGGTTCGGCAGAGTTCCGGGCGGCACGCCTTGCCCAGGCTCAAGGCCACGCCGCCTTTATCCGCCACCGGGTCGCCACGCTGGTCGCCAAGGATCAAGAGATCACCACGCAGATCGGCGCCGCCACCAACGGCATCGACACCCTTACGTTCCAGGAGGCGCCCGGCATCGACGACGCCGTCGCCGGCGACGACAAGCACTCCGGGGTCCAACTCGTCGACAACCACACTTTCAAAGACGCGCCGCATCCGGAGCCCGTTCCCCCACCGGGAGGCTGGAGCAGCGACCCACTAATGCGGGCCGCCCAGAAAATCGCCTACGGGCACGCCAGTGGGCCCGACGGACATATGGGCGATTTCCCCGGGATGACCAAAGACCAACTCGCTGAGTTGATCTACGGAAAATTGAAGAGGTCGATCGAAAACCCAACAGGCCTGCGACTGGGGCCCAGCGGCAGCGACGGCGCCCCAGTTATCTATGACCCTAAAGACAATGTGCTGATTGTGCGCGATCCGCGCGGAGCTGACTGTGGCACCGTATTCAAGCCAAACCTGAAGAAGGACCCTAATTACGTGCGCGACAAGTTCGGCGGGAGCGTCGAATCGTTCAAGCCCGGGCAACTCGTCGACAACCCTCTGCCCGCACCCGCCGAGCCGCGGCCTGCCGGGCCGCCGGCGGCCAGAGCACCTGCGCCGCCCAACCCACCAGTCGGTGCGCCGGTCGAGGCGCCGGCACCTAAGCCCGCGCCCGGCATCACACAAGGAGGCGCGCGAATGCCGGTGCTTCCTTTCGGCGGCGGCACGCCCTGGGATTCACCCGCGACGGGACCTCACCCCGTCCACCCACCGCACGACCACCACCACCCGCCGGTATTGGGCGAGCTTCCAGATGATCACGAAGGTTAAGCGAACCGACACAGGTGTGTCGGTTGGACGTTCGGAATTGTTGATGTCAAGGCCTGCTGCTCATGGGATGGGATAGCCAAGCCTGGGCCGCGCAAGCCATCACTTTGCGGTCGACCGCCGTTGTCCTTGCAGCTCGCTAGGCTCAACCGATGACCGATCCTGAGCTTGTCGCGATCAAGCTGACCGACGAAGAGCGCAAGCTCATCATTCTCGCCCTCAACGAGTACGCCGGGACCGCGCAACACACCTATAAGCTGCTCTGCCCGGTGTTGGGCCAATTCACTGAAGATGGGTGGTACCAGCTCACTACGCGGCTGAAAACCGCTATCAGGAACAAGGAGCCTCTGTCTGATCTGGACTGGGCACGGGCGCTATTTCTGACCGACATTTCGTTCGGGAGCACTCTGGTCGGCTCAGGTCTGCGTTTCGGGCGAGGCGCCGATGAATACTGGTTCAAGATATTGCGTTCATTGCAAGAGAAAGTCAGCACCTATCCGCGGTTTCTGCTGCTCCTGCAAAATGCCAGCTACCCACCCGTCGAGTAACCACCTGCGCCCCAGCACGATGGGTTGAGGAAGGCTGTCAGCGATTAGGAGTACTTGGGTGTCACCTTAAGACGATCCGTTGCATATCGACATTCCGATCCAGTTGGACGAGGTGAAGGTCGCGGTCAGCGTGGCCTCTTTGTCGTTCGAGGGGGACATGCCGGCCGTTCTCTTCCACGCGGGACTCGTCATCACCGACGCCGCGGACTGGCAGGCGAAGTCGCAGGTGGTCGTCGTGTTCCACACCAATGCCGGACATGTGACGCTCGACGATGAGGCGTACAGCGCGAACCGTCACATCGCCACCGGTAATCCCGACAAGCCTGTCGTCGCCGCCCTCATTCAGCGGGGCGCGCAAGTCGAGCTGTGTGGTGCCACCGCCAAGGCCAACGCCTGGCACAACGCCGACCTGATCCCCGGTATCAAGATCAACAGAAACGCCATGGCCAGATTGACGCAGCTCGTCCAGCAGGGCTACGCGAAGACTTCGGAATCGTACGGATGTTGGGCTACTACCAAGCACTACCGGCTCATTCGCATCGTCATGGACGGCGGCATTTGCCGGGCGACGATCGGCCCATCCGCCGATCAACCTCCTCGACATGGCGCTGCTTACCGAAATCGCGCGCCTCACAGCCCAAGTCGCGGCCGACGACGAAGTTCGCGTGCTCGTCGTCGACTCGGCCGACCCGGAGTTCTTCATCGCACACGCGTCCACGCGACCGTGGAGATGTTCCGCACCCTGTCGAAAGCCACCATCGCGGTCATCGAAGGTATCTGCCGTGGCGGTGGCACGCAGCGGCTGCCCCGGCTGGTCGGTCGTGGCCGGGCCCTCGATGTCATCCTCGGCTGCCTGGACATCGACGCCGCTACCGCCGAGGCCTGGGGATATGTCGAGCGCGCGCTGCCCGTCGATGAACTACGGCCGTTCGTCGACAAGCTGGCGGCACGCATCGCGTCGGCCCCCGCGGGGGGCCATCGCAGCGGCCAAACGCGCGGTCGACGCCGCCCTGACCGAGGACCTCACGACCGGCTTGCGCATCGAGGACCAGCTGGTCGCGAAACCCTCGCGCAGCCGGTCGCCCGCGAGCGGCTCCAGGCGATCATCGACGCCGGCGCCCAGACCCGTGCGTTCGAGCTGGGTGACACCTAGCCCAGGACCAGCGAGTCTCCGTCCGCACTGACGTTGACCGGCACCAGGTCGCCGTCGTGCACGTCGCCGGCAAGCAGCATCTTGGCCAATTGATCGCCGATGGCCTGCTGCACCAGCCTGCGCAACGGCCGGGCGCCGTAGACGGGGTCGAAGCCGCGCTGCGACAGCCACCGCTTGGCCGGCAGTGATACCTCCAGCTGCAGCCGCCGCTGCGCGAGCCGCTTGCCGAGCTGCTCAAGCTGGATGTCGACGATCTGCACCAGTTCTTTGGGGTTGAGCCCGTCGAAGATCAGCACGTCGTCGAGCCGGTTGATGAACTCGGGCTTGAACGCTGAGCGCACCGCAGCCATCACCTGTTCATCACTGCCGCCCGACCCGAGATTCGAGGTCAGGATGAGGATGGTGTTGCGGAAGTCGACCGTGCGGCCCTGACCGTCAGTCAAACGGCCCTCGTCGAGCACCTGCAGCAACACGTCGAACACGTCCGGGTGGGCCTTTTCGATCTCGTCGAACAGAACCACGGTGTAGGGCCGGCGGCGCACCGCCTCGGTCAGCTGGCCGCCTTGGTCGTAACCGATGTAGCCGGGAGGCGCACCTACCAGTCGGGCCACCGAATGCTTCTCGCCGTACTCGCTCATGTCGATGCGGACCATCGCCCGGTCGTCGTCGAACAGGAAGTCCGCCAACGCTTTTGCCAGCTCGGTCTTCCCAACACCGGTGGGGCCGAGGAACATGAACGAGCCGGTGGGCCGGTTTGGATCGGCGACCCCGGCGCGAGCGCGGCGCACGGCGTCGGAAACCGCCTGCACGGCCTTCTTCTGCCCGACGACCCGCTTGCCCAGCTCGTCTTCCATGCGCAGCAACTTGGCCGTCTCACCTTCCAGCAGCCGCCCGGCCGGAATGCCCGTCCATGCCGACACCACGTCGGCGATGTCGTCGGGACCGACCTCTTCCTTGAGCATCACGTCCTCACGGGCTGTGCCGCTGTCGGCGGCCAAAGGCGCTGCGGCGTCGAGCTTCTTCTCGACTTCGGGAATGCGTCCATAGCGCAGTTCGGCAGCCTTGGCCAGGTCGCCGTCGCGTTCGGCGCGCTCGGACTCGCCGCGCAATACCTCGAGCTGTTCCTTGAGTTCGCGAACCACGTCGATCGCGTTCTTCTCGTTCTGCCACTTCGAGGTAAGACCGGCAAGCTGTTCCTTCTTGTCGGCCAACTCGGCCCGCAACTTCTCCAGGCGCTCCTTGGACGCTTCGTCCTCCTCCTTGGCCAGCGCCATCTCTTCGATTTCCAGCCGGCGCACCAGGCGCTCGACCTCGTCGATCTCGACCGGCCGCGAGTCGATTTCCATGCGCAACCGGCTGGCGGCCTCGTCGACCAAGTCGATGGCCTTGTCGGGCAGGAACCGGGCGGTGATGTAGCGGTCGGATAGGGAGGCGGCTGCCACCAGCGCGGAGTCGGTGATCCGAACCCCGTGGTGCACCTCGTAGCGGTCCTTGAGCCCTCGCAGGATGCCGACGGTGTCCTCCACCGAGGGCTCACCGACGAACACCTGCTGGAAGCGGCGCTCCAGCGCGGCGTCCTTTTCGATGTACTTGCGGTACTCGTCGAGCGTGGTGGCGCCGACCAACCGCAGCTCGCCGCGGGCCAGCATGGGCTTGATCATGTTGCCGGCGTCCATCGCCGATTCACCAGTCGCGCCGGCCCCGACGATGGTGTGCAGCTCGTCGATGAATGTAATGATCTGTCCCGCAGAGCTTTTGATGTCGTCGAGCACGGCCTTGAGCCGCTCCTCGAACTCGCCGCGGTACTTGGCGCCGGCCACCATTGAGCCGAGGTCCAGGCCGATGACGGTCTTGTCACGCAGGCTCTCCGGAACGTCGCCGGCGACAATGCGCTGAGCCAGGCCCTCCACGATCGCGGTCTTGCCGACGCCGGGCTCGCCGATGAGCACCGGGTTGTTCTTGGTGCGACGGGAGAGTACTTGCACGACACGGCGAATCTCGTTGTCCCGCCCGATAACCGGGTCGAGTTTGCCTTCGCGGGCCCGGGCGGTCAGGTCGGTGGAGTACTTTTCCAGCGCCTGGTAGGTGGACTCGGGGTCGGCGCTGGTGACGCGGGCGCTGCCGCGCACCTTCACGAACGCGTCACGTAATGCTTGCGGCGAGGCTCCGTGGCCGGTCAGCAGTTTGGCGACGTCGGAGTCGCCGGTGGCCAGCCCCACCATCAGGTGCTCGGTGGAGACGTATTCGTCGTCCATCTCGGTGGCCAGCTGCTGCGCCGTAGTGATGGCAGCGAGCGATTCCCGCGACAGCTGCGGCTGCGAACTCGAACCCGTGGCCTGGGGCAGCCGATCCAGCAGGTGCTGGGTTTCGTCGCGAATGGTGGCGGGCTCAACACCCACAGCCTCCAACAGCGGTGCGGCGATCCCGTCGTTCTGCGTCAGCAACGCCATCAGCAGATGAGCGGGCCTGATCTCGGGGTTTCCGGCGGCTGAGGCCGCCTGGAGGGCCGAGGTCAGAGCCGCCTGCGTCTTGGTTGTCGGATTGAAAGAGTCCACGACACCTCCGTTCGGGCTACCTAAAAATGCTTGTCGGCTTCTTTAACGCCGTCAAGGTTGAGTCTGTTCCGCTCAACCCTAGATGGAGTCTGCTCCACTCAACGCTGGTGGAATCCTTCTGCCCGCCGAGCTGCTTCCGGACGCCGACGAGGTCGGTGATGTACGCCTTGTTGTGCCGTGGGCACCGCGCCGTTGTGGTGCTCCTGGGTGGTATGAGTACCGCGCCACCGCACGGCCTGAAGTGCGACGGCGACCTCAATGATGGATTGGTCGAGGGGTTGCGGGAGGAGCCGTTGAGCGGTGTCGAGTCGGTGCAGCAGGGTGTTGCGGTGGGTGAAGAGGCGCTTGGCGGCCCGGGAAGCGTTGCATTGTTCACTGATGTATGTCAGCACGGTGTGCTGCAGGGTGGGGCTGGCGGCGGCAAATTCTCCGAGCGTGGTTTCGATGAAATTGTCTGCGCCGTCGGAGTTTTCGGTGAGCAAGGCAACCATTTGAACGTCGGCGAAACGGCCTACGCGCTGGTGCGACCGGAGCCGGTACATCATGCGCTGGGTGGCGAGGGCTTCCAGGTGACTGCGCCGGAACCCGTCTTCTCCAATGGCGGTTGTCCCGATCGCGAGGCGCACCTGTGGCGCGCTGGCGAGCACCGGTTCGATCTGCTCGCTGTCCGGGAGATCGGTGTCTTTGACCCACACCCAGCGGGTCTCGCCGCTGGCGTCCACGGTAAGCGGACGCGAGCATCCCACGGCGTGACCGAATGCGTCGGCGACTCGGTCGAGGATGCCGGGATCACCGTTGGGTGGGTCGCTCCAGATGATGGCGGCGGTGTGAGACCGGTCGAGGGGATAGCCCAATCGCGCTTCGGCGCGCTCACGACTGAAGGGAGCACCGTCAAGAATCCGCTCAACGACCTTGCGGCATTCGGCACGACCGTCACGGGTCAGTTGGTCGTATTCCTCCTGTATGTTCGCGGCGATGCCGGTGAGGGTGGCGTCGACAAAATCGTTGGCCAACCCAAACTGCAACTCGAGCAGCTCGCGCAGTTCTTGAGGGTCGCGGGTGAGACCGAACGCGATGTCCTGCCAGCGCTGCCAGGCGGCGTTTTGTCCGATGCGGTACATATCGAGCGCGGAGTCAGCGAGGCCGCTACGTATCAGCTCGCGGGCCATCCGCACTGGCTCGGCGCCGAGGTTGGCGGGCACCGGGGCGCCGGGGTTGCGCAGACAGGCGGTGGCAAAGTGGATCAAATTGGCACGACTGGCTTGGCTGACCAATGTCGCCAGCGCAGGGTCGTTTGCGACGGTCGGATTGGCGGCGATCATGGCGCGGGCAACGCCGGCTAAAAAGTCTTGGCTGCTGTCGAGGACAATTCTCGCTCCCGCGCGGATGAGCTGACGTACCCGCGATGAGGGCTCCGGCCAGACCACGGCTCGATGCTAGGGAATCAGTGCATTCTGCATGATGTCTTTCGCAAACCGGTTGAACATCTTTCGCAAACCGGTTGAGAAGTGCTGGCCCCTTGGTGTCGCACGAGGGGTTCACACCCGCTGCACGAGTGGATTCAGGTCCCGGTAGGCCGCCGGGACACCGAGCGGTGCTGATCCAATCCCCGCTATTCCACGACGGGCTTAGAGTTGGGGTCCGTGGGGCTTGAGGACCGGGACGCGCTGCGGGTATTGCACGACGCCTTCAACCCCGATGATCCAGACCTCGTCCACCGGTTCTACACACACTGGTTCGCCCTTGACGTCTCGGTGCGCGACCTGTTCCCGCCCGAAATGGATGGCCAGCGAGCCGCTTTCGCGCACGCCCTGCGCTGGATATTCGGCGAACTCGTCGCCCAACGTGCCGAGGAACCGGTGGCCTTCCTGGCCCAACTCGGCCGGGACCACCGCAAATACGGCGTGCTACCAGCACATTACGACACGCTGCGCCGCGCGCTGTATGCGACGCTGCGCAGTTGCCTGTCCGAGGCTTGGACCGGTGCCGTCGAAAGGGCCGCCGATCAGTCGCTCAACCTGATCACCGGAGTGATGAGCGGCGCCGCCGAATCCGACGACGGGCCCGCCTGGTGGGACGCCACGGTCATCGAGCAATCACGGGTATCAAGGGATCTCGCGGTCGTCCGGGTGCAGCCGGACCACCCGCTGCATTTTCACGCGGGCCAGTATCTCAACGTCCATGTCCCGCAATGCCCGCGTCGTTGGCGATTCCTCAGCCCCGCGATACCCCCCGACGCCGGCGGCGGCGGGATCGAATTTCACGTCCGTGTGGTTCCCGGCGGCATCGTCAGCAACGCCATCGTCTGCGAAACGCGCCTGGGCGACCGGTGGCGACTGTCCAGTCCGCACGGCGGGCTGCGGGTCGACCGCGACGGCGGCGACGTGTTGATGGTCGCCGGCAGCACCGGGCTGGCACCGCTACGCGCATTGATCATGGAGCTGAGTCGCTACGCCGAGAACCCACGGGTGCACCTGTTCTTCGGCGCGCGTTACCTCTGCGAGCTGTACGACCTGCGCACGCTGTGGCAGATTGCGGCGCACAATCCGTGGCTTTCGGTTTCGCCGGTATCGGAGTACAACCGCGATCCGTCTTGGGCCGCCGACTATCCCGACGTGTCACCGCCGCGTGGCTTGCACGTTCGCCAAACCGGCCGGTTGCCCGACGTCGTCACCAAGTACGGCGGCTGGGGCGACCGGCAAATCCTGATCAGTGGCGGACCGGCGATGATCCGGGCGACCAAGGCCGCTCTGATCGCCAAAGGAGCTCCGCCAGAACGTATCCAGCACGACCCGCTGTCGCGCTAGCTCTTGGTTTGACCCGCATCCAACTCGTCCAAGCTGCAGCCGGCCGTGTGTGATGCTCACAGTCCTCAAAGGCGATGCGCCGCGCGCGCCATGCCGGCGTGCTCGAGGTACTCGTGGCGTGCCGGACGATATTTTGTGCAGCCCTGACGCGGTGCCAAGCCACCCGGAGTCGGTTTCAGCAATGCGCGAACACGTGCCACCCGGCCTTTGAGGGTGTTCATGTGGGTCTTCCTTCCAATCAACCTTCAGGTGCCTATTACTGTGCGATTCGACGCAACAAATCCCATCGGCCACGACGCGTAGATTTGTGCAGCGGGGGTCGTATGCCCGCCACGAGGTTCGCGGCGTTAGTGCGCGGTAGAGCGCAGATGTGCTCGGTCGACGACGCGGTCTGGAAACCTACATCGCGCCGGGGTGTGCTGGCCGCGCATCCGGGCTGGCGGGTGGCCGCCGAATCGGCGTACGAAATGGCAGCTGAGCTGGACTTCGGCGCCGATCCGCTGTTGCTTGCCGTGGTCACCACGGTGAGGCGACGGGCGATCGGGCGGTGCCGCTGTGCTTCGGCTACCACCCCTATCTGCCCTTATCTGCACGTGCCGGGCCGGCGCGGTGACGCCTACGCCGGATTAGCGTCAGCCAGCAACAGGTTTTCCGGTTCTTCGACAACAGCGGATTCGGCCCCTTCGACTTGGGTCCCGTCGGGTTCAGCCCCTGACCGCGACCGCCGACGGTTCCGCGCCACCCTAGGGCCTCGCTCGTCGCTCATCGCGCCCCGTCGACGCGACGTCGCGGCGCAGGTCGCCGACACAGTCTGGAAATTTTTGACATGTGTAAACTTTTGACGTCTCAAAGTCGATCCTGAATCTGACAACTGTTGAATAATCGACCTCTGAGACAGTCAGGCGTCCAACGGGATGTGATGGCACAGACCGCCACTGCGGTGACGACCAACGGTTCCAGTAAGGGACAGGTGATGAGCTTCGCGGTGCTGCCCCCAGAGATCAATTCGGCGCGTCTGTTGCTCGGTGCGGGACTGGAGCCGATGCTGAACGCGGCGGCCGCCTGGGAGGGGCTGTCCAACGAGTTGGGTTTGGCCGCGACCCAGTTTTCGTCGGTGACCTCGAGCTTGGCGGGTTACTCATGGCAGGGTCCCGCGTCGGTCGCAATGGCACGTGCGGCGGCGCCCTACCTGGGATGGCTAAACGCGGCAGCGGCGCAGGCCGATCAGGCGGCCACCCAGGTCCGGGTGGCCGCGGCGGCTTTCGAAGCGGCGCTCGCGGCCACGGTGCAGCCAGCAGTTATCTCGGCCAACCGCGCTCAGTTTGTGTCGCTGGTGATTTCGAACCTGCTGGGGCAGAACGCCCCGGCGATCGCCGCGGCCGAGGCTCAGTATGAGCAGATGTGGGCCCAGGATGTGGCCGCAATGTTTGGCTACTACTCCGGGGCCGCGGCCGCCGCTTCTGCGTTGACGCCGTTCGTCCCGGGGATGCCAAGCCTGCCTGCCCCCGCTGCCGGCACCCCAGATGCGTTGGGAGCGCTCGTCCAACGAATCTTCGGCAACCTGGGCTTTGCAAATGTCGGCGTGGGCAACACCGGAAATGCAAACGTCGGCGACTTCAACATCGGTTCCGGAAACATCGGCAGCAACAACATCGGCAGCGGAAACCGCGGCAGCAATAACATCGGCTTCGGAAACGTCGGGCCTAGTCTGACGGCGGGCTTGTCCAACATCGGCTTCGGCAACACCGGCAGCGGCAACATCGGCTTCGGCAACACTGGTAACAACAACATCGGCTTCGGCAACACCGGTAATAACAACCAGGGCATCGGACTCACCGGCAACGGTATATCCGGGTTCGAAGCCCTCAACTCGGGTACGGGCAATATTGGTTTGTTCAACTCCGGCACCGGCAACGTCGGCATCGGCAACTCCGGCACCGGAAACTGGGGCATCGGCAACTCGGGCAACAGCTACAACACCGGCATCGGCAACTCGGGTGACGCCAACACCGGATTCTTCAACTCCGGCATAGCCAGTACCGGCATCGCAAACTCGGGCAACTACAACACGGGCAGCTATAACTCGGGCAGTAACAACACAGGTGGCTTCAATGCCGGCAGCTACAACACTGGCTATCTCAATACCGGCAATTACAACACCGGTTTCGCCAACAGCGGCAACGTTAACACCGGCGCTTTAATCGGGGGCGACAACAATAACGGCATCTTGTGGAGGGGCGACAACCAAGGCTGGTTTTACCGCCAGAATGGCCCGGGCTTCGGAAACACCACCACGGCCTTCTCCTCCGGCTTCTTTAACAGCGGTGCCGGTAGCGCATCGGGCTTCTTCAACTCCGGCGCCAACAATTCTGGCTTCTTCAACTCTTCGCAGAGCACCGGCATTGGCAACTCTGGGCTCGCCAATACCGGCTTACAGGAATCCGGTATATTCAACTCCGGCAATACCGTGTCGGGCTTCCTCAACACCAGCCTCGTAGCTATCACGACGCCGGCGTATGTCTCCGGTGTCTTTAATACCGGCAACAACATGGCTGGCTTCTTCGGTGGCCCGGTTACATTTAATATAGGCTTGGCAAATAAGGGTGCCGGCAATATTCTCGCTAACGCAAACGCCGGCTACTACAACATCCTCGGCAGCGGAAACGTCGGCAACTACAACATCCTCGGCAGCGGAAACGTCGGCAACTACAACATCCTCGCCAGCGGTAACGTCGGCAGCCATAACATTTTCGGTAGCGGGAACGTCGGCAGCCAAAACTTTGGCAGCGGCAACATCGGCAGCCAAAACTTCGGTAATGCCAACATCGGCATATTCAATATCGGTTCCGGAAACTTCGGCAACTACAACTTCGGCCCTGGAAACCTGGGCAACTACAACATCGGTTTCGGGAACGCGGGCAACTACAATCAGGGCTTTGCCAACACCGGCAACAACAACATCGGTTTTGCGAATACCGGCAACGACAGTTTCGGTATCGGCCTGACCGGCGACGGTCAGTTCGGGATCGGCGCCCTGAACTCAGGTACCGGCAACAGTGGCTTTTTCAACTCAGGCACCAACAACATCGGCTTGTTCAACTCCGGTACCGGAAATATCGGCATCGGAAACTCGGGCACCGGAAATTCGGGTTTGTTAAACGCAGGAATCGGAAGCTGGGGCATCCAAAACCCAGGTACCGGAAACACCGGATTCGGCAACGCGGGCAGCTACAACACGGGCGCACTCAACGCCGGAATCTTCAACTCGGGCTTTGGCAACACGGGCGACTACAACACCGGCCTGTTCAACGTCGGCAACACCAACACCGGCAGCTTCAACGTGGGCAACACCAACACCGGCGGCTACAACACAGGAAACATCAACACCGGTTACTTCAACCCGGGAGACGTTAACACCGGCGCTTTCGATACCGGGAATTTCAACAATGGCTTCCTCATTTCCGGTGATAACCACGGCCAAATTTCCATCGACCTTTCGGTCACGACCCCATACGTTCCCATAGACGAGAAGTACATAATCCCGGTAAATAATGTAATGAACTTCGGCGGCCAAGTGATCGAGGTCACCGCGGCGGGGACAGTTTTCCCCAAGACGTATTACCTGGGCGGCTTCTTCTATTTCGGCCCGGTGATTCTGGGCGGATCCACTATTAGCCTTCCGAACGTCACACTGGCCATCGGCGGACCGAACGTCTCGATACCCATTACCTTTCAGGGCGCCATCGAGAGCCGCACGATCACGTTCCTCAAGATCGACCCGGCCCCCGGCTTCGGGAACAGCACCACCAACCCGTCGTCGGGCTTCGGGAACTCGGGCACCGGTGGCACATCTGGCATCACAAACTTCGGCGCTGGCAATTCGGGGTTCATGAACAGCGGCTTGGGGACGGCCATAGGCAATTCGGGCCTGCAAAACTACGGCTCGCTGCAATCAGGCTGGGCAAACCTGGGCAACAGCATCTCGGGTTTCTACAACACCAGCACGGCGAATCTCGCTACGCCAGCCAATGTTTCGGGATTGGTCAACACCGGCACCAACCTGGTCGGCGTGCTGCGCGACAACGCCGGGACACTCGTCAACGTGGGTCTTGCAGACCTTGGGCGATTGAACGTAGGCAGCGGAAACCTAGGCGACTTCAATTTCGGTGGCGGAAATGTCGGCAGTCAGAACTTCGGCAGCGCCAACATCGGCAGCGGCAACTTCGGCAGCGGCAACATCGGCAGCGCCAACTTCGGGTTCGGCAACGCGGGCCCGGGGTTGACGGCGGCGCTGAACAACGTCGGCTTCGGCAACATCGGCAGCGACAACTTCGGATTCGGCAACACCGGAGACGGCAACATCGGCTTCGGCAACACCGGCAACAACAACTTCGGTATCGGATTAACCGGCAACAACCAGCAGGGCATCAACTTCGCCGGCGGTCTCAACTCGGGCAGCAACAACATCGGCCTGTTCAACTCCGGTACCAATAACGTCGGAATTGGCAACTCGGGCAACGGAAACTGGGGCTTCGGGAACTCCGGCAGCTTCAACACCGGTATCGGCAATGCCGGCAACACCAACACGGGCTTCTTCAACACCGGCATGGTCAACACCGGCGCCGCCAACGTGGGCAACTACAACACTGGTTGGTATAACACCGGTAATGCCAACACCGGCATAGCCAACCCCGGCGACTACAACACCGGCTTGTACAACACCGGCAACTACAGCACCGGCTTTGCCAACCAGGGCAACATTGCCACCGGCGCTTTCCTCACCGGCAACGAGACCAACGGCTTGATGTGGCGAGGTGATAAAGAGGGCCAGTGGGGCGCGAGCTATGTCATCCATATTCCCGAAATTCCCGGCCACGTCGACGTAACCGCTCCCATCGATATCCCCATCACTGCCGGCTTTACCAACACCGTCTACAGCGGGATTAGTCTTGCGGACGTCCATTACGGGTTCGAGATCTCCCCATCAGTCCCCCTTCTTACCGGTGTGATTAATTCGGTCACCGTCCCCCCAGTCACCGCTACCGGTCCCGCCGTGACGTTCAACATCGGCATACCCGGCGGTTCAACCAAGATACTGATCCCCGCCACGGCCAGCGTTGGCCCCGCGGACTGGACGGTCTTCAACATCCCGGCGTCTACGGGCTACTCCAACGCCACCACAAACCCGTCCTCGGGGTTCTTCAACAGCGGAACCGGGACGGTATCGGGCTTCGGCAATGTCGGCGCCAACCTTTCGGGCTTCCAAAACTATGGAACCGCCGCAACTTCGGGTTTCAAGAACTACGGCAACCTGCAATCGGGAGTGTCGAACCTCGGCAACACCGTCTCGGGCCTGCTCAACACAGGCATCGGAACGCCGGCCAACGTCTCGGGCGTCTACAACATCGGTACCAACCTCGCAGGCTTTTTCCACAACCAGGTCGCCGGGATGTCGACGTTCAACGCGGGCCTGGGCAACGTCGGCGCCAACAATGTGGGCTTCGGAAATGTGGGCGACTTAAACGTCGGCTTAGGTAACCTCGGCACCGCCAACTTCGGCAGCGGCAATCTCGGCAATTTCAACGTTTTCTCCGGAAACCACGGTTCGTACAATTTCGGCCCCGGAAACTTCGGCGACTACAACATCGGCCTGGCGAATCTGGGCAGCTACAACGTCGGATTCGGCAACGCAGGCAGCTCCAACCAGGGATTTGCGAACACCGGCAGCAACAACATCGGTTTTGCCAATACCGGCAACAACAACATCGGCATCGGGCTCACCGGCGACGGCCAACAGGGATTCGGAGCCTGGAACTCCGGCAGCGGCAACACCGGCTTGTTCAACTCCGGCACCAACAACGTCGGCTTGTTCAACTCGGGCACTGGAAACGTCGGCATCGGAAACTCCGGCACCGGAAACTGGGGTGTCGGCAACGCCGGAAATATCAACACCGGGCTTCTCAACACCGGCGACGTCAACACCGGTTTCTTGAACCCCGGCAACGTGAACACCGGAATCGGCAACGCGGGCGGCTACAACTCCGGCAGCTTCAACGTCGGAAGCTTCAACACGGCAGGTCTAAACCCGGGCTCCTACAACACCGGGTACTTGAACGCGGGCAACTACAACACCGGATTTGCGAACCCGGGCAATGTGAATACAGGTGCTTTCAACTCCGGCAGCTACAGCAACGGGTTTTTGTGGCGGGGTGACTACGAGGGGCTGTTCGGCGTTGACGGGGTAATCACCATCCCCGACACACCCATTCCGGTGAATTTCCATATTCCCATTTACCTCAACATTCCGATCAACGGCACTTTGGGCGTCTTCACCGTCATAGGCTTCACCATTCCATCGGTCACCGTGGATTTGACTTTATTCGGCGTTATTTCTTTTTCCAACGTCGTAACCGTCACTCCGATCTTTATCCCGAATATTGCGCTTGCCCTTCCTCCAATCAACATGAACATCGGTACCGGTCCGGGACCCCTGATCGATATCGTCGCGACCGGCGGCATGCTCCCCATCAAGATCCCGACGATCAACATCCCAGCGGCGCCCGGAATCGGAAACTCGACGACCACGCCGTCATCCGGGTTCTTCAACTCCGGGTCCGGTACCGTGTCGGGCTTTGGAAATATGGGCCGCAACAGTTCCGGGTTCTTCAACCTCACCTCGGGCAGCTCCGGAATCTCCGGGGTCCAAAACTTCGGCGACCTGGTATCCGGCTTCTCCAACTTCGGCAACACCGTCTCCGGCTTCCTCAACACCGGCGCGCCGGGCCTCGCGACGCCGGCCAATGTCTCGGGCCTGGGCAACATAGGCAACGACATTGCCGGGTTCTTCAATAACAACCCGATCGCGAACGTGGGCTTCGCAAACATCGGCAGCGCGAATGTCGGCGGTGGCAACATCGGCACCAACAACATCGGCTTCGGAAATGTCGGCAGCGGGAACTTCGGCAGCGGCAACATCGGTGACTTCAACGTCTTCTCCGGAAACCACGGCATCTACAACATCGGCCCAGGAAACCTGGGCAATTACAACATCGGCCTGGGCAACCTGGGCAACTACAACTTTGGCTTCGGGAATGCGGGCAACGCGAACCAGGGCTTCGGGAACACCGGCAGCAACAACATCGGGTTCGCCAATACCGGCAACAACAACATCGGCATCGGCCTCAGCGGCGATGGGCAGGTGGGTTTCGGGGCCTGGAACTCCGGCATTGGCAACACCGGCCTGTTCAACTCCGGCACCAACAACATCGGCTTGTTCAACTCGGGCACCGGAAACGTCGGCATCGGAAACTCGGGCACCGGAAACGTCGGGATCGGCAACCCCGGCATAGGCAACACGGGTCTCGGGAACTCGGGCACCGGAAACTGGGGGCTATGGAATGCCGGCCTCGGCGATACCGGCATCGCCAATGCTGGCACCTACAACACCGGTGGCTACAACGCCGGCAGCACCAACACCGGTTTTGTCAACCCCGGCACCTACAACACCGGCAGTTACAACACGGGCAGCACCAACACGGGCAGCTTCAACGCGGGCGACTACAACACCGGCTACTTCAACCTCGGCGACTACAACACCGGACTGGCAAATACGGGCAATGTCAATACCGGCGCCTTCATCGAGGGCAATTTCAGCAACGGCATGTTCTGGCGGGGCGACTACCAGGGCCTATGGGGCGCTCACTATGAAATTTATGTCCCCGAATTCCCCGTACTGAACATGGACATCAATATCCCCATCAATATCCCCATCCACGCCAACCTCAACAGCCTCGCCCTCAGTGGATTCACCATTCCGGCGTTCAATATCAGTGCCATCGGCATTATCGACTTGAATTTCGGACCCATCGTCATCCCGAGCATTACCGGTACGCTGCCGGTGATCGATATCAGCATCGGCGGACCAAATACATCAATTCCGATCGCGATCCGCAGCGGCACCGGCCCCGTCCATATTGTCTTCGTCGACATCCCACCGGCCCCAGGAATCGGAAACTCGCCCACCGGCACCCCTTCGTCCGGCTTCTTCAACAACGCCACCGGGGGGACCGTCTCCGGCTTCGGAAACTTCGGCGCCAACCTCTCGGGCTTCGGCAACACCAACGTCGGCAGCATCTTGGGAAGCTCGGGCGGCCAAAACTTCGGCTCGCTGCAGTCGGGCTGGGCAAACCTCGGCAACACCGTCTCGGGCTTCTACAACACCAGCCAAGCGAACCTCGCGACCGCGGCCCACCTGTCGGGCTTTGCCAACCTCGGCACGGACCTGTCCGGCCTGTTGCGCGGCCCGTCCGGGACGCCAATCCTCAACCTTGGTCTCGCCGACCTTGGGCAATTGAACATCGGCAGCGGAAACGTCGGCGACTTCAATTTGGGCAGCGGCAACATCGGCAGCGGCAACATCGGCTTTGGAAACGTCGGTAACAACAACTTCGGCAGCGGCAATATCGGCAGTGGCAACTTCGGGTTCGGCAACGCCGGTCCGGGGTTGACGGCGGCGCTGAACAACATCGGCTTCGGCAACACCGGCAACACCAACTTCGGCTTCGGCAACACCGGAGACGGCAACTTCGGGTTCGGCAACACCGGCAACGGCAACATCGGCATTGGCCTGACCGGCAACAACCAGGTCGGATTGGGCCCGCTGAACTCGGGCATCGCCAATATGGGCTTGTTCAACCTGGGCGACAACAACGTTGGTATTGGCAACGCCGGCAACTTCAACCAGGGCCTCGCCAACGCCGGCAACAACAACATCGGCTTGTTCAACACCGGCAACAACAACGTCGGCATCGGGCTCACCGGCGACAACCAATCCGGGTTCAGCTCGCTGAACTCGGGCTTCGGCAACACCGGCTTCTTCAACGCAGGCACCGCCAACACCGGATTGTTCAACTCGGGCACCGCCAACATCGGCCTGTTCAACTCCGGCACCGGCAACATCGGCATCGGGAACATGGGCACCGGCGGCGTCGGCATCGGCCTGTCCGGCAACAACCAGATTGGAATCGGCGGCACCAACTCCGGCAGCTTCAACATCGGCCTGTTCAACTCGGGCACCGGAAACGTCGGTTTCGGGAACTCGGGCACCGGAAACTGGGGTATCGGCAATACCGGCACCGGCAACACCGGCATCGGCAATACCGGCACATACAACTCGGGCTTCTTCAACACCGGCAACTTCAACACCGGCATCGCCAACCCCGGCGACTACAACACCGGCCTGTTCAACATCGGCAACTTCAACACCGGATTCAGCAACCGGGGCGACTTCAACACCGGCCTGGCCAACACCGGAGACTTCAACACCGGCCTGGCAAACAGCGGCGACTTCGACACCGGCGGGTTCATCACCGGCAACATGAACAATGGCTTCTTCTGGCGCGCGGATGAGCAGGGCCTACTGGCCCTCAACTACACCATCAAGATGGAAAGGATCCCCGCCTTCCTCACGGTCGACGCCCCGATCAACATACCCATCGTCGGACACATCACCGACGTCAACATCCCCGGGGTCACCATTCCGCAAATCCCCGCCAGAGGAACCCTCGATATCGGCATCCTCAAGGGCACTGTCATCGCGCCCGTCGGTCCTATCAATCTCCACGGCGGCAGCTCCGCGGACCTGCCGACCACGCCAATCGTGATCCACTTCGGCGCTGACCCTGCGGTGAATTTCAACATCGGCGCTCCCGACGGTTCAACCGTGGTGCACATCGGAGGCACCGCCGGCTTCGGCGACGGCTACCTCACGCTCATCGACATCAAGCCGATGCCGGGCTTCTTCAACGCCACCCCGGTTCCGTCGTCGGGCTTCTTCAACTGGGGCACCGGCAACGCGTCGGGCTTCTTCAACTTCGGCAACAACTCGGGCTTCGCCAACTACACCATGGGGGCCATCGGAAACTCCGGCCTGCAGAACGTCGGTTCGATGCAATCTGGCTGGGCGAACCTCGGCAACAACATTTCCGGGTGGTTCAACACCGGCACGGGAACGCCGGCCAGTGTCTCGGGCCTGCATAACATCGGCAACGACCTAGCCGGTTGGTTCCGCAGCGGCCCCGACGCGACGACCTTCAGCTTCGGCTTGGCGGACCACGGATACTTCAACCTGGGTAGTGCCAACATTGGCAACTACAACATTGGCAACGGAAACATCGGCAGCTTCAACCTGGGCAACGCCAACATCGGCAGCAGCAACTTCGGCGGCGGCAACATCGGCAGCAGCAACTTCGGCGCCGGCAACATCGGCAGCGGCAACGTCGGCTTCGGAAACTCCGGTCCCGGGTTGACTGCGGCTCTGCAAAACTTCGGCTTCGGCAACACCGGCAGCTTCAACATCGGTTTCGGCAACACCGGCGACGGCAACATCGGCTTCGGCAACACGGGCGACGGAAACATCGGCATCGGACTCACCGGCAACGCGCAGACCGGCTTCGGCGGCTGGAACTCCGGCACCGGAAACATCGGTTTGTTCAACTCCGGTACCAACAACATCGGTATCGGCAACTCGGGCACCGGAAACTGGGGCATCGGGAACACCGGCAGCTACAACACCGGCATCGGCAATGCAGGCACCACCAACACGGGCTTCTTCAACAGCGGCTTCGTCAACAGCGGCATCGGCAACTCGGGCAACTACAACACCGGCTTCTACAACGCGGGCAACGTCAATACGGGCAGCTTCAACCCGGGCGACTACAACACCGGCGGCTTCAACCCGGGCAACTACAACACCGGCTACTTCAACACCGGCAACTCGAATACGGGCTTCGCCAACTCCGGCAATGTCAACACCGGCGCCTTCATCGCGGGCAACTACAACAACGGCTTCTTCTGGCGAGGCGACTACCAGGGCCTAGGTGGTTTCCAGTACGAAGCCACGATGCAAGAAATCCCCTGGAACTACGACATCAGCGGCGACATCGAAATACCACTCACGGGCACCATCAATGCCGTTACCCAAGAGGCGTTCACGCTCTCCGAGTTCCCGATCGACATCAGTCTGGAAGTCACGGTCTGCCTCATCTACATCCCCTTCGTCGGGTGCGTTCTTCACGTCACCTCCCCGCCGATACACATAACCACCGAACATGTCGGCCCCTTCGGCATCGGTACGAACGTGCTCAACCCCGAAACCCCGATCGACATCACCTTCACGCAACCCATTGATTTCGCCGGCAACGGAACGGTGGGCCCCTACACCTTCGGATTTGGCTGGCAGCAGACCCCCGGGTTCTTCAATTCGACCACCAACCCGTCGTCGGGCTTCTTCAACTCCGGGTCTGGCGGCGCATCGGGCTTCTTCAACGACGCCCAGGGCGCCGTCTCGGGCTTCTGGAACGCGTTTACCGAGACTTCGGGCATGTTCAACGCCGGCGGCGTGGGCCTCTCGGGCCTGCAAAACTTCGGCACGCTGGAGTCGGGCTGGGCGAACTACGGCAACTTCATTTCGGGCTTCTACAACACGAGCGTACTGGACCTTATGACGCAGGCCTTTATCTCCGGCTTCGGGAACTACGGCAACGAACTCGCCGGCATCCTCCGCAGCAACGCCTGATGACTAACGACGCGGTTGCCAGACCACGAGGGCGGTGCTCTTGGGTACCACGGCGACCTCGCGGCGCTGGTTGGCGCGCAAAACCGCCAACTCCTCGGCCATTTCATGCAGCCTCGACTGCAGCGCGTCGACCTGATTGGTCAGCTCGATGATGCGCTTGATACCGGCGAGGTTGACCCCCTCGTTCTGCGAAAGGCGCTGCACCTCGCGCAACAGCTCGACATCATGCTGGGAATAGCGACGTCCGCCACCGGACGTGCGCTGCGGGCTGACCAGCCCGAGCCGATCGTAAGTGCGCAGGGTCTGCGCATGCATGCCGGACAGCTCGGCGGCCACCGAGATCAAAAACGTCCGAGCTTCTTCGCGCTTCTTAGTCATTAGCGATTACCTGCCCATCCGGCCCGCGGGTTAAACCCGCTGGACCGCTCGGCCGCCGCGTAGGCTTCGAGCGCCTCCTGAGCGGCACCTTCCAAGTTTGGCGGGACGGCCACCTTCACGGTGACGAGTAGGTCTCCGCTGCCGCCACTGCGTTTGGGAACGCCTCTTCCACGTACCCGCAGTATGCGGCCGTCGGCGGTACCCTTAGGCACCCGGACCCCGACGGTGCCGTCCAGCGTGGGCACCGAAAGTGTTGAGCCCAAAGCTAATTCGGTGAAGCTTACCGGAACGGTCACGGTGAGATCGTCACCGTCTCGGCCAAAGACCTTATCGGGCCGCACATGCACTGTCACGTACAAGTCACCCGACGGGGCGCCACGCAGCCCAGCCTCGCCCTGCCCGGCCAACCGGATCCGCTGTCCGTCTTCGACACCGGGCGGGATCCGCACATTGATGGTGCGGGTACGGGTGGTGACGCCGGTGCCCTTGCACTCCTCGCAGGGGTGCTCGATGATCGAGCCACTGCCCCGGCAATCGGTGCATGGTTCGGAGAAGCCGAAAGCACCCTGGTTGCGGTTGATCACGCCCGAACCGTTGCAGCTGGGACACACCTTCGGGCTGGTGCCCGGCCGCGCGCCACTGCCGTGGCAGTTGGTGCACGGCGCCGGGCTGGTCAGCCGCAGCGGCATCGCCACGCCCTTGGCGGCCTCCACGAAATCCAGTTCGGTCTCGGTCTCCAAGTCGTTGCCACGCCGCGGCCGGCTGGGACGGGCGCTGCCGCCGCGCCCGAACAAGCCGCCGAACAGGTCACCGATGTTGGTGCCGCCGCTTCGGCTGGCGGCATCGAACAAATCGTTGAGGTTGAACTCGGCGCCGTCGCCACCCATTCCGAAGCCGCTGAACCCTCCGCTGTCGAACCGACGGCCGCCAAAGCCGCCGCCGGCGAACAGCCTGCGCGTTTCGTCGTACTCCTTGCGCTTGGCGGGATCGGACAGCACGTTGTGCGCCTCCGAAACCGCCTTGAAGCGTTCGCCGGCGGCCGGGTTGTCGGGATTTGCGTCTGGATGCAGATCGCGCGCCAACTTGCGGTAAGCCCGTTTGATCTCTTCGGGGCTGGCATCAGAGGAGACGCCTAGCTCCTTATAGAAGTCCTTTTCGACCCACTCACGCTGGGCCATGTCGCGTCACCCCCTCTCACCCTCTCCCTGTTGATTCTGTGCCCTACTCACTCGCTGTGTCGGCGTTATCGCCCGTGTCGGCCTGCTCGGCTTTGGTTGTGTCCTCGGCCGCCTCGGCCGGCTCGGGAGATTCCGGTTCGGCGGTGTCGCCGGCAACCGTGTCGACCACGCCTACCAGAGCGTGCCGCAGCACCTGTTCGCCCAACTGGTAGCCCTGCCGCATGACGGTGCCGATCACGGGCTTAGACCCCTGGCCGCCGTCGCCCTCGTGCTGAACGGCTTCGTGCAGCACGGGATCGAAATCTTCGCCCTCTGCGCCGAAGGCCACGAGGCCAAGCCCGGCAAACGCGCTGTCCAACTTGTCGGCAACCGACTTCAGCGGGCCCGACTCCAAATCGCCGTGCTTACGCGCCCGGTCGAGATCGTCCAGCACACCTAGTAATTGGCTGACGACGGCGGCCTTGGCCCGATCCGCAGCCGCCTGCTGATCCCGCAACGCTCGCTTGCGGTAGTTGGCGAAGTCGGCCTGCACTCGCTGCAGATCGGCGGTCAACTCGGCGACTTTGTCGTCCTTGCCCGCCGCCGGCCTGCCCGGCGCCGCCCCTTCCGGGGCCGTCCCCCCCGGCGTGGCGCCGGGAGGGACGTGCCGTACTTCACCTGTCTCGGGATCGATGCGCCGTTTGTCGGTGACCGTCACCTGTTCTGGTGGGTTGCTTTCCGTCACTTGGACTCCCGGTCGTCGTCGACCACCTCCGCGTCCACCACGTCGTCGGCCGAGCCGGGCCCAGCGCCTCCGCCAGGCGCGGCGCCGCCGGGCTGACCCGCGGCCGCCTCGGCTTGGGTGGCCTCATAGATCGCCTGCCCCAGCGCCTGTGACTCCTGGCCGAGCTTCTCCATCGCCGACTTGATTGCGGAGATATCGGTGCCGCCAAGCGCCGACTTGGCTTCTGCCACAGCGGCATCGACCTTGTTCAGCGTGTCCTCGGGCACTTTCGAGCCGCCCTCGGCTTCCCGCTGCTCCTTAACGAATTTCTCCGTCTGGTAGACCAGCGTCTCGGCCTGGTTGCGGACATCGGCCTCCTCGCGACGCTTCCGGTCCTCCTCGGCGTGCGCCTCGGCGTCCTTGATCATCCGGTCGATCTCTTCCTTGGAAAGGCCGGAGCCTTCCTGGATCCGGATGGTGTTCTCCTTGCCGGTGCCCTTATCTTTCGCGGTCACGTGCACGATGCCGTTGGCGTCGATGTCGAAGGTGACCTCGATCTGCGGAATGCCCCGAGGCGCCGGCGGGATACCGGTCAGCTCGAAGGAGCCGAGCAACTTGTTGTGCGAGGCGATCTCGCGCTCGCCCTGATAGACCTGGATCTGCACCGACGGCTGGTTGTCATCAGCGGTGGTGAAGGTCTCCGACCGCTTGGTCGGAATGGTGGTGTTGCGCTCGATCAGCTTGGTCATCACGCCGCCCTTGGTCTCGATCCCCAGGCTCAGCGGCGTAACGTCAAGCAGCAGAACGTCTTTCACCTCGCCCTTGAGGACGCCGGCTTGGAGGGCCGCTCCGACCGCCACAACTTCATCAGGGTTCACACCCTTGTTGGGCTCCTTGCCTCCGGTGAGTTCCTTCACCAGTTCGGTCACCGCGGGCATCCGGGTCGAACCACCCACCAGCACCACGTGGTCGATGTCGGACACCGAGATACCGGCGTCGGCAATCACCGACTGGAAGGGCTTGCGGGTGCGGTCCAGCAGGTCCTGAGTGATGCGCTGGAATTCCGCCCGAGTCAGCTGCTCGTCGAGGAACAGCGGGTTCTTGTCCGAATCGACGGTGATGTAGGGCAGGTTGATCGACGTGGACTGCGAGCTGGAGAGCTCGATCTTGGCCTTCTCGGCGGCTTCGCGGAGCCGCTGCATGGCCATCTTGTCCTTGGTCAGATCGATACCGCTGGTACCCTTGAACTTCTCCACCAGCCAGTCGACGACGCGCTGGTCCCAGTCGTCACCGCCGAGGTGGTTGTCACCGCTGGTGGCACGGACCTCGACGACGCCCTCGCCGATTTCCAGAAGCGAGACGTCGAAGGTACCGCCACCCAGGTCGAAGACCAGGATGCGCTGCTCCTTCTCGCCCTTGTCCAGGCCGTAGGCCAGCGCCGCGGCCGTCGGCTCGTTGACGATGCGCAGCACGTTGAGGCCGGCGATCTGGCCGGCATCCTTAGTAGCCTGACGCTGGGCGTCGTTGAAGTAGGCGGGCGTGGTGATCACCGCATCGGTGATGTCCTCACCGAGGTACGCCTCGGCGTCCCGCTTCAGTTTCATCAGGACACGGGCGCTGATCTCCGGGGCCGTGTATTTCTTGTCGTCGATCTCGATGTGCCAGTCGCTGCCCATGTGCCGCTTGACCGAGCGCACGGTGCGATCGACGTTGGTCACCGCCTGGTTCTTGGCGGGCTGGCCGACCAGCACTTCGCCGTTGCGGGCGAACGCGACGACTGACGGTGTGGTCCTGGAGCCCTCGGAGTTAGCGACGACGACTGGGTCGCCACCTTCCAGAACCGCGACGACAGAGTTAGTGGTCCCGAGGTCGATCCCGACCGCACGAGCCATGGTGAATCCTCCTGAGTATGTAGAGCTTGTTGCCAGCACTATGCTGAGTGAACCTCGCTCAAGACTGCCCTGACCGGCGCCGTGATGTCAACCTAGGATTGAGTCTGGTTCGCTCAACTTGCTGCCCATGCTAACGGGGGTTGATCGGTTCTTGTTCCCGAGGGCTTTCGACTCGATGGGGCTCGCCGTTTAATTGCCTAGCGCAACAATTGTGCATAGCATGGTATGCGTACTCGATACGACGGCTCCCGATGGCTTGCCCACGGGGATAAGGGGTCCCTCGGGCGATCCGTACCCACGAGGAGGACCGCGGCAGGCATGCAAATGGCAGGCATGCAAATGAAAAGGCAGTGCCCGCAGCTCTAGCCGGCGAATCCGCCTCATTGATCACCGAGTTGAACCGGACTTGCGCAAGCGAGCTGGCCGGGAGCCAACACAGGGGTGAAGGAGCGCAATGAGCTTGAGTGATCCGGGTCCGCTCCTCCGCTGGATGTTCCGGGCCCCAATTCGCTTGTACGACACCGGTTTCGGGTGGCTGCTGAGTAGGCGGCTGCTGTGTTTGACACACGTTGGACGGAAGTCGGGTCGCCGGTACCGTACCGTGCTCGAGGTTGTCGACACCAAGCCGACGGCCGGTGAGTACATGGTTGTCGCCGGGTGGGGCCCGTCGTCGGATTGGTATCGCAATATCGAGGCCAACCCCGCCATCGAGGTTGTCGTCGGCCGCCGCCGTTTCCGGCCGCAGCACCGCGTGCTCGACGAACCCGAAGCGATAACGGTCATCGCGGGCTATGAACGACGCAACCACTGGATCGGGCCGATCGTGCGTCGAGGGCTGAGCGCGCTACTCGGATGGCACTACGACGGCAGCGAGGACGCTCGACAACGTCTGGTCCGCCAACTCCCTGTCGTTGCTTTCCGGCCACGAAGCGAGCCGCACGAAGCTACCGGGTGATGTCGTGTCATCGCACCCACGGTCGGGTCGCAACGTTCCGGTGACCGTTGCGTCGTCGGGGAGACCGTTCCGGCGGACGCCGCCTGGCCTCGGACTTCCTCTGTTGAAAACACTGCTGCCGGTGCGTCATGACACTCGACACCACCCTGCCCCCGGGGCCACGGCTCCCCAAGTGGCTCCAGACCGTACTTATCCTCCGCTACGGGCCGCGCTTGGCGGCCACGTGCCGACGCCGCTACGGCAGCGTGTTCACACTGCGAATCGCGTCGATCGGCACCCTGGTGTATCTGAGCGACCCCGCCGACATCAAGAAGGTGTTCGCCGGCAACCCCAAGATTTTCCACGCCGGGGAGGCCAACTCGATGCTGCGCGGACTGCTTGGCGACAGCTCGGTGCTGGTCATCGACGAAGACGCGCATCAGGATCGACGACGGCTGATGCTGGCGCCGTTCCATCGCGACGCAGTCAGTCGCCAAGCCGCGGTGATGGCCGAAATCGCAGCGGCGAACGCTGCCGGGTGGCCGGTGGGTCGCGAGTTCGCCGTGGCGCCCAAGATGGCGCAGATCACGCTCGAGGTGATCCTGCGCACCGTCATCGGCGCCAGCGACCCGGCGCGGCTGGCCGCGCTGCGGCAGGTGATGCCGCGGCTGCTCACCATCGGACCATGGGCGAGCCTGGCGATCGCCAACCAGAATCTGCAGCGCCACCGTCCGTGGCGAGGGCTGCAGCGGCGAATCGAGGAAGCGAACCGCCTGCTGTACGCCGAGATCGCCGAGCGCCGAAACGATCCCGACCTGGCCTCGCGCTCCGACGTACTGGCCATGCTGGTTCGCGCCGCTCACGACGACGAACGAACCATCACCGACCAAGAGCTGCGCGACCAACTCATGACATTGCTCGTCGCTGGGCACGACACGACAGCGACGGGGCTGTCCTGGGCGCTGGAGCGACTGACGCGCCACCCGGCGACGCTGGCCAAGGCGATGCGGGCCGCGGAGGCAAGCGCGGCGGGCGACCCAGCTGGCGACGACTACCTCGACGCAGTGGCCAAGGAGACGCTGCGAATCCGTCCGGTCGTGTTCGACGTCGGCCGGGTGCTGACCGAGCCCGTCAAGCTGGCCGGCTACCGGCTGCCCGCTGGTGTCCTGGTCGCCCCGGCGATCGGCCTGGTGCACGCCAGCGCCGACCAGTATCCGAATCCGGACCGCTTTGACCCGGACCGGATGCTGGGCACCACGCTGAGCCCTTCCACTTGGTTACCGTTTGGCGGCGGCAACCGTCGCTGCCTCGGCGCCGCTTTCGCCATGGTCGAGATGCGAGTCGTGCTGCGCGAGGTTCTGCGCCGGGTCGAATTGAGCACCACCACAGCCCCCGATGAACGCGAAAGGTTAAAGCACGTCACCTTCGTCCCACACCGCGGCGCGCGCATCCGGGTCCAAGCCATTCGAGCCGATCAGGCGGCATCGCGCGCGACAGCGCGGCCGCGCACTTCGTGAGCGTTCAGCGCGACGAATTGTTGGGGTTGTCCTCGCCGAACAAAAGCACCTAAGAGTTTCGTCCATTCGCGACAAGCGTGCGTGGGCACGCCGTCGCTAACTTCCGTCAGGAGCAGAGCCGCCGCAGCGCGGACGTGGTTCGAAGCGGTCAAACGAAAGACGCGGAGTCCGATGCCCGAAACCCCGAGGCGCCGAGCGGGCACGTGGGTCGCCGCCCATCTAGCGCAGCGTCTGCTGCCGCTCGTCCGCGCGCCGCGCAGCTTCCGTTTCGCCACCCGTCACGTCGCCAAACCGGCGAGGGTAAACGTGCCGACCCGCCACGGACCTGTCCGGTGCCTGCTCTACTGGCCGCATCCGGACGCCCCACTCGCGAAGACCAACGGGGACGGACTTCCGATTGACCTACACCTGCACGGCGGCGCATTCATCGTGCGCAACCCGCGGCAAGAGGAGTACATCGCGCAATACATTGCGTCGGAGGCCGGTGCCGTGGTGGTGCTAGCCGACTATGCGACCGCACCTCAAGCTCGATACCCCGTGGCCGAACAACAGTGCTTCGACATCGCAGCATGGGTGCGTGCCGAAGCTCCGCACCGCGGTTGGGATGCGTCGCGGATGTCGGTCACGGGTGCCAGTGCTGGCGCAAAACTAGCCGTCAACGTGTGCCAACAGGCTTATCGTGCAGGGGATTTCGCACTGCGGGCAGCAGTGCTGGCGTTCCCGGTCGTCGACCTCACCCGCGCCGATCGAACCTCAATCAAGAAGCGCCCACGAATCTCACCGCGCATCCAGCGACTGGCCATCGACGCCTACGTCGTCGACCCGAACGCCCGCCACCAGCCGTTGGCGTCCCCCGTACTCGACGTCGACCTGGCGGCGGCGATGCCACCCACGCTCATCATGACCGGCGAGCTCGACACGCTCGGCCCCGAGGGCGACGATCTCGCGGCACAACTGTCTGGCCGCGGTGTCGCGGTTACCCATCACCGTTTCGCGCACACGGACCACGGTTTCACCAGATCAGAAACCGATACCGCGCACGCGGCGATGAAACTCATTGGGGCCCATCTCATCCGGTACCTGCAGTGAGCGCCGGGTCGAACGGACGCAACGATGGACCGTTGTCGCAGTGCCACAACCGGCGACCAACATTCTGGCGCTTTAGTACAGGCGGATCGTCGCGCCGTGGCCCTAGTTTGCTCCCATGCCTAGATTTCGATCCCGTCTCAAGACCACTGACCTGACCGATCGGGTGGTGGTCATCACTGGCGCAGGCAGCGGCATCGGCCGCGAGCTGGCGCTGTTATGCGCGGAACGCGGTGCCCGCCTGGCGCTCTGCGACATCAACGAGGCCGCGTTGGCCGACACCGCCGAGGCGGCCCAAAACCTGGGCACCCAGGTGCTGACCTCGCGAGTCGACGTGTCCGACCCCGAAGACATGCCGCCCTTCGCAGAGGCCACGTTCGACCAGTTCGATCGGGTCGACCTGTTGGTCAACAACGCCGGGGTCGGCCTGGTCGGCGGGTTCCTCGACACCAGCCGCAAGGACTGGCAATGGCTGATCGACATCAACCTCATGGGGGTCGTGCACGGCTGCGAGGCCTTCCTGCCCGCCATGGTTGAGTCGGGACCCGGCGGCCACGTCGTCAACCTGTCCTCGGCCGCCGGGCTGCTGGCCAACCCCCAGTTAAGCGCCTACAGCGCAACGAAGTTCGCGGTTCTCGGGTTGTCCGAGGCGCTGCGCATGGAGCTGAACCCCCACGGCATCGGCGTCACCGCCGTATGCCCCGGCATCATCAACACCACCATCACGCAGAACACGCCCATCCGCGGCGGCGGGGACCACGGCGAACGCCGCAAACGCCTCGCATCGGCCTATGAGAAGCGCGGGTACACGGCGAAGCGCGTGGCCAACAACATACTGCGCGCGGTCGCCCGCAATCGTGCCGTGGCGCCGACCGCCGCCGAGGCGCACGTGATGTACGCGCTCTCTCGTGTCACCCCGCCGCTGGCCCGGTGGCTCGCAATGCGCGCGGCCGAGCTGTCGAAATGACTTGACGAGCACGAGGATTCGATATGCAGCTCAAGGGTCGACACGCTCTGGTAACCGGCGCGACGGGAGGCATCGGTAATGCCATCGCGCGTGAACTGGCGGCGCGCGGATGCGCGCTGACGCTCACGGGTCGGCGGCAGCAGGAGCTCCGCCGCCTTGCCCGCGAGCTGGGCCCGTCGGCCCGGGGGGTGACCGCCGACCTCACCAATCTGGACGAGGTACACCGGCTGATGACACGCACGGGCCCGGTGGACGTGCTCGTCGCCAATGCCGGCATCGGCATCCCACAGGACCTCGCGATGCTGGGCGACGAGCAGGTCGAGGAGGCCGTCCGCATCAACCTGCTCGCCCCGGCCGCGCTCGCGCGCGCGGCGTTGGCACCGATGAAGCAGCGCGGCCAGGGCCACATCGTGTTCATTTCGTCGGGAGCGGGACTGGTCGCAACACCGGGAAACGGCACTGTTTACACGGCCACCAAATGGGGACTGCGCGGGCTCGGGCTTGCCCTGAGGCAGGAGCTGCGCGGCACGGGTGTGGGCGTCTCCACGATCTTTCCGGGGCCCATCCGCGATGCCGGGATGTTGGCCGAAACCGGGGTCACCCTGCCGCGTGGCTTCGGTACCAGCTCACCGGCGGATGTCGCGCGGGCGGTGGCGGATGCGATCGAGCGAGACCGGCCGGAGACCACCGGTGCGTCGGTCGGCGTGCGTCTACTCGTGGGGGTCGGCGCCGTCGCGCCGGTTCTGATCGGCGAACTCGCGCGCTTGGCCGGAGTGGGACGGGTTCGCGAGGCGATGCTTGACGCCTAAGGGGCCGTCGGCGCGTCCGAGGCCTGGGCGACGAGCTCGGCAAGGGACAGCGCGACGCGCAGCTCGAGCGTGCGCCTGTCTATCGATCTCCCCAAAATCTCCTCGGCTTGGCGGATCCGGTAGGCAACCGTGTTTTCGTGAACGTGCAGTCGCTTGGCGGTTCGCCCGCGGCTGCAGTTCTCGTCGAGATAGGTCCGCAGCGTGGCGACGAGGCGGCGGGTGGTTTCATCGTCGGATCCCAAGCGGCCCAATTCACGTCGCACGAAGGCACGCGCCTGTTCGATGTCGGCCGTGGCGATGGCGCGCAGGGAGACGTTGTGGTAGCGGGTGACGCTGCCGACGGGGCGAGCGGCCAGTGCGGCGACGCGTTGCGCTTCCAGGGCCTCGAAATGGCTGGCGCGAAACCCCGCGATGCCGCGTGCCGGTTCGCCGATGGCGACCCGGACGCCCGGTGCGGTCGCGGTCCGAAACCGCAACTCGTCGAGGACCTTTGACGGCACGTCGCTGTGGGAGCTGATCCAGGCCGCGACCGACAGGATGCCGAGCGGATAGACGAGAGGTTTCTGATTGCCTACTAGGGCGGCGATGTCGCGGATGGCGGCTTCCAGAATGGCCTGGGTGTTACGGCCTTCTTCGTGAGATTCGAGCCAGGCGATGGCTGCGACGTGCACGCGGCTGACCTCGTGACGAAGCCGCCGGCTCGCCACGTCGGTGTCGATGGGTTGTCCGGCCAGGATGGTGCGGATCGTTTCGGCCTGGCTGGCGGCGGCGCTGCGCAGCCATCGGTCGCGCTCGGCGGTATAGACCTCCTCGACCAGACACAGCGCGGCGTCGGCATAGGCGAACATCCACGCCGAACCCAACTCGGAAGCAACCTTCAACTCGTCGGCATTGCGGGCGTGCGTGTCCAGGATGGCGTTGAAGTGTCGAGACGTCTCGGCATGGGCGAGCCGATAGCTGCGCATCAACGTGGTGAGCGGTATGCCCTGTTGCGCACCGGCTTGTGCGTAGGCGAGGGTCGGTGGGCCGAGGCGGGCGGCCTCGGCTGGGTCGGCGCCGGATATGAGCACCTCAGCGAAGTCGCGAATGCTGGCTTCGGTGCTAGCGCGGTTTACTTCGAGCGCCTCCGCGCTGCTGAGCAGATCGGTCAATCGCTCACTGGTGTAAGTGTTTACCGCGGCCGCGATCTCGGCGGCACGCTCCGCCAGTTCGGTCGCGGCCGGCCGCAGCACCGCCGCCCCCCCCCGCCGCTGGTCATCGCCCTGTGCGGCGCTCCAGTCCGGCTGCATGCCCTGCACGCTATCGCCGTGGCCATCCCCAGGTGCGGATATTCGACAACGGCGGGGGGGCGCGTTGGCGCTTGCAGACAAGCGGAACGCGGCGCGTGCGCACGACGATCGTCGCATGCGACAACTCACCAGCCTCGATGCCCAGTTCCTCGCCATGGAAAACGACCGTGTTCAAGGGCACGTGAGCGTGCTGGGGACCTACGACCCCGTGACCGAGTCGGGACGGCCGCTGGATGCCGCGCTGGTCCGCGAGCTGATCGGCCAACGATTGCATCTGTTGCCCACCTTCCGGTGGCGGCTCGCGACGGTGCCGTTCGCACTTGACTACCCGTACTGGGTCGACGACGGCACCTTCGACCTCGAATACCACGTCCGCGAGCTCGCGCTGCCCGCCCCCGGCGGTCAGCGTCAGCTCGCCGAGCAGGTGGCCCGGATCATCGGCCGACAGTTGGACCGCGCGCGCCCCCTCTGGGAGGTGTATGTGATCCATGGACTTGAGGATGGCGGCGTCGCAGTGCTGACGAAGATGCATCACGCCGCCGTGGACGGAGTTTCGGGGGCGGAGGTCATGAGCATCCTTCTCGACGACGCCGCGACCGGGCGGAAACCGGAATCGGCGCCGGCGGTCGTCGCGGAGACCTTCCCGTCCGAGGTGGAGATGCTGGGCCGCGGTCTGGTCGGTCTGCTGCGCCACCCGCTGCGCGTGCTGCGTGCTGGGCCCACCGCATTGCCACATCTCGACGACGTACCGACGATCGGGCACTTGCCCGGCGTCAGGACCATCGCGCGCAGTGGGCGGCTGCTCAAGCGAGCACTGTCGACGAGTCCGGGCGGTGTCGCCTTGCGCGGCACCGATGTCAAGGCTCCTCGGACCCGATTCCAGGCACGGGTGTCTCCGCACCGCCGGGTCGCGTTCGGCTCGTTGTCGCTGGCCGAGGTCAAGGCGATCAAGAACACGTTCGGCTGCACCGTCAACGACGTCGTCCTCGCGATCTGCACGGCCGGGCTGCGCAGCTGGTTGGACGAGCGAGGTGAGCTCCCCGCGGCACCCCTTGCGGGTTTCATCCCGATGTCGGTGCGAACGCCGGAGCAGATGGGAACATTCGGCAACCGGGTCTCGGTAATGATCGCCGAGCTACCAACCGATTCGGCCGATCCCCTAGAGCGCCTGCGCCGCATCAACGAGACGATGCAGACGGCCAAGGAGCGCCACCGCGCGCTGCCGGCGTCACTTCTGCAGGACGCCAATCACTTCATTCCCCCAGCGCTCTTCGCGCAAGCAGCAAGGGCCACTTCACGATTGGCGAGTATGCGCGGCATCAACCAGCCGGCCAACGTGATGATCTCGAATGTTCCGGGCCCGTCGACCCGGTTGTATCTCGGCGGCGCGAGGCAACGCGCACAGTTCCCGGTGTCCGGAGTGCTGGACGGCATCGGCATCAACATCACCGTGATGAGCTACCAGGATTCGCTTGAGTTCGGCATAGTCGTCGATCGCGAACTGCTCGACGACCCGTGGCCCATCCTGGATGCGGTGCACGCGGGCCTGGACGAATTGCGCGAACTGGCGAGCAGTTCGACCGCTCAAAAGGCACGCTGATGAACGGAAACATGTTCCGCGGCAACAGCATGGACGACTACCAACTCACGTTGGCGAGCATCGTCGAGCGGGCGCAACGATTCCACGCCGACCAGGAAGTCGTATCACGTCGTCCTTCCGGCGCGATTGCCCGCACCACGTTGGGTGCCTGCGCTCGCCGAGCCCGGCGCCTCGCCGGCGCGCTGTCCGAACTCGGTGTGCGCGAAGGCGATCGGGTGGCCACGCTGCTGTGGAACCAGAGCGAACACCTCGAGCTGTACTTCGCGGTTCCGGCGATGGGTGCGGTCATCCACACGCTCAACCCCCGCCTGTTCCCTGATGAACTCGGCTACATCGTCGACGACGCCGAAGATCGAGTGCTCGTCGTGGACGAGTCGTTGCTGGACGTATTCGAAAGCTTTTGTAACGGGCGCAATTTCACCCATGTCATCGTCGTCACGCACACGGAGGAAGCCCCGGCCGGGACACTTGACTACGAGTGGCTGGTGGCA
Source organism: Mycobacterium simulans (assembly GCF_900232995.1). Classification (GTDB taxonomy): domain Bacteria; phylum Actinomycetota; class Actinomycetes; order Mycobacteriales; family Mycobacteriaceae; genus Mycobacterium; species Mycobacterium simulans. Next base: position 581,643 of record NZ_OCVX01000003.1, read on the forward strand.
GGCGCGAAACCAATCGAGTGGCCGGCGCTCGACGAACGCCAAGCCGCGGCAATGTGTTACACCTCTGGCACTACCGGGCGTCCGAAGGGTGTCGTGTACTCGCACCGAGCTCTCGTGCTGCACTCGCTGGTCGCGGCGCTGCAGGACCAGCTCGCCGTATCCGCAAGGGACACAATCCTTCCCGTTGTACCGATGTTTCACGCCAACGCCTGGGGCCTGCCCTACGCGGCGGCACTAACCGGGGCGCGCCTGGTTCTGCCGGGTCCACAACTCGACCCGCAAGGCGTGCTCGACCTGTGCGTCGACGAACGGGTCACCATGACGGCGGGCGTTCCGACCGTGTGGATGGGGCTGCTCGCCGCGCTGGACGCCGAACCAGACCGATGGGACCTCTCGGAGCTGGACCGGTTGATCGTGGGTGGAGCCGCCGTGCCGCGGTCGATGTTCGAAGGGTTCGACCGCCACGGCCTTACCGTCGTCCAAGCCTGGGGTATGACGGAGACGGCGCCGTTGGGGACGGTCTGCCGGCTCCCGGCAAGCCTGGACGACGCCGAGCGCGACGAGCGGTACCGCTACCGCACCCGGCAGGGCGTCGCGAGCCCATTTTTCGACATCCGAGCCCGCGACGAGGACGGCCAGCCCATCGCTTGGGACGACGCTGCCATGGGTGAACTCGAGGTGCGCGGCCCCTGGGTGGCGTCCGGCTATCACGGTGGCCGAGGAGCCGACAGCTTCACCGCCGATGGGTGGTTCAAGACCGGCGATGTGGTGCGCATCGACAAGCACGGTTGCGTCCGGATCTGCGACCGCTCAAAGGATCTGGTGAAGTCCGGGGGCGAGTGGATCTCCTCGGTGGATCTGGAGAACCAGCTCATGGCCCACCCCGCGGTCGCTCAGGCGGCTGTGATCGCGGTTCCCGATGACCGTTGGGGCGAGCGGCCGCTGGCCGTCGTGGCGCTCCGTGACGATGGCCAGGCCTCTGCCGACGAACTCCGCGAGCACCTCGCACAGGACTTCGCCAAGTGGCAGTTGCCCGACCGCTTCGAATTCGTGGCCGCGATTCCCTGCCCGGCCACCGGCAAGTTCAAGAAATCCGAGCTGCGACACCTGTTCATACCAGCCTGACCCAACCCAAGAAAGGAAACTCAAGATGAGCCGCTTCGACATCACACAGACGAACCGCGCCGTGGAACGGTTGATCGAGACGACGGAGAACCCGCGTCACCTCTACCTGTTGCAAACCTACAACCGCCACCGTTACCTGGAAATGGCCGGCCGTTACGAGGAGATCTTCGCCCCGGACATGACCGTCGAGAAACCGGTGTACCACTTCAACATGCTCGGCAAGAGCATCACGGTCGAAGGCGCCGAGGAGGTCAAATCCCTTTACAGCGCATGGGCGGACACGGCGCAGTGCATCTTCTACGCCGACGACGAGACGCTGGCGATCAGCGACACCATGATCGTGTCGACGTCGTTCATCTACCAGCAGACTCCCGGCAGCGTCCTGGCCGCCGAGGGCGCGCCTGTCAACCCCGCCGCCACCTATCTGGTGAAGACCGCCGAGCACATGATCTGGCCATACGACGATCATGGCCGGTTGATCGGCGAAGACGTCTGGGAGTACGACGACACGGTACGAGAAATCATCGAGCTCGATCCGTCCGAGGTGCTTACGGTCGAACAGTCGTCGAAACTGCTCGATCCGCTCATCAAGCCGCTTCCGACGCACAATCCGTTCCTCGGATGACCGCACCGCACCGCAGCGAGGCTAGGGCCGATCGCGCGCCAGTCAGTTCGGTCGACGGCCCCAGGCGGCGACCAGTGACCAGGTGTTCATCACGGTCGCCGATGCCGACCGCACAGCGCGTGCACGCCGATCCTCTGCCTCGGTCATGAGGCCGGCGGCGATGAGGGCTGGTGCCGCGGCTTCGGCGGTGCGCCTTTCGAATTCGAAGGCGGGTTCGCCGGATCGCGCGACCCCGCTGTCAATTTCGCCGCCGGCTAGTTCCAGGCCGGCCGCTGTGAGCATGCCGGGCAGACTGCGACCCAGGTAGGCATTCATGATCTTTGCGGATGCGAGTCCGGCGAATACCCGGTGGGTGAGCTCGGTGAGCCAGGGCGCATCGGGATGTCCACTGTAAACATGCAGCCCATGATCGCCTTCTTCGGCCAGCAGCACACCGCCCGGCCGCAGTGCGGCCGTCATGCGGCGCAGCGCGTCGAGCGGGTCGGGCAGGTGCATCAGCAGCGCCCTGCAGTGCACAAGATCGAACGCGTCGGGCTCGGGCGTGTCGGTGCGGATGTCGAGGGTGCGCACCTCGATGTCTTCCGGCAGCCCGCCGAGGTGGCGGCAGTCGATATCCGCGGCCACCACACGCCCGCCCGGGAACACTCGGCCGACGAGCCAGCGCGCAATCGACCCGCGCCCGGCCCCGACCTCCAGGCAGCGCGCCCCCGCAGAGATGTCAAGGCGCTCCAGCCTGCGGACGGTTGCCGGGTCGAAGAGCCGCTCGAGTAACGTCAGGCGCGCACTTTCCGCGTCTGCCGCGGTCTCGGTCAGGATGTAGTTGCGCTCGCCCATCTTGGCGCCCCCCAAATCGACGGCTGCGTCGTCGACTTCGATCTCTGCCGGGCCGAGAAGCCGGCCGAACAGCCCGCCACCAGAATAGCTTTCATCGTCACCGACGGGCGTTGCGCATGAACTCCTCCAGCAGGGTCCACCGTTGGGCGAGGGGCTATGCTCGCAGTGATGCTCTATCGCTGGTTTGTTCGCAAACGGGCTCGGGTTCTATGGGATCGGCTGTCCGATCAACGTATCGATGAGATCCCGATCGCGGACGACGTCCACTTCGTCTACCTCGGTGACCACCCGCTGTCAACGGAGTTGCACGGCGCCGACCAGATGCGCGACTGGCTGCGTAACGTGTTCTTCCGTCGCCTGCCGGGCCTGCGTTTTGAAGTGGAAGAGATGCTCGTCGAGGGCGGCCCGTGGTCGACTCGGATCGCCACCCGCTACGCGGCGCGACGCGACGGACAGTTGGTCTACCGCGGCGTACAGTTCACCCGCATCGTATGGGGCAAGCTCGTGGAAGAACGAGTCCTGCCTGACTCCAACGCACTGTCCGCCGCGCTTGATTGATGGATTGTTGGCGCGCTCGTTGCACCCGGGTGCGATAGCCTGACAGCCAGCCGTTTCTCGGGCGTTAGGAGCTCAAAAATTGGGGCCACCGCTAGACGTCGCCGCCGACCGGCTCGCCCGCGAAGACACCGGTTATCACAAGGCCCTCAAGAACCGTCAGTTGCAGATGATCGCGCTGGGCGGCGCCATCGGAACCGGCCTTTTCCTGGGCGCCGGCGGGCGACTTGCGTCGGCGGGACCGGGGTTGTTCGTGGTCTACGGAATCTGCGGCATCTTCGTCTTCCTGATCCTGCGAGCGCTCGGCGAACTGGTGCTGCACCGCCCGTCGTCGGGGTCGTTCGTGTCCTATGCGCGCGAATTCTTCGGCGAGAAAGTAGCTTTCGCCGCGGGTTGGATGTACTTCCTCAACTGGGCGATGACCGGAATCGTCGACACCACCGCGATCGCGCACTACTGCCACTACTGGAAAACGTTCCAAGTCATTCCGCAATGGACCCTCGCGTTGATCGCGCTCATGGTGGTGCTGTCGATGAACCTGATCTCGGTCAAGCTCTTCGGCGAGCTGGAGTTCTGGGCCGCCTTGATCAAGGTGCTGGCGTTGGTGACTTTCCTGGTCGTCGGGACGATCTTTCTGGCCGGTCGCTTCAAGGTCGACGGTCAGGCGACCGGGGTGTCGCTGTGGAGCAGCCATGGCGGGCTCTTGCCGAGCGGCCTGCTGCCCCTGGTGCTCGTCACGTCGGGTGTGGTGTTTGCCTATGCCGCCATCGAGTTGGTCGGCATCGCGGCCGGGGAAACGGCCGACCCGGAGCGGATCATGCCACGCGCAATCAACTCGGTGGTGTTCCGCATCGCGGTGTTCTACATCGGATCGACCGTCCTGCTGGCCCTGCTGCTGCCCTACACCGCCTACCGCGAACACGTGAGCCCGTTCGTGACGTTCTTCTCCAAAGTGGGCTTTGCGGGCGGCGGCAGCCTGATGAACCTCGTGGTGCTTACCGCGGCCCTCTCGAGCTTGAACGCCGGACTCTATTCCACCGGCAGGATTCTCCGGTCGATGTCCATCAACGGCAGCGGCCCCAAGTTCACCGCGCCGATGTCCAAGAACGGCGTGCCGTACGGAGGGATCCTGCTGACCGCCGGGATCGGTCTTTTCGGCATCGTGCTCAACGCCATCAAACCGAGCCAAGCGTTCGAGATCGTCCTGCACATCGCAGCGACGGGAGTCATCGTGGCCTGGGGGACGATCGTGGCCTGTCAACTCAAATTCCACCGGCTGGTGAAGGCCGGACAGCTGGCGCGACCGACGTTCCGGATGCCGCTCGCCCCCTACAGCGGTTACCTCACACTGGCCTTCCTGGTGGGCGTGCTGGTCCTGATGTTCTTCGATGAAGTGCACGGTCCCTGGATGCTCGGCGCGCTGGTGATCGGGGTCCCCGCGCTCATCGGCGGCTGGTATCTGGTCCGCGATCGGGTAGTAGCGGCGGCTCAAGACGTCACCGAGGCGCCTACCGTTCAGGAGATCAGCGAGTAGGCCGCTGACCGAGCCTCCAATCCTGACATGTCGACATTGGTATTTCTATGGTGACATGTCAAAGGTGCATGGTTAAGGTGGTGGCGTGAGTCTCCGACACGCCGCTCTGGGACTGCTCGCACAGGAGCCCGCCAGCGGATACGACCTGCTCAAGAAGTTCAAGCAGTCGGTCGACAACGTGTGGCCTGCCACCCAGAGCCAGCTCTACGGCGAGCTCAACAAGCTGGCCGACCGCGGCCTTATCAAGGTCTCGGACGTCGGGCCGCGCGGGCGCAAGGAATACGCGATCACGGACTCCGGACGCGCCGAGCTGTATCGGTGGATGACATCTCCGGGGGAGGATCCGCCAATTCGCAACGCCGCGATGCTGCGTGTCTTCCTCCTCGGCCAGCTCTCCCCCAGCCAGGCGCAGGAGTACTTACAGTCATTACGGTCGCTGTCCGAGCAGGAGCACGCTCACTATCGCGAGATCCTCGACTCCTACGACTGGTCGGAAGACGACGACGCCTTCTTCGCCCGAGCGGTTCTAGAGCAAGGTCTGCGTTGGACCCAGCATGAAATCGATTGGGCCAATTGGGTTATTGACGGCTTGAACCGGCGCACCCCGCAGGACCCGGCTCATCGACGTCGCGGCCACTAGCCAGGTCTGCACAGTCCACCGCCTCGACATCGGGGGCACTGCCCAGGTACGCGGCCGCGCCCTGATCCCCGGAGATCCGGGCCAGCACGTCGGGCCAATGCTTGCGCGCGATGACCACCGGATGGCCCGGTCGGTCTCCGAAGAATGCCCGCGCCAGACCGCTGCGGGACGTCAATGCGCGGTCAAGGACCCGAGCTACCACCTTGGCGTCGACGTCGGGAGTATCGATCACATGCAAGGCGGCGTAGTCCGCATTCCGGCGTTCCGCCTCGACCAAACCGGCACGAACCGAGGCACTAAGACCCTGCTGCCAGTCCGGCGCGGCGATCGCGATGACACCCGGCGGAGCCGGAATCTCGGCGGCGCCGAGCACCACAATGACATCGGCGCAGCCGCCGTCGCGCAACGCGCTGACCGCGGCGTCCAGCCAGCCGTCGACCAGTATCTTCGGCTTGCCATACCGGCGGCCAGCGCCCGCGGCCAGCAAGACGCCGACGACTATCGACTCTGATAACGACACTCTCATATGATGACATTGAGCTTCTCGTCAGGCGACAACGGGATGGAGCACGATGACCCAAGACGTGCAGGGGGCCGTCTCGCCCCGGTACGCCGGCACCCGGTTCCAACGGGTCGAAGACGGCCGGCTGTTGACGGGTCGCGGCGGCTTCGTCGACGACATCACCCGCCCCGGATTGCTGCATGCCTGCTTTGTGCGCAGTCCGTTTGCCCGCGCCCGAATCAACGGCATCGACGCCTCCGCCGCGCTTGCGCTGCCCGGCGTGTGCGCGGTGTTCACCGCCGACGACCTCAACCCGGACGTCAGGGAGGCCTGGCATGCCGTAGCGGGCAAGGACGTGCCGGACACCCCGCGGCCGCCGCTGGCCGAGGGCGAGGCAAAGTTCGTCGGGGATCCGGTCGCGCTGGTCGTCGCCGAGAGCCGGTATGCCGCCGAGGATGCGATTGAACTGGTTGACGTCGACTACGAACCCCTGCCGGCGATCACCGATTTCACCCGAGCGCAGTCCTCGGATGTGCTTGTGCACGACAGTTACCCCGACAACGTCGCGGGCGGGATGGCCGGGGCGCCGCCGGACGAAGAGATATTCGCGACGTCTCCCTGTGCCGTCAAGGAGAACATCTACCAACAGATCTATGCGCCGGTGCCGATCGAGACTCGGGGCCTGGTCGTTGAATGGGCGGCGGCTACCGAGGAACTCACGCTCTGGGCATCAACACAGACGCCCCACGAACTTCGTGCGTTTTGTGCACGTCTGTTAGGCATTGCCGCACAACGCGTTCGGGTCATCATGCGCGATACCGGTGGCGGCTTCGGCCAAAAGGTCGTGCCGATGCGCGAAGACATGTGCATCATGCTGGCCGCCCGAAAGGTGCCTGCGGCGCTGAAGTGGATCGAAGACCGGCGCGAGAACCTGATGTCGGCCGGGCAGGCTCGCCACGTAAATGGAATGGCGAGACTTGCTTTTGATGAAGACGGCACTTTGCAGGCGGTCGATATCGACTATGCCCAGGACGTCGGCGCCTATCCGACCCCCTACCCGGTGTTGACCAGCGCCGCCATTGGCATGTTCTTCCCGGGGCCTTACCGGGTGCCGAAGGCCAGTTTCAAATACAAGACGGTCTTTTCCAACACCAGCGGCCTGGCCGCCTACCGGGGTCCTTGGCAATTTGAAACGCTCGCGCGGGAGGTCCTGCTCGACATTGCAGCGCGTAAGTTAAACATCGATCCCGTGGAGTTGCGCCGGCGCAATCTGTTGCGCCGCGACGAGATGCCCTACTTCAACCCCAACGGCATGCCCTACGACCATGTAGCCCCCATCGAGACGTTCGAGCAGGCCGTGAAAATCCTTGACCACGAAGGATTTCGGAAAGAACAGCGCGAAGCGCTGGCGCAAGGGCGCTACCTCGGCCTCGGTTTCTCGGCGTACATCGAGCCGACGGGAGCCGCAACCGGCCACCTGGCCACCGAAGGCGCCATCATGCGGATGGAGCCTACGGGCAAGATCAACGTCTACGTCAACGGCGGGTCGAGCGGAAACAGCTTGGAAACCACTGTCATTCAACTGACTGCCGATGCGCTTGGTGCCGACATCGACGATGTAGCCACCATCCAGGGCGACACCGCGATCACGCCGTACGGAGCCGGGACGCAAGGCAGCCGCAGCGGCCCGATGACCGCCGGAGCCGTCAACGAGGCGGGGAGCATCCTGCGCAACAAGATCGTGGCGCTGGCCGCACACCACCTCAAAGTGGCCGAATCCGAAGTGGAACTGGCGCATTCAACGGCCATGGTGCGGGATGACCCGTTGAAGACGGTGAGTTTCGGTGAGCTGGCCTACGTCGCGTATTACCAGCCACAGCAACTGCCGTCGGACATATCGCCAATGCTGGAGGTTACTGCCCGCTACGTCACCAAGGCGCCCATTCTGTGGGCCAACGCCACCCACGCCTGCACCTGCGAAGTCGACACGGAGACAGGCAAAGTCACGCTGCTGCGCTACATCGTCAGCGAAGACGTCGGGCCCATGATCAACCCGGCCATCGTAGAAGGCCAGATCGCAGGCGGGACGGTCCAGGGCATCGGTGGCGCATTGATGGAAAACCTCGTTTACGACGACGACGGCAACCCGCTGGCCACCACCTTCGTCGACTATCTGCTGCCGACGACAGCCGAGGTACCACCCATCGAATACGGCCACATTGAGATACCCGGGCCGGGACCCGGCGGATACAAGGGTGTCGGCGAAGGCGGGGCCATCGGCTCGGTGCCCGCGGTGATCAACGCGATCAACGACGCGCTCGCGCCGCTGGGTGTGACCGTCACCCGGCTGCCAGCCAGCCCGGCGTCGATCGTCTCGTTACTCGAAGAAGGACAGCGGTGAAGCCCGCGCCGTTCGCCTACCACCGCCCCGGCACCATCGAGGAGGCCGTCAGCCTGCTGGCCGAGCTGGGCGAAGAAGCCAAGATCCTGGCCGGCGGACAGAGCCTGGTGCCGATGCTGTCGATGCGACTGGCGTTCTTCGACCACCTCATCGACATCTCGCGGCTGGGCGAATTGCAGGGCATCGAGCACCGGGGTGACCAGCTATGGATCGGTGCGGGAACCACCGAGGCCAAGGTGGGCGGCGATGACCGAGTCCGGGAGGCGGTTCCGCTCCTGACCCGGGTCACTCCGTACGTCGGGCACTTCCAGATCCGCAATAGGGGCACCCTCGGTGGGTCGATCGCGCACGCCGATGCCGCCGGCGAGTATCCGGCGGTGGCACTGACGCTGGATGCGGTGATGGAGGTGCTGTCGCCACGGGGGCGACGCGAGATAGCCGCAGCGGACTTCTTCGCCGGCCTATGGGAAACCACGGTGGAGCCCGATGAAGTACTCACCGGGGTCCGATTCCCGCAGTGGAATGGCAGATCCGGCTTCGCGGTCCACGAATTCGCGCGCCGCCACGGCGATTACGCGATCGCCGGTTCAGTCGTTGCGGTCGAGCTCGATGAAAGTGACCGGGTATCCCGCTGCGCGATAGGGCTGTTGGGTCTGGGCTCCACGCCCAAGCGCGCAACCGCGGCAGAGGAGGCGATGATCGGCAAGCCCGTCGGCGACCTGGAGCCTGCGGAGATCGGACGGGCCGCCATGACGGGACTCGACGATATTCCGACAGACCTGCAAGGGTCGGCGGCATACCGCGCTCGGGTGGGCGCAGCCATGACGGCGCGCGCCTGGACCCACGCCGTCAACGAAGCAACAGTGGGGGCAATACATGCATGAACAATCAGTCCGGTTGACGGTCAACGGAACTCCCACTGCGGCCAGTGTTGAACCGCGCATGACGCTGGCGGACTTCCTGCGGGACAAGTGTGGACTCACCGGCACCCACCTCGGCTGCGAACACGGGGCGTGCGGCGCTTGCACGGTGCTGGTGGACGGCGATGCCGTGCGCTCGTGCCTGCTGTTCGCGGTGCAGGTCGACGACATGGAGGTGACGACGGTCGAGGGTATCGCCTCGCCCGACGGCGAATTGTCCGCGGTTCAATCAGCCCTGCGGGAGTGCCATGGCCTGCAATGCGGCTTCTGCACCCCGGGCTTCGTCATGTCGATTACCGCACTGTTGCGCGACCACCCGGATCCCACCGACGAGGAGATACGCGAAGGGCTGTCCGGGAACTTCTGCCGATGCACCGGTTATCAAGGGATCGTCGCCGCGGCTCGTCGGGCCTCCGAGATAATGCGGTAACACTTTGTCATCGGCGGTGTTTCAAAAACGCGTCCCTCCTCCCACCTCGCGCCTCCTGCTGCGTAATCTGACCATCGATATCTCAGATTTCGGGAGGAGGGCGTGCGGGTATCGCAAAAGGCACGGTGGGGACTGGCCGCTCTGGCGGGTGCCGCGCTGGTATCCGGGTGCAGCACCACCATTGACGGAAGGCCTGTCGCCGCACCCGGGTCGGGACCGACCGAGCCGTCTTTCCCGACATCCAGGCCGCCGACGCCGCCGCCCACCGGCTCGGCACCACCGACAACGCCGGCCAGTCCCACCGCGCCGGCGGGCGCCATTCCGCTTCCACCCGACGAGAGCGGTTACGTCTTCATCGAAACCAAATCCGGCCAGACGCGCTGCCAAATCAACAAGGACAGCGTCGGCTGCGAAGCCCCATTCACTAACTCCCCCATAAAGGACGGCGAGCACGCCAACGGCGTCCACATCACCGCCGCAGGCTCCGTGCAGTGGATCCTGGGCAATCTCGGCGCCATCCCCACCGTCACCATCGACTACCAGACCTACGACGCGCAGGGCTGGACCATCATCGCGACTAAGGACGGCACCCGCTTCCAGAACAACGGCACGGGCCACGGCATGTTCGTCAGCATCGAGAAGGTCGATACGTTCTGAGCTGTTGGCCAAGCGTTACTGGCTGGCATCAGTACCATCGGTGCCGTGGCACGTTATGGCCCACCCGAGGACGTCAACAGCGCGCAGACGCAACATGCTCCCTTTGGCGGGGGCGACTACCCGGCGCCACATCCGCCCCCTGACGAGTTGTCACAAGTTCCGACTGACCAATTCGAGCCGTACGACCCAGAGACCGAGTTCAAGCCCTGGTACCGCAAACCCGTGCCGCTTATTGGCTGGTCGCTGGTCGTCGCGATCCTGATCGCGCTGATCATCTACGGCATTGTCCAGCTGATCGGTGAAAACCAAGGCACCGTACGCACGCCCCATACCACGACGGTCCCCGCTACCAGCACCACAGCGCCGATCACTACCACCACCCCTACGCCGGCGATCACCACAACAACCACGGTCCCGCCGGCCACGACGGCTCCGCCGGCCACCAATCCCCCTGTCCAGCCACCGCGACAGACGACACAGGCCCCGCCGCCCCATCACCCGCATCTGCCGCCGCTGCCGCCGCTGCCGTCGGTAATCACCATTCCCGGGGTGCCGACGACGATCACGCTGCCGCCCAACCTTCCGTAGCCAGGTCACCGATCTGCAACGGCCAGCGTGGCTGAGGTGGTCGTTTGCTCGTAGCAACTAGCATCGGCGGCCGTGGCAAGGTACGACCCGCCGGACTATGGGGCCAACGATCCGTCCGCCTATGGCAACTACGGCTACGGCGGCAACCAGGGCGGATACGGGCAACAGCCGCAGCCCGAGCCCACCCCCGGATGGGCCAAACCCCTGGCCTTGGTCGGTTGGGGTGTGCTCATCGCCGCTCTCATCGCGGTGATTGTTTACGGCATTGTCGAGCTCGTGCACGGCCCCTCTCCCGCGTCGGTCATCACAACCACCACCACCACGCCACCGACGACCACCAATTCCCCGGCGCCCGGGGCGTTGCCGACGCTGCCGTCAGAGATAACGCTGCCCTCGATGCCCACCGTGATCAATTTGCGGCCGGGTCTTTGACCGCCGCTATGGTGGGGAACGACCGCCGACCGACCAGCGAAGCAACGAACACGGGGGAATGCGATATATGAGCGAGTCGCTCGGGTTGTCGATCGGGGTGGCGAACCTGGTCGCAGCTCGGGCAGGCGGCAACCCGGTGCCCCGCGGTTCGGTATTGACGCTATTCGACCACCGAGCGGCCGAAGTCGGTCTGCCAGAAGAGAACCCGAACCTGAATGAACCCGGCCTGGTGCTGCGTGGATTTGTCGAGCGGGTCGGGGACCAGGCTCCGCTGGTGGCTGCCGACGGGACCAGGTACCCCGGCGCTGCGCTGACGGTCGCAGCGCTCGACGCGATGGCACGCACCGTCGGCTACGGGGCACCGGTCACCATCGCGGTTCCCGCTTATTGGTCGGAAGGGCAGGTTGCGGCGCTGCGCCAGGCGTTGCAAACCCAGCCGACCCTGGCGCCCGACGGTGCGCCGATGTTGATCTCCGACGCCACGGCCGCGCTCGCGGCGCTGGGGGCCCAACCCGGGTTCCCGGCCGACGGCGTCGTCGCGTTGTGCGACTTCGGCGCCGGCGGCACCAGCGTCTCGCTGGCCGATGCGGGGTCTAATTTGCAGCAGATTGGCCCTACGGTCCGCTACCGCGAACTCTCCGGCGACGGTATCGACCAGGCCCTCCTTAATCACCTTCTTGCTGTCGCTCCCGGTGTTGATGCCACCGACGTTTCCGGCACCGCGACGCGGATGGGGTCGGTGACCCGGCTGCTGGGCGGATGCCGACGCGCCAAGGAACAACTTTCGGCCACGACGGTGGCCACCATCCCGACGGGCACGATCGGGCTGCCGGATTCGGCTGCGGATCTTCGGGTCACGCGCAGTGAGTTTGACCAACTCATCTCGGGGCCGCTGGACCGATTCATCACCGCCGTCGAAGACATACTGCAGCGCAATGGGATTCCGCGAACCAGCCTCACCGCGGTCGCGAGCGTCGGCGGCGGAGCCAGCATCCCGATGATCAGCGCGCGACTTTCAGAGCGCTTGCAGGTGCCTGTTTTTGCCAGCGCGCAACCGATGTTGAGCGCCGCCATCGGCGCGACTGTGCTCGGCGAGGAGCGATCAGCAGCGGGCTTTCCTACCGGTGCGGGCCCCGCTGTCGAGGCCCCGACGAGCATCGTCGGTGCCGCGGGCCTCCCCACCCAGGCGGCACCCGCAGCGTCGGCCCAGGAAGCCGGTGCAACCGAAGCGCTTCCCGGCAGTGCCGACTCAACGACCGATCGGGCCGCCCTGGCCTGGTCCGAGGACGCCGGCACCGGCCTCGAACCGGTTCCGTACGCGGGTCCCGCCGAGTACACCGGCCCTGTCGAGCCGCCGCCAGTGCCGGGATACGAACCCGAGCTCCCCCCGTGGTACCGGCGCCCGGCCATCCTCTTGAGCCTGGCTGGCGCGGCTGCGGCCATACTCCTGGCCGTGGTCCTCGCGTTGACGCTCGGCCCCACCAATACCAAACCGGTCACCACCACCTCGCAGCCGCCGCCCATCACTACCACGGTGATTGGGCCGAACAACAGCCCCATCGAGACCGTAATCACTCCTCCTCCCGTCACCGTGACCACCACGCCGCCGCCGGTCACCACCACAACGACGCAGCCCCCCACCACCACCTCGACGACATCGACGACGCCCTCGACCACCACAACCACAACCCCTCCCCCGACCACCACGACCACCCAGCCGACCACCACGCCGCCGCCCACGACTTCCCAGGTGACAACGACCGCGCCACCGACGACCACACAACAGCCGCCCACAACGACGGCGGCGCCGATCACGCCCACCACCGTCGCTCCGGCACCGGGGGCCTAACGCTGCCTGGCTTCGAATCGTGTTGCTGTTAAATAGGGTCCGGTGCCGTTCCGGGACCTGAGATCGACTCAGCTAGGGCTACAACCTGCTCTCATCCCGGATACGATTCCGCTGCACCCGCCGATTGCAAGCTGTGACCCAGATCTTATGCCCGCGAGTCGATTTGAGCGTCGACACGCCGGTTTGTAGCATCGGCCGATGCTTAGCCAGCCCGCTCACGACGTTGTAGTAGCTTCACCAAGCTGCAACCCCGGCAAGCGAGTCGCAGTCGCGTGCATGATGGGCAGCACCGTCGAGTTCTACGATTTCTATATCTATGGCACGGCGGCGGCTTTGACGTTTCCCGCCGTGTTTTTCCCGAACTTGAGCCCGCCGATGGCAGCGATCGCGTCGATGGGAACGTTTGCCGCGGCCTTTGTATCGCGGCCTCTGGGAGGGGCCGTTTTTGGCCATTTCGGTGATCGCCTGGGCCGCAAGGCAACCTTGGTGGCCACGATGCTGATTATGGGACTGTCCACATTGGCGGTGGGGCTGACGCCCGGTGCAGCAACGATCGGCGTAGCCGCGCCATTGATCGTACTCACCTTGCGGCTGTTGCAAGGGTTCGCCGTCGGCGGCGAATGGGCAGGATCAGCACTGCTGGGCGCCGAATTCGCTCCAGCGATCAAACGCGGCCGGTATGGGATGTTCACACCGATTGGCGTCGGCATCGCCCTGGTCCTGACCAGCCTGACCTTTCTGGGCGTGAATCTCACCATCGGTGGCACAAGTGCGGCGTTCACCCAGTGGGGATGGCGCGTGCCATTCCTACTGAGTGCACTGCTGATTGCCTTTGCCTTATACGTACGAATCAACATCAACGAAACCCCGGTGTTCACTGCGCAACTCGCACATAGCAAGCCACCTCGGGCGCCGATCGCCGAAGTGATCCGCAGGCAGCCGGGCACCGTAGCTCTCGCTTCAGGCAGCTTCGTGGCCGTCTACGCTTTCGTCTTCATGGGTAGCACCTATCTGACAAGCTATGCCCACGACCACCTCAGGTTCTCGCAGGACATGATCTTGTTTGCAGGGGTGCTTGGCGGCGTGGTGTGGACGGCAGTGGTGGCGCTTTCGGCCAGCATGTGCGACCAACTCGGACGCCGCCCAATCATACTGTGCGCCTGGGCATTAGGCTTGCCCTGGTCCGTTGCGGTCATTCCAATGATCAACACCGGCGATCCTGTCCTGTTTGCGCTGGCCATTGTCGGCATCTATGCGATCGCAGCGCTCGCCTACGCGCCCATGACATCATTTGTGCCCGAGCTGTTCGCTACGCGGCATCGCTACACCGGCTCTGCACTAGCACTCAACCTCGCCGGCATTATTGGGGGTGCTCTACCGCCGGTAATTGCCGGCCCGTTGCGAACTCACTATGGCAGCTGGACCATTCAACTCGTGATGGCCGTGCTGGTCGTGGCCAGCTTTGTCTGTACGTACCGCCTACCGGAGACCAGGGGAACCTCGCTAGACAGGCCGCTGGAGGCTCAACCGCGCTAACGCCGCGCGGCGAACTCCGCCACCATCGCTTCGGCGCTGCGCACCGCCGCATGGCAGGCCCTGGTGGTGAACGGGTCGTTGATCGGATGCTCGGCGCGACGGCGCCAGCGTTGCGCCGCCGCGAAAGCTGCTCGCGGACCCTCTCGGGGATCCTGGGTCGTCAGGCCGAGCCGGGCAGCCGGATTCGTCCCCGATCCGCCGAGGATACGGCGCAGCGACGCGATTTCGTCCTCGTTGAAAGTCGTTGTCCTCGAATGCAACTGACTCAGCAGCCGAAGTTCTACGAAGGCGTGGGTGTCGGCCAGGAGGGGATCGATATCGGCGATGACGTAGGGCGTGGCCATGACCGGGTGCGCCTCCACAAACCGTCGCAGCGACACCAGTGCGGTGTGCGCCTTGAGCATGTCGGCGCGCTGCGCAAACTGTTGGTCGATCACGTCGCGCAGCGCCGTCAGCCCGCTGCGCTCCAGCAGTTCGGCGGACAGCCCCGCCGAGTCGCTGACACCCGCGGCCAGCACTGCGATCGAGATTCGGATGCCGAACATGCCGAACCGCTCCAGCAGTTGCGCGCGGGTGCCGGCGTCCACTGGCAACGGGCTGTCCGGCCGGACGAAACGGTCCACGCTCAGCAACGCCTTGTTGAGTTCGGCATTGTCGACCCCGGCGAGTTTGCGCAATGCGACGAACTCGCTCTGACGCAGCGTGCGTGCGGTCAATGCGAGCAAGCAGGACACCGGCAGCACCGCCTGACAGATGCCGATCTGGTTCATCTCGCTGGTGAAACGCGTGGCCACGTCCTTGGCCGACAGCATCGCGTCGATGCGGCCAGCGCCAATCTCGTCGGCGCGCGACGCCACCCCGATGATGCCCAGCGCTCCCGCTGAACCGCCCACCAGCTCGCCGACCTGTTTGAGCAGCGCGATGTCGGCGGCGTTGAGGGTGCGCAACAGGAACACCACCGCATCCACCCGCGGCACCCCGTCGTCGGGCACTAACAGTCGCAACGTGCGCTCGGAGGCATCGCGCGTCAACGACGAGGTCCCCGGGGTGTCGATGATGGTGGCATTGGCCAACTCTTCGGCGGGCCACTCGACGTCGAGGTCCACCACGTCGGCTGGGTGGATCGCGCGCAAGTCGAACGACAGCCCACGGTCATGGGTGATCGGCACGTTGGATCGCCGGCCGCCGCGGTGGTTGGCGGTCACCTTTGGGGTGGGGCCGAGGCGGTACCAGGTCACGATCCGGGTGGCCTCGGTGGCGTCGGTGGGGGCGATGTCGTCGCCGACCAGCGCATTGAGCAACGTGGACTTTCCGGCCTTGAGCGTGCCGGCCAGTGCGATGCGGATCGGTTCGGTCAGGCGCGCACCGATACGGTCCAGTTCGTAGAAGACGTCCCGGCGCTGCCGGTAAGCCGGCTCGCCCCGGTAAGCCTCGATGGTCCCACCCAGAATCGCGCGGACCCGGTCGCTGGTACTCACGGCCCCAACTTGTTCAGGTTGTCCGTGACCTGGTTCAGAATGTTCAACTGTCGCTCCAGTTCACGAATCCTGTTGTCGCGCTCCGCTTCTTCCAAATGCGCGGCGGTGAGCATGGACTGCAATGACTCGTTGAGCGACCGAGTGATCTCGTTGGCGAGATCGCGGTAGTGGTCGCGTATCGTGCGCTGTAGCGTCTTGAGCCGGTCGCGAGATTCCTTGCCGACCACGAACAAGATGTCGTCGACGAAGCGGCGCACGTTCGTCTTGGCCTCGGCGCGCACCCGCAGCAGCCGATGCTGCTTTTCCTCCTTGTACGCCATGCGACCGAGTATCAGCCCGGCCCCCACCGACAGTGGGTTGAACAGGCCCAGCCCGGCCACTGACGACAACATGCCGATCATCACGACGCCGCCGTACGAACCCCGCATGCCGGTGACCACCTTCTGGCCCTTACCCTGCGGCTTGGACTCCAGCCGGGCCAGCGCCTTGAGACGGCCGAAATCGCCTCCCATGTCGCGTGCGCTCAGCTTGGGAGACATCACCGAGTCCAGGCCCACGTCGGCGAAGCTGCGGGCAACGTCGTCAGCCAATGCCTCGGCGCGTTGGTAGGCCCACACGAAGTTGTCCCCGACGGCGGTGGCGATGGCATCTTCCACGTCGGCGCCGATCTCAGCCCAATGCTGCGTCGGATCGCACGAATCAATTTGGCGCTCAGCGTCTTCGGTTACGGCGCGAAAGCGCGCGCGCAGGTCGTGATCCACATCGGTACTCACGTCGGTGAAACCGTCGTTGAGCACCTGCTGCCAGAGCGCGGTCTGCTGCAGCGCATCCTGGGCCTCCTGCTTACGCCGCTCCAAATCGTCGGTGAGCCGCTCACGCAGCCCCGGATCGTTGACGACCGAAAGCTCCGAACCTACCGATAACGCTAATTGCTCTGTCGCCGAGCGGATTTCGTTGAGCACGTCGTCACGTACTCGGTCCGTTTCGCGTGACAGTACCTTCTCGCTGAGAAACTTGACGATCGCCGGGAAGTTGGACTCCTCGTTGAGCTCTGTGTCGTTGAGTGTGACGGCGTGACTGCGCAACAGCGATGACACTCCGATGATCGGCATCGATACCCGGGCGCGCTGCAGGTGTGCGGCATTTGCGTTGACGATTTCGCGCCAGTGCGGATAGAGGTCGGTTTTGGTGGCGACGACCACGCCGACCGGACAGATCTGGTGTGCTTTGCGGAGGAACCACATCTCCGGTTCGGTGAATTCCTGGCTGGTGTCGCTGACCATCAATACGGCGTCGGCATCGGGCAACAGTCCCAGCGTCGCCGACAGGTGAGGTTGCCCGTGGCCACCCACACCGGGGGTATCGATGAACGTTAATCCGCCCTGCAGCAGTGGGCTTGGTGCGCTGACCTCGAGACGCAGCACTTCGTGGCCGCGAGCCTGCGGTGCGCGGCGCAGGTCGGTGCTGAGGTCATCGACCGGAATGTCAACCGTTGCCGTTTCGCCGTTGGGCCCGGCAGCCAACACGATCCGGGCCGACGGCTGAGTGCCATAGCTAACGAGGGTGATCACCACGGTGGCCTCGTCGTCGCCCACTCGGGCCACCGGCAGATTCAGCAACGAGTTGATCAATTGGCTCTTGCCCTGTTTGAGCTGCCCGGCGATCACGACCCGGATGTGCGGGTCGGTGATTCGCTCGCGGGCCCTGGCCAACCGCTTCACCAGATCATCGCGATCGTTGAGTTCGGCGATCGCGCTGGTGTGATCGATCAATTCCACGATCACGCCGACCCGTCGCGGGTCATCCGGTCGAGTCACCGTCTTACCCCACTTTCTCGATCGCTTGCACTTCGGATCACGGTATGCGGACGAACCGGCGGGGACCATCGAGGCCCCCGCCGGGTGTGACATTGGGTCGGTCGAATCAGAACCCGTGGTGGTCGGCCGGGCCGTGCGACGGCGGTTCGGTGTGCGCTGGCGGTGTGTATGTCACCGGCGGCTCATGTCCAAACACCGAGGGGCTCGGCGGCTCGTGATGGGTTGGCTGCTCGACCGGCACGTGCGGCTGTGGCGTAAACACGGGTGCATGCTCGGCCGGGGCAGGAGCCGGGTGAGCCGGTGCCGGGACGTGTGGCGCCGGAGCATTGATCACCGGCGGGTTGGCGCCACCATGACCCGCAGCGCCGTCAGGCGTCTGGATGACGGGACCGCCCGACGGAGGAGTCACCTGGCCGCCGGCACCAGCTCCGGTTTGGATGACCGGACCCTGGCCGACTGGGACGGTCGGGCCATGCTCAACCGGAGGAGCGCCCGTCGCGGGGATACCACCGGCTGGGACACCACCGCCGACTGCGACGCCACCGCCACCGCCTAGCGAGGCGCCCTCGTGGCCGAGGATGTCGCCGTGCGTCCCGGCGCCGGCTCCACCGGCGCCAGTGGCGCCAATGCCCGCCTGGGTTCCGGGGCCCGCGGCCGCAACGCCACCGGCACCCGTCTGGGCTCCCACGCCAGCTCCGCCTGCAGTGGCAATGGTTGCCGGTTGAGGTGTCGGGGTCGGGTGGCTACCTAGCGCGTTGCCTCCGATGCCCAGCCCCGCGCCGCCGGCTGCACCGGCCTGACCCCCCACGCCGACGCCGCCTAGCGGTCCGCCCACGTGCGGAGCAGCAGCGCCGTTCAAGGCAGCGCCCTCGCTGGCGATCAAACCGGCTTGGCCGCTTGCGCCGGCGCTCACTGCCGCGTTGGCGCCGACACCCGTCAGGCCGCTGACATTGCCGACACCGGCCAGTCCACCGCCGGCCGCAACACCGGCCTGACCACCTAAGGCCGCCTGCCCGCTAACACCAAGGCTCGCCTGGCTAGCGATACCGGCCGACCCACCGGCGGCAACGCCGGCCTGGCCGGCGAGACCGGCTTGGCCTGCCAGGCCCGCTTGGCCTGCGAGACCCGCTTGGCCTGCGAGACCCGCTTGGCCTGCGATCCCGGCCTGACCACCAATAGCGCCGCCGGCCTGACCAGCCGCGCCAATGCCGGCTTGAGCACCGACACCGATTTGGCCGTTGCCAACCGCACGACCAACGATGCCTGCCTGAGCGCCCGCACTACCATCGATTGCGGCGCCGACCTGGCCACCGACACCGAGACCGACTTGACCATCGATGCCACCACCGATTCCCGCGAAACCGCCTAGGCCAATACCAGCTTGGCCGCCGACCGCGGCGCCGATGCCGGCCTGCCCGCCAAGACCAAAGCCCAAACCAGCGCCCAGACCCGTCTGACCACCAACGCCAACACCCAGGCCAGCACCGATCTGAGCACCAATTTCAGCCTCAAAGCCGACACTGAAGCCTAGGCCCGCCTGAGCACCCAGACCCACCTGAGTACCGAAGCCACCGGTTGGCGCAACGAAAGCAAAGCCAGGCATGAACCCGCCCACACCGGCGCTCAGGCCACCCCCTATGCCAGCGCCCATGTCGGCCGCCACGAGTCCGGCGTCGCTCGCAACAAGACCGGCGCCACCGGCGGCCATGTAGCTCGGGTCGGCGTCGACCGGGTCGGAAACGAGAACCGTATCCGATGCGGAAGCGAAGCCGAACTGGTCGGAAACCGCTTGCTGCAGACCAGCGACCGGGTCGTCGGCCGGGAGAGTCAGCCCGGGCACCGTGCTGGCCGCCACCGACGAGAGTTGCGCCGGCGAGATGTTGATCAGCCCGGCACTCGTCATGGCTTGCCCTGGAGACGCGACGAAAGACCGCGCCGCCTCTTCGCTGCGAAACAGGCTCAGGATGTAGTCGACAAGCGAGGTCATCTTCGTTCCCCTTCAATCGGATGTGTGAAGCGCTTAGCCGGATTGGACCGGCGCTGTGCCATAAACGCTATGGATTCCGACCCCGTCCGGAATCGGGGTCTGATCCCCCAGCCCGTCGAGTACCGACAGGGGTCGACGGGCCCATCTCGTTAGGGGATTAGGGGAAATCGGGGGACCCACTGTGGAGGCAAAAGCCGTGGCGGTTCGAGTGTGAATCCTGGCCTTTGAGAGGGAATTCTGGGCGCGAAAACCGGCCGGATCGCGCCCTGGATACCCGCTGAAAGCCGTGAGTTCACACTCGAGCCCGATGCGGGGTCAATGCTCAAAGGGAAGACCGAAGCCGTGGTGATCAGGGTCGACCGAGTGCGGGTGAACGACCGAGTCGTCCCAGGCAGCTACCGCGTCTTCGCCGAAAACTCCGTGGTCAACCGGGTCTTGCGGCACTTCCGCCCCAGCGAGCAGTACCGACGGTTCATGTGAATCAATCCCCGTCGGTTGCGGATCACGGGCCGCTTCGCCGGGTCCAGAATCGGCCGGATGACTGATCACGCCGCTTGCCGGACCGTGCTGGTGAACAACGGCCGGGGTGTGTGGCGTGAACGCGTCGAGCGCGGCAGTTGCCGCACCGCTTGCCCATACGTTGCCATGATCGGCCGCCTGTGCCCCAGCGGTGGCGGCCCCGGCGGGTGCCACCATGGATAGCGAATCCGCCACCACGGGGATCAGATTGTTCACGTCAGCACTGGTCACGTTAGTAAGGTGGGCTTCGGCGATCGCCTGCGCGGGATTCGCGGCATAGCGCGCGGCGGCGTCGGGGTCGCGCACGAGTGAGATCACGAAGTCGAGCAACGAGTTTGCCATCCTGCACCTCCTCACCCACCTTGCAAGCGTTCACCACGATGCTAATTGGTTAACGCGCCGCCGTGATCGGTGCGAAACCCACTTGGCGTACGGCACCATTAGGGGATTGCCTCATTAGGGGAAATTGGGGTTACGGGGTAGGGAGCATAAGCGGTGACCGTTTCGTCTAACCAGACTCCTCCGGCTGTGCACAGCACCCTCCGTGACCTCGCCAACGCGGAGACGGTTCCGGTGAAGGTTCTGATCACTGGCGGCATCGGAACCGGCAAGACCTCGGTTCTGGCCGCCGCCCGCACCGCGCTGCGTGGCGCCGGGCTTAAGGTGCTAGCGCTTTCGCCTGGCGACGACGGCCCCCTCGATGCGGCCCTGGTGGTCGACGATGCCCACTTGCTCACCGACACCGAACTGCGACGCCTCGCCGACTACGCCGTCGACCCCCGCACCACGATCGTGGCAGCCACCGAGCCCCAAGAACGGCACCCCGCACTGCGGGCCCTAACGATGGCGATCGAACGGGACCGACCGCGAATATCACTCGGCCCGCTGCCGGTCGCCGAGCAGCTACTGGACTGCACGGCGGGGCTGCCATTCCTGGTTCATGCGGTATCCGACGGCCCGCCGCCACCGACGCAGGCGGCACGGATCGCGCTCATCGAGCGGTTGCGCCGCCTCGATGATCCCACCCTGGACACCCTGCTCATCATGTCGCTGACCGATGAGTTGGGGAGCGTGGATGTTGCCGCCGCGCTTAAGGTTTCGACAACGGATGCCGGCAGGTTGGTGGATCGTGCGCGCGCCAGCGGACTGATTGACCCGTCGCACACCCCGGCATTCCTGCAGTCGGTGCACGACGCAATCGCCCAGATCGTCGGCAACACGCGCCACCACGAGGTCGAAACTTCGCTTTTGCGTTCACAACTCGACATTTCGACGGTGTCACCGAATCTCGCGCTGAGACTATCCGGACACGGACTGCACGACGATCGGCTCGCGGGCATTCTTACGCGCCAGGCCGCGGAGGTCCGCGGCGACCCGCTGCGGGCAGCCCGGTTGTACCGGGCGGCGATCGACGCCGGCGCCACCGGACTGACCTCGCGCCTGGCTGACGCGCTGGCCCTCTCGGGTGACTGCGCGGCCGCGGCGTTACTGGCCGACGATCTGCTCGGCTCGACGGACTCCGCCGAACGCGCGGCGGCGGTGCGGATTTCGGCCAGCGTCGCCGCACATGACGGAAGCGCGGGTCAAGCGGCGGACCTGTTCGGCTGGTTAGGCCCGTATCCGGATGCGGTAGTCGGCGCGGCCGCCGCACTCGTGCTCACGGCGACCGGTGAGTTGGCGACGGCGCGCGAGGCCTTGCGTCTCAACGACGCCGGTCCGCCCACGATGGCGGCGCGTGCCTCACGCAGCCTCGCCGAAGGCCTGTTGCTGACCATGGATCAGCCATATCCGATCGCCATGGCCCGTCTGGGCCAGGCCCTGGCGCCCGAATCACCGCTCGCCGAAATCCTTCCGGACAGCCCAGCGGCGCTGGTGACCCTGGTGGCGATACACGCAGGAGATCCGGTCCGGGCCCGCAGTGTGATTGGGCGAGCTGTGCGGGCTGGCAGCGAAACGGCGTTCGGACCTCGGCATCTCCTGTTGTCCGGCTGGATCAAAATGCAAGAGGGACAACTGCCGTCGGCCAGCGCGGACGCCGCTGAGGCCGGCTCCCAGGCCGGCTCCGCGACGAACCTGCACCGACGCGACGCCTTGTGGGCGGCGGCTCTGCAGACGGCGATAGCCCGTCGCAGCGGCGATACCGGTGCGCTGCAAAAGCATTGGTACGCAGCCATGGAGGTACTTGCGGAGTACTCGATCGACCTGTTCTCGCTGCTGCCGTTGGGGGAACTGTGGGTCACGGCCGCCCGAATGCGCCACGTGGATCGGCTGCAACACCCGTTGGCCGAAGCGTTTACTGTGCTGGATTCGCTGGGCAATCCGGCGTTGTGGTCGGTCCCGCTGCATTGGGCCGGAGTACACGCCGGCATCCTCGCCAACTCACCGGAGTCGGTGGCCCCGCACGGACAGGCGCTCAGCGGCGCCGATAGCGCCCTTGCCCGGGCGCTATCGATTGCCGGACGAAGCTGGCTGCGGGTCTTGGCCGATCAGGTCGATGCAGACGAGGTCACCGCGGCGGCCCGGTCGCTATCCCATGTCGGTTTGACATCTGAGGCGACGCGGCTGGCCGGTCAGGCAGCGTTGCAAACTCCCGACGCCCGGGTGTCGGGGGCCATGCTGCAGTTGGCCCGCGACCTCAAGCTGGGCTCCGCGGTCAGTGAGACCCCCGGCGAGGTGCCCAGCGAAAGCGTTGCGGAGCAGTCTGCGGGCGCTCCAGCTCGTGTGCGCCACCCCCCGACCGGTTCTCCGCTGTCCGACCGCGAACGCGAAGTCGCCGAGTTGCTGCTGCTCGGCATGCCCTACCGCGACATCGGCGCCCAATTGTTCATCTCTGCGAAAACGGTCGAGCACCACGTCGCCCGGATCCGGCGCCGTCTGGGCGCCAACTCCCGCACGGAGATGTTGTCCATGCTGCGCGCGATGTTGGCTCCGCAGACCTGAGCCGCCACTGACCGGTATTTTCTAGCTGGCAAACGTCGGACCGCCTCGTCGGCGTAGTCCAGCGTTTGTAAAGTTGGCGCGCCTGGCCGTTGATCGACTGCTTGATGATCGATAGGGGCCGAAGATGGACTGCGAGCTGACATCGCATACCCAAAAGTTCTGAGCCGCAAGCTCGGCAAGTTGCGGCACTGAACTCGCTGTCCCAACGACACTAAGGGATCGAACGACACAAACGGGACGCGGCAGACGGCGCTCCGCAACCCGGCGATTCACGACACAACCGATCCTCCGCCAGAAAGCAGCTGAGAGGCTGGCGTCAATCAATCAGCCTGCTGGCCAGATGGATCAACGCTGCGAATGCCTCAAGGGCGATGACACGGCATGTTGAGCGCTCTCGCGATGAACTCGGCTCGTGCGCCTGGCCGGCGGCTAGGCGGCCGCCTCAATTGAAGGCCAAACGACTAGTCGGCCGAGCCCGGGGTTGGGTTATCCTGCTTGTTGATAACGACACCCAGTAGCGCAGGCCATGCCAGGCCAATCTGCACAGCGATCTGGTGCGTGTTGACGAGCACATCGCCTTGCGACCACGCGATGAGCCCACCGAGCATGGCGCTTCCTACCACGCCCACCCAGAACATGGATGACTTGAACCGCTTTGGTGTCGAGTGGTGTCCTGCAAATTGGCGTTGCAGTATCAGAGCCACATTGGCGATGAGTTGTGTAGCCAACCCTCCAAGCGCGCCCCATAGAAAGACGGAGGCCGTGCCGGTAATACCAAACACTGTCAGAAGTCGTCGTCCATTGCGGCGAATCCCAGAATAGCTTTCAGGCGCCCTAGCCGCTCCTGACGCGTCGGCCCCCTTTGCGTAAGCCGATACCAATCGGGATAGCGATTCTCCTGCCCGAGAGGACGTCGAACTCGATCTCCAAGGCGCTCAAGTTCGTGCCTGATAACATTCTCGGGTGCACCTAGTTCGTCAGCAAGAGATGCGACGGTACGAAAATCGGAAGTCGCCGCGTCCAACGCATTTATCAGGCGATTTGAGAGATCCGGATCTGCAACATCCAAGGGCTCATTCCGAGGCAGGTGGCGCCCCAATACGTACGAGATCAACCGCTGAGGCTCAATTTGATGCTGTGTTATAGCCCCTGAAACGACACCCACCGATTGGATAACGTTCGCCGCAGTTGGTGCGACAAATTTGATTACTGCGGAGCGGATCCTTCGGTTGGTTGCCCGGTTCCTGCTCCAGCTATGGCCAGCGGCCACCGACGCAAACCGGTCGAGCTCCGCCGCGCCGACGCCCGAACTGATGAAGTACACGCCGCCGGGCTGATCGGCGTCATCGAAGACAACCAGCTGATCATCCGAAGCGGCAACCTCGTCGAAGATCACGCTGCCTGGCGAGATGTTTACATCCGTGGTTGTCCAGTCATCCGCTGGCCAGCACCTAGTGCTCACTCGGAGTCCTCCATCGGTTGTAGGACGACTACATTAGCGGTCTCAGCTAGGGCCTGCGAGGCCTTATCTTTCTCCAAAGCTCTCTCAATTTGGGCTTTGAGCTTTTTCAAGTCAGAGGCATCAAGCGCAAAGTGGAGTTCATGATCCCCGTCGCCAGCGGTATAAGAAAAGCGCAACGTGTGATTGACAATTACTGCCTCGATAGCGGGATCACCTTCGTCGTCGTCGAAAACAGGCCTAATATCTGAAAGTATGCGGGTATCAGTGACGATGCGTTCGTACTCGTTATGCAAAGTTAGTGCCTTCGCAAACCGTCGTACTGTCGCGCTCTGAAGCAGAGCGAAAAGACCTGTTCCCGCCCCCTCAACGTCAAAAGATTCCTTCAAGCTGGCGACCAACACCTGTGGCGAGATTCTGTATCGGCGACCGGCCGCCATTAAGGACATAACGGCGGCAAAGGCGGCTCGACCGTCGACTCCTCGCTTACTGAGGAGATCCGCTATTGTGGCGAACTTGCCATCAGACTCGTCGATCTCCTTCGGCAGTTTCTGAGCTTCGTCACTCTCAAGTTTCAGCAGGCTGACAAGAAGATCGCGATCTCGATCAGGAATCCGAAGGTTTGGCAGAGTCCGTCACCCCTCAAAATCATAGAATCTGTACAACAAAGAAGCCTCAGCCTACCTATCCACACTAGCCTGATTGCGCACGGCTACCTGCGGCTTTGCTGAAAGCTGATCGGTTGGTGAACTTACCTGACGGTTGGAGAGTAGCCGAATATATGGCCCACCGGGGGACGTGACCCGCTATCTGGGTCGTGTGCTCGCTGGCCGCTGAATCAGCCTTAGCTGTCCGGCGCTCAACCATCGGCTCGTACGGGTGATCGCCGATGCCGGCTGGTGCCAGTTCCTACGAATGGATCTGCCGAGAAAGGCACCACTACGGACGGACACCGTAAACGCAGTGTCTCGGTGGGTTGGCCTCAACCAAAATCTGCTCAACCCCTTTGTGTGAGCACGTGTTCGCCGAGTTTGCCGCTACAGGTCCGCTCCTGGACGGTCGCATTGCCTACAATCACGACTACGACGCCGCAACGGTCATACTCGCAGCCAGGCACCGGTGGGACTAACAGGTGGGACTAAACACCTGTGGCGCCCGCGTAGAACCGCAAGCCGTTGCGGCACGATGTCTCCTCCGACCAGGAAGCACTCCAAATGGCGGCTTGGCCGGCGCATCGAACCCACGCCATCCATGGCGGAACGCATGCCTAGCCGTAGGACTCATGGACGCGTCGCAGACGGGTTGTACTTGGTAATGTTCAGGACGCCGTGGTCATGCAGACAGCGACCGAACTCGGAGCCAACGGCTCGCGTGCGACTCAATCACTGCAAAGGTCGAGCATCCTCCACGTGCGCTATCCACGTGGTGGCAGTCAGGAGTCATGTTGGTGCGGTCATCGAAACCGCCGCCCCATGTTCGCTGAGATTTGTTTCGCTGAGCCACACTGCATGTATAGCCAGCAAGGCACTTAGGGCAGCCTTTCTCCCGGTGAAAACCGCACGGATGTCAGTATGGGCAGGTTAAGCAGGGTACGGCGTACTGACGCCGGAGTAACTAAGCATTGGGGTGAACTTCCGTGACCACGCAGACGCTCATCAGATTGGTGCTGGGCATGGGCATGACCACGGTCGTGGCCGCGTTGGCACTGAAGCGCGTGTGGTGGCTGTACAAGCTGGTCATGTCAGGCCAGCAGGCAAGTGGCCGCACCGACAACTTGGGTGCTCGCATCTGGGCCCAGATCGCCGAGGTGCTCGGGCAGCGCAAGCTGCTGCAGTGGTCGCTGCCGGGGCTGGCGCACTTCTTCACCATGTGGGGCTTCTTCATCCTGCTCACGGTGTACATCGAGGCCTACGGGGTGCTATTCCAGCCCAACTTCCACCTGCCGATCATCGGGCGCTGGGACGCCCTTGGCGCACTACAAGACTTCTTCGCTCTGGCCGTGCTGACGGGCATCGTCACGTTCGCCATCATCCGAATGCGCAGCGAGCCGAAAGAATATGGTCGCCAGTCCCGCTTCTACGGCTCACACACCGGCGGTGCTTGGCTGATCCTGTTCATGATCTTCAACGTCATCTGGACGTATGCCATCTTCCGCGGGGCGTCGGTCAACGCCCTAGGCGACGAATTTCCTTACGGCAAGGGCGCATTCTTCTCCCACGCCATGGGTTCACTGCTGCATCCGTTGGGCCAGAACACCAACGAAGTAGTCGAGACCGTCGCGCTGCTGCTGCACATCGGCGTCATGCTGGCCTTCCTGCTGATCGTGCTGCATTCCAAGCACCTTCATATCTTCCTGGCGCCGATCAATGTCGTGTTCAAACGCTTGCCGGACGGGCTCGGCCCGCTGCTGCCGGTCGAATCCCACGGCAAGCCGATCGACTTCGAAAACCCGCCCGACGACGCCGAATTCGGCCGCGGCAAGGTCGAAGATTTCACCTGGAAGGCCATGCTCGACTTCGCCACGTGCACCGAGTGTGGGCGTTGCCAGTCCCAATGTCCCGCCTGGAACACCGGAAAACCCCTGTCTCCCAAGCTCGTCATCATGGACCTGCGCGACCATTGGATGGCCAAAGCACCCTACATCCTGGGCGACAAGAGCGCCGAGGCGCTCGAGGGTCTCGACCTCGAGACCGTCAAGGATGAGGGACACCATGTGCCGGAATCCGGCTTCGGCCGGGTACCGGGACACGGGCCTGAGCAGGCGACCCGGCCTCTGGTCGGCACCGCCGAACAGGGTGGCGTCATCGATCCCGATGTGCTGTGGTCCTGCGTCACCTGCGGTGCCTGCGTCGAGCAGTGCCCAGTGGACATCGAACACGTCGACCACATCGTCGATATGCGCCGCTACCAAGTGATGATGGAGTCTGAGTTTCCCTCCGAGCTGTCCGTGCTGTTCAAGAACCTCGAGAACAAGGGCAACCCGTGGGGGCAGAATGCCTCCGACCGGACCAACTGGATCGACGAGGTCGACTTCGACGTCCCGGTCTATGGCGAGGATGTCGACAGCTTCGACGGTTACGAATACTTGTTCTGGGTGGGATGCGCCGGCGCCTACGACGACAAGGCGAAGAAGACCACCAAGGCGGTCGCCGAATTGCTTGCCGTCGCCGGGGTGAAGTACCTGGTGCTGGGTACCGGAGAAACGTGCAACGGCGACTCCGCGCGCCGGTCCGGCAACGAGTTCCTGTTCCAGCAATTGGCCCAGCAGGCCGTTGAGACCCTGGACGGCCTGTTCGAGGGTGTGGAGACCGTCGATCGCAAGATCGTCGTCACCTGCCCGCACTGCTTCAACACCATCGGCAAGGAATACCGGCAGCTGGGTGCCAACTACACCGTGTTGCACCACACTCAGCTGCTCAACCGGTTGGTGAGGGACAGGAAGCTGGTCCCGGTTACCTCGGTCTCGCAGGACATCACGTATCACGATCCGTGCTATCTGGGCCGGCACAACAAGGTGTACGAGGCGCCGCGTGAGCTGATTGGCGCCGCGGGAGCCAACCTCACCGAAATGCCTCGCCACGCCGAGCGCAGTTTCTGCTGCGGCGCCGGCGGTGCCCGGATGTGGATGGAAGAGCACATCGGCAAACGCATCAACCACGAACGGGTCGACGAGGCGCTGGCCACGGGGGCCGAGACTGTTGCCGTCGCGTGCCCGTTCTGCCGAGTGATGGTTACCGACGGTGTCAATGACCGGCAGGAGGAGGCCGGCAGCGACCGGCCTGTTCCTGAGGTGCTCGATGTGGCCCAGGTGCTGCTCGGGTCTTTGGACCATGACAAGTCGCTGCTGCCGCCGAAGGGCACCGCGGCAAAAGAAGCCGAAAAACGGGCGGCCAAGGCGGAACAAGCCAAGCCGAAGGCCGCCGCACCGAGTGCCCCCGCCGAGGAAATCGAAAAAGCGGCCGAAGAGCCGGCGGCCGCACAACCCGAGAAGGCTACTAAGGCCGTTACCGGTCTGGGTATCGCCGGCGGTGCCAAGCGCCCGGGTGCCAAGAAAGCGGGCGCGCAGCCCCCGAAGGCCCCGGAAGCAGCCCCGGAGGCCAAGGCTCCCGCTGCGCCGGCAAAGGGTCTAGGCCTGGCCGCCGGCGCCAAGCGACCCGGCGCCAAGAAGGCGGCAGCGCCCCAAGCCGCTGCGGCTGAAGCGCCTGCCGCTGAAGCCGCTGAAGCGCCGGCCGCTCCCGCTAAGGGTCTGGGTATCGCTGCCGGCGCCAAGCGTCCGGGAGCAAAGAAGAGCCCCGCGCAAACCCAAGCTCCGACAGAGGCGGCACCCGCAGCACCCGCAAAGCCCGAACCCGAGCCGGAACCGGAGCAGCCGTCGCAAACGGACGGGGAACCGGCTGCCCCGGCCCCGCCCGCACCGCCCGTTAAGGGGCTCGGCATCGCACGCGGGGCCCGTCCGCCAGGCAAGCGCTGATCACGGTTTGACACGAGTCAGCAAATTTCAGTGGACAGCGATGGCACCATTGTTGGCGTGACTACTCACCAGCTGCCCGTGCACGCCTCCGCCCAGCACCGGCAGCGAGCCTTCGCGCAGTCGTCCAAACTGCAGGACGTCCTGTACGAAATCCGCGGCCCGGTGCACCAACATGCCGCGCGGCTAGAAGCCGAAGGGCACCGCATCCTCAAGCTCAATATCGGAAACCCCGCGCCGTTCGGCTTCGAGGCACCCGACGTGATCATGCGCGACATCATCCAGGCGCTGCCGTACGCGCAGGGGTACTCCGATTCGAAGGGCATCCTCCCGGCTCGGCGTGCTGTGGTCACCCGCTACGAACTCGTCGACGGCTTCCCACGCTTCGATGTCGACGACGTCTATCTGGGCAACGGGGTCTCCGAGCTCATCACGATGACGCTGCAGGCGTTGTTGGACAACGGCGATCAGGTGTTGATCCCCTCGCCGGACTACCCGCTGTGGACCGCGTCCACCTCCCTGGCAGGTGGCACACCGGTGCACTACCTGTGTGACGAGACCGAGGGTTGGCAGCCCGACATCGCCGACTTGGAATCGAAGATCACCGAGCGCACCAAGGCGCTGGTCGTGATCAACCCGAATAATCCGACGGGCGCGGTCTACACTCGCGAAATCCTCACCCAGATAGCGCATTTGGCGCGCAAGCACCAACTCCTGCTACTTGCCGACGAAATCTACGACAAAATCCTTTACGACGACGCCAAGCACATCAGCATGGCCTCGGTTGCGCCCGACCTGCTATGCCTGACGTTCAACGGCCTGTCCAAGGCCTACCGGGTCGCGGGGTACCGTGCCGGCTGGCTGGCAATTACCGGACCCAAGGAACACGCGAGCAGCTTCATCGAGGGCATTAGCCTGCTGGCCAATATGCGGTTGTGCCCAAATGTCCCGGCGCAGCATGCAATTCAGGTAGCCCTCGGCGGTCATCAGAGCATTGAGGATCTGGTGCTTCCGGGCGGTCGGCTGCTCGAGCAGCGCGATGTCGCCTGGGCCAAACTCAATGAGATTCCAGGAGTTTCGTGCGTCAAACCGGAGGGCGCGCTGTATGTGTTTCCCCGGCTGGATCCCGAGGTCTACGACATCGCCGACGACGAGCAACTGGTCCTCGACCTGCTGCTGTCGGAGAAGATTTTGGTCACTCAAGGAACCGGATTCAACTGGCCGACACCGGATCATCTGCGCATCGTGACGCTGCCGTGGTCCCGTGATCTCGTCGCAGCGATCGAACGGCTCGGCAACTTCTTGACGAGTTACCGGCAGTAACGGCAGCATCCGCGCCGCGGGGCCGGCGATAGCGGTGACATTCTCGGCAAAACACCCGCGATGTCGTGCCGTGGAATGCGACGATGCATTCCTGCAGAGTGGTCGATGTGATCTGACTGGGAGGTCGCAAATGTCGTTTGTGATCGCGATGCCGGAGGTGCTCTCCACCGCAGCCTCGGATTGGCCGGTATGGGGTCGGCGCTTCATGCGGCAAACGCCGCCGCGGCGGCCCCGACGACGGCGGTGCTGGCCGCCGGCGCCGACGACGTGCGGCGGCCATCGCGGCAATGCGGCGGCGCCGCCACTGGAGGAACGGTCGGCGGCAAGGGCGGCCAAGGCGGCGACGCGGTGCTGATCGGTAACGGCGGTAACGGCGGTAACGGCGGGACCGGCCCGAACACCGGCATGGCCGGCATCGGCGGCACGGGCGGTCTGCTGCTCGGCCAGGACGGGATAAAAGGGTTGCCGTAGATCACCCCACCGAAATCAGCCATGACCCTGCACGCACGATCGAGCGACCGAGCGACATCCTGACCAGTCGGAACTGGCGGGACCGGCGGCGCGCTGGGCGGGACCGGCAAGACCGCGGGCGTCCCGTCGGGCAACGGGGAAGACGGCGGCATCGGCGGGACCGCGGACCCCAGCGAGATGGATTGATCGGCCGTCGCTACCGTCGCCAGCGAAAAATACGAAATACATGAATGTCGCCAGATAATATGAAGCTCGCAAACCCCAGCTGACGATGCTTTTTCTGGTGATTGTTGGAGGTGTCGGATGTCGCATTTAGTTGTGGCCCCGGAAGCCCTCTCAGCGGCGGCATCGGATCTGGCCAGAATCGAGTCGACACTCAGCGCGGCCAACGCGGCCGCGGTAGCCCAGACGACGTCGCTGCTGGCGGCGGGCGCCGATGAAGTGTCGGCGGCCATCGCGGCGGTATTTTCCGCGCAGGGCCAGGGGTATCAGGCGCTCAGCACGCAGGCGGCAGCGTTTCACGCAGCATTTGAGCAGGCATTGGCCGCGGGTGCGGGCTCGTATGCCAGCGCCGAGGCCGCCGCTGCCACGCCTCTGCAGGAGTTGCTTAACGTGATCAATGCGCCCTTCCTGACGCTGACCGGGCGCCCGCTGGTCGGCGCACCGCGTCGCCGCCTTGGCCGCCCTTGCCGCCGGGCCCACCGACACCGTTTAGGAAGGCTTTGCCTTCCTAAACGGTGTCGGTGGGCCCGGCGGTAGGGGTGGCGACGCCGTGCTGATCGGCAACGGCGGTAATGGCGGCAACGGCGGCAGAGGCGTACTGATCAACGGAATCGGCGGTGGCGGCGGCATCGGTGGTCTGCTGCTCGGTTTGGACGGGATGACAGGGTCGCGGTAGCAGCGAAATCAGCTGCGTTCCAACAACTCCAGCAAGTAGCCACCGTATCCGGACTTGACCAGGGTGCGAGCGCGCTGCGCCAACTGCTCGTCGTCGATCCAGCCACGCCGCCAGGCGACTTCTTCGGGAACGCTCACTTTCAGGCCCTGCCTCAGTTCGAGCGTGCGGACGAAGTCGCTGGCGTCCAGTAGCGAGTCGAAGGTGCCGGTGTCCAGCCAAGCCGTCCCACGGGCCATCACCTCGACCGCCAACCGGCCCCGGTTGAGATAGATCTGGTTGACCTCGGTAATCTCGTACTCGCCGCGCGCCGATTTCCTTAGGCCCTTGGCGATCTCGATCACGTCGTTGTCGTAGAAGTACAAGCCTGGTACCGCGTAGTTGGACTTCGGCGTCTCGGGCTTCTCCTCCAGCGACAGCGCCATGCCATCAGAACCGAATTCAACGACGCCGTAGGCTGATGGGTTCGCCACCCAATAGGCGAAAATAGCTCCGCCGCTGATGGTTTGGAAGCGGCTCAGGCTGGTACCCAATCCGGGGCCGTAGAAGATGTTGTCTCCCAACACCAAAGCCACCGAGTCGTTGCCAATGTGGTTGGCGCCGAGAACGAATGCTTGCGCCAGACCGTCGGGTCTATCCTGCGTCACGTAACTGATGTCGATGCCGAATTGTGCGCCGTCGCGCAGAAGTCGCTGGAAGCCGGCCGCGTCGTGGGGCGTGGTAATTACCAAAATGTCGCGGATGCCCGCCATCATCAGGGTGGACAACGGGTAGTAAACCATCGGTTTGTCGTACACCGGCAGCAACTGCTTGCTGATGCCAATGGTGATCGGATGCAGGCGCGTGCCCGAGCCCCCGGCCAAGATGATCCCGCGCATAAATGGCTCCTAACGCCTCAGTCGACCTCAATCGACACAGTCGTCCTCGGTGAGATCGGTGGCCGCCAACGCCGAAGCCAAGTCTTGATGACGAAATACCGAGGTGACGCGATCACGGACCACCCGGAACGCCGTCGCGCCGGTGACGTCGCCGGGTCGGTCCGGGTTGCTGATTTCCTGTTCGACGACCACTACCCCGTCGTGCACGTACATCCGGCCAAGCTCACCCGTCGCGGTGAGGGTCGCAGCCCACCGACGTAGCGCCTGGTGGCCCTGGGCGGCTCCGTGCGCGTCGCCGATATCGATGTCGTCACTGGACAGAGCGACCAAGGTGTCGAGGTCGGAGTCGTTGAGAGCGTCATGCCAAGCCAGAACGGTGGCGATCTCCGATGTGGTCATGGTGTGCAAGTTTAAAGAGGCGTGCGATCCAGCCATTTTTGCCATACCGAGTCGTCGCCGAACAGCTCAATGCCGGTGTCGGCGATCGAGACTCTGCGCACCAGCGCCAACAGCAACTCGGTGGCACCGCCACGCAGCGCCACAGTGCCCTTGCCGTGCTCGTGCGACCAAGCGATCCGGCCCTGGTGCGCAACGGCCGTCCATTCGCCAGTGTCACCCAACCCGGGATCCGTGGCGTGTACATGGATGGTTTCGTTGCCATCGAGCGGCAGCGCCACGCCGCCGCTTCCCGCTTGAATCGCAATGCGCTCAAGCCATTCGGTGATTCCGTCGGCCGCTACGTCGGCAGCGAGAGAGAATTCGCGGCCAAGCGCGATCGCGACATCAGCCCGGTGTACCGCCGTCTCGTGCAACCGGCGACGAATCCACCAATTCGCTGGGCGATTCCCCAGAAACGTCCACACCGGCGTTTCCCCGCCTGCCTGCTCGACGGCGTCGACCAGGAGCTGGGCGCCTCCCAGCAACCACGAGATCATGCCGTCGCGCCCCGGTGGGGGTTTGCCATCCTCGACGCTGCGAGGATCCTGGAAGTGGTCGAGTTTGTCGCGAACGATCTGCGCCGCCCAGCGGTCGCCACGACCGACGTGGCGGATCAGTTGGCTGAGGCTCCAGCCCGGGCAGGTGGGCACCGGCTGGGACTCGTCGGCGTTGCCAATCAGATCCGAAAAGGCGCGGTTCTGCTCGAGGAAGGCCGACGCGTAGTCCACCCGGGTCACGCTACTCGCCTCGGCAGTGGTTTTCTCATTGCAGTGTCGGCCGTACGTGCCTTATGAAATCGTGAACATTCCACCATAGCCCTGCTGTGATGATCCCCGTCGATTTGCGATCGAGCGTGCGAGCGAAGACATACAGCCCGGCTGTGTCCGTGACCGAACAACACCACGTCTTCGCACATAACGAATACGCCTTCCCGGGCGACAGATTTGCGGTATGACAGTGCAGCAGCCGCAGTTACTGGCGTTGTCAACGCTACCGATATATCGGCCAGGCCTCCAAGTATGCGTTAATCGCGCGTTCAATCGACAATCCATACTCACTGGGAGCCCAGTCCGGCCCGAACGTCTTTACCAACGCGTCGGAAAGTACATCCACAACGGCGTCGCTCCGGTCATTGGTCGGCTTCTGTGAGCCGCGAAGCTCCACCAAAAGAGCTGGATTGTGATGCGTCAATTCTTTCACGATAATAGCGCGAGGTTCGGATGGAATAGCGTCGAGAACATTACTCATGGTTTTCCCCATCCATTCCGACTGTTCGCCCAGGCAGTTACCATTTGGCCGTCCTTATTCAAAGACCACGGGTGCGTGTTTGCCAAAATGTCCCCGCTCCGTGCTCTGGTATCAGCGCCTATAGTGCAATAGTTCTGGTATTCCTTGGCCTCGGCGCGTTCGTCAGCATCTGGCCAGCAGCTATTGCCACATGGCTGTTCGGTCGTCGAGTTAATGCCTACTTTGAACGGTACCAAATAATTGATAGTGATGATCGGCTAGATGATGAAGACGACGAGGCAACAGCATGAATTATTTGCAGTATTTACTATAGAATTCATTGTTAGTAGGTTCGCCATCTCCATCCTCGCAGGAAGGATGCCCGGGCCGATACACCGCCGCAGTGACGGCAGTCGCCGGGCATCTCTTAACTCTTCATTAGGTTACCGATATATCGGCCAGGCCAGAAGGTAAGCACCGATTGCGTTATCGATTATTTTTCCATACTCATTCGGAATATGGCCCGGCCCAAAATTGGCACTCAGTGCATGGTAGAGCACATCCACAACGGCGTCGCTCTGCTCGCTGGTCGGCGTCTGCGTGTCGCGAAGTTCGGCGAGGAGGGCGGGGTTACGACGCGTCAGTTCTTCCACAATAACGGTACGAAACTCTGGTGAAATGGCATCAAAAACATCACTCACGGATTTCTCCATCCATTACGACTGTTCGCCCAGGCGGTTACCACCTGTCCGTCCTTATTCAAGGCGACTGTTGCGTCTTTGCCAACGTATTTGTAAGTCCCACCGTACTGGTCCGGCTCAAATTTCGGCGGTCCGATCGGATTCGCAACAGCATCCTGCAATGCTCTGTCGTTGACGCCGTGACCGTCGCGGCCGTTAACTTGCTCCGCTCCATGACTGGTAAATCCGGAGATTCGCGTAGGCGGCGGAAATGGCGGTGTGTCCGTTGTCTCAGGTGGTCCATGCGCAGGTGACAGCGCAGGCTCTACCTGCACGCCCAACGACCGCAGTCTGGCTTCGAGCGCAGCCTTTCTCGCATTGAGCACCCCGGAATCAGCAACGCAAGCGTCAAAGGCTGCCCGCTCTTGCGGCAACACGAAAGGGCGGCGTAGGCATCGGTCGCTATACCGAGCCATATCGCGCTTAAGGTCCTCGTAGGCTTTCAGCGCCTGCGCTGCTGACATATTTGCTGGCTCCAGCGGTGGTTCGGGCGGCGCTGGTTCCCTTCTCCACGTGTGGTTGTCGACAGCGTGGATCGCACCCTTGCGGTTTTCCATGATGGCGCTACCAGACGTGGCAACACCGCTGCTGCGCGGGACAGGCTGGCCGAACTCGGAGACGGGTTGGCGCCAATGCGCTGGAGCCATGCCCGCCATCTGCACAGCGCCGGTGTTCAGCTGTGCGGCGATGCGCTGGTTTTCGGCGTGCAATAGCGCCGCGTGGTGGGCAATGTAATTGCGGTGGCCCATCGCAGCGGCCTGGCGAGCCGCTCGTTCGTCCGCCGATCCCCGGACGTAGTTGTCGGTGACCGACAGATCCTCTCCCACACTGAAATCGTCGGCCTCAGCCTCAGCGATGGCCGCCAACGCTGCCTCTCGGGCTCCCTAGCAGAGTGTCGCCGCCGCGTTCGGCGACCTCGGCGATGGTGTGTGCGTGCGTGACGGCCTGTACGACCGCCAGCCGGTCAGCGTACGCGGCGTTGAAGTACGACACCGCGGTCTGCCCCGTCCATTCGGCGCCGTTGGGGCTGTTGACCTGATCGACGTAGACATCGGCGGCCTGTTGCAGCCGCTCTGCCTGGCCACGCCATTGAGCAGCCAAACTACTCAGCGTGGCCGCGGTCTGATCGAACGCCTCGATACGCGAGCGCGTCAGCCCCCCGACGCCGGCCACAGCCGCCATGGGCTATGCCTTCGACGCAATGGATGCCAGCGCCGCCCTGTTAGCGTCCTCCATCGCGGTGAACGCGCCGGCCGCTCCGACCAGCGCAGCCGACGCCACCGACAGGCGGTACGAAAACTGATCACAGTATCCACCGAACGCACTGCCAAAGCCGGCCGCGGCCACACCCGCCGTCTCCGTCGACGTCTCACCACTCCCCGCTGACGACGCTAGCTGTGCATGTCCCGCGACAACCCCCGACGCAGCCCGCAACGCAGCCGGAACTACATCCAGGTTCTTGCTGTTCATGCGGCCTCCTCACCAGCAGCGTACTGAGCAAAGACCCTACCGGCTCGGCAACCACACGCTGCTGAGGCAACCGAGGCGAACGATCCCAGGGACGCGCCGTGCATCTGATTTGGCAACTGGGTTGGCAACAACACCGCAGCCGCCGGGCGGGCGGAACCACAATTAAGCTCTGCTTTCAGCAACGGGTGTGTACGGCATCGCGGCGCGCGGATCCGGTTTGCTCAGAGCCGAAGCGAACGCCT
Organism: Mycobacterium simulans; assembly: GCF_900232995.1. GTDB lineage: Bacteria > Actinomycetota > Actinomycetes > Mycobacteriales > Mycobacteriaceae > Mycobacterium > Mycobacterium simulans. The sequence continues at coordinate 618,623 of NZ_OCVX01000003.1, forward strand.
CATGCCATGCGCGGCACGACTGCACCGCTACGCCGGGTCGATGGCCAACCGGTAGCCGCGCTTGACGACGGTCTGCACGGCGTGCGGCGCCCTGAGTGCCGATCGCAGTCTGGTCATCGCGGTATCGACCGCGTGCGTGTCACCCCCACCCCCGGGCAACAGTGCGAGGAGTTCGTCGCGCGACACCACCCGGCCAGGGTTGTCCATCAACCGCCGCAACAGAGCCATCGCAGCCGGTGGCATGGCGCGGATGGCGCCGTCGACCGCCACCGTTGCGCTGCGCACGCTGATGTCATGCCCTCCCGCCGTGCACTGGCGGGCGCGGCGCGGGACCTCGTCGGTGATCAGCCGGGCGAGCGCGCCCAGCCGGTAGCGGTCGGGGTGCACTGCCGGGATTCCCAGTCGACGCAGCGGCGCGGACGTGACCGGACCCACGCAAATCGCCGCAACATGATTAGTCAGCGCGGCAATCAGCTCGGTCACACATCCAAGCGTCTTGGCGCGCTGCAACATTGACGCAACCGCCGGGGCGCTGGTGAAGCTCACTGCGTCGACTCGGCCTTGAACGGTCATCGCGATCAGCTGATCCATCGGTTTGCTGTCCGCGGGCGCCTCCCACCGATATACCGGCACCTTGATGACTTGTGCGCCCGCCAAACTCAGCGGATCGCAAATGTCGCCGTTGGGCTCCCATTCCGAGGCCGCACCATGCAGCTGCACCGCGATCCGCAGGCCGGCTGCCCCGTCGGCGAGCAGCCGATCCAGTACCTCCTGCGACGCCTCCGATTCCGGACTCCACTCCTCGCACAGCCCGGCCTGGCGAATGGCGCCACATGCCTTGGGTCCCCGAGCGAGGATGCGCGCCGACGCGAGTGAGGCGACCAGTTCGTCGGCCACATTCCAGCCGTGCGCAGCCTCGATCCAGCCGCGAAAACCGATGCCGGTGGTCACGATCACCACATCGGGCGCGTTCTCGACGAGTAGTGTTGTGACGCGCCGCAATTCGATGTCATCGATGAGCGGCATGATGCGGATGGCCGGGGCGTGGATCACGGTAGCGCCGCGGCGCTCCAGCAGGGTGATCAGTTCTTCGGATCGGCGTGCCGCCGTCACACCAATGGTGAATCCTGCTAGGGGTTCACTTGCAGGCGATTTCAACGATTCCATCGGTCACCCGCACGTCGTAGACCGTTAGCGAGCGCGACTGGTCATCCAGGCACCGTCCATCACGCACAGAGAAGACCTGTTTCAGCAGCGGCGAGGCGACGGTGGGTTCGCCGTGGCGGTCGCCGGTGATTCCGCGCGACATCACCGCCGCCCCGCAGAACGGATCGATGTTGCCGACCGCGGCCAATGTCTGGTCGGTGAGCAAGAAGAGCGCCACCTGTTCGTCGCCCGGAAGCAATACGCACACCCCACGTCCCGGGAGCAATGAGTCCAGCCGGCATGCCCTTGTCCAGACGCGAGCATCCGTTGCGATACTGGGCCGTTCAACGAGTACGGTCATGGCTTGCTCCTCACGTCTAAGCGGGTGCGACGGCTTGCGCGACCGCTGCGGTGGTCCGGGCCGGCGCCCTACTCGGCGTGCGCACGTACGCGAACCAGGTGATCACCGCGCACAACACGTAGAAGCCGAGGAAGACCCAGAACGCCATCGTGGCCGACTTCGCTGGCGACAGGTACGACGCCCGCAGCACCACGTTGATGCCGACGCCACCGAGCGCGCCGATAGCACCGGCGATGCCAATCAGCGCACCGGACATCCGACGCGACCAGTCGGCCTTCTCGGCCTGGCTAAGACCTTCCATGCTCTGCGCCTTCGCGTCGAATATCGACGGGATCATCTTGTAAACGGACCCATTTCCGATGCCCGTCAAGATGAACAGCACGACGAAGCCGGCGACGTAGGCAGCCAGAATGCCGCCCGATGGGCCGCCATGCCGGTCGTCGCCGACACCACCACAGACCACGAGCCAGCCAGCCGCGGCGATCATCGCTGCGAACGTGTACAGCGTGACCCTGCTGCCGCCGATGCGGTCGGATAGCCAGCCGCCGACCGGCCGCGTGATCGAGCCCAGCAGCGGTCCGATGAACGCGATCTGCGCGGCGTGCAGTGCCGCCTGTGCCGTCATCGCCGGGGTCACCTGCGCGCCGTGACTGAGGTTGGCCACGAAGCTAATCTGAAGCACCTGGCCGAACGCGAACGAAAAGCCGATGAACGATCCGAACGTGCCGATGTACAGCAACGCGATCAGCCACGAGTCGCGGTAGCCCATCACGTCGATCATTGACCGGCCATTGGTGCGCTGGTTGGTCAGATTGTCCATGAACAGCGCTGCGCCAACCGCGGCGATCGACAGGAGTACCAGATACACCGCGCAGATCCAATGCGGGGAGCGGTTACCCGCCGTAGCGATAACCAGTAGCCCGACGATCTGGATCGTTGCGACGCCGATGTTTCCGCCACCGGCGTTGAGACCCAGCGCCCAACCCTTGAGCCGCTGCGGATAGAACGCATTGATGTTGGTCATCGACGACGCAAAGTTGCCCCCGCCGAACCCGGCGATCGCAGCCACGATCATGAACGTTGTGTAGGACGTGCCGGGATGGGCCATGAAATAGAGCGTTAACACCGCTGGAACCAACAACACCAGCGCGGCGAACACTGTCCAGTTGCGCCCGCCGAATCTCGCGGTCGCAAACGTGTAGGGCAGCCGCAGCACCGATCCGACCAGGGTCGGCATCGCGACGAGGAAGAATTTTCCCGCGACATCGATGTGGTAGACGTTCTGCGGCATGAACAGAACCATCACCGACCAGATTGACCAGACCGAGAACCCGACGTGCTCAGCGAAGATGGACCAAATCAGGTTGCGGCGCGCGATCTTTGCGCCGCCGTTGTTCCAGGCGTCGATGTCTTCGGCGTCCCAGTCATCGATGGTGTGTTGGCGCGTCTGTAACGGCATGCGACCACCGTACGAAAGTGTTGTTGCGGCAACGCTGCCCGCGATGACCTGCTTGCTACAAGTTGCTCACATACCGGTCGATGCCGACGGTGAGGTAACCACGGCGTTACACCCAGCGGCTACGCGCCGGTGGCGCTTCGGGCGCTACCCATGCCTTTGCATACCGGTTGCTGGACGCTTTCTGCGGGTCGCGGCTGCGGTAGACGAGGTCCGGGCGTACCAGGTATCCGATCGGCGCGCTGAACATATGCACCAACCGTGTGTATGGCCAAATACCGAGCAGTACAAGGACGATCAGCGCGTGCACCTGAAAGGTCCACGGCGCATCGGCCATCAGGTCTACCGACGGGTGCAGTGAAAACAGGCTGCGGAACCACGGCGATACCGTCTCGCGATAGTTGTAGCTGGCGAACACGTTGGTCAGCGTGTTGAGCATCCCGGTCACCAGCGCACCCGCCAGCAGCAGGTACATCAACTTGTCGCTTCGGGTCGTCGCCTTACGCACCGCCGGAACCGTAATGCGCCGGTAAAGCAGGATTCCCAGTCCCGCAACGACTGCGAATCCCGCAAGGGAGCCCATTGTGACCGCCATCAGGTGGTACACCCACTCGGGGATGCCGGCCGCTGATGTCCAGGATTCCGGGATCATCAGACCAACGACGTGCCCGCCGAACACGCCGAGCAGGCCAAAGTGGAACAGCGGACTGCCTAGTCGCAGCAGCCGGCGCTCATAGATTTGCGAAGAGCGCGTGGTCCAGCCGAACTGATCGGTGCGGTAGCGCCAGATATGGCCCAGCACAAACGATGTGAACGCGACATACGGCGCGATCATCCAGAGCAACCCGTTCATCGGCGGCCTTCTACCATGAGCGGATCCATTGCAAATGGTTCCAGTCCGACGTCCTCGTCCGGGGGACCCTGTGCCGCCAACTCGGCGATCCGACGTCGGTCGGCCGTGCTAATCGGCGGCAGCGTCGCCAGGACGGCGGCCAGAATGCCAGCGTAGCTAGAACCGCTATCCCGCAACGACAATCGGAGCAATTCCAGAACCGGGACATGTTCCGCGAGCAACCGTTCGCCCTGCAGGGTGTCAACCGTCGCAGCGAACTCGAGCACCAGCGGCAGGTAATCGGGCAATTCTTCGTCACCCACCTGCATCCCAGCTTGCCGGTAGGCGTGCTTGAAGCGGAGCAACGCCATGCCACGCTTGCGGGTATCGCCATAGGCATAGTAGGTCAGGTGCAAGCTGGCGCGCCGACGCATATCGAACGTCTCGACATACTGCTCGGCCAACCGCATAGGATCGCCCGGGGCAAACTCATGCAGGAGGAAGTCGAGTATTGGCGTACCCACCGCATCGGGCAATTCGCTTGCAGCAGCAGTCAATTGATCCAGCATTGCCAGCGTCTGCGGGCTGGGGTAATCCAGTAGCAGCGCGGCGACGCGCCACACCAGCCGTGCGTCACGCTCGGAGAGCGCGACGCTTCGTTCGGGCCGCCGCTGCAGCATGAGCATCTTCATTTTGTTGGCACCAGCCCATCGGTACTCTTGCCATCCCAATTGAGCAGGTTGACCGTACGCGGCCTGGTGCCATTGCCATTGCCGTTGCCGTTCGTGAGGTGGAACTTGTCGGCCATGGCGTCGAACGCCGTCATTCCCGGACCACCGTCACCGTCGAGGCTGCACCCGGTGGCCAGCGCGTCGAGGCGGTGCGCGTCTGAACCTGCGCCGCTGGGGATCACGTAACGGTCGGCGTATTTGGCGATCGCCAGCAGCCGGTACATCGATTCAATTTCTTCGCCTGTCAGCCGTACCGATGCCGGGATCGTGTCGTCGAATTCCTCGCCCAGGTTCGCGGCCCGCATGTACGAGCGCATCGCCGCAAGCCGTTGCAACGCAAGGCGAACCGGGCCGACATCGCCCGCGGTGAACAGCTCGGCCAGGTACTCGATCGGGACGCGCAGCGCGTCGATGGCGCCGAACAAGTTGTTCTTGTTCTCGCCGTCGTGACCGGTCTTGGCGAGGATGTCGACGACCGGCGACAGTGGCGGTATGTACCAGACCATTGGCATGGTGCGGTACTCCGGGTGCAGCGGAAGCGCCAGTTGGTAGTCGACAATGAGCCGGTACACCGGCGAATTCTGCGCTGCCTCAATCCATTCCCCCGAGATGCCGGCGCGCTCCGCCTCCGCGACCACCCGCGGGTCGTGCGGGTTGAGGAAGACGCCGAGCTGGGCCGGATACAGGTTCTTCTCGTCCTGCACCGACGCCGCGGCCGCAACCGCATCGGCGTCGTAGAGCAGTACTCCGATGTAGCGCAGCCGGCCGACGCACGTCTCCGAGCACACTGTCGGAATGCCCACTTCGACGCGCGGGTAACAGAACGTGCACTTCTCAGCCTTGCCGGTCTTGTGGTTGAAGTAGATCTTCTTGTAGGGACAGCCGGTGACGCACTGCCGCCAACCGCGGCACCGGTCCTGGTCGACTAGCACGATGCCGTCCTCGCTGCGCTTGTAGATCGCGCCCGACGGGCACGATGCAGCGCACGCGGGGTTGAGGCAGTGTTCGCAAATCCGGGGCAGGTAGAACATGAAGGTCTGCTCGAATTCGAGCTTTACCTCGTCTGATACCTTGGCCAGCAGCGGATCCCGGCCAATTTGCTCGGGGCCGCCGCCGAGGTCGTCATCCCAGTTCGCACCCCAGGTCACCTTGGTGTCCTGGCCGGTGATCAGCGACTTGGGGCGCGCCACCGGGGTGGTGTCCATCGCCGGCGCAGACAGCAGGTTCTCGTAGTCATAGGTCCACGGGTCGTAATAGTCCGACACCGTGGGTAGATCCGGGTTGGCGAAGATATTGAGCAGCCTGCGCAGCTTGGATCCCGACTTGAGCGTCAGCTTCCCGCGCTTGTTGAGCGTCCACCCGCCCTTCCACTTTTCCTGGTCTTGGTACCCCCGCGGATATCCTTGTCCAGGACGGGTTTCCACGTTGTTGAACCAGGCGTATTCCATGCCGCCACGGTTGGTCCAGGCCTGCTTGCAGGTGACGCTGCAGGTGTGGCAGCCAATGCATTTGTCGAGGTTCATCACCATCGCGAGCTGAGCCATGACTTTCATGTCAGTACTCCACTTCTTGCGAACGCCGCCTGATCGTGGTGACTTCGTCGCGCTGGTTTCCGGTGGGCCCGTGGTAATTCAGGGCGAAGGATTGCTGGGCGTAGCCCCCGATCAGGTGTGACGGCTTGATCATGATCCGGGTCAGCGCGTTATGGATGCCGCCGCGCTTGCCGGTCTTCTCGGTACGCGGAACGTCCACCGCTTTGTCCTGCGCGTGATACATGAAGACCAAGCCTTCGGGCATCCGGTGGCTGACGATCGCACGCGCATTCACCACACCGTTGCGGTTCGTGCATTCGATCCAGTCGTTGTCCTTGACGCCGATCTTCGCCGCATCGACGTCTGACATCCAAATCGCCTGCCCACCACGGGAAAGCGTGAGCATGTACAGGTTGTCCTGGTATGCGGAGTGGATGGACCACTTGGAGTGGGGCGTCAGGTACCGCACCGTGACGGAATCGCCGGCCCTGTTACCCACAACGGGTTCGTCGAACAGCGCCGTCATGTCCAGTGGCGGACGGAAGATCGGCAACTGCTCCCCAAGCTCGTTCATCCAGTCGTGATCGAGATAGAAGTGCTGGCGACCCGTCAGGGGGGGCCAGGGCTTGAGCCGCTCGGTGTTGATCGTGAACGGCGAGTAGCGACGGCCGCCGGTCTCCGAACCGGACCACTCCGGCGACGTGTTCACCGGCACCGGCCGAGACTGTGTGTCGGCGAACGTGATTCGCCGTCCCTCATTCTCCTTCGCGAGATCAGCCAGCTCAGTGCCGGTGCGGCGTTGCAGCGCCTCAAACCCCTCGACCGCGAGGCGCCCGTTCGTCGTCCCGGACAGAGCGAGAATGGCCTCGGCGGCGTGGGTGTCCTTGGCCAGCGACGGCCGCCCGACGGCCATGCCGCTGACCACCGCACCGTTGACGCCCCGCAGGTACTCCACCTCGGCGTCGGGATGCGTCGTCACGCCCTTGGTGGTGAGGCCGACGGTTTCCACCATCGGTCCCAGTGCCGCCATCTTTTCACCGACCGCGGGATAGTCCCGCTCAACGACGACCAGACGTGGCATCGTCTTGCCGGGAATCGGTTCGCACTCACCTGCTTTCCAGTCCAGCACCCGTCCGCCGGGTTGCGCGGTGGCGTCGGCGCTGTCATGCTGCAGCGGCACCGCGACGATGTCGTTGCGCTTCCCCAGGTGCTTTTCGGCGAGCCAGGAGAATCCGCGCGCGATCCGGTGGAACGCCTCGAAGTCGGTCTTGGTCTCCCATGGTGGTGAGATCGCCGGCGAGAACGCATGCACGAACGGGTGCATGTCGGTGCTGGACAGATCGTGCTTTTCGTACCAGGTGGCGGCGGGCAGCACGATGTCGGAAAACAATGTGGTGCTGGTGTTTCGGAAGTCCAGCGACAACAACAGATCCAACTTTCCGACGGGAGCCTCGTCGCGCCAGCGGACCTCCTGGGGACGCACCGCGTCTTCATCGCGCGCGGCGACATTCGAATCGGTGCCCAGCAGATGTTTGAGGAAGTATTCGTTGCCCTTCGCCGACGAGCCCAGCAGGTTCGACCGCCAGACGGTCAGGCAGCGCGGGAAGTTGTCCGGCGCATCAGGATCCTCGCACGCAAACGACAGATGGCCGGACTTCAACCCATCCACGACGTGTGCCGACGCATCCTTGCCCAGGCGCGCCGCCTCATCGGCCAGATCCAACGGATTGCGGTTGAACGTGGGATAACTCGGCATCCAGCCCAGCCGGCTCGCCAGCGCGATATTGTCGGCCGCCGTTCGGCCGGCGAACCGGCCCTCGGCCAGCGGGGAAGCCATAGCCTCCGACGTGAACCGGTCGTAGCGCCACTGGTCGGTCGACAGGTACCAGAACACCGTGCCCTGCATCTGCCGCGGCGGGCGCTGCCAATCCAACGCGAAGGCCAGCGTCGACCAGCCCGTGACCGGCCGGCACTTTTCCTGACCGACGTAATGCGCCCAGCCGCCGCCGTTGACGCCTTGACAGCCGGTCAGCATCACCAGCGTGAGGAACGAGCGGTAGATCTGGTCGGAGTGAAACCAGTGGTTGGTTCCCGCGCCCATCAGGATCATTGACCGGCCGCGCGAACGTTCGGCGTTGTCGGCGAATTCCCGTGCGATCCGTTCCACCGCCTGGGCGGGCACGCCGGTGATCGGCTCCTGCCACGCTGGGGTGTACGGCTGTGTCGCGTCGTCATAGCACGTCGGCCAATCTCCGGGCAGGCCGTCGCGGTGCACGCCGTATTGGGCGAGCAGCAGATCGAAGACGGTTGTGACCCGTTGTCCGGCAACAATTCTCGTCGGTACTCCGCGCGTCAGCACGCCGGGCCGGTCGCCGTCGAATCGCGGCAGTTTCACCGCCGTCACGTCGCTGTCTGTGCCGTGCAGCGTCAGTAACGGGTCGACACCATTCAGGTCGAGGTTCCAGTGGCCCTCGCCGGAAGCCGTGAACCGGTGTCCCAGCGAGCCGTTCGGCACCACCGGATTGCCCTGCCCGTCGAGCAGCACCGTCTTGGACAAGGCACCTTCGCCGGTATCGCCGAGATCGGCTGCGGTGAGGAACTTTCCGGGCAGCCAGTCATCGCCGCGCTGGTCCAGTGTTACCAGGAACGGCAGATCCGTGTACTTCTTCACATAGTCGGTGAAGTACGGGGTGGTCCGGTCGACGAAGAACTCCTTGAGGATGACGTGCCCCATCGACATCGCCAGTGCGGCGTCGGTGCCAGGGCGCGCCGGCAGCCACTCGTCGGCGAACTTCGTGTTGTCGGCGTAGTCGGGCGAGACCACGATCACCTTCTGGCCGCGATAGCGCGCCTCGGTCATGTAATGCGCATCGGGCGTCCGGGTAACCGGAACGTTGGAGCCCCACATGATCAGGTATCCGGCGTCGAACCAGTCGGCGGACTCGGGCACGTCGGTCTGGTCGCCGAACACCTGCGGCGAGGCCACCGGAAGGTCGGCATACCAGTCGTAGAACGACAGCATCGACCCGCCGAGCAGCGAAATGAACCGGGCCCCAACGGCATGGCTGACCATCGACATTGCCGGGATAGGCGAGAATCCGGCCACCCGATCGGGGCCGTACCGCTTGATGGTGTGCACGTGCGCCGCCGCCGCGATTTCGGCGGCCTCCCACCACTCGGCACGAACGAACCCGCCCTTGCCGCGCGCCGCCTTGTAACGGCGGGACTTCACCGGATCGTCGACGATGTCGGCCCAAGCCAGCACGGGGTCGTTCAATCGCTGTTTGGCCTCGCGGTAGTACTCGAGCAGGACGCCGCGCACGTACGGATAGCGCACTCGCGCAGGCGAATACGTATACCAGGAGAACGACGCGCCGCGCGGGCAGCCGCGTGGCTCGTACTCGGGCTTGTCGGCGCCGACCGACGGGTAGTCGGTCTGCTGGGACTCCCAGGTGATGACGCCGTCCTTGACATAGATCTTCCATGAGCATGATCCGGTGCAGTTGACGCCGTGTGTCGAGCGCACCACCTTGTCGTGCGCCCAGCGGTCACGGTAAAAGTCGTCCGCCGAGCGGCCACCGATCTTGTGCAGCGCGCGGTAATCCGGGGAGATCTCGCCGCGATGAAAATACTTGCCGAATCGGAGCAAGGCGTCAGCAGCGGTCTGCTGATTGTGCGTCAGATCGACCACGGCGCCTCCTCTCGATCAACGACTATCGCGGCCATTCATCCGAAGGGTAAGGGACGTTTTTGGCTGGTCAAAAGTTCGCACGGAGCCGCGCGGGCGCTTGTGCGATTGCCTTAACACCGCGGTCATATTGCTGTGTGAGGAGCGCGTCACACTATTGCCGTCGGCCCCGAAAAACCGCTGATAGAGGAAGTGATCGCCAGAACACGGCGGCGACCAACCGCGCGAGCGTCACAATGCCGAATTAAATATTTTCCTTTTCGTTAACACATGTATTTTGGGTCCAAGTAGCACTGCACCGGGAACCACCGGGATACCCGAAGCTACCGATAGCGAGGTTGCCGGAAAGCGGTGGCGTTGCGGACCTGGGCCGCCGCATTGCTTAACGAAATTGTGTTTTCCACAAGGGGATTGGTGGAAGCCATGAGGTCGCTAGGACGAGCCGATGACCGCCGCGGCGACCGCGGCGGCAACCACCAGCGATTCGTGGACCCCATTGTCGATGCCCTTCTCAAAGTCGTCGCCATCGACCGCCATCGTGTTGGTGATATGCGCCAGACAGACGACGTCTCGGCCTGCGGTGGAGGCATAGGCGTAGAGTGCCGCAGCTTCCATTTCGACGCATGCGATCCCGCGTCGCTGAGCTTCTTTGATGGCCATCGCGGTTTCACGGTAGGGCGCATCGGTGGTCCACGAGCTTCCCGCGACTATCCGGATGCCATTGACGTCGAATGCATTTCGGAGTTTCTCCTGGAGTCCCGGAGCCAGATAGCTCCATTCACTGGGCGCAACATAGTGAGCGCTGGTTCCTTCGTCACGCAGGGCCCGTTCGATGAGCACGAAATACGGTGGTGTCTCGCCGCCACTAATCCGCCCCGCGGACGTGATGCTGATAACCAACGCCGCGTTCGAGGCGGCGAGTTGCTCGGCCACCAGCACCGCGAACGGCGCACCGACGGCCATTCCGACAACTCCGAGTTCGCGGTCGTTGACGTGGGTGACCCACATGTCGGTGTGGTAGCAAGCCCAGCCCGCGTGGCGGTGTCCCGTCCCGGTTCGCGCCAGGTGGCGGACGATGTCGCCGTCGGGATCCAGGACACACACCGCCGGAACGGACTCCTCCGGTAGCGACTTTTGGCGGCGTGCCTCGCGCAGCAGATTCTCGGCGCGAAACACCGAAGGCGCATCGAAGTCTTTTGGTGCAATCAGTGGATAACTGCCTTGGTCGTCGATGATTAGCTCCGATACGTCAAGTGTTCCAGCGATCCAGCCAAGCTCGTTCCTGCGCGACCTTCTCCTCGTGGAACTCCCGCGACGGCGGGTACAACGTCACCGAGGGTGCCGGGCTGCTGAGGAAATTACCGGCGCCCTTCGCGGCCTGGCGGTCGCCGGTCTCGACGTAGCAGGCACCCTCTCCGGTGAACAACCGCTCGGGCACGTCGTACCCGAGATAACGAGCGACGCCGTGGGCGACAACTCCAGCCTGGGCCTCGGCGAACACTGCCGCCTTGGGCAGTGGTTTGCCATTCGCCAGGGTCAGCACGGTCGCGTCACCGATAGCCCACACGCTGTCGACCGTAGTGGACAGGGTGTGCGGGTCCACCGGAATCCACCCGACCTCGCCCAGGCCCGTCGACCGAGCCGCAGCCGACGGCACATGCGGCGGAACCACCGCGAGCAGGTCGAACGGTTCGGAGGTGCCGTCGTCGAAGTGCAGCGTCGTTTCGGCGGAATCGATCCGAGTGATGGCCTTGCGGGCATGGAATCCGATACCCCGATCCTTGAGCATCGCAACCAATGCCTCGCCGACCTGGGGTCCCGCGACGGGCATCGGCAACGGGTCGGGTGTAAAGGTGTCGATCAGTACGGTTCCATCTGCGAAGCGGTCGCCGAGTTGGGCAGCGATAAGGAACGCCGCCTCGAACGGTGCAGCGGGGCATTTGAACGGCACACCCGCGACGAGCACAGCGATCCGGCCGCGTTCCAGCGCCTCGGCCTTTGCACGCAGCTCGGCAGCACCGTCGAGTGTGTAGAACTGGCCCGCAACGCCGGCGTCGAGCGCGTCCGCCAAGCCTGGAACACTCCCGGCGTTCAGCGTCGCGCCCAACGCGATCACCAACGCGTCGTAGCCAATGACGCCGTGATCGGTGTGCACCCCCTGGCCCGGGATGTCGATGCGGTCGACGGTCGCGGTGACCAAGTCGACACCGGGCAGCGACGCTGCAGTGGCCCGGACACGGACTTCCTCAGGCCGACGCCAGCCGCGCAGCACCCACAGCAGCGACAAGCCCAGCGTCCCGTCGAAGCTGTTGTCCACCAATACGATCCGATCCCCGGGCGGTAATAGCTGGCGCAGAGTGTCGGCCGTGGCGAGACCGCCGACACCGGCGCCGAGGATGACGATTGTTTTGCTCATGGCCTGCTGCCTTCTGCAGTAGACGCGGCATGTAAGGGAGTATTTTCCATAGATCAATGGAATAGTAGAATGGTTGAGGAAGTCGCGCAAGCGAGCGGAGGTTCGACAGGCAGCCGAATGGAGTTGACTGACCAAGTCGGTCAGTTATATGTTTACCGTCGTGGCCCGCACGATCCCGGCAGATCGGTTTCCGGCCGTCATCGCTGCCTCGGCGCGGGTGTTCATCACTCACGGTTACCAGCGCACCCAGATGCAGGACGTAGCCGACGCACTCGCCCTGGCCAAGGGCACGCTGTACGGCTACGCCCAGGGCAAGGCGGCGCTGTTCGCGGCGGCTGTGCGGTATGGCGACTCCCATGAACCGGCGCCGCCACCGTCGGATCTTCCAGTGGCCGCGCCTGACGACGGCGAGATTGCCGCGTTGGTCTCGCAGCGACTTGCCGACGAGGTCGCCGACATGAGGTTGACGCAGGCGTTGCAACAAGCATCGCCCGCCACAGCGACACCAGCACACGGGCGAGCAGAACCTGCGGGCATCGTCACCGATCTTTACCGTCGCCTTGCCCGGCACCGGATCGCGCTCAAACTTGTCGACCGCTGCGCCCCAGAGCTACCCGACCTTGCTGAGGTTTGGTTCGGCACCGGGCGCGACGCCCAAGTGGATGCGTTCCAGTTATATCTGTTGAGCCGGGAGAGTCCCGGCCAGCTGAGCCTGCCCGGGCCAGCGCCGATGGTGGCCCGGACCATCGTCGAGCTCTGTGCAATGTGGGCGATACCCCGTCACTTCGACCCGGCGCCAGGGCCGCCGTCCATCGCCCGGCCCGGACTGACCGATGACGATGTGGTGGCCCAGACCCTCGCCGAGTTTGTCGTTCGAGCCACTACCGGACCTTCCGTTGAAGACTAGCCGCTCGATTCCGAGGTACCTGTCGAGGCAGGCCGCCGGGCCGCGCGGCGCGTTCGGTCGACTACTGGGACTGATTTGGCGAACGGAAACCGCCGGCGTCAACCGCATAGCTATCGAACTTCTGGAGCCAGCGCCCGGCGAGCGAATCTGCGAAATCGGCTTCGGCCCCGGCCGAACCCTTGGCCTACTCGCCGCTGCCGGTGCCGAAGTGATCGGCGTAGAAGTCTCCGAGACCATGATCGCAATCGCCGCCCGGCGCAACGCGAAATCCATTGCATCCGGCGATATCTCGGTCTATCACGGCAACGGAATAACCTTGCCGATTGCCGACGACAGCATTGACAAGGCCCTCAGCGTGTACAACTTCTACTTCTGGCCGAACCCCAGCGTCACCCTGTATGACATCGCTAGAGCACTGCGGCCCGGGGGCCGCCTCGTCCTTACATCCATAACCGATGACCGGCCGCTCCCCGCGCGTTTCGACCCGTCGATCTACCGCGTGCCCACCACCGACGACACCGCGGCATGGCTTACCGCCGCCGGCTTCGGCGACGTCCGTATCGAGCGCAGGTCGGACCATCCGTCGATCGTGTGGTTCACCGCGACGGCGACGTGACTACTGCGCCGATGACGGCGAGCGCGTCGAGAACCTCTGCCGACCGCGGGGTGGCGGACGGGTCGGCGATCCACTGGATCATCAAGCCGTCGATGACTGCCATCAGTACCGAGACGATGGTCGGCAAACTCTCGGGCGGCTCAATGTCGGTGCCCGCGAGGGCAGCGCTGACGAGCTCGACCGAATGTTGCCGTACGTCGGCATATCCGGCGGCGAGGCGTTCCCGTAGGGCATCTGAGCGCAGCGCTGGCGCGTATGCCTCGACACACGCGTAGACCGCGGGCCGAATCTGCTCGAAGGAATCCACGGTGGCTTCCAACACTGCCTGAATCTGCCCAAAGGGACTGGTAGCCGCTGACCGATCGAAAGCCTCCTGAACCCGCTGGTTCCAGGTTGCGAAGCAACGGCCCAGTGCATCGTCGAGCAGCGCGTCCTTGCTGCCGAAGTGGTAGTTGATCGAGGCGACGTTTACCCCTGCGACACGCGCGATGTCGCGCGAGCTGGTGTTGCCATAACCGCGTTCCCGTAGGCAAACGAGGGCGCCATCCAGCAGCTTGTCGCGGTTGGTACGTGGCTGTTGCATGAATGAATCCTATCGTGATAAACAATTGTTTACATCAAACATTTGTTTATCGGGAGAGCGATTGTGGCAACCGAGGTTGTTCGCTTCGGCGAGGCAGTACGGTGACGGCGGCGTTGCCACCCGGGCCCCGGCTACCCCGTTATGTGCAAAGCGTGCTGTATCTGAAGTTTCGGGAACGATTCCTGCCGGCGATGCACCGCAAGTACGGAGACGTGTTCTCGTTACAGGTGCCCCCCTATGCCGACAACCTGGTGGTCTATACCCGCCCCGAACACATCAGGGAGATCTTCGCGGCCGATCCGAAGTTGCTCCACGGGGGCGAGGGCAACCAGATCCTGGGTCTCGTCATGGGCGAGCACTCGGTGCTGACGACCGACGAAGCCGAGCATGCTCGAATGCGCTCGCTGCTGATGCCTGCATTCACCCGGGCCGCGCTGCATGGATACCGCGACATGATCGCTTCAGTTGCCCGTGAGCACATCACGCAATGGCCGATCGATGCCAGCATCAACAGCCTTGACTGCATGAACGCGCTTACCCTCGACGTCATTCTGCGGGTCGTTTTCGGCGTCACCGATCCAATTGTCAAGGCCGAGTTGACCAGTCGCCTGCAGGACATCATCAACATCCATCCCGCGATCTTCGCTGGCCTTCGGTACCCGTGGCTTAAACGCGTGAACCCGTGGAAGCGCTTCTTCGACGGCCAGCGCAAAATCGACACCATCCTCTACCGCGAAATCGCCTTCCGCCGCAATGCTTCCGACCTCGACACCCGCACAGACGTGTTGTCCCGACTTCTGCAGACCAAGGACGCCTCCACAGCGCCGTTGACCGATACCGAACTCCGCGACCAACTCATCACCCTGCTACTGGCCGGCCATGAAACAACCGCCGCGGCCCTGTCCTGGACGCTATGGGAACTTGCTCAAGAGCCCGACATCCAAGACCAGGTCGCAGCTGCGGCCGTCGGCGGTGATGACGCCTTCCTGGAGGCGGTCCTCAAAGAGGGCATGCGTCGGCATACGGTAATCGCCTCTACCGCAAGGAAAGTCACCGCGCCAACACAGATCGGTGGCTGGAGATTGCCAACTGGGACGGTGGTCAACACGTCGATCCTATTGGCCCATGCCAACGCGGCATCACACCCAGACCCGACAGAGTTTCGTCCCGGCCGGTTTCTCGACGGCAGCGTGGCGCCCAACACCTGGCTCCCATTTGGTGGAGGCGTGCGCCGCTGCCTCGGCTTCGGATTCGCGCTCACCGAGGGCGTAGTCATCCTGCAAGAGATCTTTCGGCGATTCACCGTCAGTGCGGCGGGACCCCAGAAGGGCGAGACACCCTTGGTACGAAACATCACCACCGTCCCCAAACATGGTGCACGCCTGCGGCTTACCCCGCAGCGCAGCCTGGTCTAGTTGGGTTTGGTCGCGGTGACACGCCATAGCCGCCGCGGGAGATCACCTTCTTCGAAAGCGTGCACGTCGTCGAGTATCCAGCCAGCAGCCAGTCTCTCCACTAATTCGTGGTCGAAGAAGTGCACCGCAAACCCGCCGCACTCGAAGATGTCGTCACCGTGGCAATGCCCGATGCCGTAGTGCGCATCGCCGGTGTGGCGGACGGTATAGATGAACTTTCCGCCCGCCTTCAACACCCGACCGACCTCGTCGACGATCGCATGAATTTCCTTGGTGGACAGGGCCATACACAACGCCATGTGCGCAAAAACGGCGTCGATGGAGCCGGGCGCCAGCGGCAGCGGGTTGCGCATGTCATGCACGGTTGCTTCCACCCGCGCGGCCACGCCTTGGGCCTGGGCCACTCGGCCTATCTGCGCGGCCGCCACGTCGCTGAAATCGGTGGCTACCACCGTGAAGCCCCGATGAGCGAAAAACAGGGTGTCGCGGCCATGCCCTGCCGCCAACTCCAATATCCGCCCGACGCCCGCCGCCGCAAACACGTCGGCCGCGTAGTGCGCCGGCTCTGACGGGCCAGACCCGTACATTTTCGGATGCACCCGGTAGGTGTCCTGCCAGTGTTCGCGCTGCGCTGCGGCTAGCTCCGACCGTCCGTCGGACAACAGGTGCCTTCCCTTCTCGCCCGCGGATTGCTCGCGGATTGCTCGGCGGCCGGCCGGCCGGCCGCCAGGCTTATTCCAATTATTCTATGGAATTATAGATTAATGGACCATAGGGATCCGCACCAGGAGAGCGACATGAAACGGTCACTCATAGTCGGATACGGCATGGTCTGCGACTTGGTCTTCCTGGCGGCGCATTCCTTTACGCCGCGCCCTCGTCAACCGGCAGTCCGGCCAAACGCCATTCGAGCATTCCGTTGTCGAGTCGTTTCACTCCCCGTCCCGCCTTGCGAGCGATACGGACGGCGTCGGGCGCCATTACGCAGTCGGCGCCCCGGCAATAGGCGACGATGTCGCGGTCGGCCGGGAGTTCGGCGAGCCGTTCGGCAAGCTCGGCTAACGGGATGTTGATCGCGCCCGGGATATGACCCGCCTGGTATTCCTCGTGCGGACGCACATCGACGAGCGTGACTTCGCCCGCCTCGCGCCGGCGCAGCAGTTCCTCGCTCGTGATCGCATCTTCTGGGGAGCCAAGCACGTCCGCCGCCGCAATCGCCACGTCGGCCAGATGTTCGTCGGCGACGGTTTGCACCAGCGCAAACAGCCTTGCCACGTCTTCCCCTGCAAGGCGGTAATACTGCCGGGTCCCGTCACGGCGAGCCTTGACCAGCCCGCCACTCTTTAGCGCCTGCAGATTCGCCGACGCCGTAGTCAGGTTCATCCCCGTCGCGGTCGCGATAGCCTCGACCGTGCGCTCGCCCTGGGCAAGCAAGTCGAGGATCTGCAACCGCCGCCCGTTACCGAGCGCCTTGCCTACCCGAGCGATCTGCTCCAATAGTGCCGCTTTGCGATCGGGTTGCCCGCTCATCTCGCTTCTCCAATATTCATTGGAATGTAATTCCACTGTTCGTTGGAACTACATAATACGCGGCGGATGGTGAACCCATGAACACGAGGCTAGAGATGGCTTGGGCGACGGCACCCACCGACAGCCGACGGTCGACCCCGCAACATGCGGCGGACCGCTACGGCAAAGCGGCAGCTAAGGGCGGCGCGAACCCAGCCGGAATAGCCGCCACCCGGCCTGCTGCCAGCGAACAACATCCAAGCAATTGCGGCCGTCGACGATGACGCGGGCCCGCACCCGGTCGGCCAAGTCGTCGGGGTCGAGGTCGACGAATTCTCGCCATTCGGTAAGCACGAGCACCGCATCCGCACGCTCGCAGGCCTCTGCGACCGACACCGCGTAGTTCAGCGTGGGGAATAGGCGATTGGCGTTCTCTAGGGCTTTCGGGTCGTACACGTTAACCGCGGCGCCGTTGAGCTGCAGCTGGCCCGCAACATTGAGCGCAGGAGAGTCTCGTACATCATCGGATTCGGGTTTAAAGGCCGCACCCAGCACTGCGATGTTGGCGCCTAGCAGCGAACCGCCGCATGCGGCTGTGGCCAGTTCGACCATCCGGGTGCGCCGGCGCATGTTGATGCTGTCGACTTCACGCAGGAACGTCAGCGCCTGATCGGCTCCCAGTTCACCGGCGCGGGCCATGAACGCGCGGATGTCCTTGGGTAGGCAGCCGCCACCGAAACCCAAACCCGCGTTGAGACATTGGCGTCCGATTCGAGTGTCGTAACCGAGCGCGTCGGCCAGCAGGCTAACATCGGCACCCGCCGCCTCGCATACCTCCGAAACCGCGTTTATGAATGAGATCTTGGTCGCCAGAAAGGCATTCGCGGACACCTTCACCAACTCCGCGGTCTGCAGGTCAGTCACAAGGAACGGCACACCCGAGTCCAGCAGCGGACCGTACAGTTCACGCACGGCCGCCTCGGCGCGAACCGAATCATCTTGCACCCCAAGCACAATGCGATCGGGATTCAGGGTGTCGCGCACCGCGAAGCCCTCGCGCAGGAACTCCGGATTCCAGGCAACTTCGACCTCGATTCCGCGGGGCGCTAACGCGTTGGCTCGGCGCCCCAACTCTGCTGCCGTCCCTACCGGGACCGTTGACTTGCCTACGAGGACCGATGCCCTGGTCAGACGCGGCACCAGCGCATCGATGACGGCGTGCACGTGGCGCAGATCAGCCCCATATTCGCCCTTCTTTTGCGGCGTGCCAACTCCAAGGAAATGCACATCGGCGAATTCAGCCGCCATGTCGTAGTCGGTGGTGAACCGCAATCGTCCCGCTGCGAGGTTGTCAGTCAACAGCTTTCGTAACCCGGGCTCATAGAAGGGGATATCACCCCCCGCGAGCTTGGCTACCTTACCCGGATCGATATCGACCCCGACGACCTCGTGTCCCAGCTCTGCCATGCCGACGGCGTGGGTGGCACCCAGGTAGCCGGTGCCAAATACGGTGCATCGCATACCACCGTGTGTAGGTGGCTGCGATGAGCGAACTGCATCGCGACGCTGAACAGCAGGTGACGGCTACTCGGCGAATTTAGAGGCCGGGGATCCCGGGGATGTTGAACCCACCGCGACCGCCGCCGCCCCTACCGCCTGGGAACTTTCCGCCGCCGGGGAACTTGCCGATGTCGGGAGGCTTGCCGCCACCGGGGAACTTGCCGATGCCAGGAGGCTTGCCGCCACCGCGACCCCCGCCCCTACCGGGGGGGTCAAACGGCAACTGAGGACCGATGATCGGGGGCGCCGGTATCGGAACGGGAACCGGAATGGGCGCCGGCCCGGGGGCGGGTGCAGCAGGCGCCGGAACAGGTATCGGTGCGGGAGCCTCCGGCACCGGGACAGGAGCCTGGGGCACCGGGACGGGAGCCTGGGGCACCGGCGCCGGGGCCTGGGG
>NZ_OCVX01000003.1:637871-656311 GCF_900232995.1 Mycobacterium simulans
CATCGGACGATGACCGGATACTGATCGCCAACGCCGCGACCAGTGCCGCCACTCCAATGATGAAGATCGACGCCAGTGCGCTGCCGACCAGGGCGAAAGACTTCCGTTCGTGCTGATCAGCCGGATGATGATCGACAGAGTCTGGGACGGCGCTGTACGCGAGCGCGCTGTCGCCGGTATTCACGGCGTCCGAGACGTCGTCGAAATAGGCAGCATCGAGCGTGTATGAGTTGAGTCCACCCGTGCCGGGGTCCTGCGCATAGGCTCGCGCCGCCGTGGAGGACACAAATAACGGTGTATTCGCCGACGCCAGCGCCGCCCCGCGCGCTAATGCCGTTTCCGGCTCCTCGGGCGCAGTCACCGGAAGCGAGGTCGCGGCTTCCAGCGTCGGCTTGATCAACGGGATGTCGACATCAGAACCGACAAGAAACACCGCGTCCGGATGTGTCTCCAAGTCCTCAACGCCGGAGACTATTTCCGTTAGCTGAGCCACCGCGACGTCGTCGTCATCAGGCAACGGCTGTCGATGAATATCGGCGATAGAACCATCGGCGCTGTCGACGACCGCCAAGGTCGCGGTGTCAGGCTCGATGAACAGCAGCGCGGTATGAGCGTAGTTGGTTTCATTGCCGACCGCTTGAGCCAGCGCAGCCGCGGCCAGAAACGCCGAGACCAGCATGACGTTCTCGATCTTGTGGGAGACCAACGCGTCCCGCAGTGCGGTGGCCTGGGTGGGGTCTATCCAGGTCACACCGGTCGACGCCAGCTGGTAACCACCCTCAGCGGCACCCTCCCTGGTTCCCAGGATCGCCGAGATCACCTGCTCGGCCGCGTTGGCCGTAGTCACATCCGGCTCAGCGGCTTCAGTATTGAAGGCGAAGTTGTCTTCATCGACGGTTACGCCGTCGCCGTTCTCACCTTCAACTAGCACCATCCGGACTGCCGTTGGCGCTACCGACACACCAAGTACGGTGTCCAAAACTCCCCCATACCAGATTTGCACTGTGCGTGGGTCCCCAACCCTTGTAGAACAACCCTACCCGCGCGGCCTATCTATGTCCGTGACCTCCACCGCCACCGAAGCCACCACCATGGCCACCGCCGAAGGGACCACCATGACCACCACCCCCGAAGGGACCACCATGACCGCCACCCCCGAAGGGACCACCATGACCGCCGCCACCGAAGGGACCACCATGGCCACCACCCCCAAAGGGACCACCATGGCCACCACCCCCAAAGGGACCACCATGACCGCCACCCCCGAAGGGACCACCATGACCGCCGCCGGGGCCACCGCCTCCGAACGGGCCACGCCCCGGCTTTGGTGACGGGCCACGCCCCGGAGGACCTTGCTGCACCGGTGCCTGCGGAGCCGGGAGCGTGACGCGTGGTGGTAACGCCGGAAGCTGAGGACGAGGTTGGGGCGCCTTCGGTTGCAGCTGCGGCACCCGCACCGGAGGCTGGGGCGCGGGCGGCCGTAGCAGCGTGTCAGGAATAGGCAGCTGAACGGGCGGCGCAAGAATCGGAACCAAGGGCGGAACGATAACCGGACGGGGCGCCGCCGGCGCCGGTACCGGGACCGGCGCAGCTGGGGCAGGGGCGGCTGGAGCCGGCGCGGGTACCGGAACCGGTGCGGCCGGGACCCGCGCGGCGGGAGCCGGCGCGGCAGGAGCCGCGGGCACGGGGGCCGGCACGTGCGGGCTCGCGGCGGGGGGCGGCTCGCTGAGCACCGGCACATCGATTTTCGGCGGCGGCGCCGCCTCCTGCGTCGGCACGGGCGCCGGCTGGGTCGGAGCGACGAAGTGGTTTTCGCTGGGAGCCGGCGCTAAACCGACAGTTGGACGGATGCCGAGCACCAACGCGATCTCCAGCGCCACCACGGCGGCGATGGCGACCACGGCCACTGCGCTTCCGATCAACAGGCCCGGTCGGGAACGGGCGGCTGCAACGTCGGACCCGCCGTCCGGCATTGCGCTGTAGGTGCCGTCGCCCTCGCTCGCAGGGTCGGCGCCTCGGAGATACTCGGCATCCTGCGCGTAGGCGAGAGCGGCGGTGGACGAAACAAACAACGGCGCACTGCCCGACGCCAGTGCCGCGCCCCGAGCCAGCGCCATCTCATGCTCCTCGGGCACACTCACCGTCAGTGACGTCGCCTCATCCAACGCTGGCTTGATCAGAGGGACGTCGACGCCGGAGCCCACGACGTAAACACCGTCAGGGTGCGCATCCATCGACTCAGCACTAGAAACCATCTCGACCAGTTCGGCCAGCGCGGC
Organism: Mycobacterium simulans; assembly: GCF_900232995.1. Lineage (GTDB taxonomy): Bacteria > Actinomycetota > Actinomycetes > Mycobacteriales > Mycobacteriaceae > Mycobacterium > Mycobacterium simulans. Next base: position 640,151 of record NZ_OCVX01000003.1, read on the forward strand.
GTCGTCATCCTGGGCCAGGAGCTTGCGGTGCAGGTCGCTAACCGACCCATCAGCGGTGTCCACCACGGCCAGAGTTGCGCTGTCGGGCTCGATGTACAGCACGGCGGTGTGCTCGTAGCCGACCGCACCACCGACAGCCTGACCCAGCGCGGCCGCAGCCAAAAACGCGGAGACGAGCATCACGTTCTCGACCTTGTAGGCAGCTAGCGAGTCGCGCAGCGCCGCCGCCTGAAGCTGATCGGTCCAGGTCACACCGATGGAGGACACGCGAAGGCCAGCGTCGGCAGCGCCTTCGCGAGTACCCAGGATCGCGGCTATCACCTGATCGGATGCGCTGGCAGCGCGATCGCGCCCCACCCGGAAGCTGTCTTCTTCGATGATTGCGCCGTCGCCGTCTTCGCCCTCGATCAACGCCATCCGGACCGACGACGGTGCCATCGAAACCCCGAGTACGACGTCCAAAACCCCTCCCAAGGTCTTGCGTACGGCCACGGTCTGGGCGGAGGGAAAGCCCGGTTTCAATAGTTGCCGGTCAAGCTATGCCGGAGCTAGGTGGACCTTATGAAGCTAGCCAGTCACCATCTGGCCGCGAGGACCGCGGTCCGCTAACAGCCAATGTATTGCCGCAACGGCTTGCGAGAGTAAAGACCTCGTCATGCCCATTGCCACCAGCACATATACACCGCCGGTCCGGGCTGATACACGCAACGCCGGTATCCGCTAACAGGACCACCAGCACCAGGGCCGCGGCTCGGCGGAGGGACCACTTGAGTTGGCGCGGGCGCCTGCTCAGTCGATGCTACGAACCGGCTTTCGCTGGAGCTCGGCCGCAAAGCGACTGTCGCACGGTTACCGATCGCCGGCACAATTCCCAGCACCACCCCCGCACCGATGGCAACCGCCGCCAGCCCGCGACCGATCAGTAGGACCGGCCTGCGCCGTACGGTGCATTGATTGGGAGCGCGAACGTCGCCGGAAATCCCGAGTACCACGTCCAAGAGTGCTCCCAAGATTGTGCAGGCCAGTTACGAGCGTAGTGCACGCAACGAGGCGCGCAAATACTGTATTAGTATACCCATGCAATCGTTTTTATATACGATTATCGTCTATGGGAATGATCTCACCTTAGCCGCGCCAACTAAGTCGACTTGATGAAGTTCTGGTACGAACGGGACGGCGTAGGACCACGCTGACCCTGATATTTAGACCCCACTCGCGAACTGCCGTAGGGATGCTCAGACGGGCTGGTCAATCGCAAGATGCACAACTGGCCGATTTTCATGCCCGGCCACAGCGTGATCGGCAGGTTCGCGACGTTGGATAGCTCCAGCGTGATGTGGCCACTGAAGCCGGGATCGATGAACCCCGCGGTCGAGTGCGTCAACAGGCCCAGCCGGCCCAGCGAGGACTTGCCTTCCAGCCGCCCCGCGAGGTCGTCCGGCAGCGTGCACAGTTCCAGCGTCGAGCCGAGTACGAACTCACCCGGGTGTAGCACGAACGGTTCTCCGTCGACAGGTTGCACCAGACTCGTCAGCTCGTCCTGTTGCTGGGCGGGGTCGATATGGGTGTAGCGGGTGTTGTTAAAGACCCGGAACATACAGTCGAGCCGGACATCGATGCTAGAGGGCTGAACAAGACTGTCGTCGTAAGGATCGACACCCAACCGTCCGGCGGCGATTTCGGCTCTGAGGTCACGATCGGAGAGCAGCACCCGACGAGCGTATCTGCTGCTGAACGCTAGCCGTCCAGCTCAGCGGACGTAGATTTCCTCGCCGGTGGGGTATCCGCCCCCGGTAGTGGTGATGTGGATGTGGTCATAGTGGCCGTAACCGCCAGTCTGCCCACCGCCGGGCGTGTAGTAGACACCACGCCAAATCACGTCCTGGATTCCGAATCGGGTCGCGTTCTGCAGCGCGTACGCAACGATCTCATTGCCCAGCGCTATGCCATCGGCGCTGCCGGGGTCGGGCACCATTACATCGAGCGCCAAACCGTTGGGATGCCATCGGAGCGCATCCGGGCGAACGCCGCCGATTTCGTGAATCTCAGGAAATATCGCACTGATACTCCGGGCCACCAAGATGGTTCTGACTTGTAGACCCTGTTCGGGCGCCACGCCAACGGGCAAGACGCGGTTGTCAACCCGGTATCGCGATGCTGCGGCAAGCTCGACCGCCGCGAAGTGCATGCCGACGGCGTCATGTGGAAGGTTCGCCGAGAATCCCGGTGGCGCCGTCACAATCTCGAGGCAACACGGCTCAACGCCGGCAACAACCTGTTTGACATCTTCACGGGCGGCGCCTGGGTATACGTCGCCACCGGCTGCGAAAAGCACGGCGGCTGGGGCAATGACCGCAGCCAGAACCACTGATGGCTTTCGCTTTCGTGGCTTCCTCGCCAATTGATGTCGACCCACGAAAGGCACCATACGAGATAACGGCAAATAACGAAAGAATAACTATTGAGCTTTCTTGCGGCTTCCCGGGCTGGTAGCGGCCTCAATCTGAGGTTAAGCACTTCGCTGAATTTGTGATCTTTCTCGTATTCCTTAAGCGCGACAACCATTTACCGACTGATGGGACTATGGCGCCGTTGATCGGATCGGCCGACGATCACCTGTCGGTGGATGCTAGCCTTCGTGAGCACGTGCCGATGTAGTTCAATGGCAGAACATCAGCTTCCCAAGCTGAGAACGCGGGTTCGATTCCCGTCATCGGCTCCACGGAACGCCCTGGTTAGGGCGTATTTGAGACGTATTTGTCGCCTCGCTCACCAGTTCGAGCAGGTTTCTGTAGCCCGGTCAAGGCGCCGAGGTCCTGGCTAGTCGAAAACAAGTCCGGGTGTGTCGCACCCTCGTGAGATACTCCCGGCTGGATGAGCACGACTACAGCGGGATTAATGAGCAAGAACACGACTACAGCGGGATTAATGAGCAAGAAGAAGAAGAGACCACGGGCGGTACGGCAGCTCGATCCGCTAGGGATGCGCGACGGCTCCGCGAGCGGCCAGGACGGCGGGACACTAACGGCATCGTTCATCACGCACCAGGACTCCGTGCTTCCGGTGAAGCTGAACTTTCCGCCGCCGCTCGCGCATCTGGGTTCGGACCCGTTGACCTTCGACTACCAGTGGCAGCTCTTGACGTACGCCTTCAGTCTCCCCGATCCAGCCGACTTCCCGGCACTGCCCGGTCAGATTCCAGAAAAAGAACTGCGGAGGCTCACCAGGTTCGTCGACGTGTGCGAGAAAACGGCCAAGTACACCGTCGTGGCGCACAAGGGCGGCATCACGCTGAAGGGTGAGCATGGCAATTGGGGCCTGGAGGTGAACGAGACGAAAGACGAGGAGACGGTTGGCTTCGCCGTCCGATTCCGCCAGCTGCACGAGAACTCGACTGGGGAGCCCGATTTCTCAGCAGTTATCAACATCTTGGATAAGTACGCACGCCAGTTCACTGACGAGCAAACCGATACGCGGACGGACATCCTCCAACAATGGAGAAAGGCACGCGCGCAGCTGATGAACCGACCTCTCCAAAACATCGTGGCGCGGATGGTGCTGGCTAATGACGGTTTGTCCGACACTCAGATCGATGACATCGCCATGTACAACGATGTCAACCCGGCAGAATTGATCAATTTCTTCAACTACGGCGAGTTGATCCACTACGGCAAGCACAGCGAGGAGTACGACAAGCTGGCCGAAGACCCCGAACTTGAGGCCATCCAGCACAACAACTTTAAGCAGGCCATGCTCGGTTTGATCCACCTGTACTTCGGCTTCTCCGAAGTGATTCGGTCGGCTATTGGTCTCAAGCGCGCCGAGGCGGCGTAGCTCGCAAGGGTGGCAACGATGCTCGGACGGTTGGCCAGATGGCTGCGCGAATGGGCCGTTGTCGCCGTCGCCACGTGGTTGGCGTGGGAACAGGTGGCGAACCGCCTTCCCCAATGGTCGCTCTATGCAGTCCTAGGCGGCGTTGCGATCCTCGCTTTGATCACACTTCCCCTGGGCGTGAACGACGACGGCTCCACCTTCCGCATCATCAGCAAGGTCTCCGGCCGCAACAACTCAAGCGTGATATCGGGCGACCAATCGCCCGTCAGCGGGAACGTCATCGTCGCCGGAAAGCGACACACTGTCGTTGTAGTCACGGCCGCCGAAGCTCGGCAGATTTCAAATGACACCGGGCGCAACGAATTGATGCGCGACACCAAGGCCATCACGATGCCCGATGCCAGAGCTGCGGTAGACGAGACGCTCAACGAGCGGTTCGGCGAGTTGACCGACATGCTGATAGACCGCATCAACGTGAAGGACGCACACCTCTTCAATCGCTTCGCAGATCCGAGATATATTGCACCGCTAGGAAGCGCGCATCGCACGTACGCCGAGACCGGAAGTAAGCAACTTGGCGAGACGCTCTCAGGACTGCTTGCCGAACTCGCAGCCCAACCAGTCGGCTCACGTCGGGAGATCTTCCCACGCCAAGCAGTAGAGGTCACCCGGGTATTGACCATCGAGCACGTCAATTCCCTTGCAGTCAAGCTGTTTATAACGGACTTCATGTTCGCTGAGCCATACGACACCGACATGCTTATCCATGCGCTGGACACCCTGCTCAGCCCGTATTACGGGCGTATTCCTACTAGCCGCTGGGACTATCAATACATGAGCTCGACCGGCGTCTGCGAGGACGGCCAGTTTGGCGCCTGGGCCAGGGAACCCTACCAGGCGTTGTACAAAAAGTACCGAAACTCAATGTATCCGGCTCTTAGGACCGCTGATCTAAAGGGCAAATTCCTGAGCGAGGATGGTCCGTACAATGAGGAATCCGAGCGGTTGTTGTTGATATTCGCAGAGAGTGAAGACGATGTGCGAGTAACCGATCGGGGCACCTTAATCTCCCAGGAGGGCGCACGATTTCGTGTAGCGCCGGATCGAGTCGCAAAGGTCCTCGGCACCACCCATGATGCAGAGAAGTACATGACAGAAGCCGAGAAGGAATTGCGAGCAATTGTCCTGGCACGAACTATCAGTCTCGATGACTTCAAGAAACGAATCTCCGAGTCGAAACCAGCGCTTGCTACCCTGCTCGACACCATACAAAAAACAGGAGCCTTGCACTTTCCGATGCAACCCGTCGGCTTCGTGTTGGCTCAACACGAGATGAATTCTCGGGCACCACAACTAGCCACCCTCATTGACAAGATCTTTGACGACGAGGGCTAACCTCGCAGCCGGACCACGTTCCCGGCCTCGGCTGGTTGCTCCATTGCGCCGAGCTTCCGCATCGCGTCGGCGTGGTCATCGGTGTTGAACGGGTGTATACGTCTAGCGTTGTCCGAACGTTGGCGTGGCCCGTGTCCCGGCCTGGAGTGTGCCCGGGCGGTGCCGTCAAAGCGAGGACAAGCACACGCCGACGTGGCGTCGGGCGGGCGTCCACCCGAACGGCACCGTGCAGATTGTCGACGCCGACGACGATCTCGCCGCAGAATGGGGGGGCTTTAGTTTAGTCGTCTAGTTCTCGGTCATCCGCCGCATCATCCGTGTCGTCGGGTTCGGCTGCAGCGGCAAGAGGATGACAGCCAGCCCAAGCGCGTAGATCGGTAACCCCTCGGATGTACGGAGCGCCGCGCGGACGCAGTAGCTGTAGATACTCCAATACGTCTTCGGGGGCGGCAAGGCCCACTCTGACGACCATCTGCAACAGGGTCAATGTGGTGACCACCACGATGTTGTGCTCCGCCGCTAGCCGCCTTGCGGAGCGGTCATCGGTGACGAGGATTTCCGAACCATACCGCTGCACCATGACGGCGAGCGTCTCCGCTTCACCGAGATGCTTCCTCGGATTCCGTTCTTGTGGTCCGGCGAGCTGGTCACGGAATTCCCGCGTCAGCCGTAATTCAGGAGTAGTTGGTGGGACCGGTTCGCCGAGGAAGCCTTCAGCGGCCGCTATCGATTCGAGGTCCGGTTGTTTCGCGGATTCGAGGCACTCATCCCGAACCGTCGGGCACCAACGACCCCTACCACAGAAGAGCGTTTCAAGCAGATCCATCCGCCCAATGATCGCGAACGACACCAGGACCGTGTTGTCCGCGAAGAAGAAGTTGACCACGGATGCTGTGCTCTGTTCTTCGTCAGAAGCCCAACATCTCCGCGAGATGACCAGCATCCACAGTCGCGGGTTCGGGCGGCGCGTCTATCTCGGTATCGAGTCTGTCGACGTCGACACCGAGCATCCATGCAAGCGTCTCGTTCCCAAGTTGGCCATGGGCGATGCGCTTCATGTGTGCCTCTTGCAGGCCGATGGGGAACCGTCGTTCGCTGGCGCCCCGCCGCCGCTCTGCCACCAAATGCCCGGACGGCGTACCCTTGCCGTCGAGGTTCTCGCCCGCCAGCCGCAGTAGGTGGAAGGTTCCCGCCGCCGCCCAGCGTGTTATCAATTCGGGCATCCGTATACGAAGAGCAGCAAGCCGGTTCTGTAACGCAATCATGGACACGCCGTGATCCCAAAGGAATTGCGCGAGTTGTTCTTTGGTGACCGTCGACCAGGCCACCGGCTTCACGTCGTGTATTGGCAGTAGCAATTCGGCCGCGAATGCATTGGCGCGAGTCTCGTGTTCGCGCCGCTTCGTGGTGGGTAAGTCGGTGTCCATATCCTGGGCTGCAACATGCCCCAATTCGTGTGCGATAGACCAATTTTCGTAGAACCAGCTCCCCGAAGCCGGGATCACGATGACGGTGTGGCTACCAATCGTGAGCGTGTAGGAATGCGATATCTCCTTTAGCCGCACCACGTCAATGCCAAGGTTCTGCTCGACTCGCTCGATGAATGGGCGAACGAAATTGGGCTGCAACCTATCGCGTATCTCTTCGACGGTGGTGGGTTGCTTCCACCGGCTAGAGCCCGTGTCGTGCGGATATGCCTGTCGGTAGGCGAGCGCGATGTCGAGTAGGACAGCCTCGTCCTGCTCGCGGTCAGGCACCTCGTGGCTGCGTGTGTCTGGATCGTAGAAGTGGCGGGCAGCCAGGCGCGGGCGCATCGGGTCGGGTTGACCGGTGATAAGCCAGTGCACGTCCTGGCCCAGCTCATCCGCGAGCCGAGCTATCTCGATAGACGAGAACGATCGCGCACCATTGAGCGACCGCGAGAAAGCGTCAGGCGTCATCCTGATCGACTGAGCAATGGCACGGTGACTGCGCGGCGGTTCCAACTCCGCGATGCAGGAGCGAACTCGTTCGCCAATGTCGGCGTCCACAACGTCAGTGTAACGAGGCGTTGGGAAAATCCCAACGCTGCTGATCAGGCGATTTACGAGAAATCTCCGGCTCGGTCGACGCGACTCTGCTCCTTCCGCCGATGGCGAAGAACCCACGACGGGAGGCCATACGAATTCGTCCACATCAGTTCGGACGCTGGGCCTAGGCGTCGAGTTCCCTGCGGCTCCGCACCATTGCGAGCTGCTACGTGCGAGCAAACGCGCCACGCAGTGCCCCGCTGTCACGGCGCTGTCACGACCCGCCCGACGCACCACCGCCCAAACGACCCAAGAGGGTGACAGACGGCAACAACCTTGGACAGACGAATCCGATACTGCTACAAGGGGTTCGACCATGCGTCAAGGCGATACGGCTGGGGGTGCGATCGACCCCCATGCACAGCCGCAGATGCGGTCGATGACTACCGGGTCATCACACCAGCACGTGGCCTGAGGTCAACGTCATAGCGCGCCAACCGAATTCACGCTGGTGTCACCCCGGGCGCTCCGTTGGGACCGAAAAAGATATACGCACCGAAGCCCCCGGGGCCGCCCTGGCCCGCGGTGACACCGATGCCGCCGTTGCCGCCGGCGCCTCCGATGCCGAAGAAGATGCCTCCGTAGCCGCCCTGGGCGCCATTGCCCCCGCTGGACAAGTCGGCCGCGCCGTAGCCGTTGCCGCCATGGCCGCCCAAGCCGAAGATGATGCCGCCGAGGCCGCCTAGCCCGCCTACCCCTCCCACGCCGCCGGAAAAAGACCCCCCCCCCCCACCCCCCCCCCACGCGAAACGGCCGGGGCCCCTCCCCCCCCCCCCCCCCAACCCCACCCACCCCATAAACCCCCCCCCCCCCCCCCCCCCCCCCCCCCCCCTTGCCCAAAAAAACCCCCCCCTTCCCCCCCCCCCCCCCCCTTTCTGCCGGGGCCGCCGGCACCGCCGTTGCCACCGTTGCCCCACAACAACCCGCCGTTCTGGCCGTTGGAGCCGGTTCCGTCGACGCCGTTGGCGCCGTCGCCGATCAGCGGGCGCCCCAGAATCGTCTCGACGGGTCCATTGATCGCGTCGAGCAATCCCTGCAGGGGGCCGGCATTGGTGGCCTCGGCACTCGCATACGAGCCCGCACTCGCATTCAGAAGCTGGACGAATTGCTGGTGAAATCCCGCGGCCTGAGCACTGAGCGACTGATAGGCCTGGCCGTGCGCGCTGAACATCATTGCGACCGCTGCCGATACCTCATCGCCGCCCGCGGCCAGCACCGCAGATGTGTGGGTCGCCGCCGCTGCATTGGCCGCGCTGATCGTCGAAGCGACGTTGGCCAAATCCGAGGCCGCAGCCGTCACATACTCCGGCACCGCGCTCAAAAAAGACATCCCGACCTCCGAACGATGCGGCGACCGCCCGCGGATCACCCGATGGCAAAACCGTATCGTTGCCCGGCCCCTACCGATCCCAAGTTCATTTCGCGACGGATTTGCACCCGCGGCTCATACCGTGCCGCAACGGCTGCAGTCATCGCGGTCGTTTGACCTACACCCAGCATCCCGCACAAGCCATGATGGTCACATGGTTGATGCAAACCGCCCCGATGTGGACGTTGTGGTCGTGGGCGCCGGCTTCGCGGGTCTGTACGCCGCATACCGTCTTCGCCTCGCGGATCATTCGATGCGCATATTCGAGGCGGGCGACGACATCGGCGGCACCTGGTACTGGAACCGCTACCCCGGCGCACGCGTCGACATCCCCAGCGTCGACTACATGTTCAGCTTCGACCCGGATTGGTCACGCGACTGGCAGTGGTCGGAGAAGTATGCGACTCAGCCCGAGATCCTGCGGTACCTGAACCACGTCGCCGACAAGCACGACCTTCGTCGCGACATCCAGTTCGGCACCCGGGTCACGCATGCGCACTGGGACGACGGATCGTCTGGGTACCGCGTGCGCACCGATCGCGGCGACGAAATCGCCTGCCGCTATCTCGTGATGGCGACCGGTTGTCTCTCGATACCCAAGGACCTCGACATCGCTGGCATCGAAAACTTCACCGGCGACATGTATTTCACGAGTCGCTGGCCCCACGAACCCGTCGACTTCACCGGTAAACGCGTCGGTGTCGTCGGCACTGGGTCGTCGGGGATCCAGTCGATCCCACTCATCGCCGCGCAGGCAGCCCGGTTGGTGGTCTTCCAGCGCACGCCGTGCTTTTCGATCCCCGCCCACAACGGGCCGATCTCGCCGGAGAAGCTCGCCCAACTGGCCGACGAGAGGACCTACCGTGAGGCGGCGAGATATTCCTTCGGCGGGGTGCCATTGGAACGCTCGATCACTCCGGCGTTCTCGGTGTCTGCCGACGAACGCCAGCAGCGATACGAACGCGCCTGGCAGCGCGGCGAACTCCTGGAGGTGCTCAACCTCTACGCCGATGTGATGAGTAATCCTTTGGCCAACAAGGACTTTGCCGATTTTGTCCGCGGCAAGATTAGCGGTATCGTGCACGATCCACAGACAGCGGAAGCGCTTTGCCCCACAAGCTATCCGATCGGCGCAAAACGGCTGTGCCTAGACACCGATTACTACGCCACCTTCAATCTGCCCCATGTGCGGCTGGTGAACCTGCAGAACCAGCCGTTGGTAGGCGTTACCCAGAACGGAATCGACACGGTCGGCGAATCTTTCGAGTTCGACGCGATCGTGTTCGCCACCGGCTTCGACGCAATCACGGGCGCCGTTGCGGCGGTTGACATCGTCGGCCGTGACGGACTTGCGCTGAAGGACAAGTGGTCGCACGGTCCGTCTACCTACCTCGGCCTGACCACCAACGGATTTCCCAACTTCTTTCTCATCGCGGGCCCCAACAGCCCGTCGGTGCTGTCGAACATGGCGGTGTCGATCGAGCAACACGTCGACTTCGTCGCTGACGCCTTGACATTCATGCACGCCCACGGCTTCGACCGGATCGAACCCAGCGAGCTTGCCGAGGCTGGCTGGATGCAGCATTCGGACGACGCCGCATCGATAACGCTTTTCCCACAAGCGAACTCGTGGTATGTCGGCGCCAACATACCGGGCAAGCCCCGCACCTTCATGGCCTACACCGCCGGGGTCGACTTCTACCGGGCGGCGTGTGAAGAGGTGGTGGCCCGCGACTACTTGGGGTTCAGGTTGTCCGGTCCTACAGGTTCACGATGCGAAGACGGCGTGGTGCGCCGCCTGCAGCCCGACGTCCAGATGGTCCTCGAGCAGATGGCGGCGCTGAATCTGCCTCCGCTGGAATCTATGACGCCCGATCAGGCGCGTGCCTTCATGAACGAGGTCAACCTCGCGCGCCCGCCGGGCCCGGACGTCGGCGAAATCGCCGACGGAACACTGCCCGGCGCCGCGGGAATCCTGGCCTATCGCCTCTATCGACCGGCGAGCCAGGGTCCGCACGGCGTTGTCGTCTACTTCCACGGTGGCGGTTGGGTTCTCGGCGACCACATCTCGGACGATCCGTTGTGTCGCGATCTCTGCGTGCGCAGCGACACGCTGATTGTGTCGGTGAACTACCGGCACGCCCCCGAGCACCGCTTTCCCGCCGCGGTCGACGACGGCTGGGCGGCAGTGCAGTGGATCGCCGAGCACGCCGAAGAACTCGGTGGCATCCCCGGACAGCTGGTGGTATGCGGGTGGAGCGCCGGGGCAGGCATCGCCGCCGTGGTCTGCCAACTCGCCAGGGACGCGGCCCGGCCGAGGATCGTCGGCCAGGCGCTGCTCACTCCTGTCACTGATTCCGATCAGGCCCGCGGCTCCTACCTCGAGAATGCCGACGGCTACGGTCTCACCGCCCCGCTGATGCGGTGGTTCTTCGATCAGTACGCCGATCCCGAGGTACGGGATGACCCGAGGATCACACCGCTGTGCGCGCCGGATCTGTCGGACCTGCCACCGGCGATCGTCGTCTCGGCAGAGTTCGACCCGCTGCGCGATGGGGGCGTTGCGTACGCCGAAGCGCTTGCCGCAGCAGGGGTTCCGACCGAGCACGTACGGGCCCGCGGCCACACACACGTGTCCGTGACGATGGTCGACGTGGTCGTCTCTGGGACCCCAATCCGGGCCCGGATCGCCGACGCGCTGCGCGGATTCTTCGCGGCCGATGCCGCCAATCCCGCGCCAGCTCGTAACCGGGTTAGCTTGCCAGGTATTGCTTGAGCCGTTCGAGGTCGCGCGAGGCATTCAAAACCAGGTCTAAGTACTCGCTCGGGACCGGGTGCGGACCGTTGCTTTGACCATCCGACGGAATCACAGTGCCGCCGGAGCCCTGCGTTCCCTCGAGGCCGCCCATGCCGTGCACACCTGTGTTCCCAACGGCCCCGTTAGCGCCACGAGTGGAGCCGGTGCCGCCCTGGCCCCCTGGGCCGCCGTCCCCGCCGGCTCCGCCGGTGCCGCCAGCCCCGCCGTGGCCTCCCACGGCACCGGCTCCACCGGCACCGCCGGCACCGCCAATCCCGCCCGCACCGCCGTCGCCGCCATTGCCGCTGAACAACCCGGCATGACCGCCGTTACCACCCTGCCCCCCGACAATGCCCGCGTTCCCGGCATTGCCGTGAGCTCCCATGCCACCGACACCTCCCGCACCGCCTTGCGCGCCGGGGCCGCCGACACCGCCAGTTCCACCCGCGGCCCCGGTACCGCCGGTCCCACCGGTGCCACCCGGACCGGCGACGCCATCGCCGCCGTGACCTGCGCCGCCGGGAGCGCCGCTGCCCCGCACTTAACGCCGCCACGAACTGGTCTTGCTGCGCGGCGACCTCGGCACTGAGCACCTGATAGTCCTGGGCGTAGCTGCCGAAAAGCGTCGCGATGGCCGCCGATACTTCGTCGGCCGCGGCGACCTGTATGCCGACAGTCGGAATTGCCGCGGCGGCATTTGCCGCGCTGATCGTCGAGCTAATTCTCGCCAAGTCCGAGCCTGCAGCCGCCACCGTTTGGGGCACCACACTGACAAACATGTTCCACCTCATAACCGGTGACCGCGCCCTGCCACCTGCTGATAAGGACAAGCGTCTCGAGCCGGACCTGAATAAAAGGTGGATATCTATGAAATGCGCTGGTCAGCACCGAATTATGGCCATCCCGGCACGGATGATTACCGCGGTCACGCCAACGTAGTACCGGGCTACTTGTGCCCGCCGCCGCCAGAGCTGTGCCCACCGGAGCTGCCACCGCTGGAACTGTGTCCGCCCGAGCTGCCGCCGCTGGAACTGTGTCCGCCGGAGCTGCCGCCGCTGGAACTGCCCCCGCCACCGAGGGAGCCGCCTCCCCCACCACCGACGGAGCCAGCCGCGCCTCCGGCAGAGCTGCCTCCGGCGACGACGGGGCTGCCTCCACTGCCGCCGACGGAACCGCCGCCTCCGCCGAGAGTGGGCGACGGCTCTTGCACCGGCGGCGTGAACGAGTGCGGCAGTTGCGGGACGACCGACGGCACGTCCGGAACCGGCGCACCTCCGAGACCCGGCGAGCCAAGCGCCGGTGGGCCCCCCGGGGCCGGCTGACCAATAGGTGGTGGGGCCTCCAGAGCCGGCAGGCCTGGAGCCAATGGAGCCTCTAGAGCCGGAAAGTTAACCGGTGCTTGAGGTTCCGGAACGTACTCCGGTGGCGGTGCCACCGGAACATGCGAAGGCGGATGTGACACCGGCACCGTGGTAGGCGGCTGTGACACCGGAACCGTCGTCGGCGGCTGTGACACGGGAACCGACGTAGGCGGCTGTGACACAGGAACTGTCGTCGGCGGCTGTGACACCGGAACCGACGTAGGCGGCTGCGACACCGGAACCGACGTCGGCGGCTGTGACACCGGAACCGACGTCGGCGGCTGGGACACGGGAACCGTCGTAGGCGGCTGTGACACGGGAACCGACGTGGGCGGCTGCGAGACCGGAACCGACGTCGGCGGCTGTGACACCGGCAGGGGCACTGGGAGTGGGGGCGCCGGAACGTTTGGTACAGGAACAGAAGACTCGCGCGGTGGAGCAATTGGCAGCGGCAGGAGTATCGGATAGTTGGGAGTTGGCATGCTGAGCCGTACGCCGGGATCCGGCGCCGGAGCGAGCGGAGCGAGACGAACCGGCACGGTCCCCGGTGCATCCGCCGGCACCGGAGACACCGCGGGCGGAGGGGGAGCGAAAGCGTTCAATGCCGGCAACTTTGCCACCGGGACCTGCTGCTGATTCGATCTCGGTTGCGTAGCGGACGCCACAGCCGGCGCCGGCAGGAGCTCTCGCAAGGGGCCGATCATGTTATGGCCAGGCACGGGCTGCACTGCGACGGCCGTTTGACGGATACCGAGCGCCAACGCGACTTCCAGCGCGACAACCCCGGTGATAAGAGCCACCGCGGCCACACTGCCCAACAGCAGGACCGGTCTACGCTGCCGCAGGCCCTCGTTCAGATCGGCTTCCTCAGCCGTGTCCATCACCGCGGTGCGGGCATCGGCGTCCTCATCCGGCACAGCGCTGTAGGCGAGGTCGCCCTCGCCGCGCAGTGCATCGGCAGGAACGGTGTGAACATCGGTATCCGAATCCTGCTCGTAGACAAAGGTATCGGTGGACGAAGCCAATAGCGATGCATGGGCAGACGCCAGCGCCGCACCCCGGGCCAGCGCAGTCTCCGGGTCCTCTGGCGCATTCACCGCAAGCGATGTCGCAGTCTCCAATTGGGCCTTCATGGAGGCGATATCAACTCCGGAGCCGATGACGAACAGGCCGTCCGGGCGCGCTTCGAGTTCCTCCGCCTCCGCGACCAACGCGGTCAGCTCCGCCATGGCGTCGACGCTGTGCAGCGGTTCTTTATGGATGCCGGCGATGGCTCCGTCGGCCGCCTCGACGACAGCCAAGGTCGCGCTCTCGGGCTCGACGAAAAGCATTGCGATGCGCTCATAACCGATCGCCCGCCCGACCGCCTGGGCCAGTGCTGCAGCGGCGAGGAACGCCGAGATCAGCGTCACGTTGTCGACCTTGCGAGCGGCCAACGCGTCGCACAGCGCGGCGGCCTCGAGCTGGTCCGTCGAGATCACCCCTATCGAGGTGACCTGGTGACCCGCCTCGTCCGCACCCTCCCGGCTTCCCAGGATGGCGGCGAGCACCTGATCGGTTGCTGAGTCGGCGGCCGCAACCTCCAGCTCGCCTTCTTCGACCGTGGCGCCGTCGGCGTTTTCCCCCTCAACCAGCACCATGCGGATCGCCGCAGGTGTCATCGACAGCCCGACTACGATGTCCACCGCTACTCCAATTTTTGCTATCTGGCCACGGCCCAGCGGAAAGCACCGCTCCGACCACACGAAAACTAGTTCGGCAAGCCTGTATTGGCTTAGGTAGCAGCTAGGTAGTACCTATGACTTCCGGGAACGCGATGCGCTAAATCTGCGGACCTGCTGACCGCAGTGATGCCACGATGTTGACGTGACTGATGGGCGGGTGCGCTACGCGCGTAATGGCGACGTACACCTGGCGTATCGAGTGTTCGGCGAGTCGGGGCCGGTGGTCGTGTGGGTGCCCGGCTGGGTGGTGGGCAACGTTGATACCTACGACGACGCAGCGAGTCTCTACGGGCCTCTGATCGAAAAGTTCGCGCGAGAAACACGGTTTGTCGTTTATGACAAGCGAGGCGCGGGACTCTCCGACCCGGTGTCCCAAGCGCCTTCGTTGACTGAACGCATCGACGATCTGCGGGCGGTATGCGATGCGGCCAATGCTGACCACCCGATCCTCCTCGGCACCGGTGAGGGCGGATCGACCAGCGTTCTATTCGCGGCGACCTACCCCGACCGAGTTGACAAGTTGGTCCTGTACGCAACCGCTGCGCGGTTCTCTCAACAGCTGCCGGATTTCCCGTGGGGCTTTACACCTGCGGAAATTGCCGCGCAGCTCGACGACATCGATGAGCACTGGGGCGACGGAGCGCTCGTGGAGCTCTTCCACGGTCCCACCTCCGACCTACCCGGAGTGCGTGAGCTTTTCGGCAAGCTCCAACGGTCGATCGCAAGCCCGCACATGGCGCGGCTGTGGTGGCAGGCCCTGATGGAGATCGATGTCCGCGACATGCTTCCCAAAGTGTCTGCACCCACCTTTGTCTTCGCGCGGCCCGGGGATCAATTTGTGCCGTTCGAAGCCACTGCCGCCCTTGCTGCCGGTATCCCTCATGCCCGGTTCCAGGCGCTGCCAGCGGGCCCACACAGCTCGTTCGACATCGTGAGCGAATCCGTGCCGATCGTCCTCGATTTGGTTTTCGAGAGGACCGAAGCGCCCACAGACGAGCGTGTTCTCAAGACGGTCATGTTCACCGATATCGTGAGCTCGACGGAGCAACTCTGCAGCGCAGGTGATACGCGCTGGCGTCACCAACTCGACATCCACGACAGCGTCGTTGACTACATGCTTGCGCAATATGGCGGAGTCCGCGCCAAGCACACGGGCGACGGTGTTTTCGCCCTCTTCGAGGGCCCCACAAGGGCGGTCCGCTGCGCGCTGGCCTTGATGCCCTCACTCGCAGTGCGGGGAATTCGGATACGTGCAGGCATCCACACCGGTGAATGTGAGCGGCGCGGCGACGAGTGGAGTGGGATGGCAGTACACACCGGCGCTCGCATCGGCGCGTTGGCGGGAGCGGGCGAGGTGCTGACGAGCCGGACCGTGCGTGACCTCTCCGCCGGATCGGGACTCATCTTCGAAAGCCTTGGCGCACAACAGCTCAAAGGGCTTCCCGAAGCGATCGACATCTATCGCGTTACGACGCCAGCGACCACCTAGTGTCCTGAGTCATTAATTCATGGGTTCTTGTTAGAATGGGTGATGCCGTCACCGCATGCCGCGCAGATCGTGTTGACCGAGGATGAACGCGCCGAGTTGGAGGGCTGGGTCCGGCGTCGCAAC
>NZ_OCVX01000003.1:656411-772877 GCF_900232995.1 Mycobacterium simulans
CGACATCCGCGCCTGGATCGAGCACTGGAACGACGATCCCAAGCCCTACGTCTGGACCAAGACCGCCGACCAGATCCTCGAATCAGTCGCCAACTACTGCAAACGAATTAATGACTCAGGACACTAGGAACCAATTGACACACCACACGGGCACCGCTGAGCGTCGTGGTCCGGCCACCGGGCATGCTGTGCTGATCGGGATCGGACGAGTCGATGCGTGAGGCGGCCCAGTGAAGCTGAACTCTCAAAATTTGGACGCCCTCAAGATTCCCGTCCCGCGCTACGATCGCAGCCAAATCCGCATCGGCATTGTGCATTTCGGTGTCGGCGGCTTTCACCGGTCTCATCAAGCCGGCTACCTCGACGAGCTGCTGAACCGGGGAGTTGCGCGGGACTGGGGAATCTGCGGTGTCGGTGTGCTGCCGGGTGACCGGCGCATGCGCGACGTGCTGCGCAGCCAGGACTACCTCTACACGCTGGTCCTCCAACACCCCGACGGCACCCGGCAACCGCGAGTCATCGGCTCTATTGTCGATTTCCGTTATGCGCCTGACGATCCCGAGGCAGTGGTAGACCTGCTCGCCGATCCGGCCACCCGGATCATCTCGCTCACCATCACCGAGGGCGGCTACAACCAACCGCTAAGCGCCGTTTTCGACCTGGTCACAGCGGCGCTCAACCGACGACGCGAACGAGGCCTCCCATCCCCGACAATCGTGTCGTGTGACAACATCGTCGCCAACGGCGAGGTGGCGCGGGACGCGTTCACATCATATGCTGCAGCATCTAATCCCGCACTCGCGCAATGGATGCGCGACAACACCAAGTTTCCCAACTCGATGGTCGACCGGATTACACCGGTGACCACGCCGGAGGTGGTCGAGCGACTGTACTCCGAATTCGGCGTCCAGGACGCGTGGCCGGTCGCCGCGGAACCGTTCGGCATGTGGGTTCTGGAGGACGATTTCGCCGACGGCCGGCCACCACTGCAAAGAGCCGGCGTTCAGCTTGTCGACGACGTGTCGCCGTATGAGGCGATGAAGTTACGCCTCCTCAACGCCGGCCATCAGGGCCTGTGTTACTTCGCATACTTGGCCGGGTACCGGCTAGTGCACGAAGCCGCCCAAGACCCGTTGCTTGCCGAATTCCTTTCGCGTTACTTGGATTCCGAGGCAATGCCCACGCTTACCGTGATTCCGGGCCTGACCGAGTTCAAGGACGGCCTGCTCCCCCGCTTCGCCAACGCGCACGTCCGCGATACGGTGGCCCGGTTGTGTGCCGAATCCTCCGACCGTATCCCGAAGTGGCTGCTGCCCGTGGTTCGTGACAATCTCCAGTCCGCAGGCCCGGTGCGGTTGTCGGCGGCGATCGTGGCGAGCTGGGCACGCTACGCCGAAGGAATCGACGAAGACGGCCAACCCATCGAAGTGGTGGACCGGCTCGCGGACACACTGGTCCCGATCGCCCGATCCCAGCGCGACGACCCGATCGCATTTCTGGAAAACCGCTTGGTCTTCGGCGATCTCGTTGACCAGCCGCGCTTCGTCGAGCCATATCTGTGGACCCTCGACTCGCTGCACCACAACGGCGCCCGTGCGACACTAACCATGCTGCTCCGCGGAAACGAATCGTGACCCTGGTCGCGGGCATCGACTCGTCGACCCAGTCGTGCAAGGTGTTGGTGTGTGACGCCGACACGGGCGAAGTGGTCCGCGAGGGCCGCGCGGGCCACCCTGACGGCACCGAAGTCGACCCGGCCGCATGGGAATCCGCTGCACAACACGCTATCGACGTGGCCGGTGGGCTCGACGACGTCGACGCGGTCGCGGTCGGTGCGCAGCAACACGGGATGGTGTGCCTCGACGGGGCTGGCCAGATCGTGCGGCCGGCGCTGTTGTGGAACGACGTGCGTTCCGCCGATGCGGCACGGACGCTGGTCGACGAGCTCGGTGGAGCGAGCGCATGGGCGCATGCCGTCGGTGTCGTGCCGCTGGCCGCCGTCACGGTCGCGAAACTGCGCTGGCTCGCCGACAATGAATCACCGAATGCCGATCGCACGGCGGCGGTCTGCCTGCCGCATGACTGGTTGACATGGCGGCTGCGCGGCGAAACCGACATCGCCACGCTGACCACCGATCGCAGCGACGCCAGTGGAACGGGTTACTTCGACGCGGCAAGCGGCGACTACCGCGTCGACCTTCTCGAGCTGGCCCTGCGCGGCCGATGCCCCGAGCTGCCGCGGGTCCTCGGGCCATCGGGTCGAACCGAAAGCGGTGCAAGGATATTCGCCGCGGGCCTGGGGGACAACGCCGCAGCGGCGCTTGGCCTTGGCGCCGAACCCGGCGATGTGATCGTCTCGATCGGCACGTGGCCGAAGGCGTGTATCCAGAGTCACTTCGTTGAACACGCGAACGTTGAAGCCGGGCTTCATCGACGCTGTAGGGAAGCGGGTCGAATGCGAACGTGCGGAAGGTGTGAAATAGCGCCGCTCGGGTCAGGCAAGCGGCCGAAACACCCGCAACGCCCGGTACATCGCGGTGAAGCTGGCTTTGTCATACTCCTCGCCGACCTCGCCGTCGTGTGCGATGACCGTCGGGCCGTCGACGGCGGTGAAGCTGAATTCCGGCACCTGCATCGCGTGGTATAGCGGACTGCGCTCCAGACGCCCCAGGGCCATCGCAAGCAGGATCCTGGTCGTCGCCAACCGGCGACCTGCTTCCAGGATGCGCACGTCGATCAGGCCATCATCCATGCGAGTACGTCGCGATGGGGCGAAGCCTGCGGGGAGATACAACGAATTGCCCAGAAAGAACAGCGATGTCAGCACCGTCTTGTTGTCGTAGCGGATGCGCACTGTCTGACCGCCGTTGCGCAGTATGTGCAGCATCGCGTAGATCCCGGCCAGCGGCTTGCCGATGCGCTTCTCGAGCCTTTCACGCTGCTGGACGAACGCGGGGTACGCGCCGATGCTCGCGGTGTTGACGACCATCCGAGTTTCGTTGAGCCGCACCAGATCAACGCGGGCAACGCTGCCCCGTCGGATTGCGTCAACGGTCTTGTCCACGGTGTCGCAACCAATGTCTTTCGCGAAGTGGTTGAACGTTCCGGCCGGAAAGACTGCCAACGGCACCCCGGCGTCGGTGGCCACCGCGGCGGCGGTAGACACGGTGCCATCGCCCCCGCCCACGGCGAGGACCTCGGCGCGTTCGGCGGCGCTGCGCAGCACCTGGACCGGGTCGTCGTCGCGGCCCAGTTCGACGATCTCTGCCCTTGGTAGCTCGGCCCGCACCACGTCGGCGACGCTCGACCCGATGCCACTGCCCGACGCCGGGTTAACCACGACAACCACACCGGAACCGTCGGGCCGTTTCGGCGTCTCGACCCACAGCGGTTCCGTTCGTGGTAACGCGGTTTCGACGATCGGCGGGACAAGGCGGCTGCCCAAGACGGCGACGCCGGCGCCGATGCCGAACCCGGCCACCACATCGCCCGGATAATGCACGCCGGTTGCCACCCGCGACAATCCCACCATTCCGGCCAGCAAAGCCAGCCCGAAACCCAGCGACGGATTCTCCAGGCCCACGCCCACGGCGAAGGCGGCGGCGCTGGCGGAGTGTCCGGACGGCAGCGAGTTGGACGTGGGGACGCGCCGAGCGCGTCGTATAAGGGGCACCGAGTCGTAGAGCGGACGCGGGCGTTGACGGATTCGCTTGGCCACCTGATTGGTGAATAAGCTGGCGACTCCGAGCGTCATAACGCCGCGTATCGCGCCGCGCTGGGCCGAGTTCTTTCCCGCCGCGATCAGTGCCGCAGCGATCGCGAACCACAGCTTGGAATGGTCAGCCGCTCGGGTCAACGGCGGCATCACCGTATCCAGCAGCGGCGTGGGAGTCACGGCGACCGCCTCGAACAGTTCCCGATCGAGGGCGCCCAGACCTCGGGTGATCTGTTTGACAGCGCGCGCGCGTTGCCAGGGCCGCCAGCTCACTCGGTCCACCCTAGTGGGGCGCTGGTTTAGTCCTTGTACACGTTGACCACGACGGGGTCATTCGCGCCGACCACGGTTCCCGGTGGTGGATCGATGCTCACCGCCGTCCAGCACGACTCCAACATGACGACGCCATACGCGGGATTTGTCGAGCACATACGCACGTCGGTGAGGCCGAGCTTTTCCAGAATCCTCCGAGCTTTGTCGCCGTCATGTCCTCGTACATCAGGGATCGTGATCGGCGCGGGGCGCTGCGAAGTCACAGGGGCGATCCAACCGCTTTCTACTATTAGTTGTTGGCAGCAATGTTTGCGTCGACGCAATTATAGGACATCGCGCAATCGGCAGTGGGGAATTCAGCTCCCGCCAGGCCAAATCGTCGTCACGACGTCGTCAGGCACGGGTTCACCGGCAGCGTTGGCAAACCGGTCGAGGGCCGTCGTGAGCAGTTCGCGATCCGACGGATCCATGCTCCGCAGCAACCCCGCGATCGCAGTGCGCCGATGTCGGGTCACCTTGTTGATCAGCCCTCGTCCGGCGTCGGTGAGGCTCAATACAATGTTGCGTCGATCGTTCGGCGATGCTTGGCGGTCAAGCAGCCCGGCCCTGATGAGCCGTTCGCAGATCCGGCTGGCGTTTGACGGGTTGACGCCCAGCCCAGCCGCCACCGCCGCGAGATTGAGCGGACCTCGCGTGTACACCATCACCAGCACCCGCAACTGCGGCACGGTCACACTGTCGTCGACCTGGGCGATGGACGCCGCAGCAATGCCCACCATCGCCCGGGATGCCCGCAGGACGGCATCGATCTGTTCGCCCGAGGGCCCGTCACCGGTCACTGTCAGCCGTCGTCAAAAGACGCGCACCCGGATGCATGCCGTCAGCGTAATCGAGCCGGAAATACCTGACGGTCGGATTCGACCAGCGCGAAGACCCTGGTCCGCTTCTGGCAACATAGCGGTGTGTTCAGCGAGGCGACGTGCTTGGCGGCTCGGTGAGCGCCTCCTATAACGGTGAGACGCGGCCTCACCGTGGTCCGCTTCGCGGCGCCCTATCGGCATTGTCGCCAACTTGGCTGGACCCGTTGGTCGCCTGCGTGCTGGCGGCCGCAGTGAGTCTGGGCGGCGCCGGGCTGCCGTCCTTCTGGTACGACGAGGCCGCGACCATTTCGGCCTCATACAGTCGTTCGCTGGGCCAGTTATGGCAGATGTTGGGCAACGTCGATGCCGTCCATGGCCTGTACTACCTGCTCATGCACTGCTGGTTCCAGCTCGTCCCGCCCACGGAGTTCTGGTCCCGCGCGCCGAGCGGTCTGGCCGTCGGAGGCGCCGCGGCCGGCGTTGTGGTGCTGGGCAAGCAGCTCTCGTCTCGCACCGTTGCAGTGACGTCCGGAGTCGTCTGCGCGATCTTGCCGAGGTCGACGTGGGCGGGCGTCGAGGCTCGCCCATATGCCGTTTCGATGATGGCCGCCGTGTGGCTGACGATACTGCTCGTTTACGCCGCTCGGCGTGACAACGCCCGGGTCTGGCTGTGTTATGGCATCGCCCAAGCGATTTCGATTGTGCTCGACATCTATCTCGCGCTGTTGTTGTTGGCGCACGCCGCCTTGGTCTGTTTCTTCCGGCGAAGTCGAACCGTCGTAAAGCGGTTCGCCATTGCCTCGGTTGCGGCGGGGTGCGTTGTGACGCCGTTTGTGGTCGCGGTCATCGGTCAAGCGCATCAGATCAGTTGGATCGCTCCGATTGGCCATCGAACGATCGAGGATGTGACGGTACAGCAATACTTCGAAAGATGCCCCCTGTTCGCGGCCTTGTCGGCAGTTGTCATAGTGACCGCTATTGCTTTGTGGCGCTATACATCCGCGAAACTGGATGCGACAGATCGGCAACTGCTGGCATTGGCGGCCGCCTGGCTCGTGATCCCGACCACCTTGATCGTCGTTTGGTCGGCGTTGGTGCACTCGATCTACACGCCGCGTTATTTGTGTTTCACCGCACCGGCGATGGCGCTGGTCCTCGGCGTCTGCATTGGCGCATTGGCGGTCAAACCGTGGGTGGCGGTGGCGATCGTTGCTCTTTTCGCCGTCGTCGCCGCGCCGAATTATGTTTGGGTGCAACGCAATCCGTATGCCAAATACGGGATGGACTATAGCCAAGTGGCCGATCTGATCACGGCCGAGGCCGCGCCGGGCGATTGCTTGCTGGTAAATGACACAGTGACTTTCATGCCCGCACCGATGCGACCCTTGATGGCGGCGCGCCCCGATGCTTATCGGAAGCTGGTCGACCTCACCCTTTGGCAACGCGCGACCGACCGCAACGACGTGTTCGACACCAACCTGATTCCGGAGGTCGTCGCGCAGCCGTTAAGCCACTGCGGTGTCGTCTGGATCATCACCCAAGCCGACGAGTCGATGCCCGCTCACGAGCAGGGATCGGCGCTCCCGCCAGGCCCACGCTACGGGGCAACCCCCGCCTTCGCGGTTCCGCGCGGCCTGGGCTTCCGGCTCGTCGAGCGCTGGCAGTTCAACCTGGTTCAGGTCATCAAAGCGGAGCGATGACACTCACCAGATACGTATGTAGTCGACGAGCATCGCCGCCGGGAAGGTACCTAGCGCAGGGTCGCCGGCGCCAACCCCACCGACCGCAAGGGTAAACATCGGAGTCATCCAATAGCCCGGATTGTTGAACGGCCACCGCATGTCCTCGGGAGGGTTGCCGGCGACGTGGATCGGCTTCGGCGGAACACTGAAGTACGGCGCGCCGTCGCGCGAGAAGGCGAAACCGTCCTCACCCCAATGCATTTGCCAGGTGTGCCAGCCGCCGTCCACCAAGCCGGGAATCGATTTGCCTTCCCAGGTTTTGCCGTTGGACGCCGCGTGGACCGTGGTTCCCGGCGGCCAGTTGCCGTTGCCGTACCACTCGAAAATGTCGACCTCACCGTCTGGCTGGGGATCCTCGTTGACACCCCAGTACGCGGCCCAAAGGCCGGGGAACAGACAGTCGAGCTTTATCCGCGCTTCCCAGGTTTGGTTGATCATGCTGCGAAAGTTGCCGCGCAGTTTGCCGGTGTAGTACTGGCCCATTTCCTGGGTGGCGCACAGGACCAAATTGGAGTTGCCGTCGAGGAACACGTTGCGGCGATCGTCGCGGTAGATCCCCTCGACCGGCGGGGACACGTCGTCCTGCCAGGTCTGCACCGTCCACTTCCCCGGATCGGGACCTGAGCCCGCCGGCCCGTCGAACTCGTCGGAGAAAATGTAGGGTCCGCCCGCCCCGGACGCCGGTGCGGTCGGGGCCGACGGGTACGCCTGGACCTCGGGCACGGGGAGCGAGGCTGCGGCCGCCAGCATGCCAAGTCCCGTGGTCAACAACATGCTGCGTCGATCCATCTCAGATACCACCAATCAGTAGGCGCGGGACATCACGCAATCCCCCGAGCAACATCCGCAAACGGTGTTATGAAACCACGCGGTCGGAGGGTATGCATCCCGCGCCACGACGAAACACCTCATCCGCGGTTGATCCGGGAAACGTCGATCCCTTTGCTACGAGGCGCATCCACGCGTGAAACACGCGCCGCCCACGCTGAACATCGCGGCACATGCTTTGCTACGCGCTTAGAAGACTCGCACCCAGTCGACGAGCATCTCCTGCGGATACGAACCCGCCGCGGGATCTCCACCACCGGAACCACCAACCGCAAGATTCAGGACCGGGAACACCGTGTAGTCGGGGTCGTTGAACGGCCATTCGCGAATGGGATCGTTCAAATCTTCGATACCGGTCGCGGGAACCGAGAAGTCCGGTTCCATGCCGTCGGCGTAGTCGAGCCAGAAGTACATGCCGGTCGTATCCCAGCGCCCCCGCCAGTTGTGCCAGCCGCCGTCCACGCCGATGGGGCACGTCTCGAAGGCCGTGCCGTCCGGGTTGGCGTGGACGGTGGTTCCCGACGGCCAGGTCCCGTTGCCGTACCACTCGATGAGGTCGATTTCGCCGCTGCGGCCGGGATCGTCATTGGACAACCACCAGGCGGGCCACATGCCGGGTGCTAGGCAGTTGAACTTGATCCGGGCTTCCCAGGTGGTTCCAATACCGCCCCGCCACAGGCCGTGGACCAGGCCGCCGAAGTAGCTGTTGCCGTCATGGGTGGCGCGCAGCACGAGATTGGAGTTGCCGTCGAGGAACACGTTCTGACGACTGTCGCGGTACTGCCCCCAAAACTGCGGCTGATCGAACCCGACCGGGTTCCGGATCGGCGTCCGGTGATTGGACACTGCCCACTTCGACGGATCGGGTGCCGAACCGGCAGGGCCGTCGAACTCGTCGTGCCACAGCAGCCCACCGGTAGGCCCCGCTGCCGGCGCGGCAGGCACGGGCACCGGACCCACCGGCGCAGCCGGTCGGGACGGGTTGGCCAGGGCATTCGGGGCGGGCATTGCTGCCGCCAGCGCGCCGAAGCCTGCCATCATGATCATCTGGCGGCGGTCCATCTCGGGCATAAGCAGGCGACCCTAGCAGCAGGGTGTGGGTTCGCTGATTTTGACCAGCGTCTTGCCGATGTTGGCGCCGGTGAACAACCCGTTGAGAGCGTCGACACACGACTCTATGCCCTCGAAGATGGTCTGCCGATGCTTGAGCCGGCCTTCGGCCTCCCACTGGCGCAGGTTGGCAAAGGCCTCGTCGAAGCGGCCCCACTGGTCGAGCGCGTTGAATCCTTGCATGAGAGCGGTTTTGGCCAGCAGGTTCACGTAGTTGGCCGGTCCTGGGTGCTCGCCGGTCAGGTAGCTGGAGATGACGCCGCAGAGCACGACCCGCGCCTTGGGGGCCAGCCGGCCAAGCACCGCGTCAAGGATCGGCCCGCCGACGTTGTCGAAGTAGACGTCGACTCGTCGGGGACAGTGCTCTTTGAGCTCTGCCGCCAGATCGCCCGCCTTGTAGTCGATGCACGCGTCGAACCCGAAGTCTTCGACCACCGCCCGGCACTTCCGGGGCCCCCCCGCGATGCCCACCCCTCGGGCTCCGGCGATCTTGGCGATCTGTCCGGCCACCGACCCGGTGGCACCCGCCGCCGCCGAGACCACCACCGTCTCCCCAGGCTGCGGCCGGCCGATGTCGGTCATGCCGAAGTACGCGGTGGCCCCGGTCGGGCCGTACACCGACATGATCGCCAGTTGATCGTCCTCGCCCGGGATCGGTGTGCTGAACACATCGTCGCGGATGATCACGTACTCCTGAAAGCCAGTCAGTGTGGTGACCACGTCGCCGACGGCGTAGGCGTCGCACCGCGACGCGACCACCTGACCGATCCCGGCCGCCCGGATGACCTCGCCCAGCTGCACCGGCGGAAGATAGCCCGGCTGGTCGTCGAGCCAGGTCCGGGCGGCGGCATCGATACCCACGTAGGTGGTGCGCAGCAGTGCCTCGCCGTCGGCAGGCTCGGGGGCGAGCGCGGTGATCAGCTCAGTCTCCCCGGGCTGGACGAGCCCGGTGGGACGGCGGCGCAACAGAATCTGACGGTTCGGCAAGTCGGGCACGACGCCGAGCCTATTCGCCGGGATCTCGGTGTGGGAGCATCTGTGTCATGAACCCCGAGGATGACCCGGAGGCCCGGATCCGCGAGCTGGAGCGCCCGCTGGCCGACGCGGCACGCGCGTCCGAACTGGGTGCCCCACCGCCGCTCGGCGACTCGGCATACCAGGCGTACCCGCCACCGCCGTCCGACCCGGTGCCACCGGCTTTCCAGGTGCCACCCGCACCGCCCTCGTACGGCTACACCGCGCCGTATCCCGGGGGCACCCCGCGGTCGTCCTCGGGTATCCGCATCTTCTGGATCTTGGCCGCGCTCTTCGTCATTGGCATCCTCGGCCTGGTAGGAGGCATTGCGGTGTACGCGTCGCGCCAACTGCACAGGAGCGACTTCGTCGTCTTGTCGCCCTCAGAGAGCACCGAAAGCCCAGCCCCAGAAAGCACTTCCCCGATCAACACTTCGCCTCGGACCACCCCGCGCAGCCCGACTCCCTCGACATCACCCGCCCCACCGCCGGGCGGCAGCCTCATCGTCACTGGTGTCAACGAGAACAAGACGGTCGCCTGTAACGACAGCGTCGTCACCGTCAGCGGAATTTCCAACAAGGTCGTCATCACCGGCCACTGCGCGCGGCTTACCGTGTCCGGTTTGCAGAACACCGTCACCGTCGACGCCGCCGACACCATCGACGCCTCCGGCTTCGACAATCGCATCACGTATCACTCCGGCTCACCGAAGATCACCAAATCCGGCGACGCGAACGTCGTAGAGCAGGGCTGACGGCTCCCGGCGCTAACCCATCGCTTCGGCCTGCGCCAGGTAGCCCTCGAATTGGGCCTCTTTTGCCTTGGCCCGGAAGCGGTCCCGGAATCGCGCATAGCCCGCCTCATCGCCATGTGCCCGGGCGAGCAGGGCCCGCAGCCGCAGCAGCGGAAGCTCGTGCAGGACGAACCCGGGCTCCACGGGCACGGCGGCAAGCCGCTCCACCGCACGTGCCGCATCCGCGATATCGGCGCTGGAGCCGCGCGCCAACAGCGCCTCGACCAGCACGCTCGTCGCGGGGCCGCGGAAGAGCATCTCCCCGGTGGCGAACTGCTCAGCGAGAACGCTCGTCGCCAGCTCGATCGCGCCGTCAAGGTCATTCGATCGTGCACGCTCACGCGCAAATTCGATATCGCACATCCGCCGCAGCGTCATGGTGAGCTGTTCATGCTCGAACATCTCTTTCGCCCTTACCAGAAACTCCATGCCGCCGGCTTCAGAGTCGTTGTGGAGCAAGGCAATAGCACGATTGAGCAGCGCGTAGGCGAGGCCGGCGTTGTCTCCCGACTGCTGGGCAACTTCCAACGACTCGGCCGCCAGTGCCACGTCGCGCGTACTGGGCCGCACGGCGCCGTTCTGTATGGCGGCCGCGTACTTGTACAACTGCACAAAGGACCGGGCGGCCGCATCCACCGATCGAGCCAGAACTATGCCTGCCCGCAGGTCCTCTCGCCATCCCTTGCGCCCTAGGAACATTCCGGCCGCTCCTTTTACGGTGAGCGCCCATGCCAGAGGGGATCCGATCACTAAGTTGCCCATGGTGGGGTCGCCGCCGGAAAGGTCGATCACCCGCTGAGCCAACCGCAAACTCTCGGTCGCTTCACCGGCTTCCCACTTGGCTTGTGCGGCTGCATAGAACAGCCCGACCGTCATCGCCGGATCGCCGATCGACTCGACAAGCGTGGCGAATTCCGATGCCATGTCGGCGGCTTCGCGATGACGTGAGTTGAACGTGAGCGTGGTAAGGTGCCCCGCCATCCCGATGGCGAGTGATTTCTTGTCACCTGCGGCGGTGGTCAGCTCCCGCAATTCCTCGAAGCCGGTGTCGGCAGGTGTACCGCCCACCTGAAAAGCGCTGCCGCACAGTAGAGCTCGTGGTGCTATCCGCATGGCCAACAGATCGGGTTCGTCGGCGGGCAGCCGGTCGGCGACTCGCTGCGCCAGCTGCCAACTCTGTCGGGCCGCCCGGATGTCGCGTGCGCCATACCAAGTCGCCGCGTCCATGTGCCAGTCGAATGCATCCCTCAGGTCGCCGGCGGCCGCATACTGCGTGGCGACCATGGCGGCTTCCTCACCGGTGAACCCACCGCGGGTTCGTTGCATCACTGCGGCAACCCGACGGTGCAGTTCCGAGCGTCCAGCCTTCAATTGGGATTCGTATGCCACTGCCTGAATCAGCGGATGGCAAAACGCGTATGTGCCCTGCCGCGCGCGTGTCACGGGCTCTACGAGTTCCGCCACGATCAACGGCGTCAGATCCGTTGCCTCCGGGGCCGAGTCCAGCAGCAGCGCCAACAATTCGATATCGAACTGCGCACCGATGACGGCCGCGGCGTGCAACGCGCGCTTCGCCGTAGCGGTGAGTCGGTCGATCCGAGCTCCGATGACCGCTTGCACGCTGGCCGGCACATGGATATCGCGCACCTCCCGGACGCACACGTAGGCGCCCGGAGCGCCCTCGAGTTCGCCCCGCTCGACCAGGTCACGCACGATCTCTTCGGCACAGAACGGTAGGCCCGCCGCTCGTTCGGCGATCACTGTAGAGAGTCCCAGTACCGAAGGATGCTCACCCAGCAGCTCTCTAACCAACTCCGTGATATGCGAATCATCAAGGGGTGCAAGCGTAAAGGGGTGTGCGGCGGGGATGCTGGCCAGTGGTCCCTGATATTCGGGCCGATACATGATGAGCAGCGTCGCCCGCATTCTTGGCACCGTTGCCGCAAACTCGGCGAGCATTGACTCGCTGACAGTGTCGATCCACTGGGCGTCCTCGATGACATAGACCGCGGGCCGCGGGCGCGCCAGCGCGACAGTGTTGATCAGGTCGACGAGACGGCGGCGTCGGGCGTCCGGACTGATATCGGGCAACTGCACCTCGTTGTCGCGCACGCCAAGCAGGTCATCGAGCAGAAGAAGATCCTCCGCACTGGCGTAAGGCATCTCGCTACGGACTCGGGTCTGTGCCTGCTCAGCAGCGAGGCCACCGATGTCAAAAACCGCGCGCAACAGCCGCGAGATGACATGGAATGCGATTTCACGAGTATGTGATTCGCAGTAGGTGACAAACACCTCGAAACCACGCCCTCGCGCTGTCGCTACCGACTCTCGGGCCAACCGGGTCTTGCCCACCCCAGGCCGACCGGTCACCGTGACGACGGTTCCGTTGCCGCGATGGGCCTGGTCGAGCAACGCCGCGACGGCGTCCTTCTCCAGCTGGCGTCCGACCAGCCGGGATTCATGGCGGGGCTTGCGTACTTTCTTGAGATGTTCGCCGTCTGCGGCCAGCAACCGGCGCGCCGGCACGGGGTTGTCCGCACCCTTAATGCGCACAGTCTCGTGCTCTCCCAGAACCACTCGATCCTCGACGAGCCGCGCGGTCGACTCGCTGAGCATGACACCGCCCGGCGGAGCCACCGCTTCCATCCGCTGCGCCATGCCCACCTGTGCACCGACCGCGGTGTAACCCAGGTGCGTAGCCCCGACTTCGCCGGCGATCACCCGGCCGGAATTCAAGCCGACCCGCAGCCGCAGGTCGACCCCGTCGCGGCGGGCCACCTCAACCGCCAACCGCTGAGCACCCTGCTGAATATCCAGCGCGGCGAGGCATGCTCGAAACGCGTGATCTTCCAACGTGATTGGTGCCCCAAACAGGGCCATGATCCCGTCGCCGGTGAATTTGTCCACGGTACCGCCGTACCGCTGCACCACGGCCGCGGATCGATCGACCAGCTCGGTCATCACCTCGCGCAGCCGCTCGGCGCCAACAGCCGCGGCAATATCCATCGAGCGCACAACGTCGGCGAACAGCACTGTCACTTGCTTGTATTCGGCCGGATCAACGACCAGTGTCAGCGGCGAACCGCACGCATCGCAGAACCGTGCTCCCTGGCGCGGCTCTGAGCCACACACGTGACAGACGGACGACGTGGTCGCCAAATCTATGTCGGCTCGTCCGACGGATCGTCGAGGACGCTCACCGCGATGCCGTACGGGAGGAAGCGGACTTTCCGCTTCGGGTCGGTGTTGTCCTTGTTCGCACGCAGCGCGTCGAGTTCGGTCGCATGGACCTGCTCGACGCGGGCGCCGCCGTCGGGGTCCACGGTGTAGATGGCCCACACGCCGTCACCGGCCTCTCCGGTGGTTTCGGGCGCCGGACGCGAACGCCGCGCCAGGTCCTCGAACATCACCGACCAACCGCTCCGACCGCCAGGACCGGTCACGAACCTGCCGACGCGCTCGAACACGTCGCGCAGTCCCTCGGTCCCCTCTCTGATCACCCGATCAAAGTCTTCGGGATCAAACCCGAACGGTCCACTGTCGCCCACGCGACCTCCTCGCAGTTCATACCGTTACTGCACAGTGTGCGCCCTTTTCGGCACGATCCGCTACGGCTCTAGGGCCCCGGCTCCGGCGGGCCGGGCGGCGGCGGGGGGGGGGGGTGAACAGCGTCAGAGGTGTAGAAGAGGCAGGGGCTGGGTGGCGGGCGCCATATTCGCCGCCGTAGGCGGCGGGGTGCGTACAACTGGTGGCGGTGCGGGCGGCGGAGCCGCTTCGGCGACGGGCGTGGCCGGCGGCGGCGGCAACAAGCTGGAAATAGGAAATTGCACATGCGGGGAAACCGTTGGCGCCGGACTCACCGGGGTGACGACGCTTTCCTGTGGGCTGGGGTCTTTGGCTGCCGTCGGGCGAACATCGGATGTCAGCGAGACGATCAGCACCCCGGCCGCGAGGGCGGCGACCCCCGCCATCGCACCACCGGTCAACACCAAGGGCCTGCGGGGCAGGATGCTGTCGTCTGCGTCGGGTTCGTCGTCTAGGGCGCTATAGGCCAGCGCCCCCTGCCCCGGATCGGCATTGGCGCAAAGGTCGAGGTAGGTCGGATTGAGCGCGCCGGGATTGACCTCGCCGGTGCCCGGATCCAGTGCGTAGGCCAGCGCGGCCGTCGAAGACGCGAACAGCGGCGCGTTTGCCGACGCCAGCGCCGCCCCGCGGGCCAGGGCCATGTGCGGTTCCTCAGGGCCGGTCACCGCAAGCGACGTCGCAGCCTCCAGCAAGGGCTTGATTCCGACGATGTCGACCCCACAGCCAATGACGAACACGCCATCCGACCGCGAGCCCGGGGCGTCGAGACCGACGACCATCGTCGCCAACTCGTGAGCCGCCTCGAAGGGCTGCCGGTGCAGATCGACGATCGACCCGTCCGCCACATCGACAACGGCAAGCGTCGCGCTGCCGGCTTCGACGAACAACATCGCGATGTGGCGGTAGTCGAGCGCACCGCCGATCGTCTGTGCCAAGGCGGCCGCGGCGAGCAGCGGGGAGACCAGCATGACGCTGCCGACGTCGCGCGCGGCGAGCTCGGCGCGCAGCGCCGCAACCCCGGCAGGGTCCGTCCACGTCACACCTGTGGATGTCAGCTGGTAGCCGCTCTCGGCCGCGCCTTCGCGGGTGCCGGTAATCGCGGCGATGACCTGAGCGGCCGCGTCAGAGGTCGCCGCGCAGTTACCCGCCACGACTTCGATGTTGTCTTCTTCGACGATGACGCCGTCGGCGTTCTCGCCCTCGATCAGCAGTAACCGGACCGCCGTGGGCTCCATCGATACCCCAAGCACGATGTCCATAACCCCTCCAAAGGGGTCTTGGCGGACGAGCGCACCGCGCGGGCCGCCGTCGAAGTTCTTGCCAGCTCAAACCCTACTCGCGTGCACGCAGACGCGGATCAATTCAGGGCAAGCTCAAACGCGACGACTATGCGGACTATGCGCGCGGTGGCGCTCACGGGGAGCCCGGGCTGGCGAAGGGGTTCTGCGGGCCCTGGTCCTGCGGAGCCGGGGCCTGGGGGCCCTGATTCGCCGGCACCTGTATCGGTATCGGGATGGGCAACAGCGGGACGTGCAACCACGACGTCGTCATCCTCACCGTCGATGTCGTGGTGGGCGGCTCGCTCGCGGTGGCCTCCGCCTCGGTCGTGGTCGTCGGGGTGGTGGTTGTGGTTGTTGGCTGGGTCGTGGCCGGCGTGGTCGTCGTCGTGGTGGTGGGCGGCGGCGCCTTGGTGGTCGTCACCACCGCCGACGGTGTCGGCGACGGTGGCGGTGGCGGCGGCGGCGGCGCGACGCTGGTTGGGGCGGGCGCGGCGCTGGGAATCGGCGTGACGCTGGCCGGCGGGATAGGACTGGGCGAATGGGGGCTGGGCACGATGACCCTGGGCGGCATGGAGCTGGGCCGTGGGGGTGCGACACTGGGAACCACGGGCGCCGGGTGCCGCTCGACGGCCGTCAGCGTAAATGCCACACCGCCGATCGCGGTCATGGCCACCAGGGCGCTGAACCCGATGAGCAACTGTGACACCCGGAATCGGCGCCACGGCGGTTCCTTCGGCGGATCGATCACATTCAGCCGCATCGACCAGCAGGGACCGTCTTCGCTGTAGGAATCGCCATCGAAACGCACCGGTACTTCGCTGGGGAAGTCGGTCTGCGACCAGGCCAGCTCGCGGTCTGTCAGCGCGTCCTGGTCGATTACCATGACGTCGCCGGCCGGCAGTTCGATCACGCTGGTACCGGACGCCCTCGAAGCCCCGGCCGCCGCCACCAGACCTATGGACGTCCGCGTCCGCAGATCAATTTCTTCCCCCCGCGTGGCCAGCAGCAACGCGCCCATCGCGGCAGCGCACGCGGGTTGCGACACGGTCAGGATCGGTCGGCGAGTGTGCATTGTAAGACGTTGAGTGACAAGCGGAATGCTGGCACCACCGCCGACCGTGACCACAGCCGCGAGGTCGGCCCAGGTCGCGTTGTTGCGCGCCAGCATGTCGTCGAACGCGTAGATGAAACCAGTGAGCCGATCCTGTATCAGACTTTCAAACTCGTCTCGATTCACTTCAATGACGAAGCTGGATCCGCGAAGCTCGGCGGCCAATTGGGTGACCGCGTCGGTGGACAAGCGCTCCTTGGCTTCCCGGCACTGTTCCCTGAGTTCGCCGAGTTGGCCCACGGCGGTGGTGCTTTCCGGATCGACGTCACCGTGGCCCAGCTCGTCGATGACGTGCAGCAACAGTGCCTGGTCTATCTGGCTGCCGGAGAAATCCTCGTAACGCATTGTGGCGCTGACGGGCTCGAAATCGGATTTGGTGTCCACCAGGGTGACATAGGTTCCGGAGCCACCGAAATCTAGCAGCCCCACCACACCGCCTGCGGGAAGCCCCAATTCGGACTTCACGGCTGTCAACGCCGCGATCGCGTCCGGTACCAGACGCGGCGCCATGCCGCTGCGGATGAAGCCGACGTGTGTGCGTAATCCGCTGCGCAGCGCCTGCACCGTCGCGGGTTTCCAGTGCGCCGGAACAGCTATCGAGATCTCCGACGAACTCACGTCGGCACCGACGGTGACCACCATGGCGTCGAGTGCCTCGACCATCAATAGGTCTGGGTCGTGAGCCGACCCATCGGGAGACACCAGCGCCACCGAATCTCCGATGCGCTCCACGAAGCCGCTCATCAGCGTGCCGGACTCGGTTAGGTTCGGGTTTTCCGCGCGCACACCGACTTTCGGTGCACAATGCGGATACAGCGTCAGGACAGCGCGACGACTAACCGGAGCTTTTCCGTTAGATGCCGCAACCAGGTTAGTGGTCCCGATCGACAACCCAAGTGGGTCGTACATAGAGCGGATACTTTCGTCGATAGGGGTCTTTGGCCAGCGTTAACCATAGCCGCGGACGCCCCGTACGCGGTTGGGTCACAACGTCATTGGTATGCGGTCGATGCCGTGTCGTCACCGAAGTGGTATATCCGCCGCCTTGACAGACTGCGTCGTCTCACACCACGGTGAGCGGCAGCGAACGCCTCGGCTCGAACTGAAATGCCGACCCCCGACTGACTTTGGCCACCGACACCTCTGGCAACTCGGTCGCTGCGGCATCGGTTTGCACCAGCTCAGCGGTCCAGTCGGCGTCCGTCCCACTGACTTCAACCCGGACATGTGGGTCCACGGCCGTCGCGATCGCCTGCAGCGGCTGCACAGATTCCGGTGTGCACAGCGAAAGCCAGGCGCGGTCGTCATGAGCGGGTGACCGGCGCACCAGCAAACGGTCCCCGGCCGTTTCGGCCTCAACATAACCGGCGGGGTTGAGCAGAGGATGCAACTCGAGCACACGCAGCGTGCCTTCGATTCCGCCGGGCAACCCCAATGCGCGGTGAATGCGTTCGGCGCCAAGCCCGGCCACGCCGATCAGCTGGCGAGTACTCACCAAGCGAGCCAGTTCGGTATCGGCGCCGGACCTTTCGGCCACCGCGATAGCAAACGACAGATACAGCAGGTGCATCTGTAGACACACTTCGTCGGCCATTCTGACCAGCGCCGAGTGCGAGAACGCACCGAAGTCGAGATCGGATAGCAGCGGACCCGAGTAATCGGCCAGCCCCTCGCCGGAGGGCTCGACGGCGGCCAATTCCCAACTGGCAGCGCGGGTTTTGCGAACCAAATCCAGTGCGGGTATGCCCTTGACGACCGGGTAGGACTCATCGATCTTGACCGTCCACGCGCAATGCGGATGCCGGTCCGACGGTACTCGCGGCGGCCGGTGGATGGGACGCATCTGCGCGTGAGGATTAGTCGCCACCGCCGTGGCATCGAAGGTCGGATCCTCGATGGTGTGGCACATTCCGAAGACGTACGCGTCCCCCATCGGCTCGACATCGAGCAGCGCTCCGCAATGGTCGAGCTGAAACTCGCCGTTCCAACGGTCGTGCACCGTATACCGGAAATCCATGAACTGCGGCGGAGCGCCGATGTCGAGTTGCAGGCCCTTGAAGATGGTCGGCACGTCGTTGCCCTCGAAGTTCAGCGCCCGCTGCATCCGCTTGGCATAGACCGGGCTGGCACCCGCCCACTCCTCGATGGCGATCTGCAGCATTTCCTCGCGGCCGAACGCCTCGATGCACCAGGCCATGCCGGAGCGGTCGATCATGTGCCCGATCAGGAGCAGTTCGGGCACCAGGATTGCCAGTTCGCTGCGGGACAACCCCGCATACCGGGATTGGCTCATTCCTCCAAGCTAGTGAACGGTCTAGCTGTCGGGTAAGCCCGGGGTCTAGCCATCGGGGCCGCGCCGTACCCGATGTGCTGCAATGGCGTGATGAGCCCTCACGATCTTGCCGCCGATGTCGAAGCGATCAAGCAGGTCAAGTACCGCTACCTGCGTGCGCTGGACACCAAGCACTGGGACGACTTCGCCAACACCCTCACCGAAGACGTCCGCGGCGATTATGGGCCATCGATCGGCGAGGAGTTGCACTTCACGAACCGCACCGACCTGGTGGACTACATGCGCTCGGCGCTGGGCCCGGCCATCCTCACCGAACACCGGGTGACCCACCCGGAAATCATCGTTACCGGCGACACCGCAACGGGCAGCTGGTATCTGCAAGACCGGGTCATCGCCGCCGATTTCGATTTCATGCTGATCGGTGCGGCGTTCTACCGCGACCAGTACCGGCGCACCGGCGACGGTTGGAAGATCAGCGCCACCGGCTACGACCGAACATATGACGCGACGATGTCGTTGAAGGGCCTTAATTTCAAGGTCAAAGCCGGCCGTGCGCTGGATTGATTATTTTGCGATGGCGATCACCGCACCGGGCTTCAGCCAGCGGATGACCTGTACCAGGGTGGCATCGTCGATCGCCACGCAACCGGCGGTGGCGCCACCATCGGTCGTGTGAAAGAAGAATGCGGAACCGCCGCCGGGAACTTTGTTCTTGTTGACGCCCATGACGACCGAATGCTTGTACTGCGGGATCTGCAGGTTCTCACTTTCCGCCGTATTGAATGGGCACTGGGACTTCTGGCACACCTGCATGCTGTTGAAGGTGGGGCTGTGGTCGTCCCCGCTCCACCAGTGATTGGGTCCCACTTGGGTATATGGCAGCCCGCCACCGGGATTCGGCGCGGTACCGAAGGCGGAGTCAAGGCTGTAGACCCCCATGGGAGTGGCCGGGTACCCCCTCTTGGCCTGCGGCGCCATCCCCGCCGAGCCAACGTGAGTGGGGATGCCGGTCTTGAGGGCCTGCCAGCCGGCGGCAGTGCGCTGGTAGACGTCCATCTTCGCGTTCGAGCCGCCGGTCGACACCACCGAAACCACCTGCGTGGCATTGCCGACGGAGTTCGCAAACCACGGATTGCCGGCCGCGACGGTCACCGGGGCAAACATCACCGCAACACCGGCGATGCACACCGCAGCACACAGCAGACCTACCAGTCGGCGCATCGCTTTATCGTCAGCCGAGCTAGACCTCAGGGTCAAGTAAAGCTTTAGACCCGGTTGGGTCACTGCGCCGTGACAAAGCGGAGCGCCCCGGACCTTTTGGGCCTGCAATCGGGACAGGCCGAAATACCCACAGGCACAACAGGAAATAGACGTAGCCCAGCGCCCAACCGGCGATCACGTCCGAAGGATGGTGCACGTTCAACGCGACTCTGGCAACACCGACGGTCACCACACTCACCGCGGCCACCGCGACCGCGGCGACACGCATCGCCTGGGCTTTCATCATCGGCAGCAGAAAGACCAACAGCGCCAGCAAACTGGCCATCGCTTCCAGTGCGTGCCCCGACGGGAACGCCGTTGAGGGTGCGAATACCAGCGCGGTCGCCGGTCGAGGACGACCGGCCAGATCCTTGGCAACCGTCGTCACCAATCCGTCGAGCGGCGCACAGGCCAACAGCAACAACCCCACCCGGACCTTGCGCATCACCAGGGCGATCACCGCAGCCAACAAACCCAACGGCCGCAGCACGAACGGACCCAGGACAACGGACACGACATCCCAGAATCGCACCCACCCCGGATGCTTGATCCCAACGTCGTGTGCCGGAGTCAGCAACGACCAATCGGCGTCGTACAGCCAGCCCCAATGGTGGCTATGCCCCACCCATAGCACGGCGTAGACCACCACCCCGGCTATGCCGAGAAGAACGGCGAGCGACACAGGTACCAAATCGGATGCGTATCTGGGGCGGGTCATGGCTAAAGCGATACCAGCATCGGTGCACCGACAACGAAACGGCCCCATACTGGCGTCATGGCGGTGATCGTTCGGAGGCTGTTCGGCGTCGGCAAGCTGCCCGCCGATCTGCGGGCGCAGATCGAATCCGAAGGGATCCTCTATCTTGCCGAGTACGTCGCGGTCACCCGGCGGTTCAGCGGCACAATCCCGGGTGTGCGATCAGCGGGCAGCATCGCCAGCTACGTGGGTTCGCTGGCCTTCACCTCGCAGCGGGTGTTGGGAACGCTGTCGGTGGTGCCGAAGCTAGCCGGCCGCGTCATCGATGTGCGCTGGGATGCGCAGCAGACCGGAGCCGCGACGGCCGAGATTTCAGAAACGGGTCTGCAACTCGACCTCGATATCGGCCACGTCGATGCAAAGTTCCACGGCGAACTCTCGCTGCATTTCAAGGCCGACATCGACGACGACGTGCTCAGCCGACTGCCGCGACGATCGCTCGCCTTCGATGTGCCACCCGAATACGTATTCCGCGCGGTGGGCGTCACCTATAGTCCGTGATCGTGGATCATGCGTTCACCCCGCAAGAGCGGCAGGCCGTGTATCGCGTGATCTCCGAACGCCGAGACATGCGCCGCTTCGTGCCCGGCAGCGTGGTGCCCGAGAATGTGCTGGCACGCCTGCTGCAAGCCGCGCATGCCGCACCCAGCGTCGGCCTGATGCAGCCATGGCGCTTCATTCGGATCACGGACGGCCAGCTGCGGGAATGTATCCACGCGCTCGTCGACGAGGAGCGCGTGCTGACTGCCCGGGCCCTGGGACGACGAGCCACCGAATTTCTGGCTCTGAAGGTCGAGGGAATCCTCGAGTGCGCCGAGCTACTGGTGGTGACGCTGTGCGACAACCGTGCGGCGCACGTCTTCGGCCGGCGCACGCTGCCGCAGATGGATCTGGCGTCGGTGTCATGCGCAATCCAAAACCTGTGGCTGGCGGCTCGCTCCGAAGGCCTAGGAATGGGCTGGGTGTCCCTGTTCGATCCGAACCGATTGGCGGCCCTGCTGCAGATACCCGCGGACGCCGAACCGGTGGCAATCCTGTGTCTCGGCCCGGTGCCCGAGTTTCCCGACCGGCCCGCACTCGAGCTGGACGGCTGGGCCTTCGCGCGTCCGCTTGCCGAATTTGTTTCCGAAAACCGATGGGGTCGAGCGCCGCAATCGCTGCCTGTCGGCAATTCGGACGAGTAGCGTTCCGGCGCCTGGGGCGTGCGCTGACGGGTCGGTCAGCGGCCCGGTATCGTCGCCGCGGTGGCTTCATGGCGCTGTCTCGGCGTCGCCGGTCGCGTAAGGCATGTTGGAGAGGTGACACACGATGGCGGGTGAGCGCGCAGACAATGTGTTGATCGTGCACTGGCACGATCTGGGGCGCTATCTGGGCGCCTACGGACACTCAGACGTTTCCAGCCCGCGGATGGATCAGCTTGCCGCCGAGGGGATCCTGCTCACCAAGGCCCATGCCACGGCGCCGTTGTGCTCGCCGTCGCGAGGATCATTGTTCACCGGTCGCTACCCGCAGAGCAACGGGTTGGTCGGCCTGGCCCATCATGGCTGGGAGTATCGCACCGGCGTCCGGACACTTCCCCAGTTGTTAGCCGAATCAGGTTGGTACTCAGCGCTTTTCGGTATGCAACACGAGACGTCGTACCCGAAGCGGCTGGGGTTCGACGAATTCGATGTGTCGAACTCCTACTGCGAGTACGTCGTCGACAAGGCCCAGGAATGGCTGCGCGACAGTGCCCCGGCCCTTGCCGGGCAACCATTCCTGTTAACGGCGGGGTTCTTCGAAACCCACCGGCCCTATCCGCGTGACCGTTACGAACCCGCCGACAGCACGGCGGTCGACCCGCCGGACCACCTGCCCGATACCGCCGAGGTGCGCCAGGATCTGGCAGATTTTTATGGCTCCATCGCCAAGGCGGACTCCGCGGTGGGCCAGCTACTGGACACGCTGGCCGAGACCGGGCTGGATGCCAGCACGTGGGTGGTGTTCGTTACCGATCACGGCGCGGCCTTCCCACGAGCGAAATCGACTTTGTACGACGCCGGAACCGGCATTGCGCTGATCATTCGTCCGCCCACCCGCCGAGCGGTGGCCCCGCGCATCTATGACGAACTGTTCAGCGGGGTGGATCTGGTTCCGACGCTGTTGGGCCTGCTCGGTCTCGACATCCCCGCCGACATCGAGGGGGTTTCGCATGCGCAGGCCATCATTGCGCCGGATGCACAAAACGATCCGGTGCGCAACCACGTGTACACCACCAAGACCTATCACGACTCGTCCGATCCCATTCGGGCAATTCGCACAAAGGAGTACAGCTACATCGAAAACTACGTCCCACGGCCACTGCTGGACTTGCCGTGGGATATCGAGGCAAGCCCCTCCGGTCAGGCCGTCGCGCCACTGGTCACCGCGCCCCGGCCGGAACGTGAGCTCTACGATTTGCGGGCAGACCCCACCGAGAGCAACAACCTGCTGGCCGGTGACGACACCCGAGACTTCGATGCGATCGCGGCCGATCTCGCTGTCCGACTAAACGATTGGCGCCAGCGCACCAACGACGTCATACCGTCGGAGTTCGCCGGTACCCGCATCGCGCAGCGCTATACCGAAACGTACCTACAAATCCATCACATGACGCCGACCAGCAGGTCGGCGATCGCCGCCGACCGCGGTATCGAGTTACCCACCTGAGCGGCGCGCCCCACCTACCTCAGCCACGATGAACACCCGCCGGAACGGGAAGATGGTCGTGCCGTCGGTCCGGCGCGGGTAGGCGTCATCCAGCAGCGGGATGAGTTCCTGGCGGAACTGTTCCCAGCCCGCGTCGTCGAGCCGCTCGCGCACCGGGACCAGCGCGGTGCCGGTGATCCAGTCCAACACCGGGTGCTCACCCGTGAGCTGGTGCAGGTAGGTCGTCTCCCAGACATCCACCTTGCATCCGGCGTCCATCAGCAGGTCAGCGTAGTACGCGGGCGGGTGGACCACCGCGCCCACGCGAAACGGTATGTCGCGCATGAGCTTCGCGTAGGGCTCTCGACGGGCCAACGCCCGCACCGCGGCGTGCGACGGTGTCTCGAAATTAGCCGGGATCTGCACGGCGATCCACGATCCCGACGCGAGTTCGCCGACCCATCGCAGCAGCAGGTCGGAGTGCTCGGGCACCCAGTGCAGGGCCGCATTGCTAACCACCACGTCAGTGTCCGGCCGCGGCTTCCACGTCCGCAGGTCGCCGGTCGTGGCGTCGATGCCGCGTTCCCGGGCGGCGGCGACCATCTCCGGTGAGCTGTCCAATGCCTCGATCACCGCACCGGGCCATCGCCGCGCCAAATATTTCGTCAGGTGGCCGGGGCCACAACCGAGGTCAACTACCCGGCGCGCCCGCTCGGCACCCACCCGCGACAGCAACTCGTAGAACGGACGGCTTCGATGATCCGCAAAGGCCAGGTAGACATCGGGATCCCACATATCTGTCCTCCTGATCAACGCCGTCGCTAGTCGGGCTATACAGACAAACGTATTACCGGAAACTCCGGTGCGCGCGCCCTGAACCGCTGGAAAAATTGACGATACTGTCGAATTTGGCGATCGGTCAGCAGGTTGGACGATACGATCGACGCGATGTCGCAGATCTCGGGGGTATCGGGGGCAGCAGATATGGGGGGGACTTGGCCAGCCGATCCGATCGATCCGCCGGTACCCATTCCCGATGTCGCCGGCGCCGACGCCGGCGCCGAGGGGTTACCCCCGCTCTCGGCGCTGTCGGTCCGGCAGCGCCTGGTCGTCGAATCCTCGGCGATCGGAGATATCGCGATGCGTACTGCCGCCGCATCGGTACTCTCCACGACGGTAGCGCCGGCCGTCATCGTCAGCGTGCTGCGCCGCGCGGGTTCCGGTGGCGAGCGCGGCAACCTGAACTTTTACGCCGAACTTGCGGCCGAACGTGATCCGGCGAAGTCGTTTCCGACGCCAACCACGCCTCCCAAGATTTCGTCGCGGCCGGCAAGTCCGCTCGCGGAATGGATCGCGCACGGCACCGTCGACAACATCTCATTCGCCAGCAGCTTCCGGGCGATTAACCCCAACCTGCGCAAACAATGGAGCGCGCTGAGTGCCAACAACATCGTGCGCGCGCAGCACTGGCGCCACGACGACGGGCCGCGACCCACGCTGTGCGTCATCCATGGCTTCATGGGTTCGTCCTACTGGCTAAATGGGCTGTTCTTCGCGCTGCCGTGGTATTACCAATCCGGCTACGACGTCCTGTTGTACACATTGCCATTTCACGGCAAGCGGGCCGAAAGACATTCGCCGTACAGCGGTTTCGGCTTCTTCGCTAGCGGGCTCAGCGGCTTCGCTGAGTCGATGGCACAGGCGGTTCACGACTTTCGTTCTCTCGTTGACTATCTGCGCCGCATTGGCGTCGAGCACATCGCGCTGACCGGAATATCGTTGGGAGGTTACACGTCGGCGTTGGTGGCCTCGGTTGAAAACCGGCTCGAGGCTGTCATCCCCAACTGCCCCGTCGTCAGCCCCGCGAAGCTATTCGACGAATGGTTCCCGGCCAACAAGCTCGTCCGGCTGGGACTGCGGCTGTCCAACATCAGCCGCGATGAGTTG
Source organism: Mycobacterium simulans (assembly GCF_900232995.1). Classification (GTDB taxonomy): domain Bacteria; phylum Actinomycetota; class Actinomycetes; order Mycobacteriales; family Mycobacteriaceae; genus Mycobacterium; species Mycobacterium simulans. Next base: position 681,648 of record NZ_OCVX01000003.1, read on the forward strand.
GAGGGCGGGCTGTCCTACCACAGCCCGCTGAACTATCGGCCGCTACTGCCCAAAGAGCGCCGGATGATCATCACCGGTCTCGGCGATCGGATGGCTCCGCCGGACCACGCCGTGAAACTTTGGGAACATTGGGACAAGTGTGCACTGCACTGGTTCCCAGGCAACCATGTCCTACATGTGAGTCAGTTGGATTATCTGCGGCGGATGACGCCGTTCCTACACGGCTTTATGTTCGGCTAAGCGCTGCGGGCGCGGGCCAGGTCAGTCCGGTCAGCAAGTCGGCGGGTGCATCGGTATGCCCGTCAAGCGGTTGCGTGGCCACCGGATCCAACGCCAACAGTGCCGGAAGTTGGCTTCCGCGTTGCGAAGTCAGACCGTCCAGCGGCGCGCCGCCCCCGGGTCGCGTATCCGTCCGGAAGGCGCACGCCGCGGCAACCGTGTAATGGTGTGGGTCACCGGCGATCTCCAGTACCGTCCAGGTCTCCCGTGCCGGATACGACCGGATTGCGTTCATGGTCTCGGGCAACGACCTATCGGCGCTGACCCGGTATGCCGCAACGTAATCCGAGTCACCTTGCCGCACGCCGTTCCACGTCTCGCGGGATTCCTGCGCAACCGGCCGCGGGATGTCTTCGGGCGCAACGGTGCTCGCTTCCCAGCCGATTTCGCGGAGGTGGTCGGCGAGCCGGCGGGCGGCGACCTGGGCGGTCTCGTGTAGCGGGATACGTGATGAGCGCGCCTGCAGCGCCGCTAGGTTATGGGTGGCCGCCACCGTCAGCCCGATCCAGGTCTGAAGTTCGTCGGCCCCGGTGTCGCGGCTGGTGATTCGGATCTTGTCGGCACGAATGCCGTAGCAGTTGAGGTAGCGGGCGATCAGCGGCAGCGGAAGCACGCCGGAGTCGGACGGCGGCGGCCCGACCCGCAACAGCTCCGTCGCGCGCGTGTCGGTTCCGGGCCCGGGGACGCGACGCCGCCGACGGCCGAGGATCGCAAGCCCGCGGCGCAGGATCGTTGTGAAGTACAGCCCGCGCCACCAACCGAACAGCAGGACCACCACGGCGGCGGCGATACCGAGCAACCAATAGTCGCGTGGCGACTGCCAGGGGTAGGCCAGCGCGACGGGGATCACGGCCAAAAGCGCCAATGTGACTCGGCCGGTTCCGGGACGCGGGATGCTCACGGGGTGGGCTCCTTTCGTCGACGCACGATCGCCACTACCGCTGCGGTGGCGGCGACGAGCAAAGTCAGGGCGGCCGCACCGGCGAATGCGACATTGCGCGGTGTGGTGTCTTTAGGTGCCGGTGCCGGGGGGATTGCGACCGGCTTTGCCTGCGCCGTAGCGGGTTGGTCGCCGGAAGGCAGTTGCCAGGTCAGGGCCGCCACCGGGTCCAGGACGCCGGCGCCGACGACGTTGGAGGGATCCCGCGCGCCGTTGTGTGCGGTCGCGGTGATGCGGCGCACCACCTCGGTCGCGGCCAGCCCGGGATACCTGCTGCGCACCAGCGCGGCGACGCCGGAAACGTAGCCGGCCGCGTAGCTAGTGCCGCTGAGAGCGACCAGTTGCTGATGCTCGTCGGGCAGACCGTTGGCCAGCCCGCCGCCGTCGGCATTACTGACCGACGCGATGTTTTCGCCGGGCGCTGCAATTCCGACCCACGGCCCGGCCATGGTGAATTTCGACGGCCGCCCGTCGGCAGCCAGTGAGCCCACCGACAACACATACGGCTGCCACCACGACGGGACGGAGACCGACGTGACAGCCGCCCAATTACGCGGATCGTCCGGACGGCTCAGATCGGTGAGCGGATTGGAGTCACAGGACGTTCCGCCGGCCACCGATCCGGTCGGTCCGCTATTGCCGGCGGCCGCCACGATCACCGCATCCTTGTCCACCGCCGCATACCGGATCGCCGCTCCGAGCGCAGCCTGGTCGACCGTTCGGTCAGCCGGCAGGCAGGTTATCGCGGAGATGTTGATCACCCGGGCGCCAAGGTCGGCCGCATGGACGATCGCCCGGCCCAGCGCCGCGATGTCGAGGGACGCGCGCGCCAGCAGCGGATCGTTTCCCGGTGTTCGAGGCGAGAACTTGGCAGACGTCACCCTGATGGACAGCAGTCGCGCAGCGGGCGCGACGCCCGAGAAGCCGTCGTCCCGACCGGGCGGGCCCGGCTGGCCGGCGACGAGCCCGGCGACCAGGGTGCCATGGCCGTCGCAATCGGTCAGGCCGTCGGTCGATTCGACGAAGTCACCACCGGGATCGACGTTGGGCAGGCGCGGGCCTGGCCGCACCCCGGTGTCGATGATCGCCACCAACTGGCCTTCACCGCGAGAAAACTCCCATGCCGCAGGCAGATTCAGCATTGTCTGGCTCGGCGACGGGACGCCTGGATCGGTGCCCGCCATGACTCCGGAAACGCTGCATTGACCCCGTTGTTCCATCGGCTGCACCGGCCCGGGCGTTCCGCTCGGTGGTTGCGCGGCGGCATCGACTACCGGCGGGCTGATCGCCGATGCCGGTGGAGCGGCCCACACTGCGACAGCCAGAGTCGCGGTGCAGCACGCCGATGCGGCACGCATCATCGATTGAGCACCCAGCTGAACAGGCCGACCAGGTAGGCCATCACGGGAATCAGTGACGCATCCAAACCCGCGGCAACGAAACCCAGCAACCGGCGCAGCGGCAGCGAATAGCTCTCCGGCGAGGCGATTCCCGGATTCAGCGCGACCCCAAGCCATGCCAGGGTGAGCCCGGTGAGGACCAACACCGCACCGAAGGCGGCGCCGTAATGTCCGGTCGAGGTGTAGACCACCAACAGGATTCCGGCCACCAGGTACGGCTGAGCGAGCAGCCAGGCTTTGCACACCGCGGAATCCCACACCCGAGCACGCAGCATGGCGGTGGCCGCGGTCGCCGCCACGACGTACCAGCCAACACCGCTGAGCGCCTCGGGGCGCACCCCTATTGCCACCGACCCCAGGACACTGAGCAGCACTGCGGCAGCGATGAAACCGCTTTGGTGGGCGTCGCTGACACGCACCCGCCGCGGCAGGTCCTCGAGCACCCGTAGCGAAGGAGCCGACGGAGTGGGATCCCCCGGAGCCGGGATGACCGGCAACGGGAAGCGTGCCCACAGCGCGGAAAGCTGGGCCGCCTGGATGGTGACCAATAACGCGGCCACAACCAGCCCGCAGCCGATGCTCAGCATCGGCAGCCGCCAAAGCAACAGCGCACCGGCTGCCGCCAGCACCCCGGCCCCGACCACTGCCACCGCGGTGAAGAAAGCGACCACGCGCTCACGTTCAGCGCTGGGGATCATCAGTGCGATCAGCGACCACGCGGTTACACCGGCAGCGCCCAGTAACACCTGGGCCGGTCCGAATCTCCCGGGCACCGCTAGTGCCAAGGAAGCGCCGATGGGCACCAGCGCTGCGATCGACAGCGCGACACCCGTGCGGGCTGCACGGGGCGTGATCAGCAGACCGGCCAACGCAACGACAGCCGCAATCCCGCCGACCGCCAGCAGGCCGGCCAGCGCACCGGTGGCCACCCGGTAGCTGACCGCCAGGCCAGTTGCCACGATGGCCACACCGATCATCGCCGCCAGCGCGCCCCGCTGGATATGCGTTGCCCCCCAGGGCTTTAGGCGAGAGTTGGAGAAGATCATGGCGGCGTCGGCGATGTCTTCTACGATGCCCGGCGCGGCCGGTCCGGCGGGAACCGGCTGCAACGCAAGCAGATCACCGTCGACGACTCCGACCGTGTCCAGGCTGGCGTCCAGGCTGAACGGTGCGCCTCCAATGGGCGCCAGGCTCACGTGCACGGCCGCACCGGAATCGGCCTCCCCAGCATCACCGTTTTGGGTCGCAGGAACCACCAAACGCTGTACCGCGGGCAGGATTTCGCGTAACGGCAACTCTGCGGGCAGGGCCATCTCCGTCAGCCTGCTGTCCGCGAGTATCGCGACGCGGACGATCGGCATGACGGTTCCGGACGTCACTGCGACCTCGAAAGGTGTTGGCGCTGGTACATCGTGCTCTCTTTCTGCTTTCTGTTACTGGGCGGCGGAGAAATCTCGGGACATCCGCTGGCCGGGGAACCAGTGCCCGTCCGGCAAGCAGGCCGTCAGCTGTTCGAGCGCTCTGGCGATCGCAAACGGCGTTCCGGGGCAAAACGTCGAGACCCACTCGCCGTCGAACGCCTGGGACGGACTGACCAACACCCGGCCCGCTGTCGTGTCGACAATGCTCACCCCGACCTCGGTGGTGGTGTGGCGGCCGTCACGGTTGCAGCCGGCGACGATCTCGACGTAGCTGCGCGGTCCGGAAAAGACAGACTCCACCACCGGTCGTGCCGATGCCGGGATACCCAGGTAGTCAATGACTTCCGCGAGCGGAATGCCGGCCCGCAGGCGCTCGTCGGCCCGGGCACCGACCCGCGTAGGCATGCTGAACTCCTCGAACCGGGCCGGCGGCCGTTGCGCTAGCCCGACGTCGAGGACGGGAACCAGCGCCCGGGGATCGTCGATGTCCATTGCGGTGAAGGTGATCAACTGCGCGCTGCGCAACGCCACCACGGTCTTTTCGGTGGTCGATCGCGGGGAGGTGCCATCGCATTGCGCGACAATGCCGCGCAACAACTCGTCCGGGCCGTCGGCCGAGGTCGGCCCCACATAGCGCAGGTCGAGCCACCGGTCGGGAAAGCACACCGCTTTGATCCAGTCGGCGACCGCCGGGTTGATGACGCCGGCTTCCGACAACAGACCCATCCGGGTCAGTTCATCCTTCTGTCGGTCGAAGAACGCGGTCCGCTGGGCGGCATCACAGTAGGGCGTGGTTATCGCGAGCACCCACGGGAAGCTGCCCGCCCCAATGGTTTCCGCGATGAACCAGGCGTGGTCGACCGTCAGCTCGACGGCATTGGGCTCCGAACGCATCTAAGTGGCTAGCCGCCCCATTTGGCGGCTTCGGCCCCATCCCGAGCCATCATGGCCATAGTGTTGGCTTCGTGCGTGCTGGCCATGGACTGATAGGCCCGCACCAGGTCCTCCATGGCCTGGTTCCACTGCGCCTGCCACGTCTGGTACGTCATCCCGGTATCGCCCTGCCAGGCGTTCGACAAGGCAGCCTGCTCGGCGGCGATATCCGCGCCCAGCCCCTGCATCGTGCCGGCGTAGCCCGCCATCTCCCCGGCATGCCCCAGCATCGCCGGGTAGTTGTACATGATTTGCGACATCACAAGTCCTTTCTAAGAATTCGGGAAGCGGATCAGAACCCGGTGTAAGTCGACGCGGCCGCGGCGTCGGTGGCCACATAGGTGCCGGCCGCGTCGCCCAAGTTCGCCTGGGCGATATCCAGCAGGGCGTTGACCCTGGCCGCTACCTCCACAAAACGAGCATGCGAAGCCTGAAACGCCGCCGCGGACTCACCCTGGTGGAACGCCTGCGCGGACATCGCTGCCTGCTCGGCCTGACCAATCGTGTGCCGCATCAACCCCGCCTTGGCGCCGAACGCCGCTTGCGAGGCCACCAACTGCGGAATATGCGCATCCAAAAGACTCATAGCATCTCTCCTTTCAACACTTTCGGGTTTGTCACGCTGTAGGCCGTCTCGCTAACTTTCGTGGCCCCCTTCCTCTGAACCGTGGTCCCAGGTCCCCGGCACCATTGGCATTTTCGGACCGCCACCAAACTCGTCACCGGCCAACGCCGTCAACCCCGCCGCCCGCAACAAGGTCTCTTTGGGTGCCGTCCCGGCAAACCCCAACGAGCCGGCCCCCGAATCCGAAGCCTGCGCCCCGTAATCCGGTGTGACACCAATATCGGAGTCCATATCCAAGAATTCGTCACTGTAGTCGCGCAATTCGGCCCGCCGTCGCCGCTTAGCCCGGGCCTGGGCACGACTGACCGCGGCCGCACCAGCCGCTGGAATCGTCGCCGCCGGCGCCTTCACGCCACTGCGGGGCCCCAGCGTCGGCCCGAACTCGGGCCCCCAATCACCACCACCGCCCACCGCATAGGCGACGCTCGCGGTGGCCGGAGCCGTCGCCGCCGGCGCGGCCCCCGCCGACGCACCCGCACCCGCTCCTGCCGGCGCCCCGGCGGGGCTGGCAACCGTTGGCGCTACACCGGCCACCGGCCACACGGAGCTGGCGGCGGCGGCAACTACTGGCGCCGCCCCGAACAAGGGCACCGCAAGCGGTCCGAGTTGAGCAGGCAGCAACGTTATAGCGCTAAGACCCAGGCTGAGCCCGATCGGCAACAGGAACGGAGAACTCAACACCATGCCCCAGGTCGGCCAACCGACCAGGTTGAAAAAAATCTGATAACCCAGCGCGAACAGCAGCGGTCCGTAGGTGATCAGCGCCTGCACCGGATTCGTCAGGAAGGCGATGATGATCTTTATCGTGTTGCCAATCGGATCCTGCAGGAACTCGAAGATAAGTTCATACATCCAGGCGAAGGAATTGATGTATGCGCTCCACAGCTGCTGGAGCAGCTGCAAGAGCCACTGCCAGGGGTCTGCGGCCGCCGCCGCTTCGCCGGCTTGCACCTGGGCCGCGTTGGCCGCGAGTTCAGTGACACCACCACCGGGATTGACCACCGTCGGTGCCGGGGTCGTGCGCGGCGCCGACGCCAGCGCCGCACCCGAGGCCGCCTGATAAAGGCTCATGGTGGCGGCGGCCTGCATCCACATCCGCACGTAGTCGGCCTCATTGAGCGCAATCGGAATCGTGTTGATTCCAAAGAAATTCGTCGCCACCAATACGCCATGGATGACGTGGTTGGTGGCCAACTCGGCCAGCGTCGGCATTGCCGCCAACGCGGCCGTGTACGCTGCCGCCGCGGCTTCGTGCTGTGCCGCTACGCCTGCGGCATCGGCGCTGGCTTGCAGCAGCCACGCCATGTAGGGCACGTGCGCGGCCACGTACTGCTCGGCACTCGGACCCTGCCATGCCCCGGCTTGAACGGTCCCCAGGAGCCCACTGAGTTCGGCTGCCGTGGAAGCATATTCGGCGCTGAGCGCGTTCCAGGCTCCGGCAGCCGCCAATAGCGACCCCGGACCCGGTCCGCTGCTCAGCAGTGCCGAATGCACCTCCGGCGGCGAAGCGATCCAGATGGGCCCAAGGGGGGAAGTCATTCTCAGGCGCCCGCGATCCCGTAGGTAGCCGCGGCCGCCGCGTCACCGGCGAGATAGCTGGCGCCGGAATCACCCACCCCCACACCGGCGCGCCCCAATTCTTCAACACCTTGGGCGGCGACGACGGCATGTTCCTGCCCCTGGGCGCTGAACCCCGCCGCGGTCTGCAGCGACACCGGATCGGCCGCCGGCGGAACCACCGCGGTAATCAACGGCGCCGCGCTCGCCTGCGCTGCCGCCAACCGCGCCGTCAGCGCCTCCACCGCCGCGCTGGTCGCGGCCAGTCCCTCGGGAACCACTCGCAACGTCATGACTAACTTCCCTCCTGTTGCGTTTCACCGGATATCGCGGCCTCCCCGACCAACGGGTTGACCAGCTGTACATAGGTCGGGGTGTCACTGTCGCCCAGCAGCATCGCCCGACCCGCGGGCAACCGGGCGAATCGGTGGCCCCTAATCTTTCCGCTGTCGGCCGGGTTACCCGCCAGCATCAACGTGGTCGCCTGCAAGTCGTTGAAGCGGCGCAGCAACGGGCTGGTCATCAATCCGTGCGCGGACCCGGAGGCGCGCGCCGTGATGATTACCCGCAGCCCCAAGTCGCCTGCCTGCGCCAGCAGACCAATAAGGGGGGTCCATGGTCGCTGACCGATGTACGGGCCACCGATTGCCGGCGAATCCGGTATCTGATCGACATCATCGATGATCAGGTAATGGGTATGGCCGTCATAGGTCCAGCGGGACAACTCGGCCGTCGACATGCCCGCCGGCGGCTGCCGCGACTCGATCAGGTTGGCCAGCCCGAGCATCGCGGGGATGATCCGGTCGATGTTGGCCGTGTACTCGTTGTCGGAGAACAACGGTTCGTCGACGAGGTGCAGCCGCCGGTCGAGAACGGTGAACGCCACCTGGTCGGGCGTGGAGTGCTCACGGATCGTCCGGATGATGTGGCGCAGCAGCGTGGTCTTTCCGGACTTGCTGTCTCCGAACACCATCAGCAGCGGGTTCTCGGCGAAGTCGAGCACCACCGGAGCCAGGTCTTCTTCACGCTGGCCGATCACGACTTGTCCTGGGCCACGGTGGAGCGCGCCGACGGCTTCGGGCGCGAGGTTGGTGGGCAGCAACCGCACCGGTGGAGCGGTCACGCCGGGGTGGCGGGCGTTGATTGCGGCCACTGTGTTTGGTTCGGAGTCCAACGCGGGGCTCGCGAACAGGAAATGCTGTGCGGCCATGGTCAATCCGCGCCCAGGCTGGTCGTGCGGGACGGCTTCGGCCGGGCGGCGCAGCGCACCAACCACCCGCACGTTGCTGTCGCGCGGGTCGTGCAGCTTGAGCTCGAGGCGCAGACCGAGCCCGTCACGCATCGCCAGCGGTACCTCCAGCCAACTGGGCGTGGTGATGATCACGTGGATGCCGTACGCCAACCCAACGTTGACAAGCTCGGTTACCTTGGCCAGCAACGGATTGCGGGTGTTGAACTGGTCAGTGTTGTCGCGGCCGAAGGCATACAGGTTGTCGATGACCAGGAACACCTCGCCGAAGCCGTCATCTGCGGGCGAGCCCGCAGCAGCACCATTGCCGGAACCGTTTGTCGTCCGGTCACGGAACGCTTCTCGTTGCTGCCGGGACAGCAGCAGCTGCTCCAGCTCACCGAAGGTGCGACGGATACGTTCGGGTTCCACCGCCGAGGCGACACTGCCAACGTGTGCGAGATGCGCCAGCGCGCGTAGCTGCCCACCTCCGTAATCAAGGCAGTAGAACGTGACGTCACGCGGTGAGTGCAGGCTGGCGGCCGACAGGATAAATGTCTGCAGCGCGGTGGATTTGCCGGATTTGGGGCCACCGTGGATAACCATGTTCCCGGCCGACGACGTGGCGTCGAACACCAGCGGGTCGCGGCGCATCTCGAAGGGCTTGTCGATCTCGCCGAGCGGCCAGCGCCACTGCCGTCCCGGCACTCCCGCGTGCGCCAGCACGGCGCTCAGCGGGATCGGCTCGTCCAGCGGCGGCAACCACAGCTGGGGCGCGCGCGGCCCGTAGCATGCCAGCTGTTCGCCGATGGTCGCGATCAGCTTTCGGGACGGACCGACCGGTTCTTCCTCGTCAGCACTGGCGATCACGGTGGCCGGATCCGACTCCACCGCAGCGGCCGTGAACATCTTGGGTTCTGGAACAGACTGCACCACAAGGGATTTAGCTCTCTGCGGAGGTTCGTAGATGCCGTCGACGTAAGTGCTGCGGAACTTGATCGGGGACGCACCGGGCGCAGGCACCAAGAAGCCCACGCCCTTGTGTTCTTTGCCCGACTCAATGTGGTACGCGTCCTCCACGCCGATGATCTGGCGAGAAACGCTGGGGCTGGCCACCTTCAAACCGATCCGGTAGGAGGTGTTCTTGTCGATGTCTTTGATCTTGCCGACGTCCAGCGTCTGGGACGCGAACAGGATGTGGATGCGGAACGAGCGGCCCTTGCGTGCCACGTAATCGAACAGTTCCGCGTATTCCGGGTGATCGGCCAGCATCAGCGTGAACTCGTCGGCAACCACGAATAGCGTTGGGATCGAGGGTAAGTCGTGTCCGGCCGCCTGAGCGTTCTCGTACTCCGTCACCGAGTTGAAGGCACTGCCCTGGATCCGGCGTCCGGCCTCGCGCAGCAGCATCTCGCGCCGGGCCACCTCGCCGCGCAGCGTGTCGGCGAAGCGATCGGCGAGCGACTTCTTTTCGGCCATATTCGAGATCACCGCGACAACCTGCGGGAAGTTCCGGAAGCTGTCGGCGCCGGCCTCACCCTTGAAGTCGGCATAGATGACGATCAGCCGGTCCGCGGAGTGAGTGGTCAATAGCGACAACAGGATCGCCATCAGGGTCTGCGACTTGCCAGAACCGGTCATACCGATCATCAGGCCGTGCGGACCCATCCCGCCCTCAGCTTCGTCCTTGAGGTCGAAGAACAGGGGCTCACCGGTGGCGGTGACACCGATCGGGACCCGCAACTCGTCGTCACGACGTCGCGGCGCCCACAGCGCGGGCACATCCAGTCGGGAGGCATCCGGGATGCCCAGCAACGTAGTGAAACTCGCGCCGCGGGTAGCCGCTGAGCGTAGTCCGGCGTGCGTCGGGTTGGAGTCCCACCGCGACAGTCGCCGAGCCAAGTGAGCGGCCTCGTCTGCGCCGAATTGGTCAGCATCGTCGATGTAGGGCTGCCAGCCGCCGGTCTGCCACCGTTCGATGGCACCATCGGCGACACGTAGGATCGGCTTTTCCGGATCCGAATACTGCTCGCGATGCGGCGGTGTGGCGCAATAGTGCACCACGGTGACACCCGCCCGACCCACCGCCAGTGCCGAGGCCTGCATGTCGAAGTTGGGGTCGTCAACGACAATCAACAAGTGCCGCAACGCATCTGCGGGCGCACCAGTGAACGCGGGACGGTCGACGAGAGCCGGACCAAGCCGCTCGACCAGCTCATCGGGGTCGGCGCAGAGGTAACGCGCTGGGCCGACACCGTCGACCTGTCCGGGAATGTCCACATGGGGCAACCACTTCAACCAGGACCAGTCGCGGCCCTCCAGTTCGCGGGTGGCCAGTGCCACCCCGAGAACCGTCGGGTCGTGCCAGGTCACCGCCTGAGCCACCCAGGCGCGCAACGTGGCGCGCACCGCGGCCGGGTCTCCCCCGACAGTTATCCGCGAAACCTTGGTCAGGTCGATTCCGGTCGGCACGTCGCGGACGGTGCGCTGGGTGTCCAACAAGCTGCGTAATGCGCTGTGACACACCGGTTCCAGGTCAATCTCGTCAGCGATGTCGTTGACCCGTAGCGCAATGGCCAGGGGTGCCGTATGCCGGCCGGCCCGCACCACCAGAAAGTCGGGGTCGTGCGGGTCACGCTCCCACTGGCGACGCGACCCCGGCACAGCTGCCAGAGCCGCCGGGTCGGGGTGGGACCATTGCGCGGCCGCGCGCTGTTCGGCCGCGGCGGCGCGGATGTTGTCCCGGATCACCGACAGGTAGCGCAGATAGTCGGCCCGCTCTGCGTCCACCTCCTCGGTGCGCATCTTCTTGCCGTCGCCGCGGTAGAGCGCGGTTGCCGCCAACAACAGCACGAACGGGAAAAACAGGGTCTGCGGGGAGACCAGCCGCATCCCGGTGGCGACCAGCGCGACGATCATGCCGACGATAAGGATCCCGATCAGATACGGCAGCGCGCGCCGGAGCAGCGACGGTGGAATCACCCGCGGCAGCTCGGGAGGTGCCTCGATGGTGATAGTGCCCTTGCGGGTGCTGGGCGGCGCCAACCGCCGCCGAGCCTCGAAGATCAGTCTGCTCATCGCGGCTCTCCCCCGCTCGCTACCTGGCGACCGGGTTTGCTGTCCGGCGGCAGCCCGTCGTGTGCCAGCAGTGCGTCGGCGCGCGACAGCGTCGGGCCGGGCGCAAACAGTGACAGCATCGACCACGGAACCGAGAGCGGCGGCCAGGTCAGGCCAAGGGCCTCAATCGTTTTGCCGTGGCCGCTAGCTCCCGAACCCGCTTCAGCCTCGGTGTCAATGCCGTAGCGCACGCCGGTGTCGGAGACCCAGAACAGCGACCCGGTCGCAGGTGCCGTCGCGCCGCCACCGACGGTCTGGGTGAAGTAGCCCGTGCCCGGTGCCAGCGCTACGCGGGTGGCCACTCCCGGTGAGCCACCGCCGACCAACTCGACCGTGCGCACCGCGTCGGGCACCGGAAGCGCGGAACCGGACAACAAGCTCAGTGAACTAGTGGCCGCTCCGGCCGGCTTACTCCAGTACGCGCAGGTGACGGGATCGCGGGACACGTCAACGAGATTGACCGGCAGGACGGGAAAACCCGCGGTGTCCAGCAACCGCGACACCGGCAGCTTGGCCACCTCGTCGGCCCCGAGCCGCGGAGGCTGTTGCAGCCCATAGGAATTGGTGTTGCGCAGAACGGCGGCCAGCACCGGCGAGATCGGCTGCAAGCCGTCCGGCAGCACCGCGTAATACACGGTGTCGGATGGTGTCCTGTCCAGGGAGTACGCCGTCACGACCGCCCCGATCGGCGCCGGGACGGCGAAATCCGCCGGGCTGCCGGCGCGCGGGATGGCCGGTGCCGTCAGTGCCGGCGCCTCGGGTATCGCGTTGAACAGCCCCGAAGCGATGGGCCGCGGTGCGGGTATCTCAGCCTCCAAGCCGAGGGCGCTGGTGACCGCGTGGTCTGTCAGATCGATCCGGCTACGCTTGCCCTCCCACAGCAGCCAAGTGCTGGTGCCATCATCGACCAGGACCGCCTGCCCGGAGCCGAGCGTGGCCGCCCGGGCGCCGGTGCTGTCCGGCAAACCCGCGATGACCGTGACCCCCATGCTGTGGACGGCACGCCCGGTTCCGCTAAGGGTGTCGCAGACCGTCCAGTTCGCGTCGTGGGAAGTGCTCTGCACCATGCGCTCCGGTGCGCCCGGGATGCCGATCAGGTTTCCGCGCGGAAATCGGTCCAGCTCAGCACTTTTCACTGTCACCGGGTTAACCGGCCGACCGGCGATCAGCCGGGCCGACGTCAGGTTGAGCACGGGGTGCAGTTCGTCGCCCACGCGCACGTACAGTGCAGCGGTGGACCGATCGGCGAGCACCGCATTGTTGCCCGCCTGCCCGTTGGGGCGGATGAGTGAGAACACGAAGCAGCCAACCACTCCAGTGATCAGCAGCAGCACACCCATCAGGATCGCGCGTGATTGAGTGCGCAATGGGTCCACGAGCATCCGAGTGTCGTGTAACGCGATACCGGCGGCGATCCGGCGCATCACGAACCGCCAACCGGTCACCTGGTGTCGGGTGACGAATCCGCGGCGGTAGACCACCTTGTCAGGGTTGTCATTGACGGGGGTGCGGGAAGCGAACGAACGCCGCGCGCCGTCGCTTTCGGGGCCCCATTCGCCGTCGGCCTCATACTTGGTCATGCCGGCACCGAGAGCCCGAGGCCACGCAGTAGCGGGTCTACCGATCTGCCAACGTCCTCGGCCGTGATGGTCATCAGCTCCTCGTCGCTAAACTCACCGGTTCCCGCATGCTCCGAATGGTCCAGCCGGAACTCACGTTCTTCTTCCGAGCGTTCGACGATGTTACGGACGAACCGGCCGTTGCCAGCAATGTCGAGGCTGCGTCGCGAGATTCCGTTGGAGTCGGGTGTCGACGCCGCCGCCAACTTCGCGAACAATGCCTCCAAATCCCCGAGGGCGGACTGTTCAAAGACACTGTCGCGCTGTTCGGCCATCTTGTGGGCGATCTCCACTAACTCGTGTGACGTGTACGACGGGAAGTCGATGCTGCGAGTGAACCGCGACCGCAAACCCTCGTTGGTGTCCAGGAACTTGTCCAGATCGGCGCGGTAACCGGCGATGATCACCACCAGCCGGTCACGGTCGTTCTCCATGCGGGCCAGCAACGTGTCGATAGCCACCAACCCGAAGTCGTTCTTGGCGCCGGTGGCCACCAGGGCGTAGGCCTCGTCGAGGAACAGCACGCCGTCGAGTGCGCTGTCGATGATGGCGTTGGTTTTGGCCTCGGTCTCGCCAATGTGCTGGCCGATGAGGTCTGCGCGGTGTACCTCTCTGATGTTTTCCCGCTTCAAAAGGCCTAGGCCGCAATAGATTTTGGCGACGACCCGGGCGATGGTGGTCTTGCCGGTTCCGGGCGGTCCGGCAAAGATCAGATGGTGGGTGCGCTGGGCCACCGTGAGCCCACGCTGCTTACGCACCAATTCCATTGCCACCGAACTCTTTAGCCGCGACACCTGGTTCTTGACCTCGTCCAGTCCGATGAACTCGGCGAGCTGGCGCTCCGCCTCGTGCAGCAGCGTGGCCTTGCGTTCGTGAGCGGCTGGGTCAATGAAGTCGTCCGCGCTGGGCTCGGTAGCCGGATCCCACGGATCGGTGCGGGCGTCAATGCGAGCCGCGGTCGTGGTCGCAATCCCGAAGCTGGTGTCGGACAGCGCGTGCTCGACCTGCTCGTTCTCGGGGTTGGCCGCATACAGGTCCTGCAGCACTTCGCTTGCCGACTCCTCGTCGACATGCACCCGCAACACTAAAGCCTTGGCCAAAGCACCGTCGACGGCCGCGACGGGGACGGGGCCCTCGGGCTCTTCGAGATACGACAATGCCGGCGCGAACATGCCCAACCGAGCTAGCGCCGTTCCCAGCGTGATCTTCGCCGCGTGCGCGAAGGCCTCGTCGAGCTGGGGATCGTTGACGATCGGCGTGAGTAGCTTGACGACGTCCGACCAGCGCTCGGCGCGGTAATTGATGACGACCGCCACCCAACGGGCTTCGCGCCAGCTCGGTCGGCGGCCCGCGATATCCGTGACAATGTGGTTGGCCTTGGCAAAGGCCCCGGAATCCCCGGTGCAAGCCAGCGCCGCTGCATACGCGAGGTGGAAATCGTCCGCGTCGGTCGCGCGAAACCGCAGGTACAGGCCGGTGTCGTAATGGAACCCCAGAGCTTTCGGCGCAAGTTCGACCTGACGCTGCAAGACGCCAGCCGTGGCCGAGGTCCGCGAAACCGCTTCGAGCACCCCGATGGACTGATCGCCCGCGGCGGCCAACCCGGTCCACGCGTCACATTCGCCATGGGCGATGCGGGCAAGCGCACTGAACCCCGACCGGGCGGCCGCCAAGTCGGCCGGGCGTTGACGCTGATAGACAGCGATGCCCAGGGCCCGGCAGCAAGTGGCAAACCGGCTGACGACGTCCGCGTCTACCTTGCTAGTTGCCCCGACCGGAGCGGGTTGAGCCGCAAGCATGCCAGTTTCAACGCTTTCCACGCCCCCGCCGTCTCCTGCACTCAACACTGCCATTGGCATATACCGCCTGAAGTTAGCCCCGAAGTTAGCATTGCATAAGCTAACTGTCGAGACGGCCGATCCAAGTCGATTCGTCGCTGCGCTCCCAATTTAGCGGCATTGACCTGGGCATTACGGCCGCGAGCCGGGTTTGCGGACACGACTGCAACGTCATAGCACACAGCACCTCCACAGCCAGGGATCTCTAGGCCGCACAGCTTACTGAATATGATTTTCATTATCGACCTCGGGGTCCCAAGTGCCGGGCACCATGGGCACTACCGGTCCATCACCGAACCGGTCGCCGGCCAGTGTGGCCAGCCCGGACGCCTCGCCTACATCGTCTCGGCGCGCCGTTCCAGCGAGACCCACCGTGTCGGCACCTCGGTCCGACACCGCCACAGCGGGATCGGCATTCATATCAGAATCCAGGCTCAGGAATTCATGGCGGTACCCCAGGTCGTGCAACGCCCCGCGGCGACGGCGAGGAGCGCGCTGCTTGTCACGCGCCGACCCGACAGCCGCCGTTTGGGTCGCTACCAGATCAGGCTCCGGCGCCTTGCGTTGTGCACCGGCACTCATCCCCGAGCCGAACCCGGCGCCGGGACCACCGACCAGATAAGGGTAGGCGGCACCTTCCACACCCGCGGCTGGCGGCGGTGGGACTCCGCTCGCCGCTGTCGGGGCTGGCGTAGCGGCCAGCGCCGACGCTGAGGCCGGGCCGGGAGGCGCCGACGCCGGCGCCCCCGCGACCAGTGAACTCCCGACGGCGTGCTGGCGGGGTTCGGGGGCGGCAGCGATCTGAGCCGGTGCTGCCGGGACTATCCCGTGCTGAACTCCAGCCAGCCCGGTTAGCCCCGCGGTGCCGCTCGCCAACCCGAGGTTGGTGGCCGGTAGGGCGAGCGTGAGGGCCTGCAATTGCGGGCTGAACGTATTGATCGCTTCACCCAGGTGCTCGACCTCGTCGGCTACAAGCAGGGGGATGTGTGACTGCAACTGCTCGATCGCCCCGATTGGATTCTCCGGAAATTCCGCCAGGTCTCTACCTACGGTTTGGAAAATCTCAGTGAATCGGTTTACCCACCAACTCAATTGCGTCGGATCGCCGCTGTCGTCGTCGATGATTCCCCCGTCACTATCACTGCCGCCACCATCGCCGTCATAGTCACCGTGGTCGACGTGGTCGGCGTGGGCTGTCTCGATTTCCGGTGCCGCGTCGGCGCGCGGCGCTGACGCCACCGCCGTCGAAGAGACCGCCTGATAGGTGGCCATGGTGGTGGCCGCCTGGACCCACATCCGGACATAATCGGCCTCGTTGAGCGCGATAGGGATGGTGTTGATCCCAAAGAGGTTCGTCGCGACCAAAGCCGCATGGATCGCATGGTTGGCGGCTAGCTCCGCCAAGGTCGGCATCGCCGCCAAGGCCGAGCTGAAGGCCGCCGCAGCAATCTCGTGCTGGGAAGCCACCTCCGCGCTATTTGCGCTCGCCCGGATCAGCCACGCCAGGTAGGGCACGTGTGAGGCCACATATCGCGCGGCGGTTGGCCCGTCCCATGCCCCGGCTTGCACCGCCGCCAATATTCCGCCGAGTTCGTCTGCCACCGAGGCGTATGCGGCACTCAGCGAACCCCAGCCATCCGCCGCGGCCAACAAACCGCCGGGCCCCGGACCGCTGCTGAGCTGGGCCGAGTGGATCTCCGGAGGCATAGCCATCCACACCGGCGCGGTCATACGCGTCGTGCCTCGCTAGTGGGCGACGCACCCAGCACGTAACTAGTAGTCGGGCTCCGCCGGCAAAAGTTCCGGGCCGACGCAGACTATATTCAAATGTCTCTCAAATATGGCCCTACTGCGCCGTCTTGGTGGCACTGACGAGCGTGTTCCGAGCAAACATCGGGGCCGCCTCGGATTCAGGCCCGGGTATCGGCCGTCCGACCTCGCGGAGAAAGTCGTTCAACGGCGTGCCGACCGCCATCCAGCCTCGCCGACCAAACCACTCAGTGGCTGGCGCGCATTGCTCGTTGTAGACCAGTTGGAAAAACAGGCCCTGGGAGCCTTCGGCGACGGCGGCACGTTCCTCGTCGACTTTGGCGGCAAATTCGTCCGCAGGAAGCGGAGCACCGTCCTCAACCGCGACGTGGCTGCCGGGGCTGGCGAGGGCGTCGATGCCCGTGAACAGTTGTTCCTGAGCGCTTGCCGGCAGATAGATCAATAGGCCCTCGGCAATCCAAGCCGAGGGCTGGCCGGAATCAAAACCCTCGTCTCGCAATGCTTGTGACCAATCGTCGCGGAGATCGACGGCGATCTCGCGACGCTCGGCGCGCGGTTGGGTGCCATGGCCGCTGAGGGCCTCGCGCTTGAAATCGAGAACCTGCGGCCGGTCCAACTCGAAAACGGTGGTCCGGTCCGGCCACGGCAGCCGATAGGCGCGCGAGTCCAGTCCCGCCGCCAGGATGACAACCTGACGGGTGCCGGCATCGGCGGCCCGACGGAAGTATGAGTCGAAGTACCTGGTGCGGGCACCCTGGAAGTTGACGAAATGCTTGCCGAAATCGTCGGTCAGCAGCTGGTGGTCGGGAGCGTTGCCGTCCAGCACATCAGCCCAGGAACCGCCGACGGCTCGGCAGAACAGCTCCGCATACGGGTCGACGGCCAGCGGGTCGGGTTTTTGGGCTTCCAACGCCCGCGCGGTCGCTACGAAGAGCGCCGTCGATCCGACACTCGTTGTGATGTCCCAGGTGTCACCTTCACTACGCACCCAAACGACACTACGCCGGGTGCTCGCCGGTCTCGTCCGGGTTCCACGTGCCCGGGATCATCGGCAGCGTTGGGCCGCTACCGAACTCGTCACCGGCCAGTGTGGTCAAGCCCGCGGCTGCGCCGCTCGTTTCCTTGTGTGCCGTGCCCGCGAAGCCCAGATTTCTGACACCCTGATCGGAGGCCGACACATCTGGCTCACTGCCCCGCGGCACGCCCCAGTCGGGGTCAACGTCGACGTTCATATCCATAAACTCGTCGCCGTAGCCCCGCCGCGTGGCGCGGCGTCGCCGCCGCGCCCGTGCTTGCTCTCGTGCGGCGGCCGCGGCCGCCAGTGCGGCGCTATCGGGCTCCGGCGCTTTCTTCTTAGCGCTGGCACTTGCGCTGGAGCCCATACCCGAGCCCAATCCGATGCCGGGAGGACCGACGGCGTACGGGTAGCCGAAGCCCGCGACGCTGCTGACGGTCGTCGGCGGCGGTGTCGGCGCACTGGCGACAGCGCTCGCCGCGGGCGCGGGCGCGGGAGCCACCGTCGACACGGGCGCGGCCGGTGCTGCGGCAATCGGTGCCATCGCGACCGCCGGCAACATTGCGGGCGGGGCCGCTGGCGGCGCCACCGCGGGGATTGCCGCGGGGTGAATGCCCGCCAGACCCGCCAGCCCCGCGAAGCCGGTCACCGCTCCCAAGTTGGAGATGGCCGAGCCGAGTGCGACCGCAAGCAATTGCGGGGACTGGCTTAGCGCTTGAACGATCTGCAGTAGGTGTGTCGGGTAGTCGAACAACAGAAGTTCAAAATAGGCCTGGAAAGCCTCCACCGGATTTGTAAACAGTTCCTGGACAAATGTTTCAAAGTCCTGACTGAATTCGAGGGCACGAACAACCCACCAGATCGGCTCGGCCGCGTTCGTATAGTCCTCGAAGGGGATCCCATTCATTGTGCCTTCGGCGGGATCCCAGATCAGGCGGCCACCACTGATGATGCGCAACAGCTCCGCAACGAGGTAATCGATTGGGGTCGGGTTGCCCCCATGTTCGTGGTCATGGTCGTCCTCGTGGTCGTCGTCGGCCGCTTCGGCTGTCACGATCTGAGGCGCAGGGGTGGTCTGTGGTGTCGACCCCACCGCCGCGCCGGAGGCCGCTTCGTAGGTCGCCATCGTGGTCGCGGCCTGAATCCACATCCGCACGTAGTCGGCCTCGTTAATCGCAATCGGAATCGTGTTGATGCCAAAGAAATTCGTCGCCACCAACACCCCGTGGATGATGTGGTTCGCCGCCAGCTCGGGCAATGTTGGCATGGCCGCCAGCGCCGCGCTGTAGGCCGCGGCCACGGCCTCGTGCCGCGCCGCCGCCTCCGCGCTGGCCGAGCTGGCGTGCATCAACCACGCCAGATATGGCGCGTGGGCGGCCACGTACTGCTCGGCACTGGGCCCCCCCCGGGCCCCTCCGCACTGGGCCCCTCCCAGGCCCCTCCCTGCACCGCACCCAGCAGCGCGATGAGTTCGTCCGCCACCGCGGCGTACTCAGTGTTTAACGACGACCACGCAGCCCCGGCCGACAGCAGCGACCCGGGCCCCGGGCCACTGCTGAGCAACGCCGAATGCACCTCAGGCGGCGACGCCATCCACACCGACGTCATACAACGCAACTCCTCCGCTGGCGATTCGCTAGCTTCGGAGCTTACTGAACGTGAAAACCATTTTCAATATTGCACGTTGCGGCTAGACCAATGGGCGACCCGTCCTGATCCGTCGGTCCAAATCCCAAAGCATGAAGTTGAACGGGAACTGCCGGACAATCCGCGGCAGCAGGCGATTCACCGTGCGAAACACCACCATCAGCCGGTCGAAGCGCCGTTGTTTGGTCGCGTCCCACGGCAACCCCATCTCGTCGCGAAACCGTTGCGGCAGAAAGCCCGTGGTGATCAGGAGATTAAAACTCTCCGATCGGTTGCGTAGCCATTGCGGCAGACGCACACCCCGAATTCGGGACACGGCGATGGGATACAGGTATTCGCGGACGGCGTCGTCGATGTGCACCTTCTCCAGCGACTCCCGCCAATACCGGTCGAACGCCGCCCGATCCGGCGGCCACATCTCCGGCGGCACCTGCAGCGTGGTGCCTATCGACATGCCCTCGCGGTAAAGACGCTCGGCGTCCTCCTCGGGTATCTCGCCGACGAAGGTGCGGTAGATATCGACGCCGCCCTTATAGATGCAGGCCGCCACCCACAGCTGCAGCTCGGGATCAAACGCGTTGTACGCCACCGGGCTATCGGGCGTCGAGTACACCTGCGCGTGCACTCGGTCCACGGCACGGCGGAAGGCCGCCTTCTGGGCATCGGTACCGGCAGCCGCCACCGCGATGTAGGTAAAGGTGGTGCGCGCCCGCTTAATGGGATGACGGTCAATGCGGCCGCTCTCCACGCGACTTTCCATCACGCCATGGCCAACGCCGGGACGCGCCAACTCCATGATCACGTTGGCCGGACCGGCAAGCAGCGCCACGCCCATCAGCTCGCCGTCACTGCCAACCGGTAGCCGGCGCCTGACCCGCTGCGGACGAGCCGGGTCGGAGATCGGGCGCTCGACATGAGGAAGGCGCGAGCGGATCGTCTCGTCAATTGCCATCGTTGGACTCCCCCAGCACCGGTTCAGCGCTCGCCGGCTAATTGTGAGAACACTTGTTTCCTGATTCTGGCGGTATCCTGCTCTGGTGTCAAGGTGGTGGCATGAGTCCTAGCGAAACCCGCAGCGTGCGTCGGTACCGCGGCGTCGAGGCCGCCGAGCGGCTGGCCGAGCGTCGCGGCCGGCTGCTAGCCGCCGGCCTGGACCTGTTGGGGTCTGACCGGCCCGACCTCTCCGAGCTAACCGTCCGCGGGATTTGCCGCCACGCCGGCCTGGCTTCCCGCTACTTCTACGAAAGCTTCACCGACAAGGACGAATTCGTCAGCGGCGTCTTCGATTGGGTGGTGGCCGAGCTGGCCGCTACCACGCAGGCGGCCGTGGCGGCGGTCCCGGCGCACGAGCAAAGCCGCGCCGGAATGGCCAACGTCGTGCGTACCATCGCCGGCGACGTCCGCATCGGACGCCTGCTATTCAGCACACAGCTGGCAAACCCGGTTATCGTGCGCAAGCGCGCGGAATCCAGCGGACTGTTCGCCATGTTGTCCGGCCAATATGCCGTCGACGTATTGCGGGCACCGGCAAACGACCGCATCAAGGCGGCCGCCCACTTCGCGGTCGGCGGCGTAGGGCAGACCATCAGCGCCTGGCTGGCCGGGGATGTGCGCATGGAACCAGAGCAGCTCGTCGATCTACTGGCGTCGCTGCTCGACGAACTCACCGACCCAAGCCTGTACGGCTCGCGCATCACGGCAGCAGCGGGATCTGCCACAGCCGCATACCCGGATGCAGCAGCCACAGGCGCATCAGGGTGATGCGCAAGATGCGCTGCGCGCCGGTGATCATCAGCAACGCCAACGGCACCTCGACCAGCAGCGCTGAGCTCACCGACAACCAAAAGTCATTGGGCCCGGCGGTCATCAGGTCAAACCAAGCGTCGCAGATCAGCAACACGCCGCTGGTGAATGCGGTGAGCAGCAGCAGCTGGCGGCGTAGGCATCCCAGCACGGCCGTTGCCGCCATGAATCCGACCAAGAGAAGGTCGAAGCCGACCCAGGTGGCCGTCCAGTTGTGGGCAACGTAGTCTTGCGGCAACGTCAACGCGAGGTATCCGATCCAAGGGATCAGCCCAATCGAGCCGGCGATGATGAGGCCTAGACGGAGGCGGCGCATCCGGGCGAGCGACACTGGGTCAACCAAGTCGTGCAACGGCTGCTCCAGCCGGGTAATCAGTTCTCGCCGCTGCGCTGGAGTAAGCGCCGCGATCTGCTCGTCGGTCAGAATGCCTTCGGTCACGATTCGCTTTGGGAGCTAGCGACCCGCGCCCACCGGAGGTCGTCGATCGGCCGCGGTCTTGGGTACGGCCCGAGTGTCGTCATCGGTGAATTCCTTTACCCAGCAAGCGAATTCCAAGGTTACGCCATCGGGGTCCTGGAAGTAGAACGAACGCACGTATACCCCGGGATGCACGGTCGCGGACACCTGCATTTCGCTCTCGTCATGGTTGAGCACCGGGCCGACCCGAACTCCTTTTTCTTTCAGCCGCTTCCGGTAGGCGTCGAACTTCTCGGCCGGCACGTGAAACGCCAAGTGGTTCATGGTGCTCACCGCGCTGGTGATGTCCCCGATGCCAGGAATGGCATCCGGCGACGAGATGCCCGGCACCCGGTCGGGTGCGTCGGCGAACCAGAAGAACGCGACGCAGTCGCCGTTGCCAGCGTCGAAGAAGAAGTGCTGCCCCTGCCCGCCGGGAAGGTCCAGCGATTTGATCAGGGGCATGCCGAGGATGTTGCTGTAGAAGTCCACGGTGCGCTCCATATCCGAACACACCAGGGCCACGTGGTTGATCCCACTTAGCTCGAACTCGTTGTTGGTGTTGTGCGGCTTGATCATTCGTTGACTCCCATCGATCCCAGGTACTGGCCAGGATCTGAATCTGAATCTAACATCAGATTCAGTTTTGTTCCAGGAGGTGCAATGTGTCGACCGCATCCGAGTGCCCTACCCATCGCGGCCGGCGGACGCAGGCCGCGATCGATATCGCAGCGCGAACCGTCATCGCGCGCAAGGGCATCCTGGCGACCACCATCGCCGACATCACCGCCGAGGCCGGCCGCTCGGCGGCATCCTTTTACAACTACTACGACTCCAAAGAGGCGATGGTCCGCCAGTGGGCGTTGCGCTTTCGCAATGAGGCCAACCAGCGCGCGCTTTCGGTTACCAGGCACGGCCTGTCCAATCGCGAACGAGCGTATGAGGCCGCGGCCGCGCACTGGCACACCTACCGCCACCGCCTCGCGGAGGTGATCAGCGTGTCGCAGTTGGCCATGGTCAACGACGACTTTGCACGACATTGGGCCGAAATGTGCTCGGGTCCAATTTCTTTCATCGCCGATACGGTTCGACGCGCCCAAGCGCAGGGCTACTGCCCTGGCGACAACCCGCAGCTGATCGCCGAAGCGATCGTGGCGATGTTCAACCAGTTCTGCTACATCCAGCTCAGCGGGGGACGCGAGCCAGACGACCAGGCCTGCATCCAGACACTGGCCAACATCTACTACCGGGCCATCTACAACGAGGAGGACCGCTCAAATTGACTGGTCATGCTGCAGCGCCTGGGGTTGCTCGAGAGTTTGTCGGGCTGCCTTCGCCAACGGCCGGGCGCGCCGGTGCCGGCGGGCACCCTTGCCAGGGGCTCTACCATCATGGCGCCGGACGCAAACCGAAGGTAGCGATGATCGCCACCCACTACCAGATCGACTTTTCTGAGCACTATCTCGCCGACTACATTGCCATCCGCGGCGTCGGTTTTCTTGGCTGGAATACCAGATTTCGCGGATTCGAAAGCAGCTTCCTGCTCGACCACGCACTGGTCGACATCGGTGTTGGGGTCCGCTGGCTGCGTGAGGTTCAAGGTGTAGAAACGATTGTGCTGCTGGGTAATTCGGGAGGCGGTTCATTGATGGCCGCTTATCAGTCGCGGGCCGTCGCCCCGAACGTGACCCCCTTGGAAGGCATGCGGCCCGCCGCTGGCGTGACGGAGTTGCTCGCCGCCGACGGATATGTCGTCACCGCCGCTCATCCGGGGCGCCCGGACGTACTCACCTCCTGGATGGACGCCGCCGTTGTCGACGAAAACGACCCGCTGGCAACCGATCCCGACCTTGACCTGTTCAACGAGACAAACGGACCGCCGTACTCATCGGAGTTCGTCGGCCGCTACCGCACCGCTCAGGTCGCGCGCAACCACGCCATCACGGACTGGGCCGCAGCTGAGCTCAAACGCGTTCGCGCTGCTGGCTTTTCGGACCGCCCATTCAGCGTGATGCGCACCTGGGCCGATCCGCGCATGGTCGACGCCAGCATCGAACCGACCAAGCGGGCGCCCAACCAGTGCTATGCCGGAACGCCTGCCAAGGCGAACCGATCCGCGCACGGCATCGCGGCGGCCTGCACGCTGCGCAACTGGCTGGGCATGTGGAGCCTGCGGGTCGCTCAAACCCGGGCCGAGCCGCACCTGGCCCGCATCAGCTGCCCGGCACTGGTGATCAACGCCGAGGCCGATACCGGAGTGTTCCCTTCTGACGCCCAACGGATCTACGACGGGTTAGCGAGCACCGACAAGCGGCAAGCCTCGATCGACACCGACCACTACTTCACCACGCCCGGCGCGCGCGACGAGCAGGCCGACACCATCGTCAGCTGGATAGCCGAGCGGTGGCCGTGACCCCGGTGGTTAACCAACCGGCCGGTTGTTAGCTTGGGTGTGAACCGAGCAGTAGCAAGGGAAGGCGACCAATGCCGATCGCGATTACCCCTGAACATCAAGACCTCGCCGATTCGGTGCGATCCCTGGTGGCGCGGGTAGCGCCGTCCGAGGTATTGCACGAGGCGATGGAGACGCAGGTCACTAACCCACCGCCGTACTGGCAGGCGGCGGCCGAGCAAGGCCTGCAGGGCGTGCATCTGGCCGAGTCCGTCGGCGGACAAGGATTCGGCATTCTTGAACTGGCCGTGGTGCTGGCCGAATTCGGCTACGGCGCGGTACCCGGGCCGTTCGTGCCGTCGGCGATCGCCAGCGCGCTGATCTCCGCGCATGACGCCGACGCCAAAGTGCTCGCCGAACTGGCGTCCGGGTCGGCCATCGCCGCCTACGCGCTGGATTCCGGGCTGACCGCGACCCGGCATGGCCCAAGGGAAGAAGCACTGGTGATCCGCGGAGAGGTCCGCGCCGTTCCCGCGGCGGCTCAGGCATCCGTGCTGGTGCTGCCGGTGGCCATCGACAGCGGCGAGGAGTGGGTTGTGCTGCGGGCCGACCAGCTCGAGATCGAGCCGATCGCCAGCCTGGATCCACTGCGGCCGATCGCTCACGTTCGGGCCAATGCCGTCGAGGTCGGCGACGACGCCGTATTGACCAACCTGAGCATGACAACCGCCCACGCCCTGATGTTCACCCTGCTGTCGGCCGAGGCCGTCGGCGTGGCGCGCTGGGCGACCGACACCGCGTCGGCATACGCGAAGATCCGCGAACAGTTCGGCAGGCCGATCGGCCAGTTCCAGGCGATCAAGCACAAGTGCGCGGAGATGATCGCCGACACCGAGCGCGCCACCGCTGCGGTATGGGACGCCGCGCGCGCGATCGACGAGGCCAGCGCCGATGTCGAGTTCGCCGCAGCTGTGGCGGCGACGCTGGCGCCGACCGCCGCCCAGCGATGCGTGCAGGACTGCATTCAGGTACATGGCGGCATCGGTTTCACCTGGGAACACGACACGAACGTCTACTACCGACGGGCGCTGCTGCTGGCCGCGTGCTTCGGCCGCGCCTCCGAGCACCCACAGCGCGTGGTGGACACCGCCACGAGCACCGGCATGCGCGCGGTGGACATCGACCTGGACCCAGAGAGCGAGAAGCTGCGGGCCGAGATTCGGGCCGAGGTGGCCGCGCTGAAGGCGATTCCGCGCGAACAGCGCAAGGTCGCCATCGCCGAAGGGGGTTGGGTGCTGCCCTATCTACCCAAGCCCTGGGGGCGCGCGGCCAGCCCGGTCGAGCAGATCATCATCGCCCAGGAGTTCACCACCGGGCGCGTCAAGCGGCCGCAGATCGCGATCGCGGCATGGATCGTGCCGTCGATAGTGGCGTTCGGTACCGAGGAACAGAAACAGCGCTTCCTGCCGCCGACCTTTCGTGGCGACATCTTCTGGTGCCAACTGTTCTCCGAGCCGGGCGCCGGCTCCGACCTGGCAGGGCTGACCACGAAGGCGACCCGAGTTGATGGGGGTTGGCGCATCACCGGCCAGAAGATCTGGACGACGGCGGCGCAGTACTCCCAATGGGGTGCACTGCTGGCGCGAACCGACCCGAGCGCTCCGAAACACAACGGCATCACGTACTTCCTGCTCGACATGAAAAGCGCAGGCGTACAGGTAAAGCCGCTGCGTGAGCTAACCGGTCACGAGATGTTCAACACGGTCTACATCGACGACGTGTTCGTCCCTGACGAGTACGTGCTCGGCGAGGTGAACCGGGGCTGGGAGGTCAGCCGCAACACCCTGACGGCCGAACGCGTATCGATCGGTAGCAGCGACTCGAACTTCCTCGCCACCCTGCCCGAGTTCGTCGAGTTCGTTCGGGACGGCCAGTTCGACCAGGTCGCGCAACATCGCGCCGGCCATTTGATAGCCGAGGGGCACGCCGCGAAATTGCTCAACCTGCGCTCCACGCTGCTGACGCTGGCCGGTGGTCCAAAAGATCGGGCGATGCCGTCGGCAGCGATCTCAAAGCTTTTGTCGATGCGCACCGGCCAGGGTTACGCCGAGTTCGCAGTGTCCTCGTTCGGCACCGACGCCGCGATCGGTGACACCGACCAATTGCCGGGCAAGTGGGGCGAGTACCTGCTGGCCAGCCGCGCCACCACCATCTACGGCGGCACGTCAGAGGTGCAGCTGAACATCATCGCCGAACGGCTACTGGGCCTGCCGCGCGATCCCTAGCCGCAGGCCGCGCATCAGCTCAGCGTCCATGGCCCCCGTGGCCGCCATGCCACCCAGGGCCACCATGCCAACCGGGCCCGCCGTGCCAACCTGGGCCACCATGCCATCCGGGGCCACCATGCCATCCGGGCCACTTCGGCCAGTTGGGCCAATTGGGCCAATTGGGCCACTTCGGCCCCCAGGGACCCCACCAGTCGTCCATTGCGGCGACTCGCCCGAGGTCGGCCGGGTGCTGTGGATCGGTCGGGAGCACGGCGGGGACGACCGGCGCGCCAGTAGGCGTCTCGGTCGCTGCGACCCCCGGCGCCGGCGTAGGCGGCTGGGCAGCCTGCGCCACAGGGACGGCGCCGAACAGGGCCGCTCCCGTCAGCACGCCGGCGCTCACCGCAGCAGCTGCCGCGCTACGAACCGAAGACAGTGAAATCAACATGTGCCAGCTCCCTTCCACGATGTTGAAACCGACTCGAAAGCAATGGTCACTAATTCCAATAATCCTCTATCCAAGAATAGCATTCATAGCTACTAGAGTAGCCCCTTTAATCCGTCTAGTAATGCGCGATATATGCGCACAATAATTCTAGGCAGATCAAAAACCAGGAGATACTGCATTCAGTAGCTGCGTGTCTCAGTATTACGACGATAAAGCGCATATACTGCTGTACTGATATACAAATTTGCGTATGTCAGTACGCTCTGATTACAGTATGCAGTCAACGCCAAACTTTATGATCAGCAGATGCTATTTGCGCATGTACAGCAAATTGCCGAGCGCTAGTCGACGTCGATCTCGCGAAGCTCGCGCTTCAGGATCTTGCCGGTAGGGTTACGCGGCAGCTCGTCGAGGAAAATCACTTCCCGCGGCACCTTGTAGCGGGCCAGGTGATCGCGCACGTACTGCTTAACCGTGTCCTCATCGATGCTGGCGCCCTTCTTCTTGACCACGAATGCCCGCAGCCGGGCACCCCACTCCTTGTCGTCAACACCGATCGCGGTGGCCTCGACCACGTCGGGATGCCCGCTGATCAGGTCCTCGACCTCGGCCGGGAACACATTCTCACCGCCGGAGACGATCATCTCGTCGTCGCGGCCACTGACGTATAGCAGGCCGTGCTCATCGAAGTAGCCGACATCACCCGACGACATCAGCCCGTCGATGATCTGCTTGTGACCACCGCCGGTATAGCCCTCGAACGGGAAGGCGTTGCCGACGAAGATCCGGCCGACCTCCCCTTGCGGGAGCTCCTTGCCGTTGTCGTCGAGGATCTTGACTTTGACACCTTTGACGACCGGTCCGACCGTCGCGGCGTTGAGCTGCAGGTCTTTGGGCCCGGCGATGGTGGCGAAGGCGATCTCGGTCGAGCCGTACATGTTGTAGACGACCGGGCCTATATCTTTGAGCGCGCGGGTAGCCAGCTCGGCGCCCAATTGCGATCCGGATACAAACACGATCTTCAGGCTGGACAGATCGGGCTTCTTCTTCATCTTCTCGACCGCGTCGAGGATTCGCGACAGCATCACCGGCACCACCACTATGGAGGTCGCCTTGTGCTTCTCGATGTCTTCAATCACCAGCGGCGGCTTGAACCTGCGCCGCAGCACCAGCGTCGAACCCAGGAAGATCGCGAGCGTGGCATGCAGATAACCCAGTGCGTGGAACATCGGCGACGGCAGCGACGTCACCTCGCCGGCCTTGAACGGAACGTGCGACAGGATTCCGCCGATCGGCGCCAGCGTCGGCGGGGTGCTGCGGTTAGCACCCTTCGGCGTGCCGGTCGTGCCGCTGGTCAGGATGATGATCGACGCGTGCTTGCTGGCTTTCGGGGCGGGTGCGCTACTGCTGCGCGCGATCAGCTCGGCCAGCGTTTCATCGGTACTGCCGGACGGCTGGTCGGCGTCGGGGTTGACGCCAAGCGCCCGCAGCTTACCCAGCTTCGGCTCGGCTTTGCTGACGGCGTCGGTGTACTCATCGTCGTAGATGATCACCTTGGCGCCCTCGCGCTCGGCGACCTCTTTGATTTGCGGGCCGGAGAATTCGCTGTTGAGCAAGATGATGCGGGCGCCAACCCGGGCGGCGCCATAGTTGGCGATGATGAACCAGCGGTGGTTACGTGCCAGGATGGCGACGCCGTCGCCGCCGCGAACGCCCTTGGCAAGAAGGCCATTGGCCAACGCGTGGGCGGCGTCGTCGAACTCCTTGTAGGTGAGCGTGCCCTCTTCATCGATGAGAGCCAAGCCGTCGGGGTTGCGCCTGGCGTTGTGCGCCGGCAGCATGCCGAACTCGCCCCACTTGCGCATATCGGCTGCCATCGCGGCGTAGTTCAGCGGCGGTTCCACCCCGACCGCGCCCGATTCGATGATCTTGCGCAGATAGTGCAGTTCGGCGGCGCCACGTTCGACATACTGCTGAATCTTGGCGACAGTTTGCCCGGGCAGGTCACTGAGGTTAGGCATAGCCACACAATATGTGACGGCCGTCGCAATGCGGTCAGGAAGTGTCCCCGGAATTACGATGGACTCCTATGTCCGATCCGGTGTCACTGGAGGTGGCCGGACGCGAGGTCACGGTTACCCATCCGGACAAGGTGATTTTCCCCGCCGCTCCCAATCCAGGTGGTGGCCACGGCCGGGCCGGTCGAACCAAGCTGGACCTGGTCCGGTACTACCTGTCCGTCGCCGACGGGGCGCTGCGCGGCGTATCCGGCCGGCCGATGATTTTGAAGCGCTTCGTCAAGGGCATCTCGGAAGAGGCGGTGTTTCAGAAGCGCGCACCGGAGAAACGGCCCGCTTGGGTGGACGTTGCCGAACTGCGGTACGCATCCGGCACATCGGCCAAAGAGGCCGTCATCCATGACGCGGCCGGACTGGCGTGGGTGATCAACCTGGGGTGCGTCGACCTCAATCCGCATCCGGTGCTCGCCAGCGACCTCGACCACCCCGACGAACTGCGGATCGACTTGGACCCGATGCCCGGGGTCACCTGGCAGCGGATCATCGAGGTCGCGCTGGTAGCCCGCGAGGTGCTGGAAGACTACGGGCTGGTCGCGTGGCCCAAGACCTCCGGCTCACGAGGCTTTCACGTCTATGCCCGGATCGCTCCGCGCTGGTCGTTCCGCCAGGTGCGGCTGGCCGCCCAAACCGTTGCACGTGAGGTCGAGCGGCGCCTGCCCGACGCGGCAACCAGCCGCTGGTGGAAAGAAGAACGCGAAGGGGTGTTTGTCGACTTCAATCAGAACGCCAAAGATCGCACCGTCGCATCCGCCTACTCGGTGCGCGCCACCCCGGATGCGCGAGTATCCACACCGCTGCATTGGGATGAGGTCGCCGACTGCAGTCCGGAGGCGTTCACCATCGCCACCGTGCCCTCTCGGTTCGCCGAAATGGGTGACCCCTGGGACGGGATGGATGACGCCGTCGGTGAACTTGATCGGTTGCTGACCCTCGCCGAGGAAATGGGTCCGCCTGAAAAGGCTCCCAGAGGAGCCGGCCCAAAGACCGGACGCCGCCAATCCAAGATGCCGCTCATCGAGATCGCCCGCACCAAGACCAAGGACGAGGCGATGGCGGCGCTGGACACCTGGCGCGACCGCTACCCCGCCGTGGCCGATCGGCTGCAGCCCGCCGATGTCCTCGTCGACGGCATGCGTGGGCCGAGTTCGATCTGGTACCGGATCAGGATCAATCTGCAGCACGTACCGGCCGGCGAGCGTCCGCCGCAGGAGGAGTTGATCGCCGATTACAGCCCGTGGCCGAGGTAACGCGAGCTGAGCCGCGGGGCATTGAGCACTAAACTTTCTCCGCGCCCTGAATCGTCACACGGCGTGTCCGAGCTGCGGGGCAGCGATGATGGCCTTCACTTGGAAGCTGGCAGGCGCTCTGTTCGACTCCCGCTGACGCCATCAACCCGCGCAAACGCGACATGACCGTGCTTGGCCCAGTCATGCTCACCGGCAGCGTCCACCGCTAACACCTACAGGAGCCTCCTAACGTAGCGTGAGGAGCCGGGAAAGGGAGTGCGGGTGGCTGTTGCGGGATGGCAGTTCTGGGTCGACCGGGGCGGCACGTTCACCGACATCGTGGCGCGCCGACCGGACGGACGCTTGCTTACGCACAAGCTGCTCTCGGAGAACCCGGCACGCTACCGCGACGCAGCGGTGGCCGGAATCCGTCAGCTGCTCGGAACCGCCGAGGGCGTGCCCGGTTCGGTCGCACAAGTCAACGCGGTGCGGATGGGCACCACCGTCGCAACCAACGCCCTGCTGGAGCGTAAGGGTGAGCGCACGCTGCTGGTGATAACCCGCGGTTTCCACGACGCGCTGCGCATCGCCTACCAGAATCGGCCACGCATCTTCGACCGACACATCGTGCTGCCCGAGATGCTGTACGAGCGCGTCGTCGAGGTCGACGAGCGGATCACCGCCGACGGCACAGTGCTGCGGGGAGCCGATCTCAAGGCACTGGGCGCGCAACTGCGGCAGGCCCATGCCGATGGGATCAGTTCGGTCGCGGTGGTGTGCGCGCACAGTTACCTGTACCCGACACACGAACGAGAGATCGGCGAGCTGGCCGAGCAGATCGGCTTTGCCCACATCTCGCTGTCGTCCGAGGTCAGCCCGTTGATGAAGCTGGTCCCGCGCGGGGACACCACCGTGGTCGACGCGTACTTGTCCCCGGTGCTGCGCCGCTACGTCAACCAGGTGGCAGACCAGATGCTTGGCGTGCGACTGATGTTCATGCAGTCCAACGGAGGCCTCGCCGAGGCCGGGCATTTCCGCGGCAAGGACGCTATTCTGTCCGGCCCGGCCGGCGGCATAGTCGGCATGGTGCGGATGTCAGCCCTGGCCGGATTCGATCACGTCATCGGCTTCGACATGGGCGGCACCTCCACCGACGTGTCGCATTATGCCGGCGAGTACGAGCGTGTGTTCACCGCGCAAGTGGCTGGGGTCCGGTTGCGCGCTCCCATGCTGGACATCCACACGGTGGCCGCGGGCGGCGGGTCGATCCTGCATTTCGACGGCAGCCGATACCGGGTCGGCCCGGACTCGGCGGGGGCCGACCCCGGCCCGGCTTGTTACCGCGGCGGCGGTCCACTCACCGTCACCGATGCCAACGTGATACTCGGCCGCATCCAGCCCGCGCACTTCCCGGCCGTGTTCGGTCCCGGCGGCGACCAGCCGCTGGATGCGGAGATCGTGCGGCGCCGCTTCGCCGAACTGGGTGCCGACATCCGGGCGCGCACGGGTGACGACCGGTCGCCGGAGCAGGTCGCCGAGGGGTTTCTGCGGATCGCGGTGGCGAACATGGCCAACGCGGTCAAGAAAATCTCCGTCCAAAAGGGACACGACGTGACGCGGTACGTGCTGACCACATTCGGCGGCGCCGGCGGGCAACACGCGTGCGCGGTTGCGGATGCGCTGGGTATCCGCACGGTGCTCGTCCCGCCCATGGCTGGTGTGCTTTCCGCATTGGGGATCGGTCTGGCAGACACGACCGCGATGCGCGAGCAGTCCGTCGAGATCCGGCTCGAATCCGCCGCCTTGGAGAGGTTGGCCGCCGTCGCGGATTCCCTCGAGCAGACAGCTCGTACCGAGCTGGTCGATGAGGGCATCCCGGCTGAGCGGATCCGGGTCGTTCGCCGAGTGCACCTACGCTACGACGGAACCGACACAGCGGTCCCTGTCCAACTTGCAGACCTCGACGCAATGACAGCGGCGTTCGAGGCGAGTCACCATGCGACGTATTCCTTCCTGATGGACCGTCCGCTGATCGCCGGAGCGGTCTCAGTCGAGGCAACCGGGCTCACCGAGCAACCCGACCTATCCCATCTCGGCGACCGGGGCGCCGACGACCCCGACTCACCGGAAACGGTGCGGGTCTACGCGGGCGGATCGTGGCGCGAAGCCCCGCTGCGCCATCGAGATCGGATGAAGACTGGGCATACCGTGACCGGCCCGGCCATCATCGCTGAGGCCAACGCGACCACCGTCGTCGACGACGGCTGGCAGGCCGCGATGACCCCCTACGGGCATCTGCCCGTCGAGCGGGTGGTCGCCCTCGCGCAGCTCGATGCGAGCACTCAAGCAATGAAAGCCGACCCGGTGCTGCTGGAGATCTTCAACAACCTGTTCATGTCGATCGCCGAGCAGATGGGCTTCCGATTGGAGGCCACCGCACAGTCGGTGAATATCCGTGAGCGCCTGGACTTTTCGTGCGCGTTGTTCGATCCGGACGGCAACCTCGTCGCCAACGCACCGCACATCCCGGTGCATCTCGGCTCGATGGGCACCACTGTCAAGGAGGTGATCCGCCGTCGCCACGGCACTATGAATCCCGGCGACGTCTACGCGGTCAACGACCCCTACCACGGCGGCACCCACCTGCCGGATGTCACCGTCGTGAGCCCGGTGTTCGACGACCCGGGTCAGCGGATCCTTTTTTTCGTCGCGTCCCGAGGACACCATGCCGAAATCGGCGGGATCACCCCCGGCTCCATGCCCGCCGACAGTCACCAGATCCACGAAGAGGGCGTGCTGTTCGATAACTGGCTCCTCGCGGAAGACGGGCAGTTCCGCGAAGCCGAGACCCGGCGGCTGCTCAGCGAGGCGCCGTTCCCATCCCGCAATCCCGACACCAACCTCGCCGATCTCCGTGCGCAGATCGCCGCCAACACAAAGGGCGTCGACGAGGTCGCCAAGATGATCGATCATTTCGGACTCGATGTTGTGCAGGCGTACATGCGCCACGTCCAGGACAACGCCGAGGAGGCGGTCCGCCGCGTCATCGATCGGCTCGATGATGGCGAATACCGCTACCGCATGGATTCCAGCGCCACGATCGCCATTCGCGTCGCCGTCGACCGCGCCGCCCGCAGCGCGATCATCGACTTCACCGGGACTTCGCCCCAACTGAGCACCAACTTCAACGCGCCTTCGTCGGTGGTGAACGCAGCGGTCCTCTACGTGTTCCGCACTCTGGTCGCCGACGACATCCCACTCAACGACGGTTGCCTGCGACCGTTGCGCATCGTCGTGCCGGAAGGCTCGATGCTCGCGCCGACCTACCCGGCCGCGGTTGTCGCCGGGAACGT
This sequence comes from Mycobacterium simulans, assembly GCF_900232995.1. Taxonomy (GTDB): domain Bacteria; phylum Actinomycetota; class Actinomycetes; order Mycobacteriales; family Mycobacteriaceae; genus Mycobacterium; species Mycobacterium simulans. Next base: position 715,061 of record NZ_OCVX01000003.1, read on the forward strand.
GGAAACCTCGCAAGCAATCACCGGCGCTCTGTTCGCCGCGCTGCGTGTGCAGGCCGAGGGATCCGGGACGATGAACAACGTCACCTTCGGTAACGACCAGCACCAGTACTACGAGACCGTTGGGTCCGGCTCCGGCGCCGGCGATGGGTTCGACGGGGTGCCGGTAGTGCAGACGCACATGACGAACTCCCGGCTCACCGATCCCGAAGTGCTCGAATCGCGTTTTCCGGTGTTGCTGCAGGAGTTCGCCATTCGGCGTGGCAGCGGTGGCGCCGGGCGGTGGTGTGGCGGTGACGGAGCGGTCCGTCGGATCGAGTTCACCGCGCCCATGACCGTGAGCACGTTGTCCGGTCATCGGCGGGTTCCGCCCTACGGCATGGCCGGCGGCTCACCCGGGAAACTGGGACGCAACCGAGTGGAACGCGCCGACGGCAGCACGGTCGACCTGGCCGGGTGTGACTCGGCGGAGGTCGGACCCGGCGACACGCTGGTGATCGAAACCCCGGGCGGCGGCGGATACGGCACGCCCGTTTGACCACCATCTGGGAACGCACCGCGGCTGACGACGGCGTGCTATTTGCGCTGAGGGGTCGAGCGGCCCGTTGGTGCAGGCGCGGATCGGAAACGCGCTACTCTCACGCGGTGCAACAGCGATGGAATCGGCGGGTGTTCTTGCAGGTCGCCGCGGCTGCAGGGCTGCTCGCGGCATGCTCTAAGCCGAAGCCGGCGCCGGGCACCGCGGGCGGCGGGGCGGTCACAATCACCCACCTGTTCGGCCAGACCGTCATCAAGGAACCACCCAAGCGCGTGGTCAGCGCCGGATACACCGAACAGGACGACTTGCTCGCGCTGGGAGTGGTGCCCATCGCCGTGACCAACTGGTTCGGTGACCAGCCGTTCGCGGTGTGGCCGTGGGCCCAGCCCAAGCTCGGCACGGCGCAACCGGTAGTCCTGAACCTGGATAACGGAATTCAAATCGACCAGATCGCCGGCCTGAAACCCGACTTGATCGTGGCCATCAATGCCGGCCTCGACGCCGATACCTATCAAAAGCTTTCCGCGATCGCCCCGACCGTCGCGCAGTCGGACGGCGACGCTTTTTTTGAACCGTGGAAGGACCAGGCCACCGCGATCGGCCAGGCGGTATTCCAGGCGGACCAAATGAAGTCGCTGATCGACGCCGTCGACCGGAAATTCGCCGACATCGGTCAGCGGAATCCGCAATGGAAGGGCAAGAAGGCGCTACTGATGCAGGGCCAGCTCTGGCAAGGCACGGTAGTCGCAACCATGGCGGGCTGGCGGACCGATTTCTTGAACCAGATGGGCCTCGTCATCGCCGACAGCATCAAGCCCTTTGGCAGCGATCACCGCGCCGTCATCCCGCGCGATCACATCAAAGCGGTCCTTGATTCGGCGGACGTATTGATCGGGACCACGGAGAGTCCGGAGGAACAACAGGCATTGCTGGCCGCCCGGGGGGTCGCGGCGTCGCGGGCGACCGCGGAGAACCGCCACATCTTCACCACCAAGGACCAAGCCGGGGCGATCGCCTTCTCGTCCGTGCTGAGTTATCCCGTGGTGGCCGATCAACTACCCCCGTTGATCGCGAAGATCCTGGGGTAATTGCCGGGCTCATGAGCGTTTGCTAAGGCACCTCTGGCAGACCTCGAAAATCCTGGCCGACCCTCGGATTCCGGCGTTACCGTCGAAGAATGAGTGTGACGGATCTCTCAATGGAACCGACCACGGACCCGCTGACGTGCCCGGTTCTCGATTACGGCGACCAAGCGCTGATGCTGGAATGTGACAGCACCGCTGACGTATTGGCATGGACAGCGGCGTTGCGTGAGGCGGCGCTACCCGGCGTGGTCGATATAGTCCCGGCCTCACGCACCGTGCTGGTCAAGCTCAACGAACCCCGCTACCAGGGGGTCACCCGGCAGCGGATGCGCAAGTTGCGGGTTAACCCTGACGCCACCGGTTCGGCGGATCACCAGGACATCGTGGTGATCGACGTCGTCTACGACGGCCCAGACCTCACCGAGGTCGCCAGCCAAACCGGCCTGACCACCGCACAAGTCATCAACGCCCACACCAGCACCCCCTGGCGCGTGGGCTTCAGCGGGGCCATTCCGGGTTTCGCGTACCTCCTAGGCGGTGACCCGCGTCTGCGGGTGCCGCGTCGGGCCGAGCTGCGGACGTTGGTGCCGGCCGGTTCGGTCGCCCTCGCGGGCGAATTCAGCGCCATATATCCACGCCAATCGCCCAGCGGGTGGCAGATCATCGGCCACACCGACGCCGACCTGTGGGATATCGACCGACCCAACCCGGCGCTGCTTACCCAGGGCACCTGGGTCCGGTTCCGGGCCGCGTAATCGACAGTTGGCGAGCCCGAAGAGGAGGATGGCCGTGACAACAACTCTGGAAATCCTGCATAGTGGACCGCTGGCCGTCGTCCAAGATCTCGGCAGGACGGGCCTGGCTCACCTCGGCGTCGGCCGGTCCGGTGCCGCCGACCGCCGCTCGCACACGCTGGCCAACCGGCTGGTCGCCAATCCCGGCGACCGTGCCACCATCGAAGTGACCTTCGGCGGCTTCGCGGCGCGGGTGCGCGGCGGTGACGTCGATATCGCAGTGACGGGCGCCGATACCGACCCAACCGTGAACGGAAAATTGTTTGGCACCAACAGCATTCACCATGTCCGCGATGGCCAGGTGATCTCACTGGGCACCCCGTGCGCCGGCCTGCGGTCGTACCTGGCGGTGCGCGGCGGGATATCCGTCACGCCGGTGCTGGGGTCGCGCAGCTACGACGTGATGTCGGCGATCGGACCACTGCCACTGCAGGCCGGTGATGTACTTCCGGTCGGCGAACACACCGACGACTACCCAGAACTCGACCAGGCCCCGGTGCCCGCAATTGCCGCGCATCTAGTTGAACTGATGGTGGTTCCCGGGCCGCGCGACGATTGGTTCGTCGATCCCGATGCCTTGGTGCACACGATCTGGATGGCATCCAGCCGCAGCGACCGGGTGGGCATGCGAATGGAAGGCCGCCCGATGCAATATCGCGACCCAAACCGTCAATTGCCCAGTGAGGGCGCTACCCGTGGCGCGATTCAGGTGCCGCCCAATGGATTACCAGTGATCCTGGGCCCCGATCACCCGATCACCGGCGGCTACCCTGTCGTCGGCGTCGTGGTCGACGAGGACATCGACAAGGTCGCCCAGGTGCGGCCCGGCCAGTATGTGCGGATGCACTGGGCGCGGCCGCGCTCTCGGGTGGGAACCCGGTCCTAATTGCACCCACAGGTACACACGGCTCGCCTGGTCCACACCGCCGATCTCGACAGCGAGACTCGTCAGGGCATCCGCGAGATGGTCACCGGTGCCTTCGCTGGCGACTTCACCGAGACGGACTGGGAGCACACACTCGGCGGGATGCATGCCCTGATCTGGCATCACGGCGCGATCATCGCGCATGCTGCGGTGGTGCAGCGCCGCCTGATATACGGCGACAGAGCGCTGCGGTGCGGCTACGTCGAAGGTGTTGCGGTACGGGAGGATTGGCGTGGCCAGGGGCTGGTGCGGGCGCTGCTGGACGGGGTCGAACAGGTAATGCGCGGCGCCTACCAACTCGGAGCGCTCAGCTCCTCGGCACGGGCTCGCGGGCTCTACGCATCGCGCGGCTGGTTGCCCTGGCTCGGCCCGACGTCGGTGCTGGCTCCGACCGGTCCGATGCGCACACCCGACGACGACGGAACTATCTTCGTATTGCCAGTCGACATCGAGCTAGATACCTCCGCGGAGCTGATGTGCGATTGGCGCGCAGGAGATGTCTGGTAACCCGCATTTGTGGTGCACGCCACAAGAATTGATCTGTCAGCGACCTACCAGAGAACTGGGATTCAACTTTCAGCCGATATTGCCCCAATCGATTTGACTGTATTCCATCATCGATGTGAGCATCGAAACACGCGGGGCTGCACGACTGTTCATCTTGAGGCGCCCACCGGGCCAGCACATCGGCCAGCATCACATCGATTCGGACACAACCCGTTCTATGGATCGGCCACGAAAGGCGAAGACCGTATGGGGCGAAACCATCACCTCGCGGACTGGAATCCTGAAGACTCCGCGGCGTGGGAAGCCGGCAACAACAAGATCGCTCGGCGCAATCTGCTGTGCACGGTGGCCGGCGACCACCTAGGTTTTTCGATCTGGTCCCTGTGGTCGGTGATGACGCTGTTCATGCCGGCATCCGTGTACGGCCTTACCTCGGGCGACAAGCTGCTGCTAGGTGCGGTAGCCACTCTGGTCGGCGGCTGCGTGCGCATCCCCTACACCTTGGGCATCGCCAAATTCGGCGGCCGCAACTGGACAACATTCTCGGCGTTCGTGCTGCTGATCCCGACCGTGGGAACCATCGTGCTGCTGGCCAACCCCGGGCTACCGCTGTGGCCGTATGTAGTGTGCGCGGCGCTGACCGGCCTTGGCGGCGGCAACTACGCGGCATCGCTGGCCAACGTCAACGCGTTCTACCCACAGCGGCTCAAGGGGTGGGCGCTTGCGGTCAACGCCGGCGGCGGCAATCTGGGCGTCGCGGTGATCCAATTGGTCGGCCTGCTGGTGCTCGCAACCGCGGGCCACGAAGCGCCGTATTGGGTCTGCGCGGTCTACCTGGTGCTATTGGCAATCGTTGGGATCGCGGCGGCACTGTTCATGGACAACCTCGATCATGGCATCGAGGCAAACACCATGCGTTCCATCCTTTTCGTGCGTCACACCTGGGTAATCTCGCTGCTCTACATATGCACCTTTGGCTCCTGGATCGGGTTTGCATTCGCGTTCGGCCAGGTGCTGCAGGTCAATTTTGAGGCGGGCGGCGAAAGTGTGAAGCACGCGTCGCTACACGCCGCGCAGATCGCCTTTGTTGGACCGTTATTGGGTTCGCTGGCCCGGATATATGGTGGGCGGCTGGCCGACCGCATCGGCGGCAGCCGCGTCACCCTCGGCGTGCTGGGCGGCATGATTCTGGCAGCCGGGCTGCTGGTCGGCATCAGCACCCTGGACGACAACGGCGCCAGCACGAGTGCCGTCACCCTGATCGGCTACGTCGTTGGATTCATTGCTTTGTTCATTCTTGCCGGCATGGGCAATGGATCGGTGTTCAAGCTGATCCCGTCGATCTTTGAAGCACGAAGTCGCCGATTGAATATCAGCGAGGCGGAACGCCGCCACTGGTCGCGCGCCATGTCTGGGTCGCTGATCGGATTCTGTGCGGCGGTCGGCGCACTCGGCGGAGTGGGCATCAACTTGGCGCTGCGCGAGTCCTACCTCCGCAGCGGCACGGAGACGTCGGCGTACTGGTTGTTCATGGCCTCGTATGTCGTTGCTGCGCTCCTAACCTGGGTGATGTATGTACGAAGGCCATTTTCGGCAGTAAACATCCCCCAGACGAAAGCTGAATGCGTATCAGCCCAGGTGTGATTGACGCCGCTGAAGGGGGCAATGCGTCAGCAATTGCTTGGTAACGCGGCTGAAATTTCCTAGGCATACAAACTTCATATGGCCCAGCCAGACCCTGCGCCACTAACCGGCTACCGGGTTGCGGTGACGTCAGCTCGCCGCGCCGAGGAGCTGTGCGCCATGCTGCGCCGCCAGGGGGCCGAGGTCTACAGTGCGCCGGCGATCAGCATGATCGCCCTGCCCGACGACGATGAACTGCACAGTCACACTGAGGCATTGATCGTTAACCCGCCCGACATCTTGGTAGCGCACACGGGCATTGGCTTTCGTGGCTGGGTGGCAGCGGCGGAGGGCTGGGGGCTGGCCAGTCAGCTCATCGAATCGTTGTCGTCGGCCCGGATCGTGTCGCGTGGACCAAAAGCTACCGGGGCCTTGCGCGCCGCCGGCCTGCGCGAGGAGTGGTCCCCAGAGTCGGAGTCGTCGCAGGAAGTGCTGGAATATCTGCTCGAATCAGGCGTATCCGGAATGCGCATCGCTATCCAGTTGCATGGCGCCGCCGATGCGTGGGATCCGTTCCCCGATTTTCTCAGCGGGTTGCGTTCCGCCGGTGCCGAAGTGGTGCCCATCCGGGTGTACCGCTGGAAGCCAACACCACTGGGCGGTGAATTCGACCAGTTGGTCACCGGGATTGCCCGGCGACAGTTCGACGCGGTCAGTTTCACGTCGGCACCTGCCGCGGCCGCGGTGCTGGAACGTGGCCGCGAGTTGGACATCGAGGACCAATTGGTGGAAGCGATGCGCACGGCGGTACACGCGATGTGCGTTGGCCCGGTAACGTCGCGGCCGCTGATCCGAAGGGGGATACCGACGTCGGCGCCCGAGCGAATGCGGTTGGGAGCCTTGGCCCGCCACATTGCCGAGGAGCTGCCGCTGCTGGGGTCATGCAGTCTGAAGGTCGCCGGCCACCTGATCGACATTCGCGGGACCTGCGTGCTGGTCGACGGTTCGGTCAAGACACTCTCAGGGTCGGGAATGGCGATCCTGCGCGCGCTGGCGCAACGTCCCGGCGACGTCGTCGCACGCGGGGACCTGCTACGCGTGCTGCCCGGTAACGGCGGGGACACCCACGCGGTGGACACCGCCGTACTGCGGCTGCGAACGGCGTTGGGCGACAAGAACATCGTGGCGACGGTGGTCAAACGTGGTTACCGGCTGGCCGTGGACCCCGAGCGGAGTGCCCGGTGAGTCTTGTCCTCGCGGCACACGGAACCCGTCGGCCGTCGGGCATCGCCATGATCGGCGACCTTGCCGCGCGAGTGAGCGCGCTTGTCGAGTCGACCGTGCAGGTTGCTTTCGTCGACGTGCTGGGACCCACACCAGGCGAAGTGCTTTCCGCGCTCTGTCAAGCCGAGGCTTGCGGGCGGCCCGCGATTGTGGTGCCGGCCTTCTTGTCCCGCGGATACCATGTTCGCGCCGACCTGCCCGCCCATGTCATCGCAAGCGGGCACCCGAATGTCATCGTCACCCCCGCTTTGGGGCCAAGTCCCGACATTGCGCGGATAGTCGCCCAGCAGCTGATGGAATCGGGTTGGCGTCCCGGCGATTCGGTGATCCTCGGGGCCGCGGGCACATCGGACCGAAGGGCGTACGCAGATCTGTGTCACACCGCGGCGCTGCTGTCCGCGCTGATCGGATCGCGGGTGAATTTGGGCTTTGCGGCCACCGGATATCCGGATGTACAGGAGGCGGTCTCTAACGCCCGCCGCAATGGCGCCGGCCGTGTCGTGGTTGCCTCTTACTTGCTTGCCGAAGGTCTGTTCCAAGAGCGGTTACGCGGCTGCGGCGCCGATCTGGTAACCACACCGGTGGGCACCCATCCCGGTGTAGCGCGGCTGATTGCCAATCGATTCCGCAGGGCAGCGCCGCGCCGAGCAGGCATTCAACGGCCGCACCACCTACCGAATTGCGTGGCGCGCACAGCTTTGCCGGCAAGGCGCGCCGGGGACGGCGACGCTTGATCTTTGATGCCTTCCGGGCGATCCTGACACCATGGCCCGTAACGAAGAGCCGTCGCGTGGGCTCCTCGACCCGGTAGCGAAGATGCTGCGGTTACCGTTCGGCACACCAGAGTTCATCGACAAGATCGTCACCGGGAGCGTCAATCAGGTTGGCAGGCGGACGCTGTACGTCCTGATCACCACGTGGGATGCGGCAGGCGGCGGTCCGTTCGCGGCAAGCGCCGTCGCATCCACCGGGCTCGCCAAAACCGCCGAAATCGTGCAGTCCATGTTCATCGGGCCAATTTTCAACCCGCTGCTCAAGATGCTGGGTGCGGACAAGATCGCCATCCGGGCGTCGTTGTGCGCCTCTCAGCTTGTTGGTTTGGGCATCATGCGCTACGGCGTACGCTCCGAACCCCTGCACTCGATGTCGGTAGAAGCCCTCGTCGACGCCATTGGCCCGACGATGCAGCGCTATCTCGTCGGCAAGATCGACTGAAGCTCAAGCCGCCGATTGGCTCAGGCCGCCATCCGCGCAACCTGAATGTGGCCTTCGGGCGTCACGCGCGCCGAGTACACCGGCACCGACACGCGCGGGTCGTCAAGGCACGAACCGTCGTCGAGCGCGAAAGCCTGCTTCAGGATCGGCGATTGGACCGTGGCACGGCCTTCGCGATCGCCGACGATCCCGCGCGACATCACCGCCGCACCGGAGAACGGGTCGACATTGCCGACCGCACGCACCGAGCCGTCGTCCAGCCGGAACAACGCCGCCTGGCTGCCATCGTCGAGCAGGACGCCAACGCCGCGCCCCGGGATGAGGCGGTCATAGTCGCAGGCGGTGGTCCATACCTGAATGTCGTTGAGAAGCGTCATGATTCCTCCCTAGTTACGATCTAACCCGCGGCATGCCAATGGGCACAGGCACTTTGCGCCCGGCGCGTTCGGTAAATGCCACTGTGGCGTCGACCGCGTCGGGGGCGTTGACGAACGAGACGAACCGCGACAGTTTGTCCGGGTCCTCCAGCACGCCCTTCCATTCGCACTTGTAGTTGGCAACATGCCGCTCCATCGCCTCCTCGAATTCCCCGGCAAGGCCCAGCGAGTCTTCACATACGACCTCGCGCACGTGATCGAGCCCAAGCGATTCCACCCACGGTGCGGTGCGCTGCAGCCGGTCGGCGGTGCGGATGTAGTACATGAGGAACCGGTCGACGTAGCGGGTCAACGTCTCGGTGTCGAGGTCGCTGGCCAGCAGCTGCGCGTGCTTGGGGGTCATCCCACCGTTGCCGCCGACGTAGAGGTTCCAGCCCTTTTCGGTGGCGATCACACCAACGTCCTTGCCGCGGGCCTCGGCGCACTCCCGCGCGCAGCCCGAGACGCCCAGCTTGATCTTGTGGGGTGCTCGCAGACCGCGGTACCGCAGTTCGAGATCGATCGCCAGCTGCACCGAGTCCTGCTGCCCATAGCGACACCAATCACTGCCCACGCAGCTCTTGACGGTGCGCAGCGCCTTGCCGTACGCGTGGCCCGATTCCATGCCGCCGTCGACCAGCCGTTTCCAGATCAGCGGCAGCTGATCCACGCGGGCGCCGAACAGGTCGATACGCTGGCCGCCGGTGATCTTGGTATACAACCCGAAGTCCTGCGCGATCTGGCCGATCAGGATCAGGTGCTCGGGCTTGATGTCACCGCCGGGCACCCGGGGAACCACCGAGTAGCTGCCGTTCTTCTGGATATTGGCCAGGAAGTGGTCGTTGGAGTCCTGCAGTGACGCCTGCTCGCCGTCCAGAATGTGGTCGGAGCCGGTGGACGCCAGGATGGAGGCGACCGCGGGTTTACAGATGTCGCAACCCTTTCCGCGGCCGAAGCGCTCCAACAGCCCGGAGAATGTCCGGGTTTCGGTGGCGGTGATGATTTGGAAAAGTTCGGCCCGTGACTGGCTGAAGTGCTCGCACAGCGCCTTGGACTGCTCCACGCCCTCGGCTTCCAACAGCTGCTTGAGCAGGGGCACACACGATCCGCACGACGTGCCAGCCGAGGTGCACGCCTTGAGCGCGGGAACGTCGCCGCAGCCATCGGCGATCGCGCACTTCAGATCGCCCTTGGTGACGTTGTTGCACGAGCAGATCTGCGCCGAATCCGGCAGCGCCCCAACTCCCAAAGCGCCAGCGCCCTCGCCAGACCCGGCCGGTGCGATCAGCGCCAGCGGGTCACCGGGCAACTCGCTACCGACCATGGGCCGCAATACCCCGTACGACGAGGCATCGCCCACCAGCACACCGCCGAGCAAGGTCTTGGCGTCGTCGGAGAGCACAAGTTTGGCGTAGGTGCGGTTGACCGCATCGTTGATGACGACCTCGAGGCAGTTCTCGGTCGCACCCATTGCATCACCGAAGCTGGCAACATCGACCCCTAGCAGCTTGAGCTTGGTCGACAAGTCGGCTTCCGGGAACTCCGCGGTGCCGTCGAGCAGGCGGTCGGCCACCACCTCCGCGCTGGTGTAGCCCGGTCCGACCAGGCCGTAGCACCGCCCCTCGATCGCCGCGACCTCGCCAACTGCGTAAATGTCAGGATCGCTTGTCCGGCAGGACAAGTCGGTGAGCACACCGCCGCGCTCCGCGATCGTCAACCCGGCGGCCCGCGCTAGTTCGTCTCGCGGTCGGATCCCAGCGGCGAAAATCAGCACGCCGGCATCGATAACCTCACCATCGGTGAGGTGTACCCGTATCGCCTCCGAACCATCCGAATACGCAACGGGCTCAATCGATTCGGTGCCCGTAGCGACGTGGATCGCGATTCCCAGATCGCCGATCATCCGGGCCAGCAGCGCACCGCCGGCCTCGTCGATTTGCTGGGCCATTAATCGCGGCATCATCTCGACGACGTGTGTCCGCAAACCGAACTGGCGCAACGCATTGGCGGCTTCGAGCCCCAGCAAGCCGCCGCCGATGACCACCCCTGCGCCCGCGTGTCCGGAGTCCAGGGCGCGCTGGGCGCCGGCGCGGATGGCGTCGAGGTCGTCCAGCGTGCGGTAGACGTGACAGAGGGGCAGGTCATGGCCGGGCACCGGCGGAACGAAGGCGTAGGATCCAGTGGCCAGCACCAGGGTGTCGTAACTGTGCCGCTGGCCGTCCGCGGTAACCACCGACTTTGTCGCACGGTCGATCTCGGTGACCCGGGTGTTCAGCAGCAAGCGAACCCGTTCGTCACTGGCGTAGTCGTTGCCCGGCAGAGCCAGCAGGTTCCGATCCCAGCGTTCGGTGTAGGAGGTCAGGCCGACCCGGTCGTAGGCCGGGTCGGCCTCCTCGGCCAGCACCGTGATCCGCCAGGAGCCGCTTGTGTCACGTGCGCGGAGCGCCTCCACAAACCGGTGGCCCACCATGCCGTGCCCCACCACGAGCACATGGCTCGGGCAGGGTGAGTCGGCATCGCGCGCGCGCAGATTTCCGGCTGAGGACATGGATCTGAGGGTAAGGGCGGGAAATTACCGAAAAATCGCCAAATGTGACGCGCGGATGACGCTGTGATCACACCTGGCGAGAAGCTGTGTGACTCCGTTCGCCTAGCGCGAACGCCCAGGTGGAACTTAAGCGTGGTCGACTCAAGTTATTGGTAGTAGCCGGCCGACAAGGCGCCGGACACAGCAAACTCACAAAGAAGTATAAGGAGATATCCATGAGCAATCTCGCACTGTGGTCGCGTCCGGCCTGGGACACCGATCGCTGGCTGCGCGACTTCTTCGGCCCTGCGTCTCTGGACTGGTACAAGCCAGTGACCAGCGGATTCAACCCAGCCGCCGAGATCGTCAAGGACGGCGATGACGCAGTGGTTCGGCTGGAACTGCCGGGTGTTGACGTCGAAAACGACGTTAACGTCGAGCTGGACAGAGGCCGGCTAGTGATTCACGGCGAACACCGCGACGAGCACTCGGAGGAGCAGGATGGCCGCACATTGCGCGAGATCCGTTACGGCTCGTTCCGGCGGTCCTTCCAGGTGCCCGCGCACGTCACCAGCGAGGCCATTTCGGCTTCCTACGACGCCGGTGTGTTAACGGTCCGGGTAACCGGGGCCTACACCGGGACTCAGGCGCAGCGCATCGCAATCACGAAGTAACGGCGCGACCAGACGCAACTGCCCCCACACGCCCGGCGAGTCGGGGGCATTTGCGTCTGCTCGGCATTACCGCCAGCGGGCGAGCAGCTCCTTGGTCCGGGCGGACAAGGCGTATTGCAGAAACGGGCCGAAGCTGATTCGGCCAACGCCCAGCGGACCGAAGGTTGCCAGGTCGTCCTGGTCGGGCAACGCGATCGCATTGATCGGCAACGGCAACTCGGTCGCTAAGCGCCGCAACGTATCTGGCTCGTGGCGACCCACCGGGTAGAGCACGTCGGCACCGGCTGCCGCGGCGTCGGTCAGCCGCGCGATAGCCCGCTCGACGCGATCTGCCTCGGCACCGTCTTGGCGCAGAAAGAGATCGGTGCGGGCATTGACCACCACGTGCACGCCGGCCGCATCCGCGGCCGACCGCAACGCACCCACCAGTTCAGCATGTTCACCGGAAGACCGCAGCCGCTTGCCTTCGGAATGCACGGTGTCTTCGATGTTCAGCCCAACGGCACCAACACTCAACAGGCCGTCGATCAGACTGGACGCCGGCAGCCCATAGCCGGATTCGATGTCCACCGATACCGGGACGTCAACGGCCGCAGTGATCTGAGCAACCCGAGTGAGCACGTCGTCAAACGACATGCCTTCGTTGTCCGCTTTGCCGACCGAATCGGCCATCGGATGGCTCCCCACAGTCAGAGCCGCAAATCCGGCATCGGTGGCCAGCCGCGCCGACCAGGCATCCCACACCGTCGGCAGCACTACGGGGTTGCCCGGTTGATGCAGCTCCAGCAACGTCCTGGCACGGTCGGCCGGCGTGGTTTGACCTGGCATGAGCATTGCTTCCTGATCAGGTGACCCTTGAATACGGCGAGAGTAATCCGACGTCTGGCTTGGACTGTGGATAGTATCGGTTGGCGTACTGTGATCCATAACACCCGTTAGCCCAGGGAGCATCCGTTGTCCGCGACTACTGAACTCGCCGAACTGCACGACCTCATCGGTGGTTTGCGGCGGTGCGTGACCTCGCTGAAGACCCGCTACGGCGACAACCCGGCGATGCGGCGCATCGTCATCGACGCCGATCGAATCCTCAGTGACATTCAATTGCTCGACACCGATGTGTCTGAATTGGATTTGGATCGCGCCACTGTGCAGCAATCCGGCGAGAAGATCGCCATCCCCGACACCGACTACGACCGGGATTTCTGGCGTGATGTCGACGACGAGGGTGTCGGAGGTCACAGCAGGTACTGACAACGAAGCCCCCCTAAATAGGGGGCTCTCACTCTGTGTACCCTTCGACAGACAGCCCGTTCGAAGAGGAACACATTAGATGAGCGCACCCACGGCGAACCGTCCTGTGACCGGCGTTTTCTCACCCGGCAGGGCCCAAATACCCGAGCGGACACTTCGTACCGACCGCTGGTGGTCGGCACCGCTGATAACCAACGTCGGGTTGCTGGCATTCATCCTCTACGCGACAACGCGGGCATTTTGGGGCAGCGGGTACTGGGTTGAGAAATACCATTACCTAACACCGTTCTACTCACCGTGCGTCAGCGCGTCATGCACGCCGGGTGCCAGCCACCTGGGGGTCTGGTTTGGACATTTCCCTTGGTGGATTCCGTTGGGAGCGATGGTATTACCGTTCCTGCTCGGTTTCCGGATTACTTGTTACTACTACCGCAAGGCCTACTATCGGTCGGTGTGGCAGTCACCGACCGGCTGCGCGGTGCCTGAACCGCGGGCGCACTACACCGGGGAAACCCGGTTGCCGTTGATCATTCAGAACAGCCACCGCTACTTCTTCTACTTCGCGATGGTGGTGTCACTGATTAACACCTACGACGCGATAGTGGCGTTCCACTCGCCCACTGGTTTCGGATTCGGTTTGGGCAATGTGATTTTGGTGGTCAATGTGCTCCTACTGTGGGCCTACACCGTTTCGTGTCATTCGTGCCGGCACGTTACCGGCGGCCGGTTGAAGCATTTCTCCAAACACCCTGTCCGGTATTGGATCTGGACACAAGTCAGTAAGTTGAATACTCGGCACATGATGTTTGCGTGGATCACCTTGGGGACTTTGTCGCTGACCGACTTTTACATCATGCTGGTCGCCAGCGGCACCATCCAAGACTTCAGGTTTATTGGCTGATAAGCCATTTCGAGATTACCAGAATTAGGCTAGCGAGGTTTCATGGTTGAGGTCGAACGGCACGCCTACGACGTAGTGGTGATCGGTGCCGGCGGCGCTGGGTTGCGTGCTGTGATCGAGGCGCGAGAACGTGGCCTGAAGGTCGCGGTGGTATGCAAATCCCTATTCGGCAAAGCCCACACGGTGATGGCCGAGGGTGGCTGCGCCGCCGCGATGGGCAACGCAAACCCGAAAGACAACTGGAAGACCCATTTCGGCGACACCATGCGCGGTGGGAAGTTCCTCAACAACTGGCGCATGGCCGAATTGCACGCCAAGGAGGCGCCGGACCGGGTCTGGGAGATGGAGACCTACGGCGCGCTCTTCGACCGCACCAATGACGGTCGAATCAGCCAACGCAACTTCGGCGGGCACACCTATCCACGGCTGGCGCACGTCGGCGACCGCACCGGCCTGGAGCTGATCCGAACCTTGCAGCAGAAGATCGTGTCGCTGCAGCAGGAAGATCACGCCGAGCTCGGCGATTACGAGGCCCGGATCAAGGTGTTCGCCGAATGCACGATCACCGAACTGATCAAGGACGGTCCCGAAAGCCAGGAGCGCATCGCCGGAGCGTTCGGCTACTGGCGGGAAAGCGGCCGGTTCATCTTGTTCGAAGCCCCCGCGGTCGTGCTCGCCACCGGCGGAATCGGTAAGTCGTTCAAGGTGACGTCCAACTCCTGGGAGTACACCGGCGACGGGCACGCCTTGGCGCTGCGCGCCGGCGCGTCACTGATCAACATGGAGTTCGTCCAATTCCACCCGACGGGCATGGTGTGGCCGCCCAGTGTGAAGGGGATTTTGGTCACCGAGGGTGTTCGGGGTGACGGCGGAGTTCTGAAAAACTCCGAGGACAAGCGATTCATGTTCGACTACATCCCGCCGGTGTTCAAAGGCCAGTACGCCGAGACCGAACAAGAAGCCGACCAGTGGCTCAAGGACAACGACTCGGCCCGTCGCACCCCGGACTTGCTGCCCCGCGATGAGGTTGCCCGCGCCATCAATTCGGAGGTCAAAGCGGGCCGCGGAACTCCCCACGGCGGGGTCTACCTCGATATCGCATCGCGGCTGACACCTGCCGACATCAAGCGTCGACTGCCGTCGATGTATCACCAGTTCATGGAGCTCGCCGAAGTCGATATCACTAAGCAGCCAATGGAGGTCGGGCCAACCTGTCACTACGTGATGGGCGGTGTTGAGGTCGACGCTGACACCGGCGCGGCGACGGTGCCCGGTCTGTTCGCCGCCGGCGAATGCTCCGGCGGCATGCACGGCTCCAACCGGCTGGGCGGCAATTCACTGTCCGATCTGCTGGTCTTTGGCCGGCGAGCGGGTCTCGGGGCCGCCGACTACGTGCGCGCGCTGAGCAGCCGTCCGGCGGTGTCCCCGGAGGCCGTCGATACCGCGGCCAAGCAGGCGCTGCTGCCCTTTGAAGGCCCGAAAGATGGCTCAGCGCCGGAGAATCCGTATGCGCTGCAGATGGATTTGCAGTACTTGATGAACGACTTAGTCGGGATCATCCGCAACGAGGAAGAGATATCCCGGGCGCTGACCCTGCTGGGCGAGCTGCGGCAGCGGTACCAGCGCGTGCAAGTCGAAGGGCACCGGCAATACAACCCGGGCTGGAACCTTGCCATCGACTTGCGCAACATGCTTATGGTCAGCGAGTGCGTGGCCAAGGCAGCCCTGGAACGCACGGAGAGCCGGGGCGGCCACACCCGTGACGACCATCCCGGCATGGACCCCAACTGGCGCAACACATTGCTGGTCTGTCGCGCCACCGAAGGCAACGCCGACGGTTCCCACGTCAGCATCACGCGGCAGCCGCAGGTACCAATGCGGCCGGACTTGCTGGAGCTCTTCGAGATCTCGGAGCTGGAGAAGTACTACACCGACGAAGAGCTGGCCGAGCATCCAGGACGGAGAGGTTAAATGACCTACAACGCGAGCATGCGGGTCTGGCGCGGCGACGAGACCGGCGGCGAACTTCGCGATTTCACCGTCGAGGTTCACGAGGGCGAGGTGGTACTCGACATCATCCTGCGTCTGCAGCAAACGCAATCGCCGGACCTGGCGGTGCGCTGGAACTGCAAGGCGGGCAAGTGCGGATCCTGTTCGGCAGAGATCAATGGCAAACCGCGACTGATGTGCATGACCCGGATGTCGACTTTCGCCGAGGACGAGATCGTCACCGTGACCCCGATGCGGACCTTCCCGGTGATTCGCGATCTGGTCACCGACGTCTCATTCAATTACCAGAAGGCGCGCGAGATCCCGTCTTTCGCTCCCCCCAAGGAACTGCAGCCCGGCGAGTATCGGATGGCGCAAGTCGATGTCGCGCGCTCGCAGGAGTTCCGCAAGTGCATCGAATGCTTCCTGTGCCAAAACGTTTGCCACGTGGTGCGTGATCACGAAGAAAACAAGGAAGCGTTCGCCGGGCCAAGGTTCCTGATGCGGATCGCCGAGCTCGAGATGCACCCGCTGGACACCCGGGACCGGCGCAACCTGGCGCAGGAGGAGCACGGCCTGGGCTACTGCAACATCACCAAGTGCTGCACCGAGGTGTGCCCGGAAAACATCAAGATCACCGACAATGCGCTGATCCCGATGAAGGAGCGGGTCGCCGACCGCAAGTACGACCCGGTGGTGTGGCTGGGTAACAAGTTGTTCCGCCGCTAGCCTTCGGTTCCCAGTCCGATCAGCCCGAGGCGCCGTCGGTTCCGTTGGACCCGTGCGGTCCCGCCTTCGACGAAACTTGTCGTGGTGACGGATGATTGGCGCAGCTATTCGCCGAGTCGGCGAAATTCGCTGCGGTGGAATACGATCGACGCTACGTCCGAATCCACCGTGACCTCGCAGACCAACAGCACCACGATCGTGTGATCCCCGGCCGGGTCAGTTGTTAGATGGCACTCGCCAGCCATAGCGCGGTGCCTTTGACCCTACTCTTATCAGGGATCCGGTGTGAAACCTGACCTTTGAGGGTGAATTCTGGGAGGGAAGACCGGCCGGATCCCGCCCTGGACACACGCTGAAAGCCGTGAATTCACAGTCGATCTCGAGGCCGGGGTCGATGCTCGAGTCACAACCGATCTTCTGAGAAGGCGCGCTACGCGAGATAAGTATTGATTCGAAATGCATTGTACAGCAATGCAATTGGCAGATCGATAGACTGTCGGCTTGGTGATGGGATCACTTATCGAGACGGCGGATCTGGTCGATTCGAGTCGCCTGGCGCCCGAATTCCGTCTGTTCGCGGGTAGCGTTCACTCAATCTGCGGGAGCGAGCCGCTTCGCCGAGTAGCCGGCCATCACATTTAGCAGAAGTACTATCGCCACCGGCCACCACGCGTCATGGACCTGGGCGATGAGGCACAGCACCGAACTCAAACCGATCAAGCCGGCGCTGATGACCAGCTGTCCGAAGGAAATGAGCGAAATCCGTAGCGCCGGGTCGGCGTAGTGGGCAATCCAAAGTTGACCTGCCGTGAATACGCTTTGATTCGCGATCGATGCAAGCGCAATCACGAGACCAATGGCGACGATGTTGGGCCACGATCCGGCTACCTGGAACGCGATGGCTACTACTGCCGCAGCGATGCTGATGAGCGCACTGCCGACAAACAAGCCGATCAGACCGAATCTCTCGCGGATGCGGTTCCACAACCGGATCGCACCCAGAAGTCCAACACAGACGAAAAGGACGACGACCACGACGTTGTCGTGCTCGTCCCCCGGTGTCGCTGCGACGCGGATGCTGTAGAACGCGCACCCTAGGACGACCGATCCGAAGAGCACCTGGACCAGCAGATACCGGCGATACCAACTACTGGTCCGGACGGTCACCCAACCGACATGCATGAGTTTGTTCAGTCGGGGCGCACGGTGAACCTTGGGGATTATCCGGTGAGGTAGCGCCAGGCACACCAGCCCCGAAATGGCCATTGCCGCAGTAGCCGTCCAAAGGAGGCGGACATTGTTCGTCAACTGATCTTCGCGGTGTACGAATGACAACGCCACCGTGGCCATGGCCGTCAAGGCCGCCCCCACGCCGGCTTCGGTCAGAAGGATGTGAGCTCTGGTAGTTCCTGACGGCATAGCCGCCACCAAGTCCGCGAACGCGACGAAGGAGAACGCCGACACCGCCCCGATCAGAATCACATTGACTACGAATAGGATTCCGGCGAAGTTTCCGTTGCCGATCGTTGCGCACAAGGCGTTGACGCCCGCCAGTACTGCCAAACAGGACACGATAGTGACCAGGCGGCGACGCCCGGGGACCGCCGCTAATGCTGCCGGCGCAAGCACATTCCCGATCGCTCCACCGGCCGTGAAGGCGGGAAAAATCAGAGCTGCTATCCACAATTCGGCGTGGAGTTCGGCGACCACGAACGGCAGCACGATTGGGACATTCCCGAGTTGAAGCGCGGTCCGATAAAAGCCGCTCTGCGTGATTATCAACCAAATAACGCGCCTGGTCGTGCCATCGATGTGGCCCGCCGACTGCGATGTTCCTACCATGCTCTAGCGCAGGTTGGTCTGGGTGCTCATCACCCCACCAAGGTTTCTTGTTCACGGCGTGAGACCGGAAAGGAGCGCGTGAACTTCGGAGAATCCTTACGCAGTGCGGGTGATGCAATCAACTCTGCGACCGTCTGAGCACCTATGTCACCGATAATGATCGTCGCAAGAGCTCCAGAGTCAAATGTGTAGACTTCGCCGTTGGCCGAAATGAAAAAATGCGTCCGCGCCCGCCGATCCACATCTTGGGCCCAGATTCCCAGTTGAGGGTAGGCCCGCTTCAGTTGCCGTGTTCGTTCACGGAAATGGGTTGTCTCGATTTGCATCCGGGCTGTCAGGGCAGGAGTTGCACGCAGGTCCCACCATTGAAACATCGACCAACTCACGATCGACCCATACTGGCAGAGCATCTGCGCGACGTCTTCCATGTCGTCGATGTTGCCGGCCGTAACCGTCGTATTCACTTTTACCGCAATCTCGTATTCACTACAAAGTTCAAGCGCGTACCGAATACGGGCAAACAAATCATTTTTGCCCTTGCGGAAGCCCGCGATTACATCTTGCGCTGAACCGTCGACCGGTAGACCTAGATAAGTGATTTTCCCCCGGAGCGCTTCGGCCATTTCGGCCGTGAGGCTGTACCCGACAGTGTCGATGGCAACGCGAAGACCACAGTGATACGCATGGTCGACGAACGTGAGAATGTCGTCCCATTCCAGCGGGTCGCCGCCGGATATCACCAGTTCCTCAACTCCCGCGGCGACCAGCTTTTCGGCCACCATCATGGCGTTGCGCAGCGGGAGCGTGCGAGAGTTGAAGATGTTGTAGCAGCCCACGCACACCAGGGGGCAGCGGTTATAGATCCCCCAATTCACCTGGGTGAGCTTGCCGCTGGCGCCTGATTTCGATTCGGCGAGCATCGTGCGGACGCTCCGGTGGACCTCAGCGGCGCGGTCTCGCAGATTATTGGAAAGATCGCTACCGGGGCCCGTGGCACGACCCAAAAGGTAGTTAGCACGCTCCAACGAAAGCCGGGTCGGCATGCATTGGGCGAGAACAGTCGCGAGCTCATAGCGAACGGTGTCGGTTGGCGCTATCCGAAGCTCATCTTCCAGCTCTGCGCGCAGTTCGGTGAATCCCGCGATCGTGAAGTTCTCAAATAAGAGCCGGCGCTCAAACCGGCTGTCGCGATCGACGGATGGCTTAACCCAATCGACCGGTCGCAACACTGTGGTGTTTGTTTTTGGGGCTACTGATTCTGCGCCCTTAGTCGAGCGGTCTAGAAGGCTAACTGTATCCACGCCACCGAGAATCGCGAAGACATCGTCTCGATCGATGTACACGTGGTCCTCCTGCGTGGAAAGTGGACAAGACATTACTAACTGGTAAAGGGATGGCGCCAGCGTTTCGTGTCAAATCGTTTAGCGCTCGGGTTGTGCAAAGTGCACTGTTGGCACCGTCGAGCCGTATGCGGTGTGTCGAATTGAGCGTTGGAGCGTTTAGACGCCGAGTCGGCGAAATTCGCTGCGGTGGAATACGATCGGCGCCACGTCCGAATCCACCGTGACCTCGCTGACCCGCAGTACCACGATCGTGTGATCCCCGGCCGGGATCAGTTGTTCGATGGCACTCTCGAGCCATAACGCGGTGCCTTTGATGAAGACCGCGCCGCTACCGGTGGACACCGTCTCCAAGCCGGCAAACCTATCCCCGGTCTTGGCGGCCAGGGTGCGCACGGCGGCGTCATGGGCCTCACCCAGCACGCTGATGCCCAGCATCGGCACGCCTTTGAGTTTCGGCCAGGTCGTAGAGGTGTTCTGTACGCAGAACGACACCAACGGTGGTTCCAGCGAGACAGGCACAAAGGTGCTGGCTGCCAGGCCTTCCCGCACCCCATCAACCTGGGCTGCGATGGCCACTACCCCGGTGGGGAAGTGACCGAAGGCCTCGCGCAGTGACGACGGTGTCAGATTGCTATTCGAGTTCACCGGTCTTCATTCGTCCGTTGAGCCGAGAACGGAATTCTCGTATGTGACCCTACCCGCCGAGTACCCGTGCGCGGCAGCCACATCCGGGTGGGCTCGCAGCCTGCTCTTCCAGGCGTTGCGCCCGTAGCCCGTGAAGATCGGGTCCGAGGGGTCCTCCATTAGGCGGGCACGTCTGGCCAGTTCGTCGGGCAGCGTCAGCATCGGTATCTGCGCGTCCAGCCGCGGATTGAAGAAGTACGGCACCGAAATTCGATCCGACGCCGAGTGGCCCAGCTTCACCCGGTGTTCAGTGGCCCGCAGGTAGCCGCGTGTCGCGACCTCCAGCAGCTCACCGATGTTGACGATGAACGCCCCGGCCAGTGGAGGCACGTCGATCCAATCTTGGACCCCGTCCCTGCGACGCACCTGCAGGCCCGTGCTGCCCGGCTCGGCCAGCAGCAGCGTGAGCACCCCGGCGTCCTTGTGCGCACCCACGCCCTGCGAGGTGGCCGCGCGGGCGGGATAGCGCACGATCTTGATCAGGGTGGCGGGCTTTTCGGCGAACGCCTCGTCGAACACGTCGGCTCGGCTGCCCAGCGACGCCGCCCAATGCCGCAGCAGCGTCCGGCCCACCTCTGACAGCGCGGCATCCCACTCGGCGATAACGACGGGCAACTCCGCCAGGGCCGCCGGCCACTGGTTGGGGCCCTGCAGCCACAAGTAATCGGGCTTACCCGGACCGCCGATCGGCGGGTGCTCCGGTCCAACGTCGATTTGTTCGCGCCAGTCCACCGCACCCCGAGTCAGCTCACCGCCCAGCCGGGTGTAGCCGCGGAAATGTGGACTGTGCACCATCGCGACAGCGTCCTTATCGGCCTGCGGCAACGCGAACAGCCGACGCGCGGCCGCGAGCACCCTGTCCGCGAGCGCCTGGGGCACCTGGTGGCCGATCAGATAGAAGAAGCCCACCTCATGGGCCGCCTCGCGGAGGCCGGTGCGCAAGTGTTCGGGGTCCGCACGCAGGTCCAACACCGGTAGCGTCGTGACATCCCCCGGATGGGTCATCTGACCATCATCGTCGCAGGTGGACGTGCCTGCCAGGGCTGCGATCAGCACCATTCCAACCGGATGGTTAGTTAGATGGTGCAATCTTGCTCACACTGACTTGCGTTCAACTATGCAACGGAGATATTTTAACGGTGTTACTGGTGGGTAACTTGCTGTGAGTACCCAACCATCAGGTGGCACTCTCAATGAGGAGGACCGTAGTGAGCCACTACAAGAGCAACGTCCGCGACCAGGAATTTAACCTGTTCGAAGTCTTGGGCGTTGACAAGGCCTTGAGTGCCGGCGAATACGCCGACCTCGACGCCGACACCGCCCGCGAAATGCTTGCCGAGGTCAGCCGGTTAGCCGAGGGCCCCGTCGCCGAATCATTCATCGAGGGCGACCGCACCCCGCCGGTCTTCGACCCGAACACCCACTCGGTGACGCTGCCGGAGTCATTCAAGAAGTCCGTCAATGCAGTGCTGGAGGCCGGCTGGGACAAGGCCGGCATCGACGAGGCACTCGGCGGCATGGCCATGCCCAAGGCATTGGTGTGGGCGGTGCACGAGCACATCCTGGGTGCCAACCCGGCGGTGTGGATGTACGCCGGGGGCGCCGGCTTCGCCAACATCCTCTACCACCTCGGAACCGAGGAGCAGAAGAAGTGGGCCGTGACGGCGGCCGAGCGCAACTGGGGTTCGACGATGGTGCTTACCGAGCCGGACGCCGGCTCGGACGTAGGTGCCGGCCGGACCAAGGCTGTACAGCAGGAGGACGGTTCCTGGCACATCGACGGTGTCAAGCGGTTCATCACCTCGGGTGACTCCGATGACCTGTTCGAGAACATCTTTCACCTCGTGCTTGCCCGGCCCGAGGGCGCCGGTCCAGGCACCAAGGGACTGTCGCTGTTCTTCGTGCCCAAGTTCCTGTTCGACTTCGAGACCGGCGAATTGGGCGAGCGTAACGGCGTCTTCGTCACCAACGTCGAGCACAAGATGGGCCTGAAGGTTTCGGCGACGTGTGAGCTGTCGCTGGGCCAGCATGGTGTGCCGGCCAAGGGCTGGCTGGTCGGCGAGGTGCACGACGGCATCGCGCAGATGTTCGAGGTCATCGAGCAGGCCCGCATGATGGTCGGCACCAAGGCCATCGCCACGCTGTCGACCGGCTACCTGAACGCGCTGGAATACGCCAAATCCCGCGTGCAGGGCGCCGACCTGACCCAGATGACCGACAAGACCGCGCCGCGGGTGACAATCACTCACCACCCCGACGTA
Organism: Mycobacterium simulans; assembly: GCF_900232995.1. Lineage (GTDB taxonomy): Bacteria > Actinomycetota > Actinomycetes > Mycobacteriales > Mycobacteriaceae > Mycobacterium > Mycobacterium simulans. Next base: position 737,646 of record NZ_OCVX01000003.1, read on the forward strand.
CGCCGGTCGCTGATGACCCAGAAGGCCTACGCCGAGGGTCTGCGTGCGCTATACCTCTACACCGCCACCTACCAGGACGCGGCGGTCGCCGAGGCGGTGCACGGCGTGGACGCCAACCTGGCCGTCAAGGTCAACGACCTGATGCTGCCGCTGGTCAAGGGCGTCGGTTCTGAGCAGGCCTACGCGAAGCTCACCGAGAGCCTGCAGACGCTTGGTGGGTCCGGCTTCTTGCAGGACTACCCGATCGAGCAGTACATCCGCGACGCCAAGATCGACTCCCTGTACGAGGGCACCACCGCCATCCAGGCGCAGGACTTCTTCTTCCGCAAGATCGTCCGCGACAAGGGTGTGGCGCTGGCCCACGTGTCGGGTCAGATCCAGGAGTTCGTCGACAGCGAGTCCGGCAACGGCCGCCTGAAGACCGAACGCGCGCTGCTGGCCAAGGCGCTTACCGATGTGCAGGCGATGGCCGCCTCGTTGACCGGCTACCTGATGGCCGCGCAGCAGGACGTCACCAGCCTCTACAAGGTCGGCCTGGGTTCGGTGCGCTTCCTGATGAGCGTCGGCGACCTGGTTATCGGCTGGTTGCTGCAGCGTCAGGCGGCGGTGGCCGTCGAGGCGCTCGATGCCGGTGCCACGGGTGCCGAAAGGTCGTTCTACGAGGGCAAGGTCGCGGTGGCGTCGTTCTTCGCGAAGAACTTCCTGCCGCTGTTGACCAGCACCCGCGAGGTGATCGAGACGCTCGACAACGAGATCATGGAGCTCGACGAGGCCGCCTTCTAGGCCATAAACACCAAGATCCTCCGTTCCTACGAACGGGGGATCTTGGCGTGTAGGCCTGTACCACGACACTGACACCACGCACACGACATGCCGCAGCGAGTGTGTTTGGTTTCAATCTCGGCGACGGCCAGGCCACCAAAGGGGGTGTGCCCAAAAAAGACCGCCGCTGGATCCCCTCATTCCAGCGGCGGTCTTTTTCGTACGCCCGTCTCCGCAGACCGGCGGTCGACCTTAGGGATTGCCCCGCGTTGCCGTCGGGGTCGGGGGGTCAGACCACAACACGGGGCTATCCGAGCGTCGGGATACCCAAATCGCTGATTTACTAACCCACCCATTTAGAAATGCCATTCGGGCTGGCATCAGGCTTCCAGAATCGCGGCCACACCTTGGCCACCCGCGGCACAGATTGAAATCAGCCCCCGAACCGGCTTGCCGGATTTGCCCTTTTGCTCCGCCTTCTTCTCGGCGATCTGCTTCGCAGTCTGGGCAAGAATGCGTCCGCCAGTGGCCGCGAAGGGGTGCCCGGCAGCCAGCGACGAACCGTTGACGTTGAGCTTGGACCGATCGATCGACCCGAGTGCAGCGTCCAGGCCCAGTCGCTGCTTGCAGTATTCCTCGGACTCCCAGGCCTGAAGATGGGCCAGCACCACCGAAGCGAACGCTTCGTGGATTTCGTAGAAATCGAAATCCTGCAAGGTCAGGCCGTTCCGCGCCAAAAGCCGGGGCACCGCGTAGGTGGGGGCCATCAGCAGGCCGTCGTTCCCATTGACGTAGTCCACTGCCGCGGTCTCGGCATCCACGAAGTAGGCCAGCGGGGTCAGTGAATGCTCGGCCGCCCATTCGTCGGTAGCCAGCAAAGCGACCGACGCGCCGTCGGTCAGCGGAGTCGAATTGCCCGCCGTCATCGTCGCGTCGCCAGCCTTTACCCCGAAGACCGGGCGCAGCGCGGCCAGCTTCTCGATGCTGGCGTCGGGGCGCAGGTTGTCGTCGCGATACAGGCCCAGGAACGGCGTGACTAGATCGTCGAAGAAACCCCGATCGTAGGCGTCGGCCATATTGCGGTGGCTGGCGACGGCCAGCTCGTCCTGGTCGACGCGCTTGATGCCCATTTGCTTGGCGGTAATGGCTGCATGCTCGCCCATCGACAGCCCGGTCCGCGGCTCGCTGTTGGCCGGTACCGCGATCCCGAGGTTGGCGGGCAAGTTGCCCACCAGCTTCAGCCGTTGCACGTTGGACTTGGAGCGGCGCAGCTTCAGCAGGGTGCGGCGTAAGTCGTCGCCCAGCGCAATCGGCGCGTCCGACGTGGTGTCCACCCCGCCGGCGGCGGCAACTTCGTAGCGGCCGGCGGCGATGCCGTCGGCGGCGATGATCGCCGCTTGCAGACCGGTGCCGCAAGCCTGCTGCAGATCGACTGCAGGGGTGTACGAGGACAGCTCGGATCCCAGCACGCATTCGCGCATCAGGTTGAAGTCGCGGCTGTGCTTCAGCACCGCACCGCCCACAACCGCGCCCAGCCGCTCGCCGGCCAGCCCGAAGCGGTCGACCAGCCCACCGAGTGCGGCGGTGAACATGTCCTGGTTGGACGCCTCGGCATAGGCGCGGTCGGATCGACCGAAGGGGATGCGGTTGCCGCCAAGAACGGCAACCCTTCGTCTCGACGGGCTCGGCTCAGAGCTTGCAGGGGCCAATTTTTTTCTCCGTGTGTCGCCACTCGTAGGGGGTTAGTTTTGGGGTATCCACCTCAGCAGGCAATACTACCCACTGTTCTTACTCTGAAGTAAGTTCGTCCCTGACACGGAAGGCAGCTCAGTGGCCCCCAGGCGCTCGTCGGATCTGTTCTCGCAGGTCGTCAACTCCGGACCCGGATCGTTCGTGGCCAAGCAACTCGGAGTTCCGCAACCCGAGACGCTTCGCCGCTACCGTCCGGGCGATCCCCCGCTTGCCGGGTCACTGTTGATCGGCGGTGCGGGCCGAGTCGTCGAGCCGCTGCGGGCGGCACTGGACAGCGACTATGACCAGGTGGTCAACAACCTGGGCGGACGCTGGGCCGACAAGTTTGGCGGACTGGTCTTCGACGCCACCGGGATCACGACACCGGCCGGATTGAAGGCCTTGCACGAATTTTTCACGCCGCTGCTGCGCAACCTCACCCACTGCGCACGCGTCGTGGTCGTGGGCACCACGCCCGAAGCGGTCACCAACACCGACGAGCGGATCGCGCAGCGTGCGCTGGAGGGCTTCACCCGCTCGCTGGGCAAGGAGGTCCGCAACGGGTCCACCGTGGCGCTGGTATATCTGGCGCCGGACGCCAAACCGGCCGCCACCGGCCTGGAGTCGACCATGCGATTCATCCTGTCGGCCAAGTCCGCCTACGTCGACGGCCAGGTTTTCTATGTCGGGGCGCAAGACGCCACCCCACCGGCCGACTGGGATAAGCCCCTGGACGGCAAGGTCGCCATTGTGACCGGGGCCGCGCGCGGGATCGGCGCCACAATCGCCGAGGTGTTCGCCCGCGACGGCGCCCGCGTCGTCGCCATCGACGTGGAATCGGCTGAGGAGACCCTGGCCGAAACCGCCAACAACGTCGGTGGCACCCCGCTGTGGCTTGACGTCACCGCCGAGGACGCCGTCGACAAGATCGCCGAGCACCTGCGCGACCACCACGGCGGCCGGACCGACATCCTGGTCAACAACGCCGGCATTACCCGCGACAAGCTATTGGCCAACATGGATGACGCGCGCTGGGATGCCGTGCTGGCTGTCAATCTGCTTGCGCCCCTTCGGCTCACCGAAGGATTGGTAGGCAACGGCGCCATCGGCGAGGGTGGTCGGGTGATCGGGCTGTCGTCGATCGCCGGCATTGCGGGCAACCGCGGACAGACCAACTACGGCACCACCAAGGCCGGGATGATCGGCATCACCCAGGCGCTGGCACCGGTGCTCGCCGAGAAGGGCATCACGATCAATGCCGTCGCGCCGGGTTTCATCGAAACCCAGATGACGGCCGCAATCCCGCTGGCCACCCGCGAGGTGGGCCGTCGGCTGAACTCGCTGTTGCAGGGCGGTCAGCCCATCGACGTCGCCGAGACCATCGCCTATTTCGCCAGTCCGGCTTCAAACGCGGTGACCGGCAACGTCATTCGGGTCTGCGGCCAGGCGATGATCGGCGCATGAACCAACCAAGTGGCCTTCGAAATATGCTGCGCGCGGCGGCCGGGGCGTTGCCCGTGGTGCCGCGGGGAGATCAGCTGCCCAGCCGCACGGTGACCGTCGAGGAACTCCCCATTGACCACGCCAACGTGGCGGCGTATGCGGCGGTCACCGGTCTGCGCTATGGCAACAATGTGCCGCTGACCTACCCGTTCGCCTTGACCTTTCCCTCGGTGATGTCACTGGTGACCGGCTTCGACTTCCCTTTTGCCGCAATGGGAGCGGTGCACACCGAGAACCAGATCACCCAGTACCGCCCGATCGCGGTCACCGACACGGTTGGTGTTCAGGCGCATGCCGAGAATCTCCGCGAACACCGAAAGGGCCTGTTGGTCGACATTGTGACCGACGTCAGCGTGGGCAATGAGGTTGCCTGGCACCAGGTGACGACGTTCCTGCATCAGCAACGCACTAGCTTGTCCGACGAACCCAAACCGCCGCCGCAAAAGCAACCCAAATTGCCTCCGGCGCCTACCGTCCTGCGCATCACCGCCGGCCGGATCCGCCGCTACGCGGTCGTCGGAGGCGACCACAATCCGATCCACACCAACCCGATTGCCGCGAAACTGTTCGGGTTCCCAACCGTCATTGCGCATGGGATGTTCAGTGCCGCAGCGGTATTGGCCAACATTGAAGGGCGGTTTCCGGACGCCGTGCGTTATTCGGTGCGGTTCGCCAAGCCGGTGGTGCTGCCGGCCACGGCGGGACTCTATGTCGAAGAACATGGCGACGGCTGGAATCTCGACCTGCGTAATGTATCTAAGGGATACCCGCACCTGGCCGGTACCGTTCGAGCGCTGCGTTGAGCCCGTGGGCCGCGACGGCGGTAGCCAGGAATAGCAGCAGCAGCCAAATCGGGGGTCGGGCGAGTTCCCAGACGAAGATCGACGCCCAGATCGGTGAGCCTTGAGTGACCGCGAGGACGCCGGCCGCACCGGCCAGCGAAACCGCGGGCACGTGCAGGTGCGTTCCGGCCGCCGAGTTGATTGCCAGCACCAGCAGCGATCCCGCCGCGGCGCCGGTTGCCAGCGACGGCGTCAGCATCCCGCCGGCTCCGCCGGCGCGCAGGAACAGCGCGGTTAGCAGCGGCTTCAACACCAGAATCACGGCCGCCGCCGACAGTGTCATCCCGGAGGCGAGGCTGACGGTCAGAATGCTTTTGCCGTTGCCGGGCAGTTCGGGCCACCAATGCGAACAGATGCCGGTCAGCAACCCTGCGGCCGAGATAGCAGGGATTAGCACCCAGGACCGCATCAGGTGAGCCGGGCGCGCCGCGGCCATGACCCGGTTGAACGCCAAACCCACCGCGAGGGCAAGCGGCGCCAATAACAAGCCGTGGGCGGTAAGCAGGTACGTCGAATCCGCGCTGGGCCAGTCGAGCTGCGGGCGATCGTGCGTAATGGCCGAGCCGATCGCCACGGCCAGGCTGGAGGTAGTCAACGCCGCGCCCAGTGCCCGCGGATGCCAGGTGTTCAGCATGATCCGGACGGCGAAAAGCGCGCCGGCCAGCGGAACGGCGTACACCGCACCCAGCCCGGCCCCGGCTGCACAAGCCAGCAGGATCTCGCGGTCGCCCGGTGACAAACGGTTCAGCCATCCCGTAGCCAAATCGCTTAGCGCCGCAGCGAATTGGCGCGGAGCGCCTTCCCGTCCCAGCGATGCGCCGGAGCCAACCAACACCACCTGCAGCATGGCGTCGATGCTCCAGGAGAGCCGCGGTATCCGCTCGTGGCGGGCGATGGTCCCGGCCAGCGGCGGCACGTCAGTTCTACGCCGCAGGATCCACCAGCCCAAGGCTGCCAGCGCACCACCAACCATCGGGCCGACCGCGCGACGGACCGCACTGCTGCCGGTAATTCCGCCGAGCAGGGGACCGAAGGTGTAGTGGTAGGTGAGGTGCTCGACGACACGCAATACCACGGTTGTGGACAATCCGGCGACCCCGGCCAGCAGGCCGACGATGACTACCGCGCAGAAGAAGTCCAGGTTCCGGTGCGGCCGCACCAAGCGAATCTAGCCCGTGGCGACGTTAGATCCGATGTCCCGATCCGGCGGCGCTCCCTTGAGACCGAGCCAGAACAGATTGATCAGCAACTCGGCGGCCTCGTCGACGTCGGTGTCCCCGGCGCTGAGCCGGGTGGCCACCGCTTCGCCCGCACCGACCAGGGCCACGGCCATCATCTCGATTTCGGCGTCCGATCGCGGGCTGCGGGTACCCGCGCGCACCAGTCCGGCGACGAGTTCGATGATCTGCTCACGTCCCTGGCGAACCGTCTGGGCGAACGCTTGCGAACTGACCGCCTGGGTGTACATCACGATCCACGACGCCCGGTTTTCGTCAATGTAGCGCAAGAACGACACAATGGTGTTGCGCAGCAAGTCTTTTGGACTTTGGTTCAGGTCGATGCCGGCGCGCAACACATCGATGAACCGGCTCATCTCACGGTTGAGACAGGCACCGAATAGGTCTTCTTTGGAGCCGTAATACAGGTAGAGCATGGGCTTGGAGATCTGCGCTTCGCCCGCAATCGCGTCCATTGAGGTTTCGTGGTAGCCGTTGACCGAGAACATCTGAACGGCGGCGTCGAGCATCTGTTGCTCGCGGACAGCACGAGGTAACCGCTTGGTACCACCTGCCATCGCTTTCCCCTTTGGGCGACTCTCTAGCTTGTCTATCTGACTCTAGAGTAGACACATATGCGCTGGTAGCCCACACGTTCAGCGGCCGCACCCCTGGTTAGAGCCCTTCATGGCCGCGACCCGCACGACCGATTGGTCGATCGCCGGCGTCTGTAATTCGCCCGCGTTCAGCGCTTGCTCCAGCCGGTCCAAGACCGCGGGCACCTCTTTGGAGGTGACCCACAGCGCAATGTCGGCGCCGGCTTGCAAGGTGCGCAACACCGCCTCGGCCACGCCGAACCTATCGGAGATCGCCGCCATGGCGGAAAGGTCATCGCTAAAGATCGGGCCGTCAAAGGGCGGGGCACCATATCCAGTGCCGGTGCGCAGCAATTCCACCGCGGCCTTGCTCAGGCTGGCCGGGTCACTGCCGGTCAAGCCGGGAACCTGCATATGACCCACCATCACCCCGACGGGCGTCTGGGTCACCAATGTCCGGTACGGGACCAGGTCATCGGCCACCAGGTCGCTTAGCGGCGGCGTCGTGACCCCCCCGGTGTGCGAATCACCCGACCCGTGGCCGTGGCCGGGAAAATGCTTGAGCACCGGCAGCAAACCGGCGTCGCGCAAACCCTGCGCGTATGCCCCTGCGTAGACGGTGACCTTTGCCGGATCCGAACCGAACGACCGATCCCCGATGACGGTGTCGTCCGGGGCGTCGGTGACGTCGACCACCGGGGCGAAGTCGACGGTGATGCCGAGTTTCTTCATCTGGCGGCCGCGGTCCAGCGCCAGGTCATGGACCTGCTGGGGGGATTGCGTCTGTCCCAGCTCGCGGGCTGTCGGCCCTCGGCCCCCGAGTAGCGACCTCAATCGCGACACCCGACCGCCTTCTTCGTCGATACTCACCGCCAGCGGCAGCGGACCGGCGCCGGACGTGATCTCGGCCAGCGGGCCATTGAATATCGACAAGTCGGTATCGCTGCCGATGAAAATGCCGCCGACGCGGTAATTGCTGACCACCGCCTTGGCGTCGGCCGCGTCACGCACCCCCACCATCAAGAGCTGGGCGAGCTTGTCGCGGGGCGACAGCATCGCCGGAACGGCCGTCGGCTCCGCGCAGATCCGAGGCGCGGGAGCGGCGATGGGCATCGGAGCGGCGGGCGGCTGACTGGTGGTGGTCGACGAAGATCCGGTCTTGGTGCCGCTGTGGCACCCTGCCACCAGGGCCGATACCGCAGCGAGCACAACCAGGGTGTGCCGAAAGAACATCCGGACATGCTGTCATGGCGGCGTTTCAACGCCGACTTGGGGCTCGGCTTGGGTCGCACAAGCTGGGCAAGCTCTTCTGCTAGGTTGACGCTATGAACCGGATCGTCGCGCCCGCCGCCGCCAGCGTGGTGGTTGGCCTCTTGTTGGGTGCGGCCGCAATCTTCGGTGTCACCTTGATGGTGCAACAGGACACGAAACCGCCACTCCCCGGGGGCGATCCGTCGTCCTCAGTGCTCAACCGGGTCGAGTACGGCAACCGTAGTTAGCCCAGCGGCTCAGGTTGCGCCTGCGGAAGCTGCATTGGGCTCTGTGGTGGCACCGCTTACTCGTCGCTGGCTGCTGTTGGTCTCCGCGGTCGCGCTGGCGCTGACGTTCGCCCAGTCCCCCGGGCAGGTCTCCCCCGACACCAAGCTCGACCTCACCGCCAACCCGCTGCGCTTCCTAGCCCGCGCGACCAACCTGTGGAGCAGCGAACTGCCATTTGGACAGTCGCAGAATCAGGCCTACGGCTATCTGTTTCCGCACGGCACCTTTTTTGTGATCGGCCACCTGCTGGGCCTGCCCGGATGGATTACCCAGCGATTGTGGTGGGCTGTGCTGCTCACCGTCGGCTTTTGGGGGCTGCTGCGCGTCGCCGAGGCGCTGGGCATCGGCAGCCCGACGTCGCGGGTGCTCGGTGCGGCGGCGTTCGCGCTGTCGCCGCGGGTGTTGACGACGCTGGGGTCGATCTCTTCGGAAACCCTGCCCATGATGCTGGCGCCGTGGGTGCTGCTCCCGACGATTCTGGCGTTGCGCGGCTCGGGCAGGTCGGTACGCGTACTGGGCGCCCAGGCCGGGCTGGCGGTGGCGTTGATGGGCGCGGTCAATGCCATCGCGACCCTGGCGGGTTGTCTGCCCGCGCTGATCTGGTGGGCGTGTCACCGGCCGAATCGGTTGTGGTGGCGTTACACCGCGTGGTGGCTGCTGGCGCTTGTCCTGGCGATGCTGTGGTGGGTGGTGGCACTGGCCCTGCTGCGCGGAGTCAGTCCGCCGTTCCTGGACTTCATCGAATCCTCCGGCGTGACGACGCAATGGTCCTCACTGGTGGAGCTGCTGCGCGGCACCGATAGCTGGACACCGTTCGTGGCGCCCAACGCGACCGCGGGGACGCCACTGGTCACCGGATCGGTGGCCGTCCTGGGCACCTGTCTGGTCGCGGCGGCCGGCCTGGCCGGGTTGGCGCTTCGTGGCATGCCGGCGCGCGGACGGCTGGTGACGATGCTGCTGGTCGGGGTGGTGTTGCTGGCCGTCGGCTATAGCGGCGGGCTGGGCTCGCCCGTGGCCCACCAGGTGCAGACGTTCCTCGACGCCGCGGGCACCCCACTGCGCAACGTGCACAAGGTCGGGCCGGTGGTGCGGCTGCCGCTGGTGCTGGGCTTCGCGGAACTGTTAGCGCGCGTGCCCTTGCGGCTAAACGCATTTGCCCATCCTGAGCGCGACAAACGCGTCGCGGCCGGAATCGTCGCTCTGACCGCGCTGATGGTCAGCACCTCACTGGCGTGGACCGGCCGGCTCACCCCGCCCGGCACGTTCACCGCGATACCGGGGTACTGGCATCAGGCCGCCGACTGGCTCAGCGAACACAAGAACGGGCGCGTTCTGGTAGTCCCCGGCGCGCCATTTGCCACCCAGGTCTGGGGGAATAGTCACGACGAGCCGCTGCAGGTGCTCGGCAGTAGCCCGTGGGGGGTACGCGACTCCATTCCGCTGACCCCGCCGCAGACCATTCGGGCGCTGGATTCGGTGCAGCGTCTGTTCGCGGCCGGGCGACCATCGCTTGGGCTCGCCGATACCCTTGCCCGCCAAGGCATTTCGTATGTGGTTCTGCGCAACGATCTGGATCCCGAGACGTCGCGCTCGGCACGCCCGATCCTGGTGCATCGCGCCATCAACGGGTCGCCGGGGCTGACGAAGGTGGCGGAATTCGGCCCATCGGTTGGTCCGGGTTCGCTGGCGGGCTTCGTCAGCGACGGTGGACTGCGACCGCGGTATCCGGCCGTCGAGGTTTTCCGGGTGGGCAGTGGCGGCGACACAGGCGCGCCGTATTTCGCCGACGTCGATCGGCTGGCGCGTATCGACGGCGGACCCGAAGTGCTGTTGCGTCTCGATGAACGGCGACGGCTGCAGCGCCAGTCCGCGCTGGGCCCGGTACTAATGACCGCGGATGCGCGCGCCGCGGGGCTGCCGGTGCCGCGAGTCGTGGTCACCGACACGCCGCTAGCCCGTGAAACCGACTACGGCCGGGTCGACCAGCACTCGTCGGCGATTCGGGCGGTTGGCGACGCAAGGCACACCTACAACAGGGTGCCCGACTACCCGGTCCCCGGGGCGGAGACGGTTTACGGCGGGTGGACCGGTGGACGTCTTACCGCATCCAGCTCGTCGTCGGATTCCACCGCACTTCCCGACGTCGCCCCGGCGACCTCACCCGCCGCCGCGATCGACGGCGACCCGGCGACCTCATGGGTGTCCAACGCACTGCAATCCGCCGTCGGGCAGTGGCTACAAGTCGATTTCGATCACCCGGTGACCAGCGCCGTCATCACGGTGACGCCCAGCGCCACGGCCGTCGGCGCCCAGATCCGCCGCATCGTGGTCGAGACCGTCAACGGCAGCACCACGTTGCGCTACGACGAGGCCGGAAAGCCGCTCACCGCGGCGCTACCAGTTGGCGAAACGCCGTGGGTGCGGGTCACCGCGGCCGCCACCGACGACGGTTCGGCCGGTGTGCAGTTTGGTATCACCGATTTGTCGATCACCCAGTACGACGCGTCCGGATTCGCTCACCCCGTGCAGTTGCGGCACACCGTGCTGGTGCCCGGGCCACCGCCGGGTTCGGCAATCACGCGCTGGGACCTGGGATCAGAGCTGCTGGGCCGACCGGGCTGCGCGGCAGGGCCCGACAGCGTGCAGTGCGCCGCTCCGATGGCGCTGGCACCCGAAGAGCCGGTCAATTTCAGTCGGACGCTGACGGTTCCGAGTCCGATGACGGTGACGCCGACGGTGTGGGTGCGGCCGCGGCAGGGTCCCAAGCTGGCGGACCTGATCGCCGAGCCGCACACCACTCGGGCCCGGGGTGATTCCGATCTGGTCGATGTCCTCGGCTCGGCATATGCGGCGACCGACGGCGATCCGGCGACCGCGTGGACCGCGCCGCAGCACGTGGTGCAACACCGGACGCCGCCGACGCTGACGCTCACGCTGCCGCGGCCCACCGAAGTCACCGGTCTGCGCCTGGCGCCCAGTAGATCGACGGTCCCCGCCCATCCGACGATGGTGGCCGTGAACCTGGGCGACGGTCCTCAGGTCCTGGAGGTGAAGAACGGTGACGGCGGGCCGCAAGCCCTGTCGCTCACGCCCCGGATTACCGACACCGTGACCATCAGCCTGCTCGACTGGGAAGACATCATTGACCGCAATGCCCTGGGATTCGACCAGCTCAAACCGCCAGGGCTGGCCGAGGTCGCGGTGCTCGGCCCCGACGGCCGTGCGGTAGCGCCCGCCGACGCCACCCGAAATCGCGCGCGGGAGGTTACGGTCGACTGCGATCACGGCCCGGTGATTGCCGTCGCGGGCCGGTTTGTGCACACCACGATCCGGACCACCGTCGGCGCGTTGCTGGACGGCGAGCCGGTTGCAGCCGTCGCGTGCGACCGCGACCCGATCGCGCTGCCGGCCGGACAGCAGGAGTTGCTGATCAGCCCCGGCGCCCAGTTCGTTGTCGACGGCGCGCGGTTGTCTGTATTGCCGGAAGCCGAATTGCCCAGCGCCGCTGTTTTTCCCGCCGCTATCGGGGTGTGGGGCTCGGATCGGCGCGAGGTGCGGGCTCCGGCATCGGACAGGGCTCGGCTGCTGGTGATACCCGAGAGCATCAACCCCGGCTGGGTGGCCCGCACCAGCGCCGGGATCCGGCTAACGCCGGTCGCGGTCAACGGGTGGCAACAAGGCTGGGTGGTGCCCGCCGGCGACCCCGGCAGCATCACCTTGACGTTCGCCTCCAACACGCTGTATCGAGCAGGCCTGGCGGTGGGCCTGGCCCTGTTGCCGTTGCTGGCGTTCCTGGCGTTCTGGAGGCGACGGGGTCCCGGTGGTCATACAGGCGCGCAGCCGTGGCGTCCTGGCGGCTGGGGCGCTGTCGGTGCGCTAGTGGCCGGGGTGCTGATTGCCGGCCCGGCCGGCGCTGTCGTTGTTGGAGCCGCCTTGGGTCTGCGGGTTGCGCTACGTCATCGAGAGCGGCTACGCGACAGGCTCACCGTCGGACTCAGCGCCGGCGGCTTGATCCTGGCAGGGGCGGTACTGTCCCGGTACCCGTGGCGGTCCGTCGACGGGTACGCCGGGCATTCCGCGAGCGTCCAACTGCTGGCAATGATTTCGCTTGCCGCTGTGGCGGCTTCGGCGGTGAGCGTGCGCCACGGTCGCGACGGGTAGTTGGCTACCGGTTTGCCGGCTGGTTGACTGGATAAGTGGGTTGGTTTTCGGCGCCCGAATACTGGCTCGGGGCTCTGGTGCTCGAGCGTGGCACCGCGGTCATCTATCTGATTGCCTTCGTCGGGGCCGCCCGGCAGTTCCGTGCGCTTATCGGTGAACACGGGATGCTGCCCGTGCCGCGGTATATCGCCGAGCAGTCGTTTCGCCGGGCGCCCAGCCTTTTTCACTTTCGCTATTCCGACCGGCTATTCGCGAGCGCGTGCTGGTTCGGTGCCGCGCTTTCGGCGGCTATCGTCGCCGGCGCAGCCGGCCTGGTGCCGTTGTGGGCCGGGATGCTGATGTGGCTCACGCTGTGGGTGCTCTATCTGTCAATCGTCAACGTCGGACAGGCGTGGTACTCGTTCGGTTGGGAGTCACTGCTCTTGGAGACCGGGTTCCTGATGATCTTCCTCGGCAACGAGCGGGTGGCCCCGCCGTTGCTGACGTTGCTATTGGCGCGCTGGTTGCTGTTCCGAGTCGAATTCGGCGCCGGACTGATTAAAATGCGCGGTGATCGGTGCTGGCGGGATCTGACGTGCCTGTACTACCACCATGAAACACAACCGATGCCGGGCCCGACGAGCTGGTTCTTCCATCACCTGCCCAAGCCGCTGCACCGAATCGAGGTGGCGGGCAACCATTTTGCTCAGCTCGTCGTGCCGTTCGGGCTATTCGCTCCCCAGCCCGTGGCCAGCATTGCCGCGGCCATCATCGTCGTCACGCAGTTGTGGCTGGTGACGTCGGGCAACTTCGCCTGGCTCAATTGGGTGACGATCCTGTTGGCGTGCAGCGCAATCGACTACTCATCGGCGGCGCGGCTTTTGCCGGTACCGGTCCAGCCCGTGCTGCCGGAAGCGCCGCCGTGGTTCGCCGGCCTGGTAATCGCATTCACTGGTGTCATGCTGGTGCTCAGCTACTGGCCGGCGCGCAACCTGTTGTCCGCCGAACAGCGAATGAACATGTCGTTCAACCCATTTCACTTGGCCAATACCTACGGCGCCTTCGGCAGCATCTGCCGCATCCGCCGGGAAGTGGTGATCGAAGGCACTTCCGAATCCAAGATCACCGAGCAGACGGTCTGGAAGGAGTACGAATTCAAGGGCAAGCCCACGGGTTTGCGCCGGCTGCCCCGGCAATTTGCGCCGTACCATCTGCGGCTGGACTGGCTGATGTGGTTCGCCGCCATCTCGCCGGGCTACGCGCTGCCGTGGATGACGCCGTTTCTCACGCGGTTGCTGCGCAACGATCCGCCGACGCTCCGCTTGCTGCACCACAACCCGTTCCCGGAGTTCCCGCCTCGGTATGTGCGCGCGCAACTCTACGTCTACCGCTTCACGACGTTCCGGGAGCTGCGACGCGATCATGCTTGGTGGCATCGCACGCTGATCGGGCGGTATGTCTCGCCGATGTCGCTGGGGAAGTGACAGAGTGTGCGCCCTGGGCTTTGAGCGTGCAGCCTGGGCGGCGCCGATCGGCGTGTCGTCACCCTAGGCGCACACCCGATGCCGCGGACATTACAGCGTCTCGTCCAGTTCGCCCAGCCGGTCGGTCAGGCGCAGGTTCTCGGAATAGTCGACGGGGCAGGAAATCAGCGTCACGCCGTCGTCGTCCAGGGCGGCCTTGAGCGTCGGCAACAGTTCGTCGGCGCTGGTGATCCGATATCCTTTGGCGCCGAAGCTTTCCGCGTAACTCACCACATCGGGATTGTCGAACGAAACATAGTGGTGCTCGCCGAGTTCGAGGTCCATTTTCCACTCGATGAGGCCGTAGCCGCCGTCGTCCCAAATCAGGACCACCAATGGGATACGTTCCCGCACGGCGGTTTCTATCTCTTGGGAGTTCATCATGAACGCGCCGTCGCCCACCACGGCCAGCACCTTAACCTCCGGGCGGGCCAGCTTGACCCCAAGTGCACCAGGCAACGCAAACCCCATGGTAGATAGACCGTTTGAGACCAAACAGGTGTTGGGCTCGTACGTCGGATACAACCTGGCCATCCACATCTTCGTGGCGCCGGTGTCGACCAGTACCACGTCGCAGCGACCCAGCGCGGCCCGGATGTCGGCAACCACTCGCTGAGGGGCCAATGGAAACCGTGAATCCTGTTGTCCCCGAGCAAATTCCTCGGCCAATAAGCCAGATCCGGGAGCATCGCCGGTGTCGCGGAAGCGGTGGCCGGCCAGCGCGTCAGCAACCGCATTCAGCGAGTCGCTGATCTCGCCGATTATCCCGACGCTAACCGAATAGTGCGCGTCGACCTCGGCGGGAAAGCGGTGGATGTGAATGATCTCCTTGTCGCCACCCGGGTTGATCCGCACCGGATCGAATTCCTGCAGCTCATAGCCGACCGCAATGACGACGTCGGCGTTGTCGAATCCGAAGTTCACATAGTCATGCCGCATGAATCCAAGCGTCCCAATGCTGTTGGGATGATCGTCGGGCATGACACCCTTGCCGTGGAAGCTGTTGGCGACCTGGATACCGAGCTCCTCGGAGAACCGGATCAATGCCGCGGTGGCGTTACTGCGGGCAGCGCCATGTCCGGCCAGCACCACCGGCCGCTTCGCGTTACGCAGGATGTCGACGGCGCGTTCCACCTGACGTGGTGCTGGCGCGTCGGCTCGAACGACGTTGCGCGGCAATGGTGTCAGGTCGGAATAGTCAGCAGCATCTTCGTCTATGTGCTCGGGGACGGCCAGATAGACCGCGGCCGGGCGTTCGGTTTCGGCGACCTTGAACGCTTTGCGGAACATCTCCGGTATGGCACGCGCGGTGGGGACGCCGGCAGCCCAGCGTGTGATTGGAGCAAACATCGACACCAGGTCGACATACTGATGGGACTCCTTATACTGACGGTCCTGGCCGACCTGCGCCGAGATCGCGACCATCGGGGTGCTGTTTGTGGTGGCATCGGCGACCCCGAGCTGCATGTTGATCGCGCCCGGCCCCAAGGTGGCCGAGACCACGCCAGCGCGGCCGGTGACCCTCCCATACATCTCAGCCATGAACGCCGCGGCCTGTTCGTGCCGGGTGAGCACATACCGAATGTCAGACGCCGCCAACGCCTGGATGAAACGAATGTTTTCCTCGCCAGGCAACCCGAAGACGACCGTCACCCCCTCGTTTTCCAGGCACTTGACCATCAGCTCAGCGGCTGTACTCATCCGGGCACCTCCCTCTGGCCACGATAGTGGCAGGCTGGATACGCAGACATCTCACAAGCCAAACCAGACGAAGGATGGTCAGCGTGCCAATCGCCACTATCAACCCGGCCACCGGCGAGACAGTCAAGACCTTCACCCCGGCAACCGACGATGAAGTCGAGGCGGCAATAGCCCGCGCCTACCAGCGGTTCGCCGACTACCGACAGACCAGCTTCGCCCAACGGGCCCAGTGGGCCAATGCCACCGCCGACCTGCTGGAGGCCGAAGCCGACGAGACCGCCGCCCTCATGACCCTCGAAATGGGCAAGACGCTGACCGCCGCCAAGGCGGAGGCACTCAAGTGCGCCAAGGGCTTTCGCTACTACGCCGAGAACGCCGAAGCGCTGCTGGCCGACGAGCCGGCCGACGCCGCAAAAGTTAACGCATCCAGGGCGTACGCACGGTATCAGCCACTCGGCGTGGTACTGGCCGTGATGCCGTGGAATTTTCCGCTCTGGCAGGCCGTCCGGTTCGCCGCGCCGGCGCTGATGGCGGGCAACGTCGGCATCCTCAAGCACGCATCGAACGTGCCGCAGTGCGCGTTGTATCTCGCCGACGTCATTGCCCGCGGCGGTTTCCCGGACGGCTGCTTCCAGACACTGCTGGTCCCCTCCGGTGCCGTCGAGCGAATCCTGCGCGATCCTCGTGTCGCCGCGGCCACCCTCACCGGTAGCGAACCGGCCGGCCAGTCCGTCGGCGCCATCGCCGGCGACGAGATCAAGCCCACCGTGCTCGAGCTCGGCGGCAGCGACCCGTTCATCGTCATGCCATCCGCGGATCTCGACGCTGCGGTCCAAACTGCGGTTACCGGCAGGGTGCAGAACAACGGCCAATCCTGCATCGCCGCAAAGCGGTTCATCGCTCATTCCGACATCTACGACGAGTTCCTCGACAAGTTCGTTGAGCGGATGCGAGGTCTACAGGTTGGAGATCCGACCGACCCGCAGACCGATGTCGGCCCGCTTGCCACCGAGCAGGGCCGCGACGAGGTGGCCAAGCAGGTCGAGGACGCTGTCGCCGCGGGCGCGGTGACCCGCTGCGGCGGCAAACGCCCTGACGGACCGGGGTGGTTCTACCCGCCGACGGTGATCACCGACATCACGAAGGACATGGCTCTCTACACCGAGGAGGTGTTCGGCCCGGTCGCTTCGGTGTTCCGTGCCGAAAACATCGACGAGGCCATCGAGATCGCCAACGCCACGACCTTTGGTTTGGGATCCAACGCCTGGACGCAGGACGAGGCCGAGCAACAGCGCTTCATCGACGACATCGTGGCCGGACAGGTCTTCATCAACGGGATGACGATCTCCTATCCGGAGCTGCCGTTCGGCGGCGCCAAGCGGTCCGGCTACGGCCGGGAGCTCGCAGCACACGGGATCCGCGAGTTCTGCAACGTCAAGACGGTGTGGATCGGGTAGCGATGCCGCGGTGAGCGGGACTAGGCCGAGACACCGGCCAGGGCGCGCTGATCCTCGTCGGCGAACGTGTCCTCCAGCTGCAAAGGCGAGTAATCGACGTCGATTTCGCCGAGCGGCCGGCCCCGGGCGCTGGCGATCGTCCCGAACCGGCGCATGCCCTTGTCGGTGGAGTACTGCAGGAACTCGTCTTCTTTCAGGCCGAAGGGCTTCGGGTCGGCGTACAAGGCGAAGCCGTCCTGGGTGAGTTGCAGCGCCAGCGGGATGAGTTCGTTCATGCGCGATTCGAACACCGTCCAGTTGGCGTCGTCCGCAGCGACATGGCGCCGGCAGGTGAAGGTGCCCCACGCCATGTGGCGTCGCTCGTCGTCGCCGATGCGCTGGACCAGTTCCTGCATTCCGGGCAGAATTCCGCGTTCCACGCAGATCTTGTGCCAGGCGTAGTAACCGGTTAGCGCCAACATGCCTTCGACAATGTGGTTGTAGGTTACGGAAGCCCGAACCTGGGCGGCCGGTGAGGGATCGGTGGTCAAGGCGTTGAGGCAGTCGGGCAACTCGTCGTAGAACATCTGGCGGTAAGCCGGAAGGTCATCGAGGTAGCCGTGCAGGTCGCCGGTCATCCCGACGGCGTCGAGCCACATGCGAAACACCTGGGTGTGCTTGGCTTCCTCGAACGCGAACTGGGTCAGGTACATCTCGTCGCCAAGCCGACCTTCGGCCCGCATCGCGGCCATGAACGGCTGAATGTCCTCGGTGACCGCCTCCTCGCCGGCGATGAACTGGGCACACAGCCGGGTGGCGTAGTCACGTTCGTCGTCGGTCAGCTTCTCCCAATCCGCTCGGTCGCGGGAGAAGTCGATATCGGCAGGATTCCAGAATTTCGCGTTGCCCCCGGCAAACAGCTTGAGCGGCAGGCTGTTCCAGTTGAGCCCGCCCGCCACGAGCGAGCCGGAACGTGTCCGTGTCATGTGACCTCCTCAGATCGTATCGGGGCTGACAGCGGAGCGAACGCGGCCGACAGCACGGCGACGAGCCTGCGCACGGCCAGCGCCGGCTGCTCCGGTGTGGGCTCGTCGAGCCCGAGAATCGGATCCAAGCCGCGCATGTAGGGCGCCAGAGCCAAGTGCGGGAAGATCATCAGCAGCAGCGACAACAGCACATCGGTATCGCAATCTCCGCGCAGATCTCCACGGGTTTGCGCGGCGTGAATCAGCGGCCGCAGCACTTCCAGGTAGTGACGGTTGCTGACGCTGCGCACGCTGATCCGCGCTTCGGTGTCGACCTCGAGGGTGATCGCGGCATGCAGCGCACGTTCCCGTGGATGTTCCGCATAGTAGGCGACCCAGCCGTCGAGGAGGTCGGTGAGGAACTCGAAAAACGGCCGGTCCGGGTCGAGCTTGCCGATGAGCTCTTCCATGTAGGCGCGTACCCGCTGACTTGCAATGTCAGTGATGAACGCGTAGAGGTCGCGCTTGTCCGCGAAATACTGGAACAGGCTTCCTT
This sequence comes from Mycobacterium simulans, assembly GCF_900232995.1. Classification (GTDB taxonomy): domain Bacteria; phylum Actinomycetota; class Actinomycetes; order Mycobacteriales; family Mycobacteriaceae; genus Mycobacterium; species Mycobacterium simulans. The sequence goes on from NZ_OCVX01000003.1 coordinate 756,157, forward strand.
TGGCCACCCGCGCCCGCCGCGCGATGACATTCAGGCTGCCGTTGGAGAAGCCGTGGGCCCCGAACTCGGCTTCGGCGGCTTCCACAATGGCCGCCCGACGCGCGGGATCGACCCGCGCCCAAGTCACCGTCGGCACTTATCCTCCCCACGTTAATGACCACTGGTCATTCTACTGTGAGGTAGTTCACAGTCAAGGCGCGGCTTAGCCGGAATTGCCAGGATCGCCAGGCCTACGGACGCATCTCGTAGGCGCCGTTGAGGGGCAGGACGTGGTCCTTCCAGATCTGCTCGTAACGCGCCCGGTCGTGCACCGGACGGCGAATCATCCGCAGCGCAAACCGGGCCTGCTCGTCGGTCGTGGCGGACTTGTCGTTCAGCTCAACGGCGTAGCTGTTGAAGTCCCGGACGAGCAGGCCGAAGATCTCGTCGATCAACACCTCGTCCACACCCGACAGCGGGGCATCCTCCAAGATCAGCTGGGCGTAGGGCACCGTCGCAAACAGTTGCCCGACGCCAAACGCAAAGTCGATGTCCTTCTGCTGCACGGCGTCCGGGGTGGCGCTGGCCAGCATCTCGGTGAGCACGTCGACTTGCTCGCGCAGCAGCGCGACATTAGGCAGGTGGGCGAAGCTGTCGAACGACGCGCGCCAGTCGTGGAAACGCACCTTGCCCAGGCCCCCGGTGGGTCCCTGGGCGAACAGGAATTCGTCGTCTGCAGCGTCGTCGCGGCGCGGGATCAAGGGTAGCTCGGCATCAGGGGCGAACAGGTAGTTGGGCATGAACTTGCCCAGCAGCCCGATGTTGATGTGCACGGTGCCTTCCAGCCGCGGCAGCAGGCCGATCTCGCGGGCCACCGTCTCGAAGAAGGTGTCCTTCTCCACACCCTTGGCCGCGATGACATCCCACAGGGCAGTGATGACTCGCTCACCTTCGCTGGTGACCTTGGCCTTGGTTAGCGGGCTGTAGAGCAGATAGCGACGGTCGTTCGTCGACGCGCTGCGCATGTAGTCACTGGCCCGCGTGGCGACCAGTTTCATGGCGACCAGCCGCACGTAGGCGTCGGTGAGCAGCCGTCGCACGTGGCTGAAGTCGGTCACCACGGTTCCGTATAGGTGACGGTTCGCCGCGTGGGTTATCGACTCGTAGAAGGCGTGGGTGCACATGCCGATGGAGCCCCAGCCCAGGTTGTACTTGCAGACATTGACCGTGTTGAGGGCGGCGTGGAAGGCCCCAGGCCCGCGGTGCAGGATGTCGGCCTCGGTGACCGGGTAGTCGCGCAGCGCGTAGTTCGCCACGTAGTTCTGGGAGTTCACCACGTTCTTGATTAGCTCGTAGCGGTCGTGCTGGGAGTCGGCGGCGAAGAACACGTACTCCGGGCTGCCTGAGGTGTCCTCGATCTTGCCGAAGGTCGACACCATCCGGGCGACGTTGGCGTTGCCGATGTAGTACTTCTCCCCATTGGCGACCCAGCCGTGCTCCGACGGCGTCAGGATCAGGTCGGTTTTGTAGACGTCGGCGCCGTGGGTCTGTTCGGACAGGCCGAATGCGAACACCTCACCCTGTTCCAGCTGGGCGGCGGCCTTGCGCTTGGCGTCCTCGTTGTCGCTCATCCAGATCGGGCCCAGCCCGAGGGCGGTCACCTGGAACGGGTACCAGTAGCTCAGCCCGTAGAAGCCGATGATCTCGGCGAACTCGCTGATCCGATAAGTGTCCCAACGACAGTCATGCGCGCCGTAATTGGCCGGCGTCAGCAATGAAGCGAAGATGCGTTCGCGCCCGATGTGGTTGAGGAAGTCTGAGTACCAGACCTTGTCGTGTTCGTCGCGCTTCAGCCGCGCCTTTCCCCGAGATTCGAAGAAGTCCACCGTCGCCGCCATGATCTCCCCTGAGCGGCTGTCCGGGTATTGGCGTTGCAGATTCTTAGGATTGAGCAGCATTAGGGTGGCTCCAGATTGCGCACGCGGACATGGAAGCTAGACGACGTTAAGCTACCGTACCGCGACTCTGACGGGCATTTGCCCTCGGCATCGGGCTCGTTAAAGACGAGTCGACAACTCGCTGATCCCGATACACCGCAGCGCGTGGCAGATTGGTACGGCCGCGAACTGCACGCGATGCCGTCGACCGAACCTGGGACAGGTGTTGACGTCGACGGCTCCGACATGGCGTCGGCCGGTCGAGATGGGTGCCGTTCGGCCGGCCCACACGCCGAGTTCGCTCTGGCTTGTCGAGCTCGTTCGACGGTTAGGTTGCGACGGCGTCGGGCACCGGCGGGGCGGTGCGGGATGCTGCACCATGCATCGGAAGACGCAGTCCCACAGCACGTTTCGCTGCACGATACGGTGCACCGCACCGCACCCATTCGTCGGTGCCAAGACATCAGCGGCGCCGGACCGGAGCGGCCTCGGCGTGCTGTTCCGTGCCCGCTGTTCAGTGCCCGCTCCCCCGCGGTGCACCTTCTGGACGCCTATGCGTGGGCAAACGACGGCGCAGGCTAGGAGCACGCCGCCGAGTATTCGGCACCAGTAGCCAGTCGAACTCCCTCAACAGTTCGGGCGTCAGGTGACACCGATCATCCGGGCTCCTTCGACTCCGGAATGGCCAAATTCGTTGGCTTTGTCGATCATGAAGTGGTTGAATTCGAGTACCGCATCAACCGATTCAAAACTCACCGACGACCCGATGAACCAGGTATTCATATTGCCCTGGTTGGCGATCGCATCCCACGGCGCGCCCCGCTCGATGGCGGCCGCATCAAATCGCGGGAAGTAATCCCATTCTTGTCGCTCAAGAACATCGGAGATGACGTATCCGTTCTTCGCCAGGAACTGCTCGAGTTCAGATAACGATTTATCGGGGTCATAATTAACGGTCGTCGGGTAAGATTGACCTACTATAAGTAGGCTGCGTGCTGAATCATTTTTTGAAGGATCGAGCATCGCAGACGTTTCGCGTATCGAGGTAACCCGGTCACTTGAATGATCGAACATATTTTCCGGCCAGAAAATCAGACCCTTTCCAGAAAATGGGTTTTGTGCCTCAACGAGCGTGTTGGCATATTTGCGTTGGAATACTTGGCCACTAAAGTTATCCAGTTCCCGCGGCGTCGGCTGGTCGAGCAATTGCAGCGCCTGCTTCGCTGGGATCGCCAGTATGACAAAATCACACTCGAGACGTTCTTCCAGCCCATTGCGGACGAAGCGAATCGTCGCGGGACTGTTCCGTAAGCCGCCGGCTTCGGACCGCTCAATCCCGGTTATCGTGACGCCGAGCAGCAGATCTGCGCTAGATTTGTCCGCGAGATCCCTCCACAAAAATTCGAATCCGTTTGCAAGCATGTAAGCTACGGGTGTTTCCACTCGTCCCGATATCGGATCGTCTCCGCCGGGTTGCGGATTGCCGAAGTTAGACATGGCACTTATCGTCGCTGCATCCATCCAATAATTGCCGTAGTAGGCAGGAATGGAATCGGCGAAACCGTAACCGAACATGGTGCCGGTAAGAAAATACGCCGCCGTCAGCCGGTCCAGCGATACGTCGTGCAAGTATTCGGCGAAGTTCTTGGAGAGCAAGTCGGACGCTTCAGATCCGGGTGCTTGAGGTATGCGATGAGGACTTCGGCCATATAAGGCTTCGTTACATGCATGATACTGGGCGGCCAGCGCGGTAAGCGGGGTGGGCGGTTCGGAAGATTGCCCGTCAGATGCTGCGGCAGCAGCGGCCGCAGTCATCTGGGCGACCCATTCGGCAACTGAAATCTTACTTTGCGACCCAGGTTGTGAGAGATATATTTCACTCGACAAAACTGGTCGAACATCATTGCGTCCGATTTCGGTAAGAAGTGCCGGCAGTCTACGATATGTGGTTTTAAGCCAAGTGGTTCCGAGTTCCATAGGAAGGTCGCGGACATATACAGTGCGGGATTTTCCGCCCACACGAGGCTCAGAGTCCAGCACTGTTACCTTGGTATGGCCCCGCTGCTTAAGCAGATGCGCCATATGTATTCCAGCCGGACCAGCGCCGATTATAGCAACTCGATCGCTAATAGCCGGCGCTGAAGCGATGGACAGGGTGCCGTTATGTACGTTATTCATTGGGTAGCGGGAACACGGCTATCGCCGACGCCTGTCTTCCCTTCCTCCTAACTCTCTTTATTGACTTTGCAAAACACGCTCCAGCAGCGTTTATTGGTTGTCAGATCTGACCTCCGCTCCCATTTGAGTGGTTCAAAGGACGTTTGTTGAGCAACCGCAGATGCTTCCAGCCGGTTATCGCGGCACCGCCACAGCGCGTGTTCCACTTAGCTTCTGTGAGCGGGCTTTCACGTGGAAGTCCAGATTCCGAAGCTACAGTGGAGATCGCATTTACCGTCCATCCGTATTGGCCATCCGCATCGTCATTGAACGGGTAGATCGATTCGTGATCCCGGTGCCACGTGCCCGCGAGGCGACGGCGCTCGCGACGGCACGTGACGGGCGTATCCGGCGCGTTCGCCGCGCTTGCCCCAGCTACGGCCGGAAGATGAGTCCGGAACGTGGCAAAGAACTTTCGTGGCACCAACAGGACACCGCCCGCCCTGGCACGCGAGCGTCTTTCCGAGCTCCGTACTCGCCGTCTCATGCAAAATGCCTCTTCACCTCATGATGTACGTGCCCGGCGAACCGGTGATGTCGTCTTTCAGTGCTGTCGCTGGCGGGCTCCGTGACGTTCTCATATCCAGGCACGCGTGAAACCCATTGCGGTGCAAGGTATCGCGACATGGCATGATGCTTCTTTGTCTAGCTAGGCGCTTCGTCAGAACTGTACATTGTCATGTATTCAGCGGCGGTGAACCACAATTCGGCCGCCATACTTCGGGGCGCAGGTAACACCCCGGAAGTAGCGCGGCTCGGGCGGAGCCGTAGTCGTCTCGATGGTGAAGCTGCGCAAAACCGTTCGCAGCACTACATCCATCTCCAGGTTGGCGAAGGCGGCTCCCGGGCAACGTCGGTTACCACCGCCGAATGAAAGCCATGAGAATGCAGACGGTTTACTGCCGATATAGCGCTGCGGGTCGAAGCGGTCCGGGTCGGGGAACACGTTGGGATCGTTATGGATCTGCGCGAGGCCAACGAAAATTGCATCGCCTCGAGGAATGACCCACTCCCCGAGTTGGAAAACCGGTGCATTAACAGATCGGCCGGAAAAATCGACCATAGTTCTGGTTCGTTGGACTTCCATAATTGTTGCCTGCCGAAGTTCCGCGCCGCCGTTGTCAGCCTCCTCGACCAAAGCCGCGAGAAGATCCGGGTGCCTGGTTATCCGCTCGAACACCCAGCTCATCTGCTGCGCGGTGGATTCGTGCCCAGCGGTCAGCTGGTTGAGTAGATCGTCGCCAATATCCTTGCGCGACATGACCGAACCATCGTCATGGGTAGCACGCAGCATCAGCGCGAGCACATCGGTCCGCTCCGCGAGGCTGGGGTCCGCCCGTGCGTCATCGATCAACTTATCGATGATCGCCTCGTACCGCCGCCGCCCCGCGGCCATCCGGCCCCATGGGCTGTAGCGGCCGTAGTTGCGCCTCGGGGCCGGCATGCCGGCCACCCGCTGGGCCAGGGTGCACCACGATGGGACAATTTGGCGTAGCTCATCGAATTCAACACCCTGGCCATCGCCACCGAAAATCGCGCGCAGGATGGCGTTGATTGCGATCTGCTTCGTGGACGGCCACGTCGGGAACGACCGCCCTTCTGGCCAGTTGGCGGTCTCCCGCAGGGTCTCCTCCTCGACGAGGGTCTCGTAATTGGCGACGCTCGCGGGGCCGAACACGGACGCCAATAGCCGGCGGCGCTGACGATGATCGTCGCCGTCAAGCGCAATGACCGCCCTGGAACCCAACTCTCGACCGAGATTCGGCTTGATATTGACGATATCTTGCGGACTGGCAGTGAATACCTGCCTGGCCAGTTTTGGATCGCCAACGACGATGACGCGCCCGAATCTTGGGATGTTCAGTGTGAAGGTATTGCCGTAACGGCGTCCCAGCCATTGGATTATCTGTGGCCGCCAATACGTGAACAGCACGCCCTGCACAAGCTTCGGGATCCAGATTGCCGGGGGCAACCTAACCTCAGGCGGCGCTGCAGCGTCAGCGATTGATTGACTCATAACGTAATGCTCCCAACTCTGATATTTGCCTGGGCCTCGCTAAACTGATGAGAACCAGAATTACGCTCCGGGCTTTGGTCGCAGTACGGAGCACTACGATGGCTGATTTGCCCGTCGGCGTGCGGCATTGCCCATCTCACCGCCGACATATGTCGGCGTGTTCGGTCAGACCTTCCAGCGCCGCTCACCGATTTGCGACTTTGATATTCCGCATCGTGACAAGCGCAGTCGCACACAGTGACTCTTCATCGGCGCCACGACGTGCGTAGACGTTTGCGGTCGCCGTGGTGGTAGAGAGGTTCGCCTTGATAACCCGTCCCCGAGCGATAATCTCATCGCCCTTTGCAGGCGCAAGTATTTTTACAGTGAAATCGATGGTCATATTCACCCATCCGGCCGGGAGTAGCGTACCCGCGGCAGACCCCCCTGCGAAGTCGGCGAGACTACCCAGCACACCCCCTTGGATGTGTCCAGTCAGTTCGGTTAGTTCGGTGCGATATGGCTGGATGATCTCCGCTTCACCCGGCGCCATTCGACCAAAATTGAACCCGAGCAATTTGGCAGCAGGCATGCCAAGGACGGCGCCTTTTACTGCCGCTTCATAATCTGGGTTCGGGGACGGCCATGGCACCTTGGTATTCATGTTGTCTCCTCTGAGGGAAGGCGGCCGTTAACTGCTTAAATCCCGACTCCAGGTAGCGTTCTCGTGCTGCCGCGCGCATGACCTTGCCGCTGGTAGTTTTTTGCAGTTCTCCTTGAGGGGTCAGGACTACTTCGCGGATGGAAATCTCATGCTCGCGGATCACGGCGCCCCTTATCGCGGCACATACGTCGGTCTCATCGACGTCCTCGAAGTGGTCACCGTCAATCTCCTGCACCACGACCAGTTCCTCGCCGGCAGCCCCAGAAACCCCAAAAGCAGCGCACCCATTCGCTCTCAATGCGACGTGGGCAGAGTGGACTGTCTGCTCGATGTCACTGGGGTAGTAGTTGCGCCCGCGGATAATAATGAGATCTTTCAACCTGCCTACGACGTACAACTCGTCTCCGACGATGGCGCCGAGATCGCCGGTCCGCAAATACGTTTGACTTCTTTGCCCTTCAATCCGCGCCTCAAAGGTTGCCGCAGTCGCGCGGGGGTTGCGCCAATACCCCATCGCTACGTGAGGTCCAGCAACCCATATCTCACCAATCTCGCCAGTCGGACAAACGCGGGTCGTTTCTGGATCGACTATTCTGATCTGGTCTTCCGGGAGGACCAGCCCGACCAAGGGCCGGGTGTTACTTCCCGCATCCAGTTCGACCCGTTTCCGTCGCAGTTGATCGACGGCTACATTGACCACCCACGGACCGCTGCCCTTCCGACTGCCTGCGACGAGCAGGGTCGCCTCGGCAAGCCCATAACAGGGGTAGTTGGCGGTCGCATCAAAACCGTACTGTGCAAATGTTTCGGTGAAACGAGCCATGGTTTGAGCCTGCACGGGTTCAGCACCGTTGAATGCGACCTTCCAGCAGCTGAGGTCGATCGCCGGCACGGTGCTGGCCGAGGCTCTGGCAACACAGGCGTCGAACGCAAAATTTGGTCCACCACTTGTATGCGCGCGGTAACGAGAAATAGTCTCCAGCCACAGAAGTGGACGACGTATAAACGCGATTGGCGACATCAGGATGCTCGTAGCGCCTACATAGAGTGGCTGCAGCACATTGCCGATCAGACCTTGATCGTGGAATAACGGTGCCCATCCGACGACGGTCGATTCAGGGCCGTGCTGGAATGCACGTTTGATCATCTCTTGATTAGCGATAAGGTTACCGTGCGAGACCATGACTCCTTTGGGATTGCCCGTTGAGCCAGATGTGTATTGAAGAAATGCGAGCGACTCCGGCGCGCAAGCGGCGAGCTCGAAGGTCTCGACATTTGTCTCGATTTCTATCTGGTCAACCGCGAGCCAATGAAATGCACCGAACACGGGTTCAATTGCCGTCCGTATACCGTCAACCCAGTCACCGACGGTTAATATGGCGGTTGGATCGCAGTCATTGATGATGGCGATAGTCGAATGCTGTACGCGACCGCGTCGAGGTGGACTCAGCGGTACTGCAACAACATTCGCGTACAAACACCCAAAGTACGCAACGATGAAATCCAAGCCGGGGGGAAAGAGAAGCAAGGCCCGGTCCCCGGGCGCGCAGTGTCGACGGAGTACCGCCGCAACTGTGGAGGCTCGGGCATGTAGTTGATGGTACGTGAGTTCAGCAATTTCTTGCCCATGGTCGTCCACGAACACGTATGCACGGCGTTTCGGCTCCTCGAAGGCTCGAAAACTGAGAAGTTCAGGAAGCAATTTGACCATTTTCACCTGCAATAGTGTCGATAATGTGTTGGATAACATCCATACGACGAGTCTGATGAAAGATGTGATCGCCCGGCAAGGCGCGGTAGGTGAATGTTGCTGCTGTCTGGTGGGACCAGGCTCGCATTTCGCTCGGTTGAGCAATGGGGTCGTCAATCCCGCAGAAGGCGGTGATCGGACACTGCACCTTTCGCCCCGGTGGGTACGAGTAAACTTCGTTAATCTCGAGGTCGGCTCTAATGATTGGCAGCGCGTAGCGGCGAAATGACTTGCTTTGATACCACGCTGCGCCACTCCCAGTAGCCACATGAAGCGCTGTCGCCAACTCGTCATCTGGCAAGTGATGGATGGTCGGGACGCTCGACGGTAGGTGCGCGGCACGCCGGCCGGAGACGAAGACGTGCAAGGGCGGATTTGCGACCAGATTTTCTAACGCATACGCCAGTTCGAACGCGACGAGCGCACCCATGCTATGTCCATAGAGAGCCAGTGGTGCCTGTACTTCCTGGGCGATCAGAGGTAACAGCCCTTCAACGACTGCTGCTACGTCACGCATCAGCGGTAAGCTCGCGACATCCTCTCGGCCCGGCAACTGCACGCACATCGGCGCCACGACCCGTGCCAAGGGCTCAAGCCACTGGTTGAACGACGAAGCTCCCCCACCGGCATGGGGAATCAGAAGGAGCGCAACAGAAGCTTCAGACGGAAATGCTCGCAGCGATACCCCCGCAGTCATGCGCGCATTCATCGTGCACCACGCATCACTACAGGAAATCGCTGCAAGCCCCGGAGGATGATGCTCTCGTCCTGCCATTCGGGCTGCTCGGTCGTAAGTTCAATGCGTGCGCCGCGGCGCAATACCCACTCGAAAGCTATTTCCGTCTGTAGCTCTGCGAGTGCGCCGCCCAGACAACCATGCATTCCGAACCCGAACGCTAAATGACGTTGGGCGGGTCGTGTTATATCGAACAGATCGGGGTGTTCAAAGATTGCTGGATCGCGGTTCGCACCTCCAAGGCAAAGAAGCACGCGGTCACCGACACGAATCAGTTCACCACCAATTTCGGTATCCCTCGTTGCGCATCGCTTTGTCACCTGAACCGGACTGTCGTATCGCAGCACCTCAGTAATAAAGTTGCGAACCAGCTCGGGCCGCTCACGCAGCAGCGCATCCTGATCCCGATGTTGCGCTAGTGCCAAGAACGCGTTGCCAATCAAGGATTTCGTCGTCTCATTCGCCGCAGCGAAAAACATCATACAAATAACGCAGAGCTCATCAGAACTGAGTCGGTCGCCACCGCTGGTCTGGACGGCAAGCAGATTACTTATCAAGTCGTCGCCTGGTTTCCGACGGCGATATTCTATTGCTTCATCGAGCGCTGCACCGAAAGCATCTACTGCGTTGTGTACACGGCTTAGCTCGCTGGGTTTCATAAGTCCCGGCTCAAGAAGAAAGCGGATGTCGTGCGCCCAGGGCCCGACTTGATCGCGAATACTCGCAGGCAACCTCATCCAATCCTGCATAACCAAACTAGGTAATGGTTCCGCCAATTCGGCTATCAGGTCAAATTCACTCGTGGTAGACACGCGATCCAGGAACTGGTCCACCAACGTTGCAACACGTGGACGCAGATTTGAAATTGACTGCGGCGTGAATGCGCGGTTCACGATCCCCCGCAAGCGCGCATGGTCAGGATTATCGGTAAAAACTAGCGATTTCTTACCTAGCAGTTCGACGCGGTCCGCAGTTATCTGCGATTTTTCCACGTGCATACTGACCATTTGTGGGATAAGTCCCGCACTGAAGCTGCGATCCCGGAGAATCGCAAGCACATCGGCGTGTCGTGTCAGCACCCACATGCCCAAAGTTTTATGAACCGGCTTTATCTCACGAAGACGCCTGTAAACCGGATATGGGTTGTGTTTGAATTCAGCCGTAAATGGATTGAATCGGATGCACTCTTCGGCTTTTGTCTGCGGCATCGCGTTCAACATGGTTGACTTCCGTTGCTCGTGCAGTAACCGCACCTGTAGAGAATCAGATTAGGTGATACGACAATGGCATCAGGCCGGCCGAGGAGCGCCTCATAACCAAGATTGCGTGCCGCTGCGAACCGTGACGACATCTCCTCGTGCATATGAGCTCGATCCCGTTGTGTCTTGCGTCATCGCAACAAACTATGTGCTGGCCGTTTGCGCATGAAGATACTGTGCAACAGCACTGATGGTTGGCGTCTCGAACAACGCTTCGAGTGGAATATCTACGCCATAGCGCTCTTGGACTTCCATCAACATTGCCACCGCAACCGCGGAATCAACTCCGAGACGATCAAAGTCTGCAGTTGGATCAACCCGCTCCACCGGGACGCCGATAACTTCGCCGATGAACTTTCTGCACCAATCAGTTATTGAACTTTGTTGTGTATCCATTACCTAGCTTCCTTACAGCGCCGTAGCGCGGGTTTTCCCTGATTTCGAGTGGTGGATTCTTTTTGAGGCCCTCCGCTCCGCAGACGGAAGCCGCAAATCGTAGGCAACACCGCATGCTGCCAAAATCCTGATAACCCAATAGCCAGGGTCAAGGCGATACCAGTCCAATCCAAACGATGGTGATTCCGGAAACGCATGGTGGTTGTTATGCCATGATTCGCCAAGCGAAACTAAGGAGAAGATGCCGCCATTTCTGCTGTTTTCCCTTGAGGCATAGGGACGCGTTCCAACCAGATGATGAAAAGAGTTGATCGCCCATACAATATGCTCAAGCACGAATACCCGAACAAAGCCACCCCACAACAGGCAGCTTACGGCGCCTTCCCAAGTTCGATAGACGATTGCACCCACCACGGCCGGTATTATCAGGCCTAGTGCAAACCAGTAATTATAACGGCGGGCTACCTGGAGGATGCGGCGGTTCTTAATAAGATCTGGCGCGTAATGGACAATATTCGGGTATTCGTGCCGACGCATCCATAAGAAATGAGAATGCGCTAACCCGCGGATTCGGCCCAAGAGGCCGTGCCCAGATAGGTTCGGCGAGTGTGGATCGCCCTCTTTGTCAGAACATTCGTGGTGCCGGCGGTGAATTGCAACCCACGAAACAACGCCACCTTGGCCCGCCATAGAACCAAGGACGGCGAGCAGTATTTCGACAGACGGTGCCACCTTAAAGGTGCGGTGAGTAAAGAGCCGATGATAACCGACGGTTATGCCGATTCCCGTCAAAAACCATATTGTCAATAACAAAACGACTTCAGTTAGTCCCACCGGGTGAACTCGGATAAACCCAACCGCAGCTATAGTTCCAAGAATAGGTAAGATATCGAACAGAATGAAGTGACGGCGCTGTAACCGGTGCAGATAGGCATTGCTGATGGTCTTCTTCCTGGACGCCGTTCCAGGCGCTCCCCACTCAAAATCTGAAACCACCATGCGGCCACTCCGAGATTCGAAACCGACGGATCCACTACAGAAAATTTTCGTTTGGCGCCCTGTGCGCTGACACCATCAAGATGACGACTATTCGTCATCTTGATGACAGATAGTTAATGTACCTGAATGCGCAAACGCACACAAGGGTTGGGGACGTGCCTCACTACTTGAGGCGTCTTCGGGGTTCCCCAAGCGGTTTCACGCCGATTGCACGCCGGTTTCACCCACACCCGTTACGCGTGACCCGTCTGCTATCCGGCCTCTGTCGGTTCCGGTCGAAAAGTGAGCAGGTGATGCCGGGTGGTTTCTAGGCGATGTCGCAACACTTCTTTAGGTTCTGGAGGTTGTGTTGTCATCGTCTCGCCGTGTGAAAAAGGGGCCGGGCCGGCGCCCGCAGTCGGCCAAGCGTCAGCGGTTTATGGAGCTGCGGGCTCGGGGCTGGTCCGTCTCGGCGGGGGGCCGTGAAGTTGGTGTGTCACGGACCTCAGCAAACAATTGGGCTCGGGGATACAAGAATCGGCGTGGCGAAGCCGTCGGATTCGTGCCCGCGCTCGATCGTTTGGCTGTGCGCCAAATTAGTAGTCGCTATCTGTCCGAGGAGGAGCGGATCAACATCGCCGATCTGCGCCGCTCGGGCCTCAGTATCCGCAAGATCGCCGACCAGCTCGGGCGGGCACCCTCGACGGTGTCGCGGGAGCTGCGCCGCAACAGTCGCCGCGATGGCCAGTACCGGCCGTTCGAAGCGCACCGCTGGTCGGTGCAACGCCGAGCCCGCCGTCACCGGCGGCGGATCGAGAAGAACGCCGCCCTATGCGAACTGATCGCCGAGCTGCTCGCTCAACGCTGGAGCCCGCAACAGATCGCCCGGCATCTGCGACGCAAGTACCCCGAGGACCGGTCGATGTGGTTGTGCCACGAAAGTATCTATCAGGCTGTCTACCAGCCACAATCACGCCTGATCCGGCCGCCGAAGGTCACCAGTTCGCACCGCGGCCCGCTGCGCACGGGACGGACTCATCGCCGCGCCCACCAGCGTCCTGGCCGTCGCCGCCCGCGCTTCGCCCAGCCGATGTTGTCGATTCACCAGCGGCCGTTCGATCCCGCCGACCGCTCCCAGCCTGGCCATTGGGAAGGAGATCTCATCCTTGGCAAAAACCAGGGCTCGGCGATTGGCACCCTCGTCGAGCGACAGACGCGCCTGATTCGGCTGATACACCTGCCGGCCCGCGACGCCGACGCTCTCCGCATTGCGATCACCGACACCATGAGCGACTTGCCGGTGACGCTGGTCCGATCCATCACGTGGGATCAGGGCATCGAAATGGCCAGGCACATCGACATCACCGCCGACCTCGGTGCGCCGGTCTACTTTTGCGACTCGCGCTCACCTTGGCAGCGCGGCAGCAACGAAAATGCCAATGGTCTGCTGCGGCAATATTTCCCGAAAGGCACCGCCCTGAACACGTACACCGCAGAGCATCTGCGCGCAGTCGAGTACGAGATCAATAACCGGCCCAGGAGCATCCTCGGGCACCGGAGTCCCGCCGAGCTTTTCACCCTCCTGCTAGCCTCACCAGACCATCAACTGTTGCGACGATGACTGGAACCCACCCCGGAAGAAACTGCGCAGGATTCGACCGGAGCCGACAACCTCACGGCGCGTAGCACTCGGCCTCGGCTTGCGCGGGGACACGGCCGAGGCGTGCATCAAGGGCCTGGGTACTGCGAACACACGGCGACCGGCACCAACACGGGGACGACGGCAACACTCCGGCGTGATCAAGCACCAACTGGTCGGGGAACCACAGTCCGCACTGAACCTGCTCACCAAGCAAATGGACTAGCAGAAAACGCGAAACGGCCGCGCTGTGGACGGATCCGCGCGACGGCCTCGGCGAACCAAGGATGCGCACCCGCCCAGCCGGCTGGCGCAGCCGATCACCGTCGTCGCCATCCGTCTGTACTGGCTCAGCACGACTTGCTCCGCAGGCTCGATCTCCGCCCATGCCGAAGTCGTCATCGTTGAGCGTTGATAGCGCGGCGGCGAATCCGAATGCACCGCGACCACTGTGTTGCGCGCCGGGCCCAGCTGCGGTGCGATTTCGGCCTGCGAGACTTAGCCGACCCGGCGCAACCGGCGGATCCCAGCCCGATCCTGGAAGACTGGGCGTTGATCCGGCATCTTCACCGCAGCGAGGGTCAAGGAGATCACCCATCCAATCTGATTGGGTGGCCTACTTCTCAACCGTCGCGGCCGGCCGTGGTTCCAACCGTCGTCAAGCAGCGGATCGGCCAATTTGACATCCGACGTGACAAGCACAGTCGCACATAGCGACTCGTCATCGGTGCCACGACGAGCGTAATCATCTGCGGTCGCTGTCGTGGTCGTGGTCGTTCCTCGAGCCTGTCCGGCGGATATGCACGGCCTATGCGCGGTGGCAATCGAGGCTGATCTGCACTATTTCTCCGACATGGTCGGCTACCTAGCCGAGGCTGTGGCGTGACGACCGCCGTCTCCAAGGAAGGGACCATCTTGGCGCGGTTTCTTAGCTCGTTCGAGCATCGTGACATCGAGTGGTGTCCACCAGGCTGGTGATCAGTGATCAGAGGCGATAATTGAGTTAGGTTATTTCGAATAGTAGCGTCGTAAATCGAAATCCCAATCCGACACCCAACATCAAAACCAATTGACCAGATTTCAACTGGTTAGTGTTCAATAGATGCGACAATCCGAGCAACTGGTCAGATGGACCGACGTGTCCCGTTTTTTGAAGCTCACTCCAACAGGTCTTCTCAATTGAAACCCCATGACGGGCCAGGTAAAGCTGCTCTAACACGACTGGCGGAAATCCAGGAAGCAAGAAGTGGGAGATATCATCGAGCTTGATTTCTGCTTCAGCTAACGCCGAATATATCGCGGCCGAACTTTCCTGTACAATCGTCTCGGCAAACCGGGATGCTCCCTCGATATCGGAAAGTCCTACATCTAAACCACCTGACTGCGCCAGAGATTTGCGGAGCAACACCTCGATCTCGGGCTGGCACGTCCTCGCGCTCGCAAGCAGACGAGCGAAACCTTGCTTTGTTGAGATAACTGCGGCAGCTGCCCCGTCACCCATTATGGTCCCGTTTGTCTGCCGACTTGTTTCGTCGGGCCAACTTGATGTCGCGGCAATCAATCCAGCACGCGAGGTAGGGTCACTAGAAAGTAATCGTCCAATGACCTCTATTCCCGCGACTCCACCATTGCTAGCCGCGCTTAATTCGAACGCGATAGCTTCTTTTTGGCCGAGTATCCGCTGCAGGTAGCAAACCGGGGCCAAGTGATCCATACTGCTAAATGTTATGCTCGCGTATGCAATCGCCGAGAGTGCGTCATTGGCATGGCTCGAATTCTTTAGTGCTTGCTTAGCCGCAATTCCAGCCATGACGTATTCAGGTTTATCCGACTTTGCGAAACTCTCGAAACCTGTGTTCTTTTGGTCAATGGTAGGGTCACAGTCAATAGAAACTCTGGGCGGAAGATAACATCCCACCGAGTTTATGAAGACGCTATTCCATAGCATGCTCATTCTCCGGTTTTCGACGCTTGGGTCAGTAGTAATTGTCCGCTATCCAATTCGAGACGGTCATGGCCGTAATTGCGGGTTCCAGGGTCAGGGGTGAGGTGGGGGTGTTGATGTGGTCGCCGGTGCGGGGTTGTATCGTCAGCAACCTTTCTTCATCAATTGCTCTATTGGTGGGTGTGTCGAAACCTAGGTAGCGGCCGTAGCCGACCAGGGCGCTTTCGTCGTGCAGGTGGGCCATGATCGCTGGGATCACCATCGGGTTGCTGCTGATGCTGGGGTGGTCGTTGGTGGCGATAGGCGCGATGGTCACCAGGGCACACTGACTTCGTGGTGCGGTGGTTGATTGAATTTGGTCCTGTAACGCCAGGACGTGCATCGCCGGGATACAGGTGATCGCGTGTGCAGCAAGGACAATGGCCTGACCGTCGGTGGCGCCCCGGTGGATACAGTCAAGTAGTGTCTGGGCGGCGTGATGCGCGGTCGCTGCAGGTGGTGTGCCGCCAAATCCGGGCACAATGAGCTCGGCGACCTCGACATCGCCCAGCATTCCGTCGGCAAACGCGTGGAACTGGCCGGAGAACTCAGCCAGGCATACCACCCGCACCGGCGCGTTTGCTGCGGCCTTGATGATTGTTTCGGGAAGCCTCCCCACCGAAGCGCTATGAGGCAATTGGGGGTAATCCAGACGCGACGCCGCGACGAGGATATCGATTAATGTCGCGTGTTGGTCATTGTCGAATGCAGCTTCCACCAACCGCCCAACAGGTCCCAACGGGGCCGCTGTCGTGATGGTGCTGGTGAGCTGAGTGGCTAGGTGCTCGGCGAGCGCGGCCGGGGTGGGGTGATCGAAGGTTAGGGTCGCCGGCAGGGTCAGGCCGGTGTGTGCGGTCAGGGTGTTGCGGAGTTCCAGGATGGTCAGGGAGTCGATGCCGAGGTCTTTAAAGGGCCGCTGGGGATCCAGGGCGGCCGGGTCGGGGTGGGCCAGTACGGTCGCGGTCGCTTCGCTGACCAGCCTGGTCAGGGTGTGCAGTTGCTGCTCGGGGGTTTGACCGGCCAGCCGTGCAGTCAGCGTGTCGGGGCTGGCGGTGGTCGCGGCCTGGCGGCGGGTGTGGGTCAGCCCGGACAGGACCGCCGGCAAGGGGTTGCGGCGTGCCTGGGCGGCCAACGCCGACGCAGAGATGGGGCTGGCGACCAGCATCGGCTGTTGCTGGCTTAGGGC
>NZ_OCVX01000003.1:772977-878775 GCF_900232995.1 Mycobacterium simulans
ATCCCCACCACCGCCACCGGCTCATCCGTACGCGCCGCCCGCGTAGCCTGCCGCACCGGCACCGTCGTCTGGCCCACCAAATCCGCCATATACCCGGCCACCGCCGCCGGGGTGGGGTAGTCAAATATCAACGTGGCCGGCAACTGCAGCCCCGTTTGGTGGCTCAAACTGTTACGCAGGTCCAGCCCACTGACCGAATCGAGACCCAGGTCTTGAAATGGGCGCTGGGCCTCCACCCCAGCCCTATCGCCATCACGTAATAACGCCGCCGTCGCCGCGGTTACCATTGCGGCCAACGTGTTCAACCGCTGCTCGAGGGGTTGAGCGGCCAATCGCCCCGCCCAACCGCCAACGTCAGGCGCAGCAGCCTCACCGCCTAGCTCACCGACCACCGGCGACAGGCCATCCCCCGTCTCGCCGCCAACACCATCCCCGGCCGGCGCCAGCCAATAAGTGCGGTGCTCAAACGGGTAAGTCGGCAAACCCACCCGGCGTGCCTGGGGACACAGCCCCCGCCACGAAAGGCTCCGCCCATGGGTATGCAGCCGACCCAACGTCGCGGCCAGCGCATCCAAATCCGGGCGATCCCGATACAACGTAGGAATCACCGCCGAGTCGCCACGCTCACTGTGCACTAAGGTCTCGGTGATCGCCGGGGTCAACACAGGATGTGGAGACAGCTCTACAATCACGGACTCGCCGTGAGCCAGCGCGGCGGTGAGGGCATCATAAAAGCGCACCGGTTCACGCAGATTGCGATACCAATACTCGCCGTCCATGGTGGTGGTATCTAACGGCTGGCCCGAGAACACACCATCGACCGTTGAATACAGCCGGATACCTGACGCCTGCGGATCCAGCCCGCCCAGATCGGCAATTAGTCGCTCACGCAGCCCCTGCACCTGCACCGAATGCGATGCATAATCGACCGCCAAAACGCGCACCCGCACACCGTCACGCTCGCAGCTCTCGGCAAACTGTTCCACAGCCAGCCGACCACCACTGACAATGGTGGACGAGGGGCCGTTGACCGCGCCGACGCTCAACGCGTCACCCCATGACTGCACGCGGGCGGCCACCTGCGGTGCCGGCATCAACACCGAAGCCATCGCCCCTTGGCCGGCCATGCCCCCAACCGCTTGACTGCGCAGCGCAACAATCTTGGCGGCATCAGATAACGAAAACACCCCAGCGACATGAGCCGCGGCGATCTCTCCCTGCGAATGCCCGATCACCGCATCGGGGACCACCCCGTAAGAGCCCAACACCCGCGCCAAGGCGACCATCACCGAAAACAGCACCGGCTGTACGACATCCACCCGATCCAAGGATGCCGCCCCAGGCCCGTGACACAACGCATCCCGCACCGACCACCCGGTCCACGGCCGCATTACCTCATCACAGTCATCCACCGCGGCAGCAAACACCCGATGCTGCTGATACAACCGCTGACCCATCCCCAGGTACTGGGCCCCCTGTCCGGGGAAGACGAACCCCGTCTGCCCGCCCGCCGAATCCACACAGTGTGGCTCCACGAGCCGCGGATAAGGTTCACCTGCAGCAAGGGCCCGTAGCGCCTGCACCAGCTGCCCCCGGGCATCCTGGGCATCACCACCCACCGCGACCGCAGCCCGCCAGCAATGATGCCGCCGCGTAGCGCCCAAACTGTAAGCCAGATCCCCCAAATCAACCTCGGGATGCTCACCCAAGTACCCCACCAGCCGCGCCGCCGCGGCCGCCACCGCTGCTCGTGTGCGCCCCGAGACGGGCCATACCCCCACCAGCGGAGCCCCCGACCCCGACGCGGTCACGGGCGCCCCCGGCACCGCCGGCACCGCCGACGCCGGGGCCTGACCCACAATCAGATGCGCGTTGGTGCCGCTTATCCCGAACGAGGACACCCCCGCCAACAACGGCCGCTGCGGCACGGGCCACGACCCGGTCGCCGAGATGACCTGCACCCCCGACTCCGGACCCAACACCTCAAGTGGGGCACCACAATTCAAACTGCCCGGCAACTCCCGGTGCGCCACTGCCAAAGCCACCTTGATCAACCCGATCACGCCTGCAGCGGCCTCCAAATGCCCCACATTGGCCTTCACCGACCCAATCAACAGCGGCTGATCACCCTGATGCCCACCACCAAACACCGACACCAACGACTGGGCCTCGGTGCGATCACCCACCGGCGTCCCCGTGCCATGCGCCTCGATGTACTGCACCTGATCGGGCCCCACTCCCGCACCAGCCAACGCCGCCTGCAGCAACCGCTGATGGCCCTCCGCCGACGGCGCGGTCAACCCCGCCCGCGCCCCCTCATTGATCACCGCCCCATCAAGAATCTGGCAATAGATCCGATCGCCATCCGCCAGCGCATCGGAAACCCTTTTCAGGACAACAAAACCCCCACCCTCCCCGCGCACATATCCATTCGCCGTCCGATCAAATGGACGACACACCCCGTCAGCCGACAACACTCCCAACTGCGAGATCGCAACCCCCGCATACGGGTCCAAGTTCAGGTGCACCCCACCGGCAACCGCCACCGCACAGTCACCCCGGCGCAGACTGTCCACCGCCAACGCGATTGCCGCCAACGATGACGACTGACCGGTATCGACAACCAAACTCGGGCCGTTAAACCCGAAAAAGTGCGACACCCGCCCCGCAATAACCGACCGCAACGACCCCACCACGCTGCGCACCCCGGCAGCCACCCGTCCCGAAATCAACGACGCGAAATCATCACGCATCGCCCCCACAAACACCCCAACCGAACGGCCAGCCAACTTCTCCACCACAGCCCCGGCATCCTCCACCGCAGCCCACACCAACTCCAACGCCAGCCGCTGATGAGGATCCATCCGCTCTGCCTCACCATCAGAAATCCCGAAAAACGGCGCATCAAAACCCAACGCCTCACCCAGCACCGCACCAAACCCCAACCCACTCTCACCCTCGACATCTCCCAAACCCCACCGCTGCGGTACTTGCGCGCCCGCACTGCAGCCACCCTGACTGATCAACCGCCAAAATTCGCCCGCCCCCGCCGCCCCCGGCACCCGACACGACAACCCGACAACAGCAATTCCCATGTCAGCGCTCATAAATTAACCCACCTAATCTTCCGAGAATCGCGTTCAGCATCCGCGCCGTTCGACCCAACACAATTCGCCAGCGCCCAACCTCATAGCGAACAAATCACGCAATAATTAAGCTCAAATTATTGGTAGAGCAGAGCGCAGCACACCTACTATTGAGTAGTTGTGAGCTAAGCGCCCAACACCGATGTTCACAACCAAACTAACCTGAGAATAAGCGCCTAGTTTCGCTCATCGGTTATGCCGTTTAGCGACTATCGGCCAAACTGCAATCCGGCATCGCAACCGTCAATCACTCCTCTCTCAGGCAACACAGCCAGTCACCAGCGCTCCCAAAATCTGAGGATCCCGCCTTTCGTGCGCACGTCGTCAGGTGTGACCACAAACCCGATGCAGGGGAGCGAAAACAGCTCCCGCGCGAACGGCGAATTGGAGTCCTGCCCGACCGCTTTTCCGCCTTGGGTCGCGCATCATCACTCGGTGAGGTATGACAATTATTCGTCATGTGTATGACAGATAATCAATCTACCTCAGTGCGGCAGCGCGCACAAGATGCGGCAGCATCACGCAAAGTGTGTGCGCGAAACGGGTGAATCTAGTGCATAGTTTCGTCTCAGGATCGACAACGCCGGCCCCCAAACTCGGGCAAGCGCAATGGCAATGGCAACGCAGCCTCAGCAGCCGGCCCGGCCGAGCGAAGACAGCGCCTTCTATCTCAGCCGTTGCCCGCCGCCGCCACGCAGCGTATGCGCGAAGTCAAGATGGTTGCGAACCACGTTCGGTGTTCCATGTCAGAGTCGCGAAACGGGCAAGCTGGCTAGGCTCATGCAAATCCCGCAGCGGCGGTTGCAATTCGCGTTAGGTACGTGCTCGAGTTTTACACCCCGCAG
Source organism: Mycobacterium simulans (assembly GCF_900232995.1). Taxonomy (GTDB): domain Bacteria; phylum Actinomycetota; class Actinomycetes; order Mycobacteriales; family Mycobacteriaceae; genus Mycobacterium; species Mycobacterium simulans. Next base: position 776,969 of record NZ_OCVX01000003.1, read on the forward strand.
GCAGAGATGGCGGCACTTAATTCTATGGTGGGCGTTCACCCTTCAGGTTGGGATCAGGTATTGCATGCGCTGAGCTATTCCCGAACGGTGGCCTGCAGATCGGGCCCTGGCAAACATCCTGAATCGCGGATCTCGTCGGCCGGAACCCCAAATCAGCGCTCGTCCTGGTAAGCGGAATGCGACAAGTCGGTGCGCATTGATAACCTCCAACACGGCTCGCTCGAGGACCTGCAGGGGTGATGCGTTGGCTGCCTCGGCAACCGCATAGGCGCCCCCGGCACTTCGCAAGCCCTGCACAAACCGGTCGTGGAACACGGCGATCTGTCCGTTGACCGCTTGGAATTGCTGGGCTTGCTCAGAGAACAATGCCGCGATCGCCGCCGACACCTCATCCTCGGCGGCAGCGATCAGCTGGGTCGTAGGTGCCGCTGCCGCGGCGCTCGCAGCGCCTTACGACGTCCCGATCCGACCCAGCTCGCTGACTGCCGACTCCACCGATTCGGTAACTACCAACACGAAGGACATCGACACTCCTCTTAACCCGCCCGAACCGGTAGAAAACCTACCTGCGTCCAGAGCCTAGAGCCTGTAAGAACCGGTTGACCAGCGTTTTTAACGCATTTGAACAAGCGGCGGCGTGTTGTCAACGACGACACTGAAGGCGCTACGGCGCGATGGCATCGGCCTCGCGGTCCTGCGGCTCGGGCGACTTCTCGCGTTTCTCCCAGCGGCGCAACGCTTCCCGGCAGGGCGACTCGACAAGCGCATAGCTCACCGCGGCAATCGCCCAGCCGAAGATCAGCGTAAACACCAACACCGTCGGCATGTGCCCGGTAAACGGGAAGATTCCGACCACCGGGAACACCATGTCAAGGGCCGCCAAGTGCCAGATGAAAAGGCCATAGGACCAGCGCCCCAGCGTCACCATGCCGGTGCTGCCCAGCAGGCGGTGCGGTGTATCGGGCCGATCCAGCACCAGCGGCGCAACCAGCGCGAACGCCAGCAGCGCACCCATCGCGGTCTTCACCGCGAACTGCGCAGACGTGCCCTGGACCAGGCCCGCCGGACCGGCCACCGGCGAGGCCGCCACCAGATAGGCCAGTACCGCGATGACGGCCATCGGCACCCGGCGACGCGCCCACCGGTGCGGCCACCCAATCGGGTGATAAGCCCACTCCGCCAACAACATTCCCGCGGCGAACCAGGAGAAGAATGCCGGCGGCCAGGTCATTGGGTTGGCTCCCGGGCCGCCGTGCAGCGGGATCCAGGCCCACGCCCAGCTGAGGGCGCCGACGGCGGCGATCACCGGTACGCGGGCGGGCACCGGGAGCCGTCGGGCCAGCAACGCGAAAACTGGCAGCGCCAGGTAGAAGCTGACCTCCACGGACAGGCTCCACATCTGGGTCAGGCCGCCGGTCAGAGTAAGCGGCACGTAGATCTGAGTGAGCGTCAGGTTGGCCAACCACACGGTCAGGCTGGCGTGGTCGGCATCGGGCAACAAACTGAGGATCACGAACACCGCCGCGAGATAGGCTGGCATGATCCGAACTACCCGCGAGCGCAAATAGTGGCCGGTCTGCGGACGCGTCCCAAATCCTCGTGCCGCCGCGGCGTGTCCGCGCCACAACAGGAAACCCGACAACGCAAAGAACACTGCCACGGCTAGATCGAAGCGGCCGAACAGCCGGCCCGTCACGCCGCTGGAGTGCCCGGTCTGGAACGCGACATGTGTGACCACCACACCCATAGCCGCGCAGGCGCGCATGCCCTCTACCGCGGGCAAGAAGCTGCGGGTACCACCTACCTGCTGGGCGTCGGTCACGATCACAGTTTGCCTGGCATGTGTTGTCGGCCGAATTGGGTATGCCCGAAAGGTTCGTCCGCCAGGCCGCTACGTTCTGCTGTTAGGGTCAAACGGGTTCTGCCACACTGCTTGGTCAGGTCGGAGCAACGTGACCCCCGCCGGCGACGATGCAGAGCGAAGCGATGAGGAGGAGCCGCGCACGTGAACCGAGCAGTCATGTTGCGATTCGCCGCATGCGGAACGATCGGGCTCGGAGCCGCCTTGCTGATCGCCGCGCTGCTGCTATCGACCTATACCAGCAGCAGGATCACCAAAATCCCGCTCGATATCGACGCCACGCTGATAAGCGAGGGCACCGGGTCGGCACTTGACTCGGCGTCGCTGTCCGGTGATCACGTCGTCACCAACCAGAATGTGCCGCTGGTGTCGCAACAGCAGTTCAGCGTCGAATCCCCGGCCAATGCCGATGTGGTAACGCTGCAGGTGGGAACCTCGGTCCGGCGCACCGATAAGCAGAAGGACACCGGCCTGCTGCTGGCAATCGTCGACACCGTCACCCTTAACCGGAAGACGGCGATGGCCGTTTCGGACGACACGCACACCGGCGGCGCGGTCCAGAAGCCGCGAGGCATCAACGACGAGAGTCCGCCGACCGCAATCCCGTTGCGACACGACGGGCTGGCCTATCGCTTCCCGTTCCACACCGAGAAGAAGTCATATCCATATTTCGACCCGATCGCGCAGAAGGCATTTGACGCCAACTATGAAGGCGAAGAGGACGTCAACGGCCTAACCACGTACCGGTTCTCCCAGACCGTCGGCTACAACTCCGAGGGCAAGTTGGTGGCTCCCATCCGGTACCCGTCGCTGTACGCCGGGGATGAGGACGGCAAGGTAACCACGTCAGCGGCGATGTGGGGAGTTCCCGGTGAGCCGAACGAACAGATCACCATGACCCGTTATTACGCCGCGCAGCGAACATTCTGGGTGGACCCGGTGTCGGGAACCATCGTCAAGGAAACCGAACACGCCAATCACTATTTCGCCCGCGACGCGCTCAAGCCCGAGGTGACGCTGGCCGACTACAAGGTCACTTCCACCGAAGAGACGATCGAGTCCCAGGTCAATGCGGCTCGCGACGAGCGCGACCGACTGGCGCTGTGGTCGCGAGTACTGCCGATCACGTTCACCGCGACCGGCTTGATCGCGCTGATTGGCGGCGCGGTGCTTGCCTCGTTCAGCCTTCGGACCGAGAGTGCGTTGACCGACCCCGGCCTGGACCGCGACGATACCGATTTCCTACGACGAGCGGGGCTGGAGCCACCGGTACCCGGGGCGGAAGCCGAGACCGAGAAGCTGCCTACGCAGCGCCCGGATGCGCCGAAGGAGCCGGGTTCGCCCAGCGCCGATCTGCCGCCGGACTCCAAGCCGCAGGCGGAGTCGGGACCTCCAGAACCACCCGAACAGGCCTAGCTCGATGCGGGCCAGCATGGCCCGGCCAGGGTTCGCGTTGGGGTTGGCGCTGTTAGTTGTTGCGCCGCTGCTGAAGCCTGGGTACCTGCTGCTGCGCGATGCTGTGTCCACCCCCCGGTCGTATCTGTCCGAAAGTGCCCTGGGGTTGTCGGCTGCGCCGCGGGCCACGCCGCAGGATTTCGCGATAGCGCTCGCCTCGCATCTGGTCGACGGCGGAATCGTGGTGAAGGCGTTGCTAATCCTGGGCCTGTGGCTGGCGGGGTGGGGCGCGGCCGTACTGGTCGACACCGCGCTGCCGGAGGCGGGGGTCGGTGGTCAGTTGGTCGCGGGCACGCTGGCCGTCTGGAATCCCTATGTCGCCGAACGGCTACTGCAGGGCCATTGGAGTCTGTTGGTCGGCTACGGCTGCCTGCCTTGGGTGGCGACTACGATGCTCGGGCTCCGTTCGTCGGGTGGAGCCGGGCGGTTCTTTGGACTGGCCTGCTGGACCGCGCTGGCCGGGTTGACCCCTACCGGGTTGATGCTGGCCGCAACCGTTGCGCTGGTATGCGTGATCGCACCCGGTGCGGGCCGGCCGCGTTGGATGTGTGCCGCAACGGCATTGGGCTTTGCGACGGTCGGTGCGCTGCCTTGGTTGACGGCGTCGGTGGTGGGCTCGTCGTTGACCAGCCATACTCCGGCGAACCTGCTCGGCGTTACCGCGTTCGCGCCTCGCGCCGAGCCAGGCCTGGGCACATTCGTTAGTTTGGCCAGCCTTGGTGGCATCTGGAACGGTGAGGCCGTACCCGGCTCGCGGACAACTCTTTTCGCGTTGTTGTCGGCCGCGGTGTTACTTGGTGTGGTGGCGGCCGGAGTACCGGCAGTGGTGCGCCGGCCGGCCGTGGTGCCGTTATTGGTGCTGGCGGCGGCTTCGGTATTGGTGCCCACGGTCTTGGCGACCGACCCGGGCCTGCACGCGCTGCGCGCGGTGGTTGACGCCGCGCCGGGCTTGGGGGTGCTACGCGACGGTCAAAAATGGGTGGCGCTGGCCATGCCCGGATATGCGCTGGCCGGCGCGGGCGCGGTGGTGACGCTGCGACGGTGGCTGCCTGCGGCGGTGACGGCGTTGATCTGCAGCCTGGCGCTGATCCTGGCGTTGCCCGATCTGGCCTGGGGCGTTGGGGGCAAGGTTGCGCCGGTGCGGTACCCGTCCGGGTGGGCCGCGGTGGCGTCGGCGATCAACGCCGCACCTGGGACCGTCGCGGTGCTGCCCGCCGGCACCATGCGCCGCTTTTCCTGGTCCGGCCCGGCTCCCGTACTCGATCCGCTGCCCCGTTGGGTGCGCGCCGACGTGCTGACCACCGGTGACCTGGTCATTTCCGGTGTCACAGTTCCCGGGGAGGGCGTGCACGCGCGAGCTATACAGGAGTTGCTGCTGACCGGGCCCGATCCGTCCGTGCTGGCCTCTGCCGGCGTGGCGTGGCTGGTTGTCGAATCAGATAGCGCCGGCGACATGGGTGCCGGCGCACGCACCGTCGCCGGGCTGACGCCGGCCTTTCGTGACGACGAAATCGCTGTTTACCGGATTGGGGGCCAGACGGGCGGTGCGCCTGCCGCCCACCTGCGAGCGGTGATGCTCGCACACCTGGCGTGGCTGGCTTTGCTGGTTGTCGGGGCATTCGGCTCGGCGTGCTGTTGGGCGCGCCGACATTGACACCACGCACAAGACACGCCGGCGGGCGTCGCCAAGGGTTGAGTCTGGAGGTGCGCGGCGCGCGGTTAGTCAGATCATGCCGCTGACACGGTTGCCCGCCTGGACCTCTTCCAGAACGATGCGCAGTGCATCGGCGCTTTGTTGCCACGAGAATTCGACGCTGCGTGCTTGAGCCTTGGCGCCAAGCTGATCACGCAGCACCGGGTCGGACAGCAGTTGTTCGAGTCGATCCACCAGCTCGGCGCGGCTGTCAACCAACATGCCGGTCACCCCGTCGATGATCGAGTCGGACAGACCGCCCGAGGACCGGTACCCAATGGTGGGCACCTTGTGCTGGGCCGCCTCGACCACCGCGAGACCCCATCCCTCCTTGCGGGAGGGCAGCAGGTGCACCCACGAGCTTTGCAGCACATGGTGTTTCGTCACATCGTCGACATGGCCGTGGAAGGTCACGGCGTCGGAAATGCCGAGCTGGTGCACGCGGTCAACGAGCCGCTGTCGCCACCACCCGCCGCCGACGATGTCGAGGTGCAAACCCGGGACTTGTGGCCGCAGCTGCGCGACTGCATCCAGCGCGTCCTCAATCTGCTTGTGGGGTACCAGCCGGGACAGCACCACGACTCGCGGTGCGTCGGCGCGGGAGGCGGACAAGGATGCTGCCGGCGCCTCGTCGAGGCCGTTCCGTACTAGCGCGATCCGCTGGTGGTCGACACCGAGAGCGACCAGATCCCGTGCCGACGGCAGCGACACCGTTACGTACTGGTTGCGCCGGTGCAGCCACGGCGACAGCGTCGACTCGACGTACCAGCCCAGCTTGGAAATCACCGGACCGGCCACCGGCCACTGCTCGCGATGACAGTGGTGGACCAGCACAACCGCGCGCCGGCCATACAGAAGCCGGGCGAGAAACGGCAGGCCGTTCTGGGTATCGACGACGATGTCAGGGCGGACTCGGCGCAGCGGTCCAAGGCGTAGTTTCGCGAGGGCCATCGCCAGCAACGCCCAGATGTATACCGAGTAGCGCCCGCCGGCACGGCTGATCCGAACACCGTCGACCATTTCTTGGCGCGGAGCGCCGGGATAACGAGCGGTACGCAGCGTGACGTCAATGCCTGATGCCGCGAGCCGGGAGCCGATGCGCTGCAAGTACGTTTCGCTGCCACCGCCCTGGGGGTGACCCGTGTCGCGCCAGCACAGCAGGAGGACGGAGCGCAGGGCAGACATCGGTCGCTAGCTTAGCCTGGTGCGGGCAGGGCGAGCTGGGCCGCCGGATCCCCGACCAGCACGGGATCTCGTCACATGCGCCACACTGGCCTCTGGCGGTAGGCACGTTCGTTGTGCCTACCTCCTAGCGGGTGCCTCATGACGCAGGGACTTATGTGGCAAATGTGGCCACGCGACCAGCCGATCGGAGGGAGTGGCACGTGCCCCCAGGGGGCAACACCTGGTGATAACCGATATTTTCGCGCGGCGAGCGACACTGCGGCGCTCGGTTCGGCTGTTGTCAGAGTTCCGATACGAGCAGCCGGACCCGGCACGGTTCTACCGCGCGCTGGCGACCGACACGGTGGCGATGGTCGGCGACCTGTGGCTGGCCAGCCACGGCGAGCCGCCAGTGGGCCGCACGCTGCTCGACGTCGGTGGCGGACCCGGGTACTTCGCCTCGGCATTTGCCGAGGCGAAAGTCCGCTACATCGGCGTCGAACCGGACCCTAATGAAATGCATTCGGCCGCAGCTGGTTTCGCTCATGAGCCGGCCACGTTCGTCCGGGCTTCGGGCATGGCCCTGCCCTTCGCCGACAACTCCGTCGATATCTGCTTGTCATCCAACGTCGCCGAGCACGTGCCGCGGCCCTGGCAACTCGGCAACGAGATGCTCCGGGTTACCAAGCCGGGCGGCCTGGCGGTGCTGTCGTACACCGTCTGGCTGGGCCCATTCGGTGGACACGAGATGGGTCTGAGCCACTACCTCGGTGGCGCCCGCGCCGCCGCGCGCTATGCCCGCAAACACGGCCATCCGGCAAAAAACAACTACGGGTCGTCGTTGTTTGCGGTGTCCGCCTCCGAAGGTCTGAACTGGGCCGTGAGCACCGGAGCGGCCATCGCCGCATTTCCCCGCTACCACCCACGATGGGCATGGTGGCTGACGTACGTTCCAATGCTGCGCGAGTTCCTGGTGAGCAATCTGGTGCTGGTGCTCCGTCCCCAATAATGGAACATGTTCTCGTTTTGCTTCGGCTTGGGTAGGGTGGCGCCATGAGCCACAGTCAGACAACGGAGTACGACAAGCTTTTCATCGGCGGCAAGTGGACGGAGCCGTCGACCTCGGAAGTCATCGAGGTGCATTGCCCAGCCACCGGCGAGTACGTCGGCAAGGTGCCGCTGGCGGCGGCGGCCGACGTTGACGCCGCGGTCGCCGCGGCCCGCGAAGCATTCGACAACGGCCCCTGGCCCTCGACGCCACCGAAAGAGCGCGCCGCCGTCATCGCCGCCGCGGTCAAGTTGATGGAGGACCGCAAGGACCTGTTCACGAGCCTGCTCGCCGCCGAGACCGGTCAGCCACCGACCATCATCGAGACGATGCACTGGATGGGTTCGATGGGGGCGCTGAACTTCTTCGCCACCGGGGCTGTCGACCAAGTCAAGTGGAAGGAGACCCGCAACGGCTCCTATGGGCAGACCATCGTGCACCGCGAGCCGGTCGGCGTCGTGGGCGCGATCATCGCATGGAACGTGCCGCTGTTCCTAGCGGTCAACAAGCTGGGTCCGGCACTGCTGGCCGGCTGCACGGTGGTGCTAAAGCCAGCCGCCGAAACACCTTTGAGCGCAAACGCTTTGGCTGAAGTGTTCGCCGAAGCAGGCCTACCCGAGGGCGTGCTGTCGGTGGTACCGGGCGATGTGGAGACCGGACGAGCGCTCACGGCAAACCCCGACGTCGACATGTTCACCTTCACCGGCAGTTCCGCCGTCGGCAAGGAGGTAGGCAAGCGCGCCGCCGACCTGCTCAAGCCGTGCACCTTGGAGCTCGGCGGCAAGTCGGCGGCCATCATCCTCGAGGATGTCGACCTTGTCGCCGCGATCCCGATGATGGTGTTCTCCGGCGTGATGAACGCCGGGCAGGGCTGCGTGAACCAGACGCGCATCCTGGCACCACGCACGCGTTACGACGAAATCGTGGAAGCGGTAAGCAATTTCGTACAGGCGCTGCCGGTTGGGCTGCCGTCCGATCCGGCCGTACAGGTCGGGCCGCTGATCTCGGAAAAGCAGCGGACGCGCGTCGAGGGCTACATCGCCAAGGGCATCGACGAGGGCGCTCGGCTGGTGTGCGGTGGCGGCAGACCCGATGGTCTAGACAACGGATTCTTCGTGCAGCCCACCGTCTTTGCCGACGTCGACAACAAGATGACAATCGCCCAGGAGGAGATCTTCGGGCCGGTGCTGAGCATCATTCCCTATGACACCGAGGAGGACGCGATCAAGATCGCGAACGACTCGGTGTATGGGCTCGCCGGCAGCGTGTGGACCACCGATATCCCGAAGGGCATTGGGATCTCGGAGAAGATTCGCACCGGCACATACGGAATCAATTGGTACGCATTCGATCCGGGCTGTCCGTTCGGCGGTTACAAGAACTCGGGGATCGGCCGGGAGAACGGGCCCGAAGGCGTCGAGCACTTTACCCAGCAGAAGAGCGTGCTGATGCCGATGGGCTACACCGTCGAGTAGCTAGAGCGCAATTAGCGACCTTGGGACCGGTTCAGGCCGATTAGCACGGCGCGCCCGTCGCGCTCGAGCGACACCGTAGAAGTGCTAGTCAGGGGCAGAGTGAACGGGAGAAATATTAACTATGCAATAGAACATATAGCTTGGGATCAGGAGACGTAGCCACAAGCTTGAGGTCAATTATCACGGGTTAGCGACAAGTGGTTACTTACCCGACAGGCGTTTTATATGCTGCTTGGCATATTCATGGGCCGGTGGCCCCGGCGCATGAGTGCGACACACATGCCGGGAGGAACCATGTGGATCATCGAGCTCAACGTCGCCGGCCTTCGATTCACTCGCCAGATGCCCGACTTGCCGCGACGGCGGTTCCGGTTCAGCCCGCGCGACTTGCACTGGCCCGCGCTTCGTCACTCACACGGCCACCAGCACGCGGCATGACACCAGCTAACCCAGCTGCGACGAAGCGCAGCGGCACCCGCAACAAGATGCTGATCAGCGCCGCCGAGGTGATGCGCGAACGCGGGGCCGCAGGTGTGACCATCGACGCGGTGCTCGCACGCAGCGGCGCCCCGCGCGGCTCGGTGTACCACCACTTCCCCAACGGACGCAATCAGATCCTGAGCGAAGCGCTGCGATACGCGGGCGATTCGATCACCGCCACCATTGATGCCGCCGTCGACCGGGGTGCGCGAGTCTTGCTACGCGAATATGTCGAGTTCTGGGAACGGCTGCTGACCGAGTGCGACTTCAGCGCGGGTTGTCCCGTGGTGGCGGCCGCGATTGGCTCGGCCGAAGATGAGCTTGAGCTGTCCGAGGAGGCCGGCATCATCTTGGGCCACTGGTGTACCGCCTTGACCCGTGCATTCATCGCCGACGGCTTCGACGAATCCGACGCCGCTTCACTGGCAGTGATGTCGATCTCCGCGCTGGAAGGCGCAATCGTGCTGTGCCGCTCGACTCGCAGCGCAATCCCGCTACGCCAAGTTGGCGATCAGCTCGAATTCCTAATCAAGGCAAGGGAATTCGTTCGTCGGAATGGATTGCCCGCGAAGCATTAGGTCAGTCGCTGGCTGGCAGCGGCTTGACCTCTTTGAGCTGCAGTTTGGTATCTCCGATGCTCAACGTTCCGGCACCCGGCTTGGTAACCAGGACTTCGGCACCGTTTTCGTCGACATAGCGCTTGCCCATCACGCTGCCGTCGGCAAACGCTGGGTCGAGTTCGCCCGAACGCTCGGCGCCAAATGCCACCATCGGGGCACCGCCGCATCGCAGATCGTCGAGGGTGTCCGCGGTTCGGACGACGATCACCTGGGTGTCACACACCTGGCTGGCGAGGCGGGTTCCGTTTTTGATCATGATCTTGTTCCCTCCATCGCTTGGCCAGCTACGCCAGCTAGGCCATCGACGATCTCGCGGCGAAGTACCTTGCCGGTCGCGGTGGTTGGCAGCTCGTCGCGAAACACTACCCGGTCCGGGGTACGCGACCCGCGCAAACTCTTGCGGACGTGCTCGCGCAGTTCCTCCGGGTCGGGGTCCACACCGGCAACCGGTACCACCACGGCCACAATCGCCTGACCCCACTTTGCATCGTCGACGCCAACCACGGCAACGTCGCGCACGTGTGGGTGCGCCAGCAGCACCTCTTCCAGCTCGGCGGGCGCGATGTTCTCACCGCCGCGGATGATGGTGTCGTCGCTGCGTCCGCCGATAAACAGATAGCCATCTTCGTCCAGGGTGGCGATGTCCTTGGTTGGAAACCAACCGTTTTCGTCGAGCACCGAACCGATTCCGGTATAGCGGCCGGAGACCTGCTCGCCCCGCACAAACAGCTCTCCGGTGCGGCCCGGCCCCAGCACCGCGCCTGTGTCGTCACGGATTTGCAACTCGATACCGGGCACCGCCCGTCCCACCGATCCCAGTCGCTTAGCGCTGGCGGCATCCGATGCCGATAGCGCCGCGCGGTGGTCCTCGGGTGTCAGCACGGCGATCGTTGAGCTCGTTTCGGTCAGGCCGTAGGCGTTGACAAAGCCGACATCCGGCAACAATTCCAACGCCCGGCGGACCAGTGGCAGACCCACCCTCGAACCGCCGTAGGCCAGGTTCCGCAGATGCGAAAGCTTGTAATCGCCGGTCTCGAGCACGGTGACGATGCGGTCCAGCATGGTGGGAACCACCGTCGCGGTGGTGACCTGTTCGGCATTGGCCAGTCGCACCCACTCGTGGGCATCGAAGTTCGGCAGATAAACCATCTTGCGACCGGCGTACAGGTTCGACAGCGCAGCCCCGATCCCGGCGACGTGGTACGGCGGCACACAGATCAGCGCGGCGTCGGTGGGTGCGGCCGAATCGAATTCGACGGTGCCAGTCACATAGCTGGTCAGGTTGTTGTGGGTGAGTTCGACGGCCTTGGGCTGCGCCGTGGTGCCCGAGGTGAACAACACAACCGCCACCGAGTCCGGGTCTGCGAACACCGAGGTGGGCTCGGCGCTACGAGCGGACGCCAGGAATTCGTCGGAATCGATTACCCGCTCAAAGACATCTCCGAGCATCTCCCGGTAGCGGTTGTCGACGATCACAAGAGGTTGCGGCAACCGCTCGATCAGTGCCTGGATTCCGTCTCCGGATAGCCGGTAATTGATCGGGGTAAAGGCCAGCCCGGCGCGTGCTGAGGCGAAAGCCAGCAGCGGCAGCATCGCACCACCAGTGCCGACGTAGGCGACGTGCTGGGCATTCGTTGCGGCGATAACTCCCGCGCCGCCGTCGGCGAGATCGCTGAGCTGCTGGGTCGTCCAGCGTACGTCTTCGGACGCCCCGCCAGAAACAATCGCCGTGCGATCCGGGTTGCTAGACGCAGCCATCTCGAGCAGCAACGAAACGCTCATCCTCGATCTTTCTGGATCTCGGCCCTTTACAAATCTAGGCGATATTGTAACCCATTCCAGCGAGGGCCCTTACCTCCAGGCCGAAATGCGGGGGATCCACGCCGGAACGTTGCGACGGTATTCGACGTAGTCGGTGCCGTAGCGCGCCTCGAGATGGGGCTCTTCCCAGAACCGAATAACGGTGACCTGCAGCGTGAAAAAGGCTACGAACCACAACAGCAGCCAACCGGACGCGGTGATGGCCGCCTCGCCGAGCAGAATGCAAAGCACTCCGCTGATCATCGGGTTGCGCACGTGCCGGTACGGGCCGCGCACTACGAGCTTGACCGGCTCGCCGAGCACCGGGCCCACGCCGAGGGTGCCCTTGCCCAATCGGTCAAACAGCACCACCGTCCAGACCAGCAGGCCCAGCCCGAGCGCGATCAACAGGCCACCGACCGTCACCAGCCCGACCGTCGCAGGCGACTGCAGGTTCAGGGGCCGCACCCCAGTCGAGGCCACGATCAACGCCGGTATCACCAGCGTCATCGTTACCGGAGCGATGAGAAACGAGATCAGGTGTCGCCACCACAGTTGCCGTTCCCGAGTGTTTGTCATGATACTTCAACCTCCGTTCAAGAATCAGCGTACGCCTGAGCCGGACAATGATCAACGGTCGTTGAAGTATGCTCGTGTGCATGTCAGAAGCCCGGCGCAGCGGCCGGTGGCGCACCGGTCAGCAGAACAAGCAGCGCATCATCGAGGCGGCACGCGAACGTTTCATGCGCGAGGGCTACGAGCGGGCCACCGTCCGCGCGATCGCCACCGACGCCGGTGTGGACGTCGCGATGGTCTACTACTTCTTCGACAGCAAGGAAGGGCTGTTCACCGCGTCAGCGCTGACCGGTCCCGAGCATCCGCTGCACCAGCTGGCCACGCTGCTGGACGAGGGAACAGAGGACATCGGCCCGCGGTTGGTGCGCCGCTTTCTCGAGCACTGGGACGAAGACGCCGGCTACGAGCCCTTTCTGACGCTGTGGCGCTCGGCAACGATCCACCCTCAGGCGCGAAAGGTGTTGCACGACAGCCTTGCTGGCCCGATAGCCGAACGGGTCGCGGCCGACTTCGGGGTGGTCGACGCCGAGCTGCGCGTCGAGCTGGTGGCCAGCCATCTAGCCGGGCTGGCATTTGCGCGATACCAGCTGAAGATCGAGCCACTGGCCTCAGCCAGCATCGAAGAATTGGTTGCGCGGGTGGGGCCGACGGTGCAGCGGTACCTGGCTGAGTAGCGCCCTACCTAGGTGCCTGTCCAGCGGGGCGGGCGTTTCTCGGCGAACGCGATCGCTCCCTCCTTGGCGTCGTTGGACATGAAGATCGGGCCCAGGATTTTGATCTGCTCGGCGAACCTGGTGTCCAGGCTCCAGCCGCGGGATTCGGTGATGATCCGTTTGGTGGCGGCGACCGCGAGCGGCCCGTTGGCGGTGATCTTTTCCGCCAGCGTGATCGCGGCGTCCAGTGCGCCGCCGGGCTCGGCCAAGATGTTGACCATCCCCAGCTCGTGGGCGCGCTCGGCGGGCAGGTTGTCACCGGTCAGCGCCAGCTCCATGGCGATCGCATAGGGGATGCGCTCGGGCAGCCGCAGCAGCCCACCTCCGCCGGCAACCAGACCGCGCTTGACCTCCGGAATGCCGAACGCCGAATCCCGGGCCGCCACGATCAGGTCGGTGGCCAGCGCCAGCTCGGTGCCGCCGGCCAGCGCGTAACCCTCCACGGCCGCGATCAGTGGCTTAGCGGGTGGCCGTTCGGTGAAGCCCAGGCCGCGGCCCTCGACGACGACGTTCTCGCCCCGAGCGAATGCCTTGAGGTCCATGCCCGCGCAGAACGAACCGCCCGCGCCGGTCAGGATGGCCACGGACAGGCCGGTGTCGTCGTCGAGCCGATCCATCGCTTCGGCCAATCCCCGGCTGACCGCGGCGTTGACCGCGTTCTTGGCTGTTGGACGGTTGATCGTGATGATCAGGATTCGGTCGCGTTGTTCGACGAGGACTGCGGGTTCGGTAGCTTCTTCGCTCACAGTGCCCGATCGTAACGACCGCAGTATCGGGCCCCCGATCAGGCTTGAGCCATCGCGTCTTCGATAACCGTCAGTTCCTCGGAAAGCCCAGCGGCCCTGCGTATTTCGATAAAATCGGCGACCATGGCCTCGGTCACCTCATGTGGGTCCTTGACGGTGGAACCGTCGGACAACACCGAGATATTGAGCTGGTCGACATAACTCCAGACGGTGATGTTCAGACCGCTGCCGGCGGTCAACGGCCCGACCGAATAGATCTCGGTGACCACCGCGCCACCGACCCTGCCGCGCTCGCGCGGGCCTGGGACGTTCGAGATATTCAAATTGAGGATCTTGTTCTGCCCGTCGCGACCTGACAACCACCGGAACATGGCTTCCGTGCCCGCCGGCGGCCAGTAGGCGGCCCAGCGGCTGATCAGTTCCGGCCCCATCAGCTGGTGACTCTCCTTGGCGGAGGCCGCGTTTTCGTGGCTGGCCTGCACCCGTTCCAGGGGATCATCGAGGTCCGCTGGCAGCGCCACCATCATTCCGCTGAAGTGGTTGCCGGAAATCCGCTCCGGCGAGAAGTCGTAACTCACCGGGACGGAGGCCAGCAGCGGTTCGGTCTTGCCGTCATAGCGCAACAGCAAGCTGCGCAGTGCCCCGGTGGACATGGCCAGCACCATGTCGTTGATCGTCACCCCGAGCTTCTTTCCCGTCTCCTTCAAATCGGCCAACGCCAGGGTTGCGGTGGCGAACATGCGCTCGGGAGTGATCTTGTGGTTCATGAAAGTCGGCGGAGGCGTGAACGGCATGGTGAGTTCCGGGGAGAGCTTGCGCGAACTGCGTCGCACCCGTCCCAAACCCTGTGCGGTGTAACGGATCGTGGCGGGGATCCGCGCAACGTGGCGCAGATGGGCCACGAACGCCGAGCTCATCAACTCCCGCCTGCTGGGGGCGGGGGCGGACACATATTTACCGCCTTCGGGGCCCGGCAGCAGGGCCATGCCGCGCGCCATCAGGTTCGCCGAGGCGACCCCATCGGCCAGCGCGTGGTGAATCTTGGCGGCCACCGCGACCCGGTTATTGGCAAGGCCCTCAACGAAATACATCTCCCACAGGGGATGGGAACGATCCAGTGGGGTGCTGGCGATCTGTCCGATCGCCTCGTCGAGTTCGCGCCGGCCGCCAGGCGGGGGCAGTTCCCAAGGCCGGATGTGATAGTCGAGATCGACCTCACAGTGCTCACGCCACATCGGGTGGTGGAACTTGAACGGGATGTTGACCAGTTGATAGCCGAGCGGTTCGAGCTTGTGCATCCGGCCGCCGATGACTCGACGAAACGCTTCGATGCCGAATTCGCGGCGGTCCGGGTCGAGTTCGATCACGGCGACCTTGATGGTGTGCATGTGCACGTTCGGCGTCTCGCTGTATAGCAGCACCGCGTCCCAGCCGCTGAGTCGTTTCACCGCAAACCCCTACTCATGACGCGACCTTACAATGGGGCGGCGCTCAGATAACCTCTTTCGCGAACTGGGCTCGAGTGCGGTGAACATGGTTGAGGAACAACGAAATCGCATGCGCCATCGGGCCAGTGCGGGCGCCGTCGAGAAGGTCGAAGCCGTGGCCCGCCCCGGGCAGTTCCACGTAGCCAACCAGCGAGCGCGAAACCCCGCGTAACCGCTCGACGAAGCTGCGCGCCTGCTCAACCGGGATGACACTGTCGCGACTGCCGTGAATCACCAGGAACGGTGGCGCATTGGTATGTACCCGGGCGATCGGCGAGGCATCGCGGAACACCTCTGGATGCCGGTCGATGCTCCGCTTGACCACCACCCGCTCCAGGAATTCGACGAACCGGGCGCGTTCGGGGGTGGAGCGGTCTTCCCAGTCGTAGCGACCGTAAATCCCGACGACGGCGTCGACCGAGGTGTCCGAGCCTTCCGGCAGCTCGCCCTGGAATCCGGGGTCGTTGGCGGTGAGCCCGGCGAGCGCGGCCAGGTGTCCCCCGGCCGAGCAACCTGCCACAGCAACAAAATTGCGGTCCCCGCCGAACTTGTCGACGTTGGCTCGGGCCCATGCGATGGCGGTCTTGACATCAAGGATGTGGCGCGGCCACCGGTGGTGCGGGGCAACGCGGTAGTCGATGGACAAGCACACCCACCCCAGCTCGGCCAGGCGTGACATCAGCGCATACCCCTGGATGGTGCGGCTGCCGTGAATCCACGCTCCACCCGGGACGAAAATCAGCACCGGTGCCGGTTGGGTGGGCAAGTCTTTGCGGCGCCACACGTCGAGTAACTGGGCGGGGCTGTCGCCATAGTGGACGGCGCGGCGATAAAGGTAGCGACGGTGTCGCCGTGCTTGCCACACCGGTGGGGTGCGCTCTGGGGCCGGCCATTGAGCGTCCAGGTCGGCGGCCGACACGATGCCGCGTAGGGCCGATACCGACACCTCGTTGGTGCTGGCACGGTCCCGGCGGCGAATCTCGTCGATACCGGGGGTCAGCCAGTCCCGCGCCATAGCGGACATCACATCCGGTGCTTGCCGGGCTCCCCACACACCCATCGCGGTGAAACCGCCCAGCGGTTCGAGATGTTTGCCGACCACTGGTAGGGAAGCTCCCGCGACGCTTAGGGCCAGCATGTAGTCGCCGGGACGAGCGCGCAGCAACCATCGCAAGCAGGGGGTCATACTTGGCCTCGTCGCCGTCATGTGGGGAGCGTACCCCTCCCAATTGGCGCGAATCCAAGATTGCCCCGCGGTTGCCTTCGCAAAACGCTATTGCTCCTGGTCAGATGTCACTTTTTCACCGCTGAAACGCCACCTTGCGAGTCGCGCGCCGTAGGCAAGAGCGCTGATGGCGAACATGCCCGCGGTGAGCAGTAGCCACCTGCCCAGAAACGGCTGCTGGGTTTGCCCCGTCGCCGCCTGATAGGTGGCGGCGCCCTGTTCGATGATCCCGGGCAGGAAGATCAGCAGGGTCAGTGCGGCCCCAATGGCAGGGATCCGAATGTGATTGCGGGCGACCACGTTTAGGTGGTGCCGTGTCCGGCCATTCCCGGACACGATCCGGTCGACGAGCGCGTAAATCGGGAAGAGGACCAGGTCGTGGGCTACGACGGCGGCGGCGAACCAGACGGCGATCGACTGCCACCAGGTCTCCGGGTTCCACAGCGTGGCGGGCTTGAAGGTGGCCAGGATGTAGCCCAGCAGCGCGAGGCCGGACAGCATCGTCAGCAGATGCAGTGGCTGCGACCCGTAAAGCTTCGCGAATCTTGACATCTCAGCTCGGCTCGAAGTTGATGGCGGCAACCCATTTGGTGTTGTGCACACCGGGTAGCGCGGGAACGATGATCCGGGCCGGATAGCCGTGATCCAGGGGCAGGTCTGCGCCGCTGACCCGCAACGCCAGCAGCGCATCGGGATCGCTGATCTGGTTGGCCGCCAGGATCGCGGTACCGAAGGCACCACCGCGTTGCAGCGACGCGACGAATGCCGAGCGCGGTGCCGGCACCCCCGCCATCCGGGCCAGGTCGGCCAGCCGGACCCCGCTCCAGGTCTGGACCGTCGACCAGCCCTCCACGCAGGCGATCGGCAATCGCGCGGTGTGTTGCGGCATGCCGGCCAGCGCCGCGCGGTCCAGGACCACCTCCGAGGGTCCGCCGCGCAGCACCAACCGCCAGTTGTCGCCGACGGCTTCGGGCGTAATGCCGGCGACGGCGGCGGTCTTGTTGACCGGGAAATCGCGGCCGCGCCCCCGCGGCACCAGTAGCGCGACGCTGCGCGCGGGGCCACCGAGGGTCTGCCCGACCGTCAGCGCGGCGATCAGCAGCACTCCGGAACCGACCAAGGCCAGCGCGCCGCGCCTACTCATCGTCGGCTCGGCTGGGTTCTCGGCCACCAACCCGGTCTCATCGGGTGATTCAGGGCGGGTGTCAGCGACCTTGGTGCGCAGCACTTCTCGCAGCGATAGCGACCGCAACCCGCTGATCATGTGCGGAATCTTGAGCGCGATGTGCATGAGAAAACCGACGATGAACACCCAGGCCCCGAAGTAGTGCGCGTCGTAGAAGCTGAACCCGAAGATGTAGTCGTACTGGATATTGAGCACGCCGGTGACGATCTCGAACAGCACCCCGCCGACCAACATCAGCAACGACAGCCGCTCCAAGAACTGGGCGATCGAACGCGCCGGCGGCCAGACGAATAGCTTCGGGATCACCGACCACAGCTTGGCCAGCACCACCGGAATGAGCACCAGACCCAGCCCCACGTGCAGACCCTGCGTCAGCCGGTACTGCCAGGACGGGCGCGTGGGCCACGTGAAGATGGGCAGGCGTAGCCAGCCGACGTGGGCCGGGATGGCCTGGCCGAACTGCGGCCCATAGGCGATGTAGGACAGCAGCCCGGTGAGTATCACGATCGGCAGCGTCACCAGCAGTACCAGCCCGAACACGGATGTCAGCCACGGACCGCGCAGCGGGCTGCGAAATTGTCTTAGTCGCTGGATACCTGGCGGCCGACGTTGCTCCAGCGTGCGCCACAGTCGGACGGGAAATCCGTAGCCGCTCACCGGGCCGCCAGACTCGCGAGAACCCGGCCGGCGATCAGCCGGAGGCTGGTGAGCGTGAGACCCGCCTGCGCGGCCAGCATGGCGGCGCTGTCCGCGCCCACCGATGCCCATCGAAACCACGGCCCGACATCGCACGCCGACTCCAGACGTACCCAGCGGGAGCAGACTCCGATGGCCTCGGCCTCGAACTCGACCACACAACGCCCGCCGCGACTCAACAACTCGGCGGCGCGCCCCAAGATTCGTAACGGGTCTCCGCCGAGGCCGACGTTCCCGTCGATCAACAAAACCGTCTGCCAGCGACCCGTGCCCGGCAACGGCGCGAACACGTCGCCCAGCAGCGCCGGCGCACCGCCGCGCCCGGCGAGGCGGACCGCCGCCGCAGACCGATCGATGCCCAGCGCGGGTATCCCCCGCCGGACCAGGCGTGCCACCACCCGTCCGGGTCCGCAGCCCAGCTCGATGGTTGGCCCACTGCACATCTGCGCTACCGCCTCATCGAAGGCCTCGTCGGAGGCTCGGCCGCCCAACCAACGGTGAGCCGGCAGCGCGCGCAACTCGCCGTTGTCATGACGGATCCAACACCGCTCGCCGCCAAGTGCCCGGTCGTAGAGATGCCCCAGCATTTCACGCCCTTCGCGTCGTACCCGACTAGACCGGCCTTGCTCCTGCACCATCCCTGCGTCAGCTTTCCCATCGATACCACACGAGTCCTTCGGAGCAAATGCACGCCCGGATGGATACTGGCCTGATGCCGGCCGATGATGTCCACCCAGACCTGCGCCGAATCGCGCGCTTCGCCCCGCAACGACTGGTCGGTCCTCGAACGTTGCCGCTCATGCGGGCCCTGTTAGCCCTTGCCCAACGTCGAATACGCGCCGATGTCGAGGTGCTCACCCTGCCGTCCGGCGTCGGCGTGCGGCTCTATCGGCCCACCAGCATTGCCGAACCGGCGCCTGCCTTGCTGTGGATCCACGGCGGCGGTTATGTGCTGGGCACCGCGCAACAGGACGACGTGCGCTGTCGCCGGTTCAGCGCAAAACTTGGCATCACCGTGGCATCGGTGGACTATCGGCTGGCACCAGAACATCCCTATCCCGCGCCGCTGGAAGATTGCTACTCCGCGTTGACTTGGTTGGCGGGACTGCCAGCGGTGGACCGATCACGGGTAGCGATCGGGGGTGCCAGTGCCGGCGCCGGGCTCGCGGCGGCGCTGGCCCTGCTGGCCCGCGACCGCGGCGAGATTGCACCGGCATTTCAGTTGCTGGCCTACCCGATGCTCGATGACCGCAGTTCCGCGGCCCCGGCCGACCCGCGCTACCGCCTGTGGGACCCACGGGCCAATCGCTTCGGCTGGACGGCATACCTCGGCGACACGGACCCGAGGGTCGCAGTGCCGGCCAGGCACGACGACCTGAGCGGGCTGGCGCCGGCCTGGATCGGCGTGGGTACGCATGACCTGTTCCACGATGAGGATCTCGCTTATGCCGCGCGGCTGGTCGATGCTGGGGTGCCATGCCAAGTCGAACAGATTCCGGGCGCGTTCCACGGCTTCGACCTGGTGGCTACGAAAGCTCCGGTATCGCGACAGTTTTTCGACATGCAGTGTGAAAGTTTGCGTGCGGCACTGGGTATGGCGGGTTGATCGCCGGTCACATTGCGAAGTACACAAGCTCGCCACCTATGATCGTGGCGGCAACCATCCCGGCGTCCAGCTCGGCCAGTGCCGCCGCCGGTGGCTCGGTGAGCACGCAGAGGTCGCCCGGCTCCCCGATCTCGACGGTCCGCGCCCGACCCGGCCGATCCGACCAACCCAGAAACATCATCAAAGCCGTTCGCGCCGAGACACATTCGCCGCCATTGAGGATCCTGCCGCTTGGTGTCGTCCGGTGCACCGCGGCGCGCATCGCCGCCCATGGATCACCTGCACCGAATGGCATATCGGTCGAGAATGCAACGGGCACATGCGCATTCAGCAGGGAAGCGACCCGCCAGAGCTGACCATGCTCGTGGGCCGCGACCTCGGTGAGGTACTGATCGCCGCGCTCGGCAACGAAGTTGGGCTGTGTTACCACGGTGAGTCCCAGTTCGGCGAGGTCGGTCAGGGTGTCGTCGGGCACGACGGCCGCGTGCTCAATGCGGTCGAGCGGATGGCTTCCCGCGGTGCGCAGGGCCGCGATGGTCACCACCAGTTGGGCCGCGGTCACGCAGTGCACGGCGACGGCTTGGCCGACGCTGTGGTGGTCGGTGATCCAGGTCGTCAGGGCGTCCAAGTCGAGACGGTCATCCTGCAGGATTATCTTGCCCGGTGACAGCAGGCGCACCCGCGGCCGGAACTCGCCGCGTCGGTGCGCCACCATCAGCGAGACCAGGTCGTCGGCGTCCAGATCGGGTGTGGCGTCGGTGACGCCGGTGACGCCGGTCGCGGTGATGCGGCGGCTGAGTTCAGCCAGATTGGTTTCGCGCCGCCGTAGCACTTCCGACCAGCCGCGGTCGGAGCTGTGCAGGCGCCCATCGGGATGGTCGGGGAGGCCGACCCGGCCCAAGGCTGCGGAGTTGAGCATCCATAGCGCGCCGCTGCGGTGCTGGATCCGCACCGGGCTGTTGGTTACCAGAGCGTCCAGCGAGCTCCGGTCCAGATCACCGGCAACCGACTCGTGATAGCCGACGGCGCGAATCCACCCGTCGGGCCCCGGCTCGGCATTCGAAAGTGCCTGCACTAGCTGCTCTTTGGTGCACACCCCAGGCGGTCCTACGGAAAGCGAATCCAGCGCCGACGCCGCCGAGCGCAGGTGCACGTGGTGGTCGTGTAGCCCCGGAAGCACGGTTCCGCCGCCGGCGTCGAGCACGCCCTCCCCGCGCCTGGCAGCCAGGTCCTGGCCTACCTCCTCGATCCGGTCGCCCACCCGGATGTCGACCATCGCCCCGTCAAGCAAGGTGGCCCGCCGAATCAGCATGGGAGGACTTGTCTTTCGGATATCAAGCGGCGCACGGCGTCGTTATCGGCGCCGAGGGCGGCGGCCGGTTTGGACACCCGGGGTTTGGACGGCGGTGGGGCTGAGTGCGGCGAGACCGATGCCTGGATCGGCAGCGCCGCATACGTCGCGGCGACGGCGGCCATGGATACGTCGATGAGTTCGCCGCCGCCACGGTCCAGCGATTCGGTCATCGCAAGGCTGGCCTCCAGCCCGGCCAGCGGGTCGGCGATGGCGTCCCCGCAGAACACCGTCCCGTCTCCGATCAGGCCGCCGGCCACGGCGGCGTCGTCACCGAACGCTGGTCGTCGGGAGTGCTCGCCATGCCCGGTGATGCGCAGCCAGATGCTGCCCGGCCGCGATGCGATGTCCTCCGGGCCGAGCCGTCGCCGCGCCAGTGCATCGGGCCGCGACCCTTCGATCACGATGTCAGCGACCGCCAGCAGCTGGCGCAGCTCGTGGGCGTCGCGGTCGAAATCGAGGCAGTAGGACAGCTTTTCACCGTTGATCCAGTCGAAGAAGGCTCGATTGCCAGCTCGGGTGCCGTCGGGGCGGCGCGGGCTTTCGACCTTGACCACGGTTGCGCCGGCCCGGGCCAGCAGGTGCCCGCACAGGGGACCGGCCCACATCGATGAGAGATCGGCCACCAGCATGCCGTGCAGCCCGCGCGCGGGCGTCCGCGGCCCGATGCGGCGTATCCGCGGTGGTGCGGCCGTGGCCTCGCCGAGTGCGGCGGCGGGGATGTCGAGTAGTTCAGCGCCCTCAGCTATCCCGGCCACCAGACGTGTCGCGGCCCACCGCTGCAACAGTGGCCAGGGGTCTTTGGGTGCTTCATCGATGTGCAGCAGCGCCGGGACGGCGGCAATGTCGTCGGGGCGAGACAGCGTGATCGCACACCAACCGTCATGTGCTGGAAGCAGCCGGGTGGCGCCACCGGCGGACACCCGGCCGCCGCGGGTCAACTCGAGCAACGCGGCACGGCCGGTCAGCAGTGTGGCCGCATCGGCGGCGATCCGCTCGGCGTGACCCAGCACGTTGGCGCGGGAGAAGTCGGGTGGTCCGTCGGGTAGACCGGTCAGGTAGGCCAGCCCGCTGCTCCCCCACTTGTACGACGCGTGGCTCACGACCACCATTGTGCTCGCGGCCCCGCGGCCTCGCGCAGGCCTCAGAATTGCAGCGCGCTGAATCTCCAGTCCAGCACCTGCCTGTCCGGCTCGTCGGCCGCAGCACTGACCGCGTAAACCAGCGATCGCAATCCGAGCACGCCCCCGTTCGGGGTCGACTCGGCCGATTCGACGTGCAGTTCGCTGTAGAGGGTGTCGCCCTCGCGGACCGGCCCGGTGTGGTCGCAGGACTCCCAGCCCAACACCGTTACCAGGTTGGGCATCAACCGGCAGGCCTGCGCGAACGCCAGCCCGATGGTGTGCCCGCCGTAGACCAGCCGTTGTCCCGCGAGCCGCGAATCATGGTGTGTGGCAGCGATATTCAGGGTGAGTCGGGCTAGTTCGGGCGCGCTGCTGACCAGGTCGCCGGTGCTGTGCATTACCGAACCCGCGATGCCGGCCCCGAAATCTGCGAAGTGTGGACCGGGCACCCGTTCCCGGAAGACGTCGCCGTTCCAGTCCGCGGTGGGATCGATGGCAGGCGGGGCCACGTCGGCGCCGATGGTCGACAGATCATCGCCTGGCCCGTGTCCGCGCCAATCCGGGCTGGCGGGCAGCATGGCGCACCGGTAGAAGTCGAGCACCAACCGATCGGCCTGATCGATCGTTATCATCCGCAGCGCGGCCATTCCCGTCGGCGCTCGGCCCGGCTTGGCCGAATTCGCCCGCAGCCCAACCACTTCGGTGCGGGTATAGATGGTGTCGCCGATCACCGGGAAGCGGTGGAAAGTGAGCCCGCGGTAGAACAAGTTGGCCTTGACCCGCTGCGTCACCAACGTCGACTGCCCGATGGCCACATCGCATACCAGCCCGGGATGCGCCAAGGCGGCGGATGCGCCGGTGACCGCGGCGCACAGATCGGCGTCCAGGGCCAGTCGCGACCGGTCGCCCACGATAGCCTGATGGGCGGCCGCCAGCCCCGGCGACAACGTCGTCGACGGCGCCCAGTCGAATACCTGACCTACCGACAGGTCGTCGAAGTACGGTCCGCCGTCGCGCAAATCCGCGTAAGTCACCCTGTCAGTCATGAAGCCACATGCTGGCAGCCGGTGCGACCAGGGGTCAATATGGCGTAGGTGAGCAGCGAGCTAACCGACGAAGAATCCATGCTGGTTTCGACCGTGCGGGCGTTCATCGACCGCGACGTCAAACCCACGGTCCGCGAGGTCGAACACGCCAACACCTACCCCGAGGCGTGGATCAAGCAGATGATGCGGATCGGCATTTTTGGCCTGGCCATTCCCGACGAGTACGGCGGGTCGCCGGTCTCGATGCCGTGTTATGTGCAGGTCACCCAGGAGTTGGCCCGTGGTTGGATGAGCTTGGCCGGCGCGATGGGCGGGCACACCGTCGTCGCCAAGTTGCTGACACTGTTCGGCACCGAGGAGCAGAAGCGGGCGTACCTGCCGCCGATGGCCACCGGCTCGCTGCGCGCCACCATGGCGCTGACCGAGCCGGGCGGCGGCTCCGACCTGCAGAACATGTCGACCACCGCCCTGCCCGACGGTTCCGGACGGTTGGTGATCAACGGGTCCAAGACCTGGATCAGTAACGCCCGCCGTTCCGGATTGATCGCGTTGCTGTGCAAGACCGATCCGAATGCGGTGCCGCGGCACAAGGGCATCTCGGTCGTGCTGATCGAGCACGGGCCGGGCCTTACGGTGTCGCGGGACCTGCCCAAGTTGGGCTACAAGGGCGTGGAGTCGTGTGAGCTGTCGTTCGACAATTACCGGGTGCTGGAATCTGCCGTCCTGGGAGGCCAAGCGGGTCACGGCTTTTCGCAGATGATGAAGGGCCTTGAGACGGGCCGGATCCAAGTGGCCGCCAGAGCTTTGGGCGTGGCGACGGCGGCGCTCGAGGATACACTCGCTTACGCCCAACAACGGGAGAGTTTCGGCCAGCCGATTTGGAAGCACCAATCCGTCGGAAACTACCTGGCCGACATGGTCACCAAGCTCACCGCCGCCCGCCAGCTCACCCGCTATGCGGCCGAGCGCTACGACAGCGGCGAGCGCTGCGACATGGAGGCCGGCATGGCCAAGCTGTTTGCGTCTGAGGTCGCCATGGAAATCGCCCTGAACGCGTTGCGCATCCATGGCGGCTACGGCTACTCCACCGAATACGACGTGGAGCGCTACTTTCGCGATGCGCCTTTGATGATCGTCGGCGAAGGGACCAATGAGATTCAGCGCAATGTGATCGCTCAGCAGCTGGTGGCTCGGGGCGGGATCTAACGGGATCTAGAGGCCCGCCGCAGCCCCTAGGGTTCATCTGCCCACCCTGTCACCGATCCCAACCAATGCTTCCTCTGACGGACACCACCGACCGCGATCGGCCCGTTGGCGATGTGCATCAACTTGTTGTAGACGTACTCGTCGACCTGGCCGTCGATTGAGATCGTTCCCTCGATGGGCCGTAACTGGAGTCGATGTTGTTCCGACACATCAACGATCTTCGCCAATTGCGAACGCGATAGCGGAACGTAGGTATGCGATTGGCAGACATGTCGCTGAGTCGCGGGGCATGCCACTTCCCGACAGCGCTGCTGCGCAGTTGGTCCGACCGCGGTGCCGTTGTAGT
Source organism: Mycobacterium simulans (assembly GCF_900232995.1). Classification (GTDB taxonomy): domain Bacteria; phylum Actinomycetota; class Actinomycetes; order Mycobacteriales; family Mycobacteriaceae; genus Mycobacterium; species Mycobacterium simulans. The sequence goes on from NZ_OCVX01000003.1 coordinate 801,873, forward strand.
CGAACTGGCGGCGGGCATGTGAAATGGCGCAGGACGTATTGCGGAATATGGGATATTGAGCTTCGCGGGCAGCGCCCATCAGCTCGGCGACAAGGTCGGGCGGCGCATATTCGTCACCAGAAGACGTGTCTATATCGGCTTCAGGATCGAACAGGTGCTGCATGCTTTCTTCAAAATAGGTTGTGGTAGCCGAATGCTTCAAGCCAACGACAACCGAGGAACTGCATCCAGCATCCTTAAGGCGAGCCAGTCTTTCCTCGAGTTGTGAAACTGGGTTCAGCTTTGACAGGAAAGGTCGCCAGAAGTGGACTGGGGTCACGTTCGGAGTGCGCCTGGCTACCCGTACCGCCCGAAGCGTTTGCTCAAAGTCGGCAGTGGCCCCGCTCTCGAAGATGCCTCCACTTTCGTGAATGAAGGACTGCGAGAAAAACAGGAAGGTGCGCTGGGGCGCGAAGTTTGCGAAATCGCTGACTAGGCGGTCAGCTTGCCGAGCCTTGGTCACGACACACAGCGTTCTCTCGGGCAGCGCACTTCGGATCGCTGCCGAAATCTCGCATAAGAGCTCGAAGTTCTCCCGGGTGAGGAACATGTCTGTGTAGTTTCCGATGCAGATGGGCGTGTCATCACCGCCTACAGCGCACGCATCCAGAAGCTGATTCACCACCTCACGAGGCGACACGCGAACACGAGGCTTCTTGGGTCGCAGATCCATGCGGCCCAGATAGCAGTAGGCGCAGGTGGCCGGGCAACCCAGTACGGGATCTACGCTTATCCAGCTGTCATGTTCAGCGACGAGCGGTGGCTGATTCACGAGACCCCACGCCACGCCCTCGGGACTTGACTGGGCTGTGGCATGCCTCGTCTCGGTGAATCTGCTCACGCGCGGCCTCCAAACGGAATATCTCGTGCGGTTCGCGGTCGAAATCCGCCGTGCTGTATGGACGCGTATTAGCAGAGACGACGGCTGAATTCACTCGGCGGCCGACGGAGTAAACTGATTGCGGCTGCATTCACTGTAGAATCAATCGTGCCGAAACTAACGTTTTATTCTCTGCTCGCGAATCTTCAGACGGATATCTTGTCGACGCCGGAACTCAGGTGTTGTTCCGCTAAGCAGCGTGCCTGATTCCACGGCGAATACCAATGGAAAAAATTCCTACAATTGCCAGAATTGTGGTGCAGGATGCGCCATCTGGATCGGCTAGCCCGCCAAGTTGAACAGTATGCACCAGGCTTTGGGTGGCCTGCGGGATCTGGTTCTCAGAACCCACCGCAGAAGATGCTTCCGCGTGCTAGCACCCATCGGTGCTGGAACGCCAATACCGTTGCAGCCGTATCGAAGTCAGCGTCATAGTGGACAACGGTGAGTTGGTGTGCAGCCGCGAGAGTGGCGGTAAGCAGGTCGGCCACCCCAACAGCTCGATGTTGGCCAGTTCGCGCCAAAGCTTGCTGTGCGCCCAGCACGGTCTGCCAATGCTCGTCGTTGGTCGGCAGATACTCATAGGCGGTGCGACGGTCCGCCCAGAGCTGTTCGTATTCGGCCGGCCCGCGGGCGCTGTAGAGCGCTTCGGCATCAAGCGACGCCGTTGTCGCGACCACGCTGCCTTCGATGAGGGGCCGCAGTCGCCGCGATACCTCTGGGTGGCGCATCCTCGCGGCGGCGCTGGTATCGATTAGATAACGGGCGATCAGCGCCATACTTCCCCGCGCCCGCCTCGAGTGGTCGGCGCCAGCAATACGCCACTGCGGCGGGTTCTGGCGATCCAATCACCCTGCAGATCAACTGATTCCGCCACACACGCACGGATGACGGCTGATATCCATCGCGGAAGCCGCCTGGGCCAAGTCGGCAGTGGTAACGGGCCACACCGCGTGTCACCGACGAAGGGGCAGTCGACGACGAATACAGTTGCTCAGCCAGCCGGTCCCACGTCGCCGCGACTTCGAGCATTGGCTGCGCGACCCGATTATCTAGCCGGCGGCGCATGTATTGGCGACCTTGGCCGTCGGGCGTAACACCGCCGACGACGTGTCCAGTCGATGCAGCCCGACGGCCGTCAGCAGGCCGACAAGAATCAGCGTTACCCAGATCACTTCGTCGGCACCGAATTGATGCGCGGCGCTCAGTAGTGAGCCGATAGCGAGATTGCCGACAAGCACCCCGACACCAACGATGGTGCTATAGAAACCGTAGTGAGTGGCGACTAGTTGGTCACCTGCCAGCGCGGCAATTTTACGCATTTCGAACGGAAACATGATCGCAGAAGCGGTGTGCAGCAAAGCCGTCGACAATAACAGTGCGGCCACTGCAGCCCACAGGCCGAACCTGGAGGCATTGGGCACTGCCGTAAGTGGCACAAAGGAAGCCGCCATGGCAATCGCTGCGACAACCAGACTGCGGCCCGTGCCCCATCTGGCGGCAAACCACTGAGTGATGCGCAATTGGCCCACGACCGTTACCAACCCCGACACTGCGAACATTGCTGCTACTAAGAAGGAGTGGTTGCGCGGCGCCAGGGACGAGGCCTGAAGCGGCAGGACGAAATGGACCTGGAACGCCAGAATGTAACGGCCCGTCATAATAGCGGCGAACCACATGAAACTTCGATTGCGGATGACGAGCCAGCAGCCCTCCAGGACCGAATTCCTCGCTATCGTTGCCGGTTCGGGGTCCACTGCGGACTGTGGCAGTACCAGCAACTGGGCGACGGTCAGTATTGCGAAGACGGCAGCCGCAGCCAGGATGGTAGCCGTGAAATTGAGCGCCAATAGCGCCACACCCAAGAGCGGACCGAGCAAGACCCCCGTTTGGAAGAAGATATTGAACATCGCAAAGGCTTCTAATTTGCGATCCGCCGAATCGGCTGCGACATAGGCACGTACCGCGGGGGTGTATAGCGCCCCCGCCACGCCTGTTGCGGTCGCAGCGATCAACAAACTCGGCAACGACTGCGCGATTCCCAGGAGCACGAATGCGCCGGTCTGCAGCAGGCAACCAGCGACAATCACCGGCTTATATCCGAACCGGTCGGCGAGCGAGCCGCCAAGAAAAAACATGCCCTGCTGGGTGAAGTTGCGGACACCGAGCACTAAACCGACGGCCCACGCTGCTAACCCAAGCGGCCCGGCAAGGTAGCCGGCCAAGTACGGCATCAGCATGAAGAAACCTGTGTTGATACCCAAGTAATTAATCATCAGCACTTGGCTGGTGCGATTGAAACTGCAAAACTGGTCGACGATTTCCCTCATGGCACCGCCCGGGTTGAAACGATCCAGATGAGAGTCGCGGAGCTCTGCTCGTCTCCGGTTTGTACGGCCTCAAACAGCAGATTTATCATTGCGCGTTGCCTTCCGGCAGGCTGTTCGCGCGCCGCGGCATTCTGCCGGACGCAGACGGTCAATTCTTCTGAACAGTGCTGCACCGGACATGTTGGTCGCCGGAACGTATATCGACACTCGTTCAATTACGCTCAGCGCCACTTATGGACTCGCATGGAATATGCGCACGCCGCGGTGACCTTGCGTTACTGATTCCGAGTATCACACAGAGAATTCGGTCGCTGAAGGGACACAATGTCTCAGTGGCGGGACGCGCCGCCCCATAAACGGACCGAAAAAGACAGATTTGTCAGGCTTCTTATACAAAATTTCCCAACGCTCCCCGACGGCTGTGGCAGTATGCCCTAGATGCGGGCTGCTGGCGGCGCTGGGAGCGCTGGCGCTCCGTACAGCCTCGCCGTTTACGGCAATGTCATCACCACTGGTCCGAAACTGCTTGGCCGCCATGGGTTCCTGCCATAGCCCCGCGGGCTCTGCGACTCGTCGATCCGGTGATAGGAGGCCAACAGTGCGCGCACCGCGTTCTGGTTGTTGCCGACGACCGACGCCGCCACCCGGCGGGCGGGGGGAGCAGTTGCCCATGCGGCACCACCTCGGTGTCTAGGTCGGCGCGCAGCGCGGTCTCGGTACTCGAACTGAAGCCCACACCAGCAATGTCTCGACCTCGGAATGGCACGCGTTGGAAAAATTCGCTCAACCGCGAAACCCCGGCCCGCACCGACCCCGTGCAGTATATTTGCCTGACTTCGGCACCGAGGGGACCCAAGGGAAGGCAGTGCGATGAGTTATCCAGGGCCGTACGGAGGTTCCCCAGAGTGGCAAGGCCAGCAGCCAGAGTGGCAGGGCCAGCCGGGTTGGCAAGGCCAGCAGCCGGGTTGGCAGGGCCAGCCGGGTTGGCCGGCCCAGCAGCCGGGCTATGGCCAGCCCGAGCCGGACAACTACCTCGTATGGGCGATTCTGGTCACGGTGCTGTGCTGCCTCCCATTCGGGATCGTGTCGATCGTGTACTCCACCAAGGTCTCCGGGTTGTGGGCTCAGGGGCGGTATGCCGAGGCCCTGGCCGCATCCGCCAGCGCCAAGAAGTGGGCCATTATCGGCGCGATCACGGGCGCGATCGTCGCGGTGATTATTGGCATCATCTATATCGTCCTTATCGCGGTCGCGGTTTCCGTCGATCACAACACCCCGTCCACCATCACCACCTATTCGGGATACTGAGCGCTCACGTCTCACGTTCGGCTTGACGGCGTCCACCAGACCCCAGGCCGGCGGTGCCCCAGCGCAAGTTCGCCGCCCACCCCGGCCAAACCCGCGGCGCCGCCATGGCCACCGACCCCAGCGTTGCCAATCAACAAGCCGCCAGCACAAAACGTCCGCGGTTGCCGTCTCAGTCGATAACCACATCCCCACCCATGCCGGGTACTGAGTTCGCGCTCGGCGAGACGGCGTCCACCAGCCCCCAAGCCAGCGCGGTAGCGCCATCGATAGTCCGACCGGACAGCACCAGATACGCGGTGCGCCAGCGGCCGACCCGGCGCGTGATGCTGAGCGTACCGCCGGCGCCGGGAATCAGGCCCAGGCTCAATTCCGGCAGTCCGAACACCGAATCCTGGTCTGCCTCAATCCATCCGCAAAACGCCGCCAGCTCCAATCCGCTGCCTACCACCTGGCCGTGCACCTCAGCTCGGCAGGCCTGGCCTAGCCTCGCAGTGAGCGCGTCGAGCGCCAGCGCCGGACTGTGGCGGGTGCGCGCCAGATGAGCGCTCGCCGGGTCGTCGAAGGTGCCGAACTCGGCGAGGTCTCCACCACTGCAAAACGATGGGCCGTTGCCGCTCAACACGATTCCGGTGACCGACGGATCCAGTTGCGCAACGGTCAATGCCTCCAGTAGTGCGGCGCGGGCATCGGTAGAAAACGCATTGTGACGCTGCGGCCGGTTGAACCTGACATGTAGCGTGCCATCTTCGCGTTGCGTCTGAACCGGATTCGCGATATCAGGCATGCGCACTGGACCCCGCTCGGAAAGCCAGCGCGCGAACTCCGGACCGGCCTGCAACGTCGAGTACGCCAACGACTCGGTCACCACAGCGGCCAGCGCGGTACCGTCCGGGTCGACCGAGCGCAGTACGTCGTCACACACCGCACTGGCATGTGGCCAGCGTCGGCAACGCTGGGTCAGCTCGGCCAGAGTCTGCGGTACCGAATCCACCGTGACTACCCGCCGGTCCGTGCACGGCTCCTCCGTCAGGGTAAAAGTTGCAGTGTCCAACCAGGATTGATCTGACAGCGGCCCAAACGCGACGATCACGCCCGGTGGTGTCTCGACACCAGCCTGCGGCGCACTCGACAGGTCGACCACCCGGAGCATGGGTCACACCGAATACTTCTCGACCAGGTCGTTCTTGTAGAGCTTGCCGGTGTCGGTGCGTGGCAGGTGCGCCTCGAATGCGATCGACCGCGGACACTTGAAGTGTGACAAGCGATCTCGCAACCAGACCAACAGCTCCTCGGCGAACCGATCGGTGGCATCGGCCGGGTCCACGGTCTGCACGGCAGCCATCACACGTTGACCCATCTCGTCGTCGGGAACCCCGAACACCGCCGCGTCGAGCACCTTTGGATGGATAACGAGAAAGTTTTCGGCTTCCTGCGGGTAGATGTTGACCCCGCCGGAGATGATCATGTGGTGGCGCCGGTCGGTCAAGTACAGGTAACCCTCGTCATCGAGGTAGCCGACATCACCGACGGTCACCCAGCCGTGCTTGTCCCGCGACGCAGCGGTTTTCGCCGGATCGTTGAGGTACTCGAAGGGATAGCCGCCTTCGAAATAGATTTCACCCGCTTGCCCCCGCGGGAGTTCGTCGCCATCGGTGTCCAGGATATGCACCGCGCCTAGCATCGGCTTCCCGACCGAGCCCGGATGTGCCAACCAGTCCTCGGCGGTGATCAGTGTTGACCCGCTTGCTTCCGAGGAAGCGTAGTACTCGTCAATGATGGGACCCCACCAGTCCATCATCTGCATCTTGATCTCCACCGGGCACGGTGCCGCCGCATGTATCACCCGCTTCAGGCTGGACACATCGTACGAATTACGGACGGCTTCAGGCAGTTTCAGCATCCGCACGAACATCGCCGGCACGAACTGGGCATGGGTCACTCGGTAGCGCTGGATGGCGTTGAGGGCTTCCTCGGGGTCGAACCTCTCCATAACGACCGTGGTGACACCCCCGGCCTGCACGCTCATCGACCACACCGATGGAGCGGTGTGGTAGAGCGGCGCCGGGCTCAAGTAAACCGAATCGGCGTCCATCCAAAGGTCGAGCAACGCTGACATCATGCCCGGCGCCGCCTCCGGCGCGACGTGCGGCAATGCACGTTTGATGCCCTTGGGCCGGCCCGTCGTGCCCGACGAGTACTGCAGAAGGTCACCCTCGATTTCGTCGTCGATTGGCGTATTAGGTTGATCCGAAACGCATTCCGGGTATCGCTCCCACCCCGGTAGATCCGCGTCAGCCATCACCAACAGGCCCGGCAGCCCACTCGGTAAGTGTTCGGCCAAGCACGAGCACGTCTCGCGCAACGCCGCCGACCCGATGATCGCTTTGGCGCTGCTGTTATCCACGATGTAGGCCGCCTCGGCCGCATTCAGGTGGGTATTGATCGGCACGTAGTACATACCGCTGCGGCGAGCCGCCCACATGACCGCATGCATGTGCTCGTTGTTCTCCATCAGGATGGCAACGGTGTCGCCTTCGCTCAAACCCGCCTGACGGAACCGATGCGCCAGCCGGTTCGCGCGGGCTTCCAGCTCGTCGAAGCTGATCACCGTCGCCGACGGGTGCAAAATGACGGCGGCCTTATTCGCGCCCAGGTGCTCGCGAATCTGCATGGGCCGACTGTACGTCTGCGGCCCGTGACGGCAGCAGCAGGGCACTGTCGCCGAACTCATGCCACAAATATCCCTGTTCGACGGCTTCCCGATACGCCATGGCGACCAGTTCCGGCCCAGCGACCGCCTCCAGCAGTGACAGGTGCGAGGTCCCGGCATCGTGCCATCCGGTGATCAACCCGTCGACCACCCGGCACGGGCGGTGCGGGCCGACCACCAGATCTGTCCAGCCGAAGGCAGGGTGTACGACGCCGTTGCCGTCCGCGGCCGATTCCAGCGCGCGGGTCACCGTGGTACCTACTGCCACCACCCGCCCGCCGGCACGGCGGGTGACGTTCACCAACCGCGCGGTCGCGGGCGGCACGTCGAACAGCTCGGGAGCTGGTGCCTCACCCGGCTCTGCCGAGGACACCCCGGTGTGTAGGGTGATCGGCGCGATCGCAATGCCTTCGGCCACCAGCGCGGAAACCAATTCACTGCTGAAAGGTCGCGCAGCGCTTGGCATCTCGGCGCTACCGGGTCGACGCGCGAATACCGTCTGGTAATACGCCAGTGGCCATTGCCGCGGCACGTAGGCGTAACGAATCGGTCGGCCATGCCGCGCCAGGTACGACATGACGTCACCCTCGATCGCAACTCGCGCCCGCCATAACCGCCCGCTGTCGACACCCGGTTCCGGATAGGACGAGGCGATGACGATCGCGCCGCCACCAGACATCTCGATGCGTTCGCCCGGCCGGATGTCGGGCAAGTATCCGGTCGCCTTTACCGCCGGGCGCAGTTCGACCACCCACACCTTTTCGGCGCGCGCCGTGGAGAAGTGGATGGCGACCGGATGCCCATTGCGCAGGCCGTCGACCGCGGCCGGCAGCGTCGCGGAGTTGTTCACCACCAAAAGGTCACCGGGGTGTAGAAAGTCGCCGAGGTCGGTGAATCGGACGTGGCTGACCTCGGACGACCGGGCGACCAGCAGTTTGACTTCGTCACGTGCGATTCCGCGGGCTTCGGGTGGCTCGGAGGCGGCTCTCACGACAGCACTCCCGCCAGATCACTTGCCCGGTACCGACCAGCGGTCGGTCGGGTGTCGAGCAGCCTCAGCAATGCCGGCGCGATGACCTCCGGCTCGGCGCGGTCGGAGATGTCCGCACCGGGGAATGCAGCCTGATGCATCTCGGTGCGCATGTCGCCCGGGTCGAAGGCGTACACCGGTACCGCGGTCAGCTCGGCGGCTAGCACCGCAGACAACTGGTCCAGCGCCGCCTTCGATGACCCGTATCCGCCCCAGCCCGGGTACGGCTCAACGGCGGCGTCCGAGGTGAGGTTGACGATTACCCCGGCGTTCTCGGTGAGCGCGGGCAGCGCGGCCTGGATCAGGGCAAGCGGGGCCAGCACGTTGGTGTCATAGACGGCCCACAGCTCGCTTGCCGGGTAGTCGGCCAGTACCGGCTGTGGACTAGGCCCGAGCCGGCTGGCGTTGTTGACCAGCAAGCGAAGCGGTCCGGCTTCGCTCGCGGTGGCCACCAATGCGTCGCGATGCGAGGCGTCGGTGACGTCTCCGGGTAGGGCAATCAGCCGTGTCGAGTTGAGCTCTCGCGCAGTCGATTCCAATTCGGCGACACGACGGGCATCGCAAACGACGGTCCAGCCACGGTCGAGTAGAGCGGCGGTCACCGCGCGGCCAAACCCACGTGATGCGCCGGTGACAATTGCGACAGGACGGGTGTTCTCAGATAGTGACATACTGCCATACTGGTACTTAAAGTTAACTTTAAGTCAAGTACGCGGAAAGGGGGTCTCGTTGGATATGGCTGATCTGTTCACCGTCAGCGAGTTAGCGAAACGCAGCGGCTTCGCGCCATCGGCAATCAGGTTCTACGAGGGCCAGGGACTCATCACCGCCACCCGGACGGCTGGCGGGCAGCGCCGGTTCGAACGACAGATGCTGCGCCGCTTGGCCTTCATCCGGGCCGCGCGCAACGTCGGGCTAAGCCTGGACGAGGTCGCGGCCGCGCTACAGAAACTGCCCAACGGCCGCAACCCAACCCGCGCCGACTGGGCTCGGCTGTCCAAAGGCTGGCGCGCGCGCCTCGACGATCAGATCGCGGGGCTAATAGCGCTGCGCGACAACCTGGACTCGTGCATCGGCTGCGGCTGCCTATCGCTGAAGCGGTGTGCCATTTCTAATCCCGGCGATTCGGCAGCGGTCGCCGGACCCGGCGCCGTCTACCTACCGAGATCGCTGCGCCGCTAACGCGCGCGAACAGTCGCAAACCTAACTTAGCCGTTCCTTGAGCGCGTCGAACTCGTCCTTGACTCCGGTCGGCAGCTTCTCGCCGACGAACTGCAGCCACTCCTCGATCAGCGGCAGTTCCTGGCGCCATTCCTCGGCGTCAACCACCAACGCCTGGGCCACATCGGCGGCGTCAACGTCCAAGCCCTCAAGATCAAGGTCCTCGACAGCCGGAACGGTGCCGATCGGGGTGGTCCGGCCGCCGGCCTTGTGCTCGATCCGGTTGACGATCCACTTCAGCACCCGGCTGTTCTCGCCGAATCCCGGCCACAGGAAGCGGCCGTCGTCGCCGCGGCGGAACCAGTTGACGAAGAACACCTTTGGCAGCTTGGACTCGTCGGCGTTCTTGCCCAGATTGATCCAGTGTTGGAAGTAGTCGCCGACGTTGTAACCCAGGAACGGAAGCATGGCCATCGGGTCGCGGCGCACGTTGCCGACCTTGCCCTCGGCCGCGGCGGTCTGCTCGCTGCCCAGGGTGGCGCCGATGAACACGCCGTGCTGCCAGTCGCGTGCCTCGGTGACCAGCGGGACCGTGGTCTTGCGACGGCCGCCGAAGAGGATCCCCGAAATCGGCACGCCCTGCGGGTCATCCCACTCGGGTGCCAGGATCGGGCATTGCGACATCGGGGTGCAGTACCGCGAATTCGGGTGGGCCGCCTTCTCATCGGACTCGGGTGTCCAATCCCGCCCCTTCCAGTCGATCAGGTGCTGGGGCTCGCCTTCCAAGCCCTCCCACCACACGTCACCGTCGTCGGTGAGCGCGACGTTGGTGAATACGGTGTTGCCGGCGGCGATGGTACGCATGGCATTCGGGTTGGAACTCCAGTTGGTGCCCGGCGCTACCCCGAAGAACCCGAACTCTGGGTTGACCGCATACAGGCGGCCGTCCTTGCCGAACCGCATCCAGGCGATGTCGTCGCCGAGGGTTTCGGCGCGCCAGCCAGGGATCGTCGGCTGCAGCATCGCCAGGTTGGTCTTACCGCACGCCGACGGGAACGCCGCAGCGAAGTAGTAAGCCTTGTTCTCCGGTGAGATCAGCTTGAGGATCAGCATGTGCTCGGCCAGCCAGCCCTCGTCATGGGCCATCGCCGAGGCGATCCGCAATGAGTAGCACTTCTTGCCCAGCAATGCGTTGCCGCCGTACCCCGAGCCGTAGCTCCAGATCTCGCGGGTCTCCGGGAAGTGGGTGATGTACTTGGTCTCGTTGCATGGCCACGGCACGTCGGACTGGCCCTCCTCTAGGGGGGCTCCCACCGAGTGCAGCGCCTTAACGAAGAAGCCGTCGTCACCCATCTTCTCCAGCGCGGCCTTGCCCATGCGGGTCATGGTGCGCATGGAGACGACGACGTACTCCGAGTCGGTGATCTCCACCCCGAGCTTGGGGTCGTCGGCGCCGAGTGGGCCCATGCAGAACGGCACCACATACATGGTGCGGCCGCGCATACAGCCGCGGTACAGCGACGTCAGGACGGTCCGCATCTCGAAGGGGTCCATCCAATTGTTGGTGGAGCCGGCATCGATCTCGCGCTCAGAGCAAATGAACGTCCGAGATTCCACCCGCGCGACATCGGAGGGGTCGGACAATGCGAGGTAGGAGTTCTGGTGCTTTGCCGGGTTGAGCCGCTTGAACGTGCCGGCCTCGACCAAATGGTCGCAGAGGCGCTGGAACTCCTCGTCGGAGCCGTCGGCAAACACCACCCGGTCAGGCTGAGTGAGCTCGGCGACCTCCTCTACCCAAGACAGCAGCCCCTGGTGATTTGTCGGTGCGGTGTCCAGACCGGGGATGGTCGCTGAGGTCATCGAACTCTCCTGAATTCTGCTGCTTGGCTATCGGTCGGTTTTCGGCTTGTCGGATCGGGTGAATCACTAGTGCATGTGCCAGGCGCGGCTGTTAACACCCTTAACGCTTTCTTACAGATTATCGTGCATTACTTGTCGCGGAAGGTCTGGACGGGTATAAGCCTCCTCACAGGACCGATTCAGAAGGTTCAGTTTCCGGCGCTAATCGTTCGTTCGGGTATACCCGGTTCCCCGAGTTCTGCACGCACCGCATCGAGCGCGGCCTGGATCGCCGGCATCTCCCGGTCCCGCACTGCCGCGGCCCGCGCCGCCGCAATGGCGTGTTCGCGCAGTTCGCTGTCAATGGCACTGACCTGGTCGGCAACCCGGGCGTTCTCTGCCTCATCACGTGCACTTAGCGCAGTGCTCAGCAATGACTCGGCGATCAGCACGCGACTGGCAACCAACTGCTCCGCCACCGAACGCAGCGACGCCGTGACCTCGCCCGCCCAGCGGTCCAGCAAAACACGGTCATGGAGCAGGCCACGGGTGGAGACCACCCAGACGGTCACTGCCAGTCCGACCGCGACACATGCCACGATGCCGAAGCCCACTGGTCCGGCAGCTAGGCCCGGAGCCAGGCCGGCCACCAGGCGGCTCAGCGTCAGCGCTGTACCCAGTCCGAATCCGGCGCCCAACAGCATCATCAGCCGGGTTTCCAGCCGTCGCGACTTCAGCGGCGTGGCCGGAACCGCGACGGTCGGCAGCTTGTCGAGAGGTGGTGGCTGCGCCCGCACGCCCAGCACCTGTGCGACGTCGGACAGCTGCGCGGTGGTTCCCGCGGCCACCTCGGCGACAACCTCCCCGACCCGGCCACAGGCATAAGCCTCGAACCCGGCGACGTTGCGCCGCGGCAGGTTCGCGATGTGCTCCTGCAGCTCGTTGCGAACCGACGAGCAACGGTTGCGCGCGAAGTAGGACAGCTGAACCCGAGCCTGCTGGATCCGACCGCGCAGCGTGATGAAGCGTTCCGACTTCGACTGGCGCCGGTGCCGCAACACGGCGCTGCGCTCCCGCCGCAATGCGTCGACCCGGGCCCGCCTGCCGGCGCTCGCCGCGTCACGATCGAACCGCTGTGCGACCGTCTGGAGCCGAGATTCCCACGCCCGCAGCCTGTTTCGTCGCGCTATATCCGAGTCGGCAAGCCGCTCCGGCACGATCGCGACCAGCTCGTCCATACACGGCTCGCCCACCTCAGGCGCGGCGGCCGCCCCAACCCAGGGCACCCGCCGGTAGCGGGGTGCGTGTGCGGCCAGTTTGTCGCGGTTGCCGGCCAGCACCGCACGCCAGGTGCGGTGCACGTCGATCTTGGACACCACACCAACCACCACATCGGTGTGCTCGGCCGCGGCGTCCAGCAGTGTGCAGTCGGAATCGGTCAGTCCAGCTGCGGCGGAAACAACAAACACCACCGCCAGGGGCGCAGTACCGGCTGCCAGGTCCGGCGCCTCGACAAACGTGTGTTGCGGCAGCCGGTCACGCAGCGCGGTGACGACACTACTGACGCCGGCCAGCCACGGACCGATCACGAGGACCACGTCGCGACGGTTAATGGTCGGCGAATCCAGCCGGGCGCCGATCGCCGCCACCAGCGCGTCCACCCGTGCGGCCGGATCGTCACCGGTCACAGCGCCTCCCCTGCTCGCGACCAAAGCCGCAGTGATCCCCGCGTGATATCGGCGCCGCACGCCCGTTGCAGGTCACTCGCCGCGGCCCCGCTGTAACGGCGCCAGTACCGGGCCCGCGGCAGTGGTGCGGCCGGTCCGAGCTCTTGCCCGCACGCCCGGATTACGTCGACGGCGGTAGCCATCCTGGCGATCACGGTGTCGTCGCGGGACAGGAACTCGCTGATGTCCGGGTCGGAGACGGCCAGCGCTTCCAGTTCCGCGACTGCCCAGCACACGCGGCGGTATAACGCTTCGGCGCCCGCGGCAATGACCTGGTCGACGACGGCGTCGATGCCGCTGACACGCCGCCACAAGGCCCTGATTTGCGCGGCGCTTCTACCCCGCTGGGCGGCCGCAATGCCAACCGCGGTGCCGAATAGATCGAGAGTTTGCAGCAAACGCTCCCGGACCTCGTTCGGCACCGGAAGCTGCGCCGCCAGAAAACCCTCGTGCCCGCTATCCAGGCATTTAGAGCCGCCGGGATGGCCGGCCAGCACTCGCAGCGCGGCCCACGATTCGGCGTCGAGGTCGTCGAGCGCTGCGTCGGCGAGCAATCCGATCATTGGCCGCACGGGCTCTCCGACCATGGCGACGAGCTGCGCACACCGAGCCTGCGCGACTAAGCCGAAACCAGCCAGATCGGCCTTGTTCAGCACCACCACCACGGGACGCCGCGCGCCGGCCAGGGCCTCCCGGTCTTCGGGTTTGAGGACCTCGACCGTCATATACAGCTCCACATCGGCACACTCAGGCGGTGTCACCGTGATGCCCGGTGTCACCCGGTCCAGGGCACGCGCCGCCGTCGCACAACCCACGCCGCGACGCCCCCTGACCGCCACCCGCAACGGTTCGGCGACTCGCTCGGCGATCGCCTTTACCCGCTGGTCACCAGCCCCGGCGGCGAATTGCGTCAGCTCGTCAACGAAAATCTGATGCCCGTGTCCCCTCATATCCCGCCCTGCTCGGCCGCCTCACTGGCGACGATCGGTTGGCCCCATCGCATGGTGGCACCTGCGCCGTCGAGACGCGAGCCACCGCTCCGCGTTACCAGCCAAAGGCAACTGTTGGGTATCAATCTGGACCAGAGGCGGCTACACCCGCGGTTCATGAGCCACCATGGACGAATGCATGCGCGAACCGGGGTGGAGGTGCCTCCCGACACGCCGGCAAGCTTCGACTCAGGAAACCAGGGAGGCTCCTGGGGCTATCTGCCCGCAACCAGCTTTCGGTCGCGACGCTCCGCTCTGTCCAATGCCCAACGTCAGACCTGGGAGCGGCTTTGGCCCGAGCTGGGCACGGAAGCGTTGCCGCGGGCCGGGACACCCCTGGACACGCGTGCCTGGTTCGGCCGCGACGCGCCGCTAGTGCTGGAGATCGGCTGCGGCAGCGGCGCGTCGACGCTGGCGATGGCGCGGTCGGAGCCGGATATCGACGTGATAGCTGTGGAGGTCTACCGCCGGGGCCTAGCGCAGCTGCTTTGCGCGATCGACCGTGACCAGGTACCCAATATCCGATTGATCCGCGGCAACGGGCTCGACGTGCTGCAAAACCTGATTGCCCCGCAGTCGTTGACCGGTGTTCGAGTGTTTTTTCCCGATCCGTGGCCCAAAGCGCGCCACCACAAGCGCAGGTTGCTGCAACCGAGCACGATTGCCCTCATCGCAGACCGGTTACTCCCCGGTGGTGTCCTGCACGCCGCGACCGACCATCCCGGGTACGCCGAGGACATCGCAGCTGCTGGGGACGCCGAACCTCGCCTGGCCCGCGTCGATCCCAGCACCGAACCACTGCCGATCTCCGTCGTTCGCCCAACGACCAAGTACGAAACGAAAGCCCAGCATGCGGGCAGTGCCGTCACCGAATTGCTCTGGCAGCGATCTGGAAATGACTTAGAAAAGTAGAAAAGACATTGCGTAAATGAGCCTGACCGAAGAAGTGACCACCCACACCTCCGGACCAGTGCCCCCGCCGCCGGTGGTGGCGGGGGATTTGTCGCAGGCCGGCCTGACCGGCTTCGCAGCACCGGTAGCACGGGTCCTGCTGGTATGGGACGCCCCGAACCTCGACATGGGTCTGGGCTCCATCCTGGGCCGCCGGCCGACGGCACTGGAACGACCTCGTTTCGACGCGCTGGGTCGCTGGCTACTGGCCCGGACCGCCGATGTCGCGGCCGGTCGCCCGGGGGTCACGGTGGAACCCGAGGCCACCGTCTTCACCAATATCGCACCCGGCAGTGCCGAAGTAGTGCGGCCCTGGGTGGACGCGCTGCGCAACGTCGGGTTTGCGGTATTCGCCAAACCGAAGGTTGACGAGGACAGCGACGTCGACCGCGACATGCTCGCTCATATCGACCAGCGGTACCAGGAGGGCCTGGCGGCCCTGGTGGTGGCTTCGGCCGACGGTCAGGCGTTTCGCCAGCCGCTGGAGGAAATCGCCCGCGGCGGAACCCCTGTTCAAGTCCTCGGATTTCGTGAACACGCTAGTTGGGCGCTAGCGTCGGATAGCTTGGAGTTTGTCGACCTGGAGGACATCGCAGGTGTTTTCCGGGAGCCGCTGCCGCGAATCGGGCTCGACTCGCTACCTGAGCAGGGGGCTTGGCTGCAGCCGTTCCGGCCGCTGTCCTCGCTGCTGACCTCGCGTGTGTGACGACCGGCGCGTCTTAAAACTGAAGAGCAAATGCGCGGGTCGTTAACGATCCAGTAAGGAGCTTACGTGTTCGCCTGGTGGGGTCGAACTGTGTACCGCTACCGGTTCATCGTAATCGGGGTCATGGTCGCTCTGTGCCTTGGCGGCGGCATTTTTGGGCTGAGCCTGGGTAAGCACGTCACACAGAGCGGCTTCTATGACGACGGCAGTCAATCGGTAAAGGCGTCGGTGCTCGGCGACAAGGTCTACGGCCGCGACCGAAGCGGTCACATCGTCGCGATCTTCAAAGCCCCGGACGGCAAGACCGTCAATGACCCGGCGTGGTCGAAGAAGATCACCGATGAGCTCAACCAATTCCAGCACGACCATACCAACGAAGTGCTCGGATGGGCCGGGTATCTGCGAGCGCCCGACACCACCAACGCGGTCGTCAAGGGCATGGCCACCGACGACAAGAAGTACACCTTCGTGTCCATCCCGCTCAAGGGCGACGACGACGACACCATCCTCAATAACTACAAGGCCATTCAGCCGGCCCTACAGAAGCTGGACGGCGGCACCGTCCAACTCGCCGGCCTCGAGCCGGTGGCCGAGGCCTTGACCGGCACCATCGCCACCGACCAACGACGCATGGAGGTGCTGGCGCTGCCGTTGGTGGCCGTGGTGCTGTTCCTGGTGTTCGGCGGCGTGATTGCGGCCTGCCTACCGGTAATGGTCGGCGGCCTGAGCATCCTCGGCGCCTTGGGCATCCTGCGGTTGGTCGCGGTGTTTGGGCCGGTGCACTTCTTCGCCCAGCCCGTCGTCTCGCTGATCGGGTTGGGCATCGCGGTGGACTACGGACTTTTCGTGGTGAGCCGGTTCCGGGAAGAGATCGCGGAGGGCTACGACACCGAGGCCGCGGTAAGACGTACCGTCATGACCGCCGGGCGGACTGTCGCCTTCTCGGCGGTGCTGATCATGGCCTCCGGGGCGAGTCTGCTGATGTTGCCGCAGGGCTTCGTCAAGTCGCTGACCTACGCGCTGCTCGCAGCGGTCGGGTTGGCCGCCCTGCTGTCCATCACCCTGCTTCCGGCGTGCCTGGGTGTCCTCGGTCGCCACGTCGACGCGCTCGGAGTGCGGACCCTGTTCCGGGTGCCGTTCCTGCGGAACTGGAAGGTGTCGCGGGCCTACCTGAACTGGCTCGCCGACCGGCTGCAGAAGACCAAGACCCGCGAAGAGGTCGAGGCCGGCTTCTGGGGCAAGCTCGTCAACTGGGTGATGAGGCGGCCGCTGGTTTTCGCGATCCCGATCGTCTTCGGCATGATCCTGCTGGTCATCCCGTTGTTCAACCTGTCACTCGGCGGCATGAGCGAGAAGTATCTGCCACCCGACAATGCGGTTCGGCTGTCGCAGGAGCATTTCGACCAGCTCTTCCCCGGCTACCGCACCAATCCGCTGACGCTGGTGATTCAAACCACCAACCACCAGCCGGTCACCGATCAACAGATCGCCGACATCCGCAGCAAAGCGATGGCGATTAGCGGGTTCATCGAACCGGACAACAACCCAGACAACATGTGGCAGGAGCGCAGCTACGCGCCGGGCGCATCGAAGGATCCGTCGGTGCGGGTCCTGCAGAACGGGTTGAAGAATCCGGGTGAAGCGTCGAAGAAACTCGAAGAGCTACGCGCGATCTCAGCCCCCAAGGGGCTCGAGGTGTTCGTCGGCGGCACCCCCGCGCTGGAACAGGATTCCATCCATAGCCTGTTCGACAACATGCCGGCGATGTTGGTCATCCTGCTCACCGCCACCACGCTGTTGATGTTCCTGGCCTTCGGTTCGGTGGTGCTGCCGATCAAGGCAGCGGTGATGAGCGCGTTGACCCTTGGATCCACCATGGGCATTCTGACGTGGATATTTGTCGACGGACACTTCTCGAAGTGGCTGAATTTCACGGCCACGCCGTTGACCGCGCCGGTAATCGCGCTGGTTGTCGCCGTCGGGTACGGGTTGGCCACCGACTACGAGGTCTTCCTGGTCTCCCGCATGGTCGAGGCGCGAGAACATGGCATGTCGACCCAGGAGGCGATCCGGATCGGCACCGCGACCACCGGTCGCTTGATCACCGCCGCGGCGCTGGTCCTAGCCGTGGTCGCCGGTTCGTTCGTGTTCTCCGATCTGGTGATGATGAAGTACCTTGCCTTCGGTTTGATGGCGGCGCTGCTGCTCGACGCGACCGTGGTGCGGATGTTCCTGGTGCCGTCGGTGATGAAGCTGCTCGGCGACGACTGCTGGTGGGCTCCGCGCTGGATGCGACGGGTGCAGACCCGCATCGGGCTGGGTGAGATTCACCTGCCCGACGAGCGCAAACGCCCCGCCGGCAACGGGCGAACCGCGCGGCCTCCGGTCACGGCCGGGTTGGTTGCCACAAGCCCCGCTGGGGGCCCGCGCGCACCCCACGACCCCACTCACCCTGCCACGACCGAGACGCCCCGGCTGACACGCTCGGTCCCGGCCGCCCTGCCGGAAACCAAACCCAACCCCAACGGGCCGTCCGGCGCGAAAACCACACAGATACAAACCCGTTCGAGTCAACAGGCCTCCACGGAGGCCCCGACGACCCGCCTGACCGCACCCGGCAAGCAGGGCACGCAGCCCGTGCCCAACCGGGAACGGCCGTCGTCGACTCAGACACCGCCGGCGGCGCCGCCGCCGGGGCCGTCGACCCCGTCTGCCGGCCAGACCCGTGCCATGCCGATTCCGGGAAACGGGCCCGACGCGGCCCAGGGCGACCCGGCCGATAAGACCGCCGCGCTCCCGATCCAGCGATCGGAAGGAGCTGACTCCGAGGCGGCCACCGAGAAGCTGAATTCCCGTGGGCAGACCGACAATGGCACCGACAAAGGCACCGACCAGACGCGGCGCCGTCGCGCAGGCGGCGGCGGGGTCAGCGCGCAGGATCTGCTGCGTCGCGAGGGCCGCATCTAGGCGCGAGGGCCGTATCTAGCCGCGAGTGTGAACTGGCGGCTTCGAGCGTGAGCTCACGGTCGAGTTGCCGCAATTTCGCCGCCCACGTTTCACCCTCAGAACCCAGGATTCACAGTCAAAGCACTTAGCCCTCGTCGGGCTTATCCGGTTCCGCGGTCACGATGGCCTTATCGTCGTCCTCGGTCTGCTCTTCGGCCTCGACGGCCGGCTCCCTGGCGAGCAATACCTGCACCGCGTTGTTCAAAAACGCGACCGTCGGGACGGCCAGCAAGGCACCGACGATGCCGGCAAGCACCCCGCCGGTGGAGATGGCCAGCACCACCGCCAGCGGGTGAATCGAGACCGCGCGACCCATCACCAGCGGCTGCAGCAAATGGGCTTCGAGTTGGTTCACCGCGATTAGCAAACCAAGGGTGAGCAGCGCGTAGACCAACCCCTTCGCGAGCAGGGCAACCACCACCGCCAGCAAGCCAGACACTAGGGCACCGATCAGCGGAATGAAGGCGCCAAGGAACACGATCGAGGACAGCGGTAGCGCCAGCGGTATGCCCATGATCGCGAGCCCGGTGCCGACGCCGATCGCATCGGTCAACGCCACGAGAAACGTGGCGCGCACGTATCCGATCAGTGACCCGTATCCGGCGTGCCCGGCCTGCAGAACCCGGTCCCGGACGTGGGCAGGGACGAGCTTGGCGACGTACTGCCAGATGTTTCGTCCGCCGTATAGGAAGAAAATCAGCGTGAACAGTGTCAATACCGCTGCGGTGACCAATTCGGTGATGGTGGCCGCAGTGGACAGCGCGCCACTGGTCAGCTTCGCTTGATTGTTGCGCAGCGCTTGGATGGCGGCGTTGTGCGCGTTTTCGATCTGCTCGCCGCGCAAATGCGCCGGCCCTTCGATCAGCCATCTGCGGCTTGAGTCGATGCTGTGCTCGACCTGCTTCACCAGATCGGGCAAGCCGACGATGAACTGGGTGACGACGAACGTAAGCAGACCGCCCAGGACCGCGAAACCACCCAGGATGACCAGCGACACAGCGGCACCGCGCGGCAGCCCGCGCTTGTCCAGCCAGTCCACCACCGGCACCAGCAACGCACTCACCATCATCGCCAGCAACACCGGAACGACAATGACTTCAAGCTTCTTGATGACCCACAAAACCGCGACTGCAGCGGCCAGGATGACCAACAACCGCCACGACCAGGCCGCCGCCTTGCGAACCAGGGGTGTTACCGAAGCATCGTCGAGGCTTGCCGACATCGGGCAAGCGTATCTGGGGACCGTGTGGATCGGAGGTCATCGGAGGTCACGTCATAGCTGGCACGATCCGGTTACGAGCCCGACACAGTCGGCGACGTGCGGCGATGGCGGCGCCACCTGCACCGTTACCCTAATCAGGTGTCGCACGACGCGCCTGCCCGCAAGCTCCTCGCCCAGCGCCCGGAGGCTTCGCGCGGCAAGTACTGGTGGCTGCGATGGGTGGTCCTATCCATCGTCGCGATCGTTCTCGGCGTAGAGGTGGCACTGGTTTGGGACCAGCTCGCCAAGGCCTGGATGAGTGTGTACCAGGCCAACTGGTGGTGGCTGGTTGCCGCGATGCTAGCGGCGGCAGCGTCGATGCACAGCTTTGCCCAGATCCAGCGCACGTTGTTGCGGTCGGCCGGTGTGCACGTCAAACAGTTGCGGTCGGAAGCCGCGTTCTATGCCGCCAACTCGCTGAGCACCACGCTGCCGGGCGGGCCGGTGTTGTCGGCGACGTTCCTGCTCCGCCAACAACGCATCTGGGGTGCCTCATCGGTCGTGGCGTCGTGGCAGCTGGTGATGTCGGGGCTGCTGCAGGCGGTGGGGTTGGCACTGCTGGGGCCTGCTGGGGCTGGGCGGCGCCTTCTTCCTGGGCGCCAAGAACAATCCGTTCTCGCTGCTGTTCACCCTCGGTGGTTTCGTCGCGTTGTTGCTGTTGGCCCAGGCGGTGGCGTCGCGGCCGGAGCTCATCGAAGGGATCGGCAGCCGGGTGTTGTCGTGGGTCAACTCGATCCGCGGCAGGCCGGTCGACACCGGGTTGGACAAGTGGCGGCAGATACTCATGCAACTCGAGTCGGTCAGCCTGAGCCGGCGCGACCTGGGGCTCGCGTTCAGTTGGTCGCTTTTCAACTGGATCGCCGACGTAGCCTGCCTTGCCTGCGCCGCCTACGCCGCGGGCGACCACGCCTCACTCGCAGGATTGACGGTGGCCTACGCGGCAGCCCGCGCGGTCGGCACCATCCCGCTGATGCCGGGCGGTCTACTGGTCGTCGAGGCGGTGCTGGTTCCTGGCCTGGTATCCAGCGGCATGGCCTTGCCGAACGCTATCTCGGCGATGCTGATCTACCGGCTGATCAGCTGGCTATTTATCGCCGCGATCGGCTGGGTCGTGTTTTTCTTCATGTTCCGCACCGAGAAAGCCGCCGACGCAGACACCGGCGACGACCCGCCCACCGACCCGGATCTGCGGTTGCCGATCCAAAGCCTCGGCAACCCTTTCGAGCCCTTCGAGGACCCGGCCGAAACCGCCCTGCAAGGTCCGCTGCCGCCTGACCGAGATCGCGACGGCGACGATCGCGGCTAGTTCGCGTGGTTTGACCGCGTCGGCCCCGGAAGCGGCCCGGTCGCCGCGGGCGGGGTCGCCTGGGTCCCGGCCGTACCGCCCGGAATGCCGGCCGGCAGACCCGGCAGGCCACCCGCACCTTGAGCTGCCTGAGCGATGCCGAGCGCCTGCGGCAGCGTGACCGGCAGCTTGCACTGCGTGGACAAATGGGTCAACGGTTGCGCAAGCGACTGCAAGTCGCCGGCGGCCTTGGGATTGGCCTCGAAATAGCTTTTCAGCGATCCCAGCGATCCCAATGATCCCTGCCCTGCCGGCTGCTGCAATACCGCGGTCATCGCTTGGTTGGTCTCGGGATGCGAGTCCAGATAGTCACCTGTTTGCTTGGCGACCGAACCGATCGTCCTGGCCACTTCGCTGGCGGCACATGGATCCGACGCACTCCTGGCCGGCGGCACGGCGATCCCCGCGCCCGGCAGCGCAGCGGCGATCAGTGCTGCCAACAGCCCGAGGCGCACGGTTGTAGTGGTCGGCTTCATGGATAGCTCCTTGGTGCGACGATCATCAATAGCGGCCCCCCGACCCCCGAAGACGAGGCCCCACACGGCCATCCGTCATCCTGCCACAGGGGCTTCACCGCGGCCGAATCGTTGCAGCTCAGCAACCGAGAAGCCGACATAATGCACAGTGCTCTGCGGTAGGCTCGCGGGCACGCGTTGCGCGACAAATACGGGGAGACCGACATCCAGCAGTTCATGATGCGCCTGAGCCGCAACCTGCGCAGGTTCCGCTGGTTCGTCTTCGCCGGCTGGTTGCTCGCGCTGGTACCGGCGATCTACTTGGCACTAACGCAGTCGGGGAATCTCACCGGCGGCGGTTTCGAGGTAGCCGGGTCGCAGTCGATCTTTGTCCATGACGAGCTCATCGCTGCCTATCCCGACCTGGGAGCCTCCTCGTTGGCGCTGGTGGCCGCGCCCCGCGCCGACGCCAGTTATCAAGACATCAATGACGCCGTCGCCCAGCTGCGACAAATCGCCGGCGAGTTTCCCGGCGTTTCGGAGGTACCCAACCCCACCCAACGGCCCCCACGACCCGACCGGCCTTATGTGGTGTCGCTACGCTTGGACGCGCGCAACGCCGGCACCAGCGACGTTGCCAAAAAGCTCCGCCAACGAGTCGGCGTCACGGGCGATCAGTCCGGACAGACCGCGAATGGCCATGTGCGGCTCTATGTGATCGGGCAGGGCGCGCTGTCCGCCGCGGCGGCGGCAAACACCAAACACGACATCGCCGCCGCCGAACGCTGGAACCTGCCGATCATCCTGATCGTCTTGCTCGCGGTGTTCGGTTCGCTGGCGGCCGCGGCGATCCCGCTTGCGCTCGGGGTTTGCACGGTCGTCGTCACGATGGGCCTGGTCTTCCTGTTGTCGATGCACACCACCATGTCGGTGTTCGTGACATCGACGGTGTCCATGTTCGGCATCGCGCTCGCCGTCGACTACTCGCTATTCATCTTGATGCGCTTTCGCGAGGAGCTGCGTTCCGGCCGTCAGCCTGCCGATGCCGTGGACGCCGCGATGGCAACGTCGGGGCTCGCGGTCGTGTTGTCGGGCCTGACCGTCATCGCCTCCCTTACCGGCATCTATCTGATCAACACCCCGGCACTGAAGTCGATGGCCACGGGAGCGATTCTGGCGGTCGCTGTCGCGATGCTGACGTCGGCCACCTTGACGCCGGCGGCGCTGGCGACGTTCGGCAGGGCAGCGGCCAAAAGGTCAGCGCTGCTGCACTGGTCGCGCCGTCCTGAAACCACGGTGTCTCGGTTCTGGACGCGTTGGGTCGGATGGGTTATGCGCCGGCCATGGATGTCGGCGTTGGCGGCATCGGCCGTCTTGATCGTCACGGCCCTACCGGCGACATCGATGGTGCTGGGCAATAGCTTGCTGCGCCAGTTCGACTCGTCACACGAGATCCGCGCCGGAGTGGCAGCGGCGTCCCAGGCGCTCGGCCCCGGCGCCCTGGGGCCGGTTCAGGTGCTGGTCCGATTTCCGCACAGTCCTGATATCCAAGCCTCCGCACCCGAACATGCCCAAACGCTTGCCGCGATCCGCGAGCGTATGGCGCAGGCACCCAACGTCGCGTCGGTGGCACCGCCCGAATTTGCCGACAACAACCGCAGCGCCCTGCTCAGTGCGGTCCTGTCGGTCGATCCCGAGGACATGGGTGCCCGGCAGACGGTGGACTGGATGCGATCCCAGCTGCCCAAGGTCGCCGACGGCGGTTCCGCTCGCGTCGACGTCGGCGGTCCGACAGCGCTGATCAAGGACTTCGACGACCGAGTGTCGGCAACCGAACCGCTGGTGCTGATCTTCGTTGCACTGATCGCGTTTCTCATGCTGTTGATCTCGGTCCACTCGGTTTTGTTGGCGCTCAAGGGCGTCCTGATGACCCTGCTGTCGGTTGCGGCCGCCTACGGCAGCCTGGTGATGGTCTTTCAGTGGGGCTGGGCAGAACGACTCGGCTTCCCGCACCTGAGTTCGATCGACAGCACGGTGCCCCCATTGGTGCTGGCGATGACGTTCGGGCTGTCGATGGACTACGAGATCTTCCTGCTCACCCGGATCCGCGAACGCTTCCTACAAACCGGCCACACCCGGGATGCCGTTGCCTACGGCGTGAGCACCAGCGCGCGCACGATCACCAGCGCCGCGCTGATCATGATCGCGGTGTTCTGTGGGTTCGCGTTCGCCGGCATGCCGCTGGTCGCCGAGATCGGTGTGGCGTGTGCGGTCGCGATTGCCGTCGACGCCACCATTGTGCGGCTGATATTGGTGCCGGCGTTGATGGCGATGTTCGCCAAGTGGAATTGGTGGCTGCCAGGATGGTTGGCCCGGGTCTTGCCGTCCGTCGACTTCGACAGGCCGCTGCCCGAGGTCGACCTCGGCGACGTCGTGGTCATCCCCGAGGACATCACCGCGGCGATAGCGCCCAGCGCCGACCTGCGCATGGTGATCAAGTCGGCGGCGAAGCTCAAACACCTTGCGCCCGATGCCATTTGCGTGGCGGATCCGCTCGCCTTCACCGGTTGTGGACGTAACACGGACGAGCCGGAGCAGGTTCTACAAGAAGGTGCCGCACTCGCGTCAGCGGCCAGCAAGGTCGGCCTTGCCTACCGTAACGGCATCGCCCGAGCGATGTCGTGGGCCGAGCGGCCGGTTCACCCGGTCACCGTCTGGCGGGGCCGGTTATCGGTCGCCCTCGATGCATTGCAGACCACTGCGACGGCTCGCGACACATTTGAGCGCCGCAGCCCGGTTGAGACCACCAAGGTGCAATTGCCCACCGGTGACAGACTCCGAATTCCGACCGGCGCGGAAACCCTACGTCTCAAGGGCTACTTGATCATGTGCCGTAACAGCAGCCGCGACTTTGCCGAATTCGCTGACATGGTCGACACGATGGAACCCGAGACCGTCGCAGTGGTGCTGGCCGGAATGGACAGGTATTACTGTTGTCAACCACTCGGCCAGTCTTCAAGGCGGCAGTGGATGGCTACCCAATTGGTTCGACGACTGGCGGATCCACATCCGTCTGACCTCGATAATGGGGAGATCGAACCGGATGCCAGGGCAAACTGGGAGGAGGTCAGGCAGCGCTGCCTGTCGGTGGCCGTGGCGATGTTGGAGGAGGCGAGGTGACGTTGGCAGCCGACCAGCGAAAGCCTGCGCCCGCATCGCCGCCACAGGGGCCCTTGCAAAGACCCCAGGCGAACCCGAGTTCCCACGACCCGGACCAACCGGTGGAGTTCTGGCCCACCGCCGCTATCCGATCCGCGCTGGAGGGCGGCGACATCGCCACCTGGAAACGCATTGCCGCCGCCCTGAAACGCGACCCCTACGGGCGCACGGCGCGCCAAGTCGAGGAAGTCCTAGACGGCGCACGATATGGCATCTCCAAAGCGCTGTGGGAGGTGCTGGACCGCGCCCGCGCTCACCTAGAGGCCAACGAGCGTGCCGAGGTGGCCCGTCACGTGAGGCTTCTCCTGGATCGTTCGGGTCTCGAACAGCAGGAATTCGCCTCGCGCATCGGCGTGACCACGCCGGACCTGGCCGCCTACCTCGATGGCAGCGTCAGCCCATCGGCTTCGCTGATGATCCGGATGCGCCGGCTCTCCGACCGGTTCGTACGGGTAAAGAACTCGGGCACCGCCGACTCCAATTAAGCGTGAGTTAGCGCGAGCTGATCGGCGTTACGTCGAGCACCAGCCAGTCATTGCCCCGCTTGGTCAGCGTCACCCGCACTGCGGGTGCCGCCTGGCTGGTCGGCTGGCCGGGCGTGTCCTGGGTAACTCGCAGAATCACCGCGACACTGGCGGCCGCCGGCCCCAGGGCCTCGACGCCAGCTGACAGTGTGGCGGCCTGTGCGGTCACCTTCCGCTGTGCCAGGTCGGCGCTGGACTTGGCGTACTGCTCCTTGAACGCGCCCGCCCGTTCCGGCACCATCATCGCCGCGGCCTTGTCGACGAAGGCTGTCGGGGCGGTCGGAGAGAACGACGCCACCGCTTCCGCCATCCCGGTTGCAATCTGTACCACCGTTCGGGAATCCCGTTTGAAGTCTTCATCCGGTGTCGTCCACTGCAAGTACCCGGTCATCACGGCCGCCGAGACTGCGGCCGCGCACAGCACGGCAACGGCCAATCGCAGTCCGGGCGCGTCGTCGTCGGTGCCAACGGTCACCGCATCGCGGCGAAACAGCAGGAAATTGACCGCCACCGCTTCTACGATCAGCAGCACCAGCACCGAACACGTGGAAACCCACCACAGCGGCCAGCCGAGCACGACTCCGATCGCCAGCAGCGCCGCGATCGCGGCCAGTGGTGCGAGGATGTCGAAGGCCACAAGCCGCCATGCGTTTCTCATCGGATTGACTCCAGCTTGGAGATCATCAGCTTGCCGTCCACGCTGGAGACATCGAGTCGCAGGCTCCAGTGCACCGTCTGTGGCTTGGCGCCGGCATTTTCGGCAATCGACGTCGCCACGACCATCACCGAGTCCGTCCGGGTGGCGAACGGCGGCAGCTTCGTAATCACCACGGGCCGAGCGGCGCCCGGCTGGGTGTCCAGGTCGTGGTGCACCGTTTCGACCGCCACCGCCTCGATCCGGCCCGTGCTGCGTGTCTGCAGCTTCTCCACCACCTGGCGGTAGGGCTGTACAGCGGCGTCGAAGTCGGTGTTGAGTTGTCCGACCGTTTCGTCGTGCAGTCGCTGCAGGCTGGCGTCGACGTTGCCGGCGTTCATGTTGATCAGCACATCGGTCCATTCGGCGGCGGTCCGGATGACCCGGGTCAGATAAGCGCGCTCGCCTGCGTCGTCACGATGCCCCTGCCAGATCAGTACCCCAAGCACGACCGCGACCACCGACACCACACCGAGAACGGTCGAGGCGATGCCGTAACTGGAGAACATCGCCCCGTCCGACGATTCGGGCACCGACGTATCCGGCTCCGCCTTATCGGACTCCTCGGCCGGCCCTAACGAGGGCTCTGGATCGTCTGACATGGCCCGATCGTCGCACCCGAAACGAGATGGAAGGATGGCGGGGTGACGTATGCGGCCATTCACTCGGGCATCGACCTGAGCCATGTCGACGCCGGCGCCCGGCCTCAAGACGACCTCTACGGTCATGTCAACGGTCGCTGGCTCAGCGAATACGAGATACCTGCAGATCGCGCCATCGACGGCGCCTTCCGTGCCCTGTTCGACCGTGCCGAAGAGCAGGTGCGAGAGCTCATCGCTGAAGCTAGCCGGGCCAGCGATGCCTCAGACTCCGCGCTAGGCACCGACGAACAGCGCATCGGCGACCTCTACGCCAGCTTCCTCGACGAGGAAGCCGTCGAGCGCGCGGGCGTGCAACCGCTGCTCGACGAACTGGCCACGATCGACGCCGCCGCCGACCACGATGCACTGGCGGTTGCCATCGGCGCCCTGCAACGAACCGGAATGGGCGGCGGCATCGCACTATACGTCGATACCGACGCCAAGGACTCGACGCGCTACCTGGTGCACTTCTCTCAGTCCGGCATCGGGTTGCCGGACGAGTCCTACTTCCGCGACGAGCAGCACGCCGACATACTGGCCGACTACCCTCGGCACATCGCCCGGATGTTCAGCCTCGTATACGGGGGCGAAAGCGAAGACCACGCCGGAACAGCTGCCCGCATCGTTGCGCTAGAGTCTAAACTCGCTGCGGCGCACTGGGATGTGGTCAAGCGCCGCGACGCCGAGCTCACCTACAACCTGCGCACCTTCGCGGATTTGCAAACCGAAGGGGCGGGCTTCGACTGGGCCGGTTGGGTGACGGCACTGGGCAGCGCTCCGGAAGATGTCTCCGAACTGATTGTGCGCCAACCTGATTACCTCACCGCTTTCGCCCAGTTGTGGACCGGCGAAGATCTCGAAGACTGGAAGCGCTGGGCCCGTTGGCGGTTGATCCGCGTCCGCGCCCCCTGGCTGACCCGCGAGCTCGTCGCAGCGGATTTCGACTTCTACGGCCGCAGGTTGACCGGCGCCGAGCAGATCCGTGACCGCTGGAAGCGGGCGGTGGCGCTGGTGGAGGGCCTGATGGGCGACGCCGTCGGAAAGCTTTATGTGCAACGGCATTTCCCGCCGGGAGCCAAGGCTCGCATCGACGCCCTGGTACACAACCTGCAAGAGGCGTACCGGATCAGCATCAGCGAACTTGACTGGATGACACCACAGACCCGGGAACGCGCGCTGGCCAAGCTGGCCAAGTTCACCGCGAAGGTTGGCTATCCAG
The DNA here is from genome assembly GCF_900232995.1 of Mycobacterium simulans. Taxonomy (GTDB): domain Bacteria; phylum Actinomycetota; class Actinomycetes; order Mycobacteriales; family Mycobacteriaceae; genus Mycobacterium; species Mycobacterium simulans. The sequence goes on from NZ_OCVX01000003.1 coordinate 829,907, forward strand.
CCAAGTGGCGGGACTACTCGAAGTTGGTGATCGACCGCGACGACCTCTACGGCAACTACCAGCGCGGCCACGCGGTAAACCACGACCGCGAGCTCGCCAAGCTCGGTGGCCCGGTGGACCGGGACGAGTGGTTCATGACCCCGCAGACCGTGAACGCCTACTACAACCCCGGTATGAACGAAATCGTCTTTCCCGCAGCGATTTTGCAGCCTCCATTCTTCGACGCCGAGGCCGACGACGCCGCCAACTACGGCGGCATCGGTGCGGTGATCGGACACGAAATCGGGCACGGCTTCGACGACCAGGGCGCCAAGTACGACGGCGACGGCAACCTGGTCGACTGGTGGACCGACGACGACCGCACCGAGTTCGGCGCCCGCACCAAGGCGCTGATCGAGCAGTACGAGGCGTACACGCCCCGGGCTCTCGACAAGAGCCACCACGTGAATGGCGCGTTCACCGTCGGCGAAAACATCGGCGACCTGGGTGGGTTATCCATAGCGTTGCTGGCCTACCAGCTGTCGCTGAACGGTGAGCCGGCTCCGGTGATCGACGGCCTCACCGGCGTGCAGCGCGTCTTCTTCGGCTGGGCACAGGTGTGGCGGTCCAAATCGCGTGATGCTGAGGCGATCCGGCGGCTCGCAGTGGATCCGCACTCCCCGCCGGAGTTCCGCTGCAACGGCGTCATCCGTAACGTCGACGCGTTTTACGAGGCCTTCGACGTCGCCGAGAATGACGCGCTGTTCCTGGAGCCCCAACGCCGCGTCCGCATCTGGAACTAATCTCCGCGAGCAGACACAGAATCGCGTAAATCCACCCCTACGCGTGCGATTCTGCGTCTGCTCGGCACAGTTCGATGCGCGCTGGCACGTGTTTGTGCCAGGGCGTGCCGGCGTACCGGTCGCGCCATTCGGTAGAAGTGAGCGCATTCGGCGCGACGCCCGGAACGACGGTGCGTCCATCAGCGTCGACGTAGTCGAGCCCAAAGCCATTGGGCAGGGCGGCATGTCCGGGCAGCATCGCCTCGTTGATCTCGACGGTTGCCTCCGCAGTGCCGGCCGCGGTGGTGACGCGGGCCCGGCCTCCGTCGACAAGCCCAAGGGCTTGGGCGTCTTCGACGCTGACGCGTAGCGCCCCGTCCGCGTCACGTTTACGCCAGGACGGGTCGCGGAAGATGTCGTTGGCGGTGTAGGCGCGGCGTTCGCCCACAGATAGCACGATCGGCAATTCGGCAGTGGTCAGCCGAGCCGGCGTCCGGGTCAACGACCTTATCTCGTCCAGCATTTCAGGGATTTCGAGCGCAATCTTGTGATCGTCGTGGCTGATCAACGCGAAATCGTCCTCGTAGTTGTGCGCGGTAAAGGTGACCCCCGACGGGCTGTCGAGGATCGCGTCGAACAGCGCGTTGCCGTCCGCGTGGCCGGCACGTCGAACGGCCTCGGGATACGTCATCGCCACCTTCTGGGCGAGACCCCACAACGCCGCCGCCCCGGCTAGCCCGTCCGGCAGCGTCGGCCCCAGCGTTTCGTAAAGCACATACGGAAGTAGTTTCGCCACAGTGGGATTGGTCGCCATCGCGGTAAGGAACGCCTCGGTGTAGGCCTGGCGTCCTCGCTGAGCCGCTTCGCGCAGCGGCCGCAGATCCGCTTCGTCCACCACGCCAAGCGCCCGAACCAACCGGGCCCAGATCTCCGGCTCGGGCAGCGTTCCGGGTAGCGGCTCGAGCAGCGGCCTTCGCAACTGGAAGCCGTTGTGCGGGAACTCGAAATTGAAGAACGTGGCTTCCGGCTTCTCGAACTGGGAGGCCGCGGGCAGCACGTAGTGCGCGAGTCGAGCGGTCTCGGTCATAGCGACATCGACTACAATCATCAGTTCCAGCGCCTGGAAAGCCTTGCGGCACGCGGTCGAATCGGCCAGCGAGTGGGCCGGATTGCCGCTTTCAACGATCATAGCGCGGAACCGGTCCGGGTGGTCGGTCAGGATTTCTTCGGGAACGGCATTGGCAGGGATCAGCCCGGCGATGATGGGCGCTCCGGTCACGGGGGTGCGGCCAGAGACCTTGCTGAACAGCGGAGCGAAGGACGAATGCAGGTGCTGGCCGCCCTTTTTCGCAAAATTTCCGGTGAAAATCCACAGCAGCTTGTTGAGATAGGAGCACAGTGTGCTGTTGGGACCCTGCTGAATGCCGAGGTCTTCGAACACCGCAACGCTGGCCGCGCTGCCGATGCGGCGTGCGGCGGCACGCAACAGCTCTTCATCAACCCCGCAGTGCTCGGCGAAGTCAGGTATCGGGACTTCACGTAAGACAGCGCGCACGGTGTCGGCGCCGTGCACATGGTCGGCAAGAAATGCTTCGTCGCACAGGTTTTCCTGAACCAGCACAGCGGCAAGCGCCGTCAGACACCAGGCGTCGGTGCCGGGTCGCACCCGAAGGTGGAAGCCGGCCATCTTCGCGGTGTCGGTAACGACGGGATCGATCACGATCATCGACCGGGCCGGGTCTTTGGCAATCTCGTTGAGTACCACCCTCGCTCGTGGGAAGCTCTGCGACATCCACGGGTTCTTTCCGACGAACCCCGACACTTCCGCGTGCTCGAATTCGCCCCGGGTGTGACCACCATATAGTTGACCGTCGACCCAAGCCTCGCCAGTTTTCTCTTGCGCCAACGCGTTTGAGCGGTAGCGCGAACCTAGGGCCTTCAGGAATGCGCCACTATAGGCCCCGCCAAGATGATTGCCCTGACCTCCGCCGCCGTAGTAGAAGATCTTGTCACCGCCGTATGTATCGCGGATTCGCTTGAATCCTTCGGCAATCTCGACAATCGCAGTGTCCCAGTCGATCTCCTCGTAGGTTCCATCGGGACGGCGGCGCATCGGCGACGTCAGGCGAGCACGGTTGTTCTGGTAGTGGTCCAGACGCAGCGCCTTGTTGCAGGTGTAACCCCGCGACCCCGGATGCTCCTTGTCACCCCTGATTCGAGCGAGTTTGCGATCTTCGACTTGCACGACGATGCCGCAATTGCATTCGCACAGAATGCAGGCAGTGTGCTGCCAATCAGTGGTGGTCATCGCGGGTTCCTTCCGGCAGCTCGGCCAGCAGCAGGTTGTGCAGCTGGCGATGAACGAGATCAAGTGGCTTCAGGTCGCGCTGCACACGGGCCAGCAACAGCGCGCCCTCAAGCGCCGAGGTAACCAAGGCCGCTAATTCTTTCGCCCGCTCCGACGGTATGCCGTCGGCAATGAAGCGCTGCGCGATCAGGTCGCACCAACGGTCGAACACGGCGGCCGCGCGCTCGATCACCGGCGTCATCCGCTCCCGATCGGCCGCCTCCCCCGCTTCGACCGAGACCGCGGCGATGGGGCAGCCCGCGCGGAAGTCACTGCCAAGCAGTTGCTGGCGATATTTGTCGACCAACGTGTCCAACAACTCGACGCCCGGCTGGGTGTCGTTGATGATCGCGGCGACATGCTCGCCGGCGTAGTCGACCGCCTCGCAGAGCAGCTGGGTACGCCCACCCGGGAAATAGTGGTAGGCCGAACCACGCGGCGCCCCGCTGTGCTGCAGAACGTCCGAGATAGCGGTGGCGTGAGCACCCCGTTCCCTGATCAACAGGGCAGCAGAGACCACCATCCGCTCACGTGGGCTCCGCATATGTATGATGCTATACATAATCGCCGGGTAGGGATAGACCCAAAACGACAGGTGGCGGTGTGGACTGGAACTTAGATGATGCCGGCACGCACGGCATAGGCGATGGCGTGCGTGCGGTTGCGCAGCTTCAGCCGCGTCACGACGTCGTGAACGATGTTCTTGATCGTGCGCTCTGAGTAGTTGAGTTTCATCGCCACTTCGCACGTGCTCAGGCCGTCCGAAAGCAGACGCAAGACCTCCACCGCACGCTCGGCGAGACAGGCGGTATCCCCCGCGGCGGGTTGGGCCGTCCCAATCGATCTGAGGCGGCCGACCAGATCACGCTGGACACGTTCTGGAAGTCGGAGGCGGCCTTCCGCGGACAACCGGATTGTCTCGACGATGCTGTCGAACGTGGTCTGCCCGCGATCCAACAAACCCGTCAGCTCCAGGTCGATCATTCGGAAGACCTGTTCCGCGGAGAATTCGTCAGCGACGACGACCAGTTTGGGCGGATTGCCCGGGATAACCCGCTGGACGTCGTCGATTTTGGACAACAACTTTTCGGTGATCGTGGTGGCCAACACCAGTAGCACGGTGGCCTCGCATCCGGCCGACCAACTGCGCACATCGAGCTCTCGGTAATTCGAGAATCGGGCCAAAGCGCCCTCTTCGGTCAGTGGGTCGCTCGCCAGTAGGGCGACTGGGGTGACTGTCATAGGCGCCATTGGCATCCGGTCCGGACACAAGGTGAACTCCGCGCCGGACTGCGCCCCCCTGGGCCGCACCGCGTGCGCCAACTCGGTCTTCATCGTGGCGTGCCTGCCGGGCACTAGCCGCTCGACGGAATGGTTCGAGGACAGGTAGCTCCCGACGGTGTGACCGTCGTTCCATCTGCTCACGTGTCTGCCCTCGTCACGCGTCTGATCACTGGATTTGCACTGCGGCCCGCTCCTGACCACGAGCCACCCTACCGCCGCGAACTGGTGCCCGAGAGCTATCTGTACAGACTTTTGACACATGTCAACTAGTTGTGGGACATCCGTGTCCCCCGGATTGCGGACATCCCGTATCCCCCGATTGGCCGCGCTGTCCCGTCAGCACTGCCGCGTCTTTAGGGCGTGGTGGCCGCGACCAAGTTGTTCGCCAACAGCGTGTGCTGGGATTGCGGCGGCCAGCCCACTTGAGTGTGGGCCTCCCATAGCTGCGCATAGCGGCCCCCAGCAGCGAGAAGTTCGGTGTGGGTGCCGTCCTCGATAACGCTCCCGTGCTCGAGCACGACAACACGATCGGCGGATTCGGCAATTCCGAGCTGGTGCGCCACAATCAATGTCGTCCGGCCGGCGGCCAGCCCGACAATCGCCCTGTGCACAACGGCCTCGGTAGCGGGATCCAAGGCGACGGTAGCCTCGTCCAGCAGCAGAATATCGGGATCGACCAGACGCGCCCTGGCCAGTGCGAGCAACTGCAGCTGGCCGGCGGAGAGATTGCGCCCGCCCGCGGCGGCCCGATGCGCGTACCCACCGTCGAGTGCGGTGATCATCGGATGGGCACCGACCTCTCTGGCGGCACGTTCGACCTGCGCATCGGTGGCATCGGGCCGTCCGTATGCGATGGCATCGCGGACCGTCCCGGCGAATAGGTACGGTTCCTGCGGCACGATGCCGAGGCGGCCGCGATAGCCGTCGATATCGAATTCCCTCAGGTCGCATCCGTCGACCCGCACTATCCCGGCGGTCGGATCATAGAACCGCGCCACCAACTTGAGCAGGGTGGATTTCCCGGACCCCGTGGAGCCGACGAAAACCACCGTCTGCCCGGCCGGAATTCGCAGGTCGATACCGGCCAATGCCGGCGCTTCCCGTGTCCGGTACCGGAAGTCGACGGCGTCGAACACCACCTCGCCGTGCAGCCTGCCCGCCGGCCGTGACACCGGTGACGACGGCGACGGCGCGCTCAACAACGACCGGATCCGCGCGGCCGCCACCGCCGCCTGCTGATACCCGTCGAACATTTGCGAAAGCTGGTCTATCGGCGTGAACAGCAGTTCGACATAAAGCAGGTACGTCACCAGTGCACCGACCGATATCACGCCCGCCTGGACCTCGCGTCCGCCGTCTAGCAGCACCAGGGTCGTCGCCAGGCTGCACAGGAAAGCCACGAATGGAAAGTACAAAGCCAGTAGCCGCTGGCCGCGCACCCGCGTTCGGCGATAGTCGTCGCTGTGCGCGAAATAGCTTTGCACTCCGACGTATTCGGCACGGAATGCCTGCGCGATCCGCAGCCCCGCCGCGTACTCACGCAGGGTGGCGGTCATCGTCCCCAGCCGTTGGCGTGCCTGCCGGTAGATCCAGTTCGACGCCCGCTGGAATTGCCAAGTCGCAAGGGCCAGCAGCGGCGCCGTGGCGATGATGAGCAGCACCAGCCTGGCGTGAATGGCCAACAGCACCACGAGAATGCCCACCAGAGTCACCGCACTGACCACCGCGGTGACCAGACCCGTTCGCAAAAACGCCACGATGGCCTCGACGTCGGAGGTAACTGCGGTAACGATGTGGGCATCGCCGTCGTCTTCGAAAGCGTCCAGGCCAAGTCGCTGCGCATGGGAGAACACGCTGGACCGCAATCGAAACAGCACCTTTTCACCGGCGGCTCCGGCGACCATGGCACCTCCCCACTGCGCCACGAACCGGACGACTACGGCACCTGTGCCCACGAGCGCTGCGCACCACAGCACCGACAGCAGGTGCTGGCGAACCCCGACGTCGATACCGTGACGGATGAGCAGGGGCGGTAGCAAACCCGCGCAGCTCTCGACTCCTACCAGGAGCAGGCTCAACGCAAGCGGACCACGGAAGTCGCGCAGTAGGCGGTGGAACAGGCGGCGGCCGGGTGTGTGGACGCGAGGTTCGGCCGTGCAGCTGTTCGCATCGTGCGTGGCCGGTGGCGCTGGTCGTGTTGTCGGTGCTGGTACCGGCGCGCAGTCCTCGGCAACGAGGTCACCGGTGAGATCCGGTGCGGGCGATAGCAATTCGCGGTATCGAGGGCAGCGTTCCCACAACTCGTCGGGGGTGCCGATGTCGAGCAGCCGCCCGGATTCCAGCACCGCGACCCGGTCGGCCAATGCGAGCATGGATCGCCGGCGGGTGAGGATGATCGCGGTACGATCCGCGATGACTTCGCGCAACACCTCATGAATTCCAGATTCGATGACGGCGTCCACAGCAGACGTCGGGTCGTCCAGAATCAGCAACCGCGGCCGGTCGAGTAACGCCCGGGCCAGGGCGATGCGCTGACGTTGCCCGCCGGACAGTGTCAGCCCGAGCGCACCGACGGCCGTGGCATAGCCGTCGGGCAAGGTGTCGACGAACTCGTCGACATGCGCTGCCCGGGCCGCCTCGGCAATCTGTTCCGCCGTCGCATCCGGCCGACCGTATGCGATGTTCGCACCGATCGTGCCCGAGAACAGGACGGCCTCCTCGGGTACCAGGCCTACCGCTGACCGCAGCGAGCCGAGCGTCAGGTCGCGCACATCCTGGCCACCGATCCGCACCGCGCCGGCGGTGACGTCGTAGCTACGCGTCGCCAGCAACGCCAAAGTCGATTTGCCGCTGCCCGGTGCGCCGACCACGGCGAGGGTTTCGCCGGGCCGGATCGACATGCTTATGTCGCTCAGGATCGGGCGGTCGGCGACATATCCGAAGGATGCGTGCTGAAACTCGAGCGAAGCCTGAGCCCCCGAGGTCAAGCACTTGGCACCATCGACCAGTGTCGGCTGGCTGTCGATAACTTCGAATACCCGTACCGCCCCCGCTCGCGCCTGCTGGGTAACCGTCAGCATCCCCGCCAGGTCGCACGCCGGCCGTGCCACTAGCGCCAGGCAGGACCAGAAGGCGACAAAGGTACCCACCGTGATGCTGCCCTGTGCCGCCATCCATCCCCCGAGCGCGAAGACCGCCATCTGGCCCAGCGCCGGCAGGCTTTGTAGCAGCGGACCGAAGTGTGCGTTGAGCCTGGCCACCCGCAACCGCGCCGTAAACAGCGAACGGCCGGCCGTTGCGAGCTTGTCCGTCTCCTGCCCCTCCTGCGCGAAAGCCTTGACGACCTGGATTCCGGAGACTGCCGCATCGACAACCCCCGTGACCGTGGCATAGCGCTCCTGAGCGCATTCGGTGGCCGCTGCCAGCAAGCGGCGGCTGCGATGAGCAATCAGGGCGATCAAAGGCACCAGCAGCACCACAGGCAGAGCCAGCATCGGGGACAACCAGATCATGACCGCGACGCAGAGCAGCAGCGTGAGCACATGCCTGATCACATTGGGCAGGTCGAACAGCAGCCCCTGCACCAGCTGCAGGTCATTGGTGGTGCGGACGATTAGCTGGCCGCTGCTCCACCGGTCAAGCTGGCGGCCGTCCCACCTCATCAGGGACCGAAAAGCATCCATGCGTAGGTCGTGCTGTACCAGGTGGGCGATGCGACCGCCGTAGTACCGGCGCACGAAGGTCAGCAAGTAGACCGCACCGGCAGCGGTTAGCAGGACCGTGGCCCACGGTGCCAGAGGCCGGTGGTCCGTCGCGACCGCATCGTCTACGACACGCTTGACTACCAGCGGAACCAGGACGGCGATAACGGTGCCGGCCAGCGCCGCCCCGAATCCCAGCAGCAAATCACCCCGATGCCGAAGGACATATCCGGACAACCGGCACCACCAAGTCGTCCGCATCCGGCGTATCCCTTCTTGTTTACTGCGCGGATCACACGGTATATGCCAGTGACTTCGGCGACTAAAGCTAACGGGAAATCGACTCTTCCCTTTCGAGCGGAACTCGGACAACCGTCACCACCAACTCGTCCGCATCCGCTGCATCGATTCTCATTCACGGCTCGGATCACACGGAATATCCCGTTGGCATCGAAAGCCGAAAGGGAATGACATCTTCCCTTTCGGGCAAGACTCGGATACCGCTCTGGCGATATCGCCAGGGCCCGGCTATACATTTGGCAGTCGGCTCGACGGGGTCAAGTTCTCGAGTTCTCGAGTAATGCACGACCGCAGAGATAATCGCCTTTCCCAGGAGAATCGCATGGGCTCACGAGTTCGGGCAGCTACCGCACAGTCCCCTTCGGGCAATTCCGACGGAATCCAACTGACCCCGTTCATCGCCAGCGACATCCTGCCACTGGATTTCGCACCGCCCATCGGTCCGCAATTGGTATCCAAGGACGAACTGCCCGCCGCCTGGGCGTACAAACGATTCAGCGATCTGGACGCAAAGGAGTCCTACCGGAGAAAGCTCCTGCAGGAGCTCGCCAACGCGCTTGAGGCCTGGAATTCGGAGACCGCCGCCGACGCCACCGCGGCGCTACGAAACCTCATGGGTCAAATGGCCGAGCAGGGGGCGGTGGTCCTCGCCAACATCGTTGCCCCGGAAACCTTTCTGAAATTGGTCGCACGCTACGACGAAATCATGGCCCGGGAGGGTAGCGGCAGTTTCATCCATCGCTTCGTGGATCTGCGGCGAACGATCGGACTGCTGACCGATCCAACGGTTAACAAGCCGCTGCTGCACCCATTGATGATCGCATTGATCTCCTACGCCGTCGGCGGGCCGATCAGAATGGTCGACGCACGCGCCAAGGACGCCGAACCGCTGTCGGTGCTGGCCCAGGACAATATGCTGCACATCGACAACACGCCGTTCAATGACGAGTACAAGATCCTTGTCACCTGGCGTCGCGGAACCGCACAAGGGCCGGCGGGACAGAACTTCACCTTCCTGCCCGGCACACATAAACTCTCCCGCACCTGCTTCGTCAACGAGACGGGGGTGCCGTGGTCGACTGAAAATGCGTCGATCTTCACCACCACCGACAGAATCCGCAAGGTGTTCGACGCGCAAATGCAACTTCGCGGCCAGGACAACCCGACCGTGGTCGAGGTCACGGATTCCGAACGACCGCTGAGCACCGTATTCGCCGCTGGCTCCCTGGTGCATCACCGCTTCCGCACCGCCACCGGCAGCGCTCGCAGCTGTGTCATCATGGCCTTCCACCGCGTCGCCGACAACCCCGGCCGTCTCGTCAGCGATCTCAAGGACCCCCCGGATGCCTCCTTGAGCGAGCTGCTGACCAGCGGCGTATCCGACGACTCCTACCAGCAGCGGTTCATCACCACCTTGTGCGCCGCCGCCGACGAGATCGCCGAACTGCTCCTCAAGTGGAAGGTCACCCCGCGGCGCCCGGTACCGATGCCACTGCAGGAAAAGGAGATCGACGGGCAGCGACTCGAGGAATGGATTTCGGCGGCCACCGAGGCCCCCGACGTGCAAGCGATCCGCAACCGCGAACAGCCGATCCCCTACGGTGAGGTCCTGTCGCGGGAGGAGTTCTTCGATCTGATCTGGCGGCTGATGCGGTTCGACAAGCACGGCCCGCTGGATCTGATCCTCTACCACGACAACCGCGAGGAACCGAGAAAATGGGCGCGCAACCTGATTCGCGAGATGTCGGCGGATCGGCTCTATGAGCGGTTACTCGGCTGGAGTGCCGACATGGACCAGCATCGGCCCGCCGACTGCCTACGTCCGCGACAGATCCACGCCCTGATCTCCGAGGTGCTCGAGACGCTGCCACTCGACGGCAACCAGATCCAACCCGCCGACTGGCACAACGACATGCTTGGCATGAGCCCGGCCGCCGCCGCGCGCTCGGTGAAACACCTGCTGGAGGACGTGGCCGAGGCTTTGCTGCGCTGCGAGGACATGGCCGCCTACCGGTCGACCAGCCTGTTCGCCTTCTGGGCCGTCGACACCGCCTACAGCCTGGACGGCAGGCGAAACATTGTGGTCCACGACTGCGCACGTCGGCTGCTTCGGCACTACGTGATGCTGTCGCTGACCTCGCTCTAGCGAGCAGACGTAAAAGTCACCCTTTTTGGGTCAAAAAGGGTGACTTTACGTCTGTTCGCGGGCTAAACCGTTAGTTCTGCCAGTCGTTGGAGCCGTCGTTGCGGGTGTACGTGCCGACGGAGTTCTTCACCACGATGGGATCACCGGGACCAAAGTTGGTGAAGAACCACTTAGCGTTGGTGGGGCTGAGGTTGATACAGCCGTGGCTGACGTCGCGCCGACCCTGGTCGTCAACCGACCACGGCGCGCTATGCACGAAGTTGCCGCTGTTGTCGAACCGGACGGCGTCCGTCACCGTTATCTTGTAGCCATTCGCCGAGTTGACTGGAACCCCGTACGTCGAGGAATCCATCACAACCGACGCCATCTTCTCTTGAACGTAGTACGTGCCGTTTGCGGTTTGATGGCCGCCGGCTGCCATACCCATCGACATCGGGAACGTCTTCTCGACGACGCCGTTTCGGGTAACGGTCAATTGGTGCGTGGCGTCATCGGCGGTCGCCAGCAGCTCATCGCCCGTTCGGAAGCTCGACACGGTGCCACCCGCGTCGATGGTCACCTCGGTGTGGGCGGGCCAGAAGCTCAACGGGCGCCAGCGCAACTGGGTCGGGGTTTGCCAGTAGAACTTGCCAGCGACCGGCGGGATCGACGAAACGTGAACCGCGCCTTCTGCGGCGCCCGCGTCATCGACCCGCGCTGGAAAGTCGATGATGATCGGTTGGGCCACGCCCACTGTCGAGCCATTGGCGGGGTTGAACTTCGGCGGCCCGAATGGTGCCGTGCCAATGAACGGTGTCGGATCCTCTCCGGCGGCGGGACCCACAAACGGCTGCCCCATCGGAGGCGGATCGGCCGGGGGCGGGACAACCCCCGGATCACCGGGAGCGGGATCAGGATCTGCCAGCGCAAGACCGGCAGTCAGCACCATCACAAAGCCCAATAGTGGGCCCAGTACTGAAGCTATTCCGACTGCCTTCAAAGCGCCGAACAGCCTTCCCCTCGCCCAGCCCGTCATCCGCATCCCTCCGTCGCGATCTCGAAATAGTTTGTCACCCAGAACCGTGCTGAATTTCGACTCCGGTTCGCCGAACCAGTCGCTACACCTGCCAGTCCTGGGCGCCGTCGTTCTTGTTGTAGGTGCCGACGGAGTTCTTCACCACGACGGGATCACCACTACCGAAATTGTCGAAGAACCACTTTGCGTTGGTGGGGCTGAGGTTGATGCAGCCGTGGCTGACATCGCGCTTGCCCTGGTCGGCCACCGACCACGGCGCGCTGTGCACAAAGTTGCCGCTGTTGTCGATCCGCACGGCGTCGGAAACGGTGACCTTGTAGCCATTGGCAGAGTTGACCGGGACACCGTACGTCGAGGAATCCATCACCACCGTGGGCATCTTCTCCAGCACGTAGTAGGTGCCGTTAGGGGTTTGGTGGTTGCCCGCCGACATGCCCATCGACATAGGGAAGGTCTGCACCACGGTGCCGTTGCGCGTGATCGTCATCTGATGCGTCGCGTCGTCAGCCGTGGCCACCAGGGCGTCACCGGTCCGGAAGCTCGACTTGGTGCCGGCCGCATCGATGTTCACCGCGGTGTTGGCGGGCCAGAATTGCAGCGGGCGCCAGCGCACCTGCGTCGGGCTCATCCAATAGAACTTGCCCGGCACCGGCGGGATCGACGAGATGTGGATGGCCCGTTCCGCCAGCGCCTGGTCAGCGATCGGCACCTGGAAGTTGATGATGATCGGCTTGGCCACACCCACCATCGAACCGTTGAGCGGATTGAACGTCGGCGGCCGGAACGGCGGCTCACCGACGAACGGCGTCGGGTCCTGCCCGGCAACGGGGCCCACGGGCACCGCCAGCGGATCGACCGGCGGCGGCGCGAGCGGGTCAGGCAGTGGCGGCAGCGCCAACGGGTCCGGCGGCGCGGGCGGATCGGCCGGGGCGACGGCCCCTGGGTCGGCGGGCACGTCCTCCGGATCCGCGAGCGCGGGGCCGGTGCCCAGCACCAGCACGGCAGCCACACCGACCGCGTTCAAAGCGGCAACGAGGCGCCCCTTCGTCCAGCGCGACATATGACATCCCTCCAGTCACATTTGGACCCAGTCTGGCATAGCGCGGCATCTCGCTACCGGTTCAACGACGCCACAATCCCGCGGTAGCGGGCGACTGCGCGTCGCTGACCTGCGGCTTTACTCGTCGTGTGAAATTGCCCGGGGAGTCTTGGGCCTAACCTCGATCAGCTGCATGATGGCCGCCATCCCCAACAGCGCAACCCCCATCAATCCCGCCGATGCGGTCAGCATCATCGCCACACTGCGCTCATACAACAGGCCGCCCACCAGCGAGCCGCCCATGATGCCCACCTGAAACGCCGTCACGTAGAAGCCAGAGGCACCGTCGGGGTCGTCGGACGCACTGCGCATCGCCGCCGATTGCAGCATCGGCGACACCGCGTTGGCCATGGCGCCCCACAGCACGATCGCACCCGTTCCAAGAACCAGCGTCACTGTCGCGGTCTGATGCACGCCGAAAGCCATCGCGGCCAGCAGAACGAGCGCGGCCGTCAGCCCGGCCATACAGAAGATGACCGAGCCCTTGGGCCGGCGGTCGAGCGGCCGTGCCACCAAGGCGACCGCAATCACACCAGCAACACCGTACGCGGCGAGCACCCACGCAAGGTTCGGTCCGCGTACGCCGACGACCTGGCGGATGATCACCACGATGTACGTATAGGAGATGAAATGGCCGATGACGGCGACCATGGTGATGAGGCTGACTACAACCAGGTGCCGATTGCGGTGGTGACGCGCGTGCGCACCGACATGCTGTAGCTCGTCGGCGTTCAGCACCATCTCCGGCAGCACCAACCGCGCCGCCACGGTGACGACCGCAGCCGCGACGGTTACACACGCCGCGGCCAGCCGCCAGCCCCACATCAGGCTCAGGGCGGCCGTGAGTGGGCTGCCGACCACCAGCGCCAGGCTTGTTCCGATGAATGTCGATGTGATCGCACGCCCGGCGTGGCTGGGCGGCACCAGCCGGGTGGCGAGTGGGGCGAGCACCGACCACAGCAGCCCGTGCGTCACCGCGCAGAGCACCCGACCGGCGGCCAGCACCGCGAAGTTAGGCGCCAGCGCCGAGATGAGCTGCGAAACGGTCAGACAGACCAGACTGACCAACAGCACCCGACGCCGCGGCCAGTGCGCGGTCCAGCGCACCAGCGGTACCGTCGTCAGCGCCGCGACCAGCGCATACCAGGACAACAGCGTCCCCACCAAAACCACGCTGACGTGCAGGTTGCGCGCGATCGCCGACAGCGCGCCTACCGGGAGTATTTCGGCAGTGACATAGATAAAAGCCGCCGCGGCCAGCACAGCCAGCTGCGCAGCGGTCCGTGGAGTCCACGGTCGTGTGGCAGTGGCGGGGATTGCGGCTTCGGCGGTCATAGCGAGGGACTCTCATCAACCGTACGCACGCCGGCGACGGCCGCCACGCAACACGCCCGAGACGATTAGGAACGAACGAGTCGCGCGATGGCCGCGGAGGCTTCGGCGAGCTTGGCTCGGCCCTTTTCCGGGGCCTCCGGCCCCTCCTCGGCCACGGCACGCGTAACGCAGTGACTCAGGTGCTCGTCCAGCAGGTTCAGCGCCACCGACCGCAAGGCGCTGTTGACGGCGCTGATCTGGGTGAGGACGTCAATGCAGTACTTATCCTCGTCGATCATGCGCGCGATACCGCGGACCTGACCCTCGATGCGACGCAGGCGCTTGGCGTAGTTGTCCTTCTCCTGCGTATATCCGTGTGGCGCCGTCATACCACGCATCGTACTCCATACCCCGAAGGGGTATTAGCCTCGGATTTTGGTCACAATGGCGGCGCGAGCATACTTGTCCAATGCCCCAATCCGACATCAAACCCCGCAGTCGTGACGTCACCGACGGTCTGGAGAAGGCTGCCGCCCGTGGCATGTTGCGGGCGGTAGGCATGGACGACGAAGACTTCGCCAAGCCGCAGATCGGGGTCGCGTCGTCGTGGAACGAGATCACGCCGTGCAATCTCTCGCTGGACCGGCTGGCAAAGGCGGTCAAGGAAGGGGTGTTCGCGGCGGGCGGCTATCCACTTGAGTTTGGGACGATCTCGGTGTCCGACGGCATCTCGATGGGGCACGAGGGCATGCACTTCTCCTTGGTGTCGCGTGAGGTGATCGCCGACAGCGTCGAAACCGTCATGCAGGCCGAGCGCCTCGACGGCTCGGTGCTGCTGGCCGGATGCGACAAATCACTGCCCGGAATGCTCATGGCCGCAGCGCGTCTCGATTTGGCGGCGGTGTTCCTCTACGCGGGCTCCACATTGCCCGGGCGGGCCAAGCTTTCCGACGGCAGCGAACGCGAGGTCACGATCATCGACGCCTTCGAGGCAGTGGGAGCGTGCGCCCGTGGATTGATGCGCCGCGAAGACGTCGACGCCATCGAGCGGGTCTTCTGTCCCGGCGAAGGGGCTTGCGGCGGCATGTACACCGCCAACACCATGGCCAGCGCCGCAGAGGCACTTGGCATGTCGTTGCCGGGCAGTGCGGCACCGCCGGCAACCGACCGCCGTCGCGATGGGTTCGCACGTCGCAGTGGTCAGGCCGTCATCGAACTGCTGCGCCGCGGCATCACCGCCCGCGACATACTGACCAAGGAGGCGTTCGAAAACGCAATTGCGGTAGTGATGGCGTTCGGCGGGTCAACCAACGCGGTGCTGCACCTGCTGGCGATCGCCCAAGAAGCGGGCGTCGCGCTGTCGCTCGACGACTTCAGCCGGATCGGGTCCAAGGTGCCGCATTTGGCCGATGTCAAGCCGTTTGGCAACCACGTGATGATCGACGTAGACCACATCGGCGGCGTCCCGGTGGTAATGAAGGCATTGCTGGATGCTGGTCTGCTGCATGGTGATTGCCTGACGGTGACCGGCGAGACCGTGGCCGGGAATCTCGCCTCCCTTGCCCCGCCGGACCCGGACGGAAAGGTGTTGCGCGCGCTGGACAATCCGATCCATCCGACCGGTGGGATCACCATCCTGCGCGGATCGCTGGCGCCGGAAGGCGCGGTCGTCAAGTCCGCCGGCTTCGACTCCGAGGTCTTCGAAGGCACCGCAAGGGTTTTCGACGGCGAGCGCGCCGCACTGGACGCACTCGAAGACGGCACCATCACCGACGGCGACGCCGTGGTGATCCGCTATGAGGGCCCCAAAGGTGGGCCTGGGATGCGGGAAATGCTTGCCATTACCGGCGCGATCAAAGGCGCGGGCCTGGGCAAGGATGTGCTGCTGCTGACCGACGGTCGGTTTTCCGGCGGGACGACCGGTCTCTGCGTTGGTCACATCGCACCGGAGGCGGTCGACGCTGGACCGATCGCGTTTCTGCGCAACGGCGATCGCATTCGCCTCGACGTGGCCAGCCGCACCCTCGACGTACTCGTCGAGCCAGCTGAATTCGCGGCCCGGCAAAAGAATTTCATCCCGCCACCACCACGCTACAAGTCCGGCGTACTGGCCAAGTACGTCAAACTCGTCGGCTCAGCCGCGGCAGGGGCGGTCTGCGGCTAACCGCGTCGAATTGGCTTCTCGTCTAGCGGACTTCGAAACTACGAGTGAGTAACCGTCGAGCGCGTGCGCATGCCGAAGTAGGTGGCGGTCAAGCCCAAGAAGGCCACCACCGCACCCGCGACGATGTGCGACCACATCATGCTGGCCGTCCGCGTGATTCCTTGCAGAATCCACGGCGCGAAGATGAGCCATACACCGAGCACGGGCATCGTCCACGTCATGCCATGCGTGCGGTCCAGCGCTGAAGCGAACCCGTAGGCCAGGAACGCGACCGCGATCCCGACGATGAGGTCGCAGAAGGCGAGCTGTCTCGTGGCGCTGAAACCAACGATCCACGGGGACGCAGCCACATACAGGCCTGCGAGCATCGTCAGGCCGAAGGTGATCTGCGCGCTCATCGACTCGGCGGCGCGCTCGAAGCTCTCGCGCAGGGCCAACAAATCGGGGTGGTGATCAATTGATGAATGGACCGTACTCATTTTGCAACCTTTCTGTTATGCAGCAAGCCCGTTGTGCAGCAAGCACTGTAGGCCTTCTGCAACCCATCCATCTGTCCCAAGATTACGCTCGGCCGCCAGATGCCAGCAACGAAAAACGCGCGCTTTGGGCGCGCGACCGATCGGCCAGATGACTTGTGATTAAGCGATTTCCGAAACTCTGAGCGCTGGCTACGTTGCCAGCGATACCATCGTGCAGTCCATCGCTGGCGCAACTGCGCGGCGATGTTGTCTTGAGTACAGCGAGGTGCCCGATGACATATGTACTGGTCTCACCGGAGATGATGGCCTCGATGGCCGCCGATATAAAGAGCATCGGCGCGCTTTTGGCCAACGGCAACGCGGTGGCGGCCAGCACGACGACGAACGTGGCCAGCGCGGCGGCCGACGAGGTATCCGCAGCAGTCGCGGCGTTGTTTTCCCAGCACGCGGCCGACTATCAGGTGCTTGCCCGGCAGGCAGCTACCTTTAATGAGCAGTTCGCGAGCAACTTACTGGCGGGCGCGAATTCGTATGTCGCGGCCGAGGCCAGCAACGCGGCGGACGGACTGATGGCGGTAATCAACGCGCCCACCCAGGCGCTATTGGGGCGCCCGCTGATCGGTAACGGTGCCAATGGAACAACCGTCAATGGTGTCGGGACCGCTGGCGGGGCGGGCGGCATCTTGTACGGCAACGGCGGCAACGGTGGGGCCAGCACCAACCCGGGAGCACCCGGCGGCGCCGGCGGAGCTGCTGGCCTCATTGGCAATGGCGGCATCGGCGGACAAGGTGGGGCCGGTGGGACCGGCGGCGCCGGAGGCAATGCCGGATTCTTGTTCGGCACCGGCGGAGCCGGTGGCGTCGGCGGAACCGGTACCGCCGGTGCGGCCGGCGGCGCCGGAGGCGTAGGCGGCACGGGCGGCGCCGGGGGCAGCGGCAGCCTGTACGGCGCCGCCGGAGCCGGTGGCGCCGGCGGGGCCGGCGGTGCCGGTGGTCAGGGCTTGGCCGGCCAGGAGGGCGGTGCCGGTGGGGCCGGTGGAGACGGTGGAGTCGGCGGGGGCGCTGGCATGTTCGGCAGGCGGCACCGGCGGCGCTGGTGGTAACGGCGCCACCGGCGTGGTCACCGGTCAGGCCGGCGGTGCCGGTGGGAAGGCCGGCAACGGCGGCACCGGCGGCGTCGGCGGCAGCGTGACCGGCACCGGCACCGGCAACGGCGGCGACGGCGGCCAAGGCGGTGACGGCGGTGCCGGCGGCGACGGTGGCGATGGCGAGGGCGCGTCCGGCGGCTCCGGCGGAGACGGCGGCCAACCGGGCGGCGGCGGCCAGGGCACCTCACCGGGCGGCGTCCCCGGCGGCCCCGGTGACCTCGGCGCCGATGGGCTTGACGGGCAAAACATTTAGCGTTGTATCCGAGTTCGGGCGGCATTGTGTGCCGGCGAAACCAGCCAAAGGGTTTACCAGATACCCGTAGGGGGTATAGTGGGAAACGAGTCAACCAGTGGGACTTCGGTCCCCGTGCAGAGATGAGGGTGAGAAATATGGCGAATTATGAAGCCGGAACCGTGCTGACCTGCGGCCACGAAGGCTGCGGCTGTCGCGTTCGGATTGAAAACGAGTGCCACTGCGCTGGCGCCGGTGAGCCCTACCGCTGCACCTGCGGCGACGAGTTGGCCCCAGTCAAGTAGCTCGGGCACGCCGGTCGCGCGTCACCGACCGAACGCGCGACCGGCCAACTCGACTTCGCCGGCCAGCTTCAGGTCGACCGCCGAAGCGCCCACAGCCACGGTGTAACCACCTGTATCGATGCGCCAACATCCGGCGTCATAGCGGGCGAGCAACCGCGGATCCGCCTGGACGCTCACCCGATGGGCCTGATCCGGTTCGAGGTCGACCCGCTCGAATCCCAGCAGCCGCAACCGCGATTCACTGGGAGTGGCGGTCAGGTACAGCTGCGGGGGATCCACCCCGGCGCGGGCGCCGGTGTTGACGACAGTGAAGCTGGCGGTCACGGTGTCGCCGCCAGTGACGGCCAGCTCGCGGTAGTCGAATCTGGTGTACGACAAACCGTGACCGAACGCGAACAGCGGTCTCTGGCTCGTTCGTGCGAACCAGCGGTAGCCCACCTCGGCGCCTTCGGAATAGTGGATGGTGCTCTGGGTGCCCCACGGGGCGCCGAGGTCTGGCAACTCCGGACGCGGCGTCTGCTCGAGATCGGCCGGAAAAGTTATCGGCAGCCGGCCCGACGGATTCACCTGTCCGGCCAAGACTTCCGCGATGGCCTGACCACCGGCCTGGCCCGGATACCATGCCTGCACGATGGCATTCACCGAGTCTCGCCAGGGCATGACGACCGGGTTGCCAGTCTCGAGGACGACGACGGTATTCGGGTTGGCCGCGGCGACGGCAGCGATCACCGCATCCTGGCCCCACGGCAGCGACAGGTCGGGGACGTCGACGCCCTCCCCCTCGACGCGGATCGCGAACACAATCACAACGTCTGCACGTCGCGCCGCCAGTACCGCTTCGGCCGGGCTGATGCCTGGGTCAAACTCAATCTGCGTGTTGGGAAACCGCTTTCGCAGTTCGTCGAGCGGACTTGACGGCAGCAGGTAGAGGTTGCGTAAGCCGCCCGTCAGGCCGGGCCCGCCGATGGGGATCACCTCTGCATACCCCGCGGGCGGAACAACAGCGCTGGACCCGCATCCGGTAGGCACGCCCCGCTGGGCATATCCGCCGATGACAGCGATACGTGCACCGGCTTTCAGCGGTAGCGCGCCTTCGTTTTGCAGCAGCACGATTCCCTGCCGTGCGATCTGCAACGCAATCTCGTTGTGCGCGGCCATATCCGGTGCGGGCGCCGGTTCCCACCGGTCGATTCCGATGGCGAACATCGAGCGCAGGATGCGCCGAACCATGTCGGACAGCCGCTCCTTGGGTAGCCCACCGTCGCGGTACGCGGCCCGCAGACGGTCGCCGAACGCCTCTGACTGCCACAACAGGGCATCGATTTGTGCCCCGCATTCTTGGTCTAGGCCGGCGGCCGCACACTCCCAGCCCGGTGTTCCGCCCCAATCGGACATGGCCCAACCGCGGTATCCCCAGGCACCTTTCAACACGTCATTGATCAAGACATCGTTTGCGGCGGCGTAGCCGCCATTGACCTTGTTGTATGCCGTCATCACCGCGCCGGGCTGCGCCCGCTCGATGGCGATCTCGAAAGCCAGCAGGTCGGATTCGCGGTGTGCATCGGGATCGATGACCGCGTTCAGCCAGTGCCGGTTGGTTTCGTTACAGTTCAGCGAGAAGTGCTTGATCGTCGAGATAACACCCTGTTGCTGTATGCCGATGATCGACTCCGCGGCCATCACCGCACTCAAAAGCGGGTCTTCGGAAAGGTATTCGAAGTTGCGGCCGTTTCGCGGATCTCGGGCCAGGTTGATCCCACCCGCTAGCAGGACGTTAAACCCGCGGCTGCGTGCCTCCCGGGCGATTGCCTGGCCCGAGGAGCGGGCCAGCGCCGGGTTGAAGCTGGCGGCCAGCGCCAGGCTTGCCGGCAGCGCGGTCGCTGTGTCACCTGGGCGGTAGCCGGGGTTGGTGACGCCCAGACTGGCGTCGCTCATCAACAGGGCAGGCACGCCGAGCCGTGGCACCCCTGGCACATAGCCGGCACTCATCGGGGTGCCCTCCGGAATTCGCTCGTCACGCAGCGGCCACAGTTCACCGGCTCCCATTACCCCGACCAGCAGTGCGAATCGCTCGTCGTCGATCATCCGCATCTCGACCTCGCGAGCGCGGCCGTCAGGGTCTAGCAAGTCCATCGCACGCCCTCTTTCGCATACACGACGCGCAGCACGTGGCCGAGTTCGGGTCCCATCACCAACTCCATTAACGTGCAGATCGTTGCCACGAACTGCGGCCCGTGCGCGGGTGGGACCTGGCATAAATGGTGCGCGATTTCGTGCAGCACTACGAGCTCACGCATCGCCCAGTCGGCGGTATCGCGGTCGGGAACGGCGATAACGCCTGTGCCGTCGCGGTTTTCGTAATGTGCGGCGGTGGCCGCCCGCCGCGCCCGTACTGCCAGCGGCGCCGCCTGCGGCCACTGCTGCCGCACCGACGGCAACGCGAGCACGTCGTCGACGTAGCGCTGAACGGACGCCACCGATCCGAACCGTCCTTCCGGCGGCAGCGTCAACTGGGTGCCGAAAAACTCCACCGCCGGCGAGCCGTGCTCGGCGGCCCGGTCAAACAACGTCCGGATGAATCCCTCAGCCGCATATACCTTGGCCCGCTGGGAGTCTCGTCGGGACAAATCCGGTTGAGTCACCGGTCCAGTGCTGTCCGCGCCCGGGGTAGCTCGGGACTGTTCCCCAGCCGGGCTCGCCTCCCCGCCCGGTCACCCGCGCGCCGCGCCGCCGACGAATATCCGGCCGTGGCCCTACTGGCCTGCCAGGTACCGCGCGCCTTCGAAGCGCCGCGGTAGTAGTCGCGCAACTCGATCTCCTTGTCCCGCAACGCGAGAGCGGTTCCCGGTGCACGACCACGGTCCTCGGTGACCTCTCGCCGTGCCTGTTCTCGGGCCTCGGCCAGGCGTTGCCCAACCCGAACCCCGAACGCCAGCTGGAAGTTGAGCCGGGCGGTGATCGTCGGCGTCGGCCGGTGCGCACCCGAGGCGAGGTAGGCGTCCGACGCCCGCACCATCTGCACAACCAGGCTGGCATACAACGCGTGGCTGGCGTCAATGTCCTCGCAGAAGCCGTAGGCATAGACGAACGTCGAATTCGATGCCACGTCACAACGCACGTCGTTAGCCGCCGCGATGAGCACGAAAAGCTGCACGTAGGTGCGCAAACCGCGGGTGCCCGCAGTGCCGATGGTGATGGTGCGCTGCGTCGGGGCCTGCGCCGGCGACCGGTTGGAGGCATGCGACCGCGCCACCGCCAGGTCGATGGATGCCGCCGTGGCCAACCGTTGCGCGGCGCTCATGAACGCGTCCGCCTCGTGCGGGTTGTCGGTGCCTTCGGCCTGACGCAGCAGCGCAGCGATACGGGACAGCATCTTGTCGTCGGTCATGGCGCCAAACTACTCAAACCGTATGACATTTCACCTAAAGCCGTTTGGTGATCCAGGTGACCACATCGTCGAGCACCTGGTTGCGCTCCGGCTCGTTGAAGACCTCGTGGTACAGCCCGGGATATTCCTTCAGCTCGACATCGGTGGATCCCACACACTCGATCAGCCGGCGGCTGCCATCGATGGGGATCAGCCGGTCGGCGGTGCCGTGCACCACGAGCAGTGGCGCCGTCAAGGCCGGCGCGCGCCGCGGCATGGTCTCGCCGACCTGCAGCAGCGCCCGGCCAAGACCGGCGGGCACCCGCCCGTGGTAGACCATCGGGTCGGAGTTGTAGGCCTCCACCACCTCGGGGTCGCGGGATATCGCATCGACGTCGAGTTCCTGCACCGGCAGGCCGGGCACCACGACGCCGAGAACTTTGGCTGCCAGCGCCACGACCGGATGCACTAGGTCCTGTGCGGCCACCGCCGGCGCCGAGAGCACCATCAGGTCGTAGTTGTCCGGGCGTTCGACACCGTAGGCGAACACGATCCCACCGCCCATGCTGTGCCCGACCACGATGCACTTGCACCCGGGGTGCTCCCGGGTGCCGATGCCGACGAGGGTGTCGAAGTCGGCGGTGAATTCGGTGATGTCTCGCGCCACGACCCGCTTGCCGCCCGACCGGCCGTGGCCACGATGGTCGAGCGCGTAGGTGACCAGGCCCGCGTCGCAGAACCGCTGCACGACATGGTCGTAACGGCGGGCATGCTCGCCGAGGCCGTGCGCAAGGACCACCACCGCGCGCGGCGGTGTATCCGGCGTCCAGACGTCATAAACGATGTCCACACCGCCGACACCGTCGAAAGTTCGTTCAGCGTGGGCCATGGCAACCAGTCCTAGTCATTACGGGCAGCGTAATGGCTCCTCGCGCGGTGTTGTCAGAGACTCTGCGTAGGCTCGTTTGAGTGAGTGTGCTCGCACAGAATTCTGAAGACGAGCTCGGCGGTGACTTCTCCTCCCATGCTGAGCCGTACCGGCGCGAACTGCTCGCGCACTGCTACCGAATGACCGGGTCGCTGCACGATGCAGAGGACCTGGTGCAGGAGACCCTGCTGAGGGCCTGGAAGGCCTACGACCGTTTCGAGGGAAAGTCTTCGGTACGGACGTGGCTGCACCGGATCGCCACCAATACCTGCCTGAGCGCGTTGGAGGGTCGACAGCGCCGGCCGTTGCCGACGGGTCTGGGCGCGCCCAGCTCGGACCCGACCGGAGAGCTGGTAGAACGCGCCGAGGTGCCCTGGCTGGAGCCCCTGCCGGACGTAGCGGATGATCCCACAGATCCCCAAACGATCGTCGGCTCCAGGGAATCAGTGCGATTGGCGTTTGTGGCCGCGCTGCAGCACCTGTCACCTCGGCAGCGGGCGGTGCTCTTGCTGCGCGACGTGCTGCAGTGGAAGGCCGCCGAGGTGGCCGATGCGATCGGTGCGACCACGATCGCCGTCAATAGCCTGCTGCAGCGGGCCCGATCCCAACTGGAATCCGTCCGGCCCAGCAGCGAAGATCGGCTAACTGCCCCGGAGTCACCCGAGGCGCAGGATCTGCTGGCCCGCTACATCTCGGCGTTCGAGACCTATGACATCGACCGGCTGGTGGAGCTATTCACCGCCGAGGCGATCTGGGAAATGCCGCCGTACACGGGCTGGTATCAAGGCGCGCAGAACATCGTCACCCTTATTCGCCAGCAGTGCCCTGCCGAAACTACCGGCGACATGCGCATGGTCCCGTTGGTCGCCAACGGCCAGCCCGCCGCCGCCATGTATATGCGCACCGGAGATGCGCATTTGCCCTTTCAGCTGCACGTGCTGGACATGAGCGCCGACCGGGTGTCGCATGTGGTGGCATTTCTAGACGACACATTGTTCCCGAAATTCGGTCTGCCCGAACGCCTTTGACCGCTGAACGTGAGCTTATGCCACGTTTTCGCGCAGAAAGCGTGAATCAAGCCCACACTCGCCAAGCCACGAACAACCCGCGGCACGCAGCGCGGCACAAGTGCGCGCGACTACGACACCGGGCCGATGCCGCAACAGGTCGCTGCTGACCCGGACGATCTGCCAACCGAGTGCGCTCACCTCCGCGGAGCGGTCGATGTCAGCCGTGCGTTGGGCGGGATCGGTCCAGTGTTGTGCACCGTCGAACTCCACACCTACCTTGCATTCTTCGTAGCCCATATCCAGCCGGGCGAACGGAATACCGAACCTGTCGCGGATCACGATCTGCGTCTGCGGTTTAGGTAGGCCGGCGCGCACCAGGAGCAGCCGGGTCCGGGTTTCCTGCGGCGATTCAGCACCCCTGTCCATCAGATCCAGCACCTGCCGCAACTGGACAATGCCCCGCGATCCACGATGCCGGTCCGCGACGGCCTCGATATCTACCGGGTTCAGACGGGTCGCGTTCGCCAGCGCGTCGAGCCGAATGACAGCGGTGTTGAGCCCCTTGCGCCGGCCCAGGTCGAATGCCGTCCTCGCCGGTGTCGTCACCGGAATGCCCCGGACAACGCCGATCTCGTCGTCGCAGAGCTGCTCGCGGTGGATGACGATTGAACCGCTGCACGCCTCAGCTCGATTCAGCTCCGCAGGCAGCCGTGGGTCGATCCAACGTGAACCGTGGAGGGCGGCAGCAGACAACCCCGCAACGGTGGCATTCCGGCCCGACCACAGCCACGCGGCGACTGCCCGGGTCACTGGCGTGGGGGATTGACCTTTGGGCAGGTAGATATTGCGATAGACCATCTCGTGCCGGCTGCGCAACGTCCGTCTGGTCACCAGCCCCGCTGACAGCGCCTCGGTGCCGACGAACGGCCAATCCTGCCCCATGGCGCACAGGCTTTCAGCGTCGACCGACAGCAGCTGCCGAATGTGGGCTTCTGCCACGCCTTCTGTGGATAAACGTGCCTCAACCCCACAATCGGCAACGACTAGCCTGAACTCATGCCGGCCACGGTAGAGATCAGGCGCGCGGCCGACCGGGCCGTCACAACCACATCCTGGCTGAATTCCCGGCATTCATTCTCATTCGGCGACCACTATGATCCGGCCAACACCCACTACGGGTTGCTCCTGGTCAACAACGACGACGTCGTGGCACCGGCGGCAGGATTTGATACCCACCCGCATCGTGACATGGAGATCGTGACCTGGGTGCTCAGTGGCGCACTGGCACACCACGATTCCGCGGGCAATCACGGAGTGATCCATCCCGGGCTGGCCCAACGCATGTCGGCCGGCAGCGGAATTCTGCATTCGGAACAGAACGACTCTGCCACGGAGCCAGTGCATTTCGTGCAGATGTGGGTGATCCCCGACGAGACCGGCATCTCCCCGAGCTACCAACAACACGAGATCGACGATGAGCTGCTGAGCGGCCTAGTGACCATCGCGTCGGGCATCACCGGACACGACGCAGCCATTACCCTGCATAACCGTAATGCCGCACTACACGGCGCACGGCTAGAGCCGGGCGGCGCCGTCAACCTGCCCACCGCGCCCTACCTGCACCTGTTCGTCGCACGTGGTCGGCTCACCCTGGAGGGCGTCGACACCGTTAACGAGGGAGATGCGGTGCGGTTCACCGACGCCGACGGCCGGCGGCTGACGGCAGACGAGCCGTCGGAAGTGCTGATCTGGGAGATGCACAGCAAGCTGGGCGGTTAAGCAACATAGAGTGGCCACGACAGACAGGAGCCAGCATGTCTCAATCGCGGCCGCGCCACGCGGCACCGAACCCCAAGCGGAACATAAAAGCGCTTCGTACCGTGCGGTTCTGGGCGGCGCCGATCGTCATCACATTGGCCCTGATGTCGGCGCTCGCCGCGCTGTACCTGGGCGGCATCTTGAATCCCACGACCAACCTGCGGCACTTCCCCATCGCCGTGGTGAACCAGGACGCCGGGCCCGCGGGCAAGCAGATCGCTGACGGTGTGGTCGCCGGACTAGACAAGAACAAGTACGACGTCCGAGTCGTGTCGCGCGACGAAGCCAAGCAGCTGCTCGACCGGGCCCAGGTGTACGCCGAGGCGGTGATACCGCCGACCTTCTCGTCGTCGCTGCGGGAGTTCGGGGCGAGTGCGCTGACGGCTACCCGCGCCGATCGGCCGACGATCACCGTCTCCACCAACCCGCGCGCAGGAACGCTCGGATCGAGCATCGCCGGCCAGACCCTGACCCAGGCGTTAGCGGTGGCCAATAACAAAGTGGGCGAAAGGCTTTCGGCGGAAGTCGCGGCGCAGACCGGTGGCGCGCCACTGGCCGGAGCGTCGGCGGTAGGGCTTGCCAACCCAATCGATGTCAAGTCAACCGTGTACAACCCGCTGCCCAACGGCACCGGCAACGGACTGTCGGCGTTCTACTACGCGCTCTTGCTGCTGCTGGCGGGCTTTACCGGGAGCATCGTGGTCAGCACCTTAGTGGATTCGATGTTGGGTTACGTACCAGCCGAATTCGGCCCCGTCTACCGCTTCGCCGAACAGGTCAACATCTCGCGATTCCGTACGTTGTTGGTCAAGTGGGGAGTGATGGTGGTGCTCGCCCTGCTCACCTCGGGTGTCTACATGGCAATAGCGCACGGGCTCGGCATGCCCATTCCACTCGGCTGGGAACTGTGGGCCTACGGGGTGTTCGCGATCAGTGCCGTCGGTATCACGTCCAGTTCGCTGATAGCGGTGCTGGGATCGATGGGACTGTTGGCCAGCATGTTGATCTTCGTGATCCTCGGGTTGCCGTCCGCGGGTGCGACGGTACCGCTGGAGGCCGTGCCGCCATTCTTTCGCTGGCTGGCCGAATTCGAGCCGATGCACCAGGTATTCGTGGGCGTGCGGTCACTGCTGTACCTCAACGGCCACGCTGACGCCGGCCTGACGCAGGCGTTGACCATGACCGCCGTCGGCCTGGTCATCGGGCTGTTGCTGGGCGGCATCATCACACACCTGTACGACCGCAAGGGCTTCCACCGCATTCCGGGCGCGGTCGAGATGGCGATCGCCATGGAACACCAAGCGCAGCACCAAGCGCGCGAAAAGGCGCGCGAGAGCGCCCCCGAACCCGCAGCCGAAACCTCAAGCGAGCAAACGTAATTCCAGCGCGGCCGAACCGTCACGGGGCTGTTACTAAAGTTGACAGTGTTACTGGTGTGGCTAATGGTTTGATGGTTGCATCAGATTCGGGCCGAAAGGGCAACCGTGCTGTCACGCGTCCTCAAATTGGCGGGTCGGTTGACGGCTGGCTGCGCAGCGCTGGCTGTTTGTGCCACACTCGCCACGGCCACGGGACGACCGGTCGCACGTGCCGCCGACGGCCGCGAGATGCTCGAGCAGGCGATCGCCACAACCAGGGGCTCCTACCTCGTCTACAACTTCGGCGCGGGCCATCCCACGCCGCTGCTCAACGGCGCCGGTAGGTGGTACGAGATGAACAACGGCGGCCACCTCATGGTCATCAAGAATGCGTCGCAACGGCTTCAACCGCACCTACTGGTCGATACCCACCAAGGTGACCAAGCGCGCTGCGAGAACAACCCCGGGGCCCGCACCAGCGAAGGGCTGTGGCAGGCATCGGAGATCTACCCACCGCTGCAGGCGTGGCTGCGGATGGGGCAACCGACGATCGCGATCAACGCGAACTTCTTCGACGTGCGCCCGCAGAAGGGTGGCAGCTGGCGCACGACCGGCTGCAGTTCGCCCCTGGGCGCGTTCGTGGACAACACCCATGGCCAGGGCCGGGCCAACCAGGCGGTCACTGGCACCGTCGCCTATCCCGGCAAGCAAGGTCTTTCGGGTGGGGGTGAGAGCTGGAGTTCGCTTACCACGATGATCATTCCCGTCGGTGGTGCACCATATGTGTTGCGGCCCAAGGGCAGAGAGGATTACGACGCCGCCACCCCGGTCATCCAGGACCTGCTCAACAAGAACGCGAAGTTCGTCGCGGTGGCCGGGATCGGGCTGTTGTCCCCGGGCAATACCGGGCAGCTGCATGACGGCGGTCCTAGTGCGGCGCGTACCGCGCTGGCATACGTGAAGCAGCGCGACGAGATGTACATCTTCGAGGGCGGCAGTTACACGCCGGACAACATTCAGGACCTGTTCCGCGGCCTGGGCAGCGACACGGCGGTTCTGCTGGACGGCGGTGGGTCGTCGGCGATCGTGCTGCGCCGCGACACCGGCGGCATGTGGGCCGGCGCGGGCTCGCCAAAGGGTTCGTGTGACACCCGACAGGTCCTGTGCGACTCGCATGAACGAGCACTGCCCAGCTGGCTGGCATTCAACTAGGTTTCAAGGGCCTGGAGAATAGGCAAGAAGAGGAACCTCCAAAAATCCGTTAACGGGAAAGCGTCGGGGAAGAACGCCGACAACAATATGTAGAACGGCAAGAATGACAGGGCTATGGGCAGCCAAAAGGGCCAAAAAAAGAAGAGAGCTATTCGGTTGAGCAGAGAATCGATATAGCTATTTATTGCAGTGCTCAATTGGTCCCACCAGGGGATACCAGTGCTGGCAGCCGCGGCCGCCGTGGCGGTCTTTGGCTGAAGTAACGACGCGTTGGCGGCTTCTGCGCTGGCATAGGCGCTCGTACTCGCCGTCAACTGTTGCATGAACTGGCCGTGAAACGCCGCCGCTTTGCCGGCCAGTTTCTGATAGTCGTCCGCGTGCTGGGAGAACAGCTGCGCGATGCCCGCCGACACCTCGTCGGCAGCGGCGGGCAGCAGGGTGCGAGTCTGGGTTGCCGCCGCCGTGTTCGCCGCGCCAAGCGCCGAATCGATAGCAGCTAAATCCGTTGCGGCCGCCTCCATCACCTGCGGCGCTGCGACTACATACGACATGTCTGTCTCCCCCAGGTTCGGTACCGCCCGGTCGATATTTCGGTGTAGAAGATCATTTTGTCCTATGGTGCGTTGCAGCCTCAACTAGTAAAAGCCTCAGGCGTTTTGCGATCGGCCGGTCCGAACCGGAAGATCACCAGGCTCACCGCGATCACCGCGGCGGCCAGCGTAAGAACCGGTGCCACGGTCACCCTCGACAGGGTCGCGCCCAATATGGCGCCGCCGCACATCGACGCAACGACGCTGTAGCGCAAGCCTTCACGACGGCCACCGCCGCCGGCAAGTCGGCTGTCCGCTCCGAGGGAGACGATCGTTGATGTCAGCACTGTGGTGCTGAGTTCCTGAATGCCGAATTCGCGCGCGCTGGCGTTCTGCATACCGAACGTCGCCGCGAGCCCACCCAGCAGAAAGAGCTTGGTGTTGTCGTGGTAATGCAGAACCCCCGCGCCGGCCAGAATCGACAGCACCAATAGGTTGCAAACCTCGATGCCGAGCACGGTGGTGATCCACCGCCGGGGGTTATGGCTGAGCGTTCGCAACAGCCGGCCACCAATGACCGCGCCGATCACAAATCCGGCAAAGGCCACGATGCCGGCGGTCAGATCGACATTGGATTTCACGAACCAGAATCCGAGAAAGATCACGTTTCCCGTCATGTTGGCGACGAAGACATGCCCCAGCACCAAAACGCTGATCGCGTCGGCCAATCCGGTGGCGAAGGTCAGCAGCAATAGCGCGGCAATCGTCAGGCGGTGGAATACCGGCGAGCTTATGGCCATGGCTTGATCTGGGCCCGGGCCGCTATAGGCGGGGAGTCACATCCAGCGAGGTGATGGTCGTCATCCTGGTCACCATCCAGCGAGCATGATCACGCTTCATGATCAGCCGGTAGGACAGGTACTTCATTGCTGGAATGTTCTTGGTCAGCGGGCTGGTGGTGGTGGTATTCGTGTAGACGATGGCGACGGCATTTGGGCCGTCCAGCGATTCGACCGCGACGCCGGTGACCTCGGTGCTGTTGGTTATTTTGGCCTGTTTGTTGGGAGCCACAATCGCGTCGACGAACTTGCGGTACTGGGCGCCGAAGTCGCCGCTGAGGTAGGTCGCCGCGCGGTCGGCGAGGCTATCCATGTTCTCTGGCGTGTAGGTCCATAAGGTGGTGATCGCGTTGGCTGCGGTCCGTGCCACGTTGAGCTTGATTGCGACGGTGGCGCGATCGGCCAGGTATGGCTGCACGGTCGCGCCCGCGAACGCCGCGGAACCGATGAACAATGCGGCGATCACCGCGACCACCACGGCGAGCCGCCTGCCGGTCGATTTCTTCTTCGGGGCGCCGCCCTCGGCCGCCGTGTCAGCTTCGGTATCAGACGGTTCGGCGTCTGTTTCTTCTTCTGCTACATCAGCTTTCGTGGTGTCGTCGGCCACATCAGCTTTAGCAGCGGCGTCTTCGCAGGATTGATCATCCCGCGCCTCGTCGGTCAGATCACCTGTAGCAGGTTGCTGATCTTCCACTGATTCCCTTCCTGCCTAGCCGTCGCCGTCCAACGATTGGTGCTTTCGAACACCTGCTTTTCGTCTGGCGACTTGGAGGTCACTTGCGTAGCGACTAACACATTGGCGCTGCCGTCGTCGTTCCACCGTTCCACGCCGGCGTCGAGGACCGTGCCAGTGGCTGGCTCTGCTCGAGCCACCTGGAGCAGGATCTCATTCTCCTTCTCCTGGTACTGCTTGGCGAAGTCGCCGGTCGCTTGCGCCAAGACCCGGGCCACATAGTCGTTGGCATGATACGGATCGATACTCGTAAAGCCTGCCATGAACCATTTCACGTAGTTGACCACCTCGCGGTCCTTCGCGGCGGCCCGCCGGTCGGATTCATGGGCGATCAGCATCAGGGTGGATACCGTTACCGCCGCCGCCATGACCACGGCGGCGATGGTGGCCGCGAGCCTCAACCCGGTAGACCGCGGCGGTAGCGGGTGCGCGACGAGCAGTTGCCCCTCGCCGGGCCGAAACTTACGTCGAGGACTCATTTTCAATCCCCGGGCGGTTTCGGTTTGGTCAGCACGGTCAGGTCGTCAACGCGCCACTGGTCGTGCCGGTCTTTCGCAAAGCTCACCCGGACGGTTGCGCTGATGTACCGCTGGTCCGGCGGTACCCCCCGACGGCCCTGCATGAACAACAGCATCGTGGCGCGATCCGGAGTCGCCGACTGTACCGAGCTGCCGGTCACCCAATACTCGTTGATGACCGGGTGGCCTTTCTCCACGGCCTCCTGCTGCGCGGCCAGCTGTCCGCGATATTTGTTGGTGGTCAGCGACTGAGCGCGGACGAAGTCCTCGCGCAATGTCTTCGGGTCGTACGTCAGCATCTCGGCGACCATTTTCGGCCCTTGTGTGGAAATCTCTGCCCGAGTTTGGTCGGTCGCCCGGTCGGGCGCATACACCAGGGTGTAGCTCACGCCGGCACCGTCCAGACACAACACCGCCGCTGTCAGCAGGGCCGCCGCGGTCCAGCGCCGTACCTTGAGTGGCTGCTCGTGACGTTCGACGCGTCGTACCTCGGTGCGCAACAGCATGTCGGCGAAAGTGCGTCGCCGAGAGTCCCACAGCGGCCATAGCCAACCCACTAGTACCGGTGCGGTGTCGAGCAGGTGGGCTAGATCTCGCAGCAGCAACCCCCATGCTCCCGGCGCTGGCCCATCGCTGCGTTTCACCGCGATCCCATACAGGGCGCGTCCCAAGCTCCATCCGGTGATGGTCGGCAACAGCAACCTGTTGACCAACAGCAGCAGGATGACGGCCCCGAGGACGGACATGGCTACCCACCACCACGCGCTGCGTGGCGGGAGGGTCAACGAGACCACTGCCATCGTCGCCACCACGGCCATACCGGGCGCCACGTCAACGACAAATGCACGGGCGCGCAAATTCCATGGCGCCAAGTCGTTCTGGGGTAGGTCTTGAATGGCCGCAGTGGTGGTCTGGGTCTTTTCGACCACCACCGTCACTTCGTCACCTGGTCGAGTTTGGAAATCTTGTACTGACCGTCCGCGAGGGTCATCCGCACGCGCAGGCGGTAGCCAGTTTCCTGCCCCTGTACCTGATCGCTATTCACCTTGACGCGCAGCGCCACGAGCACGTCGACAGAGCCGTCGGTGTTGTTGCGTTCAACGGCCGCCCGCATATCGGAGACTTGAACGTGCACGTTCGAGGCTTGGTAGGCCTGCACCAGCATGCTGCTGTACAGCAGGGCTTGGGTGCGGTAGGTATCCGTGCCGCACTCGATGATCTTCTGTTCGCTGGCGGCCATGGCGTTGGTGTCCGGCGCCTGTGTCGCGGCCACGCAATCCTTGGCCGCCTGAAGTGCCTGGGCGTCGTAGCGCGCGATGTCTTGGCTTTCTTGATGGGAACGCCACGCGAAGTAGCCGCCCGCCCCAATGGCACCGGCAATGAGCAGCAGCACCGCACTGACACCGGCCAGCCAACCACGGCCCAGACGCGACGGGCCCCGCTCGGCAGTCGAATCCTCGGCCGTCACCTCGGTGCTCGTCTGGTCGGCTCTGGCCTCGCATTCTTTCGAATCCTCGGCCTTCACCTCCGGGCCCAGCGAATCATCCGCGTCGGTGGGGTTCAGCCGGCTGGCGCCAGCATCTCCTTCCATCCGTCGTCTCCTGTTTTGGTCGAGTTTTCGACGGAGTATTTGACTCCATCGGGCCCTACCAGTTCACCGCTCTGGGGACTGTATACCGCCGTGGGAGGCCCGTTCGGAGTGTAGACACACGGATTGGGCTGTTGTCCGTTGCACTGCACCGTGCCGGAACCGGGGCGCTGCAGTGGATCGCTGATCGGAGGCGGCGTCCCACCCGGCGGTAGCCTGTCGGCCGGTGCCGGGTTCAATCCGTTGTTCACTGACGGCGCCGGAATCACCATCCCTGGCTTTACCGGCTGATCGCAGCGTGCCGCGGGTGCGGGGCAGGTCAGGAGCTGGTTCGGGTCGCCATACCAGGGATTGGTCCCCGCCGGCTCGTACGGCTTGGGGTCGCGGCACTCCCGAGGCGTGGCCGCACGCTTACCGGGGACATCCACACAAGGAATGTTTCGCGATCCGCGGACGCTGTTGGCCGGCGTGTCCATGGGAATCTTGCAATACGTACCGCTCGGCAATGGCACCAAGCTGGTATCCGCAAAAGAGCGCCACTGCGATGCCGGAATGAAGCCGGTCAGACAGGGCGGTGGCTGGTTGATCGCCAACGCGAGGTCGAGCGCAGCCATGTTCGGGAACGGCGCGGCCACCGTCTGCGCGATCGAAGCACCCTGCGGCAGAAACACCAGGACCTGCTCGAGGCCGGTGTGGTAGCGCTTGAGCATGTCGAACACGACCTCGAGATTCGCCAGCGTCTGTGGCAGCGAATCGCGCACATCGGTGAAGACCTCGTTGACCTGGTCAGCGGTGGGAGCGGCTTGGGACAGAATGCTTTTCAGATTCTGGTCACGCTCTGCGGTTTGCGCTGCCAACACATTGAGGTTGTGCGCCCAGCGCTCGATGGCGCTGCCCGAGTTGACCTGACTGTCCAGGATCGGTCCGGAGTGCTGGATGATGTCGTTGATGTCTTGGATTTGGTTGCGGAAATCGCCCACGATCGCCTGAGTGCCGTCGGTCAACCGTTGCAGCGCGGGTCCCAAACCGCCGACGGCTTGCGCTGTTTCATCGAGCAACTGCCCGATCTTTTCCTTGGGCAACACCTCAAGCCCACGGTTGGCGGTGTCCAACGCCGGCCCGATTTCACTTGGCACCGTGTTCTTGCACGCGGGCCCCGGGCCGCAGGTGATGGTCTGTCCGGATGCGTAGTATTTGCCGGGATTACCGGTCGATACCAGGTCCAGATACTGCTCACCAACCGCGGAGACCGAGTGCACGTTGGCCGTCGCGTCGAGAGGGATCTTGTAACGGCTGTCGATGCTCATCGTCGCCCGCGCACCCTTTGGGGTGGGCTCGACGTCGGTGACCTTGCCGATGGTGATGCCGCGATAGGTCACGTTGGCCGTCGGATACAGACCACCCGACGCGGGTAGCTCTGCGGTAAGCGTGTACCGACCGACACCCACGAGGCTGGGAATCTGCAGGTAGTAGACGCCAAGCACCAGCAGCGCGATCACGGTCAGGATCCCGAACAGGTACAGCTGGCGTCGGATGAAGGGAGTCAGCATTGCCTGTCCGCCCTTTCGACCAGCGGTCCACCGGGAGCGTCGTTCGGGTTCGGCGTGTACCGGACGTCGGGGATCATCGTCTCGGGGTCGCGCCCGAACGACTGCTCGAGCGCGCGCAGGGCTCCGGAAAATCCGGTACCGGTGAGGAGCGCGTTGTCCATGGCACTGTAGGTCACGTCGATAGTCGCCGACACGTTCTGGTAGTCACCGCGGAATATCTTCGGAACGGCGTCTATGTCGAACGGCTGGGTGAGAATTAGCTTCAACGCCCCGAGAAGATACGGCGAACCGCGGCCCAGTTCTCGCAACGGGCATTGCAGCGCCTGCAGGTCGGTGTGCAGGTTGCCGCGCGCCTCCTCCAGGTACTGGCCGGCTTGTTGGCTGAGCCGCCCGATCGCGTCAACGGCGTTGATGAGCAGGTTCTGGGTCTCGGCGAAATGTTTGATCAGCGGCGGGAAGTCAGTCAGCACCCGATCCAGAACGTCCGCCCGTTGGCCGACATAGACCAGCAGTCGGTTGGTGGAGTCGATGGCGTGGGTGATGTCGTCGCGCTGCTCGTTGAGCTGTCTGGTAAAGGTGTCCAGCTTCGTGAGGAAGGCCCTGATCTGGTCGGCCCGCCCGTGGAAGATGTTGTACACCTCGTTCTGCAGCACTTCGAGATTTGGGATGCCGCCGCCGCGAATGATCAGGGCCAGGCTGGCCAGCGTCTGCTCGGTATTGGGAAACGCGGACGAATCCTTCAGGGGTATCGTGTCGCCGTTCTTGAGCAGTGCCCCTTTATCTGGCGAGTGCAGCTCCACATGCTGCGAACCCAGCAGACTGGTCTGTCCAATCTTGGCGAGGGTGCCCTTCCTCAGCTGGACGCCCTTGTCGATTCCCAGCGTCAGGGTTGCCACCCAGTTCTTCAGCTCGATCTTGTGTATCGAGCCCACCGTCACATCGGCAACCATCACCTTGCTGTTGCCGTTGATCGCCAGGGTGTCCGGCACCTGCACATAAAGGGTGTAGGCCCCTTCACCGCTGCCCGGACCACCCGGAATAGACACGTTGGAGATTCCGCGCCACCCGCACGAACTCAGCACCATCGCGACCACGAGCAACACCAGGCCCTGCCAGCCCCGGAGCCGCATTGTTCTCAGTACGCGCATCACTGGCCTCCTGCCTCAGCGGGCAGCGGTGCGCCGACTGGCGCGGGCGCCGGCCCTGGAGCGGGCGTGGGAGCGACGGGACCTGGGATCACGCCCGGGGCCGGCGGCGGCGGCGGTATCGGCACCTGCGCCTGCAAGCCGATGGGCGGCAGCACCGGGTACTCGTCGTATGCGTTCGGCGGTCCTGGCGGAGTCTGCAGGGTGGATTGAACGGGCTCGATGTCGGGACCACCCATCAATTCGGCCAGCGATTCGGGGGTCATCAGGCCGGCCGTGATTGGGCCTACCTGCTGTCCTTGCATCCCCGGGGCGACAATCCAGCCCTGTTGGGTGTTGCGGTGCGACAACGGTGTATCGGGCACCCAGATGCCCGGGACGGTGGTGTCCTTATACCCGTTCGGTGGCTGCAGCCGCGGCTCGGAGTACGCGACGTGCTTGGGAAGCACCTCGGCGGTGCTGAACGCGTTCAAGCCGAACGGGAAGTAGTTGAACTTGATCGCGTCGAGGACCGGCGCCAGGTATTGCGCGCAAAGTTCGGCGGACTCTTGATAGCCAAGCCGGCTGCCGGCCTGAATCGAGCTGCAGATGAACTGCATCGGGTTCGCGAAGCTCGTAATCTCCGGAATGGCGACCACGGAACCGTGCGCCGGGTGATAAATCTGGTTGACGTTCGCTGCGGCCGTCGGAAGGACGTGCAGCGCGGTCTCGATCCCGTTGAGGGGCTCCGGTTGAAGCAGCGTGTTGGTCACGTCAGCCAGGTTGTTGACGTCGTGGGCCAGCACTTCGCGGTTCTTGTCGAGGAACGGGCGGATGGTGGTAAGCAGGCTGTCAAACTGCTCAAGCGCATTGGCGAGGTCGCGGTCGGAACGGGTGAGTCGACTGGTGAAGTCCGCCAGGTTCTCGTTCAGCGCGACGAACTGCTTGTCATCCTGATGCAGTGCGTTGACGAACAGCGCCAGGCTGCGCACCACCGCAAAGAAGTCGCCGCGACCCTCGTTCAACGCGGTCAACGCCGCCGACAGGCTGTCCAGCGTGGTGTTGATCTGTTTGCCTTTGCCGGCCAGTCCGTTTGCGAACGATTCGATGACCTCGCCGAACGGCCCCTTTGGCTGCTGTTCGGTCGGACCGAGTTTGGAGATGATGTTGGTGATGCTGTTGCGCAGCTCGTCCCACTCCACCGGCACCCGGGTGCGCTCGATCGGGATCACCGTGTTGTTGGCCAGCACCGGGCCACCTTTGTACGGCGGCTCCAGCTGGAGCGTGCGCGACGCCACCAGGGTGGGGTTGAGGATCACCGCCTGCGCATTGGCCGGCACCTTGTATTTGTTCTGGTAGTGGAAGGTCACCTTCATCTTGTCGCCGGCCGGCTCGATGCTGTCGATCTTGCCGACCTGCAAGCCCATGATCTGGACCTTGTCGCCCGGGTATAGGGCGTTCGCAGCCGGGAAGTAGGCCACAACGGTGTTGTTCGTCAGCTTCTGGTAAAGCTGCCAGCCCACGAACACGGCCACCAAACCCAGTACCACCACCAGTGATCCGATGATCACCGCTGCCCGCGACATCTTGGGTAGGCGGATGTTGCGGATGTCAAAGATGGTGCTCAATTCTGGCTACCTCCCGTCTCTCCGCTACCGCCCGTCCCGCCTGGCGTGATGTACGGGGCGGGCAGCTGCGGCCCGGGCCCAGGCGGTGCGGGCGGACCCGGTGGTAGCCCCGGTGCGAACGTCGACGGCGGCGGCGTCGGACCGGCAGGTCCCAGTGGCTCGGTGCGGGCACCCGGGGGTGCGTTCGGCGGCAGCGGCACCGGTGTCCCGACAACGTCCGGCGGTGGGTCGCCCGGCCGCCCGGCGATCGGGATGCCCGGGCCCGGTTGCAGGCCGTTCGGATTCGGTGGCGACACCTGGACATCCAGCGGCGCCGGGAAATTGGGGCCACCGAACGGGCCTTGGAGCACACCCGCACAGGGCAGCGGATCCTCCGGCCGGGGCAGCGCGCCCGCCGCCGGCGTGTAGGAACATGGCGATCCGGGCGGCACAGCCGGGCCGGGGTGTTCCGGCGTGCCCTCAAGCACCAGCGGCGGCGGAGGCGGTGCGCCGTTGGGGAATCGGGTGCCGTTGGGGTCGGGGAAGCGGTATGCCGGCAGCCCCGCGCTACGCCAGAACTCTTCGGGATCGATGCCACGCTTCTTGAACGCGGCATCGATGAACGGCTGCATAATCTGACCCGGGACCAGGTTGTGAATGACCACTTTGAAGAACGGTCCGGACCCGATGGCCTCATTCAACGACGGGAGGAATGCCCCGACCTGGACGAGCCCATTAGCTAAATCGTCTTTGCGCTCGACAAGGAGGTCGCTGACCGTGCGCAACTGTTCCAGCACGTGATTCAGGTTCGGGTTGTCATTGATCAATCCCTGTACCTGGGCCGAGAACGAAGCGATATTCCCCAGCAGTGCGTCGATGGCGCGCCCGCGTTCTTCGAACGCGGCCAGCAGTGTCTTGGCATTGACCAAGAGCCGATCCACCTGTGCGCTGCGGTCACCGAGGACGCTGGCGACCTGGTTGGCCTGGGCAAGCAGATGCTTGATCTCCTCGTCACGCTTACCGATCGTGTCGGAGAACTTGGCGACGCCATCCAGCGTGGCGCTTAGGTGCGGATAGGTCTGATCAATGGTCTCCGACAACACGTGCAGCGACCGCTTGACGGTGTCGATGTCCCAGCCGGTGGCCGCCTTGGTGACGTCGAAGAATGCGTCGTAGATCTGGTAGGGAGTCGTGCTCTGTCCCAGCGGCAAGGTGCCCCCCGGGCGCAGCGGCTGGTTGCCGCGCGCCTCGATCTCGAGGACCTTCTTACCGAGGATGGTGTCGGTGCGGATCGCCAGCCGGCTCTCGGTGCCGATGGTGTGGGTTCCGATCGAGAACTTAATCAAGATGTGGTCACCATCTATGGTGAGCCCTTCGACCTTGCCCACATCCATACCGGCGATTCGAACCTTGTCGCCCTTGTTGAGCTGACCGGAGTCGGTGAATTGCCCGTAGTAACTGGGCCTGGCCATCAACATCGGCACACTGGTGAAGCTTTGGCCCACTCCGATGACAAGCAGCGTCACCACGATGCCCATGAGGCCGATTCGAAGTCGATTGGGGGGTTCCAGAGTTCTCATTGCGGCGCGCACCTACCCGTCGGCTGTGAGAAAAGCCGGACCGTACGGACGGGGCCACCAGCCTGCAGCCCGTTGATCTTGAGCGTGATGTCGCAGGAGTAGAAGTTCACGAAGTCTCCGTAGGAGCCGATGGCGCGCCCGATCATGTTCAACGCCGTTGGCAGCTTGTGGAGGTAATCGTTGAGCTCCTGACGCTGATCGATCAGCGGCTGCTGAACGGCGTCCAGGTAGTTAACGGTCCGGTGCAGCAGGGAGCGGTTCTCGCCCAGCAGATCGGCGACCGTTCCTGCGGCATTGCTGATGCGCGCGGTCCCACCGGCGAGCGAGTCGTCGTGGTTCCGCAGCCCGGTGATCAGAACCTCGAGGTTGTTGACCGTCTGATCAAAGTCCTTGCGGTGTCGAACCGTCGTGTCCAGGACGGTGTTCAGGTTCTTGACCACCTCGCCGATCGCCTGGTCACGCTCGGCGATCTGCGAGGTCAGCTGCGCGGTGTTGTCGAGAATGTTGTTGATGGTGCCGCCCTGACCCTGGAACACAGTGATCAATGCCGAGGTGATGGTGTTGACTTTGTCCGGGTCCAGGGCCCGAAACAGCGGCTTGAAACCACCAATCAGTGCATCGAGGTCCAGCGCCGGCGACGTGCGCGACAGCGGGATGTATCCACCCGGCGGCAAGATCTTGTCAGAGCCTTCGCCGGTGCCGCGCTTGAGCTCCAAGTAGCGATTGCCGATCAGGTCGAGATAGCGGATCTGGGCGGTCGTCGACTGATAAAGGGGCACCGAGCGGTCGACGTCGAAATCCACCCGTACCCGTTTGCCGCCGTCGATCAGCTCGACGTTTTTGACCTTGCCTATCTCCACACCCGAGGCGCGGACGAATTGGCCGTTGCGCAGCCCGCTGATGTTGCTGAACTCGGCGGAGTAGCCATTGGTGCGGTCGAAACGGAGCTGACCGAACACGATGATGATCATCACGCTGAAGAGCAGCAGCACCACGGAGAAGATGCTGAGTTTGACTAGAGTGCCGGTGATTTTCATGGGTTGATCGTGTTATCCCCTACTTGACGGCCCCAGACGTATTCGATTACGTACGGGGAACCGGTCTCCAAGTGGTTGTACGGCGCAATGCTGTTGCCGGTGTCCATAACCAATTCGGGCGCGGGCCAGAAATCATGGGTGATTTGCTGCCAGCATCCCGGTGCACCCCCTGGCCCACCGTGGGCGTTCACCCGCGGCAGGTTTTCCGGATAGATGTAGGGATTCGGCGCCCCTCCGACCACGCCGGCGGCAAGCCCGCCGACCTGTGAGAGCAAGAGGGGTACCAGCGATACGGGGTTCAACATCAGCCCCAAGCCCGATAGCACCTGGGAATGGCTGTTTAGCGAGTAGCCGTTGCCGCCGAGGAACTGGTAGGCCTTGGGTTCGATGTCGTGGTAGTTGCGCAGGGTGCAGAACAGCTCCGGGCTGTAGGTGTCCAGCACCTGAGCGGTAGGTACTAGGTCGGCGGCTCCACGCGCCAAATACGGCCCGCCCCGGGCGAAGATGTCCTCGCCGGTATTGCCGAACCCGACCGCCGCCAACAACGCTTGGTCCAATTGGTGTTGCTGCTGGTTGATCGTGCGGGCGGTCGGCACCGAATTGTTGAGGAAGTCGAACAAATCCGGCGACGCATTGGCGTACACGTCGCCTAGCGCGGCTAGCTGTTGGATGTCCCGACGGGCCTGAGGCATCTGCGGGTTGAGGTCGTCGAGGATCGCGTTGCCATTGACGACCGACTGTCCGAATTTATCGCCTAACCCGGCCAGCGCTTGTGCGGCCGCGCTCAGCGTGAGGTTCAGTTTGACCGGATCGACCTTCTCCGAGATCGAGGTAATGGTCTGGAACAGCGTGTTGATTTCCGTCGTCACACCCACCGCATTGATGGTGCTGCTGCGTGTGAGGTGCCCCTTGGAAATGATGTTTCCCTGGGCGTCTCTCGGCGTTACCAGCGACACATACTTTCCGCCGAACACCGTCGTCGCCTTGATCTGGGCGTCCACATTTTCCGGAATGATCGACAGATACTGCGGATACACGTCCAAGGTGAACTTGGCGGCGGGCTTACCGTCGGGACGCGTGATTTCGGTTATCTTGTCGACCCGGCCGATCTGCACGCCGTTATAGGTGACCTTCGACCCTGGATCCATCACCAAGCCAGCCCGGTCGGACACCATGGTCAACTTGACCTTTTCCGTGAAATCTCCGCGGAACTGGATGTACACCAGCGCAAGCACCAGAAGGAATACCACGCCCGAAACCACACCCATCGTTTTGTACGGCGGGTTTCTGACCTTGTTGATCTTGCCTGGACTCGTCATGGCGCTACACCGTTAGAGCGAAGTTGGGGTTGACGCCGTACAGCGCCAACGCGGCACACAACACGACAACCTGCACCGAGACCAGCGAGAAACGCATCGATCGGCCGACGGCCTCGCCGACGCCGACGGGCCCGCCGCCGGCGTTATATCCGTAGTAGCAGTGGGTGACCATCACGATCGCCGCGATGATGACGGCTTCCAAAAACGACCAGAACACGTCGTCGGGACGCAGGAACGTGCGGAAGTAGTGCTCGTAGGTGCCGGTCGACTGTCCGTAGAGCACCGTCGTGACGACCTGTGGGGAGAGGAAGGACATGATCATCGCCAGGGCGTAGAGCGGGATGATCACCACCAGCCCGGCGATGACGCGGGTGGAGGTCAGGTAGGAAACCGACTTGATGCCCATCACCTCAAGGGCGTCGATCTCCTCGCTGATCCGCATCGCTCCCAGCTCGGCGGTGGCGCCCGCCCCGACCGT
Source organism: Mycobacterium simulans (assembly GCF_900232995.1). Classification (GTDB taxonomy): domain Bacteria; phylum Actinomycetota; class Actinomycetes; order Mycobacteriales; family Mycobacteriaceae; genus Mycobacterium; species Mycobacterium simulans. The sequence goes on from NZ_OCVX01000003.1 coordinate 870,798, forward strand.
GGCCGCCAGTGCGATGCCGGTGACGACAGGGCCGGCGATACGTACGTTGATCAGTGCCGAGAAGAACCCGGTGAACGCCTCGACCCCGATGTTGCCCAGCGAGGCAAAACCTTGGATGGCAACCAGCGAGCTACCGGACAGGGTCACGAAACCGACGATTGCGGCGGTGCCGCCGACGACGGCCATTGCGCCGGTGCCCATGCCGATCTGGGCGATCAGCCGCAGCGTTTCCTTGCGGTAGTAGTGCAACGCGTGCGGGATCTGCCCGATGCTGGTCAGGACGAACCAGGCCAGCTGACCCGTCTCGTCCAGTCCTCGGGTGACACTGCCGGCGTAGCGATTGATATTGGCAACTGCCCGCGGAAAGCGGGCGCGAACGATTGTGCCTGTCGACATGTCAGTGCCCCGTCCCGAATCGCACACCGATCGTGGTCAAGATGACGTTGACCGCGTACAGGGCGACCACGCACAGCACCACTGTCTCGTTGACGGCGGTGCCCAGCCCCTTGGAACCACCCCGGACGGTCAGCCCGCGGTAGCAGCCGACCAGTCCGGCGATGAGTCCGAATGTCGCCGCTTTGACCATTGCGATGACCACCTCGGGAAGGCCGGTGATCGTGGTCAGCGTGGCGAGGTACGCACCGCCCGACACGTTTTGCAGGTAGACACCGAAGAGGTACCCGCCGACCAGGCCGACGGTAATCACCAAGGCATTAAGCAATGTGGCGACGACGGTCGCGGCGATAACCCGAGGCACTACCAGTCGGTGGATGGGGTCAATGCCGAGCACCTCCATCGCGTCGATCTCTTCACGGATGGTTCGGGCACCCAAGTCGGCGCATATCGCGGTCGAGCCGGCGCCGGCTACCACCAGCACGGTGGTCAGCGGACCGAGCTGGGTGACGGCGCCGATCGCCGCGCCCGCGCCGGAGAGGTCGGCGGCGCCGAACTGCGCCAGCAAAACGTTGAGAGTGAAGATGAGCAGGACTGTCAGCGGGATCGAGACCATGATGGTCGGCAGCAACGCGACCCTCATGATGAACCAGCACTGCAGGATGAGCTCACGCCATTGGAACGGCCGGCGGAATAGCGCCTTTCCGGTCAGCACGCACATTCGGAAAAACCCGCCGACCATTGTCAGCGGCGTCTCCAGTTGGTCGCGAAGGTAACCCATCAGGTGCGGACGCGTCGACGTGGTCACCGTTGCCCCCTCACACCGTTATTACGGGTGTCGCGCGCAGTGCGGCGTCGCGGCCGAGCATGTCGCACGCCTCCTCCTTGCCCCATCCCTAGGTGTGTGACCGTCGGCTCCCTACCAGCAGGTAGTAACGGAGACCACAGGAATGTACCTGATGGTCCGCCAGGTGTGAACCGCATCCTCACAATTAACCCTTCGTCAACAGCTGGCAAACATTACGGGTTCCGTCAGCTCCCCTCTTCCGTCGATAAATCGGTTGATACAGAACGTCTTTGAGAATCATTTGAGCTTCCATAGCGCATCCGCAGTTCAGTCTTGAGCACCTTCCCGGCGGGGTTGCGCGGAAGCGCATCCACGATCTCGAGTGCCTTGGGGTGCTTGTACCGCGCGAGCCGCTCGGTTAGGTACTCATCTAGCTCTTCGATTCGAAGGTGCCCTTCTGTTACAGCGGCGACCGCGATCGGCACCTCACCCCACTTCTCGTCGGACCGTCCAATGACCGCGACTTCGGCGATGCGGGGATGATCGGCAAGGACGTTTTCCACTTCGGCGCAGTAGACGTTCTCGCCGCCGGAGATGATCATGTCCTTCTTGCGGTCGACCACCCAGACGTAGCCGTCGGAGTCCATCCGCACGAGGTCCCCGGAATGAAACCAGCCGCCCGCAAACGCTTCCGCGGTGGCCTCCGGGTTATTCCAGTAGCCGCTCATCAATGTCGGTGCGCGGTAGACGATTTCACCCACCTCGCCGACGGGCACGTCGCACATGTTGTCGTCGACCACCCGAGCGGCCACCGTCGGGATCACTTTGCCGACCGATCCCCGCTTCCGGATCGCGTCGTCGCCGAGCAGCATGCAGGTGACCGGCGACATCTCGGTCTGGCCGAACGCGGCCAGAATCTGGGTTCCGGGAAAGACTTCCGACATCTGCCGTAGCAATGCATCCGGAGCCGGCGCGGCCCCCCAGGACATCACCCGCAGTTTGTGGTCACGTGGTCTCGATTGTTGCTCGGCGCAAACCGCCTGCCATTGAGCGGGAACCAAAAAGATGCCGGTGACCTTCTCGGCCTCCAGCACATCGAGCAGCTTGGCGGGCTCGAACGCGCCGAGCGGATAGATCACCGTCGAGATGCCGAGCAACATCCCGGTGAGCATGTTGCCGATTCCGGCGATGTGGAACAACGGGACGCCGACGAAGCCGATGTCGTTACTCAGGTCGACCCCGCTGGTATACAGCATGGTCATCGTCTGACCCGTTAGGTTCGCGTGGGTCAGCACGGCACCCTTGGGGCGGCCGGTGGTGCCCGAGGTGTACATGATCAGGGCCGGCGAGTCGTTGGGAATGTCCACCGGTTCGGCTGTGTCACCGGGCTCGGTTATGAGGTCTTCGTAGCCCAGCACACTGTCGTCGGTTGAGCCGCCGGCTACGGCGATCACATTCACCGATGGCTGGATGTCGCGGACATTGGTGGCCACCGGAGCCAACACCGCCTCGGTGATCATCACCCGCGCCCCGCAGTCCTCGACCAGGAATGCGATCTCAGTTGGAGTGAGCCGGAAATTCAATGGGACCGCGATGGCCCCCAGCATGTTGGCGGCCAGTACCGATTCGACGAACTCGGTGCGATTGAGCATCAGGATCATGACCCGATCACCGAAGCCGATCCCGCGGCGGCTCAGGGCGCCGGCCAATGCCGCAACGCGGCGCCGCAGCTCGGCCCATGTCACTGTGTGGCCCACAAACCTCAGCGCCGGCGCGTCTGGCTGCATCATCGCGTGCCGCTCGAGCTGGTTGACCCAGTTCTGCCGCCGAGCAATGTAAGGCTGCTCGGCTACCCGCGTCAGGTGGCTGGCCAGTTGCGCGGTCAACTATGCCTTCCCTTCACTTGCGCACCGCTTGCGACAGGTTGATATTTGATAAAACATGGTGTTGTCTGGGTCACATTATGGCCTTGACGGCGCAAAGACAAGAGCACCGAACTAGACCGCTAACCACCCGCCAAGCCCCGGAAAGCCCTGGCAGGCCACGTGAACGCTCCCCTCTCCACGCAGTCGCGTAGCCGAAGACCGCTGCGCCGGGCGCAGCTGTCCGACGAAGTAGCAGGACACCTGCGGGCGTCGATCATGTCGGGGAAGTTGCGCCCGGGAACGTTCATCCGCCTCGACGAGACCGCGGCCGAACTGGGAGTCAGCGTCACGCCCGTTCGGGAAGCCCTGCTCAAGCTGCGCGGTGAGGGCATGGTGCAGCTGGAGCCGCACCGCGGCCACGTTGTGCTGCCGTTGACCCGGCAGGACATCGCCGACATCTTCTGGCTGCAGGCCACCATCGCCAAAGAACTTGCCGTAACGGCCGCGGATCGCATCACCGACATCGAGATCGCGGAACTGGACCGCATCAATGATGCGCTGGCTCGGGCCGTCGAATCCGGCGACGCCGAGACGATCGCGGCGTGCGAGTTCTCGTTTCATCGCGTCTTTAATCAGGCGAGCGGGCGGATCAAGTTGGCCTGGTTCTTGCTAAACGCCGCGCGCTACATGCCGGCACAGATATACGCCGCCGATCCGCAGTGGGGTGTGGCCGCGGTTGACAATCACCGATTGTTGATCGCCGCACTACGCCAGCGCGACGTCGCAGCGGTGGTTGAGCACACCATCTGGCAGTTCACGGACGCGGCCCAGCGGCTGAGCGCGACGCTGGACAAGACGGGAATCTTTAGCTGACGGGTGGCTAGCTAGCCAGTTGCTCCGCGCGCTGCTTGACGTTTTCAGCGAGTTGCTCGAGCACGTTGTTGAGGAGCATCTTCACCATTGGCGCGGGCACCGGCATGCTCGGCTCGACATCGATATCTACCGTCAGCAAGCTGTTGGCGCCGCTTTCCACCACGCTGAATAGCTGCTCCTGCTTGGCGAACAGATCACCTTGTTGCATCACGGTTTGGATCTGGTTCTCACCCGGGTAGTACACGGCGTGGATATAGACGCCTTCAATGCCTTGGACTGCGGTGTCGAGCCGCACCTGGCTGGGACGCCCGTCGTCGTAGCGAGCGAGCACCCAAGCGCCCTTGACTCCTTCATTCCATTCCGGGTACCGCTCGATGTCGGCGACGATGGCCATGATCGAAGCGGCAGCCGCGCCGACCTCGACGGTCTTGCTCAAAACTGGCATTGGCGAAGCATACTGGTGCCAAACTCAGTCGTTCACACAGGCGGTTGCCAGCAGTGATCGGATGGCATCGGGAATGGGGACCGGCTTGCGGGTGGCCCGATCGACGTAGACATGGACCCAGTGCCCTAGCGCGGTGATCGGTTGCGCGTCGACTTTTCGATCGCTTTCTTGGTCGACCTTGAATACGCCGAGCCGATAGGTGACGCTGCTGCGTCCCAGCCGTGTCACCGCCAGGCCCACCGCGAGGCTTTGCGGGAAGTGCAGTTCCGAGAAGTAGCGACAGCCCGATTCGGCGACGATGCCCAGCGCGGGCGTGGCGAGCGGGTCGACACCGGCGCTTGTGTTGATCCAGGCGTTGATGGCGGTGTCGAACAGTTGGTAATAGACCGCGTTGTTGAGGTGGCCGAACATATCGTTGTCGGCCCATCGGGTGAGCACCGGCCACAGCACCGGAAAGTCACTACTGGTGAGCTCGTCAGGTGCCGGCGGAACCGAGGCCATGGTTGTATTCCAACATGTTTCACATCCGGGGTGCGGTATTGGAACGGATCGGTTCGCCGCGGCCATACGTCGAATCCCAGCCGATCAGCGTGGTCGACATAGAGCTGGATCCACCTGGAACTGACGAGGTCCTGGTACGCATCGAGGCGGCCGGCGTCTGCCACTCCGATCTATCGGTTGTGGACGGCAACAGGGTGCGGCCGGTGCCGATGTTGTTGGGTCATGAAGCCGCGGGAATCGTCGAACAGCTCGGCAACGGGGTCACTGACTTAGCCGTCGGCCAACGGGTCGTGCTCGTGTTCTTGCCGCGTTGCGGTCACTGTGCGGCATGCGCAACCGAGGGTTTGACACCGTGCGAACCGGGCAGCGCGGCCAACAGTGCCGGGACATTGCTCGGCGGCGGAATCCGGCTCGGCCGCAATGGTCACCCCGTGCACCACCACCTCGGCGTCTCCGGCTTCGCGACGCATGCCGTCGTCAACCAGGCCAGTGTGGTTCCGGTGCCGCATGACGTGCCCGCTCCCGTCGCGGCGCTGCTGGGGTGCGCCGTGCTGACCGGCGGCGGCGCGGTGCTCAACGTGGGCGATCCCCGACCGGGGCAGTCGGTTGCCGTCGTCGGCCTTGGCGGTGTCGGCATGGCCGCGGTGATCACTGCCCTGACCTATCCCGACGTCCGTGTTGTCGGCGTCGACCAGTTGCCCAGAAAGCTAGCCGCCGCGCGCGCCCTGGGCGCCCACGAAACCTACACGCCAGAGCAGGCGGTTGACGCTGGCATCAAGGCCGCCGTGGTCGTCGAGGCCGTCGGCCATCCCGCGGCGTTGCAGACCGCGATCGCACTGACCGCGCCGGGCGGTCGTACGATCACCGTCGGGTTGCCACCTCCCGATGCCCGGATCACCTTGTCGCCGTTGGGTTTTGTCGCCGAAGGCCGTTCACTGATCGGCAGCTATCTTGGCTCGGCGGTGCCCAGCCGCGACGTACCCCGCTTCGTAAGGCTGTGGCAGTCGGGCAGGGTGCCGGTGGAATCGTTGGTGTCGTCGACGATTCGGTTGGACGACATCAACGCGGCGATGGATCACCTGGCGGACGGCACCGCGGTGCGTCAGCTGATCACCTTCTGAAAGCCCGCAACTGAGCAGCACCCTGCAGCGTGTGACCGTAGTACTTCTTCATGGTTTCCCGGCTAGCGCAGCCAGGCCGAGTCGGTCATCATCATTTCGGTGGGACTTATTGAGCAGCAAGGGATTCCGGCAGCAGCCAGCGCCTGGCTCTTGAATGCCCGCGCCGCGCCACTGAGCACGTGCTGCGCTTTGGCCATGCCGCGGTTCAGCCCCAGGGGCCAACCGTCGCCCCACAGGGCTACTTCGGTCAACGGGTCGCCCAGGGCGTCGAGCACCCTGTCGCGCACACGATCGTCCGCGGTGAACGCCTCGGCGCTGACGGCCAGCGCATGGCTCGTCGCGTTCATCCCCGACTCCAGATCCCCGGTACCCGCTCCGAGGATGCGCAGTGGGCGCGCATCGCAGCCGTGTGGGAGCAACACGGTCACTTCCCAGCCAGCCATCGCCCGGTCGTAGAGCCATCCCCCGGCGGTACGCACGACGTCGGCGGCGCTGCCTGCAGCAACGTCAAGTCGATAGCGCAGACACTCCCCGTCTACGCGGGCCGCTCGCGCAGCACTTACCAGGCATGTCTGAACACCGACCATTTGGACAGCGTGACACTTTCATGGAAATTTGTAAAGGTCCGAGTCGCTCAGGGCTGGCGCCGCGCCTCGAGTTCGGCGAGCACTTCTTCGGTGTGTTGGCCGAGTTTTGGCGCCGTGGAACGGGGCCCACACGGGGTGCCGTGGAAATCGGCGGGGGTGGCCACCATCAGCACACTCGAGTCGCCATCCGGCACGTCGACGAATCCGCCCGCGGCGTGAAACTGCTCGTCCGCCACGACGTCCTCGATCCTGTTGATCGGCGACCAGAAGAATTCCGGTTCGCCGGCGAAGACTCCCTCCCACTCGTTGAGTGTCTTGGTGGCGAAAATCTCGTCGAGCTGCGCGATGAGCGGCACGGCGTTGACGGCCCGGGCGCGCGCGTCGCTGTATCGGGGGTCGGTCATCCACTCCGGGTGACCGACGACGCGGCACAGCGCGGGCCAGTGCCGATCGCCCTCGAGGCCAACGATCCAAAAACGTCGCCCGTCACCGGCGGTGTAGTTGTTCATGCACGGGTTGAACATCGATTCGCGCTGCCCAAGCATGATGGGCTGGCCGGTCATCAGATAGGTGTTGATGTCGAAGCTGACCGTGTAGGCGCCCTGGCGGTATAGCGAGGTGGTCACGAGTTGGCCCGTACCGGTGCGCTCGCGGGCTAGGAGCGCCGCGCACACCGCCGCGGCCAGTGTCATACCTGCCGAGTGGTCGCCCATGCCGCCCCGCTGGAACGGGGGCGGGTTGCCGCGCTGGGTAAGAAGATCCGCAATGCCGGCGCGCGACCAGAACGCGGCGACGTCGTACGCGGCGCGGTCGGCCTCCGGCCCCGTTTCGCCGTACCCGGTGATCAGGCCGTAGATCAGACGGGGATTGCGGGCGGACACCGTGTCGAAGTCCAGACCCAGGCGTCGTAACGCCGCAAGCCGCACGTTGGTCACGAAAACGTCCGCGCCGGCCAGCAATTCGAAGGCTTTACCGCGTCCCGCTTCCGTGCTGAGGTCCAGCACGATGCTGCGCTTGGACCGGTTATCCATTTCGAATGGCGGGTTGATCCCCGGCTCACACCCCAGCATCGGTCCGGACAAGCGTCCCGGATCACCGTTCGGCGGTTCGATTTTGACTACGTCGGCACCCCAGTCGGCGAGAATTGCCGCGGCGGCCGGAGCGGCCACCCATACGCCCAGTTCGACTACTTTGACGCCTTCTACCGGTCCGGCCATGACTGGGACAGTAATCAGCCCTTCCGGATCAAAATGGCGGTGGTTCGTCGTCGGGATCCGGTGGGGCGGGCCCGGTGTAGCTGGTGAGTTCGGCTCGCCGGGTGGCGCGGGCGGCCATGCGAGCGGCGTGGTTTTGACGGCGTTCGGCGGCGACGCGGTAGGCGCGGTCTTGGGCGCGGGTACGGCGGC
>NZ_OCVX01000003.1:878875-1141777 GCF_900232995.1 Mycobacterium simulans
ACCGGGCATCCACACCGGCCAGCACATCGGGGTCAATAATCAGATCCGTGCGATACACGATCGTGCGAAACATCCGATAGTCGATATCCCCGGCCTTGAACACCTCACCGGTCTGCGGCAGCCGCTCACGCATCGCCCGCGCGTAGCGCAACTGGCTGCCGGCAAGGCCCTGACTGATCCGCAACGCCGCACCCACCTCAGCGCTGACTGCCGCCTCGGTGTCCACCGCCCACTGCTCGGTGTCCGAACACCGCGACAGCCGGTAGGCGAACAACTCCCCGATCGCCACCAACTGCTCGGCCGCCGCCCGGTTCTCCGCCCGCGCCGACGCACAGACCCGATCCACCATCGCCGCCGACTCCGCCGTCGTCGACGGATAACAGCGCTCGAACATCTCATCAAAGCGGGCGATCACCTCCGGCGAAGACACGCAACCCGACGGCCGTTCGAACATACTTTCGATAATAGCAGCGCCGGCCGACGGACTGGCTCACGCCCAGATCGGTGCCACCAAGTTGGGAAACACGCTGACGCGCTTCTTCACCCGGGCCGGCGGCACCGGCGCCTTCGTCGTCTTTGGCTGCGGCAGGTTAGGTCGGCGCAGGAAGATCGCCAATACAGCACAGCCGACACCGACCGAACCGGCAATGAGGAACGCGGCGCGATAACCCCACGCGTCGACCACGAGCGACCCCATGCCGGCCCCCACCAGTCCGGAGATCATCTTCGAGCTATAGACGAGCCCGTAGTTGGCGGCATTATTGTTCTCGCCGAAGTAGTCGGCGGTCATCGCCGCGAACAGGGGATAAATCGCCCCGCCGCCGAAGCCGGAGACCATCGACGCCAGAAGGAACAGCGGCATATTGCCGACCGAGCCCGAGAAGTACACCGCATACTGCGCGACCCCGAGCACCACGCACACGAGGATGAGCGTGTCCCGGCGCCCGTAGCGGTCCGAGATCCAGCCGATCACGCCGCGTCCGGTGCCGTTGATGAACGCCTTGAGGCTCATCGCAAGCGCCACGATTCCGCCGGCGAAGCCCATCTGCTTGCCGAAAGGCACCTGCATGGCGATCCCGAAGATGTTGATGCCCGACGTGCACAGCAGCACGAACCACATCAGCGGCAGGATGCCGGTCTTGATCGCGCCCATCGGGGCGTATTGCTTGGCCGCCGGTGGGTTCTTGCGCAGCGAGCGGCAGATCCGCGGGTCATCGTGGACCCGCAGCGGGTCGACGTGCGGCGGCCACCAGTTCTTCGGCGGGTCTTTGAAGAAGATGCCGCTGACCGCTACCACGCCGGCCAGGAAAACTCCGACCGCCAACAGAATGCCCTGATAGTTGTCCGGGGCCAAGTAGTTGGCGAACAAGAAGATGAAAGGCATTGACCCGTAAGCGAAGCCGCCGTCGACGAAGCCGATCTTGCCGCCTTTCCGTTCGGGATACCACTTGCCGACCATGCTGACGCTGGTGGCGTAGACGAAACCGGCTCCGGCTCCGCCGAACATCCCAAAGCCCACATACGCGAGGGCGATATGCGGCGCGTACGCCAGCGAGACGTAACCCAGCAGCGCCCCGACCGCGCCGAGCATCATGGCCGTACGCGCCGACAACCGTCCGCTTTCCCGCAGCCGACCCACCGGGAACGCGGCTGCGGCCTGGAAGAGCACCCAGATGCCCAGCAGCCAAAAGATGTGAGCGCCGCGCCAGCCGTGTGCTTCGGAGAGCGTGTCGCGGGCCGAGGTGAAGGCATATTCGGACGAGCTGATGGCCATCATCGCGATCCACGGAAGCCATACCATCCACACCCGCGAACGGCCCAAGATGTCGCGATCGGTCTCCCCAATCCGATACACGCGGCCGTTTGTATCGACTACCTCTCGGTACATCGCTGGCATTGGCGCATTCATGCGTGCCGGAATCCCTTCAGGTTTGCAAGGGGACGGTTCCGCTCACGCCAATGTGATGAAGGGTCTACTGCGGAAATAGTAGAAGCAAGAAACGATAGCACCTGGGTCCCAGGTCCGACAACATTTACACTGTCCACGAAGTTTGTAATGCGAAGGAGACGGGTGTCGGAGCAGCACATCATGGACGGGGCCCGGCGGACCACGCACCTCGGCCGCAAATGTCGATGCGACATCGTTGTCGCGGATCATGCGACGCCCGGTGTCGTCGGTGTCGGCGCCGCGTACACGCTTGTCACGGGGATGAGCCCCTTAACGAAAGGCGTTGTGAAGCATGAGTTTAGTGGCCGGACGTGGTCCGCTCAGTAGCGATCCCAGTGGCTGGTTCGCGCCGTCGATCCCCGCCGACCTCGACATTGGGATCTACATCGAACCGCACCCGCGTCGAATCCAAGCGTTGCGAGACGGCCAAGTGGTCATCGACAGCGAACAGGCGCTGCTGGTGCACCGACGAAATCACCAGCTCAGCTACGCATTCCCGGCCGATGCGGTCAACCCGCCGAATCCGTATCACCGCGTCGACTGTCGCCCGACCAAACGACGACTGCACGTCACCATCGGCGACACCGACCTGGTGAACACCGCCGACACCGTGATCGTTTTCGAAACCGCCCTGACACCAAGGCTTTACGTCGAACCCGCGCAGGTCCGCACGGATCTACTGCAGAAATCTGAAACCGAAACCTACTGCAATTACAAGGGCGTCGCCACGTATTGGTCGGCGGTACTGGGCGACACGGTCACCCGGGACGTCGCGTGGAGCTACGACGACCCGCCGCCGGAAAGCCTGCCCGTTAAAGGGTTTTTCAGCTTTGACGACGCCCGCATTCAGGTTGTCGCCGAGCTACCGTAGTTGGGACGTCCGAGCCCGAGCTCGTGTTGGGCGATCATATTGCGGAAGACCTCCAGGGTGCCGCCGTAGATCCCCATCGGTAACGCCAGCCGGGAAAGGTATTCCGCGGCGCCGTCTCCAACAGCTCCTACGGCATCCGTCGGCAGCACGGACGCCGGCCCCAACACATCCATCAAATCGCCCGAGATATCGCGCATCGTCTGCCCGATCGCGACGCGACCGAACATTCCCGGAGTGGACAGCGCCGCCTCCATCCGCGCGAAACTGCGTCCCAGCCGGTACTTCACGGACTCGTCGGCCACGTCGGCGACGAGCCCCGCGACCCTGTCCACCGCCTCGGCCATCAGCGTGCCGTGACCAGACATCGCCGCAACATCTTCCAGGCCATGGTCTTCCCGATCCACAAGGCCGTGCTCGGCATCCAGCGCGGCCCGCATCACCGTCCAGCCGCCGTTCACCGCACCGACCCGGTAATAGTCGTCGACCCGCACATCGCTGTAGTAGACGATGTTGGTGCGGTCGCCGTCCAAGGTGCGGATGGGTTGTATCTCGATACCCGGCGAATCGAGCGGCACCAGAAACATCGTCAGGTTCTTATGCTTTGGCCCCTGCGGGTCGGTATTGGTGAGCAGAAAGACGTATTTGGCGTGCTGCGCATTCGAGGTAAACATCTTGGAGCCGTTGATGATCCACGCGCCGCCATCACGTGCCGCCCGGGTCTTGCAGGTGGCGACATCCGAGCCGCCATCCGGCTCGGTGTAGCCGAGACATAGCCGGATCTCCCCGGACAGCACGCCCGGCAAGACCTTGCTGACAAGATCCGGAGCACCGAACCGTTCCACCAAGCGCGCAACCACCGACGTCGTGCCCCAGTGGTACCACGGTGTATGCGCCCGCCCGATTTCCAGCCCGAAGATCCGCCGGCGAACTGGGCTGAACCCACCTTCGGACTCGGTCTTCCAGTCGCCTGCCAGGTATCCGGCTGCGCCCAACGCCAAATGCAAGTGCTCATCGAAGTTTTCGCCGAACTCCCGGTTCCGCCGCAGCACTTCATCCGTGACGTGCTCGCTGACGAACGCGCGCGTTTGATCACGGAAAGCCTGGTCCTCGGAAGAAAGCGCGACGCGGGAGAAGTCCATTTAGATCACGTCGATAATCAGTGTCCGGAATCGGTCGATAGTTTCCAGCGCATGCGCCAAACTATCGCCGGGCAGGCCGACCTGCAGCCACGTAACACCAAGCCCCGCCAGCTTTTCCACGCCAGCGAGGTACGCCTCGGGGTCGAAAGCGTCGCTGGCCGGGCTGCCACCCTCGAAGTTGGTGAAGGTCACGTCGATGGCCGACCAATCCTTGCCGGCCGCATCGCACCGGCGGCGCAGATCGTCAACACCGTCGGCCAGCAGATCCAGCGAGTCGATGGTCGCGGTTCCGGCGGTGCGGGCCAAACCCGGGGGCGCGGGAAACGGGCACCACCCATCGCCGTACAGCGCGACGCGCTGGCGGGCCGACCCCGTGTTACCGCCGATCCAGATCGGCGGATGCGGGCTGGAGACCGGACGGGGATGCGCGGGGATGCCTCTCGCGGGGAAATGCCGTCCGTCAAAGGACATGTCGTCGGTGGTCCACACCGCGCGGATCACCGCCAAGGCCTCCTCGAACAACTCCGCGCGCTCGTCGTAGTCAACGCCCAGCGCGGAGAATTCCCGTTTGAGGTAACCCACTCCGACCGCGAGCGTGAACCGCCCGCCGGACAGCAGGTCCAGGGTCGCGCCGGACTTAGCCACTACGAACGGATTTCGATAGGGCAGCACCACGATATTGGGAATCAATCGCAGCGTCGACGTTCTGGCCGCCGCGAACCCCAGTGCGACGAAAGGATCGAGGGCGTCGGGCCCCCCGGCCTCCAGCCAGCGCTGCGAGGGGGCGGGGTGGTCGGTGAAACCGAACCCATCGAACCCCGCCGCTTCGGCCGCCGTCGCCACCGCCGCGATGCCGGACCCGCTCACCAACTCCGGGTTATAGGGATGGCTGTGCATCGGGTGGGTGATGGTGAAGCGCATGGGATTTACAACCGCGCCCGCGCATCGATAACGGTGTCGCTGGTGCGCAGCGGCCGGATCAACGCCTCCTGGGCAAAGGACGCCAGCAGCTCACCCGCCTCGGTGTGCACCGTGCCGCGCACGTACGACATGCCAGCGCCGACCTGGGTGCTCTCGTGGGTGTAGAGCAGCCAACCGTCCCAGCGCACCGGTTCGTGAAAGGCGACGGCGATCGTCATGGGAGCCGTGGACACCGTGAGGTGTGCCTGGCTGGTTCCGATACCCCGGTGCGCCCGCATGGTGGTGGAAATACCAAGGTGCCCAGTGAAGTACGCGACGAGCGCCTTGGCCAGCTCATCGCGAGTCGGGATGATGTCGTAGCGCAGCCATGCGTGCAATTCCGGCGGCCCGACCTCATCCGGGCTGTTGACGTCGAGCACGTCGACGACTCGCAGTTCCCGTCCGATCATCGGCATCTCCGACACGTTGGCATCCGCGGGCGCCGCGACGTCGGGCCGCGGCAGGTGGTGACGGATCACGTCGCCCGTCGGGACGTCGGCCAACACCGTCACGCTCAGGCAGCGCCGGCCGTTCTGGCGCACGCCGACGACCGCGGTGGCCGTCGACCGGCCCTCGTGCACCACGTCGATGCCGAGTTCGATGGGCGGGCCCACCGCAACGGCGCGGGAGAACACCGCGTGTGCCGAGCGCACCGATTTGCCCTGGAACCGATGCGCCACCGCGACAATCACCTGCGCCAAAACCTGGGTGCCTTCCACCACCTGCCGCTCATCCTGCCCGGCAATTCCCGTGTCGGCGGTGAACCGGTCCGCCCCGTCGGCCCGCACCTCGAAAAGTTCAAGCAGGCTTTCGACCGACCACTGGGCCTGTTCAGAATCTGTGGTCAAAGCGCTCACCTCTCGTTACAGCAGCTCACGGCCCAGCGTGACACTTTGCGCATGATTTGTAAAGCAAGCCCGAAACCGGGCCCACGTTGACAGCGACGCCCGAAGTGCGTGACACTTTTGCGGTGATTTGTAAAGGCTTGATGACCCCGACCCCGTTGGCCGACGACTTCTGCTTTGGCGAAGGCCCGCGCTGGTTCGAGGGACTGCTGTGGTTCTCCGACATGCTCGGCGAAGCGGTGCACACCGCGGACATGCGTGGCTCGCTGACCACATTGCCGCTGCCGGGCCACTCCCCGTCCGGCCTGGGCTTCCGGCCCGACGGATCCCTGCTGATCGCCTCGGCCGACGACCGGCTGGTACTGCGCTACGACGGCGACACCGTGCAGGCCATCGCCGACCTCTCCGGTCTCGCGCCGGCCAACCTCGGCGACATGGTGATAGACGACAAGGGGCGGGCCTACATCGGCTCCCAGGCGTTCACCGGCGGCGTCATCATCGGGCTCGACCCGGACGACTCCGCGACCGTTGTCGCCGAGAACCTCGACTTTCCCCACGGAATGGTCATCACACCGGACCACCAGACCCTGATCGTCGCCGAATCCATGGCGCGCCGACTCACCGCATTCACCATCGGCGCGCAAGGAACGCTCACCGACCGCCGAATCTTCGCCGATGGCCTGGACGGACCCCCCGACGGCATCGCGCTCGACACCGAAGGCGGCGTGTGGACCTCCATGACGCTGGCTCATCAGTTCGAGCGGATCACCGAAGGCGGACAGGTGACAGACCGCATCGACATGGGCGACCGGGTTGCCGTCGCCTGCACGCTCGGCGGTCCCCAGCGGCGCACGCTGTTCATGTTGACCAGCACCGACGCCTACCCCAAGCGCCTGGCCGGCACCCGGCTCTCCCGACTGGATGCCGTACTGGTCGCCGCTCCCGGCGCAGGGCTGCCGTAAATGACCGACGCTTACTACGAGCTGATCGAAAACACCGGGGCCGCCGACGCACTGGGCGAAAAATTCCGGGCGACGGACCTGGCGCGGGGCACTTGGTCGGCGGCGATACAGCACGGCGGACCGGTGTCGGCGCTGCTGGTGCGTGCGCTGGAGAGGTGCGGGCAGCGCGACGACACCCGCCTGTCCCGGGTGGTTATCGACCTGTTGGGTCCGGTGCCGGCCGAGGGGGACCTGTGGGTGCGCCCGCAACTCGACCGCGGCGGTAAGCAGATCGAGCTGGTGACCGCCCAGATGCTGGCGCTGGGTCCCGACGGCGAGCCCCGGCCCGTCGCCCGCGCCAGCGGTTGGCGATTGCAGCAACTCGACACCCAGGCCATTGCCCATGCGGCCACCGAACCACCGCGCCCGCTCGCCGAGGCGCGCGACCGCAACCTCACGGCACTCAAGTGGGACCGCAACTACGTACACAGCCTCGAGTGGCTCTGGCTGACCGAACCGCTGACGCCGGGCCCGGGTGAATCCTGGATCAAGCCGACCGTCGATCTGGTCAACGGCGAGACCATGACGCAGCTGGAACGGCTATTCGCGGTGGCCGATTGCGCCAACGGCATCGGCAGCAAGCTGGACATCACCAAGTGGACATTTCTCAACACCGACATCGCCGTACACGTGTTCCGAATCCCGGAAGGTGATTGGATCGGTATTCGAGCCGAGACCAACTACGGTCCGGACGGGATCGGAACAACGGTCGGCACACTTTTCGACGAACAGAGTGCGATCGGCGCCATCCAGCAGTCCGTGCTGGTGCGCCGACGCCCGGGGAGACAGACATGAGCCAGCCGGCACACACGACAACCATGACCGAGACCGACACCTCGACTCGCCAGCGCATTCTCTCGGCGACCGCCGAAGTGCTCGCGCGCAACGGCAAGACCAAGCTCAGCCTCTCTGAGGTCGCCGCCCAGGCCGGAGTGTCCCGCCCCACCCTCTACCGCTGGTTCGCGTCCAAAGAGGAGTTGCTCTCAGCTTTCTCGCGCTACGAACGACAGGTATTCGAAATCGGGTTGGCCAAGGCAACTTCCGGGCTCAAGGGCGTCGACAGGCTCGACGCGGCACTGCGGTTCATCGTCGAGTACCAGTACTCGTACTCGGGTGTGCGCATGGTCGACATCGAGCCGGAGCTCGTCATCGCGCAGATGTCCGGAGTCATACCGGAGATGCGCGAGGGTTTGCAGCGGCTCCTTCCCGGACCCAACGCCGCGGTCAAGGCGGCGACGGTGATTCGAATTGCGATCTCGCACTACGTGGTTCGAAGCGACGACGCAGACCAATTCCTGGCACAGTTGCGCCACGCCGTCGGGATCAAGGGCTCCGACTGAACAAGACTGCCGCGTTTAAGTACCCCGTCGGGTCCAGCGCCGCCTTGACCGCCCGCATCGTCGCAATGTCGGTCGCCTCTCGGGACATCGAAAGGTACGGCCGCTTGCGGGTGCCGACTCCGTGCTCAGAGCTGACGTTGCCGCCGCTATCTGAGATCAACCCCATCATCTCCGGATACAAGTCCTGCTCTCGCTCCAGCGGAAAGCGCAGCACGTTGAGATGCAGGCTGCCCTCACCGACGTGGCCGAACAACACCGGCAGCGCGTCGTGTACATGCGCATGGACCAATGCGACTGCGTCCCTTGCGAATCCATCGATCGCGGCCAAGGGCAGCGACACGTCGAACTTCAGCGGCGGCCCGTACACGCCGAGCACCTCGGCCAGCGATTCGCGTAGCCGCCACAACCGTTGCTGTGCAGCCACATCCACGCCGACGGCAGGTCCCCCACATAGCTGCACGCCGTCAAGCAACTCCGCAAGCCGGTCGGTCTGATCGTGGTCCGCGGCCAGTTCCACCAGAAGCAACCAGTCGCCCTCGACCGGGGCACCCACCCCGAGATGCTCACCGGTAAGCGCGGCGGCCCGGCCATCGATCAATTCCAGCGCAGCGATGCCGTCGATGTCACGAAACACCCGGCCGGCATCGACGAGCGCCTCGAGGTCGGCGAACCCACAAACTGCCGTCACCCGGTGCGACGGGGTGGGGTGCAGCCGCAGATCCAGCGCGGTGATGACTCCGAGGGTGCCCTCGGCCCCGACGAACAACGCCGGCAGGTCATAACCGGTGTTGTCGCGACGCACCCAGCTGTGCCGGCGCAGCACGGAGCCGTCGGGCAACGCCACATCCAGGCCGACGACCTGTTCGGCCATGTTGCCGTAGCGGACCGTGCGCAGACCTCCGGCGTTCGTCGAGGCCATCCCGCCGACCGTCGCGGTGTCGCGGGCCGATAGGTCCACGCCGAACACCAGACCAACCGCGGTCGCCGCATGCTGGACCGCGGCCAGGGTGGCTCCGGCGCCCACCTCGATGCGCCGCTCGACGATATCGACATCGCCTACCGCGCAAAGCCTTTCGGTGGACAACAACACGTCGTCGTGCTCGGGAACGGTGCCGGCCACCAGCGAAGTGCGGCCACCTTGCACGGTGACGTGCGCCCCGGCGTCTCGGCAAACCCGCAGCACCTCGGCGACCTGATCCGCCGATCCCGGCCGCACCAGCGCGCTGGCCCGACCCCGATAGCGGCCGGTGTGGTCGACAGTGCGGCCGGCCAGCACGTCGGGGTCCGTAACGACGTGGCTGGACCCCACCACACTTGCCAAGCTGCGCAGCATGCTCCCGCGCCTCTAGAGATGTTTGTGCGGTACGTCAGTCACCAGCCCGCCGTCCATGACGAATTCGCTGCCGGTCGCATAGGACGCGTCGTCGCTGGCAAGGAATACGACGAAGGTGGACACCTCCCTCGCCTCGGCCGGCCGGCCTAGCGGGATGGTGACCATGTCGTCGGGAATGTTGGCCGTCATCGGGGTGCGGATAAAACCGGGATGGATCGAGTTCACCCTGATGTTCAGCGGTGCCAGTTCCAGGGCCGCCGACTTGGTAAGACCGCGTACCGCCCACTTCGATGCGACATAGGGATGCACCGCCGGCGCACCGCGCAGTCCCTCGATCGACGACACGTTGATGATCGAGCCACTACCGGCCTCGGTCATCGGGTCGACGGCGGCCCGCATGCCCAGGAAGGTGCCGGTCAGGTTGACGTCAATCACCTTCTGCCACTTGGCCAGGTCGAAGTTCTTCAGTTGTCCCAGCGCGACGATGCCAGCGTTGTTCACCAGCACGTTGAGCTTGCCGAACTCTCCCAATGCCGTCGCGACCGCGGCGTCCCACTGGTCGGGCTGGGTCACGTCGAGGTGGACGTAGCGCGCGGATTCACCACTCGCATTTAGTTCACGGGCCAGGGCTTCTCCCTCGTCGTCGAGGATGTCGCCGATCACCACCTGGGCGCCCTCCTCCACCAGCAGCCGCGCGTGGGACGCGCCCATCCCCCGCGCGCCGCCACTGATCAATGCAACTTTGCCGTCTACCCGTCCCACGTGGGCTCCTTTCGATTTAGGTCGATACCAGCCCCGGCGAGTAGAGCCCTTTTCCGGTGACCAGCGGCAGGTCGAGTGTGGTCCTAATACCCGGTGGCGCCGCAATTACCGCCGGGATGGCGTTGACGATGCGCCCCGCGGCGCCCACGATCGCCGCGTGGTTATGGTCGCCCCTCCGGCTGCTCGGAACGATGTCCACGGCGTAGCACGGCTCCCCGGTGATCTCGATGCGATACGAGCCACCGCCCGCTGCGGGTTGCGGCCAGTCGGGTCGCAGGTCGGGCCGCAGGCGGGTGATGTGCTCGATGACGATGGCCGGGCGGCCGTTGACGATGCCGCGGATTTCGAACTGCAACGCGGCCAC
This sequence comes from Mycobacterium simulans, assembly GCF_900232995.1. GTDB lineage: Bacteria > Actinomycetota > Actinomycetes > Mycobacteriales > Mycobacteriaceae > Mycobacterium > Mycobacterium simulans. The sequence continues at coordinate 889,439 of NZ_OCVX01000003.1, forward strand.
CGTACCCTTGGCAACGCGTCCCACAGCGATCTCGAAATCTTCCGGCGCCGGCTCGCGCTGGTATGAGTCGGTGATTTCGTCGACCTCGATGTCCAGGCCGGCCGCGAGCTGTCGGATCGCTGTCCCCCACGCGATGCTGAGCACCCCGGGCTGTAGCAGCATCGGCACTTCGTCCAAGGGTTTGGCGAACCCCATGACATCGAACATGACCTCCGAGCCGTCGTACGTCGCGTACTCGGCGATCTCCATACAGCGCACCTGCTCGATGCGCTGGCAGGTCCCGGCGAGCGCAAACGGGATCAGGTCGTTGGCGAACCCCGGGTCAACACCACTGATGAAGATGCTCGAATTCCCTTGCCGGGCAGCGACTTCCACCCTATCGATGTACTTGTCGGGCATCACGCCCCAGGGATATTGCAGCAGCCCCGGCGACGATCCGACGACGTTGATGCCCGCGGCCAGGATGCGCCGGACGTCGTTCATGGCATCGGGCAGGCGGGTATCGCCCATGGCGCAGTAGACGATGCATTCGGGCGCGGCGGCAAGGACGGCGTCGAGGTCGTTCACCGCCGCGACCCCCGTTCGCACATCGAGCCCGCACAGCTCTGCGGCATCGCGCCCGACCTTCTCCGGTGCGGACACGCACACGCCCGTCAACTCAAACTGGGGGTTGGTGACGAGTTCGGTCAGCGCCAGCCTCCCGACATTCCCGGTGCCGACGTGAGCGACGCGAATCGCCATGAGTGTCCTCCGTCCGAAGGTGCAACGCTGCAACCCTTTTAGACAGTAGTCTCGGCGAACTGCATCTCATCAAACGCCGGACGTACCGGCGGGACCGCTCTACTCTCTATAACTACCTAATACCCGCGGTAGCGGGTCAGTCCCCCGTTAGGCCGGGACGGGCCCGGTTGTGGGAAGGACGGGGAGATGTCGTACGTGTTCACTGCGCCTGAGATGTTGGTGTCCGCAGCGGCGAATGTGGACGGCATCGCATCAACGATCCACGCGGCGAATGCGGCTGCGGCGGCTCCGATATCCGGTGTAATCGCCGCGGCGGAGGATGAGGTGTCGGCGGCCACCGCCGCGCTGTTCAACGCATACGCCCAGGACTATCGAGCAGTTATCAAGCAGGCGGCGGCTTTTCAAGACGAGTTCACCCGGACCCTAGCTGCCGCAGCAAACGCCTACCAGCAAGCCGAGGCCACTAACGCAGCGCTGGTGAACGGCGCGGTGACGAACGCGGTCAATACGATTAACGCACCGATCCGGTCCCTGATGGGGCAGGCGCCGCTGGGCGCCGGCGCGTCGAGCGGCGTCGGCACAGTTGCGGCCGCAGAGTCGGCTCTGCTGGCCGACCCGATAGTCGCATTGATCATGGGCGGCACCAACAACCCGCTGCCTTCCGCCGAGTACGTGACGGACATCAACAAGAGGTTCATTCAGCCGCTCTTCACGGGGGCCACCCCTCAGGGGCTGTTCACACCCGAACAGTTCTGGCCGGTGACCCCTGATCTCGGCAACATGACGTTCAACCAGTCGGTCGCCAAGGGCGTTTCGCTGCTAAGCACCGCGGTCACCAACGAACTGAACCTTGGGAACAGTGTCGTCGCCTTCGGCTACTCGCAGAGCGCAACGATCGTCAACAACTACATCAACAATCTCATGGCGTTGGGCGCACCTAACGCAGACAAGCTTGCCTTCACGATGATTGGCTCTCCCAACAACCCGGTCGGCGGGCTTCTCGCACGCTTCCCCGGGTTTTACATCCCATTCCTGGATGTGTCGTTCAACGGTGCGACTCCGGCGAATACCCCTTACGAGACCTACATTTACACAGCGCAGTACGACGGCGTCGCGCACGCTCCGCAGTACCCGTTGCACATACTGTCGGACATCAACGCCTTCATGGGCTACTTCTACGTGCACGGCGATTACCCGCTTCTCACGCCGGAGGATATGTCCAACGCGGTACTGCTGCCGACCTCTCCTGGCTACGCCGGGAACACCAAGTACTACATGCTCCTGACCCAAGATCTGCCACTGGTCCAGCCGATCCGCGACATTCCCTATGCGGGTCCCGTGCTGGCCGATTTGATCCAGCCGCAACTACGAGTGCTCGTCGACCTGGGCTATGCCGACTACGGGCCCGGCGGCAACTATGCGGACATTCCTACGCCGGCGGGGCTGTTCTCGATTCCCAACCCGTTCGCGGTCACGTATTACCTGGCCTTGGGAAGTTTGCAGGCACCCTACGGCGCCGCGGTGGAAATTGGGGTCCAGGCTGGGCTCTGGGGACCCGAGTGGTTCCCCGACACCTACCCGTGGGTTCCGTCGATCAACCCCGGACTGAATTTCTACTTCGGCCAGCCGCAGGTGACGGCGCTGTCGCTGCTGAGCGGTGGGCTCGGGAACGTCCTGCATCTCATTCCGCCGATCTTGAACTGACGCGGCCGCGATCGCGGGGATTAGTCGGAAATGCCCGACTTCCCGGCGGGCGCGCTCTAGTCTCTAAGGGCCCCGGCGTCGAACAGGAGACCAGATGTCGTACGTGATCGCGGCCCCGGAGATGTTGGCGGCGGCGGCCGCGGACGTGGACGGGATCCAGTCTGCGATCCGCGCGGCCAGCGCGTCCGCTGCGGCCCCAACTGCCGGAGTGCTGGCGGCAGCCGCCGATGAAGTGTCGGCCGCGACTGCGGCGCTATTCAGCGAATACGCGCGCGAATATCAACAGGTCCTAAGGCTGGCTGCGGCGTTCCACAGCGAATTCACCCAGGTGCTGGCCGCCGCCGGGGCCGCGTACGCACAGGCCGAGGCCACCAATGCCGCAGTCATGTTGGGCAACGCCGGGTCCAGCGGCGCCATCGGCACGTCGACTTCCGTCGCGATGCTGTCAGGGAACCCGATAACGGCGTTAATGATGGGCGGCACGGGGCAACCGATACTGCCTCCCCGCGCCTTGGCGATCATTGACAGCGCGTACATCTCGCCAATCTTCGGGCCCAACACCCCGGTCGCCCAGTACACGCCCGAGCAATGGTGGCCGTTTATCGGAAACCTGTCACTCGATCAGTCTGTCGCCCAGGGCGTCACTCTCCTGAACAACGGAATCAACGCGGAACTACAAAAAGGGAATGACGTCGTCGTTTTCGGTTACTCGCAAAGTTCCGCGGTAGCCACCAATGAAATACGCGCCCTTATGGCGCTACCTTCCGGCCAAGCCCCAGATCCAAGCCGGCTAGCTTTCACGTTGATTGGTGATATCAACAACCCCAACGGCGGCATCCTGCAGCGTTACGCCGGCCTTTACATCCCGTTCCTGGATATCTCGTTCACCGGCGCGACTCCACCGGATTCCCCCTACCAGACCTACATTTACACGGGCCAATACGACGGCTATGCCCACAACCCGCAATACCCGCTCAACATCTTGTCGGACCTCAACGCCTTCATGGGCATCAGCCAGGTGCACAACGCGTACCCCTTCACCCCCGAGGAGGTCGCGAATGCCGTGCCGTTGGCAACGTCTCCGGGCTACACCGGCAACACCCATTACTACATGTTCCTGACCCAGGACCTGCCGCTGTTGGCGCCCCTTCGCGCCATCCCCTTCGCAGGGCCACTGGTGGCGGACGTGATTCAGCCCGACCTACGGGTGTTGGTTGACTTGGGCTATGGCTACGGGTACGCGGATGTGCCCACCCCGGCCAGCCTGTTGCCGCCAATCAATCCGATCGCGGTGGCCTCCGCCCTGGCGACTGGGGCCGTGCAAGGCCCCCAAGCCGCCCTGGTAAACATCGGATTGTTACCGCAGTCCTCGCTGCCGAATACCTACCCCTATCTTCCGTCGGCGAATCCAGGCCTGATGTTCAACTTCGGCCAATCGAGTGTGACGGAGCTGTCTGTGCTCAGCGGAGCCATCGGGTCGGTAACGAGATTGATACCGCCAGTCACCTGAGCTTCAAGTTACTGCCCCAGCGGAGACTGATTGCGGATTGACTCGTCGCGAATCAGCCCGCGCAGCAGCGCGGTGCTGAACTCGGCCGCGATCTCCTTGGCGGTGCGCCGGCCGGTCGGTCGTAGCCAGCGGTAGCTGCCGAGCGTCATGTAGATGTAGCCGAGTGCCACCACGTGCGAATCGCACGCGTGGAACTCGCCGCTGGCGATCCCGCGGTCGATGAGGCCGTGCACGTGCTCGTAGACCTGCGATTCCTTGTCGCGGACCCAGGCAACCTGTTCGTCCGTGAACCACTCGGTGATGTAGGGCTGCTCCTGGAAGTACACCGCGCCCAGCTCGGGATTGCTCGCGATCCCTGTGAGCAGCCGGACGGTGTACTGGTAGAGCGCTTCGCGGGCGGTCCAGGATGGTTCGTCGTGAAGGGCGGCCAGCGTGCCGTCGGCGGCCTTACGGTAGATGTCGAAGAGGATCAGCGACTTGCTGGCGTAGTAGTGGTACACCGTCGCCTTGTTCAGCCCGATCACATCAGCGATGTCATCCATCCGGGTGCCGTGATAGCCGCGCGCAGCGAACAGCTTGGTGGCAACAACCAGCAACTCCTCGCGGCGCGAAAGGCCAGTTTCGGATGGCATCTGTACTCACTATCGTCGTTGCCGGGCGTCCGGGTATCAATCAACTGGTTGGACAGTTTAAAGCCGCGGCCGCCTACCGCATCGACGCGGATGGGCCTAGACTCATGTAGCGGATCAAGTCGCGAGTCGTTTGTGAGTAGAAGGGTGGAGCAATGGACCCGAGTCCTGACTACGACGTAAGCGACGAGATCGAGTTCTTCTTCAACTACCTCACCTGGGGGATACGGGGGGTCGAAGACGGCAACGGATACCCGCCACCGGCATACCCGCCCGTATAGCCCGCCGCATCGTCGTCGAGCTACAACGCTTTGAGCTCCTCGGCGACCTCGGTCACCGATTTCTTTGCGTCCCCGAACAACATGGTGGTGCCGTCCGCATAGAACAGCGGATTGTCGATGCCGGCGAATCCGGAATTCATTGACCGCTTGAGGACAATCACCGACCTTGACTTGTCCACGTTCAGGATCGGCATTCCGTAGATCGGGCTGGACTGCTCGTTGCGGGCCGCTGGGTTGGTGACGTCGTTGGCCCCGATGACGATGGTGACGTCGGTGCGTGCGAACTCGTCGTTGATGTCATCCATGTCTTTCATGGCGTCGTAGTCGACCTCGGCCTCGGCCAACAGCACGTTCATGTGCCCAGGCATCCGACCGGCAACCGGGTGAATCGCGTATTTCACCGGCACACCCTTGTCTTCGAGCAGGCTCGCCAGGTCTTTGACGGCATGCTGGGCCTGCGCGACGGCCAAACCATAGCCCGGCACCACGATCACCTGGTTCGCGTAGGCCATCTGAATGGCGGCGTCGGCTGCAGAAGTGGACTTGACGTGTTTGTCGCCGCCGCCGTCGCCGCCGGGCGCAACACCGCCGCCACCGAAGCCGCCCGCGACGATTGCCGGGATGGACCGGTTCATCGCCTTGGCCATCAGGTTGGTCAGGATCGAGCCGGACGCGCCGACGATCATGCCCGCCACGATCATCGCGGTGTTGTTCAGCGCAAGGCCCGCCGCAGCGGCCGAGAGGCCGGTCATCGCGTTCAGCATCGAGATGACCACCGGCATGTCGGCCCCACCGATCGGCAACACCACCATGAGGCCTAGCACGCCGGCGGCAACCAGCAGGCCGATCATCCACCACAGCGACGCCCCGCCGGTGCCGGGATGCGCGTGCAGACCGATGATCACCGCGGCGGCGACGGCCACCACCAGCAAGAGCACGTTGAACGGCTGCTGCGCCTTTCCGATACCGATCGGCCGGCCGGAGATGATCTCCTGCAGCTTGCCGAACGCGATGATCGAACCCCAGAACGAGATCGAACCGATAATCGCGGCGAACAACGAGGCCACCACGATGTGCACGGTCGGCGACTCGCCATGCTGGAACGCCGAAAAGCCGCTGGTCTCAATGAATTCGGACAGCGCAATGAGGGCGACCGTCCCGCCGCCGACGCCGTTGAAGAACGCCACCAGCTGCGGCATGGCGGTCATCTTGGTGTAGCGGGCCGGCGGTACGCCGAGCACCACGCCAACCACCAAGCCGGCGATGATCAGCACCCATTGGTCGGTGTGCCGGATCTTGACCAGCGTCGCCGCCACGGCGATGGCCATGCCGACCGCAGCGATCAGGTTGCCGCGCACCGCGGTCTTGGGCCCGGTAAGGCCCATCAGGCCGTAGATGAAGAGCGAGAACGCGAGGATGTAAAGGCCGATCACCAAGTAGTTCATTTGGCGACCGCCTCCGCTTTCTCGGCCTTGTCGGCCGAGGCCTTCTTCTTGCCCTTGAACATGCCCAACATCCGGTCGGTGACGATGAACCCGCCGATGACGTTCAGCGTGCCGAACACCACCGCGACAAACAGGATGATTTGCACCGCCAGTGACGGGTGCTCAACCTCACCGAACACCACCAAGGCGCCGAGCACGACAATGCCGTGGATGGCGTTGGTACCCGACATCAGCGGGGTGTGCAGCGTGTTGGGCACCTTGGAGATCACCGCGAACCCCACGAATCCGGACAGCACCAGGATCGCCAGGTTGGCCAGTAGTTCGTCGTACATATCTAAGCTTTCTGTTCTCGGGTCACACACGACTCCGCGATGACCTCGTCGTCAAAGTCGGGCGCCAGCTTGCCGTCGGTGATCAGCAGGTCCAACAGCGCGGTGATGTTCTTGCTGTAGAGCTCGCTGGCGTGCTCGGGCATCGTCGCGGGCAGGTTGAGCGGTGACGCGATGGTGACGTCGTGTTTGACGACGGTCTGTCCGGGCTCGGTCAGCTCGCAGTTGCCGCCGGTCTCCCCGGCCAGGTCCACCACCACGCTGCCGGGCTTCATCGCTTCCACCGCGTCGGCCGTCACCAACCGCGGCGCCGGCCGCCCCGGCACTAGCGCGGTGGTGATCACCACATCGAAACCGCTGATCGCCTTTTCGAGAGCCTTCTGCTGCTGGGCGCGTTCGTCTTCGGTCAGCTCCCGCGCATACCCGCCCTCACCGGAGGCCTCGATGCCCACATCCAGCCACTGCGCACCCACCGAACGCACCTGGTCGGCCACCTCGGGACGCACGTCGTAACCGGTGGTGCGCGCGCCCAGGCGCTTGGCCGTGGCCAGCGCCTGCAGGCCAGCCACGCCGACACCGAGCACCAGCACGGTGGCCGGCTTAACCGTGCCCGCCGCGGTGGTCAGCATCGGAAAGAACCGGGTCGATTCCGAAGCCGCGAGCAGCACCGCCTTATAGCCGGACACGTTGGCCTGCGACGAAAGCGCATCCATCACCTGGGCCCGCGAGATACGCGGGATGGCCTCGAGCGCAAACGCCTGCACACCGGCCTGCTTCAGGGCGCCGATCGAGTTCTCGGCATTGCGCGGCGCGAGGAAGCCGATCAACGTCTGTCCGCTGCGCAGCCGGCCGACCTCGTCCTTGGTGGGTGGCGCCACCTTTACGACAATGTCGGCGCCCCACGCATCCCCGATGCTGGCTCCGGCCTCTGTGTAGAGCTCGTCGGGAAGCAAAGCCCCCCCCCCGGCACCGGCCTCGACCACGACCGCCACACCGGTATTAACCAGCGATGCGACCGCCTTCGGTACCAGCGCAACGCGCCGCTCGTCGGGCCCGGACTCAGCCACCACCCCGACCGTCGTTTGCGGATCTGTCATCGCGCGTACATCTACTTTCTTGATTCATGAGTTACCGGCCGGCCAATCGCCGGCGTGCCCAGACACCCTATCCAACCCGCGCGAGCAGACACAGAATCGCACCTTTGGTCTCCGAAACATGCGATTCCGCGTCTGCTCGCGGTTGTCCATCCTGCGCGTCAACAATCGACCAGATTCACCGGAACATTGACGGCGAGCCCGCCTGTGGCGGTTTCCTTGTACTTGGTGTTCATGTCCGCACCAGTGGACCGCATGGTGGCGATCACCTCGTCGAGACTGACCCGGTGGGTGCCATCTCCGCGCAACGCCATCCGGGCAGCGTTGATGGCTTTGCCTGCCGAGATGGCGTTTCGTTCTATGCAGGGCACCTGTACCAGGCCTGCAATCGGATCGCAGGTCAGGCCGAGACTGTGTTCCATCGCAATTTCGGCGGCGTTCTCGACTTGACGCGGTGTCCCGCCAAGGATTTCGGCGAGGGCGCCGGCGGCCATGGAAGCGGCCGATCCCACCTCGCCTTGGCAGCCGACCTCAGCCCCGGAGATCGATGCCCGCTCCTTGTAGAGAGAGCCGATCGCACCCGCGGTAAGCAGGAAGCGCATGGCAGTGTCATCGGGGTCATCGGGGTCTGCCTCCTTGCCGGTGTAGTGCACCGCGTAGTGCATTACGGCTGGAATGATTCCCGCGGCACCGTTGGTCGGGGCGGTCACGATGCGCCCTCCCGACGCGTTCTCCTCGTTCACTGCGAGGGCGACCAGATTCACCCAATCCTCAGCGAAGGCGGGATCACGCCCGGGGTCCTCGTCAATGAGTCGCAGGTACCAGTCCCGCGCTCGGCGGCGCACCCGCAGGTCGCCGGGCAGGTACCCGTCCCGGCTGATGCCGCGGCGCTCGCAGGCGATCATGACATCGCGCAGGTGCAGCAGCTGTTCACGCACGGCTGCGTGGGAGCGAGTGGCCAGCTCGTGCCGGAGCATCACGTCACTGATCCGCAGGTTATGACGGTCGGTCAGGACGAGCAATTGCGCAGCCGAGCTGAACGACCATGGCGTCGCCGCGGCCGGGCCAGCCTGGTCGGGTTCGGATTCGGTGATGACGAAACCACCGCCAATGGAAAAGTAGGTCTCCGAGCGCAATTCGCGTCGATCGCGCGCGGTCGCCGTGATCGTCATGCCGTTCGGGTGCCGCGGCAGCACCGTCCGTGGATGCCGCGCGATGTCATCCTCGGCGAAGGCGATCGGGATTGAGCCGGCCAAGGTGACCTGTCCGGTTGCCCGCACGGCCGCCAGGCGCTGCTCCATCTCGTCGCTTTCGATGGTGTCGGGGTAATAGCCCTGCAGGCCCAGCAGGATCGCCGGCAAGGTGCCGTGCCCGAGCGCGGTCGCGGCCAGCGACCCGTACAGATCAACCCGCAGGCCGGACACGTCGGGCAGCGTTCCTCGCCGCTCGAGGTCGGCAACGAATCGGGCTGCGGCCAGCATCGGGCCGACCGTGTGGGAGCTAGACGGCCCGATTCCCACTTTGAATAGGTCGAACACGCTAATGGTCACGGGCTATCCCCGGCATGCAATTCCGACGTGAAGTCCGCCTCGCGGACGAGGTGGCGCGGCCGTCGGCGCAGCACCAACCAGGAGACACCGAGCACCGCGAACCACACCGGCGTCACGAGCAGGGCCTGCAGCGTGTCGTGCTTCTGGGCGAACGCCCAGATGAGGAACCCGAAGAACCCCAGCACCACGTAGCACATGGCACTCCCGCCCGGCATCTTGAACTGGGAAGCCTCGTGTAAGTGCGGATGACGTCGCCGATACACCAGATAGCTGACCAGGATGATCGACCAAACGAACATGAAGCACAACGCGGAAATCGTGGTGACAACGGTGAATGGCCCGATGATCGAGTCGCCGATGGCAACCATCACCACCGCGGACAGCAGGAACACCCCTGACAAGAACAACCCATTGGCCGGTACCCGCCGCGCGGTGAGCTTGGCGAACTGGCGGGGTGCGTCGCCCGCCATTGCCAGCCGGTAAACCGTTCGCGATGTCGAATAGACTCCGGAATTCGCAGCTGACGCTGCCGAAGTCAGCACGACGAAGTTGATCACCGACGCCGCGATGGCCAGGCCGGCAAGGCTGAACATGGCAACGAACGGACTGTGTTCGGCGCTGATCTCGCGCCACGGCGTCACCGCCATGATCGTGGTCAACGCGGCCACGTAGAACAGCATCACCCGTAAGGGGATCGAGTTGATGGCTTTCGGGAGATTGCGCTCGGGGGCCTTCACTTCCGCCGCGGTGGTGCCGACCAACTCGATCCCGACGAACGCGAATGTCGCGATCTGGAAGGCGGCGACGAATCCCATCGAGCTGGCGGGAAAGAACCCGTCCTTCCACAAGTTCGCGAAGCTCGCGGTGGCACCGCCGGGCGCCTTGAAATGGTTGAGCACCATCACGAGGCCTACGACGATCAACGCGATGATGGCGATGACCTTGATCAACGCGAACCAGAATTCGGTCTCGCCGAATGCCTTGACGGTAGGCAGGTTCAGCGTGATCAACAGCAGCACCGCTAACAACGCGGGTAGCCACAGTGGCAGACCGTGCCACCAAAAGCTCACGTATCCGGCCAGGGCAATGATGTCGGCCGAGCCGGTGACGATCCAGCAGAACCAATAGGTCCAGCCGGTGAAAAAGCCCGCCCACGGGCCGAGCAGATCGACGGCGAAGTCGATGAAGGACTTGTAATGCAGGTTGGCCAACAGCAATTCGCCCATCGCACGCATCACGAAGAACAACATGAACCCGACGATCATGTAGACGACAATCACTGACGGGCCGGTCAGCGCGATGGTTTTGCCCGATCCCATGAACAGACCGGTGCCGATGGCGCCCCCGATCGCGATCAGCTGAATGTGCCGGTTGGACAGTTGCCGGGAAAGATCTCTGTGCGCTGCGGCTTCAGCAGTGGGTTGCGCCATCTCAGCCTTACGGGTCTCAGGACAATGGGAAGGGTCGAACGCGGTCCCTCCCCGCTCTGTCGCTGTACCTGAGAGTTTCGCGAACCGTCGGTCTCGTGACGATTCGCTTGCCCCGTCGGTGAGCCGCATTGCACGGCTGCTTTCCAGAGGTGCCTCGTCGCGGCGGTAGGTGTGCCTGAGAGATTCCCGGGGAGGATTTGCTCCTGCGGCGCCTGCCGAAATGAATCGGCGGGACTCTCCCGCCGCGACTCAAGGGCATTCAGAGAGTATCCGACCGATTGCCCTTTCGCGACCGGCAAAGTGAGCGCCGCCGCACGTGTCCTATCGTGGCGGACATGGACTTCGCGATGTCGGCCAAAGCGATCGACTACCAGAAGCGGTTGTCCGACTTCATGACCGAGTACGTCTTTCCGGCCGAGGCTGAATACGACCGCTACCGCCACGAGGCCGGCCCGCGCGACCACACCGTGCCCCCGATCGTCGAGGACCTGAAAACGAAGGCCAAGGAACGCGGCCTGTGGAACCTGTTCCTACCGGCCGAGTCGGGACTGACCAACGTGGAATACGCGCCGCTGGCCGAGTTGACCGGCTGGAGCCTGGAGATCGCGCCCGAGGCATTGAACTGCGCCGCGCCGGACACCGGCAATATGGAAACCCTGCACCTGTTCGCCACCGACGAACAACGCAAGCAGTGGTTGGAACCGTTGCTGGCCGGCGAGATCCGTAGCGCCTTTTCGATGACCGAGCCGGCGGTTGCCAGCAGCGACGCCCGCAACATCGAGACCTCCATCGTGCGCGACGGCGGCGACTATGTGATCAACGGGCGTAAATGGTGGACCTCCGGCGCGGCGGACCCGCGCTGCAAGATCCTCATCGTGATGGGCCGCACCAATCCCGACGCGGCGAGCCACCAGCAGCAGTCGATGGTTCTGGTGCCGATGGACACTCCGGGCGTGACGGTCGTTCGCTCGACACCTGTCTTTGGGTGGCAGGACCAGCACGGACACTGCGAAATCAGCTACGACAACGTCCGGGTCCCGGCCACCAACCTGCTCGGCGAAGAGGGCAGCGGCTTCGCGATCGCCCAGGCCCGGCTAGGGCCAGGCCGCATCCACCACTGCATGCGCGCCCTCGGTGGGGCCGAGCGAGCGCTTGCGCTCATGGTGGACCGGGCTCGCAACCGGGTGGCGTTCGGCCGCCCGCTGGCCGACCAGGGTGTTGTTCGAGAGGCAATTGCCAAGTCCCGCAACGAGATCGACCAGGCCAGGCTGTTATGCGAGAAGGCCGCGTGGACGATCGATCAGCACGGCAACAAGGCCGCTCACATATTGGTATCGCAAATCAAGGCGGTCGCACCACGCGTGGCCTGTGAGGTCATCGACCGCGCAATTCAGGTGCACGGGGCCGCCGGCGTCAGCGACGACACGGTGCTGGCCCGGCTATACGGCTGGCATCGCGCCATGCGCATCTTCGACGGACCCGACGAGGTGCACATGCGCAGCATCGCGCGCGCGGAATTGGGCCGGGAGAAATCCGCGTTCGCGACGGCGGTCACCTGACATGGCTGATCTGCCGGGCGCATGGAATTTTCGTGACGTCTCAGAAAGCACTCCAGCCCTGCGACCCGGACGGTTGTTCCGCTCCAGCGAGCTGAGCCGCCTCGACGACGACGGCCGCGCGACACTGCGCCGTCTGGGGATCACCGACGTAGCCGACCTGCGCGCGTCGCGAGAGGTCGCCCGCCGTGGTCCGGGCCTGGTTCCCGAGGGCATCGAGATCCACCTGTTGCCGTTCCCCGATCTGGCTGAGGACGAGGCCGACGCCGAGGACGCGGCACCGCATGAAACCGCATTCCGCAAGCTGCTGACCAACGGCGAATACGTGGAATCGGCAGAAGCCATCGAGGAATCCGCCGTCCGCTACATGACCGACGAATACCGCCAATTCCCAACCCGTAACGGGGCCCAACGCGCGGTGCATCGCGTGTTCACGCTGCTGGCCGCCGGACGCCCGATGCTCACGCACTGCTTTGCGGGCAAGGACCGAACCGGCTTCGTGGTCGCGACGGTGCTGGAAGCCGTCGGCCTGGACCGCGACGTCATCGTCGCCGACTACCTGCGCAGCAACGACGCCGTCCCCCAGCTCAGAGCCCAGATCACCGACATGATCCAGCAGCGCGTGGACACCGTGACGCCCGAGGTAGAGACGTTCACGAAGGCCCGGCTGTCCGACGGGGTCCTGGGCGTCCGGGCGGAGTATCTGGGCGCCGCCTGGCAGACGATCGACGAGACATACGGGTCGATTGCCGATTACCTGCGTGCCGCCGGTGTCACCGAGGCGGACGTGGACCAACTGCGCGGCGCCCTACTGGCCTAGGATCGCCGTTAATAGGGAAAGGAAGGACAACGATGACCACCGAATCCCCACCGAAAGCCGCGCCCGCGGCTGGTGCATCCGAATCAACCGACGTCGCCCGGACGGTCGCTCGGCTTCGTAAGACCTTTGCCACGGGGCGCACCCGCAGCATCGAGTGGCGTAAGCAGCAGTTGGTCGCGCTGCAACGCATGATGGAGGAGAACGAGGCCGCGATCGGCAAAGCGCTCGCCGAAGATCTGGACCGCAACGCGGTCGAGGCATTTATCGCCGACGTTGCAACCACTGTCGGCGAAGCGAAGTACGCGGCCAAACGGCTGCGTCGGTGGACGCGCCGCAAGTACCTGCTATTGGAGATGCCGCAGCTACCGGGTCGTGGCTGGGTGGAGTACGAGCCGTACGGCACCGTGCTGATCATCGGGGCCTGGAATTACCCGTTCTACCTGACGCTGGGTCCGGCCGTCGGGGCGATTGCCGCCGGGAACGCCGTCTTGCTCAAGCCTTCCGAGATCGCCGCAGCATCATCGCATTTGATGGCCGAGCTGGTACCTCGCTACCTCGACAACGATGCGATCGCGGTGGTCGAGGGCGACGGCGCGGTCAGCCAGGAGCTGATCGCGCAGGGCTTGGACCGCGTCATGTTCACCGGTGGCACGGAGATCGGCCGCAAGGTCTACGAAGGCGCGGCACCGCACCTTACCCCGGTCACCCTCGAACTCGGCGGCAAGAGCCCGGTGATCGTCGCGGCCGACGCCGACGTGGATGTCGCGGCCAAACGGATCGCCTGGATCAAGCTGCTCAATGCCGGCCAAACCTGCGTCGCACCCGACTATGTGTTGGCCGACGCAACGATCCGCGACGAACTCGTCAGCAAGATCGGCGCCGCCCTCACCAAGTTCCGGCGCGAAGAAGACCCGACCGGACTGCGCATCGTCAACCAGCGCCAGTTCGACCGACTCAGCGGCTACCTCGACGCCGTGAAAGCCGACGGCAAAGGCAACGTCGCCGTGGGAGGCGGATGTGACGCATCCAGCCTGCGCATCCAACCAACCGTGGTCGTCGACCCCGACCCGGACGGGCCGCTGATGACCAACGAGATCTTCGGGCCGATCCTGCCGGTGATCACGGTCAAGTCGCTGGACGAGGCAATAGGCTTCGTCAACTCGCGGCCCAAGCCGTTGTCCGCGTACCTATTCACTAAGGCACGCGCCACCCGCGAACGGGTCATCAAAGAAGTCTCGGCCGGCGGCATGCTGGTCAACCACCTGGCCTTTCAAGTGTCAACGGCCAAGCTGCCGTTCGGCGGCGTCGGTGCGTCGGGCATGGGCGCCTACCACGGCAAGTGGGGCTTCGATGAGTTCAGCCACCGTAAGTCGGTGCTGACGAAACCGACTCGGCCCGACATGTCGAAGATGATCTACCCGCCCTACACCGAGCGGGCTTTCAAGCTGGCTCGCAAGCTGTTCTGACAGAGAGGAAACTGATGCCCGGAGTGCAGGATCGCGTCGTTGTTGTTACCGGGGCCGGCGGCGGATTGGGCCGTGAATACGCCCTCACCCTCGCCCGCGAGGGCGCCAGCGTGGTTGTCAACGACCTCGGTGGAGCCCGCGACGGGACCGGCGCCGGGTCGGCGATGGCCGACAACGTCGTCGCCGAGATCCGCGAAGCCGGTGGCCGCGCGGTCGCCAACTATGACAGCGTGGCCGAGCCCGAGGGCGCGGCGAATATCATCAAAACCGCGCTCGACGAGTTCGGCGCCGTGCACGGTGTGGTGAGCAACGCCGGGATCCTGCGCGACGGCACCTTCCACAAGATGTCGTTCGAGAACTGGGACGCCGTGCTCAAGGTCCACCTCTACGGCGGGTACAACGTCATCCGTGCGGCGTGGCCGCATTTCCGCGAGCAGAGTTACGGCCGGGTCGTCGTCGCCACCTCCACCAGCGGGCTGTTCGGCAACTTCGGCCAGAGCAACTACGGGGCAGCCAAACTCGGCCTGGTCGGCATGATCAACACCCTGGCGCTGGAGGGTGCCAAGTACAACATTCACGCCAACGCGCTCGCCCCGATCGCGGCGACCCGGATGACTCAGGACATTCTTCCGCCCGAGATCTTTGAGAAACTGACGCCAGACTTCGTTGCGCCGGTGGTGGCCTATCTGTGCACCGAGGAATGCGCGGACAACGCATCGGTGTTCATTGTCGGTGGCGGCAAGGTGCAACGAGCGGCCTTGTTCCAGAACGACGGCACCGTCTTCGACAAGCCGCCGTCGGTTCAGGATGTCGCGGAGCACTGGGCCGAGATCACCGACCTGTCCGCCGCCACAAAAGCTGGATTCAAGCTGTAGCTTTCATGAAAGCTTGTGTTGTACAAGAGCTTTCCGGGCCATCCGGCATAGTCTATACCGATATTGATGACGCCTCCGGCGGCGACGACAACCTGGTCATTGAGGTTCGCGCCGCCGGAGTGTGCTTTCCCGATCTGCTGCTGAGCAAGGGCGAGTACCAGCTCAAGTTGCCTCCGCCGTTCGTGCCCGGCATGGAAACCGCGGGTGTCGTGCTTTCCGCACCGCCGGATTCGGGTTTCCATGTGGGCGAACGCGTTTCGGCGTTCGGAGTGCTCGGCTGCTACGCCGAACAGGTGGCGGTTCCGGCGGCAAACGTGGTGCGCAGTCCCGCAGAGCTCGATGATGCCGAAGCGGTGTCGTTATTGGTGAACTACAACACCATGTACTTCGCCCTGTCACGTCGGGCCGCCATGCGGCCGGGCGACTCGGTGCTGGTGCTGGGCGCGGCCGGCGGGGTGGGCACGGCCGCCGTCCAGATCGCCAAGGCGATGGGCGCCAGTCAGGTGCTAGCTGTCGTGCACCGGGAGAGCGCGATCGACTACGTCGCCTCACTCGGGGCTGACGTTGTGCTGCCGCTGACCGACGCCTGGGTCGAGCAGATTCGTGAGCACACTTATGGGCGAGGGGTGGACATCATTGTCGATCCCATCGGTGGTTCCGCTTTCGACGACGCGATTAACGTGCTGGCGATCGACGGCAAGCTGTTGGTGATCGGCTTCGCGGCGGGAAGCATCCCCACCCTCAAGGTCAACCGCCTGCTGCTGCGCAATATCAGTGTGGTGGGCGTCGCGTGGGGCGAATACCTAAATACCGTCCCCGGTTCCGCCGATCTATTCTCCTGGGGTCTCAATCAGCTGGTGTTCCTGGGCCTGAGACCGCCTCCGCCGCAACGTTATCCGTTAAGCGAGGCCAAGGCCGCATTGCAGAGCCTCGATGACGGCGGTGTGCTCGGCAAGCTCGTCCTGGAGCCGTAGGCGCGGTTACACCAAGCCCTGGAAATCAGCTGCAATCGATTGTGCTGCCAGCTGCAGAACTCGCAGTTCGAATCCGGCTAGCAGCGTTGCCAATCCGACGTTAGCGGCAATCGGGCGGCCGAACGCATTGATAAGCCCTCCGACGGGATCACCGTTGACCGCCTGCAATAGTCCGGTGCCGAACAGGTAGACGTTGTAGGCCGGGATGGCCGTCACGATCGCATTTACGCCATCAATGGTCGGAAACACAGTCGCGTAAACCGTCGCGGCGACGTTGGAGCTGGCGTAGGCGACCTTGAGATTCGCCTCCAGCAGGGACTCGATAATGCTGGTCGGCGACGACAGCGACGATTGGAGGCCGGCGAGCACGCTGGCCCCGTCTGTCCCGACCTCTCCCAGCGTCGTAGTCAGAGCGTTGGGAAGAGTGCTGGGCAGGTTGGCCAGATGCGGCAATACCTCGGTGGTCATGTCGGTGTTGAATGCGGCGATCCCTTTCTGAGTTCCGGCGCTCAGCGCGGCAATGATCTCTTCTGGTGGAACTGGTGGGATCACGCCGAACTCGGTACGAACGTTCGGCGGGTCGGGCGACCAGCCCTGTGTGGTGCTGCCGTAGCCGAGGTTGACCAGGACTTCCATATTGGGTTCGAGCAGGCTTGCGATGGGTTTCCCCATGACCGGTATTGCCCGCACCGGGTCCAAGAGCGGCAAATGTTCGGTGGGAATTACGTAGTACTCGGTCTGGGTGGGGCCCACCGTATTCGTCAATTGAATGGCGTTGCTGACCTGGTCTGCGGTAAGGAATGGGTATGTGCCGTGCAGGGTCATGATGCCCATGAACGCGTTGAGGTCCGCCAGGAAATTGAGGGGGTATTGCGGGAAGTCGGCGAAACCATCGTATTCGATCGTGTAAATCCTGGTGGGGAACGAATTGTCGGGCGTCGCGGCGCCGAAGGTGAGGCCCATGCTCGGCAAGCTCAGTGCCGGGAAACGCGCGAGCAGGCCGCCGTTGGGGTTCGCCGGATTGCCGAGAAGGGTGAAGGATAAGTCGCCCAGGCCGGGGTTCGGCGTGTTGGCGGGGTTGAGCAACTGCATTTCGAGCGAAGAGATGACCGCGCTCTGCGAGTAGCCCAGGACGTTGACGGTCTGACCGCTGGCGAGTAATGGGCGGATCGTGTTATCCAGGATCGTCAGCCCCCGCGCAACCGAGTCGTTCAGGGTCAGGTCTTTGATGCCGGTGAGCGGATATAGGCCCTCAGGTGTGTTCAGGCCCTGCAGATTGTCACCTATTGTGCGCCAGGGGAATACGTACAGCGCAGCAAGGTCGTCGATGTAATCCACGGCAGGTATCGGGTATCCACTGGCGCCCATGACGATGGTGTAAGTCGTGGCCGGGTCCGAGATTGCCGTCGCCAACGGAGCCGCGGCCGCTGCCACACTTGCCGCGGTGCCACCGGCGTTGGCGATCTCGGTCTCCGCGTAGGCGATCCCCGCGGCGGCCACAGTCCTGACGAAATCGTCGTGGAATTCCGACACTTGGCGGATGAACGCCTGATATTCGTTGGCGTAGGTGTTGAACAGATTCGCGCAGGCTTCCGACACCTCATCGGCGGCCGCTGCCACGAGACCCGTTATCGGCGTCGTGGCGGCCGCACTCGCCGCGGCGATCGCCGCACGAATTTCCGATAAGTCTGCCGCAGCCGTCGCAATGAAATCCGGCTGCACGGCCAGGTATGACATCGGCCCAATCCTTACGACGATGACGCGTCGATGCGCGTTTGCCTGGAATTTATGCCAACGCAACTTCCGGAAGCAAGCACAGGCGGGCGACCCGCGCGAGTGAGCCCGGAAACCATTCGCCGCAACGGTTTCGGCAATTCGACGGGCTTAGCCGGCACCGGTGAAGTCACCAATAATCGATTGGGCGCCGTTTAAGAGCACATTGAGCTCGACGCCGGCCGCGAGCGTCAGCAGCCCCACGTCAGCAGCGAGCGGATAGCCGATCGCGTTGATGATCCCGGCCGGGTCACCGTTTGCCAGTTGCTCGATCCCGTCCAGGAAGAGGTTGATGTTATAGGCCGGAATGATGGTCACCGCGGTGTTCAAGATATCTGCTGTCGGCAGCAGAACGGCATAACCGTCAGCGGCCGCACTCGAGAATGCTGTGGCGATCCTCGTGTTTGCTGCCTTGAGGGCGTCGATGAAGCCGTCGATTGGCGAGCCTGTGGCCGCTGGCAGGCTGGGTAGCGCCCATGGCATCGACGAGCCGCCGGTCTGCGCGAGGCCCGCAACCGACAGGTCGGGCAACGATGTCGGCACCATGGCCTGAATGTCGCTCGCGAAGGCAGTGACGCCCTGCTGGGTGCCGCTGACCATATCGCCCGCGAACGTTATCGGATTGATCGAGGGGAACAACCCGAACGGTGTGGCCACATCCGCGTACCCGGTCGAATAGCCGTAGTGGGGATCGCCGTAGCCCAGGTTGACCAGATAGGTCAAGTTCGGCTCGACCAGATCCGCCAACGGATTGCCGATCACCGGGACCGCCCGCAGTGGCTCCAGGAGCGGAAGACCCGGGTAGGTGATCATGTAGTAGTGCTCGATGCCGTTGTTGCCCGGGGATACCGGCAATTCGACAAGGTTGTAGCCGGGGGGAAGGTTGGCCGGATCCAGGTCACCATAGTTGCTATGCACGAACTGGATACCCGCAACTGCGTTGAGGTCGGCCAAGATATTGAGCGGGTAGCGAGGGAAGTCGGCGAATCCGTCGTATTGGAGCGTGTACTGGGTGAGCGGGTAACCCGTGTTTGACGGTGTCGCCCCGTAGAACTCCAGACCCAGCGCCGGCATGGACAGACCCGGGAAGCGCGCCAGCAGGCCGCCGTTGGGAGCCATCGGATTACCCAGCAGGGTGAAGCTGAGCATGTCCTTGCTCGGGCTCCCGATGGCCGCCAGGTTTCGCATCTCGATCGAGGAGAGGACGGCACTTTGCGAGAGGCCCAAAACTGCAACGCTTTGTCCGTTGGTGATGAGACCTTGGGGCCCAAAGAGGGCGTTGTCGAGCATCTGTACGCCCAGGGTCACCGACTGGTTGAGGGGCAAGTCCTTGACTTGGGTAAACGGGTATAACCCCTCGGGGGTGTTCAGAGGTATGTTCGCGCCGGTCACGACGTAGGCGAAGTTGATGAACGGACGAACGCTAGCCATGTAGTCCGGTGAGGGTATGGGATCGCCGCTACCGGTCATGATCAAAGCCACGTCGTAGGACACCGCGGCCAGGGGCGCCGCGATCGCACTACCGCCGACCGCTGCCGCGTTGACGGCCTCGGCCTCTGCATATGCCGTCCCCGCCGCGGCCAACGCCCGAACGAATTCGTCGTGGAAAGCCGCTGCCTGCCTGATGACCGCCTGGTACTCCTGGCCGTAGGCGCCAAACAGCGCCGCCGAAGCCGTGGACACCTCGTCGGCGGCAGCCGCCACCAGGCTGGTTGTCGGGCCGGCCACTGCCGCATTGGCCGCCTCGATCGCCGCACGAATTCCCGCTACATTCGCCGCGGCCTCGGCCACCAGCTGTGGTTGCGTCATTAGGTACGTCATCGGCCAATCCCCTTAGCGCGCGGGACTTTTCGTCAATACACCGACGAGGCTGTGAAACCGATGTCGCAGCGAGGCCGGTCACCGTGCAGCCCGGCATTTGTTAGCCTAGGACGATATCGCCCGGCCGTTTGGCGTTTCCCCAGATTTCTGCCTTAGGGAACGAGGCTCGAAATATCGCGAATGGTCGTTGCCAGAGCTTCGGCGAGGACGAGAAATTCAACCGCACCCGCGATCGTGGCCAATCCCACGTTGGCAGCGATGGGATATCCGATCGCGTTGATGAGGTTGCCCTGCGCGAGTTGTTCGGCGAAGAGCTGGACGTTGTAGGCGGGCAGGGTGGTGACGAGGGACAGGGCGATGTCTGCCGTGGGCAGCAGGACGGCGTAGTCGGTGGAAACAATCGACGCGACGGTGTTGGCGACGGTGAGCGGCGACGGGAGGTCCGCTGCGCTCACCATGAGGTCGGTCGTGAGTTCGGTCGGGGCCGGCATCTGCAGCGGTGGCAATGTGGGCGGGTTGGCGAGGAGCTGCGACATGTCGAATGTGAAGTTGTTGATGCCCTGCTGCGTCCCGGCCGCGAAAGCCTCGGCGACGGTGACCGGGCTGACGTCTGGGAACAAACCGAACGGCGTCCACACGTCCGGAGGACTTGTCGAGTAGCCGTGGTACGGGTCGCCGTAGCCCAAATTAACGATCACCCTCATGTTCGGCTCGATCAGATTGGCTAGCGGACCCCCGATCACGGGTACGGCACGTAGCGGCTGCAGGAGCGGCAGATCATCCGCGGGAAGGATGTAGTAATGGGTATTGCGCGGGACGCTGGGCTGCAACTCAATTGCGTTCTGGTCAAGCCACTCCGGCGTGATATCGAAATACCTGGGATGCACGTAGACGATGCCCGCTACCGCATTGAGGTCGGAAATGATATTGAGTGGGTAGCGCGGAAAGTCGGCGAACCCATCGTATTCCAGTGTGTAGATGGCCGTGTCGTAGGGCGTGTCCGGCGGTGTTGCGCCATAGAACGTCAACCCCAGGCTCGAGATGGAGAGATTAGGGAACCGCGCGAGCATGCCGCCATTGGGGTTCATTTCATTGCCGGTCAACACGAAGTTGAGGGATCCGACAAATGGAGGAACAGGCTCGGACATGAGTTTCTGCATTTCCAGCGACGCGATTACCGCACTTTGGGAAACGCCGAAAACGGTCACCGTCTGGCCATTGTTAACGATTTGTTCTCTGATCGCAGCGTCCAGAATGGCCACGCCCTGATTCACCGATGCGTCGAGTACCAAACTCTTTACCCCGGTGAGCGGGTACAACTCTTCGGGCGTGACCAACCCGATCGGCGGCAAGACACTCATCGAACGGATATATAGCTCATTGGCTTTTGAAATGAGATTTGCTGACGGGATGGGGACTCCGGTACCGCCCATGATCAACGACAATTCGTTTGCGGGAAATGGCGGAAGCACGGCGGCAGCTGGCGCCGGGGCCGGGGCCGCGGGCGCTCCCAGCACCCCTTGCAAGGCGGCGACCGCGGTGACCTCCGCGTTCTGATAAGCGATTCCGGCGGCGGCTAACGCCTGGGTGAATTCAGCCTGAAACGCCGCCGCTTGTCTCATCACGGCCGCATACTCCTGGCCGTATGCGCCAAAGAGATTTGCGAGGGCTGCCGACACCTCATCGCCGGCAGCCGCGGCTAGACCGGAGATCCGGCCCACCGCAGCCTGATTGGCCGCACTGATCGCCGAACCAATCCCCTCGACATCCGCGGCAGCCGCCGCCATGATCTGTGGTTCGGCGATCAGATGCGTCATAGATGGTCAGCGTAGAGCGACCGGCCACAGCCGGCGGGCATTTGAGCCAAAGCGCTCACCAGAGCACGTCAGAAGGTGCGGTCCTGGAGTTGCTGACGGCCTTTGGTGCGGCTGGCCGAAAACCGCCCGGGTGTTAGAAGTTGAGGCTCTGGAGATCCTGAATAATCTCTGCCGCCGCTTCCACGACGGCGATGGCCTCGATCATGCCGCCCAGCGCTACCAACCCGAAGGTCGCCGCGAGCGGAAGTTCGATCGCGTCGATGAGGCTTCCGTGCGCTAGCGCGTTCATGAACAGGGTGAGGTTGTAGGCCGGGAGGATGGTAACGAAAGCAAGGCCTATGTCTGCCGTCGGAAGAAGGACCGAGTAACCGGTCGAGATGGCACGAGTGAGAACCTCAGTGACGTTGAGGAGCGTCCCGGGTACCGGCGGAGGGGCTGGCGGCAGTACGGCTTGGATGTACGGCGGGAACGCAGTCGACGGCATTTCCGGCGGGGGCGAAAGAGCGGGCGGCAGGGGGGCCATGAAGTCCGTGACACCTTGCTGGGTTCCAGCGACCAGTGCGTCGGCGATCACCTGTGGGGGGACGTCCGGGGACAATCCGAACGGAGTAGGAACATTCGCTGGACTCGTCGAATAGCCGTAGTTCGGGTCGCCGTAGCCCAAATTGACGATCACCTTCAAGTTGGGTTCGACCAGGGCGGCCAGTGGTTCACCGATCACCGGGATGGCCCGCACCGGTGCCAACAACGGCAGGTGCTCGGTGCGAATCATGTAGTAGGTGTTCGACGTGGGGCCCTCTGTTGGCAATAGGACGGCGTTCGCTATGTCCGAAGGCGGGAGGGTCGCATACTGCGTGTGCAGCGTGAGAATACCCATCGTGGCGTTGAGGTCTGACACGAAATTGAGCGGATACCGCGGGAAATCGGCGAAGCCGTCGTATTCGATCGTGTAGGTCGTTGTCGGATAGGGGTTGTCCGGAGTCGCCCCGTAGAACGGCAGGCCGAGGCTTGTGATGTTCAGACCGGGTATGCGCGCAAGGATGCCGCCGTTGGGATTCATCTCGTTGCCGGTCAGTACAAAGCTGAGCTGCCCCTGATACGGCGCACCTTCGGAAATGAGGCGCTGCATTTGCAGTGACGCGATGACGGCGCTTTGGGAATACCCGAAAACGGTGACGTTATCGCCGGCTTCGAGCCGCGGTATGAGCGCATCATTGAGAATAGTGAGGCCCTCCTCCACCGATATTTGGAGGGGCAGAGATTTGACGCCGGTAATCGGATAGAGCTCTTCGGGAGTGACTAGTCCTTGGGTTATGTCCGGGACGAATGGAATGTACCGTGCCACGACGTCGGCAATATATGTTTGCGAGGGTATCGGCATTCCGGTGCCACCCATGATTAGCGCGACGGCTGCAGCCGGCATAGGAGCGGGCGCCTGGGCAGGAGGATTGATCGCGGCCCGAACGGCGGCCGCATTGGCTGCCTCGGTCGCCGCGTAAGCGCTCTCAGCGGCGGCCAATGTCTGGGCGAACTGGTGATGCAACGCCCCAAGTCGCGCGCTGATCGCTTGGAACTCCTGGCCGTACGCGCCGAACAGCGTCGCTATGGCGGCCGACACCTCGTCGGCAGCGGCCGCTGCCACCGCGGTCGTCGGCGCCGCCGCAGCAGCAGCGGCCTCATTGATCACCGAACCAATGCCGGCCAAATCCGTAACCGCGGCCGCCAACGTCGGCAACTGCGCGCTCACATATGTCATCGCGTCAACCTTCCCCGGCGGCCTGGGTCGCTCCCCGCAAAACCCGATGAACCCGATGAACTCGGTGGTAACAGCCCGTGACTAGTGAGCCTACGGCGACCCCGCGAGCATGTCTGGCCTTTGCGCAGACACTTAGCTCTTAAGCGAAGTGTCAACCGGCCCCCGACGCAGTCCCCGCGGCGACGCCAGCGGTCGGACGTTCGGCGCGGAACACCGGTACCGCCGCTGCGGCGCCGAGCAGCGCCAGACCGGCGAAAGCGGCGAAGGCGGCACTGAAACCCCAGGGGAGCAATATCGTTTGGAATACGAGGCTGCCGCATCCCATGCCGACCCACAGAATGCACGAGTTGAGCCCGATCGCTTGCCCACGGTTGCCAGGAAGGTCGGTCACGATGCCGACCAATGGCGGCTGGGTCATGTCGTAGCCCAGGGACAGACCCACCACCGCGGCTTGGGCCAACAACAGCGAGGGTGCGGCGGCGAACACCGCCGCGCAGCCTCCGGCCAGTGCCAGCCCAAGCGGAATGATCCGGGCGCGGCCGTGGTGATCGGCCAGGTGTCCGATTGCCGGGCCAAGCAGCAGACCCGGGATGCCATAGCCGAGCAGGACCAGCCCGATCTTCGTGCCGTCCAATTGAAATTGCTGCTGCAGATACACCCCCAGCCAGGTGTAGATCCCCGCGTGCAGCACGGCATTGATCAGCACATAACCATAGGTGCGCCGGGCGCGCGGAACACGTAACAGCGCGGCGAATCCGGCGACGACCCGGTTAACCGACTGCGGGGTTCGAGCGCTCTCGGTACCCGGAATCAGCCACAAGCTCAGTACAAATAGCACCAGTCCCGCGATAGTCACCACGCCGAACAGCCCGCGCCAACCCAGCAGCGGTTCGCCCAGCGCGCCGCCGGCAGCACCGAAAGCCGTGCCGCCGGCCATTCCACCGAAGAGCCAACCCAGGACGCGGCCGCGGCGATGATAAGACACCAGGTCACCGACCAAGGCCACGCTGATCGGCACAACGCCGCCCGCGCCTATGCCGGTGGCCAGCCGAAGCGCGATGAATTCCGCTCCGCTGTTCGCCAACGGAGTGGCCGCGGTCAGGACAACGAAAGCCGCCAACGAGACGAGAATGACCGGCCTGCGGCCCCACCGGTCTGATACCGGCCCCCACACCAGCACCATCCACCCATAGGGCACCAGAAACGCCGGCACCCCAAGCCCGACCAACCCCGGAGTGCTAGCGAAGTCGCGGGCTAGAGCGGGCAGGATCGGCGCCACCATGAATATCTGCGCGAAGAGCAGGAATGCCGTGGCCGTCAGCAGCGCCAGCGTGCTTGCGAATGCATCGATGTCGATGGCAGGGGCGAACTTTAACCCGATATGGTCCAGGATGCCGAAGTGGCGGCGGTGTTCACCGGCACTTTCGGTCGACACGGCTGCATCCTGGGTTCGTCGTCAGTCCGCATCCGGCGGAAACCATGAGTGAGCGAACGCTAGTGATCCGACCGCGGCGACTAGGCTCATGCGCCGCTCCTCCTCATCGCTTCGCTCTGCATCGTCGCCGGCGCGGCTCATGCGACCCCTTCCCTCACGGGCTGGAGCCTCATGCTAACCAAACACGTGTCAAATAGGTGTGTTTTGAGCCGGATAGCTGACCTGAATCGCCCTGGCGTTGCGCGCCGAGTTGGGCACCGAGCACGCCGCGCGAACGCGTGCGGCGGATGCCGAGGAACGTCGGCAGCAAGCCTAGGCTGAAGTTACTGCTGATTGTGCACCCAAAAGCTGTCGTTGACCTCGGGCTTTGCGCTGTGCGGAGGCGAACGGTTCTGGCTACATGGCGAATTCGATTACCGAAGCGGGCCTCGCTGGGCGTGAGCGCGCGCAGTTGTACGGTCCTAACGGCGTGTCGGTGTACAGACACGCGCGCTCACGGGTTCGGTTGCACCAAAAGAAGTACCAGATCACCCGCCTGATCAGGATTTCTGGCTACACCGGGACCCTCTAATTCTGCGTCTACGCAGTTCAGAAGGCCTTTTCGAGCGACGCGCCGACGCAACTTCGGCCTAGGCGAGCTGCGCAGCGCTCAGTGCCCTGGCTAGCCGGCTAGCCGCGCTACGCACGGTCGCGACACTGGTCGCCTAATGAAAGTTTGAGTTGTTTGCCATACGTACTGAGCGACTCAATGGTCAGCATCTGGTCATGTCTGCAGTCAGTCGAGTGCACAACAATGTCGCCAGCAATATAAGGGCGCCAAATTCGTTGAAGATATGAACTCCAACCGCTCTCATTTCGCGTGGCGGAGAAGAGCACCATATCACCATCGAACACACCAGGCACGTGCGCTGACAGATACGCCGTATTAGCGCGATAATTTTGAACCAACAACTCCACAAGCTGTTTAGAAGGAGCGGAAAGCGCCGCGGCTCTTCGTTCGCCAATGAGTTCTTCTACTTGCGCGGAGGTTAACGGCTCAGAGGATTCTGGAATCTCTATGCAACAGTGACGCAAGACTTCTCGCAGTATCCGACTATCGCCTGAGGCCGCCCTTTCTGCAGTAACGCTACGGTCAACAAAGTGTACAGCGTCGAGAAGAATAAGGCGTTGGACCACGCACCCACGTCGACGAAGCTCAATGGCGACTTCATGGGCGACGACACCCCCAAACGACCAGCCGAGAAGATTGTAAGGTCCGGCCGGATGAATTGCTTGGAGGCGGTCTGCGTAGGTTTTCGCCATCCCGAGAATCGACCCGAAATCAGTTTCATCGTGCTGCGCTATTTGTTGAATTCCGATAATCGGGCAATCCACGTAATTGCCCAGGGCCTGGTACGGCCAGCTCACCCCACCTGCGGGATGGATACAGAACAATGGAATGCCGGTGCCCTGCTTGAGAGTCTGCAGCGGAACGACTTCTTCCGCCGGACCGGCACCTCTGCCCAGCCGGTGACTCAAACCAGCAACGGTAGGTGTGTCGAATACCGTACGCACTACAAGATGCGCATCAAAGGCGGTGTTGATCGCCGCGATCAACCGCATTGCTGACAGTGAATCCCCGCCTAGGTCGAAAAATGAGTCATCGACGCCCACCCGCTCTAGCCCCAACACGTCGGCGTAGATGCTTGCCAGCATCTCCTCGGTATGTGTGCTCGGAGCCCGATACCGCCCACCGGCCTCGCTGTAGTCCGGCGCCGGTAGGGCACGGGTGTCAAGTTTTCCGTTGATGGTTAGCGGCAACTCCTGCAACCGGACTACTGCGGCGGGGACCATATACGACGGAAGCCACTCGGCCAGAGACAGGCGGGCAGCGGCCGCATCGGCGGTCCCGGTGATGTAGCCGACCAGGCGCTTATCGCCGGGGCGGTCCTCACGAGCGATGACTGCCGCCTGATTCACCCCGGGAAGTGCGGACAGTGCCGCCCTCACCTCGCCGCACTCGATGCGGTATCCCCGGATCTTTAATTGCTCGTCTGTGCGGCCCAGATAATGGAGCTGGCCATCGGGGCCCCAGCGGACCAAATCGCCAGTGCGATACATCCGCTCGCCGGCCTCCCCGAAGGGGCAGGCACCGAACCGTGACGCGGTCAACCCGCCCCGGCGCCAGTAGCCACATCCCAGCCCGGTACCGGCTACGTACAGTTCTCCAGGCACCCCGACCGGCACCAAACGTAGTCCGGCATCCAGGACGTACAACGCCGCCCCCGCCACCGGCGATCCGATTGGTGCTGCGCCCGACCCCACCTCGAGTGGGTATCCGATGGTGACGTCTACCGTCGTCTCGGTTGGGCCGTACTCGTTGATGAGTGTGGTCACCGCGGCATAATGGTCCACCAAGTCCGGTGGGCACACCTCGCCACCCACGATCAGCGTCACGCCGCGCAATTGGTTGGCCGGGAGTGCAGCAAGGACGCTTGGCGTGAACTTCGCGTGGGAGACGTTGTGCTCGACCATGAAGTCGACAAGTTCCTTGCCCGGCGACACCTGGTCATCGGGGGGAATCACCGCAGCCGCTCCGGTCAACAATGCCCACCACATGTTCCCGACGGACATGTCAAAGATCAATGGAGCGAACTGCAGAATCCGACTTTCTGGCGTGATAGCCAGACGCTCGGCGTGGCTGGCCACCAGGTTGGCGATACCGGTGTGGGTGACCGCTACCCCTTTGGGGTTCCCGGTGGTGCCGGAGGTGTAGATGATGTAGGCGATATTTTCCGCAGCGGGGTGCGGCAGAGCATGGCAAGGGTAGGAAGTATCGATGATTAGATCGTCCACGTCGATGATGATCAGGTCGTGGTCGCTCAATCGAGGCCGCAGTTCGGCAACAGTGATCGCAGCCACCGGTGCCGCATCGTGGAGCATGAAGTGCACCCGTGCAGGCGGGTGTGCCGGATCAATGGGTAGGTAGGCGGCCCCGGTTTTCAGTACGGCCAGGATCGCGACGATGGCTTGGGCGCTGTGTGTCAGTAGCAGCGCTACTGCATCACCGGGACCTACACCGTTGTCAGCCAGCAGGTGCGCGAGCCGGTTGGCCGCCATATCGAGCTCGTGGTACGTCATAGACCGGTCTGCGGATGCCACCGCAACCGCGTGCGGTGTGCGTGCCACCTGCGCAGCGAACAGCCGGGGGATGCTCGCCGAGGGCCCCGTGCGGACGGTGTGCTGAGTGAGTAGCCGGTCGCGTTCGCTGGAGTCGAGGATGTCGATCAGATCGATGTTCTGGTGGAAATCGGTGGTGGCGGCGTCGAGGATGCGCAGGTAGTAGGTGGCGAACTTTTCGATGGTGTCGCGGTTGAACAGGTCGGTGGCGTATCGGATGGTTCCGGGCAGTGGTTGTGGTTGTCCGGGGGTGGGTGGGAGATCNGCCGAGGGCCCCGTGCGGACGGTGTGCTGAGTGAGTAGCCGGTCGCGTTCGCTGGAGTCGAGGATGTCGATCAGATCGATGTTCTGGTGGAAATCGGTGGTGGCGGCGTCGAGGATGCGCAGGTAGTAGGTGGCGAACTTTTCGATGGTGTCGCGGTTGAACAGGTCGGTGGCGTATCGGATGGTTCCGGGCAGTGGTTGTGGTTGTCCGGGGGTGGGTGGGAGATCGAGAAGGTTGATGGACAGGTCGAATTTGGCGGTGTTGTTGTATGCGGGCAGCAGGTCGATGTCCAGTGCGGGCAGGTCGAACTGGGGCAGGGGGTTGTTCTGCAACGCAAACGCCACCTGGAACAGGGGGTGGTGTGCGGTGGATCGTGTCGGATTGAGCAGTTCCACCAGCAGTTCGAAGGGGGCATCTTGGTGTTCGTAGGCGGCCAGCGCTTTGCCACGGACCCGCTCGAGTAGGTCACTGAAACGAGGATTGCCCGAGGTGTCGATCCGCAGCACCCAGGTGTTGACGAAAAACCCGATCAGTCCGGCCAACGCGGCATCGGTGCGCCCGGCGATAGGCCCACCAATGGTCAAATCATCACCAGCGCCGAGTTTGCGTAGCAGCACCGCCAACGCCGTCTGCAGCACCATCGACATGGTTGTTCCGGTTTCGCGGGCCCGCTGGTGGATCCGTTGACGCAGCGCCGGATCGATGGTGAACTCCACCAGGTCACCGGCAAACGACTGTCGCGGTGGGCGGGGCCGGTCCAACGGCAACACGATCTGCTCGGGTGCCCCAGCCAACTCGACGCGCCAGTACGCCAGCTGTTGGGACAACACACTGTCGGGATCGTCAGCATCGCCAACGAGTTCGCGTTGCCACAGGGTGTAATCGGCATATTGGGCCAGCAGCGACGCCCAAGCCGGCGGCCGCCCGTCACACCTTGCGGTGTATGCCGCGGTCACATCCTGGGCCAGCGGCGCCAACGACGCCCCGTCGGCGGCGATGTGGTGCAGCAGCAATACCAGCACATGCTCGGTGGGCGATACCCGCAATATCTCGGCCCGGATCGGGATTTCGGTGGCCAGATCAAAGTGATAAGAAGCGGCTCGGGTCAGCGCTGTAACCAGCTCCTGGCTCCCCCGGACCTCGGTCACCGAGACCGGCACCTGCACTGCCTGCTCGGGCAGAATCCGCTGCCAGGCGATCCCGTCGGCTTCGGCGAACACCGTGCGCAGGCTCTCATGACGGGCCACCACATCACCGATCGCGGCGGTCAACGCCGCGGTATCGAGGTTGCCCGTCAGCCGCAACGCCAACGGAACGTTGTAGGTCGCCGACGGGCCCTCATACTTGTGCAAGAACCACAATCGGGACTGGGCGAACGACAACGGCACCCGCGCGGGGCGCGGTCGTGTGGCCAACACCGCCCGCACCCGCTGCCGACCATGAGCGTTGATCCATTCGGCCAGCCCCGCGACGGTCGGGGTATCGAACACGGCCCGGATCGGCACCTCGACACCCAGCTCGGCGCGCACCCGCGTCACCAGCCGCGTCGCCGACAAGGAATGACCGCCTAGCTGGAAAAACCCGTCATCGATACCGACCCGCTCCAGCCCCAACACCTCAGCAAACAGAGCGGCCAGCGCCCCTTCACGCTGATCACGCGGAGCCCGATACGCCACACCGCTGGCAAACTCCGGCGCCGGCAACGCTGACCGATCGAGCTTGCCGTTCACCGTCAACGGCAACGACTCCACCACCATGATCGCCGCCGGCACCATAAACGCCGGCAGCCGCTCGGCCGCATACCGGCGCAACTCACCCACCAGTTGTGGCACTGAAGGCTCATTGACGTATGCGGTAGGTGGACCGACCGGCGTGGCGGGTAGGTAGAGATCAGATGGCGCCGGGGCCCGGTGGTCGTTGGGCGTATGAGTGGCATGGGTGTAGATGAGGTCCATCAGACCCGGCGTCGGTGACGGGGTCACCGCGGTGGTGTATCCCAGCTGCTGGCCCAGCCGATGAGCCTGGTGCGGCGACACCGCATCAGAGGCAGACAACCCTGGGTCGGCACGCAGTTGCATGACTGTGAGCTCGTCGCTGGCCTGCGCAAGCGCTTCGGCTAGCGTCACGTCTAGCCATACCCCGGCGTGGGGCACACCGGTGACGCGCAGCGCCGGCGGCTTCGAGGTCTGCAGGTGCTGGCCCAGTGCCGCAAGACTGCCCCAGTGCTCCCACGGTTGGGTCGGGACATGGGAGAACGACTGAACCGGTACCGGCGCTTTGCGCAGCACGACGTCGTATCGGTAGCCGCTGAGTTCGTTGAACGACGCAATATTTTTTAGTTGCACCTCGACAGCGGCGATGTCGGGGAAGTGTTGCGGCAATGCGGCAAAAAATTCTGGCGCCAACAACAGTTCCTGCTCGGCGAGCATCTTTCGGCGGACCCGCTCACGCACGACCGCGGCAGCATTCTCGCCCCGAGCGGCGTCGGCGCCTAGAAGTCCGGTAATGAATGCCTGCAACAAGGTCAGGTTCCGCACGTCGCCAATAAAGAATGCCCCGCCGGGAGCTAGGAGACGCATCGCGGTCGCCAACACGTCGAGCAGATAACCCGCGCTCGGGAAGTACTGAGCTACCGAGTTAAGTACCACCGTGTCGAAATAGCCCTCCGGCAAGCCGCCGGCCACATCCGCGGGCTGCACCCGCAACCGCACTCGATTTCCCCACGGCTGCGATGCGACCGCATCCTGCAACGTCGCTATCGTCGATGAGGAGAAGTCCGTACCCCAGTACTCGACACAATCCGGGGCTAGCTTGGCTAGCAACAGCCCCGTGCCGACACCAATCTCCAAAACTCGCGCCGGGCGCAACCCGCCGATCCGGTTCACTGCAGCGGCACGCCATTCGCGCATTTCCCCTAGCGGAATTGGCGCACCGGTATAACTGCTGTTCCAGCCCCCGAAATTTTCCCCCAGTACTGCCGGGGCGGTCACGGCGAACGTCGACCCTGAGTACAGTCCGTCATGCACCCGCAGCCAATGCTTGATAAATTCTGCTTCCCGCGCCTCGTCGCGCGCCAGCATTACTTCTCGATCAAGCGTGATGTAGCCCACCAACTGCTTGTCGTTGATTCCCTCGGCCGCACCGGGCGGGGTGTAAGCGTTGACCACTGCCTGCGCTACGCGGGGATGGGTCGCCAGCACCGCCTCGACCTCACCCGGCTCGATCCGGAATCCGCGGATCTTGACCTGTTCATCGGCCCTGCCGACGAATTCCAGCACACCCGCCGCGGTCCAACGGACCACATCACCGGTGCGATACATGCGCGATCCGGCAGAACCAAAGGGACATGCCACAAACCGCTCCGCGGTTAATCCCGCCCGAGCCCGATACCCCCGCGCCAGGCCAGCACCGGCGATATACAACTCACCGGCCACCCCGACCGGCGCCGGACACAACCCCGCATCAAGCACGAACACCCGGACATTGCCTAACGGAGCACCGATCGGCACCGACGCGGCGTCATATCCAACGTCGGCGGGGATCGAGGCCGTAGGAATCTCATACGTTGTCGCGCAGATAGTGATTTCGGTCGGCCCGTAGGCATTGACCACCGCGAGCTGGGGATGCTTGGCCCGCAACCTGCCGACCGCCGCGGGCGAAAGCACGTCGCCTGCTACTACCAGTTGCTGTATTCGGTCGAGACCTTGCGGGTCCGCCTCTACTAGTGGGTGGAAAAGCGGCGTCGGCACGAACATGGACGACACGCCGCCTTCGGCAATGAGCTGTTGGAGGGCCATCACATCTACTTGACCCTCCGACGCCACCAAGGTCGCGCCCTTAAGCAGCGCTGGCCATATTTCATACGCTGAGGCGTCGAACCCCGGTGACGCGATCATCGACATCCGGCTGCCCGAGCGTTCCTTGGTCCAGGCGTGCAGCGCCATATTGATCACGTTGTGGTGGGTGATCGCGACGGCCTTGGGTTGCCCGGTTGATCCGGACGTGTACATGACGTAGGCGAGATTGTCCGGCCGCGGGCGGAGATTGTTGTTGTGGGAATCGGCTGTGGCAACCCCGCCGTCGTGCAGGTCGACAGCGTCGAAGATCAGCACGGCGATCCCGGTGTCAGGCAGTGTTTCGGCCGTGCGGGTGTCGGTGATTAGTAGTCGGGGGGCGGCGTCGGGGAGGATGTATGCGGTGCGCTCGCTGGGATAATCCGGGTCGATCGGTAGGTAAGCGGCGCCCGTTTTGCAGATAGCCACCAGCGCGGTAACCAGTCCGGCCGAGCGCGGCAGGGCCACGGCAATGACGGTTTCCGGTCGGGCCCCATGAGCCCTCAGGTGGTGGGCCAGATGGTTTGCGCGAGTGTCGAGTTCGCGGTAAGTCAGTGTCTCGCCGTCGTTTTCGACTGCCGGGGCGTCGGGCGTGCGTGCCACCTGCGCAGCGAACAGTTGCGGGATGGTCGCGTCGGGTATCGCGGTGGCGGTGTCGTTCCAACCGATGACTAGCCGGTCGCGTTCGCTGGAGTCGAGGATGTCGATCAGATCGATGTTCTGGTGGAAATCGGTGGTGGCGGCGTCGAGGATGCGCAGGTAGTAGGTGGCGAACTTTTCGATGGTGTCGCGGTTGAACAGGTCGATGGCGTATTCGATGGTTCCGGGCAGTGGTTGTGGTTGTCCGGGGGTGGGTGGGAGATCGAGAAGGTTGATGAACAGGTCAAATTTGGCGGTGTTGTTGTATGCGGGCAGCAGGTCGATGTCCAGTGCGGGCAGGTCGAACTGGGGCAGGGGGTTGTTCTGCAACGCAAACGCCACCTGGAACAGGGGGTGGTGTGCGGTGGATCGTGTCGGATTGAGCAGTTCCACCAGCAGTTCGAAGGGGGCATCTTGGTGTTCGTAGGCGGCCAGCGCTTTGCCACGGACCCGCTCGAGTAGGTCACTGAAACGAGGATTGCCCGAGGTGTCGATCCGCAGCACCCAGGTGTTGACGAAAAACCCGATCAGTCCGGCCAACGCGGCATCGGTGCGCCCGGCGATAGGCCCACCAATGGTCAAATCATCACCAGCGCCGAGTTTGCGTAGCAGCACCGCCAACGCCGTCTGCAGCACCATCGACATGGTTGTTCCGGTTTCGCGGGCCCGCTGGTGGATCCGTTGACGCAGCGCCGGATCGATGGTGAACTCCACCAGGTCACCGGCAAACGACTGTCGCGGTGGGCGGGGCCGGTCCAACGGCAACACGATCTGCTCGGGTGCCCCAGCCAACTCGACGCGCCAGTACGCCAGCTGTTGGGACAACACACTGTCGGGATCGTCAGCATCGCCAACGAGTTCGCGTTGCCACAGGGTGTAATCGGCATATTGGGCCAGCAGCGACGCCCAAGCCGGCGGCCGCCCGTCACACCTTGCGGTGTATGCCGCGGTCACATCCTGGGCCAGCGGCGCCAACGACGCCCCGTCGGCGGCGATGTGGTGCAGCAGCAATACCAGCACATGCTCGGTGGGCGATACCCGCAATATCTCGGCCCGGATCGGGATTTCGGTGGCCAGATCAAAGTGATAAGAAGCGGCTCGGGTCAGCGCTGTAACCAGCTCCTGGCTCCCCCGGACCTCGGTCACCGAGACCGGCACCTGCACTGCCTGCTCGGGCAGAATCCGCTGCCAGGCGATCCCGTCGGCTTCGGCGAACACCGTGCGCAGGCTCTCATGACGGGCCACCACATCACCGATCGCGGCGGTCAACGCCGCGGTATCGAGGTTGCCCGTCAGCCGCAACGCCAACGGAACGTTGTAGGTCGCCGACGGGCCCTCATACTTGTGCAAGAACCACAACCGGGACTGGGCGAACGACAACGGCACCCGCGCGGGGCGCGGTCGTGTGGCCAACACCGCCCGCACCCGCTCCCGACCATGAGCGTTGATCCCTTCGGCCCGCCCCGCGCCGGTCGGGGTATCGAACACGGCCCGGATCGGCACCTCGACACCCAGCTCGGCGCGCACCCGCGTCACCAGCCGCGTCGCCGACAAGGAATGACCGCCTAGCTGGAAAAACCCGTCATCGATACCGACCCGCTCCAGCCCCAACACCTCAGCAAACAGAGCGGCCAGCGCCCCTTCACGCTGATCACGCGGAGCCCGATACGCCACACCGCTGGCAAACTCCGGCGCCGGCAACGCTGACCGATCGAGCTTGCCGTTCACCGTCAACGGCAACGACTCCACCACCATGATCGCCGCCGGCACCATAAACGCCGGCAGCCGCTCGGCCGCATACCGGCGCAACTCACCCACCAGTGAGCCATGCTCTGTGATCGTTCGCTTGGGCACTACATAGCCCACCAACTGCTTGTCGCTCACGTCCGCCGAGGCCGATGTGGCGGAGTGCGCCATCACCACCGCGTGCGCCACCTGAGGATGAGCCGCGAGCACTGCCTCGACCTCTGCGGGCTCGATTCGGTAGCCGCGGATCTTGACCTGATCGTCGGCGCGCCCCATGTACCGCAGCTGCCCATCGGAGCCCCAACAGGCGAGATCCCCGGTGCGATACATCCGTGTTCCCGGCGCTCCCGAGCCACCGAACGAGCAGGCGACAAACCGCGACGCGGTCAACCCAGCCCGCCGCCAGTACCCACACGCCACGCCGCGACCGGCCACATACAACTCCCCGACCACACCCGCCGGCACCGGCCGCAGCCACTCATCCAGCACAAACAAGGCCGCCCCCGGCGCTGGCGAACCGATCGGCGGCGCCCCGGAACCCGTCATCAGCGGCGCACTGATCGACGCATACACCGTGGTCTCGGTAGGACCGTACGCGTTGATCATCACCCGTCCGGGCGCCCAGCGATCCACCACCTGCGCCGGGCAGGCCTCAGCGGCGATCACCAACGACGTCGATTCCAAGCCCTCAGGCGACAACACCCCCACCGCTGACGGGGTTTGGCTCAATACGCTGACGTGTTCCGCCACCAGCAAGGCGTGGAAGTCTTCCGGTGAGCGCACCACCGACTCGGGAACCACCACTAGACGTCCACCATGGAGCAGCGCGCCCCAGATCTCCCACACCGAGTAGTCAAAGGCATAGGAGTGACACTGCGTCCACACCTGCCCCGGGCTCAGGTGAAGGCCGACCTCGAGTGAGTCGAACAGCCGGGTTACGTTGCGGTGGGTGACCGCCACACCCTTGGGCGCCCCGGTGGTGCCGGAAGTGTAGATGATGTGGGCGAGGTCATCGGGAGCCGGTGCTGGCGGTGCTGTGCTGGGTAGGGCGCCGACGGCGGGGTCGTCGACATCGATGACCAACACGGCCTGACCTTCGAGCCGGTCGGCCAGTCCAGTAATGGTGACCGCCGCGATCGGCGCGGCATCGGCAAGCATGAACTCTATCCGTGCCGGCGGCAGCGCTGGGTCGATCGGCAGATACGCCGCACCGGTTTTCAACACCCCCAAGATCGCCACAATCGCCTCAGCCGACCGGGAAAACAGGAGCCCCACACATTGTCCAGGGCTTGCGCCATGGCCGGCCAGCAGGTGTGCCAACCGG
The DNA here is from genome assembly GCF_900232995.1 of Mycobacterium simulans. Taxonomy (GTDB): domain Bacteria; phylum Actinomycetota; class Actinomycetes; order Mycobacteriales; family Mycobacteriaceae; genus Mycobacterium; species Mycobacterium simulans. Next base: position 925,411 of record NZ_OCVX01000003.1, read on the forward strand.
TTCGCAGCTTCATCGAGCTCCCGGTACGTTATGGACCGGCCTTCGCATACCACTGCCACCGCGTCCGGGGTCCGGGCCACCTGCGCGGCAAACAGCTCGGGAATCGATGCCCCGGTCGCCGCCCGACTCAACACCGCCCGGTTACCCACATCGTCCAGCCAGGCATGATCGCCGGCGTCCAACACATCGATCGATGAAAGCCGCCGAGCGGGGTCGACGGTCATGGTCGCCAACACCCGCCGCAACCGCTCGATCAGCGCTTGGATGGTGTCCCGATCGAACACGTCCGTGCGAAACTCCACCGTGCCGCCGATCCCGGCGGGTACACCGACTTCCGTCCAGTGTTCGGCCAAAGAAAACACCAGGTCCATACGGGCCGACTTGATGTGCACCGGCAACGGCGTGACCTGCGCATCCCCAAAGGCCAACCCAGCGGCGGCATCGCTGGTGTGTCCGGGGAAGTTCTGCCAGGCCAACATCACCTGAACCAGGGGGTGATGGGTCAGGCTTCGGGACGGGTTAAGCCGCTCCACCAGCGCCTCGAAGGGCACGTCTTGGTGCTCGAAAGCCTCCAGGGTCCGCCGCCGAACCCGGGTAAGCAGCTCGGCAAAGCTGGGGTCACCGGCCAGCTCCACCCGTAACACCAACGTGTTGACGAAAAAACCCACTAGCTCATCGACTTCGGGGGCCGGGCGCCCGGCGATCGGGAACCCCACCGCTACCTCGGGGCTCGCGGTGATCTTCGACAGCACGACTGCCAGGGCAGCCTGAACCACCATAAAACTGGTCACGTTGTGCTCACGCGCCATTCGAGCAACCCGTTGCTGGAGTTCGGCTGGCCAATTGACCACTACAGTGGCGCCGCGATGATTTGCCACCGGCGGGTAGGGCCGATCAGTGGGGAGCGGTAGGCGCTCCGGCATACCGGCCAGGGCATCCTCCCAGTAAGCCAACTGCGCCGCGGTAGGGCTGCGGCCATCGGCCAAATCACCAAACTGTGCACGTTGCCACAACGTGTAATCGGCGTATTGCACCGCCAGCGCATCCCAGCCGGGGGCTTGCCCCTCACACCGGCTGGCATAAGCCATACCCAGATCACGCGTCAGCGGGGCGATGGACCAGCCATCGGCGGCGATATGGTGTATCACGACCACCAGCAGGTGCTCATCTGCGGCGACGCGGAAAAGCCGGGCTTGGAACGGGACTTCGGTTGCCAAATCAAAGGTGTGACATGCCGCGCTGTCGATGGCATCACCCAGCTGGTCCGCCGACCAACCTCCGGCATCAATGATCTGCCACCCGAAATCGGCCCGCTCGGCGGACACCACCACCTGTCGGGGTGTCCCCTCGGGCGCCGCAAACACCGTCCGCAGGCTCTCATGGCGACCCACAACGTCGGCCAGCGCGGCACCCAACGCGCTGGCATCAAGCCGTCCACACATCTGCAACGCCACCGCGACGTTGTAAATCGGCGAGGGGCCCTGCAGCTGGTCCAGGAACCACAACCGGCTCTGGGCAAACGACAACGGCACCACCGCCGGCCGCTCAGCTGCCACCAATTGCGAGGGCCGGCCCGTGCCCACACTGACACGCGGCGCCAGCTCGACAACCGTTGGCGCGTCGAACACCGTGCGTACCGAGAGATTGGCATCCAGTGCGGTATTGATAGCCGTGACCAGGCGCATCGCTGATAGCGAGTTCCCACCCAAATCAAAAAACGAGTCGTCGACCCCCACCCGCTCAAGTCCGAGCAACTCGGCGTAGATGCCGGCCAGGATTTCCTCAACGGCGTTGGCTGGGGCGCGGTACTCACCGGCGGTGTACTCCGGCGCCGGCAGGGCACGGGTGTCGAGCTTGCCATTGACCGTCAATGGCAGTGACTCGACCGTCACGATCGCCGCCGGCACCATGTAGGTCGGCAGCAGCCGGGCCAGCTTGGTGCGTACCTGTGCCAGGTCTGGTGTCCCGGTGACATAGCCCACCAGACGCTTATCGCCGGGGCGATCCTCACGGGCAATCACCACCGCCTGCTTGATCCCGTCCAGCCCGGCGAGTGCCGCGCGCACTTCACCCAGCTCAATGCGGTATCCGCGGATCTTGACCTGCTCATCGGCGCGCCCGAGGAACTCGAGCAAACCCTCCTCGACCCACCGCACGATGTCGCCGCTGCGATACATCCGCGTCCCGACGGGCCCATACGGGCAGGCCACGAACCGCTCGGCCGTCAACCCTGCCTGTCCCCGGTATCCACGCGCCAGACCCGCGCCGACGATATACAGCTCACCCGGTACTCCCACTGGCACCGGAGATAGCAGCGCATCCAACACAAATACGCGCACGTTGCGCAATGGGCTACCAATCGGCACCGTCGGGCCATCGCGGTCGCTTGTGCTCGGGAGCGAATACCCTGTCGCGCAGACGGTTATCTCGGTTGGACCGTAAGCATTGAACAGGGCCAGCTGGGCGTGCGCGGCACGGACCTTGTTGGCTATTACTGGCGAAAGTGCGTCGCCGCCTGTGACGAGTTGTTTCAACTGGTCCAGGCAGGCTGCGTCTTCTTCGGCGAGTTGATGAAACAGCGGGGTCGGCACGAATGCTGACGTCACGCCGCGTTCCCCGGTGAGCTGTCGCAGGGTTTCCGGATCCAGCTGACCGGCCAGGGGAATCAGGGTGCCGCCCCTAAGCAAGGTTGACCAGATCTCGTACGCCGAAGCGTCGAAGGATTGCGACGAGCTCATCGGTGTCCGGCGTGGCTCAGGGCCGTCAGGCCAGCCGTACAACGCCATGTTGCTCACGTTGTGATGAGTGACGGCGACGGCTTTCGGTCGTCCAGTCGATCCAGAGGTGTACATCACGTACGCGAGGTTGTCTGGATGTGGTGCCACGCCGTCGGGTTCTGGGTCAACGGCGGTGTCGAGCCTGCGGTGGCTGGAGGAGGTATCGAGAATGAGCCGGGCCGTGTTGTAGTCGGGCAGGGTCTGGCCGGTGGCGGAGTCGGTGATCAGAAGTAACGGAGCCGAGTCGCTAAGAATGTATGCGGTGCGTTCGCTCGGATAGTTCGGGTCGATCGGCAGATAAGCAGCGCCGGTCTTGGAGATGGCCAGTAGCGCGATTACCAGCTGGGTGCAGCGAGGCAGGGCGACGGCGATGATGGTTTCCGGTCGTGCGCCATGAGCTTTGAGGCGGGCCGCGAGATGGTCGGCTTCGGTATCGAGTTGCCGGTAGGTCAATTTTCTAGCGTGGTCTTCAACTGCTGGTGCCTCGGGTGTCCGGGCGGCCTGCATGGCGAAGAGTTGCGGGATTGTTGCCCCCGCTGTAGTTGCGGTGATGTCGTTGCACTCAACGATGATCTGGTCACACCCAGCCGAATTACGCATCGAAAGCGCGGCCCGTCGCTAACTTTTCACGCAGGCTCCGCGGCCGTATGTCAGTCCAATTCTGCTCGATATAGTCCAGGCACGCATGGCGCTCGGCCTCGCCATAAACCACATTCCAGCCCGCCGGAATCTCGGCGAAAGCAGGCCACAAGCTGTGCTGTTCCTCATCATTGACCAACACAAAGAATGTTCCCTTGTCGTCGTCGAAAGGATTGACGCTCATATGTTTTCGTGACCTCCTAACGGCCGGAGTGTTGACGCAATTTAGCGTCTGACTTTCAGGGATGCCGTCGGCGGCTTTGGCCAGCGCGCGCGAGTACGCCGCCGCGTAGGGATGTGGTCACCGACGTTAAATCGGTTGCTCAGCCGAAGGGCTCAACATCGCTTATATGCGCTTCATCGCAATGCAATTCGCGCATAGCACAGCTCACAAAACGCCGATCTGCCCATCGTTGTTGAAATGCTTTGATGCAACCGTCGGGACCCGCCTTTGGCTAATTCAGAATTTCCGAGTTTCCTCAAATGTAGACAGCGAGAACGAAATCTGAATCCCCGGCAGCAGGAATCACTATGTCCCCCGATCGGAGGACAGCGCTACGGGTCAGAAGTCCTCGACACAGCAGTACCGATGGCAACGACGGTTGACGCTCTGCGCCCTGCGGGCGACTCGTCGGCGTGCCGGGGTAGACCTGCGGAATGAGGTTGGCCAAAACCACGCACGCGACGACGCCAAGCCAAAAGACCGCCAATGGAATCGGTGTGGCAAACGACAGCGCGGATGTCGCCGCTAGCCCAGCTCCGATCAGCAAATAGTAGGCAAGACCGAACACCGCCCCGGCGCGGCCGAGGCTATCGCTATAGCCGTGTAAGGCTGGGCCGAGCAGATTGGGGATTGCTAATCCAGATCCGGCAAACAGCGCCAACCCCGGCACCGCCCACCACATTCTTGGGTTCGTAACGGTGCAGGCAACGATCAGTTGTCCCATCACTGCGCCGGAAACAATGACAAGTGACAACCGTACCCTGGTGTTGGATGTCATGGTCGCGGGCAGGTGGCGGTTCAGCGCGGCACCGGCAGCGCCCACGGCGGCCACCGGCAGCCCCACCCAGCCGAATCCGAGACCCAGCAACGGTCCAATAAGAAACGGGCCCGCCGCATAGAAAGAGAAGACCAGAATATTCAGCCCGGCCACCTGGATAGCCGCCAAGTACAAAGCAGTATCACCGGCCATTCGCTTGATGAGCGCGCAAGTATTGATGTGCACCAGCTCAACAGGTTTGGTTTCTGGCCACGACCGTGCGGCGACGACACATAAAACCACTAGCACCCCTGTCACGATGGCCAAGAACATGCGGTAGCCACGCCAGTCGCTGAGCAACTGCCCCATCAATGCGCCGATCGCAGGAGACCAGGCCAACACCATGCCCAAAGTGGAGAAGTAGGCGACTAACTGCGGGCCGTGTAGCCGATCGCGCAGTGTTGTTTGCGAAGACACCGAGCAAGTCGCCAATCCGAACGCCTGAATCACCCGTCCCGCCAAGAGCCACCCGAAAACCGGTGCGACTACACACACCAAGGTCCCTACCGCTGCGGTTACCAGCCCGGCCAGCACAGCCGCACGGCGCCCCCACCGATCACAAATGCGTCCCCACACCCATACACCGGTGGCGAAGCCGAAAAAGAAGACTCCAATAACCCATTGCGTTTGGCCGACATCAACCGAAAGCGATCGCGCAAGATTCGGCAAAGCCGGAACAAGGATCGTCTCACCAACCTGCGGCAGCGCCAACAAACTAATCATTAGCCACAACGGCGGCAACTGCCGATCGCCCAAAGGCGCCTCAACAGGTAACCAGAGCGGTCTAACGCCACACGGTCCCCAACCGGACTTCGTCGGCACTCGGCGACGTCGCCAGTAACCGCGATCGGATCCCGTGCTGAGGATCGGCGAAAATCGCGCCCGGCGCCAGGCCTCAGTCAAGGCATACATCTGGCCCGTCCTCGCTCACACCTCAGACATCCAACACCGACGCCCCGACCAGGGTTGAAAACCCAGCTTCGACAACATCTCCCACAACAGTCATCCATACCTAGGCTCAGTGATGTTATGTGGCAAGCGCCATTTCCTCGCGTGGACTAATTGGCCATCGCACGAACACACTGCGGAAATCGGCGGCAAAGCTGCCCGAAGTCCGCCGCGGCGGCGGTCGCTGAAGCTCCGATCGTGTCCGTGGGCCTAGCTTGCCTGGTCAGGACAGTCCACTTCGTCCCTGCTGGCACCCATTCTGAGCCACACCGCCAGCATGACTAGGGCATATCTGCTAGCTGCAATACGCTCACCATTGTCGGCGGTGTCGCAGACGAAGGGACCGACATGTCAGAGTCGCCAGGGCAGGCAGGTTTGCGGGTCGTGCTCGCCGACGATGATGTGTTGCTGCGGGAAGGGCTGGCCAGCCTGCTGGGACGATCGGGTTACCAGGTCGTGGGCCAGCTCGGTGACGCCTCGACGCTTGTGGAACTGGTCCGTGCCGAGCGGCCGGACCTCGTGATTGTTGATATCCGGATGCCTCCGGGCGGTGCCACGGACGGACTCGATGCGGGGATGGTGATCCATGAGGAGATGCCGGAGATCGGGCTGCTTGTCCTGTCGGCCCACGTGGAAGTTGAACACGCGCTCCAGCTGCTGGCCAGCGGGCGAGGTGTCGGCTACCTACTGAAAACCCGGATCACCGATGTTGCGGACTTTCTCGATGCGCTCCAGCGAATCGGCAACGGCGCATCGGTGGTAGATCCCGCTCTGGTTCACGAATTAGTGACCGCGCGCAAACGCGATGATCCGCTCGCCGTGCTCAGCCCGCGCGAAACGGAGGTGCTGGAACTTATGGCTGAGGGTCGCTCAAACGCCGGCATTGCACGCCAGTTGTGGGTGGCCGAAGGCACGGTCGAGAAGCACGTCCGCAGCATCATGACCAAACTGGACCTGCATGAAACCCCCGACGATCACCGCCGCGTGCGTGCGGTCGTCACCTTCCTCGAGGCTCGCTGACTGGCGGCAGGCATTCGGATTTCACCCACGCCGTCTACTTTGTTCGTGCAAAGCACGGTCAGTAACGACTCGCCCCGGTATGAGTTGGGCCGAGCGGGTCAGGCCAGCACGCCTGCGCTGGCCTTGTCAGGACCGGAGGTGACCGGCAAGTGACGATGTTGGCAGCGCGAATTCTTCTGGGAGGTATATTCGCAATCGCCGCGGTGGCGAAGCTGTCAGATCGGAAGGCGCGCGGCGGGCGGTCGTGGCATTCGGTGTGCCTAGACCCGCGGCCGCGATTCTACGACCGGTAATCATCGCAACCGAATTCGGCGTCACGTTACTGCAACCGGGGCATGGACTTACGAAGGGGCAGTCCTCGCGTTACTGGCGCTGACGGGATTCAGTGCGGCAGTCCTGGTGAACCGCGCCCACGGCCGACGTCTGGAATGCCACTGCTTCGGGCGACGCGCTGCTGAACGATCCTCTGGCTGATCCGCTAGTGCGTGCGGTAGAGCAGTTCGTCCGAATGCTGGACGGCGAGATAACGTTCGACGATGACCCGCTGCTGTGCCGCGCGGCGGCGAATGAGCTGATCGCCGTTCGTACCAGGTTCTTTGACGACTTCTTCACCGAAGCGACCGACGCCGGTGTCCGCCAGGCCGTGATTCTGGCCTCTGGCCTGGACACCAGGGCCTACCGGTTGCGCTGGCCCGACGACATAGTGGTCTACGAGATCGATCAGCCGCGGGTCATCGAGTTCAAGACGTGGACGCTGGCCGAACACGGCGCCGTCCCGACCACCGACAGGCGGCCCATCGGCATCGATCTGCGCAACGACTGGCCGGCGGCGTTGCGCCAGCACGGTTTTGACGTCAACCAACCAACGGCGTGGATCGCCGAGGGCCTGCTGATTTATCTGCCGCCCGACGATCAGGACCGATTGTTCGACAGCATCGCCGCGCTCAGCGCGCCAACAAGCCAGGTTGCCACCGAGCATTTCCCAGACCCCGCGCTGGTGTCCGGTGAGCACGCACAGCAACTTTCGGCGCGCTGGAATCGCATGGGACTCGATCTCAACCTGTCTGAGTTGATCTACTCCGGTGAACGCCGAACCGTCATGGAGTACCTGACCACGCACGGCTGGCGGCTGACGGCCCGCACCATCAAGGAACTATACGCGCACAACGGGTTTGAGTTTCCCGACGACGAGATGGCGGCCGTCTTAGGCGAAATGAGCTTCGTCGCCGCAACGCTTGGCTAACGTTTGGCGTGGGCCGTCTCATACCACGTGCTCACGCACGACTACTGGGATCCTGAACCACCCCGGGTTTAATGCTCCACCTAACCACCCACGAGTGTCCCCCGATCGGGGGACAACACGACTACCGCTGCCAGGGATTCAGAATCCATCCTCACTGCCTACTGTTCGAGCAACGGCGATCACGAAAGGAGGTATCTAACATGTCCCACGAACTTCTCTTCACCGAGAATGAAGCTACGTACGGCTTTTTCGTCAACCAGCTCGGTTCAGACAACGTGATCGAGTGAGCACGCTTGGCGACGCGGCTGGCGGACTACTCACTGCGTTCCACGCCTGCGATGGTCCGCTTCCGCGGCGCAGCACCAACCAGCGATCCGGCAGGAAATCCGTTGTTCCCTATGTCAGCGCCGCCCTTGTACAGCACCCAAGACAGGAGCTATCCGCATGACTAGCGAACCGGGAAGAACTGAGGGTGACAGCTGGGATCCGGCCTCCCACGTGGTTGCGACGGCCACCATGGTCGCGGCCTACCGGGCGCTGGCCGCACAGGGACGCGACGCGCTGCTGAACGATCCGCTGGCGGTTGCGCTGGCCCGACGACATGGTGGTCTACGAGATCGATCAGCCGCGGGTCATCGAGTTCAAGACGTGGACGCTGGCCGAACTCGGCGCCGTCCCGACCGCCGACAGGCGACCCATCGGCATCGATCTGCGCAACGACTGGCCGGCGGCGTTGCGCCAGCACGGTTTTGACGTCAACCAACCGTCGGCGTGGATCGCCTAGGGCCTGCTGATCTGAGTTGATCTACTCCGGTGAACGCCACACCGTCATCGAGTACCTGACCACGCACGGCTGGTGGCTGACGGCCCGCACCGCCAAGGAACTTAACGCGCACAACGGGTTTGAGTTTCCCGACGACGGGATCGCAGCTGTCTTAGGCGAAATGAGCCTCGTCGCCGCAACGCTTGGCGAACGTTTGACCTGGGCCGTCGGATACCACGTGGTCACGACGATAACTGTCGGCCATGATGACTTCCAAGCAGGCGTAGGCCATCACGTCGACATCGGCATCGGCCAGTTCAGTGGCGGCGCGCTCGGCGCCGACCTTCATCACGCCCAGGCACGGCTGCATGTCTGCGAAGCGCCCGGCAGCGGCTGCGTCCGTGGACCTAGATTGTCCGGCGAAGGCAGGCCAAGTCGTCACTGCTGGCGTCCGGTGAGAACACACCGCCAGCCTGGCGCCGGCATTTCTGCTAGCTGCAATTACGCTCAACACTGTCGGTGGCGTCGCAGGCGAAGGGACGGCATGGCGGTGCGCCCTGGGCAAGCAGGTTTGCGGGTTGTGCTCGCCGACGACGATGTGTTGCTACGCGAAGGACTGGCCAGCCTGGTGGGACGATCGGGCTACCAGGTCGTGGACCACATCGGCGACGCTTCGTCGCTTGTCGACGTGGTTCGCGCCGAGCGGCCGGACCTCGTGATTGTCGACATCCGGGTGCCACCTACCAACACCACCGATGGACTCGAAGCGGGGATGGTGATCCGGCAGGAGATGCCGGATATTGGGTTGCTTGTGCTGTCGGCACACGTCGAAGTTGAACACGCGATCCAGCTCCTGGCCAGCGGCCACGCGGTGGGCTACCTGCTGAAAACCCGGATCGCCGATGTTGCTGACTTTCTCGACGCGCTCCAGCGGATCGCCAGCGGGGCATCCGTGGTTGATTCCGCTCTGGTTCACGAATTGGTCTGCGCGCAGAAGCGCGATGATCCCCTCGCCGCGCTCAGCCCGCGCGAAATGGAGGTGCTGGCACTGATGGCCGAGGGTCGCTCCAACGCTGGCATTGCCCGGCAGTTGTGGGTGGCCGAAGGCACCGTGGAAAACACGTCCGCAGCATCATGACCAAGCTGAACCTGCATGAGACCCCCGACGATCACCGCCGTGTCCGCGCGGTCATCACCTTCCTCGAGACTGGCTGACTGCGGCCACCAAAACGAAGGCGAGGCCACCAATGCGTGCTCGGTTGGAATCGATGCGGCTATCACGGACACCACGATCCAACTCATTGGGTCTTGCGGTAGCGGCCGCATTCATCGCGGCGGAGACCGTCGTACTGCTTCTACTCAAGAAGCTCGCCCCGGACAACGCCTTCGGTGTCGTGTATCTGATCGGCGTCTTGGTAGTCGCAACAGGCTGGGGCGCAGGACTGACCATGGTGATGGCGGTTCTAAGCGCGATTGCCTATTCATATTTCCGTAGCTGGCCCGACCATGGCACGGTGCTGAGCCAGCTCCAGGACTGGGTCGTTTTCTTGATCTACGTCGTCGTCGCCCTGGTGGCGCACGCTTTGGCACATACCGCACGAACGCGCGCGACGGACGCAGAGAAACGTCGACAGCAGGCCGAGGAGAGCGGCGCCGCGCTCAGTGCCCTGGCCGTCAGACAAGCCGCGCTACGACAAATCGCGACACTGGTCGCGCGCGGAGCCCCCGCATCCGAAATCTTCCCCGCGGTAGCCGATGAGCTGGCGCAATGCCTCGATGCGACCGACACGTCGCTGTGGCGCTACGAACCTGACAACACCGCTACCCTGGTCGCCGCCCACGACGACCCTGGGCACACCGAGCGGAAGCCGGTCGGCACTCGCTGGCCTGTAGATGGCGACAACATCGTCGCCCGGGTGGCTCGCACCGGTCGGCCCGCCCGCGTCGACGATAGCGAGCAGGCGATCGGTGCTATACCGACGCTCATTCGCGAGTTGGGGTTACGCGCTGGAGTAGGGACGCCGATCATCGTCGGCGGCCGGCTGTGGGGTGCTGCGGTTGTCGGATCTCGCCAGGCCAAGCCACTGCCACCGGACAGCGAACAACGCATCGGCGAGTTCACCGAGCTCGTCGCTACCGCCATCGCCAACGCTGAAGCTCACTCCGCGCTGAAAGCCTCGCGCGCACGCATCGTCACCGCCGCCGATGATGCTCGCCGGCGTCTAGAGCGCGATTTGCACGACGGCGCCCAACAACGGCTAATTTCGCTTGCCCTTCAACTACGCTTGATCGAGGCGGATGCGCCTCCCGAACTCGGTCCGCTCAAGGCGCAAATCTCTCAAGCCGTAGCCAACCTGGCCGCGGCTTCGGCAGATCTCCAAGAGATTGCCCGGGGCATTCATCCGGCGATCGTTTCCACTGGCGGCCTCGGCCCGGCGCTCAAGGCCCTCGCCCGCCGCTGTCCCATCCCAGTCCGGCTTAATGTGGCCATTGAAGGACGACTATCGGAGTCGGCCGAGATCGCTGCGTATTACGTTGTCTCCGAAGCACTTACGAACGTCGCTCGACACGCACGCGCTTCCGGGGTAGACATCGACGCCAAAACCAAAGGTTCGGATCTGCTGCTCTCCATTCGCGACGACGGCGCCGGTGGCGCGGACTGCGACAAGGGGTCCGGCATTGTCGGCTTGATCGACCGAGTAGAAGCCCTAGGTGGCCACCTGCGGATACTAAGCCCCCCTGGCGCCGGCACCACGCTGGACATCGTTATCCCGCAATGACCAGGTGGCTGCCCAAGGGGCGTCAACCATGCGAGGGCGCCTTCCAAATGCCAAGTTCATGCATCAGCTGGACCTGCCGATCGATGACCTCTTGTTTGTAGTCGACGTGCCTTCCTGGGATGCGATGCGCATAAAGATTTTTGGGATAAATGGGCCGCTCATAAATTATCTGTGCCAATTCCGAGCGAATGTCTTTAAGCCAGTTTGTGACTTGCGCATTCTCGCGATGGTGACGCAGCGCCTCGATATTGATGACGCCAGTAACAAAAGTCGAGTTGTTAGAAAAAGGTTGTCGACCGATAATCGCACCACGATAGTCGACGATCATTGACTGACCGCCCTCGGCGTCGATGGGAACCGGGGTCTCAGGGTACAAATAATAGCCGCTCATGTTAGGCGCAACGATATACATGTTATTCTCTAGGGCTCGCGCTTTGTTCGAAATTTCAAAGAAATCGTGCTGGGTGAATGGTGCGGGTAGTGATGCGCGATAGACCACTTCGGCCCCCGTTAAGCGCGAGGCCGCGGCCATTTTCAGGGTAGTTACCCTCCATCGCCATCATGACCCCAAGTCGTCCGATTGGGGTATCGGTGACCGGCCAGAATGCCTGCAGTGTTCGACCGTACCTATCTATCCACCAATCGAACACATCATGGGAGACACCGATCGTTCACAAGGTAACAGGGCAGAGATCTTGTAGTGCTTGAGAACGATTGCGCCGTCAGGATCGATAAGAAAGCCAACGTTGAAGAATCGATTTGGCCAATCTTCATGGCGCGCCTTGGCCTGAGCCATGATAAACACATTCCAGGTACGTGCCAGTTGACCAAGCCGGTCGGTTTCCGGGCCGCGAATGTCGATCGCACAGGTATTTGCGAACTCGGCATGATCGACGTCAAGAATCTCGTCGTTGAATCCCTGTAAGCCACCTTCAGGGATGGCAATAAGGCGCACGGGAATATCTAGATTTGCCAGCTAAAAGGCCGCTTTCATAAGGCCTCCGATATGATCGAGATTGTTAGTGATGTCGGCACGGCTGCGGATCCCCCAAAAATTGGGTACCAAACCGACCACCGTGTAAGGTTCAATCATCGCCAACCTCCTTCATCTCCTTCATCAAGACGGCCCGCCTGGACTTCGGAGGCGGCTACAGCCCCGCCACGCAGCACGCTCAGCTCCAAGCAAATACCAAACCGCTACGGTTTCACGGACGGCCAGCGCCAGCTACCCAGCTAGCTGGGTAGCGTATGGCGATATTCGTCGGTAGTCATGGTCCGGCGCGATGGGAGTTGGTCGGCATCTCCCGACGTAACCGTGGATGCGCCGGCCTGAGATTTTTGGCCGCAATACCGTGTCCTGCTTGCGTTTTGGACTGCAGCCACAGGGCTGCGACCTATTATCCACGGACACAACGAATCTCGTGTCCAGCCAGACCTACGACCCTATTACTCGGCCACCAGAACTGGGAACTAGTGCCACATTGGCCAGCGGCGAGACCGGGTCGACGCTATTCGACTTCCCACTCGACGATATGCTGCGGGCTCCGAGTGCGCAGCGTTGATCTAGATCATTAACCAAACCTGACGAATTAGCGTGCCAAAAGCCATATTTGAATCTATAGCGCCAGAGCCGAAGCAACTCAACCTCTTGGGCAAGCGTTGGGTACCCGGTAGCCCGGTATCGAATTGATACCGGGCTCGGTGTGCTGACCGTGGACGCGTTGTAACGCCGCCTTCGACGTCGGCATTACGGGTCCCGCATAGCCACGCGACTGTCCCCCGACTGGGGGATGTTGCAATGCCCGCTGCCAGGGATTCGCATTGCATCCTCGCCGTCTATGTTCAAAGAACGCCAGTAACGGAAGGAGGTGATTACATGCCCCACGAACTTCTGTTTGCCGAGATCGAGTCACCTTACACACTTCCCGGCTTCGAGGTCATCGCTTCCCAGAGCATGGTCGACTGAGGCAGGCTCTGCTGTTGAGCGACAACGCTAGTGGAGATCCACCATCGCAGCTACCTTGCGGGTCTCGAGCGACCAAGCGCCCTAACTCTTTTGAATCGCCGGCAAGAGTTACGAACCGTTCCAGCGGTCGCATAGTGCCTTGACCTTCGGCTGGGGTCGGCGTCGAGATCGAGTGTGAACTCACGGCTTTCAGTGTGTGTCCAGGGCGGGATCCGCCCCGGTTTTCGCGCCCGGAATTCACTCTCAAAGGCCAGCATTCACACCGGATCGACTCGCCCGCTGCGCACGTCGGTGCCCCACACCACCTGTTGTCCCCCGATCGGGGGACATAGCCCCCCTGCTGCCAGGGATTTCGGAGGTCACCCAACGCCGTTATGTTGTGTTTGCAAAGCACGATCAGTGACGACTCGCCCCGGTTCGAGTTGGGTCGAGTGTGGGGGCCAGCGCATCTGCGCTGTGCTCATCAAGACCGGAGGTGAGCGGCAAATGATGATGTTGGCAGCGCGAATTCTTCTGGGAGGAATATTCGCGATCGCCGCGGTGGCGAAGCTGTCAGATACGGACGGCGTGCGCCGGGCGGTCGTGGCATTCGGTGTGCCTAGACCCGTGGCCGCGATTTTAGGACCGATGATCATTGCAATGGAATTCGGTGTCGTGCTACTGCAAGCGGGGCCATGGCCTTATGAAAGTGCAGTCCTCGCATTACTGATGCTGACGGGATTCAGCGCGGCAGTCTTGGTGAACCTCGCCCGCGGCCGACGCCTGGACTGCCACTGCTTCGGGCGGCTGTCGTCGGGGACGACCGGATGGCCGACCCTCGCCAGGAACGGATGCCTCGCGTCGCTCGCCGCGTTCGTGGCACTCAACGGTCATGTGCGGTGGCCTCTAACGACTTTCGCAGTCGTCATGCTTGCCCTGTGGATCGTCCCTGCCGCATACCGACGCTGGAGGACACGCGCGGGCGCCACCGCGTCAGGCCTGGCGCTGCCGGACCAGACGGGGCAAATGTGGACGTTGGCCAGACTGTCGCAAGCGCACCGGCCGGTTGTGCTCATCTTCAGTCAGCCCGGCTGCGGCGCATGCGAGGCGTTGCTGCCAGAGGTGGACCAATGGCAACATGACCTGGACGAGCGCGTCACCGTCGTCCTGATCAGCGGCGGCCCTGCCAATCACGGTGTGCCGCTAGAACTTGTCGATGAGCGGCGAACGACGTTCGCCGCCTACGGCATTACCGCCACACCCAGCGCGGTGCTCATCGACGACGGTCGAAGGCTGGCCGCGGCGAGCGGTGCGCCGGCCATCAGGGACCTCGTCGAGCGGGCGGCACAGGTCTCCGGGGAGTCCAGGTTCACGCGCAGGAGACTACTGCGCAACGCCTCACTCGGCCTGGCTTCCGCCGGGGTCCTTCCGGCCGTCGCCGCCTGCGACAACAGTGCCAACACCTCACCTTCGGATGTCAATGCCCTGGAGGTTGACGGCGCTTGGATATGCAATCAAAGCTTCGCGCTGTGCACGACTGCGCCATGTGTTCCGTCCGCAACTGATCCCAACATCTCGGTGTGCGATTGCGTTGTTGTCAATGGCCATTCGGTCGGTTTCACGTCCTGCCCCGAGCGGGCTCAGTCGGGAACCAAAGTGCGGTCGGCGTTTTCGACGGTGAACGTCAACCCCAACTTCGGCGTGTTGAGTTGTCCCTCAGGAGTGCCTTGGGCGAATTGTCTTGACGTGGAGTGTGAAATCGATCCCACCAACCCAGCCCGGGCGAAATGCCAATGCATCACGGTGAAGACTGGCGAGTCGTTGACCTTCGGCGGCGGGTGCGACACCGCCACCTGTACATCGACGATATGGTCGGCCGCGACGCCCGATCTGCCAGGCAGCGCGCAATACAAAAAAGGCATGAAGAAGCTCGGTCAGCCAGTCAACTTCCCCAAGACCTGTCCCGCGCCACACCGGTAGGCCAACGCCAAGGTCAACGAGCCACCGCGTTCCTGGTACGCGCCGTTACAACCGCTCTGCGGTCACAAACTCGGCGAACGCTTCCTTGTCATCGGCCATCGGCACGCCGTCGATCCAGCGACCCACCCGGCGCATTTCGTCACGCGCGTTTTGCGCCGCCGCGCGCCAACCGTGGCCGTTGAGCCAGTCGGCAACAACCGCTCGGTCCTGGTCATGGTAGATCAACTCCTGCACATCGACGGTCTGTTCCAAGCCGAGCACATCGGCCACCCTCTTGAACCGCTCGCGCATTTCTTGGCGCCGCTCCTCGCCGTGCAGCGGCGAGGTTTCGACCGCGATCCGGCTGCCTGTCGCGCTCAGCTCACCGACCTGTGTGAACAGCCGGTCTTGCGCGTCGGCGGGCAAATACATCAAAAGCCCCTCGGCCAACCAGGCGGTGCGCGCTGCCGGGTCGAAGCCCGCCGCACACAGCGCACCCGGCCAGTCCTGACGTAGGTCGATGGGCACCTCACGCCGGTCGGCCGCGGGCGTCACGCCGTTTTTCGCCAGCGTCGTGGACTTATAAGCAAGCACCTTCGGCTGATCGATCTCATACACGGTGGTGCCCACCGGCCAGTCGAGCCGGTACGCGCGGGAATCCAGTCCCGACGCCAGGATCACAATCTGGCGGACTCCGTCGGCGACCGCGTTGTTGAAGAATGTGTCGAAGAAGTTTGTCCGCACCGCCTGATAGCTGCGCATGTGCTGGACGATCGCCGCCGTGTCGGTGTCGATAGCTTCCACCTTGGCCACCATCGACTGATCGAGCATGGCTTCCCATATGACGCCCGCACCGGCGTTGGTGACCAGCAGTTTGGCGTACGGGTCGCGGATCAACGGGTCGGGCCGGTCGGTTTCGACAGCTCGGGCAGCCGCCACCATAACGGCGGTGGTGCCGACACTGGTCCTGATGTCCCAGGTGTCGTCATGGGTGCGCATTGTGCTCATCGCATACTCCCGCTCTGTTGCGAACGCCTAACTCTGTTCAGTCGAACGGCCCGCCGAGACGCGCTCGCAGCAGCGTGCTGCGCACGGCCTCGTCGGCCAGGTCTTCAGGTACCGGCCGGCCCAGTCGGGCCATCTCCTCGCGGTTGCTCACGCTGCGCACCCGCCAGCCATGGTCAGCAAGCCACTCAGCGGCATCCGAACGGTCGGGCTCGTGGTAGGTCAGCGCTTCCACGTCGATATCCAGCCCTAGCCGCTCCCGCATCCGACGCCAACGCCCGGTATTGCCATTGGTTTTCATGTTGAACGCCTCGACGGCGACCTGACTGCCGGCCGCACTCAGCGAGTTGATCATCTCAAACAGCCGGTCGGCAGCATCGCTGGGCAAGTAGGGCAGCAGACCCTCGGCCAGCCACGCGGTCGGTTGGGTGCGATCAAATCCGGCGCTCGTCAGCGCACCCGGCCAGTCGTCGCGCAAATCCACCGCGACCGCACATCGTTTCGCCGCGGGAACCGCTCCCTGCGATCCCAAGATTTCGGTCTTGTAATCCAGCACTTTAGGCTGGTCGATCTCGTAAACCACTGTGCCCGAAGGCCAATCGAGGCGGTAAGCCCGGGAGTCCAAACCAGCGGCGAGGATCACCACTTGCCGGATGCCTGCCTTACCCGCGGCGTTGAAGTACTCGTCGAAGAAGTGCGTGCGCACCGCCTGGTAGTCGCAGCCGAGTCGATGCACCCGTTGACCATGCGGGTCGCCCTCGAGCCAGGCAACTTCGGCGTCGGCCAGCCGGGCCCAGATCGGACCGGCCGAGGAAACCAGCAGTTCGGCGAACTCGTCACGAATCAGCGGGTTGGCTCCGGCGGTTTCCACTGCACGCGACGCGGCGACCCCCAACGCGGTCGCGCCAACGCTTTCGGTGATTGACCAGGTGTCACCGGCGGTGCGCAACGAAGGCAAGTCGTCGAGTTGTGTCATTTCTCGACCATGCTACCTAATAAGTTAGGCAATCTATACGCTTTGTGCGCGACGTCACCGGCGCGGGCGCGGGTTAGGCGTTGGACCGCCAGACCCTGCCGCCCAGCACCCGCCGCAACATGTCGATGAGGGCGGCCATTTCTTCGGCACTCCGCACGTAACCTGCATAGAATCCGACGCCACAGAGTACGACGAGCAATGTCTCGACCAGTGCGGGTACATCGATATCGGCGACGACTTCACCGCGTTCGATCGCATCATTGACGGCCAATGTCAGAAATTCCCGGCTCACCAGAACGGCGTCGTTTTCGGTCTGGCTCAATTCCGGATGGCGCTGAGATTCGAGGACGTTGGTAATCAGGAACGCGGATGCGGACGGATACTCGGAATTAGCCTTCATCGCGACAGCGATGAACACCGCCAACCGTCCCATAAGCGTCGTCTCACGCCGTGCCTCGTCGATACCGGCCGTCATGACGAGTTCGTTGGTGCGCTCAACCACCTCCCGATACAGCGCCCGCTTGCTTGGGAAGTAGTGATTAATCGCCGGCCTCGTCAGATCCGCCCGTATCGCGATCGCCTGGAAGGTCGCCCCGTCGTAGCCACGTTCGCTGAAGACTTGACGAGCGGCACGCAAAATGCGCCTCCGCGTCTCGTCTGCCTTCGCCGCTGGGGGACGCCCCGGGCCGCGACTGGCCGTAACCCGCATTTTTAAAGTGTGCCATCACGATGGTGCGGCATCAGTGCGTTCGGCGGGATGCTACGGAACTTCCCAGTTTGGTAGTCCTCGATCGCCTCGATCACTTCGGCTCGAGTGTTCATGACGAAGGGTCCGTAGTGAAAAATCGGCTCCCGAATCGGTTGTCCGCCAAGGATCAGCACGTCAAGAGTCGACTGGGCAGCGATGGTGATTCGGTCGCCGGGCCCCAAAACGGCGAGCTGCCCGTGCCGAATCGGATGTCCCGCCGGACCGACAGATCCCTGTCCGGACAACACGTAAACCAGCGCATTGAAATCACGCCGCCACGGAATGTTAAGCCGCGCAGCGCTTTCGATCGTCGCGTGCGCCAGCGTGATCGGCGTGTGGGTGACCCCCGGCCCGCGGTGGCCGTCGATCTCACCGGCGATGATGCGGACCAGCGCGCCGCCGTCGTCGGAAGCGATCAACCTGGCGTGGCACCCTTCGATGGCCTGGTACCGAGGTGAGGTGAACTTGTCGCGCCTCGGCAGATTCACCCAGAGCTGTACGCCATGAAATGTTCCTCCGCTATTTACCATCTCGACGGGTGGCGTTTCGATATGTATAATGCCGGCTCCCGCGGTCATCCACTGCGTGGCACCGTCCGCGATCAGGCCGCCGCCGCCGTGCGAATCCTGGTGCGCGAGCTTGCCGTCGATCATGTAGGTGACGGTTTCGAAGCCACGGTGCGGATGCCAGTCGGTGCCCTTGGGGTCGCCGGGCTGGTACTCCACCTCACCCATCTGGTCCATGTGGACAAAGGGATCCAGGGCTGCGGCGCTAACCCCGGCGAAGGCCCTTACCACCGGGAAGCCCAGGCCTTCATATCCTCGGGGACCGGTGGTGATCGATCGGACCGGGCGCTCGATGTCAGCGGGATTGGCCGATCCCACCCGCGGCAACGTCAGCGTGTCTGCGGTGACAGCAGGCATGTTTACCTCCTTGCTACAGTCATCCGTATAACCGGACCTCGGTCCGGTTATTCCCCGTTGTTTAGGATGGCCGGGTGTTCGTCAGGCCCACGCAATGACCCCACCCTTCGATACCGAGGGAGCCGCCGGCGGACGATTCGGTGCATCGATCAGAAGCGCGGGTTACCTACGCAAGTGGTTCCTGCTGGGTATCACGATCGGCGTCATCGCGGGCCTGGGAGCGGTGCTCTTCTACCTCGCACTGCGATACACCGGCGAATTTCTGCTCGGCTACCTGGCGGGATACCACATCCCCA
Organism: Mycobacterium simulans; assembly: GCF_900232995.1. Classification (GTDB taxonomy): domain Bacteria; phylum Actinomycetota; class Actinomycetes; order Mycobacteriales; family Mycobacteriaceae; genus Mycobacterium; species Mycobacterium simulans. Next base: position 944,473 of record NZ_OCVX01000003.1, read on the forward strand.
GGCCCGTTGGGGAGGGCGGCGGTAGTCGCGGGTCGGCCGGCTTCATCCGGCCGTGGGCGGTTCCGTTGGTGACGACGGGAGGTGCCCTGCTGTCGGCGGTCATCGTGGCCAAGTTCGCCCCGGAGGCCACCGGTCACGGCACCGACGAGGCGATCGAGGCGGTACACGGCGACCCTCGCGCCATTCGTGGCCGCGCTGTGCTGGTGAAGATGGTGGCCAGCGCGCTGACCATCGGCTCTGGCGGATCGGGTGGCCGCGAGGGGCCTACCGCGCAGATCTCGGCCGGCTTCAGCTCCTTGCTGACCCGCCGGCTCGGCGTGTCCGACGAGGACGGTCGGACCGCAGTGGCATTGGGTATCGGCGCGGGCATCGGCGCCATCTTCGCCGCACCACTTGGCGGGGCGGTACTGGCCGCGTCGATCGCCTACCGCGACGACTTCGACTACCGCATCCTGCTGCCCGGTTTCATCACCTCGGGGACGGCGTATGCGGTGCTCGGCTCATTCTTGGGATTCGACCCGCTGTTCGGCTACATCGACGCCGAGTATCGCTTCGAAAGAGCATGGCCGCTGTTGTGGTTCGTCGTCCTCGGTCTGATCGCCGCGGCCGTGGGCTATCTGTATGCACGAATCTTCCACGCCTCGGTGGCGCTGACCCACCGGCTTCCCGGCGGGCCCGTCATCAAGCCGACGATCGGCGGACTCTTGGTCGGCCTGTTGGGGCTGCTGATCCCCCAGGTCCTGAGCAGTGGCTATGGCTGGGCGCAGCTGGCCGCCGATCGCGGATCGCTGATGACGATTCCGTTGTGGATCATCATCGTCCTGCCCATCGCCAAGATCGTTGCCACGTCGCTGTCAATCGGTACCGGCGGATCCGGCGGGTTGTTCGGGCCCGGAATCGTTATCGGCGCCTTCGTGGGGGCCGCGGTCTGGCGCCTGGGCGAGCTGACCGCGCTGCCGGGGGTGCCGGACGAGCCGGGGATCTTCGTCGTGGTCGGGATGATGGCGTGTTTTGGGAGCGTCGCGCGTGCGCCGCTGGCAATCATGATCATGGTTGCGGAGATGACCGGCTCGTTCTCGGTGGTACCCGGAGCGATCATCGCCGTCGGCATCGCGTCGCTGCTGATGTCGCGAACCAACGTCACCATCTACGAAGCGCAGCGGCTGAACCGGGAGACCGCCGCGGCCGAACGCAGACGTGAGGCCGGAGCCTCGTGACCCACTCGCTCGGTTAGAGCGAGCTGATCTTCTGCACCGGCAGCCGGGGACCACGCCGCGGTTCGTAGGCCAGACCGCTGGCTTCAAGCAACCGCACCACCCGATGGCGATGGGGACGCATCGGTTCCAGCAGCTCAAGCATGCCCGCGTCGTCGACCGGACGGCCGAGCAATGTCCAGCCGACCATTTTCGGAATGTGGTAGTCGCCCACAGACACCGCATCGGCATCGCCGAAGGCACGTTGCAAGGTCTCGGCCGCGGTCCACGCTCCCACTCCCGGCACTGACGTGAGCGCCTCGCGTGCCTGCGCCGCCGGCAGCGCTACCAGCCGCTCCAGCGACGCCGCCCGTTGCGCGCAGCCCACCACCGTCTGGGCACGCCTCGGGTCAACGTTGGCACGGTGGAACTCCCAGGACGGGATGCGTCGCCATACCTCGGGCGAGGGTGGCACCCGCATCCCGTCCGGCGCGGGCCCCGGGGCCGGCGTCCCGTACTTGGTCACCAGCGCTCGCCACGACCGAAAGGCGTCGGCGCCGGGCACGCGTTGCTCGATGACCGCCGGAATCAAAGCTTCCAGCACCTGCCCGGTGCGGCCCAGCCGCAACTGCGGAAGCCGCCGGTGCGCGGCGGCCACCGTCGGATCCTGCGGCACGAAATCCGAGGCGTCGTCGTCGGCGCCCAGCATCGCGGGGAGCATGTCGAGGAACTCCTCGGCACCACTGCCCCACGCAATGCAGTCGGCCCTATCAGGTGCCGCCCGGCCGATCCGGGCGGTCACGGGCCCGGTGGACAGCAGGCTGGTCCGCCAGATGGTGCCGTCGCCGGGGACCCGGAAGCACGGATCGCCGCGGCCGCGGCGCAGCGGCGCCAACGCATGACCGAAGGCGGCCGCCCCGGGGAAGGTGACCGTGCGCATGCTCTTCAACCCGATAACTCCGCTGGATGGTCCATCAAATTGACCACAAACTATCTCGCGAGCCAGGATGGCGGTTGTGATGACGCCGTTCGACGACCCGCAGGCCGAACTGGCATGGATGTTCATGCAAAGCATGTGCGAGGGCGGAGACCTTGACGAGGGCTTCGCACTGCTCAGCGACGACTTCACCTACTGGAGCATCGTCACCCGCGAGGCCCACGACAAGCAGACGCTGCGCCGGGCGGTCGAGCGGCGCAAGAAGGTCTTCGAGGTCAACATCGAGCTGCGCCGCTGCGTCAACGAAGGCGAAACCGTAGTGGTAGAGGGGCATTGTGACGGCCTGACCACCGACGGCGCCCGATACGACAGCCCGTTCGTCTTCATCTTCGATACCCGCGACGGCATGATCGTGTCATTGCGCGAATACAGCGATACTCAGTCGTTGGCGCAGGTGTACCCGGAGGCCGGCACTGCTAGTGGGTCACCCTGATCTCAGCCTTGTCGGGGTAAAACGCCACGTGGCCGGCGATCGCTGCGACGGCGGGATACGGCTGTTCGTATGTCCAGATCACGTCATTGACGGTGTCGCCGGCCGCAGTGGTCACGCTGTAGTAGCTGGCTTCTCCCTTAAACGGGCAGTAGGTGCTGGTGTCGGTGCGGGTCAGCACATCCTGGACTACATCGCCTAGTGGAATGTATTGCACCGGCGGCAACGTGGCCTCCTGCAATTGCAGGGCCGCGGATGTGTCTGCAACGAGTTCGCCTTTGACGCGAACCTGTACCCGCCCGTGGGTGGGCTCGATGGTGATCGGGTGTCCTGCGTTGGGTTCTAAGACTTTGCGGTGGCTCATGTTTAGCTGCAACGCCAGTCGGCATTCAACATTCCCGACCGAACGCGTAGCGGTGGTATTGCGCCATGGTCCGCAATGCCGGCACCGCCGCCATCACCCGGCCCATCCAGCGAACTGACGGCGACACGAGGGCAAACGTGTCGCTGTCGAACACCGACTGCCACACCAACAGACGCACGCCGGGCACCTCGTCGATGATGTCGTCGGGACCGTTGATCCCCCAGTGCAACCTCGATCCGGAGCGGCGCACCACCGAGTTGATCACCTGCGTCCGGATCCCGAACGTATTGAACGCGTCGAACTGCAGCTCACCCACGCCGAATCGATCCACGACGCGGCGCAGCAGCGCCAGCCCGTCGTCCTTTGTCAGATACATCGTCAGGCCCTCACCGATGAACAGTGTGGGACGGCCGGCCGGAATCTCGGCCAGCCAGTGTGGGTCGGTCACCGACGCCGGAACCATCCGGTAGCTGTCGCGGCCGGGGTACACCCGTTCGCGCAGCCCGATCACGTCCGGGTAGTCGATGTCGTACCACCGCACACCCGCGGGCGGATCGAGCCGATACACCCGGGCATCCAGACCACAGCCCACGTGCAACACCGTCGCTTCGTCGTGTGCGGCTAGGAACTGACGCGTCCAGTTGTCGAAATGCGCGGTGCGGATCGCTACCGAAGGCGCCCGTCGGGGCGTGATCGTCGTTGCGTCCCAGTCGTAATCGATGCGCGCCACGGCGGCCTTCGCGTACTCATCCCGCAGAATCGATCGGGGAGCGTCGGCATCGACCGCCCTGGCGTACAGCGTCGCAAGCATGGTCTGGGGCGGTCCGGTGAGGTCAACATGAACGCGTTCCACTCCCGCGAGCTTATTCGGATCGGCTGACCGTGCTAGTTCTGCCGGTCTTGCGCATCGCGGCCCAGAATCGGGCGGCCTCGCGGATCGATTCCTCGACCGGGCGTGGCTGCCAGCCCAATTCGCGGACGGCCTTGCTGTGGTCGACATCGGCCTCGGAGCGCATCATTCGCACCGACTGGAGGCTGAGTTCGGCATCTTTTCCGGAAAGCCGCGCCCTCAGGCTGCCCAGCGCACCCAGGGCATACAGCACGGGTACCGAGATCGACCGTCGCGGCGGTGGCACACCGGCCTCGTCGGCCGCAATCCGCACGACGTCTTTCAACGGCATCATGCGCTCGGAGATGAGGTACTTCTCGCCGTTACGTCCCCGTTCGGCGGCCAGAATCATTGCCCGGGCGGCATCGTCGACACCGACGACTTCCAGCTGGATGCCGTTCATCTGAAATGGGAGCTTGCCGAAGACGGCGCCGGCAATGAAGGCGCCGTGCGGGGTGCGGCCCCAGTCGCCGTTGCCGTAGGTCGTTGAGACACACATGGCAACGGCCGGCAGGCCGAACTTGGCGACGTACTCCATCACCAGATCCTCGGCCTGAACGCGGGATTGGACGTAGGGACTCACCCGGCGGACGTCGACCACGTCGTCCTCGGTGGCCACGTGCCCATGCCGGCGCCCCACCGTCGCGTAGGTGCTGGTGAAGACGAATCTGCGCAAGTTGGCGGCTATCGGTTTTTCGATGGCAACGTCAAGGACGTTGCGCAGACCTGCCACGTTGGTGCGAAATAGCGGTGACGGGTCACGCAGCCATGCGCGGGTGTCGACGACGCAGTAGTACACGTCATCGCAACCGTCCATTGCCTCGCGGACGGTGGCGGTGTCGAACACGTCGCCATGGAAACGGGTGCATCGGGTGGGTTCCAGGTCGTCGATGGCGCGGGTATTGGCTTTGGGCCGCACCATCACCCGCACATCGTTGCCGGCGTCAATGAGCTGGCGGGTCACATGTGACCCGAGGAAGCCGTTGGCGCCTATGACTAGCTTGGGTGCGCTCATTGAGTTCCTCCGTACTGCTGCATCCAACGCGCCGCGTCGTCGTCAAGCGTGCCCAGCGCCCGCGCCGTGCGACACCACTTCATGCCCGCCTTCACGAAGCGCAGTGGGTTGTAGATGTCTTCTTGGCGGCACCAGTGGCCCTCGCCTGCATAGGTGATGATCGAGATGTTGGTCGCGCTAATCACGCTGCCGTCGCCGGGGTCGCGCATCGGGTTGTCCAGTTCCATGATGATCCGCCCGGTAGGTTCGTCGATGACCGACCACAACGACGGAAACGCCACCATGTGACTGCCCGGAAAGGTCGTCATCGTTCGCTGAATCCAGTCGCGCACCTGCTCGCGTCCACGCATGGTGCCCGCCGCATGCTCGATGTACTCGACATCGGGGCTGTAGTGCTCAACCCACGCATCCCAGTCTCGTGTCTCGGCGGCCCGGGCGACGGTGTCCTCGAACCTTTGGAAGGCCGTGGACAGTTCGCTTCGGGAGAATTGCGGGCCGCTCACGCGCCGTTACACCTCACGGCCGGAGTGTAGCCTGGGCCCATGGCTGAGAACCAAAGGGCGATTCTGGCCGGCGGCTGCTTCTGGGGAATGCAGGAACTGATTCGCAAGCAGCCCGGCGTGGTCTCGACCCGTGTCGGCTACAGCGGCGGCGATGTACCCCATGCGACGTACCGCGATCACGGCACACACGCCGAGGCTGTCGAGATCGTCTACGACCCCACGGTCACCGACTACCGGGCGTTGCTGGAGTTCTTCTTCCAAATCCATGACCCGACGACGAAGGACCGCCAAGGCAACGACCGTGGGACCAGCTACCGGTCAGCGATCTTCTACATCGACGACGAGCAAAAACGGATCGCGCTGGATACCATCGCCGATATCGAGGCCTCAGGCCTGTGGCCCGGCAAGGTCGTGACCGAGGTCAGTCCGGCCGGGGATTTCTGGGAGGCCGAACCCGAGCACCAGGACTACCTGCAGCGCTACCCCAACGGATACACCTGCCACTTCGTTCGTCCCGGCTGGAAGCTGCCCCGCCGGGCCACCGCGGATCAATAGCGCCGGCGAACGACTACCCGTCCTCCGTACTTTGGAATGGTGGCAACGCCGCGGCAGTGCAGTGGCTCGTCCGGAGCAGTCGTGGTCTCGATTATGAAGTGGCGCAACACCGTTCGCAGCACCACATCCATTTCCATGTTGGCGAACGCCGCCCCGACACAACGACGGGTCCCGCCGCCGAAGGGGACCCACGCGAACGCGGACGGCTTGCCGCCGATGTAGCGCTGCGGGTCGAAGCGCTCCGGGTTGGGAAAGACGTCGGGGTTGTCGTGGATGTGCGCGATGTTGACGATGATCGAGTCTCCGCGCGGAATCACCCACTCGCCAAGCTGATACACCTCTGGGTAGACGCGCCGAGCCGCGAAATCGATGACGGTCCGGGACCGCTGGACTTCCAGGATCGCCGCCTGGCGCAACTCGCTGCCGCCGCTATCCACCTCTTCGACCAACGCCGCCAGCACATCGGGGTGACGTGTCAATCGCTCGAAGGCCCATGCCAGCGTGGCCGCGGTGGTTTCGTGTCCGGCGGCCAGCAGGGTGAGCAGCTCGTCACCAATGTCCTTGCGGGACATGACCGAACCATCCTCGTAGGTGCTGCGCAGCATCAGTGCCAGCACGTCGGTCCGATCGGCGAAGTTTGGGTCTGACCGTTCGTAGTCGATCAGCCTGTCGATGACGAGGTCGTACTTTCGTCGATACTCGGCAAGCCGGCCCCAAGGGCCGAAACGGCCATAGTTTCGTTTGGGTTTCGGCATTGCCGCCAATCGAGAGCCCAGCGTGACCCACGGCGGGATGAGCCGGCGCAACTCGTCGAGTTCAGCGCCGTCGGCTCCGAAGATCGCGCGCAGGATGGCGTTGAGGGTGATGTGGTTCATCGACGGCAACGTCGGGAAAGATTGGCCCTCAGGCCAATTCGCGGTCTCGCGCAGAGTTTCCGCCTCGATGATGGCCTCATAGTACTTCATGCTCTTGCCGTGGAACGGCGGCGCCAACAGCCGCCGCCGGCGGCGGTGATCGTCGCCGTCGAGCGCGAAGACCGAGCCTGACCCGAACAACCGGCTCAGATTTGGCTGAATGTTGCCGAGACTGTCCGGGCTGGTGGTGAAGACCTGCTTGGCCAACTGCGGTTCGCCGACCACCACAATGCGGCCGTACATCGGGATGTTCAGCGTAAAGGAGTTGCCGTAGCGGCGTGCCAGCCGTGGCATCATGCCCCGCCGTGACATCGCGAAGGCCAAGCCTTGGAGCAGCTTCGGGATTCGGACCGCCGGAGGCAGGTTGACGGCGGGCAGCGCTGGCGTCTCGGTGACTGCTTGGCTCATGCGGGTATGACTCCCAACGTCCGGTCTGGTACTGCGACGTACCGCTAGCCTTTCCACGGTACGGTACTCTGTGGTACCAAGCCTGACAAGCGTTTCGCCGGAAGGGGGACAGTCGTGACGGCACTGGCTGGTGACGCGATTCAGGTTGAGCTCGATCCGTTTCGGCGTCGGCTGCTCGACGGCCTTACCGACTCCATTCGGGAGCGCGGCTACGGCGCCACCACCGTGGCCGACATCGTCCGCCACGCGCGCACGTCAAAGCGCACGTTCTACGACCAGTTCGCCAGCAAGCAGCAGTGCTTTCTGGAACTGCTACAGGTCGAGATCGAGGTCATGGCCGGAGACATCCGGAGGGCGGTTGATCCCGAGGCTGATTGGCACGACCAGATTCGTCAGGCTGTCGAGGGTTACGTCGGCAATATCGAGTCGCGGCCGGCCATCACGCTGAGCTGGATTCGCGAGCTTCCGTCCATAGGCGACGTCGCGCGTCCCGTGCAGCGTCAGGGGCTGGAGCTTCTGACGAGCCTTTTGATCGATCTGAGCGGCAGCCCAGGTTTTCGGCGCGCCAATCTGCCGCCCCTGACCGCGCCGCTGGCGGTGATCCTGGTGGGCGGTCTACGCGAGCTAGTCGCACTGGCCGTAGAGGATGGCAGACCGGTCCGCGACATCGTCGAACCGGCGGTGGACGCGTCGATCGCGTTGCTCGGCCCGCGTCACTAGGCTTCGATTGCCAGAACCGTCGAGCACTGGAGGACCGTGCTATGCGCCTTTCGACCCGGAACCAGCTCAGGGGCACCATCACCGAAGTCAACCTGGGCAGCGTCATGGCCATCGTGAAGGTTCGACTCGACGGCGGGGACCAGGTGATCACGTCCTCGATCACCAAAGATGCCGCGGTTGACCTGGGCCTTGCGGTCGGTCAGCCCGCGACGGTGTTCATCAAGTCGACCGAAGTGACGATCGGCGTCGAGTAGGCCGACGGCGCCCGCGAGGTCAAGCCTCGAGGCGAAGGAACGCGCGCACCCGGTCCAATACCAGATCGGGGCGCTGCTCGACGATCCAGTGGCCAACGCCGTCGACCAATTCGACCTCGAAATCGGTTATGCGGTCGGCGTATCCGTCGGTCAGATCGGGCGTGATCACCGGGTCCTTGGTGCCGGTCAGCCAACGGACCGGTACTTCGACGCGAGCGTCGTCAAATTCGCCGCGCACCCAGCGCAGCATTTCCGTGGTCTGAAAGCTGCGATACCACCGCGAACCGGCCTCCGCGTGTCCCGGTTGGCGTAAGCATTCGACGTACATGCGCACATCGTCGTCTGGCACCGAGAACCCGCCGCCGACCCATGACGCCAGCATTCGGAAGTAGCGGGCCTTGGGATCGCTGATCATCCGCGGACCGATAACCGGCAGCGACATCGGGATTTGATACCAGAACCGCCAGAGGTTGCGGATCGCCGACAGGTCGCGCTTCACCCAGGGCGCCACGGTATTCACGCCGAAGAAGCCGGTGACCTTTTCCGGATGGCGCAACATCATGATGAAGGCCACCGGTCCACCCCAGTCATGGGCCACCAGCTTGACCGTTACGACACCCAAGTGATCCAGAACCGCGGCCAGATCTTCGGCCATTTCGCTTTTCAGGTATCGCGAGCGGGGCGCCGAACTCCAGCCCGCGCCGCGCAGGTCGGGACACAACACCCGGTAGCCGTCGGCGGCCAGCGGACCGATCAGCTCGTGCCACTCCCACCAGTTCTCGGGGAAGCCGTGCACCAACATCACCGCGGGACCATCGGGCGGGCCGGCGTCTGCCACATGGATCGTGACACCATCCCCTACATCGATGTACTTGTGCTCGACGCCTTCTAGGGCAGGCAAAGCGGTCATATTGAGAAGGCTATGCCAGGAACCGTTCGACATACGGCGCGAACCGGGCACGCAGGTCGTCCTCGTCGAGCCCGAACATCGCGCACGATGTTTCGACGCTTCCCAGTCGGCCGCGTCGGTGGCCCGACAGATAGCCGGCGATCGCTGTGCGTACGTCTTCGGTGAACGGTTCGCCCGCCAGGGCGTACACCTGCTCGGCAACACCGAATTCGTTGACCATGAAGTCGCCGAACCGGACATCGATCGAGCGGTCCGGGCCGATGGTGTCCCGGTCGCGGACCAGGGCGGTAAGCATCGTTTCAAGACGGTCGATCCAGTAAACCGCGATCGGTTCGACCGGCACCGGGCAGCGATGCATGCGGGCGGAGTAGGTGATCATCGCGATCATCGACAGCGCAACCGGCACCGGGTCGCGGTGCGTGAACACGACGATGCTGTCGGGGAAGACACGATCGAGTACCGGCACCTGCTCGAGGTGCTGGGGCGACTTGAGCAGCCAGCGCCGCCCCCCGCGCAGGAACTGCATCGCTTTGAGTTGCCGGGCGAGGTATTCGTAGTGGGGCGTCTGGTCGTGGGCTTGGTAGTAATCCCGCCAGCGCGGCACGTCGGCGAGTGTCTCCAGCAGCATCGTGGAGACATCGTTGGCCAGCAGCTGGATCTCTTCGTGGACGTGATCGGTGGTCATCTCATGCATGAGCCGAAAGTGCGGCATCACGGTGTCGATCACGCCGACCGCGACGTCCGTCCGCGTCCGCCGCGGATCCGGTTGGACGCCAACCTCATTCGGCAACGGAAAGGGCTCGACGCTTTCCCAGTACGGCATGGTGCGGAAGGTGGGCGGCGTCGCCAGCAGGTTGTGCAGATGGGTGGTTCCGGTGCGCGGTAGGCCGGCGATCACCACTGGCGATCGCAGCTCGATGTCGTCGATCTCGGGGTGGCGGCGCAGCAGGTCGGTCAGCAGCAGCCGGTTCTTGAGCAACTGCAGCAGTTGCGCAAAGAAGTTGACCGCGCCGGCATCGTGCAGCCCGTCGATGTCCCGCAGCGCGGCGAGGTAGACGTTGAGTCGCTCTCGGTAGTCTCCCGGACCGAAATCGTGCAGACCGGTGTCGGCACTGGCCCTGGCATGCAGCGCGTCGGCATCCAGCGGGCACTCCGGTGCCATCGCGGCCATCATGTCGAGGATTTGCCGGGCCTCGGCGCTGAATCGGGGCTGAGCGAGGTCGTCCAGGCGGACTTGTGTCACGAGGACTTATGTTACTTTGAGTTACGTAATGGTAGTTGATTTTGGCAGACCTCGTGACCCACGTATCGACGGCGCGGTGCTTCGGGCGACGGTTGAGCTGCTCGCCGAAACCGGATATCCGGGCCTTTCGGTCGCCGCTATTGCCGAGCGAGCCGGGACCAGCAAGCCCGCGATCTACCGGCGCTGGCCGAGCAAAGCGCACCTCGTGCACGAGGCGGTGTTCCCGATTGGCTCCGCAACCGAAATCCCCGATACCGGATCGTTGCGCGAGGACCTGCGCGAGATGGTCTGCCGCACAATGGCTTTCCTGACCACCCCGGCCGCCAGGGCGGCCCTGCCGGGGCTGGTCGGCGAGATGGCGGCAGCCCCGACACTGCATTCAGCGCTCTTGGAGCGGTTCGCAGGCATCTTCGCCGGTGGCCTTGCCGAGTGGCTGCAGCAGGCCGCGGCATCGGACGAGATCCGATCAGACGTGACCGCCACCGAATTGGCCGAAGGGATTGCCGGACTCACCTTAATTGCCCTGCTCACCCGCGCCACCGAACTCGATGACACCTGGGTCGATCGCACAACCACATTGCTCCTGAAAGGAATTGGCGCATGACGCACGAATCGACTGCCGCTTGGAAGGAACTACTCGAAACCCTTGGCGCCCTTGATCGCTCGTTCTTGGTAGGCGACCGCGCAGTGACCGACGACCGGCACATTGCCGACGGCTACCGGATGCTCGCCACCACCCTCGGCGTGGCCTTCGACACCTACCTGTTCGCCGAACCGGGTCGGCCACAGTTCGTGGCGGTGAACACGCCGTTTCGTCGCGACCGCCGGTGGGGCGGCGACAACACCGACGCCTATTACTTCATGTGCCCGGTCGATCCGCAGCGGCGGTACCGCATCAGTGGCAATAAGGGTGACAGCGTGTATTTCTCGGTGACCGCCTACAACGAACCATCGCCCGGCGCATGGTCGGACCGGATCGTTGCGCTTGTCCGTGACACCGATCTCGACGTAGACGCCGACGGTAACTTCAGCTTCGAATTCCCGCCTGGGGAACTCGAGCCTGACGCCGCCGTGCTGATGACCCGTGACTACCAAGCCGATCCCCTGACCGGCCGCCCGGTCACCTGGCACATCGAGGCGCTCGACGAACCGGAGCCGATACGACACGGCGACGCGGAGACCGCGGCACGCCTGCGGGCGACCGCCGCCTGGATGCGCACCATGTTCGCCATATTGCCGCTTGCAGTCGGAACCCGGGTCGACGACAAGCACACGCTAGGGCACGAAACCAATTACGCGGCAAACCAATTCGCCGAACCCTACCAAGTGCCCGACGCCAACTTCGGTTGGTCGGCGCGCGACGCCTGCTACTCCTACGGCAGCTTCGTGCTCGAGGACGACGAAGCGCTGGTCATCACGCACCGACCGCCGGCGTGCAGATTCTGGAATCTGGTGGTCTGGAATCAGTTCATGGCCACCTACGGCGCCTCGGAGGGCCCCGATGCCCGGTGTTCCATCAACGGCCATAGCGCGGTGCTCAATAGTGACGGCTCCGTGACGGTCGTCTTGTCCCGTGGGATGACGACACACCCCAATTCACTTACGGCACTGGACTATCCGCGTGGCAACCTCGCGTTCCGGTGGTTCCTCGCCGACGCGGTACCGGCGCGGCCCGAGGTCCAGCTCGTGAAGGTGTCGGACGCGCCAACCGACGTGCACTAACCAGCGGCGTTAACGACCATTTGTTCACCGCTCGGTAAAGCGAATCGCGTCCACCTAGCAAAAGTGCTGTGACATACTCTCGTCGGGTTTGGCGAATGATCGGGACATTCGCGGTAAGCGTTGGACTACGCGGGAGCAAGTGTGAACTTTTTGGTAATGCCGCCTGAACTCAACTCGTTATCGATGTACACCGGCGCCGGGTCGACCCCGATGCTGCAGGCCGCTTGGGCGTGGGACGGGTTAGCCGCCGAATTGGGGTCCGCTGCGACCTCATTTACCTCGCTGACTTCGGGGTTGACTGATCAGGCGTGGCAGGGTCCAACCTCTCAGGCGATGGCGGCAGCGGCGGCTCCATACGCAGGTTGGTTGAGCGCCGCGGCGGCTCACGCGGACAATGCGGCCCAGCAGGCCCGCACGGTCGTGGGTGTCTTCGAGGCGGCACAAGCATCCGTCGTCCATCCGCTGGCCGTCGCAGCCAACCGCAATGGCCTTGTGGGGTTGGTCATGTCCAACTTCTTCGGCCAGAACGCCCCTGCGATCGCGGCAGCGGAGTCCGTCTACGAGGAGATGTGGGCTCAAGATGTCAGCGCGATGCTCGGCTATCATGCCGGAGCGTCGCAGGCGGCGGCGGCTTTGACGCCGTTGGGAGTCATCGCGGGCAAGCGCGATCCTTTCGCTGTCCTAGCGAAAATCATCAAAGACGCTGCCAAACAAGCAGACAACTTCAGGCTGGGCAACAGGGTCAAGTCCAATCTGACCCCCGACCGCGACATATTCGCATCGATTAAGCGCGTGGAACAGCGGGGCCAAAATCTCGCGAAGAAGGCGGAAAACCTCGCCTCGCAGTTGGAGCACGCAGTGCGCAACGGCCGCACAATCGTCCGCAACGGGCGGACCTTCATCCTCCACGGAGAGGATGTCCTCGTCAAAAACGCAACGGGCGGCTTTGATCGCTATGTTCGAGCGTCAGAGCGGCTCCGTAGGGCGCTGGGCTTGTAACGCGGCGACCAGAGGTATTGCGCTAGACCCCGCGGACCAGCTAGATGGGCCCTTGTCCCCGCTGGGCCGGTGCCGCGCCCGCCAGATTACGGGGCCACAAGCTCTTGTTGGACTCGCTTGCCGCTCCCGGCATTCCGCAGGGTTGACCACGAGTCCGGAAAGGTCAGCTTGACGATCTTGCGGACGACGGTGCCGAACTGCCGCGGCAGCGGGCCCTTGTTGTACGGGATCCCGTAACGCTCGCAGATCTGTTCCACCTCGGGTGCGATCTCGGCGTACCTACGGGCCGGCATGTCTGGGAAGAGGTGGTGCTCGATCTGGTGCGAAAGGTTGCCCGACAACAGGTGGAAGACCTTGCCGCCGGTCAGATTCGCCGAGCCGAGGACCTGGCGGAAGTACCACATGCCGCGCGACTCGTCCTTGGTCTCTTCGACGGTGAACTCCTGGGTGCCGTCCGGGAAGTGGCCGCAGAAAATGATCATGTATGACCAGACGTTGCGCATCAGATTGGCCGACAGGTTGCCGGCGAACACGAACGGCGCAAACGGACCGGCCAACAAGGGGAACGCGACGTAGTCCTTGAGCGTCTGTCGGCGCGTCTTCTTCCAGATGGCCTTTAACGTCTCGCGCTTGTCACGTAGCTTGATCTCGCCGGAGCGAATGCGCTCGCTTTCCAGCTCGTGCAGCGCAACGCCGTACTGGAACAGCACCATCAGCAGGAAGGCGTAGACCGGGTTGCCCAGAAAATACGGAGTCCACCGCTGGTCTTCGCTCATCCGCAGGATGCCGTAGCCGATGTCGCGGTCCATCCCCACGATGTTGGTGTGGGTGTGGTGCATGTAGTTGTGCGAGTGCCGCCACTGGTCGGCCGGGCAGGCGGTGTCCCACTCGAACGAGCGGCCGGAGATCGCCGGGTCACGCATCCAGTCGTACTGACCGTGCATGACGTTGTGGCCTATCTCCATGTTGTCCAGAATCTTGGCGACCCCGAGCATCGCGGTACCCAATAGCCAAGCCGGCGGCAGGAATAGCAGCACGCGTCCACCTACTTCTAAGGCCCGCTGGCTCTTGATGACGCGACGGATGTAGTCGGCATCTTGTTCGCCGAGGTCGGCCATCACGCGTTCCTTGATGGCGTCAAGTTCGCGGCCGAAGGCGTCGGCCTGTTCGGGGGTCAGGGTAATCGTGTTGTGTGTCATGACTTTCCTTTCACCGCGACTGTGAATATCGCGACGCGACACGCCGTGCGGCCGTCGCCAGATTCACAGTCGCGTTTGGGTTTAGAGGGATAGATCGACGTCGCCGACCGGGACAGATACACAGATCTGCACGTCCTCGTCGGGTCCGGTCGAGACGGCGCCGGTGATCAGGTTGCGCACGGCGCCGGCGGTCTTTCGCCGTGTGCAGGTGTGACAAATGCCCATTCGGCAGCCGTTCTCCGGCTTCAGACCAGCCGATTCGGCCTGCTCCAATAGCGGGCGACCGTCGTCGGCGACGTCAATCCCGCTGTCGGCGAACGTGACTCGTCCTCCCGACGGATTCGCCGGCGGCTCGAACACCGGCGGCACGAAGCTCTCGGTGTGCACGTTGTCGCAGTGTTTCTGCACGGCCTCGACCAAAGCTGTCGGCCCGCAGACGAACACCGCATCCGGCGCCGGCATGGCCGCGGCCAGGTGTTCGGCGCCGAAGCGGCCCACAAGGTCACCGGCATCCGAGCGGGTGTAGCCGTGCAGCACCCGCACGCCGGGCCGGCCATGCAGGGCGGCAAGTTCCTCGCGGTAGCATGCCTCGGCGGCACAGCGCGCGTAGTGCACGAACGCAATCTCACCGGCGTGGCGCTCGGCAAGCAGGGTGCGCAGCATCGCCATGACGGGCGTGATACCGCTGCCGCCGGAGACGAAGAGAATGCGCCTCGGGCCCCTCCCAGATGGGCCCAGCGCCGGCAACACGAAGTCGCCGCCGACGCCGTCCAGGCCGACCACCATGCCTCGGCCAGCCCGCTCATACAGGTAGTTCGAGACCAGCCCGCCTTCGTGGTGGCCGATCGTCAGCTCAAGGTGGGTGCTGCCTTCGCTGTTGGCCGGTGAGTAGCACCGCGTGTGCCGGCGACCGTCGATCTCGACCGTGAGGTTGACGTACTGCCCGGCCTTGACGCTGTGGGCGGCCGTGAATGTGTCGTTGGGCACGAGGGTGAGGGTGACGCTGCGCGGCGTCGTCCGTCGCACGTCGACGACCTTGGCGCGGCCCTCACCTAGCGTCCACGTGGGCGCCACCAGCTCGGTGTAGCGATCCACGCCGTGGGGTCCGGTAAGCAAGTCGACTAGGTTGGAACCCAGGACTCGCTTCTTCAAAGTTTGAGTGAACATATGTACACAGTGCTGCGGGACGATGCAGGTCGTCAAGGAATTTGACCAGCTCTGTGGTAGGGTTCACACAGTGAACGACCGTACTCCTAGCTCACGCCCGCATCGATCTGGGCGCGACCGTACCCGTGTGAGCCTGTCGCGGGAGGAGCGCAAAGAAGCCACGCGGCGCGCGATCATCGCGGCCGCGTTGAAGCTGCTCAACGACCGCAGCTTCAGCGGCCTGAGCCTGCGCGAGGTGACCCGGGAGGCCGGGATCGTGCCAGCGGCTTTCTACCGTCACTTCGAGTCCATGGAGGCCCTCGGTCTGGTCCTGATCGACGAGTCGTTCCGCACCCTGCGCGATACGCTGCGCGGCGCGCGCGCCGGGAAGCTCGACCCGAACCGGGTGATCGAGTCGTCCGTCGAGATCCTGATCGCCAGCGTCGCCGAGAGACGCGAACACTGGCGCTTCATTGTCCGAGAGCGCTCCACCGGACTCTCCGTGCTGCGCTATGCCATCCGCACCGAAATCCGGTTGATCACTTCCGAACTGGCCACCGACCTCGCGCGCTTTCCGGGGCTAAACGCTTGGAGCACGGAAGACCTCAACGTGCTGGCGACTTTGTTTGTCAACGCCATGATCGTCATTGCCGAGGCGGTCGAGGACGCGCAGAGCACCGATGCGCTGGAAGAGATCCGGCGTATTGCCATAAAGCAATTGCGAATGATTGCCATCGGCGTCGCCGGCTGGAAAAGCAATCCCTGATCACGCGGTAACTGAACCTTGTCGACCACGAGCTGGCGGCCGCCGTCGCCGGGCTGGTGTTCGGCGGATAAGTGCACGGGTCATGCTGACGCAAAGACGCCGCGGCGCTGAACCTTCCGTTGCGTTTCGGCCCGATTCCTAGGCAGCCACACGCTTGTGGGTCAGCGAGTTCGGCGCATCGACGTTGGCGCCGTCATCGACACTCACCGCGAGCCGTTCCACCAGCTCCCCGCCCATCCACGCGGCCACGACAGCTACCGCCACGGCAAGGAAGCTGCACACCAAGGCCCAACCGTTGGGTACCCAGCTCTCGGCGTAGCTGCGAAACAGCCAGCTCACCGCGAAGAGCACCAGCACCACTCCGTTAACGAGACCATGGAGCAGACCAATCCGCTTAGCACGGGTGCCCGCCGGTATTTTGAACCAGTCAACCCATCCGAATGGAGCCGCCACCAGGCCACCGATGATTCCCGCCGCGATCGCGAACCCCGCCGCAACAGTGAACCCGGGCCGGTCGGTGATCAGGTACAGCACGTCGAAGCCTACGGCGGTGGCGAGCAGACCCAATGGAAACGGGATCAACATCGGATGGATGGCGTGGCCGAGCAGTTTCACGCGACTTTCCATTGCCGCCTCCTTGCCCTCGTGTGGTCAATGTGCGATCAACTAGACGGGATGTACCCGCGCGGGTATCCGCGAAACCCGGTTCACCTCGGAAGACGCTCGGCCGACATACCCACCGGCCAATCCCGTCGGGCTTCTTGAAGTTTCGACAGACGTTGCACCGGCCGGGTCAGCGACCGAGCATGGCGCTGGATGTCGGCCCACGGATCGCCCTGCCCGGCAACTCGCTTCGGAATGTCTCGAATGGTGAACCGGTCCGGCCGGATGTCCTCGCTGTCCAGCTCGTCCCACGCCAGCGGGGTGGCGACGGGCGCGCGGCGGCGGGGCCGTACGGCGTAGGGCGCTACCGCGGTCTGCGCGTATGCGTTGCGCATCACGTCGAGGTACACGCGGTCGCCGCGCTTGTCCTTGCGGACCTCGACGGTGCGGTGGTCGGGGTCGTCGGCGGCCACCCAGTCGGCGACATCGCGGGCGAATTGCCGGGCGGTGTCGAAGTCTGCGTCGCCGTTCAGCGGCGCCACGACATGCAGCCCCCGCGAACCGGTGGTCTGCACATACGTCGTTAGTCCGAGATCATCCAGCATGTCGGCAAGGGCGCGAGCGGTCGCCCGCACGGTACCGAAGTTGCCGTCGGAGGGGTCCAGGTCGAATACCAGACGGTCGGGGTGGTCCAGCCGGTCGCGTCGCGACAGAAACACGTGTGGCGTGATGCAATCCTGGTTGGCCAGCCACTCGAGTGCCTCGCGGCGTACGGCCACCGGGTGCATCACGGTGCCGCCGCCCTCCTTGCCGACTTCGGCCCCGCCCATCCAATCTGGAAGGGATTGCGCGAAGTCCTTTTGAACGAAGCCCTGTTCGTCGATCCCGCGAGGGAACCGCTGCAGCATCAACGGACGATCCCGCAGATGCCGCAACATCACCCGAGCCACCTCCGAGTAGTAGTCGACGAGGTCGCCTTTGGTAATGCCGTCGTCGGGGAACAACACCCGGTCTTGATTGGTGATCTCGATGTCAATATGGCTCATCAGCTTGTCTCCCTTACCACTTCGCGGGCGTCCTTATCGGTGCGCAGGCCGGCATAGCGTGGATGACGCAACTTGCCGTCGCGCGTCCACTCGGTGAACGCGATCTGAGCGACCAGCTCCGGGCGCACCCACCGCACGCCGGGTTCGCCGACGTGGCCACGGGTGAATGCGGACGCCTTCCGCTCGATGCCCGACAGCCGCTTATGCAGGTGGCGCAGCGTGCTGTCGTCGAACCCGGTGCCCACCTTGCCCGCGTAGACGAGGTCGCGGCCGTCGTGATAGCCCACCAGTAGCGCGCCCAGCCCCACGCGGCTTCCCTTGGGACGGGTGTAGCCGCCGATCACAAACTCCTGATCGCGGACGCACTTGAACTTCAGCCAGTTCGACGAGCGGCGACCCTCGTATCGCGAATCGGCCAGTTTGGCGATCACGCCCTCGTCGCCGCGTTCACATGCCGCCCGGTAGGCGGCCTCGCCGTTCTTCTCGCGGTGTGTGGTGTAGCGCAGCGGATCGGTGAATTCAAATGCGTTGCGCAGCAGCCGCTTACGCCAGGTCAGCGGCAGATCGGTGGTGGCCTGGCCGTCGAGGTGCAACAAGTCGAACAGATAGAAGAAGATCGGGACTCCAGTCGCCCGGGCCGCGCTGGGGTTCGTGATGCCCAGCCGGCCCTGCAGCCTGGCGAAGCTGGTACGCCGTCCTTCGAACGCCACGACCTCGCCGTCCACAACGAACCGGGAGGGTTCCTGACTTGCCAGAGCATCGACCAGTTCGGGGTAAGTTCCGTTGAGCGACTGGCGCTTCCGAGACAGCAGCCGTAACCGGTGGCCATCGCGGAAGGCCAGGCATCGCTCCCCGTCGAACTTGCGCTCGAAGATCCACTCCGAATCGGAGAACCGGTTGTCGGTCAGCGTGGCGAGCGTCGGATCCCGCCACCCGGGCAGGTTCTCCTTCCGGAGCGCCGTGCGCAGCTCGTCGGGGAGGCGATCGGTCACGACAGTTGGTCGAGATCGCCCCCGGACAGCACGGACGCGGGCTACTCCTGATCCCATACCAACGGCACTACCCGGTTGGCGCGCCGCGGAAACGGGGCCGTCAGTGGTCGATCCGGGTGCGCGCCCCACCCGCGTGGTGGTGCACCGTATGCCCGGGGACAGAAGACAACGGCCGGCTGCTGTAACTGCGCTGCGTGCGACGCTCCGCCAAGGTTTCCCGCCCTCCATCGCGGGTACACGAATATCGATAGACCGCTGGCGATCGGAGTGAACATGCAGGATGCGGCGAGCCGGTTCGCTTCGGCCATTCTCATACAGGAAAGGGGCTCGCTCGGCGGCAGTTGTCCATCTGGCCGACGCTGTTGTCGCAATGTTGACTGGAGCGAATTCCAATGTTGACGAAGATTATCCGAGTCGTTCGCGAAGGACTGCGTGGCGAAGCGCAAGTGTTGACAGCGTTGCGGGCCGCGAACGCATTCGGCTGGAACGCCGAGATAGACGACGTCGATGACGGTTCGCGTAGCGGTATTCCCGAAGGCTTTCGACTCGACAACCCCGCTTGATTGCTAAGCGGCGCGCCGCTAGCACCGCCGCTTCGGATTACTCATCATCGACAACCTCGTCTCGTTAAAGTCCGGTTCCTCGGCGGCGAGTCTGTCCTCGAGGGATTCCCCCTCTCGCTCTCCGCTCGCCGTCATTCCGTGCCGGGTCGGCTTCGCTCCAGTCCTCGGGTGGGTCGACGACGGTGTCGCCGTGGGATCGCCTTGCATCTGCATTGGGTGCCCCAGGATGCCGCCCTAAACCGCGGCGAGGTTCGTTACCGCGGTTCTCGCCACATCGGCCACATCGAGGGGCCGCCGTCGGGCAACGCGATCTCGCCGGTGACGGTGAAACCGAAACGCTCGTAGTAGGGCACGTTTTCGGGCTTGCTCG
Organism: Mycobacterium simulans; assembly: GCF_900232995.1. Taxonomy (GTDB): domain Bacteria; phylum Actinomycetota; class Actinomycetes; order Mycobacteriales; family Mycobacteriaceae; genus Mycobacterium; species Mycobacterium simulans. The sequence continues at coordinate 964,274 of NZ_OCVX01000003.1, forward strand.
ACTCGAGATAGGCCGGACAGTACTCGGCATCGCAGCGCTCTAGCCGTGACTGCAGCAGCGCCTGGCCGAAGCCTTGGCCGCGGACGGTCGGGTCACTACCGACGGCGGCCAGATACCAGTGCGGTTCTTCGGGGTGCGCACGCTTCATCACTTCCTGCACGGCACGTCCCTTAGCCATCCTCGCGCCGAACACCCGCAGCAATGCTGGTGTCATCGCCAGCTCCCCCAGGCGCGTTTCCCGCCATTGGTTCGGTGGATCCCACAGCGCCGCCGCGCCGATGCCCGGGCCGTCGCAGGCAACCTCAACGCCGCCCCGGGACAGATGGTGGTGGCGGGTCATCGTCGCGAACAACCGACGCAGCTGTGTGGTTCGGGCCTCATCGTCGGGAAGCAGCCAGATAATCACCGGATCGTCATAAAAGGCCCGGGCCATGGTCCGCGAGAGTTCGCGGACATCGGCTCTGCGCGCGGGGCGGGCCTGTGGGGTCACATAAGTGAGGCTAGTGGGTTACCCCGGTGGCAGCACGAGCACCCCGAGCCCGACGTGTGGTGGCTGCTTTGACGGGTATCCCGAGCTGATGACCGGCATCTCGAGACGGGCATTCGGACGGATGGCCGCTGCGGCTGGCGCGCTAGCCGCCGCCTGTCACACACGCGACGCCGATCGCGGCGCCCCCACCAGTCCTGCGCCACCGTCAGGCAAGGGTGTGGGGTTCGTGTTGGCGCATGAGCAATTTCGCACCGACCAGCTGGTCGCCCAGGCTCAGGCGGCCGAACAAGCCGGCTTCCGGTACGTGTGGGCCAGCGACCACCTCCAGCCATGGCAGGACAACCAGGGCCACTCGATGTTCCCCTGGCTGACTCTGGCTCTGGTGGGTCAGCGCACCAGCCGCATCTCGTTTGGCACCGGGGTGACTTGTCCCAGTTACCGCTATCACCCGGCCACGGTCGCTCAGGCATTCGCTTCCCTGGCGATTCTGAGTCCCGGGCGGGTATTTCTGGGGCTGGGCACCGGCGAACGGCTCAACGAGCAGGCCGCCACCACCGTCTTCGGCAATTACACCGAGCGCCACGACCGACTGGTCGAGGCCATCGGACTGATCCGCCAGCTGTGGAGCGGCGAGCGGATCTCGTTCACGGGCCGCTACTTTCAGACGAACGCGTTGAAGCTTTACGACGTGCCTTCGACGCCGCCGCCGATTTTCGTGGCCGCCAGCGGCCCCAAAAGCGCCACTCTGGCGGGCCGCTACGGCGACGGGTGGATCGCCCAAGCCCACGACATCAAGGACTCAAAGCTGCTCGACGCATTCACTGCAGGCGCGCGGGCGGCCGGACGCGATCCCGCCAGCATGGGCAGACGCGCGGAGCTGTTCGCCGTCGTCGGAGACAACGACGTGGCCACCCGCGCCGCCACGTTGTGGCGATTTACCGCAGGCGCCATCGACCAGCCCAATCCGGTCGAGATACAGCGGGCAGCCGAGTCCAATCCGATCGATAAGGTGCTCACCAATTGGACGGTCGGCAGCGATCCCGCAATCCACATCGGTGCGCTGCAAACGGTTCTCGACGGCGGCGCCATCCCGTTTGTGCATTTTCCCCAGGACGACCCGATGACCGCGATCGACTTCTACCGCAGCAACGTCTTACCCAAGCTGCGCTGAGTCGTCGATGAGTTTTGAGCTCGCCGTTCGCGGGTACCCACGGCCGGAATACGGGCAATCCAGACTGTGAGCGAGCAGAATGGTCTCCGAAGCCGCCCTGGTGCGACCTCCGGTAGCGCGCCGGCCCTTCCCACCGCGCCGCCAGTCACTCGGTGGTGCGCTGCTCAATGTCGTCACGACAACCGACCACAAGTTGATTGGCCAGCTTTACCTTGTCACCGCGTTCGGCTTCTTCCTGACGGCGGGCCTGATGGCGTTGCTGATGCGCGCCGAGTTGGCCGCCCCCGGGCTGCAGTTCGTGTCCAACGAGCAGTACAACCAGCTGTTCACGATTCACGGCACGATCATGCTGTTGCTGTATGCGACGCCGATCCTGTTCGGCTTCGCCAACGTGGCGTTGCCGCTGCAGATCGGGTCGCCGGACGTCGCGTTCCCGCGGCTTAACGCGCTTTCCTACTGGCTGTTTCTGTTTGGCGGACTAATCGTCTTGGCGGGCTTCGTCACCCCGGGCGGCGCCGCCGACTTCGGCTGGACCGCTTACACGCCGCTGTCCGACGCCATCCACTCGCCGGGTGCGGGTGGTGACTTGTGGATCGTGGGACTGATCGTGTCTGGATTGGGAACCATTCTGGGCGGGGTCAACATGGTCACCACGATCGTCTGCATGCGCGCCCCCGGTATGACAATGTTCCGGCTGCCGATCTTCACCTGGAACATCTTGGGGACCAGCGTTCTGATCTTCATCGCGTTCCCCATCCTGACCGCGGCGTTGTTCGGCTTGGCCGCCGATCGCCACCTCGGAGCGCACATCTACGACCCGGCCAACGGCGGCCCGATCCTGTGGCAACACGTGTTCTGGTTCTTCGGTCACCCCGAGGTGTACATCGTCGCGCTGCCGTTCTTTGGCATCGTCACCGAAATCATCCCGGTGTTTTCCCGCAAACCGATCTTCGGCTACACGACGCTGGTTTACGCAACATGGGCCATCGTCTTTCTCTCGGCAGCAGTCTGGGCGCACCACATGTTCGCCACCGGCGCGGTGCTGTTGCCCTTCTTTTCCTTCATGACCTATCTGATCGCGGTGCCGACGGGGATCAAATTCTTCAACTGGATCGGCACCATGTGGAAGGGCCAGCTGACCTTTGAAACGCCGATGCTGTTCTCGACGGGGTTCCTGGTGACGTTTCTGCTCGGTGGCCTGTCCGGGGTGTTGCTGGCCAGCCCGCCGCTGGATTTTCACATCACCGACACCTACTTCGTTGTCGCCCACTTCCACTACGTGCTATTCGGCACGATCGTGTTCTCAACTTTCGCCGGCATCTATTTCTGGTTCCCGAAGATGACCGGGCGACTCCTTGACGAGCGGCTCGGCAAGCTGCACTTCTGGCTGACACTGATCGGCTTTCACACAACTTTTCTGGTGCAACACTGGCTCGGCGACATGGGAATGCCCCGTCGCTACGCCGACTACCTGCCCACGGACGACTTTCAGGCCCTCAACTTCGTCTCGACGCTGGGCGCGTTCATCCTTGGCGTATCGATGGTTCCCTTTATTTGGAACGTCTTTCGCAGCTATCGCTACGGCGAACCGGTAACCGTCGACGATCCATGGGGTTACGGCAATTCGTTGGAATGGGCCACCAGCTGCCCGCCGCCACGGCACAACTTTTCCGAATTGCCCCGCATCCGCTCACAGCGCCCGGCGTTCGAAATGCACTATCCGCACATGGTGGAACGCTTGCGCAGCGAATCCCATGTACGCGCCTCGTTTGAGCGCCACCCGGGTGGGTAGCACCAAGGATGTCTCGAAGAACGCGACGGAAGGGAGATTGAACGTGAGCATCACCGAGACAGGTCAAGTGACTGGAACCGGCGACAAGACCTACGACCTGATCTGGTACACGGAAAAGTGCTTGGACAACGCGTTGCGGCTGGAGACTTACATCGCAGACGCCGAACGAGACGGCGACCAGCAGGTGGCTGACCTTTTCCGCAAAGCACAAGCCGACAGTCGTAAGGGCGCGGAAATGGCCAAACAGCTGCTGGCACAGCGTCTGTAGCAATTCGCCCTGCGAGGCCTATCGCCGCTCGACATCTGGTCGCGGCTCGACATCCGGCTGAATGTAGACGACCCGGACCGCGGGCACCGCTTCGCGGACCCGTGCTTCGGCGTTCCTGATCACGTCCGCCACGGTCCGCCATTCCATGTCGGGGCCGAAAGCGACTTTGGCGCCCACCAGAAGTTCGTCGGGCGCGAGGTATTGGGTACGCATGTCGATGACACCATCGACATGTTTGGCGTGCTGCAATGCTGACCTAATCATGTTGCACTGCTTGCTGGTTGCGCCTTCGCCAATCAGTAGGCTGTGCGTCTCGACGATCAGGACAACCGCGATGCCACCGAGCAGCACGCCGATGGCAAGGGTGCTCAGCGCGTCCCACAACGGGTTCCCGGTCACGGCCGTCAATGAGACGCCCGCAAACGCCAGGCTCAAGCCCAGCAGCGCAGCGCTGTCTTCGAGCAGCACGACGGGTGGTTCCGGAGTGCGAGAATTGCGGATGAACTGCCACCAGCTACCAGAACCCTTGAGCCCCTTGGATTGCACCTTCGCGGTTCGCAGACTGTAACCATCGAGCAATGCCGCGACAATGAGGATCGCAAGGGCAACCGCCGGCGCGGTCAATGGCTCGGGGTGGGTGATCTTGCGATAGCCCTCGTATATTACGAAGACCGATCCGATCGCGAATACTGCCAATGCCACCACAAACGAATAGAAGTACCGGCTTCGGCCATAACCAAACTGATGCAAGGTATCTGGGCTCTTGCGCGATCGGCGTTTGCCGATCATCAGCAGCAATTCGTTGACGCCATCGGCCAGCGAATGCAGTGATTCGGCCAGCATCGCCGAACTTCCGGTCAGCAAATAGCCCGCGAACTTCGCCACGGCAATCCCGGCGTTGGCGCCGAATGCGACCGTAATGGCCCTGGTTGTGCCGTTGGGCGCCATTGCCTAGAGCTACCCTCGATGACTTGCAGCGGAACTGCCCCCGGCTCAGCCCGGGAGGCTATGTGCGATCCAATCGTCCAGCGACGTGCTGGTAATGACGGCGCCATCTCCCGGTAGCAGCGTGGACTCATCGAGCAAGGCTCCGAAGTAGCTGGTATGCGCGTCGGCGACGACCTCTCGGGGGTTATGTTTGGCGCTGAGGACTTCGCTGATGAGTTCATCGAGGGTGAACCGCTCCGGGCCCGCCACCTCCACGATGCCGTTCAGGGGCTGGCCCATTGCGATATCAACCACCAGGTCCGCGAGATCGCTCGCGTCTGTGGGCTGGACGAGCGCGTCCGGCAGCCGCACCGTGGCGTCTTCGGTAGCGGCATCGGCGATGGCCTCGACGAAGTCGTACACCGGAGCGGCCCGCACGATCGAATAGGGGATGCCGGCAGCCTTGATCAGTTCCTCTTGCGCGAGTTTGGCCCGGAAATATCCGCCGCCCTGCAGTCGATCCGTCGCGATGGCCGACAATGCGACGTGGTGGCCCACGCCGGTGGCCCGCTCAGCGCCCAGCAGGTTCATCGTGGAGGTCGCGAAATATTCGATCGCGGGTTTGTCGTCGAAGGACGAGGTATTTGATGCATCGACGACGACGTCTGCCGCGCTGAGCGCGTCAACCAATCCCTCAGCGGTCACGGCATTTACGCCGGACTTCGGTGAGGCCGCAACGGATTCGATCCGTTGTTCGCTCAGCTTGGTCACGATCTTGGAACCGATCAGCCCGGTGCCGCCGACAACGACGATTCTCCCCATGGCGCATTCCTTCCTGCCGGGTCCGCCCCGGATACGTGTCACACCGCACGCAGGTATGCCCTTCCGGCCGCGAAGAAAAACCCTTGAAACTCCAAACTTGCCGCCGCGCTTACGATGGTGTGACGCGATTCACGATGCCGGTGCAACGGTGCGCCGGGGAACGGCGGCCGAGAAGTGTGGGATTTCGAAACCGACCCGGAATACCAGGCGAAGCTGGACTGGGTCGAAAAGTTCATGGTCGACGAACTCGAACCGCTCGATCTGGTGGCCCTCGACCCCTATGACAAGAAGAACGCCGAGATGATGGCGATCCTGCGGCCGTTGCAGCAGCAGGTGAAGGACCAGGGCCTGTGGGCCGCCCATCTGCGGCCCGAACTCGGTGGGCAGGGTTTCGGGCAGGTCGAGCTCGCATTGCTCAACGAGATTCTTGGTCGCTCCCGCTGGGCGCCGTCGGTGTTCGGTTGTCAGGCACCGGACTCCGGGAACGCCGAGATCCTGGCGCTGTTCGGTACCGACGAGCAGAAGGCCCGCTACCTGCGACCGCTGCTCGACGGCGAGATCACCTCGTGCTATTCGATGACCGAGCCACAGGGCGGTTCCGATCCGGGACTATTCGTCACCGCAGCAACCCGTGACAGCTCCGGAATTGGGGACTGGATCATCAACGGAGAGAAATGGTTCTCCACCAACGCAAAACACGCGTCGTTCTTCATCGTCATGGCCGTCACCAACCCGGATGCGCGCACATACGAAAAGATGTCGCTATTCATCGTTCCGGCGGAGACACCGGGCATCGAGATCGTGCGCAATGTCGGCGTGGGCGCAGAATCTACCAAGGCTGCCAGTCACGGCTACGTCCGCTACCACAACGTCCGCGTGCCCGCCGATCACGTGCTGGGTGGCGAGGGCCAGGCTTTCATGATCGCGCAGACTCGGCTCGGCGGCGGCCGCATCCATCACGCAATGCGATCGATTGCACTGGCGCGCAGGGCATTTGACATGATGTGCGAGCGCGCGGTGTCTCGTCAGACTAGACACGGGCGACTTTCCGACTTTCAGATGACCCAGGAAAAGATCGCCGACAGCTGGATCCAGATCGAGCAGTTCCGGCTGCTGGTGCTGCGCACAGCCTGGTTGATCGATAAGCACCACGACTACCAGAAGGTGCGCCGCGACATCGCCGCGGTAAAGGTCGCGATGCCGCAAGTGCTCCACGACGTGGTACAACGGGCCATGCATCTGCACGGTGCGCTTGGCGTCTCCGACGAGATGCCGTTCGTCAAGATGATGGTGGCCGCCGAATCATTGGGGATCGCCGACGGGGCCACCGAGCTGCACAAGATGACGGTCGCCCGGCGCACATTACGTGAATATCAGCCTGTGTCAACGCCTTTCCCCTCTGCACACATTCCGACCCGGCGGGCGGAGGCGGAAGCTCGGCTGGCCGAACGTCTGGAACACGCGATCGCCGAGTTCTGATTCGCGCGGTTCCGCGACACTCACATCACGCATTGGACACGCCGAAAAGCAGAGCCGTAGCTTTAGTTTCGCGAGTTTCGCGATCTCACGTGATGTAGCGAACCACACTTTCGGCTACACACGCCGGCTTGGGCGACCCCTCGACCTCGACGGTGGTCGACACCGTCGCCTGCACGGCCCCGTCGCCGAGATCGTCGACGGAGACCAGCGAACTTTGCGCACGCACCCGAGATCCCACCGGGACCGGCGCGGGGAAGCGAACCTTGTTGAGGCCATAGTTGATGGCGAGCTTGATGCCCTTGACCGTGTACATCTCATGCTGCAGCCGGGGCAATAGTGACAGTGTCATGAAGCCGTGGGCGATGGTTTTGCCGAATGGACCCGTGGCCGCTCTTTCCGGGTCGACGTGGATCCATTGGTGATCGCCGGTCGCATCGGCGAATAGGTTGACGTCCTCTTGCGTGATGGTCACCCAGTCGCTCTGCCCGATGGTCTCGCCCGCAGCCGCAGCGAGGTCGCCGACTGACTCGAAGGTGCGCATGAGGGGTAAGCATAGAACCCGTGAGGCTGCTGCTGATTTCCGATACCCATGTCCCGCAACGCGCACGGGACCTGCCCGCGCAAGTATGGGATGAAGTCGCCACGGCGGATGTGGTCATGCACGCCGGCGACTGGGTAGCACCCGAGTTACTCGACGCACTGGAAGCCAGGGCTGCTCGGCTGGTGGCGTGCTGGGGAAACAACGACGGCCCACAGTTGCGCTCCCGCCTGCCCGAACGTGCCGACGCGACGCTGCACGGGCTGCGCTTCACCGTGGTCCATGAAACGGGCGCGGCGGCCGGCCGGGAGACGCGCATGTCGCGGCTCTATCCGGACACGGACGTGCTGGTATTCGGCCATAGCCATATCCCTTGGGACACGACGACAAAAACGGGACTGCGGTTGCTCAACCCGGGGTCGCCGACGGATCGTCGGCGACAACCCCACTGCACGTACATGACCGTGACGGTGGAAAATCAGGCCCTGACCAGTGTCGTTCTGTGGCAGGTCAGGTGAGGGCCTGCAGCTGCCCAATGTTGGTGACCAGCGCCTGCGTGACCACGACGAATTCAATGAAACCGCTGAGTGTGACCAGCGTGACAGTGGCGGCGGGCGGATATCCGATCGCGTTGACGAGATTGCCCTGTAACAGCTGGCTCAAGAACAGGGTGGCGTTGTATGCAGGCACGGTGGTGAGGAGGGCGAGAGTGAGATCCGCCGCGGGAAGCAGAACCGCGTAGTCGGTCGAGACAATCGCCGCGAAAGTGTTCGCGACTTCGAGCGGCGTCGGCAGCGCCGGCAGCGCGGGCGGCAGCGCGGGTGAGGCTCCCAACGGATCCGGTGACAGCTCGAGGGGCGCAATAGTGGGTAGGCTGCCAAGCGCCTTCGGTAGAGCGGCGGTGAAATCCTGGATGCCTTGCTGCGTTCCAGCGGCCAGCGCATCGACGACAACTTCCGGGGGGACGTCGGGGAACAATCCGAACGGTGTGGGCACGTTCGCCGGGCTCGTCGAATAGCCGTGGTACGGGTCGCCGTAGCCTAGATTTACGATCACCTTCAAATTCGGTTGGACCAGCGCAGCCAGGGGTTCTCCGATGACAGGGAGTGCCCGCACCGGGGCGAGCAGCGGCAAATCCTCGGTGCGAATCATGTAGTAGGTGTTCGACGTCGCGCCCTGCGTCGGCAACGGCGTGGCCGACGCGATCTGGTCGGCCGTGAGGAGTGGATAGGTGGGGTGGAGCGTGTAAGTCCCTATCAAGGCGTTGAAGACAGATACCAGATTGAGGGGATACCGAGGGAAGTCGGCATAGCCGTCGTACTCGATCGTGTAGGTCGTCGTCGGATACGGATTGTCCGGGGTGGCCCCGTAGAACGGCAGGCCGATGGATGCAATGTTCAGACCTGGGAATCTTGCGAGTATGCCCCCGTTGGGATTCATTTCGTTGCCGAGCAGTATGAAGCTGAGTTGGCTCGGGTCTGGCGCGTTAGCGCCCAGCGAAATTAGATGCTGCATTTCCAGCGAGGCGATGGCGGCGCTTTGGGAATAGCCGAAAACGGTGACATGGTTTCCGGCCGTGATTTGCTCCCAGATCGCGCTGTCGAGGATCTTGACGCCCTGCTCCACCGAGGCTTGGAAGGTCAAAGACTTCACACCGGTGTTGGGATATAGCTGTTCAGGAGTGACCAGCGCTTTTGGAATGGCACCGGGCTGAATGTGCTGAATGAATAAGTTGTTGACGGCATTGATGTAATCGGCGGTGGGTATCGGCAGTCCGGTGGCACCCATGACTAGGGCCGTGTCTTGGGCGAAGACTGGCGGTAACGCCGGGGGTGAGGTCGGGGTATGGAGCCCGCCCAGCGCCCCTTGCACCAGCCCAGCCGCGTTGATGGCCTCCGCATTGATGTAGGCGTCGGCCGCTGCCGTCAAACTTTGGACGAACTGATTGTGAAACGCGGCGAGTTGCGCGCCGATCGCCTGGAACTCCTGGCCATAAGCGCCAAACACCTCCGCGATGCCCGTAGAAACCTCGTCCGTGGCGGCCGCCAGCAGGCCGGTCGTCGGAGCCGCCGCAGCGACGGTGGCCTCAGTGACCGCTGAACCGATTCCCGTAAGATCGGCGGCCGCTGCTGCCAATAGCGGCGGCTGGGCGAACGCGAATGTCAACGTGCCTCCCTCCCGCGACGGAGTCCACCACGCGTGAAACCAGGTACCCGTCGAGGGTAAAGGGATTCCCCGATGGTGTCTGGCCTTTGCTGATTTAGATGGCGCGCGTCGTGTTGGTGGCGCCGGTGATCGGAATTGCCATGGCGTCAACGCTTTTGCGACGGCTCGTCTCCTGACCGCAGATCGCCTTGTCCAGCTCGACGCTCAATCGTTAGCCAACCGCGATGTTGCACTGCGGCCGTGACAAGCGAACTGTGCGTCGCAGCTGTGTTTCACTCCCCCAGAACGGATTCGACCGTGGTGCGCGGCACCAAAAGACGATGAAAGTTGGGATGGGTGGAACTATGTCGTTCTTGACAGAGGTGCCGAGGTTGCGTTGCGCAGCGGCCAGTGCGCCGCGCCGGCTGGCTATCGTGGCTATCGGGGCTGCCCTGTTGACCGGGCTCGTCAGCGCCGTCGGCGGTTCGGCGACCGCGGGAGCATTCTCCCGGCCGGGCCTCCCGGTGGAATACCTCCAGGTGCCGTCGCCGTCGATGGGCCGCAACATCAAGGTCCAGTTTCAGGGTGGCGGGCCGCACGCGGTCTATATGCTCGACGGCCTTCGCGCACAGGACGACTACAGCGGCTGGGACATCAACACCCCGGCCTTCGAGGAGTACTACCAGTCCGGCCTATCGGTGGTCATGCCCGTCGGCGGCCAGTCCAGTTTCTACAGCGACTGGTACCAGCCTTCGTCGGGTAACGGCCAAAACTACACCTACAAGTGGGAGACCTTCCTGACCCGGGAGATGCCCGCCTGGCTGCAGGCCAACAAGGGCCTTTCGCCGACCGGCAATGCGGCAGTGGGGCTTTCGATGTCCGGCGGCTCATCGCTGATCCTCGCCGCGTACTACCCGCAACAGTTCCCGTACGCAGCGTCATTGTCAGGCTTCCTCAACCCATCCGAGGGCTGGTGGCCGACGCTGATCGGCCTGGCGATGAACGACTCGGGCGGCTACAGCGCCAACAGTATGTGGGGCCCGTCAAGCGATCCGGCCTGGAAGCGCAACGACCCGATGGTTCAGATTCCGCGCCTGGTGGCCAACAACACCCGGATCTGGGTCTACTGCGGTAATGGCACACCGAGCGACTTGGGTGGCGACAACATGCCGGCGAAGTTCCTGGAAGGCCTCACACTGCGCACCAACCAAACCTTCAAGGACACCTACCAGGCTTCGGGTGGACGAAACGGCGTGTTCAACTTCCCGACCAATGGGACACACTCGTGGCCCTACTGGAACCAACAGCTGGTCGCCATGAAGCCCGACATCCTGCAGGTGCTCAACGCCGCACCCGCAGCACCCGCCCCGGCCGCCCCGGCTGCCCCGGCTGCCCCGGCACCAGCCCTCACCCCGGTCGGACCCGCCTGAGATAACCCAGCCAGCATCGGCAGCAGCGCAACGGCCAGCGCTGCTGCCGATGTTCTTTTGCCGGTGGCTAACGCAACAAACCTCGCCGGTCGGCGTGGAAATAGGTGTAACCCGTTGTCGCAGCGCAAATGATCGAGGCGACCGCCAGCATCTGGGATCCGGTGACCATCACGCTGATGGCGCCGCCGACGGCGGCGCCCACGGTGAAACTGGCCTGGAGCAGGAAGTACCCGAGCCAGTCCTCCACTTTGCCGCCGGCGATGTGGCGCTCGATACCCTGGCCCATCTTGACCAAGGTGCCGGTCACATAGCTCAACGGGACCGACACCTCGCCGTCTTTGACGAACGAGGTGTTCAACGCGCCAATACCGAAGACCACGAACAGGATCGGCACGAAATCAACCATGCCCTCGTCCCAGCCACCAACGACGATGTCAAGCGCCGTGGCGAACACCAGACAGAACGTGGTCAGCACGGTCGGCCCGTGCGGATGCGCCACCCAGAAATGGCGGCGGCACACCGACGCGATCACCACGCCGGCAACGAAACACACAATGAGCAACGATGCGGTAATCGACATCCACACATCGTCACGGAAGACGCCCAACACTGCGCGCTGCGAATTCCCGGTCATGAAGGTCACGAAGTATCCGGCGGAGTGAGTGAATGCAGTTGCCCCCAATACGCCGGCCAGCCCCGCCAGCACCCAGGACAATCTCGCCTCGCTGTCGTAGATCTCCTTTTGCACACGAGCATGCTGCCAGACACTCGCGGTGTGTGCCGGCCGAGCGGCCAGCTAGGCCGTCAGGCGCGCGATCGACCGCAGCGGAATCGGCAACCAGGTCGGCCGGTGCCGCGACTCATACCCCGTCTCATAGACGGCCTTGTCGAGTTCGTATGCGGCCAGCAGCAACGCCGAATCTCGCGGGTCGATGCCGGAGGCGGCCGCATAGCCGTCGCAGAACGCGGTGCGGTTGCGCTCGACCCATTCCCGGGCGCGGGCGGCCAGTTGCTTGTCGCTGCCCTGGTCCACCAGCGGCCCGTAGGCCGCGTATTCGAACGAGCGCAATACGCCGGCCACGTCCCGCAGTGGCGAATCCGGTGCTCGCCGTTCGTCGAGGGGCTGACCAGGCTCACCTTCGAAGTCGATCAGCAGCCAGCTCTCCGGAGTGCGCAGTACTTGTCCGAGATGCAGATCCCCGTGCACCCGCTGAACGGTGATCGTTTCACCCGCGAGCTTGCCGAATCGTTCTTCGATGGTGGTGAAATACTCCCTCAGTTCGGGCACCGCCGCCGCGGCCGACGACAACCTGGCCAGCACATGGTCCACGGGAAACTCCGCCTGCGCCGTTCCGAGGCGGTCGGCCAGGGTGGCGTGCACCGATGCGACCGCTTCGCCAAGCCGATAGGACTCTCCGGCGAAGTCCCCGCCGACCTCGTGGGCGTACAGGTCGCCTTCGGCGAACAGGTCACGAACGCTGGCGGTGGCCATCGCCCAGCCTTCGGCGGCATTGGCTGCGAACGCCGTCGCCATACCCAGCGGACACACCGCGTCAGGATCTGCACCGGATCCGCCATCCCGCCAAGCGATCTCGTAGCTGCCGAGCAGCCGGGCCACATGCGGGTTGCCGGCCCGGCCAAGCACCCGGTTGAGCTCGATATCCGGATTGATCCCGCGGCTGACCCGGCGGAACACCTTGAAGATGGCCGCCGGTGCGCGATCGAATATCACGCTGGTGTTGCTCTGCTCGGCATCTGATACTCGGGGAAACGCTTCCAGCGGGAGCTCGACGTCTGGCTCCCTGGCAAACGTCACCTCGGCGTCGGACGAACCGCGGACCGCCGACGAATCGATCAGCGACAGCAGATACTGGGCGGACGCGCCGTCATACAGCGCGTCGAAAGCGGTGTGATCGTCAGCGGAGCCAATGGTGGCCAGCGCACTGTACTCGGAGACCGGTTCGGAATCCCACCCGACGATCACCTGGTACCGCTCCGCGGAGCCGTCGGTATAGCCGACGTCGACTAGCACGAGGTCCAGATCATCTCGCAATTGCACCACTACGCCGGGCGCGGCGGACGACAGTTCGCGGTTGCGTCCCGCATACCACCGTTGCTGCGGAAGCCATTCTGACCAGGGCAACTTGGCTGACAGCGTGGCGTGCTCTGGATCGTCGCCGGGGCGGGTCATTGCTCCTCCTCGGATGCGGACAACTGGAACCAGTAGAACCCGTGTCCTGGAAGTGTCAGTAGGTACGGCAGGTGCCCGATACGTGGAAACTCGACCTGCCCGGTCAACTCGACGGGTGTGTAGTTGTTCCACTGCTGCAGGTTCAGTTCGATGGGCTGGGGGAACCGCGACAGGTTGTTGACGCACAGCACCACGTCACGCTCGGCACCGTCGTTAGCTCGGGTTTCTCGCACAAACGCGAGGACCGACGGGTTAGACCCACCCAGTTCGTCGAATGACCCGACGGCGAACGCGGCGTGGCGGCGCCGCACGGCGAGCATGGTGCGGGTCCAGTTGAGCAACGATGTCGAGGTGTCGCGTTGCGCCTCGACGTTGACGGCCTGGTAGCCGTAGACCGGGTCTTGGCTCGGCGGCAGGGAGAGCCGGCCCGGGGTGGCGGTGGAGAATCCGGCGTTGCGGTCCGGTGTCCACTGCATCGGAGTCCGCACTCCATCGCGGTCCCCGAGCCAGATGACGTCACCCATGCCGATTTCGTCGCCGTAATACAACACCGGCGAGCCGGGCAGCGAAAGTAGTAGTGCGGTGAACAACTGCATCTGATTGCGGTCGTTTTCCAGCAGCGGCGCCAGGCGGCGGCGGATTCCGACATTCGCCTTCATCCGCGGATCCTTGGCGTACTCCGAATACATGTAGTCACGTTCTTCGTCGGTGACCATTTCCAACGTCAACTCGTCATGGTTGCGCAGGAAGATTCCCCACTGAGCCATTTCCGGGATGGGCGGCGTCTGCGCCAGGATCTCCGAGATCGGAAACCGCGATTCGCGGCGGACCGCCATGAAGATGCGCGGCATCAGCGGGAAGTGAAAGGCCATGTGGCATTCGTCGCCGCCGGTGCTGGCTTCGCCGAAATACTCGACGACATCGGCTGGCCACTGGTTGGCCTCGGCCAGCAGCACCCGGCCCGGGAATTCGTCGTCCACCACCTTGCGGACGCGCTTGAGGAAGGCGTGCGTCTCGGGCAGGTTCTCGCAGTTGGTGCCCTCCCGTTCGAAGAGGTATGGCACCGCGTCCAGACGAAACCCGTCGATCCCCAGGCCGAGCCAGAAGCGCAGGACATCGATCATCGCCTCCTGCACGGCCGGGTTGTCGTAATTCAGGTCCGGCTGGTGGGAGAAGAACCGGTGCCAATAAAACTGGCGGCGAACCGGATCGAACGTCCAGTTCGATTCTTCGGTGTCGACGAAGATGATCCGGGCGTCGGTGTACTTCTCGCTGGTGTCGCTCCAGACGTAGTACTCACCGTAGGGTCCGTCGGGGTCGTGACGTGACTCCTGGAACCACGGGTGCGACTCGGAGGTGTGATTCATCACCAGGTCGGTGATGACCCGGATGCCACGCCGGTGTGCGGCGTCGACGAGTGCGACGAAGTCGTCGACGGTCCCGAATTCGGCCAGCACCTTGTAGAAGTCCCGGATGTCATAGCCACCGTCACGCAGCGGTGAGTCATAAAACGGCGGCAGCCAGATGCAGTCGATGCCGAGCCACTGCAGATAGTCCAGGCGGTCGATAAGTCCACGCAGGTCACCGGAACCGTCCGCGCTGGCATCGAAGAACGCCCGTACCAGCACCTCGTAGAACACCGCGTGCTTGAACCAGGTCGGGTCCGCGGGCAAGATGGCCGCGTTGCCGAAGTCCTCGGCAGTCGGATGCTCGACCACGCCTCCTTCGACGTGACTGCCCTCTGCGGGATGGTGCTCTGGATCCTGCCTGAAGGCGTCCCCCTCGTCGTTCATCGATTCCACGATGCCATGGGTACCCGAGGTGCGACTATCGGAATCACGCCCGGAACAAGCTATGAATCACGCCTGGCACCAAACGAATTGGCTCACAGGAGGGCAGGTTAGGCCGGCGGCCCCTCCGCCAAGGTCACGTTCTCGGTGCGCGCAACGCCCGACTTGGATGTCCAGCTAATCGAGACCACGTCCCCGGGGTGGTGCGGAGTGAGCGCATCCGACATCGCGGTGGCCGAGTTGATCGGCACGCCGTCGATCGCGGTGATCACGTCACCGTTGGAGATCCCGACGGACGCGGCGGGAGCGCTGCCCACCACGCGTTGCACCTTCGCGCCGTTGCCGTTGTTGTCGACAACGCCGAGGCCGAGGAAGGCCGTTGGTCCAACATGCACGGTGGGCGATCCGCCGCCAGACCGGATCTGGCCGGCGACCGACATCGCCTGACCTATCGGGATGGCAAAGCCCTGCCCGCCCTGGGACAGCTGGAAGTTTTCGGAAGCGGCCGTGTTGATGCCGACCACCTGCCCAGCATTGTTGACGACCGGCCCACCCGAGTCGCCGGGCTGGATCGCGGCGTCGAATTGGATCAACCCGTTCAGCGTTTCTTCGGCGCCGGTAAGGGCGTCGGATGCCTGTACGGTCTGGCCGACAGCAACCACCTTGCCGGCCAGCGCACGCGGCGTTCCGCCTTGCCCACCGGTGTTGCCCATGGCCACGACCGGCTCGCCCACCGTGACCCCACCACCGATCGCGGCGCTGGGCAGGCCACCGGCACCACGAAGCTGCAGCACCGCAATGTCTTGGGAGCGGTCGTAACCCACGACGTCGACGCCATAGGTTCGGCCGTCGGCGACACTGAACGCGCTGATGTCGGTGGCGCCAGAGATCACGTGATTATTGGTCAGCACGACGCCGTTGGGATCGATGACGATGCCCGTACCGGCTCCTACCGCGTTGTTGTAGCCCAGTTTGGTGTTGATATTGACCACCTGCGGGCCCACCTGGGCGACGGCGGCTACGGGGTCGAGTGGCAGCGCCGGGAAGTTCTTGACCGGGGCTGCCTGCGCGGGCACCGGCGGCGTGGCCAGACCAACGCCAAGCACCGCAAGCACGGCCACCAACCATGTCCACCTGAGCGAACGGTGGCGCGATTTGCTCATCCCGTAACCTCCTGCGTCGGGGTAAGAGTCGGAATAGTCCCAGCCCTTGGGGTCCGGGCGGCGTAACTTTACCTATCCACCGTAGTCCAGATCGCGATCGAAGTCGCTTGGTAAGCCCCCGTCAGGCCCCGGGTCCCGGCGGGACCGGCGTAATGGGATACCTGAGGTGGTGGCTGAGGTTGCCGACCATGTCGATGAGGGTGAGGTCCCGATACGAGAAGCGCCACTGGCCGTCGACGCGTTCGAAATGGTCGTGGTAGCGGCCGGCGACAATCGGCTGCAGCGGCAGCTCTTCGGTTTGCTGTAGCACCGTGTAGTAACTGCGGCAACGTGCGGTACCAGCGTCCTCGTCGACCTCGACGATCGGATTGCTGACCAGGTGCTTGGTTCGCGGCGTTCCGTCCGGATAGAGCACAATCAACGACTTCCAGATGTCTAGCAGCCGCGCCGCGTCAATGGTTTCGTCCGCACCGATCCGGATCCGTGCGTGCTCGAAGAGCGCGGCCGCCGCCGCCAAGTCGCCGCCGTCGATGCATTCGGCATAGCGATACAGGAGATTGGCGATCTGTGTCTCCGCCGGCATGACGCCAACCTAATCAAAACCGATCAGCGAACCGCAGGCATGTCGGCTGACCATTGGCCAGGTCAGAGGTTGGTTTGCATATTGGGAAAACTCGGTCAATTTGCCGAGGGTCGCGATAGAGTCCTGCTCGCCATTGGTCGCTGGCGGGCCGGGCAGTCTCCGGCTTGTCATGAGCTGCAGGAGGATTCACATGTCGTTTGTGATCGCGGCACCGGAGACGCTGGTCGCGGCGGCGACGGATTTGCGGAGTATCGCTTCGGCGATCAGCGCGGCCAACGCCGCGGCGGCCGCCCCAACGATCAGTGTGCTGCCCGCAGCCGTCGATCAGGTGTCGGCGGGCATCGCGGCGCTGTTTTCCTCGCACGCCCAGGGATATCAGACCCTCAGCGCGCAGGCCACAGCGTTTCATCAGCAGTTTGCGCAGGCCTTACATGATGCCGCGGGCTGGTATGCGACTGCAGAGGCCACCAACACCTCACCGCTACAGACTTTGCTGGGCGCGGTGAATGCGCCCACCCAGGCGCTATTGGGACGGCCGCTGATCGGCAACGGGGCCAACGGGGCCCCCGGAACCGGGCAGGACGGTGCCCCGGGCGGGATCTTGTTCGGCAACGGCGGGGCCGGAGGGTCCGGCGGCGGCTCGCATCTCGCCGGAGGCAATGGCGGGGCCGCCGGGCTGATCGGCAATGGCGGGGCCGGTGGGGCCGGTGCGAGCGGCGCTACCGTCGGGGCCGGCGGTAATGGTGGCGCTGGCGGGTTGCTGTTCGGCACCGGTGGCGCGGGAGGCATCGGCGGGTCGCTGCCCATCGGAGCCACAACGGGGTCGGCGGAGTCGGGGGGGGGGGGGGGGGCGGCCGGCCGGTTCGTTCCCCTCTTTTTTTCCCCACTCGCCCGTCCCGCCCCACTCCCTTTGTGCGATTCTGCTGTGCCGCCGAGCCGTCACAAAAAAAAATAGCTGAGCCGCGACTGCGCGTCTACACGAGACTTCGCCAGCACCACTAATCTACCTCTGCAGCGGGGGCAACGGTGGCAACGCAGGCACTGGCGCAACGATGGGCAGCCCCGGCACCGGCGGCAACGGAGGTCAGCTGCTCGGCGAGGACGGGATGAACGGGTCGACATAATCGGCGGGCGGCAACGATAATCGGTGGGCGGCTACGTCACCAGGCAGACCACACCTCCCGCTCTAAGCTGACCCGGTGGCCGAATTCGACCCGAAGGTCAGGTTCACCCAGGCCCTGGTGGCACGACTGGCCACCATCACGCCCGACGGCATGCCGCACCTGGTTCCAGTGGTATTTGCCGTAGACCACGACGTCGTCTACACCGCCGTCGACGCCAAGCCGAAAACAACACAACGGCTGCGCCGTCTGACCAACATCGAGACCAATCCCCAGGCCAGCGTGCTCGTCGACCACTACGCCGATGATTGGACGCAATTGTGGTGGGTTCGGGTCGACGGCATCGCCGCGATCCATCGCGACGGCGAAGCGATGCACACCGGATACCGACTGCTGCGCGCCAAATACCCTCAGTACCAATCAGTTCCGTTGAACGGGCCGGTAATCGCGGTCGCCGTACGCCGCTGGTCCAGCTGGCACGCCTGACACGGGCGATATCGGCCCGGGCCTTGTGTTGCGCGGCGGTTGGGGGAAAAGTTGCTACTGCGTCCTGTGGGCTGGAATACACCGCGTGCGCATCAGCGGGACACCCCGGGGGAACTGGAGGAAAGTCATGGCCGACAGAGCGAGTGCTTCCCAGGGCGCGGGAGCGGCTCCCACCGCGGAGGGTCCGGAATCCGTTCGCAACGTGGTTCTGGTGGGCCCCTCTGGCGGCGGCAAAACCACCCTCGTCGAGGCCCTACTGGTCGCGGGCGGGGTGTTGTCTCGACCGGGCTCAATCGTGGACGGCACCACGGTCTGCGACTTCGACGACGCAGAGATCCGGCAACAGCGCTCGGTTGGCGTCGCGGTGGCCTCGCTGTCGCACGACGGCATCAAGGTCAACATCGTCGACACCCCGGGCTACGCCGACTTCGTGGGTGAACTGCGCGCCGGGTTGCGGGCCGCGGACTGTGCGCTGTTCGTGATCGCGGCAAACGAGGGTGTCGACGAGCCAACCAAGTCGCTGTGGCAGGAATGCAGCCAGGTCGGCATGCCGCGAGCGGTGGTGATCACCAAACTCGACCACGCTCGGGCGAACTACCCGGAGGCACTGGCCGCCGCGCAAGACGCGTTCGGGGACAAGGTTTTACCACTGTACCTGCCCACCGGTGACGGCCTGATCGGGTTGCTGTCGCAAACCCAGTACACGTACTCCGGCGGCAAGCGGGCCGAGGGGCCCCCGAACTCATCGGAAGCCGATCGCATTGAGGAGGCGCGCGGCAGCCTGATCGAAGGAATCATCGAAGAGTCCGAGGACGAGTCGTTGATGGAGCGCTACCTCGGCGGTGAAGCGATAGACGAAGCGGTGTTGATTCAGGATCTGGAAAAGGCCGTTGCGCACGCCTCGTTTTTCCCGGTGATCCCGGTGTGCAGCAGCACCGGTGTCGGAACCCTGGAATTGCTGGAGGTGGCCACCCGCGGATTTCCCTCGCCGATGGAACACCCACTGCCAGAGGTCTTTACACCGCAGGGCGCTGCGCATGCCGAGTTGGCCTGCGACGTTGACGCACCCTTGCTGGCAGAGGTCGTGAAGACGACGTCCGACCCGTACGTCGGCAGGGTCAGCCTGGTGCGGGTGTTTTCCGGAACCATCCGGCCGGACGCGACGGTTCATGTGTCGGGCCATTTCTCATCCTTTTTCGGGGAAGGCAACGGCAATGGCGGCGGGGCGGCCCATACCCATCCCGACCATGACGAAGACGAGCGCATCGGAGTCCTGTCGTTCCCGCTCGGCAAGCAGCAGCGTCCAGCCCCAGCAGTGGTTGCGGGTGACATCTGTGCGATCGGCAAACTGAGCCGGGCCGAGACCGGCGACACGCTGTCGGACAGGTCCGAACCGCTGGTCCTCAAACCCTGGACCATGCCGGAGCCCCTGCTGCCGATCGCTATTCAGGCACACGCCAAGACCGACGAGGACAAGTTGTCGGTGGGGTTGGGTCGGCTGGCCGCCGAAGACCCGACACTGCGGATCGAGCAGAACCAGGAGACCCATCAGGTCGTGCTCTGGTGCATGGGCGAGGCCCACGCCGGCGTTGTCCTCGATGCACTGGCCAATCGATACGGCGTCACCGTCGACACGGTCGAGCTCCGGGTACCGCTGCGGGAAACCCTCGGCGGCCACGCGAAAGGCCATGGCCGTCACATCAAGCAGTCCGGCGGGCACGGCCAGTACGCGGTCTGCGACATCGAGGTCGAACCGCTGCCGGAGGGCGCCGGCTTCGAATTCCTCGACAAGGTGGTCGGCGGAGCCGTGCCGCGGCAATTCATACCCAGCGTGGAGAAGGGCGTCCGCGCCCAGATGGAAAAGGGGGTGCACGCCGGCTATCCGGTGGTCGACATCCGGGTCACATTGCTCGACGGTAAGGCGCACAGCGTCGACTCCTCGGATTTCGCGTTCCAGATGGCCGGTTCGCTGGCGTTGCGGGAAGCGGCAGCCGCGACGAAGGTGATCCTGCTCGAGCCGATCGACGAGATCTCGGTGCTGGTGCCCGACGATTACGTCGGCGCGGTGATGGGTGACCTGTCCGGTCGCCGTGGCCGGGTACTCGGTACCGACACTGCCGGTCACGAACGCACGGTGGTCAAGGCCGAGGTGCCCCAGGTCGAATTGACCCGGTACGCAATCGACTTGCGTTCACTGGCACACGGGGCTGCGTCATTCACCCGTTCGTTCGCGCGCTATGAGCCCATGCCCGAATCCGCCGCGGCCAAGGTGAAGACAACCGCGTAGGAACTCATGTCGACGGTCAACGGGCTTCCGGCGCACATCCTGCTCAACCATGTGGTCGTT
The DNA here is from genome assembly GCF_900232995.1 of Mycobacterium simulans. Classification (GTDB taxonomy): domain Bacteria; phylum Actinomycetota; class Actinomycetes; order Mycobacteriales; family Mycobacteriaceae; genus Mycobacterium; species Mycobacterium simulans. Next base: position 985,017 of record NZ_OCVX01000003.1, read on the forward strand.
GTCCTAGGCCCGCTGGCAGCGATCCTCGCGATCCTCTGCGCGGTGTGGCCAGCCGCCCGACGCAGGCTCATCTGGCTGGTCCTGGTGCTCAGCGCTGTCACGCTGATCGTGACCCCCCTGACCACCAGCTCCGGTGGGTGGCTAGCGGGAAAGATCGGGAACTCACCCGCGATCGACAGCCATGCCAGGCTCGGCGACACCCTGGTCTACATCATCGCGACACTCGTAGCCGCGGTCACCGTGCTGGCCGCCGTGCACCTGCACCAGGCACGCGGGCGTACCGTGAAATCCGCTGCGCACGTGGTGGTCGCGGTCTTGGTTATCGCTACCGCGGCCGCCACGCTGGTGCAGACCTATCGCGTCGGCGAATCCGGTGCCCGCGCCGCGTGGGGCTCACTCGCATCGTCGCAGTAACCGCGCTTACTGGCCGCCGAACTGCTGCGCCACCGCGCGGCGGTCGAGCGAACCTTTGGCGGTATGCGGCAACTCGGCCGTCACCTCAAAGCTGGCGGGAATCTCGAAGGGCGCCAACCGGTCCCGGCAGAACGCCGTCAGTTCCTCCGGTGTCGGGGCCGTCTCGCGGGGCACGATTGCCGACGCGACCGCCTCCCCGTAGATCGGGTGCGGGACCCCGAACACCGCCGCCTCCATGACGTTGGGATGGCTGGCCAGGATTCCCTCGACGCGCTCGGGCGAGATCTTCTCACCCCCCCGGTTGATGAGTTCCTTGATCCGGCCGCGGATGCTCAGGTCACCGGCCGCCGACAGTGACCCCAGATCACCGGTACGCAGCCAACCGTCGGTGAAGTTCGCAGCGGTAATCTTCGGGTCGCCCAGGTAGCCACGCACGATGGCGCTGCCATGGAGCCAAATCTCCCCGACCGCACCCGTCGGCAACGTCGATCCATCGGGCCCGACGATACGGATCTCAGCTCCGGTTGATTGGCCGACGAGACCGGTTGACTCAGCGGGATTTTCACTTTGATCGAGACCCGTCGTCGTCACTTGGTGAGTGGCTTCGGTCATGCCGAAGGCGCAAACCACGGGCGCGGCGAACTCGGTCTGCAGCGCCTGCGCCGCTTCGGAAGTGAGCGGCGCGCTACAACTGCGGATGAACCGCAGTGCCCGCTTGCGTCCTGACGGTTCAGCTCCGACACGCTCCAGCAGGATCTGGTGAATCGTCGGCACCGCCGTGTACCACGTGGCGCCAACGGCGTCTATGTCGTCCCAGAACGTGTGGGCCGAGAACCGCCCGCCGGCGGGAAGCAACACCGTCCCGCCGGACGCCAGGCTGGACAGCAACGCGGCCATCAAACCGTGGCCGTGGTAGAGCGGCATCACGGCGACAGTCGCGTCCTGGGGGCCCATCCGGTACCCGGCAACAATGGCCCGCACCGAACTGGCGATGTTTCCGTGCGTCCAGGGCACCATTTTGGGAAACCCGGTGGTCCCCCCGGTGAACATGATCATGGCGTCGTCGCGCCGCAGCCCCTCAGGCGCCGAGATGACCGGAGTCGGCTCGGTGACCGCGTCCAAGTGGACCGAGCGCGTGCCGTCGGCGATCGCCACGGCGATCGGCCACCAGCGGACCGTCGGCTCTCCGCTATCGCCGGGACCCTCGCCGTCGGTGAGCACAGCCCGGGCTCCCACAGCCTCGCTGCGGGCGCGCTGGTCGCTGACCGGCAACGCTGGATCCAACGGAACCACAATCAGATCCGCTCGTGATGCCGCCAACAACCCGACGACGAATTCGGCGTTGCTGGCCGTCCGCAACCCCACGCGGTCACCCGGCATCAGGCCGGCTCGCATCAACTGCTGGGCCAGGTCATCGGCTAACCGGATCAACTCCTGGTAGGTGACTGCGATGCGGTCAGCGGTGACAATCAGCGCCGGCGCATCCGGCAACCGGGCCGCCGCTGCCGCCACCAGATCGGCGATACGCGGGCTGGTTGTGATCACGTCTGATGTCATCGCGTGCGCTCCTTCCGTAATAGCTCCCATTGAGCCGCCTACTCGCCGCTACGTCCAATACCCATCCGCTAACGCTTAATAGCCGACAGCTATTGAGCCCGGAATCCGCGGCGTCATCAGGTTCGATAGACGGCGTGAATCGCCGAATAGCGACCCGGTCTTGGACACGGCCTGGATGACCAGACAACAGTAATGACCATGACCACATCGTCGCGACTGACCGACGGATTCCACCTCATGGTGGACGCGCTCAAGGCCAACGACGTCGACACCATCTACGGGGTTGTCGGCATCCCGATCACCGACCTGGCTCGCACCGCCCAAGCGGCGGGGATCCGCTATATCGGCTTCCGCCACGAGACCTCGGCCGGCAATGCGGCCGCGGCCGCCGGGTTCCTCACCCAGCGGCCCGGCGTGTGCCTGACGACGTCCGGCCCCGGTTTTCTCAACGGCCTGCCCGCGCTGGCGAACGCCACTGCGAACTGCTTCCCGATGATCCAGATCTCGGGTTCGAGCCAGCGCCCAATCGTGGACCTGCAGCGCGGCGACTACCAGGACATCGACCAGTTAAACGCGGCTCGACCGTTCGCGAAGGCGGCGTACCGTATCGGCCGGGTCGAGGACATCGGGCTTGGTGTCGCTCGAGCCATTCGCACCGCGATCTCCGGCCGGCCGGGCGGTGTCTACCTCGACATCCCTGGCGAGGTGCTCGGCCAAGCCATGGACGCTCGTGTCGCTGCCGACACTATCTGGCGGCTGGTCGACCCGGCTCCACGCCAGCTACCGGCGCCGGACGCGGTCGATCGCGCCCTGGACGTGCTCGCACAGGCGCAGCGGCCACTGATAGTGCTGGGCAAGGGCGCGGCATACGCACAGGCCGACAACGTGATTCGGGAGTTCGTCGAAAAGACCAGCATTCCCTTCCTACCGATGTCGATGGCCAAAGGGCTGTTGCCCGACTCGCATCCGCAGTCGGCGGCCGCGGCCCGATCGCTGGCGATAGCCCGCGCCGACGCGGTCCTATTGGTCGGAGCCCGGCTGAATTGGCTACTCGGACACGGAGAGTCGCCACAGTGGTCGGCGGACGTCAAATTCATTCAGGTCGATGTCGCAGCGTCGGAATTTGACAGCAACCGGCCGATCGCGGCGCCACTGACCGGCGACATCGGTTCGGTGATGTCGGCCCTGCTGGACGGGGTGTCCACCCATCCGATCATCCCGCCTACGGCGTGGGTGAGGGAGCTCACCGACCGCAAGGCCCGCAATGACAACAAGATGCGGGAGCGGCTGGCCGAAGATCCGCACCCGATGCGGTTTTACAACGCTCTTGGCGCGATTCGCGCTGTGCTGCAACGTAACCCGGATGTGTATGTGGTCAACGAAGGCGCCAACGCGCTGGACCTGGCCCGCAACGTCATCGACATTCAGTTGCCACGACACCGGCTCGACACCGGAACATGGGGCGTGATGGGCATCGGGATGGGCTACTCGATCGCCGCGGCCGTCGAGACCGGACGACCCGTCGTCGCGATCGAAGGTGACAGCGCGTTCGGCTTCAGCGGCATGGAAATCGAAACCATCTGCCGCTACCGGCTGCCGGTCACCGTCGTCATCCTCAACAACGGCGGCGTCTACCGCGGCGACGAGATCGCGACCGGTGCGGCCGCATCCGGAAAGGACCCCGCCCCCACCGTGCTCAACGCCGCGGCGCGGCACGAGCTGATCGCAGAGGCCTTCGGCGGCAAGGGATATCACGTGACCACCCCGACTGAGCTAGAGTCGGCGCTCGCCGAGGCGCTTGCGTCGAACGGCCCCGCGATCATCGACTGCGAACTCGACCCGACCGCGGGAGTGGAAAGCGGACACCTGGCGAACCTGAACCCCACCAGCGCGGCAAAAAGCTAGTGCCGCTGCGCAATCGCTCGTAGCTGCGCGTCGAAGAATTCGTTCAGCTTCAGCCTTTGCGCACACGTGGTGAGCGCGCGCGCCACCGGGGATCCCGGCCCCGCCGCGTTGGTGGCAAGGGCGATTTGGACTTTCACGGGCGGGTCGACCAGCTCGACCGCACGGACCTCGCCGCTTGTCGCCGTCATCCACAACCAGGTGTGTGGCACAATACACGCCGAGTTGCCGGTTACCACCTGTGCAAACAGCGAAGCCACGGAGTCTGTCTCGACCTGGGGGCTGACCGTGATGGCGTGTTCGGCGAAAGCCGCGTCGATGACCTGCCGGTCCGTCATGTCCGGTGTGAGCAAGGCGAGGGGCAGTTGCGCGGCGTCCCGCCACCCCAGCGTCGACACACCGGGCGGCAACATGTCCGCCGGCGACAGCAGCACGAAATGCTCTTCATACAGCGGAACTAGATCCACGTCGATCGAGTCCTCGGGCACGGGATGCACCATGACAGCGTCGAGTTCGAAGTCGCGCAGCCGTCGGTACAACTCGGTGGTTGCCAACCGAGAACTGATGTGCACCTTTGCCAATGGATGTGCCGAACAGAAGGCCTCCAGCACTAGCGACGCCGTCGTCGAGGCGGTCGGAACCGTCCCCAGCCGAAGCGTCCCGGTGATCCCGGACCGCACGGCGTCCACCTCGGCCTTGAACGCATCGTGCTCGGCGAGAATCCGCTTGGCCCACACCACCAGCCGCTCCCCCTCGGGAGTGAGGCCCTCGAAGCTGCGCCCGCGGTTGATCAGGGTGACGTTGAGTTCGCGTTCCAGCTTGGCAATCGCCGACGACAACGCGGGTTGCGACACATAGCACTTCTCGGCGGCCCGGGCGAAGTGCCGCTCCTGGGCGACGGCAACGAAGTACTCCAGCTGACGGAACAGCATCCGCACCTCCCCGGCATTCGGGTACCGATCTCGCTGAGGTTAACGTGTCGCCAACGGCTCGGCAACGACTTGGTTTGCAATGACTTTCGACCAAGCGCGCGGCAGGCGCACCCGGCTACCATGGCGACCAAGCTAAGCCGGGTCGCTGGCTAGCATTGTTTGCTGCGACACCTAACGGGTAGACAGACACTAGGATGCCATTGTGTTGATCGCACCATCTCGAAGGGTGGACGCTATGCCTCGAGCTGTACGTTATCTATTCGTTATGGTGGCGATTACGGTAATGGCCGTGGCAGTGTCCGGTAATCCCGCTACCGGCGCTGTGCCGGTGCCCACGCCGGCCCCCGGCGTCGCTTCGATTTTGCCGGCCAATGGCACGGTGGTGGGCGTGGCACACCCGGTGGTGGTGACATTCACCGCACCCGTGACCAATCGTCGCGCCGTCGAGCGGAGGATCCGCGTCATCTCGCCGAACAACATGACCGGACACTTCGAATGGGTCAATAGCAATGTCGTTCAGTGGGTTCCGGACCACTATTGGCCGGCCCACACCCATGTCTCGGTCGGTGTACAGGAACTGACTGAAGGCTTCGAGACCGGCGACCAGTTGCTTGGTGTTGCCAGCGTCTCCGCACACACCTTTACCGTCAGCAGGAACGGGGAAGTGCTGCGCACAATGCCTGCGTCGTTGGGCAAGCCGAGCCGCCCGACGCCGATCGGTAGCTTCAACGCGATGTCCAAGGAACGCACCGTCGTGATGGACTCGCGGACCATCGGCATCCCGCTGAATTCCCCCGACGGGTACCTGATCACCGCCTCGTACGCGGTCCGCGTCACCTCGAGCGGCGTATACGTGCACTCGGCCCCGTGGTCGGTGAATTCGCAAGGCTACGCCAACGTCAGCCATGGGTGCATCAATCTGAGCCCCGACAACGCCGCGTGGTACTTCAACGCCGTCACTATCGGCGATCCCATCCAGGTGATCGGCTGACCGCAGTCGTGCTCCGGTCGTGGCGACGGTCACACCAATCTCTGCCGAGCAGACGCAAAAGCCCCCAAAACCGTGCCAAAAAGGGTGGTTTTGCGTCTGCTCGCGCAGGTGAGCCGAGCGGTTCAGGACATGCCGGCCTCGACGATCTTGATGACGACCAGCCCAACGGCTAGGGCGAGATAGCCGCGCAGCGTGAATAGACCCGCTCGACGCGCTGGCGACATCACGGGACGGTCCAGGGTGGTCAGGTCAGGGGTGTACCAGTTCGCCCGGTCCTGTTCGCGAAGAGCACGCCGCTCGGCGCGCGTCAGCAGCGGTGTGTGGTCGCCCCGGCGACCCGCGATGATCATCGCGGCGCCGCCAATCACACCGGTCAATGCGCCGGCCACCAGCCCAATCTCAATGGCGGCCGTCGACAGGTTCGGAAAGAACGTCGTCGCAGTCAGCGCTAGCGACAACAGCACCAAGGACCACACGATCGTCCAAGCAACAACGTTCTGCCGCACCGTGTTAGACCATGGGCCCATGACCGCGCGGTCGTTGCAAAGCAGAACCAGGAACACCGTCGCGGACGGCAACAGCACACCGGCGAGCGCTTGCACGCCTTGGGTCACCAACCCGAGGACGTGGTCGGGGCTGAACGCGATGGCGGCCGAAATCGCAAGGAGGGCGGCGTAGCCACCGTAGAACAAGGGAGCTTCGCCGATCTTCCAATGCAGTGAGTGCCGCCTGCCCAGTGCATCACCAACGGCGTAGGTGGTGGCCAGTCCGATAGCGTTCGCTCCGATCAACGATGCATCCAGCAGGATTATCGCGAACAGCGCCCCCACTGTGCTGCCGAGGTGGTTGGCCAGACCGGTAGCGACGGCTCCCGCGTCGGTGAAGTTTCCAGCGTCGGTGGTGCCGGCTAACCCGAACGCGCTGACCGCCATGAGCGCGGTGGCCCCGACCATTACTACCACGATGCCGAGGATCAAATCGGCTCGTGCGTATGGAATCCAGCGCGTGGTGATGCGCTTGTCCACCACGTTGGACTGCTGGAAGAACAGCTGCCACGGGGCAACCGTGGTGCCCACGATCGCCACGATCAACAGCAGCACGGTGGAGTTGAGCCCGTTGGGGAACTGCGGCATCAACCCCCCGACGGTCCCTTTCCACGTCGGATGCACCAGCAGCGTCATTGGGACGATTACCACGTTCACCCCAATCAGCAGGAACATCAGCCTTTCCCACCGCCGGAACGAGCCCCCGGCAACCACAGCGAACAACAACACGGCAGCGGCTGGGATCGCAATGATCTTCGGGCATCCCAAGAACCCCAATGCCATTGATACGCCGATGAATTCGGTGACTATCGTCAATGCGTTGAGCAGCAACAGATCACCGACGCTGAAGGCGCCCCAGAACTTGCCGAATCGCTCAAATATCAGACGCGCGTGCCCAACTCGAGTGACTGCACCCAACCGCAACACCATTTCCTGATTGACATACAACACCGGAATGAGCAATGTCAGCGTCCATAGCAGGGCCATCCCGTAGTTCTGTCCAGCCTGTGCGTAGGTCGCGACGCCACCGGCATCGTTGTCGCCGACCATCACGATCAGGCCCGGCCCAATGATGACCAGCAGTGTCCGCAGCCGTTGCCAACGTCCGCTGATCGCGCCGGTGTCGTCGCGGCTGATGCGGCCGAACGCGCCGACGATGTCGCCGGCGTGCGCCGCGTCCAGCACCGGTTGACCGGATAGAGGCGTGGTAGGCGTCGGCAAGCCACCACGAAGCTGGGTGGAAATTGAGGTCATTGGATTCTCGCTATCTCAACGAGGGAGGGGACAGCGGCGGGCGCGGGGCAAGCGCCCGCCGCTGAGTTGATGGCGGCGAAATGAATCGCGTTCGTTGTGCCGCGCTAGGCGGCGAGCACCGCGATCGGTGTCATTGCCACGTACCGATCGGCCCGGTCCTGCGCCGTCATGTCAAGCGATACGCGCAACTTGTCGGTCAACCGACGACGTATCCGCTGCAGCATCGATTCCCGCCCATTCCTTACACGGATAACACGGTGTGCAGCAATAAAATTCATGGTCATTGTGGTCATGGTCGTCTCCTGCCGGAGGCCCAACCCGGCATGCGTGCGTCATTCCTGCGCGCCAAAACGCGCTCAGGCAAAGGAAAGAATGCCGGAACCGGATCGGGACAAGACGGATTTGGGATAGGGACTATCACTAGGACTCATCTCGCCCTCACCTCCTCTCGGCCAGGACACACGCGGGTGCCACCACAGTCACTGCACGATAGGGATCCGAAAAGGGGGCGAAACGCCCGGCGGTCAACCGCCGAACACCCCACTCGACGGAGCTTCGGCACTGCACGGCGTATCCAGACCATCGTCCGGAAGCCACTTGGGCTCAACCCTTAGGCCGGGAAGAGCTGTCCTGACCCGGGGCGTCTCTCGACGTTCGGGGTCAGTGGCCTGTGTCCATGCAGACGCCTCACCTACCGAGGTGTTTGCGGGTTCCATGCTTACACCCAAAGCTCGCGCACGTCAAACTCGCCTACCCTCAAAGCATGGCCACAACGTTGCAGAGTCACAGCGTCGCAGCGGCACTCGCCCGGATGTATGCCGAGACGAAGAACCAGATGCCAAAGTTGCGCGAGATACACGGCGAACTCGAACGGCTATCGGCAGCAACCTCACAGGAACGGGCCGACGCACTGAGCGAGTTCTACATCCCGGTGACCCCCGAAGCCGGCCAACTGCTGTATGCGCTGGTTCGGGCAACTCGTCCTACGACGGTCGTCGAATTCGGGATGTCCTTCGGTATCTCCGCGATCCATTTGGCTTCGGCCGTGCGCGACAACGGCAACGGCCGGGTGGTGACCACCGAGCTCAGCGGAGCCAAGATCGCCGCCGCGAAGCGGACATTCGGCGAAACCGGGCTGGACGATCTGATCACCATCCTGGAAGGCGATGCGCTTTCCACGTTGGCGAACCTGGACGGTCCGGTCAATTTCGTGCTGCTCGACGGTTGGAAGGACCTGTACCTACCTGTCATCAAGCTGCTGGAGCCGCGATTGTCGCCTGGTGCGTTGATCGTCGCGGACAACGCCGAGGCTGCCGATACACGGTCCTACCTGGACTACGTGCGTAGCCCCGATAACGGCTACGTGAGTTTCAACTTCCCCGCCAGACAAAGCGACAGCATGGAACTCAGCTGCTGGGCAAGCATTTAACCCGAGTTTCGTCAGGCTGGTGTGCATTAGGCGAGTCGATCCAGTGTGAATCGTAGGGCATTGATCGTGAATTCTGGGCGCGAAAACCGACCGGATCCCGACCTGCACGCACGCTGAAAGCCCTAAGTTCACACTCGATCTCGAGACGCCATAAAGGTCAGGTTCAACTACCGCAGCGATTCTTCGAGCCACGGGAGTAGCCATTTCGCGCCCTCCGGCGTGAGGTGAACCCCGTCACTGCGCACCTTGATGCCGTCGACCTTAGCGGTGTAAACACCGTCCGGGCATAGCTTTTTGTTCAGATCGATGATCCCGACATTGGGATGTTCGCCAACCGCGTTGCGCAACATGGTGTTCCACTGGTTCACCCGATCGGGTTGATCTTCTGGGTACAAGCGGCCGTCCGGCTTCTCACCACCCCGGCTGTAGGGCACGGTAGCGACCATCACTCGAACACCGGTGGAGCCCACGATATTCAACGCTCGATGCAGCTCGAAGTTGAGGTATGCATCGAAGGTTGGGTCGCCGATGTGGGTCCACTTTCCTTCGTTGACCCGATCCACCGTCTCCCAGCGACCGATGATGAGTAGCGCGACGTCCGGCCCGTCCTGGCCGATCTGGGTGGACCATCGGCCGGGCCAGGTATCACATTCCGCTCTCTGTTCCAGGGTTTGTCCGATGTAGCGATATGGCGTGCCGCGCACCAGGCTGCAGCCGATGACGGTGTGATCGATGAACCTGAATCCGGGTGTCGGCGGTAGGTAATGCATCAACGTCCACCCGATCGAGTCGCCGAATACCGAAACGGTGAACGGCTGGTTGGGGTCTCGCGGCCCGGGAGCCGGCCCTGGCTGACCCGGCGGTGATGGGGACACCGCGGCTACCGCGGACACGCCGGGCGGAAGGCCGACCTCGTGAAGCCCCGGACCGGTGCCGACGGGGACCACCAGCATCGTCGCCGCGGCAGCGGTCGCAACTGTAGCCGCCGCTAGCGGCAGCAGCGGCACACGTTCCGGTCGCCAGCGCCGGATCGGTTGTTCGATCAGCCACCACGACGCAAAGGCCACCGCCACGGTGACTGCGCACCGGGCACCGAACAATGCCAGGCCGGTCCACCCGGTGCGTTCACCGTTGAGCGCCAGGAAGATTGGCCAGTGCCATAGGTAAACGCCGTACGAGATGGTGCCCAGCCACACCAACGGGCGCCAGGCCAGGATCCGGGCCACCAGCCCGCGCTGCTCCATTGCGACCGGTGCGACGACGAGGATGGCGGCAATCGCCACCACGATCAGCAGACCACGGCGGAACTCACCGGCGCTTCCTGTTGCATAGTGAGTGACCGCCGCCAACCCAGCCAGGCCGACGACCGGCAGCAGACGCGCGATCCGCCGCGCCCACCGGGTCCGGATCAGACACCAACCCCGATTCAGTGACGGCCAATCCCGAACCAGCAGAGCCGATGCCGCGGCGCCGACCAACAATGCCTGGGCACGGGTATCGGTGCCGAAATAGATACGATCTCGTGTGGTGTCTGAAGTGAAGACCACGGCGGCCGCGGCTGAGGCTATCGCGCCGAGGGTGGCGATAACAAAGGTTGTGAATCGAACGTGGCCCACGGTGGTCTTGGCGAAGTAGCGCTTGGCCCGCGCCGCCAGCAATAGGGTGACCGCGATCAGCAGCAGTGGCCAGACAAAGTAGTACTGCTCCTCGACACCCAGCGACCAGGTGTGCTGCAGGGGTGAGGGGGGAGCGCCCTGGGTGAAGTAGTCGGTCTTCTGTACCACAAAGCGCCAGTTGGCAATCCACAGGAATGCGGCGATCGCGTCGCTTCGTAACCCGGTAAGGGCTTGGTAGGGAAGCAGTTCGCGCGCCGCAGCGACGATGAGCACCATCAACACCAGCGCCGGAAGCAGTCGGCGCGCACGACGAATCCAGAACCCGGTCAGGTCGATGCGACCGGTGCGGCCGAGCTCGTCGAGCAATAACGACGTGATCAGGAATCCGCTGAGGACGAAGAAGATGTCGACGCCGATGAAGCCGCCGTTCACACCCGGGATGCCTCCGTGGCCAACAAGAACCAGCGCGACGGCTATCGCACGAAGGCCATTCAGCGCGGGAATGCCACTGCGTCGCTCCGGCTGATCCCAGATCGCCAGCCGACCAACACGGCGCACCGGGGCCACCCATCGGGGCCGCCTAGCAGAACGCGCCGGTGCGGGGTGCTTCCCGCCCGGCTCAGTGCTCGCTGTTAGCGCGCTCCGACCACGTTGTCGCCCGGCGCCGTAGTTGCCGCCAATACGTCGTTGCCCCTCCTCTTGACCTCAGCAAGCTTAGAGGCGGCAACGACGGATCAGCGGACGACACGCTCAGCCGGGCCTACCGTCCGTGGTCGTCTTCGTCGACGAGCAGATGTTTTTCTGGATGGTGAATGTTGGTCCGGGCCTGCCCGTAGTCCAGATGGGCAAGTGGTAACCATTCCGTGGTGCCGTCTTTACGTTTTCGCGTTTGCCAGCCGCCGGATATGGCCAGTTTGTGGTGCGGGCCGGAGCTTTGGGTCAGTTCGTCGATATTCACTACTTCCAGAGTGGCGCTTTCTCGGTGGACGATCTGATCTGAGAACCCCCGGATGCGGCGCGGTTAGTTGGTCGCTGAATAGGCGCGACAACTTGGTCCAGCCTTGACAGGTAAAATCGGCTCTCAGTCACCCGCTAAGGATCATCGGGAAGGGGCTTCGGTCCGCGGACACATCGGGTGGAAAGCAGGGTGAGACTCCACCAAGGGTGGGAGGGTAGTCCGGCCGGGACGTCGACTCGATGCTCAGGCTGTACCCGTCCGGGGCATAACCAAAGCGGTTGGGCTTGTAGAAGCCGTCGCGTTCGTAGACATGCCAGCCCCAGCTCTTCCAGATGTCACCGGCCTTAACAACGAGGGCGCCGAAATCGGTACCGGGAGGAGGCTTGAGGTCTCCCACCGTGGAGAACTCCAGGGGTGGCGTGCCGCTGATGACGTCTTTGCAAGGGGCGGTGTTGGTACCACCGCTGTAGCGGGTGGCATCAAGCGTTGTTCCCGGTGGAAGCGCCTGCAGAGTCTTTTTCAGGTAGCTGATCACCGTATCCTGGGCCTGCTGTTGGCTTTTGGGGATGACGGGTTGCAGCTTCCATCCCGGTGGCGGTGGTGGTGCTGATTCCATGGGCGGTCCTCCAAGGACGGTAGCGCCAGTTGGCGTAGGGGGCCCGAGCGGGCGTTCGTGACTGCAGGCACTGACGAGCACGACCATCAAAACAGCGCCGATAACACGCACCCCGAGTCGCTGGCTGAAATAGCTCATTGGTGCTTAACGTCCTCCATCATTTGGGGATGGGCTGGGGAGGCGGAACGCCGGCGATAACGGCGCCCATGTTCCGCAGCGCCGGGTTGTCGTAATCCCAGTAGCTGCTGTGCGCCGCGACGCTGGGCGTCAACCCGAGCGGGTCGCTACTGGGGCCTGCTGCCGCAAACAATCGTGTCGCACCAAACTCGCCGGCCGCGGGATCGTGGCCCAGTGTCATGTCGGTGACCAACTCGATGATGTCGTTGCGTGCCCTCATTGAATAAACGTTGGCACCCGGATCGAGATTGAGGTCGCCCGCGTGATGGACGAGCATCCCGGGGCTTCCGACCGCGATGACGTAGTTGGCGTCCAGTTGATGCCCGCCTGACGCGGCCCCACCGACCAGGGTTGAGCCATAGCTGTGTCCGACCACGGTGTCGATGGACGGGGCTCCGACGTGGGAGGCGCGCTGCCCGGCTTCGAAGGCATCCAAAGCGGCCCCGCCCGCCTGAGCACGATCGGGCCATGCCGCTTGGAAGAGGTCCATCGGACGGTCATAGCCCATCCACGTTGTTACCGCCACGTCGCCCGGCCTGAGACCAGGATCGGCCCGCAGTGCGGCGCCGTACATGGCCAATGATTTCGAATCGCTGCCTTCGAACGTTGAGAGGTCCTGGCCGGTGCCGGGCACCAATATTGCATTGCGCTTAGCGTAGTCGGGGTTCCCGATCGCGACCGCGGCGTGGCCCTTGTCGTCGATAAGGCCAAGGTAACGCTGCACGCCATCCTTGCGGTTCAAGTCGGCCTGCACCGCCTTATACCCGTCGAGAGTGTGCCTGGCGGCCAGCAGCTGGGGCGCTAGGGCGTTGAATTCGTTGGTAGTTGCTTGGCTATGATCGCCCATGTAAATCTGGCGTGCCAGCGCGTCGACACGCTGCTGCAAACTGTCGACGTTGGCTTCTGCCTGTTGCTGGAGTTCCGGCAGATGAAGCCGGTTGTAGTGGTCCTTGCCCAAGTGGTCCGGCGGGTCCCACGGCATCCCGGGGTGATTGCCGATGTTGTGGTCTTGGCTGTAGAGCCAGTCCTTTTCCTCTGGGGTGAGCTTGTTCCACAGGTCGGTGAACTGGTTGGGGTCATCCGGCAGTCGCTTTGACAACGCCTGTTGAACATCTGGCCGATTGTCATGTGGCCCTGGGGGAATGGGTGCGTCGCCATCGGCCATATTGATTGCCGTTGCCAACTCCTGATCCACGACGTTGGCCTCGGCCACAATCGCAGTCAAACGCGCCTGCAGTGCCGCGCGCTTTTCCTGCATCTTCGCCCACTCGGCAGCGGAATATCGCAACCGGGGAATAGCCTCCACTTGGCTGGTCGCGGCATCGACTTCGAGATCCGCGGCCGCAGCATCGCCCGCAACTTCGCCAGGTCGCCTTTGACCTTGTCGATGTCGTCGGCCGCTTTGCCAGCGGCCCGTGCCACCGCCAGCGCCTCGTTGCCGTGGTCATCAAGGTCTTGGCGGATCGTCGCATTTTGGTGTACGGCGGCGTCACGGGTTGCGCCCTGCCAGGTCGCAAATATCGATAGCGACGACAACTCACGAGAGGCCCCATTTGCGGCCTGGGAGCGCGCGGTTGCCGCGTGAAAAACCTCGCGCACCGCCTCGGCGTTCCACCGATCGATGTCGGCCACCGATAGAGTCATGCTTCAGGGCTTTAGCGAAGCCCGGGTATCGGCTGCGGCAGCCACGTCGGCGAGTGCCTGCGCGCGTTGTGCCTCGGCGGCCGCATACCGTACTGCGGCATCTTGCATCGCGAACCCGTGATCCCCCAGCTTGGCAACCAGGGCCTGCGATGCTGTTAGCCAGTGGGCCATCCTGGCGTTGAGCGCCATCGCCGATGCGCCGGTCCATCCGTACTGAGCCGCTTCGACCCGATTGTCGGCCGACAGAAACCCTGACGCCAAGTCCTCGGCCTGTCCGCTCGCGTGCCTTCCCGAGGACATCAACTGCTCTAAATCAACGTCAAGCACCGTCATCCCTTCCCGGCATGTGATAACGCGATACCACAATTCTGCATGCACAGTTCACCTGAAGGATCACAGCAGAGGGCGACTACTGCTGCTCACTCGTCCAGCAACTGGTCGATCAGCACAGCGGTTGGCGTGCAGTTTACCTCCCGAGTTCCGCGCCACGCGCCGGCTACAAGGCGAAGTTGCCCGTCGATGATTTCGAGGTCGCGCATTGGTAGTCAGGGGCACCTCGACGATCTCCTCTTGGCTACTCGAACACCTGTGTGTTCGACATGTTGCCGGAACATGGCACCTCTGGCTACCGGCTATACACCGGTAAATCTATGTAGCACAAGTTGTTTCAGTGATCTAGATCTAGAGGTTGCAATTCCTTGGCCGGATCGGGGTTGCTACCGGCCGGTGCTAGCTAGGGCCCTTCAGCAACAGTGAGTCTCGGTCACCCGGCCCATTGCTCGTGAGCAAGTGGCGACTCGTTCAGCTGATCGCGCCGGGCACGCCAGTCCGGCATGAGGCCGTCCATTAGCTTCGTGAATCGCTCGCCGTGGTTGCGTTCGAGATAGTGCGTCATCTCGTGAACAGCAATGTATTCCAGGCAGTCAGGGTGTTTCTTGGCTAGTTCGACGTTGAACCAGATGTGCCGGCTCTCCCGGTTACACGAGCCCCACTTGGTCTTCATGCGCCGCAGGCTCCAGCGGGGCACGGTCACGCCAAGCACAGGTTCCCACTTGGCGATCAGCGTCGGGAGCGCCAAACGAAATTGCTGCCGGTACCACTGATCGAGCAGGGAGCGCCGCTGTTCAGGGCTTGTGCCCTCAGGCACGTACAGGATCAGCCGGTCGGCGTCGGTCTCGAAGTGTGGCCGCCCAGGTCGCTCCACAACCTTGAGACGGTGACGCACCCCCCACACGTGGTGCGACTCGCCGGTCAGCATCTCTCGCTCGGATTGGCGCTGCGCATCGTGAAGTTGCTTGCGCTGCTTCTTGATCCACGGCAAGCGCTCGATCACTGCCAACCGTACCAGGTCGTCGTCAAGCCGCCACGGCGCGGCCACCCGCACCCTGCCCAGAGGAGGGTAGACCGCTATGTGCAGGTTTTTGATGTCCTTATAGACAACGTCGATGTCGACGCCGGCGACGCTGAGATATCCGCTACTGGTACCCATCTTGTGCCTTCACCAAGTCGAAAAGGCTCATCGAGCCGGTCAAACCCATCCGGCAAGACCCCACTGATCGCACGCTTGACAACCTTCTCTTTCAGCGTGTTACAGACCCAGTCATGGGGCTTGCTGGTCAGAATTGCTGTGTCGACCTTGATGGGCGTGGCCAGATCGGGCCAGCCGAAATCAATCAGGGCGCGCCTGGCGCGGTTGTCGGCCCACTCGGGGTAGACGGTGTCGGACACGCCCGTTCCAAGCTTGGTGGCGTGTTCGAGCAACTTGGCGAGGTACTCCTTATATTCCAGCGCGCCCTTGCGGCGCTCTTCGAGCAGTGCGTCGAGCAGGTGGGACATCTTGTCGTAGTACTTGGGGTTGGTGGGGCGCTCGTCGATAATCAGCTTGCGCATGTTGTTGACGATCGTTTCCGAGACGGCATTGGGGTCCTTCTTGATCCCCTCGGGCAGCTTGTCGATAGCGCCCTTGCCGAGCTTGACGATGAGTTGGATGAGTCCGGTGTCGGCGTTCGATACCACTTCGGACGGTTTGGCGCTGATGTATGTGTCCAGGAGGTGCCGCATCCCCGCTTCATACTGTTTGAAATCGACGTTCTCGCCGGCACCCAGTTTCACCTCGTCGCGCACGGACGTGTAGTGGGTGACCTCTGCTTTGATGGCTGCGGCTTCGGCGTCGCTGTAGCCGGCGGCGGCCATCTGGTTTGCCAGGTTGGCGTAGGCGCGGGCAACGGCCGTGATCGCCTTGTAGAGCTTGACACGCTTGGGCTCGTTGGCTTTGAGCTGCTCGGCATTGCCTGCCTCCAGGGCGCAAAAGTACTGCTGGTATCGCAGTGTGTCTTTCGGCGGTGCGACCGGCTCGCACAGCGCACGAATCTGTTCTAACGCCTCATCGAGATCCTCACGCGCACCCGCGATTCGATCGGTGAGCAAGCCCTCGATGTCGATCTTGTCATAGCCGTCGAGCGCGCCACCGGCATAGTCGATGATCGCCGATTGCAGCGAGTTGAACAGGTCGCGGTAGTCGACGATGTAGCCGTACTCCTTGTCGTCGCCGTCGAGGCGGTTCACCCGGCAAATGGCTTGGAACAAGCCGTGGTCGGCCATCTTCTTGTCTATGTACAGATAGGTGGCGCTGGGGGCGTCGAAGCCGGTGAGCAGCTTGTCGACGACGATGAGCAGCCGCATCTGGCCCGGTTCGTTGACGAACTTCTGTTTGACATCCTTCTCGAATTGCTCGACCTTGTTCATCGCGGCGTCTTCGGACTCGCCGAAGTGATCGGCCAGCATCCGGCGGTAAATCTTGTACTGGCGCAGCTTCTCCGTTGCCCCGTGACCGGAGTCCTCCTTCGAGATGTCACCGGCGGTCGGCACGTAGCTCGTCACGATGGCGCACTTGCCCTGAAAACCGGCCTGGCAGAACAGTTCGTAGAACTTGCGGGCCTGGTAGATGCTCGACCCGACCAGCATGGCGTTGCCGCGACCGTCCATCAGCCGAGGCTTGGTTTCCATGTCGAGAAGGATGTCGTCGACGATCTGCCGCGCACGAGGCTCGGAACTCACGACCTTCTGCATTGTGCCCCAACGATTTTTGAGTTCGGCTTTCGACAGGTCGGTCATGCCTTTGGTCTTCGCGTCGAACCACTGGTCGACCTTGGCTGGAGAGGTTAGGTCCTGGTCGATATTGCGAGCCTCGTAGCGCAGATCGACGACGACGCCGTCTTGGACCGCTTCGTCAAACTTGTACGTGTGGATGAAGCTGCCGAAAGTTTCGATGCCGGTGGCTTTGTCGGCTTTGAGTAGGGGGGTGCCGGTGAAGCCGATGAACATTGCGCCCGGCAGCAGTTCCTTCATCGCCTCGTGCATCTTGCTCGACTGGGTACGGTGCGCCTCGTCGATGAAGACGAAGATATCGCCCTTGGCGGCAAAGTCTTTCGGAATCTTGGAGGTCAGCTCGGCGATGAATCTGGCTTCATCTGCGTCGCGGGCGCCGTCTTCCTCAGAGGCGCGGAACTTGTGGATCAACGAGCAGATGAGCCACGGAGCGCTCCGGCTGAGGGTGGCGAGCAGGTCAGCGCCGGAAGTGGTGCGGTAGATCTGCTCGTTGACCCCGCCGAAGACCTTTTCGATCTACTCGTCCAGTTCGGTGCGGTCGGTGATCAGCAGCACCCGCGCGTCGTGCTGATGTTCGCGAATCCACTTGGCCAGCCACACCATCGTCAGGGACTTGCCAGAGCCCTGGGTGTGCCAGATGATGCCACCCTCGCGCTTGGCAATCCGTTCTTGGGCGGCCTTGACGCCGAAGTACTGGTTGTGCCGGGCGGTCTTCTTGACGCCCGCATCGAAGACCATGAAGTCATGCACGATTTCGAGCAGTCGCTCCTTCGAGCACAACTGGGTCAGCCCGCGGTCGAGCGGTGCCTCGATATCGGACGGTTCCTTCCAGGCCAGCCAACACTTCTCTGGGGTGTCGATGATGGCGTAGCGCACGCCCTCGATGTCGTTGCCGGCGAACGTGAGCTGGACGGTGGTGAAAAACGGCCGGATGAAGTCTGCTTTCTGGTTGCCTATGGTCTGCCGTATCCCCTCGGAGACAGCCACTTTGGAGCGCTTGAGCTCGATGGTGGCGAGGGCGATGCCGTTGACGTAGAGCACCAGGTCGGGTCGCTTGACGTGATTGCCTGCGATGGTGACCTCTTCGGCAATGCCGAAGTGATTGCTTTCCGGATGCTTCCAGTCGACGAGCCACACGGTCTCGTTATGCTCGCCGACCCCCGACTTGATTTTCACGCCGTACCGCAGCAGCCCGTAGACGTCGCGGTTTGCTTCGTACAAGTCGCGGCCACCGCCGAGCGAGGCGTCGCTCTCCAGCTTGGCGATCGCCTTGGCGATCAAGACGTCGCTTTCGCCGCGCTTTTGCAGGATTCGTTCTAGGAGCGCGGTTTCGACGTTGGAATTGTTCTCGCGGTGCGCCCAGTTGCCGAGGTACTCGTAGCCGAGAGAATCGCGGAACAACTCAATAACGTGATCCTGTGTTTTGCGCTCGGGTTGACCGACATTGCTCATGGTTGCCACCACCCGCCTCATTGCTGAACGCGCGGCCGAGTTCGTGTACGCAATTGAGTCTGCAGTCGAGCTCGGATCTCCTCGTGGATGGTTTGCGAGGTCGCGACCAATGTCTCGACAGAGACGACCAAACCGTAGCGAATGGTGGCTCCCGATTTGAGTCGTTGCGCGTCGTCCATGCACTGAACATGGATGGGCAACGTTCCATCATCGGCGAACACCAATGCTTGCGATCCGTCGATGATTTCGTGCTGGCAGGTGCCTCGCCGGACAGCATGGTGCTCTCGCTCGGGCCGGGTGCCACCGACATCTTTGTCATCGAGCTTTTCGAAGAACACCTTTGCGGCACGATATCTCGACAACTGGCCTACGGTCGGCGCCATGGATGTGAGGGTGACAGTGAACCTGTGCCATTCGGCCTTGGCTCGCAACGAGATTGGCAATGGCACATGATAAGTGTGCCGTTGTTCACGGCCGATCAGTCCACCAGCAATCAACACAGCTCGGTTTGTTGCAGCGACTCCCAGCCGGTCGACGTCGAGGCTGCCGTACCCAAGAATTGCAGTGAGTTCACGACGGGCGCGCCGGTTGTCAAGGTTTAGAACATGGCGTAGCCGTTCTCCGGGTTCGCCCCAACTGCTGGCATGTATTAGCAGGGCCTTCACCAAGACAGGGTGAAACAAAGGGTCCGGGAACGACTCGTCCACAGCGGTCTCTGCGCCAGCCTCCAGGATGTCGAACAGCCGGCTGGCCTCACGGGTTACGAGGGCTGTCGCGTTGCTTGTACCGTGCGTGAACGCAACGCCGTTGGTCGCGCCGGCTCGGCTCGGAGCTGCAACTCGATGTCCAGGCCCCTTATTGGTCGTCTGCGCCAACGCCAGCTCAACGGTGTCCGAGTCGGGTGCCAACACCGGCCTGACGTATAACGCACGACCGCCGCTGTGGTGCAAGTCCGGCTTGACGGACCGGCCGACCCCGGGGCCGGCCGCTCCATACAGAGCAGGAATGCCTGGATCGACGATGTCCCAAACTGTATCCGGCAACTCGATCTCACCGGCCTGGTCCATATGCGTGGCGCCGACTGTCAGTGCATTGAGGGCGTCGCCTGGTGGGAGGATTCCTCGCAATCGACTGGTGCTCTTTGCTGCCCTCAGCGCCTCGGTCTTAGCTCTTTCCGGGTCCGTGGCCGCAGCAGCTGAGACTATGATGGGCTGACTGCGATGGTTCCCGGCACTGACGATAAATAGCCGGTTGTATTCGACGGACAGCCAATCGATGAGTCGGCCGAGCGGGCTCATCCTCCGGACGAGCGCTCGGGATTCTGCGCCGATTGACAAGTTGACGATACGGACGCTCGGCGCAGCAGGTTCTCGACCAGCTTCGCCATCGACCATTCGTCGGATAGCTCGGTGCAGCAGATCGGTCAGCAGCTTGTCGTCTACCACGCGCTCGTGTCCGGTCAAAACCTCGTGCGGTCGCATGATTGGCCGCACATAGAGCGGCCGCTGCAAGGGTTCGCCGGGATTCGAGAGGTCACCGTGGATTATGAGCGACGCCATCGCAGTCCCGTGCTGCCGGGACACGACACCGTAGTTCTCGCCGAGCCCGTCAGGATCATCAATCGTCAACCGCCTCGCGAGCACGTCGTGGTTGACGAAAGGCAGGCCGTCTAGCAATGCGATTCTGGGTTGCCCCAATCCTTCTGCGGATGGCGGCAAGTTCGGGTCTGCAACAGGTTCCACCGATGATGGCTGCACAGTCATCGGCGTGTAGGGGCTGACAAACATGATCTCATCGGCGTTCAACAGTTGAATCGCGTCAGCGCCGTCTCGCAGCACCGATTGCACCTGCTGAACCGGGAGGTCGACTAACAGTGCGTGGTAAGCGATCTCACCAATCTGCGCACGATCTCGGACCTCGCCACCGGCCGCGCGAACAATCGCTTCGAGGCTTTCCTCCGCCGCAGTTCTACGGTTCGTGTCACGCCGGTACCAAAGTTCGATCTCTATGAGGAGGGAACTGACGGACTGACCGACGACTTCCAGGCGCTCACGCCACTCGTCGATAAGGCCAGTGTCGCGGACTCTGTCGGTAGGACCCCATCGGCGGATGGCACGCAGTTGCTCAAATGCCGACCGGAACTTCGCGAGCCCGCGCCCGAACACCATGGCTGGGTCGGCCTGCCATCGCTCGAAAAGCCGAATGAGCTGAGACACTGCCTCGGCGTTTGACATCACCAGGTACAACGAATGCTGCACCGAACCATCAACTCGACCATCTCGTCGGGTGACCATGTAAAAGTCGTCGTCCGGTTCGGACTCTTCGTCGAGGAACTCGGAGAGAAACTCCAACCCCTCGATCTGGTTGATGGCATTGCGGAAATCCTTGACCGTCCCCGCAAGGTCGAACACGAGTACGAGTTCCGGGTCCACCTCTTCGACTTGACCATCTGACAGCCTCGCGCGTTCATTGTCGAAGGCGTCGGCAAGTTCTCGGAACTGTGGAGAGAGTCGTTCGCCTTGTCGCGACACTCCAGGCTTGGACAGCCGTGGCAGGTCCCTCGTTGGCTGCCTAAATCGCTCGCCAATTTCCGGTGTCCCAAGAGCCAGAAGTGGGCGGGGATCCCCGGTCACCCGCTCGCCTGGGCGTGCCAGTGCTGAAGCCTTTCTCGAACGATTCGGCGCAAATCTGCGTCTGGAAGTTCGAGCACAGCGCGGCGGCGAACGTCGAGCGCGAACTCTTCAAATTCGGCAAAGCTGGCGCCCGACAACTTGTCGGCGATAGTCCTCCTGCATCTCCTTGCCCTTGCCGAGTTTCTCCTCGTCGTTAAAGTCCGCCAGGTCGATGACCTTCTGCAGGTCGTTGGCCTCGGCCAGTTTGGCGATGATCTTGTTGATCCGGTCGCCAATCTCCTTGTCGCCCTTAACGGCAAGCATGTCGTCGAACGACCCGCCCTTGGGGACGTCAATGAGGCTGTTGGGATCGGCCTTGGCCTTGTCCGATACGTACTTCACGAAAAGCAAGGTCAGGGTGTAATCCTTGTACTGGCTGGCGTCCATGCCGCCGCGCAGCTCGTCGCAGCTTTTCCACAGTGAGCTGTACAGGTCCGACTTCTTCAGGGCCACAGGCGAAGCTCCCGTATATCCTCGCTGGTGCTTGAACCACGTATTCGCGGGCCAGCGTATCGCCGTGCAGAGCTCATCGGGGAGAACCGACACGTTGGTCGCATTCAGTTTCAGACGGTCGCGTGCCGGCTCGGTGTCACGAGCGGCGCGAAACGACAGCCAGATCGACTATAGCCGCTACTCCGGCTATACAGGGCCCACCGGTTCGGCATCTGCAGTACTCAAACCAAGCTCACCAAGCACCTCGGCGGTGTGAGCCCCCAGCTGCGGGGCCGGGCCGGCCACTCGCCCCGGCGTTCGGGAAAACCAGGTCGGTACGCCAGGGAACCGCACCGGGCCGTCTGAAGTTTGCACCGTCTCGAAGAAGCCGACGGCATTGAGGTGCGGATCATCGAACAACGCCGCCGGACTCGACAACGCCGACGCGGGTATTTCCAACTCACGGAACAGTTTTAGCCACTCCTCGGTGCTGCGCTGCGAGATCGTCTCGGCCAGCAACGCATACACGGTGTCGATCTCTCGCGCCCGCGCCTCCAGCGTCGCGTACCGTTCGCACGCCCACGCCGGCTGCACCGCGTCGATGAAGGCGGCCCAATGCCGGTCGTTGTAGATAAGCGCGGCTATGTGGCCGTCGCTGGTTCGATACGGCCGCCGGTTGGGCGCCACAGTGCGGGGATAGACGGCCGGGCCCAGCGGGGGCTCGAACATGGCGCCGTTGGCGTGCTCGACCAGCATGAACGAGGCCACCGCCTCGAACATTCCGACCTCTACCTCTTGGCCTTCGCCGGTGCGCTCGCGGTGGAACAGCGCCATCATCGTCGCGTAGAGCGCCGTGAGGCCGGCGACCTTGTCCGCCAATATGGTTCCGACGTAGTTGGCCTCGCCCGTCAGCTGTTCCTGAACCGACGGGATCCCGCAGGCCGCCTGGATGGTGTCGTCATAGGCGGGCAGGTCCTTGTTCGGTCCACGCCGCCCATATCCGTAGCAGTTGGTGTAGACGATGGCCGGGTTGATGGCGGCGACCTCAGCATAGCTGAATCCGAGCCGGGCAACCGCCTTGGCCCGCATCGAGTGGATGAACACGTCGGCGCCTTCGATGAGCGCGCGTAGGGCGGTCTGGCCGGAGTCGGACTTCAAATCGAGGGTGACGCCACGCTTGCCGCGGTTCACGTTGACGAACACTCCGCTCATGCCAGGTGCCGGCCCGACCGAGATGTAGCGGGTGTCATCGCCCTGTGGGGGCTCGACCTTAATCACGTCGGCGCCCATGTCGGCCATGATCTGCGTGCAATAGGGTCCCATCACCATTGCGGTGAGATCGACGACCCGCACACCCGCCAGCGGCCCGGCGCTAGGCATGATGCACACCTTCCCGCCTTGCCCATGTGGCGGACTCGAAGCTGTAGCGGATGTGGTCCGCATGCCCCTCTGGGACGGTGGGGAAAACCAGCGGTGCGCTCAAATCCCGGATGGCATACAGCTGTTCGGCCACGTCCTCGATTGACCACGAAAGACGTTGCACACCAGGTGATTCAGCCACCACTGCGCGGGCAACCCGGCCTGCGATGGCAATCAACATCTCACCATTGATCGGGCAGGACTCATGAGCCAGTAGCCCCACCACCGGCGCCACCAGGTCGGTGCTCATCGGGGGATACGCCGAAATATCTAGGCCGTCAGCCATTCTCGTGACGGCGGACGGAACAATCACGTTGCACAGCACGCCGTCGACCGCACCCTCGAGTGCCACGACATTCGACAGGCCGACCAGGCCCGCCTTGGCGGCGGCATAATTCACGACGCCATGGTTGCCGTACAGGCCGCCGATCGAGGACGTCAACACGATGCGACCGTAGTGAGCGGCGCACATCAGCGGAAACGCGGGCCGCACGACATGGAAGCCGCCCCTCAGGTGCACATCGATGACGGCATCGAAGTCCTGATAGGTCATCTCCTTCAGGGACCCGCGCCGGACGTTGCCAGCATTATGGATCAGGATGTCAATGCGCCCGTAATGGTCCAGTGCCGTCTGGATAATCGCCTGGCCGCCGGCGGCCGTCGTCACCGACTCGACGGATGCGACCGCCTCGCCACCCGCAGCCTGGATCTCGGCCACCACCTCGTGGGCAGGTCCGGCGTTGACGCCGTCTCCGGTCAGCGCGGCGCCGGTGTCATTGACGACGACTTTGGCGCCCCGGGACGCCAGCATCAGGGCATAGGCGCGGCCCAGTCCCCTGCCGCCGCCGGTCACCACCGCGACCCGATTGTCGAATCGGAGTTCAGCCATCACGATCCCAGGACGAGGCCGTCGAGGTCGCCCTTATCGCGCCACTGCGCGAGCAGCTCACCGAAGGCATAGAACCCGGGCCCGTATGGTTCGCCGAGGTGTGACCGAATGCCTTCCCCGCCGCCGCCACCTTCGTTGTTGTAATAGCCTGGCGTACATTGCAAGTCGAATTTGCTGTTGTCAATCGCGGTCTCCCGGATAGTCCGACACCACTCGTCTTGGGCTTCTTGGCTGGGCTCCACAGTTGCCGCGCCGCGGTTGAGCGCTTCGGAAATAATGTAGGCGATGTGCTCGCCCTGCAACTCGTAATTGGCGGCGATGTTTGCAGAGATCCCGACCTGGGTGAAACCGGTGAAGAATTGGTTGGGAAATCTACGGCTGGTCATGCCGTGTAGCGTTTGATATCCGTTGCGCCAGTGATCGAACAACGACATGCCGTCGCGGCCTTCGATGGCGCCGATCGAATATCGGCGGCTGATCTCGGTCGTGATTTCAAAGCCGCTGGCGTAGATGATGCAGTCGACCTCGTATTCGACACCGTTGGCCATCAAACCCTTTTCGGTCACACGCTCCACACCCTTGGTCTCCGACACGTCGACCAGCGTCACGTTGGGCCGGTTAAAGGTCTGCAGATAGTCGTCGTTGGTGCACGGCCGCTTGCACAGAAACCGGTAGTAGGGCTTGAGCGCTTCGGCGGTCGCCGGGTCGTCGACGATGTCGGCGACCCGCCGCCGCAGCCGTTCCATGACACGAAAGTCTTCCTCCTCGCGGATTTCCATGAACTGCTCGGGCGTTATCGCCGCCGGATCTTGCAGTGCCAGAACCCGCGCGGCCGTGTTCCGGCCCAGTTCGGTCCAGAAGTCGCAGACGTAATCGGGTTGACCCAGCGCCATCCCCTCGAAGGTCCACGCGTGGAAGTTGCGCTGCCGTTCCTTCTGCCAGCCAGGCTTAAGCGATTTCGCCCACTCCGGATCGGTCGGCGCGTTATTGCGTGCACCGACCGACGACGGCGTGCGCTGAAAGACGTAGAGATGCTTGGCATGCCGGCCCAGGAAAGGCACGATCTGGACCGCTGTCGCCCCGGTGCCCACGACCGCGACGCACTTGTCGCTCAGTCTGTGCAGGCCGCCGCTGCTGTCCCCGCCGGTGTATTCGTAGTCCCAGCGGGAACTGTGAAAGCTGTGCCCACGGAAATCCCTGATCCCCGGGATGCCGGGTAGCTTCGGCCGGTGGAACGGTCCCGAGGCGACGACCACGAACCGGGCCCGGATGTCGTCGTCGCGATTGGTGCTTACCCGCCAGCGCTTGCCCTCCTCGTCCCAGCGCAACGCCCGGACCTGGGTGGAGAAGATCGCGGAATCGTAGAGGCCATAGTGTTTTCCGATGCGCCGGCAATGCTCGTGTATCTCGGCGCCGTCGGCGAACTTCTTCGACGGAATGAAATTCAGTTCCTCGAGTAACGGTATGTAGCAATAGGATTCGTTGTCACATTGGATGCCAGGGAAGCGGTTCCAGTACCAAACCCCGCCGAAGTCGCCACCCAACTCGATGATCCGAACGTCATTGACGCCTGCCTTCTTCAGATAGGCGCCACACAGCAGACCCCCAAAGCCGCCGCCGAGCACGGCGACGTCGATGTCCGCCGTTATGGGATCACGGACCAATGGTGGCGAGTGCGGATCGGTTTCGTAGTATCCCGCGAACTCGTCGACGAGTTCGATGTACTGCTTGGAACCTTCCGGACGCAGCCGC
Source organism: Mycobacterium simulans (assembly GCF_900232995.1). Classification (GTDB taxonomy): domain Bacteria; phylum Actinomycetota; class Actinomycetes; order Mycobacteriales; family Mycobacteriaceae; genus Mycobacterium; species Mycobacterium simulans. The sequence continues at coordinate 1,010,776 of NZ_OCVX01000003.1, forward strand.
TTTTCGCGCTCCTGACGGTACTTCTCGCGGAGCGCCACGATATCGATATCGTCGGGCGTCTTCGTCGGTGGGCAATGGGGGGTTCCGGTCATGCCAGTGCGTTCTCCGGAAGCGCCGCCGCGTGCAATGGTGCGTTCATCTCGTGGACGGCCGGCAGTACCTCTTTGGCGAACATCCGGGTGCTGGCCATGGCCTCCGCGTACGGCATGGTGCCGAACTGCGGGACGATTGTCAGCTCTGAGAACGAGCAGGCTTCCTGGGCCGCGGTGATCCGATTGAAGATCTCTTCCGGTGTCCCGATCAGCAGATTGGAGGCATGATATCCAGGGGTTTTCGAGGGCCGCGCGTTGCGATCACCGGTAACAGCCGAAGCCAGCACCGCCGTCGCACTCGCTTCGCGGGCCGCATACGCCTCATAACCCTTGACGCCCTTGAAGTTCGATGCGTCGGCGAATCCGTAGTGCACGGTCACATCTCGGTTGGCGGTCCAGATCCATTCCTCGGATCTGGCCGGGTCTTCCGCAGTGCAGTACATGAACATGACGTTCTTCGGCTGACAGGGTGGCAGACCTTCCTCCTTACGAAAGATGTTCACCTGCTGCACCTCTCGCCCGGCGTCCTCGATCGGCTTGTTCCCCACGAAGAGTGGCACCATGCCGCGGCGCGCAAGGATCTCCAGGGACTCGGCGGTCGACGATGAGCTATAGATGCGGGAGAACAGGTCGCGGCTCTGGGGTTCGGGCCGCAGCGACATCTCGGGCACCGTGAAAATCTCGCCTTCGTAGGAGAATCGCTTTCCGGAGAGCGCTAACTCGAGAATGTCGAGGGTTTCGTTGAACCGCTGCCGGCTCTCCTCGCGCGGAACGCCGACGGCGGCAAACTCTCCCTTCGAGACCCCACGGCCGATCCCGATTGTCGTGTATCGGCCGTTGCAGAGGATGTCGAGGTAGGCGATCTGGTGCGCCAGCCGGACCGGATGCCACCACGGTGCGACTACGACGAAGGTGCCAAGGCTGACGCGCTCGGTGCGTCCGGCTATGTAGCTCAGGGTCTGAATCGGATTGGGCGTCATGCCATACGGGGTTCCGCAGTGCTCGGGCATCCAGATTCCGTCGAATCCGAGCGGTTCGGCTAGATCGGCAATCGCGAGCGTGCCCTGGACGCACTCCCAGTCGGGTGTCGCGGGCGGGCGGCTGAAATCTTCGGCCAGCACGCGTTCCCAGTCGTGCGAATTGTGCGATCCGAACCCAAGATTGACTTTCAACATTCTAACTCCGTTGCTAGTTGTCGGGGTGCCCCCGTCCCCATGTACTGAGCGAGGTTGCGATGCAGGTTGGCGGTACTGCGCTCCATGTAGGGGTTGGGCCTGGGGCCGCCGAAGCCCAACGATTTCATGCCTTGCTGAACCGCGGCCATGTTAGAGAAATCCTGCGGCAGCACGCTGCGCCAGCCCGGGTCATCCGGTGGCGCATACACCCATTCGGTCTGGGGCTCTTCGCCTTTCGGAAACAGCTCGTAGCATGCGGCTTCGAAGATGCATTGGTCGGGGTCATACCCATGTGGCCGGGCGCTGTAGCACAGTGCGGTGGTAGGGCCCTGCCCAATCTGGAAGTTGGGAAAGATCTGCCACGCAGTGCCACTGTCCGCCAGATGTTGGGGATCGATGGTCGGCCAGATCACGCCGCGGGCGGCATCGTCGCGTCGCGCCGAGGCAAGCCAGTGCTCGAGTACCTTGTCAGCGGCGGCGTCTTCGGGTAGCTCGTCGACGAGTCGTTTCGCCGCGTCGACCAACGTCTTCGTGGTGGTGGCATTGGTTTCTTCCAATGTGTAGAGCTGCATTTCGGCGGTCGAGACCCGAGGGTCGGAGCCCGTGCCGAGCCTGATCTTGGATTTGGTCTCTTCCAGGTCCTTGGGCGCGTCGTAGCCGATGTTGCTGTGCCTGCCATGCGCGGCGGCCCAGCCGCGAAAGTTGCCGAACTTGTTGAACTGCGGATGGGTGGTCGCGACGTGGTAGGTCTCGTTGAAGGCCTCCATCGCCACCTTCCAGTTGCACTGGAAATGCAGCCACTTTCGCCATTTGCAGCGCATGTCCTGCAACCGGAACGGGTCCAGCATGGTGGCAGCGGGTTCGAGATAATCGCGCAGTGGCCCCGCGGCCGGATCCATGTTGATCCACACCCAGCCGCCCCAGGTGTCGACATTGACCGGGGCAAGATGGGTGTTCCCCGGTGTTAGTGAGCCCTGCCAATCCGCCTTCTCGGGGATGTGTATACAGTTGCCGTCCTGGTCGTAGGTCCAGCCGTGAAAGCCGCAAACGAACGACTTCTTGTGCCCGCAAGCAGTTTTGGCGCCTTCGGGCGTGTCGACCAGCCGGCGGCCGCGGTGCATGCACACGTTGTGGTGTGCCCTGAACGTGTTATCTGCCGTACGCACCACTACAACCGAGTCATCGAGAATGTCGTAGGTGAGGTAGCTGCCCACTTTGGGTAGATCTTCCACCCGCCCGACCTGCTGCCAAACCTTTCGCCACAGGTTGTCGCGTTCGGCACGGGCATAGTCTTCGGAAATGTAGGCCTCGACGCCAATTGTGACCGGTGCGGTCAGCTCGTCAGCGTCCATCTGATCCTCCCTTCCCATCCCAACGCTTAATCGCCGAACGGAACGACTCGTCCTTGAGGAACAACGAGGTGTTGTCCGCACCCAGATGGCCCCATTTGAGGTTCAGGCCGCCATCTACCAGCAACGTCTGCCCGGTGATATAGCTCGACAGGTCTGACAGTAGGAACAGGACGGCACCGGCCACCTCGTCCGGGCGGCCCCGACGGCCCATCGCAATGGCACGCCGGTCACGTTCCGGGTCGTCGTCGGTGTAGGTCCGCGACGCCGGTGTTTCGGTGACCCCAGGAGCCACGGCATTGACCCGGATCGCCGCACCGTCGTCATCGCAGGCTAGTTCCAGCGCCATGGTGCGGGTCACTGCCGCAATCGCGGCTTTCGCTGTGCCATAGGCAATGTGGAAGGGCGCGGCGTTCATCCCGCTGATGGACGAGATCGAGACGATCGAGCCCGGCCTGCTGCGGCGCCTTAGTTCCGCGGCCACGGCCTGGCTCATGAAGAACATGGTCTCCAGATTCCGGTTGAACAGTGCACGCCAGTCGCCGCGGGTCACCCGCGTCGACGGCATCCACGTCGACGGGTCCGCACCGCCAGCGACATTGACCAGGCCGTGCGGCTCACCGCCCGCGCGCCGCACCGCCTCCATGGTGGCGTCCACGCCATCATCGGTGGACACGTCGGCGACCACCGGCACCACCGGCAGACCCTGGGCAACCAGGGGGCCGAGGTGTTCGTCGAGATTGTCCGGGCAACGACTCACCGCGATCACGGTGGCTCCGGCACGCGCAACCAAACGCGTCACGGTGGTGCCGATACCGCCGCCCGCCGCGCCAGCGACCACGACAACGCGCCCATCCAGGCTCAGCAGATCGTTATTCACAGATTTGTCCGGACAAGATAATGACGTGCAACCATTAGAGAGTATGATTCTCTCGGATCGGCCAGCACGTCAAGGGTGCTATCGAATTGCGTCCTAGCTATTGTCTGGACCAATGCGTGATTGCTATCGTCCGAGCGGTGATGGGCCGTTACTCGCCGGCTCGGCCGCCGAACCTTGCCGACGGGTGGACTTTGACGCGGCTCACCGAACCGAGCCGGCTGTTCGGCGCGAACGGTCTACGCACCGGTCCCGACGGCAGGATCTACATCGCGCAGGTGACCGGCAGCCAGATCAGCGCGCTCGACCTGGACACTGGCCGGCTCGAAACCGTCAGCGCCAAGGGTGGCGAGATCATCGCGCCCGACGACGTGGCTTTCGACCCGGATGGCAACCTCTACGCGACAGAGGTGATGGACGGACGGGTCAGCGTGCGCGACTCCGCCGGGCGCACCCGGGTGATTCGTGATGACGTCCCATCCGCGAACGGCATCACATTCCACCGGGGCAGGTTGTTCATCGGCGAATGTCGCGAGGGCGGGCGCCTGTTGGAACTCGATCGCAATGGCGGGGCGCCGCGAGTGCTGCTGGACAACGTGCCGTCGCCCAACGCCATGGAGGTCGGGCCGGACGGCTTGTTGTACTTCCCGGTGATGGGCGCCAACGAGATTTGGCGCATCGACCCCGAAGGCGGTATGCCCGAACGCGTAGCGGGCGACCTTGGCATCCCCGATGCGGTGAAGTTCGACTCCGACGGGTACATCGTCTCGACGCAGGTGCACAGCGGCCAGGTCCTGCGCATCGACCCCCGCACCGGCGACCGCACCGTGCTGGCAACCTCCAATCCCGGCCTGGACAACCTGACGTTTGTAGGTGAGCGACTGTTCGTCTCGAACTTCACCGGCGAAATCACCGAAATCCTCAGCCACGGAGAATCTCGCACCGTGCTGCCCGGCGGGTTGAACTGGCCACTGGATCTGACCGTCGGCAGCGACGGGAACCTCTATATCGCCGACGGCACCTACTTCTATGTGCTGGGGGCCCGCACGCTGCGGACCGCCGGAATGTTGTTCACACCTGGCTATCCGGGGTTTCTGCGTGGGGTCGCGGCAACTGGACCCGGCGAGTTCGTGGTCACCACGTCCAATGGCCAAATTTCGCGCTACCGACCCGGCAGCAACGAAAGCGAGGTACTGGCTGAGGGTTTCGATCAGCTCTATGGTGTCGCGGTTGCTCCGAACGGAACGATCGTGGTGGCCGAACTGGGAGCCGGGCGGGTGCTGTCCATCCGGCAGAGCCAGGTCGAGGTTCTCGCATCGGGCCTCGACGATCCGGTCGGCGTGGCGCTGACCGAAGACGGGACCTGCCTGGTTTCCGAAGCCGGACGGGTGCTCAAACTCGACGGAACCGGTCCCCTGATCGACGACTTACAGCGTCCCCAAGGCATTCTCGTGCACAACGGACACGCCTATGTCGTCGACGCCGGCTCCAAGGAGCTCATCGAGGTCGATCTGGATACCGGTATCCGGCGCACCATCGCTGACCAACTACCGGTGGGCGCCCCGCCGGGTATTGTGCCCAAGCCGCTGCGCGGAATGCCGCCGTTCTCCGGTCCGCAGGGTCCGTTCGCCGGCATCGCCGCCGGAACCGATGGCACGCTGTATGTCTCGGCAGACGCCGACGGCAGCGTAGTGGCATTGCGGCGGGATGACATGCCATGACGACGGATCACCGCTATCTGCAGGTCGCACATACCTTGCGGAAGGAGATCGTGGACGGGGTGTATCCGGTTGGATCGCAGCTGCCGACCGAACACGAGCTGTGTGAGCGGTTCGAGGTCAGCCGGTACACCATTCGGGAGGCACTACGACGACTGCGCGACGACAACCTGGTGTCGTCGCGTCCGCGCACCGGAACCCTGGTGGTACCACGGCCGTCGTCGGACTCCTACGTTCAGCACGTCATGTCGATCAACGACTTGCTGGCATTTGCCGCCGGCACCCGCTTCGCGATCGAATCCATCACCATGATCACCATTGACGATGAGGCGGCGGCTCGCACCGGCCTTGCCACCGGCGAGCAGTGGCTGACCGTCCGCGGCTATCGGCGAGCAGGCGATGACGAGCCGTCCAAGGCTGCGCTCTGCCGCACGGAGTACTACATTAACCGTGCATTCGCGGCGGTCGGCAGGCTGCTACAGCGCCACGAAGGCCCCATCTTCCCGCTGATCGAAGACTTGTTCGGGTTGAGTATCGTTGAGGTTCATCAAGAAATCACCGCGGTACTCATTTCACCGGGATTGGCTGAGGGCCTCAATGTCGAATCCGGAACCCCAGCACTGCAGGTGCAACGCACCTACACGACGTCCGACGGGCAAGTTGCTCAAGTCACCATCAATACCCATCCCGCGTCCCGCTTCCGGCACTCGATGACGATGCGACGGGTACGTGGCTAAGTTGTTGCCGGCACTGACCAACACCGAGCCTGTAATTTTGCAGGGGTCTACTCGAACTTTCGCTGCAGAAATACAGGCTCGGCGAGCGCTCGAGGCCGGATAGTCGGCGCGCAATGTCCAGGCGCGTGAGCACCAAGTCGATCTGCGGACGCCGGGTCCGGTGGGACGACGAACTCGCCGCCGACGCCTATGCGCGGGGTTGGTGGGTCGGCGCGACCCTGGCCGATTCGCTGCGCGAGGCCGCGCAAAACACGCCAGAGCGGGTGGCGTTGATCGATGCGGATCTGCGCGTGGACTGTCAGACCCTCTGCCAACAGGCGACGACGCTGGCGCAGGCCCTGCACGCGCGCATTCCGCCGAGCAGCGTGGTGTCGTTCATGCTGCCCAACTGGCATGAAGCCACAGTGATCTACCTCGCCACGACGTTGGCCGGAATGGTGGCCAATCCCATCCTGCCGTCCATGAGAGACCGCGAACTGCGATTCATCCTCGAGGACGCCGACAGCCGCATCGTCTTTGTCCCAGCACATTTCGGTGGACACGACTACACCGCGATGCTGGACCGGGTCACCGCCCAGTTGGAATCACCGCCGGAAGTCGTCGCTGTGCGCGGGCATGCCGGTGCCGGCCAGATTCCTTTCGAGTCACTGCTCACCCACGCGGTCAGCGCGCGGCTGCCCGCTCTTTATCCCGATGCCGTGCGCATGATCCTGTACACCTCGGGAACCACCGGCTACGCGAAAGGCGTTCTGCACACCCATAACTCGATCCATGCACTGATTCGCCAGATCGGTCAGCACTGGCTGGTCGAGCCGGGTGACACATTTCTGGTTGCCTCGCCGATCGCGCACATCGGCGGTTCCATCTACGCGTTCGAATGCCCGTTGCTGCTGGGCACCACCGCGGTGTTGATGGATCAGTGGAACGCTGACGACGCGGTCGCGCTCATGCAGGCGCTACGGTGCACCCACATGGCCGGAGCAACGCCGTTCCTCGAACAACTGCTGGCGGCCGCGCAACGCAGCGGTACCCGACTGCCCGACCTGAAGCTGTTCGTCTGCGGCGGCGCGTCGGTTTCCCCGTCGTTGATCAACAGGGCCGCAGCCTATTTCGATCACGCCGCCGTCACCCGGGTATACGGCTCGACGGAAGTGCCGGTCACCACGATCGGGGCACCGGATCACCCCGACTACGCCGCGGACACCGACGGACACCTAGGCATAGCCGACGTCAAGCTCGTCGCCAGCGAGATACGAGTACGCGGGCCGCAGATGCTGGTCGGCTATCAACACCCTGACGACGAGGCCGACGCCTTCGATGCCGACGGATACTTCCGCACCGGAGACCTCGGCCGCTGGGTCGACGACGAGTACCTCATGGTCACCGGCCGGGCCAAGGACATCATCATTCGCAACGGCGAGAACATCTCACCCAAGGAGGTCGAGGACATCCTGGCCGGCCATCCCGAAATCTCCGAGATCGCCATCGTCGGACTTCCCGACGATCGCACCGGCGAGCGGGCGTGCGCCGTCGTCGTACCCACCGCGGCACCCGGCCCGGACGTCACGAGTTTGCGCAGCTTCCTTCAGGCCGCGGGCGTTGCGCGGTTCAAAGCGCCCGAGCAAGTGGTTATCTGGGATGTGCTACCGAAGAACGACGCGGGAAAGATCCTCAAATACGAGATCAAGTCGGCGCTGATGAAGGCAGAACATTGACATGCAAGTAGCGATCGTCACGGGCGCGACCGGCGGAATCGGTTTCGGTTGCACGACAAGGCTCGCCGAGATCGGCATCGCGGTGTTGGCGACCGGGCGCGACGAGGACAAGCTCGCCACACTGACGCACGCGATCAACGATCCCGATCGGGTTGCCACACACGCCGTCGATCTCACCGATGACGACGCGCCCACGCAGATCACGAAGGCCGCGCTCACCCGTTGGGGCCGGATCGACTTCCTGATTAACAGCGCCGGGGTGGGTAGCCCCAAGCCGCTCCACGAAACCGACGACCAATCATTGGATCACTTCTTGGGTTTGATGCTGCGCGCACCGTTTCGCCTGACGCGCGAAGTGCTGCCGCACCTGCGGCCGGGCTCAGCGATCATCAACATCACATCGACGTTCGCCGTGGTGGGCGGCATGCGCGGCGGCGCCTACTCGGCCGCCAAGGGCGGCCTCACGGCCCTGACCACCCACATCGCCTGCCAGTACGGCGCACGCGGAATACGCTGCAACGCAGTCGCTCCCGGAGTCATCCAGACGCCTATGACCGAGCATCGGTTGCAGGACCAGCGGTTCCGGCGGATCAATACCGAAATGACACCGCATCAGCGGTTGGGCACCGTCGACGACGTCGCGAGCACGGTGGCGTTCCTGTGCTCTCCCGGCGGAGCCTTCATCAACGGCCAGACCATTGTCGTCGACGGTGGGTGGAGTGCCACCAGGTACCTCTCGGACTTCGCGCTCAACTCGGAATGGACGGCGGCTCAACCTGACTCGAAGTGACGCCGAATGCCGGAAAGCATCGCGGCGTGGGCTTTAACCGCCTCGCGGACCGTGAATGCCGCCAGGGGCCGCGGTGCGGCTATCCGTATCCGCTCGGTAAGACGGGTGCCGCCGTTGGTCGGCGCAAAGGTTACCGTTCCGCGCAGGCGCACCCCTGGCCATTGATCGGCTTCGGTCCTCACGATGCTGGTCAAGGGACCTGCCACGGGGACATCCAGCCGCGCCCGGTAGGAGACCCGAGTGGTGAACGGGCCCAGACGAATTCGATCGACCACCCGATAGCTCTGCTGGTAGCCGTCCGGGCTTTCGGTGCGAGACAGCGTTTCCACGGACACGATCAGCGGGTGCACGACCTTGATGTTGTCCAAGTCCACATAGAAATCGCGGACGGCGTCCGGCGGCGCGGCGATCTCTTCGGTGAGGGTCCGCTCGGTGTGGACGATCCACCAGCTCACTGGTGCCCGCCGAACACGGCGAGCAGCTCGGTGGTGCGCCACCAGACCAGGGCGGCGAAGACAGTCAAGACGGCGATCGTCACGCCGACTTGGATCATGTTTCGCCGTTCCCGGGGCGCGTATACGAAGGCCGCGGCGACGAATGCACCCGTGATCAACCCGCCTACGTGTGCCTGCCAGCTGATCAGCTGGGAACCGACCGCCGGGGCGACGAAGGTGAAGGCCAAGTTGATCACGATGAGCGCGACGACCCAGCGCACGTCGAGATGGAGCCGCTTTGCCACCACGAAGGTGGCGCCAAAGAGGCCGAACACCGCCCCCGAGGCCCCGGCCGTCGCCGTGTTCAGCGGTGCGATGAGGTAGACCAGCACCGAGCCACCCAGGGCGCTCAGCGCATACAGCGCGACGAACCGCAGCCCACCCAGCCACATCTCCAGCGGCGGACCCACAACGTATAGCGCCCACATGTTCAGCAGCAGGTGCATCACGCCGTAGTGCAAGAACGCCGCCGTCACCAACCGGTACAGCTGGCCGTCGGCGACCGCCGGCGGCCACAGGGCGAGCTGCCTCTCCAGGTCCCCCGAGGTCACCTGCAGCGTGAAGGCCGCCAAGTTCAGCGCGATCAGCAAGTATGTTGCTATCGGGTTGACCGAGCGCTGCTGTCCGCCGAAGTGCGTTTGGGGCTGGCGAACGGTCCGGGCGCCCGCTTCGACGCACTCGGCGCACTGGTGGCCGACGGGGCTCACCCGCATACATTCCCCGCAGATGTACCGGTCACATCGGGTGCAGCGGACGTAGGTCCGGCGCCCGGGGTGGCGGTAGCAGGCTGGCGACTCCGACGTGCTGGGCCCACTCATCGCACCATTGTTGCTTGGGCATCCCAGGTGCGTTGACCTACCGTGGGTTCCGTGGAGTCCGTCGGGACATGACCGGGGTGGTTGAGCGCTATCTGGCGTGCCTGGCCGCTCACGATTGGGACGGCCTGGCCGCCACCATCGCCGACGTAGGCTTGACCCGCGAGGGCCCATTCGGCGACCTCATCGAGGGCAAAGACCACTACACCGCCTACCTGCGCAAGGTCCTCACCGACCTCAAGGGCCATCGGCTGGATGTACAACGCATCTCCCACGTGGATAACCGGGTGTCCTACGTCGAGCTGACCGAGGCATTCGAGATCGACGGAGTTCCCAAGATGTGGCCCGAGTGCCTGCTTTTCGAGCAGGATGCCGACGGGCTGATCTCACACGTCAGCGTGTTCTTCAAGCAGCTCAGTTAACGCGCGCCAGGGAGGCGCCCAGCTGGCATTCGCGGCGGCTGCGCCACCGGTCGCGGCGGTGCCGGTGTGGCCGGCGGTGCTGCTGCGCCCGCTGGCGCCGCCGGTTTCGGTGCCGCCGCCGGGGCCGCCGGTGGCTGCGCCGACGGTTTCGGTGCCGCCGGCGGCTCTATCCCCGCCCTGGCCAGAGCGCCGGATCGCGTGGCCAGCAGGTCCTGCTGTGCGGCCTGCACGGCCTGGACGGACTGGAGAGGAGACGCGTTGGCGGCTTCGGCGGCCGCATATGAGTTAGCTCCCTTGTTCAGCGTCTGAACAATCTCATCGTGAAACGTGACCGCCTGAGCGCTCAGCGTCTGATAGGCCTGGGCGTGCGCGCCGAATAACGCCGCGATCACGGCCGATACCGCGTCGGCGCCCGGAGCCTGAACCCCCGATGTCGGGATCGCTGCGGCCGCGTTGGCCGTGCTGATCGCCGAACCGATGGCCGCAAGATCCGATGCCGCCGCCGCCACCAGCTCCGGGTACGCGTTTACAAACGACATTTAGACACCTTTCACCAGGCCCGAGGACCTATCGGATTCATACGGTCGCCATTGCCAAAGATCAGCCGAAATAAATCGTAACCGGGCCCCAGAGGTGCCTCGTGCACTAATTTTCTTGGACCCCTTGATGCCGGCTTACCAGCCCGGGATCAAACCATGGAGGAAACCCGACCGCTGGGTGGCCATGTTCAAGGCACCCGAAGTGATGAAGCCCAGGTTGAGAAAGCCCGTGTTTGAGACGCCCACGTTGAGGATGCCCACGTCGCTCATGCCCGGATTAAAGAAACCCCTGCTGAGAGCGCCCGAATTAAAGAAGCCCACGTTGTTGCCGCCGGTGTTTCCGATGCCTGTGCTGTTCTTACCGATGCCGGAATTAAACAAGCCGACGTTCAAATCACCTTCGCTCGTATTATTTCCCACGCCCGAGTTAAAGTCTCCGGTGTTGAAGAAACCCGAGTTTCCGACACCGATGTTTCCATATCCTGAGTTATCGAGATCGAGTAACTCCGTAGCGCCAATAGCCGTGTTGTACGTACCCGAGTTGAAAACACCGGTGTTGGTGTTGCCTGAATTGGCCCAACCGGTGTTGTGGGCGCCTGAATTGAAGGAGCCCGTGTTGCTGCCTTGCCCGAGGCCCGAGTTGAAACTACCAAAGTTGAAGCCGTCGCCCGAGTTGAAGTTGCCCACGTTATTACCGAACGACGAGTTGAAGTTGCCCACGTTGCCGCCGCCCCCGGAGTTGAAACTACCAACGTTGAAGCCGCCGCTACCGGAATTGAAGCTACCCATGCTTGTGTCGCCCGAGTTCGCGAAGCCCGTATTCAGGCCGCCTGAGTTCGAGAAACCCGTGTTGACGTTGCCCGAGTTGAAGAGGCCGGTGTTGATGAGACCCGAGTTCCCGATGCCGAGGTTTCCCTCACCGGAGTTGAAGAAGCCGATATTGTTGGTGCCGGAGTTGAACAAACCGATGTTTCCGCTACCGGAGTTCAGCCCGCCGATACCGAACTGATTGTCGCCGGTAAGCCCGATGCCGAAGTTGTTGCTGCCGGTGTTTCCGAAGCCGATGTTGTTGTTGCCGGTGTTGCCGAACCCAATGTTGCCGTCACCCGGGGTCCAGCCGGGGCCCGAATTACCGAAGCCGAAATTTCGATCGCCTAGGTTTCCGCTGCCGAAATTGCTGTCGCCGATGTTGCCCGATCCGACGTTGGAATCGCCTGTATTTCCGTTGCCGAGGTTGCGGGCCCCGTTGTTGCCTGACCCCAGATTGTTGTTGCCAGTGTTTCCGGAACCCAGATTTCGGTCACCGGCGTTGCCGCTCCCCAGGTTGTAGTTTCCGGTATTTCCCGAGCCCAGATTGGTATTGCCGAGGTTTCCCGAACCCGTGTTGGCGTCGCCCCGGTTTCCGCTGCCCAGGTTGGCGTTACCGCGGTTGCCCATGCCGAGGTTGTCGTCGCCGGTGTTTCCAGAGCCGAGGTTGTTGTTGCCGGTGTTGCCGATGCCCAAGTTGCCGTCGGACAGGCCCGGCACGGTCTGCAGGACCTGTTGCCACGACTGCAATGCCGAGGCGGCCGCCGAAGCGCCGCCGTGGTATCCGACCATGGCGGCCACATCCTGGGCCCACATCTCCTCGTACACGCCTTCGGCAGCCGCGATTGCCGGAGCGTTTTGCCCGAACACATTCGAAAGCACCAACTGCACAAACGCATTGCGATTGGCGGCCACCGCCAGCGGATGAATCGTGGCTACTCGAGCGGCCTCGAATGCGTTCGCTATCGCTTTGGCCTGGGCTGCCGCCCCGGCAGCTTGCGCCGCTGCGGCGCTCAGCCACCCAGCATACGGCGCTGCCGCGGTGATCATCGCCTGCGAGGCCGGGCCCTGCCAGGCCTGGCTGGCTAACGCCGACGTCATCGACCCGAACGAGTCTGCGGCCGAACCCAACTCCGCGGCCAATCCGTCCCACCCGACCGCAGCCTGCAGCATCGGACCTGACCCCGCACCGGTGAACATCCGCAAGGAATTGATCTCTGGAGGCAACACCGAATAATTCATCACCACGACCCTCTCGACGACAACAACCCTGTGTCGGCGGAGCGTAGCAGTGCGATTTGACACGTGTCAGGCAAATGAGAATGCTCGTCTGCCGCAACGTATTTACAAGTCGCACTTGTAAATTCGCGGTTGGTGGCGCCTCGTGGGGTTCCTCTTCGACGCACTGCGGCTCACCACCACCGCTCCCACAAACTACGGCTAGCGTTTCGGCATTGCCCGACGACCCCACCTATAAAGCGACACGTCTTGTAACTACTCGAGGTGTTCCCTGGTCAGCGGAATTGCCTTACTGTGAATTGCGTGGAGTCACACGCAACGCCCGAATTGGTGCCCGTCGAAACATTGCACTCAGGTGACCCGATCACTGACGGCGGTCAACGTTACATAGTTCTTGAGTCGAAGGCCGTCGGCGACAGCTGCGTGGTCCTCGAACTCGAGTCCAGAGTTGACCATCAACTTCAGGTCATCGAGAAATCGTTCCCAACCGGGTACCACGTCGGCAAGGCAAACCACCGAATTCTCTAAACCGCATCTGTAGTCCGAATACTGCGGCAGCGGGGCCCGTGCGCGGGCCGCCGCTAGCTCATGCAGTTTCACTGCGCGGCGGACGTTGATCGTTGGGATCGTTCGGGTCTGGTTCGCCAAACCAGCGCGAGGGCTCATGCTGACCGTATTCGTCATGCCAATCCCACCACTCATAGGGCGGGGTCTGCGGGTAGCCCTCCGGGGAATCCTCCCAGAGCTCCTGCCGCCCAAGTGCCGTCATGTCCAGGAAGCTCCAGGTCGTCCCCAGCGCCTCGTCACCCCGGCTGTTGATGAAGTAAGTGCGGAACACCCGGGAACCGTCGCGGATGAACGCGTTGGTGCCATGCCACTCGTCCACGCCGAAGTCCGCGTCCCATGAATGGCCACTGTCGTCGGTGATCGTGTACCACGGCATCTGCCAGCCCATCCGCGCCTTCAGCCGATCGATGTCTGCCTGCGGCGCACGCGAGGCGAACACCAGCGTGGTATCCCGGGCGTTCAGATGCGCGACGTGGCCGATGTTGTCGGCAACCATGGAGCAGCCTCGGCAGGCGTGATCGGGCCAGCCATGCACGTCGGGCTGGAAGAAGGCGCGGTAGACGATGAGTTGGCGCCGGCCAGCGAACAAGCCCAGCAGATTGACCCTTCCCTCGGGCCCGTCGAACACGTACTCCTTATCCACAGCGAGCCATGGCATGCGCCGACGCTGCGCGGCCAGCGCGTCCCGGGCACGCGTCAGCTCCTTTTCCTTGACGAGCATTTGCTGGTGCGCGGCTTCCCATTCCTGCGCCGACACGATCGGGGGTCTCTTCATTTCGGTCATCCACCTTTCTGTTCTTGTTGTTTACCCACTCAGACGTGAGCACCGGCCGACGACAGCGACGCCGAGATCGCGCGGCCGAATCCGCGGCTCGCCCCGGTCACGATCGCCGTCGTGCCGGCGAGGCCGTCGGCATGGGTTTGTATGGGTTGGTTCACGGTCGTGCTCGCTTTCGATGTTGGATTGTGGTCATCCATGCAGATACATGTCGGCGCGACGATTCATCGCTGCCCAGGTCCCCGATGATTTTTGGCCGCCGCAGCTGTCTACGTGGATAGCGGGGCCGACGGGGCCGACGGGGCCCTCGCCCCCGCCGCACCCGACAGATGGAGCACGACGTGCCGGTCCAGGAGAACTTCATCGAGGCGGCGGCGCCCTTTCGCGCCGAACTGATCGCGCACTGCTATCGCATGCTGGGTTCGGTGCATGATGCCGAGGATCTGGTTCAGGAGACTTACCTGCGGGCCTGGCGCGGGTACGAAGCGTTCGAAGAACGCGCGGCCCTGCGGACCTGGTTGTACCGGATCGCGACGACCGCGTGCCTGCGTGCGTTGCAGGGCCGCGCGCGGCGGGTGCTGCCGGCCGGGTTGGGCGGCGCCTCGGTGGACCCGGATGCCCGCCTCGATGGCGCGGCCTTTGATGGCACGGCACACGCCTGGCTCGAGCCGATCCCCGACGCCCTGACACCCGAAACGGCTTTCGCCACACGACAGAGTGTCCGGCTGGCGGTGATGACGGCCCTGCAGGAACTGCCGGCGCGCCAGCGAGCCGCGTTGATCCTGCGCGACGTCGCGCAGTTCAGCGCCGCCGAGGTTGCCGAACTGCTCGAAACCACGCCCGCAGCCGTCAACAGCTCGTTGCAACGGGCCCGCGCACATCTCGCCGAGATCTCCCCCGCCGAGGAAGACGTGGTCGAACCCGACTGGGACAACCCGGCCCAGCGCCGTGAATTACTCGACCGTTACTGTGCGGCATTCGAAAACGCGGACATGGCCGCCCTCACCGAGCTACTGCAAGCGGACATCAAGCTCGAAATGCCGCCGGTGCCAGTGTGGTTCACCGGCCGAGACGCCGTGCTGCGCTTCCTGGCCGCGCGCGCGTTCACAAGGGCCGGCGATATCGTGATGATTCCGACCGCCGCGAATGGGCAACCCGCCGTTGCCGAGTACCGCCGCAGCCAAGATCACCTCATGCGGGCCCACTCCATACACGTGCTCACCACGGGCGAGACCGGGATCGCCGCCATGACCGTCTTTCTCGATGCCACGCTGTTTAGCGCATTTGGATTGCCGTCGATACGGTAGTCGGGATCGCGCGTGTGCGATCGCCTCGGTTTTGGAAGCCATTCTCCGGGGCACCACAGTCATTGATGTCAACAC
Source organism: Mycobacterium simulans (assembly GCF_900232995.1). Lineage (GTDB taxonomy): Bacteria > Actinomycetota > Actinomycetes > Mycobacteriales > Mycobacteriaceae > Mycobacterium > Mycobacterium simulans. The sequence continues at coordinate 1,026,272 of NZ_OCVX01000003.1, forward strand.
GCCGCACATCTATGGCCCCCATCGGTGGACACGTTCTTATGGCGCCACCAGTATTAGCGCGGTAGGTGTATCTGAAGGGTGACGGTGTGAAGATTCCGGGTGTGCCCAGCCTCGTCGGCGATGTAGCCGGCGGTCTGACCGGAGCGGCGATGCAGGCAGTGCGAGCCGGCGTGCAAACCGCGGCCGGCGCAGCGGGTGCCGTGCAGACGTTGGCCAGCCCGGTGGTGGAGCTAGTTGGCCCGGTGGTGCAGTCAGCAGCTCACTCGACCGGCCGGGCGCTGGGACTGAGGGTGTCCCCGGATGGATCTCCTGACCGCATCGAGCCGCCGGTGCGTTGGCATAGCGGGCGCCGGGTTCATTTCGACCTGGATCCGTTGTTGCCGTTCCCCCGCTGGCATGACCACGCGGCGGTGGTGGAGGAGCCGGTTCGCAGGATTACGGGCGTGGCCAAGGCCCACGTCGAGGGGTCATTGGGCCGGTTGGTCGTCGAATTCGACGAGGATGCGGACAGCGACATCGTCCTAGACGAAGTGCGGGAAACGGTTGCCGCGGTAGCGACCGACATATCACTGACGGGACCGACGTCGGCGCCTCCGGCGGCGCCGTTCGCCGACCCGGGTAACCCGCTGGCGATTCTGGTCCCGCTCACCGCGGCGGCGATGGACGTCGTGGCGGTCGGTGCCGCGGTGACCGGCTGGGTCACCCGGCTGCCCATGGCACCGCGGAGCGCACGAGCCGCGGCGGCACTGCTGAACTATCAACCGCGGGTGGTGTCCGTCCTGGAATCGAAGCTGGGCCGAGTAGGCACCGACATCGCGCTCAGCGGGTCGACGGCGTTGGCGTACGGACTGAGCCAGTCAGTGGGCACGCCCATGCTGGACCTACTGCAACGCGGCCTTCAGCTCTCCGAGGCGGCGGCACACCGGCAGCGGTGGCGCGACCGAGAGCCCGAACTCGCCTCGCCCAGCCGGCCACAGGCTCCGGTGGTGCCGGTCCTCTCCTCTGCGGGAGCCGAATCGCAAGCGCCGCGACACAACTGGGCAGCGGCAGCGGCGGGTGAGGCCTCGCACGTCGTCGTCGATGGCGCAATCGACGCCGCGATCGATACCGCCAAGGGGTCCATGGCGGGCCCGGTGGAGGAATACGTGGGTCAAGCGGCCGGTGGCTCGGTGATTGCCGCGGCAGGTGCGTTGTTCGCCGGCGGCGGCGCCGGGGAGGCCGCGGAGGCGATCCTCGCCGGCGTACCGAAGGCCGCGCATCTCGGCCGGCAGGCCTTCGCCGCCACACTCGGTCGCGGTCTGGCAAACGCCGGGCTACTCGTTCTCGACCCGGGCGCGCTGCGCCGCCTGGATCGGGTGAAGGTGGTCGTCATCGACGGCGCTGCGCTGCGCGGCGATCACCGCGCTGTCTTGCGTGCGCTCGGAGATGAACCCGGCTGGGATGCCGAACGCGTCTACGAGGTTGCCGATGCCCTGCTCCATGGTGAGGAGGCCCCCGACCCCGACCCCGATGAGTTGCCTGCCACCGGCGCACGGCTGCGCTGGGTTAGGACGCAGGGCCCGTCGGCGGCACCCGCACAGGGCCTCGAACACGCCGACCTGATCTGCGACGGCCAATCCGTGGGCAGCGTCGACGTTGGGTGGGAGGTCGACCCATACGCGATCCCGCTACTGCAGACGGCGCACCGGACCGGAGCCCGGGTGGTGTTGCGCCATGTAGCCGGCACCGAAGATCTGTCCGCCAGCGTTGGCTCGACGCATCCGCCGGGTACGCCGCTGCTGAATTTGGTACGGGAGCTGCGCGCGGATCGCGGACCGGTATTGCTGATCACGGCACTGCACCGGGACTGCGCATCGACCGACACCTTGGCCGCGCTTGCCATCGCCGACGTCGGAGTCGCTCTCGACGACCCCCGCGCGGCTACACCATGGACCGCCGACATCATTACCGACACCGATCTCGCCGCGGCGGTGCGGATCCTGTCCGCGATCCCGGTGGCCCGCTCCGCGAGCGAATCGGCGGTACACCTCGCGCAGGGCGGCACCACGTTGGCTGGGCTGCTGCTGGTTACCGGCGAACAAGATCGATCCACGAATCCGGCGAGCTTCCGTCGCTGGCTCAATCCGGTCAACGCGGCCGCCGCAACGGCTTTGGTGTCGGGAACCTGGTCGGCCGCAAGGGTGCTGCGGCTGCCGGATCCGACCCCGCAACCGCTGACCGCGTGGCACGCGCTGGACCCCGAGATCGTTTACTCGCGCCTAGCCGGCGGCGCTCGCCCCCTGGCTGTGGAGACCGGAACTTCGACATGGCGCCGCCGTCTCAACGACCTGTCCTACGAGCCGCTGATGGCCCCCCTGCGCGGCCCGGCACAAAGCCTGGGGCGACTTGCCGTCGCCACCAGGCACGAACTCGCCGATCCGCTGACACCCATCCTGGCGGTCGGAGCGGCGGCATCGGCGATCGTCGGCAGCAATATCGACGCGCTGCTGGTCGCGGGCGTGATGGCCGTCAACGCCCTCACGGGCGGGGTGCAGCGGTTGCGAGCCGAGGCCGCGGCCGCCGAACTGTTCGCTGAACAAGACCAGTTGGTGCGCCGCGTTGTGGTCCCGGCGGTAGCGACGACGCGTCGCCGGTTGGAGGCCGCCCGGCACGCCACCCGCACGGCCACCGTCTCCGCGAAGTCGCTGCGACCCGGCGACGTCATTGACCTGGCCGCCCCGGAGGTGGGCCCGGCGGATGCCCGGCTACTGGTGGCTGAGGACCTCGAGGTCGACGAGTCCTTCCTCACCGGTGAGTCGTTGCCGGTCGATAAGCAGGTCGAGCCCGTCGCCGTCGCCGACCCGGACCGGGCCAGCATGCTGTTCGAAGGCAGCACGATCGTCGCGGGACGGGCCCGCGCGATCGTCGTCGCCACCGGAGTCGGCACCGCCGCGCACCGCGCCATCTCGGCGGTCGCCGACGTCGAAACCTCGGCCGGCGTGCAGGCTCGGCTGCGCGAGCTGACCAGCAAGGTCCTCCCGCTGACACTTGCCGGTGGCGCGGCGGTAACCGGTCTGGCGCTGCTGCGCCGCGCATCGCTGCGTCAGGCGGTAGCCGACGGAGTGGCAATCGCGGTGGCCGCGGTTCCCGAGGGCCTGCCATTGGTGGCGACCCTGTCCCAGCTTGCCGCGGCCCAGCGCCTGACGGCGCACGGCGTGCTGGTGCGCTCTCCGCGCACCATCGAGGCGCTGGGCCGGGTCGACACCATCTGTTTCGACAAAACCGGCACGCTAACCGAGAACCGGTTGCGCGTTGTTTGCGCCGTGCCCGGCACGGCCAGCCCTAAGGGTCCGTTGCCGAAGATCACCGATCAGCGCTCCATCGAGGTACTGCGGGCCGCGGCCCGCGCGTCCACGCAGCCCCACAACGGGGAAGGGCATGCGCACGCCACCGACGAGGCAATCCTTACTGCAGCGAGTTCGATTGATAGCCAAGATGATTCGGAATGGAAGGTACTGGCCGAAGTACCTTTCGAGTCCAGTCGCGGTTATGCCGCGGCGATCGGCACGGCGGGCACGGGCGCGGCACCGATGTTGATGCTGAAGGGCGCTCCGGAGACAGTCCTGCCGCGCTGCCGGTTCGCCGATTCCGGGGACGATTTCGAGGCCGACCTGCTGCATGCCGAGTCATTGGTACGCAGCCTCGCCGAGCAGGGCTTGCGGGTGCTCGCGGTGGCGCAGCGGCCCTGGGAGAACGGGACCACCGACGACGAGGAGACCGACGCCGACGCCGTCGACGCCGCTGCGCACGACCTCGAGCTGCTCGGCTACGTCGGTTTGGCGGACACCGCGCGAGCGTCATCGCGCCCGCTGATCGAAGCCTTGCTGGACGCCGAGCGCAACGTGGTGCTGATTACCGGCGACCACCCCGTCACCGCGCGGGCGATCGCTCGCCAGTTGGGCCTGCCCTCGGATGCCAGGGTGGTGACCGGCGCCGAGCTCGCCAATCTGGACGAAGATGCGTCCGCCAAACTCGCCGCCGACGTGCAGGTGTTCGCCCGTGTCAGCCCGGAGCAAAAGGTACAGATCGTGGCGGCCCTGCAGCGTTGCGGGCGAGTGACCGCGATGGTCGGCGACGGGGCCAACGACGCCGCCGCCATCCGGATGGCCGACGTCGGCATTGGGGTCAGCGGTCGCGGTTCGTCGGCCGCCCGCGGCGCCGCCGACATCGTCTTGACCGACGATGATCTCGGCGTGCTGCTCGACGCGCTGGTCGAAGGCCGCAGCATGTGGGCCGGTGTTCGCGATGCGGTCACCATCTTGGTCGGCGGCAATGTCGGCGAGGTGCTGTTCACGATTATCGGAACGGCGTTCGGCGCCGGACGGGCGCCGGTGGGCACTCGTCAACTGCTGCTGGTGAACCTGCTCACGGATATGTTCCCCGCGCTTGCCGTGGCCGTCACCTCGCAATACGAGGATCCGGAGGAGGACGAGGATCTCAGCGACGAGGAGGTTGCCCAAGCGCGGCGGTCACGCCAGCGCGAAGTGCTGACCGCGGCGAAGCCTTCACTGGACGAGCCGTTGATGCGCCAGATCGTCAACCGTGGCGTCGTCACGGCGGCGGGAGCAACGGCCGCGTGGGCCATCGGGCGTTGGACGCCGGGCAGCGAAAGACGCACGTCGACGATGGGATTGACGGCTCTGGTGACGACACAGCTGGCGCAAACTCTGTTGACCCGCAGTCACAGCCCACTCGTCGTGGCGACGGCGCTGGGCAGTGCCGGCGTGTTGGTCGGCATCATCCAAACCCCGGTTCTCAGCCAGTTTTTCGGCTGCACACCGCTGGGACCGGTCGCCTGGACCGGAGTGGCCACCGCCACGGCAGGAGCCACCGCGGTCTCAGCGCTGGCGCCCAAGTGGTTGGCCAAGACCGTGGGTGCTGTGCGACCCGATCAGGAGGAGCCCGAAGGCTAGGTCGACAGCTCCCTGCGCACGACCTTGCCTGCGGGATTGCGCGGAATACTGTCGACGATGTTGATGTCCCTGGGCTGTTCGAAACGAGAAACCTTGCCCTTCAAGAACTCCCGCAGGGCCTGCGTATCGAGGTCGCTGCCCGGCCGCAGGACGACGTAGGCGGCCAATCGACGTCCGAACTGCTCGTCAGGCACTCCGACGACCACATTCTCGGCGATGCCTGGGTGCCGGGCCAGCGCATTCTCCAATGCGCGGGGATAGACGTTCTCGCCCCCGGAGACGATCATGTCGTCTTCGCGGCCAACGATATACAGCCGACCCGATTCGTCGAGGTAGCCCATGTCTCCGGTGTTCGTCATCCGGTCGATGACCGCTTTGCCGCCGCCCCCGGTATAGCCCGGTGATGTCAGCTCACCGCCGACGAAGACGCGTCCGATGACACGAGGCCCGACGGGCCTGCCGTATTTGTCGAAGACTCGCACCGGGCATCCGGCAACGGGTTTACCCACCGTCTCCGGGAACCGTCGCAGTTCGACCGGCGTTGCCAGTGCGCCGATGCCGACCTCGGTGGAGCCGTAGAGGTTGTACAGGATGTCACCGTAGTCATCCATGAACCGGCGCGTCAGATTGGGATCGAGTCGGTCGCCGCTGGAAATCGCTACCTGCAGGCACGGCAGCGGATTTCGGGTCCGTACCCGCTGCGGCAAGTCCAGAATGCGGGCCAGCATGATCGGCACCACGCTCAACGCGTCGGCGCGATGCAGCGACGCTTGTGCCAGTGTGGCTTCGGCATCAAAACGCCGACGCGTCAGTACCGTGCCGCCCAGGCCGATGGCGAGCATCAGCATGCCGAAACCCAGCCCGTGAAACATCGGTACCGCCAGGGCGACTCGCGATCCGACACGTAGTTGGGTGCGGTCCAGAATCGTGACGCCAACGCCGACTCCGGAACTCATCGTGGGTGTGCGCGACACCCCCTTCGGTACACCCGTGGTGCCCGAGGTGAGCAGAACGATACGGCCCGCCGGGGCGACCTTGGGTCGCGAATCTGCCTGCGGCGCAACGGTTTGAGGATCGATAGCCCGTATTGGCTCACCAGTTTGGTCTATCTGGTCGACGAATTCTTTGTCGCAGAACATCGTTCGGATCTGGTGTGTGTTCACTGCGCCGGCAAGGGCGTCGCGGCGAAACTCGGTGTTCACCAACACAACATCGGCGCCTACCAGGCTGGTCGCGAATACTGTCGCTACGAAGTTGCGCCCATTGCGGCACATGATGCCCACCGCCTGGCCCGCTTCCACATCCGCGCGAAGAAGTTCGTGGGCCAAAGACTCGGTGAGCGACTGCAGTTCGGAATAGCGCAATGCGCCGTCGTCGTCGACGATCGCCGTTCTGTCCGGCCATCGCGCGGCCGCAATCGCAAGCAGAGTATAAAAATTCGCGCCACCCCGATAGATCTCGCGGACGAGCCGCAACACCGCGACCGGGCTCGGCGGACCGAGCAGACCCGAACGAAGCATGGCCCGAGCCGCGGTACCTGCCACACTGCCAGTCATCGACGATCCCCTTGCTCGCTGCCGAGTTCCCGGCCGGATTCGGCGAAGAACCGACGATGCCATACACGGGCGGCGAGATCGGCGGGCCCGGCCAGCAGCACCGAGGCTAGCTCGGCGGGCCGCATCCAGGGCGGTTCGATCGTGCGCGGGCGCTCGATGATTGCCTTGGCGATCGTGTCGGCGGCCTCATCCGGATGCAGGCCCGGAAGCGTGCCCAGGATGGGAGTGGGCGCAATCATTCGGGTGCGGACCAAGGCAAAGTAGACCGTGGTCACGGCCACACCGTCGACATGCAGTTCCGGCGCCACACTGCGCAGCCAGCGATCGAAGGCGCCCTTGGACGCCTGGTAGGCGCCCCATTGCGGACCCGGAACGACGCGCACACCGACGCTCGACACGTTCACAATGTGCCCCTGACCGTTCTCGCGCATCGCCGGGAGCAATCCCAGGAGCAGCCAGATCGGGCCCAGGTAATTGATGTCGATGGTCCGCTGAAAATCATGCGGCCGGTCGTATTGGTGATGCAGCGACCGCCGCAGCGACTTGCCCGCGTTGCTCACCACGATGTCCAGCGGTCCGTGGTTCTCGGTGATCTGTTTCGCTAGCTCGCTGACGGCAGTCTCGTCGGTGAGATCGGCGGGGTAGGCGACGGCCCGGCCGCCGCCGGCGTTGACCGAAGCGGCAAGGTCGTCGAGCCGTTCCGCCGATCGGGCCACGACCAGCACGGTCGCCCCGGCCGCGGCCAGTTTGCGGGCGGTTGCCTCGCCGATTCCGTACGACGCGCCGGTCACGAGTACGGTCTTGCCGGAAACGGCGCTGCGCAGCCTGTCGGGATCTGTTGTGCGCGCCGGATTGACCAGTCTGTGAGTAACCGCCGTCAAGGCCTGCGCTGCCAGATTCATTTGGGCTGCGTCCCCCCGATTAGGTTCGACCGATCTCCGCTCAATGCCACTCTTGCAGCCGAGCGTGTGCCGCGTCAGTGGTTTCGCGCGGCGAACCGTTTTGGCAGTTCGGCGGTCAAGTGCTCGGTGAACGGATGAGTTGCGACACGGTTACGGACGCATACCTATCCGCGAATCACTGATCACAAAAGCCTCAGTGATCACTATCGTCACATCATCCAATTGCGGATGTCAAAGAGTCCAATTGCGGAAGTCAAATGCGACCTCCCGGGGAAGGTGTGACATGTCGGCGATTCCTCGAATCATGTCGGTATCGCTGGCGTCCGCGGCCGCGATCGGACTCATCAGCGCGGTAGGCCTCGCGCCACGAGCGTCCGCCGTGCCCTGCAGTGGCGACGCTGCAAACGCCCCACCCCCGCCGAACGCCGTGGTGACCGCGCCCAGTTCCAAAACACTCGGCCCGATACCGCGAGGGCCCCGGCCTCGTGGTGCGAATGAACGTGCGCCACTGCCTAGGCTGGGACCGCTGTCTCGGTTGGCAAATCCGGGTCAGCGATACTCCGCGCCCCTGCAACCTCAAGCGGGCGTGCTGCCGCCCGGGCCGAATCCTCCCGCCCCGGGCACCCAACAATCCGATGTCAGCAGGTTCTGGTCCCGGCACCGGCCCCAGCCCCGGCGCCGGGACCAGAACCTGCTGACATCGGGGGGGCTACGACATCGCTGGCCGAGTGGGTCACCGGGCCTGACGGCCCCAACAAGACGCTCGAACGATTCGGCATCTCCGGGACCGACCTCGGAATCCTCTGGGACAACGGCGATCCCGCCAACCGTCAGACACTCATGATCTTCGGTGACACGTTCGGCTATTGCGCCGTGCACGAACACCAATGGCGATACAACGTGATGTTCCGCAGCCAAGACCGTGACCTGGCCGACGGAATCCACGTGGCCTCCGGCGACCCGTCCAACAGATATTCCGGGTCGCCGGTAAGCCAACCGGGATTTTCCAAACAGCTCATCAATAGCATCAAATGGGCGCCGAACGAGACGGGAATCATTCCGACGTCCGCGATCTCGGTCGGGAGAACCCAGTACGTCAACTTCATGTCCATCAGGGATTGGGGCCGTGACGGCGAATGGACGACGAACTACTCGGGTATCGCGGTGTCCAACGACAATGGCCAGACCTGGGGGGTATATCCAGGCACCGTCCGCGCGTCCGGGCCCGACAGCGGACGAGCCAGATTCATTCCGGGCAATGAAAACTTCCAGATGGGGGCGTTCCTTAAGTCCAGCGACGGTTACCTCTATTCGTTCGGAACGCCGCCCGGACGCGGCGGCTCGGCACATCTGACTCGAGTTCCACAGCGCTTTGTCCCCGACCTCACCAAATACGAATATTGGAACGGCGATTCGAACTCCTGGGTCCCCAACAAGCCGGAGGCGGCCACGGTGGTCATCCCGGGTCCGGTGGGCGAAATGTCGGCCCAGTACAACACATATCTCAAGCAGTACCTGGTGATGTACACCAACGGCGCAAACGACGTCGTGGCGAGGACCGCGCCGGCTCCACAAGGACCGTGGAGCCCAGAGACGATGCTCGTGTCGTCGTGGCAGATGCCCGGCGGCATCTATGCGCCGATGATGCACCCCTGGTCGACGGGCAAAGACGTGTACTTCAACCTGTCGCTGTGGTCTGCATACAACGTCATGTTGATGCACACGGTGTTGCCTTAAGCGGAGTTGTTGTGCAGCGTGCGCGGGTCCCTGCCGGAGCGTGTCCAGGCGTCGGCCGCCCAGGGTGCGTAGATCAGGCGCAGCGGCAGCCGGTTGATCAGCGGATTCAACGCGCGCATGAGTGCAGCGAACCGCTGAAATCGCTTCTCGCGCTTGCTATCCCATTGGAGGTTGCACACATCACGCATTTGTGGTGGCAAGGTTCCCACCACGACTAGGCGGGCGTAGGCGTTCAGCGGCCGAGACAAGGCCTTCCAGATCGGCCCGGGGATCTTTCGGGGACCCGGAATGCCCTTTCGGAGATACCCCGTGCCATACAGCACGGTCTTGTGCGGGACGAACCGGTCCAGCATGCCCTCCCAATAGGCGACGAACTCGTCATAGGTTTGCGGTTGCCCCCGGTCACTGACGCCGTAAAGGCGGTACCAGACCTTGCTTTCGCCGAAGATCCGCTCCTTCTCCGCGCGGGACAGCCGCCGGATGAACATGTCGGTGTTGTAGATGACCTGATCGACGAATGTGGCGTGCGCCCAGTAGAACAGCTCCGGGTTTAACGCGTGATACCTCGAGCCGTCGCTGATGGTGCCTTTGATCGACTTGTGGAAATCCCGTACCGTGCGGCCCCACTTGTGCGGATCGTCGGAGTAGACGGTTTTCATCATGGGCGGCGCGGTCCGCTTTGCCCTACCCAGCGTGTCGCTGAAGATCACCGAGTGATCGAACACACCCTGAGCGAGCTGTTCGATGCAGTTCTCGGTGCCGGCGACGCGCTGGAACCCGAACAGTTGCGTGCGGTGATCTCCGTAGAACTTCCAGATCAACGAGTCGGGCCCGAGCCGTGTTATCTCGTCTTCACCCGACTCCTCAACCAGCAACGGCATCGCCTCGCGAACACCGGTGTCGAAATTCAGTTCGGCCGTCCTAGCCACCTCCTAGCCACCTCCTAGCCACCACCTACCCGGCAGGTTGTTGCGGAACAGTGAAACAAAAGCATATCTTTGTGTCAACATTGACCGGTGACACCACCCAGCCCCGACGGCGATCTCGGCGACGCGAAGATGCGCATCATCCTGGACACCGCCCGGACGGTCTTCGAGACCTACGGGGTGCGCCGGGCCAATATCGACGACGTCGCCGCGGGCGCCGGGGTTAGCCGCAGCACCATCTACCGGCGGTTTCCTAATAAGGACGAGCTGTTCGCAAGCGTCGTGCGGCGCGAGGCCGAAACCTTCTTCGCCACTCTGGACCAGGCCACCAACGGCTGCAATCCGCAAGGGGCGGTGATCGAGGCGTTCGCGCTCGGAGTGCGCCTCATCCACGACTCACCGCTGTATTCGCGCATCGCCGAAAGTGAACCCGAACTGTTCGGCATGTTTTCGCGATCGCACGCCTTTCCGATCAACCAATTCGCCGACGGGATCGCGCACACGCTGCGGCGGTGCGGCGCCACACACGTGGCCGACTCTGACCTTGCCAACGTCGCCGACATTCTGTTGCGCGTCGCCGTCGGCATCATCATGTTCCCCACCGACCGCCTCGATACCTCCGATCAGACTGCCGTCCGCGAGTACGCCGCCCGCTACCTGGTCCCCATCATTAACCTGTAGCCGTGGCGCAGGTGCCCCGGACTCGCTACGCCAAGTGCGGCGACCTAGAAATCGCCTATCAGATCCTCGGTGAGGGTCCGATCGACCTACTTGTGGTGCCCGGTCCGTCCATCCCAATCGACACAATTGACGCCGAACCGTCGATGTACCGCTTTTATCAGCGTCTGGCGGCGTTCAGCCGCGTGATCCGGTTCGACCATCGCGGAGTTGGCTTGTCGTCCCCGGTTCCCTCGGTGGACATCCTCGGGCCGACGTTCTGGGCCGAGGACGCGATCGCGGTGATGGACGCGGCCGGCAGCGCGCAAGCCGCGATCTTCGCGACCGGCTTCACCGCCACCACCGCACTAGTCTTCGCCGCGAAGTACCCCGAACGGGTCCGCAGTCTGGTGATCGTCGGCGGCTCGGCGCGAACGTTGTGGGCGCCCGACTATGAAATAGGGGTTGAGGCCGAGATCGCCGACCCCTACCTCACCGTCGGGACCGAACCGGATGCCGTCGAGCACGGCTTTGACATCCTCGGCATCGTCGCTCCCAGCGTCGCCCATGACGACGCTTTCCGCACCTGGTGGGATCTCGCCGGCAACCGGGCGGCGTCGCCCAGCATGGCGCGCGCCGTCATCAACGCCATAGGGGCCTGCGACGCGCGCGACGCGTTGCAGCACATCACCGCACCGACGCTGATCTTGCATCGCAAGGATTCGAACTTCGTCCCGATCGAGCACGGTCGCTACCTGGCCGAGCACATCGCCGGCTCACGCCTCATCGAGCTTCCTGGCGCAGATGCGCTGTACTGGGTCGGCCACACCGCGGCATTGCTCGACGAGGTCGAGGAGTTCATCACCGGTGTGCGCGGGGGCTCCGTCGCCGAGCGCATGCTGACCACGATCGTGTTCACCGACATCGTCGGCTCGACCCAGCGCGCCGCCGCCCTCGGCGACCTCCGGTGGCGCGACCTGCTCGACAACCACGACAACATCGTGCGCCATGAAATCCAGCGCTTCGGCGGTCGCGAAGTGAACACCGCCGGTGACGGTTTCGTCGCGACGTTCACCAGCCCCAGTGCCGCGATCGGGTGCGCCGACGCCATCGTGGACGCGGTCCATGTTCTCGGCATCGACGTCCGGGTCGGTATCCATGCCGGTGAGGTCGAGTTGCGCCCTGCCTCGCGAAATGACGTTGCCGGCATGGCCGTGCACATCGGTGCACGCGTCGCGGCGCTTGCGGGGCCCAGTGAGGTGCTGGTGTCTTCGACGGTGCGTGACATCGTCGCAGGATCGCGGCACCGATTCCTCGAGCGCGGTGAACGAGAACTCAAAGGCGTGCCGGGCCGATGGCGCCTCTACGCGCTCATCAGGGAACACGCGGCCAGCAATCAGGTCTAGCAGCGCTTGTACCCTGGCGGTACCAAAGATGCCGACCAGATAGCTGACCTGAGGAGAGCCGTGACGGCGCCGCTTTTAGAGGACCCCGGCCTTAGCTCGGTGCGGCGCGTTCAGCTGGAAGTCTCGGGGATGTCGTGCGCGGCGTGCGCGAGCCGCGTCGAAACGAAGCTCAACAAGGTTCCTGGCGTGCATGCATCCGTCAACTTCGCTACTCGCATCGCGACCATCGACGCCGTCGATATGGCTACCGCAGACCTGTGCGAAGTGGTCGAGAAAGCCGGATATCAGGCGGCTCCACACACCGAGTCGGTCGCCGAGCAAAAGGATCCCGACGCCGACCACGCCCGCCGCCTGCTGCGGCGGCTGCTTGTCGCGGCGGTGCTGTTCGTGCCACTGGCCGATCTGTCGACGATGTTCGCGATCGTGCCCAGCGTCAGGTTCGCCGGCTGGGGCTACCTGTTGACCGCGCTGGCGGCCCCGATCGTGACATGGGCCGCCTGGCCGTTCCACTCGGTGGCGCTGCGCAATGCCCGCCACCGGACAGCGTCCATGGAAACGCTGATCTCGGTTGGCATCGTGGCGGCCACCACCTGGTCGTTATCGACGGCCTTCGTGCATCACCAGCCACGGGAAGCCCGCGGAATTTGGCAGGCGATCCTGCATAGCGATTCGATTTACCTCGAGGTAGCTGCTGGGGTCACTGTCTTCGTTCTTGCGGGTCGATACTTTGAAGCCCGCGCCAAATCCAAGGCCGGCGGCGCGCTTCGCGCCCTCGCAGCGTTGGGCGCCAAGAATGTCACGGTCCTGCTGCCGGACGGCGCGGAGTTGGTGATTCCGGCCGGCGAACTCAAGAAGCAACAGCGCTTTGTGACCCGGCCGGGCGAGACCATCGCCGCCGACGGGGTGGTTGTCGACGGTGCCGCGGCGATCGATATGAGCGCTATGACCGGCGAGGCTAAACCGGTGCGTGCATATCCGGAGGCGACGGTCATCGGTGGCACCGTCGTGCTGGACGGCCGGCTGGTCATCGAGGCCACCGCCGTCGGTGGCGACACCCAGTTCGCCGCGATGGTCCGGCTCGTCGAGCAAGCGCAAGCGCAGAAGGCTCGAGCTCAGCGCCTCGCCGATCGCATCTCGGCGGTGTTCGTCCCGGTGGTGTTCGCCATCGCCGGATTGGCCGGCACGGCCTGGCTCATCGGCGGGGCCGGTGCGGATCGCGCTTTCTCGGTGACCCTCGGGGTATTGGTGATCGCGTGCCCGTGCGCGCTCGGGCTGGCTACGCCCACCGCGATGATGGTCGCTTCCGGACGGGGCGCGCAGCTGGGGATTTTCATCAAGGGCTACCGAGCGCTGGAGACCATCCGCGGGATCGACGCCGTGGTATTCGACAAGACCGGCACGTTGACGGTGGGACAGCTGACCGTGACCGGCGTGACGACCTGCGACGGCTGGGACCCCGGGGAGGTGCTCGCCCTGGCGTCCGCAGTCGAAGCGGCTTCCGAGCACGCGGTGGCGACGGCCATCGTTGCAGCATCTGAAAACCCAGGCCCCGTCACCGAGTTCGCCGCGGTCGCCGGGCGCGGTGTGTCGGGAGTCGTCGGCAGCCGCCACGTCGAGGTGGGCAAGCCGTCCTGGATTACCCGTAATGGGCCGTGCGACGCCGTTCTTGAGTCCGCGCGAGTCGAGGGCGAGTCCCGCGGCGAGACAGTCGTTTTCGTGTCGGTCGATGGCGTCGCCTGCGCCGCCATTGCGATTGCCGACACCGTCAAGGATTCCGCGGCCGACGCCGTCTCCGCTTTGCGCGGCCGAGGGCTACGCACGATTCTGCTCACGGGCGACAACCAGGCCGTGGCCGACGCGGTGGCAGCACAGGTCGGCATCGACACCGCTATTGCCGATGTGCTGCCCGAAGGCAAAGTCGAAGTGATCCAACGGCTCCGCGAGGCGGGCCACACCGTCGCCATGGTCGGCGACGGCATCAACGACGGCCCAGCCTTGGCCTGCGCCGACTTGGGCTTGGCGATTGGGCGCGGCACCGATGTCGCGATCGGCGCGGCCGACATCATCCTGGTTCGCGACGATCTGCACATCGTCCCACAGGCGCTGGATCTGGCGCGGGCAACCATGCGGACGATTCGGATGAACATGGTTTGGGCGTTCGGCTACAACGTGGCCGCAATCCCGATCGCGGCCGCCGGCCTGCTCAATCCGCTGATCGCCGGTGCCGCCATGGCATTCTCGTCGTTTTTTGTAGTCTCAAACAGCTTGCGGCTGCGTAAGGTTCAGTGAGTACCTCGAGATCGAGTGTGAACTCACGGCTTTCAGTGTGTGTCTCGGGCGGGATCCGGCCGGCTTTTCGCGCCCAGAATTCACCCTCAAAGCCCAGAATTCACACCGGATCGATTCGCCCGACTGGGTCTCAGGGAATGAGGGATCGGATGTCGCTGATGTTTTGTGAGATCGCCTTCGAGATGACCAGGAACTGGACGATGCCTGCGATGGTCGCCAGGCCCACGTCGGCCGCAATCGGATACCCGATCGCGTTGATGAGGTTGCCCTGCGCGAGCTGTTCCACGAACAGCTGGGAGTTGTATAGGGGCAGTGTCGTGGCAAAAGCAAGTGCTGTATCGGCGGCCGGGAGGAGCACGGCGTAGTCGGTCGAGATAATCGTCGCGGCCGTGTTCACAATCTTCTCCGGGGACGGCATCGCAGCCAACTTGGCCAATACGTCCGTCGGCTGCGGCGGCGTGAACGCCGGGATTATCATCGGCTGCGCGGCCAAGGCTTGCACCTCGGCGTTGAAGTCGTGGATACCCTGTTGGGTCCCGGCGGTGAAGGCCTCGACGAGGGTGTTCGGGCTGACTTCGGGGAACAACCCGAACGGGGTTGGCACGTCCGCGTAGCTCGTCGAGTAACCGTGGTAGGGATCGCCGTAGCCCAAATTGACGATCACTTCCAAGTTGGGCTCGATCAAAGCGGCCAGTGGCCTTCCGATGACGGGTATCGCTCGTACCGGTGTCAGCAGCGGCAGTTCCTCGGTGGGAATCATGTAGTAGTACGTCTTGCCGCCGTTTTCGTAGTAGCCGGGTGACGTCTGCAATTGGATAGCGTTATTGACTTGCGCAGGCGTCAAATCCAGGTACTTGGTGTGGATGGTGGCGATACCGAACACCGCATTCAGATCGGAAATGAAATTGATCGGATACCGCGGAAAGTCAGCGAAGCCGTCGTACTCCTGCGTGTAAATGGCCACTTCGTAGGGCGTATTGGAGGGGGTCGCACCGTAGAACGTCAGACCTAGGGTTGGGAGGGTCAGGTTGGGGAAACGCGCGAGCATACCGCCGTTGGGATTCATCTCGTTGCCGACCAGCACGAAGTTGAGGTCACCGGGGGGATACGGATTGCCCATCGCCGCGAGTTTCTGCATTTCCAGCGAGGCGATGATAGCGCTTTGCGAGTAGCCAAAGATGGTAAGAGAATTGCCCGGAATAGACAGTTGATTGTGGATCGCATTGTCGAGAATCGTGAGACCCTCACTCACCGATTGGTTCAGGGTCGAGCTCTTGACACCGGTGATCGGATACAACTCTTCGGGCGTGAACAGTCTTTGTAGGAATTCGGGCGCGGACATCGAACGGACGTAGAGCTCATTCGCGAAAGTGACATATTCCGGTGGCGGAATGGGCACGCCGGTGGCGCCGATAAATAGCGTGGTCAGGTTAGCCGAGAAAGGCGGAATCGCGGCCGCCGGCGCCGCGGTGGGCGCGGCGGGCGCGCCCACCGGTCCCTGCAGGATGGCGGCGGCCGCGGTCTCGGTTTGCACGTAAGCGCTCGCCGCCGCGGCCAGTGCCTGTTGGAACTGAGCGTGATATGCCTCGACTTGACCGATGACGGCCTGGAACTCCTGTCCGTGCGCGCCAAAGAGATTCGCGATGGCCGCCGACACCTCGTCGCTGGCCGCGGCCAGCAGCGTGGACGTCGGCGCCGCCGCGGCTGCGCTTGCCGCACTAATCGTTGAACCGATGCTCTCGATGTCCGCGGCGACGGCCGTCATGATCTCCGGCGCGGCAAGCAAATTCGTCAATGCCTGTCCCTTCCCCCGGTGACACGAGTCTTTTCTCGGTCAGACTGGACCGCAAGCGTATTACGAAGACGCCGCCTTGTCTGCGTTTTGCGCCATTCGCGCCGGGGCGTGTCAATTGAATTCTTTGACAACTGCCTAATAAGCCAGGGTCCCATTCTCGGCCTCCGACAATAGGCGCCAAGCCGTTTCTCGGAACGAGATGCTTTGCAAATCCCTAACGAAGCCGGCGAACAATGCCGCAACGCGCCAGCTAGGCGGCACCACCACCCAATTTCGTCGACTGTCAGGTGCTTGACATACTAGGCACCCATGGCCGAACAAACCTTTTCCGTCGACGGACTGCACTGCGAGGGATGCGTAGCAACCATCACCACCGCGCTGACCTCATTGGACCCAGTCAGCGCCGTCAGCATAGACCTGGACACCAAAGGCACCTCCACAGTGCGGATTACCACCGACGTTGAGTTGACGCGCGAGCAGGTGCAGGAGGCACTAGACGGAAATGGAAGCTTCTCGGTAATCGCCTAACGCATCATCGACGCATCCGCGACAATTCCCGCAGCATCGCGTTGTAGGCGTCCAGTTCGTCATCGGCGTAGTCGCTGTCGGCGTGCCGGTCCTCGCGGGACGCGACTCGGCGGTCTTGGCGTGCCCACTGGGTCACTAACGCCACAATTACGATGATGACCGGCAATTCCGTTAAGCTCCAAGCAATTCCGCCGCCGAGGTGTTGATCGGAAATGACACTGGACAGCCAGGGCAGATTGACGGACCGGTAGAACGTGCCGCCGACCGCCGATGCCATGGTCATCAGGGCGATACCGAAGAAGGCGTGGAACGGCATCACCGCGAAAAGCAGCCCGATCCGCCCCGGGTACGGCAGCCTGCGCGGCCCGGGATCGATACCAATGATGGCCCAGTAGAAGAGATATCCGACCAGCAGGAAATGGATGGCCATGAACTCATGGCCCCAGTGGTAGCGGACCAAGGTATCGAAAACCGGCGTGAAGTAAACGATATAGGGCGAGCCCACAAAGAGAACAAATGCAACGATCGGATTCGAGAAGAACGCAGTGACCCGCGAGTGCAGCAGCCAGGTCAACCATTCCCGGGGACCGGGCGGCTGTCCATCACCGGCAGCAGGCAGTGCCCGCAGCGCCAGCGTGACCGGTCCACCAAGAACCAGTAGGACCGGGATGAACATGTTCAGCGTCATGTGCTCAGCCATGTGGACGCTGAACATCGCTGATCCGTAAGCACGTACACCCGAACTGCTGGTGAACACCAACACGACACAACCGGTCAACCACGCAACCAGCCGCCCGACGGGCCAGGAGTTGCCTGCACGGCGCAACCGCACAAACCCGACGACATACGCGACGGCCAGAACCAGGCCGGCCGCGCCGACCAAGCTGTCGAATCGCCAGACGGTAACCACCGTGGTGATAGTCGGCGGGTGTGGCAGTTCATAGCCGAGCAAGACGTCCCAGGCCGTGAATTGGTGGGTGAGTAGTCGCGGCGCGGTCGTAACCGCCATCGCGGCTATCGCCGCCAGAGCGGCCATCACGGCCAGGGCAGCGAGGTTCTCAGAACCGCGAGACCGCGCCGAACTACCCAACAGAGTCCAGCAGTCGGACAACCACACCAAGGCCACGAGAATCCCCGCGACCAAGCCGAGACGACCGAAGTCCGAACCAAGGTTCCAGCCCGGGATCAACAGATAGAGCAGGACCGCCCCGTACAGCAGCGCGATTGCACCGCTAGCTAGCTGCGTCAGCAGTACGGCACGATTGGGCGTCGCCCCGACCAACGCCGCGGTGGTCTTGAGGCCGGTCAGGGTGGCGACTGCGACCGCGACGACGATGGCAGCGCTGGTCGCGTAGTCATGGTCGGGTCCCTGTCCCGCATTACCGGTCACCGCCGGCGCAACGACCGCAATCACGGTGGGGACCAGCAGCACAACGTGACCGAGCCAACGAGTGTTGAGCCGCAGCGTTACCGCTACCAGCAGCGCGCAGATCGCCGCCAGGAACCACGCGGGTGCGGTTTCGGATGCGTCGATGGCATCGCGCAGCGCTCCACTAGTCAGCAACCGCACCGGCGCCACCCCAGAGTCATGCGAGGCCTGAATTACCACCATTACTAGGGCAATTCCCAGCCAGGCGACCGAAACCCGCTCTGCCACAAGGTGAATCCGAAATGCTGCGGGGTCAATCAAGCCATCGGCCGCTGGCCTCGACGTCATGGTGACGTAGACCAATGCACCAAGACAGCTGGCGCCCAGCAGGGACCCGAGGAAGCACCCGAGTGGCCCGGCAACGCTGATGAACGCACCCGGATAGGGATTGCCGGCCTCGGCAAAACGACGTGGCCCTGAGATCAAGCCCTGGCCGGCGAGCGCCGCCGAGATGGCGAGAAAGCCACCTACCAGCCAAGCTCGGGCCATTACGTCCTTGGATCGAGGCACCCCTGCAGCTTACGGCCGTGCATCATCGGTCAGGGAGCGCATAGTCTTCGGTGACCGTTCATTTGCGAATGTGAAGGAAGCTGGGAGACGTGGGCCCCGCATGATCGCTGACCTACCGCTTCGTTGGCTGGTCACCGGCCTGTTCCTGTTCAGCGGCGCCGGGTTTGTACTCGTCATCGACCGCCGATCGTGGACCTCGATCGTGGGCCACGGATTGCATGTCGTGATGGCAATCGCGATGGCTGTGATGGCATGGCCGCGGGCAGTCCCGCTGCCAGCGACGCTACCGGCGCTGTTTTTCCTGGTAGCGGGGGTCTGGTTCGCGGCAATGGCCGTCGCTGCGGCCCGCAGGATCGCACAACGGGTGGTGCGCGGGTATCACGCCGTGACGATGGGGGCCATGGCCTGGATGTATGCCGTTATGAATCGGCACTTGCCAACCGATCGACCGCTCGCGGACCACGAGATGGCTCCGGGAATGTCGATGCCGGACATGGACATGACTTCGACCGACACGCCAACAGGCAGCGAGCTGCACGGATGGATCGCGACCGGCAACTGGATATGGACCGTCTTTTTCGCGCTTGCCGCCCTAGTCTGGGGCTACCGGTTCGTCATGCAGCGCCGTTACGGCCGGGGGACCCGCCCATCGCGCAAGTCGCTTGCTTGCGCGGTTGAGGCAACGATGGCGGCCGGGGTGGCGACCATGTTCGCCACCATGCTATTTGCGACCTAAGTAAGCCGATGGAACTTTTTTCGTCGCGATCTGACTACTGCTGAGAAGCTCGGTAAGTCAGACCGCGTTGTTCGGCAAAGGGATTTACTACGGTGCGTAGTACTACTACTACGTTGCGTAGCGTCAACTGCGTCGCCGCGTCTGCGCCCCGAGGTGAGCTCAATAGGTCGTGCGCGGCCGGCGAAGGAGATGTCCGTGCCCTGCGAGTACCGAGATCCGAGTGGCAACGATCGCTCACCAACGCCGTACGTGGGGCGCTTGCTTATCATTTCCAACGCAACGGGTTCTATCGTGCACAATGCGAGGCCGCACAGATCCAACCCGCTGACATCGGCGACTATCCAGACCTGCATCGCATCCCCTTGCTTCCAGTCGGAATGTTCAAGCAAGCCGGCGGGCATGTGCTGCTGACATCCGGTCTTGCCGACGTCGAGATGGAGATCCGCTCGACCGGCACCAGCGGGGTCCCATCGGTTGCCCGACGAGACGCACTGACCGTCACCCGGGCGTCGGTGGGGTTGTTCGGCTGCTACCGAGACTTCTTTGGCATCTCCAAAGGCGCCGGACTGTTCCTGTGTCCGTCCACGGCCGAGGTCCCCGAGATGGGCATGGTCAAGGTGTTCAACCTGCTCACCGGGATGCTGGACGACCATCGCTACGTCGTGCGCGACTACTCGTTCGACCCCGAGGAAGCGCTTGCGTGCCTGCGTAATTGGGAGGGCAAGATGACCCGGCACCTCATCGGGCCGCCGTTCATCATCGCACGGTTCATGAGATTCCTTGAACCGGAAGCCATTCCGCTGACACTTGACCCCGAATCGCTGATCATCATGCTCGGCGGCTGGAAACAGTACACCGGGAAATCCATCAGCCGCGATGGGTTCGACCACAAAGCCGAGGCGGTTCTTGGAATCGACCGCAGTCGCGTCCGCGACATGTACGGCATGATCGAGTCGAACATGCTCGCCATCGAATGCGAGCACAATCGCAAGCACGTTCCGCCGTGGTGCTACGTGTCGATCCGCGACATCTCTGACCCCGCAGTCGAACTCGCGCCGGGCAAGACCGGCGGCATCGCCATCCTGGACGCGCTTAACACTGCGTATCCCGGCTTCTTGCTTTCCGACGACGTCGGTGAGGTCGACGAGGGCGACTGCCCATGCGGCAACTCCGGCCAAACCGGCCAAACGGTGCGTTTTCGCCGTCGTCGGCATTGCGCCGAAATTGGCTGCTGCGCTGTCAGTATCGAGAAGTACATCGATTCGCGTGAAGTCGCCGCCGAATGCGAACTGGCGAACGCAACGGGACGCACGTAGCCGATGCCCCGATTCAGTCCGACGGCCATCGATCACTTCACCAATCCTGGTAACTCCGGGCGGCTTCCCACCCCGACGTCTCGGCAACAACGAGACCGGCGCGATTCAACCTGCAGTACTTCACCGAAAGCTTTGCACCCCTTGGTCTGCGACGTGATGTCCTGGTGCCGTGTTACGGGATGGCCGAGTCGGTGGTGGCAACCACGGTCGCCCTCCGGAAGGCAGCGCCTGGTCCGTCGAACTTTGGCCGGGTACGCGCGCTGCACAGCGAGGACACCCAGCCGCCCCTTGTCTCGTGCGGTTCGCCCGTCGACGGAATCCGCGTGCGAATCGTGAACTCGGAGGGGATCGCCGGCCCAGAGGGAACGGAGGGGGACATCCAGATCAGCGGCCCGTCGATAATGCTTGGCTATCTGTCGCGCGACGGCGCCGTGCAGGCCCCTAAGGACGGCTGGTTCGACACCGGAGACCGCGGATTTCTCAGCGACGGGGAGCTTTTCGTGGTGGGTCGCCACAAGGAGATGCTGATCGTACGTGGCCGGAACTTCCCGCCCTACGACGTCGAGCGAACAATCGACGACTTACCCGTGGTCGGCGACGGTCAAACCGCGGTCTTTTCGCTGCCGCCTGATGCGAGTCGTGGGAGGGAATCGGTTGTCGCGGTGGTAGGTACCAAAGCCCCTGATAACGAACATCATCGGGTCCGCGCCGAGGTAGGAGCCGCCGTCCGAGGCGCTTTCGGGTTTTGCATTGACGACATCGTCCTTGTCCCCAGCGGGTCCTTGCCACGCACCACCAGCGGAAAGCTGCAGCGCGTCAAGGTTCGCGAGCTATATCTGCAGCGACGCCTGCGGATGGTGACCAAGTGAGGAAGGTCATCTACGTTTCATCGCCGGGTGGTTGCGTGTCAACAGTGGCAGCATCAGCCCCGGCGGTGCAACCCGGAACAGCGCCGCAGACACCCGATTAACCCCACCCGGGACGACGACCGACTTGCCGGCAGCTAGCCCATCGATTCCGGCCTTTGCGACCTTGTCGGCCGGAACCCACATGGCCCGCGGCAACGCGGCGTCGGCTTCCTCTTTGGTGAACCCAGCCGCGTCACCGAAGCCGGTGTCCACCGGTCCGGGGCACAACGCGGTCGCGACAACCCCGGTGCCACGCAGCTCACCGCGAAGACTGTGGGTGTAGGACAACACGAACGCCTTGGCCGCCGCATACGCCGCTTGACCCGGAAGCGGACCCAACGCGGCGACCGATGCCAGGTTGAGCACAGCGCCCAATTGCCGGTCCACCATTCCCGGCAGGAATCTGCTGCACAGATCGACCACGGCGGCCACGTCGACCTCGACTAGGTTAAGTTCTTTCTCGGGAACAGATTTCGCGACAACGCCTAGGGTCGATAGTCCGGCGTTGTTGATCAGAATGTCCGGAACAAGTCCAAGTGCATCGACTCGGTCCGGCAGGCTCGCGCGGTCGTCTCGGTCGGACAGGTCCGTCGGCAGCGGATGCGCGTTCGCGCCCAGCCGTGCGGCGATTTCTTCCAGACGATCGACGCGGCGGGCGACCAGGACGACCTGATGGCCGCGCCGGGTAAGTATCTTGGCGAATTCCTCGCCGATGCCTGACGAGGCACCGGTGACAATGGCAGCGCGGTCGTTTCCTGGTGGTGGGAGAGCCATACGGTGACCGTACCGGGCACAACGTTGCGGTAGAAGGCGCTAAGGCGTGTCGGCCGCCGCATCGGAGCCCTCCGCGATCGCGGCAAGGCGGTCCATCGATGCGCGAAGCATGTCGGCAGTCGTTGCCCGCGCGCGGTCGAGGCGACTGGCGTCGGTCAGCGCCGTCCAATCGTAGGTATGGGTCACGCTGGTGCGGGTGTCGCTCACCGGCGTCAGCTCCCAGCGCCACAGGTGACCCGGCGGCTGCTTGCCGGGTTCCGCAGGACGCCAAGCGATTTGGCGACCTTCAGTGAACTCCACCACATGATTTTCCCGCACCGCACCCATGCTCAGCGTCATGCTGAAGATGTCCCCAACCCGACGGACCCGCTGCCCCGGAGCCGCGACCGCCAGGTTGTCGTTGCCGTCCCAGCTCGGCTGACGGGACGGATCGGCGATCAGTTCGAAGATCCGGTCCGCACTGGCCGCTATTTCGCGGGTGGCGCTCACGATACGTTCAGGCACAATCCACCTCCTAAGCCAAAGCGGGCAGCAATTCCAGCAGAATGCGAGCCGACCTGGCCGCCACCTCGCTGACATAGCGACGGAAGTCCGGCCCAGATTCGGCGCCAGCATTATCGGAGAGCCCACGGATGACCAGCCAAGGGATGCCAAACGATTCGCAGATCTGCGCTAGCGCACCGCTTTCCATATCGATAGCGGCACCGCCAAAGTCGTTGTGGAGGCGGATACGTGTTTGCTCGCAATGCAGATACTGGTCGCCGGTGAGGATGGTGCCGTAATGGATTCGTGGCGGCCGAGCGTCTGCGACGTTCGACAGGGGCGCAAGCGCAAGGCCTTCGAGACGATCTTGGACACGGGCTAACAATTGGGGGTCGATCTCGTAGCCGAGGCGCTCGGTGCGGTTAATGAAGGGAACGTGTCCAGGCTGATAGGGAAGCAACCGCTCATTCTCGAGGAGGCCGAAATCGTGCTGCACGACTCTATCGGCGATGACAATGTCACCGACGCACAGTTGCGGATCCAGTCCGCCGGCGACTCCGGTGAAAACAATAGTGCCACAACCAAATCGGTCGGCGAGCAACGTCGCTACTAACCCGGAGTTGACTTTTCCCATTCCCGCAGTGGCCACTACGACCCGGCGCGCTTTGAGTTCGCCTGCGTCGAAGACAATCTGGGCGACTTCGGTGCGTTTGGCGTCGCGAAGCCGGCCGCGCAGGTATGCCAGCTCTTGCGGGAGCGCACAGATGATGCCGATCGTCACCCGTGAGATTGTATCGACGGTCGATGCTTCTGGCCGAGTTGGTAAGGCGGCTTGCCTGCTCAGTGCCTATCAGCAGCGCTCAACGCCCCGACGCATGAGCCGCGGGTTGCCCGCAAACCGGCGTCGTCTGTTTCTCAAGACGGCGTGCAGCGCGTCGCAGGCGCGTGCCTTGATCGGAGCGACCACATCGAAGTTATTAGGGCTGTTGCTGATCCAGGGCGGCAGTGTTGACACGGCTTCGGTCCTTCGTCAATCCGGCGACAGTGCGCCACCTGACTGACATTTCACCGTGACTCTATTGCGAGTACGCCGCGGGAGGGTAAACGGCGCGAAAAGGCATTTTGTGGCGTCAAACACAGCTCAGGGCTGGTGTGACTGGATCGCCACAAGAATCCGCCGGCGTCAGGAAATAGGTTAGGCAACGTCAGACATCATGGCGGCCCGCTCCAGGTCGAGCAGCTGCTCGCCATGGCGTTCCTCGTCATAGGCTTTGCGGCCACCCCGCAGACCGAACAGCCGTTTCGAGGCCAGCAGGTAGATCACCGCGGCCACGTTAATGGTGAAGGTCACCACGCGGGTCATCGTGATGCCCTTGGCTAGGTCATGGATCTCCAGCGGCAGGAAGATCGAGGTGGCCACCACCGCGAAGTACTCACCCCAGCGCTTCAGCAACCACAGGCCGACGCCTTCGACGACTTGCAGCACCGCATAGACAGCCAGCATGACGGTTATCACGGCCAATGTCGATGGCTTTGCCGCCAATGCCTTTTCCAGCTCGTGTATCGCAGACATCTGATCGACCTTGAAACCGGCGGCGCGGAAGACCGGCAGGTTGCGGTCCAGGGTGGCTTGGATCGCGCCACGCGCACCGCGAAACTCCCACACCGCCCACGCGGCGAGCGCTAACACCAGCGCCCGGAACAATCGCTCAACCCCGAGCGCACGAATGATGATCGCCTGACGTAACGCCTTGCCGCGCATGATCATTGGCGCATCTTCGGGATGTCCCCGACCGTGGGGCTCGCCAAGGGCGAAATCGCCGCAGCGCAGGCACCGCCACACTTCACCAAGTTTCGTTTTCGCGCTGAGTCGTTCAGCGAGTGCCTCGTCATCGGGTGCATAGGTGGCGTGCCCGCTGAGTGCGCAGGTAATCAGCTCCCACCGGTTGGTGCCACGATTTTCACGCTTACCCACTTGCGCTCCTTCGCTGCCAGAATGCGCCGATCATTCTTTCAGAACCGGCTCAACGCCGCCGTTTCCCGGGTGAGGCGTTTCCCGATGGACTGAACCTGCCGTCGCGTGAGGGCGCACAGCGGATGTACCGCCACAATGAGGGCCACTCGCCGGTGGTGGTCGAAAACCGGTGCGGCGATGGTGGCCACCGGTTGCCTGGCCCGGCCGGGATCGTCATCGGAGAGGTAACCGATGGTGGTGAACTCGGCAAGCAGCTGGTCTATGATCTGTCGCACCGGCGCCGGCATTTCGTCGCTATGCAGCGTTCCGACCAATTGGGCCGCTTGGGCAAGCGCGGGCGTCGTCCAGTCAACGTCGAATCCGCGTTCGCGCGTGCGGGCCAAGACGAGTTCGAGACGCCGGGTGCAATCGGCGTTGGAGCCCGCGCGCTCGATCCAGGCACGCTGGCCATAGCTGGTGTCCCAGGCGGCGAACGCTACACCGAAGGGCGGGGCATAGGGAATGCGATCACCGGGCAGTCCCGCAGGCGCGGTGGCGTCGTGACCCGCGAACGCGGTGATTACGAGAGAGTCGTCGAACCGTTCCACCACAGAACCGGCGTAGCCAACCTCGGCGGAGGTTCGGATGGCCGCGCCGCGAGCGGCATGCGCGAGCGATCGCACGGCGTCCGTCCGCGCCGCAACCACCGCCAGTGCCGGGCCCAACGTAAAGGTCTTCGTCGCGGGATCGCGGCTGACCCAACCGCGGTCGCACAGTGTTTTCAGGATCGCGTGCGCCGTCGCCTGATTCAACCTGAGCTCGCGCACCACGTCGGAAAATCGCAATTGCTCATTTCCCGGGCGGGCTAGGAGTTCGACAACGTCGAGCACCCTGCCGGTTGGCGCCGATGTCGATCCGCGAATGGCTTGACTCCCTTATCCGGAGCTTCTTACAGTAATTGCGAACATTCGAAATCATATATCGATTATTCGAGAAAGATCCCTTGCGTGCTGTGGTGTTGCGGGAAGGGCGGGTAGCGATCCGCGAGACAGCCGACGCCACGCCCGGACCTGGTGAGCTGTTGTTACGTACCCTGAGCACCGCGATCTGCGCGTCCGACGCGTACTTCATGGACCAGTCGCCTTTCGACGTGTTTCACGAGGTACGCGCCGAGCGCGGGTTGCCCGGTCCCGCGGTCGTTTTCGAGTGCGTGGGCGCCGCCGGGCTCATTCAGAACATCGTCGAGTCAGCCGAGATGGCCACTCGAATCTATTGCGCCGGTGGCTGGTACACCGGCGACACGCTGGACATCACCACCGCCACTCGCCAGGGCGTCACAATCCAATTCGGCGGCGGGCCGCCCCCGCAGGACTGGGCCCGCCGCGGATCGTGGTCCATCCCAATGGAGACGTCACATGACCGAACATGAAGACCGCCACGATATTTCCGACCTGCTGGTGCGCTACGCCACCGGCATCGATCGGCGTGACTGGCCGCTGTTTCGCACCGTGTTCACCGAGGACTGCGAACTCGACTACGGCGAGATCGGTGCGTGGGACGGGGTCGACGCCGTCACCGAGTTCATGGAGAAGGTGCATGCGATGGCCGGCCACACCTTGCACCGGTTGAGCAATCAGGCCATAACAATCGACGGCGACAACGCCGTGGCCCGCACCTACGTCGACGCACTGATCATGGCCGGTGACAACCAAAGCGGTGTTAACGGAATCGGTTTCTACGACGACGAGATCATCCGTACACCTCACGGGTGGCGCATCGCCCGGCGCAGGTTCACCGCGGTGCGAGTTAGTACGGTTGGGAGCACCTAAATGACGTTTGCCACAAAGTACGGTCCATGGGCGCTGGTCGCTGGCGCTTCAGACGGACTGGGCGCAGCGTTCGCTAGGGAACTCGCCGAGCGCGGCGTGAATGTCGTGTTGCTCGCGCGTCGGCAGGCCTTGCTCGATCAGGTTGCGGCAGAGATCAAGTCGGAGACATCCGCGCAAACACGCACTGTCGCTATAGATCTCGCGAAGCCGGACGCCTCGGTCAAGGTCGCCGAAGCCACCGCTGATCTGGAGATCGGGTTTCTTGTGTACTGCGCCGGTGCCGACCCGAACTACCAGCCGTTCCTGGCCAGCCCGATCACTGCCGCAGAGGAAATGATGCAACGAAACTGTATGGTGCCGATGCAGCTGTGCCACCATTTCGCTCCGGCGATGGTCGAGCGGGGCAGCGGCGGAATCGTCATCTTCGGGTCCGGAGCCGGACTAGCAGGCGGGCCCAACATGGTCGCCTATGGCGCCTCCAAGGCATTCGATATGGTCTTCGCCGAAGCGCTGTGGGCCGAGCTGCACGACAAAGGCGTTGAGGTGTTGGGCCTCATCCTCGGCAAGACCGATACACCCGCGCTCCGGCGACTAGAACACAGCCGCGGGCAGATAAGTTCGCCCGACGAGGTGCCAGCGGGTGCTGGCGCCGTGGACGAGGTAATCGCGGAAGCGTTCGAAAACCTGAGCAAGGGACCGACGCTGATGGTGGGCGAGGCCATGCGCGCCGCGGAACGCTTGATGGGTTCACTGACCCGTAATCAGACCGTCGAACTGTTCACGCAAGCCGCGGCCGCGGCGATGGGTCCGCCGTGTTAAGCGGGTGCGTGCCAGGTGATCAACACCCGACCGTAGAGCAACCGACGGACGCGGGCGCCGGGAAGCACCGTGGAGACGTGCGCGCGCAGCTGCGCCAATGTATCCGGTGGCGGCCATTTGATGACCGCGGTGTGCTCCCACTTGCCCTTCGCGCGATTGGCTACCCCGCAAGCCAACCATGCGGTGATGTGCCACAAGATGTTTCGCACCGATGGCCGGACGAAAGTCACCACCGCCAACGTCCCACCAGGACTCACCAGGTCGATAAGCCGTCGGAGTGCCGCGCGGGTGTCCTCGACGTGGTGCAGTGCGGCGTTTGAGACCACGGCGTCGAAATCGGAGTGGGGCAACTCGGCCGTCATAACATCCCCGTGAATCCATCGGACCGGTGCGTCGGTGAACCGGGACTGTGCGCGTTGCAGTACCGGTCCGTCGACGTCGAGTGCGGTGACATCAGAGATGCGCTGAGCTAACCGAGCGGCCAGGAACCCGTCGCCGCAACCGACGTCGAGGACGCGCCTGGCATCGGGCGGGACGCTGGAATCCAGCAGCCCGTCGTAGTGGATGTTGATGTTCCACGGTTGGTCCACGCCTGCCGTCATACCAGATCTTGTGCGATCCTGTATCGGTGGTGTTCGCATGACTGCGGCAGCGTTTGCCTGCGCGACGTGCGGCACCGAACTGCGGGCCACGGCGAAATTCTGCGACGAATGCGGGTCGCCGACCGCAGCACCCGTGTCTGCCGAGTACAAGCAGGTCACCGTGCTGTTCGCCGACGTCGTGCATTCGATGGACATCGCTGCGGCAGTGGGTGCGGAGCGGTTGCGCGAGATCATGACCGAGCTCGTCGCGAATGCGGCGGCAGTGGTGCAGCGGTTCGGGGGCACGGTGGACAAGTTCACCGGCGACGGAATCATGGCGGTGTTCGGTGCGCCGGTCGCTTTGGAGGATCACGCCTTTCGTGCGTGTCTGGCTGCTCTGGGAATTCAGGAAGAGGCGGAGCACCTGGCGGACGAGGTCGCGCGTCACGACGGGGTGGACCTACAGCTGCGTGTTGGCCTGAATTCGGGTGAGGTGATCGCCGGCGAAATCGGCTCCGGTGCTTTGGGTTACACGGCGATGGGTGAGCAGGTGGGCATGGCGCAGCGGATGGAGTCGGTTGCGCCGCCGGGCGGGGTGATGCTCAGCGAGTCAACCGCTCGCCTGGTCCAGGATGCCGCAACCCTGGCAGAACCGGAACTTCTGCATATCAAAGGGGCGACCCATCCGGTATCCGCACGCCGCTTGATCGCGACGGCAAACGATCATCGCCGGCGCAGCGACCCCCGACTCGTCGGGCGCACCTGGGAGCTCAGCACCATCGCGGGGATCCTCGACGAGGCGATCGGTGGCAACGGATGCGTGATCGGTGTCCTAGGACCACCGGGTATCGGCAAGAGCCGCATCGTTCGCGAATCGGCGGCACTGGCGGGAAGCCGCGGCGTGGAAGTGTTCACCACCTACTGCGAATCCCATACCAGCGATGTCCCCTTCCACGCGGTGACGGGTCTGTTGCGCGCCGGCCTCGGTGTCGACGGCCTCGACGGCGAGGCCGCCAGGACACAGGTCCGCACCCGATTCGCGGACGCCGACCGCGAAGATCTGTGGCTACTCGACGACCTGCTCGGCATCGCTGATCCTGACGTCGAGGTGCCTAACATCGATGCCGCCGCGCGACGGCGGCGCCTCACCGCGCTGATCAATGCCGCGTCGATGGCCCGGGCTGAGCCAGTGCTGTATGCGATCGAGGATGCCCATTGGATTGACGAGGTCAGCGAGTCGATGCTGGCCGACTTCCTAGCGGTCATCCAGCGAACCCGCTCGATAGTGCTGATCACGTATCGCCCCGAGTACCGCGGTGCCCTGGCTACGATCCCCGGTGCGCAGACAATCGCGCTGCGACCGCTCAACACCACGCAGACCGAGGCGCTGGTCGGTGAGTTGCTAGGCACCGACTCCTCGGTGCACGAGCTGACTCAGGTCATCGCCGAACGGGCCAGCGGCAACCCATTTTTCGCCGAGGAAATCGTGCGAGACCTCGCCGAACGCGGAGCGCTCCGCGGTGCCCGCGGCTCTTGCCTACTACACGGCGACGCCGCTGATGCCACGGTGCCGCCGACATTGCATGCCGTTATCGCTGCCCGCGTCGACCGCCTCAGCCTGGCGGCCAAACGCACGCTCAACGCCGCGGCGGTTATCGGATCACGGTTTAGCCCCGAGCTGATTGGCGCCCTCGGCACCGACCCGGTCATCGACGAACTGGTCAAGGGTGAGCTTATCGACCAGGTCGCGTTTACCCCGAAGATCGAGTACGCGTTCCGGCATCCGCTAATTCGCGCTGTGGCCTATGAATCGCAGCTGATATCGGATCGCGCCGAGCTGCACGGGCGGCTGGCCGCCGCGATCGAACAGCGCGAGCCGGAATCCGCCGACGAAAATGCCGCGCTGATAGCCGAACACCTCAAGGCGGCGGGGGCGCTGCACGCGGCGTTCGGCTGGTACATGCGCGCGGGCAGCTGGCTCACACACCGCGACATCACTGCGGCGCGTGCGAGTTGGCGACACGCGCGAGACGTCGCGGACCAACTGCCCGACGCCGACACCGATCGCGCCGCACGCAGGATCGCCCCTCGGACGCTGCTGTGCGCCAGCGCCTGGCTGGCGGGCGGGAGCATGGCCGACACCGGGTTCGACGAACTACGCGAACTCGCTACCGCGAGCGGCGACAAGGTTTCGCTGGCGATGGGAATAGCGGGGTGGCTGCCGGCGCTGATCGTCCACGCCCGATTCCGCGAAGCATCCGAGTTGGCCTCCGAACTCACCAACCTGCTCGAGTCGATCGGCGACCCGACGTTGATCCTCGGGTTCGCGTATGGTGCACTCGCCGCCAAGCTTGAACGCGGCGAGATGGCCGAAGTTGTGCGGGTGGCGCAACGGATGATCGAACTGGCCGACGGTGACGCCACCAAGGGTAACTTCATCATCGGCTCTCCATTGGTGGCCGCAACCATGCTCGGGGGCTGCGCACGATGTCTGCTTGGGGACCAGCGCGGGAGAGCCGATATCGAGGCGGCCACCAGGATGGTCCGAGCATTCGATCCCACGTTGCGAGCGTTGATGCTGCTCTTCAAATACATGTTGGTCGCCAATGGAGTATGGGTGCCGGATGCGGCGGCCCCGCAGGAGACCGCCGAGGTCCTGGAAATCGCTGAGCGGTCGGGCGACAACTTCACGCTCGCCTGCGCCCGGTATGCGCATGCTCGCGCGCTTGTGGCCAATGGCGGTCCCGGGCTCGAAGATGCTTTCGCTTTGCTCGCCGCGGCCCGTGAAGCCGCGTTAGAAGAGCGTTTCACGCTGATGGCGGCCACATTCGTTGACCTGGTATTTGCTAGCGAGAAGGCCCGCATGGGAGATCTCGACGGAGCAATCGAACTGGCCCGCCCTGCCGTCGAGGCGGAATACGCCTGCGACGACATGATCAATCTCGCGGCCGCCACCGCCACTTTGGTACAAGCGCTGCTGCGCCGAGGCGGCCCGGCGGACTTTCTCGAAGCGCAGGCGGCCATCGACCGGCTGGCGGCGGTGCCGACCGAACCCGGGTTCGTCTTGCATGAAATCTGGCTACTCCAGATGCAGACACTGCTAGCACGAGCGCGCGCCGACGAAATGGCGTATCGCCAGTATCGGGACCGCTATCGCACGATGGCGAATTCTCTTGGCTTCGAGGGACATATCGCCTGGGCGTCGGAAATGGAGTGACAGCAGTGCTGACGGTTATCGGCGCGGGAGGGATGGGTCGAGCAATCGCCCGGCGCCTTGGTTCGGGCAAGACGGTGCTGTTGGCCGACTACAACGAACAAACCCTGGCGACGCTCGCCGAATCGCTGTCTGCAGAAGGCCATCACGTCGAAAGCCATCCGGTCGATGTTTCGTCACCGGAATCGGTTCGCACACTTGCCAAATACGCAGCCTCACTCGGCAGCGTCACCCAGGTGGCACACACCGCCGGCCTCTCCCCTGCGCAGGCCACGGCCCAGGCAATCCTGGCTGTCGATCTGTTGGGTGTCACGCTGGTTCTGCACGAGTTCGGCGAAGTCATCGCGCCGGGTGGCGCCGGCGTAGTTATCGCAAGCATGGCCGGGCACCTGTTCCCCCCACTGACCGCCGAACAGGATGCAGCATTGGCGCACACTCCGGCTCACGAATTGCTGCAGCTGGATTTCGTCAGCCAGCTCGACAATCCGGGTATCGCATACGCAATTGCCAAGCAAGCCAACCACATTCGAGTCCGCGCCGCCAGCACGCAGTGGGGCCGGCGCGGCGCCCGAATCAATTCGATCAGCCCCGGAATCATCTCGACACCAATGGGTCAGCAGGAACTTGCTTCCCCAGTCGGCGACGGCATGCGGTCGATGATCGCAATGTCTGGTACCGGACGAATGGGAACGCCCGATGACATCGCCGCGGCGACCGCCTTCCTCCTTGGCCCCGACGCCACCTACATCACCGGCACCGACCTACTGGTCGACGGCGGGGTCGTCGCGGCGGCGAAGGCCGGTAGCCCCACAACATAGACGGATCACGTGGTCCGCGGGCCGTAGTTGTGCAGGGTTTGGTTGGAACCCTCACTCACCGTGACGTAACCCGTCCCGTCGGGATGGAAGGCGATCGCTTCGCCCTGCTGCTCATCTACCAACGGCCCGTCAACTGGCTGCTGGCTGAACGGCGACCAGGCGCTACTTCCCTCGGTGCGGTTCCACAGCAGCACGTCGTCATAGGTGCGCACGACCAACTGCGAACCGTCCGCCGAATAGTCGGCACTTGTGGTCAGCTGGGAGTGGGCGTCCGACAAGTCCAGCGTGGCGACCTGTTGCAGTGTCGTGTCGGCGCTGCCGCCCCATGCACTTGCCGGCGCCGTGTAGACGCGGGAGACATCGGCATCGGTCTTCTCCACGAGCATCACGTTGCCTGAGCGTGGGTCGACCGCTAGCGACTCGGAATTGATCTTTTCGCCGTTGGGATAGGTCACGCGCAGCCGCTCAACTCCGGACAGCGTGGTGTTGGTTGGGCTGGACGCGGTGCCGGTGACAATCGGCTCGGGGACTCGGTAGATCACGACGTCGCTTCGCGAGTGGCCGTTGTCGCCGATATCCCCGACATAGATATAGGACTTTCCGTCCGGTCCCTTGGCGACCTCGATGTCCTCCCAGTCGATAGCCGTTGCACCACTGAGTTTGTAGGTACCCAGCGTTTGGCCCGTCGTTGAGTCGATCGCGAAGATTCGCGCCGAGTCCCCCGAATCGTTATGCACCCAATAGACATTGGGATTGTTGATGCCGGCATCAATGCCGGAGATCTCCTCGAGATCGCCGTTCGTGATGGTTCCTCCGTTGGAGGATGCGAGGTCACCGTCACGGGCCGCGTCAACCGCATTCTGTCCGGGCGGTTGCGACGGCCCGCCCGGGTCGCCCGGATTGCCGGGGTCGCCTGGACTGCCAGGATCGTTTGGACCGTTGACCTTTGCGCCCTGAGCTCCGGCCGTGCCGGCGTGGCCGGCCAGGTGCCCGCCGGCGCCGCCGGCTCCGCCCGGCCCGGGATTGGCTCCTGACCCACCCGTCCCACCGTTTCCGCCGTCGCCCCACAACAGCCCACCGTTGCCACCACGACCACCGGGCGCGCCGGCGGTTGCGCCAGCCCCGCCTTGGCCGCCGGCACCACCGTTGCCGATCAGCCCGGCACTGCCGCCGTCGCCGCCGGCCTGGCCGGCCGCGCCGGAAGCGCCGTTTCCACCATTGCCGTACAACAAACCGCCGGGTTGGCCGTCCTGACCGGTCCCAGGCGTCCCGTCGGCGCCGTTGCCGATCAGCGCACGGCCCAACAATGTCTGGGTGGGCGTATTGATCAGGTTGAGCGCCGCCTGCTCCAGCGGATTGGTATTGGCCAATTCAGCGGCCGCATAGGATCCCGAACTCGCCGCCAACGACTGCACGAACTGCTGATGAAATGCGTCGACTTGAGCGCTCACCGCCTGATACTGCCGGGCGTTACCCGCGAACAACGCCGCAACCGCCGCCGACACCTCATCGGCAGCAGCGGGCAAGAGTCCGGTCGTGGGAAGCGCCGCCGCTGCATTCGCTGCGCTCAGCGCCGCGCCGATGCCGACCACCTCCCGCGCCGCCGACGACAACAACTCCGGGACCGCCACCAGATACGACATCGCCATCCTTCCGCCGGCCGTCTTCACCGATACATATAATCAATCAGTTGATAGTAACGTGAAGGATCATTCCCACGGTCGATTCCGGAGACGAGGTTATTTGGCCACGGCGATTGGCGGGCGCATGGCGGGATGGCACTCACACTCACCCGCACGGGCGGTACATGTGTGATCACCGGGCTACCGTCGCCTGGCTTGAACTCCATCGCCGGCGGGCTGCAAGGCGCTTTATTGATGAATAAAGACGTTGTGCGGCACGGCATTTGGCTCCCGCAATCCCAAGATCGACATCCCGATGCTAGCGTGCTGTACGAGTCAGGTCACCGATGCATCCAGTCTGTCGGCCGCAGGCGCCAGGTGCGGCGGGCGTATTCCAGCTCGCTATAAGGCCACTGGGTAACGATGCGGCCGGTTGGTGAACGGAAGTAGCTGTCGCACTGAGTCCAGATGGTTCGTTCAAGATCTGCGTAAAGCTGGTCGTTATCCCGTTTTTCGGCTTCGGGCCGTCCCTCAAGGCATCCACCCCGGCGCGCTAGCCGGGCTACCGCGCTGGCCACCAACCGTGCACCCGCCTCGAGGATGTAGACGATCGAGTTGCCACCTTGGTTTGTGTTGGGGCCGTAAAGCATGAAGAAGTTTGGGAATCCTCCGACGGCCACGCCTAGATAAGCGCTGGGGTCCGTGCCCCAGCGTTCGTGCAAACGCTGACCCGCAGCACCGATGACGTCGATGCCCGCCAGGTAACGCGCGGTCTCAAATCCGGTGGCCAGCACAATCGCATCGATATCGACGGACTCACCACCGGCAGTAACGACCGAAGTCTTCGTGACGCGCTCGATCGGATCGGTCACCAACTCGACATGGTCTTGCAGCAACGCCCGGTAGTAGTCGTCGCCCAGTAACACCCGCTTGCAGCGGAACGGATAGTCCGGCGTGAGTGCCCGGCGAAGGCGCTCGTCGGACACCGTGCGCTCCAGGAAGGCGGTCGCGACGCCGGTTCGAGCGGTTACCACCGGATCGTGGACAAAAGTCGCGGTGATGTCGTGCTGGAATTTCCAGATGCGCCAACGTGTTCGACGCATCGCAAGAGGGTTGCGCCGGAACCGAGTCAATTCGGTTGGGCTGTAAGGTCGATCGTCCTTGGGAACCATCCAGGGCGGTGTGCGCTGGAACACCGTCAATTGCCTTGCCACCTTTGCCAGTTCGGGCACCACCTGCACCCCGCTGGCTCCGGTGCCAACGACGGCGACCCTCTTGCCCGTCAGGTCGACATTGTGATCCCACTGCGCCGTATGCATGAGGTCACCGCCGAAGTCCGCCAGACCGGCAATGTCGGGAAGCTTCACCGATCCGAACAGACCGACGGCACTGACCACCGCATCCGCGGTCAGCATCAGGAAGCGTCCGCCACGGTCTAGATGTAAGTCCCATTGCCAAGTGTCCTCGTTCCAACGAGCGGTACGCACCCTAGTGCCAAGCATCAGGTGTCGGCGCAAATCAAAATCGCCAGCCACCGACTCGAGGTAGGCCAAGATCTCTGGCTGGCGAGCGTACGTGCGACTCCAGGATTTGTTGGGCGCGAACGAGAACGAGTACAGGTGACTCTGGATATCGCAGGCCGCGCCCGGATAGGTGTTGCGCCGCCAGGTTCCGCCGACACCAGCGGCGCTCTCGATGATCACCAGGTCGTCGATGCCCCGGCGCCGCAACGCCACCGCTGCGGCGAGGCCGCCGAACCCCGCGCCGATGATCGCGACTCTCGGCGGGCGACGGTGCCGCGTCGCCGCTCGCAACCGGCCGACAAGGTACCGGCTGTGCATCTTTGCGCCGCTCCTCCTCATCGCTTCGCTCTGCATCGTCGCCGGCTGTGCATCATTGCGCCGCTCCTCCTCATCGCTTCGCTCTGCATCGTCGCCGGCTGTGCATCATTGCGCCGCTCCTCCTCAGCGAATCTCGAGGCCCGCCATGTCTCCCTTCGCCCGCCACTCCTGCAAGATGTCGGCGTACTCGGTAGGTGCACCGAAGAAGAAGCTCCCCTGCCGTGTCTTGGCGTCTGCCATTCCCTCCCGGTTGTAATAGCCGGGCGTGCACGTCTTGGCCCGCTCTGCGGTGGCGACCGAACGCCGTACGACCGTGTCGACCCATGCGGCCTCGGCACTGGCTGCAGCCTCAACTTCGGTGACACCCCGTTGCAAGGCCCACGCGATGATCCATGCCACGTGGGTCGCTTGCACATCAAGCAAATATGGGAAGTTCACCGTCAAGCCCGCCTGAGCGATGCTTTCGATGAAGCAATTAGGAAAACCGTTGGCGTACAAGCCCTGAAACGTCCGCACACCGTCGCGCCACCGCTCCGTCAGCGTCATCCCGTCGCGACCGATCAATTCGAAACCGGTGCGACGGCAGTAGTCGGTGCCCACCTCAAAACCCGTCGCGAAGATCAGACAGTCGAGGTCATAGCCCGCGCCATCGACGACGACGGCGGACTCGGTGATGCGCTCCACCCCACGACCGCGAGTGTCCACCAATGTGACGTTGTCACGATTGAACGTTTGCAGGTACTCGTCGTGGAAGCAGGGCCGTTTGCAAAAGTAGCCGTACCAGGGCTTGAGCGCCTCGGCGGTGGCGCGGTCGGTCACAATCTCATCGACCCGCGCCCGGATCTCCTCCATCTTCGCGAAGTCCGCGAGTTCGATGTCTCGAGTCCCGTCGGTGTCGTGATGCATGACCGGAAGCTTTCGCGTGATGCTCGTCCAGGCATCGGCGACCAGATCTTCCTCTGCCCGGCCTCCGGCGGTCAGGATCTGAAAATTTTGGATGCGCCTCCGTTGCCATCCGGGCGGTAACGCGTCGGCCCACCGCATATCCGTGGGCCGGTTGGCGCGCACGTCGACCGACGACGGCGTGCGCTGGAAGACGAAGAGTTGTTGCGCGGCCGCGGCGAGATGCGGCACGCACTGGACCGCCGTCGCCCCGGTACCGATGATGCCAACACGCTTGTCGGCCAGGTTTTCCAACTGCGCACCGGTGTAGCCGTAGTCCCACCTGCTGGTGTGAAAGGTGTGTCCGCGAAACGCATTGATACCGGGGATTCCTGACAGTTTGGGTTTCGCCTGATACCCATTAGCCATGGAGACGAACCTGGCGCGCATCTCGTCACCGCGGTTGGTTCGGATGATCCAGCGCGAATCTTGGGCGTCCCAATGGATCTCGTACACATCGGTATGTAGGCACGCGTTGCGGTACAGGTCGTAATGCTCGGCGATTCGGCGGCAATGCGCGAAGATCTCGGCGCCCTTGGCATACTTTTCGGCTGGCATGTAGCCGAGCTCCTCCAACAGCGGGATGTACACATAGGACTCGACGTCGCAGGCGATGCCCGGATATCGGTTCCAATACCAGGTCCCACCCACGTCGGCGGCTCTGTCGATCAGCCGCAGACTCTCGACGCCGAGCTCGCGCAACCGGGCGCCGGTCAACAGCCCACCGAAGCCGGCGCCGACGATCGCGACATCCACCTCGTCGGTGAGCGGGTCTCGCGCAGACTGCCCGTCTGCCCACGGGTCTTCGGCGAACCGCGCGAAATCACCCGCGATCTCCACGTACTGCGCAATCCCGTCCGGACGCAGTCGCCGAGCCCGCTCCTCTGCGTACTTTTGTCGCAGCGCGTCGACGTCGAACGCGCACCCAACAGTGTCGGTCAAGGTCTCGACTTCCTCTAAATGACCTCGACTATAATTAAACGCTTGATCATATCAAGGGGTATGGCGAAACAGCGCGCCCCTGACCAAAGCCTTCGAAGAGTTCAGCGCCGCCTGGTATGCCTCCAGCGGCAACGTGGCTGCCAGCTCGGTCAGGCCATACATGAGCGCATAGATGGCGTCCACAGTGCCACCGGGGTCCGGGTGGTCACCGAGATCGCCCTGCCTGCAGGCCTCATCCACGACGCCCTCGATGATCTCGCGGAAGGTCGCGAACGCCGGTTCTATTTGCGGGGCTCTTTCCCTGGTTGCTTCCAGCCTGTCGGATTCGATGGCGTTGTTCGCCCGGATCGCCCACTCGAAGGCGGCCAAGTCCGGGTACTCACTGATCAAACGGCCGCACTCATCGAGAATTGCTTCGATCCGGTCGATGATGTTGCCTTCGATAGCCGCGGCCTGTCGCAGCCGCGGCATAGCGGCGTCGGCTCTGGCCACGATCGTCGCCTTTATCAGTTCCGACTTGTTCGGAAAGTAGTTGTAAAGACTGGCGCTGGTCACGTGCGCGGTACGGGCGATTTGGCGGATTGTGGCTCGGGAATAGCCAACTTCGGACACACAGCGCATC
This sequence comes from Mycobacterium simulans, assembly GCF_900232995.1. Classification (GTDB taxonomy): domain Bacteria; phylum Actinomycetota; class Actinomycetes; order Mycobacteriales; family Mycobacteriaceae; genus Mycobacterium; species Mycobacterium simulans. Next base: position 1,064,360 of record NZ_OCVX01000003.1, read on the forward strand.
GTTGCGACGATGATGCGCTGGCGGGTTTCCTCGCCGCTGGCACCAACCGGGCGGCCCAGCTGCGTTTGCGTCATTGACTCGTTTCCTCACTCGCGGTCACCAATATGGTCGAATATATTCGACTGGTCAGTTGATTTCGGCGTCGACGGGGGTGCGTGGTGGGTGTCCGACAAGCCGACGGCCGGTGTCGCGCGGCATGACCGCGTCTCAATCGGGCCCGCAGCTCGGCCGCCCTGTCGGCGCCAGCGGTGAGCAGACCCGCCGACGGATCATCATCGCTACGATGCGCTGCGTGGCCGAGATCGGCTATTCACAGGCGACGATCCGGGAGATCGCCCGGGCAGCCGACATGACCAGCGGCAGCCTGTATCACTACTTTCCCAACAAATCCGAGCTGCTCAAGGCAACCGGTGAGGAGATCGAGGACATCGTCTTGCCGCGGTTGCGTGCCGCCGCCGCGCGGTCCGATGACGTTGTCGACCGGCTCGATGCGGTACTGGACGAGTCGAAACACCTGATGCGCGACTATCCCCACCTTGCGGCTTTCTTGCGAGCGGTCCGCGCCGAGGGCGCTGCCGAGTCGCGGCGGGGCGGCACTAATTATCCGGGCTCCAAGGCGCTGCGCGAAGTCGTCAGCGAGATCATCGAGGACGCCCGAACGCAGGGCGTGCTGTCCGACAACAGCCCGCAAAGTGGACCTGTGGCGGCGGTGGAGGCCATCTGCGCCCTGACGCGTGGTCTGTCGGAGCAGGCGGCCAGTCTCTCCCCGGAGGCCTATGAAGCATCTTTGAGTTCGGTGAAAAAGCTCGTCAGGGGAACCCTGTTCGCTGGTCTCCAGCGCACGTCATAAATGATGAGTCTGCTCACCGCATTACGGCTGAACATGACCAATATCGCCGACCCGGCGGCACGCCACGCCAGACGCTATCAGGCGGCGCTGGAGATGGCAGAGTACGCCGATCAGCGCGGATTCACCGCCGTCAGCGGTGAAGAACATCACTTGGCCGCGACGGGTTGGCTTCCGTCGCCGCTGATTCTGGCCGCCGCCATCGCAGGGCGCACCCGCAGGGTTCGTATCAGCATCAACGCGCTTATCGTTCCCCTCTACGATCCGGTTCGGCTCGCCGAGGACATCGCCGTGCTGGACAACCTGGCCGAGGGACGATTTAGCTTTGTAGCCGGAATGGGCTACCGCCCCGAGGAATACCACGCGGCGGGCAAGGACTGGTCGCAGCGCGGCTCGCTGATGGATCACTGCCTGTCGGTGCTGCTCAATGCCTGGAGCGATCAGCCTTTCGAGTATGGCGGCAGACTCATCAACGTCACACCGAAACCGCATACCCGCCCGCATCCGGTCGTTTTCGTCGGCGGCATGACCGCTGCGGCGGCCCGGCGAGCGGCGCGCTTCGGGCTTCCGTTCTCACCACCCATGGCCATGCCCGAAGTGGAGGCGCTCTACGAGCAGGAACTGCGCAGACAGGGTAAGTCCGGGTTCGTCTATCACCCCGAAAACGGCAGTACCGTTACCCTGCTGCACGCTGACCCCGACGAAGCCTGGTCCCGATATGGAAAATTCGTGATGAACGAAGCCGCCGAATACAGTGCCTGGAAGGTCACCGGCGTACCGCGGCCAAATGAAACTCCCGCCAACTCGATCGACGACCTACGGCGCCTGAAGAACGTTGAGATCCTCACGCCTGGACAATTGCTCGATCAAATCCGCTGCGGCAGAAGAGAAGTTGTAATGAACCCGCTTATTGGTGGGCTACCCATTGACGTCGGCTGGGCCAGTCTGCACCTGCTCACCGATGACGTCCTCCCCCATGTACGGTTGCCGTCTCTGCAGCCGGCGACAACGAGCTCTGAACCCGACGCCCGTGATAGCAAGGATGTTTCGTGATGTTTCTCCCTCTCGCGGCAGAGCCCTTCACGGCCCCGACCGACCGCGACATGCTCCCCTCGGAGCGCCGCGAGTTCGTTCGTACGCACCGCACCTGTGTGTTCGGTTACCGCCGCCGCAATGACGGCCCTGGCATGTCGATCGTTTACTACATCCCAACCGACGACGACGAGCTGCTGGTGTCGACCATGGCCGGCCGCGGTAAGGCCCGCGTCATCGAACGTGACGGCAAAATCAGTCTGTGTGTCCTCGACGAGCGGTGGCCGTTTAGCTACGTACAGGTCTACACCGATGCGACCCTCGATCGAGACCGTGATGCAGCGGTGGACGTGATGATGGCAGTAGCCGGTCGAATGTCGGGCGAGCCGCTGGGCCAAGAGGCGCGCGCGTCCGTCGAAGCAATGTGCGAGCGAGAAAACCGCGTTGTGATCCGTTGCCGGCCCTATGCGACGTTCGCCACACCGCCGCGCCACCTGCACCGCAATGACCAAGTGCAACAACTGAGCCACTGGGTTTCCGGCGTCGTGCCATGGGACGCCGACGATCCGTCCTGAGCTACGTTGCGGCGTAGCGATCGCGCAATTTGGCCAATGTCGCCTCGATACCCTTCGCATTGGCTTTTGCGAAACCCATCAACTCGTAGTACTTCAGCGTGTTCTTGAGTGAACCGGCGTCGTGATAATCGAACGTCTCGGTGACCTGGGTCAGAGTCGGCGAGAGCGACTCGAATTCCCATCGCCAACGGTGGCCTAAGGGGTGGCGCCATTCGATCAATTCGTGGGGTTTGAAGGCGGTCACGGTGCTGGTGATCCGGTACGGCAGGCCGAACATCCGCATCTTTGTCGAAAACTTCGATCCCTCAACCAAATTCGCTGGCGCGTCGATGTTGTCCCGAACCGTCCCCGATCCGTCCAGCTCACTGTGGCGCCGGGGATCAGCCGCCATCGCGAATAGCTCGGCCGCTGGCGCGGCCACTTCAACCCTTCGGCTGACTCGCCTGGGTCCTCTGTCGACAACGATGACAGTCACGGCATACCCCTTCGCGTCGGTTCCCCATCGAGTGGGCGCTCAGGATCGAATCTACGCGATTCGGCGGCCCTGGCCACACCGTCAAAAGCCATGGATTCACACTCGAGGCGCCGCGCAATCTTCTCCCTCCCGCATGACATTGGCCACAATCAAGACGAACCTAATCAGGCGTTCGAGATACAACGTCGCCGCACCCCGCTGGCCGTGTTCGGCCGCCCAACCCCACGCTTGCCGGCGCCGCGATGGCCTTTTCCAGCGTGTTCGTCGTGGGCAGCAGCTAGCGCCTGCGCTCAGTCGCCGCCGTCGTCGAGCAAGTGTTAGCCGCAGCCTTGACAGGAAACGGATAGCCGACGCTCCCGCGATCAACACGGGATATCGCCCCTGGTAATGGTACGGTTCGCTGCTGTGGTGGCGTCATTATTCAACACAGGCTTACCTATCGGGGGTTTGCCAGGTTTGTGGCGCACCGAAAGTGCGGTCGTCTAGTGTCCGATCTGAACCGGCGCCGTTTCCTCGGGTCCCTTGCCGCCGCCACCGTCGTCGGGGTGGGCGCGGCCCGGTGCATGGTTGACCCGCAACCGCGCACCTTCGCACAGACGCCGGCGGCCCCGCCGACTTCCGGACCGACCGTCGCAGGGCTGTTGCCGCCACCACCACCGAGTGCGCGCATTCGGTTGCCTGGCGGTGGGGTGTTATCGCGACTTCCGGGCAATGGTGATCTGCTTGCGCTGACCGTCGACGACGGCGTCAACACCGACGTAGTGCGGGCGTACACACAGTTCGCCAAGGACACCGGTGTGCGGCTGACGTTCTTTGTCAACGGAACCTACGACTCCTGGACCGACAACCGCGAAATCCTTCGACCGTTGGTCGATTCCGGCCAGATACAACTCGGCAATCACACATGGTCGCATCCGGACTTGACCACGCTGACGAAAAGCCAGGTCGCCCAACAACTTACGCGGAACGACGAATTTCTGAAGAAGACCTATGACATCGGCGCGAAACCGTACTGGCGGCCACCGTATGCCAAACACGATGCCGCGGTTGACGCTGTCGCCGCCGACCTCGGCTATACCGTCCCGGTCCTTTGGTCGGGCACACTGTCGGATTCGACACTGATCACCGAGGAATACATCGTGAAGATGGCCGATCAGTACTTCACCCCGCAGGCAATCGTGATCGGCCACCTCAATCACCTACCGGTCACCCACGTTTACCCGCAACTTGTCGAGATCATCCACACTCGAAATCTTCGTACCGTCACCCTCAACGACGTATTCCTCAAAACGCCATAGCGTCTCCGGGATGGACACGCCCGATTCACAGCGGCCGGACGGTCTGACGTTGGGCTCCTGAAGCGATCACCAAGTCTGCTCGGCGGCCCGTACCAGCATGTGGTTGACCGCCACCCTGCGGTCGCGGGTCACCATGTACAGCACCGCGTCGGCGATGTCTTCCGGCCGCAACTTGACCATGTCGGCAGTCTGCCGCTCGAACGCCTCCCGCGACGGTGCGGCCAGATGCGTGAAGATCTCGGTATCGACCGTTCCGGGACCCACAACTCCGACCCGGACCCGCTTGCCCAGCACCTCTTGGCGGATGCCCTCGCTGAAGGCGTTCACACCGAATTTGGTCAGCGAGTAGACCGCGGTGCCGGGTCGGGCCACCCAGCCGGCGGTCGAACTGACGGTCACGAGGTCGGCCACTCCGCGCGGCGAATCGGCCGCCGCGTCGATCAGATGCTGGAGCGCCGCGCGGGTGACGTAGAGAACGCCGTGCACGTTGACTGCCACCAAGTCGTCCCAGTCCTGCAGAGGCGCCTCTGTGGCAGACCCGGTCCGAATCAGGCCGGCGTTGTTCACCACGATGTCGAGGCGTCCCAACTCTGCGACGGTGCGCTGGACGGCCGTCGCTACCTGATCGGCGTCGGTAACGTCGGCGGGCACCACTAGCGCTGTCCCGCCGGAGGATTCGATATCGGCTCGTACATCCTGCAACCGATCGGCCCGGCGCGCTAGCAGTGCGACGGCGGCGCCCTGCTCGGCGAGCGCCTTCGCCGTTGCCGCGCCGATCCCGCTACTGGCCCCGGTGACCAGGGCGGCGGTATGCGCCAGGCTCGCCGTCATGTCGTGAACACCGTTCGCGTTCCGGCGCCGAGCATCTCGTACAGCACGTAGTCGTTATCCTCGCCGAGGTCGGGGGCGCCACGCTCGATACCGGCGGGGTTCCGCGTCATCCGCCACGACGGTCCCAGGATGGGGCGCTGGCCTTCGCGGTGATCGCTGACGAAACGATACAATTCGCGGTCCCAGAGCCGTTGATCGCCAATCACATCCACCGAAGTGGCGCTCTTGTTCGCCGGCACCCCAGACATCCGCAGCCGGTGTGCGAGTTGCTCGGGATCGTGGCATTGAGTCAGGCGCGAGAGTTCGGCATCGACTGCCTCGCAGTGAGCGCGCCGGTCATCCATCGCTGGGTAGCGCTCGGCCAGCCACCCGGCATCCAGGACGTCGCACAGTTGTTGCCATTCAGCGTCATTGGCCACCGCCACAGCGATCCACGAGCCTGCTGCGCACGGGTAGCAGCCGTGCGGGCACATATCGGGATGGCTGTTGCCGGTGGGCCCGAGACACATTCCGGTGAGGTTCTGTTCGAGCAGACAGTCCCCGATCATCGAGGACAGGGTTTCGACGGCCGACACATCGACGAATTGGCCTTCGCCGCTGAGCTCGCGATACAGCAACGCCACCATGGCCGCGTACGCGGCGGCGGCACCGACGGTGGAATCTCCGTAGCGGATATTAGTCCCGCGCGGAGGCCCACCCGGATGGCCGACCAGTGCCGCGATTCCGGCCAACGCCGCGAAACACGGCGCGTACCCCGTCTGATGCCCCAACGGTCCGTCGTTGCCCCACATCTTGATCGACACCGAGATGATGTCCCGCTTGATCGACTTCAGGTCCTCATACCCCAGGCCCAGGCGCTCCATCGCACCCGGGCGAAGGTTATTGATGACGACATCGCTGCGGGCGATCAGCTCACGCAGCCGGGCCATGCCCGTCGACGACTTGATGTCGAGGTCCACGCTGAGGATCTCGGGGTTGATGCTCAAAAAGTAGGGCGCGTGGTTGATATCGGTGCCGCCGTAAGCGCGCATCTCCTCGGGGAACGCCGCCGTCTCGATCTTGATCACCTCAGCACCCAGCATCGCCAACAGTTTTCCCGCGTACGGACCGGCCCACACCTTGGTCAGCTCGACGACCCGCACCCCTTCCAGGGGGCCACCGCGAGGGTTCTTTGGCTGCTTGCGTTGTGTCGACCTTGGCGTCGGCGCAATATATGTGGCGCCCAACCCATCCAGGACCTGCGCGGTATGCCGACCCAGAGGCGGTGCGGGAGATGTTATTTCGGCTGGAGTTGCGCTAAGCAGGTAAGGGACGGTGGGATAGGCAACGCCATTTACATCCTGGAAGAAGCCGCGGTGCCGATACTGCGGCGAGTGGTGCAGATCCGCGGCGTCGTTGACCGGGACCAGCGGCACCCCCAGGCGCTGCGCATCGTGCGCCGCGGCTTCTTTCGCCAGATCGCGGACCCAAACCGCGAAGCCGCGCTGAAATTCCGCGACCTTCTCCGGCGTGACGGAGAATTCCAGCCAGTCGTCGTCGAAAGCGTCGAGCCATTGCGGATGACCCATGAGCGTCTTGACGCCCAGCCAATGCGCGCGACTGGTCATGTACAGGTAGACAAAGCCGTCGGCGCAGGCGAAAAACGTTGCCGGGCCCTGCTGGTCGTAATCGCACCGCGCGCCGTCCGCCGGCACCTCGCCGGCGATCAATCGGCCCAGGATGCAGTCGGCGCGCGAAACCAGCACGGCGTGTTGCGAGACGTCGATGAACTCGCCGCGCCCACTGTGCAGCCGCCCGAACAACGCAGCCGTGATACACAGGGCGGCATCGAGCCCGGCTTCGTAGTCGGCGAGAAAACGTCCGGGCCCCTGCAATGGCGGCTCCGCGGGATCGGCGTGGCTTGGCGTGTGATACCCCCAACCACTGGCGTGGAATACGTTGATGCTCTTGGCGTTGTCGAACTCCACGGCCGCCCCCTGACCGAATGGCGTTATCGAGCAGACCACCACATGTGGATGCTGATCGGCCCACGAACTCGACCGGTCCTCGATGACCGCGTCGGCGGCACCGATGAGCTCGTGCAGACGCTCCGCGTCGAGGACGACCGACAGTTTGTTGGTATTGAGGTAACCGAACAGTGCGGCCCGAGTGCGGCTACGCGTGCCGTTACCAGGCCCCGGTGCCTCGACCTTGATCACGTCGGCACCGAAGTCGGCCAGCAGCTTCCCGCAGTACTCCCCCGCGACAGAGTCGGCCAGTTCGATGACCGTGATACCGCTCAGCGCCGACATGTCCCTGCTCCCAACGTGATCAGGGCTTCGCGCGCCCAGAGCGGCTGAGCCGCCATTCCGGCGGGAAGTTCATATCGTTGTCCTTGACCACGTTGTTGAGACCTTTACCGAATGTGCCCTCGGTGAGGTCGACTTCGTTGTCGCGGTCGTTGGTGATCATCGGCAGCATGCCTTCGATCATGCCGGTGAGCAGACTGCCGAAATATTCGCCCTTGTGCTGCTTGTAGAGCTCAAGGAAGGTCTTCTGCACCGCGACCGTATCCGTGGGGCGCGACCGAGAGCAGGCCGTCGCATACTTCAACGTCTCTTCTTCCAACTTCTCGCGCGGCACCACGCTGTTGACAAAGCCGCAGTCGTACATCTCCTTCGCGCTGAATGGCCGTCCGGTGAACAGCATCTCGGAAAACTTCCGCAGGCCCATGGTCTCCGCCCACCACCACAGTCGCGGTCCCCAGCCGACGTATCGGAAAGCGGGATGTCCGAACAGGGTGTCGTCAGAGGAAATCACCAGATCTGCGTCGCCGGCCTGATAGAAATGCCACCCGTAGCAGTAGCCCTTGGCCTCGATGATGCTGATCTTCCGAAGTTCTTGCAGCGGTCTGTTTCCCGCGCGGGCCTTGGCATAGAAATCGGTGACGGTGGACAGGTAACGGTACGATCCGCCCGGCGGATACTTGACGTTGTCGTCGTTGATCGCAAGCTCATGCAGCAGCGCCATCCCAGGGTTCTCCAGCATGCCCCGCTGCTCGGGCAAGTCTCCTCCGCTACCGAAATCCTCGCCCTCCCCGCGGATTACCACGACCTTGACGTCGTCGTCCACGTTGCACTTGTGAATCAAGTCGGCGTAGTTCTGCCGCATCCCCAACGTGGTGGAGTTCTGCGCTTCGGGACGATCGAACGTGATGTAAGCGATTCTGTTTTTGACGTCCTTCTCGAACTTGATGTACGGCTCGGCTTCCTTCTTCATCTCTTCGTAGTCGTATTCAGGCATGAGTTCTCTCCCGCTTCTGTTGCTTATTTGAGTAGGGCCTAGTTGAGCTAGCCGCCCGCTTCGACGGGAAGCGAAACTCCTGTGACATAACGAAATTCGTCAGCGGTGAAGTCACTCCGGCCGGTCATTGCGGCACCAGAGCCGGCATGGATTCCCAGCCGCGCACCGTCGACGTCGGGCTGAGTTTGGCATTGGTCAGGTCGGTCTCCCACTCCGGGAAGCGCTTGAGGATCTCTTCCAAGGCGATGCGGCCTTCCAGACGCGCAAGCGCCGAACCCAGGCAAAAGTGCGTGCCCACGCTGAAGGTAAGGTGCGGCCGGATGGCGCGATGGATGTCGAACTGGCCGGCATCGGATCCAAACTGGCGCTCGTCCCGGCACGCCGCTCCGATGAGCATCATCATCACGCTGCCTGCGGGCACCGTCTGATCGTGCAGGCTCACGTCCCGGGTCACGTACCGTGCGACGTGCGGCGCGGGCGGCTCATAGCGCAGCAGCTCCTCGATCGCCTGGGGAATAAGCGCCGGGTTCTCGACGAGTTCGCGACGCTGGTCAGGGTGCTCGGCGAGAACCTTTCCCGCCCAGCCGATCAGTCGTGTCGTCGTCTCGTTGCCCGCACCGGCCACGACGTTTACGTAGACCAGTATCTCGTCGCGAGTCAGCCGCCGCGTTGTGCCGGTTTCATCGACAAACTCGACATTGAGCAGATCGGTCATGATGTCGTCGGACGGATGCTCGGCACGCCAGTCGATGTACGCGGCGAAGGCCTCTCCCACGGATAGCCCCCGCTCGGCCGCCGACATCGGTTTGCCGGCCTCGGTCCGCAATTGGGCGTTGCCACGGTCACGGATGTACACCTGATCGTCTTCGGGAATGCCGAGCAGCATGCTGATGACCTTCATGGGCATCAGCGCACCCAGATCGCCGACGAAGTCGAACCGCCCCGATCCGACCAGTGGATCCAATAGTTGCGCGCACAACTCGCGGATCATCGGCTCCAGCGCGCCGATCTTGCGGGGCGTGAACATCCGCGACAGCAACTTGCGATGTACGTCGTGAATCGGCGGGTCCTCAAAAATGAGCATTCCCGACGGGATGGTGAGGTTGGCCTTGATCAACTCCAGGATCGCGCCGCGAGCGGAACTGAACGTGACGTGGTCGACCAGGCCCTTGTTGACGTCGGCAAACCGGCTCAGTGCATAGAAGTCGTATTCGGCGTTGTAGTAGAGCGGTGCCACGTCGCGCAGGCGGGCGAACATGGGATACGGGTCAGCGATGAGTTCGACATCGTACGGATCGAAATGTACTTGGCTATCGGTGCTCGCCGTCACGAAATCCTCCCTGTCACCGCGATTTCCGGACGCGAATGCTGTCCACGGCGGACTGCCGCTGTTAGCTCACTCTATTCTTGTAGAGAGCGCTCAGACAAGACCCGCTCACTCGTCGCGTGGGTTAGCCGCCCCTTCTTCGAGCTTTTGAGAACGCCCACGGCGATTGCCGCCAGGATGTCGTCGAGCTGCTCCGGGCTGCTAATAATCCGGTCGCCATGGGCGAATCGCAGCAACAACCCGTTGATGAACGTCAGCGTGACGTTGCTCAGATCCTCGACGACGGCCGGCTCCAGGTCCGCACCGTGCGGCATTAGGCGCACCAGGATGTCACGGTGCAGCTTGGTAAATGCGTCCGTGCTTTGCCGCAGAATCGCCGCCAACTCCGGATCGCGAGTGGCTTGCATCGTCAGTTCGTACCTGGCCTTGGTCAACGACAACCGTGGCTCAACGCCGGATTGGATAACCATGACCGACAACTGGGACGGCGAGGAACGCTCCCCGTCGGCACCGGCGCTGTCTGCGACAGACTGTAAATTTGCCAGATCCAGCTCGGCCAACCGCTCGGCAACGCCACGCAGCAGCGCCGAGCGGGTACGGAAGTAAAACGACGTCGTACCGTCAGCCACCCCGGCCTTCCGGTCAACCTTCAGATGGCTCAATCCCTTAGCGCCATCGACGGCCAACAGCGCAATCGCTGCGTCGCATAGTTCGCGGCGGCGTTCAACGGGATTGGGCTTGCGGCGGGCCATGAGGAAACTTTCCGGCGAGGACGGTAGTGCCGGAAAGCTTACTCTATATTCGTAGTGCCTATGCTGTGAATCGCGCCAGGCGCTCGTCAAGGCTGGCGTGGAAATGGCCGATCGCGCTTTCGTGCCGTCCGAACTCCACGAATTCGTTTGCGCCGGAGTGCAAGCCCCGCTGAACGCCCTCCGACATCTCGTTATCCTCCACCGCGCCGCGCGCGATGAAGCTCGCCGCACCTGCCGGGTTATTCGGTCCAGGGTCACGCGCGGCCCGCTCGGCGAGGTCGGGCCTGACCATCGCATAAGTGATGACCGAGCTGTGCTCGACGTCCAGCGGGTCGATCACAACCATGAGCATCAGGTCCGGGAACGTCGCCAACATGACGTTGGGGAACAGCTGATACAGATAAGTCACCCGCGCGTCGATCGTCCACGAGGTCTCCGGACGGTCGCGGAGACGCTCAATATTGCGGTATGGGAACGTGATTCGGCTATTGGGTCCAAACCGTTCGACCACGTTGAGGTCGTCGTATTGCACCGGGTAGAAGGTGTCCTTGTGCGTCGAGCGGATGTGGTACCCCTCCAGGAACTGCTCGACGAGTACCTTCCAATTTATCGCTCGCACAGTGGAATCCACGTACACAAGCCGTTGCGCCGGGAGAAGTTTGTCGCGCCACGGGGTTCCGTCTCCCAGCCATGGCATCGTCTCGTCGCCGGGCTCTTGCGGCCTGTCGAGCGATCCGATGACGATCAGCCCATCCACTTCCCGGCTGCTGACCTCGACGAGACCGCGCTCCGACATGTCGAGACCGGGGAATGCGTCGTCGTGGGGCACATGTGCGAGCGAACCGTCCAGGCGATATGTCCAGCCGTGGTAGCGGCATACCAGCGCGTGGGAGCATCCGGTGTCTTCGACGAGGGCGAAGCCACGATGCCGACAGGCGTTGCGGAAAACCCACGCCCGTCGATCGCGGCCACGCACGGCAAATAGCGGCACCCCGAAAGTGGATCGTTGCACATGGTCGCCCGGATTCGGAATCGCCGCGGAGGGAACGAACACGCTTGGCATCGCGCGCAACAGCCGGATTTCCGCGGTGAATCGGCTTGGGTTCAAGTAGTTTTCGACGGGCTCTCGCCACGGTGCACCCTCATCGGTCGTGCCGGCGTCGATATGGGCCAGCACCCGCCGAACGATCTCAGTGTCTTTAGCAATCATCAGCCACCAACGACGTCGTTGGGGAGTTCATGAGTGTCAGTATCACGGTATGATCGTCACGTGTCAATTGTTTAGTGATATCGACGGTAATCGGGGAAGATGGATGGGTGCCCACAGTTCCCCGATCCCGGGTTAGCGACCTGATCGACAACCGCCCGCTCAGTGCGCGCTCGGTCCTCGCGTCGGCATTATTGGGTGCCGACGAGGCCCGGCTTGCGGTGGCGGAATTGGTTGCGGTGGCCTCCCTGTTCGGCATCAGCGACGGCGCCGCCCGGACCTGTCTTTGGCGGATGGTCTCCAATGGCGAACTCATCGGTGACGGCGGAAGCTACACGCTCGCCGGGCACTTGTTGGAGCGCCGCGAGCGTGTCGATGCGGCATCCCGGATCGATGGCGCGGCGAAATGGGACGGAACCTGGGAGCTGGCGATTGTCTCGCTGGATCGTCGCTCGGCTGGCGACCGTCTCGAGCTTAGGAAGGCGGCAACGGCGCTGCATCTGGCGGAACTTCGGGAGGGCGTGTGGATACGCCCGGACAACCTTGACCCACAACGACTTCCGGCATCCCGTGCGGTGCTGGATCGGCAATGCACCCACTTTCACGGCGCCGCCACAGACATCACCCCCGACAAGATGCGCGCGCTGTTTTCCCTTGATGGGTGGACGGACGACGCCAGGGCGCTCATCGATGCGATGAACGTCGCGCTCAATACCAGCGAACGCGGCTCGGCCGAGAGCTTCACCTACGAGTTCGCCCTATCGATCGCGGTGGTCCGGCATCTTCAGCTGGATCCGTTGCTACCCGCCGAGCTCGTTGAAGACAACTGGCCCGGGCACACGTTGCGTAGCACCTACCGCCGTTTCGACGACGCGTTCAAGCGACGATTGAATAGCGAGTTCCGCTGATCGTGGGATTGTGATGAGCCGGCGACTCCTGAGACGACTGCTGGTGCTGGCTGTTGCGGCAACGCTGCTGGCGGGGTGCTGGGGTGGCTCGCCGGGATCGCGCAGTCAACCGACACAGCCCCCGTCCTCGTCTGCCGCGCCAAGCGGGTCGCACGGTCCCTTCTTCCCAGAATGCGGCGGTGTCAGTGATCAGACGGTCAGCCAGCTAACCGGGGTTAGCGGGCTGGTCGTGACGGCCCGCAACTCGGTGGGCTGTCAGTGGCTGGTCGCGGGTGCCATCATCGGGCCGTGGATCTCGTTCAGCTGGTTTCGCGGCAGCCCGATCGGCCGCGAACGCAAGAACGAGGAGCGGATGCGCAGCACCGTCACCGACATCAACCTCGATGGGCATGACGGCTTTGTCGCGGTGGCCTCCGACCCCCGACTCGGCAACAGGCTCTGTGACGTCGCCATCCGGTACGAGGCCGACTTCTTCGAATGGTCAATCCAATTCACAAGAAGGCCGGACCGCAATCTCTGCGACGTCGCGATTGAGCTATCCCGCCGATCGATCGCGGCCGCCAAATGACCCGAGCCCTACTTTAGGCGGGCCACCGGGTGGCGTAGTTGGCATAGCTTTCGTTGCGCGTGCTGCAGAAGTCGCCGTCGGTGCCGGCGAGCAAGATGTAATAGGTCTCCGGGCGATGGTTCTCCCCGGAGGTCGGATAGGTCCACCCGCTGGCGCACATCGACGTGGCCCCGCCGGCAGTGGGCGCCGGCCACACCGACTTGACACAGGTCGTCAGGGCCTCGATGTCCGACGTAGCGCTCTTGGCGATGACAAGCACCGCGCCGCCCCACTGTCCGTCGGACCGTCGGTAAGCACGTGCCCCGAACGACGTGTTGTCCCTCTGGCATCCCAACGCCCGCTGCAACGGCACGAAGGCAGCGGCAAGACGCGGGTTGGCTCCGCTGCTAGGCAAAGCGGCCGAGTCCATGATGAACGCCGCCGCATCCGCTCCGTCCCCCTCTTGCACGTCGGGATTGCCGAGGCTGCTCAACTGCCGCGCGATCCGGTACTGGGCGGCCTCGTCGCCGCCGCCGATAATCGGCCCGCCACCAGTCGATGCGATCGGGGGCAGCGCGACGTCGGGGTTTGCGTGTGCCGTGGGCAAGCCCGCTAGAGCCATGAATGCCAACACACACACTGCGCTGCTAATACCAATCCGCGACGCCATAACTCCAGGAAGCCTAGCCGACCAGCAGATCCCGAGGTTCTCTTTGTCGCGAAAGGCAGGCCGGCCAGCCAGCTACGGATGTCGGTGCTGTGTTCCCCCAGCAACGGCGCCCTGGTCCGGTAGGACACGGGCGTGGCGGACAGGGTTATTGGACTGGCCACCTGGCGGCCGAGTCGGTTATCGCCGTCTTCAGTGTTCTGGATCGGTTGCAGGCCAAGCTGCTCGGCGAACGCGAAAGCTTCGGCAATGTTGTTGACCGCGCCGGCAGGTATTCCCAACGCGGGTAGTAACTTCGTCCAATACAGGGCCGAGTTGGACGCTAGCGCGCGTTCTAAGTGCTCACGCAGCGGTGCTCGGTTGCGCACCCGCAGTTCGTTGGTGATGAATCGTCGATCACGTGCCAGTGCGGAAATTCCCAGGGCATTACAGAGTTGGCCGAACTGCTTGTCGTTTCCCACCGCTAGCACGATCTTCCCGTCGCCGGTCGCGTAGGTGTCGTAGGGGGCAATGCTGATGTGCCCGTTGCCCATCGCGTGTGGGACTTGGTGGGCCAGTACATAACTGGCGGACTGATTGGCCAGAGCCGACAGCATCGTCGACATCAAGTTGATCTCGACGTGCTGGCCGCGTCCGGATCGGTCGCGCTCACGCAGCGCCGCCAGTATGCCGACTGTCGCGAACAGTCCCGCCAGCACATCGACCAGCGCCACACCGGCTTTGGTTGGGGTATCGGAGTCAGGCCCGGTGACGCTCATTAAGCCGCCCAGCGCCTGCACCAGGAGGTCATAGCCGGCGAGCTGACGACCTGCGCCGGGCCCGAAGGCCGAGATGCTGCAGTACACCAGCGCGGGGTTGGCCCGGCGAATCGTAGGCTCATCCAAGCCGAATCGCGCCATCGTGCCGGGGCGGAAGTTTTCCACCAGAACGTCGGCGTGCTCGGCCAGGGTTCTGGCCGTCTGCAGGTCGTTGTCGTCGCGCAGGTCCAGCACGATACTGCGCTTGTTGCGATTGACGCCCAGGTAGTAGGTGCTCTCGTCGTCGACGAATGGAGGTCCCCAGGCTCTGGTGTCATCGCCCTCCGGTCGCTCGACCTTGATGACGTCGGCACCCAGGTCCGCGAGCGTCATGGTGCAGTACGGCCCAGCCAGTATCCGGGAGAAGTCGGCTACCAGTAGACCTGAAAGTGGTTGCGGTACCAACCGATTGGTCATAACGCTGCAGCCTCGAACACCGTTGCCGCCGAACCCTTTCCGCTTGGTGCCGCACCAGCATCAAACCAAATGCGCCAAGCTTGCGGCGCTATCTCGGCGGCACGGACGTCGAGCTGTTCCAAGGTCAGGCTGCTGATGGGATGAGTCGCGACAGCCGGTTCCAGATCGGCCATGCCATGCGATTCGCACTGCAACCGGGCTTCGAGCTCGAATTCGGTTGTCACGATGGCCACTGTGGGCAGCCCTGCTTCTTCCAGTCGCACCGCGTCGTTGATACATGCTGAGCAGCACGAGCCGCAGTCACCGATAGCCGTTAGCGCGACGTCATTTTCGGCCGCGATTTGATTGATCAACTCTAAGCTGGCATCCGAGGAAAAGTGGTGCTTGTCGTAGTAGTTGACCGAAGCGAAGGTAACCCCGTGATCGGCCAACTCACGCACCGTGGCACGCAACAATTTGGCGGCATTCCACTTGGTGTTGCTCAGCACCCCTAAGCGCAGTCCCTCGAAGCGGCTCGGCCGTGGGGCCATCGGGACGGTCGATACCTCGACCACACCACGCGGGTCATATACAAAGGCGTTCATAGCTTTTCTCCCTCTATTGATTCGAGATCTGTCACAGCCGGCAGGCGCCGTCGGAGCAATCGAGCTCGCGGCCGCTGCCGCTGATGCCCACCACGTCGTCATCGATGGCGCGCAGCACCGGTGTCGTCGCGGTGCTCCAGCCGGGCAGGAAGGCAGAGAACCGGCCTGCGGATCCGCCGGCAACAAACAGGTGGATGTCGTCGGGAGTGAACACAATTGGCAGCTGCCTGCCCGAGATCCGGGGGTACCACTTCGGCAGGTTGCGGTTATAGGTGTGTTCCCCGGGAAGTGCATAGCGATCGCCGTAACTCACGTCGTCCCAGTCGTTGGTGCCGTTGAACCACAGATAACGACGGACGTCGTCGCGGGTCCAGCCGAAGGAGGCGATGGTGCGCGCATGTTCCACGCCGATGACAACGGTGCACGACCCACCAAGCACCGCGTTGTTGTGGGCAATGGTGCTCATCGCCGAGGCGATCGAATCCAGAATCCCTTGTGGATCATCGGAAATGTGATTGGTGACGCTGTGCGGGGCTTCGGCACCGATCACTAGCACGGTGCTTTCTTCGGGCGCGTACCCGTGCTCGACGTGATACGGCGCCCACGGACTGGCCTCCTCGTTCTCGGCGATGCAGAACGTGTACTTGCCCGGATGGCCCAGGGTGCTCTTGTCCAGTTCGCCCGGGATGCCCCCGCCCACGCTGAGCAGGATCAGCCGAATGGCGCGGCCGATGGTGGCGTTGGCGCGGTTTCCCGAGCCGAAAACGTTTCCGCCGGAGTTCATTCCGATCTTGCGGGCAATGGGTCCGTTGACCACCACCAGCGGTGCGACGACGTGAGTCGTGGCCTGAATGCCGTTGAGGTTGAACCGGGCGTCGGCCAGCGCGAGGATCGCGGCGCGCACGACCGGGGCATACTCGGGCTTGCAGCCGGCCATCACCATGTTCACGGCCAGCAATTCGCGAGTCAGGCTTCCCCACCGCGGTGGGATCCGTGCCACCAGTTCTGATGGGAGACCGCCCAATACGTCCAGCACCGCGGCGACGCGCTCGGGTGTTGGCGCAACCACGGGCAGTCCGTCGCTCCACGGTTGGTCGAAGTAGTACTCGACGAGATCCCGTTCGTCGGTAATTACGGCGGTCATTTGGTTGCCTCCTACGTTGCTCGTGGGACAACCGTAGGTCGACCATATCTTCACTGTCCAAGACATATTGGGACAGCTATTATATTCTGCACATATGAGCGATCCGGAGCTGCGCTTGCTTCGGTATTTCGTGACCGTCGCCGAGGAACGACACTTCGGCCGTGCGGCCGAGCGGCTGCACATCGCGCAACCCCCGCTGAGCCAGCAGATCCAAAAGCTCGAACGCCAACTGGGCGCCGAACTCATCGATCGGTCTCGGCGCCCGATCGAACTCACGGATGCCGGCAACGCACTTTTCGAGGAGGCTCGGCTCGCGCTCACTCACGCCGAGCGGGCGTTTGCGGCCGCACGCAGGGCGGCCGCCGGTCATCTCGGCCATCTGCATATCGGTGCCTTGCAAGCGGCGGTCGACGGCGTGCTGTCGTACATCATGCGGGCGCATCGACGCCTATATCCGGACGTCAAACTCGAACTCACCGAATTGGGCACCGCCGATCAGGTTGCCCAACTGGTCGAACACCGCCTCGATATCGGCTTCCTGCGCGGGCCCGTCGATGAGCCGTCGCTGTCCATCCAGACGCTGGTTGACGACCCGCTTGCCGCGGTGGTGTGCGCGGACGACGAACTCGCCACCCACGAGCGGATCGACCCGGCACAACTGAAAGACCAACCCATCATCCTGTGGACACGCGCGGCGGCAGCCACCACCTACGCCGACGTCGTCGAGCTGTTCCGGCTGCACGACATTGAGCCGCCCATTGTCGACGAAGTTCCGCGCATCCAAACGATTCTCGCGTTGGTGGCGTCGGGGGCCGGAACCGCCTTGCTACCAACGTCATTCATCAACCTCAACCGCAAGGGTGTCCGGTTCGTCCCACTACACGGCCCTCTTCCGCACCGTCCACTGGCCTTGGCATGGCGTTCCACCAACCAATCGCCAAGCGTGCGTTGCTTTCTCGAGGTGGCCACCCAGACAGCACCGCAATACTTGCGCGATCTGAGCCAGCACTATCCGCAACTCGCGTCTCCGGACACTAGGCGTCGAGCATCCCGTCGATGAGCCGGCGCAGCACTTGCCTAATCTCGCGACGAGCCTGCTTGGGATCGTCGGCGGTGGCGATGGCCATGGCGGCCTCGTCCAGCGCGCCAATCATCACGGTTGCCAACGGCCGCACCGGTTGCCGCGTCAACTGGCCGGCCCGGATGGCCTCGGTGAGCAACTGTTCGGTCATGCCCAGGCTGTATCGCTGGGCGACCTCGCGAAAGCCGGCCCAGCCAAGTACCGCGGGCGCATCGAGCAGGATCAGCTGACGCACCTCGGGCTCGCCGGACACCTCAAGCCAAGCGTCGACCGCAGCCCGGATCGCATCGGCAGGTGTCGAGGCTCCCGAGGAGGCAACCAAGGTGGCCATCCGGGCCATCACGTCCTGCTCGACTGCCTCGACCACATCGCGGAAAAGAGCCGCCTTGTCGGCGAATTGGTGATACATCGCACCGCGGGTCAGCCCAGCTTCTTTGGCGATCTCGGGCGTTCCGACCTCGGCATATCCCCGTAAGCCCCACAGCTTTCGAGCGGCCGAGATCAACGCCTCGCGGGTGGCCGCGGAGCGCTCCTCCTGGGTGCGTCTCTTGATTTCCATACAACCTGTTGGTAAGTTACGAGCAGACTGTTTGTAACTGTACATCGAGCTGGGGGATACCTATGTCGACGATCGACATTAGTGGCGGAACCATCCATTACGAAGCAACCGGACCCGAGAGCGGTAGGCCTGTCGTGTTCGTGCACGGGTACCTAATGGGTGGTCAGCTGTGGCGCCAGGTCGGCGAACGACTTGCCGCGCGCGGTCTGCGCTGCATCGCCCCCACGTGGCCGCTCGGCGCTCATCCACAACCGCTACGCCCAGGCGCCGACCGAACCATCACCGGTGTCGCCCGCATCGTCGCCGACGTACTGGCCGCCCTGGACCTCGAGGACGTGGTGCTCGTCGGCAACGACACCGGCGGCGTGGTCACACAACTGGTCGCCGTGCACCACCCCGAGCGTCTTGGTGCGCTGGTGCTCACGAGTTGCGATGCGTTTGAACACTTTCCGCCACCAGTTCTCAAACCGGTGATCCTGGCAGCCAAATCGAAGACGCTGTTCCGGGCCGTGAGCCAGGCGATGCGGGCACCGGTTGCGCGCCGACGCGCCTATGCCGGCCTCGCGCACCGCGACATCGACGATCTCGTCCAGACATGGGTGCGTCCGGGCCTATCCGATCCCGAGATCGCCGAGGACCTACGCCAGTTCACGCTGTCGCTGCGCCGGGAAGTCACCATGGGCGTCGCTGCCCGATTGCCCGAGTTCGACAAGCCCGCGCTTATCGCATGGTCAGCCGACGACGTATTCTTTGCGCTCGACGACGGTGAACGGCTGGCCGCGACCATCCCGAACGCCCGTTTCGAGGTGATTGAGGGAGCGCGGACCTTCTCGATGGTTGACCAGCCCGACCGACTCGCCGATCTGCTGTCGACGATCGCGGTGTCGGCTTAGCCCGTCAGTACCGTCACCAGACGCGACCGCGGTAGGAAATCCGGGTCAACACCATCAGACCGACCGGAATCGCGAGGAACACCGCTATCCGTAACGGCTCGACAGCATAGTCAAGCGTCCCGCCGTAGAAGCGCTCGGCGACAAGGAACGGGGAGAAAGCCTGCGGGATGCCTATCGTCCAGCACCACAGGAGCGCACGGCCCCGCAGTGGTGCCACCTGATTGCGGGTCAGTTCGTGCCAGTATGCGATCTCGCCCCAGGTGCTCCGCATTAGCCACGCGAACGCGGCCAGCAGCGCGAACTTGGGCACCACACCGGTCGCGCCCATACGGAAGAAGCCGATCACTATCAAGACCTCGAGCGCAATCACGATGGTGCCATTGCCAACCGCGAGCGCGTGATTCCATGCGGGGATCCTGTCGGCCGGGCCGGCAAGCGGTTGGGTTCCGCGCATGTTTGGGTCATTGACCGCGTGAGCCCGGTAATACAGCCGCTCGAAGACGTTTCCCGCATCAGGCAGGAGCCGCTTGCCAGTGATCAGGCCGGCAAACCAATTGAGGCCCAGATCGGATCCAATTCCGGTGTAGAGAACCCCGGCGATGAGCAACCACTCGTACCAGCCCACCTCGCGGACCCTATCAGCACGCGTCCGGACCGCGCGTCCGAAAGCTCAGTTGTATCGAAAATCATTGCAGCCCTGGGTATTCCGCGTGTGACCAGGTTGATGATCGAGAGCGCGCATGCAGGTTGTCGATCATCGCGCGGCGGTTGCCAACCGCACCATGCCTGCCGAGCGGCATGCCCGAGACGCGTATTAATGTCAAGGGATGCCGTTACCCCTCGACTCACGTGCGCAGGCTCGACGGCAGTGGGTTTCCATCGGAAGGCATGTGATTCCCACAGGGTTGAGTTAGCAGCCCTTCGACCGGCAGTGGTCGACCGCCAACTGGTGCTTCGCCACTAGCAACGGATGTGAGGTACGGCATGATTGAACAGTCCGGCGCTCCAGGCGACTCGCGAGCGTTTGGAATTGAGGAACGCCAGGTAGATCGCGCTGTTGTGCTCACCGTCTCAGGTGAGGTGGACATGCTGACTGCGCCGCAACTGGAAGCGGCGATAGACACGGCGCTGGCCGCCAAGCCCCTGACCCTGATCGTTGATCTCTCGAAAGTGGAATTCCTCGCCTCGGCCGGCATAAGTGTCCTGGTTGCAGCTCACGCTGAGGCACTGCCGCAGACTCGATTCGCGGTCGTCGCGGACGCCGCGGCCACCAGTCGGCCGATCAAACTCATGGGAATCGACACGGTGGTCCCGTTGTACCGCAAACTTGATAGCGCGCTCAGCGGAATCACAGATGATGCGTGAATCACGCCGAGGCGGGTATACGGCATGACACGATGCGACGCTGTAATGATCGGCCGTACATGGTTTCCTACCTCGATGACTCCGCGCGGTTCTCGCGGATGCGAGTTGCCGCGGACGCACTCAGCGCTACTCAGACCCGAGTCGAGTTCGGCAGTTGGCTGCAAAGACATTTCACGCTCAGCGCGGAACGTTTTAGCGACCTGCTGCTGGCGGTGAACGAAGCACTTGCAAACGCCGCCGAATTCGCCTATACGGGCACGCCGCAGGGCGGAACAATGGATGTCAACGCAGCGTACGACTTCGATTCCGACACCCTCGCGGTAACCGTCAATGATCACGGACGCTGGCGGGTTCCGGAACCGCCCCCGGTGGGAACATCCCCATATTCGATCCGGGGCCGCGGTATCCCGTTGATGCGGGCACTCGCCGATGAGGCGACCATCGATGCCACTCCACACGGAACCCACGTCACGTTGACCTGGACCCACCTGATGCAATCGTCGAGATCCACCGCATAACCAGCATCACGTGATCGTGATGGCGGCCAGACCCTGGCGCACCCGCTCGGGTAGCGAACCGCCTTGGCTAAGCCAGTCGTCCAGCGCGATGCGTATCGTGGCCATTGCCAGCGCCCCGATCAGACGAGGTCTGGGATCGTGGGGGGCCAATTGCGGCATTCGTGGCGCGATCAGCTCCGCAATCGCCAATTCGTATCGCACATAGATGTGTAGCGTCCACGCGTCCAGCGTGTCCGACGACCGGATAAGCATGGCCAATTCACGAACCTGACCCTCGATTTCAACGAATCCAAGACCGAGTTCATGAAACGCGCCGACGACGGCCTCGGTGGCCAACAGCATCTCCGGCTGCGCGGCCAGTGCGGCAGTGATCCGGTCGAGCCAATGGGCATTCATGCCCTCAGCGACAGAGATGGCGGCCGCGGCCGCTACACCTGGTCGGACACCGGACTGAACGCCGCCGAAGTACGCGAGCGGGTGAACGCCTACCAGGACAGGTACGAAATGCCGACCGAGCAGTCGCGATAGCCAACTGCTCTGGGACGACTGGGCACTCCTGGAAGCAGCCCGGTGCAACGAGGGGAATCATTGAGTCATGAGCACTGCGGATAGTGGTATGGAGTCATCGGCAGGTGCATACAGCGAGGAAGACGACGACCAACTCCAGCCAGCAGATACCCTCATCGACCGCGGCGTCGACGACGTACTCGACGAAGGATATTCGCCGCCCGAACGACTGTACGGACGTGGCTCCTTCGGCACTTCGCGTGAAAGTTTGGACCAGCTGCTTGCGGAGGAGGTACAGGATCCCGCAACGCGGCTAAATGTTGCGTTCGACAAAGATGAGCAGCAACGATCCGACGAGGCCGAACGTGACGCCGAATTCCCACCGCAAGGCGAGGTGGGACGCGCGCGAGCGGGTCGACTTATCGCACCGGACCATGGGTTTGGCGAAGACGTCGAGGCAGAACTGCTGGCCGAGGACGTCGGCATCAGCGGAGGCGCCGCGTCCGCCGAGGAGGCCGCTGTGCACATCATCGAGGATGCGGACTACTGACGGCGCACGTGGATGCGGCGCTGGTGACTTTGGGCGGCTGTTACGGGACTTGCAACCGTGGTCGATCACCCCAACGTGATGACAGTCCTGTTGGGGGGCGACGTCATGCTCGGACGCGGCGTCGACCAGATCCTTCCGCATCCAGGAGACCCGGCGTTACGTGAACCCTATGTCCGCGATGCGCGCCGCTACGTCGAGATGGCCGAGCTGGCCAACGGACCCATACCGCGCCCCGTCGCCTGGGGATGGCCCTGGGGTGACGCCGCGGAGATCCTCGAAGAGCTTGCGCCCGATGTGCGGCTGATCAATCTGGAGACCACGATCACCGCCGGTGGCGAATTCGCGGACCGCAAGGGGGTTCACTATCGATTGCATCCAGACAATCTCCCCGCGGTGACCGCGATCCGGCCCGATGTATGCGCGCTGGCCAATAACCACATTCTCGATTTCGGTCGCCGTGGCTTGACCGACACGTGCGACGCGCTCGCCGCAGCCGGGATCCACGGCGTCGGGGCGGGCCCCAACTTGGAAGCCGCACAGCGCCTCGCGGTGATCACGCCGCGCGGCAACCAACGGGTGATCATCGGCTCGGTTTGCATGAAATCCTGCGGGGTTCCCGGATCATGGGCAGCGCACCGCGACCAGCCGGGGGTGTGGCTGATCCGGGATCCGACGACGCGTAGTAGCGCCGACGATGTCGCGGCACGGCTACTCCCGCTCAAGCGCAGCGGTGATGTTGCGGTCGTTTCGGTGCCTTGGGGATCCAACTGGGGCTACGGAGTGGGGGTGAGTGATATCCAGTTCGCGCACCAATTGATCGACGCCGGCATCGACATCGTGCATGGGCATTCCTCACATCACCCTCGGCCGATCGAGATATATCGCGGCAAACCGATCCTCTACGGCTGCGGCGATGTCATCGATGACTACGAAGGCATCGGCGGACATGAGTCCTACCGCTCCGAATTGCGGCTGTTATATCTGATCTCGATCGATCTCGGAGGCGGCGGACTCACCGCGCTGCGGATGCTGCCGCTACGCGTACGGAAGATGCGCCTCGAGCACATCGTCGGGACCGACGCCGAGTGGCTACGCGAAACAATGGAGCACATCAGTAGCCGATTCGGAATCGATGTTGTGGCAACTCAAGACGGATTGCTAGCGGTCTTCGCCCGAGGCGCTCAGACGAAGAGTTGACCCGGATCGCGCCTATGCGAACCGCGACTTCGGCCGCGTGTCCGCCTGCTGTTGTTCGGCGGCCGTGACGACAATCGCATCCGAGCCAGGAAACACGGTGGCCTCGTGCCCGGTAGCCTGCCACCGCACCACGTACGGCGGTGAACCGTTTTCCCCATGCACCTCGATGATCAACCCACGCTGATCGGCCAACTCGGTTGTTGTGCCCTTGACCACCAGCCAGTCGCCAACGTCAGCCTTCATTGCCTGCTCCTTCCCACGGATTTCGATCATTAGCGGCTTATCGCGCCGCGACCAGGGTGATAAGTCATCACCTTGGCCCGGCCGAAAGACGTGTTGTGGGCACAGGTTCCCCGACGCTTGATATGGGTCAAATGATAACTCGACAAAGGACTTTAGCCACGTGCGGCCGGACGATGACGGCCAAAACGTGGGGTTGATCAGCACAAATACTCCGGGGACTGCAAGCTCGCCGTGGTCCCGACCCTTGAACATCAGAGTGCCAGACCTGTAGACCAGAAAGAGAGTATGGCGGAGACGGCGTCAGGGCATCGGACGGTTCCGCAAACAGCGGATCTGAGGATCGAGGCGTGGGCGCCCACCCGCGACGGCTGCATCAGGCAGGCGGTGCTTGGCGCCGTCGAAAGCTTCCTAGATATGTCCTTGGCTCGTCCACAACGCTCTCGCGGATGCCGGCTGGTCGCCGACCGGGACGACGACCTGCTGGTGGCCGTGCTCGACGAGGTCATCTACCGCCTTGACACCGCCTGTGAAGCCCCCGTTGATGTTGATCTGCAGGACTTCGACGGTGGTGTCGAGGTGTGTTTCGCGATGGCGGATGCGGGCACCCTTCCCCAAGTGGGTGCCGTACCCAAGGCGGTGTCGCTCACCGAGCTTCGCCTGACGTTGGACCAAAACTGCTGGCGGTGCTCGGTGACCCTTGATGTGTGATTGAGGCGGACCCGTGAAGATTGTCCAGGAGACTCCGTATCGGTTCCGGATAGAGCAACAAGGCAACATGCGAGTGCCCGGGATCGTGTTCGCATCGAAGTCGATCCTGCCGAACGAACCCAGCGATATGGCGCTGGCCCAGGTAGCCAACGTCGCCGCGCTGCCCGGAATCGTCCGCGCCTCGTATGCGATGCCCGACGTCCACTGGGGATACGGCTTTCCGATTGGCGGCGTGGCGGCAACCGATCTCGATGCCGGAGGGGTCATCTCACCCGGCGGGGTGGGCTTTGACATCTCGTGCGGTGTGCGTCTGCTGGTGTGCCGAGATCTGGACCGAGATCGGCTGCGCCCGCGGATCCGCGAGGTGCTGGACGATCTTGACCGCGAAATACCGCGTGGCGTGGGCACCGGAGGCGTGTGGCGGTTGCCGCACCGCGGTTTGCTGCACGAGGTGTTGACCGGGGGCGCCCGGTTCGCCGTGGAGCAGGGCCACGGCGTGGCCCGGGACTTGGAGCGCTGCGAGGACGGCGGCGCGTTGGAGGGTGCCGACGCCGCCACAATCAGCGACCGTGCCGTCGAACGCGGGCTCGGGCAGATCGGCAGCCTCGGATCGGGCAACCATTTCCTGGAAGTCCAAGCCGTGGACCACATCTACGACACTGCCGCGGCCGCCCAGATGGGCCTGGCCGAAGGCGCCGTCTGCGTGATGATTCATACCGGCTCGCGCGGCCTGGGGCACCAGATCTGCACCGACCATGTCCAGAAGATGGAAAAAGCCATGAGCCGCTACAACATTCAGGTGTCCGCTCGCCAATTGGCCTGCGTGCCGGTCCGCTCTCCCGAGGGCCAGGCGTATTTGGCGGCGATGTCCGCGGCCGCGAACTACGGACGCACCAATCGGCAACTACTCACCGAGGCAACGCGCCGGGTATTCGAAGCACGCACCGGCGCATCGCTAGATCTCTTGTACGACGTCTCACACAACCTCGCCAAAATCGAGGCACATCCTGTCGACGGCCGGTTGCGCACCTTATGCGTACATCGGAAAGGCGCGACTCGCTCGCTGCCGCCGCATCACCCGGACCTACCGGCCGAATTCGCGGAAGTCGGTCAACCCGTCCTGATCCCGGGCACGATGGGCACCGCCTCCTATGTGCTCGCGGGAGTCCCCGACAACCCTGCGTTCGATTCCACCGCTCACGGCGCCGGCCGACTGCAGAGCCGCCACTTGGCCGCGCGCCAGACCAGCGGCGCGGCGCTGCGCAACGTCCTCGAGCGACGCGGGATCCTCGTCCGGGGCAGGTCCACCCGGGGGCTCGCCGAGGAAAAGCCCGAGGCGTACAAGGACGTCGACGCCGTCGTCGATGCCAGCCACCGCGCTGGGCTCGCCTATAAGGTCGTCCGGCTTGTCCCGCTGGGAGTGGTGAAAGGGTGAGCACGCGTCGCGGCGGCGCGAGCAGACGCAGAAGCATCCGACACGCCGCAGAAATTGGCGATTTTGCGTCTGCTCGCGCATGGCAGGATTAGCTCACTGTTCGCGTGCTGTGGTTTCAGCCGGCGACGGAGGCCTCATAGATCGACTGGATCGCCTTGTCGAGTGTGGCGTTGAACTGCTCGTCGGACTGGTCGACGAGGAGCCCCTCGGTCAGCGCACGGCTGAAGCTGGCAATCACTCCCGTGTTCTGCGCCAGCAGCTTGTTGGCCTGCTCCCGGGAGTAGCCGCCGGAGAGCGCAACCACCCGCATCACCTTCGGATGTTCGACCAGAGCACGGTAATGGTTGACCTCGCTCGGCAAACTTAACTTGAGCATCACGCCCTGCCCGTGCGGCACGGCTTCAAGTTGCTTGGTGATTTCATCGCGCAAGATGTCCTCGGCCTGCGCCTTGTCCGAGATCGAGATGGTGACCTCAGGTTCGACGATGGGCACCAGGCCGTGCGACAACACCTGGCGGCCGACCTCGAACTGCTGGGCGACCACCGCCGCGATGCCGTCAGCGTTGGCGCCGCCGATCACCGACCGTGCCTTGGTGCCGAAAACGCCCTTGCGCACCGCCCGCTCCAACAACTCATCCAGCCCAGGTATCGGCTTCATCAGCTGCACATCGTCGGACGTCTCAGCTAGTCCCTTGTCGATTTTGAGGATGGGCACGACCCCCTTGGTCTCCCATAGGTAGGTGGTCGACGGCTGCCCCCCGATCTCGCGGTCCATGGTCTGCTCGAACAAGATCGACGCCAGCACCCGTTCGCCGTTGAACACCGGGGACGTGATGATCCGCGACCGCATCTGGTGAATGAGGTCGAACATCTCCTTCTCGCAGGAGTACGCGTTGTCTTCGATGCCGTACAGGCGCAACGCCTTTGGCGTTGAGCCGCCGCTTTGGTCGAGCGCTGCGATGAATCCCTTGCCCGACGTCATCCGGTCCGCTTGCTTTTCGTTCGTCATGGAATTCTCCACTCCCCTGTGGCCATCACACGCGACGCCCCACAGTCAGACTCGAATACTGCCGATCGTATTCGGCCTTCCTCTGCACGGCCAGGTCGCCGTCAGGCCCCGAGGCCGCCGCAGCGCCGCTGGGTCGAACAACTCGCGTGGCCAGTGCCGATTAGTCGCTGGGCAGCGCACGGTGCTCGATCAGATCGCGCAGACCTCCTCCACCGAGTCGCTCACGAAACGCCTGCGCCGTGTAGCCGATCGCCGTCGCGTCGGTGCGGGCACGCACGGTCGCAGAGCGAGGCAGGTGGAATAGCACGCCCATCTCGCCGAAGTAATCCCCGCGCCCGGCAACTTTGACCAATTCCTCACCGCCGTCGGCTAATTCGTGCACGATGTCGAACTCGCCTTCGGACACCACGTAGATCAGATCACCCATCGTGCTCTGTTCGAACAGCACCTCACCGGCCTTCAATTGCACAGTTTCGGGCTCGCGATTCGCGTCGGCGAAATCTGGTGCCAGCTCAACGACGCGATCGGCCATCGGCAGCATCCGGCTGTCGTGGGTCGCGACCACCACCACACGGTCACCGTCGGCGAGTTCGCGGATCAGCCGCAGCACCTCCTCCACCTGGATGAAGTCGAGGTGTGCGGTGGGTTCGTCGGCGAGGATCAAGAGCGGATCCAGCGCAATCGCGCGGGCGACTGCGACGCGTTGTTGCTGCCCGCCGCTCAGGTCGCCCGGTCGGTGTTTCATCCGCTCCGCAAGATTCACGCGGGTCAGCAATTCCTCGGCACGCTGACGCGCGGCAGCGCGCGACCACCCAGCCGATCGCAGCGGAACCATCACGTTCTCGACGGCGCTGAGGCTGGGCACAAGGTTGAACGACTGGAAGACGATGCCCACCTTGTCGCGCCGGTACTTCGCCAGCGCGGGGCCCTCCAGAGTCGTGATGTCGACGTCCTCGAACTTGATCGCCCCGGACTTCGGCCGCAGGATGCCGCCGAGGCAGGACAGCAGCGTCGTTTTCCCACAGCCACTGGGCCCGAGCAAGAGCACCAACGATCCGGCTTCGACGTCGAGGTTCAATCCGTTGATCGGCCGCAGTGCGTATCCGCCGCTGTAGTACTCGACGACGAGGTTCTGAATGCTGAGATCGCCCACCGCTAGGGACCTCCGAACGCCAGCGCCGGATCGACCGCGACGACGCGTCTTAGTCCTGCGAGGCTGGCGACTAGGCCGATCACGATCGCGACCCCCGGAAGCGCTAGGTACGCACCGACCGGCACCGCGACGATCATCGGGAACAGCGGCGCGAGCAGCTTCGATAGGAGGACACCCACGATCGCGGCGACCAGCGAGACGACCAACGCCTGCAACGCGAGTCCAGCCATGATCGAACGCGTCGGCGTGCCTATCGCCTTGAACACTGCGAAGTCGCGCAGGCGCTCGAGCGCGGAAAGGTACACCACCGATCCAACGATCAGCGCCGCCACGATCCACAGCAAGACAGCCACGATCGAGATCGAATTCACCGCGACCCGCAGCGGGCGCAACAGGTCGTTAACAGCGCCCGCTCGATCGTAGGTCTGGTAGCCGTCCGGGACCTGTCGGTCGGTGCCGACGATGCCGATCGACGTAACCATTGGCTGCCCGTTGTACGACACCTGCTGGAGGCCTTGAGTCGTGAGGAACACATTCGGAATTTTCGCCAGCGCAGTCGAATTCGGCACGATACCGACGATCCGCAAAGTGTGCGCACCGATCTGAATTGTGTCGCCGATGCGCCGGCCCAGCGTGCTGGACACCGCGACCTCCCCCGGCCCCGACGGCACCCGGCCCTCCGAGACCTGCGGCATTCCGGGTCCGTGCTCAGGCGCGCCGAAGGCCGTGACGTTTCGCCCTGACATACCTTCCTTCATGATCGTCCCAACGCAGCCCAGTGGGGCCGCAGCAACGACACCGGGCGTGGCGGCCACTCGGCCCAGGTCCACGTCTGGGAACGGAGTCGAACCCAGGAATGGTCCGGCAGCGCCGGCTTTGACCACAAATGCATCGACACCCAGCGAATCGACGGTGTTCCGGGCCTCGACTCGAAAGCCGTTCGCGAGTCCGGTCAAAACGAGCGTCATCCCGAAGATCAGTCCGGTGCTGACGATCGCGATGACGAGGCGACGCTTTCGCCATTGCATGTCACGCAACGCAGCAAACAGCATTCCCCGACGCTACCAACGCCTACCTCGTTTCGGGCAGAGTCTCCGCGCATTGCGTAGCAGTGCGCCGCGGCCAACCCCGGGATCAAACTCGATCACGGGGCCACGCCTGCGTAGCTCGTTGAGCGGTGCGAAATTTTTTCGACGACATGTTCGGAAATCGTCACGGACCGCGCGAATAGCGCCCAAGAGAACTAGAATCCCCTTGTGGCGACCCCGTCGAACCCCTGGGGCGACGAACGACGGTACCTCTCGCATCAGCTCCGCATGCGAGATCAGATTCTTAGTCACAGGCAGGCTCGCAGGCTCAGCCGCCGCTTCGTCGGCGTCGGCGTCAAAGTCCCGCCGGGGCGCCTGCAACAGATGCTGGCGGGCGTGCCCGCCTCCGCCTGCGAATTGACGAACGTCAATTTTGCTTTCATAGCGACCCAGCTAGTTCATGAAAAGCGCGTCGCGAAATTCAATCAACTAAAGCGCCGCAGCACACGCATGGCCATATTCGCGGGCCTGGTCCTCGTCGTGCTGAACTTCCTTTTTTGCATGGCCTACGTCTTCGTAAACCTGACCCAGCAGTCGTCGCCGTAGTGAATCACCCTTGTTCCCAGAAACAATGGGAGCGGCACTGACAAACTCGGCTTGTGCAGACTGTCGAAAGCGGTGGGGTTGCACCGGTGATTATGTCCATGGCCTTGTCGAGATCACGCGGCTAAATTCAGCTCACAAACCTGCAACTGACGTCGGTCGAGCGGAAACCACTTAGCCCCAATCAGTTTGATCGAGAGGATCTCCTGCCGTGCGCAATAGAGTCTTGGGGTCGCGATCCGGCCCGGTATCCATAGCCCTCTATGTAGCCCTTCTCGGGGCCCTCTTGGTGATCCTCGTCATCGGCGCCGCGGCCGAGCCCAAGATCGCCGCCGCCGATTCCACGGAGGACTTTCCGATACCGCGCAGGATGATCGCCACCACCTGCGACGCCGAACAGATCCTGGCGGCCACCAGGGACACCAGCCCGGTCTACTACCAGCGCTACATGATCGACTACAACAACCACCCCAACGTCCAGCAGGCGACCCAAGACAAGGCGCACTGGTTCTTCTCGCTCAGCCCGGCCGACCGTCGGGACTACTCCGAACACTTCTACAACGGCGATCCGCTGTGGTTCGCCTGGCCCAACCACATGAAGATCTTTTTCAACAACAAGGGCGTCGTCGCCAAGTCCACCGACGTCTGCAACAACTACCCGGCCGGCGACATGTCGGTGTGGAACTGGGCTTAGATCTTCGGGATCTTCGCGATCTTCGGGATCTTCGGGATCTTCGGGATCTTCGGGATCTTCCGCAAGACGAGTAAAACTACGCAGGCGCGTGGGCTGGCGGGTCAGCGATGCTTCCTGGGTGAAATCCGACGAACCTTCCGCGACCGCAACGCCGAGGAGTTTGCGCGGCCCATTTCCCGGCTCGTTTCCCGGTCCCACCGAACTTGCCGCACGCACGCCGATCGACCGCGACCGCGCCATCGACGTCATCCGGATCACGGCCCTGATCGGCGTGGTGATCGGCCACACCGTGATGGCAACCAGCGTTATCCGCGATGGCGTGCTCATCTGGGACAACCTGCTTACTACCTCGGCCACATTTCGGGCGTTGACCTGGATTTTTCAGATCATGCCGCTGTTCTTTTTTGCCGGTGTTGCGGCGTGCGAGGCGTCGTGGCGGCCGGGCACCAACTGGGGCGGCTGGCTGATGAAACGCTGCACCAGGTTGTTTCGACCGGTGTTCTACTACCTCGGTTTCTGGGCGATCGCGCTGACCGTGCTGTGCCCGGTGCTGCCCCGGCACGTGTACGAGCCGATTGCCGGCATCAGCATTCAATTGTTGTGGTTTCTTGGTGCCTATGTTCTGGTGCTGGCCGCGATGCCGTTGTTGCGGCGAATCACCACATCGGCCCGCCTCGCCGCTGGCGTCGTCGCGGTCTACGGGGCGGTCGCAATCGTGGATGCGGTCCGGCTGCACTGGCCCGCCACGACGCCGCTCGGTTATCTCAACATGGCGGTGTGGCTCGTGCCCGGCATGTTCGGGATCGCCTACCGCCGCCAATTGCTCACCGGCCGCGCCGCGCTGGGTACAGCCGTGGCCCTGTTGGCTGTCGACGTCGCACTACTGCGCTGGGGACCCTATGAGATGAGCCTGGTCGGCGTAGAAGGCCAGCATTTCCCAAATATGAGCCCGCCCTCGCTGCTGTTGGCCGGACACGCAATCATTCTGAGCGCGTTGGCAATCGCAGCCGCGCCGGCAATCGCCAGATGGGCGCGGCGGCCACGTGTGTGGTGGTGGACCGCGGTAGGAAATTCCGGGGCGATGACGCTGTACCTCTGGCACATGCCTGCGCTACTGGGCGTGCATCTGGTCTTCGACGACCTGGGCTATCCGCGCTTTCCCGACCAGCAGCACTTCGTCGTGATCAGCGCGGCGCAGCTGGTCATCATGGCCGCCCTCATCGCAGTGCTGTTTACGGCGTTGCGGCCCCTGGAGAACAAACCGCTACCCGGCTGGGATGGCGCCGCCGCAACCACCTCGCTCTGGCGGGGCACGGCAGCCGGCGTACTGCTATGCGTGGCGGGGGTTGCGACCTTGGCTTCGGTGAAGTGGGGACTCAAAGATGAGGGACTTGTCTGCGTCGCGGTGATGGTCGCCGCGCTCGTCGCCGCTAGATCGTTTGCCGCGGTGCTGCCACAGCTCACGTCGACCAGGCCGCTCGCCTCTCCCCAAGGGTCCGTTTCCAGCATTTCGCCAAATCCAGTGCAGTGGAACGCATTACCCGCGATGCCTGCCGATCGCGGTGCGGCTTATGCGAACCACTTGTCGAGCGCTTCCGGTAGTCCTTTGGTGGTGCCGTCCCCTACCCAAGCGACGTAGCCGTCGGGTCGGACCAATACCGCATCGGGGGCTGCAACCTCGCCGAACGCCGGGAGTTGCCAGCCTCCGGTGTAGTGGGCGTCGAGTGCCGATACCCGATGGGCCCAGCGCGTGATGTCAAAATCCCACGGGTAACCGAAGTTGAGAAGTATGCCGCGGGCCTGGTGCAGGAGCGTGAACAGCCTCGTGGAACCGTCGGAGGTACCCAGGTCGAGGTCCGGCATGCGGCGACCAAGGAGCGGATGGCCCTCGCCGAAGTCGTAATGGATGTCAAGACCGCACATCATTTCGGCGATCCGCGTGCGAGGTTCTTTCATGCTGAGCAGTTCGGCCACGGTGTCGCGCAGTGCGTCGACGCGTTCACCGGGCCCGTTGAGTGCGGTTTGGGCCATTGTGTTGTGCAGCACCCGGGTGGCGACGGGATGTCGCTCAGCGTGATACGTGTCGAGCAGTTCCTCACCGGATGTGCCGTTGACGACTTGCGCCAGTTTCCAGCCCAGGTTCACCGCGTCCTGTATCCCCGTGTTGAGACCTTGCCCGCCGATCGGAAAGTGGATATGCGCAGCGTCTCCGGCCAGCAGCACACGCCGGTCGCGGTAGGTTGCGGCCTGCCGTGTTGCATCGGTGAAGCGGGAAATCCAAGTGGCACTGCGTAATCCATAATCGGTGCCACGCGCAGCGGTGAGCGCATTGCTAATGTCGGCCAGAGTGGGTTCACCGGTGTTTCCGACGTGCGGTTCTGTCACCATCACCCGCACGGTGTCTTCGCCTTCGAACTCGAAGAACGAGTGAAATCCGCCCTCTCGATGCAGCCCCAAGGGCGGCTCCTCGGTCATCTTGACGTCGGCAACCAGGCAGCTGGTCGACGGATCCCATCCGGGGAATGCGATGCCGGCCGTTTTGCGGATCAGACTGCGGCCTCCGTCGCACCCCGCGAGGTACGTGGCTCGCAGAGTCGTCCCGTCCGACAGTGTGACGTCGACACCGGTGGGGTCTTGGGTGAAACCGGTCGCCACACGGCCGTAGCGAATCGGCACGCCCAGCTCGGCGGTCCACTCGGCAAGGATTTTCTCGACGCGGTATTGCAGCAGTCCGAGCCCGTAATTGTGGCGGGTCGCCAATTCGGAGACGTCGAAGAATATCCCGGAATAGTGGCCATATTGACCGACGGTGCCTTCGGAGAGAAACCGGTCGGCGATGCCGCGCTGATCGAGCACCTCAATGGTTCGCGGCGTCAGGCCACCAGCGCGCGAACCAGTCAGATCGCGCGCGGTGCGTCGCTCGACCACAACGACGTCGGCTCCCGCGTGTGCCAGTTCGCCTGCCAGCATCAGCCCAGTCGGGCCGCCGCCTGCGATCACAACAGCATGTTCAGGCATCCACCCTCCAGCCGTGATGACTCGTAGGCCCCCTGTGCACCAATAGCATTTTGCGATTCATTGACTCGATAGCCGGTGACGCATACGGTTAAGACATACGCTACTACGCGTAGCGTAATAACGATTCAATCCGGGTTTGCCGCCCCGTCTCGCGTCACAGCCAGGCGACCAAGAAAGATTCAGAGGAAGTCATGTTCGACCTGAAGATCATCGGCGGCACTGTCGTCGACGGCACCGGCGCGCCGCGCTTTCAAGCCGACATCGGAATCAAGGACGGCACGATCATCGAGGTTGGCCGCCGCGGCGCCGACGATCCCACGCTGGCCGGCGCGGCGGCGCAGACAATTGACGCGACGGGTCATGTGGTAGCGCCTGGCTTCGTCGATATCCACACCCACTACGACGGTCAAGTGAGTTGGGACAGCATGCTCGAGCCGTCCAGCGGTCATGGGGTCACGACGGTGGTCACCGGCAACTGCGGCGTCGGTTTCGCGCCCGTGCGGCCCGGTACCGAGGACTGGCTGATCAAGTTGATGGAAGGTGTGGAGGACATTCCCGGTACCGCACTCACCGAGGGAATCGCGTGGGGCTGGGAGACCTATCCCGAGTACCTCGATGCGATTGGCAAGCAGCAGTTTTCGATCGATGTCGGCAGCCAGATCGCCCACGGCGCGGTTCGCGCCTACGCGATGGGCGAGCGCGGCGCCCGCAACGAACCCGCTAGGGCCGACGACATTGCCGCAATGAGCCGGCTGGTCACCGAAGCGATGGAAGCGGGTGCATTGGGTTTTTCGACGTCCCGCACGCTGGCCCACCGGGCGATGGATGGCGAACCCGTGCCCGGGACGTTCGCCGCCGAGGAAGAGCTGTTCGGCCTTGGCCGTGCCATGGCAGCCGGTGGTCAGGGTGTCTTCGAGCTGGCCCCGCAGGGCGCCGCGGGCGAGGACATCGTCGGCCCGAAGAAGGAACTGGAATGGATGCGCCGGTTGGGCGGCGAAATCGACCGACCGCTCTCGTTCGCTCTCATTCAGGTGGATGCCGATCCGAATCTGTGGCGAGAGCAGCTGGACCTCTCGGCCGATGCACACGCGGCAGGCAGTCGACTGTATCCGCAGATCGCGGCGCGTCCTTTCGGAATGATGATCGGATTTGCAGGGCATCACGGCTTCAGCCATCGGCCCACCTACCGCCGGCTCAAGGAGGAATGCGGCCGCGAAGAGCTCGCGGAGCGCCTCACCGACCCCGTGGTCAAGGCCGCGATCCTGTCCGAGGACGACCTGCCCATCGACCCAACCGTGTTGTTCGACGGAATGTTCGCCTTCGTGCAGCATTCGCTGGAACGTCTCTATGCGCTCGGTGCCCCGCCAGACTACGAGCCAACACCCGATCGCCCCGTTGCCGCGATTGCCAGGGCGCGCGGCGAGGACCCGCTGGCGACCCTCTACGACCTCATGCTCGAGTCCAATGCCACCGCCATGTTGATGCTGCCGCTGTTCAACTACGCCGACGGCAACCACGACGCGATCCGGGAGATGATGCTGCACCCGGCCGGCGTGCTGGGCCTGTCCGACGGGGGCGCGCACTGCGGAATGATCTGCGACGCTTCCTATCCCACCTTCCTGCTAACGCATTGGGCGCGCGACCGTCACCGCGGCGAGAAGCTGTCGCTCGAATATGTGATCCGTAAACAGTCCCGCGATACGGCACACCTGTTCGGGCTCACCGACCGCGGCACGATCGAGGTTGGCAAGAAGGCCGACATCAACGTGATCGATATGGACGCATTGACACTGCATCCCGCGGCCATGGCCTACGACCTGCCGGCAGGTGGGCGCCGAATCCTGCAGGGTGCAAGGGGATACGCGGCGACGATTGTCAGCGGAACGGTGACCCGTCGCAACGGTCGCGACACCGGGGCACGCCCCGGCCGCCTGGTGCGCGGCGCGCGATAAGGACAGCGGCCCATGGACGTGGCTGCCGGTAATCCGGCCCGCACCCGCGACGAGGACGCGATCGGCACGCCGCCCGTGTCCCCGACGCTGGTGCCGGCCGAGCGCTATTACTCTGCGGAGTTCGCCGCGCTTGAGACCGAACGGATGTGGCCGAAGGTGTGGCAGATCGCCTGCATGGTCGACCACGTTTGGCAACCGGGTGACTACTTCGAATACCGCTGTGGGCCATACGGAGTACTGATCGTCCGCGGTGACGACGGCGTACTGCGCGCATTCCAGAATGCCTGTCGCCACCGCGGCAATTCGCTATGTGTGGGGTCGGGCTCGGGACTGCGCGAGATCAAATGCGGCTACCACGGCTGGACTTGGGATCTGGCCGGTGTGCTCAAGCGCGTGCCCAACCGCAAGGGCTTCGGCTCGTTACGAATGTCGGATTTCCCACTGGTGCCGGCGCGGGTCGAGGTGTGGGAGGGTCTCGTCTTCATTAACCTCGACGTCAACGCGGCGCCGTTGCTTGAGTACCTGGAGCAGGTGCCCGACGACATCGCCTGGTGCAACCTCGGCGACTTCCGCTGTTACGCCACGCTCACCGTCGAGGTCGAAGCCAATTGGAAGACCATCGCGGACGGCTACAGCGAGACCTATCACATTCAGACCCTGCATCCCGAATTACTGCGCTGCGTCGACGATATCCATGCACCACAACGTATCTGGGGCCACACCGGCAAGTCAGATCAGCCCTACGGCGTCCAGAGTCCACGCTTTGACGGCGCGTTGAGCGACGAAGAGGTTTGGGACGCCTACGTTTACACGCAAGGCGCGCTTATGGGTGCAGCCGAAGGCACGCCGTTCCCCGCCGACGAACGCCTTCCCGGGCAGACGGTTCAGGATGTGATTGCGGCACGCACCAGGGCGTTTGCGGTAACGCGCGGAGTCGATCTCGACTGGGCCGACACCGACCGGATTACCCGGCTGCATCAGTACAACGTGTTCCCGAACATGACGTTCTTGGCCAACGCCGACCACTTGACGATCATGTGCTCGCGGCCCGGGCCCGATCCCGATCATGGCGAGATGGTCATGTTCCTGATGACGCGGCTGCCGCCCGGCGCACCGCACACCAAGCCGACGGACATCCGAATGTCTGCCACGGAAGCCGAGCCGGGTGTCGTTCTGACGCAGGACATCCAGCTGCTCCCGGGATTACAGCGCGGCCTGCACCAGCCTGGCTTCACCCACCTCGTGCTGTCGAGTGAGGAGCGACGCGTGATCAACATGCACCGCAACCTCGAGCACTACCTCGACCTGCCGGAGCCGGAGCGGATGACTGACGGCGGCCCCTCGGTGAAGACCTAAGTGGCCAGTGGCCGCGAGTGTTCACAGTTGTACAGGTTCTACGGCGCGTCGGTGTGCAGACACGCACACTCGCGGGCTGTCTACAGTTAGATCCCGTGACCGTTGACGAATCCGCCGACGTTGTGGTGGTCGGCTTTGGTGCGGCAGGTGCGTGCGCGGCTATCGCCGCCCGCGAACATGGTGCGGAGGTCATCGCGCTAGACCGCGCCAACGGCGGCGGGGCCACCGCAATGTCGGGCGGAATTATCTACGCCGGCGCCGGTACGACGATTCAGAGGCAGGCCGGCGTCCGCGACAGCTTCGAGCAGATGCTGACCTACCTTCGCCTCGAGGTGGGCGACGCCGTCAGCGAGGCGACGTTGGCAGCATTCGTGCGCGACAGCCCGGAAATGATCGACTGGCTGATCAAGTACGGCGTCCCGTTCGATTCCACGTTGTGTCCCTACAAGACATCCTTTCCCAACAATCGCTACTACCTGTATCACTCGGGCAACGAGAACGCCGGAGCATTCCGCTGCCACACCCCGCCCGTGCAGCGCGGACATCGCGTGAAGGGAAGGGGGACATCCGGTAAGAAGCTGTACGGGCCTCTAGCTAAATCTGCACTGGCCCTTGGTGTTCGGCTTCGGCCGCACACGGTTGTGACGCGGCTTGTCCAGGATTCCTCCGGCCGGGTTACCGGGGTGGACGCCATGACAATGAACCACGCGCCGCCGCGTATCCGCCGCTTGTATGCCGAGACGGCGGCCCTTTCGGCCAAACCTGGCATCTACTACCCACCGCTGCGCCGGTTGATGGAACACCGCCTCCGCAAGCTCGAGCAACGCTACGCACGGCCCGTGCGGATCAACGCGCGACGCGCGGTAATCATCTGCGCCGGTGGCTTTATCGCGAATACCGAATGGATTCAACGGTTTGCGCCGCAATACTCAAACGGGCTGCAACTGGGGACCAGCGGTGACGATGGCAGCGGCATCGCGCTTGCGCAGAGCGCTGGAGCGGTCGTAGAGCGGATGGACAACATTTCGGCTTGGCGCTTCATTACGCCGCCGAGTGCATTCATCAGCGCCATCATCGTCGATGAGCTGGGGCAGCGCATCATCGATGAGAGTCGATATGGCGCGGCGGTCGGGCAAGCCATGGTGCGAGACCACGGTGGTAACGGATGGCTGCTCGCCGATGCCGCGCTGATGCGAGAGGCCCGACGCCAAATGATCAAGCAGCCATTGTGGTTTCAGCGCGCGCAGTCCACGGCGCTGATCTACGCGGACTCGGTAAAGGCTCCCTCCTTGCGTGCGGTCGCACTGGCTGCCGGCATTGATCCGGAAGGACTCTCGGAGACCGTCAAGGCACACAACGACGCCTTTGACTCCGAGGCGCCGGACCCAGCCGGGAAACCCGCCGAATTTGTTCGTCCCATTTCGCAGCCGCCGTATACGCTCCTGAACATCTCGGTACGGCGAAGCCTGCTCAATCCCACGCCGATGCTTACCCTCGGCGGTATCCGAGTCAGTGAAGACACCGGAGCGGTGGTCAACGAATCCGGCAGGCCGATTCCTGGCCTATTCAGCGCGGGACGCACCGCAATCGGGATCTGCTCCAATTCCTATGTCAGCGGGTTATCGCTGGCCGACTGCGTCTTCGCCGGTCGGCGTGCCGGGACGCACGCCGCTCAGACAGCATCCGGCTGAGATGATGAGGCCCATGACAGTTGCGTTGGATTCGGCGTCGGATTCGGCGGTGGGCGTCGACAGTGACACGGTCGCGGGCTCGATAGCCACCACGGACAGTCTCGCGGTCGCGGGATCGGTGGCGACCGCGGGCAGCGTCGCAGTGGCGGGGGCTGCTAGCACCGCCGGCAGCGTCGCGGTGGCGGGCTCAATTGCAACCGCGGGCAGCGTCGCGGTCGCAGGCTCGGCAGCCACCGCGGGCAGCGTCGCGGTCGCAGGCTCGGCAGCCACCGCGGGCAGCGTCGCGGTGATCGTCAGCCTGCTGACCGTCTTATGCGTGATGGTCCGCGAATGCGTGGCATGCCTGGCATGCATCGCCTGCACACGATGTGTTGCCTGCATCGGGTGCGTACGCTGCACCGACTGCGTGGGGTGCATTGGCTGCGTGAATTGCTCGGGACTACGGAATGTCAAGGGCGCGACAAACCTTCACGCGCAGCCCGTTGCATGACCAGACGGACGCCGGCCACGACCAAGTCGGGTTGGTGGACCTGGATGTAGTGGTCGCTGCCAGTCGCGAAGATGTGCGGTGTTTGTGGCCGCAGCGCCACGAGGTCTGTCGCCGCTTCCTGCCATACCTGTTCCAACTTCGCACCCAGCGCGTCCGGAACGGTCGGGGGAATCGCGAACGGCTCGGTCTTCGTCAGGACCATGGTGGGGATGGGCGGGAACGCCGGAGCGGCGGCAACCTCGGCGACACTCCTATCGATATCAACTATTTCGAACGACGACGAGTTCGCAAATTGCGGCAAGGGTCCATCCAATGCCTGCCGATAAGCCGGCCAGTCCGAACCCATCAGGCTCGGTATCTCGACGGGAAAGGCGTCGACGAACACTACTGCGCGCACCTGATCGGGGTATGTCTGCGCATACAGCCGGGCGAACAGCCCGCCCAGCGAATGCCCGACGAGGACGTAGGGGCCCGGCACATGTGCGGCAGCGAGCAAGGCATGCAGGTCGCCGACTACGTCCCGCGCGGTGCGTGGCATTGGAACCGGTGAACTGCGGTCGGAAATGCTAGGCGGATTGGAATAGCGCAATGCGCCGGGCCGGTCGTAGGCGCAGACACGGTGGTCGCCGGCAATGCTGGGCAGTACCGCAGGACCTACCGCCGGCGCCGTGGCGTCGGACTCGGTCCATGGATCGGACGAGTCGTGGTAGCCGGACTCCAAAATGACGGTGGGGCCGCCCTTTCCGCGACACTCGAGGTAGAGGTGCCGCCCGTTGCCGATCTCAACCGGCCCGTTGAAGTCGCCCGCCGCGCCCGATGCCGGTGGCCGGCCGCTGTTTACCGATTCGGCGCCGCAACCCACGAGCGCAAGCAGCAATCCGGCGGTCAACAGAAATCGGTGCATCGCGTCATTGTGTCGGATAGACCACCCCGGTGAGTTCTTCGGAGACCGCCCACAGCCGTCGCTGCAGCCCGGTGTCGTGAGACTGGGCGCTGGATGCCACGACCTTCGGGTAGCCGCGAATTTCACCGAAGCCGTCGGGCCCGAAGTACTGGCCGCCGAGCACGGCAGGGTCGGTGGCGGCACGCAAGGTCGGCAGAGCACCCATGCCGGGGTCTTGAGCCAACGGCTCGATGAGCACGCTCGCCGCGGCGAGCAATCGGCGCAGGTTGCGCATCAGCTCGGTGTTCGAGCCACCCGGGTGGGCGGCCGCCGCGATGGTGGTCCCGCTTGGGGCCAGTCGACGCTGCAACTCATAGGTGAAAAGCAGATTGGCGAGCTTGGATTGCCCGTAGGCCCCGACCCGGCTGTAGCGGCGTTCCCGCTGCAGGTCGTCGAAGTGGATTGCGGCGCGGATACGGTGGCCAATGCTACTGACTGTCACCACCCGCGAGCCCACGACCGGCAACAATCGATCAAGCAGGAGCCACTCCTCGCTATGATTCACTAAACGGGGCGAGCGCTCCGCTTGACTCCTCGGACTATACGGAACGAGCGCCCCGTTTAGCAATGCCCTAGGAGGTTGCGACTTGGTGCAGCGCGATAGGCCGGTACGCGCCGACGCTGCTCGTAACCGGGCGCGCGTCCTGGAGGTTGCCTACGAGACCTTTGCCGCCGAGGGACTATCAGTGCCGATCGATGAGATTGCTCGGCGCGCAGGAGTTGGTGCCGGCACTGTGTACCGGCATTTCCCGACCAAAGAAGCGCTGTTTCAGGCGGTGATCGCCGACCGGATGCGTCGCATTATCGACGAGGGCTACGCGTTGCTTGACTCCGAGCTGCCGGGTCAGGCGCTGTTTACGTTCCTGCGGTCGATGGTGCTGCAATGGGGCGCAGCGGACCGCGGCCTCGTCGAGGCACTGGCTGGTGTCGGGATCGATGTCAACAGCGCAGTCCCCCAGGCCGAGGAGGACTACTTGGGTCTGCTCGCCGATCTGTTGCGCGCCGCTCAGGATGCCGGCACCGCACGGCGGGACGTGGACGTGCATGACGTAAAGGCGCTGCTGGTCGGGTGTCAAGCCATGCAGGGCTATAACGCCGACATAGCCGAGCGGGTGACCGATGTGGCCCTCGACGGCCTTCGGGCAAGCCGATCTTGAACCCGACCCGACGGCGAGCGTGCCCGATGCCACTGCCATCAGTAAGGTCGAGTACGCAATGGCCTATCGATGGCAGATAGTCGTTGCAACGCGGAGTCTTTTCGAAATCTGACCGACAGTGACGCCGGGAGAAAAACCATGAGCGCCGAGCAGCCGACCATCATTTACACGCTGACCGACGAGGCGCCACTGTTGGCGACCTACGCCTTTTTGCCGATCGTGCGTGCCTTCGCCGAGCCTGCGGGTATCAAGATCGAGGCCAGTGACATCTCGCTGGCCGCCCGTATCCTGGCCGAGTTTCCCGATTGCCTGACCGAAGAGCAGCGGGTGCCCGACAACCTTGCCGAACTGGGCCGGCTCACGCAGTCCCCCGACACCAACATCATCAAGCTGCCGAACATCAGCGCGTCGGTGCCGCAGCTCGTGGCTGCCATCAAGGAACTACAGGGCAAGGGCTACAAGCTACCGGACTATCCGGAGAATCCGAAGACCGACGCAGAACGACAGCTACGCAAGCGCTATGCCAATGTCCTGGGCAGCGCTGTGAATCCCGTACTGCGGGAAGGAAACTCGGACCGCCGCGCGCCCAAGGCGGTCAAGGAATACGCGCGTAAGCACCCCCACAGCATGGGCGAGTGGTCAATGGCTTCGCGCACCCATGCGGCGACGATGAAGCACGGCGACTTCTATCACGGCGAAAAGTCGATGACACTGGACCGCGCGCGCAACGTGAAGATGGAACTGCTGACCAAGAGCGGCAAGACGATCGTGCTCAAGCCCGAGGAGTCGCTGCAAGAGGGCGACATCATCGACAGCATGTTCATGAGCAAGAAGGCATTGTGCGAGTTCTATGAAGAGCAAATGGAGGACGCCCGCAAGACCGGCGTGATGTTCTCGCTGCACGTTAAGGCGACGATGATGAAGGTCTCGCACCCCATCGTCTTCGGCCATGCCGTGAAGGTCTTTTACCAGGATGCGTTCGCCAAGCACCAAGAGCTGTTCGATGAACTGGGCGTAAACGTCAACAACGGGATGGTCGATCTCTACAACAAGATCGAATCATTGCCCGCATCGCAACACGACGAGATCATCCGAGACCTGCACGCCTGCCACGAGCACCGCCCGGAGCTCGCCATGGTCGATTCGGCCAAGGGAATCACGAACTTCCATTCGCCCAGTGACGTGATCGTGGACGCCTCGATGCCGGCAATGATCCGCGCGGGCGGCAAGATGTACGGCGCCGACGGGCGGACCAAGGACACCAAGGCCGTGATGCCGGAGTCCACCTTCGCCCGCATCTACCAAGAACTCATCAACTTCTGTAAGACCAACGGCGCCTTCGATCCGGTCACCATGGGTACCGTCCCCAACGTCGGCCTGATGGCGCAGCAGGCCGAAGAGTACGGCTCACACGACAAGACATTCGAGATTCCCGAGGACGGCGTCGCCAACATCGTCGACCTGGCCACCGGCGAAGTGCTCATGACGCAGAATGTCGAAACCGGCGACATCTGGCGTATGCCCATCGTCAGAGACGCGCCGATCCGAGACTGGGTCAAGCTGGCGGTCACCCGCGCACGTCTGTCGGGCATGCCGGTGTTGTTTTGGCTGGACCCTTATCGGCCGCACGAGAACGAGTTGATCAAGAAGGTCAAGAGATACCTAAAGGATCACGACACCGAGGGCCTCGACATCCAGATCATGTCGCAGGTGCGGGCCATGCGGTACACGCTGGAACGGCTGATGCGCGGGCTGGACACCATCGCCGCCACCGGCAACATCCTGCGCGACTACCTCACCGACCTGTTCCCGATTCTCGAGCTGGGCACCAGCGCCAAGATGCTGTCCATCGTGCCGCTGATGGCCGGCGGCGGCATGTACGAAACGGGGGCCGGCGGTTCGGCGCCCAAGCACGTCAAGCAGCTCGTGGAGGAGAATCATCTGCGCTGGGATTCACTCGGTGAGTTCCTCGCTCTGGGCGCCAGCCTGGAAGACATGGGCATCAAGACCGACAACAAGCGGGCCAAGATCCTGGCCAAGACGCTGGATGCCGCTACGGGCAAGCTCCTGGAGAACAACAAGAGCCCGTCGCGCAAGACCGGTGAGCTGGACAACCGGGGAAGCCAGTTCTATCTCGCCATGTACTGGGCGCGAGAACTCGCCGCGCAGACCGAGGACGAGGAGCTGCAAAAGCGCTTCACCGCACTCGCCGATGAGTTGACCAAGAACGAAGAGATCATCGTGGCCGAACTCAACGAGGCACAGGGCGAAGAGGTTGACATCGGCGGTTACTACGCACCGGACCCCGACAAGACCGCGGCGGTGATGCGGCCGAGCAAAACGTTCAACACAGCACTGGCGGCGGCGTTTTAGTCGATCAGTTCGCGAAGCATCCCGATGAGCTTGACCCGCTCGGCCGGCGTTCCCGCGATGGGCACCACGTTCAGGGTGGTAACGCCGGCCTCGCGAAACGCCGCGACGCGTTCTTGGACGAACCCGGGTGCGCCGATCAGGTTGATGTCTCGCACGAGCTCATCGGGCACGGCCTTGGCGGCGCCGTCCTTGTCGCCCGCTAGATAGAGCTCTTGAATGCGATCGGCTTGAGGTCCGTAGCCATAGTTGGTGGCCAGGGCGTGATAGAAGTTCTTGCCCTTGGCTCCCATTCCGCCGATGTAGAGGGCCAGCTGCGGTTTGACGAATTCGCGTAGCGGCTCGACGTCTTCTCCAATGGCCAGCATTGGGCCGGCGTACACGTCGAGCTCACCCAACACAGAGTCGCGTTTGGCCCGGCCTGCGGCCAAAGCCTGGCCCCACACCTGCTGGGCCTTCTCCGGCAGAAAGAAGATCGGCTGCCAGCCCTCGGCGATTTCGGCGGCCAGCTCAACGTTCTTCGGGCCGAGCGCGGCAACTAGGATCGGGATGCGTTCGCGGACAGGGTGATTGATGATCTTGAGCGGTTTACCCAGGCCGGTGCCCTGGTCGGCGGGCAGCGGAATCGTGTAATGCTTGCCCTGGTATTGCAGGTTCTCGCGACGCCACACCCGACGGCAGATCTCGATGACTTCGCGGGTGCGGGCGATCGGGGCGTCATAGGGCACGCCGTGGAAACCCTCGATGACTTGTGGGCCCGAGGCGCCCAGGCCGAGCGTAAAGCGGCCGTCGGAAACGTAGTCGAGCCCGGCCGCGGTCATCGCGGTCAACGTGGGTGTTCGGGTGTACAGCTGCAGGATGCCCGAGGCCAGCTGCACCCGCTCAGTGCTGGCGGCCAGGTAGCCCAGCGCACTAACCGCGTCGAACGAATACGCCTCGGGGACAAAGACAATATCCAAACCGGCGCGCTCAAGCTCGGCCACTTCGGCTGCCACTTCCTTGAAGCCACCCGCGTAGTTGATGGCCAATCCGATCCGCATGATCAACCCGCCTTCGCGTGGGCGAACTCTTCGGCCAGTTCCACAGCTTCTCGCTGGATCCGATCGAATTGGGCCCCCATCGCCTCGGACAACGCCGTCGCACCCGACAACGGCCGCACCATCACCATGAAGTCGTCGATCAGACCGTCGTCGTCGAAGTGCAGAAAGTCGCAACCGGTGATCCTGGTGCCCGATACACCGCGTATCCCGGTCTCGAACACGAACGCATGGTCGTGTCCGTTGCTGTCGGCGATTTCGCGAACATAGTGAAAGTCTTCGAACACCCGCAGCACACCGCGCAGAATCGCGGCCGTGATCGGCTTGCCGATGTACGGCTTGAATGCCACCGGGCTGTTGAACACCACGGTTTCGGACAGCATCGCCTGGATGGCAGCCTCGTCGCGATCCTCGACTGCCTTGCGGAAGGGATGCATCAGCACACCTCACATAGTCAATTTGTTGAGTAGGCGTGATTGACGCTAGAGGGGTTTCGTCAGTATGTCTATAGGCGATTAATCATTTTGTTGATTAGTAGTGTTGTTGTACTATCAGCCGATGTCGCTCCGAGACGCGGTGTT
This sequence comes from Mycobacterium simulans, assembly GCF_900232995.1. Lineage (GTDB taxonomy): Bacteria > Actinomycetota > Actinomycetes > Mycobacteriales > Mycobacteriaceae > Mycobacterium > Mycobacterium simulans. The sequence goes on from NZ_OCVX01000003.1 coordinate 1,109,188, forward strand.
GGCCGCACTCCTGGAGGGTGAGTCGTCGGGATACGACCTGGCCAAGGTCTTCGATGCGTCGGTGGCGAACTTCTGGATGGCCACCCCGCAGCAGCTGTATCGCGAACTCGACCGGCTTGCCGAGCAAGGACTCATTCAAGCGCGCGTCGTTCACCAAGAGCGCCGACCCAACAAACGCATGTACTCACTGACCGAGGCGGGCCACGAAGCGATCCGGCAATTCACGGCCCGGCCGCCCAAACCATCGGTGATCCGCGATGAGCTGCTGGTCAAAGTCCAGGCCGCCGACGCCGGCGATACGCAGGCCGTCCGCGACTTCATCGCCGAACGATTGCAATGGGCCACAGCCAAACTGCAACGCTACGAACGGATACGGAACCGCATGCTCGACGGTCGCACCGAGCAAGCCTTCTTGGCAGAAGCCGAACGAGTGGGACCCTACCTGACGCTGCAACGCGGAATCTCGTTCGAGCAAGAGAACATTCGGTGGGCCGAACACGCGCTGACCGTCATCGAACGTCGGCACCGGCATGACTCGGGCGAACCATTCGCCTATGGCGCGGGGCCCGCGAGGTAGTGGGCTAGCACCGGTCGCAGCCAGTCAATGAGGGTTGCGTCGTCCATGTCGGCGAGCGCAGGGATGCACAGGATGTAGCGAGCCACCGCGAGGCCAAGCAGTTGCGATCCCACGAGGGCAGCACGCTCGGCAGCGCGGTCGGCAACGACCACGGCCAGTGCGGGGGCCACCCGGTCGACAAACACCTCGAGTAGGGCGTCTGCGGCGGCGCGGTTTGTCGCGGCCGCGCGTAACAGTGGAAGAAATGGCCCCTGAGGACCCCAAACGCCGACGAACATCGGAACGAGCACGTCGGCAACGCTGTCGGGTGCGACATCGGAGAGATCGGGAAATGTGATGTCGAATCGGGATGCCGCTGCGAAGAGTTCTGCCTTACTGCCGAAGTAGTGCATGACGAGCGCGGGATCGACGCCGGCCTCCGATGCGACCGAACGAATGGTGGTGCGCTCAAAGCCATGGTTCCCGAACTGCGCTCGCGCAGCGGCCAGGATCGTCGCTCGGGTGGCCTCGCCATCACGCACCTTCGTCGCCATGTCGAGCAGTGTATTCAACAACTGTTGACACCGCACGCTTCGAGTCGTATGGTTGAGTTCAACAATTGTTGAACTCCCTGGCAGGAGGTCGATAATGACCGTCACAGCCATCCAGATCGGACTCGACCCCGAGGTCATTGACTACTCGTCCGCCGACTTCGCCCAATTCCCCGGCCTGTCCAAGGAGAAGCTACGGGCCGCCAACGACGACAACGTCGCGGCGCTGCGCGCCGCCGGCTATCACGTCGACAACTGCCTTATCGCCTTCGGCGAAGCGGGCGCCGAGAAAGCCCGTCGGTGGCTCGGCGCCACACGCTATGACGCGGTGCTCATCGGTGCCGGCGTGCGGCTGGTCGCGAGCAACACGCTGCTGTTCGAGTCGGTCGTCAACGCCGCACACATCACCCAGCCCGGCTGCCGCTTCGTTTTCAATCGCGCGGCCACCGCGACCCCCGACGATATCCGCCGCTGGTATCCATATCCGGAGGCGGTGACGCGATGACCACGCGCGAAGTTGACGTCCTGGTCGTCGGCGCGGGGCCGACGGGGCTGACGGCCGCCGGTGACCTCGCACGGGCGGGTCGCTCAGTCGCCGTCCTGGAGCGCTGGCCAACGGTCAACCCGTCGAGCCGCGCGTTTGCCACGATGGCGCGCACGCTTGAAGTTCTCGACGCCCGCGGACTCGCTGACGACCTGTTAGAGCACTCGCACAGGGCGCCGGGGGTCACAATCTTCGCCGGTGCCCGCATTGACCTCACGCACCTGGATTCGCCCTATCGATTCGTGATGATCACGGCGCAGACCAATGTTGATCGGGCGCTGGTCGGGTACGCCGGCGCGCAGGGCGCCGAAATCCGGCGTGGCATCGAGGTCATCGGAGTCGAGCAGGATGCTGATGGCGTGATGGTGACCGTACGGGCGGAAGCCGACCAGCGCTCCCGCTGGCGGGCGCGCTATGTGATCGGCGCCGACGGGGCACACAGCACCGTTCGCGCCTTGGTAGGCGCGGATTTTCGGGGTAAGCCGGTCCTGTCGTCGGTCGTGCTCGCCGATGTGAAGCTGTCGCGCGGACCATCCGATGGCGGGCTCACGCTGAACAGCACCCGCGACGTGTTCGCGTTCCTGGCCCCGTACGGATCTTCGTGGTACCGGGCGATGCTATGGGACCGCAGCAATCAAGTGCCCGACAACGCACCGGTGGACCGGGGGGAGATCGTCGCCATCTTGACACGGGCAATGGGCATGGACCCCGGCATGATCGATGTGGGGTGGAAGTCCCGATTCCATTGCGACGAACGACAAGTCGCGCAATACCGGCATGGTCGCGTGTTCTTGGCCGGAGACGCGGCCCACGTTCACTCCCCCATGGGCGGGCAGGGCATGAACACCGGAATTCAGGACGCGGCAAACCTCGCGTGGAAGATCGACGCGGTGATCGGGGGTGCCGACGACGCCGTGCTTGACAGCTACCACGACGAACGTCATCCGATTGGCAAGCGGGTGCTGCTGCAGTCCGGACTCATGGCGCGTGCCATTACGCTTCATCCGCGAGGTGCTCGACTGATTCGAAACCTCTTGGTGCCCAAGTTACTTCGTGTCCCCCGCGCGCGCGACGCGGTAGCCGGCAGCTTCGCGGGAACGACGTTGCGGTACGCGCGTCGCAGCCGCGAGAGCCGTCTGGTAGGCGCCCGTGCGACGCAGATTCCGTTGACGCAAGGCCGACTCACACAACTACAACGTCAGCCCGGCTTTGTTTTCGTTCGCGAGCACGCTGCGACTCCGGTTGAAGTAGCGGCATTCCAGGCGGAACGCTCCGATCGCGGTCCAGCTGTATTGGTCCGGCCCGACGGCTACGCAGCGTGGGCCGGCGACTCGGCCGATCGGGCCGCATGGTCCGCGGCTCTTACCCGGTGGACGGGACCAGTTTCTTGTGTGCCCGCTCGCGCCCAGCGTGCACGGTAGTGTGCATACAGCGATGAAAGTTGTGCTGGCGGGCTACGGAAGTCGCGGCGATGTCGAACCCTGCGCCGCCGTTGGCCGGGAGCTGCTGCACCGAGGCCATGACGTGCACATGGCGGTCCCGCCCAACATGGTTGGCTTCGTCGAATCGGCGGGTCTCGCTGCGGCCGCCTACGGGCCGGACTCACGGGAGCAGATGAACCCGGCATCCAATCTGGTCCGCAACCTAGCGACCAACATCCAGAATCCGATCAGCATGCTAACGCAAGTCATTGAGCACGTTAGCCACGTCCACGCGGAGAAGAGCACGGCGCTGACGTCACTGACGGACGGGGCCGATCTGCTCGTGACGAGCTTCAACGAACAGGGATTGGCCGCCAATGTCGCTGAGTACCATGGTATTCCGCTGGCGGCGCTGCACTTCTTCCCGGCGCGGATCTGGGCATCTGGAGGCCCGGCACCGCTTATAGCGAAGGCGGCGGAAGACGCGCAACGCCGCGCACTGGGCTTGCCGGAGTCATCCGGACCTTTGACACCACCACTGGAGATCCAGGCCTACGACGAGCTCTGCTTGCCCGGGCCGGCATTCGAATGGGTGGAACCGGACCGTCGACGGCCCTTCGTCGGAGCGCTGACGCTGCAGTTGCCGACCAATTCCGACGATGAGGTGCTGTCCTGGATCGCCGCCGGAACGCCGCCAATCTACTTCGGCTTCGGCAGCACACCGATTGCGTCGGCCGCTGATACGGTCGCCATGATCAGCGGGGCCTGTGAGCGACTGGGCGAGCGCGCGCTAATTTGCAGTGGGCCGAACGACTTCCACGGGCTTCCGCAACCCGGCCACGTAAAGATGGTCGACGACGTGAACCACGCGGCCATCCTTCCGGCGTGCCGCGCGGTCGTCCACCATGGGGGCGCCGGCACTACCGCCGCATGCATGCGGGCGGGTATACCAATGTTGATCCTCTGGCTCTGGCTCGATCAACCGATCTGGGCAGCCGCGATCACACAACTGGAAGTCGGTGCTGCGCAGCCCTTTTCAGCCACCACCCAGGATTCACTGGTGGCGGACCTGCGTGCCATTTTGGCTCCGCCATGCGTTGCTAAGGCCCGTGAAATGGCCGCGCAGATGACCGCTCCCACCAAAAGCGTTGCCACAGCCGGCGATCTGCTCGAACAGCTTGTTACGCCGCTATCCCGACGCGCCGCACGGCACCCGTGACCGGTATCGGAGTGTTGCTGACAACGCTGAGCCCCGCCAGACGGCGCCACGATCGAATAGCCTGGCGCGTGACTTCGACGATCCGCCTGGGATCGGTTTCGGCGACCGCCAGTCTGTGGGCACGCAGGGCGTTGCCGGTTACGGCGTCGAGCGTGGCCGTGTCGTCGGTGTCAACCAGTGCGGTTGACTGGTATGCCGCGCGGAGCGCATAGCGTTCGGCACCCACGGGCAACCTCGCACTTATGTCGCGTGCGTTGCGGGCGGCGCCGTCCCATGCGGCGATCGACGGCATGTCGCCGGGGGCAAGCCTGCGATGTAGTTCGGCAATGTCGTTGATCGCTTCGGCCGCGGCATTGCTGGCGTATCGAACGACACCCCACGGTGGACTGGTCAACAGTTTGTCCACCCAGGTATGCATCACCTTGTCGGTGAATTCGGCGGTTCCTACCGTCAGCCAACCCAGGTCGAGTGCCAGCACGCTGTCTTCTGGCGACAGGTGGCCGTCGGGCCCAGCCAGCGTGTCATTGCACAACTGAACGAACGCGGCCAGCGGGCGCGCCGAAGTCGCTGGAAAGTCGGTGATGTGCGCGTCGCCATTGATGTATGAAATCGCGTTCATGGCACACCCTTTGGCGGATCCGGGCTGGTGGGATCCGCTGGCCAGTCGCAACGGATGGGTAATGCGGTCGAGGTCCATTTGATTTGCTTCCTAAATGCACTGCCCTTTATTCGCACCCTATGGCACCCGCAAGTCGTCATGCGCCGCGACACGACAATGATTAATCCCATTCCACCGTATCTCGGACCCCGGGGCTTGCGGCAAGACCCGGGTCATGCTGCACAATCGCTGACCTGGGCCAGAAGCTGCGGAATGGGGGAATGTGTCAGCTCAACGGTACGACGACGAATTGCGGTCCGAGCGAAGCTATGTAGCCGGGCTCTACACGCGGCTCGACGCCGAGCGCGTGCGATTGAGGGCTAACTACAACGCGGCGCTGCGCGGCCCGATCGATGTCCAGGACGGCGGGACCCTCGTCCAACGAGATGTCGAGGTGCGTTCACTGGCCAGGGCGGTGAAGCGGCTGGACATCGCCGACAACGGGCTGTGTTTTGGCCGGTTGGACAGCCTTTCGGGCGAACGCCTATATATCGGCCGGATCGGAATTTTCGATGAGGACAACGAGCACGAGCCGCTGTTGCTCGATTGGCGGGCACCCGCGGCACGCGCGTTCTACATCGCCACGGCCGCGAGTCCGGAGAACATGCGCCGACGCCGCCAGTTCCTGACACGCGGTCGTCAAGTGCTCGATTTTACCGACGAGGTTTTTGGGCATCCCAGCGCAGCGGAGCGAGGCGGCCGCGGTGACTCAGCGCTGCTGGCGGCGGTCAACGCACCACGCGGCGAAGGGATGCGTGACATCGTGGCCACGATCCAGGACGAACAGGACCAGATCATCCGGCTCGATCATCCGGGGGTTCTCGTCATCGAAGGCGGACCTGGCACCGGGAAGACGGTGGTCGCGCTGCACCGCGTCGCTTACCTGCTCTACACCCAGCGGGAGCGGTTCGAACGTCACGGTGTGCTCGTCGTTGGGCCCAATCACGCGTTCCTCAACCACATCGGCCGCGTGTTGCCGTCGCTGGGCGAGTCGGAAGTGGTGTTCATGACCACCGGCGACCTGGTGCCCGGTCTGCACATCACCGCCGAGGACACCCCGCATGTCGCGCGGCTCAAGGGCTCGCTGAAGATCTTGGACGTGCTCGCGGCGGCGATCGCCGATCGGCAACGGCTACCGCAGGATCCGCTGCCCATCGAATTGTCGGACGTCACGGTGCGCATCGACGCCGAGACCGCGGAGTGGGCCCGCCAGGAGGCGCGCGACAGCGGGCTACCGCACAACGACGCCCGCGCGGTGTTCAGCGACATCGTCACCTGGGTGCTCACCGAAAGGGCGATCGCCCGGATCGGCCGCGGCTGGCTGACCCGGCAAGATAGCCAAGCGTGGGAGCAGCTGCGTGGGGACCTGCTCGAAGAACTCGCGGGCAACGCGCAGTTCGTCGCCGCCCTCGACGAACTCTGGCCGATCTTGACACCGGAAACACTGTTGGCATCGCTGTACACCTCCCCAGAGCGGTTGCGAGCCGCCGGCGCCGACCAGGCGCTGTGGCGCCCAGATGGCCCCAATGGCCAAGCCTGGACACTGTCGGACATACCGCTGCTCGATGAACTTATCGACCTGCTGGGCCGCGACAAGCCGGCAGACCATTCCGCCGAGCGCGAACGCACGGCCGAAGCCGAGTACGCAGCCGGTGTACTTGACCTCATGATCAGCCGCGAGGACCTGATGGACGACGAGGATCACCTGCTCGCAACCGACCTGCTATATGCGGAGGATCTCGCCGATCGTTTTCACGAACGCGATACCCGACAACTCGTCGAACGAGCCGCCGCTGACCGGGACTGGACCTACGGGCACGTCGTGGTCGACGAGGCCCAGGAACTGTCCGAGATGGACTGGCGGGTGCTGATGCGGCGCTGCCCGGCCCGATCCTTCACGGTCGTCGGCGATCTCGCGCAACGCCGCTCAGTGGCCGGAGCCACATCGTGGGACACGATGCTGGAGCCGCACGTGCCCGGCCGCTGGGTCTACCGGTCGCTGTCGGTGAACTACCGCACCCCGGCGGAGATCATGGCCGTAGCAGGCGAGCTGCTCGCCCAATTCGCTCCCGGTGTGCAGCCACCGGAGTCGGTCCGCGCGTGCGGCGTGCACCCATGGTCCCGACGCATCACAGATGACGAATTAGCTTCTGCTATAGCGGAATTCGTTCGAGACGAGGCCGGTCGTGAAGGCACCAGCGTCGTCATCGGGCCGGCGGACGTGCCGGGCGCGGTGGTGCCGTCGGAAACCAAGGGCCTCGAATTCGACGCCGTCCTGGTGGTGGAGCCGGAGCGAATCCTCGCCGAAGGCCCACGCGGTGCGGCCGATCTCTACGTCGCCCTCACCCGCGCCACCCAGCGCCTCGGTGTGCTGCACCGCGGCCCCCTGCCGTCGGCCTTGGCCGGACTCGCCGAACGGGCAAACAGATGAATGAGGCTCATTCGGTCCGTCAGATCTGGCGGTCGCTCGGCCTGCCAGGCATCGTCGACGTGCACACCCATTTCATGCCTAAGCAGGTGATGGAAAAGGTGTGGCGGTACTTCGACGACGCCGGTCCGCTGGTGGGACGCCAATGGCCGATCGCCTACCGCAGCGATGAGGAGCGTCGGCTGGAGACGTTGCGCGCGTTCGGGGTGCGGGCCTTCACGTCGCTGGTCTATCCCCACAAGCCCCAGATGGCAACCTGGCTCAACCAGTGGGCGATGGCGTTCGCCGAGATGACGCCTGATTGCCTGCACACGGCGACCCTCTACCCTGAGCCCGGCGTGGAAGTCTACGTCCGGCAGGCTGTTGACGCTGGTGCACGGTTGTTCAAGGCCCACATTCAGGTTGGCTGCTACGCCCCCCCCGATCCGCTGCTCGACACGGCATGGGGCGTCATCGAAGCCGCCGCCGTCCCGGTCGTCATCCACTGGGGATCCGGTCCCGCCCCCGGCAAACACCCCGGCCCCGAGCCCGTCACGGCGTTGCTGAAGCGTCATCCCCGCCTATGCTTGGTCGTCGCTCACATGGGCATGCCCGAGTACACCGACTTTCTCGATCTGACCGACCGGTACGACGGCATGCGGCTCGACACCACCATGGCGTTCACCCCGTTCGTGGAGGAGACCATGCCCTTCCCAAAGTCGGAATACCGACGCTTGCGCGACCACGCCGATCACATCCTTTTTGGGAGCGACTTTCCCAACATCCCGTATGGCTTCATCGACGCGATGCGCGTCCTGACCCGGTTACCCGGCATCGACGACGTGTGGCTGCGAAAGGTGTTCCACGACAATGCTGCTCGCCTCTTCGGTTTGCCTGGAAGCTAACGCTGGGTGATCACGAATACGCGATACGGGAAGCAGTTGCGGTGCCGCATGGTTGAACCCTAAATGCGCATTGGAGTTGTGTTCCCGCAGACGGAGCTTGGTGGAGACCCCGCGGTCGTACGCGCGTACGGGCAGGGCGTCGAAGAACTCGGATATACCCACATCCTCGCCTACGACCATGTCGTGGGCGCCGACCCGGACATCCATCATGGCTGGTGGGGCCCCTACAACATCGACTCGACGTTTCATGAGCCGTTCGTCCTGTTCGGCTATCTCGCCGCGGTCACTTCGTTGGAGTTGGTCACCGGCGTCATCATCCTGCCGCAGCGACAGACGGTGTTGGTGGCCAAGCAGGCCGCCGAGGTTGACCTGCTCACCGGTGGGCGGTTTCGGCTCGGTGTTGGGTTGGGCTGGAATGCCGTCGAATACGAGGCGCTCGGCGAAAGGTTCACCAACCGTGGCAGGCGTTCCGAGGAACAGGTCGAGGTCATGCGCAAGCTGTGGACCGAGCGATCGGTGACCTTCAACGGGGAGCACCACACGGTGACGGGAGCGGGCCTAGCCCCGCTGCCTACTCAGCGGCCCATCCCGGTGTGGTTCGGCGCCGCGTCCGACCGCGCCTACGAACGCGCCGGACGGCTTGGCGACGGCTGGTTTCCGATGATGGAACCCGGACCTGGTCTCGACTACGCCCGTGAGCAGGTCGTGCGCGCGGCAACAGTTGCTGGCCGCGACGCCAATGACCTCGGGATGGAAGGCCGGGTTAGTTGGACCGGTGACGCCGACAAGACCGCGGCGGACATCGTCGCCTGGAAAGCGGCGGGGGCCACGCACGTGTCGGTGAACACCATGAAGGCTGGCCTGGCGAATGTCGACGACCACCTCGCTGCCTTGGAGCGGATCGCCGCCGGGCTCGCATAACCCTGCATACTGCAATTCATGGCTCAGCCTCAAGTGGTCGTCGCTTTCCACGCCCACCCTGACGACGAGGTGATCCTCACCGGCGGCACGCTCGCGAAAGCGGCAGCGGCGGGGCATCGCGTCGTCGTCGTCACCGCGACCGACGGACGCATGGGAAACGAGGCCGACAACCCGCGGCTGGATGAATTACGGTCGAGCGCAAGCATTCTCGGAGTGCACCGCCTCGAGTGCCTTGACTACGCCGACAGCGGCTACGGACCGGACTTCTACCCGGATCCGCCTGGACGGGTCCGGTTCGGTCGAGCCAATGTCGACGAGGCGGCCCAGCGGCTCGCCTCGATACTTCGCGCCGAAGATGCGCAGCTACTGCTCAGCTATCAGAGCAACGGCGGGTACGGCCACCGGGATCACGTGCAAGTGCATCATGTTGGTCAGCGGGCCGCTGAATTGGCAGCGACTCCACGCGTACTCGAAGCGACAATGCCGCGGGAAGTGCTCACCCGCATCGGGGATGTTGCGCGCCTGCTGCGGCTGCCGGCACCCTACGAGCCCGACGTGGTGCGCGCGGCATACGCGCCGCGGGCCACCATTACCCATCGGATCAACGTGCGCCGGTTCGCGCAGCAGAAGCGCGATGCTTTCGCTGCCCATCGATCGCAGATCGGTGATGGGCTCAATGCGCGGATGTTCGGCGTGTTGCTTCGCCTGCCGCCCCAGGTGCTCGGCTTGATCTTCAGCCATGAATGGTTTGTCGATCCGGCCGCTCCATCGGGGCCTCCGAGGCCTCCGCAGGACGACATCTTCGACTGAATTGACGCGATAAACACTTCGAGCTCGGGAATAGCCTTGCGGGCCTGCCGTGTTGAGCCGCACATGAAAGCTTTCACCGAGGCCGAGCGTCAAGAGTTCCTTGCAGCAAAGCACGTCGCCGTGCTGTCAATCGATTCGGCCGACGGCCGCCCACCGGCCAGCGCCCCGATTTGGTACGACTACACCCCCGGTGGGCACATCCGGATTAACACCGGCCCATCAACTCGCAAGGCGAGGCTCATCGAGCATGCCGGTGCGGTGACGTTGGTCGTGCAACGCGAAGAGCCGCCATACCAATATGTGGTCGTGGAGGGCACCCTCGTCGAGACCACCACGCCGGCCCCGTTGGAGGCACGGGAGGCCATTGCCATCCGATACCTCGGTGAGGAGGGTGGACGCGCCTTCGTCCGTAGTCTCGACGGCCAGGACAGCGTTTTGTTCACCATCCGTCCCGACCGTTGGCTCAGCGCCGATTTCTCCGATGAGTTCTAGGCGTTGGAAACGTCGCGATTGACCGCCTCAACTACGGTGTGCGCGTAGCTGATACAGCCCATGGGTGGTAGCGACGACCGCACCGGTGGCATCGGTGACCACCGCATCCAGCGTGTAGTCGGATTTACCCTTCGCGGCGGCCTCGGCTTCGACGCGGGTGATCGTCTGGTCGTCCATCCTCGCCTTGGCTCGTAGCGCTGTGGTAGCCATACCGACGAATGTGATATCGAGTTTTTTCACCAGCGGGAAGTACTTGCTTGCGTCGAACGTCGCCAAAGCGATGATGCCACCGAGGATTTCGGCGACGGTGAACTGAACGCCGGCATAGATGACACCGAAGTGGTTGCCGTTGCCCTCGGCCGGAACGCTGGCCGCGGCGAATCCTCGGCCCGCCTCGAGCACCCGTACACCCATCTGGTCGGCGGTCGGAATGGTCGATGCCATGCCGGCATTCATCATCTCGACAAGCGAGTCAGTCACATCGTCGATCGTTACATACGCCACACGCCGCCGGTCACGCACTGCCGTCGATCTCAGAGATACATCCCTCCCGGAACCGTGGCCTGGTACCGTCCGCTGCTCACCTCGGCCAGCAGCGTCTCCGAGCTGACGGTACCGCCGTCGCCCGCCAGCACCGCCCGGCGCACGACTTCCCGGATGTCACTGCCGCTGGTCTGTTCGGGTAGTGCCGCCACGACCGCCGCCGTGTCGACGGCGTGGCCGCCGGGGATCGTGCGGATCAGCGTCGCCAGGATGCGGGCCGCGTCGGCGCGGTTGGGGTAGCCGACCTCCACCACGGAGTCGAACCTCCCGGTGCGGATCGCCGCTTTGTCCAAGGTCGCGGCGTCGTTGCTGGACGCCAACGTCAGGATGCGAGCGTCGGCTTTGACGTCCATGGCCTGCAACAGCTCCGAGAGTCCGGCATCGCCGGCTGCACGGTCCCGGCACCACAGGTCGATGTCCTCCAGCACGATCAGCACCGGACCGCCCAGGCGTTGCGCCTCCTCCACGACGACGGTCAGCAGTTCGGCCCCCGCCCTGGCCTCGACATAGATCACGGTGAACTCCCCAACGACCTCCCGCGCCACGACCGCGCTCACCGCCGACTTGCCGGTGCCGGGCGGGCCGCACAGCAGGACACCGCGCCGTGCGCCGAGGCCGTGCGCGGCGAGCAGTTCGTGGCGGTCGCGCACCGCGGTGACGCCCAGGTCGACTTCGGTCCACACGTCGTGGGGGACGATGACGGTGTGGCGGGTCGCGGTCGACGGCAGATCGATGACGGTGAAGCTCAATCCGCGGTTGTTGGTGGCGCGCACCGCCCGGCCCCGGTATGGGTTCAGCTCGTTGGCTCGCGCGGCGAGCCGGTCGAGCACGGCGCGGGCCTGGGCCTGGTCGTCCGGTTTCACGTACGCGCTGACGAGGGCGTCGTGCATGACGGTCTGGCGCGCCTCGATGTGGATGACGGATCCCACGTCATCCAGGAGGGTCCCGGCGGGAAAATGCACGCGCAAGCACAGTGGGTGCCGGTAGCGCTGGCCGCCGATCTCGGTCTGCGTCCACTTCGGCGGATCGGCGCACTCGCCCGGACCGATCTCGCAGACGTGCTCGTGTTCGTCGATCCATTCCGCCAGCGCCAGCGCGGCGGTCAATCTGGACACTGGATTGAGTTCGCGTTCCTCATCGAGTAGGTGCCCGCAGTCCGGCACGCCCAAGCAGCGAGCGGTGAATCGCTCTGCGCTTTCGACACTTTCACGCTCGACGACCCCGACCAGCAATTCGCCGAGTGCGCGCAACGCGGGACGAACACCGTAGTCCAGGCCATCCAGCCAGGCATTGATGTCGGCGATGGGCCGGCGGCGCGCGTCATTGCCGTCGGCCAGTCCGGTGGGCAGGTCGGTCAGTTCGTTGTCGGTGAGGGTCATGGTCTTGTGGTTGTTTCGTTGTAGGGCAACCGATCACCATCGCACCTGCCCGGCAGGAGGTCAACTGATTTTGACGAACACGGCGGCTAGAAATTCAGCCCCGAGAACATGACCCGGCCGGGATCGTACTTCTGCCGCACCGCGCTAAGTCGGGAGAGATTCGGGCCAAAGTACCGCGACGGCGGCTGATTCGCTTCGAGATAATTCACATAGCCGCCAACCGAATACGCTTGCACCGCTTGATGTGCCGCGTTGAGCCAGCCGGTCGCTGCCGATGGGTCACCGGATGTCTCCACGTACCACTGCACTAGCGCGGACTGCCGACGCCACGGATAGGCTGTAGCTCCCGGCGCCACACTGGCGAGGGCGCCGTCGAGCGCATGCATGATTGCCAACATGCGGCCAGCCCCGCGGGGGAAGGCGTCGACAGCCGAGGCGATCCCCTGAGCGACGGCCGAATTGACGGTGGGAAAGACATCCGATCCGCCGACATATCCCAGCGGTGACGGGTTGAGGTTATTGACGGCCAGATACCTCACCAGGTCCATGTAGTTGAACGTGTGGTTCTCGGTACCGGTCGGTTGCACTCCCACGGCTGAGACGATGGCGGCCCCCGCGCTGCTGCCCGAACCGGCCGGGCAGGTCGCCAGAATTCGACAGTGCGTACCTAGCGCGTCGACGGTGGCGTCCGCCAGCGCCCAGCTGTTTCGATCGGCGGTGCGCAGCCAATTCTGCCAACCGACGAGGACCTGAGCGAACGACTGCGGCGGGAAATTGAGGTTCACGACGTCGACGTCCTTAGCGGGGAAGGTGGCGAACGTCAGCGAGGTTGTGACCCCGAAGTTGCCGCCACCGCCGCCGCGCAGGGCCCAGAACAGGTCGGGATTGCTGGCGGGAGATGCGGTGACCGCCTGACCGCTGGGCAGCACCACCGAGGCGGAGGTCAATTGGTCACAGAGCAGGCCCGCGTGCCGGGAATTGGCGCCCATTCCACCGCCCAGGGCGTGCCCAGCGGCACCGACCGACGGGCAGGTACCCGTCGGGATGCCCCGGCCGGCCGCAGCCAGCGCCTCGTGCATCGCGTACAAACTGGTCGCGGGAGTCACCGTGATCTGCCCAGTCCCTGCGTTGTAGTTGATTTCGCCGGGCAGCTGGCGCAGGTCGAGCACCATTGCGCCGTTCGCCGTGGATGCCCCTGTATAGGAGTGGCCACCACTGCGCGGCGCGACCTTTAGGTTGTGGGCGGTAGCGAATGCCATCGCTTTTTGAACGTCCGCCGACGATGTGGGGGTGACGATCACCGCCGGTGTTAATCCGTTGTAGTTGGTGTTGAAAACTTGTTTGGCCGTTGCGAATTGGGGGTCGTCCGGTCGTAACACGCGCCCGCCGAGCGCGGATGATAGGCCGTCCACGCCTGAGGTATTCGGATCGGCGGTAGCCCGGACGGGGCCGAAAACCACGCCAGCGGCCAACGCTCCGGCGGCGCCCCGTAGAAACGTCTGGCGCGAGATTTCACGCGCCAACGCCGGGCTCCCGAGCCGTGACGGTCGCGAGGCCGGCGCAGCCGGGCGCTGCGGGCCGGCACCATCGGGCCCTGACGGTCGCGAGGCCGGCGCAGCCGGGCGCTGCGGGCCGGCACCATCGGGCCCTGACGGTCGCGAGGCCGGCGCAGCCGGGCGCTGCGGGCCGGCACCATCCCGCAAAATGCGTCATGCCCGGCATCGTCATTGACGGGACGAAAAATATCGCGGTGCCGTGCTGCGTGACACCTGAAACGTGCCCGAACCTTTACCCAATCCGGCTCAATGACCGAATTCATCGAAAGTCCGTTTGGCGGCCGGGCGGCTGTGGGACTAGATCAATTTGGGCGTCAAGCGGTCGGCGATGCGCAACACAACGGCGATAGGCCGGGCGAAGATTGCCACGAGCGCACCGTGCAGACGTCCGCGGCGCCTCGCCGCAACCCGCGGCGGCAGCGCCGCGAATAGCGTCGCGAGACCAGTAAGCGGACGGATGAAAACCTTGCAGTCAACGATCTGCCCCTGCTCGTTGCAGCGCACCAGATTCATGGCTTCCAGCGGCACCCCGCGAACGCGTCCGCGAAACGAAAACGCTCGCGCATCACCGAGCGCGAGTGGTTCGGTGGTGTGGATGTCCTCGAGGACGGCGAAGATATCGCGGTGCAGTGCTGCGACTTCGTCCCGGCCCTCGAACCGCACTCGCTCGGTAATCGGGGAGTGAAAGACCACGTCGGGCGCCAAGAGCTCAGCGAAGGCATCGGCGTCGCCGCGTTCCCCGGCGGCGCGCAGGGCGGTGATCGCCGTCGAAATCACCGATGTAGCGGTGGTGTGGCTGGAGACAGACATTGAACTCCCCTCTCGTGTGTGGTTATGTTTCGATCTCGATTTGGTCGATGTCGAGCGCGACGAGGATCGGATACGGGAGAGCTCGCCCGCCGGGTCCTCGTGGGCGCACCCGGCGGCGGGTGGGAAAGACCAGTCCGGCGAAGTGTCGGTGGTCGTCGCAGTAGTGGGCGGCGTGCGCCCACCGACCGATCGGCGCGGCAACGTAGTCGTGTCGACGGATGAGGCCGGCAGCATCAACGTAGAACGTCTGTCGTCGGGAGTGGGTGTGAATCTCTGGTGAGAAGCCGACCTCGAGGCGTCGCCACTGCTGGCCTGCCTCCCGCCACGGGCCGGCTTCGGTGACGGACACTCCGTCGCGCGTCAGGAGCATGGGCAGCGAGAGGTAGTTCCACCATGCGTATCCGGCGAAGTACGTGGCATCGTGAGCGTCCCAGTGAAGGTTGCGACGGAGTCCGCTGAGGCCAGCGAAGGCGGCGCGGGCGTTACGCCGGGCGCTGATCAGTTCGCCGTCGCGGGTCTCGATTCGTACGTCACCTCGGTCGAACACCGCTCGCTGGTCGTGCTGCGGGAAGCCGAAGAAGATGGCGTGCTGTTCTGCCAGCTGAACACGCACGTTGACGCTTTCCATTCGGTTGCCGGGGAAGCGCGAGCGCAGCAGACCGCCGAAGCTGCCATGGGCGGTGAGCGCCGTAACGGCGCGCCACCGTTCAAGGCCGCCATGGGCGGCGAGGACCTCGTCGAGCAAGCGGTTCATGTCTGCGCCGCGCCCAGCACCGTGGTAAGGACGCTCGGGTCGCCATGGAGACTTGCTCGGGAAAGTGCTTGGTCGACACTGATCACACCGGCGGCGAGTCCTAGCACCTCCTCGGGCTCTGCTACCAGGACCGTGTCTGGACGCCGGGCGGGTTGGACGCTCACGCGGGGACCGTCCTTGCCGATCCGAAGTGTCATGCAAACACCGCCGACCTCGATGCCAAGCTCAGCCGGAGGTTCTGCCCTCCTTCCGCGGAGCAGCGCCGGGAGGGCCACAGCCAGCCAGCGAGGCTGCAGGATGTCGCCGCCTGGGCCGCGTTCCATCAGCGGCGCGGACCAGCGGATGAGGCCCTCAATCGGCTCACGCAGCTGAGCGCCCCATGGGGTGAGCGCGTACACGATGGCATTGCCCTCCTCGGCCAGCCGTCGCTCGACCACGCCGGCGGTCTCGAGGCCGCGGAGGCGGTCGGCGAGCAGGTTGGTGGCCACGCCGGGGAGCCCGTCGAGCAGCTCGCGGAAGCGGGCGGGTGCCATGAGGAGCTGGCGAACGATCAGCAGATTCCACCGGTCGCCCACCACATCGAGCGCCCGAGCGAGACCGCAGTACTGGCCGTAGCTTCGACTCATTCTTGCTTGAGAATATCAAGCGCGCTTGATAGAATCTAGTCTTGCGGCCCGCCGTCCTGCGCCGGCGGAAGGAGGCCGACCTGACGGTAGATCGCCTTGAGGTAGGCCACCATCTCGGGTACATCGGGCGGATCGGGCTGGAGCACCCGGTACATCACCGCGCCGGCCATCATGTCGATCAGCACATCTGGATCTGCGTCGGCCGCTACCGTGCCGGCGTTGCGTGCCCGTTCGAGCAGCCGCGCCACGAGGTGGCGGCGCGGTAGCACGTAATGCTTCCAATAGGTCGCCATCAGCGATGGATGGCTGACGGTAGAGCCCAGAATCCGCGCGACGAGTGCCCGGAACTCGGGCGCCGCACCCGTTTCGGCCGCTTTCGACAGCGCGGCCTCAACCAGTTGATGTGGCGAAACCCGGTTAATCAAATCTTCTGATGGACACTCCACCTCATGCGCTACCTGCGTTTCGATGGCCGCGGCAATCAACTCCTCCTTGCTGGACCATCGGCGGTAGATGGTTAGCTTGCCGACGCCAGCACGCTTTGCGATCTGCTCGATGCTGGCACCGTCAATGCCACGTTCGATGAAGAGCTCGAGGCCAGCGCGCAGGATCGCGTCATCGGTGGCGGGGTCCCGTGGTCGGCCACGGCTTCGGCTCTGCGTCATCGAACTGAAGGTTCCGACAAGGCATTCGCCAGCCAGCGGTCAAGGCCCGCGGCATCGTCCGGCTCGCCCCGCCAGGCTAGGTGGGCGTCCGGACGCACGAGCATCGCTTGATTACCGTCGTAGCGCAGTACTCCGAGATATTCGCCGATGCGCCGGCGGGCGGCTGGTTCGCAGGCGGGCTCGACACTCTTCGGAGCCAACAGCGCCCAGTGGCTGCCAAGCTCCGCGTACAGCCGCGACGGCGACCCGTCTTCGCGTTCGCATTCAACGTCGGCGATCCGATCACCGGGCCGCGGCTTGCGCCCGCGTCCGCCCAGCGGGCCCTTGCGGTAGCTCACCCATAGCTGCGAGGTGGTGTAGGTGGCCCACCGCTGGATTGCGGGGACGTTGAACAGCCGGGCGACAACTCGGTCCCGCAGAAAGCGACCCACCGAACTGCTCGCGATGTTGATTCGGGTCACCGTGCTGGTGCCCCGCAGCACCTCGGCGGCCAGCGGCCGGCGTTCGGCCTGATACGTGTCGATCAACGACTCGATCGCCTTGCCGCGCAAGATGAGAGCGAGTTTCCACGCCAGATTCTCCGCATCCCCAACACCGGTGAGCATTCCCTGCCCGCCGAACGGCGCGTGCGCGTGGGCTGCGTCGCCCGCGAGCAGGATCCGGCCTCGACGGTAGCTGTCGGCAAGCCGGCGATGCACCGAGAAGAGCGAAACCCACTCGGCCCCGCCGATGAGGACATCGCGCTCGGTTCGCTCGGGCAGGATCTGTCGAAGTCGGTCGAGAATGTCTTGGTCGCTCGGCTTTTCGTCGTAACCGGGGTCATAGGCGATGATCCGCCACAGGTCATTTCGTCCACCCGGGTCGGGCATCGGCATCACGCCAATCATGCCCGTCGGATGAATCCAGCCGGTGGTTCCGCCTCGATCGAGGTCCCAGTCCAGGTGCAGGTCAGCCAACAGGAAGCGTTCGGTGAGTTTGACGCCGGGAAAACCGATGCCGGCAAGCTCTCGCACGGTGCTGCTCGTGCCGTCACACCCGACGAGCCATCGCGTGTGCACCGAGCGGCCGTTGCCCAGTACGGCGGTGACGCCGTTCTCGTCCTGCTGGACCTCGACGAGCGGGCTGTTCCACCCCGGGGCCCCGCCGAGTTCGGCCAACCGAGCGCGAAGGGCCGCCTCAACCCTGGTCTGTGACACCACCATTGGCGGGCCGGCGGTTCGCAGTCCGGGATCGCCGAACTTCAGGTTCATGATCGGGCGGTCGCCGAGGTATGTCGTGACCCGCATCGCGCGCAGCGACTCGTCCGGCAGGGTGCCCAGCGCGCCCAGCCGGTCGAGCACCTCGGACCCGCGGGCGGGCATGAAGTTGGCCCGTGACGTCGTCGCCGGGCCGGGTGCACGATCGACGACGCATACCGAAATCCCGTGCAACCGCAGCGAACAGGCCAGCGTCAGACCCGTCGGGCCCGCGCCGACGACCAGAACCTCAGGGTTATGCATGTTGCCAGCGTAGTTTATTAACGGTACGTTATCGATAACAAAATCGTCCTCAGGACCGTCGAGGCGTGACGAACGGTACGAGCACCTCGTCGACGAGTTGCACGATCAGCTCGTCGTTGATCGGGTCGCCGGTCACCAGCAGCCGGTGCCACAGCACGCTCTGACCGAGCTCGCGGGCGATCTCGATCGGCACGTCTGCGCGCACATCGCCACGGGCGACACCACGAGCCAGCAGATCAGCCATCTCCTTTTTGCGCCAGCCGATTACGTCGGTGCGGAAGGCCTCGGCGAGTTCGGAATCGTGTGCGGCCGCGGCGATCCCGGCCTGGATGACGGCGGCCTGTGGACCGGTGAATAGGTCAGCCCAGCCGCGAAGTACCGCCAGCATGTCCTGGCGGTAGCTCCCGGTGTCCTCGTGTGGGATCGCTGCGACAGCTATGCGTAGCAGAGTGTCTCGGACTAGCGCCGGGCTGTCGGGCCAGCGCCGGTAGAGCACCGCCTTGCTGGTGCCCGCGGCGCTCGCGACGGCCTCCATGGTGACACTGGCCGCGCCGTGCTCAACGACGAGCCGGAGCACCGCGTCCCTGATCGCCGCATCGAGTTCCTGACCGTGGCGTCGCCGCATCGACGATCCTTCCAAGAAACGATTGCGTTTCTTAGCTCCGACTCGTACTCTCTGTTGCAAGAAACGGTATCGTATCTTGGAGGTCCTCATGAAGGCACGACCGGTTTTGTACCCGCTGCGCTCGGTAGACACCGCGACTGTGCGCTTCAGCAGATTTGCGCATCACCGCCGTCGCGTCACCATCGACCATCGAGTGCTAGCTGACGTCACCCCGACGATGCTTTTCGATTGGTTCACCCAGCTGGACGGAACCATGCCGTACGGCGATGAGATCATCCCCCGCTACCTCGCGTGGCACCCGATCGATCACATTCACTGGGAATTGGCGAAGCCGGCGCCAGGGGGCGGCGCAGCCGAGGGAGCCCGCTTTCGCATCGTCGAAGCCTTCGGCGCTAGGCCAGAGTTCAAAGTCGACGTCGTCGACCGCGTAGAAAAGCTGGACGAGACGGGCATTCGCCTGGTGGAGCGGGTTGCCGGCGTCATCGCCTTTCAGCTCGAGCACACCTGGTCGGCGGGGCCGGATGGCGTCCATTACGTCACCGTGCTCGACGTCGGGGCGCGCACGCCGCTGTTCGCGCCGATCAACCGCATCGCCTGCAGACGCTTCCCCGACGACATGCTCCATGCCTGGATCAGGCACAACATCGAAGAGGTTGGTCAGCTGGAATATCTGCTACCCCAACTAAATTCATCGGATGAACGAGGTCGATCTACCCACACCGTCGCCGCGGCACGGTGATCATCGCGGTCGAAGCAGCCAAACACGTCGGCCGGCCCCGGTCTACTTCAACGTCGTATGGGTAAACCAGTCGACGATCACCGTCGCGGAATGATCCATGGCCCAAGCCTTCTCGCTTCGGTGGAGGTGGATATCCGCATGGCATGCGATGGCCCGTTGCGTCCGGACCTAATGCCCGCGGAACTCGTCCATGGAGTTGTATACGCCGACGCGCCGGAGGTACACATCGCGCAGCCGGGTAGGCAGCACAGCCGATAGCACCTTATTCATCTTCGACGTCCACGGCATGATGACGAACGGCCGGCCCTCCAACATCGCTGTCCATGTCTGCTCGACAACGTCTTCCTGCTTGAGCATCGGAGTGAACAGGATGCCCTTAGCGCCGTCGAACATGCCGGTATTGATGTAGGTAGGGCAGACGGTCGTGACCCTGACCTCCTCGTGACCGGCCTGTTCAAGCTCCAGCCGAACGGAATCAGAAAAGCCGATCGCCGCCCACTTGGAAGCGGCGTACGCGGCCATGCGAGGGATGGCGTTCAGCCCGGCCGACGATGCGATATTGACGACGCGACACTGCGCGCCCGACTCGATCATCGCCGGCAGGAACTCCCGGGCCACCAGCATGGGGCCAATGGAATTGACTTCCATGGTGAGCGTGAAATCGCGCGGCTGATTCTCCCAGAAGTAGCCGTTGCCACGCACGATGCCAGCGTTGTTGAACAGCACATGAATCGTGCCGACAGTGGCGCGGACCCGCTCGGCCGCCTCGGCCACCCCGGCTTGCGAGGTGACGTCGACGGTCTCGCAATGGATCGTGCCCCCAGCCGCTTTCAGCTCGGCTTCTAACTCGGCAGCGGTCTCCTTCAGCGCGGCTTCGTTGGCGTCCCAAAGGACCACCGCCGCGGCCCCCTCCTTGACGGCCTTGGTGGCGAACAGCTTGCCAAGGCCCATGGCCGCCCCGGTGACTAGGACATTGATCCCGCTAACGGATTGCATATACGTCTTATACCCTGCTAACGCGTCGACCCAGCGACCACGTCCGGAACTTAGCGTCGGCGCGCCTTTCCGGCAGGCCGATAACCGGCGAGGAACACTCGTACGGCGGACCGTGAGTGGCGGTCGACGTCGATGGCGGACTCCACTCGTGGCCCGCCGTAGAACAGTGCCTGGTCGATGCATCGGCCGACCACGAGGAACGCGAAATGCTCAGCGGCAGTGTCTGGTTCACGTACCTCCAACAGGCCGCGCTGGTCCAGCCGGGCAAAGCAGTCGGCGAACGCCGACAGCATCCGGCTCGGGGCTCGGTCGTAGTAGAGCGCAGCGAGGTCGGGTAGGCGGTTGGCCTCACCGACCACCAACCGGCGCAGCTGCACCACGGGTTCTTGTAGGACCGCGCGCAGGTAGTCGCCGGCCAGTGCGATCAAGTCCTTTTCCAGATCGGTGGTTTCCGCGAGCATCGATGCGCGGGCCACGAACGCGGAGACCGTGGTCTCCAAGGCCTCGTTCACGATGGCCATCAGCAGTTCGTGCTTGTCGCCGAAGTGTTTGTACACCGTCTGTTTCGACACTTCGGCCGACGCCGCGATCGCATCAACGCTGGTGCCCTGATAACCGTTGCCCAGGAACAGTTCCCGACCCGCGGACAGGATGGTCATTCGTTTGCGGGCGGAACGACCCAGTGGCTCGGTCATGTCACCTCCGGAGAGTACTGGACAGTCTAGTTTTTGGTACTGTACGGTCTAGTTCCATAGTGACACGGAGGCCCGCTTTGACCATCACCGATTGCCCGCCCCTTTCGGGCCGCATCACCAAATCGCTTCTCGGATACGGCGTCATCGCCGGCCCGATCTATGTGCTGTCGGTTGGCGCCCAGGCGGCCACTCGTGACGGGTTCGACCCGACCCGACATGCCGCCAGCCAGCTCGCCAACGGAGACCTCGGGTGGATCCAGATCGCGACCTTTCTGATCACCGGCGCGATGACGATCGCGGCGGCCGTAGGGTTCCGCCGCGCACTCGGCGAGGGACGTCGCTCAGCATGGGCGGCCGGTCTGCTGGGTGGCTATGGACTCGCTTTGATGATCGCGGCGGCCTTTCGCGCCGACCCGTCCGACGGGTTCCCGCCCGGCACACCGCCGGGCATGGGTCATCCGAGCTGGCACTGCATGACCCATTTCGCCGTCGCTACGGTGGGCTTCATCTGCCTGGTCGCCGCGTGTTTCGTGGTTGGCGGATGGTTTGCGCGAGGACCCGGCGGCGCCGGCTGGGCGTGGTTTTCGCGCATCGCCGGGTTTTTGTTCGCGGGAAGCTTCCTCACGATGTCCTCCGGTAGCACCGCTTCGATTTTGGCCTTCACCGCGGCCGTCGTGGTGGTCTGGGCGTGGCTAACGGCCGTCTCGGTCAAGCTGTACCGCAACGTCGGCCATACGGCTACGGGGTCCGCACGTTAGTGTGCTTTGGTCCGCCTCAGCGAACAGGCGGATAGAAAAGTTGAGCACATTCATGACCACAACAGAAGCGTCGGCGATCGAATCGCGGGTTGGCCACTACTACCAGATGGATGACACCTACCTGGTTGGCCGCGAGAAGGTACGCGAGTACGCCCGGGCAGTGCAGGATAGCCACCCAGCACATTGGGATGTCGCCGCCGCCGCAGAACTGGGATATTCGGGCCTGGTGGCGCCGCTCACGTTTACGTCGGTCCCCGGCATGGCCTGCAATCGCCGCATGTTCGAATCGGTGGTCGTCGGTTACGACACCTACGTGCAGACCGAAGAGGTCTTCGAGCAGCACCGCCCGATCGTGGCCGGCGACGAGCTGCACGTTGACGTCGAACTGACGTCGGTTCGCAGGATTGCTGGCAGAGACCTGATCACCGTGACCAACACCTTCACCGACACTGCCGGCGAGCGGGTGCACACCCTGCACACCACCGTCGTCGGCCTCACCGCCGAGGATGTCGATCCGGCGATCAAGTCCGCCGTGCAGAACGCGATGATGCACGATGCGTACGCGCTCCCAATCGGCGAATCCGATGCCGCCTATCACAAGACGGTGCGCCCCGAGGGCGAAGTTCGGATTGCCGAGGGCGGCACTACCCGCACGCCAGGGACACCGTCCTTCGATGACGTGCGGGTAGGTGACGAACTACCGGTCCGCCACGCCCGACTGTCCCGCGGCGACCTAGTGAACTATTCCGGCGTGGCCGGCGATGCCAACCCCATTCATTGGGACGAGAACCTCGCCAAGCTGGCTGGACTGCCCGACGTGATCGCCCACGGAATGCTCACCATGGGTTTGGGTGCCGGATTCGCCTCCGCCTGGTCGGGCGACCCCGGCGCGGTCAGCCGCTACGCGGTGCGGCTGTCCGCGCCCGCAATCGTGCCGGCGATCGACGGCGCCGACATTGAATTCAGCGGCCGGATCAAGTCACTAGACCCGGCCACGCGCACCGGTGTTGTCGTTCTTGCCGCCAGGTCCGGTGGCCGAAAGATCTTCGGCTTGGCGACGATGAACGTCCGCTTCCGCTGATCTGGCGTCCCTGCTCCGGCACGCCCGTCGGCGCGATTCAGGAGGCAACCAGGTCGTCGATTTGGTTGATCGCCGCTGAGGCGCCCTCGATCACGCCCATGTCCAGCACCTGCTGGAGCGCCTCGGCGGACTCGAAGGTGCTCACATAGGTCGCGCGAGTGCCGCCGTCGTGCTCGACGTAGGTGTAGACGTTCCGGGAGACCGGCATTCCGGGGAGCGGGTTGAAGTCCAAGTCGGCGAAGCCATCGTCGAAGGAGAAGCTCGTCGGCTCGTCCACGGCCGTGATCTGCCACCATCCCGCATGCTTGTCACCCTCCGGGCCGGTCATGAAATACGTTGTGCGGCAACCTGGCCTGAGGTCGTGGTCGACCACGGTCGCCGGATAGGTCGGCGGCCCCCACACCTTTTCCAGCTGACGCGGGTCGGCGTAGACCTGCCAGATCCGCGCCACCGGCGCCGCGAAGTCGGCGGTGATGGTCAGGGTCAGGTTGTCGAGATCCTGCTGGACGTCGGTCACCGGCATGGTTCAGTCCTCCTTGATTGAGTCGGATGAGATGAGTTCGTCGATGCGTGCGATGCGACCACGCCAAACCTGTTCCAACTCAGTGAGCATGGACGCCACCGACCGCACCGCCGCCACATCGCCGCTGGCCAGCTGCTCGCGACCGCTGCGTCGCTTGGTGAGCAGCCCGGCCCTTTCCAGCACGACGACGTGTTTCTGCACCGCCGCAAAGCTCATCTCGTACTTCACTGCGAGCGTGGAAACCGAGTGCTCCCCAGCCAGCACCCGGCGCATGATGTCACGCCGGGTCCGGTCGGCGAGCGCGTGGAACAGGGCGTCCGCCCGGTCCTCGTCGATCCCGATCACTCGTCAAACATACAACCGATCGGTTGTATGTTGTCAAGCCCTCGCCGAATTCCGAACCTGGTGTGCAGCACGCAGTGGTGAAAAAGTACAGCCATGCGCGAATATCTGAAGTTCTACATCGACGGCGAGTGGGTCGATCCGGTCGAGCCCAACAGCCTCGACATCGACAATCCGACCACCGAGCAGGTCAGCGGCAAGATCGCGCTGGGTTCGGCGGCCGACGTCGATAAGGCCGTCAAGGCCGCCAGGACAGCGTTCGCTACCTGGTCGACGAGCAGCCGGGCAGAGCGCCTCGACCTGCTGCGGGCGATCCTCGCCGAGTATCAGAAGCGGTCCGCCGACCTCGGCGAGGCGGTCTCCGAGGAGATGGGCGCGCCGCCGTCGCTCGGTTCGGGTACCCAGGTTTACCTCGGCCTCGGACAACTCACCAATGCGATCGATGCGCTGAAGAACTTCTCGTTCGAGGAATCGCGCGGGTCGACGCTGGTGACCAAGGAGCCGATCGGGGTGTGCGGCCTGATCACGCCGTGGAACTGGCCGCTCAACCAAATCGCCTGCAAAGTGTACCCCGCGCTGGCAACCGGTTGCACAATGATCCTCAAGCCGTCCGAGGTCGCGCCGTACTCGGGGCAGATCTTCACCGAGGTGATCGAGGCGGCAGGGGTACCGGCGGGCGTCTACAACATGGTCTTCGGTGACGGCGCCGGTGTCGGCGTGGCGCTGGCGAGCCATCCCGGCATCGACATGGGGTCATTCACCGGTTCGACGCGCGCGGGCATCGACGTCGCCAAGAACGCCGCGGCGACGGGGAAGCGCGTGACGCAGGAGCTGGGCGGAAAGAGCCCGAACATCGTGCTCGACGACGACGACTTCGTGCGGAACGTCGCGATCGGTGTGAAGGCGATGATGCCGAACTCGGGTCAGAGCTGTAACGCGCCGTCACGCATGCTGGTGCCGAAGGGGCGCAAGGACGAGGCCCTCGCCGCCGCCCGGGCCGCCGCCGAGTCGGTGAAGGTTGGCGACCCGAATGACAAGTCGGCGATCGGTCCGGTGGCGTCGAAGGCACAGTTCGACAAGATCCAGCGCCTGATCCAGTCGGGCATCGACGAGGGCGCCACCGTCGTTGCCGGCGGCCTCGGCCGACCGGACGGTCTCGACACCGGCTACTACGTCAGGCCGACGGTGTTCGCCGATGTCACCAATGACATGGCGATCGCGCGCGAGGAGATCTCCGGGCCGGTGCTGTGCATCCTGGAGTACGACGACGTCGATCACGCGGTGGAACTCGCCAATGACACCGACTATGGCCTGGCGGGCTATGTTTCGGCCGGCGACATAGAGGCGGCGCGTGCGGTGGCCCGCAGGATTCGTGCCGGTCAGGTCGCGATCAACCACGCGTTCGACCTGAACTCACCCTTCGGTGGCTACAAGCGCAGCGGCAATGGTCGCGAATGGAGTGAGTTCGGCTTCGACGAGTACCTGGAGGTCAAGGGCACCGTCGGCTACGCGCCCCAGTAGCCCGCAGCAGTCGCGCCCGGCGAAAAGTACTAGTACGGAATCGATTTCGACCGGATCGCGGCGCACGAGAGCTGGCGAGGAACTGGTCACGCCGCAGCTCCGAACCAGGTGGCGAGTGCAGCGCGCAGCGATTCCCGAAGTGCATGATCAGGCCGAGCTGTGTCGGTGGCCCAGGCGACGTAGCAGTCCGGGCGCAACAGCAGGGCGCACGCGCGGGAGTCGCGTGTGCAGCCGGTGACGGTATCGACGCGGTCCCGCCACCCATCGACTTCGGTTGCGTAGCAGGCGTCTTCGGTGAGGTCGAGCAGGAGTGGTCGGGCGGTCCTGGTCAGCTCGGCCAGTCGCAGCGTGCCGTGGCCAGTATCGAGCACCAGGTCCGGGGCGCAGCGGCCGACGAGTGGGTGGGCGCCGGCGGCGCCCATGTCGTAGTGAACGTCAGCACCGGCCATCAAGTTCGCGATGTGGGCGACTGTGTGCACGTCGTCGAGGAGTTCGGTGAACAGTTCCCGCAGCGCGGTGACTTCGGCGCCGGGTGCGAGCAGCGCGAGCTGTGCCTGGGTGTGTAAGGCGGCCCGGCGCGCGGCTGGCCAGCGCTCGGCGTGGTAGGTGTCCAGCAGGCGTCGCGGCGCCCAGCCGCGTATCGACGCCGCGAGTTTCCAACCGACGTTGATCGCGTCCTGCAGGCCGAGATTTAATCCCGGGCCGCCGAGCACGAACTGAACGTGGGCGGCATCGCCCACCAAGAGCACGCGGTCATCGGAGAAACGCTCGGCCAGACGGGTGTTGACACCGGTCGTGCGGGTGAGCCGATGCGCTGGCGGCTGTAGGGGCAGATCGGCGCCCAGCACTCGACGGACACTCTCGCGGAATTCGCCAAGCGTGAATGGCACCGTTTCGTCGACGCCGCCGGCGGTCCACTCAACCGTGAACATCAACGGAGGACGTGACGGTAGATTCCCGAAGGCAAACAGCCCGGTGTCGGTGCGTTGCGAGATGAACGGCGGGATGTGTCCATAACCAGGCACATTCAGCCCACCGGTGGCGGTATCGACCAGGTCGGCGGGCACCGCACCCTCGACGGTGCGGGCTACCACGTCGTCGTTTGTCGTGCCCGGAAAGCCGATACCGGCCAACTCGCGGGTCGTGCTGTGGCCGCCGTCGGCCCCGACGACGTAGCGGCAGCGCATCTCGTAGCGGCCCCCGGGACTGTTGACCTCGATGATCACCTCATCGGCGCGTTGTGACAGGCCCGTGAGCTCATGACCGCGGCGGATTTCCACCCCCAGCTCGGCGGCACGCTCGTCCAGGACTTGCTGAATGCGTGGCTGCGGCACCGGCAGAAGATAGAACGGGTTGTCGTCGAGTGCGGCCAGATCTAGAGGCAGTGCCCCGAAGAAAAACGTCGGGGCCGGCTGGGGAATCTCGGAATCCCCGGTCAGCCGCTGATATAGGCCTCGCCGGTCGAGCATCCGGACCACCTGACCGACCAATCCGTTTGCACGGGTCTCGTCGGGTGGCTGGGCGAGCCGTTCCAGCACAACGGGACGCACACCGGCCAAGCTCAGCTCGCAGGCCAATATCAACCCGACCGGGCCACCTCCGACAATCACTACATCCACGACTCGCCTCCCGGCAACGCGTTACCGCCGACACTGCGACTAGGCGACGGCGTTGTGCAATCAATTCGGGGACGACCGAAACCTCACGCCGGGCTGGCGGCGGTTCGCATCGAGCAGGTCGACGCCGAGACCGGTGGCGTGATGGACGACGGCTTTGCCGTCGCGGCGGCTGTTGACCAGGCGAGCGGCCCGTAGCGCCGAGGTGTGTTCGGACGCCGACGCTGGACTGATACCGAGGGTTCGCGCGACGTCGCCGGTCGTGTGTTCATCGACCAACAACCGCAGCACTGCCGCGCGGGTGGATCCGAGAATGGCGGCGAGCGTGTCGGATTCGCTGCCGACGCGAAACGTCAACTCGGCCGGCGCCGGATAGGCGAGCACGACCGGTTGGTCGCCGAGGTCGCCGACCAGCGGTGGTCCCGTCCAGAAGACGACGGGCGTCAACACCACACCCCGGCCGGCCAAGCGCACCGTGCGCTCCTGCGGAGTATTGATTTCCAGGCAGTCGCCGCTCCACCGGGAGCCGGGGACGGTGGCGGTCAACGCAGTGCGCAGACCGCGGTCTGCCACGAGGCGACCGCGCCGGACACGCTCGCTGCGGTGGTTGGCCCGAATATCGGGCCAGTGCGGCTCGAGCACCGTCGTGAACAGGTTCCTCGTCCCGCGGCACAACGACAACGTGGCTTGTCGGTCGCCCTCGAGGGCGTACCGAAGGAATGGCGGAACTCCGACGTAGGGACAGCTACGAAACTGTTCCAGCTCAGCGCGCAGTTGGCGTGTGCTCAACCTCGAGACCGTCTCCAGGCTCTCGTCGAGGTCGTCCGCAATCACGGTCGGCGAGATCGACCACGTGAAGGGGCCCGTCAAGGTCCGCACCGATGCTGACGACGTGGACGGCGCCGCGAGCGCACTACATCGCCACCGCGCACCCCACGGTGTCGAAATGCCTTGGCGCAACGCGCGCGCCGCGAACTTGATTTCCAAGGCCGGGGCGGGCTGAGCCAAGAAGTGCGTCGACGCGAAATCGTTGGCGGTGAAGAACAGCCGCAGCATGCCAATCCATTTTACGACTCGATCGGCACGGGTACCGGGTGGTCATCCCGGCGAGCATGGTGCCGGGCGATTCGCGGTTGACGTTGCGCTGGTCCCGTTCTTGGTCTATCACGGGATGACACGAATTATGCAGTTTTGCAGGTTATTTCGAATCAACCGCACAGAGTTGTCCGCCGATTGGCTACGGATCCACCATCAAGCGCAGCGGGAAATGCATTAGGGCCGTTGCTATTTGATGTCGCGGAGTCGTGGGTCGGTCCGAGGCTCAGCCAGCGATCGGACGGTGAACGTCAAACAGGGCCAGGTCCGCCGCTGCGCGCCCGGCACTCCGTCGGATTGGGGCTATCGAGCCAATAGATTACCAATGTGGTTATGCGCTGCCCTTCAGTCGGCCTGCTGCATCTGCTTCCGGCCAGCGAAAGCTGCGATTAGGCGATGACCTCGGCCGAGGGCCACGCGCCGCCTAGCCTGTGATCCGTGGTCAGCAGCACCAGACCCGCCGTATCGGCGAACTCGACGTACAGGGCATCGGCCAGACCTAAGGTTTCGCGCCGCGCCCACGCCCCGGCAAGCAACGACGGCAGGCCGTGACGAGTCACCGGCGCCTGACGCAGCTCATCCAGTGCCACATCAACCTGCGCAACAGTCAGCACGCCGGCGCGCTGCATGCGCCCGAGCGCCGACAGCACCTCCGCATCGAAATGCGCCGGAGCATGCATCACCGTTCCAGCCAGCCGCGCACGCACCGGCGCGAACCGATCATCAGTGCGTGCAACCAAATCCACCATCACACTGGCATCGACGACGACAGGCTCTGCCGGCGGCGAGGACGCGGCCTGGCTCACGCGCCAAGCTCATCGCGAGCGGCATCAATCGCGGCCAGCACGTCGTCATGCCGAGCACCAGTGTTTCTGGCCTCCAACCCCTCAAGCCACACATCAGTTGCGGAATTCTCCAACTCGGCACTGATTGCCGCCTGCGTCAGCGCCGAAATATTCAACCCCCGCGCCCGTGCACGCTGCGCCAGCTCATCCGGCACATACACATTCAGCCTTGCCATACACACAAATATACACACAGTCTGAACGGCTGGTGTACCTGACCTGAGCCTGATCAGTTGACCCGCGCGTCCTCAGATGGAGTGCGGTGTTGTTTTAATGGTGGTTTACTGTGGTGTAGGCGGTATTGTTTGTATGGATCTTCCGCTTTACATGCGATGGAGGCGCGGGATGCCCGTTCTGACCCCTTCAGCTGCACACAGGCTCGAAATCGACGCGGCTTCGATGTCGATCCGTGAGATCGCCAGGTATTTGCAGGACACCGTTGGCCAGCGCGTCTCGGCGGCGATCGCTGGCTTGGCCGACGCCAAACAGATAGGCCGCTATACCCGCGAGGACGGCCCGCAACCGCACGCGACGACCGACCGTCGGCTGCGCGAAGGCTACAAGGTAGTCCGGATGCTCGTCGATGCGTACGACGACGAGACCGCCAAAGCATGGCTGTTCGGCACAAACACGCGCCTGGACGATCAAGCGCCGATCGAGGTCCTAGGGGCCGCGACTGAAACAGCGGATTTCACAATGGTGATACAAGCGGCGCGCCAGGTGGCTACCTTTCAGGCGTGAGCGGCAGCCCGGTCGACGGCCCATTATGGCGAGTCGGATATCACCGCGCACCAGTTGATTTCACTCCGCTGGACCTGTACGGATTCTCGCACCGGTTCGGCGATGTCGACCAGCGGTTCCGAACACTGTATCTTGCCGAGTTCGAGGTGACGAGCCTGCGCGAGGTGCTGGCGGACTTCCGGCCGAATCTGGCTGCACGTCAACGCCACATCGAGCGTTACGGACCCGAGGCCGCCGATGATTTTCCGGTCGCGCCTGTGACGGCGAAGTGGCACCAGTTCGACGCTGATACCCGCCAAGAGCTTGAGGACCGCCACGCGGCACTATTGGTCGAGTACGGCCTAGAGCATCTCGATCTGAGCGAGATTACGACGAAACGACGCAAGGTCACACAGACGATTGCTAGTGATCTGTTCGACCGCGGCGCTGCCGCTGTGCAGTTTCCGTCCCGGTTGGACGGCAAGGTCTGTATCGCACTCTTCGAAGGGCGCGGCATCGTGCACCAGGCGGGCGATGTCGTCGCGTTGACCGATCCGCCTCCCGATGCACTTTTGACTGTCACGGGTGAGTGGAAGCTCAAAATGCAGAAAGCGTCTTAACTAACCGTCGGGCAAGTGCCTGCGGCAGTGCCAGGCTATTGGCGAGTTCTTATAGTGCTACACCGGCACTTGCTGGGCGCAGCCGGGCGACGATGCCGTCGAGGTCGAGCACGAACATATTGGGCCGGAAGACGTGGCCGCCGGGCTCCTCATGCGATTCATGCGGGATGCCGGCGGCGCCGAGGCGTTCGCGGAACTCCCGCTGGCCGGCAAGCACCTGGGTCTCCTGCACGCTGTCGAACCAGTTGACCGGGTCCGGGCTGGTGCCTGCGACGAGGAAGATCCGCTTGTTCCGGTAGCTGTCGATACGCTCGACCGGGTTGTCGGCGCTGACCCTGGCCTCGTCCCACGGCACGCCGTAGACCGTGGCGCCGCCCAGGTCTAGCACCGCCGAGGTCAAGTTTGCCCAATGCACGACCAGGCCGAAGTCGCGGCGCAGACTCGCCGGGCCGGAGTGGCTGCTCACCGAGGCGAAGTGGCCGTAGTACTTGGCTGCGTATTTCAGCGCACCGAACCCACCCATCGAAAACCCCGAGACCGCACGGCCGTCGTACTCGGCATACGTTCGGAAATTCGCGTCGATCCACGGGATCAGCTGGGCGATGTGGAATGTCTCCCAGTTTCGCGGGCCGACGAACGAGCCCACCGGGTTGGAGTACCAGCCCGCGTGCCCGCCGTCGGGCATCACAACGATGATCGGCCTTCCGGAGGTCAGGTTTCGGATGCCTAGAAAGTCGAACTGGCGGAAGTCCGCGTCCGGGCCGCCGCCGTGGAATAGGTAGAGGACGGGATAGGTGCGTCCGCTGGTGCGGTAGTCGTCGGGCAGCAGGACGTTGACACCGGGGTTCCAGCCGATCGCGTCGGTCTGGAACCGGTAGTACCACATGCGAGGGTCGTTCTCGTTGCGGTCCACGATACGCAGCCCGAACCCGTCGCTGCGCCCGAGGAATATGACCAGTACCTGCCCGACGTCGATGACGGCGGGATCGGCGATGCCATTGACGCTGGCGATCAGCGGATAGAACGAGGCGTCACCATAGAAACGCGTAGCCAACGCCAACAGCGTGTCCCCCGCGACAACGGTGTATCTCGTGAAGTCGGGAATGATCAGCCGCTGCCCCACATCGATCGCGCCGGGATCGGCGATCCCGCTGGCAGTGGCGATCAACCGATACAGTTGCGCGTCACCATAGAAACGCGTAGCCAACGCCGACAGCGCGTCCCCCGCGACAACCGTGTATCTCGTGAAGTCGGGAATGATCAGCCGCTGCCCCACATCGATCGCGCCGGGATCGGCGATCCCGCTGGCGGTCGCGATCAACCGATACAGTTCCGCGTCACCATAGAAGCGCAACGCCAATTGCCACAGCGTGTCCCCCGCCACAACCGTATGTGTTCTGACCATGCGTTCACCCCTTCAGTCGCACTGGCGCCAACTTCCGCTAGTGAAGACGGTTGCGCTGACACCACCAATTGTAGGCGCGCAAAAGCGTGAAACGATTGACTTACAAGGCATTACAGACATCCCTGGACTTTGCCAATCCGTATCGACCCGGCGCCAACGATCCTGCAATCGGCGGGCCTGCCGGTCTCGGCGAACGGGCGCAACTCATCGAGGTGGTCGTGTCGCTGCGGCTGTATCGCTTCCCTCTCGTCGCGCGCCGCGATGAATTTTGCAGCCACGCCGTGTCCGACCGACCAGAACCTGCTCGAAGCGCCTGCGGCCGGCGTTAAGGTCGCGATCGAGCTCCAAGATCCCGCCGAGGTCAAACGCTGCCACCGCCAGGCCACCGCCCGTGTTCACCAATGCCGCTTCGGCAAAAGGCTTATGTAATAGCCATTCTCGCGGCTGGCGTTGCCGCGGCGGTCGTTGTCTGAGCCCACGTAGGATTCGGTACGTACCGGCGTTCGGCGTCCGCGCCGCGCGTTCGATCGCGCTGAGGTTGCATTCCACTGTTGGTAGTGACACGAGAAAGATGACATGTGATGGGGACCCCCTCGGCACAGACGCTCGATGATCTATGCGTCGGTAATTTTTCAGGAGCTCGAGGAGGTCCCGCTGATGACGATGGTAGGCGGTTTTGACGTGCATCGGCAG
>NZ_OCVX01000003.1:1141877-1163153 GCF_900232995.1 Mycobacterium simulans
CCGACCGGGAGTATGCGGCGGATCCTCCTCGGCCTCAAGGTCGTTCGTCCTCGCTGCGCTTCGGGCGCTCCACCTTGACCCCGACTCCGCTCCACCGACCAATGTCGGGGATGGGAAACGAGGCAAAACAACAAAACAACGATCCAACGGATCCCCACCTTTGCGGGGGTCCCCAACACAGATAAGGACTCCTCAATGCCGCAGACAGGAACTTGGACCGGCGATCCGGTCTGGCTTGTCGACGTCCTGCGCGCCGAGGGCGTCAACCCCATCGAATATCCCGGCTGGCGCGACCGCGGGCATGGTGACTTCAAAGACATCCGCGGCGTCATGGTGCACCACACCGGATCGGATAGCGCGAGCGCCGCCTCGATCGCCCAAGGCCGTCCTGACCTCGCCGGGCCGCTGTCGCAGCTGCACATCGCGCGGGACGGCACGGTGACCGTGGTAGCGGTCGGCGTTGCGTGGCACGCGGGCGTTGGCATGTACCCGTGGTTGCCGACCAACATGGGCAATTGGCACCTGATCGGCATCGAATGCGCCAACACCGGTACTAGCCCCACCGCTCCACACCGCCAGAACTGGCCCGACGCACAGTATTTCGCAATGGTCAATTGCTGTGCGGCGATCAACCGTCGGCTGGCCCAGACTTCTGCCCGCACGATCGGGCATAAGGAGTACGCCGGTCGCGCCCAGGGCAAGTGGGATCCGGGCGCCATCGACATGGACATCCTGCGTCGCGACATCCAGGACCAGATCGGCCGTGTTGCCAAGCCGGCCCCGACGCCGAGACCGCCCTTGCCGGTGGGTGAGTACGCCGACATTCTGCTGTTCCGCGGCTCCGAAGGGCCGCAGGTCGCCCAACTTCAGCGCCGACTCAACGAGCAAGGCGCAGGTCTGGTGGTCGACGGGATATTCGGCCCGAACACCGAAGCCGCCGTTAGGGAGTTCCAGCGCCGGACCCGTGGCCTTAAGGTGGACGGCATCGTCGGCCCGGCCACCGCTGCTGCGCCGAGGTTGAAAGTGGGGCCCGGGCCGGAGTAGCAATGACGCCATCGTTGCGGCGTTATTGCGTTGCGGCGGTGTAGGTTCTCACGTTCGGTTGCATCTCCGACATCCACTGACCTGCCGCTTCTCCGGCTGTCTCACGGCGATTCCGTTTCGATTTGTCTCACGGACGACTGCATTTTCCTAGACGGATCCAATCGACCCCCAGGCGCTTCTCATCGCGGGCGCATGAGAGCCAGGGAGACGCGTTCGCGTTCGACGTCGACCTCGACGACCATGACCGAGACCGTGTCTCCGACGGTGACAACTTCTGAGGGGTGTTCAACTCGCCGACTGCCGAGCCGCGACTTGTGGATGAGGCCGTCGACGTCACCGAGGTCGACGAATGCACCGAAGTCGGTGATGTTCTTGATTGATCCCGAAAGGGTCTGTCCTACAGCAAGTTTTCGCAGCGCAGCCTTCTTGCGTGAGTTCTTACCGACGGGCTGCTTGCGAGGCGTGCGGTCCCGCGATGCTTTCGCCGGCGCCTTGACCACTGGCAGGACGGTCTTCTGTGCCACCGGCGGCTCGGCAGCAGCGCGCGTAGTGACACCCGGCCGCACCAACGCGCGTACTGGGATGGGAGCGTGCCGACTAAGCCTCAGCGCTGCGGCCGTCACCGCCCTCTTCGAGGCCTTGGCGCGCGGCACCGGTCAGTTCGAACGCGATCTCTTTCTTCTTGTGCCATCGGGCGCTTCGCTTGGTCTGGATGGTTTGCAGCGCGAGATGAAAGACCTGTCCGCCGGCGGGCCGTTGATCCGGGGCGATGCTGAGGGCGTCGCGCAGCAGCTGCAGCACTTCGGGGACCCCGGAATCGGTGTCGCGGCCGCTGTCGATCAGTGACGCGATGTTGGGATGGCTAAGCTTGCGCAGCGCAGCCGTCTCGCGTTCGAAGTAGAGCCGGTAGATGTCGTCAGATTTGGCCGGCACGATCTTGACCGCTACCGGGCGGCCGCCCTGATGGAGGTCGGCAGCTTTAAACACCTCGGATTGCCCGCCGAATCGGCGGGTATTGGCGATCTCGGCATAGTGGTTAGCGATCACGCGTCCCACCTGCATCTCCTCTCCAACACCGGCCGTCTTGCGACGATACTGAACACCCACGACAACTTGAGGACGTTTTCCGCCCTGGCGTCGAGATATCCCGCGCTGACAAGTCCGCACCACGCCGTGTGCACAGTTGCGCGCTCAGCTCGGCAACAGATTCACTAGCGTGGTACCGCCGCGCCAGTCGCGGTGCCCCTGAACTGCGCATGTCTTCGGTTCGGGTCCGTGTGTCTCACGTTCACTTGCACAAATTCAGTCTTGATGCAGCCGATCTTGAGAAAATGCAGTCAAACTTGAGAACCTACAAATGTAGACCTTCACCTCGCCATGTTGGCGAATCGCGACAAGTGCAGTTGATGCGCAACGGTGACGGTCTTGGTGGGGCCGTTACGGTGTTTGGCGAGAATGAAATCCGCTTCTCCCCCGCGAGGATCATCTCGCTCAAATGCGTCCGGCCGATTTAAAAGAATTACCATATCAGCATCTTGTTCTAACGAATTATGCAAGTTGATGCCATTTGCGACGAAATTGTGAGTTTCATTTACAGTGCCATCATATACGTCATATTCACCGATACTAGTAATTTCGACAATTCGATCCCAGAAAACATCGCTAGTAGCCAGCATATGAATTTCCGTGTCTTCCAGCGTCGCCGCAATCTTGTGTAACAGCGATCTTCTTGGCGCATTGCGCAACCTCGATGGACAAACCCGCCCGTTCGTCGCAGACCTGAACTCGCCACTACGGACGGACTTCCGGTTCAACGCGACTCGCACCTTGTCCCACACGCCAACAGGGACCGTGTCCGCGCCCGGACGACGCGTACGGGATTGCAGCTGCTCGAGCACAAATTCTGCACACTTGCCACGCTCACCGTGGACGCCGACTTTCGTCAAGAACGCTACTTGATTCTCGGCACTGAAAATCCACAAATACCAGCAATCACGATATCCCGCTTTGAGCACTCGTTTAATCCGGCTTTGGACACCGAGACGAAGAAGCAACTGCGCTACATCATCAATAAGACGCCTACTGGTTGATGCGTAGTAGATCCGCCCCTGGCCGACCTTGGCATCCCACCGAACGGACCCATCGGTCGCCCACAAGTGCCGCAGGAACAATGCCACCTGGTCATTGGGAGCGCGGAAAACCGCTTCCGGCACAAACTTTTCGTAACTGCGCTTCCCGAACAGCCCCAACCCATCGAGCCAGGCCGCGATCGGGTTGCGCCGACCATGTGTCAAGTGCTCCTGCGCCCGCAACCGCAGCGACGTTACGCGCGCCGCCGGGTACTCGTCGCGAACCGCGGTCACGCCGAAGTGAGCTGCCGCCACCGTCACCGCGACAAGGTTGGCCTCGTCGACCGACGCGTAACGGATCGGCTGGCGCTTCACACACGATCCGTCGCCGATCATGTGCGCGAGCAGCATCACCTCCGAGTCGTGCATCCGCTGGGTATCGACCGGCTCGGGCACCCGCCGCGGAGCTGCAATGCGGTCACCAATCTTGAGCTGCTCCAACGGAGTCCAGCCTTCTAGCTTCATGAAAGGGTGGTTACCAGTGGCCTCGACCTCGCGTCCGGAGGCCAGCCTGAGTCGGAAGACTTCCTTGCGCCCACTCGGGAAAACGTTGGTCATCGGCCGGGCGACCATGCGCAGCTGTTCGTCCAGTGACCACACCAGCGGGCGCTCGCCGGTCCGCATTAGCTCACCGAAGGTGACCTCTGCGCCGGTATCAGCGCGCAGGATTCGCGTAGCGGCCGTAAGACATCCCGACTCACGCAGGTCGGCTAACATCGGCTTTTTGTCGGTGCGCTGCTCGGGACCACGGTTGAGCTGGCTGATCGCGACCACCGGAACCTCAAGCTCCTTAGCCAATAGCTTGAGATGCCTTGAGAATTCGGACACTTCCACCTGCCGCGACTCGTGCTTCTTGCCCGAGGTCATCAGCTGTAGGTAGTCGACGACGACCAGCTTCAGGTTGGCTTTCTGCCGCAGCCGACGCGCCTTGGCGCGGATTTCCATCATGGTCAGATTCGGCGAATCGTCGATATACAGTGGCGCCTCACTGATTTCGCTCATCCGCCGCGCCAGCCGGGTCCAGTCGTCATCGTTCATCCGGCCCGAACGCATATCGGAGAGCTTGATTTTCGCCTCCGCCGACAGCAGCCGCATTACGATCTCGG
The DNA here is from genome assembly GCF_900232995.1 of Mycobacterium simulans. Classification (GTDB taxonomy): domain Bacteria; phylum Actinomycetota; class Actinomycetes; order Mycobacteriales; family Mycobacteriaceae; genus Mycobacterium; species Mycobacterium simulans. The sequence goes on from NZ_OCVX01000003.1 coordinate 1,146,157, forward strand.
ACTTACTCATCTCCAACGAGAAGATGACGCTGGCCATACGGTGCTTGATCGAGCACGACCGCATGAAGTCCAGCCCGAGGGTGGAGTTGTGCGTTGGCACCATGCCGCGGCCGGCCAGATACAGGCGCTCGGGATTGTCGACCTGCACGCAGCGCACGGCAACACTGGGCACTCGGCGCACCGCATCGATCTGCAGTACCGGAGCCAGGACGGCCGTCCGACGCCCGGCGTGTCCCGACCCGGCGGGCGCGATAGTGTCCCTGCCGCAACACAATTGCGCTGACGTCCGGATGCCGTGACCCGTCGGCCACTGATGCTGGGCGTCGGCGACGATCACCGTGCCGTCGGAAAACGTGATCTCGTAGCACGGGTGGCCCAGCATGACCTCGGTCGCGGCAACCACCCGCGTCGGCCGGCCATCGGCGTCCAGTAACTCATCGCCGACAGCGACATCACCCATCGTCGTCCACCCCGACGGGGTCGGTAACGGCGTGTTGAGCGCGAGCGCCTTACCCACACCCGGTCGCGCCGCGACAATGATCATCTGGCCCGGATGCAGGCCATTGGTCACCTCGTCGAGTTCGGTGAAGCCGGTCGGCACGCCGCGCGCCAGCCCGCCGTTGGAGGCGATGGCGTCGATCTCGTCCATCGTCGGCTGTAGCAGATCCTCAAGGGGCACAAAGTCTTCGGACAGCCGTCGATCCGCGACATCGTAGATTTCCGCCTGTGCGCGATCCACGATCTCGGCGACATCGGCGCCCTCGGCGCCGGCATAGCCGTACTGCACCACCCGCGTGCCCGCTTCCACCAGCCGGCGCAATAGCGCCTTCTCAGCGACGATGCCCGCGTAGTAGCCCGCATTGGCCGCTGTCGGCACCGTCGAGATCAGGGTGTGCAGGTATGGTGCACCACCAATTCGGCGGAGCAGCCCGCGGCGGTCGAGCTCCGCGGCCACCGTCACCGCGTCGGCCGGCTCCCCACGGCCGTACAGGTCCAAGATGGCGTCGTAGACGTTCTGGTGGGCCGGCTTGTAGAAGTCGCCGGGCCGTAGCCGTTCCAATACGTCGGCGATGGCGTCCTTGCTCAGTAGCATCCCGCCGAGTACCGACTGCTCGGCTGCGAGGTCCTGCGGTGGCTGACGGCCAAATTCTCCACTTGGTGGCGCATCCATACCTGGGTGCGGCATATCGTCGACAACCGCCATGGCCTCTCACCTCCTCCGACACGAGCATCCGAACATACATTCGACAGTCATATCAAGAGCGTAAGTCAAGGCTCCGACACCCCGCTCCAGCCCACCTGACCGGCTCCTCCACAGACCGCTAGACAGCCTGCGTCGTCGCCGTCCCAACTCAATTGGCCGGCTCCTCAGCCGGCCGTTACACAGCCCGCGTCGTCGCCGTTCGAAACCACCCACATCGCTTCGCGCCGGGGACGACCGTAAACGTTGCTGGCGAGTACTCCAATAGCCGTTGTTCATGAAGCTGTGCATCGTGTGTGCATATCCGTCGACGCCTGTGTTGAGCGGGGTGTGGAGAACCTGTGGATTAATGCGAAGCGTTACGACATCACTGCTGCTAATCGTCGTACAACGCGAGACATTCGGTGTGGACAAGAATCTCTTCGGCGTGTCGGGCCAGGTTACCGCGCCGGGCGTGTTGGTTTTCCCCGAGATTTTCCTCGCGTAAAGCGCCGGTTACGCAGGCCCCGCGACAATTCGCGCAGAATAGTTCGCCAGCACGACGGTCCGCTCACAGCCACGTCAGGGCAGCCGGAAACCCCGGTGCGCCTGAGTGCGGCCACACCGGGGTAACGAACGCTAAAAGTTAGCTCTCCGCGACGACGTCGAGTGAAACCTCGACGTCGATTTCCGGGTGCAGATGCACCACTACCGGATGGGTGCCGATGGCTTTGATATGCGCCTTGGGTAACCGGACGATTCGCTTGTCGAGGTTGGGGCCACCCGCCTTTTTGATGGCGGCGACAACATCACCTGCGGTCACGGAGCCGAACAGCTTGCCGGAGTCGCTCGCCGTCTTGACCGGCAGCGAGACCGGGCCCAGCGCCGCAATCGCCGTCTTGATCTCGTTGGCGTGTTCAAGGTCGCGCACCATCTTGGTTTCGCGGGCGCGCCGGATCTCGTCGGCCTGCTTCTGGGCGCCGCGTGAGGCTACGATCGCCAACCCGCGCGGCAGCAGGAAGTTGCGACCGTACCCGTCCTTGACCTCGACAGTGTCACCGACCGAACCGAGGTGGTCGACATCGGCTGTCAGAATCAGCTTCATCGTTTACGTACTTTCCGTTGGGAGGCCGGCGGTTACCGCGTCGAGGAGGTGAAGGGCAGCAGCGCAACCTCGCGGGCATTCTTTACCGCGAGCGCGATGTCTCGCTGATGCTGCACACAGTTGCCGGTGACCCGGCGCGCCCGGATCTTGCCGCGCTCACTGATGTAGGTCCGCAGCAACGCGGTGTCCTTGTAGTCGATCTGTTGGTCCTTTTTGGCGCAAAAGACGCATTTGCGCGACTTGACCGGCTTCTCCGGAGCCGGGCGCCGCTTGCTGGACTTGGCCATGGTTGTCTTTCTTTCCGTTTCTTAACTGGTCGTGAAGTGTCTGCAATCTAAAAGGGTGGTTCGTCGTCACCGCCGCCGAACGAGCCCGACGCCGGGGCGCTGCCCCACGGGTCGTCACCCGATCCGCCGCTTGGCTGGGCAGCCGGGGCCTGACGCGGTCCGCCGCCGCCGCCGCCGAAACCGCCCCCGCCGCCGCCGCTTCGGCTGGCCTTGTTCACCTTGGCGGTCGCGTACCGAAGCGAAGGCCCGATCTCGTCGACCTCGACCTCGACAACGGTGCGCTTCTCACCCTCGCGGGTTTCGAACGAACGCTGCTTGAGCCGCCCGCTGACGATCACCCGCGCTCCCCGGGTGAGGCTCTCGGCCACGTTCTCGGCCGCCTCCCGCCAGATGTTGCAGCGCAAGAACAGCGCCTCGCCGTCCTTCCATTCGCCGCTCTGGCGGTCATAGATCCGGGGTGTTGATGCCACCGTGAAGTTCGCGACGGCAGCACCCGACGGTGTGAACCGCAATTCGGGGTCAGCGGTCAGGTTTCCGACGACGGTGATAGTGGTGTCACCAGCCACAATAGTTCTCCTTGCTCCGCTTGTTCCTCGCCCGGTGGATGGTCATCAGCGAGCGTACGCAACAGCGCTGACAGCTAGTGCTTGTCGGTGCGCATGACCTTGGTGCGCAACACCGACTCGTTCAGGCTCAGCTGACGGTCGAGCTCGGACACGGTGGCGGGGGCGGCCTTTAGATCGACCACCACGTAGATGCCTTCGGCGTGCTTGGCGATCTCGTACGCCAGCCTCCGCTTACCCCAGATGTCGACCTTCTCGACCGTTCCTCCGTCCTTGCGGACGACGTTGAGAAACGTCTCCAAAGATGGGGCGACGGTGCGTTCGTCAAGGGTCGGGTCAAGGATGACCATGATTTCGTATGGACGCATGGGAACCTCATCACCTCCTCTGGTCTGCGCGGCCACGGTCGTTCCGTGGCAGGAGGGTCGCCTGCGTCGGCAACCGCCCCAGGCTACCGGATGCCGGCCGGCCTGGAAAATCCGCGCGATCGCCACGATCCCCATTAGTCGCCGGCAGGCATCTTGCAATGAGACAAATCGTTCAACGCTGGCGTCAATGTGAGTGCAATGCGCACAGTGCCTATGCGAATTGTCGTCGAGTACCGTTCGCATACCGAACAGCTAAAAGATGGCTGTCCCAAACCTAAAGGAATGCATCATGACAATCTTGCTCGAGAAGCCGCAAGCAGATGTCAGCAAGGTGATCGCGGAGGCGTTGGAGTCGGCGAGCCCAAGTGTCGCACCGGGGGCGGTCTTCTTCCTATTCCCAACGGATCGCGAGTTGTCTGTATAAGGAAACGCGAAGTCGTCCGTCTTCAGACGGTACCGGCGGAGTGCTGCCGCGATGCAATGGGTAATCAAAACCACCAAGTTGTGCAACCTGCGATGCAAATATTGCTATGAGTGGGAGCACCTGTCGGACCCGACAAGGATGTCGGAGGCCGTCTGGAGACGGGCTTTAATCACTATCCGCGACTACGCCGAGCTGACGAGGCAGCGCTGCGGCCACGACATACCCGTGGACATCATTTGGCACGGCGGCGAGCCCACGCTGCTACCCCGTGCATACTTCGAGCGAGTGTTCGCACTGCAGCGGGAAATCTTCCCCAATGAATGGATCGAAAGCCGCCGGGTGAGAAATTGCCTACAAACCAATCTCTACTCCGTTCGCGATGAGCACCTCGATGTGTTCGAAGAATACGGAATTGAGCTTGGCGTCTCGGTCGACTTTGCCGAGGGCGTGCGATTGACGGCTGGAGGCCGTGCAACTGAGTCGGCAGTACGCGCGAACATACGACGACTACAGGACAGGGGTTTACCATTCAGCATCATCAGCGTGCTGGCCGGGCACACGGTAAGCCAAATCGAGCAGGTATTTGACGAGATCACTCGAATCAATAAGCCGGCGCGGCTGCTTCCGTTGTTCGGCGGTCCGCCGACGCGCTCGATGGAAGGCGTCACTGTCGGCCTGTCGGACATCCTGGACGCGATCATGGTGTTCTTTGATTTGTGGTTCTCGGCCGGAATGGCCCCGCGGGTCGATCCCCTTGATCAGTGCATGCGCACGGTAATCCTGAAGCGACTGAACGTGGTGCGCCCAAGGCAAAACCGGGCGCTGTTAGGTAACGATGTCCTTGTTATCGACCGCGATGGCACGCTAGCCTGCGACACCTATCGCGAACACGGGAACCTCGGGAATGTCACTGAGACGCCCATTGAGGACATTGTTGACGGCCTCGCCTACCGCAACCTGATCGCCGAGGAAACGCGTCTCAAGGGATCGGTCTGCACTGAGTGTCCTTTCCTGGGCGCCTGCGACACCAGCCCGATCGCGCGCCACTTCGACAGCCACGTCTTGCAAGACTGCCCGCTCGACAAGTATCTGCTGCCGCGGATTGATGCCCATCTTGAAAATAGGGGCTTCTTCGACGACGACTTCAATAGCACGGCCCAAGACGTCATGGCGGCTCATATGGCGGAAGCGCGCGGAGCAACAGTTTCGTACTGATTACTTCCGATTACTTACGCAATTGCAGGAATTCGGCGGCCCTGGCCTTCGTCGCCGCGTCCGAGCTCGACGAGCTCACGAAGCTTGCTGACCACCGGCTCGGATGTATGCCGTCGACATGACATCAATCGAGTCCTCCTCGCCCTAATTCTGGGGCATCGAACTCCCACAGGAACTGGCTCGGACCCGAGGACTCACTTCACTTTGGCATGGGTCAACCCATAAGCTGGTGCGCCGTGACTGCGTTCCCTAATGCGCCCACCGCGCCCTCGGTGATGTCCGCTCCACTCGCCGAGGTTGACCCCGAGATCGCAGACCTGTTGGACCAGGAACTTCGCCGTCAGCGGGACACCCTGGAGATGATCGCCTCGGAGAACTTCGTACCACGCTCAGTGCTGCAGACCCAGGGCAGCGTGTTGACCAACAAGTACGCCGAGGGATTGCCCGGCCGGCGATACTACGGTGGCTGCGAGCACGTCGACGTCGTGGAGAACATCGCCCGCGACCGCGCCAAGACGCTGTTCGGCGCCGATTTCGCCAACGTGCAGCCACACTCGGGCGCCCAGGCCAACGCCGCAGTGCTGCAAGCGCTGATGAACCCGGGGGAACGGCTGCTCGGGTTGGATCTCGCCAACGGCGGCCACCTGACCCACGGTATGCACCTGAACTTCTCCGGCAAGCTGTACGACGTTGGCTTCTACGGCGTCGATCCGACGACCCACCTGATCGACATGGATGCCGTGCGGGCGAAGGCGCTTGAATTCCGCCCGAAGGTGCTCATCGCCGGTTGGTCCGCCTACCCGCGAATTCTGGACTTCGCGGCGTTCCGGTCGATTGCCGACGAGGTTGGCGCCACGCTATGGGTGGACATGGCGCATTTCGCGGGCATGGTCGCCGCGAGGTTGCACCCATCCCCGGTGCCGCATGCCGCCGTGGTGTCCACGACCGTGACCAAAACGCTCGGCGGTGCCCGTTCGGGCCTGATCCTGGGCAAACAAGAGTTCGCCAAGGCCATCAACTCTGCGGTGTTCCCCGGCCAGCAGGGCGGACCGATGATGCAGGTCATCGCGGCCAAGGCGGTCTCGCTCAAGATCGCCGCGACACCCGAGTTCGCGCAACGTCAGCAACGCACCCTGTCCGGCGCCAAGATCATTGCGGACCGCCTGATGGCCCCAGACGTCGCCAAGGCAGGCATGTCGGTGGTCAGCGGCGGCACGGACGTCCACCTGGTGTTGGTCGACCTGCGCGACTCTCCGTTGGATGGCAAAGTTGCCCAGGATCTACTGGAAGAGATCGGCATTACCGTCAACCGCAACGCGGTGCCAAACGACCCCCGGCCGCCGATGGTGACCTCTGGTCTGCGGGTGGGGACCTCGGCGCTCGCGACCCGCGGCTTCGGGGACGCCGAGTTCACCGAGGTCGCCGACATCATCGCCACCACCCTGATGGCCGGCGCTGCGGCCGATCTGCCCGCGCTGCGGCAGCGGGTGACACGGCTAGCCAGGGAATACCCGCTCTATGAGGGACTCGAGGACTGGAAGTTGGTTGGTCAGTAGCGCGGTGCCGACGCCCAGACCCGACACTGGGAGGTTGCGCCTAACCGGCCACCTCGGAAGTCAGCGCTAACAATCCCCTGAGCTGTTCGCCGTACATGCTGAGCGATTCGGTAGTCAACATGTCGTCATGCGTGCAGTCGACCGAATATTCTGCAATGTCTCCCGCAACATAAGGTCGCCAACATTGCAATAGAGACGAAGTTCGATCGACCGCACTCCGCGCGGCCGAAAATATGATCGCGGTACCAGCGAATACACCGGGCGTGTGCCCTAATAGATACGATTCAACAGTCTTAAGGTTTTCAACCATGAACTCCAAAAGCTGTTTGGATGCGGTGTCAGGTCCTAGCTCGTCGATCTCTGTCCGACTGTCAGGCAGGTACCGTTCCAGCATTTCGCGCGCGAAATCTTGGACAACTTCATTCTCGTCCAAAGCCTGGTCCCTTACGGCGCCGCCGGTATCGGCACAGTGTACGGCGTCCAGGAGTACCAGGCATTGGATTTCGAATCCCTGGCGAGAAAGCTCAATCGCCAGTTCCTGGGCAATTACACCTCCCAAAGACCAGCCGAGAAGCTTGTAGGGTCCATCAGGATAGGTCGCTTTAACCCGCTCCGAATAAACCTTTGCCATATCACGTATTGATCTTGGTTGAATTTCCGCGCCTTGAAAGATTTGTTGAATGCCAATGATTGGACCGTCCAAATAATCACCCAAAGCCCGATACGCCCAGCTAATGCCACCACCGGGATGAATGCAGAACAACGGAACGCCAGTACCGCGCTTGAGCGTCTCGACCGGAACGATATCTACCGAACTGACATGTGTGCGCAACCGCTGACTCAAGCCTGCAACAGTGGGCGCGTCGAACAAGATGCGCACCGGCAGGTGGGCGCCAAGGGACGCGTTGATCGCGGCGATCGCCCGCATCCCCAGCAGCGAATCACCGCCGAGGTCGAAAAACGAGTCGTCGACACCGACCCGGTCTAAGCCCAGCACCTCGGCGTAGATGTCGGCGAGGACCTCCTCGGTGGGCGTGGCAGGGGCCCTATACCGGCAAGCGGCACTGTAATCGGGGGCCGGCAGGGCCCGCTTGTCGAGTTTGCCGGTGACGGTCAACGGCAACTCGTCGATCGCCACGACCGCAGCCGGCACCATGTGTGCCGGCAGCCGCTCGGCCAGCACCGCGCGCACACCGGTCACATCCACTGCCCCGCAGACATACCCCACCAGGCGTTTGTCGCCGGGCTGGTCCTCGCGGACGACCACCGCCGCTTGGGTCACCCCGTCCAGCCCGGCCAGCGCCGCGGTCACCTCACCTAGTTCGATGCGGAACCCGCGGACCTTGACCTGCTCATCCGTCCGCCCGACATACTCCAGTTGGCCATCAGCGCGCCAGCGCACCAGATCCGCGGTGCGATACATACGTTTTCCCTGCGCTCCCGCGCCGCCGAACGGACACGCCACAAACCGCGACGCGGTCAAACCCGGGCGGCGCCAATACCCGCACCCCACCGCATCGCCGGCCACATACAACTCGCCGGCCCCGCCCGCCGGCACCGGCCGCAACCACTCATCCAGCACAAAAAACGCCGCCCCAGCCACCGGTGAGCCGATCGGCGGCACCCCCGACCCCGGCCTCAACGGCGCACTCATCGATACACACATCGTGGTCTCGGTTGGGCCGTAGCCGTTGATCATCACCCGTCCGGGTGCCCAACGGTTCACCAGCTCGGCCGGGCAGGCCTCACCGGCCACCGCCAACGTCACCGAATCCAAACCTTCGGGCGACAACATCGCCACCGCCGACGGGGTTTGGCACAAGAAGCTGACCTGCTCAGAAACCAGCAAGGCGTGAAGATCCTGCGCCGAGCCCGCCACCGACTCGGGCACCACCACCAGCCGCCCGCCGTGCAAGAGCGCCCCCCAGATCTCCCACTGCGAGATGTCGAAAGCATACGAGTGGCACTGTGTCCACACCCCGCCAACCGGTACGGGTGCGTCCAGTGACCCCATCAGCTGAGTGACATTGTGGTGGGTGATGGCCACCCCTTTCGGGGTCCCGGTGGTGCCTGAGGTGTAGATGATGTAGGCGATCTCATCTGGGGCTGGCGCCGGCGGCGTTGTATTGGGTTGGGTGTCGACAGCGGCGTTGTTTACGTCGATGACCATCACGTCATGGCCGTTCAGCCGGTCGGCCAGATGGGTAGTGGTGATCGCGGCAACCGGGGCTGCGTCGGCGAGCATGAACGCGATCCGCGCCGCCGGCAGTGCGGGGTCGATGGGCAGGTAGGTAGCCCCGGTTTTGAGCACCGCCAGCATCGCCATGATGGCTTGGCCGCTGCGTTCAAACAGCAGGGCCACGCACCCGCCCGGGCCCACACCGTGATCAGACAGCAGGTGCGCCAACCGGTTGGCCGCCTCATCAAGCTCACGGTAGGTCAGTGAAAACTCACCACAACCGACCGCCACCGCCGACGGGCTGCGCTCCACCTGCGCGGAAAACACCCTCGGAATCGACACCGGTGCCGCCGAGACGGCGGTCAACACCGCGCGGTTGCCCCACAGATCCAACCGAGCGTGCTCGCCGGCGTCGAGTAGGTCCACCGACGACAACCGCCGCCCCGGGTCGGCGGTCATCGCCGCCAAGACTCGCTCTAGCCGTTCGATGAGCGCCTCGATGCTAGCCGCATCGAAAACGTCGGTGCGGAATTGGACGCGAAGTTCCAACTCCCGGCCCGGCAGGGCTTGCAGCACAAGCGGGTAGTGGGTGGCTACGTGGCTGGTGATGTCGGTGATGGTCAGGTCGTGGGCGCCCTGCGGCACGACGGTGTCGATCGGAAAGTTTTCGTAAGCGAAAACGGTATCGAACAGCACATCCCGCCCGGTGAGGCGGTGGATCTCGGTTAGCGCCAGGTGCTGGTGCTCGAGGGTGTCGTTGTGGGCGCTTTGCAGTTGGTCGAGGAGGCTTGCTGTGGTGGTTGCCGCGGTGATGCTCGCTCGGACCGGCATCGTGTTGATGAATAGGCCGACCATCGATTCCACGCCGGCCAATTCGGCTGGCCTGCCCGAGACCGCGATGCCGAATGCGACATCATGGTGGCCGGTCAGCCACGTCAGCACCTGCGCCCAGGCGGCCTCCAGCACGGTGCTGACGGTCGTCTGGCATGAGCGCGCTAGCTGGGTAAGCGCCGAGGTGGTCTCGGCAGGAACCACAAACGACTGAACGTCTCGCTGCCCGAGCCCTAACCGGTCCGCCGGGCTGACCAGTGTCGGGGCGTCAAAGCCGGCGAACACCTCACGCCAGGCGGTGTGGGCAGCCTGGTGATCCTGATTAGCCAGCCAGTCGAAGAATCGGCGATACGACCCGACCGCAGGCAGGTCTTCCCCGCTATAGCTGGCGAATATTTCCCGCAGCAGGATCGGCAGTGACCAGCCATCTAGCACGATGTGGTGATTGGTCAGCACGAGCCGGTGCTGGTCTTCAGCTGTTCGGATCAAAACAGCGCGACTGGGTGACTGGTGAGCCAAATCGCAGACAGCGGCGCGTTCGGCGGCACACAGCCGCTCGACCTGCTCATCGGGGTCAAGATCGCCGCGAGTCAGGTCAACATACCGCCACGGCGCCACCGAACCATCCGGGATGATCTGCACCGGTTCGCCCGACTGCAGATAGACGAACCGGGCCACCAGCTGCGGATGGCGGTTGAACACCATCTGGACGGCATCGCGCAGGCGGTTGTGATCGAGCGGGCCGGTCACGCCGATATTGAGATCCATCGAATACAGGTCGCCCAGATCGGCGGGAGACTCCGCGTAACTGGCGTGGAAGAGCAGTCCCTGCTGCAAGGGTGTCAGCGGCAAAATGTCAGCGATCCGGTATCGCAGTTGGAACTCGTCGATCTCGTCCTGACTTAAGCGGGCGGGCCTGAGATCGGAGGGGGTTAACCCGCCCCCGCCGTGGCGGACATGAGCGCAGATGCCGCCGAGGGCGTCAAACCACAGCTGCCCCAGCCGAGCGATCTGGGCACGATCAACCGCGGACGAGGCCCACATCCAGTCGGCGTGCAGTCGCGGACCGGCGTCGGTGTCGACGGTGACGGCGCTAACCTCTACGGTGTGCGTCAGCGGCATCGGCACAGCCGCGCTGGAGGCGGTCAACGACAAGCCTTCGCCACCGATCCGCCACCGATCACCGGCGGCCGAACACTCGGCCGGTCCGCCCAAACGTCCCAGGTAATTGAATCCGATCTGCGGGTCGGATCCGGTGAGCTCAACGTGAGTGTTGAGGTAGCGCAACAAGCCGTGCGTCAGGCCGTCGGGGTGGGCTCGAAGCTGCTCTTTAACACCCTTGACCACCGCCCCCAGCGCCGCCGCACCGGCCACCACCTGTTCCCAGCCGATAGCGCCCACAGTTACCGACACCGGGTATTTGGCGGTGAACCGCCCCACGGTGTGCGACAGGTCAATGCCCGGGAACAGTTCCTCGCGGCGCCCATCGCCCTCGACGTCGATGCTGATCGGCTCGGCGGTATCGTCCAGAAACTGCGCCCACGCCAATACGAACGCGATCAACAGGATGTCGTGCACCCCGGCATGAAACGCCGCCGGCACCTCATCAAGGAGCATGCGGGAAGTCTCCGCGTCCAACACCGCCGACAGCTGGCCGGCGGTGGCCAACGTATCCACCGCGGGACGCACCGCGGGCAGCGCCGGCCGAACCGCCACCGTCCGCCGCCACGCGCCCGCCTGGTCGACAACCGCCGCACAGCGCGCGTGTTCACGCAGCAGCGACGCCCACCGGCGATACGACGTCCCTGTCACTGGCAACGCCACGTCCCGCCCTTCGCGACGCTGGCCCCAGGCGACGTTAAGGTCGTCCAGCAAAATCCGCCAGGACAGCGCGTCGATGGCCAGATGATGAATGACCAGCACCAGTTGAGCGGCGGGGGCGACCCACAGTGCGCTCAGCATCACCCCGGCGGCCGGATCCAACCGGGACCGGGCCTCCACTAGAGCATCGTCGGACAACGCCTCCACCCGCTGTAGGCACTTGTCCGCATCCACAGAACCGGGTTCGGTCACAAACCACAACCAACCTCCGGCACCGTAGTCATCAACCCGCAACCGCAGCATCGCATGCCGATCCAACAAGGCCTGAAGCAAGACCACGACGTCGTCGGTAGTGACCCCCGCGGGAGCCGTCACCGTCATCGTCTGGTTGACCTGCCCAACCGGGCCGTCGACACTGGCCAGCCAGCACATGGTCGGTGTGGGCAACACCTGCCCGACGCCCTCATCGATCACCGCGCCCTCACCACGAGTGGAACTGGCGACCCGGGCCACCCCGGCAACAGTCTGCTCAACAAAAATGTCGCGCGGCTTGCACACAACACCGGCGGCGCGGGCCTGCGCCACCACCTGTATCGACGAAATGCTGTCACCGCCGAGGTCGAAAAACGACGCGTCGACACCCACGCTGTCCACACCCAGCACCCGGGCGTAGATGTCGGCAAGGATCTCCTCGACCGGGGTGGTAGGGGCCCGGTAACCGCGATCGCGGTATTCCGGCGCCGGCAGGGCCCGCTTGTCGAGTTTGCCGTTGACTGTCAACGGCAGCTCCTCCAAAACCACCACAGCCGTCGGCACCATGTACTCGGGCAGCCCAGCGGTCAGCGCCTTGCGTATCCCCTCACCATCCACTGTCCCGGTGACCGCGGTGACATAGCCCACCAAACGCTTGTCGCCTGGGCGGTCCTCACGGGCGATCGCCACCGCCTGCCCCACCCCCGGGAGGTTTGCCAGCGCGGCAGCCACCTCACCCAGCTCGATGCGATACCCACGGATCTTGACCTGCTCATCAGTACGCCCGAGAAAGTCCAGCTGCCCATCGTGGCGCCAGCGCACCAGGTCCCCGGTGCGATACATACGTTCTCCTGGCGCTCCCGCGCCGCCGAACGGGCAGGCCACAAACCTGGACGCCGTCAAGCCAGCCCGACGCACATACCCACAACCCAGCAAGTTGCCCGCCACATACAACTCGCCGGCAACACCCACCGGCACCCGCCGCAACCATCTGTCCAGCACAAACAACGCCGCCCGAGGCACCGGCGAACCGATCGGCGGTACCCCCGAGTTCGCCACCAGCGACGCGGTCATCGTCGCAAACACCGTGGTCTCAGTAGGCATTGATCATCACCCGCCCGGGCGCCCACCGATCCATGAGCTCGGCCGAGCACGCCTCACCGGCCACCACTAACGCCACCGACGGCAAACCCTCAGGCGATAACATGCCCAGAGCTGACGGCGTTTGACTTAAGACGTTGACTCGTTCGGAGACCAGGAGGCTGTGAAAGTCGGTCGCCGACCGCGCCACCGACTCGGGCACCACAACCAGCCGCCCGCCACCCAACAGCGCACCCCAGATCTCCCACACCGAGAAGTCGAAGCTATAGGGGTGCCACTGCGACCACACCTGCTCCGGTCCCGGTGGCAGGCCGGCGAACGGTGAGTCGAACAGCTGGGTCACGCTGCCGTGGGAGACGGCCACACCCTTGGGGACGCCGGTCGTGCCCGAGGTGTAGATGATGTAAGCGATGTCGTCGGCGGCTGGCACCGCCAGCTCGGTGCACGGGCGGGTGTCGATCCGGGGGTCATCGACATCGATCACCGCCAGGTTGTGCTCGTCCAGCTGCGGACGCACGCTGGCGGTGGTGATAGCGGCCACCGGCCCCGCGTCCTCGATCATGAACGCGACCCGGGCCGGCGGCAGCGCCGGGTCGATGGGCAGATAGGCCGCCCCGGTCTTCAATACCGCCAGGATCGCGATGATGGCCTGCGCGGAACGCTCAAACAACAGCGCCACACACTCGCCCGGGCGCGCACCATGGCCAGCCAGTAGGTGCGCCAACCGGTTGGCCGCCTCATCAAGCTCGCGGTAACTCCACGAGTCCCCCTGGTAACTCAGGGCCACCGCCGACGGGCTGCGCGCCACCTGCGCGGAAAACACGCTCGGAATCGACACCGGTGCCGTCGAGACGGCGGACAACACGGCGCTGTTGCCCCACAGGTCCAACCGAGCGTGCTCATCGGCGTCGAGCAGATCCACCGACGACAACCGCCGCCCCGGATCAGCGGTCATCTCCACCAACACCCGCTCCAACCGAACCATGAGCGCCTCAATGCTTGCCGTGTCGAAAACGTCGGTGCGAAATTCCACCCCTCCCGCAATGCCGGCGGGCTCACCAGCACTCGTCCAGAGTTCAGTGAGAGAAAACACCAGATCCATCACGACGGTCTGGGTGTCCACCGTCGTATACGTGACCTCTAGATCACCCAAGACCACCCCGGCTGCGGGCTCATTGACCTGCCGGGCGAAGTTCTGCCAGGTCAACATCACCTGGATCAGGGGTGAATGGGTCATCGATCTGGCCGGTTGGAGCCGTTCAACGAGCAGCTCAAAGGGAACGTCTTGGTGTTTGTAGGCCTCCAGGCAACGCTCTCGCACCTGGGCGAGCAGTTGAGTGAAGGTGGGATCACCGGACAGGTCGGTGCGCAGCACCAGTGTGTTGAGGAAAAACCCCACCAGCCCATCCAGTGCGCTATCGCCGCGGCCAGCGGTCGAGAAGCCCACCGCCACATCAGTGCTCGCGCTGACCTTCGACAGCAGCACGGCCAGGGCTGCCTGGACCACCATGAAGCTGGTCGCATTGTGCTCGCGAGCAACACGGGCCACGCGCTCTTGCAGTCCCGCCGTCCACTCGACAGCAACGGTGCCGCCGCGGTGATCTTCAACCAGCGGATAGGGCCGATCGGTGGGAAGCTCGAGGCGTTCGGGCATCCCGGCCAGGGCATGCTCCCAATAGGCCAGCTGGGTAGCGACGAGGCTGTGGTTGTCCGCTAGATCGCCGAGGTTTTCCCGCTGCCACAGTGTGTAATCGACATATTGCACCGGCAATCCCACCCAGACCGGAGCCTGCCCGGCGCACCGGCTCGCATAGGCGGCCCCCAGATCGGCGAACAATGGGGTGAACGATGCGCCGTCCGTGGCAATATGGTGCACGGTGATCACCAATAAGTGCTCCCCGTCGGCGACGGTGAAAAGCTTTGCCCGCAGCGGGATTTCGGTTGCCAGGTTAAATGAGTAACGCGCCGCGGAGTCGATAGCCTGGCGCAGCTGGCTTGCCGGCCATCCGGTCGCGTCGACGACATCCCAGCCGAAATCTGCCCACACAGCGGGGACAACCACCTGTTGCGGTATTCCCTCGACCGCGGGGAACACCGTACGCAGGCTCTCATGACGGCCCACCACATCGGCCAGCGCCGCGCCTAACGCATTGGCATTGAGCTCACCGCGCAACCGCAAAGCGACCGCTACGTTGTAGGTGGGTGAGGGCCCCTCGAATTGATCGATGAACCACAGCCGGCTCTGCGCAAACGACAACGGAACCACTGCGGGTCGGGCAACAGGCACCAAGGGCTTGAACCGACCCGAAACCGGCCCCTCGATATCGGATGTCAACTGGTCAATCGCCGGCGCGTCGAGCAAGGTGAGCGCACCTGGATTCTCTTGAGTCGTTCTGGTGATCTCTTCCCACAGGTGCTGGGTGAGGGCGGCCGGTGTGGGATGGTCGAAGACGACGGTAGGTGATAACGCCAGCCCGGTCACGGTTTGCAGCCGCTTGCGCAGCTCGACGGCGGTGAGAGAGTCAAAACCCCGATCTTGGAACACGCGGTCGGCTTCGATGGCGGCGGGATCGGCACCTAGGACGGTCGCGACATGGGCGCATACCAGCTGCAAAAGCATCGACTGTTGCTGTTCATCGGAGAGCCCGGCCCATCGCTGCCCTAATGCCGACCCCGAAGTAGCCGCATCGCGGTCCTCGACCACCGACCGCCGCTGCGGACCCCCCACCGACCTGCCCGATAGCCAGTACCGCTGCCGCTGGAATGCATATGTCGGCAATGGCACTCGGGTGGGGTGATGCGGGGCAGTTGTCGTTGCCCAGTCCACGCTGACTCCGGCCACGTTTGCTTCGGCTAGGGAGGTGATAAAGCGTGTCCAGCCGCCTTCGTCGCGGCGCAGTGAACCCAACACCGCCACCGAAGTTGCCTGCGCGCGGCTGGCTTCGGCGGTTTCGGTCATCGCCACCGTTAACACCGGATGCGGGCCCATTTCGATCAACGCCCGACATCCCTGATCGATCAGCACACGGGTGACCTGCTCAAACTGCACCGGCTGACGCAAATTGGCATACCAATACCGGCCATCAAGGGCCTCGGTGGACAGCTGCTCGCCGGTGACCGTGGAGTAAAACGGCACAGTGCCCGCGCGGGGGCAGATCCCCGACAACTGCGCCACCAACCGCTGCTCGATAGCTTCGACCTGCGCCGAATGCGAGGCGTAATCCACCGGGATCCGCCGCGCGAACACCCCTCGGGCCACACACGCGGCCACCAACTCATCCAATGCGTGCGGGTCACCGCTGATTACCGGGGAGGCCGGGCTGTTGCCCGCGGCTACCGACCCCCGCCCGCCATAGCCGGCCAATTGCTCACCGACCTGGGCTGCGGGCAACCCGATGGATGCCATTCCCCCCGACCCGACCAGCTCGGCGATCGCCTGGCTGCGTAGCGCCACCACCATCGCCGCATCGTCTAGGCTCAGCCCGCCGGCCACATATGCCGCGGCGATCTCGCCCTGGGAATGACCCATCACCATGTCGGGGGCCACCCCGCAAGAACGCCATAACGCCGCCAACGACACCATCACCGCAAACAACGCCGGCTGCACCACATCCACCCGGGTCAACCACGACTGGCCACCGCCGCGCAACACCTGCTCCAACGACCACTCCACATGGGCGGCCAGCGCCTGCCCGCAGGCCCGCATCTGGTCGGCGAACACCGGCGAGGAATCCCACAACGCCACCGCCATCGCCGGCCACTGACCCCCCTGACCTGGAAACACAAACGCGGTCTTGCCCTCTGCCACGACCCGGCCGGTCACCACCCCGGCCATGGGTTGCCCGGCCGCCAACCCCGCCAACCCGGCCAACAACTGCTCGCGGTCGACACCGACCACCACCGCCCGGTGCTCTAACCCAGCCCGACCCGTGGCCAACGAAAACCCCACATCCGCGGCCCCCAACCCCGGGTGCTCGGCCAGATAGGCACCCAACCGGGCCGCCTGGGCCTCCAACCCCGCCTCGGTCTTGGCCGACACCGGCCACGCCAGCACCACCCCCGCCTCCGCCAGCACCGGGGTCGGGGTCGGTGTCGGGGCAGCCGCACTGGTGGTG
>NZ_OCVX01000003.1:1163253-1215408 GCF_900232995.1 Mycobacterium simulans
CCCACACCCCGCCGACCCACCAACAAACCCGAGGGCAGCACCACCACCATGCTCCACGAGCTAGCTCCTCATCTGACACTTTAGTTACTGCTAACTACACTCCTGCGGGGTCCGCAAATAGTATGAATCACCCGGATCTGCCCACTTGAGAAATAGCTACTGCCGCGGTTTGATGCCTATCGAGAAGGTAAGGGCCTTCTTCGACGACGAACTCGCCAGTACAGCCCACGCGGTCACCGCCGCTCATGTGGCAGAGGCGCTGTGAGCAACAGTTTCGTACTGATGGCGCTCCCAGCGGTCATTTGCGAGATTGCAGGAATTCGGCGGCCCGGGCCTTTGTCGCCGCGTCGGCCTTGGCAAGCGCGCCCGAGTCGAACGGCGGCTGCGGGTCGTATTCAATGAGCAGCTGAGCAGCCTGCGCGGCCTCTCTATCGACCAATAACTCAACCAGCCGCAAGGCCATATCGATGCCGCTGGACACCCCGGCGGCGGTGATGATTCGTTGCGGGAGATGCTCGACGACACGGTCCGGCACATACCGCGCACCCAGTCGGTTGAGCTCGTCGGCGGCCCGCCAATGCGTCGTCGCGGTGAGCCCATCGAGAAGTCTTGCGGCGCCGAGCAATAGCGCACCGGTACACACCGACGTGGTGAATGTGGTTCGCGGATGCACCGATTGCAGCCAGCCGCGGATGGTTTCGTCGTCGAGGAGCACGCGGGTTCCAATGCCACCGGGGAACACCACGATATCCGGCGCGCCGACTTCGTCGAAGGTGGCATCGCATGTCACGCCGAGCATGCCATTTTCGGTGCGTACCTCGCCGCGCTGATGCCCGACGAACACCACGTCCATCGACGGAATGCGTTGCAGGACTTCATAGGGCCCGATTGCGTCCAGAGCGGTGAAGCGCGGGAACAGCGGGATCGCGACCTGCATCAAGCCTCCAGAAGGACAGTAGCGACCCGCTGCCTCAGCGCGGTCGGACGCAAACAGTTCGGCAACCAGTCCGGCACCGCGTCCGGCGCGCGGTCGTAAACTCCCCCCGCTGGATCGTCGACCCGGCCTTGCCAGCGCACCAAATCCTCGTTGGGACGGTAGATCTGGCGGATTACCAACGCGCATAACATCATAACCGCGATGTCGCGCAGCAGCACCGTCGTGGTGAACCATTGCTCCGGCAGCGAGCGGTTCGGGTTGCCGTACAGGTAATACATCCGTGGTACCCATACCAGCGCGTCGATCGTCATCCACGCCAACAGGATCCGGCGATGCGGCAGGGCAAGCACGGCCAGCGGTACCAACCAGAGCGAGAATTGCGGGCTCCATACCTTGTTGGTCAACAGAAACGCTGCCACCACCAAAAACGTCAGCTGCGCCAGCCGTGGCCGCTGCGGCGCGGTGAACGCGATGTAAGCAATTGCCGCGCAACATAATCCGAACAACACCGTCACAACGGCGTTCAGCACCACCGGTGGTTCCCAGAAGCCCAGGCTGGGATCAAACCCGCGCCACCCGGTGAACGACTTCACGACGTTGTACAGCGAATCCATGTCGTCGCCGCGGCGGGTGTTCAACCGGAAGAATTCCGACCAGCCCCGCGGATAAAGCACCAGCACCGGCAAGTTCACCAGCAGCCAGGTGACCGCCGTAGCCACGGTAGTCCGGACCACGTCACGTACCCGCCCGGCCCGGATTCCCAGCACAAGCAACGGACCAAGGAACAACAACGGATACAGTTTGGCCGCGACACCTAGCCCGAGCAGCACACCCGCGAGCACCGGTTTGCGCCGCGCCCACGCCAGCAGACCACCCATCGCGAAAGCCGTTGCCAGCGCATCGAAGTTGGTGAAGATCTGAAAGATCACCAGCGGAGAGGCGGCCACCAGCGCCGCATCCCAGACCCGCCGGCCCGCCAGGCCCGCGGTCGCCCATACGGTGGCCAGCCAGGCCATCGCCAGCCCAAATGCGGCGAAGTTAAAGAACATCACCACCTCGGCGACCACCGGTAAGAGACCAAGCTTGCTCAACGCGGTGTAGGTCTTGGCCACCGCCATCGACACGTACTGATAGACCCCGGTCAGCACCGGATACTCCATGTACCGCACCGCGATCTGACCGTCGTAGCGGGTTTGCGGCGTGCCGCTGCCGTCGGTCTCGATCCAGCTCGACTTGTACGGAAACTTGCCCTGGCTCAACAACTCCGCGCCATACAGCGGCACCGTGTCGGAGTAGCACAGCTCGTAATAGGCGCGCTGGTTATCCCAGTTCGCCACCCGCTGATCGCCCGGTCCGGTACCGGTGCTTTGCAGGCAGGCCGCCTTCGTCGACCATCCGAGCGCCAAGAACACCAAAGCGATCGCAAACATCGCGCGCAGCGGGGTCAGAAGCCGGGTGCGACCTATTAACGCGTGCCGGCCCACCGGGCCGCCGATCACACCGGCCAGGGCTGAGCCCAAAACGTCGGTGCGGCTTGGGCAATCACGGTTGTCTGCGCTACGCCGATCGGCTGCCAGCGGTGCTGGCGAGGTGCTGGCACGCTGCGACTGTGCGCGGGTCACGGCGGCGGCGTCGGGTTTTCAGAGGACGGCGGAACCAACGGCGCCCCCGGAGGCGGCGGCGCGAGAGTGATGGTGGTGGGCGGGCCGACCGGGACGGTGATGCCGGGCGCGATTTCCACCGTGGGTTGGATTACGGTCTCCGATGGTGGCGCCGGCGGTGGTGGCGGCGGCGCGGGCACACCCGCGTAGCCACCGATTTCGGTGGGCTTGGGAAACGTCTCGCTCTGGGTGCCCTTCAGTGCGCCGTCCATCGTCGCCTTCCAGATGTCCGACGGCAGACCCGAACCGTAAACCGATGCGCCCGAGGCAGTTTCCAGTGGCTCATCGCCCTTGACGGTGCCCACCCACACCGCAGTTGACAGCGACGGGGTATACCCGACCATCCAGGCGTCCTTGTTGGAGGTGGTGTCGCCCAGCTGGGTAGTGCCGGTCTTGGCGGCCGACGGCCGCCCGCCGGCTAGGTTGTGGCCCCGCGAATAGCCGGCGATCGGCTGCATCGCCGCGGTGACGTTGTCGGCGACGGCCTTGGGGATGCGCTGGTCGCCGCCGCTGCTCGAGGTGCCGGCATCGAAGAGGACCTGCCCTTCGGCGTTGACCACCTTTTGCACGAAGTGCGGCCGGTGATAGATGCCGGAAGCGGCCAGCGTGGCATACGCCGATGCCATGTCGATCACCCGGGTTTGGTACTGGCCTAACACGATCCCGTTGTTGGGCGGGCCACCCTTGCCATCCTCGGACAGCGTGTGCGAGACGCCCGGGAAGCTTTCCGCGACACCGGCCTGATGTGCGGCGTCGGCAACGGCCTGTGGCCCACCCTTGAGCTTGAGCATCAACCGGTAATAGGAGGTGTTCAGCGACATCTTCAGCGCCTCGGCGAGATTGCACGTGCCGCAACTCTCGCCCTCGACGTTGGTGATCTTGATGCCGTCGACCGTCAGCGGCGAGCTGTCCACCTGGTAGCCCAGACCGATCCCTTGCTCAAGCGCTGCCACGAGAGCAAACACCTTAAACGCCGAACCGGTCTGCAGCCCCGCTTGAGCGAAATCGAAGCCATTGGCATTGGATCCGCCGTAGTAGGCGCGCACCGCTCCGTTGTGCGGGTCGATGGACACGACCGCAGCCCGCATGTCCGGGTCCTGCCCGTCGAGGTACTTCGCCACCGCCTTTTCGGCGGCCGCCTGCGCCTGGGGATCGATTGTGGTGGTGACTTGCAACCCCTGGGTGTTCAGCGTCTGCTCATCGATATTGAACAGCTCGAGCAGTTCCTTGGTTACCTGCCGTTCGATCAGCCCGTTGGGCCCGCTGGTTTGGTTTTGGGCGCGGGCCTGATCAGGGGGCACGGTCTTGGGAAACACCTGTGCCGCACGGTCGTTCGCAGACAGCGCCTTGGTCTCCACCATCCCGTCGAGCACCCAATTCCAGCGGGCCAGCGCGCCTTCGGGATCCACGGCCGGGTCCAGCGTGGATGGCCGCCGGATCAGCGCGGCCAACAGTGCCCCTTCGGACAAGGTGAGCTGCTCGACGGGTTTGTCGAAGTAGGCCTTGGAAGCCGCCGAAATGCCGTAGGCGCCCCTACCGAAGTAGATGATGTTCAGATATGCCTGCAGCACATCGTCTTTGGACCACTCCCCCGACATCTTGGTCGCGATGACTAATTCCTTGGCCTTGCGCAGCACTCCGCTCCACCCGTGCTGCGCGGAACCGACCAGCGCGTTCTTGACGTACTGCTGAGTGATCGTCGATCCGCCCTGCAGATCACCGCCGAAAAGATTGTTCTTCACCGCCCGCGCGAAGCCGCTGAACGAAAAGCCCGGGTTGGAATAGAAGTTGCGGTCTTCTGCGGCGATAACCGCCTGGCGCACGTGTACCGGCACCTGGTTGAGGTTGACATCCACCCGGTTGCCTTCGGGTGGAACGATTTTGGCGATCTCCGAGCCGTCGCTGGCCAGGATTGTGGAGACCTGGTTGGTGCGGATGTCACCCGGTTTGGGAACGTCGACGATTAGGTAGGCCATCGTGAAGGTGACGATCGGTAGCAGGATCAGCACCGCCGCGGCCAGGACTAGCGAGCGCCGAACCCATTTCCAGTTGATCTGCTGGGTCCAGTCCGGCCTCGGTCGCGGGCTCCGGAAGCCAATCGGCCCGGGCGGCCCGGGCGGCGGCCCGCCCGGTGGTCGCCGTCCGACGCCGGGACGATGGCGGCGGGAGGGCCGCGCGTCCAGCGCAGCTTTGACCTGGTCGAGCGGGTCGCGCTCCTGCGGCGGCGCCGATCCGGGACTGTCGAGAGCGGCCTTGACGGCCTCGATGGGGTCGACCTGGCGGGGTGCGCGGTCATCGTCCACGGCCGGGATGATCGCGGTCATCCTGTCGTCGGGGGGAACCTGGCGACGCTGGACCACGTCGTCAGCCGTCGACCCGCCTGGGGTGTCACTGGACGACTGCTGGTGGCGCCCTTCGTTATTCACTGGCAGTGCGGGCGCCGTTGCGCGCCGTCCGCGTGCGAGTGCCCCTAGGACGGGCGCCGGTAGGGGCCCCAGGAGGACGCACTGGACGTGCCGCGCCCAAAACGTAGGACTTGACCAGATGATTCCAACTGCAGGTTCGGCACACCTCCACCACATGAACGGCGAACTCTGAGAACCGGGTCGCCAACATGACCAACTCCTCGGCGGTGCGCGCCGAACCCGACACCGGCCCGAGGTGCTCGCCGAACACCCAGGACACGAGGGTGAGCTGCTCCTTACGGCAGATCGGGCAAATCACCTGGCTTTGTTTCCCGTGAAACTTTGCGGCGCGCAGCAGATAGGGATTCGCGTCACAGACCTCAGACACGCCTGTGCGCCCCGAGTACACCTCGGCCAGCAGTGACCGCCGCCGAAGCGCGTAGTCCACCACCTGTCGCTGCAGTCGCACGCTGACCAGAGTACGTCCCCTTCCCCACCACCGATACGCAACCGAGGTTGTTGTCGGGCGTGTACTGGGGTATTGGGTGATCACGTTGCGCGCCGGACTTCTACGATCTTCCCCGTGGCGAAATGGCCGGGTACGACGTCGACGCGGGCAAAAGACAGCGACCGGCAAGACGCGTGCCGGATTCTCGACAACGCCCTGGGCGACGGCGAGATCTCGATGGAAGAACATCGCGAACGCGTCAGCGCGGCCACCAAGGCCGTGACTCTGGGCGAGCTGCAACACCTGATAGCCGATTTGCAGTCCGAGAGCGCTCCCGCGCAAATGCCCGCGCTCAAAACGCGGGCGAAGCGCACCGGGTTGGGCATCACGATCGCTGCCTTCGCCGTGACGGTGCTGCTGGGTGTCGGCATTGGCTGGGGGCTCTACGGCAACACCAGTTCGCCGCTGGACTTCACCTCGGATCCCGGAGCCAAGCCCGACGGCGTCGCGGCGGTGGTGCTCACCCCGCCGAAGCAGCTGCAGTCCCTCGGTGGACTGACCGGACTGCTGGAACAAACCCGCAAAAGATTCGGCGACGTCATGGGCTACCGGCTGGTGATCTATCCCGAGTACGCGTCGCTGGACCGCCAGGACCCCAAAGACGACCGCCGGGTCTTGAACTACACCTATCGCGGCGGCTGGGGCGATCCCAGCAGTTCGGCCAAGAGCAGCGTCGACAGCGTCTTGGTAGACCTGAGCAAATTCGACGTGAAGACGGCCGTGGGCATTCTGCGGGGTGCCCCGGAAACCCTCGGGATCAAGCAACCCGACGTCAAGTCCACCTATCTGATCGTCGAGCCGGCCACCGACCCGACCACGCCGGGAGCGGTGTCGCTGACCCTGTATGTCTCCAGCGATTACGGCAGCGGCTACATCGAGTTCGCGGGCGACGGAACCATCAAGCAGGTGAACTACCCGTAACTTCTGCGGTGTAGATCGACCGGCGCCGGTCAACTCCCGCAACTGTGACTAACAGCGCACTAACGCCAGGTGGTGTTGTCGCTAATATATCGAGGCGATACGATGGCGCGAGGCGTCGAACCGTCGTAACGACTCATATAACCAGCCAGGCAGAGGGAGGTGACTCGATGCTGGAGCTTGCCATCCTAGGTCTCCTGATCGAATCGCCGATGCATGGTTACGAGTTGCGCAAGCGGCTGACGGGTTTGCTCGGCGCCTTCCGGGCATTTTCGTACGGTTCGTTGTATCCCGCGCTGCGGCGCATGCAGGCCGAAGGTTTGATCGCCGAGAATGCCGCCCCTGCGGGAACTCCGGTGCGGCGCGCCCGGCGGGTTTACCAGCTGACCGACGAGGGCCGCCGGCGCTTTGGTGAGCTGGTCGCCGACACCGGCCCGCACAACTACACCGACGACGGTTTCGGGGTGCACCTGGCGTTTTTCAACCGCACTCCGGCCGAGGCGCGGATGCGCATTCTCGAAGGCCGTCGCCGTCAGGTCGAGGAACGGCGGGAAGGTCTGCGTGACGCGATCGCGCGGGCCAGCAATTCGTTTGACCGCTACACCCGCCAACTGCATCAACTTGGGCTCGAGTCCAGCGAGCGCGAGGTCAAGTGGCTCAACGAGCTCATCGCCGCGGAACGGGCAGCGCCCCACGCGGAACAGACGTAAACCCTGCACGACACAGAACACCTAGAACACCCCAGAAGTCATGAGGTTAGGAGAACGCCGTAATGAGTGAGCACAACGCGCCACAGACGTCGACAGAGGTCAGGGTCGCCATTGTGGGCGTCGGTAACTGCGCGTCCTCGCTGGTGCAGGGCGTCGAGTACTACTACAACGCCGACGACACCTCGACGGCGCCGGGCCTGATGCACGTGCGCTTCGGCCAGTACCACGTTCGCGACGTCAAATTCGTGGCCGCGTTCGACGTGGACGCCAAGAAAGTCGGCTTCGACCTGTCCGACGCGATCTTCGCCTCGGAGAACAACACCATCAAGATCGCCGACGTGCCGCCAACCAACGTGGTCGTACAGCGCGGCCCGACGCTGGACGGCATCGGCAAGTATTACGCCGACACCATTGAGTTGTCCGATGACGAGCCAGTCGACGTCGTGCAGGTCCTCAGGGACAACAAGGTCGACGTGCTGGTTTCCTACCTGCCGGTGGGCTCGGAGGAGGCCGACAAGTTCTACGCCCAGTGCGCCATCGACGCCGGGGTGGCGTTCGTGAACGCGCTGCCCGTATTCATCGCCTCCGACCCGGTATGGGCCAAGAAGTTCAAGGATGCCGGCGTGCCGATCATCGGCGACGACATCAAGAGCCAGGTGGGCGCGACCATCACTCACCGCGTGATGGCCAAGCTGTTCGAGGACCGCGGCGTCACACTGGACCGCACCTACCAGCTGAACGTCGGCGGCAACATGGACTTCAAGAACATGCTCGAGCGCGAGCGCCTGGAGTCCAAGAAGGTCTCCAAAACCCAAGCCGTCACGTCCAACCTCACCGGCTCGCTCGCCGGAAAGGTCGAGGACAAGAACGTCCACATCGGCCCGTCCGACCACGTCGCCTGGCTCGACGACCGCAAGTGGGCCTACGTGCGCCTGGAAGGCCGCGCCTTCGGTGACGTGCCGCTGAACCTGGAATACAAGCTCGAGGTGTGGGACTCGCCGAACTCCGCCGGCATCATCATCGACGCGGTGCGTGCAGCCAAAATCGCCAAGGACCGCGGCATCGGCGGACCGGTGCTTCCGGCGTCGGCCTACCTGATGAAGAGCCCGCCCGAGCAGCTGCCCGACGACATCGCGCGCGCGCAGCTCGAAGAGTTCATCTCGGGCACGTAGGGACGCCCTAACTCGCGCCGTAATGTCGGGGTCGTGACCCAGATTCCCGACGACGATCTGACTGGACTATCCGAGTTCGATCTGCTGGCCGAGAACGCCGAGCAGGCCGGCGTGACGGGTCCGCTTCCTCAAGTCGAGCGGGTCGAAGCGGGCTCCGTCAGTGCACTGCGCTGGGGTGGGCCCGCGCCGCGGGTGATCTTCCTGCACGGTGGTGGCCAGAATGCACATACCTGGGACACGGTGATCGTCGGCCTCGGTGAGCCGGCGCTGGCCGTGGACTTACCCGGGCACGGTCACTCCGCATGGCGGGAAGACGGCGACTACTCGCCGCTGCACAACGCTGACGCCCTGGCACCGGCGCTGCGCGAACTGGCACCGCGCGCCGAATTCGTCGTCGGCATGTCACTCGGCGGGCTGACCGCGATACGCCTCGGCGCCCTCGCGCCCGAGCTGGTGCGGGAACTCGTCCTCGTCGACGTCACCCCATCGGCGCTGCAGCGGCACTCCGAGATGACCCAGGAGCAACGGGGCACGGTGGCGCTGATGCACGGCGAGCGCGAGTTCCCCAGCTTTCAGGCCATGCTGGACCTGACCATTGCTGCCGCGCCCCACCGCGAGGTGAAGGCGCTGCGGCGCGGGGTGTTCCACAACTCTCGTCGACTCGACAACGGCAACTGGGCGTGGCGCTATGACGCCATCCGCACCTTCCCCGACTTCGCGAGCTTGTGGGACGACGTCGACACGTTATCGGCGCCCGTCACGTTGGTCCGCGGCGGCTCATCGGGCTTCGTCAATGACGACGACGTCGCCGAACTCAGCCGGCGCGCAACGCACTTCCGCGGCGCGCTCGTCGTCGAGAATTCGGGCCACTCGGTGCAAAGTGACCAACCGCGCGCGTTGATCGAGATCGTGCGCGGGGTGATCGACGCACGCTGAGCCTACGGTGGTCCTATGACTCCTGACCTCCCAATCCGTATCGGCGTTCAACTGCAGCCGCAACACGCCCCGCACTACGGCCAGATCCGGGATGCGGTTCGCCGTTGTGAAGACATCGGTGTGGACATCGCCTTCAACTGGGACCACTTCTTTCCCCTCTACGGCGATCCCGACGGTCCACATTTCGAATGCTGGACCATGCTCGGGGCGTGGGCCGAACAGACCTCGCGGATCCAGATCGGCGCCCTGGTGAGCTGCAACTCCTACCGCAATCCGGAGCTGCTGGCCGACATGGCCCGTACCGTCGACCACATTTCCGATGGCCGGCTGATCCTGGGCATCGGATCGGGCTGGAAAGACAAGGACTACTACGAGTACGGCTACGACTTCGGCACCGCAGGCAGCCGCCTCGACGACCTCGCGGCCGCACTTCCCCGCGTCAAGTCGCGACTGGCCAAACTGAACCCGCCGCCGACTCGGGACATCCCGGTGCTGATCGGCGGCGGTGGCGAACGCAAGACCTTGCGGCTGGTCGCCGAGCACGCCGACATGTGGCACAGCTTCACTTCGGCTGACGAGTTCCCGGCGAAATCCGCGGTGCTCGGCCGGCATTGCGAGGACGTCGGCCGGGACCCGGCCACCATCGAACGCTCGGCCGCAGTCCAGGGAGGCAGTGGCCTGATTGCTAGCGCTGAAGCCCTCACCGGCCTCGGCGTCACGGTACTGACCGTCGGCTGCGATGGCCCGGATTACGACCTCAGCGCAGCCGCAGCGCTGTGCCGGTGGCGCGATCAACTTTGAGTGCAGTTTCGCCCAAAGGGGAGTTTGTCTGCGCTTCATCTGCGAAACATCGCAACGCAGGCCCCCAGTCATGAGAAACTTGCCAGCGCTGATGGCCTATCGGGGGCTGAAAAGAGACTCAAAAACATCGATGCCGAAGAAATATGGGATCAAAGAAAAGGACCAGGTTGTTTCGCACATACTCAACCTGGTCCTGACTGGCAAATTGCGCAGCGGCGACCGTGTCGACCGCAACGAAATCGCGCAGGGACTGGGTGTTAGCCGTGTCCCTATACAAGAAGCGCTTGTTCAACTCGAACACGACGGCATCGTTTCGACTCGCTATCACCGGGGAGCGTTCGTCGAGCGTTTCGACGAAGCCACCGTCCTCGAGCACCACGAACTCGACGGCCTGCTCAACGGCATCGCCTCCGCGCGCGCGGCGGCCAATCCCACGCCGCGGATCCTGGGGGAGCTCGACGCCCTTATGCGATCGCTGCGCACTGCCAAGGAACCCCGGCATTTCTCCGAGATCGCGTGGGAATACCGACGCACGGTCAACGACGAGTACGCCGGACCGCGGCTGCATGCCACCATCCGCGCGTCGCAAAACCTAATCCCCCGCACGTTCTGGATGACTTACCAAAACAGCCGCGACGACATGCTGCCGTTCTACGAAGAGGAAAACTCCGCAATCCACCGGCGCGACCCCGACGCCGCGCGGGCCGCCTGTATTGGTCGCGCCAACCTGATGGCCCAGACCATGCTGACCGAATTGTTTCGGCGTCGAGTGTTCGCCCCAGCCGATGGCGCGTGTTCCGGCTCTCTTGAGGTACACACCTTGAGCACACAGATTCCGCATCCAGAGTCGGAAACTCGCGAACCGTCGGCGATCGTGTTCTGAACAGGTCCACAAGATTTATTGGCGGCCAAACACATTCACCAGTCGTCACCCACGTACTAGGCTTTGCCGGTTCGACATCGAACGTTGTCTTCGGGCAAAGTCTTCCGCTACCCGTCCGTCGGGTTAGACTGCCGACTTATGGCGGACAGCGAATCCATTGCGCCGGAGGTAACGGAGCTGGCGGAGGGGCTGCATCGTGCGCTGTCCAAGCTGTTCGCGATACTGCGACGTGGCGATCCGAATGGTGCGGTTGCCGGGGAATTGACGCTGGCGCAACTGTCGATTTTGGTCACCTTGCTCGATCGCGGTCCCATCCGGATGACGGACCTGGCGGCGCATGAACGCGTGCGGACCCCTACCACCACCGTGGCGATCCGCCGGCTGGAAAAAATCGGGCTGGTGAAACGCTCACGCGATCCATCCGATCTGCGGGCGGTGTTGGTGGACATCACGCCCCAAGGGCGGGCGGTTCATGCCGAATCGCTGGCCAACCGGCACGCCGCTCTGGCCGCGATGCTCAGCCAACTCCCCCAGTCCGATCTGGACACCCTGATGAAAGCGTTGGCGCCGCTGGACCGCCTCGCCCTCGGCGAACCGGCAAATAGCGGTGCGGGACCCCTGCACGCAGGCAAGCATGAAAGTGTTTGACCCCCAACTGATCTGACGTTATGCCAACCGCACTTATCACCGGCGCCAGCGGCGGCATCGGCTCTGCTATCGCCACCGCCCTGGCGCCGACGCATACCCTGCTATTGGCCGGACGCCCCTCCGCCCGGCTGGACGCCGTCGCAGACCGGCTGGGCTCCACAACGTTTCCGCTGGACCTGACCGACACCGACTCGATCGCAGCCGCCTGCGAAGTCGTCGACGAACTCGACGTGCTGGTACACAACGCCGGGGTGTCCATCCCCGGCCGCTTCGCCGACTCACACGTCGACGAATGGCGGGCTACGTTCGACGTCAATGTCTTTGGCGCGGTGGCTCTTACGTTGGCGCTGTTGCCAGCGCTGCGGCGGGCTCGCGGTCAGGTCGTGCTCATCAACTCCGGGTCGGGCCACAATGTTTCGCCGGGCATGGCGTCCTATTCAGCCAGCAAGTTCGCACTGCGCGCGATCGCCGATACGCTGCGCCAGGACGAGCCGGCGCTGCGAGTGACATCGATCCATCCGGGGCGTGTCGATACCGACATGCAGCGTGAACTCGTGGCTTTCGAGGGTGGCGACTACGACCCCGCCAAGTTCCTGCGGCCCGAAACCGTCGCCGAGGTCGTCGCCAACGTGGTAGCCACCCCTCCCGACGGCCAGGTGCATGAGGTGGTCATCAGGCCTAAACCGCCTCTAAACAACTAGGTTAACCAGCCGGCCGGCGACGACAATCACCTTGCGCGGGGTGGCACCGGACAAGAACGCCTGCACCTTTTCGTCTTCCAGGGCAGCAGCTTTCACTACCTCATCGTCCGCGTCGGCGGCAACCACCACCCGGCCACGCACCTTACCGTTCACCTGAACTGGGTATTCAACCGTGGCGTCAACGAGGTACCTGGGATCGCCCTGTGGGAAGGGACCATGCGCCAACGAGGTGGTGTTGCCCAGCCGCAGCCACAACTCCTCGGCTAGGTGCGGGGCTAACGGTGCCAACATCAACACAAGCGGCTCAACCGCGGCCCGGGGCACCGAGCCGCGATGCTGCTTGGTGAGATGGTTGGTGTACTCGATGAGCTTGGCAGTCGCGGTGTTATTGCGTAGTGCCGCATAGTCTTCGGTTACTCCAGCGATGGTGCGGTGCAATGCGCGCAGCGTATCCGTATCCAGTTGTTCGTCGCTCACCCGCGTTTCGCCGGTGGCCTCGTCGACCACCAGTCGCCACACCCGTTGCAGGAAGCGATGCGCGCCCACGACATCTTTTGTTGCCCAGGGACGTGAGGCCTCCAACGGTCCCATCGACATCTCGTACACCCGGAGCGTGTCTGCTCCGTATTTGTCGCAGATCTCGTCGGGCGACACCGAATTCTTCAAGCTCTTACCGATTTTGCCGAATTCCTGAAATACCTCGATCTCGCCGTCAGGTCCCGGATAGACAAACCCGCCGTCGCGCTCGATCACTTTCTCGGCCGGCACATAGGAACCGCGGGAGTCGGTGTAGGCGAACGCCTGAATATAGCCTTGGTTAACCAGCCGGCGGTAAGGCTCACGTGAGCTGACGTGACCGAGGTCGTACAAGACCTTGTGCCAAAACCGGCAATACAGCAGATGCAGCACCGCATGTTCGGCGCCGCCGACGTAGAGGTCGACGCCGCCCGGGTCATCGGGGCCGTGTTCGGCGGGCCGCGGACCCATCCAGTAGGCCTCGTTTTCCTTGGCGCAGAACCGCTCTGAGTTGTCCGGGTCGGTGTAGCGCAGTTCGTACCAAGAGCTGGCGGCCCATTGCGGCATCACGTTGGTGTCACGGCTGTAAGGTTTTAGGCCGTCGCCGAGATCCAACTCGACATGCACCCAGTCAGTCGCCTTGGCCAACGGCGGTGACGGCTCGCTATCGGCGTCGTCGGGGTCGAACAACACTGGCGAATAGTCACGCACATCGGGCAGCTCGACTGGTAACGCGGCCTCGTCGAGTGCATGCGCGCGTCCGTCGCTGTCGTAGACGATCGGGAACGGTTCACCCCAATACCGCTGCCGCGCGAAAAGCCAGTCACGCAACTTGTATTCGATCCGAGCCCGCCCCCGGCCCTCGGATTCCAATCGAGCGGTGATGGCTTCCTTGGCCGCACCGACGTCCATGCCATCGAGGTAACCGGAGTTCACCAGGATGCCGTCGCCCACGTATGCCGCCTCCGAAATGTCACCGCCGGCAATGACTTCGACGATCGGCAGACCCAACGCCCGGGCGAAGTCCCAGTCCCGTTGGTCATGTCCCGGGACAGCCATGATCGCCCCGGTGCCGTAGCCGGCCAGCACGTAGTCGGCGATGAAGATCGGAACCGGTTCGCCGTTGGCCGGATTGGTGGCGTAGTTGCCCAGAAAAACGCCGGTCTTCTCCCTGCTCTCCTGGCGCTCCAGGTCCGATTTGGCCGAGATTGCACGGCGGTACGCGCCGACGGCCTCGGCGGGGTTGGCGCCGCCGTACGTCCATGAGGGGTTGACGCCGTCCGGCCAAGTCGCGGCGACCAGGTCGTCAACCATGTCGTGCTCGGGGGCCAGCACCAGATACGTGGCGCCAAATAAGGTGTCGGGCCGGGTGGTGAACACTTCGAGGTCGACCGTGCAACCCTTGACAGTGGTCGCCGAAAATAACGCCGATGCCCCGGTCGAGCGACCGATCCAGTTGCGCTGCATGGTCTTGACCTGATCGGGCCAGTCCAGCACATCGAGGTCGTCGAGCAGCCGGTCGGCGTAGGCGGTGATCCGCATCATCCACTGCCGCAACCGCTTTCGGAATACCGGAAAGTTGCCTCGATCGCTGCGGCCGTCGGCGGTGACCTCTTCGTTTGCCAGCACAGTGCCCAACCCCGGACACCAATTCACCATCGAGTCCGCGCGGTAGACCAGCCGGAACCGGTCGATCACGTCGGCCCGCTCCCCCGCCGACAGCTGGACCCATTCCCGTCCATCTTCAAGACGCCTTGTGCCGGATTCGAATTCGGCGATCAACTCGGAGATCGGGCGGGCTTTGTTGGCCGTGGTGTCGAACCAGCCGTTGTAGATCTGCAGAAAGATCCACTGCGTCCACTTGTAAAACTCGACATCGGTAGTCGAGAAGCTCCGCCTGCTGTCGTGGCCGAAGCCCAGCCGGCCCAGCTGGCGGCGAAAGTTCACGATATTTGCCTCGGTCCTGGTACGCGGGTGCGTGCCGGTCTGCACCGCATATTGCTCAGCCGGGAGCCCGAAGGCGTCGAACCCCAGTGCGTGCAACACGTTCCGGCCGATCATCCGGTGGTACCGGGCGTAGACGTCGGTGGCGATGTAGCCCAGCGGATGGCCGACGTGCAGCCCCTCGCCGGAAGGATAGGGGAACATGTCCTGCACGAAGAGCTTGTCGTCGGGCACCGTGCGACCATCCGTCGGGGCCAGCGATCCGACCGGGTTTGGCACGTTGAATGTTCCCGACCGGGCCCAATTGTCCTGCCAGGTGCGTTCCACCTTGGCCGCAAGCTCGGCGGTGTAGCGGTATCGCGGCGCGTCGGAGTCCGCGTCTTGAAGACCGGACATGACACCCGACGTGCCGTCAGGTGGTGCGGTCGGCGATTCGGTCACGCCCAACAGGGTATAAGGGCGGCCCTGCAACGGCCGGGGCCAATCCGCCGGCCACGGGTTGGTATCGGTTGGGTTGCGCACCGATCAGAGGTTCATCCCAGGTCTATTTCAAGCCTGTTCGGCGCCTTTGAGCACTAGTTACATTCACCCACTATGGCGGGCAGTGACGCCCGAGTTATGTGGAGGTACCGACGAAAATGATTCACATCGCGCGTACCTGGCGGGTGTTCGCCGGGGGCATGGCCGCCGGTTTCGTCGGCGTCATGATCATTGCGGGCGGTAGAGCATCGGCAGATCCTGGGTTTCCATTGCCTCCATTGCCACCCGCCCCTACCCCAAGCGCGCAGATGGTGGCACCGCCGGTCCAGAACCTCACGGCGGTCCCCGGAGGCGTCAATACCAACAGGTTCGCCCCGGCACCGGCGCAGGCACCGGCGCCCGCGCCGGCCGCGTCGCCGCTTGCACCCGCGGCCATCGGGACCGCGCCCGCGGCGGCGCCGATGCCACCCACGATGACACCGGCCATCACCGGGACGCTGCGGGATTACCTCCACGCGAAAGGAGTCAAGCTCGAGGCCCAGCGGCCCCAGGGATTCAAGGCGCTCGACATCACGTTGCCGATGCCCCCTCGCTGGACGCATGTGCCCGACCCCAACGTGCCCGACGCGTTCGCCGTGATCGCCGACAGGGTCGGCGGCACCAGCATCTACACATCGAACGCGCAGGTGGTCGTGTACAAGCTGGTCGGTGACTTCGATCCCGCCGAGGCCATCACCCACGGCTACGTCGACAGCCAGCAACTGCTCGCCTGGCAGACGACCAACGCTTCAATGGCCAACCTCGGCAGCTTCCCGTCGTCAGTCATCGAGGGCACTTACCGCGAAAACGACATGACACTCAACACTTCGCGGCGCCACGTCATCGCCAGCTCAGGACCCGACAAGTACCTGGTGTCGTTGTCGGTGACCACCGCTGCGTCCCAGGCGGTTGCCGATGCCCCGGCCACCGACGCCATCATCAATGGCTTCCGGGTGGCCGCACCGACAGCACCAACGGCGGCCGCCCAGGCGCCTGCGCGGATAGCGGTACCGACGGTGGCCGCCCAGGCGCCTGCCGCGCCGAGTCATCCGGCACCCCTTGCCGTCCCCGGACAGCAGCCGTCGACCAACCTCACTCCCGTGCCCAGCTTGGCCCCCGCACCGTCGCCGCAGACCATCCTGACGCCTAACCGTCCGCCACTGACCACCGTGACGCCCGTCCCGGGGCGCTAACCCGCCACCCGCCTGTGGAGCCGAGCAAGCGAGGTCAGCGATGAGCTCGTATTGTGAGCGCATGTTTATCGCGGGCGTGCTGTGCGTGTGCGCGGCTGTCGTCTCGGCGATGTTCGGCGTCTCGTCGCTAGCCCAGGAACCCACCCCGGACGCGACCCAGCTGGCGCTGCGCGCGATGGCGCCCACCCAGCTGGCCGCCGCGATAATGCTGGGCGCCGGGGGAGTGGTGGCTCTGGCCGCCTCCCCGCACACTGCCTTGGTGGTGGTGATCGTCTGTGTTGCCGGTGCACTCGGCACACTCGCTACCGGCTCTTGGCAGAGCGCGCGATACGCGCTGCGCCGTGAGACGGCAAGCACGAAGGCAGCCAGCTGCGACGGCGCCTGCGCGACCTGCAACCTGTCCTGCCACTGAGAAACCGCGCTTCGTCGTGTTAACGCGGCTGAGAGCAATCCGGGTCGATTCGCTGCTGTTGGCGTTGGCCGCGGCGGTGGCCATCGCCGCCCTGCTGCCGGCTCGCGGTAGCGCCGCGGACGCGATGGCGGTCGCGGCCAGAGCGGCCATCGCGTTGCTCTTCTTCCTCTATGGCGTCCGGTTGTCGCCGCAGCAAGCCTGGCACGGTATGCGCCAGTGGCGCCTGCACCTGTTGGTGCTGGCCACCACCTTTGTGATTTTCCCGCTGCTTGGGTTGGCCACTCGGGTGCTCGTGCCGTCACTGCTCACCACCGACCTGTACAACGGGATGCTGTTCTTGTGTCTCGTCTCGTCGACGATGCAGACCTCTGTCGCATTTACGTCAATAGCGCGCGGCCACGTCTCGGCCGCGATGGTCAGCGCGTCGCTGTCCAGCCTCGTCGGTCTGTTTCTCACCCCACTTCTGGTGGTGCTGCTGATGAAGACCGGCGCCGGCTTCCGCGTCAGTAGCGACGCGATCATCGAACTGGTGCTGCAGTTGTTGCTGCCGTTCGGGCTGGGCCAGCTCGTCCGGCCATGGCTCGCGCCGGTCATCCTCAACCGTGCGACGCTGATCCAGGTAGCCGACCGCGTGGCCATCATGCTGGTGGTGTACACCGCGTTCTCGATGGGGGTGGTCGAAGGAATTTGGGTCAGCGTCGACCCGTGGCACCTGGTCTCAGTCGCGGTTCTCGCCCTCTTGTTGCTCGCGGTGGTGCTGACCTACACCACACTGGTCGGGCGGCTGGCTCGGCTCGACCGCGGCGATGCGATCGTGCTGCTGTTCTGCGGTTCGAAAAAGAGCCTGGCAGCGGGGCTTCCGATGGCGTGGGTGTTCTTCGACGCCGCCACGGTCGGGTTGATCATGTTGCCGCTGATGCTCTTTCACCAGATCCAATTGGTCGTCTGCTCGATGATCGCCAGCAGGTTGGCCCGGGAGGCGGCCGACGAGCCCGGTGCGGCGAGGGCGGCCGCGATGCAGGAACCCGACGAACCAGGGGAGTGCGTCAATTCCGGCTGACGCCGATCCGCAAGTTGGTGCAGGCGCAACAGCCCTACGCAATCCCCGGCACGCCGGTGCGCCCTGGTCCGCCGAGAACCGTGGACGGTACGCCAGCTTTGCCTCCCACACACGATCGCTCATCGACAATCAGGACAATCAGTACGTCTATCGCGGCCGGAATTGGTCGGTTCTATCAAATGCGTGGCAATTACCAATAGCCCGACCTTTCGGTTGGCACGATGTAAAGTATTTGTACAAAGCGCATCTTATGGCGGGCTAGGCTAGGGGGGGAAGTCGCAAGAAGGTCTTCCTTTCGGGGACCTCACCCGCAATTAGCGACCAGCGCCGCCTTAGCGGCGCGACACCAAACGCCCAGCGCCCCGATCCCAGTGCCATCGACGTGCCGGCCGGATTCGACGGATCGAAAGAACTTCCGCTGCATGGGCCGCAATTATGCTGCGCCAGAAGCGATTCCCAGTCGCATTGCGACGCCAGCGGCGTGATGAGTGCGGCGGTGGACGCCGGAGCTCGTTCATGCCAGGTCGAGCGAACATCAGATAGGCGAAGAGGCAAGAGCTGCAAGTCGCTATGCCGGCCCAACCCAAAAATTTATAAGAATTCGCCAAATACCCGAGGCCCGGCCGAGCGATGGTTATAACGTCCAGATTGTTTCGGGCGGCACATCTCTCGCCCGCCCGGATACGCGCCATGCCAGGTATGCACAACGGAGGTGCTGATGTCATCGTTCGTGATCGCCACGCCGGAAATACTCAGCGCTGCTGCAGCCGAGATAGCCGGTGTTGGGTCGGCAGTCAGCGCCGGCAACGCCGCCGCAGCCGGCGCCACGACCGCTCTGCTCGCCGCGGGTGCCGACGAGGTCTCAACGGCCATTGCGGCGCTATTTTCGGGTCACGCCCAGGAATACCAATCGATCAGCGCACAACTCGAGCAGTTTCACCAGCGGTTCGTCGCGGCGTTGGACCGCTCCTCCACCATATACGCGGCCGCCGAGGCCGCCAATGCCTCGCCCTTGCAGACCCTCGAGCGAGAAGTGCTCGCGGTGATCAACGCACCCACCCAGGCACTGCTGGGTCGCCCGCTGTGGGGCAACGGCTCCAACGGTGCACCGGGGACCGGTCAAGCCGGTGGGGATGGCGGCTTGTTGTGGGGTAACGGAGGCAACGGCGGTTCGGGCGCAGTCGGCCAAAACGGCGGAGCCGGCGGGTCGGCTGGACTGTTCGGTCGCGGTGGCGACGGCGGAGCAGGTGGCGCGGGCGTAGCCGGCGGCAGTGGCGCGGCCGGCGGGACCGGCGGGACGGGAGGAGTGTTCTTCGGCACCGGCGGCAACGGCGGGGCCGGCGGTGTCGGCGGCACCGGCGGCGCCGGTCTCATTGGCGGGACTGGAGGAATCGGTGGAGCGGGCGGCACCGGCGGGCTGCTGTTCGGCCAGGGCGGAGCCGGCGGGGCCGGCGGCACCGGCGGCACCGCCCTGGCCGCTGTACACGAGACAGGCGCCGCGGGCGCGGGCGGCACAGCGGCCGCCGGCAGCATCACCGCCGCCGCCGGCATCGGCGGCAACGGCGGAACCGGCGGCAACGGCGGCTCCACCAGCGCCGCCGGCACCGCCGGCACTGGAGGCACCGGCGGCATCGGAGGCACCAGCACCGGCACCGGCGGGACCGGCGGCAACGGCGGCAACGGCGGCAACGCCGCGGGCGCCGCGGCCGGAAACGGAGGAACTGGAGGCGCCGGCGGCGTCAGCACCGGGAACAACGGCGTCGGCGGCACCGGCGGCCAGGGCGGCAATGGCGGCACTGGTCTCGGCAAGGGAGGCACCGGCGGGACCGGCGGTGCCGGCGGCATGGCCACCGGCGACTTCGGCACCGGCGGGACCGGCGGCCAGGGCGGCAGCGGAGGCATCGACACCGGCGACGGGGGCACCGGGGGCAACGGCGGCGCTGGCGGCAATGCCACCGGCAACGACGGCAACGGCGGCACCGGCGGCCAGGGCGGCAACGGCGGCGACGGCGTGTTCAACGCCGGCAAGGGAGGCAACGGAGGCGCCGGCGGGAACGCCGTCGGCGCCGACGGCACAGGCGGCAACGGCGGCACCGGCGGCACCGGCGGCTTGGTCACCGGCAACAACGGCACTGCCGGCGGCAACGGCGGCAACGGCGGGGTCGGCGGCACCGGGACGAGCGTCGGCGGCAACGGCGGCACCGGAGGCACCGGCGGCAACGGCGGCACTGGCACCACAGGCACCGGAGGCACCGGCGGCACCGGAGGCACAGGCGGTGCCGGAGGCAACGCCACTGGCCCCGGCGGCACCGGAGGCGACGGCGGCAACGGCGGCATCGGTGGCATCGGGGGCGCCGGCACCGGTGGGCCCGGCGGTCCCCCACCTAGCATTGGGGTAGCCGGCGGGCCAACCGAAGGCGATCCCAACTCTGGAGCCACGGGCGGCCAGGGCGGTACCGGAGGTGACGGCGGAACAGGCGGCCCGGCGTAATAGCCTGTGACTACATCTAGGCGCCTCTAACCCGTCCATTTCGACCAGCAAAGCGGCTGAAGTCGTATTGTGAGCCCATGCAGCTCGCGGGCGCGCAAAAGATCGTGCGTTGAACGTCGTGTTAACGCGGCTGAAAGCGCTCCCGATCGATACGTTCCTATTGGCTCTGGCCGTCACGTTGATCATTGCCGCGCTCGTACCGGCTCGTGGTATCGGCGCGGACATAATGTCGATCGCCGCCAAAGCGGCCATCGCGTTGCTGTTCTTCCTCTACGGCGCCCGATTGTCGCCGCAACAAGCCTGGCACGGTATGCGCCAGTGGCGACTGCACCTGATGGTGCTGGCCA
Source organism: Mycobacterium simulans (assembly GCF_900232995.1). Lineage (GTDB taxonomy): Bacteria > Actinomycetota > Actinomycetes > Mycobacteriales > Mycobacteriaceae > Mycobacterium > Mycobacterium simulans. The sequence continues at coordinate 1,184,016 of NZ_OCVX01000003.1, forward strand.
CCACCTTCGTGGTGTTTCCGCTGCTTGGGCTGGCCGCTCGGGCGCTGGTGCCCTCGGTGCTGACGCCCGACTTGTACACCGGACTGCTTTTCATGTGCCTAGTCCCGTCGACAGTGCAGTCGGCTATCGCGTTTACGTCGATGGCGCGGGGTCACGTCTCGGCTGCCATGGTCACGGCGTCACTGTCCAACATCCTCGGCTTGGTGTTGACCCCACTGTTGGTGATGATGTTGATCAACCCCGACGGCGGCAACCTAATCGAAGCCGACGGGGTTCTCGAAATACTGCTACAACTGATGGTGCCATTCGGCTTGGGTCAGCTGGCGCGGCCGTTGCTCACGCCCGTGCTTGTCCGGCATGTGGTGTTGATCAAATTGGTTGACCGCGGGTCGATTCTGCTGGCCGTGTACACCGCCTTCTCCATGGGCATGGTCGAGGGGGTCTGGGGCAAGGTCGATCCGTGGCATCTGGTCTCGGTGAGCGTTATCGCCGCCGTCCTGCTCGCGCTGGTGCTTACCTACACCGCCGTCATCGGCCGGATGGCCCGGCTCGGCCGCGGTGACGCGATCGTGCTGTTGTTCTGCGGCTCGAACAAAGCCCTGGCGTCGGGTCTTCCGATGGCGTGGGTGCTGTTCCCCGCCAGCACGGTCGGGTTGGTGATGGTGCCGCTGATGCTTTTCCACCAATTCCAGCTGATCGCGGGTACGCTGCTCGCCGGCAGGCTGGCGCGGACCGCGGCCGTCTTGGAACCCGACGAAGTCGGGGAAGTGCTCTAGTTGCGGCTGACGTCGATCGGGTGGGTGGCCAGCAACGAAAGCGGCAGCGGCTGACGACGCAGCACCTGCCCCCACAGGTCTTCCCTCGGCCCAACCAGAACGTCAGATGGCAACGCCGACAACACAATCCAGTCGTCCCGCTCGATTTCGCCTTCGAGCTGACCGATGGTCCAGCCGGAGTAGCCTGCGAAGATTCGCACCCCCTCCACCAACGGCGCGATCAGCTCAGGTTCGGCGTCCAGATCGACCATCACCATCCGGCCGGCGACATGGCGTAAACCCGGCACGCCGTCGGGATCCGCGCCGACCCGCAGTGTCGCCAGACACAGGGCCGCGTCGCGCTTGACCGGGCCCCCAATGAACATCGTCTTGGGCTTGGCCGCGATCTTGGCCCACTGCGGCAACACGTTGTAGACCGCGGTTTCACTGGGCCGGTTGAGCACCACACCCAGGGTGCCGCCATCGTTGTGCTCAACGATGTAGATCACACTGCGTCGAAATGTCGGTTCCAGAAGATCGGTGTTGGCCAACAGCAAGGTCCCCGCTCGCACCCGTTGCGCGGCGGGCACCACATAGTCTTCGGGATCTTCATGCGGCGCCACCTGAACATCATCGCACCCACCGCAACTGCGTCCGGGGCAAACGAGCGTGGCCCATACATATTTGTAATGTTGACGAGGTCGGCGTAGCGCGGCGAGCCTTGCCTGCCCCGATCGTGGAAGTGGGTTCTGTGGTTCAAAGCCGGATGCACGCAATCGCACCCGTCAGTCTGTGGCGGTCGGTGCGTGGTTTGCCCGACTTTTGGCGACTGCTGCAGCTGCGCATAGTGAGCCAGTTCGGCGATGGCCTCTTCCAGGCGGGTTTGGCCGGAGCGCTGCTGTTCAACCCTGACCGCGCCGCCGATCCGATGGCTATCGCGCGCGCATTCGCGGTGCTGTTCCTGCCCTATTCGCTGTTGGGTCCCTTCGCGGGAGCGATGCTGGACCGCTGGGATCGCCGGCTGGTGCTCGTCGGCGCCAACATCGGCCGCCTCGCGTTCATCGCCGCGATTGGCACGATTCTGGCGCTGGGAGCGGGCGATCTGTTGCTGTTGTGTGTAGCTCTGCTGGCCAACGGCTTGGCCCGGTTCGTTGCCTCGGGCCTGTCGGCGTCGTTGCCTCACGTCGTGCCACGCGAAAAGGTCGTCACGATGAACTCGGTGGCCACGGCATCGGGCGCGGTCGCGGCGTTTCTGGGCGCTAATTTCATGTTGCTGCCACGCTGGCTGGCTGGCGGCGGCGACCGGGGCGCCGCCGCGGTCATTTTCACCGCCGCCATTCCAGTGACGATCGCATTGTTGCTGTCGATGCGGTTCGCCCCACGCGTGCTCGGCCCGGATGACACCAAACGCGCCATCCACGGATCCGCCGTCTACGCGGTGGTCACCGGATGGCTCCACGGCGTGCGCACGGTCGTCCAGCTCCCGACGGTCGGCTCGGCCCTCTCCGGACTGGCCGCGCACCGCATGGTGGTCGGTATCAACTCGCTGGTCGTCTTGCTGCTGGTCCACCACATGGCCGATGTGGACGTCGAAGGGTTGGGTACCGCCCTGGTGTTCTTCGCCGCGACCGGACTGGGGGCCTTCCTGGCGAACGTGCTGACCCCGGGCCTGATCCGGCGCTGGGGGCGCTACGCGACGGCCAATGGCGCGTTGGTGGCGGCCGCCGTCATTCAGACGGCCGGCGCCGCACTGCTGCTACCGGTGATGGTGGTGTGCGGGTTTTTGCTGGGCGTGGCCGGCCAGGTGGTCAAGCTGTGCGCTGATTCGGCCATGCAGATCGACGTCGATGACGCGCTGCGCGGTCACGTGTTCGCGGTGCAGGATGCGTTGTTCTGGGTCTCATACATCGCCTCGGTCACGGTTGCTGCGGTGTTGATTCCCGCCGACGGGCGCGCGCCCATGATCGTGTTGTTCGGGTCGCTGATCTACCTGATCGGGCTCGTTGTTCACACCCTCGTCGGCCGGCGAGGCCAACCCGCAAACAATAGTTAGGGAGGTTAATCATGGCCGGTCCCGGTCCTATCGTGGCTGATCTGCGGGCCGAAAGCGACGACCTGGATGCGCTTGTTTCGCCACTTCCGCCCGAGCGGTGGATGGACTCGACACCAGCGCCCGGCTGGACCATCGCACACCAGATCGGTCACCTGTTGTGGACCGACCGAGTTGCACTGACGGCGGTCACCGACGAGGCCGGGTTCGCCGATGTGCTGACCGCAGCGGCGGCCGATCCCGCCGGCTTCGTCGACGCCGGCGCCGAAGAGGTGGCGGCATTGCCGGCAGGCGATCTCCTCAACGACTGGCGAATCACCCGGGGGCGGCTGCACGAGGCGCTGCTGACGGTTGCCGAAGGCCGCAAGTTACCGTGGTTCGGGCCACCGATGAGTGCGGCATCGATGGCTACCGCACGGTTGATGGAGACCTGGGCACACGGATTGGATGTCGCCGACTGTCTCGGTATTCGGCGACCCGCCACCGACCGATTGCGATCGATCGCGCACCTCGGCGTTCGAGCCCGCGACTACGCCTTCGTCGTCAACAATCTGACCCCCCCAACCGAACCGTTCCTGGTCGAACTGCGCGGACCCGGCGGAGATACCTGGTCCTGGGGACCGGCGGACGCGGCCCAACGCGTCAGCGGCTCAGCCGAGGACTTCTGCTTCTTGGTCACTCAGCGACGCGCGCTCAGTTCCCTTGATGTGGCGGCTGTAGGGGAGGACGCGCAGAAGTGGTTGTCGATCGCGCAAGCCTTCGCGGGGCCACCCGGCGCCGGGCGATGAGCGCGCGCAGCGCGCGAAGAGAGCCGGGGCCCATCAGCCCAAGCGCCGGGCGATGAGCGCGCGCAACCCAAGAAGAGCCGCGCCAGTTCTGTCGGTCTATCCGGTCAATATCCGATACTGAGCCGCCATTTGTTGATGTGCACTGTCGAGTTGGCGGCCTGTGGTCTTGATGGTGTAGCGACCCGCGGTGGCCAGACACCAGTATCTGGGCACCAGCCCATTGGCTCCTGCGATGCGAGTGCATCGACTTTGGGGCATCCCAGGCACGGGTGCAGCCGCCTGGGCAGCCGGAGTTGCAGCGGCCGCGTCGCCGAGACTTTGAGACAGCATTTGTGCCGCGGCGGGGTCTTTGGCCTGGTAAACGGTCGACAAATTGATCGAAACGTAGTCGACTCCCGCTGTGCTGAGTGCAGGCGCAGTTTGGACAGGATTGTCTTCCAAGTGCAGGGCACCGACAGGCGGGTAGGCAGCACCGGTTGTGGAAGTTGCTTGGTCAGCAGGCAGTGGCAGGGTCCGGGCGACGAGCCCAGTGGGGTCGAGCGGGAGCGTAGCGAATTGCTGGGCGGCGGTGGCGTCAAACGCATCGACCATAGGGAGCTGCAGGTCGAGTGTGCGTGCAACCAGCGGTGCTGCGCAGTCAGCGCCGGCGGCGCAGCGAGCCACCTGCACTAGGACATACGGGCCATGTGCGGTGAACACGGAAAGCTCTCGCACTGTTTGCGCACCCTCTTGAAAGGTCAGCAGCACCCCCGCGGCATCGGGATGACCCGGGACAGGTACCGCCCGCTCGGGCTCGATCACGATCGGGGTGACGCTAGGCACTCGCGGCATATTCATCGCTCTCGCCGACATGCCTTGGGCGGCAGCCGTTGCCGCGGCTGGGTCGGCGAATCGCAGCACTGCATTGCGCAGCGACATCTGCGCATCAGGACGTGAGGTTTGCCGCTCCGACGTGAATCCAACGACGAACGGCAGGTTATAGGCACCGCCCATAATCGGCGTCCACACGACCCGCGAAAGTTGTGCAAAGTCCTCGATCACGGACGCGCGGTTTGAGCCCACAGCGGTCAGGGTGTTGTCGGCTTGCCACGGTCCCACAACGTAGGCGGCCATCCGGCGGCCCTCAACGAGGCGCCCGGCTTGCTCGGAGCCGGCGTCACCCAGTGCGGGTAGCGGGGTGGTCGGATAGTTGCCGGAATCGAGCAGCGACGTGTTCACCGCCGACGGCTGGGGCGGCGATTGGGCCGATGGATGCGCCGTATCTGTACCGGTGTGGCTACAACCGACCAGTACCGCGGCCAGTAACACGGCCAGCTTCCGGGGGTGGCGTTGTCGCGCTTGGCGCATCACTTTCCTTCACCGGCCCAAGGCTGGGTGTCGCTAAAGCTGACAGATCTTCCAGCCATCTTCGAGTTTGAGCCGCATGGTAACCACACGCGACCCCAGTGCCTCGTTTTGGGCTTGTAGGGTCGCGGTCGCGGTATCCCCGGTGATCACGATCGAGGTGACCGCGATCGTGGAGATACCGGTTTCAGCTCGGCCCTTCTTCACGTAGTCCATCGTGGGGCCGTTGAACTTCGCGCGCATCGCAGAGCACATCAATTCGGTGTAGGCATCCCAATTCTGGGTGTTATAGGCGTCCTGGAAGGCGGCGAGGGTTTCGCGTATCTGATCCTCGGCGGACACCGTTGTTGTAGGCGGGGGCGCGAGGGGGGTACCGGTGGGTGTCGATGCGGTGCCCGTCGCCGGCGCGGAGGTGCGCTCGGCGACCGGGTTGCCTCCTGTCATACCGGAACACGAAGCGCTGGCCCCAGCGGAGACAAGTAATACACCGACAGTCACCACGATCGAAGTTGAGGTGTTCATCGGTATAGGTTCCCTATCGTTGCCTGGGCAACTTGGCCGCCGTCGCGCTGGCCAATGCGGCGACATCGTTGCCGCCGGTTGCACGGCATTGCCGAATGTCGATGATGACATTGCCGCGCGCCAGGATTCCGTGTTGGCAGGACGCCGCGCCGCCACGCAGTGTGGCCTCAATAGTCAAGACTCCCGCTGTCGTGAGCGGCTGGCCAAACTCCCACATTTGCGCAGCTTCACCGGGGTGGGTCACTGCGATGGCTTTTCCGCCGCACAGGCCCCATTGCCCGCGTTGGCTGACGTAGAGCGCGCCCCCTTTGTCCTGGGACGAGAACGCGATGACAGCCTCGGTGACGCTGTCTTGCCATATCGCTTCGTTCATCCCGCGGAGCACCTGGGCCGCCACTCCGGTGTAGCCGCTTGCGCCGTACACCGACCGCTGGGCTGGTGCCCACGCGCCCGCACATTGTGGATTGTCCACGGTTGCGGCGTCATCGAACAAGGTTGCGCTATCGCGTTCCAGTATCACCGGATTCCCGCCCGAGATGCTGGCAATCTGGTTGGTGGCCAACAGGATTGGTCGCAACTCAGCGCTGGTGACGTCGGTAGCCGGCGGTAGCTGCGAAGCAATGGATGCGGGGGTTGTTCCGGTTCCCGGCCCAGCCTGGGGTCCAGTGCTGAGGCTCGTTGGCGTCTCGTTGGGCCAATTCGCGAAGGCAACTGCGCCGGCCCCAACCAGCGCGACCGTACCCAGCGCCACTCCGATCACAAAGCGCCTCCGCCGCCGCGACAATGGATAAGCCTGCCGGCCTGAGGGCGGCGCGGCCAGGGTGGGCGGTCCGCCCGGCTGCCACCCTGGCGCGAGGGGGCTTTGAGATTGCGGATAGGTGCTGACTTCACCGCTAGGTATGGGGGCTAGCGACCCGCCACGCGCCGAACCGTGCAATGCGCCTGCCGCGGCGTGCGCGAGTTCGCCCGCCGAGCGGAATCGCGAACCGGGGTCTTTGGCCATTGCGGTGGCGATCACCTGATCGAATGCGTGGGGCAACGACGGCACGAGGTCGGTGACGCGCGGCGGAGCAGCGAACAAGTGAGCCGTCATCACCGCTGCAGCTCCATTGGCGGCAGGAAACGGCGTCTGGCCGGTGAGCAGTCGAAACAGGCTGCAGCCCAACGAGTAGATGTCGACACGGCCATCGATTGGCGCATTTGTCAGCACTTCGGGTGCCGCGTAGGCAACCGTGGCCAGTACTGCGCCAGTTGCGGTCAGCCCGACATCGTCAAGCGCACGTGCGATACCGAAATCACCCAAGAAGACCCGCTCGCCCGGGCCGACCGGTCCCGAGAGCAGAAAGTTCGCGGGCTTGACGTCGCGGTGCATCACGTTTCGGGAGTGGGCGAAGTCGAGCGCCTTGGCTACCTCGGTGATGACGTGCACGGCACGCTGCGGGGCCATGGTTCCATCTCGAAGCGCAGCGTCGGCGTCGGTGCCGTCGACGAACTGCATGGCGATCCACAACTGGCCATCCGGGGTCTGGCCACGGTTGTACACCGACACGATCTGGGGATGCTCCAGCGCCGCGGCCATATCGGCTTCCCTGATGAACCGCGCACGAAAGTTGGGGTCGCGACAGAGTTCGGCGGAGAGCACCTTGAGGGCGCTACGGCGCGGCAACGCGGGGTCGGCGGCCAGATAAACCGTGCCCATACCGCCGCTGCCCAGAACCTGCTCGATGCGATAACCGCCGACCACGGAGCCGACCGTCAACATTTAAACCACCCCTTACGGCCGACCTACCCGTGCGGGGTGGCCGCAGTGCGACGTTGTTCTCATCGGACCGCTACCGCGGGTCAGTGGGGTCGCCTTCAACGACAACGCGCGCGCGTGCCACAGCGTCCTTATCGGATTCCGCGCCGTTTCCACGACCCAGCATGCCCGCCGGCGTCATCGGCATTGGCGCACCACCCATCCCCGACGCTGTGGGACCGCGTACCTCGGCGGCGTTGAGCACACCGGCGCGCAGGCTGGTCGGTCTGCCGCCCGGCTCGAAGCTGCTAGTGGGGCGCGTGTAGCTGGTCAGTCCGGCACCGGGGAAAGCACCGCCCCCGCCGCCGGCCGCCCCGCCTGCCGTACCACCGGCAGCCGCGACCGGCTCCGCAACGGCGGCCGCGGCACTCGAAGCCCCGCCGCCCGTCGGAAACATTCCACCCATCGCCTGCATCATGCTCTGCGGCAGGCTGCTGAAGCCCTGCATCGCCTGCATCGGCATCTGGGCTAGCTGTTTTAACGGTTCGGTGGCACTCGACATCATCTGCATGGGTTGCTGCATCAGCGAACTGAGCTGCCCGGTCGCCTCAGCAGGGGCGGATGTGGTTTGCCCCGCCGTTTGCGCGACCTGGCTCGACGCCTGCACCGCATTGTTCATGCCCGTCTGGGCAGCCGCTTGGGCCACCGTTTCGGCCGCAGCCGCCGGCGCTGCCGGTGAAGCGCCCATCGGCGCTATCGGCGGGGGAATGGCCAATGCCGCAATCAATGCGCTCAGCGCGCCGGAGTACGTCCAGCCCACGCTCGAGTTGTGCGGCCAGTGTTCGCCGTAGTACTCGCCCTCTCGTTCGGCGATTGCCGGGGTGTTGACGCCGAAAATGTTGGTGTCATTCAACACCTGCGTCTCAACCCGGTTGGTGACAGAAACCACCGACGGAATCACCGCGGACCGCGCGATCGTGAACGCCTCGACCGCGGCTTGCGTGATGTTGATCTTCGCGGCGGTCCAGCCCACCAGCGTCTGCAAGCCGACGTTGAGTCCGGTCGCGGCGACGGTCGAAGCAACCGCACCCACGCCCTGCCACTGCGCGGCCGTCGCCAAGGTGTTAAGCGCGGACAGGCCCGCCGACAGTTCCTTATTAGCGGTCTCGGTGACCCATACGACGTTGTTGGCGATTACCGAGGCAGGCGAACCGGCCTCGAAGATCGCCGCAACGACCTCGGGCGGACCTGTCCACCGAGGATCGGGCATCCCGTCCTCCTACAGACCGAGAGTGGCTGCGTTGGCACCCTCGGCGGCGACTGTGGCACCGGAAGCCAGGCCCTGCGCCCCGGCGAAGCCTGCCCGCTGCCCGGCGTGTTCGGCAGCCGTGGCCAGGTAGGCAGCGCCAGCGGCGTTCAGCGCGGCCGCAAATTCAATCGAGTCAGCGTCGGGCGCCATCGGCATCACCCCGGTCAGCGCAGCCGCTCCAGCCGCGGTCGTTGCCGCCATTTCCTCGCTGATTCCCGCTTCCGCGGCCGCCGACAAATCGACGGCGCCTGGAACCATGCCGAACAGCCCACCCATGTCTGCCTCCAAACTTGATTGCGCAGCTTGCCCCCGCAAGCGAAGTTGTCTGAGTCTAAAGTCGGCCGCGCCCGCTGTCGATTCAGGTTCCCGGGTCGCCTACCAGCACTCCTTCGATCACGCCATCGGTCGTGACCAGCAGTCCCCGCCCGGGCGGCAGTTGCTGAGCACTCGTCCTGCCGAACACCTTCACCGCGGCCGGGTCGTTATCCATGAACAGCGTGGGCGCGCGAGAGCCCGTCATCTTCTGCAGGAACGGGTTGGTCACCGATACCCCGGCCCAGTTCCCGGGCAAACGCGACGCGATGACATGCAGACCGATCTCGCGGCCACGTTCGATCAAACCCCACAACGGGGCCGTCGCCGCGCCTTTGCCTACCACACCATGGGGACGTAGTTCCTGTTCATCATCGATCAGGACGAAGTGATGCGGGCCTTCCCAGTCGCTGCGGTTGAGCAGCTCCTCCTGGCTCAGACCCGAGGGAGGAAGGCGATCGCGCAGAATCTGGGCCACTTCGCCGATCACCGTGTCGATATCGTCGGCTGTGTAAGCGTATGCCCGCACATGATCACCCTGGATCTTGCCAATGAGCGAGGTCTTGGGGTCGATGATCGTGATCTGGGCCTGCTCGGGCGTGAAACGGCTCACGATCGCCTCGCCGAAAGCTGCCAAAGTCGTTGTCTTCCCACATAACTGGCGGCCGACCACCAGGAGGTTGGGCACCGCTCGGGCCGGCAGCACCGCCGGTTGCAGAGCGGTTTCGCCAATCCCGAAGGGAAGGTTCAACGGGTCGGCCGCCTCGGCGGCGCCCGCAAACGCGGCCATCACCTCGCTAAGCTGAACCCGCCCAGGAAGCCGCGCCAGGCTCTCCACCCGTCCGGCGCCGGTCAGGCCCGCGATGAACGGGCCGACATCGCGAGTCGCCACTCGTTCGCCACTAGCACCGATGATCTCCGGCACCCCAACCAGCAGCTCGTAGCCATCCCGGGTAACGCCGAACCCAGGCCTGTCCAGCGTGTTGCGCGCGGCCTTCTTTCGCTCAAAGCCTTCGCCCATCTGCGTTTCGTCGGGGTTGCTCAATCGCAGCTGGATGCGTGCGTTGGACACGTTGACCAATTGCTGCTTCTGCCCTACCAACCATGCCGTGGCGCTGGTCATGATGTGCACCCCATATGACAGACCCTGGCGCGCGATCGCGATCGCACGCTCCCCCATCACGGCGTCTTTGTCGTAGAGGTCGCTGAAGTTGTCGATGACGAGGAAGACGTCGCCGAACTTGTCACTCGGGTCGGTGCGTCCCGAACCGTCCGCGCCATCTGCGCCGAATCGTCGTTGCCGGAATTCGGAGATGTCGATCTGGTACCTCTTGAACGACGCCTCACGGGCCAGGATCAGCCCCTCGATCGAGGCTATGGTCCGTGACACGCCCTCGCTGTCGGTCGGGCTAACCACCGACGCCACATGCGGCAGCTCTTCGACCGGGTACAGCGACGCCCCGATACAGAAGAACGTCACCCGTTCGGGCCGGTACATCAACGCCGCGGAGGTCATCAACGTCATCAAGGTGGTGGACTTGCCGCGCTGGGCCGTCGCGACCACCATGATGTTGTCCATTTCGGCGTCGAGGGCGTGCACCCGTTGGGTGTGTTCCTCGGGGATGTCCACAACTCCCACTGGAAACACCAGACCGGGATTCTGCCCGTAATCGACATCCCAGGTGTTTCCGCGCCAACGGGCGACCAACATGTCGATCGGCTCGCTGACTTCTAAAGGCGGGAGCCAGATCTGGTGCGGCGGGCGTGCGGGGTACGAGACGAGGGAATCTCGGATGACGTCGACGAGCTTCTTCTTGCGAAAGCCATCGGCATGGAAGAGAAACTCGTCGGGTTCTTCGGGTTCGTCGGCCGTCGCCAAAGCCGCGCTGTCCGCTTCACTTAGCGGCTGGTACTCCCAGGTGTATGCACGCGGCTGAGAAAAGCTCACGGCCACAGTCTTGTTCACTTCCACTACCCGCTTCGGCACTACAAACGGAGCCGACACGTAAAAGCATCGGAACTGCTCCAGGTCACGCGGCCCAACTTTGAGAAGTGCGTAGCCGTTTTCCTTCGACGGCAGGTGCAGCGCCGAGTCGCTGCCGATCACGTCTCGAGAATCCTCCGCGGTCTCGGCGCGCAGGGCCACTCGAAAGGCGATGTTGCTCTTCACCTTACTTAGTGACGACAGATCCAAGCGCTGGCCTCCAAGGGTGAAGAATACGTTGCAGCCACGACCCTCCTGCCCAATGTGGATTACCAGATCGATCCACTCCGGATGGTGTATGAACAACTCGAGATACTCATCGATGATCACCAGCAGAATGGGAACCGGCTCCAGATCCCTTCCGGCGAGCCGCATCTCCTCGTATTCGTTGGCATCGCGGGCTCCGGCGTCTTTGAAAAGCCGGTAGCGCCTGGCGATCTCGCCGTTAATGGCTTTGCGCATCCGCTCGGCCAAATGGCGGTCGTCCTTGCCGAGGTTTGACAGCGAGCCGGCGACGTGCGGGAAACCTTGCAGATCCTGAGCCGCTGACTCGAACTTCATGTCCACAAAGATCACGATGAACGTTTCCGGGGAGTGGGTCAGCGCGATCCCGCTGCACAACGACAGGAAGTACTCCGACTTACCGGAGCCAGACGTCCCGATCACCACCGAGTGGAAGCCGTAACCGCCGAAGTCCTTGGCGCGCAATATTACGTACTGAAGCTCGCCGCCCTGCTTGACGCCGACCGGCACCATCGCCCATTTCGGGTCGCCCCGGCCTCGACTTTCGGCCCAGAGCCGGTCAACGTCCAATTCCCGTGGATCAGTGATGCCCAGTGCGCGCAGCAATTCGCCGCCTTGACTGTCGGTTTCGGACAACTCCCCGGCACTCATCGGTGACCAGCGGGCCAGCGCCCTTGCATATCTGTTGGCGGTGCTGTCGGCGAGCATATCCGCCACCGCGTAGAACGTGTCGCGATGCATGAGCCGGCCATCGCGCAGCGCGAAGCGTTGGCTGTCGTCGGCGAACCCGACGCCAACACCGACCCGAGTCGCCAGCCGCAACACCGTAATGCCCGCCATGCCCTTCTGCCCGGTCACGCCCTCCCATTGCTCGGGTGTGCCCACGTTGTCGTCGATGATCACCCAGTGCGGACCCAGTACCAGGCCGGCGGCCGACTCCATGGGCGACGGCATAGACGTCGGGCTGGCTCCGACCGGCGGCGCCCACGGTCCACGGCCCTTGCGGTGCAGCTCGGCATCGAGCGCCTCCTCCAGCTCGGTCGGCGACGCGAACACCAGCCGGCGCAGTCCGCAGGCGTCGAACATCTCGTCGTGCTGGTTGTGCGGGAGCCACACCAGCCACGACCACAGTTCGGGATGGCGGGTGACGACCATCAGCTTGAGATCATTGGGGCTGTGGTACACCGCGAGTGCGCACAAAATCGATCGCGCCAGACTGTGCAGTTCGCTCGGATCGTCGCCAATGAAACTGAATCCGGGTTTGGATCGCAGGCTCAGCACCTTGCCGATTCCACGAATCTTGCTCTGCTCGAGGATGAAATCCCTTAGCGCGCCGCCGGTTACCGGTTCGAGCTCTTCTCCGATCGGAACGTCGGGCCACTGCAAGGTAACCGCCGATTCGCTGGCCTGCTGCACGCCGACGCCAAGACGGACGTCGAGGAAGTCGGGGTCGGTGGGGCGTCGCTCCCACATTCGTGGGCCGCCGATCACGGTGTCCAGCTGCTGCGGATCACCATGCACGAACAGTTGACTGCGCCGCTGTTCCTGGGCAGCGCGCTGCACTTCGTCGCGGTCCTCATCGAGCTGGCGCAGATAGCTGCGGCGCTGCTTTTCTTGTTCTCCCCAACTGATTCGGCGGCCACGCCCAAACCGTCCGCCGAACATCAGGGCTCCGAAACCGACGAGGCCGATCATGGGGAAGAAGCCGGACTGTAGCGTCCGGATCCCGGATGCGTACATCACCACCAGAGTGCCGACGATCCCCACCAGCAGCGCCGGAAGGGCGATCATCAGCAGGATGTTTCGCGGTTCACGTTCCGGCAATGCCAGCGGCGCTGCGACAGCCACTCGCACCGGTGGAACATCTGGCGTTGGCCTGCGCTTGCCGCGGACGAAGCCTCGTTTGGACATGGCTAACCCCCGGCGATCTGCTGGTTCGATTCGGCAATGGGTGCCACCACTCCTCCTCCTGGGACGACATCGCGGGCAACGAGCGCGGCATCGCGGCTGATTGCGGGTCCGGGCGCAAACGCACGCACGATCGGCCAGGGTGCTTGCACGGCGAAAAGTGGATCCAGCGCCAATGCCTGAAGCGTCTGGTGATCCGACTGGATGCCATACCGAACGCCTTGTGGCGAAAGCCAATACAAGCTTTCCCGACTGTCGGCCGTTGCCACCCCGCTCGTCGTGGCGATGAAGTTGGCCGCTCCCGGCAACACCAGCGTCTGGTGCGCTTCGGCTGAGTCAGGGTTGCGGTCGTCGCGAACCAGGTGCACCAAGCGCGAATCCATGCCGATCGGGACGGGCAAGCCCCTGCCCGTGAAGATGGTGATCCTGGCCTGTGGATCGCTGGCCTGCTTCTCCCACCCCACGCAGGTCACCGGATTAGCCACTGTGTCAACGAATTCCAACTTTCCCGACGGGTAATAGTCGACGTTGAGCACGTCGACGACGGGAATGTGGATCAGCTTGTCTGGAGCGATCAGAGTTGGTGTGGTCGAGCCCTGTGAGTCGCCGGTGCGCAACAGGTCCGCGACGAAGCCGGTGATCTTCTGCACGCCACCCGGCAGCAGCACGTAGAAGCCGTTGACGACTCCGTTCGCGTCACGGGATTCCAGCACACTGCCCACGTTTGAGCCAGGTAGCCATTGTGACGGTGCACCGGCTTCCGGAATTACCGGTAGCACAATGGGTTCCGTTGACGGCATGGCGTCGAACAGCGCGTTGGAAACTTCGATCGGGTACGTCACCCCCGGATCAAGACCGAGATTGAACGTGACGGATCGGTCGGTCGGGTCAATGCGGGACCGCTGCCCGCCCCAGATCACATAGGTCGCACCCTTGTGAGTCGCGAGGACGGCCTGCTTCGGGCCCATCGCCGCCGCGCGACCCACCGGGGAGAGTTGGCCCGCAATGGCGGTCACCACCGGAGTCGTCCCATTGCCCAGGGTGGCTCCGCCAGTTTGCGACGTGTCGCAGACCGACCAAGCTGACATGGCGCTGGATGTGACCGGCAGGCTGTCTGGCACACCGGGAATGCCAACCATCGGTCCGGTCGGGTACTTGGCGATCTCACTTGCGGTGACCCAAGTCGGGATTGCGGCATTTCCCACCGCCAGTCGCGCAGACGTCAGGTTGAGCGCGGGGTATAGGCGCCCATTGATCTTCGCGTAAACGGCGCCGGTGTCACGGTTTCCGACGATGGCCGACTGACCGATCAAACCCGCGGGCTTCATGATGTGAAGCAAAGCCATCCAGCCGACACCGAGAAGGACAAGAACGATCGACAGTGCCACTGCCGCTTGCTGTTTGCGATCGTCGTGCTTCATCCGCACCGAAAATCTCGTGATCGCCGCCCGCAACCGTCGGTTGTAGAACAGGTGCCCCGAATTCTGGTCCCGATTTGACAGATTCAGTGGCACAGTCATTCTCCTTCCGATGCCGATACCCGTCGGTCTGTCGTATCGGCACCGATATCAATGCAAGGGGCCGCCGTACCGTGCCCGGTTCTCGGCCTCTGCCTCTTCTCGCAGCGCTGCGAGTGCGAGGTTCAATCTGTCCGCCAGCTCACCGTGGGCGTAGCCGGTCATAACGTTCGGATGCAACGTCAACTTGAGCAATCGTCCGTCGGAATTTGCAACGGCGTGAATATCTCCCAAGTCCACGCTGTAGGTGACGGTCTCGACCTGCGCGACAAGTGCTTCCCACTTATCGGCTGCCTCGCTCAGTTCACGAAGAACCGATTCGACGAGGTCTCGGTCGCTGAGATCGCCCACTTCGCTGCGACCCGACCCCGACACCATGACAGTATGTCCACGCCTCCGACCAGCGTCAATTCATCACAGAACATACTCAGCGACTGAGTTTCTGGAACCAGGCGAAGTGATAGTTCGCCGCAACGGGGTCTGCCGTGACGCTTCCCTCGGTGGCGGCCAACAACATGCAGTTGAGCAACAGCACAGGCGCGACATCGGGATACTGGGCCAACACCTGGTAGCGCGCAGTCTCGAGATGTACCCGTAGTAGCTCCAGCTCCTCGTCCACAACGGCAGTCCCAGCAGCGGCGGCCATAGCCAGCGTGTGCACCATCCGCGGCAGTCCGTCACGCGTGGTCGTTGCGTTGCCCAGCTCCCGGCCCAAGTCTTTGACCGCCGGCACCTCGCGTGGCTGCATCGAAGCCTTCGTGGCGGTGAGGTGTGGCGTCCAGCTGGTCGAGTCGCCGGGAACGTAGGTCGCAGAGCGTGTCGTGGCGCCCAGTAGCGTCGACGCCGAGCCGCCGCGCCGCTCCGGGTCCAACAACCGCACGCCCTCGGGAAGCGTGATACCTGGTGGGATCCAACCGTGGGCGAGGTCGGTGACCAATATCGTTGTGCCGTCCACGTGGTCGCCAACCGCCCAGTTCAGCCGTGGTTCTTGACGGGCTACGAACGCGAGCAGCCGATGCAACCGCTCGTCGTCGGATTCCGGATCCACACCGAGCGCCTCCGTGACGGCCGGCTCCTTGACGGCCGGCATGACCCGGGTCGTATCCAGATCTGTGCCGTACCCCCGGGACACCTGCTGCGTGATCCGGCGCCGCTGACGCATCGCGGACTCGACCCGTCGCACAGCTAGCGCCCGAGCGTGGTCTATCACGTTGGCCACTTCGGCCCTGTGGGCAGATTCAACCAATCCGGCACTCCTGATCATCATCAGCTCGTCGTTGGCAGACCTAGCTATGCGCTGCAGGTCATCGTTGAGATGCGCTGCGAGCGTTGATGTTTCGGCATCGCTTGATGACAGCTCCGCAGGCCACAGCCCACCGATCACCCAGGGGGTGCAATCGACCGGAGACCTGAAAGTGGGAATCGTCAATGATTCCTGGGTCGCTCTCCGAAGGCGCCTACGCGCCGTCATCCGACCGAAGATCGCCACCGGGTTAGCGTACCGGCCTGTGCGGGTGGTGAATTGTGTGGCTGGGCCGACCTCGGTAGCGTGGGGCTATGGCTGATTCTGCGCTGCAGCAGCAACTCGACGAGGTACGTGCCCTGCTGTACCGCGCGCGAGAGTTGTTCGGCGCCAACCCCATCGAGCCGCCAACCGATATCGCGCCGGATCCCGAGAGCGCCAAGACCTGGCTGCTCTAGGTTCTTAGCTGTCGCGTCGACGCAGTTGATGCGCCAGCAGCTTGTCGATCGCCGCCTCAAGATCGTCGACCGTTGGAACCTGCGCCGAGGGGGTGTGCCCAGCGGCAACGATCTCATCGCGCACTTCCAGCAACGCCTTCAGGCAAGAGACGTCGGCGGTCCGCAGGATGCCCTCTGCCAGGCTTTCGGCATCGGTCTCCATAGCCGCCTCGCTCAATGCAACGCTATGCATATATCCGCCACGGCAGGACCGAACAAGAATGTGCCCGCTGGGGTGAACGGTGTCGAAGGCGGGGTTAGCGTCTGTCATGAATGTTGGGACCGGTCATCGGTCCTGGTCAACGACGCTGCCTAGGATGCGCGCGCCTTCCTGCTCGTTCTGCTCCCACATCGCGGCCGACGTCCAGAGGTTTTGCGCGATATCGGTGTGGTTGTCGGCTTGCTGCTCGTAGCACTGCCGCCTGAGCTCGAGGAGTTCGCGCCCGGCGTCGCGCAGCTCACTGAAGATCGGCCCGAGTGAGTCCAGACTCTCCTGGATCGCCGCGTGCGACGACGGGATCGTTCGCAAGTAGTCGGAGGTCTCCTGGTGATGAGCAGCGGCTTCGCGTAGGTCCGCGGGCACCACACGGATTCGCTCTGCCATCGGCTGCCTCCTTCGTTGTGCGCCGGCGCTACTGTCGGCGAGATCACTCTTGCGTCGTCGTCGGCGTCGCCGCCGGCCGGGTTGGTGTCGGTACTTCGGTCCTGGCCGGCGCGGTCGCGGCCGCCGGCGTTGGCGGATGCTCCCAGCCTAGAAAGCTTGGTCCGCTCACGGCAGAGATGTGTTGGATCTGGCCGTCGAGAAGGGCCCTGCTTCGGCCGAGGGCAAGCGCGTGCCGTTCGGTAAACATCCCAATGTCTCCTGGTGCGACGCGCGACGGGTCAATTGGATGTGGAACCGGCGTGCCCGGGGGCGGAATCGTAATTCCCTGCTGTTGGAATGCATCTGCGATCGGGATTCCACCGGCCGCGGCCTTGATCGCCGCTGCGAGCTGAGGGCTGGCGGCGGTCACCGTTTCACCGTTGGGCAGGGTGACGGTCGTCGGGCCCGCCGGCGGCGATTCGGGCTTGCCGGGTTCGTCGTCCTTGTCGTGTTGATGGTCGCCGTTGTCATCGTCCGGTTCGTCGGAAACCTCATCGTCCGGCTTCGGATCCTTGGGGTCCAGTCGCCCTTCCTCGAGACCGCTGGATGCCGGGTCGGCCTCGGATCCGCGCAGTAGCCCGGAGAGCGGGAGCCCACCCGGCGCGCTCCAGCCGGGACCAAAGGCCGGTGCGGTTCCACCGCCCGGTACCGGCGCGCCACCAAGGCCGGGTATCGCCGGCGTTATCGGCATCGCCGTTGGAGCCGTGGGTTGCGCCGGAGGCGCCTCGCCCAGTAGCCCGGGATCGCCGAGCAACAGCGAATCAAGGTAGGAATCGTCGGGCGCTACCGCCGGCTGTTGGCTGGCACCACGTGCTGATGTCCCCGTGGCGGCTGCGACCGGTGGGCGCTCGTTGGGAACGACCGGCCCACTCTTGGAGGCGTTGTACAACGATGTCCACGCCGCCATCAGTGCTGACTTCGATGTGTCGTCGAGGCTCGCGTTCGCGACCACCTCGCGAATATCCCTGAGCTTGCCGATCAGGAAGCGCTGAAAATCACGAGCTCCAGCTGGAGTGTCCAGGTCTGATCGCGTACGTACCGCGGCCTCGGTTTCTTGCTGAAGCTTGTTGAGCGCTTCTCGGCCTTCGACGGTCTTCAGGTGAGCATTCAAGATCGCCGTAATCACTTGCAGGTCAAGTTGCGAACTAACCGAATTCTGGTGCGCCAGAGCAGCTTCCGCGGCTGCAATAGCCTTGGCGGCATCGCCTTCCTGTCGATCGGACGGGGCGCCCGGTGGGTATTGCGGCATGGTTCCGGTCGCCGGGGCAAACAGGTTCGGATGTTGTTGGCGGATCTTGGCCAAAATCGCATCCAGTTGTTCCGCACGCGTCGTGGGCGTGACGACGGCAGCCACCTCACTTGGTGTCAGTCCGGTCTGCCACGCGTTCGGGTCGCCCGTGGCGTCCCGCACGGTCTTGATGGCGGCGAGTAGGTCCGCATACGTCGACATCGTCTAGACCAACGGCGCTGCGCCCCGCTGCGGGCGACGTCGCGACCCCTCCATGCCCGGCGACGGTACCCAGGCGCCGCCAGGCCGACAATTCACCTTTCTACGCTTGGTTAAACCGCCGGGGTTTCGTACTGCGCGCGCAGGCTTTCCAGCGCTGCGCTTTTCGCGCGATCGAGCTCCTGGGCTTCTGTCACCACAGCTGCGATCTCACGCTGCTTAGCAATGAGAAACTTTTGAAACTCTCGCGCCCCCAAAGACGTATCGACCGCCAGCTCAGCGTGATCCGCTGCAGCTCGATCGATCTCGACTGCGATCGCGTCCAGCCGACGGACGCTCTCTCGCATCGCGGCATGGGCGCTGGCAAGAGCCTCGGCCAGCACACGGTCGGCCTCAGCAATCGCGTCGTGCTGTCTAGCCAGCGCCGCCTGCCGTGCCTGAATGGCAGCTACCGACGATCCGGCTTGATCCGACATGCGTTCAACCTTCTCATCAAAGTGGACGTCTGATCTGCACGTTGCTGCCCAACCGGCTGATCCGGACCGAAGCACCCGAGTAGGGCGCCTCGACGACCAGGTTGTTGCCAATCGCCAGTTGCACGTGGCCCGCGTGTGGAAAGACGAGGTCGCCTGGCCGCACTTGCGAGCGGGGCACCGGTATCCCGTCATTAATCTGTTGATAGGTAGTCCGGTCCAAATGGACACCGGCCTGCGCATAGGCCCATTGGACCAGCCCGGAACAGTCAAACTGATTGGGCCCGGTTGCGCCCCAGACATACGGGCGGCCCAGTCGCGACAGCGCGGCACGCACGGCGATCCCGGCGCGGCCGCTCGCGGGAGGCAGCCGTCGTCCCACCAGCCCTGAACCATGGCGGTGATGCGACATCCGGTAACGCAGCGCACGCAGTACCGCTAGATGCCGTCGCGCCCGTCCGCGCGCTGTCAAGACGTGGGCCCGTTGAGCCCGCAGCCGCGCGACCCGGCGACGCATCGCCTCGCGATGTGCCATCGGCATCATCGGATTAACAGCGGCATCGGCGCGGGCCTCCTCGAGAACACTCCCCGTTAGCTCCCGAGCCATTGCCCGGTCTCGTTGAGCACCCGCGATGACCGCCGCGACCCCGGCATCGGTGCGCGCCGCCGACAGCAGGGCCGCCCGGCTGTGGTGCGCCACTTCCTGATAACGCCCTTGTCCCGCAACAAGATTCAGTCCAGCAAGCCTATGCAGCAGCCCGTCGTAGGCCAAAGTACCCGCGTCGAGAGCCGGGGGCCGACTTCCGCCGGCGAACAGTTGATGCGCACGGCTCAATGCCTCGACTTCGTTGTGACTCACTGGCCCCCCTCAGCTGTTTCGGCCTGGTCCGGCGTCTCGACCGCATCGGCAAACGCGCGAATGCGGGGGAGCGCCCCCGGTGGGATGACACCTCGATTGCGGATATCCCACAATTCATCGGTGGCGACGCCGACGAGCGCAGCGATGACCGCGTCCGGAAGCGACGACCGCGCGCATGCCCGATCAAACCGCGTGCTCAAGCTGGTCGGCATCCGCTCCAGCAGGGCGCTGCGCGTCGCTTCGAGCGCCCGCAGATGGTCCATGAGCCGATCGGTCGACTCCGCCCCGGCGTTCACCGCCACCCGCCATGAGCTTGCGGCCAGCATCTCGGCCTTCACGCATTGCGCGATCACGGAGAGAATATACGTCTCATATTCGTTTGATGTCGTCGCAGGTAGTCGATCGATAACCGATCTGAGGGCATCCAGTTGTGCTTCGGCGTAGCCTTCGAGTACATCGGTGTCGCTGTGGCGGTCGACGACGACCTCTCCAGCCCGTTGGGGTGACGTCGCCTTGGGCGGCTGCGCGGCGATCAATCGGGCCAGCTCGGCCTCGGGATCGGCGGCTACCAAGAGCCGCGAATAGGTACCGGGCGGTAAGCCAAGACCGTTTTCAACCTTTTGAACTGTACTTTTGTGTGGCTTGCGGGCACCACGCTCCAGATAGCTAAGGCCCATGATGCTGACGCCGGTCGCGGCCGCGAGATCGGCCAGCGACCAATCGCGTGACTCGCGCAATGCACGGATCGCCGCGCCGGCCGACTCACGGCTCACCGCAGGCTCCAGCCATAGGCGGATATTACACAGGCCTCACGACACCTCAGTGTATATACGTTTTTGTCACGTTTTACTTGCGCCCCCACACAATCTGTGTATACGCTTCCGCCTACGTTTCACCGAACAAGGAGGCCGAGACATGGCGAACCCCTGCGCAGCCAACCCTGAACTATGGTTCGGCTACCCCGATGACGACGGCGGCGACGGCGCCGCTAAGGCACGCGCCTATGAGCGGTCAGCCACCGAGGCCCGGATTCAATGCCTCCGTCGGTGCCCACTCGCACAACAGCGCATCTGCGCCCAACGGGCCATCAAACATCGGGAGGAGTACGGCGTATGGGCCGGCGTCAAGCTGCCCGGCGGCCAGTATCGCAAGCGCGAACAGCTGGCTCAGGCACACGACGTGCTGCGGCGGATCGCCGCCGGTGAAATCAATGCACGGCAACTTCCCGAGAATGCAGCGCTTCTGGCACGCAGCGAAAGCACCTCTGTCCCGGTGACCGCGGTGGTGTTGCACCTGCCGGCCGTACGTATTGGCCCACGTTCGGCTGCCTGAAAATGGCTCGTTTGCCCCACCGGCCGACGGGGTAGACGGGCCGCAGGAAACCATAGGCGCATCCATGACATTCGACCTCACACCAACGGCGGCGCAGCATGATCTGGCCCGGCGCACGCACGAGTTCGCCGAAGAGGTGGTTCGTCCGGTCGCCCTCGAATACGACCAAAGCCAGGAATTTCCCTGGCCCGTGCTGGAGGAGGCGGCCCAGCGTGGTTTCTACAGCGCACTGTTCTACCGCGATTTGATCGGCGACCCGACCGGCCTGTCATTGCCGATGTTCATGGAGGACCTGTTTTGGGGTTGCGCCGGAATCGGGTTGGCGATTGTCATGCCGGCATTAGCGCTGTCGGCCATCGGTCAGGCTGCCACGCCAGAACAGATGTTGGAATGGGCACCCGAATGTTTCGGAACGCCAGGCGATCTCAAACTTGCCGCGTTAGCGATTTCCGAACCCGAAGGTGGCAGCGATGTACGCAACCTGCGTACCCACGCCCGCCGCGACGGCTCGGCCAATGGGGACTGGATCATCGACGGCCACAAGATGTGGATCGGCAACGGCGGCATCGCCAACGTGCACGTGGTCAACGCCGTCGTCGACGAAGAGCTGGGCCACCGCGGACAGGCACTGTTTGTGGTGCCCGGCGGTACACCCGGCCTGGAAACGGTGCGAAAGCTCGACAAGCTGGGATGCCGCGCGTCCCACACAGCCGAGTTGCGGTTCGACAATGTCCGCGTCCCCGCAGCCAATCTACTTGGCGGACAAGAAAAGCTCGAACACAAACTCGCCAAGGCCCGCGAAACGGCCGCCGGTGGAAAGCGTGCCGGCTCGGCGACATTGGGCACCTTCGAACAGACCCGTCCGATGGTCGCCGCTCAGGCAATTGGAATCGCGCGCGCCGCATTGGAATACGCGACGACGTATGCCACGGAGCGCGAGGCGTTCGGCGGGCCAATCATCGATAACCAAGGCATCGCGTTTCCGTTGGCAGACCTGGCAACCCAGGTCGACGCCGCCCGACTCCTGACTTGGCGCGCCTCCTGGATGGCGGCTAACGGCATTGCATTCGAGCGAGCAGAGGGTTCGATGGCAAAGCTCGCCGCCAGCGAGGTTGCCGTCAAGGCCACCGAGCGGGCGATCCAGACCAGGGGCGGCTGGGGCTACATCACCGATCCCCCGGTGGAGAAGGGGTATCGAGATGCCAAGCTGTACACCATCTTTGAAGGCCCCAGCGAAATTCAGCGGTTGGTCATCTCGAACGCGCGGGGCGCCGCCGTGGACGCCCCGCCGCTACACGTGGTGATCGAGCCGTCCGGAGGACCGCTGAACCGGGTGTTTGGTCGCGGCACCCTACTGCGGTCCCGCGCCGCCGGGGCCGCGTTGGCCATGAAGGATCGGATTCCCCAACCGATCATGAGGGTCGCCATGCATGCGCTGCGGCCGCCGGGCAGATAAGGCGTAGCGTCTTAGGCGATGAGCAACCTGGAGACCGCGCCGGCCGAAGTCGCCTGCAGGGCTTCGTGGGATGCGGGTATCTCGCCGGTGGTGCAAGTGCTGCGGCCCCGCGAGGTCCCGCTGGGTGGGCCGAGAGCAATCCGGGTACAACGCACACTTCCCCAGCGGCAGCGCTCGCTGATCGGGGCGTGGTGTTTTGTTGACCATTACGGTCCGACGTCCGCACACATGGACGTCCCGCCGCATCCGCACACCGGATTGCAAACGGTCAGCTGGTTGTTCAGTGGGGAAGTGGAGCACCGCGACAGCGCTGGAGTCCATGCAATGGTCCGGCCCGGCGAGCTCAATCTCATGACGGCGGGGGCGGGTATCTGTCACTCGGAAGTGTCCATCGACTCCGATCGAAGTGCGGTGCTCCACGGCGCGCAGTTGTGGGTGGCGCTGCCGGACTCCGATCGCGATACCGGGCGCGACTTCGCGCACTACCGGCCCCCAGTGGTTTCGCTGCCAGGCGCGGTGGCGCGGGTATTTCTCGGCGAGCTTGCCGGAAGCCGCTCGCCGGTGCCGACCCACACTCCGTTGCTGGGCGCCCAGATCGAGGTTGATGCGGGTGCCGCGCTCGATATTGATGTCGATCCGGCATTCGAACATGGGGTGCTGTGCGATGCCGGCGACATAGAGATGTGCGGGATCGCCCTGGCGGTGGCCGATCTCGGGTACCAGGGCCCCGGGAGTCCGTCAGTACGCCTGAACAACCTTGGCAAGCGCCCCGCGCGGGTGCTGCTGCTGGGCGGCACACCGTTCACCGAAGAATTGGTGATGTGGTGGAACTTCGTCGGGCGCAGTCACGACGACATCGTCACCTATCGCCGGTTGTGGCAGGACGGCAAGGACAGTTTCGAGGACCGCTTCGGCACCGTACAGGGCTATCGGGGTTCGGTCGCCCGACTACCCGCCCCACCGCTGCCCACCGCGCGGCTGCGGCCTCGACCGTCACCAAACAGAAGGGAACCCGAATGACTACTGACAAGACCGGCGCAGAAGCCACCGTCCGCGCGGAGCACCAGAAGTACACGATCTCCGTGGAGGGCAAGACGGTCGGCCTCGCCGACTACGCGGACCGTGGCGCCCAGCGGGTCTTCTACCACACCGAGATTGATCCGCAGTTCGGCGGACGGGGGCTGGCGACCATCCTTGTCGAAGAGGCGCTCAACGCCACCCGCAAGGACGGCAGACGCATCGTCCCGGTGTGCTCCATGGTCGACACGGTGCTCAAGAAGCATCCCGAATTCGACGACATCACCGACCCCGTCACCGCCGAGGTCCGCGGCTGGGCACAGACGCAGCCGAGCTGACCGTACGGCGGCAATTCACGCGTCTTCGTCTTCAATTTCCTTCATGCGCGGGCGAAGCTCGTCCCGCTGACCTAACGACGGTCGGCGCACCTGCTGGTATCCGTAGACGCCCTCGGTGTAAGCCGTCTCGGCGTGCTGGGTGAGGTCGACACCGCTCACCTCGTCCTCGGCGCTGACCCGGAACCCCATGAAACGCTCGATCAACATGGCCAGCGCATAACTCACCGCGAAGGCGTAGAGGCCGACCACGACCATCGCCAAAGCCTGCTTGCCGAGCTGGCCCAATCCGCCGCCGTAGAAAAGTCCCTTCGGGCCGTGGGTCATCACCGCGGTGGCGAGCAGCCCGATCAACAGCACCCCGACCACTCCGCCGACAAAGTGCACGCCCACGACGTCAAGCGAGTCGTCGTAGTTGAGTTTGAACTTCAGGCCGATCGCGAACGAGCACACGATTCCCGCCACCAGTCCAACGACAGCGGCGCCGACGGTGCTCACCGTCCCGCACGACGGCGTGATCGCCACCAAGCCGGCGACCACTCCCGACGCAGCACCGAAAGTGGTCGGCTTGCCGTCGCGCACCTGTTCGACCGAAAGCCATCCGAGCATGCCCAGGCAGCCGGCGACCAGGGTATTGAGGAAGATCGCGGATGCTAATCCGCTGGCGGCCAACGCGGAACCGGCGTTGAACCCGAACCAGCCGAACCACAACAATCCCACCCCGAGGAGCACGAACGGCAGGTTGTGCGGGCGCATGGCCTCCACCTTGAAGCCGATGCGCGGACCGAGCACCAGCGCCAGTGCCAGCGCCGAGGAACCCGAGACGATCTCGACAACCAGTCCGCCTGCGTAGTCGAGCACGCCCATCTTGAACAGCCAGCCGCTGGGCGCCCACACCCAGTGCGCAACAACGGAATACACCGCAACCGCCCAAACGGGCACGAACACCATCCAGGCCGCGAACTTGGCACGGTCTGCGATGGCGCCACTGACCAGGGCCGCGGTGATGATGGCGAAGCTCAACTGGAAAGTGGCGTACAGCAGTTCGGGACCCGATCCGTGTGCGGTCTCCGGGCCTATGCCCCGCATCCCGGCGTGCGCCAATCCGCCGATGAAACCGCCGGGGTATCCGCGCGCGCCGCCGTCGGAAAACGCCAGCGTGTAACCGACCAGCAGCCATGCCACGGTGACCAGCGGTATGGAGATGAAGCTCATCATGATCATGTTGAGCACGCCCGTGGTGCGGACCATGCCCCCGTAGAAAATCGCCAGCCCGGGCGTCATCAGCAGCACGAGTGCGGTGGCGGCCAGCAGCCACGCGGTGGCGGCGGGATCGATGTCCAACTCTGCGGCTCCTTCGCTAGTCGTCGATGAGAATATCGGCGCGCTCTTTAACGCGGGACGGTAGACGCTGGATGCGGCGACTGGCCAGCAATCGATCAGTGCACACCTGTCGACGACTGCCCGCTGCGCTGCACGGCCCCACCGCTGGCCTCACCCCGTTCCGGCGTGTTCGGCGCGACCATGTTTGCCTCGGTGCCGTGGCTTCCCGAACCTCTGTACAAGAAAGCCAGCGGTATGACGATCAACCCTGCCAGTACGACTGCGACCACAAACGCCACGCTGTAGGCGTGCGAAAGGTTATCGGCTAGCCCGCTGCGCGTCGACCCTTCTTGGAGCTGACTGGTCAGAATCACCGACATGAGCGCGGTCCCCACCGCGGCGGCCACCTGCTGATTGACTTTGATCAGCGTCGAACCTCTCGCCATTTGATTTGGGGCCAGTGTCTGCATTGCCACCGCGACTAGCGGCATCCTGGTACAGCCCATTCCCAGCCCCACCAACGTCAGGCCGGTCCAGAGCATCGGAAGGGACTCGCGCTGGTTGGCAACGCCGCAGGCGAAGACTCCCATGCCCACCGCAATCAGCGTGACGCCTATGAAAAGAACCCCGCGAGCGCCACGTCTGTCCATCAACGTTCCAGCTAGCGGCATCGTGACCGCGGCACCGATTCCTCGGGGGACCACGCTCATCCCAGCCTGCAACGGTGTCTCGTTGAGCAGCTGCTGGAAGTAGCTCGGAAACAGCACCCCGGCGCCGAAAGTTGAGACGATGTAAAGAAACATGGCCGCATTGGTGAGTGTGAACGCTCGGTTGGTCAACAGGCGTAGATCGATGAGGGGCTTATCCGAGCGGTAGAGGGCGTGAAACACGAACCCGACGATCAACGCCATACCGATGGCCGCGGGTATCCACACGTGCCGATCAGCTATGGTGCCGCGGCTGGGGATTTCGGACATCCCGTACAGCAGCGCCGGCAGGCCCGGTGACAGCAGCAGTACACCGATGACGTCGAAGGTTTCCGACGGTGCCGGGTGATCGCGAGGGAACACGATCGCGGCGAGGCCGATTGCGGCCACTCC
Organism: Mycobacterium simulans; assembly: GCF_900232995.1. Lineage (GTDB taxonomy): Bacteria > Actinomycetota > Actinomycetes > Mycobacteriales > Mycobacteriaceae > Mycobacterium > Mycobacterium simulans. The sequence continues at coordinate 1,210,211 of NZ_OCVX01000003.1, forward strand.
GACCGGCAGGTTGATCCAGAAGATCCACTGCCAGCTATAACAGTCGATGAGCCAACCGCCCAAGACAGGACCGAAAGCCGGGGCGAGCACAACCGGGATCCCTAACACGGCCATCACGCGGCCAACCCGTTTGGGACCGGCCTCGCGGTTCACGATGGAGAGGGTGAGCGTTGTGAGGATGCCGCCGCCGAGGCCCTGCGCCACTCGAGAGGCGATCAGCCAGGTGATGTTTGGCGCTATCGCGCATAGCAGCGAGCCCAGTGTGAAGACGAGAACTGAACCCATGAAGATTCGTTTGGTGCCGAATCGGTCGGCTGCCCAGCCTGCCAGTGGGATCACGGCGGCCAACGCGAGTGTGTAACCGGTAATCGTCCAGGCAACGACGGCCTGGGTCGAGTCAAAAGTAACGACGAACGTGCGTTGCGCAACGGTGACAACAGTGGTGTCCAAAAGGTTCATGAATGAGCCCAGGACGCACACTCCTGCTATCCACCACAGCCTGGTGTCGAGTTTGTCCGGATAGCTGCATTCGTTAGGGCTCACCGGATGAGCGGGGAAAGCGGGTCGCGACGCGCGCACCCGACGCATCACGGTAAGCCCGTCGGGCGGGGCGAAGGCACAAGTTTTTCGACAGCGTTGAGAGCCATCGCAATCTGCTCCTCCCAACCGCCGCTGACCACCACGAATGGTCGTCCCACCTCGCGCAGAGCGCGTTTGCAACGCGCGAAAAAATCACCGCGCTCGCTGAGCGGATAACGCGCGCCGGCCACGTCCGAGGGCGCTTCGGGCGCGGTGAGGAGCGTGAGATCGTAAGGGCGGCAAGCTGATTCGCGAAGCTCTTGAGGGCGGCTCCCCAGCAACAACTCGGCCCACACGGCGGCGGCGAGCGGATCGGTGTCACAAATCAGCACGCGATCGGCGTCGCGAGCCAAGGCTTCCTCCGAAGCGATCTGCCCGCGAACGATTTCGGTCCAATCCAGTCCCTCCGGCGAGTCGCCATCTAACGCCCCCAGAGTCCGTCCCCACTCCGGGACCCACTTCGTTCCGAGCTTTTCCGCGAGCGCCCTGGCCAGGGCGCTCTTCCCGGTGGATTCGGGGCCGAGGATGCTTACCCGCTTCACGAACGCGGGCCGCACGCAGCGTGGAATGTGTTGCCAGTGAGCAAACGGGTCCGCGCGGATGCACGTTGCACTGACCGGAACGACGGCACGTGCCTGATCGACTGACACGAAACGCGCTCCGAGGATTTGGGCGAAGTCCGCGCCGTACGGCTCGGAAGCAAAGACAAAGTCGAGACGCCTTGGGAGGACTTGCTCCAACCTCGCCTTCCAGACGTCCCAAGACGGCCGATGCTCCGACGGATGCTGCGAGTTCTCGACGGCGAGAAGGACCACGCGATCGAAGGGGAACAGCTCCCGCATCCATGCCAAGCGTTGGGTGCCCGAAATCGGATCTCCGTCCTGTACCGAGACGACGATCGTCAGATCGTCCACCCATCGACGCGCAAACTCGCATAGATAAACGTGTCCGGCGTGCGGCGGCACGAACCTGCCCAGCACCATTCCGTGCGTCACGACGGTGCCCCAACGCCGGCGACGGAGTCACCGCCGAGCCGATCAAGACAGACGATCTGTGCCTCGGCGACGGCCCACCCAACATGGCGGAACATTCGCTCCGCGCGAATTGGATGCGGATCAAAACGATGCACGAACTCTGTGTAGCACCAGGTTGCGTCCCTCGCAGGAGGAACCGGCCTCAGGATTTGGGGATGCGGATAGACACACCTATAGCGCTCCGCCGAGGCAGGCGTTGGCGTACTCATCACAATTGCGCGCAGCCTGGGCGCCGCTAGCGCTGGGTCGACTCATCACATTTGTGGGCGAAGGGGGACTTGAACCCCCACGTCCCGAAGGACACTGGCACCTGAAGCCAGCGCGTCTGCCATTCCGCCACTCGCCCGAGACAACCGCAGGACCATACCACTGTAGTAGCCGGGCACCCCAACTGCTGCCATGGGCCGCCTCGACCTGATTCTCAGGATTCTCACGGTGCCGCACCGGCAGGGTGTCCCGATAGCATGCTTATTGACACGACACGCGGGCGAGTCGTTTGTTTTGCGACCGCAAAATTCCAGGACGGGTGGGGCGAGCGCTGAAAAATGGGTAGCCAGAAAGGGCTGGTTCAGCGCATCGAGCGCAAACTCGAGGCGACCGTGGGTGACGCGTTTGCCCGAGTGTTTGGGGGTTCGATCGTGCCGCAAGAGATTGAGGCCCTGTTACGCCGCGAGGCGGCCGACGGCGTCCAGTCGCTCCCGGGAAATCGCCTTTTGGCACCCAACGAATACATCATTACCCTCAGTGTGCACGACTCTGAGAAGTTGGGCGCCGACCCGGATCTCACATCCAGCGTTTTTGCTCGGTACCTGGCGGACTATATCCAAGAACAGGGGTGGCAAACGTATGGTGATGTGGTCGTCCGGTTCGAGCAGTCGTCGAACTTACATACTGGCCAGTTCCGCGCCCGCGGGGCTGTCAACCCTGATGTCGAACCCCGCCCGACAGTCACCGATTCCGCCCGGCCACAATCAAATCATGCGTATGGCGCAGAACCAGGAGTACCACCAATGACTGACAATTCGAGCTACCGCGGCGGTCAGGGGCAGGGGCGGCCCGACGAGTATTACGACGATCGCTACGCGCGTCCGCAAGAGGACCAGCACGACGGCCCGGGCCAGCAAGGCGGACCCACCTATCCCCCGGAGGGCGGCTACCCACCCCAGCAGGGTTACCCGCCGCCGCGCCAGGACCAGGGCGGCTACCCGGACCAACGCGGCTACCAAGACCAACGCGGCTACCAAGACCAGGGCGGCTACCCCGACCAACGCGGCTACCAAGACCAGGGGGCCTATCCCGACCAACGCGGCTACCAAGACCAGGGCGGCTACCCCGACCAACGCGGCTACCAAGACCAGGGCGGCTACCCCGACCAACGCGGTTACCAAGACCAGGGGCAGGGTGGTGGCTACCCACCGCCGTACGAGCAACGCCCGCCCGCTCCGGCCGGCCCGCCACCCGGCTACGGCGGCCAAGGCTACGACCAGGGCTACCGCCAAGGCGGCTACGCCCCTCCGCCGGCCGGCGGCCAGCCCGGGTACGGCGGTTACGGCGACTACGGACGTGAGCCTGCCCGCCAAGACCAGGGCGGCTATGCCCCCTCGGCCCCCTCGGCCCCGTCGGCACCCTCGGCCCCGCCGGAACCACAGCAGCCGGCTTACCCAGACCAGGGCGGCGGGTACGACCAGGGCTACCAGCAGGGCGGCCCGGGATACGGTCGGCAAGACTATGGGCAAGGCGACTACACCCAATACGCCGAGACCGCTGTGCCGGGCGGATACCCCCCGCAGGGCGGCGGTTATGGCGAGCCTGGCAGGAGTGACTACGACTACGGCCAACCGGCTGCACCTGACTACGGTCAGCCGCCCGCTGCTGACTACGGGCAACCTGCCGGTGGTGGATACGGAGGTTACGGCCAGGGCGGCTATGGGGCCCCCGGACTTGCGGTCACTCTGCAGCTCGATGACGGCAGCGGCCGGACCTACCAGCTCCGCGACGGCTCCAACATCATCGGCCGTGGACAGGACGCCCAATTCCGGTTGCCCGACACCGGCGTCTCACGTCGTCACCTAGAGATCCGCTGGGACGGGCAGGTCGCTCTGCTCTCGGACTTGAACTCCACGAACGGCACCACTGTGAACAATGCACCGGTCCAGGAGTGGCAGTTGGCCGACGGCGACGTGATCCGCTTGGGCCATTCTGAGATCATCGTCCGGATTCACTGAACGCTCTGGGCTCAAAGCAGCCGCGCTTGACTGCATGTCGACCACTGTCAAAGTATCGTGACTTTGCTGATGTGCTCGGCATGACGAGCGTGGGTGGGCAGCGCCAGGACGGAAAGGACGCCAGATGCAGGGGTTAGTTCTGCAACTGACGCGTGCCGGATTCTTAATGTTGCTATGGCTCTTCATCTGGTCCGTGCTACGGATCCTGCGAACCGACATCTACGCACCGACTGGAGCTGTCATGGTCCGCCGGGGGTTGGCGTTGCGCGGCACACTGCTGCCTTCACGTCAGCGCCGGGACGAGGCCCGCTACCTGGTGGTCACCGATGGCGCGCTGACGGGCGCCCGCATCACGCTGAGCGGGCAGCCGGTGTTGATTGGACGCGCTGATGACTCGACCCTGGTGTTGACCGATGACTACGCCTCGACGCGACATGCCAGGCTGTCTAAGCGCGGTTCGGAATGGTATGTCGAAGATCTAGGATCGACCAACGGCACTTACCTTGACAGGGCGAAGGTGACCACTGCGGTACGAGTTCCACTAGGAACGCCGGTTCGGATCGGCAAGACGGCAATCGAGTTGCGCCCGTGACCCGCGGAGAGTGGCGCTCGTGACCCTGGTCCTGCGCTATGCCGCCCGAAGCGATCGCGGCCTGGTACGTGCCAATAACGAAGACTCCGTTTACGCCGGTGCACGCCTGTTGGCCCTGGCCGACGGCATGGGCGGCCACGCAGCCGGCGAGGTGGCCTCCCAGTTGGTGATCGCCGCGTTGGCCCATCTCGATGACGACGAGCCCGGCGGCGATCTGCTGGCCAAGCTTGACGCCGCGGTCCGAGCCGGCAACTCGGCTATCGCCGCGCAGGTCGAAATGGAACCCGACCTTGAAGGAATGGGGACCACGCTCACCGCGATCCTGTTCGCCGGCAACCGGCTCGGTCTGGTGCACATCGGTGACTCGCGAGGCTACCTATTGCGCGACGGCGAGCTGACGCAGATCACCAAGGACGACACCTTTGTCCAGACCCTCGTTGATGAAGGGCGGATCACCGCCGAGGAGGCGCACAGCCACCCGCAACGCTCATTGATCATGCGCGCGCTCACCGGCCATGAGGTCGAGCCCACGCTGACCATGCGCGAAGTGCGCGCCGGCGATCGCTACCTGCTGTGCTCCGATGGGTTGTCGGACCCGGTGAGCGATGAGACCATCCACGAGGCCCTGCAGATTCCCGACGTTGCCGAAAGCGCCTACCGCCTTATCGAACTGGCGTTGCGAGGTGGCGGCCCCGACAATGTCACCGTCGTGGTCGCCGACGTCGTCGACTACGAGTACGGCCAGACACAGCCCATTCTGGCCGGGGC
>NZ_OCVX01000003.1:1215508-1402026 GCF_900232995.1 Mycobacterium simulans
CAACTGCAGCCACCCGTAGCGGTGACACCCCCGCTGCCGACTCGACGCAACGCCGAGCTGCTGCTGTTGTGCTTCGCCGCCGTCATCACCATCGCTGCACTGCTTATCGTGGAGGCCAACCAAGAGCGGGGCTTGCACTGGGACCTGGCCAGTTACGGGCTGGCATTCTTGACCCTCTTCGGATTTGCGCACCTGGCCATCAGGCGTTTCGCACCCTATACCGATCCGCTCCTGCTGCCCGTGGTGGCGCTGCTCAATGGGCTTGGGCTGGTGATGATCCACCGGCTTGACCTCGTCGACAAAGAAGTTGGCCGGTACGGTCACCCCAGCGCAAATCAGCAGATGCTGTGGACTCTGGTCGGCGTGACGTCGTTCGCGCTTGTGGTGACGTTCCTCAAGGACCACCGACAACTCGCGCGCTACGGCTACATCTGTGGACTCACGGGCTTGGTTTTCTTGGCGATTCCCGCACTGCTGCCGGCATGGCTGTCCGAGCAGAACGGCGCCAAGATCTGGATTCGCTTGCCCGGCTTCTCGATTCAGCCCGCCGAATTTTCCAAGATTCTGCTGTTGATCTTCTTCTCGGCGGTGCTGGTGGCCAAACGCGGCCTATTCACCAGCGCCGGCAAGCACTTGATGGGTATGACCCTGCCCCGCCCCCGAGACCTCGCGCCGCTACTGGCGGCTTGGGTGATCTCGGTGGGTGTGATGGTTTTCGAAAAGGACCTCGGCACTTCGCTGCTGTTATACGCGTCATTTCTGGTGGTGGTGTATCTGGCCACGCAGCGGTTTAGTTGGGTGGTCATCGGTCTGGTCTTGTTCGCCACGGGAAGCGTTGTGGCGTACTTCCTTTTTGCCCATGTTCGCGTTCGCGTGCAGACGTGGCTGGACCCGTTCGCCGACCCCGACGGCAGCGGTTACCAGATGGTGCAGTCGCTGTTCAGCTTTGCTACCGGTGGCATCTTCGGCACCGGACTGGGTAACGGGCAACCCGACACCGTGCCCGCGGCATCGACCGATTTCATCATCGCCGCGTTCGGCGAAGAGCTTGGATTAGTGGGTTTGGCGGCCATTCTCATGCTCTACACGATCGTCATCGTGCGGGGGCTGCGCACCGCGATCGCCATCCGGGATAGCTTTGGCAAGCTGCTGGCCGCGGGCCTGGCCTCGACGCTGGCGATCCAGCTATTCATCGTCGTGGGCGGAGTAACCCAGCTCATCCCGCTGACCGGATTGACCACTCCGTGGATGTCCTACGGTGGGTCATCGCTGCTGGCCAACTACGTGCTGTTGGCCATCCTGGCCCGCATCTCGCACGGTGCCCGACGTCCACTGCGCACCCGCCCGCGTAAAACATCGCCGATCGCGGCGGCCAGCACCGAGGTGATCCAGAAAGTATGAACGCGTCGCTGCGCCGGATCTCGGTGACCGTGATGGCGTTGATCGTGTTGCTACTGCTCAACGCCACATACACGCAGGTATTCACCGCCGACGGACTACGCGCTGACCCCCGCAACCAGCGCGTCCTACTCGATGAGTATTCGCGCCAGCGCGGACAGATTACCGCGGGCGGGCAGCTGCTGGCCTATTCGATGGCCACCGACAGTCGGTTTCGGTTCCTCCGGGTGTATCCCAACCCTGCGATGTACGCACCGGTGACCGGCTTCTACTCGCTGCGCTATTCCAGCACGGGGCTGGAACGGGCCGAGGATCCGGTGCTAAACGGCTCCGACGAGCGACTTTTCGGCCGTCGGCTGGCCGACTTCTTCACCGGACGCGACCCACGCGGCGGCAGCGTCGACACCACGATCATCCCGCGCGTCCAGCAGGCCGGCTGGGACGCCATGCAACAAGGCTGTGGTGGGTCGCCCTGTAAAGGAGCGGTCGTCGCCCTGGAACCGTCAACCGGGAGGATCCTGGCGCTGGTGTCCTCGCCGTCCTATGACCCGAACCAGCTGGCGTCGCACAATCCCGAGGTGCAGGCGCTGGCGTGGCAGCGGCTCCGGGACAATCCGGATAACCCGCTGATCAACCGCGCCATCTCCGAGACGTACCCGCCCGGGTCCACCTTCAAAGTGATCACCACCGCCGCCGCACTGGCGGCCGGAGCCAGCGATACCGATCAGCTGACCGCGGCGGCCACGATTCCGCTGCCCAATAGCACGGCCACGTTGGAAAACTACGGCGGCGAACCGTGCAGCCCCGACCCGACGGTGTCGCTGCGCGAGGCCTTCACCAAGTCATGCAACACCGCATTCGTCCAACTGGGCATCGTCACCGGCGCCAACGCCCTGCGCAGCATGGCGCGGTCGTTCGGCCTCGACACCCCACCCAGCCCAATTCCACTGCAGGTCGCCGAATCAACGATCGGAGGACTTCCAGACGCCGCCGCACTGGGGATGTCGAGTATGGGACAGAAAGATGTTGCGCTGACACCGCTGGAGAACGCGCAGGTGGCTGCGACTATCGCAAATGGCGGGATCACGATGCGGCCCTACCTGATCGACAGCCTCAAGGGGCCTGACCTGGCCAACATCGCCACTACAGCCCCTTATCAGCAGCGCCGCGCAGTGTCGCCGCAGATCGCCGCTAAGCTAACAGAGCTGATGGTCGGCGCCGAGAAATTCGCACAGCAGAAAGGGGCCATCCCCGGCGTGCAGATCGCATCCAAGACTGGTCCCGCAGAGCACGGCACCGCCCCCCGCCACACTCCACCGCACGCGTGGTATATCGCCTTCGCGCCCGCGCAAGCTCCGAAGGTTGCCGTTGCCGTGCTGGTAGAGAACGGGGGCGATCGCCTGTCTGCGACCGGTGGTGCGCTCGCCGCGCCTATCGGGCGGGCCGTGATCGAAGCCGCGCTGCAGGGGGGACCATGAGCCCGAGAGTAGGTGTGACGCTGTCTGGCAGGTACCGCCTGCAGCGCCTCATCGCCACCGGCGGCATGGGCCAGGTCTGGGAGGCGGTGGATAGCCGGCTGGGCCGACGCGTTGCGGTCAAGGTCCTCAAGCAGGAGTTCTCCCAGGACCCAGAGTTCATCGAACGGTTCCGCGCCGAGGCGCGCACCACCGCGATGCTCAACCACCCTGGGATCGCCGGCGTCCACGACTACGGCGAAAGCCAGCTGAACGGGGAAGGTCGCACCGCCTACCTGGTCATGGAGCTGGTCAACGGCGAGCCGCTGAACTCGGTGCTCAAGCGCACCGGCCGGCTGTCGCTGCGCCACGCACTCGACATGCTCGAGCAGACTGGTCGCGCCCTGCAAGTTGCACATGCGGCCGGATTGGTACACCGCGACGTCAAACCGGGCAACATCTTGATTACCCCCACCGGGCAGGTGAAGATCACCGACTTCGGCATCGCCAAGGCCGTCGATGCTGCGCCGGTGACCCAGACCGGCATGGTCATGGGCACCGCGCAATACATCGCGCCGGAACAGGCTCTGGGGCAAGACGCGAGCCCTTCCAGTGACGTCTACTCACTGGGAGTTGTTGGATACGAAGCAGTTTCGGGTAAGCGGCCGTTCACCGGCGACGGTGCTCTGACGGTGGCGATGAAGCACATCAAAGAGCCACCGCCGCCGCTGCCCGCCGACCTGCCGCCCAATGTGCGCGAACTCATCGAGATCACCCTGGTGAAGAACCCCGCCATGCGTTATCGCAGTGGGGGACCGTTCGCTGACGCCGTCGCCGCGGTCCGAGCCGGACGCCGCCCTCCGCGGCCCAGTCAGACACCGCCGGCCGGCCGGGCCGCCCCGGCGGCGATACCTTCGGGCGCTCCTGCCAGGATCGCGGCCACCTCCAGCAGCCGGACCCCGCCGCCCCGCCGGTCCCGCCCGACGACCGGAAGTCGCCGCCAGCCCCCGGCGCGGCGCACGTTCTCGTCGGGCCAGCGCGCGCTGCTCTGGGCCGCGGGCGTGTTGGGTGCGCTGGCGATCATCATCGCCGTGCTTATCGTCATCAATTCCAGCGCGGAGACTCAGCAGCAATCACCACCGCCGACTGTTACCGACACCGGCGGCCCACCAGCGACCAAGACCCCTGCCGGGCAGGGCCCGGGCCTCAATTGGACGGATGGCGAAGAAGCAGGTATTTCTGGACTTCAGAACCTCAGCCCAGTCGACGCCCCACTGACGCTGCATGGCAGCGCGTCGCTGGCCCGATACGAGATACCGCAATGACCACCCCTCGGCACCTGTCCGACCGCTACGAACTGGGCGACATCCTCGGTTTCGGGGGGATGTCCGAAGTTCATCTCGCCCGTGACCAGCGGTTGCATCGCGACGTCGCGGTCAAGGTGCTGCGCGCGGACCTGGCCCGTGATCCCAGCTTCTACCTGCGCTTCCGGCGAGAGGCCCAAAACGCCGCGGCACTGAATCATCCGGCGATCGTCGCCGTTTACGACACCGGCGAAGCCGAAACACCCGCCGGCCCGTTGCCCTACATCGTCATGGAGTACGTCAACGGCGTCACCCTTCGCGACATCGTGCACACCGATGGTCCGATGCCGCCCAAACGAGCCATCGAAGTCATCGCCGATGCCTGCCAGGCACTGAACTTCAGCCATCAAAACGGCATCATCCACCGCGACGTCAAGCCAGCCAACATCATGATCAGCACCACCAACGCCGTGAAGGTGATGGACTTCGGCATCGCCCGCGCGATTGCCGACAGCGGCAACAGTGTCACCCAGACCGCGGCGGTGATCGGGACGGCGCAATACCTGTCACCGGAACAGGCCCGCGGTGACGCCGTCGACGCCCGCTCCGATGTCTATTCGTTGGGTTGTGTTCTTTACGAGGTTCTCACCGGAGAGCCACCCTTTACCGGCGACTCGCCCGTGTCCGTCGCCTACCAGCATGTGCGTGAAGACCCCGTTCCGCCGTCAGAGCGGCACGAAGGCATCTCCGCCGACCTCGACGCCGTCGTGCTCAAGGCGCTGGCCAAGAACCCCGAGAACCGCTATCAGACCGCGGCGGAGATGCGCGCCGACCTGGTCCGCGTGCACAACGGTGAGCCACCGGAGGCGCCCAAGGTGCTCACCGGTGCCGAGCGCCGCTCAATGCTGTCCTCCACGGCCGGAAACCTCAGCGGTCCGCGGACCGATCCGCTACCTCGCCAGGTCTTCGACACCGACCGCGAGCGCAATATGGGGTCCGTCGGCCGGTGGGTGGCCGCGGTCGCCGGACTGGCGGTGCTAACCATCGTCGTCTTCATCGCAATCAACACGTTCGGCGGCAACACGCGCAATATCCAAGTGCCCGACGTGCGAGGGCAAGCGTCCGCCGACGCGATTGCCGCACTACAGAACCGGGGCTTCAAAACACGTACCCTGCAAAAGCCTGACTCGACGATCCCACCGGACCACGTGATCGGCACCGATCCGGGCGCCAATTCGTCGGTGGGTGCGGGCGACGAGATCACGATCAACGTTTCCACCGGGCCTGAGCAACGTGAACTGCCCGACGTCTCCTCGCTGAGCTACGCCGAGGCGGTCAAGAAGTTGACTGCCGCTGGATTCGGCAAGTTCAAGCAGGCGAATTCGCCGTCGACCCCCGAACTGATGGGCAAGGTGATCGGTACGAATCCGCCGGCCAATCAGACGTCGGCGATCACCAACGTGATCACCATCATTGTCGGCTCTGGGCCTGAGGCTAAGCAGATTCCCGACGTGGGCGGCCAGACCGTCGACCTAGCCCAGAAAAACCTCACCGTCTACGGCTTCACCAAGTTCAGTCAGTCGCAGGTGGACAGCCCGAAGCCGGCCGGTGACGTGATCGGCACCAACCCGCCCGCGGGTACCACGGTTCCGGTCGACTCGGTCATCGAACTGCAGGTCTCGAAGGGCAATCAGTTCGTCATGCCCGATTTGTCCGGCATGTTCTGGACCGACGCCGAACCGCGGCTGCGCGCACTGGGTTGGACCGGGGTGTTGGACAAGGGAGCTGACGTCGATGCCGGTGGCTCCCAGCACAACCGGGTCGTCTATCAGAGTCCGCCGGCCGGTACCGGAGTCAACCGCGACGGCATCATCACGCTGAAGTTCGGCCAGTAGCCTCGGCCGAGCTGTTTGTTGAGCTCGGGATCTGCGACCGAACTGCGATGAGAACTTCGTTTTCCAGCCGGCGCACCAGCGTGTCGTCGCGCGCCCAGCCGCAGTACGCCAGCCAGTTGGCGAGCATCCGGTGCCCGCCTTCGGTGAGGATCGACTCCGGGTGGAACTGGACACCGTGGATGGGCAACCCGGTGTGCTGTACGCCCATGATCACACCGCTGCGGGTATGGGCGGTGACCACCAGCTCCGCGGGCAGCGAGTCCGGCAGGATGGTCAGCGAGTGGTATCGGGTCGCCGTGAACGGGTCCGGAAGTCCTTGCAACACACCGGTGTTCGTGTGGAACACGCTGCTGGTCTTGCCGTGCAGCAACTCGGGCGCGCGGTCGACGGTCGCGCCGAAGGCGACGCCGATGGCCTGGTGCCCGAGACATACTCCGAGCAGGGGGGTACAGGCCGCGGCGCAGGCACGAACCAAGCCGATCGACGCGCCTGCGCGTTCCGGGGTACCCGGACCGGGGCTTAGCAGGACGCCGTCGAACTGGGCGGCGATGGCGGCTTCATCAGACAGCCGAGCGTCGTCGTTGCGCCACACCTCGGCATCGACGCCAAGCTGGCCAAGATACTGCACCAGGTTGAAAACGAAGCTGTCGTAGTTGTCGACGACCAGGATCCGCATCGTGACAGGTTACCGTCCGGCTCGATAAAGCCTCAGTACCCCAAGGGCCCCGACGGCTTTGCGAAATGCAGCTGGACCGGTTCGGAATGGCCGACGATTTGTACGTCCGGCTTGACTTCCTCGTGGTAGCCGAGGCCGAATCGAACGACGTACTGCTTGTAGAGCGTCACCAGCGGCGCGGCAGCCAGCGCCGCTTGCATGCCGGCGGCATTGCCGATCGCGGTGATCGTGTAGGGCGGGCTATAGGTACGCCCATTGAGCAGCAACGTGTTGCCGACGCAGCGAACTACCGAGGTCGCGATGATGCGCTGGTCCTGCATCTGGATCGCCTCCGCGCCGGCACTCCACATCGCGTTCATGACGCCATCGATGTCTTGCTGATGCACAACCAGGTCGTCGGGAGAGGCGTCGCGTGGGAAGCGGCCGTTGGCGTCGCGTTGTGCGTCACTGAGACGCACCACCAGGCCCGGACCGTGGACCGGGTTCATATCGGCCTCACCGGCCAGTTCGGCGGTTCGCCGCAGCATCGCCGTCAATGCGGTATCCGAGGACCGACCGTGCGCGGCGTCGATCCGTTGGGTCAGTGCTTCGCGTTGGGCGTTGAGGCGGGCCACCGACGACTGCTCCTGGCGCACCAGGTCGACCAGGCGCGGTGCGTCGCTGCGGCGGATCTCCGCGCCACCGGACACCCCGTGCGTCGCGGCCAGCAGCAGCCCCGCCAGCAAGCAGACCAGCGGCACACCGAACCGCCATGGCGAGCGGCGCCTGTCGATCATCATGTCTCCGTTTCCTGGTCACGGTGCCAGGTGGGTTAGTCTCGTAGCCAAGCCTGAAAACAAGCTATGCCTGCAGCAGCAACCGTAACCCGAGGTAGCAGATGCCGAAATCCAAGGTCCGCAAGAAAAACGATTTCACCGTCAGCGCGGTCAGCCGCACGCCGGTGAAGGTGAAGGCGGGACCGTCGAGTGTGTGGTTCGTCGCCTTGTTCATCGGTTTGATGCTGATCGGCCTCATCTGGTTGATGGTGTTTCAGCTGGCCGCCGTAGGCAGCAATGCGCCCACGGCGCTGCATTGGATGGCTGAGCTCGGTCCGTGGAACTACGCGATCGCGTTCGCTTTCATGATCACCGGTTTGTTGCTCACGATGCGGTGGCACTGACGGTTGACGCGAACGTAATGAATTCATTTTGCGGTCTGCGCGTTACTGGCGCAGCAACCTTAAGATCACACAATCACACGCGTGTGATTTATCCCCACTGTTGATAGCGTCTGTGGATAACTGTATCCGCGGTGGTGGGAGGGTCTAGCTACCGAATGCAGCAAACAGAATGGGCGCCTCGGACGGCAGGAATCGCTGGTTGTGGGGTTGCAGGCGTTGTGATGGCTATCGCCTGTGTGACCCTGGTCACAGATCCGCCCGGGCGTGTTATCACCGGAATTGCCGCGCTGGGTCTGATCTTGTTTGCGGGCGGCTCGTGGCGCGCGCGTCCAAAGCTGGCAATTACCACCGAAGGCTTGGCGATCCGGGGGTGGTTTCAGACGCAGTTATTACGGCGTCCTCAGATCAAGATCATCAGGATCACCGAGTTCCGCCGCTTTGGTCGCAAAGTCCGATTGCTCGAGATCGAAACGGTCAACGGCGGACTGCTAATCCTGTCCCGTTGGGATCTCGGCACCGAACCACTCGAGGTGCTCGACGCCCTTACCGAGGCCGGCTACTGATCCTTTGGGCGCGCGCGGCGCATCGGGCGCCGAGCGTGCGTGTCCGCACACCGACACGCCGACGCGGCCGGCATTTTGCGCACCCTCGCGAGGGTTTCGGCCCGGCGTCTAGGTGATCGTGATCGACTCGATGACGACCGGGTCAGTCGGCCGGTCGTTGCCGTCGGTGGCCGTCGTTGAAATCACCTCGACGACACGCTGCGACTCCGCGTCCGTCACCTCACCGAAGATCGTGTGACGCCGGTTCAGGTGCGGGGTCGGACCGACGGTGATGAAGAACTGTGAGCCGTTGGTGCCCGGCCCGGCGTTGGCCATCGCGAGCAGGTAGGGCCGGTCGAACTGCAGCTCGGGATGGAACTCGTCGGCGAACTTGTAGCCGGGGCCGCCACGACCGGTTCCGGTCGGGTCGCCGCCCTGGATCATGAAGCCCCGGATCACCCGGTGAAAGACCGCGCCGTCGTAGAAGGGGCCGGACGGGCCGCCCGAGGCGTTTTGGGTCGAGTACTCCTTGGTGCCCTGCGCCAGGCCCACAAAATTGGCGACGGTCTTGGGCGCGTGGTTTCCGAACAGGGCGACCTTGATGTCTCCGCGGTTGGTGTGCAGCGTGGCGGTGGCGGGCTGAATGGGGCTGTTAGTCACGGGATCACAGTCTGCCATTACGCGCCGGCCCGTCCGCACCGGGTGCGGCGTTCGCACAATAGGTCCGCAGGCGTCTTTATGGTGGCAGTCTGTCCTAGGTACGTGGAGGTACCTGACGAAAGAGAAAGGCGGCAGATGAGCGAGAACGCGGAAACCCGGTTGACCCCAAGGGAACGACTGACCCGCGGCCTGACCTATTCGGCGGTGGGACCTGTGGACGTCACCCGAGGCGTTGTCGGACTCGGGGTTCACTCGGCGCAGTCGACGGCATCGGAGCTTCGTCGCCGCTACCGGAAAGGCCGGCTGGCCCGCGAGATCGCAGCCGCCCAAGAGACGATCGCTCAGGAGCTGGCCGCCGCACAGGAGGTGGTCGCCAACCTGCCGCAGGTGCTCCAGGAGGCACGCCGGTCGCAACGCCGAAGCAAGCGTCGTCCGTGGCTCAGCGCGGGCGCCGCCATCGCGGTACTGGCGGGCGGGGCGGTCGCGTTCAGCATTGTCCGGCGCTCGACGCGCAAGGAGCCGTCACCGCTGCCGCCGAGCGTGGACGTGCACCCGCGGCCGTGACGGAATCTTGAGCGTCGGCGCTACCCAGTTTGAGGCCGTCAGACGTTGTCAACCCTGGGGCCATGACCTTTCAGACGCACCACCACGCGCCGGCTACGCCGGCGATCATCACGCCGGAGGCCCAGCAGGCGGTGTGGTTCCTGGGCGCGCTCATCCGGGTCCGCGCCACCGGGGATGCAACCGACGGAACCTTCGACGTGCTGGAACAGCGGGGCGAGCGAGGCTACGGGAGCCCGCTGCATCGGCATCTGGCCGAGGAGGAGACCTTTTTCGTGCTCGACGGCGAACTACGCGTCGAGGTGGGCGGTGAGGCGCATGCCGCCGGACCCGGATCGGTCGCCTTTTTGCCCCGGCAGCTACCGCACGCCTTTGTAGTAACCAGCCCCGATGCTTGGTTCCTCACCGTGCACACGCCGGCCGGGTTTGCAAAGTTCACGCGCGCCGTCGGAACGCCCGCGACCGACACCACCACGCCGCCCGACGAAGTACCGCCGGACCCGGCCGCCCTTACGGCCATGGCACGTTCGTACGGCATCGAGATCCTGGGTCCGCCCCCGGCACCGTGACGCGCGGCCGCCCGCCACGGATGGACCGCGCACAGGTAATTTCGTTGCGCCACAAGGGCGTTGGGGCGATTGGAGATTGCGGGGCTTCGGGTGTGAGGATTGCCGGCATACCCGCCTATGGCAATTTGTGGAGCCTAGGGGAATCGAACCCCTGACACCTGCCTTGCAAAGGCAGTGCTCTACCAACTGAGCTAAGGCCCCTCTTCATGGTTAGGTGCAAGACCAGAGGGTGGATCTGGCTCCATGTGCCACACCTCGACGCCGCGTCGTGATCGCACTACCGCCGCCACCGCAGCGATCGCCGCCAGTGGCACCGCGAGCTTCACGCAACGTCTCAACGGGTACATGGTCGTGGGCCTAGGAGGACTCGAACCTCCGACCTCTTCGTTATCAGCGAAGCGCTCTAACCGCCTGAGCTATAGGCCCGTACTCGCGTACGGCCGAGCGACGAGATTACCGCAATCGCCGCCCGACACCCAAAACGCTAGTGGCGATCGCAAGCGCGGCGCAGCCGGGCGCAGCGGGTCGCCACCCAAAACGCTAGTGGCGATCGCAAGCGCGGCGCAGCCGGGCGCAGCGGGTCGCCACGCATCCAACCTAGTCCCGGTCTGCCAGCGTCACTTCGATACCGCCGATCAGATCGGTCGTCAGGTTGTAGACGAACGCCGCGATCGTGGCCATCGCGGTCATCAGGACAATGTTGACCAGGCCGATCAGGACGGCGCCACCGAATATCGTTCCGCTGGAGACTAGCTCTCCGCTGGTACCGCTGGTGTTATTCAACAGATCGCCGACATTGCTGTTCAGTTTGGCCCACACACCCATGCCACCAAGCACCAGGTAGAGGAACGCGACAGCGATCATCCACACGAAGAAGAGCGCCACCGACAGCAACAGCGACACCTTCAACGTGCTCCACGGGTCGATCCGCCGGATCTGCATGCTGGCGCGCACCGGACCACGGGTTCGTCGGGAGGACACCTGGACCCGGGATTCGCGGGTTTCTCGGGCTTCAGAGGTCGCCGAACGGCCCGGGCTCGGCTCAGCGGCACGGTCCACGGCAGGCTTGCGTTGCGTGGCCCGGGGCATTGGCCCGGACAGGTCGGGCAATTCGCTGGCGTACGCCTCAGCGGGCGGGCCGTCACTGCGCACCGGCAGAGCGTCGGACTCCGGCGGCGCGGGCTTCGCGGATGGGCCTGCCGACGGCGCCGACGTGCCCGTGATGAAGCGGTTGAGTCGGGCATCAACGCTGGAGGGCGCCCGCACGTCGGTAGGCGGATCGGCAGCCTGGCGATGCGCTGGTTGGGACGGTCTGGTCGCACCACGCTGCCATGGCGGCGAGTCTCCGGCATCCGGTATGCGGCCGGGTCCGGTCGCCGCCCGGTGTGCACCGGCACGTTCGACCGAACCATCCCCATTCGATTTGTCGCCCCAGTTGGAGGTGTCCGGCTCGTTCGGTGAGGTCACCCCGACTCCTAACATATGTACCCAGGCCGCTGAGCCTAATTGCCCGGCACCGCCTGGGGCTGCGATGCGGCTCGCATCGTCATCGGGCTGAGTCTAATTGCCCAGGCTTTCCTGCGGCCGATCCACCGCCGGAAATTGTCGCCTATCAGGTAGGCGACTCGCCCTCGTTGTCGACGTCGTCAGCGCTTTCCTCGGCGTTACGGGCAATCGCCAACAGTGTGTCGCCCTCACCCAAGTTCATCAGCCGAACGCCCTTGGTCTGCCGTCCCGCCTTGCGGACCTGGCGCGCCGCCGTGCGGATGACGCCGCCCCCAGAGGTAATCGCGTAAAGCTCGCTGTCGTCGTCGACAATCAACGCTCCGACCAGCCTGCCACGGCGACGGTCGTACATAACGGTCAGGACCCCCTTGCCGCCACGGCCCTGTACCGGATACTCCTCGATCCCGGTGCGTTTGGCATAGCCTCCGGACGTGGCGACCAGCAGGTAGGTGCCTTCGCGGACCACGTTCAGCGACAGCAGTCGGTCGTCGGCGTTGAACCGCATGCCCTGCACACCGGAGGTGGCGCGGCCCATCGGGCGCAGCGCCTCGTCGGTCGCCGAGAACCTGATGGACTGGCCGTTGGCCGATACCAGCAGCAAATCGTCGTCGGCCGAACACAGCACCGCCCCGACCAGCTCATCATTGTCGCGCAAGTTGATCGCGACGATCCCGCCCGAGCGGTTGGAGTCGAAGTCGGTCAGCTTCGACTTCTTAACCAGGCCGTTCCGCGTGGCCAGCACCAGGTACGGCGCGTCTTCGTAACCGCGGATCTGGATGACCTGGGCGATGCGCTCCTCGGGCTGAAACGCCAGCAGGTTGGCGACGTGCTGACCGCGCGCCGTTCGAGAGGCCTCCGGCAGCTCATAGGCCTTGGCCCGGTACACCCGACCCTGCGTGGTGAAGAACAGGATCCAATCGTGGGTGGAGGACACGAAGAAGTGCCGGACGATGTCGTCCTGCTTGAGCCCGGCGCCCTGCACACCCTTTCCGCCACGCTTTTGGCTGCGGTACAGATCGGTCTTGGTGCGCTTGGCGTATCCGGTCTCGGTGATGGTGACGACGACGTCCTCGCGGGCGATCAAATCTTCGTCGCTGACGTCGCCGTCGGCCGCGATGATCCGGGTGCGACGGTCGTCGCCGTGCTTGTCGACGATTTCGCCGAGTTCGTCGCGCACGATTTTTCGTTGCCGCTCCGGCTTGGCCAGGATGTCTTCCAGGTCCGCGATCTCGGCCTCGATCTTGGCCAGGTCGTCGATGATGCGCTGGCGTTCCAGTGCCGCCAGTCGGCGCAGCTGCATGTCCAGGATGGCTTGCGCCTGGATCTCGTCGATGTCGAGCAGTTCGATCAGGCCGGCGCGGGCGATGTCGACCGTCTCGGACGCGCGGATCAACGCGATCACTTCGTCCAGCGCGTCGAGCGCTTTGACCAGACCGCGCAGGATGTGGGCCCGCTCGTTGGCCTTGCGCAGCCGGTAGGTGGTGCGGCGGACGATGACGTCGAGCTGGTGTTCGACGTAGTGGCGAATCAGCTGGTCCAGCCGCAACGTGCGTGGCACTCCGTCGACGATCGACAGCATGTTGGCGCCAAAGCTGGTCTGCAGCTGGGTGTGCTTGTAGAGGTTGTTCAGGACAACCTTGGCCACGGCGTCGCGCTTGAGTTCGATGACGATACGCAAGCCCACCCGGTCGCTGGACTGATCCTCGATGTTGGAGATGCCGGCCAGCTTGCCGTCGCGGACCTGCTCGGCGATCGAGGTGATGAAGTTGTCGTGGTTGACCTGGTAGGGCAGCTCGGTGATGACCAGCGAGGTTCTCCCGCGCGAATCTTCTTCTACCTCAACGACTCCGCGCATCCTGATGGAACCCCGGCCGGTCTTGTAGGCATCGGAGATGCCCTGGGTTCCGACGATCAGTCCGGAGGTGGGAAAGTCGGGGCCTTTGACGCGTTCCATGACGGCGGCCAGCGTGGCCTCTTCGTCGGCGTCGTAATTGTCCAGCGCCCAGAACACCGCGTCGGCGAGCTCGCGCAGGTTGTGCGGCGGGATGTTGGTGGCCAT
Source organism: Mycobacterium simulans (assembly GCF_900232995.1). Lineage (GTDB taxonomy): Bacteria > Actinomycetota > Actinomycetes > Mycobacteriales > Mycobacteriaceae > Mycobacterium > Mycobacterium simulans. Next base: position 1,229,292 of record NZ_OCVX01000003.1, read on the forward strand.
GCCGACGGCGATGCCGCCGGAGCCATTGGCCAGCAGGTTGGGGAACCTACTGGGCAGGACGGTCGGCTCCTGGACACGACCATCGTAGTTCGGTATGAAATCGACTGTCTCCTCGTCGATTTCACGCAACATCTCCATGGCCAGCGGAGTCAACCGCGCCTCGGTGTTGTGGCTAACGAAGCCGTTGGTGAGGAAGGCATGATCGTCGGTGTCGACACGCAAGCTGTAGACCGGTTGGACACCGGCTTCGGTCACCGAGGCGACCCGCGCGTAGTAGAACCGGCCATCGGTGAGTTCGGTGGCGATGGCACGCACGTCGGGATCGGCGATGTGCGAGAGGATCTCGTCGCCGCGGGTGCGCCACCGTTGGATGCGATCGATGTTGTGGCGGTTGAGCCAATCGCGGTCGGCCCACGAACCTCTGGCATGCTTACGGATGAACGAAGACAGTCCGGGAACGTGATCTCCATCGCGACCGGCACACGGTGGCATCGCACCAAGAATCTTGGCGAGCTTGGATTGCTTCGCACCACCGAAACCGACTTGTGTTGCAAACATTTCGGCTTGCGCACGGTTGGTGATGACGACCTTGTGCTCACCCGTTGCGTGCAGGTACCGCCGAGATACCACACCGAACTCGAGGAGCATCTGCTGAACGTCGACAGCTAGCTGCTCGCTGCGTGTCGAGTACGACACCTGAATCGTGTTGCGTGGTAAGACAGAGCACGAACCATCACCTTCGAACAGCGCCTGCAGGAAGGCCCGCTTGACGGCGGCCGAGGACTGCCACAGCCAGTCGGGTACCACCTTGTCCGCCGATCGTTGCCCACACAGGTCGCCTAGGCGTGTCTTCTTGAGTTCGGCGAGGTTATGAATATCGAGCTCATGCAACGTCGATCCGGACGCAATGGTCCGAACCGACGTATAGCGTCGGCCACCCACGACGGCGTCATACGCAGCGACGACCATGTTGAAGTACTCGCGGTCGAGGTTGTTGAATCCCGCGCGCGTCTGCGATACGAAGCCCTCGCTGATAAACGCGCCCAACAAGAGCGCTTCCATCACGTCGTGCCAGTCCGCCGGCCCGAGTTCCACCGGCGGAGTCCGCTGCAACACGACATGGTCCTCGTCGCGGATCTCCCCGATCAGCTTCCACAGCAGCGTCGGCACACCGCCGACGTCGACAAGGCACAGCAACGGATGGTTTGCGGTGCCGGTGACCTCATAGCCTTCGGCGGTGCGCACGGTGTAGGTCTGGTGCTCGCCCGAATGGAACAACCGATCGGCTACCACGGGGTCGCCGTGCCGGTCGAGGACCTTCAGCTCGACCGCGTTGTCAGAATTGGGGCGGGCGCCCGGCACGACGTCGCCGATCCGCGCCGATTGCCCAAATGGTAAGCGCACCAATGCATCTGCAGAGGTACAGTAGCGCATCGCCGCCGGCGGGTCGTTGCCCGGCGAGCCGAAGTTACCCTGACCGTCGACCAGCGGATACCGCAGCGACCACGGCTGGGCCATCCGCACCAAGGTGTCGTAGATCGACGCGTCGCCGTGCGGGTGGTAGTTGCCCATCGTCTCGGCCACCGACCGCGCCGACTTGGCGTGGCTGCGGTCCGGGCGGAACCCCGAGTCGTACATCGCGTAGAGCACGCGGCGGTGCACCGGTTTGAGCCCGTCGCGCACTTCCGGCAGCGCGCGGCCGACGATCACGCTCATCGCGTAATCGATGTAGCTGCGCTGCATCTCCTGTTGAATGTCAACCGGTTCGATTCGTTCGACGGAATCGTCACCCGGTGGCAGCGTGGTGTCTGTCATGTATTCCTCGCGTTAAACGTCTAGGAAGCGAACGTCTTTGGCATTACGGGTGATAAAGCTGCGACGAGCATCGACATCCTCGCCCATCAGGATCGAGAACAACTCGTCCGCGGACGCGGCGTCATCCAGAGTGACTTGCCGCAGCACCCGCACCGACGGGTCCATTGTGGTTTCCCACAACTCCTTTGCGTCCATTTCGCCCAGACCTTTGTAGCGCTGGATGCCGTCTTCCTTGTTGATCTTCTTGCCTGCCTTTAGCCCCGCCTCCAACAGGCCGTCGCGCTCGCGGTCGGAGTAGGCGAACTCGGGATCGCTGCGCTGCCATTTCAGCTTGTACAGCGGCGGCTGCGCCAGAAACACGTGTCCGTTTTCGATGAGCGGGCGCATGAACCGGAACAACAGCGTCAACAACAACGTGGAGATGTGCTGGCCATCGACGTCGGCGTCGGCCATCAGCACGATCTTGTGGTAGCGCAGCTTGGTGATATCGAACTCGTCGTGAATCCCGGTGCCCAGCGCCGTAATGATCGCCTGGACTTCGGTGTTCTTCAGCACCCGGTCGATGCGGGCCTTCTCGACGTTAATGATCTTGCCGCGCAACGGAAGAATCGCCTGGAACATCGAGTCGCGACCGCTCTTGGCCGAGCCGCCGGCCGAGTCGCCTTCCACGACATAGAGTTCCGATTTCCGTGGATCGGTGGAACGGCAGTCGGCGAGCTTGCCGGGGAGACCACCCAGATCGGTGGCGCTCTTGCGGCGCACCAACTCTCGCGCCTTGCGGGCCGCGATCCGCGCTTGCGCCGAGGACACCGCCTTGTTGACAACCGTTTTCGCTTCTGAGGGGTTGGCCTCGAACCAGTGGGTGAGCTGCTCGTTGCACACCTTCTGCACGAAGGACTTCACCTCGGTGTTGCCGAGTTTTGTCTTGGTCTGGCCCTCGAACTGCGGTTCGCTGACCTTCACCGAAATGACCGCGGCCAGGCCCTCCCGGATGTCGTCGCCGGTGAGGTTGGGATCCTTGTCCTTAAGCAGCTTCTTGTCTTTGGCGTACTTGTTCACCACCGATGTCAACGCACTGCGGAAGCCCTCTTCGTGGGTGCCCCCTTCGTGAGTGTTGATGGTGTTGGCAAAGGTGTGCACCGACTCCGAATAGCCGGCGTTCCATTGCATCGCGATTTCGACCTCGTGGCCGGCGCCCTTGCCGTCAAAGTCGATGATGCTCTGCTGGATCGGGCTCTTGGTCCGGTTGATGTGCTTGACGAAGTCGACCAGGCCGCCAGGGTAGCGGAAGGTACGGTGCTTAACCTTGTGGGGCGCAGACGATTCCGCTGCCTTCTCTTGAGCGGATTTCGGCGCCTCGGCGGTGTCGCTGACGACGTCGTCGACGATCTCCTCGTTGCTCACCCGCTCGTCGGTGAGGTTGATCGTTAAGCCCTTGTTCAGGAACGCCATTTCCTGCAGTCGGCGGGCCACCGTTTCGAAGTCGTATTCGGTGGTTTCGAAGATGTCGGGATCGGCCCAGAACCTGATGGTGGTTCCCGTCTTCTTGGTGGCCTCACCCTGTTTGAGGGTGCCCGGAACGGCGTGGTCGTAATACTGCGACCACTCGTGTCCGTCGCGCTTGATATCGACCTCAAGGCGGGTTGACAGCGCGTTTACCACCGACACGCCGACACCGTGCAAACCGCCACTGACGTTGTAGCCGCTGTTCTCGCCACCGAACTTGCCGCCGGCGTGCAGTTGCGTCATCACCACGTCTACCGTGGGGGCGCCAGTGGCATGCATGGCAACCGGAATACCGCGGCCATTGTCGGCGACCTCCACACTGCCGTCATCGAGCAATCGCACATCGACTTGGGTGGCGAAACCCGCCATCGCCTCGTCCACCGAGTTGTCGACCACCTCCCAAATGAGGTGGTGCAAACCACGCTCACCGGTGGACCCGATATACATGCCCGGGCGTTTGCGGACGGCCTCCAGCCCTTCGAGAACGGTGATCTGTTCCGCGCCGTATCCGGATTGGGGCTTCTTCTTTTGGGCAGCCACGTTCGGAATGCTCTCCTTGGGGTTGCATGCGAGCGGTCCAGTCACCGCAGCGGTCGCACCACACCACTGTACCGTGAGCCGCGGTCGGCACCGATTCTCTGGCCGCGTTTCTACCTATCTGATTGCGCCGTGCGCTCGATATCTTTATTCCAGGCGCGTCCCGACGTCGGAGATGCTGGTCCGTTTCGTCCTGGCGGCTCTGAGCCGCCGCGCCAACGTTGCCCGGTCGGGGCCGTTGGCTCTATTACCCGTAGGTGTCGCGCGGCCCCCTGCCCGCGATGTGTCGCGGACCTTTCCGCCACGACGGCGTCACCGGTCCGGTGATTTTCAGCGATGTCACCACACCGTTGCCGACCGCGGCGGCGATGCGGGCCAATAGCTGCGCTTGCATGATCCGCAACTGCGTGGCCCACGCGGTTGATTCGGCCGTGACGCTCAGCGTCCCGTCAGTAAGCGCGGTCGGGGTGGCATGGTCGGCAATCTGCTGGCCAACCACCGATGCCCACTGGCCGAGCACCATTCCCTCGGCGACATGGGTGGACCAGCCACGTTTCTTTGCCAACTCGCGTGTGAGCCTGCCCAACGGTTGCGGGTCGCGAACATCGGGCCCCGGTCCCGACCAGCTGCGTCGCTGTCCGGCCACGCGGCGGGGGAGCGGCGGCGCCGCGCGACCGCGACCGGCATCCAACCCCCGAGCGCGTGCGGCGGCCCGGGCTTCCTCCAGGGTTCGCCTGACCAAGTCAATCCCTCGAAGCTCGGTCGGCTCACCGCGATCCTGCCCGCTCCGGTCGTATTTGCCAGTCACCGCTGCACCTCCGAAACCCGCCCGGTGTCGTCGTCGCGCAGATCGATATACACCTGCCTAGCGTCCCAGCTCGCGGGGACATCCTCTAGCACCGCTGCGGTCACCAGCACCTGCTCTGCCGACTCGGCCACCGTGGCCAACGCGCGCCTACGCTTCGTATCCAGCTCAGCGAACACGTCGTCGAGCAACAACACCGGCTCGGTACCGTCGGCGCGCAATAACTCGTACGCCGCCAACCGTAGCGCCACCGCCAGCGACCACGACTCCCCATGGCTAGCAAAGCCTTTCGCAGGCTGATCACCGAGGCGCAACTCCAAATCGTCACGGTGCGGACCAACCAGACATACCCCGCGTTCCAGTTCGGCGTTGCGTCGCGCCGCCAACGCAGCCAACAGCCCGGTCTCCAATGCCTCACGATCCGCGCCACCAGATTCTCCGCGACCGACCCCGTCCATGCTGGCGCGGTATCCAATCGAGGCCGACCGTGATTCCGGAGCCAGAAGCTGATACGCCTTCTCCACTTCCGGAGCCAACTGACTCACCAAATCGATACGGGCGGCCATCAATTCAGCGCCATGCTCGGCCAAGCGATTGTCCCACACATCAAGCGTGTCCAACGCCGCCCGATCGCCGCGGTATCGCGTACCGGAGGCGGCTTTCAATAACGCTGTGCGCTGCCTCAGCACCTTGTCGTAATCGGCACGCACCGCCGCGATCGCCGGGCGGCGCACCGTCGCAAGCTCATCGAGGTAGCGTCGCCGATCGGCCGGATCGCCACGGACCAGGGCAAGGTCTTCTGGAGCAAACAACACCGCGCGCAGCACTCCCACCACCTCGCGGGTGCTGCGTACCGGTGACCTGTTCAGCCGGGCCTTGTTGGCCCTCCCCGCGGCAATCTCCAGGTCGACCGCACACTCTCTACCCTCATTGACGACGATGGTTGAGATCACCGCGCGATCCGCACCCGCCCGGATCAGCGGCATATCGGTTCCGACTCGATGTGAGCCCAATGTGCTTGAATACCACAGTGCCTCAACCAGATTCGTCTTTCCATAGCCATTAGGGCCGACGAACACCGTTCGCCCCGGCTGCAATTCGAGGTCGGCGTGGGCCCAGGACCGGAAGTCGCGCAGTCCTAAATGCCGGACATACACCTATCCGGGCAACCGAACCGGCATCAACAAGTACACGTAATCGGTCGGCACCGCGGGGAACGGGCCGTTGCCTGTCGGCACCGCATCCTCAGCCGACGCCGGCCGCAGCAACGCCGGCTTACCCGGGGTCGTGAAGCCAAACGACACCCGCTCGGAGTGCAACGACCCCAGGCCGTCCGTCAGATAAGTCGGGTTGAACGCGATGGTCAGCGGCTCACCCGCGTAGTCCACCGCAAGATCTTCTTCGGCTCGTCCCACATCGTCGGCGCCGGCCGAAAGCCGCAACATGCCGTCGGCGAATTCCATGCGCACCTGCGCGCCCCGGTCAGCCACCAATGCAACCAACTTGATTGCTTCGATCAACTCGGCCACATCGATAGTGGCCACTGCGGTGTGTTCGGCGGGCAACAACTGGCGAAACTTCGGAAACTCCGCGTCAAGAAGCCGCGTGGTGCTGCGCTTGCCGTTCCCGCTAATGCCGAGTAGCCCGTCCTTTCCGACCCCCGTTCCGGCGCCCAGTGACAGCCGCACATCAGAACCTTCGGGGCCGGCTTTGGCGGCCTCGGCCAGCGTCTTGGCCGGCACCAACACCGAGGCCTCGATGTCAGGCGACAACGCCGTCCAGGTCAGTTCCCGAACGGCCAGCCGGAATCTGTCGGTCGCGGCCAAAACCACCGTCTCACCGGAGATCTCGACCCGGATCCCGGTCAGCATGGGCAATGTGTCGTCACGGCCGGCCGCGATGGCAACTTGGCTGATCGCTTCGGCGAACAACTCGGCCGGTAACGTCCCGGTCTCTTCCGGCAACGCCGGCAGCGTCGGGTAATCCTCAACCGCCATTGTCGGGAGCGAAAACCGGGCGCTTCCGCAGGTCAGTGCGACGCGATTACCGTCGACGTAGAAATCAACGGGCTTGTTGGGCAGCGCCCTGGTGATGTCTGACAACAATCTGCCAGATACCAAAACACTTCCAGGAGAAGCTATTTCGGCGGCCACCTGTACTTCGGCGGAAACTTCGTAATCGAACCCGGAGATCGTCAGACCGTCGTCTGAGCCGGTCAGCAGCACTCCCGAGAGCACCGGGACCGCGGGCCTGGTGGGCAAATTCTTGGCCACCCACGACACCGCATCGGCGAAAGACTCTCGCACCAAACGAAACTTTAAGTCGGTGAGACCACGTGTCGTAGCCGCGTCCATTGCGTCCCTTCACCTACCAGTGAGATCAAATCCAGTGGCTAGCCCCCGCTAGCGTGGGGACTCCCAGTGACGAACGCCGGTGACGTCTAGTCCGCCACGACGACCGTAACGGTAGTCGAACAACAACCGTAGAGCTTCTGGGGCCAACTTGAAAGCTAATCCTTCGCGCTGACAACCACCGCTTGAGGGGCCATCTTGCGCCGCTGTGCAACGCGTGTCCCCAACGCTGTATTTCAACGAACAAACAACGAAGAGATCTCAATAACAGTAATAAGGGGTGTGGATCTTGGGGACAGCCAGACCTCCGTGCTGCTAGGCGGCGCGCCGGGTTGTGGATGACTGGCTTGACAACTGTGTGGTCGGTGTTGGGCCGTTGGGGATGAATCACGGTGTGCACCGCAGACGCGGGAGTCCACGGCAGTTTGGGTGGTTTGTACACAGAACCACCAACAACGCTTGGCTGTGACTGGTGTGACTCGAGGTAGAGAAGTTTTTTGCAAAAAGGTGCAGGAAATGGGCTCGGGTCAGCGCTTGGAGCGCTGGCGGATGCGAGTGGTGAGCTCTTTGACGTGATCGAAGACCTCACGACGCTCGGCCATCTCGGACAAGATTTTGCGCTGGGCGTACATGACGGTGGTGTGATCTCGACCGAACGCCTGGCCGATCTTGGGCAGCGAGAGATCGGTGAGCTCGCGGCACAGGTACATCGCGATCTGCCGCGACTGAGCCAGTGCTCGGGTTTTGCCGGGGCCGCGCAACTCTTCGACCGTGGTGTCGAAGTATTCGGCGGTGGCCGCCATGATCGTTGCCGAGCTGATCTGCATCGTGCTGGCATCGGCGATCAAATCGCGCAGCACGATCTCGGCCAGCGCCTTGTCGATCGGCGTCTTGTTCAGTGAAGCGAAGGCGGTGACCCGAATGAGGGCACCCTCAAGTTCGCGGATATTACGTTCGATGCTGCTGGCGATCAGTTCGAGGACATCGTCGGGCACGGCGAGACGTTCCATCTGTGCTTTCTTGCGCAGGATGGCGATCCGGGTCTCTAGCTCTGGGGGCTGGACGTCGGTAATCAGCCCCCACTCGAACCGCGTTCTGAGCCGGTCTTCGAGGGTGGCGAGCTGTTTAGGTGGTCGGTCGGAGGAGATGACGATCTGTTTGTTGGCGTTATGCAACGTGTTGAAGGTGTGGAAGAACTCTTCCTGGATACCTTCCTTGCCCTCGATGAACTGGATGTCGTCGACGAGCAGCACGTCGACGTCGCGGTAGCTGCGTTTGAAGGCGACCTTGCGGTCGTCGCGCAGCGAGTTGATGAAGTCGTTGGTGAACTCTTCGGTGGAGACGTACTTGACCCGCATCCCTGGGAACAACCGCTGGGCGTAATTACCGGCCGCATGGAGCAGATGGGTCTTACCGAGGCCGGACTCGCCCCAGATGAACAGCGGGTTGTATGCGCGGGCCGGTGCTTCGGCGATGGCCAGGGTGGCCGCGTGGGCGAACCGATTGGATGCACCGATGACGAACGTGTCAAAGGTGTAGCGGCGGTTGAGGCTGGTTCCGCCGGCGGCTGCGGTATCGGTGCTCTGCGGTCGTTCGGTGAAGTAGGTCGGCCAATTTTGGTGAGCACCGCCGAAGGTTTCGCCACTGTCGTCAAACTCGTCGGCGTCTGTGGACAGATCGAAGCCGACGTCTTCGGTAGCGGTGAATGTGTCGGTTTGCGACAAAGAGCTGTCTTGGGAGAGCGCGCCGTCATCGGTTGAGGGGGGAGCGATGCGGACCCCAAGTTGTATTTGGTGACCGAGTCGTCGGCTCAGCGCGTCGGTGATCGGGGTGCGCAGATGACGTTCGATCTCGTTTTGAACAAAGCTGCTCGGCACCGACAGCAAAGCAAATCCCTCGACGATCGTGAGCGGTTGCACAAGATTCAACCAAGCTCTTTGCTGCGGGGTCAGGGGAGTGGTGAGGGTGATGCCGGTGCTGGGCTCCCCGTTGAGTTCGGAGACAACCGCGCTCCACACTGTGGCAAAGGCGGAACCGGGGTCATCGGTCAACGCCGCATCTCCCTGGTTCTCGCTCATTCCGGGTCGAGGTACAACCGTTGGTGACGACAACGCAACTGTCCACATGGTTATCCACAGATGTGGAAAGGACGGTCGAAAACGTGCCGCAGCCTACCGGCAACGGCTCGCGATCTCCGGGCTGAAGACAACCAGGGGGCTGTCAGGGCAGCTAGTTGATCCGCCATCCTCGCTTCGTTGTCGACAAGCTGTTCCAAACTTGAAACGGCTTGAAAACTACACCGCCCGAAGCTAACAGTTTTCCGTGCGGCTGCCAACCGTTGTTTTGTATTCCGCTGGGGTTCTTTGTGTTGCAATCGTTGTCGGCCAGGTTTGACCAGGCGAAGCCTCGTCAGTACCCTCAAACAGTCGCCCGAAAGTCGGCGATACGGCAGCGACCCAATATTTGTGCCTGGGGACCGCGCCGGCCAGTCGCGAGACCACCTCCGACCGACGAGTTGCCAAGCGTAGGCGGCCGGATGGTTATGCCAGACACAGCGAGGAGAACGCCGTGGCCAAGGGCAAGCGGACCTTCCAGCCGAACAACCGGCGCCGAGCCCGCGTTCACGGTTTTAGGCTTCGGATGCGCACCCGTGCGGGGCGGGCCATCGTGTCGAGCCGGCGCCGTAAGGGCCGCCGCGCTTTAACTGCCTGATCGCTTCCAACGGGTTTCCTAGCGGTGCTTTCCGCACGCAACCGCATGAGGCGGTCAACCGAGTTCGACGCGACGGTGAAGTACGGGATCCGTACGGTGCAGCCAGATGTCATCGTCCACGTCCGGCGGGGATGTGACCGCCAACAGTGCCAAGGTCCCCGGGTCGGCCTGATTGTCGTCAAGCGCGTGGGTTCGGCGGTGGAACGACATCGTGTGGCGCGCAGGTTGCGGCACATTGCCAGGCCAATGTTGAGCGACCTTCATCCTTGCGATCAAGTGGTGATTCGCGCGTTGCCGAGTAGCCGGAAGGTGTCGTCGGCATGGTTGGAGCAGCAGCTGCGATGCGGGTTGCGACGTGCTTTCGAGCTTGCGGGTACCGACCGGTGACCGCGTTGGTGGGCAGGTCGAGCCGAACAGGTGCGAGTGCGGACCGACCCGTCGGCAGGGCCATCGCGCGGAGGTTGGCGCGGGGGTTGATTTTTCTGATCCAGCTTTATCGGCACATGATCTCGCCGCTTCGACCGGCGTCCTGCCGCTTCATCCCTACCTGTAGTCAGTATGCCGTGGATGCCCTAACCGAGTTTGGGGTGCTACGGGGGTGTTGGCTGGCGGCGGCCAGACTCGCCAAGTGCGGACCATGGCATCCGGGAGGATGGGACCCAATACCGGAGCGGCACGAGTGTCGCGCCGATTGCCAGGCTGACGTCGACGACGCCGGCTGGGCCAGCTGGGATAGCCCAGCGATGCGAGGGGAGAGCAAGTCTTTTGTTTGATTTTTTCAGTCTCGACTTCATCTACTACCCGGTGTCGTGGATCATGTGGCTCTGGTACAAGCTGTTCGCTTTCGTGCTGGGGCCGTCCAACTTCTTCGCCTGGGCGCTGTCGGTGATGTTCTTGGTGTTCACGTTGCGGGCGCTGTTGTACAAGCCCTTTGTGCGCCAGATTCGCACCACCCGGCAGATGCAGGAACTGCAACCGCAAATCAAGGCGCTACAGAAGAAGTACGGCAAGGACCGTCAGCGGATGGCGCTGGAAATGCAGAAGCTGCAACGCGAGCACGGCTTCAATCCAATCCTGGGTTGTTTGCCGATGCTGGCGCAGATCCCGGTGTTCCTTGGGCTGTATCACGTGTTGCGATCGTTTAATCGCACCGTGGGTGGCTTCGGCCAGCAGCAGATGTCGGTCGTTGAGAACCGCCTCACGGGCAACTACGTATTCACCCCCGCCGACGTCGGCCACTTCCTGGACGCCAATCTGTTGGGCGCACCGATCGGTGCGTCCATGACACAGCGCGGCGGGTTGGACGCGTTCATCGACTTCAGCCGGCCCGCGGTGATCGCAGTCGGTGTGCCGGTGATGATCTTGGCGGGCGTAGCGACCTACTTCAACAGCCGCGCGTCGATTGCCCGGCAGAGTGTGGAGGCCGCGGCCAATCCGCAGACCGCGATGATGAACAAGCTGGCCCTGTATGTGTTCCCACTCGGAGTGGTGGTTGGTGGCCCGTTCCTTCCGTTGGCGATCATCCTTTATTGGTTTTCCAACAACATCTGGACCTTCGGCCAGCAGCACTACGTGTTCGGGATGATCGAAAAAGAGGACGAAGCCAAAAAGCAGGAAGCGCTGCAGCGCCGAGCTGCCAACGCGCCGGCGCCGGGGGCTAAGCCCAAGCGCCAAACGAAGCCCTCAACGAAGCCCATGCCGGCGAGCGGTAATGGGTCCTCGACCGAGACATCAGATACCTCGGCTACCGACGGCACGTCTGAGACGAAGGCATCCAAGCCGGAAGCCGAGAAGCAGAGTCCGGCGGGCCGCAACAGCAGCCCGCCTAGCCGCACACCCCGCCCGGGTGCGCGACCGAAGAAACGCAAGCGTTGACGAGCAGGCCCGGGGATACCGGAGCTAGCCGGAAAGATGCGGCCCCTGGAGGAAGACCGCGACGACCGCGAAGACCGCGAAGACCGCTCGAGACACTGCAGACCCGCGAATAGCGCGAATACCGACCCGTGGATGAGGGGAGAGAAAGCCATGACTGACGCCGACACCACCGAGCTCGACAGCGACCTCGAGGACGGGGCTCAGACAACGCCCGACGAGGCCGCGGCTGCGGCGGATAGCGGTGCCGAGGAGCCGGACGATTTGGAGGAGAGGTTGGTCGCCGAGGGCGAGATCGCCGGCGACTATTTGGAGGAGCTGTTGGATCTGCTGGACTTCGACGGCGACATCGACTTGGACGTCGAGGGCAACCGTGCGGTGGTGAGCATCGACGGCAGCGACGACCTGAACAAGTTGGTGGGCCGCGGGGGCGAGGTGCTCGACGCTTTGCAGGAACTGACCCGGCTGGCGGTGCATCAGAAGACCGGTGTGCGCAGCCGGCTGATGCTCGACATCGCGAGTTGGCGTCGGCGTCGCCGCGAAGAATTGGCTGCGCTGGGCGACAAGGTCGCACGGCGGGTGGCCGAGACGGGTGAACGCGAAGAGCTGGCCCCGATGACGCCGTTCGAGCGCAAGATCGTCCACGATGCGGTCGCCGCGGTTCCCGGTGTGCACAGCGAAAGCGAGGGCGCGGAGCCGGCGCGGCGCGTTGTTGTACTGCGCGACTAAAGCGCGATGCACCCGTGACCAATCCCTAACCAGAGAAGGCGGAGTTACAGCGGTGTAGTTCCGGCGGGGCGGCAGGCAGGACGAGCGGAGGATGTTTCACGTGAAACATGTCGGGCCTCGGGAGGGGGCGGAGCCGAGCGGCAGCCCTGTGCCCGACTCCGCATCCGCAGTCTTCGGGCCACGACTCGAACTTGCGCACCGGTACGCTGCGCTGCTGGCGGACGCCGGCGTGGAGCGCGGACTCCTTGGACCCCGCGAGGTGGACCGGTTGTGGGACCGGCATCTACTCAACTGCGCCGCGATCGGGGAACTGCTCGATCCCGGCGATCGGGTGGTGGACATCGGCAGCGGCGCCGGATTGCCAGGGCTGCCGCTGGCGATCGCGCGGCCCGACCTACGCGTGGTCCTTGTGGAGCCGCTATTGCGCCGGACCGACTTTCTTCGTGAGGCGGTGGCCAACCTCGGGTTGGCGGTTGAGGTGGTTCGCGGACGTGCCGAGGACTCATCGGTACGCGACCGGTTGGGCGAGAGCGATGCCGTGGTCTCCCGCGCGGTGGCCGCGTTGGACAAGCTGACGAAATGGAGCATGCCGTTGCTACGGCAGGACGGGCGGATGCTTGCGATCAAGGGAGAGCGCGCCCCCGACGAAGTCCGAGAGCACCGGCGTGTGATGGCCGCGTTGGGGGCCGTCGATGTCAGGGTAGTGACATGTGGCGCGAACTACTTGCATCCGCCCGCAACCGTCGTGTCCGCACGACATGGGGGGACCCGAAGGCAGACGCGACACAAGTCGGCACCGACGGCGGACAGGGGAACGGCATGACGTATATACAGGGTCCGACCTCGGCCATGCCCGCCGCACCGTCGTCGCCGAGTGCCATGGCGCAGGCGGTGGCGAGCACCGGGCCGGCGCGGGGCGGAGTGGCGCCGGCGCCCGGAACGGCGCACAATCCCACGGTGAATGTTTCACGTGAAACATCGGTCGAATTGGACACCCCGATAGGCGCTGCCGCTGAGCGAGCCATGCGCGTCCTGCACACCACCCATGAGACACTGCAGCGACCGCGCCAGCGGCGGGTCTTGACCGTCGCTAACCAGAAGGGCGGCGTAGGCAAGACCACCACGGCCGTCAACCTGGCCGCCGCGCTTGCCGTGCAAGGACTTAAGACGCTCGTCATCGATCTCGATCCGCAGGGCAACGCGAGCACGGCACTTGGCATCACCGACCGGCAGTCCGGCACACCGTCGTCGTACGAGGTGCTCATCGGCGAGGTCTCGTTGCGGTCGGCGCTGCGCCGCAGCCCGCACAGCGAGCGCCTGTTCTGCGTGCCGGCCACGATCGATCTGGCGGGTGCCGAGATCGAGCTGGTGAGCATGGTGGCGCGCGAGAATCGGCTGCGCACCGCATTGGCCGAGCTCGACAACTTCGATTTCGATTACGTCTTCGTCGACTGCCCACCTTCGCTGGGACTGCTGACCATCAATGCGCTCGTCGCTGCGCCCGAGGTGATGATTCCGATCCAGTGCGAGTACTACGCACTCGAGGGCGTGTCACAGCTGATGCGCAACATCGAGATGGTGAAGGCCCACCTCAACCCGCAGCTCGAGGTGACGACGGTCATCCTCACCATGTACGACGGCCGCACCAAGCTCGCCGATCAGGTTGCCGAGGAGGTGCGCCGGTACTTCGGCAGCAAGGTGCTGCGCACGGTGATTCCGCGCAGCGTCAAGGTTTCCGAGGCGCCCGGCTACAGCATGACGATCATCGACTACGATCCCGGTTCGCGCGGGGCGATGAGCTACCTCGACGCTAGCCGTGAACTCGCCGAGCGCGATCGACCACCAGCCGGGAAGGGATGACCATGACGCAAGCGTCACGCAGAAAGGGCGGCCTCGGCCGCGGCCTGGCTTCGCTGATCCCCACGGGTCCCGCGGAAGGTGAATCCGGGCCGTCGAGCTTCGGGCCGCGGATGGGCGCCGCCGCTGCGGATGTGGTGATCGGTGGGCCGGCACCGGACGCCGCCGCGATGGGCGCGGTGTATCGAGAGATCGCACCGGCCGATATCGAGACCAACCCCCGTCAGCCGCGGCAGGTGTTCGACGAGGAGGCGCTGTCGGAGCTGGTGCATTCCATCCGCGAGTTCGGGCTGTTGCAGCCGATCGTGGTGCGGGCGGTGCAGGGTTCACAGAGCGGCGCGCATTACCAGATTGTGATGGGGGAGCGGCGCTGGCGGGCTGCCCAGGAGGCCGGCCTGGCCACCATCCCAGCCATCGTGCGCGAGACGGGCGACGACAATCTGTTACGCGACGCTCTGCTGGAGAACATCCATCGGGTACAGCTGAACCCCTTGGAAGAAGCGGCGGCATACCAGCAACTGTTGGATGAGTTCGGAGTCACCCACGATGAACTCGCGGCGCGCATCGGTCGGTCTCGGCCCCTGATCACCAACATGATCAGGTTGCTGAAGCTGCCGATCCCCGTCCAGCGACGGGTCGCCGCGGGTGTGCTGTCTGCCGGCCATGCCCGCGCGCTGCTGTCACTGGAGGCCGGACCCGAGGCACAGGAGGAACTGGCGAGCCGGATTGTCGCCGAAGGCCTCTCGGTGAGAGCCACCGAGGAGGCAGTCACGGTTGCCAATCACGAGGCCAAGAACCTGGCCGGTCGGGGAGGGCCGACGCCGACGCCACGACGTAAGCCGATCCAGATGCCCGGTCTTCAAGACGTTGCTGAACGACTCTCGGATACCTTCGACACCCGAGTGACAGTCAGCCTCGGCAAACGCAAAGGCAAGATCGTGGTGGAGTTCGGCTCGGTCGACGATCTCCAGCGCATCGTCGGGCTGATGGCCCCGGGAAAACCCTGATCAGGCCCGAACCGGGATACGCTGTAATTACGTCACTGTGACACTGCGGCGGTTCCCGGGGTGGGGGAGGGCGGTCACACGTACCGCGTTTCGACGGAGATCTAGTGTGCGTCAAGCGATTTCAAGCTTCGACCGGCTTATGAGGCGGGGCGAAGATGGTGGTGCCGGCGGGGCCGGCCGGGCGGCGCGGGTGATCCGCGTGTGGTCCGGCCAACACTGGCCCGATCGAGACCAACTCTCCTATCCTAGAGGGGCTGCTGGTGCACATCAGCCTGAGGATAAGCCGGGCTCCAGTACCGCACGGAGGCCAGGAAACTAGTGTCAGCTCGTATCACAGCGCTGCGGCTCGAAGCCTTCGAGCAGCTTCCGAAGCACGCACGCCGCTGCGTCTTCTGGGAAGTCGATCCCGCGACCCTCGGAAACGATGACCATCTCGCTGACCCCGAATTCGAAAAAGAAGCCTGGTTGTCGATGGTGATGCTGGAATGGGGCTCGTGCGGTCAAGTTGCTTGGGCTACTTCGAAGGCGGTGCCGGATGACCGCGGCCAGACCGATCCACCATGTTTGGGATACGTGCTCTACGCTCCGCCGCGGGCGGTGCCCAGGGCCCATCGCTTTCCGACCGCGCCGGTGTCTGCGGATGCGGTGCTGCTGACCTCGATGGGTATCGAGCGGGGGCAAGCCGCCGACGATCTGCCGCACAGCCTGCTCGCCCGGGTGATCGATGAGTTGGTCCGTCGCGGCGTTCGGGCACTGGAGGCATTCGGCCGCACGCCGGCGGCCACGGACTTGCAAGATCCAGCGGCGGTGGACGCCGACGTTCGGCCAGTGCTGGAGGCGCTCGGTGATTGTTCGGTCGAGCACTGCATCATCGACGCGGACTTCTTGATGGACGTGGGTTTCGTCGTGGTGGCACCACATCCGTACTTTCCGCGGCTGCGGCTTGAACTGGACAAGGGACTCGGGTGGAAAGCCGAAGTGGAAGCCGCCCTGGAACGCCTGCTGGAGAACGCTCAGCTGCAACAGCCGGTGGGAGCGGCCTCAACCGCCGGAAATAGCTTGCAAACCACCGAATTTGGCGCCTCGTACGGCTAGGGACCGCTCATTCTGCTGGCCCGCTCGACCGATAGTTCGTGGGCAAGCAATTCGGCGAAAGTAAACGTGCCAGTGGGCCGGTCATTCTTGCCCAACAGATATAGCCGCTTGACCGCGGCGAGAATGCCTTCGGCGATGGCATCACGGGTCTGTGTTGAAACCAGCATCGCGCGATCGCGCGGATTGGTGATGTAACCGACATCGACCTGAACGGTCGGCATCCGGGTTAGTCTCAGCAGATCCCAGGTGCGGCCATGCACGCGGCAGTCCCGTAAGCCGGTGCGCGCCACCACTTCTCGTTGAATGAAATCGGCCAAATTGCGGCCGATGGTGGAGACCGAACCGTGTGAGTTGCCGAAGTGGAAAGACGCAACGCCGTTCGCCGAAGGGCTGGACTGAGTTTCGCAGCGCAGGCTGATCATCAGGTCTGCGCCAACGGCATTGGCGGTCGCGGCGCGCTCGGCATCCGATGGGCTGCGGTTGGTCGGCCGAGACAGGAACGTCTCCATGCCGATGGCGGTCATCCGGCCTTCGAGCCGACTTGCCAAGTCCCACAATATGTCTGCCTCGCTGACCGGTCCGGCTGGCCCCTGCGTGATCAGTCCGTGGTCGGCACCGCCGCGGCCAGGGTCAACGATGATCCGCTTGCCCGACAATTTCGGACCGGACCGACGGACCAGCTCTTCTTCGCGAATCGCATGCGGAGAGCCGCCGCTGACCCGTGAACTCAGAAAATACAAGGAGCGCAACGTTTCTGGGCCGCAAATGCCGTCGGCCGCAAGCCCATACTCGCGTTGATACGACATCAATGCGTTGTGGGTTTGCAACCCGAAATGTCCGTCGACCAGGCCGGTATAGAAACCCAGATCCTGCAGGCGGGCCTGGAGTGTGGCGACGTCGTCGCCGTACAGCGGCGCGCCGAACTGGTGATACAGCGTGCGGGCGCCGAGCCGATAGGAGGCTTCCTTCAATGCGCGGTAAGTGGCTTCTCCGACAAGGCCATCCACAAGCAATCCGCGATGCTGTTGAAAGGCGCGCACCGCCTGGTCGAGCTCCTCGTCGAACAGCTCGAGTGCGACGTGCCGTCCCGTGGTCAGGTCTTCGTCGGGATTGTCCAGCATCCCCAGCGCGGACAGCGCGGCCCGGATCTCGGTGACAGCGGCGCTGCGGTCGCCACAGCGCAGTGCGTCGCCTTCTTCGCGGCGCGGACTTGGCATACCAAGGGCCCTCCGGGACTCACTGACTTCGCCGATAAATACACGGCAGCTAACCGGTATTGTCGCAGATCCTTGGCGATATCGGGAAAACGCCAGGCTGGCCGCGAGCCTAGGTGAGGTTGGGAACCACGTCGGCGAGCTCGCGCAACAACGCCGCCTTACCCTTGGCGCCGACGATGCGCTTGACCGGCTGGCCATCCTTGAACAGGATCAGCGTGGGGATCGAGACGACCTGGAAGTCGCGCGCGGTCTCAGGGTTGGCGTCCACGTCCAGCTTTGCGACGGTGAGGTTGTCGCCCCGTTCGGCAGCGATCTCTTCGAGCACTGGCGCAACCATCTTGCAGGGTCCACACCACGTTGCCCAAAAGTCAACCAGCACAGGCTTATTGCTGGATAGCACGTCAGTCGCGAAGGAGGCGTCGGAAACTTCGACTGTGGCGCCGGACTTCTCGGAATCGGTCATCGCTGTGCTCCAATCAAATCGGTACTGTCAGCGTCTCCAGCTGCTTCGTGCTCGGCGAGCCAGCGCTCGGCATCGATGGCCGCCGCACAGCCACTGCCCGCCGCGGTGACCGCCTGTCGGTAGGTGCGATCGACGAGGTCGCCGGCAGCGAACACGCCTGCAAGCGATGTGCTCGTGGTACGTCCCTGCACCAGCACGTAACCGGCGGCGTCGACATCGACGGCATCGCGCACCAATTCAGAACGAGGCTCGTGCCCGATAGCGACGAAAACTCCGGTGACCGGCAAGGTGGTTTCGGCGCCGGTGATGGTGTCGCGCAACCGCAATCCGGTCACCGTCGTGTCGCCCTCCACCGCTTCGACGGTGTGGTTGGTGATGAACCGAATCTTGTCGTTGTTGCGGGCGCGATCGAGCATGATTTTTGAGGCGCGGAATTCGTCGCGGCGATGCACGAGTGTCACGCTGCGGGCGAACCGGGTCAGGAACGTGGCCTCCTCCATCGCCGAGTCACCGCCACCGATGACTGCGATGTCCTGATCGCGGAAGAAGAACCCGTCGCAGGTGGCGCACGAACTCACCCCGCGGCCCAGCAACTCCTGCTCCCCGGGCACCTGTAGGTAACGGGCCGCCGCGCCCATCGCCAGGATGATCGCCCGGGCGCGGTAGGTTTCGCCTTCGGCGGTGACCACCGATTTGATCGGCCCGTCCAGCGACACCGACTCCACGTCTTCCATCCGCAGGTCCGCACCGAACCGTAGCGCCTGCTCACGCATCTGGTCCATCAACTCCGGGCCGGTGATGCCGTCGCGAAAGCCCGGGTAGTTCTCCACGTCCGTGGTGGTCATCAGCGCGCCGCCGAACGCGGTGCCCTCGAACACCAGGGGTGCCAGCTGGGCGCGGGCGGTGTAGAGCGCAGCGGTGTACCCGGCAGGGCCGGATCCGATAACGATTACCTCGTGGATGGTGTCTTGCGCGGCGGAGTCGGCGGTCATGCGGGCCTTTCAGGTGCGAAAGCTGGGCTCAAACTGCTGCGAACGCTTCTACGAACACCAGCGTAGGTGTGGGTGTTCCCGGGGGTGTCCTGCACCACATTACGAGCGAGGGACCGTCGTGCTGGCCAACAACCCGGTATCGGCCGCGCTGCAGTTCAGCGCCACCGCATAGACGGCCAGGTCGTCGGGTGTGTCACCGGGCACCACCAACAACACTCCCGGACGGGCGTTGATATCGATCGGCCGCGCGGCCAGCAGCTGGGTGGACGCCGGATAGCCGAGGCCGCTCAAGCAGGAGGCGCGCCGCAGCGGGTCGTCGAGCGGGCCGAACTCGGGTGTACGGCCGAGCAGGTCGAGAATCTCGGCCCGCGACAGCGGGATCGCCGGCGGCGGCGTGGACACGGTGATGTGCTGTGCGGTGGTCGGTGCGCTGGGCGCCGGCGGCGGTGTATTGAGCAGTGCCCTGGTACCGAGACCGATCGCGGCGATCACCGCGCACAACCCGGCGACGCCGGCGATCACTCGGGTGGGGCGGATGGACGGCCGGGCCGCGTGCGTCGCACCGGAAGGCTTCAGCCCAACCAATACCCGCTCGACCACATCCGGGGGAGCGCCCGGCGCTGAATCCGGGTCCGCCGCCACCGCGGCGACGTCGCGGCGCACCTTGTGCAACGCTCGCAGGGCAGCGGCTGCCTCAGGGTCGGCACGGACCTGTCTGCGGACCCGAGCGGCGGTGTCGTCGTCCAGCAGACCCGCCTGCAGGTCGGCGAGGAGCTCGACGGTCAGTGGCGGGTCTGCGCCGGCGGCAGCCTGTTCCGCAGGATCCTTTTCGGCTGCAGTCATCCCGCCCATTGTCCCAGCACGAGCGTCGCGCGACGCTCATCGGCCCAGGCGCAGGCGCACCTGGCGGTACAAGCCGCCGGCAATGGTTGCCGCATTGAGCGGTACCCAGAAGAGCAACGCCTCTCCCTCGGTGAAGCGCGGGTTGAGCTGGAGGAAGAACCGGACGTCGGGGTCGTCGTCCAATAGGCGCATGCGCGACCCGTCCCGCGGAATGGCGACCGACGTTACGACCCACGGGGACTCACCAACCGGGGTGTAGTGGCGCCCCGCGCTGATCGCGCGGACCAACGCCTCGACGTCAGGCGGCGTGCGGCACATGCGATTCGGGTACACCCGCGGCATCGTTCTGGCGAATAGGCGATAGACCACGGGCGACGATGTGCGGACCAGGCAGCCCAGCGGCATGTGAGGCTGACGAAGTTTGAACCGCAACGCCTCGCGCAACCCGAAAAGTATGCCTGACACGCCGGCGTGATACCCGCGCCGTAGGAACCCGCCCGGCGAGAACGTCGCGACAGTTTTGCCCTCATGTTCGACGCACTGGATGCCGATGGAGGTGAACCCGGCGAATTCGCCGTACGCGCCGTAGTAGAGCGTAAGACGAAGGTCGTCAGCGCTGAAGAGAACATTTTCAAGTTGGTCGCGCGTGAGGCCAAGCGTGGTTTCGCTGTAGACAGCGTGTAGCCGATCGAATAGCGCGGAACGCTGCTCGGGCGCCAGCGATGCGGGCCGCAGAGTTTCGCTCCTGACGATGCGTCGGAGCTGAAGGGGCGGCCAATCCTGCTTCGGGGGAGTTGCGACGCCGGTGGCGGGGACAGAACACTCGCTTGAAACGATTGCCGGGTCCCTTTGGAACACATGGACCTTCCGGTGATAATGACGGCTGCTGGCCGCAAATGTTGTTGTCATCGCTACCGGACCTCTCTGAACATCCGTTGGAAATAGCGTGCCGTGGCAAAGAGCCGGCGTCTGTCGGCCGAGCGGCCACACCGGGGATGAACGCCGTGTCCCCCGATCGCAGCTTTTCTTGTCCCCTGGCTACATTGGATGTGCGGACTGGGACCCCGCCTCTTCGCCCTCGCTAGGTCACTTCGAATGCCGTCGCACTCGCGTCGAGGTAATCCAAAAGCTGCGCCAGCCGGGCCCGCGCGCGGGCGCATCGGCTCTTGACCGTCCCCTCGGCCACACCCAGCATCAAGGCGGTGTCGGCGATCGAGTAGCCCTGCATGTCGACGGCGACCACGGTGGCCCGTTGCTCGACGGGCAGTCGCATCAGCGCCCGCTGCACCAGGATCGCCGTCTCGACCTGAGACGTGCGGTCCGCCACCGGAAACCTGTCGTCCAGCGGAATGGTCGTGGGTTGGGCCTTGGTGCGACGCAGCCGGTCTAGGCAGGCATTGACCACGATGCGGTGCAGCCAACTGCTGACCGCTGCGTCATACCTGAAGGTGCTGGCGCGGCGGTGCGCCGACAGCATGGCCTCCTGCAACGCGTCGTCGGCGTCTTCGGGGGTCTGGCTGGTGAGCCGGGCCAGGCGATGTAGCTGCCGGTGATGCCGCAAAAACAGCTGAGCGAAGGCGTCGCGGTCGCCGGCGACGTGGGCCGCCAGCAGCTCCCTATCGCTGCTTTCCTGTCCAACCCGCCCGAAACCCACGGCGGGACAGTAACCAATCCGGTGTCGTCGGGCACTTCACCCACGGCCGGGTCAGGATGCGGCTTGAATCGTGAGTTCAGAGATGTCCGCGCGGCTCTTGCCGTCGGTGGTGCCCAACGTGGAAATCCACACCAACAGATTCGACGTCGGCGAAGACGTCTTCACCGCGATGGTGTTGCGGCCCGGCTTGAGCGCCGTGGCCGGAGTCAACACGGTGGTATCGCTGAGCTTCGACGGAGTGGGAGACGATGACGAGCGAATCTCCACCTTCGTTCCGGTGCTGGACACGTTGAGGTTGACCGCTCCGACCACCGTCGGCTTGGGCAGCTGCAACATCAAACCGACCCCGTTCTTGAAGCCCGGGAACGGGACCGCGTCGGTGTAGATGTCGGTATGCCAGGCGCTGCCCGGATTACCGTCGATTGCCTGACTGGCTTCGCTGGGATTGTCGGCTTCGCCATCGGGCGAGAAGACCGTGGCCTTGGTGGGTTTGACAGTGCTGCCGGCCGGCGCGGAACCCTCGGGCGACGCCGACGTGGACGAGGTCGGCGCGTTGAGACCGAGTTGGTCTTTGTTAATGCCGTTGCCGAGGTCGAACATCCGGTTCAACACCGACGCCAGTACCAGCAGCGCCACCAAGATGACGGAGGCGGCCGCGGTGATGCCGATTATCAGGTTGCGGCGCCGGTTGCCGAATGGCCCAGCGCCTCGAACGGATGGCTCGCGGGGCGTGGCCGGCGCGGGAAGCTCGTCGATCGGACCCAGGACCTCGGTACGGTCGGCCACCGCGGTCGCCTGTTGCAGCAGGTTCAACAGCGTTGATGCGCTGCGAATCCCGCCGTCCTCTTGAACCGATCGGACCGCGACGGCGGAGATCTGGAAGGGGATGTCACGGTCGACGATGGTGGGTTCGACGGGGTTGCCGGCGGCGTCGCGCTCGGCCGGCGCCAATCCGCTGCGGGTGCCCGACTCGGGCAGCGGCCACCGGTTGACCAGGAGCGCATACAGCGAGGCGCCGATTCCGCGAATGTCGTCCTGCGGGTTGGCGTCGGGCATGGTGGCCGGGTAGGCCAGCACCACGTCGCCGTCGATGCTGACTCGCACCCGGCTGGGATGGTCGATGGAGAGGGCGACACCCGCGCGGTGGGCGGCGTCGGCGGCGGCGGCCAGCGACTGCATCGCCCGGATGGCGCCGACCGGTGATGGTGAGGTGTCGGCCACTTCCTGCAACGAGCCGCCGCGGACCCACTCCGCGACCACCAGCCCGCCGGAACCGGTGTGGACGACGTCGAGAACCCGGGCGATTCCGGGCTTGTCGATCCGGCTCAGCCGCAAGGTGCGGCTCAAGATCTCTTGCAAGACGTCGTCGGGCAGGGTGCCCTTCGGGTCGACGAAGGTCAGCGCCACCTGCCGGTCCAGCGCGGTGTCCAGCGCCTGCCAGAACTGCAACGGCGGTGTGCCGCCGTGGCTGATCAGTAGCCGGTAGCGGCCGTTGGCGATGCGGGCGCCAGGAACAAGGTGGACATCGTCGTGCGGCCCCGACGGTTCGGGAGCTCGCTCGCGCGGCGCGTCGAATGGAATCGGGCCCCGGGGAGCGGGTACGCGATCGCCGTTGCGTTGGTCGGGCTGGCGGGGCGCCGAACCGGGCCCGCGGTCGAGGTCTGCCGGGATGTCGGGCTGGAAGTCGTCAGCAACCGGGCGCTCGGTGCCGGATCCGGAGTGCGATGAAGCGCTATCCGATGGGCGGTCGGTCACCTCCGGTCCTTTCGCTATCCCGGCTCGGGCTGCCGGAGGTCTGCGCCGGATCGGCTCGTGGACCGCGTTTGCCCCCGGCAGGGACGAATTTCTCTGCTCAGGGTACGTGACCGGGCTGCGGCGAGACGATCCATCCGGCCCAGCCGGCTTGCTGGGCCCGCGACGGCCCCCGATCCGCCGCTTGATGGCGGCCAGCGCGGCTCGCGCCTCGGGAACCTGCGCGCGCAGCATCACCGTGGCCAGGATCGGCAGCATGATTAGCACCAGCACAACCAGCCGCAGCAGCGAGCCCACACCGCCGCCGTGAGCGGTCAACTTGTCGAGCCCCAGCAGCCGATCAGCCACATAGGCAATCAGGCCGGCTAGCAGCGACGCGGCGGTCGCCACCAGCACGGTTCGCACCTCACTCACCCCCACCAGCTGGCCGCCACGCGGCCGTAGCGCGCGGCGTAACAGCACGTAGCCGACGATCGCTCCGGCCAGAAATCCGAGACCGTTGGCCAACCCGAGATAGCCGGCGACCAATTCGCGGTCATCGGTGAGATGCGGCGCCAACACCGAGCCGATGATCTTGACGGCGGTGATGACGACGATGATCACGATCGGCGTCCACGGTTGCTCACGGGCGTAGAACACCCGCAGCTGCAGCAGCACCAGCGCGTACGGGATCAACGTGAACGCCGACAACGCGATCGCCGCGCCCAGGTACCCGGCGTCGACGTCACCGAAATGGCCGTAGGCGAACAGCGCGCTACCGATGGCCCGCCCGCCGACGGTCATCAACGCCACCGTCGGGATCAGGGTGATCATGGTGAGACGGGTGGCCAGCGACAGGTCGGCGAGCACGGCGGGGGTGTCGTCGGCAGCAGCGTTACGGCTCAGCCGCGGCATCACCACCGTCAGCACGGTCACACCGATCATCCCGAACGGCAGCATCAACACCAGCCAGGTGTAGTTGTAGATCGCCGGACCGGAAGCCGCGGCGGTGCTGGCGATCTGGTTGCCGACGACCAGGCCGAGCTGACTGATCAGCACATAGAGCACCATTGCGGCGGCCATCGCACCAAATCGCTTGAGCCGCTGATCGATTCCCCATAACGGGCGCAGGCTGATGTGCTGGCGCCCAATCGCGACCAGCAACACGCCAGTCTGGGCGAACACTCCCAATGTGGTTCCGATCCCAAGCACCAGCAGCTTCGCGTTGCCCATCTCCACGGGATCGACGGACAGTTCGCCGGGGACGGCCAGATACACGGCCAGGGTCGCGATCGCGACAACGTTGTTGAGGACGGGTGCCCACGCCGGCGGCCCGAACACGTTGCGGGTGTTGAGGATCGCCATGAATACCGCGGACAAGCCGTAGGCCAGGACCTGGGGAAGAAGTAGGTACGCGAAAGCGGTGGTTAGGGGTTCGTTGACTTGGGGGTCGCGGCCCAGCATCAACCGCACCAGCAGCGGCGCGGCCAGTACCGACAGCGCCGTGGCTGCCAGAAGCAGGGTGGTGGCCAACGTCACCAGCCGGCGCACGAACGCGGCGCCGCGATCGGGGTCGTCCTGCTCGGCGCGGGCGAGCACCGGGACGAAGATCGCGGTAAACGTCGCCTCCAGCACCAGGGCGGCGACCAGGTTCGGCAGCTGATTGGCCACCGAGAAGGAACTGGCCAACGCCGCACCCAGGATCGCGGCCAGCAGCACAATCCGGGCGAACCCGGTGAGCCGGCTGATCAGCGTCGCGAACGCCATGCCCCACGACCGCGACACCAGTGCGGCGTCGGACAGTTCAGGCTTGCGTTGGGGTGGCTGTTGTGGTGTCCATCCCGGGCGGGGCGGCATGCCCGGCGGCGGGACGGGGCCTCGTGGCTGGGAGTACGGGTGTGCCGGTGGCTGTGCGTGTCCGGGACGCTGCGGCGTTGGCTGCACCCGCCGCGGGGCGGGTCTCATCCCCTGTGCTCTTCGTCGACGCGCCGTTCTACCGGCCGGCGCTGCTCGGCGTGCCTGGCGTGGGGCGGGTCGGGGCGGTCCAGGTCGGCACGGTCGGGTTGGCCCCGGAACCGGTGCCACAGCCGTCGTCCCGCCAGCGCCACCAACACCGCGGCCGCAGTCAGCGTGATCGCGAACAGCACCTTGCCGTAGGCATTGGAGTGCACCGACAACCGCACCGGCGCACCCAGCGCCGTGCCGTCGGGCGTCTTCAGCGACACGTCGATGGCCACCCGCTGGGTGAAGTTCACTTCGACCGGCACCCGCAGCGGCAGATATCCCGGCGGCAACTCGATCTGACCGACGTCGGTGACTGACATCCCAGGCGGCGCGTCGACCTGCAGCCTGACCCGAATCGGAACGGCAAGCCCATTGTGCAACGCCAGCGGCAATGGACTGTGCTCGGTGGCCAGGGTGTAGGAGCCGCCCGGGTTGACGATCGTCACCGCACCGAAAAAGTCATCGATCGTCGTGCCGACGACCGACAGTCGCTGCTGGGCCAGCCCGTTGCGGGTATCGGGCGGCAACGATTGGCTCAAGGCGCGCAGCATGTCCTCACGTAGGGGCGCGGTGTACTGCACTCCCGTCAGCCCGGTTCGGTCATCGGTGGTCAGGGCGGATGTCAGTTTCCACAGCCGGCCATTCTGGTCGGCGATCTGGGCGGTGATGTCGTCGTTGAAGCGACCCCGCACGGCGTCGTAGGCGCCGGGCGGCGCGGGTGGTTCGGTGTGGGTCGCGGCGTCGGCGATCACCGCCGGTAGCGGGCGCGGCACCGCCATGCCGGATCGGATGGGGGTAGCCAGCGCGGTCAGGATCACCTGTGCGTCGTCGCTCTGCAGATTCCACGACGCCGGCGGAACCAGAATCTGGGTGCGGGGAGCCGCTTCCGGCGCCAAGCCGCGCCACAGCATGGCTCCTATGGCGTCCTGACGACGAGCGGTGGCCGAATCATGGGTGATCCGGACCGACAGCGAGGAGTCGAGATAGGTGGGAACGATCGGGTTGGTTCCCGCCCCGGCCAGCGCCGCGCCGACGGCGGGGTCGAACGGCACACCGACCACCTGCGTCGATAACCGCCGGGGCGAGGTATCGGCACTGCCGGGCCGGCCATCGGCGGAATCCTGGGCAGAGACATTGGCGGCCGCGATCGCGACCATGCTGTCGCCTGCGCTGAGCAGGTTGACGGCGCGGCCGGTCAAGGGACCATCGGGCACCAGGGTTGCGCCGCGCGTGGAGGTGACGTCCAGGATGCGGTCGACGATGTCGCCGGTACTGATGGTGGCGATCGAGCTCAGCCGGGGATCGTTGACGCGCTGCAAGGCATCCAGATCGGCTTGCGCGTAGGGCAACGGAGCCACGCAGGTCCGGTGGGCCAGCGCGCGCAACCGGTTGAGCCAGCTGGTCGCCGCGGCCTGGCCGGTGCCGGGGTGGGTTGGGGTGCCCGGAAGTTGAGCGGGGCCGTCGGGGGAGTGGGACACCACGTAGCCGGCGGTCATCGCGTTGACCGTAACGAGCAGATCCGGATCGATCGCCAGGCACAGCGCCCGCCCGACGGCGCCGTCCGGGTCCACATCGCGGCTGGTCGCGAGTTCGGCGGCGGCGAGAAGGATGTCCAGGCGGCCGCCATTGGCCAGCGAGGTGGCCAAGTCGTCATCGACCAATCGCACCGGAATGGTGCCGCCGGGTACGCCGGGGGCCAACCTGGGCCGATCGGCCAGCGGCCACAGCATGGTGACCCACACAGGCTTCGTCGTCTCGGGCGCCACCACGGAGTCGAAGTCGCCGGCCCGGTCGGGTGGCACCCCAACCACCGGCAGCAGGAACCGCGCGTTGTCGAGTCGGGCTGGGGCACCGTAGTCCGGCGTCCCGTTGACGTTGACCAGGACCGGGAAGATTCCCGGCTGGTCGATGGCTAACGACGGCTTGGTCAGGGAGCGCAGCGGGGCCGACAGGGTAAAGCCGGCCCCTTGCCCGCGCTGCAGTTCGGGGGCGACGGTGAGGAAGTCCGCGGCCGGCTCGTATTGGTCGGTGCTGCCGTCGAGCGAGGTACGCAAGCCGGCTGACGATGTGACGGCCGGCGCGTGCTCCAGCCGAACCATCACGTCTTTGACTGGGCGGTCACCGATATTGGTCACCATGCCGCTGACGGTGACGACGGGTTCGCTGGTGGTGGTGACCACGTCCGGGGTCACCTGGTCGATTCGGACCTGGACAAAAGGCGTCGGGCTGGGCTCGCCGGCGGTCGCGCGCGGCGCGGCGGGTCCGGTGAGTACCACCGAAAACCCGGCCAGGACGCCGATCACTGCGGCCAACCGCAACAACCTGGCCCACAGAAGTCGCGCCCCGGTCACGACCCCGGCCCGTGACCGTTCTTCCGGCCGGCTGCGGATCCGTCGGCGTGACGGGTGCGCGAATGCGTTTGTGGCCGCCGCCGCGGCGAGCTGGGCGGTAGCGGCGGAAGGGCGGCCGGGCCGTCGCTCTGCAGCTTGTCGATCAGTTCGTCGGCCACTTCCGCTAAGCGGCGTTCATCGGCGTAGGCCAGCCGGGACGGTAGTTCCCGTATCGGGACCCACGCCACCTCGGCGACCTCGACATCTTCGTCGGACAGTTCACCGCCCAAGAACCGCATCAAATAGTGGTGCACCGTCTTGTGCACCCGCCGGCCATCGGTGACGAACCAGTAGTCGATGCGTCCCAGCGCGGCAAGGACGCTCCCGCGAATTCCCGTCTCCTCGGCAACCTCGCGAATGGCGGTCTGCTCAGCGGTCTCGCCAAGCTCGATGTGGCCCTTGGGCAGTGACCACAACATCCGCCCGCGTCGGTCGACGCGCCCGATCAGCGCCGCGACCTGCGCGTCCCGGGGCCCGTCGATACCGTCGATGACCAGCCCCCCAGCCGAAGTCTCGTGGACGGTGCGCATCCGGTCCGGACCGCGGCGGGAACTGGGCCGGCGCGGTTTCGCATTTGCTGGAGGCGGAGCTGGGGTCGGGGCGGCGTCGCCGACCGGGTGACCGTCCGTATGATTTTGGGCTGAATTCGCACCGCCACGACCGCGGCGCCGGTTCCGGCGTCGACGTGGTTTAGCTTGTTCGCCGTCGGACACTCAAGCGATATTAGCTGGCACGGGCGGGTCTTCCTGATGTACTCGCCGGTCGCGGGATGCGCGACGGGTGCGGAGTGCCCAATTCTGGTGCTTATCGATGGGCCTCCGGCTTACGCCAACGCGGCGGTGTCCTCGATGATCCCACACACGGTGATGGGCTGCTCGTCGGTACAGTCCGCGGCGCGCTGTCTGGTTTGGACCAGCGTTTCGCGCAGCGCGAGCAGCTCGGCCACGGTGTTGTCGAGCTCGGCGATGCGGGCGTCGAGCAGGTCGCGGACGGTGGCGCACGGCGCGATGCCATCGTTGCGGGTCGCGAGGATCCTGCGAATGTCGTCGAGGTGCAGGCCTAGGGCACGCGCACGGCGGATGAAGGTCAGCAGGTCGACGTCGCATTTGTCGTAAAGCCGGTAGCCGTTGACCGTCCGCGTGGCCGCGGGCAGTAGGCCCTTGGCCTCGTACACCCGTACCGCCTTGCGAGTGACGCCCGCGGCCCGGGCAGCCGCTCCGATGGTCAAACCCGGTTGCGTCATTGCTGACACCTCCTCGCACCCATTGTTGACCTTGCCCCCGGGGGCAGGTTCTAGCGTCGCCGATATACCGAGCACGACACAACGGAGAGAGGGGTCCGCGATGGCGCTACAGGAAGGTGATGTCTTCACCTGCGCGAACGCAAACTGTGGATGCGAGGTGACGGTGACCAAGGGCGCATCCTCGACGTGCGACTGCGCGTGCGACAACGCCCCGACTTGCTGCTGCGGGGTAGCCCTGGTCAAAAAGACCGGGTGAGCCGGGTTGAGTGTGCGTCTAGGGCTTCCAGCGTGATTCGAGGGCGACGGATCGCCGAAACGCCCGCCCTGGACGCCCACTCAAAGCCGTGAACGCACACTCGATTCAGAGCCGCATCGTCGCCCGACGGGGCTTGATTGTCGGGCTCCTCAGCGGGCCGTCCCGGCCCGCATCGTCGCCCGACGGGGCTTGATTGTCGGGCTCCTCAGCGGGCCGTCCCGGCCCGCATCGTCGCCCGACTAGGCTGATCGAACGTGGCCGAACCCGCCCAAGACGCTGACCTGCTGACCGCCGCCGCGGTCACCCTGCATCAGCATGTCACTTTGCTGCGAGAACTCGGGTCGGCATTCGCCGCTGCGGGTCATGAGGTGTACCTGGTCGGCGGTTCGGTCCGCGATGCCGTGCTGGGTCGGTTGAGTCCCGACCTGGACTTCACCACCGACGCCCATCCCGAAGAGGTGCAGAAAATCGTGCGGCCGTTCGCCGATGCGGTGTGGGACACCGGCATCGAGTTCGGCACCGTCGGCGTCGGCAAGGGTGGCCGACGACTGGAGTTCACCACGTTCCGCGCCGACACCTACGACCAGGTGTCGCGTCATCCCGAAGTACGTTTCGGCGACAACCTCGACGGCGACCTAGTGCGCCGCGACTTCACCGTCAACGCGATGGCCGTTCGGATCACGCAGACCGGACCGGGCGAATTCCTCGATCCGCTAGGGGGTTTGGCCGCGCTGCGAGCCAGGGTGCTGGACACCCCCGCGGCACCGTCGGTGTCCTTCGGCGACGACCCGTTGCGAATGCTCCGCGCCGCGCGGTTCGTCTCGCAACTCGGGTTCACCGTTGCACCGCGGGTGCGGTCGGCAATCGAGGAGATGGCCCCGCAGCTGGCGCGCGTCAGTGCCGAGCGGGTGGCCCTTGAGCTGGACAAGATGCTGCTGGGCGATGACCCGGTCGCCGGCATCGACTTGCTGGTAGAGACCGGGATGGGTGAGGTGGTGCTGCCCGAGATTGGCGGCATGCGGATGGCCATCGACGAACACCACCAGCACAAGGACGTCTACCAGCATTCGCTGACTGTGCTGCGCCAGGCAATCGCGCTGGAGGATGACGGCCCCGATCTGGTGCTGCGTTGGGCGGCGCTGCTGCACGACATCGGCAAGCCCGCCACCCGGCGCCACGAGCCCAACGGCGGCGTGAGCTTTCACCACCACGAGGTCGTCGGCGCCAAGATGGTTCGCAAGCGGTTGCGGGCGCTGAAGTACTCCAAACAGATGGTCGACGACATTTCGCAGCTGGTGTATCTGCATCTGCGGTTCCACGGCTACGGCGACGG
The DNA here is from genome assembly GCF_900232995.1 of Mycobacterium simulans. GTDB lineage: Bacteria > Actinomycetota > Actinomycetes > Mycobacteriales > Mycobacteriaceae > Mycobacterium > Mycobacterium simulans. Next base: position 1,259,704 of record NZ_OCVX01000003.1, read on the forward strand.
GAAGTGGACCGATTCCGCGGTGCGCCGCTATGTCACCGACGCCGGGCCGCTGTTGCCGCGGCTGCACAAGCTGGTGCGTGCCGATTGCACAACCCGCAACCAGCGCCGCGCCGCTCGGCTGCGGGGTAACTACGACCGGCTCGAGGAGCGGATTTCCGAACTGGCCGCCCAGGAGGATCTGGACCGGGTGCGCCCCGATCTGGACGGCAATCAGATCATGGAGCTGTTGGGGATCCCGGCGGGCCCGCAGGTCGGGGAGGCGTGGCGCTTCCTCAAGGAGTTGCGGTTGGACCGCGGGCCGCTGACGCACGATGAAGCGAAGGCCGAGCTGTTGGCCTGGTGGAAGGCCAAGGGGAACCCGTAACGGCGGGGCCGCGTCAGAACTGTCGTGGAGTACTGCATGGGCGCGGACGACGGCACGGCTGCCATCTGGAATCACCCGCCCGACCTCGACCTGAACGGTGACGGCCGGCTCGACGCCGTCGGCCTCGACTTCGATGGCGACGGCATGCGAGACGACGCACTGGCGGACTTCGACGGTGACGGTGTGGCCGACCATGCAGTTCTCGACCTCGACAACGACGGCACCCCGGAAAGCTTCTTCACCGACGACGGCTCGGGGACGTGGGCGGTTGCCGTCGACCACCGCGGCTCACTGCGGTGGTTCGGGTTAGACGGCATCGAACACACCGGCGGTCCGCTGGTCGACTTCGACGGTCACGGTCACCCCGACGACCGCCTCCTTGATGCCGACGGCAATGGGGTGGCCGACCGAGTGCTGTGCGCCGGTGAGGAAGGCGTCACCGGCTACGTCGACACCGACGGCGACGGGCGCTGGAACATACGGTTGACCGACACCGACGGCGACGGCACCGCCGACGGCGCCACCCCGTTGTGAAGGCCAGCTAACCTGCGCGGCCGGGTTGTCGCGCCATCAAGACGCGGCCACTCCGCACGCCGAGGCCAGCTTGCTGCTCCACCGTTTGACACACGATCAATTCTCGTGTGTGCTGAACAGCCTGTTCGGGCCGGGTGTAGCCCTGGGGAGAAGTGAAGTGACAGCTGGTTGTAGCTGTTCTAGTTTTACCCAGATCCCGGTCCGGGAAGTGCAATTAATTGAGGGAGACGTAAATAATGGCAAATGCGACCGTCGTCACTCCGGAACTGCTGCGGAGCACTCAGCAACGAATTGAAGCGCGATTGCAGGAGGCTGCTGCGATTGCCAACCAGTACTTGAGTGGCCACGAGAACATCATCAGCGCCACCGGATGGGCCGGCGATGCGGGCACGACGTCTCTCAATACCGCCGGCCAGATCCACCACGACCTGCAGCAGATCATGACCGGCGGGCAGCGGCTCGCTCATGGGCTTGGCCAGGCTGCGGTGCTGATGGAAAACCACGAAGCCGACGCCTCCCACAATCTCAACGGTGTCTTCGGCGGTGGCGCCCAGGCCGTCTAGGTCGAGCGCAGCCGTCCTCATCCCAACAGACCTATCCAAGTAAAGGAACCACTGTCATGGCAGATCAGATTGTGTACAACCACGGCGCCGTCGTCGGCTTCGCCGGCGAAGTCGGGTCGCAGGCGGCGCAGTTGATGGAAATCCACAGCGATGTCCTCAACCTCACCCAGGCGCTCGGTGACTTTTTCCAAGGACACGGCGCAACGGCGTTCTTCGATGCGCAACAACAGATGTTGCGTGGGCTGGAAGACCTGATCCAAACCGTCAGCCGGCACGCCCACACCGTGCACAACGTGGACGAGATGGCTCAGGCGTGTGACGCACAGATGGGCACGTTGTTCGCGTAACAACTGTGAAGGACTTGTGAAGAGGCTTGGCGGGCGCACGCGGAGCGTGCGCCCCCGGCCTATGTTGAGGGCAACGTGTTAATCACCACCGTCGACGGGCTATGGGCCCTTCAAGTGCTCACGGGCATTGAGACCCTAGCCCCAGAGCTAGGCCTGCGGCCGCCCCTGCCCAGCGTGGAACCCAAGCGCCTGGCATTGGAACACCCCGTGATGACGGACCTACGGGCGGCAGGGGTTGTCGACGAGTCGGACGTCGTGGATAGCACGGTGGTGGAATGGCTGACCGTCCTATCCCGCCGCGACATCGCGCTGTTCATCCAGATCCGTATACCCAGTGAGGACGAACCGGCGCGGGTGCTGCTGGCCAGATTCGCGCATTGGTGGGTGGTCATGGAACGGTCGGCGGATCTCATCCGCATCAGTGGGGCGGGAACCGCCAGCGCAGAAGGGGCCGCCAGCACCGTGCTCGATGCACAGATCGAGCGGCTGTGCGGAGAAAACACGGCGGCCCCGCTACGGCCCGTCACCCTGGACGCGGACGCCCTGCGCGCAGCGGCGTCCAATCAAGAGACGTTGAGCGCCTTCTTGGCCGATCAGCGGCTGGAGACCGACCAGCTGCGGATGCTCTCACTCGCCGCCGATCCCAGCCAATCCGCCCAAGCCTCGGTCGTCGCGATGCAGTCCGGCGTCGCGACCGGCCAGGCCCGACGGACACACATCGAGGGGAGTGCGGTGACCATCATCGACACCCCGGAAGGACGGCTGATCGCCGAGGACGTCATTTCCGCCGGGAAGAACTGGATGATCATCGCCCCCGGGACAAAGAGCAACATTGCCGCTGCGATCAACCAAATGGTACGGCGCTTGCCCGCCGATCAAGAATGGTATTCGTACCGAAAAGTTGTGTAATTGAGAGGTATCGTAAAAAGTGTTCGAAGAAGCCGGGACAACCCAGCGCGAAGTACCCGCCGCGCGCTACCAACATCAGGACTCCGTGTCGGGAACATTACGCATATCCGATATGGTTGCCCCTCGAAAAATCCCGCCCGGCGCCGGCTGGCGAAAGCTCCTATACGGTGCATCTTTCCGAACCGTAAACCTGGGCGAATCACCAGCCGAAAGACATTACCGAGAATTACAGGGGCGGATCCGGCGCCACATCCGCAAGCAATATGTTATCGGGGTGGTCTCGGGAAAGGGTGGCGTCGGAAAGACCACGATGACCGCATGCATCGGCGCTGTGTTCCGGGAATGCCGGCCGGATAATGTCGTCGCGGTCGATGCGGCACCCGGCTTCGGAACGTTAGCCGGACGCATCGACGAATCCCCGCCGGGAGATTACGCGGCGGTTCTGAACGACACCGATGTCCAGGGCTACGCGGACATCCGGGAACACTTGGGGCAGAACAGTATCGGCCTGGACGTGCTGGCCGGGAACCGCGCGTCGGACCAGCCGCGACCGCTGGTTCCGTCGATGTTCACCGGAGTGCTGTCGCGGCTGCGGCGCACACATACCGTCATCGTGGTGGACACCTCTGACGACCTCGAACACCCGGTGATGAAAGCCGTGCTCGATTCCTGTGACACGCTGGTTTTCGTGTCCGGCCTGACGGCGGACACCTCGCTACCTGTGACGCGCGCGATCGACCTATTGCGTTCGATGGGTTACCACGAATTGGTGTCACGTAGCACGGTCGTATTGAACGACAGCCGCAACAAATACGATCCGGACGCGCGGAGCTACCTCACTGAGCGTTTCGGTCAGTCCGGGGCGACCGTGGAATTCATGCCCTACGATCCGTATCTCGCAAAAGGCGGGATAATCGACACCCGGCACGAACTGAAGAAAAAGACGCGCCTACGGCTATTCGAAATCACAGCAACGCTGGCCGACAAGTATGTTCCAGATGCTGACAGGCCGCGTTAATGGCCAAAGTTTCGTTTCCGGCTCGTTGTGCCGTTGCAGTCGTATGTGGAGAGCACCTCGTCTCGCAGGTATATCCGGCATCCGTGCCGATCGAGGTGTTCATCGACAACGTCGTCGAGCTGCTTAACGACGAGCTCAAGCGCCGGGGCTTGCCCGGGCTGGTGTCGGGCGTCGGATACGAAATGCACAAGGCAAACGGCGTGCGCCTGGACGTCACCAAAACCCTCGACGAACTCGGCGTCGAGGACGGCGCCACGCTTGCCCTGGTTCCCGCGGCCGAGGGTGAGTCCTTCGAACCGCAGTACGAATCGTTGTCCACCGGGCTGGCGCGGATCGCAAAGTCCCTCTTCGAGCAGGTCACGGTACAAACCGCAGCGCACACGGCGTTGGCCATCCTGGCCATGGTCGCGGCGACGGTTTTGGGATTGGCTGTGCGCCAACGTCTTTGCAGCGACTCCCTGATGCCCAGCATCGTTACCGGCAGTGTTGGTCTGCTGGCTGCCGGTGGTGCGGTTGCGGTGTGGCGGTGGTGGCCGCAGCGTGACGACATGCTCGACGGATTCGGGTGGTTGGCGGTGCCGTTGCTCGCGGTGGCCTTGGGCGGCGGCGCTCCGGGCCACGTCGGATCCGCGCACGTATTCATCGCGGCACTCGCGGTCGGGGTGCTGACGTGGGGTATTGCCGCGGCGACGCGCCGCCACATCGATGTGGCGTCAACGGTGGTGACACTGTGCGGACTGGGTGGTGCGGTCGCCGCGGTCAGGATGTGGTGGCCGGTTCCTAGCCAGTGGCTCGGCATGTGCACACTGGTCGGTTTGCTGCTGGTGCTCACGCTGGCCCCGACGATTGCACTGTGGGTGGCCCGGATCCGGCCTCCATACTTCGGATCCATCACCGGGCGTGACTTGTTCCGTCGCAGCGCGGGTTTGCCGGCTGACGCGGTTTCTCCGGTGAACGACGCGGTCGAGGGCGCCGACGAGGATGTCAATCCCGACACCACGCCCCGTGGGGCTCGGACCGCGGCAGCCGCGGTCCGAGCTAATCACGTGTTGACCGGCATTTGCGTCGCGGCCGGGCTGGCGCTGCCAGCCGCGGTGTGGGCCACCCTGATGCCGGGTCGCGACCGCGGTAACGCGGCCGCGCTGCTGGCCGGGCTGTTCGTGGTGATCTTCATCAGCCGCGGCCGGGCGTTCGCCGACAAGCGGCAGGCCGTGGCGCTGGTGTGCGGTGCGGCCGCGGCGACCTGCGTGGGTGTTGTCAAATACGTTGTGCACGAACCCGCCGCATCGGGTCACTCGATGCCGTGGGGTGCGCTGGTGCTGGTCGCGTTCGGCGGCGCCGGCTTGCTGTCGGCGCTGCTGGTGCCGATTACCAGGTTCACGCCTCTGGTGCGGATGACCGCCGAATGGCTTGAGATAGCAGCCATCATCGTCGCGCTCCCGTTGGCGGCCTGGATCGGTGGACTGTTTACCTGGGTGCGCATGCGATGACCCGTCGATTGACCCGTCGCGTCTCCGCGATCGCCGGGGTGGGTGTGCTCGTCACAATGCTAGCGAGCCTTCCCGCAGCACAAGCGATTCCGCCACCAAGTGTCGATCCTGCCCGAGTACCGGCAGACGGCAAGCCGGGGCCGGACCAACCGATGCGTCAAAGCAATACCTGCGCGCGAACCATAACCGTCGCCGATCCCAACCTGGCCGTTACCGCACCAGGTTTCACGATGCTGAACATCAGCAAGGCCTGGCAGTACTCGACTGGCAACGGCGTGCCGGTGGCCATCATCGACACCGGCATCAACCCCAGTCCACGGCTGCGGGTCGTGCCCGGCGGCGACTACATCATGGGCGGCGATGGCCTGATGGACTGCGACGCGCACGGCACCATCGTGGCATCGGTGATCGGCGCGGCACCGCAGGGCAGCCCGATGCCCGCCGCGATGCCCAGCGCTCCAGCCTTTCCCCCACCGGCAGCGCCGCCGGCGACCGACTCGGCGCCACCGCCTCCGGGAGGACCGCCGCCGCCACCGGCACCCCCACCGCCGCCGACCCCGTCGGCGTCGCACCGCATGCCGTGATCATGTCTATCCGCCAGTCGTCGCGAGCTTTCGAACCGGTCAATCCAGGGCCGGGCGACATGGAAGTGCGCAAGAAGGCCGGATCGATCGCGACCCTTGCCAGCGCCATTGTGCACGCCGCCAACATGGGCGCCAAGGTGATCAACATCAGCGTGACATCCTGTGTGTCAGCGGTTGACCCGCTCGACCAAGGTGCCATCGGCGCGGCAGTCTGGTACGCCGCCACCGTGAAAGACGCGGTGATCGTCGCCGCGGCTGGTAACGACAGCGAAGATGGCTGTGCCCAAAACCCGTTGTTCGATCCGTTGAACGCGACCGACCCCCGCGACTGGCATCAGGTCAAGACGGTGTCATCGCCATCCTGGTTTTCCGACTACGTGTTATCGGTTGGCGCAGTGGACAACACGGGCGCTCCGATCAATAAGAGCCTGACGGGGCCATGGGTGGCCGCCGCGGCCCCGGGCGTCGGAATCAGGGGGCTGTCCCCGCAACCGGGGGGGCCGGTCAATGCCTCCCCGCCGATCCACCCGGGTGACAAGAACATGCCCATCTGGGGTACCAGCTTCTCAGCGGCCTACGTCAGCGGGGTGGCCGCATTGGTACGGGCCAAGTATCCGGGCCTGTCGGCCCATCAGATCATCAACCGGATTTTGCAGACGGCACACAACCCGCCACGCGGAGTCGACAATCAGGTCGGGTACGGGGTGGTCGATCCGGTGGCGGCGCTGACCTTCGATGTGCCTGCGGGCGAGCGACTTCCACCTGCGGCGCACAACCGGGTGCTTACGCCGGCCGCCCCGCCGCCGCCGCCCGATCACCGCGCCCGCAACATCGCGATCACGTTCGCCGGTGTGGTTGTGGCCGCGGTCGTGATGGCGTCGCTGATCGCCCGCGCTCGGCGGGAGCGATGAGCGCCGCGACCAGGCTGGCGATCATCGTCGGCGTCTTTGTAGCAACGCTGGCGGGCTGGGCGATCGACGGATACCTCGGCGCCGCAGTCGGTTTGGCGATCGGATTGGCCGCCGGCGTCATACCCTGGCGAGGTCAGCCGCTGTGGTCATGGTTGATCCTGTGGCTTCAGCGCAGACGGCCTATTGAGTGGACCGAGCCGCGTACGGTGGCCAATGACCGCGCCGGCGGCGGCGTCCGCTTCCAGGACGGCGTAGCTGTGGTCGCTGTGCAACTGCTCGGCAGGGCCCATACGCCGACTTTGTTCACCGGATCGACCGCAACGTTCACCGAAAATGCCTTCGACATAACCGATTTACAGCCGCTGCTACGCCAAAGCCTTGGATTGCAAGTCGATTCGCTCAGCGTGGTCAGTGCGGGAGCCCGACGGCGAAGCATTGGTGATTATCCGCGTGTGTACGACACGCTGATTGGCACACCACCGTATGCCGGTCAGCGGGAAACCTGGCTCATCGTGCGTATCTGCGCGCTCGATAACGCCGAGGCGTTGCAATGGCGTACCTCGGTCGGTACCGCGACGCTGGCTGTCGGACAACGGATCAATGCGGCGATGCGACAACAGGGCATCCGCGCGAAGGTCGCGACCGCTACCGACATGGTCGAGCTGGAGCGAAGGTTAGGACGCTCCGCGCTCCAGGTAATGAATCGGCGCTGGCGCTCGGTCCGAGGCGACGGCGGCTGGTTGACGACCTACTGGTACCGGCCCGGGGACATCACAACGGACAGGTTGGCGCATGCCTGGTCGACCCGTGCCGACGGAATCATCCAGAACATCACGCTTTTCGGTGACGGCACTGCCACAGCAACCTTGACGGTTCGCACCGCACAACCGCCGACGGCGGTGCCGAGCATGACGTTGCAGACGTTGCCCGGTGAGCAGGCCGGGGCCATCTCGGCCAATATGTGTGGTCCCATGCCAGCACTACGCGGCATTAGCCGGGGGCGATTGAACGGTCCGCTCGTTGTCCCGATCGGGCCGTCGGGGGTGTTGCTCGGGAAGGTCGGCGGGGGAAATCGGCTGCTGTTGCCGCTGGACGATCCCGGGGAGTTCAGCCGCGTGCATATCGCCGCCGAGGATGCGTTAGCCAAGCGGATCGTGGTGCGTTTGGCCGGGGCGGGCGAGCGGATCACGGTGCACACCCGAAATACCCACCGGTGGACCAGTGTTCGCATGCCCGACATCGCCGTGAGCGATCGGGCCAAGCCGGTGTCGGGCACCACTGTCAGTGTCGTCGACGGCACCGTTACCCCGGCGCCGCGTCCGAACACGCTCATCTCCGTCGGCGAACCGGACGCGCCCTACCGGGGACACGCCAATGTCCTTGTGACGCAGACGGGTCCGGCGACGATAGAGGTGCGGGCAGCAGGTCAAGTGCACACGGTGGAGGTGGAATTGTTTCGGGCCGAAAACCGCTACGTATCGGCGGAGCCGACGCATCTGCGAAGCTCAGAGCTCGAACCAGTGGACACACCCCAATGACCAATAGGACCAGCGTCACGACAACGGCGGCCGCGCGCAAGCGGTTCGATCAGGCAATGGCGTTGTTAGACACCGATATCGCCACGGCACGGGCGCGGTTCTGCGAGGCTACCGAGATCGACCCGTCGATGGCCGACGCCTGGCTCGGCCGGATCGCCGCGGGTGATGAGGCATTGTCGACGGTGCAGCAGCTCTACGGGTACGGGGCCCGGCTGCACCGGGAGACCAATCGGCTTGGCGTGCGACTATCGGCGCCCATCAAAGCCGGTCCGTACCTGTCGATTTCGGTCACCGAGTCATCACACGCCGGCCTCGCATTGGCGAGTGCACTGATCGACGATCGGCAGTACGAGAAAGCCGAAGCGTTGCTGGCAGATTCATCTCTGCTGGACACGTGGGAAAACCACCAGTGGCAGCAGCACATCGAGGCCTACTTGATGTTCGCTGCCCAGCGCTGGCCGGACGTGATCTCGGTGGCGGCGACCGTCTTGCCGCCGCAGGCCATCATCATGTCGGCGGTGACCGCGGCAACCAGCGCGCTGGCCGCCCATGCCGCGGCTCACCTAGGCCAGGCGCGGGTCGCGCTGGACTGGACCGACCGGGTGGAGGTGCGCGCCGGGCGCCCCAGTCCCACCGAGTCGCGTCGGGACCGCAACGATACTGCCGTCACCGCAATCGATCCCAACGACTTTCCGTTGATCGCGGCCGATCTGGCGTACGTGCGGGGGATGGCGCATCGCCAACTCGGTGAGGAGCACAAGGCGCAGGTGTGGTTGTCCAAGGCGACGATCAACGGTGCGCTGGTTGAATCCGCGAAACAGGCTTTGGCCGACCCCACTCTGCAGCTAGTGGTCACCGACGAGGAAGCCATCGCAACCCGGTCCAACAAATGGGACGTAAGCACCCAGCGGTCCGCACAGCAGCGGACGGAGGCCGAACACGAGGAGCGGCGCAACGAACTCCTGGACGAGGGGCGCGCGCTTCTCGACAACCAGGTCGGGTTGGCCGAAGTCAAACGCGCGGTCTCCGAACTAGAGGATCAAATCGAGGTGCGGGCACTGCGGCTGGCTGCCGGACTGCCGGTGGCCAATCAAACCAACCACATGCTGCTGGTGGGACCGCCCGGGACCGGAAAAACCACCACGGCCGAAGCGCTGGGAAAGATCTATGCGGGTTTGGGAATCGTGCGTCATCCCGAGATCATCGAAGTCAAGCGGGCGGACTTCTGCGGCGAGCACATCGGCGCGTCCGGCCCGAAGACCAATGAACTCATCAACCGTTCGCTGGGCCGCATTTTGTTCATGGACGAGTTCTACTCACTGGTGGAACGTCACCAGGATGGCCGGCCGGACATGATCGGCATGGAGGCGGTCAACCAGCTGCTGGTGGCACTTGAGGTGCACCGGTTCGACTTCTGTTTCATCGGTGCGGGATACGAGAAGGAAGTCGACGACTTTCTCACCGTCAACCCGGGTCTGGCGGGCCGGTTCAACCGCAAATTGCGGTTCGAGTCCTACACACCCGATGAGCTGGTGGAAATCGCGGTTCGCTACGGCAAACCGCGGGCCACGGTCATCGAGCCCGCCGCCGCCGAAGCGCTGAACAAAGCGTGTACGACGTTGCGTGCCTACACCGCACCCGACGGCACGCACGGCGTCGACGTCATGCACAACGGGCGCTTCGCACGCAACGTGGTCGAGCGTGCCGAGCGGCTGCGGGATTCGCGGGTGGCCGCCCAGCATCGCAGCGCGAAAGGTTCGGTCACCGTCGAGGATCTGCAGACGTTGCGTACCCAGGATGTGATCACCGCGGTGCTCGACGCGTGCGCGGAAAAGCATGTGCCGATAGCGCTTTGAGCGTGCGGACAAAGCTTGAACGTGAACCTACGGCGTACGCAGAACCGCGATCGATGCCCGGACGCACACTCGATTACTGGAGCTGCTCCGTTAACGCGTACGTTACGTCTAAACTGCACGCAGGGCAGCAACGCGGCGAAATGAACGGAGTGATTCGGGGGTGCACCGGATCTTGCTGATGACGCTGGCGCTCGCGTTGCTAACCGCGCCGCCCGCGTTGGCCATCACTCCACCGGCGATCGACCCGGGCGCGGTACCGCCCGATGTGACCGGACCGGACCAACCCACCGAGCAGCGAGTCCTGTGTTCGGCCCCCACAGTCCTGCCCGACTCCAGCTTTCACGATCCGCCGTGGAGCAACGCGTATCTGGGTGTGGCCGACGCCCACAAGTTCGCGACGGGGGCCGGAGTCACGGTGGCCGTGATCGACACCGGCGTCAACGCCTCACCGCGAGTCCCGGCCGAGCCGGGTGGCGATTTCGTCGATCAGGCCGGCAATGGGTTGTCCGACTGTGACGCCCACGGGACACTCACCGCTTCGATCATCGCCGGCCGGCCCGCGCCCACCGACGGGTTCATCGGCGTCGCGCCGGACGCGCGACTGCTGTCCTTGCGCCAGACGTCGGAGGCCTTCGAACCGGTCGGGACACAACCCAATCCGAATGACCCCAACGCCACACCGGCGGCCGGATCCATCCGTAGCCTTGCCCGCGCCGTTGTGCATGCCGCCAACCTCGGCGCGAATGTCATCAACATCAGCGAAGCCGCTTGCTACAAGGTGAGCAGGCCGATCGACGAGGCCACCCTGGGGGGCGCCATTAACTACGCCGTCAACGTCAAGGGCGCGGTGATCGTCGTCGCGGCCGGCAACACCGGTGGCGACTGCGCTCAGAATCCGCCGCCTGACGCGGCTGCACCCGACGACGCGCGTGGCTGGAACAAGGTGCAGACGGTGGTCACGCCGGCGTGGTATGCACCGTTGGTGCTGACCGTCGGCGGAACCGGACAAAACGGGGTGCCGAGCTCGTTCTCGATGCACGGGCCGTGGGTGGGCGTAGCGGCGCCCGCGGAGAACATCGTCGCGCTCGGCGACCGCGGCGACCCGGTGAACGCGTTGCAGGGCAAGGAGGGTCCGGTCCCCATCGCCGGCACCTCGTTTGCCGCGGCATACGTCTCGGGTTTAGCGGCATTGCTGCGGCAGCGGTTTCCTGATCTGACCCCGGCGCAGATCATGAACCGAATCACCGCCACCGCGCGTCACCCTGGGGGAGGGGTCGACAACCTCGTAGGCGCCGGCGTCATCAACACTCTCGCGGCGCTGACTTGGGACATTCCGCCTGGCCCCGCATCGGCCCCCTATAACGTCCGGCGAATTCCGCCTCCAGTCATAGCGCCGGGCCCCGACCGTGGACCGATCACGGCTGTGGCGCTGGCCGTCGTCGGCCTGGTACTGGCCCTCGGCTTGGGCTCGCTGACCGCACGGGCCATGAGACGCCGATGAGGAACCCAATACGGCTACGGTTCAGCACCGGGCACACATTGATCGCCGCGGCGCTGGGCCCACCCGTCGTCATGCTGTTTTTGTCCACGCGTTATTGGTGGGCGGGCGTAGCGATAGCGTCGGCGGGCGCCGTCGTTGCTTTCGTCACCTTCTACGGGCGGCGGGTGACGGGTTGGGTGGCAACGGTCTACGCGTGGCTTCGTCGGCGCCGCAAGCCGCCGGACGTCCCATCCGAGCCCGTCGTCGGTGCCACCGTGAAGCCGGGGGATCACGTTGCGGTGCGTTGGCGAGGGAAGTACCTGATCGCCGTCATCGAACTCAACCCCCGTCCGTTCACGCCAACGGTCATTGTCGACGGGCAAGCCCACACCGACGATGTGTTGGACACCCGACTGTTGCAGGAATTGCTGTCGGTGCACTGTCCCGACTTGGAAGCCGATGTCGTGTCGGCCGGCTACCGCGTAGGCAGGACGGCATCACCCGATGTGGCCGGCCTGTACCAGCAGGTGATTGGTGCGGACCCCGCTCCGGCGAACCGCCGGACCTGGATCATGCTGCGTGCTGATCCGGAACGCACCCGCAAGTCGGCGCAACGGCGCGACGAAGGCGTCGCCGGGCTGGCCAGGTACCTGGTGGCCTCGGCGACACGCATCGCCGACAACCTGGCCAGCAATGGTGTCGACGCGGTGTGCGGACGCAGCTTCGACGATTACGACCACGCCACCGATATCGGCTTCGAACGAGAGAAGTGGTCACTGATCAAGGGTCGCGACTCCTACACCGCGGCCTACACCGCCCCCGGCGGCCCGGACTTGTGGTGGTCGGCGCGAGCCGATCACACCATCACCAGGGTCCGCATCGCTCCCGGGATGCCGCCGCAGACCACGGTGCTGTTGACCACAGTGGATAAGCCCAAGACACCGCGAGGCTTCTCTCGCTTGTTCGGTGGCCAACGGCCCGCGTTGACGGGCCAGAACCTCGTTGCCAACCGGCACTGCCAGCTGCCGATCGGGTCCGCGGGTGTGTTGGTCGGTGAGACGGTCAACCGGTGTCCGGTCTATATGCCGTTCGACGACGTCGACGCGAGCATCAACCTGGCCGACGCCCAGACATTCACGCAGTTCACCGTGCGGGCCGCGGCCGCGGGCGCGATCGTCACCGTGGCACCGCCGTTCGCGGATTTTGCCAGGTTGATCGGCGCACAAGTCGGGCCGGTGGCCAAGGTGGTGTGGCCGCATGCGACGACCTATCTCGGCCCGCACCCCGGGATCGACCGCGTGATTCTGCGGCACAACCTGATCGGCACGCCGCGGCACCGCGAGTTGCCGATCCGTCGGGTTTCCCCTCCTGAGGAGAGCCGCTTTCAGATGGCGCTGCCGAAGTAGTCCGAAATTTTTGGTGCATGGACCGCCGGCTCCAGCGACGATAATGGCTGTAGCACTTAGGAGGATGATTCGAGATGTCTCAGCCGCAGACGCTGACGGTGGATCAGCAGGAAATCTTGGCGAGGGCCAACGAGGTGGAGGCCCCGATGGCCGAGCCGCCCACTAATGTCCCCGCCGCGCCGTGCACCCTCACGGCCGCACAGAATGCCGCCGAACAGCTCGACCTTTCAGCCGAGAACATGCGGACCTTCCTTGCGGCGGGCCATCGGGAACGCCAGCGCCTGGCGACGTCGCTGCGCAACGCGGCCAAGGCCTACGGCGAGGTTGACGACGAGTCTGCGACCGCCCTGAACAGCGACGGCAACGGCAATGTGGAGGCCGAATCGGCGGGGGGTGCCGGGGGCGACAGCTCGGCGGGGCTACAGGACACGCCACAGGTGGCGGCAGCTGGCGATCCCGGCTTCACGGATCTCAAAACCGCGGCAACGAAAATCGGCTCCGGCGACCAAGGCGTATCGCTGTCCAACTTTGCGGATGCCTGGACCAAGCTCAATTTTGCGTTGCAGCGCGATGTCAAACGTTTCCGACCGTTCGACAACTGGCAAGGCGATGCGGCGACGGCTTGTGAGGCTTCCCTCGATCAACAACGTGAGTGGATTGTCTACATGGCACAATTGGCTGCTGCATTGGCGAAGCAGGCCAATTACATTGCGCAGCTACAATACTGGGCGCGGACGAACCATCCCACGCTGGCCGACATCGAATCCCTCGAACAGGACATGAAAGACCCGAATAAGAAGTCGGCCGCAATGAAGGTCTATGCGGAATATCAGTCGAAGTCGGAACAGGTGCTCAAGGAGTACAACGACAAGGCGAACCTGGAAGCGATCAATCCGAAGAAGCCTCCCGCCGCCATCAAGATCGACCCGCCACCGCCTGCCCAGCCGCAGGGTTTGATCCCGAGCTTCCTGATGCCGCCAGGTGACGGTTCCGGCGGCGGTACCGGCGGCATGCCGCCCATGGCACCGATGGCTCCGACCGCAGGCGCGGGCGGCGGCATGCCGCCCAGCACCGCGGCCGAACTGACGGCAGCTGGGCGCGAGGCGGCGGCGAGCCTGCCGAGCGACGTGTCGGTCAAAGCGGCATCGCTCGGCGGCGGTGGTGGTGGCGGCGGTATGCCGTCGATGCCGCTGGCGCCGGCTACCGGCATTGATGGCGAATCCGTACGGCCCGCTGCCGCTGGTGACCTCGGCGGCGCAGCCGCGGGCAGGACAGCCTCCGGCAGCGGCATGGCCGGCGGTGGCATGGGAATGCCGATGGGCGCTCATGGCCAGGGCCAGGGAGGCTCCAAATCCAAAGGCGCCCAGCAGGACGACGAGGCGCTCTACACCGAGGACCGGGCGTGGACCGAGGCCGTCATCGGTAACCGCCGCCGTCAAGACAGCAAGGAGTCGAAGTGACCAGCTTTGAAATGGACCCGCACGTCGCCCAGGCGCTAGCACTGGCGGCACGGTTTCAGTCGGCTCTCGACGGGACCCTGAACCAAATGAACACCGGATCTTTCCGTGGCGCTGACGCCGCTGAGACCGTCGAAGGGACGATCAACGGCCACCAGTGGCTCACCGGTATTCGCATCAAAGACGGCCTGCTGAAGGAGATAGGGGCAGAGGCGGTCGGTGCGCGAGTCAATGAGGCGCTGATGAACGCACAGTCCACCGCGAGTGCGTACAACGATGCCGCAGGGCAGCAACTGACCGCGGCGCTTGAGGCCATGTCTCAGGCGGCGGCAAACAACCGGCTGATCTGAGCGGGCTCGCGCGGCCGTCGTTTTGGACCGTTTTCACAAGCGGCGATAGCTGCGTGCCGAGCGCGCATGCGGGCGCATCGAGAGGACGTCCGCGGCCTCGGCGCGCCCTGTCATGTGGCCGGTTCTGATCGCCAAATTGCCGCAGCTAGCAGGTCTTAACCTCGGTTAGGCTTGTTAACCATGACGTCCGGTACCACTGAGCGGTCGACGCCACACACGACCCCGATCGGGCGCTGCAGAGCGGGTAGCTACCCGACAGGTCCCGTCGATGCGGCCTGGCTGTTGTTGGAAGGAAAGTAGCAATGGGCATTCCAAGGCCGACGGGTGAGTATGCCGGTCAGATGCTCGAGCCAGGCGGATGGCCGGAAACCGACGAGGACACGTTCTACGACCGGGCGCGGGAATACAACCAGGTTCTGCGCAAGGTCACCGACGTGATGGACGCCACCCGTCACCAACAGGTGGAAGTCTTCGAGGGTGGGGTCTGGTCGGGCGGTGCCGCTACTGCCGCCAATGGTGCACTCGGTGCAAATCTCAATGAAATGAGCACGCTGCAGGATTATCTGGCCACCGTTATTACCTGGCACCGGCATATCGCCGGATTGATCGTGCAAGCCAAATCGGAAATCGGCAACAATGTCGACGGCGCGCAGCGGGAAATAAACGTTTTGGAAAATGACCCCGACCTGGACGCCGAGGAGCGGCAAGCCGCTATTAATTCCTTGGTCCGCGCGACCCATCAGGCCAATACGAGCCTGGTCGCCGAAACCGCTGAACAAGTTCTGGCGTCCAAAGACTGGAAACCGCCACACAACGCGCTTGCGGATCTGCTGCACCAGGTAACACCACCTACCCCGGAAATTCCGACGCTGGTGGTACCCACACCGGACACGCCGTCCCCAGCCTTTCCGACCCCGAGGCCTTTCGAACCAACGCCGGCCAACCCGATCACGCCGATCAACCCGACGCCGGTCACACCGGTGAACCCGAGGCCGGTCACACCGGTGAACCCCAACCCGGTGACACCGATTACCCCCGGTCGTCCGGTTACGCCGGTCACGCCGGTCAACCCGGTGACGCCGGTCAACCCGGTGACGCCGGTGAAACCGGTTACCCCGGGCGGCCCGGTTACCCCGATCACGCCGATAAAGCCAACTCCGACGCCGGCAGAGCCGGTCACGCCAACCCCGGTCCCACCGGTGACACCGGTCAACCCGGCGCCGGCGCCAGCTCCCGCGCCGGTCAACCCGGCGCCGGCTCCGGTCACACCGGCACCCGAACCTGCCCCGGCGCCAGCTCCGGTGGGGCCGTCGCCAGATCAGCCGTCAACGCCGTCGACGCCGAGTTCCCCGGGGACCGAGCCGGCGCATGTGAAGCCGGCGGCGGCAACGGAGGCACCGGCGGCGCCCAGTCATCACGGGGCCCCGGGCTCGGGGCCCACGCGGGACGACTCATCCGCGGCGGTGGCTCCAGCCGCAGCCGGAGGCATGCCGGCAGGCGCGCCGCGGATGTCGGTCGGATCGGTCGGGGCGACCGGGTCGGCGAGCCCGAGCGCGGGGACGGCTGCGGCCTCCGGCGCCGGGTCGCGCGCCGCAGGTGGGCGGGCGCCGGTGGGTCCCTCGGGCAAGGCACCGGCAACAGTGACTCCCCGGGCGGCGTCGGCACGTACCTCGCCTCCCCCGGCGCGTCCGGCGCCGCCGCCCGAGCGCGGCGACGATAAGGAGAAGGAACGAGCCGAGTCGATCGATTCCGTGACGCCGTCGCCGTCGGTCCCGGTGTCGGCGGCGCGAGCGGCGCGTGATGCCGTTGCCGCAGCCTCTCGGCGAAGCGGCAAGGATGATCCGCTGCGGTTGGCGCGACGTATCGCTGCCGCGCTGAATGCGCCAGACATTTGCCATGACGACGACTACGGGTTCTTCTGGATCACCGCGGTGACCACCGATGGCGAGATCGTGGTTGCCAACAGCTATGGGCTGGCCTACCTACCCGACGACGTGGAGTTGCCGAACAAGGTATACATGGCCAGCGGGGATCGCACGATGCCGGCCGACGAAAAGGCGCGGACGGCCACCTATCCGATATTGGCCGTGCAGGGCTGGGCGGCCTACCACGACCTCAAGTTGAGGGCGGTGATCGGGACGGCGGAGCAGCTGGCGAATTCCGATCCGGGCGCAGCCAAGATCGTGCTCGAGGCCGACGACATCCCGGAGAGCGGGAAGATGACCGGCCGGTCAAGGCTGGAGGTTGTCGATCCCTCGGCAGCGGCGCAGCTGGCAGACACCGATGATCTGCGGTTGCTCGACCTGTTGCCGCCGGCGCCGGCTGCTGAGAATCCGCCGGACGACGAGCGACACATGTTGTGGTTCGACCTGATGAAACCCATGACCAGCACCGCTACCGGTCGCGAGGTCGCACACCTGCGGGCCTTCCACGCCTATGCCGCGCACTCGCAAGAACTCGCCCTGCACCAGGCGCACGGCGCAGCTGACCCGGAGGCTCAGCGTCCCGCGATCGCCGACTGGATGTACTGGCGATACGTCGCGGGACTGCTCAACAGCGCTCTGACCGAGGCGCCCTGAGTGCGGGCGGCTTGACTGTGAATCCTGGGCCGTGAGCGGGAATTCTGGGTGCGAAAGGCGGCCCGATCCCGTCCGGCACGCACATTGAAAGCCCTGAATTCACAGTCGATCTCGAGGACTGGGGTCCATACTACTGAGCCGTGAGCATGTCGCTCACGGCTCTTAGATCGGTGCTGCGACCGAACTTGCCGACCCAGAACCACTGCCTGCGCCGGCGGGACCCGCAAGGGGAACACTTCCCAACATTTCGCCGCTGGCCGCCGCGGCCTCGACACGCGCCTCGCCCTCGGCCAGCGCCTCGTCCTCGTCGTCCTGCTGCTCTTCATCGGCCGGCTTGGTGTCGCTGACGAGCTCCGCCGGCGCTGCACCGCCCTGCGAGCCTTGCTGGCCGGCCTGCTGCGCGCTCTGACTGATGGTCTGCACCATGGGCGACATCTGCTGGCCCATCTGGGCGGCTTGTGGGGCCAGCTGAACCACCTGCGGCACCGTCGCAGCAACGCGCGGCGACAGCTCAGCGACCTGCTGGCTCACCGCCTGGCCGACTTGCGATGCCACGCCTCCCGGGGTGCCCAGCAGTTGTGCGGCTGGCGCACCCAACGCTTGGGCGGCGTTGGCTGCGAGGCCTCCCGCGGCGCTGGCTCCGAGCGTTTGGCCGGCCGACTCGAAGCCGTACTGCTTCAATGCCTCGCCCAGCGATTGGTCGGCTTTCGTATAGATGTCAGCCGCCGTGGACATGCTGGTCGCCGTCCGCTTTAGCGCAGCTGTGACGCCGGGCAACCCGTCGGACACCAGCGATTCAATGCCCGGCATCGTCTCGTTGATAGCTGCGGACACCGAATCCGTTCCAGTCGCTGTGATCGGGGCTGGAGCCGTCGGAAAGGCAAGATCGGCGAGCTTGCTCCCTGCCGCAATTAGGCGAGCGGGATCGACGGCCAGTGGTTCAGCCATCGCAAGATCCCTTCTGTACGTTACCCATCGAGCAAATTTTACCCGAGGTGACGGAACCCCAATTGCGGCAATTTTCTCGCGGTGAGGGGCGTCGGCAGGTCAGAATCGGATATTCCGGACCATGTCGTAGACACCGGTGATCCATAACAGCAGCGGAATAATCGAAGCGACCATAGCGCCGTCGACCAATTCCAGAAGCCGCTTCATCACCGGCGAAACGCGGCGCACCTGCGCCATCGCTCCGATGATCACCAGTGCAACCACGGCCACCCCAAGGTAGATGGACAGCATCATCCATGCGTACTGCGGGTACCAGAAGGTGAGCTTGGCTGTCAGACCCGTCGGAATGACGACCGCCGCTGCCAGCAAGGCCCATGCGCACCAACGTTCGGCGTAGAGCCGGGAGCGGAACCCGCAGATCACTGCGATCAGGCATGCCACCACCAAGCTGTGGATGAAGAAGTGGCCGCGTACCACCACGGCGATCGCACCGGCAGCCAGAATTAGCGTGCCGGCCGTCACGTACCCGATCAGCAGCTGCTTAGCCAGCTTGCTACGTTCGGTGAGGCGCGCCGCGGACGCCGGGACCGACGCGATAATGGCCTGCCAAGTCGGCGTCTCGTCGCTAGTGGCCTGGTCGGCCGCGACGGGATCCAGCAATTCCTCGTTGTCCACGGTTTCCCCCGGAACAGGAATCGGTGGCAAGGCGATCCGCGCTACGGCGACGGTCAGCTTGGCTGCATTCGTCACGATGAACAGACCGAATGCGATCGCCCCGGCCGGTACCCAGTGTTGGTATCCGTAGCCATAGGCAATCGCGGAAATTATGGCCGCGATGATCGCGATCACGACAAACGATGCCAGCTCATGACGCTTGCGAGGGCCGCCGCGTATTACCAGAGTTAACAGCAATACAGCGGTGGCGGCGGCGGCAAGCTGCGGCGCTCCCAACGAACTGACGTCGCGCGGTAGCGGGGTTGCCATTGCCGCCGCGGCGGCGATGAGTGGATATCCCGCCAGTAACAGACATTCGGAAAGATGCGAATTCTGGTAGAACCGTTTAGCCACGAAGCTGCCAACCAGTCCCGCGATTCCCGCGAGGCCTACCGCCAGTGGCCAGAACAGACTGCGCCCGGTCGTCCACCACGCCCACATCGCAACAGCGGTGATCGGCACGGTGAAGAAGGGGATCGCCACGGCGATAAAGCGATTCAGCGCCGCGCGATCGAACTCCGGCGATTCGTCGAGCACCGCGATCGCGTCGATGACGTCCTCGACCAGCGGTCGATATCGCTCAGTCCGGCTTGTCGATACCAGGGTCAGCAACGAACCGTCGACAACTCCGGCGTCGTCGAGTGATTGATCGAGCTTCAGGGGTGGCGATCCGGGCCGCGCGAATGTCCACACGCCCTGGGTGGCGAAGTCGAAGCCGGCGAGGATATCCACCGGGGTGTCTTCCAGTAGGTCGGCGAGCACCGCGACGGTCTCGTCGATGTAAGTCTCCATCGGCGCCGCCGCTGGCAGCACCAAGTCGGTCATCCGCTTACCGGTGAGGATCGTGACCCGAGTGGTTGCAGGTCTCGCGGGAGTTGTCCCCGCGGCGGTCGAGCCGGTAGCAACAGCAGGTGCGCTCAACGACGTCCAGCCCTTTCAAAATCGTCGGATAGAGCCGCGGCCAGCTCGAGCACCCGTCGTTTGTACAAGGGGTCGAGCAGGTCAAGCTGAATTTCGGTTCCGGCCGCAATGTGCTTGTCCCATGGCAACAGGACCACCCGGCCTGGTTGAACCTGACGTTGGAACTGTCGCACCAACTGTTTCTCCGCAATGTTGGTTTCTCCGAGTGCGACATGGTTGATCACCACACAGGCGCGGTTCAGCAGATCCTGATAGCCGTTGTTACGCAACCAGTCCAGCGCGATCTCGGCTTGCCGGGCGCTGTCGACCGACACGTTGGTCACGATCACTATCGCGGACGCCGTTTCGAGCACGCCGAGTGTCACCGGGTCGAACAGGCCAGCCCCGCAGTCGGCTAAGACGAGGTTGTAGAACTTCGACACGGTATTTACTGTGCGACGCATGTCCTCGCCGCTGAGCCCGCGCTTCGCGGCGGTGTACTCGGCTGCGGGCAATATCTCGAGATTGGCCGAATTTACACTGGTGTGTGCGCGGATGTCGTTGTAGTGCGATAACTCCTTGTCCGCCAACAGATCCGCGATAGACGAAGGCGAAGAGCGGCCGGTGCGTTCGGCGAGGTTTCCGGCACCCGGATCCGCGTCGAGCACCAGGATCCGGTCGCCCCGCACCTGCGCGAGTGTAGTGCCCAAAGTGACTGTCGTAGTGGTCTTTCCAGCGCCGCCTTTGAGACCCAAAATTCCGATCTGATAGGAACCACGAGGCCTTCTGGCGATCCGCGTATGCAGGTCCAGTTCGTACTTCTCGTCGCGCGACAGGCCGAAGTTGATTCGAGTCAACGTGTGGACCCAACGCCGCCAACCCCGCTTCGACACCAACTTGGCGGGCCGCTTGGTCGCCGGCGGCGGGCCTACCGGGGCGGGCGCGACCGGGGCTTGCGCCGAAATGCTGGCGGGCGGTGGCTGGGTTGGCGGCATGATCGGAGCGCGAGCCGCGGCGGCTTCCTCGGCGCGCCGTCTGGCACGGCGACCGACTATGAGATCGGGTGCCGAGTCGCCGGGAGGTATCGGCGCAGCACGCATGGGCTCGCCGGGCGGGGCGAGGTTGGGGTCACTTTGTTGCAACCAGGCGAACGAGGGAGCCGGTGCGCTGGGCGCCGAAGCGGCTGCATCGTCGTCGGTTTCGTCGCGATAACGATGACGGCGCGGGCGTCGCTGTTCTTGCGGAGGCTCGGGTACGGGTTCAGGTGGGTGCGCTGAGGGTTGCGAGGGCCCGCCGATCCGGACGCGGCGCGGTAACGGTCCAGGCGGCGCCGGCGGCGTTTGCGGCGATCCGTTCGATGGCGCCGGTGGCGGTGGTGGGTTGGGCGGTTTGGGTCCTGCTGCGGCGGGCCCGGCGGTTGCCGTTGCGGCGGACGGCCATTCGGGTGGCGCCGGCGGCGGTTCGGGTGGCGCCGGCGGCGGTTCGGGTGGCGCCGGCGGAGGCTCTACGGGGGACGTCGGTGGATTAGCCGCGGTCGGCGGAACGGGTTGCGACCAGTCGATCGGCGGCGGAATCTCGCCATTGGGCTTAGCGGGTGGCGGATACGAATAACCCGCGTCGAAATCCTGCTCCGCATCCTCCGGAAGCTCCGCACCCTCGGTTGGCCGAAAGAGTTTGTCGTAATCGGCCGGCATCAGAACCTCTCCGACGTGCGTCAATAGAACAAAGCACGAGAAGGGGCGAGATCCCCGAGGGGTCGAACTCGCCCGATCTCGTGCTTCGGTATTCTACGCGAACGCCGGATCGGCTTATGCGAACAGCCCGGTGACGTTGCCTTCGGTCGATTGCATTGCCTGACCAGCCTCGCTGATGGTGCGAGCCAGGTTCTGCAGCGCGTTGTTCAGCTCCTGAGCGGTGGCATCCCACTTCTGCTGAACGCCCTGGTAGGCCTCCGAACCGCTACCGCCCCAGGCCGCCGCGAGCTTGGTCAGGGACTGCTTCCCCTCGTCGAGAAGAGAATGAATGCTCGTGACATTTCCCTGAATTGAGCTCGATGCGGCTTCAATGCCCGCGAAATTCCACTGCTGCTCTGTCATGTTTTTGCTCCGTTTCTTTTGGTATGTGGGGAATTAGAAGCCCATTTGCGAGGACAGCGCCTGCTGCTGCTCCTCGTCGGCCTTCGAGTACTGGACGCCGGCCTGACGGATATTCGTCGAGATCTCGTCGAGTTCCGCCTTTTGCTTGTTGGCCGCCTCTTGGAAGCGCACCACCGCGGCCTGGGCCGCCTGACCTGCCGCGCCCTGCCACTGACTTTGCAGCGTCGCCGCGGTCGACTCGACCTGGTCGATCTGGGTCTTCAGGTCGCCCGAGATCCGCTCGAAGTTACCTGCCTCCTGCGCGAGGGTAGCGGCATCGGTCTTCATCTCTGCCATGCTGGACTACTTTCTCTCTTTCTATTCCTCGCCAAATTCTGGCAAGTCTTCCGGCCCCGGTGGCCGGGAAGTCTGTTGTTGTGGGCGCTCACCAGTCGTCGTCGTCGTCCCACTCTTCTTCCTCGTGTTCGTCGCGCTCCTGGACGAGCGGCGTCGGCGCCGCCAGCCCTGGTCTGGATGAACCGCCAGAGCCCGCGCCCTGGCCCATTGCGCCGGCACCCACTGGGGCGGCGCCGCCCGTTGCCGACGACCCGGCAGCTGCCGCCGGCATTACCGCAGCAGTGGCAGGCTTGTCGATGAGCCCGGTCATCAGCGGCGTTCGGGCCAGCGTCCCGCCGGCGCCCGGCAGGGCTTCCCCGCGCAGTAGTCCCGCGCCGGTGCTGGGGCCCGAGCCGCCCGCCAACGGATGGTTGGACAGCGGACTCGTGCCGAGCAGACCCATCTGGGCGCCCTCGTCCTCGCCCACCCCGCTGCCGGGACCGCTTGCGCTGCTGCCCATTTGGCTGAACATCGAGGTCGCCTGCTGCATCGGCTGAGTCAGCTGCTGCATTGGGCCGCTCATCTCCGCGACTTGCCCAGCCGTCGCCTGGAGTTGGTCTGTGGGAACGCCGGTGACCCGGGACGTCATCCCCAGGATCGGGTTCGACGACATGCTCTGGCTTGTCCCTGGATCCAGGATGGACGCCATCGGTTCAAGCTTTTCGAACAGCGTGTTGGCCAGGGTCTCGGCCTGGTACACGTCCATCGCTACTGCGGCCTGGGTCCACATGCGGATGAAATAGTCCATCTCGTTGAACGCGATCGGGACGGTGTTGATACCGAAGAAGTTGGTCGCCACCAGGACCGCGGTGGTGATGTGATTGGCTGCGATCTCGGCCAGAGACGGAGTCGTCTCCATCGCTTGTGTGTAAGCGGCGGCCTGCGCCGTTGCCTGCATTCCGCGTGTCTTGGCCTGCGTCGACGCGGTCTGCAACCAGGTCACCATCGGTAGTGCGGCGGCAATCGCCTTATCGCTGCTTCCTCCGGTCCACGCCTCGCCCAGAGAGTTCAGGCGGGCTGTCAGCTCGACGGCTTGAGCGTCGAGGGCCGCCGCCAGTGCCGCCCAACCGGTGGCTGCGGCCAGCATCGGGGCCGGACCCGCGCCGGCCATTAGCCGTGCGGTGTTGAGCTCCGGCGGCATTGCGTGCCACAGCATGGTGATCGCTCCCCTGCGGTGTGTCGGATGGGTGGACTGCTAGACGATGACTGCGGCAGCGCAGTCGTCGACTTCGGAATAGGTGCGGGCAATCTGGTGGACCACTTCGCCGGCCCGGTACAGCTCGTGTTGAGCCGAGGAGTTCGAAGCCAGCGCCTGGACGCCGTCGGATGCGAACGCCGTCGCCGCCTGCGCCGAGACCTCGTCGGCCCCTGCGGGGACCAGTCCCGTCACCGACGTCAACGCCGCGGCGCCGGCCTCGGCACCACCGAGCGCGTTTTCGCTCAGTTGGGTGCCGATGTCGGCAGCGGCCGCATCGTATGACATTTCGTCCATTTGCTTACTTGTTCTCCTTTTATTTATGTCCCGGACACAAACCGCTCGGTCATAGCCGGAAACAACTGCCGGACAGTGCTTCCGGGGCTCAATTCGCTGAGCTTCCGGGCTCTGCGCCGGTGCGATGAAATAATCCTAACCGGGGGTTGGGGGTGCTGCGAACACTTCTTCTGGAGGCTCTATGTAAGGGGCTTGGATGACCTCCTTGCCGTCCGGTGAGACCAAAAACGCCTGGCCAGGAGGCCGCCGCTTGACCTTGAACTCGCTGGATGGGAATTCCTGCTTCTCGCCGGAAAGGAACATTGTCGGAGCGCCGGACCCGAATGCTGCGCCGACGAACTTGTCCATCGTCGCCTTGTACGCCTGGCTCATCTGACAGGTCACAATGATGTGCAACCCGATATCTGGCGCGGCCGGTAATAGCGGCGCCAGCGCCGCCATTGGTGGCATCCCACCGGCCGCGCCGACAATCATGTGCCAATCGTCGACCAGGAGCACAATGTCGAATCCGCTCCACCAAGAACGCGAGCGCAGTTGTGCCGTCGTGAGGTCGGTCGGCGGCAACCGCTTCTTCAAGTTGACAGCCAGCGCTTGGATGGCCTCGTCCAGACTGGCACTGTTGCGGTTGATCGCGCCGGCGGCGAGCAGGTGGGTGTCGGGCACCGCATCGAGCAAGCCCGAGCGGTAGTCGGCGAGCATGAACCGCACCTGGTCGGGACTATTGCGGGCACAGATCGCACGCGCGATTGCGTGGGCGATGGTCGTTTTCCCCGACTTGGCCGCACCGAATATCAACAGGTGCGGATTGGAATGCATGTGGCTGTAGGCCGGGGTCATGTCCGTCTCGCGCAGTCCGATCGGGATCTCCCACCGGGTGCGGTAGTCGGATTCGGGGCCCGGAGGGCTCGGGTCGAGTTCGTACAAGTGGATGCGATCCGGCAGCACCCGGACCGGCGGCGCCTTCTCGGTGTGCTGAGCCGCGATCTGGGTCACTCCCGCAGTGATCGCCTCCACCAGGTTCTCGGTGCTGTGCACGCTGTCAAACCTGGGCACACCAATCATCAAGTGGTGCTTCTCCATTGACACCGCGCGACCCGGACGATTCGCCGGAATCTCGCGAGTAATGCGGTCGATCTGGGTTTCGTTGACGTCGCCGAGCCGGAACTCGATCTTGGTGCCGAGATAGTCGCGCACCCGCGACTTCAGTTCCGTCCAACGCGGCGTGGCGATGATGACGTGAACGCCGAACGCGAGCCCCTGAGTCGCCAGATCCTGGACTTGTGCTTCGAGGTCGGGGAACTCACCGACAAAGCCTGGCCACCCGTCGATGATCAGAAACACGTCGCCGTATGGATCGGCCGCTACGGGTTGGTTGGGATCCTCGCGCAGCTGCCGATACATCGCCATCGACCCCACCCGGTGTTCCTTGAATATCGTTTCTCTTTGCCGCATAACGGCTTGCATCTCGGCGATCACGCGGTTGACCTTGTCGGGCTCCGACCGGTTGGCCACCCCGCCGACGTGCGGCAGGTGTTCCAGATAGATCAGACCGCCGCCACCGAGGTCGATGCAGTAGAACTGCACATTGCGCGGTGAGTGCGTGGCGGCGGCCGACATGACCATTGTTTGCAGCAGTGTCGACTTACCGGTCTGCGGTGCTCCGCCGATTCCGATGTTGCCGCCCGCCCCGGAAACGTCGACGCCCCATGTCTCCTGGAGATGCCGACGCGGCTCATCCATGATCCCCAGCGCAAATCGCAATGGTTTTCGCAGCGTGTCGCGCGCGACCAGCTGATCGAGTGGCGTCGGATTGGTCAGCGGCGGCAGCCACATCTTGTATGCACGCGATTCAGCCGTGCTGAGCTGGTCCAGTACCACCTCGCGCAGTGCGCGTGTCTCCTGCGCAGAAGTCATTGGCGCCGCTCCTCCTTATCGCTTCGGTCTGCATCGTCGCCGGCGCGGGTCATCGTGTGAACGCTCCCCCGCGAGCGGGAGACGCTCCCACCTCCATCGCCGGAGCCTCCTCGGTGGCCGTCGCCTCCTCCATCACCGGAGCCTCCTCGATCGCGGTCGGAGCATCCATGACGGGCGCCGCGGTGAACTTGCGGATCCGCACGGCCTGCTTGGCGGCCTGCCGGCTGGGCCCGGTTCCGTCGCCGTTGGTTTCGACCCCTGCCGGCGGAACGTATGGGCCACTGATATAGAAGGTGCTGAACTTAACCGGGTCTTCCATGCCGACCCGGAGAAACCCAACACCACTTTCCTTGTTCGTGATGTACTGCGCTTCCGGCGTTCCGATGACTGCCTTGGACTCGTGAGAGCTGGTGGTACGCAAGGCAATACGGTACGTGAGGTTAGGCTCGAGCTTGTCGATGCGAACCCCGCCGGTTTGCAGCGACTGGGTCGCCAGCAGCAGATGCACGCGCAGTGATCGTCCGACACGGCAGATCCGGTCGA
This sequence comes from Mycobacterium simulans, assembly GCF_900232995.1. GTDB lineage: Bacteria > Actinomycetota > Actinomycetes > Mycobacteriales > Mycobacteriaceae > Mycobacterium > Mycobacterium simulans. Next base: position 1,286,072 of record NZ_OCVX01000003.1, read on the forward strand.
ATAGCCCGATGAAGTCCGGGTGACTTTGCAGCAGTTCCGCGAACTCATCGACGACCACGAAAAGCGTAGGCAGTGGCGGTAAATCGGCGCCACGCTCTCGATACTTCTCGTACTCGGCCACGCCGGAAAGCGCGCCGGCGGCGCCGACCTTCATCCCGGCCTGGCGCAGGATCGTCTGACGGCGGTCGAGTTCGCCGGTCAGCACCTCACCCATGCGGCTGACCAACTCGGCTTCCTCGGCCATATTGGTCACGACGGCCGCCGTGTGCGGAAGCTTTTCCATCCCAAGGAATGTCGAGCCACCCTTGAAGTCGGTCAGCAGCAGGTTCACTTGGTCGGGGTGGGTCATGGCCACCAACGATAGGATCAAGGTGCGCAGAAATTCGGACTTCCCGGACCCGGTGGTACCGATGAGCATGCCGTGCGGTCCGGCGCCGAATTCCGCGCCTTCCTTGATATCCAGGTACATGACATTGCCGGTCTTGAGCTCGTGGCCGAACGGAATCTTGAGCCGGTCCCGGTCGGTGTCGGTGTACATCCGCCAACGCGAGGGAGTTATCTCCTCCACCGTCTTGGCTCCGACCAGTTGGTGCCATTCGCTGGCCACCTTCTTCTGGACGCGTTGCGTCTTGTCCAGGATGGTGCCCGTGATAGACCATCCCGCCAGCTTTCGGGCAAGTCGAGTCGCGGCTTGCGGCGTCATGCTATCGGTGGTCGATGTCACCAGGCGGAACTGCTGGCCGGGCAGCCGGTCATCGGCGGTACCGTCCTCGTCGACCCTGATGCGATACGCCGAGCCGCGGTGGTTGCCAAGGGTGATCACCGTGACCCCGGCCCTGCCGTCCGGCGGAAATCCTGCCTTGCCGCCGGTGAGGTCTACGACGACGACATAAGGACCGGTGGGCAACGTGTCGGGTGCGTGCGGTCCGCGCGCTGCCAAATCGGCCAAACCGTCCGGGCGGGTGTAGATCATCCGGACCGCCCCGGCGGCATCCGTGTCGGTCTGATGCTGAACGTGCGGAAGCCATTTCAGCCAGGACCAGTCGGGATCCTCGGGGTCTTCGGTGAGCACTCGGATCTGCAGCAGATCCGGCGGATGGAAAACCGCCAGATGGCAGATCATCGCGGCGAGCAACCGGTCCGCCCCCGGACGGGCGCCGCCGATGGCGATCGTTGGAAATGTGCGCAGCTGCAACAGCTTCGGGCAGTCGTGGATCAGCCCGTGGGTACGCAGGAACTTGACCACCCACATGTGGCTGACCGGCTCCAGATAGGGCTGAGGCGCCGCGGTCGCCGCCGCCAATTCCCCGCCGACGGCCGGTTTCAGTAACCGATCCACCGCGGGCTGGTCGCCGATACCGATACGGGTGGCAGCGTAGAAATCGCTGTTGGCCGGTCGAGACCACTGCTGTTGGGTGCCGACGATCGACAACAGATCATCTGGATGGGGCGCGTGGTAGGAGAAGAACGCCACCTGAGAGCTGGCCGAGGACGTCACTCGCGAGCGTAGTCCGGCCAGATAGCGCAGGTATTCCTTTCGGTCGGCGTTGATTTCGGGCACCTTCTTGCCGCCGCCGCCGGTGCCGCCGGCCATGCCGCCGACCATCATCATGACCATCATTAGCGGCATCATCAGCATGTAGGGCGACAACTGCTTGCCGCCGGCGAACATGATGGCGATCATGCCGAGCATGCATCCGCCCATGACATAGGGAAGGGCCTTCTGGACGCCCGACGGCGGGATGTCGATGCCGAGGTCATCCGGTGGGGTGAGGCTGATCTCGCCAGGGGTCAGCCGCGGGCCGCGAGTGATGGTCGGGGTGAACTTCTTGGTAGTCATGAGGAGGCTCCGGGGGTTCCGGCTGGAATTTTTCGGGGGCTTGGGTCAGCGGGCAGCGTTTCGTGCTCGAGCAGGGCAGCTTCCTTGGATAGCACCGGACCATCAACCAGGAGACGGATCACTTCCCAGGGCGCGGTCTTGGGCGAGCTCAAGCCCAGCGCCTTGGCTGCATCCGCGTTCGGCACCCCGTAACGCACACCCTCCGGGTCGACGTAATACATCGATTCGCCGTAGCGAGGATCTGGCGATTGCAGCTGCACGAACTTGCCGCCGTCGATGTAAACCGTTGCGGTCCCTTGGATCTGCTTGATCCCGGCGCTCATCGTCGAGGCCGGGATCGGCAGGTGTCGGCCGGACAGCACTGTGGTCTTTGGTGACTGGTCGCCGGTGGCGCGTTCCCAGCTCCAGCACAGCGTGGGTTCGTCGGGCCGGGACAGGATTTCGAGTGGGTCGTTCGGAAGCGGTGATGCGTAAACCCGTTCGGGGATTCTGACGACCAAACTCGGCACTACCGCGGGAGGCGCGACCAATCCGTGTGATTGGGTGGCGCGCAGCGCTTGCGCGGTGGTGGTGTTCACCTGCGCGATCCCGTCGGGCAGCACCACATAGTATTGCGGCCCTTTGTCCGTATGGATCTGGAAAACCGACCCGATCACCAAATCGTCAGGGAGACCAAGAGTATTGGGTGTGCCCGAGCCGGGTATCGGGGGCAGTTGCCAGGACCCAATGTTGGGCAATGCGTTGAACATGCCTTCCGAAATGGGAACCGGCTTGGCTGTGACCGGAATTCCCATGGCCGAGCCGATCGCGCGGTCGCTCAGATCGATCGAGTGCCGCCCCTTTGACGTGACGATCCATGTTTGGCCCTGGTACGACGCGAGCACGGCCTCGTTTGCGTGAAGTGGATCTATCGACGGGTCGATTTGCAGCGGCATCGCCAGCACCGCCGTCTGCACCGCGGGTGAAGCCGTGTCGGCCCTGGAGACGGTGTCGCACAGGGTCCAGGTCGATTTCGAGTCCCCCGAAACCGGTGTGGCGTAAGGGGCTCCGGGGATTCCGATGGTCTGGCCCAGGGGCAGCTTGCCGAGTTCAGAAGATTTCACGGTCGCCGGATTGCCCGGGTTGCCCAGCACCAGCCGCGCCGACGTCAGGTTATAGACGGGATGCAATTGCCCGGACAGGATCACATAGAGCTGGTTGGTGGCGCGATCGGTGAGAAGGCTGGCGCCGCCCAGCTTTCCTTGTGGTTTGAAGTACGCCAGCAGCCCCGCGCCCACCAGGATCAGTACCGCAATCACAATGCCAAGCCCGACCGAGCGGCTGTAGAACTGCAGGGGGTCGTCGAACATGCGGGTGTCGCGCCGCACGATGGCGTGCTCGAGCCGGCGAAGCAGGAAGCGCCAGCCGCTAACCTGAACCTTGGTGGTCAGGCGAAGCCCCATGTTTCACTCTCTCATGTTGAGGTGTGCATGCACCGCGGCGATCGCCTCGGCCATGTCCGCGCCGTTGATCTCTTGTAGACGATCCACGTCTAGAGCCTCGATGTCGAGGCCCTGCGCCAGTCGCATGTCCCGGCATTGCTCGGCGGCTTCGACCAATTGTCGTGCGTAGCGGCCATTTCCGGCGATATCGAGGGCCGCTCGGCCACGCAAGGTGCGGTCATGCAACACCTTCGCGGCCTCCAGAAACGCGTCCGCCGCGTCGGCGCTCAACATCGAATCATTAGCGGAAGCAATGACTTTCGCGATCTCGAGAAGCTCCTCGGGGGTGTAGGTATCGAACTCGATGCGAGTGGCGAATCGAGACCGCAGGCCCTCATTGGTTTCCAGCAGCCGATCGATGTCGTTGGGGTAGCCGGCGATGATCACGACCAGCCGGTCGCGGTCGTTCTCCATCCGGGCCAGCAGGGTGTCCATCGCCTCCTGCCCGAACGGGTCGGTGCGTCCGTCTCGTTCCTGCACGAGCGCGTAGGCTTCGTCGATGAACAGCACGCCGTCGAGGGCCTGATCGATGGTCTTGGTGGTCTTGACCGCCGACTGCCCCTCATACTCGGCGACGAAGTCTTTTCGCGATGTCTCGACGAGCTTCGGTTCGGCGATGACCCCTAACCCGGCCAGGATGTTGGCCACCACGCGGGCGATCGTGGTCTTGCCGGTACCGGGTGGACCGGTGAAGATCATGTGCTTGCTGGGCTGGGCGACCTTCATCCCTTTGGCCGCCCGGACCCTGGCCAGCAGGGTGGCGGCGCGGTAGCGCTCGATTTGTATCTTGACCCGGGTCAGTCCGATTTGGCGGTCCAGTTCGGCCTGGGCTTCGGTCAGCAGCTTCTCGCGACCGGAATTGTCGGTGACTACGCTGCCCGGATCCCAGGGATCCGATCTGGAGGCGATCTGCTCGGCGGTGGTCGTCTTCAACCGATAGGACGAATCCTTCAGCGCCGCAGCCACTTTGGGATCCGGGTGGGTGGTCTGCAACCACTCCAGCAGCGCCACGGCGGCGTCCTCGTTACCCTGGCTGCGCCGGGCCATCGCCAAGAACCACGCGATGGCGCGGGCGCATGCTTCGCCGGCGGGGGAGTCATTGGCTTCGGTGAGGCGGCGTTCGGCCTCTGTGAACAGGCCAAGGTTGGCCGCGGCCACCCCGTGCGCGACGCCGGCGGCGCCGGCCAGGAACTTGTCCGGCCACTTCCCGGCACCCTTGACTTCATCGGTGACATCGGTCCAGCGTTCGGCCGCGCCGTAAATCACCGCCTTGAGCCAGGCCACCAGATGTTCTGAGCCAGCAACGGAGCTGGCCTCAATGGCCTCCAGCGCGTCCGCGTAATTGCCTTGCTCCGCTTCACATGCTGCGAACCCCATGGTGATCGCCAGGGGTGAAGTGACCGGGTAGGTGATGTCGCCGTAGAGCCCGCCGATGGGAACCCTGGCCCCCAAGGTGCTCATCGAGATCTGCACCGAACCCGCCAACTGCCCGAAGTTGCGGCGCGAGTACCAGGCGCGGAACAGCGTCACCCGGTCGGTATCGCCGCAGCGAATCCGGCCAACCCAGGCGTCGCACGCCGACTCGTCGTAATTCGTGATCTCAGTGAACAGGTCCATGGCACGCGCCTCCGACAACGGCAACATGCCGACGGCACTTTCGAACAGACCGGCCAGGCGATCAGTCATTTATCACCGTTGTAGCGGGAGGTGTAGTCAACGTCGTAACGGGTGGCGAAGACTTCTGCTTCGGCCGCCGCCGCCTGTTCCGGCGTCGGCAAATTCAGGGTCATCTGCACGAACTCGAGGAGGGAGGCGCTTTGCTCCTCGCCCTCGCCAGTCATCTCCTTCATGTTCTCGACCATGAAGGTGTGCTGGGCTCCCCGCGCCTTTTGCCGGGCCAAGTCGGCGATGACGAATATTTCGTCCGCGAGGCCCGATTCGGTCATGCTGGACGCTTTGTCCGTCACCGTGACCTGGTGGACCCGGCCGTCCATCATCGCCGTTACCGACACCGACCCTTGCGGGTTGGTCACGGTGAACAACGCCACGTCGGGCTCTTCTTCTTTCTCGGTCAGCCCGTGCAGCGCGTCCAGGTCGGTTCCGGTGTCCTCGGTCTGGGTCGGCGCGTAATCGTCGAATGCATCGAGAGCCGACTCTTCGGGGGCACCGCCGCCGGAGAAATCCAGCGCACCGAGATCGTCGCCGTCGTAGTCGTTTCCGGGCAGGTCCACTGTGGCGTCCCTTTCTGAACTGGTAACCGAAGATTGAGGAGTCAGCCCCGGGCGGAGGCTGGGGCGTGATCTGAGGCGTGATCTAGCCAGGAGCCAGCAGGCAGCAGCTCCAACAGGCTGTCCAGTGCACGCTGCAGATTCTGCTGGGTGCCCGGGAGAAAGCTTCCGTATAGTTCACCGGCGACACGGCGGGGAAGCGATACCAGCCTGCCGTGCGCCGAGTCGAGAACGCCGGCCGCCGCTTGGGTGTGTGTCGTCGTGCCGCCGGGGTGACGTTGGCTGGCGACGATCTCTACCCAGCTGGTCGGATTGCTGACGATCTCGCTGTACAGGCGGGCACTGGCAGGTGCGACACCGTGCCGGGTCAGCTGGGCCGCGGTCGTGCACTCGGCCAATTCGCTTGCGACGCCGGTTAATGGTTCAACTTTGGCGGGTTCGGCATTCCCCAGCACGGTTGTCACCATGCCCGCCAGTCCGACCTGTGGGGCCACCAGCTGCAACACCAGCATGTCGCCGTCGCGCGCCGCCACGACATGGGTATCGCCCTTGCGGCACACCACAAATCGCACCATGACGCCGCCAACATCGCGCCGCCACCATCGAGCCTCTAGTGTCCGGTCCGGCCTGCTGAGCGTGTCGACCATCGCCGCGACCGCGGGGTGGGGCTGGCCGTAGTGGTCCAGCACTCCTTGGTCGGTGAGGTCACGCTGCACCTGGTCCCAGACGAGGTCTCTTAGGTCCTCTTGCGGAATGTTTTGCCGGATCCCAAGCGTGACTGGGAAATCGACCAGGTGCAACCGGTCGGCGATCACCAACGTGCCATCGACGGTGACCTCGACGCCGACGACGTCGTCGACGAGGCCCGCGCGACCGGTAGCGAGCGGACCGGACATGATCAACCGAAGATCTTGTCGATAATGCCGGCAAGGCCTTCGTCGGCATTGAGGTAAGCGCCCGCGGCCGCCAGAAGATTCGTGGCCAGCCCGCCGGTGACCCCTTGTAGGCCTGCGCCGGTGTTGCTGCGGTTGGTCTCGACTTCCTGCAACGCGTTGTTGAACTTCGACGTGAACGAACCGTGGGTGAGCGCTACCCGCTGGCTGATTCCTGAGACCGATGAGGTCGCTGTCTTGAGTTGGCCGACGATCTCGTTTTGCATGCCCGCCAGTACCTTCAGGAACGACGGCACGACATTGAGAACACCTGTCATGGGATGGACCCTCCTCTACGCTTAACTTTTTACTCGCTATGGCTGTGGGTTGCTATTGGTTTGACCGGCTAGGGTTGTGGGTTTACCGCGCTAAAGGACGGTGCCCCCACGGGTCTGCTGATCGCCACCGGTTCCCGCATCGATGGGTGCGCGCTCGGCGCCGCTCAAACCCGCGGCCGCACCCTCGTCGTCTTCTTCCTTCTTGTCGCTGACGAGTGTGGCCTGCTGGCTTCCCTGTTGCGCCTGCGAGGAGATCATCTGCGCCTGTTGACCGGCCATGCCGCCCAGCTGGCCCGGGCCACCGCCCGCCGCTGCCAGCTGTTGCAGCTGAGTCATGGTCGCAGCCACTGAACTCACGCCGGGCAACTGGGCAAAGTTGAGCAGGTTGGCGAAGCTGAGGGTGGGAAGACCGGCGAAGCCGCCCAAAAAGTCTGGCAGAGCGGCCAATTCGGTCCAAGTGGGCAGCTTGCCCAGGCTGCCGCCGAATCCGGGAATCAGGTCGCCCAAGCCGGGCAGGCCGGGGAATACATCGGGAATGCTGGGCAGCCCTGGGAGGCCTGGGAATCCAGGGATCGGTAAGCCGGGGATGGGCAAGTTGAGGTCGGGGAAGCCCGGAATGGACGGCCATTGGAACTCCGGCAAGCCCGGGATGGGCAGGTTGAAGTCCGGGATGCCAACTTCCGGTGGCCACTTGAAGTCGGGCAGACCCGGGATGTCGGGCAAGCCGGGGATCGGAATGTCGGGGATCTTCGGCGGCCACAGATCGTCGATGATGCCGGGGATGTCGATGTCGGGCAGTAGCCCCGCAAGATTGGGCAGGCTCGTCAGCATCGAGAGCAGCCTGCCGCCGATTCCCAGCAAGCTTGCCGCGTTCATCGCCGTCATGATCGTTAGGTAAAGCAGTGCGCCACCGACGACCGCCATAGCGAGCGCGCACGACGGGATTGCCAGCGCCACCGACGCGGCGTCGCCGACTATCCAAAGGTGATCTTCAAGCCATTTGCAGGCTTTGTACACGCCGTCGATCATCTTCTTCATTGCGCGCAGGACGCCACGCGTATCTGAGACGTGTCCGGCTTGATCTGATATCACGTTGCCGGTCAAATCGTCGAGATCACCCATTACCTTGGCGCGCAGCTGTTGTGCGATGTTCTGGTTCAAATAAGCATCCGCCGCCTGGCCGATCCAGCTTGTGCCCGGAATTGCCAGGCCCATCTTGTCGGCGACTTGCTTGAACAGTGACGAACCGGTGTTGAATATGTCGCCCGGGTCGGGGAGACCTTCACCCAGCAATAGCAACTGAGTGTAAATAAAGTTACCTGTGGTCTTGCACATCCGACTACCGGACATTTGAGTGGTTCCTTACGTTCGCTGTTCTGTGCACTGTTTCTTCATATGCACCCTTGCACCGCACGTTGAGCTTAGCAGCGCTCCGACGGGGGTAGATGCACGAATTTTTCGGTGAGGCTGGCATTTTCGCGCGCAAGGCATGACGGAACGCAAGGCGGAATTTCGGGGCAACGTTAATGTTCCCCATACCATCGGGTCCGAGCGCTGCAGCGTGTGATGACACCCGGAATCAACCTCAATTGATCTGACTTATGAGCGCTTCGATCGCTTCGGTTGCATCGGCTGGCAAAGCTTCCTCGGCTTCAGCGCGGACGATCATTTCTTCTGCCACTCCGGCCGCTTGAGCGGTCTCGGCAGTGGAAAGGTTCGCCCGTCGGCGGGCGGCATACAAGCGCTGCGCCAACGTGGCACCGGGGGCAGTTGCCGAAAGCGTCATCAATTTGTCGTGGTGGCGGCGAACTGCGCCGAGCGCCTTGATCAATTCCGGAGTAATCCGACTGATGCGGGTTGCTTGGACGGCAATTGCCTCCAGCTGGCGCAAATCGGCGAGGATCGGCGCCGCGCGCTCGGTGAAATCAGGATCCTGGGGAGACGGCAAGGCGGCGATGGCCAGGCTGCAGGTATCCACCGCGGCGGCGACGGCCTGTGCGATCAGCGACGCCGGACCCTCGGAAGTTGCCGCCTCTGGGGGCGCCGCGGGGTTTGGTGTTGCGCTCGATTGATGGGCGACGGAATCTCCCTGGCGGATGCGCGCGATAGTCCCCGCGGGCCACTGCAGCACTTCCTCGAGCTTCGCCCGGGTTCGTTCCCGAGGCCAACTACGGCCCTTTTCGAAGGCGATGAGGGCGCCCGCGTTGATGATCCCGTCGGCTGCCAGGCTGCGCTGACTAATGTCGAGTTCGCGACGGCGCGCCGCGGCTGCGGCACCAGCGCGGACCAGGCCCGGGTCCGCCTCGCTGCTGGCGGCGCCGATCGTGTCGTCTTGCGAACCGTCCGCCGATGGTTGTTCGATCCGGTGCTCCTGCGGCCGCTCTTGCCGGGACTTCGACGGCCTGACGACTTCGAAGGTCAACGCCTTGCCTCCAGTGGGATCGCCGAACCGGACGATTGTCTTGTCGCTGACGGTCACAGAGCTCTTGCGTCGTCCGTCGACGAACATACCGTTACGACTGTTGTCGACGATCCGCCACTGTCCATCTTCGGACACCGCTCGCAGATATTCCTGGGAGATTTGAGGATCATCGATCTGGATGCCGGCCTGCGGCTCGCGGCCAATGGTCACCCTGGGCTCGGCTGTGGGCTCGGCTTCGGATTTGGCGTGGGCCATCTGCGTAGATTCCTCGCTCGCAGGCACTAGGGCGGGCACCAGGGCGGTCGTTCCGCTTCCGATCATGCTAACCGTTGCACCCTTCCAATGCCATACCTTCGCTACGTTTTCTGATCCAGAGCCGTGGCGAGTCGTGGATCGGCGAGCCTCAGGTGAAACCGGACTTTCGCTACGGTTGAGCTTACACCGAACTATCGCGCCTCGAAACAGTTTGTGCGACGGCGCTCCGCTGAGCCGCTCATGGTCGCGTCGGATACACAGCCGATTTACAGGATATAAGCCCTGGTAATCGCAGGATGACGCAGTACGCTAGGCCCCCTCGGATCGAAGCCGTAGCACTGCTTATATATCTACCATCTACGAACTGTTGCACTGCAACGGTTAGTATTGTAGAGTTCTGCAGCAGGGATTGGGAAACCCTGCAACGCTTTCAGGAGGAACTAAAGATGATGACCGCAACGAGTCTGTACGAGGTCCCGCTGGGCGTTTGCACGCAAGACCCTGACCGTTGGACGGAGACTCCTGACGACGAGGCCAAGACGTTGTGCCGGGCCTGCCCCCGCCGTTGGGCGTGTGCCAAGGAGGCCGTCGAGTCGCCGGGTGCAGAAGGCCTGTGGGCCGGCGTGGTCATTCCCGACTCAGGCCGGGCGCGGGCATTCGCGTTGGGTCAGCTGCGATCCCTGGCGGAGCGCAACGGTTACCCGGTGCGTGAGCGGGTGGTTGCCCAATCGGCGTGACTCGCTGCCGCCTGGACCGCTGCTTCGAGGGGTCTGCGGTGGGGTGGTACTGAAGTGCCAAGCATGCACGCAGCGCGAGAAATCGAAAGATTTCTCGCGCTGTTTTGCGTTGCGAGGTGTCCTATGACACGGCAATCGGTTCGAATCGGAAAACGGTGAGCCGTCCCGCCAGCGCCTCGAATTCGTCGGCGGTTCCATCCCGCACCATGCCCGAACGCTTCGCGAATCCGACTCCGACCGGGACCTGGGACGGAAATGCGCGTAGTCCCGGGCGGGCTTCGTCGGCGCTCAACTCGATGATCCTGACCCGCCGGGAACGGCGTCCGCGCGCCAGTGTTCCGGTGCCGGCGGCTCGAGCGTTTGCCGCCCAGTCCGCGCCGGGATATCCGGCCACCACGTAGAGGCCGCCCCGAAATTCGAAGGGTGTCATCGGGGTGCTGCGTGGGCGGCCCGATTTGCGGCCGGGCACGGTCAATACCATGGCGGGGCCCGTCGGGATGCCAAGCTTCTGCACTGCCATCATCACCTTGTTCATCGGCTTGAGGTAACGCGGCGGTCGGGTATCGGACATCTACTGCCTCCTAGTTCGTGAACATTGCGCTGTGGAGGGACACCCAATGTGCGAACGTCAGCGCCGGACGGTCGAGGATCTTCTCCACGTCGTGGGTGACCAACGCGGGTTTGTCGAGCGAAGCAGCGAGCATGGCGAGATATGCGTCAGCGAATTCGGCGGAAAAACCCAAGCCAACAAACCGTTGCCGCACCGCGTCCGGTGGTACTTCCCGATAATGCAGCGGGCGTTTCAAGACGCCGCCGATGATCTCGACCAGCTCTGCGTTGGTCAATGTCTGCGGACCGGTCAGCGGGATCTTCTGCCCGACAAGGTCGTCGGTGAGCAACGCCCGGGCTGCGACCGCGGAAATGTCGCTTTCCACGATCGGCGCCGTGGACGCCGCGGCATACGGTCCGGCCACCACGTCACCGGCGCGGACCTGCGCCGACCACATGCCGGCGAAGTTCGTCGCAAAGACGCTGGGCCGCAGGCTCACCCACGCCAACCCGGAGTCGACGGCGAGCTGTTCGACCTCCTTGTTGCGGTCCCCGCGATAGCGTGATGGCTGCCTGGCGAAATCGTCGTCGGCGTTGATTGCCGACAGCGCAACCAGCTTGGTAACCCCGGCCGCCGCGGATAGGGCCACCACGTCGGCCATGCCCGGCCCCAAGGCGCGGGAGTTGAGAAACACCGCCGATGCTCCCCGGATCGCATCGGCGACCGATCGGACCACTTCGACCCCGTCGGGGAAGTCGGCGGTGTCGGCTGTGCGGGTGATCGCGCGCACGCGTGCGCCCGCGGCGACAAGTTCGGCAACGAGTGGGCGACCAACATTGCCGGTCGCGCCGGTAACGACAATGGTCATGGGATGGCTCCTTTGCAGCTGAGAATGTGCTCTCTTCTCAGGACGGGACTCGAGGTGGGAAAGTTACAGTCGGCACGAGTAACTTTTTCCGCCACCAAATCGTCGATGAGTCATGAACCAATCGCCGTCGCCGAGTGATCAGGTGGTCGAGGCCTGGCGCCGTCACCGCCCGTATCTGGTCAACCTCGGATACCAAATACTCGGAGACGTCGGCGACGCCGAAGATGTTGCGCAAGAAGCATTTCTGCGGCTGTCACGTGCTAACCCGGGCCAGATCGACGACGTCCGCGGCTGGCTCACCGTGGTGACCAGTCGGCTCTGTCTCGATCAGGTGCGTTCGGCGCGAGCCCGATATGAGAACCCGGGTGACCCGAGTGACATCGAACAAGAGGGCCAGCACCTGGACCCCGCAGACCGCATCACTCTCGACGACGAGATCCACGCTGCGCTCCTCGAAGTCCTGCGCAGGCTGAGTCCCGGGGAACGAGTGGCGTTCGTGCTGCACGACGTGTTCGCAGTCCCGTTTGACACAATTGCCGAAACCGTCGGCCGCCCGGTTGGTACCTGCCGTCAGCTGGCGCGCCGCGCGCGGGCCAAGTTCACTGCGGCACAACCGAAGTTGGGGAAGGTCGACCCCGCAGAGCACCAGCTCGTCACCGAGAAATTCATCACCGCATGCGCCAACGGCGACATTGCCGCGTTGACCGCAGTCCTGGATCCGACCGTCTGGGGGGTGGGTACGGTTCTCGCCGAGCCGCCGCCGCCACCACAGGTCAACCATGGGCCACACCAGGTCGGCACAAACCTGCTTCGCTATCTGGGGCCGGGCGTGACGCTGGTCAGTGGTCCCGCCGGACTGCCGGTGGTACTGGCATTCGCCGAACGGCGGCTCTTTGCTGTCATCGTGTTGACGATCCGCGGCGGCTTCGTCACCAAGATTGAAGCGACGGCCGATCCATCGGCGCGAGTGTGATGATGCCAGGGTGTCGCTTGGAGCCGGGCACACGAACACCCATTTCCGGCAGCGCCAACGACCGCGGCCGGTGTGGCGGACGTGACGACGTCTCAGGCACCTGACGCGAAGTAGCCCGTGATCGTCGCCGCGATCTGTAAGAACTTGAGTCGTGTGGCGGGGGCCATTTCGTGGACCACATCGATGACACCGCCAGGCCGTAGGTGGGGATCGAAGGGCACCTCGACCACAGGCTGGCCGTGATCAACGAATTCGCGAGCCAGTAACGCCCGGGTGCGCTTGTCGGCATGTCCGTCGGAATCGTTGAGTACGACGATGCTGCGTTGCAACAAACTGGTGAGGCCCCGATCTGACAGCCACTCCATGGTCTTCGCCGCTGCCGAGGCCCCATCCGCCCACGGTGAGGACACCACGATCAGTGCGTCCAGGTCGCGCAGGACTTCTTGGGTTACCCCGGCATCCATCGTCGAACCGCAGTCGATGACCGAGATCGCGAAATGGCGATCCAGCCGCAGGACGGCTTCCCGGTAGATCGCCGGGTCGAGCACTCGGCGCGGTCCGGACGCCGGCTCACCACCAAGGACATGCAGCCCGACGGAATTTCGGCCAACACGGGCGGTCATGTCGGTGAACGACTGCAGGTTCTTGTCTGCGGTCAGTTCCCAGAACGAACCGGTTGCCCGCGGATCGATTCGACTGCTCAGCCGGCCGAAGGCGGTGTCGGCGTCGATCGCGACGATGCGGTCCTGCTGGCGCAGTTCGGCGAGGATCGATCCGACGCTGGCTGCGACAGACGTTTTCCCGACACCGCCCTTGCCCAGCACGCCGACCTTGTGGTTGCCGTGCAGGACGCTTCGGATTGCCTTTTCGAATTGCGCGGCCTCGCGTTGCGCGGGCGATGGGCCAGGGCTAATTAGGCCGAAGGTCGCCGCCCGGACGATGCGCCGCCAGCCGCGGTCGGCGGGTTGTGTCCGCGGGCGTTGCGGGGAGACAGCCCGATCGGCCCACGGAGCGGGCGGGGCCGCCGCGGCGCCCGGTTGGGGCGGCGGAGGCGGGGGGTGGGTCTTATAAACATCTGACGCTGCCGGCGAAGCCCCCTGGGGAGAGGTCGGGGGGGCGCGGGACATTGAAGAAAAAACACGGAGAGGCGGTGGGGGCGCGGACGGACGCGGTCGGGGTTCCGGTGGGTGCGGTGCTCTCGCGGTTGGTCTGGGCGGCGGTAGCGGACCTCGCGCTGGAGGAGGCGGAGCGACAGGTGCACGTCGCGGGGCCGCTGGAACAGGTGGGGGCACCGTGCCGGAATCTCCGGACCGCGCAGCGGGCGGGCGCGCGGCAGGGGTGTCGGGTTGGACGGGCCGCACCCGGTCCCGCAGGAATTCATCGCGCACGTTCATGGGCTCCTCAGGTGACGGGCAACTGATCGTCGCGCCTGTGGCCGACCGCGGGTAGCTCCCGCCTGAAACCCCACGGTCCACGAACCAGTATCCTGACGGAAAACCTGTACCGACCTTGCCCAGCCGGTTTTAGAGTCCTATTAGTATTGTGCAAACTCGGGCCTGGTGCGGCGCGACGCCGTCGCGATGCCGCGAGCGTTCCAGACGGCGCCTCCGGCCGCGGGTGCTGCCATGCCTTATCGTGCGGCGTGTTGCCAGTGTGACGTGCGCTTGCGATTCGGGCGATCGTGATGACAGGCCGGCAAACCGAGTTCGTAGCAAACTTGGTTAAGCGGTTGGTGTGGCCGATGGCACGTCGCGGTCACCACCACCGTGGGCAGCTTGCCGGGAGCTGAACGGCACACCGCGATGCTGTCGATCAGCAGTTACAGCGAATTTACGTTGCCGCCAGGCGGCAGGTTACTATTGGGGAAGTTGGCATGTCAGGCGGGTTTTGTCATATCGTTTTACGACTTGTCGAGACCGGTTAAACGGCCACCGTTCAACGCTGCACGGACGAATCAATAACCGGACCATCTCCGCCTGTCGAACAGCCTATCGACAAGCCGAAGAGGTCCAGCCCGCAACCTCTGGGAGGGGCCTGGCGGAGCCGATGATGAGGCCGTGCAGAAGTCTGGTGAAGGGTTAGGTGGGAATGGCGCCCAAGCGCTCGGGCTCCCAAGGGCTGTACAACCCCGCATTCGAACACGATTCGTGCGGGGTCGCCATGGTCGTCGACATGCACGGTCGGCGTAGCCGCGACATTGTGGATAAGGCGATCACCGCGCTGCTCAACCTTGAACATCGCGGCGCTCAGGGTGCCGAACCGCGCAGCGGTGACGGCGCGGGCATCCTGATTCAAGTCCCGGATACGTTCCTCCGGGAGGTCGTGGACTTCGAGCTGCCCGCCCCGGGCAGCTACGCCACCGGTATCGCCTTCTTGCCGCAGTCGTCCAAGGATGCCGCGGCGGCCTGCGCCGCGGTGGAGAAGATCGCCGAAGCCGAGGGCCTGGAGGTGCTGGGCTGGCGGAACGTGCCCATCGATGACTCGTCGCTGGGAGCGCTGTCTCGCGACGCGATGCCAACGTTCCGCCAGGTGTTTCTGGCGGGAGCGTCTGATATGACGCTGGAACGGCGTGCCTACGTGGTTCGCAAGCGCGCCGAGCATGAGCTTGGCACCAAGGGGCCCGGACAGGACGGACCCGGCCGCGAAACCGTGTACTTCCCGAGCCTGTCCGGCCAGACGTTCGTCTATAAGGGCATGCTGACCACCCCGCAGCTCAAGGCGTTCTACCTCGACCTGCAGGATGAGCGGCTGACGAGCGCCCTGGGCATTGTGCATTCCCGGTTCTCCACGAACACCTTCCCGTCGTGGCCGCTGGCACATCCTTTCCGGCGCATTGCCCACAACGGTGAGATCAACACCGTCACCGGCAACGAGAACTGGATGCGGGCTCGTGAGGCGTTGATCAAGACCGACATCTTCGGGTCCGAAGCCGATGTCGAGAAGCTGTTCCCGATCTGCACACCGGGCGCCTCCGACACCGCGCGCTTCGACGAGGTGCTCGAATTGCTGCACCTGGGCGGACGCAGCCTGGCCCACGCGGTGCTGATGATGATCCCGGAGGCCTGGGAACGCCATGAGTCGATGGACCCCGCGCGACGGGCGTTTTACCAGTACCACGCATCCTTGATGGAGCCTTGGGACGGCCCGGCGTCGATGACGTTTACCGACGGCACCATCGTGGGCGCGGTGCTCGACCGCAACGGCCTGCGCCCGTCGCGCATCTGGGTCACCGCCGACGGCCTGGTCGTCATGGCCTCCGAGGCCGGCGTGCTGGACCTGGATCCGTCCACGGTGGTTCAGCGGATGCGGCTGCAGCCCGGCCGCATGTTCCTGGTGGACACGACCCAGGGCCGCATCGTCTCCGACGAGGAGATCAAGGCCGAGCTGGCCGCCGAGCACCCCTACCAGGAATGGCTCGACAAGGGCCTGGTGCCCATCGACAAGCTGCCGGCGAACAAATACGTCCGCATGCCCCACCACCGACTCGTCATGCGACAGCAGGCCTTCGGGTACACCTATGAGGAACTTAATCTGCTGGTGGCACCGATGGTGCGCACCGGCGTCGAGCCGATCGGATCGATGGGCACCGATACCCCGATCGCGGTGCTGTCACGGCGTCCTCGGATGTTGTACGACTACTTCCACCAGTTGTTCGCTCAGGTGACCAACCCGCCGCTGGATGCCATTCGCGAGGAAGTGGTGACCAGCCTTCAGGGAACCACCGGCGGCGAGCGCGACCTGCTCAACCCGGACGAAAACTCCTGCCATCAGATCCTGTTGCCCCAGCCCGTCCTGCGTAATTACGAGTTGGCCAAGTTGATCAACCTCAACCCCGACGACGAGGTCAACGGACGTCCGCATGGCATGCGGTCCAAGGTGATTCACTGCCTGTACCCGGTCGCCGAGGGCGGCGCCGGGCTGGCCGCCGCGATGGACGAGGTGCGTGCGCAGGCGTCGGCGGCGATCGCCGACGGCGCCCGGATGATCATTTTGTCCGACCGCAATTCCGACGAACAGCTGGCTCCGATTCCGTCACTGCTCGCCGTTGCCGGTGTGCACCACCATTTGGTGCGCGATCGGACCCGCACCCATGTGGGCCTGGTGGTCGAATCCGGCGATGCCCGCGAGGTCCACCACATGGCGATGCTGGTCGGTTGCGGGGCGGCCGCAGTCAACCCCTACCTGGTGTTCGAGTCGATCGAGGACATGCTCGACCGGGGTCTCTTGGATGGCCTCGGGGATGGGATTGACCGCAACACGGCGTTGCAGAACTACGTCAAGGCCGCCGGCAAGGGCGTTCTGAAAGTCATGTCCAAGATGGGCATTTCGACGCTGGCGTCCTACACCGGCGCGCAGCTGTTCCAGGCGGTCGGTGTCTCCGAGGAAGTTCTGGACGAGTACTTCACCGGATTGGTTTGTGCAACCGGCGGAATCACGCTGGACGACATCGCCGCAGACGTCGCTGCCCGCCACGCGCTGGCTTACCTGGACCGTCCGGACGAACGGGCGCACCGCGAGCTCGAAGTCGGTGGGGAATACCAGTGGCGTCGGGAGGGCGAGTACCACCTGTTCAACCCAGAAACCGTGTTCAAGCTGCAGCACGCCACGCGGACCGGTCAGTACAAGATCTTCAAGGAGTACACCCGTCTCGTCGACGACCAAAGCGAGCGGATGGCGTCGTTGCGTGGACTCCTCAAGTTCCGCGCGGGTGTGCGTCCGCCGGTTCCGCTGGACGAGGTCGAGCCCGCCAGCGAAATCGTCAAGCGTTTCTCGACGGGCGCGATGAGCTACGGCTCGATCTCCGCCGAAGCGCACGAGACACTCGCCATTGCGATGAACCGGCTGGGGGGCCGGTCAAACTGCGGTGAAGGCGGGGAGGACGTCAAGCGATTTGAGCACGACCCCAATGGTGATTGGCGCCGCAGCGCGATCAAGCAGGTGGCCTCAGCCCGGTTCGGGGTCACCTCGCACTACCTGACCAACTGCACCGACATCCAGATCAAGATGGCCCAGGGCGCGAAACCCGGTGAGGGAGGACAACTTCCGGGACACAAGGTGTATCCATGGGTCGCCAAAGTCCGCCACTCCACACCCGGCGTCGGCCTGATCTCGCCGCCGCCGCACCACGACATCTACTCGATTGAAGACTTGGCGCAGCTCATCCACGACCTCAAGAACGCCAACCCGTCCGCTCGGGTTCACGTCAAGCTGGTCTCCGAGAACGGCGTGGGGACCGTTGCCGCGGGTGTTTCCAAGGCACACGCCGACGTAGTCCTGATTTCGGGCCATGACGGTGGCACCGGCGCAACCCCGTTGACATCGATGAAGCATGCCGGCGCGCCGTGGGAGTTAGGCCTGGCGGAAACGCAGCAAACGTTGCTGCTCAACGGGTTACGCGACCGGATCGTGGTCCAGGTGGACGGTCAGCTCAAGACCGGCCGCGACGTGATGATCGCAACGCTGCTCGGCGCCGAGGAGTTCGGCTTCGCCACCGCCCCGCTGGTGGTCGCCGGCTGCATCATGATGCGGGTATGTCACCTAGACACCTGCCCCGTCGGCGTGGCCACCCAGAACCCCGTGCTGCGTGAACGATTCACCGGCAAGCCCGAGTTCGTCGAGAACTTCTTCATGTTCATCGCCGAAGAAGTGCGGGAGTATATGGCGCAGTTGGGCTTCCGGACACTGAATGAGGCCGTCGGTCAGGCCGGAGCGCTGGACACCACGCTGGCGCGGGCGCACTGGAAGGCGCACAAGCTGGACCTGACGCCAGTGTTGCATGAGCCGGAGTCGGCCTTCATGAACCAGGATCTGTACTGCAGCTCGCGCCAGGACCACGGCCTGGACAAGGCGCTCGACCAGCAGCTGATCGTGATGAGCAGAGAGGCGCTAGACGCCGGTTCACCCGTCCGGTTTTCGACGACAATTGGCAATGTCAACCGTACGGTGGGCACCATGCTGGGCCACGAGGTGACCAAAGCCTATGGCGGCCAAGGCCTGCCGGACGGCACCATCGATATCACGTTCGAAGGATCGGCGGGGAACAGCTTTGGCGCCTTTGTGCCGCGGGGGATTACGTTGCGTGTCTACGGCGATGCGAACGACTATGTCGGCAAGGGCCTGTCCGGTGGTCGGATTGTGGTGCGGCCGTCGGACAATGCGCCGCAGGACTATGTTGCTGAGGAAAACATCATCGGCGGCAACGTGATTCTGTTCGGCGCCACCAGTGGAGAGGTCTTCCTGCGCGGTGTGGTGGGGGAGCGGTTCGCGGTCCGCAACTCCGGCGCACACGCGGTGGTCGAGGGCGTGGGCGATCACGGTTGCGAATACATGACCGGGGGTCGGGTGGTCATCCTTGGCCGCACCGGACGCAACTTCGCCGCTGGCATGTCGGGTGGTGTGGCCTACGTTTACGACCCGCACGGTGAACTTCCGGCCAACCTCAATACCGAGATGGTCGAGGTCGAGGCACTCGATGTTGACGATGTGGACTTCTTGCACGGCTTCATCCAGGCGCACATCGATGCCACCGATTCCGCTGTTGCGCAGCGGATCCTGGCTGACTGGCCCGGGCAGCAACGGCACTTCGTCAAGGTGATGCCGCGCGACTACAAGCGGGTGCTGCAGGCGATCGCGGAAGCCGAACGTGACGGCGTTGACATTGACAAGGCGATCATGGCGGCGGCTCATGGCTGATCCAACCGGCTTCCTGAAGTACACCCGCCGCGAGTTGCCGAAGCGGCGGCCGGTGCCCCTGCGGCTGCGCGACTGGAACGAGGTCTACGAAGAGTTCAACGAGGGGACCTTGCGCCAGCAGGCGACTCGCTGCATGGACTGCGGTATTCCGTTCTGCCACCACGGTTGTCCGCTGGGCAACCTGATCCCGGAGTGGAATGACCTGGTGCGCAGGGGCCGTTGGCGGGACGCGATCGAACGGCTGCACGCCACCAACAACTTCCCCGACTTCACGGGTCGGCTGTGTCCGGCCCCGTGCGAGCCTGCGTGCGTGCTCGGCATCAACCAGGATCCGGTGACGATCAAACAGATCGAGCTGGAGATCATCGACAAGGCCTTCGACGAAGGCTGGGTGGAGCCGGTGCGGCCGCATTGCGAGACCGGCAAGACGGTCGCCGTTGTGGGTTCGGGTCCGGCCGGCCTGGCCGCCGCCCAGCAGCTCACGCGTGCGGGGCACAAAGTCACCGTCTTTGAGCGTGACGACCGTATCGGCGGGCTGCTGCGCTACGGCATCCCCGAGTTTAAGATGGAAAAACGCATCCTCGACCGACGCCTGGAACAGATGCGGGCCGAGGGCACCGAATTCCGGGCCGGCGTCAACGTTGGCGTCGACATCACCGCCGACCAGCTGCTAGCCGGCTTCGATGCGGTGGTGCTGGCTGGCGGCGCCACCGCCTGGCGTGAGCTGCCGATCCCGGGCCGCGAGCTGAACGGCATCCACCAGGCGATGGAGTACCTGCCGTGGGCTAACCGGGCACAGGAGGGTGACGACGTCCTGGGCGAGGACGGCGAGCCGCCGATCACCGCCAAGGACAAGCGGGTCGTCATCATCGGCGGCGGTGACACCGGGGCCGACTGCCTGGGAACCGCGCACCGCCAAGGTGCGGCGAACATCCACCAGTTCGAGATCATGCCGCGTCCACCCGACAGTCGCGCGGAATCGACCCCATGGCCGACCTACCCGTTGATGTATCGGGTGTCGGCGGCGCATGAAGAAGGCGGCGAGCGGGTCTTCTCGGTCAACACCGAGGAGTTCGTCGGCAAAGACGGGCACGTGAGTGCGCTCAAGGTGCATGAAGTGACCATGGAGGACGGCAAGTTCGTCAAGGTTGAGGGTTCTGACTTCGAGCTCGAAGCCGATCTCGTTTTGTTGGCGATGGGATTCGTCGGTCCGGAAAGGCCCGGGCTGCTCACCGACCTCGAAGTGAAGCTCACCGACCGCGGCAATGTTGCCCGTGATGACGACTTCGCCACCTCGGTTCCGGGTGTATTCGTCGCCGGCGACATGGGCCGCGGCCAGTCATTGATCGTCTGGGCGATCGCCGAAGGCCGGGCCGCCGCGGCGGGGGTGGATCGATATCTGATGGGCTCCAGCGCGCTGCCGGCCCCGATCAAGCCGACCGCCGCACCGCTTCGATAGTCACAACTGTCACAGCAGAAACATTTGATAAATTGCTCGGCGCGTCGTCGAGAGTTTGCCAGACGCGGGGTGTCTAATAAGCACTTGTGGGCTGGATCACATAGGAGTCGCATAGAATCGTATGTGAGAGCCCGGTTGAGTTGTCCGATCGCAGGAGTGCCACTGTGCGTAGCAACCCAGTACCCCGGTCACGAATGGGGCGAATCGCCTGGTCATGGTTCCGTCACCCGGTGAAGAGCCACGAGTTTCCTGCTAAGCACGAGCGCCTGGTAACCGCTGAGGAACTGCTGCGCTTCGCCGTGTAATCGCGTGGATTGCGTGCGCACGGTTCCGCAAAGAATTTGCTCAGCTTTATCGAGTTGTTATCTAGCACAACCCCGATTCCTTGATGGTCTCCGCAGTGGTTCCAGGACGGCGGGGGCGTGTGGCGGGGTGATGTACGCGATGCCCAGCCGCCCTTCCCCGAGGCCCAGTTGGGCGGAGAGTGTGCTGAAGATCGGATAGAAGTGGTCGAATGTCCACCCCGGACTCGAAGACCTCGATGTCGTCGGCCACCTTCCAGACGGCCGGCATGTCGGCCCAAGTGGTGTGTTGTGGTCAGGTTTTGAACGCGAATCGCGTTGGCCCGACCGTAGTCCTGCTCTCTAAGGCACAACTAAGCTGGAGCGAACCATGAGCTGCGCGCCTGGAATCGACCGCATCGATACCAACATCACCCTTCTGGCGACCGGGTTAATCTTTCTTCTCGCGCTTGGTCTTGGAGTGTGGAAGTACCGCCAAATCATGGTCACCGACGACCACCGCGCGCACCCCTATGTCGACATTGCACACCGCGCGGCGCTGCTCTACGCGTTTGCGACGCTCCTGATCGCGGTGTTCGTCGAACTCAGCGCCTGGCCGGCCTGGGTCAACCTGTCTGCGGCGATGGTGGCAGTGTTCTTCTTTGTGGGCGCCATCGCGAGCTACATCTTCCACGGCGCCCGGCGGGACACCGAAAACCAATTCGACCCTCCCGTGCGCGGCACCGGGATGGTGATGAGCTTGCTTATCCTCGGCGAGATAGGCGGATTCGCAGTGGTTTTCGCTGGATTCATTGTTGGGCAGCTGATGTGGACCCGGTAATCGCGCTGCGGCAGATCGCCTACTACAAGGATCGGAAACGCGACGATCCCAGGCGCGTGATGGCGTATCGCAATGCCGCTGACATCATCGAAAGACTCGACGACGCCGCGCGGGAGGGGCACGGTCAGGCAACCAGCTGGCAGTCGCTACCGGGCATCGGGCCCAAGACCGCAAAGGTCATCGATCAGGCCTGGTCCGGCCGCGAACCCGACGTCCTGATCGAATTGCGTTCTGCTGCTCAGGATCTCGGTGGCGGCGACGTCCGGGCGGCGCTGCGCGGGGACCTGCACCTGCACTCGAACTGGTCGGACGGGTCAGCGCCAATCGAGGAGATGATGGCCACCGCCGCGGCGCTGGGTCATGAATACTGCGCGTTGACCGACCACTCGCCGCGGCTGACGATCGCCAACGGACTGGCTGCGGACCGGTTGCGCAAACAGCTCGACGAGATCGAGGGGCTGCGCGAAAAATTCGCGCCCATGCGCATTCTCACCGGCATCGAGGTCGACATTCTCGAGGACGGCAGCCTGGATCAGGAGCCCGAGTTGCTGGATCGTCTCGACATCGTGGTGGCAAGCGTGCACTCGAAGTTGTCGATGGACTCCGCCGCGATGACTCGCCGGATGGTGCGCGCCGTTTCCAACGGCCAGGCCGACGTGCTGGGACACTGCACCGGCCGATTGGTTTCCGGAAACCGCGGCATCCGGCCCGAATCGAAGTTCGACGCCGAGGCGGTGTTCACCGCTTGCCGTGACCATGGCACCGCGGTGGAGATCAACTCCCGTCCCGAGCGCCGCGACCCGCCGACCCGCCTGATGAACCTCGCTCGAGACATCGGCTGCGTATTCAGCATCGACACCGACGCGCACGCGCCCGGTCAGTTGGATTTCTTGGGCTACGGGGCGCAACGCGCGCTGGATGCGGGCATTCCGGTCGACCGCATCGTCAACACCTGGCCTGCCGATGAACTATTGGAGTGGGCTTCAGTCGGGTAGGTGCGGCATCTCGATGCCCGGGTCACGGCCGACCAGCACCGCCCGCGTCACCGCGGACTTGCCGTAGCGCTGGCGAATCTGGTCTACCGCCTCGTCAATGGAATCGGGCACCTCGCCGCCAAACGGCAGCGTCAGTTGTTGGGCACCACTGCGGTCGATGCCCGACACCGCGAAACCGATCAGCGTCAAACCACGTTCTGCGATGGTTGGCGCGGCCGATGCGACCAGCCGGCGGGCGGCGGCGAGGATGGGCTGCCTCGACGACGTGGCCCAGGGCAGCGTATGTGACCGGGTTGCGCGGCCAAAATCGTCGAACCGCAGGCGCAGCACCACCGTGCGTCCGGTGCGCCCGGCCGCTCGCATGCGGCCGGTGATGCGATCGATCAGGGTGACCACCACCGCGTCGATCTCGACAGGCGACATGCTGCTGCCGGCCCGGCCGAGTGCACGCTGGGCGCCGACCGAGCGGCGTCGGACGCCCGTGGTCACTCGCCGGCGATCGATATTGCGCGACAGCGCATACAGTTGGCGGCCCATGGCGCTACCCAGCATCGAGGCCAGCGTCGACTCGCTGAGCTCGGCGACCTCGCCGACCGTCTTTATGCCGTGCGCATGCAACTTCTCGGCGGTCACCGCACCCACGCCCCACAGCCGGCGCACTGGCAGCGGATGCAGAAATGCCAGCTCCTGATCGGGCGGCACTAGCAGCAGTCCGTCGGGCTTGGCTTCCTGGCTGGCGACCTTCGCCAGGAATTTCGTCCGGGCAATTCCTACGGTGATCGGAAGGCCTACACGATCGCGAACGTCTGCACGCAGCCGTGCTCCGATTTCGACTGGCGTGCCTGCGATCCGCCACAAACCGCTCACATCGAGAAACGCTTCGTCCACCGAGAGCGGCTCCACGAGCGGCGTGCAGTTACGAAACACCTCGAAGACCGCGTCGCTGGCTTGCATGTAGGCCGCCATGCGGGGCGGCACGACCACGGCGTGTGGGCACAGCCGCCGCGCCTGGGCCCCGCCCATCGCGGTACGCACGCCGTAGGCCTTGGCTTCGTAGCTGGCGGCCAGCACGACTCCGCCGCCGACGATCACCGGGCAGCCCCGCAACGCCGGGTCGTCGCGCTGTTCGACGGAGGCGTAGAACGAGTCCAGGTCTGCGTGCAGGATGGAGGCCTCGCACCGCACGAACACATGTTCGCATCGGGGTATGACAGCTAGTGAACTTCGCCGTAGATGCTATTCACCCAGACGTGCACCAGCGCATCCAGCACGTGCGCCTCGGGGACCGCGGGCTGTTCGTTGGCGAACGAGGCGAACAACGCCCGTTCGTTCATCAGGTTGAGGACCGTGGCCAGCTCTTGGCTGGGCAGGGTG
The DNA here is from genome assembly GCF_900232995.1 of Mycobacterium simulans. Classification (GTDB taxonomy): domain Bacteria; phylum Actinomycetota; class Actinomycetes; order Mycobacteriales; family Mycobacteriaceae; genus Mycobacterium; species Mycobacterium simulans. The sequence continues at coordinate 1,310,279 of NZ_OCVX01000003.1, forward strand.
TGGGGCGCGGCACCGCGGTCACGTTCGGCATCGATCCCGGCAGCGGAAAAGGAAATCCACTTCTGCATGAATGTCGACCACAGCTCCCGCAACTCACGAGCGCCTTCCCTGGCGGCCATGGCGGCTCGGGTTACCGCCTTGTGAGCTCCGAATGTTTCGAAAAACACGTTGATACCGGTGCGCCACATGTGGTCGCGGTCCCCATCGCCGTTCTCTACCAGGGCCTGCAGCGCGGAGTCGGCCTCGTTGACCACCTGATCCAGCAGCGCCAGCAGAACCGCGTCCTTTGATGGGAAATAGAAGTAAAACGTGGGCCGTGAGATACCGGCGCCCTTGGCTAGGTCGTCGACGGAGATGTCGCTTAGCGGCCGGTTTTCCAACAGGTGTTCAGCGGTGGCAAGAATCGCCAATTCGCGTTCATCGCCGGATGGCCGCGAATTGCGGCGACCCCGGTTGAGCGAAACCCGGCTCACAGAGGAGTTGGCCACGCGGGCAGTTTACTCCGTGTCGAGAATTTCGACATGTTGTTGACAACCGCCCCGTCTACGACCGCCCAACCCGCCGGCACACGTCGGCCGGGCCGCCGCTCCTTTGCTCGACACACTGTTGACGAATTCGACACACCGTTGATAACGTGGGGATCATGACTGAGCACCTTGACGTCGTCATCGTGGGCGCCGGCATTTCGGGTGTGAGTGCGGCCTGGCACCTGCAAGACCGCTGTCCGACCAAGAGCTACGCGATCCTGGAAAAGCGTGAGTCCATGGGTGGCACCTGGGACTTGTTCCGCTACCCAGGAATTCGGTCCGACTCTGACATGTACACGCTCGGTTTCCGCTTCCGCCCGTGGACAGATCGACAAGCCATTGCCGATGGCAAGCCGATCCTCGAGTACGTCAAGACCACAGCCGCGATGTATGGCATCGATAAGCACATCCGGCTCAACCAGAAGGTCATCTGCGCTGACTGGTCGAGCACCGAAAATTGCTGGACGGTTCAGATCGAAAGCCACGGCACGCAAAGCGCGCTGACCTGCTCGTTCCTCTTCTTATGCAGCGGCTATTACAACTACGACGAAGGTTACTCACCGAAGTTCGCAGGCTCCGAGCACTTCGCCGGCCCGATCATCCATCCGCAACACTGGCCCGAGAACCTGGACTACGCGGACAAGAAGATCATCGTGATCGGCAGTGGCGCTACCTCGGTCACTCTCGTTCCGGCGCTGGCAAATTCGGGTGCTAAGCACGTCACGATGCTGCAACGCTCACCCACCTACATCGTCTCTCAACCGGAACAGGACAACATGGCCAAGCGGCTCAACCGGTGGCTGCCTGAAAGGATGGCCTACACCGCCGTTCGGTGGAAGAACGTGTTGCGCCAGCAGGCCGTGTACGGGGCCTGTCAGAAATGGCCGCGCCGCATGCGGAAAGTGTTCATGGGCTTGGTCCAACGCCAGTTGCCCGAGGGTTACGACGTGCGGAAGCACTTTGGGCCACATTACAACCCGTGGGAGCAGCGGTTATGCCTGGTGCCCAACGGCGACCTGTTCCGCGCCATCCGCCACGGGAAGGTTGACGTGGTCACCGACACCATCGACCGGTTCACCCCCACGGGTATTCGGCTCAACTCGGGCCGCGAACTGGCGGCCGACATCATCATCACCGCAACCGGTTTGAACCTACAGCTCTTTGGTGGTGCGACCGCCACCGTCGACGGACAACCGGTGGATTTGACCAAGACGATGGCCTACAAGGGCATGATGCTGTCCGGCATCCCCAATATGGTCTACACGGTTGGTTATACGAATGCGTCGTGGACCCTGAAGGCCGACCTGGTGTCGGAGTTCGCCTGTCGTCTGCTGAATTACATGGACGCCAACGGGTTTGACACCGTGGTGGTAGAACACCCGGGCACCAATGTCGAGGAGCGGCCGTTCATGGAGTTCACCCCGGGTTACGTCTTGCGCTCTCTCGACGAGCTGCCGAAGCAGGGCTCCCGCACCCCCTGGCGTTTGAATCAAAACTACCTACGCGATATCCACCTGATCCGGCGCGGCAAGATCGACGACGAGGGTTTGAGGTTCGCGAAAAAGCCTGCTGCAGTAGCAGTTTAGGATCCCTACGGCTTGACGATGACAATGCCGTCATCGTCGCTGTAGGCGATATCACCGGGCACGAACGTTACACCGCCCAAGGTGATTTCGACGCCGCGTTCGCCGGCACCGGTCTTCGTGCTCTTGCGGGGATTGGTGCCCAACGCCTTGATGCCGATGTCTATGCCACCTAGTGCAGCAGCGTCACGCACTGCGCCGTTAACGACCAGGCCGGCCCAACCGTTTGAGCGGGCCAATTCGGCGATCACATCGCCCACCAAGGCGGTGTGTAGCGAGCCGGCACCGTCTATCACCAGGACTCCGCCGCCGCCCGGCTGCGACAGCACCGATTTCAACAGTGCATTGTCCTGGAAGCACCGGACGGTGCTGATCGGCCCGGCGAATTCCGATCGGCCACCGAACTGGCGGAACTGGACGTCACAGCTGCGCACGTCGGGCCCGATGTCGTCGACCAGATCGGCCGTCGGCCGGAATGACAAGGTCATGGTTGTGCCACCGCGGTCAGTGGCGCCGCAGCTGCCGGACCAGCAGCAAGGCCAACAGGCTAAGGGTGATAGCAACCACCAACGGCAACGGGGACTGAAGTGGCGATGAAGCCGATGTTTCCGGGGGAAGTGGGTTGTTGGCACGATCCACGGTCGACTTCGCTTGGGCCGCCGCGTCTTTGGCGGCAGCGGTCAGTTGGCCATTGGTTTCGGCCCTAGGCTGCACACCGGGTGGCTTTTTGGCGGGTGCCTTTTTGGCGGGTGCTTTTTTCGCCGCCGCTTTTTTCGCCGCCGCTTTTTTCGCCGGTGCTTTCTTTGCTGGCGCCTTTGCGGCCTTCTTGGCGGCCGGGGGAGTTGCCTTCTTGGCCGGGGGCTTCGGTGCGCTGTCGGGTTCGCTGTCGGGTCGATCCTGGGGGTCTGCCATGCGGCCGCTCCTTTGCAGCTTTGTCGTCGCTCACTAAGTCGCTATGCACTCGGTCCCATCATGCCAGGACACGCTGCTTCGACATTTGGGGTCGGCTTACGTCTGGTCGGCTAGGGTCTCCGCCGGATGGCCCATAACGCGCCCACGCCGACCGCGATTATCGCCCCCACCGCGAACGGCCAGGTCGGGATGTCGCCGCCCTCGTCGCTGGCAGCGGCCGCGGGGCCGGGCGTCCCGGTGCCGGGCACGGTCAGTCCAAACGACCATGACCCGGAGACCACGTGCCCGTCCGCAGAGGTCACGCGATAGTTCACGGTATAGCGCCCGGCTGGTCCAAGCGGTCGCACACCGACAGCGACGACCGCGCCCCGCACGGTCGGTGCGTCGGCAGACCAAATGTTGGCATCTGGCCCGACGACCGTCATGGCCGCGAACGTGGTTTGGAGGCGCTCGTTGAAGGTCGCGCTTACCTGCGACGGGCCGGACGTCAGAACCGCGTTGTCCGCTGGGTCCTCGGCGATTCGGGCAGCGTGCGCGGAGGCCACTTGCGCCATTAGGGTCGCGGTAACCGTCAGGGCGGCCAGCAGCACGGCTGCCCAGGCGATCGGTAACAGGCGCCTCATGACCGTCGGCGTACCAATGCCAGACAGATGCCCAGCGCGCTGATCAGCAGGGCCACTCCGCCCAACCAACGGGCGGTGTTGTCCGGCGGTCTGTTCGCAAGCGTGGTCGACTGCGGGTGGTGCTCGCGTGGTGCCACCGGTCCGGCCACCAGTGTCAGCGTGGGCGCGGGGTGTTCCGGCTCGGCGCCGCCCGGCCCCGTTGAGCCTGGCGGCTGGTCCCACTTGACGCTCGAACCGTCGGAATAGGTCTGGGTGGTCGGAAACCTCACGGAGTCGGTGTCTGGCAGCTGGACCGATATCCGGAACAGCCCGAACTGATCTGGCTGAATCCCGGCGTTGGGCGCGGCGGTCCAGGTCACCGATCGGACGCTACCGGAGACGGCATCGCGGCCGAGCTTCGCCGTCCACCCGGGCATCGTTTCGGTACGCGCCGACGCCACATCCGGGAGTGTGACGGCGAGCGCCGTGGTGGCAGCGCCGGTGTTGGATTCGTTGGGCACCTGGAAGGTGACGATCGAGATGCCACCGCGCACCGGATTGTCGCAGCTGGCATGAACATGCGCGCTGGCGGTTGGGATGCCCGCAACCGAGCCAAGATACAGCGCTGCGGCCAGGGCGATCGCGATCACGCCGCGCGAAATCCAGTGGAATGAGATGTCAGGCTCGGTCACCTTTCCACCAATCAGGTCAGCCCGAGGCGCGCCATCAGGTCGGCCTCAATACCGTCTAGTTGCGACGAGATCGCGGCGTGGGCGGCTCGGCGCCGCGGTGCCGGCATGTGTTCCGCGGCCGTGATAGCCGCCGACAGATCTGAGAGCCGTTCGCTGACCGCTGACACGAATTGCTTGGTCTCGGTGTCCTTGGGCTTGTTTTCCTGGACCGTCCGCAGCGATTGTTCAGACCCGGCGATGCGAGCCGACAGCCGAGCGCCGTGCCCGGAGAACTGGCCGACTTGGGCCAGTGGAATCCCGAGCTGATCAGCGCGACGTTGGTCGATCAGCCCGCGCGCGGCGATGGCCGCCCGATATATCACTGGCGTCAGGATGGGCGCGAGCAGCCTGGAAACTGTGAGCACCCGACGGATCCGCGTGGGCGACAGCAACTTTCCCTCGCGCGCCGCCTTGAGTTCGGTCTCGGCGACCTTCAGCGCAGCTCGGTCGCTGTCGCGCTGGGCCTTTAGCTGCGCCCTGAGCGCCTTCTCGGCGGCCCGCTGAGTGGCCTTGAAGTGGCGCGCCTCGTTCTTGGCGGACAGCTTGGCCTCTAGCTTGGCGCGGCTCTTGATCGCTCGGGCTTCGGCGCGGCGAGTCGCGCGGCTCTTTCGCTTGCGGAACAGGCCCATTCCCGGCCGCCTCCCGGTATCTCGTGGACTATCGCGTATGCGCGAGCGCTGGGCCAACCCTAATCGGAGCAGGCCGTCGGCGTTCCGTCAGGGCGGGTGGACGGACTAGCTGGAGTGCGCGGTCAGGCGTCGAGCCGCTCGGCGCGGCGCAACTCGTCGATCCGGTCCAAGATCTCCTGCTGCGCCTGGGAAGACAGGCCGTGGGCCCGCAGCGCGATGCGGCGCACGCCGTCCTCTCGGCTGGTGGCCAACCATTGCAATTCCTTGTCGAGCTTCTCGTAGTACTCGTCGTCGGTGAAGTAGGCCGGCTTGATTCGGAAGAAGTTGGCAAGCGCGGCCATGGTCGCCGTCGATGGGTTCGTGCGGTTGCCGGAACGTAGCTGCGAAAGGTAGGGAGCCGACATCGTGATGCCCTCCGCCTTGAGCGCCGCGATGACCTCCGCGGAGGTGTGCGGCCCCCGTCCGGGTGGATACACCGTGTCAAACAGGCGGTTCAGGCGGGCGGCGAACGTCGTGCTCATCGATTTGTCCTCCACTGGGCTGTAGCACAAACCCTTATCTATGTGTATTTGCTGATCATGGTAGCGACAGTTGTGTCCACAACCAAGTGCAAACCTGAGCGGATTAGGCACGACCGCGCCGAGCGGTCGGCGACAACCCCCCGATGAGCATCCAAATGATTCCGTCGGGTGCCCATAAAATGAACGTATTTCACAGGTTATCCGCAGAATACATCGTGAGAACGTGTGCGCGGCTACGCCGCCGTCGCGGTCGGCGAAGCGATCGAAGGGGCTGTGCGAAGCGTGTATGCGCGGCTTCGGGCAACCAGCAGACAACGGAAACTCGACAACAGACTCCTTTGCTGTCGTCTCTGCTCAGCCCGTTATGGGTGACCTGCAGTGGAGTCACAAGCTTGCCGAGACAACCCGCGGAACGGCCGTCGGCAGGGCCGGCAATAGTTGGGTGTAGTCGGGCAGCCACTCAGGCGATGTCCGGTGAGGTTCCGCTGACCGCCGCCGCCTGCCGCCGCCACCGACGAGTTTGCGCCACCCTCACTGACACGGCGCCCGCAGCCGCGGCCAGCGCCACTGCGGCGGTCACAGCGACGGCTACCGAACGCCACCCCAGCGCGTTGTCGAACAGCATCCACAAACCAAATAACAGGAACAGCAGGCTGGCCAGGACGTGCAACAGCTGATCGGGAAGCCGCTGATGCAGCAGTAATCCTGCCCCGATGGCCAGCCCGTCGGCCAAGATCATTCCCAGTGTGGTGCCGATCCACACGCCGGCCCAGTTGTGATCGCTGGCCAATGTCACGGTCGCGAGCGTCGTCTTGTCGCTCAGCTCGGCCAGCACGAAGGACGACACCACCGTAAGCAGCGCGAATCGCGGTGCGCGAGGAGCCGTTCCGTTGTGGTCGCCGGCCGCACCTTCCCGCCAGGTCCACACGGCAAAAATCAGGAAGGCGAACGCCGATGCAAAGGCCATCGGGCGCGCAGGCAGTGCGGTGCCGAGAAAGTGGCCGATCGCCACCGAGACCCCGTGGACAGTGATCGACGCGATCGCCACCCCGGTCAGCACCACCCACCAGCGGTAGCGCAGCGCATAGGTCATGGTGATGAGTTGAGACCGGTCGCCGAGTTCGGCAAGGAAAACCACTCCGAGGCTTAACAGTGTGGCGGTGAGCATTTGCGGGCGACCTTTCGACGCGTGGACAGTGACTGGTCACTGAACATCGGTCGAAGGTCTCACCCACCGTCCTTTCGGAACGGTCCGCCGGCCGGGCTTTCGCCAGTATGTCGACGCGACGATTTGGGGCTACTCCCCTTCGCTAACGCCCCAAGGCTAGCGGGCGAGTTTGGTCTGCGCCAGGATCCCGGTGAAGTTCGGGTACCCGTATTAATTGGTTTGAATTTCCTTATGCCGCAAGCAGCATCGCCAGAATTGCGGTGTCGGGATGACTGATCGGGTCGACGCCGACACGGCTCACCATCGATGTGATGGTGCCGTCCGCTTCCGCTTCCACCCAGGCTGCCCGGTGCTCCAATCCCAGGTACGGCAGTCCCGGCAGCAGCACACAGCCTGAGGCTGCCCCCGTGCACTCCGGCAAGGACGGCGTCGTCTCCGAAGGCGGATGCAGCATAAGCAACGCGGGAGGCTGGTGATCAGCGAAATACCCTGGCTGGATGGCTGATTCGCCGAAAACTGTGCCCTCGGCCAGTACCAGGCCGACGGTGCCCGGCTCGGGTTCGTCGGGTAACTCTTCGCGCGCACCGAACACGGTTGTGGTGGAAAGCAGTCCAGGCAACGATGCGACCCGAACCGCGACCATCAATAGCTGAGCCCACTCTTTCGTCGAATCCGGCCAACGCCCCGAAATCACAAACCCTTTAAGGGCACCACGAGCATGAAAAGGCGCAACCCCAATATGTCGATTTGACCCAGCATCCATCTCGCCCTCCGCGACGCCACGTCCGAATAACCACGCTGGTAGCTCTAATAAATGGTAGCTCGAATAATCAAGCATGCGCGGTGTTTTGGCGCCTTGCAAGTTGGCGTGGCTATCGCATCGCGGCGTTCACAAAGACGAAATATTAAGGCCTGACGAAAGACATAGGCGCCGCGCGATCCGCGCGACGCCCATGCCCTCAGGTAATGGACTCAGCCGAAAATCAGCCCCTGGGTTTTCGAGGTCGCGGAGCTGTAGCGGGATTGCACGTCCGCCCAGTTGACAACATTCCAGAACGCTTTTGCGAAATCGACCTTGACGTTCTTGTACTGCAGGTAGAAGGCGTGTTCCCACATGTCGAGTAGCAGTAGCGGAACGATGCCGAGCGGGAAGTTGGACTGATGGTCGTACACCTGGAAGATCAGCAGCTTGTTGCTGAGCGTGTCCCATCCGAGTGCCGCCCAACCCGACCCCTGCACGGTAGTGGCGGCCGCGTGGAACTGCGCACGAAACTTGTCGAACGATCCGAATGCGTCGTCAATGGCCGCGGCGAGCTCACCCGTCGGCTTGTCACCACCACTAGGCGACAGGTTCTTCCACCAGATGGTGTGGTTGACATGGCCGCTGAGGTTGAAAGCCAGGTTCTTTTCGTTCAGCAAGATCGCGGAGTGGTCCTCCTTGGCTCGTGCTTCTTCGAGTTTGGCGACAGCGTCATTGGCGCCCTTGACATAGGTGGCGTGGTGCTTGCTGTGGTGCAGCTCGTTGATCTGACCCGAAATGTGCGGTTCCAGGGCTCCGTAGTCCCAGTCCAAGTCCGGCAATGTGTATTCGGCCACGGCATTCCTTTCTTCGATGAAGAGTGATCGTCTGACGCGTGTTTCGCGTGGGTTCCCCCACGCGACGGGCTGGCGTCTTCAACCCTGCTCCATGACCGCGCGCGCCGCAAGGACGGCCGCCATGGCTTACAGGCTGCGAATACCCCGTTTGGGGGGTTCAAGACAAAGCGATAACGGCGAGAATTGCAAGCAACGCCAAAGCAACCAGGCCGGCGCGCAACGCGGCAACGACGTAGGCGTGGTTCCAGGCTGGCGAGCCGGAATACGAACCCGACGACGTCGCCGTACCCGGACCAAACGAATGTGTGGCCATCACACGCCTTTCACCTGCACATTCACCTCGTAGTGAGGTGAGTCACAACGAGCCCTCGCGTCGCGATCATAACGCCTGGTGCATTGCTAGGGAAACTGGACCGAGCGGGGTCCACACGGGGCTCGCCGCGACCACGAACGGGCGCGCCTGGGTAGTTGCTTAGCGAGGCAATCCATTTCGCTCGAGCGCCCGCAAGGCCTGTCGATTGGACCTTCTCCGCGGCACCGCTTTATCCACAGTTGCCCACCAACCGGGCCGATAGAGGGGGTGTCGACGATGTGTACTCGACCCCGTTGCTTGTGGATAAAGCTGTGGAAACTGTGGATAGTCGATTATTCGCTGTATCTCCGTCCCCGCGCGCGTGGTGGTGCCCGCCGGGTGGGTTTGCCGATTCGGATTTAACCGGCAGACGCTTCTCGCCGCGCCACATGCTGTGGCGCGCATCGTCGCGGGGCTCGGTTGGATGGCCCCGCTTCTCATCGCGCCACGTGCCGTGGCGCGCATCGTCGCGGGGCTCGGTTGGATGGCCCCGCTTCTCATCGCGCCACGTGCCGTGGCGCGCATCGTCGCGGGGCTATCGATTCCCATTAGGCTGGTGCGGTGATCCAGGTGTGCTCCCAGTGCGGCACTCGGTGGAACGTCCGCGAACGGCAACGGCAGTGGTGTCCGCGTTGTCGTGGAGCCTTGATGGCGCCGTTGGCGGATGAACCACCGGCCGACCCGCGCTGGCGTACACCGGGCGCCCCGCAGATGCCGATGGCTCCGGCCATGCGGCCGACGGCGCCGCGGCTGCCGCCGGGTTTTCGCTGGATAGCGGTGCGTCCCGGCGCCGCACCGCCGCGGCGGCCCGGGCGACGGTTCCGCGGCCCCACACCCCGTTATGCCGTGATACCGCGGTGGGGGCTGGCCGACCGTGTCGACCAGGTTGGCCCCGCATCGGTGCAGGCACCGAAAGCGGGGCCAACGGCAACAACGGTGCGGACCGCGCTGTTCCTGACCCTCCTGGTGCTCTGCATCGCGGCGCTGGTGTTTGTGGTGCGCTACGTACTGCTGATCATCAACCGCAACACATTGCTGAACTCCCTGGTGGCCGGTGCGTCGGTCTGGCTGGGGTATCTGGTGAGTCTGGCGGCGATCGCGGCGGTGGGCACCACCGCGGTGCTCCTGATCTTGTGGCTGATCGCGCGGCGGGCCGCGGCGTTCGCGCACGCGGGCGTGCCGGAGCAGCGGTCCCCCCGTGCGCTGTGGCTCGGCTGCCTGATCCCGCTGGTCAATCTGTTCTGGGCACCGGTATACGTGATCGAGCTGGCGCGCATTGAGGATCACTACGCACGACTGCAAAGACCGATCGTCATCTGGTGGATCGTGTGGGTTGTCAGCGATGCGATTTCTATCTTCGCCATCGCGACTAGCTGGGTCTCCGACGCCCAGGGCATTGCCAACAACACCGTCATGATGGTGGTTGCGTATCTATGCGCGGCAGCCGCAGTGGCCGCGATCGCCCGGGTCTTCGAGGGCTTCGAGCTCAAACCGATCGAACGGCCTGCGCATCGCTGGCTCGTGGTACCTGACGACCAGCGTCCAGCGTCCCGATCCACCGCACCGGTTGAGTTGGACGGGCAGGAACCGGCAGCATAGTGAGCATGCCGTGGGCCGACGAGGTGCTCGCCGGGCACCCCTTCGTGGTTGCCCATCGCGGCGCGTCCGCCGCGCGGCCGGAACACACCCTGGCCGCGTATGACCTAGCCCTCAAAGAGGGCGCCGACGGGGTGGAATGTGACGTGCGGCTGACCCGTGACGGCCACCTGGTGTGTGTTCATGATCGCCGGCTTGACCGGACCTCGACGGGAGCCGGTTTGGTCAGCACGATGACGCTGGCCGAGCTGCGCGAATTGGAATACGGCGCGTGGCACGACAGCTGGCGTCCAGACGGGACGCACGGTGACACCAGCCTGCTCACCCTGGACGCGCTGGTTGCCCTGGTCCTGGACTGGCACCGGCCGGTAAAGATCTTCATCGAGACCAAGCACCCCGTCCGGTACGGCTCGCTGGTGGAAAGCAAACTGCTGGCACTGCTGCACCGCTTCGGCATCGCCGCGCCTGCCTCCGCCGATCTATCCCGTGCGGTGGTGATGTCCTTTTCGGCGGCCGCGGTCTGGCGAATCCGGCGAGCGGCCCCGCTGCTACCGACCGTGTTGCTCGGCAAGACCGCCCGCTACCTGGCCAGCACCGCGGCCACCGCCGTCGGGGCCACCGCGGTGGGGCCGTGGCTGCCGGCGTTGAAGGAATATCCGCAACTCGTCGACCGCTCCGCCGCCCAAGGCCGGGCAGTGTATTGCTGGAACGTCGACGAGTACGAAGACATCGATTTTTGTCGCGACGTCGGCGTGGCATGGATTGCCACTCACCACCCTGGCCGCACGAAGGCCTGGTTGGAAAACGGGCGCGAGAACGGCGGTTAGTCTCCCGCCAGGGAGCTTAGAGGCGACCGCCGGCCGCGTGCGGGGCGCCTGATCCGGCCGGCGCCTTATCCACCTCGCGTGCGACGAAGTTCTCGAGCTCGAACAGGTTGGCCCCAGCACGATCCGCCACCCGCACCAGGGTGGACATCAGCGCCACCTCCTCGACCTGCTCCTGCAGGAACCACTGCATGAACTGCTCGCCGAGAAAGTCGCCCTCGTCGCGAGCCACGGCCGTCAGCCGGCTGACCTGGTCGGTGACTGCGCGTTCCTGATCCAGGGCCAGTGCGAGCGCCTCGCGTGGTCTGTCGAACTGGTTGTGCACCGTGTCCACTCGGGGGATCTCGACGCGAAGATCGCGGTCGAGCAGATGCTGCACGAGCATCATCGCGTGATTTCGTTCCTCCACCGCTTGGCTATAAAAGTGCTTGGCCAACTGTGGCAAGTCCTCGCTGTCGAAATAGACCGCGATTGCAACGTATTGTTGGGCGGCGGTGAATTCGTTGAAAATCTGTTCCTGCATTAACGCATGGAATTTGGTCTTAGGCCCGTCGTATTCAGTCATGAAAACTAGGTTAGCGCAGGTCGAAGAGGGGTTGCAACGAAGGTATTACTTAGTCAGGAAAGGATTTCCTAAGTACCAACACGACGATAATGACATTCTCGGTCAGGACAGGATTGCCTTAGTAAAGTAAGGCTACGTTTGTAATGCATAGCCCTTTGTGGGCTCGTAATTATTGGAATTTATTGCTGGCCCTCTAGCGCGGCCGTTGGTACCGATGCGTCGGAATTCAGGGCGTCGAACAACTCGCGAGCGGCGTCGTGATTCCAGACCACCACCGCGCCGGCGTCGCCGTCGGTGAATTCTCCGATCGGAACCGTCATCGGGACGGTATGTCCATGGAGGGCCCAGCCGAGGCGGGCCAGATCCCACACGTGGTCACCCTGATCAACGGTGAGGGCGCCGGCCGCCGCGCGTGGCACCCCATACCAGCGCCACGGATTGAGCCACACCCCCGGGCTGGTGGCGCGCCGCAGCAGCGCCGACATGAACTGGCGCTGATTGATCATCCGGTCCAGGTCGGCCCGCGGTGTGGCTCGAGTCCTGACGAAACCGAGTGCACTCCGGCCGTCCAACTCCTGGCAGCCGGCGGGCAGATCAATGCCGGCCAGCGGATCGCTAATAGGCTCGGACGGGCACGCGGTGACCCCGCCGAGCGCATCGACGAACCCGGCGAATCCGCTGAATCCGACCTCCGCGTAATGGTCCAGACGCAGACCCGTGGCCTGCTCGACGGTCTGTGCCAGCAGTGGCGCACCGCCCATCGCGAACGCGGCGTTGATTTTGTCCCGGCCGTGGCCGGGAATCGGTACGTACGAATCGCGAGGTATCGACACCAACGTGGCCGGGGCGCTGGACCCGAAACCGGGCAGGTGAACCAGCAGGATGGTGTCGGTGCGCCCGGTGCCGACGTCGCCGCCGGTGGCCAGCTCCTGCTGTTGCTCAACCGTGAGACCCTGGCGACTGTCCGAGCCGACGAGCAGCCAATTGATGCCGCGGCCCGGGCCGGGCCGATCGGGATAGTCGGCGAGTATCGGCCGGCGTTGTAGTGAGGTGTCGAGCCACAGCGCCTCGCCGAGGATGCCGGCGGTGGCCAATAGCACAACGATCAGCAGACTCAGCGCCATCACCCGGCCCCAGCGGCGCTTGCTACGCCTGCGGCGTGCTTTCGGCGCGACCGGACGTGGCGGTACGGGGGGTCGGGGAGGTGCAGGCGCGGGACGTGGCGGCAACGGTTGCGGCCCAGGGGACCGGGGCGGTGCGGTTGCGCGGCGAATCACCTGTGAGGGTTCGGGTCGATCGCCGTTCACCTGGACAACGTACGTGGCCGACGGGTCTCAGTGCAGCGACCCAAGATGGCGGGCCGTCAGTTACTGACGGGCACGCAGCCCGTTGACGAAGGGGCAACCCATCAGCACCCTGATGGCCTGGCTGAGTCCGTTCATGTCGTCGACCGGCTTATGGAACGGCAGCCGGACGTCGCGGTCACCGTCGTTGCGTTCGACCCGAAACCGCACGCCGTATCGGTCGAGACCAAGCGGGCGGACCTGTCCGCGTCGCAGCGGCGCCGGCAGCCGGGATACCAGCCGGGCTACTACATCGTTATGGGCGGTGGCCAGGTGCCATAGCAACGTTGATTCGATCTCGCAAAACGGGTCGGGACGAGCCGCAAGCAGGTCTTGGACGCTGACGGGTTCCGCGCCGGTCGCGTCGGTTACCACCACGGATGCGATCTCTAGACGCAGCAGCGTGTACCGGGTGTCGTCCCCGTTGGACGGTCCGGATTTCGGTGTCTCGACTTGCAGCAGCGCCGGAGTCGGATTCTCGGTCGCGATCAGGTCGAGCATCTTTGCCACGGCCCCGGGTGGCACTCGGTGGAGTCGGCCACGGACCCAAACCAGGGAACGGACCGGTTCACGCACTGGCAGCGGCGCGTAATCGGTCAACTCCAGCAACGCCTGGGATCCGCAAACCGGGCCGGCGCCGCGGGCGACCGGAACCGCCACGGCGAAGGATCCGTCGAAAAGCAAGTGGTGTATGGGTGTGGCCACCGGATCTTCGCTCTCGACCGCCAATAGGGCGCCGCCTGCCCTTACGCAGGCGCTGCGGATCCGTTCGGCAGTCGTCGGCGTGGGCATCGTAGGCATGGTGACCGGTAGCACGGGTACCTCCTCCGCTCCTAAGATTAGGTAAGCCTAAGTTAACTTAGATGGCGGGACGCCGCAAGGGTCGTTGGCCCGTGTCGCGCCGTTAGGGTTGAGGGCGTGGCCCGCATCGCTTACCTCGGTCCGGAAGGAACATTCACAGAGGCAGCGCTGCTCGATATGACGGCCGCGGGACTGGTCCCCGACCACGATCCGTACACACTTGAGCGTTTGCCGGTCGAGAGCACGCCTGCGGCGCTCGATGCTGTGCGTGACGCGGCCGCGGATTACGCGTGCGTACCGATCGAGAATTCGATCGACGGGTCGTTGGCGCCCACCCTGGACAGCCTGGCCATGGGTGCGCCTCTTCAGGTATTCGCCGAGACAACGTTGGACGTGTCGTTCAACATCGTTGTCCAGCCGGGCCGCAGCGCTGCCGACATACATACGCTGGCGGCCTTTCCGGTGGCGGCGGCACAGGTGCGGCAATGGCTGACGGACCATTTGCCCGGCGTCGAACTACAGCCGGCCTATTCCAACGCTGACGCCGCCCGTCAGGTGGCCGACGGCCAGGTCGATGCCGCGGTGACGTCACCGCTGGCCGCCGCACATTGGAAGCTGGCTACGTTGGCCGACGGTGTTGTCGACGAGGCGAATGCACGCACGCGCTTCGTCCTGATCGGCCCACCGGCGCCACCTCCGGCACGCACCGGAGTAGACCGCACGTCGGCGATATTGCGGATCGACAACGTGCCAGGCGCGTTGTTGCAAGCCCTCACTGAATTCGGTATGCGCGGCATCGACCTCACACGCATCGAATCCCGGCCTACCCGTACTGAATTGGGCACGTACATGTTCTTCGTGGACTGCCTCGGGCACATCGATGATCACGCCGTCGCCGAGGCGCTCAAGGCGCTGCATCGTCGTTGTGTCGATGTGCGATATCTGGGCTCCTGGCCAGCCGGGCTGGCTGACGGCCCAAGGGCGTCGGTGCCGCCGCCACCCGACGAGGCAGTCAGCTGGCTGGAGCGGCTGCGAGCAGGCAAACCCGAGCAAGCGCAGGAGTCAGGGACATGAGCGGTCGTTTGGTGCTGGTGCGGCACGGCCAGTCCTACGGCAACGTCGAGAGGCGGCTGGACACGCTGCCGCCGGGAACGTCATTGACGCCGTTGGGCCGCGATCAGGCCCGGGCTTTCGCGCACGGCGGTGGCAGCCGGCCGGCCCTGCTGGCGCATTCGGTGGCGCTGCGGGCGTCGGAAACGGCCGCGGTCATTTCCGCGGAACTCGCTTTGCCGGCGCACGAGGTTGCCGGCATTCATGAGGTGCAGGTGGGCGAGCTGGAGAACCGCAACGACGACGAGGCGGTCGCCGAATTCAACGCCATCTACGAGCGATGGCATCGCGGCGAGCTGAACGTGCCACTGCCTGGCGGTGAGACCGCCAACGACGTTTTGGATCGCTATGTGCCAGTTCTTACCGATCTACGGATGCGATACCTCGACGACGATCGCTGGACCGGCGACATCGTGGTCGTCAGCCATGGCGCCGCGATCCGGCTGGCGTCCGCGGTGCTGGCCGGAGTGGATGGCACCTTTGTCCTCGACAACCACTTGAACAACGCCGAGGCGGTGGTGCTCACCCCGATCCCCGATGGGCGCTGGAGTTGTCTACGTTGGGGAACCCAGACGCCGCCCTTTTACCCCGAACCCGACGTTAGTCCGGTAACGGACACCGTCGCGTCAAGCACCGATCCGATGGGCTGATCCGTCGACCATTGGGACGATGTCAGCGCATCTGCAGCCAACGACGTCGCAGTCGATGACGAAACTGTGCGCCACTAACTCGGGGCTGGTGCACTCCGCCTCGGTGCATTCCGGTCTAGCAACGGAGTGACGAATGATGGTGCCGTGGCAGTGATCCAGGCCTGCCCGGCAGTCGCGGCAGCCTATGCTCATAGGCCGTTCATAGCATCAGCGGCTGACAAATCCGGGATGCCGCGCCCAGCGCGAGCCACGAGATGATCAGGCCCAGCCCAGCTCATCCAGCCTGTCGTCGTCGATGCCGAAGTGATGGGCGATTTCATGGACCACCGTGATCGCCACCTGATCGACGACCTCGTCGTCGGATTCGCAGACGTCCAGCAAGGCATCCCGAAAGATCGTGATGGCATCCGGCAACGACCCGGCGTAGTCGGAGTCGCGCTCGGTCAAAGCCACCCCTTCATACAGCCCGAGCAAATCCTTGTCCTGGGGGTGTCGGTCGGCGACGAGCACGACGACGTTGTCCATGGCGGCTGCCAGCTTGGGCGGAATCAGGTCGAGGGCGTCAGCGACAAGCTCGTCGAAGCGCCGCGGGTCCATCCGCACGGCCATCGGGTCAGCCCGCAGGCGCTGGCTCGGCGGGTGCGGGCGCCGGGGCTTCGGGCGGCGGGGCCGGCGGTGGCGGTCCGCCGTCCCCAGCGGGTGGCTGGTTCTCCGGTGGTGCCTGGGTAGCCGGCGGCGCCGGAGCTTGGGTAGTCGGGGACGTCGGTGCCCGGGAGGGCGTCACCACCGGCTGCTGGTTCGGCAGATGCTGATTCCCTGGCGGTGTGGTCGGGACCTGCTGCGCCGGGGCAGGCACAGAGGTCGGCAGTTGTAGCGGAATCGGCGGCAAGGTGAGCCGCTCCTCGGGAATGTCGGGCGGCGGTACCGGCGGCTGACCATTGATCAGCAGCGCACCCTTGGCGCTGTTCACCAGGGTGGCCCAGCCGCCGTTGCCCAACGTTGCTCCGATGCTGCAGGCAACCTCACGGCTACCCGCCGACCAGCTGGGCAGCGACACCGTGGGGTAAATCAGCGTCAGCGTGGTGGTGCGCAATTTGGTGGGCGCGAGGTAGGCGTCGGTCATGCGGGTGCACGCGTCCTTGATAAAACCGTCCTGTTCGGGTTCGGCCGGCAGGGCATCGGGGAATTTCTCACCCAGGTTGACCGTGCCGGTGACCTCCATGGCGTGTGGTGCGACGCAGTCGACGGGAACGTCGACAGGTTGGTTGGTGGTCGAATCGATGCCCAAGCAGGTGCCGGCGGGCCAGACCTTGGATTGGTCGATGTCGGCGACCTTGCCCTTGAAGGCGATCTGCTGGTTGTTCGGACCGGGCAACTGCAGACCACATAGCATGCGGCGCTCGCCCGCCTGGCGCCATGCGCGGTCGCCGGACCACAACATACTGATGGTGAACTTGCTGTTGGGATCGAACTTGGCACCGAGGTAGCGGCGCACTGCGGGCTCACACTGCTCCTGGCTCATCTGCTGAATGCGGGCGGGCGATGGCGGATCAGCACCGGGCCCGTACTCCGTCCCGGGAAACGTCCGCATATCGATGGACTCGGCGACTTCGAATCGGTGGTCGTCGGCGCAGCTGACGATGGTCGCCGACTCTGGTGTGCCATCCGGCCACATCAGGCAGCTTCCACTGCTGGCTCGGTTGAACGCGGCGTTGCTCTTGGCTCCGGTGCTGGGCACCGGATTGCTGTCGATGTAGCCGGCCAGCCGCCCCGGCCCGGTGCCGACGGTGGGAATCGCGGTAACCAGGCCCGCGATCAGCAGGCCGCCCAGTGCGGTGAGCAACAGCCCCCGCCTGGTGGCCGACGCCTGTAGGGCGCGTGGCCACCGGAACTTGCCCGCCGACTGTTCTGCATCACCGGTTTCGGCGTCGGCGGCCGGGAGTTCCTGCTCGGGCGCATCTAACATCGGCTCCATTCTGACAGGCCCGCTACAGCGGCGTTACCAAAGTTGCAGATGTGAGACCCGGTGCGGGTGCTGTGCTATGACAGCGCCGTCAAAAGTAGTCTTGCGGCCGTGATCGACCTGAAGCTGCTCCGGGAAGACCCAGACGCCGTACGCCGGTCCCAACTCAGCCGCGGCGAAGACCCGGCACTGGTGGACGCGCTGCTGGCGGCCGACGCCGCCCGTAGGGCGTCGATATCGTCAGCCGATTCGCTGCGCGCTGAACAGAAAGCCGCCAGCAAGAGTGTGGGTGCGGCGTCAGCCGAGGAGCGCCCGGCGCTGTTGCGGCGTGCCAAGGAACTCGCCGAACAAGTCAAAGCCGCCGAAGCGGGCCAGGTCGACGCCGAGACGGCGTTTACCGCGGCACATATGGCGATTTCCAACGTCATTCTCGACGGAGTCCCCGCCGGCGGTGAGGACGACTACCGCGTGCTCGATGTCGTCGGTGAACCCGCGGCCATGGAAGCTCCCAAGGATCACGTGGAGCTTGGCGAGTCGTTGGGCCTCATCGACATGCAGCGCGGCGCCAAGGTGTCGGGCTCCCGCTTCTATTTCCTGACCGGACGGGGCGCGCTGCTGCAGCTCGGACTGTTGCAGCTGGCGCTGCGGGCGGCCGCCGACAACGGCTTCACCCCGATGATCCCGCCGGTGTTGGTGCGCCCGGAGGTGATGGCCGGCACCGGATTTCTGGGCGCCCACGCCGACGAGGTGTACCGAGTGGACGCCGATGACCTGTACCTGGTGGGCACTTCCGAAGTGCCGTTGGCCGGCTATCACTGGAACGAGATCTTGGACCTGTCCGACGGGCCGCTGCGCTACGCGGGTTGGTCCTCGTGTTTTCGGCGCGAGGCCGGCAGCTACGGCAAGGACACCCGCGGCATCATTCGGGTGCACCAGTTCGACAAGGTGGAGGGCTTCGTCTATTGCGAGCCCGCCCAGGCCGAGGCCGAACACGAACGGCTGCTGGGCTGGCAACGGGAGATGCTGGCGCGTATCGAGGTGCCGTATCGGGTCATCGACGTGGCCGCGGGTGACCTCGGCTCGTCGGCCGCCCGCAAGTTCGATTGCGAGGCGTGGGTTCCGACGCAGGGCGCCTACCGAGAGCTGACGTCGACGTCGAACTGCACGACCTTTCAGGCGCGCCGGCTGGCGACGCGTTACCGGGATGCCAGCGGCAAGCCACAGATCGCGGCCACGCTCAACGGAACGCTGGGCACCACCCGGTGGCTGGTTGCGATCCTGGAGAACCACCAGCAGCCGGACGGCAGCGTCAGGGTCCCGAAGGCGCTGGTTCCGTTCGTTGGCGTCGAGGTGCTTGAGCCGAGCGGTTGAGCACGCTGCGACCCGGGGTATGTCCGAAGGCGCGCCGGTAGGCGTCAATGAAGGCGCTTGGGGTGGCCCAGCCGCATTCGGCGGCCACCGAGGTGACGTCACAGCGCTCGGCGAGCAGCATCAGCGCGTGTTGCAGGCGCAGTTGGGTACGCCATTGCGGGAACGTCATAGCCAACTCGTCGCTGAACAGGCGGCTGAGGGTGCGCTGACTGATACCGATCCGGTCGCTGATCTGTCGCAACGTCAGCGGCTCGCGCAGGTTGTCGGCGATCAACGCGCAGGCTTGCCGTAACCGGCTATCGGCCGGCGTGGGAATCCACAGTGGCTCGCGGATACTCGTTGTTCGCAGTTGATCGTGCAGCACGGCCAGCATCCGATGGTGCTCATCGGTGTCGGTTCCGTTCGACTGCGAGCACGCGATGATCAGTTCGCGCATCAATGGAGTGACTGCAAGGACGGCCGGCGCTGCAGGCCCTGCCCGGTAACGCTGCGGATCCAGTGCCACACCATGAAACTGAGTGTGACCGTGGAACTTGTGTTCGTGCCAATAGCCGGCCGGTATCCAGATCGCGCGGTTGGCCGGCGTGATCCAGGTTCCCGCGGGGGTGGTTACCGAGACCGCACCCGTAGAGGGGTAGACGATTTGGTGCAGCGGGTGGCGGTGCCGTTCGATCCGCGCGCCCGGCGTCAGCGTCAGCGACGTCGTGGCGAGCCTGGGGTGGCTGATTTCCGACATATCTCGGCAGAATATCGGAAGCCTGCCGTAGTGGCGGCGGCTTAGTGTTCTGCGTATGGCAATGAATCTTCTCCACCGACGCCGTTGCAGCTCGGCAGGCTGGGCGACGACAGTGGCCGACCAGCTGCTGCCGTGGGTGTTGCAGGACGTCGAATTGGGCTCGCGGACACTGGAAATCGGCCCTGGCTATGGTGCGACGCTGCGGGCGCTGCTGGACCGGACCGCGTCGCTCACCGCCGTTGAGGTCGACGGCGCGATGGCCGAGAGTTTGAATCGCCGCTACGGCGAACGAGCACACATCATCCACGGTGACGGGACCAAGACCGGGCTGCCCGATGACCACTTCACGTCAGTGGTGTGCTTCACGATGCTGCACCATGTGCCCCGCGACCAGCTGCAAGACCAGCTACTCGCCGAGGCCTTCAGAGTGCTGCAACCGGGCGGCACTTTCGCCGGCAGCGACGGCGTACCATCACTGCCGTTTCGACTGATACACATCGCCGACACCTACAACCCGATCGCCCCAGAGGATCTGCCCGGGCGACTTCGAACCGTAGGGTTCACCGACATCCGCGTCGACATCAGACGCGGTCGACAGCGATGGCGAGCCACCAAACCGATTGCTGCTTAGGCGTTTACCGGTATCGTCCGATTGTGGGAACGAAGGCCGAACGCCAGGCCGCGCGGAAAGCCGTGGCCGGCTATCACGAGGCCCGGCTGGGTGAACTCATCGAACACGTTGCGATTGCGATCGACCGCTATCGCGCCGGCGAGGTCGACGCCTACACCGTCGACGAGACGATCCACCACTATCATCGGGCGGCACGTGAGCTGTGGAAGTTCTGCTGGTCCGGCGGTGGTGGGACCCACGTCGAGATGGTCGCTTACGCCCTCGAGCGGATGGCAACCGACGGTGAAACCATCAACTGGTGGGAACAAGTCTCACCACGACAGCCGGACTGAACCCCCGGGGCGGGTGGCCTTGGCGGAACACCAGAGCCTGGGGCTACGCGTGCACCGTCGTGCGGGATCGTTCGTGCCGGTGCTGCCGTTCGATGGTGGCGAAGTAGAAGGCCAGCGCGAAGGCGAAGCTGGTGAACAGGCTGGACACGAAATACAACCAGGGGCGGCGCAGACCGCGCCGGTAGCCGTCGATGATGGAAAATAGCGGCAGCAGAATGACATTCGCGATCGTGTAGTCCTGGCCGGCCGAACCGGCGGCCGGGTTGGTGAACATCAGCCGGATGTAGTCGGCCCAGCTGCCTGGGCCCCAGATCGGGTTGGTGGACCCATGTGCGTATTCCTGCACGAAGCGGATATTGAAGTACCAACCGAGCGCGATCGACGCGATGCCGACGACGTAGTAGACGCATTCCAGCGGTGAGAACCAGGCTTCGCCGGCTGGCCGAGCATAGACCCCGGGATTCGAAGCGACGATCCAGCCGATGACTGCGAGGCCGAGTACTGCGTGCACGAGGAGCGAGACCATGGCCGCAGTCTCATAGTGACGGCACGTTTTGTCAATATTGACAAAAACAGCTGGTACCTTACAGCCATGGTCAGACCCGCGCAGACGGCGCGCAGTGAACGCACCCGGGAGGCGTTGCGTCAGGCCGCGCTGGTGCGATTCCTGGGCCAAGGTGTCGAGGAGACGTCCGCTGAGCAGATCGCGGCCGACGCCGGTGTATCGCTACGCACCTTCTATCGCCACTTCCGGTCCAAGCACGACCTATTGTTTGCCGACTACACCGGACTGCACTGGTTTCGCGCCGCGCTCGACGCCAGGCCTGTTGGCGAACCGATCATCGATTCGGTGCAGTCGGCCATCTTTGCGTTTCCCTATGACGTTGAGGCCGTGACCAAAATCGCCGCGTTGCGGGGTGGCGAGCTCGACCCGAGCCGCATCGTCCGCCACATGCAGGAAGTGCAAGCCGACTTTGCCGACTCCATCGCAGCACAGCTGCAACGCCGTAGCTGCGCAGCAGGTCAGGGCGTGGATGCTCGGGTGCGTGCCGTGGTGACCGCCCGCTGCATCTCGGCGGCGGTTTTCGGGGCCATGGAGCTGTGGATGCTCGGCGACGACCGGTCGCTCGGGGAGCTGGCGCGGGTGTGCCGGCTGGCGCTCGAGTCGCTGCGGACGGGCATCCACGAAAGTTGGGAGGCCCGCCCATCCGATCACGTTTCGTCATAATTGACAAAACTTTGAGTCCGTGCCAGCCTCCCTTTCGGGAGGTCACGCGAGCATGTCCAATTACGACGCAATAGTTATTGGTGCAGGGCATAACGGGCTTACCGCGGCGCTGCTGCTGCAGCGCGCCGGGCTTCGGACGGTGTGCCTGGACGCCAAGCTTTACGCGGGCGGAATGGCCTCCACCGTTGAGCTGTTCGACGGGTACCGGTTCGAGATCGCCGGCTCGGTGCAGTTCCCGACGTCATCGGTGGTCATTAACGAACTGGGCTTGGATACCCTGCCGACGGTCGACGTCGAGGTGATGGCGGTAGCGCTGCGTGGTATCGGTGACGACCCACTGGTGCAGTACACCGACCCGATGAAGATGTTCGCCCACCTCAACGAGGTGCACGGCGCCGACGCTGTCACCGGAATGGCGGGCCTGCTGGCGTGGAGCCAGGCGCCGACACGGGCGCTGGGCAGATTCGAGGCCGGCACGCTGCCCAAGACCTTCGACGAGATGTATGCCTGTGCCACTAATGAATTCGAACGTTCTGCCATTGACGACATGTTGTTCGGTTCGGTCACCGACGTGTTGGATCGCTACTTTCCCGACCGCCAGAAGCACGGCGCGCTGCGCGGCTCGATGACCGTGCTGGCGGTCAATACCCTCTACCGCGGACCGGCCACACCCGGCAGCGCCGCCGCGCTCGCCTTCGGACTGGGTATGCCCGAGGGCGACTTCGTGCAAATGAAGAAGCTGCGCGGGGGTATCGGCGCGCTCACCGTGCATCTGTCCCGGCTGCTGGAAAGCCAGGGCGGCGAAGTTCGGCTGCGTGCGAAGGTGACCGAAATCCTCGTCGACAATGCAGTCGACACTGCCCATTCCGGAGGCAAGGTAACCGGGGTGCGCACCGAGGCGGGGGACATCTTAACCGCCCCGATCGTCGTCTCCGCGATTGCGCCTGACGTCACGCTCAACGAGCTCATCGACCCCGCAGCGTTGCCGTCGGAAATCCGAGACCGCTATTCACGTATTGATCACCGCGGCAGCTACTTGCAGATGCACTTCGCCTTGGAGGAAGCACCCGTCTTCGCGGCGCCTTACGAGGCACTCAACGACCCGAGCATGCAGGCATCGCTGGGCATCTTCTGTACACCGGAGGAAGTCCAGCAGCAGTGGGAGGATTGCCGCCGTGGGATCGTGCCGGCCGATCCGACGGTCGTATTGCAGATCCCGTCGGTGCATGATCCGGACCTGGCCCCGCCCGGAAAGCACGCCGCATCGGCGTTCGCGCTCTGGTTCCCGATCGAAGGTAACCCCGACTACGGCGCGGCAAAGGTCGAAATGGGGCAGCGAGTGATCGACAAGATCACCCGCTTGGCGCCGAACTTCGAACGCAGCATCACCCGGCATACCACCTTCACGCCCAGACACATGGGTGTGATGTTCGGCGCTCCCGGCGGCGACTACTGCCATGGCCTGTTGAATCCGGACCAGATCGGTCAGAACCGCCCAGGCCCGAAAGGCTTTATCGGCCAGCCGATCCCGATTGACGGCCTATACCTCGGTAGCGCGGGATGCCATGGCGGGCCGGGGATCACGTTCATCCCGGGCTATAACGCCGGGCGGGCGGCGCTGCAAGACCTCTAGTCTTTCGCCGAGCGTGCACACAGCGCGAAAAATCGCGCTCGGATTCGCAGTGAGCGCACCTTCGGCGAAGGTTCAAGCGCGCCGGCTGAGCAAATCATCCAGCAATGCGATGAAATCGTTCGGGCGCGCGGGCGTGCACGCGGGTTGCGGCCGCGCGCCGGGTACGTCGAGGGTGACCAGCGTCGACTTGAGCGGCCGGTACATATCCAGGGGTAGCCAGCGGCGCAGATCAAGGTCCGGGCTGCCCCAGATGTTGAACCGGGCCATCAACAATCCCAGCGACTGCACCTCATAGCCACGAATATCCTTCAGCGCAATGACCTTCGAAGTGCCGGACGGGAAGTGATAACGCCGCAGGGTAAGCGCGGCGCCGTCCAACTGGATCACGCCGTCGTCGTAAAACTGCATCATGTGCGCGAACTCCGTAGCTCGTGACCCCGGCTGGTAAGGCAGCGGCCGTCGTCCAAGCGCCATTGCCACCCATGCAAGTTGCATGTCAGTGTGTTGCCCTCTACCACACCGAATTTCGAGAGATCGGCTTTAAGATGCGGGCAGCGGCGCTGAATCTCCCAGCCGTCCAGCGTGATTGATGCCGAGTCGTCGTGGGTCTCGGCGAACCAGCCGTCTGCGTAAGCAATCCGTTCATCGGTCAGGCACTTGAAGAACGTGTACAGGTATTCGTTGTAACCACCGACCCGCCACGCCTTGAACCGGGTGGACAAGAAGATGGTGTTAACCCAATCCGGTTCCTCATCGCGCAGTACGGTGCGCACCAGCTCGGGTTCGATCGCGAACCCGTAGCGGACCTTCTCGTCGGGAATCCGTTCCCGCACCGCGCGTTTCGGGAAGTCCAGGATTACGGATTCGGGCCCCATGACCAGTTCGACGGGATATCCGATGCCGTCGCAGATCTCGTTGCCTTGCAGCATGATCGGCTCGAACAGCGCCCGTAACGGCTCCAACAGTGGCTCGCCCGCCGCGGGAGCCCAGCTGGCCTTTTCCGCGGCCAGCACGGGCGCCATTCGATCGGCGTACTCAGCGATGTAGGCCGCCTTGCCGGTGGTGAAGATGGCCTCAACCTCGTCGGCGGGCAGTGGATGGCCCAGCGAATTCAGTTCCGAGCCGGTGAAATCCGCGATCGACCCGGGAATCATCAGCAGACCGCGGTCTTGGCCGTGGGCGCGCATCTGCTCCAAGAACACCATCTGGTCGGGGAAGATGTTAGCCGGATCGCTGTGGTCGTCGTTGAGGTGACGCAGTTCGGCATCCAAAAAGCACGGCGGTCCGGCCGACGGCACCACCCAGGTGGCGCCCACCTGGGCGATGTACTGGCGGGCGCGGTCCATCTGGCGCTGCCGCTTCTGGGTGCCGAACGCTTTCTTGGCGCGTGCGGGCATGTCGTAGACCATCGGGTACCAGATGGCCCCGGAGTACTGCAGGATATGCACGTCGATGTGACCGAACTCCGAAGCCAGCACGTCCAGATCGACCGGCCGGGCGTCGTTCATATTGAAAGCCGTGGTCACGCCGTCGGAAACGACCAGCGCCGAGTCGCCGAGCGGGCCGTCGGCCGGGGCGCGCAGGGCGATGATCATGATGTCGAGTTCGCCCTTGGGGCCGGACAGGTGATGCTTGGTCGAGTCGCTGGTCTCGAAGAACCGGTGAAACCCTAACTTCTCCAACTCATTTCGCAGATCGGGCACCGGATAGTCAGGCAGTAACACCACCGCGTCTTTGTTGACATGCGCGTCGAGGTGCTTGGCGTCGAAGTGGTCCCTATGCAGGTGTGACACATACAGGTAGTCGCAGTCACCCAGGGTGTCCCAGTCCAGCGAGCTGTTGTCCGGAAAGGGGAACCAGGACCCGAAGTACGCCGGATTGACCCAGGGATCGCACAGAATGCTGCCTGCCTGGGTCGTGATCAGAAAGCCGGCGTGGCCGACGCTGGTGACCTGCACAAATGCCTTTCTGGTAACGCGCTTTCAGCGCACAGCGCCGCCACGAGCTTAGCTTGAGTCCAGATCTTCGGCCTGCCACAGCCGCCGGTAGTAGTCGATGCGCAGCGGATCCGGATTGACACCATAAGCGGCGAAGAACTCCGCGTCCCAGTTCCGGCCGGGATACTCGGGATAGTCGGGGTAATTCCAGCGCAGCGACAACGTCGCAACCGCGAGGTCGGCCCACCGATCGGCCACACCGAGTTGGTCGAAGTCGACGTGCCCGCAATAGCGGCCGCTGTCGTCGATCAGCGTGTTGGGCGAACACGCGTCACCATGACAAACCACCAACCGGTCAATCGGCGGTGCTTGGTCCAGCCCGGCTCGTTGCGCCGGCGTCAAGGGCGCGAGCCGGCTGGCCGCCGACCAATCAAATGGACACGACGACACCGGCAGCCTGTCGTGCAGTGTGCGCAACCCGACACCGATCGCCCGCACCGCCACCTCCGGTGCTGCCAGCCACCGCGGGTGTACCGCTGACAGACCCGCGAGGCCACGGGTGTGCAACCACGTCCAATCCCCGTCGACCCCGAGCTCCAGAACTTGCGGCACCGCTATGAACGGCGCCGCCCAGCGGAGGCGGCGCGCCTCATTGGCGAAGTCAGCCGAACCGGCACTGGCCACCTTGATGAATTCGGCACCGGAGTCCACCCGGAAGGTGATGCCACCCAGCTCGTTGGCCCACACCGCGTGCACGGACCTGCCGCGGGCAAGTCGGCGCACCACCGCGGGCACCGGCGGCGGCGACGATGGAAAAGACATAAGGTCACCTTTCTAGTTCGCGGGAGCACTAGGCTGAACAGCTGTGGAACCGGTATATGGGACGGTCATTCAGCTTGCCCGTTTGGCGTGGCGCATCCAGGGTCTACGGATCACGGTGACCGGTGTGGAGAACCTGCCTACCAGCGGTGGCGGCGTGGTCGCGATCAACCATACCGGCTATCTCGACTTCACCTTCGCGGGTTTGCCCGCCTACAAGCAGGGGCTCGGGCGCAAGGTGCGGTTCATGGCAAAGCAAGAGGTGTTCGACCACAAGATCACCGGTCCGATCATGCGCGCCCTGCGGCACATCCCGGTGGACCGGGGCGACGGAGCCGCGTCCTACGCCGCCGCCGTGGAGATGCTGAAGTCCGGTGAGCTGGTCGGCGTCTATCCCGAGGCCACGATCAGCCGCAGTTTCGAGATCAAGGAGTTCAAGACGGGGGCCGCCCGGATGGCAGTCGAGGCCGGGGTGCCGATCATCCCGCACGTTGTGTGGGGCGCGCAGCGGATCTGGACCAAGGGCCGTCCGAAGAAGATCGTTCGCCCGAAGGTGCCCATCACGGTGGTAGTGGGCGAACCGATCGAGCCGACGTTGCCCACGGCGGAACTCAACGGCCTGCTGCACTCGCGGATGCAGCATTTACTGGAGCGTGCACAGGAGCAGTACGGACCTCATCCGGCCGGTGAGTTCTGGGTGCCACACCGGCTGGGCGGCGGCGCTCCCTCGTTAGCCGAGGCGGCCCGCATGGATGCCGAGGATGCGGCAGCGAAAGCGGCTCGCCGCGCGCAGCGCGCCTACCCCGCCGGGGCGCCGGAGCAGTGACCGATGGCAGAGCCGACCTACCGCGCCTGCGAGATCCTGGCCCAATTCTTGGTCCGGATCACCGGAACCCGGATCACCTACATCGGGGAAGAAAACATTCCAGAACGGGGTGGCGCCGTGATCGCCATAAACCACACCAGCTATGTCGACTGGCTACCGGCCGCTTTGGCAATGCACCGGCGGCGCCGTCGGCTGAGGTTCATGATCAAAGCCGAGATGCAGAACGTGAAGCTGGTCAACTTCCTGATCAAACAGAACGGGGCCATTCCGGTCGATCGGAACGCCGGTGCCGGCGCCTACGCCGTCGCCGTGCAGCGGCTGCGCGAGGGGGAAGTGGTCGCGGTCTACCCGGAGGCCACGATCAGCCGCAGCTTCGAGCTCAAGGAGTTCAAGACGGGCGCCGCCCGAATGGCCGTGGAAGCAGACGTGCCGATAGTGCCGGTGATTGTTTGGGGTTCGCAGCGGATCTGGACCAAGGGCCATCCAAGGCAATTGGGCCGCAACAAGGTTCCGATCACGGTGGCGGTGGGCCCGCCATTGCACGCCGCCCGGGACATCTCCGTGACCGACCAGGTGCTTCGGGAGGCAATGACCACGCTGCTGGATCGAGCGCAGCAGTACTATCCTCATCCGGCCGGCGAGTACTGGGTTCCGCGCCGACTCGGCGGTAGCGCCCCGACCATGGACGAGGCGAGACAAATGGACGCTGACGACGCTGCGGCGAAAGCCGCGGGCCGCATACCGCATGAGTCGCGGTAGCGGCGGAAGGAGAAGACGACCAATGGCAGAGCCGTTCTTCCGGATGATGGAAGTTCTCGTACCATCGATCGTCGCGCTGAACGGGAACAAGATCACATACGAGGGACTCGAGAACATTCCGTCGAGCGGCGGCGCCTTGGTCACCCTTAACCACACCAGCTACGTGGACTGGATCCCCGCATCGATCGCCGCGAAAGAGCGCCGCCGGCGCCTGCGATTCATGATCAAGGCCGAGATGCAAGAGGTCAAGGCAGTCAACTACGTCATCAAGCACGCCCAGCTCATCCCGGTAGACCGCACCGTGGGGGCCGAGGCCTTCGCGGTGGCTGTGCAGCGGCTGCGGGAAGGCGAACTCGTCGGCTTGCACCCCGAGGCGACTATCAGCCGCAGTTACGAACTGAAGGAATTCAAGACCGGGGCGGCGCGCATGGCGATGGAGGCGCAGGTGCCGATAGTTCCCATGATCGTCTGGGGGGCGCACCGCATTTGGCCAAAGGATCATCCAAAGAACTTGTGGCGCAACAAGATTCCGATCGCAGTGGCGATTGGCGAGCCGATGCGGCCGGAGGGTGACGCCGAGCAGTTCAATGGCGCGCTGCGGCAAGTCATGAACAAGATGCTCTACCGGGTGCAAGAGGCGTATCCGCATCCGGTTGGGGAGTTCTGGGTGCCGCGCCGGCTGGGTGGCAGCGCGCCGACTCCGGACGAATCCAGGCAATTCCGAATTGCTGAGTTGGCCGAGCGCATGCAAAAGCGCGGTTACGACGGCGTGACGACGGCCAGGCGCGACGTAGGCGGGCGACGCTGACTAAACCGGCAGTTGCAAAAACGGACCGTCTTGGTGCCGTCTCGGTGGCCGAGTCGACTTTCAAGTCGACCCGGCCGGCGCTTATCGCGTGCGACGTCGACGGCACCCTGTTCGACGACAACGAATCGCTCACCCCGCGCACCCGGGACGCGGTGCGCGCCGCCGTCGCCGGTGGTGCCCACTTCATCCTGGCCACCGGCCGCCCGCCGCGCTGGGTGCGGCCCGTCGTCGAGGCACTCGGCTTCACGCCGATGGCGGTGTGCGCCAATGGCGCCGTCATTTACGATCCCGCGACCGATCGGGTGGTGTCGGTGCGCACCCTGCCCGTCGATACCTTGGCAGCGCTGGCCGAGCTGGCGGCGCGCGTCATCCCGGGTTCCGGGCTGGCGGTCGAGCGGATCGGAGAGCGCGCGCACGACACCGTTACCCCGCAATTCGTCAGCTCGCCGGGCTACGAGCACGCGTGGCTTAACCCGGACAACACCGAGGTGTCCATCGAAGACCTGCTCAGCACGCCGGCGATCAAACTGCTGATCCGCAAGGCCGGCGCCGCCAGTGCCGACATGGCCGCCGAACTGGCCAAACACATCGACAGCGAGGGCGACCTCACGTACTCCACCAACAACGGTTTGGTGGAGATCGTCCCCCGGGGTATTAACAAGGCAACCGGCATCGCCGAGGTCGCCCAGCCGCTGGGCATTGCCGATGCGGACACGGTGGCATTCGGTGATATGCCCAATGACGTGCCGATGCTGCTAAAGGCCGGCCTTGGCGTGGCGATGGGTAACGCGCATCCCGACGCGGTTGCCGCCGCTAACGAGGTCACCGCTTCCAACGCGGACGACGGCGTGGCGCGGGTGCTGGAGCGCTGGTGGTCCTGACCTCCAACGCGGCGGCAATGTGGAAGACTGCCCGCGTGTCTGCGTTTAGCCGACCGGAGGACATCTAGTGGGGACGGAAGAAGAGCCACCGGTAACCGGCGCGCCCGGGGACGGCGAGCCGAATAAGCAACCCGAGGATGCGGGGGAGCAGCCGGCCCCGGAACAGCCGGCGTCGGAGCGCGACGAGACCACCAAGAAACGACCCAGCGGCAGCATCCAGTTTCAGGACGCGGAAACGACGAAGCCGCGGCCCCCGACGCCCGCCGAGTTGCGTGCGCGACGGAAGTTCGCCGACAAACAGCGCGAGATCGAGGAGGCACGGCTCGCCGCGGAAGCCAAGCGGCGCCGCCGGAAGGGCCAGCTGATCGGTGCCGCCGCCGCCGTCGGCGTGGTGGGTGTCGTGGCGGGTATGGGCTACTGGTTGTTGTCGCCGGATCACGTCACCGCCCAATGTGTTCGCGACGACCCAAGCGGGCAGCCGGTGATCGTCCCGGACAGCTACTGCACCGGTCACACCCCGGGCCTCAACGGCTTCTTCTATTACGGCGGGCATCAGTACCGGTACTACTACGGCAGCTCGGGGACGGTCGGTCAACGACCGGCCGGTGGGACGACGGTCGCGCCCAAGGGCGCAACTATCACCACCAAGTCGGGCACCACGATTCAGCGCGGCGGCATTGGCGGCAGCGGCGGCAAGGGCGGCGGCGGGAGCAGCGGTTCGTGAAGCGCACCAGGATAGCGCCCAGGCCGAACTGGCGGACGATCGTCGAATCTCAAGGACTTGTTTATGGGACGCCGGCACGTGACGCGACCGGCGCCGATCGGCCGTACTGGGACGAGTCGGTCTACTACGAATTCGAGATGGACGAGATCCTGGCGCTCGAGGCCGACGTCGAGCTGCTGCATTCGATGTGCCTGAACGCCGTCGAGCAGGTTGTCCTGATGGAACGGTACGCGGATTTTGGTCTGCCGGAATGGAGTTGGTCAGCCATTGCCGAGTCATGGCGTCGCTCCGACCCACATGTCTACGGCCGCTTCGACTTACGTTACGACGGGCGACGGCCGGCGGTCTTACTGGAATACAACGCTGATACGCCCACGACGCTGCTCGAAGCCGCGATCCTGCAGTGGTACTGGCTCAAAGACAAGTTTCCAGGCGATGACCAGTGGAACTCGCTGCATGAACAGCTGGTCGACCGCTGGAAGCTGGTTGGCGATCTGTTGCCCAGCAATGAATTGCACTTCGCCTGGTCCGGTGTGGAAGCGACTGGCGAGGACCAGATTACGACGACGTATATGCAGGAAACCGCGGCGGAGGCGGGCTTTCAAACCATCGGCCTGATGATCGAGGATGTCGGCTGGGACTCCGCGCTGGAGCGGTTCGTCGATCTGGAGGAGTCGCAGATCCACGCGATCTTCAAACTGCACCCGTGGGAGTGGGTGCTTGACGACCAGTTCGGCAGACACGTGGTGTCGAGCCTGCCGCAGACGATGTGGATCGAGCCGCTGTGGAAGACGCTGTTGTCGAACAAGGCCATCCTGGCGGTGCTGTGGGAGATGTATCCGGGGCACCCAAATCTACTGCCCGCCTACCTCGACGACCCGCACGAACTCACCGAATACGTTCGCAAACCCAAGCTCGGCCGGGAGGGCGCGAACGTCACCGTTGTGGGTGCCGGCATGGAGACGGCCACCGGCGGTGTCTACGGCGAAGAGGGCTTCGTCTACCAATTGCTAGACCCGTTGCCGCAATTCGATGACATGCGACCCGCCCTGGGCGCGTGGATCGTCGGCGATTCGTCGGCCGGGTTGGGCATCCGGGAGACTGCCGGACTGATAACCGATGACGGAGCAGCTTTCGTCCCACACCGCATTCCCTTGAAATGAACCGCGTAGTGAACGGAGATCCTCGATGACGACATCGTCGACAACTATTGTGGCGCTGCATTCGGACTACTGGAGTTGGTTGGCTCGCGGGGTCAGTGCCGTCGTCTTGTACGCGATCGTCGGGCTGGCGCTGATGATGGTCGGGTTCTACGCCATCGACCTCACCACCCCGGGTCGGTTGCGCAAGATGGTCCACGCCGGAAAGCCAAACGCCATCGTTGTGGCCGCGGCCGGGATGGTCAGCATGGCGCTCATTGTGGTGCTGGCGATCTACTCGTCGTCGGGAAAGTTGGGAGAGGGGCTGCTGGCATCGGCGACGTTCGGGCTGGTGGGCATCGCCGCGCAAGTGGTCATGATGAGGATTGCGACGCTGGCGATCGGCATTGACATGCACGGGACGTTCGAATCGGAGGAATTCTGCTACGAGTCGCTCATGGTTGCCGCTGCGCAAGTCGCGCTCGGCATTGTGGTGGCAGTCGCGATTCTCTAGAAATTTCAGGCCATGCCCGGCCTACCCCGTGGGTGTGATTGCCTTGGCGAGCTGTTGGGGAATGTAGTTGACCAGCAGGGGAACCATTCCTGAGAAGGGCGTGCCGAAGACGGTCACGTCAAATGGGGTAACGCCCGGAAGATGGGGGTCTACCGTCGCGGTAACGGGGTGAGGGGGAACAAGAATCCCGTCAAAGGGCAAGTGCAGCGTGATCGTAATGTTTGGCGGCAACGGCGCTTGGAAACCCGTTGGCACCTGTATCGGCAAATTCACGACGTTCCGAGCATTGAGGAAGCCGTCTAACGCAAAGGCTGGGGCATCATTGAGTGCACCGAGCGCTCCTACGAAGTTGCCGGCCACCAGGGCCTGCTGGAACGTTTCCGCGCTATTTGCGAGCGCATACAGTGTCGAATACGGCGCGCCCGCTGCCGCATAGGTGAGGACCAACGGCAATCCGAAGAATGCGCTGAGCGTTCCGGCTGTGGGGTTAAGCACCGGTATCGAAAGGACCGCCGAAATGCTCGGGAGCGTAAGCGTATTGAGCACGTTGGTGAAATTCTGCGACATCTGTCTGGGGATGGAGGGAGGCATCAGGTTGGTGAGGTACTGAGCCTCTTGCCCAGGGAGGTTCATGATGGTGAATAGGTCTCCCAGCGGGCCAAGAAGCACGGGCTTTGCCGTGGCATTTACCGAGGTACCCACTACGGAAATGGTCACGTTGCCGGTGTCGACCCCGGTGACCAACAGATTTGCGTAGGCCTTGCCTAGGTCAGCCACCGCGGTGTCGTAATCACCCGCCAGGGCCGCTTGGAAGGCGACTTGGAGCTCCGACCCGAATGCAGGCAGCCCGCCCACGAGGCTGGTGATTCCGTGGTTGAGTGTCGTGGCGAACGTCTGGGCGAAGCCGATCTGTGTGGCGATGAACTGTTGTAGGTAATACGCCGCGGGGAATGCCAAGAGCTGCTCGATGGCGGCCTGGACAGCCGCTGGCACATTGGCCAATTCCGTGGGGAAGTTCTCGATGGCCCTGGCGAGTGCCGTCGCTATCTGCTGCCAATAGCCCTGCTGGTTGGCGATGAACTGACTCAGGAACGGGAACGGGTGTGCGGCCCAAGCACTGCCGAGGGCTTCCAAGTTGGCGACTGTGTTGGCGAACAGTTGTTGATATGCGCCGCCCGGAACGGCAGCGGCGGCCGCGCCGGGCGTCCACAGCCCCGGCCGCAAGGCCGTCTGCAGCTCTTGTAATCCGGGCGCGCCTGCGACGGCCTGCGAGACGGCTTGCACACCCGACCCGATCCGTTCGGACAGCAACGATGCGGCGCCGCCTGTGGTCAGACCGGACGCGCCGCCGGTCAAGTTCGCCAGATTCTGCTCGGCGCTGGCGATCTCGGTGCTCAGATATGCCGCCGCGCCACCGTTTAACAAGCGCAAGAACTCGTCATGAAAAGTCGCGGCTTGGGCGCTGACGGCTTGAAACTCCTGGGCGTAGGTACCGAACAACTGGGAGATTGCGATCGACACCTCATCGGCGGCGGCGGCTGCGATCTCGGTCGTGGGGCCCGCCGCGGCCGCGGTTGCCTCCGCTAGCGTAGAGCCGATACCCGCTAGGTTCCCGGCTGCCGCCGTGACTATCTCGGGCGTCGTAACCACAAATGACACGGTCTTTCCCTCTCGATGTCTTTCTGGCAATCCTGCGGTCGGTAGGCAAAGCGAGCGTAGTGTGCCGCCGTTTGTATCCGCATGGGATTTGGCGCACTAGCTTGTAAGACCCGAGCCGGGACCTGTTGGGCGCCAAGCGGTTTGTGCAACGTGCACAAACCGCCGGTGGGTGATAGTGCATTTTGCCGTTGCGTTGCCCGACCGTGGCGGGTTACCCGAGTTCCCCGTGGGCGCTTCGCCGCCCGGCTGCCCAATCGCTGCGGGTAGCTGCCAATGAAACGGGGAGACTCGACCTAACCGGTGGTGCGGCTGGTGATGTGGGTGAGGAGGTCTCGGGCTGCTCCCACGGGCGGTTTGCGCCCGCCTGCCCAAATGGCCCGAAGCTTGCGCTTCAGGTCCAGCTCGGGGACTGGCACCGTGCGCAGGCGACCGATTTCCAGGTCATCGGCCACAGCCAGCCGGCTCATGACGGCGGGGCCGGCGCCGGCGACGACGGCGGCACGCACCGCGGCGGCGGAGGACAGTTCGAGGACCGGTGGCGCTTGGTGCATCGAATCCCCCAAGGTGTGAGAAAGCGCCACGGTCAACGAATCACGGGTACCTGAACCTTGTTCGCGGGCGACGAGCGGGGTTTGGCTCAGTTCAGCTGCTGTCAGTGGTCGCTGGCGGCGCGCCCATTTGTGGTCAGCGGGAACGATTACCACAAGCTCGTCGTGCCCGATCACGTGGCTGCGTAAACCTGTTGGTACGTTTGGCGTTTCGATGAATCCCAGGTCGGCTGATCCATCCCGCACTGCGGTAGCTGCCTGGTCGCTGTTGGTTGCGTTCATGATGACTTCCGGAGGCGCGACACCAAGTCGATTGGCCGCAACCCGCATCGACACCAGCCAACGCGGCATGAGATGTTCGGCGATCGTCAGGCTGGCTGCCACTTTGACGCGTGAACGTCTTTCTGATCGCAGCGACGCCAGGCCGGCATCCACATATTGCGCGACGTCGAGCAGCCGGTCCGCCCACTCGGCGACGACGACACCGGCGGCTGTCAGCTCGGAACCGCGTGGGGTTCTGACCACCAAGGTCACCCCAGTCTGCGCCTCGATGGATGCCAGCCGTGCCGATACCGCCTGCTGCGTCAGCCCCAATTCTCGGCTTGCGGCGCCCAGACTGCCCGTCCGGGCGATCGCCAGGAAGATTTCGAATGCCGACAAGTCGGGCATGTGAGAACTGAGGGCTGGCACGACGATCCTCCACCGGCAGGAGACAAGCCGGGCTTGTGAGACCCGGCAAGGGCACAAAGTAGCTTTGTGAGCGTACAGGCTCGGGCATCCTAGCCTTCCCGAGGGTGCACGAGAGGAACTCTGTTGAGCGCACGACGGCAGGCAGGACCGCTTACGCTGCTGCTACCAACGCCTTGCGCGTGGCGAACGTCCGACCGAACTTAGGCCGCGTAGTTCATCCACACTGGCAACACGGTGTCCAGGTATTCCATGAACTTGGACAGTCCGACGCGGAATTGGCCACAACCTAGCGGGTCGAGGCGATACTCGGGATAGGCGATGCCGAACCCAAACAAGCCAGGCGCAAGGATTCCATTGGTCGGGTTGTGCTCGAGTCGTCCCCATTGGGGAGTCTCGGGCAGCTGGCGGCGCTCGAAACCCACTGTGTAGACGACGTGGTCGCATTCGGCGATTCGTTCGTCGAATTCGGGGCTGGACACCAAGACACGTTGGAGCCGGTCCGGTTGGGCGCCGTCGATGTTCTCCCGTGCCCATTGTGCCGCCTGACCCTTGAGGCCACTATCGTCGAACAGCGTCCAATCCTGGTAGGCGACAGCGTATCTCAGTGGGCTGCGGTAGAAGTTGATGACCTTCTTGACGGGTCGGTCCAACAGGTGAGGAAGGACGATCATGGTCGAATGAGATGACCCGAAGACCGCCACGGTGGCATTGTCGAGCGACTCTTCGGCAAGCCTGTCCGGGTTAAGTGCTACATCTAGCGGGATTTCGCGCAGGTTGGGATGAGCGAGCTTTCTGGGAGTGGCGCCGACGCAGAGGGCCACGTTCTCGGATGTGATCGGACCGTGCTCGGTTTCGATTGTCCAACACCTGTTCTGCAACTGCAGCGCAGTAGCGGTGGTGCGATGTGTCGGTACGCGCTGCGATAGGTGCTCGGTGATCCACACGAGTGGTTCGGCGACCAGCCCGAGTTCGCATGTCTGGTTAGGGTCAACTGCTGCGAGCTCGAATGCGGCCTCGGCGAAGCGAAAAGACGGTGAGGCATTCAGATAGCTCAGGAACAGTGCCACGGTCGTGTTGCTGGGTACCGCATGCCATTTTTGGCCGAAATCGCCCGCCGCGAAATGCGGGTCGATCCATCCGATCCGATGTTGTGGAACGCCGCGGTCCAGCAGCTTGCCCACCGCGGCAATGCCGGCGGGCCCGGCTCCAATAACGGTCCACGCGTAGGGCTTCATGTTATTCCTTTCCCGAGACAGTGACAGGTACGGCCCGGCTTGGAGCTACACCCTCAGCAGAACTAGAGGACAAGCACCAAGCCACAAAGCAACGATCGAGGCGCCGACCAGGGCCACCTCGCAACGTGGCGTGCTGTGTTGGCGGTGTGGGCACCGGTTCAGGGTGTGTTCGCGTCGCACGGTGACCAGCGAGGCGATCACCGCGGCCACCACGGCAAGCCCGGCTGCGAAGAACCCGATACAACCCGTAGGCCTCCGGCAATTCTCCCGCGCGACAAATCCGCTAACTGCCATGACGGCCAAAGTGGTGCGGGACCATGACA
Organism: Mycobacterium simulans; assembly: GCF_900232995.1. Taxonomy (GTDB): domain Bacteria; phylum Actinomycetota; class Actinomycetes; order Mycobacteriales; family Mycobacteriaceae; genus Mycobacterium; species Mycobacterium simulans. The sequence continues at coordinate 1,346,545 of NZ_OCVX01000003.1, forward strand.
GTGTGGTTCGTTCCGCCTGAAGCCCCGCGTCAGCCAGTCCGGTCTGCTCGTTGATCAACCGATGACCCCCGCGCCTACCATCAGCACCAGTGTGACCAGGCCGATGATGACAACTCCGAGCCCCAGATACGCGGGTCCGAACTGCCGCGGCAGCGGCATGCTGTGGCGGATGGCCCGATCCGACTGCGCCCATCGACGCAAACCCATGCCGGCCGTCAGGATCGCTAGACCGCCCAGGATCAACCCGACGATGTGCCGCGATGCCGGCACAGATGTCGCAGGGACTATGGTGACGACGCCAACCGAGGCAGCCAGTAGGCCCAGCGCGGTACGCTGCCAAGCCAGAAACGTCCGCTCGTTGGCCAAAAGAAACCGACAATCCGGTTCCGATCGTGCATCGTCGGCAACAGCGAGGCTGCAGTTGGCGCCCTCGTGATCAAACGTTCCGGGATCGTGCATACCTCAATATGTTTCCCCGCCTCCAGCGCCCGCGGTAGCGACCCAAATGTTGTGAGCCCACAAGTGATACTTGTGGCAGATTTGCCTATTGCGACTTACCTTCCAGGGACTCCGCTCCGTCGGGTTCGCCGTCGTGCACGGTGATGCTGTAGGTGGTCGCCAAACTGCCGTCGACGGCGATACCAGCCCACCGACCACGATCGAGGTGCGGGATCCCGGCGTGAAACGCGACCTAGCCCCGCAGCGACTTTGGTGGGACCGTGGACGCGACCAGCGAGTCGGCGTCGATGGTGCGGGGTTTGTAGGTAAGCGTCGGGAGTCGAGCCGACATCATCGTGACTGGGTCTTCACAGACGGCACCCGACAGGCCCGACAAGAACGCCCACTCGTGCTCGTCGCTGCCGAAATAGACGACGGTGTCGAAGGTCTCATGAAAGCGCAGCCACGACAACTGCAGCGACTTGTTGCGCCACAGCGTCGGGCAGCCGGCCTGAGCGACGACGACACGCGCTATGTTGCGGCATCTTTGGATAAAGCCGGCTTCGTAGAGCCGGTTGTGCTGCGCGGGATCGGCTCGCTCGTCGGGAAGGTCGACGACCACTAGGTCATATGACAGCTTGGATTCGTCCACAAAGTCCCAGCCGTCGCGGTAATGCACGCTGACCGGACCGAGTCCTTCTTCCGCCCTGCGCAATTCGTCCATCGTGTAGCCGTAGGGCAGATGCTGCGCGCACAGCCGAACCGCTTGGCGATCGATGTCGACGTGATCGACATGGGTTGCCCCGGCGGCTACCGCCAGCTGGCTCACCACTCCCTCGCCGGAGCCGATGACGAGGACCCGCTCGATCTTGTCCGCCAAGAGCAGCGCCGGTACCAGCAGCGCCTCGTGATAGACGAGCTGGCTGAACTCGGTGCTCTGACGTTCGCCGTCGCTGAACAATGCCACGCCCTGTTCGGTGCGTCCGATGACCAACTCTTGGAAGGGGGTACGCACATCACAGATAACCTCGAAGACGCGCCAACTTCGGGTAAGCCCGGGCGCCAGCGGCTCGACGATTTCGGTCCGCGCGCTGTTGATAGCGCCCTCGAAATAGGTTGGCAACGGCGGGAATCCATTGAATGCCACAGATGCGTAGCTCGCGGTATACGCACCGGCGTCGTCGATCACTAGACCATCACCGGGACGCAGCGTGACCGGAAGCGGATAGCTTTGGTAGAGCACATCATCCCCGTCGCAGGTCGGCCCTGCGATGACGGCATCGTCAACCGGATCGCCGTCGCGGTCGGTCCGCAGCCGGTACCGGATGTACTCATTCTCGGTTTCTGCAAGACCGCTGTAGCGCCCCATGTCGAGATATACCCAGCGCCGGCCGTCGGTCCCGGTCCGCACGGACACCACCTCGCATCGGATGGTGCCGGCGGAACCCACGATCACCCGACCGGGTTCCACGACTAGTTGTGGTGGGTTGTCACCAAAATGACGCGTCAACGCCGACATGATTGCGTCGGCGACGGCCTCGAGGTTGGGTGCGCCGGTGGCGTACGGGATTGAGAATCCGCCTCCGACGTTGATGGTGGTGAGATCACCCAGGGCATCGAAAATCGGTGCAGCGCAGCGTATTCCGATATCCCAAGCCGCCGGGTCGAGCTGTTGGGAGCCGACATGGAAGCAGATGCCTTCCGCTCGCAGCCCAAGTTGGCGGGCTCGGCGCAGCAGTCCGGCGGCATCGGCGGGGTCGCAGCCGAACTTGTGGCCGAAAGGCGTCACCGACGACGGAAACGCCGGCGTGATGCGACATTCCACAGCCGCCCCGGGGGCGTGCTCGGCAATCGAGCCCGCATCGTGGTGGGTGTCGAACGTAAACCGTTGCACTCCGCGTGCAGACGCCGCAGCCACCTCCGATGGCTTCTTGATGGGATTGCCGAACGTCACCAGGCGTCCGGCGATACCGGCGGAGCCACACGCGTCGATCTCGCCGACGGAGGCGACGTCGAATGCCGCTCCTTCGGCGCCAAGCAGACGCAGAATCGGTTCGGCCGGATTCGCCTTTACCGCGTAGCGGATCCGCGCATCGGGCAGGCAGGCGCGCAGTGTCTGGAAGTTATGGCGGACTCGACCGAGATCGATCGTCAAATACGGCGTCTCGGACACAGGACGCAGACTAACTCCGACCTCAGTTCGTCGGATGGGTTGGGAGTGAGAAGTGTTCGGGCGGCACCGTGGGGCCACTGGGGGTCTGCGTCGACAGCGGCGTCGTGATCCCGTCAACGACCTCGGTGACATTGCCGTTGAGCCGCTCGAAGTTCAATGTCCCGTGCTGGAAGTTCTGCGCGATATACAGCGGCTCGTGGATCTCGGCACTGGTGGGCAGCCCGAGGGGACCACGTTCATAGCTCAGCGAGGCCCAGGCGTCGTAGATCGCGCCGGTGACCGGCTGGGCGCCCGTCTCCGGCGCCCAGTACATCGCTCCCTTGGCAAACGTTGCGTACCGCGCCGCGCCGGCTGCCTCCATCTCTGGCGACGTTGGTGCACCCAGCACGCTGTTCATCCCGCCCAGCGCCTGCCAACGTTCGTAGATCGCGCCGCCCTCGAGTGCCTTGATCAGCTCCTCGGGCGGATCGTTGAAATGTGATGCAATGTCCCGGATTTCGTCCATCAGGGCGTAGGCGGCGTTGCCCGGGCAGTCGGTGTTGCCGACGTCGCGGTGGGTAAAGATGGCGGGCAACTTGGCCACCGCACCGGCCGGAAAAGTGGTGTAGGAACCGCCCACCGACTCCAGTTCCACCGTGCCCTTGGGGTCGACGTCAGCCATGCCCAGCCGCCAGCCGAGCAGCCTGCCGACGGTGCGGAGCTGAATCGGCGTGGGTGCCACGTCATCGAAGTTGCCAATCATCGCCACACCCCAGGTGTCGCGGTTGAAGCCGCCGGTGTGAAAGCCTTCGACCGCCTTGGTGAGCCCGCCGGCGCTGCCCTCGAACACCTGGCCGTACTTGTCGACCAGCGCGTTGTATGCAATGTCGCACCAGCCCAGGGTTTTGCTGTGGTAGGTGTAGATGGCTTTGACGATCCCCGCAGATTCCAGGGGTGAATAGTCATTGCTACCGGCGGTGTGGTGCACCACCGCGGCGCGAACGCCGTTGTCGTATTGCGGCGTACCGCAACGCAACGACTCGTCGGCACCCCATTCCGCGCGGCTGATGATGGCCGGCGCCTGCCCGGGCATGGTGACCCCGGTCGGCGGGGTCCAGTGTGTTTCGGCCGGTGCCTGGGGCGGCGAGATGAGGATCGCGGAGATGTTCTGGCCGAAGGGCTGTTCCTTCGTCGCGGGACGGTAGCCGAGGCCGCGCTCGTCGGGATTGTTGCTGAGTTGGTCGCGAGGCGGCGGCTGGGTGACCGGCGCGTCGATCGGGCGGGTCACCGCGATCTGCACGGTCGTGGTTGCGCCGACGAACACCGGATCGGTGCTCCGTGGGCCCCGAGACGTCGCATCCGGGCCCGGGTCGGGCGCCGCGGTCTCATATTCGGTCTGGTACCAAGGGCCCCATGACCCGTCGGGGCGCTTGGCGCGCACACGGGTTGAGGTGCCGGCCAGGTCGCCGGTCAACGCGACCAAGGAAAGCTGGGTGTCCGGGGTGAGTTCGCGCACCGTCACACCCCCGCCGAGCCCGATCAGCGGCTGCTCGGCGAGTTGGGTGTCGCGACGCGGCGGTGCCTCGTGGGTGCGGTCAGGAGGATGGTTGAGCACCCAGGAGACAATGACCACCGTCGCCGCGATAGCGGTAAGCAAAATCGTCGGTGCACGGGTGCGGGACGGCACCAGCCGATGTTACGTGTGTGTCTAATGTTTCTAATGAGGCGACACGGGATAAACGCTCAAAAACATGTCGACGACACCGCAGAGGATTGTTGCTGGGTGGGTTGCCGGGGCCCGGGCCCAGTGTGACTCTGCGGTGTCGTCAGGTGACAGGTTGGAGGGCTTTTTCTCGATGGGGATCTAGGTGACCGGCACCAGCTCCGGGGCTGCTGCTGCCGCGGGCGCGGCCGGGGCCGGTATTGCACCCGCCACCGGAGCGGCCGGGGCCGGTATTGCACCCGCCACCGGAGCGGCTGGCGCCGGTATTGCACCCGCCACCGGAGCGGCTGGCGCCGGCACTGCACCCGCGGCCGCGGGTACCGCACCGGCTGGCAACGCTGGCGCGCCCGGCGCGGCACCGGCTGCGCCGGCGCCGCCGTTCTGAACGCCCTGCATGATTGCCGGCATCACGAGGCCCTTGAGCAGGTCGATGGCCTGCGACGCACCCAACTGGTTGGCCGCCTGCATCAGGTCATTGACAAGCCCGCCGCCGGTTCCGGTGCTGGCCGGGCTGACTGGCGACAGGCCAGTGCCGCTACCAACACCGCCTAGGCCCGACGTGTCGCCCAGGATGGGGTAGGTGCCGTCGGCGCCGGGGTCCAATCCGACCGGAGACGTGATGGGAATCTCGCCGGTACCCGAGGCAGGACTTAGGCCCGTCGGGCTGGTGAGGCCCGGCGCAACCCCGGTCGGGCTAGTGAGCGCGGGGTTGGTGAGTGCGGGGTTGACTCCAGCACCGGGCGTCGGCGGCGTCACCGTGGTACCCGGCAGGGCCAGGGATCCGGGTGTCGACGGCGTAAGACCAGGGCTGGTCAGACCCGGGCTGGTAAGGCCCGGACTCGTCAAACCGGGACTAGCCCCCAAGCCGGGGCTACCCAGGCCGGTGCTGGCGGTACTGGTGCCGCCGAGGGCTGGGACCGGAGGCACGTTGATTCCGAACTGTGACAACCCCTGCGACAGCGCGCCGATCAACTCGCCCGGCAGGTCAGCGATGTTGGCCGCCTGCTTGAACTCATGGTGCTCGGGCGGTTTGGGGCCGCTAGTTGCTTCGTAGACAAGAAAATATGCACATGGACTTGCGACTGCCAGGGCGGCGACCGCGCTCATGGCTGTCGAGAGCTTGCGTCGGCGTCGGTTCGGCACTGAAGTCTCCTCAATTTGGATTACTTGTTGCGTGGCATGCACGGCATGAAACCCACATGACCGATGGTACGAGTGGGATTGCTGTGACTAGAGTGGTGATATCGAATCGTGAGGCAATTGCGACGTGAGTGCTTCTAGCGTGTGACGTTCGATGGCCGCGTCGGCTCGTACCTGGGAGAATCCGGACCCCCGCGCGCCGCCAAGTCGGGTTTTGGCAGCAAGGTCAGATACCCTAGGCAACCGATGACCGCCTGTTTCGACCTATTCGTCGTCGGCTCCGGATTTTTCGGCCTGACGATTGCCGAGCGCGTGGCTACGCAACTCGACAAGCGTGTCCTCGTCGTCGAGAAGCGCCCGCATATCGGCGGCAACGCCTACTCCGAGCCCGAGCCGCAAACCGGCATCGAAGTCCACAAGTACGGCGCGCATCTGTTTCACACCTCTAATAAGAAGGTGTGGGATTACGTGCGGCAGTTCACCGATTTCACCGGTTACCAGCACCGGGTGTTCGCGATGTACAACGGGCAGGCCTACCAATTCCCGATGGGTCTGGGTCTGGTCTCGCAGTTCTTCGGCAAGTACTTCACTCCCGACGAAGCGCGCCGGCTCATCGCCGAACAAGCCGCCGAGATCAAGACCGCCGACGCGCAGAACCTGGAGGAGAAGGCCATCTCGTTGATCGGCCGGCCGCTCTACGAGGCGTTCGTCAAGGGTTACACCGCCAAGCAGTGGCAGACCGACCCCGTTGAGCTTCCCGCCGCCGTCATCAATCGGCTGCCGGTGCGCTACAACTTCGACAACCGGTACTTCAGCGACACCTACGAGGGACTGCCGGTCGACGGCTACACCGCGTGGCTGCGGAACATGGCCGCCGACGACCGCATCGAGGTCAGGCTGGACACCGACTGGTTCGACGTCCGCGAGCAGCTTCGCGCCGACAGTCCCGATGCCCCGGTGGTCTACACCGGGCCGCTGGACCGCTATTTCGACTACGCCGAAGGCCGACTAGGTTGGCGCACATTGGATTTCGAGGTCGAGGTGCTACCGACCGGTGACTTTCAAGGCACCCCGGTAATGAATTACAACGACCCCGACGTCCCCTACACCCGCATCCACGAGTTCCGCCACTTTCACCCCGAGCGCGACTACCCGACCGACAAGACCGTCATCATGCGGGAATACTCCCGGTTCGCTGAAGACGACGACGAGCCCTACTATCCGATCAACACCGAGGCCGACCGCGCCCTGTTGGCCGCCTACCGAGCCAGGGCGAAGTCCGAGACCGCGTCATCGAAGGTACTTTTCGGCGGACGCTTGGGCACCTACCAATATCTGGATATGCATATGGCCATTGCCAGCGCTCTGAACATGTACGACAACGTCCTCGCTCCCCATCTGCGCGACGGTGCCTCGCTGGAGAGCGAGGTTCGAGTATGACTGCGGTCAGCCTGCTCTCCCGAATCATCCTGCCCCGCCCGGGTGAACCCCTCGACGTGCGCAAGCTGTACCTGGTTGAGTCGACCACGAATTCGCGGCGCGCGCACGCGACAAGCCGCACCTCCTTGCAGATCGGCGCCGAGTCCGAGGTGTCGTTCGCTACCTACTTCAATGCGTTTCCGGCCAGCTACTGGCGCCGCTGGACCATCTGCAAGTCAGTGGTGTTGCGTGTCGAGCTGACCGGTGCCGGACGTGTCGACGTCTACCGAACCAAGGCGACCGGGGCGCGCATCTTCGTCGAAGGTCGCGAGTTTGCCAGTGCTGACGAGCAGCCCCAGGCGCTCGAGATCGAGGTGGGACTGCAGCCTTTCGAGGACGGCGGCTGGATCTGGTTCGACATCACCACCGACACCAAGGTCACATTGCTCAGCGGCGGCTGGTACGCCAACATTGCGGCTCCGGGCACGGCCAACGTCGCTGTGGGCATTCCGACATTCAACCGTCCCGCCGACTGCGCGAATGCGCTGCGCGAGCTGACCGCCGACCCATTGGTGGACGCGGTGATCGGCGCGGTGATCGTGCCGGACCAGGGAACCCGCAAGGTGCGCGACCATCCAGACTTTCCTGCCGCCGCCGAGCGCTTGGGCAATCGGCTCTCCATACACGACCAGCCCAATCTGGGCGGTTCCGGCGGCTACAGCCGGGTGATGTACGAGGCGCTGAAAAACACCGATTGCCAACAGATCCTGTTCATGGATGACGACATCCGCATCGAGCCAGACTCGATTCTGCGGGTGCTGGCGATGCACCGCTTCGCCAAGTCGCCGATGCTGGTGGGCGGCCAGATGCTCAACCTGCAGGAGCCTTCGCACCTGCACATCATGGGCGAAGTCGTCAACCGCTCGAACTTCATGTGGACCGCCGCACCGCATGCGGAGTACGACCACGACTTCGCCGAATATCCGTTGAACGACAAGGAAGATAAGAGCAAGCTGCTGCACCGGCGCATCGACGTTGACTACAACGGCTGGTGGACGTGCATGATCCCGCGCCAGGTTGCCGAGGAGTTGGGACAGCCGCTGCCGCTGTTCATCAAGTGGGACGACGCCGACTACGGTCTGCGGGCCGCCGAGCACGGCTACCCGACGGTCACGCTGCCCGGCGCCGCAATCTGGCACATGGCCTGGAGCGACAAGGACGACGCCATTGACTGGCAGGCCTACTTCCACCTGCGCAACCGGCTGGTCGTCGCCGCGATGCACTGGAACGGTGACGTCACCGGGCTGGCGCGTAGCCACCTTAAGGCAACGCTGAAACACCTTGCCTGCCTTGAATATTCAACGGTAGAGATCCAGAACAAGGCCATCGACGATTTCCTCGCGGGGCCCGAGCACATCTTTTCGATCCTGGAGTCGGCGCTGCCGGAGGTGCACCGTATCCGCAAGGCCTATCCGGACGCGGTCGTGCTGCCGGCGGCAAGCGAGCTGCCGCCGCCGTTACACAAGAACAAGGTGATGAAGCCGCCGGTGAACCCTGTGGTCATCGGATACCGGCTAGCCCGCGGGATCTTGCACAATCTCAAGGTCGCCGATCCGGCCCACCACGTGCGCCCGGAGTTCAACGTGCCGACCCAGGATGCGCGGTGGTTCCGGTTGTGCACGGTGGACGGCGTCACCGTCACGACGGCCGACGGGTGCGGGGTGGTCTACCGGCAGCGCGATCGGGCCAAGATGTTCTCGCTGCTGTTCCAGTCGCTGCGTCGGCAACGTCGGCTGGTGCGCCGCTTCGACGAGATGCGCAGGGTGTATCGGGACGCATTGCCCGTGCTGTCCAGCAAACAAAAGTGGGAGACGGCGCTGCTGTCTCACAACGAGCCTGAGCATGCCTGAACCCGCGCCGCCGCGCGGCGAAGTCGCCGCCATGGTGGCCGTTCAATCCGCGCTCACTGAACGACCGTGGACGCTCGCCGCGGCGCGCGGACTGTCTTTCTTCGGCGAGCACAGCATCGGTTGGCTCGTCGTATCGCTGCTGGGTGCGGTCATGGTGCCGCGCCGGCGCCGGGATTGGTTGGTCGCCGGTGCCGGCAGCTTCGCCGCCCACGCCGCAGCCGTGGTGATCAAGCGGCTGGTGCGGCGCAAGCGGCCGCATCATCCGGCCGTGGCGATAAATGTGGGCGTGCCGAGTCAGCTGAGCTTCCCTTCAGCGCACGCCACCTCGACCACCGCCGCCGCCATCTTGATGGGCCGGGCCGTAAAGCTGCCCAAGGGCGTAGTTCCCGCGGTGCTGGTACCGCCGATGGCGCTGTCGCGAATACTTGCCGGCGTGCACTACCCCAGCGACGTGGCCGCCGGTGTTGCCCTCGGCGCCGCCGTCGCGGCCATCGCGGTCCGAGTCGACGGAGGTGTGTCGGATGAGTAAAGAACTGGAGGCTTCCGTGACCGGACCTCCGGCAAACCTGGTCGTCGGCGTCGTCAAGGCGATCCGCCCGCGGCAGTGGGTGAAGAACATCTTGGTACTGGCCGCGCCGCTGGCCGCATTGGGCGGCGGTGTCCGCTACGACTACACCGAGGTCCTGACCAAGGTGTCCGTGGCGTTCGTGGTGTTCAGCCTGGCGGCCTCATCGGTGTACCTGGTCAACGACGTACGCGATGTCGAGGCCGACCGCGAGCACCCCACCAAGAGGTTCCGGCCCATCGCGGCCGGTGTGGTGCCCGAGTGGCTGGCCTACGCACTGGCGGCGATGCTGGGTGTGGCATCGCTGGCCATCGCCTGGCTGCTGACGCCGAATCTCGCGCTTGTCATGGTCGTCTACATCGGAATCCAGCTGGGATACTGCTTCGGCCTCAAGCACCAAGCGGTAATCGACATCTGCATCGTGTCTTCGGCGTACTTGATCCGCGCCATCGCCGGCGGTGTGGCCGCCGACATCCCCCTGTCCAAGTGGTTCTTGCTGACGATGGCATTCGGGTCGCTGTTCATGGTGGCCGGAAAGCGCTACGCCGAGCTGCAATTGGCCGAACGCACCGGCGCGGCGATCCGCAAGTCGCTGGAAAGCTATACCAGCACCTATCTGCGCTTCGTCTGGACGCTGTCGGCCACCGCAGTGGTGTTGACGTACGGGCTGTGGGCCTTCGAGCGGGACGGCTACAGCGGGTCCTGGTTCGCGGTGTCGATGATTCCGTTCACCATCGCGATCCTGCGCTACGCCGTGGACGTCGACGGCGGGCTGGCCGGAGAGCCCGAAGACATTGCGCTGCGTGACCGCGTGTTGCAGTTGCTGGCGCTGGCGTGGATCGGAACCGTTGGTGCCGCCGTTGCTTTCGGCTAGCGAAAAGCTCAAGGCCCTCCAAGTAGCCGCGCTGTCGCGTCGGCCCGCCGCGCGTCGCGTCAGCCGGCCGGTGTTCCCCTTCGACCCCGTCGTCCGGATCAGTCTGTGGGTCAGCGTCGCGGTGATCGCCGTGCTGTTCGGTTGGGGGAGTTGGCAACGGCGCTGGATCGCCGACGATGGATTGATCGTGCTGCGCACGGTGCGAAATCTGTTGGCCGGCAACGGACCGGTGTTCAACCAGGGCGAGCGTGTCGAGGCGAACACCTCGACAGCGTGGACCTACTTGCTGTATGTGGGCAGCTGGGTCGGCGGGCCGATGCGCCTGGAATATGTGGCGCTGGCTGTAGCCCTGGTGCTTTCGGTGCTGGGTGTGGCGTTGCTCATGCTGGGGACGGGCCGGTTGTACGCGCCCAGCCTGCGAGGCCGCCGGGCCATCATGCTGCCCGCCGGGGCGCTGGTCTACATCGCGGTGCCGCCGGCACGCGACTTCGCCACCTCGGGCCTGGAGAGCGGGCTGGTGCTGACCTATCTGGGGCTGTTGTGGTGGCTGATGGTCTGTTGGTCGCAGCCGTTGCGGGTCCGCCCGGAGAACCCGGTATTCATCGGCGCGTTGGCCTTTGTCGCCGGATGTAGCGTGCTGGTCCGGCCCGAGTTTGCGCTCATCGGCGGGCTCGCGCTGATCATGATGCTGATCGCGGCCCGCACTTGGCAGCGCCGTGTCCTGATCGTGGTGGCCGGTGGCTTCCTTCCGGTTGCCTACCAGATCTTCCGGATGGGCTACTACGGGCTGCTGGTGCCGGGCACCGCCCTGGCAAAGGACGCGGCCGGAGACAAGTGGTCGCAGGGCATGATTTATCTGTCGAACTTCAACCAGCCGTACGCGCTTTGGGTGCCGGTTGTGCTGCTGGTGCCGCTCGGGTTGCTGCTGATGTCGATGCGCCGCCGGCCCTCGTTCCTGCGTCCGGTGCTGGCACCCAACTACGGACGGGTGGCCCGGGCCGTGCAAAGCCCACCGGCCGTGGTGGCATTCATCGTCGTCAGCGGACTGCTGCAGGGGCTCTACTGGATCCGGCAAGGTGGGGACTTCATGCACGGCCGGGTGCTGCTGGCACCGCTTTTTTGTTTGCTGGCTCCGGTGGCGGTCATTCCCGTGCTAGTGCCCGACGGCAAGGACGTCTCGCGGGAGACCGGTTACTGGCTGGCCGGTGCCGTCAGCGCGTTGTGGCTGGGGGTCGCGGGCTGGTCGCTGTGGGCGGCAAACTCTCCGGGCATGGGTGACGACGCCACCCACGTCACCTATTCGGGGATCGTCGATGAGCGTCGGTTCTATGCCCAGGCCACCGGGCGCGCACATCCGCTGACCGCCGCCGACTACCTCGATTACCCGAGGATGGCGGCCGTCCTGGTGGCACTGAACAACACCCCCGACGGGGCGTTGTTGCTGCCGTCTGGCAACTACACTCAGTGGGACCTCGTGCCCATGATCCAGCCTCCGCCACCCGCTCCGGCGGGCCAAAGACCATATGAGAAATCGCATCACGCAGTGTTTTTCACAAACCTTGGCATGCTGGGCATGAACGTTGGACTTGATGTCAGGGTCATCGATCAAATCGGGTTGGCAAACCCGCTGGCGCAACACACGGAGCGGCTGAAACACGGCCGGATCGGCCACGACAAGAACCTGTTCCCGGATTGGGTGATCGCCGACGGCCCGTGGGTGAAGTGGTACCCGGGGATTCCCGGGTATCTCGACCAGGCATGGGTCGCGCAGGCCGAGGCGGCCCTGCAGTGCCCTGCCACTCAGGCGGTACTCAACTCGGTGCGGGCGCCGATGACTTTGCACCGGTTCATCTCGAACGTGCTGCACTCCTTTGAATTCACCCGATACCGGATCGACCGCGTCCCGCTCTACGAGCTCGTCAGGTGTGGGCTCGAGGTGCCCCAGACTCCCCCTCCCCCACCTCGCGAGTGACGGGCGGTAGGTGAATTTGGCCCAAATGTTCATCAATTGCGCGAATTGCGCGGCCCGCTTGGCACGCCGGGTGGCCCAATACTGACAGCAACATCACATTTGAGTCGCTACCAGCGGGCGCCGAACTGCGGGCACATGCGGAAATGCCATTTCCGGACGCCGCTTCGGAACGGAAAAATACGCCGAATCACCGTCAGATAACGGTTTGGGCGACGCTCTCGAGGAGAGTGCAAGCCGAAAGTTGTGGTTGACTACACGGGCACTGCAGCGCTCAGCGCAATGCAGGCCGACCTAGTTCAGGGATGCGCCCACTACATCGGATGCACCTAAATGATGAGGATGAGGAAGCAAGGATGAAGCTTGTTGACAGGTTTCGTGGCGCCGTGACAGGTATGCCGCGCCGACTCATGGTGGGAGCCGTTGGTGCGGCCCTGCTGGCGGGTCTGGTCGGTGTCGTTGATGTCACTGGCGGCTCGGCGACCGCGGGAGCATTCTCGCGGCCGGGCCTGCCGGTGGAGTACCTGCAGGTGCCTTCCGCGGCGATGGGCCGCGACATCAAGGTCCAGTTCCAAAGCGGCGGGGCCAACTCGCCCGCGGTGTACTTGCTCGACGGCCTGCGTGCGCAGGACGACTACAACGGCTGGGACATCAACACCCCGGCGTTCGAGTGGTACTACCAGTCGGGCCTGTCGATCATCATGCCGGTCGGTGGCCAGTCCAGCTTCTACAGCGACTGGTATAACCCGGCTTGCGGCAAGGCCGGCTGCCAGACCTACAAGTGGGAAACGTTCCTCACCAGCGAGCTGCCGGCGTGGCTGAACGCCAACAAGCAGGTCAAGCCCAACGGCGGCGCCGTTATCGGCCTTTCGATGGCCGGAACGTCCGCGCTGACCCTGGCCGAATACCACCCAGGGCAGTTCGTCTACGCGGGCGCGATGTCGGCCCTGCTCGACCCCTCCCAGGCGATGGGGCCCACGATGATCGGTCTGGCTATGGGTGACGCCGGCGGTTACAAGGCCTCGGACATGTGGGGCCCGTCGGGGGACCCGGCGTGGCAGCGCAACGACCCGCTGCTGAACGTCGGCACGGTGATCGCCAACAACACCCGCATCTGGATCTACTGCGGCAACGGCAAGCCGTCGGGTCTGGGCGGCAACAACCCGCCCGCCAAGTTCCTGGAGGGCTTCGTGCGGACCAGCAACATGAAGTACCAGGACGCCTACAACGCCGGTGGCGGCCACAATGCGGTGTTCAACTTCCCGGAGTTTGGTACGCACAGCTGGGAGTACTGGGGCGCTCAGCTGCAGGCCATGAAGCCTGACCTGCAGCGCGTGCTGGGTGCCACCCCCAACACCGGTACCAATGGCACAGGTACCACCCAGGGCACCTAGTTCTCTCTAGGTCCTAGGACAACGACTAATGGCGGCGACCACACGGGTCGCCGCCATTAGTCATTCGCGCGTTATCTGCTCTTTATCCCGTCGTGCGCGGTGTGGTTAGCTACCTTGCGGGCCGGGCCTTGCAGCAGGACGGACGCTGTGTGCACACAGCGCTACGTATGGAAGTGGGCTACTACATGGAGGTGGGTACATGAGGGGTCTGTCGGTGTTGCTACGGCTGTTCTGCGTTGCCGTGCTATCGATCGCGTTGGGCAGTGTCACGGTAGCGGCGGGCTCGACCGCCCAGGCCGCCCCGTACGAGACCCTGATGGTGCCCTCGGCGGCGGGGGGCCGCGCCATCCCGGTGGCATTCTTGGCCGGCGGCCCGCGCGCGGTGTATCTGCTGGATGCCTTCGACGCCGCGCCGGATGTCAGCAACGGGGTCCCCGCGGGCAATGCGATGAACACCCGGGCCGGCAAGGGGATCTCGGTGGCCGCACCCGCCGGCGGCGCGTGGAGCATGTACACCAACTGGGAGCAGGACGGCAGCAAGCAGTGGGAGACCTTCCTGTCCAGCGAGCTTCCCGATTGGCTGGCCGCCAACCGAGGCCTGGCGCCCGGTGGCCATGCCGCTGTTGGCGCATCTCAGGGCGGGTATGGCGCGATGGCGCTGGCCGCCTTCCACCCCGACCGGTTCGGCTTCGCCGGTTCGTTGTCCGGGTTCCTGTACCCGTCGAGCACCACGACCAACGGCGCGATTCTGGCCGGCTTGCAGCAATTCGGCGGTGTGGACGGCAACGGTATGTGGGGTGCCCCACAGCTGGGCCGGTGGAAGTGGCACGACCCGTGGGTGCATGCCGGGTTGTTGGCGCAGAACAACACCCGAGTCTGGGTTTGGAGCCCGACAAAGCCCGGGGCCAGTAATCCCGCCGCCATGATTGGCCAAGCGGGCGCGGCAATGGGCGACAGCAGGTCGTTCTACCAGCAGTATCGGAACGTCGGCGGCCACAACGGCCACTTTGACTTCCCGGGCGGCGGCGATAACGGCTGGGGCTCGTGGTCGGCGCAGCTGGGCGCCATGTCCGGCGATATCGTCGGCGCGATCCGCTTAGCTGAGCTGCGCAAGACAGGTTCCCGCGCGGTCGTCGGGACCGGTGGGCACGGCGCAGCGAGCCGGTACCGTGTATTGGAGTGCAGCAGAGGGCGGTGCAGCCACGCTGGCACCTAATTGACTCTGTTAGCAGGAGAACATGGCCAAGAACTCCCGGCGTAGACGACGCCACCGAATCCTCGCCTGGACCGCGGCCGGGTCGATGGCATGTGTCGTGGCGCTGGTCATTGTGGCGGTGGGGGGTATTTTGCGCCGCCACGAAAACCCACCCAGCGCGGTGCCGCCCGGTGTTTTGACCCCGGGGCCGACCACGTCCCACCCGCGCAAGCCCCGACCCGCGTACCAGGATGCCTCCTGCCCGGACGTGCAGCTGATCTCGGTTCCCGGAACCTGGGAATCGTCGCCAACGGACGACCCGCTCAAACCGGTGCAATTCCCGAGGGCGTTGCTGCTCACTGTGACGGGGCCGATCGCCCAACAGTTCCCCGGCTCGCGGGTGCAGACCTACACCGTTCCCTACACGGCGCAGTTCCACAATCCGCTGAGCGCCGACAACCAAATGTCCTACAACGACAGCCGGGCGGAAGGCACCCGCGCGATGGTCCAGGCGATGACGGACATGAACAACAAATGCCCGTTGACCAGCTATGTCCTGATTGGCTTCTCGCAGGGCGCGGTGATTGCCGGCGATGTCGCTAGCGATATCGGTAACGGCCGTGGACCCGTCGATGAGGACCTGGTCCTCGGTGTGACCTTGATAGCCGACGGGCGTCGCCAGCAGGGGGTAGGTAACGACATCCCGCCCAATCCGCCGGGCGAAGGTGCTGAGGTCACCCTGCACGAAGTGCCGGTGCTGTCCGGACTCGGCTTGACCATGACCGGCGCGCGGCCGGGCGGTTTCGGTGCGCTCGACAGCCGAACGAATGAGATTTGTGCGGAGGGTGACCTGATCTGCGCCGCCCCGCAAGAGGCGTTCAGTCCGGCCAATCTGCCGACCACTCTGAACACGCTGGCCGGCGGCGCAGGGCAGCCGATTCATGCGATGTATGCCACGCCCGATTTCTGGAATTCGGACGGGCAGCCGGCGACCGCGTGGACATTGAACTGGGCGCACGGGCTTATCGAGAAGGCGCCGCATCCCAAACACGGGTGACATGAGCCGACATGGGACCTGATGGCGCGATAGTGGGTGCGATCAGCGGTACCTTGTGATTTGGTCTGCCGCGCGCCGCCCCTTAACATTAAGAGATATTTAAGAGCATGTGATGACCCGGTCGGGTCGAAGCTGGCTCGAAGTGAACATTGAAAGGGCGCACGCCGCAAGCGTGCGCCTTTCAGGGCCGGTTTCGGGGCCGGCCCGCGTGCAGATGGAACAGTCGGCGGAGCCGACACCGAGATGTGACCGTCGGCGGAGCCGACCGATGTGTTGTGACAGGAGAGGGCGGCATGGCGTACCACAACCCGTTCATCGTGAACGGAAAGATCAGGTTCCCGGAGAACACCAACCTGGTTCGTCACGTCGAAAAGTGGGCCAAGGTTCGCGGCGACAAGCTCGCCTACCGGTTCTTGGACTTCTCCACCGAACGCGACGGTGTCGAACGCGACATCTTGTGGTCGGAGTTCAGCGCCCGCAACCGCGCCGTGGGAGCCCGCCTGCAGCAGGTCACCCAGCCGGGCGACCGCATCGCCATCCTCTGCCCGCAGAACCTGGACTACCTCGTCTCGTTTTTCGGCGCGCTGTACTCCGGCAGGATCGCGGTGCCGTTGTTCGACCCCGCCGAGCCGGGCCACGTCGGCCGGCTGCACGCGGTGCTCGACGACTGCGCCCCGTCGACCATCCTGACCACCACCGACTCCGCCGAAGGTGTCCGCAAGTTCATCCGCAACCGTTCGGTCAAGGAACGGCCGCGCGTCATCGCCGTCGACGCGGTGCCTACCGAGGTCGCCGCCACGTGGCAAGAGCCGGACGCCAGCGAGTCCACCACCGCCTACCTGCAGTACACGTCGGGCTCGACCCGCATTCCTTCCGGCGTCCAGATCACCCACCTGAACCTGCCCACCAACGTGCTGCAGGTGCTTAACGCCCTGGAAGGCCAGGAAGGCGACCGCGGGTGCAGCTGGTTACCGTTCTTCCACGACATGGGCCTGATCACGACGTTGTTGTCGACGGTGCTCGGCCATAGCTTCACGTTTATGACGCCCGCCGCCTTCGTGCGCCGGCCGGGCCGCTGGATCCGTGAGCTCGCGCGGAAGCCCGGGGAGACCGGTGGCGTCTTCTCGGCCGCGCCGAACTTCGCGTTCGAGCACGCCGCGGTCCGCGGACTGCCCCGCGACGACGAGCCGGAATTGGACCTGAGCAACGTCAAGGGCATCCTGAACGGCAGTGAGCCGGTGTCGCCGGCGTCGATGCGCAAGTTCTTCAAAGCCTTCGAGCCGTACGGCCTGCGCCCGACCGCGGTGAAGCCGTCCTACGGTCTGGCGGAGGCGACGCTGTTCGTCTCCACCACCCCGATGGACGAGGAACCCACGGTGATCCACGTCGACCGGGACGAACTCAACAACCAGCGCTTCGTCGAGGTCGCCGCCGACGCGCCGAACGCGGTCGCGCAGGTCTCGGCGGGCAAGATCGGCGTTGACGAGTGGGCGGTCATCGTCGACGTCGACACGGCCAGCGAGCTCCCGGACGGACAGATCGGCGAGATCTGGCTCCACGGCAACAACCTGGGTGTCGGCTACTGGGGTAAGGAAGAGGAGTCCGTCGAGACCTTTAAAAACATCCTCAAGTCGCGGATCCCGGAGTCACATGCCGAAGGTGCCGCCGACGACGGGCTGTGGGTGCGCACCGGCGACTACGGCACCTACTTCAAGGGACACCTCTATATAGCGGGCCGGATCAAGGACCTGGTCATCATCGACGGCCGCAACCACTACCCGCAGGACCTGGAGTACACGGCGCAGGAAGCCACCAAGGCGTTGCGGGTTGGCTACGTGGCCGCCTTTTCGGTGCCGGCCAACCAGTTGCCGCAAAACGTGTTCGACGACCCGCACGCCGGCCTGAAGTTCGACGCCGAGGACACCTCCGAGCAGCTGGTGATCGTGGGCGAGCGGGCCGCGGGCGCACACAAGCTGGACTACCAGCCCATCGCGGACGACATCCGGGCGGCCATCGCCGTCGGGCACGGTGTGACCGTCCGCGACGTGCTGCTGGTGCAGGCAGGCACGATTCCCCGTACGTCCAGCGGCAAGATCGGCCGGCGGGCCTGCCGTTCGGCCTACCTCGACGGCACTCTGCGCAGCGGCGTCGGGTCCCCGACGGTCTTTGCAACCGAATCCTGAGTAGGGCCCATGTCTGACATATCGGAATCCCAGGAGAACTCGCCCGCCAACCAGACGGACCTAACCGTCCCCGAGATGCGGCAGTGGCTGCGCAACTGGGTGGGTAAGGCGGTCGGCAAGTCACCCGACGACATCGACGAGTCGGTGCCGATGGTGGAGCTGGGCTTGTCGTCGCGGGATGCCGTGGCGATGGCGGCCGATATCGAAGACATGACCGGTGTCACGCTTTCGGTGGCGGTGGCCTTCCAACATCCGACCATCGAATCGCTGGCCACGCGGATCGTTGAGGGCGAACCCGAAACAGACGTAGCGGCCGATGACGATATGGACTGGTCGCGCTCCGGTCCCGCCGAGCGCGTCGACATCGCGATCGTCGGTCTGTCGACCCGGTTCCCCGGCGACATGAACGGCCCCGACGAGACATGGCAGGCACTGCTGGAAGGCCGCGACGGCATCACGGACCTGCCCGACGGCCGGTGGTCGGAATTCCTTGAAGAGCCGCGCATCGCCCAGCGCGTCGCTTCCGCGCGCACCCGCGGCGGCTACCTGAAGGACATCAAGGGCTTCGACTCCGAGTTCTTCGCGGTGGCCAAGACCGAAGCCGACAACATCGACCCGCAGCAGCGGATGGCGCTGGAGCTCACCTGGGAGGCGCTCGAGCACGCCCGCATCCCACCCTCGAGCCTGCGCGGCGAAGCCGTCGGCGTGTTCGTCGGCAGCACCACCAATGACTACCAATTCCTGGCCGTCTCCGACCCGACGGTCGCACATCCGTATGCCATCACCGGCACCAGCACGTCGATCATTGCCAACCGGGTGTCGTACTTCTACGACTTCCGCGGGCCGTCGGTCACCGTCGACACCGCCTGCTCGAGTTCGCTGGTCGCCATCCATCAGGGCGTGCAAGCGCTGCGCAACGGCGAGGCCGACGTCGTCGTCGCCGGTGGTGTCAATGCGCTGATCACGCCGATGGTGACGCTGGGCTTCGACGAGATCGGCGCGGTGCTCGCTCCCGACGGCCGGATCAAGTCGTTCTCGGCGGACGCCGACGGCTACACCCGCTCCGAGGGCGCCGGCATGCTGGTGCTCAAGCGGGTCGACGACGCCCGCCGCGATGGCGACCAGATCCTCGCAGTCATAGCCGGTAGCGCGGTCAACCACGACGGCCGGTCCAACGGCCTGATCGCGCCCAACCAGGACGCGCAGGCCGAGGTGCTGCGCCGGGCGTACAAGGACGCCGGCATCGATCCGCGCACCGTCGACTACATCGAGGCGCACGGCACGGGCACGATCCTCGGTGACCCGATCGAGGCCGAGGCGCTGGGCCGGGTGGTCGGCAGGGGACGTCCGACCGATCGGCCGGCGCTGCTGGGCGCGGTGAAAACCAACATCGGCCACCTGGAAGCGGCGGCCGGTGTGGCCAGCATGGCCAAGGTGGTGCTGGCCCTGCAGCACGACAAGCTGCCGCCGTCGATCAACTTCGCCGCACCCAGCCCATACATCGACTTCGACGCGATGCGGCTGAAGGTCATCGACACGGCGACCGACTGGCCGCGGTATGGCGGCTACGCTCTGGCGGGTGTGTCAAGCTTCGGCTTCGGCGGCGCCAACGCGCACTTGGTGGTGCGCGAGGTACTGCCGCGGGATGTCATCGAGCGTGAGCCCGAACCCGAGATTGCCGCGCCAGCCGATGCGGTTCCGGCCGAGGCCGCCGCGTTGGAGGGTCACGCGCTGCGGTTCGACGAGTACGGCGAGATCATTACCGACGAACCTGCGGGCGAGGAAGAGGAGCCCGAGCTGCCCGGCGTCACCGAAGAGGCGCTGCGGCTCAAAGAAGCCGCGCTGGAAGAGCTTGCGGCGCAAGAGGTTACGGCCCCACTGATTCCGCTTGCGGTGTCGGCGTTCCTGACCTCACGCAAGAAGGCGGCCGCCGCCGAGCTGGCCGACTGGATGGAGTCGCCGGAAGGCCAGGCGGCGTCGCTGGAGTCGATCGGCCGGTCGCTGTCGCGGCGCAACCACGGCCGCTCCCGCGCGGTGGTGCTCGCCCATGACCACGAAGAGGCCATCAAGGGCCTGCGGGCGATCGCCGAAGGTAAGCAGCGACCCAACGTCTTCAGCGTCGACGGGCCGGTGACCAACGGCCCGGTGTGGGTGCTCGCCGGATTCGGCGCGCAGCACCGCAAGATGGGCAAGAGCCTGTACCTGCGCGACGAGGTTTTCGCCGAGTGGATCGAGAAGGTCGACGCGCTGGTACAGGACGAGCTGGGTTACTCGGTGCTCGAGCTGATCCTGGACGACTCGCAGGACTACGGCATTGAGACCACGCAGGTCACCATCTTCGCGATCCAGATTGCCCTGGGTGAGTTGCTCAAGCATCACGGCGCCAAGCCCGCCGCGGTGGTCGGCCAGTCGCTGGGCGAGGCCGCGTGCGCGTACTTCGCCGGTGGGCTGTCGCTGCGCGACGCTACCCGGGCGATCTGCTCGCGCTCGCACCTGATGGGCGAAGGCGAGGCGATGCTGTTCGGCGAGTACATCCGGTTGATGGCGCTGGTCGAATACTCCGCCGACGAGATCAAGACGGTGTTCTCCGACTTTCCCGATCTCGAGGTGTGCGTCTACGCCGCACCTACCCAGACCGTCATCGGCGGCCCGCCCGAGCAGGTGGACGCCATCATCGCTCGCGCGGAATCGGAGGGCAAGTTCGCCCGCAAGTTCCAGACCAAGGGTGCCAGCCACACCCAGCAGATGGATCCACTGCTCGGCGAGCTCGCCGCCGAGTTGCAGGGCATCAAGCCGATGAGCCCGACCGCAGGCATCTACTCCACGGTCCACGAGGGCAGCTACATCAAGCCCGGCAGCGACCCGATCCACGACGTCGACTACTGGAAGAAGGGCCTGCGGCATTCCGTCTACTTCACCCACGGGATCCGCAACGCGGTCGACAGCGGGCACACCACGTTCCTGGAGCTGGCGCCCAACCCGGTGGCGTTGATGCAGGTGGGTCTGACCACGGCTTCGGCCGGACTGCATGATGCCCAGCTGATCCCGACGCTGGCCCGCAAGCAGGACGAGGTCGAGTCGATGATCTCGACCATGGCGCAGCTGTATGTCTACGGCCACGACCTGGACATGCGGACTCTGTTCAGCCGCGCCTCTGGGGCCGCAGGCCCAGAAGGATTTGCGAACATTCCGCCGACCCGGTTCAAGCGCAAGGAACACTGGCTGCCCGCGCACTTCACCGGCGACGGCTCGGTAATCATCCCGGGCACTCACGTCGCGCTGCCGGACGGGCGCCACGTCTGGGAGTACGCGCCGCGGGACGGCAAGACGGATCTGGCTGCGTTAGTGAAAGCCGCCGCGACGCAAGTACTTCCGGACGCACAGTTGAGCGCCGCTGAGCAGCGTGCGATGCCCGGTGAGGGCGCCCGACTGGTGACGACGATGACGCGGCATCCGGGCGGCGCGTCGGTTCAGGTGCATGCCCGCATCGATGAATCCTTCACGCTCGTCTACGACGCACTGGTGGCTCGGGCCGGCTCGCAAGCGGTGTTGCCGACCGCGGTTGGCGCGGGGACAGCGATCGCAGCCCCGGCCTCGGTGGCTGCAGCGGCTCCGCCAACAGAGACAGTGGAACCCGAGGCCGAAACTCTGACGGACAGCCTGACCACCCGCTACATATCGTCCGACATGGGTAGATGGTCGCCGGATTCGGGCGAGACGATCGCCGATCGATTGGGCGCCATCGTAGGGGCGGCCATGGGGTACGAGCCCGAGGACCTGCCGTGGGAGGTGCCGCTGATCGAGCTCGGCCTGGACTCGTTGATGGCGGTGCGGATCAAGAACCGCGTCGAATACGACTTCGATCTGCCGCCGATTCAGCTGACCGCGGTGCGTGACGCCAACCTCTACAACGTCGAGAAGTTGATCGAGTACGCCGTCGAGCACCGCGACGAGGTCCAGCAACTGCACGAGCACCAGAAGACGCAGACTGCCGAGGAGATCGCCCGGGCGCAGGCCGAGTTGATGTATGGCAAGGCCGCCGAAGCGGCGGAGGCACCCGAACCGGCGGCCGCGGACCTGCCGCTTCCGCCCCCGCCGACGGATCCGTCGGGCCCATCCGGCAACGGTGCAAAGCCCAACCTTGCGGCAGCCGCGGAGGTACTTAACCAGGAAGCGGTTGCCAAGGCGCTGAACTCCGACGTGCCCCCACGTGATGCCGCCGAGCGCGTCACCTTCGCGACGTGGGCGATCGTCACCGGCAAGTCCGCCGGCGGCATCTTCAACCCCCTGCCCAAGCTGGACGACGCGACGGCCGCCAAGATGGCGCAGCGGCTCTCCGAGCGTGCCGAAGGGCCGATCACCGCCGAAGACGTGCTGACCTCGTCGAACATCGAGGAGCTGGCCGACAAGGTACGTGGCTACCTGGAGGCCGGTGTGATCGACGGCTTCGTCCGCACCCTGCGGGCGCGTCCCGAGGGCAGCTCTAAGGCCCCGGTGTTTGTGTTCCATCCGGCCGGCGGGTCGACAGTGGTGTACGAGCCGCTGCTCAACCGGTTGCCGGCGGACACTCCGATGTACGGCTTCGAACGGGTCGAGGGGTCGATCGAAGAGCGTGCAGCGGCCTACCTGCCGAAGTTGATCGAGATGCAGGGCGACGGGCCCTACATTCTGGTCGGCTGGTCGCTGGGCGGGGTGCTGGCCTACGCGTGCGCGATCGGGTTGAAGCGGCTGGGCAAGGACGTCCGGTGGGTCGGGCTGATCGACGCCGTGCGCGCGGGCGAGGAGATCCCGCAGACCAAGGAGGAGATCCGCAAGCGCTGGGATCGCTACGCGCGGTTCGCCGAGAAGACGTTCAACGTCACCATCCCGGAGATCCCGTACGAGCAGCTTGAGGAGCTCGACGACGAGGGCCAGGTGCGGTTTGTGCTCGAGGCCGTCAGCCAGAGCGGGGTGCAGATCCCGGCCGGGATCATCGAACACCAGCGCACGTCGTATCTGGACAACCGGGCGATCGATACCGCCGAAATCCAGCCCTACGACGGGCATGTCACTCTCTACATGGCCGATCGTTACCATGACGACGCGATCATGTTCGAGCCGCGGTATGCCGTTCGCCAGCCGGATGGTGGCTGGGGCGAGTACGTCTCCGACCTCGAGGTCGTGCCGATCGGTGGCGAGCACATTCAGGCCATCGACGAGCCGATCATCGCAAAGGTGGGCGAACACATGAGCCGTGCGCTGGACGACATCGAGGTTGAACAGGGGGCCCGCAATTGAGCACTAAGACCACCGCCGAGCTGCTGGGTGAATTGCACGAAAAGCTGGAGTTGGCCAAGGAGCCGGCCGGTGAGAAGGCCGTCGCTAAACGGGCCAAGAAAGGCATCCCCAGCGCGCGAGAACGTATCCACGCACTGGTGGATCCGGGCACCTTTCTGGAGATCGGCGCGCTGTGCAAGACCCCGGGTGACCCGAACGCGCTCTACGGCGACGGGGTGGTCACCGGGCACGGCCGGATCAACGGCCGTCCGGTGGCGGTGTTCTCCCACGACCAGACTGTGTTCCAGGGCTCGGTGGGGGAGATGTTCGGTCGCAAGGTGGCCAAGCTGATGGAGTGGTGCGCGATGACCGGCTGCCCGATCGTCGGCATCAACGACTCGGCCGGCGCCCGTATCCAGGACGCGGTCACCTCGCTGGCCTGGTATGCCGAGCTGGCCCGCCGCCACGAGATGTTGCGCGGCTTGGTTCCGGAGATCTCCGTCATTCTGGGCAAATGTGCTGGGGGAGCGGTGTATTCACCGATCCAGACCGATCTCGTGGTCGCGGTGCGCGACCAGGGCTACATGTTCATCACCGGCCCCGACGTGATCAAGGACGTCACCGGCGAGGAGGTCAGCCTCGACGAGTTGGGCGGAGCGGACAACCAGGCCCGGTACGGCAATATCCACCAGGTGGTGGAGTCGGAGGCCGCCGCGTTCCAGTACGTCCGCGACTACCTGTCTTTCCTGCCGTCCAGCTGCTTTGATCATCCGCCGATCGTGAACCCCGGGCTGGAGCCGGAGATCACCCCGTCCGATTTAGAACTCGACTCGATCGTGCCGGACGCCGACAACACCGCCTACGACATGCACGAGATTCTGCTGCGCATCTTCGACGACGGGGACGTCTTCGACGTGGCAGCGCAGCGTGGTCTAGCGATGATCACTGCGTTCGCCCGGGTGAACGGTCGGCCGGTCGGGGTGATCGCCAACCAGCCGATGCACATGTCCGGGGCGGTCGACACCGAGGCCTCCGACAAAGCGGCCGGCTTCATCCGCTTCTGCGACTCCTACAACCTGCCTTTGGTTTTCGTCGTCGACACCCCAGGCGCCATGCCCGGGGTGCAGGAAGAGAAGAACGGGATCATCAAGCGCGGCGGCCGGTTCTTCAACGCCCTCGTCGAAGCCGACGTGCCGAAGGTGACGATCATCATCCGCAAGGCCTATGGCGGCGGCTACGCGGTAATGGGCTGCAAGCAGCTGGGCGCCGACTTGAACTTCGCGTGGCCGACCGCGCGCATCGCGGTGATCGGCGCCGACGGCGCCGCGCAGCTGCTGATGAAGCGTTTCCCGGATCCGACCACGCCGGAGGCGCAGCAGGTCAAGCGCGAC
The DNA here is from genome assembly GCF_900232995.1 of Mycobacterium simulans. GTDB lineage: Bacteria > Actinomycetota > Actinomycetes > Mycobacteriales > Mycobacteriaceae > Mycobacterium > Mycobacterium simulans. The sequence continues at coordinate 1,371,211 of NZ_OCVX01000003.1, forward strand.
TTCATCGAGGGCTACAACCTCAACCTGGCGATCCCGTGGACCGCAGCCGAGCGCGGCTACATCGACGGGGTGATCCAGCCGCACGAAACCCGGCTGCTGCTGCGCAAGTCGATGCACCTGCTGAGGGACAGGCAACAGTGGTGGCGCGTCGGCCGCAAGCACGGCCTGACCCCGATCTAGCCCGTCGTGATGCCGCCCCTACACACCGGCACCGGTGACATCCGGGGCGACAAATATCTCAGCGCCATGACGGGCGCCCTGCGCTGGGGCCGATTGCCATGTGCCGGCGAAACCCCGGTCGTGACGCTAAACAGCGGCCAGACCATCACCGTCGACACGGTCAGCCACGAAGGACTGCTGGACGACCAGGGCGCCGATCCCGTCACGTTCTTCGGCGAATACGGCATCGCGCACAACGAAATCCTCGATGACGTGCGCGAACTCGCCGGTGCATCGTTGGTACGCAACGGCGACGACGGGCCACACGTGGTCCTCGGGCCGATTAGCATCGCCGGCGCTCGCCCTGGAGATGTGTTGTGCGTGGAGCAACTCGGGCTCACCCGTCGCGTCGACTACGGCATCATCAGCAACCGCCACGGCCTGGGTGTGCTGGCCGGCGAAATGCCCGAATCCTCGGATTTGGTTTGCGTCCTGGGTCGTGTCGGCGCCGACGAGCGCGCCCACATCGCGCTGGCGACCGGGCGTCAGCTGCGGTTCGACCTGAGACTGCAACTGGGCCTGGTGGGGGTCACACCCGGTGACGGATGCGCGCGGTCGTCGACCCCACCCGGGGACTACGGGGGCAACCTCGACATCCGCTACCTGGGCGTGGGCAGTGCGCTGTTGCTGCCCGTGCAGGTGCCGGACGCCGGGTTGTATCTGGGTGACCCGCACTTCGCGCAGGGCAACGGGGAGGTCGCCCTCACCGCGTTGGAAGCGCCGCTGCGGGCGGACCTTCGGGTGACGGTGCTGTCCGATCGTGATGCGCGTCGGCTCGCGCAGGTGTTGGCCTCGCCGTGGGCGCAGACGTCGACGCACACCATCCTGGTGGGTCTGGGCGGGACCCTCGACGAAGCCATGCGGGATGGTGTGCGGCGCGCGCTGGCGTACGTGTGTGAGGTGACCGGTGCAGACCGCGCGTCGGCGTTGGCGTTCTTGTCGGCGTCCGCCGACTTCGAGGTGTCGCAGGCGGTCAATGGCGTTGTCGGGGTGCATTGCCTGCTGCGGACGTCAGATCTGCGCTAGCTTTCTCCGGCGAGCAGACGCAAAAGCGCCCTGGAACGGGCATTCCAGGGCGCTTTTGCGTCTGCTCGCGAGGGGGGAGGTGCCCCCTGCTCGCGCTACAAACTGAGCGCCCCATCGACCAGTTCGTCGAAACGGTCGAGCGCGTCGTCGGAGTCGGCGTCGATGCCGCGCAGCGGCCCGCGATCGGCGAGATAGCGCTGTACATAGAGCCGAGCCACGAGTGCCTTGCGGTCGGTGCCGCGGGTCTGGCGCTCCCATGCGGCTTGCTCGGTGAGCAATGCACCGGCATATACATCGCCCATGAACTGCGCGAGCGGGAATAGGCGTGCCTCGGCCACTTCGCGGTCGAGTTTGGTCCAGGCGGTAATCGTCGCGTCGAGGTCCTCGATGCGCTCGGCCACCAGGCGTGTGGTTTGGTCATCGTCGGAAACCGACACCGCGTCGCGCAACCGCGCCAGCAACGTCTCGTGAGCGCGAGTCTGGTCGATGCCGCGGCGCACGTCGAGGCACAGGATGTTGTCCGGACCCTCCCAGATGGTGTTGACCTGCGCATCGCGCAAAAGCCTTGCCACCGGCCAGGTTTCGATGTAGCCGTTACCGCCGTGGATCTCGATCGCGTCGGACGCCATGGTGATCCCGAGCCGGCAGACCTTGAGCTTGGTGACCGGCACCGCGATGCGCTGCCGCATGCCGCGAGGCTGACGGTGGTTGGTGGCTCCGGTGCCGTCGAACACCAGCGCGAGTGCGGCTTCGACGTCGACGATCATCTCGGCAAGCTTGCGGCGCATCAGCGGTTTGTCGATCAGCGCGCCGCCGAACGCCCGGCGCGCCCGGGCGTAGCACAGTGATTCGACCAGGGCGCGGCGCGCGTTGCCCAGCGCGAACAACGCAATGCCGAGCCGCGCCGCGTTAGTCAGCTCCATCATGCGGGCCAAACCCTTGCCGTCGGACGGGCCCGTTTGCGAGTCTGGGCCGCTAGGCTCACCGGACAGCAGAAAGGCCTCGGCGTCGACGAATTCGATCTCGCCGGAAGCGACCGAGCGGGTACCGAGCTTGTCCTTGAGGCGACGGATTCGCACCCCGTTGCGCGAGCCGTCCCGGCGCGTGCGCAGCACCAGAAAAGTTGCAACGCCACGCGTCGAGTCGGGAGCGTCCTCGGGTTTGGCCAGCACGACGAATGCCTCCCCGGCACAGTTGGACGCAAACCACTTGAAGCCGTTCAACTGCCACGCGTCCCCGCTGTGTCGAGCGGTGGTCTCGAGCGCGCCCAGGTCTGAGCCGCCGGTCCGCTCGGTCAGCAGCTGTGCCGTTTCGCCCGCCCACTCCCCGGATTCGAACTTGGCCAGGACGTGATCCCGCACGTCGGCCGGCGCGTAGGCGGCCACCAGCGACTGGACCATGCCGCCGCCGGTGCCCAACGCGCAGCCCATCCCAATATCGGCCTGGTCAAGCAGGTAGTTGGACGCGAACATCGCCAGTGACGAACTCACGGAGGCCTGCCGCGCCTCGTCGCGCAACGCCTTCTGGGCATCCAGAACCGCGCGTTTGGACTGGGTGAACGAGGGCGGCATGACGACCTTGCTGACGTCGTGTCCCCACCGGTCGTATCGCTCGAGCCGCGGAGGGTTGCGGTCGGTCTCCTCGGCCCAGCGCGCCACCGGGCCGCCCATCAGCTCACCAATGCGGATCAGATGGGGCTCCACGACCGACAGCTCGTCAGGCTTCAGGTAATACGCGAGGGTGGACTGCAAAGTGGGGTCGGTGAGGTACCAATTGAGACCCACTGCACCGCAATAATTTTCGGTGCGGTAGCGCTCGGCTTTCTCGGGAGTAGAGAAGGGCAGCCGGTCCACGGCCTCTGAGTCGTAGTCGCTCATTCCGCGACCGTATTACAAACGCGGCTACACCGGGACCACAAATTCGGAGGTGTAGACCTCGGCCGGATCTTGGGAATGCTCATTCGGGCGCTGGATTATCACCCACACGCCCGTCGTGCCCTGCCGAATACCGTCTTGAATGGTCACGGTTCCCCTGCCGGCCCCGTCCAGGTCCAGGCCCGTATAGGTGGTTCCCGGAGCCCCCGGACCGCAGGTAGCCGACGACGGCCGTGGTGCCTGGATCAGGCCGACGTCGTAGTGCATGCCCGGCTCGGCGGTGTTCACCAGATTCACCTCCGCGACCACGCTGGAGCCGGCTGTGCGTATGACGACGGAGCCGACGGCTTGGGTAACGAATGGCACCTTCGGCGCAAAGTTGGTGCGGCTGAAATCGCAGTGCCGCTGAGTTGCCTGTAATGCGACCCTTGTGACGGCGTTCGAGCCGGGCGCAGCCGCTGCCGTATTCGCCCCAAATGTCGGCGCCGAGGAAGTCGCCAGAATGATTGCCGCCGCGGAAATCGCTAAGCCTGTCAGCGTGCGCATTGCCCCACCGTCTTGTATTGGGTTTGCCCGACCCGAATTAGATGATTGACGCCAATTCGCGAATTTAAACCGGGCATTTCGAACCCGAATGAGACACGCTCAGTCGCGCGAGCCGGCCGGGGCGATGTGCTCGGCGAGCGCGTTGCCTACGGCAGCAGCGCCAATAGCGGTGGGGTGCAAGGGAACCGCAGGACCCTTTGCTACAAACCCTTCGGTGTACCGCTCGGCCGGCGGGGCGCACATGTCGTGGCCAACCGACAACGGTCTGGTGTCGAAGTAGTCGATCCCCTTGGCGGCGGCAAGCTGCCGTTGCCGGTTGTCGAGCTCGTTGAGCTTGCCCTGCAAGTAGTCGGAGTCATGCGGCAGCACCGGCTGGCCGGGAAAACAGCCACCCGATCGGATGACGATCCCGTAACTCACCAAGATGATTCGCGCGTGTGGCGCTTTGGCGTGGATCTGGTCGATCATCATCGCCCACACCGGGACTTGTGCGGCGATCTGGGTGGAGATCCGGTCGACGTCGCCGACCACGAACTTGGCGGTGCACGGCTTCGGATTGGGCAATTTGACCTCGCACGCCTGAGCGTCGGAAGCCAACCCGACGTCGTTGGCGCCGATGGTGATCGTGATCAGATCTGTCGTCGCGGCGACCGCGTCGAGTTGGCGATCGATCAGGCCGCTTTGGGTCTGCTGTTGTCGACTGATGAGGTCCAGGGTGTTCGCGCCGCTGCAGGTGACGTCGACGAACCGGGTCGTCTTGATCCGTCGTGCCAGCACCGACGGGTAGTTATTGGTCGACTTGTTGCATCCGCGCGGTGCAGCCTGGTCCGGCACACCGGGGGCGGCGGCGACGGAGTCGCCCATTGCGACGTATTCCAGCCGCTTTGTCGGGCCCGGGCTGGCCGCCGGGAAAGCGGCGCAGCCTGCAGCCGTCACACCTACTAGCGATGCGGCGGCAAGTCGCGTCCAGCCCATGCGTCATAGTGTGACAACCTAGCCGGATGGCAAGCCAGTTCGGGTTATCGCGGCGCCGGTTCGGTGTCGTAGCGGGTGCGTTCGTGACAGCCGGGGCAGCGGGCGGCGTGGCCGGGTGTGGTTCACGCGACAACAAGCCAGCGACGCAGACGTCGGGAGCTTCCCCGGCAGCGTCGGATACCGAGGTGTCGGCGCAGTCGCTGGGCTACACCGTCAACGTGAACAAGCCAGGTGCGCCCGGGTACATCTTCTTCGTCTCCGGAATGACGGCCGCCAATCCCGGCACCGCCAGCCGCCCCGCCATCCTCGTGGTTGCCGACAGGACCGGAAAGGTCGTCTGGCAGCGCCAAACGCCAGCTGGCCAAAGCGCCGGTAACCTGCGGGTCCAGAGCTATCAAGGCAAACCGGTGCTCACCTGGTGGCAGGGCCTCAAACAAGGAAGCCACGGGCTTGGTGCCAGCTACATCGCCGATGCGCACTACAACCTGATCAGCACGTTGACACCCGGCGGAGATCTGGCGTCGGATGTCCACGAGTTCCGGCTCACCCCGGATGGGCACGCCTTGATCACCTCCTACCAGGAGGTGACGACCGACCTGACGGCCATCGGTGGGCCCCGCGACGGAAAGATCTACAACTGCATCGCCTCGGTGGTGGACGTGGCGTCCAAAAAGACGCTGTTCCAGTGGGACGCGCTGAGCCACGTGCCGGTCACCGACTCGCCGGAAAAGTACACCGCCGGGAAGGTGCTGGATCCCTACCACATGAACGCGATCTCGCAAGACCCCGCGGGCAATCTGGTGATCAGCATGCGTGCGCTTTCCACCGTGTTCAACGTCGATTCCCGCACCGGTGCCATCAACTGGCAACTCGGGGGAAAACATTCCACATTCGAGCTTGGTGATGGGGTCGACTTCGCCTATCAACATGACACAGAGATGCCCGACGCGAACACAGTGACATTGTTCGACAACCACTTTGAAGGCGACTCGGGGCAAACGAGCGGCGGATCCGTGCCAACCAGCCTGAAATGGATCCACCTGGATTTTGCCGCCCGGCGGGCCACGCTCATCCGGGCGCAAACCCACCCCGACAAGCTCAGCACCGGCGCCATGGGCAATCTGCAACAGCTACCAGATGGCAATACCTTCTCGAGCTGGGGTACCGCCCTACATATCGCCGAGTTCACCGCAAGCGGCGAGATGGTCTACGACGCCACCCTGACCGGCGGCACCTATCGGGCGTTTCTCAACGACTGGGCCGGCGATCCGATCGAACCACCGCAACTGATTTTCACCGACGACGCCGCACACGCGGTCTGGAACGGGGCCACCGCGGTGCGGCAGTGGCGGCTGCTGCATGGGCCCGAAAGTAATGCCATGACAACGCTTTCCACCGTCGACTGGGCGGGATACGACACCCCGATACCGCTGACCGGAAGCAAGGACGGCTACTACCAACTTCAGGGGCTGGACGCCGCCGGCACCGTCATTAACCAATCGGCGCCCATCACGCGTTAGCCCTAGTGCGAGTCTGCGACCAGCGCGCCCAGGACACCCGATTGGCCGCCTTGAGCGCAGACTCGATTAGTCCCTGCGTCTAGGGTCCGATCCGGATCTTGCCGGGTGACCACAGGCCGCTGCGGGTAGCGGTGGCGAATTGGAGCGGGGCGGCCTCCGCCTTCTCAAGGGTGTCGAACTTGCGCAGCGACCCCCAGTCGCGGGCCCAGTCACGCGACAGATAGGTGGCCATCACGTGGGCCCGCAACAGCAGGTCTGTGATGCCGAGCAGGCCGCCGTTGGTGCCGTCCTCCCACGTGTCGGTGTCCAGCTTCTTGGCCGAATAGTCCGGTGTGATACGGAATTTCGGGATCTCGGTGACGCCGTTTACGTGCAGCATCGGCTGCTGGCACGGGAAGGCCAGCCCGACGGCCCAGTCCAGCAGCACCGGCTGCGTCGAGCCGACGTACTCCTGTAGCGAGCGCAGGTCCGGCACCCGCGGCGGGGTTATCGCGATCCAGTCTTCCGGTGTCAAAGACAAGTCCTCGGCCACCACCCGGACCGCGACGGCATCCGACGGCATCTTGTCTCGGGCAAAGCGCAGGTTGCGCCACGCCTTGGGCTGCTCCCCATACAGGTCATCGGGCACCATCCGTCCGGCCGGCACCAAGTCGCCGCCGGGCCCGGGTTTGGCGTACTCCAGAACCACAGTCTGGCCAGGGGTGTAGCGGTGCAGCACGCTGTTGCCGGCGATCTTGCCAGCCGCGGTGATCACCAACAGCGGATGCCCGTCGTCGGCCTTGGGCAGCTGATACCACGCCGACATGAGCCTGCTCTGCTGTTGCGCGCCGGTGGTGTAGGTGCCGGCCAACGGAACTCGTGCGGGATCAAGCTGGTACGGCAGCGGCACCGTGGACCCATTGACGCCCGGCGTCGTGAGCTTGGTCGGCGCGTCCCAGTCGTAGTCGGTGCCGGGCTGGTTGGGCTTCATCACGATCGCCTCGGCGACGGTGTGTTCCGGTACGCCGTTGGGTGTGAAGCCCACCGGGTTAACGCCACCCAGCGGTCCCAGCGGACCGTAGTCGCCGGGCAGGGGTGTCATGAAACCCGAGTTGGGGTCGGGTTCGACGAGCACGTCGTCGGCCAGTCCGCAGCCGCCGGTAAACGCTCGCAGGTTGGACCAGCCGTTGGAGTAGGTGGGGTACTGTCGCACGATCCCAATCCCCATCGACGCGACGAACACCAGCGCCATAAAGCCGGCCGCGAGGGGGACGGGAGCCGTCGTCAGTGCGCGGGTGAGGCGGCCTTCGCCGCTGCCCCGAGGCGCGAAATGCAACCACGCCGCATAGACCGCGGCGATCGCGAACAGAACGAAAAATATTGTGCTGACCGTTATTCCAGCGATCTTCGGCATGCTGCTGTTGAACGGCACGCCGTAGCTGGAGACATACCACCATCCGTTGGTGGTGGCAAAGCACAACGCCAGCATGAAGAACAGCGCCGCCAGGAACGCCATCCGGTTGCGCGACCAGCGCAACACCGATGGCGATACCAATACCGTCGTAAGCGCGGCCATCGCAGCCCCCACAGCGGCGAACAGCCCGAAGTGGTGCACCCACTTGGTGGGGGTGAACATCAGGAAGAACATGGTGGCGAATATGACGCCCATCAGCCGCCACGCCGGCCCGCGGGCCACACCGGGAATTCGCTTGCGCCGCAACATGATAAACATCGCCGTAAACAGACACAGCGCGGTGATCAGGAAGCCGAACCGGCGCGACAGCGAACCGTCGACGGTAGGCAGGATGAGGTAGTAGTAGCGCAGGTTCTCCGTGTACCACGCCTGGCTGGGCCCGATCTTGGTGCGAATCCTGGTGGCTTCCAACACCGTTGACAGAGTCTGGTCGGCGAACACCACGGTGAGGATTACGGTGCCGGCGGCCAGCATCGGCGACACCAACGGCAACGTGCCGACCAGGCGATGACGGCGCACCAAAATCCGCAGGATCGGACGGCCACCGGCGACCAACGCGGCCACCGCGATCAGGCCGGTGGGCTGAACGCCCAGCGTGAACGCGGCGGTCACGACCGCCAGGGCAGCCGGCGTCAACCGGCTGTACCGCATCGAACGTTCGATCAGCACATAAGTGACGAGCGAGCCGAGCGCGATGATGCCCTCAGGACGAAGGCCGTTGTTGAACGGCATCCACGCGGTCAGCAGGACCATGCCCGCCGCCCAATTCGCGGCCGTGCTCGAGGCCACGGCCGGCCCCAGCCGCGGCAGCACCTCACGCGACAGCAACAGCCAGCACACCAGCCCGGCGACGAGGTCCGGCAACCGCATCCACAGGCTGTTGTCGCTGACATGGGTCATCAGGGCCAGCAGGTTGTAGTACCAGCCGAAGGGATCCTCCGGGCTGCCGAACCAGCGGAAGTAGTTGGACATGTAGCCGGCGTGGTCGGCAACCCGCGCCATGCCCAGGATGTAGCCGTCGTCGGAGGAGTTCGCGCCGATGATCTGCCAGAGCAGGAACCCGAATATGACCACGGTGTCGGCCAGGGTGAACGTGCGCCAGTTCGCCGGAATCCACCGGCGCATCCGGTGGCCGTCCAGCTGGTCGAGGCGCCACAGCGCGATCAGCGCGACGACAGTGGCAACGATCGCACCGATCATCGCCAGCAGCTTCAGGGTCGTTGGCGCGGTGGAAAACCGGGTGTCGATGGTCGCGGAAAGCTTGAGTCCGGGCGGGGCGGGACCGGTCAGGTCGGTGAATACCCCGACGATCTGCGGGCGCAGGTTCGGATCGGGGAAGCCGCTGCGCAACGGCTGGCCCGCCGGATCCTTCAATCCGACGAAGGTCGCGAAGGTTCCGGCGTGCGTCGAGGTGATCTCGATGCTTGAACATCCCGGCGCATTTGCGCCGCCGACCACCTGGTCCCGTGGCACGGACAGGATCACCACGTTGCGGTCGGTGACATCCACCCGCTGGGCGCTGACCACGACGAACAATGCGTTGAGGTTGGCGTCCTTGCCCTGCTTGGGTGCGGTGCCGAGGATTACCCCACCCGCCGGCGGCATATCGCGCACCATGCCGCACGGCACGGTGGCGGTGAAGTCGACCGGCGTCAGCGAAATCAGCGGTGACGTAACGCTATTCAGCTGACCGTTTTGTGGCCAATTCAGCATCGCGGTGGTCTGCACGACGGGCAGCAGGGGTGTCGCGATCGACAAGACAAAGCCGATGAGGCCGGCGATTGTCGCCACCCAGCGCATCACCCGCATCTCGCGGTCCGTTTGGAGACCCGGGCTGCGCTGGCGTTCGGTGGTTGTGACGGTCATGGGAGGGCCCTAATCGGTCCTTGCCGGCTCCAGCCGGGCACGATGGTCACACCCTGTTGCACGACGGCCTCGGGTGCCTGATCGGCCGGCACCAGGCGGTAGTACTGCTCGACTGATCCCCAGTCGCGATACCAGTCACCGCTCAGATATGTCGAGATCGTCGAGGTCCGCAGCAGTCCCTGGGTGAACAGGAACGGCCCGCCGGTCGAAGCCGACTGCCACAGGTTCGACGACACTGCCGTCTGCTTGTGGTCGGGCAGGATGCGGTATTGCGGCAGCTCGGCAATGCCGAGGTGCTCAGCGAACGGCCGCTGGCATGGGAAGTTCGCCGCGGTCGCGATGTCCATCAACACCGGGGTCTTTGACCCGATCAGTTGTTGCAGTGACTCCAGTTGCGGCACCCGCGGGGGTGTGAAAGCAAACCACTGCTCGGAGCTCAGGTTCGGGTCGTAAGCCACGATCCGCGCCACGTTGGCCTCCGGAGGCGCCCAGGCCAGCGGGAACCGCAGGTTACGCCACGCCGGTTGCGGTCCAAGGTCGATCGGGAACACCTCACCGAGTGGCTGGATGCTGCCGTCGGGACGAGCGACGCCCCACTGCAGTTTCAGCGACTGACCGTAGACGAAGTCGCCGTCCTCTTTATAGGACCAAATCTCGCCGGCCGCCGCGACCGCCACGATCGGCTGGGCCGCGATGCGCTCTTTCCAATTGGCGGGCAACTGGTACCACGCCGAAGTGGCCCGCGCCGCCAAGGTGTTCTCGCCGTAGCTGCCCATCACCGGGGTGCGTGCGGGATCCAGCCCGAACGGCAATGCCGCGTGCGATCCGTTCACTCCAACCGGACCTTTGCCGCCGGCGGTGCCGGCCGAGTCGGTGATCGCGGCGTTGGGCTTGTTGGGTGACGCGTCGGAATTGACCACTCCTGGCTTGCTCACCACCGGGTCGGACTGAAGGTCATCGCCTACCCCCTCGGGTTTGAAGCCGACGGGATTGATGCCGCCCAGCGGGCCGGCGGGTCCGAATTCCTGCCCCGGAACCGGTTGCAGCATGCCGGCATTGGGGTCGGGTTCGACCAGCACGTCATCGGCCATGGCGCAGCTGGTGGGTGACAGCCCAGTACGTAGTGTGGCCAGGTTTGCCTTGGCGGTGGTGTACAGCGGATAGCGGAACACCGCGCCCTTGGTCATCGAACCGACTTCGCCCAGGACCATGATCACCGCGACCACCAGCAGGGGCGTGGAAGCCAGAATGCGGTTGCGCCGGTTGTCCTTGACCTCGGTGTGCCCGGCGTAGTCCATGCGGAAGTGGTACCAAGCGGCCAGCAATCCGGTGAAGATCGACAGCGTCAGGAACATCGATGTCACCGGGCGGCTGGCGATCACGGGCTTGATGTCGTACCACGGCACCCCGTAGTTGCCGACGTAGAACCAGCCGTTGATGCCCGAAGTTGCCCACGCCAGCACGAACAGCAGCGCGGTGACGTACAGGGCCAGGTTGCGCCGGCTGTGCAGGCCGATCCGAGCGACGGTGAAGGCGGTGACCGCACCCAGGGCGCCCGCGAGTCCGGCGAACGCGCCGAATTGTATGGCCCACTTGGTGGGGGTGAACGTCAGCAGCAGCAGGCCGACCGCGGTGGTGCCGATCAGCCGCCAGGTCGGACCGCTGGCCAAACCCGGCACGTGACCGCGCCGCAGCAGGACGGCCAGCATCCCGAACATGCAGAGCATCAGCACCAGCACGGCGAACCGCCGTGACATCGACCCGTCGGCATTGCTCTCGACGGTGAGGAAGTAGTAGCGCAGGAAGTCCTGGTACCAGGCGATCGTCGGCCCAACCTTGTACTTGATGCGTGCCGATTCGGCGACCGTGGCCAGCGTCTGGCTGCGGAACACCACCACGATGATCAGCGACAACGCCGCCGCCAGCACCGCTAGCGGTGCCAGCAGTCCGTCGGTGGCCCGCCGGCGCCGGATGATCTGGGCGACGGCACGGGCGCCCGTCAGCAGCGCGGCGATGGCGATTAACCCCTGGGGAGCCAATGTCGCGGTGAGCGTCGCGACGATGATGGCGACCGCGGCCGGGGCCAGCCGCCGCAGCGCGATCGCGCGTTCCACCAGTGCCCAGGCGACCAGCACGCCCAGGGCGATCAGCGGCTCGGGCCGCAGGCCGTTGTTGAAGGGCAGCCAGGCAGCCGCGAAGACGGCGCCCGCGGTGAACACGGCGACCCGGTTGGAAGCTAGGCCACCCTTTCCGGGCCCCAGCCGCCGCAGCGCGAAGCGGCTGATGAGCAGCCAGCACGCGATCCCGGCCAGCGTTGCGGGCAGCCGCATCCAGACACTCGCGGTGCTGACCGAGGCCAGCTGTGCCAGAGCCGAGGCGTACCAGTCGAACGGTGCCTCCGTCGTTCCGAAGTACCGGTAGTAGTTGGCCACGTAGCCGGCCTTGGGTGCGATTCGGGCAATCGTCAGGTTGTAGCCATCATCCGACGAGAGCGCGCCGACGACATGCCAGAGCAGCAGCGTGCCGATCACGCCAGCGTCGGCGAGCCAGGTTGCGAAGCCGGCACTCCAGCTCTGCAGCCAGGCGACCGGCCGATAGCTGGCGCCGCGGCTTTGCCGGTCCAGGGCTGCCAGTGCGATGATGGCGGCCAGGACCGCCAGAGCGCCCACGACCATCACGATCCGTTTGGTGATCGTGGGGCTTGTAATGAATCGGGTGTCGACGTCGATGCGGGCGGACAACCCGGGCTGTGGGGGCACTTTCAGATCAGTGAAAATCCCGCCGACCTGCGGCTTCTTCTCGGGGGACAGTTTTCCGGCGGCCCCTGGGATGCCGACGAAGTCCGCGCCCGCGCCGCCCGCGTCGGCCCAGATGTGCAGGCCGCTGCAGGCGCCGGAGGCGACCGCCGCGCGAGGCGCGACCGCGGCCACTGAGTCCCGGAACGCGACGACGATCGTGTCCTTGTTGGCGCGGACGAACAGCCCGTGCTTGCCGGTATCGACGCCGCCCGACGGGAGCGTGGACAACACCAGGCCGCCGTCGGACGGCAGGGTGGTCATTGCCGAGCAGGGGATGGAGATGTCGAGTGCGCGTGGTGCCCCGGACACCAGCGGGGCGGTGATCTGGGTAACGCTGGTGCCGCCTGGGGTGGTGCCCTGAGGCCACAGGATGGTCGCCGTGGTCTGCTTCACCGGAAGCAGCGGGACCAAGGCGCACAACAGCAGACCGGTGAATCCCGAGACGACGGCTACCAAGCGGGCGATCCGATGGGAACGCTCATTACCGTCGTGGGGCACGAGGCTCGATCGTAGGCGACGGAACTGAGTCCGGTGAGGATGCGGGGCCGTGAAGCGGCCCTGAGGACGAGCCGGACAATTCAGTTCTAGTCCGGTGAGGATGCGGGGCCGTGAAGCGGCCCTGAGGACGAGCCGGACAATTCAGTTCTAGTCCGGTGAGGATGCGGGGCCGTGAAGCGGCCCTGAGGACGAGCCGGACAATTCAGTTCTAGTCCGGTGAGGATGCGGGGCCGTGAAGCGGCCCTGAGGACGAGCCGGACAATTCAGTTCTAGTCCGGTGAGGATGCGGGGCTGTGAAGCGGCCTACCGACGAAGGTATCGGAAGTTAACCCTGATGTTTGTCCATTCGCCGGCAAATCAACGCTGGAGTTTCCTGCCGCGGCGCTGAGCCAGCCTAGGGGCTAAGACCGTCGCAAATCGCTTGATAACCACTGTGTTGATATATCCCGGGGATTCACTTTGCGAAAAGGATTGCGGTGCCTACCCCATCAACCCCGCCGTGCGCCCTGGCGTTAATTACTTAAGTACAAGTACCAGAGTCCATCAGACCCCTGTCGACAGTCCCAATGGGTGTACGCCGCGTCATTTTGCGTGATCTCCACATGCGGGCCGTCGGCCTGACAGCCGGCGAGGGTCGCGTAGTTGCCCTCCACCTGTACTTCGTCGGCGCTGGCCACACCGACCGCCGTGGTCATCAACCCGCCGAATGCCAACAATACGGCGGCGATCAAAATTCGCATGGAAAATCCTCCTTCGGCGCACCGAATATCACGAGCTCAGCGGGTCGCGCCAGACTAAATAACAGCATGCGCTTTGGTACAAGCGGAGTGTACTCAGCGATCACAAGATAGCCAATACTGGCCGATTCCGTAAAAAGACTTTACAAATCGGGAAAACTGCAGTGTCGATATATTTGACAGTGCGATCGTGCGTCCGCCGTGCGGTTTGAATCGGTCGGTCGTGATCGCGCTATCCCGCAAACGGTGGGCGGGCCATGACGGTGGGACGAAACCCGTATCGGGGCCCGGCGCCTGCTGTGCCTGCGCCCGCACCCCCCAACGGCATGCCACCCAACAAGTTGCCGGCTGCTCCAACTTCCGGCGGCTCGACAACCTGGTCGACCTGCAGCCCGTGCGCTCGCACGGCGGCTGGCCCCGGCCCCGTCGGCGCCCACGTCGAAGGCACCGATAGCTTGCCGATGGAGCCCGCGTCGCCCAAACGCGCCGCTATTGGTCCACTGCCGCCCTGCGACCCGGCGCCGGTCGCGCCGGCGGCCGCCGCCGGCGCGGCCGCTGCTTCGGCGACTGCCGGGCCAACCATTCCCATCGCCCTCGCCGAGGTAATAAGGCTGTTGCCAATGCCAATGCCGAAATACGGCAGGCCCGTGGTGTTGTAGATCAGCTGTGACACCGGCACGTACCAGTTCAACAGCCACTGCAACCATCCAGGGGTCGGCGCCGATCCAGCGGACGCGAAGACGGACGAGATCGGCGAGGAAAGGTCCTGTAGCACGCTGGGTAGCGCAGACATCAATTGCGACAAGGCGGACTGGGCCGCACCGGCCGAGGTGCCCGCTGCCTGGGCGACCGCGGCGGCCTGCACGGCCGAAGCCGCCGGGCTGGTGTTCTGCGGCGGTGCGGCAAACGGCGTGACCGCCGAAGCGCTCGCCGACGAGGCGGCATAGCTATACATGGCCACGGCATCCTGGGCCCACATTTCGCCGTATTGGGTTTCCTTGGCCGCGATCGCTGCGGCGTTGAGGCCCAAGACGTTGGTCGAAACCAGCGCCGCGAGCTGAGCGCGATTGGCCGCGATCAGGGGCGGCGGCACCATCGAGGCAAACGTGGCCTCAAACGCCGCGGCCGCGGCGGCGGCCTGGTTGGCCGACTGCTGAGCTTGGGCAGCCGTCGCACTCATCCAAGCCACATACGCTGCGACCGCCTCGGCCATCGCGGCCGAGGCCGGACCAAGCCACTCCTCGCTGTTGAGCATCGTGATAATCGCGTCGTAGTTAGCGGCTGCCGAACTCAACTCCGTAGCCAGCCCACTCCAGGCCGACGCGGCGGCCACCATCGGTGCCGACCCCGGACCGGCATACATTCGCGCGGAGTTGACTTCCGGCGGTATTGCTCCGAAATCCATTCGTTGTCAACCTCTTTCGCGTTATCCGGCGGCCACCGGACGTTGCATGACAATGGGACTGAACCCTTGTCGTCGGTGGGCGAAGTTGGCCGCGCGCTGCAAGCCCCTAATCGGGACACCCCGAAGCAGGCTCGCCGTTGTGTTCGCAGGGGCGGGCCGAACCACGGTGCTCGATGTCGCCGCGGTGTCGACGGCCGGTACGGGAGGCGACGGGGTCCAATTCGGTGGCACCGACAGCCGGCCAATCTTGATGGACTGGCTGAGGTTCGCCGCAACCGCGATCTCACCCCAGCGCGCCGCAACTGGGCCGATACCCGCAGCGGCCGTCACCGCCGCGCCCGCGCTGGCGGGTGTCGCTGCTCCGGACGGTCCGAATATCAGCGCCTGCGCCACCTGGAGCGCGTTCAACGTCAAGCCGCCGCTGTCGTAGACGAATCCTTCGGCGACGGCTATCGCTCCGAGCACGGCGATCCATTCGGCAGGCGAAAGGTTGGCGCATTCGGCCTGGCCGGCTGCGGCGGCCAGGCTGGCAATAGTTTGTGGCGGCGTGAACGGGGTCAGTGTCGAGGCAAGCGCCGAGGACCCGGCATATTCGTACATGGCAGCGGCGTCCTGTGCCCACATCTCGGCGTAGTGTGCCTCGGTCGCAGCGATCGCCGGTGTGTTCTGTCCGAAGAGGTTGGTCGCGACCAGCGTCAGCAGCAAAGCGCGGTTGGCGGCGATCACCGGTGGGGGTATCGTCATCGCGAACGCCGTCTCGTAGGCCGCCGCGGCAGCTCTTGCCTGCAAACCTGCCGCTTCTGCCAGGGCGGCGGTAGTGTTCAGCCAGGCCACATGGGGCCCCGTGGCGGCAACCATAGCGGCTGCCGCTGTGCCAACCCCCGCCGAGCTGGTCAGCCCCGAGATAACCGAGCCATAGCCGACCGCCGCAAATGCCAAATCGGAAGCCAGCGCGTCCCAGGCCGACGCGGCGGCCAGCAGGGACCCCGAGCCGGGACCCGCATACATCCGACCGGAGTTGACCTCCGGGGGCAACGCCCCGAAATCCACCAGCATCGCCTCCATGTAGTTGCCAGCCTCACCGTCTTTGGACAACATCACCGGCTGTGACGCTAAAGCGGGTGCGGCCCTGCCGCCGTACACGACGCGATTGTCGATGAGGTAAACGCTGCGATTGGTCGGCCGGTACGGCGGGGGACGAACCAGCGGCTACGGTTGCTCCACTGGTCTGGTTTTGTGCCGTTCATGTGCGCAAACGCGCCTACTTCCGGCTTGAGCGAGGCCGTTGAATCGATCGCGAGGCCGGCCGCCGGGCATTCGTGTCAGGCGGTGCCGACGGTCATGCCGGGTAAAAATCTTGCCGAGGATAAGTTGCCCTGCGCAATAGTTACTGATAGCAATAATGCTCTACACAGATAATTTGCTCGCGTGTCAACGTCGCGGCCCGGCAACCCTGGTGTGCACATTCACTACTCGCGTGCCTAACCGGCTGGACGCCCGAGGCAATCAACCGTGGGCAACGGTCCGTCCGCCCAGCCTGCGTTCGCGCTTCCCGTAGTCGGCCAGCGCCATCTCCAGGCTGCGGCGGCTGAAGTCGGGCCACAGTTCTTCGAGGAACAGCAGCTCCGAGTACGACGACTGCCAAAGAAAGCAGTTCGACAGCCGCCGCTCGCCGCCAGTGCGGATGATGAGGTCGGGGTCTCGCATGTCAGGGGCGTACAGCAACTGCTGGAACGCCTGTTCGCCGCCGCCGTCGTAGCGCTGTGCCGCGTCCAGCAGCTCCTGGCGGCCACCGTAGTTGAACCCGACGAATAGCGTCATTCGGGAGTTGTCCGCGGTCGACGTCTCGGCGAGGTCCACCGCGTCGAGCACCGTCTGCGGCAAGCCGGCACGCGACCCCACGATCCGGATTCGGATGTCGAAGGGGTCCAGCGCCTCGGCGGTACGAACCAAGTGGTGCGCGAACACTCGCATGATGCCGTCGAGTTCGGCGGCCGAACGAGTCCAGTTCTCCGTCGAGAAGCAGTACAGGGCGAGTTGATCGACACCCAGCTCACAGGCGTCGCGCGCCCGCGGGATAACCAGCGCAGCCCCAGCTGCGTGGCCTTCCTCTATCGAAAGCCCCCGCGCAAGCGCCCAGCGTGCGTTGCCGTCGGGCATGATGGCCACGGTCCGCGGTAGCCGGTCGGCTTCCAGGCCAGTCGATTGGTCGGTGAGCTCGTGCACTGGCGTCCTTCAGGTTGTGATTTGCGTTGTGGAATGGTGCGCCTGGATCACGTTGCGCGGCAGCACGACAGCGACGGCGGCCGCGGCGGCCGCTGCGACAGCCGTGCACACGAGGCAACTCGCCCACACGCTGTCGAGGAACGCCGACTCGACGGCGTGGCGAACGCTCTGCGCCTGCGTCGCGGGCAGCTGCCCAAGTACCCGCTCGGCTTCGGCCATCGACTGCCGCATCGAGCCGTGCGCTCGGGGAGTGGTGTAGAAAAGCGCGGTGCTGCGGTCCAGTTTCTCTGTATAGACGGAGGCGAACACGCTGCCGATGATCGCTACACCGAGAGTTCCGCCGAGTTGTCGGGTGGCGCCGGTCACCGCCGAGCCGACGCCTGCGGTAGCCGGGCTCAGCGAGGTCATGATCGCATCGGTCGCCGGCGCCATGGTGAAACCGAGTCCGCCACCGAGCAACGCCATCGCCGCCGCGATCACCAGATACTGCGTGCTGGTGTCAAACGTGCCTGACCATGCAATCGCGGCTGCGTAGACTGCCAATCCGCCGGCAACCACCGAGGGCGTGCCGAAGCGCCCGGCGAATCGCGGGGCCAGGATGCTGGCGACGGCGAACGAAAGCGCGAGAGGAAGCAGTCGCAGGCCAGTTTGGAACGGCGTGTATGCAGTGACGAATTGCAGATACTGCGTCATGACGAAGACAAACCCGCACAGAGTCAGGTAGGCCGTCGTGACGGCAATGCTTCCGCCGGCGAACCGCCGATCGGCAAAAATCGAGAGGTCCAGCATCGGGTGGGAGGTGCGTCGTTCATGCCAGAGGAACGTGGCGAGCATGACGGCTGAGCCGGCCAACCCGGTCAGGGTGCGGCCGCCGGTCCAGCCGACGTTGGGTGCCTCGATGATCGTGTAGGTCAGTGCGGTGACGGCGATCCCGGACAGGAATAGTCCGGGGAAGTCGAGCGGTGGGCGAGCCGGGTCGCGCGAGGTGGGGACGAACAGCGCCGCCCCGACGATGGCCACCGCGGCGATGGGTACGTTGATCCAAAAGATCGATCCCCACGGGAACTGTCCCAGCAGCCAGCCTCCGGCGATCGGGCCGACAACCACACCGAGGCCCGCGATCGCCGACCACAGCCCAATTGCCTTGGCGCGCTGAGTCGGATCGACGAAGACGTTGGTGATCAGTGCCAGCGTCGTCGGAAATATGGTGGCCGCGCCCAATCCCATTGCGGCGCGGGCCGCAATAAGTGCTTCGGCCGATCCGACGCTGCCGGCGACCGCCGACGTCACACCGAAAATGGCCAAACCCACGATAAGCCACCCGCGCCTGCCGTAACGGTCGCCGAGGTTGCCCGCCGTCAACAGGAATCCCGCGGCAGTTAAGGAATACGCGTCGACGATCCACTGCAGTTCGGCGTTGTCGGCACGCAAATCGCGCGACAACGTCGGCAAAGCGACATTGACGATCGTCACATCGATGCTGGCGACGAAATTGCTGAGGCACATGACGCCGAGCGCGACTTCGGGACGAACGCGCGGCCGACTCATACGTCCGCCGATCGCCTGGGGCTGCCGGGTTCGGTGGGTCGTATTTGAAGCGCGGCGGTGGGCAGCCGAACGTCGTCAGCGACCGGCCACCGCGCCGGTCGAGTTCCCAGATTGGTCAGGAGCTCGAGTTGTTCGCGGCACCACGGGGATACCGGGACGATGACGCCGGTGGTGACGTCGGAAACGAACTGTTCCCATGGCATCCAGCGGACCGCGTCGACCTCTGTGGAATTCGGCTGGGGATGCTCGACGACCTGGACCCGGTATACCGGGCACATTTCGTTTTCCACTGTGCCGTCGGGCATCGTGGCCTGGTAGCGGAACCCCGGCAGGATGAGGTCCACATGGGTGGCAGTAAGTCCGAGTTCGGCGGCCAGCCGGCGGCGTATGGCGTCGGGCAGCGATTCGCCGGGCAGCGGGTGACCGCAGCAACTGTTGGTCCACACCCCGGGCCAGGTACGTTTCGTGGCGGCGCGCCGGGTAATCAACACCCGATCTTGGGGATCGAACACATAGCTGGAAAACGCCAGGTGCAGGGGAGTGGCCGAAGTGTGGACGGTGGCCTTGTCGGCAACGCCAACGGCGCCGCCGCGCTCGTCGAGCAATACCACGTGCTCGACAGGCGGGAGGAAACCGTCGCTCATCAACGCACCCGTGTGGTGATCGAGTCCGCCAGGGCCCGCAGATCGTTTGCCGCGCTCGGATCTGGGTTCGCTGTACCAAGCACGTCAAGCGCGTGGTGGCGACGGCGGGCGGCCTCGGCCTCCGCCCACGCTCGACCACCGGCGGATTCCACCAGGCCCGCAGCGTCTGACAATTCGTCTTCGGTAAGCGCGTCGGCGCGCGCATAAAGGGCGGCCAATTCACGGCCCGCTGCCGTGCCCGAAGTCAGGGCGGCGACCACCGGCAACGATTTCTTTCGAGATCTCAGATCCGAATACACGGGCTTGCCCGTGACCGATTCGCATCCCCAAATCCCGAGTACGTCGTCGATCAGCTGAAAAGCGATCCCCAATTGGCGCCCGAATTGGCGATACCAGCCGGCCACTGGCAGGTCGTCAGTGACCGAAAGTGCGCCCAACTCGCACGCCGCGCCGAACAACGCACCCGTCTTTTGTTCTGCCATGCGTAAGCATTCCGGCAGCCTCACGTCGACGCGGTGTTCGAAAGCCAAGTCGTGGGCTTGGCCGGCGCACAATTCCAGCACGGCGGCGCGGAGAACCTCTCCGGCCGTTCCGCTATTGACCAGCTGCAACGCCGACACCAGCAGGGCGTCACCGGTCAGCAGCGCTCTCGGCACTCCGAACGCGGCCCACGCTGCGGGTCGATGCCGCCGCGTCGGATCGCTATCCATGATGTCGTCGTGCAGCAGCGAAAAGTCGTGCACCAATTCCACCGCGACCGCGGCTGAAATCGCCGCATGTGCCGGGCCGCCCGCCGCGCGCGCACAAGTCAACGTCATCACGGGTCGTATGGCCTTACCGCCGCCCGCCGGTTTGTTGCCGCCGTCGGCATCCCACCATCCCAGATGAAAGCCGGCGACATGACGGACCTCGGCAGGAAGGGTGTCAAAGACAACGCGCTGCGTGGGTTCGACGAGAAGTCGTGTGCTGGTTAACAGGCTCTGAATGGCGTCGAGGGTTGTGCAGGCGTGAGTTGGCTGTGCAGTTTCGGTCATCGACTCCCTTCCGATCCAAACCGCACGGAGTCGGTTGACTGAGATGAGATCAGCGCGGTTCTCTGGTGGGCAGGAATTTACCGTACTGTCAGTTATCTAATAGGGAATTTGGTAAATCGTTGGTGAAATCGGTTATGAAATCCGCACCGGCTCAACGGCAACGGTGCTTCTTGCCCACTACTTACCCGCGACTTACCCGCGACGCAGCGGTGCCGGATTCCACAGACCGCCGCGTGTAACGGTTCCCAGTTGCAGACGGGCGGGCTGGGCGTCGGGGTAGTAGGGCGTCAACCGCTGCAAAGCGCCCCAGTCCCGGAACCAGTCGTCCTTCAAGTAGCTGGCCACGGTGGTGGCATGCACCAGCAGTTCGGTGACGCCCAGCGGGCCGCCCCCGTTGTTGTCCATCCCCGGTGAGTTGGCCTCGGCGCCGAACCGGTCGGGCAGGATGCGCCACTTCGGCGTCTCGTCGACGCCATATTGATGGCCGAACGGTCGCTGACACGGGAAGGCCAGGCCTACCAGCCAGTCCAGAAAGACCGGGTCCTTGGAGCCCACCACATCCTGCAGCGTTTGCACCTGCGGAATTCGCGGCGGAGTGAGTGCGATCCAGTGCTGCGGGGCCAGGTCCTGATCGTCGGCGACCAGGCGAACCTGGGTCGCGTTGCTCGGGATCGCCGACAACGGCGCCCGCAGGTTGCGCCAGGCCGGCGCCGCGCCGACGTCGGCGAAACCCATTGAGCCACCGGGATGCCCGCTCGCCGCTCCGTCGTCGGTGGCCCACTGCACCTGGACCTCCCGCGGGTCGAACCGACCGGCGGCCGTGACCACCAGCAACGGTGCCTTGCCCCACTGTTCCCGGGGCGGCAGCCGGTACCACGCCGAGCGCAGCATGGCGGGCACCTGTAGGCCGGCCCGCCAGCTGCCCAGTACCGGTGTGCGAGCCGGATCCAGGTTGTAGGGGAGCCGGGCACGCGAGCCGTTGATTCCCGGTGCCGCGGTAGTGCCCCCTTCGGTGCCGGGGTCGCTTCCGGTGATCAGCCCGTCGTTGTTGACGAAACTGCGGTCGCCCGGACGTTCCATCACCGGGTCGGCGGAGACGTCGGCGGGAATACCGTTGGGAGTAAAGGCTTCCGACAGTCCGGCTCCCAGCGCGTCGGCCACCGGAGCGGTCACTGGCGTCAACATGCCGGCGTTGGGGTCTTGCTCTACCAGTACGTCCTCGGCCAGGCCGCAGGTCCGGCCGGTCGCGAGACCGGGCACAGCCTGCAGGTTGGAGCGTCCCACCGACCATGCCGGGTACTGGGTAATCATCGCCTGGGTCAGCGATACAACCTCGAAAAGCACCAGCAACCACGTCGCAATTGCCAACGGGGACTGGATGATTCCGGCCAGACGTGCCCCGTATCGGGTCTTGGGCGGGCCGTCACGGGTAGCGACGAAGTGGAACCATGCCGCCAGCAGCAACACCACCACCGTGAGTTCGAGTAGTGCAGTGGTAAGCGACCACCGCCATTTCGGGAACGAATTCGACCACGGCACACCAAAGTTGGACACATACCACCAGCCGTTGACGCTGGCGAATGACAGCGCCATCACGAACAACACCACCGCGGCGAACATGGTGCGGTTGCGTCGCGAGCGCATCGCCGACCCCGTCACTGCAACCGCGGCCAGCGCCCCGAGCGAGCCGGCCAGCCCGGCGAACACCCCGAAGTGGTGTGTCCATTTGGTGGGGGTGAACATCATGGCGAGGAACGAGATGACGGTGATGCCGATGATGCGGCGGCTCGGCCCGGCTGCGGTGCCCGGAATTCGGCCCTTGCGCAATGCCATTGCGATCGCTACCGCGAGCGCGAGGATCAATGCCAGCACGGCAAAGCGCCGGGCCACCGACCCGTCGGGGCTGGCCATGAACAGCCGCTCGTAGCGGATGTGCTCGTCAAACCACTTCAGGCTTGGCCCGAGGGCCCGCTTGAGGGCTGTCGCCTGCATCTCGCCGGCGAGGGTCTGGTCGCGGAAGATCAGGATCGCGGTGACCGTGGTCGCGGCCAGAATTGGCGCCAACAGCGGTAGCGGGCCGAACTGCCTGGAGCGGCGGTGCACGATGGTCCGCAGTGGACCGACCGCGACCAGCAATGCGCCGATGGACGCGATGCCGGTCGGTCCGGAGAACAGGGTCAGTGCGCCGATGATGCAGGCCGTCGCCACCGGCAGCAGCCGATTGGTAGCCACAGCGCGCTCTACCGAACACCAAGTGAGCAGGATGCCCAGGGCGATGATGGGCTCCGGCCGCAGACCGTTATCGAGCGGCAACCAGGTCGCCAGAAACATCCCGGCCGCCGTCCACGCCGCGGCCCGGCTGCGCTTGACCGCATGCCCCAGCCGGGGGATGACTTCGCGACTGATCACCCACCAGCAGGTCAGCGCCATCGCCAGCGTCGGCAGCCGCATCCAGATGCTGGCGGTGGTGACGTGCGCCCAGAGCGCCAGCAGGTCGTAGTACCAGCCGAACGGCGCTTCGGGGGTTCCCAACCAGCGGTAGTAATTCGCCATGTACCCGGCGTGCTCGGATACCCGGGCCATGGTCAGTATGTATCCGTCGTCGGAGGTATTGGCCCCGACGAAATGCCACCACACCAGCACGGTGATGACCAGGGCATCCAGACCGCCGATCGACCACCAGCGCGGCGGCAGGAAGCGTCGGTGCCGGGTGGCGTCGGCCGTGTCGAGGATGTGCAGCGCGACCAGGGCGGCGCCGGTGAGCACCACCCCCAGTACCATCGCGAGCATTTTCAGCGGCGTGGGGGAGCTGCTGTAGCGGGTGTCGACCGTCGCCGACAAGCTCAGGCCCGGTGGCGCAGGGCCGGTCAGATCGGTGAATACGCCGACGATTTGGGGCCGGAAGTCGTAGCCGCTTTTCTCGCCGCGCAGCGGTGCGCCGGGATCCTCGGCGTTGGGTCCCTGCGTCAGCCCGACGAATTCGGCGGTCACCCTGTCGGCGTGCGCGGTGAAGGTCAAACGCTGGCAGGCAGGGCTGAGCACCTGGCTCAACGGCGCGCTGACTACCGGGACATTGCGGACTATCAATACCAGGTCGTCATTGGTGCGCCGGATGAGCAGCCCGCGATCGATCGCCTTCGGGGCCTGCTTGGGCACCGTGGACAGCAGCGTATTTTGCGCTCCGCTGAGGCCGGCGGCGGCTTGGCAGGGCACCGTGATGTTCAGTTCGGTGGCCACGTAACCGATCAACGGTGCATCGACGCTGTTGAAAGTGCCGTTCTGCGGCCAGTTCAGTTGGGCTGTGGTCTGGTTGACCGGCAGCAACGGGGTGGCGATCGCCAGAACGGCCCCGAGCAGACCGGCGAAGACGGCGACGAACCGAGCGATCCGGTAGTTCGCACCCGCGTCGCTCACGGAGGTAGATGCTAGCTCTGCGACGGCGCGGGGTGAGGTTTCGGTAGCCATCAGGCGCTCGCTACCGGCTTACGAACGGCCAGTACGAAGGGGCCGATGGTCTCGACAGTGAAGCGGGGGTCGGCGAACAGCGCGGCCTTGAATTCCACGGTGTAGCGGCGGACGTTGGGCTGGTTGGGGTAGACATCCTCGGCCAGCCGCAATGTATAGGTGTTGCTGGTGCCGCGGCGCATCAGAAAGACGGTCGGCGGCGGCCACGGCAGTTTGTCCAGGGCGCCGATGAACTCGTCTGCGGTCTTGAGTTTGGCCCAGCTCTCGATTTGTGCGGCGCGTTTGTCGAACTGCGCCAGCGGGTTGGCGTAGTGCGACGTCAACCCCTGAAAGCCCCAATAGGGGTAGTAGGACAGGAAGCTGTAGTCGGCGGTCAACACCACGGTCTGATCGCGGGGCCTGCCGGTGACGCGCTGTATCGCTGCGTCGATCGCCGAGTAGTACTTTTCGGAGCTGGGTGGTCGCCGATCGCCGCGCTGGCCGTAGCCGTCGGTGTCGGTGTAGGCGATGGTGAGGTCGGGTCGAAGCACGTCGGGAATGTCCTGGCTGAAAGCGATCGCTCCGGCAAGCCCGATCGCACCGGCCACCGGCATGACGGCTCGGCTGCGCTTGGACAGCGCTTGAGCCGCCTCGACGAAGCCGAACGTCCCGGCGGCAACCAGTAACACCGACAGCGTCGGCTGCAGCCGGAACGACAGCAACGTGGTACGCGCCAGCGTGGTCAGCATCGATAACAGGGACCACAGGTAGACGGCCAGCACGCCGATGGCCAATGCGCCGGCGCGAACCGACGATCGCGCTCTAACGACCAGCCAGAGGGTGCCGAGCATGCAGATCGCACCCAGTAGTGAGAACTGCAGCATAGGGAAGGTCAATACGGCGCCGTCGGTGGGCAGGTAGTGCTGCGCGCTGCCGGTGTCGCTGACCGGTGCCTGGGCCGCGGTGAGCAGGTAGGGCAACCAGGTGGTGGATCCGATGGCAACCGCGATGGCGGCGATCACGGCCAGTCTGCGTAGTGGGTCCAGCGCCGACTTCTTGCTGTGCCGCCATCGCGATGCGGCCAGCAGCAGCGCCATCAGCGTCACGGTGAACGCGCTGTACGCCACCAGCAGCGTGTACCAGGTGGCGGCAAAGCCGAGGAAGATGCCGGCGCCGACCACCGCGGCCCAGCCTTGACCGCCGAGCGTGTCGCCGAGCGTCACGCCAGCGTGGCTCTCGGCGTTGAGCGCCACGCTGGCGTGACGTTCGCGGGCGTCGGCGCGTAGGCCCGACCATGTCAGTACCAGCATCGGCGGCAACAGCACCGTGATCATCGCCGCGTAGGGCTCCGGCGAGCTGTAGGCCAGCGTCACCGCCGTGGTGGCGATGGTGACCAGCAGCGCGTACTCGAAGCGGATCATGCGCCACCACAGCACCAGCGCGACCGCCACCGCGATCGTGATTGACGTGATCGCCCAGGGCTTGAACATCTCCCACGCGGGCGTTCCGGTTAGCGCCGCCGCCCGCCCGCCGATCCAGAACCAGCCCGGCGGGTAGAACGGCGGAAGCCCGATATAGGTCATGTCGTGCAGGGCGGCGCTGTCGGTGAGCCGGGTCAGATATTCCGTGCGGAACTGCTGGTCGACGGAGATACCGAACAGATACAGCTTGGTGGCTCCTAGCGGCATGCCCAGCGTCACGACCGTGAACGCGGACACGAACACCAACCCGCATAGTTGAGCCAGCAGCCGGAATCGGCCGGCATGCCACGCCCACCCGGCGGCGACGAGTCCGGCTAGGCAACCGACCTGGCCGACGGTGGTCAGCGCGTGCAATTGGTTGGACGACGGGAAGGCCGGCCACTCCACGCGAGAGATCGCGTTCAGCGATATCACCGCGACCACGACAGCCACCGCCACCGCAAGGGCCATCTGGCCGAGGGTGGCCAGTGCGTTTCGGGCGCGAGCAGACGCAAAAGCCCCCAATTCGGGCCCGAATTGGGGGCTTTTGCGTCTGCTCGGCATGCTCAGATGGGCAGTTTGCGGAAAATGCTCCGCGGGATATGACGCAACACCATCATCACGTACCGGAATGCTGCTGGCGCCCAAACCAATTCCTTACCTTTTGCCGCTGCGGTCACCGCGAGGTTGGCTACGTACTCCTTGTCGACGGTTAGCGGAGCTTCCTTGATGTGCGCGCTCAACCGAGTGCGTACCTGGCCTGGCCGGATCACCAGAACCCGAACGCCATACTCACGCAACGCCTCTGACAATCCGAGGTAGAAACCGTCCAGACCAGCCTTGGTGGACCCGTAGACGAAGTTGGACCGGCGCACCCGTTCGCCCGCCACGGTGCTCATCGCAATGATCTGGCCGAAGCCCTGGCCGCGCATCTTCTCTCCCAGTAGCACTCCGACGGAAACCGCTGCGGTGTAATTGATTTCGGCGATCTGCACGGCCTTGTGCTGGTTCTGCCACAGTTCTTCGGCGTCGCCGAGCAAGCCGAACGCGACGATGGCCACATCGACGTCGCCATAGGCGAAACACTGGTCGATTACCTTCGGATGGGTATCGGTCTCCAAGGCGTCGAAGTCGACCAGCTCCACCGACCGCGCACCCGCGGCCTTCATCTGGGCTACCGCGTCGTCGCGGCTCGGATCGTCGGGCATGGCGGCCAGCACGATTCGTGCGGGGGCGTTGCGCAGGTAGCGCTCGCAGATAGCCAGCCCGATCTCGGAGGTACCGCCGAGCAGCAGCACGGTCTGGGGATTTCCTACGGCATCAAGAACCATCGTGCACCATCTAGAGCAGCTCCAAGCGTCGGGCCATGTCGGAGGCGAACACCCGCGAGGGGTCGACCTTGCGGCGCACGGCGATCCATTCGTCGATGCGCGGATACATGGCGTGAAAGGTTTCAGCGGTGGTGCGGGAGTCCTTGGCGGTGTAAAGACGGCCGCCGAAATCCATTACCCGCCGGTCGAGTTCACCGACGAACTCGTTCAGGCCGGCCTTGATCGGAAAGTCGACGCAGATGTTCCAGCCCGGCATCGGGAAGCTCAGCGGCGCGTGGTTGCCCGGTCCGAACAACTTGAACACGTTGAGAAATGAGTAGTGGCCGCTGGCTTGGATATCGCCGATGATCCGTTTGAACTCGTCGACCGCTTCCGTCGGAATCACGAACTGGTACTGCAGGAAACCGGCCGATCCGTACGCGCGGTTCCATTCGCCGAACATGTCCAGCGGGTGGTAGAACTGCGTCAGGTTTTGAACCTTGCCGCGGTAGGTGCCGGATTTGCGATACCAAAGTTCGCCGATCGGCCCAAAGGTGTACTTGTTGGCCAGCCCATTCGGGAACACGTCGGGAAACGTAAGTAGCTGCGGCGCATCGAATTTCAACGGATTGCCCTGCAGCTTCTCGGGTAGCTGCTCGATGGTGGCCAACGAGCCACGCGATACGGCCGCGCGACCCAACTTGGGTGGCGCGCTGATCGCGTCGAACCAGGCACTCGAGTAGGTGTAGTTGGCCTCGCTGCCGTCGCTGTGCAAAGCGATGGTTTCATCCAGGCTGGCGGTGACGTCGCCGTCGGCGACGAAATAGGCCGTCTCGGTGGGTGTCATCTCGATGGTGGCGCGCAGGATGATGCCGGTGAGGCCGTTGCCGCCGACGGTGGCCCAGAAGAGTTTGGCGTCCTCACCGGTGGGCGTGAGGTGACGAATCTCGCCGTTGGCGGTCAGTAGCTCGATGCTGCGCACGTGGTTGCCGAAGCTGCCTGCGCTGTGATGGTTCTTGCCGTGGATGTCGCAGGCGATCGCGCCGCCGATGGTGACTTGACGTGTTCCCGGCAGCACCGGGACCCACAGCCCGAACGGCAGGGCCGCCTTCATCAGCTGGTCGAGGTTGACCCCGGCGTCGACGTCGGCCAGCTTGGTGTCGGCGCTGATCGAGTGGATGCGTGAGAGCGGGGTCATGTCGATGACCAGCCCACCGCCGTTTTGCGCGTTGTCCCCGTAGGAACGGCCCAGGCCGCGGGCTATGACACCCCGGCCGCCGCCCGAGTCGGCGACCCGGGCCACCGCCTTGGCGATGACCTCCGGATCGGGGGTGTGCAGCACCTCGGCCACCGACGGTGCCGTGCGTCCCCACCCGGTCAGCCGGGTGGGGGTGGTGGAAAGGTCGGCGCTCAACATCGTCAAAGAGGGTACCTGCTGGTCCGGTGACGATGCGGGACGCTTGCGTCCAGCTGAGGAGCCGGACGATCCAGCTTGGGTCCGGTGACGATGCGGGACGCTTGCGTCCAGCTGTCGAGTGTGCGTTCTCGGCTTTGAGTGAGCATCCAGGGCGGAGATCCGGCCGAATTGTCGCCCAGGACCCACACCCGATGCCACCAGTTCACACTCAATGACGAGCCGTACCGCTTGCCGGCCAGTCTCAGCGCATGCGGAAGATGACGGCTCGTTGCACGATGAAATTAATCACCGTGGCGGTGCCCTGGGCGATCACGAATGCGACGGGTATGGCCCAGCTCCGGTAGTGCAACATCGCAAGAACCAGATGATTGAGCCCGACTTGCACGGCGAAGGTGATCCCGTAGAGCGCCATGACCGCGGCAAACCGGGCTCTGCTCGGTGCCGCCTGAAATGTCCATCGGCGGTTGATCAGGGAGGCGGGAATGGTGCCGACGACCACGCTGATGAATTTTTACAGGGCAACCTGTAGGCCCAACCCCTTGTAGAGAGCCACGTAGACGCTGAAGTCGACGATCGCCGCGAAGACCCCCGTGAGAACGAACCGCGTGACCTGGGTCGTCAGATGCAGATGGTGGCCCTGGTGCTGGCGCGGGAGCGCGCCAGCAGGCTCTGGGGGAATCATCGGTGGGAAGTCTAACGGGGTACGGCCCGAACGGCGTCCCGTTGCGGATTAGCTCGGCAACTTCACCGCAATCAGCTGGACCTGATTTGGCCCCTGCGGGGTGGAGTAGGTCACGGTGTCGCCCGGTTGACGCCCCGCCAGGGCCTGCCCCAGCGGGCTGCGAGCGGTCAATGTCTCGGCTTCGTGGCCGACGGGAGTCTCTTCGACGATGGAGATCACGTGCATCGTGACGACTTCACCGTCGGAGAACCGCAAGGTCACCTCGGTACCGCCGGGCAGCGTTGCCGATCCGGTTGCGTGCGCTGTGCCCCCCTTCAGTCGCCGGTCGAGTTCATTGATCCGGTCGGCGAGGACGGCCAGCTCGTCGGCGCGCTGAATGGCCTCGGCCGCGTCTCCGTGATCGCCGATCATGCCGCGGTCGTTTTTGACCTCAGTCTCGAGACGATCGTGCCGCTGCCGCAGCCGAGCAAGCTCGGCCGCGAGATTGTCGCGCGCTGCAGCCGCGAGCCCTGTTGATTCGATTTCCTCGGTCACGTCCGCCGACCTTTCGCCGCGTGGGTTGCCTGTGATCGTGGCCATTCAGTGTTACACCACTAAGAGCTGGTCGTCACCTGGTATTAGTCAAGCGTTCGCAGTTGGATGCTTGCGCGCCGCGGGTCGCCACGGTCTACGTCCCAACGCGGCCGATCACCGAACCGCTACCGCATACCGCTCCTTCGCAGGGCACAGCGTCGAGCCGGGCTCAATCGGCCGGCTCGGCCATCAGGGTGATCACGTTGTTGCGGTTCTCCCGTGCCTCGATTCGAGACACCCAGACCCGGCCGTCGGTTGCCTTCCCGACGATGCGCTCGACGGTGTCGAACACCCATGCCGCGCATGCCTCCATCCCGGTGCTGTCCATGATGCGCAGATCGATGACGCCCTGATCGGCCAGCATTTGGAACAGATCGAGTTGGGGATCGTCCGCTGCGATCAGCGTGGTGTGGTCGAACTGGCGCCGCAGCGCTGCCCGCACGTCCTTGAGGCAATGAGTGTCCAACACCAAGCCGGTACCGGGTTCAGTTTCCGCGCAGGCGAACTCGATCTCGAACATCCGCTCATAACCGTGTAGGAAGAAGCGCTTTCCTTGACGGGACCACGAGCGATGGCAGCATGGCAGATCGCCGAAGCGCTTGCGGAGATGAAACCTTGCCGTCCGGCCGATGGGCGCATCCGCTCGATGTACCGTCGCGATGCGAACGCCTTCGGCCACAGCGATCTCACTCATGTCCAAACTTTCCCCTTCCGAGTTCTTGCCTGGTCAGCGCGAGGAATTCACGCTGCTCGTCGGCGCTCTGGCGCAACGAGCCGTAGAAGGCCAGGGTGGTTTTCGGCCCACCGAACGGAGCACCGCCGCGGTCGGTCGCGCACGTGTAGCCGCCCTCTACCAGAACGCCCACTCCGCGCGCGGCGAGTTGATGATGCAGCCATAGGCCCATCCGGGTGGTGAACCGTTGCTGGTCCTGAATGCCCCCTGAACACGCTGCCACGATCCGCGCGAATTCTGCTGGACCCAAGTGGTTTTCACCGTGCAGATAGCCGATGTGCGCGACGCCGTCATAGGGAAGCAGATGCTCCGCGCACAGTGATTGGAATCCGATCCCAGGGACTAGCACGAGTTCGGAATCACCTATGACAGAGCCGATGACCGAGCCGACGGGAAATTGCAGCAGCGGTCCGCTGGCGAAAGCGGAGAGATCCGCTCGCATCGAGGCTGTTTGAGGCACGGCCTCAGCCTCTAGGCTGCGGCTTGACGGATTCTCAAAGAATTCTTGGAAGAGATTCTCAACGCCGCCGGTGCCCCACGGATTCGCAGAGCCTTCCAGCAGGGCTTGCAGCCTGCCGGCACTAGGAGCCTGACTGCCCCGCCACGCCGTCGGCGCCGGGGGAGCCCGCGTTGCCGGCCGTTCCCGTTGCTCCAGCCGCCCCGATCAGCCCACCGCCCGCACCTGCGCTGCCGCCAATGCCTGCGGCACCCGCTGCGCCGCCGGTGCCGCCGGCACCACCATCGCCGCCCGAACCATCAGAGCCGCTGTTGCCGCCGCTAGACCCCGGCTCTTATACACATCTGACGCTGCCGCCCCCCCTCCTTGCG
>NZ_OCVX01000003.1:1402126-1424640 GCF_900232995.1 Mycobacterium simulans
GCGCGGAGGTCACCTGGGGGGTTCGGCGGGCGGGGCAAGTGGGGAATAGGAGACGGGGCCGGCGCCGCCTGCGGGGTTGAGCGCTTCGGCCTGCCCGCCTGTACCGCCGACTCCGCCGCTCATCCCGGGACCACCAGCGCCGCCGGTACCTCCGATGCCGCCGCTCACCGCGCCTTGGTTGCTGTAGAGCTCGCTGGTGGCGGCATCGGTTCCGTCCGCGGCGACACCGGTGGGAGTGACGTTGACGCCCTTGGCCCCAGTGAGACCGGCACCGCCTTGGCCGCCGTTGCCGCCGCTGCCGAACAGTACCGATGCGCCACCGTCGCCACCGCGCCCAGCGATTCCGCCATTTACGCCGGCGAGCGCGGCGCCGCCGATACCGCCTGCCCCACCGTTGCCGTAGAGCAGTCCGCCGGTGCCGCCGTTGCCGCCGGCCGCTCCGGCCCCGCCGCTGCCACCTATCCCGCCATTGCCGATCAGCCCTGCGGTACCGCCGGCGCCTCCGGCCGCACCGGCGGCTGTGCTCGTGCCGCCGGCCCCGCCGTTGCCGTATAAGAGCCCGCCGGCACCGCCGGGTTGCCCCACGCCGTTGACCGTCCCGCCGGCGGCACCGTCGCCGATGAGAGGCCGCCCAAACAGTGCCAGGCTCGGGGCATTCACCACGCCCAGTAGGTCCTGTGCTGCGGTCTGCAGGGGGTTGGCGCTGGCCGCCTCAGCCGCCGCGTAAGCTCCCGCGCTTGACGAAAGTGTCTGGACAAACTGCTGATGGAACGCGCTGACCCGAGCCGTCAACGCTTGGTATTCCTGCGCGTGGCCGGTGAAGAGCGAGGCCACCGCTGTCGAAATCTCATCGGCACCGGCCGCCAGCAGCTCGGTCGTCGGAGCCGCTGCGCCGGCATTCGCCGCGCCCAGCGCCGAACCAATGGCGGCGACATCGTCGGCGGCAGCGGCCAGCATGTCCGGAACCGCGGTTAGAAATGACATCGACGGCCTCCCTGGCGAGCGCGACTGGAATGGACCCGAAATTTCCGACGGGCGCAAGCTTAGGCGCCACTCCCTTCGCCGGGACCGGATTGGCGCGGACCGGGATCCCACCAAGGCCGGTGACGGCTCCGGCGTCGCCGTGCCCGCGGTCGCCGCCACCGATGGTCACCCGGCAACCCGCCCGCTCAATCGCTCAATCGGCAACCAACCGGCTTGGGACGCGGATTGCCCGTGGTGCGGCGGGTCGTTGAGTGGTCAGACCCAGTAGGGCACCCGCGCGCGGTACTGCCGCATCGCGAACGCTGCCATGGCCCATCCGACGACCGTCAATACCAGCACCACGGCCCAGTGCCGCAGCTCCTGCTGGGCACCCAACAGCGGCGCCCGAACAATGTCGAGATAGTGCAGCAGCGGGTTGAGTTCGACGATCTTCGACCATTGTCCCGCGCCCTGCTGTCGCAGTGTGCTGTCGTTCCAGATGATCGGCGTCATGAAGAACAGCAATTGCACGACCGAGAACAGCAGCGGACCGATGTCGCGGTAGCGGGTCGCGAGGATGCCGAAACACAGTGATACCCAAACGCAATTGAGGACGATCAGCGCCAGCGCCGGAAGCACCGACAGATCCGCCCATGACCAGGGTTTGGGAAAAATGATTGCGACGACGAGATAGATCACGATGTTGTGGGCGAACAAGATCATTTGTCGCCAGACCAGCCGGTACACGTGCACGCTCAGCGGTGTGGGTAGTTGCTTGATGAGGCCCTCGTTGGAGACGAAGACGTCGGCGCCTTCGAGGATGGCGGCGTTGATCAGGTTCCAGATGATCAGCCCCAGCGTGACGTAGGGCAGGTGCACCGACAGCTCGAGATGGAACAGCTTGGAGTAGAGCCCGCCCATTGCGACGGCGGTGGTCCCCGTCGCGATCGTGATCCAGAACGGCCCCAGCACGGAGCGGCGGTACCGCTGCTTGATGTCCTGCCACCCCAGGTGCAGCCATAGCTCGTGGCGATGGAACCCGTCGATCAGATCTCTACGGGCGCGGGTTAACGTCTTGGACTGAGCGGCCGCGTCGATGAACGTCATGAAAACCCTCCAGGCCGTTCGAACTTCTCACGACGTCCCAAGCGCCGCAACCGAAACCACTCCAGCAGACCCTTCGGGTCGCGGCGAGTCACCAGAAAGAACCAGCCGAACCGCAGCCATTCCTGGGGCAGCAGCTTACGCAGGCCCGGTTGCGACAACACGTAGCCGCGGTTGCGGTAGGTGAAGTACCGCTTGGTGGGGTTGTCGGGATACTGGGTATGCATCCGGCCGCCCAGGATTGGCTTGAACTCGTCGGAGCCACAGGGGTGCAGGTAGGCCGTGTCCAGGCAGGTCCCGAACGGCAGGCCGGACCGGACTAACCTGCGGTGCATTTCCACCTCGTCGCCGCGGATGAACAGCCGCAGGTCCGGGACGCCGATCGCCTCGAGTGTGGACGCCCGAAACAGCGCCCCGTTGAATAGTGACGCGATGCCTGGCAACAGGTCTTGTCCCGCGTCGGTACGCAATTCGCTTGCACGCCTGCGCCATACCAAGCCGCGGCGCAACGGAAACGCCAGCCGTTCGGGGTCGTCCAGGTTGCAGACCATCGGTGACACTTCGGCCAGGCCGTATTTCTCGGCGCAGGCCATCAGGGTGGCCAACACCTCGGTGTCCTGCGGGTGCCCGTCGTCGTCTGCCAGCCAAATCCAATCCGCGCCGTGTGCCAGCGCAAGCAACATGCCGAGCGCGAAACCACCTGCGCCACCGAGGTTTCGACGCGCATTGAGGTAGACGCACGGGATCGGTTGTGCGGCAATCAGATAGTGAACCCGGCTATCTCCGGAATCGTCGTTGTCGATCACGATGAGCTTGTCGAGTTCCCGGGTCTGGGTGGTCAGCAGCTCCAGCGACTTGGCCAGCTCGTCTGGGCGCCGGTGGGTGACCACGACGGCGAAGACGGAATCACTCATCCCCGGAAGCCGATTGCGCCAGCGGTCCTTGGGCCATGTTTGAGTTCTGGGTCTCGGCCAGCACTTCGCGCACATGCCTTGCGGCGTCGTCGCCCTCGTAGGCCCGGACCACGTCCTCAATCGCGCCGGTTAGCCTGATGACGCCGTGGTCGATCCACATCGCGGTCTTGCACAACCGGGCTAGGAATTCGTTGGAATGGCTTGCGAAAACCAGGATTCCGGAACGTTCGACCAGACGTTGCAGCCGGGACTGGGCCTTCTTCAGGAAGTCGGCGTCCACTGCGCCGATGCCTTCGTCGAGCAACAGGATCTCGGGGTCGATGCTGGTGACCACGCCCATCGCCAGCCGAACTCGCATACCGGTGGAATAGGTGCGCAAGGGCATCGACAGGTACTCGCCCAATTCGGTGAACTCGGCGATCTCATCCACCTTGGCCTGCATCTGCTTTCGGGTCTGGCCCAAGAACAGGCCACGGATGATGATGTTTTCGTAACCGGAGATTTCGGGGTCCATACCGATCCCCAGATCGAAGACCGGCGCCACCCGACCGGTGACCTTCGCCCACCCGCGTGTCGGCTCGTAGATCCCCGAAAGTAGGCGCAGCAGAGTCGATTTCCCGGCGCCGTTGTGCCCGACCAGACCAACCCGGTCGCCGAGGTTGAGCTCCATGGTGATATCGCGCAATGCCTCGATCACGACCACGTTGGAGCTATTGCGCCCGATCGTGCCGCCCGCTTTGCCTAGGACGGCTTTCTTCAGTGAACGCGACTTTGCGTCGAAGATGGGAAATTCCACCCACGCATCGCGCGTCACGATGTGCGGACTACTCGACACGGCTTACAGGTACTGTCCCGTGCCGTGAGCGCCGCCTTGGCCCCCCTTGCTCAATCCGGGCGGCAGCGCTCCCTGACGCATCTGCTCGAGCTGGGCACGGGCGGCCATCTGCTGGGCAAACAACGCTGTCTGAATGCCGTGGAACAGGCCTTCCAGCCAGCCGACCAACTGCGCTTGGGCAATGCGTAACTCGGCGTCCGATGGTGCCGTTTCCTCGCTGAACGGCAGAGTCAGCCGGTCGAGCTCCTCGCGCAATTCCGGTGCCAGGCCGTCTTCGAGCTCGCGGATGCTGGTGGCGTGGATATCGCGCAGCCGGTTGCGGCTGGCATCGTCCAGTGGGGCGGCACGCACTTCCTCGAGCAGCTGCTTGATCATGGTGCCAATGCGCATCACCTTGGCGGGTTGTTCGACAAGGTCAGTCAGGGAGCGTTCATCGGAGTCGTCCTCCGCCATTAGCCGTGGATCGACGCCGCCGATGATCTCGACGTCGTCCATGTCAGGGCCGTCGTTCCCACTACTCAATCCAGTCACCACCTCTTACATGCCTGCTAGGAGTGCGTCGCTGCGCCAGCCCCGCGCCATTGATAAATTCGGGCCCCGCCGTTGTCGTAAATCTTCTTCCAGTACGGCGAAGTCTCCAGTGAGACTAGTCCGTCGGGAACGGCGAACCCTCGCACCGTCGGGCTGCTGGTCAGGATGTAGCGGATATTGAGCACCTTGATGGATTCGAGAACTCGCGGATCGGTATCGCCTCTGCGGGCGTAGGCCCAGAAGATGAAGCGGTGGTAGCCCGGGCCCATCTGCACCGGATAGTCGTAGTGAGTCCACAGCGGGTGCAACCCGGCCACCGCGTACATCCACGCGGTGCCGTCGGTATTGGCATTGCCGATCATGGTGTCGCGCGCTCCGGGGAGTTTCGCCAGGTAGGCCATGGCGTCCAGGTCGCGCTGGTCGATCATCACGGAGTCGTACTTGTCGCCGAACAGAAACCGGTGCCGCGGAAAGTAATGCCAGGTGCTCACCAGGATTGTCCCCAGGAGTAGCGCTGCGGTGGCCGAGGTCCAGACGGGCCCCGGCAGTGGTCTGAAACGGTCGGTAAGCCGTTTCGCCGCGGTAACCACCAGCATCACCAGTACGCACAAGCCGACAGCTGCCATCGTCGTCAACGGCAGTGTCGTGGCCGCCGCGATCCGACGCGGATCCTTGTAGAAGAACTCGCCCAGTCCTCCGGCGACTACGCCGATCGGGCCTCCCAACGGCGTTCCGGCGTCGACGTTCATCACGATGAGAAGCAGCCAAACCGCCAGCGGCCACCAGATTTTCTTGATCAGCAGAATGAACCCGCCGATGGCGGCCAGCACGGTCAGCGAGTACTGAACCGGGAAGTCATTGAGATGGCGGGAGTGCTGAAAAACCGCGTCGAACAACCCGCGCTTCTTGCTGAGGTAGGTCAGAAAGGAGTGCCCAGCGATGATGTCTTCCTGTTCTGAGACGCTCAAGAACTGCGGCAACAGGATCAGTCCGGCCATCACCACCACACCCGCCAGCGTCAACAGGTCGGCCAACCGGCTCCGCACGGGATGCCACAGCGCCTCCAACAGCCACCACGCCGACACCAACAGCAGAACGATCATGCCGCCGGTGATGTGCACCGAGAAGACACCGACCAGCGCCAGCACCGCCACCGGGATCCGGTCGCGGTGCCGCAACGTCGAGGTGATCAGCGCCATCGCCGGGATCGCGACCCCGTACGCGGCCAGGTTGGGCATCGCAGCGGTATCGAATTCGACGTAGGGAACCGCGGTGAACGACGCGGAGAGCGCCGCCGCGGTGGCCGCCGCGACGGCGGTCCGCCGCTCACTGACATGCGAGCGCAAAACCCGCCAGGTCAAAACAGCCGCGCTGACGGGAAACAGCCAAACCGCCACGGCCAGTGAACTGAGCGTGTAACCGGTGGTCGGCGCGGCTCCGGTGAGCTGGCAGAGCACCGCGGCCAGACCGTGGAACACCGACGGGTAATACAGCAGGGCGTGGGTCTCGACATTACGCAGCTCGCCCATGTGAGTGGAGGACGCCTGGCCGGTGTCGAGGATGAAGCGCACGGTGTTGGCGTGCCAGACCGCATCCCAGGTGCTGGGTATGGATTGCCAGTGCGGGATGCCGCGGTAGGCCGCCCAGGCGATGCACGCCACGCCCAATAGCACCCCTGCCGCGACGATGAGCGCCGGCCCGCGGCGGACTTCCCGTGCCTCGGCCTCGGTGTCACGAAACCGGGCCAGCAGGAGCTGCAAACCCGTTGCTGCTGCGCAAACGACGGCCAGCGCGGCCAGTGCAGTCCAACCATTCCAGGGGATGCCAAGCACGCCGTAGGGGATGATCGCCAAGGCCACCACGCCGTAGGTCAGTGGCGGGCCTACCGCGATCGCGACGGGCCAACTCAGCTGCGCAATCCGCGCGACGATTGCTCCCGGCGCGATCAGCAAAATCAAGGCGATCAGCATTCCGAACCACAAGCTCACTCGACTAGTATGGCTGGCCGGGTGACCAGGCTCGCGAAGCCCGAACGGCTGGACCGTCTGGAAAGGTCTGGGCCACCCGCTACTACCGTCACCAATTTGCGGGAATAGCTAAAGCTCTAAGGTGGCTGGCATGGCCTACGACGTCGCCCGGGTGCGTGGACTGCACCCATCGTTGGGTGACGGATGGGTGCACTTTGATGCACCGGCCGGCATGTTGATTCCAGATTCCGTCGCGACAACCGTGTCGACGGCGTTCCGCAGGTCTAGTTCGAGCATGGTGGGCGCGCATCCGTCGGCGCGGCGCAGCGCCGCGGTTCTGGACGCGGCGCGCGAGGCGGTGGCCGACCTGGTTAACGCTGACCCGCGCGGGGTCGTGCTGGGTGCCGATCGTGCGGTGCTGCTGTCGTCGCTGGCTGAAGCGTCCTCCTCGCGCGCGGGCCTGGGCTACGAAGTGATCGTCAGCCGTCTCGACGACGAGGCCAACATCGCTCCGTGGCTGCGGGCGGCGCACCGCTACGGCGCCAAGGTCAAGTGGGCAGAGGTCGACATCGAGACCGGTGACCTGCCGACGTGGCAGTGGGAGAGTCTGATCGGCAAGTCGACCCGGCTGGTCGCCGTTACCTCCGCCTCGGGAACCTTGGGCGCGGTCACCGATCTGCGGGCGATGACCAAGCTGGTTCACGACGTGGGCGGAGTGGTGGTGGTCGACCATTCGGCCGCAGCGCCGTATCGGTTGATCGACATCAGCGAAACCAACGCCGACGCGGTAGCCGTGAACGCCGTCGGCTGGGGTGGTCCCCCGATTGGGGCGATCGTATTCCGTGACCCATCGCTAGTGAACTCCTTCGCCTCCGTCTCGACGAACCCGTACGCCACCGGGCCGGCGCGCCTGGAGGTTGGCGTGCACCAGTTTGGTCTGCTGGCCGGGGTGGTCGCCAGCATCGAGTACTTGGCATCACTGGATGAATCGGCCCGCGGAAGCAGACGCGAACGACTGTCGGTGTCGATGCACTCCGCCGCTTCGTACCTGAACCGGATCTTCGACTACCTGATGGCGTCGCTGCGGTCGTTGCCGTTGGTGATGCTGCTCGGTCGTCCGGAGGCGCGGATACCCGTCGTCAGCTTCGCTGTCCACGAAGTGCCGGCCGATCGGGTGGTACAGCGGTTGGCGGACAACGGAATTCTGGCGATCTCCAACGCCAGCTCACGCGTGCTCGATGTGCTCGGCGTCAACGACGTCGGCGGCGCAGTGACCGTCGGGCTGGCGCACTACTCGACGATGGCCGAGGTCGACCAGTTGGTGCGCGCACTGGCGTCATTAGGTTGAGATTGGGCTGAGGCTTGCACGTTGCAGACAGCCACGGCTTGATCCGCGTGCACGGCGCGCGCGAAAACAACCTGAAGGACGTCAGCGTCGAGATCCCGAAGCGGCGGCTTACCGTGTTTACCGGCGTCTCCGGCTCGGGCAAGAGTTCGCTGGTGTTCGACACGATCGCCGCGGAGTCGCAGCGGCTGATCAACGAGACCTACAGCGCATTCGTGCAGGGCTTCATGCCGACCTTGGCGCGGCCCGAGGTCGATGTGCTCGAGGGGTTGACGACCGCGATCATCGTCGACCAGCAGCGTATGGGAACCGACGTCCGCTCCACCGTCGGGACCGCAACCGACACGGGAGCGTTGTTGCGCATTCTGTTCAGCCGGCTCGGGAAGCCGCATATCGGCTCACCGCAAGCGTTTTCGTTCAACGTCGCCTCGATCAGTGGTGCGGGCGCGGTCGCGGTGGAGCGGGGCGGGCGGACGGTGAAGGAGCGCCGTAGCTTCAGCATCACCGGTGGCATGTGCCCGCGCTGCGAAGGTCGGGGCTCGGTCTCCGACATCGACCTGACCGCGCTCTATGACGACGGCAAGTCGATCAACGAGGGCGCGATCACGGTCCCGGGCTACAGCATGGACGGTTGGTACGGCCGAATCTTCAACGGCTGCGGCTTCTTTGACACGGACAAGCCGATCCGAAAGTTCGCCAAGAAGGAACTGGACGCCTTGCTTCATAAGGAGCCGACCAGGATCAAAGTCGACGGCATCAACCTGACGTACGAAGGTCTAATCCCGAAGATCCAGAAGTCGTTCCTGTCCAAGGAGATTGACGCGCTGCAGCCGCATGTGCGCGCCTTCGTAGAGCGGGCGGTGACGTTTGCCACCTGCCCCGAATGTGACGGCACCCGCCTGTCCGAGCTGGCCCGGTCATCGAAGATCGAGCGGCGCAACATCGCTGACCTGTGCGCGATGCAGATCAGTGATCTTGCCGAATGGGTTGCCGGGATCGACGAGGCTTCTGTCGCACCGCTTTTGACCGCATTGCGACGCACCCTCGACTCGTTCGTTGAGATCGGGCTTGGCTATCTGTCCCTTGACCGCCCGTCGGGGACACTCTCGGGCGGTGAGGCGCAGCGGGTCAAGATGATCCGTCAGCTCGGATCGTCGCTCACCGATGTCACATATGTCTTCGACGAGCCGACGATCGGGCTGCATCCGCATGACATCGCACGCATGAACGAGTTGTTGCTGCGGCTGCGGGACAAGGGCAACACCGTGCTGGTCGTGGAACACAAGCCGGGCACGATCGCGATCGCGGACCACGTCATCGACCTCGGTCCAGGCGCCGGTGCCGACGGAGGCCGAGTGGTGTTCGAGGGCACCGTCGAAGGCCTGCGCGCGAGTGATACCAGCACCGGACGCCATTTCGACGACCGGGCCACCCTCAAGGGGTCTGTACGAACGCCCCACGGCGCGTTGGAAATTCGTGATGCCAGCCTGCACAATCTGCGACACGTCAATGTCGACATCCCGCTTGGAGTGCTTGTCGTGGTCACCGGGGTGGCGGGTTCCGGCAAGAGCTCGCTGATCCACGGATCGGTGCCCGGGCGCGACGGAGTGGTGACGGTCGACCAGGCCCCGATTCGCGGCTCACGGCGCAGCAATCCGGCGACATACAGCGGACTGCTCGATCCGATCCGCAAGGCGTTCGCGAAGGCCAACGGCGTGAAGCCCGCGCTGTTCAGCGCCAATTCCGAAGGCGCATGCCCCAATTGCAACGGCGCCGGCGTCATCTACACCGACCTGGCGATCATGGCTAGCGTCAGCACGACTTGCGATGTGTGCGAAGGCAAGCGGTTCGACGCGTCGGTGCTGGAGTACAAACTGGGTGGCCGCGACATCAGCGAGGTGCTGGCCATGCCGGTGGCCGACGCGCGGGAGTTCTTCGGCTCCGGCGAGGTGCGCACCCCGGCCGCGCGCGCCATTCTCGACCGGCTCGCCGACGTCGGCCTCGGTTACCTAAGCCTCGGCCAGCCGCTCACAACGTTGTCCGGCGGCGAGCGACAGCGTCTTAAACTGGCCACCCGCATGGGAGATAGGGGCGGCATCTATTTGCTCGACGAGGTGACCACCGGCTTGCACCTCGCCGACGTCGAGCAGCTGCTTGGCCTGCTGGACCGGCTGGTCGACTCGGGTAAGTCGGTGATTGTCATCGAGCACCATCAGGCGGTCATGGCGCACGCCGACTGGATCATCGACCTCGGCCCAGGCGCCGGCCATGACGGCGGGCGGATCGTTTTCGAGGGAACTCCCGCTGATCTCGTCGCGGCCCGCTCCACGCTTACCGGCGAGCATCTCGCGGCCTACATCGGCGCTAGTCGCTGACGGTCAGCAGGATCTTTCCGAACGTCTTGCCCGACACCAGCAATTGATGTGCCTGCGCCGCCTCGTGGATGGGCAGCCGTTTGCCGATGACGGGGCGTACCCGGTCCCCGGCGATCATCGGCCAGACCGACTCCGTCACCGCCGTAGCGATGGCGCTCTTGCTGGTCGGGCCGCTCACCGGCCGCGCCCGCAGCGTGGTGCCGATAACCCGCGCCCGCTTGGTGAGCAGCTTGCCCAGGTTGAGCTCGGCCTTCACCCCGCCCTGCATGCCGATGATGACGAGCTGCCCGTCGGTGGCCAGCGCGTCGATGTTGCGGTCCAGGTACGCCGCTCCCATGATGTCGAGGATCACGTCGGCACCTGCGCCGTCGGTCTCTTCCTTGATGCGCGCAACGAAATCCTCGTCGCGGTAGGAGATGGTGATCTGGGCGCCCAGGTCGCGACAGAGTTGCAGCTTCTCCGGTGAGCCCGCGGTGACCGCCACCCGGGCGCCTAACGCGCGTGCCACCTGAATCGCGTGGCTGCCGATGCCGCTGGCTCCGCCGTGGACCAGGAGTAGTTGGCCGGGGCTCAACCGTGCGGTCATCACCAGGTTCGACCAGACGGTGCAGGCGACCTCGGGTAACGCGGCGGAGTCGACAACGTTGACAGTGGGCGGGATGGGCATCACCTGACCGACGGGAACGGCGACGTATTCGGCGTAACCGCCGCCGGCCAGCAACGCGCAAACCTCTTGTCCGGCAGACCATTCCGTCACATCAACGCCTACGTCGGCGACGACGCCGCCCACCTCCATGCCGATGATCTCGCTGGTTCCCGGCGGTGGCGGATATTTACCCGCGGCCTGCAGCACGTCGGCGCGGTTGACGCCGGCGGCAGCTACCTTGATGAGTACCTCGCCTGGCCCGGCAGTCACATCGGCGACTTCCTGCCATTCCAGTTGTTCGGGGGATCCGGCGACGATGGCGCGCATGAGGCCACGCTACCGCCCGTTACCCTTGTCGTACCTTGTCCAGGGTGGCGTGGCAGAGCGGCCTAATGCACTCGCCTTGAAAGCGAGAGACGGCTAAAACCGTCCGGGGGTTCAAATCCCTCCGCCACCGCGGTTCCCCTGCCGTGAGCGTGCGTGTTTGTACGCCGACACGCCGCTACGGCTGTCATTTTGCGCACGCTCGGGGACGACCGGCTCAGTGCAAGGTAGGTGCGTACCGCAGCACCGCGCCGACGCCGTCGGCCGGAGCGATCCGCTCGTCCGTGCGGACCAGTGACGCCCCGACCGATATCGCGAACATCGGCAACGCCTCGTCGGCGCGCAGCGTCTTGGCGGGTGCGGCGCCATGCTCGGAGAGCACATCAGCGTTGGGCGCGACTGTGGTCAGGTATTCGTCGGCAACCACGGTGGCGTCGCCCATATCGCCGACGATCAGGGTGTCGACCGCTCCCTGGCGCAGCGCAAAACAGACGGCCCCCAGCCCCTCGGCGGCCCGCCCGGAGCGACGGCCGATCTCTGCGCCAAATCGCTCCGCGGCGTCGCCGATAACGCTTAGCTGCCGCTTGAGGAACCAGGCCTCGATAGCCTCTTCCACCTCGATGAAGTCGTGCCCGCTATGGCGCGCACCAATGTGGAGCGGTACCGCTCGAGCGAGCACCCGTTCCGGCAGTGCTGCCAGCAGGTCTGAGCGCGATCGCACCTCGCCAACCACGAAGAGCGCGTCGATCGCCATGGTGTCGGCCAGTTCGCTGATGCGGTCTGCGACGGCGCGCACGTTCTTGCGGGCAGCTTCCTCAACGCGAACCTGCGGGTCGCCATACCAAGCGGATTCCGCTCCGGCAGCCTTGTGGATCGGGTAGCCGCCGCCGTCGACGACTTCGGAGCGCAGTGTGCCGTCGTTGCGGACCGTGATGTCGGCGCCGGCATGGTCGACCTCGACCAGGATGTAGTTCGGAGGGTCGAAGGCGTTTTCGACGATCGGGACAATGTAGGGCAGCTCGGACACGCGGACCACGGTCGTGGCGGTCGGTCGCAGCAGATGCTCGTTGACCACGACACCGGTAGCGCCGGCGACTACCGCGCGCCCGCTGCGTCCAATCGGCGGACGCAGCTCCATCACGGCGTGCTCGATATCGGTGGTGGTCGATCGGGGGGCGCCGTGGCACTCAAGCTGTTCGCGCAGTGCGCGCCACTTGAGATCAAGCTGGTCGGCGGCGTCGTGGGTGTTGTGTGAGTCCTCGAAATACACCGACGCGAACGGCCCTGGCGTTTCTAATAAATCGCGGAAGCGTTCGGAGTCCATACCACTTCGGGTTGCCCGCCTTGCCGATCGACAAACGCCCCTTAACGCCGTGGGATCGCCGCGGTGATGGTGTTCATCAGAGCGCCGTAGCGCCGTGCCTCGGGATCGCGGCCCGGCTTGCCGCTGCTGATCAAACCGGCCGCCAGGCCGCGCTCGGGGTCGGCCCAGACCGCGATGTTGACCAGGCCGAGATGACCGAACGCAGCCGGTGCGTTGCGCCCGAACGGCCCATACCGCGTCGATCCCAGCATGAATCCAGTACCCCAGCGGAGGGGCATTAGCCCGGTGGCAAAATCCGGCCGCAGGCGACGGCATTCCTTCACCGCACCCCGCAGCGTTTCCGGGCTTATGACCCGAACACCGTCGAGCTCGCCGCCGCGGCGCAGGATCTCCATGAACCGCGACAGTTCGTTTGCGGTCGACACCGTGTTTGACGACGGGATCACGGTCGTCAGATAGAGCCGCTTGTTGGTGTAGGGGATGATCTCGTGCATGGTTCCGGTGATGGCCCTGCGAAAGATCGCGGCGATCACCGGCGGCAGCGGCCGTCCGGTAGCGTGGCTGGGCGCAACCAGTGGAAGATCCTTCGGGGCGACGCCGTAGTTGGTCCATCTGAAGCCCAGCGGGTCCAGGATCTCAGTGGCCAGTATTTCTCGAATCTCTTTACCGGTGGCCGCGTAGACAATTTCGCGCACCAATGGCCCCCAGGTCAGCGCGTGGTAGATGTGCA
Organism: Mycobacterium simulans; assembly: GCF_900232995.1. Lineage (GTDB taxonomy): Bacteria > Actinomycetota > Actinomycetes > Mycobacteriales > Mycobacteriaceae > Mycobacterium > Mycobacterium simulans. The sequence continues at coordinate 1,415,185 of NZ_OCVX01000003.1, forward strand.
CCAATCCCGGCCGGTAGAGCGGACGCAACTCGCCGAGCTTCTGGCGCGCGTACTCGTGGTCGTCCGCGCGGGTGACATCCGGCAGCGGTCCGGTCGGGAACGGGACGCCCGCGCTGTGCGTCATTACGTGCCGGATCGTGGTGCGGTGCTTGCCGTGACTGGTGTAGCTGGGCAGGTATTCGCAGACACGGTCATCGAGCGAGAAGACGCCCCGCTCGGCCAGCATGTGTATCACGGTCGCGGTGATGGCTTTTGCCGCCGAGTACGCGCAGAACGGTGTTTCGGTCGTGACTGGGATTTTCTCGGCGTCGGGTTCGTCGGTTGGAGCGTTACCCCAACCGTGCCCGATCGCACGGTTGAGCACGACGCGTCCGTTATGCCGGAGGCATAACTGGATCGCGGGATGCATGCCGGCCTGATACCAGTGCCGCGCAGCCCGCCAGATCCGTTCGACGGCCGCGACGTCGATCTCGGAATGGTCTTCTTCGCCGATCGCGGTTACAGCGTCCAGGTCGGCCGGGATGCGGATCTTGCCGTCTGGGGTCATTGGCGCCGCTCCTCCTCATCGCTTCGCTCTGCATCGTCGCCGGCGCGGGTCACTGGCGTTGAGCCTATTCGCCAGTGAACTGCGGCGGCCGCTTTGCGAAGGTTGCCGCGATGCCCTCGGTCAGATCCTTGGACGGCAGAAACGCCGCGTTCCATGCGGCGACATAGCGCAAGTTCTCCGAGACCGCGGAAGTGCGTTGCTGGTCAAGCACGTCCTTGACGCCGTAGACGGCTAGTGGTGGATTGGCTGCGATCTCGGCAGCGGTGGCGTGGGCGGCGGCCAACGTAGCTTCGGCGTCTGCGTACACGTCGTTGACCAGGCCGATTTTTTCGGCACGGGCCGCGTCGATGTTCTTACCCGTCAACGCCAGTTCCCGCAGGTGGCCGTCGCTCAAGATCAGCGGAAGACGGGCCAGGCTGCCCATATCGGCGACGATGGCCAGCTTGACCTCGCGTACCGAGAACTTGGCATCGGCGCTGGCGTAGCGGATGTCGACCGCAGAGATCAGGTCGACGGCGCCGCCGATGCACCAGCCCTGCACCGCGGCGATGGTGGGGGTGCGGCAGTCGGCGACGGCGTTGATCGCCTTCTGCATCCGCAGCACCTCGGCGTGGAAGTCGGCGCGGGGTCGGGCCAGTGCGCCCTCGGCCATCAGCGGGGCGAACGTCCCGCCCATCGCCGGCACGTCGAGACCGTAGCTGAAGTTATTGCCCGACCCGGTGATGACAATGGCCCGTACCTCGCGGTCGGCGTCCAGCGTTGCGAACACCTCCGGCATTTCCGACCAGAAGGCGGGACCCATCGCATTGCCCTTGCCCGGCCCGATCAGCGTCACCTGAGCGACCTGGTCTTTGGTTTCGACGGTGACGGATTCGTATGTTTCACCCATGCCCAGACCGTAGCGTGGCGAATATGCCCTCAGATTTGCGACCCGGTCCAGATTCCCCACCCGCCGACGAGCTGGCCAGCGCCGAAGCCTGCCTGGGCGTGCTGCAACAAGTCCTGCGCACCATCGCCAGCGACGACATGTCCAAGCAGACGCCGTGCTCGGAGTACGACGTGTCGGATCTGACCGGGCATCTGCTGAACTCGATCATGGTCCTCGGCGGCATGGCGGGCGCCGACTTCTCCATGCGAGAGAACACCGACTCCGTCGAGCGTCAGATCGTCGGCGCCGCCCGGCCCGCTTTGGACGCGTGGCATCGCCACGGCATGGAAGGCGAGGTGCCGCTGGGCCCCGGCTCGATGCCCGCCAAGGTCGCCGTCTCGGTGTTTTCGATCGAATTTCTGGTCCACGCCTGGGATTACGCCGTGGCCGTCGAACAAGACTTCCAGGTCCCGGATTCGCTGGCCGAATACGTGCTGGGGCTAGCGGAAAAGCTCATCAAGCCGCACGAGCGCAGTGCGGCCGGTTTCGATGCCCCAATCGACATGCCCGACGATGCCAGCGGGCTGGACCGGTTGCTCGCGTTCACCGGCCGCTACCCGGCGCGCTAGCGGCGGTCGGGGTGTCGAGCGTGAACTCAGGGTTTTGAGCGTGGACCAAGGGCGCTGCTGGCGCGCCTGGCCCGCCCTGGCCGCACACTCGAAACCGTGACTGCACGCTCGACGGCCAAAGCCCCTACACCCGCTCCAAATAGAAGTAGAAGTAGCGGCCGTTATCGACGACGCCCTTGCCGTTCATGATGCCCATCATCGTGTCGTCGTCGATCTTCTTGAAGTGGTCGTGAACCGGTTGGCCGTCGTAGACCATCGTGGCGGTGATCTCGCCGCGGAACTCTTCCAGCCATAGGCTCGCCTCGCCTTTGCCCATCGCTACGTTGGAGAACTTGTTGCCGGCGGCGTCCAGACATACCAGCGGCTGCACGTCGGTAGCGGACTTGAACGTCTTGCCGAACCAGGCAGCCTGCTCCAGCTTTCCGTTCATCTTGTGGCCGGTGACAAACTCGCCGCCCCTCCACTCGCCGATCATGTCGTCGATGGTCGCGGGCTGAAGCGTCGCCCAGAAATCGTCGAGCTCAACGTCAGGGATGGGCTCGCTGCGTTCGGCGAACTCGGTGAATTTCTTGCGCGCCAAGGTCATTGCATGCTCCTCAGATCCGGCGATGCCGTCGGGTCAAGGTTACGGTCGATCCGTTCTCTGTCCGAGCGGCGCGGTGCGGGTGAAATTGCCGTGACCGCCGCGCTTGACGTGGCCGGGAACACCGGCGGCGCAGCGGGTGCTCGTCAAATCCAGCTACGGGCGAATCGCAAAAAGGCGTCGTTTTCCTCGGGCGCACCGATGGTGACGCGGACACCGTCGGTGCCGTACGGGCGGACCACGATGCGCGCGTTCGCGGCCTGCTCCACGAAGTCCCGGGTGCGCGGTCCCAGCGGCAGCCAGACGAAGTTTGCCTGCGACGGGGGCAGCGTGAACCCGGCGGCCCGCAACTCGGCGCTGACGCGGGTGCGCTCGGCGACCACAGCGTCGGTGCGGGCCAGCAGTTCGTCGGCGGCGTCCAGCGAGGCTATGGCGGCGGCCTGCGACACGCTCGTCGCGGTGAATGGCACGTAGACCTTGTCCAGCGCGGTGATCACGTCGGGTTGGCCGACCGCGTAGCCGACGCGCAAGCCCGCCAGCCCGTAGGCCTTGGAGAAGGTTCGCAGTGCCACGACGTTGCCGTGGGTGCGGACCAGGCCGAGGCTGTCCGGCGCCATGTCGTCGCGGATGTACTCGACATAGGCCTCGTCGATGACGATCAGGATGTGTGGCGGAACGGCCTCGACGAAGCGGGTAAGTGCGTCCGGCTCGACGACGGTCGACGTCGGGTTGTTGGGGTTGCAGACGAAGATCAGGCGGGGGCGGTCGGTGACCGCGGCCAGCATTGCGTAAAGGTCGTAAGTGTGGTCGGTCAACGGCACCTGGATGGGGGTGGCGCCGGCGACCAGGACCTGGGGCGGATAGAGCTCAAAGCTGCGCCACCCGAAGATCACCTCGTCGCCTGCCGAGGCGGTGATCTGAACGAGCTGCTGGCACAAGCTCACCGAGCCGCAGCCGACGGCGACGTTTTCGGATGTGAAATCTGGGCCCACATGCCTTGCCAGCTCTGCCTTCAGCTGTACGCAGCCGTTGTCGGGGTAGCGGTTGATCACGTCGGTTGCGTGTTCGATAGCCGCGCGGACACTGGGCAGCGGGCCGAACACCGTCTCGTTGCTGGCCAGTTTGATGGCGCCAGGCACGGTTTTGCCGGGAACGTAAACTGGCAGCCCGGCCAGCTCGGGCCGAAGGCGGGCAGTCACGTCGACAGCATATGTTGCCGCTGTGTACGCTATGCCTCCGGCGGCTGCGGGATTCCGGAGTCGGGTAACCTCAGGAAGTCCATGGAGGCGTGCCAGAGCGGCCGAATGGGGCTCACTGCTAATGAGTTGTCCCCCTTCAAGGGGACCGGAGGTTCAAATCCTCTCGCCTCCGCCACGCGACAACTGTGACAACTGAACATCGGCGCCCGTAGCTCAACGGATAGAGCATCTGACTACGGATCAGAAGGTTGGGAGTTCGAATCTCTTCGGGCGCGCTCAGTACCGGCTTCTGGCGGTAGGCACCGTCGTCACAACGGTGTCCAGCTGTCCCATCGCTTGTCGAAGTCGACAACTATCTGTGAGAACTGGGCGCTGCCGACGATCTCGCGAAAGTGATCTTGCCAGCCCCACCAACCGCTGATCTGAAAGTCGTGTTGGTACCAGCTGAGCTTGTAGTTGATGGGTATGGGTTCGCCCTTGTTTTCCGGCGCAAACACCGCGATTGCCAACAGGCCGAGCGCCGTCGCCGCAGGAAGCTGGATCTTTCCGTCTCGCCAGATGCTCAGTTTTGCGTCACGAGATCCATGGCGGGTCAGTTCGAATCCCTTGGGCAGCTCGTCGTCATGGCCGTGACTGCGGCGATGAATGCCCCACAACACGTCGGCGATGTCGGGACGGCTATCGGGCAGATCAGACTTCACCGCTATCGGGAAACGGGTCTTCTCAAAGTCGACGCCTGGTGCCGCCATCACGTGGAACATGTCAAGCCCATCCCGGATCGTGCGCCTGAACCGAGTTGCGATTCCTTGCTGCGGATAACGCTTCTTTCCGGTCCCGTTGACGGCGTCGCAGGCGTGAAACACAGCAGCGTCCCAGTCCTGCCTCGCCCAATGGTCAAGTGCTTGTCTGACGGAATTCCCCACAGTCACACAGCAGAGGCTAGCGATGCGGGGCTAGAACCGTCCCGAGCGGTGCGCTTAGACCACGCAGTGTGTCGCGACGCCAAGGCATCGGCACATGCGGCGGCACGCCAACTCCAGCTGTCGCGCTCGGGCACACCGAAACTTCTTTCCGACGATTGGGAAGCCACGCGTGCCGTTACTTTCAGCTGGCGCCGGCGCCCGCGCAGCAACGTTCGCAATCGAGCATTTCGACGAATTTTGGCCGATGAATCCGGCGGCGGGTGAAATTGGGTGCGTGGACGTCCGCCGCTGGGGTATGCGTTGCTGGCAACGTATACCCGGTGGTCAGCGCTGCCAGCCCACGCGATGTGCGCGTTGTCAAAGGCATTGACATTGCCGCACATACTTCGCGTCAAAGAAATTTACACAACCAAGATCACATATAACAAATACATAACTAAACAATCTCGATCTAATAACATCGAATCTGTTACTGGCGCCACCGAATACGATCCGTTGTCTCCCCCCAAATACCGCAAAGAGCAGAGGTAATGCTATGTCATTTTTGTTTACACAGCCGCAGATGCTGGTAGCCGCGGCGTCAGATTTGGCCGGTATTGGGTCGACCATCAACGCAGCCACCGTGGCCGCGGCAACGCCCACGACGGGAGTGCTGGCCGCTGGTGCCGACGAGATTTCGGCCACCATAGCGGCGATCTTCGGGGCGCACGGTCAGCGGTATCAAGCGTTGAGCGCGCAGGCGGCCGCGCTACACAGTCAGTTCGTGCAAACGCTGAATGCGGCTGGGGCAGCGTATGCCAGCGCTGAAGCCGCCAACGCACTGCCGCTGTAAAGCCGCACGCCGGGGTTAGGGCTGGTTCTCGATAAGGTTCAGTGCCCGTTCGAACAAGTGCACTGTGGCCGCGTGGAGTTGGTCACCGACTTCCTTCTCGGCTTTGCCCGCGCAGGCCCGGGCCAGCGTGCCCTCGATCACGATGCCGAGCTTGAAACATGCCAGCACGGTGTACCAGTTGATGTGCGACAAGTCGCGGGTGGTGTTTTGCGAGTACCGCTGCAGAAGGTCGTCGGTGGTGGCCAATCCATCCTGTCCACCAAGGGCGTGGCTGAACACACTGGATCCATCCGGCTGGCGCCAGGTGGCCAGCAGCCAGCCCAGATCCAGCAGCGGGTCGCCGATCGTGCACATCTCCCAGTCGACAATGGCGACCACTTCCGGCCCGGTGCGCGAGAACATCACGTTCGCGGCGTGGTAATCACCGTGCATGATGCCGGGCGTCCAGGCGGTTGGTCGATGACGCTCCAGCCACTTGGACACCTGCTCAATGCCGGGGATCTCGGGCCCCGGGTAGCCGTCGTACTGCCGATACGACTCCAGTTCGGAAAGCCAGCGCGGCACTTGGCGTTCCAGGAAGCCGTCGGGTTTGCCGAAGTCGGCGAGTCCGACGGCGACATAGTCGACGGCACCGAGCTTGGCCAGGGCATCGGCCATGGACAGCCCCATCTGAAAGCGGACGCCGGGATTGCCCGCATGCAGGGGTGGTAGCCCTTCGCCGGCGTTGAATCCGTCTACGGGCTCCATCAGGTAGAACACGGCATCACCGAGCACGCTGGGGTCGTCGCAGGTGGCGATCAGGTGCGGATGCGGCACATCCGAGTCGGCCAGCGCCGCCAGCACCCGGGTCTCTCGCAATATCACGGCGTTGCTGCGCGGCCGTAGGTGCTGCGGGCCCCGGCGCAGCACGTAGGGTCTGCCGGATCTGGTGAATCGCAGCATGACGTTCTGCGTTCCACCGGTCACCGCGGCGACGTCTTCCAGGGGACCCTCGCCTAGTCCCTGCTCGGACATCCATGCGGCAACGGCATCGAGGTCCACGAGCATCAGCCCTTGGCGTGCGGGGTGTATCGGACCGTCTGAACCCAGATCGCGCCGTCCCGGAACACGAAGGTGTCGACGCCGTCGTCCACCCGGTTGAGCGCCGAGTTGGCGGCCCACTCGAGAAAGAGCACATCGCCCTCGAAGATCTGGGATTTCAAGTCCCATACCGCATTCGGTAGATCGTCGAGCAGTTTGACGAACACCGTGCGGACGCCATCCTTGCCACGCGCGATGCCCGCCGAGGTGATTACCACGGAGTCGTCGGTGTAGTCGGCGACGATCGCGTCGAGATCTCCGGCGGCGAGGGCCTTGCCGTGGTGGGCGAATACTTCCTGCGGCGTACGTGGCGGGCCGTGTGTCATCGGAGTCTCCTGCAAACCTGTCCAAACCTGTCGACCGTCTGGGAAAAAGCGTAGGGCACTCGTGACGAGCGGCCCGAGCCATCGGCGACTGGAAGAATAGGTGGATGCCGCGTACCGACAACGACTCTTGGGACATCACCCAGAGCGTGGGAGCCACCGCGCTGGGTGTGGCGGCCGCTCGTGCCGCGGAGACCGAGAGCGACAACCCACTCATCAGCGACCCGTTTGCGCGCGTGTTTGTAGACGCGGCGGGCGACGGGATGTGGAGCATGTTCGCCAACCCCGAGTTGCTGGCCGGCGCGACCGACATCGAACCGGAAGTGCGGGCTCGGGTACAGCTGATGATCGACTTCATGGCCACGCGCACTGCCTTCTTCGACGAGTTCTTCCTCAGCGCGGCCGACGCCGGCGTGCGGCAGGTGGTGATCCTCGCGTCGGGTCTGGACTCGCGTGCGTGGCGGTTACCCTGGCCCGACGGAACCGTCGTCTACGAACTTGACCAACCAAGAGTGCTCGAATTCAAGACCGCCACGTTGCGCCAGCACGGTGCGCAACCCACTTCAACACTGGTGAACATCCCGATCGACCTGCGTCAGGACTGGCCAGAAGCCTTGCAGGAGGCGGGGTTCGACGCGTCACTGCCGAGCGCCTGGTCGGCTGAGGGGCTGGTGCGTTACTTGCCCGCGCGGGCCCAGGATCTGTTGTTCGAACGCGTCAATGCGCTTAGCCCGGCTCGCAGCTGGTTGGCTTCCAACGTTCCCACCGAGGGTTTCCTCGACCCGGACCGGTTGCAGCGCCAACGCGAGGATATGCAGCGTATGCGCTCTGTAGCCGCCCGGTTGGTCAATACCGAGATAACTGATTACGAAGACCTCTGGTACGCAGAGGAGCGCACGCCCGTCGCCGACTGGCTGGGCGACCATGGCTGGAGCGTGTCAGCGACAACGTTCGCGGACCTGATGACTCGCTACGGCCGCAGCTTCCCCGATGATCTCGAAGAGCTAATACCACCAACACTTTTCGTATCGGCACAACGACGAGCCGCCTGAGAAAGGCCGCTTCGATCGTCCTTGGTGGCCGCGGCGTTTGAAACGCCTTAGAAGCCAGTCAAAACAGCGATGCGCCATGTGGCGTGAAGATATCCTGGGCACTTCGCAGAAATGCCCGACGAGGATTTGGAGGCGATACCGATGTCGTATCTGCTGGCGGCCCCGGAGACGCTCGTTTCGGCAGCTACGGACTTGCAGGGTATCGGCTCGGCTCTGAGCGCGGCGAATTTGGCGGCGGCCGTTCCGACTAGCGGTTTGCTGGCCGCGGGTGCCGATGAGGTCTCGGCGGCGGTGGCATCACTATTTTCCGGTCATGCCCAGGAATATCAGGCGCTGAGTGCTCGGTTAGGCGCGTTTCATCAACAGTTTGTGCAGTTGTTGAACTCGGGCGCGGCTTCGTATGCCGCCGCGGAGTTGACCAATGCCAGCCCCCTGCAGACCTTTCAGCAGGAGCTGCTGGGTGCGGTGAATGCGCAGACCTACGCGTTGTTGGGGAGACCGCTGATCGGCGATGGTGCGAACGCGACTGTGGCGGGGGGCAAGGGGGGCGCCGGCGGGGTGCTGTACGGCAATGGTGGTGCTGGTGCGGCCGGTGCGGCAAGCCGGGCCGGCGGTGCGGGCGGCGACGCGGGGTTGATCGGCAACGGCGGCGCCGGCGGGGCCGGCGGGGTGAATGCGGCCGGTGGTGCCGGCGGCCGTGGCGGCTGGCTATTCGGCAACGGCGGCGCCGGTGGCCAAGGCGGAGCCGGTACGCTGGCCGCGCCTGGTGTTCCGGCCGGGAGCGGTGGAGCAGGCGGTGCCGGGGGTGGCGCCGGGCTGTTCGGTGACGGTGGTGCAGGTGGGGCCGGCGGAGATGGTGGAAGCTCCGAGGCAGCCGATCTGGGCGCCGTTGTCGGCAGCGGTGGCGCTGGGGGTAACGGTGGCCATGGCGGGTGGTTGCACGGCAATGCCGGGGCCGGTGGCCGCGGCGGTGACGCCGGTGACGGCTACGTCGTGGTCGGCGGCGAAATTCATCTGAGTGCTGCGCTTCCCGGCGTCGGCGGCGACGGTGGCGCGGGCGGGGCCGCCGGGCTGTTCGGTTCGGGTGGCGCAGGTGGTGCCGGTGGGACGGGCGGTTTCGCCGGGGTCGCTGAACCCTTTACGAGCGGACGCGGTGGCAGTGGCGGAAATGGTGGCCATGGCGGGTGGCTATCTGGCGCCGCTGGGGCTGGTGGCGACGGCGGAGCCGGCGGGGCCGCGACGGTTTCAGTTATCGACGCGGAAGGCGACTTCTCAATCTTCGGTCAGCGGCACGGCGGCAGCGGCGGGGGCCGGGGGGGGGGGGGGGGGGCCGGGGCTTTTTTGGTCCCGGGGGGCGGGGCGGGGGGGGGGGGGGGGGGGGGGCGGGGGGGGGCGGGGGGGGGGGGGGGGGGGGGGGGGG
>NZ_OCVX01000003.1:1424740-1536061 GCF_900232995.1 Mycobacterium simulans
CACCGCCTCAGTTGTGCAACAGACCCCGCCCCGCCCCCCCCGCGCCGCCAGCGCCGATCAGCCGAGCCGCTCCACCGCCGCCACCGCTTCCAGCGTCGCCACCCGCGTTGGCAACGGCGGAACCACCTACACCGCTGCCAACGCGGGTGGCGACGCTGGAAGCGGTGGCGGCGGTGGAGCGGCTCGGCTGATCGGCGCTGGCGGCGCGGGTGGTGCGGGAGGTAGCGGTGGGGCCGCGGCCGGGAGTCCTGCGGGGACCCCCGGAGCCGACGGGCTCAAAGGCGACGACGGCGCCGACGGGTGGTTGGGCAACCACGGCGCGGCGGGCTAGGCGTCTACGAAATTCGCACGGGGTAGGCAGCACGTCTGAGAAGGCATGGGAAGTAACCCTGCCAACAGTTTTCAACTCGACGACTGAATGCTGCCCACATCCTGCTTGATCGCGGCGATCGCGTCGACCGGGGTGAGGTTTTGGCCTTGACTGTTCTGCCCGAGTTGTGGCCAGCCGCCGCCGTTGGGTCCGCGTAGTTGGTCCCAGATCTCGCGGACCTTGGTCAGCAGTTCGGCTTGTTCCTCATCGGTGAGCGCCATCAACGGTCCTCCGTTCGTTGTGATGCCGCAGGCGGCGGCAAACTGTTGCGGTGTCAGCCCGTCGGCAGAGTTCATGTCGCATCGACCGAACGGTGGCGCGCCCTGCGGCAGATTCGGGCTGTAGCCCTGCCCGTCGGTGTACTGGTGCGCGACTTGGCCGGGAAGGTTCGGATTCGACCCGTAGCCGGCTCCTATGACCCGCAGGCCCGGTGGGCGCACCCGCCACATGTTGAAAAAGTCATAGGCGTTGGCGTATCCGATGATTCGCGCGGCAGATCCCGCGTAGTCGGCGAGGTTCCAGTAGAGCTGGTTGATCCAGTTGGACCCGTCACTCGGCGGGTTGCCGCCCGACTCGACATCGAGCATCAATGCCACGCGTTGGTGCAAGCCGCCTTCGGCGTCGATCATCGAACGCACGGTGTTGGCGTTAGCCTGCCAATTCGGGCGGACGTAGGTGTAGACGATTCCGAACGTCAACCGCCTGGTGTCCAACGCGGCACGCATCCACGCATAGTTGCGCGCGAAGTTGTGGTCCCGATAGGTGCCGTCGCAAACACGGATCGAGAGCACTCGGTAGGGGTATGAGTTATCCACTGGCACTTGGTATTCGGAGACGTCAGCGAACAAAGTGTCCGTCACTGCATCCAATCCCCCTTTGCCGCAATGCCTGGAAGGGTACTCGGTATTGTCGCCGCTATGGCTGATCGTAGGGCTGATCGACCCGCTCGGGTTGGCGACGTGCATCAGATTGCCGCGTCGATGCCGCACGTGAAGCGCCTCGAAGGGCCGAAGGGCAACAGCATCTATCAGGTCGGTGGCAAGTCGTTCGTGTTCTTCCGGACCCCTCAGCCAGACGCAGTCGATCCGGTGACCAGTGAACGCTACAACGACGTGATCATGCTGTGGGTGGAGTCGGAAGGCGACAAGCTGGCACTGACCCAAGATCCCGCGTCGCCTTTTTTCACCACCGCCCACTTCGACGGGCATCCTTCGGTGCTCGTGCGGGCCGGTCGGTTGGCGGAAATCAGCGTCACGGAATTGACCGAGCTCATTCAAGACGCATGGTTATCTCGCGCGTCGAAGCGGCGGGCAACGGCCTGGCTCGCAACGCAACATCTGTAACTGGGCTGTTTCGACGGCGGTGAATTACTCGCCTGCGCAGGTTTAGACATAGGTGCAACGGGTATCTGGCGAGCATACGGGAATTTTCTCGGACTCTACGGAGGTCACGATGCGCGGTCGCGGAATTCTCGGGGCGGTTGTGCTGGTGTGGATGCTCATCGGCGTTGTCGCTGCATGGCAGCGTGACTACTTCAAGGGTAGCGAAACCACTTGCGCGTCAGCGGGAACCGTTGCCGTCACGGTAATCGCCGGTCCGTTGAACTACTTCGGTGTCAACCCGAAAGTAAAGGATTGCCGTTTGCCGCAACCCAGCGCAATGCAAATTGTGCTTAACTGATCTATGTAAAGGAATTCGCCATGATTGTCGTCGGTGCGATCTTGCTAATCCTCGGATTTGTGTTTGGGATACATTTGTTGACCGTCCTGGGCGTCGTTTTGCTGGTGATTGGTGCGGTCATGTGGGCCCTGGGCGCTATTGGCCGCCCCGTCGCCGGCAGGCGATACTGGTACTAGGCATGAAGCGGGTACGGTCGCGTGACTGCTCAGCAGTCACGCGACCGTTTCACAGCTCGCGCATAGCAACGGCATAGCCTTGCCCTAGACGGCGGCGCATACTGGAATCCGTGACTGCCCCTCGAACCTCTGTTGAGCGGGTCGTGATGTGTCGTGCCGACGGCAAGCCGGTCAACGTCCTGGTCGTCGACGACGAACCCGTTCTCGCCGAGATGGTGTCTATGGCATTGCGCTACGAGGGCTGGAATATCGCCACTGCCGGTGATGGTTTGTCGGCCATCGCAGCGGCCCGCGCCGAGCGACCCGACGTAGTGGTACTCGACGTGATGTTGCCCGACATGAGCGGCCTCGACGTTCTGCACAAGTTGCGCAACGAGAATCCGGGCCTACCGGTGCTGCTGCTCACCGCCAAGGATGCGGTGGAAGATCGCATCGCCGGGTTGACCGCAGGGGGTGACGACTATGTCACCAAGCCGTTCAGCATCGAGGAGGTCGTGCTGCGGCTGCGGGCGCTGTTGCGGCGCACGGGCATCGCAACGGTCGACAGTGGCGCCCAACTCGTGGTCGGAGATCTGGTGTTGGACGAAGACAGTCACGAAGTGACGCGCGCCGGCGAACCGATCTCGCTAACCTCCACCGAGTTCGAACTACTGCGGTTCATGATGCGTAACTCCAAGCGCGTGCTGAGCAAGGCACAGATCCTGGACCGCGTGTGGAGCTACGACTTCGGCGGGCGGTCCAACATCGTCGAGCTGTACATCTCCTACCTGCGCAAGAAGATCGACAACGGTCGTGAACCCATGATCCATACGCTGCGCGGCGCGGGCTATGTCCTCAAGCCGGCCCGCTAGGGCGCCACGGGTCTGGTCGCTTCGACTCCGGCTCTTGGTCGGCCAAGTCGTCGTGCTCGTCATCGTCTGTGTCGGCATCATCGGGGCGACCGAACTGGCGCTGCACCACCCCCTGTTGGCACAGCTCGATAGTCAGCTTGCCGGCACCTCCTACCGCTCGGCGTTGATGTATCCCGAACGGCGACGCGATGCGCACATATTCGTCAGGCCGGGCCCCGGCCCGAAATTCCTCGATGCCCCGGGCCAGCCGGCCGGCATGGTCGGGGCTGTGGTGAATAAGGGCGAGACGGTTGACGCCGGCTATCTGACCAGCAGCGGTGCCCGGGCCGCGCTGACCCCAACCGCACAGGCTCAACTGGAACAGATCGCCGCCAGCCGCACCCCGATGACGTTGAACCTCGACGGGCTGGGCAGGTACCGCGTCGTGGCAGCGCCGAGCCGCAACGGGGGCGACGTCATTGTCACTGGCCTGTCGATGGCGAACGTTGACGCGACGATGTTCCGGATGCTGATTATCTTCGGGATCGTCACATTGATCGCGGTGGTTGCGGCGACCACCGCCGGAATTGTCATCATTAGGCGCGCGCTGGCGCCGCTCCGCCGCGTCGCGCAAACCGCCGGTGAGGTTGTCGACCTGCCGTTGGACCGGGGCGAGGTGCAACTGCCCGTGCGGGTGCCCGAACCCGATGCCAACCCCTACACCGAGGTGGGCCAACTTGGGTCTGCGGTCAACCGGATGCTCGACCACATTGCGGCCGCCTTGTCGACGCGGCAGGCCAGCGAGACCCGAGTGCGCCAGTTCGTCGCCGATGCCAGCCACGAGCTGCGTACCCCGCTCGCCGCGATCCGCGGCTACACCGAACTCACGCAGCGTATGGGTGACGACCCGGAGGCGGTGGCGCACGCGATGAGCCGGGTGGCATCCGAGACCGAGCGGATCACGCGTCTGGTCGAGGACCTGCTGCTGCTGGCTCGCCTGGACTCCGGCCGGCCGTTGGAACGCGAACCGGTGGACCTGTCCCGCCTGGCGGTTGACGCGGTCAGCGACGCGCACGTGGCAGGTCCGGATCACCAGTGGGAGCTCGACCTGCCCGCCGAACCGGTGGTGGTCCCCGGTGATGCGGCGCGGTTGCACCAGGTGGTGACCAACCTGCTTGCCAACGCGCGCATCCACACCGGCGCAGGCACCGTCGTGACGATGAGGCTGACCACCGAGCCGACGCACTCGGTGCTGCAGGTCATCGACAACGGCCCCGGCATTCCGAAAGCGATGCAGTCGGAGATATTCGAGCGGTTCGCGCGCGGCGACACGTCACGTTCTCGCAAAGGCGGCAGCACCGGGCTGGGTCTGGCGATCGTCTCCGCCGTGGTCAAGGCCCACAACGGGACGATCACGGTGAACAGCTCGCCCGGTCATACCGAGTTCGCGGTGCGGTTGCCAATCAACGGGTGGCACCCGCCCGCGCCAACGTCAACGTGAGGTCAGGTCAGGAACAGGTCACGTCGATTTCGAACGGCTTGTTCACCGGCGATGTTGGGTTAGCCATGTCAACGCCGGTAGCGGTCCCGGTGATCTTGTAGGAGTTGCCATTCTTGGTTGCCGAGGCGTTGCCCTGACCGGTGCCGGAGGTGTATCCGAGCGTTACTCCGTTGACGTTGCCCAGCCCAACAGACTTCACCTCGGGGGGGTTGGCGTCGCTTAGCACGGCGGCAATGCCTGTCGCTGCACCACCGATCGCGATGTTGAGGTTGCCGGCCGCTGTTGTGCACACGACGGAGCCGCTGACGTTCTGGTCCTTGCCGTCAATGATGACCTTGGTCCCTGAGGCACCGCCTCCTCCGCCCGGCGCCGATGTGCCCGCAGTCGTGGTGCCGCCACCGCCCGTACTCGACTTGTTGCTCGAACAACCGGAAAGACCCGCAGCCAAGATTGCTGCCGCGGCTACCGTGACCGTTAGTCCACGCTTCACCTGTGCTCCTTTGCCTGTTGTAGCGGTCCATCGGCATGAGGACCGTCCGCAGTATGCGGGTTAACTGGACCGGAGGTCTAGGTGCGGCGAAGAATTATTTTCCGGTTCGTCGGGTCTTTCGACGTCGTCGTGCCGGCTAGCCGGACCTATTGGGAGCTTTCGAAGGCCGCCGTGGTAATGGCAATGTATTGCCGATGGACCACAAACCTCCTACGGCGATAATCGAGTCGGCACATCGCGAACACTCGCTACCGCTGCATGACACAACGGATTTCGACGACGCCGATCGCGGATTTATTGCGGCCCTGTCCCCGTGCGTCATTAAGGCCGCCGACGGCCGCGTGGTGTGGGACAACGACGCATATGCATTTCTCAGCGGACCCGCGCCGACATCGGTGCATCCAAGCCTGTGGCGGCAGTCGACGCTGGCGGCCAAACAGGGCCTGTATGAAGTGGTGCCGGGCATTTATCAGGTCCGCGGATTCGACATTTCCAATATCAGCTTCGTCGAGGGCGACACCGGAATCATCGTCATCGACCCATTGGTGTCCACCGAGGTGGCGGCGGCGGCGCTGGCCTTGTATCGCACTCACCGCGAAGGTGATCGTCCCGTCGTCGCCGTGATCTACACCCACAGCCACGTCGATCACTTCGGTGGCGTGCTGGGCGTTACCACCCAGGCAGACGTCGACGCCGGAAAGGTTGCAGTCCTGGCGCCGCAGGGCTTTACCGCCCATGCGATCCAGGAGAATGTCTACGCGGGTCCGGCTATGACGCGCCGCGCGACATACATGTATGGCACCCTGTTGGCGCGCGGACCGCTGGAGCAGGTGGGCTGCGGCCTAGGCCAGACCCCGTCGACTGGCGAGGTGGCGATGATTGTCCCCACCGTCGACATCCGGACAACCGGGGAGACCCACACCATCGACGGTGTGGAGATCGAGTTCCAGATGGCGCCGGGCACTGAGGCTCCCGCCGAAATGCACTTCTATTTCCCGCAATTCCGCGCGCTATGCATGGCCGAGAATGCCACCCACAACCTGCACAACCTGCTGACCCTGCGTGGCGCGTTGGTGCGTGACCCGCGTGCCTGGTCGGGTTATCTCACCGAAGCGATCGACACGTTCGCCGATCGCAGCGATGTGGTGTTCGCTTCCCACCACTGGCCGACCTGGGGGAGAGTGCGGATCGTCGAATTCCTTTCGTTGCAACGAGATCTGTACGCGTACCTGCATGACCAGACGCTGCGGCTGCTCAACCAGGGTTATACCGGCGTCGAAATCGCCGAAATGTTCCAGATGCCACCGGCGTTGGAGCAGGCCTGGCATACCCGCGGCTACTATGGGTCGGTCAACCACAATGTCAAGGCGGTCTACCAGCGCTATATGGGATGGTTCGACGGCAACCCGGCTCGGCTGTGGCCGCATCCCCCGGAAGCGCTCGCCCCCCGCTATGTCGAGGCCCTCGGCGGAATCGACCGAGTGGTCGAACTCGCGCGGGCGGCCTTCGGTTCCGGCGACTTCCGCTGGGCGGCCACGCTGCTCGACCACGCGATCTTCACCGACAGCGACCACGCGGCGGCTCGCGGGCTGTATGCCGACACATTGGAGCAGCTGGCATACGGTGCCGAAAACGCAACGTGGCGCAACTTCTTCATGACTGGCGCCGCTGAATTGCGCGTCGGCAACGTGGGCACCGCGACTCAAGCAACCTCACCAACTTTGCTCTCCCAGCTGACGCCGGAGCAGATCTTCGACAGCATTGCCATTCGGGTCAACGGCCCGCGCAGCTGGGACCTCGATCTCGCCATCGACATCACGTTCGCTGACTTGGCTACCAACTATCGGCTCACGCTGCGCAACGGGGTGTTGATTCACCGCAAGATTGCCGCTGACCCGGCCACCGCGAAGGTTACGGTCAAGCTGGACAGTAAGTTTCGGCTTCTGATGGCCGCGGGCGGTGACTTCACCTCGCCCGGGCTGGAACTGTCTGGTGACGCCACGGCCTTGGCGTCGATGCTGGGTGCACTCGATGAAGCGAACCCGGACTTCAACATCGTCACACCTTAGTACCGCGAGTACCGCGAGAGTACCGCGAGCAGACGCAAAATCACCCTGGAACGCGCGTTCCAAGGCGATTTTGCGTCTGCTCGCGGTACCTACTCAACCAAAGAGCCGGGCGATCTCGATGTAGACCGGGATCCCGATGGTGACGTTGTAGGAAAACGTCAGGCCCAATGATGCGGCCAACGGCAGCGTAGGGCTCGCCTCGGGAATCGCAAGCCGCTGCACCGCCGGGACGGCGATGTAGGACGCCGCGGCGCACAGTATTGCGAACAGGGCGTATGTGCCAGGCTTGAAATGCGTGTCGCTGATCAGCGCATAGGCGTGCGCGACGGCGATCCCCAGTGTCGCGAAGAGATTCGGCGCCAACACGCCAAAGACGATAAAGCCGCGGCCTGCAGACCTGAGGTCGCGCAACTTGCGTGCGGCCGTCATTCCCATGTCGAGCAGGAACAAGCACAACGCGCCATGGAATGCCGACACAAAAAACGCGTCATCGTCGCGAACCACCTGAGTGCCTTGCAGTCCACTGATCACGCCAATAACGACGCCGCCGATAAGCAGTGCAAGCCCAGGGTTTAGGAACACTTCGCCCAAGAGCTGTCGGGACACTCCCCGCGGCCTGCCACGACGCTGGCGGGTTGGTCGCGCGTCATACGCCCGCTGCGCCGCCGCGCCGGGCCCCGCCCCGACCGGTTCGGTGTACCCAGGCTCGTCGGGCATCACTCCCGCTGCGTCCATCCCCTGGCGGCGGAGGCGGCCCACCAGGTACAGCGCCAGGAGGCAGCCCGGAATCTCCATGACGGCCAACAGGACCGGCATGTAGGCGTCATAGGCCATCCCGATGCTAGTGAGGACGCCCATCAGGGTCGCAAAGCTGCCCGCTCCATCCGACGCGTAATAGCCCGCGACTGTGGCCTTGTCGACGCGCCGCATGGTCGTCATGTAGTTGAGCAGGAAGTAGGCGATCATGCCGTTGGCAAAGTTCCATACGAAACCCAGGACGACGAATCCGGCGATGTTGTCGATCTGCCACGGATCGATATGGGCCAGTGCCTCGCCTCCGCGCCAGCCGATGGCCACCAGTAAGTACATGGTCAGGCCCTGGTAGATGACGTACGGAATCTCGAACCGGACTTTCAGGACTGCCAGCAGGAACCCAAGGTAGAAGAACAGCAACAGCGGCTTGAAGAGGTTGTGGGCGAAGTTCTGCCAGAATTCGTGCAGCATCGACCCTCTCCTTGGACTTTGAGGGAGAGTACCTGCGACGTCAGGGCACGTCGATGACGACTTTCCCGAGCACTTTGCGCTCGGCCACATGCCGTAACGCCGCCGGGGTTTCGGCCAACGGGAATCGCGCGCCGATGTAGGGCCGGACCTGCCCTGCGGTGAACATCTGCGCCAACTCGGCTACGTCGCGGGTGGCCTCGTCGGGGTAGTCGCCCATGAAGGTGCGGATCTCCATGCCGCGGATGGTGACGTCCTTGAGCAGAACGAGATTGAGCGGGATTGCCGGGATGGTGCCCGTTGCGTAGCCGAGGGTGATGAACGTTCCACCGCGGGCGAGACCGCGCAGCGCCGGCTCCGAATAAGATCCGCCGACGGGGTCGATGACAACCCGGGCGCTGTCGCCGGTGAGCTCGCGGATGCGGGTCTTCAGGTCCTCGCAGTCGTAGTCGACGGTGGCCGCCGCGCCGCGCCGCGTGCAGAGGTCGAGCTTTTCCGGGCCGGAGGCCGCCGCCAGCACCCGCGCCTTCATGGCCACCGCTAGATCGACGGTGGCCAGACCGACACCGCCGGCGGCGCCGAGGACCACCACCCATTGCCCTTCTGCGACTTGGGCAGTCGAGCGCAGCGCGTGATACGCGGTGCGGTACGTGACGCCGAATGCCGCTGCCGACGCGAAGTCGGCGTCGTCGGGCACGAGCATCGCCTGGCCCGCATCGAGCAGCGCCCGCTCCGCGAACGCTCCGAAGGTGGTCCCGGATACCCGCTGCCCAGGCCTAAGTGCCGTGCCGTCACCGGCACTCAGCACTTCGCCGGCGATCTCATTACCCGGTATGAACGGCGGCGGAATCCGAACCTGGTACTTGCCGGCGATAAACAGCACGTCGGGGAAGTTGACGGCGGCCGCGCGCACCCGGACCAGCACCTGGCCCGGACCCGGGACGGGTTCGGGAACGTCGTCGAGCACCAGCTCCTCGGGCGGACCATAGGTGCGGCAGACGATCGCGCGCATCAACCGACCCCGAGAGCGCGCAGACAGAACCGCACCACATGCTCGATGTCGGCCGGGCTGGGCTGCTCCGACGAACCCACATACCGGCGCATGGTCGCCACCGTGCAACCGAAGACCGCCTCGACGTCGCGACCGACATCGGTGCTGCCCAACTCGGTGATCGGGTCGATCAGCAGATCACGCAGCGGTCGCATCATTTCCTGGTCGGCGGCACGCCAATTGGCGCTTGCCGACATCTGCCCGGCGGCTGCCCGGCTCATGCTGATCAAATGCGGATCGGCGACTTGGGCAAGGGTGCCCTCGACCCAGCGCGCGACTTTTACCTCCGGCTTGGATTCCTTGGCGATCTGATGCTGAAGGTAGGACACGACAATGGCCACTCCGCGCTCCATGACGGCCAGGATGAGATCGTCCTTGCCGGCGAAATACCGGTAGAACGCCTTGTTCGACGAGCCGGCCTCGGCGACGATGTCACTGACTCGGGGGGGCTCGGGTGCCACCCGCTCCATCACCCGTACCGCCGCTGCCAAGATGCGTTCCACCTCCTCGGTGGCCTCGCGTTGGCGGTCATCGAGCGCTCGCTCGACGGCCGCGGTGACTCTACTAGTCAACGAGCTCACCGTATTTGGCGCGGGCCGCGTGTCGCCGGATATCCAGCATTTCACCGGGCCACTCCGTGTCCTCGGCTTCATAATCCTTGAGCAGCATCCGGGCCAGGTTGACCTTGTGCGCCTCGGTGGGCCCGTCGGCCAGGCCGAGCGCGATGCCGCCGAGCAGCACATTTACCAGGGGCAGCTGGTCGGTGAGCCCGAGCGCGCCGTGCACCTGGATTGCCCGCAGCGCAATGGATTTGAGCACTTGTGATGCGAGTATCTTGCAGGCAGCAAGCTCAGTGCGGGCGGCGCGTTCTCCGGCTGTTTCGGTCAGCCAGGCGGCGTGCAGCACCGCCAGCCGAAACGGCATGAGCTCGGTGTAGGAGTCGGCGACAAATTCCTGCACCAGCTGTTTGTCTGCCAGCGAGCTGCCCTGTGTGAAACGGCTTTTCGCGCGGTGCGACATCATCTCGACCGCTCGCTGCGCTAGTCCGATCGACCGCATCGCATGATGCAGCCGACCGCCGGCTAGTCGGGTCTGCAGGATCAAGAACCCCTGGCCTGGCTCGCCGAGCAGCGCGTCCGGGCCCACCCGTACCTCGTCGTAGCGCACCAGGGAATGTCCCGGCTCGTGCGGCAGGGCACCGACCAAGTGATAGTTGGCTTCGACGGTCAACCCTTCGGTGCCGGCCGGAATCAAAAACGTGGAGGCGCCGCGATGGACGGGCACGTCGGGATCGGTGATGGCGACGACGATAAAGAACGAGGCGACAGATGCATTGGAGGAGAAGAACTTTCGACCGGTGATCACCCAATCATCGCCATCGCGGACGGCGCGAGTCTTAAAGACCCGCGGGTCGGCGCCGCCTTGGGGCTCGGTCATCGAGAAGCAGGAGAAGATCTCGCCGGACAGCAGTCCGGCCAGATAGCGGTCCTTCTGGTCCTGGGTACCGAAACGAGCAAGGATCTCGGCATTGCCCGTGTCGGGTGCCTGTGTTCCGAACACGATCGGCGCCCATGGACTGCGGCCCAGGATCTCGTTGATCAGCGTCAGCTTGACTGCACCGAAGCCTTGCCCGCCTAATTCGGGGCCCAAATGCGGTGCCCACAAGCCCTGGTCGCGAACCTGTTGTTTGAGCGGATCGACGATCCGGCGGCGCTCGTCATTCAGCGGCAAAAACTCGCAACCCGGGAACAGCACCTCCAGCGGTTCCACCTCTTCGCGAACGAACTCGCGGATCCAGTCGAGCTTCTTCTCGAATTCCGGTTCTATGGAGAATTCAATCGCCATCGGATGCTCCTGTCTCTTAGGGGATGCCGCCGTCGGCCCGCACGATCGAGCCCGTGGTGAAACTGGATGCGTCGGAAGCCAAAAATAGTGCCGCGCCGACGATTTCGGGCGGGTTGCCGGGTCGTTGCAGCGACAGATGGGCGAACCTGTTGGTTTCGTCCTGGTCGAGATTCCAGGCCTTGCTGACGTCGGTCAAGAACGGTCCAGCCATTAACGTGTTGACCCGCACGGCCGGGCCGAACGCCTGCGCCAGCCCTTCCGTCATGGCGTTGAGCCCGGCCTTGGCGGCGGCGTAGGGCACGATGCCGCCGTTGGGACGCAGCGACCCACTGGAACTCACGTTGATGATCGAGCCGCGGCCCGCCGCGACCATCCGCTCGCCGACCAGGGCCGCCAATCGGAAGGGGCCCTTGAGGTTGAGGTTGACCACCGCGTCAAACAGCTTCTCGGTGACGTCGGTCAGCTTGTCGTAGATCGGTTGCATGCCGGCATTGTTGATGAGCGTGTCGACCTTGCCGAAGCGGTCGTAGGTCGCCTCGACCAGGCCGTCGAGCTGGTTCCAGTGTCCCACGTGCACCTGGTAAGGCATTGCCGTGCGCCCGGTCTCGGCCTCGATCTCCTCGGCGGTGGCCACGCAGTTATCCATCTTGCGGCTGGCGATCACCACATCGGCGCCGCACAGCGCCGCGGCGAACGCCATCTCGCGGCCCAGGCCGCGGCTGCCGCCCGTGATCAGCACCACCTGATCAGTGAGGTCGAAAAGTCGGTCCGCATAACCCATTTCAGTGGACCTTAGCCAGCTCGGCCGCGGTGGCGATCAGTTGCGGGATCATCGCCCCAAAGGTCTCGCTGATCTTGGGATCGACTTTTCCGGGATTTCGCACCCCGGCGGCGTAGGTCTTCTCCAGCACGATGCCGAGCTTCCAGTTGGCCAATACCAAGTAGTAGTCGATGTTTTCGGTGGACAGCCCGCTGACCTTCTCATAGTGCTCAAGCAGTTCGCTGCGCGTAGGCATCCCGCGCAGGTCCAGATAGAACCCGTCGGCGCGCGGCTGCTCGCCGTCATAGCCCAGTAGCGCCCACGCCAGATCCAGCAGCGGATCGCCCACCGTGGTCATCTCCCAGTCCACGATCGCGGCCAGCCGGGCCGGCTTCCCGTGCGCGAACATCACATTGGCAAACTGGTAGTCGCCGTGCATGATGCCCGGGGTGTAATGCGCGGGCCGGTTGCGGCGCAGCCAGTCGGCGGCTTCCTCCAGCCCGGGTAGATGGCGCACCCGGTAGGCGTCCAGAAACTTCAGCCAGCGATCGACCTGCCGTTCGTGAAAGCCGTCCGGACGACCGAACCCCTCGAGGCCCTGGGCGCGCCAGTCCACCCGTCCCAGTCGCGCGGCACCCTCGACGAGTTGGAACGCCAGCCCACGCCGAGCCCGCAGGTCGGTGTCGAACGGCGCTTGCCACCCGTCGTCCATCGGGCTCCACCCGTCGATCGCCCGCATCACGTAGAACGGCATGCCGAGTACCGCGCCGGTCTCGTCGGCCGCGATCAGCTCCGCATGGGGCACGTCGGTGCCCGACAAGGCGCGCACCAGCCGGATCTCGCGCAGTAGCCCGTCGATGCGAGCCGCGTCGGCACGCGGCCCGGGCATCCGCAGCACCATGCGCAGGTCGCCTCGCCGGATCAGATACAGGGTGTTCTGCGAGCCCCCACTGAGCTGCTCGAGCACCGGTTCCGCACCGTTACCGGGAGCACCTTCGGTGTCGAGCCATCGCCCAAGAACAACCGTGTCCATCGCCTGCACACCTCGCTCTCCATCCGGAGAATAGCATTCTCCGCCGCCGGGCCGTCCTCGACTTCGCTACCGCTGCGCGGATCCGAATGATTGCCGCAACATCGTCCGCCAGAAAACCGGCGCGTGTTCGGTCGTCGAGATGACGACGGTCTTGCCGTACGCCGACTGGTCGCCGGCGAGGGCGAGCAGGTAGTCGGCCAGGTCAATTCGCGCGGTGAACACGCCCACCGGCTCCATCTCCCCGGCGAGGTAGCGGGTGCGCTCCGGGAGGTCGAACAGTATCGACGGCCGCACGATCGTCCAGTCGAGGTCGCTGCCGCGCACGACGCCTTCCATCGCGCGGGTGTCGGCGTAGACCGACCTACCGAACGTGCGCGTGAGGATGGGCTCGGACAGCCGCAACGACCACGGGCGATCGCGCCGACCGGGATAGTGGTAGGCGCCAGTGGAACTCGTCACCACAAGCCGGCGCACCCCAACGTGGCGCATCGCGGCGACGATGTTGCCGACGGCGACGGAGTACGTGTCGACGCGCCGCCAGGTGAACGGCACGCCCAGTGTCGAGAGGACGGCGTCGGCGCCGTCGACGACTCCCGTGACGGCCGATTGGTCGCGGGCATCGGCCTCGGCGATCGTCAGCCGAGTATCGGTGAACGGGAAATCGCTCGGCCGGCGGGTCGCCACCACGGCCGTGTGGCCCGCGTCGAGCACCAGTCGGGTGAGCAACTGGCCCGTTGCCCCGTTCGCGCCGAACAGTGCCAACCTCATGTCACTTGGCTGCTACAGCGCCTGAAGTTCGAACATGGGGATGACGCGGTCGGTCTTGGTCTGGTACCCGGCGAACCCGGGAGCTTCCTTCACCACGTGGTCGAAGGCGGCGTCGCGTTCGGCGCGCGGCAGCTCACGGCTCTCGACATCGTAGGAGTCGGTGCCGATTTCGATGTGTGCCCGCGGGTGGGCGCGCAGGTTGTGCACCCACGCCGGATCCACGTCGGCGCCGGCGTAGGATCCGACGACCATCAGCTTGCCGTCGATGCGGAAGCTCATCACCGGATTGACGCGCTCTTTGCCGGATTTCGCGCCGGTGGTGTGCAGCAACAATAACGTGGCGTCCTTGAAGGGTCCGCCGACCTTGCCACCGTTGGCGCGGAACTCCGCGATGATCTGCGGGTTCATCGGCACTTCGGGGCGATCGGCCATGTTCTTATCCTCCGTGGGTCATCGCTCGGGCTGATGAGCGCTGAGTAGAAATCCAGGCATCACAAAGTGGCCGTCGTCGTCGCGTTCGACGTTCGCAAACGGCGCCTCGGCAAGGTCCAGAGCGCTGGCGTTGCCGTAAAGCTTGGCGGGGCGAACCTCGTCAACCGCCCACAGCGTCGAGACCGCCTCGTGCAGTTCGGTTTCGGTCAAGCCACGGGGTCCGGGCCGGTCCCCGGCGCCCTCGTCGCCGAATGCCCCCGCGGCAAACGCCAAGATGTAGAGCGCCGCTCCCGGCGCGGCCGCCCGAGCGATCGAGTGCAGGTAATCCTGGCGTTTCTCGGCTGGCAGCGAATGCAAGCACCCGCTGTCCAGGATGCTGGCGAACCGGCCTTCGGAACCGGGTGGGTAGTCGCGAAACGAGGTGACGTCGGCCCGCGCGAAGGTCGCCGTCGACAGTCCTCGCTCGGCGGCCGCAGCGGTGGCGGCCGCCACCGCGGTCGCGCTGGCGTCCAAGCCGACCACCGTGTAGCCGCGAGCGGCGAGGGCCAGCGACAACGCCGCGTGGCCGCAGCCGGCGTCCAGGACGTCGCTGCGGACCTTGCCGTGATCGATCAAAGCGGCCAACTCGGGCTGCGGCCTTCCGATGCTCCACGGCGGTGGTGCCTCTTGTCGATAGGCGCTGTCCCAATCCATGTACGGCCGTGTCATGCTTCGATAATTGCAAATTTCTCAACGCTTGTCTATATTTGCTGGTAGATGGGAGGGCGCGGTGAGTGCAGAGCCGGTGCTTCAGGCGGCTGGATCCGGCGAGGGCGGCGAGCGCAAGGGCCAGCGCACTCGGCGCCGGATCCTGGACGCCGCGCGCGGCGTGTTCGCCGAAGTTGGCTACGAGCGCGCCACCATCCGGGGTATCGCGGCCGCGGCCGGGGTGGACAAGTCGTCGATCATGCAGTACTTCGGCAGCAAGCAGGACCTGTTCCGGGAGGCCGTCCATTGGACCATTCCGGTCGCCGAGGCGATCGGCGACAATCCGGGTCAAACCGCCGAAAACCTGGCCCGCGGGATGCTGGCCGCCTGGGCAGCGGACCCCAACAGCCCCATGGCTGTGCTGCTGCGCGCGAGCATGACCAGCGACGACGCCGCCGAAATCCTGCGCAGTCACATCAGTTCGCACGCCGTCACCGCGATCGCCGAAACAATTGACGCACCCGACGCGCGCCTGCGTGCCGCGCTCGCCGGAGCGATGCTGATGGGCATCGCCAGCCAGCGCTACCTGCTTCGGATGCCGGATCTTCGCGACGTCGACAGCGAGGAAATCCTTCGGCTCATCGCCCCGGCACTGCATGCGTTGATGAATCCACACGTGGAATAGCGGAGGTAAACGAGATGAGCTTTACCGACGAAGAGATCGGCTTCATGCGCTCGCAGCCCCTGGCGCGGATTGCGACGGTCAGTGCCGACGGGCAGCCCGACGTCGTCCCGGTCGGGTTCGAGTTCGACGGGACATACATCAACGTCGGCGGCTACCAGCCGGCCAGGACCCGGCGGCACCACAACGTATTGGCGGGGAACGCCAAGGTCGCGCTGGTGATCGACGACCTGGTGTCGACGCAGCCGTGGACGCCGCGGTTCCTGCGCGTCTACGGCACGGCGGAGGTGGTCGGGGGTGCACAACCGTACCTGTGCATTACGCCGGAGATCTCGTGGAGCTGGAACCTGAGCGGCCAGCCGTTCAGCCACGACGAGACTCCTACTCCGCCGCGCCGGACTGTGCACCGGTAGCTGTAGTCCGACGATTGAGAGACTGTTGTCCGGCGACTACCCGACGACAGGAAACAAGATGCAACTGCTTCTGGTCCGGCATGCGTTGCCGCTGCGCAGCGAACACGGCAAGGGTTCCGACCCGGACCTGTCCGACGACGGGCTTGCGCAGGTCGCGCGACTGCCGCAGGCGCTGGCTCGGTTTCCGATCTCCCGGGTAGTGAGCAGCCCGCAGCGCCGCGCCATCCAAACCGCCGAACCGGTCGCGGCCGCACGCGGGTTGGCTGTCGATATCGACGACCGGTTCGCCGAATACGACCGCGACCTTCCCGCATACATACCCGTCGAACACATCCGCCACGAATTCCCCGAGGAGTGGGCGCGCATGGCGCAGGGGCATTTGCCCAGTGCGGTCGACGAGGACGCATTTCGGGCGCGCGTTCGCGCGGCGGTCGACGACGTGGTGGCCGCAGCCGACCCCGAGGACACCGTCGCTGCGTTCAGCCACGGCGGGGGGATCAATGTGGTGCTACACGAGATTCTGGGGACCCCGCGGCTGTTGTCGTTTCCTATCGACTACGCCTCGGTGACCCGACTGTTGTTCTCCCGGACCGGTCAGGCGACGGTGGCGACAGTGAACTTCAGCGAACATGTGTGGGACCTACTGCCCCGGAATCAGCGGTAGCTCGGCGACGATGCGGCCCGCGGAGCGGGCTGAGGAGGAGCCGGGCAATTCAGCGGTGGTAGCTCGGTGCGGCCATCGAGCCTGCGGCCAGCGCGTCCCATGCGGCCGAATCCTCGCAGTCACCGCAGAATCGACCCGAGCCTGAGCGGTAGCTCAGCGACCGGCGGTGGTAAACAAGTCCGGTGACTTCCGTTGACCGACTCGACGGGCTGGACCTGGCGTCGCTGGATGCGTATATGCGATCGCTCGGCATCGAACGCGAAGGTGAGTTGCGCGGCGAGTTCATCTCTGGCGGCCGTTCGAATCTGACCTTCCGGGTCTACGACGACACGACGAGCTGGCTGGTGCGTCGTCCACCGTTGCACGGGCTGACCCCGTCGGCGCACGATATGGCCCGCGAGTACCGGGTGGTCGACGCGCTGCAAGACACCCCGGTTCCCGTCGCGGGCACGATCGCCCTGTGCGAGGACGACGCGGTGCTGGGCGCGCCGTTCCAGATCGTCGAATTCGTTGCCGGGCAGGTGGTGCGCCGCCGTGCCCAACTCGAAGCCTTCAGCCGGTCGGCGATCGACGGCTGCGTCGATGCGTTGATTCGGACCCTGGTCGACTTGCACAGCATCGACCCGAATGCCGTCGGGCTCAGCGATTTCGGCAAACCCAGCGGCTACCTGGAACGCCAGGTGCGCCGATGGGGCTCGCAATGGGAGCTGGTGCGGCTTCCCGACGATCACCGCGATGATGACGTCGCGAAGCTGCATTCGGCTCTGCAACAAGCCATTCCGCAGCAGAGCCGCACTTCGATCGTGCACGGCGACTACCGCATCGACAACACCATCCTGGACGCTGACGACCCGACCCAGATTCGTGCGGTCGTGGACTGGGAGCTCTCGACACTGGGTGACCCGCTGTCCGACGCGGCGTTGATGTGTGTCTACCGCGACCCCGCGCTGGACCTGATCGTCAATGCGCAGGCTGCCTGGACGTCGCCGGTGTTGCCCAACGCCGACGAGTTGGCGGATCGCTACTCGCTGGTCTCCGGGCAGCCGCTCGGACATTGGGAGTTCTACATGGCGCTGGCGTACTTCAAGCTCGCCATCATCGCCGCCGGTATCGATTTCCGTCGCCGCATGTCACTGCACGCCGACGGGAAGGACGACGCGTATGACGCGCCCGAGGTTGTGGCGCCGTTGATCTCGCGTGGGCTGGGCGAGATCGCCAGGCTTTAGTGCGCGACTACGGACGTGAGGCCGCGTGGCTCTTCCTGGCCGCGCGCCGCAGCTGGACAATGCGTGCGGTGCCGACCGCCACGGTCAACAATCCGCCGCCGACCGCCGCCAGCAGGATGGCCACGCCCAGCGGCAGGCTCCAGCGCCAGCCGAAGAAGGCGAACGGTGTAGACGCGGTGTTCTGTGCGATAAAGATCAGCAGCAGGATGAGGATCAGGAAGCCGGCGATCAAGGCCGACCACAGAGCGCCAGCGCGGGTGAACTTGGATGCGGGGTCCTTGGTGGGCGGTCGCGGTCGGGGCGCCGGGCGCTGATCAGGAGAGCCGGAAGGCGTGCTGCTGGTCATAGTGCCATCTTGGCCCCTTCCTGCACGGAATGAAACCTAACCACGCGGGAAGCCGCCGCGGCGGCTCGACCTTTCTGGCGATACTGTCAACGGCATGGGGATGCTGCGACGCGCGGCACTCGCCGCGGCTGTGTGGCTCGCGGCGGTTGGCTTGGTTGCAGCCTGCGGCAGTTCCGATCCGCTTGGGTCGGCGACGGGGAACCTGAAATCAATCGTGGTCGGATCCGGTGACTTCCCCGAATCGCAGATCGTTGCCGAGATTTACGCACAAGCCTTGCAGACCAACGGTTTTGACGTCGGACGGCGGATGGGCATCGGAAGCCGCGAGACGTATATCCCAGCGCTCAAGGACCATTCCATCGACCTGGTTCCGGAGTACATCGGCAACCTGCTGCTGTACTTCCAACCCGACTCCAAGGTGACCTTGCTGGACGCGGTCGAGCTGGAGCTTTACAAGCGCCTGCCCGGCGACCTGTCGATCCTGACGCCGTCGCCGGCTTCGGACACCGATACCGTCACCGTCACCAACGCGACTGCCACTATGTGGAACCTCAAAACGATCGCCGACCTGGCGGCCCATTCTGCGGATGTGCGGTTCGCAGCGCCGTCGGCGTTTCAGACCCGTCCGTCCGGCTTGCCCGGGCTGCGACAGAAGTACGGACTTGATGTCCGCCCGGGTAACTTCGTCACCATCAACGACGGCGGCGGTGCCGTTACGGTGCGGGCGCTGGTGGACGGAACGGTCACTGCCGCCAATATCTTCAGCACCTCAGCGGCAATCCCGCAGAACCGGTTGGTGGTGCTCGAGGATCCAGAGCACAATTTCCTAGCGGGTAACATTGTGCCGCTGGTGAACTCGCAGAAGAAGTCGGATCGTCTTAAAGACGTATTGGATGCGGTATCGGCAAAGCTCACCACCGCCGGACTGGCCGAACTCAACGCAGCGGTACAGGGTAACGCAGGAGTTGATCCCGACCAGGCAGCACGAAAATGGGTGCGGGACAACGGCTTCGATCACCCGATCCAGCAATAGGAACCAGGTTGATCAGCTTCGACAAAGTCACCAAGGTGTACGGCGACGGCACCACCGCCGTGGACCAGTTGAGTCTGGCCGTCCCTAACGGCATGCTGACGGTCTTTGTTGGACCCTCCGGCTGCGGCAAAACGACCGCGCTGCGGATGATCAACCGGATGGTCGAACCTACCTCCGGCACAGTCACTGTCGACGGAACCGACGTATCGACCGTCAACCCGGTGAAGCTGCGCCTAGGAATCGGTTACGTTATCCAGAACGCGGGGCTGATGCCCCACCAACGGGCCATCGACAACGTCGCCACGGTGCCGGTGCTACGAGGGCAATCTCGCCGGGCTGCCCGCAAGGCCGCCCATGAGGTGCTCGAGCGCGTCGGGCTGGATCCCAGGGTCGCCACCCGCTACCCATCGCAGCTTTCCGGCGGTGAACAACAACGCGGGGGCGTCGCGCGCGCTCTCGCGGCCGATCCGCCGATCCTGTTGATGGACGAGCCGTTCTCGGCGGTCGATCCGGTGGTTCGTCATGAGCTGCAAAACGAAATACTGCGTCTGCAAAGCGAATTGCATAAAACCATCGTTTTCGTCACGCACGACATCGACGAAGCGTTCATGCTGGCCGATCTGGTGGCGGTGTTTGCCCCGGGCGGCCGCCTGCAACAGTGCGATGAACCCGCCCGACTGCTGACGCGGCCAGCCAATGAGTTCGTATCCAAGTTCATCGGTCTCGGCCGCGGCTATCGATGGCTACAACTCGTTGACGCGGCCGGGTTGCCAGTACACGACATCGAGCGAATTTCCCTGAACAGCCTCGGGGACACTCGACTTCGCGACGGTTGGGCGCTGGTGATCGACGACGAGGGTGCGCCCATGGGCTGGATTGACGCCAAAGGTCTGCAGAGCCACCGCGGCGGCGCGGCGCTGTCGGAGAGCATCGTCGTCGTCGGTTCGGTGTTCCGCCCGAACGGAAACCTCAGCCAGGCACTGGATGCGGCGCTGTCGTCGCCGTCGGCGGTTGGCGTTGCCGTCGATCGTGGCGGCAAGGTCATCGGTGGAATACTGGCGGCCGACGTGCTGGCTGCCGTGGAATCCCGACGGCGGGAGTGACACGTGCACTATCTGATGACGCACCTCGGCTCCGCATGGGCGCTGACCGTGGTCCATCTGCGGTTGGCCCTGGTCCCGGTGCTGATCGGGCTGGCGATCTCGGTGCCGCTGGGCCTGCTGGTGCAGCGTGAGCCGATGCTTCGTCGGTTCACGACGGCCGCCGCCAGCATCGTGTTCACCATCCCGTCGCTCGCGCTGTTCGTGGTACTGCCGTTAATCATCAGGACCCGGATCCTCGACGAGGCCAACGTCATGATCGCGCTGACGGCTTACACCACCGCGCTGCTAGTGCGGTCGGTGCTGGAGGCGCTGGATGCGGTGCCGCAGCAGCTGCGTGACGCGGCCATTGCGGTCGGCTATGGGTCGATCTCCCGGATGTTGAAAGTCGAACTGCCGCTGGCGATCCCGGTCTTGGTGGCGGGATTGCGTGTGGTTGTGGTGACCAACATCGCGATGGTTTCGGTGGGTTCGGTGATCGGCGTCGGCGGCCTGGGTACTTGGTTCACCGCGGGCTACCAGACGAACAAGAGCGAGCAGATCGTGGCGGGCATCATCGTCATGTTCCTGTTGGCGGTTGTCATCGACGCGCTGATCGTCTTGGGCGGCTGGCTGGCCACGCCGTGGGAGCGCGCCGCACGTCCAGCCCGTCGGCGCCGCCAGGTCCCGGCTCCGATAGCGGGCGGTGCGCGATGAACTTCATCGAACATGCGCTGTCCTACCTCTTCACGGCGAGCAACTGGGCCGGCCCAGCCGGCCTGGCGGCCCGCACCTTGGAGCACCTGGAATACACCATGTTGGCAGTGGGCGCTTCGGCGGTGATCGCCGTCCCGATAGGGCTGCTCATCGGCCACACCGGCCGGGGCCAGCTGGTGGTGGTGAGCGCTGTCAACGGATTGCGCGCGCTGCCGACGCTGGGCGTGCTGCTGTTGGGGGTTCTCATGTACGGGTTGGGCATGGGACCGCCGATCGTGGCCCTGATGCTGCTGGGCATCCCACCGCTGCTGGCCGGCGCCTACGCCGGCGTTGCCAATGTCGATCCGACCGTCGTCGATGCCGCCCGCGCGATGGGCATGACCGAGTGCCAGGTGCTGCTGCGGGTCGAGATACCCAACGCGTTGCCGTTGATGGTGGGCGGACTGCGCAGCGCGACGCTGCAGGTGGTTGCGACCGCGACGGTGGCCGCCTACGCCAGTCTTGGTGGTCTGGGCCGCTACCTGATCGACGGGATCAAGGAGCGTCAATTCCACATTGCCCTGGTCGGCGCGCTGATGGTGGCCGCGCTGGCCCTGATTCTCGACGGTCTGCTGGCATTGGCGGTGTGGGCGTCGGCACCGGGGACCGGGCGGCTCAGCAGGCCCGGCGACCGAGCCAAATCGGAGACCGGATCAAGAATTGACGCCACAGTTAGCGCCAAACGTGCCGCCGTTGGTGGACACGTCCTACGGTAGATGTGTGAACGCAGCCTCCCCTGATCCGACTCCGCGCAAGTGGCCGGCGATGTTGACATGGCGCGCACAGGACATCTCGCGCATGGAATCGGTACGAATCCAGTTGTCCGGCAAGCGAATCAGGGCCACTGGTCGCATTGTTGCCGCGGCCACCGCAACCAACCCGGCGTTTGGCGCCTTCTATGAAGTTCAGACCGATGAGTCCGGTGCCACCAAGCGGTTCGGGTTGACCGTGACGCTCGCCGAGCGGGAACGCCAGCTTGCGATCGCCCGCGACGAGGAGAACATGTGGTTGGTCACCGACCACCAGGGTGAAAGGCGTGCCGGATACAACGGCGCGCTGGACATTGACGTGGTGTTCAGCCCGTTCTTCAACGCACTGCCGATCCGTCGTCTCGGTTTACACGAGCGAGCGGAGTCGATCACGCTGCCGGTGGTCTACGTGAATGTGCCCGAGATGTCGGTTATCGCGGACACCGTCAGCTATGCCAGCGAAGGACGTGTCGACGGGATCAAGTTGCGTTCCCCGGTCGCCGATACGACGGTGACCGTCGACTCCGATGGGTTCATCGTGGAGTATCCAGGCTTGGCAGAGCGGATCTGATCACCCCCGACATCGTCACTGTCGCCATCGGCGCGCCAGTCTGGCGCGCCGATGGCGACAGTGACGATGTCGGAGCGCGGGAAGCTCTCGTAGCGCGTGCGCGCAGCGTGGCCCTCGTCGACCAGATCGGCCACCGAGCCGTGGTTCGCCAGTGAATCGCGGGCGTGGCTCAGCAGATCGATTACTCGGTCGGCCGCCGGCAGCAGTTGGCCGGAGTTGGCTTCGCACATGGCCCGGACCAGATCGGGGGCGGTGCCTGCGACTCGGGTGGCGTCCCGGAACGACCCCGCGGCCAGCGCGAAGGCCAGCGGCACCTCCGCGGCGGTGATTGCCAACGCCTCGGCGAGCAGATGCGGCAGGTGTGAGATGGCTGCCGCGGCGGCGTCGTGCTCGTCGGATTTGGCCGGCACGACCACCGCCCCGCAGTCCAGCGCCAAGTCCATCACCATCGACCACACCGTGGGATCCACGTGGTCGTCCACGCTGATCACCCAGGGGGCCCTGTTGAACAATCCGCCGTGCCCGGCGGCCCAACCCGAGTGCGCGGTGCCCGTCATCGGATGCCCACCCACAAAGCGCGGCAGCAGACCGGCCGTGTTGACTTCGTCGAGCACCGCGCTTTTCACGCTGGTGACGTCGGTCAGGGGACAGGTGCGGGCCGATTCGCTGATATGGGCGAGCATGTTCGGCAGGGCAGGCATCGGAACGGCCAGCACGATCAACGCGTCGGTATCGGCGGCCCGGGCCAGCGTTTTGTTGAGATCGGTGCTGGCGTCGAATCCTTCGGCTTGGGCGCCCTGCGCGCCCTCCACCGATCGGTTGTAGCCGAAAACCTCGCGACCGACCGCCGCTGTGGCCCGCATGATCGAACCGCCGATGAGTCCTAGCCCGAGCACACACACCGGTGGTGCCACGACCGCCCTAGTCACAGTCCTAAGGTTGGCACAGTTCGGCCGCCGCGGCGCTTTCGGATGCGCTCGCCGCTGGCCAGGGGCCTGGTCAGCGACTAGCGTAGGCGCCCATGGGAGCACAACGGGCCTCCATGCAGGGCCCGTCTGCGGAGACGCCGGACGGCTTCGGCGTCGCGGTCGTACGCGAGGAGGGCCGATGGCGCTGTACTGCCATGGGTCCCAAAGCGCTGACCAGTTTGTCGGCCGCCGAGACCGAACTGCGTGAACTGCGCAGCGCGGGTGCCGTTTTTGGGCTCCTCGACGTCGATGACGAGTTCTTCGTCATCGTGAGGCCGGCGCCCTCGGGGACGCGGCTGCTGCTATCGGATGCCACTGCCGCGCTGGACTACGACATCGCCGCGGAAGTGCTGGACAATCTGGACGCCGAAATCGATCCCGACGATCTCGAGGATGCCGAACCGTTCGAAGAGGGCGATCTCGGCTTGCTGTCCGACATCGGGCTGTCCGAAGCCGTGTTGGGGGTCATCCTCGACGAGAGCGACCTCTACGCCGACGAGCAGCTGGGCCGCATTGCCCGGGAGATGGGCTTCGCCGACCAACTGTCGGCGGTGATCGACCGCCTCGGTCGGTGATCGCAAGCGCGGTCAGTGACCACTGACGAAGATCTGATCCGGGCCGCATTGGCGGTTGCTGCGACGGCCGGGCCCCGCGACGTGCCGATCGGCGCGGTGGTCATTGGCGCCGACGGCACCGAACTCGCGCGGGCGGTGAACGCCCGCGAGGCGCTGGGCGATCCGACGGCGCACGCTGAGATCCTGGCGTTGCGCGCGGCGGCGGGTGTGCTGGGCGACGGGTGGCGACTTGTGGGAGCCACCCTCGCCGTGACTGTGGAACCGTGCACGATGTGCGCGGGTGCCCTGGTGCTGGCGCGGGTCGCGCGCCTGGTGTTCGGGGCCTTCGAACCCAAGACCGGCGCGGTTGGCTCGCTGTGGGACGTGGTTCGAGATCGTCGGCTCAACCATCGCCCTGAAGTGCGCGGTGGCGTGCTCGCCGCCGAGTGTGCGGCGCCGCTGGAGGAGTTCTTCGCCCGGCAGCGATTGGGGTGAGGGCGCGCTCTTTGGGTAAGCTGCTCGGCGGTGGCGTGTCCGAGCGGCCTAAGGAGCACGCCTCGAAAGCGTGTGACGGCTAACACCGTCCGAGGGTTCAAATCCCTCCGCCACCGCCAGCTTTTCTGCCATGGCAGCACCGTCGCCGAGGCCACACCAGGGGGTCAGCACTGAGGTCAACAAGGACATATCAGCAACCCCTAACGACGGCTCCGAGCCTCGGACGGAATTCGGCACGGGGTGCGCCATAACATGCGCCGACCCCAGTCGGCCAGTACCGCGCTGACCCGCTCAGCCCACCGATTGCCCAGTCCTCGACTTTTCGTTTCTTTCGTTTTAGCCTGTGCCTATGACAGCAGCCTTAGCCGTTGAAGAACGGACCGTTCTACCACCCCAAGAACCGGCAGGTCTTGCGCCTCTGCTCGAAGCGCTCAGCTCTCCGGAGGTTTCCGTGTGCGGTGGCAACGGCCGTCCGATTACCCTTCCCGATTCTGTACGCGACGCGCTCTACAACGTGGTGCTAGCGCTGTCGCAGGGCAAGGGCATTTCGCTCATTCCGCGCCAGCGCAAGCTCACCACGCAGGAGGCTGCCGACCTGTTGAACATCTCACGCCCAACACTCGTGAAGCTTCTCGAAGACGGGCGTATCCCGTTCGAAAAGCCTGGGCGGCACCGCAAGGTCAGCCTCGATGCTCTGCTGGAGTATCAGCGGCAGACACGGGCCAACCGGCGCGCAGCGCTAGACGAGTTGACCCGAGACGCCGCTGGCGAAATTGAGGCAATTCTGAAGGCACAGTGAGGGATTAAACGATCAATGTCGGCGTTCCCGGTTGTGTTGGACGCTTGCGTGCTCGTTCCCTACCCGCTGGTCGATCTTCTGCTGCGGCTGGCCGACGAAGGGATTTATCGGCCGCTGTGGTCCGAGGATATTCTCGAGGAGACGCGGCGCACGCTGATCAACAAGCTCAACAGGACGCCGGCACAGGCCAACAAGCGGCTAAAGGCGATGCGGGACAGCTTCATTGGCGCTGAAGTCACCGGCTACCGTGATCTGATAAGCGCGATGCGCAACCACGAGGGGGATCGCCATGTCCTGGCCGCAGCCGTGCGCGAACGCGCCGAGGTGATCGTCACATCGAATCTTTCACACTTCCCATCCGAGGCCGTCGAGCCCTACCACATCGAAGTGCGGCATCCGGACGACTTCCTGCTCGACCAGATCGACCTCTACGAAGACGCGACACGTGCCGCCCTGCTCGCGATCGTGGCCGCCTGGAAGTCCCGACCGTCCATACAACGATCTGCCACCTCCGCCGAGCGCGGATGACCTAGAGAGTCGACGCGTTCTCAAGGCCGCCATCGGCGCCAACGCTGCCCTTGCACAGCTTGACCAAGCAGTCGTATCGATCCCGAATCCCACGGTCCTCATCAACTCCATCCCCATCCTGGAGGCGCAGGCCAGCTCGGAGATCGAAAACATCGTCACAACCACCGACAAACTGTTTCGTTACCTAGAGGACGACGCCAATGCGGATCCGGCTACACGTGAGACTCTCCGGTACCGCACCGCGCTACGCGCAGGATTCGACCACACCGTGGAACGTGGAATTACCACGGCGACTGCATCAACCGTATGCAGCATCATCATGGGGCGGGAGATGAAGGTGCGCGCGCTGCCCGGCACCAGGATCGGTCGGCCCGGAACAGCTGAGGTGATCTACAGCCCCCAGAAGGGTGCGATGTCATCAATGAAAAGCTCTGTGAGTGGGAGCGATTCGTCCACACAGAAGACGGTCTCGACCCACTAGCGAGGATGGCCGCCGCCCACTATCAGTTCGAGGCGATACATCCGTTTACTGACGGCAATGGGCGCACCGGCCGAATCCTCAATGTGCTGATGCTTATCGATGCCGGCCTGTTAAGACTGCCCGTGCTCCATCTATCGCGATACTTCATTGACTCCAAGAGCGACTACTACCGCCTGCTTCTCGCCGTCTCTGCTGAGGGGGCGTGGGAGGAGTGGGTGCTGTATGTGCTGACTGGAATCGAAGCAACGTCGCGGTACACAATGCGCAAGATCGCCGCCATCCGCATGTTGCAGGATGACTTCAACCAGCGAGTGCGATCGGCATCCCGCGGCGGTGCCGACGCGGACTTCCAGTCCGTGCTGTTTGAGCAGCCATACTGCCGTATAGCCACCGTGATGACGCGATGTGACGTGTCACGACCAACCGCAGTGTCGTGGCTTAATGCGCTCGCCGACGCCGGGCTCCTGCGAACGGTGAAGATCGGTCGCGATCGCCTGTTCATCAACCGCGAATTTTGCAGCTCTTGGCGCGTCAAGACCCTGTGGGAGAAAGTGATTCGTATGGAAACAAATTTTCGCCCAGCCACTAAGACCGTGCGCGCAGATCACGCAGCGTAAGCGCGGTGGCCAGCGCCGCCGCGGTGGCTTGGGCGCCCTTGTCTTCGGCCGACGTCGACAGCCCCGCCCGGTCCAGTGCCTGCTCCTCGGTGTTGGTGGTCAACACCCCATTGCCCACCGGCGTGGAAGTATCCAACGACACCCTGGTCAATCCCTGGGTCACCGCATCGCACACATAGTCGAATGCGGTGTCTCACCACGGATCACCACGCCCAACGCCACCACGGCGTCATGGTTGCGGGCCAACTCCTGCACCACCACCGGAATCTCGATCGCGCCTAGCACCCGCACCACCGTCGGGCTGCCGACACCCGAGTCGGCGGCCACCTTGAGGGCACCGTCGAGTAGGGCGTCGCAGATCTTGGTGTGCCAGGTGCTGGCGACGATCGCCACCCGCAGATCCGCGGCATCCAGCACCGGCATCGCCGGCACACCCGCGCCGCCGCTCATCTGCGCCGCTCCTCTCCCCCACAAGCGGGAGGTACCCCCACATCGCCATTTGTATCGTCGCCGGCGGTCATAGGGCGCCCCCGAGTTCACCCGGCAAGGCAACAGTGTCGTGGAATTCGTCCAGCCCGGTGAGCTCATGGCCCATCCGGTCGCGTTTGGTCATCAGATAGCGGATGTTGTCGGCGTTGGCGCGCACCGGCAGCGGAACCCGCTCGCTGATGTGCAAACCGTACCCGTCCAGGCCCACCCGCTTGGCCGGGTTGTTGGTCAACAGCCGCATCGAACGCACCCCCAGGTCGACCAGGATCTGCGCACCGATCCCATAGTCACGGGCATCGGCGGGCAATCCGAGCTTGAGGTTGGCATCAACGGTGTCATCCCCGGCATCCTGCAGCTGATAGGCCTGCAACTTATGCAACAGCCCAATCCCGCGGCCCTCGTGACCGCGCATGTAGAGCACCACACCGCGGCCCTCGCGGGCCACCATCGCCATCGCCGCATCCAGCTGGGGCCCACAATCGCAGCGGCGCGACCCGAACACGTCGCCGGTCAAACACTCCGAGTGCACCCGCACCAACACGTCGTTGCCGTCCGTGATGTCGCCGCGGACCAGTGCCACATGCTCGACGTCCTCGTAGATGCTGGTGTAGCCGATCGCGCGAAAGTCGCCGTGAAGAGTCGGGATGCGCGCCTCGGCGACTCGCACGACATGTTTTTCGTGCTTGCGCCGCCATGAAATCAAGTCGGCAATGGTGATCATGGCCAGACCGTGCTCATCGGCAAAGACCCGCAACTCATCGGTCTGGGCCATCGAACCCTCGTCTTTTTGGCTGACGATCTCACAGATCGCCCCCGCGGGTTGCAGCCCCGCCATGCGGGCCAGATCGACGGCCGCCACACCGTTTCTGGCATCAACGGTGACGGTGTAGGCGGTGCCGTGCTTGTCCTGATTGACCGCATACATCGGCAACAGACCCAACCGGTCACAGACCGCGCCATCCAACGGCACGCACAAGTACCCTGACGTATAGCGGACCATGAACGCCACCAGCTCCGGTGTCGCCATCTCCGCGGCGAAAATCAGGTCACCCTCGTTTTCGCGGTCCTCATCGTCGATGACGACGACGGCTTTGCCGGCTGCTATGTCAGCAACCGCCCGCTCGACGGAGTCAAACTTGGTCATCGTGCCACCTTGTTGTCAGGCCGGCTCACTTGAGAAGCCGGGGGGTCGTTAAGGCGGATAGGCAGGTCAGCCCGACCGCTGCAGCGTAAATCAGCAAAGCCGCCACTGGGAAGCGTCCCTATGGCGCGAACCGCTTACCCCCAAGGCTCATGCCTGAATTTTGGTCCGGCCACGAACC
This sequence comes from Mycobacterium simulans, assembly GCF_900232995.1. Classification (GTDB taxonomy): domain Bacteria; phylum Actinomycetota; class Actinomycetes; order Mycobacteriales; family Mycobacteriaceae; genus Mycobacterium; species Mycobacterium simulans. The sequence goes on from NZ_OCVX01000003.1 coordinate 1,453,426, forward strand.
GCCGATGGTGATGCACATCGCGGGTTTTGGCTTGTGACAGGAAACACTATAAGCGTCAATGGGGACAATTGTTGCTAGCAATTGTGTCCATAGGTCCTGGGAATTTGCTGAACAATTCGAGCTTAAACCGCTCAGCCGCCACTCACCAGCAATGGCAGCGAGATCACTCCGGCGCCGCCCGTCACCACAATCACCCACCGACCGTCGACGGGCAGGACGATGTCGAGGTTGAAGATCGCGAATCCGACCTCGGCGGTGGTGGCCGCCTCCGGTAACTCGAACTCTATGAATAGCGGCTCGTCATCCGTGGGAGGCCTGATCTCCACATCAACGCGCCGATCCGGATTGCCGGTCTCGGCTTGCGTCAGCACGACAAGCAGAAACTGGGCCGAACGGTCAGCCTCGACGGCAAATCTGTACAGCACGCCGCCGGACACGTTGAGTTTGTTGTCGACCACGGACGCGGCTTCTGCCAGGAAGGCTCCGACTATCACGCGCCGAACCTACCGCTCCGTAGGTTGACAGGATTACGTTGGTCCGGCTTCGCCACGATGTTGAGGCTGCGCCTGTGCGGCAACGCCGTAGCCCAGCTGGGAGGCGGTGTAGCGCGCGGCGTCGGTGACCGGCACGGCTTGGACCGCGGTCCCGTATGCGCATATCTCGGTCCACACGTCGCCAAGCTCGGTCGTGTCGAAGCGCATTCCGATGATTGCGTTACCGCCTCTATTGCGCGCTTCATTGATTAGCCGCGCCATTGCTTCGTTGCGGCTCTCGGCCAAGTTCTTGGTCATGCCCTGCAGCTCGCCGCCAAACATTGACTTGAAACCGGCGCCAATCTGGGAGAAGGCATTTCGTGATCGGACAGTGAGCCCAAAGACTTCGCCGCATACACGTTGGATCTCCCAACCAGGAATGTCATTGGTAGTGACGACGAGCACGGGGCGGCCTTTCGGTCGAGGTAAGCGATGGACGGGTTCCCGCTGCAGGGTACCGCCCTATTTGCGCCATGATGGCAAACCCCCACCGAGCTATCTTCGCGGCTGTTGCCGGGGAGGTGGGTTGACGACGGGTTGGCGGCCGCGGCTACCGTCTGTGTCATGGGTTCTGTGGGCCCCGGCGGCGAGGCCATCGACGCCATCGACTTCGATGATCTGACGTCGCCCAAGCTGACCGATGTGCAGCGTCAGATTCTGCGGTTCACCGAAGCCAAACAGATCGAATTCGACATCGACCGGATGCTTGCCGAGGCCATCGACCAGTCCGGGGTCGACGACTTGGACGACGCCGACGGGTTCGGCGACCGTATGACCGCGCACGTCGCAGCGATCGAAGCGGACGCAGGTTTGACCCAGCTCACTCGCTCAACCCTGCGCCGGCGGATGGTTCGCCTGCTGCGAAACCGATTGTCGTTGACCGAACTCGTCAAGCGGTATCCCGAGATCGAGTCGATCCCAATCGAGAAGCCCGTCATCGTCGTCGGGATGCCGCGATCCGGCACCACGCATTTGGTGAACCTGATAGCCGCCGATCCGCGCCGGCGCGCGCTTCCATACTGGGAGAGCCAGGAGCCGATACCCGCATGCGGCCACGGCCCCGACATTTTCGGAGTCGACCCCCGCTACACGCGCAGCAAGCAAGAACATGACGCGCTGATGGTCAGCGCCCCGGTGGTGGCCGCCATGCACGATCGCTTCCCCGAGGCGATCGAGGAAGAAGTCGAACTGCTCGACCTGGATCTGGCCGCCTATGTCTTGGAATGGCATGCGCGCGTGCCGGATTGGCGTGACTTCTACCTTGGGCTCGATCAAACTCGACACTACGCGTATATGAAGAAAGTGCTGCAGGCGTTGACCTTCCTGCGCGGCCCGCGGACCTGGGTCCTCAAGAGCCCCCAGCACTGTGAACAGCTCGGCCCGCTGATGGCCACCTTCCCCGACGCAACGGTGGCCTTCACGCACCGCGACCCAGCTGCCGTCATCCAGTCGGCAATCACGATGATGGCCTACTCAGACCGACTGCGCCGGACCAGCATTGACGCGGCCTGGCTACTGGACTACTGGAGCGACCGGGTGCATCGACTGCTGAGCGCGTGTGTGCGCGACCGCAATCTGGTGCCGGCAGAACACAGCATCGACATCAGCTTCCATCAACTCAACGGCAACGAAATGGCGCTCCTGGAACAGCTTTACCAGCGTGGCGGTGTGGAGCTGACGCCGGAGGCACGCCAACGTTTCCAGCAGTACCTCGACGGGAATCCGCGCGGCAAGCGCGGCCGGATCCGCTACGACCTGCAACGCCACTTCGGCATCTCGGCGGACGAACTCCGCGACCGGTTCGACTTCTACTTCAATGCATTTGACGTCCGCCCCGAATGCCAGAATAAAGGAGACAACAGTTGGAACCGGTCTACCTAAGCCGGCCCGGCGCGGACGCCATGCGCCCGGCTTGCGCCGAACAGGCCGAACGGATCGCCCCGGGACTGTGGTGTTCGCCGGGCCTGTCGAATGCGTACCTGCTGACCACGGCTGAGGGTCGGGTGATCATCAATACCGGCATGGGGTTCGAGGGGCCGGTGCACCGCGCCAATTTCGACGCTGTTGATTCCTCGCCGGTGCGCTACATAATCTTTACCCAAGGCCACGTGGATCACGTCGGCGGCCTGGACAGTATCCGGGACCCCGACACAATCGTTGTTGCGCAAGCGAACTGGCGCCTGTGGCGCGACGACAACGAACGTCTCATCCGGTATCGAGCCAGCCGCAGTGCCTTCGCCTTCAAAGACACCTTGGCGGCGGGTATCCAGGCCTTCCAACGCCGGCTCGGCGCCACCCATTTGCCGGGCCAGAGTGTCCCCACCGTCGATCTCGACTTCGATGACACCCTCACCCTGGACGTTGGTGGGCGATGCCTGGAGCTAATCTCCGCGCCCGGCGGAGAAACCACCGACTCGCTGGTCGTATGGCTGCCCGACGAGCGGATTTGCTTATGCGGAAACACCTTTGGTCCGCTATTCGGACATATACCCAACCTGGTCACGATTCGCGGCGACCGATACCGAGATGCCCTGACGGCCATCGAGTCGGTTGAGCGGGTGCGCGAGTTGCAACCCGAACTCCTGGTCACCGGTCACTTCGCACCGATCGTGGGCGCGGACCGCATCAACGCCGAACTGACCCGGCTGCGTAACGCGATTCAGCACATCCACGATCAGACCGTCGCTGGCATGAACGCCGGCAAGGACGTCTGGACCCTGATGCGTGAGATCACTTTGCCCGCGGAATACGAAGTGGGACAAGGCTATGGAAGAGTCTCCTGGGATGTGCGAGCCATCTGGGAGAACTACTCCGGATGGTTCCATCACCGCTCGACCACCGAGCTCTATCCGATCGCCTTCGACGCCGTCGCCGCAGACGTGGTAGAACTGGCCGGCGCAGACGCACTCGTGGAACGGGCGCGGGCGCACCTCGCGGCCGGCCGCCCACTGCACGCCATCCACCTCGCCGAGCTGGTATACAAGGACCATCCGGGTGCGTGCCAAGTGCTGCGCGACGCCCACGAGAATCTCTTGGCGGAAAGTAAGAACTTCTGGGAGAGCGCCTGGCTTAGGCATTATTTGGAGCAGCAGATTGCGAGCAACCCGTGACGGCGCGGGTGAGGTTCGACTTCACCGGAACCACTGCGCTGATCACCGGCGGAACCAGCGGCATTGGACATGCGATCGCGACGTTGTTCCGGGACGCCGGCGCCGATGTCGCCATCACCGGAACCAAACCCAGTGCGGCAGACTACGACACCGATTTGTCCGGAATGACATATCAACAGCTACGCATCACCGAGCCTGATTCAGTGGACAAACTGGCGCAGCGTTTCGCCCAACTCGATGTGCTCGTGAACAACGCCGGTGCGACCTTTCCCGGGGGCCTCGACGAATCCAAGCCAGAAGGGTTCGAGGCTTCGGTCGCTCTCAATCTCACCGGTCCGTACCGGTTGACCATTGGACTCCGCCGGGCATTGAAGGCATCGAAAGCGGCGGGAGGTGCCAGCGTGGTGAATCTGGCGTCCATGTCTGCGCTACGAGCCGTACCGGCGGTGCCCGGCTACGGGGCCGCGAAGGCCGGGGTCATCTGTGTCACGAGGAATCTCGCCGCCAAATGGGCGCCCATCGGAATTCGGGTCAACGCGGTGGCGCCGGGTGCGATCGTCACCCCGATGACCGCGCCCATGCAGGTCGCGCCCGAACTAGTGGATGCCGAGTTGGCGCATATACCGTTGCGCCGCTTCGGATCCGTCGGGGAGATCGCGCCCACGGTGGCGTTCTTGTGCACGGAGCAGAGCAGCTACACGACCGGCGCGGTCTTCGTCGTCGACGGCGCATCGGATTGTGTCTGACGGCGCGCTGCCGGCGCTAACCCGGCGGCGCGAGTTAGAGGCCGAAGGAGGGCTGTGCCGGCATCTCGCTAACCAACACCGGAAGCGATATCGCTCCAGTGCCACCGGTCACCACAAGTACCCAACGACCATTGACAGGCAGGCGCAACTGCAGCTCGAAGAAGGCGAACCCGGGAAACTCAGCGACGGCGGATTCGGGCACCTCGAACTGCAGGCGGATCGGATCGTCATCTGTCGGAGGCCGCATCTCAATCTCAACTTGCCGGTCTGAGCTACCGGGTTCCGCCTGGGTCAGCACCACCAACACAAAGCGGGCCAATCGGTCCGGTCCAAGAGCAAATCTGGACAGCACGCCGCCCGACACATTGAGTTTGTTGTCTACCGCGGCAGCTGCGTCGGCCAGAAAGGCGCCCGTAAGTATCACGCCGCTGAACCTACCGCACCGTCCCCAGCCGTTCCTCCGGCGCCCGGTGAACCGCCGATGCCGCTGCACCGTACGTCTCAATGGGTTTGTGCCCCAGACGGTCCCAGCCCACAAGTTTATTTGTTCATCCGGAAACAGTCGCCGATTGCTACTATCGCAGGCGTAACTGTATAAGACTCACCGAAGACTGATACAGGAGACGCACATGCAGCCCATGACGATTGATTCGGCTGCGGCCGACATCGGTTCACAGATCTCGGACAATGCTTTCCAAGGCTTGCAGGACGGTGCGACAGCGTCGACGTCGTTGACGTCGCTGCTGCCCGCAGGTGCCGATGAAGTCTCAGGGCAGGCGGCGATGGCATTTGCGACCGAGGGTGCCCAGCTGCTCGCCTTGAACCAGGCGGCGCAAGAAGAGTTGGCGCGGGCGGGTGCGGCGTTCACTGAGATCGCACGCACGTACGCCGATGCCGACGTCAACGCGGCCGCAGGCCTGCGCGGCGTCGCGTTGCGATAACGGGTTAGCGCCGAGCTTTAGCAAATTTTCGTGCGGAAGCGCGATACTGAGGCTATGCCCGAACGCAACGTGCTGGGCGGCCTTTTGGAACCGTGCGGCACCGACCCAGTCACCGGCTTCTATCGCGATGGCTGCTGCTCGACCGGCCCCGAAGATTTGGGACGGCACACGATCTGCGCGGTGGTGACCGCCGAGTTCTTGGCGCACCAGCGTTCCATCGGCAACGATCTGTCAACTCCGGTGCCCGAGTACCGCTTTCCCGGTCTGCTACCGGGCGATCGCTGGTGTGTCACCGCCGTGAACTGGCTGCGGGCCCACCACGATGGCTGTGCGGCCCCCGTGGTGCTGGCATCCACCCATGAGCGGACCCTCGAGGTGGTGCCCCTTGAGGTACTGCAGGAGCACGCCGTCGACGTCCCTGACGATCTGGCGAACTTGGAGCAGCCCTAGGTCCTAGGGCACCTCGGTCGAGTACAGCCAGGCATCCCACAACGGCCGCAGCGACTCGTCGGAGTAGTTGGCCGCCAGGCCGGTGAAGTCGTCGGTGACGACGGTTGCATGACGGTACCGGGCCGTCCATTCCTCGAGCAGCGCGAAGAATTTGTCGTCGCCTAGGCGCCCGCGCAGGGTGTGCAGGGTCAGCGCGCCGCGCTTGTATACGCGGTCGTCGAACATGTTGTGCGGTCCGGGATCGGCCAGCAGCAGATCTTGCGGTTTATCCCGCAGCTGTTGGTGGTGGAAGCGGGCCAGATCGTCGGCGCTCGCGCCGCCGGCGTGCTCGGACCACAACCACTCCGCGTAACACGCGAAGCCCTCGTGCAGCCAGATGTCGCGCCACCGCCGTGCGGTCACTGAGTTGCCGAACCACTGGTGCGCAAGTTCGTGGGCAATCAGCCGCTCACTGGACCGGGTGCCGTCGCAGTGATTAGCGCCGAAGATCGAAATCCCTTGGGCCTCAAGCGGTATCTCCAACGGATCGTCGGTGACCACGACCGTGTACCCGTTGGCCAGCGGATAGGGTCCGAACCGTTCGACGAAGAACTCCATCATTTGTGGCTGGCGGGCAAAGTCGTGGTCGAAGTCGTCCCGCAGCCTCTGCGGCAATGCGGCCTGCATCTGCACCGGAGCCTTGGCCAGCCTCGCCATCTGGTATCTGCCGATCTGCAGGGTGACCAGGTAGGTCGAGGTCGGCTCCGATTGCTCGTAAGTCCAGACGGTCCGCGAAGCTCGTGCCCGCCGCGACACCAACTTCCCGTTGGCCACCACCCGGTAGGGGCTTTCGGTGCTGATTTGGATTCGGAACGCGGCCTTGGCGCTCGGGTGGTCATCACACGGAAACCAGGATGCGGCGCCGTTGGGCTGCCCCGCAACGAGCACGCCCTCGGTCAGTTCCTCGAAGCCGACCCCGCCCCACAACGACCGCAGCGGTCGCGGCGCACCGCCGTAGCGCACCACGATCGACAGCGCCGCCCCGGTTGGAAGCTTGGATTCCAGCCGGACACGCAATTTGCCTCCGCGAGAGGAGAACTGGGCCGCGCGTTTGCCATTCACCGAAACCTTCGACACGGTCAACGCGGTGGACAGGTCGAGCGTGAATTGCTGTAACGCGGTGAGTGTGACCGCGGTGATGGTCGCCGATCCGGTCAGCCGGTTGCTCGCGACTTTGTACTCGAGATCCAGCTCGTAGCGCGAAACCCGGTAGCCGAAGTTGCCGTTCTTAGGCAGGTAGGGGTCGATCACCTGGGTGACCGTCTTGGGTGAAGTTTTCACGCGGCAGTGTCCTCGACGGCACCGTTGGCCGGCTTCTTGTCGCGGGACTTTTTGCGCTTGATGTCCCACGGCCTGATCGGATTGCCTTGCCAGCGTGTCGACGGCGGCACCTCGTCGCCGCGCACCACCAATGATGCGGGACCGACGGCCGCGCCGGCACCCAGGCGGGCCGCGGGCAGTGCGACGCAATGGGGGCCCAGGGTCGCGCCGGGTTCGAGCACGACGCTGTCCATCCGCATGATCCGGTCATGGAACAGATGCGTCTGGACCACGCAGCCGCGGTTGACTGTGCTGCCCGTGCCGAGCTCAACGAGGTCGGCCTCCGGTAGCCAGTAGGTTTCACACCACACGCCCTGGCCGACGCGCGCGCCCAGCCCACGCAACCACAGGTTCATCACCGGTGTACCACTGGCTGCGCGCGCAAACCACGGTGCCGCAACAGTTTCCACGAATGTATCGGCCAGCTCGTTGCGCCACACGAACGACGACCACAGTGGAAACTCGCTCGCCTCGATCCGGCCAACCAAAAGCCATTTCGCCGCGACGGTAATACCGCCGGCGACGGCACCCGCAGCCACCAGCACCAGCCCGCCGCACAGCGCCGCCCACCAGATTCCGAAAGTTATTGCCAGCGCCTGCAGCGTGCCTAGCACCGCTAGACCGATCGCGACCGTGACGATGACCGGCACGAGCCGACAGGTCTCCACCGCGGCCCGCATCACCCGCAAACGGATCGGCGGGGCATACGTGGTTTCCGTGTCGGCCTCGGCGGGGCGGCGGCGCAGCCGCATCGGTGGGCTGCCCAACCAGGAGGAACCGCGCTTAGCCTTCGGCGGCGTCGCGGACAACACCGCGACCAGCCCGTCCTCGGGGACGCGGCGCCCCGGCTGGGCGATGCCCGAGTTACCGAGGAACGCGCGCCTGCCCACTTTCGTCTCGGCGGCGTAGATCCAGCCGCCACCGAGCTCGTAGGAGGCGACCATCGTGTCGTCGGCCAGAAACGCGCCGTCCTCGACCACGGTGAACCTGGGGGTCAGCAACACCGTGGAGATCTCGGTGCCGCGACCCACCCTGGCGCCGAGGATTCGGAGCCAGACCGGAGTCAGCAGGCTGGCATACAGCGGGAAGAGGTAATTGCGTGCGGCGTCCATCAGCCGTTCGGTGGTCCATAGCTGCCAGCCGGCTCGGCTGCGCACGGGGTGGTAGCCCTCGCGCACCCTGATCGACAGCACCCGCACCGCCACCGCCGTGAGCAGCGCGTACACCGTGAGCGCGGCTAGTGTCGCTACCGGTGTCCACAGCAGTGCGGGCAGGACCGCCTGCGACCAGCTACGGGTGCGGTGGACGGCCACTGCGATCGGCGCGAGACCGCACGCTGCCGCTAGCAGCGGCAGACCGGCAAGCAACAGCGATGTCAGCCCGTACACCGCAACCCAACGCGAACCGCGCGCGGGCCGCTCGTCGGGCCAGGGGTGGTTGACCCGGCCCGACTTCGCGGCCGGCGAACCCTTCCAGTACTGGCCGTTCTTGATTTTGCCGAGCACGCCCGATCCGGGCGCCACGTCGGCGTTCTTGCCGACGACCGAGCCCGGCAGCATCGTGGTTCGCGAGCCGATCGTTGCGTCATCGCCGATCGTGATGGTGCCGAGGTGGAACACGTCTCCGTCGATCCAGTGTCCGCAGAGGTCCACTTCCGGTTCGATCGCGCTGCGGTGCCCGACCGTGAGGAACCCGGTGACCGGTGGTATCGAGTGCAGGTCAACTCCTTTGCCGATGTCGGCGCCGAGCGCACGGGCGTAGTACACCAGCCACGGCGCCCCGGCCAGATTCTGCGCACCGCTGGTTTCGGCCAGCCGCTCGGCGATCCACACCCGTAGATGCACCGAGCCGCCGCGCGGGTAGCTACCCGGCTTTACCTTGCGGAGCAAGATGCGTGCGACGAGCACCGCGACGCCCATGCGGCCCACCGGTGTGACGAACACGACGAACGCGACCGCGACGAGCCACCAATTCACCGCCACCGTCCACGGCACCACATGCAAGGCGCTGGCGACGTTGTTGACCAGAGCCAGCCAGGTCAGCCACGGAAACGCCGCCAGGGTTGCCAGCGGCACCGCCAGGATGGTCTGGGTCAGTTGGGTGCGCCGTGGTGTGGGTCGCACCACCCGCTCGGCGACCTGCGGGGGTGGCTCGAGTTCATCAAGGAACCCGGCGAGTGAGCCGAGCCGTGGATGGTCATAGAGGTCGGCGACCGTGAGCTGCGGATATTGGTGCCGCAACGTGGCGACGAGCTGTGCGGCGGCCAGCGAGCCGCCGCCGAGCGCGAAGAAGTCCGACTCCGGGCCGCTGACCCCACCGGTCACAGGGGCGCCGAGCAGCTCGCGCCACATCTCGGCCAGCCGGCCCGCGGTGCCACCCAGCTCGGCCGTTTCCTCTATATCTGTGCCGGGCGGTGGCCATGGCAATGCGTCACGGTCGACCTTGCCCGATGTGCGGGTTGGCAGCTCGTCGATTTGCACCAGTCGCGGGACCATCGCGGCGGGCAGGTGTGCGGCTAGCTGGTTGCGCGCCGAGGCGATGTCGAACGACGGATCCGCGCTAACGACATAGCCGACCAAAACGGTTGCGCCGGTGGCGGTCTGGCGAACCGCGGCCGCGCCGCCGCTGACCCCCGGCAGGTGCACCAGCGCGGAATCGACCTCGCCCAGCTCGATACGGCGTCCCCCGACCTTGACCTGGTCATCGGCCCGCCCGCAGAAATACAGCCCGTCGCGTTCCAGCCGGACCAGATCACCAGTGCGGTAGGCGCGCGCCCAGCCAAGCGTCGGCATTGCGGCGTACTTCTCGGCGTCCTTGTCGAGGTCCAGATAGCGGGCCAGCCCGACGCCACCGATCACCAACTCGCCGGTTTCGCCGTGGTTGACCGCTCGGCCGTCGGAGTCGACAACGGCCAGATCCCAACCGGACAGCGGCAAGCCGATGCCGATCGGCCCATTGCCGTCCAGCTTGGCGGCGCAGGCGACCACAGTGGCTTCGGTCGGGCCGTAGGTGTTCCATACTTCGCGCCCGTCTACGGCGAGGCGCTCGGCCAGCTCCGGAGGGCACGCCTCGCCGCCAAAGATCAACAGCCGCACGGCTTCCAGTGCTTCAGCGGGCCACAGCGCGGCCAGCGACGGCACCGTCGAGACCACGGTCACGTCACGGGTGACCAGCCAAGGGCCGAGGTCCATGCCGCTGCGCACTAGCGATCGGGGCGCGGGTACCAGGCAGGCGCCATGCCGCCATGCCAGCCACATCTCTTCACACGATGCGTCGAAAGCGACCGACAGGCCGGCCAGCACCCGGTCACCGGGCCCAATCGGGTTGTCCCGCAAGAACATCTGCGCCTCAGCGTCAACGAACGCGGCAGCGCTGCGGTGCGTGACCGCCACTCCCTTGGGGGTGCCGGTCGATCCGGAGGTGAAGATGATCCACGCATCGTCGCGGGTTTGCGGATTTCCGGCCAGCCAACCGCGTGACGAGCCGGGACCCCGCTCGATTCCCGCGTCGGTGATGACGGCAACGACATTTGCCTCACCGAAGACCAATTCGGCCCGCTCTTCGGGGTCGTCGGCGTCGACGGGCACGTATGCCGCACCGGTGGCAAGCGTGGCCAATATCGCCACATAGAGCGAATAGCTGCCCGAGGCCATCCGTATGCCGAGCCGGTCCCCCCGGCCGATGCCCCGCGCGGCCAGCCACGCCACGCTGTCCTCAATGTCGCTGATTAGCTCGCGGTACGTGAGCTGGACTTCGCCGTCGTCGACCGCGGCGGCATCCGGGTAGCGCGACGCGGTGTCATAGATGATGTCGATGAGCGTGCGCGGACTGGCTGCCTTGCTCGACAACAGGTACTGCGCGGGAATCACCCAATATTTCTACGCGAGATTGCCGTAGTCGGGACGCCGACAGGCCCTTGCTGAGGGCCGTCTGTCACAGCTGCCACATTGGATACACCGCCCTTGGGCCGCCGACCTCTATACCCGCGCCATCGCTCGCGGCAAAAGTCACCAGCACGCCGTGCGCATCCTCGCCCGCGCCTGGCTCTACATCATGTGGTGCTGCTGGCAGACCCACACCGCTTACGACCCCACCAAACACCGCGCCTTACAAGCCCTTAACGCGCATCACTCCCGGCAGGGGCCAAAGTGGCGGATGTGACTAGGTGGCAGTTAGCTGCGCCGCTGCAGCCAGTCGGCCAGGAAGCGCCCGGCGTCGAGGACGTGGCGTTCGGCGACGGCGCGGGCACGCTCGGCGTCCCTGTCGGCGACCGCGTCGAGCAATTCCTCGTGCTCGTCGAGGGAATGCTTCTCGTGGTCGGGGAACACGGTGAGGAAGTTGGTCGGCACCACCCGAGCCGCTTGCTTGATCTGGGTGAGCAGCCGTGGAGAGTGTGCAGCGCGGTGGATTTTTTGGTGGAAGTGCCAGTTAGCCTCGCCGATGCTGTCGTCTCCGGATCGGGCGGCGACGTCGGCCGCGAGCTCGCGCAACGTCTCGAGTTCTTCGGGTTCGATGCGTTGGGCCGCCCACGCCGCCGCTTGTCCGGTGAGCACTCCAAGAATGGTGAAACTGTCCAGGACGTCGCTGGGCCTGATACCGATCACCGTGATTCCGCTCCGCGGGGCGATTTTGACCAAGCCCTCGAAAGACAGTTCCAGCAGCGCCTCTCGAACCGGGGTTCGACTGGTTGCGAACTCCTCGGTGATGGCATCCAGATCTATGCGTAATCCCGCGGGCAGGACGCCGGTGAGAATGCGGTCCCTCAGTTCACGTGCGGCGCGTTCCCGCACGGTCCCGGAGATGTCGAGCCCTGATGTTGCCGCCACCGGCGCATCCTATCAAACAGAACACCTCACATTTGAAATCTGAAATATCAGATGTTAGTTTCGGGTTATGTCAGATCGACGACACGACAAGATGGCGCTGGTCGCATTCATGCAGGCGGGCAGCACCTCGGTATACGCGGGCTCGTGGCGGCACCCCGCGACCGAACACCGATATCTGGACGCTTCCTACTACGCGAAGATCGGGCGGCAGCTCGAAGAAGGCTGCTTCGACCTAATGTTCTTCGACGATCGACTGGCCATGCCTGGGGTCTACGGCGGATCGGTGGCCGAAGCGGTGTTCCATGGTGCCCGCCCGGTCAAGCTCGACCTGGGCGTCGTGCTTGGCGTCTTGGCGCAGGCCACGTCGAAGATCGGCCTCGGCGCTACATATTCGACGACCTACTACGCCCCATTCCACGTGGCCAGGACCTTCGCCACACTCGACCACCTATCCGGTGGTCGCGCCGCCTGGAACGTGGTCACCTCCGTCAATGACAGTGAGGCGCAAAACTTCGGCGTCGAAGCCCACCTGGGCCACGACGAACGCTACGACCGCGCCGACGAGTTCATGGACGTCGTCACCGGTTTATGGGACACCTGGGAAGACGACGCGATACTGCACGACCGAGCGTCCGGCCAGTACGCCGACCCCGCCAAGGTGCACCAACTAAGGCATGAGGGCCAGTATTTCTCGGCGCGCGGACCGCTGACCGTGCCACGCGCCCCGCAGGGCCGGCCGGTCATCATCCAAGCCGGATCTTCCGGACGTGGACGCGAATTCGCTTCGCGCTGGGCGGAATTGATCTTCACCGGCGACCCGGGTCTAGAGGTGGCGCGTACCCACTACGTGGATCAAAAGGGGCGTATCGCCGATGCCGGTCGTGATCCGTCCACGGTTCGCGTCTGCCCAATGGCCTACGCCGTGGTGGGGGAGTCCGAGGCCCACGCCAAGGACCGCGAAGCCATGTTCCTCAACGACTTGGTCCATCCCATGGCGTCGCTAACGTTGTTGTCGGAGCTGATGAATTACGACTTCGCCCAACATGATCTCGACGATCCGGTCACCGACGAGCTCATCGCGTCGGTCTCCGGCATTCGGGGGTTGGTGCAGAACCTGCGCGCGCACATCTCTTTTGAGGGCGGGGGCCGCCCCGTGACGGTGCGCGATCTCGCCGGTCACCGTGCCACCTTGTTGCAGGGACCGCGGTTCGTCGGCACTGGCGAGCAGGTGGCCGATCAGATGGCGGATTGGTTTGAAGGCGGTGCCTGCGACGGGTTCGTCTTGGCCGCAACGCATCTGCCCGGCGCGTTCGAAGACGTGGTGCGGATGGTGGTTCCTGAGCTGCAACGAAGGGGGCTGTTCCGCACTGCATACGAGTCGTCAACGTTGCGGGGACACCTTGGGCTGCAACGACCGTCGAACACCCGGGTCCGCGCCGGTGCCAATGCTTGACGGCATTCGGGTGCTCGACCTCGCGACCTTGGCCGCGGCCCCTTTGGTGGCGACCTATCTGGGCGAGTTCGGCGCCGACGTGATCAAGGTCGAGCAACCCCGACACGGTGACCCAATCCGGGGGTGGGGGAATCAGCGTGACGGCGTCGGCTTGATGTGGAAGTCGATATCGCGCAACAAGAGATCGGTCACGCTGGATCTGCGGTGCGCGGAAGGTCAGGAACTGGCACGCCGGCTAGTCCGGCGGGCCGACGTCGCCATCTTCAACACCCGGCCCCGGACGTTGCGCAAGTGGGGTCTGGACTACGAGAACCTGCGCGCGGTCAATGATCGGATAGTGATGCTGCACATCACCGGCTACGGGCTCACCGGGCCGAAGAGTGAGCGCCCCGGGTTCGGCACGCTCGGAGAAGCGATGAGCGGGTTCGCCCACATCACCGGGCCGGCCGGCGGGCCCCCCACCCTGCCGCCGTTCATGTTGGCCGACGGCGTCGCATCGCTGAATGCGACGTACGCGGTAATGATGGCGCTGTATCACCGCGATGTACACGGTGCCGCGGGGCAGCTGATCGACGTCAACCTCATCGACCCGCTGGCCCGGCTGCTGGAGCAGACCTTGTTGGGTTACGACCAATTGGGCCTGGTGCCCGAGCGAGCCGGCAATCGGTGGGACATCTCGGCGCCGCGTAACACCTACCGCACCGCGGACGGGCGGTGGCTGGCTATGTCCGGCAGCTCACCGGCCTTGGCGCTGCGGGTGTTCCGGGCGATAGGCCGGCCTGACCTGCTTGCGGACGCCGACTTCGCCGACCCCCAGCGACGCCTGGCCAAGGCCCTTGAAGTCGACACGGTAGTCGCGGATTGGGTTGCAACCAAAACGCTTTCGGAAGCGATGGCAGTCTTTGAAGCCCACGAGGTGGCGGCCGCGCCGGTGTACGACATCAGCGACTTGGTCACCGACGAGCAGCTCGCGCATCGTGAGGTGTTCATCTCGGTGGACGACGAACAGCTAGGGGCGATGAAAGTGCAGGCCCCGGTGCCGCGCTTCTCGGCAGAACCCGGGACGGTCGACCATCTGGGCCCCTGCCTTGGTGAACACAACGCCGAGGTCTACGGCGAGTTACTCGGTTTGACCGCCAACGACATCGATGATCTGCGCGCCCGTGGCGTGCTGTGAGGTAAGGAAACTCACCGATGACCCATCTGCTGCGCCGTTCCGAACTGGCCGTACCCGCAAGCAATGACAACATGTTCGATAAGGCCGCGGGGTGCGGAGCGGATCTGGTCTTCCTCGACCTGGAGGACTCCGTCCCGGCAGCCGTCAAAGTGGAATCACGCAGCAAGGCGATCGCCGCGCTGAACGACATCGATTGGGGACGCACGGCGCGCGCAGTGCGGATAAATGGCTTGGACACCCGGTGGTGCCACGACGATCTGATCGAGGTGGTGACCAAGGCCGGTGCGAACCTCGATACGGTCATCATCCCCAAGGCTCGTAAGGCCCGCGATGTCTGGTGGGTGGACGTACTGCTTACCCAGTTGGAATCGAAACTGGGCCTGGGCAAGCAGATTCGCCTGGAGGTGCTCATCGAGGAGGTTGAAGGCCTGGCCAACGCCGAGGCGATCGCGGTGGCCAGCGCCCGGTTGGATGCTCTCATTTTCGGTGTGGGTGACTTTTCATTGTCCCAGGGTGCGCGGGTGGACACGAATTTCGTCCCGCTCGGCGAATATCCGGGAGATTTCTGGAATTACGCCCGGAACAAGGTGATCGTGGCCGCACGGATCGCGGGCATCGACGCCGTCGATGCGCCTTATCCCGACTATCGCGATCTCGCCGGGTATGAGCGCGACGCCCGGCGTGCGTCACTATTGGGCTACACCGGCAAGTGGGCGATCCACCCGTCGCAGGTCGCCATTGCCAACGAGGTCTACTCGCCGACTGACGACGAAATCGCGCTGGCGGAGCGCAATGTTGCCGCTTACCGGGAGGCCGAAGCCAGCGGCCGCGGCGCCGTGGGTGTCAGTGGAGTTCTCGTCGACGCCGCACACGTGAAGATGGCGCAGGCGGTACTGGCCCGCGCTGCGTTGATCAATCGAGGCTGAATTCGGCGTCATGGCGTACCGCTGTCGCTAATCACAAATGCCGAAACGAGAAAGTGCACAACACAAGCGACTGATCGCAGCGCATTTAGGTCGACGACCCGCACCGAGAATATCCACTCTGTGCCGGACCTCAACGCGAAATCGAGGCTACGCCACCGTTACCTTTCCCTACGTAACCGTAGCTATTCGCAACAGTTGACAATGGCAAGTATCTGTGAGATTTATTTCCCGACAACTACGCAACGGACCGGTCGTGACCGAACGGCTTCGGCCTTGCGGCTAGGTGAAACGCGTTCAAAGGAATGTCAGAAATGACGCTGCGAGTGGTTCCTGAAGGTTTGGTGGCCGCCGGTGCTGCGGTGGAAGCGCTGACTGCGCGGCTGGCCGCTGCGCAAGCTGCTGCGGCACCCCTCATCACGGCGGTGGTGCCGCCCGCGACGGATCCAGTGTCGCTGCAGACCGCGACCGAGTTCAGCGCTCGCGGTGACGAGCATGTCGCGCTGGTGGCTGAAGGGATCGAAGAGCTCGGCCGCTCTGCGGCCGGCGTCGACGAGTCCAGCGTCAGCTACGCGGCCGGCGATGCCGCGGCGGCTGCGTCGTATCTCGCCTTCGGCGGCGGGGCGTGACGGCGCCGATCTGGATTGCGCTGCCGCCCGAGATACATTCGGCGTTGCTGAGCGACGGTCCAGGACCCGAGTCGCTGCTTGCGGCCGCCGCATCATGGACCTCGTTGAGTCACGAATTCGCCTCGGCAGCAGCGGAACTCACTGCAGTGCTGGCCGCGGTGCAGGGCGGCGCATGGCAGGGTCCGAGCGCCGAAAGCTACGCGGCTGCGCACCTGCCGTATCTGGCCTGGTTGACGAAGACTAGCGCCGACAGTGCCGCCGTGGCCGCCCAGCACGAAGGTGCGGCCGCGGCTTATACCACTGCCTTGGCGGCCATGCCGACGCTTGCGGAGCTGGCGGCCAATCACGTGACCCACGGCGTACTCCTAGCGACGAATTTCTTTGGCATCAACACGATCCCGATCGCGCTCAATGAAGCAGACTACATGCGGATGTGGATTCAGGCCGCCACCACGATGAGCGCGTATCAGGCGGCCTCGGGTGCGGCGATAGTGTCGGCGCCGCCCACCACGCCGGCTCCGGTGATAGTCAAGCCAGGTGTCGGTGCCGCCACCAACGCCGTGGCCACTGCAACCCAGTCTGGGTTTGGTGACATCCCGTGGAACCTGATCTGGGAGCTCATCAAGCTCGCATTGGAGATGTACATCGACTTCAACCTCTGGGTCTTGAAGGAGGACGCGCTTTTCCTGGAGAACCCGATCGGCAATCTGATCGCGATGTTCAATGCCTTCACGACCGACCCCTTCAATGCGCTGTTCCAGTGGGGTCCAATGATTTTCGCGCTAGGTTACACGGTGGTGCAGGGCGGAGCGCCAGCCGAGGCCCTGGCCGCGGGTGTGGCCACGGGCGCCGGGACCGCGTTGGTGGCCGCGTTGCCGCCCGCTCTTGCTCCGCTCGCCACCTCGATGCTGCAGGCGGCTGGGGGATCAGTGGGGGCTGCCCCGGCGGCTGTGGGAGCGGCTGCCGCAAGCTCCGTGACGCCGCTACCCGCCACCGCGGCGGCGATGCCGGCGGTGACGCTGGTTTCGGCGGTGACGCCGGCCCCGAGCAGCGCCCAAGCGGCGGTGGTGACTGCCTCCGCTCGGGGTGTCGGAACGTGGGACGCTGCCGGCGGCACCGGCAAGTGGACCCGCACGCAGCCTGCCGGGCTTTCTGTGCTGGAAGGCGGCGAGTATGGCGGTAGTCCGCGCGTGCCGATGTTGCCCGCCAACTGGGATCCGACTCTGGCGTGCGAACCGAGCACAGCGGCTGCACCGCAACTAACCACCTGATCACAAGCGACGAAAAACCCACAACGAGAGGAACATTATGAGTTTGTTGGATGCCCACATTCCGCAATTGGTCGCGTCCCAGTCGGCGTTTGCTGCCAAGGCGGGATTGATGCGGCACACGATTGGTCAGGCCGAGCAGTCGGCGATGTCGGCGCAGGCGTTCCACCAAGGCGAGTCTGCCGCGGCTTTTCAAGCCGCGCATGCCCGATTTGTGGAAGCGGCCACCAAGGTCAACCCCCTCCTCGACGTCGCACAGGCCAACCTGGGCGACGCTGCGGGCACTTACGTGGCCGCCGATGCCGCCGCCGCGTCCAGTTACACCGGCTTCTGAGCCAGCCACCATCAACGCCGAAAGGACCTGTGATGTCGCAGATTATGTACAACTACCCGGCAATGCTGGCCCATGCCGGAGAGATGTCGGGGTATGCCGGCACGCTACAGAGCTTGGGTGCCGAAATCGCTAGTGAACAGGCGGCGCTGTCGAACGCTTGGCAGGGCGACACCGGAATGACTTACCAGGGCTGGCAGACACAGTGGAACCAGGCTAGCGAGGACCTGGTGCGGGCCTACCAATCGATGGCGGGCACTCACGAATCCAACATCATGGCCATGAGCGCCCGTGACGTAGCCGAAGCCGCTAAATGGGGCGGTTAGCCTTCCTTGCGGAAGGTGTTGGCTTCGATCCAGTTTCGTGGTGGTAGGCGTGCGCTATAGCCGCCGAAACATTGCATGGCCGGGTAGGGGTCGGACCGCGCTGACGCTGTTGGCGGTGCTGCCCGCGGCGATGGCGTGTCCCTGGCGGTCGGCGCGCGAGCAGTGCGTCCTCGGTGCCGCTGTGGTCGTTGCGGTCATGTTGTTCGGTTGGTGGCGTGGGCTACATCTCACGACGATTGTGCGGCGCCGATTGGTGATGATTCGCCGCCGACCGATGGTGCGCAGGCACCGAGGGTGCTTTCTCGAAACAGGTATTGACGCGAAGACTACAGTTCTGCTCTGCATCCGGGGCCTGGCCGATGACAATATACTTCCGCTGCCGCTGATTGCCAGCTACCTGAACCGCTACGGGCTACGAGCCGACAAGATCCGAATCACCAACAGGTGCATCGCGACTGGCGTTTCGCGGACCTGGATCGCATTGACGGTGTCAGCCGCCGATAATCTGGCAGCGCTGCTGGCTCGTTCGTCGGCCATCCCGTTGGAACATGCCGCGCAGGTCGCGGCGCGCCGACTTGCAGACCATCTCAATGAGCTCGGCTGGGTGGTCACACTGGGGGGACCCGATGGCATCCCGCCGCTGGCCGCTCGATCCGCCCGTGAGACGTGGTCCGCGCTTCGACGCGAGATCATGCAGGGCGCCGGCGATTACGTTGCGGCATACCGGCTCGACATAGATGACGCGCTGCCCAACAGCCTCGATGCAGTCCGCGCTCGCCCGGCGAGTGAGACCTGGATAGCACTGGAAATAGCGTGCGGCCGAACGGGTTTGACGCTGGCAGCTGCCTGCGCGTTGCGGACCGACGCCGCGCCCGGCGGCGCCCCGCCAGTGCCCGGCCTGACACCGCAGCATGGCAACCACGCTAAGGCGACGATGGCGCTGAATCCGCTGTCATCCGAGCGCCTCGACGGACACACCGACCTGCCCGACGACCTGCTGGTCCGACTGCGGTGGCCGGCCTCAAGCCTTCGCGACGGACGACAGTGGCGTCTGCACTCGGCAGGCGGTCGGACCGGCTCCAAACCACCTCTTGCACGTCCGGGTCAGCACGCCCCGTTCGGCGTAACTCAATTAACGGGCCAATTGCGACAGGCTCATCCCGGTGGTCCGTAGGTAGCGATCGGCCCACTGTTCCGACCCTGCCAAACGGCGTGGTCTGGACGGATATCACCGGACGGTATGCCGCCCGCGTAGGTGTTGAAGCGGGACTGTGTCGAGGGTCATATCGCGGGGGCCCGCTACCGCAAATTCCTATATCGCGATCTAATAGGCGGATGGAGCTGATGATGCCCACCGACTCGATGTTTCTGTTTGTCGAATCACGCGAGCACCCCATGCACGTGGGCGGCTTGTCGTTGTACAAGCCGCCGGAGGGGGCCGATCGGCAGTTCGTTCGGCAGTTCACCGACTCTCTGGTTGCTAACGACGAATTCCAGCCCACTTTCCGCAAGCGCCCCGCGACCATCGGTGGCGGAATCGCCCGGGTGGCGTGGGCCTATGACGATGAAATCGACGTCGACTACCACGTGCGGCGCTCGGCGCTGCCGTCGCCGGGACGGGTTCGCGACCTGCTGGAGCTGACCTCCCGGCTGCACACCAGCCTGCTCGATCGTCACCGCCCGCTGTGGGAAGTGCATGTGGTTGAAGGTCTGAACGACGGCCGGTTCGCAATGTACGCCAAAATGCACCACGCCCTGATTGACGGTGTTTCGGCGATGAAGCTGATGCAGCGCACGCTGTCGCCCGATCCAGACGACACCGAAGTACGGGCAATGTGGAACCTACCGCGCCCACCGCGTGAGCCATCCGGTGGTGGATCGTCACCTTTGGATTCAGTGATCAAGGCAGCGGGATCCATTGTGGGACTAGCTCCTTCGACTCTGAAGCTGGCTCGCGGCGCGCTGATCGAGCAGCAGTTGACATTGCCATTCGTGGCTCCGCACACCATGTTCAACGTCAAGGTCGGCGGAGCCCGCCGGTGCGCCGCTCAGTCCTGGTCGCTGGACCGCATCAAGAACGTCAAGCAGGCCGCCGGTGTGACCGTCAACGATGCCGTCCTGGCGATGTGCGCCGGTGCGCTGCGCTACTACCTGATCGAGCAGAACGCGTTGCCGGACACCCCGCTGATCGCGATGGTTCCAGTAAGCCTGCGCTCGGAAAAGGAGTCCGAGGACGGCGGCAACAAGGTCGGCAGCATCCTGTGCAACCTCGCCACTAACGTCGAGGACCCGGCGGAACGGATTCAGGTCATCAGCAATTCAATGCGCGGCAACAAGAAAGTGCTCTCCGAGCTGCCGCGGCTGCAGGTACTGGCATTGTCCGCATTGAACATGGCGCCGCTGGCCTTGGCCGGTATCCCGGGTTATCTGTCGACCATGCGGCCACCGTTCAACATCGTCATCTCGAACGTGCGGGGCCCCGCAGAGCCGTTGTATTACGGCGGCGCCAAGCTCGACGGCAGCTATCCGCTTTCGAACATCCCGGACGGTCAAGCGCTGAACATAACCCTGGTCAACAACGCGGGGAATCTGGATTTCGGACTGGTCGGATGCCGCCGTAGCGTGCCGCACCTGCAGCGGCTCCTCGCGCACCTGGAGTCGTCGTTGAAGGATCTGGAACAGGCCGTCGGAGTCTGAAACGGCAACACCGCATGCCCAAGCTCAGCGCCGGTCTGCTGCTATACCGGGCGCGCGCGGGGGTGGTCGAAGTCCTGATCGCTCATCCGGGCGGCCCGTTTTGGGCCCGAAAGGACGAGGGCGCCTGGTCAATTCCTAAAGGTGAGTATGCCGACGGAGACGACCCGTGGGTGGCCGCCCAGCGCGAGTTCTGCGAGGAGATCGGGTTGTCGGTGCCCGACGGGCCGCGGATCGACTTCGGCTCGGTGAAACAACCCAGCGGCAAGGTGGTCACCGTGTTTGCCGTCCACGGCGATCTCGACGTCACCGACGCGCGCAGCAACACCTTCGCAATGGAGTGGCCCAAGGGTTCGGGCAAGCTGAGGGAGTTCCCCGAAGTCGATCGGGTGGGCTGGTTTCCGGTGGCGCAGGCGCGCACCAAGCTGCTCAAGGGTCAGCGTGTTTTTCTGGATCGGTTGATGACGGATCCCACGGCGGGGTTAGCCGAAAGCTAGACCGCCCGTCGTTGACCATGCCGGCGGACCACCAAGAAGATCACCGCCGCCACGACCATGATGACCAACAATCCAACGAGCAGGACTACCACGATCGGGATTTCGACGTTGTCATAGACGATGCGGACCTGCCGGTAGGCGTTGTCGTTGGGCGCATTGCCGAACGTGAAATCCGAAGAGATTCGCGACGTCTGAAAGATGTCCACCCGCGTCTTGGTCAGATACGACCCATGGTTACCGACCCATTCGCGCAGCAGTGGGTCTTGAACCGCACCTGCGATATTGCCGGCGAATTCGACCTTGGTGTTCTGGACGGCTGCGTCGGCATCGGTGCGCTGCTGCCGGTGGTCGGACAAGGTGAAGATGATCACGTGTTGTGGGTCCGCAGCGGCGACCGAGAGTCGCATCGGATAGACCAAGCGTGGCGACCGAAAGGTGAGTCGCACCGGATTGAGCCCGCCTACTATCGGGGTTTCGCTCGTCAGGCGCATCGCCACGAACGCCCAGCCTTCGCGCACGTACGGGTTCAGAGCGTCGGACACCGCCGGCCGGATGGAATAACCGTTGTCGGCCAACCACTTTTGCAGTCCGGCCAGGTCACCGCCGGCCAGGGTGGTGGCCTCAAGGGGGCCGAGGCGCACCTGATTGACCACTTCTGGCGGCCGAGCCGCGACCGCTCCTTCGCGCGGCGCGGGATCTCCAACGCCGATCCCCAGCGTCCAACGTCGCTGATGCCGAATCTGCGGCGCGGTGAGTTCGTCCAACTCCATGAAAGCGGCCTTGTCGCCCACCGCCACGGTTGCCGGTGTAGGAGTCGGAACCACCAGGGCGACGTTGTCCGCAGAGGCATTCATCGCAACCTGCATGAGAATGTTCTCCGTTGTCCCGTCCCAATGCACCAGCGCCACTTCATTGTTCATCGTGGCCTGGGCGCCGCCAGGAGCGACTGCCGCACCACAGGCACACGCGTAGCTCGGTGCGCTCAGCACCATGCTGGCGGCCAGAACGATGACGACAACCCCCAACCGGCCGATGCGCAGCACCGTCATTCCGCTGATGCTACGCGGCTGCGTGTGTGAGCCGAGACACTTTGAACACCGCCACTCTCAGCGATGCAGGCACACTGTGAGGATGACCGCCGCGTCGACAGTCCAGGCCGAATCGCAAGCTCTATTGCGCAAGATGCTCGACCCGGCCAACCGGGCGGACCCTTACCCGCTCTATGCGCAGTTTCGGGACCGCGGACCGTTTCTTCTGCCAGAGGCCAACCTCGCCGTCTTCTCGGCGTATCGACACTGCGACGAGGTGTTGCGACACCCCCTGTCGAGCAGCGACCGGCTCAATTCGACGGTTGCGCAGCGGGAGATCAGCAATGGCATTGAGCCACGCCCGCTGGGCCCGCCGGGATTCCTGTTCCTCGATCCCCCCGACCACACCCGGCTACGCAAGCTGGTCAGCAAGGCTTTCGCGCCAAAGGTGGTCAACGCGTTGCAACCCGACATCAGGGCGCTGGTGAGCGGCTTGCTGGACCGGGTTGATGGCCGGTTCGATGTCATCCGAGACTTCGCCTATCCGCTGCCGGTGGCGGTCATCTGCCGGCTGCTCGGTGTGCCGCTGGAAGACGAGCCGCAATTCAGCCGCGCGTCGGCACGGTTGGCACAGTCGCTCGACCCGTTCGTTTCCATTAACGGCCAACCGGAGGACGGTGTCGAGGAGCGGCGGCAAGCCGCTCAGTGGTTGCGCGATTATCTGCGCGGCCTGATCGAGCAGCGGCGCTCACATCCCGGCGACGACCTCATGTCGGGTCTGGTCGCAGTGGAGGAAGCCGGCG
Source organism: Mycobacterium simulans (assembly GCF_900232995.1). GTDB lineage: Bacteria > Actinomycetota > Actinomycetes > Mycobacteriales > Mycobacteriaceae > Mycobacterium > Mycobacterium simulans. The sequence goes on from NZ_OCVX01000003.1 coordinate 1,476,520, forward strand.
ACCAGCTGACCACCGAGGAGATCGTCGCCACCTGCAACCTGTTGCTGATCGCAGGACATGAGACCACGGTGAACTTGATTGCCAACGCCATATTGGCGTTGTTGCGCCACCGCCCGCAATGGACCGCGTTGGGCGAAGACCCCGGTCGCGCCTCGGCCGTCGTCGAGGAGACAATGCGTTACGACCCGCCCGTACAACTGGCCAGCCGAATTGCCCTCGACCACATGAAAATTGGGGACGTCGAGGTACCCAAGGGCGACATCATGATGCTGTTGTTGGCCGCCGCGCAGCGGGATGCCGCCGAGTTCGACCGACCCGATGTCTTCGACCCGGATCGGGGGTCGATGCGGCACTTGGGGTTTGGCCTCGGGGCGCACTATTGCCTGGGCGCTCCGCTGGCGCGGCTGGAAGCCAGCATTGCCCTGGCCGCGGTGGCCGCACGCTTCCCGAACGCGCAGTTGCTGGACGGCGAGCCAAAGTACAAGTCGAACGTGACGCTGCGCGGACTATCGGAGTTGATGGTGGCGGTCTGATAGAGCCCTAGATCGAGCCGGTACCCAGGCCGTTGTTGCCGGGCAGACGGGGACCGGCCAGTCTGATCGCCAGCGGTATCGGTGTGGCCACCTGATCGGTGGCCTCGGCGTCGTAGTAAGCACCGATTGTGAACTCACCCTCGGATTCGATCGCGAATGAGAGGTCGTAGGTAAAGCACCGGTACTTGGATGGTTTGCCGTCCTCGTCAGGCCAGTCCCAACTCGACCGGAGCGCTCCGCGCCGCTCCCCGCCGGGGTCCTTGCATACGACATAAATTTGGGGCTCGTAGTCCCCGCCACTTGGCGCGTGCACCACCAGCACGACTGGAACGGTCAGCCACATCGGGATTTGGTCGACGTCATAGCTGGTCGTAGGTATTTGGGCGGCGTTAATCGCGGAGCCATCGAGGGTGGCTGAACCGGCCACGAACAATGCGGCTACGTGCATTGCGACAGCCTAACGTCGCTAGCGAAAATTGTTCGCATTTGCTCGTTATGGACTGTCTGCATTGCTGCCAATGAGGCCGGGCACGATGTCGCCCAGACTGAAAGTGACTGGTTGTTCCAGCTGCTCGTAGGTACACGAGCGTGGGTCGCGATCGGGGCGCCATCGGCTGAACTGCGCGGTGTGGCGGAAACGCACGCCTTCCATGTGGTCATAGCGCACTTCAACCACTCGCTCTGGTCGCAGCGGCACGAACGAGAGGTCCTTGCCGGCGTTCCAACGCGAGAACTCGTTCTTGCGTGGCGTGCGTTCGCCGGCAACGTGTGCGGCCCAGTTCCATGGGTGGTTGTCGAAACTGGTGACCAGCGGCTGCAGCTCGGTGAACAGTCGGCGTCGTTCAGCCATGGGGAACGCGCCGATCACCCCGACCGATGCGAGTTGGCCGTCATCCTGGTAAAGCCCGAGCAGCAGGGAGCCGATCGCGTCACCGCCGGACTTGTGCACCCGATACCCGGCCACCACACAGTCGGCGGTGCGCTCGTGTTTGATCTTGAACATGACGCGCTTGTCGGGTTGATAGGGGATTGCCAGCGGCTTGGCGACGACGCCGTCGAGACCCGCACCTTCGAACTCCTCGAACCATCGCTGCGCGGTGGATAAGTCGGTGGTTGCCGGCGTGATGTGGATCGACGGACCCGAGCCCACCGCCTCGACCAGGGCCGCGCGCCGTTCGTTGAACGGGAGCTGGGTGTAATCGTCGTCGCCGAGGGCCAGCAGGTCGAAGGCGATGAAGGCAGCCGGTGTCTGCTCGGCGAGCATTCGCACCCGCGAATCGGCCGGGTGGATGCGTTGCTGCAATGCCTCGAAGTCCAGCCCCTGATAGGCGCCGCGGGTTCTGGCGATGACGATCTCGCCGTCAATCACGCAACGTCGTGGCAACTCGGCTTTGACGGCGGCGACCAGCTCCGGGAAGTAGCGGGTCATCGGTCGCTCATTGCGGCTGCCCAATTCAACCTCGTCGCCGTCGCGAAAGCAGATGGAGCGGAACCCATCCCATTTGGGTTCATACGACGCATCGGGTGGGATCGCCTTCACCGACTTGGCGAGCATCGGTGATACCGGCGGCATGACGGGTAAGTCCATTGGTTCATTCTCCCGTGCGGCATGCTGGAATCCAGATATGGCTGCCCCAGCAGAAGAACTCGACGTCAACGGCATCGCGGTGCGGTTGACCAATCCGGACCGGGTGTATTTCCCCCAGCTCGGCTCGAACGGTACGAAGGGCCGGCTCGTCGAGTACTACCGTGCTGTGGCGGCTGGTCCGATGCTCACCGCGCTGCGGGACCGGCCGACGCACTTGCAGCGCTTTCCCGACGGCATCGATGGCGAGGAGATCTACCAGAAGCGGATACCGCAGCACCATCCCGACTATCTGGAGACCTGCCGAGTGACCTTCCCGTCGGGACGGACCGCCGACGCGCTGAAGGTGACGCACCCCGCGGCGATCGTGTGGGCGGCCCAGATGGGCACCGTCACGCTGCACCCCTGGCAGGTGCGGTGTCCCGACACCGAACATCCCGACGAGTTGCGCATCGATCTGGATCCGCAACCCGGCACCGGATTCGAACAGGCCCGCGCCATTGCCGTCGATGTGCTGCGACCGTTGCTAGACGAGCTCGGATTGGTCGGTTATCCGAAGACATCCGGAGGGCGCGGGGTCCACGTTTTTCTGCGGATCGCCACAGAGTGGGACTTCATCGAAGTACGTCGGGCCGGTATCGCGTTGGCACGCGAGGTGGAGCGCCGCGCACCGGATGCGGTGACCACGTCGTGGTGGAAGGAAGAACGCGGCAAGCGCATCTTCATCGATTTCAACCAGAACGCCCGCGACCGCACCATGGCGTCGGCGTACTCGGTGCGTCGTACCCCGATCGCGACCGTGTCCATGCCACTGACGTGGGAGGAACTGGCCGGCGCTGATCCGGACGACTACACGATGGCGACCGTCCCCGATCTCGTGCGGGTCCGAGCCGACCCGTGGGCCGCCATGGATGATGTGGCCCAGTCGATTGCCCCGTTGCTGGACATGGTCGCTGCCGACGAGGAGCGCGGACTCGGCGACATGTCCTATCCACCGAACTATCCAAAGATGCCGGGCGAACCGAAACGTGTTCAGCCGAGCCGGGATACGGATCGGAAGACAGAACACGGGTCGAAGTAGCGCGGTGCGCCAACGAGCCATTGACCGCGATGGCGACGTGACTGTCGCGACCGATGGTTATCTGCCTGCCGCGCTATGCGATCGGTTTGCGTGAGTCAGACAGGTGGTCGAGGTCCAGACTCTCACTAGTGAGATATCGCGACAGTGGGAAGTCATCGACCGCGGCTAGTTCCGCCGTGACGGAGCCGACGATGGCTGTCAACCCCTGCTGTGTCGCACTCTCCTCGCACTGGCGTGCCCAGGCTTCCGCAAGGTACTGCCAGGCGAAGTAGTGCTCAGTCGTGCTGTGTTTGTCGTTATTGAGGTAGGTCACATAGGTGCCAATGAGCTTCGCCAAATTGCTCTCTGACGCATTAGGCAGGTCTTGCGGGGGCTCCCCGATATCACCCAGATCCGACGGAACCACGTCGGGCTCCAGGATGACGATAATGGTCAGTTCGTAGGGCGCTTTCGACCAGTCTTCGCACTGCACCCTGAACGAATGGACGCGGGTGAGGATCTGGCCAAGTGGCGACCGTTCGCTACGTGCCTTCGATTGCAAGGCCTTCGTGACTGGCCTTAAGCATTTGTCTACATCATCGGGGTAGGCGAAACGTCCGAATCGCCGCGCGACCGAGAAGGCAAACTCGCGAATCTCCCTGTCGGTTTCGACTCCCTTCACGCGTTCACAGGAGAGCAACGCCACCTTCAAAACTGTCGTGATCCCGTCCAGATCGGCAAAGAATTCTGGCCCAAGTCGGGGTACGGCAACGTACCGAGGACGTTTCCCTGCCGCAGCCTCACTCAGATCACCGTGGTGTTCCAAACGCACGACGGGGGCAATCTGTATGCGTTCCCGGTGCGGCAGGCAAGCGTCGCAGGTCTGGCTCACGACAACCGCGCCGTGCACAGTGTCGATGTTGCGAGGCTCCCATGCATGGTCGAAGACGAACGTCCTAGCGCCTCGGAATACATCCCCTTGCCGCCAATCGCGACACGAGTCGCCTAGTTCAGGTGCGGGTTGTGGTTGCCGCGGCTGATTCGAATCGCTTTCCGTCCTATGACGACGTGTTCGTATCTTCCCGAAACCCCACACCGCTACGGACCGACTTCACCCACCGGCGTACGCAGGGCCCCGCGGACCGCATCCACCAAGCGCTCGGGACCGAAAGGGGCACCCCAGGTCGGGCCCGCGGAACGTTCGCGGCGAAGGCGGTCGATGATGCTTAATCCGTCCGGCTCGATCTGGAGGAGGCGCGCACGAACCGCTTCAGGTGTCGACTGAGGCGTCTCAGATTCGACACGCCGAATGAGTGCCGAAAACGCACGCAGACGGCGCGCGTTCGATTCGTTTAGTCGCCCGCCGTTAGCCCACATGTGCACAGCACGACGCGATACGCCAAAGACCTTGCCCAACTGGTCCCAGGTGAGCCCAGAGCGCTCCTTGATCCATGCGATCTCTTCACGGTCGCTTCTGGGCTCAGGCTTCCCGACCTCGCCTGAACCGACAGCCGTGGGCGTCGGCGCAATCGGTGGTGCCAATTCGCCACGGTCAGCCCGCCCCACCGCCACAAAAGACGCGATTGCGCCGTGCTGGGCTCCAATTGAGGTGGACGCCAGTCCGCCGAGCATGGCCGTACCCATCAAGACGAGCGACGCGCCGGCTTTCGTCGCATGCGGCCAGGGTTTGGACGACACAGTGCTGGTTCCGAACTCGCTGAACACGTACTCGGCGACCGGCTCGCGGCAATCGATAACGTTGTCTGTAAAGGTCACTGGTTCCCTCCGAAGGTCGAGAGGAACTCATCTGTTACTGCCCAACGGAAGAACTGGTAGCCCCGAAGCGCCAATGCGCGAACATCTTCGTAGAGGTTCTCGCCATTCTGAGAACCGGGTGCGAACTCTCGGAACGAATCCATATCGAGCATCCACGTCGGATAGCCGTAGGTCGGGCTTGAATTGTCGATGTTGGCGTCTGCTGGAAGTAGTCCCCAGCGCGCGCGAAATGAACCGCCGTCAGGGAACCCATACTGGGCTTCGCTGAGGGCTGAGACGAGTGCTGCCTCGTTTGAATCCTGGGCCATCGAGATGCCCAGCATCTCTGCTCGCAGGAACGTCGGGAGACGTTTTAGGTGGTCGCGGTCAGTCAGCTGGTTGATGTATCGAACTCCGAGTCTTGCAACGTACGGCACAGGGACTTGCCGGTTCAGAGCTGCCCAGGCGTCAGCGAGTCGCTGCGCAAAGTCCCTGCGGCGAACGTAGTTTGTGGTGTCGATGCTGAGGAAGGTCCCGCTGAAACTGATCTGCCACGCACGGTCGCCGCTCGTCAGCCGCCAAAGCCGCGAAGCGCTGCGATTCTCGTTGACGCCATCTGCAGTGATGATCATGGCGACCTCGTGACCGACCTCCATTAGTGGGTATTGGTCAGCGAGAGCCTTGGCAACACCCGAAGCCACCGCGTCTTCGTTGATCGTGAATTGCGTGAGGTGCGGAAATTTGACCTGCGCTATGGCACGAACGAGCGGAGCAGAGGGCAGCGGAATGTTCCCTGGCTCTTCGACGACGAAAGGGTGGGTAATTGTCGTCATGCTTCACACTCTACTTCACAGTGCTGACACTGCATTAAGAATGAAAAGGCGGCGGCTAACTGGCTATCGTATCGACGGCGGGTTCGTCACAGCGCGGTGATTCCTTGGGACGTAAGTATGTCGCCCGCTGTTCAGCGCTGCACCAGCTCCATGATCTGTGGTAGCGCCTCACGGGCCGCGATCCGGCCCGCTTCGCGGGCACGGTCAATCTGGTGGTACTCCATAAGGCCGACACCGATTGGGTTGGGTTTGATCACGAGGTCGGCCTGTGCCAGCACCGCTTCCGACGCCATCGCGCTGCTGATTGTCATGGTGCGCAGGAGGGTGTCGGTGAGGCCCGGCACCCGTGGTTTGCCGTGGCGTTTGCTGCTGGACGCGGGGCTTGGATTTCCGCCAGCGGCCACGTTCACCGCGATCAGCGGGCCGTCCTTCCCCACCAGCGTGGTGACCGGCACGTTGTCCAGCACGCCACCATCGACGTGCAGCGTGCCGTTGTAGGGCATTGGCGCGTACAAAAATGGCAGCCGCATCGAGCAGCCGACGACATCGGCGAGCAGGCCTCGGCGGTGCACGACGGGCTGTCGGGCCAGCAGGTCGACGCTGACACAGCGGAAGTGCTTGGGCAGTTCCTCCACCAGTTGGTCTCCGAAGATCGTGCGCAAGGAGGCCCGGGTGCGTTTCCCGCGGATGAGTCCCTTGCTCGGCAGGGTGTAGTCGCCATGGCTCTTGCGCACGAAGTGCTCGTAGATTTGCGCATCCACACCGGCGGCGTCCTTACCGCTGGCCGCCAGAGCAGCGATGATTGCCCCCATGCTGGTGCCGGCGAACCGGTCGACGGTGACCCCGGCGGCCTCCAGTTCCTCGAGCACGCCGAGGTGGGCACACGCCCGCGCGGCCCCACCGCCAAGGACCAGTCCGATAGAACGCCCCGCGACGCGCGCGGCGAGCACCCGCAGGTCGTCGGCAACCGTTCGGGGGCGGACAGCGTGAACTGACCGCGGCGTGACCAATTCCTCCCAGGCACGTCGGTGCTCCCGGCCGGCGGCTGGTCCTACCAGCACCAGGTCGGCCCCGGTCGCTCGGGCCGCCAGTGGTGCTGAACGCGGAGCTGGGTCGCTGGCGACTAGCACCACGCGATCGGCGACGCGCAAACACAAGTCCCGCCAGTGCGCATCATCGACCGTCGCGTGTATTACCACCCGGTCGGCGGCCTGCTCGGCGCGTTCCAATCCATCGCGGTCTACTCGGCCGGGGGCAACTGCGCGTAGCCGGGTCGACAGCGCCGCGCACAACTCGGTGGCCACCATCGCTACGGGCGCGGTGGCGTCGACACCGATGACCGCGACTACGGCCTCGGGCGTTGTCCGCTGGGAGGCCACCCGTGTCTGGTGCTGCCGGCTGGCCAGCACCCCCGCCAGTGCCGTGAGCACGCCGGCGTCGGCGATGTCGTCGAATTCCGCCTTGGTCAGTCGCAATAGGGTCGAGTCGCGCACGGCCCGCACGGTCGCGGAGCGGGGCGCGTCGAGTAGCACCCCCAGTTCGCCGACCACCTGGCCGCGACCCAACTCGGCAACCACTTCCTTCTCGCCGTTGCCGGCGAGGACTTGTAGGCGGCCGCGGCGCACCACGTAGAGCGCATCGGACACATCGCCCGCGTGGAACAAATACGAGCCCGCCTCCAGCTCAACCTGCTCGGCGTTCGGCCGGGCAACCCGCAGCGCGTCCAGCAGGTCGACACCGTGGGAAGTCTTGAGCATCGGGGTCACCTGCGCGGCCGATGAGGACATCCGTGCGGATTCCGGCGGCTGCGATTCCGTCGTATCGGCCGGCGGCGCGGGTTCGGGCGCAACCGCCGCTGTGCGGGCTGGGCGGATGCGACCCAGCAACACCGCCCCTATCGCAACCGCCACAAAGCAGATCGCGGCCATCGCCCAGCCGCGGCGAAACGCCTCTTCGGCTTCGCCCGGTGCCGGTGTGCCAACCAGGACAACCAGCAGCGCGACGCCGATCACGGCGCCCACCTGGCGGATGGCGCCGATCACCGCCGAAGCGGTGGCGTAGCTGCCGCCTGCGGCCAGCCCGGCCAGGGCGGCACTGCTGAGCAGCGGCAATGTCGCGCCCACGCCTATTCCTTGCAGTATCTGGCCGGGCAGCCACTCGCCCAGGAAGTTGGGACTGGAACCGACACGCTCGAGGTACCACAACAGGCTGCCAGCCCAGATCAGCGCGCCGACGCCGACGATGACGCGGTAGCCGTGTCGGTCGGCGACGCGGCCAAGCAGGGCTGCGACGACGGCGGCGACAAATGCCGCGGGGGCGACCGCCAGGCCAGCCTCCAGCAGGGTGTAGCCCCACACGTACTTCAGGAACAGCACGTGTGTCAGTAGATAGGCATAGAAACCGGCGCTGGCGACGGCGGTCAGCCCGCTGCCGGCCACGAACGAGCGGATCCGCAACAGCGCGGGCTCTACCAGTGGTGCGGGGTGGTGTCGTGAGCTCATCGCAAATCCGACCATCGCGACCGCCGCGGCCACCAAGGACCCGCTCGCCGCCAGGCTGGCCCAACCCCAGTCCGGGCCCTTGATCAACCCGAGGGTCAGCAACCCCAGCGCGATGGCCAGCAGCGCCGCGCCACGCACGTCGGGCACGCGCCGGCGTCCGGAGGCTCGGCTCTCCACCAGCGCTCGCCGAGCCGCCAGCACGGCCACAGCCCCCAGCGGTAGGTTCACCAGGAACACCCACCGCCAGCCCCATGCCTCAACGAGGGCACCACCGATCGGCGGGCCGAGGCCTGCGGCGATGGCGCCCGCCGCGCCCCACAGGGTCACCCCATGCGCGCGCCGCTCGGCTGGGAAGGCCCCGACCACCAGCCCGAGGGGAGCCGGGACCAGAACCGCTGCGCTGATGCCCTGCAGCACCCGAAATGCGACCAGCTGCCCGACGCTGTCGGCGACCGCGCACAACCCGGACGCGACTGTGAACAACACCACGCCATAGATGAAGACCCGCTTGCGCCCTAGCAAGTCGGCGAGCCGGCCCGCGGCCACCAGGAACGCCGCGAAGACGATGTTGTAAGCGTTGAGCACCCACGACAGGTCGCTGATGCCGCTATGGAAGTACCGCTGGATGTCGGGAAACGCGACGTTGACGATCGTGGAGTCGAGGAAAGCGAGGAAGGCGCCGAAACCCGATACCAGCAGCACCGACGCCGGGGAGGGCTGTCGGCGTCGAGTCAGCGGGGTGGCCGGGCGGCCAAGGCCCCGTCTGCCGGGTCGGACGGGCCCGGTGTCGATAACGGGCACTGCATTGTTGGCGGCGACGGTGTCAGCGGTCATGGTGAGCTCCAGGTTCTGCGAGGGTTGGTGCTGGTCAGGGGAATGGCTCTGGTCGGTGTTGTCGATTGGTCGGGCGGCCGGCGGCGGTGCCAAAACCATCGATCCACGCGCCGGAGAATCGCGAAGGGGGCGGGATCGCGGAAGTCGATCCGCAGATGAGGTGGGACGTGGGGAGCAACCACGCTCATGATCTGGTGGGCGGCCAGGTAACCGGAGCTTGCTGCCTTCTCCATGGTGGGAACAAACAAAGTCAAGTCAGGCGAATAGATGGCTTCACCGGCCAGGAAGAGGTTGGGCACTTCCGTGCATATGCCCGGAGATCGGTTGCGAGCGCCCGGCATCAATATGTTGAGCGGCGAGAAATTCACCATGCGATTCCCGGCCGTTGGCTCCGAGACAAGATGCGGCGGCAGTTCGTCCGCCTGCGTTTGGTAGTCGGCCTCGCCCAGGAACTTCAGTTCCTGATCAATCTGCCACCCCAGGACGGGCGACCGATCGAGGCCGCACTGCGCCAGGCACTCGGTCAAGATCTCCTCTGGAGTACATTCGCTCAACGGCCGATGGAAAATCGGACCGGGCTTGTCCACATCACTCCAGGTGATCGACAGAACGTATTTGGTTCCGTCGGGCAGACAGACGTTTCTCCAGAAGCCTTCGCCCTGGAGAACGGAGACTAGAGACCACTCGCTTTCCACGTGCGCAGCGACCGCTCCGGGGCGGATGAATGTTGGCCACGACGCGGGAACGTCGCGCAGAAAACACTGGATTCCGTTTGATGCCTCGAGCGCAATGGCATGCACCTCAGTGAGCTGAGGAAGATACTGTTTGACGTGATCTGATTTGGCCATCTCGCGCAGCGTCAGATAGGGCACGGCGAGGATGGCATAGTCGCAAGCGAACCTGCGGCCATCGGCCGATATCAGTGCGGTGACGCGGCCATCCGCGAACTCGAGATCGCCGACGCGCGTGTCGAATTGGATGTCGACGCCGAGATTTCGGAGGTGATGAACCCAGGGATCGATCATGCGCTCGCTCGTCGGCCCATCCATCATCATGATTGAGGGCAACTTTGTGTCGTTGAGGGCCGGCGGGCACGTGCTTTTCAGGCGAAACAGCCCTTTGAGAACGATAGGAGCAATCGCTGCCGCCTCCGCGCTCGGGCGCGCTGCGACGTAAATGCGCGGCAAGGCCGCAAAGAATTCCTGCGCCTGGGAAGACTTGCGGCTTAGCTGTAGATAGTCCCCATACGAGATATCGCTCAGTTCCGCGAAGAGTCGCTCCCTGCACATCCACAACAGGCGCAGATGCGCGTAGAGATAGTGGATGACCTCGGTGGGCGCCAGTCCTCTTTGGGCCAGACCGACAATCACCATTGGGCTCCGCAATGCGATCCGGCCAAGTTGCCGGAGCGGTTCGACCACCTTGTCAACGAGCTGTGCGAAGGTCGGCCGCCGGCGTCGCAAAAGAACGGGCGCAGTCATTCGGCCAATCACGCCGCGCTTGGTAGTCGAGACGAGACTTACGCCGACCAGATTGTCGAGCGCCGTCATGCCATTCTTGGTGGGTATGCGCGCGAACAGCGTGAGCAGGGTCTGGTACGAATCCGTGTAAACCCGCAAACTGTGCTCGGTCGGGTGACCATCCGGGAGGCGAAAGCTCTTGGCCTTGCCCCCGGCTTCGGGTGCGGCTTCGCACAACGTGACCCGCATTCCGGCCTCGGCCAGGAGCATGGCGGCAGCCATCCCCGCGATTCCGGCACCGGCAATGACGACATGTGTTTCGGCAGGCATCGGTGGTTTCATCCCGTCTTCTGACACGGTTGTCGTGGCTCCAATTTCTCTGGGGGCTAACTAGTGCGAATCGGGGATGCGACTAGTCGAATCAACCTGTGCGGCGGCAGGTTCGTGAGTTCGACGGTGGACTCGCGGTGTAGGAGGTTCCCTGGTTCCAGGCGACCGCTCGGAGCGTCCGCCGGCTTCCCAGAGCTACCAGCACAAAGTGTCTACCAGCACGATGTGCTGCGCCTAGTCGTCCACTGGATGAAATTCTGTCCTACTGTCGGTGGACAGGGCTTGTCCGACATGTGGTCTGCCGCGAATTGACTCCAATGCTGTGTGGTTGTCACGCGAGACAGCAAGGCCTCCAACGACTTTGCAAATCATCCGGCTACATGCTATACCCCCGTACGGAATGGCATGGGCATCGTTGCCAACCCCCATCCGGGCTTCGTGCCCGACGCGATGAGGCACCCCCTGCAAACCCGAGCCGTACGACTTCTAGCTACTACCAACACATTCGGCATCGAACGAGCATTGGAAAAGCGGAAGTCTTCTGCAATCGAAGTGACAGCCTCGACCTTGGTCCCGGCGAGATCTGACATGCCCGCCGCTGGCAGCGTGCGTCGAGTTTTGTTCATGCCGAGCAGAATTGACGCACCTCGGCGATCGGATCCGGCAGCGTGTGGGCTCACGGCGTCATCCGTATAGTGTGGGGCGTTTCCACCTGCCGACGTGTCGACCTGTCACCATGGAGTATGTGACCACCGCGATCGTGGTGACGACGCTGGTACTTCTGGGAATCGGCATCGTGATCAATGAGCTTCTTCGGCTGAAGAAGTGGCTGAAGCGCTCGCCCCCGGCTGGAGGTGACGCGGAACCCCCTGAGGCGGATTAGCGGGTCGCGCGAACGGCCGCGACCGTATCGGCCACGGTGTCACGTGGATCCCGGTAGGCGATACCGAGTTCTTGCTCGCTCGGCGAATCGTCGGATTCCGGCATCTGCGTGTAGTACTGCATCCCCGCGGCGGTGAATGGATTCTCGAACGGAAGATACGGCCCCGCGAGATCCAACAAGCTGCCGGCCACCCGCAGCCATGTGTCGGGAATCGGAACGGCAACCATGGGAGTGTCTGCGATTTGTCTGAGCATGTTCGCAAGCTCGACCACCGGAATCCGGTGTCCTCCCACCATGTAGCGACGTGGTCCCCGTCCGGGTTCCAACAGGGCGGCGTGCAGCGCGGCCACATCGCGGACGTCGATGACCAACCACGCCGCATTCCGTCCGGGAATCGTGTGCATCTGCAGCGCGGCCTTGACGCCCTCGCCGGCTTCGCCGAATTGGTCGCCGACGGGCGGACCCAGGACCATGCCGGGATAGGTGATGTTCACCGGTGCCCCAGCGTCCTGCAAACCGCGGGCATAAATTTCAACCTGCGCTTTGGATGTGCCGTACCCATCGGTTCCACCGACAACGGGCAAGTCCGCCGTCAGCGTCTCCAAGTCGGGATGAAAAAGCGCGGTGAAGCTTGATACATGCACGATCGGATCCAGGCCTAGTTGAACGGCTTGACCCAGAACGTTTCGCGCACCCTTCATGTTCGTGGACAGCATTTGCTGAGCCTGGCGAGGATCGGTGGCGACCAGCGCAGCGCTGTGCACGACGGCGTCGCATCCGCTGAGCGCCTCGCGTACCGAGTCGCGGTCCTTGATATCCCCGACAACGAAATCCGAGACGTCGACGCCCAGGTTGGCGACAGACGTAGTGAGCCGTTTGGGATTTCGGACCAGGAACCGGACGGAGTGACCCGCGTCAGCAATTGCCTTGGCGGTCCAGCCTCCCACAAATCCTGTCCCGCCGGTTACCAGAACACGCATCCTGAGATTGTGCAACGGTGTACCACCCGACTGATTGTTGGGTGTGTCACACGGCTGGGAGGCTAGAGGCGACTCGCGGCGAAATCGGCGCCTTGGTTCGTCATGCCGTTCACCGCGTACAGGGTATGGGTGGCGGCGCTTTCGCCGGTACCGCAAATCGGGTCGCCGTCAGCGCACAATTGGATGCTTTTGGGCTGATACAGCGGACCGATGGCGATCGGCGGTGCACCATACTGCCCGAGGAATTGCGGCGAAGGTGTTCCGAAAAGAACGACCGCGGCGACGTGGTTTGCTATCTCGGGTGCCATCGGCGCGGGCACCGCGGCAGCGGGTACGCCGGGTGGCACGGCAGCCGAGGTGACGTAGCCTGCAACGGCGGCGCCTTGGGAGTAGCCGCCGAGAACCTGTCTGGTATTGGGGCAGCTGGCCGCCATGGACTGGATATGCGAGCTCGCGTCACGGATCCCCTCGATGACCGTCTTGGGAAAATCGGGGCTGCCAAAATCGGTACTGGCTGGATAGTTGACCGGGTAAACCCCCAGCGACCGGGATCCGATTTGCGGCCGCAGTGCGTCGACGAACGACCCTCCAATGCCCCCAAGGCCCGGTGGTTCGCCGGTGCCGCGGGCGAACACCACCTCAACGTCTGGACATGGTTCGGCAGCTGCCGACCAGACGGGCATGCTCAGCATCGGGGGAGTTGTTACCGCCGCCGCCAGACCTGCGGCCAACGCAACGCGGCGTGCCACTGCAATGACGTGTCGCTTCATTCGAAAACCTTTACCTGATTGGTTATTGATTGGCCAGTGGTTGCCGCAAATTCGTGCACGCAGGGTAGCAGTCCGTTTATGCCGCAACGTGTTTCACGAGGAACCGTAAACTCGCAGCGAGTGTCTCATGCGACGATGGATACCCGACAAGGTGCGGACGCCAAACCCTCGTCCGCCGGGGTCGATACGAATCGCCAGTTTCCATCTTACTCAACGGGTTTGGTCGCTTCTGTCGCCGCAGGAGGCAGTTAGCGGAAGAAGCCCGACTGCCCGATTCCGGTGTTGAACCCACCCGAGCTACCGCCACCGGAGTTGTGCAGGCCCGAGTTCCCGCCGGCGTCTCCAGAATTGAAAAAGCCCGAGTTCAATCCGCCGCTGCCGAAGTTGAAGAAGCCGGTGACACCGAAGCCGGCACCCGAGTTCAGGTAGCCGGTCGCGCGGCCACCGCTGCCCGTGTTGAAGAAGCCGGAGTTCAAACCGAAACCGCTCGTGTTCCCGAATCCCGAACTATCGGCGCCCGTGCCGTTGAAAAAGCCCGAGGTGTTGGCACCCGAGTTGCCGAACCCTGAGTTACCGGCGGGTTGGTCGGTCGAGCTGCCTACCCCCGTGTTCAGTTCGCCCGAATTGAACAGGCCCGTGTTGATGCTCCCCGAGTTCGCGAAGCCGGTGTTGACCGGGCCGGAATTGAATGCGCCCGTGTTAAGGAAGCCGGAGTTGAAGCTGCCCGTGTTGTGGTTGCCCGAGTTGAAGTTGCCCGCGTTGAACGCGCCCCCATTCCCGAAGCCCGTGTTGTGGTATCCGCCGTTTCCGAAGCCGGTGTTGACTCCGCCGTAGGCGCTGGTGCCCGAGTTTCCGATGCCGGTGTTGATGTCGCCTGAGTTCCAGAAGCCGGTGTTGGTGGCACCGGAGTTCGCGACGCCGGTGTTGTTGACCCCGGAATTGCCTACGCCGAAGTTTCCGCTGCCCGAATTGAAGAAGCCGATGTTGTTGGTGCCTGAGTTACCGAAGCCGACGTTCCCGCTACCCGAGTTCAGGGCACCGAAGCCGATTTGGTTGTTGCCGGTGAGCCCGATGCCGATGTTGTTGCTTCCGGTGTTGCCGAAACCGATGTTGTTGCTTCCTGTGTTGCCCAATCCCCAGTTTTGATTACCGGCGTTGCCGGAGCCGACGTTGCCGTTGCCGGTATTGCCGGCGCCGGCGTTGGCGTTGCCGGTGTTGCCGCTGCCGATGTTTTGGCTGCCCTGGTTTCCGTTGCCCATGTTTCCGTTACCCGGCCCACCTCCGGGACCAGAGTTTCCGAAGCCAATGTTGTAGTCACCGAGGTTTCCGCTGCCGATGTTGAAATTGGACGCCACGCCATCGAGCGCGTTGCCGTTTCCGTTGCCGAGGTTGGTGTGGCCGTAGTTTCCGCTGCCGAGGTTGGTGTTGCCGGTGTTTCCGCTGCCCACGTTGGTATTGCCGATGTTTCCGCTACCCAGGTTGGTGTTGCCGGTGTTTCCGCCGCCCAGGTTCAGATTGCCGATGTTGCCGATGCCCAGGTTGACGTGTTGCAGCCCCTGTTGTGTCAGTTGTGTGGCCACGGCCGAAGCCCCGGCGTAGTACTCGGACATTGCCGCCAAGTCCTGGGCCCACATCTGCTCGTAGTGGGCTTCGGTGGCAGCGATCGCAGGGGCGTTCTGCCCGAACAGATTCGACCAGACAAGCGACACCAGCCGCGTGCGGTTGGCCGTGATCATCGCTGGATGGACCGTGGCTGCAACCGCCGCTTCGTAGACCGCTGCCACCGTCTTTGCTTGGGCAGCCGCGGCCCCAGCTAGGACGGACGCCGCGTTCAGCCGCCCCACATACTCGGCCGCCCTGGTGGCCATCGCCGCCGCGGCTGCACCCTGCCAGGCCTGCTGCGAAAGGTTCGACGTCGCCGAGCTGAATGAGGTTGCCGCCAAGGTCAATTCATTGGCCAGCTCGTCCCAGGCCGCCGCCGCGGCCAGCATTGGACCCGACCCCGCGCCGGCAAGAATTTGTGCCGAATTGATCTCCGGCGGCAATACCAGAAAGTTCATGGTTTGCGGTCTTCCTCCCCGCCCAGAACTCTATCTAGTTTGGGACCAATCCGCTGGGGAGTGTCAACGGCAGGTCGTTGTACGTGACGATGCCGGGGGCGGCGGCAACAACGGCCGGGATCGCGTTGATGGTGGGCATCGTCGTCATGATGTGCCCGAGCACCATGAAGTCGGCGATCGTCTCGGCTTGGAAGTATGGCGGTGGCAAGAAGCTGACCTTCGTTGTTACGGTCGGCTGCCCGTCGATCTGGATGGCCCAGCCGTCTTGGTCGATCTTCCAGTCAGGTTCGAGCGTCTGTCCTTTACGCCACCGGACATTGAGCTCTACGAGGGTCTTGTCTCCAACCACTCCACGCCAACTTGCGTAGACGCCTGCGACGCATCCCGCGGGTATGGTCCACGATCCGAGGTCGAGATCGGCTGTGGTCTTCGCATACTCGGCTACACAGCACACGTCGTCGAGTTCGGCGCCCAGCGCGTCGGCGACCAACCGGACGGCCTCGCCGAAGATGGCCGTTCCCTGGGCGGTCATCGTTTGCAGCTCCGGGTGGTCGATCGGCTGCCCGAAGCCCACCGGTTTCTCCGTCGCCGGCGAGTCGTAGAACGTGGTGTCCGCGGCCTCATTCACGGTGACCTTGTCGACGCGGTTGCACACCACAGCCGACACGATGGCCAACAGCTCGGCAAAGCCGGGACTGACGCCAGATCCGAAGATCGTCGAGCCGCCCTTCCGGCAGGCTTCGAGGATGCGGTCGCGGCCGTCGCCCAGGTTGTGCCCGGTAATGAAGGCGGCGGTGGTTACCACGTTGACGCCCGCCGACAGGATGCGGACCAGCTCATCGACGTCGATCCACATCGGGTTGTAGACCACGCAGTCCGGCTTCAAGGCGAGCAGAGCGTGGGCGTCATTGGTGGCGGCCACGCCTAGCGGCTCAATACCGCACAGTTCGCCGGCGTCGCGTCCGGCCTTCTCTGGCGACCACGCATAACACCCCACCAATTCCAACGCGGGGTTGGCAGCGATTGCCTGGACCGAGCTCTTGCCGACATTTCCGGTGGTCCACTGGACGACGCGATAGTTGTTGGGCACTCGCTCAGCATAGGCGCTCAATAGGCGGATTCGGCAGCCAGGATCTCGGTGAGGAAGGCGTCGTCCGGTGGCCGGTGCAACCGTGCCCGCGCCCAGCTGCGGATCCGATCCCGGGTCAGGCGTGATTCGGCTAGGTCGGCCCCGATGACCACCGACGTCGTCGGCCAGTCGTGGTTCCATGCCGCCGATTCCGTTACCGGCCGCTGCGCAGCGTCGACCATTGGCAGCGTGGCACGGCCGTTGGATTCCAGGGCGCCCGTGCCCCTGACGTCGCCGGAACGGACCTGCACCGGCACGCCGGTGGCCGGATCCGGTCCGATGACGGCGGCGCGCACGACGGCGACCACCGCCGGACCGGCCGCCTCGACACGCCAGGAGACCGTGTCCTCGGCGGCATCGAAAATTCCGGGTGGTACCGCGGCCCAGTTGATGGACGCGACGCCCCGGGCGATTGCGGCCGAACCGATCGGACTCCCGTCAGCGCCAGCGGCTAGCGCGTAGTCGTCCTGTCGCCCGGTCGGCTGCGGCGGGGCCGCGCTCGAATCATGAACTGCCATCGACAGTTCCGGCCATCCAATGCCAGCTACGCCGAATTCGTCGGCAAGCTCGGCACCGGCACGCACTAGGTCTCGGACTCGGGGATCGCCAGTACGGGCGTGGGTGATCAGGGTCGCGGCGTGCGGCGCCAGCAGCTCGGCCACGTCGGAGTCCAGGGTGTCGTCAGTGAAAAAGCCCTGAGCGCCGACGGTCAGCGTTGCGATCTCGACGTCGAGCAGCGCCCGGTCCAGACCGGCGATGCCGTCCCGCTGACTGGCGGGCCACCAGCGCCGCAGCCAATGACCCACAGCCAACCTGTGCAGCGGGCCCACCGATCCCGGCACGATGTCGACTCCGGTGAGCTCGATGGCCCCCGGCTCGTCGGGGCCGGACCCGGCGGCCTCCGCCACCGCCGAAGCCAGGGCCACATGCCCAGCCTCACCGACAACGCGCCAAAGCCAGTCGGCGCGAGACAAATCGGTGAAGGTGATCTGGGTTGTGTCGGCTGGCTCGTCGATCGTCCAGGACAGCACCGCACCGCTGACCTCCAGCACCGCGACCAATGGCGATGCGGCAGCGGAGCGTCCCGTGGTCCAAAGACCGGATTCGGCAACCAATCTCATCCCGCGACCTGCAATTCCAGCATCGCCTTAATCCGTTGCCGGTGGTCGAGGCTCACCGATCTGGCCACACCCTCGAGCAGCGACCGCACGTCTTCGACGTCGTCGCACGGCTCCTGCCAGACGTCACGTCCATGCAGCCGCGCCCACAGCCGGCTGAGGTACGGCTGTGCGTAGGCGGCGAGGTCGTCGACCACCTGGCGTTGCCGGGGATGGATTGGGCCACCGTCGGCGAGGTAGCGCCGCGCGTGCAGGACATAGGCCTCCTTGCGTAGCCGGGCCTGGACCTGGGCGGCCAAGGCGTAACGGCTGGTGACGGATCGGTCCAACGGAGCAAGCTCGATCGCGACCTCGATGCCGGCCACCAGCGTGGCCTGTTTGTCCTCCGCCAGCAGTCCCCACGGTGCGCTGGCGCGGTCGACCTCTTCCGCGCACAGCAGCGGGATGTCGGGCAACGCGGCGCGATCCAGGGCACGTCGCAAGGTGGCGCGCACCCGGTCCACCACGCTGCGATCCAGTGGACGGTCGCTGTCGGAACCCCCGTTGATCTTCGGTTGCCGTTGCGGCGCAGCAGAACTCAAGCCAAGCTTGACAATCGACCAGGGCAGCTCCGCCGCATCGGTGCGTGCGAGTGCGCCCAGGTTGTACGGTGTGGCGTCGGCGATCATGGCCGACCAGACGCGTTGCCGCGCTGTAGCAGCATTGTGGGTGGTGGCGGTCCCGAGCACGGTGGTCAGTTCGGCCAGGAATGGTTCGATTACCGTGTTGCTGGCCCGCACGTCGTGCCAGCTGCGGTCGAGTTGTTCGCTCAGTGCGGCGACGACCTCGGGACTGGCCACGTACTCGTTCAGTACCTCGATTGCGGTGCGGTCGCGGCCGTGGTGAATCTCGTGGAGTACCTCGGCCGGTGTGTCGCGATCTTGGGGCGCGGGTGCGCCTTTGGTCACCGCGAGCTCGAAGCACACCGGGAAGTACAGCTCCTGGGCATTACCGCTGCGAATCCGCTGCCTGCGACGCTCGAGTTTGAGAACCTCGAACCACGCTGCGGCGAAACGCAATTGCGGACCGCTCGCAACGATGAGATCGTGCATCGCCGATGCCGTCTCGGCGGCTACGACCGGTGCCGAATACGGGGGATTCGATCGCAACCGCAGCACCAGCGGATCGATGATGCGTTTGACCGTCCGGCTCAGCGGGCCGCCGTCATCGCTGCTGAGCACCTCGACGCCGGGACCGATTGCGCGCCACGCCTGGTCGATCACCGCCCGGCGGGCATGCCCGACCGCGGCGATGTTCTCGGCGCTCGCTAGCTGCGGACCCAGGCTCATCTCCACAGGATAGGGGCAACGATGAAATTAGTGACACCCCGAAAGTTGGGTTTGGTAGCCAATCGACACCGCGAAGCTTGTCGCATGAACAAGTTGAAGCTGTTTGCGGTTGCCGCCTCGGTGTTCTTCGTCAGCCGGCTTACCCGCGGTCCCCGCCAACCGGCCGACACCGGCCCTGTCGTTGGAGTTGGCACCGTGGTCGACACCGAAGAATCTGACAGCACGGCGGGCGAGCGGGAGATCTGGATCGAGGTTGCCAGTGTGCACGGAGACACGTTCGTGGGCCGGTTGGTGCACGACGACGGAGAGTCGGAGGCATCGATGTTGCGCCCCGGGTTGGTCGTGCTGGTTGCGTTCGATCCTGCTGCCCGTGAACGGCTTTCGCTACCCGACGACGTCTTGGCCGTTCGCGCGAGAAGTCTGACTTTGGTTTGATTCATCATCGTGCGCCGTCGACAGCGAAGGTGACCAGCGCACCCCAATACAGCGGGCTGGCGGTGAGTGCCCCGTCCCGCCAGCGCCGCATTTGCTCGCGTTGCCAACGATTCACCGCACACCCGGCCTGGACGGCCTCGTGTGCGCGATCCACCGCGATAACGACCTCGGCCATGGGATCAGTCAGATCGACACCAGCAGTGGCGAACTGTCGATAGGCCGCCGTGGTGGGTAACGACCACAGGGTGGCGGTCACCAACTGTGCGCCCCCTAGGATCATCGCCGCCACCAGACCGGTCGCTTCGTCGAAACGGTAGTCGCCACCGGATGCGCACGCCAGCAACGCTACTCGCGGTGGCATGGGTAGTTGCAGCGACATCAGATCCGACGCGGTGAGCGGACGGTGGTCACCGACGGCGTCGGCGTCTCCGGGAATCTGTGCGGTACAAGCCAGATGTAGTGCAGCTCGATCCGCCTGGGCGAGCTCGCCGTCGGCCGAACTCGCGTGCCCGACATACATCAGCCGGCTGGGATGCCGAGCCAGCAGTTCAGCAAGCCAGCGTCGGTCGGCGTCTTGGCGGCGGAACAACTCGACCGCTTGGTCGACTTGGGGTAGCACCGCTCGGTGTTGCATCACTTCGGCGAAGTGGCGAGCCAATCGCGATTGCTCCGACGGCCTGCCGAGCACCGACCCGAGCGCTGAGTCCGGGCGCTGGCCTGGCACCCGAGGATCCAGGACCAGGACCGGTGGACCGTCGTGCCGGGCTTCCCATCGCGCCGATGCTCGCGGCGCGTGCACGATGTTCTGTGGCACCCCCATCAGCACGTCGACCAACTCCATCAGCCGATGGCCGTCGGTGTGTGCCCCGATATCCGCAAGCTGCCACGGGATCCGGGCGGCAACGGTACCGCTGGCAGTAATGGCTTCGTGGCGCGCTCGCACCAATTCTTCTTTGCTCGGGCCGGATTTGGGCATCGCCAATAGTCCCCAGGGGACATGTGCCAGCCGG
Source organism: Mycobacterium simulans (assembly GCF_900232995.1). Classification (GTDB taxonomy): domain Bacteria; phylum Actinomycetota; class Actinomycetes; order Mycobacteriales; family Mycobacteriaceae; genus Mycobacterium; species Mycobacterium simulans. The sequence continues at coordinate 1,497,124 of NZ_OCVX01000003.1, forward strand.
GCGCTGGGGGAGACGAACAGGGCCGGTCGCGGCGATGCGACGCACTCCGCCAGCAGCTGCCACCCAGCCGGACCGATCAGCAGCACACCCAGGATGTAGGCGACCGTGAGTTCGGTGTCCGGCGCTGCGAATGGCCCCCTGGCCAGGGCTCGTTCGATGGCGTCGCGCCGGCTCTCGCCGCCGTGGGGTTCGGGCAGGGCGCCGGTCAGTTCTTGTATGGCCGCCAGCAGGATTGGTTCCTCCACCAGCCAGGTGACGGTTCTTGCTGGCTGCCCGACGATCCGCAAACTGGCGTACGTGGCGATGCCGACGTCGGCGTAGCGCAGGACCAGAGTCGGTCGGTCCGGGTCGCTCATGGCCAAGTCGACCAGGCGGGCTCAGCCGCAGTGACGTCACGGCCGTATCGCTGAAACGCCAGTGCGCGATAGTGACTCATGATTGGCCCGGCGTCCGGTTGCATCTGTAACGGTGGCAGCGGACCGAGCCGCGTTAGCGAACTGCCTCCCCGCGACAACGGTCCGGCGGCGGCCAAAGCCTGCGTGGTATCGATGATCACCTGTGCGGTGGCCGTCGATGCCCACTCGCTTGCTTCCTGCCTCGTCGGTTCGGTGTTGAAAGTACCTCGTGCGCTGTGATATTCGACGAGCTCGCTGACCAGTTCGGTGTTCTCCCACTCCCACGCGACGGCGAAGGCGCTCGCCAGGATGGGCGCCGAAACCTGGGCCGCCCAACGCGATCTGGCGTCGGCGTCGGCTATCGAGTACCGCACCGAATCGACCGCCAGCGCTGCGGGCACCTTGAGTTCAGCGGCCTGTTCGAGCTTGGTCATGGCGCGCCAGTACTCCGGCGTTCCGACTGCGCCGTGCAGGATGCCAAGCGATTCGGCGTGCCGCGCTTCGGTTTCCTGCAATGTCTCGTCAGGGTCACCTGCGCTATCCAAACCCAAGTCCGTCAAAGCGTCCGCGCGCCAGACGGTTCCAAGGTGATTGTCCAATTGGGCGTACTGCAGCCAACTGCTGCGTGGCGATGAGTCGAGCAATTCCCGTGCCTGGGCGATCATCTCCACCGCTTCCGCAAAGCGACCCCAAAAGATGGCTATCCAGCTGCGTTGCAGCAGAATACGGTGCAGGTGCAGTGGTTTGCCGAGTTCGCGCCAATGCTTCTCGGCCTGTTCCCAGCACTGGTCTGCGGCCTCCAAAGCGCCGCTTCCCAACCGGGTGAGACCGAGATACAGCCAGCACCGGGAGACGTCGTGAGCCCGGGCGTACTTGGCGATGACGGGATAGGCCTGCGACACCAGTTGCTCGGTCGCTACGTGGTCGCCCGCGGACCATCGTGCCGCCGCTCGCTCTAATTGTGTTCTAGCGGTTGCCAATTCCCACCCGTTCGCCTCTGCACGAGCGCCCGCCCGACGCAGCCAGGGCTCGGCTTCGGTCAGTCGTCCGGTCTCGACGCAGAATCTGCCGTATGCGGTGGCTCCGGTAACCCGAAGGAAGTCGGCGGATTTGTTGTCTTCGATAACGTCGAGTACCTGCTGCCACAACGGAAGTGACCGCACGTGCAGGTCGTCGTCGCAGAGCGCGGAAGCGCACAGGATCCGCGCGTAGGTGAGCAGGTAGGCGTGTTCGTCGGCGAGTTCCGGTAATGCGCTGTCGTCGGCCAGCGCCGCCAGTGCCGCCTCGGCGCCTTCATGGTCACCCTGAGCTGCGGCCAGGCCGGTTTGCAGGAACTGGGCCCGCCGCGAATATCGACAGATCATGTGCGCGATCTCGGCGTCTGACATCTGCACCTGACTGGCCGCCCGGTTGTCCGGATGAGCCATGTTGCCGGCAAGAATTTCCGAGTAAATGGCCAAACAATCGCGAATGCGCCGGATGGATTCTTGCACTCCATCATTCGCGCCTCGGGCCAGATAGATCTCGCCCAGTTGCGCGAAGACTTCCAGCAGCAGATCGTCTCGATCGGCTCGCTCGATTTGTGGGATCAGGGACAGCAGGAGATCCCGAGCCCCGCCCTCGTCGGCGGCGAACGCAAGGCGGCGGGCACGTTCGAGGTCGCCGGCGATCGACACCGCTGCATCATAAGTCCGCTTGGCTGGCGCGCAGACGGTCGATCTAGTCCGAAGCGGCGGACATGCGCTGCATGCCCGCCGCCCGGAGTACCCCTCAATCAACCGCAGGTCACCTTGATGTTGAAGTCCTTGGTGATCATCCCCGCCATCGGGTTCTTCAAGTCGGCGCCCTGGGCCTGACCCGTGATGGTGTAGGTCTTGCCATCCACCGACACCTTCGCCGAGCCAACCTTGGCGCCCATGTTGTCGGCGACCGACAGGGCGTTGCCGTCGACAACGAGTGCCAGGGAATCGACCGTTGGAGGATTCGCGTCGGTCATCACCACCGCCAACGCCTGTTGCTGGCCTCCAGTGGAGCCACTGCCGATGTTGATTTTGCCGGCCTGCTTGACGCAGGTGACCGACGCGGGGTTCAAGCCTGGGAGGTCAGTTCCGCCAACCTGGACAACAGTGCCGCCACCGCCGGTGGAAACGCTCGATGCCGGGCTGGCTGTGTGGCCGCCGCTGGAGCAACCCACCAGCGCCGATGCGCAGCCAATGGTTCCGATCGCAGCCGCGAGAACACGATTCACTGGAGTTCCTTCCGTCATGCGCCGCCCCGTTGGCGTCGTCATGGGAGTAAGTACAGACCGCACGTATCGCTACCGATCCCAAATATCTCCGAAATATCGCGGTGCCAGGCTGTCAGTGTGATTGAGATTCAGACCGTGCAATCGGTGACCGTGTTGACCCTTTCATCGGGGCGCGTGAACGCCCTCGATGTCGAGCTACTGGGGGAGCTGACCGACGCCATCCGTCAACGGGCGTGGTCGGGGGGTGGTGCGCTGGCAATCACCGGCGCCGGCCGGGTGTTCTGCGCCGGCGTCGACCTTAACCGCGTTCTCGAGGGCGGCGCCGAATACACCGATCGGCTGGTCCCGGCGCTCTCGGATGCGTTCGAGGCCATGTTCGGCTATCCGGGGCCGACGGTGGCCGCGATCAACGGTGCCGCCATCGCAGGCGGGTGTGTGCTTGCGTGCGCCTGCGACCGGCGAATTGTTAGCCCCGATGCCCAGATCGGAGCTTCCGAGGTACGTGTCGGAGTTCCTTTTCCCGTCGCCGCGTTGGAGGTCATGCGCTACGCGTGCGCTGACCAGGCCGAGGAAGTGCTGCTCGGTGGCCGCAATTATCGGGGAGCTGAGGCGGTCGCCAGGGGACTTGCGCACCGCGTCGTCGCCGAGGGTCTCATCGAGGCGGCCGTAGCGGAGGCGTCCGACCTCGGTGACATTCCGGCCGATGCCTACCGGCACACCAAGGCCCAGCTACGCGGACCAACCTTGGCGCGGATCCGTGACTCTGCCGACATCGATCGCGAAGTCCGCGAACTCTGGGGCGCCGACCAGACGCAGCAGCTAATCGCTGACTACCTGGAGCGTCTGCGGCGCCGCTAGTCACTCCTCGACAGCGACTCCGCCGCGGGTACGCCGACGCCGATGGGACGTCTTGCCGGTTGGGCGACGGTTGCGCAAGGCAGGTCGGGGTTGCTCGGCGACCGGGGTCTCCTTAGGGGGCTCTTTGTCTTCTTCCGCGTCGTCTTCGGCCGGGGTCGGTGCTTCTTCGGTAGCCGATTCGGGTTCTGTCTCCGCTGGCTCGTCGGACGTCTCCTCGGCCCGCGCTACTGTTTCGGCTTCCGAAGTAGTGTCGCCGGCCTCCGCTTCGATCTCTTCGGACTCCGCGGTCTCTGCGGCATCTTGGGACTCTTCGGTCTCTTCGGTCTCTTCGGATTCTTCGGATTCTTCGGATTCTTCGGCCGCAGCTTCGGCGGTCTCGTCGGTGCCCTTGCGCTTCTTGCCGCGAATACGCCGCCTCTTGGGCTTCTTCGGCTTGAGCGGTTTGGGCGGTGGCGCCGGCAGTTCTGCGACAAACGACAGGTAGAACGCGAAAAACGCGAGCACCGCGACCGCGGCCGCGGCCCCGTAGATCCCGAACAACCACCGTCCGGCAGCATCCAGGCTCAGCCAGATCTCGCTGATCGCGGTGCCGACGATGAGCACCCCGGCCAGCACATGGGCCACGATCGACCAGGTCCTGATCGAAAGCGCCAGCTGCGGAACTCCGAGCTCGGGCTTGCGGGTGCGCAATAGCGTGAACACCACCGGGAGCGCGGTCAGGCCGACCACCGCGCCCGTCACAATCCGAAGCGCCGTCCCGAGCGTGTGTGACGTGTCGCCTACCAGCTCAGGCCAGCGCGGCAATACGAAATAGAAGAAGAGGATGCCGGCGCCAATCGAAAACCACGCGTGCCACAGGATGGCCCACTTGCGCGCCATACCCCTCCTTGTGCTGGTGAGATCAAGCCAGCCTAGGCCACCAGAACCCACATCATGGTCGCCCACGCCTGAAGGCAGGGCGAACCCGGTTGCGGAGGATGCGGGATTTGAACCCGCGAGGGCTGTTAACCCAACCCGCGTTCCAGGCGAGCGCCATAGGCCACTAGGCGAATCCTCCGTGGCCATGGTAGCCGCTGAGCCCCGCCAGGTGTCTTTCAGTCGCCGTATTACACTCGCGATGGACCCCGCGCGGCGTTTATCCTGTGAACTCCCCCAGGGCCGGAAGGCAGCAAGGGTCAATGGGCTCTGTCGGGTGCGCGGGGTCCCCTTAGTCGGGGGGCAGAGCCAGTACTTGTGCGTAGGACCGAAAGGCCGTGTGGTGGCGTTCGATTCCCTCAGCCCTGAAGAGCTCGCGACGCTGCACGCCCGCCATCAGCAGGACTATGCGGAGCTGCAGGCCAAGAAGCTAGCCCTGGATCTCCCCCGCGGCAAACCCGCCCCGGAGCAGCTCGACCTGTCCAACCAGCTGCTGAGCCTGCCCGGGGACGACTACCGCGACCCCGAGGGCGCCGACACCCGCAACTACGGCGGCCTGCACGGCCTGCCCGGATTGCGTGCCATCTTCGGGGAGCTGCTTGGCATCCCGGTGCCAAACCTGGTCGCTGGAAACAACTCCAGCCTGGAGTTGATGCACGACCTGGTGGCCTTCTCGATGTTGTACGGCGGCGTCGACTCGCCGCGGCCCTGGAAAGACGAACCGAGCGTCAAATTCCTGTGTCCCGTCCCCGGGTATGACCGGCACTTTGCGATCACCGAGACGATGGGCATCGAGATGATCCCGGTGCCGATGGTGGCGGACGGGCCGGACGTCGACCTGATCGAAGAGTTGGTCGCTGTGGACCCAGCCATCAAGGGGATGTGGGCGGTACCGGTATTCGCCAACCCCACCGGAGTGACGTACTCCTGGGAAACGGTTCGACGGCTCGTCCAGATGCGGACCGCGGCACCCGACTTCCGGTTGTTCTGGGACAACGCGTATGCCGTGCACACCCTGACGCTGGATTTCGTCCGCCAGATTGACGTACTCGGGCTTGCCGCCAAGGCGGGCAACCCCAACCGGCCGTATGTGTTTGCGTCCACATCGAAAATCACCTTCGCCGGCGCCGGCGTCAGCTTCCTCGGCGGATCGCTGGGCAACATCGCGTGGTATCTGCAGTACGCCGGCAAGAAAACGATCGGTCCGGACAAGGTCAACCAGCTGCGGCATCTGCGCTTCTTCGGCGACGCCGACGGCGTACGCCTGCACATGCTGCGCCACCAGCAGATACTGGCGCCAAAATTTGCTCTGACGCTCGAAATTCTGGATCGGCGGCTGACCGACTCCAAGATCGCCTCCTGGACCGAGCCGAAGGGCGGCTACTTCGTTAGCCTCGACGTGTTGTCCGGCACCGCGCGTAGGACCGTCGCCCTGGCCAAGGACGCGGGTATCGCGGTTACCGAGGCGGGCTCTTCATTCCCCTACCGAAAAGATCCGGACGACAAAAATATCCGCATCGCGCCCACGTTCCCGTCACTACCGGACCTGCGGAACGCCGTCGACGGCCTGGCGACCTGCGCGCTGCTGGCGGCAACCGAGTCAGCGCTCAACCTGGCATCGAACGTGCGGTGAGGCCGGAAAATCCGTCGAATTCCCGCCCTGCGTTCACGCGAGATGCCGTGGACGCACACTCGATGCCCTGACGGGCCGCTGTCACCCAGCCCAAGTAGCCTGCTGAGGTGGCTCTGTACCGCAAGTATCGACCGGCAACCTTCGCCGAGGTGGTCGGGCAGGAGCACGTCACCGAGCCGCTGTCCATCGCTTTAGAGGCCGGCCGCATCAACCACGCGTACCTGTTCTCCGGGCCGCGGGGCTGCGGAAAGACGTCGTCGGCGCGCATTTTGGCGCGGTCGTTGAACTGCGCACAGGGACCCACGGCCACGCCGTGTGGTGCGTGCGACTCCTGCGTGTCGTTGGCACCCAACGCACCCGGCAGCATCGACGTGGTGGAGCTGGACGCCGCCAGCCATGGCGGTGTGGACGACACCCGTGAGCTGCGCGACCGCGCCTTCTACGCGCCGGCCCAGTCGCGATACCGCGTGTTCATCGTGGACGAAGCCCACATGGTGACCACGGCGGGCTTCAATGCGCTGCTCAAGATTGTGGAGGAACCGCCCGAACACCTCATCTTCATATTTGCCACCACCGAACCGGAGAAGGTGCTGCCGACGATTCGGTCGCGCACCCATCACTACCCATTCCGGCTTTTGCCGCCCCGCACGATGCGGGCGTTGATCACGCGGATCGCTGAGCAGGAGGGCGTCGTCGTTGACGACGCGGTGTATCCGCTGGTGATCCGGGCCGGCGGAGGTTCGCCACGAGACACCCTCTCGGTGCTCGATCAGCTGGTGGCTGGGGCCGAGGGTGGTCACGTGACCTACCAACGCGCACTGGGACTGCTCGGCGCCACCGACGTCGCTCTGATCGACGACGCGGTCGATGCGTTGGGCGCCGGAGATGCCGCCGCGCTGTTCCGGTCGGTCGAATCGGTGATCGATGCCGGTCACGATCCGAGGCGCTTCGCCACCGATCTGTTGGAGCGGTTCCGGGATCTGATTGTGCTGCAAGCGGTTCCCGACGCTGCATCCCGCGGCGTGGTGGACGCCCCAGAGGACGTGCTGGACCGGATGCGGGAACAGGCGGCTCGGACCGGGCCGGCGACCCTGACCCGATACGCGGAGGTGGTACAGGCCGGGCTGGGCGAGATGCGCGGTGCCACGGCGCCTCGGCTGCTGCTCGAGGTGGTCTGCGCGCGATTGCTGCTGCCCTCGGCCAGCGACGCCGAATCGGCACTGCTGCAACGTGTCGAGCGGATCGAGACCCGGCTGGCGATGTCGGTCCCTGTTTCGGATACGCCTCGGCCCGCTGCCGCCGAGCCACCAACCCAGCAGCGGGCACCCGCGCCGCCCGAAGAACCGAAACCCAAGCCCGTGCCGGAACCGGCTGCGGCGCCAGCACCCGAACCGGCTCCCGCTCCGGGTGAACTCAACGCGACCGCGGTTCGGACCATGTGGCCGACAGTGCGCGACAAGGTGCGTCAGCGCAGCCGCACCACGGAGGTGATGCTGGCGGGCGCGACCGTTCGTGCGCTCGATGGCAATACGTTGGTACTGGCCCACGATTCGGCGCCGCTGGCCAAGAGGCTGTCCGAGCAGCGCAACGCCGACGTTATCGCCGAAGCGCTCAAAGACGCGTTGGGCGTCAACTGGCGAGTGCGGTGTGAGACCGGTACGGCCGAGCCCCCAAGCGCTCCGGTCCCCAAGGTGGAAGAACCCGCCCCCGAAGTGGATTCCGTTCGGCGCGACGAAGAGGAAAGCATGCTGGCCGAAGCGGGCCGCAGCGACCCGTCAACTCCGCGTCGCGACCCCGAAGAGGTCGCGCTTGAGTTATTGCAGAACGAACTCGGCGCCCGGCGTATCGACGGCTAGCGACAGCTCAGGCTGGGGCTAGGGCGTCCACCAGGGCCGCAGCGGCAGCTTGTCGTCGCCCCAGGTGTCAACGTTGGCGGCCAGCACGTGATGCAGCTGAATGTTGTTGCGTTCGAAGGCCACCCGTGAAGCTGCCATGTACAGACCCCACACCTTGGCGATCGGCAGACCGACCTCAACGACCGCCTCATCCCAGTGCTCGACGAGGTTGCGGCACCAGTCGCGCAGTGTCATCGCGTAGTGATGCCGGAAGTTCTCCTCGTGCAGCACCTCCAAACCGACCTCCTGGATCTCGGTGATGATGCGTCCGGAGCCAGTGAGTTCCCCGTCTGGAAACACATAGCGGTCGGTGAACCCGCCCGCGAAGGAAGTCGATTTGTTGTCGGGACGGGTAATGCAGTGGTTGAGCAGCAGGCCGCCGGTGCGCAATTTCGACTTGAGGAATCCAAAGTACGTGGGGTAATTCTTGACGCCGATGTGCTCGGTCAGCCCGATCGACGAAACCGCGTCGAAGCCGGTCTCGGCCACGTCCCGATAGTCGGAGTGCCGCACTTCAGCTAGTTCGCTCAGTCCTTCGTCTTCGATGGCTTTCTGCGCCCACTTGGCCTGCTCGGCCGACAGCGTGGCGCCTATGGCGCGGCCACCTCGTCGGGCGGCGTAGCGCACCATGCCGCCCCAGCCGCAGCCGACGTCAAGCAGCTGATCGCCCGGCTTCAGCCGCAGTTTCTCGAATATCAGCCGGTATTTGTTTTCTTGGGCCTCTTCCAGCGTCGCCTCGCGGTTGGGATAGACCGCGCAGGTATAGGTCATCGACGAACCAAGCACCCACTCGTAGAAGGTGTTGGACACGTCGTAGTGGTGGTGGATGGCCTCGGCATCGCGGGTCTTGCTGTGCATCACGCCGTCGACAATCCGACGCCACCGGGGCGGCGTCTCCTGCGGCGGTGGGGCGATCGGCAACAAATTCTCGACGCCGATCGAGCGCACGACATTGGCCAGCACCCGTGCCGACGGCCGTTTGAATTCGACCCGATCGGTCAGCGATACGAGCAGGTCGTACGGGTCGCCGGGATGTACGCCGTGCGTCTGCAAGTCGCCCGACACGTAGGCGCGCGCGATACCGAGTTCGCCGGGGGCGGTGGCGAGATAGGTGGCGCCGCGGGGGGACTTGAGTTCCAGGCCCAAAACGGCGTCTTCGTGTCCGGCGGTGCTGCCGTCGTACGCGATGAATTTCAGCGGCTGCCGCCCGGATGCGGTAAAGATCTCCAGGATCTCAGCCATGCTGAGCTTGCTCCCGAACGGGTGCGGAGGCGTGGTGGTCGTCATCGTCGTTGCACCGCCTTTGCGTAGAGATCGAGAAGACGAGAGTCGGGGTCATAAGTTTTCTTCCCCGTGTTGTAAGACTCCCCGCCGTAGAGCTCGTCAAACTTCTCGCGGGTGTAGAACGAGTCGGAATAGAGCGACTTGTGACCGTCCAGCTCACCCACCTTCTCCTCGATCGCCCGGTTGGTTCCGCCCTCGGTGGCGCCGACGGGCACCGATGACCAGAACCCGATGTTGACATAGCTGCGGTCGGGCCGGATCGGATACAGCGGCCAGCCGTGGTGATCGCGCAACCGTAACGGGCACAACCAGATTGGCGAGATAGGCACGTTGGCCAAGAACCACTCCAGGAAGTCGCGGGTCCGTTCGATCGGCACCTCGACGTCCTGCACCACCCGTTCACGGGCCGGACGGCCGTATCGGTGCTCGATCCGATCTGCGATGCCGAAGCGCTGATCCAAGGCAACCAACTTCCAGTAGAAGCTGCTGCGCCGGTAGCGTCGCGGCCACCAGCGCCGCAGCTTCGGGTTTTGTGCGCCAAACGCGCGCGAGCACCAGAACCAGTCGGTGTCCCACCGCCAGAAGTAGTCGTGGATGGTCAACCGGTCTTCCTTGATTCCCGTCTCATGCTGGATGGACCGGTAGTAGATGTCTTGTCCGGTGTAGTCGCTGACCGGTCCGGGCGTTGTGGTCCGCCTGCCGACGCAGAGGTAGCTTTCGTCGGCGCCGAACACCACTCCGTCGAGATAGTCCACTGCTACGCCATCCAATCCGCCCGTGTCGATGATGCGTTCCATGGTCGCGATCATCTCTGTCAACGAGCGAAATCGGATGTGGCGCAACGCCACAAACGGCATCACCGGTTCCAGCTGGATCCGGAGTCTGGTCGAATAGCCCAGTGTTCCATAGGAATTGGGGAAGGTACGGTAAAGGTCTGCGTGCTGATCGGGGGATACGGTGATTAATTCGCCTGCGCCGGTGAGGATATCCATCTCGAGCACCGATTCATGTGGCAGACCGTTGCGAAACGATGCCGACTCGATGCCCAAGCCGGTAACCGCGCCACCGATAGTGATGGTCTTCAACTGCGGAACCACAAGTGGCGACAGGCTGTAACGCAGTGTCGCCGCGACCAGGTCCTCGTATGTGCACATGCCGGCCACGTCCGCGGTGCGCGCGTCCGGATCGATACTGATTACGCCCGTCAATCCTGACGTATCTAGGCCGGGTGCATCGCTTTTGGCGCGCGCGCGGAACAGATTTGAGGTGGGCTTGGCGAGCCGGACAGATGCGGTCGCGGGGATGGATCGATAACTCGCCAGCAGCCGCTGGACGCCGGTCGTGTGTGCAGCCAGTGCGGATCCGGGGACAGGCATCACATATACCCTAGTCCTCGACAACAGACCGTGCATTGGGAGCGCGGGCTGAATCGTGATCACAGCAGAGGAGTTGCAGCTGATGGGACAGGTAAGCGCAGCCAGCACAATCTTGATCAATGCTGAGCCCGCGGCCGCACTCGACGCGGTGGCCGACTATGAAAACGTCCGCCCGAAAATCCTGTCTTCGCACTACAGCGAATACCAAGTGCTTCAGGGCGGCCACGGGCAGGGCACAGTTGCCAAATGGCGATTGCAGGCGACCGAATCGCGTGTTCGTGACGTGCAGGTCAACGTCGACGTCGCCGGACACACCGTGATCGAGAAGGACGTGAACTCGTCGATGGTGACCAACTGGACGGTGGCTCCCGCGGGACCCGGATCCAGCGTGACTGTAAAGACGTCCTGGACCGGCGCGGGCGGCGTCAAGGGCTTTTTCGAAAAGACGTTTGCACCGTTGGGACTGAAGAAGATCCAGGCCGAGGTTCTGGCGAATCTGAAGAACGAACTGGAAAGCTAGCTCCGCTAACGCGCCTGGCCCTGAGTGGCCAGGAAACCTGCGATGCCGCGAACCAGGGCGTCGGCGTACTTCTGCCTACCCTCGGGGGACTCCATCAGCGCCGAGTCTGCGGGATTCTTCATGTTGCCCAATTCGACGAGGATCGACGGATACTGCGCCAGGTTCAGGCCGGCCAAATCCGAGCGTCCGTAAAGGCCGTTTTGGCCGATGTAGTTCGCCGGCGGGATGCCCGACGCCTGCAGTTGGTCGCGCATGACGCGGGCGAACTGCACCGATGGTCCCGCTTGCGCGGCGTTGAGCGGTGGAGATGAGTAGTTGACGTGGAATCCCCGGCCGGTTGCGGGGCCGCCGTCGGCGTGCAGGCTGACGACGGCGTTGGGCCGCAGCGAATTCGCCATGTTGGCGCGCTCGTCAACGCACGGTCCCAGGGCGTTGTCGTTGCCGCGGGACATGGCGGTGCGTACCCCCAGCGCGCTCAGCGCGGCGCGCAATCGCAATGCGGTGTCCCAAGTGAAGGTGTGCTCGGGATAGCCGCCGTTGCTCGACGTTCCGCTGGCCTGGCAGTCCTTGGTGCCGCCGCGACCGGTGGGCACCTGACGGCCGATGGATGCGTCATTGGCTCCGTTGTGACCCGGGTCGATGAACACGACCATGCCGGCGATGTTGGAGGGGACTGCGGTCGCTGTTGGGATGGTCGGCATCGAAGCGGCGACGAGCACCCCGACGACCGTGGCGATTCCGACACGCAGGCTCACTCGTAGGTCCACGGCGCAAAGCTAACGCGGCGCGGTCTACGCTGGGTGTTTCAAATCGCCCGACAACCGCAGGCGAAACCAACTCGAGACCAAGATGCTAGGGGACTGTCATGCAACCCGGAGGCGATATGTCGGCTCTGCTCGCTCAAGCGCAGCAGATGCAACAGAAGCTACTGGAGGCTCAGCACCAGCTGGCCAATTCGGAGGTGCACGGTCAAGCCGGTGGCGGCTTGGTCAAGGTGGTGGTCAAAGGCAGCGGTGAGGTGATCGGGGTGACGATCGACCCCAAGGTCGTCGACCCCAACGACGTCGAGACCCTGCAGGACTTGATCGTCGGTGCGATGCGCGACGCGTCCCAGCAAGTGACGAAGATGGCGCAGGAGCGGCTGGGGGCGCTGGCTGGGGGGATGCGCCCGCCCGGTGCGCCCGGTACGCCCGGCGCGCCCGGAGCGCCGGGGATGCCGCCCAGGCCCCCTGCGCCGCCTGGGGCGCCCGCGCCGGGGGTCTGACCTGCACCACCATGTTTGAGGGACCTGTCCAGGATCTGATCGATGAACTTGGCAAGCTGCCGGGTATCGGACCCAAGAGCGCGCAGCGCATCGCGTTCTACCTGTTGTCGGTCGAACCGTCGGACATCGACCGCCTGACCGTCGTGCTGGCCAAGGTCCGTGACGGTGTGCGGTTCTGTGCGGTCTGCGGCAACGTCTCCGACAACGAGCGTTGCCGAATTTGTTCTGATTCCCGGCGAGATGCATCTGTGGTGTGTGTCGTCGAGGAGCCGAAGGACATCCAGGCCGTCGAGCGCACCCGCGAATTCCGCGGCCGCTATCACGTTCTGGGCGGGGCACTCGATCCGCTGTCCGGTATTGGGCCCGATCAGCTGCGAATTCGTGAGTTGTTGAGCCGTATCGGTGAGCGGGTCGACGATGTCGATATCACCGAGGTGATCATCGCGACCGACCCGAATACCGAGGGTGAGGCGACGGCCACGTACCTGGTGCGGATGCTGCGCGACATCCCCGGTCTGACGGTGACACGGATCGCGTCCGGGCTGCCCATGGGTGGTGACCTGGAATTCGCCGACGAGCTGACTTTGGGCCGCGCGTTGACCGGCCGCCGCGCCATGGTCTGATTTTCGCGAGACTGTAATTCTGCAGGCCCCTTCTCGCACTTTTCCTGCAGATTTACAGCCTCGGTGAATTGTCGGTCTCCGATGCCAACATTCCGGTGTGGCGGCGGTGTTCGTCGGTACCGGTGATGTGACTCGGCACGAGCTGCAACGGTGGTACCGCCCGGTGTATCCAGGGGTTTACGCCCCGAAGCGACATGACATGTCATTGCGAGACCGCACGGCCGGGGCATGGTTGTGGTCTGGGCGACGGGGTGTCATCGCCGGCGTCGCCGCTTCGGCGCTGCATGGCGCGCGGTGGGTCGACGACGACACCCCGATCGAGTTGATCTGGTCCAACACCAGGCCGCCTCAAGGTCTCGTCGTGCGTCACGAAACCTTGCGCGACGACGAGATCACCCAGGTCGCCGGGCTGCCCGTCACCACACTGACGCGTACCGCATACGACCTCGGTAGGCATCTGCCACGTGGTCAGGCTTTGGCGCGGCTCGACGCGCTGATGAGGGCAACCCCATTTTCGACCGAAGACGTGATGCTCCTCGGCAAGCGCCACGCAGGTGCGAGGGGTCTGAAGCGGCTGCGTTCGGTGTTGCCGCTTGTCGACGGCGGTGCGGCGTCACCCAAGGAGACATGGCTGCGTCTGTTGCTCGTCGACGGCGGATTGCCGGCTCCGGAGACGCAGATTCCGGTGAACGCGAACTGGCGATCGGTGGCCGTCCTCGACATGGGCTGGGAGGAATTGAAGGTGGCCGTCGAATATGACGGGGATCACCATCGCAGCGACCGCCGCCAATATGCGCACGACCAGTGGCGGCTACGCAAGCTGGAGCAACTGGGTTGGATCGTTATCCGAGTGATCGCCGAGGACAGGCCGGAGGATGTCCTGCAGCGCGTGCGCGAGGCCCTAGCGCACCGCTAGTCGCTCGCGGCGTAACAAGTCCACCTCGGGCAGATCCAACGGCGGCAACGACCCCACCACCTTGGTCAGCAGCAGGTCCGCAAGCTCCGGGTTGCGGGCCAGGCACGGCCCGTGCATATAGGTCGCGACCATGCTGCCCTGAACCGCGCCGTCAAAGCCGTCACCTGCCCGGTTGCCCGCGCCCTTGACCACCGCTCCCAGTGGCGACGCCGCCGAGCCGAGGACGGTGCCGCCTCGGTGGTTCTCGAAGCCGGTCAATCGCGCCTTCAGGCCGGCCAGCAACGGCTTGCTAATTACCTCGCCGATGGTGCGTGCATCTTGCGGTGCGGTAGTCACATCCAGCAGGCCGACGCCGTCAACCCGTTCGCCCGACGACGTCTCGTACCAGTGCCCGAGCACCTGAATGGCCGCACAGATTGCCAGCACGGGTGCGCCACGTTCGGCCGCGCGCTGCAACCCGGGGTATCGAATGAGGTGCCGGGTGGCCAACCGCTGTGCGTAGTCTTCGGCGCCGCCCAGCGTGTAGAGGTCAAGTGAGTCCGGCACCGGATCGGCCAGCGTGATCTCGACGATCTCGGCGGCGATTCCCCTTAGCAAGAGCCGTTGGCGCAGCACCACGGCGTTGCCACCGTCGCCGTAGGTGCCCATCACGTCGGGCAGCACCAGCCCGATCCGCACGCTCGATTCAGCCATGTCGTTCCAATGCTCGTTGCAGCTGCAGGAACGCGGTGTAGTTGGCGACGACCTCAACCCGCCCGGGTGGGCAGGATGCGATGGCCGCGATGGTGTCGTGCACCAGGGTGTGCTGCACACCGGCATAGCCCAGGCGAACGGCCAGGTCGGTGCCGCGTTCCCCGGCGGCCACCACCGGAGTCTCTTCGAAGTGTTCAAACCGCACGTCCCACAACCACGACAGGTCCTCGCCGTCGGGCACCTGCCCATTGACCGAGATGACCACACCGGCCGCGTGCTTGTCCACCATGGACAGCGCTTCCTGCCAGCCGGCCGGGTTCTTGGCCAGCAGGATCCGTGCTTCGTGCGCGCCAATGCGGACGGTCCGGTAGCGCCCGGCGACTTCGTCGACCCCGGAGGCGGCCGCAACCGCCAATGTCGGGTCAGCGCCCAGCGTGACGGCCGCGGCGACTGCCTGGGCGGCGTTGCCGCGATTGACCGCGCCAGGCAGCGCCAGCTGCATCGGTAGGGCCAGACCGTCGGGCCCGTAAAGGGTGTCGGCGTCGAACCACCAATGCGGACTGGGGCGCTTGAAGTCGGCGCCGGTGCTATACCAGTGGCCCCGGTCGCGGACGATGACCTCGCCACTGCGGGGGCAGCTGACCGAGTCGCTCGACCACGCGCCGCCCGCGGCCACCCACACCACCTTCGGGCTGTCGTAGGCAGCCGAGGTCATCAGCACGTCGTCGCAGTTGGCTACCACGACGGCATTGGGATGTCTGGCCAACCCGGCCCGCAGCGTGCGTTCGATGACGTTGATCTCGCCGACCCGGTCCAGCTGGTCGCGTGACAGGTTGAGTAAGACGATGACGCTCGGTTCAACCGCATCTGAGACGTGCGGTACGTGCATCTCGTCGACCTCAAGCGCCGCTAGCGCGGCCCGGCGATCAGCGGCCAGCGCGGCCACCAGGCCGGCATCCATATTGGCGCCTTCGGCGTTGGTGGCCACCGGCCCCAAGGTGCCCAGGGCGGTCGCTGTCATCCGAGTGGTAGTCGACTTGCCGTTGGTACCGGTGACGATGACCGTTCGCCGGCCCGCCCCGAGCTGACGCAGCACGGAGCGGTCCAGGGTCATCGCGACCAGTCCGCCGATCATGGCCCCGGCCCCACGACCGGTGACCCGCGACGCCCAGCGCGCACTCGCCCCCGCGGCGAGGGCCAGGCGTGCGCGGGCGGTAACCACCCGGGCAGTTTAAAGGCGAGGGCTGCGGTCACCTCATTTAGTTCAACTGCCGACACGATGCGCGGCGGCGCCGGAGATGTCGGTTGGACATGTCATCCTCATCGTGTGAGCCACATCTGGGGACGGCCAGCCAGTCACCCGGACGAGGGTTGGGCCGTGATCGATGTCGAGACCTCCGGCTTTCGCCCCGGTCAGGCCAGGATCATCAGTCTTGCCGTACTCGGCCTGGACGCCGCCGGCCGGGTGGAGCAATCCGTGGTCAGCCTGCTCAATCCCGGCGTGGACCCCGGCCCCACCCACGTGCACGGCCTGACCGCCGCCATGCTGGAAGATCAGCCGCAATTCGCCGACATCGTCGGCGACGTCGTGGAGGTGCTGCGTGGCCGCACGCTGGTGGCGCACAATGTCGCGTTCGACTATGCCTTTCTGGCTGCGGAAGCGGAGTTCGCTCAAGCGGAACTTCCGGTCGATACCGTCATGTGCACGGTTGAGCTGGCCCGACGGCTAGAGCTCGGCATCGACAATCTGCGCCTGGAGACCCTGGCCGCACATTGGGGCGTGACCCAGGAACGGCCGCACGATGCGTTCGACGACGCGCGAGTGTTGACCGGCATCCTGGCAGCTTCCCTCGGGCGCGCTCGCGAACGTGACGTCTGGCTGCCGGTGCATCCGGTGACCCGGCGGCGGTGGCCCAACGGTCGGGTGACCCACGACGAGTTGCGACCGCTGAAGGCGCTGGCCTCCCGGATGCCCTGCCCGTATCTCAACCCGGGCCGCTATGTGACGGGCAGGCCCCTGGTCCAGGGAATGCGGGTGGCGCTGGCCGCCGAGGTGGCACGCACACACGACGAACTCGTCGAGCGGATCCTGCACGCCGGGCTGGCCTACACCGATGCAGTCGACCGCGACACCTCCCTGGTGGTCTGCAACGACGCCACCCCCGAGCAGGGCAAGGGCTACCACGCATTGCAGCTAGGGGTACCCGTGGTTTCCGACGCGCTGTTCATGGACCGTGTCGGTTCGGTAATCGGTGGCAGAAGCATGGAGGAGTTCGCCGACGCCACCCTGGTCGACGAGCAGTTCGCGCTTTTCTAACTTGCACTACTACAGTAGTAGTGGCAGCGTTGGGCAGCATGATTAGCACTACGAACGTAGTAGACCAGGATTCCTGGTGGACGACCTACCGCAAACATGGCTACTTCTTCCGTCAAGCGGCCCTGCTGACCATTTCGCTTGGCGTCGCAATGCACGTCTATCGGGTGATCTTCGGCGACGCGCTTACCCTCCAACACGTGGTGACAGTGACCAACGACAGGATCCTGCTCATCCCGATGACATACGCGGGCATTACCGGCATCCTGGTGTGGCGCCGCATTGCGTTCGCCAATAATCGGCATCGGGCGCTGTTCACGGGATCGGTCGTCTACATCGCGGGCAGCGTGCCGCTACACGTGTACTGCTCCTACGTGATCATGGACACCTCGGTCGTGACCTGGTTCCCGATGTGGTTCAGCTACTTCTTGCTGCTCGTGCTCTACCCGGTGTTTCTCACGCTGTTCTGGCGGCTGCGCTACAAATACTGATGCCCTCAAATCCCGAACGTCGCCTTCAGATCCTCGACGCCGCCATCGGCATACTCGCCGACACGGGCGTCGGGGGTCTGACGCATCGCCAGGTCGATGACCGGGCGGGTCTACCTCCGGGCACCACATCGAACTACTACCGGACACGCCAGGCCCTGCTCGAAGCCACGGCAGCCCGCACCGTGGATCTGCATTGGCAACGCGTCGAGGCGTTGCGGGCCGGGATCGGATCGCTCACCCGCGACGGCGTCAAGACGCTCATGACGCGGCTGCTCTCCGATCCTGATGAGCAGTTTCGTCGTTTCACGCTGGCGCGGTTCGAGCTGTTCATGGAGGGCACGCGGCGGCCCGAGCTGCTGCCATTCTTGAAGGACCTACAGGCCGCTGCGGTGAAGTCCGCCACGCTCATCATCGAGGCGGCGGGTTTCACGCCAACGGCCCAACAAATGGACGAGCTGAGCCGCCTGCTCAACGGATATGCGTTCAGCAACCTCACGATTCCCGGTGCCGATAACCCGGCCGGGCTGGTCGACCGATTACTGCGCGTGTTTTTCGAGGCTTAGCACTGTCAGCCGCCCACGTGCCTGGCGCGGGTGTCCGCGGCGCGACTTCCCCTGCGCCTGACCCCGCTCCGGTATCGGCGTTCTCACCGTCCATTGCTGGCCCGATTGACCGCTGAAACGACGGCGCGCAGCGACGCGGTAGTGATCGACGGCGCAATGCCCACGCCCCACACCGTTCGGCGGGGGCTGTCTGCGTGCCGACCCGCTTCGCCCGGCTCCGCCGCGCTCGCGATCGGCGCGGGGCTGTCTGCGGGCCGCCCCGCTTCGCCCGGCTCCGCCGCGCTCGCGATCGGCACGGGGCTGTCTGCGCGCCGACCCGCTTCGCCCGGCTCCGCCGCGCCCGCGATCGGCACGGGGCTGTCTGCGTGCCGACCCGCTTCGCCCGGCTCCGCCGCGCTCGCGATCGGCACGGCTACCGAAACCTCAACGTAAGCAGCCGCCTGAGCATCGTCGCCGGAACTCATCGCGTGTTCGGAGTAATCCAGGACCGCCACGTCGAACCCGACGCCGCCAAGCGCATGGACGAACGCAGCCAACGGGCCGTTGCCCGAACCGCTGATCTCGGTCTCGACCCCGTTGACCTTGACGGTCGCCTTGATGCTGGTAGTGCCGCCGTCCTCGTCGGACGCATCGACATGCTGCTTCATGCGCTCCAGCGGCCACACCGGGGCCAGGTACTCCTCGGCGAACGCATCCCACATCTCCTTCGGCGAGACCTCACCCCCCTCGCCCGCCGTGCCCTCTGCGATCTCTTGGATCACGCGGGAGAACTCGATCTGCAGCCGTCGCGGCAGGGCCAGGCCGTAGTCCGCCTTCATGATGTATGCCACCCCGCCCTTGCCGGACTGCGAGTTGACCCGGATCACCGCCTCGTAGGTGCGCCCGACGTCCTTGGGGTCGATCGGCAGATAGGGCACCTGCCAGAGCATGTCGTCCACGTCGGTGTCGGCGGCGTCGGCGTCGAACTTCATCGCGTCCAGGCCCTTGTTGATGGCGTCCTGGTGGCTACCCGAGAACGCGGTATAGACCAGGTCCCCGCCGTAGGGGTGACGCTCATGCACCGGCAGCTGATTGCAGTACTCCACCGTGCGCCGGATCTCGTCGATATTGGAGAAGTCGATCTGCGGGTCCACGCCGCGGGAAAACAGGTTCATGCCCAGCGTTACCAGGCACACGTTGCCGGTTCGCTCGCCGTTGCCGAACAGGCAGCCCTCGATCCGGTCGGCGCCGGCCTGGTAGCCCAATTCGGCTGCGGCGACGGCGGTTCCGCGGTCGTTGTGCGGATGCAGGCTCAGGATGACCGACTCGCGGTTGGCCAGGTTGCGGCTCATCCATTCGATGGAGTCGGCGTAGACGTTGGGGGTTGCCATCTCGACGGTGGCGGGCAGGTTGAAGATGATCGGGTTGTCCGGCGTCGGTTGGATGACTTCGCCGACGGCGTCGCACACCTGCTTGGCGTACTCGAGCTCGGTGCCGGTATAGGACTCCGGCGAGTACTCGAACCGCCACCGCGTGTCCGGATATTTCGCGGCCTCCTCGACACACTTGCGCGCCCCATCCACCGCGATGGCCTGTACGGCGGTGCGGTCGGCTCGAAAGACCACGCGGCGCTGCAGGATCGACGTCGAGTTGTAGAAGTGCACGATTGCTCGGGCTGCACCCGAACACGCCGCGAAGGTGCGCTCGATCAGCTCGGGGCGGCATTGGGTCAGCACCTGGATGGTGACGTCGTCGGGAATGGCGCCCTGCTCGATGATCTCGCGGACGAAGTCGAAGTCGGTTTGGCTCGCCGACGGGAACCCGACCTCGATCTCCTTGTAGCCCATGCGGACCAGCAGGTCGAACATGCGGCGCTTGCGGGCCGGGCTCATCGGATCGATCAGCGCTTGGTTGCCGTCGCGCAGATCGACCGCGCACCACAGGGGCGCGCGGCCGATGACCCGGTCGGGCCAGGTACGGTCGGCGAGCCGGATGGGCTCGACCTCATCGGCGAATGGCCGGTACCGGTTGACCGGCATCGAGGTACCCCGCTGGGGATTCCAGACGGGCTGACCGGGTCTGGGTGGGCCCGCGGGTTTCACAATGGTGCGGGCTGACCGATAGGCGTCGGGTGAATCGGAAATTGTCACGGTAGTTGCTCCGGGGAAGTTAGAAGGAACCTCAGACCGGCGCATCGCGAACGACCCGCGACGGGAAGCCGGTCTGGATCAGACCCCGTCGCGGCGTCCGAGGAGGAGCACCCGCTGCACGTGCTGAACTCTACCGCTAGTGGCGCCTCGACCAAAACCCGCGGTCTGAGCCGCCGAGCGTGGGCTTATGGACGGTTTCGTCGCAGTTTCCGTGCTTAGAACCCACACTCGGCCACAACGTATTCTGTTGTGGACTTATCGCCAAGCCGGGAAGGGATTCAGTGGCGCTCGTCGTGCAGAAGTACGGCGGATCCTCGGTGGCCGATGCCGACCGGATCCGCCGCGTCGCTGAGCGCATTGTCGAGACCAAAAAGCAGGGCAACGACGTCGTCGTAGTCGTCTCGGCGATGGGCGACACCACCGATGACCTGCTGGACCTGGCTCAGCAAGTATGCCCAGCCCCACCGCCCCGGGAATTGGACATGCTGCTGACCGCCGGCGAACGCATCTCCAACGCGTTGGTAGCCATGGCAATCGAATCGCTGGGCGCGCATGCCCGGTCATTCACCGGTTCGCAAGCCGGCGTGATTACTACGGGCACTCACGGCAACGCGAAGATCATCGACGTCACCCCCGGACGTCTGCGAACGGCGCTCGACGAAGGCCGGATCGTGTTGGTCGCCGGTTTCCAAGGCGTCAGCCAGGACACCCGCGACGTCACCACCCTGGGGCGCGGGGGGTCGGACACCACGGCGGTCGCCATGGCCGCGGCCCTGGGCGCCGACGTCTGCGAGATCTACACCGATGTGGACGGCATCTTCAGCGCAGACCCACGAATCGTGCACAACGCACGCAAGTTGGACACGGTGACTTTCGAGGAAATGCTCGAGATGGCGGCCTGCGGCGCCAAGGTGCTGATGCTGCGTTGCGTGGAATACGCACGCCGTCACAACATTCCGGTGCATGTCCGATCGTCGTACTCGGACAAACCAGGCACCATCGTCGTCGGATCAATCAAGGACATAGCCATGGAAGACCCCATCCTGACCGGAGTCGCGCACGACCGCAGCGAGGCCAAGGTGACCGTTGTCGGGCTCCCCGACATACCGGGGTACGCCGCCAAGGTGTTTCGCGCTGTCGCCGACGCCGACGTGAATATCGACATGGTGCTGCAGAACGTCTCCAAGGTCGAGGACGGCAAGACCGACATCACCTTCACCTGCTCCCGCGACAGCGGGCCCACCGCGGTGGCCAAGCTGGACGCGCTCAGGAACGAGATCGGCTTCACCCAACTGCTCTACGACGACCACATCGGCAAGGTGTCGCTGATCGGGGCGGGCATGCGCAGCCATCCCGGGGTTACGGCGACGTTCTGTGAGGCGCTCGCCGCGGTCGGGGTCAACATCGAGCTGATCTCAACTTCCGAGATCCGCATCTCGGTGTTGTGCCGTGACACCGAACTGGACAAGGCCGTCGTCGCGTTGCATGAGGCGTTCGGTCTCGGTGGCGAGGAGGAGGCGACGGTGTATGCGGGGACGGGGCGGTAAATGGGTGCGTCAACAGGCTTGTCAATAGGGATAGTCGGGGCCACCGGACAGGTGGGCCAGGTGATGCGCACCCTGCTCGACGAGCGCGACTTTCCGGCCGAATCCGTGCGGTTCTTCGCCTCGGCCCGCTCCCAGGGTCGCAAGCTGACCTTCCGCGGCCAAGAGATCGAGGTCGAAGACGCCGAAACCGCCGACCCGAGAGGGCTGGACATCGCGTTATTCTCCGCCGGCGCGTCGATGTCGAGGGTGCAGGCGCCGCGGTTCGCCGCGGCCGGAGTGACGGTGATCGACAACTCGTCGGCGTGGCGCAAAGACCCGGACGTGCCGTTGGTGGTGTCGGAGGTGAACTTCCAGCGCGACGCCGCCAAGCGACCCAAAGGCATCATCGCCAACCCGAACTGCACCACCATGGCCGCCATGCCGGTGCTGAAGGTGCTGCACGACGAGGCCCAACTGGTGCGGATCGTTGTGTCGACTTATCAGGCGGTGTCGGGCAGCGGCCTGGCCGGGGTGGACGAATTGGCCACGCAGGCGCGTGCTGTCATCGGCGACGCCGAGCAGCTGGTGCATGATGGCGACGCTCTGGATTTCCCGGCGCCAAGCAAATACGTTGCGCCGATTGCATTTAACGTCGTGCCACTAGCCGGATCGCTGGTCGACGACGACTCCGGCGAAACCGACGAGGACCAGAAGCTGCGGCACGAGAGCCGCAAGATCCTCGGCATTCCCGACCTGTTGGTCAGCGGCACCTGTGTGCGGGTCCCGGTGTTCACCGGCCACTCGCTGTCGATCAATGCCGAATTCGCCCGGCCGCTCTCGCCGGAGTGGGCCCGCGAACTTCTCGACGGAGCCCCCGGCGTGAAACTCGTCGATGTACCTACACCGCTGGCCGCCGCCGGAGTCGACGAATCACTGGTCGGCCGCATCCGCCAGGACCCCGGAGTCCCCGACGGGCGTGGCCTGGCGTTGTTCGTTTCGGGGGACAACTTGCGCAAGGGGGCGGCGCTGAACACTATTCAGATCGCCGAACTGCTGGCTTCTGAATTGTGATCCGCGGGCATACCGCGGTCTTGTTGTGTTTGGTTGTGCCCCAATTTGTTTGGGGTGCGTCTTGGACCGCACACGCCGATCCAGCGGCGCCCGCGCCGGAGCCGATCCTGCAGCCACTGGCGCCAGGTCAGGTATTGCGGATCGGCCCGACGGCCGGTACCGGAACGCCCACCGGGGATTACGGCATCGGCGCCACCGACTTGTGCGAGTTCGTCGAATTCCCCAGCCAACTGCTGCAGGTCTGCGGCGACAGCTTCGCCGGTCAGGGCGTCGGATTCGGTGGCTGGTACTCGCCGGTCGCGTTGCACGTCGACACCGAGTCGGTCGACGACCCTGCCGGAGTGCGCTACACCGGCGTCACCGGTGTGAGCAAGCCGTTGCTGGCCGATCCCACGCCGCCGGGGGATTCGCAGCTGCCCGCCGGGGTGGTGCAGATCAACCGGCGCAACTATCTGATGGTGGCAACGACGAAAGACCTGGAGCCGTTGAACTCGCGGCTAGTGGTTGCCGAACCGGCGCGCGGCGGCTGGCAGACCGTTCCGGGATCACGGCGCGAGGCCTCCTACCAGGGAGCCCGTCAGACGCAGATCAGCGGGTACTACGACCCCGTGCCCAAACCGGATTCGCAGAGTGGCTGGGTGTACATCGTGGCCAACAGCTTCACCCGTAGAGAACCAGTGGTGCTCTACCGGGCGACTCCGGAAACGTTCACCGACCGCTCCCGCTGGCAGGGCTGGGCGGCCGGCCCCAACGGCGGATGGAACAAGCCACCGACACCGCTGTGGCCCGACCAGGTGGGCGAGATGAGCATCCGACAGATCGACGGCCAGACCGTGCTGTCGTATTTCAACGCCAGCACCGGCGACATGGAAGTTCGGGTGGCGAACGACCCTACGTTGCTGGGTGACGCGCCGGTGACCACGGTGGTGCAACACGACGACTGGCCCGACCCGGCGGACAGCCTGCCGCCACCGTACGACAACCGGCTCGCGCAGCCGTACGGAGGCTACATTTCGCCCGGATCCACGCTTGATGAGCTACGGATTTTCGTCAGCCAGTGGAATAACACCGATCCGCGTGCCAGCGCGCCCTACCGGGTGATTCAGTTCGCGGTCAACCCGTTCAAGCCGGAATAGGGTCCTTAGCTCACAGCTGCTACATAAGTAACGCATAGCCGCGACTATTGTTTGCCCAGGCATCATGCGTCTCATGAGTGAAACTTCTACCGCAGTAGCCCCACCGCCGCCGGCAGTCCCACCGGCGTACCAGATCCCCAAAGTCTTCAAAGCTGCAGCCTGGGTAGCCATCGTCGCCGGGATCGTGTTCATCGTCTCGGTCATCTTCTTCACCGGCTTCCGGCTGGGCATGCTCACCGGGCACGGCGGCGGCCATCACCACCGGCATCACTTCAAGCATGGGATGATGCACCGTCTTCCAAACAGTGGGGCGCCGGCGGTCAATCCTGGTACCGGGCCGGCCGGACCCGGGCAGGTGCCGACGTCGGTGGCGCCATCGATCGCGCCCTCGCCGACACCCGGTCGGTAGCGCACCCACACCTACGAGCCCGGTGTTCAGCAGAGCACCGGGCTACGTCAATTCATGACAACTTTGTCGTCGGAACCCTTTACGGTTATGCCGGCCTGAGCGGATATTCAAAGATATGAGCGAAACACCGGAAACCCCAGCCCCCGTCGCAACAGCTCCGCCTCCGCCGCCGCCGGCATGGGAGAAGCCGGCCCGGCTCTACCGGGTCGCAGCATGGGTGGTGATCATCGCCGGGATCGTTTTCATCGTGTCGACGATATTCTTCGCCGGCGCCATAGTGGCCGGCGGCGGCAAGTGCCATCACCACCGCCACCACTACGGCATTTTCCGAACTGGCGGTCCTGGAGGCCCCGGCCCGGGGGCCGGGTGGTACTGGTTCCAGGGAGGACCTCCCCCTGCGGGTATCGGTCCTGGCTTCCTGCCCGGCCCACCGCCGCCTGGGGTGGGCGGTCCCGGTGGTCCCGTTCCTCTTCCACCGCCGACATCGGGTCCTGCAACACTCCCCACTAGTCCTCCCGGACGCTAGCGGCTGGACTTTCATCCGTTTCTCGACTCGTTCCAGAAAAGGCGGATACTGGTTGGCGTGACCGCTGTGTCGGGTGATCACGTGCCTGGGCTCTGCCGCGGGATGCCTGCTGCGCGGTAGCGCGCTGAAAGCGCTTGATACCTAACCTTATTCGGCAAGGAGGAGATAGCGAATGACGAAACGCTACACCACCACTGACGGCGGCGGCCCCGCACCAAGTGACGACCAATCGTTGTCCATCGGACCCGACGGCCCGATTCTGCTGCAGGACCACTACCTCATCGAGCAGATGGCGATGTTCAACCGGGAACGCATCCCGGAACGTCAACCGCACGCCAAGGGCGGCGGCGCGTTCGGCCACTTCGAGGTGACCAACGACGTCAGCAAGTACACCAGCGCCGCGGTTTTTCAGCCGGGTACCAAGACCGACACACTGATCCGGTTCTCCACCGTCGCCGGTGAGCGTGGCAGCCCAGACACCTGGCGGGATCCGCGCGGTTTCGCGCTGAAGTTCTATACGTCGGAGGGCAACTTCGACATGGTCGGCAACAACACGCCGATCTTCTTCGTACGCGATCCGCTGAAGTTCCAGCACTTCATCCGGTCGCAGAAGCGCATGGCCGCAACCAATCTGCGCGACCACAACATGCAGTGGGACTTCTGGACTCTCTCGCCCGAGTCGGCGCATCAGGTGACGTGGCTAATGGGTGATCGGGGCATCCCCAAGAGCTGGCGGCACATGAACGGCTACAGCAGCCACGCCTACAGCTGGATCAACTCCGGCGGCGAGGTCTTCTGGGTGAAGTACCACTTCAAGACCGATCAGGGCGTCGACTTCCTGACACAGGAGGAGGCCGACCGCCTGGCCGGCGAAGACGGTGACTACCACCTGCGCGATCTCTACGAGGCCATTGAGCGTGGTGAGTTTCCGAGCTGGACGCTCAAGATGCAGATCATGCCGTTCGAGGAGGCCAAGACCTACCGCTTCAACCCGTTCGATCTGACCAAAGTGTGGCCGCACGGCGACTATCCGTTGATCGATGTCGGCAAGCTGACGCTGGACCGCAACGTCACCGACTACCACACGGAGATCGAGCAGGCCGCCTTCGAGCCCAACAACATCGTGCCGGGCACCGGATTGAGCCCCGACAAGATGTTGCTGGCTCGCGGCTTCTCCTACGCCGATGCACACCGTGCCCGGCTAGGAACCAATTACAAGCAGATACCGGTCAATACGCCGAAAGTAGAGGTGCACAGCTACTCCAAAGACGGGGCAATGCGCATCCACAACGTCTCGGATCCGGTCTATGCGCCCAACTCCTACGGTGGCCCGCAAGCCGACCCGGCACGCGCCGCCGAGGTGCGCTGGTACGCCGACGGTGAGATGGTCCGGACCGCGTACACGCTGCGGGCCGAGGACGACGATTGGGGACAGGCCGGCACCTTGGTGCGCGAAGTTCTCGACGATGCCGCCCGGGAACGCTTGGTGCACAACATCGTTGGACATGTCTCCAAGGGCGTGAACGAGCCGGTGCTGTCACGGGTGTTCGAGTACTGGCGCAACGTAGACGCCGATCTTGGCAAGAAAGTCGAGGAGGGGGTTCGGGCCAATCTGAGCTAGGCATCCAACGTCGAGTTGTTGGGCGGTTTGGACGACGCATTTCGGCCTGACAACTCGACGTTCGTCGCGCCTGGCATGATCGGGCCATGACGATGCGCGTCACCGTCGCGGCGTTGAGCTGCGGCCTGGGTATCGCCGGAATGCTCGCAGTGCCGGTCGCCGCTGCGAACCCGTCGGAGCCGGGAGTGGTGAACTACGCGGTCCTAGGCAGAGGATCGGTCGGCAATATCGTCGGCGGCCCAATGGGGTGGGAGTCGGTGTTCACCGAGCCCTTCCAGGCGTTTTGGGTCGACGAGCCGGTGTGCAACAACTGGGCGGACATCGGGCTGCCCGAGGTGTACAACGATCCCGACCTCGCGTCGTTCAACGGAGCCACCACGCAGACGTCGGCCACCGACCAAACCCACTACGTCAAGCAGGCGGTTGGGGTGTTCGCTACCGCAGACGCCGCCGACCGGGCCTTCCACCGTGTTGTCGACCGGACCGTGGGTTGCTCAGGGCAGACCACCGCGATGCACTTGGACAACGGAATCACCCAGGTGTGGTCGTTCGCCGGTGGACCGGCGACCGGCACCGATATGGCGTGGACCAAGCAGGAGGCGGGCACCGATCGTCGCTGCTTCGATCAAACCCGGCTGCGCGAAAATGTGTTGCTGCAGGCCAAGGTCTGCCAGTCGGGCAACGCCGGTCCCGCGGTGAACGTGCTGGCTGGCGCGATGCAGAACACTCTGGGCCAGTAACTGGGCTACGTAGTGGGCGGGAATTTGGGTATTCGTCTACCCCGTGCGGCCACTACGTTCGGGAATATGTCGGTGCGATCTGGAAGATGAAGTGTTGGCGGTTATCGTTCCCGATAGCCGCGCAGAGGCTGCGCCCGGAGGGATCGTGATATGACGTTCGCCGCCATCACAGCCGCGGCCGCGCAACTGGATCGCGTTCGTCCGCTCGAAGCGGAGATAGTCGATTCGTCGGCGGCGGCGCAGTATATCGCAGACGGCTGCCTCGTCGACGGCCCGCTGGGGCGCGTCGGTCTGGAAATGGAGGCGCACTGCTTCGACCCGGCCGATCCGTTTCGCAGGCCGAGCTGGGATGAAATCACCGATGTCCTCGAGTGGCTAAGCCCGTTACCAGGCGGGAGCGTGGTCAGCGTAGAACCCGGCGGCGCCGTGGAATTGTCCGGTCCGCCTGTCGACGGCGTTGTGCCGGCGATCGATGCCATGAACCGCGACCAGACGGTGCTGCGATCGGCGTTCTCCAACGCCGGGCTGGGCTTGGTCTTTCTGGGAGCGGACCCCCTGCGGCCGCAGTTGCGGGTCAATCCGGGTGCGCGTTATCGCGCCATGGAGCAGTTCTTCGCGGCTAGCCACAGCGGCGCCGCGGGCGCGGCGATGATGACATCGACGGCGTCAATCCAGGTCAATCTGGACGCCGGACCGCAACCCGGCTGGGCGGCGCGGGTGCGGCTCGCGCATGCTCTGGGGCCGACGATGATCGCGATTGCGGCCAACTCCCCCATGCTGACCGGCGAGTTTTCCGGCTGGCAGTCCACCCGGCAGCGGGTGTGGGGCCAGATGGACTCGGCGCGCTGCGGGCCAATTCTCGGTGCCAGCGGCGACGACCCAGGTACGGACTGGGCGAGGTACGCCCTGAAGGCGCCGGTGATGATGGTGCGCAGCCCGGACGGCCAAGACACGTTTGCGGTCACGCACCACGTGCCCTTCACCGACTGGGTCGACGGCTTGGTTCCGCTCGGCGATCGCCGCCCTACCGCCGCGGACCTGGAATACCACCTGACCACACTGTTCCCTCCGGTGCGACCACGGCAGTGGCTGGAAGTCCGTTACCTCGACAGCCTGCCTGACGCCGTGTGGCCCGCCGTGGTGTTCACCCTGGTGACGTTGCTCGACGATCCGGATGCGGCCGACCTGGCGGCCGAAGCAGTCGCGCCGGTTGCCACGGCCTGGGATATCGCCGCCCGGATCGGATTGGACGACAGACGTCTCTACACGGCGGCCAACCGATGTCTGGCCATCGCCGCGCGGCGAATGCCGCCCGAACTGACCGACCCGATGCAACGCTTGATGCAACGCGTCGAGCAAGGCCGATGTCCCGCGGACGATTTCTCCGACCGGGTGTTCGAATATGGCATTGCGGCTACAGTTTCGCGGCTCGCACGGCTAGCGCAAGGGGGGTCGTGACCTCACGGGAAAGGGTTGCGTGCGACCTGGAGCGGGCGCGCGAGCGGACGTTGCGCCTGGTCGATTTCGACGACGCCGAGCTTTGTCGGCAGTACGACCCGTTGATGAGCCCTCTGGTGTGGGACCTGGCGCACATCGGGCAGCAGGAAGAGTTGTGGCTGCTACGCGGCGGGGATCCGGGTCGGCCCGGGTTGTTACCGCTGGCCGTCGAAGGTCTCTATGACGCGTTCGAGCATTCCCGCGCGAGCCGGATCGATTTGCCGCTGCTGTCACCGGAGCGGGCCCGGTCGTATTGCCTGACGGTGCGCTCCGCCGCGCTGGACGCGCTCGACGCGTTGCCCGAAGATGCCGGCGACTTCGAATTCGCGCTGGTCATCAGCCACGAAAACCAGCACGACGAGACCATGCTGCAAGCATTGAATCTGCGTTCCGGCCCGCCGCTGTTGCGTGAGACCTCGGCCCTGCCCCCCGGTCGGCCGGGAGTGGCGGGCACCTCGGTGTTGGTGCCCGGCGGCCCGTTCGTGCTGGGCGTGGACGCGGCGAGCGAGCCGTACTCGTTGGACAACGAACGTCCCGCTCACGTCGTGGACGTGCCGGCATTCCGGATTGGCCGGGTGCCGGTCACCAACGGCGAGTGGCAAGACTTCATCTCTGACGGCGGCTACACGCAGCCGCGGTGGTGGTCCACCCGTGGCTGGCAGCACCGCCAGGCCGCGGGTCTGACCGCGCCGCAGTTCTGGAGTTCCGACGCGCGCATGCGTACCCGGTTCGGCCATGTCGAGGACCTTCCCGCCGATGAGCCGGTGCAGCATGTCAGCTACTTCGAGGCCGAGGCGTATGCGGCGTGGGCCGGTGCCCGGCTGCCCACCGAGGTGGAATGGGAGAAGGCCTGCGCGTGGGATCCGTCGACCAACACCAGGCGTCGCTACCCGTGGGGTGATGCGCAGCCGTCGGACGCGCACGCCAACCTGGGTGGCGCGGGGTTGCGGCCCGCGACCGTTGGCGCCTACCCGGCCGGAGCTTCGGCGTATGGGGCCGAGCAGATGCTCGGCGATGTTTGGGAATGGACCAGCTCACCGCTGCGCCCCTGGCCCGGGTTCGTCCCGATGATCTACGAGCGCTATTCGCAGCCATTCTTTGACGGCGATTACCGGGTGCTGCGCGGTGGATCGTGGGCGGTGGAGCCGGCCATACTGCGGCCCAGCTTCCGAAACTGGGATCACCCGTACCGTCGTCAAATTTTTTCCGGTGTTCGCCTGGCCTGGTCGGTTGAGGACGCCACCTGATGTGCCGTCACTTGGGATGGCTCGGGGCCGAGGTCACGCTTTCCTCGCTCGTACTGGAGCCGCCGCAGGGCCTGCGGGTGCAGTCGTATGCCCCGCGTCGGCAGAAGCACGGGTTGATGAACGCCGACGGCTGGGGTGTCGGGTTTTTCGACGCCTCTTCGGGAGGTGACGTGCCTAGGCGCTGGCGCAGCTCGGCGCCGTTGTGGGGGGAGACTTCGTTCGAATCGGTCGCGCCGGCCCTGCGCAGCCACTGCGTGGTAGCGGCCGTGCGTTCGGCGACCGTCGGCATGCCGATCGAAGTCAGTGCGGCCGCGCCGTTCACAGACGGTCACTGGCTGTTGTCGCACAACGGTCTGGTCGATCGCGCGCTGTTGCCGGCGAGCGCTATTGGTGCCAGGGCCGAATCAGTTTGCGACAGCGCAATGTTGGCAGCCACTATCTTCGACCGCGGGATGGACGCGCTGGGCGACACGATCATCGAGCTGGGGGCAGCCGACCCGCTTGCCCGGCTAAACATACTGGCGGCCAACGGTTCCCGGCTTGTCGCTACCACCTGGGGTGACACCTTGTGCATCCTGCGCCGCGAGGACGGTGTGGTACTGGCCAGCGAACCTTACGACGACGACCCGGATTGGGAAGACGTGCCGGACCGCCACCTTGTGGAAGTCTCCGCGGATGGTGTCAAGCTGACCGCACTCGACCACCCGAAGGGAGCCCGATGACACTGTCGCTGTCCAACCATCTCGCCGAGGACTCCGCGTACCACGCGTTGCGCCGCGACGTGTTCGAAGGCCTACAGCAGGAACCGAAATCGTTGCCGCCCAAGTGGTTCTACGACTCGGTGGGCAGTGATCTGTTCGACCAGATCACCAGGTTGCCGGAGTATTACCCGACACGCGCTGAGGCCGCGATCCTGCGTGCCCGGTCGGCCGAAATTGCAACGGCTAGCGCCGCCGACACCCTGGTTGAGCTGGGCAGCGGCACCTCGGAAAAGACCCGGATGCTGCTGGATGCGCTGCGCGACCGCGGTTCGCTGCGCCGATTCGTGCCGTTCGACGTCGATGCCAGCGTGCTGTCGGCGACCGCGAGTGCGATTCAGCGCGAATACGCAGGCGTCGAAATCAAGGCCGTCTGCGGCGATTTCGAGGAACATCTGAACGAGATTCCCGCCGGCGGGCGTCGGCTGTTCGTGTTCTTGGGGTCGACGATCGGCAACCTCACACCCGGGCCGCGTGCGGAATTTCTCGCGACGTTGGCCGGGGTGATGCGTCCGGGGGACGGTCTGTTGTTGGGTACCGACCTGGTCAAGGACGCCGGTCGGCTGGTGCGGGCCTACGACGATGCCGCCGGCGTGACGGCGCGGTTCAACCGCAATGTGTTGGCCGTGATCAACCGGGAACTCGACGCGGATTTCGACGTCGACGCGTATCGGCATGTGGCACGCTGGAATGCCGATGAGGAGCGGATCGAAATGTGGTTGCGGGTCGACCGTCGCCAGCGAGTGCGGGTTGGTGCGCTGGATCTGACCGTCGACTTCGCCGCCGGCGAGGAGGTGCTCACCGAAGTCTCGTGTAAGTTCCGGCCGGACGCGGTGGGTGCCGAGCTGGCCGGGGCCGGACTGCGGCGCATCCGTTGGTGGACCGACGACGCCGGAGACTTCGGTTTGTCGCTGGCCACCAAGTGAGGCGCGCCGGCGACGGTGCAGAGCGCCAAGGCGACACCCTGGCGGACCGGTGGCGGGCACCCCGCCCGCCCGTTGCCGGGCTGCATCTGGACAGCGCGGCATGCTCGCGCCAGAGCTTCGCGGTACTGCAGGCCACGGCCCAGCATGCGCTGCATGAGTCCGAGGTCGGCGGCTACGTCGCCGCCGACGCTGCCACACCGGTGCTCGAGGCTGGACGAGCCGCGGTTGCGACGTTGTGCGGCATGCCCGATGCGGAGGTGGTGTTCACCACGGGCTCGCTACACGCGCTCGATCTGCTGCTGGGGAGCTGGCCCGGGGAAGGCCGGACGGTGGCCTGCCTGCCGGGCGAATACGGTCCCAACCTGGCCATGATGGCCGCACATGGATTCACCGCGCGTCCGCTGCCGACCCTCGACGACGGCAGGTTGGCCCTCGACGACGCGGCGTTCCAGCTGGACGACGACCCGCCGGACTTCGTGCACCTGACTCCGGTAGCCAGTCATTGCGGCACCGTGCAACCGCTGGCGCTGGTGGCGAAACTCTGCGATGAACTGGGACTGCCTCTGGTCGTTGACGCTGCCCAGGCCCTGGGACAGGTGGACTGCGCGGTGGGTGCTGACGTCACCTATTCGTCGTCACGCAAATGGATGGCCGGGCCGCGCGGTGTCGGGGTCCTGGCCGTGCGACCCAAACTGATGGAGCGATTGACGCCAAGGCTTCCAGCGCCGGATTGGGCCCCGGAATCCTTGTCGGTTGCCGAACAACTCGGATTCGGCGAAGCCAATGTCGCGGCACGCGTCGGATACTCGGTGGCGTTGGGCGAACACCTGGCGTGCGGGCCCGAGTCGGTGCGAGCACGCCTGGCAGAGCTGGGCGGCCTTGCCCGCACCGTGCTGGCCGACCTCGACGGCTGGCGAGTGGTCGAAGAGGTCGCAGAACCCAGCGCGATTACCACCATGACTCCGACCGACGGAGCCGAACCCGCAGCGGTGCGGGACTGGCTGCTGACGGAGCGGCGGATCGTGACCACCTGCGCGGGAATACAGCGAGCGCCCCTGCAGCTCACTGGTCCGGTGCTGCGGATCTCGCCGCACGTGGACACCACCGCACAAGACTTGGAGGCCTTCGCGGAAGCGCTAATCGAAGCGACCGCGGCGACCTCCGATTGAGGTCGCCGCCACCCGAGCGTCACGTCAGAGTGACGGTGGCCACGGTGCGTCACGCTGGCGTGACATTCGGCGGCTCGGCATGGGTGCCGCTCGCCGGCCTTCGTGCTAGGGCTTGTTTTAGGTTGGCGGGGTGCGAGTAGAGCCCGAACCGCCTCCGTTGGACCCGCGCGTCTGGCGCCCATTCGCCATGTTGAGTCGCCGACATTCCAAAATGTAAGCGGGACAATGCCGTTGCGCCCCTCACTCCGGAAGAACGCGATGCGAATCAATCGTGAACCCATGACACTGGTGTGGGGTAGCTTTGTCCCGCCATAGAGAGCGCCGAGTCACATAGCCTCTCGCGACATGGTATTCACGGATGCAGGGCCGGTCTCAATGCTGGCAGCGGCGGCGGCTTGGGACGGGCTGGCGGGCGAGTTGGTTTCGGCACCAGCCTCTTTCGGCTCTGAGACGTCAGGGCTGGCCGGTGTGGTGAGCGCGTTCGACGCCGGGCCCCGTAACGGCTCGGGCTTCGGCAGCATAGACACAGTGCCCCTCGCACTGAGCTGCGTCGTATTGGGCATCGGGAATGCCGGATTCAACGTCGCGGGCTTGTTCTTGTGGGCCAGCTCCGCTGTAAGGCAGTGTAACGCCGTTGATTTCGTTGCAGCTGCCGGTTTCAGTCGGCCTTGTGCGCCGTCAGCAGGTAGGCGGGGAGCTTGATCCAGCCCCTCTCGTCGCGGTCGTGCGGCGGAAATTCGACGGCCGGCGCGCCGGGTGCCTGCGGTGGAATCTCGGGAACCTTGGCGTGGATATATGCCGGCCGGATCTCGTCGATCTCCCAGTACTTGCTGACCGCCGCGCGCAACTCGTCCTCGTCGACTTCATTGGGCTTGGTTTCCATCTCTGCGGGAAAGGCGCCCTTGGCGAATACCAGCACGAAGTAGCTGGCGCCCGGGGCCGCGGCACGGTGCACCGAACGCAGATAGCCATCGCGTCCTTCCACTGGCAGCGAGTGAAACAGCGTGCTGTCGATCACCGTGGAAAAGCGTCCGTCATAGCCGGAAAATTCAGTGATGTCAGCCTGCTCAAAGCTGGCCGTGGTCAACCCACGCTCCCGCGCCGCCTTGGTGGCCGCCGCAATGGCCGTGGGCGTGATATCGATGCCCACCACGGTATAGCCGTCGGCGGCCAGCGCCAACGACAATTCAGCGAACCCGCATCCGGCATCCAGCACGTCGCTGCGGACCTTTCCGGCCGCGATCAACGCGGCCAGCTCGGGCTGTGGCTCACCGATATTCCACGGCGGTGGACCTGCAAAGGCGCCCTGCCCCTTATAGACCTCGTCCCAGTCCAGTAGTTCGGGTGACATGTCTCCCAACCTACTCACGGTTAGAGGGGCCAAGTATGGACCGGTTCGTTCGCGTGCATGTGTTCGCAGTAGCGGCGCAGCATCTCCGCCAGCGCTGCGGGCCGGCTCAGTCCGCGGTCTTCCAGGGTCTGCACGGTGGATACCTGCCAGCTCGCGCCGTTGCGGCCGGTCTGAGCGCGGCCCTGGATGACGCCCAAAAACCGGTCGCGTACCTCAGCATCGACACCCCGTCGCCGCAATCCTTCGTGGGCCAGCGGCAGCAATGTGCCCAACACCAGTTCCCTAGCGGTCACCTCGCCCAGGCCCGGCCAGGCCAGCCGAGCATCAATACCCTGCTTGGCCGCTGTCAGGAAATTTGCCTGTGCCGCAGCGAAACTCATCCTTGTCCACAGCGGTGGGTCGGCTCGGGACAGGCTGTGTGCCATGCCGTAGTAGAAGGCCGAATTCGCCAGCATGTCAACGACGGTCGGTCCGGCCGGCAACACCCGATTCTCCAACCGTAGATGGGGGCGCCCGTCCACAACGTCGTACACCGGCCGGTTCCATCGGTACACGGTGCCGTTGTGGAGGCGCAATTCGGACAGCTGAGGGGTGCGTCCGGCGGCCAATTCGGCGACCGGGTCCTCGTCGGACACTTCGGGTAGCAGCGACGGGAAGTAGCGGATGTTCTCCTGAAACAGATCGAGAACCGAAGTGATCCACCGTTCACCGAACCAGACCCGGGGTCGCACTCCCTGTGTCTTGAGTTCCTCGGGCCGGGTGTCGGTGGATTGGGTGAACAATTCGATTCGGGTTTCCGACCATAGCCGGTGGCCGAAGAAGTAAGGCGAGTTGGCGCCGAGCGCAAGCTGTGGGCCGGCCAGCACTTGGGCGGCGTTCCAATTGGCGGCGAAATCCGCCGGTGCTACCTGCAGATGCAATTGCATGCTGGTGCAGGCGGATTCGGGCGCGATGGACGCGGCTTGCCAGCTCAGTGGTTCCGGGCCGGAGATGTTGATAGGGATATATTCGCCGCGTGCGCTGAAGATGGATTTGTTGAGCGCGGTGTACCGTGTTGATTCGCTCATCCAGCCCTGGGTCAGATGTTTCGGCATGAGCGTGGGCAGGATGCCGATCATCACGATGTGAGCTCCGCTGGAGCTAGCTTTGCGCTCGGCATCGTTGAGGCTGGCGCGTACTTCCTTCTCGAGGTCGAGGCCGGTGTGTCCTGGGAGCGGCCGGGGCGGCACATTGAATTCGATGTTGTAAGCGCCCAATTCGGTCTGGTAGGCCGGATCCCCGATGGCGTCGAGCACGTACCGATTCGACATGGCGGGCTGATAGTCGGCGTCGACGAGGTTGCATTCGATCTCCATGCCCGTGAGCGGCTGGTCGGCGTCGAAGCTGGACTCGGCAAGCATCGTTTCGAAGACGTCTAAGCACAGCCGTACCTTGCGCCGGTATTCCCGCCGATGTGCGCGGCTATACGTGGTGCGCTTTACCTCTTCGCCCACACAGCCGATGCAACAGGTTTACCGTCCACTACGCAAGTAGGTCTCGGGTAAACCATGATGGACGATTAAGTAGCAGCAGTGTCCGATCTCACCTCGTAGGAGAGCAGTTGGCCGAATTCATAGCCGCAATCGACCAGGGCACCACCAGCACGCGCTGCATGATCTTTGATCACGACGGTGCCGAGGTGGCCCGTCACCAGCTCGAGCATGAGCAGGTCCTGCCTCGCGCGGGGTGGGTTGAACACAATCCGGTCGAGATCTGGGAGCGCACCGCCTCGGTGCTGACAACGGTGCTGAACACGACCAACTTCTCGTCGAAAGATATTGCGGCGTTGGGCATTACGAACCAACGTGAGACCACGCTGGTATGGAATCGGCGTACCGGAAGACCGTATTACAACGCGATCGTCTGGCAGGACACCCGCACCGATCGCATCGCTTCGGCGCTGGACAGAGACGGACGCGGCGATGTGATCCGCCGTAAGGCCGGGTTGCCTCCGGCCACATACTTCTCGGGCGGGAAGTTGCAGTGGATCTTGGAGAACGTCGATGGAGTGCGCGCGGCCGCTGAAAGCGGCGAGGCTCTGTTCGGCACGCCGGATACCTGGGTGTTGTGGAATCTGACGGGCGGCCCGCGCGGTGGCGTGCACGTCACCGATGTGACCAATGCCAGCCGAACCATGCTGATGAACCTCGAGACGCTGGACTGGGACGACGAGCTGCTGTCCTATTTCTCCATCCCACGCGCGATGCTGCCCGCGATCGAGCCGTCGTCGCCGCTGCAGCCCTACGGTGTCACGGTGGATTCCGGGCCCGTCGGGGGCGAGGTACCCATTACCGGAGTCCTGGGCGACCAGCATGCGGCTATGGTCGGTCAGGTGTGCCTGGCCGCAGGCGAGGCGAAAAACACCTATGGCACCGGCAATTTCTTGCTGCTCAACACCGGCGAAACGATCGTGCGATCGAAAAACGGCCTGCTGACCACCGTTTGTTACCAATTCGGAGACGCCAAACCCGTGTACGCACTTGAGGGTTCGATCGCGGTGACGGGGTCGGCGGTGCAATGGCTACGCGATCAGCTGGGCATCATCAGCGGCGCGGCCCAGAGCGAGTCGCTGGCGCGTCAGGTTGCCGACAACGGCGGGGTCTATTTCGTACCGGCGTTCTCCGGGTTGTTCGCCCCGTATTGGCGATCCGATGCACGCGGCGCGATCGTCGGGCTGTCGCGGTTCAACACCAACGCACACCTGGCCCGCGCGACGCTGGAGGCGATCTGCTACCAGAGTCGTGACGTGGTGGACGCCATGGAGGCGGATTCCGGTGTGCGCCTTGAGGTACTGAAGGTCGATGGCGGTATCACCGGCAACGACTTATGTATGCAGATCCAGGCAGACGTGTTGGGCGTGGACGTGGTGCGCCCGGTGGTTGCCGAGACCACCGCATTGGGTGCCGCCTACGCGGCGGGTTTGGCCGTTGGTTTCTGGGCCGATCCCTCCGACCTGCGGGCCAACTGGCAAGAGGACAAGCGGTGGACGCCGACGTGGGACGACGAGCAGCGAACCGCGGGATACGCCGGCTGGCGCAAGGCGGTGCAGCGGACCCTAGATTGGGTCGACGTTTCCTAGTACCGATTCCGACGGCGGCACCGATTGGCGGCGAGCCCACCGGCTACGTCAACGTCAACCCGCTCAGCCCATCCTGGCCGTCCAGCTGCCCACGCCTGCCTCCGGCGCCTCCGGGCTGGCCGCCCGAGCCGTTACCGCCGTTGCCGCCGTTGCCGATCAGCTGGGCGTTACCGCCCGTGCCGCCGGTGGCGCCGTTGCCCCCGATCCCGGGAACGCCGGCGTCGCCGCCGGCTCCGCCATTGCCGTATATCTGCCCGCCGATGCCGCCGTTACCTCCCGCGCCGGCACCGCCACCGGTGCCGGTGTTTCCGCCAAAGGCTCCGGGTCCACCGCCGCCACCGTGGCCGCCATCGCCGCCACGGGCGCCGTCACCGAGCAGTCCGGCGTTGCCGGCGTTGCCGCCGATGCCGCCAGTACCGCCGTTGCCGCCATTGTCGAACACCCCACCGTGTCCACCATTGCCGCCACTGCCGCCGTTTCCGCCGCCGGAGACGCCGCCGAATAGCAGTCCGGCGTTGCCGCCGCTTCCGCCGTTGCCGCCGTTTCCGCCGTTGCCGCCGTTACCGCCGCTGCCAGGCATTTCCGGGCCGCCGCCGGCGCCGCCGTTGCCCCCCGCGCCGCTGGCGCCGGCATTGCCAAGTAGCCCGGCGTTGCCGCCGTTGCCACCGGTACCTCCATCGCCACCGGCACCAGCATCGCCGTTTGAGATGCCGTCGCCGCCGCTTCCGCCGTTCGCACCGCTGCCGCCGGAGCCGCCATTGCCGTAGAGCGACCCGCCGCTGCCGCCGTTACCGCCGTTACCGCCATGACCGCCGAGACCGCCACCTGAGACACCCTTGCCGCCGATCCCACCGGCCCCGCCGGAACCCCCGTGGCCGATTAGTCCGGCGCTGCCGCCGTCGCCGCCGCTTCCGCCGCTCGCACCGCTGCCGCCGGAGCCGCCATTGCCGTAGAGCGACCCGCCACTGCCGCCATGACCGCCGTTACCGCCGAGACCGCCACCTGAGACACCCTTGCCGCCGATCCCACCGGACCCGCCGGAACCCCCGTAGCCGAATAGTCCGGCACTGCCGCCGTCTCCGCCGGTTCCACCGACCGTGGCGGAGCCGCCGCTGCCGCCACCGCCAGCGGTAACTGCCAGTCCGGCGTCGCCGCCGTCTCCGCCGTCGCCGCCCTTGCCGCCATCGCCGAAGAGGCGCCCACCAGCGCCGCCCGTGCCTCCGGAACCCCCATTGCCGGCGTCGCCGGCTGTGCCCGAGCTAGTGTCGCCTCCAATACCTCCGGCGCCGCCGTGGCCGGCGGCGCCGGCGCTACCGATTAGCACGGCGTTGCCGCCTCCACCACCGGCACCACCGTTGCCGCCGTCGCCACTCTGACCGGCGCCGGCGCCGGCGCCGCCGACGCCTCCGGCGCCGCCCATGCCGCCGTCGCCGCCGAGACCGTACAGTTGCCCACCAGCGCCGCCTCGACCGCCGAGGCCGCCGTTGCCGCCGTTGCCGCCGTTGCCGAGGGGGAAGATGGCGTTGTTCCCGTCGCCGCCGGTGCCGCCGGCGCCGCCGTTGCCGCCGGCGCCGGCGTCGCCGATCAGCCCGGCGTAGCCGCCATGTCCGCCGTCGCCGCCGGTGCCGCCGCCAGTGCCGTCCACCCCGGGGACGCCAGCGCCGCCGACACCTCCGGAGCCGCCGTCGCCGCCGCGACCGTAGATCTGCCCGCCGGCGGTCACGGC
>NZ_OCVX01000003.1:1536161-1595348 GCF_900232995.1 Mycobacterium simulans
GGCCGGCGCAGCCAGCGCCCCCGGGCAACCCCACCCCAGTGATCGAGGTGCCGCTGGCTGCGCCGGCCCCACCGCTCCCATACAGCAACCCACCATTACCGCCAGCGCCGCCAATAATGCCCAGCGCCGCCCCGCTGCCGCCAGCTCCGCCGTTGCCAATCAACCCCGCGTCACCACCGTCACCGCCCGGCCCGCCGTTCCCGCCATTGCCGTACAGCAACCCGCCGGCCCCACCGGCCTGCCCCAGCGCCGTCCCGTCAGCGCCGTTTCCGATCAACGGCCGGCCCAGCAGCGCCAGGGTAGGCGGATTGACCGCATTGAGTAGATTGCGCTCGGCATTGGCCGCCTCGGTCTGCAGATATGCGACCGCAGTCGTGCTGAGGGTCGTGACGAATTGCTCGTGAAATGCCGACACCTGTGCGCTCAGTGTTTGATATTCCTGGGCGTATGCGGCAAAAAGGGCTGCGATGCGCGCCGATATTTCATCGGTACCCGCCGCCAGCACCGAGATGGTCGGGACCGCCGCGAACGTATTGGCCGCGCTGATCTGCGACCCGATGCTCGCCGCATCCGCAGCCACCGCCACCAGCACATCTGGCGCTGCGATCACAAACGCCATGTCAACCCCATCTCTTAACGGCCTCGGACATCGCGATTAAGCCACATACGGCACTTCCCGGCGGGTAAACGACAACCCCAACTGGACTGCATCGCGTCGATCGAAAGGCCGCCCGTTGCCGCTATTCCGAGGAAAGAAAAACACGAGTCATCGCTCGCATTCAATTCGTATTTCGTTGCGCCGCCCTAGCCCAATAATTACTGGTCGGCGGGATGCATTGGGTGACGTGCCGACAAGTGCTCGTATTCCAGTTGCTTGGTAGCCGTGGTTGTTTGGGTTGTTTGGGTTGTTTGGGTTGTTTGGGCGGACTGCGGCTGAGAAGGCCGAGCCTGGCAACCGGCACCGACCGTCAAGGTGGTCTCGTCAATCCTCGCCGAGGATGCCGTAAATCTCGCGGCGCGCGGTGTTAATGATGTCGACAACGCGCTGCTGCTGCTCGGAGCTGGCGGTATGCGCCGATTGTGCGATCGCGCCGAAGAGTTGGCGCGTAGCCGTGCGCAGGTTGATGTGGCCCGGGTCGACGCCCTCGGCGATCTCCTCCCACGGTGGGGTTTCGACCTTTTCGGCTGCGGCCCGGCCCTCGTCGGTCAGTTCGAAAAGCTTCTTGCTGCCGTCGGACTCGCTAGCGGTGATCAGGCCTTCGTCGTCAAGCAGCTGCAGCGTCGGGTACACCGAGCCGGGGCTTGGCCGCCATATTCCGTTGCTGCGTTCGGCGATCTGCTGGATCATCTCGTAGCCGTGCATCGGCCGCTCGGCCAGCAGCACCAGGATGGCCGCCCGCACGTCACCGCGCCGTCCGCGACCGCCCCGGCGCCAACCGCCGCGCGGGCCGCCCGGTCCGAACCCGAAAACGAAACCGGGGCCGAAACCGGGTCCGAAACCGGGGCCGAAGCCGAAGGGACCGTCGTTATCGTCGGCATGGTCGCGGAGGTGCTCGAAGAATTCACGCCGTGCGTGGCGCTTGGCGCCCTGCAGAGCGCGCCGTTGTGCAGGTCCTGGCCCGAAGCCGAAGCCGAAACCGAAACCGGGCCGTCCGCCGAATGGTCCGCCGGGGGGAGTGAATGGGGTGTTCATGCCTGTGGTCCTTGAGTCTTTCAGCAGGCACTCCGTGAGTGCGCTCTGGTATATCAATTTGTATCACGATATATCGTGACCTAGCGCGATGCAACGCGCAGTTGTTTGTGTCTGGCCGCAGCCGGGTAGCACCCGAACGATGAAGGGCAAGAATCAGGCCGTCGAGACGGGTCCCGGCAGCGCAACCCAACCGACGCAGGGGAGTAGCAAGACTCGTACCTGGGTCAACTGGGTGGCGGCGCTGCTGACGGTTCCAGGCGCGGCAATTGTGATGCTCTTCGCGCTGGGTGCTGTCATGAGTACCGATTCCTGCACTCAGAGCCGATGCCCCAATCTGGGCGGCGGAATCGATTTCGACCTCTTGTTCTACGGCCCACCCGTGATTGCCCTGTTAGTCATCGTCACCTCGGTCTTTACCGCCAGGCGCCGCGGTGGCATCGCGGTTCCGCTGTGTGGGTGGGCGCTGTTGATCGCCGATGTCGCCGTGTTGGCGATTGCCGTCGCGCAATAGGACTTAGCTCGGCGGCGAAAATCCGCCGGCGTTTGGTGGTGTCTGATCGGTATCCGGCCACGGAGTGGGCGGCTGAGGTGGTGGTGCCTGCGGCGGGGGACCTGCCGGTGTCCACGGAACGGGTCCCGGCTGCGGCATCATCGGACCCATAGCCGGACGGAGCCGGGCCAATTCGCGCCGGTGCCGTTCGGCAAGCACGGCGGCAAGTACCAGTTGCGGCGGAACACCGGGCGGCGGTGGCGGCGCGATGCGGGACAGCACATCGGCGGCGATCCGGTATGCCATCTGTTGGCGCAGCGCCGGATCGAGTTGTGCTGCCCGGGAAAGGAATTGACGTGCGACCTCGGCCTGGCCCGCGGTGAGTCCGGATAATTGTAGCGAGGACGCCCACCATGCCAGCGACGGCGGCATCGCAGGCGGCGGCCCCAATCGGGGACTGCGTTCGCTGACAACGACTGTGCCAGCGAATATGTCGCCGACACGCTTGGCCTTCGGCGACAGCAGGCTGCAGATCACCGCGGGGCTGCCCAGCAGCATCCAGATCTCGACCACCGAGGCCAGCGCGCGAAACAGCGCCTGCCGGAAGCGTTCTGGGCCGCCGTCGTCGGACACCACTCGTAGGCCCATAACCATCTTGCCTATCGAGCGGCCCCGGGTTGCCGTCTCTATTGCGACGGGGTAGCCGACCATCGCCAGCACCGTGAAGATGATCAGGAATGCGATTGTCAATGCTTCGTCAAACTGAGCCAGCGAGGCCGCCCAGAGCATCAGTCCCAGGAGGTAGCCGACGAATATCACGGTGATGTCGATGATCGCGCTCACCGCGCGCACCGGTAGCTGGGCGATCTGTACATCGAGCACCACCGCGTCCCCGGTCACCACCTCTGGCATACCTGGGACGGTACAGGTTTCTGTGCGGCTACCCGGCGCGCGCACTTAGGTAGGCTGCCCAAGGTGGATGTCGACGCATTCTTGCTGACCCACCGCGCCACCTGGGACCGGCTCGATCAGTTGATCAAAAGGCGCCGCTCGCTGACCGGTGCCGAGGTTGATGAACTGGTCGAGCTCTATCAGAGGGTGTCCACGCATCTGTCGATGCTGCGATCGGTGTCGTCGGATTCACTGGTGACCGGTCGACTCTCGAGTCTGGTGGCACGCGCCCGCTCCGCGGTCACCGGCGCGCATGCCCCACTGACGAGTACGTTCGTTCGTTTCTGGACGGTGTCCTTCCCGGTGGTCGCCTACCGTGCCTGGCGCTGGTGGTTGGCGACGGCGCTGGTGTTCTTCGCCGTCACAGTGGTCATCGGATTCTGGGTGGCCAACAGTCCCGAGGTGCAATCCCTCATTGGAACGCCAACGGACATAGACGAATTGGTCAACCACGATGTTCAGTCGTATTACAGCGCACACCCCGTCGGGGCATTTGCCCTTCAGGTCTGGGTGAACAACACCTGGGTTGCCGCCAAGTGCATCGCCATGTCCGTCGTCCTGGGTCTGCCGATACCGTTTGTGCTTTTCGAAAACGCCGCCAATGTGGGTGTGATCGGCGGCCTG
This sequence comes from Mycobacterium simulans, assembly GCF_900232995.1. Taxonomy (GTDB): domain Bacteria; phylum Actinomycetota; class Actinomycetes; order Mycobacteriales; family Mycobacteriaceae; genus Mycobacterium; species Mycobacterium simulans. The sequence goes on from NZ_OCVX01000003.1 coordinate 1,539,920, forward strand.
ATGTTTCAGGCGGGCAAGGGAGGCTTATTGCTCGGCCTGCTGCTTCCACATGGGCTGCTCGAGCTGACGGCGGTGTTCCTCGCCGCCGCAGTCGGGATGCGGCTGGGATGGTCGGTGATATCGCCGGGTGACCGGCCGCGCGGACAGATCCTTGCCGAGCAAGGCCGTGGTGTCGTATCGGTCGCCGTGGGATTGGTGGGCGTATTGCTGGTCTCGGGATTGATCGAGGCGGTGGTGACACCGTCGCCGTTGCCGACGTTCGTTCGTATCGCGATCGGCCTGACTGCCGAGGCGGCGTTCTTGGGCTACGTCGTTTACTTCGGCCGCCGCGCCGTAAAGGCAGGAGAGACAGGCGATATCGAGGACGCGCCCGATGTGGTCCCAACGGGCTGAGACTGCCCCGCGACCGTGAATCACACGACGTGACACGCCGTAGCAGCGTCGTACAATTCACACTCGCGCCCCGGGGTTAGAGCCGTCCGGTCGCTTTCATCGCCAGATAGCGGTCGGCGAGTGCGGGCGCGATCTCCGTGGGCGGTGCATCGACGACATCCACCCCGCTCATGCGCAGTCGCATCGCGATCGCACGCCGGTCATTGCGGGCCCGTTCGGCAGCGGCCGCGTCGTAAACCGCCGCCGCGTCGGAACGCCCGATGGCCAGTTGATCCACGCGCGGGTCAGCGACCGCGGCGACCAATACGTGGTGTTTGCCCGACAGTTGCGGTAGCACCGGCAGCAGACCCTCCTCGAGAGCGGTCGCGTTGAGATCGGTGAGCAGCACCACCAGCGATCGCCGCCGGGTCCGCCGCACGATGTTGGCAACCATTGCGCGCCAGTCGGATTCGAGAAGCGCCGGTTGCAGTGGAGCCATGGCACCGACCAGTTGGGCCAGCAGCTCGGTGCGCGACGCGCCGAACACCCCAGCCCGGCTCACCCGGTCGTGGGCCAGGAAGTCGACATGATCCCCGGCCCGCGACGCCAGAGCCGCCAGCAGTAGAGCGGCGTCCATGGACCAGTCCAGCCGCGGCCAGCCCGCGGGGTCAGCAGCGGTCGGGTCCACACCGACGCGACCCGCCGCCATGCGTCCGGTGTCGAGCACGATGACGACCCGCCGATCGCGTTCCGGCCGCCACGTGCGCACCATCACGTCTGCGCGTCGCGCGGTTGCGCGCCAGTCGATCGAGCGGACGTCGTCGCCGACGACATACTCGCGCAGCGAATCGAATTCGGTTCCCTGTCCGCGAATGAGCGTGGGCAACAGACCGTCGATCTCCCGAAGTTTCGCCAGCCGTGACGGCAGGTGCTTGCGGGACAAAAACGGCGGCAGCACCCGGACCTGACCCGGCACCGCCCTCGAGCTCTGACGTCCCGCCAACCCGAGCGGTCCCAGTGATCGAGCCGTGACCATAGCCGCGCGTTGGTCACCACGCCGTACCGGTCGCAGTCCGGTGACCACCTGCTGGTCCTGGCCGGCAGCGAGACGGACCGTGTGGGTGCGGGGCGCGGCGCGCGCACTAGGCGGCCATGCGTCGCGAACCCGGCCGCGGAACCGGCGACGGCCGTCATTGTGGATCAGCAGGCGTACGACCACGGGCTGGCCAAGCCGGGCCGAACTATCCGGCGACCGGGTATAGCGCAACTTGCGCGGACTGGCCGCCAGCGCGATATCGACGGTCACCACGACCGCCAACGCCCCAAGCAGTACAGCGAAAGTCCTTGCCGGCCAAGGCGACAGCGCGATCGGTAGGACGGCGATCAGCGCCAGCAACCCGGTCCGCCCAGTGAGGATCACTAGCGGGGCACCGGAACCGAGGCCAAAATTCCGTCCAGAACCCCGTCGGGCGTGGCACCTTCAAGCTCAGCTTCTGGGCGCAACATCACCCGGTGGCGTAGCGTCGGGCGGGCCATGGCCTTCACATCGTCGGGAGTGACATAGTTGCGCCCGGACAGCCAGGCCCAGGACCGGGCGGTACCCAGCAGTGCCGTTGCCCCGCGGGGTGACACGCCCAGTTGTAGCGCCGGGGAGGATCGCGTCGCCCCGACGATGTCAACGATGTAGCCCAGCACCTCATCGGCGATCAGCACCTGACGCACCGCCTCGCGGCCGGCCGCTAGGTCCGCCGGTCCGGCCACCGGCTTGATCGCCGACAGGTCGCGCGGATCGAAGCCATGCGCATGGCGGCCGAGGATGGCGATCTCGGCGTCGCGGGCCGGCAACGTCACGTTCAGTTTGAGCAGGAAACGGTCGAGTTGGGCTTCGGGCAACTGATAGGTGCCCTCGTATTCGATGGGATTCTGGGTCGCCGCGACGATGAACGGGTCGGGCAGCGCCTTGGGTTCACCCTCCACGCTGACCTGCCGCTCCTCCATCGCCTCGAGCAGCGCAGCCTGCGTCTTGGGCGGGGTCCGGTTGATCTCATCGGCCAGCAGCAGGTTGGTGAAGACCGGACCCGGCCGGAACGCGAACTCTGCGGTGTGGGTGTCATAGACCAACGAGCCGGTGACATCGCCGGGCATCAGGTCGGGGGTGAACTGCACCCGCTTGAATTCCAGCTGCAAGGCAGCAGACAAGGCACGAATCATCAGCGTCTTCGCAACTCCCGGAACACCTTCCAGGAGCACGTGGCCGCGACACAGCAGCGCGATCACCAGGCCGCTGATGACCCCGTCCTGGCCGACGACGGCCTTGGCGATCTCGGTCCGTAACGCCAGCAAGGCATCACGGGCCGATTCGGCGATCGGGGTCTGGGCAGCAGGGGCTTGCGGGCTGGAAGGGGACGGTGTCACGAGTGTGTGACCTGCCTTTCGATCTCGTCGAGCGCACGGGCAAGTTGTAATAGGTCGTTGTCGGTGGCCGGTGGGGGACCGAACAGGTGGTAGCGAACGAACTCCGGGTCGACCCCGCTGCGCTGGGCTACGGTCATCACCACTGCCGGCGGCGCCGCGTTCGAGCCGATGCCGAGGCGAGGGACCAGCCGCTGCAGGGTCGCCGTGCGCAGTGCTTCCGCGGCGCGATCGCGGGCCCGCCGAGACCGGTACAGCCGGCCGCGACCTTCGACGGTCTCCGATGCGCGGACCACGACGGGTAACTCCTCGGCCACCAGCGGACCGATCCGCCGGCCCTTCCAGAGCGCCACCAGGATCACCACCAGCCACAGCTGCCAGACGATCCACGGCACATTCGCCGGAATCAGGTCGTAAATAGATGACGGAGAAGACTTTTCGCCTTCGATGTGGTTGGGCGCGTACCAGACGACACGGGGCTGGGCGCCCGCGAGATTCATCGCCAGCGCGGCGTTGCCCGCCTGCAACAGGCCCCCGTTGGTCATGAAGTTGCTACTGCCGACCACCGTGACGGTTCGGCCCTCGTCGCGAAAACGGACCAATGCCCCGCCGTAACAGCTGATTAGCGCCAGGTCGCCCTTGGCGCGATAGGTGTCGGCAGGCCCGAACTGCACAGATCCGGCCCGATTCGCTTCCCGCAGAGGACAATCCGGTTGGCTGTCGAATGGTCCGGCGGTCCCCATGCGCAGCCCTGGAGTTAGGGCGCTGCGAGTTCGCGATGTGGGTTCCAGCAACAGCAGGTCGCCGGGGGCTTTGGCCAGCCGATCCAGTAGCGAGTTATCGGTCAGGTAGTGACTCTGGGCCACCAGCAACAACGTGTCGGGCCGTGCCGCGCCCTCGACATCGGCGATGGTGCGGGCCACCACCACCTCGACGCCTCGCTCGCGCAGCAATGTCACGAGGGCATGCGCGCCCGACGAGCCGGTGGATTCCGGGTCCATCGCGCCACCAGGCCTCGGTGCGGTCAGATAAGTGGTGATCGAGGCGATGACGGTGATTGCGGCCAGGATGAACAACACCCCGCGCCAGGGCCGCCGTCGCCGAGCGGCCGGTCCGGGTTCCGAGCGCGCGGGAATCACCGGACCTGCGCCCATGACTCGAGGGCGGCGGGCTGCGCCACCGCCGAATGCGCGGCTGAACGGAAGCGGATGTGGTCATCGAGGTCGGCGATCATCTGATACGCGGCTTGGGTTCCGGGCCGCTCGCCGTAGGTGACGTCGTTGAACGCGGTTGCCGCCTGCGTCAGTTCCCCGGTCAGGTGTGGCAATGCCACGCCGGCGTCGTTGGCCAGCTCATTGGCGGTACGGCCGGGAGCCGGGTTGAGTACGCCGGTCTCCTCCAACTGGCGTGCGACGGCGCGCAGCCGGTGGCGGATCGCCGCGGTCCAATTACCTTCGGCCGCATGGCTTTCTGCCGTCGCTCGGTGCTGGGCTGCGCTCAGTTGGCTGGCGTCGAACAGCTGGTAGTCGCCGCCGCGGTTGGTACGCATGGTCCGCCGTGCGACATTGATGGCGACGATCACGGCGATCGCCAGCAGGATGATCAGCACGGTGACGGTGAACCACCCGCCAGATACCGAGTTGGCCTTCACCAGCAGCCGGTAGAGCAGCTCGTTGATCCAGTCGTTGATCTGGTTCGCCAGTGAATCTTTGGGATAGATCGGTTTGTTCAGCTCGCGCTGCGCGGCTTCGTGTGCGGCATCGCGGTCGATGTCGATGGAGGGCACAGTCCGTCAATCCCTTAGTAAGGCCGCGTGAGCCACAGGTTGTCGGTGGACGCCACGGCGGCCGGCCCGCCGGTGGCACCAGTCTGCAGCACCAGGTCGAAGGCCTCGGCGCGCATCCGGCGATCCGTATATAACAGCACGACCACTCCGGCGGTGAACGGCGCGGTGATGATCTGGCTGACCGCGCCACCGATGGACGACAGTGTGGTGCCGACGAGCAGCATGGTGGTGGACCCCGCGACACCCACCAATATCTGTCCAACAAGGCTGAACGGCGCCGAGATCGCACCACCGACCACGCCCACCACGAGCGCCGCCAGCAGCCGAATACCGAAGACCCTCCAGAAGCCGTTACGGACCAGCGCAAATGATCTGGTGATCGCGTCGACAAGCGGTAGCCGCTCCAGGACGATCAGTACTGGAGCGAACAACAGCACGGTGTACAGGTAGGCCAGCAGCACGCCCACAAGGAGCAGCAAGGGGAAGCCGAGGAGGACCGCCGCCGCTCCATTGGCGACCGCCGCGACCCCGACCAGAATCACGATCATCAACCCGACCAGCGCCACCACACCGACGGCTTCGAGCATTGCCAGGCCGATCAACGTCAGCAGGCGACCGCGGACCTTGGCCCACGCTTCGCCGATGGTGATCGGCGACCCGAACACAGCCCGTCCGACGACGACGGTGAGCATGCCGCTGAGCAGCATTCCGCCCAGCCAACTAAGGAGGGCACCGCCTCCGATCGAGGCTAGCCAGGCGGCGACGACACCGCCGCTCAGTTCGTCGGGCTCCGCTGTCGAAAATCGGCCGTAGGCGGCTAGGGGTCCCAGTGTGGCGGCCAACGTGATGACCTGCATGATCACCACGACTATGGCCGTCAATCCCAGCGTGGCCTTCGGGTTGGTGCGGATGTAGCCGACCGCGCCGTTGAAGATGTCGCTCAAGGTCAACGGCCGCAGCGGGATGATTCCGGGTTTCACCGCCCCTGGCGCAAGCGGCGGACCGTATTGGGAGCCTGGCGGTGGTCCGTAACCCGGCGGTGGTCCGTAACCGGGGGGCGGTCCGTAACCGGGCGGCGGTCCGTAACCGGGGGGCGGTCCGTAACCGGGCGGCGGTCCGTACGCCGGGGGCGGTCCGTAAGCCGGGGGCACACCGTCATACCCGAATGCGGGGTAGCCGGTCGGCGGTGGCTCAACCGGATAACCAGGCGGCAGCGTGCTCACCGGGTGCAGCGCCCGTCGTCGTTGGTCATGGCTCCATCCTGTCGGCGGCCGGGGCAATTCACAACGTAAGGCGCGTAGCGTCTCTGCCATGGCGGAACTCAAATCCCGGCTCCGGTCGGACCTCACCGAGGCGATGAAGGCCCAGGACAAGTTACGTACCGCGACCCTGCGCATGCTACTGGCCGCGATCCAGACCGAGGAAGTCTCCGGCAAGCAGGCAAGAGAGCTCTCGGATGACGAAGTGCTCAAGGTGCTGACCAGGGAATCCCGGAAGCGCGGTGAGGCCGCCGAGATCTACACCCAGAACGGCCGTGGCGAGCTCGCCGCCAACGAGCACGCCGAGGCACGGATCATCGACGACTATCTGCCGACTCCGCTCACCGAGGCAGAGGTCGCCGACGTGGTCGACACCGCGATAGCCGACGTGGCCGAGCAAATCGGGGAGCGGCCCACGATGAAGCAGATGGGACTGGTGATGCGGGTAGCGACTGCCATCGCAGGAGGCAAGGCTGATGGGGCGCGCTTGTCCGCAGCGGTGAAAGAACGGCTTTAAGACTCTCGCACCGGGGTACCCGGGTGGTATGACCCGATTTGGCTACACCCTGATGACGGAGCAGAGCGGCCCGAAAGACCTTGTGAACGATGCGGTTTGGGCTGAAGAGCGTGGGTTTGACTTCGAGGTCTGCAGCGATCACTTCGCGCCGTGGCTGGCGGCGCAGGGTCATGCCCCGAATGCCTGGGCGGTGCTGGGTGCGGTGGCCCATGCGACCCAAGACGTGGACCTCTATACCTACGTGACGTGCCCGACCATGCGCTATCACCCGGCGATCGTTGCACAGCAGGCGGCCACCGTGCAGATTCTGACCGACGGGCGTTTCACCCTTGGATTGGGCAGCGGAGAGAACCTTAACGAGCACGTCGTTGGCCGGGGCTGGCCGACCGTGGAGCGCCGGCAGGACATGCTGCGCGAAGCTATCAAGATCATCCGCGAGCTGTTCGGCGGCGGGGTGGTGAATTGGCGCGGCGATTACTTTCAGGTGGATTCCGCGAAGTTGTGGGACGTCCCCGAAGTTCCGGTCGGCATCGCAGTAGCGATGGGCGGCACCAAGGCGATCGATAAGTTCGGCACACTTTCCGACCACCTGGTCGCGGTGCAACCCGATGGGGAGCTGGTGCACGGGTGGCATTGCGCTCGCCAGGCTGCCGGGATGGCTGGCGGGGGACGAGTGATCGGACAGATACCGCTGTGCTGGGACCCAGACCGCGACACCGCTATTGAACGAGCCCATGATCAGTTTCGCTGGTTCGGTGGCGGCTGGGCGGTCAATGCCGACTTACCGACGCCGGCGGGTTTCGCCGGCGCCACCCAGTTCGTGCGTCGCGAAGACGTCGCCGAAAGCATTCCCTGCGGACCGGACCTGGACGTGATGGTGGATGCTGTCCGGCCCTACTGGGAGGCCGGCTTCACCGATATCGCGATTCTCCAGATCGGCGGCCAAGCCCAAGACCTGTTCCTCAAGGAGGCGGCCGAGCCATTGCTTGAGGCGCTTCGGTCGGCTTCGAACTAACACACAGGAAGGAGTACGGTATGTCAAACGAGTTGCAAGGCAAGACGATCGCCATCCTGGCTGCCGATGGGGTCGAGAAAGTTGAACTGCAGCAGCCGAGTGCAGCCCTACAGCAAGCCGGTGCCGCCGTCCAAGTGCTGTCATTGCAGCCCGGCCAAATCCATGCGCGCGAACACGATCTCGAACCGGCCGGGACCTTCGCCGTAGATCGCACCGTATCGGATGCGTCGGTATCCGAATTCGATGCCTTGCTGCTGCCCGGCGGCACGGTAAATCCTGACAAGCTACGTCGGGACAGTTCTGCCGTTGCGTTTGTGCGTAACTTCGTCGACTCCGGAAAACCGGTCGCCGCGATCTGTCATGGTCCGTGGACGCTGGTCGAGGCCGATGTGGTTTCGGGGCGAACGCTGACGGCGTACCCAAGCATTCGCACCGACCTTCGCAATGCCGGAGCCAACGTGGTGGATGAGGAAGTCGTCGTTGACGGCAATTTGATCACCAGCCGGTCGCCGTCGGACCTCGCGGCGTTCTGCTCAACGATCATCCACGAATTCGCGCGCGTCACAACGGGCTAGCCGCGGCTGCAGCATCAAGCCGAGTAGATTTGGTGGGCCGTTTGCGGGCATTAATTACACATGCCGTGCAGAAGGTGTTCCCACCCGCCGTCGCCAGAGATACCTTGAGGAGATGCGCGCCCTCACGGTGGAGCCAGGCCGCAAGGGCTCGTTGCGTGTGACGGATCTTCCTGAGCCCGTCCCGGCCGACGGCGAACTGCTGGTCGACGGGCTAGCGGTGGGAGTGTGCGGCACGGATAGAGAAATCGCCGCCGGTGATATCGGCTTGCCGCCGTCCGGCTCGTCGTGGATGGTGCTCGGCCACGAGTCGCTCGGCCGGGTTCGTCAGGCGCCGCCAGGTAGCAGCCTCACCGCCGGTGACTTGGTGGTGGGTGCCGTACGTCGCCCTGACCCGGTGCCCTGCGGGGCATGTGCGCGCGGCGAGTCCGACAACTGTCGCAACGGCGGCTACCAGGAACGCGGCATCAAGCAGCTGCACGGCTATGGTAGCGAAACCTGGTGTGTGGAAGAGGATTACGCGGTACGGCTGGACCCGTCATTGGAGCGAGTCGGCATCTTGACCGAACCCACTTCGATCGTGGTCAAGGCGTGGGAGCAGGTCGACCTAACGGGTGCGCGGGGTTGGTTCGAGCCGGAGCGGGCGCTCATTACCGGTGCCGGTTCGATCGGCTTGCTCGCCGCATTGATTGGCACTCAACGTGGCTTGGAAACCCACGTGATCGATCTGGTCACCAGCGGCCCCAAACCGGAAGCCGTTCGCGCGCTAGGAGCCACCTACCATCACCATGACGTCGAGGCGGTCGCCAAGAAAATCCGGCCGGACATCGTGATAGAAGCGACCGGGGTGGGCAGTGTGGTGGTGGATGCGATCCGCAACACCAACCATTACGGGGTCACCTGCTTGTTGGGCCTGCTATCCAGTGGTCACCATGTCGACGTCGACGCCGGAATCCTCAACCGGGACATTGTGCTCAAGAACGACCTCGTCGTTGGGTCGGTCAACTCAAACGTGCGTCACTTCCGAGAGGCCGCAGACGTTCTTGCGCGCGCCGACGAGGCGTGGCTGGAACGGCTGATCACTCGGCGACTACCGCTGGCACGAGCCGCTGAGGCTTTCGAAGTACCGGACGGCTCACAAAACGGCGACGTGAAAGTAGTCATCGACCTCGACAGGGCCAGCTAAGACTGACGCTCATCTCGCCGCTGTCGAAAGTCGGAAGGTGATATCGATGGTCGTCCCGTTCGGGGTGTTGTCGACTTTCACCGACTCACTGATTGTCTTGATCAATAGCAGACCCCGCCCCCCGCTGCCCGGATCGGCGATCGGAGGTTTCCACGAACCAGAATCTGTTATCCTCGTGTGGATTTCGTCGCCGATGGCCTTCACCTCGAGCAGCATGGTCCCGACGTCGTGCCCGCGATAGGCATGCTCGACGCAATTTGTGCAGGCCTCACTCACGACGAGTACGATGTCGCTGGCCTGCGCAGCGGGGACACCGCCAACACGCAGCCACGAGCTCAGCTGACGCCGGATGATGGCCAATTGTGCTGCGTGAGCATCGGTTTCGATCCTGAGCGGTGGTAGTTCGTGCCGGTACACCACCATGGCGACATCGTCGTCGTATCCTGCCGGTGGCGCCAGCTGGCGCAGCACGGCATCCGCGAGGTCACCGATCGGCAACCGCATGGTGTCCATCAAGACCTCGGCGACGCGTGCGAGGCCGTCATCGATCGACTCATGTTTACGCTCCACCAAGCCATCGGTGAACAACAGCAACGTGGAGCCCGGCAGCAGTACCTGTGACGCTTGCGGACGAGTCTCGTTGCGGCGCACGGCGAGCGGCACCGACGCAGCGCCGGTCAAGAACATCGTCGGTGACTGCTCATACCCAACCCCGGCAAGCACGGCGGGCATATGCCCGGCGTTGCTGTACTCGAGAATCCCGGACTGGGTGTCCAGGATTGCCAGAAACACCGTCGTGCAGTACGCATCTGGAATGAGCGATGCCGCGGCGTCGAGCTGCTCGAGTAACAGCGCGGGCTTCGCGCCGGTGAGCAATAGGGCGCGAGCCGAGCTGCGAAGTTGACCCATGATTGCGGCGGCGGGTAGCCCGCGGCCGACGCAGTCGCCGACGACGATGCCGATGCGGTGATCGTCGATGGGCAATACGTCATACCAGTCGCCCCCGATCTCGAGCGGCGGCACTGCGGGTTCGTAGCGAACGGCAAAGCCTGGGGGCGGTTTCAGCGGCGGTAGCAGCGCACGCTGCAACGTCAGCGAAGTTTCACGCGCACTTTCGAACTGGCGAACATGCTGGATGGCCAGGCTGAGATGGCCGATGAGCACCGTGACCAGAAGCCGGTCCTCGGCGACGACCCAGCGAGGCATCCGAAGCTCCAACCACAACGCCACGTCGCCGGTGCCGGAGAGCACCGCTACCATGCCCTGGGCCTTACCCGGAGAGTCTGGCCACTCGATCGTCCGGGCTGTCAACGGAAGTTGATGACGCGCGTCTTGAAACGTCTGGCGCAGCAACGGATCCAAGCCGCGCCACGTCGATTCGGCTGGTTCGCCCGCTACTTGGACGGTCGGTTCGCCGTCGCCCGGCGGCCACATCACCAAGACCACGCGCCGGACGTCTACCGCGGTCCGGCACTCTTCGAGCGTGATCGACAGCACCTCTGCCACGCTTTTGGCTACACCAACGGCCGTGGCAAGGCGCAGGACCGCGCTTTCCCGCGCGGCAAATGCCCGCTCCGCCGTGATATCTCGAATCGTTCCGACATACACATCGAGGTCTGAGCCGGGACCGGTAACCGCGTTGATGCTCACCGTCACCCAGACGAGGTGCCCGTTTCGATGTCGAATGGGTGTCTCGTACTGGGCGCTGCCTTCCTTGCGGACGAGGTTTTGCTGTTGCATCGCCGTCTTTTTGTCAACTAGCCACGGGTGTGGCCAACGGTAGGGCAGATCCTCGGCGGGATAGCCAAGGATCTCCGTGAAGGCGTTGTTGACCTCGACCACCGCGCCGTCATGGTCGGCGACGAAAAATCCTTCCTGCAGCGAATTCACCAGCGCGCTGCGAAACTTGTCCCGATTTGCGAGATCCTCTGCGCGGGCGCGTTGCTCCTCGTACCGCTTGGTGCCGTCGAGAAACCCGCGAGTTGCGACATCGAGTGCAGCGAGCGTCTGCAGTAGGAATTCCAGTGCCGCTGGTGCGTCGATCCGGGAGCTTTTCGAGAGTTCATCGACCATCCGGGCGTGGTTCTCGATGATGTCGAGCATGCTGATTTGTTCCTGCAGGGCCCGGCGCCCCAGCTCATAGCCGACGGCCAGGCTGTCCTCACCGCGCGCGTCCAGGTAGGCACGCAGTGCGGCAACGTAGTGGGCGTGAAATTCGTCCGCGTTGGAGATGCCGGTCATGACAAGGCACCCCGATGACGGGCGGCAAGCACCATCGCGTCGTCGGTTTCCTTTGCATGCTTAGCTACGATCTGCTCGGCTATGGCCGTGGCAGTGGCGGCGAAGTCGATATGGTCCAGGTGGTCTTCGGCGATGCCGTCGGTGGCGATGACGAGCAGGTCGCCGGTACGTATTGAAACGCGTTGCGCGGGCAGGATTTCCGGTGTGCGGTAGCCGACGATCCCACCGGTTAGGCGCGCGGACGACCGCACCGCGACGCCGCTCACGCTCTTGGCGACCAGGTTGGCGCTCACGTTCCCGACCCCGGTCCATGTCAGCGTGCTGGCCTCGAAATCGATTCGGGCCAGGGTCATTGCGATCCCTCTCGTGCCACCCAACACGCGGTGACAAAGTTGCACCAAGACTTCGAGTCGTTCGCCACCGGTGCGTCGCAGCACATCGGCGGCGGTGAGGGCGGCAGTTGCGGCTGCCGGGCCGTGACCCAGTCCGTCCAGGACGCCGAACAGGGCAGCAGTGCCGTCGATGTCGACCGCGATCGACTGGTCGCCACAGACGTATTCGCCCGGTCGTGGACGACCCTTCGCCGCCCACTCGATCGGCCCGAACCGCCCAGTTTTATGCACGCGAAGGAACCCATTTCCACATTTCGATGACCGTTCCACGGCCAAGTGCGGATTGCACGATCATCCGATCCATCAGGCGTCGAGCACCGGGCAAGCCCAGGCCGAGCCCGCGGCCGGTTGAGTATCCGTCTTCCATCGCACGGTCGATGTCGGCGATGCCGGGACCGTCGTCCTCGGCGCGAACTACCAACGCCTTACGACCTTCCCGATCCTGCACCGCGACCGACACCTCGCCGTGGCCGGCATAGCTGGTGATGTTGCGGGCGACTTCGGAGATCGCCGTGGCGATCATGGTGACATCGGTCAACGAGAATCCCAGGTCGAGGGCAAGTTGATGTCCCGCTTTGCGGGCAGCGACTATGTCGTCGGGTTGACGTATGTTAACCACGATGTCATCCGGCACCGTCGCGCCCGATCGTCGTTCTGCCAAGTCCCGGTTGCCGATTCAGCAGCGCTATCCCCTCTTCCAGGTCCAGCGCGGTGTTCATGTCATCAAAGGTGAGGCCCAGTTGAACCATCGCGAAGGCCACCTCTGGCTGTAGGCCGACGATCACGGTCTCGGCGCCGCGCAACCGGGTCATGTGCGCGATCGTCCGCAGCGATCGGGCCGCGAACGAATCCATCACATCGATGGCGGTGACATCGACGATGATCCCCTGGGAGCGGAACCGGCTGACCCGTTCCATGAGCTCGTAGCGCAGTCGTTCGGTGTCGGAGTCGGTGAGCGCGGCCTGGACCGTGGCGATCAGGATCGCGCCCTGCTTCAAGATTGGTACTGGCATGGCCGCTAGTTGTAGTTGTCGTTACCCGGTTTGCTCGCCAGTGCGAGTCACCTCGTATCCCAGCAAGCGCTCGGCTTCCTCTATACCGCCTTGCAAGTCGCCGACGGCATTCATCTTCGACAGGTCCAGTCCGATCGTCACCAGGGTCAGCGCGATTTCCGAGGATAGGCCGGTGATGATCACGCTCGCGCCCATCAACCCGGAGGCATCAACCGTCTGGACCAGGTGATTTGCCACCGTGGAGTCGATCGTGGGCACACCGGTGATATCGATGACCACCACTTTCGCCCGGTTCGCCCGAATGGCCCGCAGCAGCTGTTCGGTGAGCTGTCGGGCGCGCTGGCTGTCCAGCACACCGATGATCGGCAGAATCAGCAGCTGCTCGCGCACCTGTAGCACCGGGGTCGACAGCTCACGAATCGCCTCCTGCTGTTGCCGGATGATGCGTTCGCGTTCCTGCACGAAGCTGACGGCCACGGTATTGGCGATACGGTTGGCCGCGGGTTCGTAGGCGTCGAGAACCCGGTTCAGCATTCCGAACTCGGCTTGGTACTTCTCGAACAGTGAGCGCGCGAGGACGTCACGCAGCAGCAGCACGATCCCGACGACCTCGTCCGTTTCCACACCTCGGGGGATGATGCGTTCCGACAGGTCGCGCGCGTAGGCCTGCAACGCCTCGACGCTACCGGTCTCGAGCACCTCGACGTAGTTGTCGTAGACGGCGGTCGCTTCGGAGAAGAGTTCCTCTGGCGTCATCGCGGTTAGCAACTCGGCGTCGGTGATCCTGCGCGCCCACTCCTCGCGCAGGGCGGTTCGATTGCGGCGCAGGTGTTGGACCAGCTGTGGCAGCAAACCTTCGCTGGATATGTTCACCGTCTGCGCGGCGGCGCCTGGGGTGTTGAAATCCGACGGCGAATCTGGCATCTGGCCTCCCGCTGCTGTGGTCGCGCTCCGCACCGAGCGCGAGTCCTATGGGGAGACTAGCCCGACTCGTCCCATTTGACGTGTTGAGGTCTTATTCTTCTTGCAGTTCGTCCGGCAGGTTAGGCTTGCAGCACACCGACGGCTCAGACTAAGGATCGCCATTGTCAGCTCCTGATTCGATCACCGCCACGGTTGCGGACCACGATGGGGTCGTCGTACTAAGTATCGGCGGCGAGATTGACCTGGTGACGGCCCCGGCACTGGAGAAAGCCATCGGCGGAGTAGTCGCGGACAATCCGAAGGCGCTGGTTATCGACCTTTCCGCCGTGGAATTTCTCGGCTCGGTGGGCCTGAAGATTCTGGCCGCGACGTATGAGAAGCTCGGCAGTTCCGCCGAGTTCGGGGTGGTCGCGCGGGGTCCGGCGACCAGAAGGCCGATTCATCTGACCGGTCTGGACAAGACTTTCCCGCTGTATCCGACGCTGGACGATGCCTTGACCGGCGTGCGCGACGGCAGGCTCAACCGCTAGTTGTGTTAACAGCGCCTGGATTTCTGACAATTTGATTGGTTTGCTTGGCTAACTGCGCCACTTGAGTCGCACTCGCGCATTCAAGCTGTCGCTAGTACCTAAAGCCCGCTTTTGCTTGCGCTACTTCTGGTTCCAGGGATTCGGGGAGTGCGCACGACCGTTCTGTCGGTAACCGGTGCCGCCCAGGAGTACCTCGCGACACATCCGGGTGCAACCCGCCGCACTCGGGTACGGGTCGTTTGGCGTTAACGGTTGCCAGTATCAATGCGATGATCGCGGCTATGGATGTCGACCATCCGGAATATGACCAGCCGTGGGATCACAGCGAACGCGGGGAAACCGAAGCCGAGCGGCTCGATCGCAACTGGGCCAGCCTGCTGCAGGAGCTGCGAGTGACGCAGACGGGAGTGCAGCTGCTGACCGGTTTCCTCTTGACGCTGCCCTTCCAGCAGCGTTTCGACCTTCTCGGCGACACCATGCGGGCGGTGTATCTAGCGACGGTGGGATGTTCGGTGGGGGCGACGGTCGCGCTGATCGCGCCGGTCGGCATGCACCGGCTGCTGTTTCGGCGGCATCGGCTCCTGGTGCTGGTATCGGCGGCCCATCGGTGCGCGTACGCCGGATTGGTGCTATTGGGCCTCGCGTTGACCGGGGTGACGGTCATCATTTTCGACGCCGTGTCCGGACACCCCGCGGGCGTCATAGCCGGAGGGTGCGCGCTCGCGCTGTTCGCCGTGTTCTGGCTGCTGGTCCCCCTCTGGCTACGTAGCCGAAATCTAACGCTGCGGGATTCATAAAGCCGCCGGCCCACGAATGTAAGTAATTGGGCGCGTGCGTAATTGCGAGGTCGCCGATGTTGGCGCGACGGCATAAAACAGAAAGTTGTTGTCCGAAATGCGAAGTGGGCGCGCAGCGCGAGCGGGTCTGTCGAAATGCCCATCTGCATCGAGCTTTTGGGTAATACTTCTCTGATGCGACGGAAGAGCTGGCCACGGGTAGGCAGGTTCCGCTACATCGCCCGCGAAAACCGCTGGGATTGGTCCGACGAGATCACCCGGATGCATGGCTACGAGCCGGGCCGTGTCACTCCCACCACCGATTTGCTCCTTACGCACAAGCATCCCGATGACAAGCCGACGGTGTTGGAACTGATCGAGCGAACGTGTCGGTATGGGGTCCCGTTCAGCAATCGGCACCGGATCATCGATACTGGCGGTGACGTCCACGTCGTGGTGGTGGTCGCCAACCCGATCTACGACGGCCGCGGCGTGGTTACCGGTGCCGCAGGGTTTTTTGTTGACATCACGCATCAGTTCCAGGCCGACGTACAAGAGCAACTCACCGGCGCGGTGCTGGCCGTCAATGCTCGGCGGGCGGTGATCAATCAGGCCCTGGGGGTTCTGATGCTGCAACACGGGCTAGACGCCGATGCCGCGTTCGAGCTGCTGACCAGGCTGTCGCAGAGGTCAAACACCAAGGTGCGGGTGCTCGCCGAACGCATCGTGGCCGACGCGGCGGGGCGCGAGGCGCCGCTCAGTGATGTGGCGAGCGCGGTCGACGGACTGCTACGCGTGCCCCAGGGCGCCAGTAATTAGCGCTAACCAGCGCTCGCAACGTGTCGCGTCTGGTGGAACGAACGCGCCTGTTCGTAGATGAGCATCGTGTCGAGCGCAACCCGGTCCCAAGTGAAGCGCGATTCCGCCCGTAATCGACCCGTCGCGCCCATACCCTCGCGCCGAAAGCTTTGTTCCTGAAGAGTTTTCAATGCGCCATGCAATTGACTGGGATTGTTCGGCGACACCAGCAGTCCGGTCACCGAGTGAACCACGGTATCGGCCAATGCGCCGACGGCGGTTGCCACCACGGCCACGCCGCTGGCCATGGCCTGCAACGCCGTCGTCGCCCGGGGCGCCTGCTCTGGTGTACACACAACCACGTCGGCGGATCGCAGCAGCGCCGGCAGTTCGTCAGCCATAACGGAGCCCAGGAACCGGGCCCGGTCGCCCACGCCAAGCTCGGCGGCCAGGTGTTTCAGTCTGCCCCGTTCCTTGTCGTGGCGGTGATCTGACGCAGCGGATTCCGCAAAGACTAGCTCAGTGCCGGCTAGCTTACCCAAGATGCGCATTGCCTTGTCGAATCCGTTGCACGACAGCGGGTTCGGTTCCAAGCACAGCACACGATGAAGATCCGTACGGGCCAGCGCAGGCCCCACTGGGCTGTAGCGGTGGACGTCGACACCGGTGGACAAGACGGATATGCGTGCCCGGCTATGACGTAGCCTTGCCAGCGCATCAATATCATCGTTGCTGCCTCCGGTCACCCACGTTGCATTGCGGGCCAGCAGCGGTACCAGGCGGGCACGTTCGGCGTTGACCGGTAGGGCGCCTGCAGTACCCATCATCGAGGCCAGACCATGGAAGCTCTGGACGGTGGGCAGGAATTGCTGCCGTGCCGCCAACTGCGCCGCCAGACCGCCCAACCACCCGTACCCGTGCACGATGTCAGGTCGATCCGCCGACCACAGGCGGACGAGTTGGGCCGCGCAGTCGCCGACGAAAGGCAATACCTCCGGTGCCGACAGCGCCTCGGCTGGACCCGCGCACATCGCCACGTGCCGAAAGTCATCCTCGGCAATCACATCTGCAGCGTCACGATCCTGTCGCCGAAAGTAGGCCGTGACATCGTGCCCGCGCGCCGCCAACGCGGCACATAGTTGCTGGCAATCATCGGCGGTGAGGTCGTCGTCGTGGACGATTGCGATCCTCACCGCGACTCCCTTCGCGCGTGGCCAGCCATCTCGCAATCCAAGCGGGTACCCCGCTGCACCAGCGGCTAAACGAGGCAGCTCGGACCATACGCGGACGGCGCTGCTTACGCCTGGGTGGCGGCCGGGTTGGCCGACGCGCTGATCCTGTGAAAGGCGCTGTCCGGCATGCCATCTCGCCGGCTCTGGCTGCTGGGGTTTGATGAGCGCGACACGGGGCATCCTTGCCGTGGCGCTATATCACACATAGGTCACACAAGGGAGGTGGCGTTCGTGCCGAATCCGTCGATCAAAAGCGAGAGGCTCTACGAGGATTTGCGCCGGAAGGGCGAATCGAAGGAGAAGGCGGCCCGGATCGCAAACGCCGCAGCGAGCCGAGGCAAGTCCTCGGTGGGCCGCAAGGGCGGCCGGGCCGGGTCCTACGAGGACTGGACGGTACCGCAACTGAAGAAGCGGGCCAAAGAACTGGGTATGTCGGGATATTCGAGTCTGTCGAAAGACAAGCTTGTCGCCAAACTGCGTCACCACTGAGGCGCTGGGCTGCGCCGCCTGGCGGCTTAGTCTCTGATGCCGAGCCGCTCGACCAACACCAGGAAAGCGACCGCGAAATCGTTATCTGCCGTCTGAGCCTCAATGAGGTCCCAGTCCAGCTGTTCACGGATCGCACGCACCGCTGGGAGCAGCACAGCAAAGTTGCAGTAATGCTCGGTAAAGGCACGCAGCTTCTGGATCAGCACCATCGTAGGTGGCAGCACCGGCATCGAAATCGCCAGCACCACGCGGTCTTCGACGCATTCCAGGTTTGCCGGTTGCACCGGCACGCCGTTGACGCGGTAGAGCACATCCACGACTATCGCGCCGGTGCGCGCCTTGAATAGCCAGTCTTCGGGCGGATGTTCGACCTCGAAGCCGGCCTTTTCGAGCGTCGTGGTGGCGGCCTGCACGTCGGACTCGGCGACCAAAAAGTCGACGTCGTGACTGGGTTCCGGTGCGCCGTAGGCCCACAATGCGTAGCTGCCCGCCAGTGCGAAGACCGGTCCATGCTGTTTGAGCGCCGAAGCGGCAGTACGCAGCGCTTCGCGCAACTGGGTGCGCGCGTCGCCGGGGGAGCCACCTCCCGAGCCCGGGATCATAATGAGTAAGTCATACCCCGCCATCGGTGTCGGCAAGCGGGCTACGACACGGCTATCGGCCAATCGTTTAATTGGCGGTGAAACGGGCAATCAGCAAACCATGTCAGCCCCAGCGTCGCGAGCCTACGACTGGGCGTCCGTGGTGATTCTCGCCCACAATGTCGTTGCATGCCTACCAGCCGGTGCCGCCCGTGGCGTAGTTGTAGGGGACTCGGCATGACCGCCGGGTTGGTGCAGCACTGGCTTGATTCGGGGCGCTTGGAGTTGCCCCTGCCGGCGTCCGGGCACACCGCCGAACGCTGGCGGCGTCTGGCACGGCTTGCCGAGGAGGACATCGCCGCGGCCCGCATAGCCGAAGCCCATCTTGACGCGGTCGCGATACTCCACGAGTTGGGCGGCAAACCTCCAGAGTCGGGTCAATTGTGGGGAGTATGGGCGGCCGAATCTTCCGACGCCGTGCTGACCGCGGCAAACTTCATCGGCGACGAGTTCACGCTCAACGGCACCAAGGTATGGTGCCCAGGCGCCGGGTTTTGCACTCACGCGCTGGTCACCGCCGATGTGGGCGAAGACAAACTGGGACTGTTCTCGATAAGTCTTACCGACCCAGCCGTCAAGCCATTGCCGAGCACGTGGTGGAACCCGGGGATGGCCGGCAGCGATACCCGGTCGGTCCAATTCACCAACACGCACGCGGTCGCAGTGGGGGAACCCGGTGCCTACTTGGCGCGGCCCGGCTTCTGGCACGGTGCAATCGGAGTGGCGGCTTGCTGGCTCGGGGGCGCATGCAGGGTCGCCGACCCGCTCTACCGCTGTGCCGGAAGCCAATCGGCTGACGCGTATTCGCTGGCGCACCTGGGCGCCGTGGACGCCGCGCTCGCCGCGGGCGACGCAATGCTCAGCACCGCGGCGGCCCAGATCGACGCCGATCCATTCGACCTGGCCGGTAACGCTCAGCTGCTGGCCCGCCGCGTCCGCACGGTGGTGGAACATGCTGTCGACGAAGCCATCACCCGCACGGGCCGCGCACTCGGCCCGGGCCCACTATGTCAGGACGGCCGGCATGCGCAGCGGGTCGCCGACCTGACGATCTATATCCGACAAAGTCATGCTGAGCGGGATTTGGCCGAACTGGGGCGACTTGCCGGGCGGGCTACTTGACGATCATGCCGGCAGACGGCTCGGCGGGAGCTGACGAAAGGTCGGTGGCGGCAGGCGAAACGGTACCGGGAGCTTATGGGTAGTCATGCGGGTGGCGACCTTTAACATCCTGCATGGCCGCACCGTCGGCGACGGAGTGGACATCCAACGGCTACGGGATTGCATACGCCTTCTTGACCCCGATGTGCTGGCCCTGCAGGAGGTCGACTGCGACCAACCTCGTTCCGGCAAAGCGGATCTCACCGCGACGGCGGCCGAAGCCATGGGCGCGGTGGAGCATCGGTTTGTCGCGGCGATCTCGGGCACCCCCGGGGCGACCTGGATGGCCGCCACCGGCCGTGAACAGCCCGGGACCGCGGGCTACGGTATCGCGCTACTGTCCCGTTTCCCGGTGGCCAGCTGGCAGGTGGTGCGATTGCCCCGCGTTGCGATGCGCTTCCCGATGTACCTGCCGGGGCCAAACAAGGTGATGATCGTCAACGAAGAGCCGCGGACCGCGGTCATCGCGCGCTTGCAGACTCCGCTGGGCCCGATGACGGTCGCCAATACCCATCTGTCCTTCGTTCCTGGCTGGAACCGGCGTCAACTGCATCGGCTCGTTCATGCCTTGCGCGACCTCCCTGGCCCGCGGTTGCTGACCGGGGATCTCAACCTCACGCCCGTCGCCGTGCGCCGATGGTCGGGCATGCGGCCGTTGGCGACGGCGAAAACGTTTCCGGCGGTCACCCCCGACCGCCAGCTCGACCACATCCTGACCGACGACCGTGATCTGCGTGCCGGCGCCACGGCGTCCGAGTTGATGTCGATCTCCGATCACCGGCCGCTGGCGGTCGACCTGCACCGATAGTCAGCGTTCCTGGCCTGATGGCAGGCAGCGCGCGCAAGCGGGTTTGCGTCTGGTTCGCGTGGCTATTCAACTGCCATGAAAATCAGTAGCACGTCCGCTCGCGTGCGGGTAGGCGGCATGGGCGCCGGTTGCCTGCTCGGTGGGATTGCCTTCGGGGTTTTCGGCGCGCCGTCGGCGGCCGCCGCGCCGGACTGCGGTCGCCTCGACGCGGAGACCCTCCCGGCGGTCACGGCGGCCTACAACCAGCCGGCTCCACCGTCTTTCGTCACCCTCCGCAACTATTTCCTCGAGCATCCGCACCACTACAGCGACTTGACCGGCATGCTGGCCCTCATCGGCGACAACGAAGGCCAGTGCGATAGTGCGGTCCCGCCTGCGCAGCTGGGGTCCATGGCCGCTTGAACCGCCCAACAGGGCGTTCGGGCCTCATGGCGCAGCGGGTTGGCTCAATGATTAACGATGGAAGAAATAGTATCCCTGGGATACAGTAGACGTTTAGAAGCGTGCCCCGCCGTCATTGGTCCGCATTCTGATCGTTCTCGCTGGGAGTGAGCATGAACTACACCGCAAGTGGTTTGACCACCGGCGAGTCCGATCAAAGCGGTGCAAGCCTACCCGGGCTGGTTGCGGCCGCCATCTGGGCCGTCGGCCTGATGGCGGGCCTGGTTGCGTTGGCCACCGGACACGCGGCCGTCGCCGCCGTTTGCCTGGTTCTCGCCGCCATGTCGCCCTGGCTGGGGCTGGCCTGGGTGTCGCATAGCCAGCGTCGCGTCGCCGAGCCAGCACTGAGCTGGGTGGGTATCGATTACGACGAGCCTCTGCCGACCAGGTTGCCCGGGGTTCGGTTCACGGCACGCTAACCGGCGCGGCGCGTGCCATTGGTTTTGCGCGTGTGTGGAATTTCTTCAAGTTGATGCGTGTGGCCCGCATCTCAATGGGGTACTGACTGAGCCACGGGTGGCACCTGCCAAGTGCGTAACCCGGTCACTCAGCAGGAAGGAATACCCATGCCGACCGCTAGCGATTACGACGCACGTCGGGTGTCCGACGCCGAGGCCGCGGACAGGTCTGTTTTACGTGATCTGGGATCTGCCTTGCCGAAACTGTCCACGGCAGTCGTCGACGACGACCTGAACGATGCCTCCTTCTTCGAACTCCCCGGGGCGGATCTCTCCAGTGAAGAACTGTCGGTGACCGTGATTCCCCAGCGGGCCGACGAGTTCACTTGTTCGTCTTGTTTCCTCGTGCAACACCGCAGCCGGCTACGCAGTTCCAGCGGTGGGCGCATGATCTGCGCTGACTGCATGTGAACGTCGCCGCGCCGCGACTGTCGCCTTGACCCGCCAGCCGCGCCATGTTTCTGTCGTCAGCGTGTCCGTACCTTGTCCGGAGAGCGGACCGGATGCCCTGAGCCCGCCACCGGGATTGCCCGCCCCGCGTCGGTTTCGTACCGCCTTCGCCGCGGCGTATGCCGTTGCCTACCTGGTCGGTGGGGAGCGCCGGATGCTGCGATTGATACGTCGCTACGGACCGATCATGACGATGCCGATCCTCACCCTCGGTGATGTTGCGATCGTTTCCGATCCCGCGCTGGTCAAAGACGTCTTTACCGCACCCACGGACGTTCTGCTCGGCGGCGAAGGCGTGGGACCCGCGGCGGCGATCTACGGGTCTGGATCGATGTTCGTGCAGGAGGAGCCGGAACATCTTCGGCGGCGCAAACTGCTGACGCCTCCGCTGCATGGCGCGGCTTTGACCAGTTACGTGCCGATCATCGAGAACTCCGCACGTGCGGCCATGCGCGGCTGGCCGGTTGACCGTCCGTTCCAGATGCTGGAGGCAGCGCGGTCGCTGATGTTGGACGTGATCGTCAAGGTCATCTTTGGCGTCGACGATCCCGACGAGGTGCGGCGCTTGGGCCGGCCATTCGAACGCCTGTTAAACCTTGGTGTTTCAGAGCAATTGACGGTTCGGTATGCACTGCGTCGGTTGGGCGCGTTGCGGGTGTGGCCTTCGCGGGCGCGGGCCTATCGGGAGATCGACGACGTCGTGATGCCACTGATCGCCCAGCGCCGCAACGATCCGGGCCTGGCCGAACAGTCGGATGTCCTGGCGTTGCTCATGTGCGCGCGTGGCGAGGACGGTGAACGCTTGTCGGACAGTGAGATTCGCGACGACCTGATTACCTTGGTGTTGGCGGGTCACGAAACCACCGCGACCACGTTGGCGTGGGCCTTCGACCTGCTGCTGCACCACCCCGACGCGCTGCAGCGGGTGCGCGAGGAGGTGGTCAGCGGTGCAGAAGAGTTCACGACAGCGGTGATCAACGAGACCCTGCGGGTGCGTCCACCGGCGCCGCTGACCGCGCGCGTTGCCGCGAAGCCGTTTCGGATCGGCGGCTACTGCATCGACGCCGGCACGCGAATCGTCGTCCATATCATTGCGATCAACCGCAATTCGGATGTCTATGAGCATCCAAATGAGTTTCGCCCCGAGCGCTTCCTCGGCACCCGGCCGCAAACCTACGCGTGGGTTCCGTTCGGCGGTGGCGTCAAACGCTGTCTGGGGGCGGCCTTTTCGATGCGAGAGTTGACCACCGTGCTGCACGCGCTGTTGCGCGACGGCGAGTTCAGCGCTGTCGACGCGCGGCCCGAGCGCATCGTACGACGGTCCATCATGCTGGCGCCCCGTCACGGCACCCGGGTGGTGTTCCGTCCGCGCCGGTCCTTCCAAGAATCCTTTGAGAACTTTCCAAGCGGTGGTGGACAACCTCGTCCCTGACAACCGACGAGGGGAGCCCGCGAATGACCACCACCGACCAGACCGACCCGGTTGCGGGTGTCACACCTGAGGTCAACGTCCACGCTCGGGCCGCGCTCGCTTTCGGCATCGTGGGGGCGGTGGGTTTGAGCGTCATTTGCGCCGTCGCCGCGCTATGCCAAATCAAATCCCGAGACGAAGGTCGAGGATTAGCCGTTGCCGGCCTAGCGATCTCTGCTGTTTGGATCGTCGTATTCTTCGTGATGGCCCGCGTGCACCTCGTGTAGCGGGATTTGAACTCACGGCTCTTCGCCCCGAAGTTCAAGTACTGGGTGCCACTGATCATTACCGGACATTTCATCGGATTCGATAGCGATGGTACGCAAGCGTGAACTTGGATGATTTCCTCTCACAGGCCGCTGAGCACGGACCCTGCGTGGGTGTACACGCCGAGACAGCCTCGCCGTTGGTAACCCCGGTCGGTGTCGAGGTGCGAACAATCGCCGGGGCGCGCACGAAAACTCTCGATGCCCTATTCGACGCCTTCGCCGAAGCATGGCACTTCCCGCCTTGGTTCGGGCGCAATAGGGACGCCTTTAACGATTGCATGCGCGACTTTGACAATTTAATAAATACATCTACCGGAAAGCCGCCCGCTCCTGGCTACCTCACTCATATAACCGATGCGCACCTACTCTTGGTTGAACAGCTCGATCTATTTCCTTGGTTCGCCAACACAATGCCGTTCTACCGTGATTACTACCGCGACGAAGCCCGCCCGCCAGCGGCCTTCGGCTTATTGCTTTCCGCTCCCGCCGACCAACTCCACGATGTTCGCGAACGTTGGCTAACCGTCGGCATCCAAATCGCGACAGTTACCGTTTGAGAACAGCGTCCAAAACTGCGCGCCTGGGCTTCTGGACGTGGGTCGTCAATTCCCGACCTCATCATTGCGGCCACCGCCGAGCTTTCCGGGTTGACCATCCTGCACGTCGACAACGACTTCGACACCATCACCGCGGTGACCGGACAACCCACAACTCGCCTCGCCTTCGCCAGCACAGCCAAGGGGGGCCGTTGGTGGACGGTGGACAAGCTCGAGCAGGCTAGCGAATCTACTGCGAACTGACTGCGTAGTGGGACAAAGGGGCCCCGCCGGATTGACCGGCCAGGCCCCTCTGAGCTGCTCTAGTGCTGTCGGGGTGGCGGGATTTGAACCCACGGCCTCTTCGTCCCGAACGAAGCGCGCTACCAAGCTGCGCCACACCCCGCTTGAAGCCACGACAGCCTATCGCACTGGCCGGGTGGCTGGCCAAACCGCAGGCTGGGCGTCAATTCCACGTGCAGGTGCGTTCGAATTCCACCAGCGCCTGGGCGGGGCCGGTTGGATCGAGCCCCTGAGCGGTTACCCATTCGTCGTTGAAATAGGTGTCGGCGTAGCGGTCGCCGCTGTCCGCGAGCAGTGTCACTACCGAACCGCTGCGGCCTTCGGCCACCATCTCGGCGAGCAGGCCGAAGGCGCCCCACACGTTGGTGCCCGTCGACGGTCCCACCCGGCGGCCCAGGACCGCACTGACGTGG
Organism: Mycobacterium simulans; assembly: GCF_900232995.1. Lineage (GTDB taxonomy): Bacteria > Actinomycetota > Actinomycetes > Mycobacteriales > Mycobacteriaceae > Mycobacterium > Mycobacterium simulans. Next base: position 1,564,385 of record NZ_OCVX01000003.1, read on the forward strand.
CGGGCGGCGGCGATCGACGCCGCGTCGGGAACTGACACCATGCGGTCGACGACCTCAGGCAGAAACGACGGCTCAACCCGCGGCCGGCCGATGCCCTCGATACGCGACGACGTGGGCATGACGATGTCGTACCGATCTTCCGCGTAGGCGGGAAAGAACGCCGAATTCTCCGGGTCCACAACGCACAACCGCGTCATATGCCGCCGGTAGCGGATGTAGCGGCCGATCGTCGCGCTGGTTCCGCCGGTGCCGGCGCCGACCACGATCCAATCCGGGATCGGATGTTGTTCTTCCCGCATCTGTAGGTAGATCGACTCGGCGATGTTGTTGTTGCCGCGCCAGTCGGTGGCGCGCTCGGCGTTGGTGAACTGGTCGAGGTAGTGCCCGCCGGTCTCCTCCGCAAGACGCGCGGCTTCGGCGTAGACCTGACTGGAATTCTCTACGAAATGGCAACGGCCACCTTGCGATTCGATCAGCGCAATCTTGGAAGCGCTGGTCGCCGCGGGTACCACGGCGATGAACGGCAGGCCGAGCAGAGCCGCGAAATAGGCCTCGGAGATCGCCGTAGAACCTGACGATGCCTCGACCACGGTGGTGCCTTCCTCGATCCACCCGTTACACAGCGCGTAGAGGAACAGCGAGCGTGCCAGCCGGTGCTTGAGGCTGCCGGTGATGTGCGTCGTCTCGTCCTTGAGGTACAGCTCGACGTTCACGTCGGTGCCCCAAGCCGACGGTAGGGGGTAGCGCAGCAAGTGGGTGTCGGCGCTGCGCCGCGTGTCGGCTTCGATCAATCGGATTGCGTTGTCCGTCCAGCTGCGGGACTGGCTACGGACCGCGATGCGGGTCCGATCGCTCAACGCACCGAAGCGGTTGGTTGTGAACGGCCCAGGTTCCTGGTCGAATCTCGGCCGCCCGTCGGGGCGGCGATCAACGTCAACAGGGTCGCCTCCGGACGGCAGCAGAACCGCACCGGTGCAAACGGTGAGGTGCCGATCCCGGCGGAAACATGCAGCCGCATGGTCGCACCCCACTGGGACGCTCCCTTGGCCCGGGAACGGTCCAGGCCGCAGTTGGTCACCAGAGCCCCGTAGAACGGCAGGCACAGCTGCCCGCCGTGGGTGTGGCCGGCCATCACCAGCTGGTACCCGTCGGCGGCGAAACGGTCCAGCACCCGTGGCTCCGGAGAATGGGTCAGCCCCAGCCGCAGGTTGGCCGCCGGGCTTGCCGGGCCGGCGATGGTGTCGTAGCGATCCCGGTCGATGTGCGGGTCGTCGACGCCCGCGGCGGCAATGTGCAGCCCGGCCACCTCGAACTCGCGGCGGGTGTGGGTGAGATCGAGCCATCCGCGTTCGGTGAACGCCGCCCGCAGGTCCTGCCACGGCAACGGTTCGCCGCGGACCCGGTGCTCCGGGTTGGTCAGGTAGTTCATCGGGTTCTTCAGGCGCGGCCCGAAGTAGTCGTTGCTGCCGAAGACGAAGACACCCGGCCGGGATAACAGCTCGCCAAGGGTCTGGACCACCGCGGGCACCGCCTTGGGATGGGCCAGGTTGTCGCCGGTGTTGACCACCAGGTCGGGTTCCCAGCTCGCCAGATCGCGTAGCCAGGCCTGCTTGCGGCGCTGCTTGGGCAGCATATGGAGATCGCTGATATGCAGCACCCGCAGCGGCGTAGAGCCCGGCGACAGGACCGGCATGGTCACCTCGCGCAGGACGAACGCGTTGCGCTCGACGAACGCGGCGTAACCGATGCCGGCGACGGCCGAGCCGAGCGCGACGGCGCCGGTGCGTAACACGATGGGCAGAGCAGCCATGCCAGGCAGCCTACTGCCGATCGGGGACCGACCGCGCGTTCTCTGCGCTTCCAGGCTTACGGAGGCGGCGCCGGCGGCGGCGGTGCCAGCAGTGGAATGGTGATCGGCGGCAGGCCGGGAATCTCGACGACCTGCGATCCCACCACCTCCGGTGGCGCACCCTCCGGCGGCGGAGGCGGAGGCGGCGGTATGCCGTTGCTGATCTGGATCGTCACGATCGAACCCGGAATTGTCTGGCCGCTGGGCGTCGTGCCGACGACCTCGCCGTACTTCGCCGTGCTGTTGACTGAGTTGGGTTGGTCGGCGACCTGGAAACCGGCGTCCTTCAAGCGCTGCCGAGCCTGATCCACGTCCAGACCGGCCACGCTCGGCACCCGCGAGGCGGGCGAACCGTCGACGTAGCGCGGATCGGTCGGCGGCAGGTGTATCTCGCCGAAGTTATTGGCGATCGGCTTCATTGCGGTGAACCAGGTACGAGCCGGTTCGTTGCCGCCGTACAGGTCGCCGCTGCCGCAGTGGCGCAACGGACCGGAACACAGGTCAGTTGGGTTGGTGGAGTCGTCGTAGATGTAGTTGGCGGCGGCGTAGCGGTTGGTGAAGCCTACGAAGCCGGACGACCGGTGGGCCTCGGTGGTACCCGTCTTGCCCGACATCGGAAGGTCCCAACCGGCCGCGCCGGCCGAACCGGCTGCGGTGCCGCTGCCCACTGCGTCCTTGCTCATCGCGTTGGCGAGGGTGTTGGCCAGACCTTCGGGCACCACCTGATCGCAGGTCTCGGTCGTGACGGCGACTTCGTTGCCGTTGCGGTCGATCAGCTTGTCGATGGGGCTGGGTGGGCACCACACCCCGCCGGACGCCAGGGTGGCCGCGACGTTCGACAGTTCCAGCGCGTTGACCTCGATGGGGCCAAGCGTGAACGAACCGATGTTTTGCCGCTTGACGAAGTCGGCGAGGCTCTCGTTGCTGTCGGGGTTGTAATCGCGGGCGGTGCCGGGATTGGCGTACGACCGCAGCCCGAGCTTGATGGCCATGTCCACCGCGCGCCCGACCCCGATCTGCGAGATCAGTTTGGCGAATGCCGTGTTGGGCGAGGTGGCCAGCGCGTCGGTCACGTTCATCGACCCGCGGTAGTTGCCGGCATTGACCACGCACCAGGTGTCCTTGGGGCAGCCCTTGGCCCCGCCGCTGCCCAGGCCTTTGGCCTGGAACCGGGGCGGCACGTCGAGGTTGGCGTTGATGCCCATGCCCATGTCCATCGCGGCGGCCGTGGTGAAGATCTTGAAGATGGACCCAGCACCGTCGCCAACCAGGGAGAACGGCTGTGGTCGCATGGTTTCACCGGCTTCGGTGTCCAGCCCGTACTTTCGGTTGCTGGCCATCGCTAACACCTTGTGCGAATCCTTACCCGGCCTGATCACGCTCATCACGCTGGAGATGCCGGCCAGGGTGGGCGGGGCGAATTTGTCGATGGCCGCTTTCACCGGCGCCTGCACGTCGGGGTCCAGCGTGGTGCGGATCAGGTAACCACCCCGGGCCACCTGTTCCTTACTGATCCCGGCGCGAGACAAATACTCCTGGACGTAGTCGCAGAAGAAGGCGCGGTCGCCGGCCGCGATGCAGCCTCTGGGCAGCTCGTTGGGCTGCGGCAATATCCCCAGCGGCTGAGCTTTGGCAGCGCGCAGCGCGTCGGCCTCTTGGGGGATGTTCTCGATCATGGTGTCCAGCACCAAGTTCCGCCGGGCCAACGCACCTTCGGGGTTGGTGTACGGGTTGAGCGTGCTGGTGGACTGCACCATGCCCGCCAGCAGCGCCGCCTGCTGCCAGTTCAGGTCGATCGCGTTGACGCCAAAGTAGGTCTGTGCCGCGTCCTGGACACCGAACGAGTTGTTGCCGAATGACACCAGGTTCAGGTAGCGGGTCAGGATCTCGGGTTTGGTGAAGGTTTTGTCCAGCGTGAGAGCCATGCGGATCTCGCGCAGCTTGCGCGCTGGAGTGGTTTCGACGGCCGCGCGCTTCTCGGCATCGGTCTGGGCGGTTACGAGTAGTTGGTAGTTCTTTACGTACTGCTGCTCGATGGTCGAACCGCCGCGGGTGTCGAGGTCGCCGGAGGCGTAGCCGGCAAGGCCGGTCAGGGTGCCCTTCCAGTCCACGCCGTTGTGGTCGGCGAAGCGCTTGTCCTCGATCGAGACGATCGCCAGCTTCATGGTGTTGGCGATCTTGTCCGACGGCACCTCGAACCGGCGCTGCGAGTACAACCAGGCGATCGTGTTGCCCTTTGCGTCGACCATCGTCGATACCGCCGGCACTTCTCCCTCAAGGAGCTGAGCCGAGCCGTTGGCGACCACCTCAGAGGCGCGATTCGACATGAGGCCAAGCCCGCCCGCAAACGGGAACATCAGTGCGGCGGCGACGACACTAGCGAGCAGACAACACCCGGCGAGCTTCAGCAGAGTAAGAACCACCGGGGGGCGCTCGGGCATGCGTACTACAGTAGCGACCCCCTGTCACGCTCCCACGCCGCTGCGCCGAAAAAATCTTTTGGAGCATAAGAACCTGCGCACCACCAGAGGCAAACCACAATTTTCAGCGACATCACAGCTCAGGGCCACGAAACGGGACCAAGGCGACGCGTTTCCCCCGGCCGGTTGGGCCAAGACGGGACGCCCGTCCCAAAAAAAGCGTTATCGGACTGTTGCGCAATTGCCACCTGACCACCTAACTTGTATAGGCAGTGAGACTCAGGTAACAGCGATGTGCATAGTGTGGCGACGATCGCAACATCGGCTGGAAGTTGAGGAGGGCGGTCGCAAGGGCGACCGGGAGGAAGGGATCAGCTCGTGTCAGGAACACGTCCGGCCGCTCGAAGGACGAACCTTGTGGCCGCACAAAACGTTCTCCGCAGTGTCGACGCCGAAGAGCGCATCGCGTGGGTGTCGAAGGCATTGTGCCGGGCCACGGACCCAGACGAACTCTTTGTGCGGGGAGCTGCACAACGCAAGGCCGCGGTAATCTGCCGTCACTGCCCGGTGATGCAGGAATGCGGGGCGGACGCTCTTGACAACAAGGTGGAATTCGGCGTGTGGGGCGGTATGACCGAGCGTCAGCGTAGGGCCCTCCTCAAGCAGCACCCAGAGGTGGTCTCGTGGTCGGACTACTTCGAAAAGCGCAAGCGCCGCACCGGTACCGCCGGCTGATTCTGCGCGAGTTTTCGCTACGCCATCTGGTTAGCTGAGAGGTGTCCGATCGGCGTCTTCGTCATTACATTTCTGTTACATCTACCGGTCGCACGCAAGCTCTAATTGGCTTGCCCCCAACGGGGGCTGGCATGTGTTCAATACTTTAGTTCCTAATCGGCCGATGCGCTGCACTTTTGGTCGACGAACGCAGGTAGATTGACCGACCGCTGCCCGGCCCGCATCGTCGCCGGCTTGGGTCTGATTCGTCGGCTCCTCAGCGGGCCGCTGCTCGGCCCGCATCGTCGCCGACGGGGTCTGATTCGTCGGCTCCTCAGCGGGCCGCTGCTCGGCCCGCATCGTCGCCGACGGGGTCTGATTCGTCGGCTCCTCAGCGGGCCGCTGCTCGGCCCGCATCGTCGCCGACGGGAGCAATCTGGTCGGCGAGCGCGCGCAGCGCCTCCAGATCGGAAACGTCAAACGGCAGCGACGGCACCCCGATGACTGGCACATGGGGGTTGGCTCCCGTGAAGCGAGACAGTAACCGGACCTCGCGCTTGGCCATTAGCCCACGGTCGGCATGAATCCTCAACACGGCTGCCGTCAGCGCCGCGGCCTCCGAGCCGGCGCCCTCGGTCTCCAACATTTCGGTGGCATCGATGGCCCGCTCGACCGGCAATGCGCACAACGTCGGGTGGGTGCGGTTCAAGACCAGCCCCGCAAGCGGCATTGCTTCCTGCGATAGCCGGTCGACGAAGAAGGACGCCTCACGCAGTGCATCGGGCTCGGCTGCCGACACCACCACGAACTGAGTGCCGCGCCGCTTCAATAGCGCATAGGTGCGGTCGGCCTTCTCGCGGAAGCCGCCGAAGGTGGCGTCCAGCGACTGCACGAACGCCGCCGCGTCGGCCAGCATCTGTGAACCGAGAATTGTCGATAGTGCCCTCATCGCCAATCCCATTGCGCCGGTTACCAACCGCCCGATACCGCGGCCAGGCGCCAGTAGCAACCTCCATAGCCGGCTATCCATAAAGCTGCCCAGGCGTTTTGGTGCGTCCAAGAAGTCCAGCGCGTTGCGTGACGGCGGAGTGTCCACTACCACCAGGTCCCAGCGGTCTTGGGCCAGCAACTGGCCCAGCTTCTCCATGGCCATGTACTCTTGCGTTCCGGCTAGTGATGTGGCGACGGTCTGATAAAACTGGTTATCCAAAATCGCTTGTGCCCGTTCGGATCCGGAGTATTGGATCACCATTTCGTCGAATGTGCGCCGCATGTCGAGCATCATCGCGTGTAGCTCGCCAGGGACTTCTGGTGCGAGCGGAACGCGTTGCGGTGTGTTGCCAAGGTCGTTGATACCCAACGCTTGCGCCAGCCGCTTAGCCGGATCGATGGTCAAAACAACGACGGTTCGGCCGTATTCAGCGGCACGCAACGCCATCGCCGCCGCGGTGGTTGTCTTGCCGACGCCGCCCGCGCCGCAGCACACCACAACTCGGTTGGATGTGTCGGCCAAGATTGCGGCCATATCGAGGGGTTTCGGTGTAACGCTCACCGAACCCCCTGATGCGCAAGCGATTCCGAGAGCTCGTAGAGGCTGCCAAGGTCGACGCCGTCAGAGATCGTCGGCAACTCCAGCCGCGGCACGTGTAGGGCGTCGAGTTGTTGCGCGGTCTCGGCGCGCGCGGCGATTCGGGTGGCATGCTCGATGGTCTCAGTGAGCAGACCGGCGAAGTCGGCGTCGGAGAGCTTGATCCCTGCCGTGGCCAAACCGGCCCGCACCGAGTCCGCGTCGACATCGCCTTCCGCGGCTTTTGCCAGGTCATCCGGGTCTAGATAGGCCGGGATATTGCGGTTCACAATTACGCTGCCGATCGGCAGTTCCATGTCGGCAAGCTCCTCGATGGCTTCCAGGGTTTCCTGTACCGGCAGCGCTTCCAGCAGAGTCACCAGGTGAATTGCGGTCTGGTCGGAGTGCAGCAACTTGACCACGCCCTCGGCCTGCGAATGCACCGGCCCCCCTTTGGCCAGATCGGACACGGCCTTAGTGACGTCCAGGAAGCGTGCGATTCGGCCGGTTGGTGGCGCATCGACGACGATCGCGTCGTATACGGGGTTTTTGGTCCCCTTGTTCAGGCGTATCACCGTCTCCTTGATCTTTCCGGTGAGCAAGACGTCGCGCAGACCGGGCGCGATCGTCGTCGCGAACTCGATCGCACCGATGCGGCGCATTGCCCGGCCCGCGATGCCCAGGTTGTAGAACATGTCGAGGTATTCCAGGAACGCGGCCTCGATGTCGATTGCCAGCGCGTTGACCTGGCCGCCGCGCTCCGCGGTGGCGATCTTGAGCTCCTGGTAGGGCAGCGGCGGGACGTCAAAGAGTTGCGCAATCCCTTGGCGCCCTTCGACTTCCACCAATAGAACTTTGCGGCCCCCCGCTGCCAGGGTCAGCGCCAGCGCGGCCGCAATTGTCGACTTTCCGGTACCGCCTTTGCCCGTCACAAAATGCAAGCGGGCCTTCGATAAGCGCGATGGCCAGCCGACGGCACTACCGCCGCTCGAAGTGTTTGCCACCATCGCATGCTAGCCCTACTACCTTTCCCGGCTGCCGACCTGGCCGGAGGTGGTCAATCCCGGCGGATAAGCTTCGCGTCATGACCCAACCGACCGCATGGGAGTACGCCACCGTTCCGCTGCTCACCCACGCCACCAAACAGATCCTCGACCAATGGGGTGCCGATGGCTGGGAGCTTGTGGCGGTGCTGCCCGGGCCCACCGGCGAGCAGCACGTCGCTTACCTGAAGCGCCCGAAGTAGGAGGGTCGATGAGCGCGGGATCGTGGAAGGCCCGGCTTGGCCAGCTCGGCGTGGCACTTCCGCAGGTGACGGCGCCGCTGGCGGCTTACGTTCCGGCGGTTCGCACCGGCAACCTGGTCTACACCGCCGGCCAACTGCCGTTCGAGGCCGGAAAGCTGGTCCGGACCGGCAAGGTCGGTGCCGACGTCAACCCCGAGGAGGGCAAGGCTCTCGCGCGGCTCTGCGCGCTCAACGCGCTGGCTGCGGTGGATTCGGTGGTGGGTCTGGACGCGGTGACCCGAGTGGTCAAGGTTGTTGGGTTTGTCGCCTCCGCACCGGGTTTCAACGGTCAGCCCAGCGTCGTCAACGGGGCCTCCGACCTGCTGAGCGAGATCTTCGGCGACCAGGGCGCGCATGCGCGTTCGGCCGTCGGTGTATCCGAGCTACCGCTGGACGCTCCGGTGGAAGTCGAGCTAATCGTGGAGGTCGGCTAACGGCCGATGTCTGAGACAGCCGCGACAGCCGAGTCACTGACCCATCCCGCATACGGCCAGTTGCGGCAGGTCACCGGTACCGCCTCTGTCCTGTTGGCCGACAATCCTGGCCTGCTGACGTTGGAGGGCACCAATACCTGGGTATTGCGCGGTCCGCGCAGTGATGAGTTCGTCATCGTCGATCCTGGGCCAGACAACGAGCACATCGAGCGCGTTGCCGCGTTGGGCCGGATCGCGCTGGTGTTGATCAGCCACCGCCACGGCGACCACACCGACGGCATCGACAAGCTGGTCGAGCTGACCGGGGCGACCGTGCGCTCGGCGGGCAGCGGGTTCTTGCGGGGCCTCGGGGGTGAACTGGTCGATGGCGAGATGATCGATGCTGCCGGCCTGAAGATCAAAGTGATGGCGACACCCGGCCACACCGCCGACTCGCTGTCGTTCGTCCTCGACGACGCCGTGTTGACGGCGGATAGCGTGCTGGGGCGCGGCACCACCGTCATGGACAAGGAAGACGGCAGCCTAAGCGACTACCTGGAGTCACTGCAGCGGCTGCGTGGCCTCGGCAATCGGACGGTGTTGCCTGGGCACGGGCCGGACCTGCCGGATCTGGGCGCCGTCGCATCGGGGTACCTGGCGCATCGACATGAGCGGCTGGAGCAGGTGCGCTCAGCGCTGCGGGACCTCGGCGAGGAAGCCACGGCCCGCCAGATCGTCGAACACGTCTATGTCGACGTCGACGAGAAGCTCTGGGATGCGGCCGAGTGGTCGGTGCAGGTGCAGCTGAACTACCTGCGCACCTAACCAGGGCGAGCAGACACAAAATCGCCTCAAACTCGGCGTGTCGAGGCGATTTTGCGTCTGCTCGGCGGTGAAAGCTACCTCGCTCGGCGGGCTAGGCGTTCGGAGTCGGAGATCAGCACGCTCTTGCCCTCCAGACGAATCCAGCCGCGGTGGGCGAAATCGGCGAGCGCCTTATTCACGGTCTCCCGAGAAGCGCCGACTAGCTGGGCGATCTCCTCCTGAGTCAGGTCGTGGGTGACCCGCATCGCGCCACCCTCCTGGGTGCCGAATCGCTGGGCGAGCTGCAGCAGCTGTTTGGCCACCCGGCCCGGTACGTCGGTGAAGATCAGGTCGGCCAAATTGTTGTTGGTGCGACGCAGCCGGCGAGCGAGTACCCGCAATAGCTGCTCGGCGATTTCAGGGCGATTTGCGATCCATGCCCGCAGCGCGTCGCGGTCCATCGACACCGCCCGCACCTCGGTTATCGTCGTCGCGCTGGAAGTCCGCGGCCCCGGGTCGAAGATCGACAACTCGCCGAACATGTCCGACGGACCCATGATGGTCAGCAGATTTTCCCGGCCGTCCGGTGAGCGGCGACCGATCTTGACCTTTCCCGCGACGATGATGTACAGCCGATCGCCCGGCTCACCCTCAGCGAAAACCATATGTCCGCGGGGGAAGTCGACCGGCTGCAGTTGTTTCGTCAGGGCGGCGACTGCGGCGGGCTCAACCCCTTGGAAGATTCCTGCCCTCGCCAGGATCTCGTCCACGTTGCTTCTTCAGCCTTCCAACGAATTGATACGGGTAGAACCCCTAAAGACCGACACGAGTCTAAAGGTAGGCCAAACGGTCCGACCTGCCAACGCTACACACGATTAACGTGTCGAGTCACCGTCAACTGCGGATTGCTCCGGGAATGGTCACCGGCGAAGACGGCCTCGGCACGATGTCGCCCCCCGGTGAGGGTTTTGGGAGCTGGGGCCGCCGCCAAGCCCAAGGCCTGCCGCCGATGCAGGTAATCCATCGCCTCCGGCATCCCTTCCCTCGCCAGCGTATGCACATCCACGGCCTCGGCCTGCTCCAAAAACTCGGCGACGTCGCGCGCCGTGACCGTGTCGTGGGCGAGCGCCTTTTCCAGCCGCCCGAGCCCGAGCGTCGCCAGCATCAGCAGCCCCGGAATGCAGGCCACCAGCAACCATGACACAAGGAGAGTAAACATGGTTAAGGTCTCAGACAGATCACGAAATCAGTACTCTGTCGTAGGTGACAGCGGCCAAGTCGTCCAGGAGCTCAAAGGCAAGGTCAGCCACATCCGGACTCGATATCGCCGGCCGCTGGGCCACAGAAACTCGAACCGGCCTGGTGCGACGGGCGCGCCGGATGAATCGTGCGCTGGCACAGGCATTCCCGCATGTGTACTGCGAGCTCGATTTCACCACGCCACTCGAGCTCGCGGTGGCCACCATCCTTTCCGCGCAGAGCACCGACAAACGCGTGAACTTGACAACGCCGGCATTATTCGCGCGATACAAAACGGCGCTGGATTACGCGCAAGCGGACCGCACTGAGCTCGAAGGTCTCATCCGCCCCACTGGCTTCTACCGCAACAAGGCGACGGCGCTCATCGGCCTCGGGCAGGCCCTCGTCGAGAGGTTCGACGGCGAGGTGCCCGCCACCATGGGTGAGCTGGTCACGCTGCCTGGGGTGGGACGCAAGACGGCCAACGTCATTCTGGGAAATGCCTTCAATATCCCCGGCATCACCGTCGACACCCATTTCGGACGGTTGGTGCGGCGGTGGCGCTGGACCGCCGAGGAGGACCCGGTCAAGGTGGAGCACGCGGTCGGCGAGCTCATCGAGCGCAAGGAGTGGACCTTGCTTAGCCATCGCGTGATCTTTCACGGCCGCCGAGTGTGCCACTCCCGCAAACCGGCGTGCGGGGTGTGCGTCCTCGCCAAAGACTGCCCCTCGTACGGGCTCGGTCCCACCGAACCACTGCTTGCGGCGCCGCTGGTTCAGGGCCCAGAAACTGAGCACCTGCTGGCTCTGGCTGGGCTGTGATATCGCGGTTGACCCAGAAGACCCGCTGGACCATCGCGATCCTGGCCGTGGTGGCCGCGCTGATCGTGGCGCTGGTGGCCCAGCTGCGAGATAGCTCCGCTCCCAGCGCGATCAACCAGGCACCTGCCGCACGTGAACACCGCGATGCCGATACCCCGGCAGCGCTGGCCGGACCGCGACTGCGCGCGAACCTGCCGCCCTGCCCTGGTGCAGGAAGCGGCGCTGGCACGGCAGCGCTGCGGGATGTGGTGGTGGAATGCGCGGCGGACGGCTCGTCGGTGGACGTCGCGCGGGCGCTGGCCGGACGCCGGGTGGTCATCAACATGTGGGCATATTGGTGCGCGCCGTGCACGGCCGAACTGCCGGCGATGGCCGAGTATCAACGACGGGTCGGGTCCGACGTGATGGTGGTGACTGTGCATCAGGACGAGAACGAGACCGCCGCCCTGCTGCGGTTGGCCGATCTGGGCGTTCGGCTGCCGACGCTGCAGGACGGCCGTCGTAGGGTAGCGGCGGCGCTGCGGGTGGCAAATGTGATGCCCGCAACGGTGGTGCTGCGGCCGGACGGTAGCGTGGCCCAGACCCTGACGCGGGCCTTCGGCAGCGCCGACGAGATCGCGGCTTCGGTTGGGAACGAGGCGGGGTGAGCCGGGCGATTCGAAGGCCGCTCGGCGACGATGCGGGCCGGGCAGCGGCCCGAGGAGAAGGCGGGCGATTCGAAGGAGGCGCCGGTGAGTGCTGCGGTTGCCTTGACCCCTGAGCTCGGCCCGTCGTGGTTGCGCCCGCTTGTCGACAACGTCGATCAGATACCCGACGCGTTTCGGCGTCGTTTGCCCGCCGACGTGCTGGCCATGGTGACTGCTGCGCGAGCAACAGCCTCGTCGAGCCGCGACGGCCGCGACGCTGCTGTTCTGGTGCTGTTCTCGGGACCGATGGACGGGCCGGCCGACGGCGGTCTGCCCGACGATGCCGACCTGCTGCTGACAGTGCGGGCCTCGACCTTGCGTCATCACGCTGGCCAGGCCGCGTTCCCCGGCGGCACCTCCGATCCCACGGACGACGGGCCCGTGGCCACCGCCCTGCGGGAAGCGCACGAGGAGACCGGCGTCGACGTCGGGAGGCTTCATCCGCTAGCCACCATGGAGCGGACGTTCATCGCGCCCTCCCGGTTCCACGTCGTGCCCGTGCTGGCGTATTCGCCGGATCCCGGGCCGGTGCACGTCGTCAACGAGGCTGAAACGGCGATCGTGACGCGGGTGCCGGTGCGTGCCTTCATCAATCCGGCCAACCGGCTGATGGTGTACCGCCGCAGTCTGAGTCGCCGCTGGGCCGGTCCGGCGTTTCTGTTGAACCAGATGCTGGTGTGGGGATTCACTGGCCAGGTGATTTCTGCGGTGCTCGACGTCGCCGGCTGGGCCCAACACTGGGACACCAGCGATGTCCGTGAGCTGGACGACGCGATGGTGCTGGTCGGCGAAGGTGGTGGGTTGCGATGAATTCGATGACCCCGTCGCAGTGGCTGGATATCGCGGTCTTGGCAGTCGCCTTCATCGCGGCCGTATCTGGCTGGCGTTCGGGCGCATTGGGCTCGACGCTGTCGTTTGCAGGGGTGCTGCTGGGCGCGATAGCCGGCGTGCTGCTGGCGCCGCACATCGTCAGCCACATCGCCGCACCCCGAGCCAAACTGTTCACCGCGCTCTTCCTGATCCTGGCGCTGGTCGTCGTCGGTGAGGTCGCCGGTGTGGTGCTGGGACGGGCCGTGCGCGGCGCGATCCGCAACCAGCCGGTCCGGGTGATCGACTCGGTCATCGGGGTGGGAGTGCAGCTCGTCGTGGTGCTGACCGCTGCCTGGCTGCTAGCGACACCGCTGACGCAGTCGAAGGACCAGCCCGAGCTGGCGGCCGCCGTCCGCGGTTCGCGGGTGCTCGCTCAAGTCAACGAGGTCGCGCCTACCTGGTTGAAGTCGGTGCCCAAGCGGTTGTCGGCGCTGCTGAACACATCCGGCCTGCCGGCCGTTCTAGAGCCGTTCAGCCGCACCCCGGTCATCCCGGTCGCCTCACCGGACCCGGAGTTGGCGAATAACCCGGTGGTGCTGGCGACCGCGCCCAGTGTCGTCAAGGTCCGCAGCCTGGCACCCAGTTGCCAGAAGGTGTTGGAGGGCAGCGGGTTTGTGATCGCGCCGGATCGAGTGATGACGAACGCGCACGTGGTGGCCGGATCCAACAGCGTCTCCATATACGCCAGCGGCAAACCCTTCGACGCGACCGTGGTGTCCTACGACCCGTCGGTCGACATCGCGATCCTGGATGTCCCCAACTTGCCGCCACCGCCGCTGACGTTCGCCGAAACCGAGGCGAAAACGGGCACCAGTGTGGTGGTGATGGGCTATCCCGGTGGCGGTAACTTCACCGCGACCCCGGCCAGGATTCGTGAGGCCATCAGGCTCAGCGGCCCCGACATCTACCGGAGTCCGCAGCCGGTCACCCGCGACGTCTACACCATCAGAGCCAATGTGGAACAAGGTGATTCGGGTGGACCGTTGATCGATCTCAACGGTCAGGTGCTCGGGGTGGTGTTCGGCGCGGCGGTCGATGACCCCGACACCGGCTTCGTGCTGACGGCCACCGAAGTGGCGGGCCAGCTTGCCAAGATCGGCGCGACCCAGCAGGGGGGCACCGGCGCCCGCGTCAGCTGAGCCGGGATCCGTGCACCTGCTCGAGAAACCGGATCAGATGCCGATTGACGGCGTCGGGCGCCCCCCCATGGCTGGAATGTCCTGCGCCGGCAATGGATATGTAACGTCCGTGCGGTGCGTAACGCTGGGTGCGCTCGACCGCCGCAGCCAGTACGTAGGGATCGAGGTCACCGCGTAGGTGTAGCAGCGGGATGCCAAGCTGCTGAATCATCGATCGCATGAATCGCCGGCCTTCGCCGCGTAGCTGGCTGCGCACCGCCCAGCGCTGGTACTCCAGCGCGCAGTGCGCGGCCCCCGGGATCTGGATGGCCTGCCGCAGATAGCGGATGCTCTGCGAGAAGTCTTCGGAAGCAACCCATTTGGCGCAGCTACGGCTACCGACGAGGCGCTCGATCTCGTCGGCGTTGTGTCGGGTCAGCAAGCGTTCCGGCCAGATGGGAACCTGGTAGCGCAGCAGGGTTGGCAGCAATGCCCGGCCCTGATCTCGCCGCAGTAGCGTGGTTCGGCGTAGCGCGGCGGGGTGCGGTGAGCTGATCAGGGCAATGGCGCGCACCAGCCGGGAATGCAGCAGCGCGGTCGTCCAACAAGCCAGTCCGCCGTCGGCGTGGCCGACCAACGTCGCCGACGAGTGGCCGAGCGCACGAATGAGTCCGGCGGTGTCGCCGGATAGGGTCCAGCCGTCGTAGCCGCGGGGCGGTTTGTCGCTGCCGCCATAACCGCGCAGGTCGACCGCGACCACTCGCGCCCCGGTAAGTCCGCGCAGCTGATGACGCCACGACCACCAGAACGAGCCGAAACCGTGCAACAGGATGACCAGCGGCCGGGTCGCGGGCGGCGGGGCATCGTCAGTGACAGCCTCAACGACGTGGAACCGGATGCCGTTGGCGTGCACGTCCAGATGGCGCCACGGCCCGTCGATCCGCGTCACCGACGGATCTGGTGCTGGCATTTACCAACCCGAGGGGTCGGTGGGCGGCTTGCCGTCTGACGCGATCGCCTTCGGGTGCCCTGACTTGTCATGGCCTGGGGTGAGCGCTTCGCGCGTCTCCTTGACCGATTCGATGGTCTGCCGTGGTCCACGGATCCGGCGGACCTTCAAGAAGCCAAACAGGGCCAGCACCAGGGTGACCACCACCATGATCGCGAACACGATGAGGAACGCCACCCAGCGCCAGATCCAGGTGTCCAGCAGCTCGGCGAGGAAAAAGAAGAAAAAGAACGTCGAGTAGAACAGGATCACCAGCGCGGAGATGAAGAAAACGCTGCCGGTTAGACCCTTCTTGACATCACGCGTAATCTCGGCGCGGGCCAGTTCAACCTCGGCTCGCACCAGCGTCGACATTTGAGTTGTGGCGTCTTTGATCAGGTCACCGATCGACGGCTCAGCAGGCCCGGCGTGTGGGTCGGCCAGCGGAATCGTGGTCAGCGTGCTGGGCACACCGCTGTTGCGATCAGGTTTGCTCACAGACGGTCCTCTCGGTTCAACTGGCCGCGGTTCGCAGTCGCCGCGGTTTATGTTGCCATGCGGTTCGAGGCCACCCGAACCCGTGCAGGCCGTCCGCAAATTGACGCTCGCGGCCATTTCACGCGCAACCGACCTTGAGCGATGATCATTTAGACTGGCGCAGCTGTCCTACGCTGTCCGACCACTCGACGGGGGTACCACTTTGCAGACGGCGCTCCGCAGCTGTACGGCGATCGTTGCCGTGCTCTGGGCACTGGTATCCCTGCCCGCGAATACCGCGGCTGCCGACGACAAGGTCCCGTTGGGCGGCGGTGCCGGCATCGTGGTCAATGGGGGAACGCTATGCACGCTGACCGCCATCGGCCATGACAAGTTCGGCGATCTCATCGGCTTCACCTCCGCGCACTGCGGGGGACCGGGCGCACCCGTCGCCGCCGAGGGGCCGGGGAACAATCCCACGGTAGGCACGATGGTTGCCGGCAATGACGCCCTCGACTACGCGGTGATCAAGTTCGATCCGGCCAAGGTGACTCCGGTGGCCAACTTCAACGGGTTTGCGATCAACGGCATCGGCCCGGAACCGACTTTCGGGCAGATCGCGTGTAAGCAGGGTCGCACCACGGGCAACTCGTGCGGCGTCACCTGGGGACCGGGACAGGATCCGGGCACCATCCTGATGCAGGTCTGCGGCGGACCGGGAGACTCCGGCGCGCCGGTGACGGTTGACAATCTGCTGGTCGGGATGATTCACGGCGCGTTCAGCGAAAACCTGCCCACGTGCGTCACCAAGTACATCCCGCTGCACACCCCGGCGGTGGTGATGTCGTTCAATGCGGACCTGGCCGACATCAACGAAAAGAACCGGCCTGGTTCGGGATTCGTCCCGGTGGGGACGTAGCTGGTCGGCGGCGACCCGCTGCGCCCGGCTCCGCCGCGCTGAGCGTCACGCCGGTGTGACCCTCGACGCCAGTAGCCACGCTGGCGTGACGCTCGGAAGCGCGGGCTACTTCGCCGCCCGGATCGCGTCGAACACATTAGGATCGAGCAGTGTCGACGTGTCGCCGAGATCGCGGTTTTCGGCGATGTCGCGCAATAGCCGGCGCATGATCTTGCCGCTTCGGGTCTTGGGCAGCTCCGGCACGACGTGGACCTCACGCGGCCGGGCGATCGGGGAGATCTCCCGGGCAACCTGGGTGCGCAGTTCGTCGACGGTCTTGTCGTTCGCCTCGTAATTGGCGCATAGCACGACAAACGCGCAGATGGCCTGTGTGGTGGTGTCGTCATGAACTCCGACCACCGCGGCCTCGGCCACCCCGCCGTGGCCGACGAGTGCCGATTCCACCTCGGCCGTGGAAATGCGGTGCCCCGACACGTTCATCACGTCGTCGATGCGGCCCAATACCCAGATCGCGCCGTCGGGGTCGAAACGGGCGCCGTCGCCGGCGAAGTAGAAGCCCTTGTCGGCGAATTTGGACCAGTAGGTGTCCCGGTACCGTTCGGGATCACCCCAAATGCCGCGCAGCATCGAGGGCCACGGCTTGTCGAGGACCAGATATCCGCTGACGTCTTTGTCGCCGCCGGGATCCAGCGGGTCGCCGTGGTCGTCGACGATTTTGGCGGAGATTCCCGGCAGTGCCGCCATTGCCGAACCTGGTTTGGCCGCAGCGACTCCGGGCAACGGCGAGATCATCGCCGAGCCCGTCTCGGTCTGCCACCAGGTGTCCACCACCGGAACACGGTCCGCGCCAATGACTTCGCGGTACCAGCGCCACGCCTCCGGGTTGATCGGTTCGCCCACCGACCCCAGTAGCCGCAGGGTGGACAGGTCGTGCGCGTCCGGAATCTCGCGGCCCCACTTCATGAACGTGCGAATGAGGGTGGGGGCAGTGTAATAGATTGTGACGCCGTATCTTTCGATGATCTGGAAATGCCGGTGTTCATCGGGTGTGTTGGGTGTGCCCTCATAGAGAACCTCGGTGATCCCGTTGGCCAGCGGACCGTATACGCCGTAGGTGTGCCCGGTGACCCAGCCGATATCGGCAGTGCACCAGAACACGTCGCTGTCGGGTTTGGCGTCGAAAATGGTGTGGACCGTATAGCAGCACTGGGTGAGATAGCCGCCGCTGGTGTGCACGATGCCCTTGGGCTTGCCGGTAGTTCCCGATGTGTACAGCAGGAACAACGGGTGCTCGGCGTCGAACGATTCGGGGGTGTGTTCGGGTGCGGCCGGGTCGACAACATCGTGCCACCACAGGTCGCGGTCGTCGTTCCAGGACACGTCAATTCCGGTGCGCCGCACCACCAGGACGTGCTCGATCGGGCTGTCTGGGTCGGCGACTGCCTCGTCGGCGGCATCCTTCAGCGGAACCGGCTTGCCGCGGCGGAATTGTCCGTCGCTGGTGATCAGGAGTTTTGCTTGGGCGTCGGCGATACGTGTCTGCAGCGCGTGCGCCGCGAAGCCCCCGAAGACGACACTGTGCATGATTCCCAGCCGCGCGCAGGCCAGCATCGCGATCACGGCCTCGGGGATCAACGGCAGGTAGATCGCGACTCGGTCGCCTGCCACCAGACCGAGGTCGGTCAACGCGTTGGCCGCTTTGCACACCTGTTCTTGCAGATCGGCATAGGTCAGGGTGCGGCGGTGGTCGGCGGGTTCGCCTTCCCAGTGGATCGCGACCCGATCGCCGTGGCCTGCCTCGACGTGGCGATCCACGCAGTTGTAGGCGACGTTGAGCTTGCCGCCGACGAACCACTTGGCGAACGGGGCGTCCGACCAGTCCAGAACCTCGGTGAACGGTGTAGCCCAGGACAGCCGGTTGGCCTGCTTGGCCCAAAATGCCAGCCGGTCTTCCTCGGCTTCGCGATACAGCTCGGCGCGAGCGTTCGCATGATTGGCGAAGCGCTCCGGCGGTGGATAGGCCGACGGGCTTTCAGTAATGTCGTCGGTCACGTGTTGAGAGCCTAGCGGTGCGAGGCGACGGGAAGCTCTAGGGTCGCTTTCATGCGCCGGATCTGGGCCACGCTGGCCGCCGTTGTCGTCGGACTGCTGGCGGTCGTGCCGGTCGCCGGCTGTGGCGGCGGTGTGCTGAGCCCGGATGCGGTGGTCGTCAACGGCGGGGAGCCGCCCAACCCGTTGATCCCCACCGGCACCAACGACAGCAATGGCGCCCGGATCATCGACCGCCTCTTCGCCGGCCTGATGTCCTACGACGCCGCGGGCAAACCCTCCTTGGAGGTCGCTCGGTCGATCGAGACAGTCGACAACGTCAACTACCGAATCACCCTCAAACCGGGCTGGAAGTTCACCGACGGCTCGGCGGTGACGGCCCACTCCTTCGTTGACGCGTGGAATTACGGGGCGCTGAGCTCCAATGCTCAGCTGCAGCAGCATTTCTTCAGCCCGATCGCGGGCTATGAAGACGTTGCTGAGGTCGCCGGCCCGCCCAACGGAAAGCGGACCACCATGTCCGGACTCCAAGTGGTAAATGATCTCGAGTTCACCGTGCGACTCAAGGCTCCGACCATCGACTTCACGCAGCGCTTGGGCTTCACCGCGTTCTATCCACTGCCGGACACGGCGTTTCGGGACATGGCGGGGTTTGGCCGTCACCCGATTGGCAACGGGCCCTATAAGCTCGAAGATGGCGCCGATGGGCCGGCCTGGGAGCACAACGTCAAGATCGATCTGGTGCCCAACCCCGATTACCATGGCAATCGAAAACCCCACAACAAAGGCCTGCGGTTCGAGTTCTACGGCAATCTCGACACCGCCTATTCCGACCTGCTATCCGGCAATCTCGATGTGCTGGACACGATTCCATCGAGCGCGTTGACGATCTATCGCCGCGACCTGGGCGACAACGCCACCAGCGGGCCCGCAGCGATGAACCAGTCGCTCGACACCCCACTGCGGCTGCCGCATTTCGGCGGCGAGGAGGGCCGGCTGCGCCGGTTGGCGCTGTCGGCTGCCATCAACCGCTCGCAGATCTGCCAGCAGATATTCGCCGGAACTCGCAGTCCTGCACGCGATTTCACCGCCCGGTCGTTGCCGGGATTCGACCCGAACCTACCAGGCAACGATGCATTGGACTTCAATCCCGAACGCGCCCGCCAACTTTGGGCGCAAGCGAACGCTATTTCGCCATGGAGCGGCCGATACGCGATCGCCTACAACGCCGACAGCGGTCATCAGGAGTGGGTGGATGCGGTGGCCAACAGCATCAAGAACGTCTTGGGAATCGACGCGAGTGGTGCGCCGCAGCCGACCTTCGCCAGCTTGCGCACTCAGATCACTAACCGCACCATCGACACCGCATTCCGCTCCGGATGGCAGGGCGACTACCCATCGATGATCGAATTCCTGGCGCCGCTATATTCCACCGGAGCGGGATCCAACGACGTCGGCTATTCGAGTCGTGAGTTCGACGCGGCGCTGGCTACTGCCGAGGCGGCGCCCAATCTGCGAGAGGCCGATGCGCTAGTCAACGTCGCACAGCGAATCCTGTTGCACGACATGCCAGTCGTGCCGTTGTGGGACTACATCAGCGTAGTTGGCTGGTCGAGCGAGGTCAGCAACGTCACCGTCACCTGGAACGGCCTGCCCGACTACGAGAACATCGTCAAGGGCTGAGATGGTTTGGTACGTGGTTCGCCGGATCGCCGTGATGGTGCCCGTATTCTTCGGAGCTACGCTGCTGATTTATGGCATGGTCTTTCTGTTGCCCGGAGACCCGATTGCCGCGCTGGCCGGCGACCGCCCGCTGAGTCCCGCAGTGGCCGCCCAGCTGCGTGCCCAGTACCACCTCGACGACCCGTTCCTGCTGCAGTACCTGCGCTATCTTGGCGGCTTACTGCACGGCGACCTGGGTCGTGCCTATTCCGGGCTCCCGGTCAGTGCCGTTCTAGCACATGCATTTCCGGTCACCATCAGGCTCGCGCTGATCGCTCTTGCGGTCGAGGCGATACTGGGGATCGGCTTCGGCGTGATCGCCGGTCTGCGCACACACGGCGTTTTTGATGCCACCGTGCTGGTCACAGGACTCATCATTATCGCGGTGCCCATCTTCGTGCTGGGATTTCTGGCGCAATTCATCTTCGGAGTTCGGCTGGGACTCGCGCCGGTCACAGTGGGCGGGCGAGCGACCTTCGCCCGACTATTGCTACCCGGGATCGTTTTGGGCGCGGTGTCATTCGCGTACGTGGTGCGGTTGACCCGCTCGGCAGTGGCCGCCAACGCGCACGCCGATTACGTCCGCACCGCCACCGCCAAGGGGTTGTCTCGGCCGCGGGTGGTGACGGTGCACATCTTGCGTAACTCGCTGATCCCGGTGGTGACCTTCTTGGGCGCTGATCTCGGGGCGCTGATGGGCGGAGCCATTGTGACCGAAGGCATCTTCAACATCCACGGCGTCGGCGGTGTGCTGTATCAAGCGGTCACCCGGCAGGAGGCGCCGACGGTGGTGTCGATCGTGACGGTGCTGGTGCTGATTTATCTGATCACCAATCTGTTGGTGGATCTGCTTTACGCGGCCCTGGACCCCCGGATCCGATATGGCTGAGCACAGCGGTTTTTGGGGCGAGACTTGGCGCGGACTGCGCCGACGACCCAAGTTCGTCGTCGCGGCCGTCATGATTGTGTTCATTCTTGTGGTTGCGGCTTTTCCGGCGTTGTTCACCGCGGCCGATCCAACCTATGCAGATCCCAGCCAGAGCATGCTTGCGCCGTCGGCGGCGCACTGGTTCGGAACCGACCTGCAGGGCCACGACATCTACGCGCGCACCGTCTACGGCGCGCGGGCCTCGGTCACGGTTGGGCTGGGAGCCACGCTGGTCGCCTTCGTCGTCGGAGGGGCCATGGGGGCGCTGGCAGGCTTCTACGGCGGCTGGGTCGACGCTCTAGTTTCGCGTATTGCCGACGTGTTCTTCGGTTTACCGTTGTTGTTGGCGGCGATCGTGCTCATGCAGGTCTTGCATCACCGCACGGTTTGGACGGTGATTGCCATTCTGGCTCTGTTCGGATGGCCGCAAGTGGCCAGGATCGCCCGCAGTTCGGTCCTCGAGGTGCGGGCCAGTGATTATGTTCTGGCAGCTAAAGCGCTGGGGTTGAGCAGGTTTCGGATCCTGCTGCGTCATGCCGTGCCCAACGCCCTTGGGCCGGTGGTCGCGGTCGCGACCCTTGCCCTGGGTATCTTTATCGTCACCGAGGCGACGTTGTCCTACCTCGGGGTCGGGCTGCCGACGTCAGTGGTGTCCTGGGGTGGCGACATCAATGTGGCGCAGACCCGCCTGCGCGCGGGCTCGACGATACTGTTCTATCCCGCTGGGGCGCTGGCAATTACGGTGCTGGCTTTCATGATGATGGGTGACGCGCTGCGCGACGCATTGGACCCTGGCTCACGGGCGTGGCGAGCATGAGCCGCACCGGACCATTGGAATTGCCGCTGTTATCGGTCGAGGGCCTGGAAGTTCGGTTCGGCGCCGACGAGCCCGTCGTTCGCGGAGTGGATCTGACAGTGAGGCGTGGTCAGACCGTTGCTGTGGTGGGCGAATCGGGATCGGGGAAGTCCACAACGGCTGCGGCGATTCTGGGCCTGCTTTCGCCCGGCGGACGAATTACGGCCGGCCGCATCACTTTCGACGGGCGTGACATCGCTTCAGCTGATCGGAAGGCCGACCAGCGTGTCCTCCGGTCTATCAGAGGCCGTGAGATCGGGTATGTGCCGCAGGATCCGATGGCCAACCTCAACCCGGTATGGACGGTCGGCTTTCAAATCCGGGAAGCATTGCGGGCCAACAGGAGCGATCGCAAGCGCGGCGAAGCCTGGCGCTGGGGGCACCGCCCGCTTGCGGGGGACGGGTCGCGACCGTGGGGCACCGATGGCCGCAGTGCGCGGCGGAGGGCCATACAGCTATTGGCCGAGGCAGGTATGCCGGATTCGGCGAAGCAATCGGGCCGCTATCCACACCAGTTGTCCGGTGGCATGTGTCAGCGGGCGTTGATCGCCATCGGGTTGGCGGGCAGGCCGCGGCTGCTGATCGCGGATGAGCCGACGTCGGCGCTGGACGTGACGGTGCAGCGTCAGGTCCTCGATCATCTGCAGCGGCTCACCGATGAACTGGGGAGTGCCTTGCTGTTGATCACTCACGATTTGGCGCTGGCTGCCGAACGTGCGGAAGCTGTGGTGGTCCTCCATCGCGGAGCGGTTGTGGAATCCGGTGCGGCGCAGTCAATACTGCGTGATCCCCAGCACGAGTACACCCGGCGACTGGTAGCCGCGGCTCCGGCGTTCACCGCTCGCGACAAGCGAGCGGCTCAGATCCGCTCGCGGGTGGCGACCCGGGCTGCCGAGCACGCCGGTGGGCATGACGACATCCTGGTCGTTTCCGAGCTGACCAAGATTTACCGGGAGTCTCGCGGCGTGCCATGGCGGCGGGTGGAGTTTCGCGCCGTCGACCAAGTGTCGTTTCGGTTGCGACGAGCGAGCACCCTGGCCATCGTGGGGGAGTCGGGTTCGGGGAAGTCGACACTCGCGCGAATGGTTCTTGGTCTGTTGCAACCGACCTCGGGCACAGTGGTTTTCGACAGCCAGCGGACCGACAAACTGGACCGAGATATGACGTTGGCATTCCGCCGCCGCGTGCAGCCGGTGTTTCAGAACCCTTACAGCAGCCTGGATCCCATGTACTCGGTATTTCGCGCCATCGAGGAGCCGTTGCGCATCCACCGGGTCGGTGACCGCAACCAGCGCCGGCAGGCGGTGCGTGAGCTCGTCGAGCAGGTTGCGTTACCGACGTCGGTTCTGGGCAGGCTGCCGCGCGAGCTGTCGGGCGGTCAGCGGCAACGGGTGGCGATCGCCCGGGCGTTGGCGCTGCGGCCCGACGTGCTGGTGTGTGACGAGGCAGTCTCGGCGCTCGACGTTTTGGTGCAGGCACAGATTTTGGACCTGCTGGCCGAACTGCAGGCCACCCTGGGGTTGACCTACGTGTTCATCAGCCACGACCTGGCGGTGATCAGGCAGATCGCTGACGATGTTCTGGTGATGCGTGCCGGCCGGGTGGTAGAACATGCGCCCACCGAAGATGTGTTCACTCGGCCCCGTCACGAGTACACCCAACAGTTACTGGAGGCCATCCCCGGTGCGTCGGCGGGGTCCCGCTGAGGCCTCATTGCCCGCCTCCTTCTCGCGCCGCTTCGCGGCGCGCATCGTCGCCGGGCTATGTTGGCAACTTGTGACGGCTGACCCGCTGGCTCCGCTGATGGACCTTCCCGGTGTCGCCGAGGCCAGCGACCGGGCCCGCGACGCGCTGGGCCGAGCTCACCGACACAAGGCCAACCTGCGGGGCTGGCCCGTCACGGCCGCCGAAGCGGCGTTGCGTGCGGCACGGGCATCGTCGGTACTCGACGGCGGTCCCGTGCGATTGGACGACCTGTCGGAGGCCGCTTTGCAGGATGGCGGAGTCAGTGATCCGGTGTTCGGCGGAGCGCTGCGGGTGGCCCAAGCGCTAGAAGGTGGCGGTGGCCCGTTGGTCGGGGTATGGCAGCGGGCGCCGCTGCAGGCACTGGCCCGCCTGCATATGCTGGCGGCTGCCGATCTAGCCGATGACGATCGGCTGGGGCGGCCGCGCGCCGATGCCGATGTTGGGCCGCGGCTGGAGTTGCTCGCAGATGTTGTGACCGCCCGCACCCAGGCGTCGGCACCAGTAGTTGCGGCGGTTGCACACGGAGAACTGTTGACGTTGAAGCCGTTTGGCACTGCCGACGGTGTGGTGGCTCGCGCGGTGTCGCGCCTGGTCTCCATCGCCACCGGTCTGGATCCACATGGACTGGGTGTGCCCGAGATTCGTTGGATGCGTCAACCCGCCGATTACCGTGATGCCGCACGAAGATTCGCTGAGGGCACTCCTGCAGGTGTGGCGGCCTGGCTGGTGTTGTGTTGCCGTGGGATGCAGGCCGGCGCGCAGGAGGCGCTTTCAATAGCCGAGTCTCGGATCGGATAGGGCCTCGTCGGTAGCTGACGGCCGCGCGAAAAGGATCGTCCGGAAATGTAAAGCGGGCGACGATCCGAAGGTTTTCAGATCGCCGCCCGCCAACACGGTCCTCGGTTACCAAGCGTGCATTTGTGGGCTGCGTGGGTGGCCTCGGCGCGTTTGCGATACTTCCGACTGCGGCCCCACCCAAAGAGCCGTCGACGTCATCCGTTGTTCGCAATTACGCAGGCCCGCAACACTTCTGCCATTATCGCGGCTATGACTCCGCGTGGGTGCCGAGAAACCGTGCTGGGTGCCCGGGTCGGGAGAACGAACCTTCTCTTCCGGATCGACCTTGGCCTCACCGGGCTTCCGTGGTTCCTTTGTACTACTAGACCCCAGGCACAGCAAGGCCTAATTCCGTGAATGTTCTGGAAATGGCTTTGGATTGCGTGCGAGCGTGTTTGCTGTCGTGACACTTGAGAAGGTTGGGACGCCAGTGCTAGAAAGCGAAGCGGCGCAGCAGTGCGTATGCGACCGCTCCGGCGGCCAAGGCGCTGATACCTACCGCGGCGGTCGTCGCGATCGCTGCGCCTGAGGGTGCCGGAATGCGGTCGCGCAGGGACACCGGCCGGGAGAACGACAAGATGGGCCAACCCCGTTCGATGGCTTCCCTTCGCAGCCCGCGATCGGGATTGACCACCGAGGGATGGCCGACGGCTTCAAGCATCGGCAAGTCCGTGATCGAGTCGGAGTAGGCGTAGCAGTGTTCCAGGGGGTAGCCCTCGCGGGCCGCCAACTCGCGGATCGCTTGGACCTTGCCCTCGCCGTAGCAGTAGAACGCGACCTCCCCCGTGTATTTGCCGTCCTCGACGACCATTCGGGTCGCCATCGCATGGGTGGCGCCCAGTGCGCGGGCGATCGGGCCAACGATCTCCTCACCTGAGGCCGAGACCACGACAACGTCGCGGCCGCACAACTTGTGGCCTGCGATGAGGTCTGCGGCTTCGGCGAACACGTGCGGAGTCACGATGTCGTGGAGTGTCTCGTTGACGATCGACTTCACCTGCTCCACGTCCCAACCGGTGCACATGTTGGCCAAGTGGGTGCGCATCCGATCCATCTGGTCATGATCAGCGCCGGAGAGCAGAAAGATGAACTGGGCATAGCTGGATTTCAACACGGCGCGTCGGTTGAGCAGTCCCTGAGCGAAGAAGGGTTTGCTGAACGCTAGGGTGCTGGACTTGGCGACGATGGTCTTGTCCAGGTCAAAGAATGCCGCGGTTCGAGCGTGCGGAACGGCTTCTCCTGGTGCTTGCGGTGACGTTTGCTGCTGCGCGGCCGGGTTGGATTCGGTCACCGAACCAGCATAGGTCGGAGGTCTGACACGGCCGCTACTTTGTTCGCAAAATGGCCGCTGGGACATCGATGTGGTCGCCTCGTCGGCGACATTTACACGGCTCAAGCTGTAGTTTTTCTTAAAGGCAATACTTGCGTGAGTCCGGACTGTCATGTGTATAGTAAGCATTACTCGGCCTGAGCCGAGGGTGTATCAGCCCGACCCCCCGGGGCTGATACACGACGACCCTCGCCTCCTCCCCCCCTGGCGGGGGTCGTCCCTTTTGTGGGGTAAATAAAGCCCCGTGCCGCAGGTGCTTAGTGGGGCTCGCGGTGTGTTGCGGGACTCCTGTTGTTTTTGCACGGTCGAAGCGACAGCAATGGCAATTGTGCACAGATGCGTCTCTCTCCACAATTCGCCCTTTGGGACTGTCGTCCCACCCCGCGGACCCCGCACGCTAGACGCGTGACCACCGTTTCTGGGCCTCCGGGCACTTGTCGCACCGGCCGCGCGGGCTCCGGCGTGTTGGCAATGTTGACCGATTCGGAGTTGCGCGACGAGTTGGACCGGGTCGCCGCGGCCGTCGGTATCCGGGTTGTTCATGTAGGCGGCAGGAATCCGGTCAGCAGAAAGGCGTGGACCGCCGCTGCGGCTGTGGTGCTCGACCAAGCGGCCGCGGGGCAGTGTGGGCAGCTCGCGCTACCGAGGCGCACCCATGTCAGTGTGCTGACTGGCACCGACGCCGGGACGGCGACCTGGGCCGCGGCCATCGCGGTTGGCGCACAGCACGTATTGACGATGCCGGCGCAAGAGCAGGAGCTGGTTGGTGCACTCGCCGAAGCCGCCGAGTCGGCACGCGACGACCGACCGCACGGCCAGGTCGTCGCCGTTATCGGAGGATGCGGTGGTGCCGGGGCCTCGCTATTCGCGGTTGCCTTGGCGCATACCGCCACCGACGCGTTGCTGGTGGATCTCGATCCGTGGGGCGGCGGCATCGATCTGCTGGTGGGCGGCGAAACAACTCCCGGTCTGCGTTGGCCTGACCTACCGCTACAGGGTGGACGGCTGAAGTGGTCGGCAGTGCGTGAGGCGCTGCCGCGCCACCGGGGGATCAGCTTGCTGTCGGGCACCCGGCGCGGTTACGAACTGGATGCCGGTCCCGTGGACGCCGTCGTTGAGGCCGGCCGCCGCGGGGGAGTCACTGTGGTGTGCGATCTTCCACGTCGGCTGACCGATGCCACCCAAGCCGTGCTGGACTGCGCCGATCTTGTTGTCCTGGTTAGCCCCTGTCATGTGCGGGCGTGCGCGGCCAGCGCGACGATCGCTCCGGTGCTGGCCGCGATCAATCCCAACCTCGGGCTGGTCGTGCGGGGACCATCACCGGGGGGCTTGCGGGCGGCTGAGGTGGCCGAAATCGCCGGGGTACCGCTGCTGGCGTCAATGCGCGCCCAGCCACGGCTCGCCGAGCAGCTTGAGCACGGTGGGCTGCGATTGCGACGGCGATCCGCGCTGGCGGCAGCATCGCGCCGGGTACTTGGCGTGCTGACCGGTAGGGTCGCATGACCGGCTCGCTGATCGACCGCGTCCGCGAGCGGCTCGCTACCGAATCCGCCCCGCTGCGGCCCAACGTTGTGGCCGCAGCGATCCGGGCCGAATCCGGCGGGATCCTCGGTGACACCGAGGTGTTGGCAAATCTGCGAATGCTGCAGACCGAACTGACCGGTGCCGGCATCCTGGAACCGCTGCTATGCGCGGACGGCACCACCGACGTCCTGGTCACTGCACCCGACGCTGTGTGGGTCGACGATGGAAACGGTTTGCGACGCAGCCAGATTCGGTTCCCCGACGAGTCAGCTGTGCGGCGGTTGGCGCAACGGCTGGCCCTGGCCGCGGGCCGCCGACTCGACGACGCGCAACCATGGGTGGATGGGCAGCTGACCGGGATCGGTGCCGGAGGTTTTGCGGTGCGCCTGCACGCCGTCTTGCCGCCGGTGGCAGCCGAGGGCACCTGCTTGTCGTTGCGGGTGTTGCGGCCGGCCGCTCAGGATCTGGCGGCGCTCACCGCGGCGGGCGCGATCGCACCCCAGGCCGCCGAGCTGGTCGCCGACATCATCGCCGCTCGGCTGGCCTTCCTGGTCTGTGGCGGTACGGGTGCGGGAAAGACAACCTTGCTGGCTGCGATGTTGGGCGCCGTCGCACCCACCGAGCGGATGGTGTGCGTCGAGGATGCCGCCGAGTTGGCGCCTCGGCATCCACATGTGGTCAAGCTGATTGCGCGGTGCGCCAACGTCGAAGGCGTCGGCGAGGTGACGGTGCGCCAACTTGTCCGGCAGGCGCTGCGGATGCGGCCCGACCGCATCGTGGTCGGCGAGGTCCGGGGAGCGGAAGTTGTGGACCTGCTAGCGGCCCTGAACACCGGCCACGACGGCGGCGCGGGCACCGTGCATGCCAACAACCCGGCGGAGGTTCCGGCCCGGTTGGAGGCGTTGGGTGCACTCGGTGGCCTCGACCGCGCGGCGTTGCACAGTCAGCTCGCCGCGGCGGTCCAAGTGCTGCTGCATGTCGCGCGTGACCGGGCCGGCCGGCGCCGGCTCGGCGAGATTGCTGTGCTGCGCCAAGCCGATAGTGGACGGGTCGAAGCGGTCACCGCATGGCACGCCGACCACGGGATGACCGACTACGCCGCGGATCTCAAGCAGCTGTTGCAAACTCGGATACCGGCATGAACGCCCCGCTACTTGCCGCGCCGATGTTGTCGGTTGCGCTTCTGGTCTTGCCATCGTCGCCGCGCCGGCGGCTCACACCCGGCGTTCGCCGGTCGCCGCCGGTTCCTGGCGCCAGGTGGGCTGCCTGTCTTGGTGTATGCGTTTGCATTGGCGCAGTCCTGTTGCTGCCGTTGACGACGGTCCTGGCTGTCGTGGTGGTCGGTGCTACGGCGAGCCTGCGTTACCGTCGTCGTCGCCGCAGCAGGCGATGCGCGGCCGAGGGGAGGGCGCTGGAATCCGCACTTGATGTATTGGTGGGTGAACTGCGCGTGGGCGCTCACCCAGTGCGCGCCTTCGCCATCGCCGCCGAGGAGACCGATGGCCCGGTTTCGGCCGCGTTGCGCGCGGTCGCGGCGCGCGCAAGATTGGGCGCTGACGTGGCGGCCGGGCTGCGCATCGCCGCCCGATTGTCAGCCCTGCCTGCGTACTGGGAACGGCTCGCGGTGTGCTGGCAGTTAGCCCATGACCACGGTCTGGCGATAGCTACTCTGATGCGGGCTGCGCAACGCGATATCGCTGAGCGGCAA
This sequence comes from Mycobacterium simulans, assembly GCF_900232995.1. Taxonomy (GTDB): domain Bacteria; phylum Actinomycetota; class Actinomycetes; order Mycobacteriales; family Mycobacteriaceae; genus Mycobacterium; species Mycobacterium simulans. The sequence continues at coordinate 1,593,256 of NZ_OCVX01000003.1, forward strand.
CGATTTTCGGCAAAGATGGTATCGGGGATGGCGGGCGCCCGCGCCACGGCGGCCATCCTGGCGGGCTTACCGCTGCTCGGGGTACTGCTTGGTCAACTGATTGGGGCGCAGCCGCTGAGCTTCCTGTTGAGTGGGCACGCCGGTGGCTGGCTGCTGGTGGTCGGGTTGGCTTTGGCCTGCGGCGGGCTGCTGTGGTCGGACCGGATAACCGATCGGGTGGCGTCGTGAATGCCGCGGCGGTGCTGCTGGCCCTGGCTTCGTGGGTCGGTGCTGGTCCGTCGGTGGTACGGGCACGCGCCGGACTGCCGTCGCGCGGACATGGGAGGCGGTCGCAGGCGCATGGCCCCGATCCGTTAGGGGTTGCCTCCAGCCTGGACGTGCTCGCGGTGTGCCTGGCAGCGGGTATGGCGGTGTCGTCCGCCGCGGCCGCGACCGCCCCGTCCGCGCCGCCGCGGCTGGCCCGAGTCTTATCCCCGGCCGCCGCCTTGCTGGCGCTGGGGGCCGATCCCGGCCTAGCGTGGTCGACTCCGCCGGACGTGCCGGCCGGCTTGGTGGACTCGCAGGCCGATGCATTTCTGCGATTGGCGCGCCGGTCGGCGTCCTCGGGGGCGGCGCTGGCCGCCGGGGTGATCGAACTGGCCGGGCAATCTCGCAACGACGCCGCGCATGCGGCTGCCGCGGCCGCCGAGCGCGCCGGCGTGCTTATCGCCGGTCCGTTAGGGCTGTGCTTCTTGCCGGCGTTCTTCTGCCTGGGCATCGTGCCCGTGGTGGCAGGGCTGGCCGGGCAGGTTTTTCAGTCAGGGCTGTTATGAGACCACAAACGAGAGGAAGTATTGGTGATCAACATGTTTCAAGCATTCGTGGCCCGCATGACGCTGCTGGCGACCGACGAGTCGGGGATGTCTACCGTCGAATACGCGATCGGGACGATCGCGGCAGCGGCCTTCGGTGCGATCCTCTACACCGTCGTCACCGGCGATTCCGTCGTCTCCGCGTTGAACCACATCATCGGTCGCGCGCTTTCCACCAAGGTTTAGCTGCGAGTGCCGGCTCGAGCACGGTTGAGGCGGCTCTGGCAATCGCCACGCTGGTGGCGGTGCTGGTGCTGGGCCTGGCCGGGATCACCGCGGTGTCGATGCAGGTGCGCTGTGTCGATGCGGCCCGTGAGGCCGCCCGGTTGGCCGCGCGCGGTGACGCCCGTTCGGTGGATGTCGCCCGCCGCATCGCGCCGGATGGCGCGGTGGTGCAGGTGCGGCGGGACGGTGATTTTCTGGTCGCAACGGTCCGCGCACGCTCAAAGCTGTTGCCCACCCTTGACATTGCGGCCAGGGCGGTCGCAGCCGCCGAGCCGCGATGACCGTGGCTCGGCGACCGTGGTCGCTGTTGCGATGGTCGCGCTGCTGCTGTGTGTCACCGGTGCCGGAGCCTATTTGGGCGCGGCCGTGGTGGCACGCCACCGCGCACAGTCGGCGGCCGACCTGGCCGCGCTGGCCGCCGCCGCCCGGCTACCGTCCGGGACTGCGGCGGCCTGCGCCAGGGCGACGCTGGTGGCACGCAAGATGCGAGTCAACATCACCCAATGCGGGGTCGACGCCCTTGACGTCGTCGTCACCGTCGAGGTGGCTGTGGTCTTCTCCGGCACGGCGCGGGCCGCTGCCCGGGCGGGGCCGGCCGATACGGCGTAGCCGGCTACGGCAACCCGTTCATCCCGTTCTGGCCGAGCAGCTGACCGCCGGCGCCACCGGATCCGGCGTTGCCTGCCGTCGGGCCAATGCCGGAGTTGCCGCCGTTGCCGCCGTCGCCGATTAGCCGTGCGTTGCCGCCGTTGCCACCGTTGCCGCCGGTGCCCATGCCGCCGATCAGCACAACATCCCCGCCGGCGCCGCCGGCGCCGCCGTTGCCGATCATCCCGCCGTCACCGCCGTCTCCGCCTGCTCCTCCGTTGGCCGCGGCATTGACGCCGGGGGAGAACCCGCCGGCTCCACCCGCCCCACCGTTGCCGTAGAGACTGCCAGCGTTGCCGCCGGCCCCGCCGGCGCCGCCGACCCCATTGGTGGTCGAATTAGATGACCCGCCGCTCCCGCCCGCCCCGC
>NZ_OCVX01000003.1:1595448-1602655 GCF_900232995.1 Mycobacterium simulans
TTTTTTTTTTTCTCAACCAGACCCCGCCTTCCGCTTTTTCTCCCTCTCTCGGGGCCTCGGATTTGTTTAAAAGAGCCGGGCCCGGCGCCCCCCCCTTTCCCCCCTTTTTGCCCGCCCGCCCCGCCCGCCCCGCCCCCGCCGGCACCGCCGTCACCGAGCAACCAGCCGCCCGGCGAGCCGTCTCCGCCCGTCCCCGCCGCGCCGGGCTTGCCGTTGCCGATCAGCGGACGCCCCGTGAGCGCCAGTAAAGGTGCGTTGATCGCATTGAGCAACGCCGCACTGGCGGCCTCGGCGCTGCCATACGATCCCGCACTGGCGGTCAGGGCTTGTACGAACTGGGCGTGAAACGTCTCTGCTTGCGCGCTGAGCGTCTGATAGCCCTGGGCGTGCCCGGAAAACAGCGCCGCGACCGCCGCCGATACCTGGTCCCCAGCCGCGGCCAGCACTGCCGTCGTCGGGGCAGCCGCAACCGCGTTCGCGGAACTGAGTGTTGAGCCGACACTGGCTAAATCCGTTGCGGCCGTTGCCAGCCCCTCCGGCACTGCCATGACAAACGACATGTGACACCTCCCAAAGTTCCTCAGAACCCCCGGCTAGTGCCCGATCGTCATCGGTGCGGTCGGCAAGTTCACGGTACGCGATTTGAACGCGGGCGCAATAGTTTTCGCCCGTTCTTGCGCAGCTTCTTCGGGTTGCGACGGTTCGGCTACCTCGTTTATGGGCCGCTGTCAAGGGGGTGTTCAGCGTATCCGCCACCCAACTCCGCCAGCACCAAACGCAGCACAGCGACCGCACCTGCCTTGTCCAGTGGGTCGTTGGCGTTGCCGCACTTGGGGGATTGCACACATGAGGGGCATCCGCTCGGGCATTCGCACGCCTCAATGGCCGCGGCTGTGGCGCCCAACCAGGTGCGCGCCTGACGGAACCCGCGTTCAGCGAATCCCGCGCCACCGGGATAGCCGTCGTAGACAAAGACACTGGGCAGTCCGTCAGGCCCGATCGCGGTGGACAAGCCGCCGATGTCGCCGCGGTCGCAGCTGGCCACCAAGGGCAGCAATCCGATGGCCGCGTGTTCGGCGGCGTGCAAGGAGCCGGGAATTCGTGGCGCGTCAATACCGTTGCGGCTCAATGTGTCCGGAGTGATGGTGTACATGACCGCGTTGGTGGGCAACACGTGCTCGGGCATGTCCAGCTCAACGAAGTCGATCACTTCGCCGCTGAGTCGACGGCGTAGGTAGCCGATTACTTGATGGGTGACTGTCACCGGAACCAAACCCAGGGTGATGGGGCCGAACGCTGTGCGCTCACCGGTCCCGGTGACCGCGATGTCAGTGATTTCCCGCGCGAACGTCGCATAACCGGGATCCTCGGCGTGGACGAACGCGATGCCCTCCTCGAAATCCAACGAGTCGACGACATAGCCCTCGCCTTGATGTAGGTAGACCGCGCCCGGGTGGACGGACGCCGGCGCCTGACCCACCCCGACGCTGCCCAACAGTCGCCCAGTGTCCGCCTCCACGAGGACTATCTGACCGCCCGCCGAACCCCGAATATCCACTGCGGCATGTGGTTCCACGCCGGGCGCAGGGAAGTACTTGCCAGACCGTTGCCGCAACAGCCCGTCGTCAACCAGACCTTCGACCACATCTGTCGCGTCCCACGACCGCACCTCGGCCTCATCGAGTGGTAATTCGGTTGCGGCACAGAGAAGCTGGGGACCGAGAATGTAGGGGTTGGCCGGATCGATGACGACGCGCTCGACCGGCTTGTCGAGCAGGGCAGCGGGGTGGTGCACCAGATATGTGTCCAGGGGATCGTCCCGGGCGATCAACACCACCAGCGCGCCCTGCCCGCGCCGGCCCGACCGACCGGCCTGCTGCCAGAACGAGGCGACCGTCCCCGGAAAGCCGGCCAACACCACCGCGTCCAGCCCGGCGATATCGACGCCCAACTCCAGCGCGTTCGTCGTTGCCAGACCGCGCAGCCGGCCCTCGGCCAAGGCGTGCTCCAGCGCAGTCCGGTCCTCGGCCAGATAGCCGGCCCGATACGACGCCACCGTGCGTGCCAGGTCCGGGGCCACCTCGCCAAGCCGCGCTTGGGCGCTCAGCGCGGTCAGCTCCGCGGCGCGCCGCGACCGCACGAACGTCAGCGTCTGGGCGCCCTCCGCGATCAGGTCTGCCATCAGTCGCGCCGCCTCGGCACCCGCGGACCGTCGCACCGGCGCGCCGTTCTCACCGGTCATGTCGGCCCGTAGCGCGGGCTCCCACAATGCCACGGTGCGCGCCCCCTGGGGCGAGCCGTCGTCGGTGACCTCCGCGACCGGTTGACCGATGAGCTCAGCGGCCGTCGCGCCGGGGGATGCCGTCGTCGCACTGGCGAAGATCACCGTCGGACCCGAGACCTGGTCAGCGGAGTAGCGTGCGCACAGCCGTAACAACCGACGCAACACCATCGCCACATTGGATCCGAAAACCCCTCGGTAGTAATGGCATTCGTCGACAATAAGGAAGCGTAGATTGCGCAATAGCACAGCCCAGCGTGCGTGGTTGCGCAATATCGACAAGTGGATCATGTCGGGGTTGGAGAACAGCCAGCGGGACCGTTCACGCGCAAAGCGACGCACCTCGTCAGGACTGTCACCGTCATAGGCCGTGGGCGCGACGGCGAAACCGGGTTGGCCGAGCCGCGAGACAGCGGAAGTCAGCGCATAAGCCGCACGCAACTGGTCGTGACCGAGCGCTTTCGTCGGCGACAGATACAGCACCCGCGCCCGTGGATCCGTCGCCAGCGCATTGAGCACCGGAAGTTGATAGGCAAGCGACTTTCCTGACGCCGTGCCGGTGCTCACAACCACATGACGGCCCGTGTGAGCCAGCGCGGCGGCCTCAGATTGGTGCGACCATGGCGCGCGGATCCCACGTTCGGTAAACGCGCGAATGATGTCGGGCTCGGCCCACTCCGGCCAGCCGTGTGGCCGGCCACTGCGAGGTGGCAGTTCGGCCACATGGCGCAGCGGATGCTCGCCCGGCGCGGTACCGGCGAGCGCGGCGGCCAGCAGTTCGCTGCCGAAACTCGCCATTTGGAAACCCCTCAAGTACTCGTCACGGCAATAGGCTGTCGTCGACGCGACGAACATGATTGACTAATTGGCGGTCGTAGCTTCTGTGTTCGTGTCAAACTTTCGCAGGATCGACGTTGCGGCCGCGGTTCCTGCGAGGTTATCTGTCGGGTGAAGTTCCGGCGACTCCGCGAGGTATGGCGGTGGCAACGGGCCCGGGGCACCGAAACGCGGTGCCCCGCACCCAGAAGAAAAGGAAAGATCGAGAGATGCCACAGGGAACTGTGAAGTGGTTCAACGCGGAGAAGGGGTTCGGTTTCATCGCCCCCGAGGACGGTTCCGCGGATGTATTTGTCCACTACACGGAGATCCAGGGAACGGGCTTCCGCACCCTTGAAGAGAACCAGAAGGTCGAGTTCGAGATCGGCCACAGCCCTAAGGGCCCCCAGGCCACCGGAGTTCGCTCCGTCTAACCTGCGCGAGCAGACGCAAGAGCCCCCAATTCGACACCGAATCGGGGGCTTTTCCGTCTGCTCGTCACGTTGGCGGTCGGGCGCGCCGGATGCGAACAAGCCGCGGATCGACTCGCTGGCTTACTGTCGGTTGGGTGAGCCAGCTTTCCTTCTTCGCCGCGGATTCGGTGCCGCCCGCGGTCGCGGACCTTTCCGGGGTGCTGGCGGCCTCCGGCCAGATCGTGATGGTTGGCACCGGCGCTCGGCTGTCGGTGGTCGTGGATGAGCTCTGGCGCGCCACGGCCCTAGCCGAGATGATCCACGACGCTGGTCTGGTGTCCGAGATCACCCGCACCGACGAAGACAACCCCCTGGTGCGGACGGCCGTGGACCCGCTGTTGTGCAGCATTGCGGCCGAGTGGACGCGCGGCGCGGTCAAAACGGTGCCCGTGCGGTGGTTGCCGGGGCCGCGGGAGCTGCGGGCGTGGACCCTAGCTGCCGGCAGCCCCGAGGCTGACCGTTATCTGCTGGGTCTGGATCCACACGCACCGGACACTCATTCGCCGCTGGCGTCGGCTCTGATGCGGGTCGGGATCGCGCCCACCTTGATCGGCACCCGCGGCGGCCGGCCGGCGCTTCGGATCAGCGGCCGTCGCAGGCTATCGCGCCTGGTAGAGAACGTGGGGGAACCACCCGCCAGCGCCGGGGCGTTGGCCCAGTGGCCCAGGGTCTAGCAGTCGATTTCAGGCCGTGTTCGAGTGAGCCGATTTGCAGTCGGTTTGCGCGGGCGCGCCCTCGGGTGCGAAATTGTCAGGTGCCCGCGGGCGAAGGGTACGGGGGCGTATCTGAATTTCGCCGGAATTTCGGGAGCCGACCTGTCATTCTTCCTGCGGGGCGGTTCCACAGGGGGCCGGCACTAGAGATGGAGCGTAAGTAGCAGTTGGCTGACCCGAAACTAACTGGCCCGAGGAGGGCGAGCAGCAAAAATGGGAGCGGCCGGCGACTTGTGATTGTCGAGTCGCCCACCAAGGCACGCAAATTAGCTGGTTATCTGGGCTCCGGCTATATCGTCGAGTCCTCGCGTGGGCATATCCGCGACCTGCCACGAGCTGCGGCCGACGTTCCCGCGAAGTTCAAGTCCGAGCCCTGGGCCCGGCTGGGGGTCAACGTCGACGCCGATTTCGAACCGCTCTACATCATCAGTCCCGAGAAGAAGAGCACCGTCAGCGAGTTGAAAGGCCTGCTCAAAGACGTCGATGAGCTCTATCTGGCCACGGATGGCGACCGCGAGGGTGAGGCCATTGCCTGGCATCTGATGGAAACCCTGAAGCCGCGCATCCCAGTCAAGCGGATGGTGTTTCACGAGATCACCGAGCCGGCCATCCTTGAGGCTGCCCAAAACCCCCGCGACCTGGACATCGACCTGGTCGACGCGCAGGAGACCCGCCGCATCCTGGACCGGCTGTACGGCTACGAGGTCAGCCCGGTGCTGTGGAAGAAGGTCGCGCCCAAGCTGTCGGCCGGGCGGGTGCAGTCGGTGGCCACCCGCATCATCGTGCAGCGCGAACGCGACCGCATGGCCTTCCGCAGCGCGAGCTACTGGGACATCCTGGCCAAGCTGGACGCCAGCGTGTCCGACCCGAAGGCGCAGCCGCCCACCTTCACCGCCCGGCTGACCAATGTAGACGGCCAGCGCGTGGCCACCGGCCGCGATTTCGACTCACTGGGCACGCTGCGTGGAGACCGCGAGGTCTCGAAAATTGTCGTGCTGGACGAGGGCAGTGCGACCAGGCTGGCCACGGCCCTGCATGGCGCACAACTGAGCGTGGCGTCGGCCGAGGAGAAGCCCTACACGCGGCGTCCGTATCCGCCGTTCATGACGTCGACGCTGCAGCAGGAAGCCGGCCGCAAACTGCGGTTCTCCGCCGAGCGGACGATGAGCATCGCCCAGCGGCTGTACGAGAACGGCTACATCACCTATATGCGTACCGACTCGCCCACGCTGTCGGAGTCGGCGATCAATGCCGCGCGCACCCAGGCGCGCCAGCTCTACGGCGCAGAATTCGTCGCCACCTCTCCTCGCCAATACACCCGCAAGGTGAAGAACGCTCAGGAGGCGCACGAGGCAATCCGCCCCGCCGGCGAGACCTTCGCCACCCCCGACGCGGTGCGGCGCGAGCTCGACGGTGACGAATTCCGGCTCTATGAGTTGGTGTGGCAACGCACGGTGGCCTCGCAGATGGCCGATGCGCGGGGCACCACGCTGAGCCTGCGGATCGAAGGCCGATTGCAAAATGAGGGGGCCGAGCACCACGTCGTGTTCTCGGCCTCCGGGCGCACCCTGACCTTCCCCGGCTTCCTCAAGGCCTACGTCGAAACCGTGGACGAGCTGGCCGGCGGCGAGGCCGACGATGCCGAGCGGCGCTTGCCCCACCTGACCCCTGGCCAGCGACTTGACGCCATCGAGTTGACCCCGGACGGGCACGCCACCAACCCGCCGGCCCGCTACACCGAGGCGTCACTGGTCAAGGCGCTCGAGGAGCTCGGCATCGGCCGCCCGTCGACCTACTCGTCGATCATCAAGACCATCCAGGACCGTGGCTACGTGCACAAGAGGGGCAGCGCGCTGGTGCCGTCCTGGGTGGCATTCGCCGTAACCGGTTTGCTGGAACAGCATTTCGGCCGGCTCGTCGACTACGACTTCACCGCGGCGATGGAAGACGAACTCGACGCGATCGCCTCCGGAAACGAGCGACGCACCAACTGGCTCAACAACTTTTACTTCGGCGGCGACCACGGTGTGCCCGACTCGGTAGCCCGCTCCGGCGGCTTGAAGAAACTGGTCGGTGTCAACCTCGAAGGCATCGATGCGCGAGAAGTCAACTCCATCAAGCTGTTTGACGATGCTGAAGGACGGCCCGTCTATGTTCGAGTGGGTAAGAACGGGCCCTACTTGGAACGGACGGTAATCGGCGACAACGGCGAGCCGACACCGCAACGGGCCAACCTCAACGACTCGCTCACCCCCGACGAATTGACATTGGATGTGGCCGAAGAGCTATTCGCCACACCTCAAGAGGGGCGGGTGCTGGGTGTAGACCCCGCGACCGGGCACCAGATCGTCGCCAAGGACGGCCGTTACGGGCCTTATGTGACCGAGATTCTGCCCGAGCCGCCGTCCGAGGAGGGTGGCGCCGAGCCGGCCAAGAAGGGTAAGAAACCCACCGGTCCCAAACCCCGTAGCGGTTCGCTGCTTCGGACCATGGACCTACAAACTGTCACACTCGAGGATGCGCTGAAGCTGCTGTCGCTGCCCCGGGTAGTTGGTGTTGACCCCGCAACGGGTGACGAGATCACGGCGCAGAACGGGCGCTATGGTCCATATCTGAAGCGCGGCACCGATTCTCGTTCGCTGGCGACCGAAGAACAGATGTTTACCATCACACTCGATGAAGCGCTGCGAATCTACGCCGAGCCGAAACGTTCTGGCCGACAGAGCGCTTCGGCTCCGCCGCTGCGTGAGTTGGGCATTGATCCGGCGTCGGGCAAACCGATGCTCATCAAGGACGGCCGCTTCGGGCCGTACGTTACCGACGGTGAGACCAACGCCAGCTTGCGCAAGGGAGACGACGTGCTGTCGATAACCGACGAGCGCGCCTCGGAGTTGCTCGCCGACCGACGGGCCCGGGGTCCGGCG
>NZ_OCVX01000003.1:1602755-1619204 GCF_900232995.1 Mycobacterium simulans
TGGCCCGCCCGGCCGACACGCCGATACCGAATTCCGCCGGGCCGAGCACCGGGAGAAGCTCGTCGTGCAGCTCCCGTGCGGCGGCCAGGGCCCCCCCGGCCGCGTCGGGGTGTTCGATCGGTGCGCCGAAGATCGCCAGCGCCGCGTCGCCCTGGAACTTATTGACGAACCCGCCGTGCCGGCCGACGGTGTCCACGACCACCCGGAAGAACTCGTTGAGCAGGCTGACGACCTCGGCGGGCGGTCGCGTCGCGGCCAGCTGGGTGGAGCCGACCAGATCGACGAACAGCACCGCCACGTCGCGCTCCTGGCCGCCCAACTCCGTGCCTCGTTCGATGGCCCGCCTGGCCACGTCTTCGCCGACGTAGCGACCGAACAAGTCACGCAGTCGCTGCCGCTCGGACAGGTCGCGCACCATGTCGTTGAAGCCCGCCTGCAGCAGGCCCAGTTCGCTGGCATCGTAGATCTGCATGTGAGCGTTGTAGTTGCCGCGCTGCACCTCGCTCAGCGCCCAGCGGAGCTGGCGCAATGGGTCGGCGATCGACATGGCCACCAACAGGGTGCTGGCCGACCCGATGCCCAACGCCGCCAGCGCCAGCAACAGGATGGGATTGAACAGCGACTCAGGTGTTGCATGTATCAACGACACCTTGTCGGAGCCCACGGCCAGCACGATCGCCAGCAGTGGCACGGCGGTGGACAGCATCCACGCCAGCATCAGCCGCAAGATGACGCCGCGTGCCTTCACGTTTTCCGGCACACCGCTGCGCAGCGCGGCGACAGCGACCGGCCGCAAGACGCGCTCAGACTGCAGGTAGCCGATGATTGCGGTGGCCGTGGCGCCCAGGGCCGTGGCGACCGCCACGACGGGCGCAGCGTAACGGGCCACCGACCAGCTGGCGACGATAAACACCACGCTGCCGACGGCCCACGACGCCACGCTGGTCAACGTGCGGTAGAACGGCATCCGCAGCGCGCGGCTGCGGGCTAGTTCGGTGGCGGACGGATCAACCTCGGCCAGCAGATTGTCGCGGCGCTGCCACCTGAATACCGGCATCAGCAGCTTCAGGTTCCATGCGAACCCCGCGAAGAACAAGAGGACGACCGACGTGATGAAGATCGTCAGGTTGAGGCTTGGCAGATCCTGCAGTTCGATGCGGTCGTGGGGCGGCAGGCCATAGCGCAGGAAGCCCAGGACGAAGAGGCCCCCGATGATGTCGGCCTGCAGCATGCTCAGCGAGAACACCGGCCACGGGGTACGCACTACCCACCGGACGAATGCATTGATTCGCCCGGGCAGTGCCGCCGTGGTTGCCATACGCCCACCGTATCGGGAGGCACTGACTCGCCGGAAACTCTTGAGCGCCTCGGCAAGTCCGCCTAACTGGACGAAAGCTGGGGAAAGATCACGGAATTGTCGCGAAACGGATGCTGATCGGTATCTGTCGGTGACGGCAACTACTGTTGCCGATGATGTCCGGGGTGTTTACGCGGCTGGTAGGCCAGGACGCAGTCAAAGCTGAGCTGCTCGCGGCCGCCAGAGCGGCCCGCGGTGATTCAGGACACAGTTCGCCTGGTGACGGGACTATGACACATGCATGGCTCATCACCGGTCCGCCAGGTTCGGGGCGCTCGGTTGCGGCATTGTGCTTCGCGGCCGCGCTGCAATGCACTGGGGATTCCGAGGACTCCGGCCCTGGGTGCGGACGCTGCCGGGCCTGTACGACGACGATGGCGGGCACCCATGCCGACGTGCGGCGAGTGATTCCCGAAGGCCTGTCTATCGGCGTAGACGAGATGCGGGCAATCGTGCAGATCGCATCACGCCGGCCGACGACCGGACGGTGTCAGATCGTCGTTATCGAGGATGCCGATCGATTGACCGAAGGCGCTGCCAACGCACTGCTGAAGGTTGTCGAGGAACCGCCGTCGTCGACGGTCTTCCTGCTGTGCGCACCGTCGGTGGATCCTGAAGACATAGCCATCACGCTGCGATCCCGATGCCGTCATGTCGCACTCGTGACGCCGTCGACCGCGGCGATCGCCCAGGTGCTGATCGACAATGACGGGCTGACGGCCGAGACGGCGAACTGGGCGGCCTCGGTTAGCGGTGGTCACGTGGGCCGGGCGCGCCGGCTGGCCACCGACCCAGAGGCGCGGGAGCGGCGCGAGCGGGCGTTGGGCCTGGTGCGCGACGCGGCGACGCCGTCGCGCGCATACGCCGCCGCCGAGGAGTTGGTTGCTGCCGCCGAGGCCGAGGCGGTGGTGCTGACCGCGGACCGCGCCGAGGCCGAGACCGAAGAATTGCGGACGGCACTTGGGGCGGGCGGCACCGGCAAGGGCACCGCCGGCGCGTTGCGCGGCGCCACTGGCGCGATCAAGGATCTCGAGCGCCGGCAAAAGTCTCGTCAAACGCGGGCGTCGCGGGATGCGCTGGATCGCGCACTAATCGACCTGGCCACCTATTTCCGGGATGCCTTGGTGGTATCGGCGAATGCGGGTCAAGTGCGGGCCAACCACCCGGATATGGCCGACCGGGTCGCTGCCCTGGCCGCGCATGCCGCGCCCGAGCGGCTGCTGCGCTGCATTGAGGCCGTGCTGGAGTGCCGCGAAGCGCTGGCGATCAACGTCAAACCGAAGTTCGCCGTCGACGCCATGGTCGCCGCCATTGGTCAGGAACTGCGCTAGCGGCTTGGGTGGGCCGGTGCTACTGCCGTAGACTCGTGCCGCTTGAGGGCATGCCGCCTTAGCTCAGTCGGTAGAGCGATTCACTCGTAATGAATAGGTCGGGGGTTCGATTCCCCCAGGCGGCTCAGATTGCGATATCGAACGCCCCTGCCGCGATAGAATAATTGAGCCCGCGGTAATCCAAAGGGGACGCAATGACTGCATTCAAGATCTCGTTGCCGCGAGGGATAGCCGCCGTCATCGCCGGCCCGGGCGCCGCACTGATCGCCGCAGGGCTGATCGCCGCAGCGCCGCCGGCCGGCGCCGGCTGTCAGTACGGCGGACTCGGCATTATCAACAAGTGCGATGGACCCGTTCAGCCTGACGGCACCTGGCAACGTTGCGTGGCATTTGCCAACTGGGTGCCTAAGGGCGCCAGTTCCTACCTAGTGTCCTGAGTCATTAATTCATGGGTTCTTGTTAGAATGGGTGATGCCGTCACCGCATGCCGCGCAGATCGTGTTGACCGAGGATGAACGCGCCGAGTTGGAGGGCTGGGTCCGGCGTCGCAACCGACATCCGCGCCTGGATCGAGCACTGGAACGACGATCCCAAGCCCTACGTCTGGACCAAGACCGCCGACCAGATCCTCGAATCAGTCGCCAACTACTGCAAACGAATTAATGACTCAGGACACTAGTGCCCGACAAGCGCTGCGATTTGATGGGCCCTGACCATCGCCCAGGGGATCTCGCCTTCGCCGATCCACCGACGCACATCGACGACTGAGCTTCGGTTAGTGTTGGTGGCTGCTCTGCACTGCACCGGGTCGTCTGCGTGTGCCTTGCCGGAACGGGTCGCTTCGGTGCACTTGTAGGCGGCTCCAACTCGCGGACGAGTGCCTTCATGCTTCCATCTGTAGGGATTGGAGATGCTCAAAGAGCGCCTCCAAATCATCGCGTTGCCCAGGTCCGAGCAAGAGGTCACTGTCCAAAAGGATGTCGTCTGCTGCTGGGAAGGCTAAGGTGGCGAGCTGCCGGTCGTTGAGCTTGCGCGCCATATCAAGGATTTTCGCGTCCAGGCGTCGGTCAGCGACGTCGTCGATGGTGTCGCTACCGTCGCGGCGAGCAGCCATCAGGTAGGTCACCGTGCAGTCGGCGTCCATCGGTAATCCCAGTCGATGCGTCCGGTCGATTGCCTGCAGGAGCATCCCTGCGTTAAAGGTCCGATCCACGTGGATTTGGTGGGTTGCCGTGTGGTGTAGCGACACCCCCTCCGACAAGGTGTGCGGGGTGGCGACCAGCACATGACAGTCAGGGTCGTGGCGGAAGCGGTCGATCTCGCCATGGCGCAGCTCGGGGGTGAGATCCCCCGAAACGACCGCCGGGTGGTGTGGTGCCAATAGGCGCTCGAGGCGGCGTACATGGCTTCGGAAGTTGGCCCACACCACCACCTTTCGTCCAGCCGCCGAATGGCCGTCAACATGTTGGGCGACGCGGACGAACTTCGTCGGAAGGTAGTTGGCCGGCAACTCACGAATGAGGTGCTCCAGGTCCAGATCGGCCCGGTCCGAGAGCATTGTCAGCTCACCATCCGCGCCGAGTACAGCGGTCGGATCGGTCGCTGCCTGTAGCAAACGCATCACGATGCGCCCAGCCCGACTGAAGTCGCTACGCAGTGTCGGGTCACGCAGCACAGCCCGCGCGGCGGCGTTCACCATGGCGTCATAGATCTGGTCGTGCACCGGCGACAAGGGCACGTGCTCGGTCAACGGAACCAGTTGTGGGAGCAGGAGCTCGTCCTTAGTCACGCGGGTGTAGGCCGACATGAGTGAGTCGGCGTCACGAGCGGCCAGTCGAAAGCCGTGACCAGGGTAGGCGAGTTCGAGCACTCGGGCGAGGTCTTGGGGTGAGTTGGGCTGCGGTGTGCCGGTGAGCACACTGCGCCGATGCGCTGCCGCGGACAGCTGAATGGCAGCTGCGCCGCGGATGCCGTGCGGGCCAGCCTTCACCCGGTGGGCCTCATCGAAGACGACGAGGGTGCGGCGGCGCCGACAGTACGACACCAGCGCATCGAGTCTTCCCCGGTTTTCAAGGCGCTCGTAATTGGTGACGATGACCTCGGCGGCCCCAGGCCGCCCAGGTCCGACGTGCACGTGGGGTGCCGCACCAGGTGCGTACATCAGGCTGGGCTCGGTTTCCCACGCCTCGTGCGCCGATAGCGGTGCCAGCACAAGCATTTGCTTCACGTCGCCGAGGTGCTTCAAGGCGCTGTAGACCGTATAGGTCATCCCGGTCTTGCCGGCGCCCGGCACCGAGAAGTTGGCCCCGCCGCCGAGCGCGATGAGACGACCAATGTCGCGTCGCTGGGCGTCGGTGGGCTCGCGGGTAATCCCTAGCTGGTTGACGCTGGAGATGCGGGCCGGCCAGCGCGCTTGATTCGCGGGCCGCAGGCTAAGCACGTCGAGGCGCACCCCGTCTTCGCGCATCTGGTGGCGCAGGTGCGCGAGAAGGGTGTCGTCGAATGTGAACGGGCTGCGTGGGTCCGCGAAATACCACAACCAGCCGGCGGGGTCGCGCAGCGGCAGTGTGATGTAGCCAGACGAGGACTCGCGCGCGACATGGGCCAGTGCGTCTGCCATGTCGGCGAAGACCTCGTCAGACACATCGTCAGAATTCGGAACTATCACGGCGTCTGGGCCGGACAGATACAGTTCAGCCACGCGCCACCGCCTGCAGCCGCTCCCGCAGGCACGCTGCCACGGCTCCGCCGCCAACGCGCCGACCGTCGGTTTCGACCACCCCGTTGCTAAGCGCTGCAGCGACCAACTCGACCACGCGATAGCCCAACGGGTCGCGCGGGTCGGTAGCTTGCAGCCCGGTGTCACCAACGCTCACGAGCGTCGGCGGCGGGTCGTCGCCGAGGCGGTCGGGCAGCACATCCCGCGCCCTGGCCCGGCGGGCGATGGCATCTGAGGTGGGATCGAGCTCTCCTACCACGACCGCCTTCATCCCCAACAGCCACCCGGCCAGGCTGAGCCAGCCGTAGCGCTCGGCGTGGCGCAGCTGGCCGCAGCGGCGCAATTCGGTGATTCGCTGTTGCCGCGTCACCGCCCCGCGGGCCGACGGGTCGAGCGTCTTGGCGATTCCTGAGCCGAACCGCCGCTCGACGAACGCGACGGTCGTCTCCGGATTGCACGGCGTGACAGGTGTACTCACTGGGCCGCTTCTTTTGCCCGGAAGGCCGAAGGGCAGTGCGCCGTATTGTACGGCGGCCGGTAGGCCCGGATGATGCGCCGCTCGATGCGGTCCAGTGCCGCCTTCGGACTGTCTGACCGCAGTGGCAGCACCCACAGACCGGTGGCGAACACCGGGATGGCGTGATGCCCAGTCACGCGCTGAACCACGCTGCCGTCAGGACGGTCGCACTGTCCGACGTACAAGCATGCGCCGGCATTATCAACAGCGACATAGATGCATACCGGGACCATGAGGTGATGGTCCGCGAGATGGCAGCCACTCTGCTCATCATGTTCGAGGGCGTACAGATCAACTGCGGCCAGCGGGTCGCACAGCAGACCCATGTGGAGGCGCCAGAACCACGCGTCGCGCTCACCAAAGTGGCATGCGAGTTCAGTGGAGGGTACCGCGGCGCTCATTGCTCATCGTCCTCGTCGGCGAAATCAGCAATAACAGCGCCGCGGCGTGAGCGCGCGATGAACTGGCCTTCCTGCAGCAGACTGACGACTCTGCGTGCCTGCTTGAGCAATTCTTTGGTGTATGCGTCCGGCAGCCCGGCCTCCCGGAAGCGATCGCCGACGTCGCCAGCATTGCGGAAGGGTGCGGTGTTGGCGGCCGCGGCGGCCACGGCGTTGCTGAGTTGAGCAAGGGCGTCATCGTATGGGTCGCCGGCCGGCGGAGGTGTGCCTCCGGCCGGGCCTCGGGTCGGCCATCCCATTTTCTCGGAGCGCAAAAACTGCTCAGTAACGGTGGCGCGGGTTCGCTCGTCCGGTCGGCCTTTGTCGTCCTTATCGACATAATCAGGATCGATCGTGTTTGTGGGAATCTCGCTGCTCAGTGCTGCTCGCACGATTTCAGCGAGCTGGGCCACTCCGTTCTTTTTGTGGCGGGCGAGCACCTGCCGCATGACCAGGTCCGGTGTGGTCATTGTGTTGCCGCGCCTGCCGGCGCTGCCCCCGATGGTGAGCTGCCACGGCGATGCCAGCTCACCGGGCAGCGGTTTACGAATGGCCGGGTTGGTGGCCTGGCCGACGGTGGCCAAGAACAGCAGCGCCCTGCTCGCCGGCCCAAATGTGCCCACGGACTTCTCGTCGAGGCTATCGTCGACGCCCATATCTTCATCGAATTCGCGGCCGGCCAGAGCGTGCAGCTCATCAACGGGCCGATCTAGGTAGGCCCACCACGGGTCGGTCACGCCATTCGGGTGCTTCTTGACCATCACGAACATCGGGTGGCGGCTGGTGCGATCGACCGCCGCACGTGCTCGGTTGTAGTCGCTTTTGTCATCGACGTTAAGCCCAAGGATTGGCATGGCCACCGAGGCGGCCACCTGGGCGCGGTTCTCCCGGATCTTGGTGGCGTGGGTGGACAGCGAGTGGGCGGTAAGCGAGCGCTTCACATCGCTCTCAGCGGTGGTGTCGTTGCAGACGAAGGTGGCGATGCTCTTAGCCGCAAGCCGGAGCGGGTGGCGCGGGTCATCGGCATCGGCGCCTTGCCAATCAGTGACCCTGTTGGCGTAGACCAGTTCGAGCTCGGCGCGGCTGAGCGCCATCTTGTAGCCCTTTGTCTTGTCGTAGCGGATTCTGATACGTCGGATGCTGTCGAGGGCGACCTGCATCGCTTGTGTCGCAGTGGACCAGTCACGCTGCGCGGCGGTCTTTATGTGGGTGCGGCGTATGTAGCGATGAACCGCTTCCATGGCAGCGGAGCTTTGGCCGATGCCGCCCTTGAGGTTGCGGTATCCCACGACCAGCCTGGCCGGGATAACGCTGGTACGGATGACCGTGCGCTGGGCGACGGTCGAGCCAGTCAACCACGCCTCGATGGTCTCCTGCGATACGTTCGCTGGTCGCCAGTACGTGGCGTCCTTGTACAACGACTTGCGCCGCACCGCCTCCACGTCCTTGGCTGTCCAGTCTCGCAGCGCCACTGTGCCGTCGGGTTGGTAGAGGTGATCAGCCCATGATTCGAGTTCCGACATTGCCTGCCCAGTCGCTTCACGTAGGCAGCGCCGCACCATTGCCAGGCGGCGATCGCCGTCGTTCTGCTTGAGTGCCCAAGTGGCGCTTCCGGCCTCGTCCTCAACTCGGGTCGGGATCACTAGCGTCGGTTCGTGAACCCCTTGTAAGCCAATCCAGTTGATGTCGTGGAGATCCTTAGAGTCGCTGATGTTGGCTGTGAATCCAAGTGCCCCGGCGGTCTCTTGTACACCGGCGATGAACTGTGCGGCGTCTTTGACATGCATCACCGGCGCCCCGGTCACTGCGTCGTCGCGCACGGTTTCCAGGTAGGGTAGAAATTTCGCCCGGGAGTCGGCCGTGGTCCGCCCGTTATTCGGGTCATGGTTCAGGGCAAGGGGGTTGGCCCAAAAGTCGACGTAGAAAATCTCGCCGACTTCCGTGGAGATCGAGCGCACCCGCCCGCTGGCGAAGTTTTTCACATTCTCATCCGGCCAGGCGTCTGCCGCCTCGACTGCCCGCAGCAGACCCATCGGGATGTCCTCGGGCTTGGAGCCGGAGATCTCGGCGATGCGTTCCCGCAGCAACAGCGCTGGCTTGCTCAGCATGCCGTCGTGAACCTTGGCCTTCGGCACCGTGAATGGGAATCGGTCCGACCCGTAGGATGGCCGGATCTCGTCCGGGTACTCCGTCGGGTCAAACCCTTCTTCGACGAACGCGAAGTCAGTGTGCTTTACAGGCATGTCAATTGCCATTTCTGTTCAGGCCACGTCGGCGGTGGCGGCCTCAGCACGACCCTCAGGCAGGAGGTGCGTCAACTCGTCGTCGGCAACGTGGTCCGATCCGGTTCCGGTGTCCCACATCGGGTTTGCGAGCGGCCACTGTCGCGACCGGCTCCCGGGCCTCACCGCGGCCCACAGTTCAAGGGTGGTAGTCACTGAGCGAAGTCCTCAACGTAGATCTGCACGAGTGCGTCTCGAAGTTCACGGTTGTGGCGGTTGGTCAGACGACGCTCGAGGACATGTAGTGGCGCATCTGGAGGCAGCCCGACAGCGAATGCCAGCGCAGCGGCGAGCTCGGCGTCGGAGACCGGCTGCCCGGCGCCGTCGTACAAGCCGGCGCCGGTGACCAGAGTCCGGTACGGGCTTTGTGGGGTGCTGTTCACCGGGACGGGTTCGACGCGTAACTCCCGGGGGCCGAGAATTATTAGTCGCACCAGCTCGCCGTCGGCATACCCTTGGTCGTCGAGCGCCTGGCGTAGTTGCCCACCGAACAGGTATGGCGACTGCAACCATGTGGCATGGATCATGTTACTGCCCCAGGTGATTGGCACCTCTCGTGATCCTGGCGCGATGTCCAACAGCTCGGCCAATGGAGTTGGGATCCACTGGGGCCCGCGGTACAGGCGGTAGTGATTGACGCGCACCGTGCACGACCAGCAGCCGCGGTACGGGCCCGCTGCGATTTGAAAGCAGTGGCCATCGAGGCCGGGTTCGGGGATTGCTGGCGGATCGTCATCGCGGCGGCGCCGCAGCACACCCCCATCTTCGATGACATCGGGCAGCGCGCTGTAGAAGGCAATCGAATTCCGGCTGTAGTCGTGCTGTTCGGCGAGGTCCTGCAGATGGTGTACCGACACCTGGCCATAGCGGTCGATCTCGCTATACATCAGGTCGCGCAATGTAGGCCTGGCCGTCGCCCCAGATTCCTTGAGCGCGAACTCATCTCGCCTCACGCGGACAAAGAGCGGATCCAGGAGGGCAGTAGTAACGGTGCTTGGTGAGCGATCTGGAAAATATCGTGTGAGTACATCGCGCTTCATCGGCGTCTCGTTTGCTCGCAGGATACGGACTAATCCGTCTACCACGCCCACCCCGCCGAGCACGGCGTACCTTCCGCCGATCTCGGTCAGTCCGAGGCTCTCCACCATGTCGGCGGCCAGGCCAGCCGCCTCGTCGTCGGAACCAACATGCGGCCGCAGCCTTTGTTCGATATCGCCCCAGAATTCGACGAGGTCACTTACCACGCCAGTGTCGCGAGCCGCCTCAGTCAGGTCATGCATCAACTTGGTGGGCGTCCGATCGCCCGCGATCAACCAATCCCTTCCCCCGTGGCGTACCGGGCGGGCCCTCATGCGGCCGAAGGCGCCCATTCTCTTCGCCACGGCAAGAATCAACCGTGTTGTCGGGCAATCAAACGGCTCGAATCCTGCCTCGACCAACCGGGATTCGGTAACCGGCAGCTCGAGCTGTCCCAGCTCGGCGACTGCCTCCGTGACCGCCTCGGCGTGACGGGCGTCAACGGCGTCAATGAACTCCAGCCGCTCGCCCAACACACCGAAATCGTCGTCAATGTTCTTTAGTGGCTTGCCGGCCAACTTGTCGAGGCCTGAGGCCTCAATCTGCCTTACTCGTTCGCGGGTGACCCCAATGTCGGCGCCCAGTTTGTCGAGAGTTGCGTGGTCGCGGTCGCAGAAGCGGCTCCACAGGACGCTCTGCTGCGTGGCGGTGAGCTGGCGGAAACGTCTTTCGAGAGCGCGGACATATTCCGGGCGCGTCGAATCGCCATCGTCGTCTTCCGCAAACTCTGAATCGGCGGTCGCCTCGTGCACTGTTCCTCCTCGCTGAGGCGGCCGGAGGAACGGCGAGCACGGACATCGACTAAGACGGACCGAACACGGTGCGTCTAGTCGCCTACCGCCTCAACGTCCGCTCATGATTGGCCTCAGGCCGCCGCCAGTTGGCTTGGCCGTGCCGCTCACGCCGGGCACCTCGGTGATGGGCATCACTGTCTGGTGCAGAGTGTACCAGCGCTCACACGCAGAACTAGGCTGGACGAGGTTACATCTAATGGTTACACCGGCGCCAGAAATCCCACCGGCCCCGACGCAATACACACCGCCAGCGCCGTGGTGTTGGCTCGCACCGTGATCGCATCTCCAGCGCCGGGCAATCTCACAAAAACGCGGTTGAGACCAGGATGCACCGGAACCTTCGTCTCCGGACCATCGGATAGCGACAGTGTTATGGACCCGTCGCTGTTGGCCAGGTAATTGACTTCGACGGTCCAGTCCGCGGGCAGCAGCGGGCCATCCAAAGCCAGGCGTGCCGGCATTTCCGGCTGCGCAAAGTAGCCACAGTTGGGCATCGGCCCGGGCGCAATGGTGCGAACCCAGGTAACTTTCGCGTCCACTAGCCGGCCAGAGCTGTTAATCATCCGTAATTGCGTTGTCGCAGTGGAGAATTCGGGCCGGCGGTCCAGCAAAGCAAACATGTGGCTGGCCAGGTTCTCCGGCCACGCCACCCGTTGCAACACCATCGGATCGACTTCCTGATCCAGCAGCGGTGCACCCGAATCCGCTTGCGCGGCAGCCAAACTGGCGCGGGCATTCGTCAAGTAAGGCTCGGCGGGATTGTCGCGCCAGGAGGTCAGAAATGTCGTCGTCGAAAACAGGCTGCTCGCCACGAACAGCGCTGCCACGCCAGTGATCACCGCGGTGCGGGGCCGCGAGGCGTCCAGCCAACGCGCGCCGTAGGAGCGGTTCGGCGCGGTGAACGCCACGGCGGCAAGCAGCGCCAGCACTACCACGAGATCGGGAAAATATCGCAGCGTCTGGGCCAACTCGAGCGCGGTGAATCGCGACGATCGCATCAGATAAATCGGCACCTGGCAGGCAACCACGTAGCCGGCCGCGGTCAGCCAAACCAGACCGATCCGCTGTTTGCGGATCAGCGACACCACCAGCACCCCGGCAAGCACCAGCCAGCCGAGCACCATCACCAGGGGTGGAGGAGTGGCCCACGGGGACGCCGGCGCCCAGCGGTCCCAGTGCCACGGTCCACCGGCAAGACCCGGCACGATGCCGTGGGTGATCGAACGGCGTAGCAGATCCCAGGTCATCGCCAGGTCCGAACTCCAGCGCCGCTGATTCACTACGGCCAGATACAACACCACCCACCCGACGGTCAGCGCCACCGAAGCCACCCATAGGCGCCTGCCGCCGCGCCACACCGTGCGCAGCGCGCCCAGGTCGCCCCGAACGTGGCACAACAACGCAGCCACAGCAAACGCAACGAACGGAATCACCGCGGCTTTCTCGAAGAACAGCAGGCCGCCGAGGTACACCAGCACCCCGGTTGCCGCATACCGCTGAAGGCCGGTGCGCACCAGCAGCACAGCATCGCCACACACCCAGGCCAGCGCCGCCAGCATCGGCAACGAATTCAGCGCCGCCGCCCACCACGCGAACCCGGGCACCGCCAGCGGTGTGAACAGCGCGAACGTCAACGGGATCAGCAGCACCGGGCGCCAGCCCAGGATCACGTGCAGAGCCCGCAACAGCGCCAGTGAGGCCAGCAGTTGCAACACCACCAGGCTGATCGCCGGTCCGGTCCACACCAGGGGCGCCTGCCGGATGATCGTGCCGGCGATCAGGAACGCGCCCGGCATCACGTGTCCGTCGTGGTCGTCGAACAGGTACGACGGCGATAGCAGCCCCTGGGTGCCGGCCCTACCCACGAGAATCAGATCGTCCCAATAGAAATAGCCGCCGAACGCCAGCACCGCGCGAATGCCCAGCTGCACAGTGATGAGCAGCGCGGCGCCCAGCACGACCCGCCGGTATGGTGGGCCGGTGCGCGCACTGGTTACCGGGGCAGCCGGTTTCATCGGGTCGACGCTAGTCGACCGTCTCCTGGCCGAAGGTCACACGGTAGTGGGGCTAGATAATTTCGCGACCGGTCGGGCTACCAACCTTGAGCACTTGGCCGACAACCCCGTGCATAGCTTCATCGAGGCCGACATCGTCACTGCCGATTTGGAAGCCATCTTCGACGAGTACCGGCCGGAGGTGGTGTTTCACCTGGCAGCCCAGATCGACGTGCGGCAATCGGTGGCCGACCCGCAGTTCGACGCGTCGGTCAACGTCGTCGGTACCGTGCGGCTAGCCGAAGCGGCACGGCGCACGCAGGTGCGCAAGGTCGTGCACACCTCGTCGGGCGGATCCATTTACGGCGTCCCGCCCGAGTATCCGACGCCCGAGACGGTCCCCACCGACCCGGCATCGCCCTACGCGGCGGGCAAGGTGGCGGGGGAGATCTACCTGAACACCTTTCGGCATTTGTACGGCCTGGACTGCTCGCACATCGCACCGGCCAATGTCTATGGCCCCCGCCAGGATCCGCACGGTGAAGCCGGTGTGGTGGCGATCTTCGCGCAGGCGCTGCTTTCCGGTAAGCCCACCAGGGTGTTCGGGGACGGCACCAACACCCGCGACTATGTGTTCGTCGACGACGTCGTCGACGCGTTCGTCAGGGCGTCCGGCGACGCCGGCGGCGGGCAGCGCTTCAATATCGGCACCGGCCTGGAAACCTCAGACCGACAACTGCATTCGGCGGTGGCATCCGCCGTCGGTGGGCCTGACGAGCCGGAGTTTCATCCGCCGCGGCTGGGCGACCTGAAGCGTTCCTGCCTGGACATCAGCCTGGCCGAAGAGGTCTTGGGCTGGCGGCCGAAGGTCGGGCTAGTCGACGGCGTGCGCCGCACGGTCGACTACTTCCGTCAGAAGCACGTCGACTAGCGCCACGAATCGCTGTGAATAGCACGCGCGTTGTCCGGCGGTGTCGGTCAGGAATCGTTGGGTAGCGACAGCGTGGCGATGGTGCGCCACGTCTGGGCGAACTGGGTCAGGAAGGGGCCGGTGGTGTAGGGCAGGTCGTATTTGTCGCAGACTTGGCGCACGCGCACCGCGATCTCGGCGAGCCGGTTGCTGGGCAGGTCGGGGTAGAGGTGGTGCTCGATCTGATACGACAGGTTGCCGGTCAGGAACGCCAGGAACGGGCCGGCATCGATGTTTGCGCTGCCCAGTATCTGCCGCAGGTACCACTGACCCCTGGCCTCGCCGTCCAGGTCCCGTTTCGTGAATTTCTCTGCGCCGTCAGGGAAATGACCGCACGACACCACCGCGTAGATCCAGATGTTGCGAATGACGTTGGCCATTAGGTTGGCGGTCGCGGTCGATATGACGGTCGCGCCGGATGACAGTGAGGTCAGCGCCGGGATCGCGATGTAGTCCTTGACCAGTTGATTGCCGGCCTTGGCAAGGCGTTGGCGCAGCCCAACTGCGGCTGCGGCGCCTAAGCCCGTGTGCTGCAACGCAACTCCCCACTCGAAGCCGAGTGTGAGCATTGTGTTGAACAGCAGGTTGGCCATGTGGTGGGGCTGCCATGGCTGATCGCGGGTCACGCGCAAAAATCCGTAGCCGACGTCGCTGTCCATGTCCAGCACGTTGGTGTACTTGTGGTGCTGAAAGTTGTGGGTGAACCGCCAGCGTTTGGCCGTGCCCGCCATGTCCCATTCCCAGGACGACGAGTGGATCTCGGGGTCGTTCATCCAATCCCATTGGCCGTGCATGACGTTATGGCCGATCTCCATGTTTTCGACGATCTTTGCCAAACCGAGCGTTGCCGCGCCGGCCCACCAAGCCCAGCGCCTGGAACTGGCCGCCAGGACCACTCGGCCGGCGACCTCAAGAGCGCGCTGGAGGGCGATGGTGCGGTAGATGTAGCGTGCATCGCGCTCACCACGGCAGTCCTCGATCTCGGCGCGGATCGCGTCCAGCTCAGCGGCCAGGCCGTCAATGTCTGCGTCGGTCAGATGGGTGAGCACCGACGCATCTGAGATGGCCATCGCTGGTTCGCCGTTACACCAGTGCCATGATCTGCGGTAAGGCTTCGCGCGCGGCGACTCGACCCGCCTCGCGGGCACGGTCGATCTGGTGGAACTCGAGGAAGCCAATGGCGCTGGTGTCGGGCTGAATCGCGACGTCGGCCTGTGCCAGCATCGCGGCCTGTTCTCCGATATCGAAGGCTCCACAGCACTGCTCGCGGAACTCGGCGACGAATGCTGGCTAAGGGTCCTGCACCGCCACAATGCGGTCATTCGTCGTTATGTTGCGAAGCACCGCGGCTTTGAGGCCAAGTCGCAGGGTGACGGATTCATGGTCGCATTCTCCAGCGCGCGCAGCGCGATCCGCTGCGCCATCGAGATCCAGCGGGACTTTGCGGCACATCGCGATCGTTCCGATTGCCAGCTGTTGCGGGTCCGGATCGGAATGCACACCGGAGAAGTGATTCGCGAACGGGAGGACTTCATCGGGCGCAACGTGACTCTGGCGGCGCGGATCGCGGCGAAAGCGGGCGGCAACCAGATCCTCGTCTCGGCGCTGCTGCGCGAGCCAGTCGCCGGCAGCCATGAGTTCCAGTTCGGCAAAGCTTGGGAGGAGCAGCTCAAGGGGCTGCGGGAGCCGCAGCGAGTCCACGAAGTGCGCTGGGCATAGCCCATTCGGATGCGCGGCGGGCGCACGATCACGCTTACCCCAAGGAAGCAGCGAGCGAAGCCGTAGACCCTGAAGCTGAACCCACAGGCGGGCGGCCCGTGCACCCGGATGTCACCGGCTCAGGCCGGGACTGGCGTGGCTGTCGTGAGTAGGGCGCCGCCTTCAGGCAGCGGCTGGATCATCGGGGCAGTGATCGGCTATGCGGCGGCCCCGCCGGCGCCGCCGCCGCCGCCAATGCCGCCGGTGCCACCATCGGTGCCCACGGGGGGATTGCCGGCGCCGCCGGTGCCGCCATCAACGCCGTCGGTGCCGGTGCCGTCACCGCCGGTGCCGCCGTCACCGCCGTCGCCGCCCTGGCCGCCGAAGATGCCGCCGGTGCCGCCGGTGCCGCCGTCGCCGCCGCGGCCGCCGTCCCCGCCGCCCAAAGCGCTTTGGCTGTCACCGCCGTCGCCGCCGTCACCGCCGTCACCGCCGCCGCCGCCTGCGATGGTGCCGGTGCCGCCGCTGCCGCCGGCTCCGCCGGCGCCGCCGGCGGTGACTGTCGGACTACTTTGGCCTAAGCTGCCGTCGCCGCCGTCACCGCCGGTGCCACCTTTGCCGCCTTTGCCGCCGACATCACCGCTGCCGTCGCCGCCAGCACCACCGATGCCGCCCGTGCCACCGGCCCCGCCGATGCCGGCGGTGCTGATGCCGCCGGTGCCGCCGGTGCCGCCATCGCCGCCGGTGGCGCCGACGCCGGCGGCACCGGCACCGGCGGCACCGCCAGCGCCGCCAGAACCGCCGATGCCGCCGATTTCACCGGTGCCGCCGGTCCCACCGGTGCCGCCGGTGCCGCCGGTACGGCCGATGCCGCCGGTGCCGCCAGCGCCCCCGACCCCTCCATTACCGCCGGCGCCGCTGGGGCTGGCGCCCCCAGCGCCGCCGGTGCCGCCGTTGCCGACCGTGCCGCCGCCAGCGGCGGCACCGCCCGTGCCGCCGGTGCCGCCGGTGCCGCCGGCTATGGTGCCGGTGCCGCCGGTGCCGCCGGTGCCGCCGTCACCGCTCCTGCCGCTGGTGGCAGGGCCCACGCCGTTAATGCCGCCGTTGCCGGCGGTGCCGCCAGCACCGCCGGTGCCGGCGGTGCTGTTGCCGCCGGTGCCGCCGGTGCCGCCGGTGCCGCCGGTGTCGCCGTGGCCACCACCGGGGGGCTGTCTCTTTTACACCTCTGACGCTGCCGACGATCCTCCGTGTGCGGAGCGCGGTGCGCGCG
>NZ_OCVX01000003.1:1619304-1657094 GCF_900232995.1 Mycobacterium simulans
CCGACGGCACCCTGCATGAAGGATGCCTGCCCGTTCTGGCCGATCCCGCCGGCCCCGCCGGCACCGCCGTTGCCGAACAGCCAGGCGTTGCCACCGGGACCGCCGGCACCGCCGGCCTGGCCCGTGAAAAGGCCGCGCCCGCCGGCCCCACCCGCTCCGCCGTTGCCCCATAGCAGTCCCGCGTCACCACCGCGACCGCCGGCCTGGCCCGCTGCCCCCGGTGCGCCGTTGCCGCCGTTACCCCATAGCCATCCGGCGTTGCCGCCGGCCTGGCCGGGCGAGATCCCGTTGGCGCCGTCGCCGATCAGTGCGCGCCCCGTCAGGGCTAGGGATGGCGCGTTGACCAGATCTAGGAGCTGCTGCTCAGCCACGTTGGTCGCCTCGGCGGCCGCATACGCGCCCACACCCCCCTGGAGGTTGCGCACAAACTGGTCATGAAACCGTGCCACCTGCGCGCTGAGCGCCTGATAATCCTGGGCGTGCGCCCCGAAAACCGCCGCGATGGCCGCCGACCCCTCGTCGCTGCCTGCCGCCGCCCCCGCCGTCGTGGAGAATGCGGCTGCCGCATTAGCCGCGCTAACCGCCGAGCCGATGCCCGCCAAATCGGCTGCCGCCGCGTTGATCATCTCTGGTACGGCGTAGACAAACGACATCTGTCTCTCCTACTACTTGCTCGTAGGGCTCTTGTAGGTTATTCCGACCGACCCTCGCGCGGACTCAAATGCGTTCATCCTGCCGGGGCGGCCTTCGGCAGACATTCGGAAGTCATGAAATGCGCTGGTCGCAGTGGCTGCGGCGCGATTCCACACCCGGGTCATGACCCCACCCCGTTGTTGAAGAAGCCGGACAGCCGCGTGCCAATGTTGCCGAAGCCGGAAACGTACGCCTGCATCAACAGGTCCAGCACGCTCGCGTTGTAAAAGCCTGAGAGGGAGTTGCCCAAGTTCGCAAAGCCCGATTGCAGGTTGCCGAAGTTTTCGAAGCCGGAATTTCCGTAACCAGCAACATTGAAGAACCCCGAGTTCTGGCTGAAGGCGTTTCCGATACCCGATAGAGCGCCAGCGGCGTCATTGAAGAAGCCTGATACGCCACCGGCCCCGGAGTTGAAGAAGCCGGACGACGGGGAACTGCTCGAATTGAAGAATCCCGGAGTTTGCTGCCAGCCGAAGCCGAAGCTGAAGGGGCCCACGGAGCCGGCGCCGGGATCAAAGCGTTGCGAGAGAACCATGTCTATCGGGGTTTCGGGGTTAAGCTCGCTCAGATCGCCTGTGAATGGGCCGATGTGTTGGGTGGTTATCAGTTGTGTCTCCGTGAAACCGAATAGGCAGTTGCCGGTAAAGGGGTCGAATAAGGTACAGATGAATACTTCCAAGCTGATGGGTATCGAGAATTCTTCAACGGTGAACATTTCCTGCGTGACGGCATTGATGGCGCCGCGGATAGGTATTTCGATATTGCTATCGACAGCGTAGCTCCACGAGATTTCGGGAATGGTGGTCTGGTAGGCGAAACCGCCTAGGCCCTGGTAGTCGCCTCGCCAGAAGGCGCCGTTGCTGTAATTGCCCGAAATGAAGAAGCCGGTGTCGACATTGCCGGAGTTTCCGACCCCCGTGTTGGAGTTGCCTGTGTTGAAGTAGCCGGTGTTGTAGCTGCCGGGGTTGAAGCCACCGGTGTTGTAGTTGCCTGTGTTGAAGCTGCCGGTATTGGTGTTGCCTATGTTGTAGAGGCCGGTGTTGTAGTCGCCGGCGTTGCCGATGCCGGTGTTGACGAGGCCGGTGTTGAAGAAGCCCGTATTGGTGCTGCCGGCGTTGCCGATGCCGGTGTTGTAGCTGCCGGAGTTTCCGATGCCCCAGTTGCCGGTGCCCGAGTTGAAGAAGCCGATGTTGTCGGTGCCCGAGTTGAACAAGCCGAAGTTGCCGCTGCCCGTGTTAAAGGCGCCGAATCCCACTTTCATGTCGCCGCTAAGGCCAATGCCGATGTTTGCGTTGCCGGTGTTGCCAATGCCGATGTTTGCGTTGCCGGTGTTGCCGAAGCCGATGTTGAAGCTGCCGGTGTTCCCAAAGCCGAGATTTTGGACGGCGGCCGTCAGCGCGGGGCCTGAGTTTCCGAATCCGATGTTTACGCTGCCGATGTTTCCGCTGCCGAGGTTATAGCTGCCGATGTTCCCGCTGCCGAAGTTGTAGCTGCCGAGGTTGCCGCTGCCGAGGTTCCCGAGTCCGAGGTTTGCCAGACCCAGGTTTAAGGTCGCCGCGCTCGGCCCGTCCTGCAACCACCCGGCCAGGTTGGGGCCGACGTTGTAGACGCCCGAGCCATTGGCCGGAGTTTCGAGGCTTCCAAGGCCCGTGTTGAACAGGCCCGAGACGGTGTTGCCCAAGTTCGCCCAGCCCGATTGCAGCGAACCGTAGTTTTGGAATCCGGAGTTTCCAATGGCCGCGGTGGCGACATTGTAGAAGCCCGAATTGTTGCCGAAGTTTTGCAAGCCCGAGGCGCTGCCGGTGCCCCAGTTCAGGAAGCCCGACGACGGGCCGGTCGTGGCGTTGAAAAAGCCCGGTTGCGGCGCAAGGTTGATGAGCGGGATGTGGGCGGGGCCCGAGCCGCCGGTGCCCACGATGTGTATGACGGTTGAGCCGTCAGGATTTCCGATGTTGATGTTCACCGCGGGTTGGGCGCCAAAGGTGATGACGATGGGCGTGTTCAAGGGTGCCGAGTCATCGCCGCCGTGAATATGGATGGGGCCCATCGGAGCAGTGATTGTGCCCTCGAATATGCCCAAATCGAGGTTTCCTCTGGCGTTGATTACCGGAATAGTGATGGCGGGAATGGAAATGTCGGTGATGGTGCCAACGATGGGTATGTTGACGGGAACGTCGACAGTGAGGAATGCGGACATTCTGTCAACCGAAATGGTGTAGCTGGCCGCCAACAGCCCCTGCCTGTCGGCGCGCCAGAAGAAGCCGTTGTTCTCGTTCCCGCGGATGAAGCCGCCGGTGCCAAAGTTGCCGGCGTTTGCGATGCCGGTGTTGTAGTTGCCGGTGTTGTAGGAGCCGGTGTTGTAGTCACCCGGGTTGCTGGTGCCGGTGTTGTAGTTGCCGGTGTTGTAGGAGCCGGTGTTGTAGTCACCCGGGTTGCTGGCGCCGGTGTTGAAGTTGCCGGTGTTGAAGAAGCCCGTGTTGTAGGTGCCCGCATTTCCAATGCCGGCGTTGCCGGTGCCGGAGTTGCCGATGCCGAAGTTGCCAGTGCCCGAGTTCCCGATGCCGACGTTGTCGGTGCCCGAGTTCAAGAGGCCGATATTGCCGGTGCCCGAGTTCAGGGCGCCGAAACCGATCTGGCCAGTGCCGGTGAGCCCGATGCCGATGTTGCCGTCACCGGTGTTGCCGAAGCCAAAGTTGCCGCTGCCGGTGTTGCCGAAGCCGATGTTATGGCTGCCGTTGTTCCCGAAGCCGATGTTGCTGCTGCCCAGGTTACCGAATCCGAAGTTGTTGCTACCCAGGTCGCCGAAACCGAAGTTTGCCGCACCGTTGTTTCCGAGGCCGAAGTTGTAGGCGCCGATGTTGCCGCTGCCCAGGTTGAAGTCCCCGAGGTTTCCGCTGCCCACGTTTAATTGGCCTAGGTCCGCAAGACCCAGGTTCAAGATTGTTGTCCCGGTCGGGCCGCGGAACACGCCCGCCAGGTCGGTGCCGGTGGTTGACCAGCCCGATACGTTGGCCGCCGTCGTCAGGCTCGCCGTGCTGGTGTTGTGGAAGCCCGAGGCGACGTTGCCCAAGTTTGCCCAGCCCGATTGAAGTGAGCCGAGGTTTTGCAAGCCCGAGTTTCCAGCACTTCCCAAACTACTGTTCCAGAAGCCCGAGTTGTTGCCGCCGATGTTTCCGAAGCCAGATGCTGAACCGGTGCCGGAGTTGAAGAAGCCCGACGAGGGGCTGGAACTCGAGTTTCCGAAGCCCGGGGCGGGCGGCATGTCGAGAAGCACGATTCTGATGGGGCCAAAGCCGCTGCGGATTGCGATCGGCAGCGAGGTAGTTGGTCCGCCGATGGTGACATCGATCACCGGCAGGGTACCGGTAATGGGCGGAATGATGATGGGTCCGATGGTGTAGTCGGCGATTCCGGCGCCATTGATGACGATGGGTGAAATGGT
This sequence comes from Mycobacterium simulans, assembly GCF_900232995.1. Taxonomy (GTDB): domain Bacteria; phylum Actinomycetota; class Actinomycetes; order Mycobacteriales; family Mycobacteriaceae; genus Mycobacterium; species Mycobacterium simulans. The sequence goes on from NZ_OCVX01000003.1 coordinate 1,623,440, forward strand.
GAACCCGTCGTCGAGAGCAAAGTTGCTGAGATCCAGGTAGATCGGGATATTAATGGGGATGTTTAGATCCAAGTTCACCAGCGGGAATTCAGGAATGTTGATTTCAGCGTGAGCCCCCCACAGCCCCTGGTAATCGCCGCGCCATAAGACGCCGTTACTATAGTTACCCGCGTTGAAGGCGCCGGTGTTGACATTGCCCGAGTTTGCCAGCCCGGTGTTGGTGCTGCCGGTGTTGTAGATGCCGGTGTTATAGCTTCCCGCGTTGGCGATGCCCGTGTTGGTGCTGCCGGTGTTGTAGCTGCCGGTGTTGTAGTTGCCCGGGTTGGCTATGCCGGTGTTGGTGCTGCCGGTGTTGTAGCTGCCGGTGTTGTAGCTTCCCGCGTTGGCGATGCCCGTGTTTCCGGTGCCCGGGTTCCACAGGCCCCAGTTTCCGGTGCCCGAGTTCCCGATGCCCATATTGTCGATGCCTGGGTTGCCGATGCCCCAGTTTCCGGTGCCCGAGTTGAACAACCCGATGTTTCCGGTGCCCGAGTTGAACAGGCCGACGTTGCCGGCGCCCGAGTTGAACAGGCCGATGTTGCCGCTGCCCGAGTTCAGGGCGCCGAAACCGATCTGGCCAGTGCCCGTGAGCCCGATGCCGATGTTGTTGTCGCCGGTGTTCGCAAACCCGATGTTGTTGTTACCGGTGTTCGCGAAGCCGAGGTTGTTGCTGCCCGCGTTCCCGAAGCCGAGGTTGTAGTTGCCCAAGTTTCCGGGTCCGATGTTGCCGCTGCCGGTATTGCCGAAGCCGAAGTCGTGGCTGCCGATGTTGCCGCTGCCGAAGTTTGCGGTGCCGACGTTTCCGTAGCCGAAGTTGAAGGCGCCAATGTTGCCGCTGCCGATGTTGCCGTTGCCGACATTTGCCAAGCCCCAGTTAGTCAGCGGGTTGGCAAGGACGAGACCCGCGAGGTTGGTGCTGGTGTTCGTGCTCGTATTGAGGAAGCCCGAGACTGTGTTACCGAAGTTGGACACGCCCGACACCAACTCGCCGAAGTTTTGATAGCCCGAAATTCCCGAGGTGCCAGAGCCGAGGTTGAAGAAGCCGGAAATGTTGCCGCCAACATTTCCGAAGCCCGATACTGTCCCGCTGCCGGAGTTGAAGAATCCCGACGACGGCGTGCTGGTCGTGTTTCCGAATCCGGGACCGGCCGGGACGTCGATGGGCGGGGGCCTGACAGGGAGCAGGCCGCCGGTGCCACCGATATCGATCAGGGGGCCCGGGCCGGTACCGATATTCACGCCGATCGGGGGCAGGGCGATCGTGATCGTAGAGATAGTGATCGGCGCGACATCGATGAGCCTCGCCGGAATGCCGCCGAAAAACTCCGCATCGACAACGACCAACGGGAGGGTGAAGGACGGGACGGTGACGGTACCAAGTGTGCCGCTGATGGGGATATCGAGGTAGATCGGTACATGGAGGTTCACGGGGATGGCGGTGTCGGGGATGGTGCTGGTGCTGCTATAGCCCGACAGCCCCTGGTAATCGCCCCGCCAGAAGAGCCCGTTACTGTAGCTGCCGGAGATGAATGCGCCGGTGTCGACATTGCCCGAGTTCGCCAGGCCGGTGTTGTAGTTGCCGGTGTTGAGGTAGCCGGTGTTGTAGGAGCCCGGGTTGAGGCCCCCGGTGTTGAAACTTCCCACGTTGAAGCTGCCGGTGTTGTAGTTGCCCGCGTTGCCGAGGCCGGTGTTGACGTTGCCGGAGTTGAAGAACCCGGTGTTGGTGCTGCCGGTGTTGCCTAAGCCGGTGTTGGTGCTGCCGGTGTTGCCGATTCCGAAGTTGCCAGTGCCCGAGTTGCCGATGCCGACGTTGTTGGTGCCGGAGTTGAATAGGCCGATGTTGCCGGTGCCCGAGTTCAGGGCACCGAAGCCGATCTGGCCAGTGCCGGTAAACCCGATGCCGAAGTTGTTGTTGCCGGTGTTGCCGAAGCCGACGTTGCCGTCACCGGTGTTGCCGAAGCCGATGTTGGCGCTGCCGGTGTTGCCGAAGCCGATGTTGTGGCTGCCGGTGTTGCCGAAGCCGAAGTTGCTGCTGCCGATGTTGCCGAAGCCGAGGTTCGCATCGCCGAGGGCACCGAAGCCGAAATTGTAATCACCCAGGTTTCCGAACCCCAGGTTGTATGCGCCGATATTCCCCAATCCCAGGTTGAACATCGACGCGCCGGCCACCTGGCTGTGGAAGAAGCCCGCGAGGTTGCTGCCGATGTTTTCCATACCCGAGACGCTGGCCGGCGTTCCGATGCCGGTATTGAAAAAGCCCGAAACGGTGTTGCCCAGGTTCGCCAGCCCCGATTGCAGCGCACTGTGGTTTCTGAAGCCCGAGGTTCCGAAGTTCGCGACGTTCTCAACGCCCGAGATGTTGGCGCCGATGTTGGCGATGCCCGATACGGTTCCGGTCCCGCGGTTGAAAAAGCCGGAGGACGGGCTGGTGGTGGAGTTGAAGAAGCCAGTGGTGGCCGGGATGTTGACCAGCGTCCAGTCGACGGGGCCGACGCTGGCCGTGAAGGGGACCCGCACCACGGTTGAACCCTCGGGGTCTCCTATGTTGAACGAGATCGAGAGGCCTAAAGCCTTGATTGGCGGCACGGTGACGGAATTGATTTCGCCGTGCGCGATTGGGAGTGCCCCGATGGGGACGCTGGAACCGAAGTTGACGTCCCGAAGAGTGATGCCGCTGAAGAGCGTCTCGGTGACGCTGGCTGTAATGGGGATATTGATGGGAACATTCACGTCGACATGTGCGGGAATTTCGGGAACGTGGATCGTGTAATTAGCGCCCCACAGGCCCTGGTAATCGCCCTTCCACAAGAGCCCGTTGCTGTAGTTGCCGGAGATGAACGCGCCGGTGTCGACATTGCCCGAGTTCGCCAGGCCGGTGTTGTAATTGCCGGTGTTGAGGTAGCCGGTGTTGTAGGAGCCCGGGTTGAAGCCGCCCGTGTTGAAACTTCCCACGTTGAAGCTGCCGGTGTTGTAGTTGCCCGCGTTGCCGATGCCGGTGTTGACGTTGCCGGAGTTGAAGAAACCGGTGTTGACGCCGCCGGAGTTGAAGATGCCGGTGTTGGCGCTGCCGGTGTTGCCCATGCCGGAGTTGCCGCTGCCGGTGTTGCCGATGCCGACGTTGCCGGTGCCCGAGTTGCCGATGCCGACGTTGTTGGTGCCGGAGTTGAATAGGCCGATGTTGCCGGTGCCCGAGTTCAGGGCGCCGAAGCCGATCTGGCCAGCACCGGTGAGCCCGATGCCGTAATTGTTGTCGCCGGTGTTGCCAAATCCGACGTTGTTGTTGCCCGTGTTGCCGAAGCCGATGTTGCCGCTACCGGTATTGCCGAAGCCGATGTTGCCGTTGCCGGAGTTGCCGAATCCGCAGTTGTTGTTGCCCAGGTCGCCAAAACCAACGTTCGCGTTGCCGAGGTTTCCGCTGCCGAAGTTAAAACTTCCGAGGTTTCCGCTGCCTACGTTCAGTTGCCCGAGGTTTCCGAAACCCAGGTTGAACGTCGACATCCCCGCCACCTGGTCGTGGAAGAAGCCGACGAGGTTGCTGCCGGTGTTGTAAAGACCCGAGACATTGCCCGGCACCGCGAGGCCCGCCAGGCTGGTGTTGGACAAGCCCGAGACGCTGTTACCCAAGTTTGCCCAGCCCGATTGCAGCGAGCCGAAGTTTGCGAAGCCCGAGTTTCCCATTGCGCTTCCAAAGCCGCTGTTCCAGATGCCCGAACTGTTACCGCCGAAGTTTTGGAAACCAGATGTGCCACCGGTGCCCGAGTGGAAGAATCCCGACGAGGGGCTGGTAGTCGAATTTCCGAAGCCGGGACCCGCCGGAATGTTGAGGAACGTAATCGTGCCGCCCTCGAGGGCGCCGACAATGCTGATGGGGAGGGTAACGTCTGGTCCGCCAATGGTCAGTGTGACCGTGGGAGCAATAACACTTGAAGCGCCGAGAACGACGGGGCCAAAAAAGAAAAGACCGCCCAGGTAGTCGATTCGAGGGAAAACCGACCCAGGTACCGTGAGAGGTATGGTCATGCCGCCCAGGATCATTACCTGATTTACGGGCATAATCATCTGCATGTTTATGGGCATGTAGGGAATAGTTACCGAGAGATTGATGGCAATCTGGCCCTGATTATCGCCTAACATGAAGAAGCCGTTGTTGAAGTTGCCCGTGTTGAAAGCGCCCGTGTTAACGTCGCCCATGTTGAAAATGCCGGTGTTAATGTCGCCCGGATTGAAGTAGCCGGTGTTGGTGTTACCCGGGTTTGAGCACGCTGAGGTGGTGGTGGCCGCGTTTGAGCTGCCGGTGTTGTAACTGCCGGTGTTGTAAAAGCCCGTGTTGACGGTGCCGGCGTTGTAGAAGCCCGTGTTGTACTGGCCCGCGTTGCCGATGCCCGTGTTTCCGGTGCCGGGGTTCTCGACGCCCCAGTTTCCGATACCTGCGTTCAGGAGGCCCCAGTTCCCAGTGCCCGAGTTCGCGATGCCGACATTTCCAGTGCCCGCGTTGAAGAAACCTATGTTGTTGGTGCCTGAGTTGAAGAGACCGATGTTGCCGGTGCCCGAGTTCAGGCCGCCGAAGCCCACCAGGTTGCTGCCGGTAAACCCGATGCCGAAGTTGTTGTTGCCGGTGTTGGCGAAGCCGGTGTTGCCGCTGCCGGTGTTGCCGAAGCCGATGTTGTTGTTGCCGGTGTTGGCGAAGCCGATGTTGCCGTTGCCGGCGTTGCCGAAGCCGAAGTTGTGGCTGCCCAGGTTGCCGAAACCGAGGTTTGCGTCGCCGAGGTTGCCGCTACCGAAGTTCTGGCTGCCGCTGTTGCCGTCACCGAAGACGTTATAGCTGCCGAGGTTTCCGCTGCCGAGGATGTTGTAGTCGCCGAGGTTTCCGCTGCCGAAGATGTTGTAGTTGCCGATGTTTGCGTTGCCGAGGATGTTCCCGACGCCCTCATTTGCGAAGCCTAGGTTGAGCAGTGTTGTGCGGAGGAAGAAGCCCGACACGTTGTTTCCGGCGTTAAAGACGCCCGAGACATAGGCCGGCGTCGCGATGTTCACCAAGCTCAAGTTGAGGAGGCCCGATATGGTGTTGCCCGAGTTCAACAGGCCCGATTCCAGCACCCCGATGTTTGCAAAGCCTGAGTTACCGATTGCCCCTAATGAAGAGTTGAAGAACCCAGAATTGTTGGCGCCGAAGTTAAAGAAACCCGACGCGCCACCGGCACCGCTGTTGAAAAAGCCCGACGACGGGACTGTGCTCGAGTTACCGAAGCCTGGGCCCCCAAAAAGAAGGCCCTGGTGATCGCCTCTCCACAAGATGCCGTTGCTGTAGTTGCCGTAGATGAAAGCGCCGGTGTTGACATCGCCCGAGTTGGCGAAGCCGGTGTTGTAGTTGCCGGTGTTGAAGTAGCCAGTGTTGTAATCGCCGCTGTTGAAGCCGCCGGTATTGCTGCTGCCCGGGTTGAAGCTGCCGGTATTGTAGTTGCCCGTGTTGCCGATGCCGGTATTGGCAATGCCGGCGTTAAAAAAGCCCGTGTTGGTGATACCCGAATTGCCAATTCCAGTGTTGTAACTGCCCGAGTTTCCGACGCCGAAGTTTCCGGTGCCCGTGTTGCCGATGCCAATGTTGCCGGTGCCCGAGTTGAACAAGCCGATATTGCCGGTGTCCGAGTTCAGGCCGCCGAACCCTGCCAGGTTGCTGCCGGTAAGCCCGATGCCGAAGTTGTTGTTGCCGGTGTTGGCAAACCCGGTGTTGCCGAAGCCGAAGTTTCCCAAGCCAAAGTTGCCGCTGCCGGTGTTGCCGAAGCCGATGTTGTGGTTGCCCGTGTTGCCGAAGCCGATGTTGCCGCTGCCGGTGTTGCCGAAGCCGATGTTGCTGCTGCCGATGTTTGCGGAACCAAAGTTGTAGGCGCCGACATTCGCGTTGCCGATATTGGGGAAGCCGACGTTGGCGAAGCCGAGGTTGAAGGCCGTCGGGCTCAGCAAGGTGGCGGCTGCTGCCGGGGCGGCTCCAGGTCCGGTGGCTGGCGGCGCGCTGGCAGCGGCGGTGTTGGCCAGGCTAGCGCCGACCGCAGTCGCAGCGCCGCCCACCTGGTTCTGCAGGTTCGCCAGCAACCCGGCGGCGAACGGCGTCAACTCCGAGACGGCGCCCGAAGCCGCGGCATGGTAGCCCAACATTGCGGCCACATCCTGGGCCCACATCTGTTCGTACTGAGCCTCAATAGCTGCTATGGCCGGCGCGTTTTGGCCTAGCAGGTTTGAGAGCACCAGCGACACAAACTGCGAGCGGTTGGCCGAGATGACCGAAGGGCGAACCGTCGCGGCCAGTGCTGCCTCGAACGCGGCCGCCGTCACGCGGACCTGCGTTGCCGCTTGTTCGGCCTGTATCGTCGCCGCGCTCAGCCACTCGAGATAGGGTGCCGCCGCGCGCGTCATTGCCGCCGACGCCGCCCCCTGCCATGAGAAGCCCGTCAGGCCCGAAATCACCGACGAAAACGAGGCCGCGGCGGAACCCAACTCGGTGCCCAGACCCTGCCAGCCAGCCGCTGCATTCAGCATCGGTTCCAATCCGGCGCCGAAAAACAGGCGCGCCGAATTGATCTCTGGGGGCAGCACCGTGTAATTCATCCCAGTCCTTAACGGGATCTCTGGCGGCGGCCGCGATGGCCGCCGATGCTATCAGATCGTGTTGGGCATGTGTTTGATAATGATCTGCCAACTTTTTGCAAGAAATTGCTGATCAACGGGCTGGTCTCCAAACGACCGCGAATCGATCGCGCGGAGCCAAAATCCCAAAGATCCCAAGATTCTTGTCACAGCCGATGTGTAGGCAATGTGTAACGGGCGGGCCTTCGGTAATCGTGTGTTAATCGTGAAATCAGCAGGCCAGGCTGAGGCGATGCCGCCGGTAATCCGGCCTCCGACACCACTACGACCAGTTAGGCGTCCCCCATACCGATGCACCTGGCGGTTCGGCACTGGCGGCCGCGAGGTAATGCAGTGCTCACCTTGCAAGCTGTCGATATCAGGAAAACTTCATCAACTCCGAAACCACCGGCTCCATCTTGTTGACAAACATCGTTCATCGCCAGACGGCTGAGGAGGAGTATGTCGTTCCCAACAGTGTGTCAACAGAGTCACTGGCGGCGGCCGCGTTGGACGTGGAGCGCATCGGTTGGGCCGTGGCCGTGGCGAACAAGGCTGCCGCGGCGGCGACAACCGGGGTGGTGGCCCCTAATGCCGACCAGGTGTCGATCGACGTGGCGCCGTTATTAGGTGCGCCGGCACGGAGCGATCAGGTGCTGAGCGCCCAGGCGATGCTGTTTAAGACCAATTTGCCAGCGCGGTGAGGGGTGGCGCTGGCGCCCATCTAAGCGCCGAATCGGCCAACGTCGAGCGAGCCGTGCTTGGTTTGGTCAACGCCCGGACGCAGGCGTTGCCGGGGCGGCGCAACACCACCCGCCCAGCCGCCTCGACGCACAACAACAGTGCGATTTCCCACCCCAACGAGTGGACGTCGTTGTTCGCCTTACAGCGCTCCTCCTCGCGTCGCATGTGGCTCGGGCCCGCCCGAAATCGTGGGACTAGTTGTCCGGCGCCTGTGCGGTCTCCAATGCGACCGCGCGGGCGAGTCGGGCATAGCGCAACTCCAGATCCTTGAACCGCATGTAGGTGCTCAGTGTGGTGAAACTGAACGCCATGATCAGCGCGTAGAGCATCAGGTCGGTGCCGCGGCGCCCCCCGAACCAGGCCGCGACCACCGTAGTGTCGTCGGGTCGCAGCACGGCATAGATCCCCGCCAGCACGAATACGACATAGCCGACCTTGACCCAGGCCCGAGCCCGCGCGCTGCGGCGGGACCGCAACAGGAAGACCAACAGCGCCATGATCGACCCGATCAACAGCACCTGGATCCAGTTCATCTTGTGGTCCTTTTCATCTACGTATCCTCCCTCGCAGGAACCCGTCGAAAATGATGTTGACGCCGTTGAGCAGCGGCTGACCCTTCGACTTGGAGTACGCGGTGTAGAGCACCTCGACGGGCTCTTCGGCTACGCGCCAACGGTTTTCGGCGATCAACATAACGAACTCACTGGCATGGCTCATGCCGCTCATCGTGATGTTCAGCCCGTCGGCCACCGTCTTGTTGAACACCCGCAGGCCGTTGTTGGTGTCGGTCAGACCAAGCCGGCGACCGCGCCGGCTCAACCGCGCGGCGGTCTGCAGCACGATCCGTTTCAGTAGCGGCGGCCGGTTGACAGAAGCCTGGTCCAAGGCCCGCCCGAACCGTGTTCCGATCACAACGTCGACGTCACCCGCGGCAAGTCGGTCGATCATCGCGGCGAGGTCTTTGACGCGGTGCTGGCCGTCGGCGTCGAACGTGGCGAAGACCTGGGCGCCGGGCTGCTTGCGGGCGTACTCCACGCCGGTCTGGATGGCCGCCCCCTGGCCCAAGTTGATGGGATGGCGCACCAAGTGAGCCCCGGCCCGCACGGCGATGTCACCGGTGCCGTCGGTGCTGCCGTCGTCCACGCACACGACGTGGTCGAAGACCGACCGAACATCGGCGATCACCTCGCCGATGACGGCGGCTTCGTTAAAGGCAGGGATGACGACCCAGACGTCCGGGTAATGCGTTTCAGTGTCCAATGTCAAGGCCATTTAAGCCCACAAGGTACACGTCGGTCGCAGGCGCGGCTGTGGCAGCAGTCGCCGTGGCGGTGATTACCGTCAATGCACGGCGACACCACCACGGCCGCAGACCGCGATGCGGTCGATGAGGAGTGCAGGCGGATCGAGGACGCGCTGTGCAAGGGCGGTACGCACGGAGCGCTTCATGGCCCTCGGTGAGTACGAGATGGCGAATTGGTCATGCGGTGAGGGCGGATGAGAGCCTTGGTTGCTAGGGGTATTCCACGGGAGCCGGCGGCCACGGGTGGTCGGGGCTGATGATCCTCGCAATATCGGAAACGAGGTTCCAACCACCTATAACGGTGGCATTCGCGCTGGTGTTGATCAGTACAACCATTGTGATGTGTTGGGAGGGCAGGTTGTAGGCGTAGGCCTGGAAACCGGGGAGGTTTCCGTTGTGGCCTATCCACCCGTTTTCGTTTTCAACTCCAAGCCCGTAGAGCGTGCCGTAGCCCTCTGACGGTGCGGGCAGAAATTGCTCGCGTTCGCGCTGGGTGGCCGGTGAAAGCAGTTTGCCGGTGGCCACATTCAGCGCCCATGTATGCAAGTCGTCAACGGTCGAGATCATCTGTCCCGCGCCCTGGCCCCATGACGGATTCCAGTCGGTCGCGTCCACGATCGTGCCGTCGGGAGTGCTGGCGTAGCCGCGCGGATGCGGTGACGGGATCTCCGAGCCGGTGGGGAACACCGTATGGGTGAGGCCTTCGGGTCGGCTGATGTGCTCATCGAGGTAGGCGGGCAACGGCTGGCCGGACACCTTTTCCACGATCACGCCTAGCAGCGTGGTGTTGGTGTTGTTGTATTGGAATTTGGCGCCCGGTGCGAATACGGGTGGATGGCTGAAGGCGATGTCGAGCAGTTCTTGGGGCGTCCATTGGCGCTGCGTCGCCGGGCCAGGGCCCGAGGGTTTGACCCCAGCCTCTTCCGAATAGTCGTAAAGTCCGCTTCGCATTTCGGCTAATTGGCGGATTGTGACGGTATCCCCATTGGGGACACCGGCCACATATTTGCCGACCGGATCATCGAGGCCAATTTTCTTTTGATCTACCAGTTGCAAAATGGCGGTGGTGATGAAGACCTTCGTAATGCTGCCGATACGCATGTAGAGATCAGTAGTCATGGGTTCGCCGCTGGCCGTGTCGCGCACCCCGAACGCCCGGACGAAGGGCTGGGCGCCATCCTGCCAGACGCCGACGATCGCACCCGGGATAGAGCCTCGCTGCATCGATTTGGGGATCGTGTCGGTGAGTTGACTCACCAAGCTGGCAGGCTGGGGTCCGGACACACCACACCCCGTCGGCACCGTCACAAGGATCGCTACCGCTGCGATCGCGGCCTGCCACCGCGCCGACCATCGCCTCTTTTCAGTCATCACGCTCCGACCTGTGCCTGCAGGTTTGTGCCCCCGACTCTCTCGTCTGCCTCGCGGGCCCGGGGATGCGGGTTCGCATCTTATGCGGCCTCCTTGTGAGCTACTACGCGCGGCCTGGTGGTGGACGGTACGGGTGGTGCCGGCGGTTGGGACGGCGACGGCGGTAGGGGCGGCGACGGCGGCCTAGCCGGCAAGGGCGGGAGCGGCGGCGCCGGCCTCGCCGTCGGCGCCAATGGTGATGACGGCATCCGGGGCGACAGCGAACCGGCGGTACTGGCGGCAAATGCGCAGTCTGTGTCAAGTCGGGCAACAAGAACTCTGTGGGTACCTACCGTTCAGCGATACGCGCCCCCGGCGCGCGCCAATGCCATCAGATGCACGGCGATGCCGACCAGCGGACCGCATAACAGTCCGACCACAGTGCGGGTCTCCAGGGCGAGCGGCAGCAGCAGCAATAGTCCCGACGCCACCGTCGCCCCGACCCAGCCCAGCGAGTACGCCCGATGCAACGCGGCCGCCACCGTGGCGGCGCCCGTGAGCGTCAACATGGCAATCGCCCCGGCGGCCCCGGTGAGCCAGGCCAGCAACGAGCTGCTGGCGTGGTACTGCGGCCCGAACCCAACACGCAGCAGCCAGGGTCCGACCATGCCCGCCGCCAGCACCCCAACCGTGCCGATGCCGCCGATAAGCGCTGCCGGCGCAACCAACGCCCGAAGCCGATGGGTGCTTTCGTCAACGAAATGGGCGATCAGGTTGCCTTGCATGCCCGTCAGCGGCACCAGCAGCGGTGCACGGGTCAAGGTCACCGCCAAGATGACGACGCCGCCTTGCGCACCCAGCTCAGTGGCGGACGTCAGCTTCAGCAACACCGGAAATCCCATGATCAGGATCGCGCTGGCCCCTGCCGCGGTGATCGAGTGGGCGGCGCCCCTCAAGAACGTCGCGGTAGTACCCGGTGTCATCAGATGGGCCGCCGCACGTGCCGTCGGGGAAGTCAGCAGCATGATCAGCCACGCCGCCGCACCCGCGACGGTCGCCCACAGAAAACCAACCAGCCCCCAGCCGATGACGAACGTAGCGCTGGCCACCGCCACCCGGATGATCGCGTCAGTCATCATTAGCGCGCCGTACTGACTCCACCGGTTGGTGCCGGCCAACATGCCCAGCAGGGTGGCGTGTAGGCAGAAACCGGCCAGCCCAACGCTGAGCAGCCCCACCGACAACCAGCGCTGCTCGGCGAACACCCGCCCGCCCCACAACGGCGAACTGCCGGCGATCACGACCGCTGCGGTGAGGCCGACCATCCCGGCGACCCGCAGCGGGTGGACGCGACCGCCGTCCGGCAACACCTCGAGATAGCCCATCGAGCGCACCTCGCGGGTGGTTTCCTGCAGCAGACCGTTGGCGCAGCCGGTGACCAGGCCGAAGGCGCCCCAGAACACCCCGAATATCGAGAAGCCGCTGGGGGCCAGGTCGCGGGCGGCCAGGTAAATGACCGAATAGCCACACAGCGCCGTCACCGCGGTGGCGGTACCGACCCGCGCCATGCTGCCGCGCGCGATCGGTCCCGCTGGTGCGCCCGCCGAACCGCCGACTTCCGTCACCGTCGAAATACTAAGCGGGATGACTCAGCACCGTGAACTAGCTAAGCCCGCCCCGCCGTGAACGCGCCGAGTTGATTTCCGGTGGCAACCACGAGAACTCCGCAATCATGGGTAACCGATTCTCCTTCGCAGTGATGCATCTGGTAAACGTCGGTTCACTGCGTAGTGACCGGCCGTGAGGTGAGGGCCATTGTGGCGGAAGCCGGAAGGACTCAGTGAAAATCCATTGACAACGTTCCGCATTTTCGGCTTCTCGCTGGCGGTCACCGTGGCGGCTTTGGTCATCGGATACCTGCACGGTGGGCCGACCGCACTGTTCTTGCTGACGGTGCTGGGCGTGCTCGAGGTGTCACTGTCGTTCGACAACGCCATCATCAACGCCGCGGTACTGAAGCAAATGAGTCAGTTCTGGCAACGGATGTTTCTGACCATCGGGATTCTTATCGCGGTCTTCGGAATGCGACTGGTGTTCCCGTTGGCCATCGTGTGGCTGAGCGCGGGCCTCGATCCGGTCCGCGCGATGAAGCTAGCGCTTCACCCGCCGCCGGGCGGCGCGCTGGAATTTCCCGACGGCTCGCCCAGCTATGAAAAACTGATCCATGCTGCCCACCCGCAGATTGCAGCCTTCGGCGGCATGTTCCTGCTGATGTTGTTCCTGGACTTCGTTTTCCACGATCGGGATATCAAGTGGCTCAAGTGGATTGAGGGCCCGTTCGCCCGCATCGGCCGGCTCGGTCAAGTGCCGGTGGTGGTGGCCGGTGTGTTGTTGATCTTCGCCGGCACCCATTTGACACACACCGGTGACGGGCGCGCGACGGTCATGACCGCAGGTGTCCTGGGATTGGTGACCTATCTCGTCGTGAACGGTCTGAGCCGTGCGTTTCGGCCGTCGGGGGTGGAGGAACGATCTTCGGGTCAGATTCCCGAGGCTACCGGGGCAGTCGGGAAAGCCGGCTTCACGCTATTCCTATATTTAGAGGTGCTGGACGCCACGTTCTCTTTCGACGGAGTCACCGGAGCCTTTGCCATCACTACGGACCCGATCATCATTGCGTTGGGCCTTGGCCTGGTGGGCGCGGTGTTCGTCCGGTCGATCACTATCTTTCTGGTCCGCCAGGACACCTTGGACCGGTACGTCTACCTGGAACACGGCGCGCACTGGGCGATCGGCGCGCTGGCCGTGATCATGCTGCTGTCCATCGACCACCGATTCCAGATCCCGGAGTGGATCACCGCGGCAGTGGGCGTTGTCTTTATCGTCGCGGCATTCACCGAAAGCGTGTGGCGCAACCGACGAGTCGCCAGCGCACGTGCAATCAGTGCCCGTTCGTCTTGAACCGCTCGATCGACCGCTGTACTTCGGCTTCGGCTTCGGCGCGGCCCACCCAGTCGGCCGCCTTGACGAACTTGCCCGGCTCCAGGTCCTTGTAGTGCACGAAGAAATGCTTGATCGCGTCTAATTCGAATTCCGGAACGTCGCCGATGTCCTGGATGTGGTCCCAACGGTGGTCACCGGCCGGCACACATAGCACCTTGTCGTCGCCGCCCTTCTCGTCCACCATCCGGAACATTCCCACCGGCCGCACCTCCACCAAAACGCCCGGGAACAGCGGCTGCGGCAGCAGCACCAGCGCGTCCAGCGGGTCGCCGTCTTCACCCAGCGTGTCCTCGATGAATCCGTAGTCGGTCGGGTAGGCCATCGGGGTATAGAGGTAGCGGTCCAGACGCACCCGCCCCGTCTCGTGGTCCACCTCATACTTATTCCGCTGGCCCTTCGGAATTTCGATGGTCACGTCGAATTGCACGGGTTGGCTCCTTCGGGGACAAGCGGTTAGGTCAAATGCGTCGGGGGACACCCTAGTCGAGCCGGTACCGTCGCACTGCGTCATGGCTGGTTCGGCAGAATGGGGCGAGACAGGCAGGAGAATCATGGGGCCCAAACGTTGGCGTAAGTCCACCCAGGTGTTGATCGGGGTGGCTGTGCTGGCGTTTGTCGCCGTCCTGGTGGCGGCCGCGGCGTTCTTCACCACCGGAGGTCACGGATCCAGCGGGGCGCGGTCGCCCGTTCCGCCGCCGCGGCCTCCCACAGTCAAAGCCGGAGTGACCCCAGTGGCCGACACCGCCGTCACCCCGAGTGCCGCCGGTGTGGCGGCAGCACTGGCTGCAGTCGCGGCCGATCCCAATTTGGGCAAGTTGGGGGGCCGGATCACCGATGCCCTGACCGGCGACGAACTCTGGCGTCAGCTAGATGACCTGCCGTTGATACCGGCGTCGACGAACAAGGTTCTGACGGCAGCGGCGGCGCTGCTGACCTTGGACCGTCAGGCGCGAATTAGCACGCGTGTGGTGGCCAGTAGCCATGCCGCTCAGGAAGCCGTGGTGCTGGTGGGCGCCGGGGATCCGACGCTGTCCGCGGCACCACCCGGCCAGGACACCTGGTATCGGGGTGCGGCGCGCATCAGCGACCTCGTCGAACAGATTCGTCGCAGCGGCGTGACACCGACGGCGGTGCAGGTGGACATTTCGGCGTTCAGTGGTCCGACGATGGCGCAGGGCTGGGACCCCGCCGACGTGGACAACGGTGATATCGCACCGATCGAGGCCGCGATGATCGATGCCGGGCGTATCCAGCCGACGACCGTCAACTCCAGAAGGTCACGCACCCCGGCGCTGGATGCCGGGCGCGAGCTGGCCAAAGCCCTTGGACTCGACCCCGCAGCGGTGACGATTGCTACGGCGCCGACGGGTGCACGGCAACTCGCGGTGGTTCAGTCGGCGCCATTGATCCAACGGCTGTCCCAGATGATGAACGCCTCCGACAACGTGATGGCCGAGTGCATCGGCCGCGAGGTGGCCGCCGCCATCAACCGGCCGCAGAGCTTTACCGGAGCGGTCGACGCGGTCACCAACCGGTTGAACACGGTGCACGTCGACACCGCCGGCGCCGCGCTCGTCGATTCCAGCGGTTTGTCGGTGGACAACCGTCTGACCGCCCGCACCCTGGATGGCACGATGCAGGCCGCCGCGGGACCCGATCAACCGACATTGCGACCCCTGTTGGACCTGCTTCCAATCGCCGGGGGTAGCGGCACGCTGGGCGAACGCTTCCTGGACCGATCCACCGACCAGGGTCCCGCCGGTTGGCTGCGGGCCAAGACCGGATCCTTGACCGCCATCAACTCGTTGGTGGGAGTGCTCACCGACAGCAGCGGGCGGGTGCTCACCTTCGCGTTCATCTCCAACGAGGCCGGGCCGAACGGCCGCAACGCGATGGACGCGCTGGCCACCAAGCTGTGGTTCTGCGGGTGCGCGACGTGACCGCTAGGTCGGATCGGGGGACAGATCTGACCCTTGGCAACACCGTCGATTGGCGATTTGCAGCCACGGTCGGGGAGAGGCTGGCCCGGCCGGGTCCGCCGTCCACGGAATACACGCGCCGCCAGGTGATCGATGAATTGCTGGCCGCGGCGGCGAAAGCTGAACCGCCTGTGCGCGACATCACCGGTCTGGTGACCGACGATGTGGTGCCGCCGGCGCGCGTCGTGGACCGGCCGGCGTGGATACGGGCCGCCGCCGAATCAATGCGGGCGATGACGAATGGCAGCGAAAAGCCGCGCGGGTTTTTCACCGGACGGATCACCGGTGCGCAGACGGGTGCGGTGCTGGCGTTCGTGGCCTCGGGCATCCTCGGTCAGTACGACCCGTTCGGTCCGGCCGAAGAGGGCTGCTTGTTGCTGGTGTATCCCAACGTCATTGCCGTCGAGCGGCAACTGAAGGTCGACCCGTCCGACTTCCGGCTGTGGGTGTGCCTGCATGAGGTCACCCACCGGGTACAGTTCACGGCCAACCCCTGGATCGCCGGATACATGGCGGACTCGCTGGCGCTCTTGACCCGCGAACCCGCCGACGACCTAGGGCAGGTGGTGAGCCGGCTTGCGGACTTTGTCCGAACCCGCGGCTCCGGTGATGGCGATGACTACGCCCCGTCCGGGATCTTGGGCCTGGTGCGCGCCGTGCAGTCGGAACCGCAACGCGAAGCCCTTGATCGGCTCTTGGTGTTGGGCACGCTGCTCGAGGGCCACGCCGAACATGTGATGGATGCGGTTGGCCCGGTGGTGGTGCCGTCGGTGGCCACGATCCGCCGCCGCTTCGACGAACGTCGCCAGCGCAAGCAACCACCGCTGCAGCGATTGCTGCGCGCGCTGTTGGGCTTCGACGCCAAGCTCAGCCAGTACACCCGCGGCAAGGCGTTCGTCGATGACGTGGTGGACCGGGTCGGGATGAAGCGGTTCAACACGATCTGGTCGGGCCCGACGACATTGCCCTTGCCCGCCGAGATCGAGAACCCGCAGCGATGGATCGACCGGGTGCTGTAGAGCAGCTACGCACGGTCGTCGAGAGGTTCTTGCGGACCTACCTCGGGGCAGCCAATCGATGGTGTGTGGGGCTCTCCGGTGGCCCGGACTCGTTGGCGCTTACCGCGGTCGCGGCGCAGCTGTTGCCTACCACCGCGCTGATCGTGGACCATGGCCTGCAGTCCGGTTCGGACGTCGTCGCCGAAACCGCGCGGACGCAAGCCCTCTCGCTGGGATGTGTTGACGCACAAGTGCTTTGCGTTGAGGTGGGTACCGCAACCGGGTCGGGCGGCCCGGAGGCGGCGGCGCGCACCGCTCGCTACGCCGCCCTGGGCGCTCGCCGTGACGGCCCGGTGCTGTTGGCTCACACTTTGGATGATCAAGCCGAGACGGTGTTGCTCGGGCTTGGCCGCGGTTCGGGGGCTCGGTCGATCGCCGGCATGCGGCCGTACGATCCGCCGTGGTGTCGGCCATTACTGGGGGTGCGACGCAGCGTGACGCATGGGGCGTGCCGGGAGCTGGGCCTGAGCCCGTGGCAGGACCCGCACAACACCGATCGCCGCTTCACCCGAACGCGGTTGCGCACCGAAGTGTTGCCACTGTTGGAGGACGTGCTGGGCGGAGGCGTCGCCGAGGCGCTGGCCCGCACCGCGACGGCGTTGCGGGAGGACACCGAACTGATCGACGCGATGGCCGCTGAGGCGTTTTCCGAGGCGCTCACCGGGGCTTCGGCGGGGTCCGGTTTGAGTGTCGAGGTGTTGACCGAGCTGCCGGACCCGGTGCGTCGCAGGGTAATTCGCGGCTGGCTCTTGGCCGGCGGCGCGACCGGGCTGACCGATAAGCAGATCCGAGGCGTGGACACGCTGGTCACCGCCTGGCGCGGCCAGGGTGGGGTGGCGGTTGGTTCTACCTTGCGTGGTCAGCGATTGATCGCCGGGCGACGTGACGGCCTACTGACTTTGTGGAGTGAGCCCGTGTCCAAGTCGATTTGACGCCTGCGTTGGTTTTTCGGCTGGCGACATGGCTACGCTGTGGGCGTGACGGAGGAGCTGTACCCGGGGGATATCAAGTCGGTGTTGCTCACCAAGGAGCAGATCCAGGCCCGCATCGCCGAGCTCGGTGACCAAATCGGCACCGACTACCGGGACTTACCCGCTACCACCGGCCAGGACCTGCTGTTGATCACGGTGCTGAAGGGTGCCGTGCTGTTCGTAACCGACCTGGCGCGCGCAATTCCATTGCCGACCCAGTTCGAATTCATGGCGGTGAGCTCATATGGATCTTCGACATCGTCGTCGGGGGTGGTGCGCATCCTTAAGGACCTTGACCGCGACATCAACGGTCGCGATGTGCTGATCGTCGAGGACGTCGTTGACTCGGGACTGACGCTCTCCTGGCTGTCGCGGAACCTGAGCACCCGGCGTCCGCGTTCCTTGCGGGTGTGCACGCTGCTGCGCAAGCCAGATGCGTTGGGCGCCAACGTCGACATCGCCTACGTGGGCTTCGACATTCCGAACGACTTCGTGGTGGGTTACGGCCTGGACTACGACGAGCGGTACCGCGACCTGCCGTATATCGGGACGCTGGACCCCCGGGTCTATCAGTAGCGGCCGTAGCGCGCCAGTGGCGAGCGCAAGCGCGGCGAAGCTGGGCGCAGCGGGTCGCCACCATCAAACCTAGGTCAGCTCCCAGATCACCGTCACCGAAAAACTCACGGTCTGCTGGCCGGGTTCCAATGGCACAGTGGAAGCGCGCGGTGACGGCGCCGCCGGCCCGCCCTCTGACGGCGCGTGGCCGACTCCCTCCGAGATGGAAAGCACCTTGCCAAGGTTGAGGCCCGATAGCTGCGCGTACTCTTGGGCGCGGTTCTTGGCATCCTCGAAGGCACGGGTCTGCGCGTCCTTCACCAGCTTCGAGTCGTCGGCGATCGAGTACCTGACCGATCTGATCCGGGTCGCGTCACCGCCGCTGCTGACGATGAGGTCTAGGAGCCGCGACGCGGCATCGGTCGGGTGGATCTTGACCGCGATGGCGTTTTCGGCGCGGTAGCTGGTGATGGTGGCGGTGGCACCGGGCTCGGGAGTGTTGTACTGCGGCTGCAGGGTGACCTCGGTGGTGCGGATGTCCTTGCGGTCCTGTCCCGCACCTACCAGCGCGTTGATGACGGCTTGCTGGCGGTCGTTGGTCTGGTTCATCGCGCTGGTGACGTCGCCCGCGGTGAACTCGATGGCGACGTCGGCGGTCAGGGTGTCCGGAGCACCCTGCACCTGCGCCGATCCGAATACGGTCACCTGACGTGGATTTGCGCCGGATGGCGTCGCGTTGTGCGAATCGCACGCCGACAGCGAGGCCGTGGCGAACAGGGCGGCGGTCAATGCAATCGACTTGCGGACAAATCCCGGGACACGTTGTGCGATCGGCATGACTGGCACCCTAGCGTTTCCGGTTCATCGCACGATCGGACGGCTGATATGCTGTGGCGACATACTTCGTTCACCTGATGTTCGAACTCAATCGTCGGGTTGGCGAGTCTAGTAAACGTAGGCCAGCAAAGGTCTAGCGTCGGCTGGTGCTTACCCTATTTCAGGTCCGCCACAGGTCGATTTCACCAAATTCGCCAAATTCGCCAAATTCGCCATCCTCGCCGTATTCCGCCCGGCGGTAGTGCGGTGCGCTTGCCCAGCCACCCTGGGCCTTTAGTCAGGCCTACGGAATCGGTTACGGCTCAATGTAATTGGTTCGTTATGTGCGGAAATTCGTTGTTATGAAATGCCTTTCGAACGTCAGCTGCGGGTATGAACGGATCTTGCTGACCTACTTGGGAAGCTCGACGTGGACTGCGTCTGGTGCCGGGATTGCGCATTCTAACGCTTGTTGGCGCGAATCCCCGAAATTCATATAGAACTCAAATCATATTTGATTCAAATATGACTCATACAAAAATTCAAAATATGCAGGTAATCACCTGCAGCAAATGAATTGTTATTTACTCGGCAGTGAACAGGCTGTGCGGAACCTGTGTTGTTCCTACCTGGCTGTCCTAACCTGTCGTCTGATCTGCTTCAGGGATGAGCGACGTCGATGTCGCCGCCACTGAAACTTGCTAATTCAAGCACAGACTGAGGGAGGAATGTTCATGTCGATCATGCTCGCGGAGCCAGATATGTTGGCCGCGACTGCCGGCGAGCTGCAGTCCATCAACGTGGCAGTGCGCGCGGGAAATGCCGCGGCGGCACTGCCGACGACCGGTGTGGTTCCCGCCGCATCTGATTTGGTGTCGCTGCTGACCGCGACGCAATTTGTCACGCACGCAAAGCTGTATCAGCAGATCAGCGCCCAGGCGGCGGCCGTCCAAGAGCAGTTGGCGACGACGCTGGGCATCAGTGCGGGTTCGTATGCGGTCACCGAGGCCGCCAACGCCAGCACAATCGGCTAGGAGAGCAAGGCTGATGTTGGATTTTGCGGCTTTGCCGCCGGAGATCAACTCTGCGCTGATGTATGCCGGACCCGGCTCGGGGCCGATGCTGACCGCCGCGACGGCCTGGGAGGTGCTGTCCGCAGAGCTACAAACTGTGGCGTCTTCCTATGACGCACTTGTCACTGGCCTGACTGACGGGCCATGGCAGGGACCATCCGCGGCGGCGATGGCGGCCGCCGCCGCGCCCCAAGTGGCGTGGTTAGTGGACACCGCCGCGCAAGCCGAACAGGCCGGCAGCCAAGCCGTGGCGGCGGCGAGTGCTTATGAGGCGGCTTTTCTCGCGACGGTGCCACCGGCGGAGGTCGCGGCCAACAGGGCGTTATTGATGGCGTTGCTAGCGACGAACTTCCTCGGTCAGAACACCGCCGCAATCGCGGCCACCGAGGCGCAATACGCCGAGATGTGGGCCCAGGATGCGGCCGCGATGTACGGCTATGCGGGTGCATCGGCGCAGGCGTCGATGTTGACGCCGTTCAGCCCGGCGGCGGCCACCGTCGACCCGGCTGGGGTCGCCGGCCAAGCCGCCTCGGTCGCCCAAGCTGTGAATAGCGCGGCAGCCGCGCAGGGACTTGACGCCGTTCCCAATGCACTGCTCGGGCTCGCGGGGATGACGAATACTGCGCCCGTGCTCACCGACCCGATGTCTGTGCTGGGCTTGACCGCGACCGCTTGGAACGAGAACGGTGACGGCATCATCCTCGATGGAATACTTGGCGACCTGGCGGAGGGCTTTACCGGCTCGGCGGAGCTGGATGCCAGCACCGCCATGGACACGTTTGCTCAGTGGGTTTCTCCCGCGCGGCTCATGGTCACCCAGATGAAGGACTACTTCGGTCTCGCACACGACCTGCCGAAGTGGGCCAGCGAGGGCGCCGAAGCCGCCGCCAAGGCCGCCAAGGACTTGCCAGCCGCCCTTCCATCCATCCTTCCGAATGCGGGTGGTCTCGGTGGGATTGCGGCAGCCGCCGGCAACGCGGCCAAAGTTGGGGCTTTCTCGGCGCCGGCATCCTGGGCCGGTTCAGCCCCGGCTGCAACGCCCATCAACGTTGCCCTCAACGGTCTCGGGGCAGGGGCGGCCGCTGAACCCGCTGCAAGTGCGTTCGGCGGGTTGCCGGTGGTGCCGGGCTCCGGAGTCGGGCGCGGCCTAGCCGCCCACTTTGCCGCACCCCGATACGGTTTCAAGCCCACCATCATGCCGCAGCCGCCAGCCGGCGGATAACGGCCCGGTCATCAACAATTCGATTCGACGATTCTAAGGAGCATTGAAATGACTACACGGTTTATGACCGACCCACATGCGATGCGGGACATGGCGGGCCGCTTTGAGATGCACGCCCAGACCGTCGAGGACGAGGCTCGCCGGATGTGGGCGTCCTCGCAGAACATCTCCGGCGCTGGCTGGAGCGGCCTTGCCGAGGCGACCTCATTGGACACCATGGGTCAGATGAACACCGCTTTCCGCAACATCGTCAACATGCTGCACGGGGTGCGCGATGGGCTGATTCGCGACGCCAACAACTACGAGCAGCAAGAGCAGGCTTCGCAGCAGATCCTCAGCAGCTGAACAGATCACCCATATTTCAGACAGGAGAACACCTGAAATGACGATCAACTATCAATTCGGCGATGTCGACGCCCACGGCGCCACCATCCGCGCGCAGGCTGCGTCGCTGGAAGCCGAGCATCAGGCCATCGTTCGCGATGTGCTTGCGGCTGGCGACTTTTGGGGTGGCGCCGGTTCGGTGGCGTGCCAGGAGTTCATCACTCAGTTGGGCCGCAACTTCCAGGTGATCTACGAGCAGGCCAACGCCCACGGCCAGAAGGTGCAGACCGCCGGCAGCAACATGGCGCAAACCGACAGCGCGGTTGGGTCCAGCTGGGCCTGACCACGCGCGCGTCTACGTCAGAAAGGCGGGTCGTCGGGAAGGGGTTCCGGCATTGGCTTGTCGGGTGTCCAGTCCGGTGGGAGTTCTTCTGGCTCCCGGGGATCGTTGACCCAGGTACAGAACGGGCTGGTGCTCGGTGTGCCCTTGAACAGGAACAGCATGTCGCGCATGTGATTGCGGAACCGACGATCCGCGATCTCTTGTTTACGGGCGCCCTCTAGCCAGCGTCGATACTCATTGATGGGGCGCTGCTCGCGGTTGTGCTTGCGCGCCCGCGCGATTCGGCTGGCGCGCTGCTGCGAGCGGCTGCGCCGATTGGGTATCGGCGGCGCGCATGGCGATCTTCGAACCGGCCCGAACAGGTCCGCCCCGGCCGGCGACGTCCGATAGGTTCGCCCGCTGGGCGAGGTCCAGATCACTGTGCCATCGGCGCACTGTTCATCGCGCCACCCACCGAACGTTTTCAGCCGATGATGTTGTCTACAAAGACATTTCAGATTTACCAGCACGGTCAGCCCACCAGCGGCCGGGTCGGCGTGGTTAAACGGAATCGTATGATCCAGATCGCAGCCCATCGCCGGGCGGCCACACCCGGGAAACCGACACGTCAGATCCCGACACCGCACCGCCCGCTCCAAGGCCACCGACGGCTGATACCGCAACGCCGCCACCGGGCTGGTATAAGGATCGATGACATGCAGGGCCGCGGTGGCCACCAAGTCGCGAACCTGCTCGGCATCGATGACCCCATAGCCCTCCACATATCCGGGCTGCGCGCTGGTGCCATACACCGTCTGCTCGCTGGCCACCACATTGATCACCACCCGCACCCCACGAGAATTGCGCTCGGTCGCGGTTGCGTTCGGACACCCCGGCTGCCCGCAGCCACACGCCAGGCCGCGGCCCTCGGTCAACGCGGCCACCGCATCGGCGCGACGCTGATCCATCGTGCGCGGATCACCTGCACACACCTGTGACGCCAGCTGCGAGAGCCGCCGGTCAAACGCCGTGGCCGCAGTCGCGGGCACCGTGCCATACACCTCGGCCATCCCATTGCCCAACGCGTTGACACCGATATGGCGATCCGCCTCGGCGGTGGCTTGGCGCTCCCGGGCCGCATCGGGATCGACAATGCGCACCGCGGCATCGACAGCGTTGATGATCCGCTGGCGTGACCAGCCCTGCCAGGTGCCGATCCGTGCGGCCAGCGACTCATCCAACTGGGCGATCAGTCGTTCATCGACCAGTTCGGTGCGCCCGATAATCAAGCGCACGGTGCGCCAATCGGTGCGTCCCGCCGCCAACAATGCCGCGAGGTGGGGCAGGCGCACATCCAGTGTCTCGGCGTATAACACCAGATAGCTAGCTGCCAGCGGCGACAGATTCATCGCCGCAGCGACCTCGGCTTTGGTTTGGTCGAACCCATCGATGCCGGCATACCCATCTCGCTGCTCGGCCCGCTCGGCGGCGGCGCGCCGATTCCGCAGCAACGCCGCGACCGCCGCCATCCGTTGTGCCACCAGCATCGACTCCTGCCGGTGCGTGGACTCAACCACCCCGATCAGTGTGGCGGAATCCATCTCTTGCAGCCCGTCGAACATAATTTCGATACTAGTCGGCGGGTACGACAGGCTATGGAGTGACCAGAATCTTGCAATGCCGCTCGGGGTCGCCCAGGTCGTCAAATGCAGCACCGACTCCGTCGAGCCCGACTTCCCCGGTGATCAGCGGGCTGACGTCGGTCTCGCCTTCGGCGATTGCGCGCAGCGAATCGGCGAACTCCTCCGGGGTGTAGGCGAGTACGAATTGCACGTTGATCTCTTTGGCGACCGCGAAGACCGGATGCATGGTGTCGGGTTGCATGCCCACTCCGGCGACGACCAGCCGTGTGCCCGGCCGTGCCCGCGACAACACGTCGTTGATAATTCCCGGCACTCCCACCGCCTCGAAAACCACCGCGGGTTTGGCGGTGTCGAACGGCGACCCCTGCGCGGGATCGAGGACCTGATGTGCGCCCATCGCGGTGGCCAATTCGCGCCGCTTTGGCGAAAAGTCAGCTGCCACAATGGTTTCAACACCACTCCTGCGGAGCGCGGCGATTATCGCGATGCCAATTGGACCGCAACCGATCACGAGAGCGGTCTCGCCGGGCTGGATGTTCGACTTGTTCACAGCGTGTAGCCCCACTGCCATCGGTTCGGTCAGCGCGGCATGTTTGAGGTCAAGGCCATTGGGGATGGGAATCAGGAGCGGGGCCGACAGCAGCATCCGTTCGGCGTAGCCGCCAATGGTGGTGTTGCTGTAGACGATCGGCTCGACGCCCTTGTCGGACAACAGCACTGGCAACGACGTGACCAACGTTCCCGCGGGATAGGTTTCGGTGTCGGGTCCGGCTTCCAGGATTTCGGCACTGAATTCGTGACCCATGAAGATGTCGCGGTCGAGGTCGACGCCCATGCCGCCGCCACCACGTGTCATCTGAGCGGTCAGCGCCAGCACCTCAGCGCCGTGCGCGGCGAAATGCAGGTCCGAGCCGCATATTCCACACGACCGCACCGCCACCAGCACCTGGCCCGGTCCGGGGACCGGATCGGGCACGTCATCCCGGTAGACCATGCGCCCGTCGCGCAGCACCGAAGCACGCATTAGCCGCTCTCCCTCTCGTGCTCGGACACATGTTCGGTGATCGCCTTTACTACGGCTTGACCGGCGCGGCCGATCAGTTCATCGCGCTTACCCCTGGCCCAGTCGTGTGATGCCCGCGGCGCTTCGAGTTGTCTCTTGAAATGCGGAATCACCTTGCGGGCGAACAGATCATAGGAATGGAAAGTCGCTTGGGGTGACGCCCAGTCATGGCCGAGCAGCAACAGCGTCCCGAAACCGCCCGAGCGATCCAACAGGTCTTCAATGTGTGCGATCGCGTCGTCGGGAGTGCCGATGCAACAATTTCCCTTTGCCGCATACTCTTCGACAAACTCTTGGGGTGACTGCGTCCCTTCCACGGTGTTGGCCAGCGGGACAAACCCTGCCGCGCCAAAGTATTTCGAGAAATCGAGCAAGCCGTAGGTGCAATCGTCGACAGCCTGGTCGCGGCTGTCCGCCAAGTGCATGATCGAAAGCACGCGCCAATTGGCGCGATCGGGCTCGTCCCGGCCGACTTTGGCGGCCTGCTCGCGCACCACGTCCCAGGTGTTCTCCAGTGCCGCGTAGCCGCCCGGAACCGACATCGACAGCGACAGCAGCGACGTACCCAGCGTACCGGCCAGTCGCGGACCAGACGGTGAAATCATTGCGGCAGTGGATATCTCGGGGTACGGCCAGGTGTACGGACGGATGTGCAACTGCGCGTTGCGCAAGGTGAACCAATCGGAGTGACGGTCGATACGTTCGTCTGGCGCGGCGCGGAAGAGGGCGAGGATCGCCTCAAGGGATTCCTGCATCATCCGTCGCTGATCGATCGGATCGATGCCCATCATGTAGGCATCCGACGGCAGCGCCCCGGGTCCGGTGCCGAACATGACCCGCCCGCGGGTCAGATGATCCAGCAGAACCCAGCGATCGGCCACCATCAGCGGATGGTGGTAGGGCAGCGACACCACGCCAGTACCCAGCCGGATGTGCTTGGTCCGCTCCGCCGCGGCTGCGATGAATACTTCCGGGCACGCGATCAATTCGTAGCCGCCGGAGTGGTGTTCGCCGAACCACGCTTCGTCGTATCCCAGCCGATCGAGCGCGACAACCCGCTCCATGTCGTATTCCAGTGCCACCGTTGGCGATTGGCCCGTCGGATGAAAAGGCGTGATAAAAACGCCGAAACGCATAGGTGCGCTCATCACCACTCCACCGTCCGAAGGAACTCCAAAAGGGCCGTATTCACGTCGTCGGGCCGCTCCTGCTGCAGCCAGTGTCCGGCGCCGTCGATCATCACTTCGCGGTACGGGCCGGTGATCCCTTCCGACGCCCGGTCGCGGCGGGTGAAGGTCAGTACGGGATCGGCCGTCCCGCCGATGAACAAACACGGCACAGAGATTGTGGCGCCGTTGAGTTCGGCCGTGGTTTCCCAGTTGCGATCGAAATTGCGATACCAGTTCAGGCCGCCGGTAAAACCCGTTCGAGTGAACTCGCTTATGTAATGGTCGAGCTCGTCCTGGCTGATCCAGCCCGGCAGCCCGGGCGGTTCCGGAAGCCGATCGACGAAGCCTTCCGGGCCCGGTGCGAGCATCCGCAGTGCCGCGCTTTGGTCCCCGGGCAGCTGCAGGCCGCCGATCATCCGGCGCATCGTGCGGGCCGGATCTCGGTTGAGTTCGGCGTCGGCGACACCCGGTTCCTGGAAATAGAGGATGTAGAAGAAGTTCTCCCCGAATCTGTCCCGGAGCGCCTGCGTCGGTGGCGTCCGCGGGCGGGGCACCACCGGCACGCTCAACGCAGCCACTCCGGCAACCCGGTCCGGATGCAACAGCGGCGCATTCCACACCACGATGGCGCCCCAATCGTGGCCCCCCCAGACCGCGCGCTCGGCGCCGACGTCGTCGAGCAAGCCGACCATGTCGGCGGTCACCTCGTGAATGTTGTATGCCTCGATCGCCTGGGGACAAGACGACCCGCCATAGCCGCGCTGATCGGGAGCCAGCACGTGGTAGCCGGCTTCGGCCAGGGCCGGAATCTGGTGTCGCCATGAATAGGCGAGTTCAGGAAAGCCGTGGGCCAGTATCACCACCGGGGCGCCGCGGTCCCCGGCCTCGATCACGCGCAGCTGCAAACCGTTGGTGTCTATCAACCGCTCGGTAGCCAAACCCATGGTCTCACCAAATCACAACGGCACCGGACTGAGAAGGGCTTAGCAAGTAGATATCGCGGGCGAAGCCGCGCATCATGTTGACCCATGCGGCTTGACCACATCGTGCTCTGGACAAAGGATCCGCGCGCGGCAATGGACTTCTACACGAGGGTCGTCGGGTTGACGCCGGTGCGATTCGAAGAGTTCGAGGCCGGAGAAGCGCCGTTCCCGAGCGTGCGGGTGAGCGCGGAATCCATCATCGACTTGATGCCAGCCGAGGGTGCTGGCCCTACCGAGTCGATGACGAAAGTCGCGGGCAGCGCCGGCCATCGCGTAAATCATGTCTGTTTGGCAATGTCGAAATCCGAATACGACGAACTCGATCAGCGTCTGCAGCAAGCAGGCGTGGACACCAGTGCCCGGCTCAACCATTCCTTCGGGGCGCAAGGATGGGCGCCGCAGGGTTACTACTTCGTTGATCCGGACGGCAATGTGGTCGAAGCCCGCTACTACGAGTAACTACGCCCGCAAGGCGGTATTCGTCTCGGCGATCGGATTTGGCCTGGATGGCTTCGACCTACTGATCATCAGCTTTGCCCTCCCCGGGATCATCGTCAGTTTCCACTTGTCCGCGGTGAGAGCCGGCTGGTTCTCGTTTGGCTGCCGCACTACCTGTCGGAAAGCCTTGGCCTGGGACTGACGAAAGGTTCGTTGTGGACCGCGGTGACGGTGTTGGGAATGATCGTCGGGATTCTGGCCTTTGGGCAGCTCGCTGATCGGTTCGGTCGCCGTCCGGCGTTGTGGCTGTATCAGGCCGGTGCGGCGGGTTCGGTGCTGGTGTATAGCCAGCTCACCGAGCCCACTGCACTGCTCGCCGGCGGGTTCGTGGTCGGGGCGTTTGCCAATGGCATGGTCGGCGGGTTGGGCGCCCTGCTTGCCGAGCTGTATCCGACCGCGGTCCGCGCTACGGCCCAGAACCTGTTGTTCAACCTTGGCCGTGGAATTGGCGGACTGGCGCCGGTGGTGATCGCCACCCTGGCCACTAGCCATGGATTCCAGTTCGCGTTGGCGCTGCTGCCGATCATCTACGTCATTGAAGCAGCCGTGGTGCGTCTGATCCCCGAACGACGGGGGGCAATGCTGAGCTAACCGCGGGCGGCCGTCTTGTGTTGTTTGCCGTCTTCCGGATCTATTAGGAACGGTCGGTCGTTGGTCTAGCGAGACGGTGGCGACCCGCTGCGCCCGGGCTCGGCGGATGGTGGCGACCCGCTGCGCCCGGGCTCGGCGGGATGGTGGCGGCCCGCTGCGCTCCGGCTCCGCCGGAGCTTGCGATCGCCACTTCCCGGGCTGGCGATCGCCACGGGCGGTAGCCTTGGTTTTCCAGCTGCGTATATACGGAAGGACCTGGCCGGCACGGCCGATGATCGATGAACCGGAAAAACTTGATCCGCACCATAACGGCGATTGCTGTTGTGGTGTTGCTCGGCTGGTCATTCTTCTACTTCAGTGACGACACCCGCGGTTACAAGCCCGTCGACACCTCGGTGGCGATGGCTCAGATCAACAGCGACAACGTCAAGAGCGCGCAGATCGATGACCGCGAACAACAGTTGCGGCTGACCCTGAAGAAGGGCAACAACGAAACCGACAATTCCGACAAGGTCATCACCAAGTACCCCACCGGGTACGCCGTCGACCTGTTCAACGCTCTCAATGCCAAGAACGCAAAGGTCAGCACCGTCGTCAACGAAGGCAGCATCCTGGGCGAGCTGCTGGTCTACGTGTTGCCGCTGCTGTTGCTGGTCGGCCTATTCGTGATGTTCTCCCGCATGCAGGGCGGCGCCCGGATGGGCTTCGGATTCGGCAAATCGCGCGCCAAACAGCTCTCCAAGGACATGCCCAAGACCACGTTCGCCGACGTCGCGGGCGTCGACGAGGCGGTCGAGGAGCTCTACGAGATCAAGGACTTCCTGCAGAACCCCAGCAGGTACCAGGCACTGGGGGCCAAGATCCCCAAAGGCGTGCTGCTCTATGGGCCGCCAGGGACCGGCAAGACGCTGCTTGCACGCGCCGTGGCGGGCGAGGCCGGCGTGCCGTTCTTCACCATTTCCGGTTCCGACTTCGTCGAGATGTTCGTCGGCGTCGGTGCCTCGCGGGTGCGGGACCTGTTCGAGCAGGCCAAGCAGAACAGCCCGTGCATCATCTTCGTCGACGAGATCGACGCGGTTGGCCGCCAGCGCGGCGCCGGTCTGGGCGGTGGCCATGACGAGCGCGAGCAGACGCTCAACCAGTTGCTGGTCGAGATGGATGGTTTCGGCGATCGCGCGGGCGTCATCCTGATCGCGGCCACCAACCGGCCCGACATCCTGGACCCCGCGCTGTTACGGCCGGGCCGCTTCGACCGACAGATCCCGGTGTCCAACCCCGACCTGGCCGGTCGCCGGGCCGTCTTAAGGGTGCACTCCAAGGGAAAGCCGATCGCCCCGGACGCCGACCTGGACGGTCTGGCCAAGCGGACCGTCGGCATGACCGGCGCGGACCTGGCCAACGTGATCAACGAAGCGGCGCTGCTGACCGCCCGGGAAAACGGCACGGTTATCACGGGTCCCGCGTTGGAGGAGGCGGTCGATCGGGTCATTGGCGGCCCGCGCCGCAAGGGCCGGATCATCAGCGAGCACGAGAAGAAGATCACCGCCTATCACGAGGGTGGGCACACCCTGGCCGCGTGGGCGATGCCAGATATCGACCCCGTCTACAAGGTGACGATCCTCGCGAGAGGACGCACGGGCGGCCACGCGGTCGCCGTGCCGGAAGAAGACAAGGGCCTACGAACCCGCTCGGAGATGATCGCCCAGCTGGTGTTCGCGATGGGTGGCCGCGCCGCGGAGGAATTGGTTTTCCGTGAGCCCACGACTGGCGCGGTGTCAGACATCGAGCAGGCCACCAAAACCGCGCGCGCGATGGTCACCGAATTCGGCATGAGTTCCAAGCTGGGCGCCGTCAAATACGGCACCGAGCACGGCGACCCGTTCCTCGGCCGCACCATGGGCACCCAACCGGACTACTCGCACGAGGTCGCCCGCGACATCGACGACGAGATCCGCAAGCTCATCGAGGCGGCACACACCGAGGCGTGGGAGATTCTCACCGAATACCGCGATGTGCTCGACACCCTGGCCGGCGAGCTGCTGGAAAAAGAAACCCTGCACCGACCCGAGCTGGAAAGCATCTTCGCCGACGTCGAAAAGCGGCCTCGGCTCACCATGTTCGACGACTTCGGCGGCCGGATCCCGTCGGACAAGCCGCCCATCAAGACGCCCGGCGAGCTGGCGATCGAGCGCGGCGAACCGTGGCCCCAGCCGATCCCGGAGCCGGCGTTCAAGGCGGCTATCGCACGCGCAACCCAGGCGGCCGAGGCGGCCGAAGCCGAAGCCGGCCTGGCCGGGCGCGGCGCCAACGGTTCGCACAGTGGCAGCCACGCGCCCACCCAGCCTGACTACGGCGCCCCGGCCGGCTGGCGCGCGCCCGGATGGCCACCACCGTCGTCCAATCGCCCTCAGCCCGCGCCCTATCCGGCTTATCCTCCTGATCAAGCCGGGCCGGATGCCGATGAGTCTCCCGAGCCGTCGGACAAGGGTGTCAGTCGGTCGAATCCGCCGGCGCACGGTTGACGAACGGAGGCTTCGATGACGCAGCTAGATTCCCGGGAAGCAGCCAAGCGGGTGCGGACCTTCAACCAGCCGCGTGCCGAAGCCGCCATTCGCGAGTTGCTGCTTGCGATTGGCGAAGACCCGGACCGGGATGGATTGCGCGACACTCCGGCCCGCGTTGCCCGCGCCTATCGAGAGATATTCGCCGGGCTCTACACCGACCCCAGCACGGTGCTGAGCACGATGTTCGACGAGGATCACAACGAGCTGGTGATCGTCAAGGAAATACCGCTGTACTCCACATGCGAGCACCATCTGGTGTCGTTCCACGGCGTGGCCCATGTCGGCTACATCCCTAATGCGGACGGCCGGGTGACGGGGCTGTCGAAGATCGCGCGGCTGGTTGACCTGTACGCCAAGCGACCGCAGGTGCAGGAACGGCTCACCAGCCAGATCGCCGACGCCCTGGTAGAGCGGCTCGAACCGCGCGGGGTCATCGTGGTAGTTGAGGCCGAGCATTTGTGCATGGCGATGCGCGGCGTGCGCAAGCCCGGTGCGATCACGACGACGTCGGCAGTGCGGGGCCAGTTCAAGACCGATGCCGCCTCTCGAGCCGAAGCGCTCGATCTGATTCTGCGTAAGTGAATCCGGCGCCCGTGCAGGTTGTGGGGGTACTGAACGTCACTGACGACTCGTTTTCGGATGGTGGACGGTATCTCAAGCCTGAAGGTGCGGTGCAGCATGGTCGGGCATTGGCCGCACAAGGCGCGGGCGTTATCGACGTCGGGGGGGAGTCGACTCGGCCCGGTGCCACTCGCGTAGACCCGGGCGTGGAGACGTCGCGCGTGGTACCTGTCGTCAAAGAGCTTGTGGCACAAGGTATTACCGTCAGCATTGACACAATGCACGCCCATGTCGCACGGGCGGCGCTCGAAAACGGTGCCCAGATCGTCAACGATGTGTCCGGTGGACGCGCCGATCCGGCGATGGCGCCACTGGTGGCGGAAGCCGGTGTGCGGTGGGTTTTGATGCACTGGCGGCCGGTGTCGGCGGACAACCCGCATGAGGTTCCGGACTACCAAGATGTGGTTGCCGAAGTGCGCGCCGATCTCCTCGCCAGCGTCGATGCCGCGGTGGCAGCGGGTGTCGATCCGGCAAGGCTGGTGATCGATCCGGGGCTTGGATTCGCCAAGTCCGGGCAACACAATTGGGCGCTCCTGCACGCCTTGCCCGAGTTGGTGGCCACCGGGGTCCCGGTGCTCCTGGGAGCCTCGCGCAAACGCTTCCTCGGTGCCCTGTTAGCCGGACCGGACGGCAAGGCGCGACCGCCTGACGGCCGTGAGACGGCGACGGCGGTGATTTCCGCGCTGGCGGCTCTGCACGGGGCATGGGGTGTGCGCGTACACGACGTGAGGGCCTCGGTCGATGCCCTCAAGGTCGTCGAAGCCTGGCAGCGCGGCGAAGGGACTGGACCCGATGGCTGACCGAATCGAATTGCGCGGCTTGACTGTTCATGGCAATCACGGCGTCTACGACCACGAGCGGGTCAGCGGGCAGCGCTTCGTCGTCGATATCACCTTGTGGATCGACCTGGCCGATGCGGCCAAGAGCGACGAGCTGGCCGACACCTACGACTACGCCGAGTTGGCCACGCGTGCGGCCGAGATCGTCGCGGGACCTCCGCGGAAGCTGATCGAAACGGTCGGGGCCGAGATCGCCGACCACGTGATGGGCGACGAGCGTGTCCATGCCGTCGAGGTGGTGGTGCACAAGCCACAGGCTGCCATCCCGCAGATATTTGCCGATGTGGCCGTGGTGACCCGGCGGTCGCGCCGCGGCGGTCGAGGTTCGATCATCCCCGCGAGCGAGGTGTGATGAGCCGCGCGGTGCTGTCCATCGGCTCCAACCTGGGTGACCGCTTGGCCCGGCTGCGGTCGGCAGTCGATGCGATGGGCGACGTGGTTGCGGCCTCTGGCGTGTACGAGTCGGATCCTTGGGGCGACGTCGAGCAGGGGCCGTTCCTCAATGCGGTTCTCATTGCCGACGATCCGGCTTGCGACGCGGATGGCTGGTTGCGTCGAGCCCAGGAGGCGGAGCGGTCGGCGGGTCGGGTGCGCGGCAAACGTTGGGGCCCGCGCACACTCGACGTGGATCTGATTGCCTGCTACCAGACGGGGCCGGACGGGCCCATCGAAATCCTGTCCAACGACCCCAACCTGACGCTGCCACACCCGCGAGCCCATTTGCGGGCGTTCGTGATGATCCCCTGGCTGGCGATCGATCCCGACGCACAGCTAACGGTCGGCGGCCGGGCCCGCCCGGTTGCCGAGCTGCTGGCCGAACTGGAGCCGGCCGAGCGGGAGAGTGTGCGGTTGTCCCCTCTGGTGTTGCAAAGCTGATGGGACCGACCAGAAAACGGGACCTTACGGCCGCGGTGATCTGCGCTGCGGTGGTGGGTTACCTGCTGGTCGGGGTGTTGTATCGGTGGTTTCCACCACTCACGGTGTGGACGGGTCTGTCGCTGCTCGCGGTGGCTATTGCCGAGGGACTATGGGGGCGCTTCGTGCGGGCAAAGATCAACGACGGCGAGATCGGGGACGGGCCTGGATGGCTACACCCGCTCGCGGTGGCGCGCAGCCTGGTGGTCGCCAAGGCGTCGGCGTGGGTGGGTGCGCTGGTGCTGGGTTGGTGGATCGGGGTGCTGGTGTACTTCCTACCGCGGCTGTCCTGGCAGCGAGCGGTCGCCGAGGACACCACAGGCGCGGTGGTGGCTGCCGTCAGCGCGCTGGCTTTGGTGGTTGCTGCGCTGTGGTTGCAACATTGCTGCAAATCTCCCCAAGATCCGACCGAGCACGGTGAAGGCGCGGAAACCTAGCCGGCTTGGGCTGGTGGAAACTCGGCGCGAGAATCGCCGGACTGGCGCGACACGCGGAGTGACCTCGCCCGGTACAGTCAGGCCATGACCGTTCTGTCCCGCGGCGCCCGGGTCCGGCGCGGCGGCCGCAGGCCGGGGTGGGTGCTCTTGACGACGTTGCTGGTCCTCGCAATCGGGGCCAGCTCCGCATTAGTTTTCACCAATCGCGTGGAACTGCTCAAGCTCGCTGTGATCCTGGCGCTGTGGGCCGCAGTCGCCGGCGCATTCGTGTCGGTGCTATACCGCCGGCAAGCCGAGGCCGACCAGGCCCGCGCGCGCGATCTGAAGCTTGTCTACGACCTTCAATTGGATCGCGAAATTTCGGCCCGACGCGAGTACGAGCTAACTGTGGAGTCTCAGCTGCGCCGCGAGCTGGCCTCCGAGCTACGCGGCGCCGCCGCGGACGAGGTGGCGGCGCTGCGGGCGGAGCTGTCCGCGTTGCGGACCAGCCTGGAGATCTTGTTCGACGCAGACCTGCAGCACCGTCCAGCGCTGGAGCACGTGGCCCCGTTCGGGGCCCAGATCGGCGCCAGGGTTGGGGCCCAAAGCGGCGAAAGCCCACCCGCCGACTGGGTGTCCAGCGATCGCGTCAGGGTGGTCCGCGAGGAGGACGCCACCAACCGCTCCGACGCCGACGAAACCGCGATCATCGATGTGCCGGAGGAACCACTGCTGCCGCCACGGCAACCGGCACCCGCCGGGGAGCGGGCGCGCGCGCAGTACGAGGCGCCGTCACCGCAACCCGATCCCCTGTACCAGCCGCACCACGCGCCCCCGCCCGTGCCGCCACCACCAGCACCGCCTCCGCAGCCTGGGCCGTCGCAGTGGCAGCCCGTTGCCGCTGACGGACAGTGGCTGCCGCCTGGAACACCTGGCAGCAACTGGGCGTCCGCGGAAGCCGACGCCGTCGCCC
>NZ_OCVX01000003.1:1657194-1756220 GCF_900232995.1 Mycobacterium simulans
CCGCCCCACCCTACGAGGGCCGACGGCGGCGTGCCCGGCACTCGAACCCGGAGGACCACGAGGAGAGCCCGCCGGCCCAGGCCGATATCGCGGCGGAGTATGGCGGACGCCGGTCCCGGTCTCGCCATTCGGCGGAATACCGCGACTATGGCGTGGCCGGCCTGGTCGGCACTCCTCCACCCGCAAGCGGTCCTGCTGCTGCCCCAGCGCCACCCCGACTGGCCCCGGCGCCACCTCCCGAGCCTGCGCCGCGGCACCGCGGTGCGGATGCGGTGACCGAGGGCCCAGATGGCCCGGATGCCCCGGACGAACGCGCCCCAAGAACTGGTGGTCAGTCGGTCGCCGATCTGATGGCGCGACTTCAGGTCGAGCCGAGCGGAGGCGGTCGACGTCGTCGCCGTGACGGATGACACTGGGTACCGCCTAACAAATCGACTACAGTCATAGTGACCGTCCGGTACCCGATCGATGGGACTGGAACGAACCAAGAAGCATGTGAGGTCGTCTGCTGTGGTGCAGTTCGACGGTTTGCGCCCGGCCAGGCTCAAGGTGGGGATCATCTCTGCCGGCCGGGTAGGCACCGCGTTAGGCGTTGCGCTGGAGCGCGCCGACCACGTTGTGGTGGCGTGCAGCGCCATCTCCCATGCGTCCCTGCAGCGGGCGCGGCGCAGGCTGCCTGATACCCCGGTACTACCGCCGCCCGATGTTGCCGCCGGCGCCGAGCTGCTGGTGTTGGCAGTTCCGGACGGCGAACTTGCGGGCCTGGTGTCCGGCCTGGCGGCCACCTCGGCGGTGCGTCCCGGCACGATTGTGGCGCACACGTCCGGCGCCAACGGGACCGGAATTCTCGCGCCGTTGACCCAGCAGGGCTGCACACCGCTGGCCATTCACCCGGCAATGACCTTCACCGGCTCCGACGAGGACATCAGCCGGTTGCCAGACACCTGCTTCGGGATTACCGCCGCCGACGATGTCGGATACGCGATTGGGCAGTCACTGGTGCTGGAGATGGGTGGCGAGCCATTCAGCGTGCACGAGGACGCACGCGTCCTTTACCACGCGGCCCTGGCCCACGCGAGCAACCACCTGGTGACTGTTCTGGCCGACGCCGTCGAGGCGTTGCGCACCGCCCTGCGCGGCACCGAACTGCTCGGCCAACAACTCGTCGACAACCAGCCCGGCGGGATCGCCGAACGCATCGTCGGACCGTTGGCACGTGCGGCGCTGGAGAACACGCTGCAGCGCGGGCAGGCCGCGCTCACCGGGCCGGTGGCCCGCGGTGACGCGGCCGCGGTTGCCGGACACTTGGCCGCACTGGCGCAGGCGGATCCACAACTGGCCCAGGCATATCGGGTGAACGCGCTGCGGACCGCGCAACGTGCCCACGCTCCCGACGACGTCGTCGAGGTGTTGGCGCGATGACGAAGCCCACCTTCAATCCCGGCGAGCTGAATGTGTACGCGGCACCCAGTGATGTCACCCACGTGACCCGTGCGCTACGACACACCGGTCGGCGGGTGATGTTGGTTCCAACGATGGGAGCGCTGCACGAGGGCCACCTTGCCCTGGTGCGCGCGGCCAAGCGGGTACCCGGCTCGGTGGTGGTGGTGTCGATCTTCGTCAACCCGCTGCAGTTCGGCGCCGGGGAAGATCTTGACGCCTACCCCCGCACTATGGACGGCGACCTGGCGCAATTGCGCGCCGAAGGTGTCGAGATCGTCTTCGCGCCGACCGCCTCGGATATGTATCCCAACGGCCTGCGCACCAGCGTCCAGCCCGGCCCGCTGGCTGTCGAACTCGAAGGCGGCCCGCGCCCAACGCATTTCGCCGGCGTGCTGACCGTAGTGCTCAAGCTGTTTCAGATCGTGCGACCGGACGCGGCGTTCTTCGGCGAGAAGGACTACCAGCAGCTGGTGCTGATCCGCCAGATGGTCGCGGACTTGAACGTCGCTGTCCAGGTGGTCGGGGTGCCGACGGTTCGGGAGGCCGATGGCTTGGCGATGTCATCGCGCAACCGCTACCTCGACCCGATTCAGCGTGAAGCCGCCGTGGCGCTCTCTGCGGCGCTCTCCGCCGGTGCGCATGCGGCAACGGCCGGTGCCCAGGCCGCGCTGGACGCGGCTCGCGCGGTGCTCGACGCTGTGCCAGAGCTCTCGGTTGACTACCTGGAGCTGCGTGATGCGGGGCTTGGTCCGGTACAGCTCCACAAATCCGGCCGGCTGTTAGTTGCCGCCAGGCTAGGCGCCACCAGGCTCCTGGACAACGTTGAGATACAGATCGGAACTGTCGCCGGTACCGTCGGACCGGACGAACCTCGGGCCGAATTCGCCCAATCACATTGGAGGAACTGATGTTACGGACGATGCTGAAATCGAAGATCCACCGCGCCACCGTCACGCAGGCCGACCTGCACTACGTGGGATCGGTAACCATCGACGCGGACTTGATGGACGCCGCGGACTTGCTCGAGGGCGAGCAGGTGACCATCGTCGATATTGACAACGGTGCCCGGCTGGTCACCTATGCGATCACCGGGGAACGTGGCACTGGCGTTATTGGAATCAACGGCGCCGCAGCGCATCTCGTTCATCCGGGCGACCTGGTGATCATGATTGCGTACGGAACCATGGAGGACGCCGAGGCCCGCGCTTATAAGCCGCGGATCGTGTTCGTCGACGCTCAGAATAAGCAGATCGACCTGGGCCACGACCCGGCCTTTGTGCCCGACGGCGTTGATGAGCTACTGGACCCGCGGATGAGCGTGCGGTAGCCGTGCTACTGGCGATCGACGTCCGCAACACCCACACCGTCGTCGGCCTGCTCTCCGGAGCCAAAGAGCACGCAAAGGTCGTGCAGCAGTGGCGGATACGCACTGAATCCGAAGTCACCGCGGACGAACTGGCGCTAACTATCGACGGCCTCATCGGCGAGGATTCCGAGCGGCTCACCGGCGCTGCCGGCTTGTCCACCGTCCCGTCGGTGCTGCACGAGGGTCGGATCATGCTCGACCAGTACTGGCCGTCGGTCCCTCATGTGCTGATCGAGCCAGGCGTGCGTACCGGTATCCCACTGCTGGTCGACAACCCGAAAGAGGTGGGTGCCGACCGGATCGTGAACTGTCTTGCCGCGTTCCACAAGTTCGGCAAGGCGTCGATCGTCGTCGATTTCGGATCGTCAATATGCGTGGATGTGGTGTCAGCCAAGGGTGAATTTCTTGGTGGCGCCATTGCGCCCGGTGTGCAGGTGTCTTCCGATGCGGCGGCGGCCCGCTCTGCCGCCCTTCGCCGCGTCGAATTGGCGCGTCCCCGTTCGGTTGTCGGCAAGAACACCGTCGAATGCATGCAGGCCGGTGCGGTATTCGGTTTCGCCGGCCTGGTCGACGGTCTAGTGAGCCGCGTCCGCGAAGATGTGCTGGGATTCAGTGCCAGCGACGACGTCGCGGTCGTGGCCACAGGGCATACCGCGCCACTTTTGCTGCCCGAATTGCATACCGTCGAGCACTACGACCAGCACCTGACCTTGCACGGTCTGCGGCTCGTCTTCGAACGTAACCAGGACGCTCAACGCCGGTTAAAGACTGCGCGC
Source organism: Mycobacterium simulans (assembly GCF_900232995.1). Classification (GTDB taxonomy): domain Bacteria; phylum Actinomycetota; class Actinomycetes; order Mycobacteriales; family Mycobacteriaceae; genus Mycobacterium; species Mycobacterium simulans. The sequence continues at coordinate 1,660,780 of NZ_OCVX01000003.1, forward strand.
TGACGGGGCTGCATCGAGTCTGCGTGCAGCGCAGCAGAAACGCCGATTTTCGCACCGCCAGCGCAGGCTCGATGGCGCCAGCGCAGCCGCGACCCCTTAAGCTGGCACGTCGTGAGTGCCCAGGATAAGGAAGCCGATACCGACTTTCCCGAGCAGTTCCGGATCCGCCGGGACAAGCGCGCTCGCTTGTTGGCGGAGGGCCACCAGGCTTACCCGGTCGCGGTGGAGCGCACCCACACGCTGGCCGAGGTCCGTGCCGCCCATCCTGACCTGGCAATCGATGAAGCCACCGATGACGTCGTCGGTGTCGCGGGCCGGGTGGTATTCGCCCGTAACACCGGAAAACTGTGCTTTGCGACGCTGCAGGACGGCGATGGCACCCACTTACAGGCGATGATCAGCCTGGACAAGGTAGGTCGGGAAGCCCTCGATGCGTGGAAGGCCGACGTCGATATCGGCGACATCGTCTACGTGCACGGCGCTGTGATCAATTCACGCCGCGGGGAGTTATCCGTTCTTGCCGATTCTTGGCGCATGGCAGTCAAGTCGTTGCGGCCCCTGCCCGTCGCGCACAAGGAGATGAGCGAGGAATCGCGCGTTCGGCAGCGCTACGTCGACCTAATCGTCCGCCCGCAAGCACGCGCGGTCGCCCGTCAGCGGATCGCGGTCATGCGTGCGATACGCAATGGGCTGGAACGCCGCGGTTTCCTCGAAGTCGAGACGCCGATGTTGCAAACACTGGCCGGTGGTGCTGCGGCCCGGCCGTTCGTCACCCATTCCAATGCCCTGGACATCGATCTTTACCTGCGGATCGCGCCGGAACTGTTCCTCAAGCGATGCATAGTCGGTGGTTTCGACAAGGTCTTCGAACTTAATCGTGTGTTCCGAAACGAAGGTGCCGATTCCACGCATTCCCCGGAATTCTCCATGTTGGAGACGTACCAGACGTACGGAACCTATGACGATTCGGCAGTCATCACACGAGAGCTTATTCAAGAGGTAGCCGACGAGGCGATCGGGACCAGACAACTGCCGATGCCCGACGGCAGTGTCTACGACATCGACGGAGAATGGGCGACCATACAAATGTATCCGTCGTTGTCTGCGGCACTTGGTGAAGAGATCACACCACAGACGTCGATCGATCGGTTACGCGCCATAGCACATCGACTGGATGTTGACATTCTTGACAAGCGTGGTGTTGGTCACGGCAAACTCGTCGAGGAACTCTGGGAGCACACAGTAGGCAAGACGTTGACCGCTCCCACATTTGTCAAGGATTTTCCGGTAGAGACAACTCCATTGACGCGCCAGCACCGCAGTATCCCCGGAGTGACCGAGAAGTGGGACCTCTACCTGCGAGGAGTCGAACTGGCGACCGGGTACTCGGAATTAAACGATCCCGTTGTGCAGCGCGAGAGATTCGCGGATCAAGCCCGTGCCGCAGCCGCCGGCGATGACGAGGCGATGCCACTTGACGAGGATTTTCTGGCTGCTCTCGAGTACGGGATGCCACCATGCACGGGAACTGGAATGGGTATCGATCGGTTGTTGATGTCTCTGACTGGACTGTCAATTAGGGAGACAGTTTTGTTCCCGATTGTTCGACCTCACTCCGACTGAACTGCGCGTGTTGTGTCTGGATTGAGTATTTTGCGTTCCTATGGCAGATTGGTGACCGGGGAGTCAATCCGTACAACACACTAACTGCACAGGAAGAAACGCGAGGGTAAGCCAATGGCGAAGAAAGTAACCGTCACCTTGGTCGATGATTTCGACGGTTCAGGCGCCGCTGACGAAACGGTCGAATTCGGGCTTGACGGGGTGACCTATGAGATTGACCTTTCGACCAAGAATGCCACGAAACTGCGTGGCGACCTGAAGCAATGGGTGGCGGCGGGCCGTCGCGTCGGCGGTCGTCGGCGTGGGCGTTCCGGCTCTGGACGCGGTCGCGGTGCGATCGACCGTGAGCAGAGTGCCGCGATCCGGGAATGGGCTCGTCGCAACGGGCACAACGTATCGACTCGTGGCCGCATCCCGGCCGACGTCATCGACGCATTCCACGCTGCAACCTGACATTTGTTTACTGGCGCCCAGGTTCAAAGCCTGGGCGCCGGTGCTTTAAGGCGCTTTAGGCCTTTTCTCACCAGTGTTCGCTGCCGGCGTAACCGATCGCCGGGCAGCGTTGGAAACGCATTGGTGGTTTTCGTCGTTTAACCGTTGCGTTCTGTTGTCGGGGCGGACCGCAAGGTTAGGAACCCTGGCAGGCCGACCATTACAGTGGACGGCAGGTACGCGGTTCCGGTCCCAAGACCGGTAACAGGGTTGTACCGATGGTTAGGGAGAGCAGGTAACGACCGATGTTCGAACGATTTACCGACCGTGCCCGCAGGGTCGTCGTCTTGGCGCAAGAAGAGGCCAGGATGCTCAACCACAACTACATCGGCACCGAGCACATCCTGCTGGGTCTGATCCACGAGGGCGAAGGCGTCGCTGCCAAGTCGCTGGAGTCGCTGGGTATCTCGCTGGAAGGCGTTCGCAGCCAGGTCGAGGAGATCATCGGCCAGGGCCAGCAGGCGCCGTCGGGGCACATCCCGTTTACCCCGCGCGCCAAGAAGGTTCTCGAGCTGAGCCTGCGTGAGGCGCTGCAGCTCGGCCACAACTACATCGGCACCGAGCACATTCTGCTGGGCCTGATTCGTGAGGGTGAGGGCGTTGCCGCCCAGGTGCTGGTCAAGCTGGGTGCCGAGCTGACCCGGGTGCGCCAGCAGGTGATCCAGCTGCTGTCCGGCTACCAGGGCAAGGAGGCCGCCGAGGCCGGGACCGGGGGCCGGGGCGGAGAGTCCGGTTCCCCTTCTACGTCCTTGGTGCTCGACCAGTTCGGCCGCAACCTGACGGCGGCCGCGATGGAGGGCAAGCTGGACCCTGTTATCGGCCGCGAGAAGGAAATCGAGCGGGTGATGCAGGTGCTGTCCCGGCGCACCAAGAACAACCCGGTGCTTATCGGCGAGCCAGGCGTCGGCAAGACGGCCGTCGTCGAGGGACTCGCACAGGCCATCGTGCACGGCGAAGTTCCCGAGACGCTGAAGGACAAGCAGCTCTACACGCTGGACCTGGGATCGCTGGTCGCCGGCTCGCGCTACCGAGGTGACTTCGAGGAACGCCTGAAGAAGGTGCTCAAGGAGATCAACACCCGCGGCGACATCATCCTGTTCATCGACGAGCTGCACACGCTGGTCGGGGCGGGGGCGGCCGAGGGCGCGATCGACGCGGCCAGCATCCTGAAGCCCAAGCTGGCCCGCGGTGAGCTGCAGACGATCGGCGCCACCACGCTCGACGAATACCGCAAGTACATCGAAAAGGACGCCGCGCTGGAGCGCCGCTTCCAGCCCGTCCAGGTTGGCGAGCCGACGGTGGAGCACACCATCGAGATCCTCAAGGGGCTGCGCGACCGCTACGAGGCCCACCACCGGGTTTCGATCAGCGACAGCGCGATCGTGGCCGCCGCCACCCTTGCCGACCGCTACATCAACGACCGATTCCTGCCGGACAAGGCGATCGACCTGATCGACGAGGCGGGCGCGCGGATGCGGATTCGCCGCATGACCGCGCCGCCAGACCTGCGTGAGTTCGACGAGAAGATCGCCGAGGCCCGCCGGGAGAAGGAATCGGCGATCGACGCCCAGGACTTCGAGAAGGCCGCCAGCTTGCGCGATCGCGAGAAGCAATTGGTTGCGCAGCGCGCAGAACGCGAAAAGCAGTGGCGTTCAGGTGATCTCGATGTGGTCGCCGAGGTGGACGACGAGCAGATCGCCGAGGTGCTGGGCAACTGGACCGGCATCCCGGTGTTCAAGCTCACCGAGGCCGAGACCACCCGCCTGCTGCGTATGGAAGAAGAGATCCACAAGCGGATTATTGGTCAGGTGGATGCCGTCAAGGCCGTCTCCAAGGCGATCCGCCGTACCCGCGCCGGGCTGAAAGACCCCAAGCGCCCGTCGGGCTCGTTCATCTTCGCCGGCCCATCCGGCGTCGGTAAGACCGAACTGTCCAAGGCGCTGGCCAACTTCCTGTTCGGCGACGACGACGCGCTCATCCAGATCGACATGGGCGAGTTCCACGACCGGTTCACCGCGTCGCGGCTGTTCGGTGCTCCGCCTGGATACGTCGGCTACGAAGAGGGCGGCCAACTCACCGAGAAGGTGCGGCGCAAGCCGTTTTCCGTGGTGTTGTTCGACGAGATCGAGAAGGCGCATCAGGAGATCTACAACAGCCTGTTGCAGGTACTCGAGGATGGCCGGCTCACCGACGGGCAGGGCCGCACAGTGGACTTCAAGAACACCGTGCTGATCTTTACGTCGAACTTGGGGACATCCGATATTTCTAAGCCCGTCGGCCTGGGCTTCACCAAGGGCGGCGGTGAGAACGATTACGAGCGGATGAAGCAGAAGGTCAACGACGAACTCAAGAAGCACTTCCGGCCGGAGTTCCTCAACCGCATCGACGACATCATCGTCTTCCACCAGCTGACTCGCGAAGAGATCATCCAGATGGTCGACCTGATGATCAGCCGGGTCGCCGGCCAGCTCAAGAGCAAAGACATGGCTCTGGAGATGACCGACAAGGCCAAGTCGCTGCTGGCCAAGCGTGGCTTCGATCCGGTGCTGGGTGCACGTCCGCTACGGCGCACCATCCAGCGCGAGATCGAGGACCAGCTGTCCGAGAAGATCCTCTTCGAGGAGGTCGGGCCGGGACAGATCGTCACCGTCGACGTCGACAACTGGGACGGCGAAGGCGCCGGTGAGGACGCGGTCTTCACCTTCACCGGAACCCGTAAGCCGCCCGCCGAGACCGATCTGGCCAAGGCTGGAGCGCACAGCGCTGGCGGCGAAGGGTCGGCCGAGTAGCAACGAGGTCCCCGAAAGGAGCCGATGGTGGCGAACTCCCCGGCAACCCAAGTCGGATCGGTTGATCTTTCGGCTGCAAGGTCGGCGCTCTGGTTGGCGGCCACTGCCGTCCTGGCGCTAATGGCGCTGTACTTCGTCGGCATCGACCAGGGGGCGGTATCGCGGTTCGGCAGCGCCTCGCACCTGCACGAGTTCTTCCACGACGCAAGGCATTTACTCGGCTTCCCCTGCCACTAAGACGCTGTCGTGGAGAAGCGTCTGATAGCACGTGGTCTGCTGGCGGGCGCGGTAGCCGCGGTGCTGGCGTTTGTCTTCGCCCGCTTGTTCGCCGAGCCCGTAATCGGCCGTGCAATCGAATATGAAGATGGGCGTACCGAAGCCGCGCACGCGCAGGGCGTGCACGAGCATGGCGTCGAATTGTTCACCCGCGGCGTGCAGGGCAATGCCGGATTGGGTTTCGGTGTACTGATATTCGGCATTGCCGTGGGTGCGCTGTTCGCGGTTGCGTTCTGCCTTGTCTACGTGCGCGTGGAAAGCGCTGCACCACGGGATCTTTCACTCCGGCTGGCAGCGGGAGCCTTCACGGTGGTGTATCTGGTGCCGTTTGTGAAGTATCCGCCCAATCCGCCGGCTGTCGGTCAGGCGGACACGATCGGATCGCGGACGCTGTGGTATTTGGTGATGGTGCTGACGTCGGCGGTGCTGGCGATCGCGGCGGTGTGGCTGGCGCGACGGCTCGGGGCGCGACTTGACGCGTTCAACGCCGGACTCAGCGCAGCTGCGGCCTACCTAGTGGCGATAACGATGGTCATGCTGGTGTTGCCGACCGTGGACGAGACGCCCGCACCGATTCGCGACGCCTCGGGAGCGATCATCTATCCCGGCTTTCCCGCCGACGTTCTCTACGAGTTCAGGTTGGTTTCGCTTGGCACGCAACTCGTGCTGTGGGTAACCATCGGGCTGGTCTTCGCGGTGCTCGCGGGCCGGCTGCTGGGTAAACGTGCCGAAAGGGTCGAGTCATCCGCCTGACTTTGGTGTCGCACGCGATGACTGAGGCCATGGCAGCCGCGCGTTTTCCCGCCGATGAACCGCTCAGCGACATCGGCCGCCGGCAGGCCGAAGCCGCTGCGCGCCTTGACATCCGGGACCACATGTCCCAGCTCTCCGGTCCCGAGCGGCGTGCTCGGGAGACCGCGGAGTTGTTGGGCCTCAACGCCACAACGGAGCCGCGACTCGCCGACCTCGATTGCGAACGGTGGCGCTGCCAAACCTTGCAGAACCTGGACGCCGACGAGCTGCAGGTGTGGCTCACCGATCCGGCCCAAGCGCCCCACGGCGGAGAGTCGATCGTGGACCTCATCGTTCGGGTGGGCGGGTGGCTGGAGTCGCTGGCGGGCAATACGGTGGCGGTCACGCATCCAGCAGTGATTCGCGCAGCTATCCTGGTTGCACTCGATATCCCACCAAAATCGTTCTGGCGCATCGACATTGCGCCGCTAAGCCACACTGTCATGCATTACCGCGGACAGCGCTGGACGTTGCGGCTCTAGCTATTTCGGGCCCACGAGCGCGAAGACCTGCTTGGCGACCTGCAGCATCCAGCCGGTAACCGTGGGACCGTGATCGCGTGGCCAGTTCAGCTGGAAGCTCACTACCCATGGCTGCCCAGTCTTGTCAACGGCGTACCAGCTAAACGTCAGATCGCCCGGCAGGCCACCGGCTTTCGCGCCGATATAGGGCCATTCGTCGCGATCCAGCTGGATACCCGCGACGGCCGACAGGATCTGTCTGACGGGTACGGCCCGTCCGACCGCATCGGCCTGCAGGGTCGCGTGCACTCGGCAGATGTCCTCGGCATTGCCGTACCACTCCGCGCCGAAACTAGAGGCAGGCGTGTGAGCTCGAGTTGGATCAGGTTGGTAGGGAGTGGAATTCGCCTGCTGCAGCAACTGGGCGCGGACCTGTGGGCTCGCCCGCCTCCATTGGTCGCGCAGATCCGGTTGACCCCAGCCGACGGAGAATAGCTCATACATGGTGGGGAAGGGCGTCATGCTCGCCGGATCGTGATGGCCGGCGGTGGCCAGGGCTTCCTCGATTGCGCGCGTGCCCAATCTTCCGATCAGCAGGTCGGTGGCCATATTGTCGCTGGTTGCGATCATCTTTTCGGCGGCCGTGCGAACTGAAACCTGTGCCCCCGGAGGCAATTCCAGGCCGGAGGAGCCCACTGCCTTGCTCTTGGCGGTGACCGTCAGCTGATCGTCCCAGGACACCGTACCGTTGCGGACCGCGCCGGCCAGTGCGTGTAGTACATACAGCTTGAAAATCGATGCCAGCGGCAGAGATTCGCCGGTATTGGTGCCGGCCACCGGGTCGCAGTGACCGTTGTTGACCTTGGCGACCTGATATGAGTAGCGGGCACCTGTCTTGCTCAACACGGCGTCAACGTCGCCCCACGAGGTGATCGACGGTGGTGGCTGCGTATTGAGGTCGAACCGGTCGACCCAGCCACCGTCGTCGGTGTGAATGCGGATGTCTTGTCGCGCGCCGTAGGAGGAAATGAGGTGCAGTGTGGCCACACTGGCGCCGATGTCGACGCTGTCGAGGGTGAAGGGACGATCCCACCACAGCTCTTCCATTGTTCTTTCGACGGAGTCGACCTTGTCGGCCGCGGCCAGGGTGCCAACCCCGACCGGGCCGATCGGCCAGTCGGAGTTGAGCATGTCCATGGTCTGCTGGGCCCGTAGACCGGGCGGGGTTCTGGTGTCGATGCGGTGCCCGGGGTTTGCTGCGTTCGCCGACGGCGTAGGGGAGGACGCACAACCCGGCGCCAGGGTCACTACCAATGCAGCTGCGACGCCCAACGCCAACCCACGGCGCTGAGTCACCCGGCGACTACTTAGTCTTGCCGGTCCCGCCAACGTTCATCACAACTTCGAATTCCAGCAGCGACGCCCCTGTCGCCACGGGGTTGGCCCGGTGTCCGGCGTGCGCTTCGATCGCGGGCCCAGTCGCCCACGCCTGGAAGGCTTCCTCGGATTCCCAGTGCGTCACGACGAAGTAGCGGTCTTCACCCTTGACTGGACGCAGCAGCTGAAAGCCGAGGAAACCGGGAGAGTTCTCGACCGCGTGGGCGCGGTGGGCGAAACGCTTCTCCAGTTCAGGGCCAGCGTCGGCGGGTACCTCGATGGCATTGATCTTCACCACTGGCATGTCGCTAGGCTACCGTGCCCGGCATGCCCACCGATCTGTTGACCCATCGCGGTGGACTGGGCGAGCCATTGGTCCTGGTACATGGCCTAATGGGCCGGGGTAGCACCTGGTCGCGTCAGTTGCCGTGGCTGACCCGGCTGGGCAGTGTCTACACCTACGATGCGCCGTGGCATCGAGGCCGCGATGTCGACGATCCATACCCGATCAGCACCGAGCGTTTCGTCGCCGATCTGGGTGATGCCGTGACGGCGTTGGATGTGCCGGTCAGACTGGTCGGGCATTCGATGGGCGCCCTGCATTCGTGGTGTCTGGCCGCGCAGCGTCCGGAGTTGGTTTCGGCGCTGGTGGTTGAGGACATGGCGCCGGACTTCGTGGGGCGCACGACCGGTCCATGGGAGCCGTGGCTGCATGCCCTCCCGGTCGAATTCGATTCTGCCGAACAAGTATTCGCGGAGTTCGGACCGGTGGCTGGCCAGTATTTTCTGGAGGCCTTCGACCGCACCGCCACCGGCTGGCGATTGCATGGCCACACCTCACGATGGATCCAGATCGCCGCCGAGTGGGGCACCCGCGACTACTGGGCGCAGTGGCGGGCCGTGCGTTCGCCGGCATTGCTCATCGAGGCCGGCAACTCGGTCACGCCGCCCGGTCAGATGCTGCAAATGGCCGAAACAGGCTGTGAAACAACATATTTAAAGGTCGCCGAGGCGGGTCACCTGGTGCACGACGAAGCGCCGGAGACATACCGGCAGGCCGTCGAGTCCTTCTTGGGATGGCCGAGTGGGTCCGCGTCGGGACACTAGGCGGCGACGACCGCGACATCGTAGGCAGACAACTGGTCATCGGCGGTGACGACCGTCAGGTCGAGCAGCTGTGCTTGGGCGACGAGGACACGGTCGAACGGATCCCTATGGTGATCCGGAAGCTCGGCGGTCCTCAGCACGTGCGCATGCTCGACCGGCAGCGCTGCCGTTCCGGAGCGACGCATGCGATCGGGCACATACGAAGCCGGTGCTTCGGGCAACGCGAGCTTGCCGAGCCGATACTTGATCGCGATCTCCCAGGCGCTGGCGGCCGAAAAAAGGACGTTATTGCGGACGTCGGCAACGATTGCCCGTGTTTCGTCGCGAAGCCGGTCAGGCTCTGACTGGATCCACAGCCAAACATGGGTGTCTACGAGGTAGCGCTTCACCGATTGAAGCTCGCAAGGACATCGTCCGGCAACGGAGCGTCGAAATCCTCGGGCACGGTATACACGCCCTGGTCTATACCTAAGCGGCGGGTCTCGCGGGGGTGGAACGGCACGAGCTTTGCCACGGGTTCACCGCCGCGGGCAATCTCGATTTCCTGACCGCTGTCGACCAGTCGCAGCAGCTCCGACATACGGGTCTTCGCTTCGTGGACGCCGACCCTGATAGCGTTGGACGCCGGAGCGGACTTAGTCATGAACTAAGTCTACCTATAAGCCCTTGCCGACGGCCAACCTGGCTAAGAGAGCTATTTGCTGCGCGCAATCGGTCAGCCACGCCAACGCGTCGAGTTCGGCTCTGGTGACGGTAAATTCCTTGGCGCGCAACATATCCGCCAGCCATCCGCGGATCTGAGGGGTCGCTTCCCGAGTAACCTGAACGTGGCGCACTCCATCAGAGCTACTGAAAACAATGACGCCGCTTGGTTATTCGGCCTCTTGCGGCAAAGAACGCATGACGAGACCAGGTTGACGATACGATCGGCGTCTGGCCTTGTGGTAGTGGAGGTGGCTGATGTCGTTTGTGATCGCGGTGCCGGACGCCCTGGTTTCAGCGGCTTCGGATATGGCCGGTATCGGTTCGGTTCTTAGCGCGGCGAACGCCGCGGCTGCAGGCCCGACGACGGCGTTGCTGGCCGCGGCCGAGGACGAGGTGTCGGCGGCGGTGGCGGCGCTGTTCGGCTCGCACGCGCAGGAATATCAGACGCTAAGCGCCCAAGCAGCGGCGTTTCACGACCAGTTCGTGCGGGCCGTGACGTCAGGCGCGGGGTCCTATGCCAGCGCCGAGGCGAACAACATCCAACAGATTCTGCTCGACGCGGTCAACGCGCCCACTCAGACGCTGCTGGGGCGCCCGCTGATCGGCAACGGCGCCGACGGGGCGCCCGGGACCGGGCAGGCCGGCGGGGCCGGTGGGCTGCTGTGGGGCAATGGCGGCAATGGCGGGTCCGGCGTAGCCGGTGTTGGTGGTGCCGGTGGAAACGGCGGTGCCGCCGGGCTGTTCGGCCGCGGCGGCAACGGCGGCGCCGGCGGCACCAATGCGAGCGGCGCCGGTGGTGTCGGCGGGGCGGGCGGGGCCGGTTGGCTGTTCGGTGATGGCGGTGCAGGTGGCAATGGGGGCGCTGGCGGCAACGCGGGCCTGATCGGAACCGGCGGCGACGGCGGCGTCGGCGGGGTCGGCGCCACCGGAGCCAACGGGGTGAACCCGACGCCGAACCAGACCGGGCAGGCGGCAGACGGCAATGATGGTGAGTCGGGCTTCGGAGCCGCGGGAGGTCCCGGCCTGCCTGGTGACCCGGGCAGTGGAGTGGGGCAGGCCGGCGGCGACGGCGGCGACGGCGGCTCAGCCGGCACCAACATCCCAGGCCCCGTTACCGGGGGTAACGGTGGCAACGGAGGCGACGGAGCCTCCGGCGCGCCCGGCGGGAAGGGCGGTGCCGGCGGCAGCGGTCTCAACGAAGTCGGCGGAGCCTACGGGGGCAACGGCGGCAACGGCGGCGACGGCGGGGCCGGCGCCGAAGGTGGTGCTGGCGGCAACGGCGGCGGCGCCGCAGCGTTCGGCGATGGCACCGGTGCCGGGGGCAACGGTGGCGCCGGCGGTCGCGGCGGCACCGGCGCTGATGGTGGCGCCGGCGGCAGAGGTGGCGGCTCATTGGATGGCAGCCCGTCGCTTGGCGGTAGCGGAGGCGACGGCGGTGACGGCGGCGCTGGCGCAAATAACGCCGGCACCGGGGGCGACGGCGGTGTCGGGGGTGCCGGCGGGCGTGGCGGGCTGCTGTTCGGCGATGGCGGTAACGGGGGTGCAGGAGGTGCCGGAGGTGTCGGCGGCATCGGCGCCGAGGGCGGCGACGGTGGTGTCGGGGGCAACGGCGGCACCGACGAGAACGATCAGGTCTCCGGCGTCGGCGGTGACGGCGGCAACGGCGGTGCAGGCGGCGCGGGCGGAACCGGCGGCAACGGTGGTGCCGGCGGCGCGGCAGGCGCTGCCGGAATGTTCGGCCACGCGGGTGTCCAAGGTGCAGGCGGTGCCGGGGGTCACGGCGGCGCCGGCGGAACCGGCGGCGCAGGTGGCGCCGCGGGATCTGGGACGGTTGCTGGCCAGCCCGGCGATCCCGGCGGCTTCGGTGCCGCCGGCGCCGACGGTCAACCGGGCTAAAATCCCTCGCCCGCCAGCGCGAACCGGCCGTCGACCGTGCGGGTCACCAGGCCGTCGGCGAGCAACGACTCGAGCGCCCGGTCGCGCTGCTGGCTATCCGTCAGCCACGCCACGTCCAGCTCGGCCTGGGTAACCGGAAACTCCTTGGCGCGCAGCACATCCAGCAACCGCCCGCGAACCTGGCGGTCGGTTCCGGCATACTGCTGGACCCGTCGCGGCGGACCGTCGGCGGGCGGGTAACCCGCATGCCGCCAGGCGCACCCGACCAGCGGGCATAACCCGCAGCGTGGCGTCCTAGCGGTGCACACCGTGGCGCCGAGCTCCATCAAGGCCACCGAAAACAGTGGTGCCGCTCCATCTTTCGGCAATAACGCCGCGACGTCGGCGTGGTCGCGTGGAGCCGACGGCGCACCGGCGTCGGCGCGACCGTGGACCGCCCGGGCCACCACCCGGCGCACGTTGGTGTCCACCACAGGTACCCGCTGGCCGTAGGCGAAGCAGGCCACCGCCCGCGCGGTGTAGCTCCCCACACCCGGCAGGGTGAGCAAGACCTCGATATCGTCGGGAACCACATCCCCATGGTCACGCGCGATAACCGTGGCGCACTCGTGCAGGCGCATGGCGCGTCTCGGATAGCCCAGTTTGCCCCAAGCGCGCACCACATCGGCGGCGCTGGCCGCCGCCGTAGCCGACGGGGTGGGCCAGCGCCGCACCCAAGCCGGCCAGATCGACAGCACCCGCGACACCGGCGTCTGCTGCAGCATGAACTCGCTGACCAGGATCTGCCATGGGCTGACGCCGGCTTCCCGCCAAGGCAGGTCGCGGCGTGTCCGGTCGTACCAGTCGACAAGATTGGTAACTGATATGGACGAAGCGCCAGTCACCGGCGGCTCCGGCACAATGTGTGCCATGCCCAACACCAATCCGGTAACCGCATGGAAAGCACTCAGAGAGGGTAACGAGCGATTCGTCGCCGGCAAGCCCGAGCATCCCAGCCAGAGCGTCGACCATCGAGCCCGCCTTGCGACAGGGCAGAAGCCGACGGCGGTGATCTTCGGCTGCGCGGATAGCCGGGTCGCAGCCGAGATCATCTTCGATCAGGGCCTGGGCGACATGTTCGTGGTGCGTACGGCTGGCCATGTCATCGACTCGGCGGTGCTGGGCTCCGTCGAGTACGCGGTGACAGTGCTCGGCGTACCGCTCGTCGTGGTCCTTGGCCACGACAGCTGCGGCGCCGTCAACGCCGCGCTGTCGGCGATCAACGAGGGCAACCTGCCGGGCGGCTACGTGCGGGATGTAGTGGAACGGGTGGCGCCGTCCATCCTGTTGGGCAGGCGTGACGGCCTCAGTCGAGTTGACGAGTTCGAGGAACGACATGTACACGAGACGATGTCGCAGCTCATGGCGCGTTCGACGGCGATAGCGGAGGGCGTGGCGGCCGGTGACCTAGCGATCGTAGGTGTCACCTATCAACTCGACGACGGGCGGGCGGTCTTGCGCGGTCACATCGGCGACATCGGTGCGGAACTCTGATTTTCCGCCGCTCCTAACACTGCTAGGGCCCAGCTAACCTCGCGACACGCCGAAGCGGGTCAAACGAGACGACGTGACCTGGGCCTACGGTGTAAACGTGCTGGATCTGGAACCGCGTGGCCCGCTACCTACCGAGATCTACTGGCGGCGCAGGGGGCTAGCCCTGGGCATCGCGGTCGTCGTGATCGGTATCGCGGTCGCCACGGTCATCGCATTTGTCAGCAGCAGCGCCGGGGCCAAACCCGCCAATGCCGAGAAACCGGCTACCGCGCAAGGGCATTCACCGGCGGCCCAGGCGCCGCCGCAGCCGGCCGGGCAAACCGAGGGAAACGCTCCTGCAGCACCGCCTCAGGGCCCAAACCCGGAGACGCCCACGCCCACCGCCGCGGTGCAGCCGCCGCCGGTGCTCAAAGACGGCGATGACTGCCCTGATTCGACACTGGCCGTCAAGGGCCTGACCAACTCGCCGCAGTACTACATCGGTGACCAGCCGAAATTCACCATGGTCGTCACCAACATCGGGCTGGTGTCCTGCAAGCGCGACGTCGGAGCCGCGGTGCTCGCGGCATATGTGTATTCGTTGGACAACAAGCGGCTGTGGTCCAACCTCGACTGCGCGCCGTCCAATGAGACCTTGGTCAAGACGTTTACGCCGGGGGAGCAGGTGACGACGGCGGTGACTTGGACGGGGATGGGATCGGCGCCGCATTGTCCGTTGCCGCGGCCGGCGATTGGGGCGGGTACCTACAACCTGGTCGTCCAGTTGGGCAATCTACGGTCGCAGCCCGTTCCGTTCGTGCTCAACCAGCCGCCGCCACCACCCGGGCCGGTTCCTGCCCCGGGTCCGGCGCTAGCGCCACCGCCTGAGGCGCCGCCGGCCGGGGGACAGGGCAACGGGGGCTAATTGAGCTCAGTGGTCGGCAATCGTCGACTCCGCCAGTTGTGACAACCCCTCGCGCACGTGGCGGGCCCACATAGCGCCGATTCCGTCGACGGATTGCAGGTCACTGGCGCTTGCCGCCAGGAGGCCTTGCAGCGTTCCGAATGATCGGACCAACAGGTCGACATGAGCGAACTGCAGCCTGGGGATCCCGGCCATCGCGCGGTACCCTCGTGGACTCAGCGCCGAATCCTGGGCCTCGGCCGTCGTTGGGTATCCGAAAATCTTTGCCAATGCCGTGAGCTCGAGCAGGTCGGAGTCCGACAGGGAATCGAGCTCGTCCAGGGTCGCATCGATTTGCACCTTGGACAGCGGTTCAGGGTTGGCGTGATAGTCCCGCACGATCAACTCCCGGGATATGTCGTTGCCTCCCAGCAACTCCTCCAGCTGTAGCCGCAGCTGACGCCCGTCGGTGCCGAGTTCGACGGCGTCGTAGTCGATCGCCAGACCGATGCGGCGCACCAGCTCGAGCCGCTGTACCACCGCCATCACGTCGCGCAGCGTGACGAAGTCTTCGATCTCCGCCCGCGAGAGTTGCCGGCTGACCTCATCGAGCCTGGTCTTGTACCGTTCCAGGGTTGCGATGGCCTGATTGGCTCGCGACAGGATGGTCGCCGAGTCGGTCAGCACATGGCGCTCCCCGCCAACGTAAACCGTCACAATGTTCATCGAATGGCTGACCGAGATCACCGGATAGCCGGTCTGGATCGCGGCCCGTTCCGCTGAGCGGTGACGTGTTCCTGACTCGTCGGTAGGTATGGACGGATCCGGGACCAGTTGCACGTTGGCCCGCACGATGCGGCTGCAGTCTGCGGACAGCACCACGGCGCCGTCCATTTTGCACAGCTCGCGCAGCCTCGTCGGCGCATACCGGACATCTAGGGAGAAGCCGCCGTCGCAGATGGCCTCGACGTTCTCGTCGTGGCCGAGCACGATCAGGGCACCGGTGCGGCCGCGCAGGATGCGTTCCAGGCCGTCTCGCAGCCCGGTGCCCGGTGCCAGGCGGGCGACGGCTTCGCGCAGGGTCGGACGAGTCACAGCGTGCATTCTGCTACGCCCGGCGGGCGTGCGATGGAGGAGTGTCTAGTCGATGCGGCCCAGCGGGGGTGCTGCTGCGGTGGTCGGCGATGTCGATCGTGTGCTCCAGCGCGGCGACGATGGTGGGTGCGGACAGGACACGCAGCCCCGGCGGGGCGGCGTCGCAGCCCGGTGGGATCAGCGCGATGTTGAACCCCTGACGGGCGGCTTCGGCTAGCCGCCGGTCCATGCCGTTGACCCGTCGCAGGTCGCCCGCCAGGCCCACCTCGCCGATCATCACCGCGGTGGTGGGTAGCGGCAAGTTCGCGTACGCCGAAGCCAGCGCGATCGCCACCGCGAGGTCCGACGACGGATCCGTCAACCGCATGCCGCCCACCGTGGACAGATAGATGTCGTTGACGGCGACGTTCAGCCGCGCATGCTTTTCCAGAACTGCGGTGATCATTGCGGCCCGGGCATTGTCTATCCCGCTGACTGCCCGCCGCGGCGAGCCGCCAGGTGGTGTTGCCAGCAATGCCTGAACTTCCCCGATCAGCGGCCGCTTTCCGTCGAGCTTTACCGTGATCGCGGTGCCGGGGACCGGTGTTGGCCGCTGGTCCAGAAACAGGTTCGACGGGTCGGCGACGCCTTCAATTCCGTTGTCGTGCAACAGGAAACATCCGACTTCGTCCGCCGCGCCGAATCGGTTCTTCACCCCGCGGACCATCCGCAACGTATCGTTGCGGTCGCCTTCGAAATGCAGCACCACATCGACGAGGTGCTCCAGGGAGCGAGGTCCGGCGATGGCCCCGTCCTTGGTGACGTGGCCGACAAGAATCAACGCGACCCCGTTGGCCTTGGCGGCGGCGGTCAGCGCAGCCGTCACGGCACGCACCTGCGTCACCCCACCCGCGACACCGTCGGCCTCGCTGGTGGACATCGTCTGCACGGAGTCCACGACGACCAATGCGGGCCGCACCACATCGATGTGGCCCAGCACGGCAAGCAGATCGGATTCGGCCGCCAGGTAGACCTCTCCGCCGCCGCAACCGATCCGATCGGCGCGGAGCCGGATCTGGCCGGCCGACTCCTCGCCGGAGACATACAGCGCGCGCTGCCCGGACTGTGCCCAGCGGTGGGCGACCTCGAGCAGCAGCGTCGATTTGCCTACTCCGGGATCACCGGCCAGCAGCGTCACCGAGCCGGGAACCACACCACCGCCGAGCACCCGGTCGAGTTCGGCTACGCCCGTGGGCCGGTGCCGGCTGAGGTTTGGCTGGACCGAACGGATCGGAACGGCTCGCGATGTCGGAGCTGCGGTGCGGCGGCCTTTGCCAACCCCCGCGCCCCCGACCGCACTCAGGATGGTCAATTCCTCGACGGTGCCCCAACTACCGCATTCCATGCAGCGCCCCACCCACTTGGCGGACAGATGGCGGCATTCCGAGCATCGGTACTGCGAACGCGTATTGACCACGCCCCGACCGTATCGGGAGGGTGTGACAGCTCCGAGATCGCCGAGATCGCTACGAATGGTTGGCCGGAGCCGGCGCCAGTTCTTGCGGCGTGGCCAGTCCGGCCGAAATAGGCACCATCACGCTTCCCTGACCGGCCTTTTCGAACTTGAAGGTGAAGTTGTAAGTGAGGCCGTTGCTGATGGGTTTGGTCAATACGATGCTCGCCTTCGCCGCCTCATTGGATGCCAGTGGGCCCGGCGCTACGACCTGACCGTCTGGCATACCGACAAAGAGCATCCCGCCGGCGGGCAGCCGCGCATCGCCGCTAATGGTCACCGTGCCGATGTCAGTGGTGATCCCCGTCAGCCGGTCCGCCAAATCCGGAGATTGGTTCACCGCGACCAGCACCAGGTTGACGGCTTTGCCGGGCTGGATGAAGTCGCCGGTCTGCACAGCCTGGATCCGGATATCGCGCAGGGCAACGTTATTGATGGTCACCTTGTTGCCGTTGACGGCGGGTTCCTGCATTGCGGTCTGGGATACCTGACCCGCGCCGCAGCCGCTGAGCGCGACGGCGGCCACCGCAATCAGGACGGTCGATGGGAGGCGGATCTTGAAGCGGTTCACTCAAAGCCTCCTGCTGGGCCGGGATCATCTTGGCTGCGGTCAACTATGCACAGTAGTAGCTAGGTGCCGTCGACGGTAGCGCAGCCCCGCGCCCACGCAGACGCTGCTGGGACGCCTGTTGCCAAGGTGACTGACCGCGCCGGAGCTTGTGCATTGCACGTCTTGGCCCGCCTGTCAACCCCCAATGTTCACCGGCGGTGCCCCTGACCTGCACCGTTGTTCGGCGGCCGTGAGAGGCCCGTGTTAGCATGTAGTAACGAAAGGGGCTCGAATCAGATGATTTTCAAGGTCGGCGACACCGTTGTCTACCCGCATCACGGTGCTGCGCTAGTCGAGGCGATCGAAACCCGGACCATCAAAGGGGAGCAAAAAGAATATCTCGTCTTGAAAGTGGCGCAGGGGGACCTGACCGTTCGAGTGCCCGCTGAGAACGCGGAATACGTCGGAGTTCGCGACGTCGTCGGCCAAGAAGGCCTCGACAAGGTTTTCCAGGTTTTGCGCGCACCGCACACCGAAGAGCCGACCAACTGGTCGCGCCGCTACAAGGCCAACCTCGAGAAGCTCGCTTCCGGGGATGTTAACAAGGTGGCCGAAGTGGTGCGCGACTTGTGGCGCCGCGACCAGGAACGGGGCTTGTCCGCCGGCGAGAAGCGGATGCTGGCCAAGGCCCGCCAGATTCTGGTCGGGGAACTGGCGCTGGCGGAGAGCACCGATGACGCCAAAGCGGAAACCATCCTCGACGAGGTTTTGGCGGCGGCTTCCTAAAGCGTCCTGAATACGCTCAGGGCTGTAGGTGGTCGGGGAATCGGGCACCGTAGTCGCAATCGTCCCTGCCGCAGGTTCGGGTGAGCGGCTGGCTGCCGGTGTGCCTAAAGCGTTTCGTCAGCTTGATGGGCAGTCCCTTGTGGAACGGGCCGTGCAGGCACTGCTCGATTCCGGGGTCGTCGACGCCGTCGTCGTAGCCGTACCCGCGGACCGCACCGACGAGGCAAAGCTGATCCTCGGCAGCAAGGCCACGATCGTGGCCGGCGGGGCCAACCGTAGCGAATCCGTCAGCTTGGCTTTAGCGGCTCTGTCTGGGGCTTCAGCGCCGGAGTTTGTGCTAGTGCATGACGCGGCACGGCCGCTGACGCCCCCGGCGTTGATTGCGCGTGTGGTTGACGCGTTGCGGTCCGGAAACGCCGCCGTGGTGCCCGCGTTGCCGGTCCCTGACACCATCAAGGCCGTGGACGCCAACGGGGTGGTGCTGGGCACACCCGAGCGTGCCGGCTTGCGGGCGGTGCAGACCCCGCAGGGGTTCGCAACCGACCTGCTGGTGCGCGCGTACCACGCCTATTCGGGCGCCAGGGAAGGCGACGCCGCCGGATTCACCGACGATGCGTCCCTGGTCGAACATATCGGTGCCCAGGTCCAAGTGGTGGACGGCGATCCGTTGGCGTTCAAGATCACTACCCAGCTGGATTTGTTGCTGGCCCAAGCGATTGTGCGCCGGTGATCGAGCTGCCACGCGTCGGCTTGGGCGTGGACGTGCACCCGATCGAACCCGGGCGGCCGTGTTGGCTGGTGGGGCTGCTGTTCCCGAGTGCCGATGGCTGCTCCGGCCACTCCGACGGTGACGTCGCCGCGCATGCGCTGTGCGACGCCGTGTTGTCGGCCGCGGGGCTCGGCGATATCGGCGACGTGTTCGGAGTCGACGATCCGCGCTGGGAAGGCGTCAGCGGCGCCGCGATGCTGCGCCATGTCGTCGGGCTTATCAATCAGCATGGATATCGGGTCGGCAACGCTGCCGTGCAGGTCATCGCTAACCGGCCGAAGATCGGCTGGCGCCGTCTGGAGGCGCAGGCGGTGCTGTCGCGCGACCTCAATGCGCCGGTCGCAGTATCGGCCACCACCACCGACGGGCTCGGCCTCACCGGGCGCGGCGAGGGTCGGGCCGCCATCGCGACGGCCTTGGTGGTTTCGCTTCGATAGCTCGCGGCGCGGCCCAATACCGCGCCGAGCGTCACGCTAGCGTGGCGCTGGGCGCCGACCGCCACGCTGACGTGACGCTCGCGAGCGCTCGCTGCGCGCGGATCGCGGCAATTGGCCAGGTAAGCTGGCACGTCGTGACCGATAGCGCCCGCTTGCGGCTACATGACACGGCGACCGGCGTCGTGCGTGACTTTGTTCCATTGCGCGATGGGCACGTCTCCATCTACCTGTGTGGCGCCACCGTGCAAGGGCTGCCGCACATCGGGCACGTCCGCAGCGGGGTGGCGTTCGACATCCTGCGCCGCTGGCTGCTTGCGCGCGGCTACGACGTCGCATTCATCCGCAACGTGACCGACATCGAAGACAAGATCCTGACCAAGGCCGCCGCGGCGGGCCGGCCGTGGTGGGAGTGGGCCGCCACCCACGAGCGCGCCTTCACCGCTGCCTACGACGCCCTGGATGTGATGCCGCCGTCGGCAGAACCCCGGGCCACCGGGCACATCACCCAGATGGTCGAAATGATCGAGCGCCTGATCGAGAGGGGCCACGCCTATGCCGCTGCCGGCGACGTCTACTTCGACGTCCTGAGCTACCCGGAGTACGGCCAGCTGTCCGGCCACAAGATCGACGACGTCCACCAGGGCGAGGGCGTCGCCGCCGGCAAGCGCGACCAGCGCGACTTCACCTTGTGGAAGGGCGAAAAGCCCGGCGAACCCTCGTGGCCGACGCCGTGGGGCCGCGGACGTCCAGGCTGGCACCTGGAGTGCTCGGCGATGGCCCGGGCCTATTTGGGACCCGAGTTCGATATCCATTGCGGCGGAATGGATTTGGTATTCCCCCATCATGAAAATGAAATCGCGCAGAGCCGCGCCGCCGGAGATGGCTTCGCCCGTTACTGGCTGCACAACGGCTGGGTGACGATGGGCGGGGAGAAGATGAGCAAGTCGTTGGGCAACGTGTTGTCCATACCGGTGATGTTGCAACGGATTCGGCCCGCCGAACTGCGCTACTACCTGGGCAGCGCCCATTACCGGTCGATGCTGGAATTCTCCGAGACCGCCCTGCAGGACGCGGTGAAAGCCTATGTGGGAGTGGAGGAATTCTTGCATCGGGTGCGCAGCCGCGCGGGTGCGGTCGTTCCGGGCGAGTGGACCCCGCGATTCGCCGAAGCGCTAGACGACGACCTCTCGGTCCCGATCGCACTGGCCGAGATTCACCATGCGCGCGCGGAAGGCAACCGGGCGCTCGACGCCGGCGACCACGACGGTGCGTTGAAGAGCGCCAGCGCAATTCGCGCGATGATGGGTATCCTGGGCTGTGACCCGCTCGACGAACGCTGGGAATCTCGCGACGAAACCTCGGCCGCACTGGCCGCAGTTGACGTGTTGGTTCGGGCCGAGCTGGAGAACCGGGAGAAGGCCCGCGAGCAGCGAAACTGGGCGCTGGCCGACGAGATCCGCGACCGACTCAAAAAGGCCGGCATCGAGGTCACCGATACCGCCGACGGGCCGCAGTGGTCGCTGGGTGGTGACAGTAAGTAGATGCCTGGTAACTCGCAGCGCCGGGGGGCCGTTCGCAAATCCGGCACCAAAAAAGGCCCTACGGTCGGGTCGGGGGGCCAGCGCCGTCGCGGTCTGGAAGGGCGTGGTCCCACACCGCCGGCGCATATGCGTCCTAACCATCCCGCAGCCAAGCGGGCCGCCAAACAGCCACGCCGTCCCGCCAAGCGCGTTGACGAAACCGAGACCGTACTCGGCCGCAACCCGGTGCTGGAATGCCTGCGCGCCGGCGTGCCGGCTACCGCGCTCTACGTCGCGCTCGGCACCGAAGCTGACCCGCGGCTGACCGAATCTGTTTCCCGGGCATCCGATTTGGGGATCTCAATTCTTGAGGTACCGCGCACCGATCTGGACCGGATGACCGCTAACCTCCTGCACCAGGGCATCGCGCTGCAGGTGCCGCCGTACAACTATGCACATCCGGACGACCTGCTGGCGGCCGCCATCAACGCGCCGCCGGCGCTTTTGGTCGCATTGGACAACATCTCCGATCCACGCAACCTCGGCGCGATCGTGCGGTCGGTGGCGGCGTTCGGTGGCCATGGCGTGCTGATCCCGCAACGTCGCTCGGCCTCTGTGACGGCGGTCGCGTGGCGCACCAGCGCCGGGGCGGCCGCCCGGATTCCGGTGGCACGGGCCACCAATCTCACTAGGACACTGAAGGATTGGGCCAATCGCGGGATGCGCGTGGTGGGCCTGGATGCCGGCGGCGACACCGCGCTGGACGACTTGGACGGCAACGACCCGCTGGTGGTGGTCGTCGGCTCGGAAGGCAAGGGGCTGTCCCGGTTGGTGCGGGAGAACTGCGACGAAGTCGTGTCCATCCCAATGGCAGGTCAGACCGAATCGCTGAACGCGTCCGTGGCCGCCGGGGTGGTGCTCGCGGAAATCGCCCGCCAGCGCAGGAGTTGACTTTTCCCGCGAGCAGACGCAAAAGCACCCGAAAACCGTGGTTTTCTGGGGCTTTTGTGTCTGCTCACGGGAGTTAGGAGATCCCTAAAAGCCGCACACTTGCCCACAGCGCGAGCACCGCGGCCACCAAAGCCGTAGGCACAGTAACGAACCCAAGCCGGGTGTATTCGCCGATGCTGGCCGCCGCGTTGTGCTTTCGTAGCACGCGCCGCCATAGCAGGTTGGACAGCGAGCCGACGTAGGTCAGGTTGGGCCCGATGTTGACCCCGATGAGCACCGCCAGGACGGCTGCGGGCCCGCCGCTTGCCGCCAGCGGCACCAGTACCAGCGTCGCGGGCAGGTTGTTGACCACATTGGCCAGCACCGCCGCCACCGCCGCGATACCGAGCAGTGCGGGCAGCCCCGAACCGGTCGGCAACACGGCACACATCTTGGTGGCGATCCCGTTCAGCATGACCGCGTGCACCACGACGCCGAGTGCGAGGACGAACACCAAAAACGACACGTTCACCGACCGCGCGATGTCTCGGACCGAGGTGTGCCTGCGCCATAGGCTTCGCACCGCCAATATCGACGCGCCGGCGAGCGCGGCCCACGCGGGGGCTATTCCCACCGACTCGGCAATGGCGAACCCGGCCAACGTTAGCGCTACCACCGCCAGAACAAACACCGGCGGCCGAGGTGGTGGACCGACTTGCTCACGATCGGGCTCGACGCGCAGATCCCGGGCGAAAAACCAGAGGAAGACCAGATACACCGTGGCCACCGCGGAAAGCCACGGCAACGCCATGAGCATGGTGAACCTGGTGAACGAGATATTGGCGACGTGGTATGCGAGCAGGTTGGTCAGGTTCGACACCGGCAACAGCAGCGAGGCGGCATTGGCCATGTGGGCGGTGGCGTATGCATAGGGGCGCACCGGCGTTCGCAGCCGCCGCACGGTGGCCAGCACCACCGGGGTTAACAACACCACCGTAGCGTCCAGGCTGAGCGCCGCGGTGATGATGGCGGCGATGACGAACACCTGCCGCAGCAAGCTGTGCGGACCGTCGCTGGTTCGCGCCATCGCGGCACCGGCCGCCTCGAACAGGCCCTCGTCGTCGCACAATTTGGCCAGCACCAGCACCGCACCCAAGAACGCGACCACCCCCGCCAGCCCGGACACCTGTGCCGCCGCC
This sequence comes from Mycobacterium simulans, assembly GCF_900232995.1. Classification (GTDB taxonomy): domain Bacteria; phylum Actinomycetota; class Actinomycetes; order Mycobacteriales; family Mycobacteriaceae; genus Mycobacterium; species Mycobacterium simulans. The sequence continues at coordinate 1,683,492 of NZ_OCVX01000003.1, forward strand.
TGCTGCGGCGAGATCGCCCCGATCGCGATCAGGATGCCGGCCGCCGGCACCGCCGCCAGAGCCTCCGGCCAACCCCGCGGGCGGGCAACCGCGAACCCGAGGACAACGACAAGCAGTATCAGGGCAACGGTCAGCGTCAAGGTCTCATGTCGCTTCAGGCCCAGGGGTTCTCGCGCCGCCACACCGTCGGCATCTGCAGCGCGACGCCATCTGCTGTGGCCAGCTCGTCGAGGATACGGATGGATACGTCTAGGTCGTCGCCCGCATATGGCAAGGCCCGCAACGGCTTTGACAACGGGCGGAAGAAGTCGTCCCAGTGGATCAGAACCACACGGCGCGCGCCCACCGCCCGCACGATCTCGGTCCAGTACTCCACCAGGTACGACCGTGGCTGCAGGCCCAACTGGCCGACACTGAGATACACGACTTCGGCGCGTTGGGCGCGGCAGCCGTCCAACGCGCCCTTGACGTAACCCGCGCTGCCTTGAATCAGCAGCCGCCGCCCTGACGGCCGGTGGTGAATCAGCGTCGACCACGCTTCACCGCAGCGGTAGGCCGATGCCCGCACCGGCGGTATCACCGGTGCGCTGATCACCCCGGGAAACCTGTCGGGTGGGCAGTGGCGCGATTCCACCAGCGTTACTTCGTAGTCGCCCAACGTGATTGGCTCACCGGAAGCGGTAACGACAATTCGGTCCTCGGGCAGCCCGTATCCGCGCCCCACGTTGGCCGCGGACTCGCCGCCGATCAGCCGGGCGCCGGTGCGGTCGGCGACGAGCGCGGAGTCCATGACGTGGTCGATATGAGTGTGGACCGGGATGACGGCGAGAAGCCGGGAAACCTTGGCCCGCGCCAGACAGCCGTCGACGCGCGCCGCTGACGGTGACACTTTGCCGGCCGCCACCTTCGCCAGGCTGGGACGCGAGAAGTAGCCGTCGGTCATCAGCGCCGAGGATCCGTCGTCGATCAGCAGCGTCGCCACGCCCATCCATGTCACCGACAGCGGCGCATCGGTCTCCGCCGCAGGCACGCTGAACCGATCCGAATACCGGACGAGGTCGGGGCGACTAAGTCTTAGGCGGTTCAGCCGCATTAGCGGGGCGCCTTGGTCGGCGAATCGCCATGCACGCAAATCGATTCCACAGTGATGGCATCTACATCACCGCGGCGCCAAACGCCGAATCCCTGGCCCAAGTCGGCATTGAGGTCGATAGCAGCCACGCAGGCTAGCTTATTGCGGGATCCTGGCGATTACCTGATCCAGGAGATTGTTGACGGCCGCGGTGCTGTCCTTATTGAGCAAGCACACCCGCGCCTCGATGAAGACCGAGTCTTGTACAGCCATCGCATGCGTGCACGCCCACCGCGGGTCTTCTTCCTGGCGCAGCAACACGTCCATGCGGGAGCCGCTGCCCCGAACGGATCCGGTGTCCATGGAACTGTGATTGCCGTTGGAGGAGTGAAAGCTGTATCGCCAGCCACTGTTGGAGTAGACCGACATATCCGCGATCGAGCCGATGCCTATGCACGTTCGGTCGTCAATGATCGTCGCCGCATCCGACGTGTTGTTGATCGTGCCGACCGAGACCATGTTCGTACCGCCGACCAGACCGACGATCTGGTCCCCAGTCAGCAGCAAGCCTTCGAGTACCGACACGCCAATAATGCGCGGTGTTGGGCCGGTGGTGGCGGTCGTCGTGGTGTGGCCGAGGGTCGTCGCTGGTAGCGCGGTTCCAGAGACCGTGGCGGTGCATCCCGCGACCGCCAACACCGCTGCAAGCAGGATGGCCGGCCATCGAATTGCCCTGCACATACCCTTGCTCAGACTGACTTCAGCGCCTACTGCTTAGCGGCCTTGGCCGCAATCTGGTTAGCGATATCGATTGCCGTCGAACTGTTTTGGCTATAGGCGCACGTCACGATGTCGATGGCGATGTTGTTGCGAACCGTCAGGGCGCGCTGACAGTCCCATCCCTCGCCACCTTCTTGGACCTGCGAGGTGCTGAGAGTTCCGTTATCGCTTGTCACGCCGGCCACGGTCCAGATGGTGTCGGGCTGATTTGGGCCGACATCGCTAAACCGGCGGTTCGAACAGGAATTCCAGCTCTGCACCTGATCGCTGTAGAACGAGTTGGCGTCTCGGGCGCTGGGGAATCCGACGACCGCCTGAATGGCGTAGTGACTGCGCCTCTTGGAGTCGTCCACGCTGTCGTCGAGTCGCTGGCCGCGCATAGCGGTCCACCCGGTGCCGGCATACACCTTGTCTTGAGCGGGGCCGTCTATGGCCAGGCAGTTCTTGTCGGCTACGTTCTTGCTCCAGTCCCACATCGCTTTGGCGTTGAACCACACCTTCATCGACGTGGCACCCAGCTCGGCGTTGATCTGCCCGGGGTCAAGCAGCAGCCCGTCCAGGGCTGAGACCGGAATCGGCGTTTGATTCATCGGGCCCGACGTGTCGGCGGCGACGGGACTGCCGTCAACGGTGTCCGTGCAAGCGGCGACAAGCACGCACGCGCCGGCCAGCGCGGCGATCGTGGCTATTTGCTGGCGCACTGCTTCCTCCCCGAACTATGTGCGACAAGCTTAATCTCAGAGCTGCCGATGGCGCCCGAGCAACCAGCAAATCAGATAGATCAGGAACGAGATGGTCGCCACGAATACCGATACGGGGACCCCGGGTGCCAGCGACAGCACGATGCCTCCGACGGCGGCGACCTCGGCGAACGCTACCGAGGTCACGATCGCCGGGGCCGGCGCGGCGACCACCCGGGCGGCTGCCGCGGCGGGTGTGATCAGCAACGACATCACCAGTAGCGCCCCGACGATCTGCACAGCCTGGGCCGCCACCACACCGACCAATGCGGCAAACACGATACCCAGGGCGCGCACCGGCACACCGCGTGCGGCGGCCACCTCCGGATCGACGCTGGCGAACAGCAGCGGTCGATAGCAAACCGCCAATACCGTGATGACAACCAGGCAAACCACCGCCAGCATGGCCAGCCCGGAGTAGCCCACCCCGACGATCTGTCCGGTCAGCAGTGCGAAGCTAGTCCCGGTCCGGCCCGGGTAGAGATGGATGAACAGCACCGCCAGGCCCAGCCCGAACGCCAGCACCACGCCGATCACCGAATCGCGCTCCCTGGCGCGTTGGCCGAGAATGCCGAACATCGCCGCGGCCAGGGCGCTGCCTATCAGCGCGCCCACACCCACTCCGAAGCCGGCGAGTAGGGCGAATGCGGCTCCGGTCAGCGACAATTCGCTCGAACCGTGTACGGCGAACGACATTTGCCGCATTACGATGAACGGCCCAATCAGTCCGGCCACCAGGCCCAGTAGTGCGGCCGCGACCAGTGCTTGTTGAACGAAGTCGTGCCTGAGCAGGTGGACAGTCAGATCGAAGGAGAACAAATGGTCCAGCATGTCGGCGAGCCGGTCGTTCATGTGGGCTCGCCGACTACGACATAGCGGGTGCGGTTGTCTTTGACGACCTTGACCACCTCGATGTCGGACCGGTAAAGCGCTGACAGTGTCTCCGAGGTCATCACCTGCTCCACGGTGCCGATCCGGAATCGGCCGTCGACCAGATAGAGCACCCGGTCCACATACGGCAAGATCGGGTTGACCTCATGGGTGACGACGATCACCGCGGTTCCGGCTTCCCGACGGCGTTGATCGATCAGCGCTGCGACGAGGTTGGCGTTAGCCGGATCCAGGGTCAAGAGCGGCTCGGCGCACAGCATCAGTGTCGGGTTGCCGGCTAGCGCCTGGGCGACGCGCACCCGCTGCAGCTCCCCGCCCGACATGAGCCCGACCCGAACGTTGGCTAGGTGTTCCCCGTTGACCTGTCGCAGCGCCAGCCGCACCGCCTCGCGCCGGCGGTCCCGGCCTGCGGATCGCACCGGCGTGGCACCCCAGCGGCACCCGTCGACGCCCAGCTGGACCAGGTCGCGCCCGCGCAGCATTACTTCCCGATCGATCGGATGGTGTTGCGGCACAAAACCTATGCGGCCATTCACGACCACGAGGCCGGCAGTGAGCGGCAATTGTCCGAGCAGCACCTTGAGCAGCGACGTCTTGCCGGTGCCGTTTGGGCCCAGCACCGCGATGAACTCCCCGGGCGACACCGACAGGTCGAGTTGATCCCAGAGCACGCGATCACCGAAAGCCAATCTGGCGCCGGTGAGCGCGACCGCTTGGTGGCTCACGGTCGGGTCAGCGGCTCGACCGCAACGCGGCGGTCAGTCGGTTGACGGTGTCGCGCTGCCAGGTCAGGTAGTCGGTGCCCGTGGGTAGTGTCTCGGTGACCTCGGCCACCGGTACGCCGGCGCGTTGGGCCGCAGCTTGCAGGTCCTTGGTCACGGCGCTCGATGTCTGCGGGTTGATCAACAGCGCCGCGACCTCGCGGTGGTCGATGAGGTCGAGGACCGATGCCATGTCGGCTGGGGAAGGATCGCCGTCGTTTTCATTGGTCATGGCGAAGGTGATCGGGGTGCGATTGATCAGCCCGGACGCCGCCAGCAGGTAGTTGACGACGGGCTCGGTGACGATGACTCCGGCGGCCGGGTATGCGGTGGCGATGGCGCGCTCGGAATTGGCGATCGCGTCTGCGCCCTGGCCGAATTCAGCCGCGTTGGCGCGGTAATACGCGGAATTGCCAGGGTCGATGATTGCCAGCCGGTCGGCAATCGTGGCAGCGACCGACTTCGCGACGCTCAGGTTGTAGAAGACGTGCTCGTCGGGTGCCTCGTTCCCGGCCCCAAGGAACGAGTAGGCATCGATCGCCGGGATTTCCCTATGGCCGGCCAGCATTCTGTCCACCCACGGGTCGTAACCGCCGCCGTTGTAGACGACCAGATCCGCGTCGGCGACCGCCGCGGCGTCCGCTGGAGTCGCCTGGTACGAGTGCGGATCGACCTCGACGCCGGTGATGATGGACTTCACAGCGATCCGGCCGCCGGCCACAGCGCGCGCGACACTGCCCCACACGTCGGTGGACGCCACCACCGCAGTAGCGCCCGGATGCGCTGTACCAGCGGGCCCGCAGCCGATCAGCGCCGCCGAACCAATGAGGAGAATGGCCGGCAACCGATGCGCCGGCCTGACTAGCGCCATACGCACCTCATGTTTCCCTTTCGCCGGCCGCCCAGCCGACCACATAGTAAATGAAAATCGTTTCCATTAGAAAGTTCGGCGGCGGAGCCGCGTAGCCGCGCTGACGAACCCGCTGTAGCCTCACCGAACGTGAGTCCCACACCGCGGCGCCGGGCAACCCTGGCGTCGTTGGCGGCCGAGCTCAAGGTGTCGCGAACCACCGTCTCGAATGCGTTCAACCGCCCGGATCAGCTGTCCGCCGATCTCCGGGCGCGGGTGCTCGCCACCGCAAAGCGGTTGGGTTACGCGGGCCCCGACCCGGTGGCGCGATCGTTGCGGACCCGCAAAGCCGGTGCGGTCGGATTGGTGATGGCCGAGCCGTTGACCTACTTCTTCAGTGATCCGGCGGCGCGGGATTTCGTTGCGGGCGTTGCGCAATCATGCGAAGAGGTCGGTCAGGGTCTGCTGCTCGTGGCCGTCGGCTCCAGCCGGAATCTCGAGGAAGGCACGGCCGCGGTGTTGGGTGCCGGAGTGGACGGCTTCGTGGTGTACTCGGTGTGCGACGACGATCCCTACCTGCAAGTGGTGCTGCAGCGGCGGTTGCCCGTGGTTGTGGTCGACCAGCCCAAGGGCCTCGCCGGAGTGTCCCGGGTCGGCATCGACGACCGGGCGGCAATGCGCGAGCTGGCCGACTACGTGCTTGGATTGGGGCATCGCGAGATCGGGCTGCTGACCATGCGCCTGGGTCGGGACCGGCGTCAAGACCTGGTGGACTCCGAACGGCTGAAGTCGCCGACCTTCGATGTGCAACGCGAACGCATCCTCGGCGTCTGGGACGCAATGACCGCCGCCGGCGTTGACCCGGATTCGCTGACCGTAGTGGAAAGCTACGAGCATCAGCCCGCGTCGGGCGGCGATGCCGCCAAGGTGGCGCTGGAGGCCAATCCGCGGATCACCGCGCTGATGTGCACCGCGGACATATTGGCCCTGTCTGCCATGGATTATCTACGCGGACATGGCATTTACGTGCCGGGCCAGATGGCGATCACCGGGTTCGACGGCGTACCCGAAGCGATCAGCCGGGGGTTGACCACCGTGGCGCAGCCGAGCCTGCAAAAAGGTCGACGGGCGGGCGAGCTGCTGCAGAAGCCGCCGCGTTCCGGCCTGCCGGTGGTTGAGCTGCTGGACACCGAACTGATCCGCGGCCGTACCGCGGGCCCGCCTGCCTAACCCTCCTGAGTGTCGCCGATCAACAACCGCACGGCCAGGTCCAAACGCTTGCTGACGTCCGTCGCCGAGGCTCGGCGGGTAAGCCAGGCCAGCAGGTTCGACAACCACACATCCGAGATCACCCGCGCGATGTGGTACTGGTCTTCGGTTGGTTCGCCGTCGGCCATCGCGCGGGCGAACATGCTGTCAATGAGCTTCTCGACCTGGTCGACCTCGCTGGCCGCCGATGCGTCGGCGAAGACATATGCACGCGTCATCGCCTCGGTGAGCAGCGGATTGCGCTGCATCGCGCGGTTGAGCTTGCCAACCATGAAGTTCAGCCGCTGAAACGGCGTTCCGCCGGCAACCGCGGAACGGTCGGTCTTGGCGTCGATGCGGCTAAATTCCCGGCCCAGCGCCGAGACCAACAGATGCACCTTCGACGGGAAGTAGCGGTAGAGCGTCCCGACCGCGACATCGGCACGGTCCGCCACGGCACGCATCTGAACGGCCTCGTACCCGCCCTTCGACGCGATGGCCATGGTGGCGTCCAGGATTCGTTTACGGCGTTCGCGCTGTGCCTCCGAACCCAATTCGGACTCAGCCAGTACTGCCACGTTCATGACCTCGCGGGGTTGTGACATCTAGTGGGCAGCTCCTCTTCCGGGCGGTTCGACCGCAAACGATACGCATGCGCAGCGTTAATCTCCCACCTCCCTGCTGCCGAGACAACGGCGTGTACTGGCGTAATAGGCGTCAACTTGACGGTTGGTCGCCTCCACTATTAGAACACGTTCTAGTGGGCAACAAGGATTTATTGTCCTGTGAATTGATGATCCGGAGGGCTGCAGCGTGGTAGCGACCGTCACCGACGAACAGTTCGCCGCCCGTGAGTTGGTGCGCGACTGGGCCCGCACGGCGGCCTCAGGAGAGGCGGCGACGGCGGCTTGCCGCGCGATCGAACGGGGCGACGTCGATGCCTGGCGGCCCGTCTTCGCGGGTCTGGCCGACCTAGGACTCTTTGGCGTCGCCGTCCCGGAGGACCGCGGGGGCGCCGGCGGCAGCGTCGAGGACCTGTGCGCCATGGTGTCGGAAGCGGCGCAGGCGTTGGTACCCGGGCCGGTCGCCACCACCGCACTGGCGACCCTCGTCGTCGAGGATCCCGAACTGCTCGACGGGCTGATTTCCGGTGAACGCTTCGCCGGGCTCGCGCTCGAAGGTGACGTTCGGTTCGACGGCGAGACGGCATCCGGCGTCGTCGATTGGGTGTTGGGTGGCGCACCCGGTGGCGTGCTGCTGTTACCGGCCGGCACCGATTGGCTGCTGGTCGACACCGGCGGCGACGGTGTGCTGGTGGAACCGTTGCGCGCCACCGACTTTTCCCGGCCGCTGGCTCGGGTCGTGCTGACGGCCGCGCCGGCCACTCCGGTATCGGGGCGACGTGTCGAGGACCTGGCCGCGATGCTGCTTGCGGCCGAGGCGGCTGGTGTGACCCGATGGGCGCTGGACACCGCCGTGGCCTACGCGAAGGTGCGTGAACAGTTCGGCAAACCGATCGGCAGCTTTCAGGCCATCAAGCATCTGTGCGCGGAGATGCTGTGCCGCGCCGAACAGGTCGAGGTGGCCGCCTCGGACGCGGCGCGCGCCGCCGGGGACTCCGAGGACGCCCAGTTCTCCATTGCGGCGGCGATCGCTGCCAGCATCGGTATCACCGCCGCCAAGGCTAACGTCAAAGACTGCATCCAGGTGCTCGGCGGCATCGGCTGCACCTGGGAACACGACGCGCACCTGTATCTGCGGCGCGCCCACAGCATCGGCCGCTTTCTCGGCGGCGCCGAGCGGTGGCTGCGCCGAGTTACCACGCTGACCCAGGCCGGTGTCCGCCGTCGTCTCAGCATCGAGCTGTCCGAGGTCGAGGGCCAGCGACCTGAGATCGCCACAGCCGTCGCCGAAATTGCAGCCCTGCCCAGCGAAGATTTAGCGAAGCGTCAGGTGGCCCTGGCCGACGCCGGCCTGCTGGCGCCGCACTGGCCGGCGCCGTACGGCCGCGGCGCGTCACCGGCGCAGCAGCTGCTGATCGACCAGGAGATGGCGGCGGCCGGCATCGTGCGGCCGGACTTGGTGATCGGCTGGTGGGCAGCGCCGACCATCCTCGAGCACGGCACGCCGGAACAAGTTGAGCGTTTTGTGCCCGCCACCCTGCGCGGTGAATTCCTTTGGTGTCAACTGTTTTCCGAGCCGGGAGCCGGTTCCGACCTGGCTTCGCTGCGCACCAAGGCGATACGGGGCGAGGGTGGCTGGCTGCTCACCGGTCAGAAGGTGTGGACGTCGGCGGCGCACAAGGCGCGGTGGGGTGTGTGCTTGGCGCGCACCGATCCGGATGCGCCGAAACATAAAGGCATCACCTACTTTCTGGTGGACATGACCTCACCCGGCATCGAGATCCGCCCCTTGCGTGAAATCACCGGTGACTCGCTGTTCAACGAGGTGTTCCTGGACAACGTGTTCGTTCCCGACGAGATGGTCGTCGGCACCGTGAACGACGGCTGGCGGCTGGCCCGCACCACGCTGGCCAACGAGCGCGTCGCGATGGCCACCGGGACTGCCTTGGGCGACCCGATGGAAGAGCTGCTCAAGGTGCTGGCCGAAATGGAACTCGATGTCGCGCAACAGGACCGGCTGGCCCGGCTGATCCTGTTGGCTCAGGCCGGTGCGCTGTTGGACCAGCGGATCGCGCAACTGGCCCTGGGCGGCCAGGATCCCGGTTCGCAATCAAGCGTGCGCAAACTCATCGGAGTCCGGTATCGTCAGGCGCTGGCCGAGTTCATGATGGACGCGTCCGAGGCTGGCGGCCTCGTCGAGAACACCGCGGTACACGACTTCCTCAATACCCGCTGCCTCACGATCGCCGGCGGTACCGAGCAGATCCTGCTCACCGTCGCCGCCGAGCGGTTGTTAGGTCTGCCCCGTTGAGTCGATTCTCGCCGAGCCTGTACTTCTGCAGGCCCTTACTCGCACTTTGTCTGCAGATCTACAGTCTCGGCGTCTAAGAAAAGTTCGTCTGCGCGCAGGTGCTGGGCGAGGTGAGGTTGACGCCCGGGTAGACCACCTGCATATGGGTACACACGATGACGCCGACGTTGGTCATCGGTTGGCCGGTCGACCAACTGGTCGAGTCGATGACGCCGGTCGTCTGATACTTGTCCGGTGGGCCCTCGCCGAAATAGACGGTGGTAATCACGTCGGACCCGCCCGATTTCATGACCCGCTCGAACTGGCTGGTGGCATGTGCATCCAGGTAGGTCAGTCTGTTCGTCGGCCGGATCTCAGTCGTTTGGCGCGCCCACAGACCGGGCGGAAACCCTGCCGGGCCGTCGGGCGTACGCAGATTCGCGCCTGCGACGAAGTCGCAGCTGCCGTTCGAGTGGCAATCGACGAAAGCGTGCGTCTCCAACTGGGTTGCGTCGTCGACCGGGAAAAGGGTTGTGGCGCTGTTGCTTGCCGCCTTGGAAATCGGTGTAATCGAGCTGGCGAAGAACGTCAGCATGAGTCCGAGTGTTGTAACGCCCGATACCAGCCACCTCATCGTGAACCCCTTAGCTCGGCGACTACTCGACTCACTCGTCGTAAGTTACTTCTACCGAATCAGATTCCGGGTGAGATTGACAGGCCAAAATTAGCCCGTCGTCGAGATCCTGCTGCTCGAGCACGTCGTTGACTTCCATGCTGACTTTGCCGTTGCGCAGCGTGCAGGCACACGCACCGCAGTGGCCTTCCCGGCAGGAGAATGGCGCATCCAGGCCCTTGGCGAGGAGGACGTCGAGCAATTTGGCGTTGCGCGGCCAGGACACGGTGTGGGTTTCACCGTCGAGTTCTACCACGGCGGTGGCGGGCGCCTCGTCGCCAGTGTCCTCAATCTTGACGGCCGCGAACGGATCCGAATCCAGCGACTTGAACACCTCGATGTGCACTTGCTGGGCCGGAACTTTCAGCGTTTCGAGGGCAACACGCGCCGCCTCCATGAACGGACCTGGCCCGCAGATGAATGCCGACCGGTCGGTGTATGGGTCGGCCAGTTTCGCCAGCGCGGGCGCACTCGGCAAGCCCTGCAGTGACTCCAGCCAGTGCACCACCGTGAGCCGGTCCGGATACTTGTCGGCCAGTTCGCGCAGCGCGTCGCGGAAGATGACCGAGCGGTCGTCGCGGTTGGCGTAAAACAGCGTCACCTGCCCGCTGCCTTCGGAGAGTGCCGACTTGCAGATCGACATGATCGGCGTGATTCCGCTACCCGCGGCGAGCAGTAGAAAGTCGTCGTCGAGGGTCTTGGGTACGAAGTTGCCGGACGGGGCCAGCGCGTGGACGCGCATGCCCTTGTGGGCGTTGTCGCACAGCCAGTTCGACGCGTATCCGTCGGCGGTTCGTTTGACCGTGACCGTGAGCGCGTCGTCGGTGAACGGTGAGCTGCACAACGAGTAGCAGCGCGCCACCGAGCCGGTGCGGTCGCTGGGAACACGCAGCGTCAGGAACTGGCCGGGCGCGTAGCGCAGCCGCTCCGGCGGGATCTTCGGATCGTCTGGTCCATCCGGTACCGCGAACACCAGCGATCGAGCATCCTCGGTTTCGGTGATTACCTCGGCGATCTGCAGTTCCAGGACGTGGTCGCCGAGTGGCTCGTCGCGAACGCCCCCGGGGATATCCGATGTCAAGAACTGCCCTCTCTTTCTCCCAACTAGAACATGTTACAAAAAACCGAATTGGTGTCGCCACCAGCCGCAGGAATACCCTGCTCGACACGAATCGGAACGTGTTCTAGTCTTCTGTGTAAGTCCGCTGCGTAAGTCCGGCCCAGGAGGCAAAACTAAGTGACGTCCATTCAACAGCGTGATGCGCAGTCTGTCCTCGCTGCGATCGACGATCTGCTTCCGGAGATTCGGGACCGCGCTCAGGCGACCGAAGAGCTGCGGCGACTGCCCGACGAAACCGTCAAGGCGCTCGACGACATCGGTTTCTTCACCTTGTTGCAGCCCGCGCAGTGGGGCGGCCTGCAATGCGATCCCACGCTATTCTACGAAGCGACGCGCAGGCTGGCGAGCGCGTGCGGTTCCACCGGCTGGGTGAGCTCGATCGTCGGCGTGCACAACTGGCATCTGGCGCTGTTCGACCAACGGGCTCAGGAAGAGGTTTGGGGCGAGGATCCGAAAACACGGATCTCGTCGTCGTATGCCCCGATGGGGGCGGGGGTGGTTGTCGACGGCGGCTATCTGGTCAACGGGGCGTGGAACTGGTCGTCGGGCTGTGATCACGCCACCTGGACGTTCGTCGGCGGCCCTGTCATCAAGGACGGCCGGCCGGTCGACTTCGGCAGCTTCCTGATCCCTCGGACTGAATACGAAATCGACGACACCTGGTTTGTGGTCGGTTTGAAAGGCACCGGCAGCAACACGCTGGTGGTCAAGGATGTCTTCGTGCCCCGGCATCGGTTCTTGTCCTACAAGGCAATGAATGACCACACCGCGGGCGGCCTGCAGGCCAACACCGCTCCGGTTTACAAAATGCCTTGGGGCACAATGCATCCCACCACCATCTCGGCGCCGATCGTCGGCATGGCCTACGGCGCGTACGCCGCGCACGTGGAGCATCAGGGCAAGCGGGTGCGCGCCGCGTTCGCCGGGGAGAAGGCCAAGGACGACCCGTTCGCCAAGGTGCGAATTGCCGAAGCGGCCAGCGACATCGACGCGGCGTGGCGTCAGCTGATGGGCAACGTCGGCGACGAGTACGCACTGTTGGCCGCCGGCAAGGAGATTCCCTTCGAACTGCGCGCCCGGGCGCGTCGTGACCAGGTGCGCGCGACCGGGCGCTCGATCGCCTCCATCGACCGGCTGTTCGAAGCTTCGGGTGCCACGGCCCTGTCGAATGACGCTCCGATTCAAAGGTTCTGGCGTGACGCGCACGCCGGTCGGGTGCACGCGGCCAACGACCCAGAGCGGGCGTATGTGATCTTCGGGAACAACGAGTTCGGGTTGCCGCCCGGCGACACCATGGTCTAGGCCATGACAGTTGCAGAGGAGCTCACGTTCGAATCCACCTCGCGCTATGTGGAAGTGGACGTGGATGGACCGCTGAAGTTGCACTACCACGAAGCGGGCTCGTCCTTTGCAGGCAGCGGCCGGACGGTGGTACTGCTGCACGGCGGTGGGCCCGGTGCGTCCAGCTGGACGAACTTCTCGCGCAACATTGCGGTGCTGGCTCAGCACTTTCATGTGCTGGCCGTCGATCAGCCCGGGTACGGCCACTCCGACAAACGTGCCGAGCACGGGCAGTTCAACCGCTATGCCGCCAGGGCGCTCAAGGGTCTGTTCGAACAGCTCGGCCTGGGACGGGTTCCTTTGGTGGGCAACTCATTAGGTGGCGGCACCGCGGTGCGGTTCGCACTGGACTACCCGGACCTGGCCGGACGCTTGGTGCTGATGGGTCCGGGTGGCCTGAGCATCAATCTGTTTGCGCCCGATCCAACCGAGGGCGTCAAGAGGCTGGGCAAGTTCTCCATCGAGCCCACCCGGGAAAATCTCGAGGCGTTCCTGCGCGTCATGGTCTGCGACCAGAGACTGATCACGCGTGAGTTGGTTGACCAGCGTTTCGAGTTGGCCAGCACCCCGGAATCGCTGACGGCAACTCGGGCGATGGGAAAGTCTTTCGCCGGAGCAGATTTCGAAGCGGGCATGATGTGGCGCGAAGTGTACAGGCTGCGTCAGCCGGTGCTGTTGATCTGGGGCCGTGAGGACCGGGTCAACCCGCTCGATGGCGCATTGGTCGCGCTAAAGACCATCCCGCGTGCGCAACTGCACGTATTCGGGCAGTGTGGACACTGGGCGCAGGTGGAGAAGTTCGACGAATTTAACAAGCTGACGATCGATTTCTTAGGAGGTGCGAGATGAGCATCCGGTCGCTGGGCTATCTGCGCATCGAAGCCACCGACATGGCCGCCTGGCGCGAGTACGGCCTGAAGGTTCTCGGCATGGTCGAGGGTAAGGGGACCACCGAGGGTGCCCTGTATTTGCGCATGGACGACTTTCCCGCCCGGTTGGTGATCGTGCCCGGTGAGCACGACCGACTGGCAGAGGCCGGCTGGGAATGCGCGAATGCCGAAGGCCTGCAAGAGATCCGCAATCGACTCGACGTGGAGGGCACGCCGTACAAGGAAGCCACCGCCGCGGAATTGGCGGAACGGCGAGTCGACGAGATGATCCTGTTCGCCGACCCGTCGGGCAACCCGCTGGCGGTCTTCCACGGCGCCGCCCTGGAACATCGCCGCGTCGTCAGCCCGTACGGGCACAAGTTCGTCACCGGTGAGCAGGGATTGGGCCACGTCGTGCTGACCACCCGCGACGACGCCGAGGCGTTACATTTCTATCGAGATGTGTTGGGCTTCAAGCTGCGTGACTCTATGCGCATGCCGCCGCAGGTGGTGGGACGGCCTGCCGACGGGCCGCCGGCGTGGCTGCGCTTCTTCGGGTGCAACCCGCGCCACCACTCCTTGGCCTTCCTGCCGCTGCCGACGCCCAGCGGCATCGTGCACCTTATGGTCGAGGTCGAAAACGCCGACGACGTAGGTCTGTGCCTGGACCGCGCGCTGCGCCGGAAGGTGCCGATGTCGGCTACCCTCGGCCGCCATGTCAACGACCTGATGCTGTCGTTCTACATGAAGACCCCCGGTGGATTCGATGTCGAATTCGGTTGCGAGGGAAGACAGGTCGACGACCGCGACTGGATCGCCCGGGAAAGTACGGCCGTCAGTCTGTGGGGTCACGACTTCACGGTCGGCATAAGCGGCTGACGCCGAAAATGACTGGGGCGCCGATCGACCCGCGGATGTTCCGCAACGTGCTGGGCCAGTTCTGCACCGGGATCACCATTATCACCACCGTCCACGACGACGCACCCATCGGCTTTGCGTGCCAGTCGTTCGCGGCGCTGTCGCTGGACCCGCCACTGGTGCTGTTCTGTCCTACCAAGGTGTCGCGATCCTGGAAGGCCATCGAGGCCAGCGGCCGGTTCTGTGTCAACGTGCTCACTGAGAAGCAGAAGCACGTGTCGGCGCGATTTGGGTCGAAGGAAGCCGATAAGTTCGCCGGTATCGATTGGCGCCCTTCACAACTCGGCTCACCAATCATTGACGGGTCACTGGCATACATCGACTGCACAGTGGCGTCGGTCCACGACGGCGGCGACCACTTTGTGGTGTTCGGTGCGGTCGAATCGCTGTCTGAGGCTCCCAAGATTAAGCCGCGGCCGCTGCTTTTCTATCGCGGCGACTACACCGGCATCGAGCCGGACAAGACCACGCCAGCTCAATGGCGCGACGACCTGGAAGCGTTTCTCACCACCACCACCAAGGACACCTGGCTTTAGTCCGGCGAGCAGACGCAAAAGCCCCATTTCGCCGGTGTTTCGGGCGCTTTTGCGTCTGCTGGGCAATTATGCGCGCGGCCGGTCGTTAATCAATTTGTCAAATATTTTGACATTGTGAGCTGCGCAAACATTTTTAGAAAAAGCTATTCCGATGCACCTATTGCGGCGCTAACATCTGGGAGTTCCTGACCACAGATAAGGGTAAGAAAATGTCACTCCAAACCGCTGAATCTCGCGTCTCCGATCTCCGAAACCGCGATGCCGCCGCCGAAGCCTGGCAATGGATAGTCGACCTCAAGGAACAGGCGAAGTCGAACGGCGCCGCGGCGGACGCGCAACTCAACGCGATCTTCAGACTTGGCACGCCGCCGACAAGTCTCGACGGACCGACCAACGGCATCCTCGTGATGACGACGATCAACCCGGTCCTGGACGCGGCCGTTCGCCTGGTCACCAGCCTGTGGATGCCGTGGCAGGGCAAGCGGTTCGACGCGGCGAAGCGCACCGGCGACAACCGCATGACCTCCGGGGCAAGGATCGCGTCGAAGTTGTTGTGGCCGTTGTACAAGATGAAGGATGCCGCCGACGGAAAACTCGCCTTCGATTTCAAAACCTTTACCGACGCCGGCAAGCATGATCCCGACGTGCAGGTGATGGTCATCGACTACGCCGAGGTCGGCGACAACCCACGGCTAATCATCAGGAGCATCCGCGACGAGCTGGTCGAGGTCGTGCCGGGTACGTATCTGGGAAAGATTCTCTTCCGGCTGCCCCGCAACCGCTACGCGATGATCGGTTTCTTCGCCCTGCGCACCTAGCCGCTCAGACCCGGTCGTCGGCCTCGGCGCCGGGGTCGTAGCCGGGCAGGCCAAGCTCGTTCCGCAGCAGTTCGGCGGTGCGTTCGGCGAACATCGAAATGGTCAGGAATGGGTTGACCCCGATCGCGCGCGGGATCACCGACGCGTCGCAGACATAGAGCCCGTCGTACGTGCCGCCGTCGGGCCGGAATACTCGTCCGGCGTGGTCGATCACGCCCGCGTCGACGTTGTCTGCGGTGGCGCACCCGCCCATCGGGTGCGCGGTGATCAAGTGCTTGCCGAGGATGCGCTTGTCCCATCGCGGGTTTTTCATGTACGTCCCGCCGATGGCCTCGACCGCCGGCTTCATGATCGCGTCGACGTCGTGGTAGATCCGCTCTGTCGGCGCCCCCGGCCAGTCGATCTTGACCGTGCCGTTTTTGCGAAGCACCAGTTCGCCATCGGAGTTGTCGTGCAACATGATCAAGAATCCGAGTGAGTGGTTCATCGCTCCGTCGGTGTTGAACATGATGTCGCGGCGCCACCGGTCGAGTTTGGCCCGCCGGAAGTCGCGATAGCTAGTGGCGGCAAGCCCCATCAACCCGAAACGGAAGCTGTCGATGAGCGCGCGGGGCAGCGACAAGTCCTGCACGGCGAACCGTTTGCGCAAGTCGGATTGGTCTGCGCCGAAACGCATTACGGCGGTAATGCTGGGCCCGCATGCGAGCTCCGATCGGGGCGGCCCGTCGGTGGTCGCCCAGGTTTGGGTGTCGGTCTGCATGTCGGTGTTGTACGCGATGCCGAAATTGTCGCCGTTGCCGCTGAAGTTCTTGCCCAACCGCGTCGACAGCGGCAGTCCCGCCCGACGCGAACGCAGCAGGATTCCGTTGCTGCCGAGGGTGCCTGCGGAGACCACGACGCGACGGGCGGTGACGACGATCTCGCGGACCTCGTCGGCCTCCTTTTCTGCGCCGGTGCGACGGGCGATCACCCGCCACCGCCCATCGGTGGTCGGTTCGATGCGTTGAGCTTCGATGCCCGCGAACAACCGAACGCCGAAGTGTGCCGCCATCGGTAGGTAGTTGGTCATCAAGGTGTTCTTCGAACCCGTGTTGTCGCCGGTACCGTCGCCACCATGGTTGGGGCAGCGCCGCCGCTGTACGCCGTACTTGGTCACCCGATCCTCGGTGCTAACCGTGATGTCGAGGACCTGCATCTGAGCGCCGGCGTTTTTGGCGATCTGCCTGAATGCCTCCACTCGGGGCAGCGGGACATGCTCCGCGTAAGGCACCGCGCCGAGCATGTGGCGCGCTCGCGCGTAGTATTCCGCCAGCCCGCCCACTCCATCGGTTTGTTGCTCGACGAGCTTGCGGAACTCCCGTGGCCACGACGACAGGAACACTTCCCGATCGGGCACGATCGCCACATTGAAGTTGATCAACGAGGTCCCCCCGAGCCCGTTCGCGTGAATCACGTCGATGGTCTTGAATCGCTCAATCCCAATGAGCCCCAACGGATTCAAGGGTGAACGAAGTTCGGCCGCGGCGGCCGTCTCACTCTCCGGGAAGGTGCCGGTCGGATGCTCGGCGCCGCGTTCTAAAACGGCGATGTTGAGTTTGCCGCCGGCAGCTGCATTCGCGACCCCGAGTCGCGCGGCGGTGATGGCGCCGCCATAGCCCGAGCCGAGGATCAAGACGTCGTACTCGCTGCGTAGCGCACTCGTTGATGTCGCCAGAGCCGCGGCTATTTCCGTCATGATTGCAACCTCCGTTTCATGAATAAGTACGGCAGCGTAGACCCCGGCGTCGCTGTTTGGGTCGAATTGGCTGAGAAAAAAGATTGCCGGGACGATTGTCAAGATCATTTACATTATGGTGATCTATTCCTCCGGCTGAGCTGCGACATTGTCAAATGTGTTGACGCTAGCAATCTATAACGGATATATAACGAATCAGTCTCTGTTCTATAACGTCCGGTGCGGTTCGTTGCGAACTCAATACCATCCGTAAATCACGCGTGAAGCACCTAAGTGATCAAGGGAACCGCCATGTCGCTTTTGTTTACAAAGCCAGACTTCCTGGCTGCGTCGGCGGCGGACGACCGGCCAAAAAGATCACCGATTGCGCGGCCCCTGGTAGTGATGGCCATCAGATCGTGGCGCCACGTCCTACGACAGGCCGACGGATCGTTGCAGACGCTGGGCCGCTTCTTCGAGTTGGCCGCACAGTCCGCTATTTACCTCATCACCGACATTTTCCGGTTACGTCATCCGTGGCGAGACACCCTCACCCAGGCTTCGTTCATCGTTGGTGTCACAGCGATTCCGGCGTTACTGATATCCATCCCGTTCGGGGTTATCGTCGCCGTGCAGGTGGGCAGCGTCATCCAGCAGGTGGGCGCGACATCGATCTCCGGTGCGGCCGGCGGCCTTGGCGTCATCCGCCAGGCCGCGCCGATCGTCGCGGCATTGCTCCTGGGTGGCGCCGCCGGCGCGGCGATAACCACCGACCTGGGCGCTCGCAGCATCCGCGACGAGGTTGACGCGTTGCGTGTCATGGGTATCGACCCGGTTCAACGACTGGTCACGCCAAGGCTGGCGGCGATCATCTTGGTGTCGCCGGCGTTGTGCATCTTCATCGTCTTCATGGGGCTCTCGGCGGGCTATGTGATCAATGTGGGGTTTCAGTCCGGTACTCCCGGTAGCTACATCGCCTCGTTTGGATCGTTCGCCACGATCACGGATGTTGTTGTCGCGCTGCTGAAGACCTGGCTCTTCGGGGTGATCGTGACGCTGATCGCGTGTCAGCGCGGTCTGGAGACCAAGGGCGGCCCGCGAGGGGTGGCCGATGGGGTGAACGCGGCCGTCGTCCTCGGGGTGGTCACGGTGTTCGTGCTCAACCTGGTGATCACCGAGTTTGTCACCCTGTTCATGCCGACGAAGGTGGGCTGATGGCAACACCTGCACGGCATCTGCCGCCTGGATTGGCTACGACTCTGCGGGTCGCCGAGAGGTGCGGCTCGATGTTCGAGCGCCTCGGGCATCAGGCGACCTTCGTGGCTTTGGTGCTCGGCGCGATTCCGCGGACAGTCGCCCGCTACCGGCGCCAGACCGGAGCGATCTTGGTCGACATGATCTGGGGCAACGGTTCGCTGGTGGTAGGTGGCGGCACCATCGGCGTGCTGGCGTTCATGGGTGCCGCGATAGGGGGTTCGGTCGGGGTCGAGGGATATGCCGTCCTGGACATGGTCGGTATGGGGCCACTGACCGGGTTCATCTCCGCCTATGCGAACACCCGGGAAATGGCCCCGATGATCGCTGCAATCGGCTTCGGAGCCCAAGCCGGTACCCGGATGACCGCCGAAATCGGCGCCATGCGCATCGCAGAGGAAATCGATGCGCTTGAGGCCCAAGCCATCCCGTCCATCCCATATGTCGTGACGCCCCGCGTCATCGCCGGGATGATCACCATCATTCCGCTGTACCTGTTGGCCCTTGCGTTGAGCTATCTGTCTTGCGCGCTGGTGGTCGACCTGCATCAAGCGTCGGGCACCTACTACCACTACTTCGACTCGTTCATCCAACCGTCGGACGTGGGTTTCTCGGTGGTCAAGGCGATCGTTTTCGTGACCCTCATCGTCGCTATCCACTGTTACGAGGGTTACTACGCCGGCGGTGGTCCCGAGGGAGTCGGGCACGCCTCGGGTCGAGCGATCCGCGCCAGCCTGATCACCGTCGTCATCGCCGACATGGTGCTGACACTGCTGTTTTGGGGCAACAACCCCGGCCTGAGGCTGTCGGGGTAAGGCATGCGGACACCCAGTTCACAAGCGCTGCGAAGGTCCTTACGAATCAGGGGCCTGATTGTGTCCGTGGTGCTGGCAATCGCGGGCATCACTTTGTATCAGGCGGCCACCGGCAAGTATGACGACACGTTCAAGCTGACCGTGGTCGCCAACACGATAGGCGAAGGCTTGGCCCCCGGCGCGGAGGTGAAATTCCACGGGCTGGCCATCGGATCGGTCAAGACGCTGGAATCGACGGGATACAACAAGCAGACGATGACGGTGCTGCTCGACCCGGGCCAGGCGAAGGTGCTGACCGCCGACACCATAGCCAGGTTCACGTCGTCGAATGTTTTTGGCACGGCGGCAGTTGAACTCGTCAGCGAGGGCAGGGGCCCCCGGTTGCCCGCGAACCAAACCTTGGTTTTGCGCACCGACGCCCAGGCGGCGTCGGTTACCGGGTTGCTGCGACAGGGCCAAAGGGTTAGCCGGATCCTGGATACGCCCGAATTCGACCACGTGATCGAGGTGCTGCGCCGGCACGCCGACATCGTCGAGCCGGCGGCCAGGGCCGGGCTAGATCTCGCGAGGATCATGGCCGACTCCCAGACCATGCCTGTCTCCCAATCACTTTCGGTCCTAGCGTCGTTCTTGAACGGCCTGGGCGCCGCCATGCCGGCGCTTGAGCTGGCACCCGATCTGCTCGACGGACTGGACCCGCTGGTAGCACCGGGCGGTTCAAAAGGTGTCGATCGCACGAATCTGGTTATGCGCCAAACCGGTCGGCTGTTGCGGGATGCCGGGCAGATTTCAGTGCGCAACAACGAGTGGCTCATCCAGCTGGTCGGCGCGATCATGAACATCGAGATCCCGGCCATGTACGCCATGGGCAGTCTGGCACCGGCCTATGACCGGCTTTCCGGCCTCCTCGATCGCACCAGTGCCGCCTTTCCGGTTATCGACGGCGAGGTCCGGATGCGCACCGAGGTCATCCTTCAAGCTCCTGGGGGTGGCCGTTGAGAAAGGTGTCCGGATCGGTGCTGTGGCTGACCGTGTTCACGGCGATCGCCACGGTGTGCGCGATCGTCGTGGTCACCGCACTGCGTAGTCCGGTCAACGGCCCGGTCTCGCATTACACTGCGAGCTTCACTGATGTTTCGGGCCTCGACGTCGGCAACGACGTCCGCATTTCCGGTGTGCAAGTGGGCAAGGTCGAGGCCATTCGTCTCGACGGCCGTGCTGCCAAGGTCGACTTCAGCGCGCTCAACGAACACGCGGTGTATCGGAATACCGTTGCCGCCGTGCGCTTTCAGAACCTTTTGGGCCAGCGGTACTTGGAGCTGGTGCAACCGGCCGCGGGCGGTGAACGGTTGGCCGCGGGGGCAACGATTCCGATCGGGCAGACGGTTCCGTCATTCGATATCACCAAGCTGTTCAATGGGTTCCGGCCGGTATTCGCCACGCTCGACACGGCCCAGCTCAACCAGTTCGGCGAGAACCTGTTGCGGCTAATTCAAGGCGACGACACTGGGCTTGGCCCGGTGCTGCACGATCTGGACGCCATCTCCAAGTTCGCCGTCAACCGTCAGGCTGCCATCACCGTGCTGATCCGCAACCTCGGCGAGATTTCGCATGATCTCGGCGGCAAGTCGCAACAGCTGTTCCATCTCATCGCCACGCTGACCCAGTTGCTGACCACGTTCACGTCCAAGGCCGACGATTTTCGCGCCTCGATCGACATCGAGCTGCCTTTGCTGAGAAGCTTGGTGCGCATCCTGCAATATGCCGAACGCACCTTTGACGGATCGACCGTCCCGCTCTATGACGTTACGAGCCGGATGTTTCCGCAGACGCCAACCATCATCGCCAGTCTGTCCCTGGTGCCGTCGCTGATTCAGGGGCTGCGCGACTCGCTCGTCGACGATCAGCAGGCGACCGCGACCTTTGACTGCTCCCACGGTCAAGTCCATCTCCCGGGAATCGGCGAAGTGTCGTTCGCACAACAGGATTTGGTGGTGTGCAGGTAATGATCTTGCGCAGGTACCATCGGGTCCTCGATGAGCGCGCCGCGGCGACCCGCAGCCGTCGGCTCGGGGTCGTTGGTATCGTCGTCGTCTTCGCCGTTCTGGCGACTACCGGGCTCGCCTACCTCAACCCGACCGGACAGGCCAGCTACACCGCAAACGCCGGCACCTCCGGCGGTGTGCGCTCCGGCGACGAAGTCCGCATCGCCGGTGTCCCAGTCGGGAAGGTCACCAGCGTCCGGCTGAACCGGACCGTCGTCGAAATAAAGTTCGATGTCAAGCGGTCGGTGGTCGTCGGTGCGCTGTCCACCCTTGAGATCAAGCTGCTGACCCCACTCGGCGGCCATTATGTGGCGCTCGATCCGCAGGGCGGCACACGGTTGGGCCACAGTGCGATTCCACCGCAGCGCGTGAAATCGCCGTTCGAGGGCAGCGACATGATCCAGGAGATCACGCCGTTCATCAAGGAAGTCAACGGCCAGATCATCCACGACACCTTCACCGAGGTCGCCGTAGCCGCCAATAAGTATCCCAATGCGGTGCGGGATATTCTGCAGTCCGCCACCGAGTTGACCAGGCTGTTGAGCAAGATGACCGGCGACCTGCATCGCGGGCTGGACTTCGTCAACAATTCCACCGGTGCGCTGGCCGCGGGTCGCCAGCAGCTGGTCGCGCTGATCGACCAATTCGCACTGGTTGGGCAACGCTACACCGCAAAGTCCGTCGATATCGTCGAGTTCTTCACCCTGCTAAGGGAACTGACCCGCATCGTGGACCGCATCATGGTGTTCTACGACCGAGAGGTCGCGCCCTCACTCAACGGTATCGACGACATCTTCGACACCCTGTTTACCCATCCCGACCGCATCGGCAGGGCGGCCGAGGGCCTCGGCCAAATCCTCAACATCGTTGGCCCGATGCTCAGCGGAAACGGTGTCGTCCTCGACCAGAGCCGCCGGTTGGTGTCCGGACAGAATCTCTGTCTGCCAAACATCATGAGGCACTGCTGATATGAGGAAGAAGCGTGCCATGATTGCCATCGCCGTAGCCGCGGGCGTTGGGATCGCCGGTGTGATCGGCGTCAAGGTCGTGCTGCCCGAGCTCAACAACACCAGGGCATTATGCGCCGAATTCACCGACGCAGTCGGGCTTTACCCGGGCAACAAGGTGCAGCTGTTGGGCATCGAGGTCGGATCGGTAACCGCGGTCACCAACGAGCCCGATCACGTCCAGGTCGACTTCACCGTTTCCAAGGATCTCGACCTGCCGGCCGACGTTGGGGCGGTCACCTACTCGCAGTCGATCGTGAGCGATCGACATGTCGAACTGACCAAACCGTACGCGAGTGGCCCCAAGTTCACCGGCTCGCAGTGCATCAAGCTCGAATCCACCAAGACTCCGATCGGTGTCAGCGAAACCTTCGCTGCCGTCGACAAACTCGCCAATGCAATCTTGGGATCCTCAGCGGACCCGTCGCATTCGCCCGGCGCCCAGGCCATTAATGACAGCCTCCAAGCGGCAAGTCGGTCGTTGGAGGGCACCGGACCACACCTCAATACGGCACTGCGGGACCTGGTCGCCATCATCGGCGACCCCTACCAGGCAGACGCCGACTACCGGCAGCTCATCGAGAACGGCGAGATCCTCACTTCGACACTGCTGCAGAACTGGGGCACCGTGGCCACCGTGATGCAGACCCTGCCGGACAGCCTCAGAATGATCGAGGGTCTGGCGGACGGCTTCGGGTCGGCGCTGCACCATCTCGCACATTCGCTGCCGATCCTGGTCGAGGCGTTGAATCGGTTCGCGCCCCGCGTGTATCACAACGTTACCGACAAGCTGATCCCCTGGATCAGAGATGTCCTCAACGCCTTCACCCCGCAGATCGTCGGTGTCATCAACGGTTTGCCACCGGTGACAAATTGGCTCGCCTCGAAATACGAGCCGGCTTGGGGGACGCACAATGTCACGTATCTGCCTCCACAGGTGTCGGTTTCACCCTCGCAGGCCAATGCCATCTGTACTGTCCTGCGGGAACGCAACACCCCTGGATCCCAAGCGGCGTGCGCACCCGGCGCAACCTCCGATCCGGTCACGCTGGGCCTGACCGATCTCATTCTTGGGGCGGCACTGCCATGACCCGACGATCGATCGCGGCACTGCTCGGTGCCCTGTTAGTCAGCCTGACAGCCGGTTGTTCACTGGACCCCACCCGCTTACCGGTACCCGGTTCCTATGTCCCCGGCGACAAGTACACGATCAAGGTCGAATTTTCGAGTGTGCTGAACCTGCCCGCCAGGGCCAAGGTGGACTTCGGCGGGGTACGGGTGGGTGTCCTGGACCGGGTTCAGCTGGTCGGCAGTACCGCGGTCGCCTACGTCGATGTGTCCGGGAGCGTAAAGCTGCCGCAGAACACCCGTGCCGAACTGCGTCAGGCAACGGTCCTGGGCGATATCTATATTGCGCTGCTGCCACCGGACAACCCAGCGGCAACGCCGCTGCATGACGGTGACACCATCCCGCTGCGCAATACGGCCCCGGCCGACAATGTCGAGGACATCTTGCGGGGAGTGTCGAACCTGGTGTCGGGCGGCTCGCTGAACACCCTGCAAGACGCGGTGATCAATTTCAACAAGGCGTTTCCGAAGGACCCGGCCGAACAGGACCGGATCCGACGGAAATTGGCGACGGTGCTGCACGACCTGGCGGCGAACCAAGACACCATCGACGAAATCCTATCCAGCACAGAGAATATCGGCAGAAGCCTGATCGCCAACACCGGGGTGTTCGATCGGCTGATCACCGAAGGCCCGGGCAAGCTAGAGGCGATGGCCGGCGTACTACCCGACATTATCGAACTTGTCGTCGATTTCCAGGACCTGGGCCGAAGCGGTGGACAACTGCTAGCGCCCAATGCGCCCGACGTGATCGAGATGCTCTCCTACATAACACCTTTGGTCGGATCCGTGGCGACTGCTGACACCACGGTGCCGCTCATTGCCGACAAGGTGGTCGGGCTGATCCGCGACAAACTCATTCCGTTCTTCGGAAATGGCGGACCGAAATTCAGTGTCTCGGTTGATCCCGGAGCCAGGGCCGACCAGACGATTTCGGCGATGCGGACGATGGGGATGCTCCCATGAAGGTGAATGCCGCAACCACTTTGGTGATCCTGGCGATCATGACGGTCCTTGGTGCGGGCTATCTGTCGCTCGGCGTGCTGAACATCGATCCCACCCAAAAGGCAACCCGGCTAACGCTCATGCTGGACGATTCGGGCGGGCTGTTGCCCACATCGCAGGTGACGATGCGTGGCATCCAGGTTGGCCGGGTGACTGGAATCCGCACCACCGCGACGGGGCTGAAAGTGGCGATCGACCTCGACGGGGCTCATCCGGTTCCCGCGGACAGCGTGATCAGCGTGCAAAACCTCTCCCTGGTCGGCGAGCAGTACATCGACTTCAAGCCGAAACGCATTACGCCGCCGTACTTCAGCGACGGGGCCGTCGTTCCCGCCGACCGAGTCGCTCGCGCCGTCACCGTGAGCGACTTGCTGGCCAGAGCCAACACACTGCTCTCGGCGCTCAATCCGACTTACGTCCGCACCATCGTCGCAGAAGTCTCGCAGGCGCTCGCCGGCAACGACGACACCCTGGACTCGTTGGCCACAGCGGCGGGTTTGGTCGCCAAGATGGAGTGGGAGAACCGACAACTGCTCGCGACCCTCTTCGGCAATGTCTCGACGCTGACTACCGATCTGGACGAGCTGCACGCCGGCGCAGTGCTGAGCGAGGCAGGCACGCTACTGCCGGGCGCGGTGTTGGCGTTGACCAAGCTGGTCCGCGACACCGATGAGTACACACGCGCCGGCGACGGAGCCTTTGCACCGGGCGCTCCGATCCCGACCTTGGTCGCCAACCTCGGCCAGTACGTAGACATGTTGTCCGGACCTCTGAGTACCTTCGCCGCGGTCCTGGAGCCGGCGACGGCGCCGTTGCGGGGATTCAAGATCAACGCCGGGCACTGGCTGGATTTCTGGGAGTCGACCTTCAACGACGCCGGTGGACTGCGTGTGCAGGTGAATGTGCCAGAGGGGCACCAACAGTGAAGGATCGAATATGACGATCGACACCGTCGATGAGACCGAAGTGGCTGAGCACGCTGAGCCGAGCGCCGTGGTTGTTGAGGAACACCAGCCGAGGTTCCGTTGGCCGAGGAAGCGGTGGGTTTCTACCCTTGCCCTGGCGGTACTGATCGCCGGCGGGGTGTTTGGGTTTGACGAATACAGCAGCGTCGCCGATGAATTGGCGGCTCTACGTCGGGCAGAATCCGATCGCGACGCCGCGGCCAAGCTCGCCAAGGAATACGCGCTGAAGTCACTCACCTATAGCTTCGAGGATCCGGATGCCTTCTTCCGATCTGTGGAGGGCGGTGTCTCGCAGGCACTCAAAGACAAGTACGTCAATGCCACCGACATCCTCAAGGGCGTCATGCTGCAGGCGCAGGTCACCTCCACCGGTGAGGTGCTCGCGACCGATGCCGTCGTCCAGCCCGGCCAGGTATACCAGGTGGTGGTGTCGGCCGCCCAGACCACTCGCAACCTGCAGAACCCCAAGCCGCGGGTGTCGCTCATCCTGTTGCAAATCACCGTCAACAAGGTCGGTGACGGCTGGCAGGTCTCCGACATTGGGCCAAAGACCGGCAGTCACGCGGTGAACGCGGACCAGCTGGCGCCACCGGAGCCCGGCCCGGCACCCGGACGGTAGCCCCGGCGACGCCACACGGAGCAGGGCGCCCGGGCTACTTCCCGAAGCCGCGGCAAGCGACCAGCGCGATCCGCTGTGCATTCTGCACGGATATTCGGGCCATCGCTTCAGCAGCATGTCCATTGTCCCAGAGCATGCCACGGATAAACTGCGTATGCGTGCCTGCGAATTTGTTCGCTGTATTGGAGAACGTTGGTGGACAAAAGTAGTCGATGTTGACGATTGCAGGTATTGGTCCAGCAAATGTACTGGCGCATATTTAGTGTGACGGATTGCGAGTACGGCCACGCATTTGTGGTGCTGCGACCTTTGCTCTAGAAAATCCGTCAGCAGTCCCTTGGAGTACCCGACATGGCGTTCTGCAACCACTCGCTCTATTGTGTTTGCCAATCCTCGCATCAACCGAGTGCTTCGAAATCTCCGGTCGCTTCGGCGGCTCCCGCCAATTTTCTGCGGAATCCATATAGGGGTAACCAGAATAGGGGCACCACGGTATGGGTTGCCAAGCGTTGCGCTTGCGCAGGATCGGCGCTCGATCCGATCCTGAAGTTCGACGCGAACGGGAAGCTCTTGGGGAGCTTTGGCGAGCGCAACGACACCACGAGCGGAGCCGACGGGGTCGCAATGGATGCGGCCCGCACGGGAGCCATCGAAGTACGAACCCCCGTAGCTGCAGTCCAGTCAAAGGGTGTGTATTAGGTGGAGCTCTATCAGCTGCACTACTTCCAAGCCGTCGCCGAGACCGGCACGCTGCGTGATGCCGCTGAACAGTTGGCGGTCTCTCAATCATCGGTCAGCCGAGCCATCACCCAGCTCGAGTCCGAGATTGGGGTTGAGCTGTTCACCTGGCGCGGCAGGGCAAAGGTGCTCAACCGCTTCGGGCAGGCGTTCCTACGGTCGAGTCTCGCGGTTCAGCGAAGCCTCGAAACCGCGGTCGCCGACGTCCGTCGGCTTGCGGGCGTCGATGCTGGAACCGTGGCGCTCGGTTTCCTCACTTCGCTGGGTGTGACGACTGTGCCCAGGCTGATCCGCCAGCATCATGATCAATATCCCGCAGCGCGCTTTGAGCTGCATTCGAATCCCGGCTCCGCGCTGGTGCGTGATCTGGCCGCCGGTCTCATCGACATTTGCCTCAGCTATCCGATGGCATTTGACGAGTTGTCGGGCGTGAAGTGGCACTGTCTGTTCACCCAACCACTCGTCGCAGTCGTCAACCGAAACCACCCGCTCGCCGACCGCGAGCTGGTCGGTTTTGAGGAACTCGCCGGCCAACCCTTCGTCGCCCTCGACCAGCGCTACACCCTGCGCAGGATCTTCGACGATGCCTGTTCGCGCCATGGCATCACGCCCACTATCGCCTTCGAGGGAACCGACATGGCAATGCTGCGAGGCCTCATTGGATCCTGCCTGGGAGTCGGCATCATGCCGCGGGAGCCGACACCACCTCCAGAAGTCGTCGAGATCCCCGTCGACGACGACGAACTGGTCAGACCGATTGCAATCGGTTGGATGGCGAATAGATATCTGCCGCCCTCGGCCGCAGCTTTCCGTGACACCGCGATAGCGTCATACGGAGTGCCTGACCAAGATTTCCACCACGAGCATCGAGGTGAGCCGTGCCCGATCGGGCAATCAGCCCCGGTGGATGCATCACATCTTGGATCGTGAGGCTGAAACCGCTTCCGCCGCGCTTTGACTCGGCGGTCAGGACAGAATGGCTCTATGGCATTGGATCTGACCGGATACTTCGACCGCATCAACTACGGTGGCCCCACCGAGCCAACCCTTGAGGTGCTGCAGAATCTGGTGGCGGCCCACACTCGAGCGATTCCGTTCGAGAATCTCGACCCATTTATGGGCGTGCCGGTCGACGACCTTAATCCGGAGGCGCTCACCGACAAACTCGTGCATCGGGGTCGGGGTGGCTACTGCTTTGAGCACAACGGATTAATGGGCTACGTGCTGGCCGAACTCGGCTATCGGGTGCGCCGATTTGCCGGCCGGGTGGTGTGGATGCGCCCGCCGGAAGCACCGCCGCCGGCTCAGTCGCACACGGTGTTGGCCGTCACGTTCCCTGGATCTCGAGGTTCCTATCTCGTTGACGTCGGCTTCGGGGGTCAGACACCGACCTCACCGCTGCGCTTCGAGACCGGCAGCGTCCAGCAGACCACGCACGAACCGTTCCGACTCGAGGACCGCAACGACGGACTGATCCTGCAGGCCATGGTCCGTGAGGAGTGGCAGACGCTGTACGAATTCACCACGCAGACCCGGCCACAGATCGACCTGACGGTCGGCAGTTGGTATGTGTCAACCCATCCGTCGTCCCACTTCGTGACGGGCTTGATGGCGTCGACGGTCACACAGGACGCGCGGTTCAACCTGTCTGGCGGCAGCCTCGCCATCCACCGCGCCGAGGGGACCGAAAAAATTACTCTCGAAAATGCCGCCGCGGTTGTCGATACGTTGAGCGAGCGGTTCGGGATCAACGTGGCAGACGTCGGCGAGCGCAGCCTGCTCGAGGCTCGTATCGACCGGTTACTGTCCTGGCAACCAGCCGCCGATACGGCGTAAGCATTCTTCAATGTCGCTGGTGGGCCCGGCGAACGACATCCGGATAAACGAGTTGCCCCGCACGGTGTCAAAGTCGATGCCCGGTGCAATGGCAACGCCAGTGTCGGCCAGCAACTTTGAGCAGAACACCAACGAGTCGGTCGTGAAGTCGGACACGTCGGCGTAGACGTAGAACGCGCCGTCGGTGGGGGCCAGCCGTTCGATGCCGATGCTGCGCAGCCCGTCGAGCAACAGCGATCGATTGATGCTGTAGTGCTGCAAATTGCCGTCGGCTTCTGCTGCCGCTTCTGGGGTGAATGCCGCCACCGCGGCGATCTGCGACAGCACCGGTGGGCAGATGGTGAAATTGCCGGTCAGGCGATCCACAGCGCGGCGCAGTTCGGTCGGCAGCAGTAGCCAGCCCAGCCGCCAGCCAGTCATTGCGTAATACTTGGAAAAGCTGTTGACCACCACAGCGTTTCGCGATGTCTGCCACGCGCAGCTGGTACGCGGCGCCCCTTCGTAGACCAGGCCGTGGTAAACCTCATCGCTAATGAGCCGAACTCCGGACGCATCGCACCAAGACGCGATCGGCGCCAATTCCTCGGGCGGTATCACAGTTCCGGTGGGGTTGGCCGGGCTGGCGACGATCACGCCCCGGACCGGTGGGTCGAGTTCGTCGAGCATCTGTACGGTGGGCTGGAAGCGTGTTTCTGGTCCGCATTGAATCTCTACGACATCACACCCCAAAGCGGACAGGATGTTTCGATAGCACGGGTAACCGGGACTGGCCATCGCCACCCGATCGCCGGCATCGAAGCACGCCAGAAAGGCCAACAAAAAGCCACCCGAAGAGCCCGTGGTCACCACCACCGCATCGAGGTCGACGGAGATGCCGTGCTGGCGTTGATAATCCGCCGCGATCGCGGCGCGCAATTCTGGAATGCCCAGTGCCACGGTGTAACCCAGTTGGTTGAGGTGCAATGCTGCGGCCGCGGCCGCACGCACCGGCTCTGGTGCCCCTACGCTGGGCTGGCCCGCCGAAAGGTTGACCAGGTCGCCATGAGTGCGCTGACGCTCCGCGGCCGCCAGCCAGACATCCATCACATAGAACGGTGGGATGCCGGCGCGCAGGGCAACTCGATTGTTCACGGGGCGGGTGCCTCCGGGCAGACCTCTGCTTCCAGTCGGTGCAGCAACTCTCGTGGCGAGTCGAGGAGCTGCATACTGCCATGTGCGCGTTTGAAATACAGATGCATGTCGTGTTCCCAGGTGATCGCGATGCCACCGTGAAGTTGGATGCCTTCGGCTGCCACCTTGCTCAGCGCTTCGGTGGCGGCAATCCGCGCGGTGGCGGCATTTGTGGGTGTGGGTTCGTGGCACGCATCGTTGACGACCGCCCGGGCCACGGCGACTGTCACATACAGATCGGCCATCCGATGCTTGAGCGCTTGAAAGCTGCCGATGGGGCGCCCAAATTGCACCCGGCTCTTGGTGTATTCGACGGTCAATTCCAGGCAGCGTTCGGCAGCGCCGATCTGTTCGGCCGCCAGCAGGATTGCCGCAGCGTCCGCAAGGCCGGGGTCGGTGCCTATAGTTTCGGCCTCTTCGGGCCGAACGCGGGCCAGCCTGCGGGTGGGGTCCATGGTGCCAACGGGATGTGCGTCGAATCGGGTCCACCGGGTCAGCTCGCCGTCCGCGGCGGCGATGACGACGTCGGCTACGTCGCCGTTAACTACGTAATCGGGGTCGAGTACCAGTGCACCGACCGACCTACCGGAAGCCAGTGCTTCCAGAGTCTGGGCGTCCGGATCCTGGGCGGCCAGCAGCGCCAGCTCTGCCAACGTCGTGCCCAGCAGGGGAGAGGGCACCAACGCGCGGCCTAGCTCCTGCAAAACCGTTGCCGCATCCGCTAGTTCGCCGCCGGCTCCGCCCAACTCCTCGGGTATCACCAACGCCGCCGCGCCGACCTGCTCACACAGCAACTGCCATAACGACTCGTCGTAGCCGCGCTCGGAGTCCATCGCCGCACGCACCGCCTCGGGGTTGGCGTGCTTGGTCACCAGGGCGGCGACGGTTTCCCGCAGCATCTCCCGTTCGTCGGTGTGAGTCATAGCGCCTCCAGGACCCGCCGGCGATGTGCCTCGGGTGTACCCCAGGCCGAGCGCAAAGCTTGCACCCGAAGCAGTAGCAGAGATAGGTCGTGCTCCTGAGTGAACCCGATCGCGCCGTGGGTTTGCAACGCAGATCGCGCCGCGAGCAGGCCGGCCTCGCCCGCAGCCACCTTGGCGGCGCTGACGTCGCGCGGTTCCAACGACAGCGCCGCCCCGTAAACGAGGGGGCGGGCCAGCTCGATCCCGATGTGGACATCGGCGAGCTTGTGCTTGATCGCCTGATACGAGCCGATCACCCGGCCGAACTGGGTCCGCTGCTTGGCGTACTCGACGGCTGCATGCAGCATCGCCTCGGCGGCGCCCACCAGTTGCGCCGCTGTGGCCAATGCGCCGAACTCGTAGGCGCGCTTGATGTCTGCTTGCCACGGTTCGCCGGTCGCTGTCACCTCGTAGAGACGCCGGCTGAGGTCGACGGACTCGCGGCGGTCACCGCGTGTTGCCTCGCTGACATCCTCGTCGGCCACCAGGACCAGCCCGGCGGTGTCGGCATCCACCGCGTAAGGGACGTGCGGCGGCAGTGCGACGGTTGCGACCAGCTCGCCGGAAGCGAGGCCGGCGCTGCGATCATCGTCGGCAAGTAAAACCGGTGCGACAGCGATGGATTCGATGACCGGGCCGGGCACACACCAGTACCCGAGCCGTTCCAGAGCGACCACCAGGTCGACTGGGCGAGCTTCCAGGCCGTCGAACTTTTCGGGCACCGCCAATGCCGTAACGCCGAGATTGGACAACTGCTGCCACACCTTGCGGCCGGGCGCGACATCGCCCGCGGCCCAAGCCCGGACCGCGCCGGGTACGTCGGCGGCGCCGAGCGCCGCGTCGATGCTGGCCGCAAAGTCGCATTGCTGTTGGTCGAGTGCGAATTCCACTATTGCTTTCCCCCGCTTCGCTCTCTTGGGAGACCCAGCAGCCGCTCCGCGATTATATTGCGCTGGATTTCGTTGGTACCGGCGTAGATCGGGCCACCCAACGCGAACAGCAGGCCCTCGGTCCACGGACCCGTGAGCTCCCCGTGGGCCCCCCGGATGTCCAGCGCGGTCTGATGTATCTCCACATCGAGGTCGGACCAGAAGACTTTGGTCACCGATGATTCCGCGCCCAGCTCCCCGCCGTTGGCCAACCTGGTCACGGTGCCGAAGGTCTGCAGCCGGTAGGCCTGTGCCTTGATCCACGCATCGGCTACCCGATCGGCGAACGCCGGCGGTGAGCCGGTGTCCTTCCACAACTGCACCAGCCGCTCGGCGGCGGCAAGGAAGCGGGCCGGGCTGCGCAGCGACATGCCGCGCTCATTGCTCGATGTGCTCATTGCCGCGCGCCAACCGTCGCCTGCGGTGCCGATGACGTCCTCGTCGGGCACGAAGACGTCGTCGAGGAAGATCTCGCCGAAGCCGGTGTCGCCGCCCAGCTGGACGATCGGGCGCACCGCGATGCCCTCGGCCTTCAGGTCGAACATGAAATAGGTGAGGCCACGATGTCTTTCGGCCGCCGGATCGGAGCGAAACAGGCCGAATCCCTTGTCGGCGAAAGGCGCTCGCGAGCTCCATATCTTTTGACCGTTGAGCAGCCAGCCGCCGTCGGTCTTGGTGGCGGTAGACCGTAGGGACGCCAGGTCGCTGCCGGACTCGGGTTCCGACCAGGCCTGCGCCCAGATCTGTTCACCGCTAGCCATTTTCGGCAGGATTCGGTCCAGCTGTTCCTCGGTGCCGTGCGCGAAAAGTGTCGGAGCCAGCATCGAGGTGCCGTTGGCGCTGGCCCGACCGGGCGCACCGACGCGGAAGTACTCCTCCTCGTACACCACCCAGTGCAGCAGCGGCGCGTCGCGGCCGCCGTACTTCTTTGGCCAGGTGATCACCGAAAGGCCCGCGTCGAACAGCACCCGATCCCAATGCCGGTGCTGTGCAAAGCCTTCCGCGTTGTCGTAGGACTTCGTCGGGATCGACTTGGCGTTGGCAGCCAGAAAATCGCGCACTTCGGCCTGGAAGGCCAGGGTCTCGTCGTCGAATGATAGATCCATCGGGGTCCATTCAGCTCAGTTCTCGCAGTTGTGGTTTGACCACCTTGCCGCCGGCATTCCGTGGCAACGCGTCGACGAATCGCACCGACCTCGGTGTCTTGAAGTTCGCCAAATGTTGACGGGTATAAGCGATCACCGACTCTTCGTCGAGCTGCGAACCAGCCCGGGCGACCACGAACGCGCGGCCCACTTCGCCCAGCCGCTCGTCTGGAACCCCGATCACGGCGACGTCAACCAGGCCGTCCATCCGGGCCAGCACCTGCTCGACCTCGGCGGGATACACGTTGAACCCGCCACAGATGTACATATCCTTCAGCCGGTCGGTGATTCGCAGGTTGCCGGCTTCGTCGACCGCGCCGATGTCGCCCGTGTGCAACCAGCCGTCGGGATCGATCGCGGCGGCGGTCGCGTCGGGGTCGTTGAGGTAGCCAAGCATCACGTTGGGCCCGCGCAGCAGAACCTCTCCTGTCCCATCGATGCGCAATTCGAAGTCGGCGAATGGCCGTCCGCACGTCGTGGCGACGGTTACCGCATCGTCCTCGGGGCGGCACATAGTTCCCATCCCGTTGGCTTCCGTCAGACCGTAGGCGGTGAGCACGATGTCGATGTCGAGTTCGGATTGCATGCGTTCCACCAACACCACCGGAACGGTGGCGGCCCCGGTCACCGCGAACCGCAGCGAACTCAGATCGAAGTCACCGCGGGCGGGGTGGTCGAGCAGGGTCTGGTAGATGGTGGGCGGCCCAGGCAGCACGGTGATCCGGTGTTGCTCGATCGCCTGCAGCGCGCGCAGCGGATCAAACGTCAGGTGCGGGATCAGCGTCGCACCGGTCTGCATGCAGGCCAGGATGCCGGCCTTGTATCCGAAATTGTGGAAGAACGGGTTGATGCACAGATAGCGGTCGTCGCTGGTGATCTTGCCGTTGGCTGCCCACGACGCCGATGCCGATAGCGATTGTCGGTGCGCACACAGCACGCCTTTGCTGCGACCGGTGGTTCCGGAGGTGAACAGAATGTCGCTGACATCGTCGGGTGTGACGGCGGCGGCGCGGTCTCGGACCACATCGAGGACGCCCTCGGCGATGAAGTCGTCCCAGGTGCCCCGGACAGGATCGTCGGCCTCGATGGGAACCCGGACAATGTGACGCAGCGCTGGCAGGGCGTCGCGGTCCAGGTCGGCCGCCCGGTCGGCGCCCAGGAACCGGCCTGCCGCGAACAGCACCGGCGCATCGGTGCGGGCCAGGATGTCGGCGGCTTCCGCGGCGGTATAGCGGGTGTTCAGCGGCACCATTGCGGCGCCGGCGTGGTGGATGGCCAGGCAGGCAACCACCCAGTGCCAGGTGTTCGGGGACCAGATGGCCACCCGGTCGCCGGACTGAACGCCGAGCGTGATGAGCGCGGCCGTGGCCCGGTAAACCTCGTCGCGCAACTCGCTCGACGTGAAGCTCCGGTCTTCGGTGACCAACGCCGCATGGTCGGGGAGTAGGCGCACAAGACGATCCAGCGCCGCCGGCACGGTGCGGGGATCGCTTGTCACGGGGATACTCCTAACAAAGCAAGTGCTTGGTAGGTTAGCCTACAGGCTATGCAGGACGTCGAGGAGTTCCGGGCCGAGGTCCGCGGCTGGCTCGCCGACAATCTGGTCGGCGAATTCGCAGCACTCAAGGGTCTTGGCGGGCCGGGACGCGAACACGAAGCGTTCGAAGAACGCCGGGCATGGAACCAGCATCTGGCCGCGGCGGGGCTGACGTGCCTGGGCTGGCCGGTGGAACACGGCGGGCGCGGGCTTTCGACCGCGCACCGGGTGGCCTTCTACGAGGAGTACGCCCGAGCCGACGCGCCGGACAAGGTCAACCACTTCGGAGAAGAGTTGCTGGGGCCGACGCTGATCGCGTTCGGAACGCCCGAGCAGCAACAGCGCTTTCTGCCGCGCATCCTCGATGTGACCGAGCTGTGGTGCCAGGGATATTCGGAGCCCGGCGCCGGCAGCGACCTGGCCAACGTCTCGACCACCGCCGAACTCGACGGTGACCAATGGGTGATCAACGGCCAGAAGGTATGGACGTCGCTGGCGCACCTGTCGCAGTGGTGTTTTGTGGTTGCACGTACCGAGAAGGGCTCCAAACGGCATGCCGGTCTGTCGTATTTGCTGGTGCCGCTGGACCAGCCCGGTGTGCAGATCCGGCCGATCGTGCAAATCACCGGCACCGCGGAGTTCAACGAGGTGTTTTTCGACGATGCCCGCACTGACGCCGACCTGGTGGTGGGGCAACCGGGCGACGGCTGGCGCGTCGCGATGGGAACGCTGACGTTCGAGCGCGGGGTCTCGACGCTCGGTCAGCAAATCGTCTATGCCCGTGAGCTTTCCAATCTGTCCGAGCTCGCGCAGCGTACCGGCGCCGCCGACGACCCGTTCATCCGGGAGCGGCTGACCCGGGCGTGGACCGGGCTGCGGGCAATGCGGTCCTATGCCCTGGCCACCTTGGAACGGCCAGCTGTCGACGGCCAGGACAACGTGTCAAAGTTGTTGTGGGCCAATTGGCATCGTGATCTGGGCGAGCTGGCCATGGATGTGATCGGCAAGCCCGGACTGACGTTGACCGACGGCGAATTCGACGAATGGCAGCGGCTTTATCTGTTCACCCGCGCCGATACCATCTATGGCGGATCCAACGAAATTCAGCGCAACATCATCGCCGAGCGGGTGCTCGGCTTGCCCAGGGAGGCAAAAGGATGAGCTTGTCTGAAGCGCCGAAAGAGGTTGCTGGACACGGGCTTCTGGACGGCAAGGTGGTGGTGGTAACCGCGGCCGCCGGTACCGGCATCGGTTCGGCCACCGCCCGCCGGGCTTTGCTTGAGGGTGCCGACGTCGTGATCTCCGACCACCACGAGCGGCGACTGGGGGAGACGGCCGGCGAGCTTTCCGCGCTCGGGCTGGGCCGGGTCGAAAGTGTGCTGTGCGACGTGACGTCCAGTGTCCAGGTCGACGCGTTGATCGATTCGACCACCGCGCGCATGGGGCGCCTCGATGTGCTCGTCAACAACGCCGGGCTCGGCGGGCAGACACCGGTTGCCGACATGACCGACGACGAGTGGGACCGCGTTCTGGACGTGACACTGACGTCGGTGTTTCGGGCCACCCGGGCGGCGCTGCGCTACTTCCGCGATGCACCACACGGTGGGGTGATCGTCAACAACGCCAGCGTCCTGGGCTGGCGCGCCCAGCACTCGCAGTCGCACTATGCGGCGGCCAAAGCCGGGGTGATGGCGTTAACTCGTTGCAGCGCAATAGAAGCCGCTGAATACGGAGTCCGCATAAACGCGGTCTCACCCAGCATCGCCCGGCACAAGTTCCTGGACAAGACGACGTCGGCTGAGCTGCTGAACCGGCTCTCCGCCGCCGAGGCGTTTGGCCGCGCGGCCGAACCCTGGGAAGTGGCGGCCACCATCGCGTTTTTGGCCAGCGACTACTCGAGTTACCTCACCGGAGAAGTGATTTCGGTGTCCAGCCAGCACCCGTGAGCTGACCGATTAGAGTCGGCCGAGGTTAAAGAGGCCCGCTATTCCGGTGCCCATGTTGAATAAGCCCGAGTTGAAGGCGGAGTATATGCCGCTCGGGAAGCCTTCAACGGGGCCCGTGATGGCGGTGTTCAAAAAGCCGGAGGTGCCGCCATTGGTATCTGAGCCGCCGCTGGCGAGGTTAGAGAACCCCGAGATAGCTGCGTTCACAGCGCCGCCCTTGGCCGTGTTGAGGAAGCCCGAAGATGAGTCGGCCGTGTTTCCAAAGCCCGAGACACTGGTGCCCGTATTGTTGAAGCCTGACTTCGTCAAGCCGGTGTCGGTGGTGGATCCAACACCCGTATTGACGTCTCCGGAATGCCAGAACCCGGTGTTTGTGTCGCCAGAATTGCCGTTTCCCGTATTGAAGTTGCCCGCGTTTGAGGAGCCCGTGTTGGCGATACCCGAGTTCCCCACGCCCGTGTTGTAATTGCCGGAGTTTCCGTAGCCGGTGTTTACCGAGCCCACGTTCCCCAAACCGGTGTTGAGGATACCCGAATTCCCCAAGCCGAAGTTGCCGATGCCCGAGTTTCCGATGCCAAAGTTGTTGTGGTTGCTTGGAATTTGGAGAGGGAGGTTGCTGCCCGAATTGAAGATGCCAACATTGCCGTTGCCTGAGTTGAAGAAGCCGATGTTGTTGGAGCCCGAGTTCCCTATACCGATATTGTTGCTGCCCGAGTTCAGCCCGCCGAAAGTAAACTGGCCGTTTGCCGTGTTGTAGTAGGTGTTCCCGATACCCACCAGGTTGTTGCCGGTAAGCCCGAAGCCGATGTTGTTGTTGCCGGCGTTTCCGGCGCCGATGTTTGCGGTGCCGGTGTTTCCGCCACCCCTGTTCCCGATACCGGTGTTACCGAAGCCGAAGTTATTATTGCCGCTGTTGCCCATTCCCACGTTGTTGTCCCCCGGCTGGTTGATGGCACCGCCGTTTCCGAAGCCAACGTTTCCGTTGCCCTTGTTTCCTGCGCCGAAGTTGGAGTTGCCGTTGTTGCCGCTGCCCGCGTTGCCGTTGCCGTTGTTTCCACCGCCGATGTTTTGGTTGCCGTTGTTGCCGTTGCCGAGATTGTTGATGCCGTTGTTGCCGTTGCCGACGTTGCCGGTGCCCTTATTGCCGATGCCCAAGTTGGCCAGCAACTCCTGCAGACTTTCCGCGGGCTTCAACTGTGCGGCGGCGGCCGACGCCCCGGCGTGATAGCCGAACATCGCCGCTACGTCTTGGGCCCACATTTGCTCGTATTCGCTTTCGAGTTGAGCAATCGCGGGCGTGTTGAGCCCGAACCAATTCGACAACGCCATCTGCACCAACGAATTTCGGTTGAGGTGGACCAAGATCGGCTGGATTGTGGCCGCCTGTGCGGCCTCGAACGCGCTGGCCACCGCCCTAGCTTGTCCCGCCGCGCCCGCCGCCTGCGTCGCAGCCGCACTCAACCACCCCGAATACGGAGTAGCCACCGCAGCCATCGCCTGAGACGCCGGACCTTGCCACGCCTGGCTTGCTAACCCCGTTGTCACCGACAAGAACGACGACGACGCCGCCCCCAACTCCTCGGCAAGCCCCTGCCAGGCCGCCGCCGCCTCCAGCATCGGTGCCGGGCCGGCACCGGTGAACATCAGCAGAGAATTAATTTCCGGCGGCAACAACATAAAATTCACCACGGTTGGCCTCCCACCTGCTTCCCGGCCCGCTACCGCAGCGACCGGCGCCCGATTGCAATTGGGTAATAGCGTCCCCAGATGCTACGGCGCTCACGCGGCG
Organism: Mycobacterium simulans; assembly: GCF_900232995.1. GTDB lineage: Bacteria > Actinomycetota > Actinomycetes > Mycobacteriales > Mycobacteriaceae > Mycobacterium > Mycobacterium simulans. The sequence goes on from NZ_OCVX01000003.1 coordinate 1,721,626, forward strand.
AATAGAGGCGGTTTCCGCCACAAAGTTGGGCGGCCTTGATGCATAGAAAACCGTCGCCGCGCCCCAGAGATCGCGAACAGAAAGCCGCCGCAGCGGTCATCGCTGCCGCGGCGCCGCCTGCCATGCCTGCTTTGCCAGCCCTGAGGTTACCGAGAAAACGACGACACCGCCGTCCCCAACTCCGAGGCCAACCTACCCGTCGCGGCTTCCGGCCAGCCGTGGTCGACCTCCTTCCGAAGCCGGAGACGCTGGTTCGCGTATTGTTAAAGCCCGAATTAGATGGCCAGTGTCGGTCGTGGAATCCGCGCCTGGTGTTCACGTCGAGAGACTGTCAGACGAGAGGTTCGCGGACAGTTTCTTATCGCAGCGCAGCGACATTTACGGCTACCCGAGGTTCCGGCAATTTCGCTGTGGAGATTGCTTTTTCGGTGCCCGTGCCGCCTGCCGCAGCTGGCCTATCCGAACAGCCGTCTGAGGTCAAAAATGCCCGATATAGCGGTGCCCGTATTGAAGAAGCCGGAGTTGAAGCCGCTCAGGGCGGGGCCGAAAATCCCCGGAACGGCGGTGTTTCCAATGCCTGAGCTAAAGGCGTTCCGCAGGTTGCCACCGCTGGTCGTGTTGGAGAAGCCGGAGACAGAGCCGTTGAATGTGCCGCCGGTGGCCGTGTTGTTAAAGCCCGACATTCCGAAGCCCGGGCTGCCGCCCGCATTGTTGAATCCCGAGTTAAGCAGGCCCGTGTCGGTGGTGGCCCCAAAGTTCGTATTCGCATCTCCCGAATTCCAGAAGCCAGTATTTGTGTCACCCGAATTCCCGTTGCCCGTGTTCGTGTTGCCCGAATTCCAGAAGCCCGTGTTGAAGCTGCCCGCGTTCCCGAAGCCGGTATTCACGCTACCCGCGTTCCCAAAGCCGGTATCAAACTGGCCCGCGTTCCCGAAGCCGGTGTTTCCGCCGAATGCGTTCCCGAAGCCGATGTTCTCGGCCCCCGAGTTGCCGAAGCCAAAGTTATTTACGCCCGCATTGAAGACGCCGACGTTGCCGTTGCCGGAGTTGAAGAAGCCGATGTTGTTGGTACCTGAGTTGCCCAAGCCAATGTTGCCGCTGCCCGAGTTCAGCAGACCGGCGAGGTTGATGCCGACCTGATTGTCGCCGGTGAGCCCGATCCCGATGTTGTTGTTGCCGGTGTTGCCGAAGCCGAAGTTGTTGTTGCCGTTGTTTCCGCCACCAACATTTGCGTTGCCGGTGTTCCCGCCGCCTTGGTTTCCGACTCCGGTATTACCGAAGCCCCAGTTGCGGTCGCCAGTGTTGCCCATGCCCACGTTCTGGCCTGGCGTTGATCCGTTAGTCCTGTTGCCAAAGCCGATATTTCCGGAGCCGAAGTTTCCGGCGCCGATGTTGTCGTTGCCGCGGTTTCCGAAGCCAACGTTTTGGTCGCCTCTGTTACCGCCGCCGATGTTTTGGTTGCCGGTGTTGCCGTTGCCGAGGTTTTCGGCGCCCGTATTTCCGTTGCCCACATTGGCATTGCCCTTGTTGCCGATGCCCAGGCTGGGCAGATCCCGCAGCGCCTGCGCCCAGGACGCCAATTGGGCGGCCGCCGCTGAGGCCCCCGAGTAATACCCGGTCATCGCGGTCACGTCTTGGGCCCACATTTCCTCGTAGATGGTCTCGGCCGCCGCGATCGCGGGTGCGTTGAGCCCGAACCAATTTGAGCGCACCAGCTGCACGAGCGCATTGCGATTGGCTGCCACTTGCAGCGGATGAATCGTGGCTGCCTTAGCCGCATCAAACGCAGCGGCGACCGCTTTCGCTTGCGCGGCGGTGCCGGTAGCCCGGGCTGACGCGGCGCTCAAGAAGCTTGCGTACGGGCCCGCTACGGCAGCCATCGCCGCCGCCGCTGAACCCTGCCAGGCGTGACTAACCAATCCTGAGGTCAGCGTCGAAAAAGATTCCGCCGCGATGGCCAATTCGTTGGCCAGCCCGTCCCAAGCCACAGAGGCCTCAAGCATCGGCACTGCACCCGCGCCGATAAACATCCGCAACGAATTGATCTCTGGCGGTAACACAGAGAAATTCACAATCTTGCCCTTCCTTGGCGACCCAGTGCCAGAGACACTACGTCGCAACCCACCAGCCCACGTGAGGTTTTGTTAAATTCGCATGTCGGAATTGCACGTACGGTGTCCGCACAGCCCTGCAGCGGCTGGCCTATGCGAACAACCGTCTGAGATTGAAAATGCTTGATACTAAGTTACCCTCGTTAAACAAGCCCGAGTCCGAGCCGCTAGCCCCGAGTTTTATCAGGCTGGTGCGCATTGGGCGGGTCGATCTGGTGTGAATCTTGGGGTGCGATCGGAATATTTGATTTCTGGTGCTAGCGATGCAAAAAATCGGCCGTACGAGCTATGGCTAAAGCTGCCGACTGAGGTTGAATATGCCCGATATCACGCTCCCCGTGTTGAACAGGCCCGAGTCAAAGCCGCTAAGGTTCAGGCCGAAGACGCTGCCCGGGATCCCGGTGTTCCCAATGCCCGAAATTTGGCCGTTTATGATGGCGCCGCCGCTGGCTGTGTTGAAGAAGCCGGAGATAAATCCGTTCGTCGCACCGCCGCTGGCAGAGTTTCCGAAGCCTGAGATTCCGCTACCCGTGTTGTTGAAGCCAGAGTTAGTTTGTCCGGTGTTGATGGTCGACCCGAAGCCAGTGTTTACGTTGCCGGAATTCCAGAAGCCGGTATTCGTGTTGCCCGAATTCCCATCGCCGGTGTTCGTGTTGCCCGAGTTTTCGGAGCCGGTATTGAAGATGCCCGAGTTGCCGAAACCGGTGTTGAGGCTGCCCGAGTTACCGAAACCGGTGTTCAGCTGCCCCGAATTCCCGAAACCGGTGTTTCCGGCGTTAGTGTTCCCAATGCCTATATTGCCGGAACCGGAGTTGCCGAAGCCAAAGCTGTTGAGGCTGCCCGGATCAAAGGTATTGGTGCCCGTGCTGAACATGCCGATGTTACCGTTGCCGGAGTTGAAGAAGCCGATGTTGTTGGTTCCCGAGTTTCCGATGCCGATGTTACCGCTGCCGGAGTTCAGTAGGCCGGCAAGGTTAATACCCCTCTGATTGTCGCCGGTGAGCCCGATCCCGATGTTGTTGTTGCCGGTGTTCCCGAAACCGAAGTTGTAATTTCCGGTATTTCCACCACCAATGTTTGCGTTGCCATTGTTTCCGCCGCCGGTGTTCCCGTCGCCGCTGTTCCCGAAGCCCCAGTTGCTGTTGCCCCTGTTGCCCATGCCCACGTTGTGACCCGGATCTGAGCTTGTGCCAGGGTTACCGAGATTTCCAAAGCCGATGTTTCCGTTGTGGACGTTTCCGGCACCGACATTTCCATTGCCATTGTTACCGCTGCCGAAATTCCCATCGCCTCTGCTTCCGCCGCCGATGTTTTGGTTGCCAGCATTTCCGTTGCCGATGTTTTGGTTGCCGGTGTTGCCGTTGCCGAAGTTGGCGTTGCCCTTGTTGCCGATGCCCAAGTTGGGTAGATCCTGCAGCGCCTGCGCCCACGGTGCCAGCTGCGCCGCCGCCGCCGAGGCTCCGCCGTGATAGCCGGCCATCGCGGATACATCCGCGGCCCACATCGCCTCGTATTGGCCCTCGGCCGCCGCGATCGCCGGTGCGCTGAGCCCCAACCAATTCGACCGAACCAACTGCAAAAACGCGTTGCGGTTAGCGGCCACTGCCAGCGGATGCACGATAGTCGCTTTCGCCGCTTCGAACACGCTGGCCACCGCCCGAGCCTGCCCAGCCGCTCCCTGGGCTTGGGCTGACGCCGCGCTCAAAAATCCCGCGTACGGTGCCGCTGCCGCGGCCATCGCCGCCGCGGCTGCACCTTGCCAGGCCTGCGTGGTTAGCCCCGAGGTCACCGAGGAAAACGACGTCGCCGCAGCGCCCAATTCCGATGCCAGCCCCTCCCAGGCCGCCGCCGCCTCCAGCATCGGCGCCGAACCCGCACCGGTGTACATCCGCAGAGAATTGATCTCCGGGGGCAACACCACAAAATTCGCCATGGCTGACCGCCTATCCGTTTCCACCGATCACCGCCCGAGGTGACCCGTGTCCAACACGAAATGGAGCAATGCGTCACAAATGCTACGACCGTGTCCGCGCCAATATCGGGTTTTCGCGGGAGAGCTTGGCCTGATTCGCCGAGTCTGCAACTTGGGTCTCAAGGCCGGGTGGCCGTGTTAACTCGTTGCTGCGCAATGGCAGCCGTTGGGTATGGCCGCCGAACACTGCGAGGTCGGATGCTCCAGGTGCTAAAGCTGGATCCGGCTCAGGTTGAGGAGGCCCGACACGAAGGCGCCGGTGTTGAAGAAACCCGAGTTAAATCCGCTAAAGCCGGGGATTTGGCCGACGACTCCGGTGTTTCCGATGCCGGAGGTAAAGCCGGTTAACACACCGCCGCTGGCCGTGTTGAAGAAGCCGGATATGCTTTGTCCGAGGGTGTTCCCAAAGCCCGAGTTTCCGGTACCGGTGTTGTTGAAGCCGGAGTTAGATTGTCCGGTGTCGGTGGTGGCCCCGAAGGCCGTGTTCACATTGCCCGAATTCCAGAATCCTGTGTTTATGCTACCCGAATTCCCGTTGCCGGTATTGATACTGCCCGAATTCCAGAAGCCGGTGTTCAGGCTCCCGCCATTCCCGAAGCCCGTATTCTGACTGCCCGCGTTCCCGAAGCCGGTGTCTACCGAGCCCGAGTTTCCGAAGCCCGTGTTACCCGAGCCGGTGTTTCCGAACCCGATGTTGCCGACCCCGGCATTTCCGATGCCAAGGCTGTTCAGGATATCCGGCATCGAAGCATTACTGCCCGAACTGAACATGCCGACATTGTGGTTACCGGAGTTGAAGAAGCCGATGTTGTTGGTTCCTGAGTTGAACAGACCGATATTGCCGCTGCCCGAGTTCAGCAGGCCGCCCAAATTGATTCCCACCTGATTGTTGCCGGTAAGCCCGATCCCGATGTTGTTGTTGCCGGTGTTTCCAAAGCCCCAGTTGTTGTTACCGGTGTTTCCGGCACCAGTGTTTCCGTTGCCGGTGTTTCCGCCGCCCCTGTTTCCGTCGCCAAAGTTTCCGAGGCCGAAGTTATTGTTGCCGTTGTTACCGAAACCTACGTTTTGGCCGGCGCCGAACGAGGCATTTCCGAATCCGATATTGCCGTTGCCGGTGTTTCCGGAGCCCAAATTAGCGTTGCCGACGTTCCCGCTACCGAAGTTGCCGTTGCCGAAGTTTCCGCCGCCAATGTTTTGATTGCCGCTGTTTCCGTTGCCGACGTTTTGGTTACCGGTATTGCCGTTGCCTGCGTTTGCAGTGCCCTTGTTGCCGATACCCAAACTCGGCAGATCCTGCAGCGCCTGCGCCCAGGGCGCTAACTGCCCGGCGGCCGCGGAGGCCCCGGAGTGGTACCCGGTCATCGCCGCCACATCCTGAGCCCACATTTCCTCGTACAGGCCCTCAACGGCCATGATCGCTGGGGCGTTGAGCCCCAACCAATTCGAGCGGATCAACTGCAGGAATGCGTCGCGGTTGGCCGCCACCAGCAGTGGATGCACCATCGCGGCCCGGGCCGCCTCGAACACGCTGGCCACCGCCCTAGCCTGCCCGGCCGCCCCTTGCGCCTGGACCGCTGCCGCGCTCAGAAATCCCGCATACGGGGCCGCCGCCGCGGTCATAGCCGCCGAGGCGGCGCCCTGCCAGGCCTGCCCGGCCAGTCCTGAGGTCACTGAGGAAAACGACGCCGCCGCAGACCCCAATTCCGATGCCAGTCCCTCCCAGGCCACGGCGGCGTCCAACATTGGCACCGAACCCGCGCCGACGTATATCCGCAGAGAATTGATTTCCGGCGCTAGCATCGCGAAATTCACCATAGCTAACCCTCCTTCATCTCACCGCTGGGCTCCGATTCGATCGGTGTCAGAAATGCTACGACGATGCCGGAATAACTTCTGGCTTTCGGCGGATCGATCGGGCACGAGCTTGATATCGATTACGACGGCCGGCTGAGATTAAAGAAACCCGAGATATAGGTTCCGTAGTTGAGGTAACCGGAGTTGAGGTCAGTGGAGTTTCGAACTCCCGAGCTACCCGTGCCGCCGGTGACTTGGAAGCCCGAAGTGTTCGTACCGGTGTTTGCAAATCCCGACAATCCGGTGCCGGTATTGGCGAAGCCCGAGTTGAGATCGCCGGTGTCGAAGGTTGCCCCGATGCCGGTGGTGACGTTGCCCGAGTTCCAGAAGCCAGTGTTGGTGGCGCCGGAATTGCCACTGCCCGTGTTGGTATTACCGGCGTTCCACCAGCCGGTGTTGAAGCTACCGGCGTTGCCACCGCCGGTGTTCCAGCTGCCACTGTTTCCCCAACCGGTATTGACGTCACCCGCGTTGCCGAAGCCGGTATTGCCCATGCCCGCGTTTCCGATGCCGAGGTTCCCGGTCCCCGAGTTGCCAATCCCGAAGCTGTTGAGGGCGCCCGACACAAGGTTATTGGTCCCGGCGCTGAACAACCCGATGTTGCCGTTGCCCGAGTTGAAGAACCCGACGTTGTTGTTGCCCGAGTTGAACAGTCCGATGTTCCCGCTGCCCGAGTTCAGGCCGCCGATCCCCACCTGGCTGTTGCCCGTGAGCCCGATGCCGATGTTGTTGTTGCCGGTGTTGCCGAAGCCCCAGTTGCCATTGCCCAAGTTGCCGGCGCCGATGTTGGAGTTGCCGGCGTTTCCGCCGCCGATGTTGCCGTCGCCCAGATTTCCCAAGCCGAAGTTATAGCTGCCGGTGTTTCCCATCCCGACGTTTCCGGTGACCGCCGTCGGCGGAACGCCGGTGCCGCCGTTACCAAAGCCTATGTTGTTGCTCCCGAGGTTCCCGGCGCCGATGTTTATGCTCCCGTTGTTCCCGACGCCAAAGTTCTGGTTACCCCGGTTCCCGCTGCCGAAGTTAGAGTCGCCCTTGTTTCCATTGCCCAGATTCTGGTTGCCAGTGTTTCCATTGCCCAGATTGCGAACGCCAATGTTTCCGAGGCCCAAGTTCTCGATCGGGGAAGGCAGTGAAAGCGATGCGAACGGGGTCAACTGCGCCGCCGCCGCCGACGCCCCGGCGTAGTACCCGGCCATCGCGGACACGTCCGCGGCCCACATCTCCTCATAGAGGCTCTCCGCGGCGGCGATTGCCGTCGCGTTCTGGCCGAACAGATTCGACATCACCAGCCGCACAAAAGCATTGCGATTGGCTGCCACCGCCGCCGGATGAATGGTGGCTGCCCATGCCTCCTCGAACAAGCTGGCTACCGCTCGTGCCTGACCCGCCGCGCCCTGCGCCCGGACTGAGGCCTCGCTGAGCCAGCCCATGTAAGGTGCAGCCGCTGCAGCCATCGCTACCGCAGCAGGACCCTGCCACGAACGAGCCACCACGTTCGAGGTCACCAACTCAAACGAGTTGGCCGCAGCTCTCAGTTCGTCGGCCAGCCCTTCCCAGGCCACCGCGGCCTCTAACATCGGCGTCGAACCCGCGCCGACGAACATGTTCAAAGAATTGACCTCCGGCGGTAGCGTCACGAAGTGCACCAATATTGACCTCCACCCGACAGCCAGTCGTCCGACGTCAGAGACACTACGACTAGGCCACGGTGTACACCTGGTGTTTCGCCGGATATTTGCGTGGAGCAAATTGCCCGAGCAAGCGCTTGGTTGATAGGCTGATGCGGTGGACCGAGTCGGTCAGACTAACAGCAGACGAGATGAGTTGCTGGAACTCGCTGCGCGGATGTTCGCCGAGCGCGGCCTGCGCGCAACCACGGTGCGCGATATTGCCGACGGGGCCGGCATCTTGTCCGGCAGCCTTTATCACCATTTCGCCTCCAAGGAGGAGATGGTCGACGACCTGCTGCGGGGGTTCCTGAATTGGCTGTTCGCCCGCTACCGCCAAATTGTGGATAGCGAGGACAATCCGCTAGAGCGGCTCAAGGGTTTGTTCATGGCGTCGTTCGAGGCGATAGAGCATCGGCATGCCCAGGTCGTCATCTATCAGGACGAAGCCCAGCGGCTGTCGTCGCAGCCGCGGTTTTCCTACATCGAGGACCTGAACAAACAGCAGCGAAAGATGTGGGTTGACGTGCTGAATCAGGGTATCGAAGAGGGGTACTTCCGGCCTGATCTCGACGTCGACCTGGTTTACCGATTCATTCGTGACACCACTTGGGTTTCGGTGCGCTGGTATCAACCCGGCGGGCCGCTCACCGCTGAGCAGGTGGGTCAGCAGTACCTCGCCATTGTCCTTGGCGGGATCACGAAAGAAGGAGTCTGAAATGCCCCGTGTCGGCGACGATGCCGCGTACGTCATCGAGGCTGTGCGTACCGCGGTCGGCAAGCGCAACGGCGCACTGGCAGGGATACATCCCGTCGACCTGGGTGCCTTGACGTGGCGTGGACTGTTCGAGCGGGCCGCCGACGTGGACCCCGCTGCCGTTGACGACGTGATCGCCGGTTGTGTCGACGCCATCGGCGGCCAGGCGGGTAACATCGCCCGACTGTCGTGGCTGGCCGCCGGCTATCCGGAAGAGGTTCCCGGTGTCACCGTGGATCGGCAGTGCGGTTCTAGCCAGCAGGCGATTTCCTTTGGCGCGCAGGCGATCATGTCCGGAACAGCGGACCTCATCGTGGCCGGCGGCGTGCAGAACATGAGCCAGATCCCCATCTCGTCGGCGATGACCGTCGGTGAGCAGTTCGGGTTCACCTCGCCGACCAACGAGTCCGAGCAGTGGCAACACCGCTACGGCGATCAGGAGATTTCACAGTTCCGGGGTTCGGAGCTGATCGCCGAGAAGTGGAACCTGTCCCGCGAAGAGATGGAGCAGTACGCACTGACCAGTCACGAGCGCGCGTTCGCCGCGATCCGCGCCGGTCACTTCGACAACGAAATCATCACTGTCGAAACCGAATCGGGGCCGTTCCGGGTCGACGAGGGCCCACGCGAATCATCGCTGGAGAAGATGGCCGGCCTTAAGCCGTTGGTCGAAGGGGGCCGGCTCACGGCGGCGATGGCCAGTCAAATTTCCGACGGCGCCAGTGCGGTGCTGCTGGCGTCCGCGAAGGCCGTCAAAGATCATGGACTGACGCCTCGGGCCCGCATCCACCACATCAGCACCCGCGGCGCCGACCCGGTTTTCATGCTTACGGGCCCCATACCCGCAACCCGTTACGCGCTGGAAAAGACCGGGCTCTCAATAGAAGACATCGACACCGTCGAGATCAACGAGGCGTTCGCGCCGGTAGTTATGGCCTGGCTCAAGGAGATCAAGGCCGACCGGGAGAAAGTCAATCCCAACGGCGGCGCGATCGCGCTTGGACATCCGCTGGGCGCCACCGGCGCAAAGCTGTTCACCACAATGCTGAACGAGTTAGAGCGCATTGGCGGTCGCTACGGGCTGCAGACGATGTGCGAGGGCGGCGGTACCGCCAACGTGACGATTATTGAGCGGCTGTAGCCGCTCATTGGCGCCGAGTGTGAATCAGACGACGCTGAATCGGCGTGTCGTGTCGTGAGATTCACACTCGGTGGCGTTGTCGGTGGGGGATGACACCATGCGCGAATGGACTGGCGGTCTATCCGGGCGTCTATGTCCCGTCCGGCATCGAGTTGACGGCGGGCCAGCGGGCGCACGCAGCATGGTTGTGGTCGCGGCGGCGAGCCGTCGTTGCGGGCAATTCGGCGGCCGCGCTACTCGGCGCAAAGTGGGTAAATGGCTGGGCGCCAGCTGAATTGGTGCACGTCAACCGTCATCCGCCGCCGTTGATAACGGTGCATGCCGACACGTTGTTGGAGTCGGAAGTGATCGATGTCGGCGGTATTTCCGTGACCACCGCGGCCCGCGCTGCCTTCGACATCGGTCGACGTACGTCGCGGCTGCAGGCTGTGCAGCGCCTCGATGCGCTCGCGCACGCCACCGATGTCAAGATGCTCGACGTCGAGGTGCTCGCGGCCCAGCACCCTGGTGCCCGTGGAGTGCCCCGGCTGCTTGAGGTGCTTCCGCTGGTAGACGGTGGTGCGGAATCCCCGCCTGAGACCCGAACCCGGCTAGCGTTGATCGACGCCGGGTTTCCCGCAGCACGCACGCAGATCCCGATACTAGATCCGAGTGGATATCTCGTGGCCCGCGTCGATATGGGTTGGGAGGAATGGCGCGTGGGCGTGGAATACGACGGGGCTCAACACTGGACCGACCCTCGGCAGCGCACCCGTGACATCGACCGCTGGGCCGAAGTTGCCGAATGCGGTTGGACGATCATCCGGGTTGGGAGCGACTTGCTCAGATACCGCCAGGGCACACTGATGCAACGGGTTGACGCGGCGCTTTCAGCCGCGGGCTGGCGGCCGTGATCGCGCCGAGACTGAACCACGCGACGATGAATCAGCGTGTCGCGTCGTGAGATTCACACTCGGCGCCCGTTCAGTTAGAAATCCCAGTCGGCGTCCTCGGTGGCTTGGTGGGTGCCAATGACATAAGCGCTGCCCGAGCCGGAAAAGAAGTCGTGGTTCTCACCGGCACCGGGATCGAGCGCGGAGAGCACCGCCGGGTTCACCGTGCATTCTTCGGGACCGAAAGCGGGTTGGTAGCCAAGGTTGGCGAGTGCCTTGTTTGCGTTATACCTCATGTAGGGCAAAACGTCGTCGGTCCAGCCCAGCTCGTCATACAGGTCGTGGGCGTAGTCAATCTCGTTGGCGTACAACGCATGTAACAGCTCATAGGTGTACTCGCGGTGGTCGGCGCGTTCCGCGTCGGTAAGCTCGGCCAGCCCGCGCTGGCACTTGTAACCGATGTAATAGCCGTGTACGGCTTCGTCGCGAATGATCAGCCGAATAAGATCGGCCGTGTTGGTGAGCTTCCCGCGTGAAGACCAGTACATCGGCAGATAGAAGCCGGAGTAGAACAGAAACGATTCCAGCATGACCGACGCCGCTTTGCGTTTGAGCGCGTCGTCGCCGCGGTAGAAATCGACGATGATCTGTGCCTTGCGCTGCAGGTGCGGATTCTCCTCGGACCAGTCGAACGCGTCGTCGATCTGACGGCTCGAGCACAGGGTCGAAAAAATCGAACTGTAGCTCTTGGCGTGCACCGACTCCATGAAGGCGATGTTGGTCAGCACCGCCTCTTCGTGCGGCGTGATCGCGTCGGCGATCATCGACACCGCGCCGACGGTTGCCTGCGCGGTGTCGAGCAGGGTCAGCCCGGTGAACACCCGGATCGTTGTCTGCTGCTCGGGAGTGGTCAGCGTCTGCCACGACGCCAGGTCATTGGACAGGGGCACCTTCTCGGGCAGCCAGAAGTTGCCGGTCAACCGCTCCCAAACCTGCGCGTCCTTCGGATCGAGCACGCGGTTCCAGTTGATCGCTTGCGTCTTGTCGATCGATCGCGTGGTCATGGCTCCCTCTCCATTGTGGGCTGGCTCTCGACCATACCGCGATGTTTCGGTTACCCGAAGAAATTAATGTGGGTGTCCTACATCAACTGGCTCAGGCGTCAAAGTCCACGGCCACAAATGGTGTAGTCGGGTGTGACTGACAGGTCAGGATGTAGCCGGCGTCGAGTTCGGCCTGGCCCAGGGCGAAGTTGTGGTCCATCTCCACGTTGCCGTCGACGAGTTTGGCCCGGCACGTGCCGCACGCACCGCCCATGCACGCGTAGGGCGCATCGGCGCGAAGCTGCAGCGCGCCTTCCAGAATCGAGTCGCCGGGCAGCAGATCGAACGTCGCCTTCTCGCCTGACAATGTCATGGTGACGGTTGCCGCCTCATACGAACTTTCGGCGGCCGGCGCCGTCTGGTAGCCGTAGAACAGCTCCAGATGAATGCGCTCGGGGTCCACGCAGTGCTCGAGCAGCATCTCGCGCGCCGTGGTGGTCATCGCCAGCGGACCGCAGATGAACCACTCGTCCACGTTGTCAGGCGGCAGGCTGCCGGTCAGCCATGTGTTGAGCTTTTCCCGGTCGATCCGGCCGCGCAGTTCGGGAGTGTGCAACGGCTCGCTGGACAGCACATGCAGGATCTCCAGCCGGTCGGCATACCGAGACTCGAGACGGTCGAGTTCGGCCCGAAACATCGTCGACTCCTTGGTGCGGTTGCCGTAGATCAGCGTGAACCGGCTTTCGGTCTCGATCTCGAGCGTGGTCGCCAGGATGGACAGCACCGGTGTGATCCCGCTGCCGGCTACCAGGCCCACGTAGTGCTTGCGGTTCAGCGGATTCAGTGGGGTTCCGAACCTGCCGGTCGGAGTCATGAGCTCAAGTACGTCGCCGGCTTTGAGGTCGGTGGCCACAAATGTCGAAAACGCGCCGCCGGGAATGTGTTTGACCGCGATGCGCAACTGGGCGCGGGTGGCCGGCGCGCAGATCGAGTAGTTGCGTCGGATGCCTTGGCCGCCAAGGTCGGTACGGACCGTGACGTGCTGGCCCGGATCGAAACGAAACGCGTCCTGCAGCGCCTCCGGGACCGCGAAGGTGACCAGGGTGCTGTCGGCGGTAATGGGATCCACCGAGGCGACCGGGATGCGGTGCAAAACCGCGTGTGGCGAGCTTGATCTGACCGGCATCCGCACCGGCAACAGTCGCGCGAGCCTGCCGTTCAGCTCCTTCCACTCGCGGAACTCGTCCGGATTCAGTTGGTGGCCAAAGACTGTGGAGATCGCGGCATTGCGCTCCAGATATGCCTCCTCGTTGCGCTGCCACGTCCGCAGGTATCGGTAGAACGGCACCGAGGGATGCAGATGGTGCACCAGGTGGTAGTTCTGCGACAGCAGAACCGGCGTGAACAGCCACTCCGCGCCGACGCGGTTGCGGGTCGCGCGGTAGCGGTTGGTGCGCTGGGTGTCTGCCAGCCCGTGGTGGGGCAGCCAGTCGAACCACCAGGCCAGGACGGTGGCTCCGATGCGCTGCGGAATCAGGAAGACCACCGCCAGCGTCCAGAGGTTTCCGGTGACGATCGCTACGGTCAGGCCGGTGACGCTCAGGGTGAGCAGCAACAACGTCTCGGCAACCTCTTTGACGGGTCGGCTGCGCGCACGGGGTAGGTAGTACTTCAGGTAGAAGTACTCGACCAGCGACCAGCGCAGCGGCAGCTGCCACCACTTGCCGTGCGAGGCGAAGGTGTCCGGGTCTTGGTCGTCGTCGTTGGCATGGCGGTGATGCTGAATGTGGATGTACCCGAACGACGGGAACGCGACCACGGGCCCGACGAAAAGCCACGCCAGCCGCCCGAACAGCCCGTTCACCCAGCGGGTGGAGCTGATCGAATAGTGCGAGGCGTCGTGGACGACGGTGAACATCACAAACGTCACCGCGGCGTTGACCGGGATCGTGACCCATACCGGCGCCCATCCGCTGATATAGCCGGTTGTCGACAGGACGAATGCGGTCAATGCCGCGAGGAAGATCCCGACGGTGGGTAGCGCGATTCTGGGTACCGCCTCACCGGGATCGGGCAGCGCGTGGTGCGCGGACGCGTCCGGAGCCGCTTCGTGCATCTCGATGGTCGACATAGCTGGTACAGCCTAATGGGCATGCGTCAACTACTCCATCGGCGTTGATGCGACGGCTTGACACTCGACGGTGCATCATGTCGGCATGTCGCCGCGTGTCCAATTTCTTGTCAGCATCGGGTATCAGGGAAGGACAGTCGACGAGTTGGTACGCCACCTGATCGACAACGATGTCGACGTACTCGTCGACGTCAGGCTCACTCCCGTGTCGCGTAAGCCGGGGTTATCGAAGCGCCAGCTCTCCGCGGCAGTTGCCGCAGCGGGAATCGAGTACGTCCATCACCGCGCCCTCGGCAATCCACGGGACAATCGCGACGGATTCCGCGCCGGTGATCTGGAGAGCGTCGCACGGTTCCGAGACGCCGTCCTATCAACCGACGACGCACAGCGCGCGATTTCTCAAGTGGTCGAATTGCTCGAAGGCGGGGTCGTGGCGTTGTTGTGCTTTGAGCGCGAACAGGCGGAATGTCATCGACATCTCGTCGTCGAGCATGTCCAACGTCGTGTGCCGAAAGTGTCGGTCGTCGAGGTCTAATCGGCTCGGTTGGTCAGTCGACCACCAGCGCTGACGCGGCCCGTAGGTGGGTGATCGCGTCGCGGACAATCGACTCGATGAGTTCGGCGCACGACGGCAGGTCGTCGAGGATGCCGGCCACCTGGCCCGACGCCAGCACCCCGGCCTCCGTGTTGCCGTCAACTAGCCCGGCCTTAAGCAGCATTGGGGTGTTCGCGGCCATCACCACCTGTGACCAGGTCAGTTCCTTGCCGTGGCGCATGGCAAGGCCGTCCCGGATCATCGAGCGCCAGGTCATCTGCGACATCTGCTTGAATTTCGCGGCATTGCGCACGGCTGCAGTGAAACCCCTTGCTCGAGAACCGGTTTCCAACTTCTCCACCAGTCCGGTGCGTAGCACCCGGTGCGGCATGCCGTCGACGCGGGTGGTGACCACCGTGCCGTCCAGGGCCGCCTCCAAGTAGCGCCGCTTGACGGCGTCCGGCACGGTGGAGTCCGAGGTAAGCAGAAACCGGGTGCCCATCGCGCCGCCGGCCGCCCCATAGGACAGGGCCGCGGCAAGGCCACGGCCGTCGAAGAAGCCACCCGCCGCGATTACCGGGATGCCGCTGCCCTTGACGGCGTCTAGCACCGACGGCAGCAGCAGCGTCGTGGCGACGGGCCCGGTGTGGCCGCCACCTTCGCCGCCCTGCACGATCATTGCGTCGGCGCCCCAGCTGGCGACCTTGCGCGCATGCTTCGCGGCGCCGATCGACGGAATGACCACGGCACCAGCCGCTTTCAGCCGGGCTATCAGCTCCTGGTTGGGCGCCAGTGCGAACGAGGCCACCCTCACGCCCTCGCGGATCATGAGCTCGACGCGGTCGCCGGCGTCGGCGGCGTCGGCGCGGATGTTCACCCCGAATGGCTTGTCGGTCGCTGCCTTGACCTTCTTGATGGCCGTCGCCAACTCGTCGAGCGTCATAGTGGCAGAGGCCAGGATGCCAAGCCCGCCCGCGTTGGCCGTCGCCGACACCAGCCGGGCGCCGGCTACCCAGCCCATCCCGGTTTGCACCACCGGGTGCTCGACGCCGACCAGCTCGGTTAGCGGTGTCTTAAGCTTCACTACCGGATCTCTCTGTCGCGCAGCGCTTTCGGATCGATGACCTCGCGGATCAAGTGCAGTTCATCCTCCGTCGGCAGCCTGGTCTCGCAGGCTTCGCCGAGTCCGTGCACCTCGAATGAGGTGGCCTCGCGGACATCGTCGGGCGATACGCCGGGGTGCAGGCTCAGGGCCCGCATGGTGTGGTCCGGGCCGCCGAAGTCGAACACGCCGAGGTTGGACACGACCCGGTAGACGTTGACGAACCGGAACGCCGGATTGTCAGGGGCGACCTTGTCGTAGCCGATGCCCGAGACTATGTCGACGGTCTCGGTGAACACTCGCTTGGAATGGTTGCCGACCCAGTAGCTGGTCGCGTGGTTAATGGTGTTGCCGGGTGAGCCGCGGACGCCGAACATCTGGCGGGTCGGCTGTTGCAGCGGCCCGAACGCAGAGATGTTCTGATTGCCATGGCGGTCAACCTGATTGGCGCCCATCACCACATGCCGCCGCCCCCAGGCCAGAGTCTCGAACACCCGGCCAAACGGCATCCAGCCCTCGATGGCTCCCGTCTTACCCAACGCTGGGGTATCCGCCAGCAGCTGGGCCTCACCGTCGGTCAGCAAGATGTTGGGGGAGAAGGTGAGACGTGCCAGCCGGGCTCCAACGGAAGCCATGTTGGTCATCGGACTGATCATGATTTCGCCCGCGTCCCGGAATAATTCGGCGCAAGCGACCGCGCACACCTCGGCTCGGGTGATCACTTCCCTGCCTCCTCTGCGAACGTACGCACGGCCGCCTGATAGTCGTCCTCGCTGCCGGAGAGGTAGGTCTGGACGAACCGCTGCCAGCCGTCTTCGGTTGAGGCTGCCTCGGCATAGTGCCGTTGGAACTTTTCGTCGCGGCCATAATCCGGTGCGGCGGTGGTGAAGTGCGCGCCACCGGGTGCTTCCACGACTGCGTCGACCATCATGCGATTGATCAGCAACGCTTGTGGTGGAACGGCTTTGACCAGTTCCTCGGTCGACACGACGCGCTCGACCGATAGGAAGCGTTTGTTGGCTGCCATCAGAAACAGGTCGTCGAAGTACGGGTCGATTCCGGTGTATGCGGCATTGCCCTGTGCGTCACCGAGATTGAGGTGGGCGAAGGCGGCGTCCAGACGCAACGCCGGCATGGCGAGCAGCGTCTCGTGGGCGCCGCCGGTTGGATACGGCGACGTTACGGTCTGCAGTTCGCCGTCCCAGAAGTCCAGTACCGAGCTGCCCAGCCCGGCGCGAATGGGCAGGAACGGCAGTCGTTGTGCCGCCGCCTGCAGCCCGCAGCGCAGCATGCCTTCGTCCATCTCCCGGGCCTCGATCGCCCTGGTGGTACGAGCCTTGGCGAACCACGGGTCATAGAAGGGCGGCGAGTCCAGCGAGACGAACCCGTAGTAGACGCGCTTAACCTTGCCGGCCGCGCACAGCAACCCAAGGTCGGGTCCGCCGTAAGTGACAACGGTCAGGTCGGTGACCTTCGTGCGCAGTATCGCCCGCACGAACGCCATCGGTTTGCGTCGAGATCCCCAGCCTGCGATGCCGATCGTCATGCCGCTGCGCAATTGCGCGACGGCCTCGTCGAGGGTGGTCAGCTTGTTGGTCATTATGACTTCTTCACGAACGCGTCGCGGTGCTCGTCGGCGACCCCGGCGAGGTTGAGCTCGAACGTAAAGCCTTGCTCCATGCGATAACTCGAGTTGACCCGTTGCACATCGATAAAGTTGAGCGCTTCCTTGGCGGCGCGGATGACCCGGGTGTCCTTGGCGGCAATGTCGCGCGCCACTCGTAGCGCGGCTTCGTCGAGCTCGGCACGGGGGACCACCTCATGTACCGAGCCGAAATGCTGCAGGGTGGCCGCATCCACGGTGGCCGCTGTGAAGAAAAGCCGTCGCATCATGTGTTGCGGTACCAACCGGGAGAGGTGGGTTGCCGCACCGAGTGCGCCGCGCTCCACCTCCGGTAGCCCGAAGGTGGCGTCGTTGGAGGCCACGATGACATCGGAGTTGCCGACCAGCCCGATGCCCCCGCCCACGCAGAATCCGTTCACCGCGGCGATCACCGGCACCGCGCATTCATAGACCGCGCGGAACGCGGCGAAGCAGCCGCGGTTGGCGTCGATAAGGGCCGTAAACCCTTGAGTACGTTGCATCTCTTTGATGTCTACGCCCGCGTTGAAGCCGCGGCCCTCGGCCCGCAGGATCACCGCGCGGGTATCGGGATTGGCGCCTGCCGCCGTCACGGCGTCGGCGAGTTCGAACCAGCCTTTTGAGGGGATGGCGTTGACGGGCGGGTAGTCGACGGTGACCGCGACTATGCCCGGTTCGGGGTTGGTGGAGGTGATCGTCATGGTACTTCCCTATAGGCGGACCGACTACCGAAGCAAGCACTTGCTTGGTACACTACCACAGTGATCAGCGCGGGATCAGAACCCCTATCCGGAGGAGCCATCAATCTCGGGCTCACGGGACGAGTGGTATTGGTGACCGGCGGAGTTCGCGGGGTGGGCGCCGGCATTAGCTCGGTCTTCGCTGAGCAGGGGGCAACCGTAATTACTTGTGCCAGAAGAGCTGTCGATGGATTGCCGTACGAATTCCACGCCTGCGACATCCGCGATGAGGATTCCGTCGAGCGGCTGATCGGCACGATCCAGGAGCGGCATGGTCGTCTCGACGTCTTGGTGAACAACGCTGGCGGATCGCCGTACGCCCTGGCCGCCGAGGCCACACACAATTTTCATCGCAAGATCGTGGAGCTGAATGTGCTTGCACCGCTGCTGGTTTCACAGCACGCGTACACAATGATGAAAACACAGCCGGGCGGCGGCGCGATTGTCAACATTTGCAGCCTCAGCGGTCGCCGGCCCACTCCCGGCACGGCCGCCTATGGTATGGCCAAGGCGGGCTTCGAAAACCTGACGACCACACTTGCGGTCGAATGGGCTCCTAAAATCCGGGTCAACGCGGTGGTGGTTGGCATGGTGGAAACCGAACAGTCCGAACTGTTCTACGGTGACGCCGAGTCGATCGCCCGGGTGGCTGCCACCGTGCCATTGGGTCGGTTGGCGAAACCCGCCGATATTGGCTGGGCCGCAGCGTTTTTGGCTTCCGACGTGGCCTCATATATCAGCGGAGCCACGCTAGAGGTGCACGGTGGCGGTGAGCCGCCGCCGTATCTGGCTGCCTCGAGCGCCAACAAGTAAGCGAGAAAAAGGAGAAGCGGGAATGGGCTTGGTGGACGGCCGGGTCGTCATTATTACCGGAGCGGGACGCGGCATTGGACGCGCCCACGCCTTGGCGTTCGCCGCGGAGGGAGCGCGCATGGTGGTCAACGACATCGGCGTGGGGCTGGACGGGTCCGCCGGCGAAAGCCCGGCACAGCAGGTGGTCGATGAGATCACCGCGGCCGGCGGGGAGGCTATCGCAAACGGCGACGATATCGCCGACTGGTCGGGCGCTGAGAGCCTGATCGAGACGGCAATCAAGGCCTTCGGGCGCCTTGACGTGCTGGTGAACAACGCCGGTTTCATCCGCGACCGAATGTTGGCCAACACCAGCGAAAGTGAATGGGACGCAGTCATCCGCGTTCACCTCAAGGGACACTTCGCGACATTGCGCCACGCCGCCGGATACTGGCGGCGCCAGGTCAAATCCGGTGCCGCCGGCGCCGATGACCTCAATGCGCGGATCATCAACACCAGCTCGGCCGCTGGCCTGCAGGGCAGCGTCGGGCAGGGCAACTATTCGGCGGCCAAGGCCGGCATCGCCGCGCTGACCTTGGTCGGCGCCGCCGAATTGGGTCGCTACGGAATCACCGTCAATGCCATCGCGCCGGCGGCCCGTACCCGGATGACCGAAGCGGTGTTCGCCGAAACCATGGCTGCACCCATAGATGGGGGATTCGACGCGATGGCGCCGGAGAACATCTCTCCGTTGGTTGTGTGGCTCGGCAGCACCGAATCTCGTGACGTCACCGGCAAGATGTTCGAGGTCGAAGGCGGTCTGATCCGGGTCGCCGAGGGCTGGGCGCATGGTCCGCAGATCGACAAGGGCGCGAAATGGGATCCCGTCGAGTTGGGGCCCGTCGTCACCGATCTGCTGGCCAAGTCACGCAAGCCGGTCCCCGTTTACGGGGCATAGCCGACTCGCCGAACGTGCACGTACTGCGAGATTTTCGCCCGAATCTGCGCAGTGGTTGCACGTTCGGCGACTTAGGGAGCGCAGACGACGATCGGGATCGTCCGGTCGGTCCAGGACTGGTAGTCGTCATAGGACGGATACATGTCCACCAACTTCGGCCAGTACTGTGCGCGTTCTTCGTCAGTGGCGTCGCGCGCGGTAAGGTTGAGTACTTCTTTTTTGATCTGCACCCGTACCTTCGGGTTCGCTTTCAGGTTGAGGTACCACATCGGGTTCTTCGCGGAACCGCCCTTGGATGCGGCGACGATGACTCTGTCTCCGTCGCGGAGAAAGTACAACGGGCTGCCCCGGGGCTCGCCGGTCTTGCGCCCGGTGGTTGTCATCAGGGCGACGGGAATCTTCTGGAATGTGCCGCCAAGGCCCTCCCCGCCGTTGCGGCGGTACATCCACGCGTTGACGCGCGACATCCACTTGATGAAGAAATCGGAGAGCGGCGAATTCAGAAACCGCGGTGGTGATTTCGGCATAACGACATCCTATGATCTGGGCTGGTGCTGAATTGCCCGGCTTCTCCTCACCCCGCTTCGCGGGCTGCATCGTCGCCGGGCTGGTGCTGAATTGCCCGGCTTCTCCTCACCCCGCTTCGCGGGCTGCATCGTCGCCGGGCTGGTGCTGAATAAATGGACGGAAGCGAACCCTGATGTGATGGATCTCAGCCCTTCCACTGGGACTATGTGCGGGAATCACAAAGGTTTCGTTAACCCGTGAGGCGATCCGGCGGCGGCCGAACACTGCCTTGGTCAGCACGTCGTAGGACGCGTGCACCGCATCGCCGACGATGCGATACCGCGGTGGCGTCGTATCGGCGATGACTCGGTACTGGGGTCCGCGATTGAGGCTGCGACGCAGGTGGTTTCCGGAGAACCCGTTTTTGACGCCCTGCTCGATCCGGGTGCAGTCGGCCGCGAACGGCACGGTGTCACCGTCATGGCTGACCAGCGCATCGATGTAAGCCTGCGCCGCGGCGATGCGGCTCTCTTCAGATACAGGCTGGGTGACGACCACTGGCTAAATGCGTTCGATGATGGTGCCGGTGGACAACGCGCCTCCCGCGCACATGGTGATCAGCGCGGTGCTTTGGTTGGTGCGTTCCAGCTCGTGCAATGCGGTGGTGATCAACCGGCTGCCGGTGGAGCCCACGGGGTGGCCCAACGCGATCGCCCCGCCGTTGACGTTGACCCTGTCCATGTCGGGTTCGTGTACCCGCGCCCAGGACAGCACCACGGATGCGAACGCCTCGTTGATCTCGACGATGTCGATGTCACCCATCTTCATGCCGGCCTTCTCCAGCACCTTTGCCGTCGACTGCACCGGACCGTCCAGGTGGTAGTAGGGCTCGGCTCCGACGAGTGCCTGGGCAACGATTCGGGCCCGCGGCTTGAAGCCGAGGGCCTTGGCCTTGTCCTCGTCCATCCACAGCACGGCCGCCGCGCCGTCGGAGATCTGGGATGACGTACCCGCCGTATGGATGCCGCCCTCGAGCACTGGCTTGAGTTCGCTCAAGCCCTCGATGGTGGTGTCGCGCAGCCCCTGGTCGCGGGAGACCATGTGGCGCTCGCGGGTGGGTTGTTTCTGCTCGTCGAGCACCGGCGCCTCGATCGGTGAGATCTCGCGATAGAAGCGCCCCTCGGCCCAGGCCCGCTTTGCCTTGGCCTGGGACGCATACCCGAAGTGGTCAATGTCCTCGCGCGTGATGCCCCGCCGCTTGGCGATGCGTTCGGCGGCCTCGAACTGATTCGGCAGGTCGATGTCCCATGTTTCGGGGCGGATCGCCGATCGGTCCGGACCGGCGTTGGCGCCCAGGCCGACGCGGCTCATCGCCTCGATGCCGCAGGCGATGCCGATGTCGATAGCGCCGGTCGCGATCAGCCCGGCGACCAGATGGTTGGCCTGCTGGCTGCTGCCGCACTGGCAATCGACGGTGGTGGCGCCCACGTGCTCGGGTAAACCGGCGGTCAGCCAGGCAACCCGGCTGATGTTGTTGGATTGCTCGGCGAACTGGGTAACACAACCCCCGATGACTTGCTCAACGTTTCCGGCATCCAGGCCGGCCTTGTCGACCAGAGCCTTTTGCACTGCACCCAGCAGCTCGGTGGCATGCAGCCCCGATAGCCATCCATTGCGTTTGCCGATAGGACTCCGAGTGGCCTCAACGATTACCGGGTTACCCATGTGGCAAGGCTAGAACACGTTTCATTACTATGACAAGCAACGATACTCCGATGCCTTTTGTCTGCGGTGAAGGCATGTTTTACTGGCATCAGAGCATCACTAGGACAGCTAGTGTCCAGAGACCTGCCGGTCAGCGAGGACTGTAGTAAGGAGTAGTAGCGTGCCCATCCCCAATCTTCCGCCCGGGTTCGATTTCACCGACCCCGAAATCTATGCCGAGCGGCTGCCGGTCGAAGAATTTGCCGAGGTGCGGGTGTCCGCGCCGGTCTGGTGGAATGAGCAGGCTCCTGGTACAGGCGGCGGTTTTAACGACGGCGGCTTCTGGGCCATCACCAAGCTCAACGACGTCAAGGAGGTGTCGCGGCGCAGCGACGTGTTCTCGAGCTACGAGAACGGGGTGATCCCGCGATTCAAGAACGACATCGCGCGCGAGGATATCGAGGTCCAGCGCAACGTCATGCTCAACATGGACGCGCCGCATCACACCCGGTTGCGCAAGATCATCTCCCGTGGTTTCACACCCCGTTCGGTGGGCCGCCTGCACGACGAACTCCACGAGCGCGCGCAGAAGATCGCGGCCGCCGCGGCGGCCGCGGGTTCGGGAGACTTTGTCGAGCAGGTGTCGTGTGAGCTGCCGCTGCAGGCGATTGCCGGTTTGCTCGGTGTGCCGCAGGAGGACCGCGGCAAGCTGTTCGACTGGTCCAACGAGATGACCGGCAACGAAGATCCCGAGTACGCCCACATTGACGCGAAGATGTCGTCGGCGGAATTGATCGGGTACGCGATGAAGATGGCCGAGGAGCGGGCCAAGAACCCGACCGACGACATCGTGACCCAGCTGATCGAGGCCGACATCGAAGGTGAAAAGCTTTCCGACGACGAGTTCGGCTTCTTTGTGGTGATGCTTGCCGTGGCCGGCAACGAGACCACCAGAAACTCCATTACCCAGGGGATGATGGCGTTCGCCGAGCACCCCGATCAGTGGGAGCTGTTCAAGAGGGAGCGTCCGGAAACCGCAGCCGACGAGATTGTCCGCTGGGCCACGCCGGTCACTGCATTCCAGCGGACCGCGTTGGAGGACTACGAGTTGTCGGGCGTGCAGATCAAGAGGGGCCAGCGGGTGGTGATGTTCTACCGGTCGGCCAATTTCGATGAAGAGGTCTTCGAGGATCCGTTCAAATTCAACATCCTGCGCAACCCCAACCCCCACGTCGGCTTCGGCGGTACCGGCGCGCATTACTGCATCGGTGCCAACTTGGCCCGGATGACGATCAACCTGATCTTCAACGCCGTGGCCGACCACATGCCCGACCTGAAGCCGATCGCGGCTCCTGAGCGCCTGCGGTCGGGGTGGCTCAATGGCATCAAGCACTGGCAGGTCGACTACACCGGCAAATGCCCGGTGAATCACTGATGGATTTCGACCTCACCGCAGAACAGCAAGCCGTCGCCGACGTCGTCACGTCGGTTATGGAACGGGACCTAACCTGGGCCGCTTTGGCTGATGGGGGTGTGACGGCACTAGCGGTGCCGGAACGTCTGGGCGGCGACGGCGTTGGGCTGTCCGAGGTGGGGACGGTGCTGACTGAGGTGGGTCGGCACGGGGCTATCACACCGGCACTGGCAACGCTGGGCCTTGGTGTGGTCCCGTTGCTGGATCTGGCATCGGCTGAGCAACAGGACCGCTACCTGGCCGGGGTGGCCAAGGGGGCAGTGCTGACCGCGGCGCTCAATGAACCGGGTGCGGCATTGCCCGACCGGCCTGCAACGACTTTCGCGAGGGGTAGGTTGTCGGGCACCAAGATTGGTGTGGGATATGCCGAGTCCGCGGACTGGATGATCGTCACTGCCGACAGTGCGGTCGTGGTGGTGTCGCCCAAGGCCGACGGTCTGCAGTTGGCCCGAACACCAACGTCGAACGATTCCGACGAGTACGTGGTGACATTCGATGGTGTAGCCGTTGCCGAGGCAGATGTATTGGCGGGGGCAGCAGCGCGTCGTGTTAACCAGTTGGCGCTCGCCATGATTGGTGCTTACGCCGACGGGCTGGTGGCCGGGGCGCTGCGGTTGACCGCCGACTATGTGGCAAACCGCAAGCAATTCGGCAAGCCGTTGTCGACCTTTCAGACCGTGGCGGCGCAGCTCGCCGAGATATACATCGCTTCGCGCACAATCGATTTGGTGTCCAAATCGGTGATCTGGCGGCTAGCCGAGGACCGGGATGCTTCCGACGACTTGGATGTCCTCGGCTATTGGCTGACGTCGCAGGCGCCGCCGGCGATGCAGATCTGCCACCACTTGCACGGCGGCATGGGGATGGACATCACCTACCCGATGCCGCGGTACTATTCCACGATCAAGGATCTGACCCGACTATTGGGCGGGCCTTCGCTGCGTCTTGAGCTCGTGGGAGCGCAATGTTCATCGACCTGACTCCTGAGCAGCGGCAGCTGCAAGCCGAGATACGGCAATACTTTTCGAATCTGATCTCGTCCGACGAGATGAAGGAGATGGAGAAGGACCGGCACGGCGCCGCCTACCGCGCGGTGATCCGGCGGATGGGTCAGGACGGCAAGCTCGGCGTCGGATGGCCAAAAGAGTTCGGTGGGCTGGGTTTTGGTCCGATCGAGCAGCAGATCTTCGTCAACGAGGCCCATCGGGCCGATGTGCCCCTGCCCGCCGTGACGCTGCAGACGGTTGGTCCCACGTTGCAGGTCTATGGCAGCGAGATGCAGAAAAAGAAGTTCCTGCCGGCTATCCTCGCCGGCGAGGTGCACTTCGCGATTGGCTACACCGAACCCGAGGCGGGTACCGACCTGGCGTCGTTGCGCACCACCGCGGTGCGTCATGGCGATGAGTACATCGTCAATGGCCAGAAGATCTTCACGACGGGCGCCCATGACGCCGACTACATCTGGCTAGCATGCCGAACAGACCCGGAAGCCGTGAAACACAAGGGCATTTCGATACTGATCGTCGACACGAAGGATCCTGGATACTCCTGGACGCCAATCATCCTTTCAGACGGCGCTCACCACACCAATGCCACGTACTACAACGATGTGCGGGTGCCGGCCGACATGCTGGTCGGCGAGGAGAACGGGGGCTGGCGACTGATCACCACTCAGCTCAACAACGAGCGGGTGATGCTCGGTCCGGCGGGCCGGTTCGCCGCCATCTACGACCGTGTGCACGGGTGGGCGTCCAAGCCTGGTAGGGACGGGGTCACACCGATCGACCACGACGACGTCAAGCGCGCGCTGGGTGAAATCCATGCCATGTGGCGTATCAACGAGTTGCTCAACTGGCAGGTGGCCGCCGCGGGCGAGGACATCAACGTCGCCGATGCTGCGTCAACGAAAGTCTTTGGCACCGAGCGTGTTCAGTACGTCGGTCGGCTCGCGGAGGAGATCGTCGGTCGGTACGGCAACCCGGCCGACCCGGACACCGCGGAGCTGCTGGGCTGGTTGGACTGCCAGACCAAGCGCAATCTGGTGATCACCTTCGGCGGGGGCGTGAACGAAGTAATGCGTGAGATGATCGCCGCCTCTGGCCTCAAAGTGCCGAGGGTGCCTCGATGACCGACATCCAAGAGACCATCGCGCAGATCAAGGCGGCCGGCAGCAGCAAACCGCGCGCCGCGCGGGATCCGGTGAACCAGCCGATGATCAACAATTGGGTTGAGGCGATCGGCGACCGCAACCCCATCTATGTGGATGAAGCCGCCGCGTGCGTTGCCGGTCACCCGGGAATTGTCGCCCCACCGGCGATGATTCAGGTGTGGACGATGTTAGGCCTGGGCGGTGTCCGTCCGAAGGACGATCCACTGGGGCCCATCATCAAGCTGTTCGACGACGCGGGCTATATCGGGGTGGTTGCCACCAACTGCGAGCAGACCTATCACCGTTATCTGCAGCCCGGCGAGGAAGTAAGCATCACCACTGAGCTCGGTGACGTGGTCGGGCCTAAGCAGACCGCTCTTGGCGAAGGCTATTTCATCAACCAGCACATCGTGTGGCGGGTTGGCGACGAGGATGTAGCCGAGATGAATTGGCGCATCCTCAAGTTCAAGCCTGCCGCGTCGTCCGGCCCGGCCGTTCCCGACGATCTTGACCCGGACACGATGATGCGGCCAGCGTCGTCGCGCGACACCGCATTCTTCTGGGAAGGGGTGAAAGCCCACGAGTTGCGGATTCAGAAGCGGCCAGACGGCAGCTTGCAGCACCCACCGGTGCCGGCGGTGTGGCAAGACAAGTCGGCCCCGATCGACTACGTCGTATCCAGTGGTCGCGGCACCGTATTCAGCTACGTGGTGCACCACGCGCCAAAAGTGCCCGGCCGCGCTTTACCCTTCGTGATTGCGTTGGTAGAGATCGAGGAAGGCGTGCGCATGCTGGGCGAGCTGCGCAATGTCGAGCCGTCTCGGGTCGAGATCGGAATGCCAGTGCGGGCGACCTATATCGACTTCCCGGCCGGTGCGTCCGGCCCGGAGTGGACCCTCTACGCCTGGGAGCCTGACGTATGAGCGCGCCTGTTGTGGAAGTGGGCTTGCAGTTGCCGGAGCTCAAGCTCTACGGCGATCCGACGTTCATCATCTCAACGGCCCTGGCCACCAGGGACTTTCAGGATGTGCATCACGACCGCGACAAGGCAATTGCCAAGGGGTCTAAGGACATTTTCGTCAACATCCTAACTGACACCGGCCTGGTGCAGCGCTACGTCACCGACTGGGCCGGGCCGTCAGCGTTGGTCAAGTCGATCGGGTTGCGGCTGGGCGTGCCGTGGTACGCCTACGACACGGTGACATTCTCCGGTGAGGTTACCGCCGTTGAGGACGGCTTGATCACGGTAAAGGTGTTGGGCCGCAATAGCCTTGGCGATCACGTTATTGCTACGGTGAAGTTGACGATTGGAGACGCTTAGTGTTGTCCGGTAAGGCCGCCATCGTCGGGATCGGCGCCACCGACTTCTCCAAGAACTCCGGTCGAAGCGAACTGCGACTGGCGGCCGAGGCTGTGTTGGACGCGCTTGACGATGCGGGCCTAAGCCCATCTGACGTCGACGGGCTGACCACGTTCACGATGGACACGAACACCGAGATCGCCGTCGCGCGTGCGGCGGGCATCGATGAGCTGAAGTTCTTCTCCAAGATCCACTATGGCGGGGGTGCCGCGTGTGCGACTGTCCAGCACGCGGCGATGGCTGTGGCCACCGGCGTGGCCGACGTGGTGGTCGCATACCGCGCGTTCAATGAACGTTCTGGAATGCGGTTCGGCCAGGTGCAGACGCGGCTGACGGAGAACGCTGATTCCACCGGTGTGGACAATTCGTTCTCGTATCCGCACGGGCTTTCGACGCCGGCCGCGCAGGTAGCGATGATTGCCCGGCGGTATATGCACCTGTCCGGTGCTACCAGCCGGGACTTTGGCGCTGTGTCGGTGGCCGATCGTAAGCACGCCGCTAAGAACCCGAAGGCGTACTTTTACGAGAAGCCGATAACCATTGAGGACCATCAGAATTCGCGATGGATCGCCGAGCCGTTGCGACTGCTGGACTGCTGCCAGGAAACCGACGGTGCGGTGGCGATCGTGGTGACGTCAGTAGAACGGGCACGGGACCTTAAGCATCGTCCCGCGGTCATCGAGGCGGCATCGCAAGGCGCCAGCCCCGACCAGTACACGATGGTCAGCTACTACCGGCCGGAACTGGATGGGCTGCCCGAGATGGGTCTGGTGGGCCGGCAGCTGTGGCAGCAGTCGGGCTTGACGCCGGCGGACATTCAGACCGCTGTCTTGTATGACCACTTCACTCCGTTCACGCTGATTCAGTTGGAGGAGTTGGGGTTTTGCGGGCGCGGCGAAGCGAAGGACTTTATCGCCGACGGCGCGATCGAGGTAGGCGGGCGGTTGCCGATCAACACACATGGCGGTCAACTTGGCGAGGCCTACATCCACGGCATGAACGGCATTGCGGAGGGGGTTCGGCAGTTGCGGGGAACGTCGGTGAACCCGGTGCCTGACGTCGAGCATGTGCTGGTTACTGCCGGGACGGGTGTACCTACTTCTGGTTTGATCTTGGGCTAGGTTTCTTTGGCGGCGAGCGTCACGCCAGCGTGGCTGTCGGTGCCGGTCGTCACGCTGGAGTGACGCTGTGGATGGCTACCTTGTGCTGACGTGACTATCAACGGGATACGTGGAACGCTGCCGGCATGGTCGAGCCATTCATCGGGAGTGAGGCGGTCGGGAATGGTGACCTTGTAAAGAGCGCGCTGCGGACTAGGTATACCAAGGTGTTCCGCGACGTGTATGTCAGCCCTGGGTCTGAGCTAACTCCGCTCATTCGCGCCCGCGCGGGATGGCTGTGGTCTCGACGCCGGGGTGTTGTCGCAGGGCTGTCAGCTTCCGCGGTGCATGGTGCGAAGTGGGTGGATGTCGCCGCACCGCTGGAAATTATTCATAGCAATCGAAACCCTATGCCAGGCATACGAGTTCGTGGCGAGCGCGTTGAGGAGGACGAGGTCGCCTTGATTGACGGCGTCCCGGTGACAACACCGGCCCGGACTGCTCTCGACATTGGTTGCTGGTATCGCGTCGGCGAAGCCGTGCCGGCGATCGATGCGCTTATGGCGGCGAGCGGTCTGAAGGTGACGGACATAGATGTGCTGATGCAGCGCTATCCAGGCCGTCGTGGAATCCGGCAAGCGCGCAAATCGCTAAGTCTCGTCGATGCAGGAGCGCAGTCGCCCAAAGAGACGTGGCTGCGACTAATGCTAGTTGAAGCGGGCCTACCGCGACCGGAGACCCAGATTCCGGTCAGCGACGAGTTCGGTGATGTGATCGCCTATCTGGATATGGGGTGGGACGATGTCCAGGTTGCAGTGGAATACGACGGCGACCAACACCGCAGCAATAAGCGGCAGTACGCCTGGGATATTCGACGGATGGAGATGCTGCAGCGACGCGGCTGGATCGTCGTACGGGTCGTCGCCGGAGACCGGCCGCAGGAGGTGATTCACCGCGTGCGAGCCGCTTTGGCGGTGCGAGCGTCACGTCAGCGTGGCGCTCGCAAGCCTGCGTCACGCTGGCGTGACGCTTGGCGAGAAGGGGAGGGGGCCTAGGCCGGCACGAGTTCCACGCCGCTGAGCACGACGGCGTTGTCGCGCGCAGGCGCGACAACGCTGGCCACGACGCGGCCGTCGTCCTTCCATACATTCACTGTGAGGGTTTCACCGGGGTATGCCACACCGGCAAAGCGCGCGCCGTAGGCCGCCACGGCCGTGGCATCACCGTCCAACAGCGCGTCGGTGATGGCTTTACAGGTCATGCCATATGTGCATAGACCATGCAGAATCGGCGCGGAAAACCCTGCGGCGGCGGCGAATTCGGGATCGGAGTGCAGGGGGTTGCGATCGCCGCAGAGCCGGTACAGCAACGCCTGCTGCGGCAAAAGCGGCATCGCGAGCTCCAGATCGGGCGCCCGGTCCGGCGTTGCGTCCGATCCTGAAGGTCCACGTTCGCCGCCGAATCCGCCTTCGCCGCGGGCGAAGATCGATCGCTTCTGCGTCCACAGCGCCGCGCCGTCAGGGGTAGTCACCGTCGTCTCGCTCCAGATCACCGCGGCCTTGCCCTTGTCCCAAATGTCGGTGAACCGGGTGACGGCGCGGGCCGATCCCGAAGGTGGCAGCGGCGCAGGCACTTCCACCCGCTCGGAGGCGTGCAAAACCTTGCTCAATTCGATGTCGATGCCGGGAAACTGGACGGTTGGCGGTGTGGTGACGTGGAAGGTGGCGGCCACGCTGCCGAACGTCGGCAACACCTGTGGCGTGTCGTCGACGAGGTAACGCAGTTCGCGGGAGTCAAGCGGATCCGAGCCGGCGCCTAGACCGAGGTGGTAAAGCTGGATATCGCTACTGGTCCAGGAGAATTCGATCGGATCGAGTTCTGCGGCCAGCGCGACTTCTACATCGATGGGCATGTCACTGACTCTCTGCTACGTGCAGGGCGGCCAGGTAGCCGAATGTCATGGCGGGTCCGATGGTTCCGCCGGGACCCGGATACGTGTGACCCATTACTGGAGCGCTGACATTGCCTGCGGCGTACAGGCCTTCGATGATGCTGCCGTCGTCGCGCAGCGCTCGTCCGTGCACATCGGTGCGGATGCCGCCCTTGGTTCCCAAGTCTCCGGGCACCATCTTGGCGGCGTAGTACGGGGCATGGCGGATCTCGCCGAGGTTGGGATTGGGCTTGTTGGTCGGGTCGCCGTAGTACCTGTCGTAGGCGCTCTCGCCGCGCTGGTAGTCGGTGTCGACGCCCGATCGGGCGAACTCGTTGAAACGCGCTACGGTCGAGGCGAATTCGTCTGCCGGCAGGCCGGCCTTGTCGGCCAGCTCCTTGAGCGTATTGGCTTGGATGATCACACCGGACTCCAGCCACCTACGTGGGATGCGTTGCCCGGCCTGAAGTCCCGCGAAGATATAGCGGTCCCGGTACTGCTGATCAAACACCAGCCACGCCGGAATGTTCTCGCCGGGCCCGGGCCCCTGGCCGTGTTCTCCGCCGTACATGTGATGGCAGGCTTCGACGTATGGCATCGATTCGTTCATGAACCGTTTACCTGACATGTTGACGATGATCGAACCGGGAGAGTTGCGCTCCGACAGTGCGAACCACGGTCGGCCCACCAGCGGCACCGTCGGCCCCCACCAGGCGTCTTCCATGAAGTCCAATGCAGCGCCTAGCTTTTCGCCGGCGACGATGCCGTCACCGGTATTGGCTTTGGCGCCGACGGTCCACTCGGTCGTTATCGGGGCACGCTGGTATTTGACTCGCATCTGCTCGTTGTGCTCGAAGCCGCCGGAGGCAAGGATGACGCCCCGCCGGGCCCGGATAAGCCGTGGCTCAGTCGATTCGGGCGAGTCGGTGTCACGTACGTAGACCCCGCGTACCACGCCGTCTTCGACATAGAGGTCGGTCAGCGCGGTGTTGAGCTCGACCGGCACGCCTGCACGCTGTAGCCCGATCCGCAGCGGTCCGATGAGCGCTCGACCCATGCCGACAAGGTTCTTGCCGGTTGTTTTCGCCCACATGGTGCGGGCGCCGACCCTAAGGCTGCGCAGCACGCCCCGGGGGTGCCGCTTGAGCTGGTTGAGTCTCACGTAGTCCTGCTGCATCACAACCACATTCAGCGGCACTTTGCCATAAGCGGGTTCGAGTCCGGCTTCGTCTACGCCGAGCTTGCGGGCGTTGAACGGCTTGGGTTCGATCGAACGCCCGTCGGCGCGGCCGCCCGGCGCCTCGGGGTAATAGTCCGAGTAGCGCGGCACCCAGCACATCTTTAGGGGCGTGTGCTTCAGCACGAATGACAGCATCTCGGGTCCGCGGTCAAGGTAAGTGTCGATGCGCTCCGGCTCAACGACATCGCCGATGATGCCGTGCAGGTAGGTGCGGGCCGCCTCAGGAGTGTCCCGTATGCCGGCCCGCTTGAGGACCTCGTTGTTGGGAATCCAGACGCCGCCGCCGGAGCGCGCGGTGGAACCGCCGAAGTGCGCAGCCTTCTCGATGACTACTGTGGAAAGACCGCGGTGTGCTGCGGCGAGCGCGGCCACCATGCCGGCGCCGCCGCTGCCGACTACGACGACGTCGACGTCCTGTGCTGTCATGTAGAACACGTTATAGAATTGCCCGGGTCGGGCGCTACCGGCCCGGTCACACGTATCAGTTTAAGGCGAGGGGACTTCCGGTAAATGCTCACTGTTGAGACCCGCGACGAGCTTGCCGCCGACTTGGCGCAAGCCGAACGCAGCCGCGAGCCGATCGCGCCGTTGACGGCCGCTCACCCCGCTATCGACGTCGTCGACGCCTACGAGATCCAGCTGATCAATATCCGGCAACGGGTCGCCGAGGGTGCCCGGGTGGTCGGTCACAAGGTGGGGCTGTCGTCAAAGGTGATGCAGCAGATGATGGGCGTCGACGAGCCCGACTACGGGCATCTGCTCGACGAGATGCAGGTGTCCGAAGACGTCCCGGTGAAAACGGGGAAATATCTGTATCCGCGGGTGGAGGTCGAGGTTGGCTTCATCCTCTCCGATGATCTTCCGGGCGCCGAATGCACCGAGGATGACGTGCTGGCCGCGACCGAGGCCTTGGTTCCGTCGATCGAGCTCATTGACACCAGGATCAAGGACTGGCAGATCAAGATTTGCGACACCATCGCCGACAACGCTTCGGCAGCGGGTTTCGTGCTGGGTGCGGCGCGGGTATCACCGAAAGAGGTCGACGTCCAGGCGATCGATGTGAAGCTGAACCGCAACGGTGAGTTGATCGCCGAGGGCCGCAGCGATGCGGTGTTGGGTAATCCGGCCACCGCGGTGGCTTGGTTGTCCCGCAAGGTGGAAAGCTTCGGAGTACGGCTGAAAAAGGGCGACATCGTGTTGCCCGGATCGTGCACCTTTGCGGTCGACGCGCGGGCAGGCGACGAGTTTGTCGCCGAATTCGCCGGCTTGGGCGCCGTTCGTTTGTCATTCGAGTAGCGGGGTCGTGACCATTGGGGAAGGAGCGATCGCAAGCGCGGCGAAGCCGGGCGCAGCGGGTCGCGACCAGAGGGTAAGGAGCGATCGCAAGCGCGGCGAAGCCGGGCGCAGCGGGTCGCGACCAGAGGGTAAGGAGCAACATGCCGTCTAAGGCAAGTGTGGCAATCGTCGGGTCGGGAAATATCAGCACCGATCTGCTCTACAAGCTGCTGCGGTCGGATTGGCTGGAACCGCGCTGGATGGTCGGCATCGACCCGGAGAGTGAGGGCTTGGCACGGGCCCGCAAGCTGGGTTTGGAGACCACCCATGAAGGCGTCGACTGGCTGCTGGCGCAACCGGAGAAGCCCGACCTGGTGTTCGAAGCGACCAGCGCCTACGTGCATAAAGATGCGGCGCCGAAGTATGCCGCAGCGGGGATCCGTGCCATCGACTTGACGCCGGCCGCGGTGGGCCCGCCGGTGATCCCGCCGGCGAACCTGCGCGAGCACCTCGACGCCCCGAACGTGAACATGATCACCTGCGGAGGACAGGCCACGATTCCCATCGTGTACGCGGTCTCTCGGGTAGCGACCGTGCCGTACGCGGAGATAGTCGCTTCAGTTGCCTCGGTTTCTGCGGGGCCGGGCACCCGGGCCAACATCGACGAGTTCACCAAGACCACCGCCCGTGGTGTGGAGACAATCGGCGGGTCCGCACGCGGCAAGGCCATCATCATCTTGAACCCGGCCGAGCCGCCGATGATCATGCGCGACACCATCTTCTGCGCCATCCCCGAGGACGCCGACCGCGACGCGATCGCCAAGTCCATCCACGACGTGGTCGCCGAGGTGCAGACCTATGTGCCGGGCTACCGGTTGCTCAATGAGCCGCAATTCGACGAGCCGTCGATGAACTCGGGAGGCCGGGCCGTGGTTACCACGTTCATCGAAGTCGAGGGGGCTGGGGATTACTTGCCGCCATACGCGGGCAACCTCGACATCATGACGGCCGCGGCCACGAAGGTCGGAGAGGAGATCGCCAAAGAGACGTTGTCCGAGGCGGTAGGAGGCACCCGATGACCACTATTTGGGATGTTCGGATTACCGACACGTCGTTGCGCGACGGGTCGCACCACAAGCGGCATCAATTCACCAAAGACGAGGTCCGCGGCATCGTGGCGGCCCTGGACGCGGCGGGGGTGCCCGTGATCGAGGTGACCCACGGCGACGGCCTGGGCGGCTCGTCGTTCAACTACGGCTTCTCCAAAACCCCCGAACAGGAACTGATCAAGCTCGCCGCGCAGACGGCAAAAGACGCCAAGATCGCGTTTTTGATGCTGCCCGGGGTCGGCACCAAAGAGGACATCAAAGAAGCGCAGGATAATGGCGGATCGATCTGCAGGATCGCCACCCATTGCACCGAGGCCGACGTGTCGATTCAGCATTTCGGTCTGGCCCGCGAACTGGGCCTGGAAACCGTCGGGGTTTTGATGATGTCCCACACCATTCCACCGGAGAAGCTGGCCGCTCAGGCGCGCATCATGGCCGACGCCGGGTGCCAGTGCGTGTACGTGGTCGATTCCGCCGGAGCCTTGGTACTCGACGGTGTGGCCGATCGGGTGTCTGCCCTGGTCGCCGAACTCGGTGACGACGCGCAAGTCGGTTTCCACGGGCACGAGAACCTGGGGCTCGGGGTGGCCAACTCCGTGGAGGCCGTGCGTGCGGGTGCCAAGCAGATAGACGGGTCCTGCCGCCGCTTCGGCGCCGGTGCGGGCAACGCGCCTGTCGAGGCTTTGATCGGGGTGTTCGACAAGATCGGCGTCAAGACGGGCATTGACTTCTTCGACATCGCCGATGCCGCCGAGGATGTGGTTCGACCGGCCATGCCCGCCGAATGCCTGCTCGACCGCAACGCGCTCATCATGGGCTACGCCGGGGTCTACTCGAGCTTCCTCAAGCACGCGATCCGTCAGTCCGAACGCTACGGCGTGCCCGCGTCGGCATTGTTGTACCGCGCGGGCCAGCGCAAGCTCATCGGCGGCCAGGAAGACCAACTCATCGACATTGCTCTGGAAATCAAACGCGAGCAAGAGAGTGGTACCGCGGGAACGCACTGAGACCATTGTCTATTAGCGGTCACTTCAGTCGAATTCGGCGGAATGGGCGATAGTCCGCCGACCCTGTCCTACGTCCTGTAGTTGGGTGGTCAGTCGTCCGGTGTCGCGCCGGTGTGGCGGGCTTCCTTTGCGGCCGTGGGGCTTTCAACTCGTCGGGACGGTGGGATGCACCCGTGCCCAGACCGATCGACCGAGGAAATGCCGGCGACAAGAGTGCCGGCGTGTGCTACGAAGCAAGTCGCCCTATACCTGCGGCGGCGACGGACACGCGCCCGACCTCTATCAGCCGGCGTTGCCGTTGGTTCCGTTGACGCCGTCGGTGCCCTGCGCGCCAGTGTTGCCGGCTTTGCCGGCAATCGATCCGCTTCCGCCGAGACCACCCGAACCGCCATGACCGCCGACCCCGCCAGTACCCCCAGCGCC
>NZ_OCVX01000003.1:1756320-1836385 GCF_900232995.1 Mycobacterium simulans
CTCCAACACCACCGTCACCACCCGCGGCGCCGGTACCGCCGAGTCCTCCGTGACCACCGGCGCCGCCAGGCGGGAAGGAGGAACCCGTAAAGCCTATGGCGTTGCCGCCGGCGCCCCCGTTGCCACCTGCGGCGCCGGTGCCTCCGGCACCCCCAGCACCGCCGGTGCCGCCTGCAAGGTTGCTGCCGCCTGGTTCGCTGCCTATGGCGTTGCCACCGGCACCCCCGTCGCCACCTGCGGCGCCGGCCCCACCGGCGCCCCCGAGGCCACCATTGCCACCAAACGCGCTGCCGCCGCCGTCGGCGATGGCTGGGCCACCCGCGCCCCCGGTGCCGCCGGCCGCGTAGTCGCCGCCAGAGCCGCCAGCGCCGCCGGAGCCGGCGGTTACACCGGCGGACGTTCCGAGGGTGGTACCGCCCGTGCCGCCATCGCCACCGGCCACCCCAGTGCTGGTGCCGTTGCCGCCGTCGCCCCCGTCAACGCCGGGAAGGTTGATGGTGCTCGTGCCGTCGCTGCCGTCGCCCGCCTTGCTCGTGGGGTTGGGGGTGGGGTTAACACCCGCGGCACCGGCCTCGCCCGCGCCTTCGGCACCGCCGGCCCCGCCGTTGCCGATCAGTCCGACGGCATTGCCGCCGGCGCCGCCATGACCGCCCGGCCCCCCTGCAACACCAACGCCGCCGGCGCCACCTTGGCCGCCATTGCCGTACAGCATCCCGCCATTGCCACCATGACCACCGGCCGCGCCGGCTCCGCCGCCGCCACCGGAGCCGCCGTTGCCGATCAGCCCGGCATCCCCGCCGTTGCCGCCGGCCACTCCCGCCGCCGTGCTGGTGTAGCCGCTACCGCCGTTGCCGTACAACAACCCGCCGGCCCCGCCGTTAGGGTTGGCTGCGGTGCCGTTGACGCCATTGCCGACCAGCGGACGCCCCAACAGCGCCTGAGTGGGCGCATTGACCACATCCAGCACGCTTTGCTGCACCGCCTGCAACGGAGTGGCGCTTGTGGCTTCGGCACTGATATACGAGCCTGCTCCCGTGGTCAATGCCTGGACAAACTGCTGGTGAAATGCCGCCGCCTGCGCGCTCGCCGCCTGATAGGCCTGAGCATGTCCGGAAAACAACGCCGCGATGGCAACCGACACCTCATCGGCCCAGGCCGCTAACACTCCCGTAGTCTGGGCCGCCGCCGTCCTAGCTGCGCTAAGCGCTGAGCCGATACCCTCCAAATCCGTTGCCGCCGCTACCAACAATTCCGGCGCCACCACAAACGACATCGCCCACCTCCCGGCACACGCAAATCGCTACCGCGGTCGGCCCAGATCGTAGTCTGGCCCTCGCGCCACCACCGACTCTTTCGCAAACTTCCAGGTATGCGTGCGTTAGACGTTGAGTTTGGACTCCGGGGGGTGCAGGACGAACTCATCAGTCGTTTGGCCGGGATGCAACTGCAACCCATCGGATAGCGTCACGCCGGCGCGTTCGACCGTTGGCCTCGGCCGGGTTGCTTTCGACATAACTACGGGTCAACGCCCGCACCTTCGAGCAGCGCCGGAATCAGTTGGCGAAGCATATCGGCCCACCCACTGCTATTCGCAGGCTCGGGAACTGTCGATGTCGGGACTATCCGTCGGCGCCACCGGCGCCGTCGGTGCCGGCGAGTCCGGTGGCGCCGGTCAAGCCGCCGAACCCGCCTGTGCCGCCGGCCCCGCCGGTGCCACCGGTCCCGCGCGCGCCGCCCGCGCCGCCAGCGCCGCCGACGCCGGCGGTGCTGTTAGCGCCTGGTGCACCGATCAGCATGCCGCCGCGCCCACCGGTAGCGCCGGCACCGCCGTTGCCGCCATCGCCGCCGTCGCCGCCGTCACCGCCGTCACCGCCGGCGCCGCCTGCGCCACCGAAGGGGAGATCACTACCGGCGGGAACGCTAACGTTGCCGCCGGCGCCGCCCACGCCTCCACCGCCACCAGCACCGCCGGCACCGCCGGCACCACCAATACCGCCGGCACCGGCGCGACCACCGTTGCCGAACAATGGCGAGGAGGCCCCGCCGTCGCCACCGGCACCGCCGACCCCGCCGTTGCCGCCGACTCCCAGCGCGCTACCACCTGCGCCGCCGTCGCCGCCGACGCCGCCGTTGATGCCGTCGTGCGCGGCACCGCCGCCCGTCAGCCTGGTTGCGGTTCCGCCGTTTCCGCCGGCACCGCCGGCGCCTCCGGGGGCACCCATGCCACCGGCACCGCCCGTACCACCGGCGCCACCGGCGCCGCCATTGCCGGCCAGCAGCCCGCCGGCACCGCCATGACCGCCCACCCCTCCGGCGCTCCCGTCGCCACCGGATGAGGTGCTGTCGGCCCCGTTCCCGCCGAAACCACCGCGACCGCCCTCGGCGTTCGGAGAAGTGCCGCGCGTGGTAGCGTCGCCGCCCGTACCGCCGTTGCCGCCGGCACTGCCGGCAGACACTGCGTTGGTCCCGTTACCGCCGTCACCGCCGATGGCCTGGGCGGGCGAATCACCGGTGTCGGTGCTCGCGCTGCCGCCGTTACCCCCGGCGCCGCCGGCACCGCCAGCTGTGGCCATCCCCCCGTCGCCACCGCGACCGCCGGCGGCGGGCCCCCCCGAGGTACTGGTCGCGCTGGCGCCGTTGCCGCCGGTGCCGCCAGTGGGTGTGGCGACGGTACCGGCATCGCCGGTCCCGCCGTCATCGCCGCCGACAGGACCAAGCCCGGATACGTCGGTGGGCGTGGTGCCGGTGCCGGCCGCCGGGCCTGGGGTGGGGTTGACTCCGTCCGCCCCGCGCAGCCCGGTGCCGCCTTGTCCGCCGTTCCCCCCGTCGCCGAATAGCCCGGCGTTGCCGCCGCTACCGCCAGCGCCTCCGGTGCCGCCGTGGAGGCCGGCCATCCCAGCCCCACCGTTGCCGCCGGCCCCGCCGTTGCCGAACAGTAACGAACCAGCCCCGCCGGCCCCGCCTTGCCCGCCGGCGCCGCCGTGGCCACCTGTGCCGCCGTTGCCGTACAACCACCCGCCGACACCGCCGGCCCCACCTGCGGCGCCAGCGCCGCCTTGCCCACCGTTGCCGCCGTTGCCGAACAGCCCCGAGGGCCCACCAGCGCCGCCGGTCTGGCCAGCCGCGCCCGCAGCGCCGTTGCCTCCGTTGCCGAACAGCAATCCGCCGGGGCCACCGGCCTGCCCCGGCGCTGACCCGTTAGCGCCGTCGCCAATCAGCGGGCGGCCCAACAACGTCTGGGTGGGCGCATTGACGGCGCCCAGCACCTCTTTCTGCAAGGCCTGCAATGGCGATGCATTACTTGCCTCCGCATTGGCGTACATGTTTGCGCCAGTGGTGAGGGTTCGCACGAACTGGTCATGAAACGCCGCCGCTTGGGCGCTCAGTGTCTGATATCCCCGGGCGTGCGCGCTGAAGAGGGACGCCACTTGCGCTGACACTTCATCGGCGCCGGCGGCCAACACCCCCATCGTCGGTTTCGTGGCCATGGCATTTGCTGCGCTGAGCGTCGAACCAATTCCGGCTAACTCCAAAGCTGCGGCTGCCATGATCTCCGGTGCCGCGATCAGATACGACATCTCGCACCTCTCAACCCATCACGGTCGATTACCCAACCAGCAGTTCCTCGCTATACATATGATGAATAGCTGGTGATTCGCAGGCTATCGCGATCGGTCGGCGCCTTCAGCGGTTTGGGTTAGTGTCCGTCCCCGCGAATCACCCCTGGCAGGCGAGCCGGTGTACCTCCTAATGAGCGGGCTTCGTCGGCAATCGCCGTGAACGATAGGCGAAAATGTTCGCGGTTGACTCAAAACAGGAACACGTTCTAGCGTCGAAGAGTGTTCTCTAGTTCCGTCTCCGGCCCGCTCAGCTCAGCGATCGCGGAGGCCGAGAATCTCGTGGCCTCCGCACCCCACATCGAGACCGAAGCCGACTTACTCGAGGGGCTGCAATACCTGGCCGGGTGTATCGCGGGCTGCCTGCACCTGGCCTTTGACTACGAA
Organism: Mycobacterium simulans; assembly: GCF_900232995.1. GTDB lineage: Bacteria > Actinomycetota > Actinomycetes > Mycobacteriales > Mycobacteriaceae > Mycobacterium > Mycobacterium simulans. The sequence goes on from NZ_OCVX01000003.1 coordinate 1,760,325, forward strand.
CGCGACCACCCTTTCCTGCAGTCGGGAACCGGGCCGTTCACCAAGATGGGCCTGGACAACCCCGACACCCTGTACTTCGGCACCCGCGTGCAGCCCGACCGCGACTATGTGATCACCGGTAGACGCGGTACCACGACCGACCTGAGTTTCCAGTTGCTCGGTGGCGAGTACACCGACGACAATGTGCCCGCTAGCCAGGCCGCGTTCGACGACCGGGAACTCGAGATCGCCGCCGACGGTAGCTTCGAGTGGCGGGTGCGGCCCACTAGCCCCGGGCAACTGGTGATCCGCGAGGTGTACGGCGACTGGTCACAGCGGCGCGGCACGCTGGCCATCTCCCGGCTGGATACCGTCGGCACCGGTCCGTCGCCGTTGACCCGCGAGCTCATTGAAAAGCGTTACGCCACGGCCGGAAAGCAACTTGTCAACCGGGTGAAGACGTGGCTGCAGTTCCCGCAATGGTTTTATCTCAACATCCCGGTCAACACGATGGTGGCGCCCAGGCTGACTCCGGGCGGGCTGTCGACCCAGTACTCGTCGGCCGGGCATTTCGACCTGCTACCCGGTCAGGCGCTGGTGATCACGGTGCCGGTCTCCGATGCGCCTTACCTGGGCTTCCAGCTGGGTAGCATGTGGTACATCTCGCTGGACTACATCAACCACCAGACCTCATTGAATAACACTCAGGCCCAACCGGATCCCGACGGCAAGGTCCGTATCGTTGTTGCCGACCAAAATCCGGGTGTGACCAATTGGGTTGAAACGCTTGGCCATCGACGCGGCTTTCTGCAGTTCCGTTGGCAGCGGGTATCTCGTCAGCTCACCGAGGCCGACGGGCCCACGGTCGAGCTGGTTGACGTCGACGCGGTCCCGGCGACGCTGCCGTATTTCGAGCACAATAAGATTTCCGAGGACGATTGGCGCGCCCGAATTGCTTTGCGCCAACAGCAAATCGCGGCCAGGATGCTGGGGTGACACAGATGCTCAAGCGCAAAGTGGTTGTGATCAGCGGTGTTGGCCCGGGGCTGGGGACGACGCTGGCGCAGCGGTGTGCACGCGACGGCGCCGACCTGGTGCTGGCCGCCCGCAGCGCCGACCGCCTTGATGACGTTGCCAAGCAGATCACCGACATTGGGCGGCGGGCGGTGGCGGTGCCCACCGACATCACCGATGACGACCAGGTGCACAACCTCGTCGACACCACTTTGGAGGCCTATGGCAAAGTCGATGTGCTGATAAACAACGCGTTTCGGGTGCCGTCGATGAAACCGTTGGCCGGCACGACTTTTCAGCACATCCGCGATGCTATCGAGCTCAGCGCGCTGGGGGCGTTGCGGCTCATCCAGGGCTTTACCCCCGCGTTGGCTGAGGCCCGCGGATCCGTGGTCAATGTCAATTCCATGGTGATCCGGCACTCCCAGGCAAAATACGGCGCTTACAAGATGGCCAAGTCCGCCTTGCTGGCGATGTCGCAATCACTGGCCACCGAACTCGGGGATAAGGGTATTCGCGTGAATTCCGTTGCACCTGGCTATATCTGGGGCGACACGCTAAAGTCGTACTTCGAGCATCAGGCCGGCAAGTACGGCACCACTGTGGATCAGATCTACCAGGCCACCGCGGCGAACTCGGACCTCAAGCGGCTGCCCACTGAGGACGAGGTGGCTTCGGCGATCCTCTTCTTCGCCAGCGATCTGTCCAGCGGCATCACCGGGCAGACCCTGGACATCAACTGCGGGGAGTACCACACCTGATGACCGACCGCACCGACGTCGGCACCGTGGACGATCTGCATGCATCGGCCACCAAGCTAGTGGGCCTCGACGATTTCGGCACCGACGACGACAACTACCGCGAAGCCTTAGGCGTGTTGCTGGACTCCTACCGGCGCGAGGCCGGCCTGACGGTGTTGGGCAGCAAGATGAATCGGTTCTTTCTGCGCGGCGCGTTGGTGGCCCGGCTGCTGTCCGAATCGGCCTGGAAGCAGTACCCGGCTTATGCCGATGTGGCTATTGAGCGGCCAATTTTCGTGACCGGGCTGGTGCGTACCGGTACCACGGTGCTACACCGGCTGCTGGGCGCAGACCCGGCGCATCAGGGTCTGCACATGTGGTTGGCCGAGTTTCCGCAGCCGCGTCCGCCCCGCGATACCTGGGAGTCCAACCCGTTGTACCGTCAGCTCGACGCGCAATTCACCCAGCACCACGAGGAGAACCCCGACTACACCGGCCTGCATTTCATGGCCGCCTACGAGCTGGAGGAGTGTTGGCAGCTGCTGCGACAGTCGGTGCATTCGGTGTCCTACGAGACCCTGGCGCACCTGCCCAGCTACGCGGAGTGGCTGTCCCGCCAGGACTGGACGCCCTCATATCGACGGCACCGGCGCAACCTACAGCTGATCGGGCTCAACGATCGCGAAAAGCGTTGGGTGCTCAAGAATCCCAGCCATCTCTTCGCATTGGACGCATTGATGGCAACCTATCCAGACGCGCTGGTGATCCAGACCCACCGGCCCGTCGAGACGATCATGGCTTCAATGTGCTCGCTGGCCCAACACACCGCCGACGGGTGGTCGACGACGTTCGTCGGCGCCCAAATTGGTGCTGACTCAATGGAAACCTGGTCTCGGGGTTTGGAGCGATTCAATACGGCTCGGGCCAAATATGATTCGGCGCAGTTCTATGACGTCGACTACCACGACCTAATCGCCGACCCGCTGGGTACGGTGGCCGACATCTACCGGCACTTCGGACTGACGCTGACTGACGAGGCCCGAAAGGCTATGGAGGAAAGCCACGCCGACAGCCAGACTGGTGCTCGGGCGCCCAAGCACAAGTACTCGCTGGCGGACTATGGGCTTACCCCCGAGACGGTCAAGGAGCGGTTCGCTGGACTGTGATTCGCGTGGGGAGATGAGTGCAGAGCCAGACGTGGGGGAGACGGCCACGTCGGAAGGGTCTCGCGACGGCGAATCGCTCGCATTGCGCTTGATCAACGTTGAGAAAACCTACGGTGCCGGACCCACCCGAGTTATCGCGCTGCATGGGGTGAACCTGGAAGTCCGAGCAGGGGAATTTGTGGTACTACTCGGCCCTTCGGGATCGGGAAAGACGACGCTGCTCAACATCATCGGCGGAATCGATCAGCCCTCCGCTGGCGCGATCGAGGTCAACGGCGAGGACGCCGGAAGGCTCAACCGCAAACTGCGTACACGATATCGCCGGGACCACGTCGGTTTCGTTTTCCAATTCTTCAACCTGGTGCCCACATTGACGGCGCTCGAGAATGTCGAGCTCCTTGCCGAGCTGACGGGGCCCGACGCGCGATCACGTAGTCGTGCGGCTCTAGAACGAGTGGGTGTCGGTGCGGTCGCAGACCGCTTCCCCGCACAACTCTCTGGGGGCCAGCAACAGCGCGTGGCGATCGCCCGGGCAATCGTCAAGAATTCCCCTCTCTTGCTGTGCGATGAACCCACTGGAAGCCTCGACCTGGTCACCGGCCGTCAGGTCTTGGCCGCGTTGAGCGACCTAGCTCGAAACGGTCGGCAAACGGTGATTGTCGTGACCCACAACTCCGAGATCGCCCGCATGGCGGACCGGGTCCTGTGGTTGCACTCGGGCGCGATCAGTAAGTCCGAGACGAACGAAAATCCGGTCGAAGCATCGGAATTGGATTGGTGAGCCGCGCATTGCGCCGAAAACTGCGTCGTGATGTGTGGCGGGAACGATGGCGCTTCGCGGCGATCGCAGCAATCATGGCCATCGGCGTAGCCGTATTCGTCGCCGCCACTGATGGCTATCGAAATCTCGACGAATCCCTTGACCGGTCCTACGCCACCCAACGGCTGCCGGACGCCATCTTGTCCGGGCCGAATGCAGCCGGATTGCGCGACACCGTCACGGGCTTGCCCGGTAGGCCGCTGGTCGAGGTCCGCCATGTTGCCGACGTCGGCATACGGATCGGCGGACACGCTCTCTACGGCCGCGCTATCGGCGTACCCGATGCCCGGCAGCCTAGTGTGTCGTTGCTTGACATGCGGACGGGGACACTGCCGCTCGTGGGGCAGTTGGTAGTCGAGCAGCATGTGGCCGACCACTACCACCTTTCCCCGGGGTCTACCGTCGAAATTCTTGGACGGCAAGGTTGGCAACCCATTACGGTCTCGGGCTCGGCCCTGTCGACCGAGTACCTTTGGCCAGCACGCTCAGCCCAGGAGATCCTCACCACTCCTGAGGATTTCGGGGTGGTATTCCTGCCTGACGGCGAATTGCAGCGTGCCCTGCCGAATTCTGTCGAACAGATCGCCGTCTACGCGCGCGATCGCACCGAGGCAGATGCCCTGATCACCGCGGCCGGCGAGTTCGCGCGAAAGGCGGGGCTGCAGTTCGTTCCCCGCGAGCGACAGGGGTCATATCAAACCCTGCGGGACGACGTTAAGCAGTTCGGCAGCCTCGCTGGGATCCTGCCGTGGCTGTTTCTCGCGGCTGTCGTAGTTGGCACCTATGTGCTGTTGTCACGGATTGTGACGGCCCAGCGGGCCGTCATCGGCACCCTGATCGCCAACGGACTCGCACCGGGCGCGGTTCGCAGACACTACCTGGGATACGGCCTCGCCTGCGCAGCGATGGGAACACCGCCGGGGTTATTCGGCGGTTACCTACTGGGTCAATTCATCACGACCAAGTACACCGAGGCCATTGCCCTGCCGATGCACCTCACCTCGATGAATTTGCTTACCTACCTGGTCGCTGCCGTCGCCGCGTTCGCTGTCGCACTGCTGGCCGCGGTGGCACCGGCCAATGCCGCAGCCCGAATGCAGCCTGCGGAGGCCATGCGGGTGGCCCCGCCCATGAACCGGGGTAATCGCAGCATTGTCGAGCGCCTGTTGCCGGTGGTTGAACGCATCCCCGCCCGGTGGCGGATGATGCTGCGGACCCTCCAGCGCAACCGCCGGCGCACGATATTTACCGCGGTCGGGGTCGCGGTGTCGGTGATCTTGGTCATGGTGTTCGCCGGCATGCGCGACACGGTTCCTGGCATGGTCAATCGGCAGTTCGGACAGATCGAGCGCCAAGATGGGGAGGCTGTGCTGGCCGGCTCTGTGTCCGGCCCGGCCGACGCGTTTGTGAACCAGCTCGGCGCGGACCCCGACGTGGCCGCGGCCGAGGCCTTCAGCTCGTACCGCGTCACGCTGTCGAATGGAGCGCACCACTACGAAACGATGTTGATCGGGCTGGCGCCGGAGACCCAAATGCATGCGTTTCCAGCCGAATCGGGAGCGGACCGCCTTTCAGACGACGGGGTCTTGCTTGGGGTCGGCCTGCGCGACATGCTGTCTGTCGCACTGGGCGACCGCATCGATATAGCGGTGCCGCAGTCTGGGCTCCGATTCACCGATCGGGTGGCGGGATTCGTCGACGAGCCATTCTCACCCGTCGCGTACATCTCGCTGAATCACTTGCGCGCACAGGCTGGTTCGCTGCCGGAGAACGGCGTGCTCATCAAACTCAAACCCGGAACCAACGGTCGTGTAACCGGGGACCGGATAGCGGCGACACCGGGCGTGGTGGCGTACCGGTCGACGACCGCCCTGGCGTCGACCATGCGGCGCGCTTTCAGCCTGTACAACACGCTGGTCAACATCATGCTCGTGCTCGCGGCCGTCATGGCGGCCGCAATGTTGTATAACGCGATGTCCGCCAACATATCCGAACGTCTCGGCGAGCTTGGCGCACTGCATGCCGAGGGCATGAGTGCCGGCATGCTTTCCCGACTGATCGCCACCGAAAACTTCGGCCTTGCTGCCGCCGCGGTACCGTTCGGGGTGCTGGGCGGCATACTGGATGCGGAGCTTTTGCTGTCGACCTACACGAGTCACGGCTACCATGTGCGACTCGAGATGCGGCCGACGACACCCGTGGTGGTGGCATGCGCCATTCTCTTTGCGGCCGCATTGGCCCAAATACCCGTTGTGCGAAGGATTCACGGCATCGATCTGGCGCGAATCGTTAGGGAACGTGCCTTGTGAGAACAAGCAGTAGCGTGCAGGCGATCCCCGTTATCGGCTTGACCGGCTATCTGGGTGCCGGCAAGACAACCCTCCTCAACCACGTACTCCGTAGTCAGAGAGCACGAATCGGCGTCATTATCAACGACTTCGGCGACCTCAATGTCGACGCCATGCTCGTGACCGGGCAAGTCGACGAGCCCGCATCGATAGCCGGCGGCTGCATCTGCTGCCTACCCGATGACGACGGGATCGCCGACGCATTGACCAAGCTGACCGATCCCCGGCTCGGCCTCGATGCCATAATTGTCGAAGCCAGCGGTTTGGCCGACCCCGTCTCGGTCGCCCGGATGATCGCCTTCAGCAAGGTCGCTGGAGTCCGCTACGGCGGACTTGTCGATGTCGTCGATGCCAACACCCACTTCGACATCGTCGACGTTGGTCGGGCATTGCCGGCGCGTTACGGTGCGGCATCTCTCGTCGTCGTCAACAAACTCGATCAACTCCCCGGCAGCGCCAGAACCGCCATGCTTGAGCGGGTCGAACACCGTGTCCGCGAACGTAATCCGCGTGCAGCCGTTATCGGAGCGGTCGGCGGACAAATCGACCCAACACTGCTCTACGACGTGTCAGAGTCACACGAACAACCCAGCCAGCTCTCCTTGACAGATCTCCTCGCCGACGCCACGCGCGACTCGTCGGCTCACGACCACGACCACGCCGACTCGGTCACGGCGACCAGCGACGGCGAAGTCGATCCCGGCGCGCTCATTGACCTACTCGAAAACCCGCCGTGTGGGGTGTACCGGCTCAAGGGAGCCGCGTTGATGCGTTGCGGAAAGGGCACTTCCACCTTTGCGATCAACCTGGTCGGCACAGCGATTCACATCGCCACCGCACCGCCTGGGGTGTCGGCCAACTGCCTCGTTGCGATCGGGATGCATCTGGACTCCGACGCCGTCCGCGCCCAACTCGATACCGCGCTGCGTCCGTCCAACGACGTGGCGAGCCTCGCTAACGTTCACCGCCTGCGACGCTATCGCCGACGCCGCCTCTGACTCCTTGGGTGGTCGACGCGGGCAGCGAACCGGTTGTGCTGCTGCCGAACAGGGCCTGGCTGAGCACCTGTAAGACGGCCTGATCGGCTGCCGAGTAATAGACGAACGTTCCTTGTCGCCGGCCCTTGACCAGACCGGCAAGGCGGAGTTTGGCCAGGTGCTGGCTCACGACCGCAGGTGCCACCTCAGCCAGTTCAGCCAGGCATGCCACCGAAGACTCCCCTTGCAGCAGCGCCCACAGGACCCTGATCCGGGTCGGATCACTGAGCATCCGAAACGACTCGACCGCGGCATCCACCTGTTCCTCGGTGGGCATGTTGAAGCCTGGAATCGAGGTGTGCACGCAACCGAGCATACCTCTACCAGCCTGAACATCTATCACGCTGATATCGCATTTGCGAATATGCACCACTATGCAGGTAATGTGTGTCCGGTGAGTTCTCGGGCCACTGCCGCACCGTCGCTTGATCCACCCATCGAGTCCTGGCGCCCACCGAGAGTCAGTGCCTGGTCGCTGCCGGAAGTGCGGTGGTCGCTGATCGCGACCGTGCTGTTCATCCTCGGGTTGACCACCCAGCTGGCCGGTACACCGTCGTGGGTGTTCTGGACGCTGTATCTGGCCTGCTATGTCAGCGGCGGGTGGGAACCAGGCCGGGCGGGACTTCGGGCTCTACGGCACCAGACCCTCGACGTCGATCTGCTGATGGTGGCGGCCGCCATCGGCGCCGCGGCGATCGGGCAGGTGTTCGACGGCGCGCTACTCATCGTCATCTTCGCCACCTCCGGCGCGCTGGAAGCGGTAGCCACCAAGCGCACCGAGGACTCGGTGCGCGGACTGCTCGACGTGGCTCCGGACACCGCCACCCGCCTGAACGCTGCCGGTGTTGAGCAGATCGTCGATACCGCCGTCCTCGATATCGGCGATGTGCTGGTGATCCGCCCCGGCGAACGCATCGGCGGCGACGGGGTGGTGGTGGTCGGGGCCAGCGAGGTCGATCAGGCGACCATCACCGGCGAACCGCTGCCGGTGGACAAAACCCCCGGCGATGAGGTGTTCGCCGGCACTGTCAACGGCACCGGCACGTTGCAGGTCCGGGTAACCAAACCGGCCGCCGATACCGTGATTGCGCGCATCGTGGCGATGGTCGCCGAGGCCAGCGCCACGAAGGCCGGCATGCAACTGTTCATCGAGAAGGTCGAACAGCGCTACTCGATCGCCATGGTCACCGCAACCGTCGCATTGTTCGTCATTCCGCTGACGTTCGGAGCGAACCTGCAATCGGCGCTGCTACGGGCGATGACGTTCATGATCGTGGCCTCACCGTGTGCTCTGGTGCTCTCGACGATGCCGCCGCTGCTGGCCGCGATCGCCAACGCCGGCCGTCACGGCGTGCTGGTCAAATCCGCTGTCGTGCTGGAGAAGCTGGCCACCGTCACCCGCGTGGCGTTCGACAAGACGGGCACCCTCACCGAGGGCACACCCCGACTCACCCGGATCCACGCCCTGCCCGACACCAGCCTCAGTGCGGCTGAGCTGCTGGCCCTGGCTGCCGCTGCCGAGCATCCTTCCGAACACCCAATAGCGCGCGCCATCGTCGCCGCGGCCAGGCAGGCGAACCCGATCTTGCCGCCGGCGACCGAGTTCGCTTCCGCGCCGGGGCGGGGTATCCGCGCCCGGGTTGGCGACCATGCCGTAGAAGTCGGCCACCCTGCGCTGCTCGACGACAACGACCACCACGCCCACTCGATCGTCGTCGAACTCGAACACACCGGCCACACCGCGGTGGTGATCCGCATCGACGGCACACCCGCCGGGGTGCTCGGCATCGTCGACCGGCCCCGCGACGAATCCGCCGAGACGATAGCGCGGCTGGCCACGCTCACCGACTCTCCACCAATCCTGCTCACCGGCGACAACCCGCGCACGGCAACATCTCTCGCCCACGAGTTGGCCATCACTGAAGTCCGGTCTGCATTGTTGCCCGAGGACAAGGTGGCTGCCGTACGCGAGCTGCAAGCCGACGGCGCCAAGGTGATGCTGGTCGGCGACGGCGTCAACGACGCCCCGGCCATGGCCGCCGCCCACGTTGGTGTCGCCATGGGCCGATCCGGCGCCGATCTAACCCTGGAAACCGCCGACGCCGTCATCACCCGCGATAACCTCTCCACCGTGCCGGCAGTGCTGGCCCTTGCCCGCCGCGCCCACCGAGTCGTGACGGCGAACCTGACTATCGCCGCGACCTTCATCGCCGTGCTAGTCATCTGGGACCTCGTCGGACACCTCCCGCTGCCGCTCGGTGTTGCCGGCCACGAGGGCTCTACCGTCCTCGTCGGACTCAACGGACTGCGACTCCTGCACAACCGGGTCTGGGCGGGCCCCAACTCATCCGACGAAGTTGGCCGCATGTGCTGACCGCTTGGTCAATCAAGGATGTCGGATATGTGGGCGACGACCTGGGCGGTGTGGGCGACTAGATAGAAATGGTCACCGGGAAAACGGCTCACATGCCAGCCGGCTCGTGTGTACGCCGCCCACGCCGCCGAATGTGACTCTGTCACCTCGGGATCCGAGTCACCGTAGATGATGTGGATGGGGCACGACAGTTGCGGGTGCGGCTTAGCCCGGTAGTTTTCGACCAATCGGTAATCGTCTCGGATGGCGGGTAGGAACATCCGTCGCAATTCGGGCACCGCAAGCGCCGCACGGCCGCGGGCATCGAGTGCGCCGATGTGGCTGACGAGGTCATCGTCACAAGCGCGGTGCCAGGCTTGTTCGGTGCCGAAGTGCGGTGCCCCCGCGCCGGATACGACCAACGCGGTCACGGAGATTCCTGACCGCTCTAGGGTTCGGGTCGCTTCGAACGCGAGGTAAGCACCCATCGAATGGCCGAACATCACGACAGAGCCCGACGATTGGATGATCGGCTCCAACTCGGTGACGCAAGCCGATGCCAGGTCGACCAACGTCTCCGGGGCGGGTACGTCGAGCAGCAGGTCGCGCCCCGGGTAGGTGACGCCGTAGAGGTCGATCGCCGCCGGAAGCTCCCGGCACCATGGAGCAAAGTAGCGAGGACTGCCGCCCGCATGGGGGAACACGACAATGGCGCAGTTGCCCGATGTCGAGTGCGACAACGCCTGGATGCACGGCGTCATTGCGCGACCAATTCCGCAGCTGAAACCAAGGTTGGCGGCTGTGGGTCTATCAACGTCGCCGGCCCCATGGCCGAGGTGAAATCCGACCACAATCGGGTCGCGCGAATGAACCTCTGTGATATCGGGGTGCGGGCATGGTCGATCGAGTTGAGGAAATCGGCTGCTGCGAGCCGAATTGCGTCTGGCCACAGTTGGTTTCGCACCTGAGCTGTGGTGGCCTCGAATTCGAGGCCGACGGGTTCGACGATCGGCACGTCTGCCAATGCGGCTTCCGCGCGAGGACGCGGATGCCATCGAGTAGACCCGTGGGTATGGGCAAGGACCAGCTCTCCGGCATCAGATCCCACGGTGATGGTGTGCAGCAGTCGCGCGTGGTTGTCTGGGTCGCTGGCACACAGTTCGTTTTGGATCAGCAGGTCGACGGTCACGTCGCCGAGGACGATGCGACCGGCGACAAACGAGCTGTGCGTGTGCTGTGGCACCGTGATCCGTGCCGGCGTCAGCGGGCCGACGACGGAACTGAGAATGGTGAACAACGGGTAGGCGACGTGGATCGCCGACCGGGCGTGAACGTATCGAATCCGCGCACGCTTGTCGAGAGCCTGCGCCGCACCGATGAATTGGCGCATTGGCGCTACACGGCTGTAGAAGTCGTTGACGGTGTAGAGCGCTGCGTTCGCCTTGGCGACCCGCAGTAGGGACAGAATCTCGTCGGCATGAACTGGCTGCTCCTGCATCACGTGGATGCCCCGCGTAAGCAACTGTTCACAAATCTGGGTACCCTCTCCGCCCACGACGCCCGCACGCACGACCACGAACGCGATGTCGACAGGCGGAAGGCTGTCCAGGCCGGTACGCAACGGCACCCCAAGCCGATCCGCCAGTTCGGCCGACGCCGTCGATCCACTGGAAACCAACCCGACCAATTCGACCGGTGAATGCAATGCCGCCAGCGCCTCGGCATAGACAGCGCCGAACGTCGTTCCCACGACTACCGCTGTTGGGCGCCCCTGGCGCCGTACGGTCACAAGAACCCTTCCTCGATCGCCGGCGATTCTTCGGCAAACGATACCTCGGCCCCGGGCACGGCTTCGGTCAAGAACTCCAGCGCCCGGTGCGGCGAATCGACGCTCCAGAACGGGTGGGCGCCGGCCGGCATGTCCGCGATGTGTTGGGCCGCGAATGCTGCCAACGCGCCGGTGACGCGGTAGCTGTCCGTACAGGTGAAGGCGACGCTCTTGCAACCGGCATCGGCGCCGGCGGTGGCGACGATGGCGAAGTACGGTCGGCGGCCGAAGAGGTCCAGTTTGGCCGCCGCGAGAACGGCGTCTAGGTCGTGCTGTCTTTCGTTGTCGACCGCGAGCAGCTGGATCGCGTGCGTGGTGTGTTTGCCGTCGAAAACGTTCATCCAACAGATATTGCTGACGCCGAGATGTGCTGCGACCGCGATGGTTTCAGCGTCCAGGTACGGATGTGCGCTGACGGGACCCGGAAATTGCTGTGCCGGGGCCGGTTTGCACTCAGCCCGACTAACCCGCTGGATTATCCCGTTGCGCAGCACAGCACCCGGATGGCCGTGCGTGTCGTGCAGGCTGGCCAGATATTCGAGCACCGACGCCGGGGTGAGCGGCTGCAGTCCGCCACACCATGCGGTGATGTGGTCGGTCTGCTGCGGGGCGAGCACCCGCAGCAGCAGCCCGGACAGGCCGGGCTGCACACCCGCTTGCAGGACGACGGGGACGGCCGCTGTCCTGATGCGGTCAAGCAGCGCTTGGTTACCGCCCGGGTCAACGTAAGGCACTCTCGCATCGATGGCTGCTTCGGCGACTTGCGCGCTGAGCCGTTGCGACGGTCCGGCGCAATTGATTACGATGTCGCAGCGCCGCACCGCGGCGGCGACGGATGCCATATCGGTGACGTCGAGTCGCGCCAGCTCGACATCGCCCTGGATGGCGGAGGCCACCTCGCGCAGCCGTGCTTCGTCGCGCCCGGCGATTACGAGGTACATGTCGTGGCGTTCCGCCAGCACGTCGAGGCAAGCCCTGCCGACCGCTCCGGTGCTGCCGAGCAGCAACACGTTCTTCATGGGGCTCACGCCTTTTGGGTCCAGGAGTCCACCAGCAGCTTGGCGACGGATTGCGCGTTTTCCCCTGTCAGGCAGTCGAAATGGGTACCTGCGATGTCGCTGATGGTCAACGTGCCCAGGCAATAGTCCGCCCAGAACGCGGTCATGTCCTCTTGGAGTGTCGGCAGGAAGTGGATGTCGCCGCGTTGCCGCAGAAAGTGAATGTCGCCCAGGAAAGGCTCGGCGGCGCCGTGCACCACGGCGCGCAGGCTGTGCACGAAGATCGACCGTAGTTCGCGCAGCGACTCGACATCCCACGACTGGCCGAGGGCGCCTGATTCGGCCAGCAGCTTCAGCCGCGGGTCGCCGGCTTCCGCGCTGCGCTCGAGGCAAGCTGCGAGCACGGGTTCGGCCATGCTGCGTAGGGCACCGGCCGGTATCACGTCGGCATAACGCTCCCTGGCGCGGGTGAACGCGCCACGAACCGCATCGTCGTCGACCTGCATGCCGAGCACTTCCGGTTGCACACCCAGGATTTGGGCAAAGCAGTAGTCGAGAACGTCGTCGTCTTCGACGTCCATGGGGACCCGGTAGGAGCTGACCACGGTCACCGTGCCGACCTCGATGCCGGCCTCTTCCAGGCATTTCGCGATCTCGGCGGAGAGCAGACCGCCCATGCAGTAACCGAGCAGATGAACCTTGCTGGGCGACAAGGCGACGATGCGGGCGCTGTAGCGTGCCGCCAAGGTGGTGAACAGCTCTGCTGGTTCGATGCCGGAGTAGCCGTCGCCCGGAATCCGTTGCAGTCCATACAACTCGGGCAGTCCGGTACCCGAGTCACGCAGGCGTGGGACCAACTGCTCATAGGGAGCCAGCCCCCCGCTGCCGTCGTGCACACATATCGCGATCTCGGTAGCCGGGGTAAAGCCCTGGCCGGTACCGAGATACACCAGCGGCGAGCCGATCCCGGCACCGATCCCGGCACCGTCGGACAGGTTCGGCCGAGACTCTGTCGGGCCGCCGCGCACCGCATCAGCGGCGGCCAACAGGGTGGGATTGGAGACCATCGCGCGAAGCAGATCGTCCCAGGCCAGCCCGGCGGCTTCGGGGATTTCGCGGCGGATCCGGCCGATCGCCTGCGCCATCAACAGGGAATCGCCGCCGATGGCGAAGAAATCTGAGCCAGGCGACAGCGAGTGGCCAGACTCCAGTCCGAGCACGGCAGCCCAAATCTCTCCGATGCGGGTTTGCAAGTCGTCCAGGTTGCCTGACTGCCCATCGAGATGACTGCTACCGGCACGGGCCGCGGAGCGCAGTGACTCGAGTTCGGCTGTCACCGACGCGCGGTCGATTTTGCCGTTAGTCGTCAGCGGCAGAGTTGGAATGCAGATGAGCTGTTGTGGGACCATGTAACTCGGCAATACCTGGCGGGCGCGTTCGGTCAACTCCGCGGGCAACAGCGACTGCGCGGTAGCTGCGGACTCGCAGCAGAAGACGTGCTGACCGAGCCGTCCCAACGGATAGTCCGGCGGCGGGAAACTTTGCACCTCGCCGAACGGTGACCGTTCCAGCGCGGCATTCCATTGCGCATAGGTAAGGAATGCCGAGTTGGTTCCCGCACGGGCGTCGGTGAACCCGTGCAGGCCCTCCTTGAATTCCATAGAGATCATCAACGGGTGGTTGATAGCGGTGGCGTCTATGAAGACCAGCGATCCGCCGGGTGCCAGGAGACGGTTCAGCATGACGAGCGTGTCGTCGATGTTCACCGCGTTGTGCAGCACGTTCGCGCAGACGACGACATCGAACGAGCATGGCGAGAAGCCCTGTGCTGCGGGCGGCCGGTTGATGTCGAACAGCCGGTAGTCGACGAAATCGTAGTCGGAAAACGTCTGGCGGGCTTGGACGAGAAAGAAATTCGACACATCGGTGAACACGTAGCGCACGTGGCTCGTGGCCAGAGCGGCGAGCAGATCCGCGGTGGTGCCGCCGACGCCTGCCCCGACCTCTAAGACCCTTAGCGGTCGCTGCGGTGTTGCCCGGGCCGCGCGTGCGGCGACGGCGGACACCACCAACTGGTTGACGTACCTGCTGAGCAGGTTTTCCCGGTAGGCGGCCGTCGCGATGTCAACGGTTGCCTCCGGGAACAGCAGCATGAGCGGATCGACGGTGCCGGCCAGGAGGCCGGGGAGGTTCTGGATGCATTCACCCACGTAGGCCAGCAAGTCGTCGCCATAGCCAACGGCCGCGCCCAACTGACGCACCTGCTGCCACGCAACGTTGCAGTCCGAAAGTTCTTGGTGTGCCAGCAGTTCCAGGCTCGATCCTGGGTGCGTACTCACCCGACCCTCGTCGGCGAGAACCTCGATCCAGCGGCGCAACAGGCGGTGCAGCCGATCTGGCAGCGCCAGTCGCCGAGCGAGTTCGTCGACGGTGAGTCGCTCGCCTGGGTGCGCCGCGGTGCCCAGGGCCGCGCACATGCTGTCGAGCGCGGTAGCCCGCGCGGCGGAAGCGAACCGGAGCAAACTCTCGACGTCAAGATCGGCGGTACAGCGGCGATGCGCTCGGTCGATGGACTCGCCGACAGCCGCAGTGCTACGGCGACGGTCGGACATCTCTTCATCGCTCGCGGCGTCGGGGACCACCGCGGCCGCGATGGCCCGATCGTGCGGTACCTGGCCGAGCACGGTGCTCATGGCGGTCTGCACGCCGGGTATACCGCACAGGGCGGCATCAATCTCCGCCAATTCGATTCGGTGACCGCGAATCTTGACCTGGTTGTCGCGGCGGCCCAGCATTTCGATCACGCCGTCATCGGTAACCCGACCGTAATCCCCAGTGCGATAGAGTCGTTCGCCGCTCACCGGATGGGTGATGAACGCCGAAGCGGTGCGCGCCGGATCGCCGAGATATCCGTGCGCGAGACCCACCCCGCCGATGTGTATCTCCCCGACCTGCCACGGCGCCGCGGGCTCACCACGGTGGGTCAGGACATGGACGCTCTGGTTGCGCATCGCTGTGCCGTAGGGGACGCTGCGCACATAAAGTCGTGCGTCCATGGGATGGCAGATGGACCAGATCGCGGCCTCGGTGGCACCGCCGAGACTGAGCATCGAGGCCCCAGGTGCCATCGACGCGATCTGCTTGGGCTGCGACACCGGAATCCAGTCGCCCGACAACATGATCTGCCTTAGCGTCGGCAGCGGTTCGGTGTCGGCGTACTCCAGCAGCAATTGCATCTGCGCGGGAACCGAATTCCACACGGTGACATGGTGCTTCGAGATGGCCTGGAACCACGACTGCGGATCGTTGCGTGCCGTGCCTTCGGAGAATACGATGGCGCCGCCGGCGGCGAGCATCCCGAAGATGTTGTACACCGACAGATCGAAGGTGTGCTGCGATACGGCCAGCACCGAGTCGGCCGCGCCGATGTTCAGCCGGTCGTTGATGTCGTCCACGGTGTTCATCGCGGCACGGTGACTTACCATGACTCCCTTGGGAGTTCCGGTGGATCCCGAAGTGAAGATCACGTAGGCCGTGTCGTCGGGGCTTGCCGGCGCGCCGCACGTGGCGGCGGCGGTGTTTGGCGTCCAGGTTGCCGGATCGGCAAGCAGCTCGTCGACCCGCCCGGCCGGTTCACACAAGACCGCCAGCGAACACTGCTGGGTGATCTGCGCGATCCGGTGGTCCGGCCACTCCACGTCAAGCGGCACGTAGGCGGCGCCGACCAGCACGGTGCCCAGGATCGCCGCAACCTGACTTGGGCCTTCTGGCAGGCGAATTCCGACATAGTCGCCGAGGCCGACGCCGGCCCGCGACAGCTCGATGGCGACCGCGTTTGCAGCGGCGAGCAACTCCCCATAGCTGATGGACCGGTCACCATGCCGGATCGCCGCCGCCCGCGGAATCTGTGTCGCATGATGCAGGAACCCGGACTGCAGCAGGGCGTTCGGCTCTTCCAGCGTTGGGGTAGGGTCGGGCGCCAGCGTCGGCAGCAGCGGCCTGTCCCAGGCCAGCGGGTCGGTGCTTAACGTCTCGAGCGCACAACGGAAGTCGGCGAACGCACGATCGAGTACGGCATCGCTGATTACCCCATCGCGGGTGTCCCAGTTGATCTCACACGCACCATCGATTTCGAATACCTGGCAATCCAGCAGCACCTGCGGGGTCTGGCTTAGTCCACGGCCCGGGATGGGACGCAGGAAAGACGCTTCGGCGCCTTTCACCTGTGTGCCAAAGCCCAACGTCGAGGTGAGCACCACGGGCGAGTGCTCGCCGCGGTGTTCGTCATGGCGCGCCAGCATGCGCGCCACATCCACGCCGCTGACGGACGCATGGTCCATGTCGTCGAAGAGGCGGGTGCCGATCACTCGCAGGAGTTCGGCGAAGGTGCGCTGCCCACGGACGTCGACTTCCAACAGGCTGGTACCGGTGAAGTCCCCGACGAGCCGTCCGACTTCTGGGGTGAAGGGATGACGCGCCATCGTCGTGAGGGTCAGCAGAAAGTGGTCGCGGTCACCGTAGCGGCCCAGGACGGTGCTGAACGCCGCC
The DNA here is from genome assembly GCF_900232995.1 of Mycobacterium simulans. Taxonomy (GTDB): domain Bacteria; phylum Actinomycetota; class Actinomycetes; order Mycobacteriales; family Mycobacteriaceae; genus Mycobacterium; species Mycobacterium simulans. The sequence goes on from NZ_OCVX01000003.1 coordinate 1,777,156, forward strand.
GTGATCGCCACGCTGGCCGTGGCACCTCGCTCGGTCGCACCTGCGCTGAAGGCGGTGAACTGGTGGGCCGGCAGGCGCATTGACCGCCGCGAGAAGGTGGGTGAGCCGCTCAGCTCGATCGGCAGCAGCGGCAACGCGATCGGCGGCGGTAGCTGGTCCAGGCGAGCCTGCCAGTAGTCCAGGTCTCGTTGCCGACGACGGGCCCCGGCGCTCGAGGAGCGGTAGCGGGTGAGGTTCAACAGGTAGTCACGGAAGCTGAAATCTACTGCGGGAGGACAATATTCCGGATCGAGCAGACACTGCCCATAGTCGGTCATCAGGATGGAAATGCTGACGAAGTCGGCGATCAGCAGATCGACCGACACGTGCACCACGGTGTCATCCGGGCCGATCGTGACCACGATGTCATACATCGGCCCTTCGCCCAGCGGGTAGGTGCGGTTGGCCAGCTCGCCCGCTACGCGCGCGCGCTCGCGAGCGATGTGCCGACGATCGGAGCTCTCGTGGAGCTGCAGTCCGTCATCGAGGTCGGGGCAGATAATTTGGTAGCCGTCGGGATGGACGACACAGCGCAACATGTCATGGGCGTCAACGACTTTGCGCCACGCCGACCGATACGCGTCGGCGCTCGGTCTGGTCACTGCGTGGTCGACGGCGAACTCCGCATAGCCGTGACAGCCGACCCCGCCCCAGCGGAACGCCGACGTACGCCCCACCGAATACGAGGCTTGAACGTCGGTGAGCGGAAACGGCTCGAACCTGTCCTGCGGTGCCCGCAGCACCTCCGTCTCACGGGTCAGCTCCGCAATGATGTCTGGCTTGGCCGCGACCAGTTGCGCTTTCAGATCCGCACTCAAGATGCCTTGCGGTGCCCGAAAACGCAGGTTCTCACCGTCGACCCAGAGCTGCACGCCGATGCGGCGCACTTGGTCGATCAGCGCGGCGGCGTTCACAACACGCCCTCTTCGATCTCGGCATCCTCGGCTGGGACGGCCGTTCGAAGCTCTCCTAGCTTTCCTAGCTGTCCCAGCTTTCCTAGCTTTCCCAGCTTTTCAGCGAAGTCGCCGATCACCGGATTTTCGAACAGCAGCCGCATCGTCGCTGTGGGTGTCACCTCGCGATTGATCTGCTCCACCACCTTGGTGGCGGCGACCGAGTCCCCGCCGAGTTGGAAGAAATTCTGGCCGGGCTCGACCCGTGGTAGGCCGAGTGCTGCTGCGCAGATCATCGAGACGCGTTGGACGAGTTCATCGGTGGCCGGGGCATCGTGCTGCGCGGAATGCGCGGGTGATCCGACCGTGGAGACCATCGCGTGCAGCATCGCGTCGAGGTGGCGCCGTGCGACCTCGGGGGTAATCGCCTGCGTGACAAAGTCCCATGACAACGACAACGACCCGGCGTTTTCCCACATCTGGAAGTCCAGCACCGTCTGGGGGGTCTGCGAGAGACCGAACACCAACGAGCCCAGCTCGGCCGAGGATCCGCGCGACGCATCGGCGAGTCCGAGCCCGCTGGTGAAGACCACCGGGAAGAAGGCGTTTGCCGGCTGGCCGTGGTGACGCAGTAGTTCGCGCTGCAGCCATACCGCATCGGCGGTGCGGTGGGGCAGGTCGGGGATCAGCTGCCGCTGCAGTCGACGTGCCTGTTCCCAGATCGACACGGTCGTATCGACGCGACATTCCAACAGCAGCAACGACGTGAAATCACCAATGACGTCCTCGATCCCGGGGACGTCGGGATCCCGGTCGAAGAGAGTGACATTGACGCAGAAGTCCGCTGTGCCAGCCCAACTAGCCAGCACTCGTGCGTAGTGAGCCAGCAGAAACGAGGCCGCGGTGACCCTCTCGGCTCGACACGACTGCAGGATCCTTGTCCAGTCGTCTTGTGCAATAACGGCTTCTGCTCGATCGAACACCGGTTTGTCGATATCCAGTAGCACCTGCGTCGGGGCCAGCTGTGGTGTCGGCGGCAGCGAGGGCAGGCGTGCGCGCCAGTAGTCGCGGCTCGCGGCAAGCTGCGGCAGCGCAGACTCGTCCGTACCCGGCCACAATTCCGGGTGGTTACGCACGTAGTTCCCGAAAGTCGTTCGCAAAGGTGGCAATTCGTCCAGACTGCCGCCCCGGTAGAGATGGTCCAGCTGCGCAAGGGCGATCATCATGCTGGTGCCGTCGAGCATGACGTTGTCCATGCTGATCCCGATGACGGCGCGACCCGCAGCACAGAGCTGCACCCCGAAGTCGATTCCGGGCCGCGTCGTCAGGTCGATAACCTGATCGCGCATCCGCGCTCGCACGTCGGGGTAGTCGGAGACTATGGGTTCGATCGGCGCCGGGTGTACGAGGGCGCAAAGCCGCGGAGGTTCGTCACCGTCGACCTTGGTTGTCACGGTGCTGCGCAGTCCTGGATGGTGCTGGATGAGTTGCCGCGCGGCCGCATCGAACCTGTCGTGGTCGAAATCGCTCAACTCGAACTCGAAATAGCAATGTGCGGCAACGCCGCCCAGCATGAACCCGCCTTCGCGACCCGCAAGATACGCGTGCTGGACGACGGTGAGTGGGAACTCGGCTTCGTCATGTGGGTGGGGTTGGGTCACCGTCCGATGCGCAGCTGGCGTGGGCTGCGGCGCGGTGGGCACGCCGGCATGCGCCGCGAGCTCGCCCAGCAATGGGTAGTTGAACAGGTCGACCAGGGCCAGTCGACCGAAGCCGGCGGCCCGCAGATCGGCGTAGACCCGGGTCGCCACCAGACTGTCACCGCCGAGCTGGAAAAAATCGTCGGACGCGGTGGGTACGGTGTGCCCCGCAATGTTCAGGTGTCGTTGCCATATTTCGGCAATCGTGGCCAGCACCGATGCGTCGGCGCTGGAGGTTCGCTCGGGGGCCGCCGAAGGCGGTGGGGTGTGAGTGCCGGGCGCGGCTGGCGGTGGGGTGGCCCGGTGCTGTCGATGGGCAATGATCGCCAGGCCCGGACCGTCCTGCGTCATCTGCATGGGCTGCCAGCCGTGTTGTGCGATGAACCGCCACCACTGGTCGGCCGCCGGCAACGACCCGGGTGAAAGTAGACCGGGGTTCAGAACGGCGGCGCTGGCCAGCGTGGCCGAGGTGAGCTCGCAGATCTCGGCCACCCACAGCCAGCCGCGATCGGCCACTGTGAGTGCCTCGAGCGCCGCTCCCGCCTCGGCCAGCTGGTGCAGTGACCCGCAACAGACCACGACATCGGCCACTGTGTCCAGCTGCTCGGCTGAATTGACCTGACGGATAACCGTTTTAGCGGGCCGTCCAGCGGCAATTTCGGCCAAGACAGGGTTTGGCTCGAAGCACAGGTATTCATCGACGACCGCGCCAACCAGGCCGCTGAGCCGCTGGGTGATGAGTCCGGTCCGGGAGCCGACCTCGATGATCCGCAACCGCCTGCCGATCGCTCGTGAATGCTCGAAGATGCGTTCGCTGAGATCGTCGAGCGCCCACTGCAGCCGCCCTTCGGCGAGCAACAGCGCCTCGGGGGCAAGCTGTGGGTCGCCGATCAGCGTCCGCGGCGACGCCGTTCCGGCGACGATATCGGCCAACCTGTGAGCCGCGCGGGCGGTGTCATGACCGGTCACCAAAGGCTGTTGCTGCCAGCGCCGCACCAGTTCTGCGTACTCGGGGCGGATCCGCACGGTTTCGCAGAGACGGGCGGCGTCGGCGAGTACCGCACTAGCCCAGTCGGATTCGCCGATTCGCGGCAACTCTTCGATCTGTCCGGCATGACGGCGCACCGCGCGCTCAAAGTGCGAAAACGCCACCGCCAGTGGTTCGTCGGCGATAACGCCGCCAGCCACGTCCCAGCTGATCCGTGCGCCGCCCGCGTCATCCTCGACTTGGCAGTCCAACCACACACCGGGGGTTTGGGTCAGTGTGCGGACACTCGACAACTCCGCTTGTCCCTGTGGGGCCAGGCCGAGCGTGCTGGTGAATACGACCGGGTAGCCAGCGTTGCCGGCCGAACGCATCGCGGCGAGCTGTCCGGTGGCATCGCCGTCAGTTCCGATCGCACCCCATAGCTGCTCCTGCGCAGCGGTGACCGCCTCCGGCGAGCCGGGTCGCACGAGGCCGTAGTCGGTGTTACACAGCGCCAGTCGGGTGAAGTTACCGAGCACCTCGCGGTCGGCGGGCGCGTAACTTGGCCGGTGGGATGCGGGAACCACGACCGCGAAGCGGTCACCGGCGCCGATCGAATGCAGGGCATCGGCGAATGCTTCGAAGATCAGCGCGGTAGGAGTGACGTGCAACCGCGATGCCCGATCGCGCAGGCCGCGGAATGCGTCGTCGGGCAGCGTGAAGCTCGACCGTGCGAAGCCGACCCGGGCAGTCGGGTCGACGCGTTGGCCGCTGAGCGGCAATGCCGGCGGTGGGCTGACCGCACTGAAACCCTGCTCGTTGCAACGGCTTTCGATGACAAAGCGGGCAAAGACATCGGCGCTGGGATCAACCGGTCGCAGCCGGGGGGTCTGCTGGTAGTCGGCGATGATCGTCGCGATGACGGTGGCCAGGCTGCGGGCGTCCAGGCTCAAGTAGTTGAGCAGCAGACCGACATACCGTGATGAGTCGGCTGGGGCAAAACACTGGATGACCGGAACCGCCCGCGGATCGAACGGTGCGTCTGCCATGTGTCGCATCAACGCGTCCGGAGCGGCGGCGTCGACAACGTGGACGGGCACCTCGGCGGCGATGTCGTGTACGCGCTGGCCGGTGTCGGAATCCAGTACACAACGTAGGGCGGCGAATTCGTCGACACATCGCCTGACGACAGCTAAGAAGCGGTTCAGGTCGATGCTGCCCGGTGGGGCGATCGCGGCCAGGACAATAGCGAAATACGTTGGAGCCCGCGTGCTTCCGTGTAGCCCTGAACTGCCGAGCACGTACGCCTGCTGCAGACGGCTCAGCGGAAACTCCGTGTCGTACTGCATCGGTTCGACGGTCGGAACAAGCGGGTCGTCTGCAAGCTCACCCAGAATGCAGACCGAGCTGAATTCGCCGAGGGTCTGGCGGCCGAGCAGTTGGCTGACCTCCGCGCCAAAGACGCCGCTGCGTTTCAGCTGCGCGGTCACCTGTGTTGCGCGCAGACTGTCACCACCGTGCGCGAAGAAGTTGTCGTCTCGGCTGGTGATCGGCACACCGAGTACGGCGGACCAGACATCGGCGACTAGCTGCTCGACCGGGCTCAGCTCGGTGCCCGATTGCCGGGTTGCCGCGGCTCGCGCGAACGTCTCCACGTCGTTGGCGGCCTGACTGCGGTCGACCTTGCCGTTTCCGGTGAGCGGCAGCTCGGCTCGACAGCTAAACCATTTCGGAATCATGTACTGCGGCAAGCGAGTTGCCAGGTACTTGCGTAGCTGCGCCGCTTCGGAGTCGGTGAGTTCGCCGGCGCCGCGATGCCGGACAATCACGGCTCCCAGCGCTGTGCTGTCATAGACCGGCACCACCGCTGCGCTGTCGACTAGGGCATGCCCGCGCAAAACGTGTTCGATCTCACCGCACTCGACTCGGTGGCCACCGATTTTGACTTGCGAGTCGAGGCGACCCAGGAACTGCAACGTGCCGTCGTGCCAGTAGCACCCGAGATCGCCGGTTCGGTACCAGCGACAGCCCGCCTCGTCCTCGAGAAACCGCTCGGCGGTCAGCTCGGGTGCGTTGTGATAGCCCTGCGCCACACCCGCGCCACCGATCCACAGCTCGCCCGCCACGTAGTCAGGGCAGTCCTGGCCAAGGTTGTCGACAACCCGAAACATTTGGTTGGACAGCGGGTATCCGTATGGTACCGACACCCATTCGGGGTCGACGTCGACATTTGCTGCCAGGACGAACTCGTTGGACCAGATCGCGGCTTCCGTCGCCCCACCCATCGCAACCAGACGTGCCTGCGGTGCGGCGCGGTGTAGTCGCCGCGGCATATCCAGCGGAATCCAGTCGCCGGAGAGAAACACCGACCGCAAGCTCGGCAGTGCGCCGTCGTTCTCTCCGGCCGCGATCAGCAACATGTCCAGCAACGCCGGAACGGAATCCCAGATCGTCACGCCAAATTCGGTGATCAAGGCGTTCCAGCGAAATGCGTCGCGGCGCGACTGCTCCGAGAGCGTTACCACGCTAGCGCCAGTGCCGAGTGGGCCAAAAATATCGTAGACGCTGAGGTCGAAGTCAAGTGCCGACACTGCCAGCAGCGAGTCGGCGGGGCCAACCTCGTTGCGGCGGTTCACGTCGACGATCGTGTTCAGGGCTGTGGCATGGGAAACCAGCACACCCTTGGGCTCTCCGGTAGAGCCGGAAGTGTAGATCACGTACGCGGTGTTGTCGGGGTCTACCCGAATCGGCTCCGCCGGAGCACACTGGATCATCGAATCGATGTCGTGCACGATAGGGTCTGCAATCGCGTTGTGCTCCAAGTGCTTCGACCGAATCAACCCCGACATCCCGGATAGGGCGCAGATGCGAGCAAATCGGTCGTCCGGCTGATCCACCCCAACTGGGAGGTAGCTGCACCCCGCCATCAAGACGCCGAAAGCGGCGACGACTTGAGCGGGTCCTTTGGGCAGCTGTATCCCGATGATCGAGCCCGCAGCGTGCCGCTCAGCCAGCGCGCCGGCGACGCGGCGCGCGTATGTGTCGAGAGCGCCGTAGGACAGCGCGGAATTCGCGGCCGCGATTGGGTCACCGTGGGGTTGGTCGACGTACTCGTCGGCCGCCCAGCGCAGCGCGATTCGGGAGGGATCGCGCTGCACCTGCTTCTGGAACGCGTCGTAAAGGAGGCCTTCCGGCCGCGGCGCTGTGGTGGCGTTGCGTTGCTGGCGAATCAGTTCTGAATGCTGCGGCAGATCGATCGTTGCGGGAGTGGACCAATCGTGGGCGCCCAGACTCTCCAGCAGACCGACGTAGGCGCCAAACATGTCTGCGACGACACCGGGCGGAAAGCAGCTTGCCCGATAATCCCACGACACGATCAGGTTGTCGCCGAGGGCGCCCATCTGGTTGTCGATGATCACCTGAGGAGTCATCGAGGCCACCACGCCGACGGTGCCGAGCGTTTCGGCATCCCGTTGCTGCAGCACAGGCGTGTCCGCCGCGTACGTGAACACGACCGGTGCGATTCCACTATGCCCGGTGCCGTTATACAGCTGGGCTGCAAGCAGATCGGTGGATTCGGGTCCGCGGAGCGTGGCACGCAGGCCGCGCTGCGCGCCCCGCGCCTGGTCGGCAAACCCGATCGCGGCGTCGAAAACGGCCCGGTAGAGGTGTGTCTTGGTGAAATCGCCGATCACGTCCGAGGCGCCCGGTGGCCGGCCGAATGTCGTCACATTGATCAGAAAGTCGTCGGTGCTGCTCCAGCGTTGCAGCACAAGGGCATAGGCGGCCAGGAAGACCGCGGCCCGAGTGACGCCGTGGGTGCGGCAGGAATCGTCGAGGGCTGCCAGCGCGGTGGCGCCCAAGGTGTGCTGCTGACGGCGGAACTCGATAACGCGTTCGTCGGCCATAGGCAACTGCGGGCCTTCGGGGAGCCGTTCGACGGCATCCATTGACGCCGTGGGGGCCGTGCGGGCAGCATCGCTGAACCTCGTTGTCACGGAGGGAAGTTCGTCACCGCGGTACAGTGCGGCCAGATCATGCAGCAATATGCCGATGCTGGTCAGGTCGGCGATCATCAGATCAACTGCGAAATGCAGGATGCACCCCTCGGGCAGGCGGGTGAGTTCGACCCGCCAGGTGTCTCCGGTTTCGACATCGAATCGATGGGTGCGCAGCCTGGCGCGAACCTCGTCGAGATGCGGGGCGTGCGCGGCGGCGCCAGCAGCGGACAGATCGTGGACCCGCACCCGCGGGTGGATGTTCTCGGGTGCGATGCGACATCGGCCAGCGTCGGGAAACACGCTGCGGAGCATCGGGTGTCGACGCGCCAGCGCGTCGAGGGCGGCATCAAGCCGATCCGGGTCGATGGTGGCGCCGCAGAGTTCAAAGTACGTTTGGCAACCCACCCCGCCGAGCGGTTGTTCTGGATCACGGCCGACCCAGTACGCACGTTGCAGTGCTGTCGTTGGTATGTCGGATTCGGTCGTTCCAGGGTCGCGGGTCCGGGTCGGTGGGGCACAGTCGTAGCGCCGCTGCCAATTAGCCAGCGTCGGCTCGGCGTACAGTTCGGCGAAGTCCAGTTGCCGACCCCGCGCCGCGGACCATTCGACAACCTGTGCGGACATCATCGAGGTTAAGCCCAGCGCGGTTAGATCGGCGTCCGTTGCGAGGCTGTCGACCCCAACTCCGAGGAGCCCCGCGACGAATTCAGCTAGATCGGTCGCCGGAGATTCGGCTCTTGAGGGTTCATGCCAAGTCGAAACCTCGTGGACCACATCGAATTTCGCGGCATTGAGCATTTCAAGCGCCTTGCGACGCCGGATTTTCCCGGACGTCGTTCGGGGTAGTACGCGGGGACGCACCCAAATGATGCGCTCCGGTGCGGTCTGGTGTACCGCCAGGATCCGGCGGCGCAACACCCGACTTAAGTCGCCGAGGTCTTCGGCCGCGGTCACGGAAGTTTCTAGGACCAGCCACCATGTGTGGGATGCCTCAGGCTGGACGGCGCACGCGCCGCCGCTGTCGACTCCGCACGGTGTCTCTTCGACGGTCAATTCGATGTCGTTAGGGAAGTAGTTGCCGCCGCCAACGATGATCAGGTCTCGGTAACGTCCGCAGATGTACAGTTCGCCGTCGCTGCGGAACCCCGCGTCACCGGTACGCAGGTAGGGCCCCATGCCGTCCGCGGTCGTGGCGCCGAATATTTCGGCAGTGAGCTCCGGCCGACCCCAATATCCTTGCGGCAGTCCCGTTCCGCCGACCCAGATCTCGCCGACCTCGCCGTCGGGCAAGACGAGTTGCCGTTGCGGATCCACGATGCGCACGTCCCATTGGAATGTGGTGTCGCCGCAACTAACTAGCGTCCGCGTGCGTCGCCCTGCCACGGGAACGCTGACTTCGACCGCCCGGCCGTGGTTGAGTTGCTCGGCATCGAAGTCTCTCTGCACCCAGGGCCGCGGGTTGACGGTCCCAGTAACTCCCAGGCCCGCCTCGGCCAGTCCGTACTGCGGTGCCATGACTTCGGCTCGCAAGCGGGCTGCGCCAAACTTTTCCGTGAAGTCGCGCAGGGTGGAGGCCCGTACGGGCTCTGCGCCATTCGTGGCCAAGTGCAGACAGGACAGGTCGAGAGATTGGAGCGTCGCGTCGTCGAACGCGTCGACGCAGAGCCGATAGCCGAAATCTGGCCCGGCAATCCAGTTTCCACGTGCTTCGTGGACGGACTCGAGCCAAATGCGCGGGTTGCGCACAAAATCGAAGGGCGGGATGAGGGTGGCAATCCCGCCGGTGACCAGGGCCAACATGGCCCCCCAGAAGATGCCCATGTCGTGGTACAGGGGAAGCCAGCTGACCGTATGTATCTTCTCGGGCTGGTTCCACATCGCCCTGGCGATGGTGAGCTGGCTCAAGATTGTCTGATGGGTATTGATGATCCCCTTCGGCTCCCCGGTGGAGCCCGAGGAGTACTGCAAAAACGCGACTCGTTCCACGTTGGGTGCCACGTCGGTGGGCGGTCGCGGCGAGCCATCGGCAGCGGAGTCCGGCGTCCTGAGGATAAGTCCGCCTAGCGCCGAATCGTGTGCCAGCACATCGACAAGGTCGGCGCTGGTATAGACGGCCGACGGTGCACAATCGCGCAGTATGTGTTCGGCCCGTCGGAGAAACCGTTGCGGGGCATCGGCGGAGGGCAGAAACAGCGGAACCGGGATGATTCCGGCTTCCAGCGCGGCGAGGAACCCAGCCACGTAGTCCGCGTCGCCGGTCTTGGCCATCACCACACGCGAGCCCAACGGCAGATCGGAAAAGGCACCGTCTCGGATCTGGCACACCCGGTCCCACAGCCGCCGATACGTCCAGACATCCGTTTCGGCCATATCGACCATGCGAAGCGCAACCGCATCGGGGCGTCGCTCGGCCCACTCGGCGACCAAGTCGGTAATGCGTCGATCCGCCGCCGGCGCCCCGAGCGGATTATTGCGAAACTCTTCGCTGTGGCCCCAGGAGTTCGGTGCCCCCGTCGCCGTAAGCACCATGCATCTGCTCCTCTGATCCTGGTCGGCGCAGGCGAATTGATCGGCGTTGGTCCGTTCGATCTCCACCGCAGTCAAGTCCGTGACGCTTCTCCGCCTGGGGGGTTGACAAGCGGTAGCTCCGGATGCAATTTATAACATGAAAATCGTTTTCAACAAGAAGTGTCTTCGAACGAGTGCACCGCGGGTTCCGCTCGAGTCTCGCTAGCAGCGAGCTCGCCGGGAAGCTTCGGATGCAGCAGGTGGTTCGCCGCTCACCGGCGAGCCGAAATGCTTGTTTGTCGGTCGTCATCGTCCTAGGGGAGTCGAGGAGAGTCGGATATGCCGTTTGTGATCGCAACACCGGAGCTGATGCACGGTGCGGCCGAGCGTTTAGCCGGTATTGGCTCGTCGCTGGCCGAGGCCACCGCGACCGTTTCGGGTCCCACCACCGGGATTGCGGCTGCGGCTGCCGACGAGGTGTCGATCGCGATTGCGTCGATGTTCGGTGAATTCGGCGAGGAATTTCAGGCGCTCAGCTCTGCGGCGCAGACGTTTCATACGCAGTTCGTCGACGTTATGAACTCGAGCGTGGGTGCCTACGCGAGTGCCGAGGTCGCCAACGCTCAGCAGACGCTGCTGGGCGGAAAGGCTACGTCCGGTGCACCCGCTGCCGCGGCCGCCAGTGTCGACCCGATAACCCGGTGGCAGCAGGTCTTCACCACCACCTCACAGAATGCCCAGAAGGTGTTCGGCGCCTCCCAGCAGGCCCTGAACACTGTGTCCGGCGGCGTCTCGGCTGCAATCGCCAATCCCACAACGCTTCTCGGCAATCTGCAGAATGCGGCGCAGTCCGTAGCACTGATCGGCGCGCCCAACGACCTCACGTCGGCCGTGACGCAACACACCCTCGGTGGTATCACCGAGTTCATCCAGGCGGATGGCAGCGATCCGATTCCCATCAATGACGCACACGTCCAGTTGTACGAGGCTCTGCTTGGCAACACCGAGGAGTTCAGTCCCACGGGAGGCCTGGAGGGTCTGCTGCTAACGGGTGTCGTCAATCTCGCCGCGTCACCGATGAGTGGTGTGCTGATGGGCGCGGTAGGTCCGTTCGTCAGTCCCGGCGTAGCGCTACTCAACAGCATGGGGAATGTATTCGCCGACCTCACCGGTGGAAATCCAACGGCGGCGCTTTATGGCCTGATCAACACGCCCGCCGACGTCGTCGACGCTTTCTTCAACGGTGCAACCTTGAACCTCGACGCGCTGGCACCAGTGATCAACCCGTTCGTCTCTTCGGGCACGGGGGGCGCCGAGACGCTCACCGGCCTCAGCCTCGGCTTCGGCGGGCTGTTCAGCCCGGGTCAGGTGGTAACAGGAGCCAGCGGCCCGATGTACGACGGCGTCGGCGGCTCCCTCTTCAACTCCTTGGGTGTGCATCTCGCCTACGCGAGTGACGAATTCAACGGCAGCCTGACGATCGCCCCGGCCCCGGTGGGCCCGATCGGTGCAACAGCGGGACTGATCAGCATCATCGGGCATGCACTGGGCGGCAACCTGCAGCCGCCGCCGGCAGCCTAGCGCGACACAAGTCGGGTAGGGCCGACCATCGCGGGTAGTCGCGGATGGTTGACTACTGGTGCGAACTGGGTTCATGGAAGGTGGCTTGATGAGCGGGACCGTGCCGGACCTGGGCGAAATCCAGGAAACGTTGCTGATCCCGCTCTACGCCCGAGCCTGTGACGCCGTCGCACGTCGTCCGGTGCTGGATGACCGGCGGGCACGCGAACTCGTCGACGCGATCGACTACGAGTTCACCCGATTCGGCGGTTCTTCCCTGTCGGGCTCGGTGTATCGATCATCGATCTTTGACGGCTGGGCCGCGCAATTCCTACGCAACTATCCCGCTGGAACCGTCGTCGAACTTGGCACCGGGCTGAACACCAGGTTCGACCGCCTCGACAACGGCCAAGTCCACTGGTTTGACCTCGACCTTCCCGACGTTATTGCGTTGCGCCGCCGGTTTTTTCGCGACAGCGAGCGGTGCAAAATGCTCGGCTGCTCGGTGCTCGACACCGAGTGGTTCGACGTGGTGGCCGGCTCCCCAGGACCCTATTTGTTCCTTAGCGAAGCCGTCCTGCTCTATTTCAGCGGCGATGACGCGCGTCGTGTTCTCGCCCAGCTCTCGCAACGATTCCCGGGTGCATTGATCGCCTTCGACACCGCGGGCGAGCGGATGGTCGCTAACCAGGACCGCAACCGATCGCTGGCGCAGGTGAAGGCTCGGCTGCGATGGATCTGCGAGGATCCGCGCGACCTTGAGTCCTGCGGGCTGGAGCTGCTCGACACCAGAACGCTGGCTACTCCGCAATCCGAGATCGCCAAAAGCTGGCCACCGCAACGCCGTTACGGCATGCGGCTGCTGGCACGCCTGGTGCCGTCGATGGTCAACACCTATAAGTTCAACTTGTTCAAACTCGGGGAGCCGCACTGAAACGCGCAGCCTGCGCGCCGCCCTTTTGTACACCGGGCGATTCGCGCTCGTTACGGACGTGCTCAAAGCGCTTCTGGCCGAGGAGGTTTCCGGATCTCGCTGTGGCCGGATGCTAGCGCTACTAATGACGTTGTCGGGGCTGGCGTTCGTCGAATCTTTCAACGTCCTCAACCTCGGCGCCCCCTCGGCGATCGTCTATGACAGTCGCCTGCACCGCCGTTCTCCGCTGCCTGGCGGGCTGAGTTTCGTTGCGGGCCTGTTCGCGGCGACGGCGGCTGTTGGCATCACCGTAGCAATGGGTGTGACCTTCGTTACCGAGCTCACCGCCTTCAAACTGACCCCCGCGACCCGCTATCGCGGCGAGCTGATAGTTGGTGCGATTCTCGCCTGCATCGCGTGTTATCCGTCGGCTACGCAGAAAGCGTCGCCGCGATGGGCGTTCACGGTTATGCGGCGGCGTCCGTGGCTGTTTGCCGGTGCCGGGGCAACCCTCGGTTTCGGCCAGGCGGCAACCGACGTGGTGTATTTGGCCGCCCTCGCCATGCTCAGCACGCATCATCCCCAGCCTTCGGTCTGGCCGGCGGTGTGGCCCCTGATGGTGGTTGCGTATTGCGTCATCGAGCTGTGGCCACCTCTGCTTGTGCTCTTCCTGGCAACTAGGCGAACAGCACGCGCACAGCGTCTCCAACGTGGTCTCGTGCGCGTGATTACCCGGTATGGCCCCAGATGGGTGCGCGCATTGTGTCTGGTGACCGGAGCCGCGCTGGTGATCGATGCGTTTCTGCACAGTCATAGCCTCTGGTAAACCCACAGGTACCTCTACTGAAAATGACTTTCATTTGCTGTATCCAGCGACTATTTTGTCGTACAAATGAACATCATTTTCATTAACGCTGGATCGCAGGTGCCGATCGCTCGCCGAATCATGACACTGGCCGATCCCCGTCGAGTGTTGTCGTCGGAGTCGATGGGCGGTGCGCGGTGACGGCGCCGGTCTGGATGGGGTCGCCGCCCGAGGTTCACTCGGCGTTGCTGAGTAGTGGCCCCGGGCCCGGCCCGTTGCTGGCGGCCGCGGGGGCGTGGAATTCGTTGAGCGTGCAGTACGCCGAGGTGGCCGACGAATTGTCGGCGCTGGTGGCCGCTGTGCGGGCCGGCGCGTGGCAGGGCCCGAGCTCGGAGTCGTATGCGGCCGCCCATGCGCCGTATGTGGTTTGGTTAGTCCAGGCGGCCGCAAACGCGGCGGCTGCGGCTATACAGCACGAGATCCAGGCCGGTGCCTACATCGCCGCGCTGGCGGCGATGCCCACCCTGGGTGAGCTGGCCGCCAACCACGCCACCCATGCGGTGTTGGTGGTGACGAATTTCTTTGGGATCAACACCATTCCGATCGCGCTCAACGAGGCCGACTACCTGCGGATGTGGATTCAGGCCGCCACGATCATGAGCATCTATGAGGCGGTTTCCGCGGCGGCCGTGGCGGCGGTGCCGGCAACCGGTGCGGCCCCGCCGGTGCTGAAATCCGAAGGCCCGTTGGCCGCATCCGACTTTTCCCTGGGGGGCATCATCGCCGACTGGGAGAAGTTCGTCGAGGCGCTGATCGATTGGTTGTTCGGCGTGCAGAGCCCGCTCCGCATCTTCGAGGCGCTGATCGCCTTCTTGGAGAGTCCGTCGCTGGCGAGCCTTTGGGCGGTGGTGTTGGCGTTGGCTTTCGAGGTCGTCTTCGACGCAGTGTTCTTTTCGCCCGTGGCGCTGTTGATTACTCCGTTTCTGCCATTGGCGGGCCTGGGCGGTCTTGGGGGATTGGCCGGACTCGCGGGCTTATCTCGGCTGGGGCAGGTACCGGTCGGCGGGGAGCTTCCGGAATCTGTTGTGTCGCATCCTGGGCAAGTTCTGGGCATCGCATCGTCGGTCGCGGCGCCTGGGCCTGGCGCGCCCGCCGCCTCGGGCGCGTCGACTCCCGGATCGTCGCCCGCGTCCACGCCGGCTTCGTCGGCGCAGACGGGAGGTATCGGCGGGTTCGACTATGTGGTATTCGGGGGGCCGGATGGGGGCGGAGGTCCGACGCTGATCGATCGTGGTACGGGGATGGCGGTGCCGGCCGATGTCGCCGCGGCCGCCGCGGCTCCGGCCCAGGCCTCAACGCAGCAGCGATCGCGGCGACGGCGACGGACGGTGGCCAGAGACTACGCCGACGAGTGGATAGACATGGATACCAGCGTTGCTGCTCCGCCGGACAGCGCCGCTACCGCGACCGTTGCCTCGAACCGTGGTGCGGAGTCGTTAGGTTTCAGCGGGACGCTGTCGAGGGCCGACGCGATCCGCCCGGAAGGGTTGGTCACTATCGCTGATGATTACGGTGCTGGACCGAGGGCGCCGATGTTGCCGCATACCTGGGAGAGCTACCATGGCGAAGAATCGGCGGATTCTGTTGGGCCCGAGGATTCTTGGCGGTGATGATCGGGTCGTGCAAGCCTCAGTCGCTCAGACATCGGGGGCAGGTCCCGTAGATATCGATGTGATGCGCGACGTCGGTGTAGTGGTATCGAGCGGTGAGTTCGCTGGTGCGTTCTTCGAGTTCGGTCGGGGTGAACGCAACTGCCCGGCCGCAACGTCGGCACAGTAGATAGTGCTGATGTTCGGTTCCAACGCGTAAGCGGTAGAGAATCTCGCCATCTTCGGCGCGCTGAGCTTCGGCAATACGCTCGTCGGCTAATGCATGAAGAATCCGGTAAATGGTGGTCAATGCGACGCGAATCGCATCCTGCTGCTGGCACATTTCGACGTAGAGCTGGCGAGCGCTGCGAAAGTTATCGCTGGTTCTCAGGGCGTCGAGAACGGCTTGGCGCCGGACAGTGCTGCGACGTCGTTGTCCTACCGCTGGCGCGGGCACCGAAGGTAGCTCCTTAACGGACGGTTCGGATCTGTCTGGCGGACTGATCTTGGGGACGGCTCGTGTCGGGGAAGTGAGGACTTGAGCATGGGGCTCGACCATGTGAAAATGATAACCGTTGTCAGCAGGAGTCGGGTCGAACCTGAAACATGTTGTTGTATCCCGCGCTATCCCCCGCGGCGGCTTACGCGAATCATGGCCCCACTCTGGCTAACGACAGCGATTTCGGAGGCCCTCACCACCACGGCTCGAGACATTGCGCGACAACGGCAAAGATTGGAGACTTTGCAACAATGACCACCACCACCGAAGTCGACCCTTACGCTCGATCGGCGGAATTCTACGAAGTAATGGCCCTGCCGCACTGGGAGATGAAGCGCGGCGTGTTGATATCGGCACTGGCCGCAGGCGGCGAAATCACCGAGCCCGTGCTCGATATTGGGGCAGGCACCGGACTGTCGACGATCACCATCGCAGATACCGTCCCCGACGTTGCGATCCACGCGGTCGAGCCTTCGGCCGCGATGCGGGCCGCGCTGGTTTCACGCCTTCTTGGCCGCGGCGACCTCATTGATCGGGTGACCGTACACCCCGATCACGTCGAGAATATCGATCTTCCCGAACGGATCGGCGCCGCAGTGCTTTTCGGCGTCATCGGGTATCTCGACAAGCCATCACGGCGCCGATTCTGGGAGATGCTGCGGCCACGGCTCACGCCGCGGGCACCGGTTGTCGTCGAGGTGATGGCCATCGACCAACCGATAGCACTACCTGAGATGACAATCGCCCAGCAGCGTATCGGCAACCGCCACAACGAGGTACGGATATCCGGCCAACCCGCCGGTCCCGACGCCGAACTTTGGACGATGCGCTACGTCGTCAGCGAAGAAGACAAGGTCATCACGGACTTCACCACCGATCACACGTGGCACACCGTCGGACTCGCGGAGCTCGCACAAGAAGCCGAAGCGCACGATATGGAATTCCAGCAACTGCACCCGATTATCGGTCTGCTACAGCCGCGGTAACCGCAGGGCGAGAGCGCCGGTACTGTCAGCGCTGCGGTCGTTGCTCAATTGGTTCGGCGGACGCGGTGGGCCCAGCGCTGATGCCCGTCGAGTTGCCTTGGTAGCGGCGTACTTTCCCATTGGCCGAGTTCGAGCCAATCCCGCAGGGCAGCCGTGTCACCATCGCCGATGATGGGGCCGATCCACCGGGGCGGTCCGCACGCCAGCCGGTCCCGGGTGCACGGCTGCAGCACAGCCATGACGCCACAGCCCGACGGCCGGGATGCGCAGGTAAGTGGTCCGAGCATGCATGCAGCCGACACGAGCATGGCGTGTGGGCATCGTCGGATGGTCGGAAGTAATTCGTCGATCACCGACAACGCACTCGCAGTCGCACAGGCATTGCAGACGATGACGGTGAATGGACGGTCAGTGCAGCGCGGGGCAGTCAACGCGCAGGGCCTTGGTGGGTCTTGCCTCGGCCTCCGATGTCCTGTCCGGGGTAGGGCAGCAAAGCCATTTCGCGGGCGTTCTTGATCGCCGTCGAAACCCGCCGCTGTTGTTGGACAGTGAGGCCGGTTACGTGGCGGGAGCGGATCTTGCCGCGCTCGGAGATGAACACGCGCAGGGCGGCGGTGTCCTTGTAGTCGACCGCGGTGACCCCGAGGCTATCGAACAGGTTTTTCTTCGCCGGTCTGGCGCCGAGTTGGGCGCCGCGAGCGGGACGCCGCGATTTCCTGGGCTTCACCAGCTGGCCTTACGTAGGCCGGGCAGTTGCCCCGCGTGCGCCAGTTCGCGCACCCGCACCCTGGACAGTCCGAACTTGCGCAAATGCCCCCGCGGGCGCCCGTCGACCGCGTCGCGGTTGCGCACGCGCACCGCGCTGGCATCCCTGGGCTGGCGCATCAGCTCGCGCTGGGCGGCAATCCGCTGTGCGCTAGTGCTCGACTGCGAGCGAATGATCTGCTTGAGTTCGGCGCGGCGTTCAGCGTAACGAGCCACCACCGCGCGGCGACGCTCGTTCTTGACGACCTTGGATTTCTTGGCCACGCTTCAACGCTCCTCTCGAAAATCAACGTGGCGGCGGATCACCGGGTCGTACTTGCGCAGCACCAGCCGGTCAGGGTCGTTGCGACGGTTCTTGCGGGTGATGTACGTGTAACCGGTGCCGGCGGTGGAGCGCAGTTTGACGATGGGGCGAATCTCGTTGCGCGCCATCAGATGCGCTGCCCGTCGCGCCGCAATCGAGCAACGACTGCCTCGATACCATCACGGTCGATGACCTTGATGCCCTTGGCGCTGACCCGCAGCCGGATCCTGCGGCTTTCCGAAGGCAGGTAATACGTCTTGAGCTGGATATTGGGTGACCAACGCCGACGAGTCCTGCGGTACGAGTGCGACACCGCATTGCCAAACCCAGGTTCCCGACCGGTGACCTGACAACGAGCAGACACTGAGCAACCTCCTGGCGCAGGTAGTCCTTGATGCTTATTGAAAACCGTTTTCGACAAGTTCCTGTGCGAGACGGTACCGTAAGGACGCATTAAATGAAAATGATTGTCGATAAGGGGCGTGATGCGGACACCTGTGATCCTGGTTGCCGGTCAGAGGGACACCGATCCGGTCGTGGGAGCGTTGTTACGCACCCCGGGAACGCTGGTCGTCGAGCATCGTTTCGACGGTCACGTGGTACGCCGGACGACGGTGACTCTCCAGCACGGGGTGTTGACGACGGCGGAG
Organism: Mycobacterium simulans; assembly: GCF_900232995.1. Taxonomy (GTDB): domain Bacteria; phylum Actinomycetota; class Actinomycetes; order Mycobacteriales; family Mycobacteriaceae; genus Mycobacterium; species Mycobacterium simulans. The sequence goes on from NZ_OCVX01000003.1 coordinate 1,795,395, forward strand.
ACCGGCATCGAACTCGCACACGGATGCGTGTCCTGCACCATCCGCAACGACCTGCTCCTGCTGTTGCGTCAACTGAGCCGCCGCGATGACGTCGACCGCATCGTGGTGCACCTGGCGCCGTGGCTGGAACCCGAACCCATCTGCTTGCCCATCGATCAGGTCCGGCTACGCGTGGCGCCAGGTTACGTCGATGGACCTGCCGCCCTTGATGTTTCGATCGCCGCGGTGGTGACATGTGTCGATCCATCGCATTGGCTGCGCCAAGCGCTCGGTGATGCCCAGCTCGACGACGGACGCACCGAGGCGCAGGTAGTGGTCGGACAGGCAGAATTCGCCGACGTCGCCGCTCTCGCCGAAGCGGAGCCCGTCGTGGCCGCCGTGCTGCGGCGGTTGGCACCGCGGGCACGCATATGCGTGGGCGCCGACCGCATCGAGGTTGGCGGGCCAGTTCCGCGGGCAAATGGCTGGCCAGCATGACCGCCGCCGAGTTGGCCGGTGTCGACGACGAACGGCGCGCCCTGGCGCAGCTGAGGTGGGACCCGTTGCATGGCGATCGGCACACGGCGATGACCGTCCTGGTCTATAGCGCGCACGCCGACGAAATATTGGATGCGCTGGACGGCGCGCTGCTCACCGACGACGAGCTTGGCTGCCCCGAAGAATGGAGCCGGTATGCCAATCCGTTCGGCGACTGGCGCGACGATTTCGGCGAAGCCGGTGCCGATACCCGTGAGGACATACCTGCCCAGCACGCCCAAAACGGTGAGCGCTAGCAGTCGGCGCGATGTCGATGATCCGCGCCTGCCGTGCGCTGTCAGTGGCTGTGGGCAGTCTGCCACGCCGGTAACGGGTCTGGGTATCTCAGCCAATCACGTTGCCCTGACGAGAATTCGGCGTCGGTCAATAAGGCCGACGCGAGCAGCCGCTGCACCCGGGCGCGGTCGAGCCGAATGCCGATGAACACGATCTCCTGCCCGGGCGGCATATCCGTCGTCGACCAGTACTGGGCGGGCTCGATCACCAGGTTCGGCCCGGCTTGTGACCAGATCGCCACGATCCCAGGGCGGCTCGCGATCCAGCAGAAACCCTTGCTGCGCAGCAGTCCTCGCATCTGCTCGAGGACCGAGCCCAATCGTTGCGGATGAAACGGGCGATCGGCGCGAAAGGTGAAGCTGCTGATGCCGTACTCCTCGGTCTCCGGAGTGTGGCCCTCGGCGATCTCCTCGTCCCAGCCCGGGACCTGTTCTGCTGCCAATGGGTCGAATAGACCGGTATCGAGGACTTCGCTGAGATCGACCTTGCCATCGACGGTGCGCAAGAGCCTCGCCGTCGGGTTGAGCTTGCGAAGCATCGCCTCAGTGGTGTTCGCAGCGGTGTCACTGACCAGGTCAGTCTTATTGAGCAGCAAGACATCCGCGAATTCCACCTGGTCGACGAGCAAGTCGGCGATGCTGCGAGCGTCGCCCTCGGCGGCCGCCAATCGGCGGTCTGCCAGCGCGTCGCCCCGGACGAGTTCGGGCAGGAACGTCGAGGCGTCCACGACGGTAACCATGGTGTCCAGCGCGGCGACCTCGCCCAGGCTGGAACCGTCCTCGAATTCCCAGGAGAACGTCGCGGCAACCGGCATCGGCTCGGAGATCCCCGTCGATTCGATGACCAAGTTGTCGAATCGATTCCGGCTGGCCAGCCGTCCCACCGTCTCGAGGAGGTCCTGACGCAACGTGCAACAAATACAGCCGTTGGTTAGCTCGACGAGTGTCTCAGTGGTCCGATCGAGATGGCCCTGGCCGGCGATCAGAGCCGCATCGATGTTGACCTCGCTCATGTCGTTGACTATCACCGCCACGCGGCGTCCGTCCCGATTGGCCAGCATGTGATTGAGCAATGTTGTCTTGCCGGCGCCAAGGAAGCCGGATAGCACGGTGACGGGTAGTCGCGCGGGGACGGACGCCACCGGTCATCGACCTCCGTAGCGACGGCGGAACTTTTCCACCTGTCCAGCCGAGTCGACCAGGCGACGGGTACCAGTCCAGAACGGATGCGAGTCCGCAGTTACTTCCACCACGATCAGGGGGTATGTTTCCGTGCCCGTGGGCGTTTCCCACTCGATGGTGCGCGAACTGGTAAGTGTCGAACGCGTCAGGAACGCCTTTCCGGTGGTGGCGTCCTGGAACACCACGGGATGGTAGTCGGGGTGGATGCCCGGTTTCATCGTTGTTCTCCTCCGTACGTCACATGGAACTAGGGCGTGCTGTTATTGAAAATCATTTTCATTAATGATGAAACCATACCTCGGGATGCGCTCTTTTTGAAAATGATTGTCGTTTGGCGCGCGGCGGCCTCTACCGTGATGCGGTGACCCACTCTCATTCCCACAGCCTGTCGTCAGAACGGTCATGGCTCGCGCCGCTACCCGCCAAGATCGTCGTCGGGCTGCTGGCCGTGATCGGTGGGACCGTGATAGCCGGTGCGGCATGGCTGTGGCCCAGTCGGCAGCACGTCGAAATCCCCATGCCGTTTCAGAACGCGTCCGGTGGCGCGGTGACGACCGAGGGTGGGCACGTGCTATCCAGCGCCTTGGACGACTGCGGCAGTCCGTCGGCCGGCCAGGTGCTGACCACCGCGCCGATGCCCGCAACCCCAGGCGCTGGGCGCTGCGTATTGGCGCTCGTTGCAATCGATTCCGGGCCGAACGCCGACGCCAACACCTTGCTGGAGTTCACCCCTGGCCCTGGTCAGCCGGAACTTGCGGCGGGTGATCGCATCCGTGTCGTCCGCCAGGTCGACGCACAAGGCACGACCACCTACGCGTTTTACGACTTCGAGCGTCGCTGGCCGCTCGTGGGACTCGCGTTGGCGTTCGCGGTGGTGATCGTTGGGGTGGCACGCTGGCGCGGGCTGCTGGCTCTGGTCGGACTTCTGGTTGCCTTCGGCGTGTTGGTGGGTTTTCTGCAGCCCGCGCTTCGGGACGGGGCACCGGCCATCCCGGCGGCGCTGGTGGCCTCGGCGACTATCCTGTTCGCGGTGATCTACCTCGCGCACGGGGTGAGCCTGCGGACGAGTGCGGCCCTGCTGGGCACCCTGTCGTCGTTGCTGCTGGCCGCGGGATTATCTTGGGCGGCAATCGATCTGGTGCATCTCACCGGATTGTCGGATGAACAAGGCTCGGCGGTCTCGGCGTATTTGGGCAACGTTTCGATCAGCGGCTTGCTGCTCGCCGGCTTCATCATCGGGTCGCTGGGCGTGCTCAACGACGTCACCGTGACACAGGCGTCCACGGTGTTCGAGCTCGCGCACCTGGGCGCCAACGCATCCCGGCGCGCGATTTTCCTGGGCGCCATTCGCGTCGGACGTGATCACATCGCCAGCACCGTGTACACGCTGGTGCTTGCCTATGCCGGCAGTTCGCTGCCGCTGCTGTTGCTTTTCAGCGTCGCCAATCGATCGCTGGGCGACGTGCTGATCAGTGAGAGCGTGGCAATCGAGATCGCGCGGTCAGCGGTTGGAGGCATCGCGCTGGCACTGTCGGTGCCGCTGACGACGGCCATCGCGGCGCTGCTGGTCAAATCCGCCGGGTCGTCTACGGACTGATCTGTTACCCCGGGCGCAAGCGTATGCAACAATCTCGTCCGTACGGCGATGATGTTGCAGGAAGCCGGTGCGAATCCGGCGCGGTCCCGCCACTGTCATCGGGGAGCGACCCTCACAAGCCACGGCCATTGGCTGGAAGGCGAGGCGAGCAGCGATCCGAGAGCCAGGAGACTCACGTCATCGTGTCCTGCTAGCCCGGGGCGGAGCACTCCGGAGAGAGCTGATCCGTTATGACGCTGCCCTTTTCGTCCAGCGGTCGAGGCACGCCAGCCGTTGAAACGCGATCGGAAAACTCGCTTGCTCGATGCAAGGGAGTGTCTTGGCCAGTCGCCATCATCTGAGGTAATCGAGGAGAGTTGGATACGTCGTTTGTGATCACCCCGGAACCGGTGCACGGTGCGGCCCAGGGTTTGGCGGGTATTGGTTCGTCGTTGGCTGAGGCCACCGCGACCGTTTCGGGCCCCACGACGGGGATTGCGGCTGCGGCCGCCGACGAGGTATCGATCGCGATCGCGTCGATGTTCGGTGAGTTCGGCGAGGAATTTCAGGCGCTGAGCTCTCATGCGCAGGCGTTTCATTCCCAGTTCGTCAATGCGATGAACGCCGGCGTAGGGGCCTACACGAGTGCCGAGGTCGCCAACGCTCAGCAGACGCTGCTTGGCGGATGGGGTACGTCCGGTGCACCCGCTGCCGCCAGCGTCGACCCGATCACCCGGTGGCAGCAGGTCCTTACGACGACAACCCAGAATGCCCAGACGGTGTTCGGCGCCTGGGACGCCGGCTTGAGCGCGCTGGCCGGCGGCGTCTGCACTGGGTTCAGCCATCTTGCTACCAACCCCGCCGGGTTCTTCGCCAACCTGCAGACCGCAGCGCGGTCGGTGCCACTGATCGACGCGCCCAACGATGTCGCGTTGGCGGTAGCGCAACACACCCTGGGCGATATCACGTCCACGATCGGCCCCCCTCCCGGAAATCCCGTTCTGGTCAATGACTCTCACGGCGAGCTGTACACGGGGCTCATTGCCGACTTCTTCCCCACCGGTCCGGAGGGGGTATTGCTCACCGGTGCCCTCGATTTCGCGGCCTCACCGTTGAGTGGTGTGCTCATGGGCGCGGTGGGTCCGTTCGTCAGCCCCGGGGTGGCGCTGTTCAATAGCGTGGGAAACATCGTTGCCGACATCACCGGTGGCAATCCGACAGGTGCGCTCTATGGGCTGATGAATACCCCGGCCAACGTTGTCGACGGGTTCTTCAACGGCGCCACCTTGAACCTGGACCCGTTGGCACCAGTGGTCAACCAATTCGTTGCTGGCCCCACCGGGGGCACCGAACAAGTCACCGGCTTGAGCCTTGGCTTCGGCGGGCTGTTCAGCACGGGCCAGGTGGTTGCCGGTGCCAGCGGGCCGATGTACGCCGGCGTCGGCGGCTCGCTGTTGAACTCGGTGGGTGTGGAACTCACCTTCGTGGAGCAGGATTTTCAAGGCGTATTGCCGATCCACGCCCTAGGGGTGGGTCCGATTGCTGCCACGGCGAACCTGTTCAGCATCGTCGGGCAGGCGTTGGGCGCAACCCTGCTCGGGTAGCTGCTGGCTGGAGTACGTTAAGGCGCTTCCATGCGGCACGTCGTTGTCCAGGCTCACCGCAAGTACCTTGTTAGCAACCAAATTGCTTAGGCGGCAATGCTTGTCGTCACGCCGCCCTTGTGTCGCACGCCCCTGACTATCACGTCAACGGCAACCTCAGCTGGCTGAGGTCGCCGTTGACGGTCGGGACGTCGCAATCAGTCGTTACAGGTGCAATTCGGGTGGCCGCAGTTACAGCCGCGGGCTTGAGTGCAACCAGAGTCGCCGCAACCGCAGCCGGTGGACTTGCATTGGCAGGTTTCAGTTTGTGTTCCCATGTCCCACACAATACCCCGGTACGGTATCTAGATCAAGCGACACTCATCCGCGAACGGTAATTTAGCTCCGCTTCGCGATCACGACCGCACAAGGCGTGCGATAGCCGCCGACGCTTCGGCAAGCTTGGCCTCGACATCGTTGCCGTCCAACGCAATTGCACTGTTCACGCAGTGATCCATATGCTCGTCGAGCAGGTTCAGCGCCACCGAGCGCAGCGCGCTACTAGCGGCGCTGATCTGCGTGAGGATGTCAATGCAGTACTTGTCCTCTTCGATCATCTTCGCGATCCCGCGAACCTGACCCTCTATGCGCCGTAGCCGCCCGGCATAGCGGTCCTTGTGTCGCGCGTACCCGTGCTCGGCTTCCATGCGGCCCTCCTCTCAGCACGTTGTCACGTATCGGTAGTGCCGCGGTCTCCGTGGGATGCGGCAATGGTGGCGTGGTCACGCCGAAGTTGCCAGCCGCGGGCACGCAGGCGTTCCCCCCAGAATCGGGAATAGGTGCCATCCGCGGCGACCAACTGCTCGTGACGTCCGCGTGCGGTGATCTGGCCACCGTCCAGGACGAGGATCTGGTCGGCATCTATCACGGTCGAAAGTCGGTGTGCGACAACGACAACAGTGCGATCGTGGGCTAGTTCGCGGATGGCGCCGGCCACGGCGGCCTCATTGATAGCGTCGAGCGCGGCCGTTGCTTCGTCCAACAGCACGACGGGCGCGTTCTTGAGCAACGCGCGGGCAATGGCGACCCGCTGCCTCTCCCCGCCGGATAGGGCAGACCCGCCCTCGCCAACGCGGGTGTCCCACCCCTCGGGGAGACGATCGATCACCTCGTCCAGGCGCGCAATCGCTGCGACGCGATGCAGCGCGGCTTCTCCCGCGTCGGGATCGGCCATCCGCAGGTTGTCGGCGATGGTGCCGTCGAAAAGGTAAGCGTCGTCGAAGACTTGCGCGGTCAGGTGCGCGACGGTGCCGGTGCCGAGCTCACGCACGTCGTGGCCGCCGAGCAGGATGCTGCCGTCGTCGACGTCGAAGAAGCGGGCGATCAGTCGCAGCAACGTGGTCTTACCGGCCCCGGATGGGCCGACGATCGCGGTGAGGCTGCCGCTGGGGATGACGGCGTCGATGCCTTGAATGATTTCGCTTCCGTCCCCAGAGCTTTGGTAACTGAAACGCACACCACGTAATTCGATGTCGGCGCCCGCGGGCGCGGTAGCTCGATCGGGTTCCGGAAGAGACGGAACGGCCAGCAGCTCGCGCACTCGGACGATTGAATCGGCGTTGACTTGGACATGGCCGGCCAGGTCGCCGAGCTGGGCGATCGGATCGATCATGCGCAGGGTGATGATCAGCAGACCGATCATCGTGGGTAGCGCGAGCTCGCCGCGCAGCGTCAGGGTAACGGTCAGCGCGATGATCGTCGTGACGACCAGTTGCATCGTGCCGAAGCATCCGATCAGCCCCCACGCTCCGCGGATGGTCAGCCGGGACTGTGAATGTTGTTGGCGGGTAAGGGATTCTTCGAGTGTGCCCAACTCTCGACGGTTGAGCACGCCGTAGGCGCGCAGCGTCGATTGTTGGCGGGCGTATTCGACGATCCGAGACGCGGTAGCGCCAATGTCGTGCTCATACTGGGCGTCATTGCGGCCCACGATGCTCATGTACATCCGCAGCGATAGCGCGCACAGTAAGGCGCCCATGGTCAGTGCGATCCCGATGCGCCAATCGCTCAGGTAGCTGCCAATGATCAGGGTGGCCGGAGTGGTAACGCCGACGATGATGTGCCGGAGCATATGCGCCGGAAAGTCGGCGACGTCGGTAGCGTCTTTGCTCACCAGGCGTCCGACCGGGCCGGTGCGGTCGGCGCCGAACCAGCCGATGGGCAGAGTGGCCAGATGATTTCCGATCCGGGTGTGAAAACTGGTCAGCACGTCGGTGCCCACCAGATAACCCAATGACGTGCTCCAGCCCAGCAATCCGTGATGGACGCCGACAGTAACGGCGATCGCCGCGATCCAGAACCACAGTTGACCCCAGTTCGTGGGGCGTTCGAAAAGAGCGCCGAGAAGGGGAACGACGAACAGGAAGCCCAGGCCCTGCAGCACTCCTTGGGCACCTTGCAGTACAAGCATGGTGTGCAGATGGCGGCGGCCGCGAGTGTCGAGCAGTTCGAGTAGGTGGCGAATGATGGTGATCACCGGTTAGCCTCCAGCTGGTCGGTGACACCGCGTTCGGCTTCCCGCTCGTGTTTCCACAAGCGTGCGTAGATGCCGTTGTATCCCAAAAGCTCGGAATGCCTACCGCTCTCGGCGATGCGGCCGTGGTCGAGCACGACGATGGCGTCGGCGCCTCGAATCGTGCTGAGCCGGTGAGCGATTACCAACACCGTCCGGCCGCGCGCGACCTCGGTGAGCGCATCTTGGATGCGCGCCTCGTTTTCCGGGTCGGCACTGGCGGTGGCCTCGTCGAGGACCAGAATCGGGCGGTCGGCGAGGATTGCGCGCGCGATGCAGACGCGCTGGCGTTCGCCCGCCGAAAACGCCGCGTCCTGGCCGACCACCGAATCGAGCCCGCGTGGCAACTCTTCGATACTCGACAGAATCTGGGCTTTGCGCGCGGCATCGCGCACCGCCGCGTCGTCGGCGTCGGGACGTCCGAGACGGATGTTGTCCCGGACGCTCATCGTCGACAACAGGTGCGAGTCCTGGAACACAAACGCGACTTGCCGGTAGAGCTCGGCGGGGTCGATCCGGCGGAGATCGACGCCGTACAGTTCGACCGAGCCTTCGCGCGGATCGTTGAACCGGGGCAGCAGCTTGGCCAGCGTGGACTTCCCGGAACCAGAGGGACCGACCAGGGCGGTGAGGGTTCCCCGATCGAGGCGAAGGTCGATCCCGTCGAGGGCGACCGTATCACCGTATGTGACACGCACACCACGCATGCGCACCACTGGACCATCGGCATCGGTGTCAAGTTCGACGGGTTCATGCGGGGTGGGAAGCTCTGGGGTAGAGAGCAATTCACGGATCTCTCGGTACACCTTCAGCGCGGTGGCCAGGGGCTGCACCGACATCAGCAGCGACATCCATGCCGAAGTTATGACCGTGCCGAACACCAAGAATGCGATGAAGTGTTCCAGCGGGAGATCGCCGTTGGCCGTGAGGATACCTCCCGTCGTCGCGACTGCGAGCAGGATGCTCGGCGGCGACAGGAGGATCTCGGCGGTGACGCTGGCGACGCTCGTAGATTTCGCCCAGTCGAGGAAGAAGTGTGCGAATCCTTGGCACACCTCCTGGAAACGGCGACTCGCCGTCCCCGGCGTTCCGAACGCCTTCACGACACCGATGCCGTTGACCAGTTCCACCGCCGCGCCGTTGAGGCGCGCCAACCACTCCATGAACTGCGGGTACTTGGTCTCCGCGCTGGCCATCGCACGCTGGTAGGCGGCCAGCCCGGCGACAACGGGGAGCAGAGTCGCCAGGGCCATCCGCCAGTCCAGGGTAACGAGGTAGATCAACGCGACCAGGGGCGGCACCACGGCCGCGCTGAGTTCCACGATCGAGTGCGCGATGAGCCGATGCAGCGCCGCCACATCATCTTCGACCGCCTTCTTAACGATGCCGGAGTTGCGATCGCTGAACCAACTGAGCGGGACCCTGCTCAGTTTGACCAGCAGTTCACGGCGGATTCGAAACGACACCCGGATATCGGCCAGATGTGTCATCACACCCGCGGCCAAGACACCCAGCTGTTTGATTGCCAGCGCGCCGATCGCCACGATGATGACCGGCCAGACGTCTGTGTTGCCCGCGAGGAGTCGTCTGCTCACTTCGACGACAGCAAACAGTGGCGCCATGCCGATCAAGGACCTGACCGCCGAAAGCACACCGCATGCAATGAGAGTTGTCCGAGCCGATTTGAGGATCGGCGGAGCTTGCCCGGCGCTTGGCGTGCCAGTTGGGCTGAATGCCATTCATTGCTCCTCGGTCACGTATCCCGGAGTTGACACGCGGTAACCCTGGGTGCAAATTACTACATGAAAATCATTTCCAATACGGGACGGTCCGGTGGCGCTCACAGTGAGTTCGACAGGCCTCGCCGGTACGTGTGTCGAATATCGGTGAGGCGTGCGGTCATCGCAGCAGGGAGCTGAGGGAGAGTTGGACATGTCGTTGGTGACCGCTATACGGCTGGCGGCGGGTGCCGCTAATCCGATCGCGCCCAGCTGGCGGTGACGGCGCCGGTCTGGATGGCGTTCCCGCCCGAGGTTCACTCGTCGTTGCTGAGCAGCGGCCCCGGGCCGGGCTCGTTGCTGGCGGCCGCAGCGGCATGGAATTCGTTGAGCATTGAATATGCCGAGGTGGCCGAGGAACTGTCGGCGCTGGTGGCCTCGGTGCTGTCCGGAGCGTGGGAGGGCTCTGGCGCGGAGTCGTATGCGGCCTCCCATGCGCCGTATGTGGCTTGGCTAGTCCAGGCGGCGGCCAACGCTGCGGCCACCGCTGCACAACACGAGACCGAGGCTGGTGCCTACACCGCCGCGTTGGCGGCGATGCCCACCCTGGGTGAGCTGGCCGCCAACCACGCCACCCACGCGGCGTTGGTGGCAACGAATTTCTTTGGGATCAACACCATTCCGATCGCGCTCAACGAGGCCGACTACATGCGGATGTGGGTACAGGCCGCCACGATCATGAGCAGCTATGAGGAGGTTTCCGCGGCGACCGTGGCGGCGGTGCCACAAACCAGCGCGGCGCCGCCGGTACTGAAGTCGGCTGATCCATCGGCTGCCGCCGACTTTTCCCTGGAGAGCCTCTTTGCCGACTGGCAGAAGTTCGTCCAGACCTTCATAGGGCAATTGTTCGGCTTTGAGGGAGGAAACGTGCCCTACCAACTTCCGGCGCTGGAGGCTTTTTTGGCGAGTCCTTCCCTGGAGAACTTTAATGCTTTCGCGGTTGCGATGGTCGTGGGGCTGTCCATCGACACCGTGACTTTCGGGACGCCTGCAGCGTTGTCGAGTACTCCGTTCCTGCCGTTGCTCGGCTTGGCCGGCCTTGGGGGTTTGGGCGGACTTGCGGGCTTACGTCCGGTGGACGGGGTGCCCGTCGGTGGTGAGATACCGGAATCTGTTGCGACGCAGACTCGGCCGACTGTGGCTATTGCTTCGGCGATCGCCGCGCCCGCCCCTGCCGTGCCGGCCGCCTCGGGTGCGTCGTCGCCGGCTTCGTTGTCGGCATCGCCCGCGCCGCCAACGGCATCGGCACCGGCGGTCGGGACACCCGGTTTCGGCTACCTGGTGTTCGGCGGTGGACCCGACGAGGGGCAGGGCCCGACACTGATCGATCGGGGCAAGGGCCAGGCGGTGCCGGCGGACGTCGCCGCGGCGGCAGCGGCCCCGACACGGACATCGGCGCAGCGGCGGTTGCGGCGACGCCGGCGGACCGTGATGAGAGACAACGCCGACGAGTACATGGACATCGACGGCGATCTGGACGCTCCGCCGGACAGTGCGCCGGCCGCGACGGCGGCCTCCAACCAGGGTGCCGGGTCGTGGGGATTTACCGGGACGATTGCCAAGACCGATGGGGTACGCCCGGACGGGTTAGTCGCTTTGGCTGACGGCTTCGGCGGTGGACCGAGCGCGCCGATGCTGCCGAACACCTGGGGCGGCGACGGTAGCGACGAAGCATCGGCGGATTCTGGTCGGCGAGAGGACGCGGGGCCGTGATGATCGACCGTGGGCTAGGTGCAATTGAGGCGCAGGGGGCGGAATGTCACTTCTGGGTGTAACGCCTGAGACGTTGGCGTCCGCGGCAGCGGATTTGCACGGTATCCGGTCGGCGCTGGATGCGGCGCGAGCGGCGGCGGCGGCGCCTATCACCGGGCTGGTGGCCGCGGGTGCCGATGAGGTGTCGGGGGCGGTGGCGGCGCTCTTCGCCCGCCACGGCCAGGAGTTCGAGGCGGTCAGTGCGCAGGCCGGCGCGTTGCATCAGCAGTTTGTTCAGACGCTGAATGCGGCGGCCGGGTCGTATCGGGCTGCGGAGGCGCTCAACGCGTCGGCGTTGCACACCGCGCAGCGCGATGTGCTGGCTCTGATCAATCCATCCAGCGCGGCGCCGTTGGGGCGTGCGCTGGGCGGCACGGGGGCAACCGGCACGGCCGCCAGCCTGACCGCCACCGACTACGCCACGCTGATCATGGGCGGCACCGGCAACCCCGACCCGAGCACCACCTACCTCAACAACGTCTACAACGCCTACATCGCGCCGCGGATCGCTCCGCACACTGCCATCCCGACCGGTTTGGTGACCCCTGAGCAGGGCTGGCCCCTGACCGGCTGGCACAGTCTGACGTTCGATACGTCGGTTGCTCAGGGAGTCGAGATTCTGACGCAGGCGATTGCAGCCCAACCGCCGGGCACGCCAACCGTCGTTTTCGGCTTTTCCCAAAGCTCCACCATCATCACCAACTATCTGATCGGCATCGGCAACGGCACCATGCCAAATCCGCCGGACCCGGCCGATTTTCAGTTCGTGCTGACGGGCAATCCCAACAATCCCAACGGCGGCTTGTTCGAGCGCTTCGTCGGTTTGTACATACCCGGTTTCAACGAGACGTTCGGTGGTGCCACACCCGACTTGGAGTATCAGACCGACATCTACACCATCCAATATGACGGCTACGCGCACTTTCCCCGGTATCCAATCAACCTGCTGTCGGTCGCCAACGCCGTTGCCGGCATCTACTACGACCACCTGAGTCCGACGGCCTTGTATCCGAACCTCACGCCCGAGCAGGTTGCTACAGCTGTGGTCGCGCCGGTGTCTCCTGGGTCGACCGGCAATACCACCTACTACATGATCCCGAGCCAGGACCTGCCGCTGCTGAGGCCGCTGAACCTTCCGCAGCCAATCCTCAACTTGGTTCAACCGCCGCTGCGGGTGCTCGTCGATCTGGGCTACGGCGACATCGGCGGGCCCAACACCGAATATGCCAACCTGCCCACCCCGGCCAGCCTGTTCCCGGTGATCAACCCGATCAACGTCGGCAATTATCTGGTCCAAGGCGTCATCCAAGGAGTCCAGGCCGACTTGGTGTTGGCCGGAGTGCTCCCGCAGTCAGCCATGCCCAACACCTATCCGTTCGTTCCCTCGCTAAATCCGGGCCTAACGATCAACCTGGGGCAGCCCCCTGTCACGGCGGTGTCCGTGGCGACGACAATCACCGGCTCGCTGCTGCGAGCACTCAATATCCCTCCCTTCGGCGGTGGCTGAGCACGGCCGAAGGTTCGCTCAGTGAGCGTCTGGCGTCGCGTCCAAATACCCTTCGGCCACCGCGTGCTCGATGCTGTCGGACAGCCTCGGGCAGGCCCGGGTGCGTGCGGAATCGCCGCCGGCGGCGCGCACTTCGGTGAAGTGCGCGCAGCGCTGCGACGCCTCGGTGTTCCATTGCACCGCGGTATGACCCGGCCCCAGCCTCTTCACCGCCACCGTGACGTGGCAGAAGCGACAGTCCACCGGCAGCAGGCCCGCCGTCAGATAGCGCTCGCGGTCGGCGCGGGAGGCCTCTCGTACCGCGGCAGCGCGTTGCGGGTCGTTACCGAAATCCCTTGATTTAGACCATGATCCGGAGCCGCCGTTGGACGTCGGCGCGTCGTCGTGATCGTGATGATCACCGTGCAACAACAGCATCGACCGGGCCAACCGGTCGACGTCAGGGACGGCCTGTTCGTCGGGCATGATCGTTAGTGTTGCTCGGCGGGTACTTCTTCGGAGGCCTCGGAGTCCCGCGCCTTCAGGTTCTCGGCCACCTCGGCATTCCAGTATTCGTTGGCGCGGGTGGTGTCGACCTCAATCTCGAAGCGCTCCACCATTTCTGGCGTGATGTCGGCCACGTCGACGTAGAACTGCTCATACCAGCGGCGCAGTTGGTAGACGGCACCGTCCTCCTCGACCAACAGCGGGTTGTCGATCCTGGTCTTGTGCTTCCAGATCTCGACGTCCTGCAGGAAGCCCTTGCTGACCCCGTCGGTGAACACCCGCGACAGCTTGTCGGTCATCTTTTCGTCCATGCCCTTGGGTTTTTCGACGATGACACCCCACTGGAGCATGAAGGAGTTCTGGGTGACCGGGTAGTGGCAGTTGATCAGAATCGACTCGGCCTTGTAGTCGCCGTAGCGGTTGTGCAGCCAGTTGATCATGAACGACGGCCCGAAATAGGACGCCTCGGAGTCCAAGTGCGCTTCGCCGTACGAGCTCCCTAGATCATCGACGTCGGGGCGGCCCACGTTGTGCAGGTACTGCGAGGCGATGTGGCCCTCGAAGACGTTCTTGAAGTACGTCGGCAACCCGAAATGGATGTAGAAGAAGTGCGCCATGTCGGTGACGTTGTCGATGATGTCGCGGCAGTTGGAGCCCTCGATGAGGATGCTGTTCCAGCGCCAGTCGGTCCATTCGTCGCTGGCGGCCTCGGCGAGCTCGGGGATCCGGACGTCGGGGTCCGGCGGGTTGCCTTCGTGGTCGTGCCAGACGAAGAGCAGGCCGCTGCGCACATCGGTGGTCCAGGACCGGGTACGTGCGGTTTTGGGGGTCCGCTTGGCATACGGCACCAGCTTGCAGCGGCCGTCGCCGCCCCAGCGCCAGTCGTGGAACGGGCAGGCGACCTCGTCGCCCTTGATGGTGCCCTCGGACAGGTCGCCGCCCATGTGCCGGCAGTAGCCGTCCAGGACCTTCAGGTCTCCGTGCGAGTCGGCGAAAACCACCAGCTTGGTGCCGAACGCATTGACCGCGTGCGGCTTTCCGTCCAGGAAGTCTTTCGCGACGCCCAGGCAGTGCCACCCGCGGGCGTACCTGGTCGGCAAGGCGCCGGCATCGATCTCCCGGACACCGACGCCGCGTGTGTCGGTACTCACCCTGTCACCTCCAACTCACTGGCCTACTAACTAGAACACGTTACAGTTTTGTGGCGGGCGAGCGCAACGACGGCGAGTCTGGCGGTGTTTGCTGGGGCATATGCACGCTGGGGTATATGTAGACGATGCCGCTGTTCTCTTTTGAGGGTCGCTCGCCGCGGGTCGATCCCACCGCCTTTGTGGCCCCGACCGCCACCCTGATCGGTGACGTGACCGTCGAGGCGGGGGCGTCGGTCTGGTACAACGCGGTGCTGCGCGGCGATTATGCGCCGGTCGTGGTGCGCGAGGGCGCCAATGTGCAGGACGGGGCGGTATTGCATGCGCCGCCCGGGATACCGGTGGATATTGGTCCGGGAGCTACCGTGGCGCATTTGTGCTGCATCCATGGCGCCCACATCGGGCAGGAGGCGCTGATCGCCAACCACGCCACCGTGCTCGACGGCGCGGTGATAGGCGCCCGCTGCATGGTGGCGGCGGGTGCGGTGGTGGTGGGGGGCACCCAGATTCCGGCGGGCATGCTGGTGGTCGGTGCGCCCGCCAAGGCCAAGGGGCCAATCGAGGGTACGGGCGCGGAGATGTGGGTGAACGTCAACCCGCAGGCCTACCGCGACCTGGCTCAGCGTCACTTGGCCGGCGTGGAGCCGGTCGAGCCTCCAGCCGCGGGCAGCTAACCGGCCCTGGATACCGCCACGAACGTCATATCCGCTACCCCTGCCTACGGTGCCCCGGGTGAGCCGGTGAAGCCGAAAAGCGCACCGGGGGTGCCGCCGTCGCCGCCGTCGCCCGGGCCAGCCGCGCCGTTGCCCAGCCCGCCATTGCCGCCATTACCCCCGTTGCCGATCCATCCGGCATTGCCACCGTTGCCACCGTCGCCACCGATATCGGAGCCGCTGAACGACTGCCCGCCCGCGGCTCCGGAACCACCGGAGCCGATTAGCCCGGCGCGGCCGCCATCGCCACCGTCGCCGCCCACGCCGCCGAAGCTGCCGAAACCACCGGCCCCGCCATTACCGAAAACTGCGGCGCCGTTACCACCCGCGCCACCGTTGCCACCGTTACCGCCGATGCCGCCGGTGACAATGAGGCCGCCACCGCCGCCGAAACCGCCGGCCCCGCCGTCGCCGAAAAGCATGCCGCTGTTACCACCGGCCCCGCCGGCCCCACCGGTGCCGCCGGTGCCGGCCAGGACACTGGCATTGCCGCCGTCGCCGCCGCTGCCGCCGGCGCCGCCGTTGCCGGAAAGCGTGCCCCCCAGCCCGCCGTTGCCGCCGGCGCCGCCGGTGCCGCCGTTCCCGCCGTTGCCACCGCTACCACCGAGCCCGCCGGCGCCGCCGGCACCGCCGTCACCGAACAGCCGGGCGGCCCCACCGTTGCCGCCGGCGCCGCCGTTTTCGGCGCTGCTGTCACCGCCGTCACCGCCGTTGCCGCCGTTGCCGGAAAGTATGCCCCCGAGCCCGCCGTTGCCGCCGGCACCGCCATTGCCGCTGGTGCCGCCGAGTCCGCCGTCGCCGCCGTGGCCGCCGTTGCCGGAAAGCATGCCGCCGGCACCGCCATTGCCGCCGACGCCGCCGACGGCACTGCTGGTGGGGTCCGCGTTGCCGCCGTTGCCGCCGTGGCCGCCGTTGCCGGAAAGCATGCCGCCGGCACCCCCGTTACCGCCGGCGGCGCCAGCTAAGCCGCTGAGGCTGATCGCGTTGCCCGCGTTTCCGCCGTCCCCGCCGTTGCCGAACAGTCCGGCGGAGCCGCCCGCGCCGCCGGTGCCGTTGATGTCGCCGAGGGGCGCGCCGCCGTTGCCGCCGGCGCCGCCGTTGCCGAACAGCGTGCCGCCGGCGCCTCCGGCCCCGCCGGTGCCGCCGGTGCTGCCGAAGAACGTTTCAAGCCCGCGACCGCCGGTGCCGCCGGTGCCGAACAGCCCGGCGGCACCGCCATTACCGCCGTTGCCCGGTTGGATACCGCTGATGCTATTGCCAAAGCCGCCATCGCCCCCGGCTCCGGGGGTGCCGCCGAACAGTCCTGCGGCGCCGCCGCTGCCGCCGTTTTGGCCCGCTGCACCGGATCCGCCGTTGCCGCCGTTGCCGAACAAGAACCCGCCGTCTCCGCCGTTTAGTCCGCTGCCCGGTGCGGCGTTAGCGCCGTTGCCGACGAGTGGGCGCCCCAGCAACGTCTGGGTAGGCGCGTTGATTGCGTTCCAGAGGTCCTGCGTGAGTGAGACGTTGGCGGCCTCGGCGCCGGCATAGGAGCTGGCGGCGGCGTTCAGCGCGTGGACAAACCGGTCGTGGAACGCCACCGCCGGTGCACTGAGCGCGTGGTAGTCCTGGCCGTACCTGGCGAACAGCGTGGCGACAGCCGCCGATATTTCATCGGCGGCCGCCGGCGGTACTGCCGCTATCGCTGCCGCCGCCATGTTGGCCGCACCGATTGTCGAGCCGATACCTGCCAGATCCGTCGCGGCCGCCGCGAGCACCTCCGGCGCCGCCAGCACAAACGACATACTCGCCTCCGTATGGTCGTCCGTAGTGACCGAGTGCGAATTACGCTACGCGCACTTGGCGTGTCGCGTCGCCAGATTCACTGTCGGCGTTAGACCGTATCGATTCCTTCGAACCGCTGCAGACGACGACGATGGCCGTCACGCCGAGATCCGCCTGCTGCCATGGTGTTAGCCCGAGAGATTGAAGTTGCCGGACGCTCCGTAAACGGCGAGCGAGATAAACAAGGTAATGACCACCACGACGATAAGCGAAGTCCGCACCGCCTGCCCGACTGCGATACCGACTCCGACCGGCCCGCCGGTGGCGTTGTAGCCGTAGTAGGTATGCACCAGCATCACCGCGATTGCCATCACGATGGCTTGCAGGAACGACCACAGCAGGTCGGATGGGATGAGGAAGGTATTGAAGTAGTGGTCGTACAGACCCGCGGATTGTCCATTGATGAACACCGTGGTGGACCGGGCCGCGAAGAACGCGGCAAGCACCGACAGCGAATACAGCGGGATGATCGCGATCAGGCCGGCGATCAGTCGGGTGGACACCAGATATGAAACCGAGTGCACCGCCATGCATTCGACGGCGTCGATCTCCTCGGCTACCCGCATTGCGCCCAGTTGTGCGGTGGCGCCGGCACCGATGGTGGCCGCCAACGCGATACCCGTATTCACCGGCGCGATCACCCGGACGTTGAGGAAAGCCGAGAGGAACCCAGTGAACGCTTGGACACCGGCGTTGCCCAGCGACGAGTAGCCCTGTACGGCGAGCACGCCGCCTCCGGCCAATGTCAGCAATGCCGCGACCCCCAACGTACCGCCAATCATGACCAATGCTCCTGAGCCCAGGGCCATCTCGGCGATAAGCCGGGTGGTCTCGTTCCGGTATCGGGTGACCGCGTTGGGGATGTACCGCACGGTTTCGCCAAAGAACAGCGCCTGCTCGCCGAAGCTGTCGATCGGCTCCAACACGCTCGACACCATGCTGTGGAACCGAGTGGTGGCGTGAAACCTCATCGCATGATCACACTGGCTAGCGCAGCGTCGTGTGTTGATTCGCCGAGACTGGTACGTCGTTGGGGGCGTTGCCGACGCCGTTGGGGCCATCCGTGACGGTCAGGCCCTCGATAGCACCCGACCAGCATGGCCATCACCGCGAACCGCGGTGCTTTGATTTCGGCAAGTGTCAACTCACGAAAACCGGTCAGCACAGCCAACTCGGTGTTGTATGCGCATCTTGAATAGCCTTGACAGGTAGGGAGTTACCTCCTCGATAAGGGGATTCCCCGAACGACGATCAGTCCAGGCGGGCGATCGACCTACATGGACACAACGCGTCACCGCGGCCTCCGCTGCGTTGACCTTGGCATCTAGAAACTATGCTCAACCACCGCGCCGGTGTTAAAGGGCCAAGTTGTCCTACGTTTGCGGGGAGATGAGACAGAACGTCCCGCTGTACCAACGGACTGAGCCGTAGACCATGCAAAATGTACTGCTCGACTTGGGAAATTGTGGCAACGTAACTACTTGTGCGGTCTCCGATATTGCCTTGCGGCTAAGAGGTTTTCGCGGTGTCAGCGCACTCCGCCGGCGACTTCGGCCAGGGTGAGATCCGTCGCCGTTGGGGTTGATCAACGCGCGGTCTGGCTCTGGTCCAAGTTGGCATCGCCCAACCATTTCAGCCGAATACGTTGCAGTGTTCCGTCTCGCTCGAGAGCGGTCTGCGCGGCGGTTATCCGCTCGAGAAGTTTCTGGTCCGCCTTGGGGAGAGCGATTGCGATCTTCTCAACCGAGATGCCGGTCCGCTGGACGACCTCTACACCGGGCACCTGCTTGACCAACTCGATGAGGACCGGCGCCAGCTTCATAAAAGCGTCGCAAGCGCCGGTGGTCAGGTCACTCAGCGCGGAACGGATCGCACCGTAATCGTAGACTCGGACGGATGCTGCCTTGCCCTCGGCGACAAGCCGGTTCGCGATTGGCTGACTCGTGTTGCCCTGCTGCACGCCTATAGTCAGCCCAGCCAAGTCGTCTATAGAACGTACGTGTGGGAGCCGGGTGGTATCGACGGCCAGTGACTGCCCAGAAACTAGGTAGGGCGCAACGAATGCCACCTGCTGCTCACGTTCCGGCGTCACGGTGGTCCCAGCGGCGACACAGTCGTAGTCGCCCCGGTTGAGAGCCGTGAAGATTCCGTTGAAGTCTGCTCCGGTGTAGGAGATGAAGTTGGCGGTCATACCAAGGGCTTTGGCAATCTCGTTCACCAGATCGATGTCGAGGCCGCCGCTCCCGGGCATCCCATTGAATGGCGGATCGGGAAACGCGGCACCGACCCGCAACGTCTTCACATCTGGCGAATCGCACGCCGCGACGCCGCCTGTCATTGTCGCCGCCATCGCGGCACCCCCAACCACAAACTGTCGCCTACTGACAGCCACCGGATCCCCCCATCGTGTACAAATTGCGTTTTGCCGTGGACCGTGCGGCCACCGCGGGACAAACTGCGAGCGGTACCCACTGCCCACGCATGTCAGCGCACCACATTCGGTGCGCCCCCGCTCACGCCGGCATAGTCGACCGACAGTTCCGACATCGCGAACACATTGGTCGGAGTGTAGGCAATGTCGAACCGATCACCGAGGGCGCCGGCGTCTAGCTGGAGGTCCGCAAGGATCGGGATGTAGCCGTTGAGAATCCATTCCCCCTGCGCGAATGTCGCCGGCACTGTACGGCATATCTGTTTCAATGCGACGCGGTAGTCGATATTGTCGATGGCGGGCGTCATGTGGCCAATGTGGCGGCCGGCGGAAACTCCATCGCTTTCGATGGCCCAGCGAATCCCATACGGCTCCGCAACGTAGGTGGATCTGTAATTATTGAAGCTCCGCAACTACCAACCATTTCCACTACCTGGTGCGCCAAACCGAAATTATCTGTGAGCGTGATATCGCCGTCGTGCGTAACGATGTAGGGGGTGTCCTCGAGTCCGGATCGGATCACGTCGACCTCGCTGTCGGGCTGAGCCGCATAACACGCCAGGCGTTCCAGTGGACCCGCGAGCTGGCCCTTGCGCGCGCCGAATTCGAGTTCGTTGATATGCGCCCGTGCGTGCTGAGGCAAAACGGCAGCCCCGACCGATATGGTGACTTTCCGGGCAATGTTTCCGGAGAGGTCCCGCTCAATAGACTTGGCCAGGCAAACGGCTCGGCGGAAGTCCGCGTAGCTTTCAGGAAATGGCAGGCGCCAAGAAGACCCAAAGAGAAGTGTGATGTTGAGTTGCCCTTCCGAGCCGAGTCGAATCAGCGGGTGTTCCGTCGCGAAACGGGTCAGAGCGCAACTGCGGTCAAGCTGTATCCACTCTACCTCGTGCAACAGATGCAATCTGCGGCGCGCATCGACGGCCTGTCGGTAAACCTCGAATTGCATACGAGGTGAGCTGCTTCCATAGTATGTACCACCGGCTGTCGAATGAACATCAAGGATCATGACGCTGTCGGTTATGGATGGAACATAGTGGCGGATAATTCGCGCAAACTCTGGATCTGAGACGGCTTCGATAGAAATGTCGTGGCCTTTATGCTCCAGATCGAGGACTATTTGAAACTCAGCTCCTCCTTGACTAGTGACGAAGTGGGCGCCGCCAAGATGCAATGGCAAAGCTGCCTGACTGATCCTTTCCCACTCACCGTTCCGTCGAATCGCTTCCCTTACTTCGATGCTGTTCCTGCTAGCTCCGAAGCTTATGAGCATCCCGGGAAGCCGGTCTTGAATTTCATGACTCAATGCGGCATAGATCGCATTGGAAGTGCACGGTTCATGCGTGTGTGGGTTTCGGGCCTGATAGTGATAATAACGGACGCCGATGTCATACAGTGCGCAAGCTTCTGCGAGCAGTTTGTTGGTATCCAATTGGATCGTTCGCCCGCGCAATACGACGTCGAACAGTGGTTCGCCCATCTCAGCGTGATTCTTTGGAGTGAACTTTGCGCCTGTGACGGCGGATCCGAGGATAAGGTCGTGCGGCATGCTAGATAGCCGCCGCAACTGAGAGCAATTTAGAATCGAACGCACACGAAGGATGTACTCCACGAGCAAGGGGGCAGGAATCAGACCGGGGATGGACGGTCTCAGCTGGACGAGATCGCTTATTTTGGGTTGCCGCGACGGCAACCATCTCCGGCGTAGGGGGGCGTGCACCTTCCCGCATTGCGGCAAATCCATCCTCTAATTTGTCGAATTTCGAGTGCGTCAAGCATCGTGCATTTGTATCGATGCACGGCTACATGGCCTCGGATCCGCTCGAATTACGGCCAGTTGTACACGCGAAAACGGCGCCAAGTCCAGGCTGGTGCACTGGAAGTAGCGGAAATCACAGCTCTGCTGGAACGGCCTAGTGGCTGGGTATTAACCGTGCATGTAAAAGATTTTGACAAGCGGGACTTTATCGACAGATGGCGTCGATCGCTATCAATTCACGCGTGCGTGCGACGGGACAACTGCGCATGACATAGTGCGTGTAGCCGTGGTGCACTTTGCCCTAGCTCATGGGCTCGTTGGTTGACTTCATACTCCCCGCATCTCAGGTGGCGGCGCCGCGGGCATTTCTTCCCATCTCGCTGCGATGTTCGGGGAAATTTGACCTGGCAAGTCCCAGGTATGTGCCACTTATTATTGCTAAGGCGTCACCGACAACGCGAGGCAGTGTCTCGGACGATGTGAGCTGACAACGCCTTTCGAGCGCCTTCGGGCTTGACGCCTATGGGCAGTGACTCGACTACTTCGAGGAAAGCACGGCTATTGATTACGTACGAACAGTTCCTAGTGGCGGAATTGATCAGAGCAGGTGCGAGGTTGCCGCGCGCCGCGGGGGTTGCCGAGCCCGCCAGGTTGATTTCCCCGAAAGAAGCCGATATCGACGTTGATGCGGGGCCGGGTATCTCGCCACGCCGGCAACATGGGCGTGTTTTCGAAATGGTGCTGAATCTCAGGCGATGGCTGGCATCCGAATATCGCCGGCGAGCGCATAGGTCCAGTCATGGCGGCTAGTGCAACGGATGTGAGACAAAGCCATGCGCGCTGCCGAGCAGCATCTGTTTGGCATGGAGGGCTACGGCTGGATCTTCGAACACGACCGCGATGGAGTCCTAGTGGCCGATGACGAGGTGGCGATGGTGCACGGCGATCGCGAAGACGTTCCCCAGAGCCAGAGCGTCGCCGGGCGGTTGCGGTCATTGCCGGTCGATGTGAAGCGTTCTGATGCAGTCATCGCGCTCCACGAGGTCATCCGTGGCCACCGCGGTGGCGGCGCCCGGCGGGCCGAACCGCCTCCGACGATATGGTCAGAGCGGTTTCGGCCGGCGTTGGCAATTGTGCCTACTGGAATCCATCCAAATTAACTTTGGAACTTGATTTGTCTACCCCGCGCATATGTGAAACGGACACGAGATTTGCACATTCAGAGTGATTCTGTCGATAGCTGCAGGGTCGGTGTGTAAGGGGGTTCGATTCGTCTTTCACCGCCAACATGTGAGCAAGCGGAATAAGTGTAAAGGGCAAGGAGGTGATCACATGACTCACGAGCTCCTGTTCACGGAGAATGAGTCGGCGTACGCGCTGGTCGTGTCGGCGATGTTCGTTGGCGACAATTTGGCAGAATGATTGGTCACCGGTAGCTGCCGGCGGGGATGTCAGAAGCATGAGATTTCCGTCGGCAGCGTCGGGACAAATGTGGAGTCTTGCAATCAACATGTGATTTGGATGTCAGAAGCGTACCCCCGCTACCGGCCGGGGCCCGATTGGTCGCACCGACCCAAGCCGGCCCCGGGCCCATTGCGGTCTTGTGCGACTTCGCCGCCGGTTGCGTTCCGGTCATCAAGGTCATGCCCACGGACTGCTGGCGTCAGTCTGACCGCCGATCCGCCGACCGCCGGGGGAATCGGAATAGCGCATCCGCTCGTTTACAGCGGTGACCAAGACGGTAATGTATAGGACTGCATCTTATTGCGCCTTATTGCGCCCTTCGCCCCAATGTCACCGTCTACGCGTTGTACATTTGGCCGCGCCTACCCGTGTTGCAATGCGAATGTAAACAGTGAACATGCAAAACGTTCACAGCGAACCTATATCTATCGAGCGGTTAACATGGTGATAGCGCATGTAGAATATGTTGAAAGTTTCCGCAACGGTTATTGCTGCGTAACCATATCGCAGTAAGGCGCGCGTGACGCCGCGTCCACAATGACGGTGGACTCGGAACTCATTCTCCCTCGTTAGGTGGTTGTTGTGATGCTTCTCGATTTGCTCTTCGCTGCCCATCATGTCGCGCCCCGAACGGACACGGCCGCGGCGGGATTTGCGGTGCGAGGTAGGTCCTATTCACTAACCAATCGACGCAACAAATACGAGTCATGACGGTATTGGATTACCGGCCACGCCTATCCCGGGACGCTGCTTGTCCTCGTGATGCAGCGACGACGCGCGAATTGAAGGCGCCGCGACATGCACTCGGTGATGGGTCGCCCACCGAGGTGGTCGAGGGTGGACCCAGTATTGCCGGGCGGTTGGTGGCCCTGACGTCGCGAATCACGGTGAAGCCAGTTGTGACGATGATCGCCCACTTCCCGCACCTGCCCCTGCCGTGGGGCCTAATCGACGTTGCGTCGGCGTTGCAGCTTCCTTCCCGGGCCGCAACCAGGATCGCAATGAATCTGCCGAACACCACCGCGGAAGTGGTTTGTGCGTCCGGAGTTCCGCCCCTCAGCGGGGCTGGGCGAGTGATGCTGTACCTGCATGGCGGGGCGTTCCTGGCGTGTGGGGCCAACTCGCACAGAAGAATCGCGACCGCGCTGTCGGCGTTTGCCGACGCGCCGGCGTTGGTGGTCAACTATCGTCTGATCCCAAAGCATTCGATCGAGATGGCGCTCGATGATTGTCACGATGCGTACCGGTGGTTGCGAGCGCGTGGATATGAGCCCGACCGGATTGCGTTGGTGGGAGATTCGGCGGGAGGTTACCTTGCGCTGGCCCTTGCGCAGCGGCTACGCGAGAATGACGAACAGCCTGCGGCACTTGTGGCCATCTCTCCATTGCTGCAGTTGGCCAGTGGGCCAAAGCAGTCTCATCCCAACATCAAGACCGATGCGATGTTTCCGGCCAAGGCTTTCGATGCGCTGGTGACGTTGGTAAACAAAGCCGCCACCAAGCACGCCGTTGACGGCGCGAGTGAAGAAATCTATGAGCCGCTTGATCACATCGAGTCGGGGTTGCCGCCGACACTGGTTCATGTCTCTGGCTCGGAGGTCTTGCTTTATGACGCGCAGCTGGCCGTTGGCAAGCTCGCGGCAGCCGGGGTGTCGGCCGAGCTGCGGGTTTGGCCGGGCCAGGTCCATGCTTTCCAGCTGGCTGCGCCGCTAGTTCCCGAAGCGACCCGCTCGTTACGTCAGATCGGGCAGTACATTCGCGACGCCACTAGTTGCATGAGCGAATCCAACTAATTGACCAGGCACCTCAATCGCATTCATCAACCATGTCAACTGTTATCGAACCCTGTTGTTGCCCAACGCAATCGCAACGGCGCCGGCGTACGTTCACGGCAGGCGGGTGGTGGTCGTATCGATCGCTCCACCATCATTGCCTCGACGGACATCTCGGCGTTCGCGAGGGGCTAACGAGCTTTGTCCAACACAATCCCCCGGCTGTTGGGCCGCGTGGCACCTCGGGGGCGTCATCTTCTTGGAGTTACCGCAATGCCGTGTGCTGAGGCCCGCCTGGATGTTGAGCGAATAACCCCCGTTTGTAGCGAACCTGACCGGAACCGCGCGCGCAAGCGCCCAGGTGTGATTCGGGTTTGTCGGCGAGCGCTCTCTGCTCCCACGAAACACGGTGATAGCCGGTTCTTTTCAGCCATCACGGCATTCTCGGCGAGGTATGCGTGGTGGGTTGTTGGTTGTTGGGTTGTTCTGGTCGCGGTGTTGAATGCGTTGATTCCGCAGTTGGAGGCGACCGTTGCGGAGGATTCGTCGCCGTTTATGCCGGCTCACCTTCCAGCGGTGCAGACCCTTCGGCAGATGTCGGCGGATTTTGGGATGCCGGCGTCGTCTGCGGTGGGCAGTGTGGTCGTCGTTGATGAGGCGGGGCTTAGTGACGCGGACAGGGTGTTTGCCGGTCGACTCGTTGAGGCGTTGCGTGCGGACAAGGGCGATGTCGCGTACGTGCTTGATACCTACTCTGATGAAAGGTTGCGCAGTATCGCGGTGAGTCCTGACGGTAAGGCCATCAGTGTGGTGGTGGCCGGCACTGGACAGATTGGCTCGTCGGAGGCGCGGAAGAATATTGTTGATATTCGCCGGTTGATCGAGTCAATGCCGAAACCGGCTGGCGTGCAGGTGTACTACACGGGGTTTGCGCCGACGTTGGCGGATCTGTTCGCGGCGATAGATCGTTCGCTATTGGTCATTACGGGTGTGTCGGTTGTGCTGATCATGGTGTTGTTGTTGGTTGTGTACCGGTCGTTGGTGTTGGCAATGATTCCGTTGGTGACGGTGGGTGTTTCGTTGGGTGTGGCTCGTTGTGTCGTTTCGGTGCTTGGCATGACGGGGGTGATGACGGTGTCGAATTTCACGATCGCTTTGATGACGGCGATGGTGTTGGGAGTGGGCACCGATTACGCGATTTTCATCATCGCTGGCTATCACGAGGGACGCCGAGAGGGTGTCGCCGTGCCGTTGGCGCTAGTTCGTGCGGGTCAACGGACTTCGGGGATCCTGATGGCTTCGGCGGTGACGATCGGGGTGGCCTTTTCGGCGATGATGCTAACGAAGATCGGTATGTTCCGTGCGGTGGGGCCTCCGGTTGCGGTCGCAGTGGCGATCACATTGATGGTGTCTGTGACCTTGCCGTATGCGTTGTTGGCGATTGCGGGGCGGCGAGGTTATGGGCAGCCGCGCCGGCTAGACGAGCTTCGGTGGCGTCGTTGGGGGGCCAGAATCGTTCGGCGTTCGGGGGTCTTGACCGTTGGGTCGTTGGTGGTCCTAATCGCGCTGGCAGTTGTGTTGGTGACGTTGCGGATCAATTTCGATGAGAATGCGATGCAGCTGCGGCCCACGGAGAGCAGTATCGGTCATGAAAAGGTATATGAGCATTGGGGTTTGAACGAAGCCGCACCGGAGTATCTGATCATCAGCTCCGACCATGACATGCGCAACACCGATGACCTCGCCGCATTGGACGTGATAGCTGCTGGTGTGGAGCGGCTTCCCGATGTGGCGTTCGTGCGGTCGATTACCCGCCCGCTCGGTAAGCCCGCTGAGCAAACCGCGGTGGGTTATCAGGTCGGCATTGTAGGGGATCGGCTCGGCGATGCGTCTCGGCACATTAGTCAGTCAGCCCCGGATCTGCAACGGCTGGATCTGGGTGCGACTCAATTGCTCAACGGTGCAGAGTCGGCAAATAGCCAGCTGCCGCAATTGGTTTCGGGCGTCCAAGAGGTTGCGCGGCTGGCCCATGAAATGTTGAACAGCTATGGCGCTGCTAGCTCTGCGCTGGCCACAATGACTGACGGTCGCATCGGTGTGCCCACAGCGATCGCTGATTTGACCGCCTCGCTGCGGTTGCTCGATGTTGTTCTCGACGCCTTGAGCAATGACGATCGTGCGGTAGCGGCGATTGGTGCGGCCAATGCGGCGCTGGGTCCAATGTTGGAGCCACAGTTAAGTGGTGAGTGTTTGGCCAATCCGCTGTGTATGCGAGGCCGGGCCGATCTGGCTGACCTCGACGAAATCACCAACGGAGCAGTGGGCCGGGCCCTGGGGATCCTGCATGCCGCTTCGGCGCTGCCGCAGGAGGCTATCGGCAAGGTCCGGGCCGCGCTACCGTGGCTAAAAACCTTGCTCGAACAGCTGCAGGCAATGACCGCCCACGTCAACGGTCAACCGCAGGCGCAGCTTAATCAGAGGCTCAATCAGCTCACCGAAGGCGCGCAACGACTATCGGGAGGGATGTCGCAGCTCGTCACCGGCCTTAACCAGGTCAAGACCGGTGTCGATACGGTGGTCGAGCTTACCGGTCGCCTGAGCGAAGGCCTCCAAGTAGCTTCCAACTACCTCGATGGTCTAAGCGCACACACCTCGAGCGGTGCCGGACGAGGGTTTTATCTTCCACCGCAAGGCTTTTCCGACGCCACGTTCAAAGCCGGGCAACACCTTCTGTTTTCAGCCGACGGCAAGACGGCGCGAATGGTCGTGGTATGGAAGGCAAATCCCTACAACATTGAAGTACGCGACACAGCACGGCAGTTGGCCGAGACAGCCCAGGTTGCCGCCACGGCAACAGCGCTGCACAACGCACATTTCGCCACTACCGGTATCGCATCGATCCTCGACGACATGGGCGACCAGATGTGGCGTGACTTCGCCGTCTTTGGCCTCGCCGCAATATTGGGAGTGCTGCTCGTGCTGATGCTGCTTTTGCGCAGCATCTTGGCCCCTGTCCTGCTGGTAGGCATGGTGTGCTTGTCATTCGCCGCCGCAGCAGGACTTAGCGTGCTGGTATGGCAACACGTCATCGGCATCGATCTAGAATTCTCAGTCCTACCGGTGGCGTTCATGGCGCTGATCGCCGTATGCGCCGACTACAGCATGCTGTTCGCCGCACGCATCCGCGAGGAATCCCGAGATGGAATGGTACGTGGCATCATCCGGGGCTTCGGCAAGACCGGCAGCGTCATCACCACCGCAGGAGTGGTCTTCGCCCTCACTATGTTTGCGCTCATGAGCGGCAGCGTCCTGCAGCTGGTGCAAATCGGATCCACCATCGGCGCCGGACTGCTTATCGACATCACCGTGGTCCGCAACATACTTGTCCCCGCAGCCATGGCACTCATCGGCAACCGAATCTGGTGGCCCAGCGCCACATAACCCCTTACGGGCGACATCCGCCAGTCCTGCTCGCCAGGCTGATCTGCCAGTCCTGCTGTCGAAATGCTGGCCGGCGCCCACGATTCCCTTGTGACCCAACTGCCTAAGCCGTTCCTGCCGCCGATTCCGTTCGGTTGCAATCTGTTGCGGGTTGTCGTGCGGGCTGGGTGGTTTTGTTCGTGGAGCGAGGTGCGGCGGTAGTGGCGGGGTGCAGGTTGTCTCACGTTGTTGCGAGTTAGTGGGTGGTTTAAATCTGGTGGTTGCGTTGTGGGTGTTGATCATTGGGTGATGCTTCGCCGTGTGAATTTGGCGCACGGTCGCGGATGGCTTGAATGGACGACATTCTCGGGCATTCAGGTGATCACTCGGGCCGGCTTTTGGAGGTAGACGCGCGTGACTTCATTTGTGATGGCAGATGCTGATCTGTATTCGGCGGCGCAGGCCATAGCGACCGCCGAGCAGTTTCATGCTAGGTGACGTCTAGTCATGATCCTTAACTATCAATTCAACGACGTCGATGCTCATGGTGCCATGATTCACACGCAGGCAACATCGTTAGAAGCCGAGCATCAAACGATGATTCGCGATGCGCTTGC
The DNA here is from genome assembly GCF_900232995.1 of Mycobacterium simulans. Taxonomy (GTDB): domain Bacteria; phylum Actinomycetota; class Actinomycetes; order Mycobacteriales; family Mycobacteriaceae; genus Mycobacterium; species Mycobacterium simulans. The sequence goes on from NZ_OCVX01000003.1 coordinate 1,823,788, forward strand.
TGCCGGCGGGTTTGGTGCGGTACCGGTTCGACAGCATGCCAAGAGTTCATCACCCGAGCTGGGACGCCCCGAGCAGGTCTTCTGCACCGCCGCTCGAAGTCTGTTACTACACCCTGACGTGACACCTCGAGAAGGCCTTCGATGAGCAAGCTCGGCTTCCGGAGCGTCGTCATGCTCGGGATCAATTCGATACTTGGGGCGGGTATCTTCCTGACTCCGGGTGCGGTGATCAGGCTGGCTGGACCGTTAGCACCGCTTGCCTACATTCTGGCCGGCATTTTCGCGGGCGTTATGGCGATCGTGTTTGCCACAGCAGCCCGATACGTCAAGACCAACGGCGCCTCCTATGCCTACACGACCGCCGCCTTCGGTCAGCGAATCGGCATTTATGTCGGCGTCACGCATGCGATCGTCGCATCCATCGCGTGGGGCGTGCTGGCGTCGCTGTTCGTCTCGACACTGCTAGCAGTGGCCTTTCCCCATCGCACGTGGGCCCAAGACACCGAGATCTTCAGCGTAAAGACATTGACGCTCATCATCTTTGTCGCAGTGCTGTTAGCCATCAACCTCTTTGGCAACCGAGTCGTCAAGTGGGCCAACGGAACCTCAACGGTGGCCAAGGTATTTGCGCTATCGGCCTTCGTTATCGGAGGGCTTTGGATAGTTGCCACCCGGCACGTGAACAACTACGGGGCATCGGCATCGACGGCGGTTTACCATCCACCACCGTATGCGTTGTTCGGAGGCATCGAAGTCGGACATGGGGTCGTCGCTGGACTGGTGCTTGCCACGATTTCCGCTTTGTACGCCTTTACGGGATTCGAATCGATCGCCAATGCCGCCGAGGAGATGGACGAACCCGATCGAACCCTGCCCAGGGCCATACCGCTCACAATCTTGGCGGTGGGTACTGTCTACGTTCTCGCTGTAATCGTGGCCATGCTGCTGGGTTCGGATAAGGTTGTCGCCTCCAACGACACCGTGAGATTGGCTGCGGCGATCAGAAGCGATATGTTCCGAACAATCGTTGGCCTGGGAGCTTTGGTGTCGATGTTCGGCATCAACGTAGCCGCGTCGTTCGGCGCCCCACGGCTGTGGACCGCGCTGTCGGACGCCGGGACATTGCCGGCCCGCCTGTCGAGGAAGAACCGGTTTGGAGTTCCGATGATTGCCTTCGGAATCACTGCGGTGTTGGCGCTGGCCTTCCCGCTAGCGCTTCGATTCGACAGCGCAAACCTGACCGGTCTGGCAGTGATCGCTCGATTCATCCAATTCATCATCGTTCCCATCGCACTCATCGCATTGGCCCGCGACCGAACCGGAGACCGAGCTGCAGTGAAGCAAAACCCCTACACCGACAAGGTGTTACCAATCGCTGCGGTGGCCATCTCGATTGCGCTGACGGTGTCGTTCGACTTCCGAACCATCTTCGTAACGCAGCACGGAAACGCCAACTACTTCTCAGCTACTTTGATCGTCGTTACGTTTGTCGTCGTACCGGCGATCGCCTATCTGCACTACTACAGAACCATCCGCCGTCAACCAACGTCTCGGTTATGACCAAGGCCATCACCGTGTTCGGGCCCGGATGGGCGGTGACGCGGCTGGTGGGCAAGAAGTCCGATGATCAACTTGTTGGGTAGCGTTGGGTTAGTCGTCGGGCCATTACCCTTGCGGGACGGCTACGAGTCATGTGCATGTCGATGTTGCTTTCGAATGCGACATGTCGGGTGCAGCAGCCCAGAGGAGTTCCCTTAGTCGACGATCATGCCGACGAAGCCAACAGTTCTGCGGCACGCCAAGGTAACGAAGGCAAATGTCGTCGGTAGCACGCAATTTGGGCAATCACGTCGAGGTTCCTCTGCGGCAACGGCCCGTGGAATCTCCGGGATCATCCCGAGTTCGGATGGTTGCCCCGCCACTGTAAAGCCTCAAGGGCGACGGCCACGCGAATGTAGGTCTGTGAGAGCGGCCGGGGCAGCATTCGCTCGGCAGACTCGAGCCTCCGCAATAGCGTATTGCGGTGGCTGAAGAGAAGCTTTGCGGTGCGGGACACATTGCACTGTTGGTGCAGATATGTGAGCAGAATTGCGCGGAGTTCAGGGTTGGCGGACTCGAATTCTCCGAGCGTGCTCTTGATGAATCTGTCTGCGGTTTCAGTGTTTTGGGTGATCAAGTCCACCAACTGGATATCGTTGAAGAACGCGACCCGCTGGTGTGACTGGAGTCGTGTCACCATGCGTTGGGTGGCTAACGCATCAAGGTGGCTGCGCCGGAAGCCCTCTATTCCGTGTGCTGTGGGTCCGATGGCGACGCGCGCGCCGGGCGCGGTGTTCAGTGCTTGCTCGATGGCATCGCCGTCGAGGTCCGCGGCGTCGGCTACCCATACCCAGCGGGTGGCCGCGGTAGGGGCGACGGTCAGCCGTCGTGTAGATCCAACGGCCTGGCTGAACGCGTCGGCGGCTCGGTCGAGGTAGATGTGGTCGCCCTCGAAGTCGTCGCTCCACAGGATGGTGGCGGTATGGGGTCGATCCAGGGAGTAGCCCAACGTTGCCTCGGCGCTTTCTTGACGGATGGCGGCGCCGTTAAGGATCTGCTCGGCGATCTCGCGACGCTCAGCGTGACTGCCGCGGGCCAGCTCGTGGTGTTCCAGCTCAACCTGGGCGGCAATGCCGGCAAGTGTGGCGCCGATGAATTCGCTTATGGAAAGGGACGAAACAACGAGCAGTTCGCGAAGCTCGTGCGGGTCGGCGCTGAGCTCGAATGCGATCTCGATCCAATACCGCCACGCTACGTCCTGGCCGACGCGATAAATTTCAAGGGCTATTGAGTCCAAGCCGCGGCGGACCAGGTCCCTAGCCAGGGCTAGCGGCTCGGGGCCGAGGTTAGCTGGCACCGGGGCACCGGGATCGCGCACATTGGCTGCCGCCCAGTAAAAGAGGTTGGCGCGGCTGGCGCGGCGAACGGCCGCAGCGAGGACGGGATCTTCGGCGATGGTCGCGTTCTTGCCCAGGGTGGCGCGGTCGAGGTGATCGAGCCATTCCGGCTGAGGGTTGAGCGCGATTCGGGCACCTTCCCGAATCAGTTCACGAATCCGTGCGGATCGTCCGCGCGGAGCCGATAGGTCGAGGCCGGGTTCTCGGGTGAGCTGGGACATGTGGCGTTCCTGTCTGCGCTGCGGAGCCAACACGCAATGTTCGCTCCGCGTTAAAGCGGGTGACTTCTCGTCGTTGACGCGGGCCCCGTGCATTGGGCTCGTTGGTACGAGCGGGGTCAACGCCGGCAGCAGCAACTAGCAACGTCGATGACGGTGATGGACCGGAGGCTGCCGAGAATGTTCGAAATACATTGCGAGCGTGAATAGATGAGAACAAATATGCGTTCCTGCTCTGGTACCTAGCCTGAATTGCTGTGACATGAGCGTACGTTCCTTGGCTCCCGGATTGTATAGGTGGTGGAGTCAGCGGGGGTCAGGCAATGTCGGCTACCGGACCCCCGCTGAGATCGTTGCCCGGCGTCACACCATCGATGGTGTATCGGCACACACCCGCGGATGGAATCGATGCCACCAGGCGAAATTTCGGGTTTACGACCCTGTCTACTATCCTGCGTCGGTTTGGCATACCCCGGTATCGTACGGATGGGGGACGGCGCCAGATGAAATCTGATTCCAATGGCTGAGGGACACGACTTGTCCCCCAATTGTGGGACAAGCGCGACGCAGGTTAGCGGGATCCGCCAGGGCGTTGCCGAAACCGTTCAACATCATGTGCCCATTTCGGCCCACCGGCAGGCACACGGGTCTGCGTTGAATCGCAACTGCGGAGCGCCTGGACCCGAAAGGCCTTGACTATTCGTATATCCCGCCACGAGCGGAGGAGAAGGTGTTCGGCCGGCGCGCGCAGCCAAAGTCAAGTGGGTGCAGGATTAGACAGGCCGGCGATCGCGGCACTGCTGAGGCGAATGTTGCTGGCGATCACCGAGATTGCGTCGGACGCCGCCGGCACCGCGAATGCGGTACCCAGAATGGCGCGCGACGTCGCCGCGACGAAGAGCGCGCGACATCGACAGTGTTGCACTTTGCCGCAACTTTGGGTGTTCGCCGTGACGCTTTGCACCGCCGACTCGAGGGGTGGCTGGTGTTGGGGACGCATTGTCCCGCCTCGCGGCACCATTTGGGCCGATATGGCTCTGGTACCTCTGGTGCAGTTGTTGATGACATTGACTCAGTCGTCACCGTCAAAGACGACTCTGAGTTACTGAGTGCTCAGCCGTGCAAGGGGTTTCAGCCATCATCGGGCGTGGTCCACCGGCCGGTGCGTGTGCCCGGATCCTAAGAAGGACAGTGCGTGACCTTACGAGTGGTTCCTGGAGGATTGGCCGCGGCCGCCGCTGCGGTGGAAGCGCTGACCGCCCAGCTGGCTGGCGGCCACGCCGACGTGCTGCCGCTGATCACCGCGGTGGTTCCACCGGCGGCTGATCCGGTGTTGCTGTCCAGCGCAGCCGAGTTCAGTGCATTGGGCGGCGAATATCTCGCCGTGGCTACTCAGGGCGTCGAGGAGCTTGGTCGGGCGGGCATCGCCGTCAATGAGTCCGATATCAGCTACGTCCGTTGCGCCACAGCCAGATAGTCAATCTGGCGGTTGGGACGTGCGTGTTGATCATTGGTGATGTGTTGCACTCTGAGTGTGGAACACTTTGGCGGATAGCTTGATTGGCGTCCGTTTTTCGGGCATTCAGGTGAGTTCGCGGCGCTCAGCGGTCTGGATGCGATAGCTATCCGCCGATGGGCGAGCGGGGAATCACGGTGGGACGAACATCGAATCGGGGGGTAGCGCCGGTAGCCTCGCTCGCATTGCGCCCGGCCACCGTCGTCGGTGGCGGACTTATCAGGCCTGGAACGGCGCGATCCAGACCGGTGCCAGCTAGTGCGTCCGCTTCAGTTGCCCCGAATGTACCCAGGCCCGCGCTTGACAAGGCCGAGGCAGTTGGGATGCCCGCGTCATGGGCTGTCGCCCAACCCTGCGGCACCGACAGTGCGCCGATCGTGCCAGCCTGGCCTACAGCGGCGGAGGCCCCTCCCGCGGCGAGGCCGGTGAAGCCCGTTGCCGCGAGGGCCTTTGTCCCGGACGCGAGCCCGCCCGCTAAAGCTGACCCCAGCCCGCTCACTTCCTTACCGATGGTCGTTGCCGTGGTACCTGATGATTTCAGGACCGAGGTCAGAGACGACAACGTCGACATCACGGAACTCAACCCGTACAACGGCGTGACCATCGGCGACACAAACGAACTCAAGGTCGACAACCACGAGAGATAGGTTGTTGACGAGATCACGGGAGATGTGAGCTGTTGCAACATGTTAGGCAATCCCGCGGTGATTTGCATCAGCGCGGCGTAAGCGTTGGAGGAACTCGATGTCGCGGTGGCCAGCTCGACGGCGGCGGACTCGCAGACCAGCCCAGCTGGGTTGGTGGTCTGGGGTGGCGGGGTGAACGTGGTCAGGGCCATGGCGGCGGCCGAGCTGCCGGCGTAGCCGTACATCACGGCGACATCCTGGGCCCACATTTCGTCATATTGCAACTCGGTGGCCGCGATGGCCGGGGTGTTCTGCCCGAAGAGGTTGGCTGCAATCAGTGATATCAACAAGCTGCGGTTGGCGGCGATGAGCGGCGGTGGAACCGCCGTCACAAGTGCCACCTCGAATGCGGCTGCCGCTGCGCGGGCTTGGTTGGCGGTCTGCTCAGCCTGGGCCGCCGTTGTTGTCAACCACGCCACATAGGCTGCCGCCGCACCCGCCATGCCTGCCGACGCTGGCCCCTGCCAGGGGCCGCTCGTCAGCTGTGCAATCACAGCAGAATAGGCGCTCGCCGTTGCATAAAGCTGGTCGGTCAGCCCATCCCAGGCCACCGCGGCGGCGAGCATGGGTTCTGTGCCCGGACCAGCGTAGATCCGTGTCGAGGTGATCTCCGGCGGCAGTAGGGCGAAATCCATTGGTATGTCCTCGATTACTTAGCCGACGGCCTGGTCGACGCCTTCAGATGCCACCTAGGCAGCCGCACTGCTGCATGAGATTGGCGCGTGGAGATGCCGAGTTGCCGCGGCGGGGTATTGATCACCGCATGAGCGGGACCCTGGGGCGAACACGCGCCCGCAGTCAACGCCAAGATGCCGTCGTCTGTGGCGTAAACCACCCGGTTCGTCGGGGTGGCCGGCGTTGGGATGAGATGAGGATCGGTAGCAGTAGAAGACATTTCAGCCATAGGACGTTGCTGTGTGCTGCGCGAAGGCGGCAAGTTGACGGCGACGAGAGCGTTCAACGGCCGAGCGCCTAAGGCGGACGACCTAAGGCTGACCCGTCAGCGGCGAGACACGCAGAGGCGTATCAAAAGTTCCTGACCGACAAGACAATCGACTATCGCTACGGGTGGACTCCGATCCACTGGCATCGAGAGCTGGGCCGATGTGATCGCATCGACCACCGATCCCGCAACCGCATCCGCAGTCCCGAACGCGCCGGCTGACGGCGGCAACACAGCCGTCATGAACCGTTCACCGTGTGCGGTCCACGAGTCCTGGTAGAGCTGCCGATGACCGGCATTGAGGGCTGGCCGATGTCCGGCATTGAGGGCTGGCTCAGCACCCATCGACGTAGCCGACGCACGCGATGGATGCGGCGTTGGCCACTCCCCGTGTAGCCAACCATTCTTGCCGGCATTGTGGGCGCCCACGACCACCAGCCACAGTACTAACCAAAGCGCGGCGCCCGCGGCCACGATATGGCGAAACGGTGACGTGCTGTTGGTGACTACACGCGACGGTTTGCGGCACGGCACCGGCGTCGCCGAGAATCGTCGCAGTTGGTGTGTGGCGGGCACGGATGAAATATACCCTATACGGGTATATGCGCAACAGGCGAGGCGGCCCATGGTTGTCGTCACCACGCTGAACCGTCGTAATGCGTCGCAGCATGTGCTCACGAATTTGTACATTCCGACTGCAATCTCGACACCAGTCCTGTTAGGTACAACGCCTTTACAACCGACCGATCGCTTAGCTTGCGGGAAATCTGTTCCGGCAGCGCCAGAGTCGCTGCTCAGCGCCAATCGGTGGACGTCGGATCCGTCCAATCGGGGGATATTGGCGAGTCGCGGCGGCAAGGTAGCCTGTCGTACCAAACGTGGTCGGGCGTCAATTCAATGAACAACCCAATGATCGAGGGCTGCAAGTGTGACCATCTCGATCGGTATGTTCATGGATGCCGGCAGGGAAGCTAGTTCGGGATGATCGAGGCGCGCGCGACCACGAAACAAGCCTGCTGAGCTCAGGTTTGGGGCCGCGGCGTCGTTGTGCCAGAAGCTGTCCGGCGAGCCAATCGACTTTGCACGCCACGTCGAGCCGCGATTGCAATCAGCCAAACCATGAACCACCAACTAAGGACAACACCGTGTCGGTACTCGAAGTCGGATCTCCCACCCGTCGCCCTACCCTGAGCTGGCGGCGCCTTTTCCTCATCGGAGGATCCGCGGGAACTCTCTTCGGGTACTCGATCGCCGTCAGCAACGATGCCATTGGGCCGATCCGGGAGCAATACTCGCTGTCCGCGTTGGCAGTTGGAATCGTCGTCGGCAGCTTGATCGTTGGCGCGCTGGTCGGGTGCCTGTGCGCTGGACCGGCTGTCGAACGCTACGGCCACCGACTCGCACTTGGAGTTGCAGGGGTCGTTGCCGCGGCCGGATCGTTCATCGCAGCAACAGCGGATGGCGCTCCCGCAATGGTGATCGGCCGGCTGATTCTTGGCGCCGCTGTCGGCGTAACAACAGCGGTCACACCCACCTACATCGGCGAGCTGGCTCACGTGCAGAAACGCGGCGCGATGATCGCGGCGTACCAATTCTCGATAGCCAGCGGATTTGTGCTGGCTTTCACAGTGGGCGCCATTGTCAGCTTCGGTGGCCATGAGTGGCGAGCCATGTTCGCAGTCAATGCAATTCCAGCGATATTGCAGACCATAACGATGACGCGAGTTCCGTCCAGTCCGTACTCGCTGGTCGCACGCGGTCGCCTCCATGATGCCCGTGAGGCGCTCATGGCGACTCGGCATCGCGACGAGGTTGATATTGAACTCGAAAGCATCATCGCGGCGCATCAACGCAGCACCGATACCGCCGTTGTCACTGTGCAATCGTCCCTGCGCCGCCCCATCATGATCGCGATGGGAGCCTCGTTGATGGACGTGCTCGTTGGGATCTGCGCCATCGTCTATTACTCCACAGCGGTGTTCGCGATGGCTGGTGTCCGCGGCCGTGCCGGCGCCGAGATCGCGTCGTTCTCCATCGGCATCATCGACGTCGTTTTCACGGTCGTCGCGGTAGGGTTGCTCAACCGGTACCGTCGCCGACCTTTGCTCACCGTCGGGTTGGTCGGGATGATCGCGGCTCTGCTCGCGACAAGCTTTGGACTCCTGTCGCATTCCGCGCTGTCTGGGGCAATCACGATCGCCGCCATGCTCGCTTTTACAGCTTGTCACGCGTTCTCGGCGGGTCCGATTGGCTGGCTACTGGTCGCCGAGGTGCTTCCTGCTCGAATCCGGGCGCGAGCCAGCGCGGTGGCAATCGCTCTCAATTGGTTGGCGAACCTGGTGGTGGCCTTGCTTTTTCCGATCCTTGTGGGTAGTCCGGGTGAGCCGGATCGCGCCGCTATCGGATTCCTGATTTTTGCGGGCATTTCGGCCGGCTTTCTGGTCTTTGTGCGCATGTGCGTCCCGGAAACCAAGGGGCTGACTCTTGCGGAGGTGGAAGCGAAGTTGGCCGTCGCGCACCGCAAGCGAGGGAGGTTGGCTGGCCACATTAGTGGCTGCGCCGGGAATCTGTGTGATGTGCGGGGTGTGCATCCTTGAATTGGTGAATTTGCGGATACCTATTGTGCCGCAGTCGGTTCCAATGAATCGGTGAGATTGCATCATGGCGTCAGACGCGCAACGACCCATTGGTGCGAGCACGAAGCCCGATAACGTGTGGGGGCTGCAGCACATTACGGGGGAGGGGGCGTCGATGAGCGGCGATCGGTCCAGGGGAATGGCACGGCGAGATTTCCTGACAAGTGCCGCTCTGGCCAGTGGCATTGGAGTCGTTGCGCCATGGGCCAATCCGCTGATCGGCAATGCCAATGCAGTCGGCCCGGCACAGGAATCAGGATTCGATCCAAAGTTCGCCCTTGAAGTGACGTTGCCGCTGGCGCTCGCCGCCTATGCGGTAGCAGATTGCAACACTGTGCCCCTTCCGCCGGGGTTCGTTCAGACAGCTGTGATCAAAGTTGACGTTGCTGCAGGTTCAACGACTGCCGAACGGCATCCCGAGGTGACGGCTCTGGCGTTCGACGCCTTGATATTTGGGATGATGGGCCGCAGTGCGGTGACGCGCACTGCATTCGTAGCGTTCCGCGGCACGGTTACGTTTGACGACGTGATCACCGATCTCGGTTTACTCCCCGAGCCTTACGCAGAACTCAACAAGTTCGGTTGCGTACATTCGGGCTTTCAAACGATTTACAGGCTCGTCCGGCCGAGCATCGTCAATCATCTTGCGGTCGCTTGCGAAGGTTGCGATCGACTGCTCGTCATTGGACATAGTCTTGGCGCTGCGCTTGCGGTGCTTGCCGCTCCCGACATCTTTCTCAATATGCAGCCGAACATTCAACCCGGCCTGACGACCTTCGCCGGGCCGACAGCCGGGTTGGGGGACTTCGCTAAAGCGTTCAACAACATGATCAAGAGTTGCTTTCGAGTTGTGAACTTCCTCGACCTCGTGCCATACGTACCACCGTGGCCCTACGTGCATGTGGGCAGTCCGATTTGCGTCGACAGCGGGGGCTCAATCGACCCGCTGTGGCGTCATAGCCTGTACGCGTATCAGGCCGGGCTGGAAAAACTCAATAAGTCCGCGGGATGATGGCCGTCCGGGGTTGGCGGAACAGGCGGAAAGGTCAGCCTGCTATTTGGAGCACGTGGCATCAACGGATTGTCATGGCGACGACGCCCGCCTGGCAATCAAGGGGGTTGCTGCCGACGGAGGCCCCTGTGGACAGGGCCCGGGCGGGACGGGCTCGCCGACACCCGAGCCGCTAAATGTCCACTAGATCAACGGAACTCGCTCTGCCCATTCGGATCTGTCCCTGCCAGCATCGATAGGTGCGTGTTCGGCGCCGCCTGCACCGCCAGCTGCACCACTCTCGTCGTCCTTACTGACATCGTCGACGACGGCGCCCTGCTGTTGGCTGCTTTGCTGAGCGAGTGATCCGGCCTGGGAAGTCTGCGCGCTGACCATGCCTGCCATGGTGGCATGCTGTCCACCGGGAGATGCGAGCTGACTCAGCTGGCTCAAGGTTGCAGTGAGCTGACCAACGCCGGGCAACTGGCCGAAGCTGAGGAGGTCGCCGAAACTTAGGGTTGGAAGGCCGGCGAAGTCGCTCAAGAAGTCGGGCAAGCGGGGCAACTCGGTCCAGGTGGGCAGTCCGCCCAGGTTACCCACGCCGGGAAACAATTCGCCCAAGCCGGGCAATCCGGGAAAGAGGTCGGGAATCTTGGGCAACCCGGGCAAGTGGGGGAATCCCGGTATGGGCAAGCCCGGCGTCGGCCAATTGAACTCGGGAATGCCTGGGATTGACGGCCATTGGAATTCGGGCACACCGGGGATCGGCAGGTTGAAGTCGGGTCTGCCAGGGGTGGGCGGCCAGACGAATTCGGGCATACCAGGAATAGTGGGAAAGCCCGGGATCGGAATTTCTGGCAATTTGGGTGGCCAGGCGACTTCCGGCAATCCCGGGATTGGTAGTTTGGGCAGGCCGGGGAACGTGGGCAGGGTGGTCAGCATCTCGATTAACCTGCCCAACAATCCTTTGAGATTACTAGTGTTGTTCATCGTCATGATCGTCAAATACAACATTGCACCACCGACGACGGACATCGCAGAGCCGCATGGTGGGATTGCAAGCGCCAGCGACAGGCCCTTGCCGACAATCGGAACTTTCTCGAGTTTCTTGCAGGCCTTCCGCACACCGCTAACCATGTTCTTCATAGCCGACAGAACTTTGCGGGTATCGGAGATGTACTTTGCCTGATTTGAAACCAGGTTTCCGGTTAGGCGGTCGATATCACCAAACGCCTGGACACGCAGTTGCTGAGCGACGTTTTGCTTCAAATAGGAATCCGCCGCTTCGCCGATCCAATTGCTGCCCGGGATGGCTAACCCCATCTTGTCGCTGATCTGCTTGAATAGCGAGGAGCTGGAGCCGAAGATGTCTCCCGGATCAGGGATTCCCTCGCCGAGGGAAGCCAAAAGGCCGGAAATGATGTTAGTTGTCTTATCGCAAAGCTCGGTCCCTGATCCCATTTGCCTCGTCCTCGTGTTCGCGGAATAATGCGGTATTTGCTAAATCTTGTGCCTTACCTTGACCATGGCCGCGTGGGACCACGGCTCAGTGCACGAATCTTGAGCAACACAGTTGAGTCGTTGAGCATCATGCGGGCGTCACTGTGAAAGCGACTTCCACCCGGAAAGCAATGGAGTGTCCGTATCCCGGGTCCAGACGGGGTTGGCGTACACAAATGAACGGGATCTCTTGCTGTCGGCCGGATCCAGATCAGCTGTGAGGGGTTATGCCTACCGAGTCGGTTCATGCCACAGAGGATTGGCAGCGTGGCCAGTGCCGCCCGGGCGATCAGTCCAAAGCGCCATGGATAGGCCCTCGTACCGCCATAAGGCTTGCGTCGGGTGCAGTTCAAGCTCAGATCGATTCTCTATTGCGCCCCGACATGGCGCCTTGGTGGACAAGATAGCCCTTTGCGTCCTAATACTAGACATAATATGGCTGTCTGTAAACGAGATGCGGGCCACATTGCGGAACCACTGGTGCTGGTCGAGTTTCGAGGAGCATGCCAATCGTGGCCGCCTTCACCGCATTTCTTCGGCGGAAGGCTGTCACTCCGCAGGCCAATCCGGCGCTGTCGTTCGACGGCGCCACTGCATGCGGTTAGCGGCTGAAAATTCCGGCCGCCTCCGCGGTCCGCTTCGAGTATGCCGTTGGCCGGTGCGGGTCCGGGCGTGGCGACGGGGACCGGTCCCCGTTATGGTTTCGCCCCGAAGGTGATGGCACGCCCTCCCTTGCGGGATAGCTATCAGGTTGTGCGGTCATATCTTGTTGATGGTTGAGCACAATATCGTCAACCACTCGTGCGGCACCGCGGCTAATCCGGCCAGTCGCTGTGGCTTATCGAGGCCGCGCAGCACCGTTTGCTTGCCCACTTCCCAGTAGACCTGTTCGCCCGGATCGCTCGCCTGTACTGTGTCGGCTGACGCCAGGATGCGGTGTGGGTCGGATTTCGCCAACTCGCACAACCGCGCAGCCACGTTGACTGGCTCACCGATAACGGTGTATTCGAAGCGTTCGTACGCACCGACGTTGCCCGCCAAAACCGTTCCGGCCGCAACCCCAATGCCGACCTGGCATTCAGGCACCTCGTCGGCGAGCCGCCGTGCGATCGCACGGCGGCTCGCCGACGAGGTGCCTGAATGCCAGGTCGGCATTGGGGTTGCGGCCGGAA
>NZ_OCVX01000003.1:1836395-2066467 GCF_900232995.1 Mycobacterium simulans
CGCCGGCGCCCCGGTGCGGGTCGCTTCACCAGAGTCGGACGCACTGGCCACCGCCCGTGCGATCGCACGGGCGGTGGCCAGTGCGTCCGACTCTGGTGAAGCGACCCGCACCGGGGCGCCGAAGACCACCAGCGTCCCGTCGCCCTGAAACTTATTGATCAAGCCTTGACGGCTGTTGACCTCTGCGACAATTGCGGTGAAGAACCGGTTGAGCAGTCCCACGACCTGGGCCGGCGGCCTGGACGTGACCAAGCGGGTGGAGCCAATGATATCGACGAAAAGTACTGCTACATGGCGCTCTTCGCCGCCGAGTTCGGTTTGTTGCTCCTCGGCCGCCGCGGCGACGTGGCGTCCGACATGGCGGCCGAACAGGTCACGAACGCGTTCGCGTTGGCGTAGCCCTTCAACCATTGCGTTGAATCCGCGTTGCAGCTCGCCAAGCTCGGAGCCGTCGAAAACTTCTAGCCGACAGTCTAAGTCGCCAGCCTCCACCCGTTGTAGGGCCGAATGCACCACGCGAACCGAGGTCGCGGTCAACCAGGCGGCGATCAGGTTGGTGGCGAATCCGAAGACGAACGCCGCCGCCCCCAGCAGCAACACGATTAGTCCCTGTTCGGTGACGGTCATCTGGCTTTGGTGCAGCGTGAATACCACGGCCGCAACGATGGCGATCAGTGGCCCACCGGACCCCAACAGCCACGACACCGTGGCACGGCCCATCACCCCGGGGCCAAAACGGCGAGCTGGCCGACCCGCCGAGAGTGCCACCGCAGCTGCCGGCCGAAGCATCAACTCGGCGAAGAAATAGCAGCTCGCCGACAAAATCATGCCGCTAAAGCTGATCCCGAAGACCAACTTTGGGATATAGCGGTAGCTCACACTTCCGAAAAGCACGGCAAACAGACAGTTTCCGAAAATCCACAACACCACCGGAACCAAGGCCAAGCGCCACGGCGCCAGGAAGGCGTTACGTTGGTCCTCCGCCGTCAGCGGCTGATCGCCTGTCTTCCAACGCAATACGCCAAGGATACGTTTGGTCATCCACATCCAGCCCAACGCGATGGCCGCGATGACGTAGACCGGCGCGACCTCTTCGGAGATCCATGCGACGCTTGGGGCAAACACATTGGGCGCCGGAATGGCCACAGTGACAAAGAGCAGCACCAAACCGATACCAAGAAGGTTTGTGATCGCAAGGAACGCGAACAATGCCGGGCGTGTGATGGGCATGTTGTCTGGTGGCACGATGGCGGTGCGCACAAACCTGTGGAGCTTCATCGTGGTGAGCCACCCGGCCAAGGCATTGCCGATGTGGGCACCAGTCCTGGCGAGATCGGCTGCAGCGGCACCGAATCAGTGTCGACGGGTCCGCGTGCTCGCTTCGAAACCCACCTCGAGGGCTTCGGGGTCTTCATACTTAGCGTTGCTCCTATCGCCATATAGTCGACCTAGCTCACACCTTCCCGCAGTGCGCAGGAACGAATCAGCGAAATGTAGATATACCCTACCAGGGTATACAGAGAACATATGCGTGGTGTTGGTCACAGCGCAACCCTTGTCTCGGATCGCCTCGCGAGCCAGTACTGACAGCCACTGCTATGCCACGGATTCCGCGTTGGGCGTGTTGCACCTTGCCACGGTTTGGATCGGGACATTTTGTACACGCCACGTCGCAGTGGCTCGGTGTCGCGGGAAGTTTGTCCCATCTCGTCTTAAGAATTGAGCGATTTAATGCGTTGAGGTTACGGCGCAGGTGTTGTGTCCTGCTATGGCTAGTCGCAGGTAGTGCGATGCGACTAGTGGATGACATGACCTGCCAGCAGTTTTCGATCGCTTGCAGCTCGCATCATCGCCGAGAAAGTGCTCGAACTCTTTGGGGAAAGCGCGTGCTTGGGACGACACAGCCGGAAATCCTGGTGACGCCAGCCTCTAATGGTGGGGTATTTCGCTGTACATGCACTTCGCCGATGCGCATGCCATTGCAGGGCCAAGCATGACTGGCGGCGGACGGATCGTCGTCACTGCAGGGCCCACCATCAGTCCCGACGATGTCCGGGTGGTAATGCCCAATGCCGAAGTGGTGCTACCGATTTCGTTCAGCGATGCTTTTGGGTACGGGTTGCGGGCGGGCGATACTCTGCTCATCGTCGACGGACTTTTCTATCATTGCCATCTCGGCCCGACTGATCACCCGCACGTTGTTCTCCAGCCCGTCACTGCCGGCCGCTCAGCACTTCCTCGAGCTGCTGCGCGACGATCCACGCCTCCCCGAATGGCGCCTCACGACCGGCCGGGCCTTGGCGAGGCCTGACGAATTAGCCTGTTGCAAGCTGCATTTGAATCTGCGCCGGCCCGATCCGATGCAACTCAAAGTGCCTTTTCGGCCAGCGATGGGAACGACGGTGGACCGCATCGAATTGGCTAGGCGCGGTCTCATGACCGAGGACGCGTTTTATACCGTCGCCAGCTCATTCGCTGTCGCCATCGTCGATGACCAGCCGCCGGCCTTCGAAGTCGGTCATCTGGGGCCGCACCACACCTTCCCATCGGCGAGCACCGTGGCTCCTACTGGTGGGGAGTCCGCGTTTCGTCCTGGTTGTCTACCTGTTATACGTCCCGGGGATAGAGCCGAATAGCGCGGAGTTGATAGATAAGAGCCACCGAAGGGGGTGATCATGTGACCCACGAACTCCTGTTTACAGAGGACGAATCGGCGTACGCGTTCTTCAATACAGCCATGTTCGTCTCTGACAACCCGGCCGACTAAACGGGTGTGGTATCGCAAGCTGTCGCCGGCGGGATCTCGTCACCTCGGTGCATGAGATCCCGCCCCGTCCCAGTGACCAGGTTGATGCCTGATCACGAAGGGAAGAGGAGCGATGTTGCGACACGGTATGGCCACCGCCGAGCTTGGGACGACGTTGTTCGAGGTGCCGCTCGATGATGTTGCGGGATCAGAATGCGCCGAGCTGGTCGAGACGAGACGATCTAACGGGCTGGAAGGACTACCGCCATCCGGCACGACAACTCGGCAGTAGCGACTGGATCAGCGCCAGCGGTGGTCATGCGTTTCATTTTCGGCGGCCACCGGATCCAACTTCTAACGATTGTCGGCGAAGCGATCAAGACCAGGTTCGCGCGGCGAAAGCACCACGGCCCATTACCTTCCCGGTACCGGCGCGAACGCTGCCCGCGCCGTTCGGGGTTAGTAGTATCCGAAACGTCACTAGTGCGACAGAAAGCGCAAGCTCTAGGCTGGTTCCTCGGGTCGGGAACCCAAAAGACATCACGTATGCGTTGGCCATTACCCAGCACGCTCCTTCCGGGACACGAATCAGCCCGCCAATACGACCATGTCTGGAACCAACCCAGCGGTCCAATATCCGTTCTCTAATACGTCACAACTAGCAGTTATCGGGCCTGCTCACAGGTGAATTGAAGCTGGCGTTGACCAACAGTCGGAGGTTAACCGGTGCTCAGTACATGACCATGTCGGGCTGCATCTGCTTGGCCCAGGCCACGATCCCGCCCTGCAGGTGGACCGCGTCGGAGAAACCGGCCTTTTTCACCGCGGCCAACGCCTCGGCTGAGCGCACACCGGTCTTGCAGTACAGCACCGTAGTGCGGTCCTGAGGCAACTTGGCCAGGCCCTCACCCGAACTGATCAACGACTTCGGGATGAGCTCAGCGCCGTCGATGTGCACGATGTCCCACTCAACCTGCTCGCGAACGTCGATCAGGGCCAGCTTTTTGCCGCGGTCCATCATCTCGCGCAATTCCTGGGGAGTGATGATGGAGCCGCTGGCGGCTTGCACGGCATCGTCGGACACCACACCGCAGAACTGCTCGTAATCTACCAGCTCGGTGATCTTGGGCGTGGACGGGTCCTTGCGGATCCTGATCGTGCGGTAGGTCATCTCCAGCGCGTCGTAGATCATTAGCCGGCCCAGCAGTGGCTCACCCAACCCGGTAAGCAACTTGATCGCCTCGGTGCCCATCACCGACGCGATCGAGGCGCAGATGATGCCCAGCACGCCGCCCTCGGCGCAGGATGGCACCATCCCGGGCGGCGGCGGCTCCGGATACAGGTCGCGGTAGTTAACGCTCGTTGCGACACAAACAATATGCCAACAGTCGCGGGAATGGATTTATCGCCAGTTGCAAACCCGTGAAATCGTGCGCATATTGCGGGCCCCATGAAGTCGAACGCCGGGTATGTAAGCGGCATGCGCTGAGCATGGACAAGACGTCGAGGTCCCGGATGTGGACAACGGACTGGCCGCCATCATCGCTTGTTATAGACACGGGCGTGGATGGTGCCCAACGTTGTTGCCAGCGATGGGACCAGTTGGTGGGGGGTGGGCCGGGCCGGGTGGCGCGGTGTGGCTGACCGTTGAGGACCTGTTGGAGTGCGAGCACGGCGTCGGCATGTTTGATGTCGACCCGCAATGACTGCAATTGGTTTGTCAGATCACGACTTCGGGGCATGCCGACCGCATTGAGCAACCGGTCCCAGGTGCGCATGGTGAACGGCGTACGACGGGCGGTCTCGATGAGCTGGTTGGCCAATGGTGCAGGCAACACACCGGATTCGACGGCACGTGCCACGGTGTGGCGGATATTGACCAGGGCGTCGACGAAGACTGGGTAGCCGTCTTCGGGATCGCCGTGGACCATGCCGACTTCGTCGTCGGCGTCTAGGATTCCGTCGCGGTAGGCCTCGAAGACCCAGCCGTAGCCCTCCATGCCGAACGGGTGCAGTTCGGCCGCGCGCAACGCTCCCATGCTGGAGGAGCCGACAACTCGTACTCCGTCGTCGATCAGGGTGAGCAGTTCCTTATGGCGTACCGAGGGGCGTTGGTAGAAAAGTCCGTCGACAATCAGTAAGGTGTCGCCCGGCTGTAACCCGTATCCAAGGGCCTCACCAAATGAAATCGGTGGCAGGACTTCAGCGTTGGGTGCTATGGCACGGATGTCTGCGACGCTGATCGTGGGCCCGGCCGTGACGACAAACCTGCCGCTGTTGGTCATGTTAGCTCCTGTAGTGGGGTACGCATCGGGGATCCGTGCGATGCTGTGAGGCCGGGGGCGATGACTTTGACGACGGGAATGCACGCGTCGGGGAAGTCGCAGACCGCCGCCAGTGGTTCAGTGCCGGAGCGGGTTGCGATCGCGGTTGCCGCCGAGGTCACTAGCTCGTTGAGCGAGTCGGTGCACTCGATATGCCACGGTGTTGGAGTAGCGGTCGGCATCGACTGCAGGGACCGCTGGACCGGGGCATAGGTGTGTATTTGGGCGAACCGCTGATAGAGCGCGGCGGGTAGGTCCTCGCGGGCTCCGCTAATGGCCGTCAAGCGTGATTGGGCGGCTTCGGTGATCGCGCGCGATAACGCGACGTTGGGGTCGTGGTGCAGGCCGTGACCGCAGAATGGAACTTCGGTCATGGGTGATGTCAGTTCGGCGGAAAAACAATAGAAGGCGTCCCAGGTGTCGATTCGCGCGATCTGTAGTTGGCTTCCGGCTCGGTCAATCATTTCGACCAGCTGGGCGCAATCCGAATCGGCGACATCGTCATATGGCACCTCGAACAGCGTCGATCCGGGCTCGGCGCTGGCGAGGGCGTGGCGTTCCATGATTTCGTACAACCCGTGCAGGGTGGCCTCGTGATAGCTGTTGCCCGAGGCCAATCCCGTTGTGTCCATGGCAAACATCGGCGGATCCCAGGTGTCGCTGACCGCCACGTTGACCGCGACAACTGACCACGGTGCCCAGGTTTGGCGACCGGTCAGCAATGTCGTCGCCTTCATCCAGTCCAGCTTTGTCCGGCGGTGATAGAGGCTGCCGGCCGAGCGGCGCAGGTCCGCCGGATCATACGTCAACTCCCATTCCAGATCCGTTGTCGCCGTCGACAACAGGTCGGCAATGAGGTTCTCGGCGTGCCACGTTTCCAGCGATTCCATCACCGCAGAGACCTGGGCGGCGCGGTATGTGGCGGCCTTTCCCTGACTGACCGATAACGTAAGCGAGGCCGGGCGTACCGCCTGCACCGTGGGAATGCCAATATCGTCCAGCCAGGTCACGTCAGCCACCCGGGTGATGCCCGCCAGCTGCAACGCGGGCTGCACAGCCAGCCACGTCTGCTCCGGAGAGATCACCCGATGGGTCCCCGTCCGATGCCCAATGGTCAAAGGATCTGCATGACCCAAAACCCGCGCCGGCCAATACGACCAATCCGGACCCACCACCTCACCAACGACAAGCCCACACACTTCCGACATAACCAGATGTTCCTTGCTCCCAGCAGATTTCAGCGATTTCACACTTGGCGGGGACGGCCGGCAGGGATCTTCAACACCTGGGGGCGGTGACATCCCTGCCGGCCGTAGTGTCGCCCGGCAACGTTGCCAGTTAGTCGATGCCGCCGTCTGCTATGAAAAGCACTGGGAAAGACAACCCGTGGAGAGTCTCGTGCTCGGTGAATAGGATTTCGTGCGACATATGATCACCTCCTTCCGTCACTCCATATGGAGACATGGCGGCGGGCTATCCCGCGACCCGACGAATAGCGGCAGCGAATATGTATAGAGACGATTACAGCCACCGGCGCACGGCCCACGTTAACCACGAAACTGCTGGGCTTGCAACTCGGGTCAATACTCGATTTTTATCATCAATGAAATGATGTTTATCGACGACGAAACCTCTTCTTGAACATCGAGCCGGCCTGGCTGGTCGACATGCGCTACGCAGGGCGCCGGAGCGGAGAAGTGTTGAGACGTAACCGATTGCTGTAACGATGGGGAAACGTCACCAGAGCGTGCTGATTGTCGAATAGTTTGACATGGCAGGGTCAAAATAGCGCGACCTGGGCTGTGTCGAATTTTTTTACAACAGTCGCACGGCTCGCGGGCCAAACTGTGCGGCCCATTTCATGAAATATGCGCTGCGGGCGTCCGGCGAACGCCACGTTTGAGAAGATTTCGCATCGATAAATTTGATTTATTGTCGATTAGAAATCGAGTATTGGCTCCGCGTTGCTGGTTTAGCAGTTTCTTGGCTAGCGTGGGCCGCGCGCTCGCCGCTGGGAGGCGTAATGCGTGCTGGCAGGGCGTTGTGAATTGGCTGGCTGGGTAGTGACGCCTAGCCGCAGGTTCAGTGAGTGAAGGCCGAGGAGGTGGGGGTGCTCTTCCGTCAATTGGAGTACTTCGTGGCGGTGGCCCAGGAGCGGCACTTCGCTCGGGCAGCCGAACAGTGTTACGTGTCACAACCGGCACTTTCCGCCGCGATTGCCAAGCTCGAACGCGAGCTCAATGTCACCTTGATTCATCGCGGACGCAATTTTGAGGGCCTCACTCCCGAGGGGGAGCGGTTGGTGGTGTGGGCGAAGCGGATCCTGGCCGAACATGATGCGTTCAAGGCCGAGGTGCGCGCGGTACGGTCCGGGATCACCGGCTCGCTCCGGCTAGGCACGATTCCTACGGCCTCGACGACGGCGTCTCTTTTGCTGTCTGCGTTTTGTTCGGCGCACCCGTTGGCCAAGGTGCAGATCTGTTCCCGACTGGCGACCACCGAGCTGTACCGCCGGCTGCGCGACTTCGAACTCGACGCCGCGATCGTGCACCCCACTTCTGACGACAGCCACGACGTGGATCTGGTGCCTCTTTATGAGGAGCAATATGTGGTGTTGGCGCGGGTAGAAATGTTGCCACCTGATGCGTCGACGCTGACGTGGCAGGACGCGGCACAACTGCCATTGGCTTTGCTCACGGCCGATATGCGGGACCGTCAGATCGTCGACGAAACTTTCGCAGGTCACGGCATCACCGTCAACCCGCAGGTCGAAACGGACTCGGTCGCTTCGCTATTCGCACAGGTCTCGACTGCCAACTTTGCGTGCATCGTGCCGCACACTTGGCTGTGGATGACTCCGACGGGACGAGGGATCCGTGCGGTCGCATTGGTCGATCCAGCCGTTAACGTTCCGATCGCCTTCGCGACCAACGCGGCCGGACCAGGATCCCCTGCTGCCCGCGCGCTCACCGCATGTGCGCAGCGACTTGCACTCCATGAGTTCTTCGACGCGCTGCTGTAGGTCCGACGATATTCGGATCGGCGTGTCGCGTTTCCAGATTCACAGTCGGCGTTAGATCTTTCGGCTGCTTGCGGCGGCCTTGTCCATGTCCCAGTAGGCGCGCAGCGCCACTAACTGACCTTGGTCGTTGGCCTTGTAGGTGAACACGCCTTCGGCGGTGATCTGGTATCCGCCCGTCGTGATGAGGATGTGTCCGACGTTGGCTTCCTCGTTGCCGCACTGGTAGGCGTCGCGAAAGACGAACTCGATCTTGCTGGTGGGCGCGATGGCCAGGTCCCAGAAGGCCGAGATCGCATCGCGGCCCCGGTGCCCTTTGCCTTCGGGATCGAAAGCCGATGGCCCGATAGGATCCTCGACGATCGCGTCGTCGGCGAATACCGCCAACCAGGCTTCCTTGTCGCGGGCTTGGACCGCTGCTCGGGAGCGGCAGCCCGCTTGGTGGGCGAGGTTGGTCATGTGTCCTGCCAGCCCGAGTGGATATAGGTGTCGGCGAAGCGTTTCAGCGACTCTCGCTTCTTGTCCAGCGGCGCGTCGAAGCCCAGGCCGTCGAAGACCCACGGGATCACGATGTTGTCGGTGACCCCGATCTCGGCGAGCCTCCGATGACCGTCTACGCCGAACTTGTCGATGCAAACCGCCTGAAATTCGAACGGCTGGTCGGCGCGGCCGTATTCGGCGCGCAATTCGTTGAGCTTGGTGATGGTTTCCGCCAGCTGGTCGCCGGTCATCATCGCGCTGGTCCAGCCGTCGCCGATGCGGGCCGCGCGCCGCAGCGCCACGTCGGTGTGCCCGCCGACGTAGAACGGCACCGGCTCGCTGGGAGCCGGGCTCATCTGCAACCGGTCGAAATCGAAGAATTCGCCGTGGAATTCGACCATGCCGCCGGCCAGCACCAGTTTGATCACGTCTATCATCTCGTCGACTCGCGCGCCACGCCGCTTATACGGGACTCCGCACCACTCGAATTCCTCTGGTGCCCAGCCGATTCCGACGCCGAAGCCGAATCGGTTATTGGTTAGATTGGCCACCGAGCTGACCTGGCGGGCCAGCAGCAGTGGGTTGCGGGATCCGAGCTTCAGCACATTGGTGTAGAACCGCAGCGTCGAGGTCACGGCGCCCATCGCGCCGGCGGCGATCAACGGGTCGACCCAGGGGGTGTTTTCGTTCCACATCCGCGACCCGTCGGGGGTGTACGGATAGTCGGCGGCCGCCTTCTCCATGAAGAACAGCGAGTCGGGCAAGGCGATCGAGTCGAACCCGACTTCCTCAGCGGTCTTGGCGATGCCGACCAGCTGGTCGATCGGCCCCATGGCGATGCTGCAGGTGTACTTCAACCGGCCGGTCACGGCTTGTCCTTTCCAACTACCCACATCGAGTAATACTGCGAGCCACCGCCGTAGGCATGCCCGAGTGCCTTTCTAACATTGGGCACCTGGTGATCGCCGCCCTTGCCCATCACCTGGATTGCCGCCTCCGCGAAGCGAATCAGCCCGGATGCGCCGATCGGGTTGGACGACAGCACCCCGCCGGACGGGTTGACCGGCAGCCGTCCGCCGATCGCGGTCTCGCCCGCTTCGGTGAGTTTCCAGCCTTCGCCCTCGGGGGCAAATCCGAGGTTTTCCAGCCACATTGGCTCGAACCAGGAGAACGGCACGTAGATTTCGGCGGCGTCGATCTCGTCGATCGGGCTGGTGATGCCGGCCGCCTTCCACAGCGCGGCGGCGGCGTCGCGGCCGGCCTGCGGGTTGACCTGATCGCGTCCGGAGAACGCCAGCGGCTCGGTACGCAAGGCGGTGGCATGAATCCAGGCCACCGGATGTCCTTGCGCCAGACGTGCATCCGCGATGTCCTCGTTGCCGATGACGACCGCGCAGGCACCGTCCGAGGACGGGCAGGTTTCGTCGTAGCGGATCGGGTCCCACAGCATGGGGGATTGCATCACCTTCTCGAGGGTGATGTCGGGCTGCTGTAAGTGCGCGAGCGGGTTTCGGCTCCCGTTGAGCCGGTCTTTGGTCGCGACGATGGCGCCGATGTGCGTCGGCGCACCCGAGCGGCGGATATAGGCCCGCACGTGCGGAGCGAAATACCCACCTGCGCCCGCACCAACCGGCTTGATGAAGGGAATCGGAATCGACAAGGCCCACATGGCATTTGATTCCGACTGCTTCTCCCAGGCTATCGCCAGCACGCGGCGGTACTTGCCGGACTGGACCAGGCTGGCCGCGACTACCGCGGTGGATCCACCGACCGAACCCGCGGTGTGTACCCTGATCAGCGGCTTGCCGGTTGCGCCCATGGCGTCGGCCATGAACAGTTCCGGCATCATCACGCCCTCGAAGAAGTCGGGTGCCTTGCCGACCACGACGGCGTCGATATCGTCGAACGTGGAGCCGGAATCGCCCAGCGCCTTATCGATGGCCTCGCGCACCAGGCCGTTCATCGAAACGTCGTGGCGCTTGGCGACATACTTGGTCTGCCCGGTACCAAGCACCGCGGCAAGTTGCTTAGTCATCGGCGCCGCTCCTCCTCATCGCTGCGCTCTGCATCGTCGCCGGCGCGCCATTATTGCTGTCCTTCCATGACCGTGACCAGGTTCTGTTGCAGCGCGGGGCCGCTGGTGGCGTGCGCCAGCACCCGATTCGCGGTGCCGTTCCAGATGTGTTGTGCCGCAAAACCGATGCGCTCCAGTCCGGCGACGAACATCGGGTTGGCCGCCAGTGCGCCGCCGGAGGGATTGATCTTGGTTGTCTGGGGCAATCCGATGGCCTCGGCGAGAATCAGGTGTTGATGCGTGAAGGGCGCATGGATTTCGGCGACGTCGATCGTGTCGGTGTTGCCGCCAGTGGCCGCTTGTGCGGAGCTGGCCGTTGACGGCGAGATTGTGAGGTCGCGCACGCCGAGCGAAGGTGACTCGATGCGATGCTCGAATCCCGTTATCCAGGCCGGGTTTTCGCGCAATTCGCGGGCACGGTCGTCGGCTGCCAGCACGATGGCGCCGGCGCCGTCGGTGATCGGGGCGATGTCGTGACGCCGCAGCGGATCGTTGAAGAAGGGTCGTTCGAGCAGTTCGTCGATGCTCTTGGCCGGCTTTTCGGAGTCGTTGCGATCTGCTTGGGCGAACGAGTCCAGGGCGACCTGTGCCATCTGTTCGTGCGTCCACTTGCCTTGGTCCAGGCCGATACGGGCCTGCAGCCCGGCCATCGACACCGAATCCGGCCACAGCGGGGCGACGGTGTAGGGGTCGGTCTGCCGCGACAGGATCTGTCGCAGGATTCCCGCCGAGGACTTGCCGAAGCCGTACACCAGCGCGGTGTCGACTTCGCCGGTGAGGATCTTGATGTAGGCCTCGTAGAGGGCCCACGCCGCGTCCATCTCGACGTGCGACTCGTTGATCGGGGGAACGGCGCCGATCGAGTCGATCGCCGAGATGAAGGAAAACGCCCGTCCAGCAAGGTAATCCGAAGATCCCGAGCACCAGAAGCCGATGTCTTTCTGGCTGATGCCCAGCTCTTGGTAGAGCTGGGCGAAGCAGGGCATCAACATCTCGACGCCGTTGGTAGTGCCGTCGGTGCGGCGGACATGCGGGGCGTGGGCGAAGCCGACCACCGCGACATTGCGAGTGCTCATTTGCGAGTAGGCCCTTTACAGGTGGTGCTTGTAGGTGTCGTAGTCGGCGTCCGGTTCTCCGGTGGGCCGAAAGTACTCGATGTTGTCGATGCCAAAACCCCACTCCTCGCGTGGTTTCCACACCGCTTCGACGCGCATGCCCATCCGAACCTCATGCGCGTCGACGTCGGCAACTAGGTGCAGGACCGGAATGTCGGCACCGTCGAGCAATACGTAGGCCGCTACGTACGGCGGCTTGATGCGCTGACCCTGGAAAGGGATGTTGATGATCGCGAACGTCGTCACCGTGCCCCTGTCCGGCAGCTCGACGAACTCGGTGGTCGGCAGGCCGGTGGCCGGGTCGGCGCCATGCGGCGGGAAATAGACTTTTCCTGTTTCGCCGGTGCGCGCGCCGAGCAGTTTGCCTTCGGCGATGGCGCGCAGGTAGGCGCTTTCCTCGTGCGAGGCGGTGTGCTGGATGGTCAGCTGGATCGGCGTGACGATCATGGTGACCGGGTCCCGGTCGGTTTCGTGCTCCTGGACGGGCTCGGGCTCCTCGCCGAGCACGAAGTACGCGATGTCGGTGATGGCGCCCACGGTCTCGTCGGCCCAGTGCACGTGGACCCGGGCGCCGGTGCTGATGGCGTCGGGCCCTGCGGCTCCCACATCCACGGCGTGGATCATGGCTGTGTCGGCGCCGTCCAGCTTGATCAGGGCCCAGGCGAACGGGCGGTCCAACGGCTGGCCCTCCAGCGGATCGGGCTGCCAGGTCCAGGAGGTGACGGTGCCGACACTGGCCACCGGTACCATCTCGCCCAGCGGTTCATAGGTAACCGGGTCATATTCCGCCGGCGGCACATGTACCCGACCATCGGATCCGCGCACCCCCAAGATGCGGCGCTCACGCAATGCGGTGAAGAACTTGCCGAGCGTGGGACCCACCGAACGGGTGTAGTCGAAGGACAACGTCAACGGGGCAGAGAGAGGCGGCTCTGGGGGATCGATCAGGGTCGGGCCGCTCGAGCTGGCTGTCACGCCTTCGAGTAGAACAGGTTCTAAGAATGGTTTCAACTAGGCCCTTTGTGAGGGCCTCGAGGAGGCAGGGATGAAACTCGGACTGCAGCTCGGGTACTGGGGCGCGCAACCGCCGGAGAACACCGCGGAATTCGTAGCGGCGGCCGAGGACGCCGGATTCGACGCCGTGTTTACCGCCGAGGCGTGGGGATCGGACGCGTACACACCCCTGGCCTGGTGGGGGTCGTCGACGCAGCGGGTGCGGCTGGGCACGTCGGTGGTGCAGCTGTCGGCACGTACCCCGACTGCGTGCGCGATGGCCGCGCTCACGCTGGACCATCTGTCCGGTGGCCGGCACATTCTGGGGTTGGGTGTGTCCGGCCCGCAGGTGGTCGAGGGTTGGTACGGCCAGTCGTTCCCGAAGCCGCTGGCGCGCACCCGCGAATACATTGACATCATCCGGCAGGTGTGGGCTCGGGAGGCGCCGGTGACCAGCGACGGCCCGCACTACCCGCTGCCGTTGACCGGCTCTGGGACAACCGGTTTGGGGAAGGCTTTGAAGCCCATTACTCACCCGTTGCGCGCCGACATCCCGATCATGCTGGGCGCCGAAGGGCCGAAGAACGTGGCGCTGGCCGCAGAGATTTGCGACGGCTGGCTGCCGATCTTCTATTCGCCGCGGGTGGCCGACATGTACAACGAATGGCTGGACGAGGGGTTCGCCCGGCCGGGTGCTCGGCGCAGCCGCGAGGACTTTGAGATCTGTGCGACCGCGCAGATCGTCGTGACCGAGGACCGGGCGGCCGCGTTCGCGGGCATCAAGCCGTTTCTGGCTCTCTACATGGGCGGCATGGGAGCCCAAGACACCAACTTCCACGCCGACGTCTATCGCCGGATGGGGTACGCGGAGGTGGTCGACGAGGTCACCAAGTTGTTCCGGTCCAACCAGAAGGACAAAGCCGCCGAAATCATCCCCGACGAACTCGTCGACGACGCCATGATCGTTGGCGATCTCGACTACGTGCGTAAGCAGATCGCCGCCTGGGAGGCCGCCGGCGTGACCATGATGGTGGTGGCTGCCCGCAGCGTTGAGCAGGTGCGGGACCTTGCGGCGTTAGTGTAGGCCGCGCCTTGCCAGGGCGTTAGAACGCGTTCTAGATTGGCCGGATGGGGTTGCCTTTAGATGGCGTGTGCGTCGCCGAAGGTCATCTCCACGTTGGCCGCCGACTGCGACATCAGCGCGCGCTTCGGCAGGCCCAGCGAGGCGAGCTCCTTGGCGTATGGATGGTCGCCGAGGTGCAAGCGAGCGCCGCCGAGTCGGGCACGCAGGCCGGAGATCTTCATTTCCCAGGGAATCTCGCGAGTGACGCCGTCTTGGTGGGAGTAGGTCTTGAGCACCTGCGATTTTCCGGTCGGCAGCGGCAGGCCCGGGCTGAACTCGATGCCGGCGATGAGCTGGCCGTCGGCGCTGACCTCGAAGCCAAATTTGCGGCCCTCTGTGACGTTGAAGCCGGCCATGATCTTGGGGAAGCCCCAGATTGTGCGGCCGGCCTCGAGGGTGAATTCCTGGTCCACCGGCAGGTGATGGATGAATGCGGCAGCCTTGCCGAGGGCTTTCGGTCCTTTGGCTTGGCTGCCCGGCGGGTTCACCATGACCGCGGTGCCGTATTCGTGGTACTTCCCGAGATCCCCGTCGACGTAGCGCACCAGCATCTGCATGACGATCGCTTTGCCGGGCAGGTATTCGCACACGTTGAGCCCGCTGTAGTCGATGAGACGCTGCGCCGCGGCGGCGGGCACGGAGAACATCGCGGAGTGCAGATTGGCCGTGCGGATGCGGACCGGCATGGTCAGCACGGTGCCGGCAATGGTGTGTTGCGAGACGGACATGACGCTCACTGTAGTGCGGAGGAATGGAATGACTGAAGCCGTGATTGAGATCAAGCCCGACGTGGATCTGACCGACGGCACGTTCTACGGCAGTCGTGAAGCTCGTGCGGCGTATCGGTGGATGCGCGCCAATCAGCCGGTGTTTCGGGACCGCAATGGGCTGGCCGCGGCGTCGACGTACCAGGCCGTGATCGACGCCGAACGCCAGCCGGAGCTGTTCTCCAATGCCGGCGGCATCCGGCCCGACCAGCCCGCCATGCCGATGATGATCGATATGGACGATCCCGCACATCTGTTGCGGCGCAAGCTGGTTAACGCCGGCTTTACGCGCAAGCGGGTAAAGGACAAAGAGGCATCGATCGGGGAGTTGTGCGACACGCTGATCGATGCGGTGTGCGAACGCGGCGAGTGTGACTTCGTGCGCGACCTGGCCGCGCCGCTGCCGATGGCCGTTATTGGCGACATGCTCGGGGTGCGTCCGGAGCAACGGGAAATGTTTCTGAGATGGTCTGACGATCTGGTGACATTCCTGAGTTCGCATGTGTCCGAAGATGATTTCCAGGTCAGCATGGACGCCTTTGCCGCCTACAACGATTTCACCCGAGGCACGATTGCGGCGCGCCGGGAGGAGCCGACCGACGACTTGGTGAGCGTGTTGGTGAGTTCTGAGGTCGACGGGGAGCGGCTGAGTGACGACGAACTCATCATGGAGACGCTGCTGATTTTGATCGGCGGCGACGAGACGACGCGGCATACGTTGAGCGGGGGGACTGAGCAGCTGCTGCGCAACCGCGACCAGTGGGACCTGCTGCAACGAGACCCCTTGTTGCTTCCGGGCGCCATCGAGGAGATGCTGCGGTGGACCGCGCCGGTGAAAAACATGTGCCGGGTGTTGACTGCTGATACGGACTTTCACGGCACCGCGCTGCGTGAAGGCGAGAAAATGATGCTGCTGTTCGAGTCGGCCAATTTCGACGAAGCGGTATTCGATGAGCCGGAGAAGTTTGATATTCAACGAAACCCGAACAGCCACTTGGCATTCGGGTTCGGCACGCATTTCTGTCTGGGCAATCAGCTGGCCCGGTTGGAGCTGTCGATCATGACGGGCAAGGTGCTCAAGCGGCTGCCGGATTTGCGGCTGGCCTCCGCTGAGTCGGCGTTGCCGCTGCGGCCGGCGAACTTCGTGAGTGGGCTGGAGTCGATGCCGGTGGTGTTCACGCCGACCGCGCCGCTGGGCTAGCCCGGCGTGCCCAGGCTGCTGCCACCCGTCTTCGGATTTCGCCCGGCACGTCTTCGGCCGTGACCCGTATGGCGATCCAACCCAGATCGGGCAGCGCCTCGAAACGGGCGATGTCCCTGTTGAATTGCCGGCGGTCGGTGCGATGGTGGTCGCCCTCGTACTCCACCGCTATTTTGACGTCCTCCCAACCCATGTCGAGTATGGCGACGAGCTCGCCGTACTCGCCATGGACCGGGATCTGGGTTTGTGGCCGCGGATAGCCAGCTTCGATGAGCAGGAGTCTGAGCCAAGACTCGCGGGGTGACTCGGCGCCGGCGTCGACCAGTTTCAGGGTGTGTCTTGCCCCTCTGATGTTGCGGTGGCCTTTGTACCGGCTGGCGAGTATTTCCGCTTCGGTGATGTTGAGCTTGGTGGCTCGGGCTAATGCATCAATGGCGGCAACCGCCTTGGTGATCGGGTACCGGCTGGCGAGGTCGAAGGCGGTGCGCGCGGGTGTAGTTACGGGCAGGCCGCCGACGAGCTGGAACTCGTCTGGCGCGAGGCGATCCGACCAGGTGCGGATGCCGGTCGGCGGACGACGGTATGCGTACTGCAATTGGGCGGGTTGCCTCGGGTCGACCCACTTGGCGCCGTGGACCGCCGAGGCGGACTGTCCTGCGATGACTCCGCGCCGCCGTGACCATAGCCAGGCGGCACGGGCGCGGGTCGTGGAGGTGAGGTCCGTGCCGAGGGCGACGTAGACGTCGGGGTGGAGCGCTCGGAATCGGCTTCGTAGTTGATAGGGCGTCAATGCGCCCGACGCGATGGCTTCGCTGCCGATGAATGGTTCCCGCATGGCGTTTGAGTGTGGTCCGGGGGACTGACGGCCTTCGCCGAACGTGCACCCACCGCGAAAAATTGGCCGATTTTTGGCGGTGGGTGCACGCTCGGCGCAAAGGGGCTAGCGGTTCTGGAAATTGGGCTTGCGCTTCTCGGCGAACGCGCGGGGGCCTTCCTTGGCGTCGTCGGACAGGAAGACCTTGATCCCGATCTGGGTGTCGATCTTGAACGCGTCGTTCTCGTGCATGCCCTCGGTCTCGCGGATGGTCCGCAGGATCGCCTGCACAGCCAGGGGGCCGTTGTTTTCGATGATCTCGGCGATCTCGAGGGCTTTGGTCAGTGCCTGGCCGTCGGGCACTAGGTGCCCGATCAGGCCCATCTCCTTGGCCTCGGCGGCGGTGATGTGCCGTCCGGTTAGCAGCAGATCGCAGGCCACCGTGTAGGGAATCTGGCGGGTGAGGCGCACGGCCGAGCCGCCCATCGGGTACAGGCTCCACTTGGCCTCGGAGATGCCGAACTTGGCGCTCTCGCCGGCAATCCGGATGTCGGTGCCCTGCAGGATTTCGGTGCCGCCGGCGATCGCCGGGCCTTCGACGGCGGCGATCAGCGGCTTGGTCAGTCGGCGGCCCTTGAGTAGGGCGTCGATGCGCGACGGGTCGTAGCTGCCGTCTTTGAACGAGTCGCCCGGCGGCTTCTGCGTTGCCGCCTTCAGATCCATGCCGGCGCAAAAGTAGCCACCGGCCCCGGTCAGGATGCAGCACCGGATGTCGGGGTCCTTGTCGACGCGGTCCCAGGCCTGGACCATGATTTCCATCATTTCGGTGCTCAGCGCGTTGCGGGCGTGCGGCCGGTTCATCGTGACGATCAGGGTGTGACCGCGTTGCTCGACCAGTGCGTCCGCTTCCAAGGGTCCGGATTCGTTTGCTGATGCCTGGGTCACTGGTGCTCCCTTGTGCTCGACATTGGGCATTCGCTTGTCAAGAAATGTAACACGTTCTAGTTTGGTGGCCGTGGCCCTGAACATTGCCGATCTCGCTGAGCACGCCATCGACGCTGTGCCTGACCGTGTAGCCCTCATCTGCGGTGATGAGCAACTGACCTATGCCCAACTGGAGGAGAGGGCCAATCGCCTGGCGCACTACCTGATGGATCAGGGCGTGCAGCAGGACGACAAGGTCGGGCTGTACTGCCGCAATCGCATCGAGATCGTGATCGCGATGCTCGGTATCGTCAAGGCGGGCGCCATCCTGGTCAACGTCAACTACCGCTACGTCGAGGGCGAGCTGCGCTACCTGTTCGACAACTCTGACATGGTCGCGCTAGTGCACGAGCGCCTGTACTCCGATCGCGTCGCCAACGTGTTACCGGACACCCCCAACGTCAAGACCGTTCTAGTGGTCGATGACGGTAGTGATAGCGATTTTGAGCGCTACGGCGGTGTCGAGTTCTATTCGGCCTTCGCTGATTGCTCGGCCGATCGCGACTTTGGCGAGCGCAGCGCCGACGCCATCTACCTGCTCTACACCGGCGGAACAACCGGTTTTCCGAAGGGCGTGATGTGGCGTCACGAAGACATCTACCGCGTGTTGTTCGGCGGAACTGACTTCGCGACAGGCGAATTCGTCAAGGACGAGTACGACCTGGCCAAGGCCGCGGCGGCGAATCCGCCGATGATCCGCTACCCGATTCCGCCGATGATTCACGGCGCCACCCAGTCGGCCACCTGGATGTCGCTCTTCTCGGGTCAAACCACCGTTCTGGCACCGGAATTCAATGCCGACCAGGTGTGGCGCACGATTCACGAACACAAGGTGAATCTGTTGTTCTTTACCGGTGACGCGATGGCCCGTCCTCTGCTCGACGCGCTGTCGGCGGAAAACGATTACGACTTGTCGTCGCTGTTCTTGTTGGCCAGCACGGCGGCGCTGTTCTCGCCAAGCATCAAAGAGAAACTCCTTGAGCTGCTGCCCAATCGAGTCATCACGGACTCAATTGGCTCCTCGGAGACTGGTTTTGGTGGCACCAGCATCGTCGCCTCAGGCGCGCCGCACAGCGGTGGTCCGCGGGTGACCATCGACCACCGAACCGTCGTCCTCGACGAAGACGGCAACGAGGTGAAGCCCGGTTCAGGGGTGCGCGGATTCATCGCGAAGAAGGGCAATATCCCGGTCGGCTACTACAAGGACGAGAAGAAGACCGCCGAGACGTTCCGCACGATTAACGGTGTGCGCTATGCCATTCCGGGCGACTACGCACAGGTCGAGGAGGACGGCACTGTCACCATGCTGGGCCGCGGTTCGGTGTCGATCAACAGCGGCGGCGAGAAGATTTACCCCGAGGAAGTCGAGGCGGCGTTGAAGGGTCATCCCGACGTCTTCGATGCGCTGGTGGTCGGTGTGCCCGATCCGCGTTACGGCCAGCATGTGGCCGCCGTTGTGCAGGCGCGGGCTGGTTGCCGGCCGTCGCTGGCGGAGTTGGACAGGTTCGTGCGTTCGGAGATCGCGGGATACAAAGTGCCGCGCAGTCTTTGGTTCGTCGACGAGGTGAAGCGTTCACCCGCCGGCAAGCCGGACTACCGCTGGGCCAAGGAGCAGACCGAGGCACGGCCCGCGGATGATGTGCATGCGAGTCAT
Source organism: Mycobacterium simulans (assembly GCF_900232995.1). Classification (GTDB taxonomy): domain Bacteria; phylum Actinomycetota; class Actinomycetes; order Mycobacteriales; family Mycobacteriaceae; genus Mycobacterium; species Mycobacterium simulans. The sequence continues at coordinate 1,855,690 of NZ_OCVX01000003.1, forward strand.
GTGACTACCGGTGCGTGACTGATTTCGTCAAGCAACACCCGGAAGCGCCAGCTGGCTACTTTGCTTGGGAAGCCGCAGGGCTGCAATGGCTTTCGGCTGTCGACGGCGGCGTGCCCTGCGCGCAGGTCCTTTCTTCTGACGCCACCAGCCTCACCTTGCGACGGCTTGATTCGGTGCCTCCGAGCCGCGAGGCGGCGCAGGTGTTCGGAAGTCGGCTGGCCGTCATGCACGACGCGGGCGCGCCGGCGTTCGGGGCCGGACCCGACGGCTGGGAGGGGCCCGGTTTCTTCGGTCCGTTATCGCAGCCGTTGCCGATGTCGCTGCGGCGGCACCGGCGTTGGGGCGAGTTTTACGCCGAGGAGCGGCTGGTTCCGATGGCCGAGCTTGCGGCGCCGCGCCTGGATGCTTCGACCCGCAGCGCGATCGAATCGGTCGTGGCCCGCTGCCGTGCCGGCGATTTCGACGACGATGATCGGCCGGCCCGGCTGCATGGCGATTTGTGGGGCGGCAACGTGATGTGGACGCCCGATGGGGTGGTGCTGATCGACCCGGCTGCGCACGCCGGCCACCGCGAGACCGACCTGGCGATGCTGGCGCTGTTCGGGTGCCCGCATTTCGACGCCATCCTCGCCGGCTACCAGCGAGTGCGATCGCTGAAACCCGGGTGGCGCAATCGCATTGGGCTGCGCCAGCTCTTTCCGCTGTTGGCGCACGTGGTGCTGTTCGGTGGCGGGCACGCCCGGCGGACACATGCCGCCGCACGGGCGGCGTTGGCCGTTTAGGCGTTAACCCGGATTGCCTGGGAAGCCGTCGGCTCCGACCAGACCATCGGCGCCGGCAGTGCCGTCCATGCCGTCTGCGCCGGGGTTAGCGCCAGAGGAATTCCCGCCGGCACCCCTGACGCCTCCGAGTCCGCCGTCGCCGCCGTTGCCGCCGACGCCGGCGGCACCACCGGCTCCGCCGACGGCGGTGCCGTTCGGCCCGAGCCCGCCGGCGCCGCCGTCGCCGCCGTTACCCCCGAAACCGCCGTTGGCGCCGGCGCCGCCGTTACCGCCGTTGCCGCCGTCGCCGCCATCGGCAGTGAAGGCCGCGCCTCCGGTTCCTCCGGCCCCGCCGGCACTGCCGGCTGCCCCGACACCACCGGTGCCACCCGCCCCGCCGACACCACCAACGCCACCGACGACGCCGGTGAGATCACCGACGGTACCGGCGTTGCCGCCGGTCCCACCTTTGCCGCCGTTGCCTCCGGTGCCGCCCACGCTGGTGGGTCCGTTTGCGGTGCCGCCGTTGCCGCCGTTACCACCTTTGCCGCCGGGTTCGAAGTTGCCGCCTTTGCCGCCTTTGCCGCCGTTGCCGCCGATGCCGCCTGCTCCGCCGTTGCCGCCGTTGCCGCCGTCGCCGCCACTACTGTCGAGGTCTGGGTCGAACGAACCTGGACTGACGATGTCGCCGCCGTCGCCGCCATTGCCGCCGTCGCCGCCGGCGCCGCCGTCGCCGCCGTCGCCCCCGGTGCCGCCCTGGGCGGGACCGGCGGCGTCGGCGGCGATGGCGTTGGCGGTATTGGCGGCGGCACCGGCGGTCTCGGCGGTAACGGGGGCTTCGGCGGGAACGGCGGCAACGGCGGCAGTGGCACCGCTGGCGGCTCCGATGGCGGAGTTGGTGGAACCGGCGGCAAGGGCGGCAACGCCGGCGTCGGGGGTGCTGGAGGCGCCGGCGGCGGCAACGGCGGCCAAGGCGGCACAGGTGGACTCGGCGGCAACGGCGGCATAGGCGGCAACGGCGGCGTCGACGGCTCCGTCGGCGGAGACGGTGGCGCGGGCGGCGCAGGTGGCAATGCCGGCGCCGGCGGGGCCGGTAATGGCGGCAAGTCTGGCAACGCCGGCACCGCCGGTAACGGCGGCACCGGCGGCGACGGTGGCACCGGCGGCGCAGCCCAGCTGGTCGGCAATGGCGGGAGCGGCGGCAACGGTGGCCACGGGTCGAAAACCCCGTCCGCGCACCCTGGGGTCGACGGGACCGGAGCGGCCGGTGGCCGCGGCGGGACTGTGTTCGGCACGGCCGGCGCCAACGGCACCAACAGCTGACCCAGCGGGCATTGCTGCGCTACACCAGACCCAGTTCACGCATCCGTTGATCGTGGATGTGCTGGAGGCGGTCGAAGAATGCGCTGAGCTGGCTAAGGCCACCGGTACCGGCTACCACAAGGTCGACCAGCTCATCGTGGTCGGCCAGCAGGAACTGGGCCTGGGTTATCGCTTCTCCGAGCAGACGGCGAGACCACAGCGCCAATCGGCTGCGCTGTTTGCCGCTGGCGGTCACCGCGGCGCGTACCTCGGCAACGACAAACTGGGAGTGCCCAGTCTCCGACAACGCCGCTCGCACCACATCGGCAACCTCGTCCGGCAGCCCGTCAGCGATCTCTAAATACAAATCGGCGGCCAAGGCGTCACCGACGTAGGTTTTCACCAGGGCTTCCAGCCAGGTGCTCGGGGTGGTTAGCCGGTGGTAGTTTTCCAGCGCTGACACGTACTTCGACATCGCAGGGACAACGTCGACACCACGACGTTCCAGCGCATCGCGCAGCAGCTCATAGTGCCCCATCTCGGCGGCGGCGATGCTCGCCATCGAGATCCGCCCCTGCAGGTTCGGCGCCATCCGCGCCTCATCGGTAAGCCGGTAGAACGCCGCCACCTCGCCGTAGGCCAGCAAAGCGAAGAACTCGTTGACGCCGGGATGATCCGCCGGCAGCCGGGGCCTAGGCGAGTTGGCCACCTGGTCGGCGGATGAGGGCGAGGGCATGGCCACACTCTAGTCGGCGAGCGGGAAAGGAAATGGAGCGTGCTGGCGACCAGTTATCATTTGTATAGGTAGTGGCTGCATCTGTGTGCCGTCACTACCGGCGAAATGTGCGTGCACGTAGCTGGCCCGCCCGGATGGTGTATTGGAGCCGGCGCCTCGGCGACGTATCGGAGTCGGAACTCGTGCGCGCGTGAACCGCGACAGAGAAACGCCGACACACGACCGATACCGTCACCGAAAGGTTTTGCACCCACGTATGACCGCACTCAAAAGCACAACTGAAGTAACCCCGAAAACTTTTGCCAGCCTTGGAGTCCGCGACGAAATTGTCCGCGCACTAGCCGAAAAGGGCATCCAGACGCCCTTTGCTATTCAAGAACTCACCCTCCCGCTCGCACTCAATGGCGAGGATGTCATTGGCCAGGCCCGCACCGGAATGGGCAAGACGTTCGCGTTCGGCGTTCCGCTGCTGCAGCGCATCTCCTCGGGTACCGGGATACGGCCACTCACCGGCGCTCCGCGGGCCCTGGTGGTGGTGCCCACCCGCGAGCTGTGTCTGCAGGTGACCGATGACCTCGCCACCGCCGCGAAATACCTCGTCGCCGACGACGAGCGACGGCTGACCGTGGTGTCCATCTACGGGGGGCGGGCCTACGAGCCGCAGATCGAGGCACTGCACAAGGGCGCCGACGTGGTGGTGGGCACCCCCGGCCGCCTGCTCGACCTGTGCCAGCAGGGCCACCTGCAGCTCGGCGGTTTGTCCGTGCTGGTCCTCGACGAGGCCGACGAGATGCTGGACCTAGGCTTCCTGCCCGACATCGAGCGCATCTTGCGTCAGATTCCCGCGGACCGGCAGTCGATGTTGTTCTCGGCGACCATGCCTGATCCGATCATCACGCTGGCCCGCACCTTCATGGACCAGCCCACTCACATCCGGGCGGAGGCTCCGCACTCCCTGGCCGTGCACGACACCACCGAGCAGTTCGTTTACCGCGCCCACGCCTTGGACAAGGTCGAGCTGGTCAGCCGGGTGCTGCAGGCACGTGACCGGGGCGCGACGATGATCTTCACCCGCACCAAGCGCACCGCGCAGAAGGTGGCCGACGAGTTGAACGAGCGCGGTTTCGCGGTGGGCGCCGTTCATGGTGACCTCGGACAGATAGCGCGCGAGAAGGCGCTCAAAGCGTTCCGCGGCGGGGACATCAACGTGCTGGTGGCCACCGACGTGGCTGCGCGCGGTATCGACATCGACGACGTGACTCACGTCATCAACTACCAGTGCCCCGAGGACGAGAAGATGTACGTCCACAGGATCGGGCGCACCGGCCGCGCCGGCCGCACCGGAGTCGCCATCACGCTGGTGGACTGGGACGAGCTGGAGCGATGGGCGATGATCGACAAGGCACTGGGCCTGGGCTCCCCCGATCCAGCGGAGACCTACTCCAACTCGCCGCACCTGTACTCCGAACTAGCCATCCCGGCCGAGGCCGGCGGCACCGTCGGCCCGGCGCGCAAATCGCAGGTCAAACGCCGCTCAGACGGCCAAACCGACGCGGGCGACAAAGCCGGCCAAAAGGCTCAACGCGCGCGCAGCAGCTCGCGCCGGCGTCGCACCCGTGGCGGCAAGCCAATCACCGGGCACCCGGGCACCAACACCGCCGCCAGTGGTGACGCAGCCCCAGAGACGAGCTCTTGCTCTGGGTCCGACTCTCCGTCCGCCGCCACCGGGACCGCCCGGCGCCGCCGTCGCCGTCGCAAGCCCGCGGACGCCGCCGCGACGGCCAACTAAGCCGGCCGCCCCAGCCGCGCTCACGCATGGTCAAACCCGAACGCCGCACCAAGACCGATATCGTGGCCGCCGCGACGATCGCGGTCGTCGTGGCCGCGGTGGCGGCGCTGATCTGGTGGACCAGCGATGCCCGGGCCACCGTCAGCCGACCGGCCGCCGTTCCGGCACCGAATCCAGCCCCAGCCCGGGAAGTCCCGGCCACACTGCAGCAGCTGTGGACCGCTTCCAGCCCCGCCACCCGGGCACCCGTGGCGGTGGGCGGGACGGTGGTCACAGCGAACGGTCGCCAGGTGGAAGGGCGCGACCCGGCCACCGGTGCGTCGCTGTGGAGCTACGCCCGTGACACCGACCTGTGCGGGGTGACCTGGATCTACCGCTACGCCGTCGCGGTCTATCAGGATGATCGGGGATGCGGTCAGGTCAGCACGATCGATGGGTCCACCGGCCGTCGAGGCCCCGCCCGCAGCAGCTACGCCGATCCGCGCGTCCGCCTCTCCACCGACGGAACGACGGTGTTGTCTGCCGGCAAGACCCGCTTAGAACTATGGCGTTCGGACATGGTCCGGATGTTGTCCTACGGCGAGGTCGACGCACGGGTGAAACCCTCAAACCGTGGCCTGCATTCCGGATGCACGCTGGAGTCGGCGAGCGCCAGCTCGTCGGCCGTATCGGTGCTCGAGGCCTGTGGAAACCAGGCCGACCTGCGACTCGTCCTGCTGCGCCCGGGTAAGGAAGAAGACGAACCCCAGCAGCAGTTTGTGGCGGAACCCGGCGTCCGGCCGGGTTCGGGGGCGCGCGTGCTGGTCGTCTCGCAGAACAACCCCGCGGGGTACCTGCCTGGAGAATCCGGCGCCCCGCCCCGAGTCGACGTGATCGACGATTCCGGCACCACAGTGTCGAGCACACTGCTGGCCAAGCCGCCGTCGCCATCGGCGGTGGTGTCACAGACCGGAAACCTGGTGACCTGGTGGACCGGCGATGCGTTGATGGTTTTCGACGCGGCCAACCCGACCCAGCGCTACACCATCGTCGCGGGCGAGACGACTGCCCCCTTGGGTCCGGGTGTGATGATGGCCGGTCAGCTGCTCGTGCCGGTGACTGGCGCGATCGGCGTCTATGACCCGGTCACCGGGGCAAACAATCGCTACATCCCGGTGAATCGGCAGCCGAATGCCTCGGCGGTCATCCCGACCGTCTCGGGCTCAAGGGTGATCGAACAACGCGGCGACACCGTGGTGGTTCTGGGCTGACTTACCTCGGCGAGCAGCCACAGAATCGCACAAAGCCGCGTGCCTTTGTGCGATTCTGTGTCTGCTCGCGCCGCTACAGCTCCACCGCGAACGTGGGCAGCGGCTTGCCGGGCTTCCAGTGTTTGAGCAGCGCCTGTGCCAACTCGCGGTAGGCCACCGCGCCTTTGTTCTTGCGTCCCGCCAGGACCGACGAACCCGAAGCGCTGGCCTCGGCGAAGCGCACCGTGCGCGGGATAGGCGGGGCCAGGACCGGCAGCTCGTACCGGTCGGCAACGTCAAGTAGCACGTCGCGCGTATGGGTGGTCCGGGAGTCATACAGCGTCGGCAGCGCACCCAACAGCCGCAGCTTCGGATTGGTGATCTGCTGGACATCGGCGACCGTGCGCAGGAATTGGCCGACGCCGCGGTGCGCCAGCGTCTCGCACTGCAACGGCACGATCACCTCGTCGGCGGCAGTCAGGCCGTTAAGGGTGAGCACACCCAGCGACGGCGGGCAGTCGATGATGACCACGTCGAACTCGTCGTCGAGCTTGGCCAGCGCGCGTTTGAGGGCGTACTCCCGGCCGGCGCGCATCAGCAGCATCGCCTCGGCGCCGGCCAGGTCAATGTTGGCCGGCAGCAGCGTCATTCCCTCGGCCGTCGTGACCAACGCGGCGTTGGGTTCGACCTCACCGAGTAGCACCTCATGGACCGACACCGGCAGTTTGTCGGGATCTTGGCCAAGGGAGAAGGTCAAGCAACCCTGCGGGTCCAGATCGACGAGCAGCACTCGCCGTCCCTTATCCACCATCGCCGCACCCAGCGAGGCAACCGTCGTCGTCTTGGCCACCCCACCCTTCTGGTTGGCCACCGCCAGTATCCTCGTGTCAGTCACAAGCGCCGCTCCTCCTCATCGCTACGCTCTGCATCGTCGCCGCCGGGCACAAGCGCGGCTCCTGCTCATCGCTACGCTCTGCATCGTCGCCGCCGGGCACAAGCGCCGGCTCCTGCTCATCGCTACGCTCTGCATCGTCGCCGCCGGGCACAGAGCCCATCCTGGCATGCTCGCCACCACATGGTCCGGGCAGCGGGGCCCGGCAAGGCTCCGGCGTGTCTCGGGCAGAATCTGTCGGCATGGGCGTGCATAACCACCGACTGCTGCTGCTTCGCCACGGCGAGACCGAGTGGTCAAGATCTGGCCAGCACACCGGTCGCACTGATATAGAGCTGACCGAAGCTGGCCGCGCACAGGCCAAGCTGGCCGGGCAGGCGCTGGCTCAACTCAACCTTGATGACCCGGTGGTGATCAGCAGCCCGCGTAAACGATCCTTGGTCACCGCCGAGTTGGCTGGGCTAGCCGTCGACGAAGTATCTCCCTTGCTCGCCGAGTGGGATTACGGTTCCTACGAAGGCCTGACGACCCCGCAGATCCAGGAATCGGAACCTGATTGGCTGGTGTGGACGCATGGATGCCCGGGCGGCGAAAGCGTTTCGCAGGTCAGCGATCGCGCCGATCGCGCGGTCGCTTTGGCGCTGGGGCAGATGGCGTCGCGCGACGTGTTGTTTGTCAGCCATGGCCACTTCTCCCGCGCGGTGATCACGCGTTGGGTCGAGCTGCCGCTAGTCGAGGGCAGCCGCTTCGGCATGGCTACTGCCTCGATTGCAATTTGCGGGTTCGAGCATGGGGTGCGCCAGCTCTGTGTGCTCGGTTTGACCGGTCATCCGGTCAATTGATAGGCAACGAGCCGCCGTTCGTTCTGTGCGGGCCGGGAGGCGCTCTCGTTGCCGACGGGGTACGGACGCACTACTGCGATCTGCGCGCGGCGCAAGCCGCACTGGTCTCCGGAGAAGCACCAATGTTATTGGGTGCGCTTCCTTTTGACGTAAGCAGGCCAGCCGCGTTGATGGTGCCCACGGCGGTGCGGCACCTCGAAGCGCTGCCCGATTGGCCGATCGTCCCGTTGCCCGTCGTGCGCATTGGCGCCGCCATCCCGTCACTTGCCGACTATCGCTCCCAGATCAGCCGCGCACGGGATCAGCTTGCCGCGCCGGGCAACTCGCTGCGCAAGGTGGTGCTGGCCCGAGCATTACAGCTAGCCGCCGACACACGGCTGGACGGCCGCGTCATCCTGCGCCGGCTGGTTACAGCCGACCCGACGGCCTATGGCTACCTCGTCGACCTGACCCCCGCCGGTGACAACTACACGGGGGCGGCTCTGGTGGGCGCCACTCCAGAACTTCTGGTTGCGCGGTTCGGCGATCGAGTCGTATGTCAGCCATTCGCCGGCTCAGCCCCGCGTGCCGAAGAGCCCGACGTCGACGCCGCCAACGGGGCCGCGCTGGCCGCTTCGGCCAAAGACCGCCACGAGCACCAATTGGTCATCGACACGATGCGCGCAGCCCTCGAGCCACTGTGCGAGGACCTCACGATCGCATCCGAGCCGCAGTTGAGCCGCACCGCCGCAGTTTGGCACCTATGCACACCAATCAATGGCCGGCTACGCGACACTTCAACTACCGCAATCGATCTGGCGTTGGCGCTGCACCCCACCCCTGCGGTAGGAGGAGTTCCGACCAACGCAGCCGCCGAACTCATCGCTGCACTCGAAGGAGACCGCGGCTTCTATGCCGGTGCCGTGGGTTGGTGCGATGCGCGGGGCGACGGCCGTTGGGTGGTGTCGATCCGCTGCGCACAATTATCGGCCGACCGCCGCAGCGCGTTCGCGCGCGCCGGCGGCGGCATTGTCGCCGAATCCGATCCCGACAACGAAGTCGACGAAACCACAACGAAATTCGCCACGATATTGACCGCGTTGGGAGTCGAACAGTGACCCGCGCCGGCCACGATGCAGTGGGGGCGCGCTCCCACAAGTGGGAGGTCCCACCCGCTTGCGGGGAACGAAGCGACGAGGAGGGCCGGTGCTCATGACCGAGAACGTCCGCCGAGCTACACCAAAAGACAGCGCAGAAATTACGGCCATGATCCACGAACTCGCCGAATTCGAGCACGCTGCCGACCAATGCACTGTCACCGAAACCCAAATATCGGCAGCCCTTTTCGGCAATTCGCCCACAGTGCAAGGACACGTCGTCGAGGTTGAGGGCCAAGTCGCCGCGATGGCGCTGTGGTTTCCCAACTTTTCCACGTGGGACGGCGTCGCGGGCATCTACCTGGAAGACCTCTACGTGCGGCCGAAGTTTCGGCGCCGCGGTCTGGCCCGTGCACTACTTGCGACGCTGGCCAGGGAATGCGTGGACAATGGTTACACACGGTTGGCGTGGGCGGTCCTGAACTGGAATTCGGGTGCCATCGCGCTCTACGAGGAGATCGGCGGGCAGCCGCAGCGCGAGTGGACTACCTATCGGCTATCCGGCCCACGATTGGCGGCATTGGCCGAACCACGCTGATCGCCCCCGGCGGCCCAGCGCAAGGACGGCGGACTGAAGAGCAATGCCAGCGCGGAAAGCGCCACGATCCCCACGGGTATGCCAATCGCCAGCTGATGCGAGCCCACTGTCAGATACCACGCCACCGGCAGCAACAGAAGCTGAGCGAACACCGCTAGCCCGCGGCCCCAGCGCCTGCCGGCTAGCAATGCGCATCCTCCGGCCAGCACCCCGCCGCCGACCAACACAAACCAGCCTGCGGTTCCCAGCCCGTTGACTATGCGCTGGTCGGCGCCCGCGAGTCCGCGCACCACCAACACCGCAGCGATTACCAGCGCCGCCGCACCCTGAACCACGACGATCAGTCCGGCTCCACGCACGGTTGTCGGGGTGCGAACAGTCACAGGGTCAGCGTAGTCATGCAGACCGTCGCGATCTGACGGCGTCGAGTGTGAGCTGAAGGCTTTGAGTGTGCCGCTAGGGCGACCAAATCGCGAAACCCCCACCCTACAAGCACACTCAGGGCCGCCAGTACACACTCGATGCCCGGCCCGATCGCGCAGCTCACCCCCTCGTCGCTGCGCGGCTTGCCGCGCTCCTCCTCGCGCCGCTACGCGGCGCGCATCGTCGCACGGCCAGGCTGAATTGCCGCGCTCCTCCTCGCGCCGCTACGCGGCGCGCATCGTCGCACGGCATAGGCTCATGGCTCATGCGCGCCGTCCTGATCGTCAACCCAACCGCCACTACCATCACACCGGCGGCTCGGGACCTGGTCGCGCACGCGCTCAAGAGCCGCCTTCAGCTCACCATCGAACACACCAAACACCGCGGTCACGGCGCTGAACTCGGCCAGTCAGCTGTTGCGGACGGTGTTGACCTGGTTGTCGTGCATGGCGGCGACGGCACGGTGAGCGGAGTCGTCAATGGCATGCTGGGCAGCCCCGGCACGACTCCGGTCGGACCTGTGCCGGCAGTCGCGATCGTCCCGGGCGGCTCGGCGAACGTGTTGGCCAGGGTTTTGGGAATATCACCCGACCCTATCGCCGCCACTAACCAGCTCATCCAGTTGCTCGATGATTACCACCGCCACCAGCAATGGCGTCGAATCGGGCTGATCGACTGCGGTGAGCGCTGGGCCGTGTTCAACACCGGAATGGGCGTCGACGCCGAAGTGGTAGCCGCGGTGGAGGCCGAACGCGACAAGGGCGGCAAAGTCACGGCCTGGCGCTATATCCGGGCTGCGGTGCCCGCTGTGTGGGGCTACACGCGCCGCGAACCCACCCTTAAGCTGGAACTTCCCAATCGTGAGCCGATTACGGGTGTGAGCTTCATCTTCGTGTCCAACGCCAGTCCGTGGACCTACGCAAACAAGCGGCCGGTCTGGACCAATCCCGACTGCACCTTCGAATCTGGTTTGGGCGTCTTCGCCCCCACGACCATGAAGACGATCCCCACCCTGCGGATTGTCCGGCAGATGTTCGCAAAACGGCCGAAGTTCAACTTCAAGCAACTCATCACCGAGGACGATGTCCCATACCTGACGATCACCAGCACTGGGGAGCCCGCGGCCTGTCAGTTTGATGGGGATTACCTCGGCGTGCGCAAAACCATGACCTTCCGCGCGGTTCCGGATGTATTGGCGGTGGTGGCCCCGCCCGCAAAAAATAAGCCTGACCTGCGGCAATCAAAGATGTGACAAGGTTGCGACGCAAATGTTGGGCACAAAGGACCCATAGTGTAGTAGAACGGAGTGAGGGGTTTGGTGACAGAGCGTCAAAGTGAGATAGCCCACGCGCTCACGTAACGCTATTGACATCTGTTGGGCCTGTGAAACGATCAAAAGGTTGCATGCAGAGATATGTAGAGGTACGGAAGCCTTTCTTGTGCACGCGTTAACCGCCAAGAAAAATCGCCCGTGCGCACTGCTGCGCACATAGTGAGGAGTAACTGCTAATGGATTGGCGCCACAAGGCGGTCTGCCGTGACGAGGATCCGGAACTGTTCTTCCCGGTTGGGAACAGCGGCCCGGCTCTTGCGCAGATCGCTGACGCGAAACTGGTCTGTAATCGGTGTCCGGTGACCACGGAATGTCTCAGCTGGGCTCTGAATACCGGCCAGGACTCGGGTGTCTGGGGCGGCATGAGCGAAGATGAGCGGCGCGCGCTTAAGCGCCGCAACGCCCGGACAAAGGCCCGAAGCGGAGTCTGAAAGACGGTCTCCGAATAGTGCGGCCCCGACCAACGTCGGGGCCGCACTGCTGTGTGCGCCACTACAACACCAACCGCCCCCGGCGACCAATCGGTACCCGCAGCACCACATCGGTGCCGCGATTGGGGGCTTCGCGCATCCCCAGCGAACCATCCAGCTCGGCAGATACCAAGGTTCGAACAATCTGCAGCCCCAGGCTGTCGGACTTCTCCAGGCTGAATCCATCTGGTAATCCACGCCCGTCGTCGTGCACGACGACATCGAGCCAGCGTGCCGATCGTTCGGCGCGAATCGTCACCGATCCCTCTTCGGCTGTTGGGTCGAACGCATGCTCGATCGCATTCTGCACGAGTTCGGTGATCACCATGATCAGAGCCGTCGCCCGGTCGGAATCCAGCACACCGAGGTCCCCCACTCGGTTGATCCGAATCGGCGTGTCCACCGACGCCACGTCGTTCATGATCGGCAGGATTCGGTCGATGACCTCGTCGAGGTTCACTTGTTCGTCCACCGACATCGATAACGCGTCGTGGACCAACGCGATCGACGAGACCCGGCGAACCGACTCGATCAGCGCCTCCCGTCCTTCGGCGTTGGCTGTGCGTCGAGCCTGCAGCCGGAGCAGCGCGGCTACCGTTTGCAGGTTGTTCTTCACCCGGTGATGGATTTCGCGAATGGTGGCGTCCTTCGATATCAGGGCGCGGTCCCGGCGCTTCACCTCGGTGACATCGCGGATCAATATCGCGGCACCAGCGTTGCGCCCATGCACCACCAGCGGCAGCGTCCGCAGCAGCACGGTGGCGTCGCCGGCATCGACCTCCATCCGCATGCTCGCCCCGCCCGCAAGCAAGTCCAGCACATGCTCGGCCACCTCCTGTGCCTCGAACGGGTCCGAGATCAGCGGCCGGGTGACTCTGATGAAATTGTGGCCCTCCAACTCGCTGGTCAGGCCCATCCGGTGGTAGGCCGACAGCGCGTTAGGGCTGGCATACGCGACAACACCGCTGACATCGAGGCGGATGAAGCCATCGCCTGCCCGCGGGGTGGACCGCGACATGGCCACGTCCCCGACGTCGGGGAAGGTGCCCTCCGCCAGCATGTGCAGAAGGTCTGTGGCGGTATGCCGGTAGGCCGTCTCCAGGCCGCCCGAACTGCGACGGGCCGCCAGGTCGGTTTGGTGCTGCGTCAGAACCGCCACCACCTGGTCGCGAAATCGCACCGGCGAGGACTCAACGTTCGGGCCGGGCAGTTGCCGCGAATGGTCTTGGCCCGCATCACTTTCCTGCCGTGCGGTGCCGGAGGCAAAGGTCTCGGCCACCAGCGGCAGCCGGTCGGCGGAGACCACGCTGCCCACCGCATCGGTCTGCAGCACAGTCGGCGCGGTGTTCGGACGGCATTGCGCCACGCACACCAGGACGCCGTCGTCTCGACGAACCCACATCAAGTAATCGGCGAACGATAGATCGGCAAGCAACTGCCACTCCCCGACCACCGCATGCAAATGGTCGACCGCGTTTCCGGGCAGGACCGTGTGTTCGGCCAGCAGGTTACCGAGAGTGGACATGCAGGTATGAAAGGTCCAACGGCTAGCTGATCACGGCGATAAGGTCGCCGGCCTGAATGACATCGCCCACCGAGACGCTCACCTTACTGACGGTTCCGGCGACTTCGGCCAGGACGGGAATCTCCATCTTCATCGACTCCAGCAGGACCACGGTGTCACCCTTGGCGATTTGGTCGCCTTCGTTGACAACGACTTCGAGCACGCTGGCCACGATCTCGGCTCGAACATCCTCGGACATCTTCACCCCACTCGTTTCGGCCATTACGCATGCTGACGGCAGCTTCATCGGGCGTCAATCAGGACATGTATATCGAACCATAAGATCGCTCGGGACCGCGGCATGCGGGCTACCGGAGCCCTACCACGGGTCGCATGAGACACTGGGCAACAATCGGGCGCACGTTAGCTGCCCTGCATTTGACGAACTACGGAGGTTCCGAGATGGCCAAGCGTGGCCGCAAGAAGCGCGACCGCAAGTACAGCAAAGCCAACCACGGCAAGCGGCCCAACGCCTAGCGCGGGCAGCTTACTGCCCGCGTCGGATAATTGTGGTCCGGCGGATTTCCATCCGGAGACGTTCCCTTAGGCCCTCGGGAGCCTTTTCGCCTTGGCACTTGGTTGCGATCAACGCCTTGATGCGCTCCTCGAGGCCGTAATGCTTGAGACAGCCGGGACATGCCTCGAGGTGGCGGCGCAGCCTCTCGCGAGTCTCCGGGGTGCATTCACCGTCGAGCAGGGTCCAGACCTCGGCGATGACCTGCTCACACCCGTAGTAGTCGAGTGACTCGCCGCCGTCCGGGCAAGTGTCGGATGGGCCAGAAAACTCGCTCATGACGACACCTCCTCATGCGTCTGCTCGCCACGGACAAAGCCCCGCTCCTTGGCCACATCCGCCAACAGACCACGCAGCTGGCGCCGGCCACGATGCAGCCTCGACATCACGGTCCCGATCGGGGTTTCCATGATCTCGGCAATCTCTTTATAGGGGAAACCTTCGACGTCGGCGTAGTAAACCGCCATGCGGAACTCTTCCGGCAGCGCCTGCAGCGCCTCTTTGATCTCGGTGTCCGGCAACGCCTCAAGGGCTTCTACCTCGGCCGAGCGCAGCCCGCTCGAAGAATGCTCGGCGTTGGACGCCAGTTGCCAGTCGGTGATCTCCTCGGTCGGATACTCCGCCGGCTGCCGCTGCTTCTTGCGATAGCCGTTGATGTAGGTGTTGGTGAGGATCCGGTACAGCCACGCCTTGAGGTTCGTGCCTTCCCGGAATGATCGGAATCCCGCATAGGCCTTGACCATCGTTTCCTGCACCAGGTCCTCGGCGTCGGCGGGATTCCGAGTCATGCGCAGCGCGCCGCCGTACAACTGGTCCAACAGCGGGATCGCGTCGCGTTCGAAACGCGCCGTCAGTTCCTCGTCCGTTTCCTCGGGCGGCGCAGGCTCGGGAATCTCCGACCCTGGCACACCATCGATGTCGGCCATCTTGATAAACCCGGTCCCTTCGGTTGCGGTGTCACGAGACGCCAACGGCTGCTCGAGCAGGCTAGTCATTAACACCCGAGACACCTGACCCCTCCTCCCAATCTAGAGGCTGGTACCGACAGTAGAAACCGCCCCAATCAACGGCATTAACCAGCGCGCTATTTCCGGGGCCCACTGCGTTACTGTGACGCCATGTCCCTCAACGGCAAAACCATGTTCATCTCTGGCGCCAGTCGCGGTATCGGCCTTGCGATCGCCAAACGCGCCGCACAGGACGGCGCCAATGTCGCCCTGATCGCCAAGACCGCGGAACCGCACCCCAAGCTGCCGGGCACGGTGTACACCGCTGCTAAGGAACTCGAAGAAGCCGGCGGTCAGGCCCTGCCGATCGTCGGGGACGTCCGCGACCCGGATTCCGTGGCGTCCGCAGTGGCCCAGACCGTCGAACAATTCGGCGGCATCGACATCTGCGTCAACAACGCGTCGGCGATCAACCTGGGGTCCATCACGGACGTGCCGATGAAGCGCTTCGACCTGATGAACGGCATTCAGGTGCGCGGCACGTACGCGGTGTCGCAGGCCTGTATCCCGCACCTGAAGGGCCGGGAAAACCCGCACATCCTGACGCTCTCGCCGCCGGTGTTGCTGGACAAGAAGTGGCTGAAGCCAACGGCTTACATGATGGCCAAGTTCGGCATGACGTTGTGTGCGCTCGGGATCGCCGAGGAGATGCGCGACGAGGGCATCGCGTCCAACACCTTGTGGCCGCGCACCCTGGTAGCCACCGCCGCGGTGCAGAACCTGCTCGGCGGTGACGAGGCGATGGCGCGGGCCCGCAAGCCGGAGGTCTATGCCGACGCGGCCTACGTCATCCTCAACAAGAACTCGCGCGAGTACACCGGTAACTCCGTGCTCTGCGAGGACGTGCTGGTGGATTCCGGTGTTACCGACCTGTCGGTCTACGACTGTGTGCCCGGATCGAAGCTTGGTGTCGACCTGTGGGTGGAAGAAGTCAACCCGCCGGGGTACATGCAGCCGTAGCCATGTCCACCGCTGGATAGCCGCTAGGACTACGCCACTTTGGACAGCTCAAACCGGTGGATCTCGAGGCGACCGGTCCGCATCGCGACCTTGAGGGGAAACGGGATATGGGTGTGACGCAGCAGTTCGAGTGCCGGAACCTGGGCGCTGGTACGTAGTTGCCAGCCGGGAAAGCGCCGCGCGAGATCCTCTTCGCTGATGCCGGCGACAATGCCTGGGATTCTCGTGAAACCGGCCATGAGCAACCGGGCTTCGGGGGCAGCGACGCGGGTGACTCCGGCAGCATAGGCGTCGCGCTGATCGCCGGACAGACCGTAATAGCAACCGCTGTCGATGATCAGGTTGAAGCCGTCGCCGATGTCGAGCTCACCTAACCTGGTCACGTCGCCTTGTAAGAACCACGCGTTGCCCGCGGTGTCGACCGTGCAGGAACGGGCTTTGTCGATAGCACGGTCGAGCATGTCGATGCCGATCACGTCCCATCCATGGCTGGCGAAGTAGCGGGTGTTTCGTCCGGCGCCGCAGCCGAGGTCGAGGGCCCGGCCCGGTTCGAGCCGATCGGGCCCTTCCACGAACTGCACAAGCCAGGTATCGGGGACGTCGGCGGAGCGCAGCGACGGGTTCAGCCCGACGCGAGACAGCAGCTCATACAGGACCCGTAGCGCGTAGCGATTCACGATCTATCCCTTCGTATGCCCATGGTTTCTGCCCGCGGTGGCTTGCGTGCCCACGCGGAGACGACGGGGAACACCGCAACATCGAGGTCGGTTGCGAAAAGATCGGCACCGTGCCGATCGATCTCTTCGGCAGTCGCTAAGCCTGCCGCGATCAGCGCCGGCCTTGCTCGTGTGATCAGGGCGTGTTGCATGTGTCGGGCACCCGAACCGCCCAGGTTGAATGCGACCCGCGCGTTCACGTCGGTCAGACCGGCTGCCCGTAGGAGGCGAGGTAACGTCCGCCCCAAACTGAGATCAGTGCCTTCGGCCATGAGCTGCCACACCGCGCCGCGGAGCTTGTTGGCCAACGCATGCCTGGGTTCGATCTCGTCAGGACAAGCCAGCGGCTGCAATTTCGGATCGGAGCTCTCCAGCAGCAGCCAGCCTCCGGGGCGAAGCCCAGCGACCAGCGTCGTCAGCGCGGCCGCGGGCTCGGGGAGGTGTTCGAGCACCAGTCGGGCATGGGCCAGGTCGAGGCCGTCCGCAGGAGGTGCGTCGACGGTCAAGTCATGTCGTCGCACGTCGAAGGACCGATCCGGGACCGCATCGAGCGCGGCGGTATCGATGTCGGTCGCCAGCACATATCCGGTGGATCCGACCTGCTGGGCCAGCCAACTGGGCACGGTGATACCGCCTGCTCCGGCCTCCCAGCAACGCCAGCCGGATGCAATGCCGAGCGTGCTGATGTGCCGAAACGTCTGTTGGTCCAACAAATCGCCCAGAAGTTTGAAGTGCTCACGGGCCATCGATTGCCGTTCCGCCGTGCTTGGCGGCGACAAGGCCCCGGAGTCGATCTCGACCGGTCGGGTCATGCTGCGCCCTTCAATAGAGAACTGATAGTTCTCTATTCTGCGATAGGCTACCTGAGATGGCAAGCACGAATGACGCGAAAAGAGAGGTACGGATTTGACCGCCGAGCGCGTGCAGCCGACAACGCCACGCCTGGACCATCGCCGGTTACCGCGTCGCAGAAACCAGGTGCTTATCGACGCCATCCATGATGCGACGCTCGCGGAGCTCGCCGAGAACGGTTACCTGGGCGTGTCCATCGACCGCGTCGCTAAACGCGCGCACACCAGCAAGGCCACCATCTACCGTCGCTGGCCCACCCGCGCAGATCTGGTTGCCGCCACAATTCATCACGCCAGCGCTAACGACCCGGGCATGACACCCGACACCGGCGATGTCCGCACGGATCTTTTCCTGGTGCTACGCGCCGCCGCAGATCGCCTTGCCGGTCCGTACGGTGAGGCAGCCCGTGGGCTGATCACCGAAACCCTCGCCGACCCCAAAGCCACACAAGCCGCTCGAGAACGCCTGACCGATCAGCGCAATCGGCTGATCGCCGCCGTGCTGGAGCGTGCCGTCACGCGCGGCCAGGCGCGACCGCAGGCGCTGACGCCTCAACTGATCGCAGTGGCCCCCACCATGCTCAGCCACCACTATCTGTTGCGCGGCGCGCCGATTGCAGACCAGACCATCGACGACATCCTCGACCACATCGTCATGCCCTTGATTCGTCCATGACCTACAAGAGCGTGATCTGTTCGGGCTGCGGTTCGGCCGGCTCCAGGAGCTCGGGTCCGTTGTTGCCCACTCTGTTGACCAATGTCGACACCTGACGCAGCTCGATGTCACGCACATCCGGCGGGCGGATCAACAGCTCCGGGTCTAGCGGGGCATCGGGATTCAGCCACGCATCCCAGTCCTTTTCGGCCAGCATCAGCGGCATCCGGTCGTGGATCTTGGCAAGCTCGCCGACCGCGTCGGTCGTGATGATCGTGCAGCTCAGCAGGGGTTTCGCAGCTTTGGCGGGCTTCCAGACCGTCCAGAGCCCGGCGAGGCACACCAGGCCGCCGTCGTCGCGGTGGATGAAAAACGGTGCCTTGGCGGCCTTCTTAGCCGAATCGGCATTGGCTCGCCATTCGTACCAACCATCCATCGGTACCAGGCAGCGCTTGCGCTGCGCCGAATTCCGGAATGCCGGCGAGGTTGCGACCTTGTCGGCACGGGCGTTGATCAGCAGCGGGCCTTTGGTGTCCGGCGCGCCGTCGGGACCGGGCTTGGTCCACTGGGGAATCAACCCCCAGCGCATGAGCCGTACCCGGCGGGTGGGTTCATCGTCGGGCTCGCTGTGACGAGTCACCACGGTCGCAACCGTGTCGGTGGGAGCCACGTTGTAATTGGGCTCCGCGGCATCGGAATCGGTGGTCTCGTCGATCGCCCTTATTTTCTCGGCCAGCAAGGCGGGGTCGGTGGTGACTGCAAAGCGTCCGCACATTCCTCCATGGTGCCTGGTGCACATGACACCCGCCGACACGGCAGGATGAAGCAGTGAGCAGCACGTGGCCGGCCCCCTTCGCGTCCATTCCCGTGGACGCGACCGTGACCGTTCCTGGCTCGAAATCCCAGACCAACCGCGCGCTGGTGCTGGCTGCGCTGGCGGCCGCACAGGGCCAAGGCTCCGCAACCATTGCCGGTGCGCTGCGCAGCCGGGACACCGACCTGATGATCGGGGCGCTGAGAACCCTGGGCTTGCGCGTCGATGGCGATGGTTGCGAACTGACCGTCAGCGGCCGAATTGAACCCGCCTCCGACGCCCGAGTGGACTGCGGCCTGGCCGGCACCGTGTTGCGTTTCGTTCCGCCGCTGGCAGCGCTGAGCGCCATGCCCGTCACCTTCGACGGCGACGAACAAGCTCGCGGCCGCCCAATCGCACCGCTGCTGGACGCGTTGCGCGGTCTCGGCGTCCTCGTCGACGGAGCCGGTCTGCCATTCCGAGTCCAGGGCAGCGGATCCGTCACCGGGGGCACCGTGGCCATCGACGCGTCGGCGTCGTCACAATTCGTGTCGGGCTTGCTGTTGTCCGGGGCATCGTTCACCGAGGGCCTGACCGTGCACCACACCGGTCCAACCCTGCCGTCCGCGCCGCACATCGCGATGACCGTGGCCATGCTGCGCCAAGCCGGCGTCGACGTCAACGACTCGGCGCCCAACCGTTGGCAGGTGCGGCCCGGCTCGGTCGCCGCCCGCCGCTGGGAAGTCGAACCCGACCTGACCAACGCGGTGGCATTCCTGGCGGCCGCCGTGGTCACCGCCGGTACCGTACGCATCGCCGGCTGGCCGAGGGTCAGCGTGCAGCCGGCCGAGCACATCCTGGGCATCCTGCGAAGCTTGAATGCCGTTGTCACCCAAAATGGTTCGTTCCTCGAAGTGTGCGGCCCGGCCGGCTATGGCGGATTCGAGGTCGACCTGCGCGCCGTCGGGGAGCTCACGCCATCGGTCGCGGCGCTGGCGGCGCTGGCCGCTCCGGGATCGATATCACGGCTGAGCGGCATCGCCCATCTACGCGGCCACGAAACCGACCGGCTCGCCGCGCTAAGCGCCGAGATCAACCGACTGGGTGGCGACTGCCAGGAGACCTCCGACGGTCTGGTCATCACGGCGACACCCCTGCGGCCCGGCATTTGGCGGGCGTACGCCGATCACCGGATGGCGATGGCCGGCGCGATCGTCGGGCTACGGGTCGCCGGAGTCCAGGTCGACGACATCGCCGCCACCACCAAGACACTGCCGGAGTTCCCGAAGCTATGGGCCGAGATGGTCCGGGGGTCGGGTTGAGACCGGGCGACTATGACGAGTCCGACGTCAAGATCCGCTCCGGTCGAGGTTCACGACCCCGGACCAAAACCCGTCCCGAACACGCCGACGCCGAGGCCGCCATGGTGGTCAGCGTCGACCGCGGCCGGTGGGGCTGCGTGCTTGGCGGCGACCCGGCTCGCCGGGTCACCGCGATGCGGGCACGCGAACTCGGCCGCACCCCGATCGTCGTCGGCGACGACGTCAACATCGTCGGCGACCTGTCCGGACGCCCGGACACTCTGGCCCGCATCGTGCGGCGGGGCCAGCGACGAACGGTGTTGCGGCGCACCGCCGATGACACTGACCCCACTGAACGCGTGGTGGTCGCCAACGCAGACCAACTGCTGATCGTGGTGGCCCTTGCCGACCCGCCGCCACGCACCGGCCTGGTCGATCGCGCTTTGATCGCCGCCTACGCCGGTGGACTGACACCCATTCTGTGCCTGACCAAGACCGACCTGGCCCCACCCGAACCGTTCGCCGAGCAGTTCGTGGACCTGAACCTGACGGTGATCGCCGCGGGTGTGGACGATCCCCTGCTCGCGGTGGCGGACCTCCTCGACGGCAAGACCACCGTGTTGCTCGGGCATTCCGGGGTCGGCAAGTCGACGTTGGTGAATCGTCTTGTGCCCGAAGCCGATCGGGCGGTCGGCGAGGTCACCGTTATCGGGCGGGGGCGGCACACTTCGACGCAGTCGGTCGCGCTGCCATTGGACTCGGGGGGCTGGGTGATCGACACTCCGGGGATCCGCTCGTTCGGGCTGGCCCATATCCAGCCCGACGACGTGCTGCTGGCGTTCTCCGACCTCGCCGAGGCGACCCAGGACTGTCCGCGCGGCTGCGGACACATGGGACCGCCGGCCGACCCCGAATGTGCGCTGGACTCCCTGTCCGGAACGGCTGCGCGGCGCGTGGCCGCCACCCGGCGGCTACTCGCGACGCTCAGGGAGACCTGACGGCCCGCGAGGGTGCGTGTCTGTACACCGACACGCCGCTAAACGCGTACGTTTACGCACCCTCGCGACGGCCAGACCGAGACACCAACCGCATGCCGAGTTCGTCGGGTGGCACCAGGTGCCCTTCGGCGCAGCGCATTTGGACCTCCGCGTCGGCGCCGCAGCCCAGATGAGTCAGCCGGAGCCGGTCGCGGCCCGGCAGGTGCCGCTGCCCCCACTGGAACATCGCCCAGACCACCGGCATGAACGCAATGCCGGCGTCGGTGAGCACGTACTCGTCACGGCCACGCTGCCCGGGCTCTCGGTAGGGCTGGCGCCGCAGCAGGCCGATGTCGACCAGTTCGGCCAGCCGGGCGGACGTGGCGGCCTTGGTGATGCCCACCCGGCGGGCGAAGTCGTCGAAACGGGTTGTGCCGTAGTAGGCCTCGCGCATGATGAGCATCGCGGATTTGGTGCCGACGACCGCCATGGTCCTCTCGATCGCGCACTCCCCGATCGCCGACCAAGCGTCCCGGTCAGCGAGTGGGCCCTGCAGCAGTGTCACGTAAATCACCTCCCCATCTGGGTTGCGTTTAGTATACCCAGATGTTATAGCTGGGTATAGCGATCGATACTTAGCTTCGAGGAGGAGCCATGTCCCGTGACGCCGTCATCGTCGGCGCTGTCCGCACCCCCATTGGCAAGGGCAAGGCCGGCGGCGCGCTGCACGACGTGCTGCCGGCCGACCTGCTGGCCCACAGCCTGCGCGAACTTGTCAACCGGACCGGCGTGGACCCGGCCCAGATCGACGACGTGATCGCCGGCGCCGTCACCCAGGTCGGCGACCAGGCCGTCAACATCGCCCGTAACGCCTTGCTCGGAGCCGGTTTCCCGGAGTCGGTCCCCGGAACCACCGTGGACCGCCAGTGCGGCAGCAGCCAACAAGCCATCAGTTTCGCCGCCCAGGGCGTCCTCGCCGGGGCCTACGACATCGTGGTGGCCGCGGGTGTGGAGTCGATGGGTCGCGTTCCGATGGGCTCGTCGGTGCTGCCGGGCAGCAACCCGTTCGGCGAGGACATGACGCGGCGCTATCCCGATGGCTTGGTGCCACAAGGAATCAGCGCCGAGCTGATTGCCGCGCGGTGGGGCTTGACGCGCACCCAGCTCGACGAGTTCTCCGCGGCAAGCCATGACAAGGCCGCCCGAGCCACCAAGGACGGACTGTTCGACAACGAACTCGTCCCGATAGCCGGGCTTGCCACCGACGAGATCATTCGGCCCGGCACGACGGTCGAAACACTGGCCGCGTTGCCACCCGCGTTTTACAACGAGACGATGAAAGCCCGCTTCCCACAGATCAATTGGGAGATCACGGCGGGTAACTCCTCGCCCCTATCCGACGGCAGCGCCGCGGGCATGATCACCAGCAGCGAGGTCGCCAAGAAGCTGGGCCTGCGGCCACCGGCGCGCATCCACACCACAACGGTGGTGGGCTCCGACCCGCTGTACATGCTGACCGGAGTCGTCCCGGCCACCGCAAAAGCTCTACAACGTGCCGGCCTGACACTAGCCGATATCGACCTGTTCGAGGTCAATGAGGCGTTTGCACCCGTCGTGGTCGCCTGGGCGCGCGACACCGGCGCCGATCTGGCCCGAACCAACGTCAACGGCGGCGCCATCGCGATCGGCCACCCGCTGGGCGCCAGCGGCGCCCGCATAATGACCACGCTGGTCAACGCGCTGCAGCAACGCGGGGGCCGCTATGGGCTGCAGACGATGTGCGAAGGCGGCGGCATGGCCAACGCGACCATCGTCGAGCGGCTCTAGCTCTGGCAGGGCCGAACGTGCACGCACCGCGAAAAAACGGCCTGGATTTCGCAGTGAGCGCACGCCGGACGGATCGCCCGCTAGGCCGCTAGCTCGTCGCGGCGGTTCCAGCCGCGGCATGCTTGTCGCGTCGCCAACCGCGCACGGTGGCGATCGCGGTCTTGAGCCCGCGCCGACGTCCCGTCGCCGGGTCAGTGCCCGCGAAACCCGGCTCCAACTCAGCGAACATCCGCTCACTGCGGGTCTCCGGAGCATCGTCAGCGCCGTCACGCAAATACTTATTCGGCAGCGACAACTTCGCCAATGTCCGCCAGGTCTTGCCGTACTGGACCAAGAAAGACCCCGTGNGCTTGTCGCGTCGCCAACCGCGCACGGTGGCGATCGCGGTCTTGAGCCCGCGCCGACGTCCCGTCGCCGGGTCAGTGCCCGCGAAACCCGGCTCCAACTCAGCGAACATCCGCTCACTGCGGGTCTCCGGAGCATCGTCAGCGCCGTCACGCAAATACTTATTCGGCAGCGACAACTTCGCCAATGTCCGCCAGGTCTTGCCGTACTGGACCAAGAAAGACCCCGTGGTATACGGCAGATCGTACTTATCGCACACCTCGCGCACCCGCACCGAAATCTCAGCAAGCCGATTGCTCGGCAGGTCCGGATACAAATGGTGCTCGATCTGATGACACAGATTGCCGCTCATAAACCGCAACGCAGGCCCGGCATTGAAATTGGCACTACCCAACATCTGCCGCAGGTACCACTGACCCTTCGTCTCACCGACCATGTCCGTCTTGGTGAACTTCTCGGCACCATCAGGAAAATGACCGCAGAAGATCACCGCGTTGGACCACACATTGCGAATCACATTGGCCAACGCATTGGCCTTGAGCGTCGAGGTGTAACTAGCACCAGGTGACAGGGAAGTCAGCGCCGGGAAGGCGACATAGTCCTTGAACAGCTGACGACCGGCCTTGCCGGAAAACTCGCGCAGCCGAGCCCGAGCCGCTTCGCGCTCGGCCCCGCGTTTGACCACTACTTCGTGGACCTCCAAGTGCCGCAACGCAATTCCCAACTCAAAGGTGATAGCCAGCAACGTGTTAATCAGCAGATTGAAGGCGTTGCGCCGCTTCCAGGGCTGGTCTCGCGTCACTCGCACCATGTCGTAGCCGACGTCGTGGTCCATGTCGAGGATGTTGGTGTACTTGTGGTGCACGAAATTGTGTGTGTGTCGCCAGTGCCTGGACGTCGAAAGCATGTCCCACTCCCAGGTCGAGGAGTGGATCTCCGGGTCGTTCATCCAGTCCCACTGGCCGTGCATGACGTTGTGGCCGATCTCCATGTTCTCGATGATCTTGGCCACGCCGAGGGTCATGGCGCCCGCCCACCACCCCGAACGCTTTGAGCTGGCGGCCAGCAGCAGCCGGCCACTCACCTCCAGCGCGCGCTGCGCGGCGATGGTGTGGCGGATGTAGCGGGCGTCGCGTTCGCCGAGCGAGTCTTCAACATCCTGGCGGATGGCATCTAGCTCGGCGGCCAGGTTCTCGATGTCGGCGGCGGTCAAATGCGCGAACACGTCGACGTCGGTGATTGCCATCGTCTTCCCTTCGAGTAGCTACGAGGATTCTGGCACACGTGTGCTCGACAATGGCGATCTCTTCGAACAACGGCAGATGCCCTGGCTAGGCCGCCAGACCGTTGGCGCCGCTTACCTTTCCAGCGGCGCCGCGCTTGTCGCGTCGCCAACCGCGCACGGTGGCGATCGCGGTCTTGAGCCCGCGCCGACGTCCCGTCGCCGGGTCAGTGCCCGCGAAACCCGGCTCCAACTCAGCGAACATCCGCTCACTGCGGGTCTCCGGAGCATCGTCAGCGCCGTCACGCAAATACTTATTCGGCAGCGACAACTTCGCCAATGTCCGCCAGGTCTTGCCGTACTGGACCAAGAAAGACCCCGTGGTATACGGCAGATCGTACTTATCGCACACCTCGCGCACCCGCACCGAAATCTCAGCAAGCCGATTGCTCGGCAGGTCCGGATACAAATGGTGCTCGATCTGATGACACAGATTGCCGCTCATAAACCGCAACGCAGGCCCGGCATTGAAATTGGCACTACCCAACATCTGCCGCAGGTACCACTGACCCTTCGTCTCACCGACCATGTCCGTCTTGGTGAACTTCTCGGCACCATCAGGAAAATGACCGCAGAAGATCACCGCGTTGGACCACACATTGCGAATCACATTGGCCAACGCATTGGCCGTCAAGGTGGACCGGTAGCTCGCACCGGGTGACAACGAGGTCAGCGCGGGGAAGGCGACATAGTCCTTGACCACCTGGCGACCGGCCTTGCCGGAAAACTCCCGCAGCCGGCCCCTGGCCACGTCGCGGTCGAGCCGGCCCTTGACGATCTTGCCAATCTCCAAGTGCTGCATAGCAACTCCCCACTCGAAACCGAGCGCGAGCAGGGTGTTCCACACCAAATTTAAGATGTTGTAGCGCTTCCAGCGCTGGTCTCGGGTGACGCGCAGCATGCCGTAGCCGACGTCGTCGTCCATCCCCAAGATGTTGGTGTACTTGTGGTGCACGAAGTTGTGGGTGTAGCGCCAGTGCTTGGCCGCCCCGCTCATGTCCCACTCCCAGGTCGAGGAGTGGATCTCCGGGTCGTTCATCCAGTCCCACTGGCCGTGCATGACGTTGTGGCCGATCTCCATGTTCTCGATGATCTTGGCCACGCCGAGGGTCACGGCGCCCGCCCACCACCCCGAACGCTTTGAGCTGGCGGCCAGCAGCAGCCGGCCACTCACCTCCAGCGCGCGCTGCGCGGCGATGGTGCGGCGGATGTAGCGGGCGTCGCGTTCGCCGAGCGAGTCTTCAACATCCTGGCGGATGGCGTCCAGCTCGGCGGCCAGGTTCTCGATGTCTGCGTCCGTCAGGTGTGCGAATACGTCGACGTCTGTGATCGCCATCGTCTTCTCCCCTGCGTCGTACGGTTATGACCTACGCTATCGTAACCTACGAATCCGTAGGTTACCTATGAGTAACTTATATGTCGAGGGCGCAATCCCCGGATGCGGCCGACACACAGGTCTGGATCCGGGTCCCGGGGTCATGTTCGCTGCCCGTTCGTAGGTCACGGACATGGCCGTCGACCAGGCTGACCACACACGACTGACAGATCCCCATCCGGCAACCGAAGGGCATCTGCACACCGGCACCCTCGCCCGCGTCCATCAACGATGTCGCGGCATCCGCGGCGACGGACTTGCCGCTTCGGACGAACGTCACCGTCCCACCCGCACCGGCCGGTGCCGCCTTGGAGACCGCAAACCGCTCTAGGTGCAGCCGATCGCCGATGCCGGCCGACGACCAGACTTTCTCGGCCTGGTTGAGCATGCCTTCCGGCCCGCAGGCCCACGTCTGCCGTTCGCACCAGTCCGGCACCGCCCAATCCAGCCGGGACAGGTCAAGGCGGCCCTCGACCCGCGTCTGGCGTACCGACAGCCGATAACCGGGGTGGTCCTCGGCCAGCGCGGCCAGTTCGGCACGAAACATCACGTCGGATTCGGTGGGAGCCGAATGCAGGTGCGCGATGTCATGGATTTGGTTGCGGCGCGCCAATGTTCGCAGCATCGACATCACGGGCGTGATCCCCGACCCTGCGGTGAGGAACAGAATCGACTGCGGCGCCGGGTCGGGCAGCACGAAATTGCCCTGGGGTGTGGCCAGCCGCACGATGGTCCCTGGCTCGACACCGGCCACGAGGTGGGTGGACAGGAAGCCCTCGGGCATGGCCTTGACGGTGATGGTCACGGTGCGCGCACGACCCCAACCGGACCCGGATATGGGGGCGGCCGGACTCGATGTCAGCGAATACGACCGCCAGCGCCAGCGCCCGTCGACCAGCAGTCCGATCCCGATGTATTGGCCGGGCTGGTAGTCGAAACTGAAGCCCCAGCCCGGTTTGATGACCAGGGTGGCGGAGTCTTCCGTCTCGCGGCGGACCTCGACAACGCGGCCCCGCAATTCTCGCGCGGACCATAGCGGATTGGCCAGGTGCAGATAGTCGTCGGGCAACAGCGGCGTGGTGATGCGCGCGGCGACCTTCCGCAGCGCGTGCCAGCCGGGATGCTTGTCCGCCCCGACAACGGTCGGCCGTTTGGTGTCGACGACCTTGGCGGTAAGCGCATTTTTCTTGCTCATTTGTAAAGCTACGGTACCGTAACTTACGGTTGCGTATCTAGCCCCGGATGCCGAGAATGCGTCACATTCGCGAGTTAGAGGGCGAGCTAGAGCAGCTCAAGTAAGAATGGCAGCTCCTGGTTCGCATACCAGGCCAGGTCATGGTCCTGGGCGTCACCGACGACCAGCTCGGCATCTTCGTCACCAAGGTCGGCGGCATCGATAACCGCGATCGCCGCCGTCACGGCTGGCTCCGCGCCGACGTTGTCGACATACGCCGCGATGACCTGATCCATTGCAACGGGCCCGCCCAATCGGACGACGGCGTCGTCAAGGTCGGGGCGGTACTTGATGTCGTCAACCTCGGCGGCGAGCACCGCGCGTCGCGGTAGCGCCATGTCGCCGGTGTCGGACGCGAGCAGACGCAGCGACGCAAGCGCCGCCTCATGCAGCGCGACCTCGGCGAGCTCGTCGTCGTCTCCCTCGGCGTAGGCCTCCCGCAAGGTGGGTGTGACCGCGAACGCGGTGCCGTTGACCGGCCACAGCGATCCGTCCGCAACGAGTTGCTGCAGCATGGCCAGGGTGGCCGGGATGTAGACCTGCGTCATGTGATCAACGTGGCCGCATAGTCGTCGACGTAAGTCGACAACTCACGCGGCGGGCGCTTGTAGTCACCGCTCACGACCGGCCGTTCTGGCAACTTGACCTCCGGCTTCTCGACGTCGTGATAGTCGATAGTGGATAGCAGGTGAGCCATCATATTCAACCGGGCGTGCTTCTTGATATCGGATTCGACGATGTACCACGGGCTATTCGGAGTATCGGTGTGCACCATCATCTCGTCCTTGGCTCGTGAATAGTCCTCCCATCGATACACCGATTCCAGGTCCATCGGGCTGAGTTTCCATTGCCGGACTGGGTCATTGAGCCTGGCCTTGAACCGGCGCAGCTGTTCGGCGTCGGAGACCGAAAACCAGTATTTGCGCAGCAGGATCCCGTCGTCGATCAGCATCTGTTCGAAGATCGGGGTCTGCCGCAAAAACAGCACATACTCTTGCGGCGTACAGAATCCCATGACTTTCTCGATCCCGGCGCGGTTGTACCACGACCGATCGAACAACACGATCTCACCCTTGGCGGGTAGGTGTGCGATATACCGCTGGTAGTACCACTGCCCGCGTTCTCGATCGGTGGGGACCGGCAATGCGGCGATATGGGCGATCCGCGGGCTGAGGTATTCGGTGATGCGCTTGATGGCGCCACCCTTGCCTGCCGCGTCGCGACCCTCGAAGATGACTACGACGCGCGCACCGGAAGCCCGCACCCACTCCTGGAGCTTGACGAATTCTGTTTGCAGCCGGAACAATTCGTCTTCATAGACATCGTCGGGGATCTTACGCACGGCCCGCGCACTCGATTTCTTTTTCTTCGCCGTGGTCACTTAACGGATGTTATCGCCACGCGGCGGTTTTGACCCCGCACTACCGAGAACCTTCGAGAAGCTCTTCCAATGATTGCGTCAATAGACTCGGCAATAGGTCGACGTCACTCATCGCATCTCGGTCGGCATTGATTCCGAAATACAGCATGCCGTTATACGACGACACGCTGATGGCCAGCGCCTGATTGTGCAGCAGCGGTGGCACCGCGTAGGTCTCCAGCAATTTGGTGCCGGCGATGTACATCTGCGACTGAGCACCCGGGGCGTTGGTGATCAAAAGATTGAATTGCCGCGCCGAGAAGTTGGTGGCGACCTTGACACCCATGGCGTGCAAGGTGGCTGGCGCAAAACCTGACAACGTGACGATGGTCCGGGCGTCGACCAGGCTGGCGGCCGTCGGGTTCGACTCGGTGGCGTGCGCGATCTGGGAGAGCCGCACCACGGCGTTTCCCTCCCCCACCGGTAGGTCAACCAGGAACGGCGTCACCTGGCTCATCGCTTGACCAGGGCCGACCGAGTCGAGTTGGTCATCGGTATAGACCGACAGCGGCGCCATCGCCCGCACCGTCGCCGTTGGCGCCACGGCTTCGCCACGCGACAGCAGCCAATTACGCAACGCGCCGGTAACCACTGCCAGCACCACGTCATTGACGTCGCAGTCATAGCGCGCCCGCACCGTCCGGTAATCCTCGAGCCGTCCGTTGGCAACCGTGAACCGCCGATTACGCGAAACCGGGGCATTGAGCGGGCTATTGGGCGCGGTGCCGCGCGCCACGGTACGGGCAACGTCGACAAATCGGCGGCCGGCTTCGACGAGTTGGCCGTAGTTCGTTGCCAGCCCGGCCATTGTGGCGCCGAGCGCCTGCAGCTGGGCACCGGGCCCCAACGCCCAGTCACCGATGGCGCCCAGTACCAACCGAGTGTTGCCGGGGTCGCGTTCCGGGATCCAGATGTCTTCGGGAAACACCGGTGGACGGCGGGTGCGATCGGCTATGACGTGGCCGATCGCCAGCGCCGTCACGCCGTTGATCAACGCCTGATGCGACTTGGTGTAGATAGCGATGCGATTCTTTGCCAGGCCTTCGACGAGGTACATCTCCCACAGCGGCCGTGATTTGTCCAGCGGTCGTGCCGCCAGCCGGGCGATCAGCTCGTGGAGTTGCTCGTCACTGCCCGGCGAGGGCAACGCCGAACGCCTGACGTGATAGGTGATGTCGAAGTCGGGATCGTCGATCCACACCGGCCTGGCCAGGCCGATCTTCACCTCGCGCACCTTCTGTCGGTAGCGAGGTATCTGCGGTAGCCGCTGTTCGACCGTGGCCAGCAGCGCCTCGTAACTCAAACCGGCGCGCGGGCGACGCAGGATCGACAGCGCCCCCACGTACATCGGGGTGGCGGTGTTCTCCAGCCGATAGAAAGACGCGTCCGCCTGGGACAACCGGGTCACCATTACGGCCTTGTCCTCCTTGTCAATTCATCGTCTTTTCGGGGACGAAAACACGCCAGCCTCGCTTGTGCAATGATGTCCCGCAGTCCGAAAACACTGAACAACAATCGTCTGCCACTCTCCAGCAGCCTTCCCGTCCCAAGCTGTCGATTTGGTTCCATCGTTCGAGTTGGAGAGTGCCCGTTGACCACTGGTCCCATGGTGGGCTCCCCCCGCCGCGACACCTTCGCCGTTATGCCCGTGGTCGACTATGAGCCCCCGACGCGAAACGTCCCGCGATGTCGGCAATCATCCCACGCGCCGTCGCGGCCGCACACGCCGAGTGCGGCAAGGAGACTTTCCGGCAGGCCACCGGTGGCCTCGGCAGAGGCGGTCATGTCCGTGGCGATGCGCCAGGCGGCGATGTTCGCTGACGCCGCGTTGCGCCGAGTCCTGGAAGTCATCGACCGTCGCCGTCCGGTAGCCCAGCTGCGCTCGCTGCTGGCGCCCAGCCTGGTCGACTCCGTGCTCTCGGTCAGCCGGGCAGTGACCCCACCCGAAGGCGTGGCCACGCTGCGTCGCATGCGGCTTCAGCCGGTCGGACCTGATGCCCCCGGCACCGCCGCCGAAGTTTTCGGCACCTACCGCCGCGGGGACCGGATCCACGCGATCGCCTGCCGCGTGGAACAGCTGTGCGTCGGCAAGGAAGCGCGATGGCTGGTGGTCGCGCTGCACATCGGTTGACGTCCTCGAAAGTTAGTGCTGGCCGACTGTTTCGGTTGGGTGCCGGTGCGGTATCGGAATCAGCATCGGCACGACGCGGCGGTAGTCGCGGTATTGGTTGCCCAGCGAAGCGACGAGATCATGTTCTTCCAGCTGTAGGGCGATCAGGATGTAGGCCGTGGTAGCGATCGCGAACAGCAGATGTCCCGCGGTCATCGTCGGCGCCGCCCAGAAGGCAATAATGAATCCGAGCATTATCGGGTGACGCACCAGCCGGTAGAGCAGGTGAGTGTGAAAACCCAACTCGGTGTACGGCTTTCCGCGCCATGCCAGATACACCTGACGAAGTCCGAACAGGTCGAAATGGTTGATCATGAACGTCGACGCGAACACGATCGCCCAGCCGAGCCAGAACAACGCCCACAATGCCACCCGGCTGACGGGCTGACGCACGTCCCAGATGAGCGCCGGCATCGTTCGCCACTGCCAATAGAGCAGGAGCAGCACAACGCTTGACAGCAACACGTAGGTGCTGCGCTCAATCGGTTGCGGCACGAATCGCGTCCACCAGCGTTTGAATACCGGCCGCGCCATCACACTGTGCTGGACGGCGAACAGACCGAGCAGCACTACGTTGACGATGACCGCCTGGCCCACCGGAGCGGCGATCCCGTGATCCACGCTGCGCGGCACCACGATGTCGCCGACGAAACCAACCGCATACAAAAAGGCCACCACGAACAGCAGATAGCTCGCGGCGCCATACCCGATCGTCAGGTAGCGTTTCATGACTTGATTGTTCTCCGAACCGGCGTGTTTGCACATGGGGCCGTTGCCTCAATTCACGATGAGTTACGCACTTACTAGGCCATGTCGTAGGGCATACATGCTGGCGCCGATCCGGTTCGACACGCCAATCTTGGCGTAGGTTCGCTCCACGTGATTGCGGGCGGTCTTTTCGCTGATGACCAACTCCGCCGCGATCTCCTTGTTGGATGCGCCGCGGGCGACCAGGCACAGCACTTCGACCTCCCGCGCGGTGAGCCCGTCCGGCCGCAGGTTCGGCCGCTGCGCCCGATGCCCCGCCGCGTGCAACACCGCCTCGACGGCGGCGGCATCGAGCTCGCCGGCGTGCAATCTTTTCTGAAGCCGCCGTGCCGCCGATTCCGGTGTCATCTCTTTCCGGTATGGCCTTGGCTCGCAAGCGGATTGGTAACTCACCGCGGCGGCCACGATGCGGTCGGGTTGCCCCAACGCGTTCCCGGCAAGACCGCGCGGGTAGCCCGAGCCATCCAGGCATTCATGGTGATTGCCGGCGACTTCGGCCAGCTGACGAAGCCCGGGGACCTGGTTGAGGATCCGCACGGTGAAATACGGATGCAACCGAACTCGCTCAAACTCGGCCCCGGTCAAAGACCCTGGGCTGGACCAGATTTGATTCGACACTCCGATGCGGCCCAGATCGTGCACGTGGCCCGCACGTCGGGTCAACGCCACCGCGTCGGCGTCCAGCCCGGCTGCGACCGCGGCATCGCCGGCGAGCCGGGCCACGGCCCGTGAGTGACCAAGGGTGAACGGGCATTTCAGGTCGACGAAGTCGCCTAACGCAACAAGCAGCGTGTCCAGCGCGTGGTCGTCAAGCCGCTGATGGTGATCGGGCGCCGCGCGCAACGCCGCCGCCCATGCGTCGCCGGTTAGCGGACCGGCCAGGATCCCGTCGGCGTCGTCGAGGAACGCGTCGACCACTTGGGGATCGAACTGCCCGCCTCGCCGGGCACGCACCATCGCCATGGCGCCCTCGGTGCCGTAGGTGCGGTGGTGCACCTCGGCCATCTCGGCAAGCGCAGCGACGCGCATCTGGATCGGGATCGCGTCACCCTGGGCGCCGGTCGGTAGCCCGCCGCCGTCGTAGCGCTCGAACGCGCATGCCAGCGCGGCCTGCACGTCGGGGCCCAGGCCGAGTCGATCGGCCAGCAGGGCGGCCGACGTGCAGTGCGAGTGGATCATCTTTGATATCTGGCCGCGCGCATTGATCAACATCGTCGCCATGACGCTCAGCCGGTGCAGCAACGGCTGACCGCGACCGACATTGCCTACCAGGAAACGCATGTAAGGCAGCCCGGACCAGTCGACCAGGTACGAGTCGTGGCGCACACCGATGTCGTCGCCGAACCACTGCGCGTATTCGTGGGAGTCGGCGTGACATCCGATCCACATGATCAGTGTCGTGTAGTACGCGCTGTCCCGCTGTTGCTTGGACAGGCCGAGTCGATCGGCGAGCCGGGTCGCAATCAGCGCGGCCCGAAGCATGTGCTCAGCCGGTTGGCCTAGCCCGAGATCGATCGCGACCGAGAGCGCCGCCAGCAGCTCGGCACGGGTCGGTTGTTGCGGCGACTCGGCTGCCATGGCCTTATTGTGCCCAGTTGACAGTGCGCTGGACGGCATGATGACGGTTCGCGTCGAAAGTCTCGAAGTGCCCGGAGCCCACGACGAACAGCCCGCGTTGCGGAGGGCGGAAGCTGGCGAGACGGGCCTGACTGGGCAGCGGACCCACCGGTCCTAGGTCCACCCCACCCAGCACGGCGCGCGACTTCGACACCGCCCAGACCTGCCTGGGCGCGATCATGAATCGCTGCCCGTTGGGGGCGGTCCCGGCGAGCCGTAGCTGGCCCGCACCGAGCGTCGCACCGGCCGCCCGGCCCAGCGCGGCCAGAGCCACCCGATTGGTCCATGCCCCGGTGGGCAGCCGGCCGCCGATGATGCTCATCAGGCGCGTCGACAAGGTTGACCGGATATCGATCTGCCACTCCAGCAGTCCGGTGATTCGGACGAACAGCGTCCACGGACTGACCCATTCGACCTCGATGTCGCACTGGACTGCATCGTGCGGGGTCGCCGAACTGAAGTAACGCGCACAACTCTGCGCACCCGGCGTCGTGGCGTAGAACGTCCAGATGCCGTCGGGGCCGCGGTGCCATACCGATTTGTAGGCCGGCGCGAACGTCGCGGCCGGAAAGTGCCGCAGCGCAAGGTAATGGCCGCTGGCGAACGGAAGGCCCATGACGCCGAAACCGACGAATCGTTCGTCAGTACCGGTGGGCAGGACGGGGTTTTGCAGGATCGCCGTGGCGGCGTCGTAGGGTGTGCGCGAAGTAGTCATAGCTGGATGGTTCACGCATCCACCGCCCCGGCGCATGGGGCTGATGCCTCAAATCGCCGTGCGACTCTAGCGCTTCTTCACCGATTTCGGCGGCTTGGGGCCGCGACCTTGCCGCCGTGCGGCTTCGCGCCGTTCGCGCCTGCTGGCACCGGGTGGCACCCCGGCTGGCGTCTTCGCCGCTGCGCCGCTGTTGCGTTGCACCTGCGCCGAGCCATCCTCCGAAGGCCCGGAATAGGTCAAAGCAGGCGCTTCGCTATCAATGCCCTTGGCGCGCAAGGTACTCGGTGCCTCTTGACGCGCAGCCGCCGCCGCGGCGGCCGCGAATTCGGCCAGGTCTTCGGGTTCCGCGACGGGGGCGAGCTCGACCTGCGGCGGCGGGACCGCCTCCACGGTGACGTTGAACAGGAAGCCAACCGATTCCTCTTTCATGCCGTCGAGCATGGCCATGAACATGTCGTACCCCTCGCGTTGGTACTCGACCAACGGATCGCGCTGCGCCATCGCGCGCAGCCCGATGCCCTCCTTGAGGTAGTCCATCTCGTAAAGATGTTCGCGCCACTTGCGGTCGATGACGTTGAGCAATACGTTGCGTTCCAGCTGGCGCATCGCGCCCTCGCCACCGATTTCATCGAGCTCGGCTTCCCTTGCGACATAGGCACGTTCGGCGTCTTTGAGCAGCGCGTCGAGTAGCTCGTCGCGGGTGAGTTCGTCCCGCTCGGAGTCGACGTCCTGACGCGTCAAATCCTCGTGCTGGATCTCAACCGGATACAGCGTCTTGAGCGCCGTCCACAATGCCTCCAGGTCCCAGTCCTCCGCATAGCCTTCGCCGGTCGCGCCGTCGACGTAGGCGGTGATGACGTCGCGGACCATGTCCATGGCCTGGTCCTTGAGGTTCTCGCCTTCGAGGATGCGGCGGCGTTCGGCGTAGATCACCTTGCGCTGCTGGTTCATCACCTCGTCGTACTTGAGGACGTTCTTTCTGACCTCGAAGTTCTGCTGCTCGACCTGGGTCTGGGCACTCTTGATCGCCCGGGTGACCATCTTGGCTTCGATCGGCACGTCGTCAGGCAGGTTCAGCCTCGTCAACAACGTTTCCAAGGCAGCGCCGTTGAACCGGCGCATCAGCTCGTCGCCCAGCGACAGATAGAAGCGTGACTCGCCTGGGTCGCCCTGGCGCCCGGAACGGCCGCGCAGCTGGTTGTCGATGCGCCGCGATTCGTGGCGTTCGGTGCCCAGCACGTACAGGCCGCCGGCCTCGATGACCTCTTCGGCCTCCTTGCTGGCCTCTTCCTTGACGATCGGCAGTTCCTCGTGCCAGGCCTGCTCGTAGTCCTCGGGCGTCTCCACTGGATCCAGCCCGCGCTCGCGCAGCCGCTTGTCGGTGAGGAAGTCGACGTTGCCGCCCAGCACGATGTCGGTGCCGCGGCCGGCCATATTGGTAGCGACGGTGATGCCGCCCCGGCGGCCCGCCACGGCGATAATGGTCGCCTCTTGCTCGTGGTACTTGGCGTTGAGCACGTTGTGCGGAATGCGCCGCTTGGTGAACTGGCGCGACAGGTACTCCGAGCGCTCGACGCTGGTGGTGCCGATCAGGACCGGCTGGCCCTTCTCGTAACGCTCGGAGACGTCGTCAACGACCGCGATGTATTTGGCTTCCTCCGTCTTATAGATGAGGTCCGATTGGTCTTCGCGGATCATCGGCTTATTTGTCGGGATGCTGACCACACCCAGCTTGTAGATCTCGTGCAGCTCGGCGGCTTCGGTCTGGGCGGTGCCGGTCATGCCGGCGAGCTTGTCGTAGAGCCGGAAGTAGTTCTGCAGCGTGATGGTGGCCAGTGTCTGGTTTTCGGCCTTGATCTCGACATGCTCCTTGGCCTCGATGGCCTGGTGCATGCCCTCGTTGTAGCGGCGGCCGATCAACACGCGACCGGTGAACTCGTCGACGATGAGGACCTCGCCGTCGCGGACGATGTAGTCCTTGTCGCGGCTGAAGAGTTCCTTGGCCTTCAGCGCGTTGTTGAGGTAGCTGACCAGCGGGGAGTTGGCGGCCTCGTAGAGGTTGTCGATGCCGAGCTGGTCCTCGACGAACTCCACGCCCTTTTCGTGCACGCCGACGGTGCGCTTGCGCAGGTCGACTTCGTAGTGCGTGTCCTTTTCCATCAGTGGCGCCAGCCGGGCGAACTCGGTGTACCAGTTGGAGGCGCCGTCGGCCGGCCCGGAGATGATCAGCGGGGTGCGGGCCTCGTCGATCAGGATGGAGTCGACCTCGTCGACGATCGCGTAGTTGTGCCCGCGCTGTACCAACTCTTCGAGCGAGTGGGCCATGTTGTCGCGCAGGTAGTCGAAGCCGAACTCATTGTTGGTGCCGTAGGTGATGTCGGCGTTGTAGGCGAGACGACGCTGGTCGGGTGTCATCTGCGCGAGGATGACGCCGACGTCCAGGCCCAGAAAGCGGTGCACGCGACCCATCCACTCGCTGTCGCGTTTGGCCAGGTAGTCGTTGACGGTGACGACGTGCACGCCCTTGCCGGCCAGCGCGTTGAGGTAGGCGGGCAACACACAGGTCAGGGTCTTGCCCTCACCGGTCTTCATCTCGGCGACGTTGCCGAGGTGCAGAGCCGCCGCGCCCATCACCTGGACGTCGAAGGGTCGCTGGTCGAGCACCCGCCAGGCGGCCTCGCGGGCCACCGCGAAGGCTTCAGGCAGCAGGTCGTCGAGATCTTCGCCATCTTTAAGGCGCGTCTTGAACTCGTCGGTCTTGGCTCTCAGTTCGGCGTCGGTGAGTTTCTCGACGTCGTCAGACAGCGTGTTGACATAGTCGGCCACCTTTTTGAGGCGCTTGACCATGCGACCTTCACCAAGGCGCAGCAACTTCGACAGCACAGCTATGTCCCCGTCTGTGTTGGAGTCTTCTTCTATAAGGCGACTCCCATCTTAGGAGCGACCGCCAGCGCGGCGGAGCCGGGCGCAGCGGGTCGCGACCATCGGACTTAGGAGCGATCGCCAGCGCGGCGGAGCCGGGCGCAGCGGGTCGCGACCATCGGACTTAGGAGCGATCGCCAGCGCGGCGGAGCCGGGCGCAGCGGGTCGCGACCATCGGACTTAGGAGCGACCGCCAGCGCGGCGGAGCCGGGCGCAGCGGGTCGCGACCATCGGACTTAGGAGCGACCGCCAGCGCGGCGGAGCCGGGCGCAGCGGGTCGCGACCATCGGACGAGGTGACGCCCCGATTAGGGCCCTTTATCAAGCCGAGCTCAAGCCAGCCTGATCAATCCATAGTCATAGGCATGCCGGCGGTAGACCACGGACGGCCGGTCGGTGTCCTTGTCATGGAACAGGAAGAAATCGTGTCCGACAAGCTCCATCTCGTATAGCGCGTCGTCGACCGACATCGGTTTTGCCGGGTGTTCCTTGGTGCGAACGATCCGTCCCGGCTCATGGTCCTTCTGGTGGTTGAGTCCGACTTCGATGCCTTTTACGGGTGGGTGGTCGTGTGGCTCGGCCTCGTGGGTGTTGAACGCCTTCTCCGGTGGCGGCACCGCCGCCGTGGCCTCGGCCAGCGAGACAGGGGTCTTGTCGCCGTAGTGCACTTTGCGGCGATCCTTGCCGCGGCGCAGGCGGCTTTCCAGTTTGACGACGGCGGACTCAAGGGCGGCGTAGAAGCTATCGGCGCATGCCTCTCCACGGACAACCGGCCCGCGCCCGCGAGCGGTGATCTCGACGCGTTGACAGGACTTGCGTTGGCGACGATTGCGTTCATGGTCGAGCTCGACGTCGAACAGATAGATCGTTCGGTCGAACCGCTCGCAACGGGCGAGTTTTTGCGAAACGTAAGTGCGGAAGTGGTCAGGAATCTCGACGTTGCGACCCTTGAACACGATCTCAGCGTGCGCGGTCGGTTCGGCCTGTTCGCCGGTTCCAGCCGATGCTGGGTCCAGAACCTGATCGGAATCCACGGTAAGCCTTGACATACGTGACAACTCGTTTCTCTTTCCACGTCACACGCGCCC
Source organism: Mycobacterium simulans (assembly GCF_900232995.1). Lineage (GTDB taxonomy): Bacteria > Actinomycetota > Actinomycetes > Mycobacteriales > Mycobacteriaceae > Mycobacterium > Mycobacterium simulans. Next base: position 1,893,241 of record NZ_OCVX01000003.1, read on the forward strand.
TGCGCGTCCGGCAATTAAATCGGCGCCGACGGGGTTAGCGCGGTTTTGGAAAGGGTCACCGCCGCAGGCTGCCCGCCGGAGCAAGATATCGATTACTCACCCCCTACCTGCGGGTGCTGCATGAAGGTTGGTTCCGACGTTAGCTCGTGTTCGCCTTGCCGTGCCACCAATTTGGCACACCTGTTTCGAGTTCTTCACGTTCTCTTGTCAACTTCTTTGGTTCACACAGATTCTTCTCATGCTGCGGCGATCGCAAGCACGGCGGCGACCCGCATTCCGGCGTCCCGCAGGACCCGAACCGACTCGCGTGCAGTGGCCCCAGTCGTGACGATGTCGTCGACGAGCACGACTTCGCTGCACGGTCGCCTAGCCCGCAGCCGCACCCGGCCCGCGATGTTTCGCTCGCGATCCGATGTGCCAAGCCCTACCGAATCGCGGGCCAGCGCTCGCATTCGCAGTGCCTGCACAACGGTGATGTTCGGATGGCCTGCGACCGCCGTCGTTGCGATGCGGGTGATCGGGTCGCCCCCGCGCCGCCGCGCTGCCGAGCGTCGCGTCGGTGCGGGCACGATCGTCAGCGGCGTCTCGACCATGCCCCAGCACAGCAGCCGGTGCAGCCCGACGGCGAGTACGCGCGCCAGCGGCACGATGAGGTCGTCGCGGCCGTGCTCCTTCATCGCCAGGATCGCCTGGCGTCGGGCGCCGATATAGCGGCCCAGCGCGAACACCGGCACCTGCGGGTCGATGCGGGGAGTCACCACGCGCGGCTCACCGGTGTCCACCGACAGTTCCTCGGCGCAGGTGTGGCACCAGCGCGTCGACGGCGCTCCGCAGCCGCCGCATGCCAACGGGAGGATCAGGTCGAGCACAAGTGCAGTGTGGCCGGTGCGGGTGACATCAAGCCAGTGCGTCGCCGAGCATCCGGCCGAACAGATCCAGCGACTGCGGGGCCAACATCTCATTGTGAGTGCAGTCGACGGGGTGTTCGACGATGTTGCCGGCGACATATGGCCACCAACGTTGCAGCAGCGGTGAACCGTCGCCGTCGCGCGTGGCCGAGAAAATGATCATGTCGCCGTCGAAGATGTCCGGCATATGCTGCGCCCCGAGTAGCGCGTTCCGATTTATGTTCTCGAGCAGGGCCTCTCCGAGTTGCCGGGACGGCAGTGGCACGTCGGGCACCTGGCGTTGCAGCAATTCCACGCCCTGCTCGTAGGTAAGCGGCGCTGGGGCAGCATTGAGCACCGGCCGAGCGTCGAGGAGCAACAGGGGGGCGACGACGCATCCTCGGCGGCGCAGCTCAATGGCGAGCTCGTGCGCAACGGTGCCGCCGAACGACCAGCCGAGCAGGCGGTACGGACCGTCCGGGTGTAACGCCTGGATGGTGTCGGCGTAGTTCTTTGCCAAATCCCGGACCGATCGCGGAGCTTCGTTGTTCGGGATCTGCTGCAGGCCAATGATCGGGCAATCCACATACGAACCCAAAGCGCGGTATTGCCAGCTGACGCCGCCGGCCGGCGGCAGACAGAACAGCGGAACCCCGGCGCCATTTTTGAGCACCTCGACGGGAACAAGCTCGACCGAGCTGTCCGTCGAGCCCAGCCGTTGACTCAGGCCGGCAACCGTCGGCGCCTCGAACAGCGTGCGCACCGATAGCCCGGCATGGAACGTCGAGTTGATCGTGGCGATCAACCGCATCGCCAGCAGTGAATCCCCGCCGAGTTCGAAGAACGAATCGTCGACACCAACCCGTTCGAGCCCCAACACTTGGGCATACATGCCGGCCAAGGCTTCCTCGACCGCGGTGGCCGGAGCGCGGTACCGGTTGGCGTCACCGTAGTCCGGGGCCGGTAGCGCGCGGGTGTCGAGTTTTCCGTTGACGGTCAACGGAATTGCGGGCACGACCACCACCGCGGCAGGCATCATGTACGCGGGCAACCGGGCGGCCAGCTCTGTGCGCGCCTGGGCCGGGTCGGCCGTCCCCGTGATATAACCCACCAGCCGCTTGTCCCCGGCGCGGTCCTCGCGGGCGATCACCACCGCCTGATCCACTCCATCGACGTCGGCCAATGCCGCCGCCACCTCCGCCGGCTCGATGCGATGCCCGCGGATCTTGACCTGCTCGTCGGCGCGTCCCACGAATTCGAGCTGGCCATCGGCACCCCAGCGCACCAGGTCGCCGGTGCGATACATCCGCTGGCCGGTTCCGCTCAACGGGCACGCCACAAACCGCGACGCCGTCAACGACGTCCGGCGCCAATCCCCGCACCCCACTTGAGGACCCGCCACATACAGCTCCCCTACTACCCCAACCGGCACCAAACGCAGCCACCCATCGAGCACGAACAACGCCGCCCCCCACACCGGCGAACCGATCGGTCGCGCACCCGAACCGGGCAACCCCGCCTCTAGCGGCGCACTCATCGATGCATACACCGTTGTCTCAGTCGGGCCATAGGCGTTGACCATTACCCGCCCGGGCGCCCAGCGATCCACCAACTCAGCCGGACACGCTTCCCCGGCAACCACCACTGTCACCGACTCCAAGCCCTCCGGTGGCAGAACCGCCGCCGCCGAGGGGGTTTGATGGAGCACGTTGACGCGTTCGGAAACCAGCAATTTGTGCAATTCTGCTGCGGAGCCGACCACGTTCTCGGGCACCACCACCAGGCACCCGCCATGCAACAACGCGCCCCACATCTCCCACACCGAGACGTCGAACGCATAGGAATGCCACTGACTCCACACCTGCCCCGGCGCCGGCGCCACGCCCACCGCCTGCGATGCGAACAGTTGGGTGACGTTGCGGTGGGTAACGGCAACGCCTTTGGGGACACCGGTGGTGCCGGAGGTGTACAGCAGGTAGGCGATGTTGCCGGCTTCCGGCGCCGGTAGCCGATCCGCGGGATAGCAAGTGTCAATCGCGGGGTCGTCGATGTCGATGACGCCCACGTCGTGCCCGGCCAGCCGGGGTGCCAACGCGGCGGTGGTCAACACCGCCACCGGCGCGGCATCCTCGAGCACGAACGCGATGCGGGCATCGGGATAGTGGGGATCGATGGGTAGATAGGCCGCCCCGGTTTTGAGCACCGCCAGGATCGCGATAATGGCCTGCGCGCCACGGGGTAACAACAGCCCCACCACCTCACCTGGGCCCACCACACAATCGGCCAGCAAGTGCGCCAACCGGTTAGCCGCCTCATCGAGCTCGCGATAGCTCCAGGTGTCACCGTTGAACACCAGCGCGACCGCCTCCGGAGTGCGGGCCACCTGCGCGGCGAACAACTCCGGAATCGACACCGCATCCACCGGCCGTGCTAACGCCGCCCGGTTGCCGATGTCATTCAGCCGGGCCCGCTCGGCGGCATCGACCAGATCGATCGACGACAACGGTCGCGCCGGATCGGCGGACATGGCCTCCAATACCCCCATCAACCGGTCGAAGAGCGCCTCAATGCCGGCCGCGTCGAAAACGGTGGTGGCGAATTCGACCCGAAAGCTCAGTCGCGGTCCCGGTGCAGCGGTCAGGACGAGCGGATAGTGGGTGTGTTCGTGAGCGGTGATCTCGGTGATGGACAGGTCGTGGGCACCGAGCTCGGTCGACTTGTCGATCGGATAGTTCTCGTAGACGAAGAGGGTGTCGAACAGCCGGTCGTGGCCGGCGATGCGCTGGATCTCGGGGAGCGCCAGGTGTTGGTGCTCACGGGTGACGTTGTGGGCATTGTGTAGCTGGTCCAGTAGCTGCGCGGTCGTGGTTGTCGCGCTCATGGTCGCCCGCACGGCCACGGTGTTGATCAACAAGCCAACCATCGACTCCGCGCCCGCCAGATCGGGCGGGCGCACCGCGGCCACGGTGCCAAACACCACATCGTGCTGACCGGTCAGCCAGCACAGTATCTGCGCCCAGCCCGCCTGCAGGACCGTGCTCACCGTGGTGTGATGCGCCCGCGCCAGCGCGCTCAGCGCCTCGGTGGTGGCCACCGACAACTGGAAGGACCTCGCGTCCTTGCCGCCCAACCCCAACGGATCGGGCGGGCCTACCAAGGTGGGTGCCGGCACACCCGCCATTACCGTCCGCCAGGCGGCGTGGGCGCGGTCGCGATCCTGGTCGGCCAGCCAGGTCAGATAGCGGCGATACGAGGCGGGGGTCGGCAGCGGCTGCCCGTCATAGCAGGCCAGGATTTCGCTGAGCAGGATCGCCAGAGACCAGCCGCCGAGCACGATGTGATGATTCGTGAGCACCAATCGATGCCCGTCGCATGCGGTGCGGATCAGCGCGGCCCGAATCGGGCACGCCTCCGCCAGATCCATGACGGCGGCGCGTTCTTCGGCGGCCACGCGCGCAAGCTCTTCGTCGGGCCGGACGTGCTCGGTGAGGTCGAGATAACGCCACGGCACCCGCGGGTCGGCCGGGATGATCTGCACCGGTTGGTCAAGATCCTCGTAGACGAATCGGGCCGCCAGGTTCGGGTGCCGATCGACGGCCGCTTGCACCGCCGCATGCAGACGATCGGCGTCCAGGTGGCCGGTCACGGTGATATTGAGCTGCTCCGCGTACACGTCATCGCGACCGCGCGCGCTGCCGGCGTGGAACAGCAGACCCTGTTGCAGCGGGCTGAGCGGCAGCATGTCGGCGATCCGGTAGCGCTGGTCGAGACGGTCGATCTGTTGCTGGGTCATGTGCAGGGGGGCCAGGTCCGACGGGCTCAATCCGCCCCCACCGTCGGTGACATGGGCACAGATCGCGGCCAATGCGTCAAACCACAGCTGGCTCACCCGGTCGATCGCCACCCGGTCGAGGACGGAGGACGCCCAGGTCCAGGTGGCGAGCAGCCGCGGGCCGGTGTCGGTATCGAGGGTGAACGCGTTGACCGCCACGGCGTGAGGCAACGCCATCGGCACCGCTGCCGCCGCGGGATCGCTGAATACCGGGCTCCCGGCGAGTTGCCACGTATCGGCGTGCGCCGCATCGCCGCCCAGCCGGCCCAGATAGTTAAAGCCGATCGACGTGTCGGGCCCGGTCAAGTCCGCCTCGGGATTCAGGTAGCGCAGCAAACCGTAGGACAGGCCGTCCGGGACGGCTCGAAGCTGCTCCTTGAGGTCCTTGATCACGGTCCCTGGCGCGGCGCGCCAGTCCAGCCGATCCACCTTTAACGCCACCGGATATTTGGTGGTGAACCATCCCACGGTGGCCGATAGGTCAATATCGGCGACGATGCCTTCCTGACGGCCATGACCCTCAACGTCGATGGCGATCGGCTTACCGCTGCGACCCAGAAATTCCGCCCACGCCAACCCGAACGCGATCAGCAAGACCTCGTGGATTCCGGTGTGAAACGCCGCCGGCACCGCACCGAGCAGCATGCGCGTCGTTTCAACGTCCAGCCACACCGACGTCTGCTCGGCGGCGGCAAACGTGTCTTTGGCTGTGGGCAGCGCCGGGCCCACCGCTTCGAGGCGTCGCCACGCCGGGAGTTGATCGACGACCGCCGCGGACCGCGCGTGCTCGCCCAGCACCGCGGCCCCCCGCCGAAACGATGTGCCCCGCACCGGCAGTGCAACGTCGTGTCCACCGCGGCGCTGCGCCCAAGCCGAGTTCAGGTCGTCTACCAGGATCCGCCAGGACACCCCGTCGACGGCCAGATGGTGGATGACCAGCACCAGCTGGGCCGTCGACGACACCCATAGCCCGCTCACCATCACCCCGGCGGCCGGATCCAACCGGCGCCGCGCCGCCACCAGCACCTCGTCCGACAACTCCGCCACACCCTGCACCTCGACCTTGGCCGAGCCCGGTTCCGGCGCGTGCAGCGACCAAGTCCCGGCGCCGTCCTCCACGACGCGCGCCCGCAACATAGCGTGGCGATCCAGCAGGGCCTGCACCAGCACGCTCACGTCGGCTTCGGTCACCCCCGCGGGGGCTTGCAGCAGCATCGTCTGGTTGAACTGCTCCACGGCGCCGTCAAGGCCGTGTAGCCAGCCCATGATCGGTGTCGCCAATACCTCACCGACGCCGTCGTCAACGCGACCGTGCTCGCCGTCGGCAACCAGCCCGGCAACGCGGGCCACCCCGGCCACGGTCCGCTCGGTGAAAATGTCGCGCGGCGTACACACCACGCCCGCCGCGCGGGCCCGCGCCACCACCTGCATCGACGAAATGCTGTCCCCGCCCAATTCGAAGAATCCGTCGTCGATCCCGACCCGCTCCAGCCCGAGGACCTCGCCGAACAACGCGGCCAATACCCGTTCCCGCCGATCACGCGGCTCCCGGTAGACGCTTCCGCTGGTGAACTCCGGGGCCGGTAACGCCTTGCGGTCGAGCTTGCCGTTGACCGTCAACGGCAAGGACTCGACCGCCATGATCGCTGCGGGCATCATGAACTCCGGCAACCGCGCGACCGCGAACCGGCGCAGCCCAGCCACCACTTCGGTGGCCGAGGGGTCATTGACGTACTGCGTGATCGAGCCCACCGCTGTGGCGGGCAGATAGACGTCCGAGAGGGCCGCTTCGGTTGGCCCTTGTGTGTAGATGAGATCCATCAATCCGGCTGTGGCCGACCAGGTTACCGCCGCGGTGTAGCCCAGTTCTTGCCCCAGCAGGTGGCATTGATGGGGCAGGACGCCCTCCGGGGCGGGAAGGTCGGCACGCAACTGGCTGACGGGTAGCCGATCGTGCGCGCGGGCCAGCGCCTGTGTCATCGCAATGTCGGTCCAGATCCCGGCATGCGGCACTCCGGTGACACGCAGCTCCGATGGGCGCTGGGACGTCAGGTAATTGCGAAGTGCGGCAAGGCTTTTCAGCTGCTGCCAGGGTTGGGTCGGGAATTGTGCCACGGAGCGCGTCGGTATCGGCGCCTTGCGGAGCACCACGTCGTAGCGGTAGCCGCTGAGTTCGTTGACCGCTTGCATGTCCTTGAGTTGGACGTCGACCGCGGCGATATCTGCCAGGTGCTGGGGCAGGGCGGTAAAGAATTCGGGCGCCAGCAGCAGCTCTTTGTCGGCGAGCATTTCCCGGCGCACCCGCTCACGCAGCACGGCCGCGCCGTCGTTGACGCCGTCGGTGCATAACGTTCCGACGGTGAACGCTTGCAGCAGGGTCAGGTTGCGCACGTCACCGACAAAGAGCGCCCCGCCCGGTGCCAGCAGCCGCAGCGCGGTGGCAAGCACGTCGAGCAGGTAGCCCGCGCTGGGGAAGTACTGGATCACCGAGTTGAGGACCACGACATCGAAGTGCCCGTTGGGTAACCCATCGTCCCGATGCGCGGGCTGTGCGCGCAGCCGCACTCGATTACCCCAGTTTTCCTGTGCCACTGCGGATTTCAGCGTTTCAATGGTGTGCGCGGAGAGGTCGGTACCCCAATACTCAGCTGCCGTAGGGGCCAGCCTCGCCAGCAGCAGGCCCGAACCCACCCCGATCTCGAGCACCCGTCGCGGACCCAGTGCGGTGATGCGGGCCACGGTAGCGTCGCGCCATTCGCGCATCTGCTCGAGCGGGATGGCTGCGCCGGTGTAGCTGTCGTTCCAGCCGCTGAAATCCTCGCCGAGCGCTGGGCGGGTAGACCCGGTGTAGAGGTTGTCGTAGATGCCACGCCATTGCTGGACGAGGTGGTCTTCGTGTTCGGGCTCGCGGGTGAGCGTGGCCTGGCGGTCCAGCACGACGTAGCCCACCAAGTGTTGGTCGCCGGTGTTGGCCGAGTGGGCAATGACGGCCGACTGAGCGACCCGGGGATGGCTGGCTAGCACCGCTTCGATCTCGGCGCACTCGATGCGGTAGCCGCGGATCTTGACCTGATCGTCTGCGCGGCCAACGTACTGCAATTGGCCGTCGGCACCCCGCCGCACCAGATCTCCGGTGCGGTACATCCGCGTCCCAATCATGAACGGGCAGGCCACAAACCGTGCGGCGGTCAGCGCCGCCCGGCGCCAATAGCCACACCCCACGCCGGTGCCGGCGATGTACAACTCGCCGGCAACGCCGGGCGCTACCGGGCACAGTCCAGCGTCCAGCACGAACAACGCCTCCCCGTATCCGGCGATCCCGATCGGGCTGGTGCTGCTATGGGTGTCAGGCTCGACGATCTCGCGCCAGGTGGCATGGACCGTGGTCTCGGTGATGCCATACATGTTGATCAGCCGCGGCAGCCCCGGATGGTTGTCCAGCCACCCGCCCAGGCGTTGCGGCTGCAGAGCTTCGCCGCCAAACACCACCGCATCCAGCGCGAGTTGGCGCCCCAGCTCGGGCTGGGCGGCCTCCGCGGCCTGCAACCCGTAAAACGCCGACGGGGTCTGGCTGAGCACATTGACCCGCTCGGAGGCCAGCAATGCCAGCAGGTCCGCCGGCGACCGGGTCACCGCTTCGGGCACCACCACCAGCCGCCCGCCATGCAGCAATGCGCCCCAGATCTCCCAGACCGAAAAGTCAAAGGCATAGGAATGACATTGGGTCCACACCTGGTTCGGGGCCGCCGTCAGACCCTGGCTCATCGAGGTGAATAACGCCGCGACGTTGTGGTGAGTGACTGCAACGCCTTTGGGGACTCCCGTGGTGCCGGAGGTGTAGAGGATGTAAGCGATGTCGTCGGGGTTTGGGTGGTTGAGTGGGTGGGCGGTGTGGACGCTGTCGGTGAAGTCGTTGATGTCGACCACCCGCACCTGGTGGCCGTCCAGCCGGCCGGCCAGGTCGGTGGTGGTGACGGCGGCCACCGGAGTGGCGTCGCCCAGCATGAACGCGATGCGCGCATCGGGGTGTGCCGGGTCGATGGGCAAGTAGGCGGCCCCGGTTTTGAGCACCGCCAAGATCGCGATGACCGCCTCCGTCGAGCGCTCCAAGAGCAGCGCCACCACATCACCGGCACCCACTCCGACGCCGGTCAGCCAGTGCGCCAATCGGTTTGCGGCCGCATCGAGCTCCCGGTAGGTCGACGAGCCGCCCGCACACACCACGGCCACCGCATCCGGGTTGCGGTCGACCTGTGCGGCGAACAGTTGCGGGACGGTTGCCGGCGGGGCCGCGATTGGGACGTCGCCGAGCATCTGGCTGCGTTCGGCGGCATCGAGAATGTCGATGAGGTCGATGCGACGGCGGGGATCCTCGCCAACCGCGTGCAGGATGCGCAGGTAGTACGCGGCGAACTTTTCGACGGTGTCGCGGTCGAACAGGTCGGTGGCGTATTCGATGGTCCCCGGCAGCGGCTGAGGCTGCCCGGCAATCGCGGGGAGATCGACGAGTTCGATGTGCAGATCGAACTTGGCGGTGTTGGTGGGCGCGGGCAGCGTCTCGATGCTCAGTCCGGGGAGCTCGACCTGCGGGAGCGGGTTGTTCTGTAGCACCAAGGACACCTGGAACAGCGGGTGGTGCGCCGCGGATCGTGACGGGTTGAGCAGTTCCACCAGACGTTCAAACGGTGCGTCCTGGTTTTCGTAGGCGGCCAACGCCTTTGCGCGTACCTGCTCGAGCAGCTCACGGAAGCGGGGATTGCCCGAGGTGTCAACGCGGAGCACCCAGGTGTTGACGAAAAAGCCGATCAGGCCGGCCAGCGACTGGTCGGTGCGCCCGGCGATCGGGCAGCCGATCGTCAGGTCGTCACCGGCACCGAGCTTTCGCAGCAGAACTGCCAGCGCCGCCTGCAACACCATCGAGGTGGTCGTGCCGGTTTCCCAGGCGCGCTGCTCGATTTGTTGACGCAGCCGCGGATCAATGGTGAAGGGCACGAGATCGCCGTCGAACGTCTGCTGGGTTGGGCGCGGCCGGTCCGTCGGCAGTGAGATCTGCTCGGGCACCCCGGCTAGCTCGGCACGCCAGTAGGCGAACTGCGCCGCCAAAACACTGTTGGCGTCGTCTTCGGCGCCCAGGACATGGCGCTGCCACAGGGTGTAGTCGGCGTACTGCACTGGCAGCGGTGACCAGCTCGGCTCGACACCCGCACACCGCGCGACATAAGCCGTGGCCAAATCGTGGGCCAACGGCATCAGCGAGGCTCCGTCGGCGGCAATGTGGTGCAACACCAACACCAATACGTGCTCGGTTTCGGACACCCGCAACAGATCCGCCCGGATTGGGATCTGGGTCGCCAGGTCGAAGCGGTATTTAGCGGCTCGTGCCCCCGCTCCCGACAACTGCTGCCCGCCAGTCACTTCGGTCAGCGTTACCGGCACGTCGACGGACTCGGCCGGCAGGATCCGCTGCCACGGAACGCCGTCGGTGTCGGCGAAGACCGTGTGCAGACTTTCATGACGCGCCACCAGATCGCCGATCGCCGCCACCAGGGCCGCAGCATCGAGCCGGCCGGTGAATCGCACCGCCAGGGGAACGTTGTAGGTCGCGGCCGGACCCTCGTACTTATCGATGAACCACAATCTGGTCTGTGCGTATGACAATGGGATCTGTTGCGGGCGTCGCTGTTTGGTGAGAGCCGTCCGCGTGCGTTCCCCGGATTGTTCCCGCAGCCATTGCGCCAACCCGGCCACGGTGGGCGCGTCGAACACGGCCCGGATGGGTACCTCGACATCCAGTTCGGCCCGGATCCGCACCACTAGCCGCGTCGCCGATAGGGAATGCCCACCGAGTTCGAAAAACCCTTGGTCGATGCCGATCCGGGCAACCCCGAGGACTTCGCCGAACAGTGTGGCCAGCACCTGTTCCACCCGATCACGCGGCGCCCGATAGGCCACGTCACTGACAAACTCAGGGGCCGGCAACGCCCGCCGATCGAGTTTGCCGTTGACGGTCAACGGCATTGCGGGCACTACCACCACCGCGGCGGGCACCATATAGCCGGGCAGCCGGGTCGCTAGCGCGGCCCGCGCCTTCGCTGGGTCGGCCGTTCCGGTGATGTAGCCCACCAGCCGCTTGTCCCCCGGGCGGTCCTCGCGGGCGATCACCACCGCTTGATCCACCCCATTGACGTCGGCCAGCACCGCGGCGACCTCGGCGGGTTCGATCCGATACCCGCGGATCTTGACCTGCTCATCGCAGCGCCCGAGGAATTCGAGTTGCCCGTCGGCGCCCCAGCGCACCAAGTCTCCGGTGCGATACATCCGTGTCCCGGTCCCGGCGAATGGGCAGGCCACAAACCGTGACGCGGTCAACGCGCCCCGGCCCCAATACCCACATCCCATCTGCGGACCCGCCACATACAGCTCGCCCACCACCCCGACCGGCACCGCACGCAACCACCCGTCCAGCACGAAAAACGCCGCCTGCGTCCCCGGCACCCCGATCGGGCTGACACCACAGTGGGTGTCGTGCTCGACGATCTCGCGAACCGAGGCATGCACCGTGGTCTCGGTGGTGCCATACATATTGATCAGTCGCGGGCGCGCGGGATGGTTGGCCAGCCACTCCGCTAACCGTTGCGGCTGCAACGCTTCACCGGCGAACACCACCGCATCCAGCTGCAGCCGACGCGCCAGCTCGGGCTGTGCGGTAGCCGCGGCCAGCAGACCGTCGAACGCCGACGGGGTGTGGCTGAGCACGGTGACGCGCTCGCGCACCAGCAACGACAGCAGGTCTGCGGGGGAACCGATCACCGCCTCGGGTACCACCACCAGCCGCCCACCATGCAGCAACGCTCCCCACATCTCCCACACCGAGACGTCGAAGGCATAGGAATGCCACTGACTCCACACCTGCCCCGGCGCCGGCGCCACACCGTTGGCTTGGGAGGCGAACAGCTGTGTGACGTTGCGGTGCGTGATCCCAACGCCTTTCGGCGTTCCGGTGGTGCCCGAGGTGTAGACGAGGTAGGCCAGATGGTCGGCGTCGGGCGCCGGCAACCCACATGCGAGATTGCAGGTGTCAACGCCGGGCTCGTCTAGGTCAATAACGGCCACGTCGTGGCCGGCCAGCCGATCGGCCAACGCGGCGGTGGTCAGCACCACGACGGGCGCGGCATCCTCGAGCACGAACGCGATGCGGGCATCGGGATAGCGCGGATCGATCGGCACATAGGCAGCGCCGGTTTTGAGCACCGCCAAAATCGCCGTAATCGCTTGCGCGCAACGCTCAACGAACAGACCCACGACGTCACCGGGGCCGACGCCGTGGTCGATCAGCAGATGCCCCAACCGATTAGCCGCACTGTCCAGATCGCGATAGGTCCACGTGTCGTCCTCGAACACCACCGCGACCGCATCCGGGGTGCGGGTCACCTGCGCGGCAAACAACTCCGGAATCGACCCGGACATCGCTGGCGCCGTCAACGCCAAACGATTGCCGATCTCATCCAGCCGTCCGTGCTCGCCCGGATCCAAGAGATCGATCGACGACAACCGCTGCGCCGGGTCCGCGGTCATCGCGTCGAGGAGTCGCTGTAACCGCCCCACGAGAGCGCCGATGCTGGCGGCATCGAATACATCGGTACGAAACTCCACTGTGCCGCTGATTCCGGCGGGCTCACCGGTGTCGGTGAAGTGTTCGGACAACGTAAACGTGAGGTCCATGCGCGCTGTCTGGGTGTGCACCGGCATGGGAGTGATGTTGAGATCACCCAACGCGAGCTCGGCGGGGGCGGTGTTTTGCCAGGCCAACATCACCTGCACCAGGGGGTGATGGGCCAGGCTCCGGGTGGGGTTGAGCCGCTCGACCAGCACCTCAAAGGGGGCGTCTTGATGCTCGAAAGCCTCGAGGCTGCTCGCACGCACCCGCGCCAGCAGCTCGGCGAAGCTGGGATCACCAGACAGCTGGACACGCAACACCACGGTGTTGACGAAAAAACCCACCAACGCGTCCAACGCCGGGTCGCCTCGCCCGGCGACCGGAATCCCCACCGCCACATCGCTGCTGGCGCTGATCGTCGATAACAGTGCGGCAAGAGCGGTTTGGACCACCATGAAACTGGTCGCGTGATGCTCACGGGCCACCCGCGCCACCCGCTGTTGCAGCGTCGCCGGCCACTGGACCGCCACACTGGCACCGCGGTGGTCAGCCACCTGCGGATAGGGGCGATCGGTCGGCAGCTCAAGGCGTTCCGGCAGGTCCGCCAACGCCTTTTCCCAATAGGCCAGCTGAGCGGTGATGCCGCTGTCGGTATCGGCCAGATCGCCCAGGCGCTCACGCTGCCACAAGGTGTAGTCGGCGTACTGCACCGCCAACTCAGGCCAGCCCGGAGCCTGCCCGGAACACCGGCTGGCATATGCCGCGCTCAGATCGGCGGCCAGCGGGGCCAGCGACCACCCGTCGGCGGCGATGTGGTGCACCACGATCACCAGAACGTGCTGGCGGTCGTGGACTCGGAAAAGCACTGCGCGCAACGGTATCTCGGCACCCAGATCGAAACAGTGCCGAGCCTGCTCGGCGACGGCCTCATCCAGTCGGTCCGCGGACCACTCGGCCGCATCGACGAACTGCCATGCCAGGGCGGCCTTTTCGGTGGGCAGGACCACCTGTTGGGCTGTGCCGTCAATCGACGGGAACACCGTGCGCAGGCTCTCGTGGCGGGCCACCACATCGGCCAGCGCCGCGGCCAACGCGACGGCATCCAGATCGCCGTGCAACCGCGCCGCCCATGCGAGGTTGTAGACCGGCGATGGCCCCTCGAGTTGATCGAGGAACCACAACCGCTGCTGGGCAAACGACAACGGAACCATCGAGGGCCGTTCGACCGGCACCAGCGACGCACGCACGCCCGAACCCGTCCCAATGCGGGTGGCTAACTGGGCCACCGTCGGGGCCTCGAACAGGGCACGTACCGAAAGCCCCACCGCCACAGCGGTATTGATCGTTGCAATCACCCGAATCGCAGACAGCGAGTCCCCACCCAAATCGAAGAACGAATCGTCGACCCCCACCCGCGTCACCCCCAGCACTTGGGCGTAGATGCCAGCCAGGATCTCCTCGGTCGCGGTGGCCGGGGCCCGATACCGTTCGCTGTCGCCGTATTCGGGCACCGGTAGCGCGCGAGTGTCGAGCTTGCCGTTGACCGTTAACGGCATTGCCGGCAGCGGCACCACCGCCGCAGGCACCATGTGACCGGGTAACCAGGCCGCCAGTGCGGCGCGCGCTTCTGCCGGATCAACAGTCCCGGTGACATAACCCACCAGGCGTTTATCGCCGGGGCGGTCCTCGCGGGCGATCACCACCGCCTGATCCACCCCCGCCAAGCCGCCCACTGCAGCTCGCACTTCACCGAGTTCGATGCGATACCCGCGAATCTTGACCTGCTCGTCGACGCGCCCGACGAACTCCAGCTGGCCATCGGCGCGCAGGCGCGCCATGTCCCCGGTGCGATACATGCGCGACCCCGCCGGCCCGAACGGGCACGCCACAAACCGCGACCCGGTCAACGACCCCCGCCGCCAGTATCCGCAGCCGACTCCGCGACCGGCCACATACAACTCCCCGACCACCCCGGCCGGCACGGGACGCAACCAGGCGTCGAGCACGAATAGCGCCGCCCCCGCCAGCGGTGTCCCAATCGGAGGCGCACCTGACGCCGGGAGCAGGGGTGCGCTCATGGACGCGTACCACGTCTCGGTTGGGCCGTAGCCGTTGATCATTACCCGCCCGGGCGCCCAGCGCTCTACCAGTTCGGCGGGACACGCCTCACCAGCCACCACGAGTGTGGCCGATTCCAATCCCGGCGCGGGCAATGCCGCTAGGGCCGAGGGGGTTTGGTTCACGACGGTGACGTGTTCGGCGACGAGCAGAGCATGCAGCTCTGCCGGGGAGCGGGTGGCGGATTCGGGGACCACCACCAGCCGGCCGCCATGCAGCAGCGCTCCCCAGATCTCCAACGCCGAGACGTCGAAACCGTAGGAATGACACTGGCTCCACACCTGATCGGCCGAGGGTGCCAACGGAGTCGGTGCGGCGAACAGCTGGGTGATGTTGCGGTGGGTGACGGCCACGCCCTTGGGCGTCCCGGTTGTCCCCGAGGTGTAGAGGATGTAGGCGACGTTGTCCGGGTCCGGCGCCGGCAACTCCCGGCAAGGTTGGGCATTGATCGCGGGGTCGTCGATGTCGATGATCAGCGGGCTGCGGCCGGCCAACCGCCCAGCCACCTCGCCGGTGGTTAGCACTGCCACCGGCGCGCCGTCATCAACCAACAACGCGATGCGGGCATCGGGATGGCTGGGGTCCAGCGGCAGATACGCCGCTCCCGTCTTCAATACCGCCAGGATTGCGATGATCGCGCTGTCGCAGCGAGGCAGCAGCAGCCCCACCACAGCACCGGGTCCCACACCATGGCCGACCAACAGGTGAGCGAGCCGATTGGTCTGGTCGTCGAGCTGGCGGTAGGTCATCGCGTCACCGTTGAACACCACCGCGACCGCCTGCGGGGTGCGCGCCACCTGTGCGGCGAACATTTCCGGGATCGATGTCGCGGTGATGGGCTGGGTCAAAGTGGCCCGGTTGCCGACCTCGTCTAGGTGCGCGCGCTCGGCGGCGTCGAGGAGCCTGATCGACGACACCGCGCCGTTGGGGTCGGCCACCGCGGCTTCCAACACGCGCTGTAGCCGCTCGATCAAGGTGTGGATGCTGGCCGCGTCGAAAACGTCGGTGCGAAACTCCACCGAACCCTCGATCCCGGCGGGTTCACCCGTAGCAGTGAAGGATTCGGCCAACGAAAAAACCAAATCCATGCGGGCGGTCTGGGTGTCCAGCGGGATGGGGGTGATCTCGAGATCACCCAACGCCGGCTCGGGAGGGGTGTTATTTTGCCAGGCCAGCATCACCTGGATCAGGGGATGGTGGGTCAGGCTCCTGGCCGGGTTGAGCCGCTCCACCAGCACCTCAAAGGGGACATCTTGATGCTCGAAGGCTTCCAGGCTGCGCGCACGCACCTGGGTCAGCAGCTCGGCGAAGGTGCGATCACCAGCCACCTGCACCCGCAGCACCAAGGTATTGACAAAAAAGCCCACCAATTCATCCAGGGCGGGATCTGCCCGGCCCGCCACCGGAACCCCTACCGCCACATCGGAACTCGCGCTCAACGCCGACAACAACACTGCCAAGCCCGCCTGGATCACCATGAAACTGGTCGCATGATGCTCGCGAGCTACCCGGGCCACCTGTCGCTGCAGCACGGCTGGCCACCGCACAGCCACACTGGCGCCGCGGTGATCAGCCCGTTGCGGATAAGCCCGATCGGTGGGCAACTCCAGGCGCTGCGGAAGCCCGGCAAGCGCACGCTCCCAATACCCCACCTGGGCCGCGATGGCGCTGTCGGGATCGGATAGGTCACCCAGGTTCGCCCGCTGCCACAGCGTGTAGTCGACATACTGCACCGGCAACTGGACCCAGTCCGGAGCCCGCCCGGCACACCGGCTGGCATAGGCCGCACCCAAGCCGGCGGCCAGCGGAGCCAGCGACCAGCCATCCGCGGCTATGTGGTGCACCACGATCACCAGCACGTGTTCGCGATCGCTGATCCGGAAAAGCCTCGCCCGAAACGGGATCTCGGCGCCCAGATCGAAACACTGCCGGGCCTGCTCGTCGACCGCCGCCTGCAGCCGGCCTGCCGACCACCCGGCCGCGTCGATGACCTGCCACCCCAGATCGGCTTGGTCGGCCGGCAGGACCACCTGGTGCGATATCCCGTCGACCCCATCCGTAAAGACCGTGCGCAGGCTTTCATGGCGGCCCACCACATCCGCCAAGGCCGCGCCCAACGCCTCGACGTCGAGACTGCCAACCAACCGCGCCGCCCACGGCATGTTGTAAACCGGTGATGCCCCATGCACTTGATCCAGGACCCACAACCGCTGCTGGGCGAACGACAGCGGCACCGGTTCAGGTCGATCTGCGGCAACCAACGGAGCACGCCTTGCCGCGACCCCGACCTGACTCGCGAGCAGTCCCACCGTCGGCGCCTCGAACACGCTGCGCACCGTCAGACCGGCGTCCAGCGCGACATTGATCGCGGTGATCACCCGCATCGCCAACAGCGAATCCCCACCCAAGTCGAAAAACGACTCGTCGACCCCGACCCGCTCCACTCCCAGCACCTGGGCATAGATGGCGGCCAGGATTTCCTCGGTCGGCGTGGCCGGCGCGCGATATCGGTCGGTGTCGCGGTAGCCGGGCGCCGGCAGGGCCCGCGTGTCGAGCTTGCCGTTGACCGTCAACGGCAACCGCTCAACGACCATCACCGTGGCGGGCACCATGTAATGCGGCAGCAGGGACGCCAGCTCGGCTCTCATCGCGCTCGGTTCGACTGCTCCAGTGATGTAGCCGACCAGCCGCTTATCACCCGGGCGGTCCTCGCGGGCGATGACCACCGCCTGATCCACACCATCCAAACCGCCGAGCGCGGCTTGCACTTCACCGAGTTCGATGCGATACCCGCGGATCTTGACCTGCTCGTCGGCACGCCCGACATAGTGCAGCTGCCCGTCGGCCCCCCAATACCCGAGGTCCCCGGTCCGATACATACGCGCGCCCGGCGCCGCCGCGCCGCCGAACGGACAGGCCACAAACCGCGACGCCGTCAACCCCGCCCGCCGCCAATACCCACAACCCAGCCCGGCACCGGCCACATACAACTCCCCGGCCACCCCGGCCGGCACTGGCCGCAGCCACCCATCCAGCACGAAGAAGCTCAGATTCGCCAGGGGCAGCCCGATCGGGCTGCTGTTGTTATCGGTGTCAGCTTCGACGATCTCGCGGTAAGAGGCATGCACCGTGGTCTCGGTAATGCCATACATATTGATCAGCCGCGGCCGCCGCGGGTGGCTGTCAAGCCATGGTGTGATCCGATGCGGCTCAAGGGCTTCCCCGCCAAACACCACCGCATCAAGGCGCAGCCGGCGACCCAGTTCGGGTTGTGCCGCGTCGGCGGCCTGCAGGCCATAGAACGCCGACGGGGTCTGACTGAGCACGTTGACCCGTTCGGCGACCAGCAACGCAAGCAGGTCTGCCGGGGAGCGGGTCACCGGCTCAGGCACCACAACCAGTCGCCCGCCGTGCAGTAACGCGCCCCAGATTTCCCAGACCGAGAAGTCAAAGGCATACGAATGACACTGGGACCACACCTGCCCGGGCGCATAGGCCACGCCCGCCCGCAGGGACGCCAGCAATTGGGTGATGTTGCGGTGGGTGATCCCCACGCCTTTAGGGGTTCCGGTGGTGCCGGAGGTGTAGAGGATGTAGGCGATGTTGTCGGCGGCCGGCGCCGGCAACCCGGAATCCGGATCGCAGGTCGCGATGACGGGGTCGTCGATGTCGATCACCATCACCTCATGCCCAGCCAGCCGTCCGGCCAACTCGGCGGTGCTGACCACGGCGACGGGTGCGGCGTCCGCCACGAGGAACGCGATGCGGGCATCGGGATAGTTGCGGTCGATGGGCAGGTAGGCCGCTCCCGTTTTCAGCACCGCCAGAATCGCGACGATGGCTTGCGGTGATCGATCCAACAGCAACCCCACCACATCGCCGGGCCCCACCCCGCGGCCAACCAGCAGATGCGCGAGCCGGTTGGCGTTCGCATCGAGCTCGCGGTAGGTCCACCGGTGACCGTTGCATACCAGCGCGACGGCCTCGGGCGTGCGCGCCACCTGCGCAGCGAACAATCGGGGAACCGACGGTACCGGTTCGCCGAGACAGCGCTGGGCTAATGCCGCCCGATTACCGCACTCATCCAGGCAGGCGTGATCGGCCGCGTCCAACAGATCCAGCGACGACACCAGCTGCGCCGGATCGGCGGTCATCGCGTCCAACACCCGCTCCAACCGCCCCGCCAAATCGACGCTGTCGAAATCCGAAAACGGCCGGCCAGCACCTACGGTACTCAACGACAGCCGATCGCCGTCCCTAATGAAAAAGAGACCAAAATGGCCCACCCGGCCAAAAGTCCGATATACCGCGGACGCCGGGGCGCCGTCGAACGGCAGGATCGTTATGGACGGCAGGAAGTTGACGCCTACCCTATTGGACGCTCGATTGTCCCCCAAGGACTGCACCGGAAATCGCTGATGCCGCATCGCCTCGCGTATCCGTGTGTGGACGTGTTGGCAAAAATTCCCAACCGCAGATTGGGCGGAAATCTGCACCACCAGCGGTACAACTCCGGCAATTGTGCCGGGAAATGTCATTAATTCCGGGGTGGTACGCCTACTGACCGGGAAATCGAGCACGACCTCCGATCCACCGCCACACCACCCATGGACGATAAGCGCGCACGCAGCGCTGATAACCGACGACCGACGAATGCCCAACGCGGCGGAAAACTCGTCGACGCGACGCACCACGGCCGGATCCAACTGAACCGGCGCGGATGCCGTGCACGATTCGGGCCCTCCCACGGCAGCCGGCAACCCATAGCTCGGTACGCTTTCGGTCGGCAAGTTTTGGCGCCAATAGGCCAGGTCCTCCTGATATTCACGGGAGGCCTCGTACTCCAACTCACAGCCAACCATGTCCGAAAACGAGCCGAAAATGGCCGGCGGAACGGGCACACCGGAAGCGAGCGCTGAATACACCGAAGCGATCCGATTGGCACAAAGGACGGAACCGAACCCGTCGACCACCAGGTGATGGCAACATATGAATAGATAGAATTGATCGCCGCGCGTCTGACACAAAGCAAATTTGAACAATGGGCCAGTAAAGGACATCGGCGTCTGTTGGATCAACGAACCCAGCCGATAAGCCTCCTGCACCGGATCATCCGATCCGCTGAGGTCATAGCAGGCGACCTCGAAATCGGGGTCATCGATTGTTCTTTGAACGATCTGGCCATCGCGCTGGAAAAAAGCGGCCCTGGCCGGTTCGGCCTCTCCCACCACTAGCCATATCGCCCGCTTCAATAAATCAGGATCAACCCAGCCATCGATGACCACAAATTGGCTGACTTGCCATTCCGTTACCGAGCCCTCTATTTCTTGGGACAGCCATATCCCCAGCTGTACCGGGGTCAGCGGAAGTGCCCGTTCGTCGAGTTTCATCCGATTACTCATACCCAGCGACTTGCACCTATTTCCATATACAGCATCCAGATCGGTTGGTTTAATCGGATCACTCGCCGACGCGGCAAGAGAATAAGCGCAAGATGATCCCAGAGACCATGGACATAATCACCCGAACGACCGCGCCAAATCGACAATGCGCACAATCCGGGCTTAGTCGGAGCCCCTCCACAGCGACGGCCAAGTGAAGCTGAGCGCACCCTGGCTCAACCGGGTGATGAGATCCTCGAGATACCTCATCGGCAAGTCCATGCGCCATTCCGGAAGCAAGGCCGACAATTGCAAGGAATCCACTCCGAGGCTGACCTCGGTGATCAACAGCCCATGAGGCAGCTCGGGCAGCGGCACCCGGTAAGCGGGCGTCCACGCCGGCAACGTCCACCGCCGCTGCCCGGCAATCACGGCGCGTGGTCGCAGCCACAAAGCGGCCCCGACCACGTCTGCGTCCACTTCGAGCCCCGCCCAGTCGGGCCGGCGCGCCCAGCGCAGCCGGGCCGTGCCGTCCCGCCGCAGTTCGCTACGAAGCTGCGGCGCCACCTGCCGCAGCACGTCGTCGAAGACTTCGGCGGGCAGCGTCGACGACAGCTCCGTCGGAGCAGCCACCACCAACGGCGGCACACCCGGCCGGATATGCACGTTGCGCAGCACGGCCACGGCACTCCGCAGGTGGTGTTGATCCCACCTGACGTCGCGGGCGGCCACCCGGACCTCGCCCAGCTGACCCACGGCCAATCCTTGGGGATCCAGCGCCGAATCCAGCTCGGTGACGGTCAGCACCACATCGTGGTCGCCGATGCGTACCGTGACTTCCTTGCCGACGAGCAGTTGCTGCAGCGTCATGAACAAGGTCCGGTAGGGCATCGAAACCGCCTGGGCCGCACCGGCACTGACCGACGGCAACCCGGTCGACTGCCACAATGAGCCCAGCACGTCCAACGCACGGAAGGCTTCATCCCAACGCAACCGGGGAAGTTTGGGAAACATCCGACGGGCCTCCTCAGTGCGAGGGTAGCCGGATTACCCGGGCAACACCGGCGCCGCCCCGGCCACCATCAGCCCCGCCACCTCCGACCAGCTCTGCTGGTTTTCGGCGGCCGACGCCGAGTACATCAGAACCCCTTGGGGGCCGGAGACATACACCGTCGACGGGTTGGCCGCGATGGCGAAAAGCGGGATCTGCAAACCGCGGGACGGCGCGTCGGAGTTCACCCCGTCGAGGTTGACGTACGACACCGGATGGGTGGCATCGTTGCGGGTCACCACGATGTCGTCCCCGGTTCGCCAGTACAACGAAACCACCGAGGTGCCCAGCCCGAAGCCCAGCCGCCGCGGGTAGGTCAGGGCGAACTGGCCGGCCTGGGTCTGCTCGACACCGGCCAGAATCACCTGGCCAGCGATCACCATCGCGGCACGTGTCCCATCCCGGGACAGCTGCAGATCGGTGATGGGACCGGGGAAGCGGCTGGAGACCGCGGTGGAATCCACGGGGATCCGCGCCGGTTGTCCCGACGCCGTCTCTTGAATCGCTCGCAGCACGTTGTTGGTATCGACCACCACCCAGACCGCGTCGTCCAGCGACCAACTGGGCCGCGACAGGTTGTGCCCGTCGGCGGACTGGACCGCCTCGCCACCGAGATCGCCGATCCACAGAGACGCCGCCATATCCGGGGCGCCGCGCCGCAGCGTCACCACCGACGCCACCTGGCGCCCGTTGCGCGAGAGCGCGGCGCCCGTCTGGTCCCCCATGCGCCCGAAGGCTCCGGGCACGGTGGTGATGCGCTGTCCGTCCAGCGCTACCAGTGACCCGCTTACCAGGGCATGCAGCCCCGCACCGGCGCCGTCGGCGACTCCGGGGTCGGTGGCGGCGACGTCGGAGGTGGTCCACCCCTCGGCGAACCTGTCCTCGAGCGGGGCGCCGTCGGCGTTGATCACATACGGCCCTCTGATATCGGCCCTGGCCAGCGTCCAAATGATCTGCGCGGCAAGCAATTGCCTACTGTGTGGGTCGGTGGTGGACAGCTTCTCCAGATCGATGCGTGCGCCGCCGTAGCCTTTGCCGATGCCACTCTTGCCGCCGTCGGCTCGGGTCACCGGACCGCGTAGCCGCAGCGGCGGGGCCAGCAGATTGCGCACCGTGTGCGCCATCTCGGGACGCGGACCGGCGAGCAGCTTGGAGACCAGCTCCGTGGCCAGCTGATCGTGGTCGGACACCGCCACGTAGCGCGGATCGGGGACGACGGTCTTGCCGGTCGGGTCGGCGAAGTACAGGGTGTTGCGCTTGTAGGTCGCCTGAAACTGCTGCCAGTCCAGGAAGACCCCGTTGGGCAGCCGGTCGATGCGCCAGCCGCCAGATGTCTTGACCAGCTCGATCGGGCCCGGGTCTGGCAGCTGGCCTTCGGCGGTCTCGAATACCCCCACGTCGGACAGCGAGCCCAGGATGTCTGCCCGCATGGTCGCCGAAACCCGGTCGGCGCCACGGGTTTCGACGAACACCACGTGGTCGATCAGCAGTGCGCTACCGGCATCGTCCCAGGCGTTGGAGGCCGATTGGGTGAGGAACTGGCGCGCGGCCAGATGCCGGTTGGCGGGATCGGCTGTGGCCTTGAGGAATTCGCGCAACAGTACGTCAGGGTCCATGCCGGGAGTCGGCTTGGGCAGATTTGACGGTGCCGGTCGCTCGACGGTGCCGATGGCTTGCGGCGCCGACGAGCTAGGCACGCTGGCGCAACCGCCCAGCAACACCGCCAGGAACACGATCGCAAGGAACCGTCCCATCACCCGGTCCACTCGGCATGCTCACGTGGGCGCTGACGCTCATCGTGGTCCGGCGCAGTCGGTGGTGTCGGCTGCGGTATTGGTTTCATGGGCAGCGGGCTCGTAGTCACCTTATGGCCACGGACCAGGGGAAGCGTCAACCGGAAGCATGCACCTTCGCCCGGCTCTCCCCATGCCTCCAGTCGACCCTGGTGCAGTCGCGCGTCCTCGATGCTGATCGCCAGACCCAGACCCGTGCCGCCGGAGCGCCGCACCCGTGACGGATCCGAACGCCAGAACCGGCTGAACACCAGCTTCTCCTCACCGGGCCGCAGCCCGACCCCGTAGTCGCGGACCGTCACGGCGACCGTGTCTTCGTCGGCGGCCATCCGGATCCGCACCGGTTTGTGTTCTGCGTGGTCGATGGCGTTGGCAATCAGATTGCGCAGGATCCGTTCCACCCGGCGCGCATCGACCTCGGCGATCACCTCCTCCGCGGGCATGTCCACCAGCAACTCGATACCCGCCTCCTCGGCCAGGTGGCCCACGTTGCCCAGAGCGTTGTTGACCGTCGCGCGCAGGTCGACCGCCTCGACGGACAACTCGGCCACGCCGGCGTCGTGGCGCGAGATCTCCAGCAGGTCGTTGAGCAGTGTCTCGAACCGGTCCAGCTCGCTGACCATCAACTCGGTGGAGCGCCGCAGCGTCGGGTCGAGGTCGGCGCTGTGGTCGTAGATCAAGTCGGCAGCCATCCGCACCGTGGTCAGCGGCGTGCGCAGTTCGTGGCTGACGTCGGAAGTGAACCGGCGCTGCAGGTTGCCGAACTCTTCGAGCTGGGTGATCTGCCGTGACAGGCTCTCGGCCATGTCGTTGAACGAGACCGCGAGCCGGGCCATGTCGTCTTCACCGCGGACCGGCATGCGCTCGGAAAGGTGGCCCTCGGCGAATCGTTCGGCGATCCGGGACGCCGACCGAACCGGCACCACGACCTGCCGGGATACCAACAGGGCGATACCGGCGAGCAGGACCAGCAGCACCAGGCCGCCGGTGGCCATGGTGCCGCGCACCAGCGCGATCGTGGCCTGCTCGTTGACCAAAGGAAAGATGAGGTACAGCTCCAGATTGGCCACCCGGGACGACGTCGGGGTACCGACGATCAGCGCCGGCCCCGAGAAACCGTCGGTGTGCACGGTGGCGTACTGGTACGCCGCCTGCCCGGCCTTGACGAAGCCCCGCAACGCACTAGGCACCTGGTCGACGGGTCCGGCGCTAGAGGCTGCGCGCGGCCCGTCCCCCGGCACCATCAGCACCGCGTCGAACACACCGGCCAAGCCGGCGCCCGAGGCCGGGTCGGATTTCGACGTCAGGGTGTTGCGTGCGAGCTGGAGGCTACTGTCGAGCGAGCGCGTCTCCTCGCCGTTGACTATCCCACTGACGGTGGTGCGCGCCCGCTCGATCTGATCGATCGCGGCCTTGACCTTGATGTCGAGCACCCGGTTGGTGACCTGGCTGGTCAGCACAAAGCCAAGCGCCAGGATCACGGCGAGCGAGAGTCCGAGCGTCAACGCCACGACCCGCAATTGCAGCGATCGGCGCCAGGCAATACCTACGGCTCGACTCAGTGCACTCAAGCCCCGCGTCATGGGGCCAGAACGCCCCCAACGACCTCGACTACGTCGCCGCGAGCCCCAGATCAACGGCGCCCCGCTTCAACATCCCGGATCACGGAGGTCCGGCCTTGTATCCCACTCCTCGAACGGTCAACACTACGGTCGGGTTCTCCGGGTCTTTTTCGACCTTGGCCCGCAGACGTTGGACATGCACGTTCACCAGGCGGGTGTCCGCCGGGTGCCGGTATCCCCACACCTGTTCGAGCAGCACATCACGAGTAAACACCTGGCGGGGTTTGCGCGCCAATGCGACCAACAGGTCGAACTCCAGCGGTGTCAATGAGATCTGCTCGCCATTGCGGGTGACCTTGTGCGCCGGCACGTCGATGTCGACGTCGGCGATGGACAGCATCTCGGCGGGCTCGTCGTCGTTGCGCCGCAGCCGTGCCCGCACCCGCGCGACCAGCTCCTTGGGTTTGAACGGTTTCATGATGTAGTCGTCGGCGCCGGACTCCAGTCCCAGCACCACGTCCACGGTGTCGGTCTTGGCCGTCAGCATCACGATTGGAACGCCGGAATCGGCGCGCAGCACCCGGCACACGTCGATGCCGTTCATACCGGGCAACATCAAATCCAACAGCACCAGGTCGGGGCGCAGCTCGCGCACCGCGGTTAGGGCTTGAGTACCGTCGCCGATGACCGCGGTGTCGAAACCCTCCCCACGCAACACGATGGTGAGCATCTCGGCCAGCGAAGCGTCGTCGTCGACGACCAAAATCCTTTGCCTCATGCTGTCCATGGTGTCACCAGTTCGGGATAAAACTGGGGCGCCACACGGGCGTTTCTTGCTCGATAAGGGCAAATACTCTCAAATTCGCCCATCCGGGGCCATTAAAGTCGCCGCCAGGCCGCCCGGATCGACGTCGGCGTCGACGACCAACCATCGTCCGCCCCAGCCGGCGGCGGCCAATCCGAGGTACGCCGCCCCGGTGCGCCGCTGCAGTTCGTCGTCGCGTTCGTAGCTGTCGCGCGCCCGACCGGGATCGCTTTCCGCCCGGCTGCGCGCCCGCTGCTCGGCAAGCTCTGCGGGCACCGCGAGCAGCACTTGCCAGTCCGGTGCGGGCAGCCCCAACCTGCGGTATTCGAGCTGCCGCACCCAGGCCACCACCTCGCCGTCAGCATCCTGGTGCAGACGCGCTGCGCTGTAGGCGGCGTTGGACGCCACGTAGCGATCCAGGATCACCACGTCGTGGTCATGCCTGGCGCGGTCGATCTCGTCGATCGCGTCCGCCCGGTCGAGCGCGAACAGCATCGCCATCGCATACACCGACGACGCCAGGTCGCCGTGCTTGCCATGCAGCGCCTCGGCCACGACGTCGGCGGTTACCGATTGCCCGTATCGCGGGAAGGCCAGCGTGGCCACCGACTTCCCGGCGTCCTCGAACGCCTTGCGCAGGCCTTCGGTCAACGTTCGTTTGCCGGAGCCGTCGACGCCTTCGATTGCGATCAGCACGGCGTGAGCCTAATGGCGATCGCAAGCGCGGCGAAGCCGGGCGCTGGGGGCACCTCCCGCTTGCGGCGGACGGGTCGCCATTAATGGCACGTTAGTAGGCCCCGCAGTTCGGGGTGGTCGGTAAGGCGTTGAACCGGTCGGCGATCCACTGCATGGCGCGCTCGCCGTCCACCAGCAAGCACAGCACGTGATTGATCCCCAACTTATTCCATAGTGGCGGCTGCTCGTTGGTATGGAATTGGACATCGGCGCCTTGGGCGCACCAGTCTCGGCCGAGCTGGCTGGCCGCTGTCCACGGCACCAAGGGATCGAACCGATTGATGTCGATCAGTACCGGCACCGCCGGCTTGTGCCGGCCAATGCGTTGCTCGTCAAGCAAACTCCGGAACGGCTCCTGCCGAACCAATTCCACCGGGTCTTCGGTGAAATACTCGTTGAGGCGATGAAACCCGTAGGTAAGCACGGTCTCCAGCGTGCACTGGTTCTGCGTCTTGGCCAGCATGTCCGCACCCGCCGGAGTGAGCTTCTCGCGGACCGCCGGTTCGATCTCGGGGTAGGCGGCGATGAGGCCGTTGATGACATAGCCAATGCCTCCAGCCAGGATGCTGCCGTCGACATAGGGCAACATCTCGGCGAGATCGGCCGGCGGCGCACCGGCGAAGACGCCGACGATGTTGAGGTCAGGCGCGTAGGACGGCGCCAGTTCGGCGGCCGAAGCCGCTGCCCCGCCGCCCTGGGAGTATCCCCAAAGCGCCACCGGCCCATGCGGATTCAGCGAAGTCCCCGGCAGACGCAGGGCTGCACGTGCTGCGTCGAGCAGCGCCTGCCCCTGGGCGAGGCGGTTACCGAAGGTTTCCACCCCCGGGGTGCCCAGACCTTCGTAGTCGGTGACCACGACGGCATATCCGCGAAACACCAGGATCGAGACGATCACCTCTTCATAACCGAAGGCCAGGTCCAGGCCGCCGGAGTAATGGATGCCCTGGTTGAACACCCGCGACGGCGCGCACTGATCGCCCATGCCCTGGGTTCCGGGAGCGAGCGCGATCAGCGGGCGAGGCCCAGTTCCGGGCCACGGGTTGTTCGGCTCGAAGTAGGTGCCGGTCACCGCGGTCGGGCCGCCGCCCTCGCTGTGGTACATGATGCGGGTACCGGTCGCCGGGAAAGCGCCGAGTTGACCCGACGGCTCGATCACGAGCCGGGACGGCTCTGCGCGGATCCCGTCGCCGGGTTGTCCCGGCGGCAGCGGATCCGGTGGGGTATAGAACTCCTCGTATTGGCCTTCGTCGGCGCGCGCATCGACGGCGAGCCAGGCAGCGTCCGCAAGCCAGCTACCGGCCGAGAGTGAGAGCGCAACCGCAATCTTGGCGGCCTGACGAAACGAGCGCGGGCGGGACCGATGCGGCACACACTCCCCAGGAATTCCCTGGAACCCCGGTATTAAACACGCACTCAATAGCCCTAGGGTCGATGAGCGCGAGGCTATCGAGTGCGCGGGCGCCCCGTCTGGCGTGACGCTCGACGCCGAACGTCACGCAGGCGTGACGCTCGGCGCGAAGGCCACCTCAGTAGCGGTAGTGGTCCGGCTTGTATGGGCCTTCGACGTCGACGCCAAGGTATTCGGCCTGCTCCTTGGTCAGCTTGGTCAGATGACCACCAAGGGCCTCGACGTGGATGCGGGCCACCTTCTCGTCGAGGTGCTTGGGCAGCCGGTACACCTCGTTGTCGTACTCGTCGTTCTTGGTCCACAGCTCGATCTGGGCGATCGTCTGGTTGGCAAAGCTGTTGCTCATCACGAACGACGGGTGCCCGGTGGCGTTGCCCAGGTTCAGCAGCCGGCCCTCGGACAAGACGATGATCGAGCGGCCGGTCTCACCGAAGGTCCACAGGTCGACCTGCGGCTTGACGTTGACCCGCGTCGCGCCCGAGCGCTCCAGCCCGGCCATGTCGATCTCGTTGTCGAAGTGGCCGATGTTGCCCAGGATGGCGTGGTCCTTCATCTGCTTGATGTGCTCGAGCATGATGATGTCTTTGTTGCCGGTCGCGGTCACGACGATGTCGGCGTCGCCGATGGCCTCCTCGACGGTGACGACGTCGAAGCCCTCCATCATCGCCTGCAGCGCGTTGATCGGGTCGATCTCGGTGACCTGGACCCGCGCACCCTGGCCCTTCATGGCCTCCGCACAGCCCTTGCCGACGTCGCCGTAGCCACAGATGAGGACCTTCTTGCCGCCGATCAGCGCGTCGGTGCCGCGGTTGATGCCGTCGATCAAGGAGTGCCGGGTGCCGTACTTGTTGTCGAACTTGGACTTGGTCACCGAGTCGTTGACGTTGATCGCCGGGAAGGCCAGATCGCCGGCCGCGGCGAATTGGTAGAGCCGCAGCACGCCGGTGGTGGTCTCCTCGGTGACGCCCTGGACCGACTCGGCGATCTTGGTCCACTTGCCCTTGTCGGTCTCGAAGCGGGTCCGCAGCAGGTTCAGGAAGACCTTCCACTCAGCCGAGTCGTCCTCTTCGGCGGGTGGCACCACGCCGGCATTCTCGTACTGCATGCCGCGCAGCACCAGCATGGTGGCATCCCCGCCGTCGTCGAGGATCATGTTGGCCGGCTTGTCGGGGTCGGGCCAGGTCAGCATCTGCTCGGCGGCCCACCAGTACTCCTCGAGCGTCTCGCCCTTCCACGCGAACACCGGGACCCCCTTGGGCTCCTCCGGGGTGCCGTGCGGGCCGACGACGACGGCAGCCGCCGCGTGATCCTGGGTGGAGAAGATGTTGCACGACGCCCACCGGACCTCCGCACCCAGCGCGGTGAGGGTCTCGATCAACACCGCGGTCTGGACGGTCATGTGCAACGAACCCGAAATCCGAGCCCCCTTAAGGGGTTGCACCTCAGCGTATTCGCGGCGTAGTGACATCAGGCCGGGCATCTCGTGCTCGGCAATCCGGAGTTCCTTGCGCCCGAAGTCCGCTAGTGACAGATCGGCGATCTTGAAGTCGATGCCGTTACGAACGTCTGGAGTTAGCGCGACTTCGGTTGTGGTCATTACGTATTTCATCCTTACTACGGGGCTCACAGGGGTTCAAAGGTCCGAGCGGGCGACGTCGCCTCCATACGCTCGAGCGCCACTTTAGTCGCCTCGCTGTAAGCCCCGCAGGTCAGGACCTTTCGGGGAACTGTCTGGAAACCACTCAGGGGACGATATTGACGCCGTGCCGCTCGGCGAACGGCGTCATCAACCGGGCCAGATCCGCTGCCACGTCGTGGTCGGCCTCTGGCGGCATGGACACGTAGCTCAAGCACAGCCGCACGATCGCCCGCGACAGCACATTGGCGTCGTCATCGCTGGTGGCGACCCATGTCTGGGTGAACGCGGTCGCCAGCCGGGCCGATGCCCTGGTGATGATGGGCGCACTGTCGGTGGTGATGAGTTGCAGCAGATCGGGCTTCGCGACGCCGGTCAGCAACGAGATCACCAGCGGGTCGGCGGCCGTTTCTGTGAAGAACGTCCGGAATCCCTGTAAGAACGATTCGTAGATGTTGCCCACGTTGGCATCCAGGGCGGCATGCACGGCGTCGACAAGGCGATCGGCCAGGCGCAGTGCGTAGCCCTGTGCCAGCCCCTGCCGCGAACCGAACTCGTTGTAGATGGTCTGCCGGCTGATGCCGGCGGCGCGAGCGACATCGGACAACGTGATGGCCGACCAGTCGCGGGTCAACAGCAGATCCCGCATCGCGTCCAGTACCGAATCACGCAGCAGGGCTCGCGATGCCTCGGCGTAGGGAATCCGCTTCATAGGCGCGACTGTAGTGTTCGGGGCGATCATGAGCGAGCAACCTCCACCATCACGAAGTCCGACTTTGCCGCGCCGCAGTCCGGACAGCTCCAATCCTCGGGAATGTCGTCCCAGCGGGTGCCCGGCGCGATGCCGTCTTCCGGCCAGCCCAGCGCCTCGTCATACTCGAAGCCGCATTGGACGCATTGGTACAGCTTGTAGTCACTCATTTCACAGCTCCAATCAGTTCGAAATCAACTTTCTCGCGGACACCGCAGTCCGGACAGCACCAATCATCGGGAATCTGATCCCAGCCGGTTCCGGCTGGAAAGCCTTCCCTGGGATCACCTTTGGCCTCGTCGTAGACGTAGTCACAGATCGGGCACTGGTAGGACGCAGTCATGCGGCTTGCCCGTACTTGGCCAGGATCTTCTCGCGCAGCCGCGGCTGCACGTTGACCCTGGTGATGTCGCCGTCGTAGTGCTCGAGGACCCGGTGGTCCATCACCTTGCGCCACAGCGGAGGGAAGTAGGTCAGGCCGATCATCGACGCGTACCCGCTGGGCAGATTGGGCGAGCCGTCCATGCTGCGCAGCGTCTGGTAGCGGCGAGTCGGGTTGGCGTGATGGTCACTGTGCCGCTGCAGGTGGTACAGGAACAGGTTGGTGACGATGTGGTCGGAGTTCCAGCTGTGTACCGGGGCGCAGCGCTCGTAGCGGCCGTTGGCGTTCTTCTGCCTCAGGAGTCCGTAGTGCTCGAGGTAGTTGACGGCTTCAAGCAGGCAGAAGCCGAAGACCGCCTGGATGATCACGAACGGGATCAGACTCGGGCCGAACGCCGCGATCAGCACGCCCCACAGCACCACCGACATCGCCCAGGCGTTGAGCACGTCGTTGCGCGGATATGTCTTCGGATTCCAGGGGCTGACGCCTGCCCGGCGCAGCCGCTGGGCCTCCAGCCGAACCGACGAGCGCAGGCTGCCAAACACGCTGCGGGGCAGGAACTCCCAGAAGGTCTCGCCGAACCGAGCCGACGCCGGGTCCTCGGGGGTAGACACCCGAACGTGGTGACCACGGTTGTGCTCGATGTAGAAGTGCCCGTACCAGGTCTGCGCCAGGGTGATCTTGGACAGCCAGCGCTCCAGTGACTCCTTCTTGTGCCCCATCTCGTGCGCGGTGTTGATGCCGACGCCGCCGAGCACGCCGATCGATAGCGCCACACCGAGTTTCCCTGCCCAGCTCAACCCGCCGTCAAAGCCGAGCCAGCTGAGATTGGATGCGGTGAACAGATAGGCACCCAGGACCACGCTGAGGTACTGGAACGGGATGTAGACGTAGGTGCAGTAGCGGTAGTACTTGTCGTTCTCCAGCCGCGCCATCACCTCGTCGGGCGGGTTCTGCCCGTCGGGTCCGAAGCGCAGGTCGAGCAGCGGCAACAGGATGTAAAGCAGGATCGGCCCGATCCACAACGGCACCTGCGCGGCGGCATGCCAGCCGAGTTGGTTGAGCCCCCAAGTGATCGGCAGCATCACGAACAACGCCGTCGGCGGGATCAGTCCCATGAGCCACAGGTAGCGCTTCTTGTCGCGCCATTCGGGTTCGGGAGCGGGTACCTGATCTTCTTGGGCCGTTTCGGACCGGATCTGTGTGGTCATAAGCCAAACCTCCTTGTGAGTCACACCACGTTGAGGTTTGGACAATACCGCCATCTCCGTCTCCTGTCTAGACAATAGATGGCAGTTTGTATAATTATTGGCCAAATGCGAGTTATTTGTCTTGCACGAACTCCTGAGTCTCCCGCCGGCCCTGCACTGAGTGCCGGCGCCCGTAGCCGACATAGATCGCGGTTCCCAGCAGCAGCCAGACGCCGAACCGGATCCAGGTCAAGGCGGTCAGATTGAGCATCAGCCAGAAGCACGCAACCACCGAGGCGATCGGCAGCAGCGGCACCCAGGGAGCCCGGAACCCGCGTTGCAGATCCGGCCGCATCCTGCGCAGGACGATCACGCCGGCGGAGACCAGGACGAATGCGAACAGGGTGCCGACATTGACCATCTCTTCGAGCTTGGTTATCGGGAACACCGACGCTGTCGCGGCCACCACTACCGCGACCAGCACAGTGATCCGAACGGGGGTGCCGCGCGAACCGGTCTTGGCCAGTTGCTGCGGCAACAGCCCGTCCCGGGCCATCGCGAACAAGACCCGGCACTGCCCGAGGATCAACACCATCACCACGGTGGTCAGGCCCGCCAATGCCCCGACGGAAATGATGCCGCTGGCCCAGTACAACCCATTTGCCTTGAACGCGGTCGCCAGGTTCGTCGAGCCACTGCCTGGGACGGTCCGCAACTGGGTGTAGGAGACCATGCCGGACAACACGACCGAAACCGCGACGTAGAGCAGGGTGACAACCCCCAGCGACGCCAGAATTCCCTTCGGGACGTTGCGCTGAGGGTCCTTGGTCTCCTCGGCCATGGTGGCCACGATGTCGAACCCGATGAACGCGAAAAACACGATCGATGCGCCCGCCAACACGCCGTACCAACCGTAATGGCTGCCCGACGCGCCGGTCAGCAGCGACAAGACGGACTGGTCGAGCCCTCCATCATGGTGTCCGGCTTCGGGTTTGGGAATAAAGGGTGAGTAATTTTCGGCCTTGATGTAGCAGGCGCCGACGATCACCACCAACACAACCACCGACACCTTGATCCCGGTGACCACCGCGGAAAACCGCGATGACAACTTGGTGCCCAGTGCGCACAGGGTCGCCACCAGCGCGACGATCAGCAACGCACCCCAGTCAAGGCTGAACGACCCGAGATTGGCTGTGCCACCGCCAAATCCGAACACCGTGCCCAAGTAGCTGGACCAGCCTTTGGCCACCACCGCAGCGCCAATGGCCAATTCCAGCACCAGATTCCAACCGATCACCCAGGCGAGGAACTCACCAAAGGTGGCATAGGAGAAGGTATACGCGCTACCGGCCACCGGCAGTGTCGAAGCGAATTCGGCGTAGCACAGCGCCGCCAGCGCACAGGTGCCCGCGGCGATCAGAAACGATACCCAGATGGCCGGGCCGGTGATGTCACCCGTTGTCGACGCGGTAACCGTGAAGATGCCGGCCCCGATCACCACCGAGACACCGAAAACCACTAGGTCCCACCAGGTGAGGTCCTTGCGTAGCCGGGTGCTCGGTTCGTCGGTGTCAGCGATCGATTGCTCTACCGATTTCGTGCGCCATCGACCGGCCATCACTCGTCCTCCCACTCGTTGTGACCGCACAGTACCGAGTAACCTCCCGTGGATGCGTGGCCGACGCGACGACACCAGGGACCATGCAGTCGTAATCGGCGCCAGCATCGCCGGGCTCTG
Source organism: Mycobacterium simulans (assembly GCF_900232995.1). Lineage (GTDB taxonomy): Bacteria > Actinomycetota > Actinomycetes > Mycobacteriales > Mycobacteriaceae > Mycobacterium > Mycobacterium simulans. Next base: position 1,926,167 of record NZ_OCVX01000003.1, read on the forward strand.
CGCGGCGCGAGTGCTCTCGGATTTCTACACGCGGGTGACGGTTTTTGAGCGCGACGAGCTGCCAAGCGCACCCGCCAGCCGCGCGACAGTCCCGCAGGACCGACACCTGCATATGTTGATGACGCGCGGGGCCAACGAGTTCGAGAGCCTTTTTCCCGGCTTGCTCAACGACATGGTGGCCGCGGGCGTGCCGATGCTGCGGACGGAGCCGCAACGCGTCTATTTGGGCGCTGCGGGCCATGTCCTGGGCACCGGGTCCACCCTGCGTAAGGAATTCAATGCATATGTGCCCAGCCGGCCACATCTGGAATGGCAGCTGCGGCGGCGGGTCCTCGAGATCGGCAACGTCGAGATCGTGCGGCGCTCGGTCGCCGAACCGACGTTCGAGCGGGCCCAGCGACGGGTAACGGGCGTGCTGCTGGATTCGGTCGCCAGCGACGACCGGCAATTCATAGCTGCCGATCTGGTCGTCGACGCCGCGGGACGGGGCACCCGCTTGCCGGTGTGGCTGGCGCAGTGGGGATACAAGCGGCCCACCGAACAAACGGTGGACGTCGGCATCACGTACGCGACCCAGATGTTCCGCATATGCGACGGCTCGCTCGAGGAGAAGATCGTCATCGCGGGCGCTTCGCATGACCAGTCTTATGGGATCGGCATCCTGCGCAACGAAGACGACACCTGGGTCTTGACGACTTTCGGCGTTGCCAATGCCAAGCCGCCGCCGACGTTCGATGAAATGCGCGCACTCGCCGCCGAGCTGCTGCCGACGCGTTTCGGCGTCGCCCTGGCGCAGGCCGAACCCATCGGAAGCCCGGCGCGCCACGCCTATCCGGTAAGCAGGTGGCGCCGGTATGACAGGCTGCACCGGTTTCCCGCCGGGATCGTCGCGGTCGGTGATGCGGTCGCCAGCTTCAATCCCACCTATGGGCAGGGCATGACGATGGCCTCGCTGCAGGCCGGTCATCTGCGACGGGCACTGGAATTTCCGGACCGCAAACTGTCCGCCAAGCTCAATCGGGCGACCGCCAGAACCACCTACCCGGTGTGGATGAGCAACGGCATTGGCGACGTCAGTTTCCACAATGCGACGGCCAGTCCCGCACCCTTTTGGTGGCGGCCATTCGGCGCATTGTTCGACCAGTTCCTCGAGGAAGCCGAAACCGAGCCCGCGCTGGCCGAGTGGTTCCTGCGCCGGTTCTCCCTACTCGACAGCCTTTACATGGTGCCGTCGCCGCCGCTGGTCGGCCGTGCCCTCGCGAACTATGTGCGCCGCGCCGTCGCGAGGCGGCGCTCGGGCTGAACCCCGCAAGCACTGGGTAGTCTGCGGGCATGCGGGGGAAAGATCACGCGGTGGTCATCGGTGCCAGCATCGCCGGCTTGTGCGCCGCGCGGGTGCTCTCGGAGTTCTTCGACCAAGTGACGGTTTTCGAGCGCGACGAGCTACCGAGCACACCGGCCAACCGCGCGACGGTACCCCAGGACCGGCACTTACACATGCTGATGGCCCGCGGCGCGAACGAGTTCGAGGGTCTGTTCCCCGGCCTACTCAAGGACATGGTTGCCGCGGGCGTGCCCATGCTGGAGAACCGGCCGGACTGCATTTACCTAGGCGCCGCGGGCCATGTCCTGGGCACCGGACACACGCTGCGCGATGAGTTCACCGCCTATGTGCCGAGCCGCCCGCACCTCGAGTGGCAGGTGCGGCAACGCGTCGACGACATCGCCAATGTCGAGATCGCGCGGCGCGCCGTCGCCGAGCCGAAGTTTGAGCCCGCGCGACAGCGGGTGACCGGCGTGCTGCTCGACCCCACCACACCTGGTCAAAACCGGGAGTTAGTACCAGCAGACCTGGTGATCGACGCGGCGGGTCGCGGCACTCGCTTACCGGTGTGGCTGACCCAGTGGGGATACCAGCGCCCCGAGGAAGCCACGGTGGATATCGGCGTCAAGTACGCCTCACAGCAGTTCCGCATCCCGGAGGGGCTGATCCCGGAGAAGGTCGTGGTCAACGGCGCCTCACACGACCAGTCGCTGGGACTGGGCATGCTGTGTTATGAGGACGGCACGTGGGTCCTGACCACCTTCGGGGTGGCCAATGTCAAACCGCCACAGACGTTTCCGGGGATGCTCGCGCTGGCCGACAAGCTGCTGCCCGAACATTTCACCTCCGCGCTGGCCCAGGCCGAACCCATCGGCGAGCCGTCATATCACGCTTTTCCGGCTAGCCGATGGCGCCGATACCACAAGCTGGACCGCTTCCCCTCTGGGATCCTTCCGTTCGGGGATGCGGTAGCCAGCTTTAATCCCACCTTCGGGCAGGGCATGACAATGACGTCGCTGCAGGCCGGTCACCTGCGACGGGCACTGCAAACAGCCGACGGCGACCTTGCCCGCGAATTCAATCGGGCCACCGCCAAGACGACCTATCCGGTATGGATGATGAATGCCATCGGTGACATCACTTTTCATCACGCCAACGCTGACTCCATACCCCGCTGGTGGCGACCGGCGGGCAATTTGTTCGATCAGTTCCTGGGGGCCGCGGAAACCGAACCCGTGCTTGCCGAATGGTTTTTGCGTCGGTTCAGCCTTCTCGACAGCCTGTACATGGTGCCGCCACCGCGGATAATCGGCCGGACGATGGCGCACAATATGCGACTGTGGCTGTCAGAGCAGCGTGACCACAGGAGGGCCGCGCGCGCTTAAAGCCCGAGAGTCGCCCTGAACAACTTGGTGGGTTCGCGCGCCACCAGCCGGATCGGACCGTCGTCGGCCCCCACCCAGGCCGCCATACCGCGGTCCAGCGTGAGCGAACCGGATTTCCCGTGGACGGTCGTCGAACCCTCAGCGCACAACAAGATCTGGGGCCCGTCATGGCGCGACGACGCGTCGACCTCATGGCCGAGATGCTCGCCGTCGATTACCAGCAGCGCGACCGCGAACTCTTCCGTCGGGGTCTCATAGATCAGCCCGATCCCCTCGCGGCGGATCGGCGGCCGCAGCTGGGCGTCGGGGGTGGGGGTGAAGTCCAGCACTCGCAACAGCTCGGGCACATCGACGTGCTTGGGCGTGAGGCCGCCGCGTAACACGTTGTCGGAGTTGGCCATAACCTCCACGCCGACGCCTCGCAGATAGGCATGTAAGTTGCCCGCCGGCAAGAAGATTGCCTCGCCGGGGGCCAGGCTGATCCGGTTGAGCAACAGCGCCGCCAGCACGCCGGCGTCGCCCGGATAGCGTTCGCCGAGTTCCAGCACCGTCTTGGCTTCTGCCGCGAATTCCGTTGCGCCGGAGCTGATGTACTGAATGGCGCCCTCGAGGACGGCGGGCACCAGCACGTCGATGTCGGGCTGAGGTGCGGTGATCCAGGTGGTGAACAGGGCACGCAGACCATCGGCGTCCGACTGGTCGCTCAGCAAATCGATGAACGGATCGAGATCGGACACGGCCAGCGCCTGCAACAGCTTCGCGGTGCGGGCCGCCTGACGAAAGCCCGCCAGCGCTTCGAAGGGCTCCACCGCGACCAACAGCTCAGGCTTGTGACTGGTGTCGCGATAGTTGCGGACGGGTGAGGAGATCGGAATGCCAAGTCGCTCTTCGCGCAGGTAACCCTCCACCGCCTGCTCTGCGCTGGGATGGGCCTGCAGTGACAGCGGCTCGTCGGCTGCGAGCACCTTGACCAAGAATGGGAGCACATCGCCGAACCGGGCGCGCGACCCCGCGCCGAGCTGTCCCTCCGGATCGTCAGTCAGCGCCTGCAACAGGGAGATTTCGCCATGGTCGGTTTCCAGCCACGCCGGGTCGCCTGGGTGTGCGCCGAACCAAAGTTCGGCCTCCGGGTGAGCGGCCGGCACCGGCCGCCGAGTGAATTCGGCGATGGCGGTGCGCGATCCCCAGGCGTACGTCCGTAACGCTCCGCGTAGCAGTTCCACCGTCTCTATCTATCCCCGCACCAGTCGCAAGTAAACCGCGGCCATTTCCAGCCGAACGGCCAACACCGCCAATTGCTGCTCGGCGCGCCCGGTGCCCCGCGGCGCGGGAGACGAAGCCGGGCCGTCGGCCACCTCCGGCACATCTTCGGCCTCGATCAGGTAGGCGTCGTTGAGCCCGGCCACCCGAGCCGCCACTACCGTCCGCTCGTGAGCAAGGGTCAGCACCAGCACTCGAAGTCGCTCCAGCAGCGGCCCGTCGATGTCGTCGTCGTGAAAGAGGGCCTCTCCCGAATAACCGCCGTCGGGCGCGCGGTTACGCAGCGCCACCACCGCATCCGCCAGCCCGGTGGCGGCCGCGACCTGGTCTCCAACCCGAAGCAGAATCGAACTACCATGGCGCGCCAGCGCCAGCGTCGCGGCGCTGTCACCGGCCAGTGCCACCCGGCACCCAGACATCCGCGCGGCAATCGTCTTGGCCGGATTGGTGAACACCTCGCGGCCGGCGCTGTTGCGCAACACCTCGGCATCCACCTCGTCGGCAAGCGATGCCAGATCGATGCGCAGCCTAGGCTCCAGGGTTTGCAAAACGGCCAGCCCCGCCGCCAGGTACCGGCACAACCCGAACTCATCGGGGACCCACACCCGCGGCGCAAGCACCGCGACGCGGCCCGCTGTGGAGTCGCGCAACGGGCCCTCATACGGGGCCACCACAACCACCCGGGCGCCCCGGCGCACTCCGGTCGCCGCCGCGGTGACCAGCGCAGGATCACCGGGATCGTCACCGGCAACGATCAGCACATCGAGCGGCCCGATCCACGGCGGCGCCTCGGCGGCAAGCACGATCGGCGCGGCGGCCGCCGTACCGAACGTCGCGGCCAGCACGGCCCCGGCGGTCTCGGCGGGCCCTCGTCCGGCGACCCATATCACCGTGTGTGCACGGTCGTCCCCACGCAGCGAGTCAAGTTCGCCTTCGTCGGCCGCAGCCGCGATGGCGCGCACCTGCGCACCGGCCGTCGACGCGGCCCGCAACATGGCCTCGCGGTCGGCACCGATCAGGCCCTTGGCGTCCTCGAGATCAATGGCCTGGGTGGCGTTCACGGTCCCGCCTCGTTGGCAACTGCCTGGGCAGCAATTTCGGCGCTGACGTGCTGGACCACCGCCTCAACATCCTCGACACTGCGTCCCTCCACATTAAGCCGCAGCAACGGCTCGGTGTTGGAGCTGCGCAGATTGAACCAGCTGTCGTTACCCAGATCCACCGTCACCCCGTCGAGGTGATCGATCGCCTGAATCCGGCTGCCGAATGATTTCAGCACGGCGTCCACACAGGTCGGCGCGTCGGCCACCTTGAAGTTGATCTCGCCTGACGATTCGTAGCGTTGATAGTCGGCGGTCAGCTCCGACAGTGGCCTTGGGGGGCCATCCTGTTCGCCGAGGGCGGCCAGCACATAGAGTGCGGCCAGCATTCCCGAATCGGCGCCCCAGAAGTCACGGAAGTAGTAGTGCGCCGAGTGCTCACCGCCAAAAATCGCGCCAGTGTCGGCCATCAACGCCTTGATGTAGGAGTGTCCGACCCGCGAACGCAGTGGTGTGCCGCCGCGCTCGATGACCAGCTCCGGCACCGCGCGCGACGTGATCACGTTGTGGATCACGGTGGCGCCGATCTCCCGCTGGAGCTCACGCGCTGCCACCAAGCTGGTGACCGTCGACGGCGAGACCGGCTGGCCGCGTTCGTCGACCACGAAGCACCGATCGGCATCCCCGTCGAACGCCAGCCCGATATCGGCACCGGTGTCGCGCACAAAGGCTTGCAGGTCCAGCAGGTTCGCCGGATCCAGCGGATTTGCCTCGTGATTGGGAAACGACCCGTCCAGTTCAAAATACAAGGGCAACAACGTAATCGATTCGATGGCACCCAGTACGGCCGGCGCGGTGTGACCAGCCATGCCGTTGCCGGCATCCACCGCCACCCGCAACGGACGCAACCCAGAGGTGTTTACCAGCGATCTCAGGAATACCCCGTAGTCGACGAGCACGTCCCGGTCGGTGATGGTCCCGCGCCGTCCGTCGGTCGTGGGGACCCCGGCGATCAGATCGTCACGGATGGCCGTGAGCCCGGTGTCCGCGCCCACCGGTTTGGCGCCGGCCCGGCACAACTTGATGCCGTTGTAGGCCGCTGGGTTGTGGCTGGCGGTGAACATCGCGCCGGGGCAATCCAACAGCCCCGAGGCGAAATAAAGCTGATCGGTGGACGCCAAACCGATTCGCACCACGTCGAGGCCCTGGGCGGTCACGCCGGCCGCGAATGCCGCCGACAACGCCGGTGAACTGTCGCGCATGTCGTGCCCGATGACCACCTGCCGCGCACCTTCGGCACGCATCAGCCGGGCGAACGCCGCACCAACATCGGTAACGAACGGCTCGTCGATCTCTTCGCCGACCAACCCGCGCACGTCGTAAGCCTTGATAACACGGTGGACAGCCGCGGCGGGCCAAGACATGCGGGAGCTCCTGACGACCTGGATTGTGATTGTCTGTTGCTCGCCAGCCTAATGGCCCGCGAGCCGCCGTCGAGCGCTAGCGCACCTAATCGGAAGGATCGGGCAACACCCGCAGATGTCCGCGCCGGCGTCCGGAGCGACGCTCGGGCTGGGCCAGCAGGCTACCGGTTGGCGCAGTGGCATGTGCCCCCGCAGGCTGCAAGTGGGAATCGGTGGGAGCGGCCCCAGCTCGCGGCGCAAAGCCGTTGAGCGGCACACCTGTCGCCGCGTGGGTTCCCGAGTAGGAGAGCTCCCCAGCGCCCGGGCCACCTTCCCGCACCGCGTCGGCCAGCGCGACCAGGTCGTCCTCGTCAGGATGCGTAGGCTCAGAACTTAGAGGCCCGGCATGCCGCACGAGTTCCCACCCGCGTGGTGCGGTGATACGGCCGGCATGGCCGACGCATAGATCCCAGGAGTGCGGTTCCCGCGCGGTAGCGAGCGGACCGACCACCGCGGTGGAGTCCGAGTAGACGAACGTCAACGTTGCCACTGCGTAGTGCGGACACCCGGGCCGGCAGCAGCGACGGGGTACGTTCACGATCGAAAGGCTATCGTGCGGAAACGCTGCCGAAGCGCCGGACACGCGCATCCGTTCTTCCCACGATGTGTAACCGTTACCATCGGTCGGTGAGCGATTCCCGAGGCTCCCCACGCAGCGGTCGCTCGGGAGGTAGATCGGCGTCGCGACGAGCGCGGCGACGGGGTCGCGATCTGCGGGGTCCGCTGCTGCCACCGACAGTGCCGGGATGGCGCAGCCGGGCCGAGCGGTTCGACATGGCGGTGCTGGAGGCCTACGAGCCCATCGAGCGGCGCTGGCACGTGCGGGTGTCGGAGCTCGATGTCGCGGTCGACGAGATCCCCCGCATCGCGGCCAAGGATCCCGACAGCGTGCAGTGGCCGCCCGAGGTCATCGCCGACGGACCGATCGCGCTGGCCCGCTTGATCCCCGCCGGTGTCGACGTCCGCGGCAACGCCACGCGGGCACGAATTGTCTTGTTCCGCAAGCCAATCGAACGACGGGCGAAGGACACCCTCGAGCTTGGCGAATTGCTGCACGAAATACTGGTGGCTCAGGTGGCCATCTACTTGGACGTCGATCCTTCTGTCATCGACCCGACGATCGACGACTGACTCCTGGACGCCGCTTTAGATAATGCCGCGTTTGAGACGGCGACGCTCGCGCTCGGAGAGACCGCCCCAGATGCCGAAGCGCTCGTCATGGGCCAGGGCGTACTCCAGGCACTCGTGACGGACCTCGCAACCCAGGCAGATCTTCTTGGCCTCGCGGGTGGATCCGCCCTTTTCCGGGAAAAACGCTTCGGGATCCGTTTGCGCGCACAACGCGCGATCCTGCCATTGGTCGCTGGGCACCGGCTCGGACTCGGGCTCGAATGCCTCGAATACGGGGGGTGCTTCTGGAACCAAGCTCAGATGCGGTCGGGCCGGTGCCACTGGCGGTGTCATTGGCAACACTGGCGTCGAACCGGTAGTGGTGTGCGGGACGCCTCCCATTACGCCCCGAAGGTGCTCATAGGACATGCCTCCGCCTCCTCACTCATAGATAGTGAAATGGTTTCCCACTGTTTTGATGTACAGTTAACCCAATTCGAACAAGTGATCGAATCTCGGTCTGCGACACCGGAACCGGCCGGCCAACCGGGAAATGACACTGATGTGATTAGACACGGCTTCACCTGTTGGGTCAAGCATTCCGCGGCATTTCCATATCATCTCGTGATCAAATTTCGGCGATTCCGTTGTTGTTGGTCTTCGGCGTGTCTTATGCGACTCCTCACACGGGCCCGGTAGACCCTGCTCGCGGGCAGGTACTGTCCTGCGATGTGAAAGTCACCGTACTGGTGGGTGGAGTCGGCGGCGCCCGCTTCCTCCTGGGAGTGCAGCAGCTGCTTGGCCTGGGCCAGTTTGCCACACCCGACGGTGCCCTCCAGGACGCGGGCCACGAACTAACGGCTGTCGTCAACATCGGCGACGACGCCTGGATCCACGGACTGCGCGTCTGCCCGGATCTGGACACTTGCATGTACACACTCGGCGGCGGCGTCGACCCGGAGCGCGGCTGGGGCCACCGTGACGAAACGTGGCACGCCAAAGAGGAACTCGCGCGTTATGGCATGCAGCCCGATTGGTTTCAGCTCGGCGACCGAGATCTGGCCACCCATCTGGTCCGCACCCAAATGCTGCGGGCCGGCTACCCGCTGTCGCAAGTCACCACGGCCTTATGCGATCGTTGGCAACCGGGCGCGCAGTTGCTACCCGCGAGCGACGACCGTTGCGAAACCCACGTGGTGGTAACCGATCCAGTCGACGACACGCGCCGCGCGATCCATTTTCAGGAGTGGTGGGTGCGCTACCGAGCCCAGTTGCCGACGCACAGCTTCGCCTTCGTCGGGGCCGAAAAGGCCAGCGCCGCAACCGAAGCAGTCGCAGCCATCGCCGAGGCCGACATCATCATGCTGGCACCGTCCAATCCCGTGGTCAGCATCGGCGCGATCCTGGCGGTCCCTGGTATCCGCGGGGCATTGCGATCGGCCAGCGCTCCAATCGTGGGTTACTCGCCGATCATCGGCGGAAAGCCGTTGCGCGGCATGGCCGATGCCTGCCTGGCGGTCATCGGGGTGGATTCCAGCGCGGAAGCTGTGGGCCGGCATTACGGCGGGCGCCGCACGACCGGGATACTGGACTATTGGTTGGTGCACGACGGCGACGAGGCCGATTTCGAGGCCGAAATCGACGGAGTCACGGTGGCGTCGGTACCGCTGCTGATGAGCGACCCGAAGGCGACGGCGGAGATGGTCCGCGCCGGCTTGGACCTTGCGGGCGTGTCCCGCGCCAGCGACGATGCAGAGCGCAGCGATGCGGAGGAGCGGCGCCAATGAACCGCGCCAGCGACGATGCAGAGCGCAGCGATGCGGAGGAGCGGCGCCAATGAACCGCGCCAGCGACGATGCAGAGCGCAGCGATGCGGAGGAGCGGCGCCAATGAACCGCGCCAGCGACGATGCAGAGCGCAGCGATGCTGAGGAGCGGCGCCAATGAACCGCGCCAGCGACGATGCAGAGCGCAGCGATGCGGAGGAGCGGCGCCAATGAACCGCGCCAGCGACGATGCAGAGCGCAGCGATGCTGAGGAGCGGCGCCAATGAACCGCGCCAGCGACGATGCAGAGCGCAGCGATGCTGAGGAGCGGCGCCAATGAACCGCGCCAGCGACGATGCAGAGCGCAGCGATGCGGAGGAGCGGCGCCAATGAACCGCGCCGGCGACGATGCAGAACGCAGCGATGCTGAGGAGCGGCGCCAATGACCCACCACGGTACCGCCTCGAGGATCGAGATCCTGCCCGTCACCGGGCTTCCCGAATTCCGTCCCGGCGACGACCTGGGCGGTGCCGTCGCCGCGGCGGCGCCGTGGCTGCGCGACGGCGACGTGGTGGTCGTCACCAGCAAGGTGGTGTCCAAATGCGAGGGCCGGCTGGTCCCGGCCCCCCAGAATGAAGTGGCGCGAGACGAACTGCGCCGCAAGCTGGTGGACCAAGAGGCAGTGCGCGTGCTGGCGCGCAAGGGACGCACGTTGATCACCGAGAACCGACTGGGGCTGGTTCAGGCCGCCGCCGGTGTTGACGGATCCAACGTCGGCCGGTCCGAACTGGCGCTGCTACCAGTCGATCCCGACGCCAGTGCTACGGCCCTGCGGGCCGGGCTGCAGGAGCGACTCGGCGTCACCGTCGCCGTAATCATCACCGACACCATGGGCCGCGCGTGGCGCAACGGCCAGATCGACGCCGCCGTCGGCGCCGCCGGTTTGGCTGTGCTGCACAACTATTCGGGTGTCGTCGACGGATACGGCAACGAGTTGGTGGTCACCGAGATCGCGGTCGCCGACGAGATCGCGGCCGCGGCCGACCTGGTCAAGGGCAAACTCAACGCGATGCCGGTGGCCGTGGTGCGCGGTCTTTCGGTGCCCGACGACGGCTCGACGGCCCGGCAACTGCTGCGACCGGGCACCGAAGACCTGTTCTGGCTCGGCACCGCCGAGGCCATCGAGCTCGGGCGTCAGCAGGCGCAATTGTTGCGCAGGTCGGTGCGCCGGTTCAGCGCCCAACCGGTGCCACCGGACCTCGTCGAGTCCGCCGTCGCCGAAGCCCTCACCGCTCCGGCCCCCCACCACACCAGGCCGGTGCGGTTCGTGTGGCTGCAGAGTCACGCCACCCGCGACCGGTTGCTCGACCGGATGAAAGACAAGTGGCGGCACGACCTCGCCGGCGACGGCAGGCCCGCCGACTCCATCGAGCGCCGGGTGACGCGGGGCCAGATCCTCTACGACGCACCCGAAGTCGTCATCCCGATGATGGTGCCCGACGGCGCACACACCTACCCCGACGCCGCACGCACCGACGCGGAGCACACCATGTTTACCGTCGCGGTAGGTGCTGCCGTGCAAGCCCTCCTGGTCGCGCTGGCGGTGCGCGGGCTGGGTAGTTGCTGGATCGGGTCGACGATCTTTGCCGCTGACCTGGTCCGCGAAGAGCTGGACCTGCCTGTCGAGTGGGAGCCGTTGGGCGCCATCGCGATCGGCTACGCGCAGGATCCGGCCGGGTTGCGCGACCCGGTCCCGCTCGCTGACTTGCTGATCCTGAAGTGACATGGGCTCGAGCGACGATAGGCTACGCAGACGTGGCCGTCCTGCAACCGATGCCAACCATCGATCTCCCGACGGATCAGTTCACTGCGTTCGGTCAAAAGTGGCTCCTCGGCTCGAAGTTCTCCAAGAAGGACGGCATGGACTTCGGCACCTTGATAGATGCGGCTGTGGGCGGCGCACTGTCCGTGATGCTCGGCAACATCCCATTAGTGGTTCCGAACGCCAACCAGCTGCAACCTTCCCAACCCGACTGCGTAGAAGTTGGGCCAGTGCGCATCGTCGGCGGCGTTCGGCCACAGAACTTCGACGTCGGTTACCGGCCGGATGGTGTGCGAATCGCGTTCGACAGCAAGACATTGAATGACCACGAAAGCGTCGGCAAGAACTGGCAGAACATGATCAACGACTTGGCGACCGAAGCAACCACGGTCCACAGCAGGTTTCCAAGTGCCGTCGTGGGTTTTGTAGTCGCCATACCGATGCCGTGTTTGGCGCCCGGTGCACGAACGAACGCCATCGTAGGCACCTTGGCTCGGCTGGGAGGTCGAGAGCTCGTCGACGAGCCAAACCATCGGGCAGAAGCCATGAGCCTGATCTCGTGGGACCCGGCAACCGGTCAAGTCGACCCCAACCTGCCCGACGCGCAGAGCCCCCTACGGATAGAACGATTCAGTGCCGACGTGTACCGCTGCTATCAGGCTCGATTCCAGGGCCTTCCACCCCATGCAACCTAGGCATCCGACGCGCCCTGCGTGCGGTCACCAAGGATGTCGGTGGCTCCCCTGATACTTGTCCCATGACGACGTTCGCCGGCAAGACGGCCGCGTCCGCTGACAAGGTTCGCGGGGGCTACTACACGCCGCCCGCGGTGGCCCGATTTCTGGCCCGCTGGGTCCGAAGGGCGGGCCCGCGGATCCTTGAGCCGTCATGCGGCGATGGGCGAATTCTCCGCGAACTCGCCGCCATCACAAACCACGCGCACGGTGTCGACCTCGTCGCGCGGGAGGCGAGAAAGTCGCGAAAATTCGCTTCCGTCGACGCGGCGAACCTCTTCACCTGGGTGCGCGGGAGTCAAGCCGGCAGCTGGGATGCTGTTGCCGGCAATCCGCCGTACATCCGCTTCGGAAACTGGGCATCGGAACAGCGCGACCCGGCACTCGAACTGATGAGGCGTGTGGGCCTACGTCCGACCAAACTGACCAACGCCTGGGTCCCGTTTGTTGTGGCGAGCACGACGTTGACGCGCGACGGCGGACGAGTGGGTCTTGTGGTTCCGGCGGAATTGCTTCAAGTCACCTACGCGGCGCAGCTGCGCGAATTTCTGTTGAGCCGCTATCGCGACATCACCCTGGTTACCTTCGAGCGTTTGGTGTTCGACGGGATCTTGCAAGAAGTTGTGTTGTTTTGCGGTGTCGTCGGTGCCGGCCCAGCGCAAATACGGACCGTCAATCTCGGCGATGCGAACGATCTGGACACGCTAGCGGACAAGGACTTCGACAACGAGTCGGCACCGGCCCTTCTCCACGAAAATGAGAAGTGGACAAAGTACTTCCTCGACCCAGCTCAAATCCAGCTACTCCGAAGACTCAAGCAGTCCGACTCGCTGACCCGGCTTGGCTCCATGGCTGACGTGGATGTGGGCATCGTTACGGGCCGTAACAGTTTTTTCACTTTCACCGATGTCGAGGCGAAATCACTACGGCTGAGAAAGCACTGCGTCCCACTGGTCTCTCGCAGCGCTCAACTGAGCGGCCTGGTGTACGACGACGATTGTCGGGCAAGCGATGTCGCGGCGAAGCACCGCACGTGGCTACTCAACGCCGCTAACGATCCGACCGATCCCGCTCTCGTCGCGCACATCGAGGCGGGTGAAGCCGCCGGCGTCCATCTCGGCTACAAGTGCTCGATCCGCAAGCCATGGTGGGCCACACCCTCGTTGTGGATTCCTGACCTCTTCATGCTGCGCCAGATACACTTCGCCCCGCGCCTGACCGTCAACGCTGCGGCGGCTACCAGCACCGATACCGTGCACCGGGTCCGGCTCGACCCGAACCTCGACGCCGCAATATTTGCCGCGGTGTTCCACAACAGCGCAACATTCGCGTTCGCCGAAATCATGGGCCGCAGTTATGGCGGAGGCATATTGGAGTTGGAGCCGAGGGAAGCCGAGCAGCTACCCATTCCACCGCCGACGTATGGGAGCGCCGAACTCGCCCAGGATGTTGATCTACTACTAAAAGCAAATGAGATCGAAAAGGCGCTCGATGTAGTGGATCGTCACGTCTTGGTCGACGGACTCGGACTGTCACCGCGCCTGGTCGCCGACTGTCGAGCGGCATGGCTCACGCTGCGGGATCGGCGGACCAAACGAGGTTCCCGGCGACCGCAAGCGCACACGTGAGCCTGCGCGAGTCGGTGATCGCGATCCTCACCGACTGGCAGGCGCCCGACGCGGCCCAGGACTCGGTGCGGCATGCCGTGCTGGCCTTCGTGCACGGGCGCGCCGATTCCTGCCGCCGCGAGTGCGAACCCGGTCATGTCACCGCGTCGACGCTGGTGCTCGACGCCAGCGGCCGCCAGGTGCTGTTGACCCTGCACCCGCGCCTTGGTCGTTGGGTGCAACTGGGTGGGCACTGCGAGGAGGACGACAACGACATCGTCGCCGCGGCACGGCGCGAAGCGACCGAGGAATCCGGAGTCGCGGATCTGCGGATGGCGCCGCAATTGGTTGCGGTGCACGTGCATCCGGTCACCTGCTCGTTGGGTGTGCCAACGCGGCATCTGGATTTGCAGTTCGTGGCGCATGCCCCGGCCGCGGCGCAGATCGCGGTCAGCGACGAGTCCGAGGACTTGCAGTGGTGGCCGGCCGACACGCTGCCGCCTGGCACCGATGACGCGTTGGCATACCTGGTCGCCCAGGCGACGCGCCGAGTGTCACGCTAGCGCGACTGTAGACGTCGACCGCCACGCTAGCGTGACGGTCGGGGTAAAGCTCAGACGTCGGACGAGTAGCGGATCCCGCCGTCGGGAAGGGATACGCCCGGCCATACCCGCGCGCCCCGCAGCAGCTCGCAGCGCGCCCCGATATCGGCGCCGTCGCCGATCACGCCGTCTCGGATCAGCGCCCGCGGACCGACGCGGACCCCGAAGCCGATTATCGAGCGCTCGATCACGCTGCCCGCTTCGACCTTGACTCCGTCGAAAATGACCGCGCCGTCCAGCCGGACGCCGGGGCCGATCTCGGCGCCGCGCCCCACGACCGTGCCACCGATCAGCACCGCCCCAGGAGACACCGCGGCGCCGTCGTGCACCAACTGCTCCCCACGGTGGCCTCGTAGGGCCGGCGACGGGGCGATCCCGCGCACCAAGTCCGCCGATCCGCGAACGAAGTCCTCCGGGGTGCCCATGTCGCGCCAGTAGGTGGCATCGACGTAACCGCACACCTTGACGTCAGTATCGGACAGCAGGTTCGGGAACACCTCGCGTTCCACCGATACCTCCCGGCCGCGTGGAATCCGGTCGATGATGTCGCGTTTGAACACATAGCAGCCAGCGTTGATCTGGTCGGTGGGCGGATCCTGAGTCTTCTCGAGAAAGGCGACGACACGGTCCCCGTCGTCGGTGGGCACGCAGCCGTACGCGCGTGGGTCGCCAACCCGCACCAGGTGCAGCGTGACGTCGGACTGGCGGGACTGATGGAAATCCAGCAGCTGGCCCAGGTCGGCGCCCGAGAGCACGTCACCGTTGAACACCATCACGGTGTCGTGGCGCAGCTTTCCGGCGACATTGGCGATCCCACCGCCGGTCCCCAACGGGTTCTCCTCGGTCACATAGTCGAGCTGCAGGCCCAACTTGGATCCGTCACCAAACTCGGCCTCGAAAACCTCGGCCCGGTATGACGTGCCAAGGACGACGTGCTCGATGCCGGCGGCGGCGATCCGCGACAGCAGGTGGGTGAGAAAGGGCAGCCCGGCCGTCGGCAGCATGGGCTTGGGCGCCGACAGTGTCAGCGGGCGCAGCCTGGTGCCCTTGCCGCCGACGAGGACCACCGCATCGACTCGGTTGGTTGCCAACTCAGTGCCGCCCTTCTGCCAGTTTGAGGTCCTGACGCTCGGATCGTCTCGAACGGCGCAGTGAGCTGCGCACCATCAGGCGGGAGCGTACAGCCAACGATGCTCGCAACGTCCAGCGCAGCGGGGCCCGCCACCAGCCAGCATGCCGATCCGCCAGGAAGATATAGGTGCTCTTGTGATGTGCGGCCAGATGGCTCGCCGGGTCGCGGCCGGTTGAATGGCCCTTGTGGTGCAAAACCTCGGCTGACGGCACATAAATGGACAGCCAACCGGCTTTGCCGAGGCGGTCGCCGAGGTCGACGTCCTCCATATACATGAAGTACCGCTCGTCGAATCCACCAACCTGATTGAAGGCCGATCGGCGCACCAGCAGACAGGAACCCGACAGCCACCCCACCGACCGTTCACTGGGCTCGAGCCGCTCCTGGCGGTAGGCCGCCGTCCAAGGATTGCGCGGCCAGAATGGGCCGAGCACCGCGTGCATGCTGCCGCGGACCAGGCTGGGCAGGTGGCGCGCCGACGGGTACACCGATCCATCGGGGTCCCGGATCAGCGGGCCCAGCGCGCCGGCGCGGGGCCAGCGCGCCGCGGCGTCCAGCAGAGCGTCGATGCTGCCCGGGCCCCACTGCACGTCCGGGTTGGCCACGATCACCCAGTCGTCAACCCACACCTCGTCGCTGCCGGGCCCTTCCCTGCCCAGTTGGGCGACCGTGCGATTCACCGCGGTTCCGTACCCGAGATTGCCCCCGGTCGGCAGCAACCGCACATTGGGGTAACGCTCAACGGCGGCCTCGGGTGTTCCGTCGGTGGAGCCGTTGTCGGCCAACAAAACGCCGACCGGCCGCTCAGTGGCCATTGACAGCGACGCCAGGAACCGCTCCAGGTGGGGGCCAGGCGAGTAGGTCACCGCTACGACCGGCAGGACGTCAGTCACGCGTAGAGGGTATCGGTCCATCGGGCGAGGCCGCTGTCAGTGCCGCGACAAGTGCACTGCGCCAGGGCCTTAGCGGCGTCAAGCCCGCCGCAGCCCACGCCTTTCCCGACAGCGCCGAGTAGCTCGGCCGGGGCGCTGGCCGGGGAAATTGTGCGCTACTTACCGGCCGAACGCGGTGCGGGTCGGCGCCGCTTTCTTCGAACACCGCGCGTGCTTGATCGAACCGGGAGACCGCGCCCTCGTTGGCGGCGTGCAGCACGCAGCCGCGCACCCGAGCGTCGGCAACCTCCAACAGCGCGGCCGCCAGGTCGGCGACGTAGGTCGGCGAGCCGGTTTGGTCGTCGACCACATTGATCGGGCCATCCCCGGCGGCCAGCCGACGCATGACGGCAACGAAATCGTTGCCTGTCCCGCCCGTGTACACCCAGGCGGTCCGCACCACGACGGCCTCGGGCCACGCCATCAGCGCTGCCTGCTCGCCGGCGAGTTTGCTGCGGGCGTAGGCACCCTGTGGTGCGGTGGCGTCGCTGGGCTCATAGGGGCGCGGCGGCCCGCCGCCAGGCAATCCACCGAAGTCACCATTGAATACGTAGTCGGTGGAGACGTGGATCAGCTGAGCTCCGACACGTGCGCAGGCGCGGGCGAGGTTTTCCGGGCCGGTCGCATTGACCGCGTAAGCGCCCGCTTCGTCGCTCTCAGCGCCATCGACATTGGTGTAGGCCGCGCAGTTGAACACGATGTCGCCTCTTTGGATGTTGCGCTCGGCAGCGGCGGGATCGGTGGTGTCCCACGCCGCAGACGTCTTGGCCAGCGTCTCGCGGCCCTCACGAGCGGCCAGCGCCGTCATATGGCTGCCCAACTGCCCGCCGGCGCCGGTGATCACGAGTCTTCCTGGCCTGCCCGACATGCATCGAGTCTGGCACGCCGAGCTGGGCTACCCGAAAAGCAGCTGTGACACACGTAATCTACAGTGATGCCTGAGCAACCTGTGGCTCGTGTGGTTCGTGCACTTCGCCCCCTTTCCGCGGCGCTGGCCATCGCGATCCTCCTCGGCACCGGAGTGGCATGGAGTAACGTCCGGTCATTCGAAGATGGCATCTTCCATATGTCCTCGCCGTCCCTGGGTCGCGGCGGCGACGACGGCGCGATCGACATCCTGCTGGTCGGCCTGGATAGCCGCACCGATGCGCACGGCAACCCGCTGACCACCGAGGAACTGGCGACATTGCGGGCCGGCGACGAGGAAGCCACCAACACCGACACGATCATCCTGGTCCGGATACCTAACAACGGGAAGTCGGCGACCGCGATCTCGATCCCGCGCGACTCCTACGTCGCCGCCCCCGGATTGGGCAAGACCAAGATCAACGGCGTCTACGGCCAAACCAGAGAGGCCAAGCGAACCAGCCTCGTCCAGGCCGGCGCCTCTGCCGGCGAAGCCGCCGCGGCGGGCACCGAAGCCGGGCGCGAGGCACTGATCAAGACCGTCGCCGATCTCACTGGCGTCACCGTCGACCACTACGCCGAGATCGGACTGCTCGGCTTCGCGTTGATCGCCGACGCGCTCGGCGGCGTCGACGTGTGCCTCAAAGAGGCTGTATACGAACCACTTTCCGGCGCGGACTTTCCGGCGGGCCAGCAGAAGCTCAACGGTCCGCAGGCGCTGAGCTTCGTCCGGCAACGCCATGAGCTGCCGCGGGGCGACCTGGATCGGGTGGTGCGCCAGCAGGCGGTGATGGCCTCGCTGGCCCACCGGGTCATCTCCGGCAAGACACTGTCCAGCCCCGCCACGCTGAAGCGCCTGGAGCAGGCCGTGCAGCGCTCGGTCGTGCTGTCCTCGGGTTGGGACATCATGGATTTCGTCAAGCAGCTGCAAAAGTTGGCCGGCGGCAATGTCGCGTTCGCCACCATTCCGGTGCTCGACGGGGCCGGCTGGAGCGATGACGGCATGCAAAGCGTCGTGCGGGTGGATCCGCGTCAGGTCCAGGAATGGGTCGCAAGCCTGCTGCACGAGCAGGATCAAGGCAAGACCGAAGAGCTGGCCTACGCACCCGGCAAGACCACGGTCAACGTGGCCAATGACACCGACATCAACGGGCTGGCCGCAGCTGTGTCAAACGTGCTCAGCGCCAAGGGATTTACCGCCGGCGACATCGGCAACAACGACGGTGGCCACGTCAAGGGCAGTCAGGTGCGCGCCGCCAAAACCGACGACCTGGGCGCGCAGGAGGTGGCCAAGCAACTCGGCGGGTTGCCGGTCGTCGCCGATACGTCGCTACCGGCGGGATCGGTGCGCGTGGTGCTGGCCAACGACTACACCGGTCCGGGCTCCGGCCTCGACGGCGGCCGCCTGAACGGCCAGGCGACACCTGCCCGGGCATCGAACGCTGGGTCCGATAACGGCACCGCTCCCCCAGCGTCGCCGATCCTGACCGCAGGCTCCGACAAACCCGAGTGCATCAACTGACCACGCTCACAACGCTTTCTGCCGAGATCCTGGATCCGATGCTGCGCGCGGACCCGGTCGGACCGCGCATCACCTACTACGACGATGCCGTTGGCGAGCGCATCGAACTGTCGGCGGCGACGCTTGCCAACTGGGCCGCCAAGACCGGCAACCTACTGCGCGACGAGCTGGCCGCCGGGCGATCCAGCCGGGTCGCGATCCTATTGCCGGCCCACTGGCAGACGGCGGCGGTGTTGTTCGGGGTGTGGTGGATCGGCGCGGAGGTGGTTCTGGACGGAACCGCAGATGTCGCATTTTGTACCGCCGACAGGCTCGATGAGGCCGACTCCGCTGTCGCCGGCGGCCTTAACGGAGAGGTGGCGGTGCTGTCCCTGGATCCGTTCGGCCGGCCGGCACCCGACCTACCGGTCGGTGTCACCGACTACGCGACCGGCGTGCGGGTGCACGGCGACCAGATCATCGCCGAACGCCAACCCGGTCCGGCACTCGCTGGCCGATCGGTCGAGCAGGTCCTGGCCGACTGTGAAAGGGCCGCGGCGGCAAGGGGTTTGACGTCGAAGGATCGAGTCCTGTCCACCGCCTCGTGGACCACACCCGACGAATTGGTGTACGGCCTGCTGGCGGTACTGGCCGTCGGCGCATCGCTGGTGCAAGTGGCCAATCCCGATCCGGGGGCGCTGCAGCGCCGCATCGAGACGGAAAAAGTGACCCGCATACTCTGACGAGCAGACGTGGAATCGCACTCAGAAGGCCTTCTGAGTGCGATTCCACGTCTGCTCGCCCGGGGAAACCATCCATGTTGATATCGCGATATTTAGATGTTACCGTCGTCCGAAAGCTCAACAGACCACAGAGGAGGCTCTGGCAATGGCAGTGCAGGCGTTTTTGGTGAAGGCAGCATCGACGGTAGTCACCGGTGTGGTTGGGGTGACCGCCTACGAAGTGCTGAAGAAGGCCGCCGCCAAGGCGCCGCTGCGTGAGACCGCCGTCGGGGCCGCGGAGCTGGGCCTGCGCGGCACCCGCCGCGCCGAGACGGCCGCGGAGTCGGCCAGGCTGAAGATCGCCGATGTGATGGCCGAAGCCCGCGAACGCATCGGCGAAGAGGCGCCCACCCCGGCCGTCAGCGACATCCACGACCACGACCACTGATCTCTGCCAATGTCTCTCGCGATTGTCAAAGAGATCGCACCAGCCGATGACCCCGCACTCGTCGTGGTTTCGGACGCGGCTGGGCGCATGCGGGTCCTGGTGGACTGGGTCCGCTCCGATTCCCGGCGCGCCGTGGCGGTGGAAGAGGCCGTCGCCAAGCAGAACGGTGTGCGGGCCGTACACGCCTACCCACGCACCGGGTCGGTGGTGGTGTGGTATTCGCCTAAGCGCTGCGACCGCTCCCAGGTTCTGGAGGCGATCAGCGGCGCCGCCCATATCGCCGCCGAACTGATACCGGCACGCGCCCCGCACTCGTCGGAGATCCGCAACACCGACGTGTTGCGCATGGTGATCGGTGGTGCGGCACTGGCCCTGCTAGGGGTGCGTCGCTACGTGTTCGCCCGACCACCGCTGCTCGGTCCGAGCGGCCGGATGGTGGCCACCGGCGTCACGATCTTCACCGGCTATCCCTTCCTGCGCGGCGCATTGCGTTCGCTGCGCTCCGGCAAGGCCGGCACGGACGCACTGGTCTCGGCGGCGACCGTCGCCAGCCTCATCTTGCGCGAGAATGTCGTCGCGCTCACCGTGCTATGGCTGCTCAATATCGGTGAGTATCTACAGGATCTGACCCTGCGTCGAACCCGCCGGGCGATCTCCGATCTGTTGCGCGGCAACCAGGACACCGCCTGGGTCAGGCTTACGGAAGGCCCCGACGCGGGAACCGAAGTCCAGGTGCCCATCGACACCGTGCAGATCGGCGACGAGGTCGTGGTCCATGACCACGTCGCAATACCGGTCGACGGCGAGGTGGTCGAGGGCGAGGCGGTGGTCAACCAGTCCGCGATCACCGGGGAGAACCTGCCGGTCAGCGTCACCGTCGGGACCCACGTGCACGCCGGTTCGGTGGTGGTGCGCGGTCGCCTGGTGGTGCGGGCCCAGGCCGTCGGCAACCAAACGACGATCGGTCGCATTATCACCAGAGTCGAAGAGGCTCAGCACGATCGGGCGCCGATCCAGACGGTTGGCGAGAACTTCTCCCGCCGCTTCGTGCCCACCTCATTCATCGTCTCGGCCATCACCCTGTTGATCACCGGAGATGTGCGCCGTGCGATGACCATGTTGTTGATCGCCTGCCCCTGCGCTGTGGGCCTGTCCACCCCGACCGCGATCAGCGCGGCGATCGGCAACGGGGCACGGCGCGGCATTCTGATCAAGGGCGGATCCCACCTGGAACAGGCGGGCCGGGTCGACGCGATCGTGTTCGACAAGACCGGAACGCTGACCGTCGGACGTCCGGTGGTCACCAATATCGTTGCCATGCATAAGGATTGGGAGCCCGAGCAGGTGCTGGCCTATGCGGCCAGCTCGGAAATCCACTCGCGGCACCCGCTGGCCGAAGCGGTGATCCGATCCACCGAGGAACGTCACATCAGCATCCCCCCACACGAGGAGTGCGAAGTCCTCGTCGGCCTCGGCATGCGGACTTGGGCCGACGGCCGCACGCTGCTGCTGGGCAGCCCGTCGCTGCTGCGGTCGGAGAAAGTCAAGGTGTCGAAGAAGGCCCAGGATTGGGTGGACAAGCTACGGGGCCAGGCGGAGACCCCGCTTTTGCTCGCCGTGGATGGCACCTTGGTCGGTCTGATCAGCCTGCGCGACGAAGTGCGGCCCGAAGCGGCCGAGGTTCTGAAGGAGCTGCGCGCCAACGGGATTCGACGGATCGTCATGCTCACCGGGGACCATCCCGACATTGCCAAGGTGGTTGCCGAGGAGCTGGAAATCGACGAATGGCGCGCCGAGGTGATGCCGGAGGACAAGCTTGAGGTGGTACGCGAGCTGCAAGACGACGGTTACATCGTCGGCATGGTCGGAGACGGCATCAACGACGCCCCCGCACTGGCGGCGGCCGATATCGGCATCGCCATGGGCCTGGCCGGCACCGATGTCGCCGTCGAGACCGCCGATGTGGCGTTGGCCAACGACGACCTGCATCGGCTGCTCGACGTGCGCGACCTCGGTTCCCGGGCGGTGGATGTAATCCGGGAAAACTACGGCATGTCCATTGCCGTCAACGCCGCCGGGCTGCTCATCGGTGCGGGGGGTGCGTTGTCACCCGTGCTCGCGGCCATCCTGCACAACGCATCGTCGGTGGCGGTGGTAGCCAACAGCTCCCGGCTGATCCGCTATCGCCTGGACTGACCTGGTTCAGCACGCACAGTCGAGGCCACGCCAGGCCCGTACCCCCTGCCACACCGCGACGCCGGCGATGCCAAGCCCGATCACCGGGTCGACCCACCAACCGCTGGACCAGCACGCCGTGACAGCGAGACCGATCAGAACCGCGGCGGCCTGAGCGGCGCACAAATAGTTCTGCGTGCCTTCGCCCTTGGTCGCCGCCGAACCGAGCCGCACGGCCAATCGGTGTTTCGCCCAGCCGAGAATCGGCATCAGCGCCAGCGCGCCGGCCGTCAGCGCAATGCCAATCACCGAGGTTTCGGCGTGGTGCTCGGCGGCCAAGTAGTGGATCGATTCGGCCGCGATGTAGGGGGCGGTTAGCCAGAACGACACCGCAACACCGCGTTGCGCGCGCAGTTCGGCGGTCTCGGAATACGTGCGTGCTCCGCTGAATCGCCAGACCACCATCGCACTGGCCAACGCCTCGGCCCCACCGCCAAGCGCCCACCCAGTCAACGCGACTGATCCCACCGCAACGCCCTGCCAGAGCCCGACCACTCCCTCGGAGAGCATCACGACCAGGCTCACCCAGGCCAGGCACAGCGCCCATCGAGCATGCCGCCGCCAGTCGGCATCTCGGGCAGCCGCCACGGGCGAACTGTGTGTGGATCCATCGCAGCAGACGTCCGCTACCAACTCGCCAGGGGGCGTCATCTCCATCCCGATGATGGTAGAGGCAAGACGCGCCCAACGCCGGGAGCGCTTGTGATTAATCTGTCTAACGAGTGGCCCCTGATCCAGAAAGGCCCCGAAGGGCCACAGAGGGGTATAGAGATGGCGCGCACCGATAACGACACCTGGGACCTGGCGTCCAGTGTGGGCGCCACGGCGACCATGGTGGCCGCCGGACGTGCCCGCGCCAGCAGGGCCGCCCTGATCCAGGACCCGTTCGCCGAACCTCTGGTGCGCGCAGTCGGCATTGACTTCTTCACCCGGTGGGCCAGCGGCGAACTCAACCCCGCCGATGTCGACATTCCCGATGCGCCTTGGGGCATGCAGCGCATGACCGACCAACAGGCGGCGCGCACGCGCTACATCGACGCCTTCTTCGCTCAGGCCCAGGCCGCCGGTATCCGTCAGGCGGTCCTCCTGGCCTCCGGTCTTGACGCTCGCGGGTATCGCCTGCCGTGGGCGGCGGGGACGACGGTGTTCGAGATCGACGTGCCGCAAGTCGTGGAATTCAAGACCGCCGCGCTGGCAGGCCTCGGCGCCGCACCGACAGCCGACGTGCGGGGCGTCGGAGTAGATCTGCGCCACGATTGGCCGGCGGCGCTGCGAGAGGCCGGGTTCGAGGCCGGGCGACCCGCCGTGTGGGCGGCTGAGGGGCTCCTCGGTTACCTGCCGCCGGAGGCCCAGGACCGGCTCCTGGACAACATCACCGAGCTCAGCGCCGACGGCAGCCAGCTGGTCGCCGAAGTCTTTTTCAGTGCGCCCGCCAGCCGAGAGCTTTTCGACGCCATTTACCAGAGGTGGTACGAGCACGGTCTCGACATCGACATTGAAAGATTGGGCTTCCCCGGCGAACGCAACGACGTGGCCCCCTATCTGAACGAGCGTGGTTGGCGGGTGGTTCGCACACCGCTGAATCAATTGTTGGTCGACAACGGATTCGAGCCGCACGCCGTCGACGGCAAATCCCCCCTTGCCATGAATGCCGCAGCAGCGCTCTTCGCCGAAAACTACTACTGCACCGCCGTGCGGTACCGGGAGACCGCTACACATTGAGAAAGGCCCCGCCCATGGCAAACAAGCCGAACAACCACGCCGCCAAACCGCTGGACGAGTTTCGGGTACTCGACTTCACCCAGAACGTGGCCGGGCCGCTGGCCGGGCAGGTGCTGGCCGATCTGGGTGCCGAGGTGATCAAGGTCGAGGCGCCCGGGGGCGAGGCGGCCCGGCGGATTACCTCGGTACTTCCCGGACGGCCGCCGCTGGCCACCTATTTTCTGCCCAACAACCGCGGCAAGAAATCGGTGTCGCTGGACCTGACCACCGACGAGGCCAAGCAGCAGATCCTGCGGCTGGCCGACACCGCCGACGTCGTCCTGGAAGCGTTTCGCCCCGGCACCATGGAACGAATGGGCCTGGGCCCCGACGACTTGCGATCACGCAACCCCAAACTGATCTACGCCCGACTGACGGCCTACGGCGGCAACGGCCCGCACGGCAGCCGTCCCGGCATCGACCTCATGGTTGCCGCCGAGGCCGGCATGACCACCGGGATGCCTACCCCAGACGGCAAGCCGCAGATCATCCCGTTCCAGCTGGTCGACAACGCCAGCGGTCATGTGCTGGCTCAGGCGGTTCTGGCCGCGCTGCTAAACCGCGAGCGCCATGGGGTCGCCGACATCGTCCGGGTCGCCATGTACGACGTCGCGGTCGGCCTGCAAGCCAACCAACTGACGATGCACCTCAACCGAACCGCCGCCGCCCTGCCCAAGCCAGATCCGGCGCCCAAGACCAAGCGGCGCAAGGGCGTCGGCTTCGCAACCCAGCCGTCGGACGCATTCCGCGCCGCCGACGGGTACGTCGTCATCAGCGCATACGTGCCCAAACACTGGGAAAAGCTGTGTCACCTCATCGGCCGGCCCGACCTTCTGGACGACGAGCGGTTCGCTGATCAACGTTCACGGTCGATCAATTACCCGGAGTTGACCGACGAACTGGAATCGGCATTGGCTAACAAGACCGCCGCCGAATGGGTTGAACTGCTGCAGGACAACGGGCTGATGGCCTGCCTTGCCCATACCTGGAAACAGGTCGTCGACACGCCACTGTTTGCCGAGAATGACCTCGCCGTCGAAGTCGGCAGCGGCGCCGACGCCATCACGGTGATCCGCACCCCGGCGCGTTACTCCACGTTCGACGCCACGGTCACCGATCCCCCTCCCGCCGCAGGTGAACACAACATTCTCTTTCTAGGCAAACCCTGAATTCTTCAATCACCAGGCATGGCCTTTCTTTGAATTAACCATGAAAGCGCTGTCGGTTCACCGAACCGGCGGGGCGATCGAGGAGGATTTCTTTTAGTGGCTCTCGCGGGTTGCGTACGTTTGCTGCCCGCAGTTTGACCCGATCTAGCTTCCGACGCCCGCTGGACACCTCTTTGAAAGACGACATTCACCCCGGTCATGAAGGGTCGTCAGCTCGTAGCGGACCCCGCCGACAACCTTCTGACCGGTTCCGAGGAGTCAATATGAGCACCGCTGCCAAGACCAACGCGGATGAGCCCCAATCCGGAGCTCGGTGGATCCTGGCGAATTTGCGACACGACTTTCCCGCATCGCTTGTCGTGTTCCTTGTCGCACTGCCGCTTTCGCTAGGTATCGCGATCGCCTCCGGGGCCCCGCTGGTCGCCGGTTTGATCGCCGCGGTGGTAGGCGGCATTGTCGCCGGAACATTCGGCGGATCAGCGGTTCAGGTAAGTGGCCCGGCCGCGGGCCTCACCGTGGTGGTCGCCGATCTGATCGAGCAGCTCGGTTGGCAAATGTTGTGCCTGATGACCATCGCGGCAGGCGCATTGCAGATCCTGTTCGGCGTGAGTCGGATGGCGCGCGCTGCGCTCGCGATCGCGCCAGTCGTGGTGCATGCCATGCTGGCAGGCATCGGTATCACCATCGCGCTGCAGCAAATTCATGTCCTGGTAGGTGGTACGTCGCGAAGCTCGGCCTGGCAGAACATTGTGGCGTTGCCCAACGGCCTCCTCAATCACGAATTGCACGAAGTGATCGTCGGCGGGACGGTCATTGTCATTCTGTTGCTGTGGACGAGGCTGCCACCCAAGGTGCGCATGATTCCCGGCCCGCTCGTGGCGATCGCGGCGGCGACCGCACTGTCGTTGGTGGTGGACCTACACGTCGAGCGGATCGACCTCTCAGGCAACTTCTTCGACGCGATCGGCTTGCCGCATCTTGCCCAAGCTGCCCCCGACGGACAGCCCTGGACTCACGAGATTAGCGCCATTGTCATTGGTGTCTTTACGATCGCGCTGATCGCCAGTGTCGAATCGCTGCTGTGCGCGGTGGGTGTCGACAAGCTGCACAGCGGCCCGCGCACCAACTTCAACAGGGAGATGATCGGACAGGGCAGCGCGAACATGGTGTCCGGGCTCCTCGGCGGGTTGCCGATCACCGGCGTCATCGTGCGCAGCTCGGCCAATGTTGCCGCCGGCGCGCGCACCCGGATGTCGGCGATACTGCACGGCGTATGGGTTCTGCTGTTCGCGTCGATGTTCACCAACTTGGTCGAACTGATCCCCAAGGCGGCGCTGGCCGGCCTGCTCATCGTGATCGGTATACAGCTCGTCACGCTGGCCCACATCCAACTTGCCTGGCGCACCGGCAATTTCGCGATCTACGCCATCACCATCGTGTGCGTGGTGTTCCTCAATCTGCTGGAGGGCGTGGCTATCGGGCTTGCAGTCGCGGTAGCCATCCTATTGGTCCGGGTGGTTCGCGCGCCGATCGAGGCCAAGCCAGTGAGCGACGAGGCAAAGCATTGGCGGGTCGACATTGACGGCACGCTCAGCTTCCTGCTCCTGCCCCGACTGACCCACGTGCTCTCGACGCTTCCGCGAGGCACGGACGTGACGCTGAGCCTGAACGCGGACTACATCGATCACTCCATTTCCGAAGCGATTTCGGACTGGAAGACCGGCCACGAGGCGACCGGCGGCTCAGTAGCCATCGTTGAAACGTCGCCCGCGAACCTGCATAGCGCGCACAGTGGTCCGCCGAAGCGCCACTACACGCCCCGGTCGCTGCGAGCGGTGCCCTGGCCATCCCGGCGTGACCATGCTCGCGACGACACCGAATCCCCGATTCGCCACGGCATTGCCGAATACCACCGCAACGGTGTCGACGCGCTGCACCGCCACGTCTCCGGCCTGGCCGATTCGCCCAATCCGGACACGTTGTTCCTGACGTGTGCCGACTCCCGGATTCTGCCCGACGTCATCACCGCCAGTAGGCCAGGTGACCTATACATCGTCCGCAACGTCGGCAACCTAGTACCGGTCGATCCGACCGAACGTTCGGTGGATGCCGCGCTCGACTTCGCGGTCAACCAGCTCGGCGTGACTTCCGTCGTCGTCTGCGGCCATTCGTCGTGCGACGCCATGAGGGCGCTGCTGGAGAAGACGACGGACCAAGCGGCGACCCCGATGGACCGTTGGCTTGAGCATGCGACCGACAGTCTGGCCGCCTACCACGATGACCATCCGGCGCGCGCGAGCGCCGCCATCAACGGCTTCAGCGAAGTGGACCGGCTGGCGATCGTGAATGTGGCCGTACAGGTGGAAAGGCTCACCAACCACGAGATCCTGGCCCCTGGAGTGGCGTCCGGCGCGTTATACGTCGTCGGTATGTTCTTCGATTTCGAGACGGCTCATGTGCTAGAGGTGACTCAGGACGGCCTCATTCCCCCTGTTGACGCCGAAGCCCATTAGAGCCAAACCGGGCAAACCGGCGCCAAAGCAACTTGACACCCGTTAACATCGCCTCCATGCCGATTGCGCCATTCAACGACATCACCGCGACCTACACGCGGCTTCATGCGTGGATGTACGAGACATTCGTGGCACCGGCCGTCTTCCCGTCACACCCCGTCATCGACGAGCGCTTTCTAGCGCACTTGCCGACGGGCGCCCATGTCCTGGACGTGGGATCGGGCGGCGGTCTATTCACGAATTACATCGCCGATCAGCGGCCCGATTTGCACATCGTCGGCCTTGATCTCTCGCAGCCACAGATTGAACGCGCCACGAAACGCATGCGCAACTACACCGATCGCGTCCGCTTCCAACTGGGTGACGCAACCCGGCTCCCGTTCGGCGACCACACTTTCGACGGCGTGATCAGCTATGGCTCGATCAAGCACTGGACATCGCGCGAAGCCGGGCTGGCCGAGTGCTTCCGAGTGCTCAAACCAGGCGGGCCGCTGCTGGTCACCGACGCAGATCGCAGCGCCATTTTCGAAGACGCGCAGGAGTTTGTCGGAAGGTATGCGATGCCGCGATTCCTACGCGGCGTCAACCTGGCAATCTTCCGCACCTGGATCGCCGGTCGCTCCATCGATCTCGCCGACGCGCGCGACCTCGTCGACTGCGTTGATCTCATCGACAAGGACGCCAGTCGCATCGTCAATTCACCGCTGATCATGATTTCCGGGCGCCGCGCGCCCGAACCAGTTGGCGCGCCCGAACCAGTTGGGTAGTCGCGTCAGCGCAGCAGCGCTCGCGACATCACCACGCGTTGGCGATCGCGGCATGGCAAATCCCCTGCGAACTGCGCATTTCATCATTTCCACACACTTGCCGAAAGCCCGCTCGGCAGCATGGCTAGGTCAACAATCTCAGTCTGTGTCTCATCGATAGCCAATGCATGGAAGGCCGACGGCCTCTGGCAAGGCCTTTTGGGTACCCGGCCGGTCAGTGATTCGCCGGAACGCAACGTCAGGACTTCCTGGCGGTCCCGGGTGAGCACAACTGGGGCGACATGCAAGGTGGTGGTGCCATGGCATTTGTCGTGGGTAATCGCCTTGGCACGACCGGGGACGGCCGGCGGGCCGCGGTAGTGCCCCGCCACGTCGATCCACTTCTCCTCGAACGATGGGGCGCGGGTGAGATTAACGACTTCGCCGATCTTGCTCTGGGAGTTGGCGGGCTGCGCGGCGCGCAATTCCAAAACGTGACCGAGAAACGGCTAGCCGCGCTGGAGACGCACCAAGAGGGATTGCCGTAGTGGCCGTTCTGTCGGACACCCGAGATGCTTTGACGGCCGTTCGCAATCCCGTTGCCGTTGTGGGGTCAGCCCAGGGGCCGCGTGCCCTTGTTCTTGACGACACGGGCCGATTCCCGCCCGAGACCCTGCGCCAAGACCTGCTGGCCGTCTTGCCAGCGATATACCCCGAATGGCTAGGCGATCGTGGCTTCACCGCCGCGCACGGCGTGAGATTTCCGTACGTGATTGGCGAGATGGCCCGCGGCATTGCGACATCGCGGATGACGATCGAGGGCGTGCGGGCCGGCGTGATGGCGTTCTTCGGCAGCGCGGGACTGGATCTGCGCGCCACCGAAGCAGGCGTGCGGGAAATTCAGGCCGCCCTCGGACCCGAGGCTGGTGGTTGGGGTGCCAATCTGATTCATAACGTCCACGATGAGAGTCTCGAATTGGCGACCGTCGATCTTTTCCTTCGCCTCGGCGTGCGTTGCATCTCAGCCTCGGCGTTCATGCGGCTTGTGCCCGCGATTGTGCTCTATGCGGCTAAAGGCCTTCGTCGCGGCGCGGATGGGCGGATCATTCGCGCCGGGCGCGTTGTCGCCAAGGTCTCTCGCGAAGGGGTTGCGCGGCAGTTTCTTTCACCCGCTCCCGAAGCCATGCTGCGCGCATTGGTCGCCGAAGGCCGGATCACCGCAACAGAAGCCGACCTGGCCAGCCAAATCCCGGTAGCCGAGGATGTCACCGCCGAAGCAGACTCAGGCGGCCACACCGATAATCGCCCGTTGACCGTGCTCCTGCCGCTCCTGATCGGACTGCGTGATGCGATCGCTGCCACTCATGGCTATACAGTTTTACCGCGTATCGGCGCCGCAGGTGGCCTTGGAACTCCGGCAGCCGTGGCTGCCGCGTTTGCTGCGGGCGCAGCCTATGTCCTGACCGGCTCAATCAATCAGTCGGCGGTGGAGAGCGGCCTGTCAACGGACGCACGAAATCTGCTGGCACTGGCCGAATCCACCGACGTAGCGATGGCACCAGCCGCCGACATGTTCGAGATGGGCGTGAAAGTGCAGGTGCTCAAGCGCGGCACGATGTTTGCCCAGCGCGGCCAACGGCTCGCTGACTTCTATCGGCGCTATGAGTCGTTGGAGGACGCTCCGGCACACGAGGTGAAAAACCTCGAGACGGCAGTACTCGGACGCAGCGTGGCAGCGATCTGGGCCGATACCGAATCACACTTCTCGAAAAGCGACCCACAACAGCTGGAACGCGCACGCGTGGACGCCAAACACCGTATGGCGCTGGTGTTTCGCTGGTATTTATTCATGGGCTCGCAATGGGCACGCCAAGGCCATACCGCGCGACGGACCGATTATCAGATCTGGTGCGGACCGGCGATGGGCGCCTTCAACGAATGGGTGCGGGGAAGCTTTCTCGAACCGGTGGAAACGCGCACGGTTCGCCAGATCGCGCTCAATCTGCTTGAGGGAGCGGCAACCGTGGTGCGCGCCGGGCATTTACGTGCGGCAGGCGTCATGACACCGGTTTCCAAATTCGATTTCCGTCCTCGTCCCCTCGACTGGAGAGCGCCTTGAACTCGAACAAGCAGAACTCCACAGCTATCCCGGTTGCCGTCGTCGGCATGAGCGCTATCTATCCCGGCGAGCCTGGGCTTGCGGGATATTGGCGCACAGTCGCCGGCGGTCGTGACGCAATCAGCGAGGTGCCGCCCTCGCACTGGTTGATCGAGGATTATTTCGATCCCGATCCCAACGCGCCAGACAAGACCTACTGCAAGCGTGGCGGATTCATCGACCCGGTGCCCTTCGATCCGGTCCAGTTCGGGCTGCCGCCAAATGCGCTACCGGCCACGGATTCCGCGCAGCTGCTCGCGCTCATCACCGCCAAGCAGCTACTTGACCAGGCGATGCACCCCGGTGCCGCAGTCGATCTCGACCGCGTGGACGTGGTGCTTGGGGTCGCCTCCACGACCGAACTTGTTTGCCATATGAATGCGCGGCTGCAGCGGCCGATCTGGCGCAAGGCAATGCTGGAAAACGGATTGCCGGAGGACGAAACGGACCAGATCTGTCACGACATCGCAGAACACTACGCGCCGTGGCAGGAAAGCACCTTTCCCGGTCTTTTGGGCAACGTGGTCGCCGGACGCATCGCTAACCGCCTCAACCTCGGCGGCAGCAACTATGTCACCGATGCCGCTTGCGCGAGTTCGCTTTCGGCACTGCAGGTGGCACTGCACAGACTGTATCTCGACGAAGCCGATTTGGTGTTGACGGGAGGCGTCGACGCGCTCAATGACGTGATGATGTACATGTGCTTTTCCAAGACACCGGCCTTTTCACCGACTGGCGACTGCCGACCTTTCTCGGATGCCGCGGACGGCACTATCATCGGCGAGGGCGTGGGCATGCTGGCCCTCAAGCGCCTCAGCGACGCTGAGCGAGACGGGGATCCGATCCATGCGGTCATACGTGGCCTGGGCTCGTCGTCGGATGGACGCGCGTCCAGTGTCTATGCGCCGCGCCCTGAAGGCCAGGCCAAGGCGTTGCGACGTGCCTACGAACGTGCCGGCTATTCGCCGTCGACCGTCGAACTTCTCGAGGCCCACGGCACCGCGACGAAGGCCGGCGACGTCGCCGAATTCGCCGCTCTAAAGTCTGTGTTCGCCGGTGCCGACGGGCGATGCGCAATTGGCTCGGTTAAATCCCAGATCGGCCACACCAAAGCGGCGGCAGGTGCTGCAGGACTTATCAAGGCTGTGCTAGCACTGCAACATTCGACATTGCCCGCCACATTGAAGGTAGAACGTCCCAACCCAGCCTTGGGGTTGGCGCAATCGCCGTTCTACGTCAATGCCGCGACCCGGCCATGGGTACGAAACGCCGATGGGCCTCGGCGCGCATCCGTCAGCTCCTTTGGCTTCGGCGGCAGCAATTTTCATGTGGCGCTGGAAGAGTATCGCGGCACGCAGCGCGCGAAGCGGCTGCGCGCACTACCCAGTGAACTGGTGGTGCTCAGCGGGTCGTGCGAAGCTGATCTTGAGAAGCGTTGCGCGGCAATCGCTGCCGCAGTGCGTGCGGGAGAGAGCCTTGCTCGAATCGCATTCGAGTCGGCGCACGTGTTTGATGCGTCGCACGCCGCCCGGACGGGTTTGGTGGCAGCAGATAACACCTCACTTGAGAAACTGGTTGAGCAGTTGCGCAACGCGCTTGCCGAAGGCACTGCAACAGACCTCAAGGACGCCAACATCGCCCTTGGCTTCGGGCCGGCCCGTCCGGGAAAGACGG
The DNA here is from genome assembly GCF_900232995.1 of Mycobacterium simulans. Classification (GTDB taxonomy): domain Bacteria; phylum Actinomycetota; class Actinomycetes; order Mycobacteriales; family Mycobacteriaceae; genus Mycobacterium; species Mycobacterium simulans. The sequence continues at coordinate 1,958,176 of NZ_OCVX01000003.1, forward strand.
CGTTCCTCTTCCCCGGCCAGGGTAGTCAATACGTCGGGATGGGCGCCGACCTCGCACTTGCCTTCCCTGAGTCGCTCGGGGTTTGGGATGAGCTAGGGCGTGATCTCGCAGATGTTCAACGTGTTGTGTTCCCTGAGCCGGTATTCGACGCGGCATCGCTGGATACTCAGCAAGCTGAGCTGACCGCGATGGCCAACGCCCAGCCGGCCATCGCTGCGACAAGCCTCGCGCAACTTGCGCTTCTTGACGTACTGGGCGTGACGGCCGACGCCGCGGCCGGTCACAGCTTCGGAGAGGTCACTGCGCTCGCAGCGGCGGGTGTCCTTCCGCGGGACCAACTTGTCGAAACGGCGCACCAACGCGGCGTACTGATGACCGAAGCGGCGAGAGATCAGGATGGCGCGATGCTGGCCGTCGCGGCCAGCGCCAAGAACGTACTTGCGCTGCTCGATACCCAACCGGAGCTCGCTGCAAGACTGGTCGTCGCCAACGATAACGCACCTGACCAAGTGGTATTGGCAGGACGCACATCCGACATCGCGCGGGCGGAAGTGATGGCAAAATCGGCTGGCTGGACGTCGTTCCGTCTGCCGGTGGCAACGGCGTTCCATTCACCGGTCGTAGCCGCCGGCAGGGACCCGTTCGCGGCATACCTGAATACGATTAAGTTTGCCGCTGCGGATTTTCCGGTTTATGCCAATGCGACGGCACAACCGTACGGCCAGCAGGTCGCCGATCAACTCGCCGATCAGCTGCAAAAGCCGGTGCGGTTCCGCGAGATGATCGAAGCAATGGCTCGCGACGGAGTCACTCGGTTCATCGAGGTGGGGCCGGGTCGGATCCTGACCGGACTTGTCGGGAAAATCCTGAGTGAGGCACCGCATCTCGCGGTGGCCCTTGACGACCCGAAGGCCGGCGGTTTGCGCGGCTGGCATCGGGGGCTGGCAAAGTTGGCCGCCGACGGCGTACCGCTTCATATCTCGGCCCTGTTCGACGACTACGAGGTGCCGGCTAAGCACGCACCGACCCCAGCGCATGCTGTCATGGTCGGAGGCGCCAACCTTGGCAAACCGTATCCGCAGGCAAGTGGGAAGTCGCCGATAACGCCGAAGCGCCAGCGCGTGGACTTATCCGCTGCGTCGCGGCTCGGTGCAGAAGAACCAGCGCCGACTCCGGTCCCGCAGCGCATCGACATCCCTGTGGCGCTGCCTTCTGCGCAAGCATGGACACTGATCGACAGCGTCCAAAAGGAGACCGCGGAGCAGCACCAACACTATCTGGACGTGATGACGCAAAGCCATCAGGCGTTTTTGGACATGTCCGCGCAGATGTTGGCGCAGATCGTCGGCGACCCCGCAAACGCGCCGCAAGTATCCGTGCCGGCGCCCGCCGTTTTGCCGCAGCCGCCGCTGTTGCAGGCACCGGACATGACCGGGATGCCAACGGCGCCGGAATCACTCTCGCCTCCGACGACGGCGTATCCACGGCCGTCGGCCGGGGTCGCCGAACATCTGCCGGTGCCCGCGGCGGCGGAGATCGTGTTGGAAATCGTGTCGGAGAAGACCGGCTACCCCGCCGACATGCTCGGTCTGGACATGGAGATGGAGGCCGAGCTCGGCATCGACTCCATCAAGCAAGTGGAGATCCTCTCCGCGCTACAGGCCCGATTCCCCAACGCACCCGAAATCCCCGCGTCCGAACTGGCATCGCTGCGGACGCTGCAAGACGTGGCCGACTCCGTTGCCGGTCCGGCGCCGAGCACTTGCGTGGAAAATTTGTCGGTGCAACAACATTCGGATGCGCGACGTGCACCTTGGGCCGGTGACGCGGCGGCGGACGTGGTTCTCGCTGTCGTGTCGGAGAAGACCGGCTACCCCGCTGACATGCTCGGTCTGGACATGGAGATGGAGGCCGAGCTCGGCATCGACTCCATCAAGCAAGTGGAGATCCTCTCCGCGCTACAGGCCCGATTCCCCAACGCACCCGAAATCCCCGCGTCCGAACTGGCATCGCTGCGGACACTGCAAGACGTGGCCGATGCCATTGCCGGCTTGGCATCGAGCGATGATGACGAACGTCTTTCGGCACAACGTCATTCGCCTCAGCCACATCCCTCTTCGACAGGCCTGTGCTGCACCGAGGCCTCGCTTCGGGCGTTGCCGCCAAACGGCTTTGCGATGGCGGGCTTGCGCGACGGCGAAATCCTCATCACGCGCGAAGACCCGCGTTTCGCGGACGCTCTTGAGCGTGCGATGACCACCCGCGGGCTCAAGGCGAGAACTGTCGACGAGGTGCCTGAGGAAGCGGGTGCCGTGATTTGTCTTGCCGCTCTGGCGACGGCCGGCTCGCCGATGGACTGCGTCAAGATGCATGTGCGTACATTTCATGCGGCGCGCAGCGTGGCCAACAGCAGTTCGCCGTCACGACTTTTCGTCACCGTACAGTCGACAGGCGCTGGATTCGCCGGATCGGATGTGCCTGTCGGCGTGGCGAGCATCGTGAAAACCGCCGCATGCGAGTGGCCGAACGCCTCTGTGCGGGCGGTCGACATCGAAAGCCCTGACGCGGAACGACTCACGGACGAACTGCTCGCGGGAGGCAGCGGCCTTGAGGTCGCCTTACGCGATGACGGCACACGGATGGTGATCGAGGACGTCGAAACCGCGCCCGTGGCAAGTGAAACGATCTGCGCTACCAAGCACGGTGTCGTCGTGGTCAGCGGCGGTGGGCGCGGGGTGACGGCGGCGTCGGCTCTAGCGCTCGCCGCGCGGCACGGCCTGCGGTTGGCTTTGCTCGGCCGCACCGCGCTGAGTACGGCGGCGCCGGAGAAACCTGGCGGTGCAACCGTCGCCGAAGCCGCAGCCGCGTTGGTGGCATCTGCGCGTGCCCGCGGAGAGGTAATCTGCTTGCCGCAGGCGCGCGCGCTGGCGGAAAGCCTGCTCGCGGAACGAGAAATCCGTCAAACGCTCTCGGCCGCTGAACAGCAAGGCATTGCGGCGAGATACTTCGCGGCCGATATCACGGATCGGGAACAGCTACGCAGCACCCTGGACGAGGTGCGGCGAAGCCTGGGGCCGATCGTCGGAGTTGTGCACGGTGCAGGCGTGCTAGCCGACAAACGTCTGGTTGACCTCGACGACGACCAGTTTGTCAGGGTGTTCAACACCAAAGTGATTGGCGCCGAGACCTTGCTGGATGCGACGTCTTGCGATGATCTGCGGTTCATCTCATTGTTCTCCTCTGTCGCGGCGCGAGCAGGCAATGTCGGGCAAAGCGCCTACGCGGCGTCCAACGCGGCGTTGGAGGCTATCGCGGCGCGGGAGTCTGCGCGCCGCGGCAGTGCGTGCGTGGTGCGCGCGTTCGGCTGGGGCCCATGGGACGGCGGCATGGTCGACGACATGCTCAAGAGCCGGTTTTTGAACGCCGGGGTGGGCGTCATCGCGATCGACGAGGGCGCGGAGTTCTTCGCAGAGCATGCGTTGCGTCAGTCACCGACGCCCGCAATCGTCGTGTCCGCACCCGCGGCGCGTCGTCGGCGCGGCACGCGTTTGGAATGGGAGGTGTCGACCGAGTCCTTGCCGGTGTTGGCCGACCATCAGATCCGTGGCCGCGTTGTGGTGCCGGTGGTGATCGTGCTCGACGCCATGCTGCGCGCCGCACGCGGTCTGGTCGGGGAAGAACGCCCCGTGGTGCGCGACTTTCGGGTGCTTTCCGGAGTCACATTCGCGGCGTTCGAGCAACAGCCTATCGTCTTGACGCTCGAGTTTGAGCCCTCGGGTTCGTCGTACACCGCGACCATTCGCGACAGGGAGGGCCGCCAACGCTATAGCGCATTGCTGGAAACGGAATCCGATGAGCGAACCGGCCCGCTAGTCCCGGAAATGCCGGAGTCGCCATGGCCGATGAGGGTCGACGACGCGTACGCTGGTCCGCTGTTCCACGGACCGAGCTTCGCTGCCATCGAACAGCTCGACGCCTTCGCAGCGGCCGGCGGCACCGGGCAGCTCAAAGGTCTCAGGAATCTCGGGTGGCCGGAAAGCGATTGGGCGATCGATCCCGCCGCCGTGGATGGCGGGCTGCAGCTAGGTCTGCTCTGGGCGAGCGCGTTGGGGCGCTCGCTGATTCTGCCGCAACGCATCGGGCGTGTGATAGTCGACCGCTCGTTCCCCGAAAATGGCTTGCTCCATTGTCGTTTCGCCGCGCGCCCGCTCGGAGACAAACGTGTCGACTTCGACTTCGAGTTCGAAACGACAACTGGCGGGCTGGTCGCGGCGCTTGAAGGTGTGGAATGTTATGCCGTCAGCGCTGCGGGTGTGGCCTGGTGAGCGGCTTCGATCCCATCGCGATTGTCGGACGCGGTTGCGTGTTGCCAGGTGCAACCACACCACAGACGCTGTTCGATGCAGCCCTGCACGGGCGCTGCCTTATTTCTCCCACCCCACGCGATCGTTGGGGTGGGGTGGATCCTGAGTTGCTGCTCAATAGCGGAGAACCGGGTCTGCGGGTGGCATCGGCGACCGGAGGCTACGTAGCCGACGTCGATTATGACCTGGCCGACATTGCCTCAAATATCGCCGATTTCGAGCGCCTTGACCCAATTGTTCATTGGCTGGCTCACTGCGCACGGCAGGCGCTGGGCACCCCGGCCGCGCCGTCGCGCACAGGGGTTATCGTCGGCAATCTTTCCTACCCGACGACGCTGGCTACCGCGTTCGTGGAAAGCATCTGGACCGGTCACGGCGAGGTGGACCCGCGCAACCGCTTTTCTTCGGGACTGCCGGTGCACTTAGTCGCCCAGGCCATGCATATGACTGGACCGGCCTTCGCGCTTGACGCGGCCTGTGCATCGTCGCTTTACGCGATCAAGTTCGCTTGCGACGCCTTGCAGGATGGCGAGGCGGACACGATGCTCGCAGGCGGAGTCAACGGCGCTGATGATCTGTTCTTGCATCTGGGTTTTACTGCACTGCAAGCACTTAGCCCCACGGGCCGGTCTCGTCCGTTTCACGCGGAGGCCGATGGATTGGTGCCAGCACAAGGCGCTGCGCTCGTCGTATTGAAGCGCCTTGAGGACGCTGAGCGGATGGGTGACCGCATCTTCGGAGTGATCGTGGGAATTGGGTTGTCCAACGATGGCCGCCAGAGCGGCTTTCTGGCACCCGCGCCGGCTGGGCAGATACGAGCAATGAAGACGGCGTTGGAGCAAGCGGACCTCAAACCCACGGAGGTTGACTTCGTGGACTGTCACGCAACCGGCACAGCTCTTGGCGACGCTACGGAGCTTGAGAGCTTGCTGGCAGCCTACGGAGACACACCGTTAATGCTGGGTGCGCTCAAAGGCAATCTCGGGCATTCGATCACCGCATCAGGTGCCGCGAGCCTGCTGAATATGTTGTCCGCTATGGAGGAATCGCTGATTCCGCCGACGTTATGTGACGCGCCGACAGCGGCGCTGAAGGACACACCGTTCACCTTGCCAAATGCGTCCGTGCCTTGGCCGAAGGAGACTAAACGTGCGGCGGTCAGCAACTTTGGGTTCGGCGGAAACAATGCACACCTGATCGTCCAGAATTACCGGCCTTCAATCCGCTGCGCGACCCGGCAGCCCCCGCCATCGGATGAGATTGCCATTTGTGGTCTGGGCGTGGTAACCGGTGACGCGCCGGACACGGCGTCGTTTCGTCGTCGGGTTCTCGGCCCCCCTGGGACTCCTACGCCGATGGACACCGTTGAACTCGATTTTGCAGGACTTGGCTTTCCGCCCAGCGAGTTAAAGGCCTGTCTCAGTCAGCAAACAGCGATGCTGGCGGCTGCGACACAGGCGCTGGAGCAAGTCGGTACCGATCCGGACCGGACCGGGGTGATCGTCGGCATGGGCTGTGACGCCACGATCGCGCGCCAGCGCCTGCGGGTGCAGCATGCCGCCGACGACGAATGGCTGGCCGCCAACGAGCAAGCGGCTCCGCGGCTGACAGCCGACGGCGTGCTCGGAGCCATGCCGAACATTCCGGCTAATCGCATCCATGCGCAGCGAGACTTTCGCGGGTTCGGCTTCACCGTCTCTAGTGAGCAGGTCTCGGGCATCACCGCACTGCGGCTCGCAGCGCGGGCATTGCGCCGGAGAGAACTTGATGCCGTCGTCGCCGGTGCTGTCGACATGTGTTGCGAGCCGGCACATACACGGGCTACCGACGCTCTCTCGGCCGGTACGGCTCTGCCGCACGGGGACGCGGCCGTCGCGTTCGTTCTCAAGCGGCGCGCAGACGCGGAAGCAGCGGGCGAGGAAGTCATCGCCCTCATCGATACCGATTGTGTCGACAGCGCGTCGGCTGAGAACATTGCCGAGGGCAGGTTCGGCCGAACCCACGCGGCGAGCGCGGCCACTGAAATCGCTGCGCTCACCGCGGCGTTGCGCGCGCGGGTCCGAGTGGACCAAAGCGGGGCGAAGCCGTCGCCCGGCCGCAATCGCGCGGCAGTGTGGCTGAAATCGTTGGGAGGCTGCGCCGATGGTGTGGTCCTAGCTGCGGTCAACGATCCGCCCGAGGCCTTGGCCATCGGCGCCATACCTCTCTCGGAACGCTACGCCGGCGACAGCAGGAACGATCTGCTGCGCCGCATGGCGCGGCGTGAACCGGGCGGAAATGGGCCCGTGCGTTGCGCTTTGGTTGCCGACAGCGATTCCGCGTTGGACGCACTTCTATGCGAGGCAGTGGGCAAGCTGGATCGCGGCCGGACCCCGGGTGGCCCTGGCGTCGCGTTCACCGACGCGCCGATCGGCGGAGAAATCGCCTTCGCGTTCACCGGGGCCGCAGCAGCGTACCCCGGCGCGGCGCCCGATCTGTTGTTGGCCTGGCCGGAAATCGGCGATGCGCTGGTCTCGCGTCATTCCAGTTTCGGCGCGGACGCGCACGCGCTGTATGGCGCCGGTATTGCGACACTGCAGCCGCGTGCGCAACTCACCGGATGCACTCTCGTTTGTCAGGCGCATTCAGAGTTTTCTCGCACGGTCCTGAGACTTGTGCCGAGCGCGGCCATTGGCCTGTCTTCCGGAGAGACCAACGCGTTGCTGGCGTTCGGGGTCTGGCGCGACCTGGGGGCAATGCTTGACGAGATCGACGCGTCAGGTCTCTACGACGAGCAGCTCACCGGCAGGTGTCGAGCCGTAGCGTCAGAATGGGGGCTCGCGGATCATGAACCGGCACTGTGGAAGTGCTGGCGAATCACGGCGCCTAGAGCTGCGCTCGAGGCGGCGTTGGCGGCGGAACCACGCGCGTACCTGACGATCGTTCAGGCACCCGACGATTGTGTGATTGGCGGTGACCCAGCGGCGTGTCGACGCGTAATCGACGCGATCGGCGGTGCACGTGCGATGGCACTCGGTCTCGATATGGTGATCCATTGCCGCGCAATGGCTCCGTTCGCCCAAGCGTGGCGGCGCATCCACACCCGGGAGACCCACGAGGTTCCCAACGTACGCTTCTATACCAACGCCGATAACAGTGCTTACTTGCCGACGCGGGACTCAGCCGCCGAAGCGCTCACCAGACAGGCGCTAGAGCCGATCGATTTTCCCAAGACGGTGCTCAACGCATGGGAAGACGGCGTTCGGACCTTCGTCGAGCACGGGCCTCGCGGCATTCTGACCGGAGCGATTACGAAGATCCTTGGTGATCGCGCGCATCTGGCGGTGGCGCTGGACCCGCGGGAGCGGCGCGGGATTGGCGCGCTCGCCGAAACCGTATCCAAGCTTTGGGTCCACGGGCTGCCGGTGCATACCGAAGCCTTCGATGCGCGATTGCAACAGCTGCGCGAGCAAGCTGCCCCAGCAGCAGCGAGAAGCGTGCGGAAGCTGACGTTGACCGCTCACCGGCCGGACATCGTCTCAGCAACGAAATCGTCTGGTGCCGTGGATGTTCCGATGGCAGAATCGGACGCTGAAGGCTTCCAACTGATGCCACCGGCACCGCAGCAGCCCACGCCGCTGGTATTCGCGCACGTCGAAACCCACTCGAGCGCGCCGCACGGCAACACCGGGGCTGCGATCGGTCTCGTCACGTCAGTGAGCGCAGCTCATAAGGCGTTCATCGTACGGGCGGCACAGGCGCATGCATCGTTCCTGCAAACGCGCAGTGCGCTTTTCGCTGCGGCATCCAGCTGGCGGTCGATGCTGCCTGCAGATGCTCTCACCGCGGCAGCGCCGTCGATGCAACGGCCGCTGTACTCGCGCGCCCAGCTCGAAACCCTTGCCGGTGGGCGTATTTCGGAAGTGTTCGGGCCTCTTTTTGCCCAGCAGGACGGGTACCCGCGCCAGGTGCGCATGCCGCAACCACCGCTGCTGTTGGCCGACCGTGTGATGAGCATTGAAGGGGAAGCCGGTTCGATGGGCACGGGCCGGATAGTCACCGAGACAGACGTGGACCCCAGCGCCTGGTACATGCACGCAGGACGGATGTCGCCCGGCGTCGTGATCGAGTCCGGCCAAGCCGACCTGCTGCTCGCGTCGTGGCTGGGTGCTGACTTCGCCAATCGTGGCGAGCGCGTTTACCGTCTGCTGGGTTGCGATCTGACGTTCATGGGCGAACTGCCGCGCGGCGGGGAAACGCTGCGCTACGACATCCACATCGATGGCCATGCCCAAACCGGTGAAACTCGGCTGTTCTTCTTCCACTACGACTCCTATGTCGGCGACCGACTGATGATCTCGGTACGAAACGGGCAGGCCGGGTTCTTCTCCGACGAGGAACTGAGCCAATCGGCGGGGGTCTTGTGGGATGCCGCGTCCGACACCCCGCGCGACGATGCAGCTTTCGACGAGCCCCCTGGTGTGACGCGAAAGCGCTCATTCGGCTGCGAAGATCTCGACGCGTTTTCTCAGGGGCGCGCGTTCGCGTGCTTTGGCACCGGTTTTGAAATGACGGCCGCGCACGTGCGCACCCCAACGATTCCAGGCGGACAACTGCGGCTGATCGACGATGTCGTCGCATTCGATCCCGAGGGCGGTCCGTGGGGCCGGGGTTATCTTCGCGCCAGGGCGATAGTGCCGCAGAACGCCTGGTTCTACGACGGGCACTTCAAGAACGATCCCTGCATGCCCGGGACGCTGATGGCGGATGCGGCCACCCAGGCATTGTCGTTCACGATTGCGGCCTTTGGCTTCACGATCGATCGCGACGGCTGGCGGTTCGAACCGGTCCCGGAAGAGACGGCGCGCTTTGTCTGCAGGGGACAAGTGACGCCGGACTCAGACCATGAGCTCACGTACGAGGTGTTCGTGGAAGAAATCATCAACGGACCGACGCCGACGGTCTTTGCCGCACTGATATGTAGCAGCGACGGATTCAAAGTGTTCCATTGCCGCCGCTTCGGGTTGCGTCTTGTTCCGGACTGGCCGATGCCGCCAGGCGCGCCCGGGCCGGTGCAAATCGTCGGGAACTCGCGTGACGTCCGTGGCGATCACGGCGCGCTGCTCGCCTGCGCCCGCGGCAAGCCGTCCGACGCGTTTGGCGCTCTGTACGCCTCATTCGACGGCGTGCGTCGCGCGCCCCGGCTTCCCGGCGAGCCGTACCATTTCGTTTCGCGGATCGTAAGCGTGGACGGCGTGCCGGGGGAACCGACCGAAGGCGGTACGGTCGTCGCGGAATACGACGTCCCCGCCGATGCGTGGTACTTCACGGACGCCGGGTCGGCAGCTGTGCCGTTGTCGGTGCTGGTCGAAATTCTGTTGCAGCCTTGTGGCTGGCTTGCCTCGTACATGGGTTTCGCCGCCAATCGCGCCGACGATGTGGCATTTCGAAACCTTGACGGCACTGATGTGGTGCTGCATAAGCCAGCAAGCATCGGGGTGCTGCGGGTGACAGCGCGTTTGGAACGGTTCGCACACGCCAGCGGATCGACGATCGTTTTCTTCGACGTCGTCTGTGCGCAAGACGGCGACGACGTCATGTCGATGAAGACGGCGTTCGGATTCTTCAGCCCAGCTGCACTCGCGACCCAAGTCGGCTTACCCGCGAAGCCGGGGACGAACGCGGCGCCTGCACCCGCGGCGGTCTGCGTGCCATACGAAGCCAGTGCTTTGTCTGGCGACCCATGGCTTGGACAGGGGAGGCTGCGGTTGATGGACCGGGTGAGCTTTTGGCCCAGCGGAGGGGCGCGTGGTCTCGGAAGGCTGATCGGGGAGGCCGATGTTGATCCCGAGGCATGGTTTTTCCGGGCGCATTTCTTCCAGGACCCTGTCCAGCCTGGCTCCCTGGGCTTGGAGGCAATGCAGCAGGCGGCTCGCGCGGCGGTACGACTTTCGGGATTCGCGGACGGGTTTGCCGTATCAGAATTCGAGCCCGTCGCCGTACGTCAGCCGTTCAGCTGGAAATTTCGTGGCCAGATGCTGCCCACCAACACGCGAACCCGAACCGAAATCGAGATCCTCTCAGTGACAGAAGATAGCCGCGGTGTCCTGATCCTTTTCGAGGGCGCTTTCTGGGTCGACAAGCTACGTATCTATGAAGCGAGCGGAATGGGTGTTCGCATTGTTGAGCTGTGACGGAAAGACAATCCCCAGCCTAGCTAGCGGATGGGAATGGTCAAATGGATGGCAATGAGCCTGAATTTCCGCTGACGCCAGGGCAGCTCGACATATGGCTGGCGCAGCAGACCGGCCAGTCGGACCGGCAATGGCAGATTAGTTTGTTAATCGAAATCGAGGGAGCGGTTGAGCATGATTTGCTTGAATTGGCAGTCGGTCGGGTAGTTAGCGAGGCCGAACCCGTCAGGGCTGCTTTCTTTGAGATCGATGGCCAAGTTCGCCAAAGGGCCGTCGATTATCCGCAAGTCGATGTTGCCTGCTACGACGTTAGCTATTCCGTGGACTCCCTGCAGGAAGTCCGCCGGTTAGCGGAAGCGATCTGGCGCACACCGATGCCATTGACCGGCCCGTTGTTCAAGTTTGCCTTGTTTCAGACGCGGCAGAATAAATCCTATGGGTTCGCCTGCTGCCACCATCTTGTCATTGACGGATTCGGCAGTGCACTTTTCGCCAACCGTCTCTCTGCCGTCTACTCCGCCTTGGTATCGCGCGCATCAGTCCCCCCAGTTTCCTTTGGTTCACTACGCGATTTAATTTCCTATGAGTCAAACTATGAAGCTGCTGACAAATATCGAGAAGATCTGGCCTATTGGACGAATAATCTCCCGTCAGGTGGGACGCCGGACTACCGGCCGCAACAAGTGCAGAGCAAGCGTGACCCGTGCTGGATTTCCGAGCCGGTTCGATTGAATCCTTTCGTCCTCCGCCGAGTTCTGGCGCTATCCAAGTCATTGAAGATGCGGCGGTCTTCGGTCATCACCGCAGCGTGCGCACTGTTTGTACACGCATGGTGTGGTGACCAGTCCAACGAGGTGGTGCTCGATATCCCGGTCAGCAGGCGACTAGGTCCAGCGGCGATGACGATTCCCGGAATGATTGCCGGCGTGGTGCCACTGGTTTTGCAGGCCTCACCCGGGTCTACGGTCGCCGGATTTTGCGAGCATGTCGACTCACGGTTGCGAGAAGCGCTGCAACATCAGAGGTTCCCGGTGCAAGCCTGGCAGCGCAAGGCTCGCTCCGGCGGCTCAGGACGGGCGCCGGGCCGGGTGACCGTTAATTTCATGCCGTCGACAATAACCTTCGCCTTCGCCGGTGCTAAAGCATCAGCGGTATATACCACTCTTGGCTACGTTGGTCACTTTGCGATGTTGTTCTCGCGGCGCGCTGACGAACTCTTTCTGAGCACGGCGGGCGCTGGCCAACCGTTTTCCAATTTCGACGTCTCTGTTTTGGCTCGCGGGGTGGAGCGGGTGTTGTTGGAGTTGACCGTTGATCCGGGTCGGCGGTTGTCGTCGATCGATCTGCTCGATGAGGCTGAGCATGCCTGCCTGGATAGGTGGGGGAACCGCGCGGCCTTGAGCCGGTTCACACGCCCGGCGGTGTCGATTCCGGAGTTGTTTGCCGCGCAGGTGGCACGCACCCCGGCAGCAGTGGCGCTGGTGTGCGGCGGGTGCTCGTGGAGTTACCAGGAGCTCGACAAGGCCGCCAATCGACTGGCACACCTGCTGGCTGATCAGGGAGTCGGCCCGGGTCGGTGCGTGGCGCTGCTGCTGGAGCGTTCGGCACAGGCCATTATGGCGATTTTGGCGGTGTTGAAAACCGGGGCGGCTTACTTGCCAATCGACGTGGCGCACCCGCAGGCGCGGATCGCGTTCGTGGTTGAGGACGCCGCTCCGGTAGCCGCTATCTCCACAGCTGAGCTGCGCCCGCGGTTGGGTGGCCGCGACATGGTTGTCATCGACGTTGAAGACCCCCGTATCCGAACCCTTCCATGCTCCGCCTTGCCGGCGCCGGCCTCGGACAACATCGCCTACATCATCTATACGTCGGGCACCACCGGTATTCCCAAAGGTGTGGCCGTCACCCACGAGAATGCGATCCAGCTGTTCGAGCGGCTACCTGCGGGTCTGGCGCCGACGTCGACACAGGTGTGGACGCAGTGGCATTCGTATGCTTTCGACGTCTCGGTCTGGGAGATGTGGGGTGTGCTGTTGCATGGCGGGCGGCTGGTCGTGGTGCCCGATGCAGTGGTTCGCTCTGCGATGGACTTTCATGCCCTGCTGGTCTCTGAAGAAGTCACCGTCTTGAGTCAAACACCGTCGGCCTTTGCGGCACTGCAAATTGCCGACGCGATGCAGCCCGAGTTGGCACCTCGGCTGAAGCTGCAGGCTGTGGTTTTTGCCGGTGAAGCCCTTGAACCACAACGTCTTCGGACTTGGTTGCGTAACCATCCGGGACTGCCGCGGATGATCAACATGTATGGCACCACCGAGACGACGGTGCATGCCTCGGTTCGGGAGATCGTCCAAAGGGACACCGATAGCAGTGCTAGCCCCGTCGGGGTTCCGTTGGCAAACCTTGCCTTCTTTGTGCTCGACGCTTGGTTGCGGGCGGTACCGGTGGGTGTAGTGGGTGAATTGTATGTGGCGGGTCGGGGGGTCAGCTATGGATATCTCGGTCGGCCTGGGCTAACGGCGTCGCGGTTTGTGGCGTGTCCGTTCGGTGGTGCCGAGGCGCCGGGAATACGCATGTATCGGACCGGGGATTTGGTGCGTTGGGGTGCTGACGGGCAATTGGAGTATGTCGGGCGGGCGGATGAGCAGGTCAAGATCCGCGGCTACCGCATCGAGCTTGGTGAAGTGCGCGCAGCGTTGGCCGAGCTGGACGGGGTGGATCAGGCGGTCGTGATCGCCCGTGAAGACCGTCCCGGCGACAAGCGGTTGGTGGGCTATGTCACCGGCAGCGTCCAGGCCAGCCCCATCCGTGCAGTGCTCGCGGATCGGTTGCCGAGCTATCTGGTGCCCGCGGCGGTGGTGGTGTTGGACGAGTTGCCGTTGACCGTGAACGGCAAGCTGGACATCCGCGCCCTGCCCGCCCCCGACTACGGGGAAGTGGATTTGTACCGGGCCCCATCCAACGCGGTCGAGGAGATCCTGGCCGGCATTTATGCCCAGGTGCTCGGGGTGGAACGGGTCGGGGTCGAGGAATCGTTCTTTGACCTGGGCGGAGACAGCATCCTGACGATCCAGGTGGTCGCACGTGCGCGCGCTGCGGGGGTGGTGTGCCGTCCCCGGGATCTCTTCGCTGAGCAAACCGTGGCCGGGCTAGCCCGAGTAACCGGTGTTGCCGGTGACGACGGGGATGGCTGGATTGACGACGGCGATGGTGCGGCGTGCCAGGTGCTGGCAACACCGATCATCCGTTGGCTGCAAAGCGTTGACGGCCCAGTCGGGCAGTTCAATCAGTCGTCGCTGTTGCAGGCTCCCGCGGGGGTGAGCGATGACGATGTCGTGATGTTGCTGCAGGCTTTGCTCGACCGCCATCCCATGCTGCGGTTGCGGGTCGATGACGACGGCGCCGGGGGTTGGTCGCTGTCGGTGCCCGAACCCGGCTCCGTCGATGCGGCCGAGTGTGTGCAGTCGGTAGCGGCGTTGTCCGATGAGGCGCTCGTGGCGGCCCGAACCCGGCTGGATCCAGGTGCCGGAGTAATGCTAAGCGCGTTGTGGGTTGCCGCCACGGCTCAACTGGTGTTGATGATCCATCACCTGGCGGTTGACGGAGTGTCCTGGCGGATTTTGCTGGACGACCTCAATAGCGCCTGGGACCAACACCGCCGCGGCGAGCGGGTGGAATTGGCGGCGCGGGGCCCGTCATTTCGGCGGTGGGCGTCGGTGCTGGCCGAGCACGCTCGCAGTACCGCGGTCAACGACCAGGCGGGCGCCTGGCGGCAGGTGGCGGCGGCGCCCGCCGCGTTGCCCGCGGTGTCGCCATCGGTGGACACATTTGCTACCGCCACGCACCTGTCGGCATCCCTGGATGTCGAGACAACCCGCATGCTGCTCGGGGAGGTACCGGCGGCGTTTCATGCCGGCGTCCAAGACATCCTGCTCATCGCCTTTGGTCTGGCGTGGTCGGAATTCTTGGGCACGTCGGGTGCGCCGATCGGCATAGACGTGGAGGGCCACGGGCGCCACGAAGAACTGAACCCCGGCATCGACCTGTCGCACACCGTCGGTTGGTTCACCACCAAATACCCCGTGTCGCTAGCGGTGGGCGAGCTGTCCTGGACGCAGATCGCGGCGGGCGAGGATGAGCTAGGACCGGTGATCAAGAACGCCAAGGAGCAACTTCGAGCCCTCCCGGACGGCCTGACCTACGGTTTGCTGCGCTACCTCAATCCCGATGTGGACCTCGCCAGTGAGGATCCGGCGATCGGATTCAACTACTTGGGACGCCTGGGCGGACCCGCGGCGCAGGCTTCGGCCGCCGATGACATCTGGCGGATGAGCCCGTGGGACTCGGTGTTCACCGACAACAGCAACGGCGGCTTGCCGATGCCGCTGCTGCACACGGTGGAGCTCAACGCGGTCACTGTCGACCCCGGCTCAGCAGCCCGGGGGGGCCCACGACTGCACGCCAACTGGACGTGGGCGTCCTCAAAACTCGATCGCGACCAGATCTCCCGGGTCAGTCAGCTGTGGTTCGACGCGCTCTACGGCATTGTTAAACATGTCGCCGAGGGCGGGGGCGGGTTGACCCCTTCCGACATCGCGCCCGCCCGGCTCAACCAACAGCAGATCGACGCACTCGAGCGGAAATACCAGGTCGCTGACGTTCTGCCGCTGACCCCCCTGCAGGAGGGACTGCTCTTCCACGCAGCCACCAGCGTGCAGGGTGACGCGAGTGATCCCTATGCGGTGCAGCTCGATATCGCCCTCACCGGTCGGCTCAACCGCCACCGCCTTCGCGGCGCCGTCCAAACAGCGCTAACCCGACACCCGAACCTGGCGGCCCGATTCGTGTGGCAACAGGACGACCAACCGGTCCAGATCATCCCGCGCGACCCCGAGCTGCCGTGGCAAGAATTGGATCTCAGCGCAGCCGTCGACAGTAGCGCCGTCGAGAAGAATATCCAGCAGGTATGTGCTGCCGAACGCGCCGCCGTGTGCGACATCAGCAACCAGCTACCGTTTCGCGCCGCCCTCATCCGCACCGGAGAAGATCGCCACCAGTTGGTGCTGACGAACCACCACATCGTGCTCGACGGCTGGTCGGTGCCGATTCTGCTGAAAGAAATCTTCGCCGCCTATAACGGACACTCGTTGCCCACACCCGTCCCATATCGCAAGTTCGTGACCTGGCTTGCCGGACGCGACCTCGACGCCGTCCGCACAGTCTGGCGTTCGGCGTTCGACGGCTTCGAGGCCCCCACACTGGTTGGCCCACCGGACCGATTAGGGCTGGGCGGTCGAGGCATTGAGTGGTTCCAAGCTCCCGCCGGGACCGCCGACGCGGTGACCAGGTTGGCCCGCTCCTGCCACACCACCGTCAGCACTGTTCTGCAAGCCGCCTGGGCGCAGGTGCTGGTCGGGCTGACCGACCAGCACGACGTCACATTCGGCATCACGGTCTCCGGCAGGCCGGCCGAGGTGGCCGGCGCGGAATCGATCGTGGGCCTAATGATCAACACGCTGCCGGTACGCGCCCTAATCGAGCCCGCGACTACCGCCGTTGACCTGGTTGGTCAGCTGCAGCGCTTCCACAACGACACGGTCGAGGACCAGCACATGGCGCTCAGCGAGATCCAGCACATCACCGGTCAAGAAAGGCTGTTCGACACCCTTTTCGTTTTCGAAAACTACCCAATCGACGCTGCGGCAACCCAGAGTGCTGACGAGCTCTCCATCGCCGATATCACCATCCGGGAATCCACCCACTACCCGCTCACGGTGCAAGTGATGCCGGGCCGGGAACTGGGTTTCCGCGTGGAGTTTCGCACCGATGTGTTTGACGCGGCCAGTGTTGAGGCACTGGTCGGGCGGTTGGAGCGGGTGTTGGTGGCGATGACGGCGGATCCCCACCGGCGGTTGTCGTCTGTCGATCTGCTCGATGAGGCCGAGCACGCCGGTCTCGACGCGTGGGGTAACAGGACCGCCTTGATCACCCCCGCCGCGGTGTCGGTGTCGGTTCCGGAATTGTTTGCCGCGCAGGTGCAGCGGACCCCGCTGGCCACCGCGCTGGTCTTTGAGGGGCAGTCGTGGACCTACCGCGAGCTTGATGAGGCGTCGAACCGGTTGGCGCACTTGTTGATCAGCCATGGGCTGGGTGCTGGGGATGTGGTGGGGCTGCTGGTGCAGCGTTCGGCCCGGGCCGTCATTGCGATCTTGGCGGCACTCAAAACCGGGGCGGCGTATCTGCCCATCGATCCCGCGCACCCGCAGGCGCGGATCGACTTCATGGTCGGTGATGCCGGTCCGGTGGCCGCGATCACCACCGCGGCGCTGGCGGGCCGGCTGGCCGGCCATGACGTCGTGGTGATCGATATAGACGATCCCGCGATCGACACCTAGCCCAGCACCGCGCTGCCGGCACCGGCTGCCGCCGATATCGCCTACATCATCTACACCTCGGGCACAACCGGAACTCCGAAGGGCGTGGCAATCAGCCATCGCAATGTCACCCAGCTGCTGGACTCGCTGGATGCCGAAAAGGTTCCCGCGGGGCCGGGACAGGTCTGGAGCCAGTGTCATTCGACTGCGTTCGATTACTCGGTGTGGGAAATATGGGGGCCGCTGCTCCGTGGTGGCCGGTTGGTGGTGGTGCCCGAAGCGGTCACCCGCGCCCCCGCGGAGTTGTTGGCCTTACTGGTCGCCGAACAGGTCAGCGTGCTCAGCGAAACCCCTTCGGGGTTTTACGGATTGGCAGCCGCCGACGCGGCGGACCCGGAGCTGGGACGCCAGCTGCAGCTTGAGGCGGTGGTGTTTGGCGGCGAGGCCCTGGAGCCGCAACGTCTTCGGGGTTGGTTCACCAACCATCGGGAACGTCCGCGGCTGATCAACATGTACGGCATCACCGAAACGACGGTGCATGTTTCGTTCCGTGAGATCGCTGAGCAAGACATCCACAGCACTGTGATCCCGATCGGGGTGCCGCTGGCCAACCTCGGGTTGTTTGTGCTGGATGGCTGGTTGCGGCCGGTGCCTGCCGGGGTGGTTGGGGAGTTGTATGTGGCTGGTGCGGGCTTGGGGTATGGGTATTTGCGGCGGCCCGGGCTGACGGCATCACGCTTTTTGGCTTGCCCCTTCGGAGCGCCGGGGGGGCGGATGTATCGGACCGGGGATTTGGTGCGTTGGGGTGCTGATGGGGAATTGGAGTATGTCGGGCGTGCGGATGAGCAGGTCAAGATCCGCGGCTACCGCATCGAGCTCGGTGAGGTGCGCGCAGCGTTGGCCGAGCTGGACGGGGTGGATCAGGCGGTCGTGATCGCCCGCGAGGACCGTCCCGGCGACAAACGTCTCGTCGGCTATGTCACCGGGACAGTCGACCCGAGCGTCGTGCGCGCGCAGTTGGCCACCCGACTGCCTGCGTATATGGTGCCGGTCGCGGTGGTGGCATTGCCACAGTTGCCGTTGACGGTCAACGGCAAACTCGACGTCCGGGCCTTGCCGGCACCCGACTACAGCAACACCGAGTGTTATCGCGCTCCGGGAACCCCCACCGAGGAGATCCTGGCCAGCATCTACGCCCAGGTGCTGGGTGTGGAGCGCGTCGGGGTGAATGAGTCGTTTTTCGACTTGGGCGGGGACAGTGTTTTGTCGATGCAGGTGGCGGCGCGGGCCCGTGCTGCCGGTATCGCGTGTAGGCCGCGCGACATTTTCACTGAGCAGACCGTAGCCGGGCTGGCCCGAGTCGCCGGGATCACCGACGGCGAGGGTCATCTGGTTGATGAGGGTGTGGCTGAGGTGTCGGTGCTATCGTGCGGCAACCTGGTGCGAGAAGTCTTCGATGTGAACGCTGCGCCGGACGCCGAACGGACGGCCAGCGCAAGGCGGCCCAGCTTCGTGTCGGTGCATGGCCGCGACGCCACGAAAGTGCATGCGGGTGACCTCAGGCTGGACAAGTTCATCGACGCCACAACGTTGGCCGCCGCTCCGATGCTGTCTTCCGCCAGCACCGAGAACCGGACGGTTCTGCTGACCGGGGCGACCGGTTTTCTCGGGCGTTACCTGGCCCTGGAATGGCTACGGCGGGCGGAACAGGCCGGTGGCACGCTGATCTGCCTGATCCGAGCCAAGAACACCGAGGATGCGCGGCACCGCCTCGAACGCACCTTCGACAGCGGCGACGCAGAGCTGCTGGCGCATTACCGAGAACTGGCCGCTGAGCACCTAGAAGTCGTCGCCGGCGACAAGAGTGAAGCAGACCTGGGCCTAGACCCGCGAACCTGGCAGCGGCTGGCCAATACGGTCGACCTGATCGTTGACCCCGCCGCGGTGGTCAACCACATGCTGCCGTACAGCCAGCTGTTCGGCCCCAATGTGCTGGGCACGGCCGAGCTGATCCGGCTTGCGCTTACCGCGAAGCTCAAGCGCTACGCGTATGCATCGACGGCCAGCGTGGGCGATCAAATCGAGCCGACGGCGTTCACCGAAGACGCCGACATCCGCGTTATCAGCCCGGTCCGCAAGATCGACGACAGCTTGGCCAACGGCTATGCGAGCAGCAAGTGGGCCGGCGAGGTGCTGCTGCGAGAGGCTCACGACCTGTGTGGCCTGCCGGTCGCGGTCTTCCGTTGCGACATGATCCTGGCCGACACCACGTATGCGGGCCAGCTCAACCCGACCGACACCTTCACCCGGGGGATACTTAGCCTGGTAGCCTCCGGCATCGCGCCCACCTCGTTTTACCAGCTCGACGCCGACGGCAAGCGGCAACGGGCGCACTACGATGGTCTGCCGGTCGAGTTCATCGCCGAGGCGATTGCCACGCTGGGAGCACAGGCGACCGACGGGTTCCACACTTACCACGTGATGAACCCCCACGACGACGGCATCGGACTCGACGAATATGTCGACTGGCTAATCGACGCAGGTTGCCCGATCCAGCGGATCGCTGACTACGACGAGTGGTTGCAGCGGTTCGAAACCGCGATGCGCACACTGCCGGATCGACAGCGCCACCACTCGCTGCTGTGGCTGTTGCCGCTGTTGCACAACTATCTGAAGCGAAAGCCCGCACAGCCGATCCGCGGGTCCACCGCACCGACAGACCGGTTCCGCGACGCGGTGCGACAAGCCAAAATTGGCCCCGACAAAGACATCCCGCATATCTCGGCGCCGATCATCGTCAAGTACATCACGGACTTGCGGCTACTCGGACTTCTCTAGCGAACCTGTGGTGTTGCTGGCCTGCCGTGAGAGGTCCCTGCATGCTTGGCCGATATCGTTCACTCGGGACGCCGAGTGGCAGCGGAACGTCCTCGGGCGCGGCGGCTGGCCTGGGTGAGCCTGGCGGTCTTGCTCATCGAGGGTGGCCTGGGGTTGTGGGAGAGCCCTGGCGGTCGCCGCGACTGCGTCCACCGTCAACCCGTCACACCCATGTTGCTGCAGCAACTAAACCTGACGATCGACCCTGGCCAGTCACGGGCGAGCGCGATAAGGATCAGCGCAGCAGTGCCCGCGACATCACCACGCGTTGAATCTGATTGGTGCCCTCGTAGATCTGGGTGATCTTGGCGTCGCGCATCATCCGCTCGACCGGGAAGTCAACGGTGTAGCCGGCACCGCCAAACAGCTGCACCGCGTCGGTGGTGACCTCCATGGCCACGTCAGAGGCCAGGCACTTCGACGCCGCGGAGATAAATCCGAGGTTGCCCTCGCCGCGCTCGGCGCGGGCGGCGGCGAAGTAGACCATCAACCGGGCGGCTTCCACCTTCATCGCCATATCCGCGAGCATGAACTGCACGGCCTGGAAATCGCTGATCGCTTGCGCGAATTGCTTGCGGTCCTTGGTGTAGGCGATCGCGGCATCCAATGCGCCCTGGGCGATGCCGACCGCCTGTGCACCGATGGTCGGGCGGGTGTGGTCCAGGGTGGCCAGCGCCGTCTTGAACCCGGTGCCCGGCTCGCCGATGATCCGGTCGCCGGGAATCCGGCAGTTTTCGAAGTACAGCTCCGTGGTGGGTGAGCCCTTGATACCCAGCTTGCGTTCCTTGGGGCCCACGACGAAGCCCTCGTCGTCCTTGTGCACCATGAACGCCGAAATGCCATTGGCGCCCAGGTCGGGGTCGGTCACGGCCATCACGGTGTACCAGGATGACTTGCCGCCGTTGGTGATCCAGCACTTGGCGCCGTTGAGAATCCAGTCGTCACCGTCCGCCTTGGCCCGGGTCCGCATCGACGCCGCGTCCGAGCCCGCCTCCCGCTCGCTGAGAGCGTACGAGGCCATCGCGGTGCCGTCGGCGAGCTGCGGCAGCACCTGCTTCTTCAACTCCTCGGAGCCGCGCAGGATCAGGCCCATGGTGCCCAGCTTGTTCACCGCGGGGATCAACGAGGCCGACGCATCGACACGGGCAACCTCCTCGATCACGATGCACGCCGCCACCGAGTCCGCACCCTGGCCGCCGTACTCCTCGGGCACGTGCACCGCGTTGAAGCCCGAGGCGTTCAGCGCGTCCAAGGCCTCCTGCGGGAACCGGGAGTTCTCGTCGACATCGGCGGCGTGTGGAGCGATCTCCTTTTCCGCCAACGCACGAATCGCCGCCCGCAACTCTTGGTGCTCCTCGGGCAGTTGGAACAAATCGAATGACGGGTTTCCGGCCCATCCAGCCATGTTGGTCTCCTTGCTAAGCGCCGGTAACTTTACCTTGAAGCTGCTGCAGCGCCGCATCCTTGGCGCGGACCGTCTCGGCCAGCTGGTCCTGAAACGCCACTATTCGGGCACGCAGTTCCGGGTCCGACGACCCCAACATCCGCACGGCCAGCAAGCCGGCGTTGCGGGCGCCGCCGATGGACACTGTGGCCACCGGAACACCCGCCGGCATCTGCACGATTGACAACAGTGAGTCGAGGCCGTCGAGGCGGGCCCGCGGCACCGGCACGCCGATCACCGGCAGCGGCGTGGCCGAGGCCACCATGCCGGGCAGGTGCGCAGCACCGCCGGCTCCGGCAATGATCACCTCGATGCCGCGGTCGGCCGCGCCGCGGGCGTAGTCGAACATGACCGCGGGCGTGCGATGCGCCGAAACCACCCGAACCTCCATCGGGATATCGAACTCGGCCAACGCGGCGGCCGCGTCCTGCATCACCGACCAGTCGCTGTCGCTGCCCATGATCACGCCGACCCGAGCGGCCTGTTTAGTCATGTGGATCCCATCCGTCCGGCATTTAGCGCCGCTCCTCTCCCCCGCAAGCGGGAGGTGCCCCCACATCGCTCTTTTGCTCTGCATCGTCGCCGGCGCGCCACTGCGCGTGCGACATCCAGTGTGCGGCCAGCTCAGCACGTTCTCGCAGCTTGCCAACACCGTCGCCGAGGAAGTTGATGTGCCCCACCTTGCGACCGGGGCGTTCGGCCTTGCCGTAGAGATGAACACGAGCGTCGGGCATCCGCGCGAACAGGTGGTGCAACCGCTCGTCCAGGGTCATCGCCGGCGGTTGCGGGGCGCCCAGCACATTGGCCATGACCGTCACCGGCGCGATGGCGTCGGTACCACCCAGCGGGTAATCGAGCACCGCGCGCAGATGCTGCTCGAACTGGCTGGTACGGGCGCCGTCCATGGTCCAGTGCCCGGAGTTGTGCGGCCGCATCGCCAGTTCGTTGACCAGCAATGCGCCATCGGTCGTCTCGAACAGCTCAACGGCAAGCACACCGACGACCCCGAGTTCGGCCGCCACGCGCAACGCCAGCTGCTGCGCCGCCGACGCCGTCTCGTCGGGCAGCTCCGGCGCCGGCGCGATCACCAGCACACAGATGCCGTCGCGCTGCACCGTCTCCACCACCGGCCAGACGGCACCCTGGCCGAACGGCGAGCGCGCCACCAGCGCCGACAATTCGCGGCGCAGGTTCACCTGTTCCTCGGCCATCACCGGCACCCCATCGGCCAGGAAGGTGGCCGCGATTTCGCGGGCGTGCAAAGGATCGCGGGCCATCCTCACCCCGCGCCCGTCGTAACCGCCGCGGACAGCTTTCACGACCACGGGGCCGGCTATGCGCTGCGCGAAGGCATCGAGTTCGTCGATGCTATGGATCCCGGCGTAGCGGGGTACCGCGGCACCCAGGGCCTCCAGCCGTCGGCGCATGTGGAGCTTGTCCTGAGCGTGCATCAGTGCCTGCGGCGCCGGCGCCACGTTGACGCCCTCTGCGACCAGCTTCTCCAGCAGCTCGGTTGGGACATGCTCATGGTCGAAGGTCAGCGCGTCGGCTCCGGCCGCAACTCGACGCAAGTCCTCGAGGTCGGTATGCGAGCCGATCACGACGTTGGGAGTGACCTGTGCGGCGGCGTCATCGGGCGCATTAGCCAACACGCGCAGGTTCTGCCCGAGCGCGATCGCGGCTTGATGAGTCATCCGGGCAAGTTGACCGCCGCCAATCATGGCGACCAGCGGGGTGCGAGAACTCGGCACGCCCTCATGTTGTCATGGCGCCTGACCGGCGTGTTTAGCGGCTATGCGACGCATTCGTTATCTACCATTTTGCGTCGATTTTGCGTACGTCCGTACACTGAGTGGTTGTGTCCTTTGCCGATGCCACGATTGCGCGTCTTCCCGGGGTGGTCCAACCCTTTGCGCTGCGCCATCACGAACTGATCAAGTTTGCCATTGTCGGCGGCACCACATTCATCATCGACTCGGCAATTTTCTACACGCTGAAGCTCACAATTCTCGAGCCCAAACCGGTGACCGCCAAGGTGATCGCCGGCATCGTCGCGGTCATCGCGTCCTACGTGCTGAACCGGGAGTGGAGCTTCCGGGATCGTGGCGGCCGCGAGCGCCATCACGAGGCGCTGCTGTTCTTCGCTTTCAGCGGTGTCGGAGTGCTGCTGAGCATGGCGCCGCTGTGGTTCTCCAGCTACGTCCTGCAGCTGCGGGTGCCGACGGTGTCACTGACCGTGGAGAACCTCGCCGACTTCCTTTCGGCCTACATCATCGGCAACCTGCTGCAGATGGCGTTCCGCTTCTGGGCGTTTCGGCGCTGGGTTTTCCCTGACCAGTTCGCCCGCAATCCCGACAAGGCGCTGGAATCTGCCCTCACCGCCGGCGGCATTGCCGAAGTCTTCGAGGACGTCTTAGAGGGCGGCTTAGAAGACGGCAACGTCACGCTGTTGCGGGCTTGGCACAGCCGGGCGAGTCGATATTCTCAGCTGGGCGACTCCTCTGAGCCCAGAGTGTCGAAGACTTCGTGATAAAGCAGCGCGTGCACTTCGCGCAGGCGCGGAATGTTGTAGAACTCCAACGGATCTTGTGACGCGGACTCGATGATCAGCGTTCCGGTGCGGAACATCCGTTCGAGAATCTTGTCCCGGAACTCCACACTGTTGATCCGCGCCAGCGGGATGTCGATCCCGCTTCGGGTCAGTACCCCGTGCCGATACATCACCCGCCGGTTGGTCACCACGAAATGTGTGGTCACCCAGCTCAAGAACGGCCACAGTGTGAGCCAGCCGACTATCACCAACCAGATGCCCCAGATCACGCCGTAGATGATGTTCTTGGCGAGCTGCTGCCAGTGCGTCGAGTTGACGAACCCAGAGCCCAACGCGGCCAGCCCAGTCACCAGGATCAACACGACCACCGGCCAGATCAGGCGCTTCCAGTGCGGATGACGATGCAGGACCACCTGCTCGCCGGCGGCCAGGGCATTGTCGGGATACCTCATGATCGCGACCTTAGCCCCGCAAATGCACGACGTCACCGGCGGAAACCACGACGGTTCGAGCCTGATCGCCCTCCCAGGTCTCAAGGCAGAGCCGGCCCTGCTCGTCGATGTCACGCGCGATCCCGACAACATCCTGTCCGCCGGGAAGCTGAGCACACACGCGTGACCCGATGGTCAGGCTGCGGGCCCGGTAGTCGGCTGCCAGCTGGATCGCCACCTGGGGGGCCCCGCGCGCGGCCCGCCAGTCCGCGACCCGCTCCCCGAGCTCACGCAGCAGCCTGCGGACCAAGACGTCCCGATCGGGTGCCGTCACGCCTTGGTCGAGAAGTGAGGTTGCCCCGGGATCGCCAACCTCCTCCGGGGCCTGCGTGACGTTGAGCCCGATGCCGACGACCGCGAACGGCTGCGCGACCTCGGCGAGGATTCCCGCCAGCTTGCCGCCACCGGCCAGCACGTCGTTGGGCCACTTCAGGCCCGCTTCGACCGTGGTCACCGCGGCTACCGAGTCGACCACCGCCAGACCCGCGGCCAGCGACAGCCAGCCCCACGCGGTCGTGGGGACATCGTCCACACGCACCCCGACCGACATGGTGATCTGCGCCCTCGGAGCGGCCGACCAGCTGCGGCCATGACGGCCACGCCCGGCGGTCTGGTGCTCGGCGATCAGCACCGCCCCGTCGATGTCGCCGCCCGATGCCGCTCGTGCCAGCAGATCGGCGTTGGTGGAGCCGGTCTGGGCGACGACGTCGAGTTGCCGCCAAAACCCGGTGTCAATCGCTTCGGCACGCAATGCGGCCTCGTCAAGGGGCAGCCTGAGCTGATTGCGGTCCATCTCACCAGCCTAAAGAGGGCGGGCCCGGAGCTGGCCGATAACATCGACTCCCATGACAAGCGTTACCGACCGGTCGGCTCATACCGCAGAGCGGTCCACCGAGCACATCATCGATATCCACACCACCGCGGGCAAGCTGGCGGAACTGCACAAGCGCAGGGAAGAGTCGCTGCATCCGGTCGGTGAGGCCGCCGTCGACAAGGTCCACGCCAAGGGCAAGCTAACGGCGCGCGAGCGCATCTATGCGCTGCTCGACGAGGACTCGTTCGTTGAACTCGACGCGCTGGCCAAGCACCGCAGCACCAACTTCGGGCTGGAAAACAACCGTCCGCTGGGCGATGGCGTGGTCACCGGCTACGGCACCATCGACGGCCGCGACGTGTGCATCTTCAGCCAGGACGCCACAGTGTTCGGCGGCAGCCTGGGTGAGGTGTATGGCGAGAAGATCGTCAAGGTTCAAGAACTTGCGATCAAGACCGGCCGACCGCTCATCGGCATCAACGACGGCGCGGGCGCACGCATCCAGGAGGGCGTCGTCTCGCTGGGCCTCTACAGCCGGATCTTCCGCAACAACATCCTGGCCTCGGGTGTCATCCCGCAGATCTCGTTGATCATGGGCGCCGCCGCCGGTGGTCACGTCTATTCACCCGCGTTGACCGACTTCGTGATCATGGTCGATCAGACCAGCCAGATGTTCATCACCGGACCCGACGTCATCAAGACCGTCACCGGCGAGGACGTCACCATGGAGGAGCTCGGCGGTGCCCACACCCACATGGCCAAGTCGGGGACGGCCCACTACGTCGCGTCCGGTGAGCAGGACGCTTTTGATTACGTTCGCGAGCTGCTGAGCTACCTGCCGCCCAACAACGCCACCGACCCACCGCGATACCAGGCCACAGCGCCTACCGGGCCCATCGAGGAGAACCTGACCGAGGAAGACCTCGAGCTCGACACACTGATCCCGGACTCGCCGAATCAGCCCTACGACATGCACGAGGTGATCACCCGCATCCTCGACGAGGACGAATTCCTGGAAATACAAGCGGGTTACGCCCAGAACGTCGTGGTGGGATTCGGCCGCATCGAGGGCCGCCCGGTGGGCATCGTCGCCAACCAGCCGACGCACTTCGCCGGCTGCCTGGACATCGACGCCTCGGAGAAGGCGGCGCGGTTTGTGCGGACCTGCGACTGCTTCAGCATCCCGATCGTGATGCTGGTGGACGTTCCAGGCTTTTTGCCGGGCACCGGGCAGGAGTACAACGGCATCATCCGGCGTGGCGCCAAGCTGCTCTACGCCTACGGCGAGGCCACCGTCCCCAAGATCACCGTCATCACTCGCAAGGCCTACGGCGGCGCGTACTGCGTTATGGGTTCCAAAGACATGGGCTGTGACGTCAACCTGGCCTGGCCGACCGCGCAGATCGCTGTCATGGGCGCCTCCGGCGCCGTCGGTTTCGTCTACCGCCAACAACTGGCCGAGGCCGCCAAGAACGGCGAGGACGTTGACGCGCTCCGGCTGCAGCTGCAGCAGGAGTACGAGGACACGCTGGTCAATCCGTACGTCGCCGCCGAACGCGGATACGTCGACGCGGTGATCCCGCCGTCGTACACCCGCGGCTACATCGGTACTGCGCTGCGCTTGCTCGAACGCAAGATCGCCCAGACACCGCCCAAGAAGCACGGGAACATTCCCTTATGACCGAGCAGCCGCACGAGCCGCACATCGAGGTCCTCAAGGGACACCCGACCGATCAGGAGTTGGCCGCGCTGATCGCGGTGTTGGGCAGCATCAGCGGCCCGCCCCCGCCCCCCGCGCCCGAGCCCGCGCGGTGGGGGTTGCCGGTGGACAAGTTGCGCTACCCCGTCTTCAGCTGGCAGCGCATCACCCTGCAGGAATTGACGCATATGCGCCGATGACCCGGCTGGTGCTCGGGTCAGCCTCCCCCGGTCGGCTCAAAGTACTTCGCCAGGCGGGCATCGACCCGCTGGTGATCGTCTCCGGCGTCGACGAAGATATGGTCACCGCCGGGGTGGGGCCCGATGCTGCACCCACCGAGGTGGTGTCGGCGCTGGCCCTGGCCAAGGCCGTGCAGGTGACGGGAACGTTAAGCGGTCCGCAGAGCATTGTCGCCGCGGATTGCGTAGTCGTTGGCTGTGATTCGTTGCTCTACATCGACGGTCGCCTATGTGGCAAGCCGCGGTCGGTCGACGACGCACGCCACCAATGGCGGTCGATGGCCGGCCGCGCCGGGCAGCTCTACACCGGGCATTGCGTTATCCGGTTGCTGGACAACAGAACCGTCAAGCGTGAGGTTGAAACCTCGATTACCACAGTCCATTTCGGATCACCTTCGGCAGGAGATCTGGAGGCATACTTGGCCACCGGGGAACCGTTGCGGATGGCCGGAGGGTTCACCCTGGACGGCCTGGGTGGCTGGTTCATCGACGGTATCGAGGGCGACCCGTCGAATGTGATCGGCCTGAGCCTGCCGCTGCTGCGCTCCCTCCTGCACCGGGTGGGACTGTCGCTCGCCGCGTTGTGGGCAGCAACGCCGCCGAGTAACGCAAGCTCGTAATGTCATGCCATGACCGCCTGGAAAGAGTTCACGGCCCAAGCACCGAACATCGCCACCGTCTTCAAGCGTCGTCATCGCGCCACCGGCAACCTGTGCCTGCTGGCCACCCTTCGCCGCGACGGGTTCCCCCGGATCAGCCCGATGGAGCCATTGATTTTCGAGGAGCAGCTGTGGCTGCCGGGGATGCCGGCCACCACCAAGTTCGCCGATCTGGAGCGTGACCCGCGGTTCTGCCTGCACACCGCTACTGCCGACCCGGAGGTGAGCGATGGCGACGCGAAGCTGTGGGGACTCGCCCACATCGTGTCGGACAACGCGTTGCGTCAACGCTTTGCAAACAAGCTGTTCGAGGAGACCGGATTCGATCTGCGCGAACAGGAATTCGCGCTCTTTGGCACCGACATCACCGGAGCGTCGACGGTCGAAGTCCACGACGACCACCTAGACATCACAGTGTGGAATCCGGGCGGGCCGGAGAAAGTGGTGCGCAAGCACTGACCGCCTAGCGGCGTAGGCTCGATGACGTGCCATTACCTCCAGATCCAAGCCCCACCCTGTCGGCCTACGCCCATCCCGAAAGGCTGGTAACAGCCGACTGGCTATCGGCCAACCTGGGCGCACCCGGGCTGGTAATCGTCGAATCCGACGAGGACGTCTTGCTCTACGACGTCGGCCATATTCCTGGCGCGGTCAAGGTCGACTGGCATACCGACCTCAACGACCCGAGGGTGCGTGACTACATCAATGGTGAGCAGTTCGCCGCTTTGATGGACAGCAAGGGCATCGCCCGCGAGGACACCGTGGTGATCTACGGCGACAAGAGCAATTGGTGGGCGGCCTACGCGCTCTGGGTCTTCACGTTGTTCGGCCACCCTGATGTGCGGCTGCTCAACGGTGGGCGCGATCTCTGGCTCGCCGAACGTCGAGACACCACGCTGGATGTACCGACCAAGACATCGACCGGCTATCCCGTAGTGCAGCGCAACGACGCCCCGATCCGCGCGTTCAAAGACGACGTGCTGGGCATCTTGGGCACCGAACCGCTGATCGACGTGCGTTCCCCCGACGAGTACACCGGCAAGCGCACCCATATGCCCGACTATCCAGAGGAAGGCGCGTTGCGTGCGGGCCACATCCCCACCGCGCGGTCGATCCCGTGGGGGAAGGCGGCCGACGAAAACGGCCGGTTCCGCAGTCGCGAGGAGCTGGAACGGCTCTATGACTTCTTAATGCCGGACGACAACACCATCGTCTATTGCCGTATCGGCGAGCGGTCCAGCCATACCTGGTTCGTGCTGACACACCTGCTGGGGAAGCCGGATGTGCGCAATTACGACGGCTCGTGGACCGAGTGGGGAAACACCGTGCGGGTGCCTATCGTCGCTGGCGCAGAACCGGGAGCAGTACCAGCCTTATGAGTCTGCCCGCGCCACTGGCCGAGGTGCTGTCCGATTTCGCTGAAGTCCAGGGCCAGGACAAGCTGAGGCTACTGCTGGAATTTGCTGACGACCTGCCGGCCCTTCCCACCGACCTCGTCGAGGCGGCGATGGAACCGGTGCCCGAGTGCCAGTCGCCGCTGTTCCTGCACGTCGACGCCCACGACCCGAACCGAGTGCGGCTGTACTTCAGTGCGCCGGCCGAAGCGCCAACCACCCGCGGGTTCGCCTCGATTCTGGCCGCCGGCCTGGACGAACAACCCGCCGCCGACATCCTGGCGGTGCCAGAGGATTTCTACACCGATCTTGGTCTGGCAGCGCTGATCAGCCCGCTGCGGTTGCGCGGAATGTCGGCGATGCTGGCACGGATCAAGCGACGCGTTCGCGAGAACCACCAAGATCACTGAAATTTGGGAACCGCGTGACCGAGCCGACAGCGCTGCGCCTAAACTTCCCCCGACAAGTCTTGTAAGAAATTCTCTTAAAGACGCAGCAACGTCGAGCCCTACAGGAGGCGCAGTGGGTAGTCACGCCAGCTCGAGGATCTCCAAAGTTCTCGTCGCCAACCGCGGCGAGATCGCAGTCCGAGTGATCCGGGCCGCCCGCGACGCCGGCCTGCCCAGTGTGGCGGTGTATGCCGAACCCGACGCCGAGGCCCCGCACGTCAGCCTCGCCGACGAGGCCTTTGCGCTGGGCGGTCAAACCTCGGCCGAGTCTTACCTGGACTTCGGAAAGATCCTCGACGCGGCGGCGAAGTCCGGCGCCAACGCCATCCACCCCGGCTATGGCTTCCTAGCGGAGAACGCCGACTTCGCCCAGGCCGTCATCGACGCCGGCTTGATCTGGATCGGCCCCAGCCCGCAGTCGATTCGCGACCTCGGTGACAAGGTGACCGCTCGCCACATCGCCGCCCGCGCGCAGGCTCCGCTGGTGCCCGGCACGCCCGACCCGGTCAAGAACGCCGACGAGGTGGTGGCGTTCGCCAACGAGTACGGCGTGCCGATCGCGATCAAGGCCGCGTTCGGCGGCGGCGGCAAGGGCATGAAGGTAGCCCGCACCATCGAAGAGATTCCCGAACTGTTTGAGTCAGCGGTACGCGAAGCGACGGCCGCGTTCGGCCGCGGCGAGTGCTTCGTCGAGCGCTACCTGGACAAGCCCCGCCACGTCGAGGCGCAGGTGATTGCCGACCAGCACGGCAACGTCGTCGTCGCCGGCACCCGAGACTGCTCGCTGCAGCGTCGGTTCCAGAAGCTGGTCGAAGAGGCGCCGGCACCGTTCCTGACGGATGCGCAGCGCAAGGAAATCCACGAGTCCGCGAAGCGGATCTGCAAAGAGGCGCACTACCACGGCGCCGGAACCGTTGAATACCTGGTCGGCCAGGACGGCCTGATCTCCTTCCTGGAGGTCAACACCCGCCTGCAGGTGGAACACCCGGTCACCGAGGAAACCGCGGGCATCGACCTGGTCCTGCAGCAGTTCAAGATCGCCAACGGCGAGAAGCTGGACCTGACCGAGGACCCCACGCCCCGCGGCCATGCCATCGAGTTTCGGATCAACGGCGAGGATGCCGGGCGCAACTTCCTGCCCGCCCCGGGACCCGTGACCAAGTTCCACCCGCCCAGCGGCCCGGGTGTTCGGGTGGACTCCGGTGTCGAGACCGGCTCGGTGATCGGTGGCCAGTTCGACTCGATGCTGGCCAAGCTGATCGTGCACGGCGCCGACCGCGCCGAGGCGCTGGCCCGGGCGCGACGCGCGCTCGACGAGTTCCACGTCGAAGGCCTGGCCACTGTCATCCCGTTCCACCGTGCGGTGGTGTCCGACCCGGCCTTCATCGGCGACGACAATAACTTCTCGGTCCACACCCGCTGGATCGAGACCGAGTGGAACAACACCATCGAACCATTCACCGGCGGCGAATCAATCGACGAAGAGGACGCCCGGCCGCGGCAGAAGGTGGTCGTCGAAATCGACGGCCGCCGAGTCGAGGTGTCACTGCCCGCCGATCTGGCGCTGTCGAACGACACCGGCGCCGAGTCGGCAGGTGTTATTCGGCGCAAGCCCAAGCCCCGCAAGCGTGGTGCACACACCGGCGCGGCAGCTTCCGGCGACGCGGTTACCGCGCCCATGCAGGGCACCGTGGTCAAGGTCGCGGTCGAGGAGGGGCAAGAGGTCGTCGCCGGCGACTTGGTTGTGGTTCTTGAGGCGATGAAGATGGAGAACCCGGTCACCGCGCACAAGGACGGCACGATCACCGGACTGGCGGTCGAGGCCGGCGCGGCCATCACTCAGGGAACGGTGCTCGCCGAGATCAAATAGCCGGGGTCGCTTCGTTTGTCGGCCCGGCGCAGCGCGGGTAGCTTCGAAAGAGGTTGAGTTCACAGCCGCCCAAACAATGAGTGTTTGTCGACTGACAGAGTCAACAATGTCTGCGACCCAATCCTGGCAAAAGACGCGCACCGCCGATTTCATCGCTAACTGCGGGCCGACGGTCGGCGTGGTAACTGCATGCGGTGAACTCGACGCCGCCAATGCCGATCAGCTCGCCGATTATGCGCAGCGCTGTGTCATGCATTGCAGATGGCTGACATTGGACCTACGCGGCCTGGAATTCATTGGCACTGCCGGCTTTTCGGCGCTACACCGAATCAACGTCATGTGTTCAGCCGCTGGCGTGCACTGGGCGTTGATGCCGAGCCGCGCGGTGTCCCGATTACTGGGGATCTGCGACCCCGACGGCGCAGTGCCTGTTATGGAGCCGACGGTCGAGTCGAAAGATGCTGCCAATGACCGGGAACCGCGGCTACTCCAACTGGTCACGCAATCGAGCTAGCGACTTAGCTAGCAGCCTGGAGACATGCATCTGTGAGATGCCAACCCGCTCGGCAATCTGCGTTTGTGTCATGGCCTCAAAAAACCTGAGTATCAACACTGTTCGTTCCCGCTCGGGCAACGCCTCGAGCAGCGGACGAAGCGCCTCCCGATTTTCGATCCGCTCCAGACCGGCGTCGACGTCGCCCAGCGTATCGGCGATGGCGCGGGCATCGTCGTCGTCGCTGCCGCCCCCACTGTCGATGGACAAGGTGTTGTAGGAGCTCCCCGCAACCAGGCCCTCAACAACCTCACCCCGATCCATACCGAGTTCCATGGCGAGTTCGGTTGCCGTGGGCGCGCGGCCCAGCCGTTGCGACAGATCGGCGGTGGCGGCGCCGAGCCGCAGGTGCAGTTCCTTGAGACGCCGGGGAACCTTGACCGACCAACTGTTGTCGCGGAAGTGCCGACGGACCTCACCCATGATGGTAGGGACCGCAAACGAGACAAAATCCGAGCCGGCCTCGACGTCGTAGCGGACTACGGCGTTGACCAACCCGACCCGCGCGACCTGAATCAGGTCGTCACGTGGCTCGCCGCGGCCCTCGAACCGCCGCGCGATGTGGTCGGCTAGCGGCAGGCACCGCTGGACGATCTTGTCCCGGTGGCGCTGGACTTCCGGCGAATCGGCAGGGAAGGTCGCCATCTCGCGGAACATGTCCGGAACATCGGCGTATTCGTTAGGTCGCGAAGTAGATCCGCCGGCAGCACTAGCTGTCACGTGGAAGTCACCTGCTAGAGGCCGCCCGCCGGGCTGTCAGGGTGATGCCGAAGACGCTGCCGCTGGCATCGGGTTCGCGACCGTCGTGAAACGTCTGAACGTCGTCGGCCAGCGATGTCAGGACATGCCAGCTGAAGCTTCCCGGAGCAACCACGTCATGGGTGTCACAGGCCGCAGAGGCCTCCACCACGAGTTCGTCGTCCCGCGGATCGACCACCAGGCTGAGCATGGCCTCCGGCGTCGCGGAGCGGATCAACCGGGTGCACACCTCGTCTACCGCCAGCCTCAGGTCCGCCACGGCGTCGAAATCCAGATCCTCAAAGGTGCCGATGGCGCCGACCAGAGTACGCAACATCGCCAGGTTCTCCAGGCGTGCAGCAACGGTGAGCTCGACGGCGCGGTGCCCTCGCTGGCGCCCGCTGGTGCGCCGATCCCCATCGGTCATTTGGCCTCCCGGCAGTATTCGACCGACACTACTACCCCCCTGGGGCCCTCCTTGGACCTTGCCTTCGAGCCGGTTGGTCATGGTCGCCACCGGGTATTCAACCAGCTATGAACGGGGCAGACGTGACCGACACCGTCCGGACGCGCCGACTTAAGCGCATCGCGGTGATCGCCGGAATCACGTTGATCGTGTTGATCTTGATAGCAGTTGGGATCTATGTCGGTGCTTTCGTGATTTTGTCCCCCATGATGGGGTGACACCGCTGAGGCAATAAGACCGCCGGTACTCATCATGGTCTAGACCTGATACCCCCTTCCCGCCGAAGGCAAAACCCCAATATTCGCGCTAGCTGGCCAGGCGCTGCCTCCGGACATCGGGATGCTCGGCGTACCACCGGT
The DNA here is from genome assembly GCF_900232995.1 of Mycobacterium simulans. Classification (GTDB taxonomy): domain Bacteria; phylum Actinomycetota; class Actinomycetes; order Mycobacteriales; family Mycobacteriaceae; genus Mycobacterium; species Mycobacterium simulans. The sequence continues at coordinate 1,991,687 of NZ_OCVX01000003.1, forward strand.
TGGCGAGTCTGCGTCCCCGCCAGTGCTCGACCGCCAGCCACACCAGGCCAACGACGGCGAGGGCGATCGCCACCACGCCAGCCGTCATGCCTTCGGTGTGATGTCCGCTGCCGAAGGCCGCAAGTGATCCGACGCCGCCGATCACGCCGGCGACGATCAAGAGGTACCCAGGCCAGTGCAGCACGTCGATCAGCGATTCGCCGGCGAGTGGCCGCGTCGTCCGCAAGTGGTCGACGGGGTCACGATATGTGTCCCCCATGGCTTCCTCCTTTTACGGTCCTATTCCGCGATTTCTGCCTACACGAGGCATCACAACCAACGGTAGAACTCGTGGAACTCGTTGGGGAGAGATCAGAGGCAAGTATTTGCCAGCGAGGCCCACCGGGGCCGCCGGGACGTCACAGCATCGGGCTGGCGATCGGGCCAACGCCCATGGCCATCGTGAGCATCATCAGCGTCAACAAGAACCAGCCGGCGCCGTGCCATCCCCACCAAGTACCTCGATTGCGCCACACCCGGTAGGTCCGCAAAAACGCCCAGAGCCCAGCAATCAACAGGATCAGGGGCCCGCCCAACGCCAGCATGGTCCGCTCGGGTCGACCACAAGCCACCGTGTCGATGTTCACCCCGGGACAAGTACTGACCCACAACGCCGCCAGGATCACGAAGCCGACACCGGCGATCATGGCAAGGACGGCAAACCGGATGGCGGCGCGGACCTCGCTGTCTTCCTGCCCCAGACGATCATCACTGCGTAATCGCTCATCCGTCTTCTGCATCGGAGCACCTCTATCTAGCATTTACCCTGCGTTTATTCACCAATCTGGCGCCCATTTGGGTGCAATACCCGGCGTCCACCCCAGGCAAACACCTGCGGTCTATCAGCTCACAGCCAGCAGCGCACCCCGCGCCCCCGCCATTGCCGCGTCGATCTCAGCACGCGAAACGGTCAGCGCGGGACGGAATCGCACACCGTCCTCTCCGGTGGGCAGCACGATAACCCCCCGTTGCCAGACCTGACGGATCAACTCATCACGGTCGGCGGTCGTGGGCAAGCTGAACGCACACATCAGCCCGCGCCCGCGTGGGTCAAGAACCATGCCCGGGAACTCGTCGGCGAGTTCGTCGAGCCGGGCGCGCAAATAGGCACCTTGTTCGGCCGCCCGCTCGAACAGTCCCTCGGCTTCGATCACCTCCAAGGTGCGGCGCGCGCGCACCATGTCGGCGAGATTGCCGCCCCACGTCGAGTTGAGACGCGAGGCGACCGCGAACACGTTGTCGACGACCTCGTCGACCCGGCGACCCGCCATCACCCCGCACACCTGCGTCTTCTTGCCGAAAGCCACGGCGTCAGGTTCGATCCCCAATTGCTGGTAGGCCCAAGGAGTTCCGGTCGAACCGCAGCCCGTTTGCACCTCGTCGAGGATCAGCAGAGCATCGTATTCGTCGCATAGCTCGCGCATCGCCTCGAAGAACTGCGGTCGGAAGTGCCGGTCACCGCCTTCCCCCTGAACCGGCTCGGCGATGAAGCAAGCAACGTCGTGCGGGTACATCTCGAATGCCGCACGGGCCTGCCGAAGCGACTCGGCTTCCAGCGCGTCCATGTTGACACCGGGCCGCAAGTACGGCGCGTCAATGCGCGGCCAGTCAAATTTCGGGAAGCGGGCCACGCTGACCGGATTGGTGTTGGTCAGCGACAGGGTGTAGCCGCTGCGGCCGTGAAATGCCCCGCGCAGATGCAGTACCCGAGTACCCAGCTCGGGGTCAATACCGTGCTCCTCGTTGTGGCGACTCTTCCAGTCGAACGCAACCTTGAGCGCGTTTTCCACGGCCAGTGCGCCGCCGTCGACGAAGAACAGGTGCGGCAGCGCCGGGTCGCCCAGGACGCGAGCGAAGGCTTCCACGAAGCGGGCCATCGCCACCGAGTACACGTCGGAGTTGCTGGGCTTGTTCAGCGCCGCCTCAGTGAGTTCGGCACGAAACTCGTCGTCGTCGGCAAGCGCCGGATGGTTCATACCCAGCGCTGACGAGGCGAAGAAGGTGAACATGTCGAGGTAGCGCCGGCCGGTTCGGGCGTCGACCAGATAGGAGCCGGCCGAGCGGCTCAGATCGAGCACGAAATCAAAACCGTCGACCAGCATGCTGCGCGCCAGCACCGCATGGACCTGATCGGGTTGGGTGCACCGATCGGTGAGCGTAACGGGCTTCAGGACGGCGGTCATGTCGCCATGATAGCCGCATTTTTACGGAATCCTGACGTGCTGACAGGAAAAATTATGGTATATACTGCCGATCACTGTAAAAAGTGTTCAAGATGATGGTGCTGCGTGTTCGCACGTTCGCGGTTGTCCGGATCCGCTGCAACAGATCTTCGAGCGCCCGCGCAGACGCGACGCGCACCAGCAGGATGTAGCTCTCTTCGCCGGCCACCGAATGGCATGACTCAATCTCGTGGATGTGTTCCAGGCGGGCAGGAGCATCATCGGGTTGAGACGGATCAAGAGGAGTGATGGCCACGAACGCCGACAGCAAGTGCCCGACCGTTTCCGGATTGATCCGCGCCGAATACCCCGCCACCACGCCGCGGGACTCGAGCCTACGCACCCGCGACTGGACCGCCGAGACGGACAGCCCAGCACTGGCAGCCAATTCCGACAGCGTGGCACGCCCGTCGGCGACCAGTTCGCGCAACAGGATCCGGTCGATATCGTCGAGCGTCTCACCCATGGCCGGAGATTATCGCAATCAGGGCACTTCAAAAGGCGGCACATGAGGCTCACTAACTGGCCGCTGCGTGCCCGCTTCGCAGCCGCTGTCCGACATGCAATGGCTGGCCGACACAATCGACCGCCCATATTTACGACCCATACGCCCTGAACGAGGAGGCAGCCGCTTGACCCGCGCCGACAACGATGCAGAGCAAAAGAGCGATGTGGGGGCACCTCCCGCTTGCGGGGGAGAGGAGTGGCGCAGATGACGGGCGAATTGCGTGCCCGAGTGCTCAACGCCTTCGAAGCGATCGGCGTGGCCGCTGACCTGGGCCAGCCGGGCTCCGAGGGACTGCCTGCGAGCACGCCGATCACCGGGGAAGTTCTGTGCACCGTCGCGCACACCACGTCTGCGCAGGCCGACCACACGATCGCCGCTGCCGCCCAGGCTTTTTCGCAATGGCGCAGCACGCCGGCCCCGATCCGCGGCGCTCTGGTGGCCCGACTCGGCGAGCTGCTCACCGCACACAAGGACGACCTCGCGACTCTGGTGACGGTCGAGGTCGGCAAGATAACCTCCGAGGCGCTGGGCGAAGTTCAGGAAATGATCGACGTCTGCCAGTTCGCCGTCGGCCTGTCGCGCCAGCTCTACGGACGCACCATCGCGTCGGAGCGGCCAGGCCATCAGCTCCTGGAGACCTGGCATCCGCTCGGTGTCACCGGCGTGATCACCGCGTTCAACTTCCCGGTGGCGGTCTGGGCATGGAACGCCGCGATCGCGCTAGTGTGCGGCGACGCGGTGGTGTGGAAACCTTCGGAGCTGACACCGCTGACCGGCCTGGCCTGCCAGGCGCTGTTGGCCCGCGCCGCCGCCGATGTCGGTGCGCCGCCCACGGTGAGCGGTCTGCTCCTGGGCGAGCGCGACCTGGGCGAACAGCTCGTCGACGACCCGCGGATCGCGTTGTTGTCGGCGACCGGTTCGGTGCGCATGGGTTCGCAGGTCGGCCCCCGAGTGGCCCAGCGCTTCGGGCGGGTGCTGCTGGAGTTGAGCGGCAACAATGCAGCCATCGTGACGCCGTCGGCGGATCTGGAGCTGGCGGTGCGCGCCATCGTGTTCGCCGCCGCCGGCACCGCCGGTCAGCGCTGCACCAGCCTGCGCCGGCTGATCGTGCACCGCTCGGTGGCCAACTTGGTCGTGGAGCGGGTGGCCTCCACCTTCCGGCAACTACCCATCGGCGACCCGTCAGCGCCGGCCACGCTGGTAGGGCCGCTCATTCACGAAACCGCCTACCGCGACATGGTGGGAGCCCTGGAACAGGCTCGCGCCGATGGCGGCGAGGTCTTCGGCGGCGAACGCCACCAGGACGGCCACGCAGCCACCTACCCAAGCGCCTACTACGTCGCGCCGGCGGTGGCCCGGATGCCGTCACAAACCGACATTGTGGCGACCGAGACGTTCGCACCGATCCTCTACGTGCTGACCTACGACGATCTCGACGAGGCTATTGCGCTCAACAATGCTGTGCCGCAGGGGCTTTCATCGGCCATCTTCACCACAGACCTGCGCGAGGCACAACACTTCCTCGACCGATCCGACTGCGGTATCGCTAACGTCAATATCGGCACGTCGGGCGCGGAGATCGGTGGCGCGTTCGGCGGCGAGAAGCAAACAGGCGGCGGCCGCGAATCCGGTTCGGACGCGTGGAAGGCCTACATGCGCCGCGCCACCAACACGATCAATTACTCCAACGAGCTGCCGCTGGCCCAGGGCGTGAAATTCGGGTGAGCATTCGGGTGAGCATCGGCCTCGTGGTGATCGCAGGCGCCGCGAAGCGGGGCGCAGCGGGTCACCACCATCCGGCCGATCCGAGCCCATATTTTGCGTGAGTAGTATCACTGCTTATGGCGACAGCCAGGAGGCGGTTATCCCCTGAGGATCGACGCGCTGAATTGCTCGCCCTGGGGGCAGAGGTTTTCGGCAAGCGGCCCTACGACGAGGTCCGCATCGACGAGATTGCGGAGCGGGCCGGGGTGTCGCGCGCGCTGATGTACCACTACTTCCCGGACAAGCGGGCGTTCTTTGCCGCCGTGGTCAAGGACGAGGCCGACCGACTGTATGCAGCCACCAACACCGAGCCTCCGCCGGGCATGACGATGTTCGAAGAGATTCGGATGGGCGTGCTGGCCTACATGGCGTATCACCAGCAGAATCCGGAGGCCGCGTGGGCCGCATACGTCGGCCTCGGTCGGTCGGACCCGGTGCTACTCGGCATCGATGACGAAGCCAAGAACCGGCAGATGGAACACATCATGACCCGCATCGGCGAGGTCGTCAGCGGGATTCCCGGCAGCAATCCTCTGGCACCCGAAGTCGAGCGCGACCTGCGGGTGATCATTCACGGCTGGATCGCGTTCACCTTCGAGATATGTCGTCAGCGGATCATGGACCCCACGACCGATGCCGACCGGCTCGCCGACGCGTGCGCGCACACGCTCCTGGACTCGATAGCCCGGGTGCCCGAGATTCCGGCAGAACTGGCCGAGGCGATGGCGACCGCGCGAACACGCCCGCAATAGTTTTTTGTCGGTGCCCGTTGGCACGATGATTTAGGTGAGCACCGTACCCCCTGACCCGCTAGCCAGGTTTAGCGCGGTCACCCGCGATTGGTTCACCAGCACCTTCGCCGAGCCCACCCCGGCGCAGGCCAGGGCCTGGGCCGCCATCGCCGACGGCGACAACACCCTAGTCATCGCCCCAACCGGTTCGGGGAAAACCCTGGCCGCGTTCCTGTGGGCCATCGACGCTCTGGCCCGCGACGCGGATCGACCGCCGGGAACCCGCGTGCTCTATGTGTCGCCGCTCAAGGCGCTGGCGGTCGACGTCGAGCGCAACCTGCGCACCCCGCTGGCCGGGCTGACCCGGCTCGCCGAACGCCGCGGTCTGCCCGCGCCGACCATCAGCGTGGGGGTCCGATCCGGTGACACCCCGCCCGCGCTGCGCCGCCAGCTCATCGCCCAGCCGCCCGACGTGTTGATCACCACCCCGGAGTCACTGTTTCTTATGTTGACTTCGGCCGCCCGGGAGACGCTGGCCCGTGTGCAAACCGTCATTGTCGACGAGATTCACGCCATCGCCGCCACCAAGCGCGGCGCACATCTGGCGCTGTCGCTGGAGCGGCTCGACGACCTGTCCGGCGGCCGGAGGGCCCAGCGCATCGGGCTGTCGGCGACCGTGCGGCCGCCCGAGGAGCTCGCGCGATTTTTGTCAGGACAGCTTCCAACAGCAATTGTGGCGCCGCCCTCGGCGAAGACCGTCGAACTGTCGGTGCAGGTGCCGGTGCCCGATATGGCCAATCTGGCCAACAACAGCATCTGGCCCGATGTCGAGGGGCGGCTCGTCGACCTGATCGAATCGCACAATTCGACCATCGTGTTCGCCAACTCGCGACGACTGGCCGAGCGACTTACCGCCCGGCTCAACGAAATTCACGCCGAGCGCAGCGGTGTCGCGCTTTCATCCGAAACCAACCCACACGTTGCCGGTGGCGCCCCGGCCTACATCATGGCCAGCGGCCAGACCTTCGGCGCGCCAACCGTGCTGGCGCGCGCCCACCACGGCTCGGTCAGCAAGGAGCAGCGCGCCATCGTCGAGGAGGACCTCAAACGCGGACACCTCAAAGCGGTGGTCGCGACGTCGAGCCTGGAGCTCGGTATCGACATGGGCGCGGTCGATCTGGTCATCCAGGTGGAGGCGCCGCCCTCGGTGGCCAGCGGCCTGCAGCGCATCGGGCGGGCCGGCCATCAGGTCGGCGAGATTTCTCGGGGTGTGCTGTTCCCCAAACACCGCACCGATCTGCTGGGCTGCGCGGTCAGCGTGCAGCGCATGCTTTCCGGTCAGATCGAGACCATGCGGGTGCCGGCCAACCCGCTCGACATCCTCGCGCAACACACGGTGGCCGCTGCCGCGCTGGAGCCGCTGGATGCCGACCGGTGGTTCGACACCGTGCGCCATAGCGCCCCGTTTGCGACGCTGCCGCGCAGCGTATTCGAGGCCACCCTGGACCTGCTGTCCGGCAAGTACCCGTCCACCGAGTTCGCCGAGCTGCGGCCGCGGCTGGTCTACGACCGCGATACGGGCACGCTGACCGCCCGGCCCGGTGCGCAGCGGCTGGCCGTCACCTCCGGTGGCGCGATCCCGGACCGCGGGCTGTTCACCGTCTACCTCGCTAGCGAAAAGCCTTCGCGGGTAGGCGAACTCGATGAAGAGATGGTTTACGAATCGCGTCCTGGTGACGTGATCTCGCTGGGCGCGACCAGCTGGCGCATCACCGAGATCACCCACGACCGGGTGCTGGTGATTCCCGCGCCGGGCCAGCCGGCCCGGTTGCCGTTTTGGCGCGGTGACGACGTCGGGCGCCCCGCCGAACTCGGCCGGGCACTCGGCGCGTTCACCGGCGAACTGGCCACCCTGGACCGCGATACGTTCGGAAAACGTTGTACGGCTTTAGGTTTCGACGATTACGCCACCGACAACCTGTGGACCCTGCTGGACGATCAGCGCACCGCGGCCGGGGTCGTACCCACCGACACCACGCTGCTGGTCGAGCGGTTCCGCGACGAGCTGGGCGACTGGAGGGTGATCCTCCACTCGCCGTACGGGCTGCGGGTGCACGGACCGCTTGCCCTTGCGGTCAGCCGGCGGCTGCATGAACGCTATGGCCTCGACGAGAAGCCGACCGCCTCCGACGACGGAATCGTGGTGCGGTTGCCCGACATCGGCTTGTCTCCTGGGGCGGACGCCCCGCCCGGCGCCGAGTTGTTCGTCTTTGACGCCGAGGAGATCGACGCGATCGTGACCGCCGAAGTGGGCGGTTCCGCGCTGTTCGCTTCGCGATTCCGGGAAGCGGCGGCCCGCGCGCTGCTGCTGCCGCGCCGGCATCCGGGCCGCCGCTCGCCGTTGTGGCACCAGCGACAGCGAGCCGCCCAGTTGCTGGAAGTGGCGCACAAATATCCCGACTTTCCCATCGTGCTGGAGACCGTCCGCGAGTGCCTGCAGGACGTCTACGACGTCCCGACCTTGGTGCGGCTGATGAGCGAGATCGCCCAGCGCAAGGTGCGCGTGCTCGAGGCAGAAACCGCGCGACCGTCCCCGTTCGCCGCGTCACTGTTGTTTGGATATGTCGGCGCTTTCATGTACGAGGGCGATGCCCCGTTGGCGGAGCGTCGCGCCGCGGCGCTCTCGTTGGACAGCACCCTGCTGGCCGAGCTCCTGGGCCGCGTCGAGCTACGCGAGCTGCTCGATCCCGAGGTCATCGCCGCGACCGGCCGCCAGTTGCAGCATTTGTCGACCGACCGGCTCGCCCGCGATGCCGAAGGGGTTGCGGATCTGCTGCGGCTGCTGGGTCCGCTCACCGAGGAAGAAGTCACCGCCCGAGCAACCGCTCCGGACGGCACCGACTTTGGGGGCTGGCTGGAAGGCTTGCGCGCCGCTAGGCGCGCGCTGACGGTGTCGTTCGCCGGCCACACCTGGTGGGTGGCCGTCGAGGATATCGGCCGGCTGCGTGACGGCGTCGGCGCGGCGGTTCCGGGTGGCGTGCCGGCCAGCTTCACCGAAGCAGTCACCGACCCGCCCGGCGAACTCATCGGGCGTTATGCACGCACCCCCACACCGTTCACCACGGCCGAGGCCGCCGGCCGGTTCGGGCTTGGCCTGAGGGTCACCGCGGATGTGCTGGGCCGGTTGGCAAGTGACGGTCGCCTGGTACGTGGCGACTTCGTCGCCGCGGTGGAGACGGTCGGCGGCGAGCAGTGGTGCGACGCCGAGGTATTGCGCATTCTGCGGCGCCGGTCGCTGGCCGCGCTGCGGGCACAGGTCGAGCCGGTGAGCACCGCCGCTTCCGGCCGATTTCTGCCGGCCTGGCACCAGGTGGGCACCTCTGGTTCTCCGGCGCTCTCGGGTGTTGACGGACTGGTTTCCGTGATCGATCAGCTTGCCGGGGTGCGGCTGCCCGCATCGGCGCTGGAACCGCTGGTACTGGCGCCCCGGATCCGCGACTACACCCCCGCCATGCTCGACGAGCTGCTTGCCGCCGGCGAGGTCACCTGGTCGGGCGCCGGGTCAATCTCGGGTAGTGACGGCTGGATAGCGCTGCACCCGGCCGACTCGGCGCCCATGACGCTTATCGCACCGGTCGAGATCGACCTCACCGATGCCCATCGGGCGATCTTGGACGCGCTAGCCGGCGGCGGCGCGTACTTCTTCCGGCAGCTCTCCCAGACCTGGCCGGACGAGGCAGAGCTGAAAGCCGGTCTGTGGGAATTGATTTGGGCCGGCTGGATCACGGGCGACACCTTCGCGCCGGTACGAGCGATGCTCAGCGGCGGCTCAGGCGGTCGCAAGCGTTCCCGACCCTCCCTGCCGGCGCACCGGACACACCGCCCACCGCGGCTGAGCCGTTACAGCGTCACGCACGCCACGGCACGCACCGCTGACCCGACGGTTGCCGGTCGGTGGTCGGCGCTCCCGCCGCCCGAACCGGACTCCACGCTGCGGGCCCATTACCAAGCCGAGCTGCTGCTCAACCGACACGGCGTGCTAACTAAGGGCGCCGTTGCCGCCGAGGGTGTGCCGGGCGGGTTCGCCACGCTCTACAAGGTGTTGAGTGCATTCGAGGACGCCGGCAGGTGCCAGCGAGGTTACTTCGTCGAGTCGTTGGGCGGCGCGCAGTTCGCCGTCGCGTCGACCGTCGACCGGCTGCGCGGCTACCTCGACAACGTCGACCCCGAACGGCCGGAGTACCGGGCCGTGGTGCTGGCCGCCGCCGACCCAGCAAACCCCTACGGCGCCGCCCTACCCTGGCCCAATTCCGAAGGCGAAGATTCCAGGGGGGCTGCCCGGCCGGGCCGCAAGGCGGGGGCGCTCGTGGTGCTGGTAGACGGCGAGCTGGCTTGGTTCTCCGAACGCGGCGGGCGCTCACTGCTGACGTTCACCGACGACGCCGGGGCCAATCACGCGGCGGCCATCGGACTGGCCGAGTTGGTCGCGGCCCGGCGCCTCGCGTCGATCCTGGTCGAGCGCGTCGACGGGGTGCCGGTCCTGCAACCGGGCGGACCGACACCCGCGACGGAGGCGCTGATAGACGCCGGCTTCGTGCGCACACCACGTGGGTTACGGCTGCGGTAGGCCATGCCCGAAGGTGACACCGTCTGGCACACCGCGGCTATCCTGCGGCAGTACTTGGCCGGCCGAACGCTGACGCGCTGCGACATCCGCGTACCACGGTTTGCCACCGTTGACCTCACCGGGGGAGTCGTCGACGAGGCGCTCAGTCGGGGTAAGCATCTGTTCATCAGGATCGGTGCGGCGTGCATTCATTCCCATCTGAAGATGGACGGCAGTTGGCGCGTCGGCGACCGGCCGGTGCGGGTGGATCACCGCGCGCGAATCATCTTGGAAGCCGGCACCATCCGCGCCGTCGGTGTCGACCTAGGTGTGTTGGAGATCCTCGAACGGGACCATGACGGCGACGTCGTCGCGCACCTGGGGCCCGATCTGCTGGGCGAGGATTGGGATCCGAAGCTGGCCGCCGCCAACCTGATGGCCGATCCGGATCGCCCGATCGCCGACGCGTTGCTGGACCAGCGTGTGATGGCCGGGATCGGCAACGTCTATTGCAACGAACTCTGTTTCGTCAGCGGCCAGCTACCGACCGCACCGGTCAGCGCGATAGCCGATCCGCGGCGTATGGTTTCGCGAGCCCGAGATATGTTGTGGGCCAACCGCTTCCGCTGGAACCGCTGCACCACCGGCGACACCCGGGCAGGTCGGCAGCTGTGGGTCTACGGGCGCGCCGGGCAACGCTGCCGGCGCTGCGGTACGCGGATCGAATACCGAAACCCCGACGGCACCGGCGAGCGGGTTGCCTATTGGTGCCCTACCTGCCAGGGCTGAGCTTGGGAACCCCGGCTACTCCCGGCCGTGCGCCAGAAAGAACTGCGCAATGACTTGGGAGCCAGCCAACGCGCCGGTGGTGGACCCGATGATCGCCTTCGGCAGATACTGCTTGCTGCCCGGCCAGGTGTGTCCGCCGTTGTCGATCTGGTAGAGGGCAACCTCGGTGCCGGCCGTACACACCGTGGAGTCAAACCGGCGGACCAGGGTTCCGTCGCCCACGCTTGGTAGGTCCGCTGCCGACGGGTCGCCCTGGCAGCCATCGATCGCCCGCCATCGATCGACGACGCTGGCGACCGAGACGGCCTGGCTGACCCCGCCCCTTCCACGGACTTTCCCGCCGATGAACGGTACGATCGGATCGGCGGTACCGTGCGCGTCCAGAACCGACACCGGCCGTGATGGATTGCAGGCCACACCCACGCCCAGCGTGCCGGACACGGGCGCAATAGCGGCGAACACATCGGCGCGGTCGCAAGCCAGGCGGTGGGACATGAAGCCGCCGTTGGACATGCCGGTCGCGAAGACATGCCCGGCGGGAACGCCAAATTCGTTCCGTATCTTGCCAACCAGGGCTACCAGGAACCCAACGTCGTCGAGATGACGGCGGTCCGCCGGTGACGCCCCTCTGCCGTCGGCCCAGCTCTTGTCGTAGCCGTCGGGATACAACACGACCAGGTTGGTGGTGTCGGCGACGGCGTTGAAGTTTGTCAGTGCCTGCTGCCCGGTGCCGGTGCCACCGCCACCGTGCAGGTTTAGCACCAGCCCGGCGGGCAGGCCCGGCGGCACGTGCACCGTATAGGTCCGGTTCAGGCCACCGAATTGAAATGTTCCAGGCTGATCCCGAGCGCGGGCCGCCGCCGCCACTTGCCGCCCGCCGCACCCGACCAAGCAAGCCACGACAACGGCAACCGACAGCAATCGCGCCCATGGCATGACGGTCAAGTTACCGCTGCCGCGTCGGGCTCATCCCGCCGATGGCGGTTTGGGCATAAACGTCCCCGTGAGCTCCAGGCCCATCGCGAGATCTTCGTACTTCTGCGGCTTGCGCTTGCGCCACCCACTGCCGGCCCCGATAGGCGGCGGCATTAGCGGCGGGAGCATAGGGAACCCGGACTCCCCCGCAGGAAGCGGCGACACCGCCGACGCAAGTTGCACCGGCGTCTGCGCAGTGGTCAACAGCCCCACCGCGGCGGGCGGCGCAGTGAGGTTGCCCAGCGAAACGCCGGCGCCTACCGCTGCGGCAGGCGCTCCGGCCGCGCCAAGGGCACTGGCGGCGTCGGACAAACTAGCCGCCGACGCGCCCAGAGCCTCTTCCCCTTCCGATAGGCCCGCGGCGATGTCGGGCGCCACGGACTGCAGCGCCTGGGCCGAGGTGTTCTGCGCCAAGTAACTGAGGAGGTTGATCGGGAATCCCGACGAGACGAACTGGTTCACGTAGGTGTTGAACAGTCCAAACCAACCGCTGTTGGGGTCAAAGGTGACGCCAAGCGCTTCCAATACCGAATCCACCGGTGAGGCCGCGGCAGACGCCGCACTGGCTTGAGCCGCCGGCCCCGCCGGATCGACAATCGAAGGCGGCGACGAGAACTCAGGAAGCGCAAGCGCTTGCGTCGTGGCCGCCTCATAGCGATACATCGCCGCCGAATTGTTCACCCACATGCTCTCGTACTGCGCCTCGGTTTCGGCGATGGCCGCAAGGTTTTTGCCGAATCCGTTGGTGGCCAGCAGGTGTGCCAATTGGACCCGGTTGGCGCTGACCCGTGCGGGATGAACCACCGCCGCGAGTGTGGAGCCGTATGCCGCAGCAGCGGACTGCGCCGAGGAGCCCAGCTCGCGGCACTGCTGCGCGGTAGTGCGCAACCAGGAGAGATACGGCCCGGCGGCCTGAAGCATCGCAGACGCGGACGGACCGTGCCAGTCCGCGGACAGCGATGACAAGACGGCGACATAGCCGTCGACGGTTTCTTCCAAGTCGGTGCCGAGCCGCTGCCACACACCGGAGGCCTCGATCAGTGATTGCGCGCCGGGTCCCGAGTGGATCAGCGCCGATGTCAGCTCGGGGGGCAACGTTGTGAACTCCACAACGTATTTATTTGACTACGAAAGGAAATTCTTTGGAACATTGCGTTGACTACGGCGGTAAAAGCCCTGGAACATTGCGCGTCGCTACGAGATGGCGTTGACCGCGGTCGACAGCCGCGACTTCAACTGGTCCGGAACGGGGACATACCCGTTGTCCGCCAGACCATTTTGGCCCGCGCCGATGGTGCTTAGCAGGAATGCCCTTACGGCCGTGCCGACCTGCGCATCGGGATACTTCGAACACACAATCTCGTACGTCGCCAGCACGATCGGGTAGGAGCCGGGCTCGTTCGGCCGATAGAACGAGATCGTATCGAGCGCGAGGTCGTTACCCTCCCCGATAAACCAGGCAGCCGAAATCGTCTTCCCCACCGACTCCGTGCTGAGCGCTACCGGGTCCGGCCCGGCCGACGTGACTACCCTGGCCATGTTCAGGCGTTGCGCCTGCGCGAATGACCACTCGACGTAGGTTATGGACCCTTCGGTGCTTTTGACGGCCGCGACGGCGCCGCCGTTGCCCCTGGCCCCCTCACCGACACCGCCGCCGAACTTCTTTCCGGCGCCCCTACCCCACGCGCCGCCCGACGCGGTATCGAGATATCTCTGGAAGTTGTCCGTGGTTCCGGACTCGTCGCTGCGGAACACGACACGAATTGGCGCAGACGGCAAGGTGACGCCTGGGTTCAGCTCATGGATCGCCGGATCGTTCCACGCCGTAATGCCCCCGTTGAAGATCCTGGCCGCAGTCGGACCGTCGAGGTTCAGCGAAGTCACACCGTTGATGTTGTAGGCGATCGCGATGGGGCCGAACACTATTGGCAGATTCCACACAGGCGAGCCGCACCGCCGCTCCGCCCTGGCGTGCTCGTCCCTGCTCAGCGGCGAGTCCGAACCGCCGAAATCGGTTTTGTTGTCGATAAATTCGCTAATTCCGGCGCCGGAACCGTTGGCCTTGTATGTCAATGACTGCCCCGGGCAGGCCTGTTCGAAAGCCTTGGTAAACAAGGTCATTGCGTTATCCTGCGCTGTGGAACCACTGGCCTTCAGAGTCCGCTTACCGCCGCAGGCAGCGTTCGCCGACGACCTACCTGTGGTGGCACTTCCCCCCGTAGCGTTGTCAGTGCCACATGCCGACAACATAACCGCACCGGTGGCCAAAACGCTCAACGCAGGGCCAAATCGATTGGGTTTCAATTCAATTCCTCGAATGGCGATTTCTTCCTCGCAGTCATGAGGCATAGTAACAAGGGCTTTGACGGGTTCAGCCATTGTTTCCGGCGGGTTCACCTCCCGTTTCATCCCAGCGGCTTGGCTTGCCGTTAGCTGAGAAGGGAGGTCCTATCCGTGCGATCACTATTGACCGGCCTTGCCCTGGTGGTCGCGCTGCTTGGCCTCACGGGGGTAGCGACCCCAACCGCGCATGGCGACGGGGTCGATGACGCATTCTTGAATGCCGTGAAATCCAAGGGAATCAACTTCGCGTCACCCAAAGCCGCGATCGTTGCCGGTCACGAGGTCTGCGATGAGCTCGATCAAGGTAGGCAGAAGGCCGACGTCGCTACGGACATGACGAGTAGCACCAACCTGGACGGCTATCGCGCCGGTTTCTTCGTCGGCCTCAGCATCGCCGCGTATTGCCCAAGGCACCACACCTAGACCTGCCGGGCTAACCCGCGGCACCCTGCCCCACCGCTTGCACCGATGCATGCTCGTGCAGCGCCTTCTCCGCGTCAAGAGGCAGCGGCTTGAGGTCGAAAACGACCTCCTTGACCGTTCCGGTGAACACATACGGCGCCTTGTCCTCATAATCGCGGTCGACGACCAGGCCGTTGTCGCGGCCGACGTCCAATCCGGCATAGGACGTAAAGGCCAGGCTCACCGTTTGCGGGAGCTCTCCCTCGCCGATCATCCGATCGTCGGCCCACAGCGTCACCCGGCCGCCCGAACCGACTACGGGCTGCTCGGATTCGAAGACCATCCGCACGGTGATATCGCCGGTGGGGATCGGCTCGCTAGATACCTGCCGATAGGTCTCGACACCGAGGAACGAATAGGTGTGATGCAGCAGACGCCCCTCGTCCACCCACAGGGCGAAACCGCCCATGAAGTCGGCGTTGGCGACGATGACTCCTTCGGCACCACTGTCGGGCACATGCAGCCGTGCCTCGATCGCATACGACCGGCCGAAGATGCGCGGGACCATGCCCCGCTGGATGTTTTGCACGTCTCCTTGGAAGCTGAACCGTGTGGTGGTGGGAAGCGGCGGCAAATCCCCGTACATCACCGCGAGCCCACCGAGCAACGGCAGCACCCGGTTTCGTTCGGCTTCCTGCCACCACAGTTCCTTGAGCTCGGCGAGCTTGTCCGGATGTTCGGCTGCCAGGTTCTTGGCCTGCGAGAAGTCGTCGGGCAGGTAGTACAGCTCCCACACATCGTCGTCGGGGTCGTAGTTCCCGGGCGCGAACCGCTGCATGGTCTCCGGAGACAAGTCCCACGGCGCCTTGTCCAGGCGAGCACACGCCCACCAGCCGTCCTTGTACATGGCGCGGCTGCCGAAGTTTTCGAAATACTGCACCGCGTGGCGCTCTTCGGCGGCCGCCCCCATGCTCGGGTCGAAGGTGTGCACGAAACTGGTTCCGTCCATGGGCTCCTGCTCGAAGCCGTCGACACTGGTCGGCTCCGGTAAACCGATGGCCGCCAACACCGTTGGCGCGATGTCAATGCAATGAGTGAACTGGGCCCTAACACCGTCGGGCCGGATCCGTGCCGGCCAGGCGACCACCATCGGATCGCGGGTGCCGCCCAGGTGGCTGGCCATCTGCTTGCCCCATTGGAACGGGGTGTTGTTCGCGTGTGCCCACGCGCTCGCGAAATGCGGCGCGGTGAACTCGTTGCCGAGCGCTTCGATCCCCCCGTACTGTTCGATGAGCGCAAGCTGCTTGTCGGCGTCGAGATCCAGACCGTTCAGGAACGTCATCTCGTTGAACGAACCGGTGTTGGTGCCCTCCATGCTGGCGCCGTTGTCGCCCCAGATGTAGAAGACCAGCGTGTTGTCCGACTCGCCGAGTTCCTCGATCGCGTCAAGCAGACGGCCGACGTTCCAGTCGGCGTTTTCGGAGAATCCCGCGAACACCTCCATCTGCCGCGCAAAGAGCTTCTTCTGGGTGTCCGACAGGCTGTCCCACGCCGGGAACAGGTCGGGCCGCTCGGTCAGTTCGGCGTCCGGCGGAATGATCCCCAGCCGCTTCTGCCGTTCAAAAGTATTGCGCCGGTAGACATCCCAACCCTCGTCGAACTGTCCCTGGTACTTGTCGGCCCATTCCTTGAACACGTGGTGCGGCGCGTGGGTGGCGCCGGTCGAGTAGTACATCATCCACGGCTTCGTGGCGTTCTGGGCACGCACGGTGTGCAGCCACTCGACGGCCTTGTCGGTGAGGTCGTCGGGGAAGAAATAGGGCTTGCCGTCTTGTCCTTCGGGTATGCCAAGCACGGAGTTGTCCTGGCTGATGATCGGGTCGTACTGGCCCGCCGCGCCCGATGGGAACCCCCAGTAGTGGTCGAAGCCCCAGCCCACCGGCCAGTTGTCGAACGGCCCGGCGGCTCCCTGGACGTTGTCCGGGGTCAGATGCCACTTACCGAAAGCGCCTGTGACATAACCGTTGTCGCGCAGGATGCGCGGCAACGAGGCGCAACTGCGTGGCTTGACCGTCGAATAACCCGGGTAAGGCCCGGGGAACTCGCACACCGATCCGAAGCCGACGCGGTGATGGTTGCGTCCGGTCAGCAGCGCCGCACGGGTCGGTGAGCACACGGCGGTGACGTGGAAGCGGTTGTACGCCAGCCCATTCTGTGCCACTCGAGACAGCGTCGGGGTCCGGATGCCGCCACCGAAGGTATCCGGGCCGCCGAACCCGGCGTCGTCGATCAGCACGATCAGCACATTGGGTGCACCGTCGGGCGCGTTGGCGCCGGGGACAATCGTCCAGTCCCCCACCGAGTCCGCCGCTGTGCGACCGATCGTGCCGCCGAAGCTGCGCTGCGGTATCGGCAGCTTGGTGCGGTCCGGGTTGAACTTACCCATCGCCTCCTGCAGCGCCGATCCGAAGCTGCGCAGCGTCGAATGGCTCATTTCGGCAACAGATTTCATCGGTGAGCCGGCCAAGGTCTGCTCCACCGCCAGTCGGCCCGACGCCGGTGTCACCGCGATGATCACCGCACTGCCCGCCGCCATCGCTTCGCCGATCTTGTCAGCCACCCCCCCTTTGACGCGCTTGTTGACGACACTGCCGGCCAACGCTCCGGTCGCGGCACCGAATGCGGCCGTGGCCAACGACACCGGTGAAAACAAGCCCAGCGCCAGACCCGCGCCAGCGCCCCACACCGCGCCCTTGCGGGCGAGCCGATTCCCGCTGTCGAGCACCACCCGCTCGCCCTGCGCGTCCTTGCCGACCAGCACCGCATCCTGCAGCGGAACGGTCTTGGCGGTGGCCCCACCGGTGAGGTTTTCGAAGTCGTGACGAGCCGCCTCGAGGTCCTGATAGCCGGCGACAATGACTAGCGCGTTTGCCTCACCCATGAACTGACTCCTAGATTTCTCGGCGACTGATGAATTCCCGGGGCGAACCGGTCACAGGATCCTTGAACCCGATGCGCTGCGCCAGCAGTCGAAGCGGCGTGCTGAAGTCGTTGTCGGCTACGTCTAGCACCTTCGGGTACAACGGGTCTCCGACGATCGGCAGGCCCAGCGATGCCATGTGAACCCTTAACTGGTGCGTGCGTCCGGTGCGCGGCGTCAGCCGATACAGACCGTCTGGTGATAACAGCTCCACGAACGTCTCCGCGTTAGGCGCGCCGGGCTCACAGACCGCCTGCAGGTTGCCCCGCCGCTTGACGATGCGGTCTCGCACCACGCGCGGCAGCTCCAGGGCCGGGTCAACGGCCGCTCGGGCCAGGTAGATCTTGCGCACGGCGCCCCGGGCGAACAGCGTCTGGTACCGCCCGCGCAGCTCGCGCCGAGTGGTGAACAGCAGCACGCCGGCCGTCAGCCGGTCCAGCCGGTGGGCCGGGCTCAGCTCGGGCAAATCCAGCTCCCGGCGCAGCCGCACCAGCGCCGTCTGCGCGACGTGACGGCCCCTGGGCATGGTGGCCAGGAAGTGCGGCTTGTCGACAACCACGATGTCCGCGTCCCGATAGAGCACCGGAATGTCAAAGGGCACCGGCACTTCGGCGGGCAGCTCACGGTAGAGATACACGTGAGAGCCGCTGGGCAGCACGGTGGTGTCGTCAACCACTCGGCCACGAGCGTCGACGACTTCTCCGGCAAGGACTTTCGTGCGGGCTGCCGCGCCGAATCGTGCGTTCAGCTCGTCCAGCACCGGTCCGCCGCGCAACCGCACCCGCGCGGGCCCCAATCCGTCGCGAACCGGCAGCGGCGCGGGTCTCAACGCTGACTCAACTGAGGGGTACCGGCTCGAGAATTTCGGCGCGCGCCTCGGGCGCGCTGGCGCGCAACATGTCCGCCGACACGTCGTCGGGCTGCGCCTGCGACAGTATCTCCGCCTCCACCCGCGCCCTGTAGTTCGCGACTTCCCGGTCGGTGTCCGCGGCGCTCCACCCCAGCACCGGCGCGACCAGCTCGGCGACCTCCCGGGCGCAGTCGACACCGCGGTGCGGATACTCGATCGAGATGCGCATTCGTCGGGCCAGGATGTCCTCGAGATGCAGCGCACCCTCGGCCGTGACGGCGTAGAGGGCTTCCACCTTCAGGTAGCCCGGCGCCTCCTTGATCGGGCCCAGCAGGCTGGGGTCTTTGGCCGCCAATGCCAGGACCTCGTCGATCAGCGACCCGTAGCGGTCCAGCAGGTGGCGCACCCGGTATGGGTGCAGACCTCGCGTCGCGCCAACGTTCTCGGTTTGGTTGATCAGGGCGAAATAGCCGTCCGCGCCGACCAGCGGCACTTTTTGGGTGATCGACGTCGCCACCCTGGCCGGGATGAACTCCGCCGCCGCGTCCACGGCGTCGGCCGCCATCACCCGATAGGTGGTGTATTTGCCACCCGCGATGGCGACCAGGCCGGCCGCCGGCACCGCCACGGCGTGTTCCCGGGACAACTTGGAGGTGTCGTCGCTTTCCCCGGCCAGCAGCGGCCGCAGGCCCGCGTAGACGCCGTCGATATCCGCGTGGGTTAGCGGGGTGGCCAGCACGGTGTTGACCGTCCCGAGGATGTAGTCGATATCGGCCTTCGTGGCCGCGGGGTGCGCCAGGTCCAGGTTCCAGTCGGTGTCGGTGGTCCCGATGATCCAGTGACTGCCCCAAGGGATGACGAACATCACCGACTTCTCGGTGCGCAAGATGATCGCGACGTCGCTGACGATGCGGTCCCGCGGCACCACGACGTGCACGCCCTTGGACGCGCGCACCTGGAATCGGCCGCGCTGCTTGGACAATGCCTGAATCTCGTCGGTCCACACCCCGGTCGCGTTGATTACCACGTGGCCGCGGACTTCGGTGACCGAGCCGTCCTCGGAATCGCGGACCCGCACGCCGATCACCCGGTCGCCTTCGCGCAGCAACGCGACCACCTGGGTAGAGCACCGGACGACCGCGCCGTAATGCGCAGCGGTGCGGGCGACCGTCATGGTGTGCCGGGCATCATCGACGACGGTGTCGTAGTAGCGAATACCACCGATCAGCGAACTACGTTTGAGGCCAGGACTTAACCGCAGCGCACCGGCGCGGGTCATATGTTTCTGCGCCGGAACCGATTTCGCGCCGCCGAGGCTGTCGTAGAGGAAAATGCCCGCCGCGATGTAGGGGCGTTCCCACCAACGCTTGGTCAGCGGAAACAGGAACGGCAACGGCTTGACCAGATGCGGCGCCAGCGTGGTCAGCGAAAGCTCGCGCTCGTAGAGCGCCTCACGCACCAGCCCGAATTCCAGTTGCTCGAGATAACGCAGGCCGCCGTGGAACATCTTCGACGACCGGCTCGACGTGCCGGAGGCAAAGTCGCGCGCCTCGACCAAGGCCACCTTGAGTCCGCGGGTGGCGGCATCCAGCGCGCAGCCGGAACCCACCACACCGCCGCCGATAACCACGACGTCGAATTGCTCGGTACCGAGTCTCTCCCAGGCCAACGCGCGCTGCTCAGGGCCCAGCGACGCAGCGGACCAGACCTGGTCGCTCTCCGGTCCGGGGATCGGGTTGCTCACGACTAAGGACTCCTGTCAGTTACCGATGGGTAGGCGTTGCTTAGCCAAGGCTAGTTGCTTATGCCGTCGTGAGTTGCCCTTCAGTCCAGATCGTCGTGCGCCATCAGGCGGCGGGCGGCCTCAGTTATCGAACCCGATAACGACGGGTAAACGGCGAGCGTCTGGGCCAGCTCGTTGACGGTAATGCGGTTCTGTACGGCGACGGCGATCGGGAGGATCAGCTCCGACGCGATGGGCGCCACCACCACCCCGCCAATCACCACCCCGGTGGACTTCCGGCAAAAAATCTTGACGAACCCTTTCCGCAGCCCTGACATCTTGGCCCGCGCGTTGGTGTGCAGCGGCAACATGATGGTGCGCGCGCTGAACGACCCGTCGTCGATCGCCGATTGCGGCACGCCGACGGCGGCGATCTCGGGGCGGGTGAACACCGTGGCGGCCACCGTGCGCAACCGGATCGGGCTCACCCCTTCGCCCAGCGCGTGATACATCGCGATTCGGCCCTGCATCGCGGCGACCGAAGCCAACAACAGCAGACCGGTGCAGTCGCCGGCCGCGTAAATGCCCGGCACCGAGGTGCGCGACACCCGGTCCACCTTCAGATAGTCGCCCGGCCCGAGCTCGATGCCGACGCGTTCCAGGCCCAGCCCGCTGGTGTTGGGGATCGACCCGATGGTCATCAGGGCGTGGCTGCCCTCGACGGTGCGGCCGTCGGTCATGGTCACCAGGACCCCGGCGTCGGTACGGGTGACCGATTCGGCGCGCGCGTTCTTGAACAACCGCACGCCGCGTTCGGCGAACGACTCTTCCAAGACCAGCGCGGCGTCGGCGTCCTCGTACGGCAGCACCCGGTCCCGGCTGGCGGCAACCGACACCTGCACACCCAACTCGGTGTAGGCGTGCACGAACTCGGCACCGGTAACCCCCGAGCCGACCACCACGAGGTGCTCGGGCAACGCCTTCAAGTCATAGAGCTGCCGCCAGGTCAGGATGCGCTCGCCGTCGGGCCGGGCCGACGGCAGGATGCGGGGGCTGGCGCCGGTGGCGATCAGCACGACATCGGCGTCGTGCTCGCTGGTCGTGCCGTCGGGGGCGGTCGCCTTGATGCGGTGCCGCGCCAGCCCGGGGGTGGGATCGACCAGCTCACCGCGGCCGGCGATCACCTCCACTCCCATGCCCTTCAGCGAAGCGGTGATGTCGGCCGACTGTGCCGCCGCCAGCGACTTAACCCTGGCGTGGATTTGCGGCAGCGAGATTTTGGCGTCCTCGATGTCGATGTCAAAGCCCAGTTGGGGCGCTTTGCGCAGTTCGGTGCGCAGGCGGGTGGGGGCGATGAAGGTCTGGGAGGGCACGCAATCGTCGAGCACAGCCGCCCCGCCGATGCCTTCGGAGTCGATGACGGTGACACGGGTTGATTCGGGGTGGGAGGTTGCCGCTACCAATGCGGCCTCGTAACCGGCCGGTCCCCCGCCAAGGATCACAATGCGTGTCACCACAGGCTTAACCTAGCGCGCCGGTGTGTTGTTTAAGCTTTCCCCGTGCCGCTCTACGCAGCCTATGGGTCGAACATGCATCCCGAGCAGATGCTCAAGCGGGCGCCCCACTCGCCGATGGCCGGAACCGGCTGGCTACACGGGTGGCGGCTGACGTTCGGCGGTGAAGACATCGGCTGGGAAGGGGCACTGGCCACCGTCGTCGAGGATCCCGATTCGAAGGTGTTCGTCGTGCTCTACGACATGACGCCGTCGGACGAGAAGAACCTTGATCAGTGGGAGGGCTCCGAGTTCGGCGTCCACCAGAAGATCCGCTGTCGCGTGGAGCGCTTATCCTCGGACACCACAACCGATCCCGTCCTGGCCTGGCTCTACGTGCTGGATGCCTGGGAGGGCGGGCTGCCGTCGGCGCGCTATCTGGGAGTCATGGCCGACGCCGCCGAAATCGCCGGCGCCCCAGCCGATTACGTTCACGACCTGCGTACCCGTCCGGCCCGCAACATCGGCCCGGGGACCACCTAGCCTCGGTCTCGCGAGCGTGCATGTCTGTACAGCGACACGCCGTTGCTACTGGCACTTTACGCACTCTCACGCGGCCCGTCGTAGCGATGTCTCGAGTCGCCGGATAAGTTCGACCGGTCGGTACCTGACATCCTCGGCGATGATGGGAACGACCAGCCAGCCCAGCTGTTGGAGGGCAGACGCACGCCGGCGGTCCCGGAGAAATGCGTCCGGCCCGCTGTGCCATTCGACGCCGTCGTACTCGGCCGCGACGCGGTGTTCGGGCCAGGCAAAGTCGAGCCGCCAGATCCGCCCAACGGTGTCCACGAGCTGGTATTGCAACACGGGCGGTGGCAAGCCGCCGTCGATCATTACCAGGCGGGCCTCACTCTCCATTGGCGACTCAGCCTGCGGGGACGCCAATCCCAACAACTCGCGCACATTTACGATGCCGCGACGTCCGGATTGCAGGTCAATAGCCCGCTCCAGATTGAAGTGGCTGCACGTGCCGCTGCGCAAAGCGGCGTCCAGGGTCGCCAGCGCCCGAGGCCGGCGCAGCCCGCGGGCGACCTCGACCGCTGTCCACGGCGGCGCCGTGACAGGGCGTCCCGCAACCAATGTCAACGGCGCAGCCACACGGCGGTGCACGATCAGGCCGTCGGCTGAACGCAATTGCCGACCACCGGGATTGAGCACGTGCAGATCCGTTGTTCGTTCGGTGTCGAAGCCGTACGCAGCGGCGGCGGTACCCATGCATGCCGCGACCGTCGTGCCGGCGGCCAGGTCCAGGCCGCGCAGTCGCAACTCGGTGGTCAATTCACCGCCGCCGTAAATGCCATGCCAAATCTTTTGCAGGACCCCGCTTTTTATGTGTGCTTCCAGGCCGCGCCGGGTAAGGAATGTCAAGGCCTGGGCGGAAGTAACGACCCCACCCTGCGAGTCGAGTAGCTGGCTCAGCTCTGGCTGCACACACGCTATCGTCCGGGGGGCCGCCCGTACCGACAATTCACCCTGCTGAGGGTGCACAGAATGCCGGCCAGCGCGGCGTGTCCTTGCACAGACACGCACGCTCGCGGTCAGAAGGCTGCGGCCTGCTCGATGATGTTCACCAACACTCGCACCCCGATCCCCAGCGCACGCTCGTCGAGGTCGAATGTTGGCTGATGTAGGTCCAATTGCGGTCCCTCGCCCGACCAAACCCCCAGGCGCGCCATCGCGCCCGGCACTTCCTCCAGGTACCAGGAGAAGTCCTCACCGCCGCCGGATTGCCGGGTGTCGGCGAGCACATCGGGGCCGACGGCCTCGATGGCGTGGGTGAGGATGCGTGTCGAGACGTCCTCGTTGACGACGGGTGGCACGCCGCGTCGGTATTGCAGGGTGTGCTCAATGGCCAATGGCGACAGCAGCGCAGACACCGCTTGGCGGATGATCTCCTCGAGGTCGACCCAGGTCTGCCGGCTCGCGGTGCGAACGGTGCCGTACAGGACGCCGGTTTGGGGAATGGCGTTGGCGGCCACGCCCGCATTGACCGCCCCCCACACCAGCACCGTGCCGTTGCGCGGGTCGATACGACGCGACAGCACCCCGGGCAGCCCGGTGATCAACGTGCCGAGCCCGTAGACCAAGTCGGCGGTCAAGTGTGGACGCGACGTGTGTCCACCGGGCGAATACAGCGTGATCTCGATGGAGTCGGCCGCCGAAGTGATGGGGCCATGTCTGACCGCGATCTTGCCGACCTCGAGCCGAGGATCGCAGTGCAGGGCGAAGATTCGTGACACCCCGATCAGCGCTCCGGCGGCGATCGCGTCGATGGCGCCGCCGGGCATCAGCTCTTCGGCCGCCTGGAAGATCAGCCGCACTCCGACCGGGAGCTCGGGTACCGACGCCAACGCCAGCGCGGTACCCAGCAGGATCGCTGTGTGCGCGTCATGACCACAGGCGTGCGCGACATTGGGCATCGTCGAGGCGTACGGCGCGCCGGTCCGTTCGGCCATCGGCAGCGCATCCATGTCGGCGCGCAGCGCAATCCTCGGCTGATGCTCGGGACCGAAGTCGCAGGTCAGTCCCGTTCCCCCGGGCAACACCTTGGGGTTGAGCCCCGCATCGGCCAACCGCTCGGCAACGAACTGCGTCGTGGCGTACTCCTGGCGGCCCAACTCCGGATAGCGGTGGATGTGCCGGCGCCATTCGACCAGCTCGGCGTAGTGCGCGGCGAGCCACGATTCGGCGGTGTCGACAAGGCTCATATGCACCGCTCCTCCTCATCGCTACGCTCTGCATCGTCGCCGGCGCGGCTCATGAGGCCACCCGTTTATCGCGAGCCTCCAGTACCCGATCACGCTCGTCGCGAGTCTGGGCGAGATGAACGATGGTGCGCGCCAACATGATCGCGCCGTCGACAACCGCGCGATCGGCGCTGGCACCGACGGCTGCCGCAGCGAAGGCGCGCTGGTGAACCGTCGCACCGCCGGCGTCCACACCGATCACCGGATGAATCCCCGGTATCACCTGCGTCACGTTACCCATGTCGGTGCTGCCCAACGGGAGCGCCGCCTCCATGGCGGATGGCACCGGCTCGCGCCCTAGCCGCCGCATCTCCTCGCGGCATACCTCGGCTAGCCATTGGTCGGGTTTGAGCTCCGCGTATGCCGGTGCGGCGTTGTCGATTTCGTATTCACAGCCGGCGGCCAGCGCACCAGCGGCAAAGCAAGCGAACATCCTGCCCTCTAGCTCGCGCAGCGAATCCGATTCCACCGCCCGCATCGCATACTGCAACGTCGCATGCCCGGGGATGACGTTGACCGCCTGCCCGCCCTCGGTGACGATGCCGTGCACAAGCTGCCCTGGCGCCAGCTGCTGCCGCAGCAAGCCCACGGCCACCTGGGCAACGGTCACGGCGTCGGCGGCGTTGACCCCGAGGTGCGGGGCGACGGCGGCGTGCGATTCCTTGCCGCGGTACTCCACGGTGACCTCGGACAATGCCAACGATCGGGTGCCGGCGATGTCGGTCGGCCCGGGATGAACCATCACCGCCACCGCGACATCATCGAACGTCCCAGCCTGCAGCATCAGCGCCTTACCGCCGCCGGACTCCTCGGCGGGAGTGCCCAGCAACGCCACGGTAAGACCCAAGTCGTCGGCTACCTCGGCCAATGCCAGCGCGGCGCCCACCGCCGATGCCGCAATGATGTTGTGACCGCAGGCGTGGCCAATCCCGGGAAGCGCGTCGTAATTCTGCGCAGATCCCGACCACCAGCGGCCCATTGCCGTAGTCGGCGCGAAATGCCGTGTCCAAACCCGCGACGGCCGCGGCTACCTCGAAACCGCGTTCGGCAACCAGCGCCTGGGCCTTGGCGCAGCTGCGGTGTTCGGCGAACGCCAACTCCGGT
The DNA here is from genome assembly GCF_900232995.1 of Mycobacterium simulans. Taxonomy (GTDB): domain Bacteria; phylum Actinomycetota; class Actinomycetes; order Mycobacteriales; family Mycobacteriaceae; genus Mycobacterium; species Mycobacterium simulans. The sequence goes on from NZ_OCVX01000003.1 coordinate 2,017,023, forward strand.
TCGGCGTGGATCGCATGGGACAGCTCGACCAGTTCGCTGCCACGGCGCCGCACCACTTCCTCGACGTTATCCAGGGCGCTGGCAGCAAGCATGCTCGCAGTATCTCACCGAGCGAGTTACGCTCCCCCACTGTGACTGATCCCGCCGAACTCGCACAACGGGCGGCCCAGGTCATCGCAGAGCGCACCGGGATCGGAGAGCACGACGTCGCGGTCGTTCTTGGGTCGGGATGGGCACCGGCCGTTGCGGCACTGGGCTCCCCTACCGCCGCGGTGCCTTACGCCGAAGTGCCAGGTTTCACGCCCCCGCAGGCGGCCGGTCATGCCGGGGAGCTGTTGTCGGTGCCGATCGGTAGGCACCGGGTGCTGTTGCTGGCCGGTCGCATACACGCCTACGAGGGACACGAGCTGCGGCACGTCGTGCACCCGGTGCGGTCGGCGTGTGCCGCGGGAGCGCGGATCGTCGTGCTCACCAACGCGGCCGGCGGCCTGCGTCGGGAGCTGCAGGTGGGCCAGCCGATGCTGATCAGTGACCACCTGAACCTGACCGCGCGTTCGCCACTGGTCGGTGCGCAGTTCGTCGACCTGACCCACGCGTATTCACCGCGGTTGCGGGCGCTGGCTCACGCCGCGGACCCGGAGCTGGCCGAGGGCGTGTACGCCGCCCTGCCGGGTCCGCATTATGAGACGCCCGCGGAGATCCGGATGCTGCAAACGTTGGGCGCCGACCTGGTTGGAATGTCGACCGTGCACGAGACCATCGCCGTCCGGGCGGCGGGTGCCGAGGTGCTCGGGGTGTCCCTGGTGACGAACCTCGCTGCCGGGATCACCGGCAAGCCGGTGAGCCACGCCGAGGTGCTCGCCGCCGGGGCCGCATCGGCGGCTCGGATGGGATCGCTGCTGGCCGACGTCATAGCTCGGTTTTAGAAAGTGACTGTGACACCGCAGGATTGGATCGCTCACGACCCGGACCCGCGGACGGCCGCCGAGCTTGCCGCGTGTGACCCCGACGAACTGGCAGCGCGATTCGCTCGTCCGCTGGCGTTCGGCACCGCGGGGCTGCGCGGTCCGGTGCGCGGCGGGCCGGACGCGATGAATGTTGCCGTGGTGCTGCGCGCCACTTGGGCGGTGGCACAGGTGCTCACCAGCCGCGGCCTCGCCCGATCACCGGTGATCGTAGGGCGCGACGCTCGGCACGGCTCGGCGACATTTGCCGCCGCTACTGCTGAAGTGCTTGCTGCAGAAGGTTTTTCGGTTCTGCTATTGCCCGATCCAGTGCCCACACCCGTGGTCGCGTTCGCGGTGCGCCACATCGGGGCCGCCGCCGGGATACAGATCACCGCATCGCATAACCCCCCGACCGACAACGGGTACAAGGTGTATCTCGACGACGGCATCCAGATCGTCTCTCCCACCGACCACCAGATTGAAGCCGCGATGTCGTCGGCTCCCCTGGCCGATCGGATCGCCAGGAAACCGGTCCGAGCCACCGGCAACGAGCTGGTTGACCACTACATTCAGCGCGCGGCCGGAGTCCGCCACTGCGCCGGTTCGGTGCGGGTGGCCCTGACACCGATGCACGGGGTCGGCGGCGCGGTCGCAGTCGAGACGCTGCGACGGGCCGGCTTCGACGATGTGCAAACCGTCGCAGCACAATTCGCGCCGGATCCCGACTTCCCTACCGTGAGATTCCCAAATCCGGAGGAGCCCGGTGCCACCGACGCACTGCTCGCCCTGGCTAACGACGTCCGCGCCGACATCGCGATCGCACTCGATCCCGATGCCGACCGGTGTGCGGTGGGCATCCCTTTGGGGAAATCGGGGGCGTCGGGCTGGCGGATGCTGTCCGGCGACGAAACCGGTTGGCTGCTAGGCGATTACATTTTGTCGCGGGCCTCGAATCCGGAGCACATGGTGGTTGCCAGCACGCTGGTGTCGTCGCGGATGCTGGCCGCGATCGCCGCGCACTACGGCGCGGTCCACGTAGAAACCCTCACCGGTTTCAAATGGTTGGCGCGCGCCGACGAGGGCATCGCCGGCGGAACGCTGGCATACGCCTACGAGGAGGCGATCGGGCATTGCGTCGATCCCGTCGCGGTGCGCGATAAGGACGGCATCAGTGCCGCGGTTTTGGTGTGCGATCTGGTCGCCATGCTGAAACAGCAGGGTCGCTCGGTGTCTGATGTGCTCAACGAGCTCGCGCGGCGCCACGGAGTGCACGATGTTGCCGCAGTATCGCGTCGGGTCGCCAATCCCGAAGAGGCTGCCGCTTGGATGCAGCGGCTGCGTAGGGTGCCGCCGGATCGGCTGGCTGGATTTGCCGTGACCGTCACCGATATCACCGATGTGCTGATCTTCACCGGCGGCGACGACGGCACTTCGATCAGGGTGGCGGTGCGCCCTTCCGGAACCGAGCCGAAGGTGAAGTGTTATTTGGAGGTTCGCTGTGCGGTGACCGGTGACCTACGACATGCCCGGGAACGGGCCGCCGCGGTGCGTGCGGAGCTGGCCTCTTCGGTTGCGGCTCGGTGAACGGGCTGGGCCCGAACTGCCGGTCGCCGGCGTCGCCGAGACCCGGCACGATATATGCGGCCTGATTGAGCCCTTCGTCGACCGCCACAGTGAACACCCGGGCGGTGGGCGCCGCCTTCTCAAGCGCCGCAAGCCCTTCCGGTGCAGCCACCACACAGAGCACGATGAATTCCGTTGCGCCGCGGCGTTTCAGCAGTTCAATCGTTTGGATCATCGACCCACCAGTTGCCAGCATGGGATCGAGGACCATTACCGGCCAGCCTCTGAGATCGTCGGGCAACTTCTCCATATAGGTGACCGGCTCGTGGGTTTCCTCGTCGCGCGCCATACCGACGAACCCGACCTGGGACTCGGGTATCGCAGCCTGTGCCTCATCGATCATCCCCAGGCCGGCGCGCAACACGGGAACCAGTAGTGGCGGGTTGATGAGTCGCGTCCCGACCGTTTCAGCCACTGGGGTCCGGATCTTGACCGGCTCGCGGGGTGCGTCCCGGCTGGCCTCGTAAACCAAGACAAGCGTCAACTCGCGCAACGCGGCACGGAACGCAGCCGGATCGGTGCGTTCATCGCGCAGCACGGTCAGTCGGGCAGCGGCCAGCGGGTGGTCTACGACGCACACGTCCATGGGTTCGAGCGTACGTAACAATCAGGGGTAGTACCGCTAACACACGTCGCGCGAGGCCGTATGCCGTACAAACCGCCCATATACTCCCGGCATGCGGGATCACCGGCGACCCCAGACCAGGGCGTTCCGAGCGCTGGCTGTAGCCGTTTTGGTGGTTGCAACCAGCGCCATGGCCCCCCGCGTGAGCCTCGCGGCGGCAGCCCTGCCAACCTTCGCGCACGTGGTGATCGTGGTGGAAGAAAACCGTTCTCAGGCCAACATCATCGGTAACAAGTCGGCGCCATTCATCAACGCACTGGCTGCCAACGGCGCAATGATGGCCCAATCGTTCGCCGAAACACACCCAAGCGAACCGAACTACCTGGCGCTGTTCGCCGGCAACACCTTTGGGCTGACTAAGAACACCTGTCCGGTCAACGGCGGCAACCTGCCCAATTTGGGTTCTGAATTGCTAGCCGCCGGTTACACATTCGTGGGTTATTCAGAAGACCTGCCCGCGGTCGGCTCAACGGTCTGCGCGGCGGGCAAGTACGGCCGCAAGCACGTGCCGTGGGTCAACTTCAGCAACGTGCCACCTGCAGCTTCGGTGCCGTTTTCCGCGTTTCCCACCCCGGACAACTACGCCAGCCTGCCGACCGTCGCGTTCGTCATTCCCAATGCCGCCAACAACATGCACGACGGCTCGATCGCTGCCGGCGACGCCTGGTTGAACCGCGAGCTGGCTGCCTATGCGAACTGGGCCAAAGCCAACAACAGCCTGCTGATCGTGACCTGGGACGAGGACGACGGATCCAGCCGGAACCAAATTCCGACGGTGTTCTACGGCGCGCACGTGCAGCCCGGCACCTACACCGAGCAGATCAACCACTACAACGTTCTTTCCACGCTGGAGCAGATGTATGGGCTGCCCAAGACGGGCAATGCGGCGAATGCCGCCCCCATCGCAAGTATTTGGGGCGGATAAGCGCCAGCGGGCGAGGTCGCTATTCTGTGCCGCATGGCTGCTGACCTCGTGCCCATCCGCCTGAGCCTGTCCGAAGGTGACCGCTACACGCTGTGGGCGCCTCGGTGGCGTGATGCCGGCGACGAGTGGGAAGCGTTTCTGGGCAAGGACGACGACCTGTACGGCTTCGAAAGCGTCGCTGACCTGGTCGCATTCGTGCGTTCCAACACCGACAACGACGTGGTCGACCACCCGGCGTGGCAGGGTCTGACCGAGGCGCACGCGCACCACTTCGAGCCGTCCGAAAACAAGCAGTTCGATCTGATGGTCGTCGAGGAGCTGGTGGCCGAGAAGCCGACAGAAGACGCGGTGTCGGCGCTTGCGGCGACACTAGCCGTGGTCTCGTCCATCGGATCGGTGTGCGAGCTGGCGGCGGTGTCGAAGTTCTTCAACGGCAATCCCATGCTGGGCACGGTGTCCGGCGGCATCGAACACTTCACCGGGAAGGCCGGCCAGAAACGCTGGAACGCGATCGCCGAGATCATCGGGCGAAGCTGGGATGACGTGCTCAAGGCCGTCGAGGACATCATCAGCACTCCGGACGTCGACGCGGAGCTGTCGGAGAAGGCCGCCGAAGAACTGGAAGAGGAGATCGAAGAGCCCGAAGCATCTGACGAGTCCGACGCCGAGGCCGCCCAGGACGCGGTTGACGAGGCCGAGGAGGGCGAGGAGGCCGAGGAAGAGGAGGAAGAACGCGCGCCCGGCGACACTGTCGTGCTTGGCAGCCAGGAGGATTTCTGGCTGCAAGTGGGAATCGACCCGATCCAGATCATGACGGGTTCAGGCACCTTCTATACGCTGCGCTGCTACCTGGATGATCGGCCGATATTCCTTGGCCGCAACGGCCGGATCAGTGTATTCAGCTCCGAGCGCGCACTGGCCCGCTACCTTGCCGACGAGCACGACCATGACTTGTCGGATCTGAGTACCTACGACGACATCCGCACCGCCGCCACCGACGGGTCACTGGCCGTGGACGTCACCGACGACAACGTCTATGTGCTGAGCGGCCTCGCCGACGATTTCGCCGACGGGCCCGACGCGGTGGACCGCGACCAGCTCGACCTCGCCGTCGAGCTGCTCCGCGATATCGGCGACTACTCCGAGGAAAGCACCGTCGACAAGGCGCTGGACTCCGGCAAGCCACTGGGCAAGCTGGTGGCCTACGTGCTGGACCCCGATGCGGTTAGCAAGCCCGCGCCGCCGTATGCCACCGCGGTTCGGGAGTGGGAAAAGTTGGAGTCGTTCGTCGAGTCGCGGCTCAGGCGCGAATAGCGCCGCAAGCCGGCGACGACATTGAGCCAGAGCGTCGCGGCTCAGGCGCGAATAGCGGCGAAGATCTCGTCCCAATCTTCGATGTGGAAATGGCCTTTGCCGTCCGTCCAGTGAAAATCAACGTCTGGGATCGTGCGCTCGAGATACTCCCCCATCGAGCGCGGTACGAAGGTGTCTTCGCTGCCTAACCAGATGTGGGTGGGCACGGCCACGTCGGCGACGTCGAAGTCCCACGGTCGATACTCGAGTAGCGATTCATACGCTGCGCCGCGGCTGCCCTGACGGAACGCTTCGAGCTGGATGGCGCGGAAGTGCTGGGCGAAAAGCTCGTCGCGCATGCGCTGTTGGTCGGCCCCGGATACCGAAGCCGTCACCAACCGGCAAAACAGCCTTGGGGAGTACTTCGCGCACCAGCCGAGGGGCGCAAACAAAGCGCCGAATGTGCGCGGCGCGCGTTGCGCCAGCCGGGCATAGAACCGGTCCGTCGAGTTCAGGCTGCGCATGATGTCCGGTGTCGCCAGCGGACCCCACGGTCCAAGCGCGCCGACGAACTTCAGCCGTGCGGGCGGGATGACGGTCCCGCAGACAAACAGGTGCGGTCCGGCACCCGAATGTCCAACCACGCCAAACTGTTCCAGCTCGAACGCGTCGGCCAGAGCGCAAACGTCTGCCGGCCAATCACGAAAGGTACGTCCTTGCTTGAAGGTTGAGCGACCAAACCCTGGCCGATCAATTGCGATGAGCCGAAGGCCCGCTCGCTTTGCGGCTCCGTCGGCGAAAGCGCCCTCCAGCCGCGAACTTGGCGTGCCGTGGAAGTAGAACGCCGGGTAGCCGGCGGGGTCGCCCCATTCCAGATAGGCCAGTTCGCGCCCGTCGGGCAGGACGAACACACTAAACTCATCGGTGCGAATGCATTTGGGTAACAACAACATTAGCCGATTGCTTCCAGAAAAGCCCGGCCCCGCGGCGACAACCGGTAGCCGACATCGAGGCTGATCGTCAGGCCCAATTCCTTGAGCCGGCGGACCCGCCGCTTGAACCGAGGCACGTCCAGCCCTTCTCCGGCCGCCAGGTTGGGGGCGCGCACCGCCTCGTTATCGGCGATCAACCGCAGGTACCTTCTGGTCCACGCGCCGGACGGGCTGGCGGTATCGAGGCGGTCGAGGCCGGTCACGATCGCCGCGACGTCATCGGCGGTCAGGGCGTCGTCCGCTGCGAGCGCCGGGCGTTCGTCGGGGCCGGCGAACGACACCGTGATGAGGTATGTGTGTTTCGCGGGCCGCCGATCCAGCTCCGCCTGCGCGATCGCGGCATCAGGAAAGCCGGCAGCGCGTGCCTGCTGCTCGGTGACCCGATAGTCGTGGGGAAGCTCCTCGACATCGTCGATGCGGATCGTGCCCGCCATCGTGCGTTGGGTGCCACCAGGTTTTGCTCGTGCGACGTCCCAGCGCCGCAGCACCAGGTTGACGCGACCGTTCGCAATGCCCTCGGCGGTGGCACGGTTGAGCAGCACACGAGCGATGGTATGCCGGGCGCTGACGCCGGCGTGTAGCACGTCCGCCCTGATCCAAACCAGATTTGCCGCCGACTGGTGTGTGTCAGAACGCTGGCGAGCTGGTTCTCCCGGCTGATCACCGGGTTAGCCCCCGGTGAACCGCAGCACCCGAGCGATGGAATGCGCGTGTCGGCTGTGATGTCTCGGGGAGCCGTCCGACACCGATCAGTCCCGTTCCCTGATCGACCGGATGCGCGCGGCGGGGCGCGCCGAAGCCCAAATCAGTTCGGCCCGCCTCGCGGCCATCGGGGATCTGTTCGAGCTGCGCCGCAAGTCAGGCCGCCGAGCCGTCGGCGCCGACTCCACACCGATGTCAAACAACGGCTCAAGCGGGCGGTATGCCCGCGTCATCGCTGCGCGGCATGCGTGCGATCACATTCTGCAGCGGTTGTTCCGGGGTATCGGTCGTTGGCATTCCGAAACCCCTCACCGAAATCGACTGCCCTGTTGTGGATGTCGCGCAACGGAACTTCGCGCATAAACAGCGCCAAGACAAAACCGATCGCGGCCACCGGAGCCGCGCACAGGAATACCAGGGCTAGCGACCCGGCGTAGGCGTGCACAATCGGCACGGCCACGGCAGGGGGTTGTCGGTGCAGCGCTACGGGCGAGCTCACCACGTCGTCGGACGCGCCGGTGGCCGCCAGCGCCGAAGCCAGCCGTGAGTTGAGGAGGTTGACGAACAAGGAACCAAATATGGCTGCCCCGAACGAGCCGCCGATGGTGCGGAAGAAACTTATGCCGGAGGTGGCAACGCCTAGGTCGTCGAAATTCGACGTGTTCTGCACGATCAGTACCAGCACCTGCGTGGTCAGGCCGATGCCGGCACCCAGGATCAGCAGGTAGACCGATTGCGTTGTCGCAGAAGTCGATCCGTCCATGCCAGACATCAGGACAAACGCGATCGTCATCAGCGCGGTGCCGACCACCGGAAAGATCTTGTAGCGACCGGTACGCCCGACCACGCTGCCGCTACCGATGGAGGTGATCAACATGCCGATCACCATCGGCAGTACGCGCAGACCCGAGGCGATCGCCGAAACACCGTTGACGTACTGCATGAATGTTGGCACGAATGTCAGTGCACCCAGCATCGCGAACCCTACGACGAACGCCAGCACACAGCACACGCTGAATACCGGCCCGGCGAACAGCCGAGTTGGCAAAATCGGTTGGGCAGCACGGGTTTCCACCCATACGAACACGCCGAGAGTCACCGCGGCACCCGCGAACAGCCCAATGATCGGCGCCGACCCCCACGCGTAGACGGCGCCGCCCCAACTGGTGGCCAAAGTCAATGCGGCCGCGCTCAGGCCAATGAAAACGATGCCGGCATAGTCGATTACGGGTTTGGTAACGGCTGCCAGCGCCGGGATCGCCGCGGCCGCCACACAGATCACCACCGCCGAGACCGGGAGGTTGATCCAAAACGCCCACCGCCAGGTCAGATAGTCGGTGAAGTAGCCCCCGAGCAACGGGCCCCCGACCGTCGTGACGCCGATTACCGCGCCCAGGATCCCCTGATACCTCCCGCGATCTCGAAGCGGCACAACCTCACCGACCAGGGCGACGGCGGTGACGGTGATGGCGCCTCCGCCGATTCCCTGTAGGGCACGCGATAACACCAGCATGGTCATCGACTGCGCCAGCCCGCACAACACCGACCCCACCACAAAGAGCAGCACGGCGACTTGAAACACCCGCTTGCGTCCGAACATATCGCCGAGCTTGCCGACCAGCGCTGTGACGATCGTCGAGGCCACCAGGTAGCTGGTGACCACCCATGATTGACGACCGGCCTCTCCCAGGTCGGCGACGATGGTTGGCAACGCGATCGCGACGATGGTCTGATCCAGCGTCGAGAGCAGTATGCCGAGCACGATTGCCAGGAAGATGAAGTTGCGCCGCCGCGGGGTGATCAGCGCGCTGTTGAGTGTGCCATCAGCGGTCGGCGCGGAAGCGGCGACCGTCGCTCTCGGGTGTGTCATGGCGGCCTTTGCGTCGTCGTCAGGGCGTTACCAACGCACCGGCAACGACAGCATGCCCTCGTTCATCATCCCGGTGCGAACCTCCAGGTCGTCCACATCCACCGCAAGCTCAAGTGTCGGCACTCGGGTGACCAAACCTCGCAGGAGCGACTGCATCTCGCAACGGGCGAGCCAGGCGCCCGGACACAGAAACCGACCGTGGCCGAAACTGATATGCCGATTGTCCGATCGGTCGACCAGGAACTCCTCGGAGTCGTCGAAGACGCGGGCGTCGCGGTTCGCCGAAGTAGTGCTGATCGCGATCGTCGTTCCCTTCGGGATTACCGTGTCGTCGAGCTCGATGTCCTCGATTGCATAACGGAGAGCACCGAGGTTCGACGGCGGCAGGTAGCGCAGCACCTCCTCGACCGTCGACTCGATCAGTTTCGGATCGGCAACCACCCGGCCATAGCAACCCTTGTGCAGCAGCAGACCGATCATCCGGGAAATCATCACCCAGGTGGAGTCGATGCCCGCGGCGAAGAGTGCCTGTGCGAGGTAGACCAGTTCGAGGTGACTGAGCCGCCCGTCGTCGACGTCCGACACGGCGACCAGATCGCTGAAGAAATCGCCCGTCGGTTCGGCTCGCCGTTTCTCGGCCAGATCACAAATGAACTGCGCGAACTCCTGCTGGCCCGCGGCCATCTCCTCGGCCGTGTGGCGCGAGAGGCTAAACAACCGCTCCGCCCAGTACTGGGCTCGGTCCCCATCATCGGCCGGAAACCCGAACATCTCACCGATAATCTGCCGCGGCAGCGGTCGGGCGAGGGCCTCGACGGCGTCGGCGGGCATCGGCCCGGCCAGCATTGCATCGAGCAGCTCGTCGACAATCGTGACGATTCTTGGCCGCAACTCCTCGATCCGCCCTCGGCGCAGCGCCTTGGCGAACAACCGGCGAATCCGCGTGTGATTGGGCGGGTCAACCAATGTTGAGACGAACTCCAGCTCCAGCATGTTGAGCTGTGTGGTCGAAAGCCTGGCCGCGTCCGCACGATACATGTTCCGACTGACTCGACGGTCGTCCAGCAGTTGCTTGGCATCGTCGTAGCGGGTGATGACCACCGCCGGGTCGCCGCTCGGAAAGCGCACGTCGGCAACCGGGCAGCGCTGCCGGAGTTCGCCGAGCTCGTACGACGCCGACAACGCGTGCGGCTGAGTGAACGGGTAGTCCGTTGCAATGCTGGTACCAGGACCGGCCACAATGCCACCTCTTCAGATCTTAAGACGGATAGTCGATCCAGAACTGGATGCAGAACAAAATTCGGAACATCGGTGTCACTGATACGCGAATATATTACAGGTAACAATCCGTCGGCAAGGCCTCGCTTTTGACTCACTAAAAAGTCTGCGTAGCCTGATTTGTTGCCTCACGGATTACCGTCAGCCCTAAGTCAGGTTGCGTACTTGTCCACTGCGCCAATGACTTTCACCGTCAACGTCGAAGATTAGCCGACCTCTGGCTTTCTCGATAGTGGCCGCATTGTGCATTTTGCATTGCTCATTGTGCAATGTGCATTGGGTGCGCATTGTGCAATGTGCATTGCGCGCGTATTGCGCGTTGTGCATTGTGCATCGTCCGGCTGGCGTGTTTGTTGATTTTCTTCGCGCCGGGCGCGGTTTCGACGCGATTTGTGCGAATTTCTATGCATTCGCGCGCCTCGGTGTGCTATATGGCCATTTGCGATCGGTTGGCGGCCCGACCGCCGGCTAGCACTTCGGCGTCCGGCTCACCTTCCTCCCCCGACTGAACCCGGACCCCAACGCAACGACACGGCGTGTGCGCACGCACAGCGTTGAGTCCATCTTGCAAAGGTGATGTTCGCGGCTTCGGCGAACCACAGCGCGACTCGCGGGATTCCGTTGCCGCGCCTGCCCATCGGTGCAGGCGACATCGCCGGCGCCCGCACCGAGTTCCACATTCCGGCACTTGCTGCGACGGGAGGGCCGGCAGGACAACACATGCCCCCATTTCCGTTAATGTTGTTGTGTTTCACCGCAATACGTTTGCAGGAAAGGCGTTGCGGCAGTGATATTCCGGATCGTCTTTTGCTGAGACTTACATGCCCTCCTGCTCCATCACGTTTCCTTGTATCGTCAAGTCTGTCGTTTGGCGCTGTTGCTACAGGAAGGCGTGGATCATGAACGCACGGAGGTTCGTCGGCTTGGCGATCATGACGGCGGTCGCTCCGATCGCGGTCCTCATCGGAAGCAGCGCGGCGCATGCCGATACCGATATCGGTAAACCATGCTCGCCGGAAGGCGCGAAACTATGGGGGAACCCCGGCCCAATATATTGCGAGCGCCAGGCGGATGGGCAACTGCAATGGGTGTCCATTCCCGCTTGGGCATTGTGTGTGGCGTTCTGCGACCGGCCTGGCGGACCCTAGGCCGGATGAACGGCACGCCAGTGTTCGGCGATCTCGACGCGCCTGGCCAGCCGCACCCGATCATGCGACTGCACGTAGTCGAGGAAGCGCTGCGGCGACGCGACCCGCGCCGGGCGGCCGGCCAGCCGACAGTGCAGACCAACGGACAGCATCTTGGGGCTGCCGTCGGAGCCCTCGGCGTAGAGCACGTCGAACGCGTCGCGAAGGTGCGCCAAAAGTCATCGCCGTTGGAAAATCCTGCCGGAGAAGCGAATCGCATGTCATTGGTATCGAGCGCGTACGGCACGACGAGGTGGTCGGCGTCGTGCACACGCACCCAATAGGGCGCAAGTCGTCGGCGTAGGAGTCGGAGTCATAGAGGAAGCCGCCGTGCTCGACAACCAGCTCGCGGGTGTGCGGCGAGTCGCGGCCGGTGTACCAACCACGCGGCGCTGCGCCGGTGAGCTCTCGGTGGATCCGCACCGCGAGCTCTAGGTGCGCACGCTCGGTATCCCGATCGATCCGCTGGTAGGAAATCCACCGCAAACCATGGCAGGCGATTTCATGGCCGAGCTCGCGAAAAGCGGCGACCGCCTCGGGATTCCGTTGCAGCGCCGTGGCGACCGCGAAAATCGTCAACGGAATGCCGCGCCCAACCGGTCGACGAGCACACGCCGAACAGCAGCGCCATGCGCTGGCGGTCGGTTAGCTCGTTAAAACCGTTCAGTCCGAGGGGTCTCTGCGTCGGCATCTGCGCTACCCGATCAGCACCGCGTACCGCGGCTTGATCACCTCGTCGATGATCGCCAGCCGCTCATCGAATGGAATGAACGCCGACTTCATCGCGTTGATGGTGAACCGCTCGAGATCACTCCAGCCGTATCCGAAAGCTTCTACCAGACGATGCATTTCGAGGCTCATCGTCGTGTCACTGATCAGCCTGTTGTCGGTGTTGACGGTCACCCGAAATCGCGTCCGGGCCAGCAGATCGAACGGGTGGTCGGCGATGCTCGCGACGGCTCCCGTCTGCACGTTCGAGCTGGGGCACAACTCCAGCGGAATTCGCTTGTCCCGCAGGATGGATGCCAGCCTGCCCAACGTGACACCACCGTCGGCAGCTACGTCAATATCGTCGGTAATCCGCACCCCATGGCCCAGCCGGTCGGCACCGCAAAACGCGATCGCCTCATGGATGGACGGCAACCCAAACGCCTCGCCAGCATGAATTGTGAAGCGCGCGTTGTTATCCCGCATGTACTCAAAAGCGTCCAGGTGCCGAGTCGGCGGATGTCCGGCTTCGGCGCCGGCGATGTCGAATCCGACTACCCCCTTGTCTCGGAATCGGATCGCCAGCGCGGCGATCTCGCGAGACACCGCGGCGTGCCGCATCGCGGTGACCAAACAGCGCACCTTGATCGGACTGCCTTCGGCGGCACAAGCCTTCTCGCCGGCGGCGAACCCGGTCAACACGGTATCGACGACTTCGTCGAACGACAGCCCGCGGTCGATATGCAACTCGGGGGCGAAGCGCACCTCGGCATACACCACCGAATCGGCGGCTAGGTCTTGCACGCACTCATAGGCGACGCGGTATAACGCCTCCGGAGTCTGCATTACCGCCACGGTGTGCGAGAAAGGTTCGAGATAGCGCTCCAGCGAGCCACTGTGCGACCGGGTTCGGAACCAGTTCGCCAGCGCCTCGACGTCGGTCGCCGGCAGCCCGTCGTAGCCGACTTGGCCGGCTATGTCGAGCACGGTCGCCGGGCGCAGCCCGCCGTCGAGGTGATCGTGCAGCAGCGCCTTGGGCGCTTGCTTGATCGTCTGCAAGTTCAGCGGGTTGGTCATCAAGCAATCCGATCGATGATCAGTGGCCGGGCCTGCGGTGGTGTGTCCTCGACACTCCAGGCGCCCTCCAGCTCGGCCATCGCCGCGCCGAAGCGTTCCGGGGTATCGGTGTACAGCGTGAATAACGGCTCACCGGCCGCGACCGGCTCCCCGGGACGTCGGTGGATCCTGACACCGGCGCCGGCTTGGATCTGTTCACCCGGGCGCGATCTGCCCGCGCCCAGCCGCCAGGCTGTCAACCCCACTGCCATCGCGTCGATGGTGCCCATTGTGCCGCTCCGGTAGGAGATGACCCTCTCCGAATGCGCGGCGACCGGTAGCGGTACCGACAAATCACCTCCCTGGGCGGCGACCAGCTGGCGGAATCGGTCCATCGCGGTGCCGTCCCGCAGTGTCTGGGCGGGATCGAGACCGTCGATCCCGGCCAGCGCGAGCATCTCCTCGGCTAACCGCAACGTCAGCTCGACCAGGTCGGGCGGCCCACCACCGGCGAGCACCTCCATGGACTCGGCAACCTCGAGTGCATTGCCGACGGTCGCGCCCAGCGGGCAGTTCATGTCCGTCAGCAGCGCATGGGTGGGCACCCCATGGGCCGCGCCCAGCTCGACCATGGTGTGCGCCAGTTCGCGGCACTGTGTCTCCGACTCCATCAGCGCCCCGGCGCCGACCTTCACGTCGAGCACCAACCCGCCGACCCCTTCGGCCAGCTTCTTGCTCATCACTGAACTGGCGATCAACGGCAAGGATTCGACCGTCGCGGTGATATCGCGCAGTGCATACAGCTTCTTGTCGGCCGTTGCCAGCTGTCCGGCGGCGAAGATCGCCGCACCGATGTCACACAATTGTTCGCGGACCCGCTGATTGGGCAAGTCCGTGGTGAAGCCCGCGATGGATTCCAGCTTGTCCAAGGTGCCGCCGGTATGGCCCAGTCCACGACCGGATGCCTTTGGCACGGCCCCGCCACAGGCGGCGACGATCGGCACCAAGGCCAGCGTGGTTTTGTCCCCGACCCCGCCGGTGGAGTGCTTGTCCACCGTCGCCAATGGCTTACCGCCCGAGCGCAGATCGGTGAAGTCCAGCAGCTCACCGGAAGTGAGCATCGCCTCGGTCCACCTGGCGATCTCGCCGCGGTCCATGCCGCGCCACACAATCGCCATCAACAGGGCCGCCATCTGTGCATCGGCAACCTTGCCGTCGGTGTAGGACCCGATGATCCAGTCGATGGCGGCGTCGGAGAGCCGGCCCCCGTCGCGTTTGGTCCGAATCACTGTCGGCGCGTCGAATGCGAAGTCGCTCAAGAAAGTTCCTTAGCCAGATCGCCGGGCCCGAAGGCATCCGGAAGCAGATCGCCGAGCGGGCGGGGCGCGGCCGGATGGTCAATCAGCAGCTCGGTGCCGCCGTGCTCGAGCAATACCTGACGACATCGCCCGCAGGGCATGAGCAGCGAGCCGCTCCCGGTGACACACGCGAGCGCCACCAGCCGGCCGCCACCGGTCGAATGCAGGGCGCACACCACACTGCACTCCGCGCATAGACCCAGGCCATATGAGACATTCTCCACATTGCATCCGCTGACAATGCGGCCATCGTCGACCAATGCCGCCGCACCCACCGGGAACCGCGAATACGGCGCATATGCTCCAGCCGCGGCCTGGATTGCCGTGTCCCGCAGCATCTTCCAATCAATGTCAGGCATTCCGCAACCCCTGCTCAACGGCGACGCGGCTCAAGAAAGCCCACCCTAACTCCGCTATTGTCGTTATAAGACACACGCCTTTCGATCCGACTGTTCGGTACCACCCGCAACCTGGTCAAGTTAAGCTCGATTGCCCGGCCAAAGCTGTTTATTTTGGCGTTTTGACGGTGGTTTTGAAGGGGTGAGGACAACGACGACAACCGCGGATCCGGCAACTGCTGCCGGATCACCCGGATCACAACGCAAGCGGCGACCACCTCGTACCCTCTATCGGGGCGATCCCGGTATGTGGTCATGGGTGCTACACCGCATCAGCGGCGCGACAATTTTCTTCTTCCTGTTTGTCCATGTCCTGGACGCCGCGATGCTGCGGGTGAGCCCGCAGACCTACAACGCGGTGTTGGCGACCTACAAGACACCGATCGTCGGGCTAATGGAATACGGCCTGGTGGCTGCGGTGCTTTTCCACGGGCTGAACGGGATTCGGGTCATTCTGATCGACTTCTGGTCGGAGGGCCCGCGCTACCAGCGGCTGATGCTGTGGATTATCGGCGTCGTGTTCCTGATCCTGTTGGTTATGGCAGGGGTCGTAATTGGTGTCCACATGTGGGAGCACTTCCGATGAGCAGTCCCGACCTACAGCTGACACGCGGCCAAATCGCCCCGGTCAAACAGCGCAGTTACGATCGCCCCGCCAGCCTGGACAACCCGCGGTCGCCGCGGCGCCGCGCCGGCATCCCCAACTTCGAGAAATTCGCCTGGCTGTTCATGCGGTTCTCCGGAATCGTGCTGATATTCCTGGCAATCGGCCACCTGTTCATCATGCTGATGTGGGACACCGGCGTATACCGCCTCGACTTCAACTTCGTGGCGCAACGCTGGGCATCGCCGTTCTGGCAGACCTGGGACCTGCTGCTGTTGTGGCTGGCGCAACTGCACGGCGGCAATGGCATCCGTACCATCATCGACGACTACAGCCGCAAGAACATCACCCGATTCTGGCTGAACGCGCTGCTGGCGGTGTCGATGACGTTCACGCTGATGCTGGGCACCTACATCTTGGTCACGTTCAACCCGAACATCTCTTGAGAGGGGACCGGTGATCCAGCAACACCGATACGACGTGGTGATCGTCGGCGCTGGCGGTGCCGGAATGCGCGCGGCGGTAGAGGCAGGTCCGCGGGTGCGTACCGCGGTGCTGACCAAGCTCTACCCCACCCGCAGCCACACCGGAGCCGCCCAGGGCGGCATGTGCGCCGCGCTGGCCAACGTCGAGGACGACAACTGGGAATGGCACACGTTCGACACCGTCAAGGGCGGCGACTACCTCGCCGACCAGGACGCGGTGGAGATCATGTGCAAGGAAGCCATCGACGCGGTGCTCGACCTCGAGAAGATGGGCATGCCGTTCAACCGCACCCCCGAGGGCCGCATCGACCAGCGCCGGTTCGGCGGGCACACCCGCGACCACGGCAAGGCCCCGGTGCGCCGCGCCTGCTACGCGGCCGACCGCACCGGCCACATGATCCTGCAGACGCTCTACCAGAACTGCGTGAAGCACGACGTGGAGTTCTTCAACGAGTTCTACGCGCTCGACCTGGCCTTGACGCAAACCCCGACCGGCCCGGTGGCCACCGGGGTGGTGGCCTATGAGCTGGCGACCGGTGAAATCCACGTCTTCCACGCCAAGGCCATCGTGCTCGCCACCGGCGGCTCCGGCCGGATGTACAAGACCACCTCCAATGCGCACACGCTGACCGGCGACGGCATCGGCATCGTGTTCCGCAAGGGACTTCCGTTGGAGGACATGGAGTTTCACCAATTCCACCCGACCGGCCTGGCCGGCCTGGGCATCTTGATCTCCGAGGCCGTGCGCGGCGAGGGTGGCCGGCTGCTCAACGGCGAAGGCGAGCGCTTCATGGAGCGCTACGCCCCGACGATCGTCGACCTGGCGCCCCGCGACATCGTCGCCCGCTCGATGGTGCTGGAAGTTCTGGAGGGCCGCGGCGCCGGACCGCTCAAGGACTACGTCTACATCGACGTCCGTCACCTCGGCGAGGACGTGCTGGAGGCCAAGCTGCCCGACATCACCGAGTTCGCCCGCACCTACCTCGGCGTGGACCCGGTCACCGAGCTGGTGCCGGTCTATCCGACGTGTCACTACCTGATGGGCGGCATCCCGACCACGGTCACCGGACAGGTACTGCGCGACAGCACCAACACCGTCCCCGGCCTGTATGCGGCCGGCGAATGCGCCTGCGTGTCGGTGCACGGCGCCAACCGGCTGGGCACCAATTCGCTGCTGGACATCAACGTGTTCGGCCGCCGCGCCGGCATCGCCGCCGCCAACTACGCACGGGGCCACGACTTCACCGACATGCCGCCGGACCCGTCGGCGATGGTCGTCGGCTGGGTGAGCGACATCCTGTCCGAACACGGCAACGAGCGCGTCGCCGACATCCGCGGCGCCCTGCAGCAGACGATGGACAACAACGCCGCGGTGTTCCGCACCGAGGAGACCCTGAAGCAGGCGTTGACGGATATCCACGCTCTGAAGGAGCGGTATTCCCGAATCACCGTGCACGACAAGGGAAAACGCTTCAACAGCGACCTGCTGGAGGCCATCGAGTTGGGCTTCTTGCTGGAGCTGGCCGAAGTCACCGTGGTAGGTGCGTTGAACCGCAAGGAATCCCGCGGCGGCCATGCCCGGGAGGACTATCCCAACCGCGACGACGTCAACTACATGCGCCACACCATGGCATACAAGGAAGGCACCGACCTGCTCAGCGACATCCGACTGGACTTCAAACCCGTCGTGCAGACCCGCTACGAACCCAAGGAGCGGAAGTACTGATGACCGACGTCGAAACTTTGGACCCGCCCCTGCCGCCGGTACCGGAGGGCGCCGTGATGGTTACCGTCAAGATCGCGCGGTTCAACCCCGACAACCCCGACGCGTTCGCGGCAACCGGTGGCTGGCAGAGCTTTCGGGTGCCCTGCCTGCCCAGCGACCGGTTGCTCAACCTGCTGATCTACATCAAGGGCTACCTGGACGGGACGCTGACCTTCCGACGCTCCTGCGCCCACGGAGTCTGTGGTTCCGACGCCATGCGGATCAACGGGGTGAACCGGCTGGCGTGCAAGGTGCTGATGCGCGACCTGCTACCGAAAAAGCCGGGCAAGAACCTGACCATTACCGTCGAGCCGATCCGCGGGCTGCCAGTGGAAAAAGACCTGGTGGTCGACATGGAGCCGTTCTTCGACGCCTACCGCGCGGTGAAGCCCTACCTGATCACCAGCGGTAACCCGCCCACCCGGGAACGGATCCAGAGCCCGACCGATCGCGCCCGCTACGACGACACCACCAAGTGCATCCTGTGCGCGTGCTGTACCACCAGTTGCCCGGTGTTTTGGTACGAGGGCAGCTACTTCGGCCCGGCCGCGATCGTCAACGCGCACCGCTTCATCTTCGACAGCCGCGACGAGGCGGCCGCCGAACGCCTCGACATCCTCAACGAGGTCGACGGCGTATGGCGCTGCCGGACCACGTTCAACTGCACCGAAAGCTGTCCGCGGGGCATTGAGGTGACGAAGGCGATCCAAGAGGTCAAACGCGCAATCATGTTCTCGCGCTGAGTTTTCCGCCGAGCAGACGCAAAATCGCCCTGGAACGTTCGGTCCAGGGCGATTTTGTGTCTGCTCGGCGTCCTTTCACGGGGTGTCGCTGAAGCAGACCACGCTACGCGCTCCCCGCCCTGCGGCCATATCGGTGAACGCCGCCTCGACGTCGTCGATCCCGATCCGCCGCGTCACGAGCGCCTCGATGTCGAGCCGACCGCGCACGGCGAGTTCCGCGAGCACCGGGATGTCGCGTGCGGGGTCGCTCGCGCCATAGACGCTGCCCCGAATCTGCTTGCCGTGGGCCATCAACGACAACGCCGGGAGGGTCACCGTCTCGGAGATACCGGCAGCACCAACCAACGTGACGGTGCCGCCCCGGCGGGTGGCGTCGTACGTCGCCCGGATCGTGTCGGGCTTGCCGACGACCTCGATCCCGTGATCGACCCCGACGCCGCCGGTGAGGTCGCGGACAGCAGTGGCGAGGTCGACGTCGCCGACGTCGATCGTGTCGGTCGCGCCGTTGGCCGCGGCGGCCGGAAGCTGCCCGGCCACCCGGTCGGCGGCGATGATCCGCGCCGCGCCGGCCAGCCGGGCGCCTTGGATCGCCGCCAGACCCACACCGCCACAGCCGACCACCAGCACGCTCTCGCCCGGACGGACGCCGGCGGTACGCACGACCGCGCCGACCCCGGTGGTGACCCCGCACGCCAGCAGCGCCGCGTGGTCGAGCGGCAGCGACGGATTCACCGGGACTACCGCCGCGGCCGGCAGTAGTGTCTGCTCCGCCAGTGTGCCGGCGCCCATCTCCGGCCACACTGGGCCGGTAGCGCTCTGGGCATAGGGCTCACCGAAGGCGTGCTTGAGGCCGTGCGGGCACAGTTCGACTTCGCCGCGCAGGCAGTGCGGGCAGCGCCGGCACGGCACGTTCCACGTCAGCACGACGTGGTCACCCGGGGCGACGGTGGTGACGGCGTCGCCCACCTCGGTGACGATCCCGGCGCCCTCGTGGCCGAGCGCACACGGCAGCAAGGTCGGTATCAGACCGTCGCGTATCGACAGGTCGGTGTGGCACACGCCGCTGGCCCCCAGCCGCACCCGGACCTCGTGGCGGGCGAGCGGCCGCAGCGTCAGTTCCTCGGCCGCAGGGGGCTTCCCGGCCTCGCGCAGCACGACGGCCTTCATATCGACCTACCATGGCCGCAGGACCGCAGTAGGTCAAGGAGCTGGACGATGACGGATGCGTTGCTCACGATCGGCGGCGAACCGCAGCCCGGCGCCGCGGGGAGCTACCCCGTCCACAATCCGGCTCGACCGGCCGAGATCGTCGGCCACGCGCCGGCCGCCGACCGAGGCCAGCTCGACGCCGCGGCGCGGGCGGCGCGGCACGCATTGCCAGGGTGGCGCGCGCTCCCCGTCGCCGAGCGAGTCGCCGCCGTCGCGACCGCGGCTACCGCGGCCGCCCAGGAACTCGCGGGCGGCGACGGCGCGCGGCTGTACACCCGCGAGCACGGAAAGGTGCTCGCCGAGGCAGAATTCGAGATCAACACCGGCCCGGCCTTGGCGGCACTGATCGGGTCGATGGCGGAGGCGGCGCTAGCGCCGGAACGGATCGACCCCCAGTCGCCCTACCCCCGGCTGCACCGCGAGCCGTTCGGGGTGGCCGCGGTCGTGCTCCCGTTCAACTGGCCACTGTCGCTAACGGCGACGAAGCTGACCTCGGCTCTGGTCGCCGGCAACACCACGATCGTCAAGGTGCCGCCGACCTGTCCGCTGGCCGCATTGCAGCTTGGCGCGGCGTTCGCCGCCGCACTGCCGCCGGGGGTGGTCAACATGCTCGCCAGCCCGGGCAGCGAACTCGGTCAAGCATTGGTCGCCCATCCGGGCATCGACGTCATCTCGCTGACCGGCGGCGTCGCCACCGGGCGTGCGGTCATGGCCGCGGCCGCCCCCCGGCTCACCCCGGTGTTGCTTGAGCTGGGCGGCAACGACGCCGCGATCATCGGGCCCGACATCACCGTCAGCGACGAGCTGGTCGAGCGGCTGGCGACGGCGACGTATACGACGGGCGGCCAGGTCTGCATGGCGATCAAGCGGCTCTATGCCCCCAGGGATCGGGTCGGCGAGCTGGCCGAGGCGCTGCTCGCCCGCTGCGAGCGCGAGGTGGTCGGCGACGGCCTCGCCGAGGAGACCACCCTCGGCCCGTTGCACACCGCCGCGGGGCGCGACCGGGTAGCCGCATTGGTCGCCGACGCCGCAGCGCGCGGGGCGTCGGTGCGCACGGCCGGGCGGGTCCGCGAGGCGGACGCCGACGGCGGCGGGTACTTCGCGCTGCCGACCGTCGTCACGGATCTGGCGCCCGACTCGCCGCTGGCCACCGAGGAGCAGTTCGGCCCGGTGCTGCCGATTTTCGGCTACGACACCGTCGACGACGCCGTCAAGGCCGCCAACGCGACCGAGTTCGGCCTGACCGCCTCGATCTGGACCGGTGACGACGCGCTCGCCGACCGCGTCGCCACCCAGCTCGTCGCCGGCACGGTTAGCGTCAACTGCCATGGCATGGCGGCACAGGACCCACGGGTGCCATTCGGCGGCGTCGGCCAATCCGGTATTGGCCGCGAACTCGGCCTCGAGGGCGTCCGGGCGTTCACTCAACCTCGCGGCTTCGTTCGACAGAGCGCGCCCTGCTAGCTCACTTTCTGGTGTGGGCTAGGGGCTTCGGGTGTGCTCTCAGGGCGAAATTTCGGTCAAATCCACGCCCTGGACGCACAACGAAAGCCGAGACCGCACACTCGAAGAACCGATCTTTGCATAGATAGCATTAATAGCCCTAAAAGGGATTGACACCCGCCGAAATCGGACGATAGTCGACAGGTATGGCATTGCTGCCTGATCCTGCGCCGCGGGAACGACAGCACATCCTGATCTCGGTCGACGACCACGTCATCGAGCCACCCGACATGTTCACCGGCCGGCTGCCGGCGGCCTTGGCCGAACGGGCGCCGCGGATCGTGGAAACCGATGACGGACGCCAGGTTTGGCGTTACGAGGGCCGCGAATACCCCAACGTTGGGCTCAACGCCGTGGTCGGGCGGCCACTCGAGGAATGGAGCATGGAGGCTGCCCGCTTCGACGAGATGCGGCGCGGCTGCTGGGACATCAACGCCCGGATCGTCGACATGGATCTGGCCGGCATCTGGGCTTCGCTGAACTTCCCGTCTCTGATTGCCGGGTTCGCCGGGACCGTGTTCTGGAAGAGCGATGACCCGGAGCTGGGGCTGGCGGTGCTGCGCGCCTGGAACGACTGGCATCTCGAGGTGTGGGCCGGCAGTTTTCCCGAGCGGATCATTCCGCTGCAGCTGCCGTGGCTGGCCGACCCTCGGCTCGCGGCTGAAGAGGTGCGCCGCAACGCAGCCCGCGGCTTCAAAGCGGTGAGCTTCCCCGAGCTGCCCGCCCAATGCGGCCTGCCCAGCCTGCACACCGGGGTGTGGGACCCGTTCTTCGCCGCCTGCGAGGAGACCGACACCGTGGTGTGCCTGCACACCGGGTCCGCCCAGTGGGCGCCAATTCCCGCCCCGGATGCCCCCTTTGAGACGATCACCACGTTGTTTCCGGTGAACGGCCTGGTCGCCTGCGCGGACATGCTCTGGTCCGGCATTCCGGTGCGCTTCCCCCGACTGAACATCACGCTGGCCGAAGGCGGGCTCGGCTGGGCGGCGATGCTCGGTGATCGGGCCAATTACGTTCTCGCACACTCCGCTTCGGGCCGCGAGGGCGGGTCTTGGAAGGGCGACCTGCTGCCCAGCGAGGTGCTGCGGCGCAACTTCTGGTTCTGCTCGATCGACGACCCGCACGCATTCGGTGCGCTGGACGCGATCGGCGCCGAGCGCATCCTCGTCGAAAGCGACTACCCGCATGCCGACTCCAGCTGGCCCGACACCCAGCAGGTGGTCGCGCGCAACGTCGCGGGCCTTTCGGCGGAGGACGCCGCTCGGATTACCCACCGCAACGCCGCGATGCTGTTTCGTCACCAGCTGCCGGACAACGGATGGCTGGCTAACACGTAGGGGGCTGCCATGCTGGACCTACTCATCCGTGATGCCGAAATTGTCGACGGCACCGGTGCGCCCGCCCGCCGTGGCGACGTCGGTGTCAGCCAGCGGCGGATCGTCGCGGTCGGTCACGTCGATGACCCGGCGACGCAGACGGTCGACGCACACGGGCTGACGCTGGCGCCGGGTTTCGTCGACCTGCACACGCACTACGACGCTCAGCTGTTCTGGGACCCGACCGCGAGTCCGTCGCTGGAGCACGGTGTCACCACCGTCTTCGGCGGCAATTGCGGCTTCACGCTGGCGCCGGCGGTCGACCAACAGGACTACCTCACCCGGATGCTGGCGCGGGTCGAAGGCATGCCGCTGGACGCGCTGCGGGCCGGTCTGGACTGGCAGTGGTCGTCGTTCGGCGACTGGCTGAACCGGTTCGAAGGCCGCATCGCCGTCAACGCCGGCTTCCTGGTGGGCCATTCGGCGGTCCGGCTGGCGGCGATGGGCAGCGCCGCGGTCGGTGGCGAGGCCACGCCCGAGCAGATCGAGCGGATGGTCGCGGTGCTGCACGAGGCCTTGGACGCGGGCGCGCTGGGGCTGTCGACGTCGCAGTCACCGACCCATAACGACGGCGCCGGCCACCCGGTGCCGTCGCGCAGCGCGTCACGGCAGGAATTGGTGGCGCTGGCGACCGCCGTCGGCGACCATCCGGGCACCACGCTCGAGGCGATCATCCCCGGTTGTCTGGCGGGCTTCACCGACGACGAGGTCGCGCTGCTCACCGACCTGTCGCTGGCCGCCGACCGGCCGCTCAACTGGAACCTGCTGGGTGTGTCGGCCGCGAATCCGGCCGGGCACCAAAAGCAGCTGCGCGCCTCGGAAGTCGCCGCGCAACGCGGCGCCCGCGTCGTCGCGCTCACGCTGCCGCACGCCATGAAGATCCGGCTCTCGTTCCTGTCCGGGTTCGTGCTCGACGGGCTGCCGGGTTGGCGCGACACCATGCACCTGCCGGCGCCCGAACGACTCAAGGCGTTGGCCGACACCGAGGTACGACGACGCCTCGCCGAGGGTGCCGCCTCGAAGGAGGCGGGGATGCTGCGCGGTCTGGCGCAGTGGGAGCGGCTGAGCCTCGTCGAGACCTTCGCCCCCGAGAACGCTGATGCGACCGGCCGCAGCGTCGGTGACGTCGCCGCCGCGCGCGGCGGCGCGCCGTTCGACACGCTGCTCGACATCGTCATCGCCGACGAGCTGCGGACCGGACTCAGCCCGCCGCTGGCCGGCGACGAAGCCGCCGACTGGCGGCTGCGGGCCGACGTGTGGCACCACCCGCATGCCGTGATCGGCGGCTCGGACGCCGGCGCCCACCTCGACATGATGTGCGGCGCGATCTACCCCACGTCGCTGCTCGGCCACGGTGTCCGCAAGCACAAAGTGGTGACGCTCGAAGAGGCCGTACGGCTGATCACCGACGTGCCGGCCCGCCTCTACGGGCTGACGGACCGCGGCCGGATCGCGCCCGGCTGGCACGCCGACTTGGTGTTGTTCGACCCGGCGACCATCGACCACGGGCCCGAGCGCACCCGCTACGACCTGCCCGCCGGCGCCCCACGGTTGGTCGCCGACGCCCACGGGATCACGTGCGTGTGGGTCGGCGGCGTCGAGGTCTGCCGCGACGGTGTGGCCACCGGGGCAACGCCCGGCACCGTCCTTCGATCCGGACGAGACACCGAGACGATCCGGGCGGGCGCATCGTGACCAGCCCGGATATCGGGCTGCTCATGCAGGTCGAGAACGTGCACGACCGGCTGCGCGACGCACGCGCGCGCCACCCGGTAATGCTGGGCAACCCATTCACGGAAACCGCTGGACAGACACTGGGCGTGGCTGGGGTGACGGTGCTCGGATACGACGAGTGCCAGACGGTGCTCACCCATCCGGATACGTTTTCCTCGTCGATCTACGACCGGATCATGGGCCCTGTCATGGGCCGCACCCTGCTCGAGCTCGAGGGAGCCGAGCACCGGGCCAGCCGTGCCCTGGTGTCGCCGTCGTTCCGGGCCGCGCTGCTCGAGCGCTGGCGCAGCGAGCTGGTGGAGGTGGTGGTGCATGAGCTCATCGACAGATTCGCGGCGCGTGGGCGAGCCGAGCTGGTTCGCGAGTTCACCTTCGCGTTCCCGGTGCAGGTGATCGCCCGCATGATGGGACTGCCGCGCGCGGATTACCCTCGCTTCCAACGACTTTCGATCGAGCTGCTCAACGTGGTTTACGACTGGGATCGTGGGATAGCCGCCTCCGCGTCGTTGAAGGAGTACTTCGGGGAGGTTCTTGCCGCCCGGCGACGCAACCCACAGGACGATTTGATCAGCACGCTGGCGGAGTCCGAGATCGACGGCGCGCGGCTGACCGACGACGAGATCTTCGCGTTCCTGCTGCTCATCCTGCCTGCCGGGGTGGAGACGACATACCGGTCCTCGGGCAACCTGCTGGTCGCCCTGCTGTCCGAGCCGGCGCTACTCGACACGGTGCGAACCAATCGCGGCATGGTCCGCGGTGCCATCGAGGAAGGTTTGCGCTGGGAGCCGCCGATCACCTCGGTGGTACGCAGAGCCGTCGTCGACTGCAAGCTCGGGGGCATCGCCATTCCCTCGGGAACGACCGTCAACGTCAGTGTCGCGGCCGCCAACCGCGACCCCCGGCGCTATCCGGACCCGGACCGCTTCGATCCCAGCCGGAAAAACGTCGCGCACCTGACGTTCGGTGGCGGCCCGCACCTGTGCCTGGGCATGCACCTGGCGCGAATGGAAACAACGGTCGCGCTCAACGCGTTGCTCGACCGGTTGCCGGACCTGCGGCTCGACCCAAACGCACCCGCCCCGCGCATCGTCGGCAGGGCGTGCCGGTCGCCGGCGGCGATACCGGTGGAGTTCACCCCGGGCTAGATTCTGCAGACATGCAGCGCACCCCCGACCTGGCCCGCCAGTTCTACGACCGCTTCGAGCCGATCCATGCCGTGACGTACTTCGCGCCGGAGGCGCGCGCGGCGCTCGAGAACCTCGGTTACCGCGGGTTCTGGATGGGTTACTTCGCCGCGCGGTCCGCTCCGCTCGGCCAGGTACCCCCGGAGGTCGTGACGGCGATGTTTTACAACTTCGCCCACGGGCGGGTAGCCAAGGCCCTTCCGGCGGCCTGGGAGATCGCCGAGCCACAGCTGGCGCTGCGGGCCCGGGAAGAATCCGCGGTCGCGGCGCTGCGGCGATACGGTGTCACCGACGACGAAAATGTGTGCACCGCAGCCCAATTGGCCGCTCGCGCGGCGCAGCGGGCGCCCCTGGACGGCCGGCCACTGTTCGCCGCCAACCTCGCCCTTCCTTGGCCGTCGGATCCGGCGGCGGCGCTGTGGCATGCGGCAACTTTGCTGCGTGAGCATCGCGGCGACGGTCACGTGGCGGTCCTTGCTGCCGCGGGTATCTCGGGGCGGGAGTCGAACGTATTGCACGCTGCGTCCGCAGCCGTGCCGCAGGACTACCTGCGGCGGATCCGTCACTACGACGACGCCGAGTGGCACGCTTGCGAGCAAAGCCTGGCCCGCCGCGGCCTCCTCGGCGACGACGGATCGCTGACACCCGCCGGACGCCACTTCAAGGATCAGATCGAGAACGTCACCGACACGCTGGCGCTGCATGCGTTCGATGGTCTCGACGACGGCGAACTGGAGGCGCTGTTTGATGCTTTGACTTCGGTCGCCCGAATGGTGATTGCGGGCGGTGATCTGCCCGCCACCACACCGATGAGCCTTCGGCGCGATTTCTAGCCGTGGTACGCGGCTTCGGGCGCCAAAGCACCCTCGTCGTACTCCGTGATCAAGTCCTCCACCACGGTCTGCCACGACTGCCCGTCCACGCAGAGGTGGCTGGCGGTAAGCACCAGCCGTTCCGGCGCTCCGGGGAGCAACGACACCGCGAACAGCCTGCCGGTGCGCATGTCGAAAGAGGCGCGTTGCCGCGCGATCACCTCCGCGACGGCGACCCCCGGGGGTTCCACTGCCCAGGTCCATGAGCCGCCGGGGCGAGCCATCCAGCGGTCACAGCGCGGTTCGAACACGGCGCCAAGGGCGGGGTTGGCTTCGAAGACCGCATCGACTGCGGCGCGGATACTCCCCTGGTCCACACGCGAATCGGCAACCAGAACCTCGGCGTGCGCCCAATCCTGGATGTCCTGAGGCCGCGGAATCTGCGTGAAAGACCAGTACGACGACGTTTCATCTGCCACTACCCGAGCCTGCGACGTGGGCCTTGGTGGATTCTTGGTCGATTCTTGAGACCCGTCACGGTTTGGCGGGCTGTCTCGTCTGACTGGTATGACACAGAAAACCCGAATTGAGCCCCTACCCCCAAAGCGCGCCGGCCTGCTGACCCGCATCATGTACCGGGTCGCCAAGCGTCGCTTCGGCGAGGTCCCCGAGCCGTTCACCGTCGCGGCGCATCATTCCCGTCTGCTAGTCGCCAACGCGGTGCACGAGACGCTGCTGCAACGGGCGTCGCGAACGCTGCCCATCAGCGTGCGTGAGCTCGCCGTGTTGTGGACGGCACGCAAGATCGGCTGCTCCTGGTGCGTGGACTTCGGATCCATGCTGCAACGCCTGGACGGCCTCGACATCGAGCGCTTGAAGGAGATCGACAACTACGCGACATCGCCTCGCTTCACCGAGGACGAGCGCGCCGCCATTTCCTACGCCGACGCGATGACCACCGACCCGCATACCGTCACCGATGAGCAGGTCGCCGATCTGCGAGCCCGCTTCGGCGACCCCGGCGTCATCGAACTGACCTACCAAATCGGAGTGGAGAACATGCGGGCCCGGATGTACACCGCGCTCGGCGTCACCGAGCAGGGCTTCAACTCCGGTGATGCGTGCCGGGTGCCCTGGCTCGAAGCGGAGAGCCGGTGAACTTGTCGGGGTTCGCGATATCCCATAGGGCGCAAACCTTTCCGTCGCGCACCGTCATCGCGGTGATCCGCGGTGCCATCTGCCGATACCCGTCAACGCCGGGTGAACCTTCGGTGTAGACGCCCAGCTCGCCGTTGACCAGTGCCAGCTGGCTGACCGTAAAGAACGCCGGGCCATAACGCCGGGCCAAACCGAAGATGAACCGGGCCACCTTGTCGGCCCCGAGGATGACCTGAATTGCGGTGGGCGCCTTGCCGTTTGAATCGCCGGTAAAGGTCACATCCGGGTGCAACAATGACACCACCGCGTCCAGGTCACCGGCGGCCATGGCGGCCATCAGCTTGCCGACCACCTCGTTATGGCTGGGATCCGGTTCTGGGGTCGGCCCCGCGCCTCCCTCTTTCAAGGCCTTGCGGGCCCGCGAGGCAAGCTGCCGCGCGGCGGCCTCGTTGGTTCCCAATACGTCGGCGACTTCGGCAAACGGCACGGCGAACCCGTCGTGCAGCACGAACGCCACCCGCTGATCGGGGCTAAGTTGCTCCAGCACCACCATCGCCGCGAACCGGGCGTCCTCGGCCGCCACCACGGCGGATAGCGGATCGGCAGTGTCGAGAGCGGTGACGACAGGTTCGGGAAGCCAGTTGCCGGTGTAGGTCTCGCGCCGGTGCGCCGCCGACCGCAACCGGTCCAGGCCAAGGCGGCTCACCACGGTGGTCAGCCAGGCCCGCAGATCCTCGATCACAGCGTCGGCGCCGTCCCAGCGCAGCCAGGCCTCCTGGACGATGTCTTCGGCATCGGCCACCGTGCCGGTTAGCCGGTAGGCGACCGACATGAGATGTGGCCGCAGCTCCTCGAATTCGGCGACCTGCGTCGAGGTCATGCATCGAGCCTAGCCCGGCTAGGCTCGCGGGCACGATGACTGACAACCTTTGGCTGCATTTCGCCCGGCACGGCGCGGGTATCAAGCCGCCAATCATCACTCGCGGTGAGGGTGTGACCATCTTCGACGACCGCGGCAAGAGCTACCTCGACGCGCTGTCCGGGCTGTTCGTGGTGCAGGTCGGTCACGGCCGTACCGAACTGGCTGAGGCCGCCTCCCGGCAAGCCGGCACGCTGGGGTTCTTTCCGTTGTGGGGATATGCCACCCCGCCGGCGATCGAGCTCGCCGAACGCCTGGCCCGATATGCGCCCGGCGACCTGAACCGAGTGTTCTTCACCAGCGGCGGCACCGAGGCCGTCGAAACCGCATGGAAGGTGGCCAAGCAGTACTTCAAGCTCACCGGCAAACCGGGCAAGTACAAGGTCATTTCGCGCGCGACCGCCTACCACGGCACCACCCAGGGCGCGTTGGCGATCACCGGGCTGCCGATGTTCAAGCAACCGTTCGAGCCGGTGACGCCGGGCGGCTTCCGGGTGCCCAACACGAACTTCTACCGCGCGCCTGCACCGTTTGATACCGACATCAAGGCCTTTGGGCAGTGGGCCGCCGACCGGATTGCCGAGGCGATCGAGTTCGAAGGGCCCGACACCGTCGCCGCGGTGTTCTTAGAACCGGTGCAAAACGCTGGCGGCTCGTATCCGCCGCCCCCCGGGTATTTCGAGCGGGTCCGAGAGATCTGCGACGAGTACGACGTACTGCTGGTTTCCGACGAGGTGATCTGTGCGTTCGGCCGGATCGGGTCGATGTTCGCCTGTGACGACTTCGGCTACGTGCCCGACATGATCACTTGTGCCAAAGGGTTGACGTCGGGCTACTCGCCCTTGGGGGCGATGATCGCCAGCGACCGCGTGTTCGATCCATTCAACGACGGCAAAACGATGTTCCGTCACGGCTACACGTTCGGCGGTCATCCGGTGTCGGCGGCCGTCGCGCTGGCCAATCTCGACATCTTCGAGCGCGAGGGCCTCAACGATCGAGTCAAACAACACTCCCCCGCGCTGCGGGCCACCCTGGAGAAGCTGTATGACCTGCCCATCGTTGGCGATGTCCGCGGCGAGGGGTTTTTCTTCGGCATCGAATTGGTCAAGGACCAGACGACCAAGCAGACCTTCACCGACTACGAACGCGCAAAGCTGCTCGGCCACGTCTCCTCGGCGCTCTTTGAGGCCGGGTTGTATTGCCGCCCCGACGATCGCGGCGATTCGGTCATCCAGATAGCCCCGCCGTTGATCAGCGGTCAGGCCGAGTTCGACACCATCGAAGCGATCCTGCGCAGCGTGCTCGCCGGCGTGTAACTACCTCCAGAATCGCCGTTTGGGGAGAAGGCGTTTTACCGCGTCGACGGCCACGATCACCTGCTGAGCCAACGCCTCGGTCGAGTTGCACAGGTACCGGTTGAGCACGTCGCACAGCACCGCGAGCGCGGCGCTCAGGGCGGGGTCCGAGGTCGCGTCTCGATGCATCTCGAGCTCCGCCCAGACCGCAGCCAGCCCTGGCTCATCGCCGGCGATCCCGTCTTGCACCAGCTTGAGCAGGTCTTTGAGGGATCGCTTGACCACCGGTTGAGCGCCAGCCGGGCGCACGGCGGCCCCAGCCCTGCCGCCCACCGCCAACGGTGCGGCCGCAGCGAAGCGCACCGCCGGGGTCCAACCCGAGGGGGTCTCGACGGGTTGCACGACCTCGGTGAGCGGCCCGGTCTCGGTCCTTTCGGGGTCAATGGCCACGAACGCGGTGAAACGGGACAGCACGCCGAACCGGATGGAATGCTCGACCAGCCGGGCGGCCAACTCCTCGTCGGGATAACCGGACGCGTATTCGTCCTCCAGGTCGCGGACTACCGAGCGTGCCCAAATCGTTTGCACAGCAAGGGCTTCCGTCGAGAAGCGAGCCGCCAGTGCGGCGCCGAAAGACCCGTCGGCCGCGACGCGGAATGTCACCGAGTCCGGCCGACCCCGATAACGCCCGGAGATCACACACGGCACGCCGGCGAAGGCATCGGGCGACCGGCATGGGGTGACCGTACCCTCGACAATCTCGGCCCCCTCGGCGCTCACCCGAATGTCGGTCAACGCTGGACGCCCGATGGTCCGCGCCAGCCTGGCCATCGTCTCGTCGAGGCGCTCCTCGGATTCGACCAACTCACAACGTCCGGCGCCCAAGCGTGCCAGCCGGTCCAGGAAGCCCGCGTTGACGGCGCGGTCGATGCCCACGCAGTAGACCCGGGTTCGCCCGACCACAGGTGCCAGCGTCTTCAACAGGTGGTCCTCGCCGGTGATCTGGCCATCGGTCACCAGAACGACGCTGGCAAGCCGGTCTTCACCGGAGGCGGCAAGCATCTGGACGGCTTTGCGCACCGGTTCGGCCATCGCCGTCCCACCCCGGCTTTCCAGCGAACCCAGCCACGACGACGCGGCGAACCGGTTTCGGTCGTTGGCCTCGACGAGTCCGGCAGGCAGGGTCGCGGCCGTGTCGATCCGGTCGTCGAAGGCAAGGACGCCGAACCGGTCGACGGTGTCGAGCATGTCCACGATCCGCCCCGCCGCTCGTCGTGCGGCGATCATCTTCCAGCCGTGCATCGACCCGGACCGATCCAGCACGACCACAACATCGCGCGGCGTGGTGGACGTTTCCGCGGGCGGCACCAACGTGACCGACCAGGTGCCTTCATCACCCTCCGCGTCGGGGACGAGTAGCGCTGACGACGAAAGTTGTTGGCGGTCAACGTGAAAGCGCAGCACGAAGTCGCGGTCGGCGCGGGCGCCCGGCTCGACCCGAAGCCGGGTCAATCCGTCGTTTTCGGCAACGGCGGTTGGTAACGACGCCCGCAGGTTCGATACGGCAAAGCCGCCGCCGTCGAGAGTCAGCGCGATCCCGACATCGGGACGTTCGTCTGCGTCCTCAAGCCGAGGCGGGGTCACCCGTGACGCGTCGGGCACGGCGTCGGTGTCGGCGGCCAAACCGGAGCCGGTCTGATCCCCAGGCACGGGGCTTCCGGTGGTGTACCGCGGGCCGACCACGAGCGGGAAACGGAAGGTGGCCTCGCCGTCCTCGAACGACAGCGGACCCGTCAGGCGCATCTCGATGGTGGCTTCCTCACCGGGCCCGAGGTTGCCTACCCGCACCGAGAACACGTCGGAGCGGTCCTCCTCCACGATCGCGGCGCGCTGCCCTTGCACCAATGCCTGCTCGTAGTCGGCTCGGGCCTGGCCGCGCTCCTTCAGCACGCCGACCACGCGCCGCCCCGCCAGGTCCGCGACGAAATCGGTGACACCCGCACGCGCCGGCAGTGGGAACACGTAGGTGGCCTCGATGGTCGTGTCCCCGGTGTTGGCGAAACGCTGGCGCACGGTGGACGTTGCCGTCATGCCGACGATTGCGGTGTCGACGCTCAGCGCCTTTAGCGGCAGCCGGACCCCGTCGGCAGTACTCAGCTCGCCACAGGTCGGCCTGTCGGCAGGCTGGACGGGTTCGGCGGCGATGAGGGGCAATAACTGCGTACTCATTGGTCGTCCTTCCGGGAACTGGAAATGAGGTCGAGTAGCGGCGCGGCGGCGCGGCGCAAGCTGTCCAGCGCAGGCAGCGAGTTCCCGTCGATCAGTAACGTGACAGTGTCGGAAAGCCGCACCGCCTGAAGGTTGGTGACGGCCGGTGAGGCGACGGACGGAGCGGCGCTGGAGGCCGGCGGGTCGCGCCAGAACCGGCCGGCCGCACGCGATGGAGCGGGGGTCTCGGGGGCGCCCAGGGCGGGCGGTATTGCGCTGGACGGGATCGCGGCCAGCGACTCCACCTCCGCCGGCGCCATTGCGTCCAGGCGTTCGGCAATCTCGTCCAGCGACAGGCCTTGTCCTTGCAGCCGTTTGATGGCGACCAGGCGCAGCAGGTGCGTTCGCCCAAAGGTGAGGGCGCGTCCGCGAGTGCCTGGCCTAGGCAGCAGGCCCCGCGCCGTGTAGTAGCGGACCATTCGTTCGGCCGGGATCGGTTTGGCTTGACGGTTGTCGGGCACGACGCCCGCCACCTGGACCGCCTTGGCGGCGGCGGCGGCGAATTCAGAGAGCGTCAGCAGTGTTTCCATGGCCTAACTGACAGTGTCATACAGATATTAGACACTGTCAAATTAACTTGTGTCCCATCAGTCACAGCGCGCCGACCTACGATCGCGCTACCCATCCCCTACTCTGCACACACGATGCTCTGTTTACGGTCCCTCTCGCGCGCCGCATCATGCCTGGCCGCAGCCGTTTTCGTGGCGGCTGGGCCGGTCGCTCCGGGTGCGCCGCTAGCCGTCGCCGAGCCCAACGCGGAGGCGAACGGCGGCGCCGACAACTGCCGCTACAAGATCACCACTCCACCGGCCGTGGACTCGTCGGAAGTTCCCGCAGCCGGCGAACCGCCGCTGCCGCTGGCGGTGCCCCCCACCCCGGTCGGCGGCAACGCGCTGGGCGGCTGCGGCATCATCGCCGCCCCCGACACCCCGCCGGTGCCGAACGACATCTCCGCCGAGGCTTGGCTGGTGGCAGATCTAGACAGCGGCGCGGTCATCGCCGCCCGGGACCCGCACGGCCGTCACCGCCCGGCCAGCATCATCAAGGTTCTGGTCGCGATGGCGTCCATCAACGCGTTCAACCAAAACAAGTCCGTCGCCGGAACCGACGACGACGCGGCCGCAGAGGGCACCAAGGTCGGCGTGAACGCCGGCGGCAACTACACCATCAATCAGTTGCTGCACGGTCTGCTGATGCACTCCGGCAATGACGCCGCGCACGCGCTGGCGATGCAGCTCGGCGGTATGCAGCAGGCGCTGGAAAAGCTCAATGTGCTCGCCGCCAAGCTGGGTGGTCGGGATACCCGGGTGGCGACGCCGTCGGGTCTGGACGGACCGGGCATGAGCACTTCGGCCTACGACATCGGCCTGTTCTACCGGTACGCGTGGCAGAACCCGGTCTTCGCCGACATCGTCGCCACCCGCACGTTCGATTTCCCGGGGCACGGCGACCATCCCGGCTACGAGCTGGAGAACGACAACCAGTTGCTCTACCACTACCCGGGCGCGATGGGTGGCAAGACCGGTTACACCGACGACGCCGGGCAGACGTTCGTGGGCGCGGCCAATCACAATGGCCGGCGGCTGATGGCGGTGCTGTTGCACGGGACCCGCCAGCCGATCGCGCCGTGGGAACAGGCCGCACACCTGTTGGACTACGGGTTCAGCACCGCCCAGGGCACCCAGATCGGTTCGCTGATCGAACCCGACCCGTCGTTGCAGCCGGCCAAGGGCAACCCCACCGATCGGCAGGCCAACGCCAGCCAGGCCGCCGGCCTGATGTCGTCGGCCGATGCGCTGCCGATACGGGTGGGCGTGGCCGTTATCGGAACCGTCATCGTTTTCGGACTGATCATGGTCGCGCGCTCGATGAATCGCAGGCCCACGCTTTAGACTCTGCGGGATGACTGAAGCTGAAGCCCTGTACGAGGACGCCGGCCTAACGCTCGACGAGCACGGAATCGCCATCCGCCGCTATTACTTTCCATTGGCCGGGCACAAGCGGATCGCCTACACAGACATCCGCGGTGTCAAGACTGCGCCAATGACCTGGATTTCCGGCAAGGGCCGGTTCTGGGGGGCATCGGACCCGCGCTACTGGTTCCCATTGGACTTGCGGCGAGGAAGCAAAAGCACCCTGCTGATTCTGGACGTGGGCGCCCGTGTCAAGCCATGCATCACGCCCGAGGATCCCGACCGCGTCCTTGAATTGTTGAGCGCCCGGGTACCGGTCAGCTGACCGGATCGTCGCGGCGGGGACTACTGGTCGGACTCACCGCCGCCAGCGTCGGCGTCATCTACGGCTACGACCTGTCCAGCATCGCGGGCGCGCTGCTATTCATCACCAAGGAATTCAGCCTGTCCACGCGCCAACAGGAACTGCTAACCACGATGGTGGTATTCGGGCAGATCGTTGGGGCACTCGGTGGCGGCGTGCTGGCCAACGCGATCGGGCGCAAGAAGTCGATGGTTTTGATCACCGCCGGCTACGCGGTTTTCGCATTGCTGGGCGCGTGCTCGGTCTCGGTGCCAATGCTGTTGGTGGCGCGGCTGCTGCTCGGTGTCACCATCGGTGTCTCGGTGGTCGTGGTCCCGGTGTACGTCGCCGAGTCGGCACCGGCCGCCGTGCGCGGATCGTTGGTGGCGGCCTATCAGGTGGCGACGGTCAACGGCATCATCCTCGGCTATCTGACCGGTTACCTGCTGGCCGGCTGGCAGGAGTGGCGGTGGATGCTGGGGCTCGCCGCGGCGCCCGCGACGCTGTTGCTGCCGTTGCTGTTACGAATGCCCGACACCGCACGCTGGTACCTGCTCAAGGGCCGGGTCGCCGAGGCCCGCCTGGCGCTGATGCGGGTAGAGCCCGAGACCACCGTCGACGCCGAGCTGGCCGAAATCGCCGACGCGATAACCGAAGAAGGTACCGGCGGCTTGTCGGAGATGCTGCGGCGGCCGTACCTGCGGGCCAGCATGTTTGTGATCGCGCTCGGCTTTCTCGTCCAGATCACCGGCATCAACGCGATCATCTACTACAGCCCACGGCTATTCGCGGCCATGGGCTTCCAAGGCAATTTCGCGCTGCTGGCGCTGCCGGCAATGGTGCAGGTCGCCGGTTTGGCGGCGGTGTGCGTCGCATTGTTGCTGGTCGACCGGCTGGGCCGGCGTCCGATCCTGTTGTGCGGCATCGCGTTGATGATCGTCGCCGATGCGGTGCTGATCTTTGTGTTCGCCCGAGACTTCGGTCACGGCATGGCGCTGCTATTCGGATTCGGCGGCGTGCTGCTGTTCATCGTTGGGTTCAGCTTCGGGTTTGGCGCGCTGGTCTGGGTATACGCCGGCGAGAGCTTTCCGTCGCGGCTGCGGTCGATGGGGTCGAGCGTGATGCTGACCGCGAACCTGACGGCCAACGCTCTCATTGCCGGATTCTTCCTCACGATGTTGCATTTCCTTGGCGGCGCAGGCGTTTTCGTCTTGTTCGGCACCTTCGCCGTGATTGCCTTCGTGGTGGTGTACCGATTCGCGCCAGAGACCAAAGGCCGCCAGCTCGAGGACATTCGGCATTTCTGGGAGAACGGCGGCCGTTGGCCGGCCGAGGCAAAGACCTGATGATCATCCGTGCCGGCACCGCGGTCATCAACGGGCAGATTTGCCGACCCGGATGGCTGCAGATCGCCGGTCGCCAGATTCTGGCCTGCAGCGCCGGCACGCCGCCCGGGCAGGCCTCCGAAACAACGTATGTCGAAGCGCCGGATTGCATTGTGGTGCCTGGATTTATCGACATGCACGTACACGGGGGCGGCGGCGGGTCCTTCACAGAAGGGAACGCTCCGGATGTATCCGCGTCCGTCGCGTTTCACCTGCGGCACGGCACCACCACCACGCTGGCCAGTCTGGTCACCGCCGACCCCGCGGAGTTGCTTTCCGCGGTGAGCGCCCTCGCCGACGCGACTCGGCGCGGCGTCATCGCGGGCATCCACCTGGAGGGACCGTGGCTGAGCCCGGCACGGTGCGGCGCACACGACCACACCCGGATGCGTGCTCCGGATCTCGCCGAGATCGACGCCATTCTTACCGCCGCCGACGGCACCGTCCGGATGGTCACGCTGGCCCCCGAGCTCCCCGGCAGCGACGAGGCGATCCGGCGCCTACTTGACGCGGGTGTGGTTGTGGCCGTTGGGCATACGGATGCTACGTATGAGCAGACCCAACGAGCCATCGCCCTGGGCGCCAGCGTCGGTACCCATCTGTTCAACGCGATGCCGCCGCTGGACCACCGTGCGCCAGG
Source organism: Mycobacterium simulans (assembly GCF_900232995.1). Classification (GTDB taxonomy): domain Bacteria; phylum Actinomycetota; class Actinomycetes; order Mycobacteriales; family Mycobacteriaceae; genus Mycobacterium; species Mycobacterium simulans. The sequence goes on from NZ_OCVX01000003.1 coordinate 2,053,321, forward strand.
ACCTGCGCTGGCGTTGCTAGCCGACCCGCGGGTGACCGTCGAACTGATCGCCGACGGCGTGCATGTCCACCCCGATGTGGTGCACGCCGTGATCCAATTCGTGGGGCCGCACCGGGTCGCCGTGGTAACAGACGCGATCGCCGCGGCGGGCTGCGGCGACGGCGCGTTCCGGCTTGGCACGTTGCCAGTGGATGTCGAGTCGGGCGTGGCACGGGTGCGCGGAACGCCGACCATCGCGGGCAGCACCGCGACCATGGATCAGCTATTTCGGTTGGTGGCCGGACTAGGCGTGGACCGCGATGCGGCGCTGCTCGCCGCCGTTCAGATGACTTCGGCAACACCCGCGCGGGCTCTCGGGCTGGATCGGGCGGGCGAACTGCGAGCCGGCTATGACGCGAATCTTGTTGTGCTGGACCGTGATCTGCAGGTAACTACCGTCATGGCCAACGGCGACTGGCGGTCCTAGCGACGCCAGCGGATCAACCTCGAAAACGCCCATGCCCCAAGGGCTCCCAAGGCTGCGGCGGTCAACGTCTGGCGTGCGCTGAGGCCCTCGTCGATCTGTATGCGCGGGCTGATGACCGCGGGCCCGGGCGGCTCGACGTGTCTAGCGCGCGAGTCTTCCTCGGATGCGGTGGCGGCCCATGCGGTGGCGAACAGGAGCAGTGACCAGGTGACGAACGCGAACACCATCAAGCCCAGCACCGGCCCGAAAGCGGCGCCCGCCGGGCTACGTAGCACTGTTTGCAGGTAGATCGAGCCCACTTGCTTGAACAACTCGAACCCGACGGCCGCCATCAATCCGGCCCGCATGGACGTGATGAACCCGACCGACTCCCGTGGCAACCGGGCGATCATCCAGGTGAACAGTAGCCACGACACGAGCAGTGACACCAACACCGAAACACCCCGAAAGATCTCGTCGAACACCGAAAAGTCCGGTATTTGCAGCCATCTCAGGACAGCGGCCATCGGCGCTGCCTGGCCCAAAGCGCTCAACGCGACGGTCGCCATGGTCACCACGAACGTTCCCAGCATCGCGACGAGATCGGACAGCTTGGTGTGAACGTAACCCGCGGGATCGGCCGGCTGCTCCCACATCTCGCTCAACGCTTCCCGGAGGTGCCACATCCAGCCCAGACCCGCCCACGCCGCGGTGGCCAAGCCGATCAACCCGACCGAAGCGCGGGCGGCGATGGCCGAATTCATCAAATCGACCAGCTGCTGCCCCAGCTCGTCCGACACCACGGACCTGATCCGGTCGTCGATCGTGTTGAGCAGCTCCGGCCGCCGCGACAACACGTATCCGCCTGCCGCGAAACCGACCATCAGCAAAGGAAATAACGCAAAGATTGTGTAGTAAGTGAGTCCCGCCGCGAAGAAGGTGCCCTTTTGCTTGCCGAAGCGCTGGTACGCGCGCATAACGTGATCCAGCCAGGCCCACCGAGCCCGCAACCGATCCAAGATTCCCAGCTTGGCCGGCTCGCTCATGGACGTCCTATTCCCGTTGCGGAAGGAACCCGAGCCGATCGTAGACCCGCTGCAGGGTTTTGCTGGCGACATCGTTGGCGCGCCGCGCGCCAGTCGCAAGCACCGCCTCCAATTCGGCGGGATCGGCCGTCAACTCGTCGACCCGGGCCTTGATGGGGCTGACGTACTCGACGACGGCTTCGGCGGTGTCCTTCTTCAGGTCGCCGTAGCCGCGTCCGGCGTATCCGTCGACCAGTGTGTCGATGTCGACTCCAGTGACCGCCGACTGGATGCCCAGCAGGTTCGACACGCCCGGCTTGGCGTCGGGGTCATAACGGATGTCTCGTTCGCTGTCGGTGACCGCCGAGCGAATTTTCTTGGCGGACAAAGCCGGATCGTCGAGCAAGCTGATCAACCCGGCGTCGCTGCCGGCCGACTTGCTCATCTTCGATGTCGGGTCTTGCAGGTCGTAGATCTTGGCGGTGACCTTGGGAATCAGCACATCGGGAACCACCAGAGTGTCGGGGAACCGGCTGTTGAACCGCTGCGCGACGTCGCGCGCCAGCTCGAGGTGCTGCCGCTGGTCCTCACCCACCGGCACCAGCTCGGCGTCGTAGGCCAGCACGTCGGCTGCCTGCAGCACCGGGTACGTGAACAGCCCGACGGTGGTGGATTCGCTGCCCTGACGCGTCGACTTGTCTTTGAACTGCGTCATCCGCGATGCCTGGCCAAAGCCGGTAAAACAGCCCAGCACCCACGCCAACTGGCTGTGCGCCGGCACGTGACTTTGCACGAAGATCGTGGCGCGGCTCGGATCGATACCCAGCGCAACGTATTGCGCGGCGGTAACCAGAGTGCGGCGGCGCAGTGCCTCGGGATCCTGCGGGATCGTGATCGCATGCAGATCGACCACGCAAAAGAAGGTGTCGTGGTCGTCCTGCAGCCCGACCCAGTGCGAAACCGCGCCAAGCGCGTTACCGAGATGAAGCGAATCGGAAGTTGGCTGTACGCCGGAGAAGACGCGGCGTAATCCGGTGGGAGTGCTCATGATGCCCTGATCATTTCACGCCGGCGCCGGCACACAATGCACGGTTGGGCTCATGGAAACGTAAGAGTTCTCGGCCGTCTCGGCGTAGCGTCCTTTCTCAGTATCAGACCTGTTGTGTCGGCCGTGGTGGCGTCGCTGTTTTCCTCGCATGCACAGGCCTATCAGGTGCTCGGCGCACGGGCGGCGGTGTTTCACGAGCAGTTTGTGCAGGCCCTGAACACGGCTGCAGGGTCCTACGCCGGAGCCGGTCAGCCGGGTGGCCCCGGCGCTCGTGGGCACGATCATCCTTGCGGTACCGGCGGTATCGCATTTACTGTCGGCGGTATGCCTCTGCTCGGCTCCTTACTCGTGAGCTCCGCTCACTCGCCATCGCCTTCGGTATGACGACTCGCGCACCGATCCACCTGGGCCCCAAACAAGGCTCAGCAGAGCCGGTCCTGCTGCTGCACCCGTTCCTGATGTCCCAGACGGTATGGGAGGTCGTGGCCCAGCAGCTGGCCGACACGGGCCGCTACGAGGTTTTCGCCCCGACCATGGCCGCCCACAATGGCGGGCCCCGCGCGGGTACCTGGTTCCTGTCGTCGTCGGTGCTGGCCGACCACGTCGAGCGCCAGCTCGACGAATTGGGCTGGGAAACCGCCCACATCGTCGGCAACTCGCTGGGCGGCTGGGTCGCGTTCGAACTCGAACGACGCGGACGGGCCCGCAGCGTGACCGGCATCGCCCCGGCAGGCGGGTGGACGCGCTGGAGCCCGGTCAAATTCGAGGTGATCAGCAAGTTCATCGCGGGGATGCCGATCTTGGGGGTGGCGCGCCTGTTCGGGCAGCGGTCGCTTCGACTGCCGTTCAGCCGCCTGCTGGCTACCCTGCCGCTCAGCGGATCCCCGGACGGGGTCAGCGAGCGCGAACTGTCCGGCATTGTCGACGACGCCGCGCATTGCCCGGCCTACTTCCAGCTGCTGCTCAAAGCGCTGCTGCTGCCCGGGTTGCAGGAGTTGGCCAACACCGCTGTGCCCGCCCATCTGGTGTTCTGCGAGAAGGACCGAGTGGTCCCGCCGAGCAGGTTCAGCCGGCATTTCACCGACTTCCTGCCAGCGGGGACGAAGGTCACCGAGCTCGACGGTGTCGGACATGTGCCGATGTTCGAGGCACCGGGGCGCGTCACGGAGGCGATTGTCGAGTTCCTCGATCTATGTGCGCCGCCGAAGGCGATCGAACCCCCGGCCAGTTAGCGGGCGCAGGCAGACGCAAAAGCCCCTGAAAATGCCCATTTTCGGGGGCTTTTGCGTCTGCTCGGCTAGTTGGCCAGCGCCTTTTCCAGGTTGTCGGAGATCGCTTCGAGAAATTCCTCGCTATTCAGCCAGTCCTGTTCGGGACCGATCAGCAGCGCGAGGTCTTTGGTCATCTTGCCGCTTTCCACGGTGCCGATGACGACCTCTTCCAGCTGCTGGGCGAATTCGGTGACCTCAGGGGTGCCATCCAGCTTGCCGCGGTGCTGCAGTCCGCGTGTCCAGGCGAAGATCGACGCGATCGGGTTGGTCGAGGTCGGTTTGCCGGCCTGGTACTGCCGGAAGTGCCGGGTGACAGTGCCGTGTGCGGCTTCGGCCTCGACCGTCTTGCCGTCGGCGGTCATCAGCACCGACGTCATCAACCCCAGCGAGCCGTAGCCCTGCGCGACGGTGTCCGACTGGACGTCGCCGTCGTAGTTCTTGCACGCCCAGACGTAGCCACCCTCCCACTTCAGGCAGGCGGCGACCATGTCGTCGATCAGCCGGTGCTCGTAGGTCAGCCCTTCCGCTTCGAACTTGTCCTTGAATTCCTCTTCGTAGATGCGCTGGAACTCGTCTTTGAACATGCCGTCGTAGGACTTGAGGATGGTGTTCTTGGTCGACAGGTAAACCGGCCATTTTGCGTTTAGCCCGTAGGCGAACGATGCGCGGGCGAAATCCCGGATGGACTCCTTGAAGTTGTACATCCCCATCACGACACCACCGTCTTCGGGGATGGACACCATCTCGTGCACCATCGGCGCGCTGCCGTCGGAAGGGGTGAAAGTCAGTGTGACGGTGCCTGGTTGGTCGACCTTGAAGTTCGTCGCCCGGTATTGGTCACCGAATGCATGGCGGCCGATAACGATTGGCTTGGTCCAGCCCGGAACCAGCCGCGGCACATTGGAAATCACGATCGGCTCACGGAAAATGGTGCCGCCCAGGATGTTTCGGATCGTCCCGTTGGGTGAAAGCCACATTTTCTTGAGGTTGAATTCCTGGACCCGGGCTTCGTCAGGGGTGATCGTCGCGCACTTGACGCCCACGCCGTGCTTCTTGATCGCATAGGCCGCATCGATTGTCACCTGGTCGTCGGTGCGGTCACGGTGCTCGATACCCAGGTCGTAGTAGTCCAGGTTGATGTCCAGATGCGGCAGGATGAGCATGTCTTTGATGAGCTGCCAGATGACGCGGGTCATCTCGTCACCGTCGAGCTCAACCACCGGACCTTTGACTTTGATCTTGGGTTCGTTGGACATCTGTGTCTGGGTCCTCCAGGTCCGCCCCGTCCATTGTTGCTCGTGAGGCCAGACTACTAGGAGCCTTCAGCGGGCAAATTGGCATCGACTAGCCGCCATACGATAAGCTGCAATGCGGTCATGAGCGCCAGCGTCAAGCCCCGGCTTGCTGGCCGGCAACCCTCCAACCGCGGTGGGGTGCCCCGGGTGATGACCAGGTTGAGTAGCCAGTCCCGGCTACGCGGCAAGCGCGGGTCCGCCATGACGGGCCCCTGACAAGACAGGGAAACGTGATGTGCACACTTTCACCCCACTCGATTCGGCCTGCCGTGTCTTTCCTCGAGTGACCGCCGATTGCCCATTTCCGGTCCCCCGTTTCCAGCAGAAAGCACCAGCGTGAGCTCAGAAAACAGCAGTACCGACCCCGATCCGACCGCGCATTGGTCATTCGAGACCAAGCAGATTCATGCCGGTCAGTACCCGGACCCGACCACCAACGCCCGGGCGCTGCCGATCTACCAAACCACGTCGTACACCTTCGACAACACCGCGCATGCCGCCGCCCTGTTCGGGCTTGAGGTTCCGGGCAACATCTACACGCGGATCGGCAACCCGACCAACGACGTGGTCGAGCAGCGCATCGCCGCACTCGAGGGCGGGGTGTCCGCGTTGTTCCTGTCCTCCGGTCAGGCCGCGGAGACTTTCGCCATCCTGAACCTGGCCGGTGCCGGCGATCACATCGTGTCCAGCCCGCGGCTGTATGGCGGAACTTATAACCTGTTCCACTATTCGCTGGCGAAGCTCGGCATCGAGGTCAGCTTCGTCGCCGATCCCGACGATGCGGAGTCCTGGCAGGCGGAGGTCCGGCCGAATACCAAGGCGTTCTTCGGCGAGACGATCTCCAACCCACAGATCGACGTATTGGATACCCCGGCGGTCGCCGAGGTCGCCCACGGCAACGGCGTACCGCTGATCGTCGACAACACCATCGCCACCCCCTACCTGATCCAGCCGCTGGCACAGGGTGCCGACATCGTGGTGCACTCCGCCACCAAGTACCTGGGCGGGCACGGCGCCGCAATAGCCGGAGTGATCGTCGACGGCGGCACCTTCGACTGGACACAAGGCCGCTTCCCCGGATTCACCACCCCCGACCCCAGCTACCACGGCGTGGTGTATGCCGAGCTGGGGCCGCCGGCGTATGCGCTCAAGGCTCGGGTGCAACTGCTGCGCGACTACGGGTCGGCGGCTTCGCCGTTCAACGCGTTCCTGGTGGCCCAAGGTCTCGAAACACTGAGTCTGCGGGTGGAGCGGCACGTTGCCAACGCGCAGCGAGTCGCCGAGTTCTTGGCAGCCCGCGACGACGTGCTGTCGGTCAACTATGCGGGGTTGCCCAGCTCGCCATGGCATGAGAGGGCAAAGAAGCTGGCGCCCAAGGGAACTGGAGCGGTCCTTGCCTTCGAGCTAGCCGGTGGCGTAGCGGCCGGGAAGGCGTTCGTGGACGCGTTGCAGCTACACAGCCATGTCGCCAACATCGGTGACGTGCGTTCGCTGGTGATCCACCCGGCGTCCACCACCCACGCCCAGCTGAGCCCCGCCGAGCAGCTGGCCACCGGCGTCAGCCCGGGTCTGGTGCGACTGGCCGTCGGCCTCGAAGGCATCGAGGACATCCTGGCCGACCTGGAGCTTGGTTTCGCCGCCGCCGGGGTATATACCGCCTCGGCAAAGAGCAGCGACCCGCAGGCTGTGGCGGCATTCTGAGGAGTTCTGAGATGACGATCTCCGAGGTGCCTACCCAGACACTGCCCGCCGAAGGCGAGGTGGGCCTGGTCGACATCGGCTCGCTGACGCTGGAAAGCGGTGCGGTGCTCGACGATGTCTGTATCGCCGTCCAGCGCTGGGGCGAGTTGTCGCCCAGCGGTGACAACGTGGTGGTGGTTCTGCACGCGCTCACCGGTGATTCGCACATCACCGGGCCCGCCGGGCCCGGGCATCCCACGCCCGGCTGGTGGGACGGTGTGGCCGGACCGGGTGCGCCGATCGACACCCACCGCTGGTGCGCGGTGGCCACCAACGTGCTGGGCGGCTGTCGGGGCTCGACTGGGCCCAGCTCGCTAGCTCGCGACGGTAAGCCTTGGGGCTCAAGGTTTCCGCAGATTACGGTGCGCGACCAGGTGGAGGCCGACATCGCCGCGCTGGCCGCGATGGGAATAACCGAGGTGGCAGCCGTCGTTGGCGGGTCTATGGGCGGTGCCCGTGCGCTGGAATGGATTGTCGGACATCCGAATAGGGTGCGCGCCGGGCTGCTGCTGGCGGTGGGTGCGCGTGCCACGGGCGATCAGATCGGCACCCAGACCACCCAGATCACGGCCATCAAGGCCGACCCGAACTGGCAGGGTGGCGACTATTACGAGACGGGGAGGTCACCGGATACCGGGCTGAAGATCGCCCGGCGCTTCGCGCATCTGACCTACCGCGGCGAGGTCGAACTCGACACCCGATTCGCCAACGACAGCCAAGGCACCGAAAACCCGGCGCGCGGCGGCCGCTACGCCGTGCAGAGCTACCTGGAACACCAGGGCGACAAGTTGTTGGCCCGGTTCGACGCCGGCAGCTATGTGACGTTAACCGAGACACTCAACAGCCATGATGTCGGTCGCGGGCGCGGCGGTGTCGCGGCGGCGCTTCGCGGATGCCCGGTACCGGTCGTGGTCGGCGGCATCACTTCTGACCGTCTCTACCCGCTGCGCTTGCAGGAGGAGCTGGCCGAGCTGTTGCCCGGCTGCGACGGCCTGAACGTCGTCGACTCCATCTGCGGGCACGACGGCTTTCTGGTGGAATCCGACGCCGTTGGCGAACTGATCCGAACGACCTTGAAATTGGCCGAAGGGGAAGGCTCGTGCCTTAGGTGTCCAAGGTGACCCGCTCACACCGCGACCGCTCCCTGTCGTTCGGTTCAGCGGCTGCTGCCTATGAGCGTGGCCGCCCGTCCTATCCGCCCGAGGCCATTGACTGGCTGCTGCCGGCGGGTGTGCGCGACGTGCTGGATCTTGGTGCGGGTACCGGCAAGCTGACCACCCGGCTGGTCGAGCGTGGCCTGGAAGTGGTCGCCGTCGACCCGATTGCTGAGATGCTGGAAGTGCTGCGCGCTTCGCTGACCGAGACCGTCGCACTGTTGGGTACCGCCGAGGAAATTCCGTTGGCGGACAACAGCGTCGACGCGGTGCTCGTCGCCCAGGCATGGCATTGGGTCGATCCCGCGCGGGCGATCCCCGAGGTGGCCCGGGTGCTGCGCCCGGGCGGACGGCTGGGTCTGGTGTGGAACACGCGCGATGAACGCCTTGGCTGGGTGCGCGAGCTGGGTGAGATCATCGGCCGCGACGACGATCCGGTCCGCAACAAGGTGACGCTGCCCGAGCCGTTCACCCAGGTCGAACGGCATCAACTCGAGTGGACGAATTACCTTACGCCGCAAGCACTGATCGATTTGGTTGCCTCCCGCACCTACTGCATCACTTCGCCGACCGAGGTCCGCACCAAAACTCTTGGGCAGGTACGCGAACTGCTGGCAACCCATCCGGCGCTGGCGAACGCCAATGGCCTTGCGCTGCCCTACATTACGGTGTGCGTGCGAGCCACATTGGCCAAGTAAAGCCGAACCGGGGCTGAGGGTTCACGGGCAGGCCGAGCCCGGCCCTGTGGGTGCACGCTGGCTGGGCCGCCGGCAACGCCGGATTCCCCGGCACCGGTTAGGGCCCGGTGCCCGTGTACAGCAGACCCGAGAGTTGCTGGCCGACGTTCATGAAGCCCGAGACTACGGCCAAGTTGATCAGGCCAAGCGTGCCCGTGTTGAACACACCCGAAATGCCGGCACCACGGTTGAGCATGCCGGATAGCTGCGTGCCGAAATTGAAGAAGCCCGAGGCCGATCCGAGCATGGGATCGGAGATCGCGTTGAGCCAGCCCGACATGCCCGAGCCGACATTCCAGTAGCCCGATCCGCCGCCACCGCCGGCGTTGAAGAAGCCCGACGATGGCACCGTGGTCGAGTTTCCGAAGCCAGGGGTCCCCCCAAATCCGAGGATCGGGATGTTGACCGGGCCGATGCTGGTGCTGGCGTGCAGGTCCAGCGGGATCCGGTCGATGACGACTGTCGGGATGTCGAAAGCCGGGGTGGCGCCGGACAACCCGAGCCCCACTGGGATTCGCGGAACGAGCGTGCCGCCCGGAATGGTGAAGCCCGGAATGGTCAGCGACGGCGGCAGGCCTATGTGGATAGGTCCGGTGGGGATAGTCAGTCCTGGAATGTTGACTGACGAGGGGGCGAGGTTGATGGGATCCACGTCGAATGCCTGAATCGTGCTCGATGTCGTCGGGCCGGCCTGGATCGGGATTGCGGGCGCAAAGCTGGGTTTGATAAACACGCCCGAGCCCGGGAAGGATGTCATGGGGATATCCGTGAAGCCGACACCGACCACGATGCCCGGCGTGGTGAAGGCGATGGGGTCGATGGTGATGGTGCCGATGTCGGCGGTTGGGCTGATGCCCAAGCGGATGGTCGGGATGGGAATGTCGGGGATAGTGATCGGGCCGATGTCGCCAAGTGCGGTGATGCCCAACGGGATTGAGGGGATGTGGATGGGCGGAAGGACCGTGATGGGACCCACGCCGCCGGTGACGTCGGCGCCAACCGCCGGGAACAGTGGGATGGTGTATCCCAGGGAGAAGCCGGCCAAGCCCTGGTAGTTGCCCCGCCATAGGATGCCGTTGTTGTCGTTGCCGGTGATGAAGGCGCCGGTGTTGACACTGCCCGCGTTGGCCACCCCGGTATTGGCGTTACCGGTGTTGAACCAGCCCGTGTTGATGCTGCCAGCGTTGAAGTCCCCGGTGTTGGTGTTGCCCGCGTTAAAGCTGCCCGAGTTAAAAGACCCGGCGTTGGCCAACCGGGTGTTGTCCCCGCCGGCGTTGAACAAGCCGGTACTTGCCGTTCCGGAGTTACCAATACCGGTGTTGTAGCTACCCGAGTTGAAAAGGCCCCAATTCCCGGTGCCGGTGTTGAAGAACCCGACATTGCCGGTGCCCGAGTTGAACAACCCGATGTTGCCGCTACCCGAATTCAGGCCACCGATACCAGTCAGATTGTCCCCGACCAGCCCGAATCCAACGTTGTTGGTGCCCGTGTTGGCCAACCCGATATTGCCGACACCCAGATTGGCCAACCCGAAGTTGTTGCTGCCCGCATTGCCGAAACCGACATTGCCGATGCCGGGCAGGCCCGCACCCAGACCCGCATTGGCGAACCCGAAGTTGGAGTTGCCGATGTTGCCGAGCCCGAGGTTGCCGTCGCCAATGTTGCCCAACCCCAGGTTCAGCTGGCCGATGTTTGCCGCACCGAGGTTGAGGTCGCCGATGTTGCCGAACCCGAGGTTGCCGGCCCCGATGTTGCCCAACCCGATGTTGAGAATGGTCGCCGGGTTGAGCGCCGACCCGCCCGCCAACAACCCCGACAGTTGCTGGCCCACGTTGCCGATACCGGAGACCAACGCCGGGGTCCCCAACGGCAGCATGCTGGTGTTGTACAGCCCCGATATCCCCGAACCCACATTCAGCACACCGGAGCCCAGTGAGCCGACATTGGCGAAGCCTGAGTCCGCCCCCACCAGCGCACTGTGCGCCTGGTTCCACCAGCCCGACATGCTCGCACCGAAGTTGCCGAAACCCGATCCACCGCCCGCCCCAGAGTTGAAGAAACCCGACGACGGAGCCATGGTCGTATTCCCAAAGCCCGGTGTCGGCGGCATGGTGATCAGCGGAATATTGCTGGCGATGACATACACCGAACCGTCGGCGTTCGCCGAGATTTCGGGCCACACGATGGCCGGAATGGTGACGGCCTGGTTGCCGGCGGTCATATCGAGATTCAACAGTGAAGCCTCGGGGAACGTGAGACCACCCGGGAAGAGGGTGATCGCATCGATGCCGCCGGGCACGCGGAAGGTGAGCGGAATCTGGTGAATATTCAATGCCGGAGTAGTGAAAGCCTGGCTGCCCGCAACGGTGACGCCATGAACCGGGCCCGTCATACTGCCTCCCAGCGTGATTGCGCCGGTGGCGTAAGTGCCCGTAGAAATCGACCCGATGGAGTAGAAAGTCGGCCCGAAGGGTCCAGTGGGAGTCCACAGCAGGATTGGGTCTATCGTCGTGGCTGACGAGGTCATTCGGTCGAGGTTGAGGTCGATTTGGGCAGTCAGGGCGGGGATCGTGACGGGCGACACCGAGATGGGCCCCAGGGTGATGCTTCCGATGATGTCGGGGTTGATTTCGGGGATCGCGATTTCAGGGATGGTGAAGGAGCCCATCGCGACGTTTCCGGTCAGGTGCAGGTTGGTTGCCGGGACCGGGATGGGTGGAATAACGACTGGGCCAAAGGCGGCGGTGGCGTGCATATCCAAGATGGGAACCTTGGGGACAGCCAGGTTGTAGGAGAGGCTGAACAGGCCCTCGTAGTTGCCCCGCCAAAGGATGCCGTTGCTGTAGTTGCCCGACATGAAGGCGCCGGTGCCGACGTTGCCGGAGTTGGCGAATCCGGTGTTGGCGTTGCCTGAGTTGAACCAGCCGGTGTTGATGCTGCCAGGGTTGAAGCCACCGGTGTTGGTGTCACCGGCGTTGAAGCTGCCCGTGTTGTATGAACCCGGGTTGCCGATACCGGTGTTGAAGCCCCCGGCGTTGAACAACCCGGTACTGGCCGTTCCGGAGTTACCAATACCGGTGTTGTAGCTACCCGAGTTGAAAAGGCCCCAGTTCCCGGTCCCGGTGTTGAAGAACCCGACGTTGCCGGTGCCCGAGTTGAACAACCCGATGTTGCCGCTACCCGAATTCAGGCCACCGATACCAGTCAGATTGTCCCCGACCAGCCCGATCCCAACGTTGTTGGTGCCCGTGTTGGCCAACCCGATATTGCCGACACCCAGATTGGCCAACCCGAAGTTGTTGCTGCCCGCATTGCCGAAACCGACATTGCCGATGCCGGGCAGGCCCGCACCCAGACCCGCATTGGCGAACCCGAAGTTGGAGTTGCCGATGTTGCCGAGCCCGAGGTTGCCGTCGCCAATGTTGCCCAACCCCAGGTTCAGCTGGCCGATGTTTGCCGCACCGAGGTTGAGGNCCGTGTTGGCCAACCCGATATTGCCGACACCCAGATTGGCCAACCCGAAGTTGTTGCTGCCCGCATTGCCGAAACCGACATTGCCGATGCCGGGCAGGCCCGCACCCAGACCCGCATTGGCGAACCCCAAGTTTTCGCTGCCGATGTTTGCCAGCCCCATGTTGCTGTCGCCAATGTTGCCCAACCCCAGGTTGAAGTCGCCGATATTGGCCAACCCCACGTTGATGGGGCCCGCGGTCGTGTTTGCCAACAACCCCGACAACTGCTGGCCGACGTTGCCGATACCCGACAGCATCGCCGGCGTTCCGAAGGGCAACGTGCTGGTGTTGTAGATCCCCGATAGCCCGGAGCCCACGTTGAGCACACCCGAGCCCAGCGTGCCGGCATTGAGTACGCCTGAGCCCGCTCCCTCCAACGCGGCGTGCGCCTGGTTCCACCAGCCCGACATGCCCGCGCCGAAGTTGCCGAAACCCGAGGCCCCTCCGGCGCCGGAGTTGAAAAAGCCCGATGACGGAGCCGTGGTCGTGTTCCCAAAACCCGGGGTCGGCGCGATATTGATGATCGGAATGGTGCTGTCTGGCACGCTCATGTTGAATGCGAAATTGAGCGGAAGCGGATCGATCGTAAAACCACCGGGGAAAATCGTGATCGGATCCAGCGCACCCGACGCATCGATCGTCAACGGGATCGCTTCCTGAGGAATCGACAAGCCACCCGGGAACAATGTGAACGCCGGCAAACCACCCGACACATCAATATTCAACGGAATGCTATTAGTGCCGATCGTCGGAATCGTGATGGTCGGGAGATTTATTACGACGTTGCCGGTCGACCCGAAACTCGGGCCGGCATGGATGACGATGCCGGTGATGGGTTGCCCCTGCGATCCGCGTGGGCTGACCGACCCGATGGTCCACGTCGTGCCGTTTTCTTCCTGTCTCTTATACACATCTGACGC
>NZ_OCVX01000003.1:2066567-2082623 GCF_900232995.1 Mycobacterium simulans
GAATGGCTGATCGGCGCCGGTACCTCCGCCGATTCCGCCCGCACCGCCGACGCCGCCGCCGCCCCACAAGAATCCGCCGTTACCGCCGGCGCCGCCCGTACCGCCACCGGCCCCGCCGGTGCCGCCCGAGCCGCCGACGCCGAGCAACCATCCACCATTGCCCCCGGCCCCGCCGGTCGCGCCGCCGGCGCCGCCGGCACCACCCACGCCGCCATTGCCCCACAAGCCGGCGGACCCGCCGGACCCGCCGGCTTGGCCCATCACACCCGCTGCGCCGTTACCGCCGTTACCGATCAGCAGCCCGCCGGCTCCGCCGGCCCCACCCGGGGTCGTCGCGTTGGCGCCGTCGCCGATCAGTGGGCGCCCCAGTAACGTCATGGTGGGCGAATTGATCAGGTCGAGCAAAGCCTGCTCGACGTTGACCGCCTCAGCCGACGCATACGAGCCGACCCCGGCGCTCAGGGTTTGTACGAACTGTTCGTGGAACGCTGACATCTGCGCGCTGACGGCCTGATATTCCAAGCCGTGGCTGCCAAACAGCGCAGCGATCCGTGTGGACACCTCATCGGCGCCCGCAGCTAGCAGCTCCGTTGTCGAGGGTGCCGCCGCCGCGTTGGCCGCACCGATTGTCGAGCCGAGATTCGCCAACTCCCCGGCGGACGCTGCCGCGCTTTCAGGCGATACGAAAAGGAACGACATTAGGCGAGCTCCAACTGGTAGGAAGCGGGGGCCACAATCTCCGCGCTACGCCGGGATGGCTGACGCGGAGGGCTTGACGGAATAGCGGGATAGTTCGTTCGTCCTAGTGAGGTGCTCCGCGAAGGCCACGTACCTGTCGTCGGAGCCGAAGGTGGCGTCCAAGCAGCGTCTGGGTTGGCGCGTTCACCGCCTTCAGCGGCTGTTCGGCGGCTGCCTGGGGCCACGGATGCGACCCGGTCTGCGCGAATTGCGGATGAAGCTGCACCCGATCGGCACCGGCGGCGACCGGTTCGCTGGTTGCGGTTGCCGTCGCCGCGTTGGCGGGGCTGGTCGTCGGTGCGAATGCATTCGGGCGAGGCGAACAAGCACAGCACCATGCAGCTCCCTGAGTCGTCTCCGAAAGGCCGTGGGCGCCAGTGTTCGAGCCGCCCGCCCGCGTTGCCTAGGGTCCTTATGCCCTACCGGACGGCGTCGGTGGTCGCTGCCAACGTCCACGGAAGCATTCCGACGGCGGGCAGTTGCGGTTGAGGCGGTTGTCGCGCTGGCAGGCGACTGCACCCGCGTCCTGAGCGCCTGACGCTCCGGCCCACACTCGCCGAACAATGCAGCGATATTCGCCGAACATTCATCGCCACCGGCGGCCAACGCCTGCGACGTGGGCGCCGCCGCGGCCGCTTTGGCCGCACCGACCGACAGGCCGATCTCCGCTAGGTCCCCGGCGGCGGCCGCCACCGCTTCTGGCGAAATCCACACGTAAGACATGGGCGGCTCCACTGCTCAGGCGGGATTTGCAGCCGCCATCTCAACTCGCGACCGGCGGATCAGCATATTAGTGAAGCGAATTATTTTTCTTCGTTTCGCGGATAATTTCTGCCCAATTCCCTTAATGGAAACATGGAGGAAACACCGCGCGGGACCGATGTGGTCCATGTGACCGTTGGGACAGGTGCGAGGTGATGCTCGAACAAAATGGCGATGGTCTCCCGCTCTACCAGGTCAAACGGGTCGCTGAGCGTCGCATGTGGCACGGGCTCTGATCGACGGGGCGGTGGCACATCGGATCGGAAATGAATTCATGATACTACCACAAATGAATCCATAAAGCTTATCTAACAAAACTAATTAGCCTCACTAGTACAGCTGTCCGCATTTTTGTAAATAAGAATTGTGAAAACCGCTTAAGCGCATCCGCTAGCCCAGGGTTCCCGCCGCGCCTGTCAGTGCCAGCTATATCAGCGGCACCGACAGCGCCGTCGACGCTGTTAGCGCCGCGGTTAGCGCCACAGGTGTCTTGCGTCGCCGCTCTTGACACAATTGGCCGACCCGCAGCATCTGTCGCGACCGCCGCAGCACGTCACCGGATCACGGAGCTCTCGTTGACCTGCGACCGGTCTTCGTGATTGCGTCGTGGCGCGTCTACAGTCTGAATCGCGATGACGATCGACGTATGGATGCAGCATCCGACGCAGCGGTTCCTGCGCAGCGACATGTTGGCCTCGCTGCGGCGCTGGACCGGTGGGTCGATCCCGGATACCGACATCCCGATCGAGGCGACCATCGCGGCCATGGACGCCGGAGGCGTCGACCTCGGCCTGCTCAGCGCGTGGCGCGGTCCGAATGACAAGGACTTGATCTCCAACGACGAGGTTGCCGAATGGATCACGTTGCAGCCCAACAGGTTTGCCGGTTTGGCTGCGGTGGATCTGGATCGACCGATGGTGGCGGTCAGAGAGCTGCGGCGCCGGCTCAACGAGGGTTTCGTCGGCCTGCGCGTGGTGCCCTGGCTGTGGAACGCGCCTCCCACCGACCGCCGCTACTATCCGCTGTTCGCCGAATGCGTGGAGTCTGGGGCGCCGTTTTGTACCCAGGTCGGTCACACCGGGCCGTTGCGACCGTCGGAGACCGGACGCCCGATTCCCTATATCGACCAGGTGGCCCTCGACTTTCCAGAGCTGGTGATCGTATGCGGGCACGTCGGCTATCCGTGGACCGAGGAGATGGTCGCGGTGGCCCGCAAACACGAGAACGTCTACATCGACACCTCGGCGTATACGATCAAGCGACTGCCGCATGAGCTGATTCGCTTCATGAAAACCGGTACGGGACAACGCAAAGTCTTGTTCGGCACCAACTACCCAATGATCGGCCACGCGCACGCTCTGGCGGGGCTTGACGATCTAGGGCTGTCCGACGACGCTCGTCATGACTTCCTGCACGCCAATGCCGAGCGGGTCTTCGGGCTCGCCCAACGAGAGGTTCACAGATGAACGGTGCCCAGGCTCTGATCAACACATTGGTCGACGGGGGAGTGGACGTATGCTTCGCAAACCCCGGAACCTCCGAGATGCACTTCGTCGCCGCGCTGGACACCGTCGCCCAAATGCGCGGTGTGCTAACCCTTTTCGAAGGTGTTGCCACCGGGGCGGCCGACGGTTACGCGCGGATTGCCGATCGGCCGGCGGCGGTATTGCTGCACCTGGGTCCGGGATTGGGCAACGGCCTGGCCAACCTGCACAACGCGCGTCGTGCCGGGGTGCCGATGGTCGTGGTGATTGGCGATCACGCCACGTATCACAAGAAGTACGACGCCCCACTGGAATCCGACATCGATGCGCTCGCCGGCACCGTTTCGGGATGGGTGCGCCGGACGGGTTCGGCCGCCGATGTCGGGGCCGACGCCTCCGACGCGATCGCTGCGAGCCGGTCCGGCCCGCAGGTCGCAACGCTGATCCTGCCCGCGGACGTGTCCTGGTCCGACGGCGCCCAGCCCGCCGCGGCGCCGCCGTCATCGGCCTCGACGGGTGTCGACTTCGGCTCCGTAGCCAAGGTGCTGCGCTCGGGAGAACCGGCAACGATCCTGATAGGGGGCGACGCCACCCGCGGGCCGGCTCTGGCCGCGGCCGCTCGGATCGCCGAGGCAACCGGGGCCCGATTGCTGTGCGAGACGTTCCCGACGCGGTTGGAGCGCGGCGCCGGCGTGCCAGCCGTCGAGCGCCTAGGGTATTTCGCCGAGGCTGCCATAGCGCAACTCGACGGAGCCAAACATCTGGTGCTGGCGGGCGCGAAGTCCCCGGTGTCGTTCTTCGCGTACCCAGGCACGCCCAGCGACCTGGTCCCGGCGGGTTGCGAGGTGCATGTGCTCGCCGAATACCGCGGTGCCGCAGAGGCTTTGGTCGCTTTGGCTGACGAACTGACACCCGGGAAGGTTGCGCCGGTGGCGGCCGCGTCGCGCCCGCAGCTGCCGACGGGGGCCTTGACTTCCCTGTCGGCAGCGGACGTGATCGGGGCGCTACTGCCCCAAGGCGCGATCGTCGTCGACGAATCCAACACCTCCGGTGTGTTGTTGGAGAAGGCCACCGCCGGAGCACCGGCGCATGACTGGCTGACGTTGACCGGGGGAGCGATCGGTTACGGCATCCCGGCGGCGGTGGGTGCCGCGGTGGCAGCCCCGGTGCGTCCGGTGTTATGCCTGGAATCCGACGGGTCGGCGATGTACACGATTTCGGGGCTGTGGACGCAGGCGCGGGAGAATCTCGACGTCACCACCGTGATCTACAACAACGGCGCCTACGACATTTTGCGGATCGAGTTGCAACGCGTCGGTGCCGGGTCGGCTCCCGGGCCCAAGGCTCTGGATCTACTTGATATCTCGCGTCCCACAATGGATTTCGTCAAGATCGCCGAGGGTATGGGGGTGCCGGCGCGTCGTGTCAGCACCTGCGAGGAGTTCGCTGACGCATTGCGGTCCGCATTCGCCGAACCCGGACCGCACCTGATCGACGCCGTGGTGCCGTCACTGCTGGGGTAGCCGTCGCTAGTCGGTGCGGCTAGATGGTGGTGCCGTCGGTGCCGTCCATGCCGTCGGTGCCGTCATTGCCGTCAACGCTACCGGTGCCGCCTTTGCCGCCGGTGCCGCCGCCACCGCCGAGACCGCCGGGCGCGCCAATGCCGTCGCCGCCGTTGCCGCCGGTGCCGCCGTTGCCGCCGGCGCCGCCGTTGCCGCCGGCGCCGCCGTTGCCGCCCGTGCCTCCGTTGCCGGCAACGCCGCCGTTGCCGCCGGCTCCGCCGGTACCGCCCGCGGTGGGCTGGCCGCCCTGGCCGCCTTGGCCGCCCTTGCCGCCTTGGCCGCCCTGGCCACCGTCCCCATTGGGGTTGTCGCCGCCGATGCCGCCGTCTCCGCCGTTGCCGCCGTCGCCCGCAGCGCCGCCGACGCCGGCCGCGCCCACGCCGGTGCCCGCGTTACCGCCGTCGCCGCCGGTCCCGCCGTTCCCGCCGTTCCCGCCGTTCCCGCCGGCCAAGTCGTCGCCGTCTTGGCCTGGGCCGCCGTTCCCGCCGTTGCCGCCGTCGCCGCCGTTGCCGTTGGTGCCGCCAGCGCCGGCGTTGCCGCCGGCTCCGCCGGTACCGCCATGGCCACCGTTAACGCCCGGGTCGCCGAAACCGATGCCAACCTCGCCGGTGCCGCCCGTCCCACCGTCCCCGCCGTCGCCGCCGATGCCGGCATGGCCGGCGGTCCCGCCGATGTTGGCCGCGCCGCCCTCACCCGCGTCGCCGCCGTCCCCACCGGTGCCGCCGGTGCCCGCGGCGACGGTGGTGCCTAGGCCGCCGGTGCCGCCGGTCCCGCCGAGGCCGCCGTTGCCGCCGTTGCCGCTGGCGGCGCTGCTGCCGGTGTCGGTGTTGAGGCCGCCGATGCCGCCGTCACCGCCCTTGCCGCCGTCGCCGCCGGTGCCGCCGTCGTTGTTGGTTCCGCCGTCACCGCCCTTGCCGCCGTCGCCGCCGTCGCCGCCGTCGCCGCCGTCGCCGGCGATGCCGCCGCTGGCGGCGGCGCCCGTGCCGGTGCCCGCGTTGCCGCCGTCGCCGCCGGTGCCGCCGGCCCCGCCCTTTCCGCCGGCCCCGCCGGTCCCGCCGATCGGACCGGTCGCGCCGGCCTCGCCGGCTCCGCCGTTGCCGCCGTTCCCGCCGGCCCCGCCGTTGCCGTTGGTGCCGCCGTCGCCGGCGTTGCCGCCGGCTCCGCCCTGGCCGCCTTGGCCGCCGGCGATGCCGTCCTGGCCCGCGACGGTGGCGTCGGCGCCGGTGCCGCCGGTGCCGCCGGCTCCGCCGTCGCCGCCGATGCCGGCGTTGCCGGTGACCGCGAAGCCGTTGGTGCCGCCGGCGCCGGCGTTGCCGCCGGTCCCGCCGGTGCCGCCGGTGCCCGCGGTTCCGGTGGTGCCGACGCCGCCGGTGCCGCCGGCCCCGCCGATGCCGCCGTTGCCGCCGTCGCCGTTGGCGGCGCTACTGAGGAGGTCGCTGTTGAGGCCGCCCGCGCCGCCGTTGCCGCCGGTGCCGCCGTCACCGCCGGCGCCGCCCATGGCGTCGTCCGCGCCGGCCCCGCCATCTCCGCCGGCCCCGCCGTTACCGCCGTCGCCGGCGATCCCGCCGCTGGCGGCGGCGCCGGCACCGATGCCCGCGTTGCCGCCATCGCCGCCGGTGCCGCCGATCCCGCCGGCCCCGCCGTCTAGACCGGTCGCTCCGGCTTTGCCGGCTCCGCCGTCGCCGCCGGTGCCGCCGGCCCCGCCGTTGCCATTGATGCCGCCGTCGCCGGCGTTGCCGCCGGCCCCGCCAGTACCGCCGCTTCCGCCGGTGAATCCGAAACTGCCCGCGCCAGCGCTGGTGCTACCAGTCCCGCCGGTCCCGCCGGCCCCGCCGTCGCCGCCGACGCCCGCGTTACCCGCCGTGCCACCGATCCCGAACGGGTTGGCGATGCCGCCCTCACCCGCGTCGCCGCCGGCCCCGCCGGTGCCGCCGGTGCCCGCGATGCCGGTGGTGCCGACACCGCCGGTGCCGCCGTCGCCGCCCAGGCCGCCGTCCCCCCCCCCGGCCGTCGCCACCCGCCCCCCCCCGCCCCGCGGGGCGCGGCCCCCGCCGGGTGGTGGGCCCCCCCCGTCCCCCCCCCCCCCCCCCCCCCCCCCGGCGGCCCCTCCCCCCCCGCCCCCGCCGCCCCCCCCCGCGCCGCCGGTGCCGCCACTGCCGCCGTTGGCGCCACCACTGCCGGCAGTTCCGCCCGCCCCTCCGGTGCCGCCGGAGCCGGCGTTCAGGGCGCCGTCGTTGGCGTTGCCGCCGGTGCCACCGTTGCCGGCGGTGCCGGTGGCACCGCTTTGGATGTTTCCGCCGTTGCCGCCGGCCCCGCCGGCGGCGCCGTTGCCTCCGAGGTAGGGGAGATCGGGGCTGCTGCCGTTGGTGGCGTTGCCGCCATTGCCGCCGTTGCCGGCCGTGCTGTTAGCGGCTCCGGCAGTGACGTTGCCGCCGACGCCACCGTTCCCGCCGGCCGCAAATTGTCCGCCGTCGCCGCCGTCGCCGCCGTTCCCGGCCTGGGCGACCCCGCTGGCTGATGCGTTGCCGCCGGCGCCTCCCTTGCCGCCGGGCCCAGCGATGACGCTGCCGGCGCCGCCTGCTCCGCCCAGGCCGCCGGTTGCATTGCCAGAGCCGTTGACCCCGGTGCCGCCCGCTCCGCCATCACCGCCCTGTTGGATCTGGGTGGGAGGACCGCTGGTGGGGCTGCCGGGCGTGCCTGGGCCGCCGTTGCCGCCGCTTGGTGTCGTACCACTCGGTGTGCCGGCGGCGCCGGCCGCGGCCTGCGGCACCGTCGTCGGGGCAACCTGGTTGATCGCATCGGCGCCCTTCCCGCCGGCCCCGCCGTTTCCGCCGTTGCCGCCGTTGCCGCCGGTGCCTTGAGCGCCTGTGCTGCTGCCGGTGCCAGCGCCGGGCGCGCCGCCGGCGCCGGGCGCACCGCCGGCGCTTCCCAGGCCGCCGTTGCCGCCTGCCCCGCCACCAGGCGTGGGGTCGAAGGCGGGTCCGGAGGTTTGCGAGCCACTGGTGCCGATGGCCCCGTCGCCGCCGTCGCCGCCGAGTCCGCCGTTGCCGCCCTTGCCGCCCTTGCCGCCGCTGAGGCCGGCACCGCCCGTGCCGCCTTGGCCGCCTGCGCCGGCATCGCCGGCATTGCCGCCGTTGCCGCCGGCCCCGGCGACGTCGCTGGTGCCCGGCACGATGCCGGTACCGGTGGCCCCGGCTCCGCCGTTGCCGCCGGCGCCGGCGTTGCCGCCGTTGCCTCCATTGCCGCCGACGCCCGCAGCAGCGCCGCTAGTCCCGGCCCCACCGATGCCACCCTGGCCGCCCGCGCCGGCGTTGCCGCCGTTGCCGCCTGCGCCGCCGGATCCGGCGGCCAGAGCATCGAGAGTCCCCTGCACACCGTTGCCGCCGCCTCCGCCTACGCCGGCGTTGCCGCCCGCGCCGCCGGTTCCGCCGCCGCCGGCGACGCCGTTGGTGCTAGCGGACCCGCCTGCGCCGCCTTGGCCTCCGATGCCGCCGTTGCCGCCCGTTCCGCCGACCCCGCCGTCGGGCGGGGTCACGACGCCGGCGTTGACGGTGAAGCCGATGCCGCCGGTGCCGCCGTTGCCGCCAGCGCCGGCGGCGCCGCCCGTCGCGCCGGTGCCGCCGTTGCCGCCGGGGCCACCGGCGTTGCCGCCTGCGCCGCCTTTGCCGCCGTTGGCGCCTGCACCGCCACTGCCGCCGGTGCCGCCGACGGGCGCGACGCCGGTGCCGGGTAGACCGCCGCCGCCTTGGCCGCCGTTTCCGCCGGTGCCGCCGGTGCCTCCGAGACCCCCGGTGCCACCGATACCGCCATTGGCGCCGGGAACCCCGCCGGCGCCGCCGTCACCGCCGGCACCGCCCACGGAGCCGTTTCCACCGGGGAGGCCGTTGTTAACCAGTTGGTTGATGCCGTTTGCGCCGTTGCCACCGCCACCACCGGCGCCACCGGCGCCGCCGTTGCCGCCGGTGCCCTGGGCGCCCGCGGTGCCGCCGTTGGCGGCGCCGCCCGCGCCGGGCGCGCCGCCTTGGCCGCCGTCGCCGCCCTTACCGCCGACGGGGGCGTTCGTGCTGTTGTTGCCGGCGTGCCCGCCGCTGCCGCCATCGCCACCGTTGCCGCCGGTGCCGCCCTTGCCGCCGGTTCCGCCGGCGCCGCCAGCGGCGCCGCCAGCCCCTCCTTCGCCTCCCGCGGCTCCCGCTACCCCGTTTCCGCCCGCGGCGTTGGGGGTGCCGGTGTTGTCGGTGCCATTGCCGCCTGCGGTGCCATTGCCGCCATTGCCGCCGAGACCGCCGTTGCCGCCGGCACCGGCACTGCCGTCGTGGCCGCCGCTGCCGGCGCCGGCGAGGCCGCCGGCACCGGCAGTGCCGCCCTGTCCGCCGGTGCCGCCTTTGCCTCCGGGGTTGCCGCCGGCGGCCCCGTCGTTGCCACTGCTGCCGCTTCCGCCGAGGCCGCCGCTTCCACCGGTGCCGCCGTTGCCGGCGACTCCGCCGGTCACCGCGGCACCGCCGGTGCCGCCTTTGCCACCTGCACCGCCCGCGAATCCGGAGTTGCCGCTGGCGCCGTCGCCGACGGCGGCGACGCCGTTGGCCCCGTTACCACCGGCGCCACCCGTGCCCCCGGTGCCGCCGGCGCCGACGCCACCGGGCAGGCCTGCGCTGGTGAGAATGCCTCGGGTGCCAGCGCTCCCGCCGGGACCGGCCGCGCCGCCGGTGCCGCCGTCGCCTCCCGTACCGGCCGCGATGACGGTGGAACCGTTGCCGCCGGCGCCGCCGGTGCCGCCGGTGCCGCCTTGGCCGCCGAGGCCGCCGGCACCACCATGGCCGAACAGCACCGGGCCGGCACCTCCGGCTCCGCCGGCGCCACCATTGCCGCCGAGTCCGCCGTTGCCGCCCGTTCCGCCAACGCCGCCGGCGGCTTTGCCGGCCCCGCCGTCGCCGCCTTGGCCCCCGGCCCCGCCGTCGCCGCCATTCATGAATAAGCCGCCGGCGCCGCCGTTTCCGCCGGTGCCGCCGTTACCGGCGGCGCTGCCCCCCACGACACCGGGGCTGCCGATGCCGCCAGCTCCGCCGGCCCCGCCTTGGCCGATCAGGAACCCGCCGTTGCCGCCGTTGCCGCCGAGGCCGCCGGTGCCGCCACCTGAGCCGCCGATGCCGCCGGCACCGCCGGCACCGCCGGCGCCGATCAGCGGGGATCCGTTGCCGCCGTGACCTCCGGCGCCGCCGACGCCGGCGCCGGCGCTGCCCGCGCCGCCGAGACCGCCCGGGCCGCCCTGGCCGATGAGCAGTCCGCCATTGCCGCCGGCGCCGCCGGTGGCGCCGCCGCTGCCGCCGGCGCCCCCTGCGCCGCCGTTACCCCATAGCCCGGCGGACCCGCCCTTGCCGCCGGCCTGGCCCGGCGCGCCCGCGGCACCGTTGCCGCCGTTGCCGTACAGCCACCCGCCGTCGCCGCCGTCGCCGCCCGGCGTGGTCGCGTTCGCGCCGTTGCCGATAAGCGGGCGCGATAGCAATGTCTGCACCGGCGAAGCCGCCGCGCTAAGGACCGCCTGCAGCGACGAGACGTTGGCCGCCTCGGCAGTTGCATACGCCGAGGAACCCGCGTTGAGAGCCTGCACAAATTGGCTGTGAAACGCTGCCGCCTGCCCTGCCAGCGCCTGGTAGCCCGCCGCGTGCTGAGAGAACAACGCGGTTACGGCTGCCGACACCTCGTCGGCGGCAGCGCTCACCAATGCCGTTGTGGGTGCCGCGGCGGCCGCGTTGGCGGCGGTAATCGTCGAGCCGATACTGGCCAAATCGGTGGCCATCGCCGCCACCGTCTCGGGCACAGCAACTACATACGACATCCGGCACCTCGCTCTAACGAAAGGCGACCTGGCAACGTCGGCCAGGCAGTTCATCGATGCAATCGGCTAGGCGCGGATCGTATCGCGTCTGGGCAGCTCATTGGGCCATTCCGCTGATATATGTGTGTCAAATATGCCGGACGATCCTGTGTTGGTCGCGCCCTCGCCGGGCGACTTAGGCACGCCGAATTGGCCACACGGGATCGCCGCAGTCGACGCCCTCGGTCGCCAGCTGCCGCTTGAGCACCTTGAACGTCACGGTACGCGGCAGCGCCGAGCTGACCCGGACGTACGACGGCCACTGCTTGGGCCCGAGATCGGGCTGGTCGGCCAGGAAGGCCCTGAATTTGTCGGCATCAAATTCCGCGCCGGGTGTCATCACGACCGCGGCCATCACCTGGTCGCCGACCACCGGGTCGGGCACCGCATACACCGCAACTTCGGCGGCGCCGGGATAGCGCTGCAGGACCCGCTCGATCGGTGCGGTGCCGAGATTCTCCCCGTCCACCCGCATCCAATCGCCGAGCCGTCCGGCGAAATAGGCATAGCCGGCCTCGTCGCGGTAGGCGAGGTCGCCCGTGTGGTAAACACCGCCGGCCATCCGCTCGGCCTCGGCGGCCTCGTCGTTGTAGTAGCCCTCGAAGCGACCCGGCCCGGCGAGGTTGACCAATTCGCCGACGACCCCGACTGGGCAACGTTCGCCACTGTCGGGGTCGACGATCGCGATCCCGTCCGGCAGCGGACCCAACGAGCCCGCCGGGGTATCGGGGGTACGCGCGATCGCCACCCCTCCTTCGGTGGAACCGAACCCGTCCTGAACGACGCAGCCGAACCTGCGGCCGAAACGTTCGATATCGGCGGGCACACCCTCGTTGCCATACACCGCGCGCAGCGGGTTCTCCGCATCGTCAGGTTGTTCGGGTGTGGCAAGCACGTACGACAGCGGCTTGCCCACATAGTTGGCGTAAGTGGCGCCGTAACGGCGGATATCGGCGATAAAACC
The DNA here is from genome assembly GCF_900232995.1 of Mycobacterium simulans. Classification (GTDB taxonomy): domain Bacteria; phylum Actinomycetota; class Actinomycetes; order Mycobacteriales; family Mycobacteriaceae; genus Mycobacterium; species Mycobacterium simulans. Next base: position 2,077,950 of record NZ_OCVX01000003.1, read on the forward strand.
TGAGGCAGAAAACTTGCGCCGTAACACCATTGAGCCCTGACATGCAACTGCAACTGCCCAGCCGACCAGCACCGCATTGGAATGGAACAACGGCATCGACACGTAACAGATGTCGTCGCGGCCAAGGTCGAAGCGCTGCGTCATTGTCACACCGGCGATCGCCACCTTGCTGTGGCTGCATTTCACCGCCTTCGGGTCGCCGCTGGTCCCAGAGGTGTAGATCAGCATGAAAAGGTCAGCCGGCGAGGCGGATTGAAAACGTAACTCGGTATCCCTTGGAGGGGCTTGTGCGGCAACCTCTTCGGCCCACTCGATGGAATCGACGTTGACATGCTCGATATCGGTCAGTGTCGCAGCGGATTCCGTGTCGGCGAGCACGAGTTGGCAGTCGGCGTGGCTGATGTCGCGGGCCATTGCCGCGCCGCGGCGCACCGGGTTGAGGCCTACCGGAACGATTCCCGACATCCCGGCAGCCACTAGCATCGCCGAGAAGAACGGTGTGTTTTGCAACAACACGCCGACGTGCGGCGGACGTTCCGGGTCGAGACGTTCACGCAGCGCCGCGGCGATCGCGGCGCCGTGCTGGATGTGGTCGCGCCAGCTGGTGAATGAATGCTCGAAATAGACGCCCCGGTCGTCGATTTCGGCCAGCGGCACCAGCAGCCGGCTGACGGTCGGGTCGGTCGGACTCACATTACTCAGGCGGGAGCCTCCGCCAGCTCGCGACCGATTTGCCGCAGCTGCCCGGTTGCACCGCCCAGCCCGAACTCAATCTCCTTGGCAGCCAAGAAGTAGCGATGAACCGGGTGATCGGTGTCGACACCGACACCGCCGTGCACGTGCACGATGGTGTGCGCCACTCGGTGCCCGGCTTCGGCCGCCCAAAACGCTGCGGTTGCCACGTCGATGTCGGCGGGAATGTCTTCGGATACCCGCCAGGCGGCTTGGGGGAGCGTCAGCCGCAACCCCTTGACATCGATGTAGCCGTCGGCCAGCCGCTGCCCAACGGCTTGGGAGCTACCGATCGGGCGCTCGAACTGCTCACGGGTACGCGCGTACTCGGCGGTCAGCTGCAATCCTCGTTCTAGCACCCCGAGCTGAAACGCGGTGCGGCCCAAGGTTGCTAGCGTGCCGAGCCAAGAAGCCAGTTCGCCCCCGCCGACCCGTCGTGTGGCATCAACGCCCTCCAGTTTCAGATGCCCGACACTACCCAGGCCGGTGGTCTGCAGTGCCGTAACCGAAACCCCTGGGTCTTCGGCGGAAACAAGGAAAACCGCTGTGCCGGAATCGGTTTCGGCGGGCACCAGGAAGGCGTCCGCCACCGGACCAAAGGGTACTTGGGTGCGCGTTCCCGTGAGCCGGAAGCCATTACCGGCAGCGGCGGCCTGCACCGGCCCCTCACCCATTTCACCGTATAGCGCGACGGTGAGGATCTTCTCGCCGTTGACCGCCGGTACGCCCCAGTCCTGGTGCAGCCGATCAGACCCGAACCGAGCCAGCGCACCCGCACCCAACACCACCGACTCCAGATACGGCACTGCGGCCAGCTGGTGACCCAGCGCAACCAGCACCGCCACCTGCTCGAGCAATCCGAAACCCTCGCCGCCCAGCGTGGACGCCGCGGCACTGGTCAGGATGTCGGCGTCAATGAGCTTGCGCCACAGTTCGCGGTCAAACCGTTGATCGAGCTTGTCCAAGTCACGCTGATGCTCCGGTGTGCACACCGCATCCACGATGGTGTCGACCAGACCGCCAAGGTCCTGTGCCGCTTCGGTGGTCGTGAAATCCATGTATCTGAGTCCTTTTCCCAAAGATGGTCAGCGGCTGGCCCGGGGCAGTCCCAGCGCGACCATGCCGATGATGTCGCGCTGGACTTCGTTGGTGCCGCCCCCGAAGGTCAAGATCAGGCACGCCCGGTGCATCCGCTCCACCCGCCCGCGCAGCAACGCTCCTGGCGAATCCTGACGCAGCGTCGCCGCGGTGCCGAGCACTTCCATCAGCAGCCGATAGGCCTCGGTGGCCAGCTCGGTCCCGAACACCTTCGCTGCCGACGCATCCGCCGGTGACGGCGCTTCGTCCTGGGCCGAAGCCAGCTCCCAGTTGATCAGCTTGAGCACCTCGGCCTTGGCATGTACCCGAGCCAGGTTGAGCTGCACCCACTCCGAATCGATAAGCCGGGCGCCGCTGTCGTCCTTGGTGTTTTGTGCCCATTCGCGAACCTCGCGCAGGCACAGGAAGATTGGTGCCGACGACACCAGTGCGACGCGCTCATGGTTGAGCTGGTTGGTCACCAGCTTCCAGCCGCCGTTCTCCTCGCCGACTCGGTTGCTCACCGGCACCCGGACATCCGAGTAGTAGGTGGCGCTGGTGTCGGGACCGGCCATGGTGTGCACGGGCGTCCAGGAAAAGCCGTCAGCGGTAGTGGGCACGATCAGTACCGAAATGCCACGGTGCTTCTTGGCCTCGGTATTAGTGCGCACCGCCAACCAGACGTAGTCGGCGTACTGGATCAAGCTGGTCCACATCTTCTGGCCGTTGATCACATAGTCGTCGCCGTCGCGCACGGCGGTGGTGCGCAGGTTGGCCAGGTCGGTGCCGGCGCCCGGCTCGGAGTAGCCGATCGAGAAGTGCAGGTCCCCGGCCGCGATCTTGGGCAGGAAGAACTTCTTCTGCTCATCGGTGCCGTAGGCCATGATGGTCGGCGCCACGCTGTTGATCGTCAGGAACGGCACCGGTGCACCGGCGATGGCCGCCTCATCGGTGAAGATCAGCGAGTCCATCGGGGAGCGGTCTTGGCCGCCGTACGCCTTCGGCCAGTTCAGGGTGAGCCATCCGTCCTTGCCCATCTGGGCGACCGTCTCCCGGTACACGTTGCCGACGCCGTATTCGCCCTGCACCGAGCTCAGCGCCTCGCGGCGCTCCGGGGTCATCAGCGTGGTGAAGTACGACCGCAGCTCGCGACGCAGCTCCTCCTGTTCAGGGGTGTAACTGATGCGCATTCCAGCCGTCCTTGTAGTAAGCGGAGCCGTCAGTAACTCATGCCAACGACTACCCATTCGTCTTCCCGGTTGTAACACGTTCTAGTCTGAGGGTCCAGCGACTGTTTCGCCGGACCCATCGTCGTATGGTGGGGTAGGTACGGGGTAGGTACTGAACCGCGGTCGAAAGGTCAAGGAGGGTGCCGTGCGAGTAAAGGTGGACCGTGACCGATGCGAGGGTAACGCGGTGTGCTTGGGAATTGCGCCGGATATCTTCGATCTGGACGACGAGGACTATGCCGTCGTTAAGACCGATCCGATTCCAGCGGACCAGGAAGATCTGGCCGAGCAGGCGATCGCCGAATGCCCACGCGCTGCGCTACTGCGTGAAGACTAGCCACAAACTAGAGGTATTCATAAATTGACTAGCAGCACGAACGCGACCGATCTATCCGGGAAGGTCGCGGCGGTGACCGGTGCGGCCGCGGGGCTGGGCCGCGCCGAGGCGATAGGCCTCGCCCGGTTGGGCGCCACCGTCGTCGTCAATGACATCGCGACAGCGCTGGATGCCTCAGACGTCATTGACGAGATCACGAGCGCTGGCTCCAAGGCGGTGGCGGTGGCCGGCGACGTTAGCCAGCGTGCCACGGCCGACGAACTGATCGCTGTGGCCGACGGGTTGGGCGGACTGGGCATCGTGGTGAATAACGCCGGCATCACCCGAGATCGGATGCTGTTCAACATGTCCGACGAAGACTGGGATCAGGTCATCGCCGTGCACCTGCGTGGCCATTTCCTGCTCACCCGCAACGCGGCAACGTACTGGCGCGCCAAGGCCAAAGAAGCCAAAGAGGGCTCTATATACGGGCGCATCGTCAACACCTCGTCGGAGGCCGGCCTGGTCGGCCCCGTGGGTCAGGCCAACTATGGCGCCGCCAAGGCGGGTATCACTGCGCTGACCCTGTCGGCAGCACGCGCATTAGGCCGCTACGGGGTGTGTGCCAACGCCATCTGCCCGCGTGCCCGCACCGCGATGACGGCCGACGTCTTCGGCGAAGCGCCGGACGTAGCCGAGGGTCAGATCGACCCGTTATCACCGGAGCACGTGGTGACCTTGGTCCAGTTCTTGGCCTCCCCGGCGGCCGCGGACGTCAGCGGTCAGGTGTTCATCGTCTACGGTCCCCGGGTGACGTTGGTTGCCCCGCCGAGCGCGGAGCGTCAGTTCAGCGCGGACGGCTCGGCTTGGGAGCCCGAGCTGCTGAGCGCCACCCTGCAGAATTATTTCGCCGGCCGGGATCGGGAACGCAACTTCTCGGCGATCGGCCTGATGACTTAGGGCGTTAGCCGGGTTGGCCGTCCGCGCCGGCGGAGCCGGGGCTCCCATCGGATCCAGGGCTGCCGCTCGGGGTGCCCGCCGCACCGCCCTTGCCGGCCGCACCGGCGGCGCGCCCGTTGGCCTCGGCGGCACCGGCGGGGCCGGCGGATTCTTCCGCACCCCCGGGACCGGCGGCGCGGGCGGGGCGGCCGGGGGGGGGGGGGCGGGGGGGGCCGCCCGGGCGGGCGGGGAGGGGGGGGGGGGGGGGGCCCCCCGCGGCGGCCCCCGGTCCCGGGGGGGGGGCCGCCCCCCCCGCGCGGGGGGGGCACCCCGGCCCACCCCCCCACACCCCCGGCCGCGCCCCCCGCAGAGTGCGGCCCC
>NZ_OCVX01000003.1:2082723-2120496 GCF_900232995.1 Mycobacterium simulans
CCCCCCCGCGCCCGCCCGCCCCGCCCCGCCCCCCCCTCCCCCCCTCCCCGCCGTGCCCGCGGCGCCCGCCCCCCCCCCCTCCCCCCCCCGCCCCTCCCCCGCCGGCCCCCCCCCCCCCCCCCCCCCCCCCTTCCCGGAGGAGAACGCCCCCCCCCCCCCCCCCCCCCCCCCCCCCGGCCCCCCGCCCCCCCCGGCCCCCGCCATTGCCGCCGTTGCCGAACAGCAGTCCGCCGGCGCCGCCGGGTTGTCCGGTCCCCGGCGCCCCGTTGGTGCCGTTGCCGATCAGCGGACGCCCCAGCACGGCCTGGGTGGGCGCGTTGATCACGCCCAGTACCGCCTGCTCCACGACCTGCAGCGGCGACGCATTGGCCGCCTCGGCAACCACATAGGAGCCGGCACCCGCTGTCAGCGCGCGCACAAACTGCTCATGAAACGCCGCGGCTTGCGCGCTGAGCGCCTGATATCCCTCGGCATGCGCACCGAACACCACCGCGATACCGGCCGACACCTCGTCGGCCGCCGCGGCCACCACGCCCGTGGTCTGAGCGGCCGCCGCGGCGTTGGCCGCACTGATCGCTGAACCGATCGCCGTCAGCTCTCCGGCCCGCGTCGTCAACACCTCGGGCACCGCAATCACGAACGACATGAGTAATCTCCTTGCGACGTGATCCGAGGGTATCGCTACGCCGCGCCGCGGTCAGGCGGTTGGTCAGAGGCGATAAATTGGACACAAGTGCAGGTGAAATGTGGATATTGGTCGTTGCTGAGAATATTTGGAGGTTGATCGACACCCCGAACATGTTCTAGTTACTATGAGCCGGCTCACCCGATGAGCAGCGTTAGCTCTGGTCGCTGACGACATGTACATACTTCGCCGCGAACAGCAGACGGGGGGACCAGGTTGATCCAACAACTTGCCGTTCCGGCCCGGGCCGTCGGCGGGTTTTTTGAAATGTCGATCGACACCGCACGTGCCGCCTTTCGGCGGCCGTTTCAGTTCCGCGAGTTTTTAGATCAGACCTGGATGGTCGCTCGGGTTTCGCTCGTTCCCACGCTGCTGGTATCGATCCCGTTCACGGTATTGGTCGCGTTTACGCTCAACATCCTGCTGCGTGAGATTGGGGCCGCCGACCTGTCCGGCGCCGGAACGGCATTCGGCACCATCACCCAGCTGGGCCCGGTGGTGACCGTGCTCGTCGTGGCCGGTGCCGGCGCCACCGCGATCTGCGCCGATTTGGGTGCCCGCACCATCCGCGAAGAAATCGACGCGATGCGGGTGCTGGGCATCGACCCGATCCAACGGCTCGTCGTCCCGAGAGGGTTGGCGTCGACGTTGGTCGCGTTGCTGCTCAACGGTTTGGTTTGTGCCATCGGCTTGTCCGGTGGCTACGTTTTTTTGGTCTTCCTGCAGGGCGTCAACCCGGGCGCCTTCATCAATGGGCTGACCGTGCTTACCGGGCTCCGCGAGCTGATTCTCGCCGAAGTCAAAGCACTGCTGTTCGGTGTGATGGCCGGGCTGGTCGGGTGCTATCGCGGCCTGACCGTCAAGGGCGGGCCCAAGGGCGTCGGCAACGCGGTCAACGAAACCGTTGTCTACGCGTTCATCTGCCTTTTTGTGATCAACGTTGTGATGACTGCTATCGGCGTACGAATCTCGGCGAAGTAGGCGAAGTAACAGACGATGGCGGGAGCGCGATGGTGAGCATGGGATGAGTTACGACGCCACTATCCGCTTTCGCCGAATCATGTCGAGGCTGCAGGGGCCGGTCGACAACTTTGGCGAGCAGGCGTTGTTCTTCGGCGAAACCGTGCGGTATGTCCCCAACGCGATCACCCGCTACCGGAAGGAGACGATCCGGAACGTTGCCGAGATGACGCTCGGCGCGGGGGCACTCGTCATGATCGGCGGCACCGTCGGTGTAGCGGCGTTTCTGACGCTGGCATCCGGTGGCGTGATCGCGGTGCAGGGCTACTCGTCGCTGGGCGACATCGGTATTGAGGCGCTGACCGGATTCCTCTCGGCCTTCCTTAATGTCCGGGTGGTCGCGCCGGTCATTGCCGGTATCGCGCTGGCCGCCACCATCGGTGCCGGCGCCACCGCACAACTGGGCGCCATGCGGGTATCCGAGGAGATCGACGCCGTCGAATGCATGGCGGTGCACTCGGTTTCGTATCTGGTGTCCACTCGGCTGGTTGCCGGCCTGATCGCGATCATCCCGCTGTATTCGCTGTCGGTGCTTGCCGCGTTCTTCGCGGCCCGGTTCACCACGGTGTTCATCAATGGACAGTCCGCGGGTCTGTACGACCACTACTTCAATACCTTCCTTATTCCATCCGACCTGCTGTGGTCGTTCCTGCAAGCCATCGTGATGGCAATCGCGGTGATGCTGGTGCATACCTACTACGGCTACAACGCCACCGGTGGGTCTGTCGGAGTCGGTATCGCGGTCGGCCAGGCGGTGCGGACTTCGTTGATCGTGGTGGTGGTCATTACCCTGTTCATTTCGCTCGCTGTTTACGGGGCGTCCGGCAACTTCAACCTTTCGGGATAACACCATGGCAGCAGGCGGATCTCGACGCACCGCGGCGCGGGTCGCCGCGGCGCTGCTGGGCGGCCTGCTCGTGGCGTCCGCGGTCTTGACGTACCTGTCCTACACCGCGGCCTTCACCTCGACCGACACTGTCACCGTTTCGTCGCCGCGGGCCGGGCTGGTGATGGAGAAGGGTGCCAAGGTCAAGTACCGGGGCATCCAGGTCGGCAAGGTCGAAGACATCAGCTACAGCGGTGAGCAGGCGCGGCTGAGGCTGGCCATCAACAGCAACGAGTTGCACTTCATCCCGTCCAACGCCACTGTGCACATCGCCGGCAACACCATCTTCGGCGCGAAGTCGGTGGAATTCATCCCACCGACCGGCGCGCCGGCGGGCTCCCTGCGTCCGGGCGCCCGCGTCGAGGCCTCGGCTGTACAGCTGGAAGTCAACACCTTGTTCCAGTCGCTAATCGACCTACTGCACAAGATCGACCCCGTCGAACTCAACGGGACACTGAGCGCGCTGTCGGAGGGGCTGCGTGGCCATGGCGACGATTTGGGCGCGCTGCTGTCGGGCCTGAATACTCTTACGCGCCAAGTCAACCCGAAGCTGCCCGCCCTGCAGGAGGATTTCCGCAAGGTAGGCGTCGTGACCGGCTACTACGCCGACGCCGCCCCCGACCTGAACACCGTGTTCGACAACCTGCCGACGATCAACAAGACCCTCGTGGACCAGCAGAACAACCTCAACAACACGCTGTTGGCCACCATCGGGCTGGCCAACAACGCCTACGAGACGCTGGAGCCGGCCGAACAGGACTTCATCGCCGCCATCAACCGGCTGCGGGCCCCGCTCAAAGTGGCCGGCGACTACTCACCGGAATTCGGATGCCTCTTCGCTGGTATCGATCGCGGTGTCAAGGAGTTCGCCCCGCTGCTCGGCGTCCGCAAGGCCGGCCTGTTCACGTCGTCGAGCTTCGTGTTGGGCGCGCCTTCGTACACCTATCCGGAGAGCCTGCCGATCGTGAACGCCTCCGGGGGTCCGAACTGCCGCGGGTTGCCCGACATCCCGACCAAACAGACCGGCGGGTCGTTCTACCGCGCGCCATTCCTGGTCACCGACAACGCCCTGATTCCGTATGAGCCGTTCACCGAGGTTCAGGTCGACGCGCCGTCGACGTTGCAGTTCTTGTTCCATGGCGCCTTCGCGGAACGGGACGACTTCTGATGGCGGGCGAGGGTATGCCATCGCATCGGTCGATGGTGATCAAGGTCAGCGTTTTTGCGGTGGTCATGCTGCTGGTGGCCGCGGCCCTGGTGGTGGTATTCGGTGACTTCCGGTTCGGTCCGGAGACCAGTTACCACGCCACCTTCACCGACGTGTCGCGGTTGAAGGCGGGTCAGAAGGTGCGCATCGCCGGAGTGCCGGTCGGTGCAGTCAAGGGTGTCAAGCTCAACCCGGACAACACCATTGACGTGGAGTTCGGCGTCGACAAGCGCTACACGCTGTACTCGTCGACGCGTGCGGTGATCCGGTACGAAAACCTGGTCGGCGACCGGTTTCTGGAGATCACGTCGGGGCCGGGCGAGCTTCGCAAGCTGCCCCCAGGCGCGACCATCAACGCCCAACACACCCAGCCCGCCCTGGACCTCGATGCGCTGTTGGGCGGGCTGAAGCCGGTGCTCAAGGGCCTGGACGCGGACAAGATCAACACGATCAGCAGCGCGGTCATCGAGCTGCTGCAGGGGCAAGGTGGGGCACTGGCCAATGTGCTCGCCGATACCAGCGCATTCTCGTCGGCGCTGGGTAGACGCGACCAGCTCATCGGCGACGTGATCAACAACCTCAATACGGTGCTGGGGACCATCGACCAGCGCAGCGCTCAATTCAGCGCCAGCGTCGACCAGCTGCAGCAGCTGATCACTGGGCTGGCCAAGAACAAGGACGCGATCGCCGGTGCTATCCAGCCGCTTTCGTCGACGACGACGGATCTGACTGAGCTGCTGAGGAATTCGCGCCGGCCGTTGCAGGGCATCCTGGAAAACGCTCGGCCGCTGGCCACCGAACTGGATAACCGCAAGGCAGAGATCAACAACGACGTCGAGCAACTGGGCGAGGACTACCTGCGCCTGGCCGCGCTTGGCGCCTACGGGTCGTTTTTCAACATTTACTTCTGCACCGTGACGATCAAGATCAACGGGCCGGCCGGTAGCGACATCCTGATCCCCTTTGGCGGCCAGGTGGATCCCAGTAAGGGGAGGTGCGCTTTTGTCAAATAGCAAGCCAAGCAGTAAGCACGACCGCGACCCGCTGCGGACCGGCATCTTCGGTCTGGTGGTGGTGGTCTGCGTCGTCCTCATCGCTTTCGGCTACGCCGGGCTGCCGTTCTGGCCGCAGGGCAAGACGTACGAGGCCTACTTCTCCGACGCGGGCGGTATCACACCCGGTAACGCGGTTTTGGTGTCGGGTTTCAAAGTCGGCAAGGTGTCGGACGTGAGCCTGGCCGGCAACAGCGCCAAGGTCACCTTCAACGTGGACCGCAAGGTCGTCATCGGTGACCAGTCCCTGGCCGCGATCCGGACCGACACCATCCTCGGTGAGCGCTCGATTTCGGTGACCCCGGCCGGCACCGGCCGTGCGACGACGATTCCGTTGAGCCGGACCACGACGCCCTACACGCTTGCCGGCGCCCTTGAGGATCTGGGCGAAAACGCGAACAACCTGAACAAACCGCAGTTCGAGCAGGCCTTGAAGGTGCTCACCGAGACGCTGCACGACGCCACCCCGAGCCTGCGCGGCGCTCTGGACGGCGTGACGACGCTATCTCGCACACTGAACACCCGTGACGAGGCTCTAAAAGGGCTGCTGGCGCACGCCAAGACGGTGACATCGGTGTTGTCCGAACGCGCCGCACAGGTCAACAAGCTCGTCGATGACGGCAATCAATTGTTCGCCGCGCTCAGTGAACGTCGTGCGGCTCTCGGTCAGCTGATCGCGGGGATCGACGATGTCTCGGCACAGATTTCCGGCTTTGTCGCCGACAACCGCAAGGAGTTCGGGCCGGCTCTGAACAAGCTCAACCTGGTGCTGAGCAACCTCAACGAGCGTCGCGACTACATCACTGAGGCCCTCAAGCGGCTACCCCCGTACGCGACCACCTTGGGCGAGGTGGTCGGCTCCGGGCCCGGATTCAATGTCAACGTCTTCGGCGCCATACCAGCGCCACTGGTAGGGGTAATGTTCGACGCGGTTTTCCAGCCGGGCAAGCTGCCGGACAGCCTCGCCGATTACCTGCGCGGAATGATTCAAGAACGCTGGATCATTAGGCCGAAGTCACCATGACGACGCCACGACGTTTCGGCAGCAGGGGGCTGCGCACCGTCACCATCGTCGCGCTGGTCGTGGCGCTGATCGGTGGTGCCTACGCGCTGTTCTCCGCGGAAAGCGGCGGCCGAAAATTAACCGCCTACTTCACCTCTGCCGTCGGGCTATATCCCGGAGATCAGGTCCGCATCCTCGGTGTGCCAGTGGGCGAAATCGACAGCATCGAGCCGCGCCCATCCGACGTCAAGATCACCATGTCGGTGTCCAAGGATCTCAAGATTCCTCCGAACGTCCAGGCCGTCATCATGTCGCCAAACCTGGTGGCGGCGCGGTTCATTCAGCTCACTCCGGCATATACCGGCGGAGCGACACTGCCCGACGGCGCTAGCATCGACCTGACCCGCACCGCGGTCCCGGTGGAATGGGACGAGGTCAAGGAAGCGCTGACCAAACTGTCCGTTCAGCTCAGTCCGGCGGCCGGCGAGTTGCAGGGCCCGCTTGGGGCGGCGATCAACCAGGCCGCCGACACCCTCGACGGCAAGGGCGACTCGTTCCACAGCGCACTGCAGGAGCTTTCGCAAGTCGCTGGGCGCCTTGGGGATTCACGCAACGATATCTTCGGCACCGTCAAGAACCTGCAGGTACTAGTCGACGCGCTGGCGGAGAGCAACGAACAGATCGTCCAGTTCGCCGGACACGTGGCATCAGTGTCGCAGGTGCTCGCCGACAGCTCGCGCAACCTGGACAACACGCTGGGAACGCTCAACCAGGCGCTCTCGGATATCAGAGGGTTCCTGCACGAGAACAACTCGACGTTGATCGAAACGGTCAACCAGCTCAATGACTTTGCTCAGACCCTGAGTGACCAGAGCGAGAACATTGAGCAGGTCTTGCATGTGGCGGGCCCGGGGATCGCCAACTTCTACAACATCTACGACCCCGCGCAGGGCACCTTGAATGGTCTGCTGTCGCTCCCCAACTTCATGAATCCAGTGCAATTCATCTGTGGGGGCTCCTTCGACACCGCGGCCGGGCCATCGGCGCCCGACTACTTCCGGCGTGCCGAGCTCTGTCGCGAGCGGCTGGGACCGGTGCTGCGCCGGCTCACGGTGAACTACCCGCCGATCATGTTCCACCCGATCAACACCATCACGGCGTACAAGGGCCAGATCATCTACGACACCCCGGCCACTCAGGCCAAAGCGGAGACACCGATTCCGGAGCTGACGTGGATACCGGCGAAGCCGACGCCTGCGACGTCCAATCAGACCGATCTGCAGGCGTTGCTGGTGCCGCAAGCACCCGGACCGCCGGGGTACGGCCCGTTGCCCGGACCTCCGCCCGCGACGCCGCTGCCCCCCGAGCAGGGAGGCGGCTGATGAACCGAATCTGGTTGCGCGGCAACGTGTTAGCTGCCAGTAGCGTAATGCTGGCTGGTTGCAGTTTCGGCGGGCTGAACTCGCTGGCGCTACCCGGTACCGCCGGCCATGGAGATGGCGCGTATTCGATCATCGTCGAAATGCCCGACGTTGCGACGCTGCCGCAGAACTCGCCGGTCATGGTCGACGACGTCACCGTGGGCAGTGTCGCCGGAATCTCGGCCGAGCAACGGCCCGACGGATCATTTTATGCCGCAGTGAAGTTGGCGCTGGACAAGAATGTGGTGCTGCCGGCCAACGCGATCGCCAAGGTCTCCCAGACGTCGCTTTTGGGTTCGCTGCACATCGACCTGGCCGCGCCGACCGACCAACCCCCGAAGGGCAGGCTGGTCGACGGGTCGAGAATCGCAGAGTCCCACACCGGCCGCTATCCCACCACCGAGGAGGTGTTCTCCGCGCTCGGCGTGGTGGTCAACAAAGGCAATGTCGGTGCGCTGGAAGAGATCACCGACGAGACCTACCAAGCGGTGGTGGGCCGGAAGGGTCAGTTCGTCGACCTGATTCCCAGGCTCGCGGAGTTGACGGCGGGACTCAACAGGCAGGTCAACGACATCATCGACGCGGTCGACGGGCTGAACCGGTTCTCCGCGATCCTGGCGCGTGACAAGGACAATCTGGGCCGAGCGCTGGACACATTGCCGGAAGCGGTTCGGGTGCTCAACAAGAACCGCGACCACATCGTCGATGCATTCGCGGCTTTGAAGAAGCTGGCGATGGTCACTTCGCACGTGCTCGCCGAAACCAAGGTGGACTTCGCCGCCGACCTCAAAGACATGTATTCGGTTGTCAAGGCGCTCAACGACAGTCGCAAGAATTTCGTCACCTCGTTGCAGATTTTGCTGACGTTCCCGTTCCCGAACTTCGGCATCAAGCAGTCCGTGCGCGGCGACTATCTCAACGTGTTCACCACGTTCGACCTGACGCTGCGCCGGATCGGTGAGACGTTCTTCACCACGGCATACTTCGACCCGAACATGGCGCACATGGCCGAGATCCTCAACCCGCCCGACTTCCTCGTCGGCGAACTGGCCAACCTGTCCGGACAGGCGGCCGACCCGTTCAAGATTCCGCCTGGTACGGCGACACAGTAGGGCGGAAAGATGATCGACAGACTCACCAAGATTCAGCTGGCCATCTTTGCGGTGATCACCGTCATCACATTGGCCGTGATGGCGATCTTCTACCTGCGCTTGCCCGCCACGTTCGGCATCGGAACCTACGGCGTGAGCGCAGATTTCGTTGCCGGCGGTGGGCTGTACAAGAACGCCAACGTCACCTACCGCGGTGTCGCCGTCGGGCGGGTGGAATCGGTGGAGTTGAACCCCAACGGGGTTACCGCTGACATGCGGCTGAACAGCGGCACCGCGATTCCGTCGAACGTCACCGCCAGCGTGAAGAGTGTCTCGGCCATCGGTGAGCAGTACATCGATCTGGTGCCGCCCGACAATCCCTCGCCGGCCAAGTTGCGCAACGGATCTCGGATCGAGCGGAAGAACACCCGCATCGGCCAAGACGTCGCCGACCTGCTCAAGCAGGCCGAGAAGCTAGTCAACAGCATCGGCGACACCCGGCTACGCGAGCTATTGCACGAGGCGTTCACCGCGACCAACGGCACGGGTCCGGAATTGGCCCGGCTGGTCGAATCGGCGCGACTGCTGGTCGACGAGGCCAACGTCAACTACCCGCAGGTGTCGCAGCTGATCGACCAGGCCGGCCCGTTCCTGCAGGCCCAGGTTCGCGCCGGCGGCGACATCAAGTCACTGGCCGACGGGTTGGCCCGGTTCACTTCCGAGGTCCGCCGGGCCGACCCAGGGTTGCGTGACACGTTAGCCACCGCTCCGGGCGCGATCGACGAGGCCAACACCGCGTTCTCGGGCATCCGCCCGTCCTTCCCCGCGCTGGCCGCCAGTTTGGCCAACCTGGGCCGGGTGGGTGTGATCTATCACAAGACGATCGAACAGCTCCTGGTTGTCTTCCCGGCCCTATCCGCCGCGATCACCACCTCTGCCGGCGGCGCACCTCAAGACGAGGGCGCGAAGCTGGACTTCAAGGTCGACCTGAACGACCCGCCCCCGTGCAACACCGGCTTCCTGCCCCCGCCGCTGATGCGGACGCCCGCCGACGAGACGGTGCGCGAGATCCCCACGGACATGTACTGCAAGACGGCGCAGAACGACCCCAGCGACGTGCGTGGCGCCCGCAACTACCCGTGCCAGGAGTTCCCCGGCAAGCGGGCGCCTACGGTTGCGCTGTGTCGCGACCCGCGCGGCTATGTGCCGATCGGCACCAACCCGTGGCGAGGCCCGCCGATCCCGTACGGCACACCCGTCACAAATGGGCTAAACATCTTGCCGCCCAACCATTTCCCGTATATCCCCCCGGGAGCCGATCCGGATCCGGGCATCCCCATCGTGGGACCGCCCCCGCCCGGTGTGACGCCCGGTCCGGGTCCGGCGCCGCACCAGCCGGCGCAGCCCGCGCCGCCACCCAACGACAACGGGCCACCGCCGCCGTTCACGTCGTGGATGCCGCCGGACTACCCGCCGGTGCCGCCGCAGGTTCCGTACCCGAAGTCCCTCGAGCCGCCGCCCCCGCCTTTGGGCACCGGACCGGCGCCGGGTCCGGAACCACAGGCCAGCGGTACGGCTTTCACCACCTACGACCCGACCACCGGCCTGTTCAAGGATCCGGCGGGTGGCACTGGTATCTTCGCGTCCGGAATCGTCGGCGCATCAAGCGCCGAGAATTGGGTGGACCTGATGCTTGCTCCGAAGCCGATGTAGTGGATCCTGTAGTGGCAGAACAGCAGTCGACGACGCAACGCGTGCGTAGGCGGGCGTCCCGCGCGGCGGGCCCGGCCAAAAGCGAATCGGGTGACAGCACAGTTGCCCCCGTTGCCGTCCAGGCCCCCGCCGAGGCTCAGACCGGTGTCAAAGCCGACGCTCAGGCTGGTCTCAAGGACGAGGTGAAGCCGAAAGCCAAGTCCGCCAAGCGGTTGACGGCCCTCCGGCCGCCGCCACGGCGGCCCGCTCACCGCAAACTCGTTGGCTGGATCACCGCCACTGCCGGCATGCTGGTGGTCGCCGCACTGGCTGTCGGGGTGACCGCGCTGGTCGTGCAGCAGCGAAATGCCGAGGCCGAGCACGCCCGTGAACAGCGTTTCGTCGACACCGCCACCCAGACGGTGGTCAACATGTTCAGCTACACGCCGGACACCATCGACGAGAGCGTGAACCGGTTCGTCAACGGCACCAGCGGTCCGCTTCGTGGCATGCTCAGCGCCAACAACAACGTCGACAATCTCAAGGGCCTGTTTCGTTCCACCAATGCGACCTCGGAGGCCGTCATCAACGGCGCAGCCCTGGAGGGCATTGATACGGTCAGCGACAACGCGTCGGTGCTGGTGTCGGTGCGGGTGACGGTCGCCGATATTGACGGTGTCAATAAGCCATCCATGCCATACCGGCTGCGGGTCATTGTCCACGAGGACGAGGCTGGGCACATGACCGGATACGACCTCAAGTATCCCGACGGAGGCAACTGATGCGACGGTGGCTGCGGCGGCTGCTCACGGTCGCCGGCGGCCTACTACTCGTCGCGATCGTGGGGCTGTCCGCGGCCGGTGGGTGGTTCTACTGGGACCGGGTGGAGACCCGGGGCGAAGCGGCAGCCCGTGCGGTGTTGCCGGGGTTGGCGGCCAAGGAAATACCTCAGGTCTTTGCCTATGACTACCAGACTGTCGAACGCAGCCTCAACGAGGCTTATCCGTTGTTGACGCCCGACTATCGCCAGGAGTTCCAGAAGAGCGCCAATGCGCAGATCATCCCCGAGGCCAAGAAGCGCGAGGTGGTAGTTCAGGCCAACGTCGTCGGCGTGGGAGTTATGGCCGCCAAACGGAATTCGGCATCGGTGATGGTCTACATGAACCGCACCGTGACAGACAAGTCACGGCAGCCGCTCTACGACGGCAGCCGGCTGCGGGTGGACTTCAAGCGGATCGACGGCAAGTGGTTGATCGCCTACATCACGCCGATTTAGTAAGCGCGCCGGCCGTCACGTCAGAGCAGCTCCCGCCGCCGGCCGTCACGCCAGCGTGACGCTCGGCGGGCGGGGTACCCCTAGCGCGCTAGTAGCACATCGCAATGCCGTTGCAGTACAACGGGTAACGCTCGACCGGGGTGGGCGGCGGCCCGGTCATCTGCAGAGAGAACGGTTCCTTCTTCATGTCCGGCTGCAGGCCACACACCGCGCCATGCAGGGTGGTGTGGGTGCCGCTCAGCGTTTCGTCGCTGAACGCATAGGTATCGGTGGTGGGCGCGGCCCCGCCACCCGGACACGAAACACCTTCTGGCTTACTCACCGTGAAGGTCCACAGCATGCTGGACATTCGAGCTCTGCCGCTGTAGTTCTGCATGCGATCCTCGCGGGTGATCGGCGCTCCGGGCGTCGCGCTCACCACATTCAGAGCACAGTTGAACGCCCAAACGATCGGGTCTGAATAGTCGTTCATGTTGCGGGTCCCGGATGGCTGATCGCACAGCGCCGTGATCGTCCACGTCACGCCGGACACACCCGCCTGATTGAAGGTGTAAGCGCCGTCCGGCGGTGGTCCAAGCGCGTGCGCCGGCTCGCCCGAATCCAGGGCAATTCCGGTGCCAACGGCAAAGACGATGCCGGCGCCAGCGGCCAGCCCGCGACGGATGTTCACTGTGCCCTCCCTTCGGGGCCTTCCCTTCACGCCGAAGCGCTGCATCGAGTATCACAGCGTTCGGGCGGGAAAACCATGGGTTTTCCGTCGCCGAATAGTCGCGGACGCCGCCTGGTCGACCCGCTTTCGTTATTGCCAAGCGCTCTAAATACCTCAGTTTGTCAATTCTTTTGACACGCCCGGCAATGCGATTACTACATCATTGATAATTAACTGCATTCACTCCGGGTGCCGCGTCGAGCGAGTGCGATGACATACCGATCAAAGGGGACCGACCGGGGCCTAAGTCGCCGCTTTCAAGCTGTGTGCAGCCCGTAAGCAGCATAGCCAGCACCGCTCCCAGCAGCGCGGCCACCGCCCCGACCGTACGCATAGTGGTGCTTTTTTGTGCGCTCAATTTACCGTTCCTTTCATTTGCCTGGGAGCTCAGATGCTACCGCCGGAATTTGCGCAGCGGAACTATTGTTGAGTACAAAATTTGTGAATACAAGACAGGTCCATAATGTCAAACGCTATTTACAAATAGGACCGGAAAAGTCAGGCCTCGTTTCCCAGGACTTCGCGGGCCAGCTCGCGCAGCGCGCGGCGATCCTCGTCCAGCGCCGAACGGCCGGCCGGGGTCGCCCGGTAGACCCGTCGGGTGCGGCCCTGCACGACCAGCTGCTCGGAGACGAGCAGACCGTCGGCCTCGAGCCGGTGCAGGGTCGGATACAACGTGCCGGGGCTCACCTTGTATCCGTGGCGACCCAACTCCTCGGTCAGCCACGCGCCATGGACTTCGTCGTCGGCGGCGTGATGCAGGATGTGCAGCCGCACCGCGGCCCGCTGGAACTCCCGCAACGAGATCACCTCACGCCGGTGACGAAACCGATATCGGATAGCGATTCTACGATGTGGGGGTTCACGAGCACCGCAACAGCATCATGAAACCGAAGTCCATGTGAATTTGCTGATGGCAGTGCAACAGGGACAGCCCGGATTGGTTGGCCACAAAGTCGACCTCCATGACCTGGTAGCCGCCGAGCATCGCCACGTCCTTGTGGACTCCCGCGGTGGGAGTGCCTGCGACATTGGTGATTTCGAAGGTATGCCGGTGCAAATGCATGGGGTGGATGTCGTCGGTGGCATTGCGGAACCGCAGTCGGTAGCGCCGTCCGTGGACGATATCGAGGACCGGTTGGTTGGCGTTCATCGAGAACGGAGTGCCGTTTATGGTCCAAAGATTGAAACCGTTGCTGGCGGCGTTGCGTTTCTCGATGAGCATGTCGAGGATGTGATCGGCCGCCGGAGGATTGCCGCCGGCGGCGAACACGCGATAGTCCCACTGGAACGGCGGGGGTGGCGCCCATTGCGGATCGCCGGTGCGGCCCGCGTATTCGACGACGATGCCCATACCCGCTTCGCGATCCTCGTCGGAGAGGTCGCCGAGGATCCAGACGCCGGGGTTGCTCATTTCCACGATCGCGGATATGCGTTCGGCCGCTCCCAGCCACAACACCGGCACCGCAACAGGTTTGGGCACCGGATTGCCGTCCAGGGCGACGACGGTGAAGGAGTGCCCGGGCAGCGCGAGGCTACGGCTTTCGGTGGCGCTGCCATTGAGCACGTGCAGCATGACCCGGTCACCGGTTTTCACCCGGATGGGATCGCCGTGGCCGAGCCTGCGGCCGTTGACGGTGAAGACTTCATAGCCGACCTCGTAGCCGTGCGGCATTCCCGCGGCCATCGAGGCGTTCATCGCCTGCTCGCCCCTGTCCCTCAGCTCTGCGACCGCCGCGCCGGCCAGGAAGCCGCCTGGCATGTCGCCCTCCTGGCTCAGCGTGGGTTCAAATTCCTTGAGCGTCAGGAACACTTCGTGTTCGTAGGCTCCAGGCTCATTCTTGGGCTCGATGTAGACAGGGCCGACCAGGCCGCTGTATTGCCCGCCGCGCAGGTCGGCGCCCGGGTTGAGGTGGGTGTGGTAGAAGCGAAATCCAGATGGGCCAGGTACAAACGAAATTCGGCGCATGCCCTTCGCCGGGATGAACGGGGTGCCTTCCTCGGCGGAGCCGTCGACATCAACCGGTACCTGTTGACCGTGCCAGTGCAACTGTTCCGGGGTGTCGGTGTCGTTGTACACGTCGACTCGGGTCTGCTTGCCTTCGGCGAACCGCAGCAGCGGTCCGGGGAATTGGCCGTTGTAGGTGGTGGTTCGCAGGACCTTGCCGGGCGCGACTTCCACATCCGTCTCGCCAATGTGCAACGTATAGTCGGCCTTGCTCGGCGGGCTCTGCGAGCAGCCCGCCAGGCCACTGGCCGTCAGCGTGGCCAGGCCGCCCCACTTGAGGAAGTCACGTCGATCAACGGGCATTGGCCAGCCGCGCATCCAGTGACCAGCGGCCGGGGCCGGCCCACAGCAGGAAGATCAATCCAAGCAGCATGGACAGGTCGGTCCGCGCGTCGTGGGCCATGCCCCAGAAGCCCTCTACGCCGAGAAACCCGCCCGGCCGCAGTTCCGGGATCTTGGTCAGCACGATGGCGCCGGTGATGTCGATGAGCAGCGGAACAGCCGCGATCCGGGTCAGCAGGCCGAGGACGACCAGTGTGCCGCAGACGATTTCGACGACCCCGTCGAGGTTGGCGAAGAATGTGGCGGCGGGGATTCCGATTCGCTCGAAGCGGCCCGGCCCCAGCTGATGCGGGTACAGGAACTTCTGGATGCCTTCGCTGAGAAACACCAGCCCCACCAACAGCCGTATACAGATCACCGCGGGTGGCCCCTCGGCGTGCAGTAGCCGCCGCCATGAAATTCGGGCCGAACGTGTAGCCGACAACTCGGACTCCGATATCGTTTTCCGATAGTTTCCTCGCCGAGAGTACCGCAGTGGAGGCGCACCAGTGGATGCGGAGTCAATGTTCGAGTTCACCGACGTCGTCGTCGAACGCGAGCGGGTGCGAGCGCTGGACGGGTGCACCGCCACCATTCCGGCGCGGGGGGTGACGGCGGTGTTCGGACCGTCGGGATCGGGAAAATCGACCCTGCTGCGTTTGTGCAATCGCTTGGACGTGCCGACCAGTGGGCGAGTGTCGTTCCGCGGCAAGGATATCGCGGGTATCGACCCGCTCTGGCTGCGGCGCCGGGTGGGAATGTGTTTCCAACGTCCGACGCCGTTTCCCGGCACGGTGGCCGACAACCTGCGCGTCGCGCAGCCAGAGGCTTCGGACGCACGGATGCGGGAAACGCTGGAGCGGGTGGCCTTGATCGGATCAGGGTCCGGATCGTGGTTGGGCCGCGACGCGACGGCGCTCTCGGGTGGCGAGGCACAACGCATGTGCCTGGCCCGCACGCTGATGGCACAACCGCAGGTGCTTCTGCTGGACGAGCCCACGTCGGCCGTCGACGCGGAAGCCGCCGAGGTGATCGAGCGTGCGGTGCGCGAGCTGGCCGAAGACGGGATTCCGGCGCTGTGGGTCACCCACGATCCGGCTCAGGTGCAGCGGGCCGCCGATCGCGTTCTGCATATCCAACGGGGCCGATGCGGCCCCATGGAGCCCGTAACGGGCACGCGGTGAACGGGCAGGTCGGCTGGATAGGGCTGGCGACGTCGCTGGCCCTGGTGGTATTGGCCGCGGCGATTTCGTTGTGGCAGCGACTGGGCCTGGAGCGTCAAGTGCTGTGGGCGGCGGGTCGCGCGCTGGTCCAGTTGCTGCTGGTAGGCGGTGCCTTGACGCTGATATTCGAGCCCGGCCGTTCGCTGTGGTGGTCGTGGGCGTGGACCGCAGGCATGATCGCCTACGCCGGGGACGTGGCCCGCAGACGGGCGCCGGAGGTGCCTCGGCTGGCGCCGCTCGCGATCGCCGCGTTCACCGCGGCGGCAGCGATCAGCCTGGCCGTGATATTCGGGCTGCGGGTGTTCCCGCTGCAGGCACGAACCCTGGTGCCGATCGCCGGGATGATGATCGGCAACTCGATGACCGCGATGGTGCTGGTGGCGCGGCGCCTGGTCGACGAGCTGCGCGACAAGCGCGACGAGGTCGAAGCCCGGCTCGCCCTCGGTCAACCCTCTCGCCAGGCCGCGGCCCCATACCTGCGGATTGCCTTGCGGTCGGCGATATCTCCGCAGATCGAAACCACCAAGGCCACCGGATTGGTGTTTCTGCCGGGTGCCATGACCGGACTGATCCTCGCTGGTGTACCCCCGGTCCAAGCGGTGCTCGTGCAGGCGGTGGTGATGTTCCTCATCCTCGGCTCGGTCGCGACCACGACCGTCGTCGTCGCCCTCGGGCTCGTCCGCCTGGTGTTCACTCGAGACCATAGGTTGCTGCCGCTGAGGCAGCGTCCCGAGACGCCGGCCCGGACCAGAGGCTAGTCCCCGCGTTTCGGATGTGCTTCGGCGAGGGCGTCGAGAAACGACCGGGCCCAGCGATCGACGTCATGGGCGAGCACCTGCCGTCGCAGTGCGCGCATGCGCCGCCGCCCGTCCTCGACGGTCTGGTTGAGCGCCGCCTCGATGGCATCCTTGACGCCTTCGAGGTCGTGCGGGTTGACCAGATAGGACTGCCGGAGTTCGGCTGCGGCGCCGGTGAATTCGGACAGAACCAGCGCGCCGCCCAGATCGCTGCGGCAGGCGACGTACTCCTTGGCCACCAGGTTCATTCCGTCGCGCAGCGGGGTGACCAGCATGACGTCGCTGGCCACGAAGAACGCGATGAGTTCGTCGCGCGGAACCGGACGATGCAGGTAGTGCACAACCGGGTGACCGACTTCGGCGTATTCGCCGTTGATGTGACCGACCTGGCGTTCGATGTCGTTGCGCAGGATCTGGTAACTCTCCACCCGCTCGCGGCTCGGGGTCGCAAGTTGCAGCAGAACCGTGTCGTCGCGCTTTGCGCGACCCTCGGCGAGCAGTTCAGAAAAGGCCTTCAGCCGGACGTCGATGCCCTTGGTGTAGTCGAGGCGGTCCACGCCGAGCAGGATCTTGCGGGGATTACCGAGCTCCGCCCGGATCTCCCGGGCCCGACGCCTGATGTTGCGGTCGCGCGCGGCCTGGTCGAGCGCGCCAGAGTCGATGGAAATGGGGAAGGCGCCGACCCGAACGGTGCGGGACTCGAGCTCCACCTCGCCGAACCGCGACCGCACTCCCACCGATGCCCGAGAAGTGTTGGCGCCGAGCAGCTGGCGGGACAGGTATAGGAAGTTCTGGGCGCCGCCGGTCAGATGGAAACCCACCAGGTCGGCACCGAGCAGACCCTTCACGATCTCGGTGCGCCACGGCATCTGCATGAACAGCTCTACCGGAGGAAACGGAATGTGCAGAAAGAAGCCGATGGTCAGGTCGGGCCGCAGCTCGCGAAGCATTTTCGGCACAAGCTGCAGCTGGTAGTCCTGCACCCAGACGGTCCCGCCCTGGGCGACCGCTTCGGATGTGGCCTCGGCGAAGCGGCGGTTGACGTCGACATAGCGCTCCCACCATTCGCGGTGGTAGATCGGTTTGACGATGACGTCGTGATACAGGGGCCACAGTGTGGCGTTGGAAAACCCCTCGTAGTAGTCAGCAACGTCTTTGGCGGACAGGTGTACCGAATGAAGTCGCAGATTATCCTGCACGACCGGCTCCGCATCCGCGTCTGCGTCGCCGTCCACCAATCCGGGCCAGCCGATCCAGGCCCCGCGCTGTTTGCGGAGCAACGGCTCCAGGGCAGTTACCAGGCCCCCGGGGCTGCGTTTCCAGGTTGTCGTACCGTCGGGAAGTCGCTCCAGATCAACGGGTAGCCGGTTGGCGACCACCACAAATGCGGAGTCGCCGCCTGTCTTGGGGCCTCCCCGGGGCGTCATTAGCTTTCGAGCTTGGCCGGCCCAATACCAAGCATGGACAAGAAAATGCGGCACTCATCGGCGTCGTTCGCATATGCGGCGACAACACGCCTGGCCTGGCTCGCGGTGCTGTCAGCCACCGGTTCCACATCACCGAGTTCACCATGGTCAGATTTGGTAGGCATTACACAACTGTAAGCCAAGCGCGCTTCAAACGGCCGCGACGTCGGTGCAGGGAACCCGGCCCAGCGACGCCTCTCTTACACACTGGCCGTAATGTGTAAACAAGGCCGATCTGACAACAAACGAGGTAGGCGGAATGACACTCTCCGACCAAGCGGGTGCCCAGGCGGGTTCGCAGACGGCCGGCTCGGATGCCGATCAGCCGGTGGCCTACGAGACCCTCGACGAGGGGCGCATCGCCCGGATCTGGCTCAACCGGCCCAACGAACACAATGCGCAGAATCGCACCCTGCTGGTTCAGCTCGACGAGGCGTTCCGCCGCGCCGAGGCCGACGACGCCGTGCGGGTGGTAATCCTGGCGGCGCGAGGCAAGAACTTTTCCGCCGGTCACGACCTCGGCTCAGATGCGGCGATGCTGGAGCGCAAACCCGGGCCCGCCCAGCATCCGACGTACCGCTCGCACGGTGCCACCCTCGAGCCGATCGCGGAAAAGCTGCTTCACCAAGAGTGGCACTTTTTCTTCCAAAACACTTGCCGTTGGCGCGATTTGCGCAAGATCACCATCGCCCAAGTGCAGGGCAACGCGATCTCCGCGGGGTTGATGCTGATCTGGGCGTGCGATCTGATCGTGGCGGCTGACAATGCGAAATTCAGTGACGTGGTCGCAGTGCGACTGGGTATGCCGGGCGTCGAATACTATGCTCACCCTTGGGAATTCGGTCCGCGCAAGGCCAAAGAGCTGCTGTTGACCGGTGATTCGCTGGACGCCGACGAGGCCTACCGGCTTGGCATGGTGTCCAAGGTTTTCCCGGTCGACGAGCTGGCCGACAAGACCCTGGAGTTCGCGCGCCGCATCGCCGAGCGTCCCACGATGGCCGCACTGTTGATCAAGGACTCGGTCAACGCCGCCTCGGATGCGATGGGCTTTACGGAGGCGCTGCGGCACGCTTTTCACGTTCACGAACTGGGGCACGCACACTGGGCGGCCCACAACGAAAACAGGTTCCCGGTCGGACTACCACCCGACGTCGAGGACTGGCGCACCGCCAAGCCTACGAAAATCGCCCGCCGCGATACGCCCTAGAGCCGCCGAGCACCTTACGCTGCCGAGCAGACGCAAGAGCCCCTCATTCCAGCCGAATTTGGGCGCCTTTACGTCTGCTCGGCAAGGGCATGGTTCCATGGCTCACATGCAGCTCTCATTCCAGGACCGTACCTACCTCGTCACCGGCGGTGGCAGTGGAATCGGCAAGGGGGTGGCTGCGGGGCTGGTCGCGGCCGGTGCCTCCGTCATGATCATCGGGCGTAATCCGGACCGGCTGGCCGCGGCGGTCCAAGAAATCGAGGCCGAAGCATCCAACGGCGGCGCGGTCCGCTACGAGCCTGCCGACGTCACCAACGAGGACGAGATCGCACGCGGGGCGGACGCGGCGTCGGCGTGGCACGGCCGGCTGCACGGGGTGGTGCATTGCGCGGGCGGCTCGGAGACCATCGGGCCGATCACCCGCATCGACTCGGAGGCGTGGCGGCGAACCGTCGACCTCAACGTCAACGGCACCATGTACGTCCTCAAGCACACCGCCCGGGAGCTGGTGCGCGGCGGCGGCGGATCGTTCGTCGGAATCTCGTCGATCGCGGCCAGCAACACCCACCGCTGGTTCGGCGCCTACGGGGTCACCAAATCGGCCGTCGACCACCTGATGCAGTTGGCCGCCGACGAACTCGGCGCGTCATGGGTGCGGGTCAACAGCATCCGCCCAGGCCTGATTCGAACGGAACTTGTTGCACCCGTTACTAATTCACCGGAGCTGAGCTCGGACTACGCAATCTGCACGCCGCTGCCACGGCACGGCGAGGTCGAGGACGTTGCCAACCTGGCGATGTTTCTGCTCAGCGATGCCGCTAGCTTCGTCACCGGGCAGGTCATCAACGTCGACGGCGGCCAGATGTTGCGCCGGGGTCCGGACTTTTCGGCGATGCTGGAGCCGGTATTCGGCTCGGACGGGCTACGCGGAGTCGTCTGAGCCATGAAGCGACTTGACGGCAATCGGATTCTGGTGACCGGCGCCGGGTCGGGAATCGGGCAGGCCACCACGCTGCGGCTGCTGGACGAGGGTGCCGCGGTGGTCGGCGCCGATATCGCAACCGATGGCCTGGCCAAGACCCGGGCCCGGGCAGATGAGGCGGCCACCGGTGACCGGTTCAGCACGCTAGAAATGAACGTCGCCGACGAGCAAGCGGTGGTCGACGGCGTGCGTCACGCCGTCGACACCCTCGGTGGCTTGGATTCGCTGGTCAATGCGGCGGGCATGTTGCGCGCCGCGCACACTCACCAGATCAGCACCGAGCAGTGGAATCAGATCATCGCGGTCAACTTGACCGGCACCTTTTTGGTGGTCCGCGAGGCGCTACCGGCGCTGTTGACCAACCCCCGCAGCGCGATCGTCAACTTCAGCTCCACGTCGGCCTCGTTCGCGCATCCATACATGGCCGCCTATGCCGCCAGTAAGGGCGGCGTCCAGGCCTTCACCCATTCGTTAGCCCTGGAATACGCCAGCAGAGGATTGCGTGCGGTGTGCGTGGCGCCGGGCAGCATCAAATCCGGGATCACCGACGCGACCGGGGGATACATTCCGCAGGACGCCGACTGGAAGCTGTTTTCCCGGCTGTTGCCGATCTTGCCCACCACGGTGCAATCCAGTGGCGCCGGAATGGCCGATCCGTCTGTGGTCGCCGGCGTGATCGCGATGCTGGTGTCGCAAGACGGCGCCTTTATCACCGGCACCGAAATCCGCATCGACGGCGGCACGCACGCCTGACCGTAGCCTGATCGGCTAGGGCAGCAGCCGATTGAGGTTGAACAAGCCCGAGATAGCGGTGCCCATATTGAAGAAGCCGGAGTTGAAGCCGCTGACGCTGGGGCCAAGGAAATTGCCCGGGACGGCGGCGTTTCCTATGCCCGAGCTAAAGGTGTTTTGGATGGTGCCGCCGCTGATCGTGTTGAAGAAGCCGGAGATGGATCCGTTGAACGTGCCGCCGCTGGCTGTGTTGTTAAAGCCCGACATTCCGAAGCTCGGGGTTGCGCCCGTGTTGTTGAAGCCTGAGCTAACCATGCCGCTGTCGGTGGTGACCCCGAAGCCCGTGTTCACTTCGCCGGAATTCCAAAAACCCGTGTTCACGTCGCCCGAATTCCCACTGCCCGTGTTCACGCCGCCGGCGTTCCAGAAGCCCGTGTTGGCAAACCCTGCATTCCCAAAGCCCGTGTTCTCGCCGCCCGAGTTCCCAAAGCCAGTGTTGAACGCGCCCGCGTTTCCGAAACCGGTGTTTCCGCGGAAAGCGTTTCCGAAGCCGATGTTCTCGGCGCCCGAGTTGCCGAAGCCAAGGTTGTTCAAGTGGCCCGGCTCAATGACGTTGGTGCCGGTGTTAAAGATGCCGACGTTGCCGCTGCCGGAGTTGAAGAAACCGATGTTGTTGGTGCCCGAATTGCCGAAGCCAATATTGCCGCTGCCCGAGTTCAGCAGCCCGGCCAGGTTGATGCCCCGTTGATTGTCGCCGGTGAGCCCGATCCCGATGTTGTTGTTGCCGGTGTTGCCGAAGCCGAAGTTGCCGTTGCCGGTGTTTCCTGCGCCGGTGTTGAAGTTGCCGGTGTTACCGCCGCCCTGGTTTCCGTTGCCGGTGTTGCCGAAGCCCATGTTGTTGTTGCCGGTGTTACCCATGCCCACGTTTTGGCCCAGCGTTACGCCGCTGGCCCGGTTGCCGAAGCCGATGTTTCCGGCGCCGAAGTTTCCGGACCCGACGTTGTCGCTGCCACGGTTGCCGCTGCCAATGTTGCGGCTGCCGATGTTGCCGCCGCCCACGTTGGAGCTGCCGGTGTTTCCGTCGCCGAAGTTGCCGTTGCCGGTGTTGCCGCCGCCCACGTTGGCGTTGCCCTTATTGCCCATGCCCAGGCTAGGCAGGCCGTTGAGGAGCTGCTGCAGGCTCGTCGGCAACGGCAGGTGCGCTGCCGCCGACGACGCTCCAGCGTGATAGCCCGTCATCGCGGCCACATCCTGGGCCCACATTTGCTCGTACAGGCCCTCAACGGTCATGATCGCTGGGGCGTTGAGCCCCAACAGATTCGACCGGATTAACTGCAGGAACGCGTCGCGGTTGGCCGCCACCAGCTGCGGATGCACCATCGCGGCCCGCGCCGCCTCGAAAACGCTGGCCACCGCCTTAGCCTGCCCGGCCGCCCCTTGCGCCTGGGTGGAGGCCGCACTCAAAAACGCGGCATAGGGGGCGGCCGCAGCCGTCATCGCCGCTGACGCCGCACCTTGCCATGCCTGCCCGGCCAGCCCCGAGGTCACCGAGGAAAATGACGACGCCGCCGTCGCCAGTTCCGACGCCAACCCGTTCCACGCCGCCGCCGCGTCCAGCATCGGCGCCGAACCGGCACCAAGGTACATCCGCAACGAGTTGATCTCTGGTGGCAACACCGCAAAGTTAGCCATGATTGACCTCCTACCCGTTTCCACCGGCCGCCGCCGAGGCGACCAGCGCCCGATTCGGAATCGAGTAATGCGTCATAGATGCTATGACGGCGGCTGCGCCGATTTCGGGTTTTGCGAAATCCGCTCAGCGCGGGGATTTGGCCTATCACCTCGGTCTTCCAAAGCCGGAGGCAAAGCCATTTAACGCATCACCGCTAAACCGGGTTCAACCCCGCGCGCTTTGCTCACGCTAATTCAACGCCGCGCGCTTTTGCGCGCCCCTAATTCACGCAGGGAACGCCGCCGCCATCGATCGGCTTGCCCTGATCGGGTGTCGGGTAGGTCGTGGGAGTGCCGTTGTAGTAGTACGTGTTGGACTTGACCGAAGTGGTCGTGGTGGTGGTAGTGGTGGTGGCGTCGTCATCGTCGGGCAGCGAGAAGTTGGTATCCACGGTGACCCGGATGTGTCCGGGCGCGATGCTGGCGTCCGGCTTGTTGGGCGCATCGATACCGAGCAACGTGGCCACGTTTTGGGCGTCGGTCTGCGCACCGGCGCCGTAGGCGATCGTGGTCGCCGACGGATCGCCGTATTCGCGGTCACGGACCTGACCCGCGGTGTAGCCGCGTTTTTTCAGTGCGCCGGACACCTGGCTGGCCATGCCGCTGATGCTGCCGGCGTTGATCACGTCGACGACGGTGGAGGGGTTCGGCTTGGCGGCCGTAGTGGTGGTTGTGGTGGGCGTGGCGGTACCGATCGCCGCGGCTATCTCAGCCTTGATCGCGGCCGGGTCGATGATGTTGACGTCCTGGCCGTCGATGTTGTCATAGCGCACCACGGGCAGCGTCCGGAACTCGACGTTCCCACCGGCCAGGTCACCCATTCGGCGGAACAGGTTCTCGTCCCAACCGGCGGACAACACCACGTCTTTGCGTGCCACGGTCATCAGGCTGTTGAGCCGGTCCAGGTTGGTGAAGGTGCCCGAATCCTGCAGGTCCCGCATGACCGACGACAGGAAAGCCTGCTGGCGGTGGGTGCGGTCCAGGTCGCCGTTGTCGAGGCCGTGCCGTTGGCGGACAAAGGCCAGCGCCTGGGAAGCGTTCAATCGCTGGCGACCTGCGGGGAAGTCGGCTCCGGAATATGAGTCATAGACGGCGTGGTTCAGGCAGACATCGACGCCGCCAAGGGTCTGCGCCAGATCATAGAAACCAGCCAGATTGATCTCCGCGAAGTAGTCGATCGGGACGCCGGTCAGGCTGCGAACGGCACGCAAGGTCGCGGCCCGGCCGGCTTCGCGGCCCCGCATCTCGAGTTCTCGCTGGGAGCTCACACCCTGGTTGGCGAGCTGCTGCGCGACGTATTGCTTGGTGAGGCCATATGCCTCCTTGATCTTGATGTGGGTGTATCCCGGAACGCCGGTGAAGGGCACCCAGTCGTCACGGGGAATCGAGAAGGCGACAACTTTGCCGTCGGCGCCGACGTGCACGAGGATCAGGGTATTTGTGTTGTAGCCACCTTGATCGGAGTCGCCGGCGTGCAGCTGCTTCAGGATTGACCAGGGCAGGTCGTTGCCTTCCTGATCTTTCCGCGAGTCCAGCCCGATGAGCAGGATGTTCATGTTGTTGCCGCTGGAACGCGGATCTTCTGCGGTCAGGGCCTGCGAAATGGTGATGCCGCCCAGCGCGCCGTGGGCGACGTAGTAGCCGGCTCCCGTCATCAGCAGGGCCACGACCGAGACCAGCGTCATAAAGCTGCGCGTCAGCCGTAGCCGCACCCGCGACGCCTGAGGAGCGGTGCGAAGGCGATGGCTACCCGCCATTAGCAGCCCGACCAACCACCGGCCAACCAACCGGCATCTGCCCGGCGGTTTGCGGTGATGTGACTTGCACCATGCCGTCCAGTATGCGGCAGATTGCTGTGGAGCCCCCACTCCAGACCGTCTGATGTGGGCAGATTCACCCGCGGCGCCCTGCCCACCGCACGGTCGATTCATTTCCGCTACCAGCACGTTCTGGCTACAATTCGCCAAGCTCGGAAGCACTCGGGAGGCTCTCAGGACGCATGGTGTCTGACCGGATCGACCCCAACTGGCCGCCGCCGGCCTACGAGCCAACCGACGATATCGATACCACCCCGCCGCCGGCGGAATCCCCGCTCGGGCGCATCCGCTGGGTGGTGGGCGCGGTGGTGGTGCTCGTATGCGTCGCGGCCGTGGCGGTCGTTATGTTCACGGGCAAAGACCGTGGTCGGCCAGGTGCCAATCCGACGTCGCCGGCGACGACTGCTGCCAGCCCGCCGGCCACGACGTCGACCGCCGCCAACACAGCCCCGTGCGGACCCGACCAGGCAACCGCGGTGTCCGCTGCGCTCGCCAAAATCCCACCCGATACCAAGACGGGCCAGCCGTGGAACCCCACGCCTGAATCCAGCAACTACGGCCCCTGCGATGACCTGTCCGCGGTCGTAGTGACGGTCCAGGACGCGACGCGCAGTTCACCCGACCAAGCGCTGATGTTTCATCGTGGGACGTTCGTAGGAACCGCGACGCCCAAGGCATATCCATTCACCAAAATCGAGGAGCCGGCCTCCACCGTCGACCTGGTGGTCCTCACCTATCGGTCGCGGCAGAGCTGTGACACCTGCGACGACGGCACCCTGACGACCGTGGGGTTTGAGTGGCAAGGTGACCACGTCCAGGTCCTCGATCCGTTGCCCCAGACGGTAGATTCGCCGCCGTGATCCCGACCCCCGAGCCGCACACGAATGGAGCATGACCGTGCCGACTTCCCCGCCGGCCGGATGGTATTTCGATCCCGACGGTTCAGGGGGCCAACGATATTGGGACGGTGAGCACTGGACCAAGCACCGCCGGCCGGACCCTTCGGCGCCGAGATCGCAGTTGGCGGCCTTCGCTGCCAGTGTGCGCCGGCGCTGGTTGGGAATTCCCGCGGCACTGCGGTTGACGCTGCCCATTGCGTTGGTGCTGATTCTGGTCGGGATCGGCTTCGTCGTCTGGATGCCGTCGCCGCGCGACGACTGGGCGCGGCTACCGAAGCAACTCAACTGCCAGTTGCAAGCCGGGCCGAAGCCGCCCGACAGCATCACCGTGGCGTCGGTCGACGTCAAGCACCCCCGAACCGGCGTGCTGGAGTTGGTGGTGCGATTCGCCCAGCCGCTACCGCAGGCACCGACGGGTTCGCACGCTTCGGGCTTTGTCGGTTACGTCCTGAACTACAGCGTCGCCAACAATGGCAAGAAGTTCGTCGAGCTGGGTCCGGAAGAGGACACCGACGACCTTGCCATCGATAGCACGTTGGCGGCGAATTCCGGTGAGGCATCCATGCGGGCGGACCGTGACACCAACGCCCGCCGGACCGAACCCGACACCATGCAGATCTACCTCGAGCTCAAGCGGCTGGGGATCGACAACCAAGAAGTGAATCCCGAACTCACAATCGAGTCGCAGTTCAACACGCCGTCGACCACAACGGTGGAGTTCGCCACGCAGGTCTGCCGCGGGTAGCGAAAGCTGTTCTGGCAGTTAACAGTACAGGTAGGCGATGTGCCAGCGGCCGTTCACATAGTCGGCCGTGAAGTGGCCGCCCAGCCGCGGATCGGCGTCGTTGATGTTTCCCGAGCCCCCAACGTACGGCCGGAAGCCGGGCGGATCCCAGGTGACCGACTGTGGATTGGATGGCATGTCGGGTGTGCAACCGACCTGCTTCTTGACGTAACCATCAATGATCTGCCGCTCCGCCGTGGCTTGGTCGCCAGCGTCGGGCGCCGGATCTGCGGCGCACAAATATGTTGCACCACAGATACTTTGGCTTGCGGTGACGAGTGCAACGTCAATCACAGGTGCTGCCGGCACGACGGCGCCGCATGCCAACACGAAAAGTCCCACGATCGCGGCGAAGCCGATCCGCCCGAAACGTCTGCTGATGTGCATGTTGCCTCCTGGGGCATTCGGACACCAAAGGCTACCGCGTCTTGACGACCTCCTCGCCGGACGAGTAACGCAGCCGAATGTTGGTGCCAAATACGTTTTCGATGATGAACACGCCCAGGGGTTCGATTTCGTAGTAGTAATGCACGTGACCATGCGCGTCCACCGCCGTGGCACAGGTGCGGCCCGGGGCGCCGCATCGTTGCTTGATCGGTATGGCGAGTGCGGAGATCACCAGCACGACGGCGATCCCGATCACCAGTGGCGCTCTCCTCAAATGCCAACCTCGTTTCAAGCAGGATGCAGCACGGATGGCAGTGTAGGCGACCGGGGCTGGCCTTGCGCCGGTGAACGTCCGGGCCAGTAGGGTCTGTCAAGTATGGCCACTGCAAGCTCGGACGGCGCGTCGTCATCGCCAACGCGCATCGAGGTTCTGGGCAACATCGGTCCCAATTGGTTCGCCTCGGTCATGGGTACCGGAATCGTGGCCGTTGCCGGTGCCACGCTGCCAGTCCGGGTACCCGGGCTGCGCGGATTTGCCGAGGTGGTCTGGATAATCGCCGCTGTCTTGCTAGTAGTCCTGATCGTCTTGGTCGGGGGCCACTGGCTGCGACACCCCACCGTCGCACGCAGCCACGTCCGCAATTCGCAGATGGCGCATTTTTACGGGGCTGCGCCCATGGCCCTGATGACGGTCGGCGCTGGAGCGGTGCTGATAGGCGGGGATCTCATTGGGCAGCGCATCGCCGTCGATCTCGATTGGGTGCTGTGGACCCTTGGGACCCTCGGCGGGTTGTTCACCGCCGTCAGCATCCCGTTCCTCATGTTCACGCAGTACGAGGTCGAGCCGGATGCGGCCTTCGGTGGGTGGTTGATGCCGGTGGTTCCGCCGATGGTGTCGGCCGCGACGGGAGCGATGCTGCTCCCGCATCTGCCGCCGGGAACCGGCCGGGAGACCATGCTGTACGGCTGTTACGCGATGTTCGGCTTGTCGTTGGTGGCTTCAGTGAACATCATCGCGATGATCTGGACTCGGCTTACCCACTACGGCACCTCGGGCACCGCGCGGGTGCCGACGCTATGGATCGTGCTGGGTCCGCTGGGTCAATCCATCACGGCCGCAGGACTTCTCGGGGCCGCCGCCGCGAACGGGGCGATCGATCACCAGCTGGCCGAGGACATGAACGCGTTCGCGATCCTGTTTGGAGTTCCGGTGTGGGGTTTCGCGGTGTTGTGGATCGCGCTGGCCACCTCGCTCACGGTGCGAACGCTGTGCCGCGGGATGCCGTTCGCCCTGACCTGGTGGAGCCTCACGTTCCCGGTCGGCACCTTCGTCACCGGCACATCGCAACTGTCTGCGCATACTCACCTGCCCGCATTCAAGGTCGCGGCGGCCATCGCCTACCTAGGTTTGTTAGCCACTTGGATTCTGGTTGCCATCCGCACCGCGCGCGGTAGCCTGCGCGGCAACCTGCTTAAGGTGCCGCCCAGCAGCGCACCGGTCAAGGCCAGCAAGTCGCGATAACCGGGTGAGCATCACTGCAGGCGGCGTCCCTGAACATACGTTTCGGCAATGGATGTCTCGCGGATTCCCATCAGCAACGCGAACAGGGTTTGGTCGCGCGCCATGACGGCGTCGTCCGAGCGCGCGCCGTAAGTCAGCGCGGCCTGCAGTGCCGGGGTTCGGCTCGGGTCGATAACGACGAAGTCGGCTTCTTTGCCGACGTCGAAGTTGCCGAAGCGGTCCTCCATGTCGAGTGCGCGTGCACCGCCTAGGGTTCCGATAAACAGCATCTCGGCCGGATGCATGGAAACCCCGGCCGCGCCCGGTTCGGAGATGTGTACCTTGAACGCCGCACCGATCACCTGCGGGATGAGCCACTCGTCTCCGCCGCCGTAATCCGTTCCGGCGGAAATGTTTACACCGGAAGCCACGGTTCGCAGCCACGGCATCGTGCCGGATCCCAGGAACTGCTGAGAAATCGGGCAGTGCGAGATCGAAGTGCCCGTCTCGGCCATCCGCTCCAGTTCCACATCCTGGCAGTGCACCGAATGCGCCATGATGCTGCGGCGCCCAAGCAGGCTTGATCCGCCAACGGTCGAGCCCGGCAGGAACTTGCCGTCGTAGGTGTCCAGGTATGAGTTGACCTGATACCTCTCTTTGGTTGCGTCCACTTCGCCGGTGCCCGGACGATTGTTCTCGTTGAGGTGGGTATGGAAGTACACGCCTCGATCGCGTACTGAGTCATACAGCTCGCCAAGGCTTTTCAGGGTCTGTGTGGTCACCGCGAGTGAGAATCGCGGGACGATCGCGACGTGCAATCGAGCGCTCCTCACATCGCCGGTGTCGGCCGCGTGCCACTTGTCGATCTCCTCGCGGGTCAACCGAATGGCGTCTTCTTCCGAGGTGAACAGTCGCGCCGCCGCCGCAGGGCCGGTTGTCTGGATACCGCGCCCACTGACGATCCGTAGTCCGCGACGCTGGGTTTCGGTGAACAACGCATCTTGAGCGTGGGGAAACGCGGACCCAAACACCATGGCGGCGGTGGTTCCCGCGGCGATGCGCCGATTGCAGAACTCGATCGCCGCCTGCGCAGCGACGTTCGTATCGGCGAAATGGGATTCCGAAGGGTAGATGCACAGGGTCAGCCACTCCAGCAACTGCCCGCCGCCGTAGGAGTCACCGGCATAGGTCTGCGGGAAATGCACGTGGGTGTCGACAAAGCCTGGGAGCAAATAGCCGGGCCGGTGATCGGATGTGGGCGCGGATTGATATTGCGACGGGATGCCCGCACGCTCGCCGCAGAAAGCGATGCGGCCGTCGTCGCCGATGACCAACGCGCCGTCGGGAATTGAAGCCAGGGCATTGGCGGCGTCGGTCACCAACGGAGCGCCGGCGAGGTGAAAGACGTGCCCCAGATGAATCCGACTTACCACCCGTTCCTCCCACTAGGTTTGTTGGCGGGCTTGCCGACGACTTGACGTCGCCCAGGCGAGCAGAGCGAATGAGGTTGCGCCGCAAGTCACGAACACCCACGCCATGGGTTCCTGCGAATGTTCAGGGATGGCGCCGACGACAAACATGGCGATGGTAATGATCAGGTAGGTGCCGGCACTGATGAGGCCACCGATCAATCCGAGGTTGCGACTGTATAGTCCCAGCGCTTCGCCGTACATCTGGGGACAAAGTTCGCCGCAACCTAACAGCGCTAGGCAGGCGCCGACCGTGATCGCCAGGGCGTGGTTTCCCACGAGCAAGCCGGACCCGAGTAGCACCGCGGTGCCAAGGCCGAAGACAGTCAGGGCGCCCATGGCCAGTCGTCGCGTAGGCAGGCGCGCGGCGAAGATGCCGCATATCAGTTCACCGCATAGATTGGCCGCCCCGACTATCAGTGCGACCAGTCCGTAGGCCGCCGGCGAGAAGCCGAGATTCTCCTGGTAGAGGAACGGACCGACAACGCCGAAGGCCAGCTGCGCCGAGGCGATGAGCCCGAACACCAGCACGAAACACAAGAACACCCGGTTGCGGCTCGCATTGGCGACAACCTGGGCGATCGCTGCGATGTTGATCGGTGAACGATCCGGGCGCGCAAGAGTTTCGGGCAGCGCCAGGATGACTATCGCCGCTGCGAGCAGGGCGAGGGCGGCGATACAGACGAACGCCAGGCGCCAAGAAAGGTACTGGACCAGGATGCCGCCAGCCGCGGGTGCCAGCACCGGCGCCAGCCCCCACGCCGTGCCGAGCAGACCCGACACCGACGTCAGGCGAGGGCCGCGGAAGCAATCAGCGGCGATTGCAAAGGACACCACCATGCAGGCGCAGGCGGCCGCGCCCTGCACGAAGCGCGCCGCCAGCAAGAGCGCCACATTATCGGCCAGCGCGCAGAGCAGGCTCATTGCGACGACGATGCCCAGGCACGTCACTAGCACCGGCTTACGGCCCCGGGCATCGGCGATGACTCCCACCGGGATGAAGGCCAAGCCCATGCCTAGTACGTAGGCCGCGACCGTGTGCTGCATCGCCGCCGATGACGAGTGCAGGTCGACGACCATCTGCGGGAGCGCAGGTGTGTACAGGTCAAGTGGAATCTGGCTCAGCGGCACCACGAACAGCAAAATGGCGATGAGCTGCCGCGGTGGTGTCGCGAGCGAGTATTCGGGTTCGGCGTCCCCCACAACTTCCGCCACAAGGCCGGATCATTGCATGCCAGCGCCTAGGTATTCGAGGTTTTGCTTCAATCTGGGCCGCCGGGGAGCGTTCGACGCGTCAATGCGAAGATTGCTGCCCGTGATAGGAAATTTGGCGCCAGTGCTTACCCATCTCGTGCCGCTCGCGCTGGTCATCGCCGTCTCACCATTGACAGTCATCCCGGCCGTATTGGTTTTACATGCGCCGCGGCCGCGGCCGGCGAGCCTGGCCTTCCTGGGCGGCTGGGTGTTGGGACTGTCCGCACTGACCGCGATCTTCGTCACGGCTTCCGGCGCACTGCACGGTCTGAACAACGCGCCGCCGACCTGGGCATCCTGGGTGCGGGTGGTACTGGGTTCGGCGCTCATCGCGTTCGGTGTATACCGGTGGCTGACCCGCCACGGCCATAGCGAATCGCCACGCTGGATGCGAACGTTTGCCACCATCACCCCGAAGCGCGCGGGGGTAATGGCGGCGGTGCTATCGGTAGGTAGGCCCGAAGTGTCGATCATGTGCGTGGCGGCGGGACTGGGTATCGGCACCGGCGGACTCGGCGTCGGGGGCAGGTGGATAGGCGCCGTGATCTTTGTCGGCATCGCGGCATCGACGGTCGCCGCTCCCATCTTGGCCTACGTCGGCGGTGGTGATCGCTTCGACGAACCGCTGACCCGGCTCAAAAATTGGATGGAAAAAAACCACGCCGCGATGCTCGCGGTCGTGCTGATCTTGATCGGTCTAATGGTGCTCTACAACGGAATTCACGCGCTCTAAGACCTACCTGCGCGAGCAGACACAGAATCGCACGATTTGAGCTCAAATCGTGCGATTCTGTGTCTGCCCGGCGGAGGTTACCGTCGTCCCGTCCTGGCGGCTGCTATCACGGTGACGCCCAATGCGATCGCTCCCACCACGATCAGGGGATGCCACCATTGCGCACCCAGCCAGTAGGCATTCGCGCCAACCAGGCCAGGGTGCTTCTCATCGCCAAATAGCCAGTCGCGGACAACTGGCGTCGCCAGCGAAAGCACCGCTCCTACAAGCGTTACCGACACCAGCGCGAACAACAGCCGGCTCGACAACTGCCACGTTCCCAAGACGATGAGATAACTACCGGTCCCCGCCATGATCAGGCCCGTCACACCGAGCACCGTCACCGATTGAATCGCGGCCGCAACGCCGAGCACCAGCAGCACCGCGCCGGCCACGATGGTCGACCTCGCAATACCCTTGGTCAGCGAAACGACTCGATAGCCGCCCAGCGTCAACGTTCGCAAGGTGACCACCGGCGGCTTGATCACACTGGGAAGTTGGCGGACGGACCCGGCCGCCCCGGACGCCGTCGCAGCGGCCTTGGCGACGGTGTGTGCCATCAGCGGCGAACCCTTGTCGGTGAGGAACGTCTCGCTGGCGACCGGATTTTCGTTCAACAGCGCGTATTTGGCCTGTCCCGGGCTTGCGGCCAGCACCTTCTGGGCCCAGGTTCGCGAGGTCGTCGGGCTCCAGTCCGGCCGCTGTCCCGGCCGGGGATCGATCACGGTGTTCGCCAACCCGTCCAGCTCCTCGTCGAGAACCCGTCGCTGCCACGCTTGCGCCAGCCACATCGAGGTGCGGGGAATGCTGGGCGGTAGCGCCTGTGCCGGGTCGTCTAGGAACGCGAGCTCACCGAGCAGCATCTGCCGGTCCTTATCTGAACTCGGAAGCTCAAGTGCCCCAATAGCTTTGAGCTGATCGAGAAGCCATTGCGCGTTGCTTCCGGCTCCGTCGGCCGCTGCGCGGGTCTGTACGATCCAGCGCAGCCGTCGCGGATCCAGTAGGAGGTGGACGAGCCAGCCCGATCCGTCGAGCCGGCCCCACATCCAGTCATTGGCTCGCCAGGACCGCTTGTAGAAGGCGCCGAAGTGGTGAAACTGCATGCCGGTTAGCTTCTGCTGGGCCGTCTGCCAATCGGGCGCGAGCAGGCTGCGGGTATCGGCGCTCACTTGCACCAGCTCCACGGACTGGTCGATGTCTGCCTCGGCGGGAAGCATCGCCCGCTGGGTTGCGGCCAGATCGAACAATTTCACTGCCAGGGTTGGTGGGTCGTCATTCGATCCCAGGTAGTCGAGGTAGGTACTCAGCGGACTGGCCGCGGTGGCGGCTAGCCGAGTCAAGGTCTGGTAGTTGTTCGCTAACACGCCGCCAAGCCGTTCCCAAACGTCTTCCTGCACCTTCAAGTGTTGGAGATAGTCCGCGGCCACCAGGCGGGCGGCGCTGGCAAGCGAACCTCGCCGGACCGCCTCGCCCGAGCACACCGTGCGAACAAGCCCACCGAAATCGACTGGTGCGGGCGGCGGGCAGGCCTGGTGGATTCCCTTGGTGAGCTCCGCCAAGGTGGCGATATCGGCATCGGACTCTGCGAGCTGGTATGCCGCCTGAACCACGTTGAGCGCGCACCCTTTTGCGAGGTCGTACGCCGGTTGGCCATACCGAGCAAAGTCGGCGGGACCGTCGGGCAGCGGCCGGTCGGGTGGTTGCGACCAACGACTCAGGATCGACTCGGTGATCTGCCGGCCGCACAACTTCTCGGCGTCACTACCGACGGCGAGTTCGGGTTCCCAGTTCGTCGGAATGCATTCGGCTGACGGCCCCGACTGCGGTGGCCAGGAATTGAGCTGGCGCAGCAGAGCATCGGTGAGTGCTTGGGTATGTTTGGTTGCCTCTCGGGTCGCGTAGTCCGCCAGCAGTGACGGAGTGAGCAGCCGCAAGCCCTCGGGCAGCGTCGCCGCGAGCTCTGCGAGGCGAAGTTTGGTCTCCGTTCTCGCATCCATTCGGTCCTGATGGGCGCGGATCTCTCGCAGGTCGGTGGCGATCGACTGAGTGGTGATCGCCGCCAGGTCTTTGAGAAGCCCGTCGACCAGCCCGGGTGGCTCGTTCACATTGGCCGGGGGAACCTCCTGCGCCAGATCCGGCGCCGGTCCGGAGGACGGCACCACGAAGAGGAGCACCCGGCGCACCGGGCGCCGGGCGGGACGGTCGAAGATGCGCCTGAGTAGCACGCCGATGGGCCGGTTATCGAGCAGTCCACCATCGGCGACCCAGTGTGCGCGGGTGATGTTGGCGAAGGGCGCCATCGGGGGTCGAGCCGGTACGTCGCCCTTGGCAGCGGTTCCTGCTGTGAAGGGCAGGAACGAAGGCTCGAAGGCCACCGGGAAGGACGCGGAACTGCGGGCGGCCAAGGCCACGGCCGCTAATGTGCCCGTCCTGGCGAGCTCTGTTTCGGTAAAGGTGAAAAGTCCGCGCCGGTCAACATCCTGAACGAGCGTGCCGAACGAGTCGGTGAATCTGCTTGTCGCGCCGTCGAGCAGCGTCGTCGTGACGTACAGGGTGGTTGATGGGGTGCGGGCGCCGGCCGGGAACTGCGCAGGCGGGAACGGCCCGGTCGCGAGTTTGGGAATCTGCTTGGCCAACGCGGCGAACATCCGTTCGTCGCCGTACAGCAGGGACGGTGTGTACTTGTCGCGCGGGTCGCGCAGCAGATCGGTCAAAGCCCCGAGATCGAGCCAGAGGGCGCGAAGTCCGCCCAGGTCAGATCCCGAGACCCGCGAGGACGCAAGCAAAGCCGCGTTGATGCCACCCGCACTCGTCCCGGACAGGATGTCGACGTCGACGACCATGTCGAGCAGGTCGATGAGTTCGGCGTAGAGCTTGAGAGCGGCGGTCGACTCCTTGGTGAGTCGGTTGTCCGTCGGGAAGGTTCCGCCCGCTCTCCGCCACTGTGATGCCTGCGCGAGCAGGTTGATCTCGCGCGCCACACCGGCCATCCAGATAGCGAGACTGACGCCGCCCGTCATGGTGGTGGCGAGGCGCAGTTCCTGGGTCAACTCCGTTACTGGTGACGGCCTGTCGAATAACATGCGCACCCCTCGAGTAGCGGGGTCCGCTAGTGGAGCCGGGCCCCTCGGCCGAATTTGCCAGAGCGCAGCTTGATCGGCATTAAGCGTAATGCGCGTTTCCGCTGCGGCGCGGCTGTGACTTGACCCGGTCCTAAGATCTCGTGAATGAGCCCACCACCTGAACAATTCTCGATTCAGGGCAGTGACGGTGTGCGTATCGTCGCCGACCGATGCGGGGATCCTCAAGCGCGTGCCGTGGTGTTCTTGCACGGCGGTGGGCAAACCCGCCGCTCATGGGGCCGGGCAGCGGCCGCAGTGGCCGAGCACGGTTGGCAAGCCGTCACTATCGACCTGCGCGGCCACGGTGAATCCGACTGGTCGACCGACGGCGACTACCGTGTGGTCAGCTTCGCCGGCGATGTCCAACAGGTGCTGCGCGCCTTACCTGCGCAACCCGTCCTGGTGGGGGCATCCCTAGGTGGGTTTACCGCGATGCTGCTGGCGGGTGAACTCTGCCCAGGTATTGCCAGCGCGGTCGTATTGGTGGACATCGTGCCCAACATGGACCAGTCCGGGGCGAATCGAATCCACGCCTTCATGGCTGACCGGGTGGAGTCGGGGTTCGGCTCACTTGACGAAGTCGCGGACATGATCGCCGAGTACAACCCGCATCGGCCCCGACCCACAGATCTAGAAGGTCTCACCACAAACCTGCGCCGCCGCGGAGATCGTTGGTACTGGCACTGGGATCCACAGTTCATCAGTGGGACCGCGACATTTCCGCCGCTTGAGGTCACCGACGCGGAGCGCTTATACGCGGCCGTCGCCTCGATCCTGCGCGACGGCGTGCCGATGCTTCTCATTCGCGGCCAGATGAGCGACCTTGTCCGGCAGGAGAGCGCTGACGAATTCCTCGCGCGGTTCCCGCAGGTCGAGTTTGCCGATGTGCACGGCGCAGGACACATGGTCGCCGGCGACCGCAACGACATTTTCGCCGCAGCCGTCTTGGATTTCCTGGCTCGGCACGCCGACGCCAGATGATGTGATCGCGGTGGTTAGCGCTCGAGGGCGCGGGCGAGGAGCGTTTTGATTTCGGCGGCCGATGCTTCGATGGAGCGGATGCGTTGGTTGGAGTCGTCGGCCGTGGCCATCATCTCGCCGCCAAACCCACGCAGCACGTCGGCAAGCATTTGTTGAGTTTCACCAAAGGCCTTGATTGCCGCAGAAATTGCGCGCAAGTCGGTCTGGGATCCCTCTAACGCCGCGATCCGGGCTCTGAGGTTTTGTATGGTGCCGTCAAGATCTTCTGGGGTGGCCACGTCGGCATCGTAGGCGCTCGACTGTTGGCCTGCCCGGTTCAGTACGCAAGGCCGGATTCCACCAGGCTTTTCATCCCCTCGGTGCACCCCCGCAGGAAGTCGGCGCGGTCGAGACTTGGGAAGGTCGCGACAGTTGCCGCCTCCTTGGCGCAGATCGTGGGGATCCGGCTGGAAACGAGGATGTGTTCCACCGAAAAGCCCTCGGCGCGCATGCGGGTGGCCGTGAGTTGGCCGTCTTTGACCGCCTTGCTGTAGCCGAGCTGGAACGACGGGCTGGTCATGTCGGTGGTGTCGGCCTGCGCGCTGCTTGCGGCAACAAGGGCCGCCCCGAGTGAGCCGCCGATCGCCAGAGCAAGCAGCGGCCTCGAGGTGATGCGCCAACGCGACCGCTGTGATCGGTGCTCGGTCGCTACTTGGTGCGTCATGGCGTCTCCCTGGTTGTCTCGTGACGGTATCGGTCTTCTGTGCCGAAGTTAGACCCCTGCCGTGTACTCTAGGGCATAGGTTTCATAAATGGAACATCTTTCTTCAAATCAATCATAGTTGCTCGACACGAGTTGAAGATCCGAAGGTGAGGCTATTTTGACTGGTTTCGAGTCACCTACTACCGTTTGTGGTATGCCGAGACGAACGCGGGCCGGGAAGGAACTTGGCCGCGTGCTTGAGTGGCTGCTGAACCGAGATGTTCCAGATGGCGAAATCGCATCCGCCCTAAACCTGGCGAAAGCCACCTATTCCCGGCGCAAGGACGCCGATGACTTTCCGAGCTACGCCGAACTGATCGCGCTCGGAGAACACTTTGGCCTTTCCGCGCGCGTGCTGCAGATCGCCTTCGGCTGGCGTGGGGAGGACGAATTGATCCTCCTTGACATCGACGAGATGCGTCAGTACTTGGAGCAGGCCGGTGTCGCGCTGTTCGCCAACGAACGGATTCGACGGTATATCGAATCACGCAAGGACGGTGACTACCCGTTGGCCAATGCGGTCCTGAAAATGGCCGAGGTCGTCGACCCTTACTTCAAGTCGGAGGAGACGGGCACCTAAGAGCCTGTCCACAAATGGTTGTGCTGCCTGCTGTTGGCCGTCGGCGGGCCGGATGGGGGGCGTCCCCACCTGGGATACGGTGGCCGGCGGTCCGTGGCTGCCGTGGCACCATCGGATGCCGGTCCGTCTATCCCACCGAGATGGAATTGTCGTACAGCAGCCC
Organism: Mycobacterium simulans; assembly: GCF_900232995.1. Lineage (GTDB taxonomy): Bacteria > Actinomycetota > Actinomycetes > Mycobacteriales > Mycobacteriaceae > Mycobacterium > Mycobacterium simulans. Next base: position 2,119,704 of record NZ_OCVX01000003.1, read on the forward strand.
GCCTCCACCCCCGACACCATCACGGCCGCGAGCCCCAGTTGTCCCCGTGCCAAACGGGGGCGAACTTTGGCCGCCGGATCCGCCGACGGCGCCGGTGCCGCCGGTCGCCGGTGCCGCCGGTCCCACCCCGCTACCCCAGAACCACCCGCCGCTGCCGGCGGCGCCGCCACCGCCGGCACCGCCGCTGCCGCCGTCGCCGCCGAAGCCGCCATTACCGCCTTGGCCGGGAGTGCCCACGCCAAAGGCTTTGCCACCGATGCCGCCCACAGCGGCGGCACCGCCGTCGCCGCCGTTACCAGCGGAGCCACCAGTGCCGAATAGCCACCCACCAGTGCCACCCGCGCCGCCGTCGCCTCCGGTGCCGCCGTTGCCGCCGTCGCCACCGTTGCCGCCGTCGACGGCTCCGGCGCCGGCGGCGCCCTCGCCGCCCGCCCCGGCGGTGCCACCGGCGCCGCCGTGTCCACCGGCACCGCCGACGCCCCACAGCCGGGCGTTGCCTCCGGCCCCGCCGGTGCCACCGGTGCCAGCTGCCCCGCCGGAGCCGCCGTCGTCGGCGTTGACGCCAATGCTGCGACTGCCGACTCCGCCGTTTCCGGCGATGGCACCTTGCCCGCCGTTACCGCCGTTGCCGAACAACAACCCGCCGGTACCGCCGGCGCCTCCGTTCCCGCCGTCACCGCCGACCCCGCCGGCGACACTACCCGCAAACACGGTTGTTTGGGTGCCGCCGTTCCCACCGGTGCCGCCGTTCCCACCGGCTCCTCCGTAGCCCCACAGCCGCCTCTTATCCACA
>NZ_OCVX01000003.1:2120596-2140794 GCF_900232995.1 Mycobacterium simulans
CTGCCGGCGCACCCAGGATCCACACAGGGAGTACCGCCGGCGGCGTCAGATGTGTATAAGAGCCCGCCCCCGGCCCCCCCGGCCGCGGCGGTGGCGCCGCCGATGTAGCTGTATCCGGCCCCGCCATTGCCGTACAACAAGCCCCCGGCCTGCCCATTGGGATTGGCCGCCGTCCCATTAGCGCCATCACCGATCAACGGCCGCCCCAGCAACGCCTCGGTGGGCGCGTTAATGACCGCCAACACCTCTTGTCCCAACATCTGCAACGGCGACACATTGATCGCCTCGACGCCCGCATAGGCGACCCCCGCACCTGTCAGCGCGTCCACGAAGCCGTCGTGCCAGGCCGTCGCCTGCGCGCTGAGCACCTGATACTGCTGAGCGTGGGCGCCGAACAAGGCCGCAATCGCCACCGACACCTCATCGGCACTAGCGGCCACCAGTTGGGTCGTTGAAACGGCCGCGGCGGTATTGGCCGCACCAAGCTGCGCACCTATACGTGCCACATCACCCGCCGCGCCCCAGAACACCTGAGGATCCACGCTCACATACGACATCTGTCCACCTCGATCGGCCACACAGCACGCACGGATCAAAACCCCCGAGGGATCCCGGGTTGAACGCACACGACAAATTACACTCCCGCAGGCGAAGCCCCGAGCCGGAATCACCTAGAATGCTTCGTGCATTTAAAGACGCGCGGCAATACTCGGCGGCGCACCACTGCTACGTCGGCAGCGGATCAACGTGCACCGCGTCCCCTCGATGTGCCGGGCGCTTCGGAAGCAACACCCCGGGGATGGCGGTCGCTGCAAGCAAGATCGTGGCGACCGCGAACACCCCTGCGTAAGCGCGGGACAAGTCGTTGGCAAGACGCGCTGGGAAATCCGGCGCGAGAACTTGCGACGGCAGCCTCGACAGGTCGGCCGGCAGGCCCATTCGGGCCGCCTCGTCGCGAATCCAAGCCGCCCGATTGGCTGCCGCGATATCGGCATTGCCGTTGAACCTAGCGGTAAGGATCACCGACATCAACGCAGCGCCTATGGATGCAGCCGTATTGTGGTTGACGGTCAATAGCGTTGAGCCGTGGGCCACTTCGCTCGGTTTAAGCGTGCGCACCGCCGCCCAGGAAACCGGAGTCATCATGCAGGCGCTGCCGACGCCAAACATCGCCAGCCCGGTCAGCAGCACTGACAGGTCTACATGGTCTCGGCTTGTTCCGTAGACAAACACACCCATGCCCATGACGGTCAACGTCGTCCCGGTCAGCACGATGCCGCGCGCTCCGTGCTGTTCGAGTAGCCGTCCCACAATCGGAACCACCGCGGCAGCGCCCAAGGTTTGCGGAATCAGGAGCAGCCCAGACTCCAATGGCGTCTTGGACAGCACCTGCTGGAAGTACCCGGGAAACAGTAGGCAGCACCCGAAAAAGCTGGCGGCGAACAGGAATCTGATCGCGTTGGCCGCTGCGACCTCCCGATTGTTGAGTAGTCGTAGGTCGATCAGCGGATGATCGGCGCGGCGCAGTGCATGGACGACGAAAGCGACGATCAGCAGCAAACCAGTGGCTGCTGGTACCCAGATGTAGGAGTCGGCGATCGCGGCGCGGTTCGGTAGCAATGACATGCCATAGAAAAGCAGGACGAGCCCGGGGGACAGCAGCACCATGCCGAGCATGTCCAACGGCTCGGCGGGCACCGGAACGTCCCGGGGGAGCACGATTACCGCCAATACCAGCGTGAGCAGTCCGATCGGAATGTTGATCAGAAAAATCCACTGCCAGCCGAACGCGTCGATCAACCAGCCACCGAGAATGGGGCCACAGATCGGGGCCAGCAACACCGGAACCATGCCGATCGTCAACACCCGCCCCAACAGTTGGGGGCCGGCCGCACGAGCCAGGATGATGAGCTGCAGCGGAAGGAGCATTCCGCCACCAAGACCTTGCAAGCCCCGAAAAGCCACCAGCAGCACGATGTTCGACGCCAGCGCGCATAGCAATGATCCGATGGAAAACAGCAACACCGAACCCAAAACCAGCCGCTTAGTGCCCAGCCGGTTGGCGGCCCAGCCGGTGAAGGGGATCACCGCGGCTAACGCCAACGTGAAGGCGGTCACGGTCCATGCGACGACCGCCTGCGTCGATGAGAATCGGTCGATGAAGGTCCGCTGCGCCACATTGACGACGGTGGCATCCAGGGTCACCATCACCGGGAGCAGCGTGCACACCGCCGTGATCATCAAGAGCCTGGAATCCAGTGTGGCGGGGTGATCCCCGGTGCCGGCCGCCTCGCGCGGCAGCCGATCCGCCTGGCTGCGCATCGTGTCACTCTATCTGCAGAAATGCGGCCGCTAGCCGGGGTTACAAGGATTTGCCAAGCATCCATATAGATCGCGGCCAGACCCTGTTGACATGTTCGTGAGCAACGCCAGGGAAGCGGAACCGTTTGTGGCGGCGGACTTGTCGGAGATCCGGCTATTGGTGGACCGGGCCAACATGGGGATCGCTTCGGTCAGTCTGGCCCATGCAACCGTGGCCGCCGGTGCCGAGACCATGTGGCATCGCTTGGATGACACCGACGAAATCTATTTCGTCCTCTCCGGACGTGGGCTCATTTCGGTGGGTGACGAATCGCGAATGGTGGGACGCGGTGACACGGTCTGGATACCGGCTGGGACCCCGCAAAAGATCCAGAATGTCGGTCCAGGTCCGTTGGCGTTCTTGTGCGCCTGTGGTCCGGCCTATGTGCCGGAATGCGATCAGCGGGTCGTGCCGTGACCACAGTCGGCGATCATCTTGTCCACCGGATGCGCGAGGCGGGCATATCCGTCCTTTGCGGGCTCCCCACGTCAAGGCTCGACTCGTTGTTGGTTCGTGTCACGCAGGATCCCGGTTTCCGGATCGTGCCAGCGCGGCACGAGGGCGGCGCCGGCTACCTGGCCGACGGCTTCGCCCGGGCGTCGGGAAGGCCCGCGGCGGTCTTTGCCGCAGGCCCTGGGGCGACCAACGTCATCAGCGCCGTCGCGAACGCCTCGGTAAACCACGTGCCCATGCTGGTCCTCACCGGCGAGGTGTCGGTCGCAGAATACGGTCTCTGTTCGCAGCAGGACACGAGCGAAGACGGCCTCGGCCTTGGTGCGGCCTTCCGCCGCCTGTGCCGCTGTTCGGTGTCGATCGAATCGGTGGTCAATGCGCGCAGCAAGATCGATCGAGCGTTTCGGGCGTTGGCCAGCGGGCCGAGGGGACCTGTGCACATCGCGCTGCCGCGCGATCTGGTGGACGAGCAGCTGCCGGTCGATCAGATTGGCGCCGCTGTGGCAGGTCCTGGGGCCCCGAGAATCCTGGCGCCGTGCGGTCCCGGGCTAGCTGATGAGGTGATTGGCAGGTTAGATCGGTCCGCCGCCCCCTTACTCTTGCTGGGAAATGGCTGCCGCAGCGACGGCATCCATTCCGAAATCGTCGCATTCTGCGAGCAAGGTGGGCTTCCGTTTGCGACAACTCCGAATGGGCGGGGGATCGTCCCAGAAACGCATCCGCTCTCTCTTGGCGTGCTTGGTCTGTTCGGCGACGGCAGGGCCGAAGACTATCTGTTCGAGACACCGTGCGATCTGTTGATCGCGGTTGGTGTCTCGTTCGGCGGACTGGTCACCCGCTCGTTTTCACCCCGGTGGAGCGGGCTGAAAGCCGACGTCATCCATGTCGATCCCGACCCGTCGGCCTTCGGTCGACTGCTCGAAACGTCGCTCGGTATCAACACATCCGGCCGCGCGTTTGCGGAATCGTTGCACTCCGTGCGGTCGCCGCAACCTCGGCGGCGGGCCGCTGTGCCGCCACCGGCGCCCTTGACGGTCCCGGACACTCAGGGAGAAGCCGTCCATCCTTTGGAAGTCATGCGCGAGTTGGACTCGAAACTTGGCCCGACGGCCACGATTTGCGCGGATGTTGGCACCTGCATCTATTGGGCCTTTCGCGGCATTCCGGTGTGCCGACCCGGCGGATTCTTTGCAACCATTGACTTTTCACCCATGGGATGTGGCATCGCCGGTGCCATTGGCGTGGCCTTGGCGCGACCCAACGAGCGGGTCATCTGCATCGCCGGGGACGGGGCTTTCTTGATGCATGGCACCGAGATTTCCACCGCGGTCGCACAGGGGATCCCGGTGACGTGGGTCATTCTGAACGACGGACAAATGACCGCGAGCACCGGCCCGATCCAGGGGCGGATGGATCCCGCGGTGGTTGGGTCGGTCGCCCGTATCGGCGCGAACGACCTGGCGGCGATGGCCAGCGCACTTGGCGCGCAGGGGATTCGGGTTGATACGCGCGCCGATCTTCGCGCCGGTATCGAAAAGGCGTTGGCCGCAACCGGCCCCTGCGTACTAGATGTCGCGATCGACCCAGCGGTCAACAAGCCCGACATCGGAGTCGGCAAGTAAGGCGGCGCGGCGGTTCCAAGAATCCACCAAGGATCCGGCAAGCCAGCCGACGGACCGTCTAAGGAGCCCTGAGCGGATTCGATGAGGGAGATACAGATGCTCACCAGTGCGGCCAAGAGGCAACCGGTCATCCTTGATACGACGGTCCGCGACGGCAGTTACGCCGTGAACTTCCAATACACCGAATCCGACGTCCGGAGGATCGTTGGAGACCTCGACGCCGCCGGCATTCCCTACATTGAAATCGGTCATGGCGTCACCATCGGAGCAACGCCGGCGCAGGGCTTGGCGGCCCAGACGGACGAGGAGTATTTCCGCGCCGCACGCTCGGTGGCTCGTAACGCGAAACTTGGCGCGGTGATCGTCACGGCACTGGCGCCGATCGCATCGGTGGACTTGGCGGGAGACTATCTCGACTTTCTGCGTATGTGCGTGATTGCCAACGAGTTTGAGAAGGTGGTGCCTTTCGTCGAGCGGGCGCAGGCAAAGGGGCTCGAGGTTTCCATTCAGCTGGTGAAGTCGCATCTGTTCGAGCCGGATCTGCTGGCCCGTGCCGCGAAGCAAGCCAGCCAACTGGGAGTCCGGATCGTTTACGTGGTGGACACGACAGGCACATTTCTGCCCGAGGACGTGCGGCGCTATGTCGAAGCCCTCCGCAACGCGAGCGATGTCACGGTCGGTTACCACGGACACAACAACCTTGGTTTGGCCGTCGCGAACACCTTGGAGGCATTCGATGCGGGCGCCGACTACCTGGACGGGACCCTGATGGGCTTCGGTCGCGGCGCCGGTAACTGCCAGACAGAGAGCCTCATCGCCGCGCTCCAGCGGCGCGGGCACCTGGGGGAGATCGATCTGGATCGCATTATCGATGCGGCGCGGTCGGACATGCTGGGACGGGGCCCGCAGAGCTACGGCATCGATCCGTGGGAGATCTCATTTGGATTCCACGGCCTCGACTCGTTGCACGTCGACCACATCCGCGCGTCGGCGGAAATGGCGAACCTTTCCGTGTCCCGCGTCATCCGCGAGACCGCCAAAACCATTGATGGGCCCTGGCTGTCGGCGGCAGACATCGACCGAGTGGTAGCCGGGATGCGGGCATGCTGAAGGGAACACAGATGCTCGCCACGCCCGGCATGCGCGGCATGCGATCCACCCCGCTGCTGCTGCGTGTCGGCAACCCTCCGACGACCTTTGCCGCCGAAGCAGGGACGCGGACGCTCGTCACGGGCAGCTCCGGACACCTTGGCGAGGCGTTGGTGCGCACCCTGCGCGCGCGTGGCGCCGACGTCGTCGGCCTTGACGCCCGGCCCTCGGCATACACGAATGTTGTTGGCTCCATAAGTGACCCAGAGTTGATGAGCGAAGTGATGGCCGGCATCGAGGTGGTGTTCCACGCCGCTGCTCACCACAAGCCGCAGCTGGCCTTCCTGCCGCGTCAGGCCTTTCTGGACAGCAACATCATCGGGACGCAGACTGTGCTGGATGCGGCCGTTGCCGCGAACGTTCGAGCCTTCGTAATGACGTCCTCGACAACGGGTTTCGGCGACGCGCTGATACCGCCGGCCGACCAGCCCGCGGCATGGATCGACGAGTCCATCCGGCCGGTTCCCAAGAATATCTACGGCGTCACCAAAGCCAGCGCCGAGGACCTCTGCCAGTTGGCGCATCGCAACGACGGCCTGGCCTGCGTCGTATTGCGCGCGTCGCGATTCTTCGTAGAGGGCGACGACATGCCAGACCTTTACGATGGCCGCAGCGAGGACAACATCAAAGCCAATGAATATGCATATCGCCGTATTGCGCTCGAAGACGTTGTTGACGCGCATCTGAAAGCTGCCCAGCGAGCTCCCCGCCTTGGGTTCGGGCGCTATCTCGTATCCGCCACTACACCGTTCGGCCGTGAGGACATGGCGCAGCTACGTACCGACGCGGCATCGGTATTCGAGCGTCGGGCGCCCCTGGCCGCGACCGTGTGGAAAGAGCGCGGTTGGCGGTTCCCCGACCGTCTGGACCGTGTGTATGTCAACGCACGGGCCCGACGCGACCTGGATTGGCGCCCGCAGTTCGACCTGGAGGCGATTGCGGCCAGGCTCGCCAACGGCGAGTCGGTGCACACGCCGCTGTCGCAACTAGTGGGTTCCAGGGAGTATGCCAACAGCCCCTACCACCTGGGTGTATTTGAGCCTGTGGCTAGTGTACCCGTATAGCCCTGCGCGGCAATGGTTTCGGCTTGTTAGGTCATCCGATCGAATTCCTGCAGGCGGGCCTGCATCGACGGATATGCCGCGGCCGCAGGCGGATTCCCTCCGTCGCGGACGCTCTGCGCGACTTGGACTGCCGCGTGGATGGCGGCACGATACGGCAGCGACCCGGTGCTGACTCGGCGCACACCCAATTCCGTTAACTCGGGGAGGGTTATCCCTGGTATCGCCAGCACGTTTACGGGCACCGGAATGTTCGACGTAAATTCGCGGAGATCGTCAAGCCTGCACGCGCCCGGGATGAAGATCCCATCGGCGCCGGCTGCTACATAGACGGCGGCTCGCTGCAGTGTGGCAGAGACCGTGGCGTCCTGGTCGAGCCAGTACGTGTCGATTCTGGCGTTGACGAAGACATCGGGGGCATATTCCTTGATCGCCGATACTTTGGCGCCAAGGATTTGCGGATCGACTAGTTCGCCGTTTGTGCTGTCCTCGATGTTGATTCCGGCCGCGCCGAGTTCGGAAACGTGGCGGGCCACTAGGTCGGGGTCGTCGTCGTAGCCGTCCTCCAGGTCGACCGAGAGGTACATCGGCAGCTTCTTGACCTTGCTCACCAGGTCTCTGGTCAATTCCTTGCTCGCTCGCGCCCCATCGGGGTGGCCCGCGCTGGCGGCAAGCCCGAAGCTGGTGGTACCGATCGCGCGATACCCCGCGTCGTAGAAGGCAAGCACCGATGGCACATCCCACGCGTTTGGGAGCAGCAATGGTTCGTCGGCGTAATGCAGATCGCGAAAGCTCATGACCGATAAGGCCTTTCCCGCTTGGCACGTGTTAGGCAGATGCTAGTCCGTGCCGTCCGAGCGACCGCAGCAGCGCTGGGCTGACACGACAAACCGAGCCCCGCGGGAACCGGCGTTGCGCGTAGTTCGCCCGCAGCAGCGCCCCATCGGGTGGCCATCGCATGCACACCAGCGGTATCCACTCGCAGTTGCTCTTGCATCGGCGGAAATGTAGGCAGGCTTGCCCTTGCCTGCCAGCCGGCGCGACCGCCAGCATCCCGCTACTGAGATCTCAATCGCAGATGCTCGCTTCATTCGCATCGATTCACGCGTTTTTTCCGGCATTGGACGCCATGATGTCTAGTACTCGATAGCACGGGGGTAGGCGATGTCGTTTGTACTTGTGGCGCCGGAGACGTTGGCGACGGCCGCGGCCGATGCGGCACAGATCGGTTCGGCCGTGCGGGCCGGCAATCTTGCCGCAGTCATCCCGACGACTGAGGTGGCCGCAGCGGCCGCCGATGAGGTGTCGGCCGCCATTGCGGCACTGTTTGGCACACACGCCCAGCAATATCAGGCGGCGGCAGCGCAGGCAGCGACGTATCACGCGCAGTTTCTGCGCACCTTGAGCGCAGCGGCGGCGTCGTATGCGGGTGCAGAGGCGACCATCGCCACGTCGATGGGTGCGGCCACTTCCGATGGGTTCCAGACGTTCGTCTATGGTCCGATTCACACGGCCGGCGAATCCTGGATAAGCAGCCCGGTTGGCCAGGCGCTGGACCCGATTATCAATGCGCCCACCACGGTGTTGTTCGGGCGTGGTCTCATCGGCAACGGTGCTCCCGGAACGGCGGCCAACCCCAATGGCGGTGCCGGCGGGATCCTGTTCGGCGACGGTGGCGCCGGCTACACGCCGACCGGGGGCATGGGTTCCGTCGCCGGCGGCAGCGGCGGGAATGCCGGGCTAATCGGTAACGGCGGCGCCGGTGGTGCCGGCTTCGGTGGCGGTACCGGCGGGGCGGGCGGTACCGGCGGCTGGCTGATGGGCAACGGCGGCATGGGCGGTGTAGGCGGCGCCGGTGGTACCGGAGGCCAGGCCATATTCTTCGGCAACGGCGGCGCTGGCGGGGGCGGCGGGATAGGTGGTCGTGGCGGACTGTTCATCGGAATCCCGGGCGCCGGCTGGCTTCCCGACACCGGCGGCGCCGGGCAGTCGATCGTGATCGACTTCGTGCGGCACGGGCAGACGGCGAGCAACGCGGCGGGCTTGATCGACACGAATGCGCCGGGACCGCCACTTAGTGCGCTGGGCCAGCAACAGGCGCAGGCCATCGCCAATGTGCTCGCGCCGAAGGGTGCCTTCGCCGGGCTCTTCGACTCGCAGCTGATCAGGACACAAGAGACCGGCGCACCGTTGGGCGCCATGCTGGGGATGAACGTGCAGGTCATGCCAGGGCTCAACGAGATCAGTGCGGGCGTCTTCGACGGCTTACCGCAGATCAGTCCAGCGGGCCTCCTCTATCTAGTTGGCCCGATCGCATGGACGCTCGGATTTCCCCTCGTGCCGATGCTGACCCCGGGCTCCACCACCGTCAACGGAGTGGTTTTCGACCAGGGCTTCACCAATGCGCTTCAAACGATCTATGGCACTGCCATGACGAACCCGGTCGTGGGCGCAGACGGCAAGATCACCGGGGTGGCCTACTCAAGCGCATTCACTATCGAGGTCGGCACGCTGATGAACGTCAACAACCCCGATCCCCTCCTCCTCGCCCATACACTGCCCAACACGGGGACGGTCGTGGTGGAGGGCAATCCCCACGATGGCTGGACGCTGGTCAGCTGGGACGGGAGACCCGTTCCGCCGGCGTCGTTGCCGACCGCGCTATTCGTCGACGTACGCAACTTGATCACGGCGCCGCAATATGCGACGTGGAACATTTTTGAGTCCCTGTTTACCGGCGATCCGACGGCGGTCGCGATCGCGATTCGCGACGGTATCGAGCGGGTCGGCACGGCGACGGTCAACTTCCCCTTCGCGGTCGCCGAGGACGTGGCCCACGCTCTGGGCGGCTAGGCGTCGGTGGCCTGTCAGCCCGACCTGGCCAACCTGGTCCAACGACCACGATCGAGTGCCCCGGACACTCACGCCCGGACCATTGGCCGGGATACAGAATCGCCGCCATCATTACATTGCCTCAGCCCACGCGAAAGCCCCTCGAAGCCAAGCGTCACGGCCATGTCGCGGTAGAGATCCCTGAAGTCCGCGGCTGCACGATCGGCCGCCCAGCGGCCACCCGGTGGTCACCGGTCTTGCCAGAAGTTCTTGGATAGGCGGCGGCGGTCGGCGCGTGCTTGTGGATCGGTGAAATCCCGGATGCCTTGAGCTTCGGCGGCAAACGGCGTGATCGGGACTTCGAACGCGAGCGCGCCGGAGATGTGGATGTCGGCGCCGTGGTTGAGGATGAACTTCGTCCGGCGCGTCGTGATGGGGTTCTTGGCGAGGACGACTTCGGTCAGCGCGGCGACTTCACGCTCGAGGTCTTCGGGGGAACAGATTCGGTTCACCAGGTTGTGGCGTTCGGCGGTATCGGCGTCGAAGAGCGCGCCGAGCAGGTTCCACTCCTTGGCTTTGCGCCGGCCGGCGAAGCGGGCCAGCCGCGATGTGCCACCCCAGCCCGGCGTGATGTCCCAGTCGATTTCGGGCATGCCCCATCGGGATCGGTCGGTCGCGATGACGAAGTCGCACACCAGGGTGAGTTCGAGCCCGCCGCCGGTGCACACGCCGTCGACCGCGGCGATGGTGATGGGGGTGAGGTCCTCGATGATCTGCACCGTCTCCTGGTACTTGCGAACCTGCCAGTACGGGTCCTCCGGGGTCCAGGTGTTGAACTCGGTGATGTCGTCGCCGGCGCAGAACGTCTCCCCCGCGCCGCGCAGGATCATCACCCTGCACTCGCGGTCGTCACGGATCTCGCGCACTGCGCTGTTCAGCTCGGCGGACAGTTCCCGGTCGAGCGCGTTGTGCACGTCGGGGCGGTTGAGGGTGATCGTCGTGACCGGTCCCGACCGGTCGAGAAGCAGGTTCTGGTACGGCTCGGTTATCGGATTAGCTTGCATAAAGAGACCTAACCATGGTTAGTCTCGTTATGCAAGCTTTCCGCTAGGATTGGTCTATGCGGCAGGTGTGGTTCGAACGGGATTGCTCGGTATTTCGCGCCGTCGCCGCCGTCGGCGATGCCTGGTCGTGGATGGTGTTGCGGGAGGCCATCTTCGACGGCATATGCCGCTTCGACGAGTTTCAGGCGCGCTTGGGTATTGCCCGCTCAACGTTGACGGCCCGGCTCGACCGGCTGATCACCTCGGGCCTATTGGAACGTCTCGGCTCCGACTATGTGCTGACGGCGCGCGGCGACGATTTCATCGGCTGCCTGTTGACGGCAATGCACTGGGGTGACCGGTGGTGCGGGGACACCCATGCGGCACCGGTGCAGGTCACCCATCTCGGGTGCGGGCAGCCAATGCACGCCGAAATGTGTTGTGAGCATTGCGGACAACCGGTAGTTGCGCGCGATGTCGCCTTCGATCGAACGCCCGAACCGATGCGGCGCCCCGACGGGCCGATAGGCCGCCAGCGCATGCCCGGTCTCGATCTGCTCGAGCGCAACGGTTCGTCCTCCATCGCACGAACCCTGCAGGTCCTCGGCGACCTATGGAGCGCCCTGATCATCCAGGAGTGCTTCTTTGGCACACACCGCTTCGACGAATTCCAGCAGCGACTCTCGATCGCATCAAACATCTTGTCCCAGAGGCTATCTCGGCTTGTCGAGCGCGGTGTGCTGACCCGTTCGGCGACCACCGGGCCGCGCCACACTTACCAACTCACTGACCAGGGCCTTGACCTGTATCCCGTGCCCTTGGCAATGCTCACCTGGGGAGACCGCTGGCTCGCCGGCGGCGATCCACCGATCAAGCTCAGCCACAAAGCGTGCGGACACGGGCTGCGCGCGATCCTCAGCTGCTCAAACTGCACCAGACCGATTACCCGCGCCGACCTTGCCATCCCTAGTAATGCCTAAACTGACCCGGTGTCAGAGCCCAGCCAGCCGCAAGTCTCGCTGGTGGCGCGTGCGCTGACGTTGCTCGTCTCGACGTTCTACCGACTGCTGCCCGCCCGGCTCACTGACGCGGCGTCCGCGGCAATGGCCCGGCTCGTCTATTGGAAAGGGCACGCGCTGCATTCGGGTGTGCTGCAAGACTTCCGCGACAACGTCGACCCCACAGCGCAGTTGTCGGAGCGTCAGTGGCGGCCCGTCCGGGCCATGTATCGCGCGCTGATGCGCAACGCGTTCGACGGAATCTGGTTCCTCACCGTGTCGCGCGCGGCCGCGCTGCGCCGCTTCCGGGTGTCTGACACGTCACCCATCGCCGTCGCGCTTGCGGCGGGCCGGCCGAGCGGGGTCGGTGCGGTTGTCGTCTTCCCGCATCTGGGTTCCTACGCGGCGCTACCGGTCGTGCTCGCGATCAACGAGGTGCCAACGACGGTCGTCGCCAACCGGCAGCGCGGGTTGATGCAGTGGGTGATCACCCGAGGGGCGCGCAAGGCCGGCCTGGAATTGGTTGTCGTCGACCGCGCTAGGGGCGCAAGCACTACCGCTGAGCTAATGGCAGCCATCGAGCGCGGCCGTGTTGTCGCAATCGCTGGTGACTACTTCCGCTCTCGGGAGGGCGGCGGCAAGGGAATCGAGGTTGACCTTGCCGGGACCCGGCGCACGGTTGGTCCGGGACCCGCGCTGCTGTCGCCGCGCACCGGTGCCGCGATCGTGCCGGCCGTGGTGTTCCAGCATGGACATCGTCGCGAACCTGTTCTGGGCCAGCCGATCTACGCCGGCGGCCCGCTTGGGCGCGATGACCCGAATCTGGACAAGTTGGTGCCGGCGATCTCGCAGCGTATCGCCGATGCGATGGCGCAGTTCATCAAGCGCGAGCCGGAGCAGTGGGTGATGCCCGGTGGGCTGGTATCGGACTCCTTGGGGCGTCGGCAGAACAGCCGGCGCGACGGCAAGAAAGCGAGTTGACGGCATATGACGGCAAGAACGCGAGCTTGTGCGTAATCGCAGTCATCGATCTTCGCTGGCCGCGGGCTTTGCGATGCGGCGCGCCGCCTCGACAAGATTCGAGGCGGCCCGGCTCGCTTTCTTGTGGTCGTCCGAACTTACCGATTGGTGCGTATACGCGACCTTGGACTTCATGTTCAGTAGCGCGCGGAGATACTTGGCTACGTCGGGCTGGGCCTTCGCAAGCAGAGCGATCGCGTCACTGTGGTTCTCGCTGATCGAGTACTCACCGAGTTTCCCGCAACATATGACGTCCGCTGCGGCGATGCCTGCATCGACGAAGAGATCGACCGCGGCGTTTGGCGCATGGTCTTCAATCAATGTCGCGGCATCGTGAAACTCTGTCGCCTTATTCAGCCGTCCCGCCTGAGCGGCGTCGGAGCTCTTCCTTGTGCGTCCAGTCATTGTGATTGTGCTTCGTTGGACGCTCGGAGCAGCTTGATCAACCAGGCTCGTGATCCTGCCACGGTGAGCCCGTGATCCACCACATCCCGAATCATCGGCTCGGCGCGCGCGGCGCGCAGCTCGTCGATGGTGTACTCGATGACGCGTGCGTCGTTGCCTGTCCCTCCGGTAACCGTCGTGGCAAGTTCGCCAACTTGCTCCGACCAGACGGTGTCCGAGCAGTCGTGGTCGCGCACGAGCAAGATGTCCACGTCGCTGCGCGGCGTCATAGTTCCTGTCGTCGCGGATCCGAACACTGCGGCGTACACCGGCGGCGCCTGCCAGCCCTCAAGGTGCTGCTCGAGCCGTGTGAAGAACGTACTTGTCAGCCTCGCGAGAGCCTGTATCGGCTCCGCCGCAAGATGATTGGTGTTCAGCCGGTATGCAAACGCATTGCCCACCCGATCAGCGAGTACCACCCCTTGCGCAACCAGTCTGGTGAGGACCTTTCGGATACCTTCCTCGGAAAAATTGTTCAGGATGCGATGAACCTGACCTGTGGTGAACGTGACATCGTGCGTTGCCAAGACCGCCAGCACGTCGCCGTCGAGGGTCGGTGTAACCGTCGCAAAGGGCCGGTCCAATTGCATCAGAGACCCCTCCTCAGCCCAACTATCGTTGTCTTACCCGTACTATAGTTCGCTTTAGTGAAATATAGTACTTCCGCTCCCTGGGGTGTCGGCGGAACTGCCGGCGATACGGCAAGAAGGGAGTCGACGGTGCGATCTATCGGGGCTTGTGGCAATGCCGGGACCCCCATCAGACTGACGGAATGCGCGATCGCGAGACGATCGACTCAGAATTGCGACTTCTCGCCCTGCGGCGCCAATCAGTCCGTGAGCAGGGCGGTCAGCCGTCGTCCGAACAGGTCGACAAACTGCTCGACGAACGTCTAGGCCATCGCGCCGAGGCGTCCGAGACCGAGCCTGAGGGTGACTCGACCGGCGACGTCACGTCGCACCGGCGGGCGGGTGTGCTGCGCCGCTTCGGGCCGCTCTCGCTGTTGCCGCTATCACTGCTGGCCGCCGCCGCCGTGTTCGTCGCGATGTTCGGCGGGCACCACCAGCAGTCGGCAGAGCCGGCGCCGGAGGAAGTGCCCCCGCCGCCGATTTCGCAAACCAAAACCGCGGCGCCGCAAGCTCAACCGCCGATTGACCTCGCCGACAGGGTCTTCTTCGACGTGTTGAACAAGCAAGGCGTGCCGATTCCCAGCCACGAATACGCGACGACCCAGGCGCATTCGGTCTGCGGTTTCCTCGACCGCCAGCCCAACCTCGCCGACGCCGTCCGCTTCGTGCAGCAGTCGTCAATATGGGACGCCGATCAAAGCGCCCGCTTCGCGGCTGGAGCCGTCGTCACGTACTGCCCGCAGTACGTATCCGCAACCCCGCCGATGCAGCCAGGCCTGCAGAATTCTTTGTCAGATATGCAAGCCATCCAGCGCGACATGCAGAGCATCCAAGGTGATCTGCAAAATATCCGCGACCATTTGCCGGCCCTCCCAGGTGAGTAGTAACCCCGGGCACGGTTGATCGCTCAACCATTACTCACCGATTGCTCAAGATCAACCGCAGCGTTCGGCGCGAGGTCTTCAACCAACTAGCGGCATCATGGAACTCTGTCGCCTTCTTCAGCCGGCCCGCTTGAACAGCTTCGGGGATCATCACGTTGCCGACGACCATCGCGACGTAGCCATCCCACACCGCGTGGTCGTCGGGCACCGCGGCGCTCACCCAAATCGCCCGCGACACCCCCGGACGCGCGTACTACCGACGAAAACGAGCCGCCTGGCAAGAGCCAGCGAGAAGCGTTGCGCGGCCTGAACGATGCCTATTCAACGTCGTCTACCGCCAACTCGTACACGTCGCCACACCAGAAGTAGGGGCAGGCGCGGCGCGACGCGCGGGGGCGGCTGTACTGTCCAGCGCGGTCGGCTCACACCCCTTCACCGGCACTTCGGACCCGTCACTCACCGGGCCAGTCGCCCCGCCGCCATACAACTGGCGGCCAAAAAGCTTGACATAGAAAGGCCCCCACGAGCATCGTTGGAATACGAAGCAGCCAATTTGAAATTTGAACGTCAGGTTCCCGAACGCCTCGGCCGCCCGGTGTTTGCGTGCAGCACCGCCTGCCGAAACGGGAAACGGCATCAGATCGAGAATCGCTGATATCCGATCACCCTGTAAAACCAGGACCCGGAAACGTTATTAGGATCGCCGATGATGAATAAGTGGCGGTTAGCGCTTGGGGCGGTTTTGACCACAATAGCTATTTTGGGGGCGCATTATCTGATAGAAAACAGGGACAACACGGGAGTTAATCAACAGGCAGAACCTAACGGGAATCACCTTCAGCTCCCAGCCGTGCGCCTTGACAGCCCGGTCTCGTTCGAATCAGCTATGCAACACCGGCGATCCGTGCGGAACTATGCCGACAAACCGCTGTTCCTGGGAGAAGTCTCCCAGTTGTTGTGGTCAGCCCAGGGCATCATCCTCAAGGGCGTTTACCGAACAGCTCCTTCAGCCGGAGCGCTTTATCCGCTGGAAGTTTACCTGCTGGTCGGCGCAGTGGATGGTCTCGAAACTGGCATCTATAAGTACGTGCCATCCGGACACCAACTGCTAAAGGTATCCAGCCAGGACAAGCGGGGCGACCTCTACTTGGCTGCTTTAAAACAAGAGCCGATCCGAAAAGCGCCAATTGTGATCGTCTTCGCAGCAGTCTACCAACGCACACAGGTCAAATACGGCGATAGAGCGCAGCGCTACGTAGATATGGAGGTCGGCAGCGCCACCCAAAATGTTTACCTCCAGGCCACCGCGCTGGACTTGGGAACCGCCCTTATAGGCGCATTTTCCGACGAACAAGTAAAAACAACCCTTAGTCTGGCGGAGGATGAGCAGGCGTTGGGTTTGATGCCAGTGGGCAGGCCGCGGGCTCGCCGGTAAGGAAGACAGCGAGGCGCCGTCAAGTAACACGCTGACCTGCGGTGCAGCTGGGGTGAGAGCCCCCTGTCAGGATTGAACTGACGACCGCTCGCTTACAAGGCGAGTGCTCTACCACTGAGCTAAGGAGGCCGGATTAACCGGGTGCAAGCCTAGCGGCTCACCCTTCGGCGTCGATGACGCGCTGGGAACCCACCGACCGTGACGATGAGCGCCGTGGTTGCCGGCGCGGCAGCGGGATCCGTTCGGCGATGTTGCTGAGCGGGTTGACCACCAGCGTCAGGGCTGTGACCGCGTCCTGCAGGGTGGCGATGGCGGGCTCGAGCGCCTCCATCCCGGGCGCCAGCCGAGCCAGTGTGTCGGCGAGGTCGGTGAGTTGTTCGAGCGGTCCGTCCTTGGAAGTCAAGGTGTCGATCAGTCCGCCTTCGGCGAGCAGTCGCTCGGCCACCCCATCCTCGGCCAGCAGCCGTTCGACCATCCCGTCCTCGCCAAGGAGTCGATCGCCCAGCCCGCCCGGTTGCAGCGCCCGCTGCAGCGCGCCGCCCTCCGCGGTCAGCCGGTCCAGCAAACCGCCGGGCGCTGTCACCAGGTCAACCAACCCGCCGGGGCGCAGCAGCCGGTCCATCGGCCCGTCGGGAGCCACCGCACGTCCCAGCGGCATGTCGTCGTCCAACAATCTGGCCAGCCGGTTTGCTCGGGCGAGGGCGTCGTCGATCCCGAACATGTTCGCCATCGCGTTGGACCCGCTCGGGCCGGCGGTCTCACCCAGCGATTGCTTTGCCAGACCAACCACCGCGCCAGCAAGATTTAGACTCGCCTCGGCGGCGGCGAGCCCGACGCGTGCGGGCGCGGTCGCAACGGCCACGAGGGTTTTGCCCAGACTCATGCTGTGAGTGTATTCACGGCGCGCCCCGATGATCCCCCATGGGTCCAAGCCGATTCGATGTTTCCTGGCAGACTATTAGCAGATTACGGACACCGAGCTCGCAGGAAGTACTCAATGATTGTGAAGCTAGCTTTAAACCGAGTGCTGATGGGGTTGGCCTCATGACCGCAGGACTCGCAGGCGAAAAGTCCACACCGGAGGCCCGCATCCTCGTCGTCGACGACGAGGCCAACATTGTCGAGCTGCTGTCCGTGAGCCTGAAGTTCCAGGGGTTCGAGGTCTACACGGCCACCAACGGAGCACAGGCGCTCGACCGCGCCAGGGAATTCCGGCCGGACGCGGTGATCCTCGACGTGATGATGCCCGGAATGGATGGCTTCGGGGTGCTGCGCCGGCTGCGCGCCGACGGCATCGATGCGCCAGCGCTGTTCCTGACGGCCCGAGATTCGCTGCAGGACAAGATCGCGGGCCTGACGTTGGGTGGCGACGACTATGTGACGAAGCCCTTCAGCCTGGAGGAGGTCGTTGCCAGGCTGCGGGTCATTTTGCGACGTGCTGGCAAGGGCAGCACGGAACCTCGCAATTCCCGTCTGACGTTCGCCGATATCGAACTCGATGAGGAGACCCACGAGGTGTGGAAGGCCGGCCAGCCGGTGTCGTTGTCGCCCACCGAGTTCACGCTGTTGCGCTACTTCGTGATCAACGCCGGAACAGTGCTGAGCAAGCCGAAGATCCTCGACCACGTCTGGCGCTACGACTTCGGCGGCGACGTCAACGTCGTGGAGTCTTACGTGTCATATCTGCGTCGCAAGATCGACACCGGGGAAAGGCGGCTGCTGCACACCTTGCGCGGGGTGGGCTATGTGTTGCGGGAGCCGCGATGAGCATGGTCCCCTCGACCCGCTAGGAAGCGACGCATGGCCACATTTCGTCGACGTGGACTGCCGCTGCGGGTAAGCCTGGTCGCCGCGACCCTGGTGCTGGTGCTGTGCGGCCTGTTGGCTTCGGGTGTCGCGGTCACCTCGATCCTGCAGCACAGTTTGATCAGCCGGATCGACGCGGCTCTGCTCGACGCCTCCCGCACCTGGGCGCAGACCCCCTGGAAGCCCCCGGCCAACACGTAAGGCCCCGACCCCGCCCGGCCGCCATCGAAGTTCTACGTGCGGGGCATCAGCCCCGACGGTCGCACCTTTGTCGCCATCAACGACCGCAATGCCGAACCCGCGCTGCCCGCCAACAATGATGTCGGCCCCAACCCGACGACGCTTCCGTCGGTGAACGGTTCTGATATCGAATGGCGCGCGGTAACGGTGCGGGTGCCGCAGGGCGGTCTGACCACTGTGGCCATCGATCTATCTGATGTTCAGCACACCGTCGGGTCTCTGGTGTGGCTGCAGGTGGGCATCGGGGTCGCGGTGCTGGTTGTCGTTGGCATCGCCGGTTATGCGGTGGTGCACCGTAGCCTAAAGCCGCTGTCCGAAGTCGAACAGACCGCCGCAGCGATCGCCGCGGGCCAGCTGGATAGCCGGGTTCCGGAACGTGATCCCCGCACCGAGGTGGGCCGACTTTCGTTGGCGCTCAACGGAATGCTCGCGCAAATCCAACAGGCGGTGGCATCCTCGGAGTCGTCGGCCGAAACCGCCCGCGGTTCTGAGGACCGGATGCGACGCTTCATCACCGACGCCAGCCACGAACTGCGCACGCCGTTGACCACCATTCGCGGCTTCGCCGAGTTGTATCGCCAGGGCGCGGCCCGCGACGTTTCCATGCTGTTGTCGCGGATCGAAAGCGAAGCGAGCCGGATGGGTCTGCTGGTGGACGACTTGCTGATGCTGGCCCGGCTGGATGCGCAACGGCCGCTCGAACACGACAGGGTGGACTTGCTGGTGCTGGCCAGCGACGCGGTGCACGACGCGCGGGCGATCGATCCCAAGCGCGCCATCACCCTGGAAATCCTCGATGGTCCCGGCACCCCGGAGGTGTTCGGTGATGAACCGCGCCTTCGCCAGGTGCTGAGCAATCTCGTGGCCAACGCTCTGCAGCACACGCCGGAAACCGCCGATGTCACCGTGCGGGTCGGCACCAGGGGTGACGACGCGGTGATTGAGGTAGCCGACAAGGGTCCTGGCATGAGCCAGGAGGATGCGGCGCGGGTGTTCGAGCGGTTCTATCGCACCGACTCGTCGCGGGCGCGGGCCAGCGGTGGAACCGGACTGGGGCTGTCCATCGTCGACTCGCTAGTCAACGCCCATGGCGGCGCGGTCACGGTGACGACCGCGCCGGGGGAGGGTTGCTGCTTCCAGGTCACGCTCCCGCGCGTCAGCGACGTGCCGGCACCGATTAGTTAAGTCGGGGCTCAGCCGGGTAGGCCGTTGTGACCGTCAGTGCCGCGGCTACCGTCGGCGCCGGCGGCGCCGACGCTCGACCCCGAGCCGCCGGTCCCGCCAGCGCCGCTGCCGCCGGTGCCACCGGTGCCGGCGGCACCGTTGATTGACGTGCCCTGGTTGCCGTTGCCGATGTTGCCGTTGCCGCCGCCGCCGCCGTCGCCTCCGGTGCCGCCCGTGCCGCCGTTACCGCCCACGCCCAAGATGCCGTTGGCGCCCGCGCGGCCAATCAACCCGCCGGTGCCGCCCGTGCCGGCCGACCCGCCGTTGCCGCCAGCGCCCCCATCACCCGAGCCGCCGTTGCCGCCACCACCGCCGGCGCCACCAGTGGCGGAGACGAGAGACGCAGCCTCGCCGCCGTGACCGCCGCCACCGCCCCTGCCGCCGGTGCCACCTTGACCGCCGGTGCCGCCGATGCCGCCGTCGCCGCCGTGACCGCCACTGCCGACCAGCAGCCCGCCAGCGCCGCCGTTGCCGCCCGCGCCGCCTGCCCCGCCGGCGCCACCGGCGCCGGAGCCGCCCTGGCCGCCGGTGCCGCCGGCCCCACCGGTGGCTGCACCGCCGTCGGTCGCGGCGCTTACACCGAATTCGTTGTTAGCGTCGCCGCCACCGCCGCCGATGCCGCCGGTACCGCCTTGGCCGCCGGCGCCGCCCTGACCGCCGGCACCCCCGTCGCCTCCATTGCCGATCAGCAGCCCGCCCCGACCACCGGCGCCGCCGACACCGCCGGCCTCGCCCGTGCCGCCCACGCTGCTGCCGCCCATGCCGCCCATGCCGCCGTTGCCTCCGGTGGCGTTACCTCCACCGTTGCCTTCGGCCCAGCCGCCGGTGCCGCCCGCGCCGCCGGTGCCACCGGGGACCCCGGCGGCCCCGCCGTCGCCTCCGTGGCCCGCAATGGCGGCGCCATCAAGAGACTCGGCCACGCCGCCGTCGCCGCCCCTGCCGCCGTTCTCGCCCGGCACGCCGGCGCCGGTGCCGCCGTTGGCAGCGTGCCTGGCC
>NZ_OCVX01000003.1:2140894-2292797 GCF_900232995.1 Mycobacterium simulans
TGTCAAAGGTGGGCGGCGGGGTTGCCGGCGTGCAGCTGAACGCCGGCGAACAGGTGGCGAACAGCATCTCGTCGTCGCCGGCCAATCGCGTCGGGGTGGCCACCACCTTTGCCCTCTACGAGCTGAATCTCGACGGCGGCGGTAACCCGCAGATCCTGTGGCGCCAGGCCTACGACCGCGGCCCGGCCCGCAAGCCCGGACAACTGAGTTGGGGAACCGGTTCTACCCCAACCTATTTCGGTCCTACCGGTGCCGATTACCTCACTATCGTCGATAACGCCGACCCGGTAGTGCATGCGCTTGTCTACGAGTCCGGCACCGGCAACCTGATCTGCCAGCAACCGGTCCTGACCAAAGGTGGGCCCGGTAGCGAGAACTCACCGATCGGAGTGGGCAGCACCATGTTCATCGCCAGCACCTACGGCTACCCCTATCCGGCGGTTCCCCCGAACGCCGGACCGGCCGTTCCGCCGACGGCCCCGTTCATCGGCGGGATGACCAGGGTGGACGTCGACAACCCGGGCTGTCATACCGTGTGGGACAGCAACATTCGCAGCGCCGCGTTACCGCATCTGTCCACCGGGGACGGCCTGATCTACACCATCACCCGCTTTGGATTGGACACGACGACACCGGCCGACATATTTTCCTTCGCCGTCCTCGACCCCACCTCCGGGCAAGTGATACTGCAGCAACCGAAATCGGCCACCATCCTCAGCGACCCGATTCAGACCGCCACCATGGTGTTGATGGACAACAAGATCATGCAGGGCAACATCACCGGGCTAGGCCGCATCGGCTGAGCGGTTCTCACTCCTGCTTGCCGAACGTCATCGTCTCAAGGTTCCAGTACCCGCGCATATTCGTGATCAGCCCGGCGTCGTTGACCCGATAGGTGAACACTCCGCGGACCGAACTGGTGAACCCACCCTCAAACTTGCTGTCCAACACCAAGATATGAGCGATCTCGTTGGGTGAGCTGGACGGGAAGGTCTCCTCGCAGGTGATCGTTAGTTGGTTGGCCGCGATGTTGGTGTCGTAGAAGTTGGCGACCCCGTCCTTGCCCCTCACCCCGGTACCGTCCGGATTGGTGACGGACTTGCCGATCGGATCTTCGATGACGACGTCGTCGGCCATCAGCGCCAACCAGCCCTCGCGGTCGTGGGCTTGCACGCAGCGCCACGACGACTGCGATGCGGCCAGTGCGGGTGATTGGGCTGTCTGGGTCATTGTTCTCTCCTGTCGTTAAATGGCGCACGCGGCGCGGGCGCCGTCTTCGGTGGCTTTGCGGATCAGGCCCAGGCCGCTGCAGTCGCCGGCGGCGTGCATTTGGGTTTCGGGCAATGCGGCTGCTAGTTCGTCGAACAGTGACGTGTCGGGCTCGACGGTTCCGGCGATGACGACACTGTCCGCGGCCAATTCGCGGCTGGTGCCACCGGCGAGCGTGAACACCACGGCCTTTGGGGTGATTCGTTCGACGGCGGCACGAACGTGAACGGCAACGCCGAGGCGGTCCAGCCGGTCCATGTGTTCGGTCTTGCGTTTGTTGCCCACTTCCGGGGCGATATCCCTGCCGGCCTCGAGTATCGACACCAAGCGGCCGCGGCCGGCCAGAAACTCGGCGAGCTCCAGGGCGACGAGGTCGCCGCCGATAATGGTGACGCGTCGCCCGACCGGCATCCATACCCGTGTGGCCAGCCGAACCGGACCCGGGCGCACCAACCGCTGTCGCCAGCCGGCGAACAGCTGGCCATCGAGCAATTCACGCAGCCCAGGCCCGGTGCGAACGTGCGGCAGGTCAGCACCGGGAATCTCGGGCACCCTAACACGGCCGCCGGTGGCTACCACGACAGCGTCAGGCGCCGTTGCCACCACGTCGTCCGCCGAAACGGCGTGGTTTAAAAGCACTTTCGCAGTACTCATCCGGATCTCGTCGCACAGGTACCGCAGGAACGGCTGGTTCTCCGGATGCAGCACACATGCCCAGCGCAGTGCGCCACCCAGTTGCCCGCCACGCTCGAAGAGCGTGACCTGGTGGCCGCGTTCGGCGGCCACCAGCGCGGCTTCCAGTCCTGCGGGACCGCCGCCGACGACAACCACCCGCTTGGTGCGGACAGCGCGAGGTGCCGCCAGTTCACGTTCCTTGCCGGTGCGGGGATTGACCGCGCAGTCCACCGAGAAGCGTTGTTCCATCGCGTCGATGCAGTTTTCGCACGAGATGCACTTGCGGACCCGATGCGCCTGTCCGGACCACAGTTTGCGCGGCAGGTCGGGGTCGGCCAGCAGCGGCCGTCCCATTGCGATGAAGTCCGCGCGCCCGTCGGCCAGGATTCGTTCGGCGCCGGCAGGATCGTGAATCCGCCCGACGGCAACCACCGGCACATCGACCACCTGCTTGACGGCGGCCGCGGCGCCCACGTTGAGCTCGTCGCCGTGGTCGGCGCCATTGACCATGCCAGTGACGAGGCGATCGATGACGCCGCCGCTGACATGGAACGCGGAAACCCCGGCGGCGACGAGTTCGGGCGCGACTAAGGCGGTTTCGTAGATCGGTCGGCCCCCAGCAACGCGTTCATACCCCGAGATCCGCAACGTGATCGGGATCGCATCGCCGATTTCGGATCGAATGGCGGCCAGTGCCTCCAACACCACCCGCAACCGCCGCCGTGACGATCCCCCGTAGTCGTCGGTACGCCGATTACGTTGTGGGGCAAGGAAAGACCCGAGCAGCATATAGCCGTGCGCCGCGTGCAGCTCGATACCGTCGTAGCCCGCCTCGGCGGCGCGCCGGGCCGCGGCCTTGAACAGGTCCAATACCGCGGCCAGATGCTGGACACTGATCTCGGCCGACGGACGGCCGGTCAGATACGACGGAATCACCGACGGCCCCAGCGACGTGACACCGAATATCTCCGGTCCCAGGCCGTCGGGTCCGGCGTGCACAATCTGAGGCTGGATCCTGGCGCCATGTTCGTGCACCACGTCCACCAGCGCCCGGTGCGCGTCGACGGCAGCGTCGGTAGCCAGATGCAGCCCACCGGGAGTCTCCGGATGCTGATTGTCGACTCCGGTGGCGCCCAACGTGATTAGCCCGACGCCACCCTTCGCGCGGGCGACGAAGTAGTCACGGGTCCGCGCCGACGGCAGCCCGTCCGGGGTGCCGTACATCGTCTCCATGGGAGCCATGACCACCCGGTTGCGCACCGTCATGGCGCCGATCCGTCCCGGCGCCGACAGGTGCGGAAAGCGATTACCGATCAGCGTCTGTGTACCGGATCACGCCGCGAATGTTCTTGCCGTCCAGCATGTCCTGATAGCCGTCGTTGATCTGCTCGAGCTTGTACTGGGTGGTGACCATGTCGTCGAGGTTCAGCTTGCCGGCCTTGTACATGGACAACAGCTTCGGGATGTCGTACTGCGGATTGCCGCCGCCAAAGATGGTGCCCTGCAGGTTCTTCTGCATCAGGGTCAACATCGCCAGGTTGAGGTTCACCTGACTGTCGACCAGGCTGCCGATCGCCGTCACCACGCAGGTCCCGCCCTTGGCGGTGATCGTGAGGTAAGCGTCCATGTCGGAGCCCTTGAGTTCGCCGACGGTAAGGATCACCTTGTGGGCCATCAAGCCGTAGGTGGCCTCGGCGATGCCCGCCAGTGCCGCGTCGATATCGGGGTAGACGTGGGTGGCGCCGAATTTGAGGGCCTGATCGCGCTTCCATTCCACCGGATCGATCGCGAAGATGAAGCGCGCGCCGGCGCTGACCGCGCCCTGGAGCGCAGCGATGCCGACCCCGCCGATACCGACGATGGCGACGTCGTCACCGGGGCGGATGTCGGCGGTGCGGACCGCCGAGCCGTAGCCGGTGGTCACGCCGCAGCCGACCAGGCAGGCGACCTCGAAGGGCACCGACGGGTCGATCTTCACGACCGAGCTGCGGTGCACCACCATGTACGGGGAGAACGTGCCCAGCAATGTCATCGGGTAGACGTTCTGGCCTCGGGCTTGGATGCGGAAGGTTCCGTCGGAGACCGCCGCGCCGTTCAACAACCCCGCGCCCAGGTCGCACAGGTTGCGCATGCCCGCCTGACATGTTGCACAGTTCCCACAGGACGGGATGAACGACAACACCACGTGGTCGCCCGGGGCGATGTCCTCCACGCCGGGTCCAACTTCAGTGACGATGCCCGCGCCCTCATGTCCGCCGAGCACCGGGAAGCCCAGCATTGGGATGCCACCGGTGACCAGGTGGTGGTCGGAGTGGCACATGCCCGCCGCTTCCATCTGGATCTTGACCTCGTCCTTAACGGGGTCGCCAATCTCGATTTCCTCGATGGACCATGGCTGGTTGAACTCCCAGAGCAGCGCGCCTTTTGTCTTCACGTTGTACCTGACCCCATTTCGCCTTTGAACTGATCAGAACTGCCGGACTCCGTCATGCCCGACAGCGTGGTGACGAGCGCCGCAGGCACTCCTTTCGCGTCAGCATAGCGTGTGCAACAAAACAAATGCTTGGTTGGCTGTCTCGGTGGGCTCACCAGATGGGTACCGGGGCCTTGCCCAAGGGGTAGTAACCAGGCAGTTTCTCCCCCGCAAGGCTGCGCTCGATTCGCTTTTGCATGCCCTTGGACAGCTTGCCCGCTTTCATCAGGTCCATATAGAGCGACTGGACGTGGCCGAAGTCGAAGAAATCTCGCTGCCACTCGATCTTGGCGTCGGCGTTGAGGCGGAACCAGCTGCCCCCGATGCCGTAGATCTCGGACTGCGTGCCGTCGGAGTCGGTGGCGATCTGCTTCCAGAAGCCGACGATCTCGCCCTGCTTGTCGTCGATGATGACCTTCTGGTACGGGTACTGCCAGTTCTCCAGGCCCTCCATCTCCAGGCCGAGGGCGATGTCGCGGATCTCGTCGATGCCCATGCACATCACGTCTTCTTTGGGCCCGATGTTCCAGCCATAGGTGGCATCGTCGGCGTAAAACTCTGCGAGCGGCTTCCAGTCGCCTTCGCGCTCGGCCGTGCGGTTGGCCTCCAGCCAGCGCTCGACCCAAGCCTCCAGTTCCTCGCGGGGGAGTGACGCCATTATGAGCCTTCCTTCTCTTTGATGAATAGCGCTTGGGTAGGGCAACTTTCGACCGCACGCTCAACTTCGTCGCGGGCCTCTTCGGGCGGTTCGGGGTCGACGATCTCAACCTTGCCCCGCTTGGGCACCCGAAAGAAGTCCGGCGCCTCGAGTTGGCACATGGCATGGCCCTGACACAATTCCAAATCTGCTTCGACTTTGAAGCCCCGCGAGCCCATGAGGCTTAACCCCCACCGCGTTTGCGATAGCGGACCTTGGCCGGCCTGGCCAGCTGCACGACCATCTTCGAATGGTCGTTGCGGTAGCTGTCGGCGGGCTGAGCCATCTCAAACTCGTACTCGCGCAACAACACCGAGAAGATCGCCTTGATCTGCATGGTCGCGAAAGCGGCACCGACACAACGGTGCCGGCCCGCGCCAAACGGAATCCAGGTCCACCGGTTGGCGATGTCGGCCTGCTCGGGTTTGTTGTAGCGGCCCGGGTTGAACGCGTCGGGGTCGGGAAAGTCCTCGGGAATTCGGTTCGAGATCGCCGGAGATGCGGCCACGTAATCCCCGTCGTGGATGGGGAAACCCTCGACCTCGAACTCGTCCTTGGCGACCCGCATCAGGATGATCAGCGGCGGGTGCAGGCGCAGGGTCTCCTTGACCACGTTGTCCAGCTTCGGAATCTGGCGCAGCGCATGGAAACTCACCTCCTGGCCGTCGGCGTAGAGCTCCTCGAGCTCGGCGAGCACCTCGGCGTAGATCTCGGGGTGCCGGATCAGCTCGATCAACGTCCACGCCGACGTGCCCGAACTGGTGTGGTGTCCGGCGAACATCAGTGAGATGAACATTCCGGTGACCTCGTCGGCGGAGAACCGGGGATTGCCCGCTTCGTCTTTGATCGACACCAACACGTCGAGCATGTCGCGGTCGCTCTTGGCCTGCGGCGGATTCGCGACCCGCTGATTCATGATGTCCTGCACCAGACCCACCAGCTCATTGCGCGCTTGGTCGCGCCGCTGGAAGCTCTCGATCGGCAGGTAGGGGTCGACGTAGCACAGCGGGTCGGTGCCGCGCTCCAGCTCGTGGTAGTAGTGCGCGAACCGGGAGTCGAGCTGGTTGCGGAACTTCAGGCCGATCAGGCAGGCCGTCGAGGTGTAGATGGTCAATTCGGCGAAGAAGTCCAGTAAGTCGATTTCGCCTTCGTCGCCCCAGTCGGCGACCATCCGCTTTACTTCGCCCTCGATGGTGGCGGCGTGCCCTTTCATCTGCTCGCCCCGCAACGCCGAGTTGTGCAGCATCTCCTTGCGCCGCTCGGGACTTGCGTCGAAAACCACGCCCTTGCCGAAGATCGGCGTCATGAACGGGTACGCCTCGGCCTGGTCCAGATCCTCATCCGCGGAACGGAAGAAGAACTCGTTCGCGTCGGCGCCGGACAGCAGGATGACGTGCTTGTCGGCCAACTGGAACCATCCGACGTCACCGCACTCGTCGCGAACCCGTCGCATGAGCCCGATCGGGTCGGTGCGGAATTCTTCCAGGTGTCCGTGTTCTTGCTGGCCGCCGGAAACCCGCGGCACTATCGCTGTTGTCATATTGCTCACTCCTCATCGGCGCTCGTTCCTCGCGCCGCATCGTCGTTTCGCGAAGTCATTTGTCTTCCAACGCCTTCTCGTCCACTTTCAGTTGCTGGCGTTCCTTCGTCGCGGCCAACGGAGCTTCGGGCTGCAGCTCCATGTTGGCGATGAATCCGCCGCGCGGCGTCTCGGCGACGAACGTGATCGCCCGAGCTAGGTCGGACGCCCGGAGAAAATAGTTGTGGCGTGCCTGACCCCACTTGGCCCAGTCCTCCAAGGCCGGGCCGACCGACTCAAGCGGCAGGCTCCAGCCCATGCCGGTCTTGGTGGGGCCCGGGTGCACGATCGATGCGCGAACTCCGGTGCCTTCGAGTTCCATCTGCAGATTGGTCACCATCGCCAGCAGTGCCGCCTTCGCGGCGCCGTAGGCCCCCATGTGCGGGCGCTGTCGCAGGGCGACATCGGAGCCAACGAAAATCAGGTCGCCCCGCTGGCGCTCGACCATGCCCGGAAGCACCGCGGTGGTCAACCTGTTGGCGCCGATCAAGTGGATCTGGATCTGCGATTCGAAAGATTCGGTGTCGATCTCGTGCAACCGTCCGAAGAAGGTGTCGCCGGCGCCGGTGACCAGAACCTCGATATCGCCGAGCCGCTCGGCGGCTTGGTGCACAAAGCCTTTGACGGAGTCGGCGTCGGTGACGTCGAGCGGCAGCGCGATTGCCTCGCCCCCGTCGGCGATGATGTTCTCGGCGATCTCCTGACACTTCTCGACCCGTCGTGCGCCCAGGGCGACCGGAAAGCCGTGGGCGGCAAGCTCAACGGCGGTGGCCGCGCCGATGCCCGACGACGCACCGGCGACGAGCGCGGGTCGACGGGCCGGATGAGGTTCGAAGCGAGGCATTTAATTGGTCTCCACCGTGATCGGAAGATTGGCGAATCCACGCACATTGCTGGAGTGCACGCGTACGGCGCTTTCTTCGTCCACCTCGTAGCCGCGGATCCGGCTGAATAGTTCGTTCAGCGAGACCCGCGCTTCCATCCGGGCCAGATGCGCGCCCAGGCAAAAGTGTGCTCCGCTGCCGAAACTGACCAGCTTCGACCCGATTTCGCGGCCAATGCGGTATTCGTCGGGGCTGTCGAAAACCCGGTCATCGCGGTTGGCCGAGCCCGGGAGCAGTAGTAACACGTCACCTTGGCGCAACGTGGTGTCGTACAACGTGAGATCTTGCGAGACGGTGCGGGCCAGAATCTGACTGGATGTGTCATAGCGCAGGGTTTCCTCTACCCACAACGGAATTCGCGAGTGATCGGCGAACACTCCGGCCAGCTGATCGGGATGGCGGGCTCCCCAGTAGGCGGCGTTGGCCAGCAGCTTGGTGGTGGTCTCATTGCCGGCGATCACCATGAGGAACAGGAACGCCATGATCTCGTCGTCGCTGAGCTTGTCACCGTCGATCTCGGCCTCAAGCAATGCCGACGTGAGATTGTCGGCGGGATGCTTGCGGAACTCCGCGATCAGGTCGATGTAATACCGCATCAGGTCCATCGATGCCTGCATCGCCGACGGTGGAACGTCGGGCATCCCGTCCTCGCGGTGCAGCACGCCGTCGGCGAGCTCGCGGATGCGAGTCCGGTCGGGCTCGGGGACGCCCATGAGCTCGGAGATGACGTCCATCGGCAGTTTGCCGGCGAATTCCGTTACAAAATCGAAGCGTTCGCTTTCCAAGGCCGAATCCAGGTGAGTGCGGGCCAATTCAAGCACCCGTGGCTCGAGTTCGCGGATGCGGCGCGGGGTGAAGCCCTTGGACACCAGGGCGCGCAGTCGCAAATGCGCGGGATCGTCCATGGCCAGCATCGACATCACCCGGTACGCCTCGGAGGTGCGCGAGGACGGATCCAGTGATACGCCATACACATTCGACAGTGAGGTGCTGTTGCGAAAGCCCTGTAGTACGTCTTGGTGGCGCGACAACGCCCAGAATTTCAGCCGCTCATTGTGGTATAGCGGGGCTTCGTCGCGCAGCCGCCGGTAGTACGGGTACGGATCTTCGTGGAAGTCGTAGTCGTAGGGATCCAGGACCAGCTCCGGGTTGCCAACATGGACAGTCATGTCCCACTATCCTTTCCGGCCTCTTCGGCACCGGCAAGGATGAGGCCGACCACGTCGGTCAGCCTGTCGGCGATCTCCTGATAGGTGAACTGTCCACTGCCGGCCTGTACCAGTGCGCCGAAAAACGCCATCTCGAGCGCAGAAACCGTGTTGGGTTTGGCCCCCGGGCCGATGGCCGACGCGATGCGGCGATGGATCTCCGCGCCGATCCGGTCGCGGACGGCGCGCACCGCGGGGTCGGCGCTACCGCCGAGCAATGCAGCGGTGCACGCCGCGCCGACCTCGGGTTCGTCGGCGACTACCAGGGCCAGATGCCGTAGCGCCTGCTCTACTCGGGCGGGCAGCGGGTCGTTGACGTCGGTGAAGAACGGCACTTGTCGGACGAGATCGAGATACACCTCGGCAATCAGGTGGTTCTTCGACGAGAAATACGTATAGGCCGTCGCCGGAGCCACCTTGGCGCGCGCCGCCACCATGCGGACCGTCAGGTCAGAGTAGGAGTTCTCCCGCAGGGTCTCCATGCCGGCCGCCAGCACCTTGCGGAAGGTTTCCTCCTGGCGGCGGTTGCGTGGTGCTTGCCCGGTGTCGGGTATGACCGAAGCCAGTGCATCGCTGGACACATGTCCAAGCTAGAGGATGCTTGCGACATGAGGCAAGTACGGTTTGCGAATAAGCAGCTCAATATCGGATTTTATGACGCTGCGGCGCGCCGGACGAGATCGAAGGTTGCACCTGTTGGGCTCCGACGGTTATGGTTCGAGAAAGATATATCGGACAGCTGTCCACTATTGAGCATTTGCATAACAAGCGCGGTAGGCGGGAGTGGTAGATGGCCGACAGCTCACTATTGGCCAACGGCGTCAGTGCACTCTTCATCGACGGCAAGCTGTCGGAAGGCCGCGCGGGAACCTTCCCGACGATCAACCCGGCCACCGAGGAGGTACTGGGGCTGGCCGCCGACGCTGACGCCGAGGACATGGGCCGCGCCGTCGAGGCGGCGCGACGGGCCTTCGACGAGACCGACTGGTCGCGCAACACCGAATTGCGAGTGCGGTGTGTGCGGCAGCTGCGCGATGCGCTGCAGCACCACATCGAAAGATTGCGAGAACTGACCATTTCCGAAGTCGGCGCGCCGCGGATGCTCACCGCCGCCGCCCAGTTGGAAGGCCCGGTCAACGACCTCGCATTCTCGGCAGACACCGCCGAGTCCTACGTGTGGAACCAGGACCTTGGTCAGGCATCGCCGATGGGCATCCCCACCCGACGCACCATCGCCCGGGAAGCGGTCGGCGTCGTCGGCGCCATCACCCCGTGGAACTTCCCGCACCAGATCAACCTCGCCAAGCTGGGTCCCGCTCTGGCGGCGGGTAACACCCTCGTCCTGAAGCCGGCGCCGGACACACCGTGGTGTGCGGCCGTGCTGGGCGAGATCATCGCCGAGCGCACCGATTTCCCGCCCGGCGTCGTCAACATCGTCACCTCCAGCGACCACAGCCTGGGCGCGCTGTTGGCGAAAGACCCTCGGGTAGACATGGTTTCGTTCACCGGCTCCACCGCCACCGGCCGCAGCGTGATGGCCGACGCCGCCGCCACCGTCAAGCGGGTGTTCCTCGAGCTGGGTGGCAAGTCGGCTTTCGTTGTGCTCGATGACGCCGACCTGGCCGCTGCCAGTGGGGTGTCGGCGTTCACCGCATGCATGCACGCCGGGCAAGGTTGTGCAATCACCACCCGGCTGGTGGTGCCGCGCGCCCGCTACGACGAGGCGGTCGCCGTCGCCGCGGGCACCATGTCGTCGATCAAGCCCGGCGATCCCAACGATCCGGGAACCGTTTGCGGACCGTTGATTTCGGCGCGCCAGCGAGACCGGGTACAGGGCTACCTCGACCTAGCGATCGCCGAGGGCGGGACGTTCGCCTGCGGTGGTGGTCGACCGGCCAATAGGGATATCGGTTTCTTCATCGAGCCCACCGTGATCGCGGGTCTGGGCAACGACGCCCGGCCCGCAAGGGAGGAGATCTTCGGGCCGGTGCTCACGGTGATCGCCCACGACGGCGACGACGACGCCGTGCGGATCGCCAACGACTCGCCGTACGGTTTGTCGGGCACCGTGTATAGCGCCGACCCGGACCGGGCCGCGGCGGTTGCGGCGCGGCTGCGGGTGGGCACCGTCAACGTCAACGGTGGTGTCTGGTATTCCGCCGATGCACCGTTCGGGGGTTACAAGCAATCCGGCAATGGTCGCGAGATGGGGATTGCCGGGTTCGAAGAGTACCTAGAAACCAAACTCGTTGCGACAGCGGCGACTTAAAGGAGAGCGGTGTGGCGCAATTCGAAAACAAGGTGGCCATCGTCACCGGGGCTGCTCAGGGAATCGGCCGGGCGTATGCTGAGGCCCTGGCTCGCGAAGGCGCGTCAGTGGTCGTGGCCGATATCAATGCCGATGCCGCCAAGACGGCGGCCAAACAGATCGTCGCCGACGGCGGCGCGGCAATCCATGTGCCCGTTGATGTTTCCGACGAGGAGTCGACAAAGGCCATGGCTGATCGCACCGTCAGCGAATTCGGTGGCATTGACTACCTGGTGAACAACGCCGCGATCTACGGCGGTATGAAACTCGACCTGTTGCTGACAGTGCCGTTGGACTACTACAAGAAGTTCATGAGCGTCAACCACGACGGTGTGCTGCTGTGCACCCGCGCGGTGTACAAGAAGATGGCCAAGCGCGGCGGTGGCGCAATCGTGAATCAATCCTCCACCGCGGCATGGTTGTACTCCAACTTCTACGGACTGGCCAAAGTGGGCGTCAACGGTCTGACCCAACAGCTTTCGCGTGAGCTCGGCGGAATGAACATCCGGATCAACGCGATAGCGCCGGGTCCGATCGACACCGAAGCGACCAGGAACGTCACGCCCGGCGAATTCGTCAACGACACGGTCAAGCAGATTCCGCTGTCCCGGATCGGCACACCCGACGATCTGGTGGGCATGTGCCTGTTCCTGCTGAGCGATCAGGCCTCCTGGATCACCGGGCAGATCTTCAATGTCGATGGCGGACAGATCATCCGATCATGAGCACGCGCCGGCGACGATGCAGAACGAAGTGATGAGGAGGAGCGGCGCAAATGGCCACCGCCGGCGACGATGCAGAACGAAGTGATGAGGAGGAGCGGCGCAAATGGCTGAAGCCGTGAAGCTCGGATACATCGGCCTGGGCAACCAGGGCGCGCCGATGGCCAAGCGCTACCTCGACTGGCCGGGCGGCCTGACGGTCTTCGATATGCGGGCCGAGGCCATGGCCCCCTTTGCCGACGGCGGCGCGACCGCGGCGGCCAGCATCGCCGAAGTCGCCGATGCCGACGTCATCAGCATCACCGTGTTCAACGATGCGCAGGTGCGCGAGGTGATTACCGGGGACGACGGATTGGCGGCGCACGCCAAGCCGGGGACCATTGTCGCTATTCATTCCACGATCAGTGACATCACCGCGGTCGAGCTGGCACGCGAGTTCAAGCCGCAAGGGATTCACATCGTGGACGCCCCGGTCAGCGGCGGCGCGGGCGCGGCCGCCAACGGTGATCTGGCAACCATGGTGGGCGCCGACGACGAGACGTTCCAACGGATCAAAGAGCCGTTTTCGCGGTGGGCATCGGTGGTGATCCATGCCGGCGAGCCGGGCGCGGGGACCAGGATGAAGCTGGCGCGCAACATGTTGACGTTTATCTCCTATGCGGCCGCGGCCGAGGCGGAGAGGCTGGCCGAAGCAAGCGGCCTGAGCCTGCGGGCGCTTGCCAAAGTGGTCCGCCACACCGACTCCCTCACCGGCGGCGCGTCGGCCATCATGTTTCGCACGACGACGGCGGCAATGGAACCCGAAGATCCGCTCCGTCCCTTGTTGGAGCACACCCGCGAGCTGGGGGAGAAGGATCTGAGCCTGGCGCTGGCGTTGGGTGAGTCGGTATCGGTAGACCTGCCGCTGGCCCGGGTGGCATTCGAACGGCTGGCCGAGGGCCTTGGAGTACCACGTACGGACACGCCGAAGGAGACGTGATGGACGAATTGCGCCGCAAGGGCCTGGACAAGATGAACGAGGTCTACGCCTGGGACATGCCCGACATGCCGGGCGAATACTTTGCCCTCACCGTCGATCACCTCTTCGGCAGAATCTGGACCCGCCCCGGGCTGTCCATGCGTGACCGCCGGATGGCGGTGATCGCCGTCCTGACCGCGCAGGGCCAGTCGGACCTGTTGGAGGTTCAGGTCAATGCCGTGCTGCACAACGAGGAGTTCACCCTCGACGAGCTGCGTGAACTCGCGGTGTTCATCACGCACTACGTCGGCTTCCCGTTGGGGTCGAGGCTGAACAGCGCGATCGAGCGGGTCGCGGGCAAGCGTAAGAAGGCAGCCGAGAACGGCGCCGAGGCGGATACTAAAGCGAACGTCGCCGAGGTGCTGGCCAAGGAAGCCGGTAAATCGGGCTAGCTCGCGCTCCCCAGCGGCCGAGAGGGGGCGGCCGGTGGGGAGCCCCGGGCGCCCTGCGGCTTTGACCGTGCGTACAGGGCGGGATCCGCGCGAATTTTCCGCCCTGTGAACACCCTCGAAGCCCTAGCAACACACTCAGACGCAGCCTCCGGCTAGTCTGAGGTCTCGTGCGCGTCCTGGTGATCGGTTCCGGTGCCCGTGAACATGCTCTGCTGCTGGCGCTGAGCAGTGACCCGACAGTGACCGGACTAATCATCGCTCCCGGCAACGCCGGCACCGCCCGGCTGGCCGAACAGCATCAGGTCGACATCACCTCCGGTGATGAGGTCGTGGCCCTGGCCCGCGAGGTCCGCGCCGACATGGTAGTCATCGGCCCCGAGGTGCCGCTCGTGCTCGGTGTCGCCGACGCCGTGCGCGCTGCCGGCATCGTGTGCTTTGGTCCAAGCAAGGAGGCGGCTCGCATCGAGGGCTCCAAAGCATTCGCCAAGGAAGTCATGGCCGCGGCCGGGGTGCGCACCGCAAGAAGTGAAATCGTCGACAACCCAGCATATTTGGACATCACCCTGGATCGATTCGGACCTCCCGCCGGCGACCCGGCCTGGGTGGTCAAAGACGACCACTTGGCCGCCGGCAAGGGCGTGGTCGTGACACCGGATCGCGATGCCGCACGCGCCCACGCCGCCGGCCTGCTCGAATCCGGGCACCCGGTGCTGCTGGAGTCCTTTCTCGACGGACCCGAGGTTTCGCTGTTCTGCGTGGTCGACGGCGCAACGGTGGTGCCGCTGCTGCCGGCGCAGGACTTCAAGCGCGTCGGCGACGGCGATACCGGACCCAACACCGGCGGCATGGGCGCATATGCGCCGCTTCCGTGGCTGCCCGACGACGTCTGCCGTGAAATAGTCAGCCAGATCGTCGAACCCGTTGCGGCCGAGCTGGTTCGGCGAGACAGTCCGTTTTGCGGATTGCTCTATGCCGGGCTCGCGATCACCACAAACGGCCCTGCCGTGGTCGAATTCAATTGCCGCTTTGGCGATCCGGAGACGCAGGCGGTGCTGGCGCTGCTGGATTCGCCGCTCGGCCAGCTGCTGTATGCCGCCGGCACCGGCAAGCTGGCCGATTTCGACGCGTTGCGCTGGCGCGACGGTGCCGCCGTGACCGTGGTGTTGGCCGCCGAGAATTATCCCGGACGCCCCCGGGTTGGCGACGTCGTCGTCGGCTCCGAAGCCGAAGGGGTGTTACATGCCGGGACCGTCCAACGCGACGACGGCGTGATCGTCTCGTCGGGCGGCCGGGTGCTGTCGGTGGTCGGAACCGGTGGCGACCTGGCGGCGGCGCGAGCTCATGCATACGACGTACTCAGCTCGATTCGATTGCCAGGAAGTCATTTCCGCACCGATATCGGTCTGAATGCGGCCGGCGGAAAGATCAGCGTCTAGCCGTTCCGGGTTAACCCGAAGAGCAACAACACCTTTCAACAAGCTGTCACCGTCATGCGCGGTCACCGCGGCGTGATGTTCGGCATGCCTTACGCCTCATCCTCGGATCGGGATGATCATGAGGTAGGCGGCAAGGCAAGCGATGCTGAAGGGTATGAGTCTACGCGGGAGCAACACGGTGAATCCGGTGTGCATTATGGCGCCGAATCCGAAGGCCGCGTAGTAAATGGGAGGAACAGGGGTGGCCAGTCCGATCGGCAATAGCGCCTCTCCTGCGATGGTTGCCCACGTGGCCAACGCCCAGCGGCGTCGGCACACGTCGACCGGCGCCTCGATGAGGTAGTTCACCATCATGTTCGGGTAGTGAAACTCCCAGTGCCGCAGCAGTGGTCGGTTGATATAAAGGTATCGGCTCAGTTTGACCAGCACGCTGCCCGATCGGAACTGCGCCGAGCGCAGCTTGGTATAGGCGCTTGCCCAGTACATCTGAGCAACGATCAGCAGGGTTATCCACTTTGGCCACACCCAGGTGGTTGCGCCGTTGACCAAATTAGTGCGGCAGCCGGTGTCAAGTAAGCACGGCATCCGGTCGAGCCGCAGAATGCTAGCCGAACCCCAGTCCACACTGAGTACGGCGCAGGCCAGTAGCAGGAAGATGGTGTGATACTTCCAATCGAAGCTGATTTCTAGGCTGAACCAGAACACCAAGACGAGCGCGCACATTTGGGGTGCGATGCCGAGGAAAAGACCGGTGGCGGCTAACCATTTTGCTAGGTAGGCCACCCGGTAGAACGTGACACTGCGGAATGGTCCGCGCGGGTGGGCGTCCAGGTAGCGGAACCGCACGTAGCTGCCCTCGTCGAGATAGTGCCACGCGCCAGACATTTGCTCGGAGGTGAACTTCAGCAGGGTCGCCAGCGCGATCCCGATCCGAAAGAGGTTGCTTGGTAGAGCTGGTACCCGCATGTCGAATGCCGTGGTGACGGCGTTAATCCACCAGATACCCATCGCGCACTCTCATCTCATGCAGTCCGCGAGCGTTGTCGATGATCACCCGGCCATTGACGTGCACCGATTTCACCTCGCGTAAATAGTCGAGGAACCGTCGCGCGCCCGCGGACGTGAGGCTTACATCGGCACTGATCGCGTAATCCCAGAAGTTGATACTTTCCGAACCAGTCGGTTCGTCAACCGTCAACTCCAAATAGCAGTAAGAAGGATTGGCGAACATCGGCCAAGAAAAGATCACACCACTACGAGTTATAAACCCGGCAATGACCATCCGGACCAACAGTCCTGCGGTCACGATGCAGGCGGTGACGTTAAATACGGACGACATGGGGACCTCTCGTAGTTGTATTTCGATTTGGCCGATTTCCACCCCCCGCAGACTAACTTGGCGTCCACTCGCATATTCTGGGAAATCGCCGATTTCACCAATGGCCGCGTCGCACGGTCAATAGGACGAGCGTGATTGCACACGGTAATGCGGAACGCTTTCCATGCTGAGTTGAGCACGGCTTCGTTGGCTCGTTTGGCAGGCCACATAGGCAGGTGATCAATTGGTTGCCGGGCCGGCCGGCCACGGCGAGGCTGTCGCTTTTGATCTAGACGTCGAGCCCCACGATGATCACGTTGGGATCGATCCGTGAAACTAGGCTCATGGCTGTTGGTCGAGACGGGGTATCGGCATTTGAATCGATTGCTGATACCTATGCGGCAAACCGACCCGGATATCCACCAATTCTTTTCGAGGAGATCGAGGCGTTGACCGCTCGACCGCTCCTTGGTGCCGAATTGATCGATGTTGGTGCCGGGACAGGCCTCGCGACCGGACTTCTGTTGAAGCGGGGTGCCCGGGTGGTCGCTGCAGAGCCCGGGGCGGCGATGGCTACTCAACTTCGGCATGCGTTGCCCAAGGTGCCGTTAGTACGAGCTGTCGGCGAAGCATTGCCGTTAAGGGCCGCTAGCGCCGACATGATCACCTACGCTCAATCCTGGCATTGGACGAACCCTGCCCGGTCGGTGCACGAGGCGGTGCGGGTGTTGCGCCCGGGCGGTGCCCTGGTGTTGTTCTGGAATGTCGCCGATCCCGATGTCGAGTGGGCTGTCGAGCAGGAGCGCCGCCTGGTGCGATATGCCCCGGTTCCCGCCTTCCCAGGAGTGCACCCCGGTCATCTTCCCCAGGGTGTCACCGTCGCCGAAGTCCTGCGGCGCTGCCACCCGAGTGCGCTCCCGGTCACACGTCACGTGCACTGGAAGCGGTCGGTGCTCCTTGACGCCCATTTGAGTCACCTGGCCAGTCGCTCCAACATCGCAGCGCTGCCGCCAGACATCCGGAGCCGGCTTATTGCTGAGGAACGAACCGCGTTGCTCGACCTTTTTCCCGACGGAGTCATCGACGAGGCCTACGCGGTGCAGCTGGTTGTCGTCTGTGCCTGAGCTTGGTGCCGCGACACCGGGCGCCATCGACGCCGGCGGGCCCGACGAACTCGGCTCGCGGATGTGTGCAGCGACCGGTTCGAACCGCGACATCATCGACGGTGACTTGTCACGAGCCATTCCGTGGTATCCGGGTCACTGGTATCCAGTTGTAGCCCTACACAGTCAAGTTCATCCCTGAGTTCGGCACTCGTCATGCGTTCTAGGCGAAACGGTTGGCACCATGTCTGGCCGTCGAACTCGAACGTCACGTCGCCGTTGACCAACCCGTCAGGGTCAGTGCGGATATTCGCTATTCGCATTAGCGGACCATTAGTCCATCGGGAACTACCGTCTTGCTCTAGCGAGGT
This sequence comes from Mycobacterium simulans, assembly GCF_900232995.1. GTDB lineage: Bacteria > Actinomycetota > Actinomycetes > Mycobacteriales > Mycobacteriaceae > Mycobacterium > Mycobacterium simulans. The sequence goes on from NZ_OCVX01000003.1 coordinate 2,158,348, forward strand.
AAACCATAGCGGCGACCTCCACTGGATAATGGCCTTGCCGGTCGGCTTCAGATGATGCGCGACCGTAGCTAATATGCCCCTTCGAAGGTCGTTCCCGGGATAGTTGATCAAGCTGCTAGCCAACAACACGGCATCGAATTTCTCGGGTAGCCGCAGCTCCTCGATGCGGGCGCAGACCCTTCGGGCGTGGCGAATTTCCGCGAGCAACTCCGCTGAGTCGTCCACTGCGGTGACCTGATAGCCGAGTTCGGCCAGCGGGTTGGCCAGGCGTCCAATGCCAGCGCCGAGATCTAACAGATAACAATTTGGCTCGATCAGATCCCGGATTAGCTCGACCTGACCGGTCGCGGGCAGACGACGCAAGCTTTCAACCATGGTGCCATCATTTGTCACCGCGCTAGCGCCGCGTATCGCATTTTTCTTTGACACCCATACTCCCCTATTGGCAGGCACTACTCGTTCGGCGCACAAATCCGCACTCAGCCAGCCTGGATGGGGACGATTTAGAAGCCATCTAGTGCGCCCGCGTGGACCGCGGCTACGGACAGCCGCGCATTCACATGCACACTCTTCAACGAGTTGGCCATCAAAGGTCCGCTAGCCGCTTAAGGATTCGATGCAGGCTAGCCATCCGCATCGCCGACCAAATTATCGGAAGTTTTTCCTCAAGCGGCTAATCGGTATAGCGGACCAACGCGGTCCGCAAAAGCAAAACGAAATTAGAAGATCGCGAGCTGGTGGTGTTCGACGGTCGCCCCACCCTGCCTAACTCCCATCATTGCCAGCAGAAGGATCCTAGCGCGTTTCATGCTCCACCCTTTCACTTTGTGGTGTATTGCACGGTCTAACTTAACGAGGCCGTGACTACCTTATCGGCCACTATCGAGCGATTGTCAAGTCTGCGTCGTGACTCGGCAGTAATGTGCCAGGATTATTATCGATTAAATGCAAGATTCGCTTGCTGAAAATGCAAATGTAGCGGTGCCGACCGTTGCGGCCGGGTGATCAGAAAGCGCCTTTCCTATTGCCGATACTGCGGGCAGTAGGCGGTGATCGCCGCGTTGACGCCGGCGGCAGCCTGTGCGGGCGTGATTCCGGCGTTGTTGTTCACGGTCGCGGCGGCGGCATCGCTGGGGCTGCCCCCGTTTTGCAGGTGTGCACATACGCCGCGGGCAGTGGCGGCCGCGTGTGCTGGGTCGGTGACGGTAACACCGGGAATCTCTGACACGAGATTGAGAAAGGTCTGGTCCGGGCTAGGTGTCGGTCGCTGCGGCGCTGGCGCCGGCACTCTCGGTGCTGGCGGCGGTCGTTTCGGGGCCGGCGTGGCCGGAACGTACACAGGAGTCGGGGCTGCCGGCGCCGGAGCGACCTGGGGGCTCGGTGGCGCCAATTGCTCGGAGGGCGGTGCGGGCGGTGGCGAGTACTCAGGAGCCGGTGGAGGCTGCGCCAAACCTTGGGACGCAGCGGGTGGGCCCTGTTTGGAGGCGGTGTCGTTGTTGTCGTTGGTGTCGATCGGGTAGCCACTGGCGCCGACGGCGGTGAGCGCAATCACCGTTGCTGATGCCGCGAAGATCCGCCACCGACTAACTCGGTGCGGTTGGTCGAAGTGAGCCAAGGCCGAGGGCGCCGCTGTGTTTTTGGATGGCCTGCGTGCCGCAGGCGTCGGCATGGTCCAAGCCGAAGCTGTCGGGTGTCGGCCAGAGTCGGCTGCACGTACGAACGCGTGGGCGAAATCAGTGCACCGGGCGAATCGATCGGCGGGGTCCTTCGCGAGAGCTACGGCAAGCACCGGATCAAAGGCCCTGAGCATGGGGCGGGTCTCCGCGAGTGATGGAGGTGCCGCGGTCAGGTGGCGGCTGATTACAACCGCTGGGCTGGTGTGCGGGAACAGTGTCGATCCGGTCAGCAGATGGTAGGCGGTGGCCGCCAAAGCGTACTGATCGGCGCGTCCGTCAATTGGTTCGTCCGCTAGCTGTTCAGGTGCGGCGTAGGGAAACGTGCCTATGGTCATGTTTGTCGCGGTCAGCCCACTGGTTTCACCGATGTTCCGGGCGATTCCGAAGTCGGCCAAAAGGATTCGCTGGTCGCCATCCCCAGGTTTGGTGATCAGAATATTCGCGGGGCTGACGTCGCGGTGCAATAGATCATGGTGCTGATGCGCGTAGTCGAGTGCGCTGGCGATCGCTGCGATTATCGTGGCTACCTGATCTGCCGGCATGCCGACCGGATAGCGGTCCTGCAACAGGCTCGCTGCGTCGGTACCGTCGACGAAGTCCATCGAGATCCATAGCTGTCCGTTGAACTCGCCGCGGTCGTTGATGCGCACGATGTTCGGATGCCACAGTGTGGCCGCTACGTCCGCCTCTTTGATGAATCGCCGGCGATAGTTGTCCTCAGCAGATACGTCATTGCCCAATATCTTGAGCGCTTCGCGGCGGGGCAACCGTGGATGCTGGGCGAGGTAGACCTCGCCCATTCCCCCCGAGCCCAGCAAGCGGACAACCGTGTACCCGGCAAACACGTCGCCGGCATTCAACCCGCTACCGAAGCCTCGATGAACTAACCCGATCATCGCACCGTCCATTACGGCGATGGCCGGCGCAGCCTGAGCACCAGCCTGCGATTATTGTACTGATGTAACCGGCAGTTTACCAGTACGCTACCCGTGGTTCACTAATCAGAAACCACGGCGAGGGTGCGCCGGCGACTGCGCACCGACGTGCTTGGCGCGTAGGAAAACCTGAGCATCAGCACATGAACGTCATCGGCAGTGGTGTGCGTGACATCGCGGAAATCGCACTGCAACCGGCGCAGGGGCGCGGCGAGGGCCGGTGACAATTGCTGCAACTCGTCATCGGTACGCGCGAATAGGAACACCGGCGAAATCGGATGTACCGCGAGCCCAAGGTGCTGCGCGGTTATCCACACCGCCTCCAACGCGGCTCCACCGCGGGCGTAGTCGCTGAGAGCCTGGCCACTTATTGAAACAACGCCGACGCCAGAGCTGGCACAGAGACGGTCGTGGGAGTAGTTGCCCAATGCGGTTCCCGCGCCCCACTCCGCCAGCACCTTCATGACGTCGGGTCGTCTCGCGATTTGGATGCCCGCCAACTCGCTCTGATCCATTTCCAGGCTGCGTACGTCGATACCCGAATCCGAAGAATCGTCTGCATGCCAGCGGATCTCCGACAGCATGTCCGCATGCAACTTTGGCGTCAGGTATCGAATGCGATCTGTCGCAGCGACAATCGCCGCGATCTGCTCGATATCGTCCTTCTCGGTCAACAATTGCAATCGTGCGCCTTCGGCAGCGGCAGCGGCCGAGAGTGCTTCCGCACGCTCCACGTCGAGGGGAAGTGGCACACCGAGATGGCGGTTCGATTCCCTCACCAACATCGGCCGGTATAGGCGCGCGAGGTCGTGATCGCTACCTTCGGCAAGTCGAACCACCGCGGACAGGGGTGACGAATCGTCGGGCTCCCTAAGTTCAACCGGACCGAGCATGCCGTAGCTGGCCGCGGCCACCCTGGCGTTGAACCAGGCCGCACCGACCGCGACAGCGCTGGCTCGGAAGTCGACATCCATCGTCGTCGTGCGCTCACCTGCCAGCCTGATGGTCACCGAGTCCATGTCTGTCTCGATAAGCCAGGGCTGTGAGTTGCCTCCTGACGGTGCTCGGCTCGCGGCAGCGGCGACGATGCCGAGAAGGTCCGACGATGCCGGCGGTTCGACGTACTCGGTGCACGGCTCAGCGGCCCGGCAGTCATCGGTATGGGCTTCCGGCTCGGCGAGGTGATCGAGTGCCTCGGCGACGTCGATACGTACCCGGCCCGACCGAAGTCGTTCGCCGAGACCGATTCTGCGGACCGCTTCCGCGACTGCGGTGGCACCGAGCGCCACCTCACCCGCCAATTGCGGCCAGGTAGAAAGGGTTTCGTCGATCTCGACCATCGAGGCGGCCGACCGCGCCGAAAGTCGCGTCGCATCGAGGACGCGCAGGACATGCGGAACCTTGTCCCGGCTGGACAAGCCAGAAAGCTCGTCGACGTCGATATCGCCAAGCAGACCATGCAGGATGTGGCGAGACGGCTCCAGGTCGTATCGCTCGACGTCCACCAGACCACGGTCTCCGGTTGCCATTAGCACTGGTATTCGCCGAGCACGTGCGGCCTCGCGCACGCGGGCTTTCATATCCAGCGAATCGCATTCCTCCACGACGACGTCGAGTCCGTTCAGGAAGCCGGCCATGGTGTCTGCGCTCAATCCTGACGTTTCCACGACCACCGGAAGGTAGGGATCGAGTTCCGCGATCCGTCGGGCAGCCACAATCGCCTTGTTCAGCCCGAGGTCGAGTACCGTCGCCGGCACCCGGTTGAGGTTGGATAACTCAAGGATGTCGAAGTCCGCGAGTCGAATGCCGCCGCATAAGCCTTCGGCCGCCAGCGTGTACGCAATGGCATGCCCAACACTTAAGCCAACGACTCCGATCTGTAGCCCGGCGAGTCGATCTTGCTCGGCGGCGGTAATCAAATTGCGATTACGGTCCAGCCGCAACGCGCGGAACCCGCGGGGTCCCAGGATGCTTACGAGCGTACGGCGCCATGGGTAGAAGGCCCACCGCTTTGACTCTGCGAGCAACTGAGGATCCGGCGCGGGCAGCAGCCGCCGGACGTTGGCGACCTGTTCCTCCCATCGGTCGATGACCTCGATCTGCCGATCGGCGTGATACTCAGCCAAGACACGCCTATCGGCGCAATCGTCCTCATCGAAAAGAGTTGCACAGCATATAAATTCAGCAGGATTGCCAATCACGCGTGACTCGCTTGAACATTAGCTGCCCGCGGTTGCCGGTAGAAGGCATGCAGCAGCTGAGTGGTTTCGACATGAATCTTCGAGGCCTGATCTGATGTCGCGTGCTCAGCGAAAGTGCGCCTGTCCCACCAAATCAACCTTGTTCGGAAGCGCTCGTCCGGATAGGGCGTCGCAGGTATTGGTGCCACAACACCTCCCGACGTACGCCACTTGTCCAACAGAAACGTCGCGGATGTGGCCATGAAAAACTGCACGTCGAGCAGCGCCGTCATGTGAAAGCCGATCCGAGCGAGTATTTCGGTCAGCGAACGATTCCGGGCCGGGTCATCGACTTTCCAGGCTGTTTTTATCTCCAGGATGCCGAATGGCAGGCGGTCGGCGATCATGGTTCGCACTTCCTGCTGGCCCGGCTGACCGGTCCATTCAGCGAGCGCGTGAGCCTCCTTCGGAGACCGCAGCGGCCCGACCGCGCGCGCTCCCGCAAGCATCTGCCCGGTCTTGTCCAACGCGACGAAGAACATGACCGTGTCTTTGCCGGTTCGCAACGCCTCGGGATCGAGTGCGCACTCGATGTCGTGCTGGCGATAACTGCGGTACGCACCGGCAACATATTCCTGCCAAAGGTCCGGGTCTAGCGATGGTTGGGACAGGACAAACTGGCACTCGGTATCGGCATCCCGCCAGCTGAGGTTGCGATCGAGGTGAAAGTCGTTACCAGTTAGTGGTAGGGCCATACTCACGTTTGCTCCATTGCGGGTGGTAGGTGCCGAGTGGTTGTGGGCTCACCGATTTGGTGGAATACCGTACGGCAAACTTGACACGCGTTCAATCGCTTGATTCAACACGTGTAAAAAGTTAATCTGTGGAGTCGCCGCGCGGTGCTCAGAACGCCGTGGCTTGGCCGTCCCGCCGAGGGTCACTGGCCGCGAGATATCCGTCGTCAAGCCGCCAGATCGCTTGGCAGCTGCCGAACGAGTTGTAGTCCTCGGTGGTGATGACGTCGTGCCCGCGCTGGCAAAGCTCGTCGAGGGTTGACGGCGGGAGGCCCGTCTCGCAGCTGACCTGCTGGCCCTGTACCCAGCGAAACCGGGGGCCGTCACAGGCGGCTTGCGGGTTCTGGCCATAGTCGGCGATGCGCACCAGCACCTGTACATGACCCTGGGGTTGCATTGGGCCGCCCATTACGCCGAAGCTCATCACGGGTGCGCCGTCTTTGGTCACGAAGGCCGGGATGATCGTGTGGTAGGGACGCTTGCCGGGTCCGACTCTATTCGGATGTTCTTGCCCCACAACAAAATTCGCACCGCGATTGTGCAGTGCAATGCCGGTGTCTGGCACCACCACCCCGGAGCCGAAGCCCATGTAGTTCGACTGGATCATCGACACCATCATCCCGGCCGCATCGGCAGCGGTCAGATACACGGTGCCGCCCCTGGGGGTGCCGGCGGCTGCCGGCTTCGCCCGCTTCGGATCGATGAGCGAGGCTCGCTGCTTTAGGTACTCGCTGTCCAGGAGCTGCTGCGGGCTCACTGTCATGTGGTCGACGTCGGCAACATAGGCCTGCGCGTCGGCGAAGGCGAGCTTGAGCGCTTCGATCTGCAAATGCACACTATCGGCGGAATCGACTGGCAACGACGGCATATCGAACTGTTCAAGGATCCCGAGTGCGATCAAGGCCACGATCCCCTGGCCGTTGGGTGGTATCTCGTGGATCGTGAACCCGCGGTAGCTTCCGGTGATCGTGCCGACCCAGTCGGCGCGGTGAGCGGCCAAGTCGCTGGCTCGTAGGACGCCGCCGTTGGCCGTCGCGTGCGCCTCGAGTTTCGGCGCCAGATCGCCGCGGTAGAACGCCTTGCCGTTGGTTGCGGCGATTTTTTCGAGCGTGCTCGCATGGTCGCGAAACCTGAACAGCTCACCGGGTTTTGGCGCTCGCCCGCCGGGCATGAACGCCTGGGCGAATCCGGGTTGGGACTCGAAAAGGGGTACCTGTGCCGCCCACTGCGCGGCGACGATCGGTGAGACAAGAAAGCCGTTGCGGCCGTAGGAGATAGCGGGTGCGAAGAGTCGTTCGAATGCAAGCTTGCCAAACCTGGCATGTAGCTCGGCCCATGCCGACACCGCGCCAGGCACCGTCACCGAATTCCAGCCGAGCGCGGGAACACCGGAAACGCCTAAGCCGCCGAAGTACTCTGGCGTCCACGCCGCAGGCGAACGGCCCGACGCGTTCAGACCGTGCACTTGCTGGCCATCCCAAACGATGGCGAAGGCATCCGAGCCGATCCCGTTGGACACCGGTTCCACCAGGGTCAGCGTGATGGCGGTGGCGATGGCCGCATCGACGGCGTTGCCGCCGTCGGCAAGCATCCGAAGACCGGCTTGAGCGGCAAGCGGTTGTGAGGTGCAGACAACGTTTTTCGCCAAAACAGGCATTCGCGGCCAGGCGTAGGGAAAGTTCCACTCAAACGGCTTGCTCACCCCCGCGAGCGTAACGGCACTGCGAAATCGAGCGAGTTTTTTCGCAGTGGGGTTACGCTCGCGGCCTAGAGGCTAAAGGCTAGGCCGTCAACAAAGGCGCGACCCAGGTCAGCTCAGCCGGCAACTGCGAACTCCAGAACCCGCCGTTGTGCCCACCGGGTGAGAAGCCGCCCGAGGGCGGGTTGGGCAATTGAGCTATGAATTGCTTGGTCGCGGCGTAGAACGGATCGCTGTCGCCGCAATCCACGCGGATCGGCATCGACCCCAGTGCAGGCATACCGAACACTGAGTTAGCCGCGAAGTCGTCGGCCCCGTCGAATGCGCCGGGTGCGGCCGCACCGGGAGACAGCCAAAGCGCTGGGCTTACCGCACAGATCGCCGCGGTGCGCCCCGGTCCGAGTCGACCGCCGAGCAGCAATGCGCCGTAGCCGCCCATCGACCAGCCCAAGAACGCCACGCGTGAGGTGTCCAGACCGTGGCTGTCCAGCATCGGGATCAGCTCGTTGATGACCATCGCCCCGGAATCCTCGCCGGAAGCCCGCTTGTGCCAGTAGCTGCCGCCGCCGTCGACCGCGACCACCGCAAATGGCGGCAGCCCGGCATTGACTGCCTGTGCGAGGCCCTGTTCCACGCCGCCGGCCATAACGGTGGATGCGTCACTGCCTTTTCCGTGTAGCGCGATCACCGGTCGCAGCGGCTTGGTCTGGCCCGGAGGACGCGCGATCGCCCAGTTGGTCGAAATGCCACCTCGCGCCGCCGACACAAACGAGCCGGTCACCATCGTCGGCGCAGCCTGAGCCGGCGGTGCCGGATCGAGTGGTCGTGCCGGTGCCAGTGGAACGCTTGTGCCAGACGCCGGCGGCGGCATGGCGTGTGATGTTCGTGGCTGAAAGACCATGTCGAGCACATATGCCCCGGCCGCGCCGCAGACCGCGCTGGCACCAAGACCGAGCACGGCGCGGCGGCTCAAGTCTGGCATGCGGGTCATCATGCCATGTACGTTTCGTCAAAATGGCAATGGAGTACCACTTTGACTGGCAGCATGGGTGGGCGTGACGGCAGCAGTGACTCCAAAGGGAGAACGTCGGCGGTACGCGTTGGTAAGCGCCGCCGCCGAGCTGCTCGGCGAGGGCGGGTTCGAAGCGGTACGTCACCGGGCGGTCGCCCGGAGGGCTGGTCTACCGCTGGCGTCCACCACCTACTACTTCTCCTCGCTCGACGATTTGATCGCCCGCGCGGTCGAACACGTCGGGATGATCGAGGTAGCGCAGCTGCGGGCACGGGTCAACGCGCTGTCCCGGCGGCGTCGGGGGCCTGAGACCACCGCTGATGTGCTGGTCGACTTGCTTGTGGGGGACGTATCCGGTCCAGGGCTCGCTGAGCAGCTGATATCGCGATATGAGCGAAATATCGCCTGTACCCGCTTTCCTGCGCTGCGCGAGAGCATGCGGCGTAGCTTGCGCCAGCGCGCCGAGGCGGTTGCCGAGGCCATTGAAAGATCAGGGCGTTCGGTCCACATTGAACTGGTGTGCACTCTCATTTGCGCCGTCGACGGTTCGGTGGTCTCCGCGCTGGTCGAGGGTCGGGATCCGCGTGCCGCGGCGCTCACGACCGTGGTCGATCTAATTGACGTGCTGGCGCCCGTCGATCAGCGGCCCGTCCGGATCTAGGTCCGCCGGTAGCGACGGCGTAACAATGTAGCCGGTGCCGAAGTCCCCGTAGATCGTGACGTCGGCGGGACAGCGCTCGGGATACAACGCCACGTAGGCGCAGACGACGGCGTCAACCGGATCCTCCGCGCGACGTAGCTCGCACTTGCGCTGGGCGCCCGTCACCTGCCGGCGCAGGGAAACCCAATCGGAGTTCCCGATTACACGCAGCGGCACCGGGGCATGCTCGAGCTCCTCGACGCTGTCCATCAGCCGCAGCAGCTCGGACTTGAGTTGATCGACGCTACGGCCCGGCTTGGCCTTGTATTTCAGGGTGCGGCGCAGTCGAAACAGTGCCACAGTCGCCGCGTGTGGATAGACCTCGATGGCGCGTCGGGTGGCACCTGCAGATGGGTCCAGATCCAAGTCGAGTGCTTCAGCCAGCCGCGCGGCGCGTGGCATGCTGGCAAACTCGGGCTTGCTGGTGTTAGCCGGATGCGCGCCCGCTTCGAACTTGCGGAAGTCACGGTTGAGTGCGGTCTCGGCGGGTCGTTGCCCGGTTGGGTTTGTCACCACCAGCGGCGCATCGAAGCCGACGAGGCAATCGCCCTGGACGTAGGGTCGTAGCGCCGCCAACACGTCGGCATCGTCGCGGGCGGCGCCAATCTGCACCAACGAGCCGTTGGCGTCGACAACCGCGATACCGGTGGGATTGCGACCAGCCCAGGCGAGGTCCACGCCGACGAAGTACATCGCCTTACCAAATCACCGAACATCGAATAGTTGTAGGGATTCCGGCTCGATCTACCCAACAAGCCGACGTTGGCGAGCTGAAACGACCGTAAGCTGTGTGTCTGTGAGCATTCCGAACGTGCTGGCCGCCCGGTACGCCAGCGCCGAGATGGTTGCGATCTGGTCGCCGGAGGCCAAGGTGGTCGCCGAGCGGCGGCTATGGCTGGCCGTATTGCGGGCGCAGGCCGAACTGGGTGTGGACGTTCCCGCCGAAGCAATCACCGACTACGAGCGCGTGCTCGACGAGGTGGACCTAGCCTCGATCGCAGCCCGGGAACGGGTGCTGCGCCATGACGTCAAGGCCCGCATCGAGGAATTCAACGCGCTGGCCGGTCATGAGCATGTGCACAAGGGGATGACGAGCCGTGACCTGACCGAGAATGTCGAGCAGCTACAGGTGCGACGGTCGCTGGAACTGGTCTTCTCCCATGGGGTGGCAGTGGTCGCGAGGCTTGCCGAGCGGGCGGTGGCATACCGCGACGTGGTCATCGCTGGCCGCAGTCACAACGTGGCCGCGCAGGCCACGACTTTGGGCAAGCGGTTCGCTTCGGCGGCCCAGGAGACGCTGATCGGGCTGACGAGGGTGCGGGAATTGATCGACCGCTACCCGCTGCGGGGCATCAAGGGGCCAATGGGCACCGCTCAGGACATGCTCGATCTCTTGGGCGGCGACGCCGCCAAACTGGCTGAACTCGAACGTCGCGTCGCCGAGTTCTTGGGCTTCACAACGGTTTTGACCAGCGTGGGGCAGGTATATCCGCGTTCACTAGACCACGATGTGGTGTCCTCCTTGGTGCAGCTCGGCGCCGGCCCTTCCTCGTTGGCGCACACCATCCGGCTGATGGCCGGGCACGAACTCGTCACCGAGGGCTTCGCGCCCGGTCAGGTCGGCTCGTCGGCGATGCCGCACAAGATGAATACTCGCAGCTGCGAACGGGTCAACGGCCTGCAGGTGGTGCTACGCGGATATGCATCGATGGCCGCCGAGCTCGCCGGTGCCCAGTGGAACGAGGGCGACGTCTTCTGCTCGGTCGTGCGCCGGGTTGCGTTGCCGGACAGCTTCTTCGCCATCGACGGGCAGATCGAGACGTTTTTGACGGTGCTCGACGAGTTCGGCGCCTACCCGGCGGTGATCCAGCGCGAGCTGGACCGCTATCTGCCGTTCCTGGCCACCACCAAGGTGTTGATCGCCGCGGTGCGCGCGGGCATGGGGCGCGAGTCGGCCCACCACGTGATCCGCGAACACGCGGTGGCGACGGCGCTGGCGATGCGCGAACAGGGGGCAGAGCCAGACCTTTTGGACCGGCTGGCCGCCGATCCCCGGCTGCCGCTAGGCCGCGACGCGCTGGATGCCGCGCTGGCCGACAAGAAGGCATTCACCGGCGCGGCGGGCGATCAGGTGGACGAGGTGGCCGCATTGGTGGACATATTGGTAGGCCGCTACCCAGACGCGGCCAAGTACATACCGGGTGCGATCCTATGACTCTCGCCAGCGCGCTCTCGGGTATCGACTTCACTGATCTGGACAACTTCGCCCACGGCTTCCCGCACGACCTCTTTGCGATTCATCGTCGGGAGGCGCCGGTGTACTGGCACGAGCCAACGGACAACACCCCCGACGGCGAGGGCTTCTGGTCGGTGGCCACCCACGCCGAAACCCTTGAGGTGTTGCGTGATCCGGTAACCTACTCCTCGGTCACCGGCGGCGAGAGGCCGTTTGGCGGCACGCTGTTACAGGACCTGGCCATTGCCGGCCAGGTGCTCAACATGATGGACGACCCGCGGCATTCACAGATTCGGCGCCTCGTCAGCTCGGGGCTTACGCCGCGCATGATCCGTCGCGTCGAGGACGATCTGCGCGCCCGCGCGTGCCGACTGCTGGATGGTGTGACTCCAGGCGAACCGTTCGACTTTCTGGTTGATATAGCGGCCGAACTGCCGATGCAGATGATCTGCATCCTGCTGGGTGTGCCGGAATCCGAACGACATTGGCTATTCGAGGCCATCGAACCGCAGTTCGACTTCGGCGGTTCGCGCAAGGCGGCACTTTCGCAGCTCTCAATGGAAGAGGCCGGATCGCGGATGTTCAGCTACGGCCAGGAGTTAATCGCGTCCAAGCGCACCGACCCGACCGACGATATGCTGTCGGTAGTCGCCAACGCGACGCTCGACGACGAACACGCGCCGGCCCTATCGGATCTCGAGCTGTACCTGTTCTTCAGTCTGCTGTTCAGTGCGGGTGCGGAGACGACACGTAACGCGGTCGCGGGTGGCTTGCTGGCGCTGGCCAACCATCCGGAGCAATTGCACGCGCTGCGCGGGGATCTCGACATGCTGCCGACGGCGATCGAGGAGGTCGTGCGGTGGACGTCGCCGTCGCCGTCCAAGCGCCGAACCGCCACGCGGGACATCACGCTCGGTGGGCACTCGATCGAGGCGGGACAGAAGGTTCAGATCTGGGAGGGCTCGGCCAACCGCGATGCCCTCGTCTTTGACCGGGCGGACGAGTTCGATATCACGCGAAAGCCCAACCCACACCTGGGCTTTGGACAAGGGGTGCACTATTGCCTGGGCGCCAATCTGGCCAGGCTGGAACTGCGGGTGCTCTATGAGGAACTGTTGTGGCGATTCGCGACCGTGCGGGTGGTACAGCCCGTCGAATGGACACGCAGCAACCGGCATACCGGCATCCGGCACCTCGTTGTGGAATTGCGCGGTTCGCAATGAAATTCCGGCTCGCCGATGTCGAGCCGGCACCCGATGTATTCGCCGCGGTGATGGCGACCGGGATTTTGTCGATCGCCGCGGGTCAGCACCACTACGTCCGGATCAGCGACACCTTGGGTGTGCTTGCCACGACCGCTCTGGTGGTCCTCGCCGGATTGGTTATCGCCGCCGCGGTAGGAAGGCGGAATTCCCTGTGGGACTTGACCGATCCCGATGTGACACTGCGATTGTTCACATTCGTCGCCGCCTGCGCGGTGCTGGACAGCCGGCTGGCATCCCGTCGCATGGTGATGTACATGCTCGGAGCGGTTGCGCTGTCGGCGTGGCTGGTGCTGATGGTGCTGTGCACCCGAAACATGTTGGCGCCCCGGTGGACGACGCTGCGGGACCGTGCCCACGGCGCTTGGGAGCTCGCCAGCGTGGGCACCTCCGGCCTGGCGATCGTGGCCACCCAGGTAGCCCGCCACACCCCCGAACACTGGTGGTTTGTGGTGGCCGTGCCGGTCTGGGTGGTGGCGCTTTGCCTCTACGGCCTGATGACGTGGCTGATCTTGTGGCGGGCGAGCGTAGAGCGACACGAACGCAACGGCTTCGAACCCGATTCCTGGATCTTGATGGGCGGGTTGGCCATTGCGACGCTGGCCGGCGCCAACATCCACAGCCTGGCGCCGGTTTGGCTGGCTCCAGCGGTGCGAGTGATCACCGTGGTGACGTGGACGGCGGCGACCCTGTGGATACCCGTGCTGATCTACTTTGGCCTGCAGCGGATCAACCGGCGGCCCGGCATGCTGCACTTCGCGGGCGTGTGGTGGGCCCTGGTGTTCCCGCTGGGTATGTACGCGGCGGCCACTGACGCCATGGCAGCCGAGATCGGTCAGCGTTCGCTGAGCACCGTGTCGCTGGTGTTCTTCTGGATCGCAATGGCGGCCTGGCTGATCGTTGTCATTGCCGGGCTGCTTACTGTTCGCGAAGCGTGATGCCGGCTGCCCGTAGCTCCAGCGCGGCCAGCCCGCGGATTGTGGCGGGATCCTCGCGCCGCCACGCACCGACCGGATCCGCACTGACGGCGGCCAATTTGGCCGGCGACCGGTTGGCCAGTGCCCGCAATGCCAGCAGTTGCTGGCCGGCCGGGGTGGCGGCGAGCGCGGTCACGACCCACTTGCGCCGGAAGAACCGCAGCCGCAGGAACAGCCATGGTCCGGCCACGGCCAGGATCGGCGTCGCGGCGACCGCCACCGCGAGCACCACCGCAAGCCAACTCGCCGTTGTGTCCAGGCTGTGGCCGGCGCCTGCAATGTCGAGGGCCGCATCGGCGGCCGCGGTGAGTGGCTTGCTCAGCGCGTCGCCCACCAACGGAACACGCTGCGCGTCGTGGCCCGCGGACCCCAGATTGCCGGCGACGCCGTGCGCGCCGATCTCCACCTGCCGGCCGGCCTCAGCGATCATCGAGATGGCGCTGTGTACGGCAAGGCCGACAAACACCCATATCATCGTCCACACGGCCACGGCGATGTCACTCAATAGTTGGGCGGCCAGCCGGACGGGTCTGGTGGAGTACGGCAAGAAGCGCGATCTCATAGGGCTGATCCCAGCACATGTCCACTGTCAGAGCGGCGGATAGGCTGACGCGATGCGCCCCGCACTAGCCGACTACCCGCATCTGGCCAGCGGCAAGGTCCGTGAGATCTATCGCGTCGATGACGACCATCTGCTGCTGGTCGCCACCGATCGGATCTCGGCGTACGACTATGTCCTCGACAGCACTATCCCGGACAAAGGCCGCATCCTGACCGCGATGAGCGTGTTCTTCTTCGGCCTCGTCGAAGCCCCCAACCACCTGGCCGGGCCGCCGGACGACCCGCGCATCCCCGATGAGGTGCTTGGCCGCGCGCTGGTGGTGCGCAAGCTGGACATGCTCCCCGTGGAATGTGTGGCCCGCGGCTACCTGACAGGGTCGGGATTGCTGGACTACCAGGCCACCGGGAAGGTGTGCGGCATCGCCTTGCCGCCGGGTCTGGTCGAGGCCAGCAAGTTCGCCACACCGGTGTTCACCCCGGCGACGAAAGCCGCGCTGGGCGATCACGATGAAAACATCTCGTTCGATCGGGTGATCGAGATGGTAGGCGGCGTGCTCGCCAACCAGCTGCGCGACCGTACCCTGAAGATCTACGTGCAAGCCGCCGATCACGCCCTGACCCGGGGAATCATCATCGCCGACACCAAGTTTGAATTCGGCACCGACCGCGCCGGCAACGTGCTGCTGGCCGACGAAATCTTCACACCGGACTCGTCTCGGTACTGGCCGGCCGATGACTACCGGGTCGGTGTGGTCCAGACCAGCTTCGACAAGCAGTTCGTGCGCAACTGGCTCACCAGCCCCGAATCCGGCTGGGACCGTGCCGGCGACCGGCCGCCGCCTCCGCTTCCGGATGACATCGTCGAAGCCACCCGCGGTCGTTACATCAATGCCTACGAACGGATTTCAGGTCTGCGCTTCGACGACTGGATCGGCCCGGGCGCATGACCGACAATCCGATTCCGCCGGTGGCTAAGCGGGTGGAGGCTCGGCGCGAGCACCACGGTGACGTTTTCATTGACCACTACGAATGGTTGCGCGATAAGGATAGCCCCGAAGTTATCGCCTACCTCGAGGCCGAAAACGACTATGCCGACCAGACCACTGCGCACCTCGAACCGTTGCGGCAACAGATCTTCGACGAAATCAAGGTGCGTACCAAGGAGACCGACCTGTCGGTACCGACTCGACGTGGCGACTGGTGGTACTACGCCCGCACCTTCGAGGGAAAGCAATACGGTGTTCACTGCCGGTGCCCGGTAGCTGATCCCGACGACTGGAACCCGCCGAAATTCGACGAACACACCGAAATAGCCGGTGAACAGGTGTTGCTCGACGAGAACGTGGAAGCAGATGGCCACGATTTTTTCGCGCTGGGCGCGGCCAGCGTCAGCCTGGACGGCAATCTGCTGGCGTACTCGGTAGACGTCGTCGGTGACGAGCGATACACGTTGCGGTTCAGGGACTTACGGACTTCACAGCAGTATTCCGACGAGATCGCGAGCATCGGCGCCGGGGCGACCTGGGCCGCCGACAACCGTACCGTCTACTACGTCACCGTGGATGAGGCCTGGCGCCCGGACACTGTGTGGCGTTACCGGCTGGGCTCAGGCGAATCGTCGGAGCGGGTCTATCACGAAGCCGATGAACGGTTCTGGCTCGCGGTGGGCCGCACTCGCAGCGACGCCTACGTGTTGATCGCGGCTGGCTCGTCCATTACATCTGAGGTCCGCTACGCGGACTCCGCCGACCCCAGCGCGCAATTCGCCGTGGTGCTGCCCCGGCGTGACGGCGTCGAGTATTCCGTGGAACACGCTCCGCCGGGTTCTGAGGGCGGCCAGGACCGCTTCTTGATCCTGCACAACGACGGTGCGGTGAACTTCGCACTAGCTGAGGCCCCCGTCGGCGATCCGACGCAGCAACGCACCCTGATTCAGCACCGAGACGATGTCCGACTTGACGGCGTTGATGCGTTCGCCGGCCATCTGGTGGTCAGCTACCGGCGCGAGGCGCTGCCCCGGGTGCAGCTGTGGCCCGTGCAATCCGACGGAAGTTACGGTGAGCCCGAAGAGATCTCGTTCGACTCCGAGCTGATGTCGGCTGGTCTAGGACCCAATCCGAATTGGGATTCGCCCAAATTGCGGGCCGGTGCGGGATCTTTCATCACCCCGACGCGGATCTACGACATCGACCTGGTCACCGGTGAACGCACCTTGCTGAAAGAACAGCCGGTGCTCGGAGGCTATCGACGCGAAGACTATATTGAGCGCCGCGACTGGGCTTACGGAGACGACGGCACCCGGATCCCGGTATCGATCGTGCACCGCGCCGGTATCGAGTTCCCAGCGCCGGCATTGGTTTACGGCTACGGCGCTTACGAGATCTGTGAGGATCCACGGTTTTCCATCGCCCGGCTGTCGTTGTTGGATCGCGGGATGGTGTTTGTGGTCGCACACGTTCGCGGCGGCGGTGAGATGGGCCGGCTGTGGTATGAACATGGCAAGCTGCTGGACAAGAAGAACACATTCACCGACTTCGTAGCAGTGGCACAGCATCTGGTGGACTCCGGACTGACGCAACCGGAGCGGTTGGTTGCTTTCGGCGGCAGCGCGGGCGGATTGTTAATGGGAGCCGTCGCCAACATGGCCCCGGATCTCTTCGCTGGAATCCTTGCTCAGGTACCCTTCGTCGATCCGCTGACCACGATCCTGGACCCGTCGTTGCCGTTGACCGTCACAGAGTGGGACGAGTGGGGAAATCCGTTGAACGACAGCGATATTTACGCCTACATGAAGTCGTATTCGCCGTATGAGAACGTCGCAGCCAAGTGCTATCCGGCGATCCTGGCCATGACGTCGTTGAACGATACCCGGGTGTACTACGTTGAGCCGGCCAAGTGGGTTGCGGCTTTGCGGCATACCAATAGCGATGCCAATTCCTGCAGCAACCCGGTGCTGTTGAAGACCCAGATGCACGCCGGTCATGGCGGGATCAGCGGCCGCTACGAGCGTTGGAAAGAAACCGCATTCCAATACGCGTGGTTGTTAGATGCTGCCAATGGCGACGAAAGCGGCGGCGGCCAGAAAGACGACCTCCTCGGCACTGCGCAGGGTTAGTCGCGTCGTCATCGACTTGGGTGGACTGGGCATCCGGGCGGCATAGACGTTGGCCGGAAACATCATCAGCATCAGCGCCAGAAGGCACATGGCCGCTGCCACCCGGGTGCCGGGCAACAACAGACCGGCGGCGCCCACGAGCTCCAGCACGCCGGTGAGGGTGACCAGCGGGCCCGGCGCGGGCAGTCGGGGCGGCACGATCGCGATGAGGTCACCACGTAGCGGTGGCGCGAAGTGCGCAACCCCGGTGACCACGAACATCGCCGCGAGCCCGACAGCGACAGCGGTGGTCCAGTTGTTTACGTAAGCCACGCCGAAGCAGCCGATGATCCGAGCGACAATGCTGCCCAACAGCAGAGTGATCAATGGAGCCATCCCAGCCTCTCCTAGCATCTAGACACTGACAAGATCGACCATATGCATTCAATCTAGGCAGTGTCAAGTTAGGTCGTTATGCTGGGCCTATGGACCGGCCGACTTACCATCACGGCGATTTGCGCAGCGTGATCCTGACCGAAGCCGCGCGTCTGGTAGCCGAACGGGGCGCCGATCACGTGTCGCTTCGCGAGCTGGCCCGTGACGCGGGTGTGTCGCATGCCGCGCCCGCGCACCACTTCACCGATCGGCGCGGTCTGTTCACCGCGCTGGCAACTCAGGGATTCCAGCTGCTGGCCGAGGCGCTCGTGGACGCCCGTCCGCAGTTCGCCGACGCGGCCCTGGCCTATGTACGGTTTGCCATCGAGCACCCCGGCCACTACCAAGTGATGTTCAACAGGTCACTGCTCGACAGCTCGGATGCCGAACTGGCCGCGGCTGAGGCAGCCGCTGCGGCGGAACTGGATCGCGGAGTAGCGACTCTCAGCGACCCCAACGCCCAGGCGGATCCGGCTTACGCCCGGCTCGCGGCTTGGTCACTGGTACACGGCTTTTCGATGCTGTGGCTCAATGACGCGGTGAATCCGGAAGTGAGGGCGGCGGACCCGATGGACAGCGTCGCGCGGATAGCTCGGCTGCTGTTCGAGGGTTAGCGCGACTAGCCGGCAGGCCTTTTCGGCAGAAACGACGCCGGGATAATCGTTAAAGCCATCGTCGCGACCGCGATCACAAAGACCACCGCGTAGGCGTGTGAAAGATCATGCAGCACATTGTCCGCGAAGCCGGGGCCAAGGGCTCGGCGTGGTATTGCCGACGGATCGATGGGCACCCCACGCTTGGCCGCGGTTTGTTGGAGCAACGCGACTTCGCCGGCGGCCGAGATGTTTTCGCTGCGATTGAACTGATTGGTCAGGATCACGGACATCAGTGCGGTCCCTATGGAGGCGCCGATCTGGTGGGTGACGCTGATCAGCGTCGAACCGCGGGCGATCTCATGTGGTGCCAGCGTCTGAACCGCTGCCCCGGAAAGCGGCATCATGGTGCAGCCGATGCCCATCCCCATGATTGCGAGCCCCACCAGCAATGTCGGCGCATACCCGGCGTGTCGGTATACACCGTAGCTAAAGATGCTCAGGCCGACCGTCATCACCGTAATGCCAAGCAGCACGACCTTTCCCGGTCCCCGCTTGTCCATGAACGTGCCCGCAAGCGGCATGGTCAGCATGGCGCCAAGTCCCTGGGGGGCCAAATGTATCCCGGATTGCATCGGGGTTTGGTGCATGACCTGCTGTAGGTAGCTCGGGAGCAGCAGCCCGGCGCCGAAGAAAGCGCTCATGAGCGTCAGTGCCGTCACATTGGACTGGGTGACCACAGTGTTGTTGAACAGCCGCAAGTCGATGAGCGGATGATCTGCGCGATACCAGGCATGCAGGGCGAACGCGGCGATCAACATCAGGCCGATGGTCGCCGGTATCAAGACGTAGCGGTCGGCTACCGTGCCTCGGCCCGGAATGGACGACACCCCGAACAGGAACGTGGCCAAGCCTGGCGACAGCAGCAGGACACCGATCAAGTCGAAGCTTTCTGACGGTGCTGGGCGATCCTTGGGAAACACGATGATTGCGAGGATGAACGCGATCAATCCGATCGGCAGGTTGACCAGGAAGATCCACGGCCAGCTGAAGGAGCCGATCAACCAGCCGCCAAGGATCGGCCCACTGATCGGGCCGAGCAGCAGTGGGATGCCCAGGACCGCCATCATGCGTCCCATTCGCTTGGGGCCGGCTACGTGCGTAAGGATCATGAATCCCAGCGGCAGCAACATGCCGCCACCGACACCCTGCAAGACCCGGAATACTATGAGCGTCACGATGTTTGATGCGAACGCGCACAGTAGTGAACCCAGCGTGAAGGCCAGAACGGATCCGATCCAGAGCCGTTTGGTTCCGAATCGGTCAGCAGCCCAGCCCGTTATCGGGATCACGGTAGCCAGCGCCAGAGTGTAGCCGGTCATCGTCCACGCGACGACGGCCTGGGTAGAACCGAATTCGACAATGAACGTGCGCTGCGCGACGCTGACGACGGTGGCGTCGAGCACCGTCATTACCGACGCCAGCACACACACGCCGGCGATCCGAAAGAGCCCAGCGTCGAGCTTGTCAGGGTAGACGTGTTCGCCGCGGCGGGGCTGCCCGGCGGCGGTGGTGGGTAACGCGGCATCGGCCGGTGCGGAACGCGCTTCATCCATGGATTTTTGAGCATATCGGGGAGCGCGGCAGTCCGGATATATGTCTGCTGTCTGCGTGTACGTCACCGTCTCGAAACCTGGAATCGGCAAACTACAAGCGTGTCTGGAAAACTGATCGTCTCGGTCTCGGGGATAGGGATAAACACCCTGGCCGACGTCGACGCGTTCTGCCGGCAGATGGATGCCCGCTCGGTGCCGGTATCGCTGTTGGTGGCTCCGCGTCTGCGCGGTGAGTACCGACTCGACCGCGACCCGGGCACCGTTGAGTGGCTGACCGCGCGGCGCGTCGGCGGCGATGCGCTGGTGCTGCACGGCTACGACGAAGCAGCCACGAAGAGGCGGCGCGGCGAATTCGCGACGCTGCACGCGCATGAGGCCAACCTGCGTTTGATGGCCGCCGACCGGGTGCTCGAGCATCTCGGGCTGCGTACCCGGCTGTTTGCGGCACCGGGCTGGCTGGTATCGCCCGGCGTTGTCAAAGCGTTGCCCGGGAATGGCTTTCGACTACTCGCCGATTTTCACGGAATTACCGACCTGGTCCGCAAGACCACGGTGCGCGCCCGCGTGCTGGGCATCGGAGAAGGATTCCTGGCAGAGCCGTGGTGGTGCCGGATGGTCGTGATGTCGGCTCAGCGAATCGCTCGGCGCGGCGGCGTCGTGCGGGTCGCGGTAGCCGCCCATCATTTGCGTAAGCCGGGCCCACTGCAGGCCATGCTGGATGCCGTCGACCTTGCGTTGCTGCACGAATGCACGCCGACGGTATACCGCTGGCGGCCGGACAAGGCAATTCTCGACGCTGCGTAATCGGATTGCGGCGACCCGCTGTGCCCGGCTCGGATGAATCGCGGCGACCCGCTGCGCCCGGCCCCGGTGATAGGTGGCATTACCCTGTACCGACGTGAGCGATGCATCTTCGGATTCAGAGGCTGGGTCGGACGGCTTCGCCGCCGACGCGATTATCATCGGCGCCGGTCTTTCTGGCCTGGTGGCCGCGTGCGAATTGGCCGACCGCGGCTTGCGGGTTCTGATCCTGGACCAGGAGAACAGTGCCAACCTGGGCGGGCAGGCTTACTGGTCGTTTGGCGGACTATTCTTCGTCGATAGTCCCGAGCAGCGCCGCATGGGCATCCGCGACAGCCATGAACTTGCCCTGCAGGATTGGCTGGGGACGGCGGCCTTTGATCGTCCAGAGGACTACTGGCCCGAGCAATGGGCCCATGCCTATGTCGATTTCGCGGCGGGGGAGAAGCGGAGTTGGCTACGCGCCCGAGGGCTGAAGATTTTCCCGCTGGTCGGCTGGGCCGAGCGTGGTGGTTACGACGCACAGGGCCATGGCAACTCGGTGCCGAGGTTTCATATCACGTGGGGCACCGGGCCGGCCTTGGTTGAAATTTTCGCGCGTCAGTTGCGGAACCGGCCGAATGTGCGCTTTGCGCACCGTCATCAGGTCGACAGGTTGATCGTCGAGGCTGACTCAGTGACGGGCGTTCGGGGCACCTTACTGGAGCCTTCGGATGTGCCGCGTGGCGCGCCGTCGTCACGAAAGGCTGTGGGAAAGTTCGAGTTTCGCGCCTCGGCGGTGCTCGTCACCAGTGGCGGCATTGGCGCAAACCACGATCTGGTGCGCAAGAACTGGCCGAAGCGGATGGGGCGCGTTCCCAAACAACTGCTTAGCGGCGTGCCTGCCCACGTCGACGGCAGGATGATCGGCATTTCCCAAAAAGCCGGCGCGCGGGTGATAAACCCCGACCGGATGTGGCATTACACCGAGGGCATCACCAACTACGATCCGATCTGGCCCAGCCACGGCATCCGGATCATTCCGGGCCCGTCGTCGCTGTGGCTGGATGCGGCAGGCAATCGATTGCCGGTTCCCCTGTATCCCGGTTTCGACACCCTCGGTACGCTCGAATACATCACCCAGTCCGGGTATGATTACACCTGGTTTGTCTTGAACGCCAAGATCATTGAGAAGGAATTCGCGCTGTCCGGCCAGGAACAGAATCCTGACTTGACCGGGCAGAGCATCCGCGAACTGGTGCGCTCGAGGGCCCGGTCCGGTCCGCCGGCACCGGTGCAAGCCTTCATCGACAAGGGTGTCGACTTTGTCAGCGCGAACACGTTGCGCGAGTTGGTGGACGGCATGAACGAGTTGCCCGACGTGTTGGCGTTGGACTACGAGACGGTCGAAGCCGCGGTCACCGCCCGTGATCGCGAAGTGGCCAACAAGTTCAGCAAAGACGGTCAGATCACCGCGATCCGGGCCGCCCGCACCTACCTGGGCGACCGGTTCGGTCGTGTCGTCGCGCCGCACCGACTGCTCGATCCCAAAGCCGGGCCGCTGATCGCGGTCAAGCTGCACATCCTGACCCGAAAGACCTTGGGCGGAATAGAAACTGACCTAGAAGGGCGGGTGCTCAAATCCGATGGCACACCACTCACCGGGCTTTATGCCGCCGGTGAGGTGGCCGGGTTCGGCGGGGGCGGCGTACATGGCTACCGGGCCTTGGAGGGCACCTTCCTGGGCGGGTGCATCTTCTCCGGCCGGGCGGCCGGTCGTGGCGCCGCGGAGGACATCACCTAGTACGCCGAGCAGACGCAGAATCGCACGATTTGAGCCCAAATCGTGCGATTCTGCGTCTGCTCGCGCTCAGAAGGTGACCGCGGTTTCCTCGGGTAGCACTTGGAAGTCGGTGTTGGTCATCTCGGTTAGGCGGCTGTAATAGATGCCGCGTGCATCCGGGGCGATGATCCCCTGGTGGATCGGTACCGCGCGGGCCGGCGCCACCGCGCGCAGGTAGTCGACTGCTTCCGCGATCCGCATCCACGGGGCCGCGGCCGGACTGGCCAATACGTCCACCGGCTCGCCAGGCGCAAACAGTGCGTCACCGGGATGCATCAACCTGGCTCGGTGTTCGCCGTCATCCACCAGATACGAAATGTTCTCAATCACAGGGATTTCCGGGTGAATCACCGCATGCCGGCCACCGACTGCCCGGATGGTCAGCTCGCCGACCGACAGTTCGTCACCGACGTGTACCTCGCGGCACGGCGCACCTAATTGCGCTGTTGTCTGCGAATCGGCATACAGCGCGGCATTTGGGTTGCCATCGAGCAGCGCCGGCAGTCGCCTGACGTCGACGTGGTCGGGGTGCTGGTGGGTGATCAAGATTGCCGACAGGCCCGTGATCCCCTCGAAGCCGTGCGCGAAGGTGCCGGGATCAAAAAGCACGCTCGTTTGACCAAACTCGGCGAGGAGGCAGGAATGGCCGAAATGCGTGAGTTGCATGTTTACGATTGTGCCCTGATGAGGCGGTGCAGATGCGGGTGATCCTGGCGGCGATGCTGGTCGCCGGTAGCCTGGTGGCCGCTGTCTTGGTGGTCACATCCGCACAGGCCGAGCCCGAAACCTGCCCGCCGGTATGCGATCAGATCCCCGCCACTGCGTGGATTCATCGACGGGATGTGCCGCTGGACTCGGTATATGGCTGGCCGGCGCCGGCCGGTGCGGCAGTCGCGGTGACCGGGACGACGCCCCGGTTTCAGTTCGAGCAAGTGTGCGCTACGCCGGCGTTCCCGCAGGACAGCCGCAATTCAGCGGTCGCGGGTCGAGTGACCGTGGTTCACCCTGACGGTCAGTGGCAGTTGCAGGCTCAGGTATTGCACTGGCGTGGTGACACAGCCCGCGGGGGCGCGATCGCGGCCGCGGTGTTCGGTGCTGCCGTCACCGCCATACGCGCCTGTCAGCTAGGGTCACCAACGCAATCGCCGTCGATCACCGACGACGAACCGACCCGGATGGCCGCGGTAATCAGTGGACCGGTTGTCATGCACACCTATCTGGTCGCGCACGTATCGAGCAGCACGCTCAGTGAACTCACGCTATGGTCGTCGGGGCCGCCGCGGGTGCCGTGGTCGGTGCGCTCCGACACCGCGGTACTGGACGCCATGACCCGCCCGTTGTGCGAGGCCTACATCGGTTCGTGCTGAAGTCGCGCCGGAAATCGATTCTGGCACTGGTATTTTGCTGTACGTTCGGCAGATGGTCACAGTCGACATTCTCTATAGCGCAGCCAAGTACGCCTGGCCGGACTTACGGGTCAAGGTGTCGCAGGCCGAAGCTCAAGGGTTCGGGACGGCGTGGGTGTATGACCACCTGTCAGGTTCAGTGTTGTCGAGCGACCGGATGCTGGAATGCTTTACCTTGGCCGGGGCGCTGGCCGCAGCCACTTCCACGATCGGCATTGGCACCTTGGTCGTCAATGCGGCCAACCGTTCGGCGGGCGTGACGGCTGCCGCAGCCGCCTCGGTGCAAGAGATCAGCGGGGGACGTTTCGTATTCGGCGTCGGAGCGGGCGCCGCCCCTGGGACCCACTGGGCGCAAGAACATGAAGTGCTTGGGAATCCGTTGCATGACTCGATGCGGCTTCGGCATGACCATCTTGCCGCAATTCTCGACCTTTGCGACATCCTGTGGGACCCACATCGAGCGGACAAGTGGACCGGCTTTCCGCTGCCATCTCCCCGCCCGCCGGTGCTACTCGGGGTCAATAGCGTTGCCCTTGCCAGGATTGCCGGCGCCCGTTGCGATGCACTCAACGTCCGTCTCGACCACCCTCGGATCGCTGAGTTCTTCCAGGCCGCCCAAGATGCGCGCGCGCAGTCCGCTAACCCCAGCGCTCCCTTGGAGCTCAGCGCATGGACTGAGCACAGCCAAGCCTCCCTCGATCCCGACGGGGAGGCGCAACGTCGAATTGCCGACCTCGGCGGCCACCGGCTGATCCTGGTCGCTTAGCACGAGGGACTTGGCCCTGCATGAATGTGGATCTAACATTCACTAAGCGAAGCCGGTAACAGGTCCGGAAACGGGTCCTTGCGCCGGTCGATACGCCGGCGCTTTTAACGTATTGGGAGCGGTTCCGCTCTTGGCCCCGGAGGTGGAGCCCGATGGCCCGTACGATCGAGAAGACGTTTCGATTCGACGCTGGCCATCGATCTCTGGGGTTCGACTATAAGAAAGAAGAAACCATCCACGGCCACACCTGGGAGCTCAAACTCGTTCTCGAGTCTCAGCTGGAATTGGATGGCATGAAGACGGTCTTCGACACGAATGAACTGGCTCTCGTTGTGCGGCCCGTTATCGACGAATTGGATCACTCCTTCATCATCTGGACCGAAGATCCGATATATGACGACTTCCTGAAAGTCTGCGAGCTTGCGGACGTTGCGGATAAAGTTTATCCCGTCGATTTCAACCCCACAATCGAGGGGCTCGTACAGCATATATACGAGCAGATAAGCGGTAAGTTGCATCTCAATGGCTGCATCTTGAAACGTGCAGAGCTCCGATGCGCGTCGACCCTCAATGCCAGCTACGGAATCTAACTAAGCCAAGTCAGTCCACGTCGATAGACCCAGGGAGCAGGTATGGCCTACACGATCAAGCAGACTATCCGCCTTGAAATGGGGCATCGGACGTGGACCCACGACATGCGGACCAGCCGAGGTGGAACTGAACTTTATACCCCGGAATTGGTTGCCAATAAATGTGCCAACCTGCACGGGCACACGATCTTTGTTTCCGTTACGCTTACCGGGGAGAGTCTTGACGAGCAGTACTTCCTCTTGGACACCGACCTGCTAGAGAACGCATTTAGGCCGATTCTCGACGAGGTGGACCACGCATTTGTCGTTGACAAGAATGATCCACTATATGAGGACATCGCCGCGATTACGCGAAAAGGTGGGCTCAAATTGTGCACGGTGGACTTTTCGCCCACCTTTGAAGCGTTGGTGCGGCACTTCTACGATCGCCTCCAGGCTGTCATCGACGAAAAGGGGCTGGCCGACCAGCTGCGGATCAAAGAGATGAAGGTTCTTGGCGAACAGACGGTGGAGGCCACCTACGCGGGCGATTAGGGGCGAGTAGCGCGAGGTCGGGCCCGTCGCCGGTAGAGTCTGAGCGGACCCTATCTGAGGAGGAGCGCCGGTGGCCCGGGTGGTCGTGCATGTGATGCCTAAAGCGGAGATTCTCGACCCGCAGGGTCAGGCGATCGTCGGAGCACTGGGACGCCTTGGACACCCCGGAATCTCAGACGTGCGTCAGGGCAAGAGGTTTGAGCTAGAGGTCGACGATACCGTCGACGATTCGGTGCTTGCCGAAATCGCCGAATCGTTGTTGGCCAACACGGTGATCGAGGACTGGACCATCAGCAGGGCCCCCCAGTGACGGCGCGGATCGGCGTCATCACGTTTCCCGGGACGCTTGACGACGTGGACGCCGCGCGCGCGGTGCGTCAGGTCGGCGCTGACGCGGTGAGCCTGTGGCATGCCGACGCCGACCTCAAGGCTGTCGACGCCGTGATTGTGCCCGGCGGCTTTTCCTACGGTGATTACCTCAGGGCAGGTGCGATCGCCAGATTCGCCCCGGTGATGGGCGAGGTCGTCGCCGCGGCCGGACGCGGCATGCCGGTATTGGGGATTTGTAACGGTTTTCAAGTGCTTTGTGAGGCCGGGCTGCTGCCCGGCGCGCTGACCCGCAACGTGGGGCTGCACTTCGTCTGCCGCGACGTGTGGCTGCGCGTGGTGTCGACGTCGACCGCGTGGACATCACGTTTCGAACCCGACGCCGACTTGTTGGTGCCGCTGAAGTCAGGAGAGGGCCGCTATGTGGCACCACGGCACGTGCTCGACGAACTGGAAGCCGACGGCCGGATCGTTTTCCGATACCACGAAAATGTCAACGGCTCACTGCACGACGTCGCCGGCATCAGCTCAGCCAACGGCCGTGTCGTCGGGCTGATGCCGCATCCCGAGCACGCCATCGAAGCGCTAACCGGTCCGTCCGAGGACGGACTCGGCCTGTTCTATTCAGCGCTGGACGCGGTCTTGGCGGTCTGAGGGCTAACCCTGTCAAACTTTCGCTAACCGGCGTCTAGCAGCAATGGTTGTGTGGCTGACGATAATTGAACGACCCGAGTCAACGCGGCGAAGAGATCGATTGCGGCTGCGATGGTGCGGTCGGCGGCGTCGGCGAAATCTTCGAAGCGGACAGGTTCGGAGAACCACTGGCACCGATGGGCCTCAATGACGACGCGTCGCGGATCAGAGGATCCGTGCACGATCGCGGTGACGGCCTGGTTCCGTGCGTTCCACCGATCAGCGAACTGCGCCAGCCGCGCGTAGTCGGTGGCGGGGAAGAAGCACGCCGGAGTGACTCGGATGGCAAACGCTTCGCGGTGTGCGGGTGAGGCCTCCAGATGGACGTGCAGTCGACGGGGGTGCGTATTGACGACGAAGAAGAATTCGGCGTCGTGCTGGCCGCGGAAATACCGCCGGCCGCGGGTGCGCAGGTAGCGTTCGACCAGGTTTGCCGAAAGCGGCTCAGTCGTCATGAGACCAATGCTGAGGCTGCCCCCTATGCAGATCCTTTGAGCGAGGCAAAGTGGCGCCGAAGAATCAGTTGAGAATTGCCTGAGAGGGAATCTAGAGGGGATAAAGCTCAGGCAGATTGACCACGATGGCCTCCTGGGTGCTGCGTGCGATGACCACCTCGGCGGGTGTGGTCGGGTCGGGATTTTCTTCCCGATGCGGCAGATATGGCGGCACGAAGATGTAGTCGCCGGGTTGGGTTGAGATGCGCACTTCCTGGACACCGTCGTGGAAGACGAACTCCGGGTTGCCACTTCGCACATAGATTGCGGTCTCGGACTCGCCATGATGATGGTTAGCCGAGACGGTTTCCGGCGAGACATGTGTCTCGCCCATCCACAACTTCTCCGCACCAACCGAGCGCCCGGTCAGCGCGGCGAAGCGTCGCAGTCCCTCCGATTGCGCGGTGTCGGAACTGATTTCCGATGCCTTGACATGATGCACCCGACGACGTGTCGCGGCTGACATCGTCGCTTCGGGTTGGAAATCGGGATGAAATCCGTCCGAGGTTGCCATGGATGCTCCTTTGGCTAAACGACCACAAAAAATGAATCTCGGTAGGTTTCAAGAAGTCTCAACCATAGTTCACTGATGGTTGGGAAGCACGGAACCGCGTGCCACAACCGATCGATGGGCACCTGGCCGGCGACGGCGACCGTGGCCGCGTGCAGCATTTCCGTGACGCCCGGGCCGACCATCGTCACACCGAGCAGGTGGCCGCGATCGACGTCGACCACCATGCGTGCCCTGCCCGCATATCCGTCGGCGTAGAGCTTGGCTCCCGTTACAACGTCGCCAATTTCGACATCGATTGTCTTGACTCGGTGCCCGGCCTGCACCGCCCGTTCCGTCGTCAGCCCCACCGCGGCGACTTCGGGGTCGGTGAAGAAGGCCTGCGGCACCGCGTGGTGGTCGGCGGTGGTCGCGTGCACCCCCCAGGGCGCGGTGTCCACTGGCATACCCGCGGCGCGGGCGCCGATGGCCGCACCGGCAATGCGCGCCTGATACTTGCCTTGATGGGTCAGCAGCGCGCGATGATTGACATCGCCGGCCGCATAGAGCCAACCGCCTTCCACTGTCTGGACGCAACAGGTGTCATCGACTTCGAGCCAACTGCCCGGGGTCAGTCCCACTGTTTCCAAACCGATATGGTCGGTCAGGGGCTTGCGGCCGGTGGCAAACAGTATTTCGTCGACCTCAAGCTCGGTATCGTCGTCCAAAGTGAGGACCACGGGGCAATAGGGGTAAGGCCGGCGGAGTTCGCGGACTGACACACCCACGCGCACGTCCACGCCCGCGTTGGCGAGTCCGCGGCGGACAAGCGCCCCCACGAAAGGCTCCATCCGAGGCAGCAGGTGAGAGCCTCTAGCCAGTAACGTCACCTTTGAGCCCAATCCTTGCCAGGCCGTTGCCATTTCGACGCCCACGCCCCCGGCTCCGACGACGGCAAGCCGGTTCGGGACGTCGCTGCTGTCGGTGGCTTCGCGGTTGGTCCACGGTCGGGCTTCGGAGAGGCCGGGCAAGTCGGGCAGCGCGGGCCGGCTTCCGGTGCAGACGACAACTGCATGCCGTACTGCCAGCACTACCTCCTTGCCGCTCGGTGTAGTGACGACGACTCGTCGCGGACCGTCCAACCGTCCATGCCCGCGTACCAGGGTCGCGCCGATGCCATCCACCCAGTCGCTTTGGCCGGTGTCGTCCCAGTCTTTTACGTAGCGATCGCGGCGGCCGAAGACACCGGCCGGGTCTATCGAACCGGCCACCGCTTCGCGCGCCCCGTCGATTCGGCGGGCCTCGGAGATGGCGATGACTGGACGCAGCAAGGCTTTGCTGGGCACACACGCCCAGTACGAGCATTCGCCTCCGACGAGTTCCCGTTCAACCACCGCGACGCTCAGACCCGAAGCCCGGGCTCGATCTGCGGCATTCTGTCCAACCGGCCCCGCGCCTAGTACCACAACATCGTATTCCCTGTCGTAGTCCTGTTGCTCCTGGTCGGCTGCCATGCTCAGCCATCCTTTCGGTTGGTCCTCAAAATGACGCTACCCCGTGACTCTGCCGCTAAATCACCTCTGGTACAGGGGGATTGCCAATTTTCTCACGATCCGAGCCCGGTGCAGCTAGGTTAATGGCTGCCACTGCGGGAGTGAATGTCGTGGTGGGGGAGAGTCAAGGAGTCGTGATGGCGAATTTCGCATTGCTGCCACCGGAAATCAATTCGGCGCTGATGTTCACCGGCGCGGGGCCGGGGCCGCTGCTGGAGGCCGCGGTGGCCTGGGATGGGTTGTCTTTCGAGCTGGGTTCGGCGGCGTCCTCGTTCGGCTCGATAACTTCGGGTTTGGCAACTCAAGCATGGCAAGGTCCGGCGGCGGCGGCGATGGTAGCGGCGGCCGCACCCTATGCAAGTTGGCTGGACGCTGCCGCGACACGGGCTGCCGGCGCCGCGGGGCAGGCCCGGGCGGTGGCAGGCGTCTTTGAGGCCGCACGCACGGCGATGGTTCAGCCGATCGCGGTGGCTGCCAACCGTTCTCAGATCGTGTCGCTAGTGCTGTCGAACCTGTTCGGGCAAAACGCCCCCGCGATCGCGGCCGTCGAGGGCATCTACGAGGAGATGTGGGCCCAGGACGTGGCCGCGATGGTCGGGTATCACGCCGGAGCGTCCGCGGCGGCTGCGCAGTTGACGTCGTGGCAGCGGTCACTGCACAGCGTGCTCGGGATCCCCGGGAACTGGGGCGTCGGCAACACCGGAAGCAACAACCTGGGCAACGGCAACACCGGTAACCAGAATGCGGGTAACGGGAACATCGGGAATTCCAACCTCGGTAGTGGCAATACCGGTAGTTCCAACGTGGGCGGCGGGAACACCGGCAATTCAAACATTGGTGGCGGCAATCACGGCGAGACGAACATCGGCGGTGGCAATTCCGGCACCGGAAACGTGGGCGGCGGCAACAGCGGTAAACAGAATGTCGGTTTCGGCAATGCGGGGACAGGGAATATCGGCGGCGGCAACAAGGGCGACGGAAACATCGGCTTCGGAAACATCGGCCCTACCGACACTGCGGCCCACTCCAACATCGGTAGCGGAAATACCGGCAGCTTCAACAGGGGCTCCGGGAACACCGGCGATGGCAACTGGGGCTTCGGCAACACCGGCAACGGCAATATCGGCTTCGGCAACACCGGCAACGGCAACATCGGCATCGGGCTCACCGGCAACAATCAGATTGGCATCGGTGGCCTGAACACCGGCAGCGGCAACATCGGCTTCGGCAACTCGGGCAGCGGCAATATCGGATTCTTCAACTCCGGAAACAACAATGTGGGCTTCTTCAACTCGGGCTTTGCCAACACGGGCTTTGAGATTTCGGGAACGAACAATACGGGTTTCCAAACCACGGGCGGCACTGTCACGGGCGCCTGGAATACCGGTCTGAACACCACAGGTTTCGGAAACACGGCGGGGGAAGTCACCGGGGCATTCAACTCGGGCCGCTACACCACGGGCCTCTTCAACTCCGCCGATCAGGTCACGGGCATGTTCAACTCGGGCAAGTCTTCGACCGGCTTCTTCAACTCGGGGCATGGCAACACCGGGTGGGCCAACGCTGGTGCGGTGAACACCGGGTTCGGGAACTCCGGCAACACCAACACCGGCGGCTTCAACGCGGGCAACCTAAATACCGGCTTCGGAAATATGGGTAACGGCCCTGGGCTCAGCTCGGGTTTCGCAAACACAGGGACGGGCACATCGGGCTTCTTTAACCAGGGCAACAACGCCTCCGGCTTTACCAATGCAGGAGACGACACCTCGGGCGCGCGTAACGGAGCTCCCGATGGTTCGGGCTTCAATAACTCGGGTTTCGGCGGTTCGGGTTTCCAGAATTCCAGCGATCGGGGTTCCGGCTTCTTCAACAGCGTCAACAATGGCGTGGGTTTCCAGAACTCGGGTTTCTTCAACACCGGCATCCGTAACTCGGGCGCCGGCAACGTGAGTGTCTACCCAGGCGATTCTCACGGGCATTCCGGTTTCTTCCACCGGTGAGATCAGTGGTTGTTAATCAGCATCGCTGAATACATGCGCAGGCGCCGTCGGGCACCAGCACGCTTCCGGCGCGCCGGCTCTTAGTCCGGCTTCGGGCTGAGCGCGACCGACGCCTCAGACGTGTAGCACAGGAACGTCAACGTCTCTTGCAGATACAACTGCACCGTGTCGGCGTCATGGCTGAGGTAACCGATCGACACATCGGTACCCAACTGTAGGTCGAAGTCACCGCCGCGGGTGGTCAATACGAAAGCACCGTCGATGGCCGGTGCCCAGATGATTTCCCCGTCGACGAGCCGGTTCAGATGCTCGCGGATGGGATAGCCGTGTTCGGTTGTTTCACTGACCTTGGTGTAGACGTCGGCGCTCAACAGCACCGAATACGGCCCGTCCACACCGGCCAACCGCAGTTCCGACAACGCCTGGCTGATCACGTCAGGAATGTCGCGTGGGTCGTCGGGCAAGGTCAGCGCCGGGTTCGAGCTCGCGTGCCGGATACCCTCGATCGACGCGGGAGCGTAACCCTCGAAGATGCTGCGGTCCTCGACGAAGGCCAACTTCTTGGCTGCCTTCTTGACCGGCTCCCAGTCGGAGTCCTTCGAACCACGCTCGACGTCGTCGATCTCGTTGCGCGACAAGGTAAACGGAACCCGCAGCCGGATCAGGGGTTTGCTATCCCGCAAGTGGGCGATCACGCCGTCGGTGGGCGCCTGCACGTCGATCAGCCTCCCGGTGCTGACCGCCGCGGTGACCGGTCCACCGGGCTCGCTGACGTCGACGACCCGGCGACCCGCGATGTGGCGTTTGAATGTGCGGGCGGCCTCCAATTCGATGTCTGCCCAAGCGGATTCGGTGACCGGTGCGAGATCGCGGTACAAATTGTTCATCGAGATGTTCCTTTCAGGCTGCCGATCCCGAGTGATCCGTCGTCAGAAGCAGGAGTATCTGCGGGGGCTCTCACCTGCGCGCAGGGCAGGGGCGGTGGATCGTCGAGGAAGTCGATGGTGGGGGAAAAGAACAGTCCGCCGGTGGCCGCAGTGGAGAAGTCTAGGATGCGGTCGGTATTTCCCGGTGGATCGCCGAGAAACATGTTGCGCAGCATCTGTTCGGTCACCGCCGGGGTGCGGGAATAGCCAATGAAGTAGGTGCCGTACTCACCTTTGCCAACTTCGCCGAACGGCATATTGTGTCGCACGATCTTCAGCTCGGCGCCGTCCTCGTCGGTGATGACGTTGAGCGCTACATGTGAGTTGGACGGCTTGACGTCGTCGCCGAGTTCGATGTCATCCAGCTTCGTGCGGCCGATCACGCGTTCCTGCTCGGTGGCCGATAGCGATTCCCACGAGGCCATGTCATGCAGGTACTTCTGCACGTGTACATAACATGCGCCCGCAAAGTCGGGATCTTCATCACCAATTGTGGTGGCGCTGACGGCGATTGGGCCGTCGGGGTTTTCGGTGCCGTCGACAAAGCCCAGCAGATCACGGTTGTCGAAGAACCGGAACCCATGCACCTCGTCCACGACGGTCACCGCGCCGGCCATCGACTTGACGATGCGGCCGGCCAGCTCGAAGCAGACGTCCAACGTCTCGGCGCGGATGTGGAACAACAGGTCGCCCGGAGTGGCCGGGGCGACGTGCCGCGGCCCGGCCAGCGGGATGAACGGATGCAGCTCGGCGGGCCGAGGTCCGCTGAATAATCGGTCCCAGGCGCCGGACCCGATCGAGGCCACCACCGACAGGTGTTTGGTCGGGTCACGGAAGCCGATCGCGCGCACCAGACCGGACAGGTCTTGCAACGCGTCGTGCACGATCGCCTCGCCACCGTCGTCGATCGTGGCCACCAGGAAGATTGCGGCAGGCGTCAACGGTGCCAGAACCGGCTGGGGCTGAACAGCGGGCACAGGCTTGATGCTAGACATGCCTACATGACAGCCACGGCAGCGGGCTTGTGCGAATTCATCGACGCTTCTCCGTCACCGTTTCATGTTTGCGCCACGGTGGCCCGACGGCTGCACGACGCTGGGTACACCGAACTCAACGAGGCCGACTCCTGGCCGGACCAACCGGGCCGCTACTTCACCGTCCGGGCCGGGTCATTGGTGGCCTGGAATTCCGACGCGGCGGCGAGCGCGTTCCGGATCGTCGGCGCCCACACCGACAGCCCCAATCTGCGGGTCAAGCAACACCCGGACCGGCTGGTCGCCGGCTGGCAGGTGGTGGCGCTGGAGCCGTACGGGGGAGCATGGCTGAACTCCTGGCTGGACCGTGATCTGGGCATCAGCGGTCGACTGTCGGTGCGAGACGGCGCCCGGGTCACTCACCGGCTGGTTCGGATCGACGATCCGATCCTGCGGGTGCCGCAGCTGGCCATTCATCTGGCCGAGGACCGCAAGTCCGTCACGCTGGATCCGCAACGGCACATCAACGCGGTGTGGGGGATCGGCCGGGAAACGGGTTCATTCGTGGGCTACGTCGCCGAGCGGGCCGGGGTGGCCGAATCCGATGTGCTTGCCGCCGACCTGATGACGCACGACCTGACCCCGTCGGCCGTGATCGGTGCCGACGCCAGCCTGCTCAGCGCGCCGCGGCTGGACAATCAGGCGAGCTGCTACGCGGGTCTGGAAGCCCTGCTGGCCGCCCAGCCGCGTGACTACCTACCCGTGTTGGTGCTCTTCGACCACGAGGAGGTCGGCTCCAGCTCCGGTCACGGCGCCCAGTCCAACCTGCTGGGCACAGTCCTGGAACGCATCGTGCTCGTCGCCGGCGGTAGCCGGGAAGACTATCTACGGCGACTGCCCGTTTCGCTGCTGGCGTCGGCGGACATGGCACACGCCACGCATCCCAACTATCCCGAGCGTCACGAGCCCGGCCATCTAATCGAGGTCAACGCGGGCCCGGTGCTCAAGGTGCACCCGAACCTGCGCTACGCCACCGATGGACGCACCGCGGCGGCGTTCGCGCTGGCCTGCGAGCAGGCCGGAGTCCCACTCCAGCGCTACGAGCATCGCGCCGACCTGCCATGCGGGTCGACGATCGGGCCACTGGCCTCGGCGCGGACCGGAATACCCACCGTCGACGTTGGCGCCGCTCAGCTTGCGATGCATTCCGCGCGTGAATTGATGGGCGCTCACGATGTCGCCGCCTACTCGGCGGCACTACGAGCGTTTCTGTCGGCCGGCTGACCTACCATCCGGCTATGACACTCACCGTAGAGATGGTCACGTTCGACTGCAGCAACCCGGCGAAGTTGGCCGGCTGGTGGGCCGAGCAGTTCGGCGGTACCACGCATGAGCTCGCGCCCGGCGAGTTCATCGCGGTGACCCCGCCGGAAGGACCCCGCCTGGGATTCCAGAAGGTGCCCGACGTGACGCCCGGAAAGAACCGGGTGCACCTCGATTTCGTTGCCACGGACGTTGATGCCGAGGTGTCGCGGCTGACTGCGGCTGGCGCTACCGAGGTAGGACGTCACCGGTTCGGCGACAATTTCCACTGGGTGGTGTTGGCCGACCCCGAGGGCAACTTGTTCTGTGTGGGGGGCTAGTGGTCAAGACGAAACAGCGGCCGGCAGCGATCGAAACCGTCGACCCGCGTCTCGACGGTTTGATGCCGCTGCCATCTCTCGCGGGTGAGCCGGAACCGTAACTGCTCGGCCATCACGCCATCTCGCGCCAGTCGGTCTATGCCGGCGTCCTGGTAGCCGTTGCGACGGGAAACGGCGATGGAAGCCGGGTTGTCAACGAACGACGACGAGGTTGCAACCTCAGCGCCCAGCTCGTGAAACGCGAAATACAATGCAGCGGCCCGCATTTCGGTGCCGTAGCCGAGACCCTGGTACTTCAGCCCGAGCCACGAGCCGGAATGGACCTGGCGGGTGATGGGAAAGTCTTTCGCCCTCAGCCCCTGTACGCCGACGGCGCTCCCGTCGACGACGACGGCGAGTGGCAGCGCCCAGTCATACCATTTGAAGCCAGCCAATTCCCGCCACACGTACGACAGCGTGTTGAAGGGCAGGTCGGCCCGCGGCGCGCGTGTCCAGGGGACCGAAAACGGCATCCGGTCGGGGTCGTGCACGCCACCGAGAATGGTGTCGATCAGCTGGTCGATCAGTTCCTCGGTGGGCAGCCGCAGCTGCAGGCGCGGCGTGGAGATCCGCAGGTCGAACAGCGGCCAGTGACGAGACATTGGAGCATTATGAAGGACTTTCGGCGGGAACCTAGACTGTCTCCGTGACGAGCGCGCGCACCCACGTGACCGACACCGTCGAACACGCCGCGAACACCCCCGACCACCCGCAACCGTTTCACGAGTTGGGCCTCAAAGACGACGAGTACCAGCGGATTCGCGACATTTTGGGCCGCCGGCCCACCGATACCGAGTTGGCGATGTACTCGGTGATGTGGAGCGAGCACTGTTCGTACAAGTCGTCCAAGGTCCATCTGCGCTACTTCGGTGAGACCACCACCGATGAGATGCGCGCCGGCATGCTGGCCGGGATCGGCGAGAACGCCGGCGTCGTCGACATCGGCGACGGTTGGGCCGTCACCTTCAAGGTGGAATCGCACAACCACCCTTCCTACGTCGAGCCCTACCAGGGCGCGGCCACCGGCGTCGGCGGCATCGTCCGCGACATCATGGCCATGGGTGCCCGACCGGTGGCCGTCATGGACCAACTTAGGTTCGGTGCCGCCGACGCGCCGGACACCCGCCGGGTGGTCGACGGTGTAGTCCGCGGCATCAGCGGCTACGGCAACTCACTGGGCCTGCCCAACATCGGCGGCGAGACCGTCTTCGACGCGTGCTATGCCGGCAACCCGTTGGTCAACGCGATGTGCGTCGGTGTGTTGCGCCAGGAGGACCTGCATTTGGCGTTCGCCTCAGGCACCGGCAACAAGATCATCCTGTTCGGCGCCCGCACCGGCCTGGACGGCATTGGCGGGGTGTCGGTGTTGGCATCGGACACGTTCGACGCCGAAAGGTCGCGCAAGAAGCTGCCTTCGGTTCAGGTCGGCGACCCCTTCATGGAGAAGGTGCTCATCGAATGCTGCCTGGAGCTTTATGCGGGCGGCTTGGTGATCGGCATCCAAGACCTCGGCGGCGCCGGATTGGCTTGTG
Organism: Mycobacterium simulans; assembly: GCF_900232995.1. Classification (GTDB taxonomy): domain Bacteria; phylum Actinomycetota; class Actinomycetes; order Mycobacteriales; family Mycobacteriaceae; genus Mycobacterium; species Mycobacterium simulans. Next base: position 2,194,708 of record NZ_OCVX01000003.1, read on the forward strand.
CCACATCGGAGTTGGCGTCCGCCGGGGACGGCGGCATGGCGGTCGATCTCGACACCGTGCCGCTGCGGGCCAAGGAGATGTCGCCCGCCGAGGTGTTGTGCAGCGAGTCGCAGGAGCGGATGTGCGCCGTGGTCGCTCCCGAAAACGTCGACGCCTTCCTGGCGGTGTGCCGCAAGTGGGAGGTGCTGGCCACCGTGATCGGCGAGGTCACCGACGGTGACCGGTTGCGGATCACCTGGCATGGCGAGACGGTCGTCGACGTGCCGCCGCGGACCGTCGCCCACGAAGGGCCGGTGTACCAACGCCCGGTCGCCCGTCCGGAGACCCAGGACGCATTGAACGCAGACCGCTCCAGCGGGCTGCCGCGCCCAGCTACCGGCGACGAACTGCGCGCGACTTTGCTTGCGCTGCTGGGCAGTCCGCACCTGTGCAGCCGCGCGTTCATTACCGAGCAATACGACCGGTATGTGCGCGGCAACACCGTGCTCGCCGAGCATGCCGATGGCGGCATGCTACGCATCGACGAGTCCACCGGCCGCGGCATCGCAGTGTCGACCGATGCGTCGGGCCGCTACACCCTGTTGGATCCTTACGCGGGTGCTCAACTCGCGCTGGCCGAGGCGTACCGCAACGTCGCCGTCACCGGCGCCACCCCGGTCGCGGTGACCAACTGCCTCAATTTCGGATCGCCCGAAGATCCCGGGGTGATGTGGCAATTCTCGCAAGCGGTGCGCGGGCTGGCTGATGGCTGTGCGGCCCTTGGGATTCCGGTGACCGGCGGCAACGTCAGCTTCTACAACCAAACCGGGTCGGCGGCGATCCTGCCCACGCCGGTGGTCGGAGTACTCGGGGTCATAGACGATGTCAACCGGCGCATCCCCACCGGACTGGGCAACGAACCCGGCGAAACCCTGATATTGCTCGGCGACACTCGCGACGAATTCGATGGCTCCATCTGGGCGCAGGTAACGGCCGACCATCTGGGCGGGCTACCACCCACTGTCGACCTGGCGCGCGAGAAGTTATTGGCAGACGTGTTGAGCTCGGCATCTCGAGATGGACTGGTATCTGCCGCGCACGACCTGTCCGAAGGCGGCCTGGCCCAAGCCATTGTGGAATCGGCGCTGGCGGGTGAAACTGGTTGCCGCATAGTGCTTCCCGAGAATACAGACCCATTTGTCATGCTGTTCTCCGAATCCGCGGGCCGGGTTTTGGTCGCCGTGCCACGCACCGAAGAAAGCCGATTCCGTGCGATGTGTGAGGCGCGGGCATTGCCCGCGGCCCGCATCGGCGTCGTCGACCAGGCTTCGGATCAGATAGAGGTTCAGGGTCTGTTCACCGTTTCCCTGGCCGAGCTGCGCGAGACGTCCGAGGCAGTCCTGCCGCGGTTTTTTGGATAGGTGGCACAGCTCACAATTGCGCGGATGTCGTCGGCGGCGCCGCTATGATTGTTGGCTCGCGACCAAAACCAACAATTGATGGAAGGGTGTGGCACCTCCGGTGCACAGACTTAGGGCCGCGGAGCATCCGCGGCCGGATTACGTTCTTCTCCACATCAGCGACACTCATCTCATCGCAGGGGATCGCCCGCTTTACGGAGCGGTAAATGCCGACGACCGGCTGGGCGACCTGCTTCAACAGTTAAATCACTCCGGGCTCCGTCCCGACGCGATCGTCTTCACCGGCGATCTGGCCGACAAGGGCGAGCCGGAGGCCTATCGCAAGCTTCGCGACCTAGTCGAGCCATTCGCCGCCGAGCTGGCTGCCGAGCTCGTCTGGGTAATGGGCAACCACGACAACCGTGCCGAATTGCGCAAGTTCCTGCTGGACGAGGCGCCGTCGATGGCGCCGCTGGACCGCGTGCGAATGATCGACGGCCTGCGCGTCATCACGTTGGACACCTCGGTGCCGGAACATCATCATGGCGAAGTCAGCGCGGCGCAATTGGATTGGCTCGCCCGAGAATTGGCAACCTCGGCGCCGGACGGCACCATCTTGGCGTTGCATCATCCGCCGATTCCGAGTGTGTTGGACATGGCCGTCACGGTTGAGCTGCGTGACCAGGCCTCCCTGGGGCGGGTACTCAAGGGAAGCGACGTGCGCACCATTTTGGCCGGGCACCTGCACTACTCCACGAACGCGACCTTCGTCGGGATTCCGGTTTCGGTGGCGTCGGCCACGTGCTACACGCAGGATTTAACGGTTGCCGCTGGGGGAACCCGGGGCCGAGACGGCGCTCAGGGCTGCAACCTTGTACACGTCTACCAAGACACCGTGGTGCACTCGGTGATTCCGCTTGGCGGCGGACAAACAGTGGGCACCTTTGTTTCGCCCGCGCAAGCGAAGCGCAACATCACCGAAAGCGGCATATTCATCGAGCCGTCGCGGCGCGATTCACTGTTCAAGCACCCTCCGATGGTGCTGACACGGTCGGCACCGCAAAGTCCGGCCGGCTGACGTCAGCAGCGACTTTCTCCCAAGGCGCGGGGATCGGGAAGTAGCGTTCCAAGAAGCTGACAACCCGTTCGGCACGCTCGGCGGCGGGGACTTCGGGAAAACTACCGTCGTTGAGACAGAAGAAGTCGTAACCGTGTCGCTTCCGCAACTCAGGAAGCAAATTCAAGCCCGCGTAGCTGGTGGTGTCTACGTATAGGACTTTGGCCTTCTCCTGTTGGACTGCGCGTCCGGTCATTAGCGCGTAGTAGTGGTAGAACGAGTTGGTCACCGAGATGTCGGTGCCCGACCGGAACGCACTGGCCTGAGTGCGGGCGAATTCGTCTGGGAATTCTCGCTCCATCTCGATCAGCACGCTCTTGCGCAACGGCACCGCGGTGTGCTCGAGATGACGGGTAATGACCTGCCCGAACCGCTCGAATAGCAACTCGCGGTTCACCCGGGCCGCGTTCTCAAAGCCACTGCGCGTGGGATCGTTTGCGCCCAGCCCGATCCGAGTCTTGGCTTCGATGAACCGGGTGACCCCTCCCGGAGAGAAGAACATGCTGGCCTTGAGCGGTCGGCCGAAGAACATGTCGTCATTGGAGTACAGGAAATGCTCGCTGAGATCGGCGATGTTGTGCAGCTGACTTTCCACCGCATGCGAGTTGTAGGTGGGCAACGCGGCACGATCGGAAAAGTGGTCCTCGGCGCGCACAATGGTGATCTTGGGGTGCTCGGCCAACCATGGCGGCGGCAACGAATCCGTCGCAATGAAGATGCGGCGGATCCACGGAGCAAACATATTTACCGAACGCAGTGCGTATTTCAACTCGTCGATCTGCCGGATCCGCGCTTCGGCGTCGTCGCCTTCACCGACCACGACCTGCGACATTTGTGCCGCGCGCCGCGCACGGAACTCCGGATCACTGCCGTCGACCCAGGAGAACACCATGTCGATATCGAATGTCACGTCGCTGGCGTGCGGCGTGAACATCCCCTCGATGGTGGCCCACTTGTACCCGTACAGCTTGACGGTCGTCGGGACTAGCTCTGAGCGTGGCAGCACCTTGCGGGTAAGCGAGTTTTCCACCGGACAGCGGATCATCGTCTCCTCGAACACCCAGAATTGAAGTTCCACACCAAACGCCGGCCCATAGCGAAATCCTCCGGGCGCAATGCGTCGTCGGTACAACCGCACGATGCGCGGATCGACCAGCCGAGAGAGCCCGCCGGTGGCAACTAGAACCGGGGAAAGACCTCGCTCATCAATGGTTTTGGCGTACATCGGTTCCGCGGCGCACGCGGCAACCAGCGCACGCTCTAACGCTGGGCGCAGCTCGATGTTGATCGCGAGCACTGGCCGGTTCTTGTGGTTGCGTATCAGCAGATACGGAATATCGGCCTTGTTCAAGACCTTTCGCAGAAACACCAGATCCTCGATCTGTGCCTCATGAGGGGTCAGGCTGGATTCCAGACGCGCGATCTTGCCTCGCCGGGTGACGATGATGGGATTCATGGCGGGCCGACCGCCGTCGCGCGACATGAGCTTGGGCATCAGAACACCGCCTTAGGGACTTTAGGGGAAGTGTGGCGACTAGGGCACCGAGAGGATCTCATAGATCGGACGTCAGCGCATGGTAGAGACAGTGCATTTGCACGGACTTCACATGAAGTTGTGCGGTACGTCGATAATGCTTGCAGCACAGCAGATTTAGCGCATTGCCGACATCTTCTGTAAACCTGTCCGTTGTATGTGCGTCACAGTCAGTACACCCGGTCGGGCTGGTCGGCGACGACGCTGCCGTCCGGTAGCAGCAGCGGTCCCTGGCCGCCATCGGGCACGTCGAAACCCTGGGTAGCACACGGATACGGCGGGCTCATCGGAAGCGGCTCGATGAATGTCGGGTTCACCAGCCATCGGCCGTCGGAGTTGGAATAGGCCCGGCACATCAGCTCGATCTGGTTCCGATTGAGAACCAGCCGCAATGCGGTGGCGTCCGAGATGAAGGTCACATCGCCGTCGGAGTCGCCTGCGCCGAACGCCTGGCGCCGCTCCTGCGGCAGCTGCTGGAATGCCGCCGCGCCCGGCGCGCCGAACACCTGCTCGTTGACCCGGCAGCGTTTGCCTTCGTTGTAGGGGATCGATGGCTCACCGCCGCACATTGCTAGACGCGCCGTCAGAACGTCACCATCGTGTTCGGTGCGAACACCCATCACGCGGTCGGCGGCGATACCGACGTCAGCGGCCCAAAGCCGGACGATCGGCTCGGCGGATGCGGAGACGACGCGCACGTCGAATCCATTGGCCTGCAGGGTTGCGACGAGATCCCGCATCTGTGCGTAATAACGCACCCAGCCGACCTGGTGGGATGTGCCGACCGTCTGCTCAGCCTTCTCGGGGGCGTCCAGGTTTTCCTGCCGGGCCGCTGCGGCGAATCCGGTTACCTCCGCGTCGCTCCAGCCGGCCAGCAGTTGCGCTCCCCAGGCATCGGAGGGTTGCATGCGGCGATGATTGAAGTTGCCGAACGCCGTTGCCCCTGAGCGGGTCTCGCGGTTGGTGTACACCGACACCAGCTCGTCCGCACATCCAGTGTTGGCGCCGGTGGGCAACGGCTGGCCGGGATCGGCGAGTTCACCACATGCGGCGGCCAGCGCAGCAGCGGCTGGTGGTGTCAGGTATGCGCTGGTGGTGGTCCAATCCCGGTTGGCGGGTTGACGGATTTTGGAGTTGCGCACCATCCAGAAGAATGTCGCGTTCCCGATGTCGTTTCGCACCATCGTGTTGTCCCAGTCGAACAACGCCAAAGGGGCGCCGCTGGTGACGGATCCGGCTTTACCGCAGGTCCCCAGTTGCCTAATCATGCCGTCAATCCGGTCGCGATTATCCCCATACCATCCGGGATCGGCGGCCAGGGTCCGGCAGCCCGCGCTGGGCGTACCCGGGTGTGCGCCGGTGCAGCCGGTGAGCGCCAGCACGCCCGCAACCACAGCCGCGAGCGTCCGCGAAGGCGACAGTGTCATGGATTTCCCTCGGTTAGGGGTTGATGGTGTTGTCACCCACCTGCCGACCCCATACATAGTCGAGAACCAGCGGTGACGGAAGTTCGAAGTGGTTGTATGGCGCCAGGCTGGCGCCAACGTCCATCACCAGAAGCGGCGCCGGCCACAAGTCGCGGGTGATTTCCTTCCAGCAGCCCGGTCGCCCGCCGGGTCCCCCCCTCGCATTGACCCGGGGCAGATTCTCCGGATAGACATATGGGTTTGTCGCTCCCGTGATGCTGCCTGAAGCCGCGCCCAGTGAGTAGCCGTTGTCACCGCCGACGGCGGCATGGACGCGGGGTGCCACGTCGTGGTAGTTGCGGATGGTGCACAAGATTTCGGGACTGTACTCGTCGAGCAGCTGGCTCGTGGGGACCAGGTCGGCGGCCCCACGCGCCAGGTATGGCCCGCCGCGCCCGAACACGTCGGAGCCGGTATTGCCCAATCCGGCCGCCGCTAGCAACGCCGTATCCAAGTCGCCTCGCCGCTTGTTGACGGACTGTGCCGTGGGCACCGCGTGGTTGAGCGCATCCCATAGGTCGGGTGCGGCGTCGGCGTAGATGTCACCCAGAGCCGCCAGCTGCGCAATGTCGTGGCGGGCTTGCGGCATCCGTGGGTTAACCTGATCGAGGCTTGCGTTGCCGTTGAGCACGGCGGCGCCGAACTTGTCGCCCAGCCCGCTCAGGGCCTCAGCGGCCGCGCTGAGCGTCAGATTGACTTTGACCGGATCGACTTTCTCGGTGATCGAGGTCAGCGTCTGGAACAACGTATTGAACTCCGTTGTCACCCTTGTCGCATCGATCATCGTCGACGATGTGACGTGTTGTGGTGCAGGGTTTTCCGGCGATTTTGGGGATGTCAGGGCCACATACTTGTTTCCGAAGACGGTGGTGGCCTTGATTTCGGCCGCCACATTGGCCGGAATCGAGCTGAGGTACTTCGGATCCACGTCCAGCACCAGCTGCGCCATCGGCACGCCGTTGGGCGCAACCTCCGAAATGTTGGCCACCCGGCCGATCTGCACGCCGTTGTAGGTGACCTTCGCTCCCGGATCCGTCACCAAGCCGGCCCGCGGAGCTCTCATCGTCAAGTGCGCCTTCGGGGTGAAATTCCCCCGAAACTGCCAATACAAGGCCGTGCCGGCGAGCAGCAACACCATCAGCGCAATCAGCCCGATGGTCCGGTAAGGTGGCCGCCTTCCCCGACGGCGACGCTCCATGATTCTGAGACCCTAAGGTATGGGCGCCCGCGACAAGGCCGATCCGGCAACAACTCGTCACTCCGTGTTGACCATTGCGGACTGGCTACGCGACGAAACCTCTCCGGCGCCCGACCGGGACGCTCTGGCAACGGCGGTGCGGCTCACGGCGCGCACTCTCGCTGCGCTGGCCCCCGGCGCCAGCGTGGAAGTCCGAATCCCACCATTTGTCGCGGTGCAATGCGTGTCCGGGCCTAGGCACACCCGCGGCACCCCGCCCAATGTTGTCGAAACCGATCCGCGGACGTGGCTGTTGCTAGCCACCGGCCTGCTGCGGTTGGCCGAGGCGACGCAGACGGGGGCGTTGACCCTTTCAGGGTCCCGAGCCCGCGAAATCCAACATTGGTTGCCGCTTGTGAATTTGACCTGAACTTGCGGGCTGAGCTGCGGTTTTGTGGTGAATGTGCAGTTTGTCCCATGCAAACACACGAGTTTGATTCGGCGATGGGGCCACAGTGCCCGTAGACTCCGTATCGTCACCAATCGCGCCCCAGGGAGCCGCCAAACCGTGACCGTCCAGCAGCCCGAGCAAGACCTGAACTCGCCCCGGGAAGAGTGTGGTGTATTCGGGGTCTGGGCCCCCGGTGAAGATGTCGCCAAGCTCACCTACTACGGCCTGTACGCGTTGCAGCATCGTGGCCAGGAAGCCGCGGGAATCGCGGTCGCCGACGGATCCCAGGTGTTGGTCTTCAAAGACCTCGGCCTGGTCAGCCAGGTGTTCGATGAGCAGACTTTGGCGGCCATGCAGGGCCACGTCGCCATCGGACACTGCCGCTACTCGACCACAGGCGATACAACGTGGGAAAACGCCCAACCCGTGTTCCGCAATACCGCCGCCGGCACCGGGGTTGCGTTGGGACACAACGGGAATCTGGTCAACGCGGCTGCCCTGGCGGCCCGCGCCCGCGATGCGGGTTTGATCGCCACGCGCTGCCCGGCCCCGGCGACAACGGACTCTGACATCCTCGGCGCGCTGCTGGCCCATGGCGCGGCCGATTCCACCCTGGAGCAGGCGGCGCTGGAATTGCTGCCGACAGTGCGCGGAGCGTTCTGCCTGACGTTCATGGACGAAACCACGTTGTATGCCTGCCGCGATCCACATGGGGTCCGGCCGCTGTCGCTGGGACGGCTGGATCGGGGCTGGGTGGTGGCCTCCGAAACGGCCGCGCTCGACATCGTCGGCGCTTCGTTCGTTCGCGACATCGAGCCCGGGGAATTGCTGGCGATCGATGCCGACGGGGTGCGATCCACGCGGTTCGCCAACCCCACGCCGAAGGGCTGCGTCTTCGAATACGTTTACCTGGCCCGGCCCGACAGCACGATCGCCGGCCGGTCGGTGCACGCCTCTCGGCTGGAGATCGGCCGTCGGTTGGCTCGTGAATGCCCGGTGGACGCCGACCTGGTGATCGGCGTGCCGGAGTCCGGCACCCCGGCCGCGGTTGGGTACGCACAGGAGTCCGGTATTCCCTATGGGCAGGGCTTGATGAAGAACGCCTATGTCGGGCGCACATTCATCCAGCCGTCACAGACGATCCGTCAGCTCGGCATCCGGCTGAAGCTGAACCCGCTCAAAGAGGTGATCCGCGGCAAGCGGCTCATCGTCGTCGACGACTCAATCGTGCGGGGCAACACCCAGCGCGCCCTACTGCGAATGCTGCGCGAGGCCGGTGCCCTCGAAGTGCATGTGCGAATCGCCTCACCGCCGGTGAAGTGGCCATGCTTCTACGGCATCGACTTCCCGTCGCCGGCTGAGTTGATCGCCAACGCAGTCGAAGACGAGGGGGAGATGCTCGAGGCGGTCCGGCATGCCATCAACGCCGATACGTTGGGCTACATTTCGTTGCGTGGTCTGATCGCCGCGACCGAGCAACCCGCCTCACGGTTATGCACGGCCTGCTTCGACGGCGCGTACCCGATCGAGCTGCCCGGCGAGACCGCACTGGGCAAGAACGTCATCGAGCACATGCTCGCTAATGCGGCTCGCGGTGCCTCACTGGGCGATCTGGCCGCCGATGAAGTCCCAGTTCGGCACTGACCGACGGCTGCCGTAAGCAGTCGGTATGACTGCACCGGCTGCTGATACCGGCGGTGCGCGCGGCCCGGTAGCCTTTATCGCGATGACGGATCCCCTAGATAGCCCTGAAAGCTCCGGACGAAGTTTCAGCAACCAGGGCATCACCTACGCCTCGGCCGGGGTGGATATTGAAGCCGGTGACCGTGCTGTCGAGTTGTTCAAGCCGTTGGCCACCAAGGCCACCAGACCTGAGGTGCGCGGTGGGCTAGGCGGATTCGCCGGATTGTTCGCCCTGCGCGGCGGCTATCGCGAACCCGTGCTTGCGGCCTCCACTGACGGTGTTGGCACGAAGCTGGCGGTGGCACAAGCGATGGACAAGCACGACACCGTCGGCCTCGACCTGGTCGCCATGGTGGTAGATGACCTGGTGGTCTGCGGCGCCGAGCCGCTGTTCCTACAGGACTACATCGCCGTCGGCCGAACCGTGCCTGAGCGACTGAGCGCGATCGTCAGCGGCATCGCCGAAGGCTGCGTGCGGGCAGGCTGTGCACTGCTGGGCGGCGAGACCGCCGAACACCCTGGCTTGATGGAGCCGGATCATTACGATCTCTCGGCCACCGGCGTCGGCGTTGTCGAGGCCGACAATATCCTCGGGCCGGACCGCGTCAAACCCGGCGACGTCATTCTCGCGATGGGATCGTCCGGTCTACATTCCAACGGCTACTCGCTGGCCCGCGCCGTCCTGCTCGACATCGACCGGATGAACCTCGCTGGATACGTGGAGGAGTTCGGGCGCACCCTGGGCGAAGAACTGCTGGAGCCCACTGTCATCTACGCCAAGGACTGCCTGGCGCTGGCTGCCGAGACCCATGTCCGCACGTTTTGCCATGTCACCGGCGGTGGGTTGGCGGGCAACCTGGCGCGTGTCATCCCCCATGGGCTGGTTGCCGAGGTGGACCGCGGCACGTGGACGCCGGCCCCGGTGTTCGCCATGATTGCGCAGCGCGGCCGGGTCACGCGGGCCGAGATGGAAAAGACGTTCAATATGGGCGTAGGCATGATCGCCGTGGTCGCCCCTGAAGACACCGACCGCGCCTTGGCGATACTGACCGCGCGGCACCTGAACTGCTGGGTTTTGGGGACCGTCTGCAAAGGCGGAAAAGCAGGCCCGCGAGCCAAATTGGTCGGGCAGCACCCGAGATTTTAAGAACCGGCCCTAAAGTGGGCAATCAGTTCTAGCGGCGCCAGTCGTCCTCGTCGTACCAAGCGTCATCGGGGCCCTTATCGTCGGAGCCGTCCACCCGGTCGGATTCGTCGGTGCTCGTCCCTGACAGCTCGCGTTGAAGCCGCTGGAAGTCGGTCTGGGGGGAGCTGTATTTCAGTTCTCGAGCAACCTTGGTCTGCTTTGCCTTAGCCCGGCCGCGGCCCATGGGGGGACCCCCTCGCGAAATAACGGAGCGGCCTACGAGGAGGCGGCTCCGATCTCTTAGTGTCGTTATTGTCCTGCCGACAGTTTACCGTGCCTCACGGGTAGGCGTGGGTGCGGCCTGCCTGCCGTGTGGACGCTATCGGTTTTGGCCTCGCAACCGCTCGACGGCCAGTCGTCCGGCACCGACGTCGTCGGCGGGTGGCAACGACTCGGTGTCGATTACGGCGGCGACGTCAGCTTCCGGGCCTGTCATCAACTCGGTGTCCGCCGGCAACCCCCTCTTGACCAGGGCTAATGCCACCGGCCCCAGGTCGATGTGCTCGACCACCGTTCCCAGCCGTCCGACTGTGCGACCGCCAGCCAGGACCGCGTCACCCGTGGACGGCCGATCGACCGACCCATCGAGGTGCAACAACACCAGCATTCGGGGCGGCCTTCCCAGGTTGTGCACCCGGGCGACGGTCTCCTGCCCGCGATAGCAGCCTTTGTCGAGATGGACCGCGCCTTCACCCGGACCGCCGATCCAACCCACCTCGTGGGGAATGGTGCGTTCGTCGGTGTCCACGCCTAGTCGCGGACGCCGCGCGGCCACCCGGTGGGCTACTCGGTGAGCTTCATAGGCCCATATCCCCGCCGGTCGTACGCCCGCCCGCGTCAGGCGCAGCTGCAAGTCAGCCCAATCACCGCGCGGTAGCAGCAGGTCCAGTTCTACTTGGCCGGCGGACGAGCCCGGCATCCGGCGCACAAAACCGCGATCCAGCGGCACCGCCGTCGTCTCCGCAGGCAGCGAAGCCAAACCCAGTGCGTCGAGCAGCGGCCGGTCCGCCAGCCGGGGGCCCAGGAGCGACAGCACCGCGATGTCCGCGCTGCCTGGAGTGACGTCGGACCAGAACACCATCTTGCGGAGGTAGTCCAGCAGCGGTTGACCCCGCCAGGGCTCGGTATCGAGGTAAGTGGTGCCCCCCAGCTCGGTTTGCATCCAGTGGTCCTCGACTCGGCCCTGGCCGTCGAGACTGAGATTCTGTGTGCTGGCGCCTTCCGGCAGTGCGCTGACGTGTTGTGTGGAGATGCTGTGCAGCCACGTCTGCCGGTCGCCTCCGGTCAGCGTGATTACGGCTCGATGCGAGCGGTCCACCAGCACGGCATCGGCTTCGGCGGCCCGCTGCTCGCCCAGTGGATCGCCATAGTGCCAGATCGCACCCGCGTCGGGTCCAGGCTCTGGGGCGGGGACTGCAGTCACACAACAACTCTACGGAGCTTTGCCCGTCGAGCGTGACGCCAGCGTCACGTTGGGCGGCGAACGTCACGCCAGCGTCGCGTTGGGCGGTAACGTGTCGCGGTCTGATGGTGGCGACCCGCTGCGCCCGGCCAAGGCCGCGCTTGCGATCGCCACGGTTAGGCTGCTCACTCATGGCTGGTGTGGTGGTCACGCTCGACGGTGAGATCCTCGAGACGGAAACACCCCTGTTGCACGCCGATGACCTAGCCGCGGTACGAGGCGATGGCGTCTTCGAGACGCTGCTGGTGCGCGACGGCGCCGCCTGCCTGGTGGAGCCGCACCTGCAGCGGCTGACTCAATCTGCCAAATTGATGGATCTGCCGGAACCGGACCTCCGCAGCTGGCGGCACGCGATCGACGTGGCCACACGGCGCTGGGTAAGGGGTACGGGTGACGAAGGTGCGATGCGACTGATCTACAGCCGCGGTCGCGAGAGCGGGTCGGCGCCGACCGGCCCGACCGCTTATGTGATGGTCAACCCCGTCCCAGAGCGGGTGGCTACGGTCCGACGCGATGGCGTATCGGCGATCACGCTGAATCGAGGGTTGCCGGCCGTCGGTGTCGACGCGATGCCTTGGTTGATGGCCGGCGCCAAAACACTGTCTTACGCAGTGAACATGGCCGTGCTGCGCCACGCCGACCGGCAGGGCGCCGGCGACGTCATTTTCGTCAGCTCGGACGGCTACATATTGGAAGGCCCGCGTTCGACGGTGGTGATCGCCGCCGACAGTGAAGACGGGGTCGGCGGCAACCCCTGTCTGTTGACGCCGCCGCCGTGGTACCCGATTCTGCGGGGCACCACACAACAGGCGCTGTTCGAGGTCGCCCGCGCCAAGGGGTACGACTGCGACTACCGAGCGCTGCGGATCGCGGATCTCCTTGAGGCCCAGGGAATCTGGTTGATATCAAGCATGACCCTCGCCGCCCGCGTGCATACACTCGACGGCCGGCGATTACCGCGTGCCCCGTTCGCCGCGGCCTTCGCCGAGCTGGTGGACGCTGCCATCGTCAGTGATCGCTGAGACCACGAATTCTGTTGTGGGTGACCCGGAGTGCGGGTACGGTCGGCCCTACACAGGGAAGGAGGTGGTCCGCGAAATTGATAACTTCATGGACATGTGAGGTGGCTGCGCGCTAGCGGCAGTAGCTCGGAAGAGCTGGCGACAACGCGCGCTGGCGAATTCCCCGCAGCCACCCGGCCCCCGAGTTCCGGTCTGTCCCACCGGCCAAAAGCGCTCGGGGGCCGTTCCATGTCGCAAGACCGATAAGCGACTACTTCTTGGCCTTGTTGCCCATCTGCTCGGCAATCTTGCCGGCTCCGTCGGTGATATCCGGCCCGCACGCCTGGACGTCAATGACGACATCATCCACTGCGCTCAGCGCATGCTGGCAGGTCCGGCCGTTGCCGTCGGCCCGCGTGCGCACTTGCGTGATCGTCGGTGCGCCCCCGGTAACCTCCCCGACGTTCCACTCGACCGGCTTGCCCGAGCTGGTGAACGTGACGGTCTGGTTGGCGCACGCCCGCCATCTTTCAGCCGACGCCTCGACAAACGCGCGGGCCTTGTCGGCCGACGGGAAGATTGCCGCGGCTTGGACCACTTGGTGACCCGCGTCGCTTCCCGTGGTCTTGAGCGCCTCGCTGCGCATTGCGGTGGGGCCGTAGGGCCGATACAGGCTCTCCTCGAGCGGCTCGAAAGTCCCCAGGCAGTCCGGGTTTGACAGTGTTCCATGCTGCGCGTGCAACTGGTCGCCGCGCCCTGAGGATTGCATGTTCGGGTCGCCCAGTATGGTGCCGATCTCTTGAGCGCTGAGGAGGACCGACTCGACGCGTGACGACGAGGCCGGCGCCGCTGCCGCTGAACCGTCCGGCTTTGCAGCCGGCTTCTGCCCGCCCCCTCCCTGAGTGGCGAAGACCGCGATCAGCACGATCGCCACGACGGCGGCCAGGGCGGCACCGCCGATGATCAGCAGCCGCTTGTTCGATCCACCGCCGGCCGTGGCACTTGCCGGCGTCGCCGAGACGCGTTGCCCCGCGGGTGGGCGCGGCGGGGTTGGCGGCGCGGTGCCTGCGCCCGCCGGCGGCTGCGGTTCAGTCTTGGCGGCTGGTGTCGGCGACGGGCCCGCCGCCGGTTTGCCTTTCGCGTCGATCTCGGCCAGCACGTTGTCGATTTCACTTCGAGTGCGGTAGGTGACGTCGTGCCGCATTCGCAGCATGCGCAGCAGTTGGGCGATGTCGCTTCGCGCGCTGGGGTCGTCGCCGTCCTCATCGAGTCCGGATCGCAGTTCCACCAACAATTGGAGCTGCTGCTGCGGGCTGAGTTCCTTCTCCGACAGGGTGTTGCCCAACCGCATGATGTAGCCGAACGGCACCGGTGGCTCATCCGGCAGCGGCGACGGAAGCGGCCCAGCCTTGTCGCGCAGCGCATGGATTGCGGTGACCAGTTGAATGCCGGCATCAACGGTCGGTTTCTGGTAGTCGATGATTTGCAGCGTCGAGACGGGATTGACGCGGACGCTGTCGACCGGCCCCACCTTGACGGGAAGGATCGGCCGATTCAGCGCCTGCGCATAGCGCAACTCCGCCTGACTGGGCTTGGACTGTAGCCAGTTGTTAGACAGCGCGACGATGAATACCTCACAGGACCGGATCTGCTCCAGGATCGCGTTCCACCACGCGTCGCCACCGCCTAACTCCTGGTCGAACCAGACTTGCTGCTGAGCACGCTTCAGCGCGGTCGTCAGGGCTTCGAGCGACGACCTGTCTTGGCTCGAGTAGCTGATGAATATGGCCATACTTGGTCTCCTCAACTGAGGCACATGAGCTAACACGGCGAATCCGTGCTGCGACGGTAGCGCATGGCGCTATCCACAGCAATCGGGTCGATCAGCTATCAGCCGCTGTTGGTGCGTGGGCGTCTGCGGGCGGATGAAATTCCGCGTAACGCTCGACGAACTCTTTACCGGGAACCGGCCATTGTTCGCCGTCAGCGCCGCGCACCACCCAGTCGCCATCGGCCGCCACCGTGGGACCCTCGAGCGTGTTGATCGTTTCGCCCGCAAGCGCTGGCCGCGCTTGGACCCGCCCTTTTCTGCGCCACTTCCCGTCCCCGACGGGCTCATAGGTGTCGCGGAAGATATCGTCGCGCACCGACCAAAGTTTTCCGTCTGCGTGTACCGCCCAGTCCCCGGCGTTGGCCGTCATGGTGTGCCCTGAATCGGACTTCCACGTCCATGGAGCGCTTCGCTGTTCCGCGATGACGGTTCCCACCCTGGTGAACGACTGCCACAGGGGACGTGATCGATAGCCGAGTTGACGCAGGCTCCACAGCGTGGCTGCCAAACTGCGCACCGCGGCGTTGAGCAGATCCGGATTGCTTTCAACCACAGACCAATCCACCAGCTTGTCGTGAATCTTGCGCGAGTCATCACGGGGCGTGCCATATTTCCAGCCGTTGCGGCGGTAGTAGCGGCACCAGTCTTCGTGTTCTGCCTTCGCCATGCTCAGCGCGGAGTAGTGGTCGAAGCCCATGAGAGCGAGCTGCTCCAGCGGCGGCGAAACCGCCATGTCGCTGCCAGACAGCTGTGCCGGGGGGCTGCCCCAAGTGTTCCAGGTGTGTCCGGCGATCTGTTCAACCATCCACAACGCATTGCGCACCTGACGCCGGTTCGACCCGCGATAGAACTCGTCGAGCTCGATCCACGGCACCGCCGCCGGACCCCGTGGCCAACTCGGGTCGATCGTCGCGACATAACGCTCGTGGATCAGCCTGGCCGCGCGTTCCCAAGCATCCTGGATCTGGCCTTCCCGGGTGTCCAGTGCCAGGCTGTAGGTCTGCAGTAGGCCGACGATCTGCGACGAATCCTCGTCGGCCGCATGGGCGTTGAGATCCCAGGCGTAGACCGGCATGTCGGGGAAGCGCGCGGCTAACCTGGTACCCGTCGTCGAGGCATTGCTATCGACCAGAATCACGGCGCTCGTTAGCGGGTCAACATCGCCGAGCAGACGCAGCATGGTCGGGACCGTCGGCCCTTCCGTCACCGCGTCGATCGTCGGTCCGTCCGACGCGAATCCGGCTTGCTGCCGGTAAAATTCGTGATCTTCCAGGTACTCGTCGGCGTTTCGTTCGACCAGGGTCAGCGCCGGCAACGGGGGCTCTCCGGGTGGGCTGTAGAAGTCGCGTTCCAGGGCGCGACGGGTTAGGTCCGCGCACAAAGCAAGCGTCAATTGCGAAGTGCCGCAGACGAACACACGTTGAATGGTCCTTGCTGCGATGATGCTGTCGAGTAGCCGGCCGGCGGTTATCTCGTACTTGCCGACCACATCGGCCGCCCATCGGGTGTCGGATCCGCCGAATTGTTGGGCACGCCACGCCTCGGCCAACCACGGGTCATCGATGCGCACGATGAGGGGTAACCGCTGTTTGGTGCCGACCTCGGCCAGTCGACGGCTGATCAGGTCCAGCCACAACAGGTTGGTCGCCGGATCGGGCGCCATCAGATACAAACGTCCGAGGTGGCGCCACAGTCGCAGCGACACCAGGCTCGACGGCGTGTTGAAATCCACCAACACCACCCGGGCACCCTGCCTGCGTGCCCGCTGTACGCGGTCGTCGCCGGCGCTGGTGATGACGACCAACGTGCTGCGTCGGTCCAGGGTGCGCGCGACGCCACTGATGATTGATTGGGTGTCGTTGTCGATGCCCACGATTGCGGTGACGGAGTCGGCGATGTTTGCCCGGAGCCGGTCCACCTGGGACCGGAATACGCCGACCACGACGCCGCCCAAGCCGGTGAAGATTGCCGCCAACGCCGCTATCCGTGCCAGCTCCAGCCCGACCGGAGTTGGGTTGGGGCAGGTTCGTCCGCTCAGCGAATAGTCGCCAATGCCGCCCTTGACCAGCTGGGCGGTTGCCATCAGCGGGGTGAAAAACGCTGGATGGTTTGCGTCGTGACACCACCAATACGAGCTAAGGCCCAGCACCGCGCTCATCGTGATGAGGACTGCAATCACGGTGAACGAAACGCCCACCAATCGGTGGCTGCCGTTCGATCGAAAGGTCAGCACACACACCGCGATCAGCACGACCACCACAATCACGAGCGTTAGCATCGACCCCGGACGCCCGAACCACGCCAGCCACGACGGCAGAACGTCGAGGATACGAGGTTGTAGAGCCAGCGCGGCAAGGTAGCCGAGCAACACCAGCCCAATGGCGGATACGGTCCACCGCGCCACGGGCGGAGTTGTCCTGGTACGCGGCATCCGTCGACTTCCTTTCGTCGGACATCGGCTGCTCGGACGTCGAACAGTAAGCAGAATCATCGGCCGAAGGCAACACCGACCGGGCTGGGCGAGGGCTACGCCAGGGCTGGGCCGGCTATCCGACGAACCGGGACAGTCGCGCCGAGAGATGCGGCACCAGTCCGCCGTCGGCATCCACGCGTTCCTCGACATAGGCGAGGTCTCCGCCCTCGACGATGCCGTAGAGCCGTTTTGCCCCGCCGACCAGCACGCCTGACCGACTCCGGGCCAGCGCGTCGGTCACCAACTCCCACGACGACTGGGTACGCGGCCGCCCGTAGAACAACTCGACGTAACCGGCCGAATGGGCCAACAGCAGCTCGATCGCCTGGGACTCGCTCGGGTCGTCGGGATCGGCGACGAAACGCCAGTAGCCCGTCTCACGCAGACCCGGTTCCTGATAGTCACCCGACTCGCTGAGCCGCCACGAGCGGGCTTCCCAATTCAGATAGTCGCCGCCGTCGTGCGACACGACAATCTGTTGGCCGAATCGGTAGTCGCCGTCGGGGCCGCGGCCCTCGCCTTCGCCGCGCCATACACCGACCAGCGGCAGCAGTGCCAGCAGCGCGTCGTTCAGGTTGGCGCCCTCGCGCAGGTTCGCGGTGTCGGTGGGGACCGGCAAGTCGTCGAAGGCGGGGATATTGCGCGCGGCAGTCAACTTGGCACGTTCGGCCGCAGCAGCCACGGCACGGTCACCGGAACCTGCGGGATCGTCTGAGGTCACGACTCGTCGGTGATAAGCCGATACAGCGCATACAGCGCGAACCACGCGATGACCACGGTCGCTAGGACCAGCATGATCTCGAAGAACAGCACCACGGCGACGAGTCTATTCGCCGGAGAGGGCTTCCGGGGACCGGCCGGCCGTAGCCAGTCAGGCGATCTTGACGTCTACCTCGTGGATGCCGGCGCCCGAAGGCTTCACAACGGCGTCGCCGTTGCCGGCCGCCGACAACGCGCGCAGGGTCCAAGATCCCGGCGCGGCGAAGAACCGGAAATCACCGGTGGCCGACGCGACGACTTCAGCCGTGAACTCATCGGACGAGTCCAGCAGGCGCACGAACGCGCCGCCGATGGCTTGCCCGTCGCGATCCACGACGCGGCCGGTGATCACCGTTTCCTTCTCCAGATCGACGCTGGCGGGCAACGTCAGTCCTTGCTTTGGCGCAGAGCACATATCAGCTTCCCAACTCGATCGGGGCACCCACGAGGGAGCCGTATTCCGTCCAACTGCCGTCGTAGTTCTTGACATTCCTATGCCCGAGCAATTCCTGCAGAACGAACCAGGTGTGCGATGACCGTTCCCCGATTCGACAGTAGGCAATCGTTTCCTTGGTGCCGTCCAAGCCGGCGTCGGCGTACAGCTTGGCCAACTCCTCTTCGGACTTGAAGGTGCCATCCTCGTTGGCGGCCTTGCTCCACGGCACATTGATCGCGCCTGGGATGTGCCCGGGCCGCTGGCTTTGTTCCTGCGGTAGGTGCGCGGGCGCCAGGATCTTGCCGGAGAACTCGTCAGGGGAGCGCACGTCTACGAGGTTCTTGACGTTGATGGCGGCGATGACCTCGTCTCGGAACGCCCTAATCGAGTTGTCCGGCGCCGCCGCGGTGTAGGAGGTCGCGGGTCTGCTGACCCGGTCGCTGGACAGCGGGCGTCCGTCGAGCTCCCATTTCTTGCGGCCGCCGTCGAGCAACTTGACCTTGTTATGCCCGTACAGCTTGAAGTACCAGTAGGCGTAGGCCGCGAACCAGTTGTTGTTGCCGCCGTACAGGATCACGGTGTCGTCGTTGGAGATGCCGCGGTCGCTGAGCAACTTGGAGAACTGCTGGGCGTCGACAAAGTCGCGCTTAACCGGGTCTTGCAAATCCGTGCGCCAGTCCAGCTTGATAGCGCCGGCGATGTGGCCGCCGTCGTAAGCGCTAGTGTCTTCGTCAACCTCAACGAAGACGACATCGGCGGCGTCTAGGTTGCTCTCAGCCCAGTCGGCAGAGACCAGGACGTCAGAGCGTGCCATGGTTTCGGTCCTTTCGATTCTTCTGGCTAATGCGTGTAGATGCGCCTGTTGCACGGAACGGGAGACACGTCAGGGTAGGCTCCGAGTGCTGCGTGGGTGGGCGCGGCTAATCAGCGGCTACAGCAACAGCAACAACAACAGCCAGCGATGCGACACAAATCCGCTGTGCGGCGCTTGGTGCGCAAGGGCTGGGTGCGAGCTGACACGTCGGTCAGCTTACCCAATGACATAGTGATCAAGCCAACAGCGGTCGAGGCTGTCCAGCCGAAGCGACCACCCCATCCTCACGACTGCTTGAACTGGTCGAGCGAGACCGTGACCCCGTAGGTGATGCCTTCGATGATGACATCCGAGCCCCGCGCACCCACTGTGTTCGGTGCCACCGCGAACGGTAGCTTTTGGTTCGGCAGCCTGCCGGTGAAGGCGTGCAGTACGGCGTCCCGTTTATCAGCCGGAACGGGTTGGTCCGCGGTGTCCGGCCCGGTCACCACGCCTGTGGGGGTAATCACCAAGGTGGTCTGGTCGTCGGGGGCCATCGAGAGGTCTACCGAGACGCTGACCCGGTGATCGAAGATCGCCGATTTCGGGGTGCCGCTGAACACCAGGCCGTGGCTGCCGGATATCCCTGATTCGGTAGTGCCGCCGGTGGCGTCGTTGCTCTCCTGAGGCGGCGCCTGCACCATCAGGTCGCTAATCCCCAGGTAGCGGCCCAGGTGCGTGGAGTCGATGATGATGCGGCTCTCTAGCTCATGCACCGAGAGCTTGGCATCGGGGCCGATTAGCCACGACGTGTTGGTCAGGTCGATCGAGTGCATGGTGGCCTCGAGAGTGGCGCTGCCGACCGTCGCGTGCTCGACGGCGAAGGCCTTGATTTCCAGCTCGTTGTAGTGGTCACGCATCGCCTGCGTGATGAACGGAAATCCGAGGATTGCGACGAAGGGGTCCGATCCCAGATTTGCCGCCTTGCGCACACTGATCGAGAGCCGGTATTCGGCGTAGATGCTGGCCCCGAAGTCGACGCCGATGGCGCCGATGATGACGACGACGGCGACGATCGTCGCGGCGGTCACACCGATCAGCACCTTGCGCATCCGCATATTGTGGCCTATCAGCGGGCTGGGTCGGCGCTTGGTGAGTTGAGTGTGCGCTGATGGCTTTGAGCGAGCGTCTAGGGAGGAGGAATCGCGGATTTTCCACCCTGTGTGCACACTCAAAGCCGCCGGTTCACAGTCAGCGTTCCGCCCCGGAACGCATCGTCGCAGCGCCCGTTCTGATCGCGCTGCTCCTCAGCGTTCCGCCCCGGAACGCATCGTCGCAGCGCCCGTTCTGATCGCGCTGCTCCTCAGCGTTCCGCCCCGGAACGCATCGTCGCAGCGCCAAAGACCAGGTGGCACGTTATCGTTAGATCAGCTGGCCGCTAACGTCACATAGCGCGATGAATCTGGGAGATGCCTTTCCCACGACGCTGGAGGGGCTTGTTGGAGTTATTACTACTGACCTCGGAGCTGTATCCCGACCCGGTCTTGCCCTCGCTGTCGCTGCTTCCCCACACTGTGCGGACAGCGCCTGCGGAGGCTTCCTCACTGCTGGAGGCGGGAAACGCCGACGCGGTGCTTGTCGACGCGCGCCATGACCTCTCGGCTGCGCGCGGTCTATGCCGTCTGTTGAGCACAGCGGGACGGTCAGCCCCGGTATTGGCGGTGGTGAGCGAAGGCGGGCTGGTGGCGGTCAGCGCGGACTGGGGGCTCGACGAGATATTGCTGCCGACTACCGGGCCCGCCGAGATCGACGCCAGGCTGCGGCTGGTGGTCGGGCGCCGCGGAGGTCTAGCTGACCAGGAAAGCGTGGGCAAGGTGAGCCTGGGCGAGCTGGTGATCGATGAAGGCACCTACACCGCCCGGCTGCGCGGCCGCCCCCTCGACCTCACCTACAAAGAGTTCGAGCTGCTGAAATACCTGGCGCAGCACGCGGGCCGCGTGTTCACTCGCGCGCAGCTGCTGCACGAGGTATGGGGATATGACTTCTTCGGCGGCACAAGGACTGTCGACGTGCATGTACGACGACTGCGTGCCAAACTCGGTCCCGAACATGAAGCGTTGATCGGCACCGTACGCAACGTCGGTTATAAGGCGGTTCGGCCAGCGCGCGGTCGAGCTCCGGTATCAGAATCCGACACCGGCGATGACAGCGAGCCTGAGCGAGATGATTTCCAAGACCCACTGGTCGACCCGTTGCGCAGTCAGTGACAACGCCTAGCTGGCGCTCCGCAATGACCGCCGATGAGCAGCAACGCGTGCGCGAACTGATCACGGCGGCAACCGAATTCGATGGGGTGGCACCTGTTGGGGAACAGGTGCTGCGGGAATTGGGTCACGAACGCACCGAGCATCTGCTGGCCACTGACGCCGACGACGCAATCATCGGCTACCTCAACCTCAGTACGGGCGGTGGCGCGATGGCGGAATTGGTGGTGCATCCGCAGGCCAGACGTCGTGGTATTGGCGCCGGGATGGTACGCGCGGCGTTGGCCAAGTCCGGCGGGCACAACCAGTTCTGGGCGCACGGCACCCTGCCCCCCGCCCAGGCGACCGGGTCCGCGCTCGGTCTGATCCCCGTCCGCGAACTGATGCAAATGCGGCGCCCGCTGCGTGATATCTCCGAACCGGCGATCCCCGACGATCTGCGGGTCCGCACTTACGCGGGCGCATCAGATGATGCCGAGCTGCTGCGGGTCAACAATGCCGCCTTCTCATCTCACCCAGAACAGGGTGGCTGGAGTGAAGTCCAGCTCGCCGAGCGGCGTAGCGAACCGTGGTTCGACCCGGCGGGCTTGTTCCTGGCCTTCGACGCCAGGCCCGACGAACCCGCCAGGCTGCTGGGCTTCCACTGGACCAAAGTGCATAGCGACCACCCGGGCCTGGGTGAGGTTTACGTCTTAGGTGTCGACCCGTCGGCACAGGGTCGCGGTCTGGGTCAGTTGTTGACGTCGATTGGGCTTGCGTCGCTGGCGCGACGGTTGGCAGATGCAGCCGAACCCACCGTGATGCTCTACGTGGAATCCGACAATGCGGCTGCGGTGCGGACCTACCAACGCCTGGGTTTCACGATCTACAGCGTCGACACAGCCTACGCGCTTGCGTCAACGGAAACCTGACCGAAACCAGCCGATGGGCATATCCGGGCATACTTTCCGACTGACCTGGCAATCTCCCTGTGGGAGACGGCCAGCAGCGCCGGCAACCGTCGAGAATGCGGTCGGAAGCGAGATCGGGTGAGGCGCGACACGGTGGGCAGGGCAATGGCGGTGGTTGTTGCGGCGATATGCGGAGGGGTTCTCGCCGCCTGCGGCGGTGACGACAATCGCGGAAACGGCTCCACGGCGATGTCGCCGGCAACCCCCGGCCCGGCGGCTTGTGGGGGCAAAAATTCGTTGACGGCTGAGGGCTCAACCGCGCAACTGAACGCCATCAGGTTGTTCAACCAGGTGTGGGGCCAGGCGTGTCCTGGCAAGAAGGTGTCGTACAACCCAACCGGGTCGGGTGCCGGGCGCGAGCAGTTCATCGCCGGCCATGTCGACTTCGCCGGGTCGGACTCGCCGCTGGTCGCGGCGCAGCTCGATCCGGCTGCCAAGCGGTGCAAGGGCAATGCAGCGTGGGATCTTCCGTTGGTGTTTGGGCCAATTGCATTGGTGTACAACGTGGCTGGTGTGCAAACGTTGATTGTTGATGCTGACGCGGTGGCGAAGATCTTCAGCGGCGCGATTCGAATGTGGAACGATCCGGTATTGGCCGCACTCAATCCTGGTGTGGCGCTGCCCGACAGTAAAATCACACCCATCTACCGCAACGACTCGTCGGGAACCACCGACAACTTTCAGAAGTATCTGACCGCCGCCGCGCCTCAGAGTTGGACCAAAGGTGTTGGCACCGAGTTTCACGGCGGTGTCGGTGAGGGTGTGCAACGGTCAGCTGGTGTGATCCAGGCGGTGCAGACCACCTCGGGTGCGATCGGATACGTCGAGAAGGGCTTCGCCGATCACGCCCGCGTGCCGTTCGCGCAGCTCAACACCGGTAGTGGCGTGGTCCCGCTTACCGATGAAACCGCCCGCAAGGCCGTCGACGCCGTCTCGTTCGCGGCCAGTGGCCATGATCTCGTACTGGAGCTGAACTCGATCTACGGCCTGCAGGAGCCGAATACCTACCCCTTGATGCTGGCCACCTACGAGATCGTGTGCTCCGGCGGATACGAGCCGGACACCGCAGCCGCGATCAAAGCTTTCCTCACCACCGCCGTCAACGACGGCCAAGCCGGCCTCTCTTCGGCCGGTTACGTTCCGTTGCCGGATAAAGTCAAGGCGCGCCTGGTCGCCGCGATCAACGCGATGCAGTGACTGTTTGACCAACGGGATGGCCTCGGCAGACGACAATATCGACGGGATCACTGTGACAACGCCCAACCCAGCAAACGCGGGTGCGGTGAACTTGTGGCCGCGCGCTGCGCTGACTTTGATCTTGGTCGTCGCAACCATCAATATCGGAGCCATGGTGGTCGCGAAGATCTTCGCCCTTAAGAAGTCGTCGGCAGGAGCATAAGTGGCCAAACGGTTGGACCTCAAGGAGGTCAACATCTACTACGGGTCGTTTCACGCGGTCGCTGATGTGTCGCTGTCGGTTCTGCCCCGTAGCGTGACGGCATTCATTGGCGCGTCGGGCTGCGGCAAAACGACGGTGCTTCGCACGCTGAACCGGATGCATGAGGTGATCCCCGGCGCTCGCGTCGATGGCACGGTGCTGCTCGACGATGAAAACATTTACGCACCCGGCATTGACCCGGTCGGGGTACGCCGGGCAATCGGGATGGTGTTTCAACGGCCTAATCCATTCCCAGCGATGTCAATTCGCGACAATGTGGTGGCCGGCCTGAAGCTGCAGGGTGTGCGCAATCGCCAAGTGCTCGACGACACGGCCGAATACTCCCTGCGTGGCGCCAATCTATGGGACGAGGTCAAAGACAGGTTGGACAAGCCGGGCGGCGGATTGTCCGGTGGGCAGCAGCAGCGGCTGTGCATCGCTCGGGCCATCGCCGTGCAACCTGACGTGTTGCTCATGGACGAGCCATGCTCGGCGCTGGACCCCATCTCGACGATGGCGATCGAAGACCTGATCAGTGAATTGAAGCAGGACTACACCATCGTCATCGTCACTCACAACATGCAGCAAGCCGCGCGGGTGAGTGATCAGACGGCGTTCTTCAACCTAGAAGGCGCGGGAAAGCCCGGCCGCCTGGTCGAGATCGACGACACCGAGAAGATCTTCTCCAATCCCACGCAGAAGGCTACTGAGGATTACATCTCCGGCCGCTTTGGCTAAGTGAGCCCCGGCTCGGCGACGAAGCCGAGCGGCTGTAGCTAGCTAGTGCGACGGCCGCGAGGACGGCGCCGTATCGTCCTCGGGGAACCTGCCGGTGGCCTGGAAGATGACACGTCGTGCCACTTCGACGGCATGGTCGGCGAAGCGTTCGTAGAACCGGCCCAGCAACGTAACGTCGACGGCGGCCGCCACACCGTGCTTCCATTCACGATCCATCAGCACGGTAAACAAGTGCCGGTGCAAATCGTCCATCGCGTCGTCTTCTTCGCGGATCCGCGCAGCTTTCTCCGGGTCGCGAGACAGCACCACCTCTTGCGCGCTGCTGCCCAATTCGACTGCGACCCTGCCCATTTCGGCAAAATAGCCATTGACCTCTTCAGGCAATGCGTGCTGGGGATGGCGGCGGCGGGCGATCTTGGCAACGTGGAGGGCCAGCGCACCCATGCGGTCAATGTCGGCCACCATCTGAATGGCGCTGACGATAGATCTGAGGTCACCGGCGACCGGCGCCTGTAAAGCCAGCAGTACGAAGGCACTCTCCTCGGCGCGGGTGCTCAGGCTCGCGATCTTCTCGTGGTCGGAGATCACCTGTTCGGCCAGCACTAGATCGGCCTGCAACAACGCTTGCGTTGCCCGCTCCATGGCGATCCCTGCTAGCCCGCACATCTCGCCGAGCCGCTCGGACAATTCCGAGAGTTGCTCATGGTAGGCGGTCCGCATGGAATAAAGCCTACGTTCTCAACACGCGAAACGCCGCCAAGCGCTGCCCAGGCTCTACTCGCAAGTAGTGTCGGCGGCGTTGGTGACCGTCAGATCTTCGGGGAGTCTGGTCGGAGTTGCGGTGGAGTTGCGGCTTATCTGAACGCTGACCGAGGAGCCGCTAGGCGGGGGCGTGGTCACCGAGCTGAAGTCTGGTCCCAGGACAACCTGAATCACCTGTCCAATTCCGGTAACCCGCTCGACCTTTGAACCGCCGAACGCCGCGGCCACGGTGGCGGCGGCCTGCTCGTTGCCAGGCGCAAAGAACACCGTCGTGGCCTTCAGCGAACTCGGGTAGTCGTCCGGCGTCATCACGTTGAAGCCGTTCCGCCTCAGTTGATTAGCCGCGGTGGTGGCCAGACCGGCAGTGCTGGTGCCGTTGGAGACCTGAACCGTGACCTCTTGCGGCGAGGTCGTTGTCACCTGCTGGCGCTGAGTTTCATTGGTCGGGCTCGCCTGGGGTGTCTTCTTGGTGGTAGTGGGCGCGGTAGTCGGCCCCGATGTTGGGGAGGTCCCCAACGTCTGCGCGTTGTGATCGTTTTCCAGTGGCAGTGGATCATCGTTGATGATCGCGGTGAAAAGTGCCTTCATGTCGGACGTGCGCGGGGGCTCGTCGCCGTTCTGGTCTGTCACACCGGTGGGCACCGTGACGAACGTGACGTGCCCGGCCGCCATGTGCTGCAGTGACCGACCGAGCTCTACCAGGTCTTTGGTCTTGACGTTATCGACGTAGCTGTTGCCGATGAACATATTGACGACGTTGTTGAGCTTGTTCAGGTTCAACAAGGTATCCGCGGAGATCATCGAACGCAGCAGCGACGACAGGAACAACTGCTGGCGTTTGATGCGGCCGTAGTCGCCGTTGCTCTCGGTGGTGACTTGGCGGGCCCGCACATAGTTCAGCGCGGTCGGCCCGTCGATGACTTGGCGTCCGGCGTGATCGAGCACCGTGCCCAATTCGTAGTCCCGCAGCGGAGTGGTGGAGCACACCTCGACGCCGCCAAGTGCCTCGACCATCCGCGCGAAACCGACAAAATCTACGGCGATGAACCGGTTGATGCTCAACCCCGACAGCTTTTGAATGACCTTCACCAGACACTTCGGACCGCCGAAGGAGAACGCCGAATTCAGCTTGGTCTCGGTGTAGACCATCCTGGGACCCATCTTTCCCGTCTTCTCGTCGTAGATGGGTCCGTACTTGCCGGTCTCTGGGTTCCAGGCCTCGCACTGGATCGGGTTGATGGCAAGGTCACGCGGGAACGACACCGCGACAACTCGTTGGCGATTCGCCGGAATGTTGACCAGCATCACGGTGTCCGACCGCGCGCCACCCGCATCCTCGGTGTCGCCGGCGCCGATATTGGCGTTCGCGCCTAAGCGTGAGTCCATTCCGACGATCAAGAAGTTCTCATCGCCGTACTGCGCATTGGGATCGACGATGTCGCCCGAACTCGGGTCGAGCGCGCTTACGATGTTCAGCCGGCTGTTCTTCGACGCGCTCCACTGCCAAGCCCCGCCGGTCAGGGTCAGTGCCAGCACGGCAACCAATGCCGCCAGCGAGCGTCCGGCCAGCAACAGCGGACGGCGGCGGGATTTCGGCGCCGCTGCGCGAGTCTTAGGGGCCTTGGTTACAGCGGACCGACGGATCCGCTTTGTTGACCTGCGAGCCGACGTGGTCTTGCTGGGCTTCTTGGTGTCGCCGTCGATCTCGTCGCCGTGCGGATAGTTGGTCGCCCCGAGGTCGGGCAGCTCCGATTGGAGCTGGAGAGAGTAGGCCGGGATGGGAATGACGTCGGTGTCCTGCCGGTCGTCCGGGTCCTCCGCGTTCACGTCGGACGGCTCTGGGTCTGGTTCAGGGTCCGCGGCGACGCGATGGTGAGTGGGATGGACAGGAACGGGAGCGCCGAGCTTTGCGATCAGTTCGGCGACGCTGACGCCCCCGCCGATGTGGCTTCCGACCCTCGAGGTGTCCTCGGGCTGCTCGGGTTCTTCGGGTTCCTCGGGTTCCTCGGGTGGCGTAGCCGACCATCGGCGCTGATCCGCATCAACCGCGGACGCAGCGAACCGTTCCCACGGCGCGGCGCCTGGCGTTTGCCGCGGTTCTGCGGTAAGCCATTCAGCATCGGCATCGGCAAGGGCGTCCGAGGCGCGCCGACGGCGACGAGTGGCGTCGTGTTCGCCGTCACTCATGTCCTACCGGCCTCCGAAAGTCTGATGCGGACGTCAGTGGTGCTGTGCACAAGCGTGAGCGCAGCGCTATCTGATCAGCGCCGCGCAGTTCCGTAAGGCTCACATCGTACTGACATATCGGCGAAGACGCGATTTCAAGAGCGTCTCGGTTCAACCACCAGAGTGCATGATGTCGGCCCCGTCGGGCACATGGCAGTCATCGGGGTCGTTCAGCCAGCCGTCGGGCAGGGCAACCCGGGCGGGTGAACCCTGGCGACCACGCGGGCCGGTGGCGGCGTCCGGGAACGCGACGTTGCCGTCCAGCCGATCCAGCAGGCGGTCAAGTTCATCCAGCGTCTTGACCAGCGCTAACGCCCGACGCAAGTCAGAGCCGGCCGGGAAGCCATGCAGATACCAACCGACGTGTTTGCGGATATCGCGCATGCCCTTGTCTTCGCCGAAATGTGCGGCAAGCAGGGCCCCGTGCCGGCGGATGATGTCGGCGACCTCGCCGAGAGTCGGCGGGACGGGCGGTGCGTTGCCGGTGAACGCGGCCGATAACTCGGCAAAAAGCCACGGCCGGCCCAGGCAGCCGCGGCCGATGACAACGCCGTCGCACCCGGTGGTAGCCATCATCGCCAGCGCATCGCTGGCATCGTAGATGTCGCCGTTACCCAGGACCGGGATCGTCCGAACCTGCTGTTTGAGCTGGGCGATCTGCTCCCAATCGGCCGTGCCGGCATAGCGTTGCGCCGCCGTCCGGGCGTGCAGCGCGACTGCGGCAGCACCCTCGGCTTCAGCGATTCGGCCGGCGTCCAGGTGCGTGTGGTGAGCGTCGTCGATGCCGATGCGGAACTTAACGGTCACCGGAATATCGGTGCCGTCGGTACCACGGACGGCCGCGGCGACGATCTGGCCGAACAGCCGCCGCTTAAACGGCAGGGCGGCGCCGCCGCCGCGCTTGGTCACCTTGGGCACCGGGCAGCCGAAATTCATGTCGATGTGATCGGCCAGGCCCTCGTCGGCGATCATTCGGGCCGCCGCGTAGGTGGTGTCGGGATCGACGGTGTAGAGCTGCAGCGAGCGTGGGGACTCCTCCGGGGAGAACGTCGTCATGTGCATCGTTACCGGATGGCGCTCGACGAGCGCGCGTGCGGTCACCATCTCGCAGACGTAGAGCCCGCTGACCGTGCCCGCCTTCGACTGCTCTAACTCGCGACACAGCGTCCGGAATGCGACGTTCGTCACACCGGCCATCGGGGCCAGCACAACCGGGCTGGCGAGCGGGATCGGACCGATGCGCAACGCCGGGCTGGGTTGGATTGCCCGCCTCCTCCTCATCGCGCTCATCGCGCTGCGCGCTCTGCATCGTCGCCGGGCTGGGTTGGATTGCCCGCCTCCTCCTCATCGCGCTCATCGCGCTGCGCGCTCTGCATCGTCGCCGGGCTGGGTTGGATTGCCCGCCTCCTCCTCATCGCGCTCATCGTGCTGCGCGCTCTGCATCGTCGCCGGGCTGGGTTGGATTGCCCGCCTCCTCCTCATCGCGCTCATCGCGCTGCGCGCTCTGCATCGTCGCCGGGCTACCGACGGCTCATCGCCAGCTTTCCAGCGGTCTTATGCAGCTCGTGGGCGGTGACTTTCTTACCGGTACGGGCTTCCCGCTCGATGTGGCGCTGCTTGGACACCTCGAACTTGTCGCAGGCCATCTCGAGTTCCTTGATCAACCGGCCAAGATCATCGCGCAACCTGGCTCCCTCGCCGGTGAAGTCCTCGCGCTCGAAGATGCGCCACTTCTTCAGCACCGGCATGACGACCTCGTCGAGGTGGATTCGCGGGTCGTAGACACCCCCTACGGCAATGATCACGGCTTTGCGTCGGAACTCGGGTACCTGGAAGCCGGGCATCTGGAAATGGCTCAGAATCAGGTGCAGCGACTTCATCGCCTGGTTGGGAACGAGGTCGAACGCGGCCTCGCTGACGTCGCGGTAGAAGATCATGTGCAGGTTCTCGTCGGCCGAGATCTTAGCCATTAGCTGATCGGCGATGGGGTCGTTACAGGCCTTGCCGGTGTTGCGGTGCGAAATCCGTGTGGCCAGTTCTTGGAAGCTGACGTAGAGCACGGAGTCGGTGACGCTCTCGGCAAAATACTGACCCTGGTGGTTCTGGCCCGGGCTGAAGCCCCGGTTGACCACCTCGATGCGAAGTTTCTCCAGCTCTACGGGGTCGACGGAACGAGTCACCACCAGGTAGTCGCGCAACGCGATGCCGTGCCGGTTTTCCTCGGCGGTCCAGCGGTTGACCCACTGGCCCCAGGCGCCGTCCATGCCCATATTCATCGCGATCTCGCGATGGTAGGACGGCAGGTTGTCCTCGGTGACAAGGTTCTGAACCATCGCCACCTGGGCAACATCGGAAAGCTTGCTCTGTTCGGGGTCCCAGTCCTGGCCGCCGAGGGCGTAGAAGTTTTTGCCGTCCGACCATGGGATGTAGTCGTGCGGGTTCCAAGGCTTGTGCATGCTCAGGTGCCGGTTGAGCTTGTCCTCGACCAGCGGCTCAAGTTCTTGCAGCAGCTGCAGGTCGGTCAGCGTGGCTGACATGATCCCTCCAGTTATCTGTGTCTATGGGTAGCACTCAATATATCTGTGTCGCCCAGTAGCATCAAGTTTGCGTCCCGGCGTGGCAGGTCACAGTTGCACAATCGCGGACACGGCGAAACCGCTTGCCAAGTCTCGCTTGCGGACTGGATCAGTCGTGTGGCCCGGCTGCCGCCCTGACCTCGGCTTCGCCGTGCTCGCGCCGCGGCACGTAGGTGGCAGCCGTGCTGAGCAGCATGTCGACGCAGTAGTCGATGAATTGTGCGCGGGTGGCTCCCAGCCGGCCGTTCAGATACGCGGTGAACAGTCCGGTCAGGGCGCCGATCAAGCTGGTGGCCACCAATTTCTGCAGCACAGGATCAGCGATTCGGGACAGTTTGCGCTGCAGCAACTCGATGAAGTTGGGCATCCACTCCGCCCCGGACCGGGTCAGAACTGGTTCTACCGCCGGTGCCAACAACAACACGCGCCCGCGCACCGGATCGTCGACCATCAGCGCAACGAATTGTTCGACCGCTTCCCGTGGGGTCTTGGCGGACGTGAGGGTCGCCATCGCGCGGGTGCAGACGTCGTCGTAGACCGCGCGCACGAATTGGTCCCGGTCGGCAAAGCTCTCGTAGAAGTAGCGTTCGGTCAGCGCGGCCTTGCGGCAGACGGCACGGACCGTCAGCGCCGGGCCGCCTTCACCGCCCAGCAATTGAACGCCGGCGGCGATGAGGTTGTCGCGGCGCAGCGCATTGCGATCCTCGAGGGGGACACCGGACCAGCGGCCCCGTCTTTGACCGGTCTGCACGTCGCTCCTAAAATCTCAAAGTGACAACGCGTGTAGTCAGAATTGCTGACGCTGACGCTGAGGCCAGGGGAAAATCACAGTGACTCAACATACGTCCGCGCATTGCCCGCTGACCAGCACCAAAGTTGGCTCATTTGCAGGCGGCGGTGGCGAGGTCGCAATGCCGCGCGGGTCTGACCTGGTGGCCGACGGCTGTCCAGTGTCTTCGCTGGGCTACGAGGCGCCGCCGATGCCGCTTGGCCCCGATTCCTTGACGTGGCGGTACTTCGGCGACTGGCGCGGCATGCTGCAGGGGCCATGGGCCGGATCCATGCAGAACATGCACCCACAGCTGGGCGCCGCGGTTGAGGATCACTCGACATTCTTCCGGGAGCGCGGGCCGCGGCTTATGCGGTCGTTGTACCCGATCGCCGGAGTTGTCTTCGATGGCGACCGGGCACCGATCACTGGAGCGGAGGTGCGCGACTATCACGTCACCATCAAGGGTGTCGACGCTGCCGGCCGTCGCTACCACGCATTGAACCCCGACGTCTTCTACTGGGCACACGCGACGTTCTTTATGGGAACTATCCATGTGGCCGAACGCTTCTGTGGCGGGCTGACCGACGCGCAGAAGTGTCAGCTGTTCGACGAACACATCGACTGGTATCGGATGTACGGCATGAGCATGCGGCCGGTGCCGGATTCCTGGGAGGAATTCCAGGTTTACTGGGATCACATGTGCCGCAACGTGTTAGAGAACAACTACGCGGCACGTGCCGTGCTGGACCTCACCGAGCTGCCCAAACCTCCTTTCGCTCAACGGATCCCGGACCGGCTATGGGCCGCGCAGCGCAAGTTGCTGGCGCCGTTCTTCGTTTGGCTGACGGTGGGCCTCTACGATCCGCCGGTTCGTGAGCTGATGGGCTATGGATGGTCGCGGCGTGACGAATGGCTGCACCGGCGCTTCGGCGACATCGTCCGCGTCATCTTCGCCTGGGTGCCCCGCCGATACCGCAAGCACCCACGGGCTCGTGCCGGCTGGGACCGCGCCACTTCACGCATCCCGGCCGACGCACCCCTGGTGCAGACGCCGGCGCGCAATCTTCCTCCGCTGGACGAGCGTGACAACCCGGCGCACTACTGCCCCAAAGTCTGACCCTGGTCGTCTTTGCTTGCGGGAAATATGTTGTGTTGCTGTTAGATTCGGTTAGCCGGCATCGTGGGAGACCGCTTTTAGGCCAGTATCGGCTCGATGGTGACGGGGAACCCCGGGGCCGGCGTGCTCGGCGTTGTAGACGGCGTCGATGACGAGCTGGCGCACGTGTTCGTTCTCCAGGCTGTAGAAGATCGTGGTTCCGTCCCGGCGGGTTCGCACTAGGCGCGCCATCCGCAACTTCGCAAGATGCTGGGAGACCGACGGCGCCGGCTTGCCCACGTGCTCGGCGAGTTCGTTGACCGACATCTCGTGATCTGCCAGCGACCACAGAACCTGCACGCGGGTGGCGTCGGCCAGCATCCGAAACACCTCGACCACCAGGCCGATCTGGTCATCTGGCAACCGCAGAGGCCTATTATCTGCATGCATACGCAGATAATAGCGCGACGCCTCGTCAATGTGCCGCTGCGCCGATTTGATGCCGATCTAGCCGGGCTGGACGACGGTCACGGTGCGGCTACCACCGTTGCGCTCTTGCCAGAACCGGTAGACGTCTACTGCGGCGGGCCGAGGTTCGTAGCGCATCGGGAGGCGTCGGTCCTGCCAGTCTTTGGCGAACTCGGCGTAGAACGTGGCGAACTCGAAGTACTTGCGGTCGTCAACGTAATGCGGTTCGTACGCGTCGCGCGACGTGAGAAATACGACTTCGTCGGGGGAGCAGTAGTAAAGCGAACCCAGGCACATCGGGCAGGGGTGGGCCAGCACATAGATCGTGGTACCAACGAGATGCTCGGTGCCCAACTTGGTGCACGCGTCACGAATGGCAAGGATTTCGGCGTGGGCGGTCGGGTCGTTGGTTTGAGCAACCTTGTTGGCGCTCTCGGCGAGGACCTCGCCATCTTTGACGATGACCGTCGCGAATGGGCGACCGCCTTCGGCGACATTCTGGCGAGCAAGATCGATAGTCCGTTGGGCGAAGTCCGTCACGCTTGGAAGGGTAGTCGGCGGTGTCGTCGGGAGGCCTGGGATACTAACTAGGTTATCTATATTTGTTGTATATGCATTTTGGAATAGGGGAGCAGTATGGTGCGCACCGATCGTGATAGGTGGGATCTGGCGACCAGTGTCGGAGCTACGGCAACGATGGTCGCCGCGCAGCGGGCACTGGCTTCTGACCCGGAATACTCGTTCATCGATGACCCGTACGCGGCACCGCTGGTGCGAGCGGTCGGTATGGACGTTTATGTTCGGCTGGTCGACGGGCAGATTCCCGTCGAGGAGGACTCCGAGTTCGATCCGGCGCGGATGGCCAGGGGAATGGCCTGCCGGACCAGGTTCTATGACCAGTTCTTTCTCGACGCCACAAGGCACGGAATTCGCCAGGTGGTGATTCTCGCGTCCGGTCTCGACGCGCGCGCCTACCGATTACCGTGGCCGGCCGGCACCGTCGTCTACGAGGTCGACATGCCGGAGGTGATCGAGTTCAAGACCTCGACGCTGAGCGGTCTCGGTGCCGAGCCGACCGCCGAGCGACGGACGGTTGCTGTCGATTTGCGCGATGACTGGGCAGCGGCCCTGCGGGCGGCAGGATTTGACCCGAAATCTCCGGCCGCATGGAGTGCCGAGGGGCTGCTCGTCTATTTGCCCGACGAAGCACAGGACGGGCTATTCGACAACATCACCGCTTTGAGTGCGCCAGACAGCCGGCTGGCGTTTGAATTCGTGCCTGACACAGCGATTTTCGCCGATGAGCGATGGCGCTCACACCATGACCGGATGAGTGAGCTCGGGTTCGAGGTCGACTTCAACGATCTCGTTTACCACGGCAAGCGCAGCCACATCATCGACCATCTGGCTCGCAACGGCTGGCAGACTTCGTCCCACACGGTCAAGGAGCTGCACGAGGCAAACGGCTTTGTCTACCCCGACGATGAACTCGCTGAGGCCTTTGCCGATGTCACCTACAGCAGCGGGGTGCTCGCGCCTAGACCTTTCGAGGCCTGACCGGACCTATTGGCGCAGCAGCTCGTCTTTCAGTCGGCTGGTGATCATGTCCTGGAACACCACACGCGCCGGGCCATACAAGTCCTGGAACGTCGAGATCAGCGCGTCCCTGTTGTATTCGGGAATGGAGCCGCTCGGCGGAGTCCAGAAGCTGTCGATGTCCATGAGGAAGAATGGCCCGGTTTGGGTCGGCGTGGTGCGGCGCAGGTGGTAACTGGGATCGAGGGCCTGGCCGACACCGGGGCCGTAGCGCACGATGAGCGACTTCCCAGGTTGCGCCTCGCGGAAGACCGCGGCACCCTGCCATTCGGTCAGGGCTAGGCCGCCGGGAGTGAGGCGCTGCGGTCCCAGCAGTTGTTCGTCGATCCAGTTGCTCCACTCGACGCGGCCATCGAAACCGGTTGGGACACGGATTTCGAGGACGTATCGCAGACCGATGCGCTCGACTCCAACGATTGACGAGACTTGCGCGCGGGCGTCGGCGACGCGCAACACGATGTCGCTGAAGGCCTCAAAGCTGCTGTAGGCGCTGGTCTCGACGACGACGGCCTGGCTCTTCAGGGAGGCGGCGACAGTGTTATCCCGGTTGACGTAACGGACGAAGCGATCCGCAACGGGCGTCGGAGGCGAACCTGGCGTTGTCATCCCCCAACTGAGGTCCTGCGCCTGCCGTTCGATCGGCAGGTCATTGATGAGCAGCTGTTTAAACTCCCGGCTCGCCGAATCGCTGAGGGAATCCGTTGCCGGATGACGGATTTCCATGGTCACCAGGGCGACGGGCGCGTTGGGTTGGATTCCATCCTGATTTGTGTCGGGAAGCATGCCGCGAGCATAGCCAAACGGTGTGAGCGTCCTCACGCCACCTGACAGTGCAATCGGCAGGCGTCTTTGTAGTCGGCCGACGAAACCCGTCGATGAGTGGCCGGCGGTCACACCAGTCACGCCAGCACCGCCGCGGCTCGTCATCGCCAAACCGGAAACGTGATAGCGCATGCGATATCAAGTTGCAGACTGCAACATGGCTGAGCGGACGCCTAGTCGCGCAACTGCGGGAACGCGGCAGCCCCTGTTCAGTGCTCAGTGCCCCCACCAGGACTCGAACCTGGGACCTGCGGATTAAAAGTCCGTAGCTCTACCAACTGAGCTATAGGGGCCACGGAGGTTCAGAATACTGGGTAGTCACACGACGCTCGTTTGAGGATTGGGCCCGGGGTGACCTAAGCTGACGTGGCTCCCAACGGCTACCACGTTGCGAGTGCCCCGGAGAGATTCGGTTCTGGCCCCCTTCGTCTAGACGGCCTAGGACGCCGCCCTTTCAAGGCGGTAACGCGGGTTCGAATCCCGTAGGGGGTACCCTGCTACGCGGTGCTGCTGGAGCAGCACAGCAAGGCCCTGTGGCGCAGTTGGTTAGCGCGCCGCCCTGTCACGGCGGAGGTCGCGGGTTCAAGTCCCGTCAGGGTCGCCAATGCGGCGAGGCACATGCTGCCTTCCGGCCAGGTAGCTCAGTCGGTATGAGCGTCCGCCTGAAAAGCGGAAGGTCGGCGGTTCGATCCCGCCCCTGGCCACCACGTTGACCTGGCTACCGGCCCCTCATCCAGCTATGGCGACCCGTTCTTCCCCGGCGTGCCGCCAAACTTGCCAGCGCTGCCCCCCGTGCCGCCGCTCCCGCCGTTGACGCCGTTGCCGCCGTTTCCGCCGTCGCCGTATAGCGACTGGGCGAAGGTGCCGTTGATGACTAACCCCGCGTTACCGCCGTTACCGCCGTCGGCAGCGCCGACGCCGGTGCCGGCGTTGCCGCCGTTCCCGCCCGCGGCGATGAATCCGAGAGCATCGCCTCCGGCACCGCCGTCGCCGCCGGTACCAGTGAGAGCTGCGCCGCCGGCGCCGCCAGCACCGGCCACCGAGATCCCAATCAGTTCGGCCTTGCCTCCGTCGCCACCGGCACCGGCGGTACCGGCGGGGGCCGGGGGGGCGGGGGGAAAGGCGGAACGGTTGGGGGTTCCGGGGGCGGGGGTGGGGGGGGCGGGGGGGGAGGGCCCACCGGGGACCGGGGGGGGGGGGGGGGCGGGGGGGGGGGGCTCGGGGTTCTCGCCCCGGGGGGGGACGGGGGCGGGGGCGGGGCCGGGCGCGGGGGCGCCGCGGGCGGGGGGGGTGCCTCCCTTCGGCACCACCAACGGCGCGCAAGGCGGCACCGGCGGCCACGGCGGCGTCGGCGGCAGCGGCTTCGGTGGGATTTTCCCCGGCCACAACGGCGGCGGCGGTGGCACCGGATCCGTCGCGACCGGGACCAGTGGCGGGTCCGGCGGATCCGGCGGACCCGGCGGACCCGGCGGCCCCTAGCCGCACGGTGCTGGTGTAGGGGTGACGACTCTTCCCGTCCACGTCTGCGCGGCTATGACACCCTGTACTGGTGAACCCTTCGACGACACAAGCCCGCGTCGTCGTTGATGAGCTGATCCGTGGCGGCGTCCGCGACGTGGTGCTATGCCCGGGCTCGCGGAATGCGCCGCTGGCTTTCGCGCTGCAGGACGCCGACCGGTCCGGGAGGATCCGGCTGCACGTTCGCATTGACGAGCGCACCGCCGGCTACCTCGCCATCGGCCTGGCGATCGCGGCCGATGCGCCGGTATGTGTCGCGATGACGTCGGGCACCGCAGTCGCCAACCTTGGGCCGGCGGTTGTCGAGGCCAATTACGCCCGGGTGCCGCTGATCGTGCTATCAGCCAACCGGCCCTATGAATTGCTGGGCACCGGGGCCAATCAGACCATGGAGCAGCTGGGCTATTTCGGCACTCAAGTGCGCGCCACCATCAGCCTGGGACTGGCCGAGGACGCGCCCGAACGCATGGCCGCCCTCAACGCGACGTGGCGGTCGGCCACCTGCCGAGTGTTGGTGGCTGCCACAGGTGCTCGGACCGCCAATGCGGGCCCGGTACATTTCGACATCCCGCTGCGGGAGCCACTGGTCCCAGATCCGGAACCGCGCGGTGCCGGCACACCGCCGGGCCGGCCCGACGGCAAACCGTGGACCTACACTCCGCCGGTCACCTTCGACCAGCCGCTGGAGATCGACCTGTCGGCCGACACGGTGGTCGTCGCCGGCCACGGCGCGGGCGTGCACCCCAACCTGGCGGAATTACCGACCGTAGCCGAGCCAACCTCACCTTTTGGACAGGCGAGGCCATACCCGCTGCACCCGCTGGCGCTGCCGCTGCTGCACCCCCAGCAGGTGATCATGCTGGGCCGCCCGACACTGCACCGTCCGGTGTCGGCGCTACTGGCCGACCCCAAGGTTCCGGTGTACGCGCTAACCACCGGGCCGCGCTGGCCGGATGTCTCGGGCAACTCGCAGGCCACCGGCACCCGGGCGGTCACCACCGGGTCACCCAACCCGGCCTGGCTGCACCGCTGTGCGGAGCTGAACCGGCACGCGAACGAGGCGGTGCGCGGTCAGCTAAGGGCGCACCCGCTGACCACCGGACTGCACGTCGCCGCGGCCGTGGCGGATGCGCTCAGGCCCGGTGACCAGCTGGTACTGGGGGCGTCCAACCCGGTGCGCGATGCAGCGTTGGTAGGCCTGGACACCCATGACATCCAAGTGCGGTCGAATCGCGGCGTCGCCGGTATCGACGGCACCGTGTCCACCGCCATCGGGGCGGCGCTGGCTTATGAGAGGGTCGGTGGTGCCGGGCGCACTATCGCGCTGATCGGCGACCTGACGTTCGTCCACGACAGCTCCGGGCTGTTGATCGGTCCCACCGAACCGACGCCGCGACAGCTAACGATCGTGGTGTCCAACGACAACGGCGGTGGCATCTTCGAACTGCTTGAGCAGGGGGACCCGCGGTTCGCCGACGTGTCATCGCGGATCTTCGGCACCCCCCATGACGTCGACGTGGGCGCGCTGTGTCGCGCTTACCACGTGGAGAGCGGGCAGATCGAGGTCGACGAGTTGCAGTCGGCGCTCGACGAGGCCGGCCCCGGCATGCGGGTGCTGGAGGTCAAGGCGGACCGGTCCTCGCTGCGGCAGCTGCACGCCGCGATCAAGGCGTCCCTGTGAGGATCGCGTGATTTCGCCAAAACAGTTGTTGCGCACCCTGATTCACGGAACGAGTGAAGAACTACCGGATACCCGTGCGCGGATTGTGGTGCGGTGGGTGCGAATCGCTATCCTGATCGCTGCGGTTCTGGTAACCCTGCAGTCGGTGCTGTTGGTGGCCGGGGCCTGGCGCAACGATCTGGCCATCGACCGCAACATGGGCGTCGCGCAGGCAGAGGTGCTCAGCGCCGGGCCGCGGCGCTCAACTATCGAGTTCGTGACACCGGAGCGCGTCACTTATCGGCCGGAACTCGGTGTGCTGTATCCGTCCGAGCTGGCCACCGGTATGCGGATTTACGTCGAATACAACAAGAACGATCCCAACCTGGTCCGGGTGCAGCACCGTAACGCCGCGTTGGCGATCATCCCGGCGGGGTCCATCGCGGTGGTGGCCTGGCTGGTGGCAACGGTTGCGCTGGTCTTGCTCGCGCTCCTGGATAAGCGACTGAATCGCTAGTTTTCGCGTCCCGTATGCCCGTCGGCAACCTTTCCGACAGCCGTCGCTGACACCGTGGTGGCGTGCGCGTTGCCATCGTCGCCGAATCGTTCCTCCCGAACGTCAACGGTGTCAGCAACTCGGTGATCCGGGTACTTGAGCACCTGCGTCGGGCCGGTCACGAAGCCCTCGTCATCGCCCCGGATGCACCCCCGGGTGAACCCCGTGCCGACCGCCTGCACGACGGCGTCCGGGTACACCGGGCGCCGTCGCGAATGTTCCCCAAGGTGACCACACTGCCGCTGGGGGTACCCACCCCGCGAATTCTTCGTGTGCTGCACGGTTTCGATCCCGACGTGGTGCACTTGGCGTCGCCGGCATTGCTCGGCTACGGCGGGCTGCGCGCCGCGCGGCGTCTCCGAGTACCCACGGTCGCGGTATTCCAAACCGACGTACCGGGTTTCGCGGCGAGCTACGGAATCCCGATGACCGCGCGGGCTGCGTGGGTATGGTTCCGCCACCTGCACGGTCTTGCCGACCGCACCCTAGCGCCCTCCACGGCGACGATGGAAGTCCTTGCTGCCCAACGCATCCCCCGAGTGTATCGGTGGGCGCGCGGGGTAGATCTGCTCCGGTTCGCGCCGTCAGCGCGAGACGATGCGCTGCGGCGCCAATGGTCGCCGGACGGAAAGCCGATCGTCGGTTTCGTTGGCCGACTCGCACCCGAGAAGCATGTCGATCGTCTCGCGGCCCTGGCAGCCGGCGGCGCGGTGCGGCTCGTCATCATCGGTGATGGAGTTGACCGGATCAAGCTTCAATCAGCAATGCCCACAGCACTTTTCACTGGCGCACTATATGGTGACAAGCTCGCCGCGGCGTATGCCAGTATGGACGTTTTCGTGCATCCCGGCGAGCACGAGACGTTTTGTCAGGTCGTGCAGGAAGCGCTGGCGTCGGGGCTGCCGGTGATTGCCCCCGACGCCGGCGGTCCGCGAGATTTGATCACTCCGCGACGCACCGGGCTGCTGCTGCCCGTCGACGAATTCGAGGCTCGGCTACCGGCCGCAGTAGCTCACTTGATCCA
The DNA here is from genome assembly GCF_900232995.1 of Mycobacterium simulans. Classification (GTDB taxonomy): domain Bacteria; phylum Actinomycetota; class Actinomycetes; order Mycobacteriales; family Mycobacteriaceae; genus Mycobacterium; species Mycobacterium simulans. The sequence continues at coordinate 2,233,922 of NZ_OCVX01000003.1, forward strand.
CGAACGCAACCGCTACGCGCCCGAAGCTCGGCGTAGTGTGCTCGGCCGTAGCTGGCCGGTGATCTGTGACGAGTTGCTCGGCCACTACGAGGCGGTGCAGGGGAAGCGACGGGCTCAGGCTGCCTGAGGTAGCCTCGCTCCGTGAGTCGCGCGGCGCTGGACAAGAATCCCCGAGATGTCGCGTCGATGTTCGACGGCGTCGCTCGCCGCTATGACCTGACCAACACCGTCCTGTCGTTCGGGCAGGACCGGCACTGGCGGCGGGCCACCCGCTCGGCGCTGCGGATTGGGCCGGGGCAGAAGGTGCTGGACCTGGCCGCGGGTACAGCGGTGTCAACGGTGGAGCTGACCAAGTCCGGGGCGTGGTGTGTGGCGGCCGATTTCTCGGTCGGGATGCTGGCGGCCGGCGGTGCGCGGAAGGTGCCGAAGGTGGCCGGTGACGCCACCCGGCTGCCGTTTGACGACAGCGTATTCGATGCGGTCACAATTAGTTTCGGCCTGCGCAACGTCGTCGACCAGCAGGCGGCATTGCGCGAGATGGCCCGCGTCACCCGGCCCGGTGGTCGCTTGGTGGTCTGTGAGTTCTCCACACCGACCAGCAAGTTGTTCGCCACCGCGTACAAGGAATATCTGATGCAGGCACTGCCCCGGCTAGCCCGAGCGGCGTCCAGCAATCCTAAGGCCTACGTATACCTCGCGGAGTCGATCAGGGCCTGGCCCGACCAGGCCACGCTGGCACACCAGATCTCGCAAGCGGGGTGGGCAGCGGTGCGGTGGCGAAACCTGACCGGCGGCATCGTTGCCTTGCATGCCGGGTACAAGCCGCTCAACCGAGTGAGGTGAGAACTTAGCGGGTGCCGGCCCGCTGTAGCACGCCTATTTGCTCCGGGCAGTAGTGGTCGATCGCGGCGCCCAGGAACTGGAACGCTTGCCCGTCGGTGGTGCCTCGCGGCAGATTGTGCTGGATGAAATTGGCCGACTTGTACGCATCGCCGTCCACGCCCCGGCCCAGTCGCTGACAGCTAATCTTGGCCAGCCAGGCGTTGTAGTCCTGCGGTCCGTAGATGCCGAAGCCGTGGAGGGTGTTGTTGAAGGGGGCGTCGTAGTCGTCGGCCTGCGCGGGCGCGGCGAGCATGATTGCCACCGCTGCGGTACCGGCGATCGTAGCCAGCTTCTTGCCGTTCATTAGGTGGACTATACGCCTGGGCATGCCGTGACGCGCTGGACATGTTGCCCTGAAAAATCGGCCGGCTTTCATCGCTCAGCTGAACGGCGGTCGGGGATCGATCAGCCGTGACGCCCGCCCACCGCTTCGCCACACCCGGGCCACCCAGTCGGCGTCGTCGTCGGTGACGAGGTTGGCCATCACGCGCACCGCGATGTTCATCAACGTTGCCGACCGCATGGCCATGGGCCCGGTCGCGGGCAAGAATCGTGGAAAGGTCAGCAGCGACGCCAGCCTGCGCGCGACCGAGAATCCGCGGCTGTAGTGGTCCCGTAGCAGCGACGGCCACAGCCGCGACAGATCCCGCGCGTCCAGCAGCTCGGCGGCCAGCCTTCCGGTCTCCAGCCCGTAGTCGATGCCTTCGCCATTGAGCGGGTTGACGCAGGCAGCGGCGTCGCCGATCAGCATCCAGTTCGGCCCGGCCACCCCCGAAACCGCGCCGCCCATCGGCAACAACGCCGACGACACCGCCCGCGGGTCGCTGGTAAAGCCCCACTCTTCGCGGCGCAGGTCGGTGTAATACGAGATCAGTGGCCGCAGCGCCAGGTCGGCCGGTCGCTTGGTCGTCGATAGAGCCCCGACGCCGATATTCACCTCGCCGTTGCCCAGCGGGAAAATCCAGCCGTAGCCGGGCAGCACGGCGCCGTCGGGGGAGCGCAGTTCCAGGTGCGACGTCAGCCAGGGGTCGTCGCTTCGGGCCGTGGTCAGGTAGCCGCGCGCGGCAACGCCGTACACCGTCTCCTGATGCCATCGCCGGCCCAGCTTGCGGCCTAGCGGGGAGCGGGCGCCGTCGGCAACGATCAGCTGGCGGCAGCTCACCTCGGTGTGGTCGGCCAACGTCAGCGAGACCACTCGCCTCGACGAGTCATGGTGAACGGCAACGGCTTTGGTGCCCAGTAGCATGCGTGCGCCGGAATCCTCGGCGACTTTGCGGATCCGGTCGTCGAGTTCGAGGCGGGCCACCGCGCTGCTGTACGTCGGGAATGACCGGCCCGGCCACTCCACCTGCACTTCACCGCCGAACCCGCTCATCCGCAGACCGCGGTGCTGGATGCGACCGTGCAGCCACTCGCCGAGCCCAAGCCGTTGCAGTTCGGCCACCGCGCGCGGTGTCAGCCCATCTCCGCAGGCCTTGTCGCGCGGGAAGCTGGCGAAGTCGATGACCAGCACGTCGCGGCCGGCGCGGGCGGCCCAGGCGGCCGCCGCCGAGCCGGCCGGTCCGGCGCCTACGACTACCACGTCAGCTCGGGTCTCCACGTTCACCAGTATGTTGGTCGGATGAGGACTGCGGCGACGGTGGTGGCGGGCGTTGACTTCGACGACGCCGTTTTCGCCGCGACGGTGCGTGACGGTGTCACCCAGATTGAGCGGCTCATGGATGCCGAGTTACGCGGCACCGACGAGGTGATGACCGATTCGCTGCTGCACCTTTTCAAGGCTGGCGGCAAGCGGTTCCGCCCGTTGTTCACGGTGCTGTCCGCGCAGATCGGGCCGAAGCCGGACGCCGCGGAGGTGACCATCGCCGGCGCGGTCGTCGAGCTGATCCACCTGGCGACGCTGTACCACGACGACGTGATGGATGAGGCGCAGGTCCGCCGCGGTGCACCGAGCGCCAACGCGCGCTGGGGCAACAACGTGGCGATTTTGGCAGGCGACTACCTGTTGGCGACGGCGTCGCGGTTGGTGTCCCGGCTGGGGCCGAAGGCGGTTCGGATTGTCGCCGACACGTTCGCTGAGCTCGTTACCGGCCAGATGCGCGAGACCCGCGGCGCCCCTGCGGGCGCGGACACGATTGAGCAGTACCTCAGGGTGGTCCACGAGAAGACGGGCAGCCTGATCGCCGCGGCGGGCCGGTTCGGCGGGATGTTTGCCGGTGCCGACGACGACCAGGTCGAATTGCTGAGTCGTCTCGGCAACCTCGTGGGCACTGCGTTTCAGATCGCCGACGACATCATCGACATCGACAGTGAATCCGACAAGTCGGGGAAGCTGCCCGGCACGGACATCCGCGAAGGGGTGAACACGCTGCCGATGCTGTACGCATTGCGCGAAACCGGACCCGACGCCGCGCGGCTGCGGGAACTGCTGGCCGGACCCGTCGACGACGACGCGGAGGTGCTCGAGGCGCTGACCCTGTTGCGCGCGTCGCCGGGTATGGCCAAGGCCAAAGGCGTCCTGGCGCAATACGCGGCCCAGGCGCGCCATGAGCTGGACCTGCTGCCCGACGTCCCGGGCCGGCGAGCACTGTCGGCGCTAGTCGACTACACCGTCAGCCGACACGGCTGACCGAACTCATTGGAACCCAGGGGGCCATGATGGGCGTTGGGTTAGCTAGAAGCTGCAAGACCGGGTGTTCGTAGGAGGACACGCTGATGACCTGGCATCCGCACGCCAACAGGTTGAAGACCTTCGTGCTGTTGGTCGGTATGTCGGCGATGATCGTGTTCGTCGGCGCGTTGTTCGGCAGGACGGCGTTAATCATCGCCACCCTGTTCGCCGTCGGGATCAACGTCTACACGTACTACAACAGCGACAAGCTGGCCTTGCGCGCGATGCACGCCCAGCCCGTTTCCGAGCTGCAGGCGCCGGTGATGTACCGGATCGTGCGCGAGCTGGCCACCGCCGCGCACCAGCCGATGCCTCGGCTGTACATCAGTGACACCAGCGCGCCCAACGCGTTTGCCACCGGCCGCAACCCGCGCAATGCCGCGGTGTGTTGTACCACGGGAATTCTGCAGATCCTCAACGAGCGCGAGCTGCGGGCCGTGCTGGGCCATGAGCTGTCGCACGTCTACAACCGCGACATCCTGATCTCGTGCGTCGCCGGCGCGCTGGCGTCGGTGATCACCGCGCTGGCCAACATGGCCTTGTGGTTCGGCGCCTTTGGCGGTGACCGCGAACAAGGCGCTAATCCCTTTGCGCTGCTGCTGGTTTCGTTGTTGGGTCCGATTGCCGCCACCGTGGTACGGCTGGCGGTGTCGCGGTCCCGGGAATACCAAGCCGACGAATCCGGTGCCGTGCTGACAGGAGACCCGCTGGCGCTGGCATCTGCGCTCCGCAAGATCTCCGGTGGCGTGCAGCTGGCGCCGTTGCCGCCGGAACCGCAACTTGCGAGCCAAGCGCACTTGATGATCGCCAACCCGTTCCGGGCGGGTGAACGGATCGGGTCGATGTTTTCCCCTCCCCCGCCGATCGAGGACCGCATCCGCCGGCTGGAAGCGATGGCGCGGGGCTGAGCTGCGTTTGATAGCGCATGCGCTATCAAACTTCGAACTTGCCTATGCCCTTGGTGTGTTGGGTTGTCGGGACCTATGGGTGGCTGTTGAATCCGCTAGCGGATGTGCTAGCAGCTTGAGTAGGGTTATGCCCTTGGTGTGTTGGGTTGTCGGGGCCTATGAGTGACTGTCGAAACTGCTAGTGCTTGTGCTATCACATTCCGCGTGAATCGCTACACCTACCGTGCCGAATGGTGCCCCGAGTACGACGAATACATCGGTGCGTGTGTCGAATTGCGATACTTGTCGCGGGGGCGCCAACCGCCCACGAAGCCATCGCCGCCATAGCGGAGGCTGTTGACCAGCATGTGAGTGATCTGCGGGGAACCGGCGAAGAGCCGCCCACTCCGCTAACCGAACGGAACTACAGCGGCACAATCGTCATTAGGACATCACGAGCGTTGCATGCGCGCCTCGCCATCGAAGCTGCGGAACAACGCGTTTCGATGAACCAGTTGGTGGTTCAGAAGCTCTCTGGGCGACAGCTAGGCGGCTTCGGGTCGTTTCCCTTCGACTAGCTTGCCCTCCAACCGAATTCCGAGATCACGTTTAGAACCCCGAGCCGTGGACCTCGTGTCCGGGAACCTCGGCGATCAGGCCGCTGTAAGCCTGCTCCACGCTGGACCCGTGGTTGATGACGGCGTCGACCTCGCGGGCGATCGGCATGTTCAACCCAAATTCGTTGGCGAACTCCATGATCACGCTGGCGGCCTTGACGCCCTCGGCGACCTGATTCATCGAGGCGATGATCTCGTCGATCGGTTTGCCCGCGCCGAGTTGCTCGCCGACGTGCCGGTTTCGGCTGCGCTGGCTGGTGCATGTGACGATCAGGTCGCCCAGGCCGGCCAGTCCGGGGAACGTTTCGGGATTCCCGCCCAAGGCCACACCCAGCTTGGTCATCTCCCGCAGTGCGCGGGCGATCACCAGCGCGCGGGTGTTTTCACCGATACCAAGTGAGTAGCCCATCCCGACCGCGATCGCGAAGACGTTCTTCAGCGCGCCCGCCGTCTCGACACCGATGACATCGTCGGTGGTGTACACGCGGAAGCGTCGGGTGCGGAACAAGGCCGCCAGCCGGGTCGCCAGGTGTTGGTCGGGCATTGCCAGCACTGCCGCGGCCGCGTAGCCCTCGGCCACCTCGCGGGCGATGTTCGGCCCGGCCAGGATGCCGGCCGGATGACCGGGCAGCAGCTCCTCGATGATCTGCGACATCCGCATGTTGGTGCCCTGCTCGAGCCCCTTGACCAGCGACACCACCGGCACCCAGGGGCGCAGTTCCTTGGCCAGCTCGGTGAGCACACCCCGGAATCCATGCGAGGGCACCCCCATGACAACGACGTCGGCGCAATTGGCGGCCTCCGCGAAGTCGGTGGTGGCGCGCAGGGTGTCGCTTAACACGACCTCGTTGCCGAGGTAGCGGGTGTTGCGGTGATTCTCGTTGATGTCGGCGGCGGTCGCTTCGGAGCGCACCCACTGCAAGGTCGGTCCTCGGCGTGCGCAGATTGACGCGACTGTGGTACCCCAGGAACCACCACCGAGGACAACGACTTTGGGTTCGCGCTTCTCAACTGCCATGCAGATCAGCGTATTGCTGAACGCGGCCCAACACCATCGCCTCCTCGATGCGGTCGAACCGGTAGTCGATGGCGTCGGCGAAGTAGTTCTGCCGCACATTCCATGGCCGCTTGGTGCCCGACTTGGGCAGCGCGTGCAGCGACCGCAACACGTAGTTGGCCTGGATGTCCCACGACGGCTTTTCGTCCATCGGTCCGTTGCCGCGGTGTGGGTAGGCGTGGGTGTATCCGTGAGAGGCCATGTGCGCCAGCAACTTTGCGGTCGCTCGAGCCGTCATGTCGGCCCGTAGCGTCCAGGACGCGTTCACATATCCCACGCACCAGAACAGGTTGGGCACGTCTTCGAGCATGTGCGCCTTGTAGACGAAGCGGTCGGTGGGATCGATATCGACGCCGTCGAGGCTGATCTTGGCGCCGCCAAGTGCCTGCAGCTGCAGGCCGGTCGCGGTGACGATGATGTCGGCGTCGAGGTGCTCGCCGGATTCGAGCGCGATACCGGTGGCGTCGAAGTGATCGATGTGGTCGGTGACCACGGCGGCGCGGCCTTCGCTGATGGCGCTGTACAAGTCGGCGTCGGGGATCAGGCACATCCGCTGGTCCCATGGGTTGTAGCGCGGCTTGAAGTGGGTGTCGATGTCGTACCCCTCGGGCAGGTTGTTGACCGCAACACGCCGTACTAGCCACTTCACGAACGCCGGTATCTTGCGGGACAGGAACCAGAACACCGCTTCCATCAACGCGTTGTACATCCGGATGACGTGGTGAGAAGCCCTGCGGGGCAGCACCATGCGAGCGACGGTGGTAACCCTGCTGTACTTGGACGCCGACATCATGTAGGTCGGCGAGCGTTGCAGCATGGTGACCTTTTCAGCCCGCTCGGCCAACGACGGGATCAGCGTGACCGCGGTGGCTCCGCTGCCGATCACGACGATCTTCCTGCCGGTGTAGTCGAGGTCTTCCGGCCAGTGCTGTGGATGCACTAGGGCGCCACCGAATTGGTCGGTGCCGGGAAAGTCGGGTGTGTAGCCCTCGTCGTAGTTGTAGTAGCCGCTGCCGAAGAACACGAAGCGGCTGCGGTAGCGGTGCTGGGTGCCCTCTTGCTCAAAGGTGACGGTCCAGGTGTCGGTGGACGAATCCCAGTCCGCAGCGCGGACATAGCTATTGAATTGGATGTGGCGGGCGATGCCGTACTTGTGGGCGGTGGTGGTCAGGTACTCCCGGATGTGGTCGCCATCGGCGACGCCTTCGTCGCGGGTCCACGGCTCGTAGGGGAAAGACAGCGTGAAGATGCTGCTGTCGGATCGCACCCCCGGATAGCGGAACAGATCCCAGGTGCCGCCGATCCGTTCGCGACGCTCCAGGATCGTGTAGGTCAGGTGGGGATTCCGCTCCGTCAGCCGGTAGGCCGCGCCGAGGCCGGAGATGCCCGCGCCGACGATCACGACGTCGACATAGTCGGCATCCTGGGGAGTCACGTCACCAAGATTAAGCAGGCTCCATCAGCACGTCGACGTGCAGGGGCGCGCAACGGTCGATCAGCCAGATCTGGTCGGCCGGGCTGGCGAAGATGCGCGCGTGGGTGGGGTCCTGGGAAAACGCAGGATCATCGGAGCCGCATCTGTCGCCGAAGAAGACATACGCCTTAGCGTCATTGCACATCCGCGACATCCATACCAGCCCATCCAGCCCGACGTCATGGGCCGCCTCGGCCCACCGCACCGTGCTGCGATAGCTGGACGCCGGGCCGGCCGTCAGCTCACCAGCGGTGACCTTGAGGCGTCGCAGTCCGGTGCCGTGCAGGATCCCGACGCGCAGCTTCCGCGTCACCTTCAGCCGGACCAGTACTTTGCTCGCGTATTGGTCGTAGGGGAGGGTGCCGCCCTCGACGGGAATGTCGTGCAGCAAGGTCTCGGCGATGGCGGCGTCTTCGCTTTCGGCCGCGTACAGGATCGGCACTATTGGTTTGCCGGGCTTGCCGAAGAAGCCGAACCGGGTTGGCGCGCCTAACCCCGGGTTGAAATCGGTGGCGGTGCGGGTCGCCGACAGCACGCGGTAGAGCAAATGGCCGGGCGACAGGGTAGCGATGGCCGGGTCGAACGGGTCTGGAGGCCGCCTCACTGGCCCTCTTACCAAGAGACGGCCATCGCCTCCGCCGCCACCGCGACAACCCGGTCCGGGTCGGTGGCCAGGTGGTCCACGGGGCGTTCGCCGTCGAAGTAGGTGGTGGGTGAGCAGAGCCACTGCACCAGGCCCGCCTCCGACCAGCCGCTGGAATCGGCAACCTCGCGCAGCCGGGCGATGACGGCCAGCGGCTTTCCGCCGGACCCGAACTGGAACCCGGGGTAGGCGAGATAGTTGCCCTGGCGGACGGCGACAAGCGCGTTGTTTCGGTGTGCGGTGGTCGCCAGGTTGCGGGGTGCGCTCGATCGCGATCCCATCCGTTTGCCCGCTTCGGTGCTGGTCAGCATCCCGAACTCGGCGTCGATGCGGGCGTACAGGTTTTGTTCGGCCTGGACCGCGCGTGCGACGGCGGGTTCGGTGTACACCGTGACCGACGACAGCGCGACACCGATGGCGTGAGCGCTTTCACGCAGGCGCCGGTTCGCCGCGTCCAGCTCGGCGACCGTGGTCTTCACGCGAGCTCCTTCGTTCGGTTCGTGCATTCCAGCTTAGTGCACGAACCGAACGCTACCGGTAGTTGACGAACTGCAGCGCGACGTCGAGGTCGGCCTGCTTCAACATCGAGATGACGGCCTGCAAGTCGTCGCGCTTCTTGCTGGTGACGCGGATCTCATCGCCCTGAATCTGCGTCTTGACGGTCTTGGGCCCATCGTCGCGGATGAGCTTGGTGATCTTCTTGGCGTTCTCGCTGGTGATGCCTTGCTTGATGGTGCCAGTGACCTTGTAGGTCTTGCCCGAAGCCTGCGGATCGCCGGCGTCGAAGGCCTTCATCGAGATGTCGCGCCGGATGAGCTTTTCCTTGAAAACATCGACAGCGGCCTTGACGCGCTCTTCGGTGGACGAGGTCAGCTCGACGGCCTCGTCACCCTTCCACGCGATCTTGGTGTCGGTGCCGCGGAAGTCAAAGCGCGTGGCCAACTCCTTGGCGGCCTGGTTGAGAGCATTGTCGACCTCCTGGCGGTCGACCTTGCTGACGATGTCGAACGATGAGTCCGCCATTCGATAGCCCTTCCTCGTTGGTGCAAGCCGTTTGTGATCTGTCTACCCGTTCGTTGTAACCTGCTAGGCGGCAGGTTGCCCGAGCGGCCAATGGGAGCGGACTGTAAATCCGTCGCGAAAGCTTCACAGGTTCGAATCCTGTACCTGCCACCAGCATCTGCAGCGGCGTTGAACCGGGAGCCTACTAGGCCGCCGCCACGAACACCGTCGTCCGAAGTCGCGAACTGGGCGACGTCGTGGGAACGCCGCCCAGTTCGCTAGAACTTGGCGATTCGCTACTCGGCCGCGACCGCTGGCCTGGTTAAGCCTTCCCGTTGTTGCCGTTGTTGCCGAGCAGGAGCCCGCCAGTGCCGCCGGTGCCCGCCGTGCCGCCGGCCTTCCCGGCGTTGCCGCCGTTGCCGCCGTCGCCGATCAGCACTGCGTTGCCGCCGTTGCCGCCTTTGCCGGCGGTGGTGGCTCCGAACCCGCCGGCTCCGCCGTCGCCGCCTGCCCCGCCGTTGCCGATCAGCCCGGCGGCCCCGCCGGCGCCCCCGGCCATCCCGGCGGCACCAGAGCCACCGTTGCCGCCGTTGCCGAACAAATACCCCCCAGGCCCACCGGCCTCCCCGGTTCCCGGCGCCCCGTTTGTCCCATTGCCGATCAGGGGGCGGCCCAACAACGCGGCGGCGGGCGCGTTCATCGCGCCCAGCACGCCTTGCTCGAGGGCATTAGCCGCCTCGGCGGCCGCATACGCGCCCCCAGCGCCGGTTAGCGCCTGTACGAACTGGGCATGAAACGCCGCCGCCTGGGCGTTCAGCGCCTGAAACTGCTGAGCGTGGCTGGAAAATAACGCCGCGATGGCCGCCGACACCTCATCGCCAGCAGCGGCCACCAGCCCACTTGTCGGGGCCGCGGCCGCCGCATTGGCCGCTGTGAGCGACGAACCGATACTTGCGAGATTCTCCGCCGTCATGGCCACAATGTCCGGCGCTGCAATTACAAACGACATGCGATGCCTCCCGCAACCGTCTGATCTGATTGCCGTCCGCAATTAAGACAAATCGGATGTTAGCGCCACGGCGGCAAATTCGGCACTATTCGTCGACAGTTCGCCTGGTGCCCGAAAGCCATCTTTCGTGGACGTCCCCGCGACATCAAGAAATCGTCGACGGACACCCAAGCGTCAGGGTGCAAGTGGTTTCAGCGCTTGGGTATCCACGTGCTCCGGATCTCTGACGTCCTGTGGAACGCCGAGAGAGTTTGTCGATCAAGGACTTCGATACGGCGTCCCGGTCAAGCCGTGAGGGGTTGTCGGCGATGGTTTGTCGATCGCGTTGATAAGGGCTTCCAGGGGCTGACCGTTGACCATCTGGATAACCCCGTCCAGTAACGGTTTGACGTCATAAGACGGCAACGGCGGGATCCGGGGGGGCGTCGGTACAACCGGAGAATGGTTGGGGCTCAACGGAGTCGACGACCTGCCCTAACCGCTGCGCCGCACCCACCCGCAGCACCAACCGCCGAACGTCCTTTGCCGAGTGGGCGGGCGTTGGAATAGCGTGGCCGGGTGCTGGTGACGGTCGCGGTGGAGAACTACCGCTCGTTGCGCCAGCTGGTCGTCCCGCTGCGACAGCTCAATGTCGTTACCGGTCCCAACGGCAGTGGTAAATCGAACCTCTATCGAGCGTTGCGCCTACTCGCCGACTCTGCTCGCAACGGCGCGGTGGCGGCGCTGGCACGCGAGGGCGGGTTGAGCTCAACGATGTGGGCCGGCCCCGCGGTGATCGGCAAGTCGGTGCGCCAAGGGCGCCATCGAGTTCAGGGGACGGTGAGCACCGGCCCGGCCAGCCTGAAACTTGGCTTTGCCGGCGACGATTTCGGTTATGCGATGGACCTTGGGCTGCCCAGCACGACGAAGACGGCCTTTGCGCTGGATCCCGAGGTCAAGGTGGAGGCACTGTGGGTCGGGCCGGTGTGGCGCACGGCCGCGGTGATCGCCGAGCGCGGCGGGCTCACCGCGCGGGTGCGTGACGGCGACGGCGACTGGCATGTGATCGCCGACGTGCTGCGGCCATTTGACTCCATGCTTAGCGAGCTGGCAGACCCGGTACGTGCACCGGAGCTGATGCAGATGCGCGAGCGTACCCGATATTGGCGCTTCTACGATCATCTGCGCACGGACGCCGACGCGCCCGCACGGCAGAGCCGAATCGGCACGCGCACACCGGTATTGGGCCACGATGGCGCGGACTTGGCTGCCGCCATACAAACGATTCACGAGATTGGTGACGACGTCGCGCTCAGCGAAGCCATCGACCGTGCCTTTGAAGGCAGCCGAGTCGAAGTCCGGAATACGAATACTCGCTTCGAACTGGTTCTGCACCAGCCCGGGATGCTACGCCCGTTAGCCGCAGCCGAGTTATCCGACGGCACGCTGCGGTATCTGCTTTGGACCGCGGCCCTGCTGACACCACGTCCACCGCAATTGCTCGTGCTCAACGAACCCGAGACCAGCTTGCACCCCGAGCTGCTGCCCGCCTTGGCATCGCTGATCGCCACCGCCGCCGACCGCAGCCAGATCGTCGTCGTTACCCACTCCGAACACCTCGTCGCAGCCCTGCAGGCGGCCGCCGACGTGCACACCGTGCGCCTGACAAAAGAGCTTGGTGAGACCCGGATCGCCGGTCAGCGCCTCCTTGAACAGCCTTCGTGGCATTGGCCACCAAGATGAGCATGCGTCTCTAAGATATTGACCATGGCGTCGACGATGAAGCCAAAAGCCGGCAGCTCGGCGGTCCTCGCGTGCTGCGCATTGGTCGCGATCACGGCATGCTCGCATAGCGGAACGTCGGCCAAGCCGAGTTCCGCGCCCGTGTCACGTGCCGATGCATTGATCGTCAGTGTCGAAGATGTCCGGCGCATCGCCAACTATGAGGAGCTCACCGCGCATTCACACGCGGACTTGCGTCACCCACCACAAGGAGACCTCAACGCTCCGGGACCCTGTCGGGCGGCGGGAACCAGCGATCTCACCTTTGGCAGCGGCTGGTCAGAGTTTCGTAGTGCCGGCTACCACGGCATCACCGACGACCTCAAGCCGGGTGGACCCGCCATGATCCAATCCGTGAGTCAGGCCGTCGCCGTGTACCCCGACTCGCATACCGCGCGCGGCGCGCTTCATCAGCTGGAGTCGTCCCTACAAGCATGCATTGACCTGCACGACGCCGACTACGACTTCACGTTGGACAAGCCGGATCCGTCCACCCTGCGGATCACCGCCGAAGCTTGGAGCCATGTGTATCGCGAAAAGTCGTCGGTGTTGATGTCCGTCGGCGTGGTGGGTCTGGAGCCTGCAGAGCGGATCGCAACCGCCATCCTTCAGACCACCACTGACCGCATCGGCTAGCATCGTCATCCAAATCGACTCTGGCGGAACTATTTTCGACGAACCGCCCGCGTGTTAGGCGCGGTATCAGTCGAGCACCGGAATCAGTAGCCGCGAGGCTGAGCGGACGGTGTTCAGGCTGCTGGTCCCGACGCTGGCATGACGGAACTTCATTATCGCCGGTGCCGACGCGTCCTGGTCATCGCTGGTGAGCACCAATTGAATGCGGTGGCCGCGCTTGAACCGTCGAGCATTGGGAACCAACGGGATTCGATAGACGACATCTTCGCCCAACGGCACCGCCCGTGCATTCCGGCACGGCAGCACCGGCGCGCCGGGGCGGCTGGCCGCCTCGTCTACCTCGCGCATGCTGGCACGCAACCAGCCCGCGGTCACATCACAGGTGCGGCCGTCCGGCGTCACGTCCTGCAGCGTCGCCATCCATGCGGTGTCGATCGCGGTCGCCGATGCGACCAGCCGCAGTTCAATCTCGCCCACAACATCCAGATCCTCGCTCAGCGGCGCGCTGGTCCAGGTCAGCACCGACGGCGGATCGATCGCGCTCGGCTTGACTCGTCCGAGACCGGATCCCAGCACCATGAACTCACGACTGCCCGGCGCACCCTCGTCGTCCCCCAACAAGCCGTCGGCTCTCAGGGTGAGTTCGCGGTGCGGAGCGGCCGACGGCGGCCACGAGTCCGCCGTACGCCACTGGTCGGCGCCGGGCAGGAAGTAGCGGATCGGCGGCCCGTCGGTGATCCCGGTGTCGCGGCCCTTGAGCCAATGGTCATACCAAGCCAGGGCCTCGGTGTGCAGGCTCTCCCAAGGCCAGGTCAGGCCGAACTTGCCGAGCAGACCCATTCGCACACATGCGTTGTCCGACAAGCCTTTCCACGTGTAGAACGTCGACGGCAAGTGCAGTGGCACGTTCTCCCAGTCGCACCCGAGGTACACCGGAATATCGACTTCTTTCAGCAATGGCAACAGATTTCGCTCGTCCCACCACTCGTCGCGGGTTGGATGCTTGACCACGGATTCCAGCCACAACTCGTCCCATGGGTGGGGGTTGTGCGGCAGCCTGATGAGTTGGCGCAGCATGGTCACTGCCGCTTCTCCGTTCGCGGTCGCGAATTTCTTATGCAGCCGTGGGCTGTTCAGCACGCGGCGGGCCAGACCGACCGGTTTGCCGCGCCACAGCTTGTCGCTGCGCTCGGAGGTCAGCCCGATCATCGCGAGGAAGGGCGTGACGAACGACGAGCTCAACAGGCCGTGGTGGTTGGCGGCCTCGTACGCGTCCGCCGTCACGGCAAGAGGGAAGATCGCCTTGAGGTGTGGCGGGCGCTCGACCGCCGCGGCGAGTTGAGTCATCGCGAAGTAGCTGATGCCGATCATGCCGACATTGCCGTCGCACCAGGGTTGGGCGGCGACCCACTCGACGAGGTCGTACATGTCCCGGCGTTCCTGTGCGTCGAAGAAGCCAAAGGTGCCGCCGGATCCGCAGGTGCCGCGCACGTTGGCGATGACGTGCACGTAGCCGCGCGACACCCAGAAGTCCGTCACGCCTGCTTCGATGAATCCGGCGGGGGCGCCGAGATCCTGCATCTGCCTGGGGTACGGCGAGGCGGCGATCAGCGCGGGGAAGCGGCCGTCTGAATCGGGCCGGTGGACGTCGGCCAACAGATTGGTGCCATCGCGCATGGTGACCGGTGCATTGATGTCGCTGCGCTTGGTGTAGCGCGGTTCGCTGAGGTTGCGGTATTGCCGGCCGGTGGTCTGCGGGCCGTTGAGGGTCTGCATAGTTTCACGGTATGTTGAAACTAGTCTCAACGCAAGATGAAATTGCACTGTATGGTGAGGTCTGTGGCGAGACGCTCGATCACCCCGGGTCCACGCGACGAACGTGGCGTGTTGGCGGCGCGCATCCTGGCCGCGGCCCGCGAGGAGTTTGCCGAACACGGCTGGGCCGGAACGGCAATCCGCGCCGTCGCTCGCGCCGCCGACGTCGACCCCGCGCTCATCTACCACTACTTCGGCTCTAAGGAAGGCCTGCTCGACGCGGCGACTGCGCCGCCACAGAAGTTTCTCGAGTCGGTCGTCAAGACGTGGGCGACGCCCCGGGCCGATCTGGGCAGGCAGCTGATCCGCAATGTGCTGGACATCTGGACGGATGAGGAAGTTGGTCCGGCACTGCGGGCGGTGGTGCTGACCGCCGCACACGAAACCAAGACCCGCGAAAAACTACGGGTGCTCGTCGAGCGCGGCCTGATCGGCGAGTCGACCCTTGGTGGCGACGAGGATGAACGGCTGCGTCGCAGTGGTTTGATCTCCAGTCAGCTGATCGGGTTCGCGTTGTTGCGATACGTCTGGAAGATCGAACCGATTGCGTCGATGCCGGACGACGAGGTGGTGGCGGCGATGGCGCCCAACCTGCAGCGTTACGTCGACGGCGACATCAGCTGACCGGTGCCGGCGCCAGCCTGGATGACCCGGGACAATAAACACATGGCTCGACGGGTGCGGTTACTGCTGGTGGCGATCGCCGTCGCGGCTGCTGCTGTTGCCGGCTGCGAGGTCAATCGCACGAGTTCGCCTGTCTCGGGGACGGTCACTATGCGCCCTGTGGGTACCACCGCGCCGTCGACTCCTGGCGTGCCGCCGGTCAGCGACGCCGCACGCGCGGCCGGGTTCGTCGATGTTCGGAGTGTGGTTGCCGACGCGGTGATCGATCTGCGCTATGCAACGACGAACAATTTCACCCATACGCAGTTGTATCCCGCCGACGCTAGGTGTCTCGTGCACGAATCGATGGCGCGCGGCCTGGCGGCGGCCGCGACGGCGCTGCGCCCGCACGGACAGTTGCTGGTCTTCTGGGATTGCTACCGCCCGCACGACGTTCAGGTCCGGATGTTCAACGTGGTCCCCAACCCGGCGTGGGT
The DNA here is from genome assembly GCF_900232995.1 of Mycobacterium simulans. Classification (GTDB taxonomy): domain Bacteria; phylum Actinomycetota; class Actinomycetes; order Mycobacteriales; family Mycobacteriaceae; genus Mycobacterium; species Mycobacterium simulans. Next base: position 2,249,476 of record NZ_OCVX01000003.1, read on the forward strand.
GGCACGTCCGGGCCAATATGCGAACAGTCATGAGGCGGGCCGTTCGGTTGACGTGACGTTCACCAGCCCGCAGCAGCCGTGCCCGTCTGAGCGCCGCGCGTCCGGATTCTGTCTGGCCGATATGGGCACCGACTTCGACGACTTCTCCTCGCGGGCAAAAGCTTTCGCAACCCAGGACGTCAGCGCCGAAGCACAGGCGAACCGGGCCCGATTGCGGGACGCCATGAAGTATGGCGGTTTGACCGTTTACTCCGGTGAGTGGTGGCATTTCGACGGTCCGGGTGCCGGAGTAAACCGCCCGATTCTCAACGTGCCGGTCGACTAAGCGACATGAATGTCTGTCGCGCCTAGCGTTAGGCGTGCGTCGCGACCTGAGCAAACAGCGGTATTGGCATTCTCTTTTTTTGCAAGTACGTTATTCATGTATAGATAATGTAGATCCGGCACTTCGTGGAGGAATGGTGCGCATCGGAGTGATGATCGGACCCGAACGCGGGGATTCCGCGCGCAAGGTCACTCGGATGCTGGCCGACATTGACTGGGCCGAAAGTGCCGGCCTCGACAGCGCGTGGATCCCGCAGATACCCACGGACTTCGACGCGCTGATCGCGGTGGCCCTGATGGGGATGCGCACCCGCCGCATTGAATTGGGTACCGCAGTTGTTCCGCTGCAAGCGCAGCACCCAATTGCGTTGGCTCGCCAGGCGTTATCGGCGCATGCCGCCTCGGGCGGCCGACTAGTGCTGGGTGTAGGACCATCGCACCACTGGATCGTGGACGACATGCTCGGCCTTCCCTACGAGCGGCCCGCCGCGTTCACCCGGGATTACCTTGAGGTGCTGCGCGCAGCGTTCGCCAACCCCGGGCCGGTTGATGTGGAGAACGCCACCTTCCGAGTGCACAACCCCCTCGACCTGGCGCCGGTGGCACCGCTGCCCGTGTTGGTAGCCGCACTCGGACCGGTGATGCTGACGCTGGCCGGTGAACGCGCTGACGGCACCGTGCTGTGGATGGCCGACGAGCGCGCGGTGGCCGAGCACGTCGTCCCAAGGATCGCCAAGGCCGCGGACAATGCCGGGCGACCGGCGCCGCGGATCGTCGCCGGCATTCCCGTATGCCTATGCAGCGCAGGAGAAGTCGACGCAGCCCGCGAGCGCGCCAACCGGATCCTCGGAGAGGCCGAGGTTTCGCCGAACTATCAGCGGTTGCTCGGCTACGGCGATGCCCAAGACGTCGGCGATATCTGCGCGGCCGGCGACGCGGAGGCAATCCTGGCCAGGTTCCGGCGATTCGCCGACGCCGGCGTGACCGATCTATCGGTGCGGCTGTTGCCCATCGGCGAAAACCGGGACGAACTCGTCGCCTCCAAGCGTCGAACCCGCGAGATGATCGCGGCGCTCGCGACGGAGCTGCGCTGAGCGCTACGGGCGGTACTCGCTCGTCACCTCGAGCAGGCGCATGACCGGCGGCGGATCGAATTGCAGCGCATCGGACATGTGCAAGTTCCGCGCATTGTCGAGCATGTTCTGTAGCACGCTCTGCAGATCGTCGGCCTCGATTTCGTAGAGAGCGACGTATGGCCCCTCGTCGTCGACGGGTCGCAGCCGGCGCGCCGAGACGAAGCCGTCGAGCGCCACGAGTTCGGGTATGTGGACCTCGTCGTACCAGGTGTTGTACTCCTGGTCGCGATCTGGCGAGCTGGGTCGAGTCTCGACATGAATGATGCCTTTGGGCATGGTCGCTTCTTCCTTGTGGTCCCTCGTGACTTATTCGTAGCGCACGGTGATCGATGCCGTGTCGGGTATGCCCTGGCAGGTCAGTATGTAACCTTCGGCCACTTCGTCGTCGTCGAGTGCGTCATTGGCCCGCATGGTTGCGCTGCCCTCCGTGATCCTGGCCATGCAGGTCGCGCAGTTGCCGGCCTCGCAATTGAAGGGTGGGTCGAGCCCGGCCCGGCGGGCGCTTTCCAGCAGCGTTTCGCCAGGCGCCCGCGGAACGGACACTTTCTTGCGGTCCAGGTAGATCGTCACCGTGCCAGGTTCCGTCATGACCACTCTCTTGGACAGGCATCCACACTTGCGTTCTTCACTATAGAGAATACTATTCTCACAAGACGATAGGATCTTCTCACGACCGCACGAAGGGGAACGCGACGTGACCGATCCGGGCGCGCTCGTGTACGAGGAACGGCAATTCAGCCTGTCCGACCTCGACGCGCTGGCCGGCGGACTTGCAGTGGTGCTGACCAAGATGGGGGTGGGCGCCGGCGGTCGGGTGGCGGTCATGGCGTCCAACCGGCCCGAATTCGTCGCCGCGCTGAGTGGGATCTGGCGGCTGGGTGCGTCGGCGGTGCTGATCGGCACCGCATGGAAGCGCGACGAGGTCGAGCATGCGCTGGCGGTGACCAACCCGGAACACGCAGTCGGTGACCATCCGGTGCTGGCTGGTCTGATGCCGATGCTGCATCTGGATGAACCGATCCGTGCGGCAGATCCGGTGCGCGGCTCGCCGGCGCCCGAAAGCGACGCGCTGCTGGTGTTCAGCTCCGGCACTACCGGCCTGCCCAAAGCCGTCCGCCACACCCACGCTTCGTTGGACGCGGCAATCCGGCACTGGCGCGCTGCGCTGCAGCTGACGGATAACGACCGCATTCAGGTGGCCACACCGCCAGCACACATCCTCGGCTTGCTCAACATCCTTACGGCGCTGCGCACCGGTGCCTGGGTGCGGCTACATCCGCGATTCGACATCGACGCGATGCTGCGCCACATCGAAAACGACTGCATCACAATCGAAATGGCGGCCGCGCCGATCGCGCTGGCCATTGCCTCGCACCCGAAGCTGGAGTCCTACGACCTATCGTCGCTGCGGTTCATCATGTGGGGTGCCACTCCGGTCACGGCCAGCATCGCCGAGACCGTGACCCGGCGCACCGGCATCGGGTGGGTCCCCGCGTATGGCACCACGGAGTTGCCCGTGATCGCCTGCAACCCGCTCGAAGGGGCTCGGCTCGACGCCGTGGGGCGCCCGGTGCCGGGAGTGAAGCTGCGGATCGTGTCGCTGGACACCGGAGAGTCGGTCCGGCCCGGAGAGGTGGGTGAGATTCAGGCGCGGTCGAATTCGCTGATGGCCGGCTACCTGCCGGCCGACGCGACCGCCGACGTGTTCTGTGACGGCTGGTACCGGACCGGGGACGTGGGCTCGCTCGACGGCGACGGTTGGTTGCGGATCACCGACCGCCGCAAAGAGATGATCAAAGTGCGCGGGTTCCAGGTCGCGCCCGCCGAGATCGAGACGGTGCTGCACGGTCATCCGGCGGTCAAAGACTGCGCGGTATTCGGCGTTCCCGACGGTGCCAATGGGGAGGCGGTCGTTGCCGCGGTCGCGACCCACGGCCCCAGCAACCCCGCAGTCGCCGCCGAGCTCGCCGCCCGGGTGGACGCGAAGCTGGCTGGCTATAAGCGACTGAGCCAGGTCGTATTCGTGCCCGACGTTCCTCGCCTACCTTCGGGCAAGGTGCTGCGCCGAGAGCTGAAGGAGCGCTATGGATGTACGTCTGACAGCTGAACAGCAGCTGCTACGGGACGCCGCCGCCAAGCTAGCCGACGATCTTGGACCCGCAGCAGTGCAAGACTTGGCTGACGCGAAGCGAATCACGCGTCTGGACAAGCACATTGATACGACCGGATGGCGATCGTTGCGTTCCGACGGAGCTTCTGGTGTCGAAGTAGCGGTAGTCGCAGAGGAACTCGCGCGCAGGCTGGTCGATGCGCCGTTCCTCGGGCCGGTCCTGGCCGATGACCTGGCTCGCCACCTCGATGCCGACGTCGGCGATGTCACGTTCGCGGTCGGCGAAATCGCCATCGATGCCCGCGGGTATCGGAGGGCCTTGCTGCTTTCGGGGACCACGGTTCTGACGGCCGAGCTGGACGGCATCTCCGCTGGCGCGGATCTGACCAGAACCAGCACGCGCATTGCGGGATCGCCGGTGGCTATCGGCGAGGTGTCGGTGGAAGCTGCCGGACGGTGGCAGGCGCTGGCTTTGGTGGGCACGTCGGCGGACCTGATCGGAGATGCACGCGGTGCGCACGCGGTTGCCTGCGACTACGCGAAAGTGCGTGAACAGTACGGTAAACAGATCGGTTCATATCAAGCCATCGCCCACTTGTTGGCCGAAAGCCTTGCGCTGATCGAAGGCTCGGTGAGCGTACTGCGGCATGCCGCGTGGGCGGTTGACGAACTCGAACCGGCGCAAGCCATTCGGGCCGCTCAGATCGCGAAGGTCTACTGCGCGCGCGCTACCCGGACCGTCTGCGAGACCGCGGTGCAGGTGCACGGCGGGATTGGCAATACCTGGGACTGCCTGGTGCATGTGTACCTGCGCCGGGCGCTGACCTCGACCGAGCTGTGGCCGGCAAGGTGGGAGGAGATCGACCTTGGACTTTCGTGACTCGCCGCAAGAGGCCGCCTTCCGGGAACGCCTACGATCCTGGCTTTCGTTGCACGCCAAGGAGTTTTCCGGCTCTGGCGATGAGTACTGGACCCGTCAGGCCGAGTGGCATCGGGCCCTCTACCGAGAGGGCTTCTTCGGGTTGTCGTGGCCCCGCGAGTACGGCGGCCAGGCGCTGCCTGCGGTGTACGACGTCGTCGTCGACGAAGAGCTGGCGCGCGCCGGCGCCCCGCCGCGTCCCAGCGTCGGCTACCTGGTCTACGGAATCGGCAGGCATGGCAGCGACGCACTCCGGCGACGCTTCCTGCCCGGCATCATCGATGGCACCGAGCGGTGGTGCCAGGGATTCAGTGAACCCGGCGCGGGTTCGGATCTGGCGTCGCTGACCACCACCGCTACCCGCGAGGGCGACAACTATGTGGTGCACGGGCAAAAGATCTGGACCAGCTACTCGGATGTGGCCGATTGGTGTCTACTGCTGGCTCGCACCGACCCGGCGGCCAAACGACACCGCGGCCTATCGGCGTTCGTCATCGCCATGAAACAGCCTGGCGTGCAACAGCGTCCGCTGCGCATGATGAATGGCGTCAGCAACGAATTCGGACAGGTGCTTTTCGACGGTGCGACGGTCCCGGCCGACCGGATGGTCGGCTCCCCCGGCGACGGCTGGGCAGTGGCCATGACCGTCGTCGGCCACGAGCGTGAGCCGTCCACACTGGGCTACGCGGCCAGATACAACAAGCTCGTCCGAACTCTGTTGGCGCGCCACGACGGTCCGGTAACCGAAGAGCTCGCATGGGCGGCCATCCAGGCCGAAATGCTGACCCACCACGTCCGGCGCCGGCTGTCCGAACAGCTCGACGGAGTTTCGCACGGCCCCGAGGGATCGCTGGACAAGTTGCTGATGACCTGGGTCGAACAGTCCGTGGGACACGCCGCCTTGGCCGTTGGCGGCACCCACGACCCAGACCTGTTCAGCGCCTACCTCTATAGCCGCGCCCAGAGCGTGATGGGCGGTACCTCGCAGATACAGAAGAACATCATCGCTTCACGAATCTTGGGACTGGGAGTCTGACGTGTACGACATGCCGACCGAAATCGACGTGCACGCCGATGGGGCGCTGCGGATCATCACGCTGAACCGTCCGGATGCCCTTAACGCTGTCAACGACAATTTGCACGTCGGCCTCGCGCGGCTGTGGCAACGACTAACCGACGATCCCACCGCGCGCGCAGCAGTGCTCACCGGCAGCGGCAAAGCATTTTCGGCCGGTGGGGATTACTCGTATCTCGCCGAGCTCGCCGAACACGCCGACTTGCGTGCCAAGACCATTCGCGACGGACGCGAGATCGTGCTCGGCATGGCACGCTGCCGAATTCCGGTGGTGGCAGCCGTCAATGGCCCCGCCGTCGGGCTTGGGTGCAGCCTGGTCGCGCTTAGCGACATCGTTTACATCGCCAGGGACGCCTTTCTCGCCGACCCACATGTGCAAGTCGGGTTGGTGGCCGCTGACGGCGGACCGCTGACCTGGCCGCTGCATATCAGTCTGCTGCTGGCCAAGGAGTACGCCCTTACGGGAACCAAGATTCGCGCCGAGCGTGCCGTCGAGCTTGGCTTGGCCAACCACGTCGTCGACGACCCGGTCGCCGAAGCGCTGGCCTGCGCGAAGCGAATCATGGAACTGCCCCAGCAAGCGGTCGAAAGCACCAAGCGGGTGCTCAACATTCATTTGGAGCGCGCCGTGCTGGCGAGTCTGGACTACGCGCTTTCGGCCGAGCACCAGTCGTTTACCACCGATGACTTCCGGAACATCGTCACCAAGCTGACGGCCGGCAAGAACTCCGCTCGTAGCTCGACTACGAGGCCATGAGCACCCGTCGCCGATCCATCGGGTCGGCGAGGCGGCGGTAGGGTGGGACGGCGTCAAATGCGGCACCACCGGCGAGGACGGTGGATCCTTCTGGAGGCGGCCTTGTTCGAGGATGTGGACGAGAGTGTGACTACCGCAGTGCTTGCCGCGATGACATCGGTGATCGAGTCGCTGGGTGGCAAGTCGGGGCGCACCTGCGGGCAACAGCTCGTCGATGCGACGGCGGCGGTCCTGTTCGGTTGGCCGATCGGTCCGGGAGATGGCGGGGTCGACGGCTTGGCCGCGGTCGCGCCGGATCAGCTGGCGGCGACCATCGGCGGGCGCCGCGATGTTGCGGATATCAGCGCGGAACTCATCGCCGTCGCGGCACTCGCAGACGGGCAGCTGGATACGGAGCGGGTGACGGCCGCATTGACCTACGCATCCCACCTGGGCGTCGAGGCGTCCTGGGTTACCGATCTGCGTGACATCGTTGAGGGGCGCCTCGACAAGGCGATGCACGACATGGTCGTGCGTAATGCAGCAACCTTTCCCGGTCTGGCCGAACCAGGGGACGAGCCCCGGATGCAGCCTTACGACGGGCAGAGCGACGCCGACAAGCGTTTGTACGCGCGCTACCAGGAACTCGAGGGATATCTGCCGGGCAGCTTCGGGCGGGCGCTCTGGGTCCACTTTCGCCGGCATGGATTCCGCTTCCCGGGCCAGGACGGCGCATTCCACGAGGCATTCGCGATCCCGCACGATTCGCTGCACGTGCTCTCCGGCTATGACACCTCGATGCAGGGTGAGTTGCTGGTCAGCACCTACACCGGGCGCATGCACGCCCAGGATGCCTTCACCGCTCACCTGCTCCCGGTCATTTTGGAGTGGCACATCGGGCAGGAAGTGAACGGGATCGGCGCGCAGCACGGTGCATTGGACCCGTGGAAGTTTCTCGTGGCCTGGCGGCGCGGAGAGCAGACCACGACCGACGTTTTGGACCCGGGGTGGCACTTCTTCGACGTGGCGCGAGAGCCGCTGACCGAGCTCCGGAGCCGCTATGGCATCCCCGAGCTCCCCGATCGATACCGGCCGACGGGACCTGAGGTCAATGTCACCTCGGAGGCAGATCCCACGGTGAGGTGACCCGTGGCTCCACATCGTGAAGCCGCAGAAAGCCCCGCATCACGCGATCGAACCGGTCTGGCTCTTCGATAAATGGCAGGTGCGCGGTCGACTCGAAGAACTCAAACTGCGAACCCGCGATTCGTCTATGCATTTCCCGCATGTGGTCGGGGGAGAATTCGTCGAATCTGGCGGCAAGGAGCAGGGTCGGTATTGCAATCTCGGCCAACCGGTCGACCACATCCCAGTCTCGGATAGTGCCGACGATACGAAACACGCTGGGCCCGAACATTGTTGCGAAGATGTCGGTACCCATCTTCTTGAACGCGTCTTCGAGTTCGTTGGGCCAGGGGCGCCTGCGACACAGATGCGCTTCGTTCCAAGTCCGGATCGCAGCCTGGTATTCAGCGGAAGAGGTGGTGCCGGCAGCTTCATGACGGTCAATGGCTGATTGAGTTCCCGCGTCCAAGCCAAACTTCAAACGGGTTACATATTCCGCAAACCGGGGTATCGACGCGGCGCTGTTCGAGACGGTCAGGCTGGCGACTCCCGCCGGCGAGTCAAGAACGTACTGTAGTGCCAGCATCCCACCCCACGAATTGCCAAAGATGTGGAAGCGGTTCAGGCCAAGCGCCTGCACCACGGCCTTCATCTCGGCCACCGAGCGTTCCATTGTCCAGAGTTCGGTGTCGGTAGGGCATTCGGAATTCCCGCAGCCCAGCTGATCCCAGTAGATGACCTCGCGCTCGTCGGCTAGGCGTTGCAGCGAGCCCAGGTAGTTGTGCGGTAGCCCCGGCCCCCCGTGTACGACCAGCAGGGGAACACCCGAGCCGTCGCCAACCTGCTTGAACCACACAGTTCCGCCCGGGACCGCGATCGCTGCCACCGTGCCTCCTCGATTGGCGAGCTCATTGGCGAGTTCATTGGCGAGCAGACGCAGAATCGCACGATTCGGGTCCGGTATGTGCGATTCCGCGTCTGCTCGCCAACCAGTGAGCTTGCAACTCATACTCTCAAACTGAGAGAATAAGATTCTCATTCTTGCGCACCGCCGAAGTGGAGAAGACCTGTGCCTGAAGCTGTGATCGTGTCCGCGTTGCGTACCCCCATCGGGACCGCCCGGAAAGGAACCCTGCGCGACACTAGCGCTTTTGACCTGGCCCACCATTTGATCAGCGAAGCCGCGGCGGATCTGGATCCCGCGCAGGTCGACGACGTGATCCTGGGCGAGGGTCTCTACGGCGGCGGCGTCGTTGCTCGCCACGCGGCGATCACCGCGGGTCTGACCCAGGTACCGGGATTAGCCAACAATCGGCACTGTGCGGCCGGCCAGGCGGCGGTGCAGAGTGCGGCGGCAAGCGTGCGGGCAGGTATGGATCAACTCGTCATTGCCGGCGGTGTGAACTCCGCGTCCACGTCGCCGCGGTCGCGGTTGCAGGTGGACGGCGAATGGGTCGACTGGTTCCCACCGACACACCCCGACCAGCCGGACGCGCCCAACCTGGACATGTCCATCACCGTCGGCTGGAACGCTGCGGTCAAAGCCGGGATCAGTCGTGAGGAGATGGACGCGTGGGCCCTGCGGTCGCACCGCAACGCGATCGCCGCCATCGATGAGGGCCGCTTCAAAGAGGAAATCGTTCCCATCGAGACACCGCACGGGCTCTTCTCGGTCGACGAACATCCGCGCCGCGACACCAGCATGGAGAAGTTAGCCGCACTCAAACCGCTGCATCCGGAGATCGAGGGCTTTTCTATTACCGCGGGCAACGCTTGCGGCGCCAACGACGGCGCCGCGGTATTGACCATCGCCAGCGACCGGCTGGGCTTGCCGGCGTTGGGCAGAGTGGTGTCCTGGGCCTCGGTCGGTGTCGACCCCGCGGCGACCGGGCTGGCTCCGGTAGAGGCAATCCCGAAGGCGCTTGCCCGCGCTCAGCTTTCGATTTCCGACGTGGATCTGTTCGAAATCAACGAGGCTTTCGCGTCGATGTGCGTGGCTACCGTGAAGATACTCGAGCTGGACCCGGACCGGGTCAACGTCAGCGGCAGCGGCTGCTCACTGGGCCATCCCGTGGCCGCGACCGGAGCTCGGATGCTGGTGACGTTGGTGCACGAATTGCGCCGGCGCGGCGGCGGGGTAGGGGTCGCAGCGATGTGCGCGGGCGGCGGCATGGGTTCGGCGACGGTGATCGAGGTTCCGGCGCCCTGACCAGCACCTCATCGGCCCCAGGTGGAGGACATAAACATCCGTCAATCGGTGGACAGCCTGAATCATCCCCCACGTTGACCGCTCGGCCGACAGACATATTCGTGTCTTGGCGGCACTGTTGTGGCTATGTCATTCGTGACCAACCAACCGGAAATGCTGATCGCCGCGGCGGGCAACCTTCAGACGATCGGCAGCGCGATGAACGCGAGCAACGCGGCCGCGGTGGCTCCGATCACCAGCGTCGTTCCGGCTGCCGCAGACGAAGTGTCGGCCCTGACAGCTGCACAGTTCGCCGCTCACGGTGCCCTTTACCAAGCGGTCAGCCAGCAGGCCGCAGCGATTCACGAAATGTTCGTGACCACGCTCGAGACCAGTGGTGGTTCCTACGCGGCGACCGAGGCGGCAAACGCGATCGCAGCCCGCTGAGAGGGATCGGCGGCGATGGTATACGGGGCGTTACCCCCGGAGATCAACTCGGGGCGGATGTACGCCGGCCCGGGAGTCGGATCGATGCTGGCCGCGGCCGCCGCCTGGGATGGTTTGGCCATCGACTTGAACACCACCGCGATCGCCGTCGACTCGGGGATCACCGGCTTGATCAGCGGTCCGTGGCTAGGTGCCAATGCGATTACGATGGCGGCCGCGGCCGCACCCTATGTGACCTGGCTGAACGCGACCGCAGCCCAAGCCGAGCAGGCTGCGAGCCAAGCCAAAGCGGCGGCCGCGGCCTACGAGGTGGCCCACGCGATGACCGTGCACCCGGCGTTGGTCGCGGCCAACCGTGCGCAGCTGATGGCCCTGATCGCGACCAACATCCTGGGCCAGAACGCGCCCGCGATCGCGGTTACCGAGGCCCAATACGGCGAAATGTGGGCCCAGGACGCGACCGCGATGTACGGCTATGTCGCCGGCTCGGCCGCCGCAACCAGACTGATGCCCTTCACGCAGCCGCCACAGCCGGTCAACCCGGCCGGGCCGGCCAGCCAGGCCGCCGCGGTCGCCCAGGCCACCGGCAACTCCGTCGCGACCAACATCAGCACCGTGCTATCCGGGCTGATCCCGGTCTTGCCGGGTGCCGGTGAGTCAGCGCTCCCCGGCTGGATCCAGGACCTGGACACCGTGATGAGCATCTTCGGCACACCCTTCTTTGTGTGCACTTCGTCGGCCGGGTTGATGATGTCGATGATGTCGACCATCAAGGGTCTATTCCCGGCGGCGGCTGCCGTCGGCAGCGAGATCGCGACCTCGCTGGGCTCGGCTGCGACGGGGGCGCTGAGTTCGGCAGGCCTGACCGGTGCGGTATCAGCCGGTCTAGGTGAGGCGTCAACGGTCGGGTTGCTGTCCGTACCGCCGGCCTGGGCCGCGTCCGCCCCGACGCTGAGTCATGCGGCGGTCGCGGCGTTACCGGGTACGGTCGCGAATGCCGTCCCTTCGCTTGGATCCACTACTCCCGGCCTGTTGGGCGGGATGCCACTATCAGGTGCGGCTGGCCGTGCCGATGCGGCTGCCAACGCCGCGCAAGACGGCATCACGCCGCTTCGGGTGCTGCCGGAATTGGTCGGCTAGCTCCTTGAGCAGCGGCCAGAAATGTCCCCCGATCAGCGGATGAACATCCGCCACCATTCGGGCCGATCGGTGGAGTTACTCAAATGTAATCGTCTCTAACGTTCCATTTGTGACGACAACGACGGCCATCCCTGACGGTGACGTCGACGTCTCCGCCGCCTCTGCGAACAAGGTCGCAGCAAGCTATCCGCCGGTGATTTGGCTGCTGGTGGGCGGCAGCATGGTGATGCGCGCGGCGGGATTTGCCTATCCGTTCATGGCCTACCACGTGGCTGAGCACGGGCTCGGCGCGGGAGCCGTCGGCGCGGTCTTGGCCGCGTTCGGGGTCGGCTGGGCCATCGGCCAGCTGATGTGCGGGTGGTTGGTCGACCGCATTGGGGCCCGGGTGACGCTGGTGTCCACCATGCTGACTGCGGCTGGGGTCCTGATGCTGATGGCGGGGGCCCGCACCGTGCCCGCATTACTGCTCGGTGCGCTGGTCACTGGCGTGGTCTATGACGCGGTGCGCCCGGTGCTGGGCGCCGCGATCGTGCAGTACATTCCGGATCCCCGTCAGCGAGCGACGATCGATGGTTGGCGTTTCGGCTGGATTGTCAGTGTCGGTCGAGCCATCACCGGCGGAGTAGGTGGTCTGCTCGTCGGCTGGTCGGGCGTGCCGCTGCTGTATTGGATCAACGGTGTCGTCTGCGCGATCTTCGCGGTGGTGGCGGCCTGCTGCGTCCCGGCCCGGACAAACCCTGCGAACCTTCACGCTCCGGCGGTGCGAAGCATCAAAGAGGTCAGCTACCGGAAGGCATTTGCAGACCGACGGCTTGTGCTGGTGTTCCTATCAGGCCTGGCAACACTGACGGTGATCCGGGGGTTGTACGCGACCGTGCCGATGTTGATGGCCGATCGAGGGCTGGATGCCAGCCAATTCGGTGGAGCGCAGTTGGCCAATGCCCTGGCGGGTCTCGCCCTCACTCCGGCCCTGACGCCGTGGCTCAGCAAGATCGTCGGCCGCGCCAACCCGAGGCTCGACATTCTGGCCATTGCCAGCGTGTGGTCGGCCCTTTGCATGGGGGCCGTCGCGCTCGCTCGCACAACGCTCGATTTCATTGTGGCCACGGCCTTGTGCACGCCTGGTGAGATTGCCTGTTTGGTGATCGCCGCGGGAGTCGTCCACCAGATTGCGCCCGCCGGCAGCGGGGGCCGGTACCACGGAATCTGGTCGATGGCCCTGGCCATTGCTTCAGTGATCGCTCCAATCATGGGGTCCTACAGCCTGACCCATGGCGGTCACCTCTTGGTCGCGGTTGTCACGGTGACGATTGGCTTGATCGGAGCAGCCTTGTGTCTGCCATTGGCGCGCGCTCTAGGGAGTACCGCCCAAAGTCCATTCCAACTACTACAACCGAAGCGGAGTTAATCATCTTGAACGTTGACCAAATTCGACACAAGACGGCCGGGCCGTTGCCGGCCGACTCGGGTGCGAAGGTCGAGCTGGCTGATCTGCATTCGCTACCGGTTCGGTTGCAAGACAACGTCTTCGCCAAATCGGAAGACCACGTCGCGCACGCGATCGTCCACGACTTCGCCGACAGAAATCCAAAGATGTCCGCCCGGAACGGGATTCGGATGTGGCAGAAGCGTGCCGCCCAGGTTTTGGCGGCGGCCTGCGTCATCGCAGCGGTGCTGGCGCCGTCGGTGTTGTTGCTCGTCTTGTTGGCGATCACAACGGGGATCGTGCTCGTGTCCTTTGTCGTCGCGATGGCCGGGATGCGATATGGCAACGGTCGCAGGCGGGCACCGGCCCCCGAATTGGCGGACGAGGCGCTGCCCACCTACACGGTGCTTGTTCCGGCCTACCGCGAGGAAGAGGTTATCGGCGATTTGGTCCGCTGCCTGGCCAAGCTGAACTATCCGGCGGATCGGCTTGAAGTGCTTTTCCTGGTCGAGCGCACTGACATCGACACCCGGGCTGCCATCGCTGCGGCAAAGCCACCCGCATACATGCGGGTGGTGCCGGTGCCGCCCGGACCACCGCGCACCAAACCGCGGTCGTGCAACGCCGGATTGCTGGTCGCCAAGGGCGAATTGCTGGTGATCTTCGACGCCGAGGACCGGCCGGAGCCCGATCAGCTCAGGAAGACCGCCGCGGTATTCGCCGCGAATTCCGGTCGACTGGCTTGCGTTCAAGCGGTACTGCAAACCAGCAACGTGCGGACCAATCTTCTCGCGCACTGCTTCGGCGTGGAGTACGCAAGACGTTTCCGGATGACGGTGCCGGGATTGGCCGCGCTCGGCGCGCCATTCCCACTCGGCGGAACCAGCAATCACTTCCGCACTCAGGTACTGCGTGAAGTGGGCGGTTGGGATGCCTGGAACGTCTCCGAGGATGCGGATCTGGGAATGCGCCTGCACGCATTGGGCTATCGATCAGACGTGGTCGACTCCGTCACCTACGGGGATGCGCCGGACCGGCTGCGTGACTGGATCTCGCAGCGCACCCGGTGGCACAAGGGATTTCTGCTGACCGCGCTCGTTCACACCCGGACACCGTTTGAGACGATTCGCCGGTTCGGTCCTCGCGGGCTGTTTAGTCTCATCGTCTTCGTACTCGGTATGCCGGTCCAATTCCTAGCTCAGACAATAATTTTCGGCCTCGGCATTGCCGACACGCTCGGCTACGCCGGTCTGATCGGAGTGGAGCTAGATCCTGATGCGATCGGGGTTGTCCAGTTCGTGAGCACGCTGACATGGTTGCTCGCTACATATCTGGCTTACGGCGAGCAACGGCGGAGCCATCTGCGCGCGATCGCCGTTTTACCGCTGTACTGGGTGGCACACTGGGTCGCGGCATGGCGTGCTCTCTACCAGCTGGTCACCGCGCCATTCCTGTGGGAGAAGACAGCGCATCGCGGCCCCGCCACGGCTGTGCAACCAACCGAGGGTGAGCGATTCCGCGTGACGCGCTATCAGGCGGCCTAAGTCTGGCTTATACCAACGAGTTTCCCGCCCGAGAGTTAGGAGCCGACAAATGACTTGCACAAGTGAGCTGTCGGCTAGGTCGTTGCTCGAGCACCTCGCACTGTATCGCCGCATGTGGGTACTGCGGCTGCTTGACATGGCACTGGATCAGTTGCGCGGCGAAGGCCTGATCACCCAGCCAGTTCAAGCCGCATTCGGCCAGGAGGCGGTGGCTATTGGCGCCACCGCGGCGCTGTACGAGGGTGACGTCGCCATCACCACCCATCGTCCGCACGCCCAGCACGTCGGTCGCGGTAGTCAACTTGGCCCGTTGGTCGCAGAGTTGATGGGCCGCACCGGCGGCGCCGACGGGCTTCCGTCGCCACCACGCGTCGTGGAGCAATCGCCGTTGTTGGCGATCGGGTACGGCTACACGCAGTGGCTCGACGATAATGGCCGGGTCACCTTATGTGTCACCGACGATGGCGATGTGGATTCCGCGGCGTTCAATGACGCCGCCAATGTAGCCGTGGTGTGGCAACTTCCGATAGTGATTCTTGTCGAGAACATCCGTCATGCGTTGAGCGTGCGATCAGACAGTCATACGCGAGACGCCCAGCTTTGCCGCAAGGCGGCAGGCTACGGGATGCCGGGGGTGTCGGTCGACGGCAACGACGTCCACGCGGTCCGCGAGAGTGTGGCCGCAGCGGTGGACCGAGCCCGCGCCGGCGGAGGCCCCATGCTAGTCCAAGCCATCACCTACCGGACGACCGATTTCTCGGGATCCGATCGTGGCGACTATCGCGACCTTTCCGGGTCCCAGCAGTTCCTGGATCCATTGATCTTCACCCGAAGGCGGCTGGTTGCCGCCGGCGCCACCCGTAGCCGGCTAGACCAGGTGGAGCGAGCCGCGCGCCGCCTGGTGGCTGACGCGGTGGCCTACGCCAAGGCCAGGCCGCATGCCGACCGCGATGATGTTGGTGAACTCAGCCGAACGGCAGGCGAGCCGGACGGCCAGGTGGACACCCGGTTCTGAAGCTGGACACGGTGGTGGCGGGCAGGTTCGTACAGTTTGCTCGGCGCTTGCCGGATGGGCGCGACGAGTGCCGTCGTGTGCCTGGCCGACGCCGGTTGTCTGGAGCGGTCGTATCTTGCTCAGCCGCGGCAAGTCCGGCAGCCAAGGGTCGCCATGAGTACGGTGTTCCCGTGGTGATCGCCAGCGACGTGGACCTGGATCGGGTGCGCAAGATTCACCAGTTGCGGTCCTATCGGATCGTTGCGGTGCTGCGCATCGGTGTCGTGGCGTTCATGGTGGGCGCGATGGTGGTCAGCTCACCGCGATTTGAGTGGCCCAGTCAAATCGCTTTGGTCGCCTTCTACTCATTCGCTGCGCTGACTGCCCTGGTATTGGCATTTGCGCCGTTTCGTCTATTCGGGACCAGCCGTTTCGTCGAAGTGGGCCGGTTGGAGCCATTCGTTTTCACCATCATCGACGTGGTGGTGTTGACGGGGTTTCAGTTGTTGTCCCGCGACGGGATCTATCCGCTGCTGATCATGACCCTGTTGCCGGTGCTGGTTGGCCTTGATGTGTCGTCGCGACGAGCCGCCGTAGTGCTGGCCGTCACAGTCATCGGGTTCACTATCGCCGGGGTTCAGGACCGCCTGGTGGTGCGCGCGATTGGCTGGCCGGATACCGCCTTACTCTTTGGGCTCTACGCGTTCCTGTGCTGCATCGCGATGGTGGTGGTCCGCATCGAGGAGCGGCGTGTCCGATCGGTCGCGGACCTGAGCGCTATGCGGGAGGCGTTGCTTGCCCAAACGATGACGGCGACGGAGTTGCTGCAGCGTCGGATTTCGGAGGCCATTCACGACGGACCGCTGCAAGACGTGCTGCTCGCGCGCCAGGAGCTCGTCGAGTTGGATACCGCAGCCCCCGGCGATGAGCGAGTTGAACGCGCGTTGGTTGCCCTGCAGAGTGCGTCGGACCGGCTACGGCAGGCGACTTTCGAGTTGCATCCGGCTGTTCTCGAGCAGGTTGGATTGGGCGCTGCGGTGCAACAGCTGGCCGCATTTGGCGCGCAGCAGTCGGGCATCGACATCAATACCGAGATCGATTACCCAATCCGCAGTGCCATCGACAACATCATGTTCGGCGTGGTGCGCGAGTTGCTGTCCAATGTGGTGCACCACTCGCAGGCCAAACATGCGTCCGTCACTCTCGGGATCGCGGATGGGAACTGCGTTTTGGATGTGGCCGACGACGGTGTGGGCGTCACCGCTGACACCATGGCTCGCCGATTGGGTGAGGGGCACATCGGCCTGGCATCGCAGCGGGCACGTGTCGACGCCGCCGGCGGAGCGTTCGTATTTCTGGATCCGCCGGCGGGCACCCATGTCTGTGTGGAATTGCCGCTGAAGCTCTGACTCTCGGGCGCCTAAGCCGCATAAGGCGCATAAGGAAAGTCGCTGACCGCTTTCGTCTCCTCCGATTAGAGGTGGAGACGTCCCCTCAATTTCGGACCGATCAGAGGTGGTTCGGCCAGCTAAACGTCCCTACTGTACGGCTCGTGACCACAACGGCGATGATCGCTAATACGCGTCGCGTGTCGGCCAACGGCGCACGGGCGCATCGTCCTTGACGGGTCAGGAGCTGCGCAATGATATGTGCCAGTGCGGCATCCGTGGTCATGTCACTGCCGCAACCCATCGCCCGCACGCCCAATATGCTCGGCAACCCCGAAGATGTGACCAACGCCGTGGTTTGGCTGGCCGCTGACGAAGCCGTGTACATCACCGGCCAAGCCCATGCGGTAGACGGCGGATGGACCGCGCAGTGAACCGTCTACAGCACGAAAACAATAGGGGATCCATCGTCTTGGTGGATACCTACGGGCCGTCGGCGTCACGACTTGCGCCGGCGTTCCAGGCCACCGGCTATCTTCCCATCAGGGTGCAGAGCACACCCGAGACGCCCAAGGTCTACCGCAGTTGCCCTGATCCGTTTCCCTTCGAATTCGAGTTCACGTACCGCGGCTCCTTGGACGAAACGGTAAGCAACATATTGCCGTTTCGTCCGGTCGCGGTCATCGCGGGTTGCGACCACGGCGTCGAGCTCGCCGATGCACTCAGCGAGGCCCTGCACCCATTGACCGGGGTACCGAGCAACGGCACCGCACTTAGTGCGGCGCGGCGCGACAAATACCTCATGATCGAGCGGATCAAGGAATGCGGTCTGCGCGGAGCTCGACAAATCAAAGTGCACAGCGAAGACCAGCTTCGGGACTGGCACGTCCAATTGGGCGGCATGGCCATCCTCAAACCACTGCGTAGCGCGGCCAACGACGGAGTCACCTGGTGTCCCACGCCCGAGGACTCCCTTCACGCCTTTCGCCGGCTCAACGGCCGCAAGAACGTGGCCAACCTGCCCAATGACGGTGTGGTGGCTCGGGAATACTTGAACGGCGCGGCGTATCTGGTCAACACCGTGAGCCGGGACGGCCTACACCACGTGTGCGACATCTGGAAGACACATCGCATCAGCGCCAACGGGGTGGTCGACCTCGTGGTGGCGGGCCAGATCTTGCCGTCCACCGGGGAAATCCAAGATCAGCTCGTCGCGTATGCGCTGGACGTGCTCGATGCCCTCGACGTCCACCACGGCGGGGGTCATATCGAAATCAAGATGACTCCCGACGGGCCCTGCCTGATCGAAGTCGATGCGCGGGTCGAAGTCCAGGACCTGCCCGGCTATACCGCCATGGCGACGGGTGAATCCCAGACCGAATGGATGGTGGATGCTTACACGAATCCCGACCGGTTCAAGCAACGCCACGGGCGCCCCTATGAACTTGCGCGCAACGTCGCCTGGGCGCTGATGGTCGCGCCGCGCGGCGGCGTGCTGGCCGGCTACCGCGGGCTGGAGGCCATCAAAGAATTGGAAAGCTTTTGCGACATACGGCTTTTGGTCAACCCCGGACAGCAGCTTCACCGCACGATCGACGACAGCACCTACCCGATCTCGCTGACGTTGATGCATGCTGTCGACGAAGTATTGCTTCGTGACCTTGCCACGCTGCGCTACCTCGACGGCGAGGGCTTTTATGAACTCGTTGACGACGCTTGACGGCACCGCCGACCGTCAACCAGGTCCAGATCGCGTTGCGAACCGGAGACGCCGAAGTGTGCGCACGCCATGTCCAGCACCGCTGCCGCATAACCGTCGGAGCCGTCGACGTGGCCGCCGAACAGCTAGTCGAGCAGCCCCTGCCGCATCGCCTCGGCGACCGCGGCAGCGCGATCGCTGACGCCGAGCTTCTCGTATAGGCGTTGCACGTGGGTCTTGACCGTCGACGGCGCTACATACAACTCGGCCGCGATCGCGGGGATGCTTTGACCGCGAGCAATACGGTTGAGCACCTCACGCTCACGTGCGCTAAGCACCGGAGCCATCGGTGCTGCGCGCTGGCGGATTTCTCCGGCAAGGCCTCCCACCAGCGACGGCGCCACGACGTCGCGGCCCTTGGCGCAATCGAGCACCGCCTTGACGATCTCGGTGCGCGTCGAATCTTTCAGCAGAAATCCGGCGGCGCCCTGTTGGAGTGCCTGGTAGACGATCGCCGATTCGTCATGCGCCGAAATCAGCAGCACCCGGGTCGGCAGCTCGTAACTGCGCACCGCCGCCGCCACCTGGGCGCCGTCCATGCCGGGCATTCGGTAGTCGAGCAACGCGACGTCGGGCAGATGCGCCTTGATCAACTCCAAGGCCGCCGCACCGTCATCTGCCTCGCCGACAACGTTCACCGAGCCACTCAACGAAAGCGCTCGTACTACGCCCTCGCGGAACAGCGGGTGATCATCGCCGACCACCACACGCACTTTCTCGGGCGTGGTCATGTCCATGCAGCGCCGACCATGGCGACGAGTTTAGCCTCTTGCTCACAAAGAGCCATTAACAATCGCCGGGCAGTGTCACGCGTATATTGACCGTTTGCTCCGAAGGAACCATTGCCAAGGTTCGCGATGAGTACGGTGTTCCTGTGGTATTGACCAGCGATGTCGAACTGGATCGGGTGCGCAGGGTGCACCAGTTGCGCTCTTACCGCATCGCTTCGGTGCTGCGAATCGGTGTCGTGGGGCTCATGTCGGCCGCCATGGTGGTGGGCACGCGGCGGGCCGAATGGCCTGAGCAGACCACATTGATCGTCTTGTACGCGTTCGTCGCAATGTGCGCCGTACTGCTGGCGTTTACTCCATTCCGGCAATGGATGCGACTGGGTCCGTTGGCCGGTATGAGCCGGTACGAGCCATTTGCTTTCACCGCCATCGATGTGTTGGCCTTGACCGGCTTTCAGCTGATGTCCACCGACGGGATCTATCCCCTGCTGATCATGACCCTTTTGCCGGTGCTGGTTGGCCTTGATGTGTCGTCGCGGCGGGCGGCGGTGGTACTGGCCTTTACGCTCGTCGGATTCGCGGTAGCGGGGCTTCAAGACCCGGCTATGGTGCGCGCGATCGGGTGGCCGGAGGGCATTTTCCGATTCCTGCTCTATGCATTCCTCTGCGGTACGGCGTTGGTGGTGGTCCGCATCGAAGAGCGACATGCTCGCTCGGTCGCCGGTTTGAGTGCGCTGCGGGAGGAGTTGCTTGCCCAGACGATGACGGCGTCAGAGGTGTTGCAGCGGCGGATTTCGGAGTCCATTCACGATGGGCCGCTGCAGGACGTGCTGGCGGCGCGCCAAGAGCTGATCGAGTTGGATACCGCGTCGCCCGGCGATGAGCGAGTGGGCCGGGCGTTGGCGGGATTACAGAGTGCGTCGGAGCGACTACGCCAGGCCACGTTCGAGTTGCATCCCGCCGTTCTCGAGCAGGTTGGGTTGGGAGCTGCGGTGCAGCAGCTGGTCACGTTCACCGCTGAGCGGTCGGGCATCAAGATCACCAGCGACATCGACTACCCGGTTCGTAATGCCATCGATCCCATCGTGTTCGGTGTGGCTCGGGAGCTGCTATCCAACGTGGTTCGACATTCGCGCGCGACGAACGCATCGGTCACCCTAGGGCTTACCGATGGCAGATGCGTTTTGGATGTGGCCGACGACGGCGTGGGCATCACCGGGGAAACCATGGCGCGCCGGCTGGGAGAGGGACATATTGGCCTGGCTTCGCATCGGGCTCGTGTTGACGCCGCTGGTGGAGCATTCGTTTTCTTGGATACACCCGCCGGCACCCATGTCTGCGTGGAATTACCCCTCAACGCCTGAATGGATCGGAATTGAAAGCCCTGAGTTCGCACTCGATCTCGAGTACCCGCCGAGTATCCACTAGTGCTGGTCGACGGACTTTCCAGTGGCCGCGGCGTATCCGGCGCGGTAACCGAAAACCATTGCCGGACCAATGGTTCCGCCGGCTCCGCCATAGGCTCTGCCGGTTACCCCTGCCATCGCGTTGCCTGCGGCGAACAGCCCTTGCAGCGGCTCGCCGCTGACATGGAGGACACGGCCGTCACGGTCGGTGCGTGGCCCGCCCTTGGTGCCCATCGCGCCCACATAGACCGGCACCGCGAAGTAGGGGGCGCTGTCGATGGGGCCGAGGGTCTTTCCGGCCAGTGTGGTAGCGCGGTCGTCACCCCAATAGCCGTCGTATGCGCTAGAGCCGCGCCCGAATTCGGGATCAGCGCCGATGGCGACATTGCGGTTCCATCGCTCGATCGTACGGATCAGGCCGTCGGCGTCGATTCCGGTCTTGGCGGCCAATTCGGCTAGATCGGCCGATTCGCAGAACCAGTCCGGAACCGGTTGCCCGGGTGCGATTCCCAGAAATCCGTAGCGTTGCAGGTGAATCGAGTCGAAGACAATCCAGCCGCGATCGTTGACGTATCCATTGCGGGGATCGAGGTAGTGGAAGGCGCCGGCCATCGAGTTGTAATCGCATGCCTCGTTGACGAACCGACGACCGGCCCGGTTGACGATGATGCTGCGCGGGCGCGTTCGTTCTAGGCGGACGCTGCGGCTGCGTTGCTTGCCGTCGATGATGTCGTCCGGGATTTGGACGATCGGGACCCACCACGCCTCGCCCATGTTCGCCAGATCGGCCCCGTGCGCCATCGCCATGCGCAGCCCGTCACCGGTGTTGTTCGGTGGCGAGACGGCGCCGTGCATCGGACCGCGTAGAAAGGCTTGCACCAGAACGGGATCCCATTCGAATCCACCGGTGGCAAGGATGACGCCGCGTCGGGCGCGCACGGTGGTCTGTTGTCCCCCTTCGACGATCCGCACCCCGGTGACTTCGCCGGCCTCGACAATCAGCTCCTCGGCCCGCGCGTTGGTGCACGGCGCCACCCCGGCGTCCAGCAAACCCTGCAACAGCCCAGCGATCAGGGCGGTGCCGGCCACGCACAAGTCGCTCGAACCTGCATCAACATCCGCATGTAACCGGGCTCTGGTCTCGGCGTCGAACCCGACGTTGGACCAGTCGGCGGGAAACGAGGTGATCCGCTCGGCCCAGTCGCCGAGCTGGTTGAGGTCAAAGGGAGCCGCGCTCAGTGAGCGGCCACCGGTCGGTTGTCCGCCCGGCAGCTCGGGCTGGTAGTCGGGGAAGCCGGCGGCGATCTCGAAGCGCACACCGCTATGTGCCTCGACGAAGTCGAGCATCGCGGCGCCGGTCCGCACGAACGTTTGCACCAGCGCGTCATCCATCGAACCAACTGACTGCGCGCGCAAATACTGCAGCGCGTCGGCCACCGTCAGCTCCCGGTCGGGGCATCGGTGATGGGCCGGGATCCACACGATGCCACCCGACACCGCGGTGGTGCCGCCGACCGTCGGCGCTTTCTCATATACCCGAACCGAAGCGCCGGCGGCCGCTGCCGACAACGCCGCGGTGAGTCCGGCGCCGCCGCTGCCCAGCACCACAACATCGCAGACATAGGCGACATTCGAGCCATCGCTTCCATCGGCCCAAGACATGCCTGGCATCCCTTCAGCTCAGCAGCGCAGACAACTGCCTGGCGGCCTTGATGACGGCGTCCTTTCCCCGCATCACCACGTCTTCGCGGTGGGAGATGAGGTTTATGCAGGTTGGCGGGGACGGCGCCGGTCGTTGGACTGCTACGGCCAGGCCGTAGGTGTTGGGTTCGATCTCGCCGTGCGTCATCACCCAGCCGCGTTCGCGAGCCGCGGCCACCAGGTCCCGCTCCCCAGGACGCGGGCGCATGCTCGACAGCAGCGCGATCCCAGCGGCGCCGCGGTCCAGCGGATAGCGGCTGCCCTCGTGGAACGCGAGCTGGTAGGCGACTTGGGTCGGCACGATCACAGCGATCGCCACCTGCTCGTCGCCCTCGGCGACCAGCAAGGACACCGTGGTACCCAACTCGTCGGCCAGGCTGCGCAGCGTCGGCAGACACACTTGGCGCAGGTTGTGGTCGAAGGACGCTCCCAAAACCGCCAGGCCGGCTGCCGGCCGGTACCGCCCGTCCTCGCCCTTGGTAACCAGCCGAAACTGAGCCAAGGTCGACAGCAGTCGGTAGGCGATGGTCCGGTGCACACCGACTTGGTCGGCAACATCTTGCATGGTGAGCCCCGTGGGGGAGGCGGCTATCAACTGCAGCGCGGTTAGCCCCCTGGCCAGCGTCTGCGAACCCGTCATGCCCTTGACAGACGATCTCACGAGAGCCAAGCTCTATATATAGCGCACATTATTGTGCGATATTAGCACATAAGGTGCTCCAAAAACGAGAATGAGATTTTCGACCAGGAAGGAACCGTGGCGGAGTTCGAGAGCGTGTGGAGCGACCTCCAAGGTGTCCCGTTCGAGCAGGGCTACCTCCTAGCAGGGGGGGCCGGCGGAATCCGGACTCGATACCTGCGGGCCGGTCATCCCGGCGCACCGGTGTTGCTGCTGTTGCACGGCTCGGGCGGACATGCCGAGGCGTACGTCCGCAATCTGGCCGCGCACGCCGAGCACTTCTGGACGTGGTCGATCGACATGCTGGGCCACGGGTTCACGGACAAGCCGGGCCATCCGCTGGAAATCCATCACTATGTCGAACACGTGATGGCGGTGGTACGCGCCATCGGCGTGGAGCGCATCAGCCTCAGCGGCGAGTCCCTCGGCGGTTGGGTGGCCGCCCGCGCCGCCGTCGATCATCCGGACGTGATCGACCGGCTGGTGCTCAACACGGCCGGCGGCTCGCAGGCCGATCCGGAGGTGATGCAGCGGATCATCGACTTGTCGATGGCCGCCGCCGAGGACCCGACCTGGGAGACGGTGCAAGCGCGGATCAAATGGTTGATGGCGGATAAGTCGAAGGGCTACGACGATCTGGTAGCCAGCCGGCAGCGGATATATCGCCAGCCGGGATTTGTTGCGGCCATGCGCGACATCATGGCGCTGCAGGACCCGGACATCCGGGCCCGAAACTTGCTGGGTCCCGAGGAATATGGGGCCATCACCGCGCCCACGCTGGTGCTCTGGACAAGCCATGACCCAACCGCCGACGTACCCGAGGGTCGCCGCATCGCGTCGATGATCCCCGGTGCGCGCTTCGAGGTGATGTCGGGTTGTGGTCACTGGCCGCAGTACGAGGACGCCAAGACCTTCAACCGTCTGCATCTCGATTTCCTGCTGGGGCGGTGATGGTTTCAGCCGGGCGAAGTATGGATGTCGAGGTACTGGTTGTCGGCGCCGGCCCGGTCGGTTTGACGCTGGCCAATATCCTTGGCCTGCAAGGTGTTCGGACCTTGGTAGTAGATGAACGGGCGACCCTCATCGACTACCCACGCGGGGTTGGGCTGGACGACGAGGCGTTGCGCACCTTCCAGTCGATCGGTTTGGTCGACCGCATCCTGCCGCACACCGTGCCCAACCAGATTCTGCGGTTCGTCGATGCCAAACGTCGTGTGCTTGCCGAAATGGCTCCTCCCGATGCGCGTTTCGGCTGGCCTAAGCGAAACGGGTTTGTGCAGCCGCTTGTCGATGCTGAATTGCTGGCTGGTGTGGACAGATTCGAGCACGTCGAGGTGTGGTGGAGCCGTCCGATGACGGCGTGCCGGGACGACGGTGATGCGGTGACCGTTGAGCTCGGCGGGGACGGTGAGGCAAGCAGCATGCGGGCACGTTATGTTGTCGGCTGCGACGGCGGGCGCAGCACCACCCGGCGGATGATGGGCGTTTCCTTCGACGGAACGACCTCGTCGACGCGGTGGCTGGTCGTCGACATAGCCAACGATCCGCTCGGCCATCCGAACAGCGAAGTCGGGGCCGACCCGGAACGCCCGTATGCCTCGATCTCGATCGCGCACGGGATTCGTCGGTTCGAGTTCATGATTCATGCCGATGAGTCCGACAAACAGGCGGAGGATCCGGCATTCTTGACGCGGATGCTGGCGCGGCTGGTACCGCACCCCGACCGGGTCGACGTGATCCGGCGGCGGGTCTACACGCATCACTCGCGGATCGCCGGTGCGTTCCGCAGCGGACGCCTGCTGCTGGCGGGCGACGCCGCGCACCTGATGCCGGTGTGGCAGGGGCAGGGATACAACAGCGGAATCCGGGACGCGGCGAATGTGGGCTGGAAACTGGCCGCGGTGGTGACCGGCCGCGCCGGCGACGCACTGCTGGATACCTACGACATGGAGCGTCGCAAGCACGCGCGGGCGATGATCGACCTTTCCACGATGGTGGGCCGGGTGATCTCACCAACCAACCGTCGGGTGACTGCCGTGCGTGACCTCGTCGTGCGTTCGGCGTCAATTGTTCCTTCGCTCAAGCGATATGTGCTCGAGATGCGGTTCAAGCCGATGCCGCGTTACGAGCGCGGAGCGGTGGTGCACCCGCGACCCCGCGACCCGACATCGCCGGTCGGCACCTTGTTTATCCAGCCGCGGGTCGATACCCGGACGCAGCAGAACCTCCTCCTGGACGACGTGCTGGGTGCCTGGTTTTCGGTGCTGTGCTGGAACAACAACCCGCGCAAGATCCTCGGCGATGCGGCGTTCGCGGACTGGAAAGATCTGGGCGCGCGGTTTGTCGCAGTGCGGCCCGTAGTTCAGCTGCACTGGACCGGCGACGACGATCCCGATGTCGTGATCGTGGGTGATCGCAACGGTGATCTCAAGGCCTGGTTCGACACCCACAAGGAATCGGTGTTGTTTCTGCGCCCGGACCGGTGTATCGCCGGCGCTTGTATTGCTCAGCTCGCGTCCGAGCTGAGCGCGTCGCTTGTCGATGCGCTTGCACTCACTCCGGAAGGGGGTGAATCCCGCAATGCCACTGGCCCTTTGCTGTATGTCCCACAGCCCGCTGCTGAATCTTCCGGGGCCGCCGCAGGACCTGCTTAGCGAGATCGATACCGGCATCGCCCAGGCCCGAGAGTTCGTCGAGGATTACGACCCCCAACTCCTCGTCATCTTTGCTCCGGACCACTACAACGGATTCTTCTACAAGGTGATGCCGCCATTCTGTATCGGCATGCACGCGAACGGAGTTGGCGATTACGGCACCCATGCCGGTGCACTGGACGTTCCGCAGGGTATTGCCGAGGAGTGCGCGAAAGCGGTGCTCGGTGCGGGTGTCGACATCGCGGTATCGGCGAGCATGGACGTGGATCACGGCACCGTCCAGCCGCTGGAGAAGCTGTTTGGCACCGCCACTTCACACCCAGTAATCCCAATCTTCATCAATGCGATAGCGGCGCCGCTGGGGCCGTTGCATCGCTGCCGAGCGTTGGGTACCGCGGTAGGTAACTTCCTGGCGACGCTGGACCAGAGGGTACTGGTCGTCGGATCTGGGGGGCTCTCGCATAGTCCCCCGGTACCGACACTGGACACAGCCGGTCCGGCGATGCTGGAGCGCATCGTGCACGGCCAACCGATGACCGCCCAGCAGCGGCAGGCCCGGCAGCACGCCGTGATCGACGCGGCGAAGAACTTCGCCGGGGGAAACAGCGAGCTGCAGCCCCTCAACCCGGCCTGGGATCAGCGCTTTCTGGAAGTCGTCGACGGCGGCCATCTCGACGATCTCGACACCTGGTCGAACTCGTTTGTGCTGCACGAGGGTGGCACCTCCGCGCATGAAATCCGCACCTGGGTAGCCGCTTTCGCCGCCCTGGCGACGGCGGGCCCGTACCAGACCACGGTGCGCTACTACAAGCAGGCCGCGGACCTGATCGCCGGGTTCGCGATCAGAACGGCAGCGCCAACCACATGAGTGCTGAGCTTTTCGATGACGTTAGCGAGTTCGATCATGTTGTGGACGTACTCGTGGTCGGAAGCGGCGGGGGCGGCATGACGGCCGCGCTCACCGCCGCGGCGTCGGGTCTCGATGCGTTGGTGGTGGAAAAGTCAAGCTACTTCGGTGGTTCCACCGCCCTTTCGGGCGGCGGCATCTGGGCGCCGGGGGCGCCGGCACAACGGCGAGCGGGATATACCCCAGACCCGGACGGTGTTGTCGAGTACCTACAGCGGATCACCGACGGCCTGGTCAGCGAAGCACGCATACGCCAGTACGTCGAGTCGGCGCCGCAAATGCTGGATTTCCTGGAAACGCTCAGCCCGTGGCTGGAGTTCGTGTGGAAGCCCGGCTATGCCGACTACTATCCGGAATTGCCGGGCGGGTCCGAGCTTGGCAGCACGATCAATGTTCCACCCATCGATCTGCGCACGCTGGGACCCGACGAGGGTTCGTTGCTAAAACCGCTGGCGCTGGCGCCCAAGGGAATCTGGCTGGGGCCCAAGGAACTACGGTCGTTTTACCGCATCCGGCAATCATGGGGCGGGAAAGTTGTGCTCCTGAAGCTGGTCTCGCGAATGGTGAGGGCGCGAGTGTTCGGAGAGCGAATCGCGGCGATCGGCCAGTCGTTGGCGGCGCGGCTGCGCCTAGCGATGAGAGAGCGTGGCATCCCGCTGTGGCTGGATTCGCCTATGGCAGAGCTACTTACCGACACCGACGGATCGGTGACCGGTGCAGTGGTGCAACGAAACGGCGGCCAGCAGCGGATCGGTGCGCGCCGCGGGGTGATCCTGGCGTCCGGGGGCTTCGACCACGACTTGGCTTGGCGCAAAGAGCATCAACCCCTGGTAGACCAAGATTGGAGCTTTGGCAACCCCGCCGCCATGGGCGACGGCATCCGCGCGGGCCAGCGTATCGGCGCGGCCGCCGACCTGCTCGACGAGGCCTGGTGGTTCCCCGCTATCCAATGGCCAGACGGCCGAATGCAATTCATGCTCAACGAGCGCATGATGCCCGCCCAGTTCGTCGTCAACGGCGAAGGTAAGCGTTTCATCAACGAAGCCGCCCCATACATGGACTTCGGTCACGCGATGATCGACGGCCAGAAGTCCGGAGTTGCCCACATCCCGTGCTGGCTGATTACCGATCACCGGTCCTTCAATCGCTATGTGGTCGCCGGCCACCTGCCGATACCGACGATCCCTGGCGCGCCGGTGCCCACTGGACGCAAGGTGCCGTCGGCCTGGCTGGAGTCGGGCGTGGTCAAGGCCGCGTCGAGCTGGGACGAACTCGCGCGCCAGATCGGCGTGCCGGCAGCGCAATTCCAGGCCACCGCAATGCGATTCAACGAACTGGCCCGCAAGGGTCACGACGATGATTTCAACCGCGGCGACAGCGTGTACGACAACTACTACGGCGACCCGACGCTGCCGAACCCCAACCTGTATCCGCTCGGCGGTCCGCCCTACTACGCCTTTCGGATTGTGCTCGGGGATCTCGGGACATCCGGTGGTCTGTGCACCGACGAGTACGCGCGGGTACTGCGGCCGGATGACACCGTGGTGCGCGGACTCTATGCGGTGGGCAACACCAGCGCGCCAGTGATGGGCCGCAGCTACGCCGGCGCCGGGGCCACCATCGGTCCGGCTATGACCTTTGGCTTTGTCGCGGCCAAACACGTTGCCGCACAGCAGGCAACCCGGACCCGTAATACTCATGGGAGGTATTAGTGAAAATTTCGCTGTTCTACGAATTCGCCCTGCCGCGGCCTTGGGCCCCCGATGACGAGCGGATCATGCTGCACGACTGCCTCGACGAGGTTGAGGCAGCCGACAAAGCGGGCTTTTCCACCGTCTGGCTCACCGAGCACCACTTCCTCGAGGAATACTGTCATTCCACCGCGCCGGAGATGTTCTTGGCCGGGGCCAGTCAGCGCACCAAGAACATCCGGCTCGGATTCGGCATCATGCATCTCCCGCCGGCGGTCAACCACCCCGCGCGGGTGGCCGAACGCATCGCCACGCTCGACCTGATGTCCAATGGGCGCGTCGAATTCGGCACCGGTGAGTCCTCTTCCATTGGCGAACTCGGGGGATTCTGCATTGACCCCGCTGACAAGCGTGCGCAGTGGGAGGAGGCCCTCGAGGTCGCGATCCGTTGCATGATCGAAGAGCCCTTCGCGGGATTCAAGGGCGAGCACATCGAGATGCCGGCGCGCAACGTCATCCCCAAGCCGATGCAGAAGCCGCATCCACCGGTATGGGTCGCCTGCACACGGCCGGCCACCGTCCAGATGGCAGCCCAAAAATGCATCGGGGCACTGAGTTTCGCCTACACCGGTCCAGGTCCGCTGACCGAGCGGGTTAACGGCTACTACAAGGAGTTCGAGGAGAACGGCGTCCCGGTCACGCCGGCGATCAACCCCAACATCCTGGCCATTGGCGGTGACCTGTCGATGATGGTCGCCAAGACCGACGAACAGGCCCTCCAACGCCTCGGACAGGGCGGCGGATTCTTCTCGTTCGGAATCATGCACTACTACATGACCGGAATACATACTCCGGGCCGAACCGGCGTCTGGAAGCGGTATCTCGAAGAGGTCGACAAAGACCCGACCTTGGCGTACGGCCCGGGACGCGGCGCGATCGGCTCTCCGGCCACCGTGCGCGAATTCCTGCGTGGTTACGAGGACAGCGGCGTCGACGAGATCATCCTGCTGCTCAACCCGCGCAGTCACGAGGGCACGATGGAATCCATCGAGCTGATGGGCAAAGAGGTGTTGCCCGAATTCATCGAGCGCGACCAAAAGGCGGTCGCCGACAAGGCCGCAAGGCTGGCGCCCGTCATCGAGAAGATCGAAGCGCGCCGGCCGGAAACACGACCTTTTGGCGCACCGCAGTTCGACGAAAACTACTCGTTTGGGGGGCTGCCCACCGGGCGGGGCGGTAAATTCACCGCCAGCGAGATCCCCGAGGCCATGGCCGAGATCAACGAGGGTCGGGTACAGGCGGCGCAGCGCTTGAAGGAGCAGCAGCAGCAGAAGTGATCGACGAACTGTGGCGCTACGACGGCCGTCGTGCCGTGGTGACCGGATGCTCGTCGGGCATTGGCGAACATGTGGTGCGCCAGCTCACCGAGCTAGGGGCGCACGTCGTCGGGCTGGACAAGCGCCGGCCGACGGTCGAGATCAACGACTTTCGCGAAGTTGACCTCGCCGATCCGGCTTCGATCGACGCCGCCGTCGCGGCCATCGGCGGCGACGTGGACGCTCTCTTCAATGTCGCCGGTGTCTCCTCGGGAATCGGCAACCCACTGCTGGTCGTCACGATCAACTTTCTGGGCCTGCGGCATATCACCGAAGCGCTGATTCCGAAAATGGGGGCTGGCTCGTCCATTGTGAGCGTGTCGTCGCTCGCGGCATCGGGGTACCGGGAACACCTGCGGCAAGTCGCTCCGCTGCTGAACACGGCGACGATGCGGGACGGCATCGACTGGTGTGTTGGCCACCCGGACGCGCTGGGCAGCGGCTACCAATTGTCCAAGGAAGCAATCATTCTCTACACCATGCGCCGGGTCACTGATCTCGGCGCGCGGGGCATCAGGATCAATTGCACCGGCCCAGGCGTCACCGAAACACCGATCCTCGACCAGCTGCGCGGCGCCTACGGGCCCGAGTATCTCGACGACATCGCCAAGCCGCTGGGCCGGGCCGCCGATCCCGCCGAGCAAGCAACGGTGCTGCTGTTTCTGAATAGCGCTGCGGCCAGCTACATTTCGGGCCAAATCGTCTGGGTCGACGGCGGAAACGTGGCCGCCACGATCGCCCGCGAACTCGAGGAGGGGCAGGGCTCATGGCCAGCATAACCGACTTTCGGCGGGTCGCCAGCGATCTCAGCAACTGGGGACGATGGGGAGACGACGACGAGCTCGGGACGCTGAATTTCATTACCGCAGACAAGGTTCGGCAGGCCGCCAGCCTGGTCCGGCACGGGAAGGTATTCCCTCTTGGCGTCGACTTCGGATCCTCAGGACCACAGGGCGCCTACGGCTTCCGGCACAATCCCATCCATCTGATGACCGTGGACGGCGGGGATGTCAGCACACTGGCCCAATATGGGCCCGGGTGGGCGCAGAACCCGACGGCGAAGCAGATAGGCAATTACGTCGTTGACAATCCGTTTCGCTTCAACGACGACATGATCATCATGCCGCTGCAGGCGGCCACTCAGTGGGATGCGCTGTCGCACGTCTATTACGACGACCAGCTCTACAATGGCTTCCCCGCGGGTTCGGTTACCAGTCTGGGGGCCTTCCACTGCGGCATTGACAAGGTCGACGTCAAGGGCATCACGTCGCGCGGTGTATTGCTCGACCTGGTCCGCCATCGGGGCGCCGACGTTTTCCTCGAGCACGGAAACCCGATTACACCCGAAGAATTGGACGACGTGGTTCGTGCGCAGGCTGTGACGATCGAGCGAGGCGACATCGTGCTGGTTCGAACCGGTTGGTGGGCAAGGTTTCTCATGACCGGCAACAAGACAGAGCGGTACGCCGGGCTGGATTGGCGATGTGCCCAGTGGCTGCACGATCACGAGATCGCAGCGGTCGCGGCCGACAATCTACAGGTTGAAGACCCGGTATCCGGCGTCGAGGGCCTCTTCTTGCCGTTGCACCTGCTGTGCCTGCGTGACATGGGGCTGATGCTCGGCGAGTACTGGGACCTCACCGCGCTGGCGGCCGACTGCGCGACCGACGGTGTCTACGAGTTCCAGCTCATTGCACCACCCTTGAGATTTGTGGGCGCCGTGGGTTCTCCGGTGAATCCGATCGCGATCAAGTGATGGAGGTTCATCGCAGAACCGTCAGCGTCGACGGCCTGCACACCAGCTATCTCGAGGCCGGGAAAGGCGACCCGGTGGTGTTACTGCACGGTGGCGAGTTCGGTGCCAGCGCCGAATTGGGCTGGGAACGCAACATCGCCGCGCTCGCAGCGCAATACCGAGTCTTGGCACCAGATCAGCTCGGGTTTGGGCAGTCGGCGAAGGTCATTGATTTCGTCAACAGCCGAGCCATGCGTATTCGGCATGTGGCACGCTTCTGCGAGGTGATGGGCATCGACTCCGCCCACTTCGTCGGCAACTCGATGGGCGCCATCAATCTGCTCACTGACGTCACGTCGGGGGCGCCGCTGCTGCCGATCCGGACCTTGGTCGCGATCTGCGGCGGGGGAGAGATCCAGCAGAATCGGCACTTTGAGGCGCTTCAGCGGTACGACGCGAGCCTGTCGGCCATGCGCCGCGTTGTGGAGGCATTGTTTTACGACGCGGGCTATCCAGCCGACGACGACTATGTGCGGCGTCGCTACGAGTCGAGCATCGCGCCCGGTGCGTGGGAAGCGGTGGCAGCGGCCCGGTTTCGTCGTCCTGATGCACCACCGCCGGCCGTTCCGTCAAGTGCACGGCCGTACGAGCGCATCGATGTTCCGGCGTTGATCGTCGAGGGCGGCAACGACAAGCTGCTTCCCTCCGGCTGGGCCGCGCAAATCGCCAAGCAGATCGACGGCGGGCGCTCGGTGGTGATCGATGGCGCCGGCCATTGCCCACAGATCGAGCAGTTTTCCACCGTCAACGAGCTACTGCTCACCTTTCTCCGCGAGCAGACGTAAAAGCCCCCGTTTCGTGCCGAAACGAGGGGATTTTACGTCTGCTCGCGAGACCGTCAGAGCGTGTAGTTCAGGAGCGTCATCATGCCGGCGTCCTGGTGGTAGGTGTTGTGGCAGTGCATAACCCACTGGCCGGGGTTGTTGGCGACCAGGACGGCCTGGACCTTCTGCTTCGGCAACACAATGACGGTGTCCTTGCGGGGGCCCAAGGTTCCGTCGGCCTTCATCACCTGAAAGGTGTGGCCGTGTAGGTGTATTGGGTGCCACATCATGGTGGCGTTGTCGAACGTGAGGGTCGGGCGCTGGCCCTGCCGTACGTGCAGCGGTTTGGTCCGGCTGTAGGGCTCGCCGTTGATCGTCCAGTCGTATTTCGCCATCGTTCCGCCCAGGACCACCGGCAAGTTCAGGTTGGGTTCGGGCCGACCCAGATTGGCGGTACTTGTCGCGACAAACATCTCGACGGTACCCACCCGTTTGTTGAGTTCGGCCGGCCTGAACTGCGGATCGGGCGGGCTGCCGGCCCCGGTCGAAAGCAGCGCGCGCGCCAGGGCGTTTTTGCCTTCCGCAGCCGCGACCAATGGAAAGACGCCGTCGCCCGCGGTCACGATGACGTCGTAGCGTTCGGCCATGCCGATCAGCAAGGCGTCGACCGGGGTGGGTATCACCGGGTAACCGTCGGTGTGGGTCACCGTCATGGTGTGACCGGCCAGGGCGACTCGGAATGCGGTGTCGGAAGCGGTGTTGATGAACCGGATACGGATCCGCTGGCGGGGTTTCGCGGTGAAGGAACTGGGCGCCGTCGGAATCCGCCCGTTGACCAGATAGTACGGGTAGGCGATGTCCCCGGCGTCGCCGCCGAGCAACTCGCTGGTGCCGACTTCGCCCCCCGGCATCCCAGGCATTCCCGGCATTCCTGGCATTCCTGTCCCGGTAGTCGTGGTCGTCTCAGTGGTCGTAGTTGTCCCAGTGGTCGTCGTAGTAGTGGTCGTAGTCGTGGTGGTTGGGGAGGTCGTCGTAGTAGGAGTGGTGTTGGTCGTCGTGGGCTTGTTCGGATCGGTCAGCTGCTCGAAGAGCTGTTGCGGACTCTTGCCGACGCCATCGGTCCAATCGTCAAGGATGACAATCCATTCCGCGTCATACCGTAGTGGTTCGGTCGGATCGTCAACGATCACGGGCAGATAAAGCCCCATGTCGGCTTCCAGCCCGGCGTGCGGATGGGCCCAGTAGGTGCCGGGGTCCGGGACGGTGAACCGGTAGGTGAAGTCGTGGCCCGCGGCGATGTTCGGGGTCGCGGGCTCGGCTCCGTCCATGTCGTTGCGCAGTGCGATGCCGTGCCAATGCACAGACGTCGGACGGTCGAGCCGGTTGTGCACCGCCACGACAAGCTCATCACCAACGGTTGCGCGGATCAGGGGTCCTGGGACGGCGTTGCCGTAGGCACAGTGTGTGCACGGTAGGCCCACCCAGGTCGATCACCGCGTGTTGCGGGGTCAAATTGGCGGTCACGGTCCGCCCACTGTGCGGGCGGGCAGCTTCAGCCGCAGCAATAGCGTCCGCCATCGCCGCCCTACCCGTCGGCTGGTTTTGCGAATGGCAGCCGGCCAGCGCGAATCCGCTGGCGATACCGGCGCCGATGAAGCCGCGCCTACTGAGCTGCACTCCGCCGAAGGGGTGACCGCTCGTTGGCAGTACCGGCATTGACCGCTCCTCGTCTTGAGTTGATTCGGAACCGCGCTCTTACCCTGCTAGGACATCGGGCAATACGCAACCGTCAAGTCCCCTTTACATGATACCCATAGGGGGTATACAGTGAGCGCCATGAAAGGCCGACGCGTGGTGGTTACGCGATCCGCGATCGCCGCGGTCGCCCTGGCCTGGGTGGTGGCCGCGATAGCCGCCCAATGCTGGCTGCCCCAGATACACCGCCACGCGACTCATCCCAACCACCCTCTGGTGACGTCCGTTGGCAAGGAGTTCGCGGTCAACATCGACCACGCGCACCTCTCGGACAACTCCACACCATCGTGCCCGGAGCAGTTCGCGACCGGGGTGCTGCCGCGGTCAGCCGCGCAGGCGTTGGAAGCCGCCGCCATCGCGGTGGCTGTGGGCATCGCGGGTGTGCTTACCTGCCTCGTCGTGCGCGCCGGGCGCGGGCCACCACCAGTGCTGGCTTCCGCTTGCACCGGTCAAGACCTGTTGACTCGCTTCTGTCTGGCTCGTCGCTGATTGGTCAGCGCCAGGCCCTGGTATGGCCATTGTGGCCATTCGCCATTGCCGGTGACCGCTGACCCACATCAACCGCTGCGCATAACGCGTGGCCCCGATGCAGAAGCGACGACAACCATGAACAATCCCCGAATTGTCATCCCCACCCGCTCGCACCGCACCCCCGTGCAATCGCGCCAGACCCGGGACCGGTACCGCCTCGTTCCCGAGGGGTATCACCTCACCCCCGGCCGGAATCGCCACCCCGGCAGCATGGTCGGCAACACCCCGGTGCTCTGGATTCCAGGTCTCTCCCAACCCTTCGGCTCCGACCGTGGTTTCTGGGCGAAGCTCGAAGGATTCAATCCCGGTGGGATGAAAGACCGCCCCGCTATGCACATGGTCGAGCGGGCCCGCGCCCGCGGCGACCTCGGACCCGGCAGCGCAATCATCGAATCAACCAGCGGCACATTGGGATTGGGGCTAGCCCTGGCCGGGAACGTGTACCGGCACCCGGTCACCCTGGTCACCGACCCGGGTTTGGAGCCCATCATCGCGCGGATGTTGACCGCCTACGGCGCCCGCGTCGACATGGTGACCGAACCGCACCCGGTCGGCGGCTGGCAACAGGCACGCAAAGACCGGGTCGCGCAGCTGATGGCTGCCGACCCCGGCGCGTGGAACCCCAACCAATACAGCAACCCCGACAACGTCGACGCCTACCGGCCATTGGCGGGTGAGCTGGTCGCCCAGCTTGGGCCAGTCGATGTCCTGGTGTGCTCGGTGGGTACCGGGGGGCACTCGGCCGGGGTGGCCCGAGTGCTGCGGGAATTCAACCCGGACATGCAGTTGATCGGTGTGGACACCATCGGGTCCACCATCTTCGGCCAGCCCGCGTCGAGCAGGCTGATGCGCGGCCTGGGCTCGAGCATCTATCCCGGCAACGTCGACTACGGGGCATTCAACGAAGTGCATTGGGTTGCTCCCGCCGAAGCCGTCTGGGCGGCCCGCACCATGGCCGCCACCCACCACGCCAGCGGCGGATGGAGTGTCGGAGCCGTCGCGCTTGTTGCCGGATGGGCCGCGCGAAAATTGCCGTCCGGCACCACTATCGCGGCGATTTTCCCCGACGGGCCGCAACGCTATTTCGACACGATCTACAACGACGAATACTGCAACGAGCACGAACTGCTCGGCGGGCAACCCCCGACCGAACCCGACGAGATCGCCTCGCCCACAGACGCGGTCGTAAGCCGATGGACACGCACCACCACAGTGATCAACCCAACCCAGGTGGTGTCGTGATGGGATTGCTTGCACAGTTCCGCAGCTTCAACCGTCCCAGCCGCGTGCTGATGATCAACCAGTTCGGCATCAACATGGGCTTCTACATGCTGATGCCTTACCTGGCTGATTACCTCGCGGGCCCACTTGGACTCGCGGCTTGGGCCGTGGGTCTGGTGTTGGGGGTGCGCAACTTCACGCAACAGGGCATGTTCTTCGTGGGCGGGACGCTCGCCGATAGGTTCGGCTACAAACCGCTGATCGTGGCGGGATGTCTGGTACGCACCGGCGGGTTCGCACTGCTGGCTGTCGCCCAATCGCTGCCTAGTCTGCTAATTGCCTCGGCCGCCACGGGTTTCGCCGGGGCCCTGTTCAACCCCGCGGTGCGCGCCTACGTCGCGGCCGACTCCGGTGACCGCAAGATCGAGGCGTTCGCGATGTTCAACATCTTCTACCAATCGGGGATTTTGCTCGGCCCGTTAGTGGGATTGGCGTTGTTAGCGTTGGACTTCCGGATGACCGTCGTGGGCGCTGCTGCCGTGTTCGCCGTGCTGACGATCGCGCAGCTATTGGCACTGCCGCAGGACCGAGCTGGCCACGCGCAAGGAGGGACGGCGAAGACGTCGGTCCTGCAGGACTGGCGGATCGTGGTTGGCAACCGCTCCTTCCTGTGGTTCGCGGCCGCCATGACCGGCGTCTACGTGCTGTCGTTTCAGATGTACCTGGCGCTTCCCATGCAGGCGTCGGTGCTGGCGCCAGGCCACCAATCTGTCCTGGTGGCTGCGATGTTCGCGGTGTCCGGCCTGGTCGCCATTGCCGGGCAGCTGCGGATCACCCGCTGGTTCGCTTCGCGGTGGGGTGCCGGACGCGGCCTGGTGGTCGGCGCGACGATCCTGGCGGCGTCCTTCGTGCCGCTGGCGTTGGTTCCGAACGGCGAACGGTTCGGAACTCTTGCGGGAGTCGCGGTGTTGTTGGTTTCGGCGGCCATGCTGGCCATTGCTTCGGCGGCGTTGTTCCCTTTCGAAATGCGCGCTGTGGTCGCACTGTCAGGCGACCGGATGGTGGCGACACACTACGGCTTCTACAGCACCATCGTGGGAGTCGGAATCCTCGTCGGCAATCTCGCGGTCGGGTCGCTCATGACCGCCGCACACCGCTGGGATGCCGATGAACTGGTGTGGAGCGGCCTGATCCTCTTGGGGCTAGTCGCGGTGCTCGGACTCTACCGACTGGACAGGTCGGGACCCCGCTCGTCAGTAGCCCCGTCAGGTCGCCTGATCACGATTGGCGGATAGTCCGGTAACGATTTCGGCCGAACCTCGTTGCTAATGGCTGCGACACATCATGAGCGGTTATCAAGGCGTACGTGGATTTCGGAGCGTTGCCACCGGAGGTCAATTCGGCCCGAATGCATTCGGGCCCCGGCTCAGGCCCGATGCTGGTTGCCGCGTCGGCCTGGGACAAGTTGGCCGACGACTTGTATAGCACTGCGGCGTCCTATAGTTCGATCCTGTGGACGCTCACCGACGAAGGTTGGCGGGGTCCGGCATCAGGTTCGATGGCGGCCGCCGTCATCCCGTACATACGCTGGCTGACGAGTACCGCCGCCCAGGCCGAGCAGATCGCTGATCAAGCCAGGACCGCTGCCAGCGCATACGACACCGCCTTCGCCGCCACGGTGCCGCCGTCGGAGATTGAGGCCAACCGTGCTCGAATGGCATCGCTGGTCGCGGGAAACGTTGTCAGTCAAGACACCCCGGCGATCACGGCTCTCGAGGCCGAGTACGGGGAAATGTGGGCCCAGGATGCCTCCGCGATGTATCGCTATGCCAGCGGTTCGGCGGCGGCCGCAACGGTGATGCCGTTTGCGTCGCCAACCTTGGGCGACTATCTGTCCGGGATGCTGGGCTCCGACGGCGATGGCGGCGACCCCGATATGTCGGCCCTGGCGATGTCGGCCGTGCCTCAAGTGTTGCGAAGCCTCGCGCGGCCGGGGCAATCGGCATCCGCTGCCGCGACGATGGCAAGGTTGCTGCGCGTCAGCCCGTTGTCACCGGTCAGCGCCTTTGCGGCGGCTATCAGTTCGCCGACGAGTATGACGTCGTCGGGGACCTCGGCTGCCATGGTCAGCCAGCAGACGCCGGCTGACCACCATATGAAGGTGTCGGCGGGGTGGGGTCGTGGTCAGTTGGTCGGTAGCTTGGTGGTGCCGCGCAGCTGGGGTCCGACCGCGTTTGGTTCGCTGAGATCGATTGCCTGACCAGACATCTCAGACGGCCGCGCCGCCGCCGTCGACGTGCAGGGTCGAACCGGTGATGAAGCTGGACCGGGGAGAGCTCAGAAACAGTACGGCTTCGGCGATCTCGGCAGCGAACGCGGTGCGGCCCAGCGGCAAGGCCTTTCCGAGCTCTTCGTTGATGTCACCCCATTCAGCGGCTACACCCTGCGTGCGGGTGGGACCCGGCGCGACGCTGTTCACGCGCACCCCTCGCGGGCCGAACTCGGCGGCCCAGGTGCGGGTTAGCGATTCCAAGGCGGCCTTGGATGCGCTGTAGCCCGACGCGCCGGGGATTCCTTTGAACGCGGCCATGGTGGTGATGTTGACGATGCTGCCATGT
This sequence comes from Mycobacterium simulans, assembly GCF_900232995.1. Classification (GTDB taxonomy): domain Bacteria; phylum Actinomycetota; class Actinomycetes; order Mycobacteriales; family Mycobacteriaceae; genus Mycobacterium; species Mycobacterium simulans. Next base: position 2,287,616 of record NZ_OCVX01000003.1, read on the forward strand.
CCGCGCTGCAACATTGCGGGTACCAGGCCGGCAACCAGAAAGTAGGCGCCGCGAACGTTGGTATCGAAGAGCGACTCGAAGACGGCCATGTCCTGGTCGACGGTCAACGCGGACGGAAAGCTGGCGGCGTTGTTGACGATGATGTCGACCTCGCCGCACTGCTGCACAAGCGAATTCACCGACTCGGCGTCCGCCATGTCGGTCTGGACGAACCGCGCCTTAGCACCGTTAGCTCCGATAGCATGGGCCGCTTGCTCACCTCGGGCTCGGTTACGGCCCGTGATGATTACCGTGGCTCCTTCGCTGGCGAGCAGGCGCGCAGACTCCAGTCCGATGCCCGCGGTTCCACCGGTGATAACCGCAGTATGGTCCAGCAGTTCCATGGCAGCTCGTCCCTAACGAGTAGTGCTGGGTAGGTTAGCGGCGGCCCAGTCGCTGAAGTGGGTCTCGAAGATCGTCACATCTTCACCGTCGACGGGAACGATGCTGCGGTCGTCGAGCACGGCACCGAAATAGGGGGCAGTTGGGTCGGTCACCACCTGACGCGGATCGCCGTGGGCGGTAAGGCCGATTCGGACGAAGTCGTCCATGCCGAACTTGTCGGGACCGGCGATATTGGTGATCCCGTTGAGCGGCTGGCCGATTGCCGCGCGGGTGACGGCGGTGGCGACGTCCGTGGCGGCGATGGGTTGGATGGCCGCGTCATGTGATAGGCGCACGGTGTTGCCGTCGCTGGCCGAATCGGCGATGCCCTTGACGAATTCGAAGAATTGGGTCGCGCGCACGATCGAGTACGGGGCGCCGGACGCCTCGATCAGCTTCTCCTGGGCGGCCTTGGCTCGTAGGTACCCACTTTGCGGTACTCGATCGGGGCCGACGATCGACAACGCGACGTGATGCCGCACACCGGCGGCCCGCTCCGCCGCGAGTAGGTTCCGCGTCGAGGCGGTGAAGAAGTTCATCACATCGTCATCGGCGAAAGACGGTGAGTTGGACACGTCGACAACCGTGTCGACACCCGTGACGGCCTCGGCAACGCCTTCGCCGGTCACGGTGTTAACACCCGAGCTCGGGGATGCCGAGACAGCCTCGTGTCCCAGCTCGGTAAGCATGGCTACAACCTGCGACCCGATAAGCCCACTGCCGCCGACAACCAGAACCTTCATGACCAAGCCTTTCAAGTTTCCCGATGAACCGTCCTATCCAGGATGGCCTAACCGGTGGCTAGTGGAGCCCTTGAAAGTCCGTAGTCAAACCTGCGTAGTCGGCCCGGTGCCACGCAGTTGACGGCGTGACTTGATGCCGAGCTTGGCGAACACCTTCCGCAGGTGCCATTCGACGGTGTGCGTGCTGATGAACAACTGCGCGGCGATTTCGGGGTTGGTAAGCCCGTCACCGGCCAGCTTGGCGATCTGCGCCTCCTGGGCGGTCAGCTCGCCAGCCGAAACACCAGCGGTGTGCAGCGAGCGCTTGCTCACCTTCTGGCCGGTGACCAGGAGCTCACGGCGGGCGCGTTCGGCGAACCCTTCCGCGCCCATCCGCCCGAACATCTCGAGCGCGGTATGCAACTGGGCGCGCGCGTCGACGCGGCGATTGCAGCGGCGCAGCCATTCTCCGTAGAGCAGGTGCGCGCGGGCGAGATGGACGGCGATCCCGGTGCGCTCCAGCCGTGCGATTGCCTCCCGGTAGGCATCTTCGGCTATTTGGTTGTCGACCAACAACGCCCGGGAGCGAGCCAAAACACCCGCTGCCCAATCGGTTCCGCTGCCTTGCACGCGCTCGTCGAGGTGGCCGAGCGCGTCGCGTGCCGTCTCCAGTTCTCCGGTTCGAGCGGCCGCTTCGATCAGTTCGATAAGGCACCAACCGAACAGGCCCAAGTCCTCGTCTTGGCATGCCCGCTGAGCCGCCGCGAAGGCATCGTCGTAGCGGCCGAGGCCGTTGTACAGCACGGCCTGCGCATAACCCGTCAAGCCAATGACCCGGCCTTCGCCCCTAGAGATTCCATCCTCGGCCGCCGTCTCGATCAAACTAGTCGCGTCCGCCTCGATGCCACGCCATGCGGCCAACAGCACCGAGTGATACTTCAGCGGCGCGTACCCGGTTGCCGCTGCGATGGTGTTGGCCTCGTCGATCAGAACCGAGGCTGACGCGAACTCGCCCGCCTGTACGTGGACACCGGCGCGATAGGCCAAGGCAAGAGGTAGGACGGCGAGTGCCCCCGCGTCGCGGGCCAACCGCACCGCGTGCGTGGCAAGTTGCCGCCATACGTCGTCGTCCCACAGTTCGTGCGCCGCGGACTCCTGCACGATGGGAAACGCCTGCCAGAACCAGGGCATGATGTCGCCCTGAGACTGTTCGGCTTCCGCACGGATCAGGTTCAGCGCGTCGCGAAGCACCGTCACACTTGCGGAATGGCCGTCGGTCACCCGTAGCGTGATGCCATCCAGCAGCAGATCGACCGGCCGTGCGGGGTTAGGGCCAGGTGGTGCCGCGCGGGCGGCAGCCGCCGTCATCGCGATACCGCCGTGTGGGCATAACCGGCCGCCGAAGAGTGCTGCGCCAACGGCTTCCAGGTAAGTCTCCCGCGACTGCGCAACATCAAGTGACTCAAGCCGTTTGGCGGCATCTAGGAGGCCGACGGCGGAGTCGGAGACGGTCGGCGCGTCGGCGTCGCCGCTTCGGCTTCTGGCGAAGGCGATCTGGGCGCGCAACTGTGCGACGCTGGCCCGCTGCAGCTCGTCGAGCGTCGCGGATTCGGCCATGGTCAGCAGGTCTTCGGCAGCGTCGAATGCTGCCGAGTCGCGCTTGGCCCGGGCCGCGGCCAGTGCCCGGGCGCCCCTGCGGACCGGGTCGGCGGTCAGCTGCGACGCCCGCTCCAAGAAGGCGGCCGCGGCGGCCACACCGCCTCTGGCCTGCGCGCGCTCGGCAGAGCGCTCAAGCTGCACTGCTACCGACTCGTCCGGACCTGACGCCGCGATGGCCAGATGCCACGCGCGTCGATCGGGGTCGGATTCGGAGTCGGTTGCCTCGGCCAGCGCCCGATGAGCGCGCCTGCGTTCCAGCAGATTCGCCGCGCGGTATGCCGCCGAGCGCACCAACGGATGGCGGAACCGCACCCGGGTTCCGACGTCGATCAGCCCCGCCGCTTCAGCTCCCGCGGCAGCGTCGTGGGGAAGCCCCAGGCTCTCGGCGGCGCGCAGCAACAGCGCCGCGTCGCCGACTGGTTCCGCGGCGGCGGTGAGCAACAACTGCTGGGTGTCACCCGACAGCGATTGGATCCTCCTGAGGAACGTCTGCTCGATCTGCCCGACCAGACGTCGTGCGTCCGGCCGCGCGAAGCCTCCGGCCAACTCGTCGGCCGTCAGACCCATGGGCAGTTCCAGCAGAGCCAATGGATTGCCGCGGGTTTCGGCGACGATCCGGTCGCGCACTTGGTTGTCCAACCGGCCCGGGATGACGGAATCCAGCAGTGCGCGCGCATCGCCGGCGTTGAGCCCCTGGACGACCAGGCTCGGTAGGCCGTCCAGCTCGCCGGCCGTTGCGTCCTGTGGATCATCGCGCACCGCAAAAATCATCGCGACGGGCTCCGCGATCAGCCGGCGGGCCACGAACGCCAACGTCTGGACCGAACCGCGGTCGATCCACTGGGCGTCGTCGACGAGCAAGATCAGCGGCTGGCGCTCGGTCGCCGCGCCGATCAGGCTCAGGACTGCCAGTCCCACCAGAAACCGATCGGGAGCCGACCCGGCGCGGCGACCAAACGCGACATCCAGCGCGTCGCGTTGCGGACCCGGTAGACGACCGACGCAGTCCAGCAGTGGTGCGCAGAGTTGATGCAATGCTGCGAAGGCGAGCTCCATCTCGGACTCGACGCCCGCCACTCGCGCCTCGCGGAAGCCCGACGTGCGCTCGGAAACAAAGTCGAGCAGGGCTGACTTGCCGATACCGGCCTCGCCGCGCAGTACGAGCACTTGGCTCTGGCCGGAGCGGGCCAGGGACGTCAGCCGTTGCAGGGTCGCACATTCTGCGCGCCGACCCCGCAAACCCCGCAAACGTTGTGCCCTATCAGTGTTGGTCACGATTGCCGTCTGACATTACCCAGCACCGGGGCGGCAGGCTTAAATCAATTGCTTGACTTAACACTGTCCACGCCGATTAACTCGTCGTGTGGGCAACGAACTGGCGGCCAAAGTTGCCGTCGTGACCGGCGGAGCCTCGGGTATCGGTCGCGGCATCGTGGAGCGGTTTGTGGCCGAGGGCGCCCGGGTCGTCATCGCCGACGTCCAGCAAGACCTTGGCGAGGCGCTGGCCAGCGCGCTCGGCGACGCGGCCGCTTTCGAGCCGACGGACGTCGCCGATCCCGAACAGGTCGCAGCGCTGGTCGCAACGGCAGCCGAGAAATTCGGTGGTTTGCACGTCATGGTGAACAACGCCGGGATCTCCGGGACCATGCACCGCCGATTCTTTGACGACGACCTAGCCGATTTCCATCGCATCATGGCGGTCAACGTTTTGGGCGTGATGGCTGGTACCCGGGATGCCGGTCGGCACATGGCCGCGCACGGTGGAGGATCGATTATCAATCTGACCTCGATTGGCGGCATCCAGGCCGGCGGCGGCGTGATGTCCTACCGCGCCTCCAAGGCGGCGGTCATCCACTTCACAAAGTCCGCCGCAATTGAGTTGGCCTACCACGAAATTCGGGTTAACGCCATCGCTCCGGGCAACATACCTACCCCGCTGCTGGCGACGTCGGCGGCGAATCTGGATCCGGCGGAAGTCGAACGGTTCGAGGCGAAGATTCGCCAGACGATGCGCGACGACCGGCCGCTGAAGCGCGAGGGCACACCCGGCGACATCGCGGAGGCGGCACTGTATTTCGCCAGTGAGCGGTCGCGGTATGTTACCGGTACCGTGCTGCCGGTCGACGGGGGTACGGTCGCGGGCAAGGTGATTCGATCCTAGGCATTTGCGACTAGGCACTTGCGCCGAACGTGCATTCAGAGTGGATTTCTCGCCATCTTTTCGCACTGAGTGCACATTCGGCGACCTTCGGAAAGATGACATGTGATGGGGACCCCCTCGGCACAGACGCTCGATGATCTATGCGTCGGTAATTTTTCAGGAGCTCGAGGAGGTCCCGCTGATGACGATGGTAGGCGGTTTTGACGTGCATCGGCAG
>NZ_OCVX01000003.1:2292897-2447987 GCF_900232995.1 Mycobacterium simulans
CCGACCGGGAGTATGCGGCGGATCCTCCTCGGCCTCAAGGTCGTTCGTCCTCGCTGCGCTTCGGGCGCTCCACCTTGACCCCGACTCCGCTCCACCGACCAATGTCGGGGATGGGAAACGAGGCAAACCAACAAAACAACGATCCAACGGATCCCCACCTTTGCGGGGGTCCCCAACACAGATAAGGACTCAAAGGAGCCAGGCAATGGGCGGATTCGGCGGAAAGGTTGCCGTAGTCACTGGCGCGGGCTCGGGTATCGGCCGGGCTCTGGCGGTAGAACTAGCTCGATCCGGCGCGCGGCTGGCGATCAGCGACTCCGACGCGGACGGCCTTGCGCGGACCGAGGCACTCATCAACCAGATCCGCGCGGAAGTGCGGGCTGACCGGCTCGACGTTACCGAGCGCGCGGCGGTCCTCGCCTACGCAGACACCGTCAAGGACCACTTCGGCACGGTCAACCAGATCTACAACATTGCCGGTATCGCGTTCTTGGGTGATATCGAGGTCAGTCAGTTCAAGGACATTGAGAAGGTCATGGATGTCGACTATTGGGGTGTAGTCAACGGAACGAAGGCATTCTTGCCGCACCTCATCGCGTCTGGTGACGGCCATATTGTCAACATGTCGAGCATGTTCGGCTTGTACGGTGTACCGGGTCAGGCCGCGTACAACTCGGCGAAGTTCGCGGTTCGTGGCTTTACTGAGGCGCTGCGCCAAGAGATGGCATTGGCGGGTCACCCGGTCGCGGTGACGGCGGTGCATCCCGGATATGTCAAGACCGCGATCGCGCGCAACGCCGGACATGCTGCGGGCGTTGACAAGGAAGTCGGCGTCAGGATCTTCGAGAAGGTCGCCATCACCAGTGCCGAACGTGCGGCGCGTTCCATCCTGAAGGCGGTCCGCAAGAAAAAGGGCCGGGTGGAGGTGGGTCCGGACGCCAAGGCCCTGGACTTTCTTGTCCGGATGGCTCCGGTTGGCTACCAGCGCATCGTCGCACCGATGGCGGCACGTTTCCAACGCCAGGCGCGCTAGAAGTGCCGGACTGGTCGCGCAGCGACGCCCGGGCGGTTTAAATCAATCGCTTGACTTAATGCCCGCGCGCGCGGTTGACTGGGGAAATGACCACAGTCGGCAGGTCGGTTCGTGCTGAGCGGGCCAGTTCCACGCAGGAGGCAATCCTGGAGGCGGCCGAGCGACTGTTCGCCGAGCACGGCGTCTTCGCGGTTTCCAACAGGCAGGTCAGCGAGGCTGCCGGTCAGGGCAACAATGCCGCGGTCGGCTATCACTTCGGCACCAAAGCCGACCTGGTTCGCGCGATCGAGCAGAAGCATCGCGGGCCCGTCGAGCAGCTGCGGGAGCAAATGGTGGCCGCCCTTGATGATTCCGCGGGAATGCGGAACTGGGTGGCCTGCCTGGTGCAACCGCTCACCGAGCACTTGGAAGCCCTTGGCAATCCCACGTGGTACGCCCGCTTCGCCGCGCAGGCAATGACCGATCCCGCCTACCACAACATCATCGTCAAGGACGCGCTCAGTTCTCCGTCGCTGGTTCAGGTCATCGACGGCATCAACAGCTGCCTTCCCGATCTGCCCGTCGACGTGCGCTTCGAACGAAACATCATGGCCCGCAACCTATTGATGCACACCTGCGCCGATCTTGAGCGCGCGCTCGCTGCGGGCACATCGATGCCCCGGCATTCCTGGCGGGCGGCCGCGACGGGCCTCATCGATGCGATCGTGGGCCTGTGGCTTGCGCCCGTGACTCCGCACGAGTGAAGAGAACGCAATGAAAGTGATTGTTGACCAAGGCATTTGTGCTTCATCGGGCAACTGCGTCATGAACGCGCCGGAAATTTTCGATCAACGCGATGAGGACGGCGTCGTCGTGCTGCTCAACGAGCACCCACCGGCCGAGCTCGCCGAGGGCGCTCGCAAAGCTGCCGCCTGTTGCCCGGCACTGGCAATCCAGATCATCGAGGAGTGACGGTGTCCGACGCACTGGCAACCACGCCGCAGGATTGGGGGACCGACATACCTGAGTACCCGATGGCCAGGGCAGCGCGCTGTCCGTTCGCCCCACCGCCGGACGTCATGGCGCTGGCGGAACGAAAGCCGTTGTCGCGGGTCCGGATCTGGGATGGCAGCACACCGTGGCTGATCACGGGATACGAGGAATGCCGGGAGCTGTTCTCCGATTCCCGTGTCAGCGTTGATGACCGGGCGCCCGGGTTTCCGCACTGGAATGCGGGGATGTTGTCCACGGTGCACAAACGCCCGCGGTCGGTCTTCACCTCCGATGGTGAGGAGCACACTCGATTTCGGCGAATGTTGTCGAAACCGTTCACGTTCAAGCGGGTTGAGGGCCTGCGCCCGGCCATCCAGCAGATCACCGACGATCACATCGACGCGATGCTGGCCGGACCGCAGCCCGCCGATATAGTCACCGCGCTGGCGCTGCCGGTCCCGTCGCTGGTGATTAGCCAACTGCTAGGGGTGCCTTACGAGGACTCCGAGATGTTTCAGCGCCACGCCAACATCGGTCTGGCGCGATACGCGACCGGTGCGGAAACCGTCAAAGGCGCTGTGAGCCTGCACAAATACTTGGCCCAGCTGGTCGAGGCCAAGATGGAAAACCCCCCAAAAGAATCACAGGATGCGGTTTCGGATCTGGCCGAACGGGTCAAGGCCGGCGAGCTCAGCGTAAAAGAGGCCGCGCAATTGGGTACCGGCTTGCTGATCGCCGGGCATGAGACCACCGCGAACATGATCGGCATCGGTGTGCTTGCACTGCTGGAAAACCCGGACCAGGCGGCAATCCTGCGCGAAGCCGAAGACCCCAAGGTCATCGCCAACGCGGTGGAGGAAATGCTGCGCTACCTCAGCATCATTCAAAATGGCCAGCGCCGCATCGCTCTCGAAGACATCAACATCGCCGGAGAGGTCATCCGCGCCGGCGAAGGCATCATCATCGACCTGGCACCGGCCAATTGGGATCCCCAGGCCTTCTCCGAACCCGATCGGCTGTACCTGCATCGCTCGGGGGCCGACCGCAACGTCGCCTTTGGTTACGGCAGGCACCAATGCGTTGGTCAGCAGCTGGCCCGCGCAGAGCTGCAGATCGTGTACCGAACGCTGTTACGCCGGGTTCCGACGCTGGCATTGGCCGTCCCGGTCTCCGACATCCCGTTCAAGCACGACCGGCTGGCCTACGGAGTCTACGAACTACCGGTCACCTGGTGAGTACTCTCGAAATTGCCGATCCGAATGGAGGGTCCGTCATGTCGACGCCGACCGTTTCGCTCTACCCGCCCGGAGGCTTTGGCGCACCGAAGGATCGCCATGGCCACGCCAACGGCAGCGATGTGGGTTTGCCGGAAGGGACCGTGGTTTTCTCCGCGGACAACCACATCTCCTTGGCTGCCGACATCTTCTACGAGCGGTTCCCGGAAGACCTCAAGGAGAAGGCCCCGCGCATCTGGTACGAGGACGGTGCCTATCAAGTCGGGCGCAAGGGTCAGTCGTTCCTGCCGGGCGACTTCAGCGCGGTACTGATGCAGTACGACGACCTGCCGGGCGCCGCCAGCACCAACATCGAGGCCCGCATCCAGGAGTTGCACGATGACGGCGTCGAGAAGGAACTCGCCTTCCCCAACGCGATCCTCGCGCTATTCCACTACCCGGACAAGAAGCTTCGCGAACTCTCGTTCCGGATCTACAACGAATACATCGCGGAACTCCAGGAGCGTTCCAACGGCCACTTCTACGGTGCGGGGCTGATCAACTGGTGGGATCCGCACGGGACTCGGCGAACGCTGGAAGAACTGAAGGCATTGGGGCTCAAGACGTTTCTGATGCCGCTCAACCCGGGCAAGGACGACGACGGCAACCCGATCGACTATGCGAGCACCACCATGAGCGCGGTCTGGGACGAGATCGAAGCATCCGGCATGCCGCTAACCCATCACATCGGGGAAACCCCACCGAAGAGTCCGTGCGAGTTCAACAGCGTAGTCGTCGGAATGATGATCAACATCGACGGCTTCCGGGAAACGTTTGCCAAGTACATCTTCGGTGGAATCCTCGACCGGCATCCGGGGTTGCGCATAGGTTGGTTCGAAGGCGGAATCGCTTGGGTGCCATGGGCGCTGCAAGATGCGGAGCATCTGGTGGCGTCGTATCAGCACATGTTCAACCGGCCGCTGGAGCACGACGTGCGGTACTACTGGGACAAGCACATGAGCGCGTCGTTCATGCTCGATCCGCTGGGGCTCGAGTTGATCGATCGCATCGGAGTCAACAAGGTCATGTGGTCGTCGGATTATCCGCACAACGAAAGCACATACGGCTATTCCGAAAAATCCTTGGCGGCCGTAGTTGCTGCCGTCGGGCCGGAGCACGCCGCCCGGATTGTTAGCGGCAACATCACGGAATTCCTGGGCTTGTGACCACGCTGGCACAGGCGATTCCGGAAACGCCCGATCTGACCCGGATGCGCCGGGAGACAGGCGCGCGGCTCCGGTCGGCGATGACCGAACGCGGCGTCGACGCGATGATCCTGCTGGGCAACAACGCGGTCGTCTATGCCACCGGAACCAGTTGGCCGCTAGGCGATGCCGGGCTGTCCCACGTCGAGCGGCCCGTAGCCGTGGTGCTCGCCGGCGATGAGTGGCCGCACCTGTTTCTACCGTTTCGCGAGGGCGTCTCGCAGGAGACGGACCTGCCCGCCGATCATCTGCACGGCCCGGTCTACCTCGAATTCGACGAAGGCGTCCAGGGTTTCGCCCGCGTGCTGGCCGATCTGATTCCGGCCGGAGCGGTGCTCGCTGTCGACGAGCTCACCGGCGCCATGGCGCGTGCGCGAAAGCTGTTGTTTGGCAACTGCGCTCCCGTTGACGCGGCAGCCGTTGTCAGTGCGGCCAAGGTAGTCAAGACGCCCGACGAACTGGCCTGCCTGCGCACGGCCATCCGGATTACCGACGAGGCGATGGTGGAAGTCCACAAGGCGCTGGCGCCCGGTATTCGTCAGATCGACCTGTCCGCAAGCTTTCTGCGCCGAGCCTTTGAGTTGGGGGCCACGGCCAGCATGCTCGAACCGATCTGGCAGGTGATGCCGCACAGCAAGGCCGAGGGCGTGTGGACAACGCATGGCGACCTGGCGCTGCCGCTGCTGACCACCGAGCGCGAACTCGCCGAAGGCGACGTGCTGTGGACCGACGTCAGCATCACCTACCGTGGCTATTGCTCGGACTTCGGTCGGACGTGGATCGTCGGGCGGGACCCGACTCCGCGGCAGCAGGCGCAGTTCGACAGATGGCATCAGATCATGACCGCCGTGCTGGGCGTGGCCCGCGCCGGCGTGACCGCCGCCGATCTGGGTCGCGCCGCGATCGCCGCCAACGGCGGATCCCGGCCCTGGTTGCCGCACTTCTACCTGGGCCACGGCATCGGGGTGAATGCGGCTGAAATGCCGATGATTGGAACCGATCTCGGTGACGAGTTCGACGAGAACTTTGTGCTGCAAACCGGCATGGTGCTGGTGCTGGAGCCGGTGGTCTGGGAGGACGGCACCGGCGGCTACCGCAGTGAAGAGGTCCTGGTGATTACCGAGGAAGGTTCGACACGGTTGACCGACTACCCCTATGACCCTTATGGCCCCTAAGTCAGTTGAAGTTTGCCCCGACGATCGCGCCTTGCGATCGGGTCGGCGCAAGCGCGCTCTGGCCCAAATGGCGGCCCACGATCTCGATGTGCTGGTCCTCGGCCGACAGGCCAACGTCCGCTACGTCACAGGCGCGCCGCAGCTGTGGGTTGCCGGAACCAGGCCGTTCGGCCCGACCTGTGTACTGGTGCGAGACAGCGGCGCCATTCACCTACTCAGCACCTGGGACGAAGGAGTTCCCGACGACATCCCCCACGAGAACCTGTACGGAATCTCGTGGAACCCGGCCAACACTATCGCGGCGCTGCAACGTATCGCTGGTGCGGCCAGCGCCAGGCGCGTCGGAACCGATGCAATGTCACCGGTTTTCGCGCAGCTGCTGCCGACGGCATTCCCCAACGCCGAGCTGGTCGACGGCGAGCTGGCCATGCGTGCGGCCCGGCGAATCAAGACCGAGGAGGAAGTCGGGTCGCTGCGCGAGGCCATCACGGTGGCCGAAAAAGGCTTAGCCGCAGCGATTTCCGAACTGCGGCCCGGGGTAAGCGAACAGACTCTCGCCGGGGTGTTGTTAGAGGCAGTGGCTGCGGGAGGAGTGAGCACCCCGTCGAATCAGGATGTCGCGTGGGTGACTTCGCGCGATCACCCGTGGCGGCGGGCTGGTTCCGACGGCCGCGTTCAGGCCGGCGATTTGGTGGCCTTCTCCGCGGGCGTGTTGGCGGGTGGCTACATCGGTGAAGTTGGCAGGACCTGGCCGGTAGGTGGAACGGCACACGCCGAGCTTTACCGTCGTTGGGATAGGTTGTGGGCCGGCTTGTTAGCGGCATGTCAGCCGGAGGCGCCGGCCAGCGCGTTGCTGGCCGCCTACGGCGCAGCGGGGGAGCCGCCGCCGCCAATGCCGGTGGCTCGGGGTCTGGGGATGGGCTTCGACCCGCCCGTCATCTCACCGGAGTTACCGCAGACGGCCGCCGACGAACGCCTGGAGCCGGGAATGGTTCTCGCAATGACGGGCTACGTCTGGGAACCGGGAATCGGTGCGGTCTTCGGCCGCGAAGCCGTGCTGATCACCGACAACGAACCCGAGGTGCTGACGTCCAGCCCGTTCTGGCAGGCCTAGCCGTGACCGCCAAGTCGGAGATTTCGGGCCCGGCGCACGGACTGGGCGACGTGGTCAAAGACAACGACAGCAAGTTCCCACCGGAATGGCGGCTAAGCAAGAAGGATCGCAAAAAGAAGAGGCAAGGTTAGTGGCCGAGCCGCCACTGGCCGGCTACACGGTCGTCGACCTCTCCACCGGAATCGCGGGTGCCTACTGCACCAAACTGCTCGCCGACGGCGGCGCCGACGTCGTCAAAGTCGAACCACCAGAGGGCGATCCGCTGCGCTTCTGGTCGGCCTCGGGTGCCATGATCCGGCCCGGCGTCGACGGAGCGTTGTTCAATTTTCTGGCCGGGTCAAAGCACAGCGTCGTCGCAGACCCCAAAAGTGGCGACGATATCGAGTTAGTTGATCGGCTGCTGGCGGCCGCTGACGCGGCGGTCTGGTCTGGTGGGTCGAAAGTTGCTGAACACCAAACTTTTACGCCAGGAGAAATCTATCGCCGCCATCCCCATCTCACCGTCACGTCGATCACGCCCTTCGGGCTGCAGGGCCCGTGGCGCGACCGCGCCGCGACCGAGTTCACGCTGCAAGCATGGTCGGGCGGAATCATCGGATTGGGACGCGGTGCGCCCGAGCGGGCGCCGGTGTTCGTCGGTGGACAGGTCGGGGAGTATCTGGCTGGCGCATACGCGAGCGCGGCAACGCTGGTCTCGCGGTACCGCAACGCCGGCGAACTCATCGATCTTTCGATGCTGGAAACGCAAATCCTGTGCTTGACCTACTATCCCGTGACCTATTTCGAAACGCTCGGCCGGCCATGGCGCGACGCCCGGCGGCTCACGGTGCCCGGCGTTGCGCCCGCGGCTGACGGCCTGGTCGACCTCGGCTGTGGCACAGCGCAGCAGTGGTTTGACCTGTGTGCCATGGTGGGCCACCCGGAGTGGATCGACGAGGACTCCCCGCTGTCGATTACCGAGCTGGCCAATCTCTGCGCAGACGAGATCTATGCATGGGTACGCAGCCACCCGGTCGACGAGATCCGGGAGCGCGCAACGGCGTTCCGGATTCCCAATGCGCCTGTCGCCAACGGCGCCAATATCGCGTCGCTGGACCACTTCCGGGAACGCGGCTCATTTGTGTGCAACGCGCGCGACGGATTCCAGCAACCCGGCTACCCGTACCGGATGCGGCCCGCACAACTTCGCGAGCCGGGGCTGGCGCCGAGGCTGGGCGAGCACACCGCGCTGTACCAGGCAGCGAGCCTGAACGCCCGCCCGGCGCCCCCGACGTCGGATCCGGCAACGGCGTTGCCGCTCAGCGGACTTCGGGTGCTAGACATGACCACATTCTGGGCGGGCCCGTGCTGCACACACTTTCTGGCCATGCTCGGCGCCGAGGTGATTCACCTCGAATCAGCCCGCCGTCCCGACGGAACCCGGCTCATCGCCGGTGTGCCGGTGACCGAAGACCAGTGGTGGGAGAAGTCGCCGATCTTTGCGGCTCTGAACACCAACAAGAAGGGCTTAACGCTGGACCTGCAGAATCCACGCGGACGGGAGCTGCTGCACCGGCTCATTGCCACCTGCGATGTGATCGCGGAGAACTTCACTCCCCGAGTGCTGGATCAGATCGGACTGGATTTTGCTGCGGTGCAATCGGTCCGGCCCGATGCCATCCTGCTGTGCATGCCCGGGTTCGGCCTCGACGGGCCATGGCGCGACAACCCGGTGTTTGCGTACGTCATCGAGTCCGCATCTGGCGTCAGCTGGTTGACCGGCTACCCCGATCGCCCTCCCTACGAGCCCTACTCCGCCGGCGATCCCAATGCGGGAGTGCATGCACTCAATGCCCTGCTGCTGGCTTTGGAGCATCGCCGCCGTACCGGCCAGGGCGTCTTCGTGGAAGCGGCGATGGTGGATGCGGCACTTAACATTTCCGCCGAGCAGATCATCGAGTATTCCGCGTATGGGGCAGTGCTGGAGCGGACCGGCAACAGGGGACCAACTGCGGCGCCACAGAATCTCTATCGCACGGCCGATGTCGATGAATTCGGTCGGCTGGACAGTTGGGTGGCCATCGCGGTGGCCACCGACGAACAATGGCAACGGCTGCGCGTTGCGCTTGGATCACCTTCGTGGGCAATGGATCCGGTGTTGTCCACCGTGGCCGCCCGGCGTGCGCACGAGGACCTGATCGACAAAGGCCTGTCCGCATGGTGCGAACACCGCAGCGGCGACGACATCGTCGCGACCCTGTGGGGCGCCGATGTTCCGGTGGCCAAGGTCATGCAGCCGCACCGCCAGACCGAGCTGGCTCAACTGACATTTCGCGGGTTTTTCGAAGTCGTCGATCACCCGGTGAACGGCCCGGCTAGGCTCAGCACCGTGCCGATGAGATTGTCCGGCGGGCCATGCCGGTTCCACACCCGGCCCGCACCACTGCTGGGACAGCACAACCATGAGGTACTTGCCGAACTCGGTCTGACCGACTCGCAGATCGCCGAGCTAGAAGCCGATGGCGTCATCGGCCGGGCGCCGGCGATGTCCACGGTGACCTGACTACATGGCAATCGATCCGGCGGACATTCTGCTTACCGGGCGGGTGGCGGTGGTCACCGGCGGGGGAGCGGGTATCGGGCGCGGGATCGCGGCCGGCATGGCGGCTTTCGGCGCGTCGGTGGCCATCTGGGAACGCGACCTGGACACCTGCGCGCACGCCGCCGAATCCATTGGCGCACTGGGCATCGTCACCGATGTGCGCGACAGCGCCCAGGTCGACACCGCCCTGCAACGCACCACCGCCGAACTGGGCCCGGTGACGATCCTGGTCAACAACGCCGGCGGCGTGTTCTCGTCACCGCTGCTGGAAACCAGCGAGAACGGCTGGGATGCCTTGTACCGAGCCAACCTTCGCCATGTCCTGCTGTGCACCCAGCGCGTGGCTCGGCAGCTGATTGCCGCCGAGCTGCCTGGCAGCATCATCAGCCTGACGTCGATCGAAGGCGTCCGCGCCGCACCGGGTTACGCGGCATACGCCGCGGCCAAGGCCGGTGTCATCAATTACACCAAGACCGCGGCGCTGGAACTGGCGCCGCACGGAATCCGGGTCAATGCGCTGGCGCCCGACATCACCCTCACCGAGGGGCTGGCACAGCTCAGCGGCGACGACACGACGGCCGGGATCGGCAGCGTCGTACCGATGGGACGCCCCGGACATGTCGACGAGATCGCCGGCACCGCGGTCTTCCTCGCTTCGACGATGGCCAACTACATCACCGGTCAGACCATTCACGTCGACGGTGGCACGCACGCCGCCGCCGGTTGGCACCACAACCCGCAAACAGGGGAATACCAACTCGGCCCGCGCTAAGTAGCAGGCATGCGGAAAATCATTTTCGGGACAATGGCACGCGCGGCAATTCTCGACATACTATTCGGCGTCAAATTCAACGTAGGAGCGCATTATCGCCGCACGTCGGCTGGGCGCTTGGGCAGGTAAGCAGCTTGACGAAAACCTCAACGACGAACTGATAAACGTGTTAGCTTGCGTCCGAGATTCACGTGAATGAATATGCGTGATCGTCAATTTGGATTCGGCACGAAGAGTAGGGATGTCATTTTTTGTTGCGGCGCCGGAGGCGTTGCTGGCTGCGGCCGCCGATCTGGCCGCAGTGGGTTCGAACATCAACGCGGCCAGCGCAAGCGCGGCCGTCCCGACAGTCGGGGTACTCGCGGCCGGGGCCGATGACGTCTCCGCCCAGGTCGCCGCGTTGTTTTCTTCGCACGCCCAGAGCTACCAGCAACTCAGCGCTCAAGTGGCCGCGTTTCAGGACCAATTCGTCCTGGCCATGAACAAAGCGGCCGCGGCGTACGCGACGGGCGAGGCCAACGTCGCCCGGACGCTCGCCAGCGGGGCGGATGCGCTCGCGCCGGCCGAGAAGTTTGTCGAACGGGTGGCCGGCATCCCGACCTTATTGGGCACCGGCGGCTCCAGCTTGCTCGGCGGGACTGCTTTGGCGCTGCCCGGCACGGGTGCGCTGGCCCAGCGTGCTACCGCGGGAATTGCCGGTTTGTGGGGCAACGGCGCCGGGCTGCGGCCGGTGGCCAGTGCGGCGGGCGCGCCGGCGGAATTCAGCATCGGGTCGATCGGGCCTTCGATCAAGAATTTCTACAACGAGGTCGAGCCATGGGTGGAGTACGGCGTCAACTGGACCGCGGTCGTCGCGTACTACGCGGGACTATTCGGTAGTCTCACCGGTACCCAAGGGGCCTACCTGCTGGGGCCACAAATCAATTTCGCCTATTACCTTGCCGAACCCATCTTCCAGAGTGCGCTTTTCAACACGATCGACGTTCTGGATGGGGCAGTCACCCTCAACCAAGGGCTGAGCAACCTGTGGTCGGCAACCTCTACGTCAACGACGCAGTTCATCCAGACCGAGATAAATTGGGTGCTCAATTTCTACCCGGCACCACCGATCCCGACTCCGCCGGCGGCACTGACGCCGTAGGAAGCCCGTTCAATGCGCTGGCTCCGGATATCACGCTTACCGGTCATGTCGACGAAAACGCAGGTGCAGCAGTCGCACGCTGCCAGCGGCTGGCGTCACAACCCGCAGACCGGGGAATACCAGCTCGGGCCCAGTTAGCTTGCCATCAGACTGCCGGCTACTCTGCCGTCCAACTGATCAGCGGTGGCTGCACTCGGGCGCACACAGGATGGCCTTTTGCATCGGTTAGACCCAGCCTGCCGACCAACAGCCCAGACGCCGCTGCCGATTCCAGGACGCCGACCGGCACATCCGCGAGCATGAGCTTCGCGCGCCGAAACTGCGTGAAGTGGCCGGCACTATCCACGGAGCCCCAATTCAAGTAGATGAACCGTCCGCCCGGCGTCCCCTGAACATACGGCCCACGAACATCGGTGCCATCGACCACGCAGTCAAGGGTCCACACCGCTGTCGGTGCGTCGCCCGCATGGAGATCCAACAACTCATCTCGGCGGTTCTTTCGTTGCACTCCGACGTGGATGTTTCTATAGCCGGGGAAGCCGGCGCCCGGTCCACATTCGCGACCCGGCAACTGCGTTCCGACAATCCTGATTTGCACTGATTCCTCCTGACGTCATGCGGTTGGCCCCAAGTCAGCGAGCGGTGTCCTCTTCCATTCAAGTTGCCGAATGCAGCATCGGCTCAGGCGATCTGGATGCCCAGAATCAGCGCGAGGGCATGTTCGATTTGGTGCATCGTGTCGGGTGCCAGGGTGCCGAGTCGCTCCAGTAGGCGGGTGCGAGCGACGGCGCGGATCCCGCGGCAGACGGCGACGCTTTCGGCATCCACGCCTTCGGCGGCAGCGATGTGAGGCCGCAATGCGCTGTGCGTGAGTGAGCTAGACACAGGTACCACGACGATGAGTTCGTCACCAAGGCCCGTGAGGATGTCGTCGACGGAGACGACGACAGCAGGGCGGTGTTTGCCGGGTTCGCCGGCGCGGGCTGCTCCGAGGGCAACGAGCCAGAGGTCGCCGCGCTGCGGTTCAGGCAAGGCCGTCGTCGACTGTGCTGTCCCAGTCGCGGTTCTCGTCGCGTACGGCTTGCAGCGCCGCCTCGGCGCGGGTGGCGTCGCGTTCGGCTCGGAAGATCGCCTCCTGTTCGGCACGGGTGGCCAGCTCCGTGAGCAGAGCGGCAATGGAGACTCCTCGCTCACGGGCCTGGACGGCCAGCCGGTCACGAGTCTGAACCGGAACCCGGATCGTTGTCGTTGATGTAGACATGACCAGTAGTCTAGTTGGTAGACGCCAATTAGCGCTAACGCCTCTCGTCGTTACTGGTTTGTCCAGCTAGTGTCGTGACGGCCCCGCACCGCGTCTGGCGTGGCACCTGCTCGAGCGGTTCGGTGATCAGGATTGACCTGCGCCGAAGCGGTCCACATGTCGGTCGCTGTGAGTATGGTCTGCAGCGTCAGTTATTTGCGTATTGGCTGCGGCGGTGGATTTGGTGGACGCGTTCGGTGTCTTCGACGAGGTGCTCGGCGACTACGAGTCGTACGTGAATGCATTCCTGGATATCCAGGACGAGCGGGTTCGGGACGAGGTTGAGAAAGAAATCCAGGACGGCCTGCTGTGGCCTCAGCCCTGGCTCGCGCCCAACCCCGCGTTTGAATCCGGCGGAACGGTCAGCGAATTGGCCGACCAGGGGGTTTTGCATCCCAAAGCCCGCGATATTTTCCGGGTGCGAATCAACGATCGGATGACCACAGCAATCGCCAACGGAGGAAAAGGTTGGAAGTCGTTCGCTGATATTCCTGCTGGTTCAGGTTCGCAACACGAATGATGTCCCACAAGGTCATAAGTCAAAGACGCGCTAGACAATGGCGAAACATCCCTATCCGCAAGGATGAGTGTGGATATCACTGATCAGATCCTTAACGCGGCGAGTCAGGTACGTAGCCACCACGCGGTTGCTGTTCTGGGAGCGGGTCTCTCCGCTTCTTGCTACCCGATGACGGCGCAGACTCCGCCGCTCGTGTGGGCAGCACTAGACGCGAACCCCGAAACCCGAGCCAGGGTCGCGCAGCGCGTCGAAAAGCCAGATGGCAGTGGCAAGACATTAGTCGGATCAAATGCCGACCCGCTGGAAATCGCGTGGAGCGAGATCGCAGATTCGCTGCCGGCACGCCAGGCCTTTCAGAGGGCCTTCGCTGATCTCGATCTGGAGCGCGACCCGGCACCCGCTCATGTCGCACTCGCGCGGTTGATCCGGGCCGGAATCGTTGAGTACGTAATCTCATTCAACTGGGACACGGCCTTGGAACGGGCGTATGAGCAACTTTATGGAGTTTCGATTCCGGCAGGAATGTTAGTGAAGCCTCATGGTGACGCGAACCAGACAGATACCCAATGGGTGCTGCCGCATCAAACGGGCGTTGTACCGGGCTCGGTGACAAGCCGGGTCAACGAAATGGCAGCGGGCCACCCACGGGTCTTCATGATCGTTGGTTACTCAGGGTCCGATCCTTCTGTCGTAGCTGATCTCCTCTCACCCATGGAGGGCAGATGGCCTGTCATCAGGATTGGGCCGAATTGCACTGGTGACGAGGCAGTTCAGGGGACTGCTGATGAGGTTCTGCCCGCGCTGGTTCGGGAGTTGACACCCGGGGAGGCCCAGACCCGAGCCTGGAGAGTGGTGACCTTCCACGGGCAACGTAGTCTCAGAGCCGCGCTGGTGGGATACCGCCTCGGGCCAAACGACGTGAACAGCTGCCCCGAGTTGCCAGGCGTTGGCGGGATTGTGTCGAGGATCAAGGCAGCGCGGTTCGTGGCGATCACTGGGGTCAGCGGTTCCGGCAAATCCATCTCGGCATTCCAGGCAGCACATCATCTCAATCAAGAAGGATGGAGCGTACTGGAACTCGTCAATCCGGGGACAGCTGACCAAGATTCGGTGCAGGAATTTGCGGCTGCTCCAGGGCCAGTAATTGCAGTGGTGGACGATGCGCAGTCGATCGACGCGGCAATTGTTCGAGAGTTCGAACGAGCCGTTTCCGACGATCACGCGGTGATTCTCTGTACCACTTCATGGGGGTCGCCTGCAGAACAAGTGCAGCTTGTTGCAAAACGGGCGGTGGAAGCGATGGCGAGCTTCTGCTTTACCCATGCAGAGGATGTTGCCGCCATGATCGTACCGATCGACGACAGTCTCGGTTGGGGTCTTGGTAAGGAACCAATCGAGCGCCGCATCCAGGTGGCGAGCGCAGCTGACGTCCCCTGGCAGTTCATGCATATCCTCTCGGGTGGAGAACGGCGGTTGAACGAAGTCTTCGAAGAGCTCAGGTCTGCTGACCTTGACGCTCTGCTCTCGATAGTCGCTCTCCAGCAGGTGATTTCAACCGACGAAGGATGTTCGGCTGACGAGCTCGCACGTGGCGCCAGCGAGGTCGGACTCAATCCCGATCGGGTGGCGACAGGTCTGCCGGAGCTCGAACGACGTCGACTCGTCTTCGGCCGAGACGGCCGGCTGCGTACGCCGCATATCCGTTTTGCCATACAAGTTTTAATAGAAGTGCTGAGGACGCCGACAGTAGCCCCGGCACCGGCAATTCTCCAGTTGTCGCGAAGCGCGCTGCTGTCTCCTGAAGTTCAGAATCGCGGACGGCTCTGGCTTCTTGATTCCATTCGCCTCAAGGCTCTGCGCTACTCGGGGCTGTTGGTGGACGATGCAATCCAGCAGCACATGACTGATCAGTTCTTCAAATCCAACCCTGACGAACTGGGCCTTCAAGCGACTCTGCTTTGGACGCTTGACTTCTGGTGGCGAAAACTACCTGAACCTGTCTGGGATCAGATCGGCGAGCAGCTCCCGGCATGGATACTTACTGCGACCAACGAATCTGCGTACGGCCTCCATTGGCTATTGAATGGACTCCGGGGCAAGAACTCAACGTCCCATGAAACGGTCTGCATCACCGTCGGGATGCCTGCGCTCCTGAACCGCATGGTCGAGACCGCGACAGGACACTACGTAGGCAATTGGGAGAGCCTGATCGCTGAGTTGAGTCAGGTTAACTGGCCAATACTTCAGGGCTGGGCTTCGGCCGTCCAACGGGATGTGCCCATCGCCGAGTTCCGGTCTTGGGTTGCTCGGGAAGTGACCGAGTCGCGCAACCTGAGGGGCTGGGCGGACTTGGCGCAGGTTCTCTGGCACTACTCGCGCGAAATGGTTGAGGCAATCGTCGAGCAGATATCGCCGAGATTGGTTGAAGGTCTTGAGAGAAATCCTGTCGAAGCGAACAGTGAAATCTTCAGGTGGTACTTCGGATTCCTCGTGCTTGTCGTTGACCGCGGTGCCGGCGACGACGAAGATGCCGAGTATGCGGACGACGTAGCTTGCTATCGCGAGCTCATGCTGCGGTGGATTAACGATAGTGACTGGTCGAAGGTCGGCCGCGCCCTGTCCAGCACTCACCCTGAGGCCTTCCACAACTTTTCGCTACTTACCCACATGCTCCGATCCGTTGATCAAGCGAAACTAGACCTGATGTGCCATAGCGTCGATATCGACTCATTCGATGCACGCACTGAGCACTACTGGGGCGACAGTATTTGGCGGCTACGTGAGGCCATCGTGACGTTGTCAGCTTCGACCGACATGGAGCCGGCCCGGACGTTGCTATTGCGCCATCAGGCCGAACTCACGCAGCTACCTCCATGGACAATCCGCATCATTCCGGAAATCGCGGTCAGCAAGCTCTCCGCCGGGCAGGTCCACTTGGGCCAGGAAGGCTATTCGTTCGATTGGACGGAGTGCGCCAAGATCATTGAATCGGTTGCAGCCGTTGATATATCAGCTATTCGACCTCTGGTTGAGACGAACCGAGATCTGATCACAGCGGAACTCGCACTTCGTGCGCATCCCAGCGGCCACGGCCTTCCGTCGTTTGTCGAGGCGGTGGACCGCGCCGACCCTGACCTATTTGATTCCCTTTTAGCGTCGGTCAATGTTTCTACGGTCGCGGTGGATTGGGTCAAGCGACTTGAGGGGCAGTCTGACGAGGCGGAAGCGGTGAGAACCCTCTTGAGTCGACTAGCGTTGAGCGAACATGACTTACGAGCTCAAGCCGCCGGCCGCACAGCTGACCCAGCAGGTGCGGTACGCGACGACATACCGACATAATGCACCGTCAGACGCCGAGGTTCACGAAAATCGAGGCTAGTGGCGCCAGCCCTCGCCGGCTTGTTCGTCAAACGTGCGGTCGATGCGCTCGCACCTGCGGCGAACCGAGGCGCGGGCGGCCTCGTGCGGAAGGACATACAGCCGGTTGGCCAGAATCGCGTCGGCGGTCAGGCGGGCAACGTCGTCGACGCCGACGGTGTCGTCCTGTGACGGGAGCGAACCCAGCGAGCCCGTCACATCGGGTGCTGACGACAGGCCGCAATCGGCGCCGCGGATTCTTTCAGAGTTGGAGACCAGCTTGGTTTCGATCACCATCGGACAGAGCACCGATACCCCGATGCCGTTGTTCTTGACTTCACGGGCCAGCGTCTCCGCCAGGCCGACAACGCCATACTTGGCAACACCATAGGTCCCAAGGCCGGCGTTGGGCACCAGGCCGGCGAAGGACGCGGTAAAGGCGATGTGACCGCCCGTGCCCTGTTCGAGCAACCTCGGCAGGAATGCCTCGACGGCATGAATGTTGCCCCACAGGTCGATATCGATCACCCAGTGCCAGTCGTCGTGAGTCATCTCCGCGATTGGACCCGCCAGGACAATGCCTGCGTTGCTGAAGACGACGTCGACATGGCCCAGAAGCCGGAAAGCCTCATCCGCGAGGTGAACGACCTCTTCGAGATGTCGGACGTCGCAGATCACGCCGTGCGCCTCGTACCCCTCGGCGGATAGCCGGGCAACCGCCTGGTCCAGCCCCGGTTGGTCGACGTCTGCGAGCACCACTTTGGCGCCGCGGCGGGCGAACTCCTCGGCGGTCGCCAAACCGATGCCGTTCGCGCCGCCAGTGATTACCGCTCCGCGCCCCTCGAATCCGTCCATAGACTCCAAACACTATTTCAAGCAGCTACCCGCGTCGACGGGCAGGGTGACACCCGTGATGTATCGGGACTCGTCGGAGGCGAAGAACAGCACCGCGTTGCTAATGTCCTTTGGCTCCACCCATGGAATGGGCAGCGTATGGAACATCTGACAGATCGGGGCCATGTCGTCGGGACCTGGATTCTCCAGATCCGGCCGGAACAACTTCCAGGTCCCTTCGTTCATGATCATCGGGGTGCTGACATGCGTGGGATTGACGGTGTTGACGCGAATCATGTGTTGCCCCAACTCCACTGCGAAGGATCGCATGATGCCCACCACACCGTGCTTGGCCGCGACATAGCTGCCGCAATGCGGGTAGGCTTTCAGCCCGCCCACCGAGCTAGTCAAAATGATCGAACCGCCCCTGCCGCCAGCGATCATATGTGGCACACCGGCTTTCACCGACTTCCAGACGCTCGACAAGTTTACGTCGACCATCTCCTGCCAGTCGTATTCGCTGGTCTTGTCCAGTGTGTCGCCGCCATTGCCGATGCCCGCGTTGGCCACGATGATGTCGAGCCGGCCCAACTGCTCCACGCCGCTATCCACCGCGGCTTTTGTGGCGTCGTAATCGCGTACATCGACTTCGGCCGTAAAGATTCTGCGGTTAAGGCCCTTGACCAGATCGGCGGTCTCGGCCAGATCCTCGGGCGTCGACGCCGGGATGGTGGTGTTTTTCACGATTGGCTTACAGACGTCAACGGCGATGATGTCGGCGCCCTCTTCCGCCAATCGCACCGCATGGCTGCGGCCCTGACCGCGCGCCGCCCCGGTGATGAAAGCGACTTTGCCCTCAACACGTCCAGTCATGGTTACCTCGTTTCCTGCATCTCCTTGTGATTCAGCCGAGAACGGCCGGCATGGTCTCCCAGCCCCGAACCGTCGACGTCGGGGACAGCTTGGCGTCGGTGAGATCGACATCCCACTCGGGGAAGCGCTTGAGGATCTCCTCCAGCGCGATCCGCCCCTCGAGGCGCGCCAGCGCCGAGCCGAGACAGTAGTGGGTGCCGACACTGAACGTCAGATGTTGATGCGGCTCGCGCTGAATGTCGAAAACATCACCGTCCGGCGGGAATTGGCGGTGGTCACGGTTGGCCGCCCCAATCAGTAACATCATGATGCTGCCCTGGGGCACCCGCTGGCCGTAGTACTCGACGTCGCGGGTGACATACCTGGCCACGTGCGGAGCCGGTGGCTCGTAACGCAGCAGCTCTTCAACCGCCTGAGGAATCAATGACGGGTCCGCGACCAGCGCGCGACGCTGATCGGGATGCTCGGCCAATACCTTGCCGGCCCAGCCGATCAGCCGGGTCGTGGTCTCGTTGCCCGCACCGGACACGACGGTGACATAGGTCAGCAGTTCGTCGCGGGTAAGCCGACGAACGGTCCCAGTTTCGTCCGCAAACTCCACGTTCAGCAGCTCGGTCATGATGTCATCGGAGGGATGCTCAGCGCGCCAGTCGATGTAATGGCCGAAGAATTCACCATTCAGCATGTCTTCGGGCGAGGTCTTCATCGGCTTGCCGACCTCGGTGCGCATCTGCGCATTCGCGAAATCCCTTGCGGCTTCTTGATCCTCCTCGGGAACCCCGAGCAGCATGCCAATAACCCGCATCGGCATTTGCGCCCCGAGGTCTGCCACGAAGTCAAACCCGTCGACTCCGATCAGCGGATCCAAACTGCGGGCGCAGAATTCGCGGATTTGGGGTTCAAGTTGGCTGATCTTGCGCGGGGTGAACATTCGAGACAACAACTTGCGGTGGATGTCGTGGATTGGTGGGTCCTCGAAAATCAGGACGCCTGGCGGCATCTCGATGTTCGCCCGGATGATTTCGAGAATTGCGCCCCTGGCCGAGCTGAACGTCTGGTAGTCAACGATCGCGGCGTCCACGTCGGCGTACCGGCTGAGCGCATAGAAGTCGTGCTGTTCGTTGTAGTACAGCGGCGCCTCGTCGCGCAGCCGCCGGAACACCGGGTAGGGGTCGGCGTTGAGCCGCACGTCATACGGGTCGAAATAGACGTCGCTGGCCGCAGTGACTGCCACGGGATATCGCCTCTCGCCGGAACCGTGCCGCAACTGAACTCTGTCATCACCCACCGATGAGTGTCAACGCCAAATACGCTTTAGCTAGTTGTGGCTCTCGATATTTAAGAATAGCGTTCTCGCACTTGGAGGCCGGGTGCGATATTCGCTCAGCATGTGGAGCGTTGACTAGGAGACGCTCACGCTCGGGAGGTGGCGAATCCGTGTGAGCAGAAGTCCCACACCTCGTCGGCGGTGATGGGATGGATCGTGGCGTCGTCGGATCCGCCGCTGGACTGCGCGATGAACATGACCGTCTGCATGGTCATGGCCGCGACCCGCTTGGGATTGATTTCGGCGCGCAACTCGCCGGCTTCTCCCGCGGCTTCCATTAGTTCGGTGAGCAACGCCAGTAGCGGTGCGTGCGCCGTTTTGACCTCGGCCGGATGCGTCACCAGCAACCTCGGTGCAAAGTCTGTGAACAGCGGCCGCTTAGCCGTCGGGTCGGGGCGTGACGCCTCATACAACAGTTCGACGGCCACCTTCAGGCGCTCCAGCGGATCGGTGTGGCTTTCCGTGGCGGCGCGGATTTGGTCGGCTGATCGACTCAGGGCGTCTTCGAACAATGCGAGCAGTAGCTCGTGTTTGCCGTCGAACTGCAGGTAGAAGCTCCGCAACGACTGGCGGGAACGATCCACAACCTCCTGGACGGTAAAGTCTGTGCTGCCCTTCTCGATGATGATGGCCTGCGCCGCATCCAGGAATCGCTGAACGCGCTGCGCTGCCCGCAGTTTCGCGGTCTTGATGGACCGCTCGACGGCGCGCTGCTTCCAGGCCGGCTCTTCGCTGGGATTGGTCACGGGCGCCTCAGGTGATTGCCGCGAGGAGAGAACATGGTTGGACTGTACCGGAGAACGCCGTGCCATCGCTGCGCTCGACCTCCTTACGGACGACGTTTTGGAGATTGTAACTTCCTCATGACGAGAATACTATTCTCTTGAACGTGTGTTTGGGAAGCGGATTCGAGAGAGTAAGCCCGGAGGAACCCCGTGCAGCTGACGTTTGATGCGGACGTCGAGGCATTCCGAGCCGAATTCGTGGCATTTCTTGATCGGCATTTGCCGGACGAGGACGAAGGGTTCGAGCGGCCGCGGTCTTGCTCACATGTCCCGGAGTGGGCGCGCCGGTGGCAGCGGCTGCTTTTCGATAATGGGTGGCTGCTGCCCGGCAATCCGCCGGAGTTTGGTGGCCGCAACGCCTCACTGCTGCAGCAATACGTGCACCTAGAGGAGTTGTCGCGCCGGAGAATTTATCCGAGTTTCAATCCGCAGGGTATCGGCATCATTGCGGCGTCATTGTTGACGTTCGGAACGCCGGAGCAAAAGCGGCGCTGGGCGATACCGATTCTGCGGGCCGAGATCACGGCGTCGCTGGGCATGAGCGAGCCCGGCGCGGGCTCGGATCTAGCGTCGCTGAAAACGCGGGCGCTGCTACAAGGCGATCACTTCGTGGTCAACGGTCAGAAGGTGTGGACTTCGGGTGCCCATGATGCCGACGTCGTGCTGACGTTCGTGCGCACCGATCCTAAGGCCCCAAAACACAAGGGCATCAGCGTGTTGCTGATTCCAACCGATACTCCCGGTGTGGTGCGCCGTCCGTTCGCGTCGGTATGTGGTTACGACGATGTCGACTTCAACGAGGTCTTCTTCACCGACGTGCTTGTGCCGGCCGAAAACCTCGTAGGAAAGCTCAACGAAGGCTGGCGGGTGGCTAACGGCTCCCTGGGACACGAACGCACCATGCTGTGGATGGATTACGCCAACCTGTTGCAACAGCTGACGGTCGATTTCAGCCCATCGGGAGCACTCGAACGAGATCGCTACGCCACGTTGGTGATGGATGCTCAGGCGCTGCGGCTATTGGGCTCGTCGGCTCTGGCACGTGCGGCTCGCGGAGAGGAGGACGTTCCCGCCCAATCCGTGCTCAAACTGCTCGGTTCCGAAGCACTGCAACGCGGCGCCGAGGACACGCTGAACGCGGCGGGTGCCGACGGGCTCGTGCATCCCGCGATCACCTCGTTGTTCGCGCCGCTGAATCTGGATAGCCACTACGGCAGCCGATTCGACCGGTACGCGCGCAGCTTTGCCGCGACCATCGCCGGCGGCACTTCGGAAATCCAGCGAAACATCATCGCCGAACGCATCCTCGGGTTGCCGCGCAATTAGCTCGCCGGTTACAGGTTGACCAGCCGCGGCGCAAATCCCTTGTCCCGCAAGATAGCGCCGGCCTCGCGGATCAGCTCACGGGAACTGCCGAGCAGTCCGTCCAGCATCAGCGATCGTTTGACGTGGCGATGCAGCTGGTGTTCGGCGGTGAAGCCGATGCCACCGAGCACCTGCTGACAGTGCCGTGCGGCGGTCAGCGCCGCTTGACCGGCCCCGGCTTTGGCCAGCAGGCAAGCGAACTCATCGGATTCATCGGTTGCCTGCAGCGTTGCCTCGGCGCCTTCGATAGCGACAAGCGTCTCGGCCAACCGGTGCCGGATCGCCTGGAAAGATGCGATGGGCTGGCCGAACTGAACGCGATCCAGGGCGTGCTGGCGTGCCAGGGACAACATCGCACGGCCGGTGCCGACCAGCCACCAGCCCAAAGCCCGCTGCCCGGCCGCGTTCGAAATGGAGGTCACCGGATCACCCGCTGCCACCCGGCGTATCGGGAGCTCGGGGTCTAGCGTCGTACCGGCCTGATCGGTGCGTTCCCAAACCACCCAGGAGTGGCCGGCGTAGGGCAGTGGCACGGTAGCGCCGCCCGCACGCCCGGTCGCCCGCAGTACGACGTCGTTGACGACAGGTGCGTGCGCGCCGGTCTCGCCGAGCATCCGGAACACCAACGGAATTGCGATGTCCGGGATTTCGTCGAGCATGTCGAGCCAGCCGAGCTCGGCAAGCGCCGCATCGAGCTTGGCGCCCGTAGCGGCCGCCATCGTCGTTCGCAGTGAGTCGGTCAGCAGCTGCAATTCGGGGCCGGTCGTCATCTCGGGTCAATCCTTGCCGAGGTCGAGCAGTCGCCGGGCGATGATATTGCGCTGCACTTCCGCGGTACCGCCGTAGATGGTCGCCGCGCGGGAGTACAGATACTCCGAACGCCATGGTGTCTGGTCGAGCTCCACTGCTCCGGGCAGCAGGTCGTGAACGGCATCGTAAAGCCGTTGCTCGGCGGTGGCCAGCAGCACCTTGTCGATGGAGGTCTCCGGCCCAAGGCGCGCCCCGTCGGCCAACCGGTGCTGGGTGGCACGTGACCGGCAGCGCAGCATGTGCAGCGCGAGATACGCTGCACCGAGGTCGAATTCGTCAGGATCCGGAGCCTGGGCTATGAGCTCATCAAATCGTGAGTACAAGTAGGCGATTCGCTGCCAGAAGCAGGTCGAGCGCTCATAGGGCAGCAGGTCCATCGCGAGCCGCCAGCCTTCCCCGGGCTTGCCGAGCATCCGGCTGCTCGGGACCACCACGTCGTCGTAGTAGACCTCGCAGAATTCGTCGACACCGTGCATGGTGCGAAGCGGCCGAATGCTAATCCCCGGGGTGTCCAAATCAACGAAAAACGCGGTAATTCCGTCATGGGGGCTGGAATTGCCCGGCGCGGTGCGGGCGAGCAGGATGCAGCGGGTGGAGAACTGGGCGAAGCTGGTCCAGACCTTCTGCCCATTGACAATCCAGTCGTCGCCCCGGGGCACGGCGCGGGTGGCTAGCGACGCCAGGTCGCTGCCCGATCCCGGCTCGGAAAAGCCCTGACACCATTGCTCGCGTCCGCTGAGCAGCCGCGGCACCATCTCCGCCGCGAGTTCTGCTGGCGCGTAATCGATCATCGTAGGCGCAAGGACTTCGACCATTGAGTACGGCCCCGGTTCGGCGAGACGGCGGCCGACCACCTCCTCGCCGACGATTGCGCGCAACAGCGCGGGCCCGCCCAAGCCGCCAACCGCAACCGGCCAGCCGTAGCGCATCCACCCGGCTTCGTACAGCGCGGAATGCACGCGGGCGAGTTGCTTCATGTGGCCGGGTAGCGAGTCGCCTGGTCCGGGGGTCAGGTCGTGATCGTCGAGCCACGCGCGCAAGTCCGCCCGGAACTGCTCAACGTTCACGGCGCCGGACGGCCGACCGCATGTGGACGTCCCGAGTCGTGCACGCCACTACGCCGGATGAACGTCATGGCACGGGTTTTCAGCCGCCAGCCGTCTGCAGTTCGGGAGTAGGTGTCACGGTAGTAGCCGATTCGCATGTCATGAGTCGCGTGTTCGATGAAGCACAATGGCTGCGTGCCGCTTGCCGAATCGCCATCCAACTCCACCACCGCAGTTCCGGTGAGAAATAGGCCCTTTGGCGCGGCGGCCACCAAGTCCGGAAACCGGTCCAGGCCGTAGGTGTCACCGAACGCGCTGTAGGTCCCATCGGGCGTGAAGACGCCGACCAGTCCCTTGATGTCTTCCTGGGTGATGGTGACCGCGTACCGCGCGAGCAGTTGTTGGATCTCCACCAAGTCGTCAGTTCTGGTTGGCATACACCTTGCCGCCTTTCATGACAAAGCTGACGTTTCGGGTAACCGCGATGTCTTCCAAAGGGTTTCCCGGCACCGCGATGACATCGGCCAGCTGGCCCTCGGCGAGCCGTCCGCGGTCGGTGGCGTCGATGAGCTCGGCGGCGATTACCGTGGCTGCCCGCAGCACTGCAAGCGGTGGCAGGCCCCAATCGGCAAGGGTGACAAGCTCGTCGGCGTTCCGGCCGTGCGGTATAGCCGGCGCGTCGGTGCCGACCGCAATCTTCACCCCGGCTTCGTATGCCGCCAGTAACGATTTCCGCGACCTTGGGAACATCTCGGCGGCCTTGGCCTGCAGTTCGGGCTCAGCGTGCGAGACGTCCATCGCCTCCGCCAGGCGCCGGGTGGTCACCAGGTAGGTGCCGTGCTCGACCATCATCGCGATCGCCTCATCGTCGACCAGGAAGCCGTGCTCGATGCAGTCGATGCCGGCTGCGACCGCATGTTTGACCGCGTCGGCGCCGTGCGTGTGCGCGGCAACTCGCAACCCGCGACGGTGTGCCTCGTCGACGATCGCACGCAGCTCCTCGTCCGAATAATGTTGGGCGCCAGGCGGACCCGTCAGTGACATGACGCCGCCCGAGCAGCAGACCTTGATCAGCTGGGCGCCGTGCTTGATCTGGTAGCGGACGGCGCGGCGAATCTCGTCGACGCCGTTAGCGATGCCTTCCTCGACCGTCAAGTCGAGTACGTGCGGCGCAAAGGCGGCGAACATCGTAGGGTCGAGATGTCCGCCGGTTGGCGTAATGGCATGTCCGGCAGGAACTATCCGGGGCCCCTCGATCCAGCCCGCATCAATGGCCTTGCCCAGCGCGACATCAAGCAGATAGCCGCCGGTCTTGACGAACAGACCGAGGGTGCGCACCGTGGTGAAACCGGCCCGCAGCGTCCGACGAGCATTGCCGACCGCGCGCAACAGCCGCGTGGGCGGGTCGTCCTGAACCTGTGACAGGCCGGGCTTCTCACCGCGTCCGCCCATCAGGAGGTTGACTTCCATATCCATCAACCCGGGCAGCAGGATCTGGTCGCCTAGATCGATCAGCTCGCCCTCGACGTCTCCGCTCACTCCGGCGATTCGGTCGCCTTCGATCCGCACGATTCCGGGCCGGACGATCTTCCCGGCGTCGACATCGAGCAGCCCAGCCGCCTTGAGCGTCAGCACCTCTTAGATCACCGGCTCTTTGATCAGCTCCACCCAGGCGGCGCCGCTGTCGGGGACCCGCGGCTGTTTCCAGGCCTCCACCGGAAACGACACCATGATCAGCGATTGCATCATGTGCATCAGGGTCTGTGCGTCGTCGGGCAGATCGTCAAGCGGGTACTTTTCGCAGTAGGCGATGACGTCGTTCATGCGGGGGAATGCCGCGTCATAGAACGCCTGCATCTCGGTCATCGTGGAGGCCAGGCGCTTGGCGTAGCGCTCGGGTTCGGTTGCCAGATCCCAGTCCAGAAATGGTTCCAGGTCTGAGAATTCAGTGTGCAGCGCCATTCTTCTGGTACTCCTTGACGTAATCCCCGGTCACCTTGTGTAGATGGCGGAGAAGTATTTCCTGATCGCACAGCGGAAAATCTCTGACCACCCGGGTGCCAATCATGGTCTGCGTCGCCTCCAGGGTGTTGGCATCCTGTAGCGCATACTCTTTGAACGTCACCGCGGCCAATTCTTGGGCCAACCGCTCCCGCGCGTTTCTCGGCGGGACGAAATACAGTGTGGTTTCGAAGATGTGCTTGTCGACGGCGGTCGGCCAGTAGTGATAGGTCAGGTACCAGCCTGGCGCCCAGATCAACAACATAAAGTTCGGGAAGAAGTGCCACGAATCGATGCCCCACTGCTTGGCTTTCGCCGGGTTGACACCCGGGGGCAGGTTTTCGAGCTTCTCAATGACCTCCGGCCGGTCCCAGGGCCCGAATAGTCCGCTACGCAGGAGACGGTCCATGGGCTTGACCATGTTCAGATCAACCGGCGGCGATTGGCCGCCCCAGGTGGAGATCATCCCGTGTGGGCTCGCCAGCTCGTAGTACAGCGCCTCAAAGCCGTGCTTCTGGATCTTGGCGGCTTCTTCTGCGGTGTATTGCTTTTGGTGGAGCACCGGGGCGTGGTAGAACTCGGCGAATGCGTCTATGAACAACTTCCAGTTGCTGCCCACCTCGGCCTTGTAGGAGTAGACCTCGGTCATTTCGTGGAACGGGTAGCCTTCGATGCCCTTGGCCAATGGTCCCAGGTAATCCACGAGGGGCTTCGCGTTTTGGTCGAGGTTGACAAAGATGAACCCTTCCCACACCTCGCAGCGGACCCCCACCAATCCGTACTGGCTCTTGTCGACGTTGAAGAACTCATCCTCCTGTTGGATGAAGGTCAAATCGCCGTCGATGCTGTACCGCCAGGCGTGATACTTACACGTGAACTGCCGGCAGGCGCCTGACGTTTCTTCGTGCGGGTAATCGTTCCACACCAGCTTGTTTCCGCGGTGGCGGCAGATGTTGTGAAACGCCTTGATTGACCCGTCCTTCGTTTTGACGATGATGACGGACATGCCCTTACCGGCCGACGGCAGCTCTTTGGTGAAATAGCTGCCGGTGCGCGGCAGTCGCTCGACACGACCGACGTTGAGCCAAGTCCGCTTGAAGATTGCCTCGCGCTCGGCTTCGAAGAACGTCGGATCGACCGAGTCGGTGTAATCGACTGGTGCGGTGCCCAATTCGGGGTAATTTTCCGTCCAACTTCCCGCGGCCGGCTTCGTGAAGTGGGGCAACGTTCTACCTTCCTGTCCTAGTCGGCCTTCTCGACCTCAACGCCAAAGGTGTTGAAGGCCATGGCCAGCAGCGCGTAACAGCCGACCGTGAAGACGAAATCCATGCGCTGGCGGTCGTCCAAGCGTTCGCCGAGCGCGGCCCAGGTCTCGTCGGATATCTGGGATTCTTGATCGAGTTCGTCGACCCCGGTAAGCACCGCCCGTTCGAAGTCGCCGGCCGTCCAACCATCGGGGCCCTGGCGAACCGCGGCTATCTCGTCATCGGTCAACCCGGCTCGTTTGGCCAAGGCGACGTGATGGGTCCACTCGTACGCGGAGTCGCGACGATGCGCGATCCGCAAGATGGTCAACTCTCGAATCCGAGGCGACAACGTGGACGCGAAGAGGAGGTGGATATTGAACCCGAGAAACGCTTTGGCCAGCGCGGGGTGGTGGACAAAGGTCGACAGCGCGTTACCGGCGTCCCGCGGGTTGCGACGCTCCGCGGACAGCATGCCGGCCAGCGACCGTTGGACAGCCTCGTCCCATTGGTCAGCGGGCAGCGGCGGCAGGCGCATCCGGCACTCCCCTCTCAAAAGAGAGAATTAGATTCTCATTTACAACCAATAGACTTGCACGATTCGGTCTCGCGGTCAATGCTGACGCGTCCGGACCCGTTGAGCTGGCCGTCGCGCTGCGGCGCCGGCTGGCCCAATATCGCTCCCAAGGAGCCGATTTGCCCTAGTCGTTGCACACGCGCCGGTCCGTCGCAAGCTTCCTGAATGTTGATTCTCACTTCAAGAGAAGATAGTTTTCAATAGTAGGGAGCTTGGCGGATGCGGCGGCTCGTCCGATGACGGTGCCCTAAACGGGCGGGACCGGGCGTACCCAGATGGACTCAAATGGACTCAAATGGACTCAATGGGACTCAATGGGAGAGGAACCGGCAATGAACAAAGAGGACATGATCCTGATCAGCGTCGACGACCACACCGTCGAGCCGCCAAACATGTTCAAGAACCACCTGTCGTCGAAGTACCTGGACGACGCGCCGCGGCTGGTGCACAATCCTGACGGCTCGGACATGTGGAAGTTCCGCGACACGGTGATCCCGAATGTTGCGCTCAACGCGGTTGCGGGCCGGCCCAAGGAGGAGTACGGCATCGAGCCCACGGGTCTGGATGAGATCCGGCCGGGTTGCTACAACGTCGACGAGCGCATCAAGGACATGAACGCCGGGGGCATCCTGGCCTCGATCTGCTTCCCGTCCTTCCCGGGTTTTGCCGGGCGCCTGTTCGCCACCGAGGATCCCGATTTCTCGGTGGCCCTGGTGCAGGCCTACAACGACTGGCACATCGACGAGTGGTGCGGGGCGTACCCGGCGCGGTTCATCCCGATGGCGATACCGGTGATCTGGGACGCCGAGGCGTGCGCCGCCGAGGTGCGGCGGGTCTCGAAGAAGGGTGTGCACGCGCTGACCTTCACCGAGAACCCGGCCGCGATGGGCTACCCCAGCTTCCACAACGAGTACTGGAACCCGCTGTGGAAGGCGTTGTGCGACACCAACACCGTGATGAACATCCACATCGGGTCCTCGGGGCGGCTCGCGATCACCGCGCCGGATGCGCCGATGGACGTCATGATCACGCTGCAGCCGATGAACATCGTGCAGGCCGCCGCCGATCTGCTCTGGTCGCGGCCAATCAAGGAGTACCCGGGTCTGAAGATCGCGCTGTCGGAGGGTGGGACCGGATGGATTCCCTACTTCCTGGAGCGCGCGGACCGGACGTACGAGATGCACTCGACGTGGACGCACCAGAACTTCGGCAACAAGCTGCCGTCCGACGTCTTCCGCGACCACTTCCTGACCTGCTTCATCAGCGACAAGGTCGGCGTTGCGCTGCGCAACATGATCGGCATCGACAACATCTGTTGGGAGGCCGATTACCCGCACAGCGACTCCATGTGGCCGGGCGCACCCGAGGAGCTGTGGGACGTTCTGTCGCTCAACAACGTGCCCGACGACGAGATCAAGAAGATGACTCACCAGAACGCGATGCGCTGGTATTCGTTCGACCCGTTCACCCACATCACACCGGAGCAGGCGACCGTCGGCGCGCTGCGCAAGGCCGCCGAGGGACACGACGTGTCCATTCGGGCGCTGAGTCACCACAAGGACGAGCGGGCGGGGTCGTCGTTCGCGGAGTTTGCGGCTAGCGCGAAAGAGCTCACCGGCAACCAGGACTGACGCACCTAATGCCGGCGAGCAGACGCAGAATCGCATTGTTGGGGCGCAAATCATGCGATTCTGCGTCTGCTCGCGCTGAAGGGAGGTGCGCGCTATGGAGTTTGAGCTCACCGAAGACCAGGAGCTGATTCGCCGCTCGGTCGCCGAGTTGGCGCGGAAGTTCGACGACCACTATTGGATGGACAAGGATCAGGCGCACGAGTTTCCGACGGAGTTCTACCGGGCCATAGCCGACGGCGGCTGGCTGGGGATGACGATCCCGACCGAGTACGGCGGCCATGGCCTGGGCATCACCGAAGCAACGATCCTGCTCGAGGAGGTCGCCAAATCCGGCGGCGCCATGAATGCCGCCAGCTCGATTCACCTGTCCATCTTCGGTATGCAACCCGTGGTGGTGCACGGCTCCGAGGAACTCAAGGCGCGCACGTTGCCCCCCGTCGCCACCGGCGAGGTGCATGTCTGCTTCGGCGTGACCGAACCCGGTGCCGGGCTTGACACGTCACGCATCACCACATTCGCCAAACGCGACGGCGATCGCTATGTGGTCAACGGCCGCAAGGTGTGGATCTCCAAAGCGATGGAGTCCAACAAGATCCTGCTGCTAACACGCACAAAGAGCTATGACGAGGTCACCAAAAAGACCGATGGGATGACGCTGTTCCTCACCGACCTCGACCGCAGCCGGGTCGACATCCGCCCGATTCCCAAGATGGGACGCAACGCCGTCAGCTCCAACGAGCTGTTCATCGACAACTTGGAGATCCCCGTCGAAGATCGAATTGGAGAAGAAGGCAAGGGTTTTCAGTACATACTCGACGGACTGAACCCGGAGCGGATGCTGATCGCGGCCGAAGCGTTAGGGATCGGCAGGGTCGCACTCGACAAAGCGGTCAAGTACGCCAACGAACGCGAGGTCTTCGGCCGGCCGATCGGCATGAATCAAGGCATCCAGTTCCCGCTGGCCGACGCACTGGCCCGGCTGGACGCTGCCGAGCTGATGCTCCGCAAGGCCACGTGGCTCTATGACAACGGCAAACCCTGTGGGCGCGAAGCGAATACCGCCAAATACCTCTGCGCCGATGCCGGCTTTGCCGCCGCGGACCGGGCTTTGCAAACCCACGGCGGCATGGGCTACGCGGAGGAATATCACGTCGCCCGCTACTTCCGCGAGGCCCGGCTGATGAAGATCGCGCCGATCAGTCAGGAGATGATTCTGAATTTCCTTGGTACGCACGCGCTCAAGCTACCCAGAAGTTACTGAGCGCTATTGCCCGAGCCGTGGCAGAACCTCCATGCCCTGCCGCCAGGACGGCAATTGCGCGGCCACTGCTGACGCCCCCGAGTGATATCCGACCATCGCCGTCACGTCGGCGGCCCACATCTCCTCGTAGACGCCCTCGGTAGCCGCGATCGCAGGCGCATTCTGTCCAAAGAAGTTCGACAACACCAGCTGCACGAGCACATTGCGGTTGGCGGTCACCGCTGCAGGATGAACCGTCGCCGCTCGCGCGGCTTCAAAAGCGCTGGCTACCGTCTTGGCCTGAGTCGAGGCCGTCGCGGCGCGCGTCGCGGCCGCACTCAACCAGCCCACATACGGAGCCGCGGCTGCCGTCATCGCCGCCGCCGCCGGACCCTGCCACGCCTGACCCGTTAGGCCCGAGGTCATCGACGCAAAGGATTCCGCTGCCGAACCCAGTTGCGCGGCAACGCCGTCCCAGGCCACCGACGCTTTCAACATCGGCGCCGAACCGACACCGGAAAACATCCGCCCAGAATTGATCTCGGGCGGCAACACCGAAAAGTTCACCCTCATATCCCCCCGTCGCTTGTCTAGCTAGGGAGGTACCCGATCCGTTAGTGGAAGAAACCCGACTGCAGCGTTCCGGTGTTGAAGCCCCCGTGAAGCGCATGCCGCCGTCATCGCAGAACTGGACCCGTCGTTTACTGGTCGTTGGGTATCGAGATCGGGATCGGAGCAGACCGTGCGTGAAACAGTGATCGTCGAGGCCGTGCGTACCGCGGTGGGAAAGCGCAACGGCGGCTTGTCCGGCATGCACGCCGCCGACCTGTCCGCCGTCGTCCTCAACGAACTGCTGGAACGCACGGGCGTCAGGCCCGAGGTCATCGACGACGTGATCTGGGGCTGTGTCTCCCAGGTCGGTGACCAGTCCAGCAACATCGGCCGCTACGCGGTGCTGGCCGCCGGCTGGCCGGAGAGCATCCCCGGAACCACCGTTAACCGGGCGTGCGGTTCCAGCCAGCAGGCTCTCGACTTTGCAGTGCAAGCGGTGATGTCGGGTCAGCAAGACGTCGTAGTGGCCGGTGGCGTCGAAGTCATGAGCCGCGTTCCGCTCGGGGCGGCCAGGGCTACCGGGATGCCCTATGGGCCGAAAGTCCTTGCCCGCTATGGCGATTTCTCGTTCAACCAGGGACTGTCGGCTGAGATGATCGCCAAGAAGTGGGGGTTCTCCCGCGGCCAGCTCGACGAATACTCCGTCTTGTCCCATGAGCGGGCCGCCGCGGCCCAGGACGGCGGGGCCTTCATCGGTCAGATCGTGCCGGTTTTTCCGGACGAAGGGGCCGACGGTCCCGTCGTGCTCGCCGACGAGGGGGTGCGGCGCGGGACCAGCGTCGAGAAACTGGCTGCGCTCAAGCCGGCATTCGTCGACGACGGTGTCATCCACGCGGGCAATTCCTCCCAAATCTCCGACGGCGCTGCCGCGCTGTTGGTGACCACGTCGGCGATGGCGCTGGAGCTGGGGTTGACGCCGATAGTGCGCTACCGAGCGGGTGCGGTCACCGGGGCCGACCCGGTGCTCATGCTCACCGGTCCGATTCCGGCGACCGAGAAGGTGCTGCGCAAGTCAGGTGTCTCGCTATCGGAGGTTGGCGTCTTCGAGGTGAACGAAGCGTTCGCGCCGGTGCCGCTGGCATGGCTCGCCGAAACCGGAGCGGATCCGGATCGGCTAAATCCGTTGGGTGGAGCCATCGCGCTGGGCCACCCGCTGGGCGCGTCCGGCGCGGTGTTGATGACGCGAATGGTGCATCACATGCGCGACAACGGGATTCGCTACGGGCTGCAGACCATGTGCGAGGGCGGCGGGACGGCCAACGCCACGCTGGTAGAACTCGTCGCTTAACGGAGTGCGCACGTCGCCTCTTGTCAGCGTGGGCCCACCAACCTACTGTGTGTTCAGTAGGTTTCCTCGTGAGACGAAGGAGTGCGGTGCCAGACGCACGGCCGTACAACACGCTTCTCGCCAAGGGTGAGGACCGCAAGCAGCGGATCCTTGAGGTCGCGCAGCGGCTGTTGACGCGTAATGGTTGGCGCAATACGACATTGGCCCAGATTGCCGGGGAAGCCGGGGTCAGCCCGGCGGGACTGTTGCATCACTTCGAATCCAAGGAACAGCTGCTGCACGCGGTGCTGGACGCGCGTGACCTCGATGACGATTCTCATGCCGACCGGACCGGTGATCTCCTCGTCGAGATCGCACGGGTT
The DNA here is from genome assembly GCF_900232995.1 of Mycobacterium simulans. Classification (GTDB taxonomy): domain Bacteria; phylum Actinomycetota; class Actinomycetes; order Mycobacteriales; family Mycobacteriaceae; genus Mycobacterium; species Mycobacterium simulans. The sequence goes on from NZ_OCVX01000003.1 coordinate 2,325,337, forward strand.
GCCGATCGCTTCAACCGGGCACCCGAACTGGTCGGCACGTTCACCGTGCTGCTGGTCGAAAATATCCTTCCCGACGCCCCGTTGCACGACCGCATGCTGGACCGGCAGCGGGAAGCGATCGACATCGTCGCCGAACTCATCCGGCGCGGTCAGGCCGACGGCCGGTATCGCACCGAGATAGACCCGTCCGTCAAGGCAGTGGAGATTCTCGCCTTCGTCCACGGAATGGAAACGATATGGTTGCTCAATCCTTCGATACCCCTGACCGCGGTGTTCAAGGAATACGCGGAGTCATTGGCACGGGACTTCGCCCCGCCCAGGACGTCCCGGAAGACATGAGGTATCGCCTCGACGTCGTCGCCGCCACCGTCGCCGACGTGGTGCAGTTCGCCGGCGGGGGGCTGTTCGACCGCGCCATGGCGGGCTGGGACGTCACCGTCCTTGTCGCTGACCACACTGACAACCGGCCGGTGCAGATCCTCGGAGTCCAGACACTCGACCTCGAAGACGCCTTGGCATCGGTGAGTACTCGGCCCCGCCCACAGGCCTTAGCGGCGGCGGCGGATCTTCTCGGATGCGACCCGCGGGTGCGGCGTGGCGTGCTGCAGGCCCTCGATCACGGCGTCACCGAAGTCACGCTGTGGGGCCAGACCTGGCCGGCCGAGCTGGACGACAGCGTCGGCCAGGTAGCGCATCAGCTGAGCATGGCCGCCCGAACGTTCAAGGCCCAGGCGATGGCCGCGGCCGCGCTGCCCCAGGCTTCCATCGCATCGACCGAAATGTTCCGCAGCGGGCTGATGGCCTGCCCGTCGGTTGCGGCGGATTTGGTGCCCGCCTAAGCTGCCTCGACCGTGAATCTCGCGACGCCATAGCGGCGTGTCGCGTCGGGTATTTCACCCTCGGAGCCCACGCCAACGTTTGCGATTGGCGACCCTCCCGTGGAAATGTCATACTCATCTGTGAGAGGGAGGTTCTCATGAACGACTTCACCGAGATGGATTTCTTCCGTGACAGCCGGCTTGTCGAGGACCCGTACCCCTACTACGAGGCCCTGCGGCAGCAATGCCCGGTCACCCGCGAAGACCGCCACGGTGTCACCATGATCACCGGCTGGGAAGAGGCGGTTGGTGTCTTGAACGATGCCGAGACGTTCTCCTCCTGCATCTCGGTGACCGGCCCGTTTCCTGGTTTTCCGGTATCCCTGGACGGATTGGAAAGCAGTGACGTGACCGAGCTGATCGAGCAGCATCGCGACGAGCTCCCGTTTAGCGACCAGCTGCCCACGCTCGACCCGCCCACCCACACCAACCATCGCTCCCTGCTGATGCGGCTGATCACCCCAAAGCGCCTCAAGGAGAACGAGGACGCCATGTGGGTGCTCGCCGACCGCGTGCTCGACGGGTTCCTGGCACCGGGTCATGGTGAATTCATCAAGGGCTTCGCGGGTCCCTTCACGCTGCTGGTCATCGCCGACCTGCTGGGTGTACCCGAAGAGGACCGAGACACCTTCGTCAGCAACATCCGCCAGCACTCCGGCGGCGGTGTCGGGGGCACCGGTAAGGAAGCGTTGGCGCACAACCCGCTGGAGTTCCTTTACGGCACCTTCTCCGACTACGTTCGCGACCGCCGCCGCGAGCCCCGCGACGATGTGCTCACCGGCCTGGCCACCGCGACCTTCCCCGACGGTTCCATCCCCGACGTCGAGGACGTGGCCCGGGTTGCGTGCAACGTCTTCTCGGCGGGCCAGGAAACGACCGTGCGGCTGTTGGGTGCGGCATTGCAGACCATGGGTGAGCGCCCCGATATTCAGGAACAGTTGCGCAAGGACCGCAGCCTGATTCCCAATTTCATTGAGGAAGCGCTACGCATCGAAAGCCCGGTCAAGGGCGACTTCCGCTTGTCCCGGGTGCCGGTGACCGTGGGCGGTGTCGACCTGCCGGCGGGCACCACCGTGATGGTGCTGCAGGCGGCCGCCAACCGGGATCCGCGCCGGTTCGACGACCCCACCACGTTCGATCCCGCGCGCAAGAATGCCCGGCAACACCTCTCGTTCGGGCGGGGGATCCACAGTTGCCCGGGCGCGCCGCTGGCACGCGCCGAAACCCGGGTCGCCATCGAGCGGCTGCTCGACCGGACGTCGGAAATCAGGATCGACGAGCGCGTCCACGGTTCGGCGAATGACCGTCGCTACCAATATGTTCCGACCTACATCTTGCGCGGACTGACCGAGCTACACCTGGAGTTCACGCCGGTATGAAAGTTACGGTCGACGACCAGTGCTGTCGGGGTCACGGCGTGTGTGTCACGTTGTGCCCGGAGGTCTTCAGCCTGACCGATGACGGCTATTCGGTGGCCATAACATCCGATGTGCCAACGGAATTGGAGGCCGCTGCCCGCGAAGCCATCGAATGCTGCCCGGAGCAGGCCATTAGCGAGCGCTGACCGGGACTTCGACTCTCATGGCAGAACCTTGACCGGTACGTTCTTCCAGCCCGCAACGTTTTGCATATGAACGCGATTGCAGCCCGCCCAGTCCACCTCGTAGTGCGGCATGAAGTCGAGCAGCTTCTCCAAGGCGATCGCGCTTTCCATGCGGGCCAGCGCCGCGCCGAGGCAACTGTGAATTCCGTAACCAAATCCGAGGTTCAGCGCCTCGTGTCGGTCGCGGTCGATGTCGAAGTTGTCGGGGTCCGTCCACGCTTCGGGGTCGCGGTTGGCCGCGGCGTTGATCAGGAACACCGGCTTCATGGCCGGAATCGTAACGCCATGCAGCTCTATATCTTTGGTCGAACAACGAACCTGATATTGGGACGGCGCCTCATACCGTAGTAGCTCTTCGACGGCCGCGGGAATCTTGCTGCGGTCGTCGAGTAGCTTCTGCCACTGCTCGGGGAACCGCGCGAACACCACCGGCGCGTTGCCGACGAGCTTGGTCACGGTCTCGGCCCCGGCGCCGCCCAATAGGGTTGCAAATCCGGCGATTTCGATGTCGTCCAGCTTGGTCTTCCCGCCGTCCTCACGTTCAATCTCGGCGTTGATCAGCTTGGTGAACAGGTCGTCGCGCGGCTCGGCTCGGCGCTGCTGTAGGAGTTCGTAATACAACATCCCGGTTTCGATGTTGGCTTGCATGCCACGCTCGCCGACCTCGACCTGTCCGGGTTCGCGGTGCAGCGACTCGTCGATCAGGTGGCGCACCCGTTGGGCGTGCTCCTCCGGCACGCCCAGCATTGTCGTGATCACCTCGACGGGAAACGGACCGGAGAAGTCATGCACCACATCGAACCGATCGGGATTGGCGTTGCCGAGGTACTTGTCGATCTTGGCGGCAACCATCTGCTTCTGCGATTGGATAGCGCGCGGTGTGAAGACTCTGTTGAGCAAGCTGCGCATGTGCCGGTGGTCAGGGGGATCCATAAAAATGATCGACCGTTGCTCCGTCGGCTTTCCGGTCCGCACCATCGACAGGTCAATGCCGTAGGCCGACGAATACTGTTCGAAATCCTTCAGCCCCGCGGCCACGTCCTCATGGCGGGTCAACGCATAGAAGTCGTATTCCTCGCTGTAGTAGACCGGCGTCTCCTCCTGCATGCGCCGATACGTATCCCATGCGCCATTGAAGAAGTCCTCGGAAAACGGATCGAAGACGACCTTCGGTTTGGTCATTGCGCATCCTCCTCGACGGTGACCTAAGGGCTGGGACTGGCACCAACAGAATGCCTCACTGTAGTGCTAACGGTAGTGGCTTCGTGGCGAGCGGAAAAGGGCTCGATCATCGGGGGTGTTCCATCAGAGTCAGGGCGGCATCGGCGGCAGCCAGAACCGCCCCACCGCGAGCCGCGGCCGCCTCGGCGAGGTCGACGACCAATCGCACGTCCTTTCGCAGCAGTCCTCCGGCAACGCGGGCCAGCCGGTCCAGGTTGCCGGTATCGCCTATGGCGTTGAGCGCGAAGCTGTTACCGCTGCTGCGGGCGACGACTTCGGTGAGGCGCTGCGGGGAGACGCCGAGAGCCTTTCCTAGCGAAAGAGCGGTCGCCGCGGTTCCCAGATTGGCGGCGAACGGCTCGAGGGTTGCTGGCCTGCGTGCCCACAGCGTCGTCGGATGGCCGGCCTCGACGATCCGCCGCGCCATGGGGCCGCCCTGACTGCCCAACCCGATGAAGCCGACCCGCATCAACCGGCCTCCAAATCTTCGGTCGCTGAGCCTGCCGCCGCACATTCCTCGACGAAGGCAAAGACGTTGCGGTGGTAGTCGGCCGCGGTGTGTCCGAGGCTGAGATTGTGGCCGGCGTCTGGTTCCAGGTTGCTGACGAAACGTGTTGTTGCGGAGAACATATCGGTGATTTCGGCCAGTGCGGTCGCGTCGGCACGATATACGTTGTCGTGCTCACCGACGCTGAAGCGAACCGGGACCTGCACCCCGGGCGCCAACGCCGGAAAGTCCTGGTGCGGCCAGTTCAACGCCATGGCGCGTTCGTAGTGCGGCGCCGTCGAAGAATTCGTGATCCCTCGCGGGATGTCGGCTGGATACAGCCGCATCGGTTCCCACAGCAGCTCCCGCACCCCGGGTGGGCGATCCTGTAGGGCGGCTGCTTTCATGACTTCCTTGGCGGCGGGTTGATATCGCCTTCCGGTACCGCCCAATTCGAGGCCGAGTAGGTCGACGCCCCGTGGGCTGGCCGCCATGCGCACTGCCAGCTCGCAGCCGCCCGAATGACCCATCACAAACAACCCGGCCCCCTGCGGCCGCTGGTCGAGGATGCGTTCGACGGCGCCGAACGCAAGATCGACGCGTTGCTCCGGCCGTTGCATCGCCTCCGGGTACGGTGCCGAGCTGCCGTAGCCGGGCCGGTCGAGCGCGATGACGGTGAACCCGAGTGTGGCGCCCAACCGCAGCAACGACAAATGCGGATGTCCAGGGCAGTCAAAGTAGACCGCCGTGGTGCCGCCGCCGTGGATGGCCAGGACGACGGCTTTGGGGTTTTCGGGGGACTCGGCCTCCGCAACTAGGCCAGACATCGGCACGCCATCGACGATCACCACCCTGGGGCGAACTGCCGCGGCGCTCATGCGCCGCTCCTCCTCATCGCTTCGCTCTGCATCGTCGCCGGCGCGGCGCTCATGCGCCGCTCCTCCTCATCGCTTCGCTCTGCATCGTCGCCGGCGCGGTGCTCATGCGTCGGCCCTGAGCAAGAGCACGCCGCTGGGAGTGAGGCCGCCGCTGCTGACCACACCGACCCGGGCATCGGCGACCTGGCGTGCGCCGGCCTCACCGCGCAATTGGCTGACGGCTTCATGCAGCAGACCCATGCCGTGGGTGCGGCCGTGCGAGAGCTGGCCGCCATGGGTATTCAGGGGCAACAGACCGTCGCGGGCAATGTTCTTGCCGCCGTCCAGAAACTCCTTGGCCTCGCCGATCCCGCAGAACCCCAGCGCCTCGATCCAGGACAGGCAGTTCATGGTGAACCCGTCATAAAGCTCGGCGACGTCGACGTCTGCGGGCCGAAGCGAGGTACGCGTCCACACGTGCGCTGCCTGGCCCAGCACCTGCGGTTCATGAGTGAGAGTGCTTTGGTCCCAATCGATTCGCTCGATGATCTGTGTTCCCACCGCCTCCACCAGCACCGGTGGTTTGGCCAGGTCGCGGGCGGCGTCGACCGCAGAGACGACGACGGCTATGGCGCCGTCGCACGGCACGTCGCAGTCGTAGAGGCCGAAAGGTGTTGTGATGGGCCGCGCGTTCAGATAGTCATCCATGGTCATCGGTGACCGATAGACCGCGGTCGGGTTGAGTTCGGCATTGGAGCGCTGGTTCAACGCGATCCAGCCCAGCGTCTCTTTCGTCGTGCCGTAACGATGAAAGTGCCGCTGCGCGTTGATCGCCAAGGTGTGCGCGGCGGACGTGGCGCCGAACGGGAACTGCCAACTGGTGGTGCGCCCCATGCTCGGCGTGATCTTGCCCTGCTTCATCAGCTCGTTGTAGGTGGCTTCCCACAGCGTCCGGAAACAGAGCACGTGACGAGCCAGACCGCCGGCGATCGCGAGCATCGCCGCGATCACAGATCCGCCCGGGCCGAAAGTCTCGATGCCGCCGTTGTGCCATGTCGGCCGGATGCCCAGCGCCGCCTCCAGCGCGGTCACGCCGCCCTCGCCGAACCCGCCGAGATTCCCGCCGCCGGGGTATGTCGACAGCCCGTCGATGTCGGCGAACGTCAGCCCCGCATCGGCAATCGCGGCCTCGCACGCCTGCACCGTCAGCGACAGCGGCGGAACCATCAACCGGCGGCCGATCGGTGACATGCCGATGCCGGTGAGCGCGACCTTATCCTCGAACTTCTCTGTGGTCAGCATGGGGCGCACGTATTCGCCAAAGCGCTCGGGGGCGATCTCGTCGTCGGGTAGGGGACCGGGCTGGGTATCCGGGATCGACCGAAACAGGGGCAGCCACACGTCCTCGATCTGCTCGAAGACGACCTCCATCGGCTGACCGAGTTGGAGCTGCTCGGGATCGTTCTCCACGATGTTGGTGGTCAGCCGGACTCGCGGGTCTTCGACGATCGCCACCTGCGCGATGACATAGGGCGCCGGCATCCCGGGCAGGCTGAAGCGATGGTTCACCGTGAATCCCGCCAGGGTCGCCTTGCCCGAAACGGCCCGAACTCCGATTTTGCGGGACCGGCAGTAGCGGCACACCGGGGCGGGCGGATGAATGAGCGCTTTGCATGCCCTGCATTCCTGAAAGCGCAACTTGCCGTCGGCACCCGAGGTCCAGAAAAACTCGTTCTCATCGGTGACCAGGGGCAGCGGGCGTCCGGGTGCTGCTGACACGTCACCTCCGGGAGTCGAGCATTCGGTGGTACGACCATTATGCGAAACCGAGAATTACGTTATCATCCTTGAGCAGGGACGAGCAGGGGTCTGATGTGACGGAAACGTTGGTCCAGGAGACGCCGCGTCCTGGTGTTGTGGTGATCCGGCTCAACCGCCCGGAGCGGCTGAACGCAATAAATGACGCAATGCTGGCGGAGTTCCACCGAACGTTCGCCGCGCTGGCCGCTGACACTTCGGTGCATGTCCTAGTTGTCACCGGTGCGGGCCGCGGATTCTGTTCTGGCATAGATGTGCACAACTTTGGGACCGGCATGCTGGAGGCCACCGATCCGGCCATTGAGCGATTGCGTTTCCAGGAGGCTATGGCGGCGGTGCCACAGGCGATCCGAGACCTGCCGCAGCCGGTTATCGCCGCGGTCAACGGGCCCTGCGTTGGTGCTGGACTGTCTTTGTGTCTGGCCGCGGACATCCGGATTTGCTCGACGGCTGCGACATTCGGCAACGCCGCGGTCCTGTTGGGCCTATCAGGCGCGGAGATGGGCATGAGCTACCACCTGCCCCGCGTCGTGGGAACCAGCGTCGCCGCGGACTGGATGCTGACCGGCCGCACCGTGTCCGCCGAGGAGGCCGACCGCCGCGGACTGATAAGCCAACTTGTAGAACCCGAGCGGCTTATCGACTGCGCGCTCGAGTTGGCCGGGCGCATCGCCGATCTCGCGCCGCTTGGCGTTCAGTTGACAAAGCGTGCGCTGCAAGTGAATACGGACGCCGCGGGGTTTGCTCCGGCGATCGAACTGGAGAACCGCAACCAGGTGATTAGTCATGCGACCGAGGAGGCCGCCGCGCTTCGTCAGAAGTGGTCGCAATGAGTTCGAGTCAGCGCCGAAACCGCGCTCACGGCGCGATTTCTGGAAAAAACGCGATCTGAGTGCAGGCTCGATGCAGAGAGGACCATTATGGCGTGGGACTTTTCCACGGACCCTGAGTGGGCGGCGCAGCTGGCGTGGGTCGACGACTTTGTGCGCAGCGAATGCGAGCCCGTCGATCTCCTCGTCAAGGAATCCCATGACCTCGGTGACCCGGTCCGCCAGGCGCTGATCCCGCCGCTGCAGAAAATCGTGAAAGAGCGCGGCCTGTGGGCTACGCATCTCGGCCCGCATCTGGGTGGGCCCGGGTACGGGCAGTTGAAACTGGCGTTGCTCAATGAAATCCTCGGCCGATCCGAATGCGCACCCATTGTTTTCGGTTCTCAGGCACCCGATTCGGGCAACAGTGAAATCCTCGCCCACTACGGAACCCCCGAACTCAAGAAGCGCTATCTGGAACCGCTGCTGGATAACCGGATTGTGTCGTGCTTCTCGATGACAGAACCCCAAGGTGGCTCCGACCCAAAGGTATTCACGACGACGGCCGCGCAAGACTGCGACCACTGGATCATCAACGGCGAGAAATGGTTTTCCTCCTTTGCGTCGCTGGCGTCGTTCCTGATCGTCATGGCCGTAACGGATCCGGAAGCCGCGCCCTACGAGCGGCATTCGATGTTCGTGGTTCCCGCGGAGACGCCGGGGATCAACGTCGTGCGCGAAGTGGGCCTGGGTTATCAGCCAATCGGCGGTGGGCGCGAGTGCTATGTGCGGTACGAGAACGTCCGGGTTCCGGCCGACCACATGCTCGGCCCGCGGGGCGGGGCCTTTGTGGTGGCCCAAACTCGGCTCGGCGGCGGGCGCATCCACCACGCCATGCGCACCGTGGGCTTGGCTCGTCGAATCTTCGGCATGCTGTGCGAGCGGGCGGTTTCCCGGCGTACCCAAGGCGAGATGCTCGGCGATAAGCAGCTGGTGCAGGAGATGATCGCCGATTCGTGGATGGAGATCGAGGCATTCCGCCTGCTAACGCTGCAGACCGCGTGGAAGATCGACCAGCACAACGACTACAAAGCCGTCCGTGCCGACATCTCGGCGGTCAAGGCGATGATGCAGAAGGTCCTGCACGACGTGTCGGCACGCGCGTTGCAGGTGCACGGTTCGCTGGGCACCACCCACGAGATGCCATTCGTCCAGCATCTGGTGGAGTCGTTTGTGCTCGGGCTGGCCGACGGTCCGACCGAGGTGCACAAGACCACACTGGCCCGGCTGCTCCTCAAAGACCGCAAGGCCGCTCCGGACATGTTTCCATCCGAGCACCTGTTGCGGCTGCGGCAGGCCGCGGAGGCTAAGTACGCCGCACGGCTTGCCGGTATTCCGCGCTCCTAGCCGAGCAATGCCGTCGCGCGGGAGAGCAAGTGGGGCAGTACTTTCGACATCGCTTCCACCCCTGCGTCGGGCCGGGCGCGCCGACGGTTGTGCTTGACGATCAGCGACCAGGTCGCCACCGACTTGAAGCAGGCCAGCGCCTGAAACCAGTCGAGATAGGGCATGGCATGTCCGACCGAATCGCGGTATATCGATGCCAGTTCGGCTGGACTCGGCGTTGCGCCAACGTACGGCGTGACACGTCGATACGTTTGCGGATCGCTATTGATGAGAAACCATCCGGCGTCGATACGCGGGTCACCCACGGACCAAATCTCCCAGTCGATAACCCCGGTAATACTGTCATCGACGGCGAGCAGATTGCCAAGCCGAAAGTCCCCGTGGACGACGGCCGGGGACAACGGGGACGGCACCGAAGCGCGCAGCGCGATGCCGACGTCCGACCATCCCGGCGTCAGCGCTTGATCCACCGTCTCCAATGCTTGACACCAGCGGTCGATTTCAGCCTCGGCGGTAGTCACCGGTTCGGTTTCCAGCCCGATGGCGGCGGGTGGGATCCGGTGCAGCTGGGCCATTATGGCCGCGGCGCGCCGAAACCGCTCGGCCACAATGGGTTTCTTGTCACCCGCGTAGTCGAGATCGAACAGCGGCTCTAGCGAACTCCCATCGACCCAGGACATCACGAACAGCGGGGGCTCTTCGGGCGGGTTGCCCGCGTCCTCCCACAACACTGCCGGGACGGGCACCGGCGTGGGACCGAGTGCCTTGATGATGCGGCACTGACGCAACACATCTCGATGCCGAGTCGGTGCCAGTCCGGGTGGGGCGACCTTCACCACTACGCGCGCTCCCGCCAGCTGCCCGGCGTAGGTGAGGCTCGATGCGCCGCCGGTCAGCGGGCGCAGACCCTCGATGTGGGGAAGTCGGCTGCACATCTGATTGAGGGAAAGTTCGGTCAGCTCAACCATCCAAGTTCACGCAGGAAGGGTTGCGTGTGAGCGATCCGTCCGGTCATCGATTTCGGGTCACAGGTGCACAGTTCAAGCGCCGTCTGCGTGATCAGCTCGATACCCTCGGTGTCGGTCTTGGCCAGATCGAGGGTGCCCGCGCCGGGTGTGGCGACCGGATTTGACGGGGCGGCGGCGTTGACGGCTATGCCGTCGTCATACAGTTCCGCTGCAAGGCTTTTCGTGAGCCGATTCAGTGCGGCCTTGACCGTGCCGTATATCCCGAATCCCGCGCTGCGGTCGAACTCGGCAAAAGGCGGACCGTCGGGAAGATCTCCGCCGACCGAGGTCACATTCACTACCCAGCCGCGACGACGCTCCCGCATCGCCGGTACTGCCAGCTGGGTGAGGTGTAGCGGCGCGAGCACATGCATCTCCATCATGAGGCGCACCCGCCGTTCGGGGAACTCATCGAGCGGCCGCAAGAACGTGACGGCCGCGTTGTTGACGAGGATGTCCGGTGCGCCGATACGGTCGACGACCGCGGCGAAAAGCCGTTCCCGTTCCTCGGGTTTGGAGAGGTCCGCCTGCACCGCAATCGCCGAACCGCCGCTGGACGTGATCTCGGCAAGTGTCTGTTGCAGGGATCCCAGGTATTTGGGATCGGGCTCCATGGTGCGGGCGGTGAGGGCGACGGTGGCGCCCTCGTCGGCCAATCTCTGGGCGATCGCCTTGCCCAGACCCCTGCTGCTTCCGGTCACCATGGCAACGAGCCCGGCGCACCGTTTGGTCAACGCGTGAACCCCCACTGCGCTTCGTTCGACTCGGTTTTGACGTTCTCGGCGGGATCTTCGGAGCTGGCGGGGGTGCTCGGCTGGGCAGACTGGCGGGGCCGTCGGTCACCCATCTCGGTAATGGCGTGCACCGGGCAGTCCAGCAGGGCCCGCATGACCGCGTCGCGGTCTTCGTCCGGGACGGTGCCGTCCCCAACCAGGGACGCGTATCCCCAGTCGTCGAGCGAGAAGTAGCGGGGCGCGTGCTTGGCGCACACGCCGAAGCCATCGCACACGGTGCGGTCGAGGCGGATTTTCATACCTGCCCCACCGCCTCGGCCTCGTAGGGACGGTCGGCGCGAAATGCGCCACCCGTTCTGCTTAGGCAGTCCACGCACGCGCCGGCGAGATGGCGTGCCACTTCGTCGGGAAACTGGTTGAGCAGGCTGGCGGCGACGTTGGTGGCGGCGTCCAGTGTCGCGCACGCTCCGCGCCCGCGTAACACCACCGACCAGCGGCGCAGCCGATCGAGATCCTTCGTCGTCGCGACCGAATCGCGAAGCGCCCCAGCAACGGCCGCCATCGCCGCCGTGCCGTTAAAACACGATCCGCACTGCCCGGCGTTTTCGCGGTCGAAGTAGGCCAGCACCGACGCCGCCACCGCAACCGGGCAATCGTCGGTGATCACCGAAACGGCACCGCACCCTAGCCCGCTGCCGAACCGCCGCATCGTCTCATGGTCCAAGGTGGTATCCAGCACGGTCCGGTTGAGTAAGCCGGCGAAGTAGCCGCCCAGCAGCGCGCCACGCACCTGCTCTGACGAAATGCCGTGCAGAGCAAGCAGTTCGGTGAACGGCAACCCATGTGGCAGCTCGTAGAGCCCCGCCGCGCGTCCGGCGCCGGTGATAGTCGCCAGGAACGTACCGGGGGACAGCGTGGTGCCTTGCGAGCGGAACGCCGCGGAGCCGTGGCGTTGCAGGAAGGGCAGGGTGGCCAGGGTCTCGACATTGCTCACCAGCGTCGGGCGATCGCCGCCGCCCAACTCGAGGGGGCGCGGCGGCTTGTCGGTCGGCTTGGCCGGGCCGCCGTTGATTGCGCGAACGGCCGCGGTCTCCTCACCCGCCACATATCCCGGCTGCACCGTCCATAGGTCGACGCCGATGCCCAGGGAGCTGGAGTCGAGTTCGCTCAGCGCGGCTTCGACGCTGCGCGCGGATTCCTGGTCGGACACATAGACGTAGGCTCGCTCGGCGGCCACGATCGCCGCGGCCAAGCGCAGTCCGTCCAGAACCATGTGCGGCCGATTGCGCAGCAGCCAGCGGTCCTTGATCGAAGCCGGTTCTCCCTCTTCGCCATTGGCGACGACGCCGCAGCCGCCGGCGACCCGCCCATTGTCGTGCACCGAACGCAGTTTGATCGCCAGCGGAAAGCCGGCGCCGCCGCGGCCGAGCAGTCCACTGGTTTCGACTTCGTCAAGCAAGTCCTTGACGCTAGCCAACGGGTGGTAACCACCGAGCGCCCGATACGCCGCGAAGTCTTCCCGCCCGTGACCGGCCACGCCCAGTAGTCGGGGTGTGCACCCCGGCCACGCGGCGACGGTGAGGACTGGTGCCGTGGTCTCCATGGGCTATCCCGCGGTCCTAGCAGTTAGGCTAGCCGGCATGCGGACTGCGGTGGTGCGCGTCAACGTCGACCCGACCGGTGTGCTCACCCCGGCACAGTTACGCGAGGGCATGGCTGCGCTCCTTGGGCTCACCGGAGAAACTGGCGCCAACGTCGTCGAAAGCGACCGTGGCCGCGACGTGCAACTGCTCATCGAGTGTGACAATGCCGATGCGGCCAAGCAGGCCGCAATTGACTTGTGCAGCAACGCGTTCAATACCTCCCCGGTGGCCGGCGTGGTCACCTTCGTCAGCAGGGGAACTGACGACGATGCCCGCGGTGTGTTGTCCGCATTTGGGCTCAGCGGCGAGATTGTCCGCGTTCCTGGCGACGATGGATTTGACGTCGTCTACGTGACGTTGCGCGAAGCCGACCTCGAACGCGTCCCGGAAAGCCGCATCCACACGGCGCTTGAGGCGTCGCTGAACTGCGAGGTCCACATTCGCACTGAGTAGTGCATGTTGAGTCATCATGAGTCCAGGAATTCCAGTATCGCCGGTGCCGCCTGCACCCAGGTGTCGAACATGTTGAAGTGCTTCACTTTGCCGGCTGCCCGCTCCTCCGCCGCTCGCTCCCACGCATCCTCGGGCCAGGGTGGGTCAATGAGCGATGATCCTTTGATCAAGCAGCTCACTTCTAGCGACGTGCGTTTGGGGTGATCCCAGTCGTTCTCACCGCCACGGATGATGAGGGTGGGCACCGTGATGCGTTCGAACATTTCGTCCTCGACGCCGGGGATGGTCTGACCAGGCTTCGACACAAATGCGTTGAGCCAGCGCAACATCACCTTGAGGAACTCGTCGCGGTCGAGGTCGAGGAATCGTTGCTTGTTGTTCGGGTTCTCCTCAATACGCTCGCGCCACTCGGGGACCTTGAGCAGTCCCTCGATTCCCGTTCCGCGCACCGCGAGGATGCTCGGCACCACATAGTAGGAACCCAACACGAACGTGCCGTAGATGCCGCCCACGATGTTCCAGACCACTAGCTTGGTGACCAGCTCTGGATAGAGCATGGTGGTCAGCATGGAATCCCTTGCTCCACCAGAGCCGCCGGCGAGGATGCACCGCTCGACACCAAGTGCGCTCAGCAGTCCGTGCAAGGTTTCGGCGCGCATGTGCGACTCGCTTTGCCCGTAGAACTGCACATCGGATGCGCCGCAATTTGGCCGGTCCCACAGCAGCACGCGGTAGCCGCCGTCAACGAGTGCCTCAGCCAGCGGACGCAGGCCGGGGACATCCTTGCTGAACCTGCCGCCCGGTGTCAGCACGATGAGATCGCCTGATTCGCCGAGGATTTCGTAGACGACGTTGCCGCCGTTCACCTCGATAACGGGTGTCATGCCATCACCAGCACGTCTTTACCAACCACCCGCACCGGATAGGTGCGAATGCTCCACTCCGGCTTGACCGCGGTGGTGCCGGTCGCCAACTCGAAACCCCATTGATGCCATGGGCAGTAGATGTACTCCAAATCGCGCACCATGACGGCGTCTCCAGCGGCGCTTTCGTCCACGATGGTGCGACCGCGGGCACGCCCGGAGCACAGCGGGCCGCCCTGGTGCGGACAGTAATTCGCGATCGCGTAAAACGTGCCGTTGACGTTGTAGACGCCAACGCCGTGGCGTCCGATCGGCACCAGCTTGTGTGTGCCGGGCGGAATTTCGTCCACTGTCGCGACGATATGCTCGCGGCCCTGGGCGAGGCGGGGTCGCGTAGTCTCCTTCGGCATTTAGAACACCCGGGTTTGACCCTCGAGGACCGGAACCGTCTCCGGCAGGTGATAGGTCGCGATGCCGTTCTTGAACATCACGGCTTCTCTCGCTGCCTTGGGAAGGTGCTTGACCAACCACCGCGGGTTGTCGAAAGTCCAATGCGGGTAGTCCGACGAGTAGAGCAGGATCTTGTCGCACTCCATCCACTCCAGCGCGCGAGTCAACTCGGTCTTGTCTTCCGGGTAGTCCAGCGGTTGCGTGGTGAACTTGATGTGTTCCTTGACGTACTCCGACGGCTTGCGCTTGATATCCATCCGGGACTTACGTGCTTCGTAAATCGCGTCCATACGCCACATCAGCGGCAGGATCCAGGTGAACGCGTGCTCGACGAACACGATCCGCAGGGTCGGGAACCGGTCGAAAACGCCATCGAAGATCAGGCTCATCACCTGGTTTGCGGCCAGCAGCGAGTACGTCACCATGAAGTCGTGGTTGTAGCTGGGGAAGCCGACCGGCGGTGTTGGCAACATCTCGTAATTGCTGCGCGACAGGTGACAGCTCACGGTGATGTCGTGCTTGGTGGCTGCCGCCCATACCGGGTCGTACTTCGGGTGGCCCCATGATGGCCGCGGCTCGGCCTTGATCAGAACCTGTGCCATATATGGGTGTCCGGCCCACTTTTCAATCTCGCGTGCGGCGCCGTCGGGATCTTCGACGGCCGCGCAGATCGATCCTCGCCAGCGCTGGTGCCAGTTGTTGTGGCTGTCCAGCCAGTGATTGGCCTGCCACTGGTTAAGTGCCGACGAGTACGCCTGGTGCGCTTCGCCCAGACGCGGCGTGCGACCGCCGGGCTCCAGGATTGCGATGTCCGAGCCAGCTTCCAGGATCGCCTGGCGGAACGCCATATCCGGGTCGCTGCCTGGGAATTCGCCGTCGGCTGGGAAGGTATCCACGCGCATCGCGAAGCTGTGCGCGTAGTCGGGGGCGTCGTAGTAGATCAGCTCGCCGACCTTGTGGTCGAGGAAGAACTTGCTACGCCACGGTTCTGGGATGTACTGGGTAATCTCGCCGCGCTTGGGCACCGGGTGGACATCTGAGTCGACGCACCGGACAGCTATGCGCTCGACGGCAGGAACACGTTCCTGCGTGTGTGTCAACGTCATCGTGATCTCCCTTGTTCACAGTCCATTCTGCGACTACCCACTTGCCAGGTCGACAGAAATGTCGATCCCGTAGAGCTGAGCCGCGTTACGCCAGCACACCTTCTCGCGCTGCTCGGTCGACAGCGCTCTGGGCAGTTTGCTGATATCACCGCACTGCCAGTGCGGATAGCTGGAGCCGTACATCACCATGTCGTCCTTGCCGGTGAAGCCGAACCACTCCCCGGCGAACTCGACGTCGCCGGGACCGTCCATTGCGCCCTGCACGAAATACACGTGGCCGGGCAAATAGTCACTGGGTATCCGCGGCGCCCAGGGTGTCTGTTCGAGGTGTGGCCGTCCAAAAACGTCCATCCGCCAGATGAATGGCGTCACGAAGTCCGCCGCGCCGTCGGCCCAGACGAACTTCAGCGTGGGAAACCGTTCAAATACTCCTTCGGCAATCATGTTCATGAGGTGGTACAGGTAGTTCAGCGCCATGAAGCTGACGTATTGCTCATACGTCAAGGTGTGCCCGGACGGCGTCGGGGGAAATCCGATGCCTTCACCCGACTCGATGTGTACCGCCACCGGCAGGTTCGCGGCGGCGGCTGCTTCCCATAGTGGCCAGAACTGGGGTTTGCCGTAGAGCTCGCGGGACTGCAGCGGGACGCCGATTTGGACCACCCGCGGATGCTCACGCCACTTCGCGACTTCGCGCAGCGCGCCAGCAATGTCGTCGGGGTTCACTCGGATGGTGCCGCGGAACCGGTCGCCGAGTTCGTCGTGTTCCAGCCAACGCGAAACCATCATCTCGTTGTGCGCGGCATGCAGTGCGCTGCCGAGGTGACGGTCCGGCATGATGCCGCGTCCCATCGGATGCAGGATCGCCACGTCGACGCCGCGCTTCGAAAACAGTTCATTGCCAACGAATTCCGGGTCCGAACCGGGGTAGCGGCGGTTTGGTCCCTCGGTGTTCGGCGCGTACTCGCTGCCCGGTGCTCCGTACCAATCCATCTCATAGTCGGGGAAGCCGCGGCTCTTGAACGGCTCCCGCAGGAAGGAGCGCAAGTCTTTGTTGGACGGAAAGAAGATGTGCACGCTGGCGTCGATGACTGGCGTACGCGTTCCGTCTGCATGTTCGATCACGACGGGGATCCTCCGGCGTTGGCAGCTATGGCGAGCCTCGCCCGATCAACTAATAGATCACCTGACATTTCCAGTCCGCCGATCAACGCTAAGCATTTCGGTTAACCATTTGTCCTGCTAGGCGCGGCTAGCGCCGGCACATTCGCAAGTGTTGTTCTTCAATAGGTATAATATCATTCTCCTACTCGTCAACCGATAGAGCTGATGACTGGTTCGCGACGCCGACCGGCACCTCGAGCGAGTAGCGGCGCGGGCTCAGGCCCGCATATCGGTGACGATGCGTTCAAGGGTGCGCCGGCAGCCCATGCTCATAGTTGGATTGGTTTCGACGTAGTACCAGACCGCGCCCATCGCCTGCTCGAAGGCCCAGGCTCGTCCCCGCTGCCATTCCGCGTCGTCGCAGCCGAGGTAGTCCCTAAGCAGATGGCGGCGTCTGGTGTCCAGGAGATGCCAGGCGCTCACCAAATCGAGTGCGGGATCGGCTGCTCGAAGGCCCCCGACATCGAGCACGCCAATAATGTGCCCGCCAGCCGTCAATATGTTCGGGGGAATGAGGTCGCCGTGGTTCATGAGGTCCGGGTTGTCGCCGCGGGGAATGCTGCACATCTCGGTCCAGATTGCTCGAAACGTAGCGACGTCGAGTAGGCCTTCACTACGGGTCAAGCATTCCTGCATCCATTCGTCGTGGGAGAGCAGGTCGCCGCCGCGCCCCTTGCCGTCATAGGCTCGCTGGCGCGTGTCTATTGCCCGCACGGCAGAGATGAACCTGCCCAAATCAATTGCGAACGTAGCGGATTCACGACAATTGTCGGCAGTCGCGGTATCACCGGGAAGCCAGGTGAAGATCGACCACGGCAGTGGGTAGCCGACACCAGGTTCACCGATGGCGATCGGTCGCGGTGTGGGGAATGGTGACCGGTTGAATAGTTCCTCGGCGGCTGCCGCCTCAAGCTGAAGTCGTTCGCGTGTGGTTGCCACGTCATCGGGTTCCAGCGAAAAGCGCGCCACCATCTGATCGCCAACGCGGAAGATCGCGTTTACCGTGCCCGGACTCTGTACAGCGTGAACACGCAGATGCCGCCATTGGGGGAACTGCTCAGCGACCAGCGTGCGAACCGTCAGGATTCGAACGGACAACTGGCCGGGATGCATCTGCACGATCCGCAGCGTTACACGCCCAGGCTTACCGGACAACTGGATTTCAGGGCCAGGATCCGACAATCTCGCTCCGAGAAGATGTTTGGTTCCTAGAGATTCAGGAGTGACCGGATTCTGTCTCAGCCGGTTGGGCGTAGACGGTGGGCGCCTATAGGGGGTTCGCGTACCAGCGGGGTTCGATAACCGGCGGGGTTTCCTGCCGTGTTTCCGCCGCGGATATCGGCGGCGGTGTGTGCCGGTAGGACTCGGGAATGTCCGACAAGCGCTCTGGGAGACCTTCGCGTTGATCGCCGAGCCACGCGATAGTGTCCGGCTCTCCCGGGTGGGACGAGGACCCGGTCGGCTGGATGCCTTCAAGGTCGAGAAGGTAGTAGTACAGGGCAGGATCGTCGGCGGCGTTCCACGGGCCGGGGTCGATGAGGGATTCTCTGGTGTCACGCACGAGTCCCCAGGTGATGTCTGATGGCGGTGCCGTGTACACGAGAAATATCGTCGAACCTTCAGCCCAGGCGTGCGAGACCAGGAACGTATAACGGCCGCCGTTGTTGTTCTCTGCTATGCGCCGCAAGAGGTTTTGCAGCACATCGGCAGCGAATTCGCGCTGGGATTCGGTGGGCTCAGTTGATGGGGACATAGTTATTCACCCAGGGCGGCGTCCAGGTCCAGTCGGGTCCGAGTACGACCACTCCGCTCCCTCCTTGGCGGGGATACATCGATATAAGGCCCTTCTGTCCCCCGTCAGGGACGCTAAGCCGGCCCTCGTTGATATTGACGACGATTCTCGCCTAGATGCGGGCCATTCCGTCGTAGTTATCGGAGCAGAAGATGCACGGTTCGTCGTATTCGCTGCCGTAGTTGGCGTAGCGCGAGACGGTACTCACCACCGCTGCCGCCATATCGGCATCAAGCGCCGGCTCGGCGGCCGTGTGGTTGTACGGCTTAAGTGCCGCCACGCTGGAGACCAATGGGGATCGGTCGTCGGGTTTGCCCGTGACGTCGGCAACGGGCCTACCGTCGACGAACAAGGTGTACAGGTCGTGCTCCGGGAATCCGTGGTTAATTCGCAGCACCCACCACTGACCGGACTGCGGCGCGGCAAAAGGAAAAAACTTGTATCCAGTCCGCAACCAATGTGGCCGCGTACTCCTGTCAATCGCAGGACTGTCCACTGGCTGCCCTTCAGTCTGAGGCATGTTGTGATGTTAAGCCGCCCCTGACCCGTTGCTGATGTGGAGTAAGGCCTCAGCGCATTAGGGCGTCGAGATGATCCCGCCTTCCCTGGTCGTCTTTAGCGCGTGTCTCGAATGGTGGCCAGGAATGCGTGGTGCACAGTGTTGCTGAGCAGCTCAATGTCGTTGCTCAGTGCGCTCGCGTAGCCGATTCGGCGAACACATTGTGCTGAATCAGACCGCCCTTACCCGAGTTGCCGCAGCCAGCGATGTAGGTGCAGTATTGCGCCCAGACCGATAGCCCGCCGGTGTTGGAGCATCCGCTGCTGCGCACCGCCTTCAGACCGGTGGTCGTTGGAGTCATCAATGTCCAGCGACTTCGATTGTGAGCCAAGCGTTTAGCTTCCTCGACGCAGAACCGTAAATGTTGACCAACAGTCCGGCGGTAAAGCCGTATTCGAACGTGCGTGACCGAATCGTCTGCAGCACTTGTCGCGGCTTGTGCTTGTCCCGCTCAAACTCGCGTCGAGCACGTCGATCAGCACGCTGGGATTCAGGCCGGCCTTGACGCCCCTTCGGCTCGTGGTGCCCGCACGGAAGATTGCGGGGAGCTGGCATCCTGGACCAACTTCCGTTCGTAGCATCAGAACAACATGTCCCGGCGGCGCGTCGGCCCGCGGGTCGGCGATGCAGGAGCAAAGACGTTTAGTTGCACGCCCAGGTGACGATCCACCCGCCGCCGAGCCTGGTCATGGCGTTCTGTTCTGCGGACGGACGGGTCGGGCCGATTCCACCGTGGTAGAGCGAACCGTCGTGCGCGACGGCGCCGCAGCCGATGAACCTGCTGACCACCTTGCAGCCAGGGCTGCCACATTGTCTCAATGCGGCTTGATCCGCATCTGCGCGGCTTCGATGGCGCCACGCTTTGCCTATTGCGCCGTTATCGGCAACGGCAATCGCGCCGTAACGGGTGGACGGAGGGACAGGCCGCACAACGGCGATCGAACCCTTGTCCGCATGCGCGACTGGTTTGTGGGTGTGGGCCTCCGCCGAATGCAATGGCAGGACCAAGCCGGCACCGGCTAGGGCGGCGACCGCAAGCGCGACGCGATGCCGAAGCTTTGTTGTCGTGTGATGACCCCTGTACAACCTCAACATCTTCATTGCCTCATGTTCGATCCGCCGATGGATGTGGGGCGAAGCCGCACGAAACCCAATATTTACGTGTTCGAAAAAATCATCTTCTATATTACCGGCTTCTAAGTCCACGAGCGCCCCCGTGAGGTTTGGGCGTCCGGTGATTGACTCGCGGTCTGGGACCAGTCGGGCGAAGCGCTACTCGGCTGGGCGCGCGGCGAAGAACCGGGCGGCCTTACGGATGGATTCTTCGACGGGCTCGGGTGTCCAGCCGAGTTCGCGTTCGGCCTTGCCGTGGTCGAGCGGCGACATCAGTTCCGCCATGCGGATGCCGACATAAGCAAACGGCAGGTCGCGACGTAACACCCGGGCGGCGAGATCGTTGAGGCGCGCTACGGCACGCAAAACGGACAGTGGAATCGGGATGCGCGGCGGGCGTCGACCGACGGCGCGAGCCGTTATGGCGTGGATCTCGCGGGTGCTCATGTAGCGATCGGAGATGATATAGCGGTGACCGTCGCGACCCCGATCGGCCGCGAGAAGCATTGCGCGGGCAGCATCTTCGATGCCGACGACCTCGGAGGAGAACCCGAGATAGAACGGGAACCGTCCGGTGGCGACTCGGGCGATGAGCGACCCGTGTGGCGTCGGCGCCCAATCCCGGGGCCCGTAGGTGGTCGAGACACACAGGGCGACCGTTGGAAGCCCTTCGTCCCGGGCGTAACGCATGACCAAATCCTCAGCCAGAACCCGTGATTCGATGTAGGCACCGCCGTCGGTCCAGTTATGTGGATCGTCTTCGGTAACAGCGCGATGGTCGTTGATCGCCAGTGTGCCTGTGCTGCTGGTGAATACAAACTTTCGTAGATCAGCGGCAACCGCCGCATCGAGCACATGCCGGAGGCCTTCGACGTTGGTGCGAAACAAGGGGGTGGGGTCGCGCAGCCACATCCGTGCGTCGAGCACGCAGTAGTAGACGACGTCGCAGCCTGCCATCGCAGCACGCAGCGCCGCATCGTCGAAGATGTCGCCGTAGCAGCGTTCGACGTCGAGGTCGTCGATGCCCTTGGTAGAACTGGTGTGCCGCACCATGACCCGCACGTCTTCGCCGGCCGCCACGAGTTGGCGGGTGACATGCGAACCCAGGAAGCCGCTGGCGCCGATGACCAGCTTCTTCGCCCGTGCAGTGGTCATTGACGTTCGCGGGTCGTGGGTGCGAGCGCTTCAGGGCCAAACTTGTTGCCAATGAGGGTCCACGGGTCGGCGTAAGGACCGCGATGTTCGAGCCGGCGTTGTAGGAGCAGTAGTGCGCGCATCGTCGGGCGGACCACCGGGCCGAGCGCCTTGAGCAGAATGCGGCGCCGGCCCATCGATTCCGTGATCCAGGCGACGGTGCCTGGCCAGTCATGTTCCTGATAGCCAAGTAGTGCTTGGGATTCGGCGGTATCGAACCAGCCGGCGAAGGCCCAACCGCGGTCGTCGTCGGGATCACCGGGCAGCCCGGCCGACGGGCCGAGGCGGCCAATGCCGACGGCGGCCATCATGTCGTCCTGCAGGTCGCTCATCAGCTGGACGTAGGTTTCATTGCCGGCAACCACGAGCACCTTCCCATCGATGATGGCCCGACGGTCGACGGCGTTGGCGAAGGCCAGCGCGACATCGCGGGCATCGACGGCGTGCATGCGGTTGTCTGTTGGGGTAGCCCGCACCAGCAGCAGGTAGTCGGCGTCCAGATTGGCAGCGCCGTCGGGCGAGACGATCGCACCCAGCCGCAATATGGCATGCGGCAGACCGATTTCCGCGATGGCGGCCTCGGCCAGAATCTTGTCCTCACCGTACTGATCGATCGGATTCACTGGGGTATCACCGGTGATGCGTTCGGGATAGCGGTGCGGGTTACGGGCGCCGTAGACCGCGGCGCTGGAGGCGAACACGACAAACGGTGGATCGCCTAATGTTTGCGCCGCCTTCACCAGGTTTCGGGTTCCGTCCACGTTAACTCTGCGTGCCAACCCGGGATTGCGATATGAGGGAGGCGCGACGATCGCCGCCAGGTGAACGATCGCGACCGGTTGATGGCGGGCCACCACGGTGACGACGGCGTCAGCGTCCGTGAGATCGGTGTGCGTCGGTATCAGCGCGCCGGGGCACGTGACGATCGCAGCCGAATTGTCGTTGGTTACGTCCATCGCGATCACGGTGTGGCCCCGGCGCAGCAGGATCTCGGTGCACAGCTTGCCCACCTGGCCGAAAGCGCCGGTGACAAGAATCGTGTGCCCTGTCATCGACCCAACCTGCGCGTCAGGGCGGCACCCGCGTCACGCAGCCGCGGCGAAATGCGCACCGAGAAAAGAGGATTGAAGATGTCCTCACGTAACCGGGTCAGCGTGGAGGTCTTGATCAGCCAGCGACCGTCGACCTTCTCGTAGGTCTCGTGGTAGTGACCTTGCCCGTTGAGGTTGACGCCCGGTGCCAAGCGCACCACGTCCTGCAGCGCCCAGATCCCGGTCGCGGTCGTCGCGGACGTCAGCTCGATCTCGGGCGCGTGCACCTGATGCACCGTCGGTTGTGATGGCTTCCCCAGGGCGTTGCGCACATAGGACACAAACTCGTCGGCGCCGCGGATGAGTTGCCCGCCGGACGGCGAGGTATCGCTCACGAAATCGTCGGTGAATAGCTGCCGCCAGTCGTCCCACCGTTTGGTGTCCAGGTAGCGGCAGTATCGGGCCTTGAGCTGCTTGATCGCCTCGATCTCACACAGTGTGGCGGCATCCAGCATCGCGGTCCCTTCATGGTCAATCTGCACCTCATAGCCAGATTGAGAGATTACTACTTCCGCTATAGAGAATGTTATTCTCGCTGAGAACGGTGACGACGGGAGGCAGCCTGCGATGTTGTTGGAGTTCGATGCTGATCAGCGGCTATGGCAGCAAACGGTTCGCGATGTGGTCGCTAAGCAATGTCCGCCGTCGTTGGTGCGAGGTGTGGCCGAGAATGGCGTCGACCCGAGCCCGCTATGGAAGGTCTATCTGGACCTTGGCTGGACCGAGCTGAACGACCCAGCCCGTGCGGTGGAGTTGGCAATCGTACTCGAAGAGCTGGGTCACGCGACCGATCCCACGCCGTTCCTAGCCACGATGAGCCAGTTCGCGCCGTTGGCCGGGGATCGATTCGACCCGCACGTGTCGGGTACCGCCGTCTACGGCGGGGTGACCGCGCGCCGGGACGCCGACGGTTGGGTGTTGGACGGGACGGCCCGCCATGTCCTCGACGGCGATCGTGCGGACCGGCTGGCGGTGGCAACGGAGGCCGGGGTTTTCCTCGTCGAAGCCAGTCAGGTGGCCGGTGCGGTTTTCAAGCGGCGCGAATCCATTTTCGACCCGGTGTTGCATGTCGCCGACTTGACGTTCGGCGAGGTGCGGGTGCCCGACAGTGCCCGGGTGACCGTGGACCGCGAGCGGGCGCGTCAGATCGCGCTGACGGGCATGGCCATGACGATGGTCGGCGCCTGCCAACGCATCCTCGATCTGGTGCTCGAGCATGTCCGCAGCCGTCATCAATTCGGGGTACCGATCGGCTCATTCCAAGCGGTCCAACACAAGGCTGCTGATATGCACGTCGCGGTGGAACGCGCTCGGGCACTCGCGTACTTCGCCGCGTTGACCATCGCGGCCGACGACCCCCGGCGCCGGCTGGCGGCCGCGATGGCCAAGGCATCGGCGGGGGAGTGCCAGTCGCTGGTGTTTCGTCATGGCTTACAACTGCACGGCGCAATGGGATTCACGTGGGAGAACGACCTGCAATTCGCGCTGAAGAGAGCCAAAGCGGGCGAGCTGATGCTCGGCGGCGCCGCCGAGCATCGTGCGCAGATCGCCGAGGAGTACCGTGCAGCTGACTTTTGATCCCGATGTCGAGGCGTTCCGTGCCGAGTTTGCGGCCTTCCTCGACGCAAATCTGCCGCCGGCAAGCGAAACCCTGGAGCGTCCCCGCTCGGTGTCACACATGCCGCTGTGGGCGCGACGTTGGCAGCGACTGCTTTTCGACAATGGTTGGCTATTACCAAGTCAGCCATCGGAATTCGGTGGGCGCAATGCCACGGTGCTGCAGCAGTTCGTGTACCTGGAAGAACTGTGCCGCCGCCGGATCTATCACAGCCTCAACCCGCAAGGCGTGAATATCGTTGCGGCCTCGCTGTTGTCGTTCGGAAGCGAGGAGCAAAAGCACCGCTGGGCGGTGCCGATCCTGCGCGCCGAGATCACGGCCTCGCTGGGGATGAGCGAGCCGAGTGCCGGTTCGGACTTGGCGTCGTTGCGCACCAGTGCGGTGCGCGAGGGCGATCACTTCGTGGTCAACGGCCAGAAGGTGTGGACCTCCGGCGCCCATGATGCCGACGTGTTGTTGACGTTTGTACGCACTGATCCCGACGCGCCAAAACACAAGGGCATCAGCGCCTTAGTGATCCCGACGGATACCGAGGGCATCGTGCGGCGGCCGTTCCCGTCGATCTGCTCGGCCGACGACCTGGATTTCAACGAGGTGTTCTTCACCGATGTGCGGGTTCCGGCGGAGAACCTGGTCGGTGAGCTCAACCAGGGCTGGGCGGTAGCCAACGGGTCCCTCGGGCACGAGCGCACCATGATGTGGCTGGGGTTCGCTGACCGGCTGGACAACATGATCGCCGATTTCCGTCCTGGCACGGCGCTCGATCGGGACTATTACGCAACCGCGATCATGGACAAACATGCGTTGCGGCTCTTGGGTTCCGTGGCGCTGGCACGCGCCGCCCGGGGCGAAGACGACGTGGCCCAACTGTCGGTGCTCAAGCTGCTCGGCTCTGAAGCCGAGCGGGGCGCATACGAACATGCCCTGCACGCCGCCGGGTCCGACGGGCTCATCCATCCGGCGCTGAGCGGTCCGTATGCACCGATGAACCTGGACCACTATTTCGCGAGCTGGTTCGAGCGTTATGCCCGCAGCTTCTCCGGCACCATCGCCGGTGGCACGTCGGAAATCCAGCGCAACATCATCGCCCAGCGCGTGCTCGGGTTGCCCCGCGGCTAGGTTTTCCCGCGAGCAGACGCAGAATCGCACAAAATCTCGTGATTTTGTGCGATTCTGCGTCTGCTCGGCGGAGAGACTAGACCGGGTCGAACTTGGTGATCAGCCAGGCGCCGTTGACGCGGGTCATGCTCACCAGGACGCTGCTGGCCGACATGGCGGGGTCGGGCTTGTCTTTGCTTGTGGTGGTCTGATTGACGTACACGAGGACGACGGCCGAATCCGGGTGTAACTCCGACACTGCGGTCCCGACAACGTGGGCGGTGGTTTTCAGCGACTTCTGCTTGGCCGCCGGAGCCACGATCTGCTCGGTGAATTGGTTGTAGTACGACAGGAAATTCCCGGAAAGGTGCGCCTTGGCGGTGGCGAAGTCCTTGTCGAGCGACTCGGGTGAATAGGAGAGCAGCGCAACCGTTCCCTCGGAGGCCGCGGTGACGACCGCACGGGCGACGCTGGGGTCGGTCCGTCGGTTCGGCTGGTAGCGCTCAAAGTACAGCCACGTCGCCACACCGGCGGATATCAGCAGCAGGAGTGTCAGAGTCGCAGGAACGACTTTCACCTTGCGCAGCGCGCGTGACCAGTCACGCCGCTCGCGTTTGGCTCGTTTGGGGGAGTCGTCTTGAGTGGGAGCCGTGGTCGCCGCATCGGTGGCTTCGATGTCGTGGGTTTCATCCCTTTCACCGGTCACGGTACGAATTCCAATTTCGACATCTTGTACTGTCCGCCTTCTTCGGTCACGGTTACCCGCAGCCGCCACACGCGTGGTTCGTCTTTGGCACCAGCGGCATTGGTGATCGACGATGTCGCCACGACCAACACCGATGCGGAATGCTCGTCCATGGATTCGACGGCCGCCGCGTTGATCGTTCCCTGCGTGACCACTTTGGACTCCTCGACCACCGACACGAAATCCTTTGCACGCTGCTGGAAGTCGTCCCTGAACTGGCCGGTGGAGCTGTCCAGCAGCCGCTGGACGTCATCCTTTGCCCTACGGAAGTCCAAGGACGCCATGTTGACTACGCCCTGCTTGGCCCCGGCGATGAAGTTCGCGGCGCGCTGCCGTCGCTCGGTGGCGTTACGTTCTTGCCACAGCACGTATCCGCTGGCGCCAACAAGTGCGCAGATGAGGATGATCGCGACCACTTTGAAAGTCGCTGACAGTGACGGCAACCGGCTGGCGGACCTCAGCCACCTCGGCCGTGCGGATTCCGGCGCCGCAGCTTCGACGGTCTCCGAATCGGACTCTTCGACGTCGGGGCCTTGTTCGTCGGCGGCCTCGGCCTCAGGGCTCTCGGCGGATTCGGCCTCGCCCTCGCCGGACTCGGTGGATTCGGCCTTCCGCACTTCGCGCCGTAGCCGGGCGGCACGGGCACGCGCGCGAGCGGCGGCGGCCAACGCTTCGGCTTCGGCGGCTTCTGCCTCGGCTTCCTCGAGCAACGCCATCGCGTCGGCTTGCGATATGGCCGAATCTTCCGGAGGCGTCTCCTCACCCACTGCGAGTCCCGCCCGTCACCATCGTCAGCGCATCAGGGTCGCTGCGGAACGGGCTTAGCACGGGAATTCGTTCCCGCACGCAAAGGCGTTCGCGGGCTACCATCGCACGAGCGTGAAGGGATAAGTGTCTGTACCCTCCGGGCCGCCGCCACACCCGGTGTCGTATGTGGTGACCAATTCACCGCTCAATGTGACCGCATCCCACGAATAGACGTCATGCGAGGGAAAAAACTGGACCACGCAGCGCACACCATCTGGCACATCGACGGTCATCGTGTAGCGGCCATTGGACAGATACGCGTCTTCCTTGTAAGGCGCCGCTTGCCCGTTGGGTTGCGGTACCCCTTGGATGGTCAGGCATCCCGGTGCGCGAGAAACGCACGGCCGAATCGCCCAAATCCAGTTGTGGCCGCGATCCCGGTCCGTGTTCGCCGTGTAGTTGCCAATCTGCATGTCCGCATGGGCAGTGGGCGTAGGAGTCAGCGCGGCCGTGCCAATCACGAGGGCAAGCGCAAGGCTCACTGCGACAGTCTTCACCGACGCGTCTCCCATCTTTAGTGCACGTGCTCGGACTGAATATAGAGCGCGGCCATGCTGCCCAGGCCTACTCTGAAAAATCGCGCGCGTCAACGGGCCCGCCATCAGGTGGTCAGCGTGACGTTGGGTGGCGACCCGCTGCGCCCGGCTGTACCGCGTTGTGGCGACCCGCCGCGCCCGGCTCCGCCGCGCTTGCGATCGCCACGCCGCGCTTGCGATCGCCATTAGTCGATGACCGCGGCTTCCTTGCGTTCGGTGACGGGCCTGGCGAGCTCTTGTTCGTCGCAGATGCGTTGCAGCTTGTCCAGGGTTTCGTCGAGGCCCGCATCGACGGTGCGGCCGGGTGTGAAGGTGGCCGGCAGCTTACGCATGCCCTGAATGACGCCGATGCTCTCGTAGTGCACGGCGCCATCGGGATCGCAGTGGTAATCGGGCATCCGGTCGAGCACCGCGGTGAGCATGGACTTGAATACGGTGCGCGCCACGTTCGATCCGACGCATCGGTGCACGCCGATGCCAAAGCTGAAGTGCCGGTTGCCTTTACGGTCGAGGATGAGCTGGTCCGGTTCGGCGAACACCGCCGGGTCGCGATTGGCCATGGCCCACGAAATCCACAGCCGCTCACCCTCTTTGAACTGGTAACCGTTGACTTCGACATCGTCGGAGAAGGTCCGGCCATCACCGGGTGCCGGTGTGAAGAAGCGCAAGAACTCCTCGGTCGCCGGGTCGAGCAGGGTATCCAGTTTGTCCCGCAGGCGTTCTCGTTGTTCGGGATACTCCGAAAGCCATTCCAGCGAATGCGCGGTCAACGCCGTGGTGGTGTCGAATCCGCCACCGATGACCAAGCCGAGATTGCCGAGAATCTCCAGGTCCGGCGCGGGTTCGCCGTCGATCCGCATCTGCAGTAGCCCATTCACGATGCCGGGGCGCGGATTCTCGCGAATCTCGAGCATGTTGTTGACCATGTCGAGGCCCATTTCCCGGTGCATCGCGGTGACGCGCTCGATGTCTGGGGAGTGCTCCGGGGTGTAGACCGCGGCATGGACCGGCTCGCTGTACAGATTCCACTTCTTCAGTGGGATGCCCAGCATCGCCAGTGTCAACACGGCGGGCACGATGTTGGCCAGGTCGTCGACGAAGTCGATGTGGCCCGTCTCGATCTTCTCGTCGAGGCAGGCGCGGGTCACGTCGTCGATGAACGGCTCCCAGCGCTTGACCGCGGCCGGGGACAGATACGGATTCAGCACCGTGCGATAGGTGCGGTGCTCGGGGTCATCCATCTCCAGAATGCCGCCGCGCACCGCGCTGACGCGGCTGGCCGTCGGGATGGAAATGCCTTTGTAGCCGCGTCGTTCGCCGTGGATATCGTGATCGTTGGAGACCGCCGGGCACCGCGCCAGTTCGAACACCTCGCTGCTGCCCGCCGCGACCCAGTGCCCGCCGTAGGTGTCGGTCCACGCCATCGGGCACTTGGCGTGCATCTCCTCGGTGATGGTCTTGAACTTCCCCCGGTACTCGGCCGCGTGCCGATCGAACTGATAACGGTTCTTCTTCCGATCGCTGTCGCTGTCGCTGACGACGTCGTCCACGGTCAAGGTGCCGTCCCCCCTTTATGTTTCGTCCGTGACGAGGATGGCCTGCTCCGGACAGGAGTGCGCGGCTTCGCGGACCTGGTCTTGCTGATCGGCCGGAACCACCTCGCTGATCGCCGAGGAGCTGCCGTCAATGTCGCTGAGTTGGAAGGAATCCGGAGCGATCATCGCGCACAGCGTGTGGCCCTGGCAGCGTTCGGGATCAACCCATACCTTCACGGTGTCTCCTTGAGCTCAGGTGTTGCGGCCGCCGTTGACACCCAGGATCTGACCGGTGATGTAGCCGGCTTCCTCGGAAACGAGAAAGGCGCAGGCGGCGGCGATGTCTTCCGGCTTGCCCATACGGCGTACCGGGGTTTTGGCGATGTTCTGCTCGATGTCGCCGAGGAACCCGTGCTCGGCCGCATTGCGCAGCATCGGGGTGTCGATGAACCCGGGGGGCACGGCGTTGACGGTGATGCCGCTGGGACCGTATTCGAGCGCCAGCGACTTGGTCAGCCCGTTGACCGCGGACTTGGCCGCCACATAGTGCGACATATATGCGGTACCCGAGTGAGTGCTCGACGACGAGATATTGACGATCCGTCCCCACCCGGCTTCCAGCATGTCGGGCAGCACCGCCTGGATCGCATGGAACACCCCGTTGAGGTTGACGTCTATCACCCGCTGCCAGTCCTGGAACGAAATGGCGGTGAACCGCTTGAACCCGTCCAGGCCGGCGGCATTGACCAGAATCGTGACGGGTCCCAGCCGGCCGCGGATCTCCGAGAGCGCGGCGTCGATCTGGGCGCGGTCGGTCACGTCGGCGGTGTAGGCAAGCTCGGCGTCGGATGGTGTGAGGTCGATGGTGGCCACGTCGATGCCGTCGGCGCGCAGCCGATGCGCGACGGCAAGCCCGATGCCGGACCCGCCACCGGTGACGACGGCAGCCTTCACCGAGAGGCCTCTACAAACGCAACGGTCTCCATCTCAAAGAATCTCCCTTACAATTATGAGAATCTTACTCTCGCATTCCGGTGGCTCGCAAGCGGACGTCGATACCACGCCCAGCCTGCTGCAACGGCCCTATCCCGCAAGTCGCTGAGCGATTGCATAGCTGGTCAGCGGGCCAATCCGGTCCTGAGACAGCCTTGAATTCTCAGCGCCCGAATGTAGGATTCGCCAAGGATGAGAATGAAATTATCGTGACCGTCAGCACAACAGGGAGTTTTATGCCAGCGCAGGGCACGGCCGATACCGCCTCGCGAGAGGTCGCGGGAGCAGTCGGGGGAGCAGCCGTGTCGCCGTCGCGGGCTGACCGCCGACTGTTGATCGACGGCCGGCTGGTCGCGACCGCGAAGACGTTCCCGTCGATCAATCCCGCCACCGGCGCGGTCCTGGGACACGCCCCGGACGCCGGCGTCGAGGAGGCCGAGGCGGCGATCGCGGCGGCACGGCGTGCCTTCGATGCCACGAACTGGTCAACCGATGTCGAGTTGCGGGTCCACTGCCTTGACCAACTACACCAGGCGCTGTTAGACCACGCCGAGGAATTGCGTGAGCTGACCATCGCCGAAGTCGGCGCGACCCGCGCGCTGACTCAGGGCGCCCAGCTCGACGAGCCGATCGGCATCGTGCGCTTCTACGCCGATCTGTTGCGCAGCTATCAGTTCTCCGAAGACCTCGGCGAGAAGGAATCGCGGGGCATGCGGCATCACCGTTGGGTGGAAAAGGAAGCCGCCGGCGTTGTCGGCGCCATCATCGCCTACAACTACCCGAACCAACTCGCGCTGGCCAAGCTCGCCCCCGCCCTGGCCGCAGGCTGCACGGTGGTGCTCAAGGGAGCGCCGGATACACCGCTGATCACGCTGGCGCTGGGTGAGCTGATCGCCAACCACACCGATATCCCGGATGGCGTGGTGAACGTGCTGACGTCGTCGGATGCCGCGGCGGGAGCGGCGCTGACTACCAGTCCCGACGTCGACGTCATCACCTTCACCGGGTCGACGGCCGTCGGGCGGCGGATCATGGCCGCGGCGAGTGAAACCGTCAAGCGCGTCTTCCTTGAATTGGGCGGCAAGTCGGCGGTGATCATGCTCGACGACGCCGACTTCGCCGCCGCCAGCATGTTCGCGGCGTTCAGCATGGTCACCCACGCGGGCCAGGGATGCGCTTTGACGTCGCGGCTGCTAGTGCCCAACAAGCGCCACGACGAAATCGTCGAGCTGATCGCGCAGAACTTCGCCAAGGTACGACACGGCGACCCGGCCGACCCGAAGACCTACATGGGCCCGCTGATCAACGAGCGTCAGCGGGACAAGGTCGACGGCATGGTCCAACGCGCCGTGGCCGCGGGCGCCACCCTGGTCACCGGGGGCCAGCGCTTGGATCCTGGCTTCTTCTATGCGCCCACGCTGCTCACCAATGTCGATCCCGACAGCGAGATCGCGCAGGATGAGGTGTTCGGCCCAGTCCTCGTCGTGATCGGCTTCGACGATGACGACTATGTACCTGCTCAAGCGGTGCGCATCGCCAACAACTCGATCTACGGATTGGCCGGCGCGGTCTTCAGCCGCGACCAGGACCGGGCGCTGGCCGTGGCGCGCCGCATCCGCACCGGATCGTTTTCCATCAACGGCGGCAACTACTTCGGCGCGGACAGCCCGTTCGGCGGATTCAAGCAGTCGGGTGTCGGCCGGGAGATGGGAGTGGCCGGGTTGGAAGAGTTCTTGGAACGCAAGACTTTTGCTGTGCCGACGGGGCCGGCGGAGCCGGCCAGGGGGGCTCCCGTATGAAACCGCTCGAGGGCATCCGGGTCCTGGAAGTCGCCATGTACGGGTTTGTCCCGTCGGCCGGTGCCGTGTTGGTCGAATGGGGCGCCGACGTGGTCAAGGTCGAGCATGCGGTGACCGGCGACCCCCAGCGCGGGCTCCGGCAGACCGGCATGCTGCGGGTCGAAGGCGACCCCAACCCCAACATCGAGCACGCCAACCGCGGCAAGCGCAGCCTCGGGCTGGACATGTCGGTAGCCGAGGGCAAGGAAGTGCTCTATGAGCTGGCCCGCCGGTCCGATGTGTTCCTGACCAGCTTCCTGCCCGGCGCACGACAAAAGTTCGGTATCGACGTAGACGACATTCGGGCGGTGAACCCGAAGATCATCTACGCGCGCGGAAGCGCGCTGGGTCCCCGCGGCGCGGAGTCCGTCAAGGGCGGCTACGACATGACCGCGTTCTGGTGCCGCGCCGGAACCGCCGCCACCATCACGCCGATGGGCTACGACGGGATGATCAACCCGCCCGGGCCGGCCTACGGCGACACCATCTCCGGCACCAACCTCGCCGGTGGTATCGCGGCGGCGTTGCTCAAGCGCGAGCGCAGCGGCGAACCGTCCGTCGTCGACGTGTCGTTGCTCGGCAGCGGCGTGTGGTCGCTGGGCCACACGGTGGCGTTGACCAACCACCTTGGTCAGCTCATGCAAGGCCCGCCGCCCGGCATACACGGCTCGCCGGTCAACCCGCTCGTCGGGGTGTACCCGACATCCGACGGTCGCCACATGTCCCTGGTGATGATGCAACCCGGGAAGTTCTGGGCCGACGTATGCCAGCACATCGACCGACCCGATTTGATCGACGATCCCCGCTTCACCGATGGCGAGAAAATCGCGGCCAATACAGCAGATGCGGTAGAGATCTTGACCAAGGTCTTCGCAACACGCACGCTTGCCGAGTGGAGCGAACGCTTTGCGACACTTGCCGGTCCGTGGGCGCCGGTGCAGGACACCCTGCAAGTGGCAGACGACCCGCAGATCCGGGCGAACGAATATATAGTGCGCGCAGGCGAACTCGACCTTGTCGCCAACCCCGTGCAGTTCGATGTCACCGCGCCGCAGACCGGGCCCGCACCCGGATTCGCCGAACAGACCGACGAAATCCTGTTGGAACTCGGACTGGATTGGGATCGGATCATCGAACTCAAGACGGCCGGCGCGGTCACCTAGGAGTGGAGCTGGCCTGAAATGTCTAAGCCGAACATCACTTCCGTTGAGACTCACCGGCCCTGCCTGGCCGCCCGCAGCACTAGTTATTCGATAACAGTTGTGGATTTTTTGTTCCGCATGGACGTGACATGAGTCATAATCGCCGCACGCTTCAAGACCCAGCGGCATGTTTCGGCGTGCCGCGTTTTGAAGCCCAACTCAGGCACCAGAACGGAGGCCTGGCGTGCGGATGGTAGCGGCTGTCGTGCCCGGCGGTAGGGTCGGAATGTGGCCGCTCGCTGAGGATTTCGGGGTGGCTGGCCAGCGCTGTGTCGTTGGGCGAGAGGGGTCCCGTACCGATGGCGAGTAAGGGAGGCGACCGCTGGTCACCCGGCATCTCATTGGGCCGTGGCTCCAAGCCGATGCAGGCGGTCGGAGGCCTGTTTGCGATGTCGGCGGACGCCATCAAATTCGTCTTTGTGCGCCCGTTCCAGTGGCGCGAGTTCTTGGATCAGTCTTGGTTCGTGGCGCGCGTCGCGCTCGTGCCGACGTTGTTGGTGGCTATTCCGTTCACCGTGCTGGTCAGCTTTACCCTCAATATCTTGTTGCGGGAACTGGGTGCCGCCGACCTGTCCGGTGCGGGTGCCGCCTTCGGCGCGGTAACCCAGGTCGGCCCGTTGGTGACGGTGTTGATCGTGGCCGGTGCCGGAGCAACGGCGATGTGCGCGGACTTGGGTTCGCGCACGATCCGCGAAGAGATCGACGCGATGGAAGTGCTGGGTATCAATCCGGTTCAGCGCTTGGTGACGCCACGCATGTTGGCCGCGGGATTGGTTGCTCTGTTGCTGAACAGCTTGGTCGTCATCATCGGCATTCTGGGTGGCTACATCTTCTCGGTTTTCGTTCAAGACGTTAATCCCGGCGCGTTCGCCGCGGGCATCACGTTGTTGACCGGCGTTCCGGAGATGATCATTTCGTGTGTCAAGGCAGCGCTTTTCGGTCTGATCGCGGGATTGGTCGCGTGTTATCGCGGGCTCACGGTGTCTGGTGGGGGTGCCAAGGCGGTCGGTAACGCGGTGAACGAAACCGTGGTGTTCGCGTTCATGTCGCTGATGGTCGTCAATGTGGTTGTCACCGCTATCGGTATCCGGTTCTCGACCAAGTAGCGCGAAGGAGGTGTAGGACACGCGATGGCACTGGGCGCTGTCTATCCGCGTCTGACGCGACAACTCCAGAAACCGGTCTCCACCTTGGGCCGAATCGGCGATCACACGCTGTTCTACGGCAAAGCGATGGCCGGGATACCATTCGCGCTCACTCACTACCGGCGGGAGATCATCCGTCTCATCGCCGAAATCAGCATGGGTGCAGGGACTTTGGCGATGATTGGCGGGACGCTGGCGATTGTCGGCTTCATGACTCTCGCCGCGGGCGGCACGCTGGCGGTCCAAGGATACAGCTCGCTGGGCAATATCGGCATCGAGGCATTGACCGGATTCCTGGCAGCCTTCATCAACGTTCGCATCGCAGCGCCGATCGTCGCGGGCATCGGTTTGGCAGCCACCTTCGGTGCCGGCGTCACAGCCCAGCTGGGTGCCATGCGGATCAACGAAGAAATTGACGCTCTGGAATCCATGGCGATCCGGCCGATCTCGTATCTTGTCAGTACCCGGATCATGGCCGGAATGATGGCGATCACGCCCTTGTACAGCATCGCCGTCGTCCTGTCGTTCCTGGCTAGCCAGTTCATCACGACGATGCTCTTCGGCCAATCAAGCGGCTTGTACAACCACTACTTCACCACGTTCTTGAACCCGATCGACTTGCTGTGGTCGTTCCTGCAAGCCATCGCGATGGCGATCACGATCCTGTTGATCCATACGTACCACGGCTATTTCGCTTCGGGCGGACCAGCCGGCGTGGGGGTCGCGACCGGTAACGCGGTGCGGACATCGCTGATCGTGGTGGTGTCGGTGATACTCCTGGTTTCGCTGGCCGTCTACGGCGCCAACGGAAACTTCAACCTGTCCGGCTAGCGAAGGGTGGTGAAAGGAAAGTGACGCGCAACTTCGGCCCCCGGCCTGCTCACCGGTCTGAAACCACCAGTGCCGCTTCACCTGTCGCGGCATCACCCGGCCGCCACTTCGGCGTCCGATCGTATGCACGGCCGCTGGCCGGCCTGGGGACCGTCCTGCTGGTCGCGGCGATCTTCGCGCTGGCGGTGACCCTGTTCCGGGGCGACCTCACCAAAACCGTGCCGGTGACGGTGATCTCACAGCGCGCCGGCCTGGTGATGAACGCGGACGCCAAGGTCAAGATGCGCGGCGTGCAGGTGGGCAAAGTTGAATCGATCGAGCCGCTGCCGAACGGCCGGGCGGCTCTTCACTTGGCGATGTTCCCGTCGCAATTGCAATACATTCCCGCCAACGTGCTCGTCGACATCACGTCGTCGACGGTGTTCGGCGCGAAGTCCGTTGAGCTGATAGCGCCCGACAAGCCCTCGGCGCAACGGCTACATGCCGGCCAGACGCTGTCGGGCGAGCACGTCATGGTCGAAATCAACACCGTGTTCCAGCAATTGGTGTCGGTGCTGAACCAGATCGATCCGGCGAAGCTCAACGAGTCACTGGGCGCGCTGGCAAAAGCGTTTAGTGGGCGGGGCACACAGCTTGGCCAATCGCTGAGCGACTTGGATTCGTTTCTGGCCAAGCTGGAGCCGAGCCTCCCCGCACTCCGTCATGACCTCGCGGTGTTACCGGCGGTGTCGAACGCCTATGCCGACGCGGCGCCGAACCTGGTGCAGACCGTCGCCAACGCGACCCGGATTAGCACGACGATCGTCGACGAGCAGCGCAACCTGGATGCATTGCTGATCAGCGCGATCGGCTTGGCCGACATCGGCAACGACGTCTTGTCGAACAATCGCCAACCGCTGACGAATGTGTTGCATCTGCTGGTGCCGACCACCGATCTGACCAACGAGTACCACGAGGTGTTCACCTGTGGTTTCGGCGGCCTGATCACGATCTCGCACGGTGCGCCGTTGTCGGAACCGAGCATCAACATATCGGCGAGCCTCACGTGGGGCGGTGAACGCTATCGGTATCCGACGAACCTGCCCAAGGTTGCGGCGACGGGCGGCCCGCAGTGCATGGGTCTGCCGCGAATACCGTTCAACTCGCATCCAAAGCAGCTGATTTCCGATATCGGCGCCAACCCGGTGGGGTACGGAAACCCACAGGTGCTGATCAACTCCGATCTGCTAAAGCAGCTGTTATACGGGCCGATCGCGGGACCGCCACGCAACCCCCAACAGATCGGACAACCCGGATGAGGACGCGCGCCACGCTGATCAAGTTCGCGATCTTCGCGGTCGTGATGGTGATGCTGACCGCCTCCCTGTTCTTCATCTTCGGCCAGTACCGAACGGGTGCGACGACCGGGTATTCGGCGGTGTTCACCGATGTGTCGCGTCTCAAGGAGGGGCAGTCGGTGCGGGTCGCCGGGATCCGGGTGGGCACGGTCAACAGCGTTTCGCTGCGGCCGGACAAAAAAGTTGTGGTGAAGTTCGACACCGACCGCAACGTCGTCCTCACCGAGGGCACCCGGGCGGCGGTGCGCTACCTCAACCTGGTGGGCGACCGCTACCTCGAACTGCTCGACGGTCCGGGCTCGGCCAAGCATCTGCCGGCCGGCGGTCAGATTCCCGTCAACCGCACCGCGCCGGCGCTTGACCTCGATCTGCTGCTCGGCGGGCTGAAACCCGTTACCCAGGGCCTGAATCCGCGCGATGTCAACGCGCTGACCTCAGGCTTGTTGCAGGTCTTCCAGGGTCAAGGCGGGACTCTCGAGTCCCTGTTCGCCAAGACGACGTCGTTTTCGAACGCCTTGGCCGACAACGATCAAGCCGTGCAGCAACTGATCGACAACCTCAACATCGTGATCGGCACGATCTCCAAGGACGGCACCCAGTTCTCCGGCGCGGTCGATCGCCTCGAGCGGCTTGTCAGCGGGCTGTCGGACGACCGCGACACCATCGGGTCCGCGATCGAGGCCCTCGACACGGGAACCGCCTCGCTGGCGGATCTGCTAACCAGCGCGCGGCCGCCGCTGGCCGGCACCATAGACCAGTTGAATCGGCTGGCGCCGATACTCGACAACGACAAGGACCGCCTCGAAGCCGCAATCGGGAAGGCGCCAAAGAACTACCGCAAGCTGGTCCGACTCGGAGTGAACGGCTCCACCATCCCGTACTACCTCTGCCAGTTGGAGCTGCGCGGCACGGATCTTCAGGGCAGAACGGTGAAAGCCCCGATATTTAGGTCAGACGCTGGAAGGTGCACGGAACCCTGATGCTGAAATATCGCGGAGCTGGGTTGATCAGGGCCGGATTCATCGGCGCGGTCTTGATCGCGCTGACCATCTTGGTGGGCCTGTCGCCCGACCGGTTCGTCACATGGGCGACGATGGTCAGGTACCAGGCCCTGTTCTCGGAGGCCGGCGGCCTTGCGACGGGCAACCCCGTGACGGTATCGGGGGTGAAGGTCGGCACCGTGTCGAATATCGAGCTGAGCCACGGCGATGCTCTGGTGACGTTCGCGGTGAAGGGCAACATCCTGTTCGGCTCGGAGACTTCCGCGCACATCCGCACGGGCACCCTGTTGGGCGAGCGGGTACTGACAGTGGAGTCCGCCGGCACCGGCGCCATGCGTCCGATGGCTCTCATTCCCGTCTCGCGCACGTCTTCGCCCTACTCGTTGACGGAAGCGGTCAGCGACTTCACATCGAACACCGCCGGAACCAACACCGCGACGCTGAACCAGTCGTTGGACACACTGGCGGCGACGCTCGACCAGATCGCGCCCCAAATGGGACCGGCCTTCGACGCGCTCACTCGGCTGTCACGCACCCTCAATAGCCGTAACAAGAATCTGGGTGAGCTATTCAAGAGCGCTGCCGACGTCACCGGGGTGCTCTCCGAACGCAGCCAGCAGGTCAACAAACTCATTCTCAACTCCGACGCTCTGCTCCAAGTACTGGTGGCGCGCCGGCAGGAGATCGTGGACCTGCTGGCCAACACATCGGCGGTGGCCAAACAGCTGACGGCCTTGGTGCACGACAACGAAAGCGAACTGGCACCGACGCTGCAGAGGCTGAATTCGCTGACCGCGATGCTGGAAAAGAACCGCGACAACATCAGCAAGGCGCTGCCGGGCCTCGCCAAATTCCAGATCACGGTCGGTGAGGGCATCTCCAGCATGTACGCCTACCAGGCGTTCGTCCCGAACTTCCTTGCCCCGCAAATCTTCCAGCCATTCCTCGACTACCTCTGGGGGTTCCGCACCTTCGACCCGGCTCGCGGTCCTGGCTACCCTTCGCCGGTACCTCGGTCGCTTATTCCGTGGCCGTACAACGGTATTCCGGTATGCCCCGAATGTACGTTGGGCGGCAGGGTCGGAGGATCGCAGTGATTTCTGGGATTCCTCCGATTCAGCGCAAGCGGCTGGTGACCGTGGCGGCGGTTGTCCTGGTCGGACTCGTCGTTGGCGGCGCTGCCGTGCTCGTCCGGAATACGTTCTTTGGCCCAAGGACGATTACCGCCTATTTCACCACCGCCACCGCGGTCTACCCCGGTGACGAGGTGCGGGTGTCGGGTGTCAGGGTCGGTACCATCAAGTCCATTGAGCCGCAGGGGAAACAGGTCAAGATGACCCTCGAGGTCGACCGCTCAGTGCCCGTTCCGGCGGACGCGAAAGCGGTTATCGTTGCCTCGAACCTGGTAGCTGCCCGCTATGTTCAGCTCACTCCCGCCTACCGGACCAGCGGCCCGGTCATGGCTGACGGTGCGGTGATCCCGGTCGAACGGACCGCGGTGCCCGTCGAGTGGGACGAGGTCAAAACCCAGTTGATGCGGCTGGCAACGGATTTGGGACCTAAGAGTGGTGTTTCGGGCACGTCGGTGGGTCGGTTCATCGACAGCGCCGCCAATGCGCTCGACGGCAACGGCGACAAGCTGCGGCAAACACTCGCTCAACTGTCAGGGGTGGGCCGCATCCTCGCCAACGGCAGCGGCAACATCGTCGACATCATCAAGGGCCTGCAGACCTTCGTCACCGCGCTGCGCGACAGCAACATTCAACTCGTGCAGTTCAATGATCGCCTGGCCACGCTCACCAGCGTGGTCAACGACAGCAAATCCGAGCTGGACGCGGCGCTGACCGAGCTGTCGACCGCTGTCGGCGAGGTGCAGCGATTCATCGCCGGAAGCCGTGACCAGGCGAGCGAGCAGATTGCCCGGTTGGCCGATGTCACGCAGATCCTGGTCAATCAGCGCATGCCGCTGGAAAACATCCTGCACGCCGCGCCGAATGCACTCGGCAACTTCTTCAACGACTACAACGCCGACACCGGAACCATCGTGGGAGGGTTCGGGATTATGAACTTCGCGAATCCCACGTTTTCGGGTCTGATGGTTCCGCTGCCGGTGCCCGGCTGCACGGCAGTCGGCGCCATCGAAAACGTCACCGCGGTTGAATCGGGCAAGCTGTGCTCAATGTTCCTCGGTCCCGGGCTGCGTGTGCTCAACTTCAACAGCCTGCCGATCCCCATCAACATATTCCTGCAGAAGTCGATGGACCCGGAGAACATCCTCTACACCGAACCGCGCCTGGCACCCGGAGGCGAGGGCCCCAAACCCGGACCGCCCGAGATCCCGCCCGCGGTGTCGGCCTACACCGGCCTGCCGGGTGATCCGGTGGGACCGCCGGGGGCAGTGCCTCCGGCGCGGATACCGGGCGCGGCGATGCCGTTGCCGCCCCCGCCGTCGACACCGGTGGAGTCACCACCGGCGCCAAGCGTGTCGGGCATGCTACTGCCTGCCGAAGGGGGGCAACCATGATGGCCCGGCGAGCGGCTCGGCGGGTGTTCGCCATGGGCGGTTGCGTGGTGTTGACGCTGACCGGATGCGCATTCCACGGCCTGAACTCACTACCCTTGCCGGGCGCGGTCGGACGCGGGCCGGGGGCCGACATCTACCACGTCGAACTCCCGAATGTCGGTACGATGGAGTCGAATTCGCCGGTGATGATCGACGACGTCATCGTCGGCAGTGTCGGCAACATGAGGGTGCAAGGCTGGCACGCCGACGTCGAGATCTCGGTGAAGCGCGATGTCGTTGTCCCGGCCAACGTGGTAGCCACCGTCGGTCAGACCAGCCTGCTGGGGTCGATGCATCTGGAACTCAATCCGCCGCTCGGCCAGCAGGGAACCGGACGGCTGCAGCCGGGCGCCACCATCCCGCTCAGTCGGTCATCGGCCTACCCGTCGACAGAGCAGACGCTGTCGTCGCTGGCGGCGGTCGTCAACGGCGGGGGACTGGGACAGATCGGGGAAATCATCCACAATTTCTCCATCGCCCTGTCCGGGCGCGAGGGCGCCGTACGCGATCTGCTAACCCGCCTCGACACGTTCGTCGGAACACTGAACGACCAGCGGGACAACATCGTCGACTCCATCCAGGCGCTGAACCGGCTTGCCGGCACATTTGCCGAGCAACGCGATGTTCTCACCCAGGCGCTGCGCAAAGTACCGCCCGCACTCGATGTGCTGATCAGGGAGCGGCCGCGCCTGACGGCGGCCCTGGACAGGCTTCGCGTTTTCAGCAACACCGCCACCCGGTTGATCAACGATTCTCAGGCCGACCTGGTCAAGAATCTCAAAAACCTGGAGCCGACCCTTCGCGCGCTTTCCGATGTCGGACCGGAGCTCGGCACGGCCATCGCGGCGGCGTTCGTGTTCCCGTTCACCCAGAACTTCGTCGACCGAGCGGTCCGAGGCGACTACTTCAACCTGCACGTCGATTTGGACCTGTCGATTCCACGGCTCAAGCGAGGACTGCTGTTGGGGACGCACTGGGGGCAGCTGGACCAGCCGTTGGTACCGGCTCCCGGGGACCCGTATTACCTGAATTACACCCATGATCCGATGCATGACCCGATCAGGCCGCCGTGGGTCGATCCGGAGGCGTTGCCGCTGCCCGCGCCTCCGGCCGGTGCCCGGCTGCCCGGCCCGCCACCTGCGCCAGCACCCACGGAAGGTGGCGGATAGATGCTGACGCGCTTCATCCGGATCCAGCTGGTGATTTTCACGATCGTGGGAACCATTGGCGTGATTGCGATGGTGCTCTTCTACATCCAAGTGCCGACCCTGCTGGGCATCGGTCGGATGACGGTTACGCTGGAGCTGCCGGCCACCGGCGGTCTCTACCGGTTTTCCAACGTGACCTATCGTGGGGTTCAACTCGGCAAGGTCACCTCGGTAAGCTTGACGCCGACCGGAGCGAAAGCCACACTGTCGCTTAGCACTTCACCCAAGGTCCCCGCGGACCTGACAGCGGCGGTGCTCAGTGTCTCCGCGGTGGGGGAACAGTACGTGGACCTGCAGCCCAGAACCGATTCGCCGCCGTATCTGCACGACGGCTCGGTAATCGCTATGCGCAACACCACAATTCCGCAGCCGGTGGGGCCGATGCTCGATCAGGTCAATGCTTTGGTCCAAAGCATCCCGAAGACCAAACTCGGCCAATTGCTCGACGAGGGCTTCCGGGGCTTCAACGGTTCCGGTTACGACCTCGGATCGCTGTTCGACTCCACATCGACGGTGTCCCGCGACGCCAACGGCGTCGTCGATCAGACCCGAATCCTCACCGAAGACACTGGGCCGCTATTGGATTCGCAAGCACGCACCACCGAATCGATCAGAACGTGGGCGCGCAGCCTCGCGGGGATTACGGACGTGTTCGCACAGGACGATTTACACGTTCGCACTCTGCTGCGAAACGGTCCCGAGGCGGCGAACGAAACATCCCGGCTTCTCGAACAAATCAAACCGACGCTGCCGGTGTTGCTGGCCAACCTGACTACCATCGGGCAGATCGGCGTCACCTACCACCCCTCCCTGGAGCAGCTGCTGGTGTTGCTGCCGTCGGCGGTTGCTATCGAGCAGGCCGCGACGGCGGAGAACCATCCCGAGGGTACGGCCCAAGGCGACTTCGCCCTCACGATCGACGATCCTCCTATTTGCACGGTCGGCTTCATGCCACCCAACACATGGCGATCCCCGGACGACCTCACCGACATCGACACACCGGACGGGTTGTATTGCAAACTCCCGCAGGATTCACCGATCGGGGTTCGCGGTGCCCGCAACTATCCCTGCATGGGTCACCCGGGCAAGCGCGCACCCACCGTCGAAATCTGCAACAGCGACAAGCCTTTCATGCCGCTGGCGATGCGCCAGCACGTCCTCGGTCCCTATCCATTCGACCCGAACCTGATCGCCCAGGGCGTCCCGCCCGATGACCGGGTTACCGTCAACGACAGACTCTTCGCCCCGCTCGAGGGAACGCCGCTGCCGCCGGGGGCGGTGCCGCGCGGCACACCGCCGGGGCCGCGGGGAGAGAATCCACCGCCGGGCGCGATTGCCGCGGCTGTTCCGCCGGTGCCCTCGTCGGGACCTCCCCCGCTGGCGCCGTTGTCGGGGATGTCGGCCGACCTTTCGCCCATAGCGCCACTTGATGTCCCTTCGGAGGCGGAACTTCCCGCGCCAGCCGCCGCCCCCGCACCGCCCACGCCTCCCGATGCCGCACCACCCGGCACGGCCGGCGGCCCAGGCCCGCAGGCAGCGCCAAGCGCATTCGGTCCTGCGGCGGGGCCGTCCGTCACGATCACCCGGTACGACCCGCACACGGGGCGTTATGTCGGTCCGGACGGAAAGCTGTACCAGCAGTCGGATCTCGTTGCGCCGAAAGCGCCCAAGACGTGGCAGGACATGCTTCCCACCTGAAGCCGATCCGCACGGATTCGCCGCGCTGAGTGCTCGGTCAGCCGATTCTGTCCAGGCGGAACGGCATCGCGATATCAAGCCACTGGTTTTGTCCGCAGGCACCGGACGGGCCGACCGTCTTGTCCTTTCCGGCCATGGTCGACGACCCGAGTTGATATCCACCGTATTCGTTCACGGGATAGAAATAGAAGGTCTGCTGTCCGGGGAACGCGGTACCGTCCTCGCACCGCTCCCAATCCGGTATAGAGCGTTTAACCTTCCACATCTGCCCATCGTTCATATATAGGCCAGCGCTCCATCCCTGGTCGCTGGTCACCATGCCGTGGCATTCCTGGAATGTCTCGCACGTCGAACTGATGGTCCATGTTTGGTAGACCGTCGGCTCGCCGAAGTACTGGTCATTTCTCTGGGCGTAATCGCCAACTGACGTGGCACGGAAAGTCCCGTTGATGGCCACTTCTTCCTTGGTTGTTGCCCGG
This sequence comes from Mycobacterium simulans, assembly GCF_900232995.1. Taxonomy (GTDB): domain Bacteria; phylum Actinomycetota; class Actinomycetes; order Mycobacteriales; family Mycobacteriaceae; genus Mycobacterium; species Mycobacterium simulans. Next base: position 2,368,220 of record NZ_OCVX01000003.1, read on the forward strand.
GCTAGGGACGGATCCAGCGCCGAGCCCAAACCGCCGAATACCGTGGCAGCGACCAGCGTTGCGGTGGTGAGTGTTTGAACTGAACGCATCATGTGCTCCTCGGCGCGAATGATCCGACAGTGCCTATGGCAGCTTTTCGGCATCGGTTGCGGCGTTCTCGCGCGATGAGAATAATACCGCGGTAGTAGGTCAGGTTGAAGGTCTATGTCGCCTTATACCCATGGCGATAGGCTGGGCGTTTATGAGTATGCGTTCCATCTGTGTCGCCGTCCTGCTCATGGCCCCGGTCGTGCTGGTGGAGGCGTCGTCCGCTCACGCCGACACGGGCATCAATGGATACGTTCAGTGCCTCGGAGGCGACGCAAAGCCACCGCCGCCGGGGGTAAGTGCAGAAAATTGGTTTCCCAGCGTCCATGTGATCCAGACGGATTTCGATGGCGGTGTTCCCCCTGCCCAAATAGTTCAGATTTTGGTGGGTATGGGAGTCAATCCGGACGACGCCGCTACCCGAGTGCGGTGTTTTGTGGCCTATCAGCCACGCGGACAAGGACATTGACGCTGATCTACTAGCCAAAAAGGCCGAAGCTCACGCAAGCGGATCCAATTTCGAGATCAGCCAGGAGCCGTTGACCTTGGTCAACGTCACCTGGGCGATGCTCGCGGTTGTCTGCGGTTCCGGCTTCTCTTTGCTTGTGGCGGTCTGGTTGATGAACACCAACACAACGGCTGAATTCGGGTGCAACTCTGAAACGGCGGCTCGAATCACCTTGGCTGTCTGCGTGACTCGCTTTTGCAGTGCCATCGCGGCGATCTGCTCTGAGAACTTGGTGTAGTAGGCGAGGACGTCGCCGGTGAGATATGACTTCGCCTTGGCGATATCACGGTCCAGGTTGTCGGGAGAGTACGTCAGCACCGCCACGGCACCGTCTGATGCCGCTTGGATTGCCTGGTGTGCCGCCGCGTCGCCGACTTGCTGATCCGGCCGGTACAGAATGAAGAACAGGACGGCAGTGACGCCCACCGCGGTAAGGACCACCCCTGTCGCGACTATCGAACGCCACTTTGTCAAACACCGGCGGACCCAGCGCTTGATTGGCGGCGCCACCTCGTCGGACGGTGTGGTTTCCGTGCTGTCCAGCGACGAACATTGCCCGACAGTCATTGCAGGAAATCGACTTTCGACATTTTGAGCTGACCGCCGTCCCGCGTGATGCCCACGCTGATCCGCCACACGACAGGTGGCCGAGTTGTGTTGTCTGCAGTGGTGATATCGGATCTCGCCGCGACGAGCACGACCGCCGAATCATCGCTCAACGACTCGACGGCAATGGCTTCCACAGTGGCCTTGCTGCTTGCCTTCGATTCCCCCGCCTGCGCGGCCATCAGGCCTGACATCACTGACAGCTGGCTCTTGAAGTCGCCCGTAGAGTCGTCGAGGATGCGCTGGATGTCCTCCTTGGCATGGTTGGCGTCAATCGACATCAGCAGCGTGACCCCGTGCCGGGCTGCTGCGCTGAACTCAGCGGCGAGCTGCCGTTTGTGCACGGTGGTTCGGTGCTGCCACACCATGTAAGCGCTCGCGCCGACGGAAGCGGAGACCAGCACGATGCCGACGCCGGCGGTCATTGTTCTCCGGCCTGGGCGTCGAAGCCACCCCGGTCGACCCGGACGCCGCGGCATGCCTAGTCGCGCCAGTCGTGCCCGGGTCACCTTTGCGCGGCGCCGCTCGCCATCCCGGGAAGCGGCGTCGTCGTCGGCTTTCCCTGTTTCGGAGCCTGTTTCGGCTGCGTCGCGCAGCCTTTCCACGCGTGCCCGAGCCGCCTCCGCGCGCGCCTCAGCCCTGGCAACTTCGTCTTCTGCGTCCGCCTCCGAAACGGGAGCTACGGCGCCGTCCGTCGGGTCGTCAGAATCGTCGACGTCGGGCCCCTCCGGATCGTGCACGGAGAAACAGCTTATCACTTTCGGCCGGGGCTCAACGCTGTCCTCGGGCGGCCGCATTAGCGGTTCTACATGCGGAAATGCTCGCTCGTCAGGCCGTTAGGCGGGTGCGGTTCGGACGCAATCCGGCGTGGGCGGATATTGGCTCAGGTTATCTTCTCCAATTAGGAGAATTTTCTTTTCAGCTCCTTTTTAGATGTGGCAAAGTAATGGGGTGCGATTCATCGTGGCCGCAGTTGCCGCGCTACTCGGCACGGGTGTGCTGGCGGCGCCGCCGTCCTTGGCCGAGCCGACCGTCTGCGACTACCCCGCCTGTACCCCCGGCATCATGCCGCATCAGGTTCTAGGCGCGCCGTGTGACAACACCACCTACTACGCCTTCGGTGTCGACGACAGTGTCGTTCCCCCCGCCGGGCAGCCCGGACGGCTGATGTTCTGCGGCTCGCCGAGGAGATACCAGCCGCGATGGTTCCGGTCACCTCCAATGGCGGGAGTCAAGGAGGAAGGCGCGGCGTGCCAGAACTACCAGAACTACGTCGCGCAGGCGCCCGATGGTCTGTTTCTGATCTGCTTTGCCCACGACGGCATGATGAGCTGGGTCCGCGCCGACACGTAGGAGATTCAACCGCGACACTCACACCACGCACGCGACACGCTGAGACGAGTGTGCATGGGTTGAGTTTCGGCGGAGTGCTGGGCCAGCGTCGTGCGTGAGCCAACTCGGGTCAAAGGCGATCGAATTTGGCGATCAGCCAGGAGCCGTTGATCTTCGCCAGAGTGACCAGGGCGCTGCTGTCAGTCACCGTCGCTTGGGGCTCGTCCTTGGTGATGGTGCTCTGGTTGACGAACACGAGCACGACGGCCAAATTCTGGTGTAGCTCCGATACAGCGGCGCGAACCACCTTGGCGGAAGTCGCCATTTGCTTCGCCTTGGCCGCCGGACCAATGATCTGCTCGCTGAACTTGGTGTAGTCCGCCAGCAAGTCGCCGGTGAGATGCGACTTCGCCCGGGCGAAATCCTGATCCAGGCTCTCCGGGGAATATGACAGCATTGCCACGGTGCCGTCCGCGGCCGCCCGGATCGCCTGTTGGGCCGCCGCGTCGCCGATCCGCCGATCCGGACTGTACCGGTAGAAGTATGTGCCTCCGACAAGTCCCAGCGCGCCAATGACCAACGTGGTCACCAGAATTGGCCGCCAATATGCCACACACCAGTGGATCCAACCTTCGATCACGGCCGTTCCGGGGGGACGCGCCGGACCACCGGGTTGCTCGAGTGTCATTGCAGGAACTCGACTTTCGCCATCCTGAGCTGGCCACCCTCGCGGCTGAGATGGACGCTGATCCGCCACGAGTTCATTGATCGCTTTGCGTCGTCGGGATAGAGATTGTCGGACCTCGCCGCGACAAGGACGATTCCCGAGTCATCGGTCGTCGATTCGACGGCGGTAGCGTCCACGATGACCCTGGTGCTGATCTGCGACTGCTCCACCTGCTGGGCCAGGGCAACTCCGGTGCGCAGTAATTGGTCCCTGAGATCTCCGGTCGAGTCGTCGAGGGCGCGCTGGATGTCCTCTCTAGCGTGATTGGCGTCAATCGACATCAGTTTCGTGACCCCCTCACGCGCGGCCGCGGCGAACTCGGCGGCGCGGTGCTGTTCACGCGCGAGAGCGCGATGCTCCAGCTCCATGAACAAGCTCCCGCCGAGCGAGGCGCCGATGATCCCGAATGCCGCCGCGAGCGCGATCGCTCTAGGTCCGGGACGCTGGAACTTGGGCAACTGCCGGCGATAAGGCACCTCGGACAGTGGCTCGAACTCGCCGGCGTCGCCCGCGTAGATCTCGTCGGTGTCGTCTGCGCCCGGGCTCTCCAAGGCCCAGGCTTGCTGCAGCCGCGCTAGACGGGCACGGGCCTCGTCGGCCCGGGCCTCCGCCCTGGCGACTTCTTCCTCTGCCTCGGCGACCGAACGGGGTGCTTCCTCGCGGCCGGAGTCGTCCTCGGCGGCGGGGTCAGGTGCTCCCGGTGGACGCCGCCACGACGGCAAGTTGACCCCCCGGTCGCGTTGGTTCGTGCACGGAGAACCACGTTATCACCAGGCTGCTGGCCACTCCGGCATCCGAATGTCGTCGAGCGGCCTGTTGGATCCGTGGCGAAACCTACGCCTCGGGCGCACCGATCAGACGGTTGGTGATCCGCAGCAGGTGCGCACGCAGCGTGTCGTCATCAACGTCGGCGACCAGGGGATGCATGACGCCGACGGCGATGGCGCCCGAGAGGACCGCCGCCGAGACCCGGGCGTCCTCGGACGCATTGTCGACCAGCACGCCGTAGAGCCGCCGAATAAAGTGCTGGAACTGTTCCTGCTCGGCGAGTAGCCGCACAATGACCGGATCGAACTGCAGGGTGCTCGCCGCGCCGCGACGCTCAATGGCCATGTCGATGACCCGGCCCAGCAAGACCTCGCGTGCCCGGGGGAAATCGTCGTGGGCCTCGGCGGCCTCCAGCGCCTCCTCCAGACCGCCCAGTTCGCGTTCCGTGAGCGCGACGACGATTTGCTCCTTCGTCTTGAACTGGTGGTAGACGGCAGCCTTGGTGACCCCGATGGCGTCGGCGATCATCTGCAGCGAGGTGCCGCCGACACCGTGCTCGGCGATCAATTTCAGCGCGGCGTCCAGGATGCGCGTCTGTGCCGGGCTGCGCGTGATGAATCGGAACTTGCTCCGGGTCTGGTTCGGAACCACACCGAGAGCCTAGCCGATCGGCTATTGACCTGTCCTAGCCGATCGGCTACTTTCGGCTCACGGGCGGAGCGATCACACCGCCGGAGGGAGTCACCAATGTCCGAAGCCCGTGAGGCGCGCTACGCACCGAGACGAATCGATGGTGAGCTGATCCTGCTGTGGACGCTGCCCGTGACGGTGCTGATCTGGATCTCGGCGTTTTTTCTGTTTCCCGGCTTCAGGCCGCCGATGTCGCCGACGATGTCGGCGGAGCAGGTCGCGGCGTTCTACCGGGAAAACCCGTCGGGTGTCCGTCACAGCATGATCCTGTTCAACTGGTTCGGCGCGAGCCTCATCCCGATCCTGATGCTGACCGTGATGCAGATCCGGAGGATGGCCCATCGCACGCCGATCTTCTCCTACGCGATGCTGGGTTGCGTAGCCGGCGGTCCCACATTGTTTCTCATCGCTAATGTCTGTTGGCTACTGGCCGCGTTTCGCCCGGAACGAAGTCCGGAGCTGACACAGTTGCTCAATGATTTCGCCTGGATCACCTTCACGATCTTGGTTCCGTTTTTGATCGGACAAAGCGTGATTCTTGCCCTCGCAATCTATTTCGACGATCCTGCAAACCTCGTGCTGCCGCGCTGGGTGGCCCACTTCAACCTTCTCGTTGCGGCGGCGCTGGTGCCGGCAGCATTCGTCGGTGTGTCGTTGTCCGGTCCGCTGGCGTGGGACGGTGGGTTGTCGTTCTGGTTGAAAAATGTCGCCATCGGCGTCTGGGTGGTCGTGATGGGTGTCGTCCTGGGCCATGCGGTGTATCGGGAGCGTGCCGAGATCCCAAGGCGCGCAGAAGAACTGGACGCCCCATGAGTACCGTGATAACTCGGCCGGGGTCGGGCGGCAACTCCGAGGCCGGGCCCCCCTCCGGCCGGTTGCATCGCCGGATCGCCTGGCACCTGCGGCACAACCCCAAGCGCGAGCTGTGGGTGGCGTGGTGGATCATGGTCGTCTTCTACAACCTCTTCTTTCCGATGGTCTTTGTGGTGGCGCAAGTCCAGCCTCCGCCGCAACCCACCTGGGACCTCGCGACGCAGGTCCACTGGTTCCATGAACGACAGCTGGGAATACCGATTGGCTTAGGCGTCGTATTCGCCATCACCGGCATGACCGCGGTAAACAATGCGCTCATTGCGTATTCGATGCGCCGCATGTCGGTCAGCCGCGCTTTCGGGTATGCGTATCTGCTCATCTACTCGCTCAGCGCGGTTCCCGGCCTGCTGCTCCTGTGCATCGCGCTGATCGTCGGGACGCTGCGCCCCGAGCGTGACCCCGAGGCGATCGGTTGGCTCTACGACTTCGCGTTCCTGTCGTTCGACGGCACCATGGGGGTCTTCCTGATCGGCTCGCTGATCTGGATGGTCGCGATTCTGATCGACAAGAATCGGGTGTTCCCCAAATGGTTTGGCTACCTGAATCTGTGCAACGCGCTTACCGAGGTCGTCGTGGCACCCTGCTGGATCTTCCAGCGCGGCGTACTGGCCTGGAATGGGCAGATCGCGTGGTGGCTGGACATGGTCGTGTTCGGCATTTACCAAGTCACGTTTATCGTCATGCTCTTTCAGATGATCCGGCGCGAAGACTTTGGTACCGGGCCCCTCCCAACACTCAAGCCCGGCCTGGCTCGAAAACGGACGATGAAGCGGGCGGCGACTTCATGACCGACCTCGCAGATGAGAACAAGCGCGCGACATTCGTGCCGGGCCAGCCGGACATGTGGGCTTTCGTGTTGTTCGAAACTTTGGTTTTCACAGGGTATTTCGCCTTCTACCTGTTCTATCGCACCCGAAACCCTGTGCTGTTCCTGCACTCCCAGGCGCATCTGGATCTACGCATCGGTGTGTTCAACACCCTCGTTTTGCTGCTGAGTTCCTGGTCGGTGGCGCGGTGTGTCCAGTCATCGCGTGCCGGCGCCCACCGGGCGGCGCTCAGAGACGTCTATATCACCGTCGCATGCGCCGCAATATTCTTGTTCTTCAAGGTTTTCGAGTGGGCCCGGTTGGTCGGCACGGGAAACGGGCCGGACAGCAATGACTTCTTCACCTACTACTTCTTCCTCACCGGAATCCACTTCGTACACCTGCTGATTGGCTTCATCGTCCTCGGTGTCATCGTCTATCAGCTCCGCAGTCCGGCCCGGCGATCCCAGGAGCTGGTCGAAACGTGCGCCACCTACTGGCACACCGTCGACTTCCTCTGGGTGCTCATTTTCGCGCTGCTGTACATGGTGAGGTGATCGGTGAAGTTGAAATTCAACAAGAGGCTGCTGGTCGTTTGGCTGATCCTGGCGGGGTTCACGCTGGCCTATCTGTGGATTGACCACTCGGTCAATGGATCGCTGAGACCTAGTGTGGTGGTCACGTCGAGCGTGATCGTGATCGCTCTTATCAAGGTGCGCATCATCTTTCGGGAGTTTATGGAAGTGCGCCAAGCTCCCGCCTTGCTATGCCGCATCACGGACGCCTGGGTCGTGCTGATCGGCGTGAGTCTCTTCACTTGCTACGTCGTCGGGTTGGCGCTCGCCTAACCCGTCGGCGTGAAGGTGAGGTGAAGTTCGCTGAGCCCGCGCAGGATGTAGGTCGGCTCGTAGGTGTAGCGGCGATCGCCCCTTGGTCCGTGGTTGACCTCGCTGATGCTGATGTCGGCCATGCGGTCCAGCATGCGTTCGATGGATACCCGGCCTTCCACGCGGGCGAGCGGTCCTCCCGGGCAGGAGTGCACGCCGCGGGCGAAAGACATGTGCTCGCGGACGTTTTTGCGGTCGAGGCGGAACTCGTGCGGGTTGTCGAACCGACGGGGGTCGCGGTTGGCCGCGCCGGGTAGCACCATCACCACCGTGCCGGCAGGGATGTCGACACCGCCGATTGTGGTGCCACGGCGGGCTAGCCGCGAGTCGCACTTGACGGGACTTTCGATGCGCAGCGATTCCTCGATGAAGTTTGGAATCAGGCTGCGGTCATCGCGCACCTGTTGCTGGATGTCGGGGCGATCGCCCAGCACCTGTAGCGCGGCGCTGAGCAGCTTGGCCGTGGTCTCCTGCCCGGCGGCGAAAAGGAATGTCGCCGTGCGCACCACCTCGATGACCTCTGGTGTGGAGCCGTCGGGATACTTCGCCGTCGCCATCGGCGTAAGCACATCGTCGCGCGGTTCGCGTCGCCGATCTTCGATATAGGAACAGAACTTCTCGTCGAGCCACTGGAGCGGATTGATGCCGATCGACTCGTGGTCCAACGCGCCGACCTGGCCGGCGCCCAAGACACTGCGGAAATCCTTGTGGTCGTCCTCCGGAACACCGAGCAGGTCGGCGATCACCAGGGTGGCAAAGGGTTTGGAGTATTCGGAGATGAATTCGCACTCGCCGTTGCTGAGGAACTCGTCGAGCTGGCGGTCGGCGAGGCGCCACATGAACTCCTCGTTTTGCTTGAGCCGGCTCGGCGTCAGCAGCTTGCTCAGCACCGACCGTGCCTTCGTGTGGTCCGGCGGATCCATGGTGACCATGTGCTCGAACATCGGAAAGTAGCTGCGGTGTTGCTCGATCTGGGCGCTGATGTCGTCACCGTCGGGTTGGAACGGCAGCGGCGGGAACGGGCCTCCCAGCGCGACGATGTTCGAGAACGTTTCGGGGTCCTTGTAGACCTCGGTGGCTTCCTCGTGACCGGTGACGGCGACGACCCCGTAGTGCGGCAGCCGCAGCACCGGGTTCTGGCTGCGCAGGTAGTCGAAGTAGGGGTGTGGATCCGGTACCAGGGATGGGTCGGTGAAGAAGTCGATCGATTCGTAGGTGCTGGTCATGTCGTGCGTGCCTCCCGGAGCTGGCTTGCCGAATTTTGCCCGACCGACTGCAAGGCGGCGGAAGCTTGGCGCCGCCCCGAATGCCATAGTGTGCTGAGCACCTGCTTAGCATGACGGTAATGTCGTGGTCAAGGTCGCGGCCCCCGGGCGACAGTACGATCGGCGTGTTCGACATTGGGTTTGGAGAGCGAGTGGCGACATGACATCGGCCCGCAGGATCGGGGCGCCGGACGCAAAGAACCGCGGCCTGCTGCTCGACGCGGCCGAGCAATTGATGGTCGAAGAGGGCTACGCCGCCGTGACGTCGCGCCGGCTAGCGAACAAAGCGGGGCTGAAACCTCAGCTGGTGCACTACTACTTCCGCACCATGGAGGAGTTGTTCGTCGCGGTCTTCCGCCGCCGCGCCGAAGAGGGACTTCAGGTGCAGGCGCAGGCGCTGCAATCGCCCCAGCCGTTGTGGGCGCTGTGGCGGTTCGGCACCGATCCCGCGTTTACCCGGATTTCCATGGAATTCATGGCGCTGGCCAATCACCGAAAGGAACTGCGGGCCGAAATCGCTTACTACGCGGAGCGTTTCCGCGAGGAAGAGCAGCGAGCGGTGACGGCCGCGCTGCAGCGTTACGGGGTGGAAAGCAAGGATGTGCCCCCGGGGGTGTTCACCGTGCTCATGAGCAGCCTGTCGCGGATGCTGGTGCTGGAGCAGGCGGTGGGCATGTCGGCCGGTCACGCCGAAACCTTGGAGCTGGTGGAAAGTTATCTGCGCCGCCTCGAAGGCGAGCCGCAGCCGATTGCGGGCGTACCAGAGGCCTGGCTAGTTCACCAATTGCGGATCGAGCAGAGCACGCCCCTGGGCCCGTCCTTGGACACGACGACGGCCCCGTCCACCGACAGGTCGCAATGAAACTCCGGCGTGCTGGGCTCAGGGCCGGTGTTGACGACGACCATGGCCCAGTATTCGGGTTTCGCCAAATTCAGTTCGTAGCTCCAGGGTTTGCCCGGGGCGATGTCGGCTTGGACGTTGGGGGTGAACCGGTAGGGATCGTGGCTGTAATCGGAGAAGATCGTCGGTTCTTGATCGATGTAATAGATGTTGGCGTAGATCGGATTCTTTGCGGTGATGGTGTACTTGACGTGATGCATGACCGGGTCATCGGCAAGTGCCCGTCCGGTGCATACCAGTAGGCCCGCCCCCCCTGCCAAGACAGCAACCAACATCGCCGAGCCCGCGCACAACAACCTGTACATCATGTCGCTCCTCTAGCTTCCGGGCCCGGACCGGCGATGCGGTTCGTCACCCGCTCGGCGGCCCGCCAGTGTGCGTCGGCAACCCACAGCCGTGCAAGGGATGCTATCGCCTCTCGGGCGAAACACCGCTGTACTCCGGGTCCACCATGCGTCGTTGCTCCTTGGACGAAGACAGCCGATATTGGCATTCTCTAAATAGGAGAATAACATCATCGCCGCAGGCCGAAGAACTTTCTAACCGAGGATGGAGGCGGCCCGATGCGGAACCGAATCGCAGCGGCCGTTGCCGCGCTGGCTGCCGCTGCCGTCGGGGCTTGCGCCTCACCGTCGCATACCCCGCTCAATGGCACGGCATCTGTCACGGTCAACGGAACCGACGCGAAGTTCAATGTCGTCAAGTGCACGCAGGTGCAGTGGTACCGGACGATTCACATTGGCGGCGACTCTGCCGGGGCCACCGTCGTCGTGGATGGACGTGCGGAACGGGCCACCGCCGAGTCCGTACAGATCCAAAATGTGGGCGGCTTCACCGGCATGTACTCGCGGGGCGGAGGCGGCGACGCCGCCATGAGCCTGAGCGGCGACAAATTCACGATCACCGGTACCGCGGAGGGCTACCCAGTCGACAAGCCGAGTGAACCGACTACCGCAACGTTCAAGATCATCGCCACGTGCTGAACCGTGCTGCGCCGGTGCGGTCCGGGCGCCGGGGCCACGTTGCGGTTGCGCACCTGTAGAGAATAGTATTCTCATAATATGCGAAGGAGGATTTCATGGGGCAACTGTCACACCGGGAAGAGGTCCCGTTTCCGATCTTTGACGCGGACAACCATCTCTACGAGCCGCCGGAGGCGCTGACCAAGTTCCTGCCCAAGGAGTACAAGGACTTCGTCCAGTACGTGCAGATCAACGGCCGCACCAAGATCGCGATCCTCGGCCACATCAGCAACTACATCCCCAACCCGACCTTCGAAGTCGTCGCCCGCCCGGGCGCCTGGGAGGAGTACTTCAAGTACGGCAACCCGGACGGCAAATCCAAGCGCGAGCTGTTCGGTGAGCCGATGCGCGCGATCCCGGCGTTCTTCGAGCCCGGCCCGCGCCTGGAGAAGATGAACGAGCTGGGGCTGGACCGCACCCTGATGTTTCCGACGCTGGCCAGCCTGCTCGAGGAACGGCTGCGCGACGACCCGGTTGCCATCCACGTCCTGATCCATGCGCTGAACGAATGGCTCGACGAGGTCTGGGGCTTCAACTACCAGAACCGGATTTTCACGACCCCGGTCATCACGCTGCCGATCGTCGAGAAGGCGATCGAGGAGCTGGAGTGGGCGGTCAAGCGCGGCGCCCGCGCCATCCTGGTCCGCCCGGCTCCCGTCCCCGGCTTCCGCGGCCCGCGGTCGTTCGCGGTACCCGAGTTCGACCCGTTCTGGGAGCGGGTCGTCGAGCACGACGTGCTGGTCGGCATGCACTCCAGCGACAGCGGCTACTCCCGGTACACCTCCGAATGGGACGGCGCCGAACAGGAAATGCTGCCGTTCCAAACCAATGCGATGGGCATCCTCAACGAGTGGCGGCCGATCCAGGATGCGGTGGGTTCGTGGGTGATCCACGGCGCGCTCTACCGCCACCCGAAGCTGAAGGTCGCGATCGTAGAGGCCGGTTCGAAGTGGATGACGCCGCTGCTGGACGGCCTGGCCGAGGTCTACCGGAAGGCCCCGGAAGTCTTCCCGAGTGACCCGGTCGAGATGGTCAAGAGCCGCATCCATGTCAGCCCGTTCTTCGAGGACGGCATCGACGATCTGGTCAACCTCGTCGGCGTGGATAGGGTGCTGTACGGCTCGGACTGGCCGCACCCCGAAGGGCTGGCCGAGCCGACGTTCTACGTCAACGCGCTGTCACACCTGGCGGTTGAGCATCAGGCGAAGATCATGGGCGGCAATCTCGGTCGACTCGTCACGACATGACGCCCGGGCGGTGACGATGCAGAGCGCGCAGCGCGATGAGGAGGAGCCGGCCAATCGGATATGGGAGACCATCCCCGAGATGGTCTTGAGCGCGGCGGACCGCTTCGGTGACGCGGAGGCGGTTGTCGACGGTGGGCTGCGCCTCACGTTCGTTGAGGTCGTCGAGCGAATACGTTGTGCTGCAGGCGCGTTCGCGTCGATCGGTATCGACAAGGGTGACCGGGTCGCCATCTGGGCGCCAAACTCAGCCGAGTGGATCGTCGCAGCGTTCGGGTTGCTCACCGCGGGCGGTGTGCTGGTGCCGGTCAACACCCGGTTCAAGACGGAAGAAGCGGGCGACATCATCGTCCGCAGCGGGGCGAAGGCCGTATTGGTGCAGAAGGGATTTCTGAGCGAGAACTACACCGCGCCCGCGGGGACACCGCTCATCGATCTGAAATCTGACTTCCTCTCCGGAGGTTCGCCGTTCGAGCGGGCCGTGAGCGGTAGCGACATCTCGGACATCATCTTCACCTCCGGCACTACCGGCCGCCCAAAGGGTGCGATGTTGAATCATCGCCAAACGCTGCGGATGTACGACGAGTGGGCGACACTGGCGGATCTGCGCGAGGGCGACCGCTACCTGCAGATCAACCCGTACTTCCACACGTTCGGCTTGAAAGCCGGCCTCATCACGTGCTTCCTGCGTGGGGCGACGATGGTACCCGTCGCGGTTTTCGACATCGACACGGTGGTGGATCTCGTTGAACGCGAACGTATTACGATGCTGCCCGGCCCGCCGACGCTGTACCACTCGCTGCTGACGGTTAGCGACAAGTCCAAGCTGTCGACCTTGCGGGCCGGCGTAACGGGGGCCGCGGACATCCCGGTCGAGCTGGTCCGTCGCATCCATGGCGAGCTGCCGTTCCAGACGTTGATGACCGGCTACGGGCTCACCGAGGCCGGCAACGTCACGCTGTCTAGGCCGGGCGATTCCTTCGAGGACGTGGCCACCACCGCCGGCCTGCCCTGCGAAGGGGTTGAGGTGCGCATCGCGGATGACGGGGAGGTGCTGGTCCGCGGGTACAGTGTCATGCAAGGTTATCTCGACGATCCAGTTGCCACCGCGGAGGCGATCGATGAGGAGGGATGGTTGCACACCGGCGATCTGGGCAGCCTGGATGCGGCGGGCCGACTGCGAATCAACGGACGCAAGAAGGACATGTTCATCGTAGGCGGGTTCAACGCCTACCCCGCGGAGATCGAGGGCTTCCTGATGGAGCACCCCGCGGTTGCCCAAGTTGCGGTGATCGGCGTTCCTGACGAGCGTCTCGGTCAGGTGGGCAAGGCCTTCGTGGTGCCGAAAACGCCGGTGTCGGAGGCTGACTTGCTCGATTGGTGCCGCCAGCGGATGGCGGGCTTCAAGGCACCGCGGTCCGTCGAGTTTCTCGACGGCCTGCCGCTCAATGCCACCGGGAAAGTGATGAAGGACCGATTGCGGTGACCGACGGCGACATTCATTCGATGGTGATCGCATCGGATTACCGGATACCGGATCCCAGTCGGGTGTGGCCGATACTCGAGCGCAACAAGCCGGCTCTCGCCGACATCGGCGCCCACCACGTTCTCGTCTATGCGTCGACGCACGACCGCGGCCGTGTCTTGGTGATGATCGGCGTGCACAGCCGCGAGCCGATCGTCGAGCTGTTACGCTCACGAATTTTTCTCGACTGGTTCGATGCTGTTGGCGTTGAGGACATTCCAGCGGTCTTCGCCGGCGAGATCATCGACAAGTTCATCGCCGCGCCGCGGACCACACCGGCCGTGCCTGGAGTTGTGGTGGCCGCCTTCGCGTCGGTCGATGACGTGTCGAACCTGACCGCTGGGGTCAGGCGCGCGATGGACAGGTTCACCGCGGCCGGCATCCGGAAGACTTGGGTATTCCAGGCTTTCGACGATGTTGACGAAGTGTTGATCCTGCAGGAGTTTCCCGACGAGGAGCGCGCGCGGCAGTGGATCGACCATCCCGATGCCGCGGCCCAATGGATGAGCGGGGCGGGAGTGGGGACCTACCCACCGCTATTCGTCGGCCGTTTCCTCAACATGATGCGGATCGAATAACCGCCGAGCGTCGAGTTATTGGGCAATATGGTCGTCGTGTTTTTGCCCAACAAGTCGATGTTGGGGCAACTTAGGTCTCCGGTGGTGACATGGAGCCGACGAGTTGGCCTAGCAGGCGCGGGATTTCGAGTCGCGGCAACACCACCTCGACTAGCACCATGCGATCCTTATTCGCGGCGGCCGCGGTGAATGCGTCGTCGAGTTCGCCATACGTCTGCGCCCGGAACGCAAGGTGATTGGCCACTCCCAGCGCGTTGGGTATCTCGGTCCAACTCCATCCGACAATGTCGTTGTAGGGGGCCGTCTTTCCATGAATTGCCCGCTCGACGGTGTAGCCGTCGTTGTTGACCACCACGATCACCGGGCAGAGCCCTTCGCGGGAAATGGTGCCGAGCTCCTGGACGGTCAGTTGCGCCGCCCCGTCGCCGATCAGTAACACCGTCCTGCGATCCGGATGCGCTAGCCCGGCCCCGAGCGCCGCGGGCAGCGTGTAACCGATTGAGCCCCATAAGGGTTGGCCAATGAACGTGACTCCGTGTGGCAATCGGTGGTCGGCCATCCCGTAGAACGAGGTCCCCTGGTCGGCCAGGACCACGTTTCCCGGTGTAAGCGCTTCGCAGAGCCGGTCCCACACCATCTGTTGGGTGAGCGGCTCGCCGCGCGCCGGGGTCGGCGGTGATGGTTCGGCAGGAGGGGAGGACACCGGTGGCGACGTCACGTCGCGCCGGGCCAGGATCTTGGTCAGCGCCGCCAGCGCTGCGCCCATCTCGAGCGGAGCAAACACCTGGTCGCCCACGCTGCTTTGGTGTTGCCCGATGTCGATCGTGCGGGCTGGGCTAATCCGCTGGCTGAAGAAGCCGCTGACCATATCGGTGAACACCACCCCGGCCGTCACGAGCACCGGCGCCTGCTCAATCGCCAGGCGCACCCGTTCGGTGCTGGCCGCTCCGGCGTAGATGCCAAGAAAGTTGGGTGAACTCTCGTCGAGCAGACTCTTACCCCACATCAACGTGGCGTGCGGCACGACGTCGGCGGCCAGCAGCGCCTCCAGCTCGGCGGTGGCCTGCAGGCGATGCACGAGCAGGTCGGCGAGCACGGTCAATTGGTGCTCGCCGATCAGTTTGGCCGCGGCGTCGGTGAACAGGGACAGCGCTCGCGGGCTGGTGCCCCCGGTGTAGCGGGGCAACGGGTCCACCGGCGGCTCGGTGGGGAAGCGCGCCACGTCGCTGGACAGCAAAATGTACCCGGGACGTTTCTGCTCCCGCACCTCGGAGAGCACCCGGTCGATCTCTCTGCAGGCGGTTGCCGGCATGAGATTGGCTTGGGCGCAGGTAATTTCGCGGCTGATCCGCAAAAAGTGCTCGAAGTCGCCGTCTCCGAGCGAATGGTGCAGCGCGCGGCGGGTGCCCTGAGCGTCCTTGGTCGGGCCGCCGACGATGTGTACCACGGGCACGTGCTCGGCGTAGCTGCCCGCTATCGCATTGGCCACCGAGAGTTCGCCAACTCCGAATGTCGTTACCACAGCTGACATTCCGCGCAGGCGGCCATAGCCGTCGGCTGCGTAGCCCGCGTTGAGCTCGTTGGCGTTGCCCACCCAGCGGATGGCTGGATGGGCGACGATGTGGTCGAGGAATTGCAGGTTGTAGTCGCCGGGGACGCCGAAGATCTCGGTTACGCCGAGCTCGGCGAGGCGATCGAGAAGATAGTCACCGACGGTAAAAACGGGTTCAGCCACGGCCTCGACGGTACGCCCGTGGCAGGGTATTCCGGCCGGGACGTTGGTTCGATATCGTGCGGGCCATGGCAATCAAAGAGTCCCGCGACATCGTCATCGAAGCCAGCCCGGAGGAGATCCTGGACGTCATCGCCGATTTCGAAACGATGCCCGAGTGGTCCGAGCCCCATCAGAGCGCCGAGATCCTCGAGACCGGAGACGACGGCCGGCCCAGCCAAGTGAAGATGAAAGTCAAGACGGCGGGCATCACCGATGAACAGGTGGTGGCCTACACGTGGGGCGACAACGAGGTGAGCTGGACGCTGGTCAGCTCAGCTCAGCAGAAGTCGCAGGACGGAAAGTACACGTTGGTTCCCAAAGGTGACGAGACCCTGGTCAAGTTGGAGATCAACGTCGATCCCAACGTTCCCCTGCCCGGCTTCGTGCTCAAGCGGGCCATCAAGGGGACGATCGATGCCGCGACCAAGGATCTGCGCACTCGGGTGCTGCAGGTGCAGCAGGGTAAGTAGGCACAGTGACCAACGGGGGGCCGCTAGCTGGAGTGAGGGTCATCGAACTGGGCGGCATCGGACCGGGCCCGCACGCCGGCATGGTGCTCGCCGATCTCGGTGCCGACGTGGTGCGGGTGCGCCGGCCGGGCGGCCTGCAGATGCCCTCCGAGGATCGCGATTTGCTGCACCGCGGGAAGCGGATTGTCGACCTGGACGTCAAGACGCAGCCGGAGGCGCTGCTGGCGCTGGCCGCCAAAGCCGATGTGCTGCTGGACTGCTTTCGGCCAGGCACCTGCGAGCGGCTCGGAATCGGTCCCGACGACTGCGCGGCGGTCAACCCGAGACTGATCTTTGCCCGCATCACCGGCTGGGGACAGGACGGGCCGTTGGCGCCGACGGCGGGCCACGACATCAACTACCTATCGCAGACCGGTGCGCTGTCGGCACTCGGCTACGCCGACCGGCCGCCGATGCCGCCGCTGAACCTGGTCGCCGACTTCGGCGGTGGTTCCATGCTGGTGCTGGTGGGCATCGTGGTCGCGCTGTACGAGCGCGAACGTTCGGGCCAGGGCCAGGTTGTGGACGCCGCGATGGTGGACGGAGTCAGTGTGCTGGCCCAGATGATGTGGACGATGAAGGCCGTTGGCAGCCTGCGCGATCAGCGCGAATCCTTCCTGCTCGACGGCGGCGCCCCGTTCTATCGCTGCTATGAGACCTCCGATGGCAAATACATGGCCGTCGGCGCCATCGAGCCGCAGTTCTTCGCGGCGTTGCTGGCCGGGTTAGGGCTGGCGCCCGGCGACGTGCCGAATCAGCTCGACATCGGCTCGTATCCGAAGATGCACGACGCCTTCGCCGAACGGTTCTCCAGCCGAACCCGCGATGAGTGGACCCAGGTCTTCGCCGGCACCGATGCATGCGTGACGCCGGTACTGACCTGGAGCGAAGCGGCCACCAACGACCATTTGACGGCGCGATCGACGCTAATCGCCGCCCATGGCGTCGAGCAGGCCGCGCCGGCACCCCGGTTCTCCCGTACACCGCCCGGCCCGGTTGGGCCGCCACCGGCTAAGACCACACCCTTAAACGAAATCGGATGGTAATGAAGTATCGGGCCGAACACCGTCCCTACGCCGGGCCGCGTTGCTAGCGTTGAGTTCAGTGGCCGTACAAGTCTCACGCGAAATTGTCATTGATGCGCCCCCGGAAAAGGTCATGGAGGCGCTAGCAGATCCTCGCGTCTTGACGTCCTGGTCACCACTGCACAAGCAAGTGGAAGTCATCGACTATTACCCGGATGGTCGCCCTCATCATGTGAAGGCCACCATCAAAATTCTGGGGCTGACCGATAAAGAGGTTCTCGAATATCACTGGGGCCCAGACTGGGTGTGCTGGGACGCCGGCCGAACTTTTCAGCAACGCGGGCAGCACATCGAGTACACCGTCAAGCCCGAAGGCGTCGATAAAGCACGGGTGCGTTTCGACATCACCGTCGAACCGGCAGGACCGATACCAGGTTTCGTCGTCAAGCGGGCCAGTGAGCATGTGTTGGATTCCGCGATGAAGGGACTGCAAAAGTTGGTCACCGGCGACGCCGATCCGGGCCATTCCGCATAGTTGATTCGTGGCCGTACGCCTGGGCCGGGTCGCGCTGGTCGGTGTGACAATTAGCCGGACCCATCCGCGTTTCGGCGTGGTCCGTCACCGCACAGCGTTGCTAATTTAATAGCAGTGGCCGTTCAAGCATCGGGCGAAATCGTCATCGACGCGCAGCCGGAAGTGATCATGGAGGCGCTCGCCGACATGGACGCTGTGCCGTCGTGGTCTTCGGTACACAAACGAGTCGATGTTATCGACACCCATCCGGACGGTCGGCCGCACCACGTGAAAGTCACCATCAAAATCACCGGCATCGTCGACACCGAATTGCTCGAATACCACTGGGGCCCGGACTGGATGGTGTGGGACGCCAAGAGGACGGCCCAACAACACGGCCAGCACGGCGAGTACAACCTGAGCCGAGAGGGTGACGACAAGACCCGGGTGCGATTCACCATCACTGTCGAACCGTCAGCGCCGCTGCCCCAGTTTTGGGTCAAGATCGCTCGTAAGAAAATCCTGCATGCCGCCCTGGAGGGACTCCGAAAGCGGGTTATGGACGGCTAGAACGCGGGCCCGTCGCGCAGCACGGACAATCGTCGGATCGCTTCGTCCAGGGTGTCCTCGCGTTTGCAAAACGTGAAGCGCACCAAGTGATTCCACAAATCGCGTTGCTTTGAAGCGTGTTGCGCCGTCGGATCACAGAACGGTGACATCGGGATCGCGGCCACGCCCACTTTCTCGGGTAGTGCCGCACAGAACTTCATGCTGTCGTCGTATCCCAGCGGACGCGGATCAGCGCAGAGGAAGTAGGTGCCGGAGCTGTCGTGGACGGCGAAACCGATGTCGGTCAGTCCCGCCGACAGCCGATCGCGTCTGCGTTGCAGCGTGCTTCGTAGCTGCGTCACCCAGGCGTCCTGGGTATCTAGAGCCGCGGCCACCGCCGGCTGAAATGGCGCGCCGCCGACATAACTCAAGTACTGCTTGGCCGCCCGCACTCCGGCGATGAGTTTGGCTGGGCCGCAAGCCCATCCGATCTTCCAGCCGGTGCAATTGAACATCTTGGCGGCGCTGGAGATGGTGATTGTTCGCTCGGCCATGCCGTCGAAGCCGGCGAGCGGCAGGTGTTGGTGGCCGTCATATACCAGGTGCTCGTACACCTCGTCGGTGATCACCAAAAGGTCTGCGGCCACGGCGATCTCGGCAATGGTCGCCAACTCGGTCGCGTTCAGCACTGTGCCGGTCGGGTTATGCGGCGAGTTGACGATTAGCGCCCGAGTCCGCGGTGTCAGCGCGCGCCGCAATGCGTCGGTGTCCAAAGCAAAGCCGCGGCCGTCGGGGATCAACGGTACGACTACCCGGTGTGTGCCGGCCATCGCCACCACCGGTGAGTAGGAGTCGTAGAACGGCTCGATGAGCAGTATCTCCGAGCCGGGTTCGACCAGGCCCAACACCGTTGCCGCAATGGCCTCGGTGGCCCCGACCGTTACCAGCACCTCGGTGTCGGGGTCGTACTCGATGCCAAAACGCCGTTTTCGCTGGGCTGCGATGGCCTGGCGTAGCGGTTGGATTCCTATGCCCGGCGGGTACTGGTTGACGCCGGCGGCGATGGCGTCTTGTGCGGTCTTCAACATCGCCGGCGGTCCGTCCTCGTCGGGGAACCCCTGGCCGAGGTTCACCGCGCCGATGCGAGCGGCCAGAGCCGACATTTCGGCGAACACCGTGGTCGCGTATGGCCGCAATCGTTCCACCGTCATCGCGGTCGAGCCTAATCCCGAGTGGCAAATGCGTGCCGCATCTGTCACATCCGCCACATGAGCCTCTGGCGGGTAGGGACCTACTTGGTGCCCACCTCGTAGAGACAACGTATGGTTGCGAACGCGGGTTTATGGCCTGTCGCTACGAAGTGGACAAATCGTGTATCTGCTGGTGTTAGCGACCGATGTGGCCACTGCGACCAAGGTGACGTCTTTGGGCACCAGTGGGTTGCCCGTAACGTACCTGACCTGCGAAGTCCGCCCCA
The DNA here is from genome assembly GCF_900232995.1 of Mycobacterium simulans. Classification (GTDB taxonomy): domain Bacteria; phylum Actinomycetota; class Actinomycetes; order Mycobacteriales; family Mycobacteriaceae; genus Mycobacterium; species Mycobacterium simulans. The sequence continues at coordinate 2,387,887 of NZ_OCVX01000003.1, forward strand.
CCAACAGGTTGGCCGACAACCCTGTTAGGGTGCCTGTACTGGACCTACTCTTTAAGACGGATCCGAAACCCCCTTTTGGAACAGGAATCGACATGTCCGAAGAAGCCTTCATCTATGAGGCCATCCGCACGCCGCGTGGCAAGCAAAAGAATGGCTCGCTGCACGAAGTCAAGCCGCTGAGCCTGGTCGTCGGCCTGATTGAGGAGCTGCGCAAGCGCAATCCCGACCTCGACGAGAACCTGATCAGCGACGTCATCTTGGGCTGCGTCTCACCCGTTGGGGACCAGGGCGGCGACATCGCCCGCGCAGCGGTGCTCGCATCGGGCATGCCGGTCACTTCCGGCGGCGTGCAGCTCAACCGGTTCTGCGCATCGGGCCTCGAAGCCGTCAACACCGCCGCTCAGAAGGTGCGCTCCGGCTGGGATGACCTCGTGCTGGCCGGTGGCGTGGAGTCGATGAGCCGAGTGCCAATGGGATCCGATGGCGGCGCCATGGGGTTGGACCCGGCGACCAACTACGACGTCATGTTTGTTCCGCAGGGCATCGGCGCCGACCTGATCGCCACCATCGAGGGCTTCTCCCGCGATGATGTCGACAACTATGCGTTGCGCAGCCAGGAGAAGGCGGCCGCGGCGTGGTCGGGCGGTTACTTCGCCAAGTCCGTGGTGCCGGTCCGCGACCAGAACGGTCTGCTGATCCTCGACCACGACGAGCACATGCGGCCCGACACCACCAAGGAGGGTCTGGGCAAGCTGAAGCCGGCCTTCGAGGGCCTCGCCGCGCTGGGTGGCTTCGACGACGTGGCGCTGCAGAAGTACCACTGGGTGGAAAAGATTAACCACGTGCACACCGGCGGTAACAGCTCCGGGATTGTCGATGGTGCGGCGCTGGTCTTGATCGGTAGCGAGGCTGCCGGCAAGTCGCAGGGTCTGACCCCACGGGCGCGCATCGTGGCCACCGCCACCAGCGGCGCCGACCCGGTGATCATGCTCACCGGCCCGACCCCCGCCACCCGCAAGGTGCTCGACCGCGCCGGGTTGACCGTTGATGACATCGACCTGTTCGAGCTCAACGAGGCGTTCGCGTCGGTGGTGCTGAAGTTCCAGAAAGACCTGAACATTCCCGACGAGAAGCTCAACGTCAACGGCGGCGCCATCGCAATGGGTCACCCGCTGGGTGCCACCGGCGCAATGATTCTGGGCACCATGGTCGACGAATTGGAGCGCCGCAACGCCCGGCGCGCACTGGTCACGCTGTGTATTGGCGGCGGCATGGGTGTCGCGACGATCATCGAGAGGGTTTAAGCGCATGGCAGACAACACAATCCAGTGGGACAAGGATGCCGACGGCATCGTCACGCTGACCCTGGACGACCCGTCGGGGTCGGCCAACGTCATGAACGACGCCTACATCGAGTCAATGGGCAAGGCGGTGGATCGCCTTGTCGCCGAAAAGGATTCGATCAGCGGTGTGGTGATCACCAGCGCGAAGAAGACCTTCTTCGCCGGCGGTGACGTCAAGACGATGATCCAGGCGACCCCGGAGGATGCTGGGGACGTCTTCGATACCGTCGAGACGGTCAAAAAGCAACTGCGCACCCTGGAGACGTTGGGCAAGCCGGTCGTGGCTGCCATCAACGGGGCGGCCCTTGGTGGTGGCCTGGAGATCGCGCTGGCCTGTCATCACCGGATCGCCGCCGACGTCAAGGGCAGCCAGCTCGGCCTGCCCGAAGTCACGCTGGGGCTCTTGCCGGGCGGCGGCGGGGTAACCCGCACGGTGCGAATGCTGGGTATCCAGAACGCGTTTGTCAGCGTGCTGGCGCAGGGCACCCGGTTCAAGCCGGCCAAGGCCAAGGACCTCGGGTTGATCGATGAACTGGTGAGCGGTGTTGACGATTTGGTGCCCGCCGCCAAGGCGTGGATCAAGGCCAATCCGGACGCGCACGAGCAGCCGTGGGACAAGAAGGGCTACAAGATGCCGGGCGGTACTCCGTCGTCGCCGGCGCTTGCGGCCATCCTGCCGTCGTTCCCGTCGAACCTGCGCAAGCAGCTCAAGGGCGCGCCGATGCCCGCGCCGCGGGCCATCCTGGCCGCTGCTGTCGAGGGTGCACAGGTCGACTTCGACACCGCCACCCGCATCGAAAGCCGTTATTTCGCTTCGCTGGTCACCGGCCAGGTTGCCAAGAACATGATGCAGGCGTTCTTCTTCGACCTGCAGGCCATTAACGCAGGCGGGTCGCGGCCCGACGGCATCGCGAAAACACCGATCAACAAGATCGGTGTGCTCGGTGCCGGCATGATGGGCGCCGGCATCGCCTATGTCTCGGCCAAGGCGGGCTACGACGTGGTGCTCAAGGACGTGAGCATCGAGGCCGCGCAGAAGGGCAAGGGCTACTCCGAGAAGCTGGAGGCCAAGGCGCTGGAGCGGGGCCGTACGACGCAGGAGAAGAGCGACGCTCTGCTGGCACGCATCACCCCGACGGCCGACCCGGCCGACCTCAAGGGCGTGGACTTCGTGGTCGAAGCCGTCTTCGAGAACCAGGAACTCAAGCACAAGGTGTTCCAGGAGATCGAGGACATCGTCGAGCCCAACGCGGTCCTTGGATCCAACACCTCCACGCTGCCGATCACCGGTCTGGCGACCGGCGTCAAGCGCCAGGAGGACTTCATCGGGATCCACTTCTTCTCACCGGTCGACAAGATGCCGCTGGTCGAAATCATCAAGGGCGAGAAGACTTCTGACGAAGCGCTGGCCCGCGTGTTCGACTACACGCTGGCCATCGGCAAGACGCCGATCGTGGTCAACGACAGCCGCGGCTTCTTCACTTCGCGTGTCATCGGCACCTTCGTCAACGAGGCGCTGGCGATGCTCGGCGAGGGTGTGGAGCCTTCGAGCATCGAGCAGGCTGGCTCGCAGGCCGGGTACCCGGCGCCGCCGTTGCAGCTGTCCGACGAGCTCAACTTGGAGCTGATGCACAAGATCGCCGTCGCCACCCGGAAGGGTGTCGAAGACGCCGGCGGCACGTACGAACCGCATCCGGCCGAGGCCGTCGTCGAGAAGATGATCGAGCTCGGTCGGTCCGGCCGGCTCAAGGGTGCCGGCTTCTACGAGTACGTCGACGGCAAGCGGTCCGGCCTATGGTCAGGCCTGCGTGAGACGTTCAAGTCGGGCTCGTCGGAGCCGCCGTTGCAGGACATGATCGACCGGATGTTGTTCGCCGAGGCGCTGGAAACGCAGAAGTGCCTCGACGAGAACGTGCTGACCTCTACGGCCGACGCCAACATCGGGTCGATCATGGGTATCGGGTTCCCGCCGTGGACCGGTGGCAGCGCGCAGTTCATCGTCGGCTACTCCGGCCCGGCCGGTACCGGCAAGGAGGCGTTCGTCGCCCGCGCCCGTGAGCTGGCGGCGAAGTACGGCGACCGCTTCCTGCCACCGGCCTCGTTGACGTAACTTCTAGGCCGAGCAGACGTAAAGTCCCCCGAAATCTGTTGATTTCGGGGGACTTTACGTCTGCTCGCGCAGGAGGCGGCCGCGTCGAGGGCGACGCAACGCCTTCGGTGGGAGGTCAGCCGGCGACCAGCGTGCCGTAGTCCCTGTACTGCATCGAGTCGAACACACGCATCCCCCTGGCGCTTAGCCTGGCAAGTGCCCTGGTTAGGCCGGTAGGCAGTGCTGAGATGAGCTGCGCGCCGCGGGTCAGCGCCCACACGCCGGCTGCCGAGCCCGGGACCAAGCGCTTGGCCGCCTTGCGCGCAAACGCGCGGCTGCGGCGCACAGGCTCGTCCATCTGTCGCTCGTATGCCGCGAACGCGCGCAGGTAGTCTCCATTGGCCTGAGCCAGTTCGCCGGCGAGCACATACGCGCCGAACACCGAGAGGCTGGTGCTGCCGCCCACAGCGGGTCCAGGACAGTATCCGGCGTCGCCGACCAGGGTGACCCGTCCGCGCGACCAGGTGTTGAGCTGCAACTGGGTGATCGAGTCGAAGTAAAACGCCGGAGTGAGGTCCAGCTCTTCGAGCCAGCGGTCCACGCGCGGATGCATCCCGGCGAAGGCGCCTTGCAGTAACTCCTTCTGCCGCAGGACATCTCGGTAGTGGTAGTGAAGTTCTTCCTTGCTGTGGAACAGAAACACCACGCGTGCATCGTCCAGAGGTTGTGCGGTGTAGATCAATGCCACGCGGCCAACGCCGAGGTGTCCTAAGGACTGTCGTTCGCGCGCAAGCGTTCTCGGCACTGACAATACCGCCAAGTATCCCCCGAGGAATTGGGTGCGTCCGGCGTCCTCGCCGAAGACCAGGCGCCGGACGTTCGAATGCAGGCCGTCTGCGCCGACGACGACGTCGAACCTGCGCGACTCCGCGTGTTCGAAGGTCACATCGCCGTCGGGGGAGATGGCGGTGATCGAGTCACCGAACAGGTACTCGATGTCGTCTTTGCCGGCGCAGTAGTAGGCCTCGCTGAGATCGTCGCGCATGATTTCGACATGGCGGTCGGATGCGGCGCCGACAAGCTTCGTGACATCAACGTGCGACGGTCGCCGGGCGCCTTCGCGATAGATCGTCAGCTCCGTTGTCCCGGTGGCCAGTGCCTCGATCTGGGGCAGCACACCCATCCGCTCCGAGATCTCTATGGCCGGCCGGAATAGGTCGACGGCGTGGCCGCCCGTCTTGCGCAGTTGGGGCGCCCGTTCGACGACGGTCACGTCGTACCCGTACCGGGTGAGCCAGTACGCCAACACCGGGCCGGAGATGCTGGCCCCCGAGATCAGAATCCGCATGCCGCCCTCCTTACTTAACGTTTGGTAAGTATAGCAGGTCACTTACCTATCGTTAAGTCAGTTAGGCTCTTTGCGTGACCAAGCCCAGGTCGGACACCAGGCAGCGCATCCAAGATGTGGCTCGTGAACTGTTCCTGCGGCAAGGGGTGCAACGCACCAGCCTGCAGGACATCGCCGACGAGCTGGGGATTACCAAGCCCGCGTTGTACTACCACTTCACCTCGCGGGATGACCTCGTGCGCAGCATCCTGGTGCCGTTGATCGAAGAGGGTGAGCGGTTCGTCTCCGATCGGGAAAGCCTTGGCGGTATCGATGCCCGCGAGTTGCTGGAGGGCTATTTCGATTTCCACTATCGGCATCGAAAGGACCTCATGCTGGTGCTGAGCGAACTGACGATGCTTGCCGACCTCGGCCTCATTGAGACCGTGTTGGCGTGGCGCGAGCGGCTCGGCAGGCTGGTGTTTGGTCCCGAGCCGACCCTCGCCCAGGCCACCTGTGCGGTGGTCGCGTTCGGGGGTTTGCAGGACTGTTGCCTGCATTTTCCCGACGCGCCTTATGAAGAGCTGCGGGATAGCTCGGTTAAAGCCGGGCTCGCCGCGTTAATGTGTGAGACGTAGCCGAGGTGACCGGTGTGCAGCGCATCGTTACGTCCGCCGCTGGCATGGCACTGAAATCGACGCTGGCAAAAGGTCTCTCGTTCATTAGGCGGTCGGGGTGGTGACCGCGATCCGCTAGATCCCTGCGGCGACCTTAAGCGCGGCGACCTTGGTACGGCTCGCGGATCATCTGGCGCAGGGCGCGATGCCTTGGGGCGAGGTCGTCGAGTACTTCTTGGTAGTCGTAGTGGTATTCGGCCCATTTCCGGTCGCCGCGCTTATCGTCTACGAGAGATGTCGATATACCCAAGGGGGTAACGTGGGATATACGTGAGGGACGGACTCAGATGGCCGGCGAGCAGAGCATCACCACGGTGCTTGATCGGTTGCGGCTGGTCGACCATGCCTAAAAGACCAGGCGCGCAGCCGATATCGGCGCCTGCAACACAATTAGGGAAGGAGTAGCGATGACTTTGGGTCTAAGCACCAAGTTGAATGCCGCGTTCGAGGAAGTGGTCGAACGGACCACTCGAGCCCTGGCCGATCAGGGTTTCGGCGTGCTGACCACCATCGACGTCAAGGCCACGCTGAAGCAAAAGCTTGGCGAGGACATGGAGGACTACTTGATCCTCGGTGCATGCAATCCGACGTTGGCACACCGCGCCCTGGGGGTGGACCGACAGATCGGTCAGCTATTGCCGTGCAACGTCGTAGTGCGAGCCGACACAGGCAGTCCGCGCGACACGGTGCTGGTGGAGGCAATGGACCCGCAAATTATGGTGCAGGTCGCCGGCCAGTCGGACGCGCTGCAGGCCGTCGCCGATGAAGCCGCTGCCAAACTGCAGGCCGCGATAAGCGCGCTCGGCGACACCGCCCCGACGAAGTAGCCCGCCAAAAGAGCGGTGACTCAAAGGCTATCGCGGTCACTGGTTATGCGGCGGGCGTGTCAGTGGGGAAGCTACTTTCTCGGCAGACCGCCTGCGCGACCGTGCGCCATTGCCTCGCCACTTGGCCAATCCTCCGCTGCGGCCCAGATCCGGCGTGTCAGGCCAGCGCGAGGAAGAGTTTTTCGAGCTCCGCCTCGGTCATCGGCTGAGTTCCCTTTTTCCTTTTCCCCGTGGCACATTCGCGCAGACCTGTGGCGACGATCTTGAATCCAGCACGGTCAAGCGCGCGTGAAACCGCGGCAAGCTGTGTGACGACGTCCTTGCAGTCGCGGTCTTGCTCGATCATCGAGATCACGCCGGCAAGCTGGCCCTGCGCACGCCGCAACCGATTCAGTACTGCGGCAATGCTGTCTTCGTCGCCAACCATCGTGATGATCCCTTCGTGTGTGGTATGCCATATTATCCCCGGGGGGTATCCGTCGGACTTCCGTTGCGCACTGCCGACGAGCGTCTGCTATGACTACGGCGGGCGACTCGGGTTGGGCGCGGCGTGGGCGTGAGCTTGGCCATTCCGGTCGCATCGTCACGGCACTAGAGTGCCTAGATATGCGCTTCGGTCTCTTCATTCCGCAAGGCTGGCGAATGGATCTCGTCGGCATCGAACCGGAAAACCACTGGGCGGTGATGCGTGACCTGGCCACCTACGCCGACGAGAGCGCCTGGGACTCATTGTGGGTCTACGACCACTTCCACACCGTTCCGATGCCCACGGGCGAAGCCACACATGAGGCGTGGTCGTTGATGGCCGCATATGCGGCGACTACATCGCGGATCAAGCTCGGCCAGATGTGCACGGCGATGAGCTACCGAAATCCGGTCTACCTAGCCAAAGTGGCCGCCACCGCCGACATCATCTCTGGCGGTCGCATCCAGATGGGTATCGGCGGCGGCTGGTACGAACACGAGTGGCGGGCTTACGGTTACGGGTTTCCATCGGCGGGGGTGCGGCTGGGCAGGCTGGACGAGGGCGTCCAGATACTGCGTGAAGCCTGGCGCGACGGCAAGGTCACCTTCCACGGCCAGCACTACCAGGTCGATGGCGCGATTGTGGCACCGAAGCCGTTGCAGGACAACAGTATTCCACTGTGGATCGCTGGCGGCGGCGAAAAGGTGACGCTGCGCATCGCTGCCAAGTACGCGCAATACACGAATTTCTCGCCGGAGCCAACGGCTTTCGCCCACAAGTCGGGGGTGCTCGCTGAGCACTGCCAGAAGCTGGGCACCGACTTCGACGCCATCGTGCGATCGAGCAACTTCACCACCCTGATTGGGACTTCGGACGCCGACGTCAAAGACCGGCTGCAGCGGGTCCGCGACCGGATGGTCGGCTCCGTCCCGGAGGCGGTCGCGGATGCGATGATCGCCGGTGGCAGCGGCCCGGATTCGGCAACGGGTAGGCCGGAACAGGTGATCGAGCGGATGGCGAAGATTCGTGACTTGGGATGTGAGTACGCGATCTGCTACTTCCCCGAAGCCGCCTATGACCGTTCCGGCATCGAGTTGTTTGAACGTGAAGTGATACCCGCGTTGAGCTAGATATCGGTCGTGACGTACCGCGTCTTGACGGGAGGCGCGGCCAGCAATGGCGGCAGCTCCGTCAGTCGACCTGCGCCGGCGCGAAATCTGCGGTAGGCCTCGTCGTGCTCGACCGTCTCCCAGAGTTCGTAGATAAGCCAGCGCGCTTCGTCGTCTTCATCGACAAGCACGTCGGTGCGGAGGTTCCCGTCAAACGCCCGGGTATCCTGCAGCGCGCGGGCCATGAGCTCGCGTCCGGCTGCGACCGCTTCGGGTTTGAACTTGAGTTCGAGGATCACGGTGATCGGCATGGGCGCCATGCTGCCACGGGGCCGTAGAGAACGGGATTTCCACTTTTTTGGAACGCTGTTGTACGGTTTGAGGTGCAGTATTCTCCCGCTCGACACGGAGGATCCTTCGATGCAGAAGGCGCTCGCCCCCGAAATCTCGACCTGGCCTGACCAGAACCCGCAGCTGATCGGCAGTCGCTGTGACAGCTGTGGCGCTACCACCTTCCCGGTGCAGCAACGGTGTCCGCGCTGCAGCGTTGGAGAGATGAGCGAGGTGTTGTTGCCGCGCCGTGGCACCGTCGTGACGTGGACCACGCAGGGCTTCCCGCCTGGACCTCCGTATATCGGTGCGACTGGCAAGGATTTTGTGCCGTTCGGCATGGCTCTGGTGCAGCTGGGCTTGGGGGAAGACGCTGTGATCCGGGTTGAGGGCAGGCTGACCGAGAACGACCCGGCCAAGATGAAATTCGGCCAGGAGGTCGAGCTCACCATGGTTCCGCTCACCGTAAGTGAGGAAGGCGAAGAGGTCCTTACGTTCGCGTTCACACCCGTAGGAGCCTGAGATGACTAACGACGTAGCGATCGTCGGCGTGGGCCTGCATCCGTTCGGCCGGTTCGAAAAGACCGCGATGCAGATGGGCGCCGAGGCTATCCAGTCCGCACTGGCGGACGCCGGTGTTCAGTGGAAGGACATCCAGTTCGGCTTTGGCGGCAGCTACGAGGTGTCCAACCCGGACGCGGTAACCAGGCTGGTGGGTCTGACCGGTATTCCGTTCACCGACGTGTTCAACGCATGCGCCACCGGGGCCAGCGCCATTCAGCAGACCGCCGACACCATCCGATTGGGCAAATACGACATCGGCATCGCCGTCGGCCTGGACAAGCACCCGCGCGGCGCATTCACCGACGACCCCGCCAAATTGGCGCTGCCGCAGTGGTATGCCCAGAACGGGCAATTCGTCACGACCAAGTTCTTCGGCATGAAGGCCAACAAGTACATCTACGACCACAACATTTCTCAGGCCACGCTGGCCAAGGTCGCCGCCAAGAACTATCGCAACGGTGCGCTGAACCCGAACGCATTCCGTCGCAAAGCGATTCCCGAAGACGAGATCCTGAACTCGGCCGTGCTCAACTACCCGCTGACGCAATACATGTTCTGCGCGCCCGACGAAGGTGCGGCCGCGGTTGTTATGTGCCGCGCATCCTTGGCGCACCGGTTTACCGACAGGCCGGTGTACGTGCGCGCCTGTGAAATTCGCACCCGCCGCTACGGTGCCTACGAGGTGCACGCCACATCGGCACCCTTGGATGAGGACTCCTCGCCGACGGTCTACGCCGCCAAGGCGGCCTACGAGGCCGCCGGAATGGGACCCGAAGACATCGACCTGGCCCAGCTACAGGACACCGACGCCGGCGCCGAGGTCATCCACATGGCCGAGACGGGTTTATGCGCCGACGGTGAGCAAGAGAAGTTGGTGGCCGACGGCGCCACCGAGATCGGCGGTGAGCTGCCGGTCAATACCGACGGCGGACTCATCGCCAACGGAGAGCCGATCGGCGCCTCAGGGCTGCGGCAGGTGCACGAGTTGGTGCGACAGCTGCGCGGCGAGGCGGGCGAGCGTCAGGTGCCGGGCAACCCGCGCGTCGGCCTGGCCCAGGTGTACGGCGCGCCGGGCACCGCGTCGGCGACCATCCTGTCGCTCTAGGCTGGCGCGCCAAATAGCGGCGTGCGCTAAATGGCCGGGCCCAAGAGGTCGTCGGCGTCCTTGATGATGTAGCCGTATCCCTGCTCGGCCAAGAACCGCTGTCGGTGCGCGGCGTACTCGGCATCCAAGCTGTCGCGGGCCACCACCGAGTAGAACATGGCACCGCCGCCGTCGGACTTGGGTCGCAGCAGTCGCCCCAACCGCTGGGCTTCCTCCTGGCGTGACCCGAATGTTCCCGAAACCTGCACCGCCACAGCGGCTTCCGGCAAGTCGATAGAGAAGTTGGCGACCTTGGAGACCACCAGCGTGGAGACTTCGCCCCGACGGAAGGCGTCGAACAATGCTTCGCGGTCAGAGGTTTTGGTGCCGCCCTGGATAACTGGAGCGTTTAACTCAGCGCCGAGCTCATCCAGCTGATCCAGGTAGGCACCGATCACCAGGGTCTGCTCGCCGGGATGCTTCTCCAGAATCGACTTGACGACAGCGATTTTCGTGTGCACGGTCGAGCAGAGCCGGTAGCGTTCTTCGGGCTCGGCGGTGGCATACATCATCCGCTCGTTGTCGGTCATCGTCACCCGGACTTCGACACACTCCGCCGGCGCGATCCAGCCTTGGGCCTCAATGTCTTTCCACGGCGCGTCGTAGCGCTTTGGGCCAATGAGAGAGAACACATCGCCTTCGCGACCGTCCTCGCGGATCAACGTGGCGGTCAGGCCCAGGCGTCGCTTGGATTGCAGGTCGGCGGTCATCCGGAACACCGGCGCCGGCAGCAGATGCACCTCGTCGTAGATGATCAGCCCCCAGTCGCGGCTGTCGAAGAGCTCCAGATGTCGATACTCGCCCTTGGTGCGGCGAGTGATCATCTGGTACGTCGAGATAGTGACGGGCCGAATCTCCTTGCGTTCGCCGGAATATTCACCGATCTCGTCCTCGGTCAGCGAGGTCCGCGCGACCAGCTCGCGTTTCCATTGCCGGGCGGCCACGATGTTGGTGACCAGAATCAGCGTGGTCGCACTGGCCTTGGCCATGGCCGCCGCACCGACCAGCGTCTTGCCCGCGCCGCACGGCAGTACCACCACGCCGGACCCGCCAGCCCAGAACGAGTCCGCGGCCATCTGCTGATAGTCGCGGAGCTGCCAACCGTCCTGCTGCAGGCCGATCGGATGCGCCTCGCCGTCCACATAACCAGCGAGATCCTCAGCGGGCCAACCGATCTTGAGCAGCATCTGCTTGACCCGGCCACGCTCGCTGGGGTGCACGACGACGGTGTCGTCGTCGATGCGGGCGCCCAGCATCGGGCTGATCTTCTTGTTGCGCAGCACTTCTTCGAGGACGGCGCGGTCCAGGCTTACCAGCGTCAGGCCGTGCGCGGGGTTCTTGACCAATTGCAGCCGGCCGTAGCGCGCCATGGTGTCGACGATGTCGACCAGCAGCGGCTGGGGCACCGCGTAGCGAGAGAAGCTGACCAGCGCATCGACGACCTGTTCGGCGTCATGGCCGGCGGCGCGGGCGTTCCACAGCGCCAGCGGCGTGATGCGGTAGGTGTGCACGTGTTCGGGTGCGCGTTCCAGCTCGGCGAACGGCGCGATGGCGGCGCGTGCCGCGCCTGCCAATTCATTGTCGACTTCGAGCAGCACTGTCTTGTCGGACTGCACGATCAACGGCCCGTGGCTCATGGGACCCATTATCGGTCGTCGGCCGACACCACCGAGGTGATGCGGTGGATCGCGAACTCCCGCAGCCGCCCGGACGCCGAATCGAAGGCCATTAGCTGACCACCCCGGGTGGTGATCGGCGAGACCACCCGCTGCGTGGCAACCCCGGCGGCGTCGAGGTAGCCGATCAATACGGTGGCCTGATCCCGCGCCGCGCGCTGCAACAGCGACATCGCAACGGCGGGGTCAACGCGGATATTGCCGAACGGCGCGGCGGTCACCTTGCGAAGCACCGCGACGACTGCGTTGAGCGTCTCACTGCTTGGACGCGCCGGCGGGCGGGAGGGGCGGCGCTGCTGCGGGGCGGGCACCCGCGCCCCGCGGGGCCGGACATCGACGATGGCGCCGGTGGAGTCCTCGGCAGCCGGAGCCAGGCCCGCGGCGCGCAACGCGACGAGCACTTCGGATATCGGTGCCGGGGAGACCGCCACCGTCGGCGCCAAGGTACGCAGTGCAAGCCCTTCGGCGGCAGGGTCTGCGACCGCTTGCGCGAGCAGGGCCGGATCCTCGCACCGCACGAACGACGCGGCCATACCGATTCGAAGTTGCCCGTGCCGGCGTGCGACATCGTCGATAAGATACGTAAGCCCTTGCGGCACCGGAGTTTTGGAATGGCCGGCGAAGAAGGATTGCATCCAGTCGCGGGTCTTGCCAATGTCAAGTGCGTGCCTGATCGACTGTTCGCTGACCCGGTACACCATTGCCGCGCCGGCAGATTCGACGGTGGCAACCGTGGCCAAGTCCTCGGCGAGGTCGCGATTCAGCGGCCCGGGCACGACGACGGTCAGGTCGGCCTGGACCAAAAAGTGGTCGATCGGTTTGGGCAATGCCCGCGTCATCGCATCAACCACGGCGGTGGGATCGGCGTCCGCGGCCAGCAGTGCACGGCCGGGCCTACTGATCGCCCCGCGTCCCACCAGACCCAAAGTGTGACTTTCGGTCAGCAGGTCGGCGACTGGTCGCGGCTGCAGCCGCCGGGCCCAACGTGGCCGTCGCCAGATCAACGCCGCCGACGCCGAGTCCGCGTTGACACCGGCACCGGCGGGCAGCTCGGCAAGGGCGTCGAGTAATAGCCTACGATCCAGCGGAGCTGCCGTCGAGAACAGCGAATCCGACAGGGCACCATATGGTTTGGCGTCGGGACCGCGGCTGCCGATCAACGCCGGTCGGCCCGGTAAATCCAGCCAGGTGGTGGCCAATAGGTACCAGCGGTCGGCGGTGGCCATCGAGACGAACCGGTCGGCGGTCGCCGTTGGCGCCCCGTACGGCCCTTCTCCATAGAGCGGTTCGGGATCCGGCATGCCGCTCGCGATCAGTCCGGCCGCGGCCACAAGCTCGAGGATCAGGCCCAGCCGCGCCTCGTCGATTCCGGTCGCCTTCGACAGCCGCTTGATTTCGCGAACGCCCAGTCCGCCACTGCGTAGCTCGGCTACCGGTGTGGCGCCAAGGTGCTCGAGCAGGACGTCGACCTCGCGTAGCAGGTCGATGACCGCGCCGGCCGCCGAGGCATCCACGTCGTCGTGTGTGGTGGTGGACACCACCGGGTCGGGCGCCGTCAGCTGCATCGGCCCGGGGGGTTCACCGCGCAGCACCTGCCCGACGTGGCGGGGCAAGATCACCGTTTCGGCATCGATGCGTCGCAGCAGGCCCGTCGCCAGCAGCCGCGGCACGGGCCGGTCCGCCGGTGCGCCGGGTGCCGCGTCTCGGGTGCGCCCCATCGGGGATCCTTCGAGCAACTTCTGCAGCACGTCGCGCTGCTGCTGGTCGAGCCCGTCGAGCGCGGCGGCGATCTCATCCCGAGTGTGCGAACGGTCCTCGAGCGTGACCTGCCCCGCATGCCACGGCAGCGCCGTGGCCGCGTCGGCGGCCACCCGGACCACGGTCTCACCCCAAACCAGGGCGCGCAGCTTCAGGTCGTCCAGCGCCGCGACGATGTCAGGCTGGGGCGCGTAATCACCGATCAGCGCCAGCAGCTTGGCGACGGGCACCGGCTGGCTATCGGCGTGCAGCACCAGCAAGGCGTCGAGCACACCCAGTCGCAGAAAGTCGAGCTCGTCGGTCGCGGCTTTGACCGACTGGCGGGCCTGCGCGCGCGCGGCGAGCGCGGAGATGCTGCCGGGTGGCGGCTGCGCAAGGTCTGGTCGCAGCTCCAGCAGCAGGATCAGCCGTTCATCGGGCAAGTCGGCCAGCCAGGACCCCAGCGGGATGTCCGGCGTGTGTTCGGTCATTGCTGATCAGCGTAGGCCCGACCGACGGCCTTGCGCCGCGGGTGGGTGGGCGACCTGTCAGAATGGTTCCCGTGGCTGACATCGCTGAAGGCAAGGCGCGCAAGAACAACAAATATGTGGACAACGGCTGGCCGACCACCGACCCGGATGACCATGCGGTGAGCGAACTGGTGACCGACCGCACGGGTGCCTTATCGCCCTTCGGCGAAATGGTGTTCCCGGTCTCCGCCGACGACTTGCCTTACGTCCACCCGGTGACGGTCGTGAACCGGTAGGCGTCGGGATGGCCAGGTCAGACGCGCTGTCGCACCTGGACGAGCGGGGAGCGGCGCATATGGTCGACGTTTCGGAGAAGGGAGCCACCAGGCGCACCGCCGTTGCCGCGGGCGCCCTGCGTACCACGGGGCAGGTGGTGGCGTTGATCTCGACCGGCGGCCTTCCCAAAGGTGATGCGCTGGCTACCGCACGGGTGGCGGGCATTTTGGCGGCCAAACGCACCAGCGACCTGATTCCGCTCTGCCATCAGCTCGCGCTCACCGGGGTTGACGTCGATTTCACCGTCGGCGAGTCGGATATCGAGATCACCGCGACGGTGCGCAGCACCGATCGAACGGGGGTCGAGATGGAGGCTCTCACCGCAGTCAGCGTGGCCGCCCTGACCTTGTACGACATGATCAAAGCGGTCGACCCGGCCGCGCGCATCGATGATATTCGGGTGCTCCGCAAAGAAGGCGGCCGCAGTGGAAGCTGGGTGCGGCAGTGACGACGCAGCGTGCCCGATCTGCCCGTATCGTCATTGCCTCGACCCGCGGGTCGAAAGGTGTATACACCGATCAATGTGGGCCAATTATTGCCGAATGGCTTGAGCAACATGGGTTTTCGTCTGTCGAGGCACGGGTGGTCGCCGACGGGAACCCGGTGGGCGAGGCGCTGCACGACGCGCTTGAGGACGGCGTCGACGTCATCATTACATCCGGCGGCACTGGCATCTCGCAGACCGATACGACCCCGGAACAGACCGTAGCGGTGCTGGACTACATCGTCCCCGGGCTGGCCGACGCGATTCGCCGCTCCGGTCTGCCGAAGGTGCCGACGTCGGTGCTATCCCGAGGGGTGTGCGGCGTGGCCGGCCGGACCCTGATCGTCAATTTGCCCGGTTCACCCGGCGGTGTTCGCGACGGCCTTGCGGTGCTTGCCGATGTGCTGGACCATGCGCTCGACCAGCTCGCCGGCGAAGATCACCAGCGCTGATGACGCGCGCCGACGACGATGCAGAGCGCAGCGATGAGGTGGGGGTACCACCCGCTTGCGGGGGAGAGTGGCGCTGATGACGTCCGTCGTGCGCGCGGAGCTGACCGAGCAGCCGATCTTTCTGGCCGACCATGAGGAGTTGGTGAGCCATCAGGCCGCCGGAGCGATTGTCGGGTTCGTCGGAATGATCCGCGACCACGACGGCGGACGTCGGGTGTTGCGACTGGAGTATTCCGCGCACCCGTCGGCCGCACAGGTCCTTGCCGACGTAGTGGCCGAGGTCGCTGCCGAATCCACCGGGGTGCGGGCTGTGGCGGCCAGCCACCGCATCGGGCTCCTGCAGGTCGGGGAGGCGGCATTGGTCGCGGCGGTCGCCGCCGATCATCGTCGAGCGGCGTTTGCTACCTGCGAGCGGCTCGTGGACACCATCAAGGAGCGGTTGCCGGTGTGGAAGCACCAGTTTTTCGACGATGGGTCCGACGAATGGGTGGGTTCGGCCTGACTTGCGGCGTCAGCCGATGACGTACGGCTGAGCGAGCGCGTCGAGCGCGTCGTTGCCGCTGACGTCTTGCGCCCGGATCGCGTCCCACAGCCTCTTGGTGTACGCGACATCGGCGACCTGGTGGATTTCCAAGGGCGCGTTAGCGACATCACCGGGCGGGGGCACATCCGCCGGCTGTGCGGCTGGGTCGGGCAGTTGGGTCCCGGCTTCGACGACCGCGGGTGCCGGCGCGGGCTGCTGGTCGGCTGGAGCAGGCTGCTGGTCACCCGGAGCGGGCGGAACCACGTCCGCGGGAGGCGCGGGTGGTAGGTCGGCCGGGGCCGGGGGCAGGTCTTCCGGCGGTGCGGGCGGCGCTAAGTCAGCGGGGGCTGGGGCCAAGTCGGACCGGCGGCGCTGGGGGGACTGGTGGAGACGGCGGCTGGTGGGGCAACGGCGGCGCCGGCGGGCGTGGCGGCGACGGTGGGGCCTCCAACGGTGGAACGGGTGGGGCCGGCGGTAATGGCGGCAACACTGCGCTGTTCGGCATTGGCGGAGCAGGCGGAGACAGCGGTAACGGCGAAATCTCCGGGCTCGGCGGTAACGGCGGCAACGGTGGCCTGGTCGGCATCGGCGGCAACGGCGGGCACGGAAGTGCCCAGAGCATCGGCGGGTTGGTCGGTACGGGCGGTAACGGCGGAGCGGGTGGGCAGTTGTTCGGTCAGGGTGGCGACGGCGGCATCGGCGGGTTCGGCCAGCAAGGCGGGCGTGGCGGCGACGCGGCGTTGATCGGCTTTGGTGGGATAGGCGGGTCCGGCGGGCTGACGGGAGCGGGTGGCGATGGCGGCAACGTCGGGCTTATCGGACTAGCTGGCGATGGCGGCTCCGGCGGTAACGCCGTGGACATCGGCGCCGTCGGTGCGCCTGGAGGTAACGGCGGCAGCGTAGGGCTCATCGGCAATGGCGGCGCCGGCGGCGGGGGCGGCATGGGCGGCCGCGGCGCCGACGCTGTCAACCCCGGCCAGCTCCCCGCGGCCGGCCAAGCTGACAGCGGTGCCAATGGATTCACTGCCGCTAATGGCAATGGGACAGTTGGCCAATCTGGTCTACCCGGTACTACGGATGGGCAGGCCGGCGGCACCGGAGGCGCAGGCGGAAATGCCGCAAACAACGTGGCTAACCCCGTGACTGGCGGCAACGGCGGCCAAGGCGGCGACGGCGGCACGGGTGCGTCAGGCGGCGCCGGAGGCGCCGGGGGTGGCGGCGGCGGCAAATCTGCAAGTAGCGCCGTTGTCGGCGGTACGGGTGGCACCGGGGGCACCGGGGGTGCAGGTGCGCCCGGCGGCTCCGGTGGCCACGGCGGCAACATCTCGGCCACGGCCAACTTCAACAGTTCTGCCGGTGCCGGGGGTATGGGCGGAACCGGAGGCACCGGAGCCGCGGGAGGTCGCGGCGGCGACGGCGGGAATGTCGATGTCAGCCAGGTGTTTTTGTCCAACAATGCCGCAGGTAAGGGCGGTACCGGCGGTACCGGCGGTACCGGCGCGGTCGGCGACGTCGGTGGTCACGGGGGTAGCGGCGGCGCCGGGGGTCGCGGCGGTTTCCTGATTGGCAACGGCGGCGCCGGCGGGTTCGGCGGGAGTGGTGGCATCGGGGGAACCGGCGCGATTGGCGGCATTGGTGGCGATGGCGGTACCGGCGGCCAAGCAACGATTCAAGCCAATGGCGGTGATGGGGGCCGCGGCGGCGACGGCGGTGCCGGCGGCGCCGGCGGTGACGGGGGCGCTGGCGGTGCCGGCGGTGCTGGCGGACTCCTAGGTCAGTCGGGCGGTTCGGGCTCTGGCGGTTTCGGGGGTGACGGCGGGACCGGCGGCGCCGGAGGCGCCGGCGGCAAGGGCGGAAGCGGACTCTTTAACGGCAAAGCCGGTGGCAGTGGCGACCAGGGTGCGACGGGTGCAAGGGGCCGTCAGGGCTAGCCAGGTTGACTCGGAGCGGCGAGGCCAGAATGGCCGGCCGCGGTGTCTAGGTGCTGGCGCAGCCGCGTGTTAGCCAGGCGTCAAAAGACAAGGCGCACTGACCATTCCGCGTGTGGAGCCTCGCGCAATTCACCCGAGGTGTCGATCACCAAAGTCAGCAACTGCACAACGATCCCGGTCAGGTGCCCGCGCTGGGGGTCGACGGTGGGGATGGTGACCGCTAGCCGGCTGTTGGGCCGAAACAGGGTAGTGGTCGTGTTTGCCGGGTCCTCATACACCTGCAGCAATCGCCAGGGTGCCCGCGAAATTGCCTCGGGCACTGACAGTTGTACCGGATAGCGCTCGCTCACCGGCAGCTCGCCCTGCGCTTGCGGTGTCTGACAGTCATCGAGGTTGAGCACGTTGCAGTACAGGTACGGCCCGACCCGGGTCAGGTGTCCATGCGAATACGCACTGATTTCCGGTCGGTGTGGACCGGGCTCACGAACCAATAGCCACGCGCCGACCCCCGCCCCGATCGACAGCAGTACTACCACGACCGCGATCAGCACGGCCACACCGCGTTTCACTGGGGCATCGCTCCCGCGGCTGAAGCGCCGAGGCGCCGGCCCTCCTGTTCGACCATCACTGGGCGATTACCTCCGAGGCCGGGGATCAATGAGTGACCCCGGAAGCTGACGATCGTCTGCGCTAGACCCAAGATCAGCAGCGCACTGACCGCAGTGAAACCGACCCACAACTCCGTGTACACCAAGACCCCAACCGCGCCCCCGAGCACCCACGCCAGCTGCAATGTTGACTCCGAACGCCCGAACCCCGAGGCCCGCGATTCCTCAGGCAGATCGTGTTGTAACGAGGCGTCCAACGAGGCCTTCGCTATCGCGCTGGACCCCGAGGTAATCAGAGTGGCAATCGCGGCGGCCGCTAGGTTGCCGGCCACAGCGGCCACCAATGCCAACGCGGTCACCACCACGGTGCAGCGCACCACCAGTACCGCCGGCCTCCCCAGCTTCAGGCGTGCGCTGGTGAAGTTGCCGGCGAAGTTTCCGATTGCGGCTGCGGCGCCGATGATCCCCAGCATGGCCAGCTGAACCCACCCGTCGGCGTCATGGGCTTTGGCGACAAAGGCCGGGTACAGGAACAGAAAGCCAACCATCACCTTGATTGTGCAGTTCCCCCACAACGAGGTAATGATGTTGCGGCCCAGTGGTTGTCGCAGCCTGCCGCCGACCTTTTTGACTTCCTTGAGTTCCTCCGGCCACCGTCGTCGCAGCGGGTCGCTATCCCGGTGATAGCTCAACGTGGCCGGAACCTCACCGGTTGTCACCTCAACCCAGCGCGGAATGCGCATCGACAGCAAGGCGCCGACGATCGTGATCGCGACGACGACGAACAGCGCGCCCGGGAGCTGCAACAAATGTGTGCAGGCGAACTCGACACCGGCCGCAATGGCGCCTCCAGCGATGGTGCCGCCAAGCAGACCAAACACGGTCAGCCGGGAGTTGACCCGTACCAAGTCGATCGTCGGCGGCATCACCCTCGGCGTCACGGCGCTGCGCAGCACACTGAATGATTTCGAGAACACCATCATGGCCAGCGCGCATGGATAGAGCACCCACGACGGGAAGCTGCCGGTGGGGCCGTCGTAGTTGATGATCAACACCAACGCCAGCGCGGTGCGAAGCGCGAACGAAAGTGCCAGCGCGACGCGCCGGCCGTGCTGCAACTTGTCCAACGCCGGACCGATAAGCGGCGCGATCACGGCGAACGGTGCGATGGTGATCAATAGGTACAGAGCGACTTTGGCCTTGCTCTCCCCGCTGGCCGCCGCGAAGAACAGCGTGTTGGCCAGTGCGACGGCCATTGCCGAGTCCACGGCGAAGTTCGCCATCACCGGCCACGTCAGCGCGGTGAGCCCGGACTTGTCGGCGCCGTCGGCGGTGGCGGCGCGCTGAACCATCCAGTACATGCGAGAACCCATTTCGCGGCTGCGCATCGCCGCGGCCCGGGTGACGGTGATCCGTTCGCCGTTGTTTAAACCACGCGGCGGCGGGGGTGTGCTGCGTTCGGGTTCTTGCTGCTGGCCCAGGGGCGGGAGGTAGCGGTTGGCGCTAGGCATCGGCGGGGGGTGCCCGGATGCTCATTGAGCGATCCGTTTCGGGTCCGGCGGCCCGGGGGTGGGGCCATGCGGCCCGGATGATCACGCCGCCGTCCAGACACGATTCAATTCTGTCCTATGCCGCCTGCTCGCGTTGGCAACCGGGTGTGGCCCGTCCACCGTGTCTTCCGGCAGTATTGAATACGCATCGCAGAGGAGGGGACAGCGTGACCGGACCCATTGAGGAATACGCCGTGACGACCGTAGCCGAGTGGCCCGAAGGGTTAGCGGCGGTGCTCACGGGTGCGGTCGACCAGGCCAGGGCGGCTGTCGCGGAGTTCAGTGGCCCCGAGGCCGTCGGGGACTACTTGGGCGTCAGCTATGAAGACCCGAACACGGCGACCCACAGGTTTCTGGCGCATCTGCCGGGCTACCAGGGATGGCAGTGGGCCGTCGTTGTCGCCACTTGCGCCGGCGCCGACCACGCCACGATCAGCGAGGTGGTGCTGATTCCCGGTCCGACCGCGCTGCTGGCACCCGACTGGGTGCCGTGGGAGAAGCGGATTCAGCCAGGTGACTTGAGCCCAGGGGACCTGCTAGCACCGGCAAAGGACGACCCGCGGCTGGTTCCGGGCTACACCGCCAGTGGTGACGCGCAGGTTGACGAGACCGCTGCCGAAGTAGGACTGGGCCGGCGCTGGGTGATGAGTGCTTCGGGTCGCGCCGATGCGGCCGAACGATGGCACGACGGCGACTATGGTCCGGGTTCGCCGATGGCGCGGTCCACCAAGCGAGTGTGCCGCGACTGCGGTTTCTTCCTCCCACTGGCCGGATCGCTGGGCGCGATGTTCGGGGTGTGCGGCAACGAACTATCCGCCGACGGCCATGTCGTCGACAAGTACTACGGCTGTGGTGCGCACTCCGACACTCCCGCCCCGGCGGGCATCGGCTCGCCAGCGTATGAGCCGTACGACGACGGTTTGCTCGACGTCATGGAGAAGTCGGCGCCCGAGGCTCCCGCCTAGCCGCTCTCGGCGGCCGCTTTGATGTTGGCGAGCGAAGTGTTCATGCCCTCGACCAATTCACGGTCGAAGCTGGCTGTTCCGCCGAAGAGCTTGCTGATCGATAGGTTCGAGAATGCGCTGATGCCGTTTTCGGCGTGGCGCTTCTCGATTACCCGGGTGCCCTGGCCATTCGGCTCGAGTTCGTAGCTCCAGACACTGCCGTTGGAGTCGACCCGGAACGCCAGCTTCTTCTCCGCGATGACCTCGGTGACCGTGCATGTGGTGGGCCAGAACAACCGGTTACGGCGGTTGAAATTGATGGTGCGGGTGCCCTGGCGCAGCGGGCCGAACGGCCTCATCCAGCGGCATTGCGGACTCCACTGCGGCATTCGTCGGAAATCGGATATCAGCGCCCAGACTTTCGACGCCGGTGCGTTGATATCAATTTGCGCTTGCAATAGTGGGGCAACCATTCGTCCTCCCGGATTTATTTCGAGTCCAGATAGGTTTCGAGTCCGTCTTGCGCGCCACGTGCACCACGGCGGGCGGCGGCAAGTTGCCACACGAAGATGCCCGTGCCGAGCAGCCCCGTTCCGAGCCCGGCGACCGTCACCGGACGCCAGCTCTCCAGGCTGGGTACCAAGAACGCCGCCGCCGTGGCGGCGAGCCAACCAAACGCCCCAACCACGATGACCGGCCACACCTCGAGTAGGACGGCCGGCAGCGGCGGTGCGGGGCTTTGGTCGGGTTCGACGCTCATCGCGTTTCAAGATAGCGTCGCGACGATGCAGGCCGTGGAGCGGCCTGGGGAGGAGTGGCGCGATTTGGGCGTGGCGTCGCGACGATGCAGGCCGTGGAGCGGCCTGGGGAGGAGTGGGGCGATTTGGGCGTGGCGTCGCGACGATGCAGGCCGTGGAGCGGCCTGGGGAGGAGTGGGGCGATTTGGGCGTGGCGTCGCGACGATGCAGGCCGTGGAGCGGCCTGGGGAGGAGTGGCGCGATTTGGGCGTGGTGTCGCGACGATGCAGGCCGTGGAGCGGCCTGGGGATCACCGCCACAGTTGCGCACACCCAAACCGCAAACGTGATAGCGCATGCGGTATCAACATTCAGACTGCAACATGGCTAGCCGTGCGGCACCCCCTGGCGGGTAATCCAAAGGACCGCGCAGCAACCAAAGTGACCGCCGGAATTGCCCCGGTGCGGTGAAAGAAATCGAAGTCCGTCGTTTGCCGGTTCTGACCGCGGATCCTCAGGTTCCGATGTAACCTCGCGCTGTGCCTGACAGCGACGCGCGGCTGGCCAGCGACTTGTCGCTGGCGGTTATGCGGCTGGCCCGGCAACTGCGGTTTCGGAACCCGTCATCGCCGGTGTCGCTGTCGCAGCTGTCGGCGTTGACGACGTTGGCCAACGAGGGCGCCATGACGCCCGGTGCGTTGGCGATCCGGGAACGGGTCCGTCCGCCATCGATGACCCGGGTGATCGCCTCCTTGGCCGATATGGGTTTCGTGGACCGCGTGCCGCATCCCGTCGACGGCCGACAGGTGCTGGTCTCGGTGTCCGAATCCGGCGCTGAATTGGTCAGGGCGGCCCGGCGCGCGCGCCAGGAATGGCTGGCCGAGCGGTTGGCCACGCTGGATAGCGGACAACGCGACATCCTGCGCAACGCCGCCGACCTGATCTCGGCCTTGGTCGACGAAAGCCCGTGAGTGCCGTCGAGGATGTCAGCGATCCCGACGACCCGCGGCTGGACAATTTTCGTGACCTGAACAGCGTCGACCGCCGTCCCGACCTGCCGACCGGCAAGGCATTGGTGATCGCCGAGGGTGTGCTCGTCGTGCAGCGCATGCTGGCCTCTCGGTTCACCCCGTTGGCCTTCCTCGGTACCGACCGCAGGCTCAGCGAGCTCAAGGACGACCTGGCCGCCGTCGCCGGTCCCTACTATCGGGCGTCCGCAGACGTCATGGCGCAGGTGATCGGGTTTCATCTCAACCGCGGCGTTCTGGCCGCCGCGCGTCGGGTACCAGAGCCCAGCGTCGCAGAGGTCGTTGACGGCGCTCGCACCGTTGCGGTGCTCGAAGGAGTCAACGACCACGAGAATCTGGGCTCGATCTTCCGCAACGCGGCGGGCCTGGGTGTCGACGCGGTGGTGTTCGGCAGCGGCTGCGCGGATCCCCTCTACCGCCGCGCGGTCCGGGTCTCCATGGGTCACGCACTGCTGGTCCCTTATGCACGGGCCACCGACTGGCCCGCCGACCTTGTGATGCTGAAACAAAGTGGCTTCCGGCTGCTGGCGATGACTCCACAAGGCGACGCCTGCGCGCTGGCCGACGCGATGGACGCGGTACGCGCCGAGCGGATTGCGTTGCTGGTGGGCGCCGAGGGCCCCGGGCTGACAGCGGCTGCATTGCGGATGAGCGATATGCGGGTGCGGATCCCGATGTCGCGAGGTACCGACTCCCTCAACGTCGCGACTGCGGCCGCGCTGGCGTTCTACGAACGGAATAGGCTTGCGTCGTGAGCGACGAGTCCGTGCCCTGGGCAACGGGTTTAGCGGTTGCCGGGTTCGTCGCCGCGGTTACCGGGACCGCGGTTGTGGTGTTGAGTCTCGGGCTGATCCGAGTGCATCCGCTGTTGGCGGTCGGGCTCAACATTGTGGCGGCCGGCGGATTGGCGCCGACTCTGTGGGGCTGGCGACGCACCCTGGTGCTGCGCTGGTTTGTATTGGGTGCCGCAGTAGGTGTGGCGGCCGGGAGGCTGATACTGCTAGCGCTGGCCGCCTGAGCGAACCCCGAGCAGCACATCCTCCCAGGCGGGAATGGCCGGCTTGCCCCGTCGGCTGCTGACCGCCGGTTCGGCCGGCGGCGGGGGTGGTGCCGGCCTGGCGGGTTCCTGGACGGCATCGAAGGCGAGGTGGGCCACCGACGCCAGCGGCCGCAGCGGTGTTTTGAAGTCTGGGTCGATCAACTCACTGGCCGCGTCGTCAATCGCGGTGGCGGTGCCGCCATGTGCGCCCGGCGTGAATCGGAAATGTGCGATGTTGTCGGAACGGCCGGCCTTCCAGGCCAGCTGCACCGTCCAGCGGCCGTCTTCGTTGCGCCAGGCATCCCAGCCGAGTTTGTCGGGGTTGAGGCCACGCTTGATCAGTGCTGTGGTGACGGTCTCTAGCAGCGTCAGCACCGCGGGGCCGTCGGCCAAAACCGGGTGGGCCGCCGTCGCCAACTCGGCCGCGCGCGATCGTTCCAGCAACACCGGGTGGGCGAACCGCTGGATACGCGCGATGTCGGAACCCGAGGCTGCGGCGACCTGCTCGACAGACGCGCCGGCGCGGATTCGTGCCTGAATTTCCTTGGGGCTCAACATGTTAGTTACTTGCATGTCGAGTGGCGGCTGTTCTGGCGGCGGGGCCTCCCCACGTAAGGCGGCTCGCAGCCGATCATCGGCCGGGAGCCTGAACTTCTCGGCTGGGTTGGCCGCTTCGCAGATAATGTATTTGCCGTCGGCATCGAGCCCAACTGCTTTGAGTTCCCGCATGGCTTCTCCTCGCAGGCTCCGTGCAGGTCAGCACTGGACCTGATACGTGCGCACTCTAGTGGGCTAAGCCCCGTTAACCTCGTTGACACGCGGACGCGGCCACGCGCTTCGTTAGAGCCGCTCGACCACCCAGTCGACGCATGCGGTGAGCGCACTGATGTCGTCGGGATCCACGGCGGGGAACATCGCGATCCGTAGCTGGTTGCGGCCGAGTTTGCGATACGGCTCGGTGTCGACGATGCCGTTAGCACGCAAAGTCTTGGCCACGGCCGCAGCGTCCACCTCGTCGACGAGGTCGATGGTGCCGACCACTTGCGAGCGCAGCCCGGGGTCGGCGACGAACGGCGTGGTGTAAGGCCGCTCGTGGGCCCACGAATACAACCGCTGCGACGAGTCCGCCGTCCGCTTGACAGCCCAGTCCAGCCCGCCGTTGCTCAACAGCCAGTCGATTTGTTCGGCCAGCATTATCAGTGTCCCGATCGCCGGCGTGTTGTACGTCTGGTCCTTCAGGCTGTTCTCGATCGCTATCGGCAGCGATAGGAAGTCGGGAACCCAGCGACCGGACGCGGCGATGGCCTCGACGCGGGCCAGCGCTGCCGGGCTCATGATGGCCAGCCAGAGGCCGCCATCGCTTGCGAAGTTCTTCTGCGGCGCGAAGTAGTAGGCATCGACCTCGGCGATGTCGACCGGCAAGCCGCCGGCCCCGGAGGTGGCGTCGATGAGGACCAGCGCGTCGGCCGAATCGGCCGGCCGGTGCACCGGCACCGAGACACCGGTCGATGTCTCGTTGTGTGCCCAGGCGATCACGTCGACGGACGGGTCGCTTCGCGGGTCCGGTGCGCTGCCCGGATCGGACTTGATGATGATCGGGTCGCCGATGAACGGGTTCTTGGCGACGGCTGAGGCGAATTTCGAGCTGAACTCGCCGTAGGTCAGGTGCAGCGATCGCTTGTCGATCAACCCGAACGCCGCGGCGTCCCAGAACGCTGTCGCGCCACCGTTGCCCAGAATGACCTCGTAACCGTCGGGCACCGAAAAAAGCTCGGCCAGCCCCGAGCGCACCCGGCCCACCAGATTCTTGACTGGCGCCTGGCGGTGCGACGTGCCGAACAAGGCCGCCGAGGAGGTGGCCAGGGCCTGCAACTGCTCTGGACGGACCTTCGACGGTCCGCATCCGAAGCGGCCGTCGCGGGGTTTGAGGTGAGCGGGAATCTCGAGCTGGTCAGCCATGGCCATCAGGGTAATGAGCGACCCTGCAACCTAGCTGAACGGGCCTCGAGAGGGGACCAGCGTGTGATCTGAGACACATGAAAGTGCGGAATTCCCGGTACCAGCGGTACCGTATTCCATACACGTCCGAGACAAACCTCATTGAGGAGGCTGCTCATGGCTGCTGGGAAGGCCGGGACGCGCATGGTTAGGCGTTGGCGCCGCAATATGGAGGTGCGTGACGACGCCGAGTACGTGGAAACGCTCGCCACACTGTCCGAGGGGTCTGTGCGGCGAAACTTCAACCCGTACACCGATATCGATTGGGAGTCACCGGAGTTCGCTGTCACCGACAACGATCCCCGGTGGATTCTCCCGGCGACCGACCCGTTGGGCCGCCATCCCTGGTACCAAGCGCAGACGCAGGAACGCCAGATCGAGATCGGAATGTGGCGCCAGGCCAACGTGGCCAAGGTGGGGTTGCACTTCGAATCCATCCTGATCCGCGGCCTGATGAACTACACGTTCTGGATGCCCAACGGCTCCCCGGAATATCGGTATTGCCTGCACGAATGCGTTGAAGAGTGCAACCACACCATGATGTTCCAGGAGATGGTCAACCGGATCGGCGCAGACGTTCCCGGGATGCCACGGCGGCTGCGCTGGATCTCCCCGTTGATTCCGCTAGTGGCCGGGCCTTTGCCGGTCGCGTTCTTCGTTGGCGTACTTGCCGGCGAGGAGCCGATTGACCACACCCAAAAGCAGGTTCTCCGCGAAGGCAAGTCGCTGCATCCGATCATGGAGCGGGTGATGGCCATCCATGTGGCCGAAGAAGCGCGACACATTTCGTTCGCTCACGAGTACCTGCGTAAGCGGTTACCGAATCTGACTCGGACGCAGCGGTTCTGGATCTCGCTGTACTTTCCGCTGACTATGCGGAGCTTGTGCAATGCCATCTTGATTCCGCCCAAGGCATTCTGGGACGAATTCGACATCCCGCGTGAGGTCAAGAAGGAACTGTTCTTCCGGTCGCCGGAATCGCGAAAGTGGTTGCGCGACATGTTCGCCGACGTCCGCATGCTCGCCTACGACACCGGCTTGATGGACGGCCGTCTTGCCCGGCTGATGTGGCGGATCTGCAAGATCGACGGAAGGCCTTCGCGGTACCGCAGCGAGCCGCAACGCCAACACTTGGCGGCCACGCCGGCCGCATAACGTCCTACGAGTTCTTTTATGCCGCACGTTATTACGCAGTCCTGCTGCAATGACGGGTCCTGCGTCTTCGCTTGCCCGGTGAATTGCATCCACCCGACTCCGGACGAGCCGGGCTTCGCGACGTCGGAAATGCTCTATATCGACCCGCTGGCCTGTGTGGACTGTGGTGCCTGCGTGAGTGCCTGTCCGGTCGGCGCGATCGCACCCGACAGCCGGCTGGATTCCAAACAGCTGCCGTTCGTTGAGATTAACGCCTCGCATTACCCAAAGCGGCCCGCCGACGTGAAGCTGCCGCCGACCTCGAAATTGGCCCCGGTGATTCCGGCCGCCGAGGTCCATGCACACCGTGACCCGCTGACGGTGGCCATTGTCGGCTCCGGGCCCGCAGCGATGTATGCCGCCGATGAGTTACTGGTCCAGCATGGGGTGCGGGTCAACGTCTTTGAGAAGCTGCCAACACCCTATGGACTGGTCCGCGCCGGGGTTGCGCCGGATCACCAGAACACCAAGAAGGTCACCCAACTGTTCGACCGCGTCGCCGGGCATCGACGCTTCCGGTTCTATCTCAACGTCGAGATCGGGAAGCACCTGAGCCATGCGGAACTGTTGAGCCACCATCACGCCGTGCTGTACGCGGTGGGTGCGCCCGATGACCGCCGACTCGATATCGCGGGTATGGGTCTCCCGGGTACCGGGACCGCCACTGAATTGGTCGCGTGGATCAACGGACACCCCGACTTCACGGATCTGCCTGTCGATCTCAGCCACGAACGCGTCGTGATCATCGGCAACGGCAACGTCGCCCTCGATGTGGCGCGGGTGCTCGCCGCGGACCCCGACGACCTCGCCCGCACCGACATCGCCGATCACGCGTTGCGCGCGTTGCGCGTATCGGCGGTCCGTGAGGTGGTGATCGCGGCCCGGCGCGGGCCTGCCCACTCGGCGTTCACTCTGCCCGAATTGCTCGGACTCACGGGCGCGTCCGACGTTGTGCTCGACGCCGTCGATCACCAGCGGGTACTCGACGACCTGGCGTCCGCTTCCGACCCGGTGACCAGGAACAAGCTGCAGATCTTGAGCGGCTTGGGCATTGCTTGTGAGGGGGCCACGGCGCCCACCCAAAAAATCGGGCGCCCGCGGATCCGGCTGGCGTATCAGCTCACGCCGCAACGCGTCCTCGGTCAGCAACGGGCCGGCGCCGTGGAGTTCGTGGTCACCGGTACCGATGAGGTGTGTCGGCTCGACGCCGGCCTGGTACTGACGTCGATTGGCTACCGCGGCAAGCCGATCCGCGATCTCCCGTTCGACGAAGCGGCGGCGATAGTCCCCAACGACGGCGGTCGGGTTGTCGACCCGGACACCGGCCGGCCGGTGGTTGGCGCATACGTTGCCGGCTGGATCAAGCGCGGTCCGACAGGGTTCATCGGCACGAATAAGTCGTGCTCTTTCCAAACCGTTCAGGCTCTAGTCGCCGACTTCAATGCGGGCAAGCTGACCGCTCCGGCGGCGCAACCGGCGGAGCTAGAGAAGCTGGTGCACGCTCGCCAGCCCGACGGCGTCGACTCCGCCGGATGGCGCGCTATCGACGCCGCCGAGGTGGCGCGCGGCCGTGCCGACGGCCGGCCGCGCAACAAGTTCACCGATGCTGCCGAGATGCTCGCGGCAGCGGCTCCCGTACCGCAGGCGCCGCCGCTACGACGGCGCCTGCTGGCCCGGTTGCGTGAGCAGGTCGCGGGTTAGCTACTCGACTGCGCAGACATGGCCGCTTGGATTTCCTCCATGCTGACCTCGCGCACCGGCTGTCCCAGCGACCAGTGGTGGCCGAATGGATCTTCAAGCACCCCGTAGCGGTCGCCCCAGAACTGGTCCTCCAACGCCGCCACCACGGTGGCGCCGGCGTCCACGGCACGCTGGAACTTTGCGTCGACGTCGGTGACCGTCAGGTGGATGGTGACCGGAGTTCCGCCCAACGACTGCGGGGTCATCGATTTGCCGCCGCACATCTCGGGGAAGTCGTCGTTGAGCATGACTGTGAAGCCGTTGATGCGCACCGCCGCGTGGATCAGCTTGCCATCGGGACCGGGCACGCGCCCTAGTTCCTCGGCGCCGAACGCCTTGACATAGAAATCGATGGCTGCGGCGGCGTCGCCGACGACGAGGTGGGGGATCACTGCGGGTTCGACGTTGATCGCCATGACGGTCTCCTTAACTGTTGGTATCCCGGACGGGCTCACGGGTATTGACTGCGGCGACGACGGAAAGTCATCGCCACAGCGCCATTCAATCTCGGGGCACCGACAATTTTCCGCCGGAGGAGCGTGACCACGGTTGAGAGCGCCTCCTGGCACCGACGCGGGGTGCCGGCGCCGGGAGGTCGGAACTGTCTGTGCCGGGGTGGCCGGCAAGGGCGGTGTCGGCAACCGTACCGTGACTAAACCGTCTCCAAGCTGTCTCTAAGCCGTCTCTAACCGAAAACGTTCCCGTCACGACACGAGAAATTTTCCGTGTCGGCACGAATACGCTTCTGTCACGGACCACCCGAATTCTTGATTGGGCCTCCGCGACGGCAGACATGTTCGCTTCACGGATATTGGCCAACCAATGCAAACGGTGTGATGAGTCCTGCCGCGAGCCGATCTGCCGCCCTCCCGGCCGACCGGGCTGGACGACAGTTTGTACAAACTGTGTACAAATTGCGCGTGCTCGACCGCGCAAAGGTTGTTGGTGACCAATAGGTCTTGCGGACCAGTAGCCCCGGTCCAGCTATTTGCAGATGGCGACTATGTACCAGCTAGAGCAGCGATTTATCCCGCAGGTCGGTCTGTTGGCGAACATCGGCGATACGACGAATTCCGTCAATCACACTGTGCGGCAACTCAGCTCGTCCGCAGTACGCAGCGAAACCCAAAGGTCGTGGCGCGTCGGTATTTTGCCCGGCTCACGAGCCGCAGCGACTATGTCGGAGCTCCAGCTTACTTGGGCCGCGACTGCCGCCCCGGCGCTGCACCGCGCCTGTGGTTTCCGCGCCCTGGCGGCGCGCGTTTTGAACAGCGCACAAGTCGCGACCAACGCCGGAAATCGATCAACTACGCGTATTGACAATGCCTTTCCTGCAGGTCGAACATTCGCTCCGACCAACGACCTATCGCGAACAGCCGCACAAGGAGAATCGATGCGCTACGCCAGGGGTATCGGCCGGGTTGGTGCGCTAGCAGTTGTCCTGGGGGTGGGAGCGGCGATAAGCATCCCTGCGGTCGGTTATCCGGCGCCGGGGGATTCGGGCTCCGCAACCGGAGATCCGCGGGCGAAGCCATCGTCGCCGTCGGCTGAGGCTTTCCCACTGGGCACCTCGCCGCAGATCGACCCCAACGAACTCTTTGCGGCCCTGCTGGAAGCCTTGGCCGCGATACGAAACGGGATTGTGCCTATCGTCTTCAACCGCACTCCCGTCGCGACCCCGCAACAAGTCAGCGTCCCCCAGGGCGGCACCGTAGGCCCGGTCGCGTTTACTGCCTTCGACCCCGACGGCAACAGGATGACTTTCAGGGTGCGTGAGCGCGGTGTGCCTGGTGGACCCCAGCATGGCGTCGTGCAGGTAGACCAACAAACCGCCAGCTTCACCTACACGGCCGATCCGGCTTTTGTCGGAAGCGACACCTTCACCGTGGCCGTCAGCGATGACACCAGCCTTCACGTACACGGCCTGGCGGGATATTTAGGTCCGTTCCATGGGCACGACGACGTCGCCACCGTGACCGTCTTCGTGGGCGCGACCCCGACCACGACAATCAGCGGTGACTTCAGCATGTTGACGTACAACATCGCGGGGCTGCCCTTCCCGCTGTCCAGCGCAATTCTGCCGCGCTTCTTGTACACCAAACAGATTGGGCAGCGGCTCAATAACTACTATGTCGCGAACGTCCAGGAGGACTTCGCTTACCACGATTTTCTGGTCAAGAAGTCCCAGATGCCCAGCCAAACACCGCCCGAGCCGCCCACCCTGCTGTGGCCCATCGGGGTGCCCTTCTCCGATGGGCTCAACACTCTCGCGGAGTTCAAGGTGAAGAGGCTCGATCGGCAGACGTGGTGGCAATGCTCGGCCGACAACTGCCTCACCTTGAAGGGCTTCACCTACAGCCAGCTGCAAATGCCGGGAGGTGAAACGATCGATCTCTACAACTTGCATACGAACACGGGCGGTGGGGTGTTCACCAACGACAACCTTGCGCAGATCACCAACTACATCCAGCAGAACTCCGCTGGTCGCGCGGTTATCGTCACGGGCGACTTCAACGCCCTGTACTCGGACGACCAAAATGCTCTCCTTGCCTTTGCCACGAACAACTCACTCACCGACGCCTGGGTGGAAGTGCAGCACGGCCCAACCACACCGCCCTTCGCGCCAGTCTGCCAAGTGGGTAACGAGTGCGAGCTGCTCGACAAGATCTTCTATCGAAGCGGGCAGGGAGTGACGCTGCACGCCGTCGCGTACAGCAACGAAGCGCCAAAGTTTCTCAATTCCAAGGGAGAGCCGCTATCGGATCACAGCCCTCCAGTGGTCGGGTTCCACTACGACGTCGACAATGTGGGGCTTTGACAGGGAGTGCGGCCTCAGGCGGTGGTGAGAACCCGATCCCACCCTTCGACGGATTCCGGGCGGCGCGGGCCCGGTCCCACATAGATGGCCGACGGCCGGACGAGTTTGCCGAGCCGCTTCTGCTCGAGAATGTGGGCGCACCACCCGGCGGTGCGGCCGCAGGTGAACATGGCCGGCATCATCTTCGCCGGCACCCGGGCGAAGTCGAGGATGACCGCGGCCCAGAACTCCACATTGGTCTCGATCGCGCGGTCGGGACGACGTTCCCGCAGCTCCGCCAAGGCCGCCTGCTCCACCGCTACGGCGACCTCGTAGCGCGGTGCGGCCAACCGCTCGGCGGTCGCTCGCAGCACCCGTGCCCGGGGATCCTCCGCACGATAGACCCGGTGTCCGAATCCCATCAGTTTCTCGCCGCGATCGAGGATTCCCTTGACCAGGCCGCGGGCGTCGCCAGTCCGCTCGACCTCCTCAAGCATCGGCAGGACGCGGGCCGGAGCCCCGCCGTGTAGCGGACCGCTCATCGCCCCGATCGCCCCGGACAGCGATGCAGCAACGTCGGCGCCGGTGGAGGCGATCACCCGCGCGGTGAACGTCGAGGCGTTCATGCCATGTTCGGCGGCCGATACCCAGTAGGCGTCGATGGCCTCGATGTGCCGTGGGTCTGGCTCACCCTGCCAGCGGGTCATGAAACGTGCTGTGACAGTTGGGCATTCATCGATGATTCGCTGCGGGACCGCGGGCTGGTAGATTCCGCGGGCGGATTGCGCGACATAGGACAGCGCCATCACCGAGGCCCGGGCCAGTTGGTCGCGCGCTGTGTCGTCGTCGGTATCGAGCAGTGGTGCGTAGCCCCAGATGGGAGCCAGCATCGCCAAACCGGCTTGGACGTCGACGCGCACATCGCCGGTGTGGATCGGCAGCGGGAATGGCTCTGCGGGCGGCAGCCCGTTGCCGAACTTTCCGTCGACGAGCAGCGCCCACACGTCGCCGAATGTGACCCGCTGACTCACCAGATCCTCGATGTCGACGCCGCGGTAGCGCAGCGCGCCGCCGTCCTTATCCGGTTCGGCGATTTCGGTGGTAAAGGCCACCACGCCTTCGAGGCCGGCGACAAAATTTTCGGGGACCACAGTCATGGGCAAATTCTCGCACCTCCCCTTCGGGGCCACGCTGGCGGCCGGTAGCCACCCCGGTAGCGTGGACGCGGTGGCAGGACCAGACGATTTGCGTGCGGCCAGCGGGTTCGTCGAGAAGGACGGCAGCCCCGACCTGGACACGGACTGGCTCGCCGATGGTTGGCTTGCGTTGTTGCGCAAGTGGATTGACGACGCCGAACGCGCTGGGCTCGCCGAGCCCAATGCGATGGTGCTGGCCACCGTCGCCGACGGCAGGCCGGTCAGCCGATCGGTGTTATGCAAGGGCGCGGATGAGACCGGGATCACCTTTTTCACCAACTATGACTCGGACAAGGGTGCCGAACTGGCTGCGACGCCATACGCGTCGGCAACTTTCCCCTGGTACCAACTCGGGCGGCAGGTGCACGTCCGCGGCCCGGTGAGCCGGGTCGACCCGCAGGTGACTCGGGACTATTGGGCCAAGCGGCCCCGCGGCTCCCAGCTCGGTGCCTGGGCGTCGCATCAGTCGCGGCCGATCGCGTCGCGCGCGGTGCTGCTCGGTCAGCTCGCCGAGGTGACCGCACGTTTCGCCGACACAGAACAGGTGCCGGTGCCCCCCAACTGGGGTGGCTACCTCATTGCGCCTGAGGTGGTGGAGTTCTGGCAGGGCCGGGAAAATCGGCTGCACAACCGGATTCGGGTCATCGGCGGTCAGGTCGAGCGCTTGCAGCCCTGACGGACCTCAACCCGTCTTCCGGTACACGAGCCACCGCATCTCGATCGGGCATTCCTCCGGATCCACGTCGAACACGTCGATGCCGGTGATCCAACCGGCATACCAGCTCGTGGGCGGCCAAGCACCTTCGGGTAAGTGGGCTTTTTCGTACTCGTGCACCGAGTCGTCGGCAACCAGCTCGAGGGGTAGTTGGGCTGCTGCAGTTGACACTTCGGGCCACGTGAAAATGCTTGTA
The DNA here is from genome assembly GCF_900232995.1 of Mycobacterium simulans. Taxonomy (GTDB): domain Bacteria; phylum Actinomycetota; class Actinomycetes; order Mycobacteriales; family Mycobacteriaceae; genus Mycobacterium; species Mycobacterium simulans. Next base: position 2,421,113 of record NZ_OCVX01000003.1, read on the forward strand.
TACATCTGCTCCCCGAGTTCGCGCGCGGCCTGGTCCGGCGTGTACTCCGGCTGCGCTAAGAAGGCGTTGAACACCAGGCGTCCGTCAGGCGCCAGACAACGGGCGGCGAGTTCGAATAGGCTTCGCAGCTCCTGCGTGCTTCGGAATTCCGGCACCACCTCAGAGAGCACAATCAGTCGATAGTCCTGCCGCAGATCATCCGTCGTAGAGAAGATGTCGCGCTGCAGCACTCGCACCTCGAGCGATTCCCGTTCGGCGTCGGAGCGGATCATCTCTGCGAACTTCGGGGTCAACTCCGCCACGTCGACCGGGTGCCCACGTCGCGCCAAGGCCAGGGCGTTGCGCCCAGTTCCTGCGCCAATTTCGAGGATCCGATGCGTTCTGGGATCCGCCGCCTCGTTCGCCAGCGCCCACACGCGAGCATCCGGTTGGGTACCGAACAGTGGCGGCTCCCGGGTCGCAATCCAATCGTGGTAGGTCGCGGCTATCGTCTTCCATTCGGCTCGCATGGTGTAGTTCAGCGTCGGGCCGATCGGGGCGTCGTACGAAATAGTGACGGTCGAACGCTGTGAGGACGCGTAGGCCTTCGCCAACTGGCCCTCAATCACACTCCTGAGATGGGCGAGTTCCTCGGCGTTAAATCTGCTGCCGACGGCCGCGAACACCTGGTCACACATCGTCACGTACTCGTCGATCATGCTCGGAACGGCGGGCAGCGTGATATTCCCAGTGGCCACCGAGCGGCGAAACAATCGCCGGGCCATGGATTCCCGTAGCCGCCTCGAATCAATCAACGGAGACTTCCTTGGTTGCTCGGTGAGCGCGCTCGGCTCCGCCGGCCCGTCCTGTGGCTCCTGTTCCGGAAGGCGGTTGTTACTGGCCTGGTGCGGCTGGTGTTGTGGTTCGATGCGCGGTGAGACTGGCCCGATCGCGCTCACGACGTGCGGCATGAAGCGGTCGCGAAGTTCGATCGCGACGCGCTCGACATCCGGAGCCAGGGGATACATGTGCCGGTACTGCAACACCTGCTTGCCGATGAGGCCGAGGCGCTCGGGAAACGATGGGATGCGCTGCGGGGCCAGCAGCGGCTCGTTGAAAGGTGGCCTGTCGCCGCGTTGGAACTCGAACGCCGCGCTCGTTCGTGGCACTTGTGCGCGGCTGCTCGCCCGTCCGCCCCAATGGAGGATCGCTTGATTCCACGCGAGCAAGCTGCCGGCGCGAGCGGGCAGGGCGCGGATATCTTGTGGCTTCTCGACCTTGGTGTTGTCAGGTCCGTCCCAGACGCGGCGGCGGAAGCGCTCGTCGCGGTGGGCGGGCAGCACGTAGATGCAGCCGTTGAGCGGCGTCGCGTCGGAAAACGGCAGCCATACCGTGAGCGAATGCGGCGAGTTGTCTGCTTCGAGCGTCGGCTGAACGCGGTCGCGGTGCGGCGCGAAACCGGACGCCTGTTCGGAGGCGGCCAAGTGCCACACCCAAAAATCCGGGAGCGCGACATAACCTTTCCCGAGCGCGGCCTCGATGAATCGGGAGACGCCTTGGAACGCGAGCCAGAATTCGTCGTAGACGAACGCGAATGCCAGCGGAATACCTTCCCGGTGCAGCGTCGCAATGCAGTCTCGGAGCGGCTCGAACACCGACTGCTCCAGCACGCCCGGCACATTGACGTAGCCCTCGGTGCGGAGCTGTTCGACCAGCTCATCCACGTCACTGATGTCGGACGCCGGCGGGTCAAGCCAGCCGTCTACGTGCAGAGTGGGGCAGAGCGTCCGCCAATGCTCGAGGCGCCCTACGTCGAGGGACGCAAGGGGCGTGGTCGACACGCGCACAGCTTTGCATGTTTGGCAAGGCCTGTGTAGTGAATCCTGCGGATCAGCTCGACATTCGGCCCCTGCGCGGGGCTCGGTTTCCGTCCACGCACACTTCGCTAATAGGTTGAGGAGGCGGCGGACTCAATCCGTTCGTGATCGGGCTTGGTCGTTGGCCGCTCGGCCGTCATTCCTCAGCGAGCGCCGAGGATGATCACAGACCCCCCCCCGGGCAGGCGCCCCGCCGCGATAACGACTACCTTCACCTATACGCACGCAGTGCGGGCAGCCATATCAGTACAGCGCAAAGGGGTTCTCGTGGCCGAAACCGACGACACCGCCACCCTCCGCTATCCGGGGGGCGAGCTCGACCTGGAGATCGTGCGCGCCACCGAGGGAAACGACGGCATTGCGCTCGGCCCACTCTTGGCGAAGACCGGTTACACCACGTTCGACGTCGGTTTCGTCAACACCGCTGCCGCCAAGAGCTCGATCACTTACATCGATGGTGATGCCGGCATTCTGCGGTATCGCGGCTACCCGATTGAGCAGCTGGCCGAGAAATCGACCTTCATCGAGGTCAGCTACCTGCTGATCTACGGCGAGTTGCCGAATACCGACCAGCTGGCCGAGTTCACGCACCGGATCCAGAGGCACACCATGCTGCACGAGGACCTGAAACGGTTCTTCGACGGCTTCCCGCGCAATGCGCACCCCATGCCGGTGTTATCCAGCGTGGTCAATGCGTTGAGCGCCTACTACCAAGACGCCCTGGACCCGATGGACAACAACCAGGTAGAGCTGTCGACCATCCGCCTGCTGGCCAAGCTGCCCACTATCGCCGCGTATGCCTACAAGAAGTCGGTCGGACAGCCGTTCCTGTACCCGGACAACTCGCTGACGCTGGTGGAGAACTTCCTGCGGATGACCTTCGGGTTCCCCGCGGAGCCTTACCAGGCCGATCCCGAGGTGGTGCGGGCGCTGGACATGCTGTTCATCCTGCACGCGGACCATGAGCAGAACTGCTCGACGTCGACGGTGCGACTGGTGGGTTCGTCGCGGGCCAACCTGTTCACCTCGATCTCGGGCGGTATCAACGCGCTGTGGGGCCCGCTGCACGGTGGGGCTAACCAGGCGGTGCTCGAGATGCTCGAGCAGATCCGCCAGAGCGGCGATGACGTTAGTGAGTTCGTCCGGAAGGTGAAGAACCGCGAGGCCGGCGTCAAATTGATGGGCTTCGGCCACCGCGTCTACAAGAACTACGATCCTCGCGCGCGAATCGTCAAGGAGCAGGCCGACAAGATCCTCGCCAAGCTCGGCGGCGACGACGACCTGCTGAACATCGCCAAGGGACTAGAAGAAGCGGCGCTAACCGACGACTACTTCATCGAACGCAAGCTCTACCCGAACGTCGACTTCTACACCGGGCTGATCTACCGGGCGCTGGGCTTCCCGACCCGGATGTTCACGGTCCTGTTTGCGCTGGGCCGGCTGCCCGGCTGGATCGCGCACTGGCGTGAGATGCACGACGAGGGTGACAGCAAGATCGGACGTCCGCGCCAGATCTACACGGGTTACACCGAGCGCGACTACACCACGATCGACGCGCGGTAGGCCCGCTGGGCAGCTCACGAGCGTGCGTGTTCGTACGACGACACGCCGTAATAGGCGTACATTTGCGCACCCTCGCCGCCAAGAAAGTACCTACAGCGAAGCCAGCACGGCCATCGCGGCATTGTGACCGCCGATCCCCGACACCGCCCCGCCGCGGCGGGCGCCCGAGCCGCACAGCATGATCCGTTCGTGCTCGGTTGCTACCCCCCACCGCCGCGCTGGGGTATCGAGCGGGTCGTCGTCTTCGGCGAACGGCCAGGACAATGCGCCGTGGAAGATGTTGCCTCCGGTCATCAGCAGGGTGCGCTGCAGGTCCACGGTGGTGGTGGTCTCGCTGCAGGGCCGGCCGTTCACATCGGGCATCAGGACATCCTGAATCGGTTCGGCCAGAACCGAATTCAGCGATCCAAGCACCAATTCGGTGAGCCTCTGGCGTAACAAGTCGGCGTCGATGTTGCCGAACACCGAGTGTGGTGTGTGGAAGCCGAAAACCGTCATCGTCTGCGCGCCCGAGTCGCGCAGCTCCGGGGACAGGATGCTCGGATCGGCCAGCGAATGACAGTACGCCTCGCATGGCAGTGGATCCGGTAACTGGCCGCTAGCTGCCTGTGAGTAGGCGGTGTCCAGCTGGTTCCACGTCTCGTTGACGTGGAAGGTCCCGGCGAATGCCTGCGCTGCGGTGACGCTGTCGTCGCGCAACCGAGGCAGGCGTCGCACCAGCATATTCACCTTGACCTGCGCGCCCGGGGCAAGCGACGGTTCGGGCTCGTTGAGCAGGCGGGCCAGCATCGCCGGTGTGACACCGGCCAGAACGAACCGGCCTCGCACGCGATGTTCGTCGTCGCCAGTGCGGTAACGTACTTCACCATCTGGATCGACAGCGAAAACGTCAGCGCCGGAGGTTATTTCGACGCCGTAGCCGGCAGCAGCATCGGCCAGGGCAGAGGTCAGGGCCCCCATGCCACCGACTGGAACCTTCCACTCACCGGTACCTCCACCGAGCACGTGATACAGGAAGCAGATGTTCTGCGTCAGCGACGGCTCGTTTAAGTGGGCGAATGTGCCGATCAGCGCGTCGGTAGCGATCACGCCGCGGACCAGGTCATTGCGCACCGCGGCGGTAATGGCGTGCCCGATCGGCTCATCGACCATGAATTGCCAGGCAGCGGCAGCGTCGGGATCGCCGCATTCCAGTACGTGCCGGCGGGCCTGTTCGCGGGTGCACAGCGGTTCCAGCATCGTCGGCCAGAGCCGCTCGGTCACCAGCCGGCAGCGTCGGTAGAACGCGGCGAATCCGTGCTCATCACCGGCAGCGCCGATCGAGGCGAACGTGTCGGGGCGTCCGACGAGCAGTCCTGAGCGCCCATCCGTCGCAGGGTCGGGCGTGTACGACGAAAATTGCCGCCGAGCCAACCGCATCCGAGCGCCCAGGTCGTCGACAATGCGGGACGGCAACAAGCCGACTAGGTAGGAATACCGTGACACCCGGACGTCGATGCCGTCGAAGGGCTCCGCCGACACCACGGCTCCGCCGACGTGATCCAGCCGTTCCAGCAACCGGACGCGCAGGCCCGCCCGGGCCAGGTAGGCGGCCGCGACCAGGCCGTTGTGGCCGCCGCCAACGACAACTACGTCGAAACTCATACCGGGTTCAGTTTCTAGCCGGTGTAACCCTCGACCTGGTCGGCGGGACGGACGTTCGCTTCGCGCGGGTCACCACCGGTTTCGCGCAGCGCGCGCCGCTGGCGAAGCAGGTCCCAGCACTGATCGAGTTCAATTTCAATGCGGCGCAGTTGCTCATGCTCCTCAGACTCGGTGATGTCGCCGTTCTGCAGTCGAGCTCGTAGTGCTTTCTCCGCGGCAACCAGGTCGCGGATGTGAGCCAAGGTCTCGCTGTCCGTCGGTTTCCTGCCGTTACTCATCGCCCCAGTGTGCCCGACATCGGCCGTTTCGGGCGCGTTGACTCGGTAGGCTGCATATCGCCCGTAGCACGGACTTGGGCAAATTTTCCTGAGGGAGGGGAGCCATGGTGGGTTTGAAGGCAGGTGTGGGCCAATCGCCCGCGCCACCCACCGACGCGCGCCGAACTCCGAAATTTCAGCGGCACCCACTGGGCCTTTCCTGGCTCATTGGCCTGGTTGCTATTCCGTTGCTGATAACGGCAATCGGTTACGGTGCCTATGAGCGGCCCGAGGCGGTCACCGGGCCGACTGGCGACCTTCCGACACTGACGACCACCAGCGGCACTCCGAGCGCTCCTGCACTGTCGTTGTCGTTGCTTTCGATTAGTCGCAGCGGCAGCACCATTACTCTTATCGGTGACTGTCCCGATGACGCCGCCAAGGCGGCGCTGATGAAGTCCCTCAAAGGTTTACTGACTCCGGGCGTCAACGTCATCGATCAAATCCGGATCGACCCCATCGTTCATTCGCTCGACTTCTCAAGTGCAGAACCAGTTTTCACGGCCAGCGTGCCGATCCCCGATTTCAGTCTCAAGGTCGAGCTGGACACCATCACGTTGACGGGGACTGCCGCATCGGGTGACCAGAAGGACGCGGTCGAGCGAGCGGCAGTAACTGCTTGGCCCGGGATGAATATCGCCAACAAGATTGCGGCTAAGGGGGCACCGCCTGGACCGCCCGGCGCCGCGCCATGTGCCGACTTGCAAGCAGCCATCAACGCGGTGACGGGCGGGCCGATCTTCTTTGCCGACGACGGGGTAAGCCTGACCCCGGCCGACAATCAGATCCTGACCAGGGTCGCAGACCAGCTCAAGGCATGTCCGAACGCGCGCGTGACGATCAACGGCTACACCGACAACTTCGGCAGCGAGGGCCTTAATATTCCGCTGAGCGCTCAGCGGGCTAACACGGTGGCCGACTTTCTGGTTGCCCACGGCGTCGCGCGCGATCACGTCGTCGCCAAGGGTCTCGGTTCGACCAACCCGATCGCCGGCAACGACACTGCCGAGGGCCGGGCCAAGAATCGCCGCGCCGAGATCGTGGTCAGCTAAGGAGAATCCAGGATGGGCTTCGTGATCCAGTGGTTGTGCTACCTGGCTGCCTTCGTGGCCGGCTCGGCAGTTGCCTGGGTGATCGTCGCCGTGTCGATTAAGGAGAAGAACGAACAAGCGCCCAAAGTCGAGGAAGCACCCACAGAGGAAATGCCCACGGCGGAATTACCGCAGGAAACTGGAGCGCCGTGATGGGCCAGGTGCACTGGTGGCTAGTCGCCCTGTCATTTGTGCTCGGCATGCTGCTGACATTCACGCAGTTGGTTCGCCCCGTCAATCTGCGGGTTCCGGTGCTGGCGACGCCCCGTGCGGTAGTGACGCCCGCCAGGGCGGCTCCGGCGAAGAAGCCCGGCGCCGCGAAAAAGCCAGGGGCACATCCGAAGAAGAGAGCCGTCGCCAAGCGCCCGCCGCGGAAGAGAGTGCCCGCAGCCAAAGGGGCGCCCACCGCGAGGATTCCGGTCGCGAAAGACCTTCCCACAGAGCGGATTCCGGTTGCGAAGGGTGCTGTTGCCGCAGGGGCGCGGTTCGCGCCGTACGGCCCCGGCTCGGCTCGCGCCGAAGCAGATGGCAGCGGACCAGACGGATGGCTGGTGAAGGGTCGCTCGGATACCAGGCTCTATTACACTCCCGACGATCCGGCCTACGACCCGACCGTCGCGCAAGTCTGGTTCGAGGACGAAGAGTGCGCCGCGCGAGCGTTTTTCACGCCGTGGCGCAAGAGCGCGCAACGAAAGTGACTTAGGTCGGCCCCGGCAGGCGCAGCACCAAGCGCGCGCCGCCCAGCGGGCTGTTCTCCAGCGAAGCCGTCCCGCCGTGCAGCTGAGCCTGCTGGGCTACCAGCGCGAGTCCCAGTCCCGAGCCCGAATGCGACGCCGTCGACCCCCGGGAGAACCGATCGAACACCACCTGGCGCTCGTCTTCGGGCACTCCGGTTCCGTTGTCGTCGATGGCGATCTCCACCCCGGCCCGCGAGCTGACCGCGGACAGCTGGACCCGGGTTGCGCCGCCATGCTTGACGGCGTTGGCGATGGCGTTGTCGACGGCCAAGCGCAACCCTGCCGGCAATCCCACGATGATGCAGGTCGGTGACGGCACCAGTGATACGTCGAGGTCGGGGTATATCCGGGTGGCGTCGTGCGCGGCACGGTCGAGCAGGTCGGTGATGTCGACCGGCACGTGATCGTCGGACGTCGACAGCTCGCCCTGGGCCAACCGCTCCAGTGCGCTCAGCGTGGCCTCGATGCGCGACTGGGTGCGGATCACGTCGTTGAGCACTTCTTTGCGCTGGTCGTCGGGTAGATCCAGGGTGGACAGCACTTCGAGGTTGGTCCGCATAGCGGTAAGCGGGGTGCGCAATTCGTGGGAGGACACGGCCGCGAAGTCGCGAGCCGACGCCAGCGCTTCCTTGGTCCGGTTCTGCTCGTTCCAGATGCGCTGCAGCATGCCCCGCATCGCTTCGGCGATCTCGACGGCCTCGCTGGCGCCGTGCACTTCGACGCGCGGCGCCTCGTCGCCCGCATCGATCGACCGGGTCTGCTCGGCCAGCTGTTTGAACGGTCTGACGGCGAACGCCGCCAGCAGCCAGGCGAACACCGCCGCCGCGCCAATGGCGAAAGTACAGATCAGCAACACCCGCCGATGCAGATTGTTGGTCTCGGCGATGGTGGCGTCATAGGTCGCACCGACGGCCACCGACGTGGGTTCGGGCCCCGGGATCTCCACCGTGCGTACCCGGTAGCGCACCCCGCGGATGTAGGTGTCGGCGTAATCCTTTTGCAGCTTCGGCAGCGTGATGTCGGAATTCGACTTGATCACGTTCCCGCGCCGGACGGTGATCAGGGCGTCCTGGTCGTTCGGCGAACGCGGGATCTCATCGAGGCCACGCGGCACGAAGGGGATCGCGAAACCCGCGGCCTCGTCCAGTCGACGGTCCAGCCGCTCCTTGCGGTCGTTGGTGATCCCAACCCAGACGACGGTGCCGACGATGAGCACCGGAATCGCGGCGCCGATGGCCGTCGCGACCACCACACGGGTCCGCAGCGAGGGCGTACGGGCGAAGATCCGCGACAGGATGTTCATTAGCACCGCTGCAGCCTTACTGCATCCTGAGAACGAACCCGACTCCCCGGACCGTGTGCAGCAGCCGGGGGCCGCCGTTGGCCTCTAGCTTGCGTCGCAGGTACCCGATGAAGACGTCGACCACGTTGGTGTCGGCGGCGAAGTCGTAGCCCCAGACCAGCTCGAGCAGTTGGGCCCGGGACAGCACCGCCGTCTTGTGCTCGGCCAGCACCGCCAGCAGGTCGAACTCCCGCTTGGTCAGGTCGACGTCCACGCCGTTGACACGGGCCCGCCGACCGGGAATGTCCACTTCCAGCGGGCCCACGGTGATGGTTTCCGAGGAGGACGTCGCGGTGGCGCCGCGGCGCCGCAGCAGGGCGCGCACCCGCGCCACCAGCTCGGCCAGCACGAACGGTTTGACCAGGTAATCGTCGGCGCCGGCCTCCAAGCCGGCCACTCGGTCGTCGACCGAGCTGCGCGCGGATAGCACGCAGACCGGGACGTCGTTGTCCATGGCTCGTAGCGCGGTGACGACGCTGACGCCGTCCAGCACGGGCATGTTGATGTCGAGCACGATCGCGTCCGGCCGGGTCTCGGTAGCGCTGCGCAGGGCCTCGGCGCCGTCGACGGCGGTGGACACCTCGAATCCGGACAGCCGTAGGCCGCGTTCCAGCGAGGCGAGCACATCGGAATCGTCGTCGACAACCAAGACCCGAGGTGAGGTGACACCAGTGTCCATGCGGCCCATTTTGCCCGATTGTTGGCTGGGGCGCTGTTAGGCGCGACTGCTCGCGGGAGATCGAGCGGGACATCGAATGGTTACGGTTTTGACGCTCGCCTGCGACTGCCCGGCCTCATCATCGAATTCAGATGGCAGGTCAAGACTTTCGTTGTCTTGGCCGCCTTTCGTAATGGGATCGGGAGACAAGTTTCGTCGTGGGTGAATTCACGTGTGCGCCGAAGCGCCGACGGGCGGTCACGGACCTACGACGGCTGACGACCTACCTGATCCCTTACCGGACGCGTTGGATCGTCATCGTCGGGGCCGCGACGGCCAGCCTCGTTGCCACGGTGGGGATCCCGATCATGACGAAGGTCGTCATCGATGGGCCGGTACGCCACCACGACCTGCGGGGACTCTGGACGCTAGGTGCGGCGGCCATGGCCCTCGGCCTCTCCGAGGCGGCGATGCTGTTCATCCGTCGCTGGCTCACCGCGCACGCGACCATGGGCGTCGAAGCCGATATTCGCAGGGAGTTGCACGCTCGTCTGCAGATCCTGCCGATGTCGTTTCACCAGCGATGGCAGTCCGGGCAACTGGTGTCGCGGATCATGAACGATCTCGGCACCATCCGCGACCTGCTGTCCTTCGGTGCGATATTCATGATGCTCAACATTCTCCAGATCACCGTGGTAACAGTGTGCCTGCTGGTGATGTATTGGCCGCTGGGCCTGGTGGTGCTGGGGTCGATCGTGCCGATCGTCGCCACGGTGCTGCACTACCAAGGTGAGTTCACCCTGCTGTCGCGCCACGTCCAGGACCAATCAGGCCACATCGCAACGCATGTCGAGGAGTCCACGCTGGGCCGCGATGTGGTGCTGGCATTCGGGCGCGAAGACCACGTGTTCGACCAGTTCGACGCGGAGGCGACCACGCTATATGACGTCGGCCGGCGCAAGGTGTCGGTGGCCGCGAAGTTCTGGACCACGCTCGAAGTCATCCCGAACCTGGCCTTGATCGTGCTGCTGGGCTTCGGCGCGTACGCGGTAGGACACGGGATGGTAACGATCGGCACCCTGGCCGCGTTCATCACGATGACGCTGTCGCTGGTTTGGCCCGTCACGGCGATGGGCTTCTTGTTGTCGATGACACAGGAAGCGATGACCGCGGCCAACCGGATCGCCGAAATCTTCGATGCCCCTTGTGAAATCGACGGCGGGACAGCGGATCCAGCGCTGGTCGGTTGGCTGGAACTGCGCGACGTTGGCTTCCGGATCCCGGATTCGGAGGGCGACAGATGGCTGTTGCGCCATATCACCGTGACCGTCGCGCCAGGGGAGACGCTCGCTCTCGTCGGCGCCATGTGTTCCGGTAAATCCCTGCTGACGTCGCTGCTGTCGCGGATCTACGACGTCTCGGAGGGGCAGATCCTCATCGACGGCCACGACATCCGTGAGCTGTCCTTGCCCGCCTTGCGCAAGGCGGTGAGCACGGCGTTCGAGGATCCGACGGTGTTCTCGATGTCGGTGGCCGAGAACCTGCGCCTGGGCCGGCCCGATGCCACCGATGCCGACCTGGCTAACGCCATCGAGATCGCCGCGGCGGAGTTCGTCCACGAGCTGCCCTTCGGGCTGGACACCCGCATTGGGGAGCAGGGCCTACGGCTGTCATGTGGGCAGCGCCAGCGGTTGTGCCTGGCTCGGGCGCTGGTTGCCGCTCCGACGGTCCTGGTGATCGATGACGCCTTGTCCGGCCTGGACCCGCGCACCGAGGCCGAGGTGACCGCCGCGTTGCGCCGGGTGCTCAACGGGGTGACCGGCATTGTGGTGGCGCGCCGGCCGTCCACCGTCGCGCTCGCGGACCGGGTGGCGCTGCTGGAGGACGGGACGATCACCCACATTGGCACGCACGCAGAGCTTTTCGCCCAGGTGCCGCGGTATCGGAACCTAATGACTTGCGCGCCAGCAGAGTTGGCGAAACAACTATGACAACACTGGACACCCGGCCCATTCGAGTCCCCGAGGGCACCAACGCCAGCGTCGATCCCGCGATCGACGAGACTCTGACGCACGGGCGAGATGCACGCATGCTGCTGGGCTCGCTGATGCGGCCGCATGCTTTGACGCTGGGACTGTTGCTTCTCGTTGCGATAGTGGAAAACGCTGCACGCCTTACGGTTCCACTGCTGGTACGGCGCGGCATCGATTACGGCATTCCGTCGATCATGCATGGCGGGTCGGCGCGTGCGTTATTGCTGATCGTCGCCATGCTGTGCTTGACGGTGGTTGTCCATGGCTTCAGCCGATGGCTTTTCCTCAACCGCGCCGGGGTCGTTCGTTTGCAGGTGCTGCTGGATCTGCGGCGTCGAGTGTTTCGGCACTTCCAGCAACTCGACACCGCCTTTCACGACCGCTACACAACCGGCCGGGTGGTGAGCCGGCTGACCAATGACGTCGAAGCCGTCCAGGACATGTTGGCTGCCGGGTTCGACTGCCTGATCACCGCGGCGCTCACGCCGATCGGCATAGCGGTCCTGCTGGTCGTGCTCGACTGGCAGCTGGGGTTGATGTGCCTGGCGGTGTTCCCGATCATGCTCGCCCTCGGTGCGTGGTTTCGCGCCGAATCTTCCAAGACCTATCGGGAGGTGCGAGAGAGCACCGCGCTGGTCATCATGCAATTCATCGAGGCGATGGCCGGGATCAAGTCCTTGCAGGCGTACCGGCAGGAGCCGCGCAACCAGGTCGTCTTCGAAGACATCGCCGACCATTACCGGGTGATCAATGAAAAATCCTTCAAACTCGTGGCGGTCTTCGCGCCGGGGGTGAAGGTGATCGGCAACGTCACCATCGGTGTGGTGCTGCTGTACGGCGGGCTGCTGGTGCTGCGCGGCGAAATGACGATCGGGACGTTCGCGGCCTTCCTGCTGTACCTGCGCATGTTTTTCGAGCCGATGCACGAAATCACGCACTTCGTCAATGCCTTTCAGGCAGCGACGTCAGCGCTGGAGAAGTTGGCCGCGGTACTAGGCAGACGGCCCGCAATCGAATTCGTCGACGCACCGATACGGAACTCGGTCCGGGGCGCGCTCGCTGTGAATGACGTGCACTTCGGCTATGCGCCGGGGCGGCCGGTGCTATCGGGGGTCTCCGTTACCGTGCCGGCCGGTCAGATCGTCGCGCTGGTGGGGGCGAGCGGATCTGGCAAGACCACCCTGGCCAAACTATTGGCCAGGTTCCACGACCCGACGTCGGGATCGGTCATGCTGGATGACGTCGATCTGCGTGATCTCGCGCGGTCCGATTTGCGCCGCCATGTCGTGATGGTCACCCAGGAGAGCCATCTGTTCTCCGGCACGATCGCCGACAACATCCGGTTTGGCCGCCCCGGGGCCACGCACGCGGAGGTAGTCGAGGCGGCGAGGGCGATCGACGCGGACCGGTTCATCGCGGCACTCCCCGACGCCTATAACACCGAGATCACCAACGGGGGTGCGCTGCTATCCGCCGGTCAGCGCCAGCTCATTGCCCTGGCGCGGGCATTCCTGGCCGACCCGGCCGTGCTGATCGTGGATGAGGCGACGTCGTCGCTGGATGCCCCCGGTGAGCGCGCGGTGCGACAGGCCCTGAAGACGATGTTTGCGGACAGGACTGTGCTGATTATCTCGCATCGCGTCGTCGAAGGCGTCGACCGAGTGGTGGTGCTCGGCGGGCGGGGTCAGATCGTCGCTGACGGCGCGCCTAGCGATCTGTGGGTTCGGCAGGGCTTGTCGCCGCGAATGTGCTGCGCGACAACTTCACTAAACACCGTGCAGCGGTCGTTGCCCGATGGAGGTTATCTCAACCTCACGATCAACCATTCACCGGATACCCCGGGGCGCCAAAACCGCTAAGGATAGACGGCGGCTTCATAACGCCGAAAATTCCGTGTGCACACCGCGCCGAGAAAGGGACCACATATAGCAGTGTGATCCCGCACCGCGCATCCGTGCGGCCGTACCGAACCCACTGCAATAAGGGGACGAATGGAGCAAGTTATTCTGCTCGACGAGAACGGCTGTGCAACCGGACTGGCCGAAAAACTCTCGATTCACCACCTGCAGACGCCGCTGCACCTGGCCTACTCCTGTTATATCTTCGACTCGAAAGGTCAGATTTTGGTCACAAGGCGGGCCTTTACAAAACGGACATGGCCGGGCATATGGACCAACAGTTGTTGTGGGCATCCAGCGCCCGGCGAGCCTCTTGCTGACGCCGCAAGGAGACGAGCGCGTCAGGAGCTTGGCATTTCCATTGACAACGTCAGGCTGATGTTGCCCGATTTCCGGTACAGAGCCGTCATGAACAACGGCATCGTGGAAAATGAGCTATGCCCGGTGTTGGCGGCGACAACATCGCAAATACCGCAGCCCAACCCGAAGGAAACCGACGCCATTCGCTTTCTCGACTGGTGCAGGTTTGCCGACAGCGTCGCAGATGGGTCGTTTGTCGTGTCGCCCTGGTGTCGCGACCAAGTCTCTGAGCTTGTAAAACTCGGTTCGGGCCCCTCCTGTTGGCCACCAGCATCTGCTCACCTCCTTCCGTCAGCAGCTATCTGGTGAAAGTGGCGGATGACAAATCAACTCCAGCCGGCGGTGGCGTGTTGTCCGATTCTTGCCTGGTCTACTTAGGAAGCGCTTTCAGGGGTGGAATTAATTGCTAGTCCACCCGCACTTGTCGTTTGTGCGATATTATTTGGTGCTACCATGAAAATGGCCGATTTACTGAATGAACACGGGCTCAAGTTGTTCAAGCACGGCGACATTCTGTTCGGGCTATTGTGGGGGCATTTTCGGCAGCCTTATTACTTATGGGGACCGCAGATTTTAGTGCTTTGCAGGTTTCGTTCTAAAGGCATACCAGCGCGGCTGAATGAATTGATGCTGTATTATCCTATTGCCACGCTCATTTATTGCCTGCTGTTTGGACATCGGATACTCTTTGCGATCTTTACTTCGTACACTGTGGCTTATAACCTCACAAAGTTTACTGCGAAAGAGTACGGCTATGTTTAACGGCATACCCCAATAGATGGAGTGTGCCGCGATCCGCGCGGACTAGACACCGAGCGGCTGGTGCTTCAACCGGGTTGGCGCGGATTGGCGCTTGATCGACTGGCCGGGAAAGGCGTCGGTTGGCTGATTTCGCCAGGCAGCCCCGCAGGCTGGTGGAGTGCCCGGTGTGACGCATCCGTCGATGGACAGCGCCAGCTCGTCGCACTTCCCCGTAAGCGCACTCAGATATCTTGCGCGGCGGCACGTCCGGCGGCGCGTCCGGAGAAGACGCATCCCCCCAGGAAGGTGCCTTCCAGCGCGTTGTAGCCGTGCACCCCGCCGCCGCCGAACCCGGCGACCTCCCCGGCGGCATACAAGCCGGGGATCTGTTGACCATCGATGCCCAGGGCGCGCGAGTCAAGGTCGGTTTGTATGCCGCCCAATGTCTTTCGGGTCAGAATGTGCAGCTTCGCAGCGATAAGCGGTCCCGCCTTGGGATCCAGGATGCGGTGCGGGGCGGCGACCCGGCCGAGTCGATCGCCGAGTGCGCGCCGGGCATTGCGGATGCCCTGGACCTGGACGTCCTTGCAGAACGGGTTGACCACCTGCAGATCGCGGGCTTCGATCTGCGCTCGGATGTTGGCCGGATCCAGCAGGGGTTCGTCGGTCAGGGCGTTCATCTTCTCGACGAGTTCCTCGAGGTTATCGGCGATCACGAAATCGGCGCCGTGGGACTTGAATGCCTCTACGGGACCCGTGGCGTCCTTGTTGAGGAACCTCTCCTGCAGAACGGCCTTACGGCTCTTACCGGTGATGTCAGGGTTTTGTTCCGAGCCCGACAGCGCGAACTCCTTCTTGATGATCTTCTGGGTGAGGATGTACCAGGAGTGGTCGTAGTTCGCGATGTCGGGCGTGGTGCGCAGGTACCGCAAGGTACCCAGGGTGTCGTAACCGGGCAGGTAGGGGGCCGGTAGCCGCCGTCCCAGCGCATCGAACCACATCGACGACGGGCCGGGGATGATCCGGATGGCGTGCTTGGGCCAGATGGGGTCCCAGTTGTTGACGCCTTCGGTGTAGTGCCACATCCGGTCGCGGTTGACCAGCCGCACCCCGCTGTCATTGGCGATGTCGAGCATCCGGCCGTCGACGTAGGCGGGCACGCCGGTGATCATCGAGGCCGGCGGGGTGCCCATCCGCTCCGGCCAAAAGCGCCGCACCATCTCGTGGTTGCCGCCGATTCCGCCGGTGGTGATGATTACCGCCTGTGCGGACAGCTCGAACTCGCCGACCTCGTCGCGGTTGGAAGGCGCACCGCGCACTGCGTCATCGGGCGCCAGCACTGCGCCTTTGACCCCGGTGGTGACACCGTTGGTGAAGATCAACTCGTCGACGCGGTGGCGATGGTAGAACGTCACCAGCTTGTCCGCCGCGCTTTGCCGGGCCGAGTCCACGAACGGCTCTACGACTCCGGTGCCGGTGCCCCATGCGATGTGGAAACGAGGCACGGAGTTGCCATGGCCGTTCGCGCGCAGGTCCCCGCGCTCGGCCCACCCCACCGTGGGCATGAATTCGATCCCGAGATCGGTCAGATATGCGCGCTTCTCGCCAGCGGCGAACTCGACATAGGAGCGCGCCCACTTCGCGGCCCAGATGTCTTCGTCGTCGAGTCGGTCGAATGCCGCGCTGCCCGACCAGTCGTTCCAGGCCAACTCCAAGGAGTCCTTGATGCCCAGGCGGCGCTGTTCGGGAGTGTCGACCAAGAAGAGCCCGCCGAACGACCAGAACGCCTGGCCGCCCAAGTTGGCCTCGTTTTCCTGATCGATCACCGCGACCTTCTTGCCTCGGCGGGTCAGCTCGTGGGTCGCGACCAGCCCTGCCAGACCCGCACCGATCACGATGACGTCAGCGTCCATAGCGACAGCCTCCCAGCAGTTGTTATCGGAGCGTCTCGCATTGACCGCTCATGAGAATTCGCGGCGTCAACGGGTCAGGACAACGTTGAGTAGTTGCGTGAGCCAGGCCTTGGCGGCCGCCTGGTCGTTGTCGAGCAGGAGTTGAACGCTGACCCCGTCGTAGGCGGCGATGATGGCACGGGCCGTGTCGCCGACCGTGTCGATCGATTTATGTAACTCGATGCCACTAGCTATGAGCCGCTCTTCAATGACTCGTCGCAATTGGCCGCGGTGGACGGACCAGCGTTGGGCCAGTTCGGGGTTGCGCGCGGCATGCATCAGGAAGTCGATCTTGATGAGCAGCCAGTCGCGGTCGAGCAGCAGGGTCTCGACGATGCGCTCGACCACTCCGGGTAGGTCGGTGATGGCGTCACCGCCTGCCATGGCGGTGCGAACCTGTTCGGCAGTGCGGGCTGCCCACTGGTCGTAAAGGATGTAGAAAAGCTCCTCGAGGCTGTCGAACTGCGAGTAGAACGCCCCGCGGGTGTAGCCGGCCGCCTCGCATACATCCTCAATGGTTACGTGCCCGTAGCCCTTGTCGGCGAACACTCGGAACGCCGCGTCGATGAGGCGAGCGCGTGTTTCGGCGCGACGCTTGGTCACGCGCGCCGGCTTAGGGGCGGAGGTTGTTGGTGACGTCATCTGTGTTGCCTCCGAATCGCTGCGGTAACGATACATTGCCACATCGGATACGGATATGCACATCGAGCGCGCTGGCGAGATCCGATTCTGCCCACGGCTCACGGCGGCAACGGCGTGGGAGGGGTTGGCCGCGGATTTGCACGTGTCGGCGAGTCCCGCCGACATGCTCAGCCACGCCACATACGGCGTCGCCACCGCCCCCATGGCCGCCGCCGCCGGACCCGTCCACGACCCACTGGCCAATTCCGAAATCACCGAGTCGAATGACGCCCGCAACTTCCAAGTGATCTGCGAGCAGGCCAATGCTCATGGCGCCAAGATCCAGGCTGCCGGCAGCAACATGGCTAGCACCGACTCCGCAGTAGGGTCCAGCTGGGGCTGACAACCCCTGCATACCGATCGGCGGAACGATCGGATCATCGGTACACCAGGCCGCTCAACCGCCAGGCGAGTTGGCGGCGCACGGCGGGGACGTGTGCGGCCAACCGCATGGCCGAGTTGCGGATCGGGCGTAACGGGCGCGGCAACGTGGAGACCCGGGTCAGCCGTCCGGTCAGGGTCAGCACCTGCTGTGCCCGTGCACGCTGGCTTGCACTGTAGGCGTCCAATGCCGTGTCGGGCGCGCCGTGGAGCGTGGTGGCCAGTGCTGTGGCTAGTTCGATGGCGTCGGTAATGCCGAGGTTCATGCCTTGACCGCCCGCGGGGCTGTGCACGTGGGCGGCATCGCCGGCAAGCAGTATGCGACCGGCCCGGAAGGTATCGGCGACGCGGTGGTGAATCTTGAATCGCGATCCCCACAGCAGGTCGGTGACCTCGGTGCGGCCCGGTCCGAAAGCGCGGGTGTCCAGCAGGTCCTGGACGAACTCGGCCGTCGGTGATTGCGGTGCGTCCGGGTGCGGCGCGACGATGCGGAACACGCCGTCGGGCAAGGGTGCCAGCACAGTGAGGCCGTCGTTGCCGTAGAACAGGATCACCTCGTCGCGGGGCGCCTCGCCCGCAACGCGAACGTCGGCCAGCGCGAAAGACTCTGCGAATTCGCCACCGGCGAACCCGATGCCGGCCTGATGACGAACCGTGCTGTGGGTGCCGTCGGCGCCCACAACGTAACTCGCCCTTAGGGTTTCACCGTCGTCAAAGATTGCGGTGACGCCGGTCGAATCCTGGGCGATGCGGCTCAAAGTCTTGGGGCGGAGCACTTCACCCCCAAGTTCGTTGAGGCGCTCCTCCAGTAGGCGCTCGGTGTCGGCCTGGGAGATCATCAGTGAGTAGGGGTAGTTCGTTGGCAGGGTGCTGAAGTCGATGGGGATCAGCGTGCGGTCTCCCTGGCGCATCGAGAATCGCGGCGCGACGAGTCCGGCCTTGACCATGCGCCAGGACACGTCGAGGTTCTCGAGTACCTCAAGGCTGCGTGCGTTGGCAACGGCCGCGCGGGAAGTGTTTGCACCCGCCGGCAGCTTGTCGACTATGGCCGCCTGGATGCCTTGATTGAGCAGGGAAGCGGTAAGGGTGAGGCCGGTGGGGCCCGCGCCTACGACCAGGACATCGGTGTCGTTCATAGTGGTTCCTCCTCGTCGCGTTTAGTCAACGCTTGTTGGCATAACTCCATGTTGACGCCGCCTGGACTTGATGTCAACAGTTGTTGGCCTACAATTGTTGACATGCGGAGGTCGTCGGAGGAAACCAAGGCCGTCATCCTGGCGGCGGCGCGTGAACGGTTCGGCACATCGGGCTTTCAGGCCGCCACGATTCGGGCGATCGCCGCTGATGCCGGGATCGATCCCGCGATGGTGATGCGCTACTACGGCAACAAGGACAAACTGTTCGCCGCCGCGGTCGAGTTCGATTTGCGGTTTCCTTCTCTTGAAGGGGCCGACCGCGACGAACTCGGGGGGTTGTTGGTGCGGCACTTTCTCGAACGCTGGGAGGGGGACGAGGCGCTCGTCATCCTGCTGCGCTCCAGCGCCACTAATGACGAAGCCGCGCAACGGATGCGCGAGATCTTCGGGACACAGCTGCAGCCCTTGGTCGCTTCCCTGGTGCCGGCTTCCGAGGCCCGCGTGCGGGCAGGGCTGATTGCCACCCAGATCTTGGGAATGGCGGTGTGCCGCTTCGTGTTACGGCTGCAGCCGGTCGTTGAGATGACGCGCGACGAGGTGGTCGAGTGGCTCGGCCCGACGATCCAGCGCTACCTGGGGCCGGCTGGCTGACGGTATCCACGGCGGTGCAGCGCCTCGAAGACTTTGCGCGAGATGTGTTCGGGATGGTCTTCGGCGATCACCCTGATGACGACCCAGCCAAGTTCTTCTAACGCCTTCTGTCGGCGTATGTCGTGCACATATTGGCGCCGGACGGTTCGGTGCTGGTCGCCGTCGTACTCGGCCGCGACCTTGAACCGTTCCCAGCCCATGTCGAGGAGGGCGACCGTTCGGTAGTTGGCTACCAGCGGAATTTGGGTCTGCGGAGTCGGTAATCCCGCGTCGATCAGCAGCAGCCGTAGCCATGTCTCTTTTGGAGATGCCGCGCCAGGATCGACTCGGAGGAGGACCTTCTTGACCTGCCGGATGCCCCGGCCACCGGGGTGCCGCTTAGCGATCAGCAGTCCCTCCTCGACAGAGAATGGTGTGGCCCGCATGAGCGCGTCGAGCCGGGCCACCGCCGCTGCGGCGGGCAATTGCCGTCCCAAATCGAACGCCGTCCGCGCGGGTGTGGTGACCGGTAGCCCCGCGACGCGGGTGACTTCGTCGCGGTCGAGGCGCCAGTTGCGGGTGATCACGCCAGCGGGTGGGGAGGGGGTGCGCCAGATCAGCTCGACGGGCTCGTCGTCGTCGATCCAATTGGACCCGTGCAGTGCCGCAGCGGCGAGCCCGGCGAGGACACCGCGTTGACCCGACCACAGCCACGCCGCTTCGGAGCGTCTGCGCAGTGTGAGTGGTGTGTCTGCGGCGAGGTAGACGTCGGGATAGATTGCGCGGTAACGGGTCCGCAGCTGGTAGCGGCTTAGCTTGCCTTGGCGTAGGGCTTCGCTGCCAACGATGACTTCCCTCATGCTCCGTAGGACGCCGTCGCCGGCTGGGGGGTTTCACTTCGCTGAGATTCAAGTCAGGCACACGTTTTTCGGCGCGTCGTGTGCGTGACGTTAGTGTCGCGGGTTGAGGGGCAGGCCGATGCGGCGGTACCGCTGCAGTCGAGCGGCGAGGCGTTCGGGGGCTGGCATTTCACGCAGCGCGTCGAGTTCGGAGGCGATGGCGCTGGACAGTCGCTCACAGAACTCGACCGGCTCGTCCGCCGCGTCGGGAAGCTCAGGCACGATCGCGTCGACAATCCCGGACACCAGCAGGTCCGCCGACCGAATGCCTTGGGCCGCAGCCAGTTCCGGGGCATGAGTGATGTCGCGGAAAACGATGGCGCTGGCGCCCTCCGGCGGTAAGGGCGCCAGCCAGCCGTGCAGCGCGGCCAGCACCCGGTCGGCTGGCACCATCGCCAGCGCCGGTCCGCCGCTGCCCTGGCCAAGCAGGACCGACACCGTCGGGGTGTCCAGTGTGACGAGCTCGGCGAGGCACTGCGCGATCTGGCCCGCCAGCCCGCCCTGCTCGGCCTCGACCGGCAACGCCGGGCCGGCGGTGTCGATGACGAGCACCAGCGGTAGGCGTAGTTCGGCGGCAAGCGCCATTCCGCGGCGCGCCTCCCGCAATGAGGCCGGCCCAACGATCCCCCCGACGACCCGCCGCTGGCCGAGCACCACCGCGGGCTGACCGGCAAATCGCGCCAGCGCCAGCAGCATGGTCGCCGCCTCTTCGGGCCCGGTTTCGGAGAGCAACACGACCTCCGTGCCGCCGTGTCGTAGCAGGTCATCGACCCCCGGCCGGTCTGGTCGTCGCGATGTGACCACCGAGTCCCACGCCGCTATCTCGGGTATCGGTTCGGACTGCGGTGCTGCGGGTAGCGGGCCGGGGGCGTCGGAGATCACCGTCAGCGCCCGGTGCAGCGTTCGTCGCAACCCGTCGAGCGGAACGACGTCATCGATCAACCCGCGGCGCTGTAGGTTCTCCGCGGTCTGGATGCCGGGGGGGAATGGTTCGCCGTAGATCTGCTCGTAGACCCGTGGGCCGAGCAGTCCGATCAGTGCTCCCGGCTGCGCGAGGGTGATATGGCCCAGCGAACCCCACGACGCGAAAACCCCGCCGGTGGTCGGATGGCGCAGGTAAACCAGATAGGGGAGATGTGCTTGTTTGTGCAGCCGGACTGCCGCGGCAATCTTCACCATCTGCAGAAACGCGACTGTGCCCTCCTGCATGCGGGTGCCGCCCGAACTCGGCGACGCCAGCAGCGGCAGCCGCTCGGCTGTTGCGCGCTCCACCGCCGCGGTGATCCGTTCGGCCGCCGCCACCCCGATCGAGCCGCCCAGGAAGTCGAATTCGCAGACCACTACGGCCACCCGGCGTCCGAAGACGCGCTCCTCGCCGGTCAGCACCGATTCGTCACGGCCGGTGGCGGCGCGGGCGGCGGCCAGGTCGCGGGAGTATGACTCGCTGACTGGTATGGAAAGCGGCTCGCTGTCCCAGCTGGCGAAAGAGCCCTCGTCCAGCACCGCGTCCCGCAGTTGATCGGTCGTGATACGACTCACAGCGACGAGGCTATATATCCTGACCCCCATGATCGGCATTACCCAGACCGAAGCCGTTATGACCATCGAGCTGCAGCGGCCCGAGCGGCGCAACGCGCTGAATTCCCAGTTGGTCGAGGAGCTGCGCGAGGCCGTGCTGAAGGCCGGCGACGGGTCCGTTCGGGCCATCGTGTTGACGGGCCAGGGCACGGCGTTTTGCGCCGGGGCGGACCTCTCCGGAGACGCATTCGCCGCGGACTACCCCGACCGGCTCATCGAGCTACATCGGGTCCTGGATCAGACATTGATACCGGTGATCGGCGCCATCAACGGGCCCGCCATTGGCGCGGGCCTGCAGCTGGCCATGCAGTGCGACCTTCGGGTCGTGGCTCCGGAAGCGTTCTTTCAGTTTCCGACGTCGAAATATGGCTTGGCCCTTGATAATTGGAGCATCCGCCGATTGTCCTCGCTGGTCGGTCACGGACGGGCCCGCGCGATGCTGCTGACCGCGGAGAAGCTGACCGCCGAGATGGCGCTGCACACCGGTATGGCCAACCGCATCGGGACCTTGGCTGACGCTCAAGAGTGGGCCACCGAGATCGCGGGTCTGGCGCCGCTGGCCATACAGCACGCCAAGCGGGTACTCAACGACGACGGTTCCATCGAGGAACCGGGGCCCGAACACAAGGAGCTCTTCGACAAGGCTTGGGGCAGCCAGGATGTCATCGAGGCGCAGATTGCCCGGGTGGAGAAGCGGCCGCCGAGGTTCCAGGGGGCTTAACTGCCATGACGCGCCGAGCGCTGCGACTGGCAGCCGGTACCGCCTCGCTAGCGGCGGGGGGCTGGCTGTTGCGTGCGCTGCACGGCGCACCCGCGGCCCCCGGGGCCGATCCCTCGTCGATCCAGGCCGTGTCGGAGGGCTCTCCGAACTATCGCGACGGCTCCTTCGTCAACCTCGACCCGGCCTCGATGTACGTCATGGACCGCGAGCAATTGCGGCTCATCGCATGGGAGTTGGTCGGGGCGCGCAGTACCAGACGGCCCGCGGCGCCGATTCCGTTGGCGGCGCCGGAGATTTTTCGGGGTGATGCAAGCCGGCTCGCGGTGAGCTGGTTCGGGCACTCGACGGCACTGGTGGAAATCGACGGGTAACGGGTGCTGACGGATCCGGTGTGGAGTGATCGGTGCTCGCCGTCGGATCTCGTCGGCCCGCAGCGGCTGCATCCGCCACCGGTGCAGCTGGAAGGCCTGCCCGCTGTTGATGCGGTGGTCATCAGTCATGACCACTACGACCATCTCGACATCGACACCGTGCGCGGGTTGGCCCGGACGCAGCGAGCGCCGTTCTTCGTCCCGCTGGGCGTGGGTGCCCATTTGCGGTCATGGGGGATTCCGGAGCAACGGATCGTCGAGCTGGACTGGAACCAGAGCGCACAGGTCGACGAGCTCACGGTGATTTGCATGCCGGCGCGGCACTTTTCGGGGCGTTTCTTTAGCCGGAACAACACGTTGTGGGCGTCGTGGGCGTTTATTGGGCCCGGCCATCGTGCGTATTTTGGCGGTGACACCGGCTACACCAAGAGCTTCGCCCAGATCGGCGCGGACCACGGGCCGTTCGACCTGACCCTGATGCCGATTGGGGCCTACAACACGGCGTGGCCGGACATCCACATGAACCCGGAGGAAGCGGTCCGGGCACACCTGGATGTCAGCGAATCGGGGCTGTTGGTGCCGATTCACTGGGGCACGTTCCGGCTGGCTCCGCACCCGTGGGCGGAGCCGGTCGAGCGGGTGCTGAAAGCGGCTGAACCGGACGGGGTTCAGGTGGCCGTGCCGTTGCCCGGCCAGCGGATCGACCCCGCTGCGCCGTTGCGATTCAACCCGTGGTGGCGGTTGTAAGCTCACACGCCTTACCGCGCTTATTTCTCGGTGGGAGTTCCCGGAAAAACCAGCGCAATCGGATGGGCCAGCACGAGTCGAGCCATCTCATTAATGAACACATCCTTGGCGATCGGCGGTCGCTCGACGACGTAGCGTATCGGCGCACCAAGCAGTTGGACGATGATCCACGTCGCGGCATCGATGTCCATGTCTGCCGGCGGATTGGGAACTGCCAGCATATATCCCCTAATGATTTCGCTGATCAGTTTTTCCACCGGCTTGATCAAGTCCGCTCCGCTATAACCCGGCAATTGTCCGGAGATTATTTGCAAGATTTCGGGCCGTTCAAGCATGGAATCGACGTATATTCGCACAGCCGCTGGCACCAGAATTGAGCGCCTGCACTCGGATTTGAACAATTGGTGCAATTTGGTTGAGACTTCGTCCTGCAGCTGCCGGGTATAGTCTGCGACCATCGCCTCCAGGATCGCGTCCTTATTGGGAAAGTATTGGTACAGCGAGCCAGGGCTGATGCCGGCCGCGGCAGCGATCCGATTCGTCGACACACCGCCGTAGCCGCGCTCTTTGAGAACCCTCGCGGCCGCATCGAGGATGCGTTGGACAGTTTCCCTCGACCGTTCCTGCGCCGGCGTCTTGCGGGCAATCACATGGGGCACGGCGGTCATGATATGTCAGTCAACGACCCCTCAGGGAGAAGGTTTAGCGCCGACTTGCCGAGCGCGCTTGGCTTCCTCGAGGGTTCGGTACTCCACTCAAAACAACGCAAGCAACCCACCGCGACCAAGCAATTAAATGCGAGCAGTTGCGGGCGTGTCGTCGTATGTGTCCGAGCTGACCAGCGGTTTTTGCGCTGAGATTGCGCTACAGAAAACGAATTGAATGCGAGCGATCGCTCGTGTTTATCTTTCCCCGGATAGCGGCAAAAGGAAGAAATTCCTAGACAGTTTCGATCCCCGCGATGCCGTCGCGACGGAGTTGATATGAGCTGCTGGGTCGTCGAGAAATGGGGTTGATATGCCGTTTGTGATCGCCACGCCAGCGGAGCCGAGGGCAGCCGTCGACGGGCCTCTCGTGTGCGCTCAACCGCACTACGCCGGGAGGTCGATGTGAAGGTCACGCCGTTGGAGCCGCTCGCGGGCATGTCAGCGACGGCGCTACGCCGACTGGTGTTCGGTGTCACGATCGCCAGGCTGCCGCTCGCTCTCGGGTTTTTCTTCTGCTCGTATTTTTCGAACGGTCAGGCACGATCGACAATGGTCGCGCTTTGCGTGCTAGTCGAGGTCAGCGACGTTCTTGACGGTTACCTGGCGCGCCGGTTAGGCGTAGTAACGCCACTAGGGGCAATGGCCGACAGCACCGTAGACCACGTGGCGCGTACGACCGAGGCGGTGGCTCTCGTCGCCGTCGGCGTCTTTCCAGCCTCACTCCTCGTGGTGATGATCGGGCGCGATGCCGTGGTTGCGACGGTTCGGCAGCTCTCGCTTCGCCGGTCGGGCGTTGGCGCCGGCACGCGGCGTAGCGGAAAGATCAAAGGAATCGCTCAGGGCTTCTGCATAGTGACCCTGACCAGCTATTACGCATTAGCGTCGCACCCGACCGCGGCCTGGCTCATGTTGAGTTCTGTAGTCGTCACCGCCGCGTTCCTAGCTACCGCGGTCTCACTGGTCGACTATTCGGTTGCGTATTGGCGATCGGCGAGACCGCTACGCCTAGAGACTCAAGCGACGGCGCCCGGTTTGTAGGCCGGTTGCGCACTGACTTCAACCGCCGGTTCCTGGAAAGGCCTGCGCAATCGGATGGCCCAGCACCAGTCGCGTCAGCTCGTGGACAAACACATCCTTGGCGATAGGCGGTCGCTCGACGACGTAGCGTATCGGCACTTCAAGGAGCTGGACGATGACCCACGTCGCGCCATCGACGTCCAGATCGGCGGGCGGATCGGGAACTGCCAGCATGTATCCCTTGATGAGTTCGCTGACCAGATTTTCGACGGGTTTGATCACGTCCGCGGCGCTATATCCCGGCAGCTGTCCGGAGATCACGCGCAAGATTTCGGGTCGTTCAAACATGGCGTCGACGCATATCCGCACTGCCTGCGGTATCAGAGCTAAGCGGTTGCCGTCGGGTTTGAACAGATCGTGCAATTTGGTCGAAATTTCGTCCTGCAGTTGCTCCGTATAGTCGGCGACCATCGCCTTCAGGATCGCGTCTTTATTGGGAAAGTATTGATACAGCGAGCCAGGGCTGATGCCAGCCGCGGCGGCGATCCGATTCGTCGACGCACCGCCGTACCCGCGTTCTTTCAGGATCCTTGCGGCCGCATCAAGGATGCGTTGGACAGTTTCCCTCGACCGCTCTTGCGCTGGTGTCTTGCGAGCAATCAGATGGGGCACGGAGTCATGATAGGCGCGTCAACAGCCGCTTCGCGGCAGAACGTTTTAGCTTCGACCCGTCCCACGCTCTGGCTTCTTCGAGGTCGCGCTTCGGTGCACATCGGCAGCGCGGTTTCAGCATCCGACGATGATCACCTTCTCAGTCGTACTCCGCTCAACCAACCACCGCGACCAAGCAACCGAATGCGAGCAGTTGTCGGCGCGTCACCCCATACATCCGCGCTGACCAGCCGTTTTTGACCTGAGACTGCGCTACGGAAAACGAATTGAATGCGAGCGATCGCTCGTGTTTATCTTTCCTCGGATAGCGGCGTTTCGTAAAAGGGAAATTCCTAGCCAGTTTTCGCCGCGATGCGTTCGAGGACCCCGTTGGGAGGTTTCGCATGTCATTCGTATTCGCAGCGCCCGAGGCGCTGGTGGCGGCGGCGACGAGTGCGGTGAGTATCGGGTCGGAGATCAGCGCGGCCAACGCGGCCGCGGCGGCTCCGACTATCTCGGTGCTGGCGGCCGGCGCCGATGAGGTGTCGGCGGGGATTGCGGCGCTGTTTCGCGCACACGCGCAGAGCTATCAGGCCTTGGCCACGCACGCGGCGGCTTTTCACGACCAATTTGTGCACAACCTGGCAACCAGCGCGGGCCTCTATAGCGGCGCCGAAGTCGCTAACGCGAACCCGATGCAGCAGGCGCTGGCCGCGGCGAGCGGGGTGCAACAGGACGCATTGGGCGCGGTCAACGCGCCCTTCCAGGCGCTGACCGGGCGCCCGGTGATCGGCAACGGCGCCGACGGGACGGCGGCCTCGCCCAACGGCGGGGATGGCGGCTGGCTGTACGGCAACGGCGGCAACGGCTGGAACAGCACCGTGGCCAACCAGGCCGGCGGCAACGGCGGAAACGCCGGGCTGTGGGGCAACGGCGGACGTGGTGGCGCCGGCGGCGGCGACCAAAGTAGCTTCGTGGCCGGCGGGGCGGGCGGTCAGGGTGGTAATGGCGGGTGGCTGTTCGGCAACGGGGGGGGCGGGGGGGGCGGGGGGGGGGGGGGGCGCCTTTCCCCAACGGGGGGGCCCCCCCTGCTCTTTTAAAAAACTCCCGGCCCCCGCGACAGGGCGAAAAATCCGGAGGCCGCCTTTTGTTGTAAAAAAAAAA
>NZ_OCVX01000003.1:2448087-2479344 GCF_900232995.1 Mycobacterium simulans
GCCGTCGCCGCGGCCGGTTCGTCAGCAGCTTCGGCGCCACCGGTCAGCCGGGAGCGCACGGCTGAGTTGGGTTGAACCCCATCACGATTGACCCGCTCGTCGCTGCGTTGTGGTGGTGGTTACCGACCTTCGGGCAGGCCACGACCATGGCGGTCCGCTAAGGGGGGGCCAGATAAGGAGGATGGCCTGATGAATTTTTCGGTACTGCCACCAGAGGTCAACTCGGCGCGGATATTCGCCGGTGCGGGATCCGGCCCGATGGTTGCGGCGGCGACCGCCTGGGAGGGGCTGGCCGCCGAGCTGGGCTCGGCGGCGACCTCGTTCGGCTCGCTGACCTCAGGGCTGGCGGGCGAGGCGTGGCAAGGTCCGGCGGCGGCGGCGATGGCAGCCGCGGCGGCACCGTATGTGGGTTGGTTGAGCGCCTCGGCGACGCGAGCCGCCGCGGCGGCCGCGCAGGCGACGTTGGCCGCGGCGGCATTCGATGCGGTGCGGGCGGCGACGGTACGGCCGGAGGTGGTGACGGCCAATCGTGTTCAGTTGGTATCGCTGGTGACCTCCAACCTGCTAGGGCAGAACGCTCCGGCGATCGCCGCCGCCGAGGCCGAATATGAGCAGCTATGGGCACAGGATGTGGCCGCGATGTTCGGCTATCATTCCGAGGCTTTGGCTGTGGCCTCGGGCCTGACGTCGTTCACCCAGCCCCTGCAACGCCTGGCGGGCCAGATGGCTGGCGCAAACGTGGCTGGCTCGAATGTGGCCGGCGCCGCCGCGGCGGTCAACGGGGCCGTCACGAATCCCCCCGGCACAGCGAGCATCTTCAACTTGGGCATTGCGAACTTGGGCCTGGGAAACGTGGGCGCTGCGAACGTCGGCAATTTCAACCTGGGCAGCGGAAATGTCGGCAATTTCAACGTGGGCAGCGGCAACCATGGCAACTTCAATCTCGGCTTCGGGAACAATGGCAGCAGAAACATTGGCTTCGGGAACTTCGGGTTCGGAAACTTCGGGTTCGGAAACAGCGGCCCTGGGTTTACGGCGGGTAACGACAACTTCGGATTCGGGAATACCGGCAGCTCCAACTTTGGCTTCGCGAATACCGGCATCGCGAACTGGGGCCTCGCGAACTCGGGCAACTACGCCAGGGGCATCGCGCTTACCGGTGACTACCAGGTGGGGATTAGCGGCCTGAACTCGGGCAGCGGGAACATCGGCTTGTTCAACTCGGGCACCGGAAACGTCGGCTTCTTCAACTCCGGCACCGGAAACTTCGGCATCGGAAACTCGAGCAGCTACAACACCGGCTTCTTCAATGCGGGCAGCGCCAACACCGGATTCTTTAACTCGGGCCTGGCAAATACGGGCATCGCGAACGTGGGCGACTATAACTCAGGTAACTTCAACGTCGGCACCTTCAATACCGGCTCTTTTAACCCTGGCAACGTCAACACGGGCTACCTCAACCCGGGCAACACAAACACTGGGGCGGCCAACGCGGGTGACCTGAACACCGGCGCGTTCAACTCGGGGAATAGGAGCAACGGCTTCTTTTGGAGCCGCGATGACCAGGGCGTGATTGCCGGCGGCTCCTACTCGATCACCATTCCCGAGATCGCGGTGAACATCCCGTTGAGCATCCCCTTGGATATACCTGTGACCGGCGGCACCGGAAACATCGTGGTTGGAAGCTTCCAAATTCCCCGAATCGGACTCGGCCCACTCACCCACATCAGCGATGGCAGCTACATCGGCCCGATCGTCCTATCGGACATCGTTGTCGGCGGTCCCAGATTTGAGATACAGGTGGGCGGCTCAGGTTATGTCTTGGGCGTAAATGTCACCGGCAGCGCCGGGCCCATCACCATTCCGGTCCTCGACTCCAAGCCAGGACCGGGCATTGGAAACATGACCACCAACCCTTCGTCGGGCTTCTTCAACAGCGGCGCCGGTGGCGGATCGGGCTTCGGGAACCTCGGCGCCAACACGTCAGGCTGGTGGAATGCGGCCACGGCGGGCGCGGGAATCTCCGGCTACGGAAACGTCGGCGCGCTGGCATCGGGCCTATTCAATGTGGGCGTCACCATTTCGGGCTTGTACAACACGGGCACGCTGAGCCTTGGGGCGCCGGCCACTGTCTCGGGCTTCGGAAACATCGGTGACTATCTGTCGGGCTTCTTCTTCGCGAACCCGGGCCAGACCAGCGCTTATATCGCGGGCCACAGCAGCGTTTTCAATTTGGGTGTCGCAAACCACGGCGGTCTGAACGTGGGCAACGCAAACCTGGGCGATTTCAACCTGGGCAACGGAAACGTCGGCAATTTCAACCTGGGCAGCGGCAACCACGGCAGCTACAACATCGGCAGCGGCAACAACGGCAGCTACAACATCGGCTTCGGAAACCTGGGCAGCTTCAACTACGGCTTCGGGAACAGCGGCCCCGGATTCACGGCAGGTAACGGCAACATTGGCTTCGGGAACACGGGCACCGCGAACTGGGGCTTCGGTAACTCAGGCAACTACAACACCGGCATCGGGCTTGGCGGCGACTACCAGGTCGGTTTCGGCGGACTGAACTCGGGCAGCGGCAATATCGGCTTGTTCAACTCGGGTAACGGGAACATCGGCTTCTTCAACTCGGGCACCGGAAACGTCGGCGTAGGCAACGCAGGCAACTACAACGCCGGCTTGTTCAACGTGGGCAGTACCAATGCGGGCGTCGGCAACACGGGCAGCTACAACACGGGCATCTTCAACGTGGGTAGTACCAACACCGGTGCCTACAACCCGGGCGACGTCAACACCGGCTATTTCAACCTGGGCAATACCAATACCGGCGTGGGCAATACGGGTGACCTTGACACCGGAGCTTTCATCTCGGGCAGCATGAATAACGGAACGTTATGGCGAGGCGATCGCCAGGGCCTGGTCGGCCTCTCCTACGAACTGAATATTCCAAAAATTCCGCTGAACATCGGCGTGCTGGCTAACCTGAATATACCTATCACCGGCGAGGTAAAGCCCATCACCATCAACAGTTTCCTAATAAGTGGACCTCAATTTGGCAATTACAATGGAATCCCGGTGCACGTCCACGTCGATGTTTCCCCCGGTATATCTCTAACTATCGACAGCGTCTACGAGGACCCTCTGACTGTCACCCTCCCGGATATCGTAATTAATCCGATCTCCCTAAATCTCACCGTCGGCCCCGCGCCGTTAAGTATTCCTGTCGTCGGCACCATCGGCCCCATCAGTGTTCCGATCCTCGACATCCCGGCAGGACCAGGCATAGGAAACTTGACCACCAACCCGTCGTCGGGCTTCTTCAACACCGGTGTTGGTGGCGGTTCAGGAATCGGAAACTCCGGCACCCTGGTATCGGGTTGGGCAAACATCGGCAACGCCATCTCAGGTTTCTTCCGCAACATTTGGCCGTAACCGCGCAGGGTGTCGGGCAGGACCGGCAGTGAACCGAGCTTGCGGGCTGGGGTTGGCTGCTATCTGAATTGCCCGGCTCTCCCCCGCAAGCGGGAGGTGCCCCCACCTCGCGTCGCGCGCATCGTCGCCGGGCTAAGGTGCGGCCATGACCAAACGCGCGGCGACGGCCGCAGTCGTGGTGATATTGCTGGCGCTGGTCGGATGCGGTCCTGCGCAGCAAGCATCCAGCCCGCCGGCCACGTTGTCCAATCTCCCGCCCAATGAGGTATCGGGCCTGCAGATTCCCGCCGGCCGCATCGACGAAGCGGTGACAAAGGTCGACGGCCTGGTCACCGAGCTGATGAATAACACCGGCATACCGGGCCTGGCGGTAGCCATTGTCCACGGTGGAAAAACGATGTATGCCAAGGGTTTCGGCGTCAGGGACGCAAGCAAGGGCGACGGCCAAGACAATAAAGTGGACGCCGACACCGTATTCCAGCTGGCGTCAATATCGAAATCGGTGGGCGCGACGGTGGTGGCGCATGAGGTCAGCGCCAACG
Organism: Mycobacterium simulans; assembly: GCF_900232995.1. Classification (GTDB taxonomy): domain Bacteria; phylum Actinomycetota; class Actinomycetes; order Mycobacteriales; family Mycobacteriaceae; genus Mycobacterium; species Mycobacterium simulans. The sequence continues at coordinate 2,452,065 of NZ_OCVX01000003.1, forward strand.
CGGTCGGCTGGGATACGCCGGTGGCGTCGAAGCTGCCCTGGTTTTCGCTCAGCGATCCCTACGTCACCAGTCATGTGACGATCGCCGACCTGTATTCGCACCGCTCCGGGCTGCCCGATCACGCCGGCGACGCGTTGGAGGATCTGGGTTACGACCGTCAGCAGGTGCTCGAGCGGCTCAAGTACCTGCCGCTGGCGCCTTTTCGAATCAGCTACGCATACACCAACTTCGGGGTGACCGCCGCCGCCGAAGCCGCCGCGGCGGCGGCGGGCAAATCCTGGGAGGACTTGTCCGACGAGGTGCTCTACCGCCCATTGGGGATGGCGTCCACGAGTTCGAAGTTCGCCGATTTCGTGGCCCGGCCCAACCATGCGGTCAACCACGTCAGGGTCGGCGACAAGTGGGAGGCGCGCTTCCAACGCGATCCCGATGCCCAGACACCGGCGGGCGGGGTGAGTTCGTCGGTCAACGACATGGCGCGCTGGCTGACCATGGTCATGGCCAACGGCGTGTATAACGGCCAGCGGATCGTGTCGCCGGAGGCCCTGCTGCCCACAATTACACCGCAGGTCATCTCGGCGGATGCGGGCTCGCCGAACGCGAGGGCAGGATTCTATGGTCATGGGTTCAACGTGTCGGTGACCTCGTCGGGTCGCACGCAGTACAGCCATTCCGGCGGTTTTGCGATGGGCGCGGCAACCAACTTCGCGGTGCTGCCGTCCGAAGACATCGGCATCATCGCCCTGACCAATGCCGCTCCCTATGGCGTGCCGGAGACGTTGACCGCCGAGTTCATGGATCTGGTGCAATACGGCCAAGTGCGTGAGAACTGGGCGAGCCTGTACCGCCAGCAGATTGCCCCGCTGAACAATCCGGAGGGCTCGCTGGTGGGCAAGCAGCCCCCGCCCAGCCCGACACCGGCCAGGCCGCCGCGCGACTACGTCGGCGTGTATGCCAACGACTACTGGGGTCCGGCCACCGTGACCGAACGCGACGGCCAGCTGCAACTGTCGCTGGGCCCGAAGAACCAGACCTTCAATTTGACCCACTGGGACGGTGACACCTTCACGTTCGCGTTGTCGACCGAAAATGCCCCACCCGGAACGATTTCCAAGGCAACCTTCGCCGGGTTCCCCAACGCCACGCTGAACCTGGAGTACTACGACGCCGACAAGCTGGGAACGTTCACCCGATGACAAGCGCCAGCGGCTTGACCGATGCCGAAGTGGCACAACGGGTAGCCGAAGGCAAGACCAACGACGTTTCGGAACGGGTCACGCGCAGCATCGCTGACATCGTTAGGGCCAACGTATTCACCCGGATCAACGCGATACTGGGTGTGCTGTTGCTGATCGTGCTCGCAACAGGCTCGGTGATCAACGGGCTGTTCGGCCTGCTCATCATCGCCAATAGCGTCATCGGCATGGTCCAGGAAATCCGGGCCAAGCAGACACTGGACAAATTGGCGATCGTCGGACAGGCGAAACCGTTGGTGCGCAGGCAATCCGGAACACACAAGCTTTCGCCCAACGAGGTGGTGCTCGACGACATCATCGAGCTCGGCCCCGGGGATCAAATTGTGGTCGACGGCGAGGTCGTCGAAGAGGAGAACCTCGAGATCGACGAATCATTGCTGACGGGTGAGGCCGATCCGATCGCCAAAGACGCTGGCGATGCGGTGATGTCGGGAAGCTTCGTCGTCGCCGGCACGGGCGCCTACCGCGCCACGAAGGTGGGCCACGAAGCATATGCCGCCAAACTGGCCGCCGAGGCCAGCAAGTTCACATTGGTGAAATCCGAACTGCGCAACGGCATTAACCGGATTCTTCAATTCATCACCTACCTGCTGATACCCGCGGGCCTGCTGACCATCTACACCCAACTGTTCACCACACACGCGGGATGGCGGGAGTCGCTGCTTCGGATGGTGGGTGCGCTGGTTCCGATGGTCCCCGAAGGACTGGTGTTGATGACGTCGATCGCGTTCGCGGTCGGCGTTGTCCGACTCGGACAACGCCGATGCCTGGTGCAGGAATTGCCTGCCATCGAGGGATTGGCCCGAGTCGACGTGGTCTGTGCCGACAAGACTGGAACCCTGACCGAAAGTGGTATGCGGGTCTGTGATGTCGAGGAACTCGAAGCGACCCTTGAAGCCACCGACGAAGCGACCGACGTAACCGTCGCCGACGTATTGGCATCGTTGGCGGCCGCCGATACCCGCCCCAACGCCAGCATGCAGGCAATCGCCGAGGCTTACCGGTCGCCACCCGGCTGGATCGCCACCGCGACAGCGCCTTTCAAGTCCGCGACCAAATGGAGCGGCGTGTCATACCGCGAGCGTGGCAACTGGGTGATCGGAGCACCCGACGTGCTGCTCGATCCGGCGTCGGCGGCCGCTGAACAGGCAGAGCGGATCGGGGCCCAAGGGCTGCGGGTGCTGTTGTTGGGCGCCGCCGACGTGGCCGTGGACCATCCCGACGCACCGGGCCGGGTGACCCCGGTCGCGCTGGTGGTGCTGGAGCAAAAGGTGCGACCTGACGCCGCTGAAACACTGGAATACTTTGGTGCCCAGGATGTGTCGGTCAAGGTGATCTCCGGCGACAACGCTGTGTCGGTCGGTGCCGTCGCCGACAAGCTCGGACTACACGGCGAGACCATGGATGCGCGTCGACTCCCGACCGAGCTGCCCGAACTCGCTGACGCCCTGGATTCACACACCACCTTTGGCAGGGTGCGGCCGGATCAGAAGCGCTCCATCGTCCATGCCCTGCAATCGCACGGGCACACCGTGGCGATGACCGGCGACGGCGTCAATGACGTGCTGGCCCTCAAGGACGCAGACATCGGGGTAGCGATGGGCGCGGGCAGTCCGGCATCGCGAGCTGTGGCGCAAATCGTGTTGTTGGACAACAGATTTGCAACCCTGCCCCACGTGGTGGGGGAGGGTCGTCGAGTGATCGGCAATATCGAGCGGGTCGCGAATCTGTTTTTGACGAAAACGGTGTACTCGGTACTGCTGGCGGTGCTCGTCGGTATCGAATGCTTGATTGCCAAGCCGTTGGGCGTCGATCCGCTGTTGTTTCCGTTCCAGCCGATACACGTCACCATCGCGGCCTGGTTCACCATCGGGATCCCAGCGTTCATCCTGTCCTTGGCGCCCAACAACGAGCGGGCTTATCCGGGCTTCGTGCGACGGGTGCTGACGGCTGCGCTGCCGTCCGGGCTTATCGTCGGCGTCGCGACCTTTGCCTCGTACCTGGCGGCTTATCACGGCCGCGAGGCAACGTGGGTGGAGCAGGACCAAGCATCGACAGCCGCGCTGATCACCTTGCTGATGACGGCCCTCTGGGTGCTCGCGGTGGCGGCGCGGCCTTATCAGTGGTGGCGACTGGCGCTTGTGATCACTTCGGGCCTGGCCTATGTGGTGATCTTCAGTCTGCCGCCGGCGCGCGAGAAGTTTCTGATCGACCCGTCCAATGTGGGGGCGACGTCAGTCGCGTTGGTGATTGGCGCGGTGGGGGCGGCGACAATCGAGGCGATGTGGTGGATCCGCGCCAGGATACTGGGCGTGAAACCGCGCGTGTGGCGGGAGTAGCACCGAGAAGTAAGGTCTTTCAGCAGCGGACCTCGGGGAAGGAACAGTGCGCATGGGAATCCTGGACAAAGCAAAGGACCTGCTGTCGCAGAACTCGGACAAGGTCGAGACGGTAATCACCAAAGCGGGCGAGTTTGTCGACGAGAAGACGCAGGGCAAATACTCCGACACCATCCACAAGGTGCAGGAGGAGGCCAAGAAGGTAGTCGCACCGGGCGACCAGCAGAGCTGAGCACATGGCGAAACTCTCTGGATCCATCGACGTGCCGCTGCCGCCGGAGGAGGCCTGGACTGCTGCCTCGGATTTGTCCCGCTTCAAGGAGTGGCTGACGATCCACAAGGTATGGCGCTCCAAGTTGCCCGAAGTCCTGGACAAGGGCACGGTTATCGAGTCGTATGTCGAGGTCAAGGGCATGCCGAACCGGATCAAATGGACGATCGTGCGGTACAAACCACCGGAAGGCATGACGCTCAACGGCGACGGCGTCGGCGGCGTCAAGGTCAAGCTGATCGCCAAGGTCGCCCCGACAGAAGGGGGCTCGGTCGTCAGCTTCGACGTACACCTCGGAGGGCCCGCGCTGTTCGGGCCCATCGGCATGGTTGTGGCCGCGGCGCTGAGAACCGATATCCGCGAATCGCTGCAGAAGTTCGTCACGGTATTCGCGCCGGCCTGATCCGCCACCGTGGTCCGACCCGATGAGTTTCCGACGTTGGGGCAGTCGATATCTGTGAACCCCGATGCGGGGGCCGCCAACACAAGGAGGTCATCGTGCCCACCCGTAACAGCGCGCCGCTGGGCGCGCCCTGCTGGATCGACTTGACGACATCGGACGTCGACCGTGCCCAAGACTTCTATGGCACGGTGTTCGGCTGGACGTTCGAGTCTGCCGGGCCCGACTACGGCGGGTACATCAATGTCGCCAAGGACGGCCGTCCCGTCGCCGGCATGATGGCCAACAACCCGGAGTGGCAAACTCCGGACAACTGGGCCACGTACTTTCACACCGCCGATATCAACGCAACCGTGTCGGCGGTGACCGCGGCGGGTGGCTCGGGGTTCCTGGATCCGATGGAGGTACCCGCCAAGGGCTTCATGGCGATGGCCACCGACCCGTCGAACGCGTCCTTCGGGTTGTGGCAGCCGCTGGGGCACCGCGGCTTCGAGGTGATCGGTGAGGCCGGCGCGCCCGTCTGGCACCAACTGACGACACACGACTACCGCGCTGCCGTCGACTTTTACCGCGAGGTCTTCGGATGGCAGACCGAGCAGATTTCTGACACAGACGAATTCCGGTACACCACAGCGTCGTTCGACGGCGAGCAATTGCTCGGCGTGATGGACGGTGCCGGCTTTCTTCCCCAGGATGTGCCGTCGCAGTGGAACATTTTCTTCGGGGCCGAGGATGTTGACAAGACGCTGCAAGTGATCGCCGACAACGGCGGCGGCGTGTTGCGCGGCGCTGAGGACACTCCCTACGGGCGCCTTGCCGCGGCCAGCGACCCGACGGGCGTGATCTTCAACCTGTCCTCGCTTTAGGATGTCTGTCCGATGATCGGCCACAACGGCGATGCGTACTGGTTCCACCCGATTGACGGTCGCTGGGCAACGCCGTCGGTGGCGCCCGTGGCCGGTCGCCACGCCTAGGAAGACTCAGTCGCCGACGGCGAGCGCGAAATCCTTGTATTCGAAACCAGGCACCGCCACGCAGCTGACCAGGCTGGGCTCGTCGTCGCGCGGCCGCGCCCGCTGCCAATGGCGCTCCGGCACTAGCACCTGCGGCTGCTCACCGGCGCCAATGTCGGTACCGAGTAAATGTGTTGTGGTGATGTGCCTGTCTGGACCAATGTCGAGGAGCACCGGGCTACCCCGATGATGCAGCCACAATTCGGGACCGCGAACCGTGTGCCACGCCGACGACTGACCCGGCATGAGCAGGAACAGAATTGCCGTTGCGGCGCTGCGGGGACTGGTGTAGTCCGACGGCAAGGCGGATTGGCCGACGATCAGATCGCTGCGCCACATTTCCCGAAACCAGCCGCCCTCGGGGTGGGGGGACAGGTCCAACGCGCGGACCCACTCGGGAAGTTTTGTCATCGCATAACCGCTCGTGCATCGCCGCTTGCCGGAGAGCCGTCAAACCAGCCACTTTGGCGGCCCTTCGTGCTCGCGGGTTGTTCGGGATTCTCGAACATGTTGGGTGAACTTGGCCGCAACGATGCCTCGGTGATTGGGCGATGTCTATCCGCTCATTGGCCAGACAGGGGGATGAGTCCCGTTCCTCCCACCGACCGATTCTTTGGCGGAAAGCGGCGACCGTCTGCGAACACAGGTTGGTAGCGCTTGCCGACAGGCACTACTGCGCGTGCCCCATGCCGCTTCGGTCCAACGCCCTATTAGTGTCGCAACCATGACGCGTCGCCTACGCCCGGGATGGCTAGTCGCGCTTTGTGCCGTGGTCGTCTCGGTCAGCACCTGGATGCCGTGGCTGACCACGCAGGTTAACGGCGGGGGCTGGGCCAACGCCATCGGGGGCACCCACGGCAGCCTGGAACTTCCGCGGGGGTTCGGCGCGGGCCAGCTGATCGTCTTGTTGTCGTCGGCGCTGCTGGTGGCAGGGGCGATGGTGGGACGAGGCCTTTCGATGCGGGTCGCTTCGGTTGCCGCGCTGGTCATTTCGCTGCTCATCGTGGTGCTCACGCTGTGGTACTACAAGGTCAACGTCAATCCGCCGGTGGCCGCGGAATACGGGCTTTACATCGGGGCAGCCAGTGCGGTGTGCGCGGTGGCATGCGCGCTGTGGGCGGTGGCCGCCGCGGCGTTCCGCAGTTCGTCCAAGCGCTGACCGCTCATGTTCTCCGCGACGACGCCTTGCGAATGTGAATTTACGGCTTTCAGCGTGTGTCCAGGGCGGGGTCCGGCCGGTTTTCGCGCCCAGAATTCACCCTCAAAGGTCAGGATTCACACCGGAAAAGTTAGGGTCTCAATCGGACGGGAACTCATGCTTGCCCGAGGCAGAGCTGCCTGAGGGCTCGTTGACTCCATACACGAAGGGAGCGAACACGACCTCGCGGCCATCCGGGTCGCGATAGGTCACCGCGCCGGTCGCCTCCCAGTACGGGTGCTGCTCGACGGGCTGAAGGCCGGCGTCCCGAAGGCGTGTGGTTGCGGTATGTTGCGCTTGCTTGTCCGGGAAATACAGGCACAGCTGGTCGTGGTGATCCACCGCGACGGCACCGTCCGTTTCCGGGACCGCCTCGACAATCTCGAAGGTCAGGTTCGAGCTGGGTAGTCCGAATATCGCACCGTTGCTGCCGTAGCTTTCCCCGAACGTCTCATACAGTGGGAGCCCTACGAGTTCACGGTAAAACCGTACGGTCTCGTCGAAATGTGAGGAGCGCCGGGCAAAGCGGATGGAGCCGATCGACGCCAATTCGGTGGGCCAGTGGGTTGTCCGGCGCGGCTTTTCGTTCACAGCCCGACCGCGCTCGCTGCCGACTCGGCATGATCCCAGCGCCGCAGCTCCGCGCCGGGTACCCATGTTGAATGGGTACCGCTGGAAATGCGTTCCGGCAGCGCAAGTTTGCATACCGGACCATCGCCGACGCGGCCGGCGTCGAATACCAGGCAGTAGGAGGCGTCGGTATTCATGTCGGTGGTGAGGGTGACCAGGTAGCCGTCGTCTTCACCGGCACTGCCCGTCCGTGGGGCCATCGCGGTTTCGCTTCCATACACACCGTCACCAAACGAGTAGCGCTCCTCACCTCCGGTGAGCAGATCGTGCTTTACCAGTCCGTCGAACAAGAACCACCCGGGCTTGCCGGTAGCGGCATAGGTGTAGCGGTACCGAGAGGCCGCATAGTCGGCGTTGATGGTGCCGAACTCGGTGATCGACTCCGACAGCTGCTCTTCCTTGACGGCACCGGTGACCAGGTTGAGCCGCCAGCGGTGCAGGCGGGTCTCCCGCCGGGCCAGCGCCAGGAAGCGAAACAGCTTGTCCCACTTCGTTCCGCCCTTCTCAATGGGCTGAGGCGCACCCTCGAAGAAGCCGTCGAGCACGATCTCGTTGCCATCTTCGTAGGCGTTGGTGAAGGGCAGCACGAACGTCGGGTCCGCCTCGAACCACCGGATGTCAGCCGTTGACCCGCGCCGCGGGATCACCGCGAAGCGCGACGGCATTTCCGGGTAGAAACGCGGCAGGGGCACGTTGTGTTCGAGCAGCCTGGGGTCCCAGAACAACGGGAAATCGTTGAGGATGGCGTAGTTTTCGGTGAACGCCATGTCGTGCGGCAGCCGCGGCCCGGGCAGCGGGATGTCGACGTAGTGCGCCAGCGCGTTACTCGAGTCGACGACGCCGTAGCGCAGGTACGGGTCTTGCTTGCTGTAGTTGAAGAACAACAGTTCGCCGGTCTTGTTGTCGACCTTGGGATGCGCTGATACTCCCCAATCAAACGGAAATCCGCCGTTCCAGGTTTCCTTGCCCAACGTATTGGCGGAGTACGGGTCGACCCGGTATAGGTCGCCGCACTGATAGAAGCTGGTCAGCGCGATACCCCGGTGGACGATGACGTCGGTGCTCGATGCGTCCTTCATCAAGGTCCGAGCGCCCCAACCCTTTTCGCGCTTGGCGAATTGTACCCGCTCGGCCAGTCCCGGCCATAGCGGCCCACCCGCCGCGTTCTCGGCCATGAATCCGTCGGTGCGGATAAAGCGGTTGCGGTAAAACGCTTTTCCGTCGCGGAAGCCGACGACGTGCAGCATGCCGTCGCCGTCGAAGGGGTGGTAGGTCTTAAACGCCGGGTGCAGCGGGTTTTCGGTGTTACGCAGATAGATGCCGTCCAAGTCGGCTGGGATTTCCCCGTCCACGGCGGTCAGGTCGTCGGCGTCCCATTCGGTTGTCTGCGGTCGCCACGGACCGGTCCGATAGGGGTGGTCGTCGTCCTCGGGCAGGGTCGACAAGTATTTGCCGACGATCGCCACGTCCTTTTGGAAATCCATGTCACGCCCCCTCTACCGAGCTGACGACGAAACTGACCGTGGTCGCGGTGCTGCCACCGAAGTTCAGCGTCGCGAACTTTTTCGCTCCCTGGACCTGATAGTCGCCGGCGCAACCGCTGACCTGCTTGGCGGCGTCCACCAGCATCCGCACACCGGAGGCCCCGACCGGGTGTCCGCCGCCGATCAAGCCGCCGCTGGGGTTGATCGGCAGCCGCCCGCCGATCTCGATCTCACCGTTTTCGATGGCCTTCCACGATTCGCCCGGGCCGGTCAACCCGATGTGGTCGATGGCCAAGTACTCGCTGGGCGTGAAGCAGTCGTGCACCTCGAAGCCGTCGACATCGTCGAGGGTCACCTGGGCGCGCCGTAATGCGTCCAAAACCGCGCCCCGCACATGCGGGAGGACATAAGGATCGTCAGCCGCGCGGTCCAGTTTCTGCCGCAGACCCAGCCCGACGGTGCGATGCCCCCAGCCGTCAATGCGGCCGATCGGGCGTGCATCGGGGTGTGCACGCAGGTAGGCATCGTTCACCAGGACCAATCCCGCGCCGCCGTCGGTCATTTGGCTGCAGTCGAACCGGCGCAGCCGGCCCTCGGTAATGGGGTTGGTCGCGTCGTCGTCGGTGATCGGGTCGGGGACCGTCCAGCCGCGGGTCTGGGCGTTGGGGTTGCGGCGCGCGTTGGCGAGGTTGAGCTGCGCGATCGCCCGCAGATGTGCGTCGTCCAGGCCGTAACGGCGGTCGTATTCGTCGGCGACCTGCGCGAACATCGATGGCCACAGGTAACGCGCCTCGGCGCCCTCGTGTCCAGTCCACGCTGCCGCGCCAAGATGTTGGGCCGCGATGTCGCCCGGCACCGTTTTCTCCAGCTCAATGCCCACCACCAGCGCGGTGTCGTAGGCGCCCGACCTCAAGTCGGCCACAGCCGCCAGCGTCGCGACGCTGCCAGAGGCGCATGCGGCTTCGTGCCGTGAGGCCGGGGTATCCCAGAGGGCGCCGCAAACCGTGGCTGGCATCGCTCCCAGATGGCCTTGCTTGGCAAACATCTCACCGAACGTGCTGCTCCGTGGGGCAGCGGGATGGGTGCGGGGGCGCCGGCTGGTGGTGCTGGCAAACCGGGGTTGGTCTCGGCTACCGAACCCGCCGACGAGGATGATCGCGAAGACGGTGGCGAGCTACAACCGGGTGAACGCCTGACCTAGCGGCTCAGTCGTGCGTGAGGGCCATCATGTCCGGGGCCAGCACGTCGGTTAACGCGGGCCAGGGCACGGTGATCACCGGTAATCCGTGGCCAAACTGGTAATCGGCGAAATGGATCTCCATTCCGGCTGATGTCGGAATCCAGTTGGCGAAGTTCGCGGCGATGGGTTTGTTTCCGGGCTCGTCGGGCATCGGAGTCGGGCCGCCGCCATAGACCCGCGGGAAGATCACCTTGGTTTGCTCGGCGAGCCTGTTCAGGCCGTCTTGTTCGTTGCTGAAAAGGTCGGCCAGGGTGACGGGTTTGGCCGACCGGCTGTCGATGACGACCGTGCTCACGTAGTTGGTCGGGTGCGCGGCTTCTTTGGCCGAGTAGACGCCGACGATGACTTCTGCAATGGCGACCGCGCGGAAGCTGACCGTCGACTTCGATTCGAAGAGCCAGTCGGTATCGGGGCTCGCATCGGCGCGCATTTGCTCAATCTGTTCGCGTGTTGATGCGTCACCGGCCTTGTTGAACGCATCTCGGACGCCGGCAGCACCGCCGGAGAGCTGAGCGACTTGGGCGTTCCATCGACCGCGGTCGTCCGGTGTGGCCCCCGTTATCGAGGTCGCTGTCACGGCGTAGGTCTGACCATTGGATACGCCTGAATCGGCCCGGCTGGTTGATGTCGGCGTCGACAACGTGGCCACCACGACAACTGCCGCCGCCGTGCTCAAGATTCGAAGGGCACGGCTCACGGAAGCGGCGGCGCCGGCGGTGCGGATGGCGCCGGCGGCGCGGACAGCGTCGATGGCGGGGCAAGTGTGGTAAGTGGCGTGGGCGTGGTGGTCACCGCTGGCGTCTCGGTGGTCTGCGTCGCGGTCACGGTGTCGCTCGGGCTGTAGCCCAGCCACGCCGCCGCGGCGACGGCACCGCCGCCCATGGCCAAAAGGGCGTACCGGGTGAGGTGCTGAGTTGTCATGCCCCTCCCTTCCGTATTCCGGATCTAACAAGACCGTATTTCGGATCAACAGTCTGGATAGTAGCCGCGGTTTCCGTCGGAGGCAACAGATGGCGGTCACACCGGTCACTCCAGGACCGTCGTAACTTGGCACACTCAACTGCAAAAGCGCTAGCGCATGCAGCAGCAAATTCGGGCAGCAACATGCCTCGACCCGGCAAGGCGCACGCCTGTTGGGCAAACACCGATTGGAATCTGAAAATCACTGCCCTGCAAGCTATTTCGCGTTGCAGGGTTTTAGCAACTTACGTTGATGCCGGTTGAACGCTTGGCGCGGAGGAGGGCGATGGAGTCGTACTGGGGTTGGTAGGAGCCCTGCTGGGGAGAGTGGGGGGAGCCAGGGAGCCGTACTGGGGACAGTAGGCCTGGATCGCAGCTCCGGTGAAGTAGGCCGCATTGAGCGGGGGCCAGTTGGTGGCGTTGGTGACCTTGGTGGCCAGGTCCGCGTTGCTGGTGTTGGGGTTATCGCGAAGGGTGGCGCAGACGACGGTCTTGGCCACCTGGATTGCTCGCTCGGGTGCGCCAAAGTCTATGCCGGAGGTGTTGAGGTTGGTTGTGAATGCGTCGTCAGTGGCGTCCGCATGGGCCGGCGTTGCCAACCCGACGGACCCGAGGGCAAGCACGAGCGACGCTATGGCTCGCACCATCATGGCATCGCCCTCCTAGTTGGGATGTCGCGACGAGATTTCACGGCATTTTAGCTAGCACCCGACACACGGCGCCCCTCGGCAGCCATTGAGTAGCTATGTGGACCCCCACCAGAGCCACAGGTTCCTCCGGTCCCGCCGTCGCCGCCTGAGGTACCCGCGGTGGGCGTGCCGGGTGACCCGTTGCCAGCCGTCCTTCCGTCGCCGGCACCGCCGTTGCCGTCCCTCGGTCGCCGGCGCCGCCGTTGCCCCACAGTCCGGCCGACCCACCTGCCCCACCGGCCTGACCGATGGGCCCCCGCTGCACCGTTGCCGCCGTTCGAATGCGCTCATCAGAACTCCGGCTCGGATTCTCGCTAGTTTTCTGACGTGTCATCTAGAAGAGTCGACCGCGACCTCGAGAGCCTTACAGATCGCGCGTATCCGGGTGTCGGCGAGGCGGCCAAGCCGATTCACCAATACCGCGACCGAGACGCTTTCGACTGAGTCCAAATTCACTGCGGAGCGGCGCGGGATCGGGTCGGAACCCGGTTCAAGAATTACCTCGCTGGCTAGCCCCCGGATGGTCGTGGTGCAGGGCGCGACGAGTGTCCGTCGAAGCCGAGGGATCGCGGCATCGCGCGACAGCACAACGACTGGACGCCGACCGATCTCGGCCATCTCACACCACCACACCTCTCCGCGTGCCGGAAGTGCGCTCACGAGTCTCCAGCCGCGCGCCGCCACGACGCTAGATCGCCCCACTCGTCGGGCTCATCAACCGGGTGCTTGTCGTAGGCCGCATAGCTCGCATCCACCTCGGCCGATCGATGACGAGCAAGTAATGCCGCGAGGGCCTCATCGATGAGGGCTGCGTCAGTGATTCCTGCCCGCATGTCGCGCGCACTGTTCAAAAGTGCGGCGTCGACAGTAGTGCTCAACCGTATGCGATTCATGCCACTACTATGCCACGGCCTGGGCAAACTCCCATGCAAGCTTCTGGGCGCATCCCTAGAGAGTCCAGCATCTACCCACTCATCGAAACCTTGGTCGCAGCAACCGATCTCACTGCCCTCCGCGACATGGCCGATTCCGAGCCCGACGTTGCGCAGCGAACCGACGTGCGTCGTCAAGCGGTCGCCGCACTCGATGCCAACATCGCAGGCGCCCAGATCACCACCACCGCGCGCCTGGTTCGCGTCCTCGCGCAAGCCCACGGCCATCACGTCCTGATACCGCTGCTCGGCCACGGTTAACTCCTTCATTGAAGGAGTGTCAAGGATCAGCCGAAGCAACTGTCAAGCATCAGCCGAAACACTGTCAGGCATCACCCGAAGACAAAATGTCAAGCATCAGCCGAGGTCATACACCCGAAGCAGTGCCCCCGGCAGGATTCGAACCTGCGACACCGGCTTTAGGAGAGCCGTGCTCTATCCCCTGAGCTACGAGGGCGGACTGGCTGAGCTTACCGGGGAGGCGGCTCAGCGCAGTTCGGCGATCACCTTGCCGAAGTTCTCAATGTGATTGTCCTGCACAGTGAAGTACGAAACGCCGTACTTCTCGCGATGCTCGGACAGCTTGTCGGCCATCGCGCGGGGCGGCCCGCTGAGAACCGAGTGCATCGCCAATAACTGCTCGTCAGGCAAGTCCGGAGCGTTGCGGCGGGTCAACGACAAGTTGGGCATGCTTTCGCCTTCGCGCGGGACGGCGGTGATAACCAGGTTCAGCTCCAGCGGCTCAAACCGATCGCCGGCGGCGTTGCGGACGAAGTCGATGCGTTCGGCCAATGGGTCCTCGACGTCTCGCACCTTGGCTCCGGTCAGCCCGATGATGTCGGCATGCCGGGCGGCCAGCGTCATCACCCGGTCGCCGCTGCCAGCGATCAGGAGCGGCACCGTCGGGTGATGATCGCTGAGGTAGGCCGTCATGTGTTCGAGGTAGTCGACGCGGGCTCCGGCGCTTGGGTAAGGCAGTTCGGCGGCCTCGAATTCTGCTCGCTCGTAGCCCGCGCCGAGGCCCAGCTCAACACGGCCGTCGCTAAGCACTTCCAGCGCTTCGATGTCTCGGCTCAACAGGGCCGGCTTGTAGAAGCCGGCATTGAGCACGTACATGCTCAGCCGGATCTTCGTGGTGACCATGGCGACCGCGGTCAGTGCCGGGAATGGCGCGATCGCGCCCAAATGGTCGGGCACGCAGAGTACGTCGAAACCAAGATCTTCGGCGCGTTTGGCCTGGTCTTCCAGCGCCGCACGGGACCTGATGAAGCGGACGCTCAGTCCGAAGCGAAAGTCCTTGGCCACCAACAACCTCCGTCGCTCGAATCGCGGGGGACACCTACCAAGATCGAGCCGCGTCCACCAACCCGCGCACCAACGCGCCCGTGACCGGCGACAGGCCGTCTGGACCAGGGAGCGCACTGCGCCGGCTCAGCCCTCTGACCCGAACCGACAGTTCCAGCTGGGTCCCGCCGTCTCGTACCCGATTGACCGGGTTGTTGGGATGCAGGCCCCGCAGCTCCAGCGGGATTGCGTCGAGGTCGGTCACGACCTGATATCCCGGCAGCTGGATGTGCCGGGCAAGGTGGGCAGCCAACGCCCGGTTGCGGCCGCCGGCCAGCAGCTGGGTGTTGCGCCCGATGCGGCCGTAGCCGTGCAGTGAGACCGCGACATCGACGTGATCGAGGAACTCCGAGAGCCGTGACGAATCGGCGGGATCGAACCGGGCCGACGGCAGGTGATGCGGATAATGGTCGGGATGCCGCACCAGGTACACCGATGCCTCCGCCGCCTTGGCGGCGCGTACGGCGATCACGTCGGTCATCTGTTCCAGGCCGCCGCCGTGGATGGCGAGAAAACCGAACCGCGACCGCAGCTGACCGTACTCGGTCACCCCGGGCTCGCTCAGCAATGCTGAAAGCGACTGTGGCGCAGGCGTACTCGATGCCGCTGGTCGCGGCGAATGCGCGTGGTCCCAACGGCGCAGGAACTCGATCCAGCGTTGCGGCAGCCGGTGGTGGACCGCGCCTCTGATGATGCGCGGCAGGTAGCCGGGCCGGGGCGGGCCCGGAGTTACCCGGTGATCGATGTAGACCCAGGCCGGCGCGGGCCCGCCGTCGGTGCGCACGGTGAGCCGGTCCCGCCGGTACCGCAGCGGCACTCCCTCGGCACTGTCCAACGTGGCCAGGTCGCGGTCAGACACCTGCCAGAGCACTCCGTGCACCTGACTCCCGGCGAACGCGTCGACGGTGGCCACACCTCGCTGGTTGATCAGCCAGTCGTGATTGCTGAGTACGGCCGGCCGCGGATCACCGGCGTCGGGACAGCGCATGGCCATCTGCCGGACGCACAGATTGGACCCGTATGCGAAATAGGAATGACGCCGGACCGGCATTCAGCCCGTCACGGTCAGATAAATCAGCACCACATTAAGCAGACTAATCATCACCGCGACCACCCAGCCAACAACGGTCGTGACGCGATGGTTAATATCGCTGCCCATCACCTCGGAGTTGCTGGTCAACCTGACCAGTGGCAGCACCGCGAACGGTATCCCGAAAGACAGCACAACCTGCGAAAGCACCAAGGTGCGCGTGGGGTCGAAGCCCATCGCGAGAATCGCGACCGCCGGGCACAACGTGATAAGCCGGCGTACCAGCATCGGAACCGACCAGTGCAGCAATCCCTGCATGATCATGGCGCCGGCGTAGGCGCCCACCGACGCCGACGCCAGGCCTGAGGCCAGCAGCCCGACCGCGAACAGCACCGCGATCGTCGCTCCCAAAGTGTCATGGACAGCGACGTAGGCGCCTTCGATCGAGGCCGTCTCCCCGCGACCGCGCATGTTGAGCGCGGCAACCAGCAGCATCGCGGCATTTACCCCGCCGGCGATTATCATCGCCAGGCCCACGTCCCAGCGGGTGACGCGCAACAGCCGGCGCCGGATTGCTCCCGGCTCGGGATGCCCGTGCCGGTCGCGCGCGAGACCGGAATGCAGATAGACGGCGTGCGGCATCACGGTTGCCCCGAGGATGGCCGCGGCCAGGAGCACGCTCTCGGTTCCGTTGAACCGAGGTAACAGGCCGGCGAGGACGGCATCGGGGGGAGGTGTGGCGACGAAGAAACTGGACGTGAACCCTATCGCGATCACCATCAGCAACCCGGTGATGACGGTCTCGAACAGGCGCTGGCCGCGACGGTCCTGGACCGTCAGCAGCAGCAATGAGATCACCCCGGTGATGATCCCGCCGATCGGCAGCGGCAGGTTGAACAGGATCCGCAACGCGATGGCTCCGCCGATCACTTCGGCCACATCGGTTGCCATCGCCACGATCTCCGCCTGCGCCCAGAAGGCCAGCCGGGCGGGACGTCCCATCCGGTTTCCGATCGCCTCGGGCAGTGACTGTCCGGTCACCAACCCGAGTTTCGCGGACAGGTACTGGACCAGGCCGGCCATCACGTTGGCCGCGACTATGACCCATAACAGCAGGTAGCCAAACTGGGCGCCGGAGCTGACGTTGGCGGCGACGTTCCCGGGGTCGACATAGGCGATCGCAGCAACGAAGGCCGGGCCGAGCAGATACCAGCTCGTCTTCACCGAGGTTTGGACGTCCTGGGCCAACTCACCGACCTTCGATCCGCATCATCGAATAAGAAAGTGAGGTTATCCGAAACCCGTTCGCTGCGGCCACCGGTGGGCCCATTCCCCGTCCAGTTACCTATCGATAGTCGGGATTGGCGAAGTCCGGTCGGCAGCCGGCATCCCACTTGGTGCGCTGATTTCCATAGGCTGGGATGCCGCCGGCGGTCCGCAACATCTGAGCGAGGTGCATCAAGTTGTACGTCATGAACGTGGTGTTGCGATTGGTGAAGTCGTTGTCGGGTCCGCCCGACCCGGGGTCCAGATACGACGGTCCCGGACCGGCCTCACCGATCCAGCCCGCGTCCGCTTGGGGCGGGATCGTGTATCCCAGATGTTGCAGACTGTAGAGCACGTTCATCGCGCAATGTTTGACCCCGTCTTCGTTTCCGGTGATCAGGCATCCGCCGACGCGTCCGTAGTAGGCGTACTGACCGTCCTCGTTGAGCAGGTGCGAGCACGCGTAGAGACGCTCGATCACCTGCTTCATCACAGAACTGTTGTCGCCCAACCAGATTGGTCCGCACAGGACGAGAATGTCAGCGTCGAGGACGCGTTGATAGATGCCCGGCCATGCGTCAGTTTCCCAGCCGTGTTCGGTCATGTCGGGCCATACGCCGGTCGCGATCTCGTGGTCGATGGCGCGCAAATGGTCAACCTCGACGCCATGCTCGCGCATGACCCCGGCGCTGCGTTGGATCAGGCCCTCGGTATGGCTGAGTTCGGGCGAGCGCTTCAGGGTTGCGTTAATGAAAAGTGCACGAATGCCATCGAACCGCGGCGCTGGAGCGCCTTCGTCGGGAGTCGCAGCCATGCTCACCTCACGCGTCGTAGTGGTCGCCGAGTAGAACCCTGATGGCGATCGGCCAACGGCATAGTAATCGCCATGACCGTCTTTCGCCCCGCCGTCAGCCATGGTTGTCACATCCGAGTGCTGGGCACCGCAGATCTCGGAAGCACACTGAGGATCGCCTGACGAACTACGTGTTCGCCGCTACGTCCAACCGGGGCCGATGACGATCTTCGAATGGCGCGACCGTTCGCCATCAGACTCTAGGCACCGGGCGAGGGAGCTTGCCACGATCGGTGAAGTACCCAGGGGGAAAGCCGATTTCGATCCCGCAACCATGTACCGTCCACCCAAGCTTTGGTGAGCTTGGCCGTGTGACGCAGGAGCGGGGGCGTATCACGAGCGGCCTCGGTGTCGCACGACGAGTTAGGCGGGTGTATACAGCCCCCGACCGGTGACCAGGGGCAGGTCGAGCGTGGTCCGGATACCGGGCTCCGCGGCCACCACTGCCGGGATGGCGTTGACCACCCGCATCGCCGTCGCGACCAGCCCGGCATGGTTGTGGTCACCTCGGCGGCTGCTCAGGCAGATGTCCATGGCGTAGGAGGGTTCGCCGGTTATTTCGATGCGGTAGGAACCGCCGGGCTGCGCGGGCTGCGGCCAGTCGGGACACAGGTCCTCACGTAACCGGGTGACGTGTTCCAGCACAACAGCGGGCCGGCCGTTGGACATCCCGAGCACTTCGAACCGCAGGGCCGCCGCGCTGCCCTGCCGAATGTGGCCAGACGAGATGTCGAAGGCTTCGGGTGCCGGTACCCGGACGTGGTTCTCGGTGACCGCGTCGAGCGAAATACCCAGGCCCGCAGCAAGTTGGCGGACCACCGATCCCCACGCCAAGCTCAGGACACCGGGCTGCAGCAACATCGGGATCTCGTCCATCGACTTGCCAAAACCCATCACTTCGAACATGACGACGGCGCTGTCATACGTCGCATAGTCGACGATCTCCATGCAGCGCACTTGTTCGATGTTCTGACACGTGCCGGCCAGCGCAAGCGGCAGCAGGTCGTTGGCGAATCCCGGGTCGATGCCGCTGACATATAGGCTTGAATTGCCTTGCTGGGCAGCATCTTCCAGGGGTTTGATGAGTTCTTCGGGGATCACTTGCCACGGGTATTGCAAGAAAACGGGCCCGCTGCCGACGATATTGATCCCGGCTGCCAGGACGCGGCGGTAATCCTCCAGTGCCTCGGGGAGCCGGTTGTCGGCCATCGCGTTGTAGACCGCGCATTGCGGACCGGTGGCGAGTACGGCGTCCAGATCGGTGCTGGCCAGCACCCCGGTGGAATCGGTGAGCCCGGCGAGCTCGGCCGCGTCCTTACCGGCCTTGACATCCGATGACACCCACACGCCGGTGAGTTCGAACTCCGGGTTGGTGATGAGCGCTCTCAGCGAATGGATGCCGACGTTGCCGGTACCGAGCTGAACGACGGGTATTGGCATGACTGGCTCCTTACAGGTCGGGTACCGGGATGTCGAGATTGGGGAACGTGAGGCCCCCGTCGACCTCCAGTGTCTTGCCGGTCAGGAAACTGCCGGCGGGAGACGCCAAATAGACCGCCGCAGCGGCGATATCGACCGGATCACCCAGGCGGCGCAAAGGTGTCGCCTTCTCCATCGGCGCGCGCAGCTCGTCGTTGGAGGCCACCACATCGAGCGCAGACGTCAGTATCGATCCCGGCGCGATGGCGTTGACCCGGATGCGTGGGCACAGGTCGAGGGCCGTCAGCCGGGTGTAGTGAGACAACGCGGCCTTGGCGGTGCCATAGGCGGCGAAACCGCGACCGGCCAGCCGGCCCATCGTCGAGGTGATGTTGATGATGCTGCCGCCGCCGGAGTGTTCGAGCATCAACGGCGCCGCGGCGACGGTCAATGCGTGGGCGGTGCCGACGTTGAAAGTGAACGCGTCCTTGAGTTCCTTGGTCGAGGTGGTCAGCAGGGTGTTGGGCATGGTTCCGCCGACGTTGTTGACGACGATATCTAGTTTTCCGAAAGCCTCAACCGCCTGACGGGCCAGCTGTGCGGTCACGTCCGGATGGGCCAGGTCGGCGGCGACGACATGGGCGCGACGGCCGGCCGCTCGTACCTGTTCGGCGACCTCGTCCAGCTGGGATTGTGTTCGCGATGCAATGACAACATCCGCGCCGGCCTCGGCGAAAGCTAAGGCGATGGCCGCGCCCAGACCGCGGCCCCCGCCGGTGATGACGGCGACTTTGTCGTCGAGACGGAACCTGTCGAGGATCACTGCGGCCTCGTTTCAGTTGTCGGCCGAAACGACAGTGTTCCATGCCGTCTCGGGAGGGAGCATTTCTGTAACAGGTTCTAGTTTGTCATAACGGCGTGGATATGTAACGCCGCCGAGTTTTATCCGGGTTCGCACGGTGTGCCGAAGCTGAAAATCTGTTTGAATCAGGGACCGGGAACTCGAGGACTTGATGTCGGCCTGCGAGTCAGATCCGGGCCAACGTCAACTGTTTTATCGGAGGTTACTTGTTGTTAATCTAGCCTCAATGCTGCGAGGCAAACGGCTGGTTGGCGGGCCGCGGCTTACGGGTAGCGGCGAAGATGTTTCATCTCTACCGTTAGGAACTGAATTGAAACTCAACCGATTTGGCGCCGCGCTGAGTGTCCTGGCTTCTGGTGCACTGGTTTTAACAGCGTGTGGCAGCGACAACAACGCAACTGGGGGAGGTGCACCGGGCGGCCAGGGGTCGAGCAACGTCAATTGCGGCGGGAAGAAGACGCTGAAGGCCAGCGGATCGACAGCCCAAGCCAACGCGATGACCCGCTTTGTCAAGGCGTTCGAGCAGGCTTGCCCGGGGCAGACATTGAATTACACCGGCAACGGTTCGGGGGCCGGGATAAGCGAATTCAATGGCAGTCAAACAGATTTCGGTGGTTCGGACTCCCCGCTGAGCAAGGAGGAGGCAGCCGCCGCGCAGCAGCGGTGCGGTGGGTCGCCGGCGTGGAACTTGCCGGTGGTGTTCGGCCCCATAGCGGTCACGTACAACATCAACGGCGTCAGTTCGCTAAACCTGGACGGCGCTACCTTGGCCAAGATTTTCAACGGCGCGATCACCACCTGGAACGATCCCGCAATCCAGGGACTCAACTCGGGCACCAACCTGCCCGCAACGCCGATCCACGTCGTGTTCCGCAGTGATGAGTCCGGGACCACGGATAACTTCCAGCGCTATCTCGATGCCGCGTCCAACGGTGCGTGGGGCAAGGGCGCTGGAAAGGCATTCAAAGGCGGTGTCGGCGAGGGCGCCAAGGGCAACGACGGCACCTCGGCGGCTATCAAGAACACCGAAGGATCCATCACCTACAACGAATGGTCGTTCGCCCAAGCGCAACACCTGAACATGGCCAAGATCGTCACCTCGGCCGGACCGGATGCGGTGGCCATCAGCACCGACTCGGTTGGCAAGACGATTGCCGGTGCCACGATCGTCGGGCAGGGAAACGACCTTGTGCTCGACACGGTCTCGTTCTACCGGCCGACCCAGCCCGGTTCCTACCCGATCGTGCTGGCAACCTACGAGATTGTCTGCTCGAAGTACCCCGACGCGCAGGTCGGCACCGCGGTGAAGGCGTTCCTGCAAAGCACCATTGGCGCCGGCCAAAATGGACTGGGAGACAACGGGTATATCCCGATCCCGGACGCATTCAAGTCGAGGTTGTCGACCGCGGTCAACGCCATCGCCTGATCTGAGGTCAATGTGGTCAAAGGCCCCCGGGCCAAGTCGGCGCTAGTGGCCGTGGACGCGCGCGCATCTCGACGGGCGGACCGGCTGTTCAAATTGATCGCGGCCGCAGCCGGTTCGGTGATCGTGATCGCAATCCTGCTGATCGCGATATTCCTGTTCATTCGCGCCGTCCCGTCGTTGCGTGCGAACAACGCGAACTTCTTCACCAGTGCCGCGTTCGACACCGCCGACGACGAAAGGCTGGCATTCGGTATCCGTGACTTGTTCATGGTTACGGTGCTCAGTTCGGTAAGCGCGCTGGTGTTGGCCGTGCCGATCGCGGTGGGCATCGCGGTGTTCCTCACCCAATACGCGCCGAGGAGGTTGTCGCGTCCATTCGGTGCGATGGTCGATCTGCTGGCCGCCGTGCCGTCGATCATTTTCGGGTTGTGGGGAATCTTCGTGCTGGCACCGAAATTGGAGCCGATCGCGAGCTTTCTCAACCGCAACCTCAGTTGGTTGTTTCTGTTCAAGCAGGGCAATGTGTCGCTGGCCGGCGGAGGCACGATCTTTACCGCCGGCATCGTGCTCGCGGTGATGATTCTGCCGATCGTCACCTCGGTATCGCGCGAAGTGTTCCGGCAGACGCCGCTTATCCAGATCGAAGCAGCGCAGGCGCTCGGCGCGACGAAGTGGGAAGTGGTGCGGATGACCGTGCTGCCATTTGGCCGTAGCGGTGTGGTCGCGGCGGCAATGCTGGGATTGGGTCGTGCCCTGGGCGAAACCGTGGCGGTGCTGATCATCTTGCGGTCGGCCGCCAAGCCGGGGAACTGGTCGCTGTTCGACGGCGGTTACACGTTCGCATCCAAGATTGCCTCCGCGGCTTCGGAATTCAGTGAACCGCTGCCGACCGGAGCCTACATCTCTGCGGGCTTCGCGCTGTTCATTCTGACTTTCGTGGTCAACGCCGCCGCCCGCGCAATCGCCGGCGGCAAGGTCAACGGATAACGGATGAGCCACGATGAGCCTTGACGCGCTCGACCGCCCGGTCAAAGCGGTGGTATTCCGACCTTTGAGCCGTAGGCGCTGGATCAAAAACCACGTCGCGACAATGTTTTTCTTCACCTCGTTCGCCATTGCGTTGGTGCCGCTGTTCTGGCTGCTAGGGGTCGTGATCGCACGAGGCTGGTACGGCGTCACCCGGTCGACTTGGTGGACCCACTCGCTGCGCGGTGTGTTGCCCGAGGAGTTCGCCGGCGGCGTCTACCACGCGCTGTACGGAACCGTCGTGCAGGCCGGCGTGGCAGCCGCGCTGGCCGTGCCGCTGGGCTTGATGACCGCGGTGTACCTGGTGGAATACGGAACCAGTCGGCTCGCGCGGGTAACCACCTTCATGGTCGATGTGCTCGCCGGGGTGCCCTCGATTGTGGCGGCGCTGTTCATCTTCAGTTTATGGATCGCCACCCTTGGATTTCAGCAGAGCGCCTTTGCCGTGTCCTTGGCGTTGGTGCTGCTGATGTTGCCCGTAGTGGTGCGATCCACCGAGGAGATGCTCAGGCTGGTTCCCGACGAATTGCGGGAAGCCAGTTACGCCTTGGGTGTTCCGAAATGGAAGACGATCGTCCGCATCGTCTTCCCAATCGCGATGCCGGGCATCGTGTCCGGCATTTTGTTGTCGATCGCACGGGTCATCGGTGAGACGGCACCGGTGCTGGTGCTGGTCGGCTACAGCCGCTCAATCAACGTCGACATCTTCAACGGCAACATGGCCTCGCTGCCGCTGCTGATCTACACCGAGCTCACCAATCCCGAACACGCCGGCTTCCTGCGCATTTGGGGCGCTGCCCTGACCCTGATCATCATTGTGGCCGTGATCAACTTGATCGCCGCGGGGATTCGTTTCGTGGCCAGCCGACGTCGCTGAACTAGCCCTCACGAGCCCTGCGCGAGTTTCAGCACCCTGCCATTGCCGCGGTCGGCGACGTAGACGTTCCCGTTCTTGTCCACCGCCACCGACAACGGGGTGTTGAGCCCGGTGAATGGCAGCTCGGTCGAGGCGGTGCCTCCAGCCGGCAACTTTGCCACCACGTTGTTGTCGTGTTCGGTGACATAGATGTTGCCGGCACCGTCCACCGCGATACCCCACGGCGCGGTGAGGCCGGTGAACGGTAGCACGGACTGGTTGTTGGTCCCGGCGTCCAGTTTCAGCACGCGATTGTTGTCGGTGTCGGTGACATAGATGTTGCCGTCGTTGTCCACGGCTACCCCGTCGGGGTTCTTGAGGCCGGTGAACGGCAGCACGGTCTGGGCGTTCGCGCCGGGCGCCAACTTCACTACCCGGTTGTTGCCACGGTCGGCGACATACACATTGCCCTGTGGGTCCACCGCAATACCCTCGGGGTAGTTGAGACCGTCGAATGGCAGCACAACCTGGTTGTTCGAGCCGGCCGGCAAGGCCACCACCCGGTTGTTGAAGTCGCTGACGTAGATCTTGCCGGAGCCGTCGACCGCCAATCCCTGCGGCTCGTAGAGCCCGTTGAACGGCTTCACCACCGGAGTGCTGGAGCCCGCCGCCAACGCCACCACCCGGCCGTACATCGTTTGGTTGGTGATGTAGACAGTGCCGTCGTTGTCGACGGCCACCCCGCCGGGGGACAGGCGGAAGTTGAGCCCGGTGAACGGCAGCACGACTTGCCCCGATGCCGCCTGCGTGGACGAGCCCTTTGGCCTCGTCACCACGAACGCGGTGATCCCGGCAATGGCGATCAGGATGACCGCGGCAACCGCACCGATAACCAACGGCTTACGGCTCTTGCGGGGCGGGGTAGTCAGAAAAGGTTGTGATGGTTGGCCGAAACTCGGTGGGCCGGCGGGCGCGATCCCCGGTTGACTTGGGACGCCGGCGGCGCTCGGCACCGGGGCGGCCAGAGTCCACTCGTCGGACGCTTTCGGGGTTGAGCGCCAGCCGCTAGGGGTCGGTGGCAGCGGTCGAGCCACGGTCTCGTCGCCGGTTGGGTACTGGGGCGGTGGTGCAGCAGTGTGCGGCGTCTGCTGGAGACCCGCGCCGGTGTAGTTGGTCCAACCGCCACCAACGTCGGGAGTGACGACGGGGGCCATCAGGGTCGCGTTGTCGCCTTGCCGCAGGATGCTAGCTTCCTGGTTCTGCTCGGGCGTGGAGAGCGCGTCGTGGGCGGCGATGGCCAAATCGCCGGCGCTCATATAGCGATCCGCGGGGTTCTTGGCCATGCCCTTGGCAATGACATGGTCCAAGGCCGCCGGAATCCGTCCGGGCCGAAGCTGGCTGGGTCGGGGTGCAGGCTCCATGAGGTGTGCGGCTATCAACCGTTCGACGCTGTCGCCCCGGTACGGCGGTGCCCCGGTCAAACACTCGCCCAACACGCAGGCCAACGCGTAGATGTCGGCCCGGTACGTGACCTCGTTGCTGGTGAACCGTTCCGGGGCCATGTAGTTGTAGGTGCCCACCGCCATGCCGCGTTGGGTCAGTCCCGGATCGGCGGCGTTGCGGGCGATACCGAAGTCCACGAGATAGGCGAAATCGTTGCTGGCGACCAGGATGTTTTCCGGCTTCACGTCGCGGTGGGTAATGCCGCTGCCGTGCGCAGCGTCTAAAGCCGCGGCGATCTGGCGCACGATGGCCACCGCGCGTGCCGGGCTCAACGGACCGTATTGCGTCAGCATCGCACGCAGCGAGACGCCGTCGATCAGGCGCATCTCCACGTAGAACTGCCCGTCGATCTCGCCGTAGTCATGGATGGGCACGATGTGTGGCTCGGTCAGCCGCCCAGCGATGTCGGCTTCGCGGTGCATCCGTGCCAGAAACGTGGAGTTGTCTGAGAATTGCGCCGAGATCAGCTTCAGCGCGACGACCCGGTGCTTGCGGGTGTCCTCGGCCTCGTAGACCTCGCCCATCCCGCCCCGGCCAATCAGGCGCACCAGCTGATACGGCCCAAAACGCGAGCCCACCCGCGAATCCGGCCCGGTGACGCTCACCGTCGATGCTCCCTTCGCTCAGCCACCCAACAACCACATGCGAACCGCCGTGGTCAAACGGATGGTTAACCCACGGTAAATCCTCGGAGAGTGGGCACACAACAAAATCCCGCCACTCACATTGAATCTTGAATCACGAGTGTGTAACGACGTTCCGACTGCCAGGATACGGTTCTGTGCTGAGAAAACGCTTAATGACTTAAAGTCGTTCGAGCGCTTGGTAATTCACCCGGGTAAGCGCGTGGGCGCCGGGAGTCGGGTGCCTGCTCAGGCAATACTGTTCACCACGGGAATCAATTTCGATTGAAACGAGCTGGGCAGCGGAATGTATCCGTACTCATCCAAGCCAATTTGGCCGTCGCCAATTGTGGCCTGCATAAACGCTTTTACCGCTGTGCCGGTCGGGGCATCGGGATACTTCGAGCAGACGATTTCATAGGTCACCAACACGATGGGATAGGCGCCGACGAGTGTCGGCCGGTAGAACGACGACGTGTCCACCACCAGGTCGTTGCCTTCACCCCGGAATGTGGCGCCGGCAATCGTCTTACCGACCGTTTCGGCGGTGATGTTCACCGGATTCGGGCCCGCGGAGGTGATGATCTGGGCCATGTTCAACTGGTGGCCGACCGCGAACGACCATTCGTTGTAGGTGATCGAACCGTCCGTTCGTTTCATGGCTTGCGAGGTGCCGTCGTTTCCGGTAGCGCCTTCGCCGACGCCGCCGTTGAACGTCTGGCCGGCGCCTTTGCCCCACGCACCGTTGGACGCGGCGTCGAGATACTTCTGGAAGTTGTCGGTGGTACCGGACTGATCGGCGCGGAAGACGACATGGATCGGAGTGGGGGGCAGGTTGGCGGTGGTGTTGAGTGCCTTGATCGCCGGGTCGTCCCACTTGGTGATGGCGCCGTTGAAGATTCTCGCCGTCGTCGGACCATCCAGATTGAGCGAACTGACGCCGTTGATGTTGTACGTGACCGCGATCGGGCCGAACACAACCGGGATGTCCCACGCCGGCGACCCGCAGCGTTCTGCCGCCCGATCGGGTTCACCCTTGGCCGGGTTCATTGGCGAGTCGGAGCCGGCTAGATCGGTCTGGCCACCGAGAAACAGCTTCATTCCCGCACCGGAGCCGTTCGCGTTGTAGTCCAGCGTGTAGCCCGGGCACGCATGGATGTAGGCGTACACGAACTGCTCCATCGCATTCTTTTGCGCGGTCGAGCCCGCGGCCAGAATCTTCTTCTTGCCGCCGCAGTTCACCGGGACCGTGGGTGAGCTGGATCCCGACGACGACGCCGCGTTGTTCGAGTGGCCGCCGCACGCCGATAACACCAGTGCGCTGACGACGAGCAGGCTCAGTGCGGCGCCAGATCGAGTGAACTTCACGGAAGCTCCTCCTGAAGACTCGGGGTCGGACGATGAGCTTACGCCCGTTCGACGTGCTCCCCGCCAATGAATGGCGGGGATTCCCGTGGCGGCTATGCCGCTGTTGGGCTGCTTCCTGCGTCATCGTCCCGTGCCTACCGTGTGGTGGGAGGCCTTACCGGGACTCCCCAGTCGTTAGCCCCAAGGTGTCGGTCAGGACTTTGACGCCGCTTTCGTCCGCGCCTTCTTGGCCGGAGTCTTTTTCGCGGCGGACTTCTTAGCCGGTTGTTTGCCGTTGCCCGAGCGGGCTTTCACACTGGCCTCCAGCTTGGCGAGCAGGTCGGACACATCCTCGGCCTCGTCCAGCTCCTTAGGCTGCTCCTCGACGGTAAATGCTTCCCCGCCTTCGAGTTTGGCGTCAACCAGCTCCTGCAATTGCTCCTGATAGCTATCGTGATAGCGGTCTGGGTTGAAATCATCGGCCATCGACTCAACAACCTGGCCAGCCATCTTGAGCTCGGCCGGTTTGATCTCGACCTGCTTGTCCAGCACCGGAAAATCGGGATCGCGGATCTCGTCGGGCCACAGCAAGGTGTGCACGACCATCACGTCGCGCTTGCCGAAGTCCTTGACGCGCAACGCCGCCAGGCGGGTCTTGTTACGCAGGGTAAAGTGGACGATCGCCATCCGGTCCGTCTCGCCGAGCGTCTTTGCCAGCAGCACATAGGATTTGGATGACTTCGAATCCGGCTCCAGGAAGTAGCTGCGGTCAAACATCATTGGGTCGACGTCGCTGGCCGGGACGAATTCCAGTACCTCGATTTCGCGGCTGCGCTCTTCGGGCAAGGTGGCGATGTCGTCGTCGGTGATGATGACCATCTGTCCGTCGTCGGATTCGTAGGCACGGGCGAGGTCGCTGTATTCGACCACCTCGCCACACACCTCGCACACGCGCTTGTACCGGATGCGCCCGTTGTCCTTGGCGTGCACCTGATGGAACTTGATGTCGTGGTCCTCGGTGGCGCTGTAGACCTTGACCGGCACGTTCACGAGCCCGAAGGCGATCGAGCCCTTCCAGATGGAGCGCATGCAGTCAGTATGCCCACATCGTCAGGGGGGTTAACAGCACGGAGCGGGCCGGTCGCCCGCGAGACCGACTACGGCCGGAGCCATGTGACGTCCATCGGTTGCGGCCGGGGGGGACCGGCGGCTTTAGCCGCCGGGGGAATCCGGCCAGGCGAACAGCGTCGCATCCGGTAGTTGTCGGTGTCGTTGCATATGGTGCGTGGTGTGTCGCAGCGCCGGTTTTGCCG
>NZ_OCVX01000003.1:2479444-2531507 GCF_900232995.1 Mycobacterium simulans
TTCCCCCTCTCTCGTGGCCCCGGATTTTTTTATAAGACCCCGCCCCCCCGGGGCCCCCCCCTTTCGCCCCGCCGCCCCCTTCCCCCCCTTTGCCGATCAAAAACCCGCCCGCCTCACCAGCCGCACCCGGGGTCGACCCGTTAGCGCCATCACCTATCAACGGCCGACCAAACAACCACTCCGTCGGGGCATTAATCACCGCCAAAATGTCACGCTCAAGGGCCTGCAGCGGCGACACATTGGTCGCCTCCGCGGCCCCATAAGCCGCCCCGGCAGCCGTCAACGCCTGCACAAACCGCCCATGAAACGCCGCCGCCTGCGCACTGACCGACTGATAGGCATGCCCATGGCCCGCGAACAAGGCGGCAATTGCCGCCGACACCTCATCCTCAGCCGCGGCCACCACCTCAGTGATCGGCACCACCGCGGCCGCATTAGCCACACTCACCGCCCCACCAATATCGGCGACCCGCAACCCCGCCGCAGCCACCGCATCCGCAACCACAATCACATGAGCCGTGACCGTCCCATTCGTCAGACGCGCCGGGCAAAGCAAACGCCTGCCATGCTACTAAAGCGCCGCGAAACCATGACGGTCTTCGTGAATTTTCAGGCCACCTTCGGTAACAGCCGGGCTGGGGACTTCGGCACAGGTGCCGAGGTTCGCCAGGCCCGCGCGCTTGGGTGGCCGGATATGTACCCCATTTTCACATTGCATGATCGACTGCCACATCGACGAGGGGTACGAGTTCCTCGGCTTCGGCATCCAGCGGCAGGTCAACAAGGGCACGACCAAGCACGACGTCTACACCTGGCCGCCGAAGAAGGCGCTCATGTCCATCACCGACAAGGTCACGAATCTGACGCGGCGACACAAACATCGGAGATATGCACTTGTGCGCGATCCGTGACGAGCATTCGCGGCGGGTGCTGGGCTGAGCAGTCGCTGACCACATGCGCACCGAGCTGGTCACCCTCGCGGTCGAGCGGGCGGTGTTCGTGCGCGGCGGCCGCTGTCCGGGTGTGATCCTGCATCCTGATCGGGACTGCCTGCAGCGTGCGTCCGCTAACCGCCGAAAAAGGCGAGCGCAAACGCGTTTCGGGGCAATCAGCTCTTATGCGTACGCGCTGCGGTGTCGAGGGCGGCTCGATCCGCTAGATCGGCACCGACGCGGGCGACGGTGAAGGCCGCGGACAAGCACGCCGCATCCAGGGCGGACGTCAACGCGTCCAGCCCAATGCGCTGCAGGTCAGCTCGCTGGGTGGCGCCCATCAAGCCCAGCTCCCATAGCCTGTCGAGCAGACCGACCATGAACGCGTCGCCGGCGCCGACGGTGTCCACCACCCGAACCGGCCTTGCGGCCACCCGTGCCTCGCCGGCCGCGCAGAACGCTACCGCACCCCGATCGCCCATGGTCAGCGCCACGATTGCCGGCCCCGACGCCAACCAGGTGCGTGCGGTGTGCTCGGGGCTGTGGTTGGGATCGATCCACCCCAGGTCCTCGTCGCTAGCCTTGACGATGTCGCTGCGTTCGACGAGGTTCTCGATGCGTTCCCGGGCCAGATCTCGGTCGACGATCAGCGAGGGACGCACATTGGGATCGAACGTGACTGTGGCCGACACTCGATAGGCGTCCAGCAGGGCCGCGACGGCCAAGCATCCCGGTTCACGTACGGCGGCGATGGATCCGGTGTGCACGAAAAGCGGCGGCGGAACGGGCGGTATCCCGGAGAGCTGCCAGTCCAGGTTGAACTCATAGCTGGCCGACCCGTCTTCGGCAATCGTCGCAACCGCGGTGGGCGTCCGGGCGGCCGCGTTGCTTCCCGGAACAAGCTGTGCCCCAGAGGCTTTGATGTAGTCACCGATTCGTTGGCCGTGCACGTCGTTAGCGATGTGCGTGAGGAAATCGATGTCGCGGCCCAGCCTGGCCAGGCCGACGGCGACATTCAACGGACTCCCGCCGACATGCTCGGCGGTGGCTCGGGTCTGGACGATATCGATCAGCGCTTCACCGATCACCAGTCCACGCCCCATGCGGACAGGTTACGTTGACAATATGGGTTCGTCGGCAGAGCAGCGGGTGAAGCTCACCAACGCCGACAAGGTGCTCTACCCAGCGACCGGTACCACAAAGCAAGACATCTTCGACTACTACACCCGGATCGCCGAGGTGATGGTGCCGCACATCGCCGGGCGCCCGGCGACACGCAAGCGCTGGCCCAACGGCGTCGACCAGGATTCGTTCTTCGAAAAGCAATTGGCGTCGTCGGCGCCGGACTGGCTGCCGCGCGCCAGCATCACCCACCGGTCCGGTACCACGACCTATCCGATCATCGACAGCACGACGGGGCTGGCCTGGATCGCCCAGCAGGCGGCGTTGGAGGTGCACGTGCCGCAATGGCGGTTCGTCGCGGAGTGGACACGAAGCGGCGAAAGCCTGAAGCCCGGCCCGGCAACGCGATTGGTGTTCGATCTCGACCCAGGTGAGGGCGTGACCATGGCCAAGCTGGCCGAGGTGGCCCGTGAGGTCCGGGATCTGATGGCCGATATCGGGCTGACCACCTTCCCGCTCACCAGCGGTAGCAAGGGCCTGCACCTCTACGCCCCGCTCAACGAACCGGTGAGCAGCTCCGGTGCCACCGTGTTGGCCAAACGCGTTGCGCAGCAACTGGAACAGTCCATGCCCAAGTTGGTCACGTCGGCCATGACCAAGAGCGTGCGGGCGGGGAAGGTGTTTTTGGACTGGAGCCAAAACAATGGGTCGAAGACCACCATCGCGCCGTACTCAATGCGTGGCCGGCAGTACCCGACTGTCGCGGCACCGCGCACCTGGGACGAACTCGACGACAAACGCCTGCGGCAGCTGCGCTACGACGAGGTGCTGGACCGGGTTGCCCGCGACGGGGACCTGCTCGCACCCCTGGATGCCGACCTGCCCAGCCGCGACCGCCTGACCAAATACCGCAGCATGCGCGATGCGTCGAAGACTCCCGAGCCGGTGCCGAGCGCGAAACCAGCTGTTGGGCAGAACAATACGTTCGTCATCCAGGAGCATCACGCCCGTCGCCTGCACTATGACTTCCGGCTGGAAAGGGACGGAGTGCTCGTGTCGTGGGCGGTGCCGAAGAACCTGCCCGAGACCACGTCGGTGAACCATCTGGCGGTACACACCGAGGATCATCCGCTGGAATACGGCACCTTCGAGGGCACCATCCCCAGGGGCGAATACGGCGCCGGCAAGGTGGTCATCTGGGACGCCGGGACCTACGAGGCCGAGAAGTTCAACGACTCTGCCGAAAACGGGGAAGTAATCGTCAACCTGCACGGCAATCGAATCTCCGGGCGCTATGCGCTGATCCAGACCAGTGGCGACCAGTGGCTGGCGCACCGGATGAAGGACCAGAAGGTTTTCGAGTTCGACACGCTCGCGCCGATGTTCGCCACGCACGGTTCGGTTGCGGGGCTCAAGGCGGGGCAGTGGGCGTTCGAGGGCAAGTGGGACGGCTATCGGCTGTTGGTGGACGCCGACCACGGCGTGCTGCGGCTGCGATCACGCAGCGGACGCGATGTCACCGCGGAGTATCCCCAATTGCAGTCGCTGGCAGCAGATCTCGTCGATCACCATGTGGTGATCGACGGCGAAGTGGTCGCGCTCAACCAGTCCGGAGTGCCCAGCTTCAATGAGATGCAGAACCGCGTCCGCGCCACCCGCATCGAGTTCTGGGCGTTCGACCTGCTCTACCTGGATGGCCGCTCGCTGCTGCGAGCCCGCTACCAAGACCGGCGCAAGTTGCTGGAAACCCTGGGCAGTGCAGGCGATCTCATCGTTCCCGAGCTCGCGCCCGGGGATGGCACGGAGGCGCTGGAGTATTCACGCAAGCACGGCTGGGAGGGTGTGGTCGCCAAGAGACGCGACTCGAGTTATCAGCCGGGCCGACGCTCGGCGTCGTGGATCAAGGACAAGCACTGGAACACCCAAGAAGTCGTCATCGGCGGCTGGCGGGTGGGGGAAGGCGGGCGCAGCAGCGGCATCGGAGCACTGCTGATGGGCATTCCGGGCCCCGACGGATTGCAGTTCGCCGGGCGGGTCGGCACCGGCTTCACCGAACGTGACTTGGCCAACCTGAAGAAGACGCTGGCCCCGCTGCACACCGATGAATCTCCCTTCGGCGCTTCACTTCCCGCGAACGAGACCAAGGGTGTGACGTTCGTGAAGCCGACGTTGGTCGGGGAGGTGCGCTACAGCGAGTGGACCCCGGACAACCGGCTGCGCCAATCGAGCTGGCGTGGGCTGCGGCCGGATAAGAAGCCGAGCGAGGTGGTGCGCGAATGAAGTGGGTGACATATCGAAGCGACCAGGGGGATCGCTGCGGAGTGCTCTCCGGTGACCGGATCTATGCCACACCCTCCGGAGTGACACTGCTTGATCTGATTGGGCGCGGCGCCGACGGTCTGCGCGCAGCGGGCGAGGAGGTATTGCGGTCGCCTGCGGCGGCGGTTCGTCTCGATGAAGTGTCGCTGGCGGCGCCGATCCCGCGCCCGCCGTCAATCCGTGATTCGCTGTGCTTTCTGGATCACATGCGCAATTGTCAGGAGGCGATGGGAGCGGGCCGGGTGCTCATGGACACCTGGTACCGCATCCCGGCGTTCTACTTCGCATGTCCGGCAACCGTTTTGGGTCCCTACGATGATGCGCCGACCGCTCCCGGAAGTGCTTGGCAGGACTTCGAATTGGAGATTGCGGCCGTCATCGGAGCCGCCGGCAAGAACCTGTCGGTCGAGCAAGCGGAACGGTCGATCATCGGTTACATGATCTTTAATGACTGGTCCGCACGTGACCTGCAGATGCTGGAGGGGCAGCTGCGGATCGGACAGGCCAAGGGCAAGGACAGCGGAGTTACGCTGGGCCCGTATCTCGTCACCCCGGATGAGCTGGAGCCCTACCGGCGTGACGGCAAGCTGAGCCTGCCGGTGACCGCGCTGGTCAACGAGACCGTGATCGGCTCGGGGTCTACCGGGGCGATGGACTGGACTTTCGGTGAAGTCATTTCCTACGCCTCGCGGGGCGTGAGCCTGAACCCCGGTGACGTATTCGGCTCCGGCACGGTGCCCACCTGTACGCTTGTCGAGCATCTGAGGGACGCCGAGTCGTTTCCGGGCTGGTTGCGCGACGGTGACGTCGTGACCCTCAAGGTCGAGGGTCTCGGGGAGACGCGCCAGACGGTTCGTGGGAGCGAAGCGCCCATTCCGTTGGCCCCCCGGCCGAATCCGGATGCGCAACCACCCCGGCCCCGTGCCAACCGGGCGCCGGCGCGGGTGCCCTACACCCGTGGGCTGCACGAGGTCGGCGACCGAGTGTGGGCGTGGACGCTGCCGGACGGGGGATACGGTTGGAGCAATGCGGGTCTAGTCGCAGGTGACGGCGCATCGCTTCTCGTGGACACGTTGTTCGACCTGGCGCTGACCCGGGAAATGCTGGCCGCGATGCGACCCATCACCGAGCGCTCGCCCATTACCGACGCCCTGATCACTCATTCCAACGGCGACCACACCCACGGCAATCAACTGCTGGACAACTCGGTCCGGGTCATCGCCGCCGAGGGCACCGCGGAGGAGATCGAGCACGGCGCCGGCCCGGAGATGCTGGCCCGCACCCAGATCGCAGACCTGGGCCCCGTCGCGACTCGATATGCGCGAGACCGCTTCGGGCACTTCGACTTCAGCGGCATCACGGTGCGCAACGCCGATATGACATTCGACCGTGACCTGACCATCGAGGTTGGCGGCAGGCGAGTCGATCTGCACAACCTCGGTCCGGCGCACACCGCCGCCGATTCGGTGGTGCATGTGCCCGACGCCGGTGTGCTGTTCGCCGGGGATCTGCTGTTCATCGGCTGCACACCGATTGTGTGGGCCGGGCCGATCGCCAACTGGGTTGCGGCGTGCGATGCGATGATCGCGCTGGACACGCCAACGGTGATCCCGGGTCATGGCCCGGTTACCGATCCGGATGGAATACGCGCTGTGCGTGGCTATCTCGTTCACGTTGCCGAGCAGGCCGAGGTGGCCTACCACAATGGGCTGTCGTTCGCGGAGGCCGTCGACACCGTCGATCTCGGCGAATACGCGAGCTGGCTGGACTCCGAACGCGTCGTCGTCAACATCTATCAGTGTTATCGCGAACTCGACCCCGACACCCCGATGCCGGAGCTGTTCGGGCTGATGGTGATGCAGGCGGAGTGGTTGGCAAAACGCTCGGCGTGACTGTCCGCGGCCACATCCGCAATTAGGAGTCTCTCCGTTGGGTGGCACCCAAATTGCCCACCTATCTGCGACGGACGAGCGTTTGTCGATGCGAGGCGGGCACCACGAGACCTGCTCTGCCAGGGGCGGATACTGCGGTTCCTTAATCGAATCCGTTGTCGGCGTTAGGCGCCTTGCCCACTGACTTTACGAGCGCCTTCGCGAAAGTGCAGCCGACAGTCAATATCGCGACCGCGTAACATCGCTGCCGTCCTAGGGCGTCAACCTGTTCCTAAGCGGGATCTCGCAAATGGCCAGCGGTGACCCGGTTCAGGGACTTATCAACGTGATCGGCATGCCGATCGCTGCCAACGTGGTACTAGCAACGCTCCTAGCCGCTCTAGCGGCGCTGGCGACTACCCGAGCGATGCTCGGACAAAGCCAATCGAATTGGCAGGGGCCTGTTGGCCGGCATCCCCCAGCGGGGGCAGCCCGGCAGCCGTAAAGATCTCCTCGAGATCGGACGTGACCGTCTGCCACCCATGCGCCCACAGATAGGCTGCGACGTCGGTGTGTTCACCAGGGTAGGTCAGGGCGGCGATGTCGAGGTCCAAGCCGAGGTCGCGCCACCGGTCGGTCATTGCCCGGGCCTGCTGTTGGGCCTCCTCGGACTGACCCGCGACCTGTCCATAGTCAGCCGCCAGCCGGCTTCCGTCACCACTGAGCGAGACGATGTTGTCCAACAATCGAACTTCGGCTTCTTGCGGCAGAAAACCGATCAGCACCCCCTCGGCGAGCCATGCGGTCGGTTGGTCGGCATCGAAGCCGGCGCCGAGCAACGCCGTCGGCCAGTCGTCGCGGAGATCGATCCCGACGGCGCGGTGCTCGGCGTTGGACACAGCGCCAAGTTTCGACAGCGTCGAGGTCTTGAACTCGATCACCTGAGGCTGGTCGATCTCGTACACCGTTGTCCCGGCCGGCCAGGTCAGGCGGTACGGAAGAGAATCCAGGCCGGAAGCCACGATGACGACCTGCTGCACTCCCGCCGTGCCGGCCTCGGCGAAATAGTCGTCGAAGAACACTGCGCGGGCCGCGAACGTATCGATCATCCTGGGGAAACCCAGATTTCCGTCGAGGTCGACGGGATCCAACGCGCCGCTGGCCAACCGGGTGAACAGGTCCAGCCCGACCGCGCGCACCAGTGGCTCGGCGAACGGGTCGTTGATGACCGGCCGAGGACGCCGGCTTGCGGCCGCTCGGGCTGCCGCGACCATGGTGGCAGTGGCTCCCACGCTGTTAGCCAGGTCCCACGTGTCGTCATCGGTTCGTGCCATGGTTACTCCTTTGGACTTGTCCCGGCCGCATCCACGTTAGGCCGGGTTCCTTAATGTCCGCTGTACCGTGCGGATATGCCTTCAGGACAACGCCCCGTGGAATTTGCAGCCGTCGAACAAGGCATTGCCCTGGTCACCCTGAACCGGCCTGAGCGCCTGAACGCGATCGATGGATCGCTGATCGATGCCATGGACGACGCGTTGGATGCGCTCAGCGGAGGCGATTTCCGGGTAGCGATCCTCACCGGCGCCGGACGGGGATTCTGCGCCGGCGCCGATATAAGCGGCACCGGCAAACCCTGGGTCCAGCCCACGTCCAGGGTCGACCGGGCAACCCCGGCGTACAAGACCAATTACGACGCCCAGGTACGGCTGGCCGACCAATATGTCCGGCTCTACGAGCTGCCCATACCGGTGATCGCCGCGGTCAACGGTGTGGCCGTCGGAGGCGGACTGGCGTTCGCATTGCACTCCGACATCCGGATCGCGTCCGAACACGCCCGATTCGGATCGGTGTTCATAAAGGCCGGATTCTCGTCGATGGACATGGGGACCAGTTACCTGTTGCCGAAGATCGTCGGCGCGGGAGCGGCGCGGGAACTCATGCTGACCGGTCGCATCATCGATGCGGCCGAGGCTTATCGCATCAGGCTGGTACACAAGGTGGTTGCGCCCGACGACCTGCTTGCGGCGTCCCTGGCCAAGGCCCGCGAGATCGTCGAAAACAACGCTTTCGGCGTGTGGCAGACCAAGATTGGTCTCAATGCTGCGTTGGATGCGCCGAGCTTGCGGCACGCCATAGAGATTGAGAACCGCACTCAGCTGCTCACCGGCTTCACCAATAATCCAGCCGAGGCAGCCAAGGCGCACCGGGAGAAGCGTGCCCCAAAGTGGGATCCTTTGTGAGGTCAAGACTTTCGCGACAACGTTGACCAACGGAAAATGATAGGTCGGGTCTGAATCTGGCCTGAAACGGTAGAACGTGTTTCGCGTTGGACCCCACAACCCTTGCGAGCAACACCACTTGGTGTGAAAAATAAGGTGGCCTCCATCGGCGCTCGATCGGAGAAGACCACAATGACAGCGAGTCACGCGCACGCAATTGCTCTCCGGGTCGCCGAATTGGCGCGAAATCTCCAGGCGCACCAGCCCACCGATGACATCGACACGACGCTCGGCAATCTGCTTGACACCACCGTTAAATCCGTACCCGGTGCTGAGCATGCTGCACTCACGATGGGCAGCCGTGACGGGGTGCGGACGGTGTGGGCAAGTGCCGGGTACCCGATCCTGTTGGGCGAAATTCAGCAACGTCATAAGGACATGTGCGGCACCGACACATGGGAGGGCCAGGTCATCCGCATCGACGACGTGACCGCCGAACAGCGCTGGCCGGCCTATTGCCGCGACGTTGCCGACGAAACGCCGATCCGGTCAATCATGACGATCCCGTTGTTCGTCAACCGCCACAGCATGGGTGCGCTCAACTTTTATGCTTCGCGTCCCCATGCGTTCGACGCCGAATCGGTGGAGATGGCGTTGATTATGGCTACTCATGCCGCAATGGCGTGGAACATGCTGCGCCACGACCAGCAACTCCGCAGCGCACTCGCTTCCCGCGACCTCATCGGTCAGGCTAAGGGCATACTGATGGAACGCTTCAATATCGACGCCGTTCGCGCATTCGCGATGCTCTCGCAGTTGTCGCAGAACTCGAATACGGCCGTTGTCGAGATCGCGCTCCGTCTCATCGAGGACAAGCCTCCGCGCCGATGACCGTGCTGCGCGCGAGGCGCGTTGCCGCACAAATTGCGCAGCGGCGCCGGGAATGGCTGCGTTCTGATACCGGCTAGCCAAGCGCGGGTTTTAAATTGAGCCAGCCCGGCGGTTGCGAGTACTCATTGCGGTGGCTAATGTGACCGAAGTACCCAGCCCTTTTTCGGAGTGTTTGGCCGTCCAGTCCCGGCGGTAGTCAGCATCCGACACGTTCTTGTGGAACGGCCTTCCGCGGCGGGGGCGTTTCGGCCGCCCCTGAAAGGGTCTGCCGCTCATGCTTTTTCCCATGTCTGCAGCCGATGCGATGTTTCTCTTTGCTGAGACGCCGCAGCGGCCGATGCATGTGGGTGCGCTGGCGCTACTGAGCCGACCGGAGAGCGCCGACGAACGCTACGTGCGCGATATGTTCGCCACCGCGTTGGCGCGTAACCAAGTGGCGTCGCTGTGGCGACGACGTCCGCACCGCTCGCTGACCTCTCTGGGGCAGTGGTATTGGCGCACCGAGGCTGAGGTCGATTTGGACTACCACGTGCAGCTCAGCGCTTTGCCGCGGCGAGCCGGCCTGGCTGCGCTGTGGGAGCTGGTTTCGCAATTGCACGCTGGGATGCTGGATCGCTCCCGCCCACTTTGGCAGTTGCATTTGATCGAGGGCCTGCCCCACGGGCAGTACGCGATGTATATCAAAACCCACCATGCGCTGGCGGATGGCGTCTCGGCGATGCGGCTTCTACAACAGACCGTCAGCGCGGACCCCGATCGGCGTGGGATGCCTGCACTGTGGGAGGTGGGCGAACAGGCACGAACGTCGGATACGGCGGCACCTTGGGCCCCGGCGGGCCCGCTGACGCTGGCCCGAGCAGTGCTTGGCGCGGCTGGGGTGCTTGCGGGCATGGCGCCTGCGCTAGCGGACACCGCGTGGCGGGCTGCGCGCCGCCGTGGCGGTCCGCTGACGCTGGCCGCACCACACACCCCACTGAACGTGCCGATCGACAGTGCCCGATCTTTCGCGGGCTGCACATTCCCGATCGAGCGGCTGAGATTGGTTGCGAAGCGTGCTGATGCCACCATCAATGACGTCGTGCTGGCCATGTGTGCTGGTGCGTTGCGCAGTTACCTGATCACCCGCAGGGCGCTGCCGGTCGCGCCGCTGACAGCGATGGTGCCCGTGTCGCTGCGCGGCGCCGACGCCGTCGACGTGATGCATGGGGTTCCCGGCAATAAGATCGGGACCTTGATGTGCTCGCTGGCCACGCACCTAGCCGATCCGGCCGAGCGCCTGTCGGCCGTGCGGGCCAGCATGCGGGAGGGTAAGGCCGCGATCGCCGGCCGCAGCCGCGAGCAGGTGATCGCGATGAGCGCACTCGGCGCTGCCCCGCTGGCACTTGCCATGACGCTGGGACACGCCCCCGGGCCCCTGCGCCCGCCGAACGTGATGATCTCCAACGTGCCCGGTCCGCGTGGCCCGCTGTACTGGAACGGCGCCCACCTGGACGCGCTCTACCCGATGTCGATCCCTGTCGACGGTCAGGCATTGAACATCACCTGCACCAGCACCAATGACCAGATCGCCTTCGGCTTGATCAGCTGTCGCCGCGTCGTCCCCGCAATGAGCACGCTCACCGATCAGCTTGCTCGCGAACTCGAGCTGCTCGAAGACGCCATCGGACCGTGGAATTAGGACGGGACTTCCGTCGACGAAAGTGTGCCATTACTGCCCCATTGGCCGGAAGTCGCTGCAGGTCAACCTGTTCCGAGTTATGGCATCGGCCGGCGCCGGCGATTGTAGTGCGGTCGGATCTAGCATTTCGAGATCACCTTGTTGGCGTACTTCTCCAGGTGACGAATCTTCTTCTCCAGCGGCTCGGTGTCCGGTCCCTTGATGTAGGGAATCCGAAAGCCAACGATGACGTCGGTAACGCCGTTGTCCTCGAGCCGTTTGATGCCGTCCACGGTGTAGCTGTCCATCGAGATCGCGTGGATCTCGAACGGTCCGGTCTTGCCCTCTTCCTCGCGAAAGTGCTTGACCCGGGCGATGAGTCGGTCGAGTTCCTCGGGGTCGCTACCGCCGCCGTGCATCCAGCCGTCCAGGCGCGCGGCGCGACGTAGTGCGGCATCGGCGTGGCCGCCAACCAGTATCGGGATCGGCTTGCTCGGAGCCGGGGTCATCTTGGTTCTCGGGATGTCGTAGAACTCGCCATGGAATTCGAAGTAATCTCCGGTGGTGAGGCCTCTCACAATCTCGATACATTCGTCAATCCGCTTGCCGCGCTTAGCGAATGGGATTCCCATCAACTCGTAGTCCTCCGGCCACGGACTGGTGCCCACGCCGAGACCCACCCGGTTGCCGATCAGCGAGGCCAGCGAACCCACCTGCTTGGCCACCAGCGCCGGCGGCCGGACGGGGAGCTTGAGGACAAAGAAGTTGAACCGCAGTGTCGTTGTCACCGCACCCAACGCCGCTGTCAGGACAATGGCTTCGATGATTTCCTTGCCGTCCAGAAATTCGCGGTTGCCGTCCGGCGTGTACGGGTACTTCGAGTCGGACTCAAAGGGATAGGCGAGGCTGTCGGCGATCGTCATGCTGTGGTAACCGGCGGCCTCGGCCGCCTGGGCCAGCGGAATGTAGAACGCCGGGTCGGTCATTGCCTCCGCGTAGGTGAACCGCACGCGTTGAGTGTGAGCCGAGGGCGGGTGAATCGCAAAATTCCCGCCCTGAATACACGCGCAAGCCGCTAGCGCACACTCGATGTCGCCGCTGCGGCTTAGAGCTGGTTTTCGGGGCCGATGATGGCCCAGACCGTCTTGCCTGACGCCGTGGGAGTGCTGCCCCACGCACGGGACAATGCCTCAACGATGGCCAGGCCGGACACGTCGATTCCCTTCGGGGGCGACGGCAACCGCACCGCGGGCGCTCCGCTGCCGTCGGAAACCCCGATTGTTGCTGTTGGACCGTCGCATTCGAGCCGCATCACCGGATCGCTGCCGGTGTGTTCCAGCACGTTTTCCACGAACACGTTGACCACTACCAACGCGACCGGGATCAGCCTGGGTTTCGACCAGTCGGTGAGCCACTCGCGGACGAGTCGGCGCGACTCGCGAAGGCTGGTCAGGTTGGCGGGTAGTTGGGTCTGGGCATGTCGGAAGCCGCGACGCGCGAGTTTACCGAGGCCCTTTATCGCCGATTTCTCGGTTGTATACACGGGCATGAAGCGGGCGACCCCGCTGCGGGTAATTGCCTCACGCGCGGCTCGACTACCGCAGACCAGCAGGATCGGAACCTCCGGGCGGGTATCGGCCTGCCAGCGGGCGCTGATGAAGACCGACCATACGGCTTCATCGGGGACTTGAAGTGCGGTGACGTCGACGATCACGGCGGACGGCGTGTCGACCGTTGCCTTCGTAACGCTGTCACGCAGCTCCGCGGAGTTGTTTGCGTCGAGTACACCCTCGGCCGTCAGGCAGACGACCGAGTGCTCAGTCCGCTCCTCAATGGCTAACGAGCTTGGTGAGTTGGCTACCGCGCTCACTTACGCCACCCCTGTACATCCGAGGCTTCACCCAGTGCAAAACGGCGAGACGTCATGAACCGGCGTGCCAGTTCTGTCCGGTCGTCCGGCTCCATCTCCTGCTCCTCGAACTCTTGCCCCGCCAATTGCTGAGGATGCCGCCTACATAGCCTTCTTCAGGCTTCAGGCGGTCGAATCCCTATCTTCGGATAATGGCCCCGCCTTGTGCACGTGGAGTGCGGGGCATCGCAGGAATCCCTGATGGCGCTGCAAGCTGGACGCAGGTCGGGTAGACGTCCCGACCTCGCCCGTCCGAAGCACCGACCGCCACCACGCCGAAACTACCGTTCTCGCTTGTTTGCCGTCTGCTACAGCACGCGCCACCCAGCCTGGTTACCCACTTAACGCGCGAGGCCAACCACTTGTCTAGGAGATACCCAGCCTAGCCGGATTCCAATGGGCAAAGCCCGCAAATTCGCGCATCGAGCCCATCACGGGCAGCGCCGCGCGTAAGGTGGCGTGCCCACACCCGCCACCGAATGCGTGCCCCACGGCGTTTCTTCGATGATGCGCGCAGGCGCGCTGTGCTCGCCTACCGATAATGTGGCCGCCCGTGCTTGCTTGACTTGAGGTAGTTGATCGAAAACCGTGCCTTGCCAGTGGTAGTTGCCGTCGATGGGGTCGAGGTGACCGGCAAGGCGGACGCGCACCGACTGGCGGATGCCGGCTATCTCCAGCGTCGCCGCGCCGTCGTAGGTGTCATCGTCCTCGGGTGCGCTGGCTGACAGGTCGAACGCGGATGCCACCGGTTGGGGCTCCGCGGGTTCGAGTTGGGCGCGCTCATTGAACACGTGCTGGCTGCTGCGGCGCACCTCCATGCGGGTGCTGGCGGTGCGTCCCATCAGCTCCATGCACTTAACGATGTAGCGCGCCTGCGCGCCGATATCGGGCCCGGTGATGAAGAAGTAGTTGGGAAAGCCGTGAACGGCCACCCCGAAAAATGGCTCCATGCCGTCGGCCCAGGCCTGTCGGATGGTCAGTCCGCCGGAGCCGACCAGCGCCTGGTCGCCGACCGTGTATCCGGTGCCGTAAACGATGGCGTCGACGCGGTGTTCGACACCATCGCTGGCGCGGACACCCGAGGAGGTCATCGCGTCGATCGCCGACCGCACCAGGTGAAGCGCCGGCGGCCGCTCACGTCGCACGTGGCGGCGCAACCAGCGTTTGGCGCGCGTTGTCGGCAGCGACACTTCGGTGACAAACCGACGTGGTGCGTACGCGAACGCGGCTACCGATCTTGCCGATTCGACCAGCCGGCCGATGCGGTGACCGACCGCGGCGTCGGTGCCGATGACCGCAATGCGCTTGTCGGCCGGATCGAAATCAGGGTCCCACGCCGCCGCGTGAAATGATTCGCCCGCAAAGACGCCGGGGATGTCCGGTATCCACGGAACGTACACCGCAGGCTTGGTGGCGATGACGACACGAGCGCGCACAGTCTCGCCGCCGGACGTGGTCAGCACCCAAGTGTCGGTCGCGTCGTCGAACGCCGAACCAAGGACATCACGGTTGGCGAGCACCAGGTCGGCAGCCAGCGGCCCGGCGGTTTCCCGAGCGCCAACAATGACGATGTGACGAGGCGAATCGGTCACAGAAACTTGCTGCGTTTCCAGCCGCGGCGGGCGATCGGTCCCATCAGGCCCACTTCGGTCAAAAACGCTGCCAGCGGCGCGAATCCGGCTATCTGCATTTGGTGACGGTGTGGGCTGTTGCGGGCTGTGGCGCGGGCCCGCCGTGGGTCCAGACCCGTGCGCGCATACGGGATCGGGTTGCTGAACAGGTAGCGGAAGAAGTACCCGCCGAGGCCGTTGATGTTGGCCATGAACCAGCGGTTGATCCGAGGCATTTCGGCCACCCGTTTGCGCGCGCCATCACGAGCGAACTGAATGTGGCGGGCCTCTTCGGTGACGTGAATCCGCATGAGCCGCTGGATAATTGGCTGCAGTTCCGGGTCGTCCATCATCTGTCGTTGCAGCGAGTCGAAGATCTCCTCGCCGATCAGGGCCGCCACCCACAGCATCGAGCCCCGCTGGAATGCCAGCGGAAGTGCGTTGATGATCCACCGGTGGATGCGCCGCGGGCGTACCGGCTTGGCGCCGATGCGTTCGATGGCTTTGCCGAACATGACCATGTGGCGAGTTTCGTCGCCCAACTCGGTCAGCTTGTAATGCGTCGACCGGCTGGTGGGGTCTTCATGCAGGATGGTGCGCAGCAATGATTGATTGAGCATGTTCTCGAACCAGATCCCGGCCGAGAGCGTGTTGACCAATTCCTGGCGGGACAGCTCAATTTGTTGTTCGCGGGTCATCTCGTCCCACATCGGGGTCCCGTACAGCGACACCAGCTTGGCCGGTAGGTAGAACTTGTCCGGGTCGAGCGGGGCGTCCCAGTCGATGTCGACTATGGGTTCGTAGGATTTTTTGACCGAGCCTTTGAGCAGACGCTCGGAGAATTCTTCACGACTCGGCCCACCAGGCTTCACCGCTGAGGTTGTGGCGCCGCTTTCCCCCGCAAGCGGGAGGTACCCCCACCTCATCGCTTCGCTCTGCATCGTCTTGGCGCGAGTCATCGTTGACATCCCTTCATCAGGTGTTTCAGAGGGGAGGGAATTCGCAGTCGGTACCCATGGTATCGGGTACTTGGGGTCCCGACTAGATCTTTGAGGTTTCAATTCGGTTGACTGGCGCGGTGAGTCGGCGCATCCAC
This sequence comes from Mycobacterium simulans, assembly GCF_900232995.1. Lineage (GTDB taxonomy): Bacteria > Actinomycetota > Actinomycetes > Mycobacteriales > Mycobacteriaceae > Mycobacterium > Mycobacterium simulans. Next base: position 2,495,071 of record NZ_OCVX01000003.1, read on the forward strand.
GTGATCGGCATCGGCGTGGGGGACCCCGAGTACATGACGCTCCAAGCCATCAAGGCGCTCAACGACACCCAAGTGTTCTTCGCGATGGACAAGGGCCGGAACAAAGGAGACGCGAAGGACGACCTGGTGGCGCTGCGCCGGGCGATCTGTGCGCGGTTCATCCGCGAGCCCGGATACCGATTTGTCGAGCTGCCTGACCCGCAGCGATCGCGTGATGGCGACTACCGCAAAGCGGTTTCCGATTGGCACGCGGCGCGCGCCCGGATCTGGGCGAAGGCCATCTCCGACGAACTCGGGCCCGATGGGGTGGGCGCGTTTCTGGCCTGGGGTGACCCGTCGCTGTACGACAGCACGCTACGCATCCTCGACGCCGTGGCAGCCGAGGCGGATATCAGCTACGACGTGATTCCGGGTATCACCGCGGTGCAAGCGCTAACCGCTCGGCACCGCATCCCGCTCAACGATGTCGGCGAACCGGTTCTCATCACAACGGGTAGGCAACTGCGCGCGCACGGTGTGTCTGGCTCGGCGGTGGTCATGCTCGATGCCGACTGCTCGTTTCAGGCGTGCCCGCCGGACACTCGCATCTGGTGGGGTGCCTATCTCGGAACCGAGGATGAGCTGCTGATCTCCGGCACCGTCGGGGACGTCGGGCCGCGCATCGCGGCGCTGCGTGCCGACGCCAGAGCGCGCCACGGCTGGATCATGGATACCTACTTATTGCGGGGCGCGACACGCTGAATAGCGCGGCAATTTTGATACGGCAGTACAAATTTTTCCGAAGCGCGGGACTAACCGTCGTAACGCGTTAACATCTGCTCCCGAATGAGTAATTGTGTCGTGGGTCACTCGCAGCTAGTCAAGCCGCCGAGGTTGTCGGGAGGTTGTAGATGTCGTGGGTGATCGCCGCCACCGAATATTTGGAGGCAGCGGCCGGCGATCTGGCTGGGATTGGTTCAACAATCAGCTCGGCTAACGCCGCAGCGGCCTTCCCGACAACCGCCGTGCTGGCCGCTGGCGCCGACGAGGTCTCAGTGGCGCTTTCCGCGCTATTCGGCGCCCACGCCCAGGCCTATCAAGCGCTTAGCGCGCAGGCGTCGATGTTCCACAGCCAGATTGTTCAGCTCATGAATTCCGGTGCGGCGCAGTACGCCAATGCCGAGGCACTCAACGCATCGCCAATGCAACAGGCCCAGGCCTTCCTCACCGACCCGGTGCTGGCGCTGACCGGGCGTCCGTTGATCGGCAACGGCGCCAATGGGGCCCCCTGGACCGGAGCAGCTGGCGGCGATGGCGGGTGGTTGTACGGCAATGGCGGCAACGGCGGCTCCGGGGCGCCGGGCCAGAACGGCGGCGCCGGCGGGTCGGCGGGGCTGTGGGGCAACGGCGGCAGTGGCGGTGCCGGTGGTAACGCCGCGACGGTTGCAAGCGGCAATGCCGGCCTGGCCGGCGCCAACGGTGGCAACGGCGGTGCCGGCGGCTGGCTCTACGGGCTGGGCGGCGCGGGGGGCCTCGGTGGCAACGGCAGCAACGCCAACGGCGCCACTCCGGCCGGTGGCGGCCTCAATGGCGGTAACGGCGGCAACGGCGGCGCCGGTGGCCGGGGTGGCCTGGTCTTCGGCCAGGGCGGGGTTGGCGGTCTCGGCGGCAACGGCGGCAATGCCACCGGTGGCGCCACGGGCCAGGGCGCCGGCAATGGCGGAGAAGCCGGCAGCGGCGGCAACGGGGGCCACAGCGGGTGGCTGTATGGCGATGGTGGTGCCGGCGGCAACAGCGGGAACGGCGGGTCATTCGTGGCCAACAACAACGTCGTTTCCGGCGCTAACGGCGGAGGCTTCGCCGCAACCGGCGGTAACGGCGGCAACTCTGGACTATTCGGTAACGGGGGCGCCGGTGGCAACGGAGGCCTGGGTGGTGCCGGTCAGACGGTCAGCGCCGGCCTCCTGAGCGCTGGCGGTCAGGGCGGCAGTGGCCTCATTGGCGGCACCGGCGGCAACGGCGGCTTCCTCTACGGCAACGGCGGGGCCGGCGGGGTCGGTGGCAACGGGGCCAACGGAGGCGGGGCCCCTGACGCAGGGGGAACGTTCAACGGCTCCGGCGGCTACGGCGGCTTCGGTGGCAGCGGCGGGCAATCCGGCCTGATCGGCAATGGCGGCAACGGCGGCAACGGCGGCAACGGCGGCCACAATGGCGGGGATGCCGGTCCCGGTTCGCTCGGCGGCTTCGGCGGGGACGCCGTGCTGTTCGGCAGTGGTGGCGCCGGTGGCAACGGCGGAAACACCGGACTCCCCGGAAACTACGGCGGGACGTTCCAGGGTGACGTGTTCCAGACCGGCAACGGCGGCAATGGTGGCGCGGGCGGCTACTTCTACGGCAACGGCGGCGACGGCGGGTTCGCCGGCGGCATTCCCGCGGGTTTCAACGCCCCCTCCGCGAATGGCATCGGCGGTAACGGCGGCAACGCCCAGCTGATCGGCAACGGCGGCAACGGTGGCGCCGGTGCCGGCGCCAGCCAGGGTGGGGTCGGTGGCATCGGCGGCGCCGGTGGCCAGCTGTTTGGCCAGCGGGGGAGCAACGGACCCGCATAGCCGTTCCGGCTGGTCGGTCTCGTGACAAATTTGCCGAAGCCCGCGAACCGGCAGCTAGATCAGGGTACGATCCGCCCTAGGCGCGTGTCGCTGCGGATGCGCCGGACGGAGGTGTCCGATGTCCTTTGTGATCGCCTCGCCGGAGTTAGTGGCTTCCGCAGCAACCGATTTGGCGCGGATTGGTTCGTCGATCACGCAGGCCAGCTCCGCCGCGGCGGCGCCGACGACCGGGGTGGTGGCGGCCGGCGCCGATCAGGTGTCAGCCGCGGTTGCGGCGTTGTTTAATGCCCAGGCGCAGGGCTACCAGGTGCTGAGCGCTCAGGCGGCTTCGTTTCACCAGCAATTCGTGCAGGCGTTGAATTCGGGTGCCGCCGCGTATACGACCGCTGAGGCGGCGAGTGCTTCGCCTCTGCAGCCGGTCCTGGACCTGATCAATGCGCCGACCCAGGCGCTGTTGGGACGTCCACTGATCGGCAATGGGACCGACGGGGCCCCGGGGACCGGGCAAAACGGTGGCGCCGGTGGGTTGTTGTTCGGCAACGGTGGTAACGGCGGATCCGGCGCGCCCGGTCAGCCCGGCGGTAACGGCGGCTCGGCGGGGGCGGGGGGGCAAGGCGGGAACGGGGGGGCCGGTCCCGGCGCTTTTACACCACTGGAGCCGCCGCCGGAGCCACCCGTGGTGGTCGTCGGGGTGTGCCGGGTGGATTTGGGGCAACGGCGGCGTAGGCGGGATCGGCGGGCAGGGCGGCGCCGCGGGCGATTTCACGGCCACTCCGGGCAGCTTTAGCGGAAGCGGGGGTGTCGGGGGATTTGGTGGCTCCGGCGGTCACTCCGGGTTTATCGGCAACGGTGGTGCCGGTGGGGCCGGCGGGCACGGCGGAAACGGTGGCACCGATGGGGTGAACACCAGCCAGGCCGGCGTCGGTGGCTTCGGTGGCTTCGGGAGCAACGCACTGCTGTTGGGCAACGGCGGCGCCGGCGGCAACGGCGGTAATACCGCGACGGGCCAGGTGGTTCAGATCAGCAACGGCGGCGACGGTGGCGACGGCGGGATTTTCTACGGCAACGGCGGACGAGGCGGTAACGCCGGCACCGCCGGGGCCGCGCCGATGCCCGGCGGTATAGGTGGCCATGGCGGTGCCGGCGGCAACGCCCAGCTGATCGGCAACGGCGGCGACGGCGGAGCCGGCGCCGGTGCGGCCTTCGGCGGTGTGGGCGGTGTAGGCGGTACCCGCGGGGTGCTGTTTGGTACGCCAGGGGTCACCGGACCCGCCTAGCACCCGGGCGGATGGACACCCGCCAGCCGCGGTCGGCAGACTGAACGGGTGCCCGAACTCCCCGAGATCGAAGCGCTGGTAGACCATTTGCGGCGGCACGCCGTTGGAACGACGGTCGGCCGCGTTGATGTCGCCGCGCTGTCGGTGCTGAAAACCTTCGATCCGCCGATCAACTCCTTGCATGGCCAGACCGTTGTCGGGGCCCAGCGATGGGGCAAGTACCTGGGACTGCAAGCCGGTGAGCTGCTGTTGATCGCCCACCTGTCTCGTGCGGGATGGTTGCGCTGGTCGGACAAGCTGGCAGGGGCGCCGCTGCGACCAGGCAAGGGTCCCATCGGGCTGCGCGTCCATTTGGGCACGCCGGGTAGTGCGCCGGGCTTCGACCTCACCGAGGCCGGGACCCAAAAACGACTGGCGGTATGGCTGGTCGATGACCCGGTTAAAGTGCCCGGCATTGCCGCGCTCGGCCCAGACGCGCTGGGCATCAGCAGCGACGAGTTGGCCGGGCTTCTCGGCGGTAACACCGGTCGGATCAAGTCCGTCATCACCGACCAGAAAGTGATCGCCGGCATCGGCAACGCCTACAGCGACGAGATTCTGCATGTCGCCAAGATCTCGCCGTTCGCCACCGCGGGGAAGCTGTCCGAGAAACAATTGCTCACGCTGCACGAGGCGATGGTGTCGGTGCTCTCCGACGCGGTGAGCAGATCCGTCGGACAGCAGGCTGCCACGCTCAAAGGGGAGAAGCGGTCCGGGCTGCGGGTGCACGCACGCACCGGGCTGCCGTGCCCGGTATGCGGTGACGCGGTGCGGGAAGTGTCCGTCGCGGACAAGTCTTTTCAGTACTGTCCGACCTGCCAGACCGGCGGGAAGGTGCTGGCCGACCGGCGCTTGTCGCGGCTGCTCAAGTAGTCGATATGCTGCCCGGGTGACTCGCCAGAAAATCCTCATCACCGGCGCCAGTTCGGGTCTGGGTGCCGGGATGGCCCGATCCTTCGCCGCCAAGGGGCGTGACGTGGGGCTGTGCGCCCGTCGCACCGACCGACTCGAAGAACTGAAAGCCGAGCTGTCGCAACAATATCCGACTGTCAAGGTTGCGGTGGCAGAGCTCGACGTCAACGACCACGAACAGGTGCCAAAGGTGTTCGCCGCGTTGAGCGACGAGCTTGGCGGCATTGATCGCGTCATTGTCAACGCCGGTATCGGCAAGGGCGCCAGGCTGGGCTCGGGCAAGCTATGGGCGAACAAGGCAACCATCGAGACCAACCTGGTGGCCGCGCTGGTACAGATCGAGACGGCGCTGGAAATGTTCACCAAGAGCGGCTCGGGCCATCTGGTGCTCATCTCCTCGGTGCTCGGCAACAAAGGGGTGCCGGGGGTCAAAGCCGCGTATGCCGCAAGCAAGGCCGGTTTGAGCTCACTAGGCGAATCACTGCGCGCCGAATACGCAAAGGGCCCCATCAAGGTCTCGGTGATGGAGCCGGGCTATATCGAGTCGGAGATGACGGCCAAGTCGGCGAGCACAATGTTGATGGTGGACAACGCAACTGGCGTCAAGGCTCTCGTCGATGCCATCGAGCGCGAGCCTGGCAGGGCCGCGGTGCCGTGGTGGCCCTGGGCGCCTTTGGTTCAGCTGATGCGAGTGCTGCCGCCGCCGTTGACCAAACGCTTCGCCTAACGTTCCCGGCGCGAGCAGACGCAAAAGCCCCCGAAATCGTTAGATTTCGCGGGCTTTTGCGTCTGCTCGCCGTCAGCCGGTGCGTCCCCTTTGGGTCCGGTAGCGCCGCACCAGGGCATCCGTCGAGCTGTCCGACTGGGGCGCGGGTGATGTGTCGCCGGTAATCACCGGGAGCAATGCCTTGGCCTGCGTCTTGCCCAGTTCCACACCCCATTGGTCGAACGAGTCGATACCCCAGACCACACCCTCGGTGAACACCTGATGCTCGTAGAGCGCAATCAGTTGCCCCAGCACCGACGGCGTAAGTCGGCTGGCCAGAATCGAAGTCGACGGCCTGTTCCCAGGCATTACCTTGTGCGGCACCACATCAGCGGGAGTGCCTTCCTCGGCGATCTCCGCGGCGGTCTTGCCGAACGCCAGCACCTTAGTTTGGGCGAAGAAGTTGCTCATCAACAGGTCGTGCATGCTGCCGGTGCCCTCGGCCGTAGCCAGGTCGTCGAGGGGTTCACTGAACCCGATGAAATCGGCGGGGACCAACCGAGTGCCCTGATGCAGTAGTTGATAGAACGCATGCTGACCGTTGGTTCCCGGTTCACCCCAAAAGATTTCGCCCGTATCGGTAGTCACCGGTGTGCCGTCGGCGCGGGTCGACTTGCCGTTGGACTCCATGGTCAGCTGCTGCAGATACGCCGCGAAACGCGCCAGATCATTGGAGTAGGGCAGCACGGCACGTGATTGCGCGTCAAAGAAGTTGGAGTACCACAGGCCGATAAGCCCAAGCAGGGCAGGCGCATTGGATTCCAGCGGCGCGGTTCGGAAATGCTCGTCGACGATATGGAATCCAGAAAGGAAGTCGGCGAAGGCTTCTCGGCCGACGGCGGCCATCACCGACAGCCCGATCGCCGAATCGACCGAATAGCGGCCACCGACCCAATCCCAGAACCCGAACATGTTGTCGGTGTTGATGCCGAATTCGTCAACCAGGCGCCGGTTGGTAGATACCGCGACGAAGTGCTTGGCCACCGCTGCGTCGCCGAGCGCGTCGACTAACCAGCGTCGCGCGGCGGTGGCGTTGGTCAACGTCTCCAGAGTGGAGAATGTCTTGGAGGCAACGATGAAAAGTGTTGTGGCAGGGTCCAAATCGGCCAATGTTGCGACGAGGTCGGCGGGATCGACGTTGGAGACGAACCGCGCCGAAATGCCCGCGTCGGCGTAGTGGCGCAGTGCCTCGTACACCATCACCGGACCCAGGTCGGAGCCGCCGATGCCGATGTTGACGACGGCGCTGATCCGTTTGCCGGTGGCACCGGTCCACTCGCCGCTGCGCAGCCGGTCGGTGAAGTCACCCATCGCGTCGAGCACGGAATGCACGTCCCTGACGACGTTTTGGCCGTCAACGAGCAGCTCGGCCTCGCGGGGCAGCCGCAACGCGGTGTGCAATACCGCGCGATCCTCCGAGGTGTTGATGTGCGCACCCGCGAACATCTGATCGCGGTGTTCCTCAAGGTTGGCCGCCCGGGCCAGATCGATAAGCAACCGTAGCGTCTCACGGGTGACGCGGTGCTTGCTGTAGTCGATGTAGAGATCGCCAACCGTGACGGCGAGTTCGCGGCCGCGATCGGGGTCGTCGGCAAAGAACTGACGGAGGTGGGTTTTCCCAATCCGCTCGTAATGCCTGCGCAGGGCGTCCCACGCCGGGGTGGCGGTGATGTCAGGAATTGATTGCACGGAAGTCATGGACGCCGTTCCTCCTCATCGCTTCGCTCTGCATCGTCGCCGACGGTGGTCATATGCGCCGCTCCTCCTCATCGCTTCGCTCTGCATCGTCGCCGACGGTGGTCATATGCGCCGCTCCTCCTCATCGCTTCGCTCTGCATCGTCGCCGACGCGAGTCATGGTTCGACCCTATTGGGACTGTGAACCGCGTCAACCGCGTCACTGGCCGCGCCGCAGGCGCGGGAACCTGAGGTAGGACCGAATCGCGTCGCCGTAGGGCATCGTGCCCGCCATCAGCTGCTCTTCGAGGTAGCGATCGAACGTGACGGTCCCGACGGCGCGGTCAGGGGCCAGGTTGCCGCCGGATCGGTAGCCGCGGGCAATGCGCCCAGGCAGTGGTGCCGGCACGATTGCACGGCGTTTGCCTACCGCGGCCAGATAGCGCCGCGCCAACTCGGCGATGGGCAATACCTCGGGCCCGGCGATATCGGGCACCCGTCCCGCGGGTTCGGCGAGGGCCAGGTCGGCCAGCTCGCCGCCGACATCACGGACGTCGACCGGCTGGAAGCGAAAGCCTGCGGGGACGACCATGATCGGCAGCGCGGCCAATCCCCGCAGCATGACCACGACCAGATCGTGGAACTGGGTGGCGCGCAGCACCGTCCAGGGCAGCCCGGATGCGCTGATCAGCTGTTCTTCGGCGAGCTTGCGGCGGTAGTAGCCGAGCGGAATTCGGTCGATGCCGACGATCGAGATGTACACCAGATGCGGGTGTCCGGACTTGAGCGCGGCGTCGAGAACATGATGCACGGGGTCGACGCAATGCACGATGGTGTCGACACCGGCGACCGCCTCGGTGAGCCCCTCGCCGGTCTTCACGTCACCAATCGCATACTCGGCCTGCCGCGTCTGGCCTCCTGCGCGGCGCCCGCGGCTGAGAATCCGTACGTGTGCACCTGAGTCGAGCAGAAGCTGGGCTACAACGCGGCCGACGGTTCCGGTGCCGCCGGTGACCAGGATGCGTTTGGGCATGAGGCCCAGTTAACCCCCGCCCAGCACTCGTTGCAGATCGGGCAGCATGGCCTGCAGTTGTGTGCCCCAGTAGGACCACGTGTGGGTGCCGTTATCCGGGAAGTTGAACACGCCATTGTGCCCACCTTTGAGTTTGTACCGGGCCTGAAAGACCTTGTTGCTCAACCGGGTCGCGCTTTCCAGCAGAGTGGCGTCCAGCTTGGTGCCCAAATCCGAGTCCCCGCCGTTGCCGGTATAGACCCAGATACGCGTGTTGTTAGCAACGAGCTTGGCCGCATTGATCGTGGGGTCGTTTTGAGCCCAGGCCGGGTCGGTGGGAGGGCCCCACATTGCATCGGACCGAAAGCCGCCGGCGCCCATTTGCGCAGCGCCGACGAGGGACGGCCATTGTCCGGCGGACAGGTTGAGGAATCCCGACATCGAGGCTGCGTAGATGAAGTTCTCGGGATGATTGGCCGCCAGGATCAGTGCCGCCGATCCCGACATCGACGCGCCCACCACGGCATTTCCGCTGGGGGTGATTCCCTTATTCGTCGCCAGCCACTGCGGCAGCTCCTGAGTCAGGAAGGTTTCCCACTTGTACGTCCACACCCCGCCGTTGCCGACCGCGGGTCGGTACCAGTTGGAGTAGAAACTCGCCATGCCACCGGTGGGCAGGGCGAGGGAGAGGCCCGATCGGTCGAACCACTCGAACACCGGGAGGTGGATGTCCCAGCCGTTGTAGTCGTCACGGGCAAGCATGCCGTCGAGCAAGTACACCGCGTGCGGGCCGCCGGCTTGAAACTCCACCTTGACCTGACGGTTCATCGATGGCGAGGGAACCATCAGGTACTCGATGGCAACGCCGCTTCGTGACCACGCGGAGGAAGTTGCTGGGGTTCCGGGAAAACCGGAAAAACCGCCGAGCGCAGCGAGCAGCGTACCCGCCGACAGGAACATCAGCCGACGCATTTGCGAAACCCCAACCGGGTTTGCTGTAGCCATTTCGGCGGAATTTACCGCAGCCGGCCAGAAATGCCCGCAAAGAAGGGAAATATTGATCAATTAGTGACCGAGTCGGCCCCGGCCCAATCGCAAGAGCAGGATTGCCAGATCCTTACCGTCGGGGCCGAGTTCGCCGTAGCGCTCGATCACCTTCATCTCACGGCTGTGGACCAGGCGGGTGCCGCCGGATGCCATCCGGACCCTGCCGATCGCTTGGGACACTTCCACGCGCCGTTTGACCGCGGCGAGGATCTCGGCGTCTAGCCGGTCGATTTCGTCGCGTAGGTCATCGACGTCGGGTAGGTCGACTGTTTCGGTGTTCATCTCTGCCAACTCCGCGTTCTCGTGATGTGGGGGGTCTGGTCTCATCCGGTGTAGGGCCTCACACAAGAAACGAGCCCCGAATCCGGAAGCGGACCACGGGGCTCTGCGAAAGCAGCTAGACCACGGGCACCGCTGGCCGGTACCCGTAGAAAAATCGGCGCTGCGCGTTGAGCACCAACCGAGTGTGCCACCAACGGCCACGCCCGCGCAAAAAATGGTCGGAATTGGGTGTATGCCGTTGCCAGGAAGTTCGCCGGAAATGCCCGCAATGCCCGTGTGAATGGCCGTACGCTCGAGACGCTGTAGTAGCCGGTCGATCGAGTCGCCCCGCGGCGCGCGACACGCTGAGGTAACCAGCTCGGGAAGGACCTTGGTAATGAACTTTTCGGTGTTGCCGCCCGAGATCAACTCTTGGTTGATGTTTGCCGGTGCGGGGCCGGCCCCGATGCTCAATGCCGCAGTGGCCTGGGACGGGCTGGCCGATGAGCTGGGGACGGCCGCGGACTTGTTCGGAACCGTGACCACGGGACTGGTGGGTCAGGCGTGGCAGGGCCCGGCATCCGCGGCGATGGCGGCCGCGGCCGCGCCATATGCGGGTTGGCTGAGTGCGGCGGCGGCGCAGGCTGCGGGCGCTGCCGGGCAGGCCCGCACGGTTGCGAGCGCATTCGAGGCCGCTCAAGCGGCGACGGTCCAGCCGGTTGCGGTCGCGATCAATCGTTCTCAGGTAGTGCAGCTGGTGCTGTCGAACCTATTCGGTCAAAACGCGCCGGCGATTGCGGCCGTCGAAGCCGTATACGAGGAGATGTGGGCCCAGGATGTCGCGGCGATGGTGGGCTATTACACCGGGGCGTCGGCCGCGGCGGCCCAGCTGGTTCCGTGGCAGCAGGCGTTTGCCGGGCTTAGTGCGCTGTCGCAGGACAGCAATATCGGTCTAGCAAACCTAGGGCTGGGAAACATCGGCAGCCTGAACCAGGGCAGCGGCAACACCGGCAGCCTCAACTTCGGCAGCGGGAACAGAGGCAATCTCAACTTCGGCGACGGAAACTTAAACGGAATCCTCAATTTCGGCAGCGGAAACACCGGCAGTTTCAACATGGGCAGCGGCAACACGGGCAACAGAAACTTCGGCGCTGGTAATCGTGGCAATGGAAACTTTGGTTTCGGAAATTCTCAGGCGACCGGCGGTGGCAACGTCGGGAGCGGAAACAGCGGTAGCGGGAATATTGGCAACGGGAATACCGGCAATCTCAATATCGGCAGCGGAAACTTCGGCAATGCCAACATCGGCTTCGGCAACAGCGGTCCCGGGACCATGCCCACGGCGGGCAACTCAAATTTCGGATTTGGCAATACCGGCAACTCCAACTTCGGTATAGGTAACTTCGGCAACTTCAACATTGGACTGGGCAATACTGGCGAGTTCAATATCGGCTTCGGCAACTCGGGGAAGAACAACTTCGGCATCGGTCTCACCGGCGAAAACGAGTTCGGAATCAATCTCAACGGACTGAACTCGGGCAGCGGCAACATCGGATTATTCAATTCGGGCAACAACAACGTCGGCTTCTTCAACTCTGGCCATGGAAACTGGGGAATCGGTAACTCCGGTGACACAAATACGGGAATCGCCAACTCGGGCAATACCAACACCGGCCTCATGAACTCGGGTAACCACAACACGGGCTGGGTGAACACCACCAACACCAATGTCGGATTCGGGAACTCCGGCCACGGAAATGTCGGTTTCTGGAACGCGGGAAGCGATAACGTCGGCGTCGGAAATGGGGGCGGCTTTGCGGTGGGTGCTTTCAACTCGGGCTCCAGCGGCGCGGTGGGTTTCTTCAACTCAGGCGCCAGCAGCGTGGGCTTCTACAACTCCGGCTCGGGCAACACCGGCTTTGGAAATTCGGGCAACACCAACACGGGTTTTTGGAATTCGGGAAACATCAACACAGGTGCCGGCAATGCCGGCGATGTGAATACCGGCTTCGGAAGTGCGACCGACACCGGTGCTACAAACTCCGGCTTCGGAAACACCGGCACCGGAACCTCGGGCTTCAACAACCATGGGAACAGTACTTCGGGATGGGAGAACACCGGCAACTCGAGCGAGGGTTACGGAAACGTCGGCAACTTCCAGACGGGCTTCATGAACACGAATAGCCGCAATACCGGGTTCTTCAACTCCGGCTTCAATTCCGTCGGATTCTCGAATACGAGCAGCTTTGCAATCGGCTACGCGAACGGCGGCGTTACCGGCAACGTGGGCTTCATGAACGTTGGCACCGATAACTCCGGCTTCGGTCAGTCCGGGACACTTAACTCCGGCTGGGGCAACTCGGGCACAAACAGCTCGGGCAGCAATCACACAGGCACAGACCAGTCAGGGTTCGAGTTCTAGCGGTCCGACCGCCCGAGCCGAGTCGTCAGCGGGCGGCGGTAGGTTTGGACCGACATGAGTGTGCACGCGACCTATGCGAAGCCCGACGCAGATCGACTGCTCGACGGGCTCAACCCCCAGCAGCGCCTTGCGGTGGTGCATGAGGGTTCGCCGCTGCTGATCGTGGCCGGTGCAGGCTCCGGTAAGACGGCGGTGCTGACCCGACGGATCGCATACCTGATCGCGGCCCGCGGCGTCGGGGTCGGTCAGATCTTGGCCATCACCTTCACCAACAAGGCCGCCGCCGAGATGCGTGAGCGGGTGGTGAGCCTGGTCGGTGACCGCGCCCGCTACATGTGGGTGTCGACATTCCACTCGAGCTGCGTGCGCATTCTGCGTAACCAGGCGTCGTTGATCGAAGGCCTCAACTCCAACTTCTCGATCTACGATGCCGACGATTCGCGGCGGCTGCTGCAGATGATCGGCCGAGACATGGGTCTAGACATCAAGCGGTATTCGCCACGACTGCTGGCCAACGCTATCTCCAACCTGAAGAACGAGTTGATCGATCCCGACCAGGCGCTGTCGGCGCTCGCGGAGGACTCCGATGACTTGGCGCGCACCGTCGCGTCCGTCTACGCCGAGTACCAGCGACGGCTGCGTGCGGCCAACGCGCTGGACTTCGACGACCTCATCGGCGAGACGGTGGCGGTGCTGCAGACGTTCCCGCAGATCGCCCAGTACTACCGGCGGCGGTTCCGGCACGTGCTCGTCGACGAATACCAAGACACCAACCACGCGCAGTACGTACTGGTGCGGGAATTGGTCGGTCGCGACACCCCCGACGGCAGCGATGGTGTTCCGCCCGCCGAGTTGTGCGTAGTCGGCGACGCCGACCAGTCGATCTATGCGTTCCGCGGCGCCACGATTCGCAACATCGAAGACTTCGAACGCGACTACCCGGACGCCACAACTATTCTGCTGGAACAGAATTACCGCTCGACGCAGAACATCCTGTCGGCGGCCAACTCCGTGATCGCACGCAACTCCGGACGCCGCGAGAAGCGGTTGTGGACCGACGCGGGTGCCGGCGAACTGATCGTCGGCTACGTCGCCGACAACGAGCACGACGAGGCTAGGTTCGTTGCCGAAGAGATCGATGCGCTGGCCGAGCGCGGTGCGATCACTTACAACGATGTGGCCGTTTTCTACCGCACCAACAACTCGTCGCGGTCGCTCGAAGAGGTGTTCATCCGTGCCGGTATTCCCTACAAAGTAGTTGGGGGAGTGCGCTTTTACGAACGCAAGGAGATTCGCGACATCGTCGCGTACCTGCGTGTGCTGGACAACCCCGGCGATTCGGTGAGCATGCGTCGCATTCTCAACACGCCGAGGCGCGGCATCGGTGATCGTGCCGAGTCATGTGTGGCGGTGTATGCCGAGAACACCGGCGCCAGCTTCGCCGACGCGCTACAGGCCGCGGCCCAAGGCAAAGTGCCGATGCTGAATTCCCGTGCGGAGAAGGCGATTGCGGGTTTCGTCGAGATGCTTGACGAGTTGCGCGGGCGCCTCGATGACGACCTCGGGGAACTGGTCGAGGCAGTGCTGGAACGCAGCGGATATCGCCGTGAGCTGGAATCGTCCACCGACCCCCAGGAGCTGGCGCGGCTGGACAATCTCAACGAACTCGTCAGCGTCGCACACGAATTCAGCACCGACCAAGCTAATGCGGCCGCGCTGGCGCCGGAGAACGAAGACGTGCCGGACACCGGTGTGCTGGCCGCATTTCTGGAAAGGGTGTCGCTGGTCGCCGACACCGACGAAATCCCCGAACACAGCGCGGGTGTGGTCACGTTGATGACGTTGCATACCGCCAAGGGCCTGGAGTTCCCGGTGGTGTTCGTAACCGGTTGGGAGGACGGGATGTTCCCGCACATGCGGGCGCTGGACGATCCCACCGAGCTGTCCGAGGAGCGGCGTCTGGCCTACGTCGGCATCACCCGGGCCCGGCAACGGCTATACGTGAGTAGGGCCATCGTCCGGTCGTCGTGGGGACAGCCAATGCTGAACCCGGAATCCCGGTTCCTGCGCGAGATTCCGCAGGAGCTCATCGACTGGCGGCGACTCGCCCCGAAGCCGTCGTTCAGCGCGCCGGTCAGCGGCGCCGGCCGGTTCGGTTCCCCGCGCCCGTCGCCAACGCGCTCGGGGGCGAGCAAGCGCCCGCTGCTGGTCTTGCAGCCCGGCGACCGGGTGACGCACGACAAGTACGGCCTGGGCCGTGTCGAGGAAGTCTCCGGTGTCGGTGAATCGGCGATGTCGTTGATCGACTTTGGCAGTTCGGGGCGGGTAAAGCTGATGCACAACCACGCTCCGGTGGCCAAGCTCTGACGCCTTACTCGAACAGCCAGCGCTTGGTTTGCGGATGCAGTGCCAGCACCACGCTGGCGATCGGCAGCACTGGCAGCGTGTGCACGATCCACGCGACGCGAGCCCCCGCGATGAACACACCGCCATATGTCAGCAGCGCGACCACCGCGCCCGCCGTGATGAGGTAGCGCCCGAGGGGCCGGCGGAGCAGCAGCATGATGACGCCGGTGATGGTGGCTATCGCGAAGACCAGGGCGAGAAACGCGACCGCGATGCAAAACAACCGGTCGCTTACCCACCAGCCGATGATCAAATCGGTAGCCACGACCGAGGTGGTCCACCCGCTGATGATGCTGATCGCGCAAGCGACCACGGCCGTCCAGGAGCTTGGCTCGCTGGTGGGCATGCCCGGCAGATGTATTCGGCCGGCGCGGACGGTGGCGTCCAAAGGGGGTGGCCGACGGGGAATTCGGGCGGTCTCGGGAGTTTCGATCGGGGGTATCGGTCCGGTCGGCGCACGGCGGATGATCCGGGTCCGTGATTCCGAGGGGGCTGCGGGCCCTGCCTTCTCAGCGGCCTCGGGCGGGTTTTCGCGCGAAGGGGGGTCGCTCGGCGCGGTCACTGGTCAGCCGGCGTAATTGCCGACGAAAAGTCCACGCTTAGCCAGCCACGGCACGGGGTCAATGCGCTGGGAGCCGCCCTGCAGCACCTCGAAGTGCAGGTGCGGGCCGGTGGAATTGCCTCGATTCCCCATGGTCGCTATCTGGTCGCCGGCCATTACGCGCTCGCCGACGCTGACCAGCGTGGTGTTGACGTGGCCGTAGAGGGTGACGGTGCCGTCGGCGTGGAGCAGCTTGACCCACATTCCGTAGCCAGCGGTGGGGCCGGCGTCGATGACGACACCATCCGACACCGCATAGATGGGCGTCCCGATCGCGTTGGCCAGGTCGATACCGGCGTGCAGCACACCCCAGCGGTACCCGAAACTAGAGGTGAATATGCCTCTTGTGGGCATCACGTACAGCGGCTGCTGCAGCCGCGCCTCGCGCTGGGCGCGTTCCTGCGCGAAGGCCACGCCCCGGGCGAACTCCGCGTTGTGCACCGCGGCATCGGCGGCCGGCTGGGCCGCGATGACCTGCACGCCTCGCGGTGCGTTGCCGCCCGCCGCTCCAGTAAGCGCCGAGGCGTTAGCGGTCAGCACCGTCTCGGCGCTTGGATTCTTCGAGTGATGGGTCACCGTATGCGCTGCCGCGGCCGCCGCGCCGGCCGCCATTGCCGAGATCAGCAGGCGTCCCCTGGCGGCGCTGGTCGGCTGTTTGCGGTGCTGCCCACCGCGGCGCGGGATTGGTATGACGTCGGTGACATCCGAACGAGGGTCCGCGCTGGGTTCGACTGTCACCAGGGCCAGCACCTCGGTGGGAGGCGCCAGCGGTTGGGGTGTCAGGTTGTCGGCATCGTCCAGGTCGTCGAGTTCAGGGGCGCTGAGTAGTTGAGCTTCGTTATCGAAGTTGAATTCGTCACCGAAATCCAGCTCATCGAGGTCGGCAAAATCGAGGTCATCGAGCTCGCCGAAGTCGTCCAACGCGATGATCTCGGTGATTTCATTGCGGTGATGGTGCAGCCAACGATCCCGGGGCGCGCGAGCCGCTCCAATGGAGCCAGAGCGGGGAAATTGGTGCAGGGACAACCTGAAATGTCCTCGGATCGTGACCATAACGTTATCTGGACCCTGAGACGGTATCCGCTGACGGATGGGACTGGCAACCTCAGTTCGGAATCCCGACCAATAATGTGACTTGGATCACGTTTCAACTGCTGAACATTCGGTGACCTGCGCCACACGGGTGGATGCGACCGCTGAGCGCGTTTGGCGTCTCGATACAGTTCCTCAGTGCGCGTTGCCTTATCCGGCACCGCGTCCCTACTGGCCTAGCAGCAAGTCAAAGAAGACAGTGAGTCCATGGATCTTTTCGAATACCAAGCCAAGGAGTTATTCGCCAAGCACGGTGTACCCGGCACACAAGGACGGGTGACCGACACGGCGGAAGGCGCGAAGGCCATCGCCACCGAAATCGGTGCCCCGGTGATGGTCAAGGCGCAGGTAAAGACCGGCGGGCGCGGCAAGGCGGGCGGCGTCAAATATGCCGCTACCCCCGACGAGGCCTACGAGCACGCCAAGAACATTCTTGGCCTGGACATCAAGGGCCACATCGTCAAGAAGTTGCTGGTTGCCGAGGCCAGCGACATCGCCGAGGAGTACTACCTGTCTTTCCTGCTCGACCGGGCCAACCGCACCTATCTGGCGATGTGCTCGGTGGAGGGCGGCATGGAGATCGAAGAGGTGGCCGCCACCAAACCGGAGCGGCTCGCCAAGGTTCCTGTCAACGCCGTCAAAGGCGTTGACCTGGCGTTCGCGCGTTCCATCGCCGAGCAGGGGCACCTGCCGGCCGAGGTGCTCGACGCCGCCGCGGTCACGATCGAGAAGTTGTGGGGGGTCTTCGTCGGCGAGGACGCCACGCTGGTCGAGGTCAACCCGCTGGTGCGCACCCCCGACTCCCGGATCCTGGCGCTGGACGGCAAGGTCACCCTCGACGCCAACGCCGACTTCCGACAGCCCGGCCACGACGCGTTCGAGGATCGCGCGGCCACCGACCCGCTGGAGCTCAAGGCCAAAGAGCACGACCTCAACTACGTCAAGCTCGACGGTGAGGTGGGGATCATCGGCAATGGCGCCGGTTTGGTGATGTCAACCCTCGACGTCGTCGCGTATGCGGGCGAGAAGCATGGTGGCGTGAAGCCGGCCAACTTCCTGGACATCGGCGGCGGCGCTTCGGCCGAGGTGATGGCCGCCGGCCTGGACGTGGTCCTGCACGACGAGCAGGTCAAGGCCGTGTTCGTCAACGTCTTCGGCGGTATTACCGCGTGCGACGCGGTTGCCACCGGGATCGTCAAGGCGCTGGAAATCCTGGGCGACGAGGCCAACAAGCCGCTGGTGGTGCGACTGGACGGCAACAACGTCGACGAAGGGCGCCGCATTCTGGCCGAGGCGAACCACCCGCTGGTGACGCTGGTGCCGACGATGGACGAGGCCGCCGACAAGGCCGCCGAGCTGGCGAGCGCCTGAGCGAAAGGACCCGATGACTCATGGCAATATTCCTGACCTCCGAAAACAAGGTCATCGTCCAGGGCATCACCGGCTCTGAGGCCACCGTCCACACCGCGCGGATGCTCAAGGCGGGCACCCAGATCGTCGGTGGGGTCAACGCGCGCAAGGCGGGCACCACCGTCACGCACGAGGACAAAGGTGGCAGAATCATCGAGCTTCCGGTGTTCGGCACCGTCGTCGAGGCCATTGAGAAGACCGGCGCAGACGTGTCGATCATCTTCGTGCCGCCGAAGTTCGCCAAGGACGCGATTATCGAGGCGATCGACGCCGAAATTCCGCTGCTGGTGGTCATCACCGAGGGAATTCCGGTGCAGGACACCGCATATGCCTGGGCCTACAACCTGGACAAGGGTGGCAAGACTCGCATCATCGGGCCGAACTGCCCGGGCATTATCAGCCCCGGTCAGTCACTCGTCGGCATCACTCCGGCCAACATCACCGGACCCGGGCCCATCGGGCTGGTTTCCAAGTCGGGCACGCTGACCTACCAAATGATGTACGAACTGCGCGATTTCGGGTTCACTACCTCGATCGGCATCGGCGGCGACCCGGTTATCGGTACCACCCACATCGACGCCATCGAGGCGTTCGAGAAGGATCCCGACACCAAGCTCATCGTGATGATCGGTGAGATCGGTGGTGACGCCGAGGAGCGGGCGGCGGATTTCATCAAGGCCAACGTGTCCAAGCCGGTGGTGGGCTACGTCGCCGGATTCACTGCGCCAGAAGGCAAGACGATGGGCCATGCCGGCGCTATCGTGTCCGGCTCGTCGGGAACCGCGGCCGCCAAGAAAGATGCACTCGAGGCGGCCGGCGTCAAGGTCGGCAAGACCCCGTCGGAGACGGCGGCGCTCGCCCGGGAGATCCTGAAGACCCTTTAGCGCGAGCAGACACAAACGCCCCGCGACACGCCGTGTTCGCGGGGCGTTTGCGTCTGCTCGCGCCGCGTCACGCCCGTTACCCATGTAATCCGGGCACGCCGTCCACCCCGAACAGCTGCCCGCCGGCACCGCCCGCCCCGCCGGCCCCGGTGTTGCCGCCGCTGCCGCCGTTGCCACCATTCCCGCCGTTGCCGAAGAGGATTGCGGCGCCGCCGTTTCCGCCGGCCCCGGCCTGGCCAATGATGGCAAAGAACGCTCGGCCGCCGACGCCACCGCTGCCACCGGAACCGAACATGAGACCGCCGTTGCCGCCGTCTCCGCCGATACCCCCGCGGTCGGTGCCGAACCCGCCGTTGCCGCCGACGCCGCCGGAGCCGGACAGCATCGCGCCGGCCCCACCCACTCCGCCAGCCCCACCGAAGTCGCTAGCTCCGCCGGCGCCGCCGGTGCCGGCGGACCCGGCGGCAACGCCGGGCTCTTCGGCTTCGGTGGTGCCGGCGGGCCCGGTGGGTTCTCCACCGGCGGAACCGGCGGCGCGGGAGGCGACGGCGGCAGCGGTGGCGCGCTCATGGGCGTCGGCGGCACCGGCGGCATGGGTGGTAGCACTCCGCTCTTCGGTGCAGGCGGCGCCGGGGCGTCCGGCCTTACCGGCGGCGCCGGCGGCGCAGGGGGCACCGGGGGCTTCCTGTTCCTCACGTCCCCCGGGGCGTCCCCCCGGGCCGCCGCGTGTTGCAACGCCACCCGCCCGCCCCCCCCGGGGGCCCCCCCCCCCCCGCCGTCCCCCCCACCCCCCCCGCCCCCCGCCGCGCCACCGCCGGCTCCGCCGTTGCCGAATAGCCCGGCGGCCCCGCCGTTGCCACCGTCTCGATTGCCGGAGGCCATGCCGGATCCCCCGGCGCCGCCATTGCCCCACAGCAACCCCCCGGGTTGACCGTCTGCGCCGGTGCCAGGGGCGCCGTTGGCGCCGTTGCCGATCAGCGGGCGTCCTAAGAACGCGAGGGTGGGCGCATTGATCGCGGCGAGCAGCTGCTGCTCCAAGGTCTGCAGCGGCGTGGCCGCGGCGGCTTCGGCCGTCGCATACTGTGCCGCACCCGCGTTCATGAGCGCTACGAACTGCTGATGAAAGGCCGCCGCCTGAGCGCTCAGCGTCTGATAGCCCTCAGCGTGCGCCGTGAAGGCCGCCGCGATGGCCGCCGACACCTCGTCGGCGCCCGCGGCCAGCACTTGAGTGGTCGAGGCCGCCGCGGCCGAATTGGCCGCACCGATAGCCGAACCGATATTCGCTAGATCCGAAGCGGCCGCCGCCACGAACTCCGGCGCCGCGATCACAAACGACATGTGCCACCTCCGATTGTGGCGTGACCACTCGGGTGACTATTGATCGTATCGCCATCCGGTGCTCTTGCTTTGGTTTCGGCCGTAGTCGCTCAGACCAAACCGGCCAGTTTGCCGGCCAAGCGCTCCACGTAGGCGGCGATCTCGTCTTCGGAACGGTCCGGCAGGCCGAACAGCACCTCAGTCACACCCAGTTGGGCCCAACGCGCGAGCTTCTCGGGCACTGGTTTGAAGTCCAGCGCCACGATCTGCGGCGCGCAATCGCGGCCCGCGGCCACCCAGATGTCCTGCAACAACTTCACCGGTTCCTCGATGTCGAAGTCGCGCGGAGTGGTGATCCAGCCGTCGGCGCTTCGTGCGATCCACTTGAAGTTCTTCTCGGTGCCGGCCGCGCCGACTAGCACCGGGATGTGTGGCTGCACCGGCTTCGGCCACGCCCAGCTGGGGCCGAACTTCACGAACTCTCCGTCGTAGGCCGCTTCTTCCTGTGTCCACAACGCCCGCATGGCCTCGAGGTATTCACGCAGCATGGTGCGGCGGCGTCCGGGCGGCACTCCGTGGTCGGCGAGTTCGTCGGTGTTCCAGCCGAACCCGACGCCCAGGCTCACCCGACCCCCGGACAGATGGTCCAGCGTCGCAATGCTTTTTGCCAGCGTGAGGGGATCATGCTCGACCGGTAGCGCCACGGCGGTGGACAGCCGGACTCGCGACGTCACCGCGCACGCCGCACCCAAACTCACCCACGGGTCGAGCGTGCGCATGTAGCGATCGTCGGGCAGCGACGCGTCACCCGTCGTCGGGTGCGCAGCCTCACGCTTGACCGGGATGTGGGTGTGTTCGGGTACG
The DNA here is from genome assembly GCF_900232995.1 of Mycobacterium simulans. Classification (GTDB taxonomy): domain Bacteria; phylum Actinomycetota; class Actinomycetes; order Mycobacteriales; family Mycobacteriaceae; genus Mycobacterium; species Mycobacterium simulans. Next base: position 2,515,645 of record NZ_OCVX01000003.1, read on the forward strand.
TAGAACGTCTGAAAGCCATGGTCGTCGGCAAGCTTCGCGGCTGCCGCCGGAGAGATGCCACGGTCGCTGGTGAAGAGCACGAGCCCGTAATCCATGTACCGAATTAGAACGTGTTCTACCTACGACGGGCAAGCGGCCGGGCCGACCGGCTAGCAGTGGGTTCGGCGGGGGCACCAGGGGGTGCGCTAGCGTTGTTGATCGAGTCGCGTCGCAGGAGCACAGCGTCGCACGGCAACAGTGGCGCCGCGATGGCACCGGAAGCAACAGGAGGAGCCATGACCTACTCGCCCGGCAGCCCCGGATATCCACCCGCGCAGCCTGCCGGCTCCTACGGAGGTGTCACGTCGGGTGACGGACAGAGCAAGCTTCCGATGTACCTGAGCATCGCGGTCGTGGCGCTTGGCCTGGCGGCGTATTTTGCGAGCTTCGGTCCGCTATTCACCATCAGCTCTGAACTCGGAGCGGGCGGTGGCGCGGTGTCCGGCGACGCGGGGCTGGCGGTCAGCGTGGCGCTGCTGGCGGCGCTGCTTGCCGGGGTGGGTTTGCTGCCCAAGGCAAAGAGCTACCTCGCGGTCGTCGCGGTGCTCGCGGTGCTGGGTGTGCTGCTGGTCATCTCGGCGACCGTCAACAAACCCGGTGCCCTTTCGTTCGGCTGGGCGCTGTGGATTGTCCTGGTTTTCAGCGTGTTCCAGGCGGTGGCCGCAGTGGGCGCGCTGCTGCTGGATGCGGGTGTCATCACCGCGCCCGCGCCGCGGCCCAAGTTTGACCCATACAGCCAGTACGGCCAGTACGGACAGTACGGCCAGTACGGGGGCCAGCCGGGCGGGTATTACGGTCAGCCGGGTGCGCAACAGCCCGCGGCCAACCCGCAACAAGCTTCCGGGTATGGATCGCCGCAGCAGCAGCAGTACGGCGGCGGCTATTCATCCAACCCGAACCCGCCGAGCGGCGGATTCGGCGCCCAGGCCGCCACGCAGCAGGCGCCCCAGGCAGCGCACCAGGGACCATCGACGCCGCCAACGGGTTTCCCGAGCTTCAGCCCACCCCCGCCGGTCAGCGCTGGGGCGGGATCCCAGGCTGGTTCGGCCCCGGTCAACTACTCAAGCCCCGCCGGTGGCCAGCAGCAGTCCTACGGTCAAGGCCAGCAGTCGTCGTCCTCCGGGCCGGCGCCGGTCTAACCGGGCGCTCTCGCGCCGAGTCGGGCACGTGCGCCGCGAGTGAAACGCGTGTCAAAAAGCGACGAGAATCGGTCAGCGGGTGCTCGCCAGGCGCGTGACCTCGTCAGGGTCGCCTTCGCTCCTGCGGTGGTGGCGCTGGTCGTCATCGCCGCGGTCACACTGTTGCAGTTGCTGATCGCCAACAGCGACATGACCGGCGCGTTGGGCGCCATCGCCAGTATGTGGCTCGGCGTGCACCAAGTGCCGATCTCCATCGGTGGCCGCGAACTGGGCGTAATGCCGCTATTGCCGGTCTTGTTGATGGTGTGGGGTACCGCGCGTACCACGGCGCGAGCCACCTCACCGCACTCGTCGTGGCTAGTGGTCCGTTGGGTATTCGCCTCAGCGCTGGGCGGGCCGTTGCTGATGGCGGCCATTGCGTTGGCGGTGATCCACGACGCGTCGTCGGTGATCACGGAGTTGCAGACGCCCAGCGCCCTGCGCGCGTTCGTCAGCGTACTGGTGGTGCACGCCATAGGTGCGGCCATCGGCGTGTGGTCCCGGGTGGGTCGACGTGCGCTGGCGGCCTCGCCCCTGCCCAACTGGCTGGGGGACTCGGTACGGGCCGCCGCGGCCGGGGTATTGGCGTTACTGGGGCTCTCCGGCGTGGTGACCGCGGGGTCGCTGGTTGTGCATTGGGCAACGATGCAAGAGCTCTACGGGATCACCGATTCGATTTTCGGCCAGTTGAGCCTGACCGTGCTGTCGGTGCTTTACGCGCCCAACGTCATCGTCGGCGCCTCAGCCGTCGCGGTTGGCTCCAGTGCTCATATTGGCTTCGCGACGTTCAGTTCGTTCACCGTGTTCGGCGGCGACGTCCCGGCGTTGCCGATATTGGCGGCCGCCCCCACGCCACCGCTCGGGCCGGCGTGGGTCGCCCTATTGATCATCGGTGCATCGTCTGGCGTCGCGGTCGGGCAGCAGTGTGCTCGCCGTGCCCTACCAATAGTCCCGGCAACGGCCAAGCTGCTGGTTGCGGCGGCCGCCGGAGCGTTGGTGATGGGACTGCTTGGTTACGGCGGTGGCGGACAACTGGGCAACTTCGGCGACGTCGGCGTGGACGAAGGCGCCATGGTGATCGGTGTCTTTTTCTGGTTCGCGGTCGTTGGTTGGGTCACGGTGGTGATGACGGGCGGGGTCAGCCGGCCTCCCAAGCGGCCCAAACCCAAGTCGGCCCCGCCGCCCGAACCGGCCCCGCCGCCCGAACCGGATGAGCCGCCCGAACCGGATGAGCCGTCCGACCCGGACGAGCCGCTGGATGAGTCGACCGACGACGAGAACCCGGAAGAGCCGAGCCTGCGCTGATGGTGTCGACACGCCGAGCGGATATAGCCCTGGACGCAGACTCGACGCCCGCGCGGTACCCACTGGGGCTCGATTGTCTGCCTCCTCCTCCGGCCGCTGGCGCGGCCGGCATCGTCGCCAGACTAGGCTCGATTGTCTGCCTCCTCCTCCGGCCGCTCGCGCGGCCGGCATCGTCGCCAGACTAGGCTCGCCCGTGTGCAGGAACCGCTCCGTGTGCCCCCGAGTGCGCCCGCGCGGCTGGTGGTACTGGCATCGGGCACCGGTTCGCTGCTGAACTCATTGATCGATGCGGCCGTCGGCGACTACCCGGCGCGGGTCGTCGCCGTCGGTGTGGATCGCCACTGCCGGGCCACCGAGATCGCTGCTCAGGCTTCACTGCCGGTCTTTACCGTGCGGCTCAAGGACTATGCGGACCGCGACGCCTGGGACGCCGCCATCACCGACGCCACCGCGGCCCACTCGCCCGACCTTATCGTGTCCGCAGGTTTCATGAAAATCCTTGGCCCGCAATTTCTTTCACATTACTACGGACGCATCATCAATACCCATCCCGCGCTGTTGCCGGCGTTCCCGGGTGCGCACGGAGTGGCCGACGCGCTGGCCTACGGTGTGAAGGTCACCGGTTGTACCGTGCACCTGGTGGATGCCGGCACGGACACCGGGCCGATATTGGCGCAGCAACCCGTTCCAGTGATCGACGGTGACGACGATGCAACGTTGCATGAACGCATTAAGGTCATCGAACGGCGGCTGTTGGTGGACGTGGTGGCCGCGATAGCGAACGGCGGCATGACGGTGAACGGACGAAAGGCGACCCTAGGATGACCGACGAGGCAAGAAGGCCGATCCGGCGCGCGTTGATCAGCGTGTACGACAAGACCGGGCTGGTCGAGCTTGCCAACGGCCTAGCCGCGGCCGGTGTCGATATCGTCTCGACCGGATCGACGGCGAAAACTATTGCTAGCAAAGGGATTCCGGTGACGCCAGTGGAGGAGCTGACCGGCTTTCCCGAGGTACTTGACGGCCGAGTCAAGACACTGCACCCGCGAGTGCACGCTGGGTTGCTGGCTGACCTGCGCAAGCCGGAGCACGCCGCAGCGCTCGAGCAGCTCGGGATAGCGGCATTCGAACTGGTTGTGGTCAACTTGTATCCCTTTAGCCAGACGGTTGAATCCGGCGCGGGCATCGACGAATGCGTCGAGCAGATCGACATCGGTGGCCCCTCGATGGTGCGGGCGGCGGCGAAGAATCATCCCAGCGTCGCCGTGGTCACCGACCCGCTCGGGTATGACGGGGTGCTCGCCGCGGTGCACAACGGCGGATTTACCCTCGCCGAGCGTAAAAGGCTGGCGTCACTGGCATTTCAGCACACCGCGGAGTACGACATCGCGGTCGCGAGTTGGATGCAGTCGACCCTGGCGCCCGAGCATCCCGAAGTATCTTTCCCGCGGTGGTTCGCCAGAAACTGGAGCCGCACGGCGATGTTGCGCTACGGGGAGAACCCGCACCAGCAGGCGGCGCTGTACATCGACCCAGGCGCTTGGCCGGGGCTGGCGCAAGCCGAGCAGCTGCATGGAAAAGACATGTCCTACAACAACTTCACCGATGCCGACGCGGCCTGGCGAGCGGCCTTCGACCACGAACAGACGTGCGTGGCGATCATCAAGCACGCCAACCCGTGCGGCATCGCGATCTCGAGTACCTCGGTTGCCGACGCGCATCGCAAGGCCCACGAATGCGATCCGCTAAGCGCCTACGGCGGAGTGATCGCGGCCAACACTGAGGTCAGCGCGGAGATGGCGGAGTACGTGAGCACCATCTTCACCGAAGTGATCGTCGCGCCGGCCTACGCGCCGGGCGCTCTTGATCTGCTGACACGCAAGAAGAACATCCGGGTGCTGGTGGCCTCCGCGCCGCTGACCGGGGGCACCGAACTGCGTCCGATCAGCGGGGGACTGCTGATGCAGCAGCGCGACGAACTCGATGCGCACGGTGACGATCCGGCGAATTGGACCCTGGCGACCGGATCACCGGCCGACCCGGCGACATTGACCGACCTGGTGTTCGCCTGGCGCGCGTGTCGCGCGGTCAAGTCGAATGCCATCGTGATCGTTGCCGACGGCGCCACCATCGGTGTGGGCATGGGTCAGGTCAACCGGGTCGACGCCGCGCGGCTGGCCGTTGAAAGAGGCGGCGACCGGGTTGACGGCGCCGTCGCGGCATCCGATGCGTTCTTCCCGTTCCCTGACGGTTTACAGAAGCTGGCCGCCGCCGGGGTCAAGGCGATAGTGCACCCCGGAGGCTCGGTGCGCGACGATGAGGTGACCGAAGCGGCGGCCAACGCCGGAGTCACGTTGTATCTCACCGGCGCACGCCACTTTGCTCATTAAGGCCACTGGCCCGGGTTTTTCGGCGCCTGTTTGCAACGCGTCGTAGCGTGGAGTGGTGACTTCACCGCGCAACCTGCCCCGCACCGTCGGCGAGCTCCGTGCCGCTGGTCACCGCGAACGAGGGGTCAAGCAGGAAATCCGGGAGAATCTGCTGACCGCGCTGGCCGAGGGTGACGATATGTGGCCAGGCATCGTCGGCTTCGACGACACCGTGATACCCCAGGTAGAACGCGCACTGATCGCGGGTCATGACTTCGTGCTGCTCGGCGAACGCGGCCAAGGCAAGACCCGGCTGCTAAGGGCATTGGCGGGACTGCTCGACGAGTGGACACCGGTGATCGGCGGGGCCGAACTGGGTGAGCACCCCTATACGCCGATCACGCCGGAATCGATCCGGCGGGCCTATGAACTCGGCGACGACCTGCCGGTCGCGTGGAAGCACCGCAGCGAGCGCTACACCGAGAAGCTGGCCACGCCCGACACCAGCGTCGCCGACCTGGTCGGTGACATCGACCCGATCAAGGTCGCCGAGGGCCGCAGCCTCGGGGACCCCGAGACCATCGCCTACGGGCTCATCCCGCGTGCGCACCGCGGCATCGTCGCGGTCAACGAACTGCCCGACCTGGCCGAGCGCATCCAGGTGTCGATGCTCAACGTCATGGAGGAGCGCGACATCCAGGTCCGCGGTTACACGCTGCGCCTGCCGTTGGATGTGTTGGTGGTCGCCAGCGCCAACCCGGAGGACTACACCAACCGCGGTCGCATCATTACCCCGCTCAAGGACAGGTTCGGCGCCGAGATCCGCACCCATTACCCCCTGGAGTTGGACGCGGAAATGGGCCTCATCGCCCAGGAGGCGCACCTGAGCGCGCAGGTACCCGACTACCTGAACCAGGTGATCGCGCGATTTGCTCGGTACCTGCGGGAATCCCACTCGATCGACCAGCGATCCGGAGTGTCGGCGCGGTTCGCTATCGCGGCCGCCGAGACGGTCGCCGCCGCGGCCCGGCACCGCGGTGCGGTACTGGGGGAGACGGATCCGGTGGCCCGAGTGGTCGATCTGGGCACGGTGATCGACGTCCTGCGCGGCAAGCTGGAGTTCGAGTCCGGTGAGGAGGGTCGCGAACAGGCCGTACTCGAGCATCTGTTGCGGCGTGCGACCGCCGATACCGCGTCGCGAGTGCTCGGCGGCCCGAACGCCGTGGACGTCGGCTCGTTGGTGGCCGCCGTCGAGGGCGGTTCCGTGGTGACGACGGGTGAGCGGGTGTCGGCCAAGGATGTGCTGGCCGCGGTTCCGGGGCTGGCAGTCGTGGACCGAATCGCGCGAAAACTGGGCGCCGAGTCCGAGGGGGAGCGCGCCGCGGCGCTGGAGCTCGCGTTGGAGGCGTTGTACCTCGCGAAGCGAATCGACAAGGTGTCCGGGGAGGGCCAAACCGTTTATGGCTAAGTCTGATGGTGACGACCCGCTGCGCCCGGCTTCGCGGCGCTTGCGATCGTCACGAGCGCACTCGTCACGCTACTCGGCATATACCGGCGGACCTGACCCGCTGGCGCCGCCGGTGGATCTGCGTGAGGCGCTCGAACAGATCGGACAGGACGTCATGGCGGGCACCTCGCCGCGGCGGGCGTTGTCCGAGCTACTGCGGCGGGGCACCAAGAACCTGACCGGCGCCGATCGATTGGCGGCGGAGGCGAACCGTCGTCGACGGGAGTTGTTGCGCCGCAACAACTTAGACGGCACTCTGCAGGAGATCAAAAAGCTGCTCGACGAGGCGGTGCTGGCCGAACGCAAGGAACTGGCGCGCGCCCTGGACGACGACGCCCGGTTCGCTGAACTGCAGTTGGATGCGCTTCCGGCGTCGCCGGCCAAAGCCGTCCAGGAACTGTCCGATTACAACTGGCGCAGCGCGGAAGCCCGCGAAAAGTATGAGCAGATCCAGGATTTGCTCGGCCGCGAGATGCTGGACCAACGCTTCGCGGGCATGAAGCAGGCACTTTCACGTGCCACCGATGAGGATCGCCAGCGCGTCAACGAGATGCTGGACGACCTCAACGACCTGCTGGACAAACACGCACGCGGCGAAGACACCCAGCAGGATTTTCAAGACTTCATGAACAAGCACGGAGAGTTCTTCCCGGAGAACCCGCGCAATGTCGAGGAGCTGCTGGACTCGCTGGCCAAGCGCGCGGCCGCCGCGCAGCGATTCCGCAACAGCCTTACCCAGGAACAGCGAGACGAACTGGATGCCTTGGCGCAGCAAGCATTTGGATCCCCTCGGCTGATGCAGTCGCTCAGCCGACTGGACGCACATCTGCAGTCCGCGCGCCCAGGTGAAGACTGGACCGGGTCGCAGCAGTTCTCCGGCGACAATCCGTTCGGCATGGGCGAGGGCGCCCAAGCGCTGGCCGATATCGGTGAGCTGGAGCAGCTGGCCGAGCAGCTGTCGCAGAGCTATCCGGGTGCCACCATGGACGACGTCGACGTCGACGCGCTGGCACGCCAGCTCGGCGACCAGGCGTCCATTGATGCCCGAACTTTGGCCGAATTGGAACGCGCGTTGGTCAATCAAGGTTTTCTCGATCGCGGTTCTGACGGCCAGTGGCGGCTTTCGCCAAAGGCCATGCGCAGGCTCGGTGAGACGGCATTACGTGATGTGGTGCAACAGCTTTCCGGTCGACACGGCGAACGCGATCACAGGCGTGCGGGGGCCGCCGGCGAGCTGACCGGTGCGACCCGTCCCTGGCAGTTCGGCGACACCGAGCCGTGGCACATCTCGCGCACGCTGACAAATGCGGTGCTGCGTCAGGCTGGAAGTTCAGCGGACGGCCCAGGCTCGGCCATTCAAATCACCGTCGACGACGTGGAAGTCTCCGAGACCGAGACCCGCACGCAGGCGGCGGTGGCGCTGCTGGTGGATACCTCGTTTTCGATGGTGATGGAGAATCGCTGGCTGCCGATGAAGCGTACGGCGCTGGCGCTCAATCATCTGGTGTGCACGCGGTTCCGTTCGGATGCGTTGCAGATCATTGCATTTGGCCGATATGCGCGGACGGTGACAGCCGCGGAGCTGACGGGTTTGGAGGGCGTCTACGAGCAGGGCACCAACCTGCATCACGCGCTGGCGCTAGCGGGTCGGCATCTGCGCCGGCACCCCAACGCGCAGCCTGTTGTGCTGGTGGTGACTGACGGTGAGCCGACCGCTCACCTGGAGGATTTTGACGGGGACGGTTCGTCGGTGTTTTTCGATTACCCGCCGCATCCCCGGACGATTGCCCACACCGTGCGCGGATTCGACGACATGGCCAGGCTGGGCGCGCAGGTAACGATCTTCCGGCTGGGCAGTGACCCCGGGCTTGCGCGGTTCATCGACCAGGTCGCGCGGCGAGTCGAAGGACGCGTGGTGGTGCCTGATCTCGACGGGCTGGGTGCGGCCGTGGTAGGCGACTACCTGCGGTCGCGGCGACGGCGACGGTAGACGATGCTTTGGCGGCGTTCAGCCACTTGATGCTCAGTGCTGTGACGCGGTCTCCTCGGACGGCTCTTCGGTCGGGTGTTTCGCTGGAATGGCAGGATGGCCGCGCCATTGCAGGGCTTCGAGTGCGACAGCAACGCGAACGGCGCTGTTGTCAAGCGGTCGGGGGAGCAGTCGCTGAGCGGATTCGAGCCGGTACAGCAAGGTATTGCGGTGGATATGCAGTCGTTGCGCGGTGCGGACGGCGTTGCAGCTTTCGTTGATGTATGTCAGCAGCGTTGTCTGCAGAACAGGGCTGGCTGAGGCGAAGTCGCCGAGGGTGGTTTGGATGAAAGCGTCGGCGCCCTTGCGGTCTTGCGTGAGCAACGCGACCATTTGGATGGCGTCGAAGAAGGCGATCGGCTGGGATGACCCTAGACGGACCAACGTTTGCTGGGTGTTAAGTGCTTCCTGATGGCTGCGCCGGAATCCGTCGATTCCTAGCGCGTTGGTCCCGATCGCGATACGCACGTTGGGGATGTCCTGAAGTACCGGCTGGACCTGGTCGCTATCGAGTGCACCGACGTCTTTGACCCATACCCAGCGAGTCGCGGCGTTAGGGGTCACCTTCAGGGATTGGGGGCATCCGACGGCTTGGCTGTACGCGTCGGCGGCACGGTCAAGATGGCTATGGCCGGCATCGACTTCGTCGCACCAGATGATGGCGGCGGTGTGACGTCTGTTCAGGGCATACCCTAATCGCGCTTCGGCGTGGGCACGGTTCATTGGGCGGCCGTCGAGCAGAGCTTGGACGAGGTTGAGCCGCTCGGTACAAATGTCTCGCAGCAGCTCGTCGTGTTCAAACTGCAGTTGCTTGGCGATGCCGGCAAGGGTGGCGTCCAGATAGTCGTTGGCCGATCGAGAGACGACGTCGAGTAGCTCGCGCAGCTCATTACGGTCAGAGGTGAGGTCGAACACGATGTCCGTCCAGCGCCCCAAGGCCATGTTGAGTCCGTTGCGATAGATGGCGGCGGCCGATGCGTCGAGGCCACGGCGCATCAGCTCCCGGGCCAGGCGCAGCGGATTACCGCCGAGGTTTGCGGGCACGGGGCCACCGGGGTCACGCAGGTGCGCGACCGTGAAGCGGTACAGATTGGTGCGGTTGGAGCGGCTGACCGTTTGCGCGAGCTTGGGGTCCGCGGCGAGGGCCGGGTGGGCGGTCAGCGTGGCTCGGTCAAACTCGTCGAGCCACTGCGGGCTGGGATTGAGGGCAATCCAGGCCGCCTGACGGATGAGTTCACGTATGCGTGGTGTGGGTTGATCGGCTACCACGTCCGGACTGTACGCCGTTCGTTCATTTTGCATCGAGTTTTGGCTTTTGTTCGAGCTGAACGCATATATCTCGGCGCCGCATCGTCGGGATCGTCATTGTGCGTCGCTCGCCCCGGCCTCTTCGAGCGAATCTGGGAAACCCGCGAGAACCCGTCCGCACACGACGCAGGCTACGTCGCCCTGGCGGAAAACCTCGACTGTGTGCTAGTCACAGCGGACGCTCGGCTCTGCAACACCACCAAGCCCGGTGCCCGGTTACCGTCGTGCCCAGGTAGCAGGGGGGATTAAGGAGCATATTTCGCTCTTCGTCGACGATCTTCTGCAAGCGGTCGAGTTGGGCCAGTTCATCAGTACGCATCGACGCTTCGGCCGCCGGGCGATCCGTACAAGTATGGGTAGTACACGTTGGGGTCGTTCGGGGGCCGCATATCCGGCGGCGGCGGAGCGGTGCGCCAAGCGGCGGGAAGGTGGCAACCGGTGTCATAGTTGTAATCCACCAACTTTCCGTGGTTCACCAAATTGATCAAAGCGCCATCATCGCGGATCTGAGAGTCGTTGGGCGCACCAGGTGTTGGCGGCGGCATGCCGGGTGCGGAATTGTTTGGCCGAAATCCCGCGGCCGAGAACACCGGTGCCAGCTCGGTAACGACCTGCAGCCATTGTTCGTTATTGGGTGCTGGTTCGCCGAAGAAATGATCGCTTTCCTCCTGCTTGCCGATGGTGCGGTTGAACGGGTCCTTGCATCCGTTGGTCGGATGGATGATTGCAGTGCTTGAGAACTGGGTCTGTGGTGAGTATTTCGCGATCGCCGCCCGAATCGTGGCGTCCACGTTGGTTAGTTGCTGTTCGACTGTTTCCAAATCGGGTCGGCCGTTGACGATCTTCTGCAAGCGGTCTAGTTCATCGCGCCCGGGATTGGCGTGGGGATCAAGTGTTGTCGGCTTGATACAGCCGGCGAGCAGCAAAGAAGTGCTGAGCAACCCAGCAATCAGGACGCGGTGTGTTCGGCTCATTCGTGGTGAAGGGGGATCGGCGGGGGGACTTCGTAAGGACCTGACCCGTCGGGGAGCGCGTCCACACCCACCGCGCGAGGGGGGGTGAGGGCGGCGGGGAGCCCGGCCAACACCGCCGCCATATTGTAAGCACTCATGCGCAGTTGCCCGTTGCTGCCCATGCGTGCGTATTCGGAGTGGCCGTAGGCCCGCTCATGGAGTTGGCCGTCACCATAGTCACCGCCGAGGGCCAGCCCGGTACTGGTGGACAATTCGGTCATTCCAGGTAGATCCTGCGGGGCTGCACCGAATGCTCCGAAATCGGGGATGATATCGGACACATGGTCATTCACGCCGATCATGTAGTAGGCATGCCCGGTTTCAACGCCCAGCTGTGAGACATTGGTCAGCTCGGTGCCTGGCGAACCGTACAGGACGACGTCGCTCACCGGTGCACCCTGTTGCAGCGCAAGGCTAGTCACCAGCGACCCATAGGAGTGGCCGAACGCCGTGATGTGCTGATCCGAGACATTCGCGGCACCGGCTAGCCCCCTATAGAACCTGTTGAGTGGCCCTGCGGCCGCGCGTGCAAGCCAATCGTGCGTCACGTCTGTGAGACTGTCCGGTGCGTCATACCCTAGCCACGCAATCGACGCCACTGCATCGTAATTCGGTGTGCCCGCGTACTTGCGCAGGTCGCTCGCCTTGTTGCGTTGTGCTTCGGCTTCCCGCACCATATCTCCCACACTTGAGCTCACCCTGGTGTTGAGGCCACCCACGGTGACGCCGACCCGTTCGGCATTGTCGACATCGCCAATTCCGACTGCCGCCAGCACTTTTCGCGGATTGCCGGTGGTGTCCAGCAAGATCAGACTGGTGCCGGGGTTTGCGGCAAGCGCATCTCGTAGCGCCCGCAAGTCTGCCAACTTCTCAGGGTCGGTGTGCCACACGCCGTTGCGGTCTAACCAACCGTGCTGTAGCCGGATGATTTCGCGTTGCAGCACAGGAATATTGAGTTCATCACGGATATTGGTCGGGATGCCGTCGAGGTTGCGGACGGCATTGGGGTACCACTCTTTGACCCGGTCCTGCTGGCTCGGGGTGAGCGAATGCCACCACTTCTTGACCGTTTCTGGATCGCTGCCTGGTGGCGGCACCTGCGGCATCTTGGGTGGCTCGTGGCTGAGTTGAGCATTGATCTGCTCGGGTGACAGATCTCCGTCGGCGCCACGAATCGCGGCCGCCAAATCCTCATCGGCGCACTCGGCGTCAGCCAACAGCCGGTTGATGCTTTCGGTCAGCCGGACCGCTTCGTCAACGATGACGCGCTGATCGCCAGGCGAGAATGACAACAAGTTCGTCGGCGGAGACACCGCACCGGTCGCGTTGTCGATTGTCAGGTGAAAATCCCGAGCGGTCTCTCGGATTGTCTGCAGGCGCAACTTGATCGCGGCGACCTCTTCGGCCGACTTTGCCGCCGCGTGCCCGACCGTCTCGCAGGCGTCGGCGTGAGTGTCGAGGATAAGCGTCGTGCGGTGGGTTGCCGCACGCGCGGCTTCGGCGGCGTCGCCGCCAAAGTCGAGCAACCGCATGGTTTCACCGAGTGCAGCGGACGCGGTGTGGGCGCCGTATGAGCGCTTGATCGCGGCATCGAACACGGCCGCGATCGCGGCGGGATCCCAGCGCTCAATATCGGCCAAAGTCAACGTCATCGCGCGGACCGGGCGGCACCGCCGTCCGCAGCGATCTGCGCCAGCGCCGCGGCGTGACGTTGCTCCATCGCGGCGAACCCGGTAGCGGCGAAATGCATACCACGGGAATGCTCACCGAAGCGGCCGATGTGGGTGGTGCTGTCCGTCGCCCACCGATCAAGCAACCCCAACAACGCACCCGCCGACGAGCCAACCCAGCCCGACCGCGCACCCGCTGCCTCACTGTGGCAAGACTGCTGCACAGCCAGCAACGACTCACCATGGTTGGCAAGTTCATTACCCACATGGCACAGCAGCTCAGGAATCGCCCGCAACTCCGCCGCCATAACTAGCCCAACTTTCGCCCGATGCACGCCGTGCTTCCGGCGGAGTATGGCACACGACAAAAGTGCGGGCCAGTCGGCTTGGAGCGTCTTCGGGTGCTACTTGCGCGGCCTGCGGGCCTTGCGCTTGATGCCCACACCGCCCCACAGTGAGAAGCCACGAATCTTCACTGTCGGCGCGCCGGGCGTGCCGTCTCCCACGACGTGGCGGTCGAAGCCACCCATCAGACCGCGGCCATGGATTTCGACGTTGACTTCGGGCGGTAACAGGATGTTCTGTACGCCCATGATTGAGTACGCACGGATGTCGACCTCGGTCGAGGTGAAGTCGGCATAGCGCAGATCCACCACCCCGCTGCCCCAGAGCGTGACCGTCGTGAGCTTCTTCGGCACGTTCCATCGGCCGCGTCGCTCAAACCCACTCATGAGGGCCAGCAGCAGCGTGGACGGCGCCGGATTGCACGTGCCGCCCCTACGGGGATTGACCGGCGAATCCGGCAGGTCGGCCCGCAGCCGATCCAGTTCCTGGTACGTCGTTGCGGCATAGGCCCTGGTAAGACGGTCTTCGTACTCGTTCAGCTCCAAGCGTCCCTGCTCGGCGGCGTAGGCCAGCAATTGCGCAAGTTGGATGCGATCGGTATCGGCCGCACGCGAAGACTGGTCGCGAGCTGGGTTCGCGTCACGTTGCGCTGAGTTGCTCATCACCCACGAGCGTACGACGTAGAGATTTTGCTGCAAGAGGGGTTGGCTAAACTGCAACCTTCACCGGGACCCTGGCCCACCGTAACGCTATTGGCCAGCGGGTGCCCAGCTAGGAGGACGTTTCTGCAAGAAGGCCAGCATGCCTTCGCGCGCCTCGTCGGAAACGAATAGCCGGGCCGACTCCTCGGTGAGCCGTTCGGCGTCACGGTCGAATCCTTCGAGTACGGCGGCGGTGGTCAGCGCCTTTGTCGCCGCCAGCCCCTGAGGTGAACCGCGGCCCACGTCGGCGATCAGCGCGGCCACCGCCGCGTCGACATCTTCGGCCGCTATGGTCACCAAGCCGATATCGGCGGCTTCGCTGGCGCCGAACGTTTCCCCGGTCAGGAAATAACGGGCCGCTGCGCGGGGCGACAGTTTGGGCAGCAAGGTCAGCGAGATGATCGCCGGGGCTACGCCAATCCGGGCCTCGGTCAAGGCGAAAGTGCAGCGTGGGCCAGCGATCACAATGTCGCACGCACCGACCAGACCGAAGCCGCCCGCCCGGACATGCCCGTTGATGGCGCCGATCACCGGCAGCGGCGAGGAGACCATTGCGCGCAGCAGCGTGGTCATTTCCCGGGCCCGCGCCACGGCCATGTCGAATGCTGATGGTGGCGACCCGCTTCGCCCGGCTACGCCGCCCTCGCGATCGCCACGGGCCGATGGTGGCGACCCGCTTCGCCCGGCTACGCCGCCCTCGCGATCGCCACGGGCCGATGGTGGCGACCCGCTTCGCCCGGCTACGCCGCCCTCGCGATCGCCACGGGGTTCACCACCGCCGGCCTCGCTCAAATCCGCGCCCGCACAGAACGTGCTACCGGTATGCCCGAGCACCACTGCGCGTACCGCCGGATCGGTGGCCGCGTCCCGCAGACCCTGATGTAGCTGGCTGACCAGCGTGGTGGACAACGCATTGCGGTTGTGCGGAGAGTTCAGCGTCAGCCTGGCAACCGGTCCATCGCACGCATACTCGACGAGTGTGTCCATCAGTAGGGTTTCAGTAGGATCTCGGCAGGCCCAGTGACGTCTGCGCGACGAAGTTCAGCACCATCTCCCGACTGATCGGCGCGATCCGCGCCAACCGGGCTGACGTCATCATGGCGGCAACGCCGTACTCCTTGGTCAGCCCATTGCCGCCCATTGACTGCACTGCCTGGTCGACCGCGCGTGACGACGCCTCGGCCGCAGCGTATTTCGCCATATTGGCCGCTTCAGCGGCGCCGCCGTCATCGCCGTGGTCGTAGAGCGTCGCTGCCTTCTGCATCATCAGCTTGGCCAGCTCTACTTCGATGTGGCACTGCGCGAGCGGATGTGACAGGCCCTGATGCGCGCCGATTGGCGTGGACCAGACTTTGCGGGTCTTGACGTAGTCGACGGCTTTGCTGAGCGCGAACCGCCCCATCCCCACTGCGCTGGCCGCTCCCATAATGCGCTCGGGGTTCAGGCCCGCGAAAAGCTGTGCGATGGCTGCGTCTTCGGCGCCGACGAGCGCGTCACTGGGTAACCGCACGTCGTCGAGGAAGACCTGGAATTGGCGCTCGGGGCTAACCAGTTCCATGTCGATCGGGGTATAGGTGAACCCGGGCGCGTCGGTAGGCACCACGAACAGCGCGGGACGCAAGGAGGACTTCGCCCCTGTGTCCTTGTAGGTGCGACCGACCACCAGCACCGCCTGCGCCTGGTCGATGCCGGAAATAAATACCTTCTGGCCCTTAATGATCCAGTCACTACCGTCGCGGCGGGCGGTGGTGGTGATCTTGTGCGAGTTCGAACCGGCGTCGGGCTCGGTGATGGCGAAGGCCATCGTCAAGGAGCCGTCGGCGATGCCGGGAATCCAGCGCTTCTTTTGTTCGTCAGTGCCGAACTTGCTGATGATGGTTCCGTTGATGGCGGGGGACACCACCATGAGAAGCAGGGCGCTGCCGGCGGCCGCCATCTCCTCCATAACCAGTGACAGCTCGTACATCCCGGCGCCCCCGCCGCCGTACTCTTCCGGCAGGTTCACGCCAAGGAAGCCGAGTTTTCCTGCCTCGGCCCACAATTCGTCGGTGTGCTCGTGCTTGCGGGCCTTCGCCAGGTAGTACTCGGCGCCGTAGTTGGACGCCCACTCGGCCACCGACTTGCGCAGCGCCTGGCGTTCCTCGCTTTCGATGAAACTGGTATCGGTCATGACGGATCTCCTGTGTGTCCAGTTGTGAAAGGTGGTTGATCGTGTGAACGGTTGACGGCTGATTCGAAAGCTCGTCGTCGCTTGCCGGTGTAAGTCCGGTCCGGGTAGCTGTCAGGAGGCCCGGTAGCAGGCTGGCGGTGTCGTCTGGAAACGGGCGGGGCCGAAGCCCAGCGTCGAGCATCCCGCGTGGCGGGGTGTGCAACCGAACGGTCCGTAACGTCAAGTGAAG
>NZ_OCVX01000003.1:2531607-2549008 GCF_900232995.1 Mycobacterium simulans
GGAGCTGGAAGGGAACCGACCTGACCACGGGCACCAGGGGATGGACACCCGACCGGGAAACCGGCGGCACAAAGGCCCTGGGTCCTACCGTCAGACATCATCTACCTTCCAGCTCCCGACCCGACTCTGATTCAGGCGCTTCCACTCTCGCGAGGTCTGGATGGTCGTGACCCGCTGCGCCCGGCTGCGCCGCGCTTGCGATCACTCCTTGGTCTGGATGGTCGTGACCCGCTGCGCCCGGCTGCGCCGCGCTTGCGATCACTCCTTGGTCTGGATGGTCGTGACCCCCTGCGCCCGGCTGCGCCGCGCTTGCGATCACTCCTTGGTCTGGATGGTCGTGACCCGCTGCGCCCGGCTGCGCCGCGCTTGCGATCACTCCTTGGTCTGGATGGTCGTGACCCGCTGCGCCCGGCTGCGCCGCGCTTGCGATCACTCCTAGGACGGCGCCCACTTCGACTTGCTGACCGCCGTTGACATTGAGCTCGACGAGCACGCCGTCGGCCGGCGCGGCGATGGTGTGTTCCATCTTCATGGCCTCCAGCCAGATCAACGGCTGACCGGCCGTAACGGTGTCGCCGACCTGGGCGCCGATCCGGATCACGTTGCCCGGCATGGGTGCCACTAGGGAGCCTTGATCGACGGTCGAACCTGGCTCGGGGAAGCGGGGCTGGGCGACCAGGTGCACGGGTCCGCGCGGCGAATCGACGTAGATATCGGGGCCGTAGCTGGCAACCGAGAAGCTGTGGGCAACACCATCGTGCGCCAGCACGACCTGGTCGACGGAGGCCGAAACCAGGTGCACCGCCTCGTCTCCAGGTAGCTCCAATCCGGTTCTGGTGAACCGGTATTCGATACGGTGCTCCGTCTCGCTCCCTTCTCGGTAGGTCTTGACCTGATAGCCCGACGGCAGGTTGCGCCAGCCGCTCGGAATCGAACCGAAGACCGGGGCGACGGCCCGGTTGCGCGCGGCGTCGGCAAGCGCGGCGGCGATGGCCGACAACCGGACGGTCGCGGCATTGGCCAGCGGCGCTGACAGCTCCGCCAAACCGTGCGTGTCGAAGAAGGCCGTGTCGGTGGCGCCGTCGAGGAACGCCTGGTGGCGCAGCACGTTGACCAACAGTTCGCGGTTGGTGCGCAGGCCGTGCAGACGGGCGCGGGCCAGCGCGTCGGCTAGCACCAGCGCGGCTTGACGGCGCGTCGGAGCGTAGGAGATAACCTTGGCAAGCATCGGGTCGTAATGGATAGACACCGCGAATCCGTCCACAATCCCGGAGTCCAGCCGGATTCCGGTGCGCCGGCCCAACGAGCCGAACTGCGCCCGAGCCGCTGGCACGTCGATGGAGTGCATCATGCCGGCCTGCGGCTGCCAGCCGTGCGCTGGATCCTCGGCATACAGTCGGGCCTCGATCGAATATCCTTGGGCGGCAGGAGGTTCCGTATTGAGTCGGCCGCCCTCAGCAATCATGAACTGCAGTTCGACGAGATCGAGCCCGGTGGTCTCCTCGGTGACCGGGTGCTCGACCTGCAGGCGGGTGTTCATCTCCAGGAAGTAGAACGCGCCTTCCCGGCCGGGGGAGTCATCGGCGAGAAATTCCACCGTCCCGGCACCGGTGTAGCCGATCGCTTCGGCGGCCAGTCGTGCGGCGTCGAACAGCTTGGCGCGCATGCCCGGGATGCGCTCAACCAATGGTGACGGCGCTTCTTCGATGATCTTCTGGTGGCGGCGCTGAATGGAGCATTCGCGTTCCCCGACGGCCCACACGGTGCCGTGGGTGTCGGCCATGACCTGTACCTCGATGTGGTGCCCGGCGGGCAGGTAACGCTCGCAGAAGACGGTTGGGTCGCCGAACGCGGACTGTGCCTCGCGCTGGGCTGCGGCGACTTCGGCTGGCAGTGCGGACAATTCGTGAACCACCCGCATTCCGCGACCACCACCGCCCGCGGACGCCTTCACCAGCACCGGCAGCTGGGCTTCGGTGACCGTGTCAGGATCGAGTTCTTCGAGTATCGGCACCCCAGCGGCGGCCATCAGCTTCTTGGACTCGATCTTGGAGCCCATTGCCCGTACCGCGTCCACTGGCGGTCCGACCCAGATCAGCCCCGCTTCCTGCACCGCCGCCGCGAATTCTGGGTTCTCGGCAAGAAATCCGTACCCGGGGTGAACGGCGTCGGCACCGGCAGCGCGTGCCGCCGCGATAATGGCCTCGGCGTTCAGATAGTCATTGGTCCGCGGCAGCCGAACCCGGGCGTCGGCCTCGGCGACATGCGGCGCACCGGCGTCGGGGTCGGTGTAAACGGCGACGGTACTTAAGCCCAGTCGGCGGCAGGTGGCGAACACCCGTCGGGCGATCTCGCCACGGTTAGCCACCAGTACTCGAGTGATTGACATGGGCTTCACATCCTGAAGACGCCGAAGTTCGACGTCCCCTTGATCGGGCCATTGGCGATGGCGGACAAACACATTCCCAGCACGGTGCGGGTGTCGCGCGGGTCGATCACCCCGTCGTCGTAGAGCATCCCGGACAGGACGAGTGGCAGCGACTCGGCTTCGATCTGGCCCTCGACAGCGGCCCGCATCGTGGCGTCCGCGGCCTCGTCGACCTGCTGTCCGCGAGCCTCGGCGGCGGCCCGCGCCACGATCGACAGCACACCCGACAACTGGGCGCCGCCCATAACCGCGGACTTGGCGCTCGGCCAGGCGAATAGGAACCGGGGATCGTAGGCGCGCCCGCACATGCCGTAGTGGCCCGCGCCGTAGGACGCGCCGATCAACAGCGAGATGTGCGGGACGGTGGAGTTGGACACGGCGTTGATCATCATCGAGCCGTGCTTGATCATGCCGCCTTCTTCGTACTCCTTGCCCACCATGTAGCCGGTGGTGTTGTGCAGAAACAACAGTGGTGTGTCGGAGCGGTTGGCCAGCTGAATGAACTGCGTGGCCTTCTGTGATTCCTCGCTGAACAGCACGCCGCGAGCATTGGCAAGGATGCCCAGCGGGTAGCCGTGCAACTGGGCCCACCCGGTCACCAGCGACGACCCGTACAACGGCTTGAACTCGTCGAATTCGGAGCCGTCGACGATGCGGGCGATCACCTCGCGCGGGTCGAACGGGATGCGCAGGTCCGCGGGGACGATGCCGATCAACTCCTCGGCATCGAACAACGGCTCGGTGACCGGCCTGGGCACGGGACCCTGCTTGACCCAGTTCAGCCGCGCCACGATGCGACGCCCGATCCGGATCGCATCGAGCTCGTCGACGGCGAAATAGTCAGCCAAACCTGATGTGCGGGCGTGCATTTCGGCCCCACCCAGTGATTCGTCGTCGGACTCCTCGCCGGTGGCCATCTTCACCAACGGGGGACCGGCAAGGAACACCTTCGAACGTTCCTTGATCATCACGACGTGATCGGACATGCCGGGCACGTAGGCCCCACCCGCGGTGGAGTTGCCGAATACCAGTGCAACGGTGGGGATTCCCGCTGCCGAGAGACGGGTCAGGTCGCGGAACATCTGTCCGCCGGGGATAAAGATCTCCTTCTGGGTGGGCAGGTCCGCGCCGCCCGATTCCACCAGCGAGATGACCGGAAGCCGGTTCTGGAAGGCGATCTGATTGGCCCGCAGTATCTTTCGCAGCGTCCACGGATTGCTGGTGCCGCCCTTGACCGTCGGGTCATTTGCGACGATCATGCATTCCACACCGGAGACCACGCCGATGCCGGTGACCAGGCTGGCTCCGACCTTGAACGCGCTGCCCCAGGCCGCGAGCGGGCTCAGCTCGAGGAAAGGAGAGTCCGGGTCGACCAGCAGCTCGATACGTTCCCGGGGCGTTAGCTTGCCGCGCGCGTGGTGCCTGTCAACGTACTTGGGTCCGCCACCTTCCAGCGCTTTGGCGAGTTCGGCCGCGATCTCGTCAAGCTTGGTGGTCGCCGTCGACGCTGCTTCGGTGTAGGCAGGAGTGTTCGGGTCGAGGGTGGACTGCAATACCGTCATGATTGATACCCCAGACGTTTGGCGGCCAGTGCGGTCAGGATCTCGGTGGTTCCGCCGCCGATGCCCAGGATTCGCATGTCCCGGTATTGGCGTTCGACTTCGGATTCGGCCATGTAACCCATCCCACCGAATAGCTGGACGGCTTGGTGGGCAACCCATTCGCCGGCCTTGACGGCGGTGTTCTTGGCGAAACAGACCTGCGCGATCAGGTCCGTCTCGCCGGCGAGCTGACGCTCCACCACGTGGCGTGAATAAACCCGTGCGACGTCGATGCGCCGCGCCATCTCGGCGAGTGTGTTCTGCACCGATTGCCGTGAGATCAGCGGGCGGCCGAACGTCTCGCGGTCTCGGCACCACTGCGCGGTGATGTCCAGGCACCGTTGTGCGCTCGAATACGCCTGGGTGGCAAGGCCAATCCGTTCGGAGACGAACGCCTGGGCGATTTGAGCGAACCCACTGTTTTCGGTGCCGACGAGATTGGCTTTCGGCACCCGCACGTCGGTGTAGGACAGCTCGGCGGTGTCGGAGGACCGCCAGCCCATCTTGTCCAGCTTGCGGGTGACCTCAAAACCGGGTGTGCCTTTCTCGACCACGATCAGCGAAACCCCAGCTGCGCCAGGCCCTCCCGTCCGCGCTGCGGTGACGACGTAGTCGGCGCGTACCCCGGAGGTGATATAGGTCTTGGCGCCATTGATCAGGTAATCGTCGCCGTCCGGTACGGCCGAGGTCCGCAGATGCCCGACATCGGAGCCGCCGCCGGGTTCGGTGATGGCCAGCGCGCCAATCTTCTCGCCGGCCAACGTGGGCCGCACATAGGTCTCGATCTGCCGGGCGTCGCCCGATGCGATCATGTGGGGCACCGCAATGCCGCAGGTGAACAGCGACGCGAATACGCCACCGGGTGCTCCGGCCTGGTGCATCTCTTCGCAGACGATCACCGGGTCGGCGCCGTCGCCGCCGCCACCGCCGGCCGACTCGGGCAAGCCCGCACCCAGCAGGCCGGTGGCCCCGGCGCGCCGGTGCAAGTCACGTGGCAAGTCGCCGGTCCGTTCCCACTCGTCGATATGGGGAATGATCTCCCGTTCGGCGAACGCGCGCACCGTCTTTCGTAGCTGCTCGCGCTCCGGCGTGTTCCAAATGCTCACAAAAGGCTCTCCGGAATGTCTACGTGGCGGCTGCGCAACCATTCGCCCAGCCCCTTGGCCTGCGGATCGAATCGAGCTTGGTAGGCGACGCCCTGACCCAGGATTCCCTCGATAACAAAATTAACCGCCCGCAGGTTGGGCAACACGTAGCGGGTGACATCGAGGTCCACGGTCTCGGGCAGCAGCTCCCTGAGTAACTCGACCGTCAGTGTGTTGGCCAGCCAGCGCCACTGCTCGTCGGTGCGCACCCACACTCCGACGTTGGCCGATCCCCCTTTGTCGCCGCTGCGGGCACCGGCAATCAGGCCCAGCGGTGCTCGCCGGGTGGGACCGGGCGGCAGCGGTTCAGGAAGCTGCGGCTCAGCTGCCGGCGCCAACTCTAAAGTTTCAGTGGCGCAAGGTATCTCGACCCGGGTGCCGTCGGGATGCACGGCAAGATGCGGCACCAGGCCGGCGTCGACATAGCCGGGGGTGAACACGCCATACACCTGGCCTTCGCCGGGCGGGGCGGTAACGGTGAAGCCTGGATAGCTGGCCAGCGCTAATTCGACCGCCGCCGAGGAGAATTGGCGGCCAACATTGGCCGGGTCGGGATCGCGGGCCACGCAGCGCAACAACGCGCTGGCTGCTTCTTCGGTGTCGGCGTCGGGGTGGTCGGTGCGGGCCAGGGTCCACTCCAGCTCAGCCGGCTTGACGGTCAGCCCGGCCTCGAGCTGACGTCGTACAAGGTCGGCCTTGGCCTCAATGTCCAGGCCGGTCAACACGAAAGTCATGGCGTTGCGGAATCCGCCGATGCTGTTCAGCGACACTTTCAGCGTCGGCGGTGGCGGCTCGCCCAGCACACCGCTGATCCGCACCCGGTCCGGGCCGTCATCAGACAGCTCGATGGTGTCCATGCGCGCGGTCACATCCGGGTTGGCGTAGCGGGCGCCGGTGATCTCGTAAAGCAGCTGCGCGGTGACAGTGTCGACGCTGACCAGGCCGCCGGTGCCCGGATGCTTGGTAATCACCGACGAGCCATCTGCATGCACCTCGGCCAAGGGGAAACCGGCGTAGCTCAGATCCGGGACTTCGGTGAAGAACGCGTAATTTCCGCCGGTGGCCTGGACGCCGCATTCGATGACGTGGCCCGCGACCACGGCGCCGGCGAGCTGGTTGTAGTCGGTGCGCCCCCAGCCGAAGTGCGCGGCGGCGGACCCGACGATCACCGAGGCGTCGGTCACCCGGCCGGTAACGACGACGTCGGCGCCGGCATTCAGGCAGTCGACGATGCCCCACGCGCCGAGGTAGGCGTTTGCGGTGAGCGGTGTCCCCAGTCCGAGTTCGGCCGCGCGGGGCTGCAGGTCGTCGCCTTCGACGTGGGCGATACGCGCCGGGATGCCCAAACGCTCGGCCAGCGCCCGTACCGCGTCGGCCAGCCCGGCGGGATTCAGCCCGCCCGCGTTGGCGACGATGCGCACCCCGCGGTCGCAGGCCAGCCCCAGGCAGTCCTCAAGTTGGGTCAGGAAGGTCTTGGCGTAGCCGCGATCGGGGTTCTTCATCCGGTCGCGGCCGAGGATCAGCATGGTCAGTTCGGCCAGGTAGTCGCCGGTGATGTAGTCCAGGTCGCCACCGGTGAGCATTTCGCGCATGGCTGACAGCCGGTCGCCGTAGAAGCCGGAGCAGTTCGCGATGCGCACGGCATCGGAAACGGGAGCCATGCGCGTCCTCCCTTCGTTGGGATCATTTCGGTGGCGCCACTAAACCAACCAACCGGTAGGTCAGCATAGCCGGATCGGGATAACGTCGGGTGAATACCCCGCCTCAAACGTCACCTAGCTCCAAGAAGCCGCCCGAAGCCGTCCGCGACACTCCTGTCGCTACCCGACATGCTGCGAACCTCCCTGGCGTTAGGCTCGGCGCAATTTTGGCGACGAGCTGGTCACCGACTACCCTTGACTGCTGGTAAAGAGGCGACACGCCTGACCGAAACCCCAATCGAGGAGTAAGGCCCACCATGGCGGTACCCAAGCGCAGGACGTCGCGCGCGAACACCCGAAGCCGGCGCTCGCAGTGGAAGGCCACCCGGACCGAGCTTGTCGGCGTGACAGTGGCGGGTCAGAAGCACAAGGTTCCCCGACGACTGCTCAAAGCCGCCCGCCTCGGCCTCATCGATCTTGACCGGCGTTAAGTAAACGGCGCGCCTCTCAGGCCTGTCTCAGGCGCTAGTACGAAACTAGTCTGCGTGCGAATACTTGTCGTCGACGACGATCGCGCGGTGCGCGAGTCGCTGCGCAGGTCGCTTTCCTTCAACGGCTACTCGGTCGAGCTGGCCCACGACGGGGTCGAGGCTCTCGAGATGATTGCCAGCGATCGGCCTGACGCGTTGGTGCTGGATGTCATGATGCCGCGGCTGGACGGCTTGGAGGTGTGCCGTCAGCTCCGCAGCACCGGCGATGACCTGCCCATTCTGGTGTTAACCGCCCGCGACTCCGTGTCCGAGCGAGTCGCCGGCCTGGACGCCGGCGCCGACGACTATCTGCCGAAGCCGTTCGCCCTCGAAGAACTGTTGGCCCGGATGCGGGCGTTGCTGCGTCGCACCAAACCCGAAGATGACGCCGCCGAGTCCGTGGCCATGCGATTCTCCGACCTGACCCTGGACCCGGTGACCCGCGAAGTGACTCGCGGCCAGCGCCGGATCAGCCTCACCCGCACCGAGTTCGCCTTACTGGAGATGCTGATCGCCAATCCGCGCCGGGTGTTGACCCGCAGCCGCATCCTCGAAGAGGTGTGGGGGTTTGACTTTCCCACCTCCGGTAACGCGCTGGAAGTTTACGTCGGGTATTTGCGCCGCAAGACCGAGGCCGATGGCGAGCCGCGGCTGATCCACACCGTGCGCGGAGTGGGTTACGTGCTACGCGAAACGCCGCCCTGATGATCCGGATCCGTCGCCCCGTCCGTTCTGGGCGTGTGCCGCTGAGAGCTACCAGCTCGTTGTCCCTGCGGTGGCGGGTGATGCTCCTGGCGATGTCCATGGTCGCGATGGCGGTCGTCCTGATGGCATTCGCGGTCTATGCGGTGGTCTCGGCCGCCCTCTACAGCGACATCGATAACCAGCTGCAGAGCCGAGCGCAGTTGCTGATCGCCAGCGGTTCGCTGTCCGCCGATCCCGGTAAGGCCATCGAGGGCACTGCTTATTCGGACGTCAACGCGATGCTGGTGAACCCGGGCCGGGCGATTTACACGGCTAACCAGCCCGGTCAGACCCTGCCGGTCGGATCACCCGAGAAAGCGGTCATCCGCGGCGAGTTGTTCATGTCACGGCGCACCGCATCGGATCAACGGGTGCTCGCCATCCACCTGCCCAACGGGAGCTCACTGCTGATCTCCAAGAGTCTGAAGCCCACCGAAGCGGTCATGACCAAATTGCGCGCGGTGCTGCTAATCGTCGGTGGGGTCGGCGTCGCGGTCGCGGCGGTGGCGGGGGGAATGGTCACCCGCGCCGGGCTGCGTCCGGTCGGTCGCCTCACCGAAGCGGCCGAGCGGGTGGCGCGTACCGACGACTTGCGGCCCATCCCGGTCTTCGGCAGTGACGAATTGGCGAGGCTCACCGAGGCGTTCAACCTGATGCTGCGGGCGCTGGCCGAGTCTCGGGAACGGCAGGCACGGCTAGTGACCGACGCCGGACACGAGTTGCGTACACCTCTGACGTCGTTGCGCACCAATGTCGAACTGCTGATTGCCTCGATGGCACCTGGAGCGCCGCGGCTACCGGAGCAGGAGATGGTCGATCTGCGTGCTGACGTGCTGGCGCAGATCGAGGAATTGTCCACGCTGGTAGGCGATTTGGTGGACCTCACCCGCGGCGATGCCGGCGAAGTGGTGCACGAGCCGGTGGACATGGCCGACGTGGTTGACCGCAGCCTGGAGCGGGTCAGGCGGCGGCGCAACGACATCCACTTCGACGTCGAGGTAATTCCCTGGCAGGTCTACGGCGACGCCGCCGGGCTCTCGCGGGCAGCGCTGAACCTTATGGACAACGCGGCAAAATGGAGCCCACCGGGTGGTCACGTCGGCGTACGGCTGCGACAGCTCGATCCGTCACACGCGGAGCTGGTGGTCTCGGATCAAGGGCCGGGCATCCCACCGCAAGAGCGGCGTCTGGTGTTCGAACGGTTCTACCGATCGACGTCGGCGCGGGCGATGCCAGGCTCGGGATTAGGGCTGGCCATCGTCAAACAGGTGGTGCTCAATCACGGTGGATCGCTGCGCATCGAGGACACCAACCCCGGTGGTCAGCCCCCGGGCACATCGATTTACGTGCTGTTACCTGGTCGGCCGATGCCGACCTCGGCCTACCCGGCGGCTGCTGCCGCTGCCGGGGCAGATGCGCTGACCGATCCCGTGGGACATGTCACCCCGGATCAGTCGAACTCTCGGGTTTCGGCGAACGTTATCTCAGAGGATTCTCAGTCCGCGCGCGCAAGGTAGATGTGCAGTTAGTGTTGGAAAACAAGCCCATGCAAGCAGTGCATGGCCGAGCTTCACGCAAGCCTGAGCAGAGGAAGAGCGACTTAGCGACATGACGAATCACCCGAGGTATTCGCCACCGCCGCAGCAGCCGGGATATCGCGCGCCTAATCAGCCTGTGCCCCCCGCTTATGCCCAGGGGCAGGTGTACAACCAGCAGTTTGATTGGCGCTACCAGCAGTCCCCGTCATCCCAGACGGCCCAGTTCCGTCAGCCCTACGAAGCGCTCGGAGGGACCGGGTCGGGTTCGATACCCGGGGGCACGGGGCCAGGACCAATTCCCGGTGGCACTGGACCGGGGCCGATACCGGGTGGCACCGGTCCGGGACCGATCCCCGGGATGCTGCCGCCGATCGGGCCGCCTCCCCAACTGATACCCCAAAGACGGCCTCGCGCAGGCATGTTGGCGGTTGGCGCGCTCGTGATCGCTGTGGTGTCCGCCGGCATCGGCGGCGCGGCGGCCTCGGTTGTCGAGCTCAACCGGTCACCCGGCGGCGGCAACGGCGGGACGGTGGCATCGGGGGCGGCGCCCAGCGTCCCTGCGGCCAACATGCCGCCGGGATCGGTCGAGCAGGTAGCGGCCAAGGTGGTGCCCAGTGTCGTCATGCTCGAGACCGATATGGGCCGGCAGTCGGAGGAGGGTTCCGGCATCATCCTGTCGGCCGACGGTCTGATCATGACCAACAACCACGTCGTCGCTGCCGCTGCCAAACCCCCCGCGGGCCCGCCGCCGAAAACGACGGTGACCTTCTCCGACGGGCGTACCGCTTCGTTCACGGTGGTTGGGGCCGATCCCACCAGTGATATCGCCGTCGTCCGCGTTCAGGGCGTTTCCAACCTGAGCCCGATCGCGATGGGCTCGTCGTCGGATCTACGGGTCGGTCAGCCGGTGGTGGCCATCGGCTCGCCGCTGGGACTGGCGGGCACGGTGACCACCGGGATCGTCAGCGCGCTCAACCGGCCGGTGTCGACGACGGGTGAGGTGGGCAACCAAAATACGGTGCTGGACGCCATTCAGACCGATGCCGCGATCAACCCCGGTAACTCCGGCGGAGCGTTGGTCAACATGAGCGGGCAACTTGTCGGCGTCAACTCTGCAATTGCCACCCTGGGCGCCGATTCCGGAGATGCGCAGAGCGGTTCGATCGGCCTCGGCTTTGCTATTCCGATCAACCAGGCCAAGCGCATTGCCGACGAGTTGATCAGCACCGGGAAGGCGTCGCACGCCTCGCTGGGCGTGCAGGTGACCACCGATAAGGGGGTTCCGGGCGCCAAGGTTGTCGAGGTGGTGGCAAACGGTGCTGCCGCCAGTGCCGGAGTGCCCAAGGGCGTGGTCGTCACCAAGGTCGATGACCGTCCGATCAACAGCGCCGACGGATTGGTCGCCGCGGTGCGCTCCAAGGCGCCGGGCGACAAGGTATCGCTGACATTCCAGGATCCCGCGGGTGGGAGTCGTACCGTGCAGGTCACGCTTGGCAAGGCGGAACAGTGATGAAGGTTGATGCGCAGTTGTCAGATCTCGGATATACGGTTGCTCCCATGGAACAGGGTGCGGAGTTGGTAGTCGGCCGGGCACTAGTCGTCGTCGTCGACGATCGCACCGCGCACGGTGATGAGGACCACAGCGGGCCGCTTGTCACCGAGTTGCTGACGGAAGCGGGGTTCGTTGTCGATGGTGTGGTGGCGGTCGAGGCGGACGAGGTCGAGATTCGAAACGCGCTGAACACCGCGGTGATTGGCGGGGTGGACCTGGTCGTGTCGGTAGGCGGGACCGGTGTGACGCCTCGCGATGTCACACCGGAAGCTACCCGCGACATCCTGGACCGCGAAATTCTCGGCATCGCCGAGGCCATCCGCGCCTCGGGACTCTCCGCGGGTATCACCGACGCGGGACTGTCACGTGGCCTGGCAGGTGTCTCCGGCAGCACGTTGGTGGTCAACCTTGCCGGTTCCCGTTATGCCGTGCGTGACGGCATGGCGACGCTTAATCCGCTAGCCGCTCATATCATCGGGCAACTGTCGAGCCTCGAGATCTGAGGTTCAGGTATCCGCGCGAGGCCCGTGCTCGGGCGGAGGTGACACTGCCGCGCCGCCATGCTTGCCGGAGGAGCTTCCGTTCGTCTGTACGAGCAGATCGCGAATTTCTGTGAGCAGCACGACTTGGGCATCGTCCGCCTGCTCCACCTCGCCCTTCTTGCGCAGCGTGCTGTAGGGCAGCACGACAAAGAAGTACACGACGGCGGCGATGAGGATGAAGTTGATCGCCGCCGATAACAGGATGTTCAAGTCGATGGTCTGACCACCGCCGATGCTGATTTTCAAGATTCCGACGTCGGACTGCTGTTTGACGCCTATCCGATTGATCAGCGGCGTGATGATGCTGTCGGTGAACTTCGTGACCAGCGCCGTGAACGCCGTACCAATGACCACCGCGACGGCGAGATCGACGATATTTCCCCGCGACAGAAACTCTTTGAACCCTTTGAGCATGGGACTTCCTTTCTGCAGTGGGCGGCTGCTAAACCCCGGATTGAAACCCCAAGAAAAACCTAACCCATTTGGTGGCAGTTGCCACGGCGCTGAGTGCGCTGCGCCTGCCTACCACGGATTCGCCGTAGCTGGTGATCGACCGCGAGCGACGTTGGTCGATAACGCAACCGGAGAGAGAGGAGCGCACAGCTTGACGCCGCGCTTCTGACGTCACCCGGGAAGCCGTCCTCACGCCGACATTGCGGCACCGGGCATCACCAGCTGGAAACCGGGCGATCGATGGCGACCCAGCCGAACACGTTGCTCGGGAAGCTGCCTGCTCTGAGAGCTGGCCCAAGTCTGCCACACCGGATGGATATCGATGTCGCCGGCGCAAACGGACCTGTGAGTGTCGCGAATCGGCGGCCGGGTCAAAAACGTCCATCACCCGTGAACGATAGGGCTACAATGCAGCCGAAGTATCCGGCAAAAGGACTTGATGAACCCGCAACCAATCATTCAGCTCAGGAACGTTAGCCGAGTTTTCCAAGAAGGCGAAGGCCAACGACATGTTCTAGACGACGTCAATGCTGATTTTGAAACCGGCCAATTTGTGGTGCTATTGGGTCATAGCGGCAGCGGCAAAAGCACCCTGCTCAACCTCATCAGTGGCATCGAACAGCCCACCGCAGGTGACGTCATAATTGACAACTTCAACATCACAAAAATGCGTGAGCGCGAGAGAACGCGTTTTCGGCGCGACCAGATCGGCTTCGTCTTCCAATTCTTTAACCTGATCCCCACTCTTACGGTGCTCGAAAACATTACGTTGCCCCAAGAGCTGGCCGGCGTGCCGCAACGAAAAGCGGCGAATGCTGCTCGTGACCTATTGGAAAAAGTGGATATGGCCGGACGTGAAAGCAGTCTTCCCGATAGGCTCTCGGGCGGAGAACAACAACGGGTGGCCATTTGTCGGGCGTTGGCGCATAATCCCGTGCTGGTCCTCGCCGATGAACCTACGGGTAACCTCGACAACAAAACAGGGGATAGAGTATTGGCACTTCTGCTCGATCTCACTCGCCAAGCCGGTAAGACATTAATCATGGCCACACACAATCCGGCGGTGGTTCATCACGCGGACCGAGTTCTATATGTGCATGGCGGCAAATTGGTTCCCGACTTGGCGCAAGAAACCGAGATGAATGACCGGATCAGCTCGGGTCAGATCATGTGATCGATATGAAAAACCGAACGGCGTTTGCTTATTTTCCGCTGTGGCGCACGGCTTGGCGCCGCGTGCGTCAACGGCCGTTTCAATATATTCTTTTGATCCTGGGTATCGCCCTGGGTGTGGCCATGGTCGTGGCGATCGACCTGTCCAACGGTTCAGCCCAACGCGCTCTTGACATCTCCGCCGAGGCCATCACGGGAAAAGCTACGCATCGCGTGTCTGGTGGTCGGGGCGGCAGCCTCGACCAACAGGTGTACCTGGATATTCGGAAACAGGGCTATGATTTGTCCGCTCCCGTGATTGAAGGGTATGTATTGGCACCCAAACTGGGAAATCGCGTGATGCGCTTGATGGGGATCGACCCCTTTGCCGAGCCACCATTTCGCCCCGATTTATGGCGGCAGCAAGATCTTGAGGCGGTAAGTAATTTTCTCGTCCGTCCGAATGGAGTCATTCTAAGCCGTGACGTGGCGACAGAGTATCACTTGGCACTGGGTGACAGCTTTGCCCTACAAGTGGAGGGTGCGCCCACTACCGTCACCCTGGTGGGCCTTATCACGCCAGTAGATGCAATTACAAGTCAACGGTTACGCGACCTAATCCTCACCGATATTGCGACCGCTCAAGAGTTGTTTCACATGCCTGGCAAGCTTAGTCACATCGATTTGATTATCAAAGATCAGGCCATTGTCACGCAGATCAAACAAGGATTGCCGAGTGGTGTGCGTCTAGAGGCGGCAGCTGTTCAAAACAACACCATGAAACAGATGATGACGGGCTTTACCGTCAATCTCACCGCGATGAGTCTAATTGCTTTGCTGGTCGGCACATTTCTGATCTACAACACCGTAACGTTCAATGTTGTGCAACGCCGCCGGTTGTTTGGCGTTCTGCGCTGCATAGGCGTCACCCGTGAGCAGTTGTTTTGGCTGATAATGACTGAAACTTTCGTCGCGGCGCTGCTCGGCAGCGGATTGGGTCTCTTGTTTGGAGTGTGGCTCGGTGAGGGCCTAATTGGCCTAGTGACTCAATCCATCAACGATCTTTACTTTGTCGTTAATGTGCGTGAGGTGGCTTTGTCGGGCGAAAGTTTGTTGAAAGGGTTGGCCATCGGCATTTTTGCTGCGCTATTGGCCGCCCTGCCGCCTGCTGTGGAAGCGATGCGCAGCACCCCCGCCAGCACCTTGCGCCGCTCCGCCCTGGAAGGCAAAGTGACCACCCTCGTGCCGTGGTTGTGGGCGGCGGGTCTCGGTGTGGGTGGCTTTGGCGCCGTAATGCTGTGTTGGCCGGGCAAGAACTTGGTCTTCGGGTTCATCGGTCTATGCGCCGTTCTGATCGGCTTTGCGCTGATTACGGCACCGGTGGCCCGGTTCGTGATGTTGCGCCTGGCTCCTGCGCTCGGCCGCTTGTTCGGCCCCCTGGGATGGATGGCCCCGCGAGATATCGTCCGCTCGCTGAGCCGCACCTCTGTCGCAATTGCCGCTCTGATGACGGCTGTCTCGGTGATTGTCGGCGTCTCGCTGATGGTGGGTTCGTTTCGGCAAACGTTCGCCACCTGGCTCGGGCAGACTTTGCAAACGGACATCTATGTGGCCGCACCTTCCTTAACCTCCACTCGCCCGAGTGGCAATTTGCCTGCGGATGCCGCCCGGATTCTGAACGAATGGCCGGGCGTACGTGAGGCAATTACCAGTCGTTATGCGGCCATCTTTGCCCCCGAGTGGGGACGTGAGGTGGATTTGACCGCGGTCTCGGGCGATATATCTGACGGCAAGCGGCCGTATCGCTGGATCGGCGGCGATCAGCGCACACTATGGAAGCGTTTCTTGGCCGGCGAAGGAGTAATGTTATCGGAGCCATTGGTATCGCGCCAAAATTTGGGGACGCCGCCAGGGCCGATAACGCTGATGACGGAGTCGGGACCACGAACTTTTCCCGTTTTAGCGATCTATTCCGATTACACCTCTGATCAAGGGGTGGTGCTGATGGATCAGGCCACGTATCGGTCCAATTGGCAGGACCGGGATGTGACGACCATGGCTCTCCTTTTGAAGCCGGGCGTGAGTGTCGATGGATTACTGGACCAACTGCAGGCAACGTTCGCAGGCCGAAAAGATATTGTGATTCAATCCAGTCGCAGTCTTCGTGAAGCGGCACTGGCTACGTTTGATCGCAGCTTCGCCGTCACCGGCGCCTTACGACTGGTGGCCACAACAATCGCCTTTATTGGAGTATTGGGCGCCTTGATGAGTTTAGCGCTGGAGCGTGTACATGAACTGGGCGTTTTTCGTGCCATCGGAATGTCCCGCCGCCAATTGTGGAGATTGGTTTGCCTTGAGGCCGGGCTAATGGGCGGAATGGCTGGTTCGATGGCGTTGCCTGCCGGTTTTGTGTTGGCGTGGATTCTTATCCACATCATTAACGTCCGCTCATTTGGTTGGACCATGGAGATGCAGTTTGAATTTGGATACTTCGGCCAGGCCTTCTTAGTGGCAGTGGTCGCGGCGCTGGCGGCGGGTGTCTATCCCGCTTGGCGTTCGGCACGGTTGAGCATCGCCTCTGCCATTCGGGAAGAGTAATAAGATATGAAAAAGATCGGCTTGGTTCTTGTCACGCTCCTTGTCTTGGTGGCGGGAGGGTGGTGGTGGCAACGGCCGGAAAGGCCAGTGGCGGCAACTGGATCCCTGCTTGGCATGTTGGCCGATGAAAATACGGTGGGATATGCCTTGGCCACCGAGCCGGGTGCCATACGATTTCCACGCGACCTCGGCCCGCACGACGATTACCAAGGTGAATGGTGGTATTACACCGGCAACCTGGCAACCGCTGATGGGCGGTTATTTGGTTACCAACTCACGTTTTTCCGCCGCGCTTTGGCACCCCCTGGGAAGGGGGCGGCCGTGGCCGATGCATCCTCGTGGCGTACCGATCAAATCTATTCAGCGCATTTTGCCGTGAGCGACATTGCTCGCAGCGCCTTTCATCCCGCAGAGAAATTTAGCCGGGAAGCGGTGGGGCTAGCCGGAGCCAGGGCGCAGCCCTATGCGGTGTGGTTGGAAGATTGGTATGTGCGTGAAGCGGAGAATAATTCCGTCCGGATTGTTGCGAAAACGGGCGACGCTAGCATTGATTTGAGCCTGCGCCCTACTCTGGCTCCTATTTTGCATGGAAATGAGGGTTTGAGTATCAAAGGCGAGCAACCTGGAAACGCCACGTACTACTATTCGATAGTGCGGCAAGAGACGCATGGAACGGTGACGGTTGATGGCCAGAAATTCGCCGTTAGCGGGCTGAGTTGGAACGATCATGAGTACGGTAGCAGCGCTTTGGATCCCGAAGATGTCGGGTGGGATTGGTTCTCGCTGCAATTTGACAACGGGGCGGCCTTGATGATGTTTCAGATTCGGGAATCCAATGGTCGTGTGAAGCCGACCTCTAGTGGTTCCTTTATCGCTAACGATGGCACTGTGACCCATCTGGCGTTATCCGACTGGCGCTTGATAACGAAGGATCGCTGGACGAGTCGGCAAAGTGGTGCCAAGTATCCCGTTCGATGGGAGATCGAGGTCAATCGGATCGGCTTGACACTTTCCGGGTCGGCCCTGATGCCCAATCAGGAGTCGCCGCTATCGACTACCTATTGGGAGGGGGCGGTGGCGTTTGAAGGGCATTATCGGGATACACCTATCAAGGGACGGGGCTATGTTGAAATGACCGGCTATTCGCGGCCTCCGCATTGACGGACAAGAGCCTTTGTCCCGGTGCCGCGCAGAATCGACTGTGGGAGTAAGGATAATGATCGAACTCAGTTACAGTACCTTTGGCCTGACCAATGTTGACTTTCTGGATTCCATTACCGAAGTAGAC
Source organism: Mycobacterium simulans (assembly GCF_900232995.1). Lineage (GTDB taxonomy): Bacteria > Actinomycetota > Actinomycetes > Mycobacteriales > Mycobacteriaceae > Mycobacterium > Mycobacterium simulans. Next base: position 2,548,819 of record NZ_OCVX01000003.1, read on the forward strand.
AAGGCGGGATACCCGGGAATCGAGCTAGCTTTTCACCGCGACCACTTCAACCCGTTCAACGTCACCGATGAGTATGTTGGCGAGATCAAAAAACGACTCTCCACCGTGAAGACCAAAGCTGCTTGCGTGGCGACCGCTTCCCATTTCTTCAGCCCCTCCCGTCCCCACGAACCATCCCTGATGAGCCCCG
>NZ_OCVX01000003.1:2549108-2709622 GCF_900232995.1 Mycobacterium simulans
TCCCTGATGAGCCCCGATCTGGCGGGCAGGAAACGGCGCATCGACCTGATCCGGCGCGGCATCGAACTCGCTCGCAAGCTCGATGTTCCCCTTGTGACCTTTGGCAGCGGATTCATCCGCGATGAGCATGTGATGAATCCGTCGGCCAACCCGCGTGAGCTGCTGGTCGACAGCATCCATCAATGCCTGGCGAGCGTGCATGACGATGAAGACATCACTCTGCTGATCGAACCGGAGCCTGGCATGTTCATCGAAACGATAGAACAGGGGCTGAGCCTGATCAACGAAGTGAACTCGCCTAAGTTCCAACTGCATGTGGATATGTGTCACTTGTATTGCTCCGATAAGGATTATGTCGGGGCCTTGGCAAAGGCCGCGCCGTATGCCCGTTTCCTCCACGTGTCCGATGCGCAGCGTGGTTACAACTTGAAAATCTTGAAAATGGCGGACGAGCTGAAGCTTGACCTTGCTTGCGCCAACTACTTGATCTACTTTCCCGAATTCGCGGATTATCTTCTCCTGGATGCCGATCATCCGATATATTTCTGCGATGAGCTCCCCTCCAGGGCGCAGGAAAAACGGATCGAAGATCTTTTAGCCTCAGTGAACATCGCGCAGAAACCAGCTCTGGTGAACTATGGCAAACTCGATGCAAGCGCCTCAGTGCATGACGACGAGATTTTCACTTACCTCATTTCCGTTCCTGGCCTGAGCTACGACGTACTCGAACGGGCCCGACCGATCATCCTCTACTTGCGGACCACAAGAGACACGCGCGGCAAGTTATTGATGGACAAGATGGTCGCAAATACATTGACTGGTATCGTCCACTTCCATGAGGTTCCTGGCGAAGGGACGATGGACTTCGCCTCCAGTTTCAAGGCTCTGGCCGATAATGGTTTCTCAGGTTATGCCTCAGTGGAGTTGTACCACCACGTTGCATCCTGGGAACAGGCGATGAACGACAGCTTCAAACACTTGTCGCAGTTTGTGTAGGAAATGGTAACTTCCGTTGCCGAAGTACAGGAGCGTTTATGGTAGACCTGAAGCAACTCGGCTGGGATGCTGAGACGGTCGGCGAACTCGATCACCGATTATTGAGGGCACCGCATGTAAAATTGCGCTCCGCAAACGAGGGATCCAAAGGGGACGTTGTATATTGTGTCGACCTGCGCATCAGCCAGCCCAACGTCGAATTTTTGTCGTCAACGGAGATGCACTCTCTCGAGCATTTCCTACTGTATGGCTTTCTCAAGTACATGACGCCGAACTTTCTTTCGGTAGGCTTGATGGGATGTCAGACCGGCTTTTACCTTGTCCTTTATAACGAGGGCCATGCCGAAACGATCTGCAACGCCTACGAGGCCATTCTCAATGATGTATTGGTAGCTAGCGAAGTCCCCTACGCCAATGTCCAACAGTGCGGCAACGCCGAAAATCACAGCGTGCAACTCGCCCAGGCCGTCGCCAAAAAGGTGCTGGATGCACGAGCCAACTGGCGGCGGGTGGTATGACGGACATCCTGGTCACTAGGCGCGTCAAATACGTGTCCACAGTCGAATACGAAGTTGTCAACGCACCTAACATCTTCGATCCGAAGAATATGGCATTGCTCTCTACGGGGAAGGTCAAAAATGGTTGTCGCTTCGTTGTCATTGATCAAAACGTGGATCGGCATTATGGCGATGACATGCGAAGCTACTTCACCCATCATGGGGTCAAGACAAAGATCGTTGCATTTCCCGGTGGCGAAGAGAACAAGACCGCTGAATACTATTTCTCCATTGTTCGCGAGCTGGATGCTTTCCCGATCCATCGCCGGGACGAACCGATCATCGCCATCGGTGGCGGCGTATTAACCGATGTTGTCGCTTTCGTGGCAAGCACATATCGCCGTGGCGTACCGCATATCAAGGTGCCGACCACGTTGATGGGCTATGTCGATGGATCCGTGGGCATCAAAAATGGCATCAACTTCAATGGAAATAAGAACCGCCTCGGCGCTTTCCAGGCTCCACAAAAAGTACTGCTCGACAAATCCTTCCTGCGCACCCTGCCACGTCGTCATATCCTGAACGGTGTTTGCGAGATCATCAAGTTGGCGGTCATCGCGGATGCGCATTTATTCCATGTATTGGAAACTTGCGGACCTGAAAGTGTCGACGTCCTTTTGCAGAACGATGCGGGCTGTACGATTCTGGACCACGCTGTCGCTGGGATGCTTGAGGAACTCGAGCCTAATCTCTTTGAAGAGAACCTCGACCGCAAAATGGATTTCGGTCATACGTTTAGTTACGGATTGGAAACCCGCTACGAAGCGGACCTTTTGCACGGCGAGGCGGTGTTGCTCGACGTCCTCCTTTCGGTGTTGATCGCGCGGGCGCGCAACCTGTTGACCGATGAGGAAACGAGCCGAATTTTTCAGCTGGTCGAAAAACTCACGATCGTGTTGGACGTGTCACTGCTGGAACCGCACCTGCTCTGGGGCTCATTGCAGGAGCGCGTCTATCACCGTAACGGACTGCAACGCGTACCCATGCCGCAAGGCATTGGAAACTGCGTCTTCCTGAACGATATTACGTATAGCGACATAGCGAACGCTACTAAAGCACTTGAGAATTGGATGGTCCTGGGACGATGACGAGTTTTGATAATGTGGACGGAAATGAGATTCAGAAATTTGATAACGTTTCACAGATCTGGTGGGACCAGAAAGGAGAAATGGGGGCGCTTCATGCTGTCAATCCGTTGCGCACGAAATTCATCACGGAAAGACTCGCTATTCAAGGTCGAGAAGTTCTGGATGTGGGATGTGGCGGCGGAATCCTTTCGGAGGCGTTAGCAAAAACGGGCGCGCGTGTGACTGGCATAGACTTATCACGGCAATCGCTGGGGGCGGCGCGCGATCACGCTCGACGAGATGGTTTGAATATCGAATACTTGTATGAGAGCGTCGAAAAGATCGCGGAGCGGGACGCGGGACGCTTCGACGTCGTCACATGTATGGAAATGCTCGAACACGTGCCGGAGCCGGAGAAGATCGTGGCGGCGTGCGCGAATGCCTTGAAGCCTGGGGGGCATGCCTTTTTCTCGACGATCAACCGTACGCCGAAGGCATTCCTGTTTGCGATCATCGGCGGCGAATATATTCTGCGTCTCCTGCCGCGTGGGACCCACACTTATAGCAAATTGATACGGCCGGCGGAATTGGTAGCATGGAATCGGATCAACGGTCTGGATTTCCTCAGCTTCGCGAGCTTGATCTACAATCCTTTGACGAGGAAATTCAAACTCGCCGCGGATATTGCGGATATCAACTACCTGGCCCATTTCACCAAAAGTACCTAACAAGTCAAAATGGAGTCATCGCGGATGAAACGCTTCTTAGCCCTATCGCGGACAACTCATGGTGTTTTGGATCTCGCCACTCCCGCCGTTGCGGCTGGGCTTGCGCTGGGGAAGTTCCCCGCATGGCAGGTCATTCTACTTTCGGTCTTCACGGGCTTCGCGGCGTATACCGCAATTTACGCATTGAACGACCTGGTCGGCAAAACTGTGGACGAGGAAAAGTTTGTAGGTGGTATCAACCCCGGCTATTCCGTTGAGGCGTCTGAGCTGCGGTACCCGTTGGCGCAGAAGGCGCTGAGCTATCGCAGTGGAATCCTCTGGTTTGCTGTGTGGTTTATCGCTGCAATCATAGGTTCGTATTTTCTCAATCCAATTATCGTTGCGATTCTGGTTACCGCATCCGTTTTGGAAGTTATCTATGTGCTGCTGCTGAAAGTTACCTACTTGAGAACATTGGTCAGTGGTCTGGTCAAATGTAGCGGACCTGTTTGCGCTATCTTCGTGGTAGAACGCAACCCTTCTGCGGCGTTGGTGCTACTGGTGTTTGCCTGGGTCTTCTGCTGGGAGATCGGCGGGCAAAACGTACCGGCGGACTGGAACGACACTGTGGAGGACCGACGCGTCGACGCCAAGACCATTCCGTTAGAACTGGGCACACGAGCGGCAGCTAACATCGTTTTGCTTGCATTGGGAGCCACAGTCATCGCCAGCCTGTTTATGCCATTGGTTTCGCCACTAAATCTCGGTATCCCTTACGTGCTGGCAAGCGGCGCGGCTGGGGTCTTTTTGCTCCTCGTACCGGCGTGGCAACTTCACCGGACTTGCGACGGGAGACAAGCCGCAAAGCTATTTGACAGTGCAAGTTATTACCCGCTGGCTCAATTGATCATCATCATCGTATTCGTTCTGATTAAGTAGTCCGTTGAATCAAATTCGTCCCACACCAATCCCAGAGCAAAGCAGGTGATGGCCGCGGTGCTGGACTAGTGGCGGGAGACGGTGGCATCGACTAGTGCCAACACCGCCTGGCGTGCCGCGCAGTCGGGTAAGCAGGCAATCTCGTCGCGCGCCTGTGCGGCGTAGCTGTGGACCATTTCCTTCGCCTTAACCATGCCCGCAGCGCTTCGGAGCAATGTGACGACTTCGGCAAGGTTGTTGTTCGGGCTGCCCAGGGACGTGTCGGGTTGGTCGGAGTTGCCGGCGATGGCGACGATGTCGTCGGAGATATGAAATGCGGTGCCGACTAGGCGGCCCAATCGCGACAGGCGAACGGCCTGTTCTTCACTCGCGCCGGAGAAGGTCGCCCCCAATTGCGCGGACGCCGCGACCAGAGATCCGGACTTCTCGCCCACGCACTGTAGGTAGTGCTCCAGGAGATCAACCTCGTCGGCTGTGCCGCGGGTCTCGCGCATCTGGCCGGTGATCAACTCGGCGAACGTCTCGGCGATAATCCCGAAGGCGCGGGTGCCCAACCGCGAGCCCAGCCGTGAGGCAATGGCAAACCGGTAGTCGCCCACCAGGATTGCGATGTTGTTGTTCCAACGGGTGGTCGTGCTCGATGCCGCGGAGCGCACCGTGGATTCGTCCCTAACGTCGTCATGACAGAGCGTCGCTAGGTGCATCAATTCGATGGCCGCGCCCGCCACGGCGACCTGCCACGTGTTGGGATCCGGGCCAAACTGGGCGGCAAGGACGGTGAAAAGCGGCCTGAGCCGCGTGCCCTCGGCGTGCTGCGGAGGCCGCAACGCGTCGCGGATAATCTCCTCGCTCTGGGCGAGTTCGCTGCTGATGAGCTCGTCAATTCGGGTGACGCCGTAACAAACGCTGGCGCCGAATTCCGAGTCTCCAAGTGTTACGCCCGCGGCCACGCTCATCGGTGTCCTCACGCGTACAACTTAGGGGCTCTGTCGGCGTCGTGTGGGCGTAATCGGCGCGCCACTCAGTGCAGGATGAGCGTTACCGTCTGATCCAGCGCTGCGCCGGCCACCGTGGCCGCCACCCGGGCCGGCAGTGCCACCAATACCACCCGGTCGTTGTCGGCTGTCTGGTGCTTGGGCTGGGCGGAAATCAGAACCACGATGGCGTCGGTGGCGAGCACGCGGGAGACGGGCTGCGAGTCCTGAATCGGCGCGGCCAGCACGTCGACGACGTCGCCGACGCGGACCAGGTCGATCAGAGCACCGTCGACCAGATGCAGCGGCACGATGCGGGCGCCTGGCCCTGCCGCCGATTCGGCTAGCCGACTGCCCAGCAACCGGACGTCGGTAAGCATTTCGCCGCGCCGGGTGGGACTGGCCAGGGTGGCGCCGACGACCACGCCCAGGTCGGTTTGTGATCCCTCGGGAACCGTTGTCGCCAAACGCTTCTCCAGCCGAACATCGTCGGCGGTCAGCGCGGTGCCCGGGCTGAGGTCACGCGCGGCCACCACGACATCGGCACGATCGCCATCGGGATTCGACCGCAACGTGGCCAACCCCGCCAACACCACGAGTCCGCCGGCGGCGATGCGCCGCGCCAGCACAGTTCGAGTCCAATCCGGTCGCAACGATGTTGATATCCGGCTGAACAGGGTTGGATTCAGCGATTCCCGCACGTCGCAACCCTAGGCGCGGCGCAGCGTCGGCGATTCCGGCCAGCAACGGCCTTGTGGATAACTGGCTAGCTCGAGGCGGCGGTGGCGGTTTTGGCGGCCGTGGAGCTGTCGCTCGACTTCTCGCTTGACCCGGACTTCTCGCTCGCCCCAGAAGCCGAGCCCGAGTCGCTCGTGGAGGATCCGTTGGGCGAGCCGTTGGACTTCTTGCCTGGCTCGCGGCTATCGGTGCGGTAAAAGCCGCTGCCCTTGAAGACCACACCGACGGCGTTGAACAGCTTGCGCAGCCGGCCCGAGCACTGCGTGCAGGTGGTCAGCGCATCGTCGGTGAAGGCCTGCACGACGTCGAAGCGGTCGCCGCATTCGGTGCACGCGTAGCTGTAGGTCGGCACAGAAAACCTCCGGATGATATAAACGCTGAGTTAGCACTCTACCGTGTCAAGTGCTAGAACCGCCACGTGAGCTGGATCATTCCTCACATGGCAACGCGATGACGCCGCGCTGGGGCGTGAGCGCGTGAGTCATCGGCACATCGTGCGGTTCTGCGGGCAGCTCGTCGACGAATTCGGCCTCGCGCACCATCGCGACCAGGCGCGTTTGCGGATCCCGGGCACGCAACGAGCGGTCGTAGAAGCCCTGCCCCCGCCCCAGCCGCACACCTCGACGGTCCACCGCCAGCGCCGGCAGCAGCACTAGGTCGGCCTCGGCCAAAGCCGTTTCCGGCAGCCAGGGCGGTTGCGGCTCGAGCAGCCCCCAGCGCGCGGTGGTCAGCTCACCCGCTCGGTATTCGCCCCATCGCAGCGGCAACGGAGTGTTGTCGGCCGTGGTGCGCGCCACCGGCAACAGCACCCGATCCGCGCGGCGCAGCAACATGTCCAGCATGTCGATCGAGCCCGGCTCGGCACCCACCGGGACATACGCACAGACGGTACTGCCGCTGGTCACCATGCGTTCTAGGTGCTCGCAGAGCATTCTGGCCTCGGCGGCGCGGATGTCGTCGGCAACGCGACGCCGGGCCGCCAGCAGCTGGTCGCGCAACGCTGCCTTGCCCGTGGTTGCCATGTCCTCAACGATGACAGCCCGGGCTTTCCTGCCGCCACAGCGACTCCGCAGATTTATGGGGCTATGGTTTGAACGATGTCACGCCCAGAAGTACCGATCCCATTTACGGCGATCGTCCCTGCAGCCGGCCTGGGCACGCGGTTCCTACCGGCGACCAAGACGGTGCCCAAGGAACTGTTGCCCGTCGTCGACACTCCTGGCATCGAGCTGGTTGCCGAAGAGGCGGCGGCCGCCGGTGCCGAGCGCCTGGTGATCGTCACCTCCGAGGGCAAGGACGGTGTCGTTGCGCATTTCGTCGAAGACCTGGTGCTCGAGGGAACCCTCGAGGCTCGCGGTAAGAAAGCCATGTTGGCCAAGGTGCGTCGGGCCCCGGCGTTGATCAAGGTCGAGTCCGTCGTGCAGGCCGAGCCGCTCGGACTGGGACACGCGATCGGGTGCGTGGAACCCACGCTGGCTGACGACGAGGACGCCGTATCGGTGCTATTGCCAGATGACCTGGTGTTGCCGACGGGCGTGCTGGAGACGATGTCGCAGGTGCGGGCGCTGTACGGCGGCACGGTGTTGTGTGCCATCGAGGTGTCGCCGGACGAGATCAGCGCCTACGGCGTTTTCGACGTCGAGCAAGTGCCCGACGCTGACCACCCGGACGTGCTGAAGGTCAAGGGCATGGTCGAAAAGCCCCGGGCGGACGACGCGCCGTCGATGTATGCGGCCGCCGGCCGCTACGTGCTGGACCGCGCCATCTTCGATGCGTTGCGCCGCATCGACCGCGGTGCCGGCGGCGAAGTGCAGCTCACCGATGCGATCGCGCTGCTGATCGCCGAGGGCCACCCGGTGCATGTTGTCGTGCATCGCGGATCCCGACACGACTTGGGAAATCCCGGCGGCTACCTCAAGGCTGCGGTTGACTTTGCATTGGATCGTGACGACTATGGCCCGGATTTGCGGCGATGGTTGGTGGCGCGATTGGGCCTGACCGAGCAGTAGCCGGCCGATAAGACCGGCCCAGTTCGCCACCATGGCTGGACGGAAAGGCGCGCTGTGCGTTCTGTGGAAGAGCAGCAGGCCCGAATAACGGCAGCAGCGGTAGCCCCGAGGCCGATACGTGTTGCCATTGCCGAGGCGCAGGGATTGATGTGCGCCGAAGAAGTTGTGACCGAACGCCCATTGCCCGGTTTCGATCAGGCGGCCATAGACGGTTATGCCGTGCGCAGCGTCGACGTTGCCGGTGTGGGCGATGCCGGCGGAGTCGAGGTTTTTGCCGAAGGGGACCTCGACGGCCGCGACGTGCTGACCCTGCCGGTGATGGGAACCATCGAGGCCGGTTCGCGCACACCCAGCAGGTTGCAGCCGCGGCAGGCGGCCCGCGTGCAAACCGGGGCACCGCTGCCGACGCTGGCCGATGCGGTGCTGCCGTTGCGGTGGACCGATGGCGGGATGAATCGAGTTCGGATTCTGCGCGGTGCGCCATCGGGCGCCTATGTGCGGCGCGCCGGTGACGACGTGCAGCCGGGCGACGTTGCGGTGCGGGCGGGCACGATCATCGGCGCTGCCCAGGTGGGGCTGCTGGCGGCGGTCGGCCGCGAAAGGGTGCTGGTGCACCCGCGCCCGCGCCTGTCGGTCATGGCCGTGGGGGGCGAGCTGGTCGACATCTCGCGGACCCCGGGCAATGGACAGGTCTACGACGTCAACTCCTATGCGTTGGCCGCGGCAGGACGGGATGCCGGCGCGGAGGTGAACCGGGTCGGCATCGTCAGCAGCAACCCCAGAGAGCTCGGGGAAATCGTCGAGGGTCAGATCAACCGAGCCGAAGTGGTGGTGATCGCTGGCGGCGTCGGCGGTGCGGCGGCCGAGGCGGTCCGCTCGGTGCTGTCGGAGCTCGGCGACATGGAGGTCGTCCGGGTAGCCATGCACCCGGGATCCGTGCAGGGCTTCGGGCAGCTCGGCCGCGATGGCGTTCCTACATTCTTGTTGCCGGCCAATCCAGTCAGCGCCCTGGTCGTCTTCGAGGTGATGGTCCGGCCGCTGATCCGGCTATCGCTGGGTAGGCGCCAGCCGATGCGCCGGATCGTGCAGGCGCGCACGCTGTCCCCGATCACCTCGGTAGCCGGGCGTAAGGGCTATCTTCGTGGTCAGCTGATGCGTGATCAGGAAAGCGGCGAATACCTGGTGCAGGCATTGGGTGGCGGTCCCGGCGGGTCATCGCATCTGCTGGCCACGCTCGCCGAGGCCAACTGTCTGGTCGTGGTTCCCAGCGGCGCTGAGCAGATTCGCACCGGTGAGATCGTCGATGTCGCCTTCCTGGCTCAGCACGGCTGAGCGGGTGTACTCCGAATCCTCGTGAACCTGTTGCGCCCGAATGCCCGGCATCCGGGCTGGCCGATGGAGGTTGGTCCGCTGCGGGTTCCGGCAGGCGTGATCCGGCTGCGCCCGGTGCGGATGCGTGACGGCGCCCAGTGGAGCCGAACTCGGCTGGCCGACCGCGCGCACCTCGAGCCGTGGGAGCCCAGCGCCGACGGCGATTGGAATATCCGCAACACCGTTGCCGCGTGGCCGACGGTGTGTTCGAGTCTGCGTTCGGAGGCCCGCAAGGGTCGCATGCTGCCGTACGTGATCGAACTGGACGGACAGTTCTGCGGCCAGTTGACCATTGGCAACGTCACGCATGGCGCGCTGCGGTCCGCCTGGATCGGTTATTGGGTACCGAGCTCGGCGACCGGCGGCGGGGTGGCCACCGGAGCGTTGGCGCTGGGGCTTGACCACTGCTTCGGCCCGGTCATGTTGCACCGCGTAGAGGCCACGGTGCGCCCGGAGAATGCGGCCAGCCGGGCGGTGCTGGCAAAGGTTGGATTCCGCGAGGAGGGGTTGTTGCGTCGCTACCTCGAGGTCGACAGAGCGTGGCGAGACCACGTGTTGGTGGCGCTGACCGTCGAAGAGGTCTACGGGTCGGTGGCCTCGACGCTGGTGCGGGCCGGGCACGCCAGCTGGCCCTGACGCGTCGAGCATTGGTGTGGCTGGCGCGACACGTGTGGCGTGTGGTGCTTGTGGGAAAGAAATTACAGGTGTGTAATTGTCCTGGGCCGGCCGCGGTGGTCAACGAAAGGGCCTCGCGGGGATTGGAACCGAAGAGAGCAGGTCATCATGCCAAGCATCCCGCAATCATTGTTGTGGATCTCGCTCGTGGTGCTCTGGCTGTTCGTGCTGGTTCCCATGCTGATCAGCAAACGCGACGCGGTCCGGCGTACCAGCGACGTGGCGCTGGCGACCCGGGTACTCAACGGCGGCGCGAGTGCGCGCCTGATCAAGCGTGGTGGTCCGGCCGCGGGTCATCGCAGCGACCCGGACTGGAAGCCGGAGGAAGACTGGACGCACGAGCTCGTCGATGAACAGCAAGCTGAGCAAGACAGTGACCTTGACGAGGAAGCCGACGAGGTGGACCGTCGGCGCCCGGTCGTCATGAAGGTTGCTGCCGCCCAGGAGCCTGGCGAGCCCGACTATCTGGACGTCGATGTCGTCGAGGACTCGGGTGCCCTTCCGGCGGGAGCGGGTTCCCTCGATGAAGTAGCTGAAGTGGAAGCGGCGGAGCCCGAGGCCGACCCAGAGGCCGACGAGGAACGGGCCGATGACGAATACGAATATGTCGAGGATTCCTCCGGTTTGGAGCCCGAGGAGGACGAGGACGACGGGGAGGATGTGCTCGCGTCGGTGACGCCGGGTGCATCGCGGAGGCGCCGATTCGAAACCAAGACGGCCGCGGCCGTCAGCGCGCGCAAGTACGCATTCCGCAAGCGTGTGCTGATGATCATGGCGGTGGTCCTGGTTGGCTCGGCCACCGCGGCGTTCGAAGTGACTCCGGTCGCGTGGTGGGTATGCGGCAGTGCCACCGCGATAACGGTGCTCTACCTGGGGTATCTGCGCCGACAAACCCGGATCGAGGAGAAGGTCCGGCGCCGCCGGATGCAGCGGATGGCGCGTGCGCGGCTGGGCGTGGAGAACACGCATGACCGCGAATACGACGTGGTGCCTTCGCGGCTGCGGCGCCCGGGCGCGGTGGTCCTTGAGATCGATGACGAGGACCCCATATTCGCGCACCTGGACAACGCGGTGTCGATGCGCAACTACGGCTGGCCTCGAGACCTGCCGAGGGCCGTCGGCCAGTAGTAGTGATCGGGGTTCGGCCGTTGGGGCTCGCGGCTGGTAGCCTGCTAGCGATCAGGGGCTATGGCGCAGTTGGTAGCGCGACTCGTTCGCATCGAGTAGGTCAGGGGTTCGAATCCCCTTAGCTCCACATTTTGGCGAGCAGACGCAAAAGCCCCCAAAAACGGCCGTTCTCGGGGGCTTTTGCGTCTGCTCACCACACATGGGGTACTCGTTGTGAGTGGTTCCTGGCAACCCGGTGAGCACGCTGGTCGTTGACACCTACGACCTCGGTGAGGCCGAGGTGAAACTGAGTGCGGCCTTTTCGAAGTCTCGGATCGGCACGCGGTCCGGGGACGCACCAACCTGGACGCGCTGCTGGCGCTCGCATGTCGGATCGGTCACTATCGACGACGCTTACCTCACGTACGACATGAGCTACGACAGCGAGCCTTCCGACAAGATGCTGCTGTGCCGCGTCCGCACCGGCCTCATCGACGCTCAATACCCGGACTGGGAAGCCGGAACGTTCGGCACGGGCGACGTGGGAGCGTTCAGTGTCGCCGACGGAGTGCCATTCGGCGGCCACGTTGACCGAGCGCACTACAACATCGTCATGCTCGACAGGAACCTATTGGGCAAGGTCGCGGCGCTGGCGCCCGGCAGCAACTTGCAATCGGTCCGACTGACCGGATCAGCACCCGTGTCCCGTGCGGCCAACAAGCACATGGTCGACGCCATCGACTACGTATGCCACTGTGTGGCCGCCAATCCAGAAGCGATGGAGCAACCGCTTATCGCCGAGGCGGTCGAGCGCTACCTAGCCGCCAGCGTCCTGGCGACCTTCCCCAACAACGCCCCGCTTGAGGCCACCGCCGAAGACCGCCATGACGGCACGCCGGCGGTGGTGCGACGTGCGATCGAGTTCATTGAGGAGCATGCACAGGCCGCCATGTCGGTAGCCGACATAGCCGCAGCCGTCTACGTGACGCCGCGAGCGTTGCAGTACGCGTTCCGCCGTCACCGTGACTGCACCCCAATGGAATACGTTCGCAAAGTCCGCCTGCAGTACGCGCACCGCGATCTTGCCACGAGCGACGCCCTCACGACCACAGTTGCGGACGTCGCCCGTCGTTGGGGATTCGGGCACCTGGGCAGATTCGCGGCCTACTATCGGCAGGCCTATGGCGAAAGTCCGCACGACACGCTGCGCCAATAGCCTTAGGCTCTACCGAGCGAAAACAATTCCGGCGCAACGGGTTTAGTGACATACGTGCGTGTGCCCGACGAAACCGTAAGTACAATCGGTAGACCGGAGAGGCCTTCGGTCACATCGGCGAAGCGGTGCGCGCGCTGCAGATCGGTGATGAAAATCGCACTAGCGCCAGGCGCGATGTCATGCGGAACCCTGGTCCCGCCGTCGGGTGCTTCGCCGGGTATCAGCGATGTGCCGTCGGTATCCGCGCGGATCGCCCACTCGTCGACATGGAACGGTTCCCGCCCGGTGTTGACGACCTTGACGCCGAGCACGAAGCGGCCGGGCTGGAATTGGTCCGCCGCACGCGCCAGCGAATCGCTCACGTTGGAGGCGGCGTCGTTGGCGACCAGTCCGTCGGGCGTCAGTAGGCCGACTACGGGCGTCAATTTCGGTTGTGCGCCTCTTAGCAGGACGGCGGCTAGTTGCCAGGTGAGCGACGCGGCCGCGAGCACGGTGGCAACGACACCGAGGACGAACGCGGCGACGGTCATCGCGCCATGCCCAAGGCGTCGAAGCCGTTGCGGGAGGGCCGCTGCGGTGCAATCAGCTGCGGTGTCGGCATAGCGATGGAGTATCACGTTCTGGCGGCGGTGTCTAGCTCTGATGGTGCGGAATGCGCTGCGGCCGCACCGATTCGGCGCCAAATCTGATGAAGTCCCAAAATTCGGCTGAACATTCGCTAAGACACGCGTGGCGACCCCAGATTCCGTGTCGGGCTACCCCTACTGTCGGGACATGAGCACTAAGTACTATCTGCAGAAGGTACCCGTCGAATCTGTCGAGCCGGGCTTTTCGCTAGCCGTCCGCGACGGTGACGACTATCGCCTCTTTCAGGTCGAATGTACCCAGATGTCTCAGCGCAGCGGCCAGCCGGTGATGATCAAACTGGTGTCCGAGCCCGTCGATGGCGGCGATCCGTGGGTCTTGGAACATGAAGCGGGCACGCCGGTAGTCCGGCTCCTTGGCGTTTGCGAGGCCGCGTCTTAGGCGGCGTCTCTAGGCCGCGTCTCTAGGGCGTGTTAGCCGGGGTTCTCAAGCGGGCTTCGCGGCGGCGACAAACTGCAGCGCGCGTTGTGTCTGCTGTTCAACGTCGACCAGCCCGACAGATGCGAACAGGTCGACGAAGCTTTGTCGGTCGAACATCGTGAGGCCGATAGCGCGGGCGACGGCGTTCAACGCGTAGCGGAGCGGAGGCCGTTGACCGGAATAGCTGGTGAGAATGGCGATCCGGCCACCCGGCTGCAGCACCCGTACCATCTCCCGAGCGATCCGGAACGGCTCTGGCATCAGGTACAGCGCGCCGAAACAGCAGACAGCATCGAATGTTTCGTCGCCGAACGGCAGCATGCGCGCATCGCCACGGACATAGCATGTGCGCGGCCCCCTGTTGTCCAGCACGGCTCGAGTCAGCATCGGTTCAGAAATGTCGAATCCGACGCCGAGGCCTCCCGCCGGCAGATTTTCGGCCAATGGCGCGGTGAAATTGCCTGGGCCGCAAGCAACGTCGAGCAATCTGCGAGCATTGCGCAAACGCAGAGCCGTCGCCGCGCGATGTTGTTCGGCTCGCGTCGTTACGCCACTGGCGAGGTAGAAAGACGTTGGCCGCCACAGCCTTTCGTAGACGGCCGCAACGAACGAGCTATTCATCGCCCGTTGAGCGAACGTCGGAACCGGAGCGGTCGTCGATTCGCCCATTACGTCGAGGAATCCATGCCGCACTACGGCGGCCTTGTCGAGGAGACCTCGGGTCAACTCGAGTGGATCCTTGTTGTCGGAGTTTCGGCTGTTCATTCCCGTGTCAGGCTAGTGTGTCATCTTGGTGGCGGATTGGACGGGATGGCCGAATTGATCGGCGCGCGGGTGGCGCAACTCGCGGGGATGGACATCTTCGAGGGATGCCCAGCCGAGGACTTGATGCCCTTGGCGGCAAGCGTTGCGCCGCTGCGGGCCGCCGCCGGCCAGGTGCTGATGAGGCAGGGCGAGCGGGCGGTCTCATTCTTGCTGATTTCCTCGGGCAAGGCCGAAGTCAAGCACTTTGGCGATGACGGTGTGGTGGTCGTTGAGCAGGTGCTGCCGGGGATGATCGTCGGCGAAATTGCACTGCTACGGGATATTCCACGAACGGCGACGGTCACCACGATCGAGCCGCTGACGGGTTGGATCGGTGACAACGACGCCTTCGCCCGGATGGTGCACATACCCGGGATCATGCGGCGGCTGCTGCGCACGGTTCGACAGCGTCTTGCCGCCTTCATTACGCCGATTCCGATACGGGTCCGCGACGGGACTGAACTGTTGCTACGCCCGGTCCTGCCCGGCGATGACCAGCGCACCGTGCACGGCCACGTTCATTTTTCCAGCGAGACCCTGTATCGGCGGTTCATGTCGGCTCGTGTCCCCAGTCATGCGCTGATGCAATACCTTTCGGAGGTCGACTACGTCGACCACTTCGTCTGGGTGGCGACCGACGAGGGCGACCCCGTGGCCGACGCGCGTTTTGTCCGTGACGAGACCGATCCGACGATCGCCGAGATCGCGTTCATGGTCGCCGATGCGTATCAGGGAAGGGGGATCGGAAGCTTTCTGATCGGCGCGCTGTCCGTGGCCGCCGGTGTCGACGGCGTCGAAAGATTCTCGGCGCGGATGCTGTCCGACAATGTGCCGATGCGAACGATCATGGACCGCCATGGCGCCATCTGGCAGCGCGAGGATGTCGGGGTCATCACCACCGTCATCGACGTGCCAGGCCCCCATGACTGGGGTTTCGGGCGGGAGATGGCTGACCAGATCAACCGGGTCGCCCGGCAGGTGATTGGGGCAGTCGGCTGAAAGGCATGGGGCCGTTCTGGATTGGCTTGATCGCAGGCCTGCCGATGGTCGCGTGCGCTCACTCGCCCGCGCCCGTATCGCCGCCAGGTCCATCATCTCCCTCGGCCCATACCGCTGTCGTCAACCCCGCCAACATCAAAAGGGTTGGTCGCGAGTTGCCGCCGGGCTATGAGGTGACTAGCGGTATTCCCAGGGGAATCTCGCCGAGGGTGGTCTGGAATCTTGACGCGGACGCTTCGGTTATCAGGGCCGAGCCTGCACCGTGTGCGACGCTCGCCGACCCGGGTACTGGGCGCGATCAATCCGCCCAAGGCGTGTCCGGATCGGGCGCCGGCGGCATTGTCGACGCAGTCGTGGTGGCTTTGCGGCCGGGCCCGGTGGTCTTGGACCGCAACGTCGTCGCGAGTTGCAGCCAGTGGAACATGTCGAACGGACGCACGACCGCCAGCATCCGGTTGACCGAATCTCCGCACATCGACGGCGTCGAAACGCTCGGAATGGTGGCTGACATTCGCTTGTCCGTCGAGTCGGGCGCCCAAATCGATTCTCGGACATACACATTCATCGCCTATCTGGGCGACTACTATGCATTCACCACCTTGACCACCGATCCCGGGTCAATGCTTCCGCCGCTGCCACCGCAGTTTGCTGCTGATCTACTGGTCAAAACGGTGTCGACGTTACGCAGCTGAGCCGCCGCGTTGGGTAGGGTGACGACGGTGTTCAAGGTGGTGCTCGCGATGGCGTCAGCATGCTCGCTGGTCGGCTGTTCGGCGGGAGCCATGTCCTCGCAGCCCGCTAAGGGCGACATTGCCCACGTCGCCGAGGTGAAGTCGAGCTTCGGACCCGAGTTCAAAGTCACCGAGGTCACGCTCAGGGCTATCGACCCCGCGTTCTTCTCCTCCCGGAAGTTGCCCGAGGGGTTGAGCTTCGATCCGGCGAAGTGCGCGAAAATAGCCGCCGGACCTGACATGCCACCGGGAATTCAGGGCAACATGGCCGCCGTGTCCGCGGAGGGCAATGGTAATCGGTTCGTCGTGATCGCGGTGGAGACGTCCCAGCCGCTGGCGGTCAACGAGCCGGGGCACGACTGCAAGAAGGTAGCATTCTCCGGTGGACGACTGCGCGGCGCCATCGAGGTGATCGATGCCCCGAAGATCGACGGGACGAAGACGCTGGGTATCCACCGCGTGCTGCAGACAGTCGTTGGCGCGTCCGTGCGCACCGGCGAGCTCTACGACTACTCCGCGCACTTCGGTGACTACCAGGTGATCGTCATCGCCAATCCGTTGGTGATTCCTGACCAGCCGCTGGCTAAGGTCGACACGCAGCGTGCCCGCGATTTGCTCGTCACGGCGACGGCCGCGATCTGTGCCTAACGCACGTCGCGCGGCCGGAACTGCATGCTGACCCGTGGCCCCGCGGCCGCTGACGTCTTGGGGACCGAGTGCTCCCAAGTGCGTTGACACGATCCGCCCATCACCAGCAGATCGCCGTGCGCCAGCGGCAGTCGCAACGATGGGCCGCCGCCGCGCCGACGCATGGCGAAAGTGCGTGTGGCGCCGAGGCTGACGATAGCCACCATGGTGTCTTCCGAGCTGCCACGGCCGATGGTGTCGCCGTGCCAGGCGACGCTGTCCGAGCCGTTGCGGTACCAACACAGCCCGACGGTGGTGAACGGCTCACCCATTTCGCCGCCATAGATGTCGTTGAGCCGCCGGCGCAGCCGCGCCAGCTGCGGATGCGGTGGGTCTTCGACGGTCAGGTCGTGAAAACTCACCATGCGGGGCACGTCGACCACGCGGTCATACATCTGGCGGCGCTCGGCTCGCCACGGCACGTTGGCTAGCAGCGCGTCCAGCAACTCCACTCCACCTGTCAGCCAGCCCGCACGGAAGTCGATAAAGGCGCCGTCACCGAGTTGTCTGCGCTCGTTGAGCTCGAATAGCGAGCCCTGTACCGCGATCGCCACGACCACGAGTCTATCGCACACTAGTTCGATAGTCCGGTGTGCGGCGCGGCCGCGGGTTACGTTTGACCTGTGGATGTCGAGTTGGGTTCCAATTCCGAGGTCGGAGCGTTACGGGTCGCCATCTTGCACCGGCCGGGCGCCGAGTTGGGCCGACTAAACCCGCGCAACAATGACCAGCTGCTGTTCGATGGTCTGCCCTGGGTGGCGCGTGCGCAGGACGAGCACGACGAATTCGCTGAGGTGCTGCGTTCGCGCGGTGTGGAAGTGCTGCTGCTGTCGGACCTGCTGACCGAGGCGCTGCATCACAGCGGGGCCGCCCGGATGCAGGGGGTTGCCTCCGCCGTCGATGCGCGCCGGCTGGGAATGCCTTTGGCGCAAGAGCTTTCGGCGCACCTGCGCAGTCTCGACCCGGCAAGGCTGGCTCACGTGCTGACGGCCGGCATGACATTCAACGAGCTTCCGCCGGACACTCGGACCGCTGTGTCGTTGGTGCTTCGGATGCATCACGGGGCCGATTTCGTCATCGAGCCATTGCCGAACCTGGTGTTCACCCGAGACTCGTCGATCTGGATAGGGCCGCGGGTGGTGATTCCCTCGCTGGCGCTGCGGGCGCGGGTCCGCGAGGCGTCGTTGACCGACCTCATCTACGCCCATCATCCGCGGTTCACCGGTGTTCGGCGTGCCTACGAATCGCGCACCGCTCCCGTCGAGGGCGGGGACGTGCTGTTGCTCGCCCCGGGTGTGGTCGCGGTCGGAGTGGGGGAGCGGACCACCCCGGCCGGCGCGGAAGCATTGGCGCGCAGCCTTTTTGATGACGATCTCGCCGACACCGTGCTCGCAGTGCCGATCGCGCAGAAGCGCGCGCAAATGCATCTGGATACGGTGCTGACGATGGTCGATACCGACACGGTGGTGATGTACGCCAACATCGTCGACACGCTCTCGGCGTTCACGATTCAGCGCACGGCCGATGGGGTGACCATCAGCGACGCGGCGCCCTTTCTGGAAGCGGCGGCCCAGGCGATGGGGATCGACAAGCTGCGCGTGATCCACACCGGGTTAGACCCCATCGTCGCCGAACGCGAGCAATGGGACGACGGCAACAACACCTTGGCGTTGGCGCCAGGCGTCGTCGTCGCCTATGAACGCAACGTGCAGACCAACGCCCGCCTGCAGGATGCGGGCATCGAAGTGCTCACCATCGCCGGCTCCGAATTGGGAACGGGCCGTGGCGGGCCCCGCTGCATGTGTTGTCCAGCCGCCCGTGATCCACTCACTTAGAACCGCGAGCAGACGCAATCGCCCCCAAATTCGGCTCGTTCTAGGGGCTTTTGCGTCTGGTCGGCACTAGCGCCAGCTGGGCAGCCAGATCTCCATGTCCCAGGTCTGCTGTGAGATTGGCAGACCAGTGAGCACCGGGAACAGCCACGCGAAATTCGTCACCACGAGAGCGACGTAACAGCACACGGTGATCAGACCCAAGGTGCGCCGCTCCCTACCTTGGCCAGGGTGGTAAAGGATATCGCCGAGAATCAGCGCGATCGCCATCACCAGGAACGGCCCCATGGTCGCTGCGTAGAAGAAGTACATCTGCCGGTCAATGTCGGCGAACCACGGCAGCCAGCCGGCGCAATAACCAACCAACACAGCCGCGTATCGCCAATCCCGGCGGACAAACATTCGCCACGCCGCGTACAGCAATACCGGCACCGCCAGCCACCACATGGCCGGGGTGCCGACGAGCATCTCCGCCTTGACGCAGGATTGGGGGCCGCAGCCGGGAACGTTTTGCTGGTCGATGGCGTAAAGCACCGGCCGCAACGACATTGGCCAGCTCCACGGCTTGGATTCCCATGGGTGGTAATTGCCGGCGGAATTCGTCAGGCCCGCATGGAAGTGGAGAGCCTTGACGGTGTAGTACCACAGCGAGCGAATGGCGTCGGGCAGCGGGACCACGCTGTTGGGGCCAATCGACTGGCCCACCTGATGCCGGTCGATCGCGGTCTCCGAGGCGAACCACCCCGCATAGGTGGCCAGGTAGACCGCGAACGGAATCAGCGCCAGCGCGTATCCGGTCGGCACCACATCACGCCTGACAGTTCCCAGCCATGGCCGGGGCACCTGGTACTGACGCCGTGCCACCACGTCGAACGCCAGCGACATCACGGCGAAGAACGCCACGAAGTACAGGCCGGACCACTTTGTCCCACAAGCCAATCCGAGCAGCACTCCGGCACCGAACCGCCACCAGCGCACGCCCAGCCGCGGTCCCCACACCGTATCGGCGGTGCGGTTCTGCACCGCAGCGACGTGCATCCGTTGCCGAACTTGATCGCGGTCGACAATCAGCGCGCCAAACGCAGCTACCACGAAGAACGTCAGGAAGCCGTCGAGCAGCGCGGTTCGCGCGGTGACAAAGCTAACGCCGTCGCAGATAAGCAGCAATCCCGCTATAGCGCCGACCAAGGTCGACCGGCTGATCCTTCGGACGATCCGTGTCACCAGTGCCACCAGCACAACTCCCAGCAGCGCGCCGGTGAATCGCCAGCCGAAGCCGTTGTAACCGAAGAGGGCCTCGCCTATCGCGATCAGTTGCTTACCGACCGGTGGGTGAACGACCAGTCCGAACCCCGGGTTGTCTTCTATCCAGTGGTTGTTGAGCACCTGCCACGCCTGCGGCGCGTAATGCTTCTCATCGAAGATGGGGGTGCCGCGATCGGTCGGCGATCCCAGGTTCAGGAACCGGGTCACCGTCGCTAGCAGGGTGATCACCGCGGTAACGATCCAGCCCCGCAGCCGGTCTACCGGCCCGAAATCGGCGATCGGCAGCAACGGCCCAGGGCTTACGACGGGTATCGCACTTTGCTCGACGGGGTCCTCGTTAAAGACGGAGGTTTCGGCGGGCGGGGCGGTCATCACGTCGATCGTAGGCTGTCCGTCATGACCTCTGGCCGCCTATTGCTCGGTGCGACCCCATTGGGCCAGCCGTCGGATGCGTCGCCACGGCTGGTCGACGCGCTGACAAGTGCCGACGTGGTGGCGGCCGAGGACACCCGGCGGGTGCGAAATCTGGCCAAGGCGCTTGACGTCCAGATTGGCGGACGGGTGGTCAGCCTGTTCGACCGGGTCGAAGCGTCGCGGGCCGGCGCCCTGGTCGACGCGATCACTGCCGGGGCCACCGTGCTCGTGGTCAGCGACGCCGGGATGCCGGTGATCAGCGACCCCGGCTACCGGCTGGTCGCGGCGTGCATCGAGGCCGGCCTGCCGTTGCACTGCCTGCCCGGGCCGTCCGCGGTGACCACCGCGTTGGTCGTATCCGGCCTGCCGGCGGAGAAGTTCTGCTTCGAGGGCTTTGCTCCGCGCAAGAGCTCAGCGCGTCGAGCATGGCTGACATCGTTGGCCGACGAGCATCGCACCTGCGTGTTCTTCGAATCACCCCGCCGGCTGGCCGCGTGCCTGCGAGATGCTGTCGAGCAGCTCGGCGGTGCACGTCGGGCCGCGATCTGCCGGGAGTTGACCAAAGTGCACGAGGAAGTGGTGCGCGGACCGCTGGGCGAGTTGGCTGCATGGGCGGACCGCGGCGTGCTCGGCGAGATCACCGTGGTCTTGGCCGGCGCCACCCCGCAACCCGACGTGGCGTCTCTGGTCGACGAGGTGGAGCGCCTCGTCGCCGCGGGCGTTCGCGTCAAGGACGCCTGTAGTGAGGTGGCCGCGGCGCACTCGGGGGTGCGCTCACGCCAGCTCTACGATGCGGTGCTGCTCTCCCGCCGCGAGAAGGGTGTTGACGGCGGGTCAGCTGAAGTCCCGTAGGCGCGCGTCAGCTCACGGCGAGCAGAGCGGGGTATTCGGCAAGCACCACTTCGCGTGCGGAATCACGTCCAGTGGGTTAACGGGCGCCGGCAGCGGGGGCGGTCCGGGCAGTGCCGGCAGCGGGGGTGGTCCGGGTAGTGCTGGCAGACCGCCGGGTAGCGCCGGCAGCGCGGTCGGCACACCAGCCGCGGCCAACAGTGCTGGCAGCGCGGCGGCCAGCGCCGCAGGATCTTGCGGCACACCAGGCGGTAGCCCCGGCAGGCCGGCAGCCGCCAGACCTGGCAGCGCGGCGACAAGTGCCGCTGGATCCGTGGGCACGCCAGCCGCAGCCATCATTGTTGGCAGCGCGGCGACCAGTGCCGCCGGGTCGAGCCCTGGCAGCGCCGGCAGACCCGCCGGCAGACTCGGCAACCCCAGCGCCTGGATCGCCGGCAGAACCGCTGCTAGCTGCGGCAGGCTGCCGGTCGCCAGTGCCAATACCTCCTGCGGTGACATTCCCGGCACGCTCGGCAAGCCGATGCCCGGCAGAGCGGCCGCCGCCATCCCGACCAGATCCTGCGGCGACACGCCCGGCAAACTCGGCAAGCCGAGGCTCGGTAGGGCGCCCGAGCCGATCAGCCCGACCAGGCTCGCGGGTGACAAGCCCGGGATTGCCGGCAGGCCCGGCAAGGTCAGCGTCGGCAGAGCCTCCGCCGTGGGCAGCAGCATCGAGCCCACCGTGTTCACGGCTCCGGTCACCGCGTTGTTGGCCGTCGGCAGGATGCCGGAGTTCTGTAGGGCGTTATAGGCAAGCACGACGTAATTGATGGCTAACGCGGTCGTACTTACGGTGCCCGCGATGGTGTTTCCAACGCCCAGGACGCCGTTGACGACCGCGCTGGCCGCGTTCACCCCTTGGGGGACTTGGGCCAAGCCGTTGACGTCGGTAACGCCGGGCACGCCGGGAATGCCGATCCCGGGGATGGTGACGCCCGGTACGCCGAGGTTGGGTACGGCCGGCAGCGCTTCGTCTGGCAGGGCAGCGGCTGGGGGCGGCAACGCGGGGAGTGCCGCGTTGGCCGCGTTAGGTCCGCCGGGCAGTAGGCCGCCAGGCCCCCCTGGATTTGCTACTCCGGGTACCACGCGGGCGACCGCCGGCTCTGGTCCGGGCGGTGGTCCTGCCACCATCGCGTGGGGTGGCTCGACGGCGGCAGGTGCCGCGGTTGGGCCTGCAGCCGGTCCTGACTGTCCCGTCGGCTCGGGCATCAAAACCGACGCCAGTTTGTCGCATTGCTGGCCTGCGCTGCACGTCTCTTGGGCTGGCGTGTGCATCGGCTGCATCTGCCCGGTTAGCGTCAATGGCGCAACCGCGAGCGATGCGCCTACCGCGGCCGCGGCCGCAACGCCAACGACGGCGACTCTCATGAAAGACCCCTCTCAGATTCGACGCGCGATTCACGCGGGTCGATGGAAGGAGCTTATGCCGACCAGGCCGCTCGTGGGGGCGTTACGGCCAAATTCGGCCGCGTCCGGCTCCCGTGCAAGTTTGCTGATCAAACTACTCGCGTGGCGCTCAGAGCGGCCGGCAACCCCACCACCGGGGCGGCCTTATGCAGGCATTCCTGCCATTCGGCGTCGGGATCGGAGTCGGCGGTGATGCCGCCGCCTACGCCCAGCACGGCATTGCCGGCCGCGTCGAACTCGACCGTACGGATGGCGACATTGAGTTCGCACCCGGCGACCGGTGACACCAAACCGACTGTGCCGCAATATATCCCGCGCCGATACTGTTCCCATTGCGAAATTAGTTGGCGGGCACGAAGTTTGGGTGTTCCAGTGACAGATGCCGGCGGGAAGGCGGCGTCCAGCAGGGCAGAGTTTGGCAGCTCGACGGGAACCCGCGCCGATACCGTGGACACCAGGTGCCACACGCCGGGCGCGCGCCGTACCACCAACAGCTCGGGTACCGTAACGGATCCCGTAATCGCCACGCGGCCAAGGTCATTGCGGACCAAATCCACGATCATGATGTTCTCGGCCACCTCTTTGGGCGAAGCCCGCAGCGCCGATGGCCAGGCTTGCAAAGGCAGGGTGCCTTTGATCGGGCTGGACGCCACGAGCTCACCGTGGCGCCGCAGGAAAAGCTCCGGGGACAGCGATGCCACCGCACCCCAATCGCCAGCGACAAAGGCGGCCCTGGCCGGAGCGGTACGGGCCACTCCGTCGATAAAGAAATCCAGCGGCGACCCGCTGACGGTCCCGGTGAATTGGGTGCACACGCACGCCTGGTAGACCTCGCCGCCGGCGATCGCTTCCAGGCACGCCAGCACACCGTCGCGGTGTGCTGGCCGGTCCGCGGCTTCCCAATCAATTCGGCACGCGGGTGCCGATCTGGTGGCCGGGGCCGGGGTCACTGCCAGCGCGCCGGCCAGCCAGTCCGGCATCGGCGCACCGGACAGGCTCTCGTACCACCACTGTCCGGCGCGGTCGCGGCGCAACACGCAGTCGCTCCAGCCGCCGGCGGCTTCGGGAATTCTGTTGGGCCGCCCGTCCGCGCCGGGGTCAGGGTAGGACAGATAGCCGACCCAACCGCCCCCCACCGCGCCTGTTTCGAGCCCTACGGAGCGGCCGGGCTCGACTCGTTCTGCGAACGCGTCGTGGAAGTTCACTGGTCGCACCGCCACACTCGGTGCGATTACCGCCAGCGCACCAAACCATTCACCGGTCAGCGCGGCCGGTGGTGGCAAATCGAGTCGACTGGTGGCGTAGCCGATCGCGCGCAGCACGGTAGCTGCGTCACCCAGGTCACCAAGCCGGTCGACTCGCACCGCCCTAGCTTGACAGAACGGTGGATTTTCGCACGCCAGGGACCGGGTTACCCGCGGCTGATCGCCCGTGCGGTGGCCAGGGCGGCCAGCTTGTCGGGATTACGCATCACATAGAAGTTGGTGATCTTGTCGTCGGCAATCTCCAACGTGATCACCCCCTCAAGGTTTTCGCCGAGGTAAAGCAATACCGCTGGAGCGCTGTTGCACGTCACCATCTCCACGTGCAGCTGCGGTCCAGCCTTTCGCATCAGCCCGGCAATGGCTCTGGCCACCCGCTCGGCGCCGACCACCGGCCGCCGCGCCGCGCTCACCTTGCCGCCACTGTCGGCCATCCAGGTGGCGTCGGGGGCCAGCATCGCCATCAGTGCTTCCACGTCACCGCTGGCCGCCGTGGCCAAGAACTGTGCGGTGATCTCCGCGTTGCGATGCGGGTCGACGTCGCTAAATCGCTTGCGGCGCGCGCGTACGTGTTCACGTGCCCGGTGTGCAATCTGTCGCACCGTTGGGGCCGGTTTCCCCACCGCATCTGCGATCTCGGCGTAGTCGAAACCGAACACTTCCCGCAGCACGAACACCGCCCGTTCGTCGGGGCTGAGAGTTTCCAGCAGCACCAGCATCGCCATCGAAACCGATTCCGCCAGAACCACATCGGCGGACGGGTCCTGGTCGTCGAGGAGCAGCGGCTCGGGCAGCCACGGCCCCACATACTCCTCGCGACGACGGCTGCCGGCCCGCAACGCGTTCAGCGCTTGCCGGGTAACCAGCTGGGCCAGGTAGGACTTGGTGTCATGCACGGTCGACAGATCGACCGCAGCCCACCGCAAATAGCTGTTCTGCAAGACGTCGTCGGATTCGGTTGCCGAGCCCAGGATTTCGTAGGCAATGGTGAACAGCAACGGCCGCAGCAAGGTAAACCGTTCGGCGTGCTCTTCCAATGCCGACGTCATTGGAGAGCGGCCTGCTGGTCGGCGGGCAGCTGCGCGGGCCGTTTGCCGCCCTTGAGCCAGAAGTACGTGCCGGGCTTGGCGGCCTCGCGCCGGATCGCCCACACGGTGCCCTTGCAGATCGCTTCCTTGATCGAGGCGGCGCTGCGGCCACCGACAACCATGTTCACCGGGGTGTCATCGGAGCGCGAGAGCTGAACGGTGCCATGCGAGCGGCCCAGGCTGATGCACTGCCCGACGAACGCCTGGCTCAGCGGCGCGGGCATGTCCCCGGCGATGCGGCTGAGGACGGTGTTTGCGGCTTGTGCCCCCAGCGGACCGGCCGCTTGGCAGCTCATCCGCAGCGGCTGGCCCGACGGCGCGACGGCGTCACCAGCGGCGACGACACGGTCGTCGTCGAGGCTGGTCAACGTTTCGTCGGTGAGCACCCGGCCCTCCGCGTCGGTGCGAAGCCCGCTGCGGGTAGCCAGATCCGGGACGCCGAATCCCGCTGTCCACACCGTGACCGCGCTGGGCAGCACTGCGCCCTCAGCGAGGATTACAGCGTTCCACTGCACCTGGCGAACCGCCGCGGCCTCGAGCACCTCGACGCCGAGCTTGCGCAGCTGCTTGCGCACCGAACGCCGGCCCCGTTCGCTCAACGACGGCCCCAGGATGCCGCCGCAGACCAGCGTGACCCGACGCCCCTGCTCGGCGAGTTCGGACGCGGCTTCGATACCCGTCAAGCCGCCGCCGACCACGGTGACGGGAGCATCGGGGTGCAGATCGGCAAGGGCATAGCGCAGCCGTGTTGCGCCATCCAGATCGGCGACAGAGTAGGCGAATTCGGCCGCGCCCGGCACCGCCGGCAGCGCTCCGGTGCTGCCCACCGCGTAGATGAGGTAGTCGTAGGCCAACTCCGAACCCGAGGTCAACAGCAACTTCCGGTCGCCGGTGTCGATGCGCTCGACGCTGTCGACGACCAGCCGGATGCCGTCGCCGAGCAGCGTGCCGTAATCGACGGTGGCGGTGCCGGAGCCCGCGGCGAACTGGTGCAGACGGATCCGTTCGACGAAGACGGGACGTGAGTTCACCAGAGTGATGTCGACGTCGGCGCGCAGGCGCAGGTGGTTGGCGGCAACGGTGCCGGCATAACCCCCGCCGATAACGACGACGTGGGTCCTTCGGCCAGGCAGCTCGGTCATGGTTTTCTCCTGTTCTTGCGAAGGTGACGCCCTTCAGACACCGCGGACCGGCCAGGCGTGACAATACGGCCGCGATTGTGAGCTGTCTCACTTGGTCTGGGTCGACGTACCCGCCGTGGTGCACGGGTCGGTGCCGCCGGAGCGAGCCACCGTTTTGGCGGGCGGCGACGGGCATTCGCGATGGTTTTCGGTGCGTTTCGGCGTGCTCGCTGGACCGCCTAGCAGGAGGCCCGCATGCTAATCTCTTCTCACTAATGTCGATCCGCGACCTGCCCGTTGCTGGGTGTTGGAAAAGAGGCCCTCGAAGGCCGTCCGCTGACGGGTAGGTCGCCGGTATTTGGGCACGTCGTCCTTTATCGGAAACGTTGCATACATCGGAGGTCCCAGTTGCCGCGCAGCCTGGACCCGGGCGACGCAATGTGGGTGTTGCCGTCCGAGCGCTGGATGCCGATGCCGTTCCTCGCTGACCGCGGGGCGCTGACGCCCGGCGCAATCTAGCTCAAGCAGAGAATGGTTCGAACAATTAGGAAACAAGTACTTGTTGTTGTCGCGACCGTGACCCTGATGCTGGGTGGGCCGCTCAGCGGATGCAGCAGCAACCAGGACCACACCAGTCCATTGACGGCGATGCTGAGTCCGGCCATACCGCCGAGCGCGCAGGAAATCCCGAATCCGCTGCGCGGCCAGTACGAAGACCTGATGCAACCGCTGTTCCCGCAGGGCGCAACCGTGAAGCAGCGTTATCCGGCCTGGCCCGCGTCGTACGACGCCAGCTTGCGCGTCTCGTGGCGGCAGCTGCAGCCCACCGATCCGCACACCCTGCCCCCCGACGCACCTGATGATCGCAAGTACGACTTCAGCGTGATCGACGATGCACTGTCCAAGCTCGGCGAACGGGGCATGCGGCTGACGCTTGGGGTCTACGCTTACAACTCCTGCTGCAACGCGTCCTATCCGAACAACACCAACATCGCGATTCCCGATTGGGAGCGCGCGATTCCGGGCACCAACACCAGCTATCCCGGGCCGGCGGGCGGTCCCTCATCCGGGGTGACGCAGGTGGTGCCCAACTTTAATGACCCGACGTATCTGAACGATTTTTCACAGTTGGTCGCCGCACTCGGCCGCCGCTATGACGGCGACGAGCGGCTCAGCGTTTTCGAGTTCGCCGGCTATGGCGACTTCAGCGAAAACCACCTCGCCTATCTGCGTGACTCGCTGGGCGCACCGGGACCCGGGCCCGACGAAAGCGAAAAAGCCCTGGGGTATTACAGCCAATTCAGCGACCAAACCATTACCGCCGCATCCGTGCAGCAACTGGTCGCGGCCAATGTCAGCGCGTTCCCGCACACGCAATTGGTGGTCGCTCCCAACAATCCCGAAATCGTGCGCCAGCTGCTCGCCGATGACGTGACGAAGAAGCTTTCCGCGCCAGTTGGCGTGCGCTCGGATTGCTTGGGTGTTTCTGCGCCGCTACCGAACTGGGCGGAGTCGAACAGTTCCCGTTATGTCCAGACCAGGGATCCACTCGTCGCCGCGCTTCGACAACGCCTCGCAACAGCGCCGGTGATCACCGAGTGGTGCAAGTTGCCCGGCGGAACCACGCCGCAGGCGTACTACGAGAAGGGCCTGCACGACGTCATCAGGTATCACGTGTCAATGACGTCGAGCATCAACTTCCCGGACCAGACCGCTACGTCCCTGATGGATTCCAAGTTGTATGTGCTGTGGGCCCAAGCCAACGCCGTTGCCGGCTATCGGTACTCGGTGGAAGCGCGTTCTGGGTCGCAGGCGCTGCAAGACAAGGTGGCGACGATATCCGTCGCGTGGACCAACTACGGCGCCGCCGCGGCCACAGAGAAATGGGTGCCCGGTTACCGGTTGGTGGACTTCACCGGACAGGTGATTAGGACGCTGCCCGCCACCGTAGACCTGAAAGCTTTGGTCGCCGATTCGGGAGATCGCAGCAGTGACCAGCCAACACCGGCATCTGCCACCGAGACGGTCCGTGTTGATCTAAAGGGCTTGCAGCCAGGCCACTACACACTTCGGGCTGCGATCGACTGGCAACAACACAAGCCGAACGGTTCACACGTGGTGAACTATCCGCCAATGCACTTGGCGCGGGACGGCCGCGACGATTCCGGCTTCTATCCGATTGCAACGCTTGATATTCCGCGCGACGGCCAGGCCCCCCAGGCCGTAGCCAACCGCTAGTGAGCCGCTCAGCTGGCGTCGGCCTGATAGCGGGGGAACACCCCGGTTGGCGGCGGCAGCACCGTGCCCGGAGCCAGCCGTACGCCTAGAGCGCTGAACGACCGCTGGCTTTCGGGCTGACCGAGTAAGTCCAGCAGCTTGCCGGCTGAGTCCGGCATCACGGGCTGGACCAGCAGCGCCGCGACACGCACCGCCTCACAGGTGGTGTAGAGGACGGTACGGAACCGGGCCTGGTCCGCCGCTGCCTCGCTCTTGCGCAGTACCCAAGGCTGCTGCGTGGAGAAGTACTTGTTCGCATCGCCGAGCATCAGCCAGATCGCCTCTAGGGCCAGGTGCATCGCCTGACTGTCGAAATTGGCACGCACTCGCTCCAACAAGCCGTCAGCCGTCGTCAGCAGATCGGTGTCGGCATCGGTGAACGCTACGGGTTCGGGCACCACCCCGCCCAGGTTTTTGGCCACCATCGACAGCGAGCGCTGCGCCAGGTTGCCCAGCTCATTGGCCAGGTCGGTATTGATCCGGGTGATGATCGCCTCGTCGCTATAGCTACCGTCCTGGCCGAAGGGAACCTCACGTAACAGGAAGTAGCGCACCTGGTCCGCACCGAATGTCTGCACCAGCCCAACCGGGTCGACGATGTTGCCCAGCGACTTGCTCATCTTTTCGCCACGATGATGCAAGAACCCGTGCGCGAAAACCCTTCGCGGCAGCTCGATTCCCGCCGACATCAAGAACGCCGGCCAGTAGACGGCATGAAACCTGATGATGTCCTTGCCGATCATGTGCAGATCGGCGGGCCAATAGCGGCGGAACAACTCCGAATCGGTGTCGGGGTAGCCGGCTCCGGTCAGGTAATTGGTCAGCGCATCGACCCAGACGTACATCACATGGTCGGGATGCTCGGGCACCTGCACTCCCCAGTCGAAGGAGGTGCGGGAGATCGACAGATCGTCCAGGCCGCCGGAGACAAAGCTGATCACCTCATTGCGCCGCGACTCGGGCGCGATGAAATCGGGGTTGGCTTTGTAGTGGGCCAGCAGTTTGTCGGTGTACGACGAAAGCCGGAAGAAGTAGGTTTGCTCCTCGGTCCACGTCACCGGGGTGCCGGTTTCGACCGCGATTCGGGTGCCTTCCGGCAGAAGTTGGGTCTCGGATTCGACGAAGAAACGCTCGTCGCGCACCGAGTACCACCCGGCGTAGTTGTCCAGGTAGATGTCGCCGGCCGCCGACATCCGCCGCCAGATGTCTTTGGATGCCTCATGGTGGTCGGCATCGGTCGTTCGGATGAACCGATCGAAGGAGATGTTCAGCGCCTCCTGCATGCGCTGAAACACGTCCGAATTGCGTCGGGCATGCTCTGCGGTCGGCACGCCCGCGGCCGCGGCGGCCTGCGCGACCTTCAGGCCGTGCTCGTCGGTTCCGGTCAGGAAGCGGACGTCTAAGCCGTCGTGCC
The DNA here is from genome assembly GCF_900232995.1 of Mycobacterium simulans. Classification (GTDB taxonomy): domain Bacteria; phylum Actinomycetota; class Actinomycetes; order Mycobacteriales; family Mycobacteriaceae; genus Mycobacterium; species Mycobacterium simulans. The sequence continues at coordinate 2,578,720 of NZ_OCVX01000003.1, forward strand.
GTTTGAACCGGGCGATCGCGTCGGTGGCGATGTATTCGTAGGCGTGACCCACGTGCGGCGCCGCGTTGGGATACGCGATCGCGGTGGTGATGTAATAGGGCTTCAATGGCTTCATTGGGATTCCACCCTATTGTGTGCGGGTGAGTTCTAAGCGCCCAGCCAGACAAGAACCGCCTCCGGCGCCCGAGCCCTTGGCTCCGTTGATCGATGCTCATACCCACCTCGACGCGTGTGGTGCCTCCAACGCCGAAGACGTGACTGCGATCGTTGAGCGTGCCGAGGCGGTCGGCGTGGTCGCGGTGGTCACCATTGCCGACGATCTGGATTCGGCGCGCTGGGTAACCCGGGCCGCCGACTGGGATCCGCGGGTGTACGCCGCGGTGGCGTTGCACCCGACTCGCGCGGACGCACTCACCGATGCCGCCCGCGCCGAGATCGAGGAGTTGGTGGCCCATCCGCGGGTGGTCGCCGTCGGCGAGACCGGCCTGGATATGTATTGGCCGGGCCGGCTCGATGGTTGTGCACGGCCCGACGTGCAGCGGGAGGCCTTCGCATGGCATATCGACCTTGCGAAGCGGGCCGGGAAACCGCTGATGATTCATAACCGGGAGGCCGACCATGAGGTGCTTGACGTGCTGCGGGCCGAGGGCGCGCCCGACACCGTGATCTTTCACTGCTTCTCATCGGACAGTGCGATGGCCCGCGAGTGCGTCTCCGCGGGATGGTTGCTCAGCCTGTCGGGGACGGTGAGTTTCCGGAACGCGCGCGACCTACGGGAAGCCGTTCCGCTGATACCGATGGAGCAGCTGTTGGTCGAAACCGATGCACCATTTTTGACTCCGCACCCCTACCGCGGCGCAGCGAACGAATCCTATTGTCTGCCTTACACCGTGCGAGCCCTGGCTGAGCTGGTAAATCGCCGGCCTGAGGAATTGGCGCATGCCACCACGAGCAATGCCTGTCGGGTCTATGGACTGCGAACAGCACAGGACTGAACGCCAAGATTGTGCATTAGTACCATCGCGCCGGAGTTGCTCAGGATTGGCCGATTCGTTACCGTCTTGTGATCGAACGGGCCTCTATCTTCCGAAGGGCCCATTTTGTTGTTTTCGGATGAATAGGTTTTCGAACGCCGTTGAGCTTTTGCTGAGGTCGGGATAGCACACATTGAATCTGCTTACGAAACTGCATCAGACCCAATCGCCAATATTGCGCCTCATGGTTGGCGCCCTGCTGCTGGCACTGGCGTGCGCCGGTGGTTATGCGGTCTCCGCGTTCAAGACGGTGACACTGACCGTCGATGGCACGGCGATGCGGGTGACGACGATGAAATCGCGAGTGATCGACATCGTCCAGGAGAACGGGTTCGCCGTCGGCGACCGCGATGATCTGTATCCTGCCGCCGATGTGGTGATCCATGACGCCGCCAACATCGTGCTGCGGCGCAGCCGGCCGTTGGAGATCTCACTGGACGGCCACGACCCGAAGAAGGTGTGGACGACGGCGTCGACCGTCGACGAGGCGCTCGCCCAGCTCGCGATGACCGACACCGCCCCTGCCGCGGCTTCTCGTGGTAGCCGCGTTCCGTTGGCCGGCATGGCGCTGCCGGTCGTGTCCGCCAAAACCGTGCAGATCAACGACGGCGGCGCGGTGCGCACGGTGCACCTACCGGCGCCGAACGTCGCGGGGTTGTTGACAGCCGCTGGCATCCCGCTGCTGGACAGCGATCAGGTGATGCCCAGTGCGACGTCCCCGATCGTTGACGGTATGGAGATCCAGGTCACCCGTAATCGCATCGAGCGGGTCACCGAGCGGTTGCCGCTGCTGCCGAACGCCCGCCGCATCGAAGACCCCGAGATGAACATCAGCCGTGAAATCGTCGAAGATCCCGGCACCCCGGGCACCCAGGACGTGACGTTCGCGGTGGCCAAGGTCAACGGCGTCGAGATCGGGCGGCTGCCCATCGCCAACGTCGTGGTATCGCCCGCTCGCGAGGCTGTGGTACGCGTGGGCAGCAAGCCCGGCACCGAAGTGCCGCCGGTAAGTGACGGAGAGATCTGGGACGCGATCGCCGGCTGTGAGGCCGGCGGAAACTGGGCGATCAACACCGGCAACGGGTATTACGGCGGTGTGCAGTTCGATCAGGGCACTTGGGAGGCCAATGGTGGGCTGCGGTATGCCCCCCGCGCCGACCTGGCCACCCGCGAAGAGCAGATCGCGGTTGCCGAAGTGACGCGGCAGCGGCAGGGCTGGGGCGCCTGGCCGGTGTGCAGCGGGCGAGCGGGTGCACGCTGACCATCCGGTTACTCGGGCGCACCGAGATCAGGCGGCTGGCCAAAGAGCTCGAGTTTCGGCCACGGAAGTCGCTCGGTCAGAACTTTGTTCACGACGCCAACACCGTGCGACGGGTGGTTTCGGTCGCCGGGATCAACCGGTCTGACCAAGTTCTCGAGGTCGGCCCCGGCCTGGGGTCGCTCACGCTGGCGCTCCTGGACCGCGGCGCGACCGTTACGGCTGTCGAGGCCGACCCCGTGTTGGCCGGTCGGCTACCGCAGACGGTGGCCGAACACTCGAACAGCGAAATCCAGCGGCTGACGGTGCTAAACCGCGACATCCTGTCGGTTCGAAAGGATGACCTTGCCATGGGGCCGACAGGCCCGACAGCGGTGGTCGCCAACCTTCCGTACAACGTCGCAGTGCCCGCCTTGCTGCATCTGCTCGCCGAATTTCCGTCAATCCGTGTCGTGACGGTGATGGTGCAAGCCGAGGTTGCCGAACGGCTTGCCGCCGAGCCGGGTGGCAAGGAATACGGGGTGCCCAGCGTCAAGGTTGGCTTCTTCGGACGGGTCCGCCGCTGCGGCATGGTGTCGCCCACCGTCTTCTGGCCTATTCCGCGCGTCTACTCCGGGCTGGTCCGGATCGATCGGTACGAGACCTCGCCCTGGCCGACCGACGAAGGTTTCCGCGAGCGGGTATTTGAGCTGGTGGACATGGCATTCTCGCAGCGGCGTAAGACGTCGCGCAACGCGTTTGCGGTGTGGGCCGGCTCGGGAAATGAGTCGGCGAATCGATTGCTGGCGGCCAGCATCGACCCCGCCCGTCGTGGGGAGACGCTGTCCATCGACGACTTCGTCCGACTGTTGCGACGGTCGGCTGGCCAAGACGCGGTGCTGGGGCAGGCTTCGGCGGGCTAGTCGCCGGTTGTTGGGGCGCCGCTGTGTGTGGTTCACCGGTTGCAGCGATAGTCTGCTGCCGTGTCCGCATCCGACGGAAACACCGCTGTGCAATGGGTACCGACTGGATCGATCACCGTCCGGGTGCCCGGGAAGGTCAACCTCTACCTGGCCGTCGGTGATCGCCGCGAGGATGGCTATCACGAGCTGACGACGGTGTTTCATGCCGTCTCGCTGGTCGACGAGGTGACAGTGCGCAACGCCGACGTGCTGTCGCTCGAGCTCGTTGGTGAGGGCGCCGACAAATTGCCCACCGATCAACGCAACCTCGCCTGGCGCGCAGCCGAGCTGTTGGCCGAGCACGTGGGCCGAGCACCCGATGTGTCGATCATGATCGACAAGTCCATCCCCGTGGCCGGCGGCATGGGTGGCGGCAGTGCCGACGCGGCGGCTGTCCTGGTGGCGATGAACTCACTGTGGGAGCTCTCGTTGCCCCGCCGCGATCTGCGGATGCTTGCCGCGCGGCTGGGGAGCGATGTGCCGTTCGCCCTGCACGGGGGCACCGCGCTGGGGACTGGGCGCGGCGAGGAGCTAGCGACGGTCTTGTCCCGCAACACCTTTCACTGGGTGCTGGCCTTCGCCCAGAGCGGGCTGCTGACCCCGGCGGTGTTCACCGAGCTCGACCGACTCAGGGATGCCGGGGACCCGCCACGGCTTGATGAACCGGGGCCGGTGCTGGCCGCTCTGGCGGCGGGTGATCCGGAGCAGCTGGCGCCGCTGCTGGGCAACGAAATGCAAGCGGCAGCGGTCAGCTTGGATCCGGCGCTGCGGCGTGCGCTGCGCGCCGGTGTGGAGGCCGGCGCGCTAGCCGGCATCGTGTCGGGCTCGGGGCCAACGTGTGCGTTCCTGTGTTCCTCGGCGGCGTCGGCCATCGACGTGGGTACGCAGCTGTCGGGGGCGGGAGTGTGCCGCACCGTCCGGGTCGCCACCGGGCCGGTGCCCGGAGCGCGCGTCGTCCCGTCGCCCATGACAGAAGCGTGACCTCGGTGTGAAATCTGCCTCAAATCCGATGAGCGTTTGGCAGTTACTTAAGAGTTGCTTAAGATAACTCGCGGTGACGACCCAACAATGGGCCGTTGGCTGATCACCGAACCGAGACCTAACCGCTCCCCAACTGTATGCGCGCGCCTGTCGCAATGTGACAACCGGTAGGCGGACTATGAAAACCCGGACCTTGGGGACAGTGCCGGAACCGAGGAGGTTGCTTTGAGCAGGTTCACCGAGAAGATGTTCCGCAACGCCCGCACCGCGACGACAGGCATGGTCACCGGTGAACCGCACGCACCCGTCCGCCACACCTGGGGCGAGGTCCACGAGCGCGCTCGTTGCATCGCCGGCGGCCTGGCCGCCGCGGGTATCGGCCTTGGCGACGCGGTCGGGGTGCTTGCCGGCTTCCCGGTGGAGATCGCCCCCACGGCGCAGGCCCTCTGGATGCGCGGGGCCAGCCTGACCATGCTGCACCAGCCCACACCGCGCACCGACCTGGCCGTGTGGGCCGAGGACACCATGACCGTCATCGGCATGATCGAGGCGAAGGCCGTCATCATCTCCGAGCCCTTCCTGGTGGCCATTCCCGTCCTTGAGGAGAAGGGCATCAAGGTGCTCACCGTCGCTGACCTGCTGGCGGCGGATCCGATCGACCCCATCGAGGTGGGCGAGGACGACCTGGCGCTGATGCAATTAACGTCCGGTTCAACTGGATCTCCTAAAGCGGTCCAGATCACCCACCGCAACATCTACTCCAACGCCGAGGCCATGTTCATCGGCGCCGAGTACGACGTCGACAAGGACGTCATGGTCAGCTGGCTGCCCTGCTTCCACGACATGGGCATGGTCGGGTTCCTCACCATCCCGATGTTCTTCGGCGCGGAGCTGGTCAAGGTCACACCGATGGACTTCCTGCGCGACACGCTGCTGTGGGCCAAGCTGATCGACAAGTACAAGGGCACCATGACCGCGGCGCCCAACTTCGCCTACGCGCTGCTGGCCAAGCGGTTGCGCCGCCAGGCCAAGCCGGGTGACTTCGACCTGTCGACCCTGCGCTTCGCGCTGTCCGGCGCCGAGCCCGTCGAACCCGCCGACGTCGAGGACCTGCTCGACGCGGGCAAGCCGTTCGGCCTGCGGTCCTCGGCGATCCTGCCGGCCTACGGCATGGCCGAGACCACGCTGGCGGTGTCCTTCTCGAAGTGCAACTCGGGTCTGGTTGTCGACGAGGTCGACGCCGACCTGCTGGCCGCGCTGCGCCGCGCCGTACCCGCCACCAAGGGCAACACCCGCCGGCTGGCCACGCTGGGCCCGCTGCTGCAGGACCTTGAGGCCCGCATCATCGACGAGCAGGGCGATGTCATGCCCGCCCGCGGCGTGGGTGTCATCGAGCTGCGCGGTGAGTCGCTGACACCCGGCTACCTAACCATGGGTGGCTTCATCCCGGCCCAGGACGAGCACGGCTGGTACGACACGGGTGACCTCGGCTACCTCACCGAGGACGGTCACGTCGTGGTGTGTGGCCGGGTCAAGGACGTCATCATCATGGCCGGGCGCAATATCTATCCGACCGATATCGAGCGGGCGGCTGGCCGCGTCGAAGGCGTCCGTCCGGGCTGCGCGGTGGCCGTGCGGCTCGATGCCGGGCATTCGCGCGAATCCTTCGCCGTCGCTGTCGAGTCGAATGCCTTCGAGGATCCCGCCGAGGTGCGTCGCATCGAGCACCAGGTGGCTCACGAGGTGGTCAAGGAGGTTGACGTGCGGCCACGCAACGTCGTGGTTCTCGGTCCTGGGACCATCCCGAAGACGCCGTCAGGCAAGCTGCGGCGGGCCAATTCGGTCACGCTCGTCACCTAGCGTTGCGCGAGCAGTCGCAAAATCCCCTCGACATGCCTGTCGAGAGGGAATTTTGCGTCTGCTCGCCGAGCCTTTACCAGGCGTGCACGCGATTTTGCGCGGGCTCGAGCCCGAGTTCGATGAGTATCTCGGTGGCGTCGGCGGCCTGCTCGCAGATCGTCGGGACTTCCACGCGCTCCGCCGACGTGAAGTTTTCCAGCACGAACGCTGCCGGGTCTTTGCGGCCCGGTGGACGACCGATCCCGATGCGCACCCGCTGAAAGTCCTTGGTACCCAGCGAGGCTGCCACCGAACGGACGCCGTTGTGGCCACCTTCGCCGCCACCGAACTTGAGCCGGACGCGACCGAAGTCAAGGTCGAGCTCGTCGTGGATGACGATGATGTCGGTCGGGGCGACGGAGTAGAACTTCGCAAGCGGTCCCACCTGGCGGCCTGACTCGTTCATATAGCAGCGCGGCTTGGCCAACACGATGGAGCGTCCCGCTAATCGGCCCGTGACGACTTCTGCGCCAGACCGCTTGTGCGCCTTGAATTTCGAGCCCAGCCGCGCAGCAAGCAAGTCGGCAACCACGAAACCGAGGTTGTGCCGGGTTCGGGCGTAATTCTCCCCGGGGTTGCCCAGGCCGACCACCAATAGCGGTTCGGCCATATACCGAACCGCCTACTCGGACTCGGCCGGGGCCTCGGCTTCGCCGGCTTCTTCGGGGGCCGCTTCCTCTGCAGCCTCGCCTTCTTCGGGGGCGGCCGCTTCTTCAAGGTCGGCTGCAGTCGGCGCTTGGACCACGTTGACCACCAGCATGTCCGGATCCGAGATCAGGTTGACGCCGGCCGGCAGGGGGATCTGTCCGGCAGTGAACTGGGTGCCCGGTCCCGCGCCCTCGATCGACACGGTCAACTGCTCGGGAATCGACAGGGCCTCAGCCTCGATCTCGATCGCATTGGTGTCCTGGGTGACGAGGGTGTCGGGTCCCGCCTCGCCCTCGACGACGACGGTGACCTCGACGACTACCTTCTCACCGCGACGCACGACCAGCAGGTCGGCGTGCTGAATGGTGCGACGGATCGGGTGGATATCGAGCGCCTTGGTTAGCGCCAGCTGTTCTTTGCCGGCGATGTCCAGGGTCAGCACGGCGTTGGTGCCCGAGTGGCGGAGCACGGCCGCAAAGTCGTGCCCGGGCAGTTCTAGGTGCTGCGGATCTGCGCCGTGGCCGTAGAGAACGGCGGGAATCTTGCCGTCGCGCCGGGCCCGCCGCGACGCGCCCTTACCGGTTTGGGTACGCACGGTGGCGCTCAGCTGGTTGACCGCAGTTTTAGCCATGTTGTCGCTCCTGTGTGTAAGTGCACGGCCAGGATCACGACAGTCCGTCGGTCTCCGTCGATAACGGTGCTGGCTAGACTGCCAGCCACCCTCGCCGTGACGCCCGGTCAGGTTAGCGCATGCGTGTCGTGGAGGGGAAATTCGGCACCAGCTGTCACATTAGCCTCATAGGTCTCTCTTTAGGGGCGATGCTCAAATTGCCCACGTCACAGCGACTTCGGTTGATCTGGGCGCTGTCGCACATAGGTGGGCAAAAGGGTGTCGGCTTGGACAGCGACTTATGAGGCAGATGTGACGAACGCAGCTCAGAGTGGAAATTTGGTGCCGGTGAGTTGCTCCGACATTTCCCAGAGCGCGGCCGCAGTAGTCGCGCTCTGAGCGGCCCGGCTGCGCCCGACCGGTTGGGTGGGGCCGACATAGCCGAATCGCGGGCCGACGTAAGTGTCGCCAGGCAAATCTTGTGACACCGCGTACAAGGTCTGGCGAGCGCCGAAGTCGGCGTCGGTGGCCACTACTCGGGTGGCCACCGACATGATCGCGTCCCCAAGCTTGCGCCCGGACGCACCCTGCAGGTTGGTATGCGAATAGCCGGGATGAGCTGCCAGCGCGCGCAGCGGCGAACCGACCGTATCGAGGCGCCGCTGCAGCTCGCTGGTGAACAACAGGTTCGCCAGCTTCGACTGGCTGTAGGCCCGCCACGGCGAATACCGCCGGGTCTTCCAGTTGAGATCGTCGAAGTTGATCCGCCCCGGCCAGTGCGCCATCGAGGACACCGTGACAACGCGATCGCTGAGCTTGGGCAGTAACAGGTTGGTCAGCGCGAAGTGGCCGAGATGATTGGTGCCGATTTGGCTTTCGAACCCGTCGACGGTCAGCGAGTACGGGCTGGCCATGATGCCGGCGTTATTGATCAGGATGTCGGCTTTGTCCACGCCGTCGGCGAATCGCCGCACCGACGACAAATCCTGCAGGTCGAGTTGACGCACCTCGACATGGCCGCCCATCTGGTGCGCTGCGGCCGCACCCTTCTCGGTGTTGCGGACGGCCATGACGATCCTGGCGCCGTTGCGACCCAACTCTCGCGCTGTCACCGCGCCCAGCCCGCTGTTGGCTCCGGTAACGATGACAGTGCGCCCGGCGAACGACGGTAGATCTGCGGCGGTCCAGTCAGTCATAGCTGCTTAGCCTAGTGAGCTACTTTGCGGCGACAACAAATCCACGGATGATCGCCTCAATGTCGTTACTTTGGGTGACCGCCTCGCTGGCCAGGCTGGTGATCGTCAACTGAACCAGGTATCGCTGGTTTGCCGGAGGCGAGCCGGTGGGGAAGACGATCCGATTGTAGCTATGCATCCGTGCGCCCTTGAGGTCATAACTTCCCTGGACCATCGAGGAGGGAAAGCCGTTGAAGTTTGCCGTCGAGGCGTCCAACTGATTGAAGTCCTGGGGGAGATCGGCGTTGGCGTGCTTGATCGCTTCGGCGGGATCGAAATCCCCACGCAGTTTGAACACCACCAGCATGGCCGCCGGATACTTGTCGCCCTTGGCGAGCATCACCGCGTTGGGTGTGTCCTTCGGATCGCCGTGCGGCGCCCAGCCCGGCGGTGTCGGGATTGACACGGTCAAATCGGTCAACGTGTTCGGCGCTACCGGCTCGCCAGCGACACCGTTGCTCTCCAGGTACTTCGACAGCGGGACAGGGCGGCCTGTCGTCGTCGGCGCGGCGCTCGTTGTCGTACTTGTTGCCCAGATCGACTGGTAGTCAGGGGTTTTCGGTGCGCAACCAATTGCCGAAACCGTGAGCGCGGCAGCCGCGACTGCGATGCCGAAGGGTCTCACAGAATCTCGCGGACCGCGTCAATCGGCCGAGCCAGCCGGATCCCCTTCGATGTGACGACAAATGGCCGCTCGATCAGGATCGGGTGTTGGGCCATGGCGTCGAGCAGCTCGTCGTCCGTTGCGTCGGCCAAGTTGAGTTCGGCATACAACGGTTCACGCTTGCGCACCGCAGTGCGGACGTCGATGCCGGCGTCGCGGATCATGCGCACCAGTTCGTCGCGGGACGGTGGCGTTTTCAGATACTGAACGATGGTTGGCTCGAAACCGTTGTCCCGCAACAAGTCCAGCGTCTTGCGGGAGGTGCTGCATTTGGGGTTGTGGTAGATGACGGCATGGTTTGGAGCGGTTGCCATCTACGCGTCTCCGTCGAATAGTCCTGTGACCGAGCCGTTTTCGAAGACTGCGCGAATAGTGCTGGCCAGCAGCGGCGCGATGGACAAAACCGTGAGTTGTGGGAAACGCTTCTCTTCGCCAATCGGGAGCGTGTTGGTGACGATCACCTCGCGGGCACCGCACGCGGCCAGCCGCTCGGCGGCCGGGTCGGACAGCACGCCGTGGGTCGCGGCGATGATTACGTCGGAAGCGCCGTCGTCCCGCAGTAGCTGTACCGCGCCGGCGATGGTGCCACCGGTGTCGATCATGTCGTCGATCAGCACGCAGGTACGCCCCGCCACTTCGCCGACCACACGGTTGGACACCACCTGGTTAGGCACGCGCGGGTCACGCGTCTTGTGGATGAAAGCCAGCGGAACGCCACCCAAAGCGTCGGCCCACTTCTCGGCGATGCGGACCCGGCCGGAGTCGGGGGAGACCACGACCATGTTGCCGTCGGGGTAGTTGTCCCTGATGTAGCCGGTCAGCAGGTTCTGTCCGCGCATGTGGTCGACGGGCCCGTCGAAGAACCCCTGGATCTGATCGGTGTGCAGGTCGACGGTCACGATCCTGTCGGCGCCCGCGGTCTTGAGCAGGTCGGCCACCAGTCGTGCGGAGATCGGTTCGCGGCCACGATGTTTCTTGTCTTGCCTGGCGTACGGGTAGAACGGCATGACGGCGGTGATCCGCTTGGCGCTGCCGCGCTTGAGCGCGTCGATCATGATCAGCTGTTCCATCAGCCAGGTATTCACTGGCGCCGGGCAGGATTGCAGGACGAACGCGTCGCATCCGCGCACCGATTCGTGGAAGCGCACGAAGATCTCGCCGTTGGCGAACTCCCGCGCATCCTGCGTGGTGACGTGGACGTCGAGTTCTTTGGCTACCTGTTCGGCCAGCTCAGGATGCGCGCGGCCGCTGAAGAGCATCAGGTTTTTGCGATTATCGGTCCAGTCGTGGCTCAACGCGCTGCCCTCGCCGTATCGGGATCGAAATAGAGATTGATATTGGGAAAAGCAGGTCTCATCGTAGCCGGGTTACCGGAAAACAAAATCACGGTATCTGTTCTGGTTCGGGGTTTTGGTTCGCGCGCTCGGCTGCCTGAGCGGCCGCGGACCCTGGCCGCTTACGCTGCACCCAGTCTTCGATGTTGCGTTGCGGACCAGCCGACACCGCTAGTGCCCCGGGTGGGACATCCTCGCGAACCACCGTGCCGGCGCCGGTGTAGGCGCCGTCGCCGACGGTCACCGGTGCGACGAACATGGTGTCCGAGCCGGTGCGTACGTGCGAACCGATGGTGGTGCGCCGCTTGGTCTCCCCGTCGTAGTTGACGAAGACGCTGGATGCGCCGATATTGCTGTGCTCGCCGATATCGGCGTCGCCGACGTAGGTCAGGTGCGGCACCTTGGTCCCTGCGCCGATAGTGGAGTTCTTGGTCTCGACGAAAGTGCCGAGCTTGCCGTCGGCTCCGAGCACGGTTCCGGGACGCAGGTATGTGAAGGGGCCAACGGTGGCGCCGGCACCGATCAAGGACGATGCGCCGTGGGTGCGGACCACTGAGGCGTTGTCGTCGACGGTGACGTCGCTCAGGGTGGTGTCCGGGCCGACGACACAATGACCGCCGATCTGGGTGCGGCCGAGCAGCTGGGTGCCCGGGTGGATGACGGTGTCGCGACCAATCGTCACGTCAACGTCGATCCAGGTGGTCGCGGGATCGACGATTGTGACACCGGCCAACTGGTGGGCGGCCACAATCCGGCGGTTGAGTTCGGCGCCCAGCTCGGCCAGCTGGACGCGGTTGTTGACGCCGGCCACCAGGGCGCTGTCGTCGACGTGGCGAGCGTGGACGGTCTGGCCGTCGCGGCGCAGGATCGAAATGACGTCGGTGAGATAGAGCTCTTGCTGCGCGTTGTTGGAGGTCAGCCGGCCTAGCGCCGAGCGCAGTGCGCCGATGTCGAAGGCATAGACGCCGGCGTTGACCTCCCGGATCTCGCGTTGCGACGGCGTCGCGTCGGTCTGCTCCACGATCGCCATCACTTCGTTGTCCTGGGTTCGCAGGATGCGGCCGTAACCGTGCGGATCGCTCAGCGTCGTGGTCAGCACGGTTACCGCGGCGGACACCGCGCTGTGGGTGGCGATCAGATCGGCCAGGGTGTCGGCGTCCAGCAGCGGGGTGTCGCCCGAGGCGACGACGACGGTGCCCGCGTAATCGTCGGGCAGGGCGGACAGCCCACACAACACCGCGTGCCCGGTGCCCAGCGGCTGGTCCTGCATCGCGACATCGATGGTGCGTCCAAGGGACTCGGCCAGCTCGGCCACCAGCGGGGCGATGCGCTGATGGCCGTGACCGAGAACCACGACGAGATGCTGCGGTGCGAGTTTGGTCATCGCATGCAGGGAGTGCGACAGCATGCTGCGCCCGCCGAGGGTATGCAGCACTTTCGGGGTGTCTGACCGCATCCGGGTGCCGGGTCCAGCTGCTAGAACCAGGACCGCAGTGTCACCACGAGACGTCATAGCTCTCCTAATTCTCGGCTCGCGAGCGTGCGTGTCTGACCATCGACACGCCGTCAAGCGTGTCATTTCACGCACGCTCGCGGCAAAGAGCGAAGCTCCGTCGCCAGGACTCGAACCTGAACTATCTGAACCAAAATCAGAGGTGCTGCCGATTACACCACGACGGATTGCACACCAGCGGCGCTCTTCGAGCACCATAAGCCATGCCCACGTGACTTTAGTCTGCCGACGATGCCGGCCGCTTGCGGCCGGAGGAGGAGGCGGACGATTTGGTCGAGTCTGCCGACGATGCCGGCCGCTTGCGGCCGGAGGAGGAGGCGGACGATTTGGTCGAGTCGAGGCATTGAGCGTGCAGTAGTGGCGTTGAGTGTGCATGTAGGGCGGGAAATTGGCGAGCTGGCCTCCCTAGCTACCCAGTCGAAGCCGCCAGTTCACACTCGAGCCGGATACCCTGATCAGCATGGCAGCCCCGGACAAAGAAGTGCGTGCACCGCGCGCCAGGATGACCGGTAGCGAACGCCGCCACCAACTCATTGGCATCGCGCGCTCGTTGTTTGCCGAACGCGGATACGACGGAACCTCGATCGAAGAGATCGCGCAGCGCGCCAACGTGTCCAAACCGGTCGTCTACGAGCATTTCGGCGGTAAGGAAGGCCTGTACGCCGTGGTGGTTGACCGGGAGATGTCGGCGCTGCTGGACGGCATCACGTCGTCGCTGACCAATAACCGGTCCCGGGTGCGCGTCGAGCGTGTTGCGCTGGCGTTGTTGACCTACGTCGAAGAACGCACCGACGGTTTTCGCATTATGATCCGCGACTCACCGGCCTCGATCAGCTCGGGCACCTATTCCAGCCTGCTCAACGATGCCGTCAGCCAGGTCGCCTCCATCCTCGCGGGAGACTTCGCCCGGCGTGGTCTGGATCCGGAGCTGGCCCCGTTGTATGCCCAGGCGTTGGTGGGCTCGGTGTCGATGACGGCCCAGTGGTGGCTCGACGCGCGGGAGCCCAAGAAGGAAGTGGTCGCCGCGCACCTGGTCAACCTGGTCTGGAACGGCCTGACGCACCTGGAAGCCGATCCGCACCTGCAGGATGAGTAGACGGGTGCTGATGGTCGCGACCCGCTGCGCCCGGGTACGCCGCGCTGGCGATCGCGACGGGTGCTGATGGTCGCGACCCGCTGCGCCCGGCTACGCCGCGCTGGCGATCGACGGGTGCTGACGGTCGCGACCCGCTGCGCCCGGCTACGCCGCGCTGGCGATCGCGACGGGGTTAACCGCAGTCGCGTGACAGCAGGTCGGCAACCGTTTCGCGGCGGACCAGTTCGCGGATTCTGCCGTGCTTGACCGCAACCACTGGTGGCCGGCCGACCATGTTGTAGTTCGACGCCATGCTGTGGTGGTAGGAACCGGTGCAGGCTACGGCCAGGAGGTCGCCAGGATGGATGTCGGCGGGTAGCTCGATGTCCCGGGCGATCTCGTCGCCGGCTTCACAATGCCGACCGGCAACGGTGACGGTCCGCTTCACCCCGAGGGCATGCCGGTTGGCCAATGCGACCGTGTATTGCGCGCCGTACAGCGCGACTCGCGGGTTGTCGCTCATTCCGCCATCGACCGCGATGAAGGTGCGGCCATTGGCTCGCGTCTTTACCGAACAGACGCGGTACAGCGTGACGCCGGCCCGCGCGCTGATCCCGCGACCGGGTTCGACCACGACGGCAGGCCGGGGAAAGCGTTCGGCGGCGCAGGCCTCGTCGAGCGCGTTCTCGATGACGTCGGCCAGTTCGGCGAGCTTGAGCTCGGCATCACCGCGGATGTATGGCACGGCATGGCCGCCGCCGATGTTGAGTTCGGTGAGGATGACGCCGTGGTGCGAACGGACGTCGGCCATGGCGGCGATCATCCGACGAATCGCCTCGCCATACAGAGCCGGGTCGGCAACCAGCGAGCCGATATGGCAGTGCAGACCGATCAGGTCGAGGATGGGGTGGGCCAGCACGTGCTTTACCGCGTCGGCCGCATGGTCACCGGCGAGCGTAAAGCCGAATTTCTGGTCGCTGATACCGGTGGTGACCGCGCGGTGGCCTTGGATATCGACGTCGGGGGTTATCCGCAGCAGCACCCGCTGCCGCCGACGGGCTAGGCCGGCGAGGTAGGCAACCTCGATGTCGGAGTCCACCACGATGCGCCCCACCCCGAGGGCGACCGCGTCGCGGAGATCGTCGGGCGATTTCGCATTGCCGTGCATGACGATGCGGGCCGGGTCCACGCCACCGGCCAGCGCGACAGCGAGTTCGCCGGGTGAGCAGACATCGACGCCGAGTCCTTCCTCTCGCGCCCAGCGCGCCACAGCCGTAGTCAGCAGCGACTTGCCGGCGTAGACGACCTCGACATCGCGCAACGTCTTGCGATAGTGGCGAGCGCGGCGTCGGAAATCGGATTCGTCGATCACGTAGGCCGGGGTGCCGAACTCGTCGGCGATATCGGTGAGTGGCACGCCGCCGATGCAGAGCCGTCCGTCCTCATCGGAGGAAGTAGTCAGCGGCCAGATCGCGGGGTCGAACCGCAGTGGGGCGGCCTTGCTGAGGGAGGGCAGCATGTCCAGCAATGTCATGCTTCCAACCTGCGCCGGGCCTGAGTCGGTTGCCGATTTCCTTACGACCTCTTGACGACGCCGGGGTCAATATTGACGAACTCTTGCACCCTAGAATGGCGGCATCATGACCGCACCGGGGCCTGCTAGCCCAGATACCCCGATCGCGGGGCTCGTCGAATTGGCGTTGACCGCGCCGACATTCTCCCAACTCATCGAGCGCGCCTCCGATCGACCCGACGACTTGAGGCTCGTCGGCCCCGCCAGCTCGCGGCTGTTCGTCGCCAGTGCGCTGGCTCAGCAGGGCCCGTTGCTGGTGGTCACCCCCACGGGTCGCGAAGCCGACGACCTGACGGCTGAGCTGCGGGGTGTCTTTGGTGACGCGGTCGCGATGTTCCCGTCCTGGGAGACCTTGCCACACGAGCGGCTCTCGCCCGGTGTTGACACCGTCGGTAGCCGTCTAATTGTGCTGCGCCGGCTGGCCCATCCTGACGACGCGCGGCTGGGCCCGCCGTTGCGGGTGGTGGTGACCGCGGTGCGCTCACTGTTGCAACCGATGACGCCGCAGCTGGGACTGGTGGAACCGCTGACGCTCGCCGTTGGCGACGAAACGCCCTTCGAGGATGTGGTAACCCGGCTGGTCGAGTTGGCGTACACCCGTGTGGACATGGTCGGCCGGCGGGGCGAATTCGCCGTCCGGGGCGGGATTCTCGATATCTTCGCCCCGACCGCCGAGCATCCGGTGCGGGTCGAGTTCTGGGGTGACGAGATCACCGAGATACGGATGTTCTCGGTCGCCGATCAGCGCTCCATCGCGGAGATCGATGTCGACGCGCTGGTCGCGGTCGCGTGCCGCGAGCTGTTGCTTACCGACGACGTGCGGAAGCGCGCCGGTGCGTTGGCCGCGCAGTATCCCCCTGCCGAGAACGCTGTCACCGGCACAGTTACCGACATGCTCGCCAAGCTTGCCGAGGGGATTCCGGTCGACGGCATGGAGGCTTTGGTTTCGGTGCTGCATCCCCCGGAAAGAGGGGCTCACACGCTGCTGACCGACCAGCTGGCCGACGGCACACCGGTGTTGGTGTGCGATCCCGAAAAAGTACGTACTCGGGCCGCCGACCTGATCAAGACCGGCCGCGAGTTCCTGGAGGCGTCGTGGTCGGTGGCAGCGTTGGGGACTCTGGAAAATCAAGCTCCCATCGACATCGCGCAGCTCGGCGGATCCGGATTCGCCGAAGTCGACGAGGTTCAGGCCGCGGCCGGCCGGGCCGGTCATCCCTGGTGGACGTTGAGCCAGCTGTCCGACGAGTCGGCGCTCGAACTCGACATTCGGGCGGCGCCGTCGGCGCGCGGGCGGCAGAGCGCCTTCGGCGATGTTGAAGCCATCTTTGCGATGCTGCGGGCCCATGTCGCGACCGGCGGGTACGCCGCGATAGTCGCACCTGGCGCAGGGACTGCGCATCGAGTGGTCGAGCGGCTGGCCGAATCCGACACTCCGGCCGCGATGCTGGAACCCGGGGCGGCAGCCCAAGCAGGGCTCAAAAAAGGGATAGTGGGGGTGCTCAAGGGTCCGCTGCATGACGGCGTGATCGTTCCCGGCGCCAACCTGGTCGTAATCACCGAAACCGATCTGACCGGCAGCCGGGCCGCCGCGGCCGAAGGCAAGCGGCTTGCCGCCAAGCGGCGCAACACCGTCGATCCGCTGGCGCTCACCGCGGGTGACCTGGTGGTGCACGATCAGCACGGCATCGGGCGGTTCGTGGAGATGGTCGAACGCACAGTCGGCGGCGCGCGCCGCGAATACCTGGTGCTGGAATACGCATCGGCGAAAAGGGGCGGCGGTGAAAAAAACACAGACAAGCTGTATGTCCCGATGGATTCGCTGGATCAGCTGTCGCGCTATGTCGGCGGGCAGGCGCCCGCGCTGAGCCGGCTTGGCGGCAGCGACTGGGCCAACACCAAGACCAAGGCGCGCCGCGCGGTCAGGGAGATCGCCGGCGAGCTGGTGTCGCTGTACGCAAAGCGGCAGGCCAGCGCCGGCCACGCGTTCGGACCGGACACCCCGTGGCAGGCCGAGATGGAGGACGCGTTCGCCTTCACCGAGACCGTCGACCAGCTCACGGCGATCACCGAGGTCAAGGGCGACATGGAAAAGCCGGTGCCGATGGACAGGGTGATCTGCGGCGATGTCGGCTACGGCAAGACCGAGATCGCGGTGCGGGCGGCGTTCAAGGCGGTTCAGGACGGCAAACAGGTCGCGGTGCTGGTGCCCACCACGCTGTTGGCCGACCAGCATCTGCAGACGTTCAGCGGGCGGATGGCCGGCTTCCCCGTGGTCGTCAAGGGATTGTCGCGGTTTACCGACGCCGCCGAGTCCCGCGCGGTGATCGATGGGCTCGCCGACGGCTCGGTAGACGTCGTGATCGGGACGCATCGGCTGCTGCAGACCGGAGTGCGCTGGAAGGACCTAGGTCTGGTCGTGGTCGACGAGGAGCAGCGATTCGGCGTCGAACACAAGGAGCACATCAAGTCGCTGCGCACTCACGTCGACGTTCTGACCATGAGCGCCACCCCAATCCCGCGCACCTTGGAAATGAGCCTGGCGGGGATCCGCGAGATGTCGACGATCCTGACCCCGCCCGAAGAGCGCTACCCGGTGCTTACCTACGTCGGCCCGCACGACGACAAGCAGGTCGCGGCCGCATTGCGGCGCGAGCTGCTGCGCGAGGGGCAGGCCTTCTACGTGCATAACCGGGTCAGCTCCATCGACCGGGCCGCCGCCCGGGTGCGTGACCTGGTGCCCGAAGCGCGGGTGGTCGTCGCCCACGGGCAGATGCCCGAGGACCTGCTGGAACGCACCGTGCAGGGATTCTGGAACCGCGAGTACGACATCCTCGTCTGCACGACGATCGTGGAAACCGGCCTCGACATCTCCAACGCCAACACCCTCATCGTCGAGCGCGCCGATACCTTCGGCCTATCGCAGCTGCACCAGCTGCGCGGCCGGGTTGGCCGCAGCCGCGAGCGTGGCTACGCCTACTTCCTCTATCCACCGCACACGCCGCTGACCGAGACGGCCTACGACCGGTTGGCGACCATCGCGCAAAACAACGAGCTGGGTGCGGGCATGGCGGTGGCGCTGAAGGACCTGGAGATCCGCGGTGCCGGCAATGTGCTCGGCGTTGAGCAGTCCGGGCACGTCGCCGGGGTTGGATTCGACCTGTACGTGCGGTTGGTGGGCGAGGCGGTCGAGGCCTATCGCGCCGCCGCGGACGGCAAGATGGTGACCACTGCCGAGGAACCCAAGGACGTGCGGATCGATCTGCCCGTTGACGCACATCTGCCTCCGGACTACATCGCCAGCGATCGACTCCGGCTGGAGGGTTATCGGCGACTGGCGGCGGCCGGTTCGGATAGCGAGGTCGCGGCCGTTGTGGAAGAGCTGACCGACCGCTACGGCGCTCTGCCCGAGCCAGCCCGACGGCTGGTCGCGGTGGCGCGGCTACGGCTGCCGTGCCGCGACTCCGGCATCACCGAGGTGACGGCGTCGTCGGCGGCGACGGTGCGACTGTCGCCGCTGACGTTGCCCGACTCCGCCCAGGTGCGCCTGGCGCGGATGTATCCGGGAGCCAGCTACCGGGCGACGACGAACACGGTTCAGGTACCCATTCCGCGGGCCGGCGGGATTGGTGCGCCGCGGATCCGTGACGTCGAGTTGATCCAGATGGTGGCCGACTTGGTGACGGCACTGGCAGGGAAACCGCAGCAAGATGTTGGTATAACGAACCCATCCGGCGAACGTGAGGGCCGCGGCACGCCAGGTAAGGAGCGACAAGCGCGATGATTCGCGCCGGCGACGATGCAGAACGAAGTGATGAGAAGGAGCGGCGCTCATGATTGTCGTCCTGGTCGACCCCCGCCGCCCGTCGCTGATCCCTGTCGACGCCATCGAGTTGCTCAGCGGCCAGGTGCAATACACCGAGGAGATGCCGGTCGCCGTCCCCTGGTCACTGCCCGACGCCCATCCCGTGCATACCGGCGACGACGCCCCGGTGTTGCTGTCATCTGACCCCAACCACCCCGCCGTGGTCGCTCGCTTGGCCGCCGGAGCCCGGCTCATCTCGGCACCCGATCGACAGCGTGGTGAGCGACTGGTCGACGCCGTCGCGATGATGGACAAACTCCGCACCAACGGACCGTGGGAAAGTGAACAGACCCACGACTCGTTGCGCCGCTACCTGCTCGAGGAGACCTACGAACTGTTGGATGCGGTGCACAGCGGCAATGTTGAGCAGCTGCGCGAAGAACTCGGCGACGTACTGCTGCAGGTGCTCTTCCACGCGCGCATCGCCGAGGATGCTGCGCTGCTGCCGTTCACCATCGATGATGTTGCCGACACGCTGATCCGAAAGCTCGGCAATCGAGTACCGGGAGTGCTTGCGGGCGAATCGATTTCGTTAGAAGACCAGTTGGCTCAGTGGGAGGAAGCCAAGGCTTCGGAAAAGTCGCGGAAGTCACGTAACTCGGTGCTGGACGACGTTCCCACCGGGCAGCCGGCATTGGCCTTGGCGCAAAAGGTCATTCAGCGTGTCCAAAAGGCCGGGCTGCCCGCTGATCTGATCCCCGACGAGATCACCTCGATCTTGGTGTCGGCTGATGTGGATGCGGAAAACAATTTGCGCGCAGCAGTTTTGGACTTTGTGAACAACGTCCGCTGTGCCGAGAAAGCAATAGCCGGCGCGCGCCGTGGCGACACCGTTGCCGAGGAACTCGATGTAACTCCGTTGGGCGTCATTACCGAGGAGGAGTGGCTCGTCCACTGGCCGTCCGGTGCGGATCCGGCGCCGGTGGAAGAAGGATCCGTAGCAGCGGGCGACGCCGATGAGGTTCCCAAAGGGTCCCGCGGCGCCAAGAAGCGTAAGGGCCGGCGCTAAATCGCTGGCCCGTGATGTTTGCGACGAATCAGAGATTTTCCACAGCAAGCGATCATCGATAAGTTTGCGAAATACACGTTTGCCACCAACTAAACCGAAAATCGAGATTGCCAAATTCGCTGGTAGCTAATCATTCTTCAGCGGAGATCGGTGATATGGATGTGTGCTCAGTGACTGATGCGACGGGCGAGTCGGCAAACTCATGGGACGATGATCATGACCGAAGCAGGGATGAGGCCCCAACAGGGAGACCATAGGGAGAACTGTGTCGCCGAGACGCTGGTTGCGCGCGGCCGCCGTGATAGGGGCGACCGCGATGCTACTGGCGTCTAGTTGTACCTGGCAGCTCAGTCTCTTTATCCCGGAAGGCGTGCCGCCGCCGCCCGGCGACCCGGTGCCGCCGGTGGATACCCACGCCAGTGGGCGTCCCGCGGACCAGCTGCGTGAGTGGGCG
This sequence comes from Mycobacterium simulans, assembly GCF_900232995.1. Lineage (GTDB taxonomy): Bacteria > Actinomycetota > Actinomycetes > Mycobacteriales > Mycobacteriaceae > Mycobacterium > Mycobacterium simulans. The sequence goes on from NZ_OCVX01000003.1 coordinate 2,598,813, forward strand.
GAGAAGCGCTCTGCGGCGTTGGAAATTCCGGTAATAGCGCTGGAGGCATACGCTTACGCCGCCCGCGTCGCCGAGGTCGAGAACCCGAAGTGCCACATCGCATGGACCACGCTGGCTGGCATCGGGCAGGTGGAGAGCCACCACGGCACGTACCGGGGGGCGACAATCGCGCCGAACGGAGATGTGACACCTCCCATTCGCGGTGTTCGCCTGGATGGCACCGGCGGCACCCTGCGGATCGTCGACAGCGACCAAGGTGGCATGGACGGCGACGCCGGAGTCGAGCGTGCGATGGGACCCATGCAGTTCATCTCCGAGACCTGGCGGCTGTACGGGGTCGATGCCAACAACGATGGCATCGCCAGCCCGGACAACATCGACGATGCCGCGTTGTCGGCGGCGGGTTACTTGTGTTGGCGCGGAAAAGATCTCGCGACACCCAGAGGGTGGATCACCGCATTGCGGGCCTACAACAACTCCGGTGTTTATGCGCGGGCGGTACGCGACTGGGCGACCGCTTACGCGGCGGGTCATCCGCTGTAGAAGGATAGAGCGCTGATCCGGGCTTTACGCTAAAGGTCGTCGGAGACCGCCAAGAGAGCCAGAACGCAAAGGAGAACCCAGTGCCGATTATCGAGCAGGTCGGGGCCCGCGAGATCCTCGATTCGCGCGGCAACCCCACGGTCGAGGTCGAGGTGGCGCTATCCGATGGAACATTCGCTCGCGCTGCGGTGCCTTCGGGCGCATCAACCGGCGAGCACGAGGCCGTCGAATTGCGCGATGGCGGCGACCGTTACGGCGGCAAGGGTGTACAGAAAGCCGTGCACGCTGTCCTTGATGAGATCGGCCCCGCTGTTATCGGGCTCAGCGCCGACGATCAGCGATTGGTCGACCAGGCGCTAGTAGACCTCGACGGCACCCCCGACAAGTCCCGGCTCGGCGGCAACGCGATCCTGGGTGTCTCGCTTGCAGTGGCCAAGGCGGCCGCGGATTCGGCCGAGCTGCCGCTGTTCCGCTATGTCGGCGGGCCCAACGCCCACATTCTGCCGGTGCCGATGATGAACATCCTCAACGGCGGCGCACACGCCGACACCGCGGTCGACATCCAGGAGTTCATGGTGGCGCCAATCGGCGCGCCCAGCTTTGGCGAGGCGCTGCGCTGGGGCGCCGAGGTGTACCACGCGCTCAAGTCGGTCCTGAAGAAGCAGGGTCTCTCCACGGGTCTGGGCGATGAAGGCGGCTTCGCCCCAGACGTGGCCGGCACCACCGCAGCGCTGGATCTGATCAGCCGGGCCATTGAGTCGGCGGGCTTCAAACCCGGGGTCGAGGTTGCGTTAGCCCTCGACGCGGCGGCCACCGAGTTCTACACCGATGGCACCGGTTACACCTTCGAGGGGGCGACCCGCACCGCCGAGGAAATGACTGAGTTCTACGCCGGACTGCTCGGTTCCTACCCGCTGGTGTCCATCGAAGACCCGCTGTCCGAAGACGATTGGGACGGCTGGGCGGCATTGACGGCAGGGATCGGTGACCGGGTGCAAATCGTCGGCGACGACATCTTCGTGACCAATCCCGAGCGCCTCGAGGAGGGGATCGAGCGCGGCGTCGCAAACGCGTTGCTGGTCAAGGTAAACCAGATCGGGACGCTGACCGAGACACTAGACGCGGTCGCGCTGGCTCACCACAGCGGATACCGCACAATGATGAGCCACCGCAGCGGCGAGACGGAGGACACCATCATCGCGGACCTGGCGGTGGCAGTGGGTAGCGGACAAATCAAGACGGGCGCACCCGCGCGCAGTGAACGTGTCGCCAAATACAACCAGTTGCTGCGCATCGAAGAGGTGCTGGGCGACGCGGCACGGTACGCCGGCGATCTGGCATTCCCGCGTTACGCGGTGGACTCAAAATAGGTTGAAATATATTGGCCGCCAAGCCCGATCCGAAGCGACGCTCTCCGGCCTCGCGCCCGGGGAAAGCCGGCGACTCGGGTCGGGGCCGTCGAATCGCCAAACCGTCTCCTGCGCCGCACGCGAACCGTAACACCACGCGCACGCTGCATGAGCATGTCGTCGAACCCATCAAGCGATCGTTCACCGAATCGGTCGAGCAGCGGTCTGACCAGCGGCTGGGGTTCACCGCTCGACGAGCCGCGGTCCTTGCCGCGGTTATCTGCGTGTTGACGCTGACCATCGCCGGGCCAGTACGTACCTACTTCGCGCAGCACACCGAAATGGAGCAGCTGTCAGCGACCGAAGCCGCGTTGCGCCGCCAAATCGCCGACCTTGAGCAGCGCAAGAGCCAGCTGGCCGACCCGGCATATGTTGCGGCCCAAGCCCGCGAGCGCCTCGGCTTCGTGAAGCCCGGAGATATACCGTTTCAGGTCCAGCTGCCGCCAACCGCGGCGGCGACCCCGGAGCCAGGTGCCGAATCGGCGACGCCTGCCAAGAATGAACCCTGGTATACCTCGCTGTGGCACACGATCGCCGACAAACCACACCTGCCACCAGCAGCGCCGCCGCCCGAACCGGATGCCGGCCCTTCCGGTCCGGTGCCGCCGGCCTCGCCCAACCCGACGGCGCCCGGTGGTTGATCCTGCCGACCTGGAAACGGTTGCGCGCCAGCTCGGCCGTGAGCCGCGCGGTGTGCTTGAGATCGCCTACCGGTGTCCCAACGGAGAACCCGGAGTGGTCAAGACGGCGCCGAAACTTCCTGACGGCACACCGTTTCCGACGTTGTACTACCTGACTCATCCGGTGTTGACCTCGGCCGCAAGCAGATTGGAGACGACCGGCCTGATGCGCGAGATGACCGAGCGGCTGCGCCGCGAGCCAGAGCTGGCCGCCGCGTACCGGGGAGCGCACGAGTCGTATCTGGCTGAGCGTGACGCAATCGAGCCGCTGGGGACTACAGTATCCGCCGGCGGCATGCCCGACCGGGTCAAGTGCCTGCACGTGCTGATCGCGCATTCACTGGCCAAAGGCCCCGGGGTGAACCCACTTGGCGACGAGGCGTTGGCGCTGTTGGCCGCCGAGCCGGAAATGGCCGCGACGTTGGTGGCTGACGAATGGGCGTAAGGCGGGTCGCCGCGATTGACTGCGGTACCAACTCGATTCGGTTGTTGATCGCCGATGCGGCAGGCGAGCAACTATGTGACGTGCATCGCGAAACTCGCATCGTGCGGCTGGGCCAGGGGGTCGACGCAACGGGTCAGTTCGCGCCCGAGGCGATTGCCCGAACCCGCGACGCATTGGCCGACTACACCGAGCTGCTGAAGGCTCACAGGGTCGAACGGGTGCGGATGGTGGCCACGTCGGCCGCCCGCGATGTCGGCAACCGCGATGTGTTCTTTGCGATGACGGCCGATGTGCTGGGCGCGGTGATCCCCGGCTCGGTGGCGGAGGTGATCAGCGGCGCTGAGGAGGCCGCGCTGTCCTTTCGCGGAGCAGTCAGCGAATTAGATAGTGCGCGTGGACCTTTCGTGGTTGTTGACTTGGGTGGTGGCTCGACCGAGATCGTGCTGGGCGGCAGGGAGGTAGTAGCCAGCTATTCGGCCGATATCGGCTGTGTCCGGTTGACCGAACGTTGTTTGCATTCCGACCCGCCGACACCGGGCGAAGTGGCGGCAGCGCGGCAGGTGGTCGGTGAGAAGCTCGAGGCCGCGCTGCGCGTGGTTCCCGTCGAGCGGGCCCGGACCTGGGTCGGGCTGGCGGGCACGATGACCACGCTGTCCGCGCTCGCCCACAATATGACGGTGTATAACGCTGCGGCCATTCATCTTTCGCGAGTCGCGGGCAGCGACCTGCTGGCGGTCTGCGACCGGCTGATCGGCATGACGCGTTCCGAGCGGGCCGCGTTGCCACCGATGCACGAGGGCCGGGCCGACGTGATTGGCGGCGGTGCGATCGTGGTCGAGGAATTGGCACGCGAGTTGTACACCCGGGCCGGAATCAACGAGCTGACCGTCAGCGAACACGACATCCTGGACGGGATCGTGCTGTCGATCGCCGATTGAGTCACATCCGCCGCACACGTGTCCGCCCGAGCAGAGACCAGTGTGGCTGATGTGATTCACGCCTCGAACCGGTAGCCCATACCTGACTCGGTCAACAGGTGCTTGGGGTGCGACGGGTCATCCTCGAGTTTGCGTCGCAGCTGCGCCAGATACACACGCAGGTAATGAGTTTCGGTGGCATAGGCTGGCCCCCAGACTTCCTTGAGCAGCTCCTCGCGGCCGACCAGCTTGCCCCGGTTGCGAACCAGCACCTCGAGCATGCCCCATTCGGTCGGGGTGAGATGCACCTCGGCACCATCTTTCGTGACCTTCTTGGCGGCCAGATCGACGGTGAACGAGGAGGTTTCGATAACCGGCTGGTCGAACTCGGAGGTTGCGGTGTTGCGGCGCACCGCGGCGCGCAGCCGGGCCAGGAACTCGTCCATACCAAACGGCTTTGTGACATAGTCGTCGGCACCCGCGTCCAGCGCCTGTACTTTGTCCGACGAATCGGTGCGTGCCGACAACACGATAACCGGCGCGGTCAGCCAGCCGCGCAAGCCGGCCAGGACGTCGATCCCCGATATGTCGGGCAGGCCGAGGTCGAGGATCACGACGTCGGGCGGGTGCTCGGCGGCGGCGCGTAGCGCGCCGGCACCGGTGGAGGCGGTGATGACTTCGTAGCCACGCACCGACAGGTTGATTCGTAGCGCACGCAGGATGTGCGGCTCGTCGTCGATCACCAAAACCCTGGTCATTCGCGCCGCTCCTCTCCCCCGCAAGCGGGTGGCGGTACCTCCAACTCGTGGGGTGCGGCGAGATCAACAACGACGGTAAGCCCGCCTCCCGGGGTATCGCCCGCGGCAATCGTGCCGCCCATTGCTTCGACGAAGCCGCGCGCCACCGACATTCCCAGGCCCACACCGGTGGTGTTGTCGTGATCGCCCAACCGTTGAAAGGCCTCAAACAGCTGATCTTCGGCGCCGTGCGGTATCCCGGGGCCCTCGTCGATGACGTTGATCAGCACGCGGTCGCCGACGCGTCCCGCGTTGACGCGGACCACGCAGTTGGGCGCGTATCGCAATGCATTGTCGATCAGGTTGGCGAGAACCCGTTCGAGCAACCCGGCGTCGGCCATCACCACCGCGTCACCGACGTCGACCTTGACGCGGTCGATCGCCGATCGGTAGAAGCCGGTGGCGCCCTTGCCAATGCTGACCAACGCGCGTTGCACCGTCTCCTCCAGGTACACCCGGCGCACGTCCGGGCGGATTACGCCAGCGGCCAGTCGCGACGAGTCGAGTAGGTTTCCGACTAGGGCGGTGAGCTGGTCGATGGACTCCTCGATGGTGGCCAGCAATTCGGCGGTGTCGTCGGGGGAGAAGTCGATGTCCTCGGCGCGCAAGCTGGACACCGCGACCTTGGCCGCTGCCAGCGGGGTCCGCAGGTCATGGCTGACCGCGGAGAGCAGCGAACGCCGCAGCTCGTCGGCGTGCAGGATCGCTTCGGCCCGGCTGGCCTCTTCGATGAGCTCTCGCTGTCTCACCAGACCTGCGGCTTGCTTCGCCACCGCACCGAGCACCCGGCGGTCACGCGCCGAAAGCTTCCTGCCAGCCAGCAGCATCCAGAACTCGTCGTCACCGACCTCGATAGCGGTGTCAGCGGAATCGACTGTGGTACAGGGATCTTTGCCGACTGACGCGATGACGTCCCCGCTGCCGGTGTGTTCACGCAGCATGCTGACCGCGCGCTGGGAGTACGTCTCGCGCACCCGCTCCAGCAGTGTCTCGAGGTCGGCTCCGCGCAGCACCGATCCCGCGAACAGCGTCAGCAGTTCGGCCTCCTGGGAGGCAAGCCTCGCTTCCCGGGCACGTTTGGCGGCGCCGTCGACAAGGACCGCGACCGCGACCGCGATCAGCAGCAGTACCAACTCGGTTACGGCGCTGCTGGGCTCGGCAATGGTGAAGCTGTGCCGCGGAGTTATCAGGAAATAGTTCAGCAGCACGCCGGACAGCAGCGCCGAAAGTGCTGCCGGGGCAACACCTCCGAGCAGGCCCACCAGCAGAACGCTGACAAAGAACAACGCGCTCTCGCCGCCGGTGTCCAGATAGGGGTCCAGCACGGTGACCGTGAGGGCGCACACGGCCGACGGAACCACAAAGGCCGCCAGCCACGACGCCACCCGTCGCTCGCGAGGCGAGAGGGGCGCCGCGCGAAGGCCACGTTTGGCTTCGTCGTGGGTGACGATGTGCACGTCGATCTTGCCGGAGCGCTCCACGATGGTCGAACCGATGCTCTCCTCGAAGATCCGAGCCCATCGAGACCGACGGGATGTCCCAATCACCAGCTGGGTGGCGTTGATCTCACGAGCGAAATCCAAAAGGGCGTCGGGTACGTCGTCACCGACGACGGTGTGCAGGGAAGCATCGAGGCTGCTCGCCAGCCCGCGAATCTTGCTCATGCGGGTCTCGGACAGACCGGCCAGTCCGTCACCGCGCAACACATGCACCACCATGAGTTCGGCGCTGGACTTCGACGCGATCCGCGATGCTCGTCGTATCAACGTCTCCGACTCCGGGCCACCGGTGACGGCCACCACGACACGCTCGCGGGCTTCCCACATGTCGGTGATCTTGTTCTCCGCGCGGTACTTGGCCAGGGCGGTGTCCACCTGGTCCGCCAGCCATAGCAGTGCTAATTCCCTTAGGGCGGTGAGGTTTCCGCGGCGGAAGTAGTTCGATAGCGCCGCGTCGATTCGTTCCGGCGCGTATACATTGCCGTGGGATAGCCTGCGTCGCAATGCTTCCGGCGTGATGTCGATGAGTTCAACCTGAGACGCCTGTCGCACGATCGAATCCGGTATGGTCTCTTGCTGTTCGATCCCGGTGATCTGAGCGACGACATCGTTGAGGCTCTCCAGGTGCTGGATATTGACGGTGGAGATCACCGTGATCCCCGCGTCGAGCAGCTCCTCGACGTCCTGCCACCGCTTGTGGTTCTTGCTGCCTGGAGTGTTGGTGTGGGCCAGCTCGTCGACCAGGACCACTTGTGGCTGACGTTCGAGGACGGCAGACACGTCGAGTTCGGGGAAGCTGCCGCCGCGATACTCGATGTAGCGCGGCGGCACGATCTCGATACCCTCAAGCAGCTCAGCGGTTTTCGCTCGTCCGTGGGATTCGACCACCGCGGCTACTACATCGGTGCCGCGTTCCAATCGCCGGTGCGCCTCGCCGAGCATTGCGTACGTCTTGCCGACCCCCGGAGCTGCACCGAGATAGATGCGCAGCTCGCCGTGCTTAGAGCGGTGGTCGATGGCATTCACGTCATCCATCATCCCTCCGATGGCGCTTGTTGTGATCGGGTAGGGTGTGGTCGAGTTTCGGATCAAGTTGCAGCACAGCTGCAGTTGTGCGGAAAGCCCGCGGCAGTCGTCGGCCCCAGTATCGAGTGCTTCGACTCTGTCAGAGGGGTCGCCCGAGCTGACCAAACCGCCACGGCTAGCCGTTAATCGGGTACTTGCGGTCCAACTCGAGGTTGACCTGCAAAACATTGACCCGCGCCTCGCCCATGAATCCGAGCACCCGTCCGTCCTGGCTTTCTCGGACTACAGCGCGCACCTGATCGGAGCTGATGCCGCGGGCTTTGGCGACCCGGGCGACCTGAAGGTCGGCGTAGGCCACGGAGATATGTGGGTCAAGGCCGCTGCCGCTGGCGGTGACCGCGTCGGCGGGCACCGCCGGGTTGGCGGGAGCAGCACCGCGGATCGGCACGATCTGGCCGCTCGAGTAGTCCTCGCCATATTTGGCGCACTCGACCCGCACGCCCCGGTAAGTGGTCAGGAACGGCACATTTCTCAGCTGGGGCGTCGTCTGGCATGGCTCGTTGACGCTGACCACCCGCGTGGGGTGGACGACGCTTCCGCGGGCGTCGCGCGGGCCAATTACCGACAGCACCGCGCCCACGCCGCCACCCGTGCAGAACGGACGCGACCCATCGACACCCTCCAGCCTGGCCACCGCGGCACTACGCGAGCACACCTCGGTCAGCAGGCTCGCCTTGAAGCCCGCGTCCGGCGCGGACTTGCCGGCCGCCAGTTGCGACGGATCGGCGGGGGTGTCGACGATGCTTTCCGGACCAAGGTTGCTCGCGCTCGTCGACAGCGGGTCGTAGCCGGCGCCGGCGGCCGACGGGCGGCTCTGGAAATACTGCGGCAGCGGGTTGCCGTCCTTATCGGTAAACAACTGACCGATCAGCCGGCTACCGACCGGCGTGCCGTTGACGGTGAGAAGTGACCCTTCGGCCTTGTCGTGCAGGCCCGGAACCTGGGCCACCAGCCAGATGAACAGCGGATAGGCGAGACCGGTGATCACGGTTAGCACTAGCAGCGCGCGGAAGGCCGCCCAGTGCATGCGGACGAAATTGGAGAACTTCATGTCAGGACATCCCGGGGACGAATTGGACGATGAGGTCGATCAGCTTGATCCCGACGAACGGGGCGACAATCCCGCCGAGACCGTAGATGCAGAGGTTGCGGCTCAACAGTTTTGAGGCGCTGCTCGGTGTGTAGCGCACGCCGCGCAGAGAGAGTGGAATCAGCGCGACGATGACGACCGCGTTGAAGATCACCGCCGACAGGATCGCCGACTGCGGGCTGTGCAGCCGCATGATGTTGATCAGATCCAGCCCGGGGAACAGTGCGACGAACATCGCCGGGATGATCGCGAAGTACTTGGCGATGTCGTTGGCGATCGAGAATGTGGTCAGCGCACCGCGGGTGATCAGCAGCTGCTTACCGATCTCGACGATTTCGATCAGCTTGGTCGGATCGGAGTCGAGGTCGACCATGTTTCCGGCCTCTTTGGCGGCCGACGTGCCCGTGTTCATCGCCACGCCCACATCGGCCTGAGCCAAGGCCGGCGCGTCGTTGGTGCCGTCGCCGGTCATCGCGACGAGTTTGCCGCCTTCCTGCTCACGCTTGATCAGCGCGAGCTTGTCCTCGGGCGTGGCTTCGGCGAGGAAGTCGTCGACACCGGCCTCGTCGGCAATCGCCTTGGCGGTCAACGGGTTATCGCCGGTAATCATTACGGTCCGAATGCCCATCCGCCGCATTTCGTCGAACCGCTCGCGCATGCCCTGTTTGACGACGTCCTTGAGGTGGATGACTCCGAGCACCCTTGCCTTTTGGCCGGCCTTGCCGACACCGCATTCTCCGACGACGAGTGGGGTGCCACCGCCGGCAGCGATGCCGTCGACGATCTCGCCGAGTTGGGTGGGAACCTTGCCGCCTTGGGCGCGAACCCATTCCGCGACCGAGCTGGCCGCGCCCTTGCGCAGCTGGTGCCCGTCGACCCCGTCGAGGTCAACTCCCGACATTCGCGTCGCCGCGGAAAACGAAACCCATTGGGCCTGTGCGAGTTCGCCCGATGTGCGGGCGCGCAGCCCAAAGTGCTGTTTGGCGAATACGACTACCGAGCGTCCTTCCGGTGTTTCGTCGGCGAGGCTGGACAACTGCGCGGCATCGGCCAGCTGCTCAGGGGAGACTCCGTCGAGGGGGATGAACGCGGCGGCCTGCCGGTTGCCCAGGGTGATGGTGCCCGTCTTGTCGAGCAGCAGCGTGTTCACGTCGCCGGCAGCCTCCCCCGCGCGCCCGGACATCGCGAGCACATTGCGCTGCACCAGCCGGTCCATCCCGGCGATACCGATTGCCGACAGGAGCGCGCCGATCGTCGTGGGGATCAGGCACACCAGCAGCGACACCATGACGATTCCGGTGACACCATTTGTGTTGAGCGCCTGGGTGTCTGGGACGCCCGGACTATTCATCTTGGAATAGATCGCAAGCGGTTGCAGGGTCGCGACGGCGAAGACGAAGATGATCGTCAACGCGGCCAGCAGGATGTTCAGCGCGATCTCGTTCGGTGTTTTCTGCCGATTGGCGCCTTCAACGAGAGCGATCATCCGATCGATGAAGCTTTCCCCCGGCTTCTGGGTGATTTGCACGACGATCCGGTCGCTCAGCACGGTGGTGCCGCCGGTGACCGCTGAGCGGTCACCACCGGACTCGCGGATCACCGGCGCAGACTCACCGGTGATCGCTGATTCATCCACTGAGGCAATGCCTTCCAGCACGTCGCCGTCACCCGGTATTACCTGTCCGGCCTCGACCACCACGATGTCGCCCCGCTGTAGCTGTGGAGCAGCGACTTGCTCCTCCACTGCCGATGCGCCGGGTTTCCAGTTCTTGAGGCGCCGTGCCGTGGTCTGGGTTTTCGCTTTGCGCAGCGTTTCGGCCTGGGCCTTGCCGCGTCCCTCGGCTACCGCTTCCGCGAGATTGGCGAACAGCACGGTTAGCCACAGCCAGACCACGATCAACCATGCGAACCACGTCGGGTTGATGATCGCCAACGCGGTGGCCCAGGCGGCGCCGATTTCGACGATGAACATCACCGGGCTGCGCCATAGCGTGCGCGGGTCGAGTTTGCGCAGCGCATGCGGTGTCGACTTCCACAGCATTTTCGGATCGAGCAGGCCGCCCTGTACCCGTTTCGTGCTTGCCAAACCCCTTGCCAAACCCCCGGAACTGTTGCGCCGCCTTTCCGCCGCGGAATCGATGGTGGTCGCGGTCATCAGTGGATTCCTTCGGCGAGAGGTCCGAGCGCGAGCATGGGCAGGAAGGTGAGAGCGACCAGAATCAGCGTGACGCCCGCGACCATGCCGACGAACTGTGGCCGATGGGTGGGCAGGGTGCCCACCGATTCCGGCGTTTGGCCCTGCTTGGCCAGTGACCCGGCCAGGGCAAGCACGAGGATGATTGGCAGGAATCGGCCGAAGACCATGGCCAGCCCGAGGGCGGTGTTGTACCAGTTGGTGTTCGCGCTGAGTCCGGCGAACGCCGACCCGTTGTTGTTGGCCGCGGAGGTGAACGCGTAGAGCACCTCGGATAGTCCGTGTGGACCGATGTTCAGCATCCCCGCGCGCTGTCCCGGCAGCGCCATCGCGATCGCGGTGCCGGTCAGCACGATCAACGGCGTGACTAGGAAATAGCTTGCGGCGAGCTTGATTTCGCGGGGATTGATCTTCTTGCCGAGGTATTCCGGAGTGCGTCCGACCATCAGTCCGGCGACGAAGACGGTGATCACCGCAAGGATCAGCATGCCGTACAGGCCAGAGCCGGTGCCGCCGGGAGCCACCTCGCCGAGCTGCATGTTGAACATCGGCATCATGCCGCCGAGGCTGGTGTAGGAGTCATGGAACGAGTTGACGGCACCGCATGAGGTCAGTGTGGTCGTCACGGCGAACACGGCCGAGTCGGCAACACCGAACCGCTGTTCGACGCCCTCCATCGCCCCGTTGACCGCGGTGGGTACGGTGCCGTGGTGCTGCAGCTGCATCCACATCGTCACGCTGAAGCTGATCAGTGCCAGCGTCGCCATGACAGATGCAATCGCATAGCCCTGCTTCTTGCTGCCCACCATGCGACCGAAAGTGCGGGGGAGCGAGAAGCCGATCACCGCGATCAGGAAGATCTCCAACCAGTTGGTCCACGTGGTCGGGTTCTCAAACGGGTGTGCGGAGTTCGCGTTGTAGAACCCGCCGCCGTTGGTGCCGAGTTCCTTGATCGCCTCCTGGCTGGCCACCGGACCGCCGGTGAGCGTCTGCCGCGTGCCGCCAAGCGTGGTGACCACCTGGTCGTGCAGGTGAAAGTTCTGGATGGCCCCTCCTGCGACCAGCAGGATCGCGCCGACGACGGCAATCGGCAACAGGATGCGCAGCGTGCCGCGAACAAGATCAACCCAGAAATTGCCCAGATTGGCGGTGCGTGTTCGGGCAAACCCGCGCACAAGCGCGACCGCCACCGCCATGCCGGCGGCCGCCGAAACGAAGTTCTGCACCGCCAGCCCGCCCATCTGCACCAGATGGCCCTGCGTTGATTCGCCGGGGTAGGCCTGCCAGTTGGTGTTGGTGACGAAGCTGACCGCGGTGTTCCATGCCAGCCCAGGGGTCATTTGCGTTGCGGGATCATGCAGATGCAACGGCAACTTGCCCTGCACAAGCTGGAACACGAACAGGAACAGTATGCCGATCGACGAGAACGCCAACAGGCTGCGGGCATAGGCGCCCCACGTCTGCTGCGAGCGCGCATCAACACCGATCAGCCGATAGATCACCGACTCAACACGCAAGTCTTTCTCCGACGTATAGACCCGATACATGTAGTCGCCGAGGGGGACATGCGCCACCACAAGTGCCGCAACGAGAACGGCGAGGAAGATGATCCCCGCTGTTGTTGTGCTCACTAGAACCTCTCTGGGAACAGCAGGGCGCCCGCGAGATACAGCGCGAGAACGATCGAAAGCGCCAAGCCAACGATGTTTTCGTAGTTCACAGCCGCTCGACCAACTTCTGTGTTAGGCCGAGCAGCGCGAACACGGCCACCGTCAGCGCGATGTATGCAATCACGCCCATCCTGTCTCCGTTCGGCAAGAGTTGTGTGCTTCGGTAACGGCCTTATCGAGGCAGCTGCAGCAAAATCCCTCGGAGGCCTAAGCCAGGTTGAACGTAGGCATGACCGGCAGGTCAGAGCCCTTGGTTGATGGTTTTCTAACGGCGTCACGTGGCACTTTTACGTTTTCTTAACGGGGTGCTGTGACGCCAAACACAGCATTTGCGACGGCGCGCGGTCCGTGCGGATCGTTTGATGAGCACGCTTCGTGTCGAGCGATTCGATTGCCGGACAATCGTTTTCTGAGGCCGGCGGGCTCGACCGCGGCGAGCGCTTGGTATCCGAGGAGCACACGGTGACATCGAGTTGTGAAGCCTTGGCGGCCCGTACCTACATGCGGTATGGCGCAGTCCTACGACTGGAGGATCCGTCGACAACCGCACGATCAACCGCCTGCTGGATTCCCCTTATCGCAAAGCCAGCTGACGATGGTGGGAAGGGGTAACTGTCCCCGATATTCCGTATCCATCGGTGATTAGGAGACAGTCACATGTCCCACCACATCTCCCACGAAGAGTTGTTTTGCGAGATCGAGACGACGTTCTCGGCCGCCGGTTTCACCTACGTCGCCGACGACTGCACCGAGTGACATTCATTGCCCATCGCGAGGCTAGTGGTTCAACGCGTTTCGACGACTTACGTGTCATCGAGCCGTCGGTAGCTGTCGAAGCGCTCGATCATGGCGTGCATGGAAGTAGTCCTAGGCCAAGGAATTTAGCGAAAATAACTGGCTCGGAACGGCATTCGAACGAACTTGCCATCCCGACCACCGCAAGACAGCCAGCGGGCGCACCGCCGCGACACCGCAGGGCCGAATGGCTAGACACCACCGGGCAATTGCCAACTTGGCTGCGCGGTGACAAGACGTCGGCCACAACGAGTGCGGGCGATCTCGCGCTGGTGACAGTTGCTGAGGATCCGGCGGGCATGCACAAGACGTCCTCGTTGCGCTCTACGTGGCGCCCGGCAACGCTGCTGGCGTGCGTGTTCGCCTCAATCATGGCCGGTTCCAGTCTGCCGACACCGATGTATGCGCTCTACGCCCAGCGCATGCACTTCGGTGCGCTCACCACCACAATTGTGTTCGCCGCCTTCATACCTGGCGTCCTATTCGGGCTGCTGGCATTCGGCCGCTGGTCCGACGCGGTGGGCCGGCGCCCAATGTTGCTAGCCGGTCTCGCCGGCGCACTCGCCAGTGCGCTGGTGTTCTTGACGGCCGGAACGGTTCTGCAACTGCTTGCGGGTCGCGCGCTTTCCGGGTTGTCCGTCGGTGTCGCAATAGGCGCTGCAACCGCGGCGGTGATCGAAGCCGTGCCCCCCAGCCGCCGGGCCCACGCCACGGCACTCGCAACCATTGCCAACTCAGGTGGAGTTGGCCTCGGGTCTGCGCTGACAGGTCTGCTGGTGCAGTACGCCCCGCACCCATTGCAATCGCCGTTGATCGTGCACGTGGTGCTGGTCGTAGTGGCCGGCGCCGGTGTGCTGGGCGCAGACGAGACCTCGACTCGCACCGCCGGCGTCGGTGTGCAGCGGCTATCGGTGCCCAAACCCGCGCGGCGCGCGTTCGTGACCGCGGCGACCACGGCGTTCGCCGGCTCCGCGGTAATGGGTACGTTCGGCGTGATCGGGCCGTGGTTTGTTTCCAACATCCACGGGGTCAGCAACCACGCGGTCGCTGGTGCGGTCGCCGGCGCGCCCTACGTAGCGTCTGCTGTCACTCAGGTGGTCGGACGACACCTGAACCCGCGACGCGCTGTGGCGTTGGGCTCTGCAGGCCTAGTGATCGGCACGGTGATTGTCGCGGTGTCGCTGTGGACCACATCAGTGGCGGCGCTGATCGTCGGCGGCGTGGTGGAAGGTGCCGGGCAGGGCGTTACTTTCAGTCGCGGCATGGCCGCCCTCGTTGATCGGACCCCAACCGATCGACGTGCCGAGATCAGCTCGACCTACTTCACGGTCGCGTACATCGGCATCGCGCTGCCGGTGATTGGCCAGGGTCTAGCCGCTCAGGCATGCGGGCTACGTACGGCCGGCGTCACTTTCGCACTGGCGGCGGCGGCATTGGCGGCCGTGTGCGTGGCCTCAGTCTTGATACAGGATGCGCGTCACTGACGCGATCACGTTCGTGACCACCCACCCAAACCACCACTGCCTGTAGCCGCACGGTCGAGGCGAAGATTCTGCAGTTCGCGCTCTTAGGCAGGCTCGGAGTCCGGCTGGTCGATCATCGGCAACCGCACCCGAAAGACGGTGCGGCCGTTGGCGGATTCGGCGGTGACCGAACCGTGATGGGCCTTGACGATCGAGTTGACGATCGCCAGGCCCAATCCGTGACCGGATCCGTTCGATCGTGCCTTGTCAGCCCGAACGAACCGTTCGAACAGGCGAGGCAGAACATCCGGGTCGATGCCCGGTCCATCGTTGGTAACCGTCAATTCGGCGTACGGCGTCTTGGGGTTGAGGCGGTTGCAGGTGATCCCAGTGGTCACCGTGACGTTAGGCGGAGTATGTACCCATGCGTTGGTGAGCAGATTACTGACGAGTTGATGCAGCCGGGCGTGGTCCCCGTTGACCCACACCGGCCCTTCGGGAAGGTCTTTGACCCAACGGTGAGTGGGCGCCGCCACCGCGGCGTCATTGACCGCATTGATGACCAGATCGGTTAGGTCGAGGTCTTCGGCTTGTAGATCCTCGCCCTCGCCCAGGCGCGAAAGCAGCAGCAGCTCATCGACCAGTGACGCCATCCGCCGAGCTTCTGACTCGATGCGGGCCAGCGCGTATTCGGTAGTAGGGGGCAGGGCCGAACTGTCTTGACGAGTCAGTTCGGCATACCCCTGGATGGCCGCGAGCGGAGTCCGCAGCTCGTGGCTGGCGTCGGTGATGAATTGCCGCATCCGCAAGTCGGATTCGACGCGATGCGCCAGCGCGCTGTCCACGTTGTCCAACAATCGATTCAGCGTGTGCCCAACGATTCCGACTTCGTTATCGGGGTCGGTATCCTCGGGCCGGACTCGCACGCTGATCTGGTGGTCGTCGCCGACGAGCGGCATCGCGGCCACCTCTGCAGCGGTCGCCGCAACCCGGCGCAGTGGGCGAAGGGCAAACCCCACCACCCACACCGTGAGCGCCGCCGTGATCACCAGCGCGGTCGCGACAAGCACGAGGGTGGCGATCTGCTTTCCCGAGATGATCTTGTCGGCGATGCCGAGCGAAACGCCGACGACTAAGCGGTCGGATCCGGCGGCACGGCTGTCAACCTGGTAGGAACCCAGGCTGCCCAGCGTTTCGACTCGGGATGGACTGTCGGTCCAGGACTGCGCTTCGATGGCGCTGATGACGTCGGGTGGTGCCGGTCGCGGTTCGTCCTCGGAGAAGACTGCCGAGGCGATTACGTGACCGTCGCGAAGCACCGCGATGAGGTTTCCCGGGGTTTGTCCGGTGAACTCCAGCAGCGCCTGGGATACCGGCGGATTGTCGGTGTGCACCGAAGTGTGTTCGCCGTTGCGGTATCTGGCGTAGGCATGACTGACCGCATGCATGGATTCCGCTACTTCGGCGTCGTTCATCGCGGTGACGTAGTCGCGCAGGCTCAGCACCGACACGGCACCGACGGCCACCAGCACCACGGTCACGACCGCCAATACGCCCAAAAGCAATTGCCGACGTAACGAGCGGGGGAACCACCGCGGAGTGTTTCGGTGCCCCGTCATTTCGGGCTCATTCCGGTGGTCGCAGCATGTATCCAATCCCGCGGACCGTATGAATCATCGGTTCACGGTCGGCGTCGATTTTCTTCCTCAGATAGGAGATGTACAAGTCGACGATGCTCGTGCGTCCGGCGAAGTCGTAGTTCCAGACCCGGTCGAGGATTTCGGTGCGGCTCAGGGCACGACGCGGATTCCGCATCAGAAAGCGAAGCAACTCGAATTCGGTTGAGGAGAGCGACAGCGGCGTGCCGCCACGAGTGACTTCTCGGCTGGCCGCGTCGAGCTTGAGGTCTCCGACCTTGAGAGCCTCATCGGCGGGTGGGGCCAGGTGGCTGGAACGGCGCAGCAACCCGCGTAACCGTGCGACCAATTCCTCCAGGCTGAACGGCTTTGTCATGTAGTCGTCGGCGCCCGCGGTCAGCCCGGTGACCCGGTCCATCACCGAATCGCGTGCGGTGAGAAACAGCGTGGGTGTATAGGCGTCGGATTCACGAACTCGCTGCAGAATTTGCAGCCCGTCCACGTCGGGAAGCATGATGTCGAGCACCAACACGTCAGGGCCGATGCTGTCGAACTTGGTGATGGCCTCCCGCCCGTTGTGGGCGATCTCGACGTCCCAGCCCTCGTAATGCAGTGCCATCTTGACCAGATTGGTCAGCGCGGGCTCGTCGTCGACCAGCAGCACGCGGATCGGCGAACCATCGGCGCGGTTAATTCGGGGCAGCTGCCCCAGGATGGCTTGACGCGGACGTTGACTGCGCGCATAACCCGACATTGCCGTCATGTTGCTGTCATTCTTCCAACCACACATGCGGTTGTCATCGCGTTCATAGGAATCTCAAATGTGATCGTGGTGACAGCCCTCGGAGGTCTGCTTGCGCAAATGTGCGATTGATGTGGGTTACATCGGAGAATTTGGTGTGGATTCAACTGCCAAATATACTGCTATGCACAGCGTTGGGTTGCAGAGAGCCGAGCAATTTCGAGGGGTGGGTTCTTTGAATCAGCGGGCTCGCGTCAAGAGCTGAGGCCGCTTAGTAAACAAGGTGGCCGCACACCATCAGGGTGTGCGGCCACCTTGTTGAAAGCGGTGGATCAGGCCCAGCTGGACCCGACGGCGCTGTCGGTTTGGGCCATGTTGCTACCGGCGCTCTGCACCTTCTGGCCGTGAGCGTTGGCCTGCTCGTAGATCACCTGGAAGTTGCGACCCAGCTGGGTGATGAACTCCTGGCAGGCCACCGAACCGGCGCCGCCCCAGAAGTCCCCGGCAGCCAGCACATCGCGAACGATGGCCTGGTGCTCGGCCTCGAGGTTTGCGGCCTGTGCGCGGATGAGGGCGCCGTGGGCGTCGACATCGCCGAACTGGTAATTGATGGTCATTTGTTTTGTCCTCCTGATTTGAAGTCGTTGGGCAGCAGGTTTTGGTGTTAGCTGCTGAGGATCTGCTGGGAGGCCTGCTCTTGCTGCTCGTAGTTGTTCGCGTCACGAACGAGTCCGTCGCGCACCCCGTGCAGCATGTTCACGATGTTGCGGAAAGCGGTGTTCATCTGACCCATGGTGTCCAGCGAGGTCGCCTCGGCGAGGCCGCTCCAGCCGGCACCGGAGATGTTCTGCGAGGACGCCCACATCCGACGGGCCTCGTCCTCGACGGTCTGGGCGTGCATTTCGAAGCGACCGGCCATGTCCCGCATTGCGTGCGGGTCGGTCATAAAGCGTGAGGTCATACTCGGTATCTCCTTGTCTCGAAGTCTGTTGTTGTAGGAGTTCTGGCAGTTGTATCAATACGGCGTTAGCCGTATGGCCGATAGATTACGACGTAGCGGTAAATTCGTGGCCTCAAACGAGTGACATGTCCTCCCTTTTTCTCCGATCACACGACGACCTGTTTGGGCATGACAATGGGCTTGAAGCCATACCGTGGGCCGGCATATGCCCCAGCACCCTTGGCGGCCGCGGCCATGCCCGGCACTCCGGCCATCCCGGTGACCGGTGCGGCTTCCTCGGGGACGGTCCAGCCGCTGCCCGCCAACGCGGTGCCCACGTCCGCCGCCACAGGCGCGGCGCCAGCCCAGCTCGCCGGTACCGAGAGGCTGCCGACCAGGGATGCCTCGCCCAGAGCGGCGCCGACGCCCGCGCTTACTCCTGCTGGTGCCACCTCGCCGGCCAGCCCCGCTACCGCGCCTCCCGCCGCTGCGGCCGCACCGGCTGCGCCCTCGGCAATTTCGGCCTCTAGCGGTGCCGTGCCGGCAAGGGTGTTTCCGAGGAAGATCGCGGTGGGGATCGCGGCCATCACATACCAAGCGGACGTGTTGATGGCGCCGTTGATGGTATTTGCAACGACCGGAATGGCGAGGAAGGCGTCTATGTCCGCAATAATTCCGGACAACCCAGTCGCGTCGAGAACCGACTGGGCCGGGGAGGCCAGCGATGCCACCGCCGTGGGCAAGGCGCTGATCAGATCATTGATCGACTGCGTGGCGGGGGACGCCGCGGCAGCCGCGCCGACCGCAGCGGCCTGGGCCGCGGCGCCACCAGGGTTGGTGGATTGCGACGGCGGGGTCAACGGTGTCAACATCCCGGCAACTCCTGAGGCGGCCGCGTAGGTGTACATGGCCAACGCGTCCTGAGCCCACATCTCCATGTAGAGGGCTTCGGTAGCCAGGATCGCCGGAGTGTTGATGCCAAGGAAGTTGGTTGCCACCAGTGCCGCCAGCTGAGCCCTGTTGGCCGCGATCACCGGCGGGGGCACGGTCGCGGCGAACGCCGCCTCGTATGCGGCCGCAGATGCCATGGCCTGCACGCCGGCCTGCTCCGCAGCTGCGCCGGTGTAGGTCAACCAGGCTATGTATGGCTGGGCTGCTGCGGCCGCCGAGAGCGACGCCGGACCCAGCCACAGCTGGCCGGTCAGCTCTGACATCACCGTCTCGAAGGAGGTCGCGGTCGAGTTCAGCTCGACGGCCAGACCGTTCCAGGCCGCTGCGGCGGACAGCAGCGGTCCTGCACCCGCACCGGAGTACATGAGTGCGGAGTTAACCTCAGGGGGCAAGGCTGCGAAATCCATGTTTTCCTATCCTTTTGAGCTCAATTGGGCTTATTGACCGTGTGCAACCGCGTCAGCGCCGGGTGCCTATACGCTCACCGGCTTCGGCATGACGATGGGCTTGACGCCGTAGCGCGGCGCACCGAAGCCGGCGCTGTTGCGTGCGGCCGACGCCAACCCCGGCGCGCCATAGAAGCCGCCCGGCGCGGCCGCTGCCGGCGCGGCGGTGGTCCAACCGGCGCCGGAGAGCGTGCCGGCAGTCGTGCTCGACACCAGGGTGGCCGACCCAGCCCAGCTGGGCGGCACCGACAACGCGCCGATTGATGCCGCTTCGCCAATACCGCCCACGACCGCACCCCCGCCGAGGGCCGCCTCCGCGCCGAGGGCCGCCTCCGCGGCTCCAAGTTCTCCCAGGGCGGCTGTCCCACCCAACTCGGCGGCACCCTCGGCTGCCTCCTCGGCGGGCAGTAGGCCACCGCCGGCCAGGCCGATGAGGGTAGATGTAGCGGAGGCATAATTGCCGATGCCGATGTTGGCGATGTTGGCGATGCCGCCGGAGAACTCGTCGGGGATGGCCCCGTTCGTCGCTTGCATGATGCTCGAGATATCCCCCGAGATTCCGTCGAAGGGCGAAACGGCCGCGGCTTGGTTGATGGACTCGGTTGCGTCGTAGGTACCGGCGCTGATCCCCAAGGTGTTCACAAACTGGTCGTGAATGGCCGTTGCTTCGGCGCTGAACTGCTGATACAAGGTGCCGTAGGCGGTGAAGAGTGACGCCTGCAGCGCCGACACCATGTCAGAGGCTGCGGGAACGATGGCCGTGGTCGGGGCTGCGGCGGCCGCATTCTGTGCGGCCATCGAGGTGCCGATGGCACCCAGCTGAGTAGCCGCAGCTGTCAACTCTTCAGGCAATATCTGCAGGAATGACATTCATTGCTCCTTGTGTGTGAAGACATGCCGACCGTTACGTCCCGGCCCGACCCTGTGTGTTTGCGTAAGAGCCCCTGTGCGTTGGCGTAACGCTAACCATCCACGTCTCCACAGTCCCCATCGAAAGGCGTAGCGTGACGGACGTTTACGGCCTCTTAACGCTGACGCGAGCAGTTTTAACAAGCTATTGGCGGGTGATACGGCCGTGTTATATGTGCTCAGGCGGGATTCACATAATTCAGATGCGCGGCGCGCGATCCTACACATGTCGCGATCGCGGTGCACCTTGGGGTTTTCGGGGGACGGGACGTCCTGAACTGGTGCTGGCACGCTAAATTCGCCGTCGGGCCCCCATAGCCCAATTGGCAGAGGCAGCGGACTTAAAATCCGTCAAGTGTCGGTTCGAGTCCGACTGGGGGCACAGCAAGCAACCGTGATTGCGTCACTGCCACCTGGGCCAGCGTGAGCGCCCGCGCCAGGCTGAAGCGCCTCGCAGCCATACACTGACCCTTTGTGGGCATGCTCTTTGGCTTTGCGCCGTGGATCGTCTATTGGGTGCTTGTCGGTAACGTCCCCTTCAACATTGCCGTATCGGTAGCGTTGTTGATGGCCGTGGCAGTGCTTGCGACCGGACGCGCCACCGAGAAACCGGGCCGCATGCTTGAAATCGGAGCTGTCGCAACATTTGTGGTGCTGACAGTGCTGACGCTTACCCTCAGCGATGAGTTCATGGCGCGATGGATACAACCGCTCAGCAACGCCGGAATCTTCCTCGCGGCGCTCGTGAGCGTGCTGATCGGCAAACCGTTCGTGCGTGAGTTCGCCGCCGCGGAGCAGCCCCCCGACGTGGTAAAGACCGAGCTGTTCAGTCGGATGACCACGATTTTGACCTGGATCTGGGTCGCGGCGTTCGCCGGCATGACCGTGTCGTCGGCCATTCCGCCGATCGTGCGGGGTAACGCCACGATTCTCGACACCAAGTCCCCGCTGCCGTTCGTTTGCTACTGGGTCATTCCGTTTTCGTTGTTGGGCATTGCGGCGCTGGCCTCGCGCTACCTGCCCGACAAGATGCTGGTCGGGGTCGACGACATCGTGCGCGAGACCTCGTTCGTCGCCTACGACGAAGCCACCATCGACGAGTTGTATTACCTCGCCCAGGAGCACGCCAATCGCGAGGTAGGCCCGGGCAAGGAGGCCTACAACGTGAAGGTCGGCGGTGCGGGAACTCCGTTGACCGGCGACGAGTCGCGCAAGTCGTGGCCCTCTACCTACAAAGTGCGCGATCGGAAACATTAGTGGCGCTTGCCTCGCGTACACCAGCGTGTCAACTTATCTTGCTAAGCCATGCGCATGACTCATAGGACGAGATGGCCGGTCGCGGCGGGAGCGGTGTTAATCCTGCTCACGGCCTGTGCGCCGGGCACGTCGGACTCCAACGCCGTGCACCCGGGCAAGCTGGCTTTGAGCACGACGGCCGGGACAGCCCTAACGATTGCCCCCGGCCGGCTGTTGGCCGCCACCGACGGATTGACACCGGTAGCGTTTGGCAAGCCTGCGCACGGCAAGATCGCCTACGCCGAAAACGGTGCAATGATTTACACCCCCGACGCCGGGTTCACCGGTACCGACCAGCTAACTATCACCGTCAGTCGCGCCGTCCAGCTCTACGCCGAGGATCAGATACCGCTGGCCACCATCGGCGGCGTCGCCATTAAGGCGAGTGCGCACGGGTCTGCGATCGCCGCGGTGCCGGGCAGCGCCAACGAGGTCTACGGCCTCACCGACCGCGGTCCCAATGTCGATGGACGCACCTCCAACGAAAAGGTGATCCCGATACCCGACTACCACCCGCAGATCGCCAAGCTCAAACTTGCCGACGGCGTGGCGACCGTGGAGCGGACCATCACGCTGCACGGGCCGGAGGGCTCGCCCCTGGTGGGCCTCGTCGACCCGCACGCGAACACCGGCGAGGCGCTGGTGGACCTCAACGGCACGCCGCTTCCGCCTTCCGACTACGGCGTTGACACCGAGGGCTTGGCCGCCACACTCGACGGCACTTTCTGGGTGTCCGACGAGTACGGCCCTTCCATCATCCACTTCGACGCCAATGGCAAAGAGCTGGAACGCCTGTCGCCGTACGATGAGACGCTGCCGCGGGAATTGTCGCTACGCGCGCCGAACCGGGGAATGGAGGGCCTGGCAATCACCCCGGACGGCAACATGTTGGTGGCGGTCATGCAGTCGGCCATCCAGACGCCGGGGCTGCAAGGAGCGGCCAACTCGGTACCCGTCACTCGCATCGTGACCATCAATCTCGTCGACCGCAGCATCGTGCATGAGTATCTCTATCCGCTTGCCAATCCCGAGGACACCAAGGTCGTGGTGTCGGACGTCACCGCGCTAAGTGCGACACAATTCCTGATCGACGAGGGTGACGGCAGGACCGCGCCCGACGGCAACAAGAAGATTTACCTGGTTGACATCGCCGCGGCCACCGATGTGGGCCCCCGCTCGACGGTGCCGGGGGCGTCCTATCGGGCCGACGCCGGCGGTTTGCTGGTCAACGGTGCTCCGCTCGAGACCCTGGTCGGCGTCAGTACCGACGCTGAGGCCGTAGCCAAACTTAGAGCCGCCGGGATCACCGTTGCCGCCAAGACACTCAAGCTTGACCTCGGGGCGCTGCTGCGTTCGCTGAATGCCAACGGTGCCTTCTTCGGGCACGGCAAGATCGAAGGACTCACCACGCCGGACGACGGCAAGACCCTGTTCATCGCCAACGACAGCGATTTCGGGCTGGCCGGGCTGGCTTCGGACACTCCGCCGTTTCGGCTCAAGCCGAAGATGCTGCCCAACGGCAGTCAGGACAGCGGCGAGATTCTATCGGTGGACACAACCAAGCTGCCCGCCAAAACGGAATCGATGACGATCCCGATCAAGGTCGGTTAGGCGGGCCCTTAGTCTCCGAGCGGCGTCAGCCGGAAGACCCTGATTTCGCGTGGCGCGCAGCTGGCGCGGTAGCGCTCGTAACCGGCGTAGATGTCGGCGGCGGCGGCCCAGGCGGCGGCGCGGGCGTCGCCGGTGAGCAGCTCGGCTCGGTATCGCCGGGGCGGACCCTTGAATTCGACCGTGCACTCGGGGTGTGCGAGCAGGTTGGCGCTCCAGGCGGGATGGTTGGGGCGGCCGTAATTGGATCCGATGGCCAGGAGCCCGTCGGAGTCTGCGAGCAATGCCAGCGGCTGTGTGCGCGGCTGGCCGGACTTGGCGCCCGTCGACGTGACGAGCCCGACCTTGTCGAATCCTGCCGAACTCAGCCGGCCCCTCGTCCGAGGGATCACGGCTTTGTCGATACGCGGCGCCACGTGCAGTAGGAACCGGTACCCGAGCGGTGACATCAGGGCGCGTTCCAACAGCGCCTCGTTCAACCGCAGCCGTCTCCCGCGAACCGGGCTTTCCCGTCTATGCGCCACGGGTCGAAGGTACTCGATTAGGTTGGAGGTGAGCGATCCCCGGCGGCGACGAGATCGAGGTGACGAATGACCAACGAGTATCCCCAAATGGCCGCTACGCGCGGAAGAATCGAGCCCGCTCCGCGTAGGGTTCGTGGCTATCTCGGCCATGAGCTGGTCTTCGACACCACCGCGGCACGCTACGTGTGGGAGGTGCCCTACTACCCGCAGTACTATGTCCCGCTTGCCGATGTGCGTGTGGAGTTTCTGCGCGACGAAAACCATCCGCAGAAAGTGCAATTCGGCCCGTCGCGGTTGCACTCGCTGGTCGGCGCCGGCCAGTCGCACCCGTCAGCCGCGCGGGTATTCGATGCCGACGGCGACAGTCCTGTCGCCGGCACCGTGCGATTCGACTGGGATCCGCTGCGATGGTTCGAAGAGGACGAGCAGATCTATGGCCACCCGCGCAACCCATATTCGCGGACGGACGCGCTGCGGTCGCATCGCCACGTCCGGGTGGAGCTCGATGGCGTCGCGCTCGCCGACACCCGTTGCCCGGTATTGCTGTTCGAAACCGGCTTGCCCACAAGGTATTACATCGATCCAACCGATATTGCATTCGAGCATCTGGAGCCCAGCTCGACGCAGACTCTGTGCCCGTACAAGGGGACGACGTCGGCCTATTGGTCGGTGCGGGTGGGCGACACCGTGCATCCGGACCTCGCGTGGACGTATCACTACCCGCTGCCCGCGGTCGCCCCGATTGCCGGGTTGGTGGCGTTCTACAACGAGAAGCTCGACATCATTGTCGACGGCGATCCGCTGACCCGGCCGCAAACCCAATTCAGCTAGCCGGCGCGGCGGTCACCACGAGCTTGACGTCGCGTCGTGGGACGACGGCGATGCCCCGCGGTACCGAGCTCGGCGGGTTCCTGCGCAGCTCCCGCCGCGGCATGGCCAACCCCACTGTGCGCATTATCGTCCCGATTGCGATGGCCAGTTCATAGTTGGCGAATGCAGCTCCCAGGCAACGTCGGTAACCGCCTCCGAATGGCAGGTACTCGAACGGGGTGGGGTTGTTGTCGAAGAAGCGATCGGGGTTGAACCGGTAGGGGTCATGCCACGGGTCGTTGCTGAAATGTATTGCGGGTATGGCGATTCCGAGGATATCGCCCGTCGAGAACTGGATTCCGCCAACGGATCGCGGTTCGACGACCTTGCGCAACACGATCGGCACCGGGGGATGCATCCTCAATGTTTCATTGATAACTGCGGTTAGGTAGGGGAGCTTCGGCATCTCATGCGGCGCCGGATCGGTGGACAATTCGCGCGTCAGCCGGGCATGTACGTCTGCATCTCGGTGAATGTGATACAGAGCCCATGCTAGAGCGGCCGCAGTGGTGTCATGGCCGGCGATCACCATGGTTCGCAACTGCTGTTGTAGGTCCTCCTCATCAAGGGTGTCGAAATGAGCTCCCTTGTCGTCGGTTTCGCGCAATAGATGGCTCAGCATGGCGCCGTGCCCGCTATAAGGACACTGGCGGCGATACTCGATCTGACCGAAGAGCATGCCCTGAAATCTTGCTCGCAGAAGCACGAGTCGGGCCCACGGCCCCCGATCCGCAATGCTTCGGCGGAGGGCCGGCAACAGCAGCAGGGGGGCGGTGTTGGCGTTTATCAGTTCGGTTACCACATCAGCGTATTCGCCAGCGCGATGGTCGCATATCCCCAGCACGGTTTCGATGATGACGCGCAGTGTGATCGACGTGGCCGTACGGTGCAATGCGACCTGATCGCCAGGGCGCCAAGTGTTTATCTCGGTGCGCACCGCCCTTGCGATGGAGCCGGCTCGTTGGCGCATGCGGTCGCCGTGAAGCGCAGGTGACAGCAGGCGGCGCTGACGGCGATGGTGCTCGCCCGAGGTGAGAATGACCGAGCTTGGCCCGACGATCGGTTCGATGGGATTGGGCGTAGGTGCGCACCAGACTTCCTGCGGCGCAGTGAGAATGCGCTGGCAATCCGCCGCTGTGGTGAAAAAATGTACCGGGCCAAGGCCGGGGAATATCACGACGAATGGATCCTCGTGGTTGGCGCGCCGGCGAAAGTAGGCTTCGGGATCCAATCCGACGAGAACCGATCGCAGCCAGTCCCGAAAGCGGGGTTTTCCCGGCCTTGGCAAGGCTATCTGCGCAGAGCGTCTCCGCGCCGTCGGGAACTGGATCATGTTCAGTTGATACGAGCTGGAAAGGCAATCGGTTCAACGCAATTAACGAACTGGACGCAACGATGCAGACGATGAGAGTTCCTCCGCAATGCACCTGGCAATCTGCTTGGATTGCTTGGCAACAAAGCCCAGCAGGCCGGGACGCGACTGAAAGCCGATGAACCGCAAACCAGAGGCTGCGGGCGCCGCATTGGCCGCCCTGGGCAGACCGCGCTTGTCCAGCACCCCGAGGTGACCGACCAGCGGCTCCAGACCGCGCTCGTAGCCAGTGGCACAAATCACGGCGTCGGGTTCCAGCCGGTGCCCGTTGACTAGCCAGACGCCGTCGCGGTCGAATCGCCCGACCGTTGGCACCACCTCGAACGAACCGTCTCGGATCGCTTGAACCACATTCCTATCGACGATCGCAGGTGCCCGACCCAGTCTGATCCCGCGAGCGAATACGCCGTCGGCGGGCACCGGTAACCCGAATGCGGACAGGTCTCCGATGCTTACCCGACGCCCGAACTCAGCCACCGCATCGGCGAGCCAAACCGGTGCGTGGAAAAGGGCCGTCGCGATCAGATCCGAAGGCAACCCTCCCGGCAGGGAGCGGAGCATAATGTGCGGCGTAGTACGTACCGCAAGCCAAGCTTTGGCTGCTCCTCCGGTAGCCACGTCGTGGACGATCTCCATTGCTGAAGAACCGGCCCCGACGACGAGTACTCGCTTGTCGTGGTACGGCACTGGGTTGCGATAGTCCGACGAATGCAGCAATTGACCTGCGAATCGATCGAGGCCAGGCCACAGCGGAATTCGTGGTGTGTGCTCGTATCCAGTCGCGATCACCACCTGGCTGCAGCCGATGTCGCCCGACGTGGTGTGTAACCACCAGCGGTCGTTGCGACGGTCAATGCGGCGCACTTCGGTGTTGAGCCGCAACTCAATCCCATCTTCGTGCGCGTGGCGGTCAAGGTGATCGACGACTTGATCGCGTGCCGGAAACACGGGAGTGCTCTTGGGATACGGCCGGTTAGGAAGATGCGAGAACTGCTTGCAGGTATTGAGTTTCAGCTTGTCATAGCGTCCGCGCCAGGATGCGCCAACCGCATCGGCTCGGTCGAGCAGCAGCGGATGAAAGCCGCAATCACGCAGGCTCAGTGCCGTCGACACCCCAGCAGGTCCGGCCCCGACGACCACGACCTGATGGTCCAGCGTCCCGGTCTTGATGTGCTGCGTAGCTCCCCGCACGACTACTCCTCGGTGCGCGGTAGGCGGCCTGGTTTAAAGCCGAACACCGCCGAGGTGGGGCCGAGAAGGTGGCGCACCTTGACCCTGGTGAAACCGCCGTCGCGCAGCAACCGCGCGCATGCGGTCGTGGAGGATTCGTAGCCCTCCCGCGATTCCAGCATGATGTTGAGGCTGGAAAGCAGGCTCTGGAAGTTATTTCGGCGACCGGACTGGATCATTGCGTCGTAGACGATCACCGCGCCGCCCGGCGGGATTGCGGCATAGGCCTTGTCGACCAGTTCCTGGCGAATCTGCCAGCTTCGCCCATGGAAGACGTGACCGAAGGAGATCACGTCGGCGCGTGGCAGCGGTACTTCCAGGAAGTCGCCTTCGACAAAGTCCAGTCTGTCTGCGAGGCCGAAACAATCGACATACTCGGTGAATATCGGTCGCACAGCAGGGAAGTCGAAACCCGTGCCGTGCAAGTGTCGGTGACTCAGTGCGACTCGCACCGGAAGCGCGCCTTGGGCACAACCAATGTCGGCGAACGTTCTGAACTGCTTCCATGGAAACCGGGTTGCCAGCAGCGTTGCCTCGCCGGTCGAGATACCGGTCATGCCGGCCAGAAAGTCCTTCAGCGCCAACGGGTCACGATACAGCGTGGCGAAGAATTCGTTGTCCCCGCGTTCCTCTTCGGCCCCGGGCCGGCCGGTGCGCAGCAGATCGTCCAGCCCTGACCATAGGTCGTACAGACGTTTGCTTGACAGTTCCATCAGCCCACCGACATAACTGGGCTTGGTTCGATCGAGAAACATTGCACTGCGGGCTGTGTTGGCATACCTACCGGCTTTGTCGCGTCGCAGCAGTCCGGCCGCGACCAATGCGTCGAATGCGGTACCCGCGGCACGTGGGTGCCAGCCCAGGGCGCGCACCAACTCGTACTCGAACATCGGTCCGTTGCCCAGCTGGGTGAACACGCCGGCTTCGACCGCCGAGAGGATGAGGCGCGATGACCAGAACGACATCCCCATCTGAACGATGTCTTGCGGGCCGCCGAAGCGCCGCAACAGGGGCCCGAGGATCGGGTTTTGGAACGCCCGCATCATGCGCCGCTCGCGCTGAATCTCGTGGCGGCGGACGGGAGCCGAAGCCGCGGAACCTACGTCGACCACCATCGCGTCGCGACCCTTTCCGATTGAACTCGGGAGTTGGGCATGTGTAGTGGTACGTTGGCGCCGCCCCGATGGTTCAGACTCGCTGAGCTGGCCGCCCCCCAGTCCCGATGACCTGCGTCCGCAACCGTGGTTTGGCGCCGCATGGGCGAAACTTGGCGAAACAAGCCTCGCAATCCGCGCGGTCGCGCGCATGTGATATTTGCCTCTATTTACCGGGAATAATAAGAATTTCTTATCCAGCAGGCACAAAGCGGCCGTTTCCTGACTTAGCGGAAGCTATAAAAATACCAGGGCAATGGATATTTAAGCGTTTGCTATAAAGCAAATGCTTTAATGCTTGATAATCGTAGGCTGAGCAGAAGCTGAGTCCGCGCGGTGACGGAGGTAACAACACCCAAATCGAAATCTTTGCGGTCGGAATTCAACCGTTAGACTTCTGCCCAGAAGTCTTCACAGTGCCATTTGGTGCACCAATCCGGTTAATTCCGGGCGGGCAGTGTCGCACAGAGCTGTCGCGACGCCTGTCGTCCGCGTGAAGTTCGACGAGATCAGCAAAGGCGGTGCCAACGTGAGCGAAATCAGCGGCCAGCGGGCCGGTTGGGATGGTCGGGATGGCGGGGATGTCCAGGTTCTCGGTTTCGACGCGGCGGCGGGTGGCCCGGTCACCGTCGAAATTGCCGTGAAAAACGGTCCGATCAGCGGCATCGACATCAGCCCCGATGGCACCCAACTGTTGGTGACCAACTACGGCGACAACAGTGTGTCGATCGTCAACACCGAAACCTGCCGAGTCACCGAGACGGTGGCCGGCATCGATGAACCTTTCGCAATCGCCATGGGCGGTACACATGCCGACCGTGCATACGTCAGCACGGTTTCAACGGCGTATGACTCGATCTCGGTCATCGACATGTCGACCAACACCGTTGTCGCCAACCATCCGCTTGCCCTCAGTGTGAGCGACCTGACGGTCAGCCCGGACGGAAAGCATGTTTACGCGAGCCGAAACGGCGTTCGCGGTGCTGACGTCGCGGTGCTGGACACCACGACGGACAAGGTCGAGGTCATCGACATCGCGACCGTGCCTGGCACCACCACCGAGTGCGTGCGCATCAACTGCGACGGAACTCGCCTTTACGTCGGCACCAACGGACCGTCCGGCGGGCAACTCGTCGTGATTGCAACCGGCCTGCCGTCCGAAAGTGCCGGACAGGCCGGTCGCTCGCGCTGGCGCAAGAAGGGCTCCAAAGCGCGGGCCAAGCAGGGGCCGACGGGCCCGCGCGTGGTGGACACCATCGACATTGGCGCGTCGGTGCGCGACGTCGCGCTCAGCGCCGACGGCGCCGTCGCCTACGTGGCCAGCTGCGGTGCCGATTTCGGTGCGGTCGTCGACGTCATCGACACCCGCACCGGCAAGATCAGCAGCACGCGCAAGATCGGCGACATCGGTGGCCTGGTCACCCGGTTGACCATCGGCAGCGGAGATCGCGCCTATCTGGTCAGTGAGGATCGCCTCACGGTGCTGTGCACGCTTACCCAAGATGTGATCGGAACCATCAGGACAAACCAGCCGTCCTGTGCGGTGGAAAGCCCGGACGGGAAGTTCCTCTACATCGCCGACTACGCGGGCATCGTCACCGTGGCACCGGTTGACCCCGCTGCGGCGTGCGGGGCGTCCGATATCGAACAGCGGGCGCTGGAGAGCGCCAGGTCTGTCGACTGGCTGCTACCTGAGCTGCTGCAATACGAACCGGCGTTGGCCTAGCCGGCTCTCCAACCGGCCGCGCGGGCCGGTTTGGCCCGGGGTTTCTCATGACGTCGCGCGGCGATAGCATTCGCCCGAGTAGGACATGAGGCGGTGCCGCGCCGAGAACCCGTAAGGCGGTTTATCGATGGATAGCACGATGCAGGACTATCCGTTGACAATCACCGCGATCATGCGGCACGGCTGCGGCGTGCACGGATCACGCACGGTCACCACCGCGACGGGCAGTGGGTACCGGCAGATCAGCTACCGCGACTTGGGTCGACAAGCCGCACAATTGGCAAATGCGTTGCGCCGCTTGGGTGTTACCGGAGACCAACGGGTGGCCACGTTCATGTGGAACAACGCCGAACACCTGGCGGTATACCTCGCGGCCCCGGCGATGGGGGCGGTATTGCACACCCTCAATATCCGGCTCTTCCCCCAGCAAATCGCCTACGTCGCCAACGAAGCCGAGGATCGGGTCATCCTGGTCGATATGTCGTTGGCCAAGCTTCTCGGGCCGGTGCTAGCCGATCTGGACACCGTGCACACCGTGATCGCGGTTGGGGAGGGAGACACGGCGCCGCTGGAGCAGGCGGGCAAGACCGTGTTGCGGTATGCCGAAGTGATCGGTGGCGAGCCGACCGAATTTGAGTGGCCGCAGATCGACGAGACCTCCGCGGCCGCGATGTGCTACACGAGCGGCACTACCGGCAACCCTAAAGGCGTTGTCTACAGCCATCGTTCGAGCTTCCTGCACACGATGGCGGCGTGTACCACAAACGGCATCGGGGTGGGGTCCAGCGACCGGGTGCTGCCCATTGTGCCTATGTTTCACGCCAACGCCTGGGGGCTGCCGTACGCGGCGTTGATGGCAGGGGCGGACTTGGTGCTGCCCGACCGGCACCTCGACGCCCGGTCGTTGATCCACATGGTGGAGAACCTGCGGCCGACACTGGCCGGTGCGGTGCCAACCATTTGGAACGACGTGCTGCACCATCTGGAGAAGGATCCGAACCACGACATGTCATCGTTGCGGCTGGTTGCCTGCGGCGGCTCGGCGGTCCCGGTTTCGCTGATGCGTACCTTCGAAGACAAGCACGACGTGCCGATCCGGCAGCTGTGGGGCATGACGGAAACGTCGCCCCTGGCCACCATGGCCTGGCCGCCACCGGGAACCCCCCACGACCAGCATTGGACGTTTCGAGGAACCCAGGGCCAGCCGATATGCGGTGTGGAAACCCGGATCGTCGACGACGAGGGTCACGTGCTGCCCAACGACGGCAACGCCGTGGGCGAGGTGGAAGTTCGCGGCCCGTGGATCACCGGCTCGTACTACCGGGGGCATGACCAATCCAAGTTTGATTCGGGTTGGTTGCGCACCGGTGACGTCGGCCGCATCGATGCCCAGGGCTTCATAACCCTGACCGACCGTTCCAAGGACGTCATCAAATCCGGTGGCGAATGGATCTCTTCGGTCGAGCTGGAAAACAATCTGATAGCCCACCCCGACGTACTGGAGGCCGCCGTCGTCGGAGTTCCCGATGAGCGTTGGCAGGAACGGCCGCTGGCCGTCGTCGTCGTCAGGGAAGATACCAGTGTCAGTGCGGGTGATCTGCGAAAATTCTTGGCGGACAAGGTTGCTCGGTGGTGGTTGCCGGAACGGTGGGCCTTCGCCGACGAAATCCCTCGCACCAGCGTGGGCAAGTACGACAAGAAGGCAATCCGGTCCCGCTACGCCGAGGATGCCTACGACGTCATCGAGGCGTACGACTAACGTTCCCTCGCGAGCAGACACACAATCGCATGGTTTCGTGCCAAAGTATGCGATTTTGCGTCTGCTCGCGTGGGTAAAACGCGGGTAAAAAGGGAGCATGAGTCTGCGGGTCGTCCAATGGGCAACGGGATCGGTCGGCGTGGCAGCGATCAAAGGTGTGCTGGAGCATCCTGAACTCGAGCTGGTGGGCTGTTGGGTGCATTCCGAGGTTAAGGCCGGCAAAGACGTCGGCGAAATCATCGGCACGGCCCCACTGGGAGTGACCGCGACCAACAGTGTCGACGAAGTGCTCAGTCTGGATGCCGACGCGGTGATCTACGCGCCGTTGATGCCCAGCGCCGACGAGGTCGCGGCGTTACTGCGCTCGGGCAAGAACGTCGTCACCCCGCTTGGTTGGTTCTACCCGGGCGAAAAAGAAGCCGCCCCCCTCGAGGTCGCCGCGCAGGCGGGCAATGCGACGCTGCACGGCGCCGGCATTGGGCCGGGTGCCGCGACCGAGCTGTTTCCATTGCTGTTATCGGTGATGTCCACCGGCGTGACTTTTGTTCGCTCCGAGGAGTTTTCAGACCTGCGTACATACGGTGCGCCGGATGTATTGCGCTATGTAATGGGTTTCGGTGGCACGCCAGATAGCGCCTTGACCGGGCCGATGCAAAAACTGCTTAACGGCGGGTTTATTCAGTCGGTCCGATTGTGCGTCGACCAGCTGGGCTTCGCCGCCGAACCCGAGATCCGCCCATCGCAGGAGGTTGCGGTTGCGACCGCGCCCATCGACTCACCGATCGGGGTGATCGAACCTGGACAGGTCGCTGCGCGGCGCTTCCACTGGGAGGCGCTGGTCGGCGACACAGTTGTCGTCGAAATCACCGTGAACTGGTTGATGGGGGAGGAAAACCTAGATCCGCCCTGGTCTTTCGGGCCCGCGGGAGAACGCTACGAGATCGAGATCCGCGGAAATCCGGACACGTTTGTCACCGTAAAGGGATGGCAGCCGGAGAGTGTGGAAGCCGGATTGGCGAACAATCCCGGGATCGTTGCGACCGCGGCGCACTGCGTTAACGCGGTCCCTGCCCCCTGCGCCGCCCCGGCGGGCATTCAAAGCTTCTTCGACCTGCCGCTCATCACCGGCCGGGCCGCGCCGGAACTGCGGCGCTGACGGCGGGTTATCGGCCGCCAGGAACACGAACTTATGCGACTTCTGCCGCTCGTGTCTTGAAATGGGGACTGGTCCGACGGAACCGAATGCTGGGAATGTTGATTAAATGCGAATACACGTTTGCGTGTTACGCAGCTTTAAGGATATTCACAGCAATATGTTCGCCGGGTCTCTTGCCATGCCGACTAGCCCACCCATAGGCTCCGACCACGTACAGTTGCACGCAGTAACTATTTGATAGGCGGACCCTAGGACAGGGAAACACTCGACTCAGGCAACAACTTAGCATCGCTGCCGATCCCCAGCTAGTGAGTTGGCAAGTGAGGTTGCTCACCACCCACGGCGGAGGAGCCACCTCGCCGACCTGACTACGGGGATACGACCTGCACGTCTGGCGGTGCGTTGTCTTTGATCGAATTGCCTCTGCCCGTTGGGGATTCCTAATTGCCGCGCATCACATAGCGATCGACGAAATGTCGATCCCAGTGTTTGTCGACAGGAGGACAGATCATGGCAGCTCCGATCACCCATTGCCTCGCGCCCTCGATCGACACAGGGGGATTGACGATTCAGCAACTACTGGACGAACCGCTGATGTCGAGTGCTCGTGTGGTCGCCGGCACCGACCAACTCGACCGTGAGTTGACCTGGATGCTGCCGTTCACCGAGGTGCCCCCTCGGCCGGATTCACTGGACGCCGTCGCGTTGTACGCCCGCCCCGAAGCCTTGCTCGCCAACCGCGCCACGCTGATCGCGGTAGCCGCGCGAGGCGCCACCATGCTGGTGGTGGACGGCCGGATTCCTGCCGACTTTCCGCGCTCGGGATTGCCCGGCGCACTGGTGGTCGTCGAGATGCCCTTCCCGGTAGGTTTTGCCGCGCTCAGCCGCCTGCTCGCGGAGCGGACCCTGAGCCAGGAACTGGAGGCGATGCGGTACTCGACGCATGTGAACGCAGCGCTGGCCGGGCTGTTCCACCGCGGCGCGGGCTTGCAGATGCTCATCCGCGAGGTGTCGAACCTGGCCCGGAACCCCGCAATTGCGCTCAACGCACGCGGGCTCGTGGTCGCCCACAACGGACTTGCCGCCGACGCGGTCAGTGTGTTGTCCGACTCGGTGCGCCGCATGCTGGCAATGGGCGTGCCCGCGGCCCGACGTTCGAGCGAGCATGACATCCGCGTGGATCCGGTGGCCGGGCCGCACGGCAGCGTGTGGACGTGCATTGCCAGCGCCATTCAGTTCGGCAAGGCATGCCAGGGGTGGGTAGTGATATTGGTTCCCTCCACCAGCGTGGGCTCCCAAGATCTGGTCCGGCATCGCATCGTCACCGAACAGGCGACGGCGGTCATCGGCTCGGAGATGCTGCGCCAGCGCAGCGTCGATGAGGCCGAAGAGCGTGCCCGCGGCGACTTCATCCAAGCCCTGGTCCACGGCAGCTTCTCCAGTGAGCACGAGCTGCGGGCACGTGCCGATCATCACGAGATCGACATCGACTCGCCGTTTGGGGTGTTTGTTGCCCACGCCGTGCTCCCGCACCCGGTGGACAATCCGGCGGCCGGCATGATCCGGTTGGCCCGATACGCCGCCAACATCTCCTCGCAGTCTTCAGCCCGAACCGATGCGACGGTCATCGGCGACGTCTTGGTGGTGGTGCGTGCCCTGCGCGATGGCGACGGGGCGGCGCAGGAGCGCGAGATGGCCGATTTCGCGCAGGCGATGTACCGCGAACTCGAGCAGCGGTGCCGCTCCGCGGTTGCTGTCGCCTACGGCCGCCCATCCCTCGGCGCCAGCACGGTGTCCAACAGCTACCGCGAAGCCCGCATCGCGTTGGGTATCGCGCGTCGGCTTGGCCGCAGCAGCACCATTTCCTACCAGGAACTGCGCAGCTTCACCGTGCTGACCGAGATCGCCGACACCGAGAGCAGCCGGCAACTGGTTAAGGAGGTCATCGAGCCGCTACGGTCGGGCCCTAACCTGCTAGAGACGCTGACCGGGTACCTGGCCCACGGCGGCAACATCACCGAGGCCGCGCGGGCACTCGCCGTCCATCGCAACACGCTGCTGACCAAGCTGGACCGGATCTCCCAAACGATCGGTCTCGATATCCGCGACCCGGAGAACCAATTCACTCTCTGGCTTGCCATAAGGCTTAACCTGCTGGCCGAGGTCACTGCGGCCGCCGACCGTGAGGCCAGATTCCGCTGACCTGAGGTTCGGTACCGTCTGGGCCATGTGTCGACTCTTTGGCCTGCATGCCGGCACCGACGTGGTCAACGCGACGTTTTGGCTACTGGATGCACCGGACAGCCTTTCCGAGCAAAGCCGAAGGAACCCGGACGGTACGGGCCTGGGTGTTTTTGACGAGCACGGCCGCCCGCAGCTGTACAAGGAACCGATAGCGGCTTGGCAGGACGCCGACTTCGCCACCGAAGCGCACCAGCTGACCGGTACGACATTCGTCGCTCATGTTCGCTATGCGACGACTGGGTCGCTCGGTGTGCACAACACCCACCCGTTTTTGCAGGACGGTCGAATCTTCGCGCACAACGGCGTCCTTGAGGGGCTGGATGGGATCGATGAACGGTTGCGTGAGGTCGGCACCGACGATTTGGTTTTGGGCCAGACCGATTCCGAGCGGGTGTTCGCCTTGATTAGCGCCGCGATTCGCGACCGTGACGGCGACGAATCGGCCGGTCTGGTCGACGCCATCACGTGGCTCGCGGAGAACGTGCCAATCTACGCGGTCAACGTACTGCTCAGCACGGCCACCGAAATGTGGGCGCTGCGCTACCCGGAAACTCATGAGCTCTACCTGCTGGACCGGCGACACGACGGCGCGCCCGAATTCGACCTGACTACCAAGCGAATCCGGGCGCGCTCGGAGCGGCTGCGGGTGCGATCGTCGGTGGTGTTCGCCACCGAGCCGATGGATGATGACCCGCGCTGGTGTCTGGTGGCCCCGGGCGAGCTGGTCCATGTCGACGCCGCGCTTGAGGTCAGCCGGAATGTGGTGCTGCCCGACCCGCCCCGGCATCTGCTGCGTCGCGAGGACCTCAGCATGCCGGTGGAGCGTGCGCAGCACGCGCTGCCCGGCACCCGCAGGCTACCTCGATGACGACCCGACGCGCGCTTGTCCTGGCCGGCGGAGGTCTGGCTGGAATCGCCTGGGAGACAGGTGTTCTGCGCGGTATCGCCGACGAGTCGCCCGAGGCGGCCCGGCTGCTGCTGGATTCCGATGTGCTGCTGGGAACATCGGCCGGCTCGACGGTCGCGGCACAGATCAGCAGCGATTGCACGCTCGACGAGCTGTTCGACTGGCAACTCGCCGAGACGTCTGCTGAGATCGATCCCGGTGTGGATATCGATGCCATCACGCAACTCTTCCTTGACGCCTTGCGCGAGCCCCGACCGGCCGGGTTTGACCGGACACGGGGGCGATTGCAGCGAATCGGCGCGGTCGCGCTGGCAACCGGAACCGTCCCCGAGCCCGTTCGGCGTCAGGTGATCGCCCAGCGCCTGCCGTCACATGACTGGCCGGACCGGGTGCTGCGCGTCACCGCCATCGACATCGCCACGGGCGCACTTGTGGTTTTCGATCGAGACTCCGGTGTCGAGCTGGTCGACGCGGTCGCGGCCAGTTGCGCCGTGCCGGGTGCGTGGCCGCCGGTGACCATCGCAGATCGGCGCTATATGGACGGTGGGGTGGCCAGCTCGGTCAACATTGCCGCGGCCGACGATTGCGAGATGGCCGTCGTCTTGGTGCCCGCTGGCGCGAACGCTCCGTCGCCGTTTGGTGCTGGGGCGGCCACTGAGATCGCGGCGTTCGCCGGTGCGACGCTAGCCGTGTTCGCCGACGACTACTCGTTGGCCGCTTTTGGTCCCAACCCACTGGATCCACGCTGCCGTGCCACTTCGGCGCGGGCCGGACGTCAGCAAGGCCGCCGGGAAGCGGCGGCCGTCGCCCGCTTCCTTGGCGTCTGATCAACCGTGCTCGATGCGCGCGTGACTGTGGCTTGTGGCGATCGCCCGTACCGCTGCGAGGACGTCGGCGTTGGTGTGGTTGGCCATGACCTGCAACCGGAAGCGCGCGTGGCCCTTGGCCACCGCCGGGTATTCGACAAGGTTTGCGACCAGGCCGTCGGCGTGCAACTGCCTACTCACCAGACGCGCGATGGACTCGGTGCCCATCTTGACGCAGACGATGGGCGACGGCGCCCCGTAGATGTCGAAGCCCGCATCGTTGAGGTGACCTCTCAGCAGCTGGATATTCTCCATCAGTTTCTGCCTCAGCTGGTCCCCCTCGGAGCTCGCGACTATGTCGAAGGCCTTCAGTACGATGGCGGCCTGGATCGGGGAAAGCGCGTTGGAGAAGGTGTTCGGTGACGCGTAGAAGCGCAGATACTCGGTGACCGCGCGATGCTTCGCGATGACGAATCCACCGTTTGACGCGAAGGTCTTCGAAAAGGAACCCATCACGAGATCGACCTTGCCGACCATGGCCTGCAGGCCGAGATGTCCTCGACCACCGGGGCCCATCGCGCCAAGGTCGTGCGCAACGTCGACAACCAGCGTCGCGCCGAACTCGTGGGCGAGATCCTGTAATGCGGCGATATCGGGGGTATCCGAGTTCATCGAGAACAGTGCCTCGGTCACCACCATGATGCCGTTGTGCGCGTCCATGGCCCGGATCGCCGCCAGCTTTTCGCGTGCGGCTGCCATGTCGTTGTGCCCGAACAGGTGAATGTTGCGGGTCGCGGCCTGCGCGCCTTCCTGCAAGCACGCGTGGGCTAGTGCGTCCATGACGATGTGATCGTTGGGCCGCACCAGGCCCTTGATAACCCCGAAGCCGGCGGCCCAGCCGGTGGGGAAGAGGCTGACGAACTCGGTGTCCAGGAAATCCGCAATCCGGCGTTCAAGGGCAATGGACACCGACGTGTTCCCAACAAGAGCTGGAGACCCCGCGCTATGGACCCCGTACTCGTCGATCGCCTCTCGCGCCGCTGCTTTGATATCGGGATGCCCGGACAATGACAGATAGTCCTGTGACGCGAAGTTGACGCCATCCATCTTTCTGCCGGCGTCGTCGTAGACCGTCGCAAAGGTTCTGGGGCCGGCTTCCGTGGATCGGCCGTACGGCCACAGGCGATGCGCGCGTCGCAAGTCCTGCCATCGGTAGAAGTGCAAGATTCGCTCAAGCAGGCTGTCACCGCTCAATCGGCGGAAATCGCGCAGGCTTCCGCTCAAGGCCGCTGGATCCGTTGCTGTCGCAGATTCGATGCTTGTCCCAACTTCCGCTACTGCCGCAACTTGGCTTGCGTCGGTGATGCCCGTTGTGAGGGTCACGTGCACTCCTAAGGACTTGCCGGGATGTCGCATATATCAGAGCGACTGAATACGGAGCAATCATTTGATGAACATTGAATCCACGGGCCTGCTCTGGCAGGAATTGTGCAAGTTATCCGGTTAGGTGTATAGCACGCCGTCGAGCGTTATAACAACGATTTATTGTCCCGAATTTGGCAGTTCTTAGTGTTCGAGTAGCGGCGGGCCTGGGATAGGGCGGTGATGAGGTAGTCGTGATGAGGTAATCGGGTAGTGGCAAGTAACGCAACCCAGTTCACAGTTGCCGGTGGCCGCGGCCGAGATGAGGGCGGGTATGCGCGTTGTGCCTTTTTGCGGCGCTAGCCGC
Source organism: Mycobacterium simulans (assembly GCF_900232995.1). Classification (GTDB taxonomy): domain Bacteria; phylum Actinomycetota; class Actinomycetes; order Mycobacteriales; family Mycobacteriaceae; genus Mycobacterium; species Mycobacterium simulans. The sequence goes on from NZ_OCVX01000003.1 coordinate 2,637,407, forward strand.
AATTCGGTGGCTAGGCTGCCGCACCCGGGGATGCTTGTTCCGAAGGCTACAATTCAGATCACCTTATGGGCGTACTGTTTAAGTACGATAATGCGCCGTAAGTCAAGCATTACCGTGGGCGCCGGGGTTGAATTAGGTTGTTGTATTCCGATCAGCCCTCGATTGCGGGCGGCGCATCCGTATCAGCTTCGATTTCGAATTCATTCAACGCGCGCGTGGCCAGCTCGCGACCGACGGCGATCACCTCTACCGCTCGGTGGAATTCCAGGCTTCGGCAGGTCGCGCGCGGTACCTCGATCAGCAGGTCGGCCGGATAGGCCGCCAGCGTATGGCGGGCGAGCGCGGATTGAGCGATGTCGATCGTCCGATTCATCACCTCGAAGCTGCCCATCTTGGGGATTCCTGGCGCGACCGGCGCGTCACCGGGCTCATCCGAGACGCCCGCGGGCTGCTCGATCTCCGCGTCTTCCGACCAGGAATCCGATTCTGGGACCGCCGCGCCGAAGCGACTCAACACTGCCCGCGCTGCCGGCCGGTCGAGCAGTGATCGAGCGGCGCTGGCGTCGAACAGTGCCGAGGTGCTGCGCACCATGCGGTTCCACCACTCGGCTGTGACACCCGCCTCGCGACCGCCGGCGGCCTCACTGCCGTTGAGGCTCACCGCGATCGTCAGGTCGGCGTTGACACCGGCGATCGGCGCCATCGGCAATGGGTCGAGGATGCCTCCGTCGGCGAGCAGGCGTCCGTCGATTTCGTGCGGCGCAATCACCCCCGGTATCGCTATGGATGCCCGGATGGCTTCGTCGAGTGGCCCGCGTTGAAACCACACCGACTTGCCCGCGAGTAGGTCGGTCGCCACCGCCGTATACGGGATGGGCAGTTGCTCGATGTTGACCGGGCCCAGGATGTCGCGCACCGCGTCCAGGATCTTCTCCGCGCGTAACACTCCCGCCGCGGTAATCGACGGGTCCAGCAGTCGCAGAATGTTGCGCTGTGTCAGGGACTTCGCCCAGTCGGCGAGCTCGTTGAGTCGGCCGGCCGCTTGCACCCCGCCGACTACCGCGCCCATCGACGAGCCGGCGATCCCCACGATTTGGTAGCCGTGCTCCTGCAGTGCCTGGATCACCCCGATGTGGGCGTAGCCGCGCGCGCCGCCGCTGCCAAGCGCCAACGCGACGCGGATCCCAGACGATCCCCGCGGTCGCAGTGCTACTGGTTCAGACATCCCTTCATTCTGCGCGGCGACGCGCCCTGTCGCGGAGCCGGTTGCCAGTTTTGTGCACGCCTGATCTCAATTGCAGATTGCTATCCGCATTCGTTGTTGGCGGCTGCGACGGCCGCGACAATCACCGCCGATTGTCGCGCCGGCGTCAGGTCTGCCCACCGGATGTTCCAGCTACCCGCAACTCCAGACGGCGATGCCTGAACCATCGCCAAATACCGCTCGATGAGCGATTCCCTGGTGCTCTGCTGGGTCACCATCCACTCTCTGGCGGCATGGCAGGCCTGGAAATACTGCTCCTCGGTCGAGTCTGCGGGAACGTCAACCCTGGTTGTCACGCCCGCGGGGGAGACGCCGATGGCGCCCGGCGGCAGCAAATTGGCAACGCTTGATGACCGCGCGGACGAAGAGGCGGCTTTGCCGCTGACGTCGCTATGCGAGCAGCCCGTGACGGTCGACAAACATGCCGCCGCCATGACCATCCCCCACTGCAGGGGAACATGACGGCTGCGGTGCACAGTCCCAATCTATGCAACACTGTCTGGCGTGATGGAGCGCTACGGAATTTGCGAGTGTTGTCGGCCCTGACACGCCGCCGCTTGCCCTATCCGTTTCACTCCTTGGAGTTCGTCCATGGTCATGCCTCTTGTCACGCCAACCATCACAGCCCCGGCCGCGGGACCCACCCGGTTGCGGGTGCCCGATCTCCTGAACGCCACCGACCGAGCCGCCGACGACGTGCTCAGCGGACATTGCGACCACCTGTTACCCGAGGGCGGTGTGTCGGAGACCGAGCGTTGGTTCACCCGCATCTACGGTGACGACGAATTGGACATCTGGCTGATCAGCTGGGTCCCTGGTCACGCGACGGAGTTGCACGACCATGGCGGGTCGCTCGGAGCACTGACGGTGCTGAGTGGTTCGCTCAACGAATTCCGTTGGGACGGTAGGCGGTTGCGGCGCCGTCGGCTCGACGCCGGTGATCAGGCCGGCTTTCCGTTGGGCTGGGTGCACGACGTGGTGTGGGCGCCCCGGCCGGCCGTTATCGCCGGCCCCGCAGAACCGACCCTGAGCGTGCATGCGTACTCGCCGCCGCTGACCGCGATGTCGTATTACGAAGTCACCGGTCGTGACACGCTGCGCCGCAAGCGCACCGAATTGACCGACCAACCCGAAGGGGTTCTGTGAGCCGGATCGACCAAGTCCTGGACGCCGCCCGCCGCCGCTATCACCGACTTCCGGCCAGCCAAGTGCCGGAGGCGTTGCGGCGTGGCGCGGTTCTGGTCGACATCCGCCCCCAGGCCCAGCGGGCTCGTGAAGGCGAGATGCCCGGGGCGGTGGTAATCGAACGCAACGTCTTGGAATGGCGTTGCGATCCGACGAGTGCTGCCCGCCTGCCGCAGGCGGTTAGCGACGACGTCGAGTGGGTGATTCTGTGTTCGGAAGGCTATACGTCTAGCCTGGCGGCCGCGGCCCTGCTGGACCTCGGCCTACACCGCGCGACTGACGTCGTCGGGGGTTACCACGCGCTGGTGGCCGCCGGGGTGCTGGCCGAGTTGAGCGGGTAGTCCGGAGGGGGCCGGCAAGCTGGCCGGTCGCACCTCGGATTGCCGGGGCGCCACCTGGTGCTTGCCGGGCTGCTGGCCGAGCCGGCACGGGCCGGCTATTGCCCGCTTGTGCCGGAGTTGCCGAAGATCAGTCCGCCGCTTCCGCCGAGTCCACCGACCCCGTCGAGCCCGGAAGTTTGGCCGGCACCGCCAGTTCCGCCGTTGCCGCCGTTGCCGCCGTCGCCGATCAATTGCGCGTCGCCGCCGTTGCCGCCGTCGCCGCCCTTGCCGCCGTTGCCGTCGGTTCCACCAACTGGCGTGCCTAAACCGCCCTGGCTGCCTTGGCCCCCGGCTCCGCCGGCCCCACCACCGCCAATCAGGCCGGCCGCTCCGCCGCTGCCGCCGCTACCCCCTGCGTGACCGTTGCCGCCGTTACCCCCGGCGGCTTGGATGCCGCTGGTGGTGTTGATGCCGCCGCTGCCGCCCGCGCCGCCGGTGCTGCCAACCCCGCCGGCACCGCCGGCGCCGCCGTCGCCGAACAACCTGCCTGCGGATCCGCCACTGCCGCCGTTGCCGGCATTGCCCGTGTCACCGCCTTTACCGCCGCCACCGGGAGCCTGGCCCCCACTGGCCGCGTCGCCGCCGCTGCCGCCTTGACCGCCGCCGCCGGCGTTGCCGCCGTTGCCGGCATTACCGCCGCTGCCAAATAGCCAGCCGGAGGACCCGCCGTCGCCCCCGCCGCCGGCGTTGCCGCCGACACCGCCGCCGCCGCCGTTGCCGCCTTCCGCGTTGTTAGTTAGCCCCCCGCCGCCTTTACCGCCGACGTTGCCAAGGCCGCCGTTCCCGCCGGCACCGCCGCTCCCGCCGTTGCCGTACAGCAAGCCGGAGGACCCACCCGTGCCACCAGCGCCGGCGTTGCCTCCGCCGCCACCGGCCCCGCCGGTACCAGCAACGCCGAGGATATTGGCGCCGCCGTTGCCGCCGGCGGCGCCGTTGCCGCCGTCACCACCGGTGCCGGCGTTGCCGCCGTGGCCGAACAGTAAAGCGCCTTGTCCGCCGTTGCCGCCGCCGCCGGCGGCACCGCCGGTTCCACCGGCACCGCCATTGCCGCCGCTGGTGCCACCGTTGCCACCGGCCCCGCCGTTGCCGGCGCCGCCGCCGTTGCCCGCGTCGCCGCCGTTGCCGAATAGCCAGCCGGAAGACCCGCCATTGCCGCCTTGACCGCCGGAGCCTCCGCCGCCGCCAGCGCCGCCGGATTGGGCGTTATTGCCGGCAGTGCCTATGCCGCCTTGCCCACCGGTTCCGCCGTCACCGCCGGCACCGCCGTGGCCGTAGAGCCAGCCGCCCTTGCCGCCGGCGCCGCCAGCGCCGGCGTCGCCGCCTTGTGCGCCGTTGGCACCGCCGCCGCTGCCGTTGCCGCCTTGTCCGCCGGCGCCGCCGGTGCCGCCGGCTCCGCCATTGCCAAACAGCCCGGTGGCGCCACCGGTGCCGCCGCTGCCGCCTACGCCACCGGCTACGCCTGCCGCGCCGAGGGCCCCGGCCCCGCCAGTCCCACCGTTTCCGCCGTTGCCGTAGAGCCACCCGCCGTTGCCGCCGGCTCCGCCGTTGGCGCCGGTGCCGCCGGCCCCGCCGTTACCGCCGTTTCCGATCAGCCCGGCCGACCCGCCGGCACCTCCGGTGACTCCGGCGGTGGTTTGCGAAAAGCCGTTGCCGCCGTTGCCGTATAACAAACCGCCGGCGCCACCGTTGGGATTGTCCGCGGTCCCGTTGGCGCCGTTGCCGATCAGCGGGCGTCCGAACAGGGCCTGGGTGGGCGCATTGATGAGACCTAGAACCTGCTGCTCGACGTTTGTTGCCTCGGCACTGGCATACCGTGCGCCAGCGCCGGTCAACGTCTGCACGAACTGGTCGTGAAACAGTGCTGCCTGCGCGCCCAGCTTTTGATAGTCCTGGGCGTGGGCGGAAAACAGTGCGGTGATCGCTGCGGAGACTTCATCGCCACCGGCGGCGGCCAGCGCCGTTGTCGGGGCCAGGGCGGCAGCATTGGCCGCGCTGATCGCCGAACCAACGTTGGCAATATCGGCTGCCGCGGCCATCAACTCCAACGGCGATGCCAGTACGAACGACATGGGCCCCCCTTTGTGCGATAGGTGATCGTGGAGGTGATGTTATCTCCGTCACACCGGATCCCGGGTGCCTTTTAGCGGGTTCCCGACACTTATTTTGTTGGCCTAGCAAGTCTTTTGAATTGTGTTGCACAAATCGACTTTCAACCGCGCTGGGCGTGGTTGGACGACACGGCCGGTGATCGCGAAGGATGATGCGCGATAGGAATTTTCGCCGGATCGCATGGCGCTCAAGAGGTTCGGAGTCCGCGGCAACGATGGTCCGCGCTGTAACCAGCGACATGTCACCTGCACGGACGCAATCGAGCAACTTGGCGTCGCCATCGGCAATTCAGGGCGGATACGTCACCACGGTTCGCGCCAATCCTCGGCATGTCAAATAATTTGACATATGCGGATCGACGTTCGTTGGCGGTCAACGCTATCTAATAGTTAGACAAAGCCATTGTTTGTCCCACGCGCTGGTGGCCGCCGGGGTGCTGGCCGAGCTCAATGGGGTGAGCTAGTCAGCCGGATTCATCGCCCGGTGAGCCCAGTGGCTTCGCGCTGGCGTGCAGCAGCGGCCGCAGCCTTTCCGTCTTCTCCTGTGTCCAGCCGGGCGGCGATAGCACCGCGGCCCAGCCGTCGGCGACGTTGGCGACGTAGCGGTGGCCATGCCCGTCCGGCACATCGGTGGCCACCGCCATGTCGGCAGAGACCTGCAGGAAGGTCACCACCGGGATCCAGCGCGTCTGGGGCAGGACGTCGTAGCCCCGCTTTTCTCGCAGCCAGTCCGGTTTGCTGAACAACAAGTCGGTTGTCCACCAGGCAATCGGGTCGGAGGCGTGCTGTAAATACACCACTCGCGGTCTGCCCCAGGGAACGTCGGGGCGCTGCAAATCGGCTGAGCGGGCGACGAATCGGACGTTGTGGCCGTCGTCGTAGATGGGCAACCACTGCGGTGAACCGGCATCGCGAGTCGAGGTCAAGTCCGTCCAGATGGTGTTGTTGAACGTCGGCCCGCTGAACAATGCCCCGTCGGTGCGTGCCAGGACGTTATTGAGGTTCATGAACGGGGCCTCGCCGCCGAACGATCCGAGGCTCTCGCCGAACACGACCAGCTTGGGCCGCGCGGATTCCGGCAGCTGCCGGATCAGCTTGTCGACGGCCTCGAAGAGCGCCTGACCGGCGTGGCGGGCATTCTCCTTGTCCACCAGGAACGACAGCCAGCTCGGCAAGAAGGAATACTGCATGCTCACGATCGCGGTGTTGCCGTTGTACATGTACTCCAGCGCCGAGGCTTCGGCTTCGTTGATCCAGCCGGTCCCGGTGGTCGTCGCGACCGCGACGACGGCACGGCTCAAGCCGCCGCTGCGTTGCAATTCGCGCGCGGCAAGCTCGGCGGTCGCGATGATGCCGTCCGCGGAATTCAACCCGGCGTAGGCGCGGATCGGCTCGACCGCCGGGGCCGCGTTGAACGCGCTGAGTTGGCGGACGCTGGGCCCGCCCTCGACGAAGATTCGGCCCTGATGCCCCAGCGACTCCCATGACACCAGCGACTGCGGGCCACCCGATCGCATTGGGGTTTTCGGCGGCGCGGTATTGGGGTCCATCTCGTTGTTGACCGAGGCGAAGGTGCCATTCATGGAACGCATCGCGAATTTGAGCACGACACCGTTGAGCAGGGTGATCGTGAGCGTCACCAGCAGGATCACCACGATGGTTGCCGAGAGGCGGAATGGCGCGATCCGGTCGACCTGTGCGACAAGGAAACCGAACAGCCAGCGGATGAACTTACCGATCTCGACCAACGTGAACAGCACCACCAGCGACACGGCCCCGGCCAGTGGATAGTCGTACCACTCCAGGTGCTCGACGCCCATCAGATTGCGCACGTCGTCCTGCCAGAGATGAAACCAGATCGCCATCAACACCATGCCGACCGCGCCGACGGCGACCAGCGGTATCCACGCCCAGCGTGGCGGCGGCGGACTGGTATCTTGCGTGCGCATGTAACGGACCAGCCATACGGCGAAGACACCCAGGCCGTAGCCGATGGCGCCCGAGATACCGCTGACCAGTCCCTGGTACAACGGACCACGTGGCAGCAGCGACGGTGTCATCGAGAGCCACAGAAAGATGAGGCCAACCGCTGTCCCGGTGAATGTGTAGTGGCGCACCCACCATGCGCTGCGAACCGGTTGCGGCTCAGCGGATTCCGCTACTTCGGCTAGTGGTTCGTCGCTGACTTCGGTCGACGTCGCGGCGCCCTGCTCGGTCATCGGTGGGTGAAATTGGGAGGGCGCTTCTCGATGAATGCGGCCATCCCTTCGGATTGGTCGTCGGTAGCGAATGTCGAATGGAACAGCCGGCGCTCGTAGAGAAGCCCTTCGGACAAGCTGGATTCGAAAGCCCGGTTGACGGACTCCTTGGCCATGCGGGTCGCCGACAGCGACATCTGCGAAATGGTGGTCGCAACCGCCATTGCCTCGCTGATCAAATCGTCGGCCGGCACCACCCGCGAGACCAGGCCGCTGCGCTCGGCCTCCACGGCGTCGATGGTGCGTCCGGTCAGAATGAGGTCCATTGCCTTCGCCTTGCCGATGGCCCGCGTCAGGCGCTGCGAGCCGCCCATGCCAGGCATTACGCCCAATTTGATCTCTGGCTGGCCGAATCTGGCTGTGTCCGCGGCGATCAACAGGTCGCACATCATTGCCAGCTCACAGCCTCCGCCGAGCGCGTGCCCGGCAACCGCCGCGATCGTCGGCGTGCGAACGGCGGCGAGTTTTTCCCAGGTGGCGAAGAAGTCGGCGCCGAACGCGTCGGCGAACGTCAGATCGGCCATTTCCTTGATGTCGGCACCTGCGGCGAACGCCCTGGCTGAACCGGTGATGATGATCGCGCCGATACCCGGATCTTCATCCAGTTCGGTTGCGGCGCTGGTGACTTCGTTCATCACCTGGCTGTTGAGCGCGTTCAGCGCGTTGGGCCGGTTCAGTGTGATGATGCCGACGCGGTGATCGCGCTCGACCAGAATGGTTTCGTACGCCATGGCTTAACCTCCCTAGAAACTCAAGTCGTCGTCGACGGGCGCGAAATACGCGGCGACCTCGGCCGCGGTGACCTCGGCCAGTGTTGCCGGCGACCATTTCGGATTGCGATCTTTGTCGATCAGTTGCGCGCGAATGCCTTCCACTAGGTCGTGTGAGCGCAGCGATGCCGACGACACCCGATAGTCCTGGATCAGAACATCTTCGAGCGTCTTGAGTTCGGCTGCGCGGCGTACCGCTTCGAACGTCACCGACAACGAGATGGGGGAGCGGGTGGCGATCAGCTTGGCGGCATCGTTGGCTTCGGGTGCCGCGTGTTCCGCTAGCCTGGCAACGATGTCGACAACGGTGTCACCCGAATAGCATTCGTCGATCCAAGCGCGTTGTGCGGCAAGCTCACTCGGTGGAGGCTCGATAGCGTGGTGCGCCAGAGCGCTCTCCACACCGTCGGCGGCGATCGCCGCGGTGAACGCGTCGAGATCGCTGTGCGGTACATAGTGATCGGCGAATCCCAGTGCTATGGCGTCGGCGCCGGAAAACGGCGCTCCGGTCAGCGCGGCGTGCAGCCCCAGCTTGCCGGGCGCCCGGGACAGCAGGTAAACCCCACCGATGTCGGGGACGAAGCCAATGCCGACTTCAGGCATCGCCACCTTGGAGGTGTCGGTCACCACGCGCGTGTTGGCGTGTGCACTGACGCCGACGCCGCCGCCCATCACGATGCCGTCCATCAACGCCACGTAGGGCTTGGTGAACCGGCCGATCTGGCCGTTGAGCAGATACTCGTTGCGCCAGAACCGTCGCGCGTCGACCCCGTCCTTGCGGGCACTGTGGTAGACGGCCACCACATCGCCGCCGGCGCACAATCCGCGTTCCCCGGCTCCGGAGAGAACCACCGCGCGCACCGCGTCGTCGCGTTCCCAACGCAGCAGCACGGTGCTCAGCGTGTCCACCATCGTTTGGTTCAGCGAGTTGATCGCCTTGGGGCGGTTGAGGGTCACAAAGCCGATACCACCCTCGACACGGGTAAGGACTTCGTCGGATTCCCCGGTCACCGCCCCAGAAACAGCCCCTGTCACGCCCTTGCTCCCCTCGCCGGAATTCGTCCTGAGATCTTGCTCGACGCTGCCAAGAGTTTGACCAGCAATCTAGATCGTGACTCGCTCAGCGCTGCCTGCGGGGGCTAAGGTTTATCGTTATCCGGACAACGGTATACGAGTCCGGGAATGCCAGAAAACGCCCAGCTCCGCTGGGAACCCGAGCGGGACATTGATCGTTGAGCTGGTATTCGCATAGCCCGAAGCCACAGCTAAGAGAGGATCCGACGGTGCGGGAGACAAGCAACCCGGTATTTCGCTCGCTGCCCAAGCAGCGTGGCGGATACGCGCAATTCGGCACTGGAGCGTACCCGGCCGACCCCTACCTGGCTCCCTACCAGGAAACGAAAGCGGCGCGGCCGCTGACCATCGACGATGTGGTCACCAAGACGGGCTTGACGCTGGCCATGTTGTCGGCGACCGCCGTCGTCTCCTACTTCCTGGTGGCGAGCAACATTGCACTCGCGATGCCACTGACCATGGTCGGTGCGCTCGGCGGGTTAGCGCTGGTGCTGATCGCGACCTTCGGTCGCAAGCAGGACAACCCGGCGATAGTGCTCAGCTACGCGGCGCTCGAGGGCCTCTTCCTCGGCGCCGTCTCGTTCGTCTTGGCCAACTTCTCGGTGGGTTCCGCCAATGCGGGAGTGCTCATCGGGGAAGCCGTCCTGGGCACCCTGGGCGTCTTCTTCGGCATGCTCGTCGTCTATAAGACGGGGGCCATCCGGGTGACGCCGAAGTTCACCCGCATGCTGATCGCCTCCATGTTCGGCGTGCTGTTGCTGATGCTCGGCAACTTCGTGCTGGCGATGTTCAACGTCGGTGGCGGCGAGGGTTTGGGCCTGCGCAGCCCCGGACCGCTGGGCATCATCTTCTCCCTGGTGTGCATCGCGATCGCGGCATTCAGCTTCTTGATCGACTTCGATGCGGCTGACCAGATGGTCCGCGCCGGCGCGCCGGAGAAGGCCGCATGGGGTATCGCTCTGGGTCTGACCGTGACGCTGGTCTGGCTGTACATCGAGATCCTGCGTCTGCTCAGTTATCTGCAGAACGATTAGCTTCCGCGACGAAAAAGCCGGCACGGATGTGCCGGCTTTTTCTTGTGCTGACTTTGCGCTAGTGGTGTGGGTTACTCGCACTTCCTCACCCTCAACGCAGAGTCAGCGGTGGTGTCGGTGCTGGCTGCCACCATGCCGGCCATGGGATACGGGCAACAACCGTTCATCGGCAGTGAGGCGCTGGCTGCCGGGGACCTCAGCCGGCATGAGCTGCGCAGGTACTACCGCGCGATCATGCCGAACGTCTACCTGGATAAGCGGGTGGAGCCATCGCTGCGACAACGCGCGGTTGCGGCCTGGCTCTGGTCGCAGCGCAAGGCAGTGATAGCCGGCGCGGCGGCATCCGCGATACATGGCGCGAAGTGGGTCGATGACAATGCACCGGTCGAACTGATCTGGCGCAATGCGAGAGCGCCGCGGCGCGTCGTGACCCGGAACGACCTGTTGTTGGGTGGCGAATTCGAACTGCTCGACGGTGTTTTCCTGACGACCCCGGAGCGCACGGCATTCGACATCGGCCGACGCGGACCGATGGGTCACGCGGTTGCTCGCCTTGACGCACTTGCCGCGGCCACCGACTTCAAGGTGCGGGATGTCGAAGAGCTGGCTGGTGACCATCCTCATACGCGCGGCCTGCGTCAATTGAAGGTGGCGCTGGATCTCGTCGACGCCGGAGCTCAATCGCCGAAGGAAACCTGGCTGCGGCTGCTATTGATCAACGCGGGCTTCCCCAAGCCGCGGACCCAGATCCCCGTGCTCGGTGCCGACGGCTTTCCGCGGTACTTCCTCGACATGGGCTGGGAAAACATCCTGTTGGCGGTCGAATATGACGGCGATCAACATTGGACCGATCCGTGGCAGTTCGCCAAGGACGTCGAGCGGCAGGAGTACCTAGTGAGTGTCGGCTGGACGCACATCAGGGTGGTGGCTCGGCATCGAGCGCCGGACGTGATTCGGCGAGTTCGCCATGCCTGGGACGCGCTGACTCTGCGCTGAGGGCGCACGCTACTCGCATTTTTGCGCCGTGGACGCAGAGTCAACGCGGCAAGTTAGCTGAGCCGCTCGATCACCATCGCCATCCCCTGGCCGCCGCCGACGCACATGGTTTCCAGGCCGAACGTCTTGTCGTGAGTCGTGAGATTGTTCAACAGCGTGGTGGCGATCCGCGCGCCGGTCATGCCAAACGGATGTCCCAGGGCGATAGCGCCACCCGAGACGTTCAGCTTGTCCTCGTCGATGCCCAGTTCGCGGGCGGAGCCCAGCACCTGCACCGCGAAGGCCTCGTTGATCTCAAATAGATCGATGTCGCTGATCGACATTCCGGCGTTGGCCAGTGCCTTCTTGGAGGCCTCGATCGGGCCCAGGCCCATGATCTCCGGCGAGAGGCCGCTGACACCGGTGGACACAATGCGCGCGAGTGGCGTCAGGCCCAGTTCCTTTGCCTTGGTGTCGCTGGTGATCACCAACGCGGCGGCACCGTCGTTCAGCGGACAGGCATTGCCCGCGGTCACGGTGCCGTTCGGCCGGAACACCGGTTTGAGGTCGGCGACCTTCTCGTAGGTGGTGCCGGGCCGTGGGCCATCATCGGTGCTGACCGTGGTGCCGTCGGGCAGCGTTACCGGGCAGATCTCGCGTTCGAAGAACCCGTTCTTGATCGCCTCTTCGGCCCGGTTCTGACTGCGTACACCCCAGTGGTCCTGGTCTTCGCGGCTGATGCCGGTCAATATGGCGACGTTTTCAGCGGTTTGGCCCATCGCGATGTAGATGTCGGGCACGTTGCCGTCGGCGCGGGGATCGTGCCACTCGTCGAAGCCGGCTGCCCCAGAAGCCACAGCGGTCGTACGTTCCTGGGCCTCGTCGAAAAGTGGGTTTTTGGTGTCGGGCCATGAGTCGGAATTGCCCTTGCCGAACCGCGACACCGTCTCCACGCCCGCGGATATGAAGGCGTCGCCTTCGCCGGCCTTGATCGCGTGGAATGCCATCCGGGTGGACTGCAGCGACGACGAGCAGTATCGGTTGACCGTGGTACCCGGCAGGAAGTCATAGCCCAACGCGACGGCGACGATGCGGCCGATGTTGAATCCGGACTCGCCGCCGGGCAGGCCGCAGCCCATGATCAGATCGTCGATCTGGTGCGGGTTGAGCGCCGGCACCTTGTCGAGCGCGGCGCGCACCATTTGGACTGCCAGATCGTCGGGGCGCATGCTGACCAGCGACCCTTTCATTGCGCGCCCGATCGGTGAACGGGCAGTTGAGACGATAACGGCTTCTGGCATGGCGACTTCCTCCATTGGGGTGTGGCAGAAGCCGAATCTAACTCCACGACGATGCGAGCCGTGCTGGGGGTACCGCTCGGGTGCGGGGGCGGCCCGTTGCTTTATCCGCCGGCCGGTACGGCGACGGGTTCGGAAGATTCGGCAGGGCGCCGCCAAAGCCGCGACACGATGGAGCGTCGCTGGCGGCTACGGCCGGGTGCGGATGCGCTCGACCGTGACGGTGCCGCAAGCATTAGAATGCCAAGCTTTTCGCTCAACTCATCGCGGAGGGCGATCAGCAACTGCTCGGCCGCCAAGGCATACGCCGCCCCCGAGGGGTGGTAACGGTCGGCGGAGAACATCAGCTCGGGCATGGCCCGGAAGTTCGGAGCGAGCAAATGCCCCAGCGGAACCGGCGCACCGCCGGCCGCCTTGACCGCGGCGGCCTGAGCGCGGGCCAGCCGGACGCCACGCGTGTGCGCCAACGAGCGCAGTGGCTGGGGTATGGCGGTGATCACACCGAGGTCGGGGCAGGTGCCCACGACCACCACCGCACCGCGAGTGCGCAACTTTCGCACCGACGATGCCAGCCGTTGCGCCGACGGCCCGACGCCGTTGAGTGATGTGACGTCGTTGGCGCCGATCATGATCACCGCCACGTCCGGCGGCGGCCCTGCTACCAACATCGCATCTACTTGACCGACAACGCCTTTCGAGGTGGCGCCGACGATGGCTTTGGTGCTCAGCCGGATGCGTTGACCGGTCCGTTCGGCGAGTCCGCGCGCAAGCAGCACCCCCGGCACTTCCTCGGCCGTGGTGCAGCCGTACCCAGTCGCCGTCGAGTCGCCAAAGATCATCAGGTGTAGGTCGACGGACATCCCGCGCTGCCACCGTTGCACGGGCCCGCCGCCACGGACGTACACGCCGTCGGCGCGGGGTGGGGCGTCGAAGGATCTGGGAATCACGGTGCGCGCATGTGTCGCCTGGCCGACCAGCAGGTTGCGTGCGCCTAGATAGGCAGTGCCTGTCGAGGCGAGTGCACCCGCTGTGGCCAAAGCGATCGTCGAACGCCGCGGCACGCGCATGCCCACGCGGATCAGTTTAGATCGGCTTCGCTGTTTGCGCGGCGAGCTGACAAAAGATGCGATCACGTTGTGGATCAATTGTGATATCGAATCGGCCTCTTTGGATGTTGCACCTGAAATAAGCTGTCAAGCTAAGTCGGCGTGGTTGGCTGACCGCTCGGGGGAGCAGGTGAACCAGACGCTCAGCCACTTCGTCACATGCTGTATCGGACTACAACGGCGTAGGAAGTGTTGAGCATGACCGCACCCAATAAGGTATCCGGTTCACCTCGAGATGCCATTCGCCCACGGGATGTGCTGAAGGCACGTAGACTCGAGGCACGCAGATTCGCCATCAGCGACGGCGCTCCGGTTGAGGTCGTCGAGTCTGGTCCGAGTATTGCTGCGCGATTAGCTACGCTGGCGTCACGACTGACGATCCGGCCGATTCTGGCGGTTGGCAGCTACGCTCCTCAACTACCGTGGCCGTGGGGTCTCGTCGACCACGCCGCCCGAGTCATGCTCCCGGCATCAACCACCGTTCGAGCCGAGGTGAGCCTGCCTAACGCTTCAGGGCAGCTGGTTCGGGCTTCGGGTGTGCTGCCCGCGGACGGCACCCGGCGGGTGGTTCTCTACCTGCACGGCGGGGCATTCCTCACGTGCGGGGCAAACTCGCACGGCCGACTCGTTGAGTTGCTGTCAAAGTTCGCTGACGCTCCCATCCTCGTCGTCAACTATCGGCTCATGCCCAAGCACTCGATCGGGATGGCGCTCGACGACTGTCACGATGGCTACCGATGGCTGAGGCTGCTGGGATACGACCCGGACCAGATAGTGCTGGCGGGTGACTCCGCCGGCGGGTACCTCGCGCTCGCCCTCGCGCAACGTTTACAGCGCCAGGGTGAGGAACCCGCGGCTCTGGTAGCGATCTCGCCACTGCTGCAGCTGGCAAAGGAGCACAAGCAAGCGCATCCCAACATCAAGACCGACGCGATGTTCCCCTCGAGGGTGTTCGACGCGCTCACCGCTTTAGTTGCTAGCGCGGCCGCCAAGAACCAAGTCGACGGTAAGCCGGAGGAGATTTACGAGCCTTTGGAGCACATCGAACCGGGTCTGCCCCGGATGCTGTTCCATGTATCGGGATCCGAGGTATTGCTGCACGACGCGCAGCTGGCCGCACGCAAACTCGCGGCGGCCGGTGTACCGGCCGAGGTACGTGTCTGGCCGGGTCAGGTGCACGACTTTCAGGTCGCCGCACCGATGGTGCCCGAGGCTATCCGCTCATTGCGTCAGATCGGCGAGTACATCCGCGAGGCCACCGGCTGAGCCGCGGTCCGCGGACCGCGAATATGCACAGTGCGAAATCGCCTGAGACCATAAGCGCATGCGGATCGCGCAGCACATCAGTGACCTCATCGGCGGCACGCCCCTGGTTCGGCTGAACTCAGTCGTCCCCGACGGGGCCGGCACCGTGGCCGCCAAGGTCGAATATCTCAACCCCGGCGGCAGTGCGAAGGACCGGATCGCGGTCAAGATGATCGATGCCGCCGAGGCCAGCGGGCTGCTGAAGCCGGGCGGCACCATCGTGGAACCCACATCAGGAAACACCGGTGTCGGGCTTGCGTTGGTCGCACAGCATCGCGGCTACAAGTGTGTGTTCGTCTGCCCGGACAAGGTCAGTGAGGACAAGCGGAATGTGTTGCGTGCCTACGGCGCTGAGGTAGTCGTGTGTCCGACGGCGGTGCCGCCCGACGACCCGGACAGCTACTACAGCGTGTCCGACCGATTGGTCCGAGAAATTGACGGTGCCTGGAAGCCCGACCAGTACGCCAACCCGGAAGGACCGGCGAGCCACTACGCAACCACCGGCCCGGAGATTTGGGCTGATACCGACGGCAAGGTCACCCACTTCGTTGCCGGCATCGGCACCGGCGGCACGATCACCGGCGCGGGCCGCTACCTCAAAGAGGTATCCGGTGGCCGAGTACGCATCATCGGCGCCGACCCCGAGGGATCGGTGTATTCGGGCGGCAGCGGCCGGCCATACCTGGTCGAGGGGGTCGGTGAGGACTTCTGGCCGGCAGCCTACGACCCCTCGGTGCCCGACGAGATCATCGCTGTCTCCGACTCGGACTCCTTCGACATGACCAGGCGGCTGGCCCGCGAAGAAGCGATGCTCGTCGGCGGGTCCTGCGGGATGGCGGTAGTGGCGGCGCTGAAGGTCGCCGAGCAAGCCGGTCCCGACGCGCTGATCGTCGTCCTGCTTCCCGACGGTGGCCGCGGCTACATGTCGAAAATCTTCAACGATGCGTGGATGTCGTCGTACGGGTTCCTGCGCAGCCGGCTCGACGGATCGGCGGAACAGTCCACGGTCGGAGATGTGTTGCGCCGCAAGTCCGGAGCACTACCGGATCTGGTACACACCCATCCCTCGGAGACCGTGCGCGACGCCATCGGGATTTTGCGCGAGTACGGGGTTTCGCAGATGCCGGTCGTCGGCGCCGAACCACCGGTGATGGCCGGCGAGGTCGCGGGCAGCGTCTCGGAACGCGAACTGCTCTCCGCCGTCTTCGAGGGCCGCGCCAACTTGGCGGACGCGGTATCGCAACACATGAGCCCGCCGTTGCGGATGATCGGAGCCGGCGAGTTGGTCAGTGCGGCCGGGAAAGCCTTGCGTGACTGGGACGCGTTGATGGTGGTCGAGGAAGGCAAACCGATCGGGGTAATTACCCGCTACGACTTGTTGGGCTTTCTGTCGGAAGGGACGCGTCGCCGCTGACCGGGACAGGGTTCAAACGTGGACCTCAGGTACTGTAGGGCCGCCCAGTTCAGCAAATCCTCAGTGGAAGGGTTGCGCATGACCGATCAGCCGCCGCCCGGCGGGTCTTACCCCCCACCCCCGCCTCCCGGACCGCCCGGTGGAAATGAGCCTCCGTCTGGTTACCGGCCGCCGCCGCCTCCGTCAGGCCCCAGCGGCGGCTACCCGCCGCCCCCCCCCCCCCCCCCCCCCCCCCCCCGCCCCCGCTCCCCCCCCCCGCCACCTGCCGCGCATCATCAGAGGCGCGGTCCACCCCCCGCCGCCGCCACCGCCCGAGGGGGGTTACCCACCGCCGCCCCCTCCGTCGGCTGGTGGCTACGCGCCGCCGCCGCCCGGTCCAGCGATCCGCGAAATGCCGTCGGAGTCCTACACACCCTGGATCACCCGGGTGCTGGCTTTCCTTATCGACAGCGCCCCAATCGTTGTCGTCTACGGCATTGGTTGGGTGATTGCGCTGGTTACGCAGCAGTCGTCGTGTGTCACCAGCGTCAACCAGTACGACGTAAGCCAGTACTGCTACTCGCAGGACTCGATCATTGGCGTCTTGGCGCAGGGGCTGGCGTCGCTGCTGATACTCGCGTACTGGATCTGGAACTGGGGCTACCGCCAGGGCACCACGGGATCGAGCATCGGCAAGTCGATATTGAAATTCAAGGTGGTCAGCGAGAACACCGGACAGCCGTTGGGTTTCGGAATGTCGGTGGTACGACAGCTCGCGCACTTCGTCGATGCGGTCATCTGCTACGTCGGGTTCCTGTGGCCGTTGTGGGATGCCAAGCGGCAGACTCTGGCCGACAAGATCATGACGACGGTCTGCTTGCCGCTCTAGACCGGCAATAACCGGAAATAGCACAGCGCCACCCCGGTCGCCGCTTGGCGGCCGGGGTGGCGTTCGCTATTAGGCTGGTCGTCGATGAGCGCGTCAGACCGCAAGGGACACCACGGAATCTCCGGCCTGGCTACTAAGGCCATCCATGCGGGCTACCGCCCGGATCCGGCGACCGGCGCCGTCAACGCGCCGATCTATGCCAGCAGCACGTTCGCCCAAGACGGGGTCGGCGGTCTGCGCGGCGGCTTCGAATACGCACGCACCGGCAACCCAACCCGGGCCGCATTGGAAGCCTCGCTGGCCGCCGTCGAGGAGGGCACTTTCGCGCGTGCGTTCAGTTCCGGGATGGCCGCCACCGACTGCGCTCTGCGGGCAGTCTTACGACCCGGGGATCACGTGGTCATTCCGAATGACGCGTACGGCGGCACGTTTCGGTTGATAGACAAGGTGTTCACCCAGTGGGGTATCGAGTACACACCGGTGCCGCTTAGTGATCTGGACGC
Organism: Mycobacterium simulans; assembly: GCF_900232995.1. Taxonomy (GTDB): domain Bacteria; phylum Actinomycetota; class Actinomycetes; order Mycobacteriales; family Mycobacteriaceae; genus Mycobacterium; species Mycobacterium simulans. The sequence continues at coordinate 2,654,949 of NZ_OCVX01000003.1, forward strand.
GGTGCGAGCCGCAATCACACCGCGTACCCGGCTGATTTGGGTGGAAACACCGACCAATCCGCTGCTGTCGATCGCCGATATCGCGCGCATTGCCCAGCTGGGCGCCGATAGCTCCGCAAAGGTGTTGGTGGACAACACCTTTGCCTCGCCCGCACTGCAGCAGCCGTTGACGCTCGGCGCCGATGTGGTGTTGCACTCGACCACCAAGTACATCGGTGGCCACTCCGACGTCGTCGGCGGCGCGCTGATTACCAACGACGAAGAGCTAGACGAGGCTTTCGCGTTCCTGCAGAACGGGGCCGGTGCGGTGCCTGGCCCGTTCGACGCCTACCTGACCATGCGTGGCCTCAAGACATTGGTGCTCAGGATGCAGCGGCACAGCGAAAACGCTTACGCCATAGCGGAATTCCTGGCTGGACATCCATCAGTGAGCGCAGTGCTGTATCCGGGTCTGCCCAGTCACCCTGGGCACGATGTCGCGGCGCGGCAGATGCGAGGCTTCGGCGGCATGGTCTCGGTGCGGATGCAAGGCGGGCGGCGCGCCGCCGAGGAGCTGTGCGCCAACACCAAGGTTTTCATTTTGGCTGAGTCGCTGGGCGGGGTGGAGTCACTGATCGAACATCCCAGCGCTATGACGCACGCATCGACGGCGGGGTCCCAACTCGAGGTGCCCGACGACCTGGTGCGGCTTTCGGTCGGTATCGAGGATGTCGATGACCTGCTCGCCGACCTCAAGCAGGCGCTCGCCTAGTTTGCGTCTGTTCGCGCGGAGAACGCGCGTACTCAGGAGTGGTACGGCTCGGCGCTGACCAGCGTGACCTGCACGGTGTTGCCGTTGGGCACCGTGTAGCTACGGGTCTCGCCCACCTTGGCGTCGATCAGCGCGCCACCCAGCGGTGAGTTCGGCGAGTAGACCTCGAGCTTGCCGTCGTTGACGCCCTCCTGGCGAGTGGCGATGAGGAAAGTCTCGGTGTCGGTCTTGTCACCGTTGTAGTAGACCTTGACCACCGAACCTGGCAGGGCGACGCCGGACTGCTTGGGCGCTTCGCCGACCTTGGCGTTGTTGAGCAGGTCCTGCAGCTGGCGGATACGTGCCTCCTGCTGTCCTTGCTCCTCGCGGGCGGCGTGGTATCCGCCGTTCTCGCGGAGGTCGCCCTCCTCGCGGCGGTCGTTGATTTCGGCGGCGATGATCGGACGATTGGCGATCAATTGGTCGAGCTCGGCCTTGAGTCGGTCATGTGACTCCTGGGTCAACCAGGTCACCTGAGTATCCGTCATCTCGTCGTGCTCCTTGTGTTGTCGTTTCGCGTACTCGCGCAAGTCTTATGATCCCGCTGGTGCGAGCATGCGGGTCCCGCCCCGGGTGCTGCCTCTCCGTTCTTCTCACGGCCATTAATGCAGCAATACACGGTCCCGGTCAGGACCGTGCATTCACCTATGTTACCACTGCGCAAACGGTTGATAACTCCGTATCTGCAGTTGGCGCGTTTGTGCGCGGTCAGGGCGAACGCAGGTAGTCAGGCACATCTGTGCCACAGCCATATACGTCCGCCATCACCGGCGGTTGGGAGGATTTCACCGTTGTCGTCACTTGCACGGTCGCCTGGTTGGCCGGCGGAACCAACAGTTCCCGTCGGCCTGTCTCGCTGCCGTCTTTGGACCGAACCCGCACGATGCAATGCACCGGTCGTGACGGGTCGGCTCGCGTCACGCTGATCGTCACCGATGCCGTCTCGTTGTCGATCAGTTGATAGGCGGCCAGGGAACCGGTGACGGCGCTGGTGCCGATCCGTAGGTAGCCGACGACGGCGATGGCGATGCCGGCCGCCACGGCCAACGCCGCAAGGCCGATGACGACACGACGCTGTGCTTTCCGCGACAGTCGAGCCCTGCCGTAGCGCGGGATGGGAGGTTGAGTCACGCCTGGAGTCATGCCCTGGTTGGTTGTGGGGTCTCGGGGAACTGGAATTATAGGGGGCGCATTAACAGGCTACGGGCGACCAGCAAACGGACAAGGGGGCACGTGAGCGAACTGCGGTTGATGGCGGTGCATGCCCACCCCGACGACGAGTCCAGCAAGGGTGCCGCCACCCTGGCCCGCTACGCCGACGAAGGCAATCGGGTGCTGGTGGTGACGTTGACCGGAGGCGAGCGCGGCGAAATTCTCAACCCGGCGATGGACCTGCCCGACGTGCATGGACACATCTCCGAAATCCGCCGCGACGAGATGGCGAAGGCGGCGGAAATCCTGCGTGTCGAGCACACCTGGCTGGGCTTTGTGGACTCCGGCTTGCCCAAGGGTGATCCACCGCCGCCGCTGCCCGAGGGCTGCTTCGCGCTGGCGCCCCTGGAGGTGCCCACCGAAGCCCTGGTCCGCGTTGTCCGCGAGTTCCGGCCGCATGTAATGATCACCTACGACGAGCACGGTGGTTATCCACATCCCGACCACATTCGCTGCCATGAGGTCTCTGTCGGCGCCTACGAGGCGGCCGGCGACTATCGCCTGTACCCCGACGCCGGTGAGCCATGGGCGGTGTCCAAGCTGTACTACGTCCACGGCTTCCTGCGGGAACGGATGCAGATGCTGCAGGACGAGTTCATCAAGCGTGGCCAGGAAGGCCCGTTCGGGAAGTGGCTGGAGCACTGGCTGCCCGAGCACGACCCCTATGCCTCGCGGGTGACGACGCGTGTTGAGTGCGCGGCGTACTTCGGCCAACGAGACGACGCGCTGCGCGCGCACGTCACCCAGATCGACCCGAATGCCGAGTTCTTCGCCGCTCCGCTGGAATGGCAAGAGGAGCTCTGGCCGACCGAGGAGTTCGAGCTGGCTCGTTCGCGCGTGCCCATCAAATTGCCCGAGACCGAGCTGTTCGCTGGGATCGAGCCGGACCGGTGAGCCACTTTTTGCTCACCGTGATTGCTGAAGGTGGACCCCGCAATAACGGACCCGATTTTGGGAAGGCCAGCCCGGTGGGGCTGCTCGTCGTGGTGCTGCTCGTGATCGCGACGTTGTTCCTGCTGCGCTCGATGAATCGTCAACTGAAGAAGGTCCCCGAATCGTTCGACCGCCAGCACCCGGAGCCGGATCAGGCTGCCGACGAAGGCACGGATGCGGTTGGCGCTACCGATCAGGTTCCTCCGGACACCGAGCCCAACGGACCCGCCCGATCTTCGGGACCCGCCGATGAGCCCGACTGATTCGTCCGGGACAAACACGCTCGCGCGGGCCACCAGCCCGTACTTGCGCCAGCATGCCGACAACCCGGTGCACTGGCAGCAGTGGACACCGCAGGCGCTTGCCGACGCGGCAGCGCGCGACGTACCGATCTTGCTGTCCGTCGGCTACGCGGCATGCCACTGGTGTCACGTCATGGCCCACGAATCGTTCGAAGATGACGAGGTGGCAGCCGCGATGAACGCCGGCTTCGTCTGTATCAAGGTGGACCGCGAGGAACGGCCTGACATTGACGCGGTCTACATGAACGCCACCGTCGCGCTCACCGGGCAGGGCGGTTGGCCGATGACGTGCTTCCTCACTCCCGACGGCAGGCCGTTCTATTGCGGCACGTATTACCCGAAAGAAGGCTTCCTGCAATTGCTTTCGGCCGTATCCGAGACTTGGCAACAACGCCGCGGTGAGGTTGAAAAGGCATCTGACCACATCGCCGGCGAGTTGCGCTCGATGGTGTCGGGTCTGCCCGGCGGTGGCCCGGAGGTGGCGCCGGAACTCTGTGACCACGCCGTCGCAACGGTGCTGCGCGAGCAGGACACCGCTCACGGCGGGTTCGGCGGGGCGCCCAAGTTCCCGCCGTCGGCGCTGCTGGAGGCGCTGCTGCGCCATTACGAACGCACCGGGTCATCGGCGGCGTTGGAGGCCGTGGCGCGCACCGGCAGCGCGATGGCGCGCGGCGGAATTTACGACCAACTCGCCGGCGGCTTCGCCCGGTATAGCGTCGACAAGGCTTGGGTAGTACCGCATTTCGAGAAAATGCTGTACGACAACGCGCTGTTGCTGCGCGCCTACGCGCACTGGACGCGGCGGACCGGGGATCCGCTCGCCCGCCGGGTCGCGGCCCAGACCGCACGGTTTCTGATCGACGATTTGGCTGACGCCGACATGTTCACCTCGTCCCTGGATGCCGACGCCGATGGCCGCGAGGGCTCGACCTATGTGTGGACACCGGCGCAGCTGACCGAGGTGCTCGGCGATGACGACGGCCGTTGGGCGGCAGAGGTTTTCGGAGTCACCCAGGCGGGCACCTTCGAACACCAGACGTCGGTGCTGCAGTTGCTCGCCGATCCCGACGACGCGGGGCGCTTGGAACGGATCCGCGGCCAGTTGCTGGCGGCCCGGCGCACCCGGGTCCAGCCCGGACGCGACGACAAGGTCGTGACGGCCTGGAACGGGCTCGCAATAACCGCGCTGACCGAGGCCAGTGTGGCGTTGGAAGCGCCCGAGTTGGCTCAAGCCGCGCGGCGGTGCGCGACTGCGCTGCTGGAGGTACACGTCGTCGACGGCAGGCTGCGGCGCGCGAGCCTTGGCGGGGTAGTCGGCGAGAGCGTGGCCATTCTGGAGGACCATGCGGCGCTGGCCACCGGGTTGTTGGCGCTGTACCAACTCACCGCCGACGAGTCCTGGCTGACGACGGCCACCGACTTACTGGACGCCGCGCTGCAGCACTTCGGAGACGCGCAGCACCCAGGCCACTGGTTCGACACCGCCGATGACGCCGAGCAGTTGATGCTGAGGCCCTCCGACCCGCTGGACGGCGCGACTCCCTCGGGAGCCTCGTTGATCACCGAGGCGCTGCTGACCGCCGCGCATCTGGTCGACGGCAGCCGGGCCGAGCGGTATCTGCAACTGGCGGCCTACACCCTGCGCGCGCATTCGGTGCTGCTGGCCCGCGCACCGCGCTCGGCCGGACATTGGCTGGCACTGGCCGAAGCCACCGTGCGTGGACCGCTGCAGATCGCCGTCGCCTGTGACCAGTCGCGGTCGCCCCTGCTGGCCGACGCGCGCCGGCTGGCGCCGGGCGGCGCGATCGTTGTCGGTGGGTCGGAGGGGTCGTCGGTGCTGCTGGCCGGACGGGACCAGGTGAACGGCGCGGATGCCGCCTACGTATGCCGCGGACAGACGTGCGACCTACCGGTGACCAGCGCAGCCGAACTCGCCGCCGCCCTCATGCGGAGCTGATCCGCCGAGCCCAAGACGCCGTGCAAGATCATCCCCATCCATCGCCTGCCGCTAACGTTTAGCTTTGCCAGGTTTATGTTTCCCGCGGTGATCAGCCTGAACGCGGTGGGGCCAACTTCCTGCGAAGAAATGGCTCAAGTCATAAACAATCAGTCGGCCGGATCGGCGCTCAGTGTTTAGGCCTGGTCACCCGCTTATGTGGCTGGGGCGCGCGGCGTTGGCTTAGTTGCGATGCGTCCTTGGGTTTCTATGCGATGAAGCAACGGCGGGTCTTGGCAGTGTGCAAAGTATTCGTCGGCTGCGGCGGTGGCGCCTTTGAGTTTGCCGTAGTCATCCAGTATGAGCACCCCGCCGGGGACCAGCCTGGGATAAAGGGTGTCGAGTTCGCACAGGGTGGACGCGTAGAAGTCGGTATCGAGGCGCAGGATGGCGACGTCGCCGGTGTCGGTGACTGCCAGGGTGTCTTGGACCATTCCCCGCACCAGCCGGATCTGCCTTGTGGGGTAGCCGGTGGTGGCCATACGGGCAGCGACGTCGTTGACGCCCACGCCTTGGGGCCGCATGTTGCTGCCCGGTGTGCGGGCGAGGCGGTCGGGGGTGCCGACGAAGCCGTCGTGGTACGTAGGGTTTTCAAAGGACCAGTCGAAGGTGTCGAACAAGAACAGGTCGCGGTCGCAACGGTCACGCGCCAGGAGCGTGGTTGCGGCCAGCATCATGCTGCCGCCACCGGCTACCCCGCACTCGACGATGGCGCCGGAGATGTCGTTGGCGACGATGTAGTTGATGGCCTGATACAGCGCGAACGCCATCGACTTGGAGGTCAGCGTGAACGGCCGGACATCGTTGAACAATTCGACGAACTCCGGTGACGCTGCGTCGATATCGTGTGTTGTCCCGAGATGTCGAACGACGTCGTATGCCGAAACTGCCAACTCGTCTGACTGCTCGGCACGTTGGGCGGAAACCAGTAGCTTCATGCGAACCAGCTGCTCGACTGCTTCCTCGGGAGCGGGCACCCCCAGCTGCGACAGTCGCTGGTGAGCGTCCTCGCGTAACCGAGGTGTGCTGAACAGACCCAACAGCAAAACCACACCGGGAGTGGCGACGAATTCAGCGAACGGATCATCGACCGCGCCGATGCGCACCTGGCCGCCATGCCATGAGCAGAACAGCCCGGGAGCCACGACGAGAACATCTTTCTCGACGGCGCTCATTGGGGGCCCTGCGTTGTGGCATTCAGCAGCACTGCAGCCTCGGGGGACAGCGGCTTCAGATACGCCGCGGCGTGCTCGATCAAGTCCGCAAGTGACCTGCCATCCCGGTCCTCCGGAGACAGCAATGCGTGCAGGTCGGCACCTGAGGCGCCGGCCCAGCGCAAGGCGGTCAGCGTTTGCACGGCCCGATCGCGCACGAAGACCCCGCCCAGTAGTGATCGACGCACGAACTCGGGGCGGCAGTCGTCGAGCAGCGGGATTAGCACGTCGTTGTCCGGGATCTGGTCGAGTACTTCGTCGAGCACGTCGGGCGCTGAGATCGCGGCGTCGAGGTATGCGCGGTAGGCCAACGCCGCTGTCCCGCGCTGCAATACCTCGGCTAAGACGCGCTGGTAACGGCGCGGGCTGGACTTGCGGAGCAGCGAGATCGCCTCGGACTGGCGACGCACCAGCGATGCCTTCTGATGCCGCGTAACCACATACGCTAAGCCCGGCAGCCAGTACTCCCGAGGGGTACGACGTGGTCCGGGATGCGACTCACATCGCACCACCAACGTCACGGCGGGCTTCTGGATCCAGTAGATGTCGTGGATCAACTCAGGGGTGATGGGCCGCACCTCGCCGGTTCGCATGATCTCAAGTCCAGTGCGGGTCAGCGTGCCACCGGCAAGATTCTCATCAAAGACCTTGGACTCGACGAACTCGTACTCGGTGTGCACCCGGTCGCCGTGTAGGGCCGCGAACGCTCCACAGGTCATGTGATCGTGGGCGCCGGCGACGTTTTCCATCCAATACAGCAGGTCGATGCGGAAGTCCGAGGTTCGCGCAACCGTAATCGCGGGCTGGCCGAAGTCGAAGTCCCAAGATTGCTCGGGCAGTGCCGATGAACCAACGGCCCATTCCAGACACGACGCCGGGTCGATCACCGAAAGGTCGGTCGCGCGCAGTCCCGCAACGGCGGCGTTCACCAAGTGATGGGGATCAGAGCGGTCCCATAGTCCGGTGATTGTGTCCGCGATGTTGGCAAAAGCTTCAGCAAAATCAGTCATTGCAGATTGTGGTCGACGGCCGCCAGTCCCGCCGTACCGCAATATTTGCCGCACGGCGGGTACGGCTTCTAAACATCAGTAGGGAATGTTCCGGTCGAGAACCGATTCACGCGAGACTTCTTCGATCTGAACCTCGAATACCTCGCTCGTTTCCGTGATGTTCTCCATAACTCGTCACCTCCTCCTCGTATTGTTTGGGTCATCAACAATGGATGTCATCGTAATGACCGGCCAACGCATTGGATCGAAAATGCAGGCGAGATTGGGTTGATTCCGGCCCTGGCCTGTCACACTCCGCTCTGGTCGGGTCCGTCGAATTGTGGTTCCTGCAACACGCTTGGAAGACTTTAGCCAGTAGCTACTGGCGTTGCGTATAGATATTTTGACGATTTCGGGTCCCACCCCCAGGGCATGCTTTACAAGCGTGTTCAGTGTGCTCCGGGTGGCGACCAGGTCAATATGGTGCTGCGGGTTTGCCTAGGCAGGCATTGACGTTTGCACAAGGGTCCGCAAACCAACTTGCGCTCATGTCCGGGTTAGCGGCGTACTAGTGTCGTTGTGCGCGACGCTGATACCCGAGATTCCACGCGGTTGGCGAAACTAAAAGACCACGAACCACATGGCGATGTAGTGGCAGATCGCCGCGATCGCGGTGCAGGCGTGGAAGAACTCATGGAAGCCGAACGTCGTCGGCCATGGGTCCGGCCAGCGTAATCCGTAGAGGATGCCGCCAATGCTGTACAGGGCGCCACCGACGAACAGCAGCACCATCGCGGCCACCCCCGCATTGTGCAGGATTGTCCCGGTGTACCAGACCGCTACCCATCCCAGCAGTAGATACAGGGGCACGCCGACCCAGCGCGGCGCCGACGGCCAGCACATCTTCAGCAGGATCCCGGCGAGCGCGCCGCCCCAAACAATCGTCAACACCAGGTGCCCGTTGTGGCCGGGCAGGGCCAGCAGCGCGAACGGTGTGTAACTACCGGCGATGAATACGAAGATCATCGAATGATCGGCCCGCTTCATCCATTTCCGGGCGGTCGCGGATTTCCAGTTGACTCGGTGGTAGGTGGCGCTCACGGTGAACATCAGGATCGTCGCCGCGGTATAGGCCAGCGTCGCCAGTCCGGCCTTGGTGGAGCCCACCGCCCACGACACCGCGACCAATGACGCGCCCGCGAAAACGGCGGCGGCGGCGGAATAGACGTGAATCCACCCGCGGAAGCGCGGCTTGGCCAGAACACGGGCGACGCCCTCGACGACATGGTGGGCGGCTTCGGATGGCGAAAACCCGTGCGCGTCGGGCTCGGCGCTAGTGAGCGTGCTGGTCTGGCTGCTCATTTCTCCCGTTGCCTCGTCTAGTGATTGCCGGTGAATTTCATCGAACACAGTAACTGGGTTGGCTGTGAGACACCCGCTGGACGCGAGGTGAGATTGGCGGAATCCGGACCCGGAATTTGGCGTCGGTCACAGTAGTGTTGATGTCCGTGGAGATCATCCCGGCGCGGCTCAAGGAACCCTTGTATCGGCTCTATGAGCTGCGCCTGCGCCAGGGTCTGGCGGCCTCGAAATCCGAACTCCCCCGTCACATTGCGGTTCTGTGCGACGGCAATCGGCGGTGGGCGCGCGACGCGGGATATGACGACGTCAGCTACGGCTACCGGATGGGTGCGGTCAAGATCGCCGAGATGCTGCGCTGGTGCCAAGAAGCCGGCATCGAAATGACCACCGTCTACCTGCTGTCCACGGAAAACCTGCAACGCGATCCCGACGAGCTGGCCGGATTGATCGAGATCATTACCGATGTCGTCGAGGAGATCTGCGCACCGGCCAACCGCTGGAGTGTGCGCACCGTCGGCGATCTTGAGTTGCTCGGTGATGAACCGGCCCGTCGGCTGCGCTATGCGGTGGATTCCACGCCGGAAAATGCGCCATTCCATGTCAACGTCGCGGTGGGCTATGGCGGCCGTCGCGAGATCGTCGACGCGGTGCGGGCGTTGTTGAGCAAGGAATTCGCCAACGGCGCCACCGCCGAAGATCTCATCGAAGCGGTGACCGTCGACGGTATCTCCGAAAACCTTTACACCTCAGGGCAACCCGACCCAGATCTAGTGATCCGCACCTCGGGCGAGCAACGCCTGTCGGGATTTTTGCTGTGGCAGAGCGCCTACTCGGAGATGTGGTTCACCGAAGCGCACTGGCCCGCATTCCGGCGGGTCGATTTCCTGCGCGCCCTGCGCGACTACAGCCAACGGCATCGTCGATACGGCAGGTGAATCGGCGGCCGCCATTGGGCATACTGCCCAACCCCGCCGAGCAAGCGTGTGCATTCTGCTCGTGCATCTCGGGCGGATTGGGTGCGAGATAGCAATACCGTCTGCTCTCCCGGATGAGATATCCGATGGTGATTCGACCGGAGGAAAGTGATGTCGTTTGTGACAGCTGCGCCGGAGGCGCTGGTGGCGGCCGCGTCGGACCTGGCGAGCGTCGGGTCGGCGCTCACCGAAGCCAATGCCGCGGCGTTGGCCCCGACCACTGGGTTGCTGGCCGCGGGCGCCGACGAGGTATCCGCGGCTATCGCATCGCTGTTTGGGTCGCACGGCCAGGCCTATCAGACGGTAAGTGCCCAGATGTCGGCGTTTCACCAGCAATTCGTGCAGGCGTTGACAACTGGCGGCGGTATGTATGCCACCGCCGAGGCGGCAAACGCTGAGCAGCAGCTGCTCAAGGCCATCAATGCGCCCACCCAGGCGTTGCTGGGGCGCCCGCTGATCGGCGACGGCGTCAACGGCGGGCCGGGGCAAGACGGCGGGCCCGGGGGGCTGTTGTACGGCAACGGCGGCAATGGTGGTGCCAGCACGACACCCGGGGTGGCCGGCGGCAACGGCGGCGCGGCCGGGTTGATCGGTAACGGCGGGTTTGGCGGGGCGGGCGGGCCTGGCGCTGCCGGCGGTAACGGCGGTGCCGGTGGCTGGCTAAACGGTAACGGCGGTGCCGGCGGTGCCGGCGGGACATCGGGCAGTATCGGCGTCGCCGGCGGGGCCGGTGGACATGGTGGGGCGGCTGGGCTGTGGGGTGTCGGCGGTGCCGGCGGCAACGGTGGAGACGGCACGTCGGGATTCGCAGGCCTCCCGGGCAGTGCCGGCAGCGCCGGCGGTAACGGCGGCGCCGGCGGGCCCGCTGGGTGGGTTGGGAATGCGGGGGGCGGGGGGCACGGCGGCCACGGCGGGGCCTGGCGCGGGGGCGGCGGCCGGGGGCCCTACGGGGGCCGCGGGGGCGGGGGGGGGCGGGGGTGGGGGGGGGGACCGGGGGGCTTGGGGGGCCGGGGGCTTAGGCATCGCCGGGAAGGGCGGCGCCGGCGGTGGCGGCGGCGATGGCGGTAGCGGTGGTGCCGGTGGAGGCGGCGCCAGCGGTGACGGCTCGTGGATGGTGGGCACAGGCGGTTCCGGCGGACACGGTGGTGTCGGCGGGGCCGGAGCCAAGGGCGGTAGCGGCCCCGGCGGGACCGGCGCTAACGGCAGCGGCGGTGCCGGGGGTGACGGCGGCAACGGCGCCATCGGCGGATCGCTGTATGGCAACGGCGGTTCCGGCGGGAACGGGGGCGCCGGCGGGGCAAGTGGTGGCGCTGGCGGTGTCGTCGGTGCGGGCGGCGGTGGCGGCACCGGCGGCGGCGCCCAGCTGATCGGCGACGGCGGCGACGGCGGAGCTGGGGGCACCGGGGCGCCCAGCGGGCCCGGTGGCGCCGGCGGCACCAAGGGGCTGCTGTCCGGCATAGCCGGGACGCCCGGGGCTTCTCCTTAATCCGGCCATAATCGACTGGGCGAAACGCTACAGCTTGCGCAGCCTTAGCCGATTGATGGAGTGATCGGCGTCCTTGCGCAGCACCAGTGTGGCCCGCGGCCGGGTGGGCAGGATGTTCTCGACCAGATTCGGCCGGTTGATCGAGCGCCAGATCTCCTTCGCGGCGATGACCGCCTTCGCGTCGGTCAGAGCCGAGTAATGGTGGAAGTGTGATTCCGGGTCGGCGAACGCCGTGCTGCGCATGGCCAAGAACCGCGACACGTACCACTGCTCGATGTCCTCAATCCGAGCGTCCACATAGAGCGAAAAGTCGAACAGGTCCGACACCATGAGGGTCGGACCTGTCTGCAACACATTGAGCCCCTCCAGGATCAAGATGTCGGGGTGGCGGACCACGTGTTTTGCCCCAGGGATGACGTCGTAGTGCAGATGTGAATACACCGGCGCGCAGGCGTAGTCCGAACCCGATTTCACCGAGGTGACGAATCGCATCAGCGCCCGCCGGTTATAGCTTTCCGGAAAGCCTTTGCGGTGCATTAGGTTTCGCCGCTCTAGTTCGGCATTTGGGTAGAGAAAGCCGTCGGTGGTCACCAGGTCAACCCGGGGGTGGTGATCCCAGCGCGCCAACAGCGCCTGGAGCACGCGGGCGGTGGTTGACTTCCCCACTGCCACGCTGCCGGCCACGCCGATGATGAATGGCACCGGTCGGTCCGGGTTTTGTTGCGGCTCGCCGAGGAACTCCGCGGTGGCGGCGAACAACCCCTGCCGGGCGGCGACCTGAAGGTGAATGAGCCGGGCCAGCGGCAAATAAACCTCTTCGACCTCGAGCAGGTCGATTTGCTCACCGAGACCGCGCAACCCGATCAGTTCCTCTTCGGTGAGGGCCAGCGGCGTCGACATGCGGAGCGCGCGCCACTGCTTTCGGTCGAACTCGACATACGGGCTCGGCTCGCTCAGCCGCGGCATGGTGTCAGTCTTGCAGGGTGGGGCGCGTGCCCGACGGTTGGGCTGGCGAAAAGGTCTGCGACGGCGTCGCTGGATAGACTGGCGCGCGTGACTGCCGCACCTGACGCCCGCACCCCTATCCCTGGCATGGCCTCCGTAATGTCGGCCCCGCTCGCCGAGGTTGACCCAGATATCGCCGAGCTGCTGGGCAAAGAGCTCAGCCGGCAGCGCGACACACTCGAGATGATCGCTTCCGAGAACTTCGTGCCGCGCTCGGTGCTGCAGGCCCAAGGCAGCGTGCTGACCAACAAGTACGCCGAGGGGCTACCCGGTCGGCGCTACTACGGTGGTTGCGAACACGTCGACGTCGTGGAAAACATCGCCCGCGACCGGGCCAAGGCGCTGTTTGGTGCCGACTTCGCCAACGTGCAACCGCATTCCGGCGCCCAGGCCAACGCGGCGGTGCTGCACGCGTTGATGTCACCGGGGGAGCGGCTGCTGGGCCTGGACCTCGCCAACGGCGGTCACCTGACCCACGGCATGCGGCTGAACTTCTCCGGCAAGTTGTACGAAAACGGCTTTTACGGCGTTGACCCGACGACGCATCTGGTCGACATGGACGCCGTGCGGGCTCAGGCGCTCGAGTTCCGTCCGAAGGTCATCATCGCCGGCTGGTCGGCCTACCCGCGTGTTCTGGACTTTGCGGCGTTCCGGTCGATCGCCGACGAGGTCGAAGCCAAGCTGCTCGTCGACATGGCCCACTTTGCGGGCCTGGTGGCCGCGGGGTTGCACCCATCGCCGATACCGCATGCCGACGTGGTGTCCACGACGGTGCATAAGACGTTGGGCGGGGGTCGTTCGGGCCTGATCGTGGGTAAGCAGGAACACGCCAAGGCCATCAACTCGGCGGTGTTCCCCGGCCAGCAGGGCGGACCGCTCATGCACGTCATCGCGGCCAAGGCGGTCGCGCTGAAGATCGCCGCGACACCCGAATTCGCCGAGCGGCAGCAGCGCACCCTGTCCGGTGCTCGGATCCTTGCCGATCGGTTGCTGGCTGCCGACGTCGCCAAGGCCGGCGTCTCGGTGGTTAGCGGTGGCACCGACGTGCACCTGGTGCTCGTTGATCTGCGCAACTCTCCGCTTGATGGGCAGGCGGCCGAGGACCTGCTGCACGAGGTCGGCATCACCGTCAACCGCAACGCCGTCCCCAACGACCCCCGGCCGCCGATGGTGACCTCGGGCCTGCGGATCGGAACTCCCGCGCTGGCAACTCGCGGTTTCGGCGACGCCGAGTTCACCGAGGTTGCCGACATCATCGCGACCGCGCTCGTGGGAGGCAACTCGGCCGACGTCGAAGCGCTGCGGCACCGGGCAACGCGGCTGGCCAGGGAGTTCCCTCTCTATGAGGGTCTCGAGGACTGGAGCTTGGTCGATCGCTAACGCGGCTATTTGTGTCGCGACACATGGCTGGGTAATTTCGCAGAACCTGTGTATGCGGGTTACAGTTACTGCATGGCACAGAAACCTGTAGCTAATGCGTTGACTCTCGAGCTCGAGCCGGTGGTCGAAGAGAACGTGGCTCGACACCTCGACACCGAGGAGCTCTGGTTCGCCCACGATTACGTCCCGTTCGACCAGGGCGAGAATTTCGCCTTTCTTGGCGGGCGCGACTGGGATCCGTCCCAGGCAACGCTGCCCCGAGTGATTACCGACGCCTGCGAGATCCTGCTGATTCTCAAGGACAACCTGTCCGGTCATCACCGTGAGCTCGTCGAGCACTTCATTCTCGAGGACTATTGGGGCCGCTGGCTCGGCCGATGGACGGCCGAGGAGCACCTGCACGCCATCGCGCTACGCGAATACCTGGTGGTCACCAGGGAGGTCGACCCGACGGCGAACGAAGAGGTTCGCGTCGAGTACGTGATGAAGGGCTACCGCGGCGACACGTACACACAGGTCGAGACGTTGGTCTACATGGCGTTCTACGAGCGTTCTTGCGCGGTCTTCTGCCGCAACCTGGCCGCGCAGATCGAAGAGCCCATCCTGGCCGGACTCATCGACCGCATCGCCCGCGACGAAACGCGCCACGAGGAGTTCTTCGCCAACCTCGTCACGCACTGCCTCGACTACACACACGACGAGACGATCGCGGCGATCGCTGCCCGTGCGGCCGACCTCCAAGTCATCGGTGCCGACATTGACGCCTACCAGGACAAAGTGGCGAACGTGGCCGATGCCGGGATTTTCGGCGCCCCGCAGCTGCGGCAGGTGATCTCCGATCGCATCACCGCATGGGGGCTGGCCGACGAGCCTGCGCTGAAGCAATTCGTCACCCGCTAGGCCTGACTGCTTGGCTCCTTCTCACTCCGCTGCGCGGAGTGCATCGTCGCCAAGCTGAGCCCCTAGCGCGTCGGCGCGTCTGCCCTGCGGGGGTGTCACCACCGGAGTAGCGTCGCACTCGATGGCCAGCGACATGCTCTGCTGCCAGGGCGGCACTTTCTGTCACTACGAAGGCAGGACCGGCCCCGGTCCTGGTGCCGCGGCCCGCGCCGATACGCTCGTGTGGGTCCGCCCGAGCGCTTTAGCTCGAGGAGCGCTCCGTGACCGATACCCGGACGTACGTGCTCGACACCTCCGTGCTGCTGTCCGACCCGTGGGCCTGCAGCCGGTTCGCTGAGCACGAGGTGGTGGTACCGCTGGTGGTAATCAGCGAACTGGAGGCCAAGCGTCATCACCACGAACTCGGGTGGTTCGCCCGCCAGGCGCTGCGGTTGTTCGACGATCTCCGGCTAGAGCACGGGCGCTTGGATCAACCCATTCCCGTTGGTACTCAAGGCGGTTCGCTGCGCGTCGAACTCAACCACACGGACCCGGCGGTGCTGCCTGCCGGCTTTCGCACCGACAGTAACGATTCCCGGATCCTCAGCTGCGCCGCCAACCTCGCCGCGGATGGCAAACGAGTCACGTTGGTCAGCAAGGACATTCCCCTTCGGGTCAAGGCCGCGGCGGTCGGCCTGGCAGCCGATGAGTACCACGCACAGGACGTCGTCGCGTCGGGCTGGTCGGGGATGCATGAGGTCGAGACCGCTGTCGAGGATATCGACGCGCTGTTTGCCGAAGGCGAGATCGACCTCGTGGAGGCCCGGGATTTGCCGTGTCATACCGGGATTCGGCTGTTAGGGGGCAGTTCCCACGCGCTGGGCCGAGTCACCGCCGCCAAGCGTGTGCAGCTAGTTCGCGGGGACCGCGAGGTTTTCGGGCTGCGGGGCCGCTCCGCCGAACAGCGGGTGGCGCTCGATCTGCTCCTCGACGAGTCCGTGGGAATTGTGTCACTGGGCGGCAAGGCAGGCACCGGAAAGTCAGCGCTGGCGCTGTGTGCGGGACTGGAAGCCGTGCTGGAGCGCCGAACCCAGCGCAAGGTGGTGGTTTTCCGCCCGCTATACGCGGTTGGCGGCCAGGAGCTCGGCTACCTGCCGGGTAGCGAGAGCGACAAGATGGGCCCGTGGGCCCAAGCGGTGTTCGACACGCTCGAGGGCCTGGCCAGCCCCGCGGTCCTAGAGGAAGTCCTTTCCCGGGGCATGCTCGAGGTGCTGCCGCTAACCCACATCCGGGGCCGCTCGTTGCATGACTCGTTCGTCATCGTCGACGAGGCTCAGTCGCTGGAACGCAACGTGCTGCTGACCGTGCTATCGCGGCTCGGCACCGGATCCCGGGTGGTACTGACCCACGACATCGCACAGCGCGACAACCTGCGGGTCGGCCGCCATGACGGGGTTGCCGCGGTGATCGAGAAGCTCAAAGGCCATCCGCTGTTCGCGCACATCACGTTGCTGCGGAGCGAGCGGTCGCCCATTGCCGCGCTGGTCACCGAGATGCTCGAGGAAATCACCGGGCCACGCTGACCGACCGCATTGAGTGTGCTCTGTGGGCTTTCAGTGGGCATTCAGGGCGGCAAAATCGCGTGGAACCCGGCCTGACTGCACACTGAAACCCCAGGAAACACACTCGACGCCCAGATCACACACTCCTCGCCCGGTAGGCTGCCATCGTGCCGAAACGACCCGACAACCTCGCCTGGCGCTACTGGCGCACGGTTTTCGGTGTCGTGGTGGCCGCCGCGGTGCTGGTGATCGGCTCCCTTACCGGCCACGTCACGCGTGCCGAGAACCTGAATTGTTCGGTGATCAAGTGTGTCGCACTGACCTTCGACGATGGTCCGGGGCCGTATACCGATCGGCTGCTGCAAATACTGAAGGACGGTGACATCCCGGACGCCAAGGCGACGTTTTTCCTGATCGGCAACAAGGTGGCAGCCAATCCGACCGGCGCCAAACGCATCGCCGATGCGGGGATGGAGATCGGCAGCCACACCTGGGAACACCCCAACATGACGACGATCCCGCCCGAGGACATCGCCGGCCAGTTCTCGCGGGCCAACGACGCGATAACCGCCGCAACGGGGCGAACACCCACCCTGTACCGTCCCGCCGGCGGCCTGTCCAACGATGCGGTGCGCCAGACCGCAGCCAAGTTTGGGCAAGCCGAAATTCTTTGGGACGTTATCCCTTTCGACTGGGCCAACGACTCTAACACCGCGGCAACCCGGGCGCTGCTGATGTCGCAGATCAAACCCGGCTCGGTGGTGCTGTTCCACGACACCTACTCCAGCACCGTCGACCTTGTCTACCAGTTCATCCCGGTGCTTAAGGCCAACGGCTACCGGCTGGTGACGGTAAGCGAGCTGCTCGGGCCGCGGGCGCCCGGAACCAGTTATGGGAGCAGGGAGAACGGTCCACCCGTCAATCAACTGCGTGACATCCCGGCGAGCGAGATCCCGCCGCTGCCCAATACCCCGTCCCCCAAGCCGATGCCTAACTTCCCGATCACCGACATTGCGGGACAGAACTCCGGCGGGCCAAACAACGGTGCCTAAGAGTGCCCGCAAGTTAGCGATTCAATACGGACTCGATCTTGCGCTGGCCTACATTTTCGCCGTCCTCGACGCGTGCGCAATCCTGATCCCGCTTCGGGGTCACACGTCCGCGGCGCTGAATGCCGATTTCGTGCAACGGAACACGGCGACGGTGGTGGTGCTGGTAGTGCTGGGGACAATTGGCGTCGCGGTCGGCGGGTTCCTCAGCCTCGCCCCCACCCTGCGGTGGTATGCCGCCGGGGCCGAACCCACTCCGGCCCAACGGGCCTCCGCGATGAAACTTGCCGGCCGCCAGTCGGCGATCCTGGCGACGGCCTGGGCAATATGCGGTGGAGCCCTTCTGCTGTTGAACCGGAACTCGGGGCCCGCACTGCTGCTGCCCATTCTGCTCGGTGTGCTACTCGGCGGTGCCGCCGCCGCGGGCACCGGCCTACTGCTCGCGCAACACACCCTGAGGCCGATCATGGCGGCCGCCACCCGGGGTTCCGAGCAGGGCATCGCGGTACCCGGTGTGTTCGCGCGATTGGTTCTGTTGTGGTTCTTATGCAGCGCACTGCCCATTGGGATCATCGCAACGTTTGTGATCCTGCATTCCTACGGCTGGCTGCTCCAGAAGAGCGCGTCGTTGGATGCGCCTGTATTGGTGGTGGCGGTAGCGGCGATAGTTCTGGGATTGCCGGTGATGATCCTGACGTCGCGATCCATTGCCGATCCACTGGGCGAGGTCGTCGACGCGATGGCCGAGGTCGAACACGGCCGCATCGACACGCAAATCGGCGTCTACGAACGCTCCCAAATCGGGCGCCTGCAAACGGGATTCAACCGAATGGTCGCCGGACTCGCCGAGCGGGACCGGGTACGCGATCTGTTCGGCCGCCACGTCGGAATCGACGTAGCCCATCGAGCGATTGAAGAAGGTGCCACGCTGACCGGAGACGTGGTGGAGGCGGCCGTCCTTTACATCGACCTCGTCGGCTCCACGCAATTGACGGAAAGCCTTCCGCCGCAAGAGGTTGCCGAGGTGCTCAATCAATTCTTCCGGATAGTCGTCGGCGCCGTCGACGAACATCACGGGCTGATCAACAAATTCGAGGGTGATGCGGCGTTGGCCATTTTCGGAGCGCCGCTACGGACCAACGAACCGGCATCGGCGGCGCTGGCCGCCGCACGCACGTTGGGCACCCAGCTGCGTCAGCTACCCGTGGTCGACTTCGGTATCGGGGTTTCGGCGGGCCGCGTCTTTGCCGGCAACATCGGTGCCGAAAACCGGTATGAATACACGGTTATCGGTGATGCCGTCAACGAGGCCGCGCGGCTGGCCGATCTTGCCAAAACCTCCGAGCGGCGGATCCTGTGCTCGGCCGCGGCCATCGACCGTGCCGATAAGGCCGAACAGCAGCGGTGGGCCGAGTGCTATTCCACGGTGCTACGCGGCCGCTCCGAAGCCACGCACGTCTCCGCGCCGGCGGGTACCGGTTAGCTACTTTGCGACCTTCAGCGCCGCAATGACCTGGTTGACGACGGCTTGGGGGGCCGGATCGCCGATTGGTGTTGCGCCCAAGAAGATGGTGACCGGTTTGGTGTCGACCGCGATGATCGTCACCGTGTCACCCTTCACCTTGCGTGAGGTGTCAGCGATCGTGATGTCGGCATCCACCCGGGCGGCCTTCACCCCATCGACCGTAATCGACGACGTTTTCTTCGAGCCCAGGGTGGGCGACGATTGCGAATAGCCGGGACCGCTGGCCACGCAGTCCATCAACTTCGATGCTTGCTGGCTGATGTCCATGCTGGGGACGAAGTTGGTAATCGCGACCTCGACCTGCTGCATCCACTGGTTGGCTCCCGGTACTTCCTGGCCGAGGCCCACCGCGTCAATGAGATTCGGGTTCTGGTCGTCGGAGTACGGCGTCCATCCGGGTGCCGCGCTGGCGGGGAACGACAGCTTGCCCGCGCTGATCGTGCTGCCGACGCCCGACGCGTCACCGCCGGAGACGTTGGGTGTACAGCCGGTCGCAGTCTGTTGAGAATTGTTGGGCTGCGACGTCGCAGCGCTTTGCGACGGTGTGGTCCCGGAGGGGCCGGCGGTGCTCGATGTGTTTCGGTTGCTGAGGGCGACCGCCAGGATTACCACCAGCACGATGACGCCCAGCACGGCGATCCCGGTGATGATCAACCACGGCATCTTCGAACCGGGCCGATTCGGCGGCGGTCCAGGCGGGTAGGACCCGCCCGGCCAACCCGAGGGGTATTGCTGCGGGTGGGAGCCGGCCGGGGCGGAAGGGTCCATACCGCTTTGCGGATTGCCGTAAGGGCCACCTGGCGGGTACTGGTACGGGCCGCTCTGCGGCTGTCCGCCCCAATATGGGTCCTGTCCATACGGATTCGTTCCGTAGGGACCCTGACCATAGGGGCCCTGACCATAGGGACCCTGACCATAGGGACCGCCGGGCGGAGCCGT
This sequence comes from Mycobacterium simulans, assembly GCF_900232995.1. Classification (GTDB taxonomy): domain Bacteria; phylum Actinomycetota; class Actinomycetes; order Mycobacteriales; family Mycobacteriaceae; genus Mycobacterium; species Mycobacterium simulans. The sequence continues at coordinate 2,674,546 of NZ_OCVX01000003.1, forward strand.
CACTGTTCGGTCGCTTCGACCTTAGCCATCGCCAACACATCGAGGCGACGATCCAGCTCTTCGATCGACAGTTTGTCGCCGATCAGACCGCGATCGATGACCGTCTGGCGGATCGTCTTACGCTCCTTGAGTGCTTGTTTGGCGACCGCGGCCGCCTCTTCGTACCCGATGGCCGAGTTCAGCGGCGTCACGATCGAAGGCGAGGACTCGGCGAGCTCGCGCAGATGGTCGACGTTAGCGGACAGACCGGTAATGCAGCGCTGCGCGAACAGCTTTGACACGTTGGTCAACAGTTTGAACGACTCCAGGATGTTGCGGGCCATCATCGGGATGTAGACGTTGAGCTCGAACGCGCCGTTCGCACCGCCCCAGGCAATGGCGGCGTCATTGCCGATCACCTGCGCGGCCACCTGTGTGACCGCCTCCGGCAGAACCGGATTCACCTTGCCGGGCATGATCGAGCTGCCCGGCTGCAGGTCGGGCAGCTGGATTTCGGCCAAGCCGGTCAGCGGTCCGGATCCCATCCAGCGGATGTCGTTGGCGATCTTGGTCAGCGACACCGCGATGGTGCGCAGCGCGCCGGACGCTTCGACCAATCCGTCACGCGCCGCCTGAGCTTCGAAAGAGTTTGCAGCAGTTCGTAATTCGGACAGGCCCGTGTCGGCGACCAGCACCGAGACTACCTTGACGCCGAAGTTCTCGGGAGCGTTGAGGCCAGTGCCTACCGCGGTGCCGCCAATGGCCAGTTCACCCAGCCTGGGAAGGCACGCGCGCACTCTTTCTACGCCCGCCTCGATCTGGCGAGCGTACCCGCTGAACTCCTGCCCAAGTGTCACCGGAACGGCGTCCATTAGGTGGGTGCGTCCCGACTTCACGACCGTCTGCCAATCAAGAGCCTTGGCCGCCAGCGCGCTTTGCAGCACTTCGAGCGCCGGAATGAGATGACGCACCGCCGCCTCGGTGGCCGCAATGTGAGTGGCGGTGGGGAAGGTGTCGTTGGACGACTGCGACATGTTCACGTCGTCATTGGGGTGCACGGTAACGCCGTTGGCGGCGGCGATGCTGGCGATCACCTCGTTGGTATTCATGTTCGAGCTGGTGCCGGAGCCGGTCTGGAAGACGTCGATGGGGAACTGATCGTCGTGGCGCCCGTCGGCGATCTCAGCCGCTGCAGCGATGATCGCGTCGGCCTTTTCCGGGGCCAGCAACCCGAGGTCTTTGTTTACTTGCGCGCACGCGCCCTTCAGCAGACCCAACGCGCGGATCTGTGCGCGCTCCAGGCCCCGGCCGGAGATCGGAAAGTTCTCCACTGCACGCTGGGTTTGCGCACGCCACAACGCCTTTGCTGGCACCCGGACCTCGCCCATGGTGTCGTGCTCGATGCGATACTCGGCGCTGTCGGCCATAGATTGGGTTTCCTTGCTTGTCGGCGGTGTTGTTGGTCAGGGCAGGGGATAGGCGGCGTTGCTGTCGCCGGTGAAGTCGATCGCGGAGTATTCGTTGAGCTTCGAAAGCCGGTGGTAGGCCTCGATCATCCGGACGGTTCCCGACTTCGAACGCATCACGATCGACTGCGTGGTGCAGCCACCAGGGTAGTAGCGGACGCCCTTGAGCAGATCGCCGTCGGTGACCCCGGTGGCGCAGAAGAAGACGTTCTCGCCGGACACCAGATCCTCGGTGGTCAGCACCCGATCGAGGTCGTATCCGGCGTCGAGCGCCTTACGACGCTCGGCATCGTCCTTGGGCGCCAGCTGCGCCTGAATTGCCCCACCCATGCAGCGGATCGCCGCGGCGGCGATGATGCCCTCCGGGGTGCCGCCGATGCCGGCGAGCATGTCGGTGCCCGACTCCGGCCGGCAGGCGGAGATGGCGCCCGCGACGTCGCCGTCGGTGATCAGCCGGATCCGGGCTCCGGTGCCGCGGACATCGTCGATCAGCTGGGCGTGCCGTGGCCGGTCCAAGATGCACACGGTCATGTCGCGCACCGACAGTTCCTTGACCCTGGCGACGGCCCGGATGTTGTCGGCGATCGGAGCAGTGATGTCCAGCACGTGTGCCGCGTCGGGCCCCACGGCAATCTTGTTCATGTAGAACACCGCCGATGGGTCGAACATGGCGCCGCGATCGGCCACTGCCAGCACCGAGATGGCGTTGGGCATGCCTTTGCTCATCAGTGTGGTGCCGTCAATTGGGTCTACGGCGAAGTCGCACTCCGGGCCGTCACCATTGCCGACGTCCTCGCCGTTGTACAGCATCGGTGCGTGGTCTTTTTCACCCTCGCCGATGACGACGACGCCGCGCATTGAGACGGAGTTCACCAGTTCGCGTATGGCGTCGACCGCCGCGCCGTCCCCGCCCTCTTTGTCGCCGCGACCCACCCAGCGGCCTGCGGCCATGGCACCGGCCTCGGTAACCCGCACGAGTTCCAGGGCCAGGTTGCGGTCGGGGGCTTCCCCGCGCGGCGGCCGCGAGGTCGACGGGCCGTGGCTGGCGACGGCGGTCGGCGTGGATCCCTCAGCAGTCATGGTTGCTGATTCTCCCAGAAGCGGAACTGTCAGCTGGAGCTGGGATACTGGCGAGGTGACCGCGGAGCCACAGCCGATGCCGAAGCCGGCGAAATCACGGCTGCTGCAGGACGGGCGCGACATGTTCTGGTCGCTCGTGCCGCTGGTGGTCGGCTGCATCCTGCTGGCGGGCATGGTCGGGATGTGCTCAATTCAGCCCGGCGGGACGAATCGGGGCAAGGTTCCGTTCTACGATGCCGCGGCGGCCCTGCGGGCGGACGCCGCGACGCTGGGTTTCCCGATTCGGTTGCCGGTATTGCCGGCGGGCTGGCAACCCAACTCCGGCGGTCGCGGCGGTATCGAAAATGGGCGAACGGACCCGTCCACCGGTCAGCGGCTCAACGCAGCCACCTCGATCGTCGGATACATCAGTCCAACGGGGATGTATCTCAGCCTGACCCAGAGCAACGCCGACGAGGACCTGTTGGTCGGTTCGATCCATCCGGGCATGTACCCGACCGGCACCGTCGACGTCGTCGGTACGGGCTGGGTCGTCTACCAAGGCTCGGACCAAACCGAGCCGGTGTGGACGACCAGACTCACCAGTGCGGCGGGCGTCACACAAATCGCGGTCACCGGTGCGGGCAGCACCGAGCAGTTCCGCGCTCTAGCGTCGGCTGTGCAATCTCAGCCGCCGTTGCAGGCCGCCCGATAGAAGGGACAACTCGTGACCGCACCTGAAGCAGACCTGTCCGGGTGGTCAGCGGCACCATTCACCGGTGGTGGCTACACCCACGACGTGTATCGCAAAGGATCGGGCCCCGGTGTGGTACTGATTCCGGAGATACCGGGCATCCATCCCGGTGTTCTTGCGCTGGGTAATCACTTGGTGGACAACGGGTTCACCGTCGCCATACCGTCGTTGTTCGGAGAGCCGGGCAAGGCGGTGTCGGCCGGATACACCGCGGCCGAGATCGCGCGGGCCTGTGTGGCAAGGGAATTCGCGGCGATGGCCACCAACAAGCAGCGGCCGGTGTCGCAGTTCTTACGGGCGCTGGCTCGCGATCTCAACGCATCGACGCCGGGCAAGGGCGTTGGCGTCATCGGCCAATGCTTTACCGGCGGCTTCGCGCTGGCCGCCGCCGTCGATGACAGCGTGCTGGCCCCGGTACTCAGCCAGCCGTCGGTACCGCTGCCGCTGACACCCACGCAACGCCGCGATCCCGGGGTGAGCGAATCGGAACTCAAAGTCGTTGCCGATCGCTGTGCCAACGAGGGCCTGTGCGCCATGGGCTTACGGTTCAGCGCGGACAAGATGGCACCACGCGAACGGTTCAGGACGCTCAAGGAGAGGCTTGGCGACGCGTTCGAGGTCATCGAGATCGACTCCGGCCCAGGCAACGAATACGGCTTCGGCCGGATGGCGCATTCGGTGCTGACCGAGGAGGTCCGCGAAGTCGACGGCCAGCCGGCCTACGAGGCCCGCAAGCGAGTGGTCGAGTTCCTTACCGAGCGACTGGCTTAGTTCGGCGCGGCAGCCAGTTACGGCGTACCGGTTTCGCAGGGTCCTGTTTAGGGGGTCGCTTCAGTTCTGGCAGATCGACGCCCTTGTACACCGCGAGGTAGACGTCGATGGTGGTGACGATGAGGATCATCAGGACCGGACCGATGATGATGCCCCACGGGCCGAACATGCCAATACCCGCGAACACCGAAAGCAACATCAGCGCCGAGTTCAGTCGAGCGTCGCGCGGAACGAGTATGGGACGCAAGAAGTTGTCGATATTGGTGACCACCAGAAAATGCCAGAGGACCACGAACGCGCCACCGGCGATATTGCCGAACAAGATCATTCCGATGCCGAACGGAATTGTCACGATCCCGCCCCCCAGCGGAATTATCGACAACGCGGTCAGCACAATCGCGAAGATGAAGAAGCCGTGGTGAAAACCGGCGACGTAGATCGACGCGGCACCGGCGACGCCTTGGCACAACGCGATGACGAACTGACCATTCACGGTGCCGCGCACCATCGAGCCCATCTTCTGCAGGTATAGATCGGTGGCTTCTTCGCCGAGCGGATTGAGCTGGCCGATCAATGTCCGCAACCTCTCGCGGTTCACCAGCAGCGCGATAAACACGTAGAGGAAAATGATGGCCGACGTGATGGCACCCGCGAGGCTGCCGGCCGCGTTTTGCAAGAATTGCAGCAGCCAGTGGCCAACGGTCTGGGCCACCGAGATCATTGCTTTGCGAAGCGTCTCCTCGGTCACCGTCATGTGCAGAAACGGCACCCGGGCCAGCAGGTCGTTGAGGAGTTCCAAAACCTTTTGGCCGAGGCGGCTTGGATCGGTCGACCGGACCCACCCGGCGACAGAATCGACCATGCGAGCAATCTGGACGACCGCAAGGAGCACCAATAGCCCCACCGGCACGATAACCATGGCCAGCGCCGACACCAGGGTGGCCGCGGCCGACAAACCGGTATTGAGACGCTTGTTGAACCAATTGAACAGTGGCGTAAACAAATACGCACCGACCGCTGCCACAACGATGAGGACGAAATAGTTGCGAAGGAAGTACGCGCCGAAAGCCAGAGCGATGAGCGTGAGGATCGCCAGCGCGCGCTTCTGAGTGAGCGTGAATTCGGTGTCCATGCCTAGCCCGGGCCGTCCTCCGCGTCGGTGTCGAGCGCAACCTTAACCCGAGACGATGCCAATCCGACGGGTGTCCATTTCGCCGGCGACGTGTCTGCCGCAAAAAGATGTCCGCAGCAGGTCTTTGGCGGTTACGTTGGGAGATGGAAGGTGATTGCAATGTACGACCGCGACTTAGACAACGCGTGGCATGTGGATATCGAGTTCGACGAGGACGAGACCCACACCCATGCGACGGTGCGCGCACAACTCGGTGACGGCGAACGCATGATCACCCTGGGCGACGCGTACCGCCATCCGAAGGATGCCAGCCAGCCGATGATCGGCGAGGAAATCGCAGCGGCGCGCGGATTGATCGCGTTGGGCACCGAGCTGCTGCAGAACGCCTCAGCACGCATCGCGGAGGCCACGCACCACCCGGTGCACCTCTACAGCTGACCGCCCGTTGTGGCGCTGGCCGTCTGCTTGCTTTTCGACCGGCATTCCGAGCGGGCGATTCGCGCGCTGTGGGACCGGATCGAGGAGCGCGGGGTGGCCAGCTTGCGTTCACACACCCATGGGCGGCACGTGCCGCATGTCTCGTACGCGGTATTGCGGCGCTGGGACCGGGCCGCGGTTGCCGCGGCGCTCGGCCTTCTCGACGGCGGCTGCCCCGTGGAGCTGAGCTTTGAAGGGGTCGGACTGTTCCGGCGTGGACGCATGTGGTTGGTCGCCGGCGTGAGCGCCGATTTCGTTGCGCGCCAGTCACGTGTCGTCGAGGCCGTGACGGCCGCCGGCGCCGAGTTGCACAAACACTATGTGCCTGGAATCTGGTTGCCGCACTGCTCACTTGCGCCGCGTGCGAAGTTGGCTCAGCTGCCCGACATCGTGAGCGCTGTGTTCGACGTGTTGCCGTTGCGGGCACGCCTGGACCGCGCCGCCCTCGTCAATAGCTCGACCGGCGAGGTCTCGCCGCTGCCGGGATTGCCCTGAGCCGCTACCCGTCTCCCCGTTACGGGTCGTAGCAGCGTGGGCACGTCCCGCAACGGTTGATGTGATGAGCGAGTGATGAGTGACATCGGCGTAGCCGAACGCGAACGGGTTCGCCGCCCATCTGTTTCCCGGCCGTGTCCCCCGATTGGGGGAAAGGACGTGTCCCCCGGGATCGGATCCGATCGGGGGAATTATCGACAATGATTGTCATATTCAATAGCAATATTGCCGGGTGAACTTCGAAGGGATGGAGGATTCGTCGTGACCTTGGGTGTCATTCCCGAAGGTTTGGCGGCTGCCAGTGCGGCCATCGAAGCGCTGACCGCACGGTTGGCGGCGGCGCACGCTGGTGCGGTTCCGCTTATCACCGCAGTAATCCCGCCGGGAGCAGATCCGGTGTCTGTGCAGAGCGCCGCGGGGGTGAGTCTTCGCGGCGGCGACTTTGCAGCCGTGGCGGCACAGGGTGTCGACGAGCTTGGCCGCTCGGGGGTCGGGGTTGCGGAGGCGGCCACCAGTTACGCAACCGGCGATGCGCTGGCAGCGGCGACCTACCTGGCTGAGCTATGACGGCACCGGTGTGGATGGCGGCACCTCCGGAGGTGCATTCAGCCATGCTGAGTAGCGGTCCTGGTCCGGAGTCGCTGCTGGCCGCGGCGTCGCAATGGTCCTCACTGAGTGCCGAATATGCCGCAGTGGCAGAAGAACTGAGTGCTCTGCTTGCCGCGGTGCGAGCTGGGGTGTGGCGGGGCCCCAGTGCCGACGTGTTCGCGGCCGCCTACGTGCCGTATCTGGCCTGGCTGACGCAGGTAAGCGCGGACAGCGCGGCCGCGGCCGGCGAGCACGAGACGTTGGCGGCGGCGTACACGGCGGCATTGGCGGCGATGCCGACCTTGCCCGAACTAGTCGCCAATCACGCGATCCACGGGGTCTTGGTGGCGACGAATTTCTTTGGGATCAACACCATCCCGATTGCGCTCAACGAGGCTGACTATGTGCGGATGTGGATTCAGGCGGCCACCACGATGGCGACCTACCAGGCGGTATCGGCGGCGGCCGTGGCGTCTACCCCGCAGGCAGCGCCTGCCCCCCAGATCCTGAAATCGAACGCCATAGCGCAGAACTCTGGAAGCGGCGACGACTCAGGAAACGCCACTCCGATCGACAACCTGATCGCCGAAATTCTGAAAATCATCAGCGGCGGCCGCATCATTTGGGACCCCGCCAACGGCACCCTCAACGGCCTGCCCTACGACGCGTACACCGATCCCGGCCAAGCGATCTGGTGGCTGGCCCGAGCCCTCGAATTCTTTCAGGATGCCGAGGAATTCTGGAGACTGCTCTTCACCGATCCGATTGCGGCGATTGAGTTTCTGTTCAACATCTTGGTGTTCGATCTGCCGACCCACATCATGCAGATCGTTACCTGGCTAGCCGAGTCCCCGCAGCTGCTGGCGATCGCGCTGACCCAAACCGTCGCCACTCTGGGGGCAGCAACGGGCTTCGCCGGGCTGGCCGGTTTGGCCGCCACTCATGTTGCCGCGATCCCCGTCGCCGGGCCGCCGCTCGCGGCCGTGCCTATGACGGTTCCGATTGCTGGGCTGGCTTCGACGGTCCCCACGGGCACCGTGTCGGCCAGTGCTCCTGCCTCGGCACCCGCGCCCAGTTCGGCCGCTGGCACCGCCGCGCCAGCCACCGCGCCGACGCCGGCGACCGGCTTCCCCCCGTACCTCGTCGGGGGTGGTCCAGGCGTCGGGTTCGGCTCGGGACTTTCGACCCGCGCCCGAACGGCCGAGCCGGCCTCCGATTCCGCGGCGGCCGCCGCGGCCGCGCAGGCATCGGCTCGTCGGGAGGCGCGCGCCCGTCGGCGCCGCCGAATCGGAGCCGAGGAACTGGGGTATCGCGACGAATTCGCTGATTTGGAGCTGGATTTCGACTCGCCAGCCCCGCCCGCGGATGAGCAGCGCGCTGCGTGGGCCTCGGATGAGGGTGCCGGGCGCCTGGGATTCGCAGGAACGGCACGCAGCCAAAAGCATGCTGAGGCAGCCGGTTTGGCCACTCTTGGCGGTGACGGCCTCGATGGTGGGGCACGGATGCCGATGGTTCCAAGTACCTGGGACAGCGAGCCGGCCGCGCCCGGGGACGCAGAGGTCAACGACGTAACTGCAAGCAACCGAAACCCCAACACAGATAAGGAGTTCTGATGAGTTTGTTGGATGCCCATGTTCCGCAATTGGTCGCGTCGCAGTCTGCGTTCGCCGCCAAGGCGGCGGTGATGCGCAGCACCATCGGGCAGGCTGAGCAGGAAGCGCTGTCAGCGCAGGCATTTCACGTAGGAGAAGCCGCCGCAGCGTTTCAGGGCGCCCATGCGCGCTTCGTCGAGGCGGCCTCCAAAATCAACACCTTGCTCGATATCGCTCAGGCCAACCTGGGGGATGCCGCGGGCACTTACGTGGCCGCCGACGCCGCCGCCGCCGCCAGCTACGTCGGGTTCTGAACCCGGCGAGACCAATTGCGAAAGGACTGTGATGTCACAGATTATCTACAACTACCCGGCGATGTTGGCCCACGCTGGGGACATGACCGGTTACGCCGGCACGATGCAGGGATTGGGTGGCGATATTGCCAGCGAGCAGGCGGCACTGTCCAACGCCTGGCAGGGCGATACCGGAATGACATACCAGGTTTGGCAGACGCAGTGGAACCAGGCCCTCGACGGCCTTGTTCAGGCTTATCGGTCGATGGCTGGCACCCATGAAGCCAACACCTTGGCCATGCTCGCCCGCGATAGCGCCGAAGGGGCTAAATGGGGCTAGCCAGCGCGCAGGCTGGTCGCAGCCGTCTGACGGTGCCGGTGAACGCTACTCGGGCGGGGGGGTGGCGACAACCTCCACCAGGTGAGGCTTGGCCGCCGCCTTGACCTGTTCGAAGAGCTCTTTGTAGTAGGGCAGGCATTCGGCCATGGCCTGCTCGGTGGTGAACAGCGGATGGTAGCCCAGGTCACGCTCTGCCTTAGCGATGGAGAAGTAGTTATCGAGGTAAATTCGTTCCACCGCAAGGGGTTCCAGTGGCGGTTTGGGCAGTCGGAACTTGAAATGCAGCCATTGCCAAACCAACATCGCGTCGCGGACTAGCCGACCCGACACCCGTACCCGCGGCCAACGTTCGCCACAGGCCGTGACGACCGGCCGAGCGAACTCGAACATGTTGATCGGCTCACCGTCGTTGATGAAGTACGCCTGCCCAGGCGCGGTGCCGCCGGGCACCAAGTGTTCGCCGGCCAGAATGAAACCGTGAATTAGGTTGTGCACGTACGAGTTGTCCAACTTGGCGTTCTTGCTGCCGACGAGAACCTTGACGTGGCCGGCTACCACGCTCTCGAACAGCTTGCGGAACATCGTCTGATCGCCACGACCCCAGATGCCGCTGGGCCGGATGGAACACGTCAGCATGCCCTCGACCCCGTTCTGTGACAGCACGAACTTCTCCGCGACCACCTTGGTTTCGGTGTAGAGGTCATTGAACCGTTCGGTATAGGGCAAAGTCTCATCTCCGCCGGAGATGGGCTGGCCGCCCATCACCACGCTGTTCGACGCCGTGTACACGAACCGCTTGGCTCCGGCCTTTTGTCCGGCGTGGACCAGGTTCTTGGTGCCCTCGACGTTGACCGCGTAGCTGCGCTGGCGGTATTCGTCGGTCACCGACGAGCCGCCCATCAGTTCGATGATCGCCGCCGTATGGATGATCGTGTCGATACCTTCCACCGCTTTGGCGCAGACGGCTGCGTCGGTGATGTCACCCTGCAACACCTGCAGTTGCGGATGCTCCGGCAGCGGCGACGGCGCTCGGTCGAAGGACCGGACTTTGTGCCCGCGTTCGAGCAAGGTGGTGACCAAATTGGCGCCGACGAAGCCTGAGCCACCGGTAACCAGCACGCTGCCGAGTTCGGTTGTCAGTGATGAATCACCCATGCGGCGAAGCATAACTAAAACGTGTTCCAGTCTGGAATAACAATTGCCGTCCGAAATCGGCAAAGGTCAGTCTTGTCCGGCCTCTCCGGCAGCCAACGCGTCGGTCACTCGCTGACGAGCGCCAGCTAAGTGCTCCTCGCACCTCTTCACGAGTTGTTCCCCTCTTTCCCAGAGTTGCAGCGACGCATCGAGATCCAGCCCGCCCTGCTCGAGAAGCCGCACGACTTCTATCAGCTCGTCGCGACAAGCTTCATAGCCGAGCTGACTAAGGGGTGTAATAGATCCGGTTTGGTCGTCGTCAGCCATCGCTGTGTCCCTCGCTCACTGCGGTCACGGCACCGTCGGCAACTCGCACCCGTAGCCGGGTTCCGGCGGGCGCTTCGTCGACCGACCGCAGCACTGCCGGCCGGGCGGTCGCCGGAACGGTCTGCACTACCGCGTAGCCGCGGGCGAGCGTGGCCGCCGGACCCAATGTGGCCAGCCTCGCGGCCAGATGGCCGACGCGTTCGGACTCGGCGGCGACCAGCCGGGTGACGTCGCGACGCAACGCCGAGCGGGCACGGTGTATTTCTTCGGCACGCACATTCAGGGCCCTCAGCGGGTCGGCCAATACCGGGCGGCTGCGTAACTGGGTCAGCGCTCGTTGCTCCCGTGTGACCCAGTTACGCAGCGCCTGGGCGCTGCGTCGGCGCAAGTCGTCGATCAGTCGCCGCTCGGCGGCGGCATCGGGGACCAGCTTCTTGGCCGCGTCGGTGGGGGTGGCCGCACGCAGATCGGCGACCAGGTCGCACAGCGGATTGTCCGGTTCGTGACCGACCGCGCTGACCACCGGCGTACGGCACGCCGCGATGGCGCGGCACAGCGTCTCGTCGGAAAACGGCAGCAGGTCTTCGACGCTGCCACCGCCACGGGCCACCACGATCACGTCGACGTCGGCGTCGCGATCGAGTTCGCGCAATGCCTCCACGATCTGCGGGACGGCGTTGGGTCCCTGCACCGCGGTGTTGCGCACCGCGAATCGCGCCGCCGGCCAGCGGGCGGCGGCCACTGTCGTCACGTCGTGTTCGGCTGCGCTTGCCCGGCCGGTGATGAGCCCAATTATGTTGGGCAGGAACGGGATCGGCCGCTTGAGTCGCGGGTCGAAGAGCCCTTCGGCGTCCAGCAGCCGGCGTAGCCGATCGATTCGGGCCAGCAGCTCGCCCACACCAACGGCACGAATTTCGCTGAGCCGCAACGAGAAGGTGCCACGTCCGGTGTAGAACGAGGGCTTGCCGCAGACCACCACTTGAGTGCCTTCGGTCAACTTCACCGGCGCGGCCAGCACTAGGTCGCGTGAACAAGTCACGGTGAGCGACATGTCGGCCGCCGGGTCACGCAGCACCATGAACACCGTGTTGGAGTTTGGCCGCATGGTGATCTGGGCCAATTGCCCCTCCACCCAGACCGTGCCCAGTTTGTCAATCCAGCCCGCGACACGGATGGCTACCGCGCGAACCGGGAACGGGTTCTCGGCCGAATTCACTTCGCGGTCGCGCGGGTGATCCTGTTGGCGAGCAGCGTCTGGAACGGGGCGCGGGCCTTAGTGGCCTGCTCATAGGCCAGCAGGGCTTCTAGATCGGCGACATCCAGCGATTGCAGCCGAGCCCGCAGCTGGGCCAGCGTCAGCGCCGAATAGTCGAGTTCGGTCGCCACCGCTGGCGCCGGAACCGTGGGGCCAGACCCCGACTTCTTCGACTTTCTGGCGGATATCGGTTTGGACGGCGGATCGGCGGGTCCAGGCTCAGACGTATCGGACACCGAGTACAGCGCGAACCGTCCCTCGGCCCGGCGATCGTTGTCGAAAGTGTCGACTCCGGGCAACGGAATCGACCCTCCTTCGATGACTTCCAGGTCCTCGTCGAAAGTTGCCCATTCGGGCTGCTCGTTCTTCGGCGGAAAGATCGCGTCCAGCGTGTTGTCGCCCTTGATCACCAGCTCAGCAAGGTTTTGCTGGAACCGCATCACGATGTGGGCCGCCTGACTGACCAGCGTCATCGGATACATCAGAATGGTTCTCGGTAGCTTCATCGTCTCCTCGACGGCGACTGTCGCCGCGCCGACAAGTAGCCGAACCCCGTACGGTGCAGTAGCCATGGGTCCAAGACTGCCTCAAGCGGCGGCTAAGTCCAAGCCGGCGGCGAAAGCTGGGCGGCTCGTGTCTTAGAAGGCCGTTAGCACGTACCCTGAATGCCATGGTTCCGACTGTCGACATGGGGCTTCCCGGTGCTTCGATATCGGGGAGATCGGTGGCCGACTCTCCAACACGTAAGCGGGTGCTCCTGGCCGAGCCGCGCGGCTATTGCGCGGGTGTGGATCGGGCGGTCGAAACCGTCGAGCGCGCGTTGGAGAAGCACGGCGCCCCTGTCTACGTGCGTCACGAGATCGTCCACAACCGCCACGTCGTTGACACCTTGGCAAAGGCCGGCGCGGTGTTCGTCGAGGAGACCGACCAGGTTCCCGAGGGAGCCATTGTGGTGTTCTCCGCGCATGGGGTCGCACCCTCGGTGTACGCCTCCGCGGCCGAACGCAACTTGCAGACCATTGACGCCACCTGCCCGCTGGTCACCAAGGTGCACAACGAGGCCAGGCGGTTCGCCCGGGACGACTTCGACATCTTGCTGATCGGTCATGAAGGTCACGAGGAGGTGATCGGGACCGCTGGGGAAGCTCCCGATCACGTGCAACTGGTCGACGGGGTGGACGCCGTCGAGAACGTGACCATTAGGGACGAGGACAAAGTGGTCTGGTTGTCACAGACCACGCTGTCTGTCGACGAGACCATGGAGATCGTCGAGCGGTTGCGTCAGCGTTTCCCGAAGCTGCAGGACCCGCCCAGCGACGACATTTGCTACGCGACCCAGAACCGGCAGGTCGCCGTCAAGGCGATGGCACCCGAGTGCGAGCTGGTCATTGTCGTCGGCTCGCGCAATTCGTCGAACTCGGTGCGGTTGGTTGAGGTGGCGCTTGGCGCCGGGTCAAAGGCCGCGCACCTGGTGGATTGCGCCGACGATATCGACCCGGCGTGGCTCGAGGGTGTCAAGACGGTCGGCGTTACATCGGGAGCGTCGGTCCCCGAAGTGCTGGTCCGCGGTGTGCTGGAACGGCTGGCCGACTGCGGCTACGACATGGTGCAACCGGTGACCACGGCCAACGAGACACTGGTGTTCGCCCTGCCCCGCGAGATCCGGCCACCCCGGTAGCGGTCAGACGTCGTATTCCCAGGATTCGGCCTGGGGCTTGCGTGGTGTCCGCGATTGACCGCGGCGATCCGCGCGCGGCTCTTGACGGTCCGCGCGCGGCTCGCTTCTGGGGGCTGACCCGCGATAGCGGACCTGCGAAATCGGGTGATGTGTCGGGTTCGCGCTGTTTGGACCGGTGGGTGCGGTGCGCCCGCGGCGAGATTCGTACGGGTGCTCGTAAGGCTCGTAGGAGGCGACGTAGCGGCGGTTGTAGGGGTGCGCCGGCCGGGACGGTTCGGGCGGCTCGTAGCCGTCGTACGGATCGAATCGGCTGCTGCGCGGCCGCTCGTAGGGACTGCGCCGCGCGTGCGGGTCGCGACGCATCTCCCGCGGCGGCTGCGCGCGCAGGTCTGGTTCACTCGGCGGCCGCGGGCGGCGCGACCGCCGAGGCGGATCGCCCGCTTCGTAATTGCGGGTGGGCGTCGCGCCTCTGCGGGTTTGTTGCCGTCTCTGCTGCCGCTGCCGCTCAGCGGTCGGTTCGCTCTGGTCTTCCAGCGGTGGCCGGGCATGCCGGGAGCGGGTGCGGGTGGGGCGCTTTGCGGACCGACCGTTACGCGGCGCCCGCTTGCTTCTCGGGGAGCGACCGATCGCGTGTGCCGGCTGTGAACCGGTCTCGTCGGCGGTCTCGTCCGAATCACGGGCCAGCAGCCCGTTCACCTTCGCGATGATGCCGCTGATGACTGACGTTCGCTCGGTGCGGCTGGCCGTGTCCTCCTTGGTGGTCGCTGCGCTGCGTTGAGTCCGGTGGTTCATCCCGAAATACCACCTGATCAGGCCGATGAGCAGGACGCCGCCGGCGGTGCCCAGCATCAACGGGAAACGCTCGATGAGCGGATAGCCGCAGTTGATCAGGAGGTCTTTGAACTTGTCGACCTTGCCCCCGTGGAACAACCAGTAGGCGCCGGGCACGGCGCAGAAAAGTATCAGGGGCGGCTGGATGACGGCGGTGAATACGCCCGACTGCCGCACCGCGAGCACCGCCGCGACGCAGCCGGCTATATAAAGGCCGGCGAAAGCGTGGGTCAGCTCCTTGTGACCCGCGTCGACGACGTACCCCACGGCTGTAGCCGTGGTGGCGATCAAAACAGCAGCCCACCACGGCACACCTGGGATATTGGGCAGGATCGAGCGATGACTTCTTTCCACCGCTACGTTCGCCGGCTCCGCTGACACATGTTGACCGTACCGGCAATGGGCCGAAAGGCTCGTATATAGCCGGACAGCCGGCGTTGGCGTGCCCCCTAGACTTGGCTCCCTGTGAGCCTGAGCCTGGGAATCGTAGGTCTGCCCAATGTCGGCAAGTCGACGTTGTTCAACGCGCTGACGCGGAACAACGTGGTGGCGGCCAACTACCCATTCGCAACGATCGAGCCGAATGAGGGTGTGGTTTCGCTGCCTGATCCGCGTCTGGGCAAGCTGGCGGAGCTGTTCGGTTCGGAGCGCATCGTGCCGGCGCCGGTGACGTTTGTGGATATCGCCGGCCTGGTCAAGGGCGCGTCCGAAGGGGCCGGCCTTGGTAACAAGTTCCTGGCCCATATCCGCGAATGCCACGCAATCTGTCAGGTGGTGCGTGTGTTTGCCGACGACGACGTGACCCACGTCTCCGGGGAGGTCGATCCCCGATCCGATATCGAGATCGTCGAGACCGAATTGATCCTGGCCGATCTGCAAACCCTGGAGCGCGCCTTGGCCAGGTTGGAGAAGGAAGCCCGCAACAACAAGGACCGCAGACCGGTCTACGAGGCGGCATTGGCCGCCCAAGAGTTGCTCGACGGCGGCAAGACGCTGTTCGCCGCGGGGGTGGACGCCGCCGTGCTGCGGGAGCTGAATCTACTGACGACGAAGCCGTTTCTCTATGTGTTCAATGCCGACGAAGCGGTGCTGACCGACGCCGCGCGAGTTGCCGAGCTCCGCGAATTGGTTGCGCCCGCGGACGCGGTGTTCCTGGACGCTGCCATTGAGTCCGAGCTTGGCGAACTCGACGACGAGTCGGCCGCGGAGCTATTGGAGTCGATCGGACAGACCGAACGGGGCCTCGATGCGTTGGCGCGGGCGGGTTTTCACACCCTCAAACTGCAGACCTTCCTTACGGCAGGTCCCAAGGAGGCGCGGGCGTGGGTGATCCACCAGGGCGACACCGCGCCGAAGGCGGCGGGGGTGATCCACACCGACTTCGAGAAGGGCTTCATCAAGGCCGAAATCGTGTCCTACGACGACCTGATTGCCGCCGGGTCCATGGCCGCCGCCAAGGCGGCCGGCAAGGTTCGGATGGAAGGCAAGGACTATGTGATGGCCGATGGTGACGTGGTCGAGTTTCGGCATGGAGCGGCGAGCAAGTCGAAGTAGGGCAGCCCACCGCCGGTGCGTGTGTTTACCGTGGCCCCGGGGAGCCGGCGCCCTCGTCGGGAATCGAATCGATTGACTGCAGATATCTACAATGCCTAACCGTATATTTATTTAGTTGCTGGATCCAATCTAGCGGGACGATATGTGCGGATCGTTTATGC
Source organism: Mycobacterium simulans (assembly GCF_900232995.1). GTDB lineage: Bacteria > Actinomycetota > Actinomycetes > Mycobacteriales > Mycobacteriaceae > Mycobacterium > Mycobacterium simulans. The sequence goes on from NZ_OCVX01000003.1 coordinate 2,690,432, forward strand.
AGGTGAAATGGCATTTCAGTGACCGAATGCCTCATTTCTGTGAGTTTTCTGTATACGCGGAAATCATTTCGTTTCAATAGATATGCGGTTATGTAATATTGGCTCGGTATATGTAGCCCGGGCAATTTAATCTGTTAACCGTGATAAACGCCACAAATATTGATTTCCTATGGATATTGTCGGTAGCGTCCCTGGCCATGATTGCTCTTGCGACACTGTTGACCCTTGTTAATCAGGTGGCCGGCACTCCGTATATTTCGGGTGGTGATTCTCCCGCCGGAACTGACTGTTCAGGACTCGCTTCATGGGTCGCCAATGCGGCGACCGATCGACCCGCTTTTGGGAGCCGATTTAACACCGGAAACGAGGAAGCCGCTCTGTTGGAACGCGGATTTCAGTATGGAACCGCGCCCAATGCCTTGGTGATCGGGTGGAACGGTCGCCACACAGCGGTGACCCTGCCCGACGGCACCCCGGTGTCCAGTGGTGAAGGCGGTGGCGTCCGCATCGGCGGCGGTGGTGCCTACCAGCCACAATTCACCCATCACATGTACCTGCCGATGGATCCCGAGCAGGCGGAAGGCGCTCCTCCCGCGCCGGATGCACCTGCGGTTCTAGTCGATGCGGTGGATCCCGAACCGCCGGCTCCCGCGCCCGATCAAGGCGCATTCGGCGACCCGGAAACTGCGAATACATAACAAAAAAATCTGCGGTGTAGATCACACTGATCGGTCCGGATAGCTATGGCCACGCCCGGCCCGTATTGTGCGGTATATCACAATGCGGGGCCGGGCACGGCTGATTATCTTTCGAGCGAATTTCGAAACTTAATTCGGGCGGGTTAGCGGCATTGATTGTGGACGGTAGATGCGGATTCGGTTCACGGTGGTCGACTCACAGGCCGACCACGTAATGTCGGGGCAATGATCTTCATTGTCGTCAAGTTCGAAACCAAACCCGAGTGGACTGAGCGCTGGCCTGAGTTCGTCGCCGGGTTCACCGCTGCAACTCGTGCCGAACCGGGCAACCTATGGTTCGAATGGTCGCGCAGCCTGGACAATCCGGCAGAGTACGTCCTAGTCGAAGCCTTCCGTGACAGCGATGCGGGCACCGTCCACGTCAACAGCGATCACTTCAAGCGCGCGATGCAGGAACTGCCCCAGGCGCTGGTGGCCACGCCCAAGATCATCAGCCAGACCATCAACGGGCCGGGCGCCACGGGGTGGTCGGAGATGGGGGAGATGTCGGTCGACTAACGGTTAGCCGACTGCGACCGCGATCTCGTCGCCGAGCCGATAGCCGGGTGCCAGCGGCAGCGTGTCACCGCTCCAGAACTTGCCCGGGTCAAACCAATGGGCGTCCTTGTCGGTGACAAGCAAACCCATTTCCTCGTAGGTGATCGCCACGGTCTCCGCGCAGTAGGCCGTCTCCAGCCCTATCTTTCGCTGTGCTGCCTTGCGTCGTTGCGTTTGCTCGCGAACCTTCCTGTCCACCAACGGGATTCCGCGTATCCAGTCGTTGACGGTCGGGAGCCGGCCGCGTAGCCACCGACCGGTCAGACGAACGGTGGTGGGGAATGCGGTGCCGTTCATCCGCGCGATGACCCGCAACAGCTCGTTTTCCTGTTCACGGTTGGCGTATGGCGTCAGCTGCCGCAGCCAGCACCGCTGGTGGTAGCGCTCCGTCCATTGCTGGACGACCTGCCGGGCATCGTTGAGCTGGACGCCGCGATGATTGGTTCCGGTCCACATGTCCACGAGCTTGTCGCCCAACTCGGCATGCCAGATCAGGGGTGGCAAGTCGTCGATGGCCACGGTCATACCGACATGGTTGACCGGGCTGTTCGTCAACGTCTGGATGGCGCGGTCGGGTCGTGAACGGCCGCGAAACAGCCAAAGATCGCCGGTGCGGGTTTCAGTCAGCGCATGGTCGAGGGTCAGCGTGCTCGTGTTCACCCCAGCACAATAGGCACAGATAGCCTGTGGTGATGCGCAGCATCTGGAAGTGGATCGGCCTGGCCGGCGTCGCCGGCGTCGTCGCTGGCGGCGCCCTGGTAGTGCGCGACCAACGCAAGCGACGCGCCTACACGCCCGACGAGATCCGGGCCCGGTTGCACCAGAGGCTGGCCGAATCCGACGCGGCGGGATTTCAGTCCAGGTCGGGGTCGGGCGCTTCGACGACCGAGAACAAGCGGTAGCGTCCGGAAAAGCCCTTCAATTCGACATCGCGGCCGTCGTCGAAACTGATGTCTTGAAAGTCGGGGCAGTCTGAAACGGCACACACTGCGTCTCGCACCGGCTGGCTCACCAGGATCTGGCCGCCGTCGGCCTGACCGGCCACCCGGGCGGCCATCGCGACGTTGCGGCCGAACAGATCGTCGCCGCGACGTACCGAGCGGCCCATGTGGATGCCGATCCGCACTCGGATTTGTTGGTGGCGCTTACGTTTTCCGGCTGTGCTAAGTGCATTCTGGATGTCGATGCCGCACCGCACCGCCTGCTCGGCACGGGCGAAGGCGATCATGTATCCGTCACCCTGACTCTTCACCACGTGTCCTGACTGCCGGCGTACCCGTTCCTGAATCAGCTTGTCGTGCGCGCCAATCAGCTTGACCCACGCCCGGTCGCCGATTCGCTCGTTGAGCGCGGTGGACTCTTCGATGTCACTGAACAGAATCACCACCCGCCCGTCCGGGGTGACTCGGGCCAGGTCCGGCCGTTCGACCTCGGCCCAATCGGCGAGGTCTTCAATCGAGCTGCGCACTGCAGCGCCGAAGCCCTCCTTGCGCACCAGGTTTGCCGTCTGCCACACCGTCTTGACGGCCTCACGACCGCCAGACAGCAACCAATTGCGAGCGTCGGCCCGCTGCCGCAACTCATCGGCCTCCCGGCGGCTGCGCGTCAGTTGCACCCGCAACACCACTAGTCCGGTGGCTTCGGCTACCGCTATGCCGGCCAGGATGTAAACCGCGACGTGCAGCGCGTCACCCATGCCAGACAATGTTGTCGCACCAATGCGCAATGTCTAGGGTGGGACCGGTCGCGGCGGGGAGGCAATTCTCAAGTGACGGACAGGGAGCCATGAGCAGATGCAGCTAGGGGTGATCGGTCTGGGCAGGATGGGCGCCAACATCGTGCGCCGCTTGGTCAAGGACGGGCATGAGTGTGTGGTGGATGACCACAACCCCGACGCGGTCAAGGCGATGGCGGGGGAGGACCGGACCACCGGAGTGTCGTCCCTGGCCGAGTTGGCCGCGAAGCTGGCCACGCCCCGAGTCGTCTGGGTGATGGTTCCCGCGGGCAACATCACCACTTCGGTGATCGAGGAGCTGGCCCGGACACTGGAATCCGGCGATATCGTCATCGACGGCGGCAACTCCTACTACCGCGACGACGTCCGACATGCAAAGACTTTGTCCGAAAACGGAATTCGCTTGCTTGACTGCGGTACCAGCGGCGGCGTGTGGGGCCGCGAGCGTGGCTACTGCCTGATGATCGGCGGTGATTCGGATGCGTTTGACCACGCCGAGCCGATCTTTGCCACCGTCGCACCCGGCGTGGCGGCAGCACCGCGTACCCCGGGTCGTGAGGGCGAAGTCGCGCAACCGGAGAAGGGCTACCTGCATTGCGGTCCGTCCGGGGCGGGGCACTTCGTCAAGATGGTGCACAACGGAATTGAGTACGGGATGATGGCTTCCCTCGCCGAGGGACTGAACATTCTGCGTAACGCCGACGTGGGCACCCGAGTCGAGCAGGGAGATGCCGAAACCGCGCCGCTATCGAATCCCGAGTTCTACCAATACAACTTCGACATCCCGGACATCGCCGAGGTGTGGCGACGGGGCAGCGTTATCGGTTCCTGGCTGCTGGACCTGACCGCGATTGCGTTGCACGAATCGCCCGAGTTGAAGGAGTTTTCCGGGCGGGTTTCCGATTCCGGGGAGGGCCGGTGGACGGCAATCGCCGCGATCGACGAGGGAGTTCCAGCGCCGGTGTTAACGACCGCGCTGCAGGCTCGCTTCGCGTCGCGTGACCTCGATGACTTCGCAAATAAGGCGTTGTCGGCGATGCGTAAGCAGTTCGGCGGTCACGCGGAGAAACCGGCCAACTAGTGGTGATCGCAAGCGCGGCGTAGCCGGGCGCAGCGGGTCGCCACCGTTGAACTTGTCTGCAAACTTAATTCACCCCGATGAGACCCGATAGTGCACTGATGTTGGGCAAGATTACACGATAAATGGTGGCTTCAGCTTCAATAAACAATGCCAGCGAGATTAGCGCCGTGCTCGCCGCGAGTGGATAACCGATCGCGTTGACAAGCCCGTACGGATTACCGTTGACCGCTTCCGAGATTCCGTCTAAGAAAAGGTTGAAATTATATGATGGAATAGTAACCGCGATCGCCAGAGCGATATCTGCTGATGGCTCGATAAAGGCAATACTATTCGTGGCGATAATAGTGAAAGCATCGACAATTTCAGTGTTCGCCACCTGAAGACTGTCGATAACATTGTCGGCGATTGACTGGACGGTCGTGGTGCCGAGTAAATCAGGTGTGTCGACATTCTTGATTGTGTCCGCCGCAGTTGTAACTAACGAGTTCAGAGCGGTGGCCGGGCTGAAAGACATTCCACCGGTCAATCCCGACGGGTCTAAACGCCATAGATCCCACGGTGACAGGCTGGGAACCATCGCCGCTAGGTCGGCGCTTGCCTGGCTGATGCCTTGCTGGGTTCCGGCTGCCAGGGCGTCAAGAACCTCAATCGGAGAGACCTCCGGAAACACTCCGAACCCGGTGGGTACGTTGGCCGGCCCGGTCGAGTAGCCGTAATCGGGGTCGCCATAGCCCAGGTTGACGATCACCCTCGCGTTCGGCTCAATGAGACTGGCCAGCGGGGCTCCGACGACCGGGATCGCGCGTAGCGGCGCCAACAGCGGCAGATGCTCGGTAGGAATCATGTAGTAAGTAGTGAGAGTGTCTCCCTCCGTCGGCAGCTGGACGGCCGACTCGACCAGCCCACTACTGAAGTCCGGGTAATGGCCGTGCTCGGTGGCGATACCCATAAGGGCATTGAGCGTCGAGACGATATTGAGCGGATATCGCGGGAAGTCGGCATAGCCGTCGTATTCCTTCGAATATATCGTCGTTGGGTAAACATCGTGGGGCGTTGCCCCGCTAAATGTTATACCTAGACTTGGCAGACGCAGACCGTCGAAGCGCGAGAAGAGCCCGCCGTTCGGGTTATTAGGATCACCGACCAGCACAAAAGAGAGTTGGTCGATGCTCGGCCGTTCACCGGCGGGCAGGGCCGCGAGTTGTCTCATTTCCAGCGATGCTATGGTGGCGCTTTGAGAATAACCGAAAACGACGACATCGCTATGTGCGATTTGCTGTTTTATCGCATTATCCAATATCGCGACACCCTCGGCTACCGAGACGTCGAAAGTCATGTTAAAGATTCCCGAAGTTGGAAACAAATTCTCGGGGGTGTAAAGGGCTTGCGGGACGGCCCCTGGATGATGCGGCCGGATATAGAGGGTGTCAACGGCGTTGACGAAGGTAGTGGAAGGCAAGGGCACGTCGCTAGGACCCATGACCAACGCGGTTGTCGTCGCGGCTGCGGATGCCGCCTGCCTGACCGTTGAAGTCAACGTGCTGGTGGTAGCGGCCGTCCTGTTGCTGATCAGGGCGGCGCGCGCAAGGGCTGCATTGACGGCCTCAGTGCTCGCGTATGCAGTCCCAGCGCCGCTCAACACGCGCACGAACTCGTCATGAAACGCTGCCGTTTGGGCGCTGACCGCCTGAAACTGCCGGCCCTGCTCGGAAAAAAGAACCGCGACGGCACGCGACACTTCATCGGCGGCCATCTGCATCACGTCGGTTGTTCGGTCCGCAGCCACCGCACCGGCCGCCCTGATCGCCGAGCCAATCCCCTCGACGTCGGCGGCAACCGCCGCTATCGTCGCTGGGCTGGCATTCACATAGGTCACCGACCGCAACTTTCTGGCATCTGTACCATGACAGCGCTGACGTTTCGCGCGGGTTGTTCGAGGCTGTTATATCGGGATTTGCTTTCCCGGGGGCCGGTTTTAGCGCGATTGAGTCGTGTTGTCACCAATAGGAAGCTGGAAGCCGATCATTACGGAATCAGGGCCGTAGACCGCGCTCGACGAACGCGACCACGGCTTCACTGAATGCGTCGTTGTCGTCGCCCGCCGCGGTGTGTCCTGCGTTGGACAGTTCGACGAACTCCGCGCGCGGCACGGTGGCCAGGAAATGTTGTACACCTTCGTGGCTGACGACGTCGGACAGCTTTCCGCGGATCAACAGGACCGGGATCGTCAAGCTACTGGCGGCATGCTCGAAACTTTCGGTGCGCAACTCGGGGTCGTCCCCGGGCTTGGTCATGAACGCCGGATCCCAGTGCCAATACCAGCGTCCGTCGCGCAGGCGCAGGTTCTTCTTGAGCCCCTCGGGGCTGCGTGGCTTGGTCCGATGCGGCAGGTAGGCGGCAACGGCATCGGCGGCCTGCTCCAGCGACTCGAACCCGTCGATGTTGGAGAACATGAAATCGCGGATCCGGGCGCTGCCGCTCTTCTCGAATTGAGGTACCACGTCGACGAGCACTAGCTGGGTCACTCTCTCGGAGCCGGCTCGGTGTGCGACAAGGATGCCGGTCAACCCGCCCATGCTGGCTCCGATGATCAGCACCGGGCGGCCGATCGCGTCGAGGACGTGCATGACGTCGGCGGTCAGCGTCTCGACGTCGTAATCGGCGTCGGGCGCGCGATCGCTGTCCCCGTGACCCCGGGAGTCCAAGGCCACGACGTGAAACCCATCGTCGGCCAGAATCTGACCGGTATTCTTCCAGGAGAATCGGTTCTGACCGCCGCCATGCAACATCAGGATCGTGGGTCGATCGGCCGCCCGATTGGCCAGCAGGGACGAGCCGCGGTTCCACTCGTCGGCGACGAGGGTGATCCCACCGGCACCGGAAAACTCAACCGTCTGGGGGCCGCTGCTCGCCGCGCTCATGGTTCGACGTTACCTAGCTTGTTTAACGGTTGGTTCGGCCCCCTTCGCCCGCGCGGTGCTGGCAGCGTCGGTGAGTTCTCGTCGCCGCCGGGGTCTATCGATACGAACACCCCGACAACCAGGAGGCGAAATGTCCCCGTTCAGGCCATCGATCACGCCCTCGCTTTGGTTCGACCACAACCTGGAAGAAGCGGCGCAGTTCTACACCTCGGTGTTCCCGAACTCGCATATCGAGGGTTTCACCCGCTACACCGATGCCGGACCGGGCGAACCGGGTTCGGTGGTGAGCGGCACCTTCGTGCTCGATGGCACCCGGTTCATCGGGATCAACGGCGGCCCGGAGTTTTCGTTCACCGAGGCGGTGTCCTTCACGGTCCATTGCAAAGACCAAGACGAGGTTGACTACTACTGGGACCGATTGGTCGACGGCGGGCAGGAATCGCAGTGCGGCTGGCTGAAGGATCGCTTCGGCCTGAGCTGGCAAATTATCCCGGAGCGGCTCTACGAGTTGATCAGCGATCCAGATCCTGCCCGGGCTGCGGCTGCGACTCAGGCGATGCTCGGCATGCGCAAGATCGTGATTGCCGAGCTCGAACAGGCGGTGACGGTGTGAGTCCCGGCACGGTCAAGCAATAGCTTCGGGCAGCACGCGCAACGGGCGGAGCTCGAGCCGGGACTCCGAAGTCGTCAGGCCCCGTGCTCCCATGTGCGCCAGCGGCATCCCGCCCAACAGCCCTCCTGAGTTTTGGCCGCCCAAAGCATCGACGGCCGCACCCACAGCGGTGCCCGGTAAGGGCGCTGCCGCTGCATCGCTGATCGCGGGTGCCGCGCTCGCCCAGGCTTTGGGTACCGATAACGCCCCGACCGTCGCTGCCTTGCCGAGGCCGGCCGTCACCGCGCCGGCCAGGGTTGCCGGAGCCCCCACCGCCGAAGTAACCGCCTGCCCGGCCGACGTCGCGATCTGGCTCCCGATCGCGGCCGCCGCTGGGAAAAGACCTTTGATGGTCGACATCATCGACATCCCTAATCCGGCGACGGCCGTGGAAGCAAAAAAGGGCGTGCCGAAGATGCTCATAACGGTCTGCAGGTCTGTCACCCACTCTGGAAGCACGGTCGACGTCACCGGATTGACCACGATCCCTGCCAATGCGGAGGGCACCGCGGAGGTTAGCTGTGACAGTGCAGTGATGATGTCGGTCGCCACGGAGTTGCCGGCGGCTTGGGCGACGGCTTGGGCCTGGCTGGCCAGCCCGACCGGGCTCGCCGCTTGCGGCGGCTCGGTGAATGGGGTCATCGTGGTCGCGGCCGCAGAGCTGGCGGCGTAGCTGTACATTGCCGCCGCGTCCTGGGCCCACATTTCGCCGTATTGAGCTTCGGTGGCGGCGATCGCGGGGCTGTTTTGACCCAGGAAGTTGGTGGCGACCAGCGCCATCAACTGGGCTCGGTTGGCCGCGATCAGCGCCGGCGGCACCGTCATCGCATACGCCGCCTCGTAGGCCGCCGCGCCCGCCTTCGCTTGGCCGGCAGCCTGTTCGGCCTGGGCGGCGGTGGCGTGGAGCCACGTCACATACGGTGCGGCGGCGGCCGCCATCGTTGTGGCTGCGGGGCCTAGCCACGCCACGCTGATAAGTCCGGAGAGCATCGATTCGACCGAGACCGCCGTCGAGTTCAGGTCGGCGGCAAGTGCGTCCCACGCGGTCGCCGCGCTGAGCATGGAACCCGCGCCGGGTCCGGTGTACATCCGGGCGGAGTTGACTTCTGGTGGCAAAGCGGCGAACAACATCGCTCTTGGTCCTCCCTCTAATCCCTGGTAAATAGCCTGCCGCGCCGGCGGGCCGACGTCTGTCGACCGAGTGGGCACACCTGGGATGAACGCCATGTCCCCCGATCGACGGTTTTCTTGTCCCCCTGATTGCCGGTTACGTTGGACCGGGCGGACTGCACGTGGCGAACAGGAGTGAAGATGTCGCAACCACGCTGGATCGACGTGAAAGCTGCCAACGGTGACCTGAAGGCCCTGACGTGGGGGCCGGCCGATGCGCCAATCGCGTTGTGTCTGCATGGATTTCCAGACACTGCCTATGGCTGGCGCAAGATCGCTCCTCAGCTGGCCGAGCAGGGCTGGCGGGTCGTGGCCCCGTTCATGCGGGGATATGCACCGTCCTCGATTCCGGCGGACGGCAGCTATCACGTGGGTGCGCTGATGGACGACGCCTTGCGGGTGCGTTCGGTTGCCGGTGGCTCCGAACGTGACGTGGTGATCGGTCACGACTGGGGCGCCATTGCCGCCACCGGCCTGGCCGCAATGTCGGACAGCCCATTCGCCAAGGCCGTAGTCATGTCGGTGCCGCCGGCTGCGGCATTCCGCCCGCTGGGCCGGGTGCCCGACCGCGCCCGGTTGCTCCGCGAGCTGCCGCGTCAGATGCTGCGTAGCTGGTATATCAGCTACTTCCAGCTGCCTTGGTTGCCGGAACGGTCGGCTTCCTGGGTGGTGCCCCTGTTGTGGCGACGGTGGTCGCCGGGTTATCACGCGGAGGAAGATCTGCGCCACGTCGATGCTGCGATCGGAACACCGGAGAGCTCGCGTGCAGCGCTTGGCCCGTACCGCGCCACGATACGCAACACCCGCCCACCGGCGCGGTACGCCGAATTGAACCGGCTGTGGACCGAGGCCCCCAGGCTGCCGACCCTATACCTTCACGGTCTCGACGACGGTTGTGCCGCACCGGCTTTCACACACTGGACGGAAAGAGTGCTGCCCGCCGGCAGCGAGGTGGCCCTCGTCGAGTACGCCGGACATTTCCTGCAGCTGGAACAGCCGGACCGGGTTGCCGAGTTGGTACTGGCATTCATTGGCTCGCCCGGGTGATGCATCGGTTGGCAGCCGTCGACGCGCAGTTCTATTGGATGTCGGCCAAGATCCCCAACGATCAGTTCCTGCTCTATGCGTTCGACGGCGAACCCACGGATCTCGGGTGGGCGATCGAACAGGTGTGCCGCCGTGCCAGGGCATGCCCAGACCTCAGCATCCGGGTTGACGACGGATGCGCGCTGACCTACCCGCAATGGGTGCCCGCCGCCATAGGACCCGAATACGTGGTCTGCCACGGCCCGCTCGATGGCACCTGGCGCGGTTGTTTGGGTGCCGTCGTTGGTCTGGCCGGCGAGCAGTTGGATGCTCGCGTGATGCCTTGGCGGCTACACGTGTTCGCTCCGGTGCTTGGCATTCCAAGCATTCACGGCCCAGGTAGCGTTGCGGTCATGCAGGTCGCGCACGCGCTGGGTGACGGCGTTCGGGCTTCGGCGTTGGCGGCCTGGCTGTTTGGACGTGCGACCCCGGTGCCGTCGGTTGTCCGCCGGCGAGCGGGCTTCCTGCCGTTGCGGGCCGTGGATGCGGCACGCACCCACCGGCAGCTGGTTCGTGATACCCAGGCCGGACTGCTGGCGCCGGGGCTGGGATCGCGACCGTTGCAGGCAACGAATGCCCGACCCGAAGGCCCCCGCGCGGTGCGCACCCTGGTGCGGGATCGCTCGCGACTGCCGGGTCCCACGGTCACGGTCGGCGTGCTGGCCGCGGTGTCCACCGCGCTGTCAGAGTTTCTCGGTGGAGCCGTCGATTCGCTGGGCGCCGAGGTGCCGATGGCGAAACCCGGTGTGCGGCAAGCGAATAATCACTTCGGCAACGTCGTCGTCGGGCTGTACCCAAACCTTCGGCGCGAGGACCGGGTGCAGCGAATCGTTGCCGATCTAACCAACGCCCGCCGGCGCTTCGAGCATCCGGCGATACGCTCCGCCGACCGGGCCTTCGCAACGGTTCCCGCGGCGCTGCTGCGTTGGGGCGTTTCGCATTTCGATTCCGATGCCCGGCCGGCACAGGTGACCGGGAACACGGTGGTTTCCAGTGTTAATCGCGGCGGCGCCGACCTGCGGTTGGGCGATGCTCCAGTGGTGCTAACGGCCGGGTATCCCGCCTTGTCGCCCGCGATGAGCCTGACCCACGGGGTGCACGGCATCGGCGATACCGTCGCGGTCAGTGTCCACGCTGCCGAATCGGTGGGCGACGTCGACGCGTATGTCGAGTTACTCGACGCCGCTCTATAACGAAACCTACTGAGCATCACCGGATCTGGCTGCTTGTTCCCTAGTCATGCCCGCAGCCAGGATCAGTTCCTCATGCAGTTCGAACCACACGGTGTGGTACGAGTCGATTAGCGGCCGGGTGAGCCAGGCAATGTCGCCGGCGTTGACTTTGTCCAGCGCCGCAAGCAGTTTCGCTGAGTAAGCGTTCAACCGCGGCAGCTGCGTCGCGGCCGCTTCGATGATCGGTACCACCCGTTGGTGCACACCGTCGAGCCGGGCCAATACCGCCGCATCGTATTCAGCGTCTTCGTGGGTGTTGGGCTGGCCGCCGGCTCCGCCCTTAAGCTGCCAGTCCGTGACCAGACTCTTGAATTCGCCATTAACGGAACGGAACTCGTCGTAGGCGGCGGTCATCGCGGCCGAGTCGATGCCCTTGCGCTCTTCGGCAAGCAACGCGTTGAGTCTTTCACGCCCGCTGGCGCTGATCCGCAGTGTTGTGCCCGCGACCAGGAGACCGGCCGCGCTGAGCTGCTCGACGGTGTCGGCGATAGCAGCACGTTCGCGACCCAGCGTCGTGGCCAGATCGGCGGGACTTACCCGCCCCTTCAGCCGCACTGCTTGAAGTATCGCCAATTCGCTCACCGGGCAACCTCGTTCGCCAGTCGCAGGGCGGTCAGCATGGTATTCAACGGCGTGGCCGAAATTACGTCGGTATGCCCGGCGGCCAATGCGGCCCGCACCGCAGCGTCGGACTGATCATCCAGCTTCGGGTAATCCCCAGTGGTGTGTGCGCGCAGTGGGCTGATTCGTTGCGCGATATCGGCAAGCTCACGCAGCTCCGGCGTATCACTTTCTGACCATGCCGTCAGGGTCAGCTTGCCTTCGCGCACTTCGCCTTCATATCCGTCGACGGTGATCTGCTTGCCGGCAAGCGACGCCGCGACTCCGTGACCGCAGCCCACCACAGCCACTCGGCCGAGTTCGCGGCTGACCACCGCCGCGTGGCTGGCGGCCCCGCCGACCTCAGTCACAATTCCGTGCGCGGACAGCATGCCCAGGACGTCTTCGGGCCGAGTGTGGTTGCGCACCAGGATGACCCGCTCGCCACGGTCGGCGGCGTCCAGCGCCTGGTCCACGTCGGTGTACGCCGTTCCGGCTGCCACGCCCGGGCAGGCCGGCACGCCTTTGGCCAAAAGTTTTGCAGCCAACCGTGTTTCCGGCTGTAGTGCGGGTAGCAGTAAAGCCTCGACATGTGCTGGGGTCACCCGGCGCAGCGTCTCGGTGTCATCGATGAGGCGCTCGTCCCGCAGCTGCAGCGCCAATCGCACCGCGGCCTGCGCCGACCGCTCGGCCGCTCGGGTTTGCAGCAGCCACAGCTTGCCATCTTCGATGGTGAACTCGATCTCTTGAACGTCTGAGGCCAGTCGCTCCAAGTTACGGGCGGCGTCCATCAACTCGTGGTAAACGGCCGGCTGTTCACGGCTCAGGGCGGCGATGGGTTCGACATCGACCAAACCCGACACCACGTCGTCGCCTTGGCCGCCGGGCAGCCATTCGCCGAACGGTTCGCGGGAGCCGGTTATCGGGTTGCGCGACGACAACACCCCAGCACCCGAGTTTTTCGCTTGATTGCCGAACACCATCGCCTGCACGACCACCGCAGTACCGCTCTGGTCGGTAAGACCGTAGTGGCGGCGATAGGCAATGGCGCGTGGTGAGTTCCAGGAGGCGAACACGGCCTCAATGCCGGCGCGTAGTTGGGCGTACGGGTCGTCAGGGGGCTCGGAGTCTGCAACAATCCGCCGGTACAAACGGTCAAACCGCCGCCGCGTGTCACGTGCGAAATCAGGCGAGCCGTACGTGGCCAAGGCGCGTTCGACCTCGTCGTTCATGCCCAGATCCAGGATCGTGTCCATCATCCCGGGCATCGACTGCGTGGCACCTGAGCGCACGCTGACCAGCAACGGACGCGGGCCCCTGCCATAGGTGCGCGAGGTCTCGGCCTCCAGCCAGCTCATCCGGTCGAGCACGTCGGCCCAAATCGCGTCCATCGTCGGTTGGGGATCGGTGAGGTCCCGCAGACCCACCCTGGTAGTAATGCAGAACGCGGGCGGTACCGGCAGTTGGTGCCGGCGCATCGCATCGATCCCGTGGCCCTTGTTGCCAAGGATTTCTCGCGGGTGGTTGGCGCTGCCGTCCAGCAACACCACGTAGTGTCCGGCGGGCGTTGCGCCGTTGCCTCGTGTCAAACGAGTCGTGGTACACCCCCTTGTAGCGCCGGAACGCCCGCTATGTTCCCACACGGATCGACGGACTCAGCGAATGATCTAGGTTGGCAATTATGACTCCCTACGACGTCGGGTTACTGATCCTGCGGCTGGTGCTGGGCCTGACTCTGGCCGCGCATGGGTTGAACAAGTTCTTCGGAGGCGGCCGGATACCTGGGACCGCGCGCTGGTTCGAGAGCATCGGCATGAAGCCAGGTACGTTTCACGCCGCAGTAGCGGCCAGCACCGAGACGGCGGCCGGGTTGGGTCTGGCGGCCGGGCTGCTCACCCCGATTCCGGCGGCGGGCTTTGTCTCGCTGATGGTCGTCGCGGCGTGGACCGTACACCGCCCTAACGGCTTCTTCATCGTCAAGGAGGGCTGGGAGTACAACCTGGTTCTGGCTGTCAGCGCCGTCGCCGTGGCCACACTGGGCGCCGGAAAGCTCAGCCTGGATTGGCTGATCTTCGGCAAGAACTGGTTCGACGGCTGGCAGGGTTTGCTGATCTCGCTAGGCCTGGGCCTAACGGGGGCCATCGGCCAGTTGCTGATTTTCTACCGCCCGCCCGCCAAACAGGCGGGATGACGACAGCGTCACCCGAAGCCGACTAGTGATCCTTCTGAGAAATAGGGCCCAGCGTTAGGCGTAAGCGACGAATAGCCGGCGTCGACAATCGGCTGCAGCACCGAGTTGAGGTGATTGACGATTGGCTGTGGGACACCGATCTGCTGCAGCGGCAACAACATCGGCAGAGTCGGTGAGGGCATCATGTATGTCGTGACCGTACCGCCCAAGGAGTTGGTGACACTGGACAGCTCGACCGCGTCTGACAGCGATGCCAGTGCTGCGGGGTCGTGGTAGTAGAGCGCCCCGAACAGCGAGTTCGTCACCGCCAGAAGATTCCAGGGTCGGTCAGGCGGATCCGCCCAGAAGTCGTACTGGCCAAACACGACGCTGACGTCGTACTGGGTGGTAGGTAGATCCTGGACCGTGTAGTTGAGCAGGGGAACGGTCATCCCCTTCGGGAGGTAGATGTCCGCCAGGCCGAGTTCGGGGCTGGAGAAAATGGCGAACTGCAAGGCATTCGCCGGCGGAGCGGTCGGGAGGCTCGCCAGGTAAGCCAACTCGCGGTTGATGACGATGGTTCCCTGCGACAGCCCGGCCACGTACACCGGTGAACCGTTGCCGTTGGCAACCGCGTTCATGATCTGGTCATTGAGTGCCCATTGTCCCATCGCGATGGCTTCGTTGGCACCAGGAGCGGCCAGGCTGCCGCTTAGGATGCCAACACTGGCCGGGTAGTTGACAACCTGAGCCGTGCTATCGGGGAACCAGTTCTGCCCGATGGCATGGTTGAGTAAGTCGTAGCCCTGCAGGATTGACACGGAGGCTGGCCCAGGGATACCGCCTTGTAGGTAGTGCTGTCCGAGATAGGGCAGCTGCGTGAGGAAGCTCGGATGATAGAGGGGTCCTGCACCCGGGACCGTAATCCTCGCGCTGGCCGCCTGGTATGTAATGCCAGGGGTCGTCGCGTTGGCGTCGTTGCCGATCGGCGGGCACCCCAACAGTGTCCGGGCCGGCGCGTTGACCGCGCTCCACAGAGTTTGTTCCGCGTTGGCGATCTCGGTGGTCAGATATGCGTTTGCGGTAGCCGCCAAGCTGAGCACGAACCGCTCACCAAAAAGCGTCGCTTGCGTGCTGACCGTCTGATACTCCAGGCCGTGCACGCTGAACAGCGCCGCAATGCCCGCTGACACCTCGTCGGCGCCCGCGGTCAGCAGCGACGTGGTCGAGCTAGCAGCTGCCGCGTTCGCCGCGCTGACCGCCGACGCCATTGCGGCCAAATCATCAGCAGCGCTTCCCAAAAAGTTAGGCATTGCCACGACATACGACATAGGCGCCTCCAGTGGCTGTGAGGTTACTCGCAGCCGCGCCGTTACGGGTCGTCATCGTCTTCTTCCACCAAGAGCTTGTCCGGGTGGTGGAAGGTATTCGTTCGTGGTTGTCCGTGGTCGAGGTGGGGTGGCGGAATCCATTCGGTGTCGCCGTTGGCGTTTTTGCGGGTGGTCCAACCCGTTTCGGCCAGTGGGTGATGGCTGCCGCAGGCGAAGGTGAGGGCGTTGACGTCGGTGGTACCGCACTGCGCGTAGGGGGTGCAGTGGTGCACCTCGCAGTAGTAGCCCGGCACGTCGCAGCCCGGTGCCGTGCAGCCACGTTCCTTGGTGTACAAGACAATTCGCTGCCCCGGTGAGGCCAGCCGCTTCGTGTGATACAACGCGATCGCTTTGCCCATGTCGAAGATGGCCAGATAGTGGCTGGCGTGGCGGCCGAGGCGGATCACATCCGACATGGGCAGTATGGTGCCGCCGCCGGTCAGGCCCCGGCCGGCGGCTTTTTCCAGCTCTTGCAGCGTGGTAGTCACCATGATCGACACCGGCAACCCGTTGTGCTGACCCAGCTCCCCTGAGGCCAGCAACCCGCGCAACCCGGCCAGCAGGCCGTCATGCTGACGTTGGGCCTGGCTGCAGGTGTCGCGGCGCACCGCCTCCGGCGACGCTTCCCCGCCCACCGTCGGAATCTCATCTGCCGGGTTACACATGCCCGGGGCGGCCAGCTTGGCCAACACAGCTTCCAGGCTGGCCCTCAGCTCGGGGGTGATCATGCCGCTGATGCGTGACATGCCGTCGAATTGTTGGTTGCCGATGCTGATCCCGCGTTGGCGGGCCCGGTCCTGGTCGGTGTAGGTGCCGTCGGGGTTGAGGCAGTCCATGACCTTGTGGGCGTATTTGGCCACCTGGTCGGGACGGTATTGGGTGGCTTGGTGGGCCAGGTCGGCTTCGGCGGCTTCGCGGGTGAATAGGTCCACCGCGGCGGGCAGCTTCTTGAAGAACGTGCGGATCTCGCGCACGTGCCCGTCGCCGATGAGGCCCTCGCGTTGGGCGGCCGCGGTCACGGCTAATTGGGGAGCCAACGGCTCACCGGTCAAGGCGCGACGCTCACCGAGATCCTCGGCTTCGGCGATGCGCCGGTTGGCTTCGGCCCGCGTGATACGCAGCCGATTGGCCACCGCCGCGGACAGCCGACCACCCAGCTCTTCCTCGCTGGCCTGCTCGGCGAGTTGATTGATCAACGCGTGCCCGGGCACCGGCAACCGCCGCGCCACTCGCTCCAGGGCTCGGAACCGCTCCGGGGTTGTCAACGCATCAAACGTCAAGCCGCACAAGCGGTCCAGCTCGGCATCGAGCGCATCGAAGACCTCAACGATCTCCTCACGCGCGCTCGAACCCATACCCAAATGCTATGAACACCCACCGACAACAATGCCTAGGTTGAGACGGGTGAAACCAGAGTGACACAAGGGATTTCAGCCGGCGAGCTCCGGCTGCGCTTCGAGGGCGGCACGAGTCGCGATCCGCCCCGCCTCCAACGCGGCGTCGATCATCTTGAAGTCCAACAGGCCGATCGCCGAAATGTCGGGCTCGATAATGCCTGCGATTCGGGGAAGCTCACCCAAATCCACTTTGGATGAGGCGAGTTCAGCGGTACGAAGCATGGTCTCCTGCAACGGCGGGAGGGCGACATCGGTTCCCGTCACCAGGCGCCGAACCATGGCGGGCGGCTGAAGGGCCGACGGCAGCAGACCGAAATGATTTGACGGCACGAAAGGGTTGCGCAGATCGACACAGATCACTTCGCCATCGCGGTCTGCGCACATCACATCGGCCGGAAGATTGTTCAACAGCCCTCCGTCGATGAGAACCCGGTCGCCCACCTGTACCGGTGGAATGAGCCCCGGGATCGAGATCGAGGCCCGCACCGCCAGGGCCAGGGGCCCACGCCGATGGATGATCTGCTCACCGGTGATCATGTCGGTAGAGATGGAGAAAAACCCTTTCGGCGCATGCTCAATCAGCTTGCTACCGAAGAATTCTCCGACCAGACGGCTGACCCGTCCACCCCGGGTGAGTGCCACCGCGGGCAGCGTGTAGTCGCCGAGCGGACTGGTGTATGCCATGTACTTGCGCGCCGCGGCCGTCGCCTCGAGCGGGTCCAGTCCCAGCGCGAAGATTGCGGCGGCGATAGCACCGGCACTGGTCCCGCCAAACCGATCGATCACGACGCCGGCGCGCGTGAGTTCTTCGTAGACCCCGAAGTGCGCCAACCCCCTGGCACCGCCACCCGCCAGCACCAGACCGAGCGACCGGCCGGCGATCCGGCGCGCCAGAGCCGCGAGGCCGCCGTCGTCGGCGGCGTGATGCGAGGTCGGCTGCAGCAGATCCCACCAACTCGGGTCCGGTTCAGTCATGGTGACCAGGTGGACGGGCACCTCAATTGCAGGGCGTTCCAACGATTTCCGCGGATGGTGCCGATCCACCAGGACCACAAGTCGGTCGCTTTGGGCGATCACATATTGGCGCCACAGATCGCCTGAGCCGCGATCGGCGACCAGCAACACCCAATCGTTGCCGCGCTCCGCGCCGTCCAGCTTCTCGCTGAAGGCGTCGACAAGTTGGTCGTATTCGTCGACGCCAGCGGTGGTCTCAGCGGACGGCGCTAGCACCGCCGTCTTCCCGTATGAGCCCAGACGCGCTGCGACTGCGTCGACGATCGGGGCCGCGTGGGCATCCCCAGTCGACAGGATGCCCACCACCCTGCGGGCCCGAGAGACGTTCACAGATCGGGATTCGCGAAGCATCCTCGCCATCGCCCGCAGCATCGCCGACTGCAGTTGCGGAGTCGTCTCCAATACCGCGGTGAACGTCTCCGCGGCGATCCGGCACACCACGCCGTCGCGCAGGGCCCGCACCGAAGCCGAGCGCGGTTCGCCGGAGATCACGCCCAGGTCGCCGATGGAATCACCGCAAGCCATCTCACGAATCACCTGTCCGTCGGCACTGATTGCGGCGAATCGCCCCGTGTCGATTACGTAGATGGCGTCCGACGGGTCGCCCAGGCGAAACAGCCATTCGTTGGCGCGGATGTGCTGGCGTTCGATGGCGTTCGACAGTCGATCGAGTTGTTGATCGTCGATCTCGGCAAGTATCGGAACGCGGCGCAAGGCGCTTCGCGCATCAGCCGCAAGACCCTGGCGGTTAGCGCTCATTGTCAGGAGCTTATCTGCCCGGCAGGTGCTAGGAAAGGTCGTTGCGGATATTGCGAATCATGTTGGCGCCGACAGCAACCCAATTAGATAACGCGCGGCGGGAAAATGCGTACCGCGAATAGAGGAATGCGGGGGGATCAGCGAATCACGCAGGTTGGTGATCCGCGATCCCGAGATCTCGGGAACCCATCTGGAAACCCACTTTTCCAAACATCCGCTACGGCACCATCCCGGTCAGCCCGTCCGCGCCGAGCAGCAGCCCGCCCGTGCCGCCAGCGCCGGCCTTGCCGGCGGCCGCGCCGGTCCCGCCGTTGCCGCCGTTGCCGCCGTTGCCGATGAGCACGGCGGTGCCACCCAGCCCGCCGTCACCGCCGGTGGCAGTCCCCGCGCCGCCGTTGCCGCCGTTGCCGCCATTGCCGAACACCCCGGGCTTGCCGCCGCCCCCGCCGGCGCCACCCGTGGTGCCACCAGCGCCGCCGGCACCACCGGCGCCGCCGGAGCCGTTGAGCATGCCGGCGTTGCCGCCTGCCCCGCCGGCACCGCCAGTAACGTTGCCGAACCCGCCGGCACCTCCGGTGCCGCCGGAGCCGGACAGCAGACCGGCGGTGCCCCCGGCCCCGCCGACCCCCCCGTTCCCACCCCGGCTGGTCCCCCCCGGGCCGCCCGCCCCGCCCGCGGCAGCCAGGGCGGGGGTGGCGGCGGTGCCCGC
>NZ_OCVX01000003.1:2709722-2741342 GCF_900232995.1 Mycobacterium simulans
CCGAGCAGACGGCGCCCTCCCTGTTTCCTCCCGTGTCGCGGGGCCCGGGATTGTTTTAAAGGCCCCCCCCCCGCCCCCGCCTTCCCCGCCGTTGCCGATCAACCACCCACCGTTCTCGCCGGGGGCCCCGGTCCCCGGCTTGCCGTTGGCGCCGTTGCCGATTAGCGGGCGCCCGGTGGCGGCCTGGATGGGCCCGTTGATTACGTCGATCAGGCTCTGCAACGGCGAGGCGGCGGCGGACTCGGCGGCCGCGTAGGACCCCGCACCGGCGGTCAAGGACTGCACAAATTCGTTGTGAAATGCTGCCGCTTGCGCGCTCAGCGCCTGATAACCCTGGGCGTGCGCGGAAAACAGCGCCGCGATCGCTGCCGACACCTCATCCTCGGCGGCGGCCAGCACGGTCGTCGTCTGGGTCGCCGCGGCCGTGTTAGCCGCGTTCAACGCCGAGCCGATACCGGCCAAATCCGTTGCCGCTGTGCCGAGTACGTCGGGCAGCACGATGACAAATGACATCTGACACACCTCCCAGAGCGAGATGACGTAATCGTCATACCGACCCGGGGACCGACCGATCCCGCGAAGAATCGGCAGGTCCGCAGTGTATCGCGATCACGGCATCAGCTCAGGGGTTTGCCCAAGATCCGCTGCATCTTTCCGCCGGCGCGGCGCGGGCGGAGGATCTTTGCCGGTGCGGGGTCGAGGCCGCTGTTCACGGCCGCCACCGCTTGGGAGGGCCTGGCATCGGATTTGGCGGCTTCGGCGTCGTCGTTTGATTCGGTGATCACAGGATTTACGAATGGGTTGTGGTCGGGACCGGCGTCGGCGGCGATGGCCGCGGCGGCCGCGCCGTATGTCGGGTGGTTGAGCGCGGCGGCGGATCGGGCGCAGCTGGCTGCTGGCCAGGCTCGGGCGGCGGCGACGGCGTTTGAGACGGCGCAGACGGCGACGGTGCATCCGGCGTCGGTGACGGCAAACCGAATGTCGTTGCTGTCGTTGGTGGCAACCAATTTCTTGGGTCAGAACACGCCGGCGATTGCTGCCACCGAGTTCGACTATCTGGAGATGTGGGCTCAGGACGTAGCCGCCATGGTGGGCTATCACTCAGGGGCGACGTCGATGGCCTCGGTTTTGACGCCGTTTAGCATGCCGCCGCTGGATTTGGCGGGATTGGCGTCGACGGCGACAGCTGCGGTGTCACGTGCGGTACAGGGCGCGATAGCAGCACTTCGCGGCGCGGTGACGGCCGTACAGTCAGCGGCCTCGGCGGTGCCGGTGCAGTCGTTGATGTCGGTTGCGCAGATCGCGATGTATCCGGCCAGCATGTTGATATCTCCGATGATGCAGCTGGCGAATTCGGCGAACGCGAGCACGGCTGGGTTAGCCGGTTCGGCGGCTACTGGGCTGGCGGCCGACGTACCGAAGTTTGTTGGCGACGCCGCTCCTGCGCTGAAGGGCCTGGGCGGCGGGGGACTGGGTGCCGGGATGTCGGCGGGTCTGGGGCAGGCGCGTTTGGTAGGAGCGATGTCGGTGCCGCCGACCTGGCAGGGGTCTACGCCGGCCGGCATGACAAGTTCGGCGATGCGTGGGTTGGGCGCCATGGCCAACCCCGCTACGCTGGCCCAGCCGGCTGCGGTCCCCACTGGTGGAATGCCCATGATGCCGATGCCGATGGGTGCCGGTGCCGGCGACGCTATGCCGTCCGGCGGGATGATGGGCCGCGGTGGCGCGGGTTCGCAGGTGACGCAGCAGCGCCCAAGCGTCGTGCCTCGGACGGGGATAGGTTAGCGCCGCAATGGGGTTGCTACCCCGAGTGGACGGCTTTCAGTCCGGTTCGCCAGTTTTAACGGTTGTTCAAACCGGTTGCCTCGTGAACGAATAGGGCAAACTGCTGCCCGCGTTCTCGTCGACCACGACTCGTCCGCCGAGGTAGGGGAAGGCGCGTTGGGCGCACGAAGTCCGGTTGCAGATCTTGCAGCCTGCCCCGATTGGGACCGCCGTTGTCGGATCATCGAGGACGACGCCGGTTGAGTAGACGAGTTTGTCGGCATGCGCAAGGTCGCAACCCAACCCGACAGCGAAACTCTTGTGCTGACCCAGATAACCGCGGCCCCCTGGCGCGGTCGTCTTGGCTACCCAGAAATATGAACGCCCGTCGGGCATTTGCGCCACCTGGACTACGATCCGCCCGGGTTGGGCGAACGCGTCGTGTACCACCCACAGCGGGCAGCTGCCGCCTATCCTGCTGAAGTGAAATGCCGTGGCCGACTGGCGCTTTGAGATGTTTCCGGCCTTGTCGGTACGGACCAAGATGAACGGAATCCCGCGTTGCCGCGGACGCTGTAGCGTCGAAAGTCGATGGCACACGGTCTCGAAGCCCACCCCGAACCGGCGACCCAGCAGATCGATGTCATAGCGCAATTCCTCTGCGGCGCTGTGGAACTCGCGATAGGGCAGCAGGAAGGCGCCAGCGAAGTAATTGGCCAGACCGATCCGGGCGACGGCGCGCGCCTCGGTGCTGAGCTGGCCGTCGGTGGCCACGATGGACGAGATTAACTCTGATTGGGTGAGCAGAGCGAGCTGGGTGGCGATCTGGAACGCGCGCTGGCCGGGCAACAGCCAGTGAGCGATGCGCAGCACCTTGGTGTCCGGACAGTAGCGGCGCTTGGTGGTTTCGGGTAGGTGATCATCGATAACTACCGAGATGTCGAACCGGTCACGCATCAGCGCGGACAGCTGGATGTCCAACCCGCCCACTCGCATGCCGCATCCGCCGAACATCTCTTCCGCCGCCATGTCCAGGTCGCCGACGTAGTTGTTGCGGTCGTAGAAGAAATCGCGGACCTCCTCGAACGGCATCGGTCGTTCCGGGGGCAGCTCGGCTTCGGCGGTCGCTCGAGATCGATAGCCTTCCAACTCCTCGGTGGCATCGCGCAACCTGCGGTGCACGGCAACCAGGCTGCGGCCGACGTCGGGCATCCGGGCAACGAACTCCTCGATCTGGCTTTGGCTGATGGCGCGCTCGGCGGTTTCGGTGAAGACGTCGTTGAGGTCGGCCACCAACCGGGCGTCGGAATCGGAGGCGAAGTACTGGGGTGGCAAGTCGAAGCGCTCGGTGAGCGCGAGCAGCACCGGCACGGTGATGGGGCGCTGGTCGTTCTCCAACTGATTGACATAGCTGGTGGACAGGTCCACTGCGCGGGCCAATGCCGCCTGAGTGAGCCCGCGTTCCTGACGCAGCCGTCTCAGCCGGGCTCCCGAAAAGGTCCGCGCAAACGTCTTCGTCACCCCCGACACCTTACTCCGCGTTGTATTTGCAAAGTTTGCAGAATCTCGTAGATAAGGACACAGAATTACGCATTTACAGGCTGTTTCCAGCAACCATGGGATTGCATAGTGTGCGAACTATGTTGACGCACGCGGTACGGTCCCGGCGCAGCGCGGACGATTTCCCGCGCCACGAGCACCTGGCCTACAAGATCGCCGAGGTCGCCATTGATCCAATTGCGGTCGATCCGGAGACCACGGAAATGCTGCTGAACCGGATCATCGACAACGCCGCTGTCAGCGGCGCGTCGGTGCTGCGCCGGCCCGTCACCGTGGCCCGTCAACAGGCACTGGCGCATCCGGTGCGGCACGGAGCGCGCGTCTTCGGTGTTGACGGCGGCTTTTCGGCGGAATGGGCTGCCTGGGCCAACAGCGTCGCGGTGCGCGAACTCGATTTCCACGACACGTTTTTGGCGGCGGATTACTCCCACCCCGGCGACAACATCCCTCCGCTGGTGGCGGTCGCCCAGCAGCTCGGCGTGCGCGGCGCCGACTTGATCCGCGGCCTAGCGACCGCATACGAGATCCAGATCGACCTGGTCCGGGGAATGTGCTTGCACGAGACCAAGATTGACCATGTTGCACATCTTGGCCCGGCGGTGGCCGCCGGTATTGGGACCATGCTGAGGCTGGACACCGAGACCATCTACCACGCTATCGGGCAGGCACTGCACCTGACCACTGCCACCCGCCAAGCTCGCAAGGGCGCGATCTCCAGCTGGAAAGCGTTCGCTCCCGCGCACGCCGGCAAGGTGGGAATCGAGGCGGTCGACCGCGCGATGCGAGGCGAGGGATCGCCGGCACCGATCTGGGAGGGCGAGGACGGCGTAATCGCCTGGCTGTTGGGTGGACCCGACCGCACCTACCAGGTTCCGCTGCCCGCTCCCGGCGAACCCAAGCGCGCCATTCTGGACAGTTACACCAAGCAGCACTCCGCGGAGTACCAGAGCCAGGCGCCGATCGATCTGGCCTGCCGGCTGCGCGAGCGCATCCGTGATCTGGAAGGCGACCTCGACCAGATCGCGACGATCGTGCTGCACACCAGCCATCACACCCATGTGGTGATAGGAACCGGCTCCGGGGACCCACAGAAGTTCGATCCGGACGCGTCCCGGGAGACGCTCGACCATTCGCTGCCCTACGTGTTTGCCGTCGCACTACAGGACGGCGGCTGGCACCACGAACGCTCCTACGCTCCTGAGCGGGCTCACCGGCTCGACACCGTCGAGCTATGGCACAAGATTTCCACGGTCGAGGATCCCGAGTGGACTCGCCGCTATCACTCGACCGATCCGGCCGAGAAGGCGTTCGGTGCGCGTGCGGAGGTGACGCTCAAGAGTGGTGAGGTGATCGTCGACGAACTGGCCGTGGCCGATGCTCATCCGCTCGGCGCCAGGCCGTTCGAGCGCAAGCAATACGTGGAAAAGTTCATCGAACTCACCGAGGATGCGGTGGAACCCAGTGAGCAGCAAAGGTTCCTGTCCACCGTGGACAATCTGGCCAATCTTGAGGCCGGCGCGTTGAGCGGGCTGAATGTTTTGGTCGACCCACGGGTGCTGGACAAGGCGCCGGTGATTCCGTCGGGAATATTCCG
This sequence comes from Mycobacterium simulans, assembly GCF_900232995.1. Lineage (GTDB taxonomy): Bacteria > Actinomycetota > Actinomycetes > Mycobacteriales > Mycobacteriaceae > Mycobacterium > Mycobacterium simulans. The sequence continues at coordinate 2,714,641 of NZ_OCVX01000003.1, forward strand.
ATGATCGGCGCCCCCGGCAAGCGCGCCGCGTTTCGGGCTGGACTCAATTCCGGCCGGCTGCAACGACTTCCGGGCGCGTTTTCACCCTTGGTGGCGAAGGTGATCGCCGAGACCGGATTTGACGGTGTCTATGTTTCCGGCGCCGCGCTTTCCGCCGACCTCGGACTGCCCGACATCGGGCTGACGACGCTGACCGAGGTCGCGACGCGCGGGGCCCAGATCGCCACTGCGACTGAGTTGCCGACGCTGATCGACGCCGACACCGGTTTCGGCGCGCCGTTGAACGCCGCGCGCACCGTGTCCCTGTTAGAGGATGCGGGGTTGTCCGGATGCCACCTGGAGGACCAAATCAACCCGAAGCGATGCGGCCACCTCGCCGGCAAGACCGTAGTCTCGACCGCCGAGATGGTAAAGCGTTTGCGCGCAGCGGTATCCGCGCGGCGTGACCCCGACTTCGTCATCTGCGCCCGCACCGACGCCGCCGGCGTCGAGGGCTTGACCGCCGCGATCGACCGGGCTCGCGCGTATGCCGACACGGGTGTGGACATGATCTTTACCGAGGCGCTAACCGAGATAGCCGACTTCGAGAAGTTCCGCGCCGCGGTTGACATTCCGCTGTTGGCCAACATGACCGAGTTCGGCAAGTCGCCGCTGCTGACAGTGCGGCAATTGGGCGAAATCGGTTACAACGCGGTCATCTACCCGGTCACCACACTGCGGCTGGGGATGTTCGCGGTCGAGGATGGCCTGCGTGAAATCGAGTCAGCAGGAACGCAATCCGGTCTCTTGGATCGAATGCAGCACCGCAGCCGCCTTTACGAGCTGCTGGACTACAACGTCACGCTCACGGAGGGTAACCATGACCATGCCAACCGCTGAAATCCATAAAGGTCTTGCGGGTGTGGTGGTGGACACCACTGCAATCTCCAAGGTGGTGCCGGAGACCAATTCGCTGACCTACCGCGGATATCCGGTGCAGGACTTGGCGGCTCGCTGCAGTTTCGAGCAGGTGGCCTTCCTGCTGTGGCGCGGCGAACTGCCGACCGACGCGGAGCTGGCGCTATTCTGCCAACAGGAACGCGCCAGCCGGCGGGTGGACCGATCGATGCTGTCCCTGCTAGCCAAGCTGCCCGACAACTGTCACCCGATGGACGTGGTGCGCACCGCGATCAGCTACTTGGGCGCCGAGGATCCCGACGAGGACGACGATTCGGCGAACCGCGCCAAGGCGCTTCGCATGCTCGCGGCGTTACCCACCATCATCGCGATCGATATGCGGCGCCGCCGCGGGCTGGCGCCGATCGCACCGCACAGCGGGCTGGGGTATGCCGAGAACTTCCTGCGAATGTGCTTCGGGGAGGTGCCGGTGCCCGCGATCGTGTCGGCCTTCGAGCAGTCCATGGTCCTCTACGCCGAACACGGTTTCAATGCATCGACCTTCGCGGCGCGGGTGGTGACGTCGACCCAGTCGGACATCTATAGCGCGGTCACCGGGGCGATCGGCGCGCTCAAGGGCCGGCTGCATGGTGGCGCCAACGAGGCCGTCATGCACGACATGATCGAGATCAGCGACCCGGCGAATGCGCGGGATTGGTTGCGCGGCAAGCTCGCTCGCAGGGAGAAGATCATGGGCTTCGGGCATCGGGTGTACAAGAACGGTGACTCCCGGGTGCCGACGATGAAGCGTGCGTTGACCGGTGTCGCTGGGGTACGCGACGGTCAGCGCTGGTTGGACATCTACGACGTCCTCGAGGCCGAAATGCGGGCCGCTACCGGGATCAAACCCAACCTCGATTTTCCGACCGGGCCGGCGTACTACCTGATGGGCTTCGACATCGCCAGCTTCACACCGATCTTCGTGATGAGCAGGATCACCGGATGGACCGCGCACATCATGGAGCAGGGGGCGGCCAACGCGTTGATCCGACCGCTCAGCGCGTACTCGGGGCACGAGCTACGGCCGCTGCCCACCGCGCGGGGCTGAGACGGGCTCGGCCAGGAGTCTCCTAGGAGCCGCTCGCCCCCCGGTCCCGCCGAACCGCCGCTCAAGACAAATCGGCCCATCGCGTAGCGAAGCCGTCGGGCAGAACTCACAACAGGTTGATCGCGGCGCCGGATCGAGGGCGCTTTAGTCAGGACCGCCGTACTGCCACACCAGGCTGTGGGTGCCGGTCATGGTCGGGTTGCACCACATCGTCCGGCCGTTGGCGTCCTGGGTGGTTGCGTGTAAGACGGTGCAGGGATCACCGGGTGCGGGGGCCTCAGCGGTGGCGACCGGGTCCGCAACGAGGAATCCGATCGATGCGGCTGCGGCAATCGTCGCCGATATTAGGATCCGAAGTCTGCTCATGATCGACATCTCCTCGGCAGGGCAGAACTTCACGGTAATCCTGAAGCGGACCAGCTGACAAAAGGGATCGATACCCTAACCTCGGCACGGTGCTAGAACGCGTTCTAGTCTCTCAAACCATGGGATTTCTCAACCCCGAACTGCCGCAGATCGACATGGACGAGTGGAGCAAGGGCACCCGCAGCGAGAAGATCCGCCCGATGGCCCGACACTGGGCCGAGGTGGGCTTCGGAACGCCGGTGGCGTTGCACCTGTTCTATGTCGTCAAGGTCCTGCTCTACATTCTGGTTGCCTGGCTGATCGTGTTCAGTACCAATGGAATCGAGGGATTCACCGACGTCAGGTCGTGGTACGCGGAGCCGATCGTGTTTGAGAAGGTCGTGCTCTACACGATGCTGTTTGAGGTGATCGGGCTGGGCTGCGGCTTCGGGCCGCTGAACAACCGTTTCTTCCCGCCCATGGGTTCGATCCTGTATTGGTTGCGGTTCGGCACCATCCGGTTGCCCCCGTGGCCGGATCGCGTCCCGCTTACTCACGGCACCAAGCGCAAGCCGGTGGATGTCGCGCTGTATGCGCTGCTGCTGATCATGTTGCTGTCGGCGCTGTTCACCGATGGCACCGGTCCGGTACCGGAGCTGGGCACCACGGTCGGGCTGCTGCCGGTGTGGCAGATCGTGGTGATCCTGCTACTTCTCGGCGCGCTGGGGCTGCGCGACAAGGTGATCTTCCTGGCCGCCCGTGGCGAGGTCTACGCGACACTGACGGTGACCTTCCTGTTCGGCAGTTTGAACGGTATAGACGTGATCGTCGCCGCAAAACTCGTGTTCCTGGTGATCTGGATGGGTGCGGCGATGTCGAAGCTGAACAAGCACTTCCCATTCGTGATCTCGACGATGATGTCCAACAACCCGCTGATGCGGCCCAGGTGGCTGAAACGGTGTTTCTTCGAGAAGTTTCCCGACGACCTGCGGCCGGGACGATTGTCCCGGATCCTGGCCCATGTCAGCACTTTCATCGAGATGTGTGTGCCGCCGGTGTTGTTTTTCGCGCACGGGGGCTGGCCGACCACAGCGGCCGCGATCGTGATGGTGTGTTTCCACTTGGGGATCCTGACGGCCATTCCGATGGGGGTGCCGCTGGAGTGGAATGTGTTCATGATCTTCGGTGTGCTGTCGCTGTTCGTCGGGCATGCCCGCGTTGGCCTTACTGACGTGAAAAACCCTGTGCCGGTGGCGATTTTCTTCGCCGTGATCCTGAGCATCGTGATTGCCGGCAACTTGTTCCCGCGCAAGATCTCGTTCCTGCCCGGCATGCGGTATTACGCGGGCAACTGGGACACCACGTTGTGGTGCATCAAGCCGTCGGCGAACGACAAGATCAGCCGGGGCATCGTGGCGATCGCCAGCATGCCGCAGGCCCAGCTGGAGCGCTTTTACGGCAGCCCCGAAGCTGCGCAGATCCCGATCTACATGGGGTATGCGTTTCGCGGCTTCAACACGCACGGCCGCGCGTTGTTCACCCTGGCGCACCGGGCGATGGCGGGCCACGACGAGGACGACTACGTCATTACCGACGGGGAGCGGATTTGCAGCACCGCGCTCGGGTGGAATTTCGGCGACGGCCACATGCACAACGAGCAACTGATCGAAGCGATGCAACAGCGCTGTCGCTTTGAGCCCGGCGAGGTGCGGATCGTGCTGCTTGATGCGCAGCCCATTCATAAGCAGACCCAGCAGTATCGACTCGTGGACGCCGCGACCGGTGAGTTCGAGCACGGCTACGTGCGCGTGGCGGACATGGTGACCCGGCAGCCCTGGGCCGACGACGTGCCGGTCCAGGTGCTGTCCGAGTAGGTCTGGCGAGCAGACGCAGAATCGCACGCACGCGTGGCGTGTCATGCGATTCTGCGTCTGCTCGCCCGGGGGCTAGGCTCCGGCTCGTACCTCCTGTGCCGCGGCGACCATGTTGTGCAGCGACGCGGTGACCTCGTCGACGTTTCGCGTCTTGAGCCCACAGTCGGGGTTGACCCATAGCCGCCCCGCCGGTACGGCTTTCAACGCGGCACGCAGCGACTCGGCCATCTCGTCGGTGCTGGGCACCCGTGGCGAATGGATGTCGTAGACACCCGGGCCCACGCTATTGGCGAACCCGATCGCGTTGAGGTCGTCGAGAACCTCCATGTGTGAGCGCGCCGCCTCGATGGACGTCACGTCGGCATCCAGGTCGGCGATTGCGCCGATCACCTCACCGAACTCCGAGTAGCACAGATGGGTGTGGATTTGCGTCGAGTCGGCGACGCCGGAGGTGGCCAAGCGGAAAGAACCTACGGCCCAACGCAAGTAGTCCGCCTGATCGGCGCGACGCAGCGGCAGCAGCTCACGCAGCGCCGGCTCGTCGACCTGGATGACCGCGATACCGGCGGACTGCAGATCCACGGTCTCGTCGCGAATGGCCAGCGCCACCTGGTTGGCGGTGTCGGCCAGCGGCTGGTCGTCGCGCACGAACGACCACGCCAAGATCGTGACCGGTCCGGTCAACATGCCCTTCACGGGCTTGTCGGTCAGCGATTGCGCGTAGGTGATCCACTCGACGGTCATCGGCTGGGGCCGGGCGACGTCGCCGTACAGGATCGGTGGACGGACGCAGCGGCTGCCGTAGGACTGGACCCAGCCGTTCTGCGTGGCGAAGAAGCCCTGCAGCTGCTCGGCGAAGTACTGCACCATGTCGTTGCGTTCCGGCTCGCCGTGCACCAGCACATCCAGGCCCAGATGTTCCTGCAACTTGATCACGTCGGCGATCTCGTGCTTCATCCGGCGGACGTACTCGGCCTGGTCGATCTCACCGGCCCGCAGCGCCGCGCGCGCCTTACGGATCGCCGAGGTCTGTGGATAGGAACCGATCGTCGTGGTCGGCAGCGGTGGTAGGTGCAGGCGTGCGTCCTGGCTGGCCCGGCGCTGCGCGGGGTCGCCTCGGTGCGCACCGGAGGCGACGATGGAGTCGATGCGGGCCCGGACTTGTCCGTTGCGCAGTCGCGGATCACGCCTGCGGGACGCCACGGCCGCGTTGGATGCCGCGATCTCGTCGGCGACGGCTTCGCGGCCCCCAAGGTTCCCGTGCAGGGCACGCGCTAGGACGACGACTTCGCGAACCTTTTCCGCGCCGAACGCCAGCCAGCTTCGCAAGGCGTCATCCAGCTCGGTTTCCGGCTCCAGCGAGTACGGCACGTGCAGGGTGGAACATGACGTCGAAACAGCGACGGTGGCAGCGGATCCCAATAGTGTCGCCAGCTTGGCCAGTGCCGCTTCAAGGTCGGTGCGCCAGACGTTGCGGCCGTCGACGATGCCGGCCACCAACGTCTTGCCGGCCAGCTCGGGTGCCCCGAATATTGAGGAGACGTCCGTACCTGCACCGGCGACCAGGTCGACGCCGATCGCCTCGATCGGTGTGCGGGCCAGTCCCGCCAGGGCGGCGCCGGGGTCGCCGAAGTAGGTGGCGACATGAATCGCCGGCCGGTTGCTGACCGCCCCCAGCGCGGTGTACACCGCCTCGGCCAGTGCGGGCGCGTCGGGGTTGATGTCAGTGACCAGGGCCGGCTCGTCGAACTGCACCCACTGGGCGCCCCTGTCGGCAAGGAGCGACAACAGCTCGGAGTAGATGGGCACCAGCTCCTTGAGGCGCTCGATGGGCGCGCCCCCGCCGTTGACGGCCTTGCTCAGCAGCAGGAAGGTGACCGGCCCGATGACGACCGGTCGGGCCGGAATCCCTTGCCCAAGTGCCTCTTTCAGCTCAGAGAGCACCTTGTCCGGGTTCAGCGTGAATCGGGTCGCGGGCTCGATCTCGGGAACCAGATAGTGGTAGTTGGTGTCGAACCACTTCGTCATCTCCAGCGGTGCGACCTGGTCGTTGCCGCGCGCGGCCGCGAAGTATCGGTCGAGCTCGTCGGAAATCCCCCCGACCCGGGCCGGGAGTGCACCGAGCAGTACGGCGGTGTCGAGCATCTGGTCGTAGTAGGAGAAGGTGTTCACCGGCACCGAGTCCAGGCCGGCCGCGGCCAGCCCAGACCAGGTGTCGCGGCGCAGAGTAGCGGCGACCGATTCCAGGTCTGATCGGCTGGTGCGTCCGGCCCAATAGCCCTCGGTTGCGCGTTTGAGTTCCCGGCGCGGCCCGATCCGGGGGGAGCCGGTAATGGTTGCGGTGAACCTCTGAAAATTAGCAAGTGCGTTCACGTGCGGTCCTTCAATCGACGGTGTGGTCACCGCCCGCGGACGCGCAGCCGGTCCGGGTATGCGGTGTACACGTGGGGTGCATAGCCACAACCGGGGTACGGCCAAACGCCCATTCCACGAGGCGATGAGCCGCCGGACGCGGCGCGCCCGGCGCAGCTGGCAGGTCTTCGGACTCGCAGGCGCGCACCGGTGGGTGCTCCTACTGGCCGTCGCTTCCCAGTCCCAGATCTTTGCGGACCAGTGCCTATATACCTATAAGACGGCGGTCGTTCCTGCATACCGCTGCGGGACAGTCCCGGAATCTCACCGGGTTCCCTCTCGCGTCGCATGCTTGCTTCGCTCGATGCCGGCGCCGCGTGATGCGGCGACGGCAGACCAGCTGCATCGACAAGGCTACCCCGCCGTTGTGCAGCCCGTCGCCCGCAGGTGTGGCTAGCGCTGTGCCGCCGACACCGATTGCTGCTCGGTGGGGAATTCGACCGCAGCGCTGGTCCGCTTACCACGCCACTGCAACGCTTCGATCGCCACAGCCACTTCAACGATGGTGTGGTCGAGGGGCCGGGGCAGGAGTCGTTGCGCGGTCTCAAGCCGATGCAACACGGTGTTGCGGTGGGTGTACAGAAGCTTCGCGGCGCGCGAGGCGTTGCACTCGGCCTTGATGAATGTCAGCACCGTCATGTGCAGCATCGGGCTGGCCGATTCGAAATCCCCGAGCGTGGTTCTTATGAAATCGTCGGCACCATAAGGGTTTTCGGTGAGCAGCGCCACCATCTGGACGTCGGTGAAGAACGCGATTCGTTGGCGCGACCGCAGCCGGGCCATCATGCGCTGTGTGGTGAGCGCATCGAAGTGGCTGCGGCGAAACCCCTCGATTCCTGATGCGGTGCTGCCGATCGCTATCCGCACATCCGGCGTCTTGTCCTGCACTTCGCGGATCTGCTCAGGCGTGAGAGCGGCTGCGTCTTTCACCCATATCCAGCGAGTAGCCGCACTGGCCATGACCGTAAGCGGCCGCGGGCATCCGACGGCTTGGCTGAACAAGTCAACGGCCTCATCGAGTCCGGCCGGATCATCGTCGGGCTCGTCGTACCAGATGATTGCGGCGGTATGGGGTCGGTCGAAAAGGTAGCCCAATCGCGCTTCGGCGCGCTCGCGACTGATGGGAGCGTCGTCGAGGATCAGCTCGACAATCTTGCGGCGCTGCGCGCCGATGTCTTGGGTCAGTTCTTCGTACTCCGCTTGCATCTGCGCGGCGATGCCAGCAAGTGTCGCGTCCACGAACTCGTTGGCTGACCGAAATGGCACGTCCAGTAGCTCGCGCAGCTCTTCAGGGTCTGACGTCAGTTCGAACGCGATTTCCGTCCAGCGCCGCCAGGCCACATTGTGTCCGATGCGATAAACCTCGAGCGCCGACGCGTCCAGGCCACGACGCACCAAGTCGCGCGCCATGCGTAGCGTATGGGCGCTGAGATTCGGTGGCACCGGATCGCCTGGCGTGCGCAGCATCGCGGAAGCGAAATAGACCAGATTCGCACGGTTGGAGCGAGTCACCACCGCTGCCAGGCCAGGGTCCTGGGAAATAGTCGCGTTCGCGGCCAGCGTGACGCGATCAAACTCTTCGAGCCATTCGCGGCTGGGATTGAGAGCCATCCACGCGGCCTTGCGGATTAGCTCCTGTACCCGCGGGGAAGGCGGTCGCCATGCCACGGACCGATTCTAGGGTCTTTGTGCACTTTGCATCATGGATTCGCAATGGATTAGTTGAATTGCCCTTGAACTGCTGTTTTGCTGCCGGGATCGTTGGCGCCTGCAGGACGTGTCGGCGCGACTGCGGCGGCCGGCGTGCTCAACCACCGGTCAAAGGGCGCTAACGACGCCGGGTACCTACTTGCCGCGAACGGCGACACCACGCAACACCGTGTCCCGCGCAAGGATCAACGACGCCCGGGTTCCGACCGCGCGGAGGATGTTCTCCGGGATCCACTGCATGCCGATGACGCTTCGCGCCAGCATCGCTGTGGACGGTGTGTCGATTCGGATTTCGCCTGACCGGATTCCCTCGGTAAGAAGCGATTTCATCTGCCTCAGCCGAGTCGCATACAACCATCCCGGATTGGCCGTGTCCGGCGGAGATTGCCGCATCCAGGCAAGCTGAATACGGAACTCGTCGGAAAACCGGTCCAGCGCATTGACGTTGACCCAGCTCAGTGCGTCCAGCTTCTCGACGGGCGTCGCCTCCGAGCGCAGGACGCCGACCCACCCCGCTTCGACCTTCTGTCCGAACGAGCGCATGATCGAGGCAAGCAGTTCGTCCTTGGAGCCGATCACCCGATAGACGGTCCCGGTACCAAGGCCGGCCGCGGATGCGATATCCCTGATCGTGGTGACTTCATAACCTTTGCGGCCGAACTCCGTTCGCGCTACCGCGCGAAGATGGGCCGCCTTGTCGCTGGCGTCGGCCTCGCTATCGTCGGCCCACGACTCGATGACGTCACTGGCCGCGGCCAAGGCGCGCGATCGATCTAACCCCGAATCCGAGGGTGCCCGGGCCGCCAAACCTCGCAAGATGATTCGGCACATGAGTCCGGCGACCTGTGCGGCGGAAGCGTTGTGCCGGATGACATCAAGCCCGACCTGCAGCATGGTCTGGCAGATCCGGTCAGCCAGCGTGGGCAGGTCGATTTCGGGTCTGATGTAGCCGCTCCACCTGGCGGCACGCAGCGTGTGCAGCATTGCCTCCTGGATCGCTGTCGGCCGCTGCCGCGTCAGCTTCATGAGCTCAGGATCTGCGCTTGGCCCCTCGTAGAACGACATCTGCAAGGCAGCCCGATGCCGCACGGCGCAGTCCGCGATCGCCGACCCAAGCTCGACGATCTTGTCAGCTGCGGGCCGCGCGTCGGGTTCGTCCAGCCTCGTCTGGGCGACCTGCCCGATGCGATCCAGATCAGCTTGATACCGGTGGATCAGCTCAACGAGTATCGCTTCCTTGGATTCGAAGTGGTGATACAGGCTTCCCGGCAGAATGCCTGCCGCGTCGGCGATCTCCTGCAGCGAAGTGCGCAATCCCGACGACGCGATCAGCGCCGCCGCGGTCTCGAGGATCTCGGTCCGGCGTGTTCCGGCGTCGCTGGTGGCATAGGTTTGGCTGCCGGTGGCCAAGGCATCGGTTTTCGCCATGGCTAGCCGTCCTCCCGCTGAACCCGCGCGCACACTCCGAACACTTCCTCGAAAATCGAGCCGGGCACCGTGAACGGCTCGGTTGCCGACACCTCGGACAGATGAGCCACTATATCCTCGGAGTAGCTCGGATCGGGTACCACAAGAGTTTCGGTGACCATCCGCGAAAAGCCGAACGGGAGCATGGTGTTGGCCAGGATGCCGTGTTGGGCACCTTCAATCGCGATCACATTGGACAGGCCCACAAGTCCAGCTTTGGCCGCTGCGTAATGGGCTTCCATCGGCTGCCCGAACATCCCACTCGATGAGGAGACGAACACGAACCGGCCATAGCTCTGCTTCTTCATCACCCGGTACGCCGGCTGGCTCAGATAAAACCCGCCGTGGAGGTGCACGCTGAGCATCTTCCGCCAGTCGTCCGCGGTCAACTCGTCGAAGGCAATGCTGTTGAAGATGCCCGCGTTACTCACCACGGCGTCGACGCGGCCGAAACACTCGACGGCCAGCCGGACGATCGCCTCGACGGCTTCCGGGCTGGCTACCGACTCGTGGGAGGGGGCCGCGACCCCGCCCGCGACGGCCGCACCGCGGCGAGCCAACTCCCGCGCATACCAACGGCCCAGTCCGCGGCCGGCTCCGGTGACAAGCGCGACCTGATTGGTGAAGTCGATCATGGGAGGCCTGCCGTCGGATCAGCAAGGCGGGCACCGACTTCGGTGAGGTAGCGGTCTGGGCCGCCGAGGAATGAGCTCCAGCTCAGCAGGCGCTTGAGGTAGAGGTGAGCGTCGTGCTCCCAGGTGTAGCCGATGCCGCCGAACACCTGGATCGCGGTATCGCCCACAGCCGCAAGTCGTCCGGCGAATGCCTTGGTTCGTAACGCGGACAAATGCCGCTCCTCGGAATCGGCGGCTAGGGCATCGGAGGCCCACAGTGCGTGGATCACCCCGCTGCGGGCCAGCTCGACGGTTTCGTACATGTCAACGCACAAGTGCTGAATCGCCTGGAATGTCCCGATGACCTGCCCGAACTGCTTTCGCACCTTTGCGTATTCGACGGCTAGGTCCATGACGGCGCGCGCGGCACCCAGCGCATCCGCGGCGCTGGCAATAAGAACGTCATCGACGACCGCGTCGATGTCGGCTGACGACGGTGTGGCCAGGCGCTGTGCGGTCGCGTCATCGAGCTCGACGCGAAATTGCTTGCGGGTCTGGTCGATACCACGCATGGGCGTCACCGAGATACCAGGATCGGTAGCAGCGACCGCGAAAAGACCGGTACCGTTTGCTGTTTCAGCAAGAACCAGCATGATGTCGGCAGCCGCGGCGTCCGGGAAGCCGGCAATCTCGCCCCGCAACACGACGGCATGGTCGCGATCGACCGCGTGCGGCAGGCCGCCGTCGAGCGGGCCGAAGGTGACGATTGTTGTGCCGTCGGCGATCCCGGTGAGGAGCTTGGCGGTGAGGTCGTCAGGGACGAGGCGCGTCAGGGCGCGGGTCGCGGCCACTGCAGTGGACAACCACGGTCCCGGGTTCAAGGCGGCGCCGAGTTCCTCGGCGACGATGCCGGCCTCGACCATCGTCATTCCCGCGCCACCGCATTCTTGCGGCACCAACAGCCCCGTCGCGCCAAGATCGGCAAGGCCCCGCCACACCGCGTCGGTGCTGCCGGTCGGGTCGTCGAGCAGCGCGCGCACATGTCCCGAGATCGGCGCTTTCGCAACCAGAAAGCGCCGCACGGTGTCCCGCAGCGCGAGTTGCTCGTCGGTAAGTTCGAGGTTCATTGGCGCGGCAACCCCAGCACGCGCTGCGCGGTGATGTTCTTGTTGATCTGAGACGTGCCGCCGGCGATGGTCAGCGAGCGCGACGTGAGCCGATAGTCGGCCCACCGGCCGGTGCCCAACACGTCGAAGGCCAGCGCCGCCAGGTCCTGTCCGATCTCGCCCCACACGGTCTTGGCCAGGCTGGCCGACCCCAGATCGTCTGCGCCGTGCAGTGTGGCCGAGATCATGCGCTGGCACAGCACTTCGAGATATTTGATGCGAACCGCAATCTCGCCGAGGCGTCGTAGCGTGACGGGGTCGCCAAGTGCCCCAGCCGTGCGAAGGTCAGCCACCAGTTCCTCCAAGCGCGCCTGCATCTGGGCGTACAGCCGCGCGGCGCCGGCGCGTTCGTGGCTCAGCGTGGTGGTGGCGACCTCCCAGCCCCCGTTGAGCGGACCAAGCAAGGCGTCTGCCGGCACGCGCGCGTCGCGAAAGAACACCTCGGCGAAGTCGGTATCGCCGTTGAGGGTGACCAGCGGCCGGACCTCGATGCCAGGCAGGGTGATATCGACAATCAGGCAGGAGATGCCCTGGTGTTTCGGGGCATCGGGATCGGTACGGACATACAGCTGGCACCAGTGCGCCCGATGTCCCAGCGAGGTCCAGATCTTCTGTCCGTTGACGACGAAACAGTCGTGGTCGCGTACCGCGCGGGTGCGTAGCGAGGCTAGATCGGATCCCGCTTCGGGTTCGGACATGCCCTGGCACCAGATATCGTCCGCACGCATCATCCGGGGCAGTAGCGTCTGCTTCTGGTCTTCGGTGCCGTACTGCATGATGGCCGGGGCGATGTTGTTCATGCCGATGACGTTGAGCGGCAACGGAGCCCGGGCACGGGTGGTCTCTTCGGTATAGACCAACTGTTCAAGGACCGTCGCTCCGCGGCCGCCGTACTCGCGGGGCCAGGAGACCGCCGCCCAGCCGGCATCGGCCATGGTTGCGTTCCACGAACGCAACATCCCGAACTCCGCGTCGCCCGCGGGATGGCGGCGGGCCGCGATCAGCTCATCTGTCAGGTTCTCCGACAGCCAGGCGCGCAGCTCATGGCGGAACCGTTCGACTTCCGCCGGGTAGGAGAAATCCAATTCTGCTCTCGACCTAACGCGTTTGACTGCGGACAAGCCGGACTTTACGTTGGAACAGATATTTGGTCAAACAGACGCGCAGCTCGAGGAGCGACCAGGTGAACTCCGATAGGTTGGCGCGATTAGGCATGCTGGCTTCGGCGCTGTCCGGCCGCACGCTGCAGGTAGCGCGCGCCGAACCCGGCGAACTGGCGTGGACGGATGGCACCACGATATTCGTCGACGCCAGCCGCAGCGCGCGTGAACAACTCGAGGCGTTGGTGGTGCAGGCGTCGTTGCTGGCGGCCGGAAGCCTGGAACCGAAGGTGCTGCGCACGCTTAAGCGTCGTCCCGCGCTGGCTCGGCGATACCTAGCTGTGGAAGGACGCCGGGCCGTCGCGGAGAACGCCGACTTGCTCCCTGCGCCGGTGCGTGCGCTCGCCGATACTGACGTCGATAGCGATTCGCCGGCCACCTCGCTGGCCATAGCGCGTGGCCGGCGGCCGATTGCCGACCCACCAGACGGCTTCGGAACGATCCGCGCCCGAATCCTATTGGCGTCCACGAAGAACAGTGAGAAACTCACCGGCGACCGGATTGCGGACCGGCGCCAGAAGACGCTGCGCGAACTCGATGAGGACCATGACGACAGCGAATCCCACGCTGCTGCGGACATGTTCACCAGCCCGATAGGCGGTCGGGGAGCGCTGGGTCGGCTACTGCGCAAGATGCTGAGATCGGTGCGCCGGCTCGGAGAGGGTGGTCAGCCAGGGGCCGACGCGCCGACACACCGCACGCGCTCCGGATTGCGTGGCAACACCGCTGCGGCGTTCTCGACCGCACCGGCGGGCCCGATCGATGGCCCCGGCGATGCGGGCCAGGGAATCATGTACCCCGAGTGGGACATTCATCGACAGCGGTATCGGCCGAACTGGTGCACCGTGCGCGAGGTGAACCCCCGCATCAAGGACGTCGCGACCGCGGACGGCTTCAATGAGTACGGGCTGCACCGGCCACTGGCCCGCCTGGGCCTCGGACCCGATTGGTTTCACCGCCAAGTCCAAGGCGACGACCTTGACATCGACGCGGCCGTCGAAGCACGTGTCGAGAGCATGGCCGGTAGCGCCCCCGACGAGGCGGTCTACATTGACAGCCTGCGCCGTCGGCGCGATCTTGCGGTATTGCTGCTGCTCGACGTCTCCGGCTCGGTCGCCGAGGCGGGAACGACCGGCGCGACGGTGCACGACCAGCAGCGGGACGCGGCGGCGGCCCTGGCCATCGCCCTGCACGGTATCGGAGATCGCCTGGCGCTCTATGCGTTTCATTCCCAGGGAAGATCGGCCGTGCACGTGATGCCGATAAAGCGCTTCGACGACACTCTCGATGTGTTGGCGTTGCAGCGTCTTCGCGGCCTGGTGCCCGGCGCATACTCCCGACTGGGCGCTGCTATCCGGCACGGCGCCGAAGTGCTGGAGAGCTGGGGTGGCACCACCCGGCGACTACTCGTCGTACTGTCCGACGGGTTGGCGTATGACCACGGCTATGAGCGCGTCTACGGGGCCGGCGATGCCCGCCGTGCCCTGGCCGAAGCCCGTGGCCGAGGCACCGGATGTGTGTGTCTGACGATCGGCGCCGCAACCGATCCCGAGGAGCTGCAACGTGTTTTCGGCAGCGCAGCGCATGCCGCCGTCGCGCGACCCGAACAACTCAGGCAGGTCGTCGGACCGTTGTTCCGAACGGCGCTGCGCGCAGCCGAAGTCCGCCGACCGGAGCCGCGCTACGTTCGCCGCGGCGCGGCATGAAGGAGAGAGACGAGTGACACCACCGACGCCCCGCCCCTTCTATGTATCGGTCGGCAATGAGGAGCAGGTCTTCAAGGCGGCCTTCCGCCAAGGGCTCTCGCTGTTGCTCAAGGGCCCCACCGGATGCGGAAAGACGCGATTTCTCGAGGCGATGGCATACGACCTGCAACGGCCACTGATCACGGTCGCGTGCCACGACGATCTCACCACCGCCGACCTGGTTGGCCGCTATCTATTGCGTGGCGGCGAAACGGAATGGGTCGACGGCCCATTGACCCGGGCCGTGCGCGAGGGCGCGATTTGCTACCTCGACGAAGTTGTCGAGGCCCGGCAGGACACCACCGTGGTGCTGCATCCCCTCGCCGATCACCGCCAACAGCTCCCGATCGAACGGCTGGGCGTAACGCTGGACGCCGCACCGGGATTCTGCTTGGTGGTGTCCTACAACCCCGGCTATCAAAGCGTCCTCAAGGATCTCAAGGACTCGACCCGACAGCGCATGGTGGCCATCGAATTCGGCTTCCCGACAAGCGACGTCGAGCAGAAGATCGTCGCGCACGAGGCGGGCATCGGCCCCGACACGGCCGCGGAGTTGGTCCGGTTGGCGCAGGCGATCCGTCGCCTGGAAAACGGCGGGCTACGCGAGGTGGCGTCAACCCGGGTGCTCATTGCCGCCGGGCGGCTGGTCTCGCAAGGGCTGAGTCCGCGGGATGCGGCCAGGGCCGCGATTGCCGGGCCGTTGACCGACGACGCCCGTGTCGCGGGTGGACTGACGGAAATGATCGACGTATACCTGGCCGGCCCGCAGGCCGGTCATTGACGACGATACATCCGCCGCGTTACGGTTGGAACAAATTTTAGGTTTGTCTGACGGACAGGCGCGCCAGACGGAGGGTGAGATTGTCCTACGAGAGCACAGCGCAGCCCATCAAGATCGGTTACCTGTTTGACTTCCTGCTGCCGGAGTTCTACCCGCAGGAAATGCGCGACGATCTGACCCGCCCATTCGACCTGGTGTTCAACGACGGGGTGAGCCAAGGGGTCATTGACCGGCCGGTTGAGATCGTCTACCGGGAGGTCGAAGGCCTGCCCAAGGGCACCGTCAAGGCGGTCATCGATGCCTACGGCGAGCTTGTCGACGAGGGCTGCCTGGTTGTGTTCGGGCCGCACATCACCGAGAACGCGGTACCGCTGCGGGAGGCCATCGAGGAGCGATTCCGGGTTCCGGCGATCAACGTCTGCGGTAGCGACGACTGGCTGGGGGAGTGGACCTTCGCGTTCCCGCAAGGGTCGATGACCGACGAGCCGATCTTCTGGGCGGACCTACTCGCCAAGGGCAGCCACACGCAAGTCGGCGTCGTGGTGGAGAAGTCGCTGGTCGGCGAGAGTTA
The DNA here is from genome assembly GCF_900232995.1 of Mycobacterium simulans. Lineage (GTDB taxonomy): Bacteria > Actinomycetota > Actinomycetes > Mycobacteriales > Mycobacteriaceae > Mycobacterium > Mycobacterium simulans. Next base: position 2,730,470 of record NZ_OCVX01000003.1, read on the forward strand.
TCTCAAAAACTTCCGAAACGCCGCTCGGCGCAAGGGCATTCGCATCGTCGCCGAGGCTCAGGTGGCTCAGACCGCCCAGGACGTCGGGCAGGCGATCCGCACTCTGCACGAGGCGAAGCCGAGCGCGCTGGTGCACTGTGGTTTCGGCTTTGGCATCGTATTCATCAATCCGGCACTGGCAGAGCTCAATTGGGACCCGCCCCGGTTCACCTGCACCGCGTTTCAGAACGCCTGGATCAATCCGATTATGTGGCAAGCCTTCATGGGGTGGACCGGCATCGATCAGTACGACGAAGCCAACGCGGTCGGGCAGCGGTTCCTGGACCAGTTCGAGACGGCCTACGGCCGTCGCCCCCAGTACTGCGTGCCGGTAGTCAACCACGACGTCGCCAACACCCTGCTGCACGCCTTTGCCGACGCCCATCCGCTGAGCCCGCGCGGTGTCAAGGAAGCGCTGGAGCGAGTGAAGATGCTGCCGGCCGCGGCCGGCGCACCCGGGACCCGAGTCTCGTTGGGAAAGTGGACCCGGCGGGCCTGGATGGGCGCTGGGTACCTGGTGGCCCGGCGCTTGGACGCCGACGGCGTCAATTCCCACCTGGTAGACCGCTTCGGCGAGGAGTGAGCAATGGCCACCACCCAAACAGCGCCGTCTGAAGTCGCGCCGACGACCGAACGCAACCGGGGGTCGGTGTGGGTCGCGGTGTGGGTTGCCGTAGCCGTCGCGTTGCTCGGCGTGATTGCGTATTTCGCGCGCAAAGGCGCTGTCTCGGAAAGGATTCGCAATCCGGAAGTGAGCGGAGCGCCCCGACCGGTGCAGCCGCTGTTCGGCTATCACCACTGGTTGGAGCTTTTCCAGATTTTCACCATCATCTCGATGTCGATCATCATTGTCGTCTACGTGGTGGCCTGGCGTCGCTACGGTGCACACCCGGTATTGCTGATGGGCATCGTCACGACGTTGATCGTCTGGCAGGACCCGATCATGAACTGGTCGCCCTACGCGGTGTACAACCCGGAACTGTGGCATTGGCCCGAGGATTGGCCGTTGGTGTCGCTGTCGCCGACGGTGGAGCCGTTCCTGGTCATCGGCTACATCATGTTCTACCTGGGGCCGTACTTCCCGGCGATCTGGATCCTGCGAAAGATCCAGGCCCGCAGGCCCGTTGACTCATTCGTATGGCGCCATCCGCTGATCAGCCTGGCGTTGATCATCCTGCCGGTCGGGATCGTCATCGACGCGATGCTGGAGATGACGCTGGTGCGCACCGGCTTTTACATTTACTCCCAAGTCATTCCGTTCGGATCTGCCTCCGTCGGCGAAACCTACCAATTCCCGTTCATCTGGGAAACGGTGATGGTGACGTTCGTGATGATCCCGGCGGGTGTGCTGCTCTACCGCGACGACACCGGCCGCACGGTGGCCGAAAAGCTGACCCAGCGGCTTCGAATCTTCACCCGTCGCCCCACCCTCGGGATGTTCGTGGTGATGTTCGTCCTCATCAATCTCGCGTACTTTGGCTACGGTACCGGCTTCGCCGTGATCAAGTGGACCAGGGCCGCCACCTCGGTCGCCTGCCCGTGGCCGTACCCTGAGGCCAAAGTGTATGACCCCCAGGGTTTTTACGAGAAGAACGGCCAGCAGGGTCCCTACTCGGCGGGAATCTGGTCGACATGGATGAGCGCCCAGCCCAATGGACGCCCGCACGTGCAGCTTGGTTCGACCTCCGATCGGTGTGCGCCCGGACATGGATGAGCCGCGCAGCATTGTCATCACGGGCGCATCCCGTGGACTTGGCCTCGCGTCGGCGGCGCACATGTACCAGCAGGGGTGGCGTGTGGTGGCGGCCATGCGCTCACCGGAAATCGGCTTGCCAGCACTGCGGTCCAAGGCCGGCGCCGGACGCGACGACCCGCGGTTGATCGCCGTCCCGCTGGACCTCACCGACTCCGCATCGGTCACGGCCGCCGGTAAGGCGATCGATGCCGCCGTCGGGGCCCCGCATGCGCTGGTGCACAACGCGGGGATCTCCGCGGCCGGAATGCTCGAAGAGACGCCGATGGATCTGTGGGAGCGCATGTTTGCCACGAGCGTCTTCGGGCCGGTGCGGCTAACCAAGGCCCTGTTGCCGGGGATGCGTGCCGCGGGGCGCGGGCGGATCGTGGTGATCTCGAGTCAGGGCGGCGTGCGGGGCATGCCGGAAACCGCGGCGTACTCGGCGGCTAAGGGCGCGCTGGAACGCTGGGCCGAATCATTAGCCGGCGAGGTGGCGCCCTTCGGCCTCGGCGTCACCATCGTCGTGACCGGGACGTTCGACACCGACATCATCACCGACGCGGGAACCTCGGACCTCCGCGACTTCACCGGCCCTTATGCCGCGCTGCACCGCAACATCGACCGGCGCGGCCGCTTCGCGATGCGGTTCGCGGCCTCCCCGGACCGCTTCGCCCGGCGCCTCGCCAAGGTTGTCGAGGACCGGGCGCCGTTTGCTCGGCATGCGGTGGGACCGGATGCTCGGATGCTGATGGTTGCCAACCGGCTGCTTTCCGGTAAGGCTCTCCATAGGGTGACCCGTCTGGCGATGGGCATCCCGCGTCCCGGCGCTCTGAACAGCGCCTCGTCTGAAGAGAGCTGAACAAACATGCCCGACACTGTAACGGTCCGGTCCGAGTCCAAGATGATGATCGACGGCAAGCTCGTCGATGGGCGAGCCGGCACCTTCACCAACATCAACCCGGCCACCGAGGAGCCGATCGGGGAGGTCGCCGACGCGTCCAAGGAGGACATGTACCGGGCCATCGACGCCGCGCGGCGGGCCTTCGACGAGACCGACTGGTCGACCAACCACGCATTGCGCCAGCGCTGCCTGCTGCAGCTGCACGACGCCATCGACGCCGAGCGCGAAGAGCTGCGTGAGGAGCTCATCCTGGAGGTCGGCTCGCCCCGGGCCATCACCTTCGGCCCCCAGCTGGATGCTCCGCTGGAAGACGGGCTGCGTTATCCCGCCAAGCTGATCGACGAATACCCCTGGGAAACCGACCTGGGCGACAAGATGATCAGCCTCACCGGCACGCTGACCACCCGCAAGGTCTGGCGGGAGCCGGTGGGTGTGGTCGGTGCGATCGTGCCGTGGAATTTTCCGTTCGAGGTCACCATCAACAAGATCGGTCAGGCGCTGGGCACCGGCAACACCGTGGTCCTCAAACCGGCACCGGACACCCCGTTCAATGCCACCCGGTTGGGTCGGTTGATCGCCGAAAAGACCGACATCCCAGCCGGTGTCGTCAACGTTGTCACCGCATCCGATCACCTGGTGGGCGAGGAGCTCACGCTGTCGCCGAAAGTCGATCTGATCTCGTTCACCGGCTCCACGGCCGTCGGGAAACGAATCATGGAAAAGGGCGCGGCGACAATGAAGCGGCTGTTCCTCGAGCTTGGCGGCAAGTCGGCCACCATCGTCCTGGAGGACGCCGATTTCGGGATGGCATGCGCCATCGGCATTGCGCCGTGCATGCACGCCGGGCAGGGCTGCGCCAACCCGACCCGGATGTTGCTGCCCCGGTCTCGCTACGACGAAGGTGTGGCGATCCTGAAGAGCATCTATGACAACGTCATGCCGGGCGACCCGCAGGATCCCGGAACGCTGTGCGGCCCAGTCATTTCCGACAAGCAACGCCAGCGCGTGCTGGGTTATATCCGCAAGGGTGTCGAAGAAGGTGCCACCGCGCTGGTCGGCGGGCCCGACGCCGAAACCGGATTCGATAAGGGATTCTTTGTTCGGCCAACGCTTTTCGTCGACGTCGACAACTCGATGACGATCGCGCAGGAGGAGATCTTCGGCCCGGTGCTGTCCGTAATTCCGTTCGACGACGAGGAAGACGCGATCCGGATCGCGAACGACAGCGTGTACGGATTGGCCGGCAATGTGATGTCGGGGTCGTTGGAGCGCTCGCTGGCGGTGGCCCGCCGGATCAAGGCCGGGTTCATGGGTGTCAACGGCGGCGCGCCGTATGGTGCCGACACGCCTTTCGGTGGCTACAAGGCCAGCGGGGTGGGACGGCAGAACGGTGTGGCCGGCTTCGACCAATACACCGAGATCAAGTCGGTGGCATACCCCGCCGGCTGAACAGAGGGGAAGCGAGTGCAGTTGTTCGATGATCTCGAGGACTTCGGGTCCTTCGACGATGTTGTTTCCGGTGACGTCCGAGATCCCTACACCGAGCTGGCTCGGTTACGGCGTGAGGAACCCGTGCAGCGCATCGATATGTCGGGCATGCCGCACGATGCGTCCAAACCGGTTTTCATCGTCTACCGCCACGAAGAAGTTCAGCAGATGCTGCGGGACAACGAGACCTTCTCGTCGGCGATCATCATCGACGCGTTCGGTGACGTGCTCGGCCGCCACGTCATGCTCGGGATGGATGAGCCAGAACATGGGCGTCATCGCGCATTAGTCTCAAAGGCGTTCTCGCAGAAGGTGTTAGCGCGTTGGGAGGGCGAACTGGTCGGGAAGGTCGGCAACGAGCTGATCGACCAGTTCGCCCCCCGAGGGCGCGCCGATCTAGTGAAAGAGTTCACCTTTCCATATCCGACCCAGATCATCGCCGGCCTGCTGGGCTTGCCGCGCGAGGACTATCCACAGTTTCAGCGCTGGTCGATCTCGTTGCTGAGTTTCACCATCAACCCGGAGCGCGGGCGCGCGGCATCGGCGGCGTTGCAGGAGTACTTCACGCCGATCCTCGCCGCGCGACGGGAGGAGCCCCGTGACGACCTGATTAGCGGTCTCGCGCAGGCGGAGATCGATGGGGAGAAGCTGTCCGACGAAGAAATCTTCTCGTTCTTGCGGCTGCTGCTTCCGGCCGGCGTGGAAACCACCTACCGGTCGCTGGGGAACATGTTGTTCGGATTGCTGTCCAACACCGAGCAATTGGATGCGGTGCGCGCCGACCGTTCGTTGTTGCCGCAAGCGATCGAAGAGGCGGTGCGGTGGGAACCACCGTTGCTGACGATTACCCGGGTTGCCACCCGCGACACCGAGCTGGCCGGCGTGCCGATCCCGGCCGGCTCTTCGGTCATGCCGATGCTGGGCTCCGCCAACCGACAGGAGGACCGGTATCCCGATCCAGACCGTTTTAACGTGTTCCGTTCGGCCAGAGCGCATATCGGCTTCGGCCACGGCGTCCATGTCTGTCTCGGAATGCACCTGGCCCGGCTCGAGATGCGGGTGGCACTCAACCTGCTCTTCGACCGTCTGCCCAATCTGCGGCTGGATCCCGATGGGGATGATCCGCACATCCGCGGCCAGGTATTCCGCTCGCCTACAGCGCTTCCCGTGCTATTTGAGGGGAAATTACCATGACGGCGGTGCCCATCTAAGTACGAGCGAGGCCAGATCGCTGCCCTGATCAACCAGCTAGACGAGGCGCAGCTTGCGAGTCCAAGCCTGTGCGCCGGCTGGGATATCAAAACGGTCACCGCACACCTGGTCAGAGTCTTCGCTGACAGCCTTTGGGTTTTCATGAGGACGTCGTTGCGCCGTGGCAGCATGGCTCGCGCCATCGACGAGCTCGCGCGACGTCGCGCGCGGCGGCCGATCGCCGACATCACTTGGTCCATGGCGATGACAGCAGGATTCCGCTCAAGCAGCCGTTCCAGCCCGACCCGGAGCTGGCGGGGCTGGCGCTAGATTTCCTGACCGGGCCATGGCCGTTCGGCATTGTGCCGCTGGGCCGACTTTGGGGAATCGCATTGCATGCCACTGACATTGATCGAACTTGGAGTAGGGGAACCGAAGTCCGCGGACCAGCGGCTGCCTTGATGATGGGCGTTGCGGGCCGCCCGGCACTGTTGCACCTTCTCGACGGCCCGGGACTACCGCTACTGCACCACCGGCTGCGGCCTAGCGAGCAGTAACGCTCTTGCGCCGGGGGGAAGTTTATGCCGGGTGTGATGCGAACACGTCCATGCACACCAGCGTTGCGGAGCAGATCGAAGGCATCGGCGGGCCCAGGGGATGTCTGACAGGTATGCGCAAGGCGAACATGTCTGTGCTGCCCTAACGTCAAACGGGTTCGTCGTCGTCTCCGTCGGATAGGAATCGTTCGGGGTGATGGTAGGGGTTGGTTCGGGGTTGTCCGTGGTCCAGGTGGGCCGGTGGTAGCCATTCGGTGTCGCCGTTGGCGTTTTTGCGAGTGGTCCAGCCCTTTTCGGCGAGTCTGTTGTCGATACCGCAGGCCAGGGTGAGGTCGTCAATGTCGGTGCGATGGGTCGCCTGCCATCCCGTGACGTGGTGGACTTGGCTGTGGTAGGCCGGTGCATCACAGCCCGGCTTGCTGCATCCACGATCCTTGGCGCAGAGCATGATTCGCTGTGCAGGGGAGGCCAGCCTCTTGGTGTGATACAGCGCCAGTGGCTTGCCGTTATGGAACAGGGCTAGGTAGTGGTGAGCGTGGCTGGCCATGCGGATCAGGTCCGACATGGGCAGCTGGGAGCCGCCACCGGTGAAGCCCTTGCCCGCGGCGGCTTGCAGGTCCTGCAGTGTGGCGGTGGCGATGATCGACACCGGTAGGCCGTTGTGCTGGCCCAGGTTGCCCGAGGCCAGCAGGGCGCGCAGTGCGGCTAGCAGGGCGTCGTGGTTGCGTTGGGGTTGGCTGCGGGTGTCGCGGCGTACCGCCTCTTCCGACGGCTGCTCATCGACCACCGGCGTCTCGTCCTCGGGGTTGCAGGCGCCGGGGGCGGCCAGTTTGGCCAGGACGGGTTCGAAGGTGGCGCGCGCTTCGGGGGTGAGGTAGCCGCTGATACGCGACATGCCGTCGTATTCCTGCTTGCCGATGGTGATGCCGCGCTTGCGGGCGCGTTCTTCGTCGCTGTATTCGCCGTCGGGGTTTAGCCAGTCCATGATGCGTTGGGCGTATTTGGCCAACTCGTCGGGGCGATACTCGCGGGCCTTGTGGGCCAGGTCGGCTTCGGCGGCTTGGCGGGGGGGTAGGTCCACCTCGACGGGCAGGTGGGCGAAGAAGCTGCGGATCTCGCGGACGTGCCCGTCGCCGATGAGCCCGTCGCGTTGGGCGGCCGCGGTCGCGGTCATTAGGGGTGCCAGGGGTTCACCGGTGAGTGCGCGTCGTTGTCCGAGGTCGGCGGCTTCGCCGATGCGGCGGCCGGCCTCGGCCTTGGTGATACGCAGCCGGTCGGCTAGCGCCGAGCGCAGCTTGCCGCCTAGTTCCTCTTCGCTGGCTTGCGCGCCGAGTTGATTGATCAACGTGTGCTGGGGGGCCCGCAACCGCCGCGCCACCCGCTCCAGCCGCTCCAACGCCCGCAAGCGCTCCGGCGTCGTCAACACATCAAAAGATAACTCGCACAAGCGGTCTAGCTCGATGTCGAGCGCGTTGAAGACCTCGACGATCTCTTCCCGACTGCTCGAACCCATGCCTGAAATTTTACGAAGGACCACCGACAAGAATCGTCAAGATGTGACCACTGAAACTTAAGTGACACAAGGGATTACAGAGATCCATCGAGAGCACCTCTGACCGATCGGCGCCAAGCCGTGGTCGGGATCCGGTTGGCCGCAGGTCAGGCCGGGGACACTCCGGAGTTGACGCCCCTGCTCGATGACTACGACGAAGCATGTGTAGGCCGCGGCGTGGCCGGCATGGATCTCCGGTTGCTGGGCGACAAGGCGTGCTCGCATCCGAGCACGCTTCGATGGCATGTGCCCGGTTTGTGCCTCGGGGCGTCGACCCAATCGAGACACCCGCCGTGGAAGGTCCTCGGGCTATGTGTCCTTTTGGGCCCGCCCCAATCGTCCTTAGGGTGAGATTCGGGAATTGCCCGGATCATGATGGGGACAGGAGTAGAACCATGCCGCAATATGCCGCACTCACCTACACCAGGGACGTCGACTGGACAGCACCCGAGCAGGCCGAGGACATGGCCGCCTACATGAAGTTCGGACAGGACCACGCTGCCGCGATCCGTGGCGGCAACGCGTTGTACCCGACGAGCACGGCGACCACCGTTCGGGTCACCGGTGCGCGCGGCGGCGACGTCGTGACCAGTGACGGCCCGTATGCCGAGACCAAGGAAGCCCTGACCGGCTTCTACCTCATCGAGGCCGCGGACCTGGACGAGGCCCTGCGCATCGCCGCGGAAATCCCGGCCGCGTGGGACGGCGCCGTCGAGGTGCGTCCCGTCATCGCCTTCGGTTGAGCGGTTGAGCGTCGAGGCGGACTCCGCGCTTGCCGAGACCGTCCGGGTGGAGGGGATGCGCATCCTGGCGACCCTGGTGCGGTCGGTCGGTTCCCTGCAGGTCGCCGAGGATGCGGTGCAGGAAGCGGCACTGCGGGCGCTGCGCGACTGGCCCCGCAACGGTGTGCCCGACGAGCCGCGCGCCTGGCTGACGGTGACCGCGCGGAGGGTCGCGATCGACCTACTGCGCCGCGAGGGCGCCCGCGCACAAAAGGAGCGTGCCAGCGTGGAACTCGCGGTCCCCGACCCGCCGCCGGACAGCGTGGTGGCTGACGATCGGTTGCGGCTGATCTTCACCTGCTGCCACCCGGCGCTCGGCTTGGAGGCACAGGTGACTCTTGCGCTGCGAACCTTGTGCGGCCTGTCGCCCGCGCAGATCGCGGCGGTGCTGCTCACCAGCGAGGCGGCAATCGCCAAGCGCCTGACCCGGACCCGGCAGAAGATCGCGCGTGCCGGGATTCCGTACCGGGTGCCGGCAGACGAAGATCTGCCGGCACGCCTGGCGGCGGTGTGCGCAGTGCTGCATGCGTTCTACACGATCGCGCACAGCGCGGCCGGCGGCGACCGGCTGACAGACGTGGATGGCGCCCGCGAGGCGCTGCGCTTGGCGCGGCTGGTGCACGACCTGATGCCCGATGAACCGTCACCCATGGCGGTGCTGGCGCTAGTGCTGCTGAGCGAATCTCGCCGCGCCGCAAGGCTCAACGACGCCGGAGACCCGGTAACGCTCGCCGAGCAGGACCGCTCGCTGTGGGACGCAGACGCGATCAGTGAGGCCTTGCATCTCCTCGGTGAATCCTTGCGCCGCACCGGCACGGTCGCCGATCCCTACCAACTTCAGGCCGCGATCGCGGCCGAGCACGCCCGTGCGCCGTCATACCAGGACACCGACTGGACGGAGATTGTCCGGCTTTACGATCTACTGCTTTCGGTGCAGCCGAGCGCGCCCGCGGCGCTCGCCCGCGCCGTCGCTGTCGCCGAATCCGAAGGCGCGGCAGCGGGATTGGACGCGTTGGACCAACTTGAGCCCGATCAGCGTTGGCACGCCGTCCGCGGTGAATTGTTGGCACGCGAAGGCAGATACGCCGACGCGGTTGCGGCGACACGGGCGTCACTCACCGATGCGGTCACCGCGCCGGAACGACGACACCGCCAACGACGCATCGCCGAATGGTCGAAGCAGCACGGTTAGGAGTGCAATGACGAGCGTGGACGTGGTAAGCGAGATTGTGATCGCTCGGCCCCGTGACGAAGTTGCCGCGTATGCCGCAGATCCGGACAACGCCACCGCCTGGTACGCCAATATTCAAGCGGTGCAGTGGAAATCACCGAAGCCGATGGTGATTGGCTCGCGGTTCGCGTTCTCCGCCAGCTTCCTCGGACGTACGTTGAGCTACACGTACGAGGTGGTCGAGCTGCAGCCTGGGACGAGGTTCGTGATGCGTACGGCCGAAGGGCCATTCCCGATGGAGACGACTTACCTATGGGAGGATGGCCCGACGGGGATGACGAAGATGAAGCTGCGCAACCGCGGTGAACCCAAAGGATTCTCGGGAATCGCGGCACCTGTCTTGGCGATGGCGGTCAAGCGAGCCAACGTCAAGGACCTCGCCCGCCTCAAGTCGCTGCTCGAGACGGGTGGCTAGAGCTAGAACGGTGCACCCGACGAGCGTGCGCACAATGCCGCTCGCTACCGCGTGTCACTGCACAGACACGCACGCTCGTGGGAATCGTTTCGGCCCGGAAACTTAAGAACTAGTCGCCGCCGGTCCCGCCGGTGCCGCCACCGCCGCCCTGGCCAGAGCCGGCGGGAGTGGCGGGCCCAAAGCCGGTGGTGCCTTGCCCGACGGGTCCGCCGGTGCCGCCCAGGCCGCCGGTGCCGCCGGTGCCGCCGTCGGCGCCGTTTCCGCCCTGGCCGCCGGTACCCGTCGGGTTTTCATGGTCCGTACTGCCAAAGCCGCCGTTGCCGCCATCACCGCCGTTGCCGCCGTCACCGCCGACGAAGACGGTGGAGTTACCGCCGTTGCCGCCGAGACCGCCATTGCCGCCCCGCTGGCCGACGAAGGTCGCGGTGCCGTCGCCGTCGCCGCCGGTGCCTCCGTTGCCGCCATCACCGCCCCTGCCGCCGACGCCGCCATTGCCGCCATCGCCGCCGTCGCCACCCTGCCCGCCGCTGCGGCTGTCGGTGCCGTGACCCGAATAGTTTGCACCGTCACCGCCGTCGCCGCCGTCGCCACCGTTAGCGTCGACGCTGCTGGCACCGGTAGCGCCGTTCTGTACCAGGGTGGCGCCGGTGCCGCCAGCACCGCCGGTGCCGCCAAGGCCGCCGTTACCGCCGTTGCCGCCATCACCGCCGAAGCCACTGAGGAACACCGACGAATTGCTCGCAGCGCCGCCGCCGCCATCACCTCCGGCGCCGGCGAAGCCGGCGTCCCCGCCATCACCGCCGTTTCCTGATCCCAGAGCGTCGCCGCCAGCGCCGCCGTTGCCGCCGTTGCCGCCGTTGCCCGCGTTACCCCCATTGCCACCGTCGAATCCGTTGGCACCGCTGCCCGCGCCGCCAGCTAGCCCGCTGAAGAAGGCGTCGCCGCCGTCGCCGCCGGTGCCCCCGCTGGCCGACCCCCGGCC
>NZ_OCVX01000003.1:2741442-2745248 GCF_900232995.1 Mycobacterium simulans
CATTACCCCACAACAAGCCCCCGGCCCCGCCGGCCTGCCCGGTGCCTGGCGCCCCATTGGCACCGTCACCGATCAACGGACGCCCCAACAAGATCTGCGTCGGCGCATTGATCACACCCAGGATCTGCTCCTCCAACGTCTCAAGCGGCGATGCGGTCGCCGCGGCGTTGGCCGCCTCCGCGCTGGCAAACGCGCGCCCGGCAGTGGTCAGCGCCCGAGCAAACTGCTCATGAAACGCCGTCGCCTGCGCGCCGAGCGCCTGATACTCCTGCGCGTGCATGCCGAACAACGCCGCGATCCCTTCGGACACCTCATCGGCGGCTGCCGCCAACACGGTCGTCGTCGAACTCGCCGCCGTCGCATTGGCCGTATTGATTGCCGACCCAAGACCCGCCAAATCCGATGCAGCCCTCACCAGCATGTCCGGAGCCACACTCACAAACGACATCTCAAACCTCCCACGAAGCCAAGCCTCGGCCAACACACGCCTGGTGAGTCGGACACAAAAGATGCCCGCCCTCACAACCCGGCTCAAGATGCAAACCGCAACGAGACTTGAAAACAGTTGTGCAAAGTGCACCTTTGGTGCTAACCAGCGACGCGGCGGTTACCAAGCGCCTGCGGCAGATGCCGACGTGATCGACGAGGCCCCGCATCGGCTCGATGAGTCGATGCGCCGTCATACCAGGCCACCCCGCGCGGGATTAGCTCGCTCGTCAACTCGAAAACGATCAGCGTTGGTACCACGTCCGTGGTGAAATGCTGGCCCGCGAAGGCAGATACGCTGCGGCGGTTCGCATGAGCGGCAACGGTGGCCTCGGCGCCTCGCTGGGCACGACTGGCGCCAACGGCGCCGCCGGGCTAGCCCTCTCCAATCAGGCTGTGCTAGATGTCATTAACGCGCCCACCCAGGCGCCGCTGGGACGCCCGTTGATCGGCGACGGCGCCAACGGGATTCCCGGGACCGGAGCTAACGGCGGCGTCGGACAGACCGTCGGCGGGACCGGCGGCCTCGGCGGCAACGCCGCTGCCCTCTTCGGCACCGGCGGGGCCGGCGGAGCGGGTGGGGTCGGCGTTAGTACCGGCGGCACCGGTGGGACCGGCGGCAACGCAGGCGCACTGTTTGGCACCGGCGGGTTCGGTGGCGCGGGCGGCAACGCCCGCGGACTGGTCGGCAACGGCGGGGCCGGCGGTGACGGCGGCTTCGGTGCGGGCGCCGGCGGCAACGGCGGGGTCGGAGGCACCGCCGCACAGATCGGCAACGGCGGTAACGGTGGCGCGGGCGGGATCACCCTGGCAGCACAGCAAGGCGGCAGCGGCGGCAAGGGCGGCAACGCGCAGCTGATCGGCACCGGCGGCAACGGCGGTAACCGCGGGCTGGGCACCCCACCGGGTGGGGCGGGTGCCGGCGGCGCCGGTGGGTTGTTGGGCCAGAACGGAACGGATGGGCGCTGACACCGGTCACCCCGACCCCGAACCTCTGATCGCGTTGGTCGACAATCGACACAAGATCAACGTGTCAAAGGAGACATAGTCATGGCTGAAGCGGTCATCGTCGAGGCAGTGCGCTCACCAGTCGGCAAGCGCAACGGCGGATTGTCCGGGGTACACCCGGCCGATCTGTCCGCGCAGGTACTCAACGGATTGGTCACCAAGGCCGGCATCGACCCCGAGCTCGTCGAGGACGTGATCTGGGGCTGCGTCATGCAGGCCGGCGAACAGGCCCTCGACATCGGGCGCACAGCGGTGCTCGCGGCGGGCTGGCCCGAGACCGTTCCGGGGGTGACCGTCGATCGCCAATGCGGGTCGAGTCAGCAGTCCATACATTTCGCCGCGGCGGGTGTGGTGGCCGGCCACTACGACGTCGTCGTGGCCGGTGGTGTGGAGTCGATGTCACGCACCCCGATGGGTGCGTCGCTGGCCAACGGCGGACGGCCGTATCCGGAGGCGTTTATGACGCGCTATCAGGGCAGGGTGCCGAACCAGGGCCTGGGCGCGGAGATGATCGCCGAGCAGTGGGGCTTCGACCGCCTGGCGCTTGACGAATTCTCCCTGGGATCACACGAAAAGGCTGCTGCTGCACAGGATTCCGGTGCATTCGATGACCAGATTGTGGGCATCAAAGACCAAGACGGCAATATCGTCCTCAAGGACGAAGGCATCCGCCGCGGCACCCCGATGGAGAAGATGGCGTCGCTGAAGCCGGCGTTCAAAGAGGACGGCGTGATCCACGCCGGAAACTCTTCGCAGATTTCCGACGGCTCCGCCGCACTGCTGTTCATGTCCGCCGAGAAGGCTAAGTCGCTGGGGATAAAGCCGATTGCCAAGGTGCACACCGCAACTCTGGCCGGGGCCGACCCGGTGATCATGCTGACCGCTCCCATCCCCGCTACCCAGAAGGTACTCAAGCGGTCCGGATTGAGCATCGACGAGATCGGGGCGTACGAGGTCAACGAGGCGTTCGCGCCGGTGCCGCTTGCTTGGCTGAAGGACATCGGAGCCGATGAGAAGAAGCTCAATCCCAACGGCGGCGCGATCGCGCTCGGGCACCCACTCGGTGGTTCGGGTGCGCGGTTGATGACGACGTTGCTATACCACATGCGGGACAAGGGAATTCGCTACGGCCTGCAGACCATGTGTGAAGGCGGCGGTCAGGCCAACGCGACCATCGTCGAGCTGCTGTGACAGAAGCAAACGGTCAACCCGCAGCGCTGGTCGAGCGCCGCGACAATGTAATGGTCATCACGATCAACCGGCCCGAAGCCCGCAATGCCATCAACGGTGCCGTCAGCATCGCCGTCGGGGACGCGCTCCACGAAGCCCAGCACGATCCCAACGTAAGGGCCGTGGTGATCACCGGCGCCGGTGACAAATCATTTTGCGCCGGGGCTGATCTCAAGGCGATCTCGCGACGGGAGAACATCTACCACCCCGACCACAGCGAGTGGGGTTTCGCAGGTTACGTGCACCACTTCATCGACAAGCCCACCATCGCCGCGGTCAACGGCACGGCATTGGGCGGCGGAACCGAACTGGCGCTCGCTAGTGACCTGGTGGTGGCCGACGAGCGCGCCAAATTCGGGCTGCCGGAGGTCAAACGGGGACTGATCGCCGCCGCCGGTGGTGTTTTCCGGATCGTGAACCAACTGCCCCGCAAAGTGGGGATGGAACTACTGTTGACCGGCGAGCCGCTCACCGCAACCGACGCCTATGAATGGGGCCTGATCAACCAGGTCGTCAAGGAGGGCTCGGTCCTGGATGCGGCCCTGGCGTTGGCCGCGCGGGTGACCGTGAACGCTCCGCTGTCGGTACAGGCCAGCAAGCGCATCGCCTACGGCGTCGACGACGGCGTCATCACCGACGAGGAAGCAAGCTGGGAGCGGACCGTGCGCGAGATGCGCACCCTGATCAGATCCGAGGACGCCAAGGAGGGGCCGTTGGCGTTCGCCGAGAAACGGGAACCGGTCTGGAAGGCACGCTAACTGTCAGTCGGTGCGCCGCTACGGTAAGCCGTCGATTCCGGGTTGGCCCAAGAGCAGGCCCGGCTCACCGTGGGTGCCACCCTTACCGCCGGTAGCGGGTGTTGGACCGGGCCCACCGTTGCCACCATTGCCGCCGTCGCCGATCAAGACCGCGCTACCGCCCTGACCACCGTCACCACCGACGGTATTGCCCTCACCGCCAGCGCCGCCGGCCCCGCCGTTGCCCAGCAGCTGACCGCCCCTGCCGCCGGCCCCGCCAGCGCCACCCACGCTGCTGAAGCTCGTTCCGCCGGCTCCGCCGCTGCCGCCGCTACCGAGTAGGAC
>NZ_OCVX01000003.1:2745348-2765897 GCF_900232995.1 Mycobacterium simulans
CCGCCGCCCCGCCGGCGCCACCCTTCTGGCCGGGCCCGCCAGAACCGCCGGCACCGCCATCGCCGAGCAACCAGCCACCGGGCGCGCCGTCCTGGCCGGTACCGGGTGCGCCGTTCGCGCCGTTGCCGATCAACGGGCGCTGTGTCAAAGCCATGCTGGGTGCGTTGATCAGGTTGAGCAACTGCTGCAGCGGAGAGGCGCTCGCGGCCTCCGCGCTGACATAGGAACCGGCGCCCGCGGTCAACGCCTGCACGAACTGGGTATGAAACGCCGCGACCTGCGCACTCGCCGTCTGATAGCCCTGGGCGTAATCGGAGAATAACGCCGCGATGGCCGCCGACACCTCGTCTTCGGCTGCGACGAGGAGCCCGGTGGTCGGGGCGGCCGCGGCCGCGTTGGCCGCGCTGAGTGTTGAACCTAGACCGACTAAATCCGTTGCTGCCGCGGACAACACGTCCGGTACAACGTTGAGGAACGACATGCGATACCTCCCCAGTAATCACATACCCCGCGGGCGCCCAATCACGGCAACGCACCCGGTGACGGTGAATATAGCGCTAATCGGACCGCGACGTTTCAAAAATGCCAGAACGGCCACGACGTGTAACGCGTCTGTGACCTCGCCGGGCAGAAGACCACGGCAGTGGCGGCGGTCCGGTAGCCGACGAACCCGCCAGTCATCACCACCTGCACGGGCATTTGTGGGTCGACGGGTGGGTGGCCAGCCGGCCGGCCAAACCACGCCAGCCGCTGTGGTCGCGGGCAGCGAGGGATTCCCGGGCGGTCGCCACCGAATTTGACTTCTGTTGTAGGCCAAGATGTTTCGGCGCGCACTCACGCGTGCAAGCCGACAACCCGACCGTGGTCGCGCAGCATAGCGAGTGTGCCGGCTTAGTGCGCCAGGATGTTCACTCCCCACCGGAACAGCGGGGGTAGCAGCGTACACACCGGCACAACGGCGCGGCGGACCGCGCGCGGCGTGCTGGCCAGCACCAGCCCGCGGGTTAGCAGCCGGTAGTCGCGCGTAATCCGGTGCCACGCAGCCTCATACGATGCCGGTGTGTCGTCGACGATGGCCTGGACCGCCGCAGCGGCCTGCTTGACGGCCAGGCTGATGCCTTCGCCGGTCAGCGCGTCCTCGTATCCGGCCGCGTCGCCGACCAATAGCACCCGTCCCGCGACGCGGCGGGGTACTACCTGGCGCAACGGGCCGCAGCCGCGCGCATGCCCGCGGTTGGCGCCGCGCAGGTGCTGCGCAAGCCATGGGAACCAGTCGATTTCGGGTCGCTGACGGGACAGGATCGCCACGCCGACCAGATCCGGTTCCACCGGTGTCACGTATGCCTCACCCCAACGGGACCAATGCACCTCGACGAACTCCGACCATGTCGGCACCCGGTAATGCCAGCGCAGACCGTGGCGTCGGGGTGTTCCGGCCGTCGCTGTGATTCCCACGGCGCGCCGCACCGCCGAATGCAGTCCGTCGGCCGCCACCAACCACCTCGCGCGAACGCCGGCGGCCGTCACTGAATGCTCGTCTTGTTGCACCGTGGTCACCCGTGTCCGGATCCATTCGGTGTCTTGCTCTTTGGCCCGTGCCGCTAACGCCGCATGCAGTGTGGTGCGGCGCACGCCCCGGCCCGGCCCGCTGCGAAACCGCGCCTCGGCCCGACGATGGTCGCTGACATACGCGATCCCGTGAAACGGCATGCCTGCCGGGTCCACGCCAAGCGACGTCAGTTCGGCCAAGCCGCCTGGCATCAGTCCCTCGCCGCATGCCTTGTCGATCGGGTTCTCACGCGGCTCGGCGATGATCACCGAAAGGCCTTGCCGGCGCGCGTGTAACGCCGTGGCGAGGCCTCCAGGGCCACCGCCGACGATCAGCAGGTCGGTGTCGTATGCCATGAGCGCCGCTCCTCCTCATCGCTTCGCTCTGCATCGTCGCGGTCGCGTGCCATGAGCGCCGCTCCTCCTCATCGCTTCGTCCCCCGCAAGCGGGAGGTGCCCCCACTGCATCGTCGCGGTCGCGTGCCATGAGCGCCGCTCCTCCTCATCGCTTCGTCCCCCGCAAGTGGGAGGTGCCCCCACTGCATCGTCGCGGTCGCAAGTCATGTGTAGCCCAACGCTGAGTTCTCGACCCGCATTCGCACTGTCAGCAAGACCGCGTTGGCCAGGGTGAAGACAAGCGCGGTCAGCCACGCGGTGTGCACCATCGGCAGTGCGAACCCCTCGGCCACCACCGCAACGTAGTTCGGATGATGCATCAAACGGTATGGGCCTCGCCGCACCAACGGCTCATCCGGCAACACAATCACCCGGGTGTTCCACCGTCGGCCCAGCGTCCGCACGCACCACCAGCGCAAGCCCTGGCTCAGCGCCAGCACGGTTACCATCGGCCAGCCGAGCCACGGTATGAATGGCCGGTGCAGTGCCCATGGTTCGACGACGCAGCCGAGCAGCAGTGCGGTGTGGAGGATGACCATCACCACATAGTGCGGACGGCCAAACTCCTTGCCGCCCTGGGAGAAAGACCAGCGCGCATTGCGCTGGGCGACCACCAGCTCCGCCAGTCGTTCGATCACGACCGCGAGAATCAGCAGGTAGTACATAGATTTACCACTTGAGCAGGACTAGCTCGACGGAAAAACCCGGTCCCATCGCGATCATCAGCCCAATCGAACCCGACGGCGGTGGGTCGGCCATGGTGGCCTCGAGGATATCAAGCACCGACACCGACGAGAGATTTCCGTTGTCGCGCAGGGATTTCCTGGTGCGGTCAAGAGCATCTGCGGGTAGCTCCAGCACGGTTTCGACCGCGTCGATCACCTTCGGTCCGGCGGCGTGCAACAACCACGTTGAAACGTCCGCGGTTGTCAGTCCGTGATCGGCTAGGAATCTACGGATGTCATCGCCCAGGTATTTCTCTACGATGGTTGAGATCTCGACGGACAGGACGATCTGGAACCCGTCGCTGCCGATGTTCCAGCCCAGCACGTCCTCGGTGTCCGGGTACGTTCGGCTGCGGGTGGCAAGCACCTTCGGCCCAGACGCAGCCCGGTCGGCTCCGGTCGCGACGACGACGGCGGCGCCGTCACCAAACAGGCTGGACGCGACGAGATTTGCGATCGAATTGTCCTCGCGTTGAACGGTCAACGAACAAAGTTCAACGGCTAGCAGCACTGCCACGTGATCGGGGTACGCGCGCAGGTAGTCATACACCCGCGCCAGGCCGGCGGCGCCGGCGACACAGCCCAGGCCGAACAGGGGGACGCGTTTGACATCCTGTCGCAGCCCAATCCGCGCCGCCAGCCGCGCCTCTAGCGTCGGCACGGCGAGCCCGGTAACCGTCGTCGAAAAGACGATGTCGACCTGCGACGGTTTGACTTTGGCCTCATCCAGCGCGGTGAGTAGCGCTTGCTCAGACAGGTCGAGGGCGATCTCGACGAAGGCGTCGTTTGCCTCGGTGAAGCCGCTTAGTTCGGAGTATCGCGACACCGGCAGTGCGATGTGGCGAGATTCGACCCCACTGCTGAGAGCGAATCGTCGAAATTCCGGTCCGGCGAGATCGGTTAGTGCCGCGATGGTTTCTTCCTGACTGTAGCGGTGCGGCGGAAACTTCACGGCCACCCCGGCAACGGACGGATCGGCCGTCGGTGCTTTCACACCGACGCACGCCAAGTTGCCCCCTGTGATTCTGTCCATGTAGGGAGTCACGTTACTGGTGCCGGATAGGTTCAGATGGCCCCTATACCCCGCCGTGATCGGCATCGCGATCGATGTCGGCCGGATCTGCCGTCGCCCCCACGCCCGGTCGCAGGCAGGCCACCCTCGCCCGTTGCCGATTAGCGGGCGTCCCGGCAACGTCTGGGTGGGTGCGTTGACAGCGAAACTGATCGGGAAACGCCGTTGCTCGGACGCTCGGTGCCTGACATCCCCGAGCATCCGCCCGAACACTGCTGCGACGGCAGCCGACACCTCATCCTCGGGGGTGACCGTGACCGTCGCGCTGATGTTCGCCAAATCTCTTGCGGCGGTGGCTAATGTTTCCGGCGTCGCTAGCAGGAATGGCACATACACCCTCCTTGTCGGCTGGCGCAATGGTATTTCGACTCGGCGTCGATCGGAGTAAGTTTCTGGCGCACTCATTTTTGCGCGGCCAGTAACCGGGCGGGTGCTCGACGGATAGGTTGGGAACATGCGAATTCTGGTGACAGGTGCCACGGGTTATGTGGGTTCGCGCCTGGTCACCGCGCTATTGGCGGACCCCCCCCAGGTGCTGGCGGCTCCCCGAAACCTGGCCCGCCTCAAGCAGTTCGGCTGGTATGACGACGTCGCGCCGGTGTGGTTGGACGCTTCCGACCCCGCATCCGCGCGGGCCGCGATGCAAGCGGCCGAACCGGTCGACGTCGTCTACTACCTAGTCCACGGGATCGGTCAAGCCGATTTCCGAAAGATCGATCAGGATGCAGCCGCAAATGTGGCCGCCGCAGCCAGGGATGCCGGGGTACGGCGCATCGTCTACCTGGGCGGCTTCGTACCCGAGGACCAAGTGCTATCCGAGCATCTGACGAGCCGGGCCGAGGTGGCCGCGGCCCTGACCGTTGAGGGTGGTCCGGAGCTGGTGTGGCTGGGCGCGGCCCTGATCATCGGCGCTGGGTCGACGTCGTTCGAGATGCTGCGGTATGTCGGAGACCGGTTTCCGGTCATGCCGATGCCCAGCTGGATGCACAACCCGATTGACCCGATCTCTATCCGCGATGTGGTGCACTACCTGGTAGCTGCCGCCGATGGCACTCGGGTACCCGCGGGCGCCTACGACATTTGCGGTCCCGACACCACCTCGTACCGCGAGCTGCTCCAGAAGTATTCGCGCATTCGCGGCAGGTGGCACGCCGCGTGGCGGGTGCCCGGAATTGACACTGGGGTGGCGTCGCTGTTCACGGCGCTGGCGCTGCCGGTGCCCCAAGGTTTGGCCGCGGATTTGGTGGAATCTCTCGACCACCCGATGCGGGCGTCCGGCAGCGGCCTGCAAGATCTGGTGCCTGACCCGCCCGGCGGCTTGCTCGGCGTCGACGACGCCATCGTGATGGCCATCGCCGGCACTCACCCACCCCGGCCGGTCAACGCGCTAGCGAATCCCCATCACCTCGCCGACACCGATCCCGTGTGGGCCGGCGGCGACGCGCTGCGCATCCGACGGCTGGCCCGGGTAGTGACCCCACCCATCGCACGGCCCACCCTGGGACTGCTGGACATCGTCCCCGGGCCACTCGCCGGTGCCTTGCGAACCGGTCTGGACATCCTGATCACGCTGACCCCGAAAGTCCGTCCCGCATGAGCCATTCCACCGCCCCGTACCACACCAGCGTGCTCGACGAGCTGCGCCGGGCGATCACCAATGTCGCTGTGCCACACCATGAACCGCCCGCGGTCGTGCGGCGGCGGCGCATCGTCGTCGCCGCCACCCTGGTCGCCGGCGCCGTGGTGTTGGGGTTTTCGCTACGTCGGACGCCCGGCGAGGCGAGCTTCTATTGGCTGACGCTGTTGCAGGCCGCCGTTTGGCTCGTCGGTTCGTTCGTTTCCGGGCCACTGCATCTGGGCGGCATCTGCTGGCGTGGTCGCAACCAGCGCCCGGTCATTACCGGGACCACCGTGGGTGTACTGCTCGGCGGCATTTTCGTACTGGGCGCGCTGATCGCCAAGGAGCTCGCGCCGGTAACCGAATTGATCACGCAGGTGCTGAAATTCGCTCACCAGGGATCATTTGCGCTGGTCGTGCTGATCACTCTGATCAATGGCCTCGCCGAGGAGGTGTTCTTCCGCGGAGCGCTCTACACCGCGTTGGGCCGGCACTACCCGGTGACCATATCCACCTTCTTGTACGTCTGCGCCACGTTGGCCAGCGGCAACCCGATGCTCGGCTTCGCCGCGGTCTTCGTGGGGACGGTATGCGCCTTGGAGCGCCGGGCCAGCGGCGGGGTGCTGGCGCCCATGCTGACCCACTTCGTGTGGGGTCTGATCATGGTGCTCGCGCTTCCCCCGCTGTTCGGGGTCTGACGCGTTCAGTCGGTGAACACGGGGGAGCGGCGTTGCTGGAATGCCCTTGCGCCCTCGGCGAAGTCGGGTGATCGCAGCAGTGTCACCTGACCGTCGAATTCGCGCTTGAGTGTGGGTTCCAGCTCGGTGAGGGTGGCGGCGTTGATTGCGTTCTTGGTCTTGGCGAACGCCACCGCTGGGCCCGCCACCAACCTCGAAAGCACCCGGTCCACTTCGGCTTCGAAATTCTCGTCGGGGTATACCGCGCTGACCAAACCCCAGGACAGCGCCTCCGCTGCCGGCAATCGCTCGGGCAACAACGCCATCCGCATCGCCCGGATCCGGCCAGCGGCGGCCGCAAC
Source organism: Mycobacterium simulans (assembly GCF_900232995.1). GTDB lineage: Bacteria > Actinomycetota > Actinomycetes > Mycobacteriales > Mycobacteriaceae > Mycobacterium > Mycobacterium simulans. The sequence continues at coordinate 2,751,747 of NZ_OCVX01000003.1, forward strand.
CAACGCCGACGCACCGCCGTCGGGCATCAAACCGACTTTCGTGAATGCAAGCATGAAAAATGCTTTGTCAGAAGTCAATACGAGGTCGCACGCCAGGGCCAGGGAAACGCCAACACCGGCCGCTGGTCCTTGAACGACGGCAACCACCGGGTGCGGCAGCGCGATGATGGCTCGCACCGTGCGGTTGATTTCGGTGATGGTCGCAGTCCCGCCGGCACCGCCCGCCACATCGTCGGCGCTCATGCCGGCTCCCGAACAGAAGCCGCGGCCCGTTCCGCCGAGACGCACCACCTTTACTCGCGGATCGGTGGCCGCCCACTCCATCGCGTCGGCGATCCCGCCGAGGACGGACGCCGTAAGCGAATTCAGGCTCTGGGGGCGGTCTATGGTCACCGACAGCACACCGTCAGCCAGGGCTACGCAAAGACCTGTAACGGATGGCAGCACGTCAATCCTGGAGTCCGGCATGGGCACCACCCTAGGTGAGTGGGGTGAGAGCGCTCAGGATCCGCTGAAGGAGGGGCTTCGCCGCTGTAGGAATGCCGTTGCACCCTCGATGAAGTCGTTTGATCGCAACAGGGCAGCCTGTCCCTGCGATTCGCGAGCAAACGCTGGTTCCAACTCGGTAAGCGTGGCCGAATTGATCGCGTCTTTGGTCTTGGCGAACGCCAATGGGGGGCCCGCGAGCAACCGCGCGATGACCTTGCCCACCTCGGCTTCGAAGTCCTCGGCCGGATAGACGGCGCTGACCAGGCCACAGGCCAGCGCCTCGGCTGCCGGCAACCGCTCGTGAAGTAGCGCCATCCGCATCGCCCGGATCCGGCCTACGGCGGCCGAAACCAACGCCGACCCGCCGCCGTCGGGCATCAACCCGATCTTCGTGAAAGCGAGCGTGAAAAACGCTGTGTCAGAGGCTAATACCAGGTCGCACGCAAGTGCCAAGGAAAGCCCGCAACCGGCTGTTGGTCCATGCACGGCAGCGACGACCGGGTGCGGCAGTGTCGTGATCGCTCGCACCGCGCGGTTGCACTCCGCCACGTAGTTATCCGCCGGGCCGGTGCCCCACAAAGCCTCCATGCTGATGGCCCCGCCGGAGCTGAAACCGCGGCCGGCACCGTCCAGACGTACCACCTTCACGCGCGGGTCGGTCGACGCGCTCTCCATCGTGTCGGCGATGCCCGCCAGCATCGGCAGCGTCAGCGAGTTGAGGCTTTCCGGGCGATCTAACGTCACCGACAGCACCCCGTTAGCCAGCGTGACAGCAAGACCCGCGATGGGTGTCTGTGTGCCGCTTCCGAAATTCGACATGCGAAGAACTGTACGTGACGACGAAATTGCGACTGCGCCAACGACATGGATTTCTTGTTGGCATAAGTTAGGGACGCGTCAACGCAGACGAAAGGTCGGTACAAAATGGTGGGACCTCTGAATGGTTTGCGAGTTGTCGAGTTGGCTGGCATCGGGCCGGGCCCACACGCCGCGATGATTCTCGGAGACCTCGGTGCCGACGTAGTTCGCATTGATCGCCCGTCAGCTTCTGTCGCCGGCGGCGGAGGCACGGCCAAGGACGCCATGCTTCGCAACCGGCGCGTTATCACCGCCGATCTGAAATCCGGCCAAGGCCGCGACCTCGTCCTCAAACTCGTCGCCAAAGCCGACGTGTTGATCGAGGGCTACCGTCCCGGCGTCATCGAGCGGCTCGGCCTGGGCCCCGAAGACTGCGCGAAAGTCAATGCCCGATTGATCTACGCCCGGATGACCGGCTGGGGCCAGACCGGCCCGCGTAGCCAGCAGGCCGGCCACGACATCAACTACATCTCGCTGAACGGCATCCTGCATGCCATCGGAAGGGTGAACGAGCGGCCGGTGCCGCCGTTGAACCTGGTCGGCGACTTCGGCGGCGGGTCAATGTTCCTGCTGGTCGGCATCCTGTCCGCGCTATGGGAACGGCAAAGGTCCGGCAAGGGTCAGGTCGTTGACGCCGCGATGGTCGACGGGTCGAGCGTGCTGGTCCAGATGATGTGGGCCATGCGGGCGACGGGAATGTGGACCGACGTGCGTGGCACCAACATGCTCGACGGCGGCGCGCCCTACTACGACACCTACGAGTGCGCCGACGGCCGTTATGTCGCCGTCGGCGCCATAGAACCGCAGTTCTACGCCGCCATGCTGGCCGGCCTGGGTCTGGACGCCGCCGACCTGCCTGCGCAGAACGATGTCGCCCGCTGGCCGGAACTGCGGGCAGTGCTGACCGAGACTTTCGCCAGGCACGACCGCGACCACTGGTCCAAGGTGTTCGCCGATTCCGATGCCTGCGTGACGCCAGTGCTGGCATTCGGCGAGGTCCATAACGAGCCGCATATCACCGAGCGGAGCACCTTCTACGACGTGAACGGGGGGCTACAGCCAATGCCGGCCCCGCGGTTCTCGCGCACCCCGCCGGGCCAGCCGCGTCCCCCGGCCGCGACCGTGATTGACACGCAAGCGCTGCTTGACGACTGGGTATAGTCCCTTTCTCCGGTGACCCGCCGCCGGGAAACTCGAGGTTGTCCGGGCCACGGATCTACGAAAACGTGGGCAGGAATCATTTCGAATCCGCAGATGCATTTGTCTCTGGTGGAGTTACGCTATCTGGTGGCCGATATTCGCTGGTGACAGGGGATACCCAGGTCGGTATGACAACGGTAGTCATGGCGTGTTGGGAAGGTGTCACATGTCGTTCGTTATCGCTGCTCCTGAGTTCATCGCGGCGGCAGCTTCGGATTTGGCCGGTCTCGGGTCCACCATCGCCGCGGCCAACACGGCCGCGGCGGCCAACACGACGGCGTTGCTGGCCGCCGGCGCTGACGAGGTCTCAGCGGCAATCGCCGGGGTGTTCGGCGCCCACGGCCAGGCATATCAGGCGCTCAGCGCGCAGGCGGCGGCGTTTAACACTCAATTCGTGCAGGCCCTTAGTGCCGGCGGCGGCGCGTATGCGGCCGCCGAGGCCGCCGCCGTGTCGCCGCTGCTCGACCCGATCAACGCGCAGGTTCTGGCGGCTACCGGGCGCCCACTGATCGGCAACGGCGCTAACGGCGCCCCCGGCACCGGCGCCAATGGCGGGGATGCGGGCTGGTTGATCGGCAACGGCGGGGCCGGCGGGTCCGGCGCGGCCGGCATCAACGGCGGGGCCGGCGGTAACGGCGGGGCGGCCGGACTCCTCGGCATCGGTGGGGCCAGGCCGGGCGGGCGGCGGGGGCAGGGGAGGACGGCGGGGAGCCCGCGGCCGCGGGGGGGGTGGGGGCGGCGGCCGGAGCCGGCGGCCCCGCCAATGCCGACGGCGGCGCCGGCGGGGTCGGGGGCAAGGCCGGCCTGCTCGCCGGCTCCGGCGGCTCCGGCGGTTCCGGCGGCACCAGCGCCGGCGCCGGCACCGCCGGCGGGGCCGGCGGCTCCGGCGGCACGGGCGGGCTGATCGGTAACGGCGGTAACGGCGGTAGCGGCGGCTCTGGTGTGGCGAGCGGTGGCGCCGGCGGCGCCGGCGGCATTGGCGTGCTGATCGGCAATGGCGGCAATGGCGGTAGCGGTGGCATTGGCGCCGCCATGGGCCCCAATGGCCTCGGCGGCTTCGGCGGGCTGCTCTTGGGTGCCGACGGCTTCAACGCTCCCGCCAGCGCCAACCCACTGCACGCCCTGCAGCAGCAGGCGCTGGCCGCGATCAACGGGCCTACCCAGGCATTGACCGGCCGGCCGCTGATCGGCAACGGCGCCAACGGAACTCCGGGAACCGGGGCCGACGGCGGGGCCGGCGGATGGTTGTTCGGCAACGGCGGCAATGGCGGGTCCGGTGCACCGGGCGCGGCCAACGGCGCGCCCGGCGGGGCCGGCGGGGCCGGCGGGATCATGTTCGGCACCGGCGGCACCGGGGGAGCCGGCGGCAACGCCACGGCCGCCGGCGGCGCCAGCGGGGCCGGCGGGGCCGGCGGGGCCGCCCTACTGTTCGGCTCCGGCGGCACCGGCGGCAGCGGCGGGACCGGCGGGCTTTTCGGCGCCGGCGGCACTGGCGGCGCCGGCGGCGCTGGGTTTGGTGGCGGGACCACCGGCGGCGCTGGCGGGGCCGGCGGCAACGCCGGCTTGCTCGCCGCCGGTCCCTCCGGCGGCGCCGGCGGGGCCGGAGGAACCGGCGGCACCAACGGCGGGGCCGGCGGGGCCGGCGGCACCGGAGGCCTGCTCTTCGGCTCCGGCGGCGCCGGCGGCAACGGTGGGCACGGCGGACAAGGCGCAACCCCCGGTAACGGCGGTAAAGGCGGGATCGGCGGCAATGCCGGCTTCCTCTTCGGCTCCGGTGGCTCCGGCGGAGCCGGTGGTACCGGCAGTCAAATCGCCGGCTCCACCGGCGGCACCGGCGGCAACGGCGGTAAAGCTGGGGCGATTGGCAATGGCGGCAACGGCGGCGCCGGGGGCGCCGCCGCAACGACCGGTGGCAACGGGGGCGCCGGTGGCAACGCCGTGCTGATCGGCAACGGCGGAAACGGCGGCAACGGCGGCAAAGCCGCGGCCAACGGCACACCCGGCACCGGCGGCACGGGCGGGCAGCTTATCGGCGAAAACGGCCTCAACGGCTTGACATAGCCGACGGGCCTGTGACCCTTTCCGGGCCGAGTCCCGGCCAGTTCGGCCTGAGTCGGCTGGGTATAGTCCCAACCAACCAGTAGGTAGGGACGAGGAAGGGCTTGGATGGAGATCAGAGACGTGGTAGCTGTCGTCACCGGCGGCGCGTCAGGCTTGGGCCTGGCCACCACAAAGCGGCTGCTGGACGCCGGCGCACAGGTCGTCGTGCTGGACCTGCGAGGCGAGGACGTGGTGGCCGAGCTCGGTGATCGTGCGCGACTTGCGCAAGCCGATGTCACCGACGAGGCCGCCGTCACCAGTGCTCTGGATACCGCCGAATCGATGGGCACGCTGCGCATCGTTGTCAATTGCGCCGGAACCGGCAACGCCATTCGGGTGCTCAGCAAGGATGGCGTCTTCCCGCTCAACGCATTCCGCAAGATCGTGGACATCAACCTGGTCGGCACCTTCAATGTGCTGCGGCTAGGCGCGGAGCGAATCGCCAAGACCGACCCGATCGGGGAAGAGCGCGGCGTCATCATCAACACCGCCTCGGTGGCGGCGTTCGACGGCCAGATTGGTCAGGCGGCCTACTCGGCGTCCAAGGGCGGCGTGGTCGGCTTGACCCTGCCCGTCGCTCGTGATTTGGCCAGCAAGCTAATCCGGGTGGTTACCATCGCGCCAGGCCTGTTCGACACGCCGCTGCTGGCTTCCCTGCCCGAGGAGGCCAGGGCGTCGCTGGGCAAGCAGGTGCCGCATCCGTCGCGGCTGGGGAATCCGGATGAGTACGGCGCGCTGGCCGTGCACATCATCGAAAACCCGATGCTCAACGGCGAGGTCATCCGCCTGGACGGCGCCATCCGGATGGCGCCGCGGTAACCGGCAAACAGAAAGCCCCCCGCGTTGGCGGGGGGCTCATTTAGGGAGGAACCGCGACATTATCGACGAAACCAACGAGTGATAGCGGGTTCGGCCATGAGAAGCCGCGCAAGCATGCCCATGATGTCGCTCAGCTTGCCGTAGGCAGCGGGTGCCAGTCTTCAAGCTGCTCAGAGCACTCGCCTTCCACCAGCATGTCGCCATGGTAGAGAGCGTCGAAGTCGGCCTTGATGACGTCGGCACTCGTGTCGTCGATCCACATGGCACTGAGCGTAGAAGTCTCCATTAAGGATTCTTTGAGTCACGATTCGGAAAATGGTGGCAATTCTTACCGCTGGGTAGGGTCATTTCTCGCAGCTTGTCGCGCCGGGTGAACCGTCCGGGCACCCGCATTCGTACCTAGAGCAGGTGCTGTTTGACACTTGTAACTTACCGCGGATAAGTTATCGCGGATAGGGGCCGGTGGGAGGGCGCAACATGCTTCAGGGGATTGCTCGACTAGCCATTTCGGCACCGCGACGAATCATCGGGGTCGGGCTCCTGGTCTTCATCGCGGCCGCCGTCTTCGGCATCCCGGTTGCTGAGCACCTGTCACCCGGCGGCTTCCAAGATCCCAACTCGGAATCGGCCAAGGCCATCAAGGTCTTGACCGACAAGTTCGGGCAGAGCGGTCAGAAGATGCTGATCGTGGTCACCGCGCCCGGAGGCGCCAACAGCGAACCTGCCCGCAAGGCCGGCACCGACATCGTCGACCAGCTGCAGCGATCGCCGTTGGTATACAACGTGTCCTCGGCGTGGACCGTTCCGCCGGCCGCCTCCGCCGACCTGATCAGCACCGACGGCAAGTCGGGCTTGATCGTGATCAACCTCAAAGGCGGCGAGAACGACGCCCAGAAAAACGCGCAGACCCTCTCCGACGAAGTCGTTCACGACCGCGACGGCGTCACCGTGCGCGCCGGTGGAGCTGCCATGGAGTACGCCCAGATCAATACGCAGAACCAGGACGACCTTCTGGTGATGGAGTTGATCGCGATTCCGCTGAGCTTCCTGGTGCTTGTCTGGGTGTTCGGCGGCCTGCTTGCGGCGGGCTTGCCGATGGCTCTCGGTGCGCTGGCCGTCGTCGGCTCGATGTCGGTGTTGCGGCTCATCACCTTCACCACCGAGGTGTCGATCTTCGCGCTGAACTTGAGCACCGCCATGGGTCTGGCGTTGGCCATTGATTACACGCTGCTGATCATCAGCCGCTATCGCGACGAGCTGGCCGAGGGCAGTGGCCGGGACACCGCGCTCATCCGGACCATGGTCACGTCCGGACGAACGGTGCTGTTCTCCGCGGTCACCGTGGCCTTGTCGATGTCGGCGACGGCGCTGTTCCCGATGTACTTCCTGAAGTCGTTCGCCTACGCCGGGGTAGCTACCGTGGCCTTCGTCGCTACCGCGTCCATCCTCATTACTCCGGCCGCGATCGTGCTGCTGGGTCCCCGGCTGGACGCACTGGACGTGCGGCGACTGGTGCGTCGGGTGTTGAGCCGCCCCGACCCGGTGCACAAGCCGGTCGAGGAGCTGTTCTGGTACCGGTCGAGCAAGTTCGTGATGCGTCGCTGGCTACCGTGCGGTCTGGCGGTTGGCGGGCTGCTAGTACTGCTGGGCCTCCCGTTCTTCTCGGTGAAGTGGGGTTTCCCGGACGACCGGGTGCTGCCGCATTCGGCGTCGGCCCATCAGGTCGGCGACATGCTGCGCAACGACTTCGCCCACGATCCGGCGACGGTTGTGCCCGTCGTCATCCCGGATGCCAGCGGCCTTAGTCCGGCCGACCTGGACAGCTACGCCGCCAATCTGTCACGGGTGCCCGATGTATCGGGGGTGACGGCGCCCAACGGAACATTCGTGGACGGCAACCGGGTGGGACCACCGGCCGCGGCAACCGGGGTGGCAGATGGCAGCGCGTTCCTGACGGTGAGCAGCACGGCACCGCTGTTTTCGGATGCCTCCGACGCCCAGCTCAAGCGGTTGCGGGCGGTGAGCGCACCTGGAGGCCGAACCGTCGAGCTGGCCGGTGTCGCGCAGATCAACCGCGACAGTGTCGATGCCGTCACCGATCGGCTTCCGCTAGTGCTGGGGTTGATGGCCGTTATCACGTTCGTCCTGCTGTTCCTGCTCACCGGCAGTGTGGTGCTGCCGGTCAAGGCGCTGATGTGTAACGTGCTGTCGTTGACCGCGGCGTTCGGGGCGCTGGTGTGGATCTTCCAGGACGGCAATCTGGGCGCGTTGGGCACGACGCCCAGCGGGACGTTGGTGGCGAACATGCCAGTGTTGTTGTTCTGCATTGCCTTTGGGCTGTCGATGGACTACGAGGTGTTCCTGGTCTCCAGGATTCGGGAGTACTGGCTGGAGTCCGGCGCTGCTCGTCCCGCGAAGCCGAGCCCCGCCCAGGCGCACGCCGCCAACGACGAGAGTGTGGCGCTGGGTGTGGCCCGCACCGGGCGGGTGATCACCGCGGCCGCGTTGGTGATGTCGATGTCGTTTGCCGCGCTGATCGCCGCCCACGTGTCGTTCATGCGGATGTTCGGCCTGGGCCTGACCCTGGCCGTGGCCGCCGACGCCACCCTGGTGCGGATGGTCCTAGTGCCGGCGTTCATGCATGTGATGGGCCGGTGGAACTGGTGGGCGCCCAAGCCATTGGTGTGGTTGCACGAACGGTTTGGCATCAGCGAAGCCGGCACCCTCGAGGAGCTTGCCGCCGCCGAGACTATGAGCGAGGAGCCGCCGGTACCCGCCTCGGTGACGCGCAATGGTTGACGTCTCGACGGAGGGCCTGCGCCGCCCGCGCGCCCCACGCGGGTCCGGTGATCTGCTCCGCCACGAAATCCTGGATGCCGCCACCGAGCTACTGCTGGAGACGGGGCAGGCCAGGGCGGTATCGATCCGATCGGTCGCCCAACGCGTCGGCGTCACGCCGCCGTCGATCTACCTGCACTTCGAGGACAAGGACGCGCTGCTGGACGCGGTGTGCGCACGCTATTTGGCCAGACTCGACCAGGCAATGGAGCAGGCGGCCTCGAGGGGAGGTGCGCAACAGTCCATGGTGGACGTGCTGCGTGCCCAAGGGCTTGCCTACGTGCGATTCGCCGTGCAGACCCCCGAGCTGTATCGGCTCGCGACCATGGGTGAGTGGCGGTCTGGAAGCAACGTCGATATCGCCCTGGACAGCTCGGCGTTTAAGCACATGCGCGCTTCGGTGCAGGCACTGATGGATGAAGGCGTCTACCGCAGCGACGATCCGACCACCATTGCCCTGGAACTGTGGACAGCTGCGCACGGGGTGGCGGCCCTGCTGATCGCCAAGCCGCATCTACCATTCGGCGATGTCGATGCGTTCGCCGACCGGGTGTTGGGTGCGGTCCTATGCGGTCATATGGTGGCCGGGTTGGTCGGCGCCCAAATTGGCGGGCGCGCCACATCTGCGGAGTTGGTGGACTGGGTGCTAACGCATCGTCCGTTGGAGGGGAATCACGCGAATGACCGTGGCTGTTAGGGTCCACAACCCGTTCTTCGCCCGGGTTTGGCCGGTCTTTGCCGCCCACGAAGCCAAAGCGGTGAAGGCCCTGCGTCGGGAGAATCTGGCCGGCCTATCGGGTCGGGTACTGGAAGTCGGTGCGGGTAGCGGGACCAACTTCGCCTTCTATCCGGAGTCGGTCGAGATGGTGGTCGCCGTCGAACCCGAGCCGCGGCTGGCGGTCAAAGCCCGCGAAGCAGCCGTTGGCGCACCGATTCCGGTTGTCGTCACCGACGAAACGGCCGAGGAGTTCAGCGACGAGCAGCAGTTCGACGCGGTTGTTTGCTCGCTGGTGCTGTGTTCGGTGAGCGACCCGGGCGGCGTGCTGCAGCGCCTGCGTTCATTGCTACGGCCGGGCGGACAACTGCGGTATCTCGAGCATGTCGCCAGTGCCGGCGTTCGGGGCCAATGGCAGCAGCTTGTCGACGCGACCTTCTGGCCGAGGATCATGGGCAACTGCCACACGCATCGCGATACCGAGCGTGCGATCGTCGACGCGGGATTCGAAGTGGAATGTGCGCGGCGGGAGTGGACCTTGCCGGTCTGGGCGCCGCTGCCGGTGTCGGAGCTAGCGCTAGGCCGGGCGCATCGTCTCTAGTTATCCGCCGAGACTGCGCTGAGCGCGTGATTTTGAGGACGAACCGCGATCTGTGCGCAGGCTCGACGGTTACTTGAGCAGGGCGGGCAATTGTTCAAGCAATCCAGGCAATGCCTTGCTGGCCGACTCCCGGATGCTGAGGGTGGCATTTCTGGTCAGCGGTGTGGGCTCAGGATTGATCTCGATCACCGCCGTGCCGCGCGCCAGTGCCAGCTCGGGCAGCCCCGCGGCCGGATAGACGATCGCGGAGGTTCCGACCACCACCATCACGTCGGCGGCTTCGGTGGCCTCGACGGACTGGAGCCACGGTCCTTCGGGGAGCGGCTCACCGAACCACACAATGTCGGGACGGATCAGGCCGCCGCACTGGAGGCAAACCGGTGGTTCCACTTCTATCGTCGGTTCGGTCATCTCCGGTAGCGGGTCGTGGTAGGGCAAACCGCAACGTGCACAACGGAATTCAAAAAGACTGCCGTGCAGGTGATGCACGGGATCGCTGCCGGCGCGCTCGTGTAGGTCGTCGACATTCTGGGTGATGACGCTGACCTCGACATCGTCCTGCCAGGCCGCGATCGCCCGGTGCCCGTCGTTGGGTTCGACCTTGGCCACGAGATAATGGCGCCACAGGTACCACCCCCAAACGCGCTCGGGGTTGCGCTCCCACCCTTGCGTGCTGGACAGCTCGTAAGGGTCGAAGCGGGCCCACAATCCGTTCTTGTCGTCGCGAAACGTCGGGACGCCGCTCTCCGCGGAGATTCCCGCGCCGCTGAGCACCGTCACTCGCATCCCACAAACATAGCCGGGCTTGGTAGATACTTGGTACGTGGAGCTGCGGGATTGGTTACGGGTCGACGTGAAGGCTGGCAAGCCTTTGTTCGACCAACTCAGAACCCAGGTCATAGACGGAGTCCGAGCCGGTGCATTGCCGCCCGGCACGCGGTTACCGACGGTGCGCGACCTGGCGGGTCAGCTTGGCGTGGCCGCCAATACCGTCGCTCGCGCCTACCGGGAGCTGGAGTCGGCGGCGATCGTGGAAACCCGGGGACGATTCGGCACTTTCATCTCCCGTTTCGACCCCACCGACGCGGCGATGGCGGCGGCGGCCAAGGAATACGTCGAAGTTGCCCGAGCGCTCGGCCTGACCAAGTCGGACGCGATGCGCTACCTCACCAACGTGCCTGATGACTAACCGAACTCCAGCAGGGTCAGGGCCGGACGCAGCGGCTCGAATACGCTCAGCCGGTAGACCGTCGAAAATGCGAGGTTGAGGAGCAGGCCGCGACCCGCCGGCAACCGCAGATCGCGCGCCGCAACAACACCCGGCACCTTGCTCAACAGATTCGCGGCTTCCGTGGCAGACAAGCTGAACGGCGTCGGCGGAAACTTGTAGCGCAGCGAGACTCGCATACCACGCCGGCTCAACTTGGCGAACAAAGTCGGAGGCAGATCGAACAGCAGGCGCCCGCCGGGAAACCTTTTGGCGCACTCGGCGATTAACCCCAGCGCCTGTTCGGGTTGCAGATACATCAGCAGACCCTCGGCGGTGATGAACACGCCGTCCGACCCGTCGACGGATTCCATCCAGCCATAGTCCAACGCGGACTGAGCGCACACCGACAACCGCGGCGACGTCGGGAGCAACTGGGTCCGGACATCCACGATCGGTGGTAGATCGACTGTGAGCCAACGGAATTGGCCACCCCCCAGGGCCGCATCCAAGCGCCAGAAACTGGTCTGCAGGCCCTCTGCCAGTGCGACCACTGTGGCCGTTGGGTGCTGATCGAGATAGGACCGCACTTGGGTATCGAAGGCCAGCGAACGCAGTGCGAAGTCCTGGCGGGCAGGGCCGAATTTCGCGAAGTCGAAGTCAATCGAATCGACCAAGGCGATCGCCATCGGATCATCGATGATGGCGTCGTGGCGGCGGGCCTCGCTGGCGCGCGCGTTCAACGTCAGCAAGGCCGTCTCGGAGACACCGGTGAGGTCGACCTTCATCGGAGCACCTTATCGAGTGTGCGCAGGTTGCGGGTAGTGGTCGACGACTTGTAGCGCTTCTTGCCCATCGTCTGGCCGATGGTGCTCTCCAATGTGTTGCCCTTAGCTACCTGCCAATAGATGACACCCTCACCGCGGCTGATCTTCTCGTTCGGACCGGCGGTCAACGCGGCGAGCTCGTCGAGAACGTCGCCGTCGCTAACGAACGTGACGTACGACTGGTATCCCTCAACCTCGGGTTCGAACGGGTAAGCGTCGACGATGGCGCGCACGGTATCGATGTCGTAGGCCAACACCCACGCGTCATAGCCGAACCTCTCCCGCAACGCGGCTTCTGCAGCTTTCCGCACCGTTGCGACGCTGGAGTAGGATTCCAGCAGAACGTTGCCGCTGGCCAGGATGGTGCGCACGTTGGCGAATCCGGCATTGGTCAGCGCCGCGGCCACCTCGGCCATTTTGAGGCTGACGCCTCCGACGTTGACGCCGCGTAGAAACGCCGCGAATTGGGTCATGATCCGATTCCACCAGGCCGCCAGGGCGCGACGTAGGCTTTCGGCATGGGACGCCAAGTCTTCGACGACAAGCTGTTGGCCGTGATCAGTGGAAACTCCATCGGAGTGCTGGCAACCATCAAGCATGACGGGCGTCCCCAGCTGTCCAACGTGCAGTACTACTTCGATCCGCGGCATCTGGTGGTGCAGGTGTCGATCACCGAGCCGCGGGCCAAGACCAGAAACCTGCGTCGCGACCCGCGTGCTTCGCTGCTTGTCGACGCCGACGACGGCTGGTCCTATGCCGTCGCCGAGGGCACGGCGGAGCTGACGCCCCCCGCGGCTGCCCCCGACGACGACACGGTCGAGGCGCTGATCACCTTGTATCGCAATATCGCCGGTGAGCATCCGGACTGGGACGACTACCGGCAGGCGATGGTCACCGATCGGCGGGTGCTGCTGACCCTGCCGATCTCGCACGTGTATGGGATGCCTCCGGGTAAGCGGTGACCGGTTAGGCTGCCGGTATGGCTGAATCGAACTCACCAGAGGACGAGACCAAGCGAAAGTTCAAAGAAGCCCTCGACCGCAAGATGGCGAAGTCGACGGGCGGATCCGATCACAAGGATGGGGGCGGCAAACAGTCGCGGGCGCACGGTCCGGTGGAGAGCCGCCGGGAATTCCGCCGCAAGAGCGGCTAACGGCCAAAATCCTTGTGGCAAAGGCGAATTCGGTAATGACCCGATGCTGCCATTCCGGCCTGACGGCACCCGCCTAGACTGGGTGCGTGCCGAAACTGCAGCTTGTCCAAGAACCGGCCGCCGACGCCCTACTGGACTCCAACCCATTCGCATTGCTAGTCGGGATGCTGCTTGATCAGCAGGTTCCGATGGAAACCGCCTTCGCGGGACCCAAGAAGATCGCGGATCGGATGGGTGGCTTCGACGCCGGCGAGATTGCCGACTACGACCCGGATAAATTTGCCGCACTGTGCTCGGAAAGACCTGCCATACACCGTTTTCCGGGATCGATGGCCAAACGCATCCAGGCGCTCGCACAGATCATTGTGGACCGCTACGACGGAGACGCGGCCGCGTTGTGGACCGCGGGCGAGCCCGACGGCAAAGAGTTGCTGCGGCGGCTCAAGGGGCTACCCGGTTTCGGCGAGCAGAAGGCGCGGATCTTTCTGGCGTTACTTGGCAAGCAATACGGTGTGACGCCGGAAGGTTGGCAGGCGGCCGCGGGGGAATTCGGCCAGCCCGGCACCTATGTGTCGGTCGCCGATATAGTCGACGCCCAGTCCCTTGGGCAGGTGCGGTCGTACAAGAAGCAGATGAAAGCCAAGGGAAAGGCGGCAACGTGAAGACACACATTACGTGTCCGTGCGGCGAAGCCATTGTCGGCAAGGACGAAGACGAACTGGTCGAACTGACCCAGGCCCATCTCGCCAGCGATCACCCCGGCCTGGAGTACGACCGGGACGCCATTTTGTTCATGGCCTACTGACGCTTTCGCGGCGCGAGCGTGCGTGTCTGTACGACGACGCGCCGTAAACGGCGTACATTTGCGCGCGCTCACACCCCGGATTTGCGCTTACGGCACTACCGTCGAGCCGATCGTGGGCATGAACTGGCACTGCCGATCCTTGGTGGTGACCTGACCGAAGATCGTCGACATAACACTGCCCGAACCGGTGTCGGCAATCACGGTCAACGTTGTCGGTCCCTCCGGGTTTATGTCGGCACGCGGCTTGAGTGTGGCGCTCCCGGACTTGCCGGTGGTCAGGTTCACCCACGTGACGTTCAAGGGCAGGCGCTGCACTTCCGCGGGGCCAGGGGTGCCCACCGCGGTGAACACATACGCCGTCTGGCCGGGTCCGGGCCCGGGCGCCGGGATTGTCGCCGGCCCCGCCACCGACAACGCGGTCGCGATCGAGTTGGTGCCGTCCCCCAGGCAGTTGGTGCCGATCGAGGGATACATGAAGTCCTGCGTGGGGGGAGCGTCCGGCCCGAAACCCGGTGCCGGCGCTGGAGCCGGGGCGGGGG
>NZ_OCVX01000003.1:2765997-2873493 GCF_900232995.1 Mycobacterium simulans
CCCAGCCCGACCAGCCCGGCGGTGCGCCCGGCGATCTCCCAACCGCGGAAGCGCTGGTAAGGAATCATGCCGTCGCGAAACATATTGCCCGACCGCACATCTGCGTCGGCGGTCACGATATGGCGGGGGGGGGGGCCGCGCAGAACCACCCCCCTCTCCCCGGCCCCGCCGGCGGCTGGGGGCCGGGGGGGGTGCGCCCGGGACGCCCGCCGCGCCGCGGCGGGCGCCGGGCCCGCCACGTGGGACGGATCGATACCCGTCGGTAGGTGTGCAACCATGCCGGGCTGCACACCTACCGGTGGCACATGCGGAACGGGACCGGCATCGGGCGGGGTGACTCCCGCCGGGGCGGGGTTGCTTGGGTCCGCTACGAACTGGTTCACAGACGAGGCGACATTCTTGGACTCGGTCGGTGCCGTCGGGTTGTGGGTGAACGCTTGCGCCGCCGCCATGAGCAGCTGCGTCGCCTGCGCCGGGTTGCTAGCCGCTTGCTGGATTATCGGACTCAACTGGGTCAACGCCGGAAGACCCGGCAGCTGTTGGGCGGGGTTGGGCGGCGGTGTCGCGGGGTCGGCTGCCGCGCTCGGACAAAGCGCGAGCGCGGCAGCCGATGTGGCGACGACTGCGGCCAAACCTTTGGACAGACTCCAAGTGCTTGCCACGGTGTTCTCCCGGTCTTAAGTGATGGTCAGCCGTCTAACAGGTCGCTCAGGGCAGTGCGGCGAGCAACGTCTGCGGTTGATTCGACGGCGCAGCCGGCGCAGGGGCACCTGCGATCGGCAATCCGGGGATGGCTCCCGATGCAAGCCCCGGTAGCGCCGCCTGGGCGAGACCCGGAATGGCTGACGCCAAGCCGGGAAGCGCCGCTGCGGGCGCCGCCGGAGCCGCCGCAGGCGTCAATGGCGCGGTAACTCCCGGGATCGGAGCGTTCACCCCGGGAATGGCTGGAGTTGCAGGTGCGGGAGCTGGTGCGGCTGCGGCTGGTGCGGTGAGCCCCGGGATCGGAGTGTTAACTCCCGGAATGGATGGAACTGCCGCGGGCGCGGGTGCCGCCGCAGCGGGTGCCGGCGAGGTGATCCCCGGGATCGGCGTGTTTACCCCGGGAATCGAGGGAACCGTCGCGGGCGCGGTGGCGGGAGCCGCGGGCGCGGCCGGTGTCAATCCGGGGATCAGGGAGGTCACTCCGGGTGCGGGGTCCGGCGCTCTCGGAGCGGCCAGCGGCGGGGTGGCGCCGAGAGCCGTCGCGAGGTTTTGCAGGATTTGGGGCGCGTTGGCGGCTGAACTGATCAGTTGCTGCGGAATGTTGCTCACGGGGTCCGCCGGCGCCGGTGCCGGGTCTGCGTGGGCGATACCGCCCGTCAATAGTGCGGCGGACGAGCCGACT
This sequence comes from Mycobacterium simulans, assembly GCF_900232995.1. Classification (GTDB taxonomy): domain Bacteria; phylum Actinomycetota; class Actinomycetes; order Mycobacteriales; family Mycobacteriaceae; genus Mycobacterium; species Mycobacterium simulans. The sequence goes on from NZ_OCVX01000003.1 coordinate 2,767,382, forward strand.
AAGACCGCGCCGGCGCGTACGTACGTCCAGATGGTTGGCATGACTCTCCCTGGTTGTCGAATGACAGGTCCCCATAGGGCCCGAGCTCGAAGCTATCGCGGTACAGATGTGACTCAAGTGACACGTGTGGCATTTATTGGATCGTTACTGAGACGAGTGGTTGCGGTGACCCGGCACTCGGACGGTCGCTAGAGTCGGGCGGATAGACACCACTACAGCCGCCCCGGCGGCACGCGCGGCCCCGCTGCTGTTGGTCCTCAGCATCGCCGCGCGATTCGCCTGGACCTATTTGGCTCCCAACGGCGCAAACTTCGTCGACCTGCACGTGTACCTGGGCGGTGGAGCGGCGCTCGATAGTCCGGGCACGCTGTACAGCTACGTTTATGCCGACCAGACGCCGGATTTCCCGCTGCCGTTCACCTATCCGCCGTTTGCGGCGGTCGTCTTTTATCCGCTGCATCTGCTGCCGTTCGGCATGGTGGCTTTTATTTGGCAGGTGGCGACCATGGCCGCGCTGTACGGCGCGGTTCGGCTCAGCCAGCGCTTGATGGGCGTTGCTTCGGCTATTGGGGGCCCCGGCGGCCAGCCCGCCGCGATGCTATGGACCGCGGTCGCCATCTGGCTTGAGCCGCTGCGCAGCACCTTCGACTACGGGCAGGTCAACGTGCTGCTGATGTTGGCGGTGCTGTGGGCGGTCTACACCACGCGGTGGTGGCTCTCGGGTCTGCTCGTCGGCGTGGCCTCGGGAATCAAGTTGACCCCGGCGATCGCCGGCGTTTATTTCCTCGGTGTTCGGCGCTGGCGCGCCGCCGCGTTTTCGGCGGTGGTCTTCCTTGCCACCATCGGCGTGTCGCTAGTCGTCATTGGGGATCAGGCCCGGTACTACTTCACCGACCTGCTGGGCGACGCTCGCCGGGTGGGACCGATTGCCACCTCGTTCAATCAGTCATGGCGTGGCGCGATTTCGCGAATCCTCGGTCACGACGCCGGCTTTGGTCCATTGGTCCTGGCAGCGGTTGCCGTGACCGCGGTACTGGCCATCCTGGCCTGGCGGGCGCTCGACTCGTCGGATCATCTCGGCAAGCTGCTGGTGGTCGAATTCTTCGGCCTGCTGCTGTCGCCGATTTCGTGGACCCATCACTGGGTGTGGCTGGTGCCGATGATGATCTGGCTGCTGCATGGACCGCTGCGGGAGCGTCTCGGCGCGCGGATCTTCGGCTGGGGCTGGTTGGCGCTGACCGCGGCCGGCGTGCCGTGGTTGCTGAGCTTCGCTCAACCAACGATCTGGGTGATCAGCCGCCCGTGGTATCTGGCCTGGGCCGGCCTGGTCTACGTGGTGGCGGCGCTGGCGACCCTAGGCTGGATAGCCGCGACGCGCCGAGCGCGCTATTGACGCCGGAAGAGGCGCCCGTGGTTGCGGAACCAAGCGATGTTGCCGTCTGGGCCGCGGACAAAATTAGATCGGGTGCCGACCGGTTTGTTGTCGGGTCCGAGGTCCAGGCCATAGTCAGGCCGGTAGAAGGCCAGCCCCATTGGGCTGCCCGGGTCGCCACTGCCATCGCCCACGGTGCCGTCAAGTTGGCCATTGCCGGCCCGAAATTCGATGACCGCTTGCTCAATAGCGCCGGATTCGTTTACCAGCTCGGCGACGTATCGCCCCTGGTAGGGCGCCAAATCATCGGCGCTGAAGTGCTGCGGTGTGGCGGGCAGGTTGCTGACCCCAGCGAAGCGCCGCAGCGCCCAGTCGTCGGCGAAAAGGTCGATGGCCAGCGCGGCTCCACCTTCGGAATTGGTGAGCAGGGTCATGGCGAAGTTGCGATCGGGCACCAAGAAGAATCCCGAACGCTGCCCGTTCCAGGTGCCGCCGTGCTGCGCGATCGTGACGTTCTCCGCGGATGGCCGCAGCATCCAGGTCACACCCATCCCGGTGAGCTCGACCTGCAGCGTCCCGCCGGCACCCGGATTTGAGCGCATTGCCGTCAGTGCTTGCTGGCTTAGCAGCCGGGTGCCGTTGGGTGCGGTGCCGTCGCCGAGGTGAAACCTGGCGTAGCGCAGCTGATCTCGCACGTTGGAAATGAGCGCCCCAGTTGGATTGCAGCTGCGCGGAAAGGACCAAAAGCCGGTGTCGACAACCGGTTTGCCGTCGACCACGTTGTGGGCGACCGCGACATTCAGACCAATTATCTGATCGGAGAAGTAGTGGGTGTCGCCGAGCTGCAGCGGGTCGAGCAGCAGGTACTGCATCGCCGACTCGTAGGTCGATCCGGTGACGACCTCAATGATCCGGCCCGCTACCACCAAACCCGCGTTGTTGTAAGCGAATACGGCTCCCGGTGGGTTCAGCTGCGGTAGCCGAGTCATTGAGGCGACGTAGCGGGCCAGCGCGTCATCGCCGCGCCCGAAGTCCTGCACATCATCCCCCATCCAGCCCGGGGTGTGATTGAGCAGTTGGCGGACCGTCACCGTGGCGCTGGCCGTTGGGTCGGCAACGGCGAACTCGGGAAGATATCGGCGCACCGGAGCGTCCAGGTCCACCTTGCCCTCATCCACCAGTCGCATCATCGCTGTACCGGTGAATGTCTTTGTGGTGGAACCGATCCGGAACACCGTGTCGGCGTCGACAGGTACCGGATGGTCGATATTGGTGACTCCGTAGCCCTTGACATATTCTTGACCACCGGCCCAGACGCCAACCGCGGCACCCGGGATCCCATACGCCTTCATGCCAGCAGTGATCTTGCTATCGAGCTCGTCAAACGCTGCGGCGAGGCCCGAAGATTTCGACGAGCACGACGACAGGCCGAGTGCCGCTGCTCCCGCCATGGCGCCGCCCAACAGGGCGCGTCGGGTCACCGTCACGGTAGTGGCGGCGCGATGGCGTAGGGCGGCGGCTGTGTCGAGTTGATACAGCTGGTGTCGGGCTGCTGTGGGGCGTTGAAGAACGACGCGATGATCGCGGCGCCGCAGCGGTCGGTGTATATGCCGTGGGCTACGCCGGGGACCGTTACCGAGATGGCATGCGGAAGATGCTGGGCCACATACTGTCCCGATGCCGGTCCGGTCTGCCCGTCATAGCTGCCGGACAACACCAGCGCCGGGAATGTGCCGTCGGCTACCCCGCGCACCCAATCGGCGGCCTTCGGTACATTCCACGCGGAGCAGGCCTGGCGCAGGAACGGTAGTTGCGGCGCTTGGGCGCGCACCGAATCGGGCAGGGCCGCGAAATCCTGTCGGGCGGCACGGAGTTGGTCGTCTTCGGACTCGAACGGCACCCATTCGCTGCACCAGACGCTCAGGGTCAGGCCCCAGCCCATCATCCCGACTCTGCTGGGAGTCGTCCAGACCCAAGCCCAGCGCTGGGCGACCCGCGCCGGATTGCCATGCGCGAGTTCGTCGATCGCGGCGGGCAGTTCGGCCGGGAAGTGGGTGCCCAGGGTGACCATCCAGTTCAGCAGGGTGCCTCCGTCTATGACCACCTTCGTCTCGCCGACCCCCTCGACGTTGACCGTCGTGGTGGTGGGATGCGCCTCGAGTTGGTTGACCAGCCGGACGAAGGTGTCGCCAAGGTTGGGATAGCGTGCTTGGCATTCAGGTTGCACGGTGCACGCGCTCATCATGTTGTCGAATGCTTCCCGCGCGCTGCCCCAGGTCCAACTTGGACTCGCGATCGACGGCGGCGCCACTCCGTCGAGGGCCAGGGACCGGATAGCCGGTGCGTCCAGCCGCGAGTAGAGCAATGCCAGGTCGGTGCCGTAGGAGTGGGAGAACACATTCCACTGATTGATGTGCAGCGCATTGCGCAGATCGATCAGGTCGTAGGCGCTCTCGGTGGAGTTGAAGGCCGCTAGGTCGGCGCCGCCGGCCAGGCGGTCGCGGCAGGTCTTTGCCGCCTGCACATACTCGTCGCCGGTGCTGGCCGCGTCATAGACCAGGCCCACCCGGCGAGCGAAAAACCGATCGATCTCTGGACAGGTCAGCGCGGGCTGCGACGAGTGATTGCCGCGTTGCGACAGCAGGATCAAATCCCGGTTGCGGTTGAGTCCCACGCCGTCGGCGATCGGCGGATCCACGATCGCGTCCTCACCTGGTCCGCCGGTGATAAAGACGATCGGGTCCGCGATTGCCGGCTGAGTTTCCGAGGGAATGACCGCAACCGCCAACCGCAGCGTGCGCCCGCCGGGCTTGGTGCGATTTTCGGGAACCACCAGCGTCGCGCAGTGTGCAGCTTGCAGCTCCGGCACCGGTTGCGGGGTTGCCGGGCAGGGGCCCGGCTGGTACTGCACAGGCGGGTGCGACACCGTTGTTGGCGCCGCCGCCGCTGACGGTTTGCCGCTAGGGGGTGACTCAGAATGTGTGCAGGCTACGCACGTCATTGCCAGCGTTACCGCCAGCGCGAAACCGATTCGGGGCGATCCGTGTAGCGCCATCGCAGGACATGCTCACACATCGCAGCGTCGGCCGGGTACGAAAACGCCTGTTATTTTGCACCGGCGCGTCGAGCGTCACGTTAGCGTGGCTCCCGACGTCCAGCGCCACGCTCGCGTGTCCCCCGCAAGCGGGCGGTACCCCCAGCTCGGCGCAAATGCGGGCCGGGTTAGCTTCCGATCATGTCGTTGATATCGCGTGCCATGTCGATGTCGTTCTTGGTAATGCCACCCGCTGAATGCGTCACTAGTGCGAAAGTCACTGTCCGCCAACGGATATCGATATCAGGGTGATGATCCTTGGCTTCGGCGTGCTCCGCCACCCGGCGCACGGCGTCAATACCGTCGAGAAACGTCGGAAACTTGATCGATCGGCGCAGGGTACCCTCGGCGTGCTTCCAGCCATTCAGGTCGGGCAGTGCGGCGTCTACTTGCTCATCCGTTAACACAGCCATACCTCGACGGTATACCGTCTGGCCATGCCGACCCAGATCGTCGTCGCCGGGGCCATCATCTCCGGTGCAACGGTCCTGGTGGCGCAGCGGGGTCGGCCACCGGAATTGGCGGGTCGGTGGGAACTTCCCGGCGGTAAGGTTGCCACCGGTGAAACCGAGCGTGCCGCGCTGGCTCGCGAGCTGGCCGAGGAACTGGGAGTTGAGGTCAGCGACGTCGCGGTGGGCCACCGCCTCGGCGGCGATGTTCGATTGGATGACACGACGACACTGCGCGCATATCGGGTGCGGCTGCTTCGTGGCGAACCGCACGCGCGCGACCACCGGGCGCTGCGCTGGGTCACGGCGGCCGAACTGCGCGACGTCGACTGGGTGCCGGCCGATCGCGCCTGGCTTGACGACCTGACTCGAGAGCTCTGAGTACGCAGCCCGTTTGCAGCAAACATACAGGCCCAATGAAGGTAGGTACGGTCGACTGGAATGAACAACGTAACAAAAACCTTGACCTTGACTTGCATGCCAGAACCGATCCCGATGGTCTCCCGGGCGGCGTCGTGACGACGGTCGGCCCGCCCCCTGGCGTCGGCGGACCGATCGAGGAATTGCTGGCGCGTAGCGGTCACTTCTTTACGCCGGGTGACTTCTCCGATGATCTGCGCACGGTAACGCGGCGCGGCGGCCGTGAGGGTGACGTCTTCTACCGCGACCGGTGGAGTCACGACAAGGTGGTTCGCTCCACACACGGGGTGAACTGCACGGGCTCCTGCTCGTGGAAGATCTACGTCAAAGACGGGATCATCACCTGGGAAACCCAGCAGACCGATTACCCCTCGGTGGGCTCGGACCGACCCGAATACGAGCCGCGCGGTTGTCCCCGTGGCGCGTCGTTCTCCTGGTACAGCTATTCGCCCACGAGGGTGCGCTATCCGTATGCCCGCGGCGTGCTGGTCGAGATGTTCCGCGAAGCCAAAGCCCGGCTGGGCGACCCGGTGCTGGCCTGGGCTGACATCCAAGCCGATCCGCAGCGTCGTCGCCGCTACCAGCGAGCCCGCGGCAAGGGCGGACTGGTAAGAGTGAGCTGGGCCGAGGCGACCGAGATGATCGCCGCGGCCCACGTGCACACCATCAAGACCTACGGCCCGGACCGGGTCGCCGGCTTCACACCGATTCCGGCGATGTCCATGGTCAGTCATGCGGCGGGCTCCCGGTTCATCGAGCTGATCGGCGGCGTGATGACGTCGTTCTACGACTGGTATGCCGACCTGCCGGTGGCCTCGCCGCAGGTGTTCGGTGACCAGACGGATGTCCCCGAATCCGGAGATTGGTGGGACGCATCGTACTTGGTGATGTGGGGCTCCAACGTCCCGATCACCCGGACCCCCGATGCGCACTGGATGGCCGAGGCCCGTTATCGCGGTACCAAAGTCGTGGTCGTCAGCCCCGACTACGCCGACAACACCAAATTCGCCGACGAGTGGATGCGCTGCGCCGCCGGCACCGACGCCGCGCTGGCCATGGCCATGGGCCACGTGATTCTCACAGAATGCTATGTGCGCAAGCAGGTTCCGTTCTTCATCGACTATGCGCGCCGCTATACCGATTTGCCGTTCCTGATCAAGCTGGAACAGCGCGCCGGCACGCTGGTGCCGGGCAAGTTCTTGACGGCGGCTGACATCGGTGAGGAGGTTGAGAACGCCGCATTCAAACCGGCGCTGCTCGACCAGGTCACCGATGCCGTCGTGGTGCCGCAGGGCTCCTTGGGATTCCGCTTCGGTGAGGACGGCGTCGGAAAATGGAACCTGGACCTGGGGCCGCTGATACCTTCCCTAAGCGCCGAGGGTGTTGATGGTGCGGCATGTGTTGAACTGCCCAGCTTTGACACCGTCGACGGCCATGGTGAGACGGTGTCACGTGGGGTGCCGGTGCGCCGGGTCGGCCAGCATCTGGTGTGCACGGTGTTCGACCTGATGCTCGCCCACTATGGCGTACGGCGCGAGGGGTTGCCGGGCGAATGGCCCACCGGTTACGACGACCCCACCCAGCAGAACACACCGGCCTGGCAGGAGCCGATCACCGGGGTGCCGGCCGCGCAAGCCATCCGCATCGCGAAGGAATTTGCGCGCAACGCAGAGGAATCCGGCGGCCGATCCATGGTCATCATGGGCGGTGGCATCTGCCACTGGTTCCACGGTGACGTCATCTACCGCTCGGTGCTGGCGCTGCTTATGTTGACCGGATCGATGGGACGCAACGGCGGGGGATGGGCGCATTACGTCGGTCAGGAAAAGGTGCGTCCGTTGACCGGGTGGCAGACGATGGCCAACGCCACCGACTGGGTGCGCCCGCCGCGGCAGGTGCCCGGCGCCTCGTATTGGTATGCGCACACCGACCAGTGGCGCTACGACGCCTACGGCGCGGACAAGCTGACCAGCCCGGTGGGCCGCGGCAGGTTCGCCGGAAAACACACGATGGACCTGATGACCTCGGCGACGGCGATGGGCTGGAGCCCGTTCTATCCCCAGTTCGATCGGTCCAGCCTCGACGTCGCCGACGAGGCACGCGCCGCCGGCCGCAGCGTCACGGATTACGTCACCGAACAACTCGCCCAGCGCAAGCTGACACTCTCAATCAGCGATCCCGACAACCCGGTCAACTGGCCGCGCGTACTGACCGTGTGGCGGGCGAACTTGATCGGCTCGTCGGGCAAGGGCGGCGAGTACTTTCTGCGGCATTTGCTGGGGACCGACTCCAACATTCAGTCCGAAGCGGCCGACGGAATTCCGGAGGGCAAGCTCGACCTGATGATGTCGGTCGACTTCCGGATGACGTCGACGACGCTGGTATCCGACGTGGTGCTGCCCGCCGCGACCTGGTACGAAAAGGCGGATCTGTCCAGCACCGACATGCACCCCTACGTGCACGCATTCAGCCCGGCAATCGACCCGCCGTGGGAAACCCGTTCGGATTTCGACGCATTCGCCGCGATCGCGCGGGTGTTCAGTGCGCTGGCCAAGCGCCATCTGGGTACGCGTACCGATGTCGTGTTGACCGCGTTGCAGCACGACACTCCGGACGAGATGGCGTATCCCGATGGCACCGAACGTGATTGGCTGGAAACCGGTGAGGTTCCGGTGCCCGGACGGACAATGGGCAAGCTCACCGTCGTGGAGCGCGACTATGCCGCAACCTACGACAAGTGGGTGACCTTGGGACCGCTCGTCGAGAAGTTCGGCACGACCGTCAAGGGCTACACCGTCCACCCGTTTCGTGAGGTCAGTGAACTGGCCGCCAAATTCGGCGTGATGGATTCCGGTGTGGCCGAGGGACGTCCGGCGATCACCACGGCCCGACGGATGGCCGACACGATCCTCGCTCTGTCGGGAACATGCAACGGGCGGCTCGCCGTCGAGGGATTCCTCGAGCTGGAGAAGCGCACCGGGCAGCGGCTGGCTCATCTGGCCGAGGGCAGCGAGGAACGCCGCATCACCTACGCCGACACCCAGGCACGTCCGGTTCCGGTGATCACCAGCCCGGAATGGTCGGGCAGCGAGACCGGGGGCCGCAGGTATGCCCCGTTCACCATCAATATCGAGCACCTCAAGCCGTTTCACACCCTGACCGGGCGGATGCACTTCTACCTCGCCCACGACTGGATCGAGGAACTCGGCGAACAATTGCCCGTCTACCGGCCACCGCTGGACATGGCGCGGCTGTTCGATGCACCCCAGCTCGGCCCGACCGGCGATGGAATCGGACTTACCGTGCGGTATTTGACGCCGCATTCGAAGTGGTCGTTTCACTCCACCTACCAGGACAACTTGTACATGCTGTCGTTGTCCCGCGGCGGCCCGACGATGTGGATGAGCCCGGGCGACGCGGCGAAAATCAAAGTCCGCGACAATGATTGGGTCGAGGCCGTCAACGCCAATGGCATCTATGTGTGCCGGGCGATCGTGTCGCACCGCATGCCCGATGGGGTGGTGTACGTCTACCACGTGCAGGAGCGCACTGTGGACACGCCGCGCACCGAGAGCAACGGCAAGCGTGGCGGCAACCACAACGCGCTCACCCGCGTGCGCATCAAGCCCAGCCACCTCGCCGGTGGCTACGGCCAGCACGCGTTCGCGTTCAACTACCTGGGTCCCACGGGCAATCAGCGCGATGAAGTGACCGTGGTGCGCCGCCGCAGCCAGGAGGTGACGTACTAAGCAATGAAGATAATGGCGCAGATGGCGATGGTGATGAACCTCGACAAATGCATTGGGTGCCATACCTGTTCGGTGACCTGCAAGCAGGCCTGGACCAATCGCCCGGGAACGGAGTACGTGTGGTTCAACAACGTCGAGACCCGTCCCGGTGTGGGCTATCCGCGCACCTACGAGGACCAGGGTCGGTGGCGCGGGGGATGGATGCGGGATGCGAAGGGCAGGCTCCGGTTACGTGACGGCGGACGTTTCGCAAAGCTGTTGCGCATCTTCGCCAACCCCAAACTGCCCAACCTCGGCGACTACTACGAGCCGTGGACCTACGACTACGAAAACCTGACCCAGGCGCCAGCCGGCGACACCTTTCCGACGGCGGCGCCGCGCAGCCAGATCACCGGCCAGCCGTTGAAGCTGTCGTGGGGCTCGAATTGGGACGACAACCTCGCCGGCTCACCGGAAATCGTGCCCAGCGACCCGATCCTGCAAAAGGTCAGCCACCAGGTGAAGCTGAAGCTCGAAGAGACCTTCATGTTCTATTTGCCGCGCATTTGCGAGCACTGCCTCAATCCGTCGTGCGTGGCCTCGTGTCCATCGGGGGCGATGTACAAGCGCACCGAGGACGGCATCGTGCTGGTCGACCAGGACCGCTGCCGTGGCTGGCGGATGTGCGTGTCCGGATGTCCTTACAAGAAAGTGTATTTCAACCACAAAACCGGCAAGGCTGAAAAGTGCACGCTGTGCTATCCGCGCATCGAGGTGGGGTTGCCGACGGTGTGCTCGGAAACCTGCGTGGGTCGGCTGCGTTACCTCGGGCTGGTTCTTTACGATGTCGACCGAGTGCTCGAGGCGGCGTCGGTGGAAAACGACACCGACCTGTATGAGGCGCAACGCCGGATTCTATTGGACCCCAATGATCCTGAGGTAATCGCGGGTGCGCGGGCGCAGGGCATCTCGGCGGAATGGATCGAAGCCGCGCAGCGGTCTCCGGTGTACGCGTTGATCAACACCTACCGGGTGGCGCTGCCGCTGCACCCGGAATACCGGACCATGCCAATGGTTTGGTACATCCCGCCGCTGTCACCGGTGGTCGATGCCGTCAGCCACGACGGGCACGATGGCGAGGATCTGGGCAATCTGTTCGGCGCCCTGGAGGCACTGCGCATTCCGATCCAGTACCTGGCGGAGCTGTTCACTGCGGGCGACACCGAGGTCGTCGCAGGAGTGCTGCGCAGGTTGGCGGCGATGCGGTCCTATATGCGCGATATCAACCTGGGCCGCGAGACCCAGCCGCACATCCCGCAGGCGGTCGGGATGACCGAGGAACAGATCTACGAGATGTACCGGCTGTTGGCGATCGCGAAATACGAAGAGCGCTATGTCATTCCGACGGCATATGCCGCGGACCTGCCGGGCGCAGAGATGGCCGAGGATACGGGGTGTTCGTTGTCGTTCGACGGTGGACCGGGCATGTACGAACCCGGGCCGATGCCGGTCGCGGTCGAAACTTTCCATGCGTTGCGGCACCGACAAACACAGACGAACCTGCTCAACTGGGACGGCAGGGGTAAGCCCGCCGGCCTCTTCCCGGACAGGGTCGACCGATGAAGCTGTTGTCCCGAGCCCGCGACAGCGCTCTGCAAGACCGGCTGGTGTGGCAGTGCGCCTCCCTGCTGCTCGCCTATCCCGATGACGGCCTGGTGCAACGACTCGACACCGTCGATGAGCTGCTGGGCCATGTCAGCGGACCGGCGGCGGGGCTGCTGGCCCGGACGGCGGCGGCGTTGCGTGCCCGCGATCCGATGGCCGCCGCGGCGCACTACGTCGAGACCTTCGACATGCGCCGGCGCGCCACCATGTACCTGACGTACTGGACCGCTGGCGACACCCGCAACCGCGGTCGCGAGATGCTGACCTTCGCCACCGCATATCGGGACGCTGGTGTCGAGCCGCCACGCCAAGAAGCGCCGGATTACTTGCCCGTCGTACTAGAATTCGCCGCTACTGTCGCTCCCGAGTCTGGTCGCAGGCTGCTCGCCGAGCATCGGGTCCCGATCGACGTGTTGCGTGGCGCCCTGGCTGACGCCAACTCCCCGTACGAACACACCGTGACGGCGGTCTGCCAGACCTTGCCGGCAGCCACCGACCAGGACGTGCGCCGGGCACAGCACCTAGCAGCTTCCGGTCCGCCTGCGGAAGCCGTTGGGCTGCAGCCGTTTACCTTGACCGTCCCGCCCAAACGCGCCGGTGGCCGGGCATGAACCTCCTCGAAATCTTTTGGGACGATGCGCCTTACGTGGTGCTGGCGATCGTTGTCGTGGGCACCTGGTGGCGATATCGGTATGACAAGTTCGGCTGGACCAGCCGCTCGTCGCAACTCTACGAGTCCCGGTTGCTGTCGATCGGTAGTCCGCTGTTTCATTTCGGTAGCCTGGCAGTCATCATGGGCCACGTTGCGGGCCTGCTCATCCCGGAACCGTGGACCCGCACCATCGGGATGAGCGATCACCTGTACCACCTGCAGGCGCTGATGCTCGGCATCCCTGCCGGGGCGGCCACCATCCTCGGCATTGGGCTGTTGATCTACCGGCGGCGCACTCGCGGCGCCGTCGCAATTGCCACCACCCGCAATGACGTGGTGATGTATCTGGTGTTGGTGTGCGCGTTGGTGGCGGGGATGAGCTGCACGCTGATTGGCGCCACCCACTTCGGCGAGCTGCACGACTACCGGCAGAAGGTGTCGGTGTGGTTCCGGTCGATCTGGATCCTCGATCCGCGGGGGGATCTGATGGCCCACGCCGCGCTGTACTACCAGATACACGTGTTCATCGCGCTGATGTTGTTCGCGCTGTGGCCGTTCACCCGGCTGGTACATGTGTTCAGCGCGCCGATCGCCTATCTGTTCCGGCCCTACATCGTCTACCGCAGCCGCGAGGCGGCCGACAAGCACCAGTTGGTCGGTTCAGTGCCGCGCCGCCGCGGCTGGTAGCCGCGCCCGACATTCACACTCGACTGAGCTGCTCGGTTCGCTATTGGTGCGCGGCAACAAATACCTGCCACAATCACCGACGTGCCATTCCGCAATGTCGCCATCGTCGCCCACGTCGACCACGGCAAAACCACCCTGGTCGATGCGATGCTGCGGCAATCGGGTGCCCTGCACGAACGCGGTGAAGTGCAGGAACGCGTCATGGACACCGGTGACCTGGAACGGGAAAAGGGCATCACGATCCTGGCCAAGAACACCGCCGTGCACCGCCAGAACCCGGACGGGACCGTGACGGTGATCAATGTCATCGACACTCCCGGGCACGCCGATTTCGGCGGCGAGGTGGAGCGCGGCCTGTCGATGGTGGATGGGGTGTTGCTGCTGGTGGACGCGTCCGAGGGCCCGTTACCGCAGACGCGGTTCGTGCTGCGCAAGGCGCTGAGCGCTCATCTGCCGGTGATCCTCGTCGTCAACAAGACGGACCGGCCCGACGCCCGCATCGCCGAGGTCGTGGAGGCCAGCCACGACCTGTTGCTCGACGTCGCCAGCGACCTCGACGACGAAGCCGCCAGAGCCGCCGAGCACGCACTGGGCCTGCCGACGCTGTACGCGTCCGGGCGTGCGGGCATCGCGAGCACCATCCAGCCAGAAGACGGCCAGGCTCCCGACGGCACCAACCTGGACCCGCTGTTCCAGGTTCTCGAACAACACGTGCCGGCGCCGCAAGGCGACCCCGAGGCGCCGCTGCAGGCGCTGGTCACCAACCTCGACGCGTCGGCGTTCCTGGGCCGGCTCGCCCTGGTGCGCATCTATAACGGCAAACTGCGCAAAGGCCAACAGGTGGCGTGGATGCGCGAGGTGGACGGGGTGCCCGTGATCACCAGCGCCAAGATCACCGAGCTGCTCGCCACCGAGGGCGTGCAGCGCAGTGCCACCGACGAGGCTGGCGCCGGCGACATCGTCGCGGTCGCGGGCATTCCCGAGATCATGATCGGCGACACGCTGGCCGATCCCGACCATGCGCATGCGCTGCCGCGCATCACCGTCGACGAGCCCGCCATCTCGGTGACGATCGGCACCAACACCTCGCCGTTGGCCGGCAAGGTGTCCGGGCACAAGCTGACCGCACGCATGGTCCGCAGCCGCCTGGACACCGAGTTGGTCGGCAACGTCTCGATCCGGGTCGTCGACATTGGCCGGCCGGACGCGTGGGAGGTGCAGGGCCGTGGCGAGCTGGCGCTGGCGGTGCTGGTCGAGACGATGCGCCGGGAAGGGTTCGAGCTCACGGTCGGCAAGCCGCAGGTGGTCACCAAGACTATCGACGGTCAGCTGCACGAGCCGTTCGAGGCGATGACGATCGACTGTCCCGAGGAATTCGTCGGGGCGATCACCCAATTGATGGCCGGCCGCAAGGGCCGCATGGAGGAGATGACCAACCATGCCGCCGGCTGGGTCCGGATGGATTTCATCGTCCCCAGCCGCGGACTGATCGGCTTCCGCACCGACTTCCTCACGCTTACTCGCGGCACCGGCATCGCCAACGCCGTGTTCGACGGCTATCGGCCGTGGGCGGGGGAGATCCGGGCCCGGCACACCGGGTCTCTGGTATCGGACCGGTCCGGCACCATCACGCCGTTCGCGCTGCTCCAACTCGCCGATCGAGGCCAGTTCTTCGTCGAACCCGGACAGGACACCTACGAGGGCATGGTCGTCGGGATCAACCCGCGTCCGGAGGATCTCGACATCAACGTCACCCGCGAGAAGAAGCTGACCAACATGCGGTCGTCGACCGCAGATGTCATCGAGACGCTGGCCAAGCCCCTGGAGCTCGACCTGGAGCGAGCCATGGAGTTCTGCGCGCCCGACGAATGCGTCGAGGTAACCCCCGAGATCGTGCGGGTCCGCAAGGTCGAACTGGACGCCACCTCACGAGCCCGCAGCCGGGCCCGCGCCAAGGCCCGGGGTTAGGGGTGTCCAAGCCGCGCGAGCGTAACGTCACTGCGAAATCCGGCCAGGAATTTCGCAGCCCCGTTACGCTCGCCGGTCGTCTCGATAACCTGATGGGCGTGCCGAGCCCAGTCCGCCGCGTCTGTATGACGGTCGGCGTGCTGATCGCGCTGGTGGGACTGGCGTTATCGGCGTGCACGGTCAGTCCGCCGCCCGCCCCGCAAAGCACCGATACACCGCACACCACACCGCCACCACCGCCGCACCCTACCCAGATCATCATGGGGATCGATTCGATCGGCGCGGGGTTCAACCCGCACCTGCTTTCCGATCTGTCGCCGGTGAACGCGGCCATCAGCGCGCTGGTATTACCTAGCGCGTTTCGCCCGGTGCCCGATCCGAACTCGCCGACGGGTTCGCGCTGGGAGATGGACCCGACCCTGCTGGTGTCCGCGGACGTGACGAGCGAAAAGCCGTTCACCGTCACGTACAAGATCCGGCCCGAGGCGCAGTGGACCGACAACGCACCGATCGCCGCCGACGACTTCTGGTACCTGTGGCGGCAGATGGTCAGTCAGCCGGGGGTGGTTGATCCGGCCGGCTATGACCTGATCACCTCCGTGCAGTCGCTGGAGGGCGGCAAGCAGGCTGTCGTCACCTTCTCGCAGCCGTATCCGGCGTGGCGGGAGTTGTTCAGCAACATCCTGCCGGCCCACATCGTCAAGGACGCGCCGGGTGGTTTCGCGGCCGGGCTGGCCCGGGCGCTGCCGGTCACCGGTGGTCAGTTCCGAGTGGAGACCATTGACCCGCAGCGCGATGAGATCCTGATCGCCCGCAATGACCGCTACTGGGGGCCGCCCGCCAAGCCGGGTCTCATCCAATTCCGGCGCGCCGGGGCGCCCGCCGCGCTGGCCGATTCCGTGCGCAACGGCGATACCCAGGTGGCCCAGGTGCATGGCGGCTCGGCAGCCTTCGCCCAGCTGTCGGCGATCCCCGACGTACGGACCGCGCGGATCGTGACACCGCGGGTCATGCAGCTCACGCTGCGGGCAAACGAGCCAAAGCTGGCCGACGCGCAGGTCCGCAAGGCGATCTTGGGATTGCTCGATGTTGACCTGCTCGCCGCGGTCGGCGCCGGCAGCGACAACACCGTCACCTTGGACCAGGCGCAGATTCGTTCGCCGAGCGACCCCGGGTATGTGCCGACGGCGCCGCCGGCCATCGGAACCACGGCTGCGCTGAGCCTGCTTGCCGCGGCGGGATACCAGATCGAGAGCAACACGTCGGCCTCGCCGGTGCCGCCGGGACCCGATTCGACGACCACGCCGGTCAGTACCGGGCCGCCCGAGGTCATCCGGGGCCGGATCAGCAAGGACGGCAAACAGCTCTCCCTGGTGATCGGCGTGGCCGCCAACGACCCGACCTCGGTGGCCGTCGCCAACACCGCCGCCGACCAGTTGCGCAACGTGGGGATCGCCGCGAGCGTATTGGCGCTGGATCCGGTGACGCTGTATGGCGGCGCATTGAACGACCACCGCGTCGACGCCCTCGTGGGCTGGCACCAGGCCGGCGGAAACCTGGCGACATCGCTGGCGTCTCGGTACGGCTGCCACGCATTGCAGGCGACGACGGTGCCGACCACCGGTACGCCGACCACATCACTGTCTGGTCCAGCTGGTTCGTCTTCGGCGCCGACACAACCGACGACGCCGGCCCCGGTATCAACCCAACCTAGCCGGCCACCAGACCCGGGCGCGCTCGTGCAAGCGCCGTCGAATCTCACTGGGATCTGTGATCGCAGCATCCAGGCCAACATCGACGCGGCCCTCAACGGCAGCAAGAACATCAATGACGTGATCACGGCCGTCGAGCCACGGCTGTGGAACATGTCGACGGTCTTACCGATCCTGCAGGACACCACGATCGTCGCGGCGGGCCCGAGCGTACAGAACGTCAGCCTGTCCGGGGCGGTTCCGGTTGGCATCGTCGGCGACGCCGGCCAATGGGTCAAGACCGGGTCATAAGACGGGATTTGCTTGCTGTATAACGTATTTGGTTAACGACTGCTCGCCGCCGGTGGGCGCCAGGTGCGCACCGCGTGGCCGACTGGTCCCCCCCTTGCGACGAATCGTTATCAACGGATTGTGGCGAAACCGCCGAGGCGGCCCACGAATCGCGATACGCTCCGCCTTGGGGGTGCACCCGATCGGGCCGGGATGCCAGCAAATGATTTCGCAGCTGGTGGTGTGGGGAGGTCTGGGTGTCCTTTTTGTTTGCAGAGCCGCAAGTTTTGGCAACGGCGGCAACGGATTTGGTAAGTATTGGTTCGACGATAGGTGCGGCTAGCACCGCGGCCGCGTCGGCGACGAGCAGCGTGATCCCAGCGGGCCTCGACGAGGTATCGGCGGCCATCGCGGCACTGTTCGGGTCCCACGGGCAGGCATATCAGGCGGTCAGCGCGCAGGTGGCTCGCTTTCATGACGAGTTCGTCCGGGCCCTGAATGCGAGCGCGGCTGCGTATGCGGGCGCGGAGGGCGCGAATGTGCAGGCGATTCTGGCGAGCGGTGAGCTGGCCATCAATCAGTCCTTGGCGGCCAACGGGATGGCGTTGCAGCAGGCCATTTTCGGCACCGGGTTGGTGCAGACCGGTGAGTCGCTGGCCGGCAGCTTCAACGCTGCGCTGTCCGGGTTGGGTGCCCAGCTGAATGCGGCCGTTTCGGGCAGCTTCAGCGGTGGGCTGTCTGTCGTGCCCGGCCCATTCGGTGCGGCGTTGACGCAGCTGGCCCAGACCGGAGGGACGCTAGCGGGCAGTTTGAATGGTGGGCTGCCGGCGTTCGGCGCAGCCTTGCAGACCAGTTTCAGTGGCGGAATTCCGGGCCTTTCGGTTCTGTTCCAGAGCATGGTTCCTGGGCCCATTCAGGCGGTGCTGACGGGCTCCTCGAGCGGCGTATTACAGCAAATCGAGCAAGCAGAGATTGGCTTTAACACCAATCTGGTCGATGCTGAGCTGGCCTTCAATCAGTCTTTGGTTGCCAACGAGATGGCGTTGCAACAGGCCGTTTTTGGCACCGATAACGCGCTTAATGGGGTGATCAACAACGGTTTTGGCATCGTAAACTCGCTAGTCGGTACTGGTGAGCAATTCGTGAACATCGTCTTCGGTGCGCAAGTCCCGGCTAGCTTCAACGCCAGCTTGTCCATCGGTGGTTCCGCCGAAGGCGGTACTCAGCTCGGCGGCTTTGCGGGCGCGATAATGCATACGTTCATGCTCAACGCCAACCTGCTGGGACTGGCCGGAGGCGCGGCGTCGCCGGTGCTGGTGGCGTTGGGTGTGAATGCGCCCGTCCAGGCGATGCTGGGCGCGCCCGCCGGTTTTGTGGAGCAGCTAGCGCAGGGTCTGGTCGGCTTTAACGCCAACCTGATCAGCAATGAGCTCGCCTTCAACCAAGCTTTGGTCGCCAACGAGATGGCATTGCAGCAGGGCCTCTTCGGGACCAATACGGCCCTCAACGGCGTGATCAACCGCGGCTTTAACCTCGGCAACCTGGTGATCGGTACCGGAGAACAGTTCGTCAACGTCGTCTTGGGTGCGCCGACGCCGGAGGAATTCACTGTCAGCCTTATTGCCGGCGAGGAAGGGCAAGTCTTCAGCAGCGGAGAGATCGGCGGTGTTTTGGGAGCCGTACAACAGAAATTCATGCTCGACGCTCAGCTGGTCGGCCTCGTCATGGGCGGTGGCTCAACCGATGTCCCCAGCGTCCCGCCCGAGATCCCGGAGGGCCCCGGCGAAGGCCCCGGCGAGGGTCCCGGCGGCGGCGAGGGCGAGACCACCAACTGAGCGCTGCTCAATTACTTTGTGCTGCACGAGTTCTCGGCGGTATAACGGTGTCGACGATCAGCGCCAGCTCCCGGCGGTTCGGCGGTGACCCGGTGAGCATGAAGTGCTGGTTGATCAAAGCGGGTCCGATTCGCGCCGACAACGACGTGAGGGTAGCCGGGTCGATGTCGCCTTCGCGGACGGCGGCTTGCAGGATCGACTCGACGATCTTCAAACGTGGGCCCACCACTGCGTCGGCGAAGATGGCGCGCAGCTCGGGCTCGTGCAGCAGCTGACTGACAATGTCCAGGCCAGGAAAGTCGGTCTTGCCGGCCAGTACATCACGATGGGCAGTGAACACGGCCAGCAGGTTCTCTCGGGCCGACCGGTTGGGCCGCGGTCCGGGCAGCTGCGGGACCGCATGATGTAGAGCGGCCTGCACCAGGTCGTGCTTGCTCGCCCAGCGCCGGTACAAGGCGGCTTTGCCGGTTTGGGCGCGCGCGGCGATCCCTTCCATCGTCAGACCGCCATACCCGACCGCAGCCAATTCGGCCAGGGTCGCCGCGTAGAGCGCACGTTCGAGCACCTCACCCCGGCGGCGACTTCGGCTGGCATTCGATATGGATTGGGAGAGCTGGGCCATCGTTCAATAGTAGTCAGTCGCGTTCCTATTTGTTGCGAACGGACACAACGGCGCCGACCGCGCGTCCGGCCAAGGCGGCCAAGCCATGCCGCGATCACCGGGGTGTTCTGGCCCAGAAAGTTAGTGGCTACCAAGGTCGTCAACAAGGCCCGCTTGGCGGCGATTACCGGTGGCGGCACGGTCATCGCAAACGCCGTCTCGTAGGCCGCGGTTGCGGTCCGATCTCTGGTGGCAGTGCGGCGAAATCCATTGCGTACCACTTCCTTAGGGAATATTATAGACGTATACGTTCACTAACAAGTCTGAGCATAGCGGCCAGCGTCTACAACGAGCGAGTTTTCCGGCGCCGTCCGGCCGGCGGGTAGGGTGCGTCCATGTCTGAGACGCCGCGGCTGCTATTCGTGCATGCCCACCCCGACGACGAGAGCCTCAGCAATGGCGCCACCATCGCCCACTACACCGCTCGCGGCGCACAGGTCCATGTCGTCACGTGCACGCTGGGCGAGGAAGGTGAGGTCATCGGTGACCGTTGGGCCCAGCTCGCGGTCGATCACGCCGATCAACTCGGCGGCTACCGCATCGGCGAGCTCACCGCGGCATTGCATGCGCTAGGGGTCAGCGGCCCCATCTACTTGGGCGGCGCCGGCCGTTGGCGCGACTCCGGCATGGCCGGCACCGAGCGACGCAGCCGGCGCAGGTTCGTCGACGCCGACGAACGGGAAGCCGTGGGAGCGCTGGTCGCGATCATTCGCGAGCTGCGGCCGCATGTGGTCGTGACCTACGACCCCAACGGCGGCTACGGCCATCCCGACCACGTGCACACCCACACCGTCACCACGGCCGCGGTGGCTCAAGCCGGTTCTCGAGCAGCGGCCGGCGACCTCCCGGGCGAGCCGTGGATGGTGCCGAAGTTCTACTGGACGGTTTTAGCGGCGAACGCAATAGTTTCGGGCGTGCGCGCGCTGGTGCCCGAAGATTTGCGACCCGAGTGGATGCTGCCGCCAGAAGAGATCCCGTTCGCGTACGCCGACGACGACATCGACGCCATCATCGAAACCGACGCGAACACACACGCCGCCAAGGTCGCCGCCCTCGCCGCGCATGCCACCCAGGTCGTCGTGGGACCGACCGGCCGGGCGTGCGCCCTGTCGAACAATCTGGCGCTGCCCATCCTGGCGCAGGAACACTACATTCTTGTCGCCGGTTCCGCGGGCGATCGTGATGAGCGTGGCTGGGAAACGGATCTGCTCGCCGGTCTGGGCTTCGCTGACTCTGGCGCATAGGCTGTCCGTATGGACCCCGACCTGGACCCCAACCTGCAGCACTGGCAAGACCGACTGGACAGTCTGCAGTGGGTTCTCGGCTCGATACTCTCTCAGATCGACAGCGTCCCGACCTGACCGCAACCAAACCGCGCGCGCTGCCGAGCGAAGAGGCCAGCGCGACAGATCCCGCAATTCGGTTCGTCATCCTGGCGATATTGGCCGTCGACGGACTTTTATCTGCACTAGCCGGTGCGCTGCTGCTGCCTTCCTATATCGGCTCGGTTCCATTTCCGGTCAGCGCTTTGATCAGTGGATTGGTCAATGCGGCCCTGGTGTGGGCCGCCGGGCGGTGGACTCGCTCGCCGAGGGTGGCCGCGTTGCCGTTGTGGACGTGGCTGCTCACGGTGGCGGCGATGAGCCTGGGGGGTCCCGGTGACGATGTGATCCTGGGCGGCCAGGGCCTGATGGCGTACGGGGCTCTGATCCTCATCGTGTTAGGGGTTGGGCCGCCAGCGTGGGTGCTGTGGCGGCGCAGAGTCCACGACTGATCGCTAGACCACGGAGCCAAAAGGCGGGAACGGCGGTAAGAAGCCGCGTATCCACTGGTACTCGTAATAGAGGAAGTTGTTGATCGACTGCGTCGTGGCCGACCAGACGTTGCTGAGCCCTTGGCTGAACGCGATCTGTCCGCTCAGCCAGTCGAGCGAGTTGAACAGGACGCTCTGCACCAACGGCTCGAACGCGTAGTAGAAGATATTGATCTGCGGCGCCAGGATGCCGATCCAGGGCAGCCAACCGGCCGCCCATGCGGCGAGGTTGAAGCCGTACTGCACCCACGGCTCGTAGGTGATGTAGAAGTTCTCGATGGCGGTGGCCCATGACACCGGTATGACAGCCGCCGGTGCCGCCGCCGCGCCGGTTGTCGCGCCACCTAAGGGCCCCAGCAACCCGCTCGAGGCTGCCAAGGCGCCGAGCCCCCCGGTGGGAGTGAGCGCCAGCGCGCTGGGCCCTAGGACGCCGGCGACGGCACTCTCAACCCGTGCGACGGCATTCGAAGCACTGGCCACGATGCCGTTCTCGGTTAGCGGCAGCTGGCCGAGCAGCTCCGCGGCTGGGGACTTCATCGCAACGGCCAAGGTGTTCGCGGCGCTGCTCTCGGCGGATGCATACGAGTTCGCTCCCGCGTTCAGCGCCGTCACAATCTGGTCGTGGAACGTGGACAGCTGCGCGCTGATC
This sequence comes from Mycobacterium simulans, assembly GCF_900232995.1. Taxonomy (GTDB): domain Bacteria; phylum Actinomycetota; class Actinomycetes; order Mycobacteriales; family Mycobacteriaceae; genus Mycobacterium; species Mycobacterium simulans. Next base: position 2,788,357 of record NZ_OCVX01000003.1, read on the forward strand.
TGCTGGTAGCCCTGGCCATGTGCGGACAAAAGGGCGGCGACCTGCGTCGAAACAGCATCGGCGGCCGATGCCAGGACTCCAGTTGTAGGGAGCGACGCCGCGGCATTGGCGGCACTGATGTTCGAACCGATGCCGGCAATGTCCGAAGCCGCGGCGGCCAGCGCCTCCGGTGCGGCGAACATGAACGACATCCCGTGATCGTATCGCGATCGGCCTTCGTACGTGCCCGTTACTGGCGCAGGACGGTCGATCGCGTCTTGCTCGCAGCCTGGCGCTACTGTTGCGGATATGGCACCAGGGATGAAACCAGATCGCGGGGAAGTTACACCAACGTGCCAGTGAGATCTGGGCCACCAGAGCCTCCGGGCCGAGAGCCCACCGCTTTGCCTAGCCCCGTCGTCCCGCCCAAGCCGAATACTTCGGCGCTGCGCCGAGTGCTGCGGCGGGCTCGAGACGGTGTGGTGCTCAACGTCGAGGAGGCGGCGGTCGCGATGACCGCGCGCGGCGACGACCTGGCTGACCTGTGTGCGAGTGCGGCGCGGGTGCGTGATGCGGGGTTGAAGTCGGCGGGACGCTACGGCGCGGGTGGTCGGCTGCCGATCAGTTATTCGCGCAAGGTATTCATCCCGGTCACCCATCTGTGCCGCGACAATTGCCACTACTGCACATTCGTCACAGTGCCGGGCAAGCTGCGTGCCCAAGGCGCCGGCATGTATATGGAGCCCGACGAGATTCTCGATGCCGCCCGCCGAGGACGTGAACTAGGTTGTAAGGAAGCGCTATTCACGCTTGGCGATCGTCCCGAAGATCGCTGGCCTGAGGCGCGCCAATGGCTCGCCGAACGGGGCTACGACTCGACGCTGTCCTACGTGCGTGCAATGGCCATCCGGGTGCTGGAGGAAACCGGGCTGTTGCCGCACCTGAACCCCGGCGTGATGAGCTGGTCGGAGATGTCGCGGCTCAAACCGGTGGCCCCCTCGATGGGCATGATGTTGGAGACGACGTCACGGCGGCTGTTCGAAACCAAAGGGCTCGCGCACTACGGCAGCCCGGACAAAGACCCGGCGGTGCGGCTGCGCGCGCTGACCGACGCCGGGCGGCTGTCCATTCCGTTCACCACCGGTCTGCTGGTCGGCATCGGCGAGACGCTGGCCGAGCGCGCTGACACGTTGCACGCGATTCGCAAGTCGCACAAGGAGTTCGGACACATCCAAGAAGTGATCGTGCAGAACTTCCGGGCCAAGGAACACACCGCGATGGCCGACGTCCCCGATGCCGGCATCGAGGACTACCTGGCCACGGTGGCGGTTGCGCGGCTGGTGCTCGGCCCGGGGATGCGCATTCAGGCGCCCCCGAACCTGGTGTCGCGTGACGAATGTCTGGCTTTGGTGGCCGCCGGTGTCGACGACTGGGGTGGCGTCTCACCACTGACGCCCGACCATGTCAACCCCGAAAGGCCCTGGCCCACTTTGGATGAGCTGGCCGCCGTCACCGCGGAGGCCGGCTACGAGCTGGTGCAGCGGTTGACCGCGCAACCGAAATACGTGCAGGCGGGCGCGGCGTGGATCGACCCGCGGGTGCGGGGACATGTTGTGGCGCTTGCCGATCCGGCGACCGGTTTTGCCCGCGACGTCAACCCGGTGGGGATGCCGTGGCAGGAGCCCGACGATGTGGCGTCCTTCGGCCGGGTCGACCTCAATGCTGCGATCGACACCGAGGGCCGCAGCACCGAGGCCCGCAGCGATCTGGACAGTGCCTTCGGTGACTGGGAGTCGATCCGGACGCGGGTGCACGAGTTGGCGGTCAGCGCTCCCGAACGCATCGACACCGATGTGCTCGCGGCGCTAAGTTCGGCCGAACGAGCCCCAGCCGGCTGCACCGACGACGAATATCTGGCGCTGGCGACCGCCGACGGGCCTGCGCTGGAAGCGGTTGCCGCGCTCGCGGATTCGCTGCGCCGCGATGTCGTCGGCGACGACGTCACCTTCGTGGTGAACCGCAACATCAATTTCACCAACATCTGTTACACCGGCTGCCGGTTCTGCGCGTTCGCCCAGCGCAAGGGCGACGCAGACGCGTATTCACTGTCCACCGAAGAGGTTGCCGAACGCGCGTGGGAGGCCCACGTCGCCGGTGCCACCGAGGTGTGCATGCAGGGCGGGATCGACCCAGAGCTGCCGGTGACCGGCTACGCCGAGCTGGTGCGGGCCGTCAAGACCCGGGTGCCGTCGATGCATGTGCACGCGTTCTCCCCGATGGAGATTGCCAACGGCGTCACCAAGAGTGGGCTGAGCATTCGCGAGTGGCTGATCAGCCTGCGCGAGGCCGGGCTGGGCACCATCCCCGGCACCGCCGCGGAAATCCTTGACGACGAGGTGCGTTGGGTGCTCACCAAGGGCAAGTTGCCGACGTCGCTGTGGATCGAAATCGTCACCACCGCACATGAAGTGGGCCTGCGGTCGTCATCGACGATGATGTACGGCCATGTCGACAGCCCTCGCCACTGGGTCGCCCACCTCAATGTGCTGCGCGACATTCAGGATCGCACCGGCGGATTCACCGAGTTCGTGCCGCTGCCGTTCGTGCACCAGAATTCGCCGTTGTATCTGGCGGGGGCGGCTCGGCCGGGGCCGAGCCATCGCGACAATCGTGCCGTGCATGCTCTTGCACGGATCATGTTGCACGGGCGCATCTCCCACATCCAGACCAGCTGGGTGAAGCTGGGTGTCGAGCGCACCCAGGTGATGCTCAACGGCGGCGCCAACGACCTGGGCGGCACGCTGATGGAGGAAACCATCTCGCGGATGGCCGGTTCCGAATACGGGTCAGCGAAGACCGTCGCCGAACTGGTCGCGATCGCGGCGGGCATCGGCCGGCCCGCACGCCAGCGCACCACTACTTATTCCGCCGCGAGCGTGCGTGTCTGTGCGGGGACACGCCGTTAGGCCCGGCATTTTGCGCACCTTCGCGAAGTCTGGTGCTCGCCCGTGTGCTCGGCGGTCACGGTCAGTTCCATGGATTGACCAGCTCGACGCCCGTTCCTTCGAAATGGCGAGTATTGCGTGTAGCCACAGTTGCATGCCGGGAATTCGCGATACCTGCGATCTGAACATCACGAATCTCCACAAACCGCCCTACGCGCTGATGGCCTGCCGCAATGATCCCGGCGGCGAGTGCCGCCATCTGGTCGAAAGGCTGCACGCGATCGTTGAGGTCCTCGGCTAGGAGTTGAGAAAAGCTGGCGTTGAGCTGTTTGCGCCGGCGTCCTGGCTCCAAAAGGTCAATGCCCAAACGTACTTCGAAAACTGTTATCGAAGTCGTCCAAATGGATTCGGCTGGTTGGTTGTCGAGCCATTCCACCACGGCCGGATCGGGGACGTCCCGCATCAATGCGGAGAGCACGTTCGTATCCAGCAGGATCATGATTCGAACCGCGCGGGTTGGACAGACTGTCCCCGCAACTCGGGAATGTCCTCCTTGAGCCCAACGCCTTTGAAGCGCGCAGCGATACGCGAACCTAGCCGCCGCGGCGGATCGTCGACATTGCGGACGGCGTTCCGCAAGATTTCGCGCACTTCCTCCTCCGTGCTGCGACCGTGCTGACGGGCCAGGCGTTGCAGTTTGCTCTTCGTGTCGTCATCGAGTTGCCGGATGAGTATCTGCGCCATCTTGCAATGATATCTCGATATCGCTATCTAGCTGGATCGTTACAAGCTGGTGTAGTGTGACGACACCGCTGCCTGCGTCGCAGAAACGACCCCTGCAGCACCGCGCCAGCTAGATGTTGAAACACGCGGAGAGTTGCCCGATAACAAAGCGCGAAGCTTAGGCCGGGTGCGCCCGGCCTAAGCTCCTACTGAGCTGCTCAGTAGTTGTTACAGGATGCGGCGACAGACTCGACAAGTCCCACGTACTGCGCGGCACCTGGCATGGCCTGCAGCTGCGCGGCCATCTGCTGGCGACGTGGCGGAGGCGCGGCCAGGAACGAGTGCAGCCAGTTCTGTGCGACCGGTGATGCATTGAACTGCGCGGCAGCCCCTGGATCCTGCGCGTTGAGCGCTGCCATGATCTGCCCGTAGTTGCAGGTGGTATTGATCGCCACGTCTAGGGGGTCCGCAGACGCGACCCCAGCACCAACACCCAGCGACAATGCCAGAGCGCCGATACCGGCGCTGAGTGCAGACAACGACAGCTTCACCATTTGTGGACACCTTCCCCAACTAATGCACCGCCAAAAAGACGGCGACGACATCTGCCCAGCGGTTGCCGTCTCCGATTGAGGGTACCAGGCCCCCCGGGCTTGCTCATATCAAGCTGCTTATCGCGCGACGACCCCCAGCCATAACTATCTGCAGGTCAACGGCACAATTCGCGGTGTTTCGCGTTGAGTGAAATACGCCCTACAGCCGGGCCGCCAGCTCGGTGCCCTGCTGGATTGCGCGCTTGGCGTCCAACTCGGCCGCCAGCGCCGCACCGCCGATGATGTACGGCTCGATGCCATTGCGCCGCAGTTCGGTCACCAGATCACGCACCGGTTCCTGACCGGCGCACACCACCACGTTGTCCACCGCCAGCAGCCGTGGCTGCTGGCGGTCCGAGCCGAAGCTGATGCTCAGGCCCTCGTCGCTGATCCGCTCGTAATTCACCCCGGACAGCTGGTGGACGCCTTTCGCCTTCAATGACGCGCGATGTACCCATCCACTGGTCTTGCCCAGTCGCTTACCCTGCGGACCCTTGGTGCGCTGCAACAGGTACACCTCCCGGGCGGCCGGCGCCGGCAGGGGAGTGGTCAACGCGCCGCGAGCCTCCTGCGGATCGACCGCACCCCACTCGGCCTTCCATTCCTTAAGGTTCAGGGTCGGCGAATGCTCGGTCACCAGCAGTTCGCTGACGTCGAATCCGATGCCTCCGGCGCCCACGACGGCCACGGCCTTTCCCACCGGCTTGACGCCGGTGATGGCCTCGGCGTAGGTCAGCACCATGGGGTGGTCGATGCCGGGAATCGCCGGAATGCGCGGCGCCACACCGGTGGCCAGTACTACGTCGTCGAAATCCGAGTCGTCGCCGGTCAATTCGTCCGCGGTAACCCGAGTGCCCAGTCGCACCACGACGCCGTGCTTGTCCAGCATCGTGGCGAAGTATCGGATGGCTTCGCTGAATTCCTCTTTGCCGGGTATGCGGCGGGCCATGTCGAACTGGCCGCCGATGAAGTCGTTGGCTTCGAACAGTGTGACGTGGTGGCCCCGCTGGGCGGCGTTGACCGCGACGGCCAGTCCGGCCGGGCCGGCTCCGACCACGGCAACCTTGCGGGCACGCCGTGTCGGCGACAGCACCAGCGTCGTTTCGTGTCCGGCCCGCGGGTTGAGTAGACACGACACCAGCTTCTTGGCGAAGGCGTGGTCCAGGCAGGCCTGATTGCAGGCGATGCAGGTGTTGATCTCTTGAGCACGGTCGGACTGCGTTTTGAGCACCCACTCCGGGTCGCTCAGCAGTGGCCGAGCCATCGATATCAGCCGTACCTGGGTGTCGGCCAAGATCTGTTCGGCGGCCTGCGGCATGTTGATCCGGTTGGACGCGACCACCGGGATGCTGACGCGTTCGGCGACGGCGTGGGAGATGTCGACGAACGCGCTGTTGGGCACCGAGGTGACGATCGTCGGCACCCTCGCCTCGTGCCATCCGAAGCCGGAGTTGATGATGGTTGCGCCCGCGGCCTCCACTTCGGTTGCGAGCGCGACAATTTCGTCCCAGGTCTGGCCGTCCTCGACATAGTCGGCCATCGACATCCGGTAACAGATGATGAAATCGGATCCGACGGCGGCGCGGGTACGGCGCACGATCTCGACCGGGAAACGGCGGCGGTTGGCGGCTGTGCCGCCCCAGGCGTCGGTGCGCTTATTGGTGCGCGGCACCAGGAACTGGTTGAGCAAATACCCTTCGCTGCCCATGATTTCGACACCGTCATACCCAGCCTCTCGGGCCAGCTGCGCGCAGCGGACGAAATCGGCGATGGTCGCTTCGATGCCACGCCCCGACAGTGCCCGCGGGCGAAATGGGTTGATCGGCGCCTTGATTGACGACGCGCTGACCGAAAGCGGATGGTAGGCATAGCGTCCCGCGTGCAGGATCTGTAACAGGATCTTGGCGCCTGCGTCGTGGACTGCGGTGGTGATGCGACGATGGCGGCGGGCTTCCGCGGAGGAGATCAACTGGGACGCGAATGGCAGCAGCCAACCGGTGCGGTTGGGTGCGTAGCCGCCCGTGACGATCAGGCCGACACCGCCGCGGGCGCGTTCGGCGAAGTATGCGGCGAGCCGATCGATATGGCGGGCTCGGTCCTCCAGTCCGGTGTGCATCGAACCCATGACCACGCGGTTGCGTAGCGTGGTGAACCCGAGGTCTAGCGGTGAAAGTAAGTTGGGGTACGGGCCTGTCATTGGTCCTCCGGAAGCGCTTGAGCCACCTCGTCGAGTCCCGATGGATCGGGGAAGGCGCCCGAGCAGCATAAATGGCACCCGGCGTCACTATGCATATAAGTGCATACAGACCGGGCACGCTGACGGGCGTGCCAATTGGTTGAGGTATATGTGCAACGTCTAGTATCAGTAACCGAAGGTGTTGCCGGGAGGCCCTCGGGTGACACAGCAGCAGCCCACATTGAGCAGTACCTGGAGGACACGTTGAGGAGATGTCCGTGACGTACGTGATCGCCGAACCTTGTGTCGACATAAAGGACAAGGCATGCATTGAGGAATGCCCGGTCGACTGCATCTACGAGGGTGCCCGGATGCTCTATATCCACCCCGACGAGTGCGTTGACTGCGGTGCCTGCGAACCGGTGTGTCCCGTCGAAGCGATCTATTACGAAGACGATGTGCCTGACCAATGGAGCCAGTACACGCAGATCAACGCCGACTTCTTCGATGAGCTGGGATCGCCGGGCGGCGCGGCAAAGGTCGGGATGACCGAGAACGACCCGCAAGTGGTCAAGGATCTGCCGCCGCAGGGCGAAGACGACTGAGCGAGCCGCTTGGTCCCCGGCTGCGCCGGCTTGTGTCGGCGTCTCTGCCGGTATTCCCGTGGGACACCTTGGCCGACGCAAAAGCGCTGGCCGGCGCCCATCCGGGCGGCATCGTCGACCTGTCCGTCGGCACACCTGTTGACCTGGTCGCCGCGCTGATCCGCGAAGCGTTGGCGGCTGCGGCTTCCGAGCCGGGATATCCCGCCACCGCGGGTACCCCGCGGCTGCGTGAGGCTGCGGTGACCGCGCTAGCACGCCGCTATGGCGTCACTGGGCTGGCCGAGGAGGCGGTGCTGCCGGTGATCGGCACCAAGGAGCTCATCGCCTGGTTGCCGACGCTGCTGGGCTTGGGTCCCGCGGATCTGGTCGTGGTGCCCGAACTGGCGTATCCGACGTACGACGTGGGCGCTCGGTTGGCCGGGGCGCAGGTGGTCCGGGCGGACTCGCTGACTCAGCTGGGCCCGCGGTCGCCGGCACTGGTGTACCTCAACTCGCCGAGTAACCCGACCGGTCGGGTGCTGGGCATCGAGCACCTGCGCAAGGTGGTCGGGTGGGCGCGTGAGCGTGGCGTTCTCGTCGTTTCCGACGAGTGCTACCTGGGTTTGGGCTGGGACGCCCAGCCGTTCTCGGTGTTGCACCCGTCGGTATGCGACGGCGACCACGCCGGGCTGCTGGCGGCGCACTCGCTGTCGAAGACATCGTCGCTGGCTGGTTATCGCGCCGGCTTCGTCGTAGGTGATCCGGGATTGATCGCTGAGCTGCTGGCGGTGCGCAAACATGCCGGGATGATGGTGCCGACGCCGGTGCAGGCCGCCATGGTCGCCGCGCTTGATGACGATGCTCACGAGAAGCTACAACGCGAGCGCTACGAGCGGCGGCGTGCGGCACTAATGCCGGCGCTGCGCTCGGCGGGTTTTGTGGTGGACCATTCGGAGGCTGGCCTCTATATATGGGCCACCCGCGGTGAGTCCTGCGGAAACAGCGTGGCCTGGTTTGCGGAGCGCGGCATCCTGGTCGCGCCCGGCGATTTCTACGGCCCGGGCGGCGCGCGTCATGTCCGGGTGGCATTGACCGCGACCGACGAGCGCATCGGCGCCGCCGTGCAGCGGCTCGCCTAGTACCGCCGAGCAGACGCAAAAGTCCCCAAAATCGGCATGATTTGGGGGCTTTTGCGTCTGCTCGGCGCGGGTTGCGGTTGCTCCTGCTCTCGGCCCGAGGTAAGGAATGTGGTCGTGACTTCGGATGGCAGTTCGGCCGGCAAGCTACGGATCCCGCTGACGATAGGAGATGTGTGCAAGCGGCTCTTTCTGGGAAAGCCGCTGATCACCGAGGACCTGGCAGCCGAGCGATTGTCAAATCCCGTTGCACTGGGCGCCCTTTCGCCCGACGCGATCTCATCGACCGCCTACGGCCCGGAGCAGATCCTGATCGAGTTGCTACCGAATGCGGGGTTGGCGGCTTTCGCGTTGCTGCTACCCATTACCGGCGTCATCTTGTTGATCCTGGCGTTGGTCGCAGCGTCGTATCGACAAGTCGTGATGGCCTACACCCGGGCCGGCGGGTCCTACATCGTCGCGCGGGACAACTTCGGCCCCCGGGTCGCACAGATCGCTGCCGCGGCGCTGCTGATCGACTATGTGGTCACCGTGGCTGTGCAGTCGGCGGCCGGCACGGTGGCGGTGGTGTCGGCGATCCCCGCGCTGGGGCCCTACAGCCTGGAGATCACGGTTGGTGTGGTGATCGTCATCTGCTACGCCAACCTGCGGGGAATGAAGGAAGCGGGACGACCCTTTGCGGCGGCGACCTACCTCTTCGTCATCGTGATCGCGACGACCATCGTGACCGGCGTCATCCGCCATCTGTTCTGGGGCCTCCCAACCTACGATCCGCAGCAGCTGCCCGGAACGGTGCCGGTGCATCAGGGCAACGGATTGGTGATGGGCGCCACGATCCTGGTCTTGCTGCGCGCGTTTGCCAACGGTGGTTCATCGCTGACGGGGGTCGAGGCAATCTCCAATACCGTCGATGTCTTTCGCAAGCCGCAGGGTCGCAATGCGCGTCGCGTGCTCACCGCTATGGCCGGCATTTTGGGATTCTTGCTGGCCGGCGTTGCCTACCTGGCGTACGCGACCCACGCCACGCCGTATCTCACCGAATATCCCTCGGTGTTGTCGCAAATCGCGCGCATGGTCTTCGGCAGCGGGATGACCGGCAACATCTGCTTCATAGTGGTCCAGGCGTCGACGGCGGCAATTCTGTTTACCGGCGCGAACACCAGCTTCAACGGCTTCCCGGCACTGGCTAATTTCGTCGCCGAAGACCGCTTTTTGCCCCGACAGCTCACGAAACGTGGTCATCGCCTGGTGTTCTCGAACGGAATCATCACCCTTACGGCGTTGTCGGTGGTGTTACTGGTGGTTACCGGCGGCTCAGTCAACGCGCTGGTCCCCCTTTACGCGATCGGTGTGTTCACCGGCTTCGCGATGGCCGGTTACGGCATGACCAAATACCATCTGACGCACCGGGAACACGGCTGGCCGTACCGGCTGGCGATCAACCTGTCGGCGGCGATCTTGTCGACGATCGTGGTGGCCATCTTCGCGGTGGCGAAGTTCACGGAGGGTGCGTGGCTGGTCGTGGTCCTGTTCCCGCTGCTGGTGTTCGTCCTGATGCGACTGAACCGCGAATACCGCGCCGAGGCAGCAATTCTCGAGATGTTCCGCACCGGCGGACCCGAGTTGGTGAAGTACGCGCGACACCGGGTATTCATCTTCGTCAACTCGGTCGACCTCGCCGTGATCGAGGCGCTGCGGTACGGGAAAGGATTGCGGGCCGACGAGCTGATCGCGGTGCACTTCATGGTTGACGCGCCGTACGCCGCGCAGTTGCGAAAGCGTTGGGATCACTTCGATCTTGACACTCGGCTCCGCATTGTGGACTGCCCGGACCGGCGGATCACCCGCGCCGCGCAGGTGCTCGTCGCGACGGCGAGCAAGGAACATCCGGACAGCAACGTCACAGTGCTGTTACCGCGTCGAACTTATGCGCCGCTGCTGGGACGACTGTTGCATGACCGCACCGCGGACAAGATCGCCAGGGCCGTCAGCGTGATCCCGGACGCCGCGGCGACGATCGTGCCCTACGATGTGCAATCCCGGATCCAGGAGGCCTACCCCGAGCGCTTCGAGCAACGGATTACGCGAGAACTCGACAAGCTCGAAACCTGGGTTTTCCAGGCCGAGGAGCAAGCGGTCGAGGCCTATGAACACCCCGAGCGGCCGCCGTCGGTGATCACGGTGGCGGCCCTGATCCCCGGACAGCGTGGCACCATCGAAGGGCGGGTCAGCCAGGTGGAGGACATCACCAAGCGCCGGCGTACCTTCCGATGGATCGTAGTCGGCGACGACAGCGGCGACATGCGCATCGCGTTTCATCCCGGTCGCGGCGGCGCTGACATCCAACCCGGTCAGCTGTTGCGCATCACCGGCAAGGCTCGGCAGAGCGGCAACCGGCCCATGTCGATGGTCAATCCCACCTATCACGTGGTCGAGGAACTGGCCAAGGAGCCAAACAGTTAGATTGGTTAACCATGAAGCGGATAGCGGCCCTGTTGGTATCCATAGCTGGAATTGCGTTCACAGCGAATGGCTATCGACCGCTGACGAAACACGGTTACGGGTCGCTGTACGCGTTCGCTTACGGTCTGTTCGCCTCCGAGCTTCCCATGCAGACGCTGGCTGCTCAGTTCGCGGCGCTGGTCGCGCTGTCGCGACGGTTGCCGCCGCGGGTGCTGCGATTCGCTTGGCTGGTGTCGGCGGTGTCGTGGGTGGGGCTGCTAGGCCTGCGTCACTTTGGTCGCCGCGCTGACGAACCACTGACGGCGGCGCTGGACGCGGGACTGGGCGCCGACCGGCGCACCGAGTCGGGCGACCTGTGGAAGCGGCCCGTACCCGGGGGCGCCACCGCGAAAAAGCCCGGTGTGGCACGCATGTTGCGGATCTACCGCGATTACACGCACGACGGCGACATCAGCTACGGAGAGTGCGGCTCGAGGAACCATCTCGACATTTGGCGACGGCCCGATCTCGCCCGCGGCGGGCGGGCTCCGGTGCTGCTGCAGGTTCCCGGCGGTGCCTGGATGGTCGGAAACAAACGTGGTCAGGCACATCCGCTGATGAGCCATCTGGCCGAGCTGGGTTGGGTCTGTGTGGCGATCAACTACCGGCTCAGCCCGCGGTCCACCTGGCCCGACCACATCGTCGATGTCAAGCGCGCGATCGCGTGGACAAAGGAACACATCGCCGAGTACGGCGGTGACCCGGACTGGATCGCGATCACCGGGGGCTCGGCCGGCGGGCACCTGTCTTCCCTTGCCGCCCTTACCCCCAACGATCCGCGATTCCAGCCGGGCTTCGAAGACCCCGACACGCGGGTGCAAGCGGCTGTCCCTTTCTACGGTGTCTACGACTTCACCCGAAACGACGAGTCGATGCACCCACTGCTGGTGCCGGTGGTAGCGAAGCGGGTGTTCAAGCTGAGCCGGACGGAAATCGACGAGCCGTTCCGCATCGCCTCACCGATCACCCATATCTCCGAGGACGCGCCACCGTTTTTCGTGCTGCACGGTCGTAACGACTCGTTGATCCCGGTCGAGCAGGCCCGCTGCTTTACCGCGCGACTGCGTGAAGTGAGCCGACAGCCGGTCGTCTATGCCGAGTTGCCGTGCGCACAACACGGTTTCGATATCTTCGGTTCGGCGCGTGCAGCACACGCGGCAGTAGCCGTCGAGCAGTTCCTGGCCGAGACGTACGCGTCGCGTTCCTCAACATAGCTTATCGCTGTGTACTTGCTGTAGATCGTATCCCGCCAAACCGCGGGATATCATGGAATTCCGTAGTCCCACCAGGGATTTCATGCTTCTGGACCGCTGGCGAGCGCGCCGCCGTCAGTTAGAGTCGCTAAGGTGAAGTTCGTACGTTGACCAATCCTGCCCACGCATGCATTGGGAAATGCATGGGAATGCATGGGGACGCGTAGGGGATTAAGTGGCCGCGTGCGCCCGGGGGCCCTACGTGCATTCGTGTCGGCATGGTTTGCCCAGCACCGTTGGGCGTGTACAGGGGGACTACATGGTGCGTGCTGCGACCGCCACATCCGTTGCCATCATCGGTATGGCTTGCCGGCTTCCTGGGGGGATTGATTCTCCACAATGCTTGTGGGAAGCCTTGTTACGCGGCGATGACTTCGTGGGTGAGATTCCGGTGGAGCGGTGGGACGCGGACGCGTACTACGACCCCGAACCCGGTGTTCCCGGCCGATCGATTTCACGTTGGGGTGCGTTTCTAGATGACGTGGGGGGCTTTGACTGCGACTTCTTCGGTATGACCGAGCGTGAGGCGACCGCCATTGACCCGCAACACCGCTTGTTGCTGGAAACGTCGTGGGATGCCATTGAGCACGCCGGTCTTGACCCGGTGGCACTTGCTCGCTCGCAGACCGGCGTTTTCGTGGGACTGACGCACGGCGACTACGAATTGCTGTCCGCCGATTGTGGCGCCGCCGAGGGACCATACGGATTTACCGGCACCAGCAACAGTTTCGCGTCCGGTCGTGTGTCGCATGCGTTGGGGTTGCATGGTCCCGCGGTCACTGTGGACACGGCATGTTCGTCGGGTCTGATGGCGGTGCACCAGGCCTGCCGCAGCCTGAACGACGGCGAAAGCGACCTCGCCCTTGCCGGTGGCGTCGCCGTCACGTTGGAACCACGCAAGGCCATTTCGGGCTCCCTGCAAGGCATGTTGTCTCCCACCGGGCGTTGTCATGCCTTCGATGCTGCGGCAGACGGTTTCGTGTCGGGCGAGGGTTGTGTGGTGTTGTTGCTGAAACGGTTGCCGGATGCGGTGCGCGACGGTGACCGGGTGTTGGCGGTCGTTCGGGGTACGGCTGCCAACCAGGATGGCCGCACCGTGAATATCGCGGCGCCGTCGCTGCAGGCACAGATTGCGGTGTATCGCAAGGCGTTAGCTGTAGCCGGCGTCGACGCGGCCACGGTGGGGATGGTCGAAGCGCACGGCACCGGCACCGCGGTGGGCGATCCGGTCGAATATGCAAGCCTTGCCGCAGTGTACGGGGTCCAGGGTGCGTGTGTGCTGGCCTCGGTGAAGACGAACTTCGGTCACCTGCAGTCGGCGTCGGGGCCATTGGGGCTGATGAAGGCGATCCTGGCGTTGCAGCACGGCGTGGTTCCGCAGAACCTGCACTTCACCGAGCTGCCGGAGCAGTTGGCCGAGATCAACACCGAACTATTTGTCCCACAAGCGAATACGACTTGGCCCAGCAACGATGGTCAGCCACGGCGCGCCGCGGTGTCGTCGTATGGCATGTCGGGCACCAACGTGCACGCCATCGTCGAGCAAGCACCAGTACAGGCATCGAAATCGTCGGCTCCGAAAGCGGCTGGGCCGCTGTTGTTTCCGGTGTCGGCGACGTCGGCCCAGCAACTTCGCATATCGGCTGCGCGATTGGCTGATTGGGTTGACTCGCAAGGCGGTGGTGCCCGGATCTGGGATCTGGGTTACACCCTGACTCGTCGCCGCGCACACCGGCCGGTGCGGACAATGGTCACCGCAGGGAGCGTGGCTGAGCTGAGCGCGGCCCTGCGCGACGTCGCCGGCGGCGACATTCCGTATCGGCCCGCCGTGGGCCAAGACGTTCGGGGGCCGGTGTGGGTGTTTTCCGGACAGGGTTCGCAGTGGCCTGCGATGGGTGCCCAACTGCTGGCAACAGAGCCGGTATTCGCCGCAACCGTCGCCGCGATGGAGCCGGTGATTTCCCATGAAGCAGGGTTCTCGGTGACCGCGGCGATGTCGGCGCCGCAGACCGTGAGCGGCATCGATCGGGTCCAGCCGACGATCTTTGCGATGCAGGTCGCGTTGGCCGCGGCGATGGCGTCTTACGGGGTGCGCCCTGGCGCGGTGATCGGGCATTCGCTGGGTGAGGCCGCCGCCGCCGTGGTCGCCGGAGCCTTGTCGCTCGAGGACGGGCTGCGAGTCATTTGCCGCCGGTCACGTCTGATGGCGCGCATCGCCGGCAGCGGCGCCATGGCGTCGGTGGAACTGCCTGGCCACCAAGTGTTGTCCGAGCTCGAGATTCGCGGGGTGTCCGACGTGGTGTTGTCGGTGGTGGCGTCGCCGACCTCGACCGTCGTCGGCGGTGCCACCGCATCCGTTCGTCAGCTCGTGACCGCCTGGCAACAACAGGACGTGCTGGCGCGCGAGGTCGCGGTGGACGTCGCCTCGCATTCCCCGCAGGTCGATGCGATCCTCGACGAGCTGGTCGAGGCGCTCGCCGACCTCGCCCCAAGGACACCAGCGATCCCGTACTACTCCGCGACCCTATGGGACCCCCGCGAGCGACCGTCGTTCACCGCCGAGTACTGGGCCGAAAACCTGCGCTACACTGTGCGATTCGCGGCGGCTGTGCAGGCGGCCCTCAAAGACGGCTACCGGGTGTTTGCCGAACTGGCGCCGCATCCGCTGCTCACCTACGCCGTCGAGCAAAACGCCGCCAGCCTGGACATGCCGATCGCCGCGCTGGCCGCGATGCGCCGCGACCAACAGCAGCCCTTCGGGCTGCGCGGCTTCGTCGGCGACATATACAGCGCCGGCGCCGCGGTCGACTTCACCGCCCGGTACCCCACCGGGGTCTTAGTGGATGCGCCGCTGCCGACCTGGACGCACCGGGAGCTCATGCTGACGCGTGCGGACGGTGACCAAGCGCGCGGCGGCTCCCTCCAGGCCGTTCATCCACTGCTCGGCGCGCACGTGCACCTACATGAGGAACCCGAGCGCCACGTCTGGCAGGGCCAGGTCGGAACCGGGGCGCACCCTTGGCTTGGTGACCATCAGATTCACCAAGTGGCCGCGCTTCCCGGCGCCGCGTATTGCGAGATGGCGTTGGCCGCAGCGCGCACCGCGTTGGGTGAGGTGTCCGAGGTCCGCGATATTCGGTTCGAGCAGACGCTGCTGCTGGGTGCGGAGATGTTGGTATCGGCGGCGGCATCGGTTGCCACACCCGGCGTCCTCGAATTCGTGGTCGAGACGCATGAAGAAGGTGGGAGTGTTCGGCGGGCCAGCGCGATGCTGCATTCGGGTGAGGCCGTGCAGCGGCCGCACGCGTACGACCCCACGTACGACCCCACGTACGATATTGACGCGCTGATCGCGGAGCATCCGTCGAGCACCGACGGCGCCGAATTGCGAAAAGCCTTCGACAGCCTGGGCATTCATTACGGTCCGGCCTTCTCAGGTCTAACCGCGGCTCAAACCGCTGTAGGTGAGGTCACCACGGTGCTGGCCAAGGTGGCGCTGCCGGGAGGCATCCGCTCGCAGCAGTCGGCCTATGCAATCCATCCGGCCCTACTCGATGCATGCTTCCAGTCGGTCGTAATCCATCCGGATGTCCAAATGGCAAGCGTTGGTGGGCTGATGCTGCCCGTGGGGGTGCGCAGACTGCGCAACTATCACTCAACGCGTAATGCGCAGTATTGCCTGGTCCGGGTCACGTCGTCGCGAGCCGGCGAATGCGAGGCCGACCTCGACGTGGTTGACCGGTCCGGAACGGTACTCATGAGCGTCGAAGGACTACAGCTGGCCGCCGGGGTTTCACAGCACGAACAAGCCGATCGGGTGCTCAACGAACGGCTACTGACCATCGAATGGGAGCGGCGTGATCTGCCGGAAGTACCCCAGATCGACGGGGGCTCCTGGCTGCTGCTGAGCGCTTCCGAAACTGATCCGCTGACAAGACAACTCGGTGATGCGTTGAACGACGTCGGCCTGCACAGCAGGACCGCGGCTCTCGGTGCCGTAGAGCTGCATTCGCTGCATGGGCCGGTCAACGGGCTCACCGGGGTGGTTGTCGTGACCGCGCCGCCGACATCGGCAGCGGTACGCCGGGGCCGCGACTACGTGTCTCAGCTGGTCGGCGTCGCCCGCGAGCTGGCCGAGCTGCCCGGCGAGCCGCCTCGGCTTTTCGTGGTGACCAGAAACGCCGCGACCGTGCAAGCGGGTGATCTGGCCAACCTGGCGCAGGCCGAGCTGCGCGGTCTGCTGCGGGTGATCGACTCCGAGCATCCGCACCTGGGTGTCACCCAGATCGACCTAGACGACGGCGCCGACCCCGCGCAGGTGGCTCGGCAACTGCAAAGCGGGTCCGAGGAGGACGAAACCGCCTGGCGCAACGGCGAGTGGCACACCGCCCGCCTGCGGCCGGCTCCGTTGCGCCCGGTCGAACGGCGAACCACGACTGTCGAACCCGAACACGATGGCATGCGCCTGCAGATCCGTGTCCCCGGCGACCTCGAGTCGTTGGAGTTCGTCGCGTTCGACCGGGGCGCACCTGGACCGGGCGAGATCGAGGTCGCGGTCACCGCGTCCAGCGTCAACTTCGCCGATGCTCTCGTCGCCTTCGGTCGATATCCCACCTTCGAGGGCTACCGACAGCAGCTGGGCATCGATTTTGCCGGTGTGGTGACCGCGGTCGGTCCGGATGTGACCGAGCACAAGGTCGGCGACGAGGTTGGTGGCATGTCCGCCAACGGATGCTGGAGCACGTTCGTCATCTGCGACTCCCGGCTGGCGGTCACGCTTCCCGCCCAGGTGCCGATCTCTGAAGCCGCCGCGGTGCCTACCGCTTCCGCGACCGCGTGGTACGGCCTGCACGATTTGGCTCGAATCTCGCCGAAGGACAAGGTGCTCATCCACTCGGGGACGGGTGGTGTCGGGCAGGCGGCGATCGCGATCGCCCGAGCCGAGGGATGCGAGATCTTCGCAACGGCGGGCAGCCCGCAGCGCCGGCAACTGCTGCGCGACATGGGTATCCAGCATGTCTACGACTCACGCAGCACCGACTTCGCCGAACAGATCCGCGGGGACACCGGTGGGTACGGCGTCGACGTGGTGCTCAACTCGCTGCCCGGCGCGGCGCAGCGCGCAGGAATCGAATTGCTGGCCTTCGGCGGGCGGTTCATCGAAATCGGCAAACGCGACATCTACGGCGATACCCGGCTCGGTCTCTTTCCGTTCCGCCGCAACCTCTCGATGCACGCGGTGGACCTGGCATTGTTGACGCACAGCCACCCCGATACCGTCCGGCGTCTGCTGACCACCGTGTACCAGCGCACGGCGGAGGGTGGGTTACCGCTGCCGCAGACCACGCACTATCGGATGCACGACGCCGCAGCCGCGGTGCGGTTGGTCGGCGGCGCTAGGCACACCGGAAAGGTGGTGCTCGACGTGCCGCACACGGGAAGCGGCGTGGCCGTGTTGCCCCCGGAGCAGGTTCCGGTGTTTCGGCCCGACGGTGCCTATATCGTCACCGGCGGGCTGGGCGGCCTTGGGCTGTTTCTCGCCGGAGAGATGGCTGCGGCAGGCTGCGGACGAATCGTGCTGAATTCCCGCTCGACACCCGATGTCCAAGCGCAGCAAGCCATTGCGCGGCTGCGCGCCGACGGCGCCGATATCCAGGTGGAGTGCGGTGACATCGGTCAGCCCGAAACGGCGGGCCTTCTGGTTTCGATAGCAACCGAATCCGGGTTGCCGGTGCGCGGTGTGCTGCACGCGGCGGCGGTGGTCGAGGACGCTACGTTGACCAACATCACCGATGAACTCATCGATCGCTGCTGGGCGCCGAAAGTGGATGGGGCATGGAACATTTACCGAGCCACCGTTGGGCAGCCGTTGGATTGGTTCTGCGTGTTCTCATCGGCCGCCGCGTTGGTCGGCTCGCCGGGTCAGGGCGCCTACGCGGCGGCCAACAGCTGGTTGGACGGGTTCGCCCACTGGCTGCGGCAGCAGGGCCGTCCAGGTAGTGCCATTGCGTGGGGAGCGTGGGCCGAGGTTGGTCGCGCCACCGCACTGGCCGAAGGCACCGGGGTGGCGATCACGCCGGCCGAGGGCGCTCGGGCGTTCCAGACGCTGCTCCGTTACGACCGTGCCTACTGCGGCTACGCACCGATCATGGGAACACCGTGGTTGACGGCGTTTGCGCAACGTAGCCGCTTCGCCGAAGCGTTTCAGTCCCTTCGCGAAAATCGAACGGACACCGGCAAGTTCCTCGCGGAGCTGAGCAGCCTGCCGCGGGAGGAATGGCCTCGCGCCATTCGACGGCTGTTATCCGACCAGATCAGCCTGATGCTGCGGCGCACCATCGATCCGGACCGGCCATTGTCCGACTATGGTCTGGATTCCTTGGGCAACTTGGAATTGCGGACCCGCATTGAAACCGAAACGGGTGTCCGCATCAGCCCCACCAAGATCACCACGGTCCGTGGTTTGGCCGAGCACGTATGCGAAGAGCTGGCAACTCTGGAACCTGCCGCAGCTGCAGCAGCTGCCGCAGTCTGAGTCAAGGGGGAAACGTTGCAGGTTGGGCCGTTGACCGTTGGAACACTGCGGGATTGGGAACCCGGCACGGGTTTGACCGTGTCGTGGCAGCCATCTCCGGCCGCGCGTGACAAGGCGTTGCAGGCACCCGTGAGCGATGTGCCCGTCAGCTACATGCAGGGACAACATATTCGCGGTTATTGCAACCAGAAGGAGAAAGGACTCGACTACTCGCGGTTGATGCTGGTCAGTTGCCAAAAACCCGGCCGCTGCGACATCCGTGCGGCCAATTACGTCGTCAACGCACACCTTCGCCGGCACGACACATACCGCAGCTGGTTCGAATACAGCGGTGATGGCCAGATCGTGCGACGCACTGTCCAGGATCCCGCCGACATCGAATTCGTGCCCGTCCGGCATGGCGTGCTTACGTCGACGCAAGTTCGAGAGGTTGTCGAGAGCACGCCGGATCCGCTGCAGTGGGATTGCTTTCGATTCGGGATCGTCCAAGGCGAAGACCACTTCACGTTCTTCGCGAGTGTGGACCACGTCCATGTGGACGCGATGATCGTCGGTGTCACGCTGATGGAGTTCCACTTGATGTACGCCGCCCTGGTGGGCGGTGGTGCGCCGCTGGAGCTGCCGCAAGCAGGCAGCTACGACGAGTTCTGCGTCCGGCAGCGCAGTTTCACCGCAACTCTCACGCAGGAATCCCCACAGGTTCGCGTTTGGAAAGAGTTCGCCGAAGGTAACGGCGGCAGCCTGCCGCAATTCCCACTGCCGCTGGGTGATCCGTTGCAGCCCTGCGGCGCCGACATCGTCACCGTGACCATGCTGGACGCGGCGCAGACGGCCCGGTTCGAGTCCGCTTGTATTGCTGCCGGAGCGCGATACATCGGTGGTGTGCTGGCCTGCTGCGGTCTGGCTGAGCACGAGTTGACCGGTGCAGCAACGTATTACGGACTCACACCGCGTGACACACGCCGAACAACGACGGACGCTTTGACCCAGGGCTGGTTCACCGGCCTGATCCCGGTCACCGTACCGATCGCTGAGTCGGCCTTCGATGAGGCGGCCCGCACCGCGCAGAACGCCTTCGATTCGGGTGTGAACCTGGCTGAGGTGCCGTATGGCCGCGTCCTGGAATTGGCGTCGACGCTGGACAAGCCTAGACCGAATTTCCCCGTCATCAACTTCCTCGACGCCGGTACAGCACCGCTCTCGGTGCTGCTGACCGCGGAATTGGGCGGGTTGAACATCGGGGTCTACGGCGACGGCCGGTATTCATACCAGTTGTCCATCTACGTCATCCGAGTCGAGGAGCAGACCGCGGTCACCGTGATGTTCCCCGACAACCCGGTCGCCCAGGAATCGGTCGCCCGCTATGTGGCGGCGCTGAAGTCGGTGTTCGAGCGTGTCGCCGAGAGCGGGCACTGGCGCAATGTCGCGTGATTCGCGGGAGGTGAGGCCATCTTCGGACGGCTAGGCGAATTCGTCGCGCGGCGGCCATGGGTTGTCATCGGCTGCTGGGTGGCGCTGGCGCTGCTGCTGCCGATGACGGTGCCGCCGCTGACGGAGATGGCTCAGCGGCATCCCGTCGCCATCCTGCCCGCCGACGCGCCGTCGGCCGCCGCCGCGCGCAAGATCACCACGGCGTTCCACGAGGCGGGATCGGAAAACGTGTTGGTGGTACTCCTGACCAACGACAAGGGGTTGGGGCCGGCCGACGAAAACGTCTATCGCACACTGGTGGATCGTTTGCGCGGCGACACCGAAGACGTCGTCATGCTGCAGGACTTCCTCAGCACGCCGCCGTTGCGCGAAGTGCTGGGGGCCAAGGACGGCAAGGCGTGGATCCTGCCGATCGGCCTAGCGGGCGAGCTGGGGACGCCGCAGTCCTACCGCGCCTACACAAACGTCGCCGATATTGTGAAGCGAACCGTCGCCGGATCAACCTTGACGGCCAACGTAACTGGACCCGCGTCCACCGTCGCTGACCTGACCGACGCCGGGGCGCGCGATCGCGCGTCGATCGAGCTGGCGATCGCCGTGATGTTGCTGGTCATCCTGATTGTCATCTACCGCAACCCGATCACCATGCTGTTGCCCCTGGTCACGATTGGCGCATCGTTGCTCACCGCGCAAGCGGTGGTCTCTGGAGTCTCCCTGTTCAGCGGCATGGCCGTGTCCAACCAGACCATCGTGCTCATCAGCGCCATGATCGCCGGGGCGGGAACCGATTACGCCGTCTTCTTGATCAGCCGTTATCACGATTACGTCAGGCGCGGTGACGATTCACGAACGGCGGTCAAGGCGGCACTGATCTCCGTCGGCAAGGTGATTGCCGCGTCGGCGGCGACGGTCGGAATCGCCTTCCTTGGAATGGGATCCGCCAAGCTCGGCGTGTTCTCAACGGTCGGCCCGGCATTGGCGATCGGGATCGCGGTGTCGTTCCTGGCCGCCGTGACGCTGCTGCCGGCCATCCTGATGCTGGCCGGGCCGCGCGGCTGGGTCGCCCCGCGCGGCGAGCGCACCGCCGCATTCTGGCGGCGGACCGGCGTGCGAATAGTACGGCGGCCCAAAGCTTATCTGGGTGCTAGCCTGGCGATCTTGCTTGCGTTGGCCGGCTGCGCGGCCCTGGCCCACTTCAATTACGACGACCGCAAGCAACTGCGGGCTACCGCCGAGAGCTCGGTCGGGTACGCCGCGCTGGAACGCCATTTTTCAGTGAATCAGACGATTCCGGAGTACTTGTTAATCCAGTCTCCGCACGACTTGCGCACACCGCAGGCGCTGGCCGACCTGGAGCAGATGGCGCAACGGGTGAGCCAGATCCCGGGCATAGCCGCGGTCCGCGGCGTGACGCGGCCGACGGGAGAATCGCTCGAACAGGCCAGAGCCACCTATCAAGCGGGCCAGGTCGGCCAGCAGCTGGGCGGGGCGTCACACCTGATCAGCGAGCGCACGGGTGACCTCAACCGACTGGCCTCGGGTGCAGACCTGTTGGCCGACAACCTCGGTGACGTCCGAACACAGGTCAGTCGGGCCGTCGCGGGCGTCCGTGGTCTGGTCGATGCTCTCGCCTATGTCCAGAACCAATTTGGTGGCGGCAAGACATTCGGCGAAATCGACACTGCCGCCAGACTTGTCACCAGCATCCGTGGGCTGGGTGACGTCTTGCAAGTGAACTTCGCCGGTATCGCCAACAGCTTCGACTGGGTCGATGCCGTTGTCGCGGCGTTGGATACCAGCGTGGTCTGTGACACCAACCCCGTGTGCGGTACCGCTCGCGTTCAGTTCCACAAGCTGCAGGCCGCGCGTGAGGACGGAACGCTCGATAAGATCTCCGATCTGGCTCGTCAGTTGCAGTCGACTCAGTCATTGCAAACCGTGTCGTCGATGGTGAGCGGACTGGACCGATCGCTGGAATCCGTGGCCGGATCGCTGAAGTCACTGGGACTGGACAATCCGAACGCGGTCCGAACCCGGTTGATCACCATGCAAACCGGCGCCAACGATCTCGCCAGCGCCAGTCGTCAGATCGCCGACGGTGTGCAGCTGCTGGTCGACCAGACCAAGCGGATGGGTGTGGGGCTATCCCAGGCGTCGGGATTTCTGATGGCAATGGGCAACGACGCCGCGCAGCCGTCCATGGCCGGATTCAATGTGCCGCCCCAGGTGCTCAACACCAAGGACTTCAAGAAGGTGGCGCAATCCTTCATCTCGCCGGATGGGCATTCGGTGCGGTACTTCATCCAGACCGACCTCAACCCGTTCAGCGCCGAGGCTATGGATCAGGTCGGCACGATCATCGACACCGCCCAAGGCGCACAGCCGAACACGTCGCTGGCCGATGCTTCGATATCCCTCGCGGGGTATCCGGTCACGCTGCGTGACACCCGCGACTACTACGACCGCGACATGCTGCTCATCGTCGCGGTGACCATCGTCGTCGTGCTGTTGATCCTGATGTCGCTGCTGCGAGCGATCGTTGCGCCGCTGTACCTCGTCGGCTCGGTGATTATCTCGTATCTGTCGGCGGTTGGGCTCGGTGTGTTGATGTTTCAGGTGCTAATGGGTCAGCATTTGCATTGGAGTGTGCCGGGATTGGCGTTCGTCGTGTTGGTCGCCGTGGGCGCCGACTACAACATGTTGCTGGCGTCGCGACTGCGTGACGAGTCGTCAGCGGGCTCGCGCTCCAGCGTCATCCGCACTGTGGGTTCCACCGGCGGAGTCATCACGGCGGCGGGCCTGATTTTCGCGGCCTCGATGGCCGGCCTGCTGTTCTCCAGCATCGGGACCGTCGTCCAGGGTGGCTTCGTCATCGGAATCGGCATTCTGGTAGACACTTTCGTGGTGCGCACCATTACGGTGCCCGCCATCGCGGCTTTGCTCGGACGAGTCAGTTGGTGGCCCACACCGCGAGGCCGTCTGGGCCAGCGGCTCCCGCCGGCCGAACCCGACAGGAAGAAAACCGTTTTCGAAGCTGTGGCCGACGGATCCGAGCGCTAACCGTTGACGCCGATGATGCCGCGAACCGTGGCGAAGGCGTTTTCGATGGAGTCGCGAGTTATCGGATCCAGAATGGCCACCGGGTCCATGCCGCGCACCGGATCCACCGAAACGGGGCGGGTGAACGGATTGTCGTTACGTGAATAGCCCGCATCGATTTGCGGCTGCAGCATCGCATCGATGGCATCCACCTCGGCGTCAGACATGCCCAGGTAGCGTAGCGGCATTGTCAACGGAAGATGGTTCACCGGAATAAGATACGTCGTCGTGGGAGCGCCTCGTGAGTTGACGGTGGTTCTGATGTTCTGCGGAGGAACGTCACCAGGGCCGGTGAACGCGGCCGGGGTGTGCACGATCGCAGAGGCGACGAACGCGTTGGCGTCGGCCAGCAGATTGTCGGGCCGGTCGGGGAAGTCGGCGAGACCGTCGTAGGTGGCGACGATCTTGTTGGTGTCGTACTGGCTTTCCACCGGTTGGGGCATCGTGTAGTCGATCACCGGGATATAGCTTCCGGGTGGGAAGATGCCCGAGAGGAAGCTCGCCCCGAACGCGTGAGTTCCCATTGGGTCACCGATTGTGGTGAACTGCAATCGATCTGGTGGTGGTGCCGTTGGGTCATTGGCGAGCCGCACCTGTTCCTGGTCGAGGGCGAGGGTGCCTTGGGACAAGCCGACGGCTGCGGCCGGCTGGGTCGCGTGACGAATAGCCGTGTCCAGGCTATTGGTCGCTTGTCGCGCGGCCTCGCCGATGGTCACCCGGTCTCGGGTTCCCGACAAGAACATGGTCGGGACCCAGCTGAAGGGGGCTCCAGCGGGGTAGTCGATCAGGTCGCGCTTGGCGTTCGGAAAGTAGCCGGAGCCCGCCCGGTTCGTGTAGTCGCGCCAGGGGATCCCCGGCGCTCTCGCACCGCCGAGCGCGTAGACGACCTTGGCGTTCGCGGCATCGCCGACCGGGGATGGCGTCGGAGGTTGCCAGGGGGCCCATGGCGACCCTGGATCGGCGGTCGCGACGCCTGGTCCGAATCCAGCGGCCCACCCCGCGAGCCATGCCGCGAAAGCACATGCGAGAAGTCGTTTCATTATGTTTTCCCCCACAACTTTTCAGCGTTCAGGCTACACACTCAGGCGTCCAGCCTGGTGAACTGCTGGTGTCGGTACTGCTCCACACAAGCGGCCCGTCTGACCTTGCCGCTCGTCGTGGTGGGGATCGACCCCGGTGGCACCAGGACGAGGTCTGCGACCTTCAGACCGTGCGACTCGGATATCGCCGCCGTGACGTCGGTCTTGACGACGCGGAGCTTGTGCATCTTTTCCTCGTCGGTATCACCGCGCTTCTTGAGTTCGATGATCGCGACCAACTTCTCCGTGTGATCCGCCGGGACCGATATCGCCGCGACCCGACCACCGGTGATTTCCTGGACCGTCGACTCGATGTCCTCGGGATAATGGTTGCGCCCGTACACGATCAGCAGGTCCTTCATCCGGCCCACCACAAATAGCTCCTGCTCGGAGACGAATCCGAGGTCTCCGGTCCGCAGCCAGGGTCCTTCGGGTGTACCCGGCGAAGGGGCGACCAGCATTGCGCCGAAGGTGCGCTTCGTCTCATCCGGCTTCCGCCAATAGCCGTCGGCGACGTTGTCGCCATGAACCCAAATTTCACCGATCGTTCCCGCTGGACACTCGACGCCGGTGTCGGGATCCACGATCCGCACGATCGGTGATCCCGGCATGCCGTAACTCAGCAGCGGTGTGCCGGTTTCCGGTGCGCACCGGTTTGCGCTGCCCGCCGATAGTTTGTCGGATTCGAAGTACACGACTTCAGGCGAACCACTCGAATTGCGGCTGGCTACATAAACAGTCGCCTCAGCCAGGCCGTACGAGGGGCGCATCATACGATCGCGCAAATTGTACGGAGCAAATCGATCGCAGAACCGGTTCAGCGTGGCCGGGTGGATTCGTTCGCTGCCGCTAATGATGCCCAGTACGCCACGGAGGTCGAGGCCGGCCATGTCCGCGTCCGATGTTCGTTTTGCGGCTAGTTCGAACGCGAAATTCGGTGCCGCAGACCATGAATAAGTCTGGTGGGCAAGCGATTGCATCCACCGTGCCGGACGTTGCAGGAACGCCACCGGACTCGTGAGCTCACTGCGGTAGCCGCCCAGGATCGGCGCGATCACACCGAGAATCAAGCCCATGTCGTGGTAGAACGGCAGCCACGACACGATGCTGGCATCGCGCGGCGGCACGCCATCGAACTCCACGAAATACGCTGACATCAGCTGCCGAAAATTCGCGTGCAGATTCCGATGCGAGATCATGACGCCGGCCGGAAGTCGGGTCGAACCGGACGTGTACTGCAAGTACGCAGTGTTCGGCAAATCTTCGGTCCACGGATTCGGTGAATTCCCGTCCAAATCAAGAGAATCGATTTCGACGATCGCCGGAATGGCGTCCGTGTTCGTCTGGCGAATGAACTCGCCGACGTTTTCGGCGACCGCGGCCGTGGTCAGGATCACCGATGGTGATGTATCGGCGAGTACGGCAGTCACCCGTTCGTCGTGTGAACCAATCTGTGGGACTGACAATGGAACTGCGATCATCCCGGCCTGCATAGCGCCCAGGAAACCCGCGATATACGCAAGGCCTTGTGGAGCCAGAATCACGGCTCTGTCTCCGAGTCGGCCATGTCGACGGATCTCGTGCGCAACGTTGCGGCTCCGCCGATACGCCTGTGACCACGTCAAACTTTCGGCGACGCCGGCCCAATCCAGTTCGTAATCGAGATATGTGTATGCGATTTCGTCGGGTTGCAGACCGGCACGTTCCCGCAACAAGGAGACGACAGAAGAAGTGGGCATAACGGCCACGTTACCGCCGCGCCGTCGACCGAGTTCCTGCGGCGAATCCGCCTCAACGTCCCGGCAATCGAGGGCTGCGCTCGTTGAGCAGCGCAATGACCTGCGCGGCCAGGTCGTCGATGTCGGCGTCGGTGGTGTCGAGCACCAGGTCCGGGTTCTCGGGCGGCTCGTAGGGGGCATCCACACCGGTAAGCCCCTTGAGACTGCCACTGCGCGCCCGCGCGTACAGGCCTTTGGGGTCGCGCCGTTCGCATTCTTGCACCGAAGTGGAGACGTATACCTCGATGAAGGGCAGCTTGGCGGCGTCGTTGAGCGCGCGCGCGATCTCGCGGTCCGACTTGAGCGGTGACACCAGGGACGCCAGTGCGACCACGCCGGCATCGCCGAGCAGCCGGGTCAAATGCCCTACCCGTCTGATGTTTTCGGTGCGGTCACCGGGGGAGAAGCCCAGGTCGTCGGATAAGCCGTGCCGCAGGTTGTCACCGTCGAGCAGGTAGGCCACCCGCCCCGATTCGACCAGTGCGCGTTCCACGGCGACGGCGATTGTCGACTTGCCGGACGCGGGCAGGCCGGTGAACCAGATTGTCGCGCCTGGTTGTCCGGTGGCTTGCCAGCGATACTTCCGGTCCAGCGCTGACGGGTGCCAACGGATGTCGGTCCGCGGATGCGTACCCGGCTTGACTTCGCGCGCTTCGAGGATGGTGCCGGCGCCGACGGTGTCGTTGCTGGTTTCGTCGATCAGGATGAATGCGCCGCTGTCGCGATTGTCGGCGTAGTTGTCGGCGACGACGACCGAGCTGGTTCGCAGCGTCACCGTGCCAATGTCGTTGAGCGCCAATTCGACTGGGCTATCGAGCTCGTCGAGCGTTTCCGGGTCGAGCCGCGTGTGCAGTTCTTGTACGGTGGTCCGCACGGTCTTGGTCGTTTGTTTGAGTGCCAGCCGGTCTCCGCCTCGTAGCGGGGTGTCGGAGAACCAGCACACCGTCGCGTCGAGCTCGCGGGCCAGCATCGGCAGGGTTGCCCCTTCAGCCCCACTGACCAGCACGTCGCCGCGACCCACGTCGATATCGTCGGTCAGCTCGATGGACACTGAGAGCGGTGCGACGGCTGTCGTGCGGTCGTCGTCGAGGGTGTCCAGCGCGGCCACGGTCGACCGGGTACCGGCGGGCAGTGATACCACTGGATCACCGATGCTGAGCGTTCCTGCCGCCAGTCGTCCGGTATAACGACGGCGCACGTTTGCGGTCGGGCGCGACACCCACTGCACGGGCAGCCTCAGGCGCGACGCCTCAGCCTGCGGCGCGGCGAGCTCGATGCTTTCCAGGTACTCGAGCAGGGTCGGGCCGCTGTACCATGGGGTGCGCTCGGATCTGTGCACGACGTTGTCCCCGTGTTTGGCCGCGATCGGGATCACCGTGATGTCCACGTCGCCCAGGCGTGCCGCCATCTGTTGCAGTTCGTCCGCCACCCGAGCGAATCCCGCTTGATCGAAGGCGATGAGGTCAATCTTGTTCACTGTCGCGACAAAATGCTTGACGCCCAACAGCTTTGCGATCCGCGCGTGTCTGCGAGTCTGACGCAATACCCCGGCGCGCGCGTCGACCAGCAGGATCGCTGCGTGTGCGTTGGAGGCGCCGGTGAACATGTTTCGGGTGTAGCGTTCGTGGCCCGGGGTGTCGGCAAGGATGTAGCTGCGGGATTCGGTGGAGAAAAATCGGTACGCGACATCGATGGTGATGCCCTGTTCGCGTTCGGCCCGTAAGCCATCCGACAGTGCTGCGAGGTCGGCGATGCCTTCTTCATCGGTGACGGCTTCGAGGTGGTCCAGCGGCAGGCTGTCGGTGTCGTGCAGCAGCCGTCCTATCAGGGTGCTCTTGCCGTCGTCCACCGAACCAGCGGTGGCGATGCGCAGTAGCTGACGCGTGACAGGCCTCATCAGAGTCATCAGAAGTAGCCCTCTCGCTTGCGGTCTTCCATGGCGGCCGCCGACGTGCGGTCGTCGGCGCGGGTCTCGCCTCGTTCCGATACCGTCGCCGCCGAGATCTCGGTGATGACTCGCGTGATGTCGGTGGCCGTGGAGCGCACCGCCCCGGTGATGGTCAGGTCGCCGACGGTTCGGTACCGCACCCACTCCACGGCGGACGATTCGCCGTTACGCGGCCCGGCGTAGTCCGAAACCGCCAACAGGATGCCGTCGCGTTCGAATACCTCGCGCTCGTGAGCGAAGTAGATCGACGGCAGCTCAAGCTCTTCCAGCTCGATGTAGCGCCACACGTCGAGCTCGGTCCAGTTGCTCAACGGGAACACCCGCACCTGCTCGCCCTTCTTGATCCGGCCGTTGTAGAGCGACCACGGTTCGGGGCGCTGTGCACGGGGATCCCACTGGCCGAACTCGTCGCGGAAGCTCAAAATCCGTTCCTTGGCGCGAGCGCGCTCCTCGTCGCGGCGGGCGCCCCCGAACGCGGCGTCGAAGCCGCCTTCCTCCAGCGCGTCGAGCAACGTGCGGGTCTGTGCGCGGTTGCGTGAGGCCCCGGGGCCCGGATCGGGGACTCGGCCCTTGTCGATGGAATCCTGAACCGACGCGACAATCAGCTTGTGTCCCCGGCCGGTGACCCTGCGGTCCCGAAACTCGATTACCTCGGGGAAGTTGTGTCCGGTGTCGACGTGCATCACCGGAAATGGCAGCGGTGACGGTCGAAAGGCCTTCTCCGCCAACCGAAGTAGCACGATCGAGTCCTTGCCGGCGGAAAATAGCAGCACCGGGCGCTCCAGCTCTGCGACAACCTCGCGGATGATGTGCACCGCTTCGGCTTCCAGAAGCCGCAGTTCGTCGACGCGCCGGGCGTCAGTATGGGTCATGTGCGCCGCTCCTCCTCATCGCTTCGTCCCCGCAAGCGGGAGGTGCCCCAACGCATCGTCGCCGGGGGTCATGTCGGTAACCCCTCTTTCTCCGCATCCGCCCGGTAGCGATCCACCCATTCGTCGGAGCGCTGGTCGGCCTGCCGCTGCAGCACCGGTTCGGGCGCCAGTCGCGGGTCGAGCCCCAACTCCTCAAGGATGTTGGCCACTACCTGAGTTAGGTTGCGCCACAACACCGGATAGGAAATCTCAATCGGTTTGACGTCTTCTTCCGCGAACCACGCTTGCCAGCCCTTCTCCTGGGCACGCAGCATGGTGACGACGTGGGCGATGGCCCCGGCGTGGTAGGTGGCACGCGCATCGCGGACCGGATCGGGCCTGCCGCGCCACACCCGGGTCTGTACCGCCCGCCAAACCGACCCCGCCTGTGACACCACATCGGGCCGGTGGACATGAATGAGGAGCGGATCCTCGCCGACGACGTCGCGAATCGCGGCCAGCAGGCCGTCGCCTGATCGATCCGGTAGTCCGGCCGCGCGGTTCAACAGCAGCGGCGTCTGATTCCACATCAGCTTGCCGCCCCAGACGCCGTTGGGTGTTCTACCGACGGTGCGGATGTAGTCGCGCCAGATCTCGGCCGGCGCGAGGTCCGGCTTGCCCTCGTCTAACGGGTCAAGCAGGCTCAGGATCGACTCGTCCTCGACACCAGCGAACCACTCCCGTGGCTGCGGGGACTGGCTCGTTGTCGGCAGATATTGAAAGAATTCCTGGGGCTCGCCGGCAACTCCGGTGGCGCGCAGCGACTCGACGAGCAGCGTGCTGCCACTGCGCTGGGAGGCCAGCACCAGGTATGACGACGGACGATCAGCCACCCAGGAAGCCTAACTGGTAGCAAATCCCCTGCAAGACATGCGGTTACCTTCAGCCTGAACTTAACTCTTGCGCGGGGTTCAGGTCGGCTAGCACCGGCCCAGAATGGCGGTGGTTTGTTGCGTTCGGTGACGGGTGGGCATCATTTGGCCCCGATGGGGTGAGTAGGTCGACGGAGGTTGTGGCGCTGCGGTGATGGACATATGCGCCCGTGGGCACACAAAGGGTGGGAACAGCAGCCGACTGCCGGATCGGGTGGTGTGTGCGTGTCCGCTCGGAGATGTCCAGATTGTGGCGCCCGCGGGCATTCATCTGAGATACACCCCAATCCACGGCGCGGACCAGGGCGAATGTGCGTCACAGGGGGAACAGCGACAGCACGTTGCCGACGAAGCCCACAACCAGGCCACCGAGCAGCAGACCGACCGCGACCCACCGGCGACGGTCGCTGATCGTTCTGGGCGGTGACGTAGGTCAGGAGTGCGCGGCGTTGTTTCGCGGCCGCGGGGCCGGTCTGTTCGACGGCCACGTCAGCCAGCTGATCAGCGAGCTGGGACATCGCTACGTCAAGCCCGAAGGGGCGGGGCTTGTTCGCCATCTCTGTGATTTGTCGGCGGTGTTCGGCGGCGGCTTCGTCTGCATCGGCCAGGCCCGACTTCAAGCGCCGCATATTGCCTATGCTCGTGCGCACGTCCTGGATCACCAAGTAAGCGCCCACCATTTGCAGCGCGAAACCGACTACGTAGAGGACCAGGGCTGCGACCTTCATCGTCGTCACGGTACCGACGACCACCGCCGCCGATCTGTTGCGCCGCGCCGCAGCGACGGGTTGTGTCAGTAGGCTGCGACGTCGGCGGTCAGAAGCGCGTTACGACGTCGGGGCGTCGGGCGGACCAAGGCGTACCGGCTACGCCCTCGGGGTCGGGGCCACCACGTGGAGGATCGCCGCCATCAGCCGCAACCGCAGCCGCTCCCTGACCCGCCTCGTCAAGGACGCGGCCCAGCTCACCCTGCTGGGCCAGCATGCGGCCGATGGTTTTGAGCAGATCGACCGTGGACGACTCACAGACCTGAACGACGACGATCCGTGTGTCGATCAGTGCCTCTGCAGCCCCACGGAAGCAGGTTTCGGGCAATGTGGGACGGCGGATTCAACTCAACAGCGTAGCTAGCTTTCGCCGATTTGCGATACGGCCGTCGCCGATACGCGATGTTGTCTGCGCCGATTGGCGGATACTTGCTCACCGATTCGCGATATCGTTGTGCCCGAACAAGAACATCTGCCGCCCAAGCGGTGCAACCGAATCCGGCACCAGCAGGCCCTTGGGGTCCGGCGCGTCACCACGAAGATCCAGCCGAAGCGCACCACTCCTAGGGCTTCGCGATGTCTATGTAAGTCCAGCTATATTGACAGTCATGTGGACGGTGCCGCTGAATGCCAAAGACAAGCTTTCCGGGCTAATTGACGAAGCGGATACAGCCCACGAAGCCACTCAGATCAGCCGCCACGGGCCGAGTGGCCGCGGTCATTATGTCCGCCGATGATCTCGAGTCCCTCGACGCGGGCCTGCCCGCGGTGCGGACTCGGTATCGCCGAGGAGCTCGTGCGGGACGACGCCGACTACGCCGACAACAGCGAGCAGATCCGCAGATGGTTCGGCCTGAGTTGACAGGCGGCGATGCGCCATGGTCGTGCGGCTGTCACCGAATGTGTGTGCGCGCTAGGCCAACTGCCGCACGAAAGCGCCGCCGCAGTGGTTGAAACTGGTAACTGCACAGACCTTGGCGTAGCGTTCGACGAACTCGATGCCAAGATCAACGCGGGCATGAAGGCCTATGCGATTCCAGGCGTCGCGGTTGCTATCTGGGTCGGCGGTCAAGAATACGTCAAGGGCTACGGGGTCACCAATGTCGACCATCCGTTGCCCGTCGAAGGCGACACCGTCTTCCGAATCGGTTCCACCACAAAGACTTTCACAGGAACAGCGATGATGCGGCTGGTCGAGCAGGGCAAGGTAGACCTGGATTCACCTGTGCGCCTCTACATCCCCGACTTCGCGGTGGCCGACGAGTCGGTCAGCGCCACGGTGACCGTGCGCCAACTGCTCAACCACACTGCAGGCTGGGATGGTCGCAATGGGCAGGACTTTGGGCGCGGCGATGATGCGGTGGCGCGCTACGTCAACTCAATGACACGTTTACCGCAGCTGACTCCTCCGGGAACCGCGTTCGCGTACAACAATTCAGGTCTTGTGGTGGCGGGCCGCATCATCGAGCTTGTCTCCGGAACAACCTACGAGTCTGCGATGCAGAAGCTGGTGCTTGACCCGCTGCAGCTGGCTCACACCCGCTACTTTTCCGACCAAATAATCGGTCTGAATGTGGCGGCATCGCACAAGGTGGTCGACGGCAAACCTATTGTCGATACCGACTTTTGGGCTTTCCCACGCAGCTGCAACCCCACCGGTGGGTTGATGTCCACAGTGCGAGATCAGCTGCGCTACGCACAGTTCCATCTCGGCGACGGCAGGGCGCCTAGCGGCGAGCAGATTCTGAGCTGGCAGTCGCTGGAGGCAATGCGCTCGAACCCGGGCGCAGGCGGAACGCTTTTCGTCGAGCTGACCGGGATGGGCGTGACCTGGATGCTGCGGCCCTCCGCGCAGAATGTGACCGTCGTTGAGCACGGCGGCACCTGGAAGGGGCAACGCTCTGGTTTCGTCATGGTGCCCGATCGCAACTTCGCCATGACCGTGCTCACCAACTCTGATGGCGGATTTCATATGATCAACGACCTATTCGCCTGCGGCTGGGCGTTGCACAGATTCGCCGGGGTCACCAACCTGCCTGCCACACCGCTACACCTTGGCGCCGTCGACCTGGCGCCCTACGAGGGCCGGTACATCGCCGAGCAAGTCTCCCAGGATGGCAGCCTCGAGCAAACGGTCATCGACTTCCGGGCAAGGGACGGCCAGCTCGCTGGAAGCATGGGCGCCGGCGATGCCAACCCGGATGGCCAAAATAGCGCCAAACTGGGCTTCGCCTTCTACCGACCCGACTATGGGCTCGACCTCGGACCCGACAACAAGCCCACCGGCAGTCGGTCCAACTTCGTCCGCGGACCGGACGGCAACATCGCCTGGTTCTGTAGCCAGCACGGGCGCCTGTTCCGACGCCAATAGCACAGCACCGATGAATTCAGCAGCGCAGACAGCCGAGCAAAATCGGCTTCTCTGCTGCCAGTGTTCGGTAGGGGACGAAGAGCCGATTAACGGGTCATGGGTCGGCTGTCCCGCGGTGAAATCCCCGTGGAGCAGATCGGCGGCCCGGCCAAGACTCCTGCTACCGGAGCTTGTGCTGCGGTAGCAGGAGTCTCGCACGATTCCCCTCCGATGCCACGGTTACGGCTAAGGTGGGCTGATGCCCCGCACCGACGACGACACCTGGGATCTGGCGTCTAGCGTCGGCGTCACCGCGACCATTGTTGCCGCCGGGCGCGCGATGGCCACCAAGGATTCTCGCGGTTTGATCAACGATCCGTTCGCCGAACCTCTGGTCCGTGCGGTGGGGCTGGATTTCTTCACCAAGATGATGGACGGCGAACTCGACATGTCGACGATCGCGGACGTCGCACCGACAGTGGCGCAGGCGATGGTCGATGGAAACGCGGTCCGCACGAAGTACTTTGACGACTACGTCCTCAACGCCACCGACCGAGGGATTCGGCAAGTGGTGATCCTCGCTTCCGGGTTGGACGCCCGGGCCTACCGTCTGCCGTGGCCGACCGGGACAGTGGTGTACGAGATCGACCAACCACAAGTGATGGAGTTCAAGACGACGACCATGGCCGAGCTGGGCGCCGAACCCGCCGCCACTCGGCGCGCCGTGCCCATCGACTTGCGTGCAGATTGGCTGACGGCATTGCAAGCCGCCGGGTTTGACTCGGCAGCACCGACGGCGTGGCTGGCCGAGGGGTTACTGATTTATTTAAAGCCGGAGGCCCAGGACCGGCTGTTCGACAACATCACCGCACTCAGCGCGCCCGGGAGCATGGTAGCCACCGAATTCGTTACCAGTATCGTGGATTTCGGCGCCGAGCGAGCGCGGACCATATCCAGCGTGTTCCGTGGCCATGGCGTCGACGTCGACTTGGCTTCGTTGCTTTACAGCGGCCAACGCAACCACGTCCTCGACTACCTCGGCGCCAAGGGCTGGCAGCTCGAAGGCGTGCCGCTAGCGGAACTGTTCCGGCGCAGCGGCCTCAATGTGCCCACTCCAGACGACGACGACACCATCTTCATTAGCGGCGGCTTGACCGACCAGCCGCGGTGACCGGACTTAACCTACGTCCGCTCAAATGCGCCAGGAACGCGTTCACCGCATGCCGCTCATCCCCGTCGCTGTCGGCTAATTAATTAGGGTGAATAGTTTCACTAAACACGGCGTTTGTATGCGATTCTCTGATCGTAGTTGTGCGAGATGGGATGCGTGCATCTCACGACGAAAGAACTGTCCGTGGCTGTGGACGACGACGGCGCCTGGCAGTTGTGCGGAACGGCGGAGGAAAAGGTTCGGATTGGTCAACGAATTCGTGGCGATGAGGACGTCGTGCGCATGTTGCGCCGGCCGGGCGAGCTGGCTGTGCCGGGCACCGAATCCGTCGTTGCGCGCGCCGAATGCGTCTAGAAGGGAGGATTGTGATGCGTAGAGACGACGATTGCTGGGATTTGGCCAGCCATGTCGGCGCGACCGCAACGCTGGTGGCCGCGGGCCGCGCGAGGGCTACCAATTCGGCCGATCCGTTGATCGAGGACCGCTTCGCCGAGCCGTTGGTCCGCGCGGTGGGTATCGAATTCCTTATCAGATGGGCCACCGGAGAGCTCTGCGCGTCCGAGGTCGACGAGCCCGAAGCGGCCTGGGGTCTACAGCGAATGACCATCGAGTTGGTGGCCCGCACTCGCTACTTCGATCAGTTCCTTACGGACGCCACAGCCACCGGGATTCGGCAGGCGGTGATCCTGGCGTCCGGGCTCGACGCACGCGGCTACCGACTGCCGTGGCCGCCGGGCATGACGGTGTATGAGATCGATCAGCCGGACGTGCTGAAGTTCAAGGCCGAAACGTTGGCACAGCTGGGTGCCGAACCGACGGCGAATCTGCGGATGGTGCCGGCTGACCTGCGTCACGACTGGCCGGCCGCGCTGCTGCGTAGCGGATTCGAACCGGCGTTACCGACCGCCTGGATCGCCGAAGGACTGTTCGGCTATCTTCCCCCGGAAGCCCAGGATCGCTTGCTGGACAACGTCACCGATCTCAGCGCGCCGGCAAGCCGAATGGCCATGGAGGCGTTCATGGGGTCGTCGGACCTGGACTCCGGGCGGGTCGAAGAAATCATCCGTAGTGCGACTCGCACCTGGCGTGACCATGGATTCCATCTAGACATCTGGTCGCTGAACTATTCCGGGGCCCGCAGCGAGGTTGCCGACTACCTCGACAACCACGGGTGGCGATCGGTGGGGACCACGGCCGCGCAGCTGCTGGCCGATCACGACCTGCCCCCGATGCCTGGCAATTACGTCGCGCCTTCCGACAAGCCCAGCTACTACATTTCGGTTCTTGCGTGATCCACGCGACTTAGTGGACACCCACGATGCGGATTCTGGCGGTAACGCGTGCCCACAACGCCGGCGAGACTTTGGCTGATACCTTGGACTCGCTGGCCACCTTCAGCGACGACATCTACGCGATCGACGACCGCAGCACCGACGACACCGCTGCGATTCTAGCGAACCACGCCGCGGTCACCAATGTTGTTCGCGCCCGGGCAGATCTGCCGTCCACACCATGGTTGATCCCCGAGTCCACCGGGCTGGAGCTGCTGTACCGGATGGCCGATTTCTGTCGCCCGGACTGGATGGTGATGGTCGACGCCGACTGGACTTTCCAGATCGACGTCGACATCCGTGAGGTGCTTACGCGCACACCGGACGACGTAGCGGCGCTGATGTGTCCGATGGTTTCCCGCTGGGATGATCCGGAATACCCGGACATGGTGCCGGTGATGGGCACCGCCGAGGCGCTGCGCGGGCCGTTTTGGCGTTGGTACCCGGACCTGTATGCGGGACCCAAGTTGCTGCACAATACGCACTGGCCGGCCAACATCACCGATCACGGTCGGATAGGGCAGCTGGACGGAATCCGCTTGACGCACAACGGCTGGTCGACGCTGGAGGAACGGATCTCGCGAGTCAGGCACTACATGCGACTCGATCCGGATTTTCGGCACAACTTCGGTGTGGCCTATGATCGATCCCTGTTGTTCGGCTACGCACTCGACGAGGTCGGCCTCCTCACAGCGGACTACCAGCGGCGAGTGCGCGGCGACTTCGACTGGATCGAGCCGTGTGCACGGCTGCCGATCGAGGCGGAGCCACGCGCGATTGGCCGCGGATACGGACCTCGCGTGGACGGTTTCCATCCGGGCGTCGACTTCGCCGCTGACCCCGGCAGCCCGATCTACGCCGTCATATCCGGAACTGTTTGCTGCGCAAGCGATGTCGACCACCTTTACTCGGTGATCATTTCGAACGGCGATACCGAAATCCGCTACGTGTTTCGGCCCGGTGACGACAGACAGATCGCAGTCGGTGATCGAATAAGCGCGGGAACCCGGATCGGCAGCCTCGGCGCGGAACACCAATCAACAGACGGTTACCTGCATTTTGAGACGTGGGTTCGGCGCGCGCACGTCAATCCGCTGCGCTATCTGGGCAACGTGGGGCTGCGGCCCTGGCCGCCGCCGGGGCGGCTACGCGCGGTATCGGGCACCTACCCGCCCGCCACACCATGCACAATCACCGCCGACGAGTAATCTTGGGCGACCTCAGCGCGGCGCGTTGCGCTGTTCGTTGGCGAGCCTCGACCCGTTCCAGCAGACTGCGGCCGGCCCGGATCGTCGAGCGGACCTCCTGCAGCAGCTTGGCGGGATGCTGCAGATCCATGTCGTGCAGTCCTTCGTAGCGGTCGATACCGAAGCCCACCGTCTCGATACCAATTCCGAACGGCAGGGTCAGAGTTCGCAGCGCGTCAAAGTTCTGATAGGGGACGAACGGCTGGCCGGTCACCAGTAGACAACTCGATTGCCGCATATCCAGTGTCCGCGCGGTAAAGGTGAAGGTATCCGCGGAGGTGGCGCGGCGGTTGTTTGGGTCCGGCGACGGTGCTTCGATCAGAGTGATGGGCAGCCCGAGGTCATTGCTGTCTTTGCCGAAGCGCCAGACCATCTCGCCCCGATGCGGGCCGCCGACCCGCTGCCGCCCATGCCGTACCACTTCGCGAGTATCCATCCCGAACGCGTCGGCCGCGGCGGCCGCCAGGAGATCGAATTCGGTACGCGCGCCTGGCGCGCAGGACGCGACTGCGTCGTCTTCGGACGGCAACAGCCGCCGAGAAGCGGCGGCCAGCACGATATGACCGACGCGATTCTTCACAGCCAGGTCCCGCGCCCACCGGGCCCGAAGCATGTTCGAGTAACGTCCGGTGCCGATCACCAGCATGTAGTCGAATGTTGTCTCAGTGGGCCATGATTCATCTGTAAGGCCCAGCTGTTGCGCCAGCGTCGTGATCGTGTGCAGTTGCCCGTCCGATAAGTCCAGACGTGGGATCATCCACCGTGCCCCGCCGTCGGCGTCTTGGCACCGCACCTGCTCCCCGCTCCGACGTGCCCTCGTCCGCCCCCGGTAATCCCATACCCCGCTGAACTCGTCCAGGGAGGCCAACCGGGCTGCCAGATTGTCGTGCCGCGGGAAAACTCCGCCGAACATCGCAACCAACTGCACCAGCGCGTCATGTGCACTCCACGCGTCGATCTCCCCGCGCAGCGACATCAAAAACTCTCCATTCAACTCGCCGCCACGCATCGACACCTCAGCCGGACCGTTCACTTCTATTTCCTTGCTCCCTGAACGCGCCACAACGCCCGCCGCTTGTGGAATGCAACCTTTGACAGCCTAACGGCGGCGAACCGGGCCAAGACGCGCTTTTCCGCCAGGCCCGTAATCGCGGGGATCACCGGGGAGACAAGACGCCGCTGAACCCGTCTTGTTCGTAGGCGTATTGCGGCTGATCCTTCGCCCAGTGGATATAGCGGTCGATGCCATCCCAGATATCGACTTCGGGCCTGAATCCGATGCTCTTTGCGAGATCGATGTTGGCCGGGAAGCGCGCGACTTCGCCGGCGCGTGCTTCGCGACGCGCGATTTTGGCGTCGAACTTTCCGGCGATGTACTCGACGATGTCCTTCACCCGGGTGTTTTTGCCGCTCGCGAAATTGATCGCCTGTCCGCGAAGCGCGGTGTTTTGCAATACCAGGTTGTACGCATTGACGATATCGCTTACGTACAGATAGTCGCGTGTTGCCGAACCGTCGCCGAAGATCGTGAGGTTTTCACCGTTGATGGCCTGACGGACGAGTCGTGGAATCAGCGCACCGAATCGCCCGGTTTTCTGGCGTACCCCGAAGATGTTGAATGGCCG
Organism: Mycobacterium simulans; assembly: GCF_900232995.1. GTDB lineage: Bacteria > Actinomycetota > Actinomycetes > Mycobacteriales > Mycobacteriaceae > Mycobacterium > Mycobacterium simulans. The sequence goes on from NZ_OCVX01000003.1 coordinate 2,826,392, forward strand.
AACAATCGTGACGTCAAGACCATAGGAGCGGTAGTAGGAGTAGCACAACCGATCGGCCGCCGCCTTGGAGGCGCCGTCGGGGCTGTTCGGTTTCAGCTCCGCTCTCTCGTCAAGAAGCTCGCCCTCCTTCAGATTGTGTCCGTCGCCGTACACTTCGCAGGTTGACACGTAGATCAACCGGTTCTTGTAGCGCCGTACCGCCTCTAGTGTCCTGAGTCATTAATTCGTTTGCAGTAGTTGGCGACTGATTCGAGGATCTGGTCGGCGGTCTTGGTCCAGACGTAGGGCTTGGGATCGTCGTTCCAGTGCTCGATCCAGGCGCGGATGTCGGCGTTGAGTTGGCGGACTGAGGTGTGGGTGCCGCGGCGCAGTTTCTTGGTGGTCAGTTCGGCGAACCAGCGTTCGACGAGGTTGAGCCACGATGAGCTGGTCGGGGTGAAGTGCAGGACGAACCGGGGATGGTTGGTCAGCCAGCGCTTCACCGCGGGCGTCTTGTGGGTGGAGGCGTTGTCGAGTACGACGTGGCAGTCCAGATCGTCGGGCACTTCGGCGTCGATCTTCTTCAGGAACGCCAGGAACTCCTGAGACCGGTGACGGGCATGCAGTGAGCCGATGACCTTGCCGGTGGCCAGATCCAACGCGGCGTACAGGCTGGAGGTGCCGTGGCGGACGTAGTCGTGAGTGGCTCGTGCGGGGGTGCCGGGCAGCATCGGAAACACCGGCGCGGTGCGGTTGAGCGCCTGGATCTGGGTCTTTTCGTCCACGCAGAGCACCATGGCCCGCTCGGGCGGATCGAGGTAGAGCCCGACGATGTCGCGGACCTTGGCCACGAACAGCGGATCTTTGGACAGCTTCCACGAATCCTGTTTGTGCGGAGCCCGCCCCACCAGCCTGGCCAGCGGCACCAGCCGCGCCGCTGCCACCGCTGCCGAACAGCAGCCCGCCGTCGCCGCCAGCCCCACCGGGGACGGTTGCGTCGGCACCGTTGCCGATGATCGGCCGGCCGAATAATGCCTGGGTGGGCGCGTTGATCGCGCCGAGCAGGTGCTGCTCGGCGTTGGTCAGCTCGGTCGCCAGATAGGAGCCTGTCCCGGCATCCAACGCCTGCACGAACTGTTGGTGAAAGCTCATCGCCTCGGCGCTCACCGCCTGATATTCCTGACCGTGTAAGCCGAACAACGCCGCGATCTGGGCGGAGATCTCATCACCGGCGGCGGGAAGCAGCGCCGTGGTCGCCCGCGCCGCCGCTTTGTTGGCCGCGCTCACAGCCGAACCGATGCGGGCCAAATCCTGAGAGGCCGCCGCGATCAAATCCGGAGAGACCGCTACAAACGACATCGAGCGACTCCCAACGTCCCACGGCGAGCGTGAAATATAGCGATCGCCTTACCGTCCGAACTGACCCGGGCAAGTATTGACATGTGTCTTGACATGTGTCAATACGCATCATAGTCACTGGCTAGCTAGGACGTCTTTGTCTTTTGGCCGGGAGGCAAAATGTGTCGAGATAGCCAGCATCGGTGCTAACCGCCGTGAAACTCGGAGAGTTCACCAGAATGTGCACCACAGCGTCCCTGCGTGCGATGCTCTCCGGCATGTCCGTAGCTATTGCCCGACCCAAGCTCGAAGGAAACATCGCCGTCGGCGACGACCGTCGGATCGGATTTGCCGAGTTCGGCGCCCCGCAGGGACGTGCGGTCTTCTGGCTGCACGGCACCCCCGGCGCGCGCCGGCAAATTCCGACCGAGGCCCGCGTCTACGCCGAACACCACAACGTCCGCCTGATCGGCGTCGACCGCCCCGGAATCGGCTCCTCGACGCCGCACCAATACGAGACCATTTCCGCCTTCGCCGACGACCTGCGAACCATCGCGGACACGCTCGGGATCGACAAGATGGCGGTCGTCGGCCTATCAGGCGGCGGTCCGTACACCCTGGCCTGCGCCGCGGGCCTGCAAGACCGGGTGGTGGCGGCCGGTGTGCTCGGCGGCGTGGCACCGACGTGCGGTCCCGATGCGATCAGCGGCGGTCTGATGACCCTTGGTTTGCGGGTCGCGCCGCTACTTCGAATGGGAGGAAGTCCCCTGCGGCTCGGCGCGAGCATGCTGATCCGGGCGGCTCGCCCCGTCGCGTCGCCCGCGCTCGACGTATATGCGCTGCTCTCGCCCCAAGCCGACCGGCATCTGCTGGCCCGTCCCGAGTTCAAGGCCATGTTCCTCGACGACTTGCTCAATGGCAGCCGCAAGCAGCTGGCCGCCCCGTTCGCCGACGTCATCGCCTTTGCCCGCGACTGGGGATTTCGACTCGACGAGGTGAAAGTCCCGGTTCGCTGGTGGCACGGCGACCACGACCACATCATCCCGTTCTCCCACGGCGAGCACGTCGTTTCCCGGCTGCCCGACGCCGAGCTGTACCACTTGCCCGGCGAGAGTCATCTCGCCGGGCTGGGCCGCGGCGAGGAGATACTGGCCACCCTGATGAAGATTTGGGACAGCGACTTGCGCAAATGACCCGTTTGTGACCAGGCTCGCATAACTGGCCCTGAGCTGCGTGTGTCGCTATTTGTGACCACTGGCCGCCGCGATATGACATGCTGATGCGCGTGTCAGAGCTTGTTGATCGTCCATCCGAACCCCCCGCATGGTTTCTCTACCTGACCGACATACCGCGGGCCGGGATCGAGTACGGGCAATTGCTCAGCGTGCTCCCGCTGCAGCGGGTGCTACCGGTTGGTGACGGGCATCCGGTCCTGGTGCTGCCCGGCCTGCTGGCTGGTGACGGTTCCACCTGGATACTGCGGCGGATATTGCGCCGCCTCGGGTATCGGGCATATGGCTGGGGGCTCGGCCGCAACATCGGCCCCACTGCCAAAGCGGTGGACGGGATGACCGACCTCCTCGACAAGCTGCACACCCGATACGACTCTCCGGTCAGCCTGATCGGCTGGAGCCTGGGCGGCATTTTCGCGCGGAATCTGGCCCGCAATTATCCGTCGGCGGTGCGCCAGGTGATCACGCTCGGCAGCCCGTTTGGCATGCGGGACGGCAGCGAATCGCGTTCCACGTGGAGTTTCAACCGCTACGCACACCTGCACGCCGAGCGGCACGAGTTGCCGCTGGAATCGGAAAGCCAAGCCCTGCCGGTGCCGACCAGCGCGATCTATTCGCGCCTCGACGGCATGGTCGCTTGGCAGACGTGTATGAACCCGGCAGCCGAGCGCGCGGAAAATATCGCGGTGCGGAGCAGTCACATCGGTTACGGCCACAATCCGCCCGTGGTTTGGGCAATCGCAGACCGGCTGGCGCAGCCACAGGGCGAATGGGCGCCGTTCCAGGCGCCAGCGGTGCTGCGGCCATTTTTCCCGCGGCCGGACACGCCGCCACGGCGGGACGCGGCCGACACTATGCGGTTGCGACGCAACCCAGCCTGACGCGACAGGTCCATCGGGGACGCAGGTAGCCTGCCTCACGTGCTGCTGGCTTCGCTGAATCCCTCGGTCGTCAACACCAACGACATCTCCGACGCGGTGCGCATCGACGGCGCCGCGCTGAGCCGCAGCGACCTCGTCGGTGCGGCAACCTCAGTGGCCGAACGGGTCGCCGGCGCCCACCGGGTCGCGGTGCTGGCCGCGCCGACGGCGTCGACGGTGCTGGCGATCACCGGCTGCCTGATTGCCGGTGTGCCCGTCGTCCCGGTACCTGCCGACGTCGGCGTGGCCGAACGCCGGCATATGCTGACCGATTCCGGCGCGCAGGCGTGGCTGGGCCCGGCGCCTGAGGACGCCGAGGGGCTGCCGCACATACCGGTGCGTTTGCACGCCCGTTCCTGGCACCGCTACCCCGAGCCGTCACCCGACGCCGTCGCAATGGTGGTTTACACCTCGGGCACCACCGGACCGCCCAAAGGCGTGCAATTGAGCCGTCGCGCGATCGCAGCCGACCTGGACGCGTTGGCCGAAGCCTGGCAATGGACCGCCGACGACGTTTTGGTGCATGGTTTGCCGCTGTATCACATTCACGGTCTGGTGCTGGGCTTGCTCGGATCGCTGAGATTCGGAAATCGCCTGGTACACACCGGGAAACCGACGCCAGCCAACTACGCTCAGGCCGCTTCGGAAGCCAACGGCTCGCTGTATTTCGGGGTGCCGACGGTGTGGTCGCGGGTGGTGGCCGATCATGCTGCTGCCGAGGCACTCAGATCGGCGCGGCTACTGGTGTCGGGGAGTGCCGCACTACCTGTGCCGGTGTTCGACCGGCTAGAGCAGCTCGCCGGGCATCGGCCCATCGAGCGGTATGGCGCTTCGGAGTCATTGATTACGGTGTCGACGCGGGCCGACGGCGAACGTCGGCCGGGTTGGGTGGGCCTGCCGCTGACCGGTGTACAGACCCGACTGGTCGACGACAACGGCGATCCGGTTCCGCATGACGGGCAAACCGTTGGAAGGCTTCATGTAACCGGCCCGACGCTGTTCGACGGCTACCTAAATCGTCCGGAAGCCACTGCCGAGGCGGTCGACGCCGACGGTTGGTACCACACCGGCGACGTCGCGGTCATCGACGGTGGTGGCATGCACCGCATCGTGGGACGCGAGTCGGTCGACCTGATCAAATCGGGTGGATACCGCATCGGCGCAGGCGAAATCGAGACGGTGCTGCTCGGTCATCCGGATGTGGCGGAGGCGGCCGTCGTCGGACTGCCCGACGAGGATTTGGGCCAGCGTATCGTCGCCTACGTTGTCGGACCGGCTGGCCAAGATGAGCTGATTCAGTATGTCGCCCAACAGCTTTCGGTGCACAAGCGGCCACGCGAGGTGCGCATCGTGGATGCGCTGCCGCGCAACGCACTGGGCAAGGTCCTCAAGAAGCAATTGCTTGCGGAGGGCTAAGAGCCGCCTACACAGCATCTTGGCAGCATCTTCCCGGGACGAGGCCACAGTAGGGCCAGATATCGTGATTTACCGTGACACTCGTTGGGACGATTAGCCCCAGCCCGGCGGTCACATCGATGAAACGCGTGGCGGTCGCCTGCCTTGTCGGCTCGGCAATCGAGTTCTACGACTTCCTCATCTACGGCACTGCGGCGGCGCTGGTGTTTCCCACCGTATTCTTTCCGCACCTCAGTCCGGCGGTGGCCACCGTGGCATCGATGGGAACGTTTGCCGCGGCGTTTATCTCCCGCCCCCTCGGCGCGGGTGTCTTCGGATACTTCGGGGACCGCCTGGGCCGCAAGAAGACCCTGGTCGCCACGCTGTTGGTGATGGCGCTATCCACCGTGACCGTGGGATTGGTTCCCAGCGCGGCGACGATCGGTGGGGCAGCCCCACTGATCCTGACTGTGCTGCGGTTGTTACAAGGATTTGCCCTCGGTGGCCAGTGGGCCGGGTCTGCGTTGTTGAGCGCCGAATCGGCCCCCGCTGCCAAACGCGGCCTGTTTGGCATGTTCACCCTCGTCGGTGGTGGCATCGCGCTGATACTGGGCAGCCTGACGTTTCTGGGTGTGACCTACACCGTCGGCGAAAGCAGCCCGGCATTTATGCAGTGGGGCTGGCGCATACCGTTTTTGATTAGTGCGGTGCTGATCGTCATCGCCCTGTATGTGCGACTCAACATCAACGAGACACCGGTGTTCGCGCGTGAAAAAATCAGGCCGAATGTGCCCGTCGTCGAAGTGCTGCGCAGACAACGCCGTGAAATGATCTTGGCCGCGGGCAGCACTATGACCTGTTTTGGCTTCGTCTACCTGGCCAGCGCCTATCTCGCCAGTTATGCCCACGCAAACCTGGGGTATTCGCGCAGTCTCATCTTGTTCGACGGTGTGCTGGGTGGGTTGACGTGCATTGTGTTCGGTGCGTTCGCGGCCGTGCTCAGCGATCAAGTTGGCCGGCGACGCATCGTGTTGATCGCCTGGGCGGCGGCGCTGCCTTGGTCATTTGTGGTCATGCCGCTCATCGATTCCGGTGACCCCACCCTGTTTGCCGTGGCGCTCGTCGGCATGTATGCCATCGCGTCGTTTGGTTACGGTCCTGTGCCGGCGTTCCTGCCCGAACTGTTCGCGACTCGGTGGCGCTACACGGGCACGGCGCTCTCCGTCAATCTGGCGGGCATCGTTGGCGGCACGCTGCCGCCGTTGCTCGCAGGCACGTTGGCGGCAACCTGTGGCAGCTGGGCGATCGGGCTCATGCTGGCCGGGTTTGCGGTTACCAGCCTGGTGTGCACGTACCTGTTGCCCGAAACCGCCGGAACAGCGCTGGCCAGCAGTTAGTTGGCGTGCAGATCTTCGTTGAGCTCGATGCCCTGGCCGTCGCGGGCCACCACCTCGACCGCGCCGGTCACGGAGTTGCGTCGGAACAGCAGATTGCTGCTGCCGGAGAGTTCACGCGCCTTGACTGAGTTGCCGTCGGGCGTGGTGACCTTGGTGCCGGCGGTGACGTACAGCCCGGCCTCGACGACACAGTCGTCGCCCAGGGAGATGCCCAAGCCGGAATTGGCGCCGAGCAGACAGCGCTTGCCGATCGAAATGACTTGTGTGCCACCGCCGGACAGCGTTCCCATGATCGATGCCCCGCCACCGATGTCCGAGCCGTCGCCCACCACCACGCCCGCCGAGATACGACCCTCCACCATCGACGCGCCCAGGGTGCCGGCGTTGTAGTTGACGAAGCCCTCGTGCATCACAGTGGTGCCGGGCGCCAGGTGGGCGCCCAGTCGTACCCGGTCGGCATCGGCGATGCGCACCCCGGAGGGCATGACGTAGTCGACCATTCGAGGGAACTTGTCAACGCCGTACACCGTCACCGGTCCGTGGCGGCGTAACCGCGCCCGCACCGCTTCGAAGCCGTCAATTGCGCAGGGGCCCCGGTTAGTCCACACCACATTGGTCAACACCCCGAACAGGCCGCCGGCGTTCAGCCCGTGCGGCGCCACCAGGCGGTGCGAGAGCAGATGCAACCGCAGGTAGGCGTCATAGGCGTCGGCGGCAGTGTCGTCCAGCGAGCCGATGACCGTGCGAACGGCAATGGTCTCGGTGCTGCGGTCGTCGTCGCGGCCGACGAGAGCGACCAGCTCCGGGGGCACGTCGGACAACGCCAGTCGCGTGGTAGCGCTGGTGGCCGATTCCGCCAGTTCCGGTGCGGGGAACCAGGTGTCGAGGACCGATCCGTCGGAGGCGAGGGTCGCCAGGCCAATGCCTGCAGCTCCAGTCACGGCGGTCAGGTTACTTAACCTGCCGAGCAGACACAAAAGCCCCCTTTTTGGTGCCGAAGTGGGGGCTTTTGCGTCTGCTCGGCATACTGGGTCCGTGTTGGACTTGCGTGGGGATCCCGTTGAGTTGACCGCGGCGCTGGTCGACATCCCGAGTGAGTCGAGGAACGAGTCGCGCATCGCCGACGAGGTCGAGACAGCGCTGCGCGCGCAGACTTCCGCTTTCGAGATCATTCGTAACGGCAACGCGGTGCTGGCGCGCACCGCGCTGAACCGGCCTTCGCGAGTGCTGCTGGCCGGACACCTGGACACCGTGCCAGTGGCCGACAACCTGCCCAGCCGGATCGACAATGGCGAGCTGCATGGCTGCGGCACCGCGGACATGAAATCCGGTGACGCGGTCTTCCTTCATCTGGCGGCCACCGTGTCCGAACCGGTGCACGACCTGACTTTGGTTTTCTACGACTGCGAGGAAATCGATTCGGCGGCAAACGGTTTGGGCCGTATCCAACGCGAGTTGCCGGACTGGCTGTCCGCCGACGTGGCCATCCTGGGCGAGCCCACCGCCGGCTGGATCGAGGCCGGTTGCCAGGGCACCCTGCGGGTCGTCATCAGCGCCACCGGCACCCGGGCCCATTCCGCTCGTTCCTGGCTGGGCGACAACGCAATTCACAAGCTGGGCGCCGTGCTGGACCGCCTGGCGGGGTATCGGGCACGCAGCGTCGACATCGATGGCTGCACCTACCGCGAGGGCTTATCGGCGGTCCGTGTTGACGGCGGCGTCGCCGGCAACGTGATTCCCGACGCGGCCTCGGTCACGGTCAACTACCGTTTTGCCCCCGACCGGTCGGCGGCTGCAGCACTGCAACACGTCCACGACGTGTTCGACGGGCTCGACGTCCAGATCGAGCAGACCGACTCCGCCGCGGGCGCCCTGCCCGGGCTGTCCCAGCCCGCCGCCAAGGCACTGGTCGAGGCCGCTGGCGGGCAGGTCCGGGCCAAGTACGGCTGGACCGATGTGTCCCGCTTCGCGGCCCTGGGCGTACCTGCGGTCAACTACGGTCCGGGGGATCCCAATCTGGCGCACCGGCGCGACGAGCGGGTGCCGGTCGGCCAGATTACCGCCGCGGTGGACATGCTGCGCCGGTACCTGAGGTGTAGCTCACTGTAGCGCTTCTTGCTACAATCGGCCCACATGCGAACCATCGCACAGCGTGAACTGCGCAACGACAACGCCAAGGTGATCGAGGCCGTGACGGCAGGTGAGACTTTCGTCGTTACCCGCAACGGTGAACCCGTGGCCGAGCTTCGTCCGATAAGAGCCGGTCGGCGCTCCTTCATCTCCCGCGATGAGGTCGCGGCGCTAGCGGCGGCGGCGGTGCGTATCGATCATCGCCAATTCCGCGCCGACCTGGACCGGTCGATCGACCAAGGACTCTGACGTGGCGTCCGGGCTGATCGACACTTCAGTCGTCGTCGACTGGCACGACCCGGCGGTGATCGCCGCGCTGCCCGACGAGATGGCCGTATCCGCGATCACCATGGCTGAATTGGCGGCTGGTCCCCAACTGGCCGCAAGCCCGGTGGAAGCCGCCAAGCGGCAGGCTCGGTTGCAGGAGGTCGAATCGGTACTCGAACCGATCCCGTTCGACGCATCGACCGCACGCAGTTACGGACTCATCGTTGCCGCGGTTGTCCGCGAAGGACGGAAGCCGCGAAGCCGATTCGCAGACCTACTGATTGCGGCGACCGCACATGCCAGTCGCCTCGATCTGTACACCCGAAACGGCGATGACTTCACCGGCCTGGAAGGGCTCGTCCGGGTCGTCACCATCTGAGCCCTCTGACGCTCACGGCGTTAGGACCAGCTCGACGGTGTCCGCGCCGCCGTCGGCGACAACCGTCAGCAGGGGAGCGTTGGGCGCCGAAATGGCTTGTCCGCCTTTGACGCTCACGGGATATCCGTTTGCGATTACGGTTCACGCACAATGCGGCGTGCCTGTGCCGCGGCATCGGCGGCCGCGGCGGCCATCCCGATCGCGGCCAGCTCGTCGGCCACCGCGGTCAGTGCCGCGGCATCGCCGTCGGCCAACGCCCGGGCGTGGCGCACGACGATATTGCCGACGGCGCAATCGATCTCGGCGGCCAGCCGGCTAACCGGGTCCACGGCGCGCAGGTCGCCCAATCGAACCGCGTCATGCCAAGCGCGCAGCGCCACCGCCGACTGTCCGGCCCGCTCGGCGGTGCGGGCCGCCTCCCGGGCCGCGGCGACGGCGCCCGTCTTGTCCCGGGCGGCCGACCTGGCCCAGGCGCGCGCTAGCCCGAGCTCGGGCGCGAACAACGCCGACTTGGTTCCGTGCCGGGTTTCCGCGCGCCGCAACGCTTTTGCGGACTCGGGTATATTCCCCTGCTGCGCCAGCGCGGTAGCCAGCAGCATCAGCGACAGCGGTCCCCACGAGTAGCCGGTGCGTTCCAGGGTGGCCGCCGCCGGCTCGAGTAGCGCCTTCGCTTGGCCGAATTCGCCGTTGGCGATCAGCACATGCGCCAACAGCACCTCCCCGATCGCGCGGCCCGGTTGCTGCAGTTCGGCGAAATCGGTGAACTGCTGGGCGAGTTGCCGGGCCGCGTCCAGCCGACCCGCCATCAAGAGCGCGGTGGTCTGGCCCAGTCCGATGGTGAAGCGCAGCACGCCGGGATGCTCGGCGTCCAGCGCGCGCTGCGCCAGCGGCTCGACGTCGTCGAAACGCCCCTGCCGGGCCGCGCACAATGCGCCCGCGCTGGCCGCCCAGGCCACCGCCTGGTCGTCGGCCGACGGCGACGCCAGCACCTCGCGAGCCATTTCCACGGCGTGCCCGAGGTTGCCCGCGTTCATCGCGAAGGTGGCGCTCAGCGCGTCGAGGGTGATGCGCTGGCTGGCATCCGTGATCCGACTGCGGGTGGTCCGCAGAAACGCGGTGGCCCGCTCCGGTTCGCTGAGCATAAAGAACTGGTTGGCGGCCCGCAGCTGCGTCCAGGCCATCAGCTCGGGTTCCGAAAGCGCGGCGGGGTCCACCGCGGCCAGCACCGCGTCGGCCTCGCGGCCGCGACCTTGGAACCCCAGTGCCTGTGCCAGATGCAGTCGCGCCGCCAGGTCGCCGGAGTGCTCCAGCGCCCAGCGGGCCAGGCGTTCGCCGAGCGCGAGGTCGCCCAGCCGCAGCGCCTCCCGCGCGGCCTCGATGACCTCGCTCACCGGCTGCGGGGCATCGCTATCCAGCGCCAACGACGCCAGCCGGAGCCGGTCGCTGAGATGGTCGCGCGGGTGCTGCGACAGCAGCGTGACCAACTCGGTGCGCCGTCGTCGCGCTCCGTCGTCGCCGAGCGCGGCCCGCGCTCGTTCGGCGAACAGCGGGTGCGCCGTGTACACCACCGGATCGTCCTGTGCGCGGACCCGGGTTTCGGCGGCGCCCCACTCCTCGGCTTGCTCCGCCGCGCCGTCGCCGGCGAGGACGGCGAGGTCGGCCAGTGACAGTGGCTCCTGGACGGCCAGATAGTCGAGCACCGACCGGGCCGGGCCGGGCAACTCGGCGATGAATTCGTCGACCTGCGCTGGGGCCGTCGCGCTGGGCGGTTCGACGTCGATCCGATCCAGCAGGTCGTCGGTCCACAGCGCGGCGATGGCGTCGGGTGCGGGCCCAAAATCCGGACCGAGAGCGGTCACGATCATCCGCGCGGTGCCGGCCAGTGCCAGCTGATACACCAGGGTGGCCGACAGAATGTCGAGGTGATGCGCATCGTCGACAACGAGCAAAAGGTCGCCGTCCGCTCCCAACGACGCCCGGGCCGCCCGCAACAGCGCAGCCGGCTTCCCGATGTCGGCGATGGCCACCAGATGGCCGAAGGCCCCGAATGGGACCACGCGCTCGGCTGGGGTCCCGATGACCCAGCGTGTGACGGTCGTCGGATGCCGGGCGCAGTATCGTTCGGCGGCCAATCGGGCCAACGTGGATTTGCCGACACCGTCGGGTCCGAGTACCGCTGCGCCGGGGCGTGCGGTGTCACTCAGCGAATTGTCCAGCTGCTCCAAGGCAGCGGCATGCTGAGGGACGTTCCATCGAATCGGCACTGCCGAATCTTATTGCTCGCTATGCGCTTTTCACGGTGATGGCCCCAAATCTGCACGGCGTCTGGGCCCTGTGGTCTACCTTTCGGTGTATGCCCGCGAAAAGCGTTGTACCTGGTGCGTGGACGGTGGCTGTGTACTGCGCGGCCGGACCTACCTACCCAGAGCTGTTGGAACTGGCCGCCACACTCGGAGAGTCGCTTGCCGAGCGGGGCTGGACCCTGGTCTGGGGCGGCGGTCACGTTTCGGCCATGGGGGCCGTCGCCTCTGCGGCGCGGGCTCGGGGCGGCTGGACCGTCGGTGTGATTCCCAAGTTGCTGGTGCACCGGGAACTAGCCGACGACGACGCCGACGAGCTGATCATCACCGACACCATGTGGGAGCGTAAGCAGGTCATGGAGGATCGCGCCGACGCCTTCATTGCGTTGCCAGGTGGCGTCGGCACCCTGGACGAGCTGTTGAACGCGTGGACCGAGGGATACCTCGGGGTGCACGACAAACCGATCGTGATGCTAGATCCCTGGGGCCACTACGACGGCCTGCGAGCATGGATGTACGGGTTGGTCGACAGTGGGTATATCTCACAGGTAGCCGTGGACCGGCTGCTGGTGGTCGATAAGGTCAGCGAGGCGCTGGAGGCCTGCGCACCGGCGTGAGCTGGCCCATGCTGAGCGCCGAACTTGACGTCTGGCGAACGAATTGAGGGATTTGGTGTCCGATCGCGACGGTGGCGCGCGCGCAACGGTCAAGCTCACCGATATCGCGTCACGATTGCCGGGCTTGTTGGTCGACACGCCTTCGATCGTGCGCGGAGTGCGGACCGGGCTGCTGAACACGCCGACAACCAAAGTCTCAATCGGCACCGTGTTCCAGGATCGTGCCGCTCGCTACGGTGACCGGGTCTTTCTAAAGTTCGGCGATCAGCGGGTGAGCTATCGCGACGCCAATGCGACCGCCAACCGGTATGCCGCGGTGTTGGCGGCCCGCGGTGTCGGCCCCGGCGACGTTGTCGGCATCATGCTGCGTAACTCGCCCAACGCGGTGCTGGCAATGCTGGCCGCGGTCAAGTGCGGCGCAATCGCCGGCATGCTCAATTACCACCAGCGCGGCGAGGTCCTGGCCCACAGCCTGGGGCTGCTGGAAGCGAAGGTGCTGCTCGCCGAGGCGGACCTGGTTAGCGCCGTCAGCGAATGCGGCGCCTCGGCCAATCCCGCAACTGGCGACGTGCTCACGATCGAGGACCTGGAGCGCTTCGCCGCGACCGCACCCGCCACCAACCCGGCGGCCGCGTCGGCGGTACGGGCTAAAGACGCCGCGTTTTATATCTTCACCTCGGGCACCACCGGATTTCCCAAAGCCAGCGTGATGAGCCATCAGCGCTGGTTGCGGGCGCTAGCGATCTTTGGCGGAATGGGGCTACGGCTGAAGTCCTCCGACACGCTCTACAGCTGCCTGCCGCTGTACCACAACAACGCGTTGACGGTCGCGGTGTCGTCGGTGATCAACTCCGGGGCGACGTTGGCGCTGGGGAAGTCGTTTTCGGCGTCGCGGTTCTGGGATGAGGTGATCGGCAACCGGGCCACCGCCTTCATCTACATCGGCGAAATCTGCCGATATCTGCTCAACCAGCCGGCCAAGCCAACCGACCGGGCCCACAAGGTGCGGGTGATCTGCGGCAACGGACTGCGGCCGGAGATCTGGGAGGAGTTCACGACGCGTTTCGGCATTGCGCGGGTGTGTGAGTTCTACGCCGCCAGCGAAGGCACGTCGGCTTTCATCAATATCTTTAACCTGCCCAGGACCACTGGGGTATCGCCGATACCACTGGCCTATGTCGAATACGACCCGGATACCGGTGAACCGCTGCGCGACGACGACGGACGGGTGCGTCGGGTGCCCGCCGGTGAGCCCGGCCTGTTGCTCAGCCCGGTCAACAGATTCCAGCCATTCGACGGCTACACCGACCCGGCCGCCAGCGAAAAGAAGTTGGTGCGCAACGCTTTCCGCGAGGGCGACTGCTGGTTTAACACCGGCGACGTGATGAGCCCGCAGGGCATGGGTCATGCCGCGTTCGTCGACCGGCTCGGCGACACCTTCCGCTGGAAGGGCGAGAATGTGGCCACCACACAGGTCGAGGCCGCGCTGGCATCCGAAGCGGCCATCGAGGAGAGCACCGTCTACGGCGTCGAGATCCCACGTACCGGTGGCCGAGCTGGGATGGCTGCGGTCAAGCTGCGCGATGGCGCCGAGTTTGACGGCAAATCTTTGGCCCGCCGAGTCTATGGGCAGCTACCGGCTTATGCGCTTCCGCTCTTCGTGCGGGTGGTGGAGTCCTTGGAACACACCACGACGTTCAAGAGCCGCAAGCTAGACCTGCGCCGCCAAGCCTATGGCAGTGATGTGGCGGATCCGCTGTATGTGCTGGCCGGCCGCGACGAGGGTTATGTGCCGTACTACGCCGAATACCCCGAGGAGGTCGCCTCCGGTAAGCGACCGCAGGGCTAGCGTCGCCGTCGAGACTGCGCTGAAGGCGCATTTCGTCGCCATCGGGTAGCCCTGGACGCGGTCTCGATGCTCCCAGGCACTATGGAGGGCGTGCAGTCAACCTTCTGCGGCCGCCCAGTCGCCGCGGACCGCCCACTGATCATGGCAATCGTGAACCGCACCCCGGATTCGTTCTTCGACAAGGGCGCGACCTTCAGCGATGAGGCCGCCAGAGACGCCGCCCACCGGGCCATCGCCGAGGGTGCTGATGTCATCGACGTCGGCGGCGTCAAGGCGGGACCCGGCGACATCGTCGATGCCGACACCGAGGTTGCCCGGCTGGTGCCGTTCATCGAATGGCTGCGCGGCGCCTACCCGAATCAACTGATCAGTGTGGACACGTGGCGCTCGGAGGTTGCCAAGAAGGCCTGCGCAGCGGGTGCGGACCTGATCAACGACACGTGGGGAGGTGTCGACCCGGGCATCGCCGAGGTAGCCGCCGAATTCGGTGCGGGCCTGGTGTGTACGCACACCGGTGGCGCGCAGCCCCGTACGCGCCCCTTCCGGGTGAGTTACGGTACGACTACCCGCGACGTGGTGGACGACGTGATCCGCCAGGTCACCGGCGCAGCCGAGCGGGCGGTCGCGGTCGGAGTAGCCCGTGACCGGGTGCTGATTGACCCGGCCCACGATTTCGGCAAGAACACCTTCCACGGGCTGCTCCTGTTGCGGCACGTGGACGATCTTGTTAAGACCGGGTGGCCTGTGCTTCTGGCGTTGAGCAACAAGGACGTAGTCGGGGAGACTCTGGGCGTGGACGTGACCGAACGGCTCGAGGGGACGCTGGCAGCCACCGCGCTGGCCGCGGCCGCCGGCGCGCGGATGTTCCGCGTGCACCAGGTCACGGCTACTCGGCGGGTGCTGGAGATGGTTGCCTCGATCCGGGGGACGCGCCCACCGACGCGCACGGTGAGGGGGCTCGCATGACAACGTCGGACCTAGTTGATGGAGTCCTGGCCGCGCTGCCACGGGACACCTGGTTGTCCAACCGTAGCTGGAACCGCCCCCGCTGGACTATCGGCGAATTGGTGGCCGCCAAGGCAGGGCGGACGATCTCGGTGGTGCTGCCGGCCCTCAATGAGGAAGAAACCATCGAATCGGTGATCGACAGCATCTCGCCGCTGGTAGATCGCCTGGTCGACGAGCTGATCGTGCTGGACTCAGGCTCCACCGACGACACGGAGATCCGTGCCATCGCCGCCGGAGCCCGTGTCGTCAGCCGTGAACAGGCGTTGCCCGAGGTTCCGACGCGGCCCGGCAAGGGGGAGGCGTTGTGGCGCTCCCTGGCGGCTACCAGCGGCGACATCGTGGTTTTCGTCGATTCCGACCTAATCAATCCACATCCGATGTTTGTGCCGTGGCTGGTCGGGCCGCTGCTCACCGGCGAGGGTGTGCACCTGGTCAAAAGCTTCTACCGACGGCCGCTAACTTCCGGCGACGCGCGCGGCGCCGACGCCACCGGCGGGGGACGGGTCACCGAGCTGGTGGCGCGGCCTTTGTTGGCGGCGCTACGGCCGGAGCTTGGTTGTGTGCTGCAGCCGCTGAGCGGTGAGTACGCGGCGAGTCGGGAGCTGCTGACGTCGCTGCCGTTCGCCCCGGGTTATGGAGTGGAGATCGGGCTCCTGGTCGATACCTTTGATCGGATGGGCCTGGACGCGATAGCGCAGGTCAATCTCGGTGTGCGGGCGCACCGCAACCGGCCTCTGGCCGAGCTTGGCGTAATGAGCCGTCAGGTCATCGCGACGCTGTTCTCCCGGTGCGGTATCCCCGACTCCGGGGTCGGTCTGACCCAGTTCTTCCCGGTCGGCTCCGACTTCGAGGGCTACACCCAGCACACCAGGCCGGTGTCGCTGGTGGACCGGCCCCCGATGAATCTGGTGCGACCGCGCTGAACACCGAAGTGTCGGTGCAGTAGGGCAAGATCGACGACGTGGCTTTGGTGTTGCTGTACCTCGTGGTGCTAGTCCTGGTGGCGATCGTGTTGTTCGGGGCGGCCAGCCTGCTGTTTGGCCGTGGCGAGCAGTTGCCGCCCCTGCCCCGAGCCACGACGGCGACTGTGCTGCCCGCTTTCGGTATCACCGGCGCCGACGTCGACGCAGTCAAGTTCACCCAGGTGCTGCGTGGCTACAAGACCAGCGAGGTGGACTGGGTGCTGGATCGGCTCGGCCGTGAGCTCGAGGCGCTGCGCGGCGAGTTGGCGGCGATCCAGGCGGCCGCCGGTGCCGGCAGGTCCGACAAACCGGAGCCCGGGCCCGTCGTCGAGGACCGTCCGGACTCCGGGTGAGCGACATGACCGATCAGGGGCTGGTTCGCTGCGGCTGGGCGCAAGGTCGTCCGGGGCCCGACTTCGAGCTGTATCGCGACTATCACGACCACGAGTGGGGGCGTCCGGTGCGCGGCGGGGCGGCGTTGTTCGAGCGGATGAGCCTGGAGGCCTTCCAGAGCGGGCTGTCGTGGCTGATCATCCTGCGTAAGCGGGAGAACTTCCGGCGGGCGTTCTCCGGCTTCGACATCGAGAAGGTCGCTCGCTTTACCGACGCCGATGTGCAACGGCTGCTGGCCGACGAGGGAATTGTCCGCAACCGAGCCAAAATCGAGGCGACGATCGCCAACGCGCGTGCCGCCGCTGACCTGGGATCGCCGCAAGACCTGTCCGAGCTGCTGTGGTCGTTCGCACCGCCGCCTCGGCCCCGGTTCGCCAGCTTGGCCGAAATTCCTTCGGCCAGCGTGGAATCGAAGGCCATGGCGCGCGAATTGAAACGACGCGGGTTCCGCTTCGTTGGGCCTACTACTGCCTACGCGCTGATGCAAGCGACCGGAATGGTCGACGATCACATCCGTGATTGCTGGGTGCCGGCGCCGACCGGCTGAGGCCCTGAAAATGGCCAGAGAACCGGGTCTCGTGCACCTGGTGACCCGAATAGGGAACAATAGGGGGGTGATTTGGCAGTTCAATGTCGGGTATGACTGGAAATCCACTGGCGGGGCATGCTCGGCGCCGGCCAGGTCTGCGACTGCGGGCCAGCTCGAATCTGGAGGGAGCACTCGATGGCGGCGATGAAGCCCCGGACCGGAGACGGTCCTTTGGAAGCGACGAAGGAGGGGCGCGGCATCGTGATGCGGGTACCACTTGAGGGTGGGGGTCGCCTCGTGGTCGAGCTCACGCCCGACGAAGCTGCCGCGCTGGGTGACGAGCTCAAGGGCGTGACTAGCTAGGTCTGCGTTACGCGCACACCTTCCGATAGATGTCCAGCGTCTGTTCGGCGACGTGTCCCCAGGAGAACTCGCGGATACAGCGCTGGCGTCCTGCATGGCCGAAGCGCTCGGCTTTTGCGGGGTCGGCGACCAGGGCATTGATCGCATCGGCCAAACGGGCCTCGTAACCAGTCGGGTCGGCTGGGTCGTAGTGCACTAGCGAACCGGTGATTCCGTCGGCGACCACTTCGGGTATACCACCGACGTCTGACGCCACCACCGCGGTTGCGCACGCCATCGCCTCCAGGTTGACGATGCCCAACGGCTCGTATATCGAAGGGCAAACGAAAACTGTTGCCGCCGAGACTATTTCACGTAGTTTTCCGATGGGAAGGATTTCTTTTATCCAATACACGCCGGTGCGATTGCGGGCCAGTCGGGTTACAGCGGACCGGACTTCAGCGGCGATCTCCGGGGTGTCGGGGGCCCCGGCGCACAGCACCAACTGCACGTCCGGACTGAATCGGTGTGCGGCCGCCACCAGGTGCTGGACGCCTTTCTGGCGGGTGATCCGCCCGACGAACGCCACCATGGGCCGGTTCCGATCGACCCCAAGCTCGGCGAGCACCGACCCGATGCGCACGGGCCCGGCCGGATACCACACCTCAGGGTCTATCCCGTTGCGGATCACGTGCACCACGCTTGGATCCAGCGTGGGATAGACCCGCAAGATGTCATCGCGCATGCCGGAGCTGACGGCAATGATCGCGTCGGCGGCCAGCACCGCGGTGCGCTCCACCCATGTCGACAGCCGGTAACCGCCGCCGAGTTGCTCGGCCTTCCACGGCCGCATCGGCTCAAGCGAATGCGCGGTCAGAACATGTGGAATGTCATGAAGCAGCGCGGCCAGGTGCCCGGCTAGGCCGGTGTACCAGGTGTGTGAATGAACGACCGTGGCCGCGCCGGCGGCATTGGCCATCAGCAGGTCCGACGACAGGGTGGACAGGGCCGCATTGGCGTTTCGCAGCCGGGGGTCGGGTTGATAGGCGGCGGCGCCCGGGCGGGGTGCGCCCATGCAGTGCACGTCGACCGCGCACAGGCGGCGCAGTTGCGACACCAGTTCGGTGACGTGTACCCCGGCTCCGCCGTAGACCTCGGGTGGGTACTCCCGAGTCAACATTGCCACCCGCATGAGGGCACCGTAGTTCGGCGACGATGCGGCCCGCATGGCGGGCCGTTGAGGAGTCGGACGATGGGGGTTGGGTTCGGCGACGATGCGGCCCGCATGGCGGGCCGTTGAGGAGTCGGACGATGGGGGTTGAGTTCGGCGACGATGCGGCCCGCATGGCGGGCCGTTGAGGAGTCGGTGAACTGGATCCGAAGTGGGCCAAATACCTTGACGGACAGCCCGTCAGAACAATGCAGACCACGGTCCAACCGGGGGTTCCCCCTGGCAGCGTCTCGCAGTGGCCGATAGGTTTGAGGCCATGAGGGAAGTGCCACACGTGCTGGGCATCGTTTTGGCCGGCGGTGAGGGCAAGCGGCTTTATCCGTTGACTGCGGACCGGGCCAAACCCGCGGTTCCCTTCGGCGGCGCCTATCGGCTCATTGATTTCGTGCTCTCCAATCTCGTCAATGCCCGGTACTTGGGGATCTGCGTTCTCCCCCAAAACAAGTCGCATTCGCTGGACCGCCATATCTCCCAGAACTGGCGGTTATCGGGTCTGGCCGGTGAGTACATCACCCCGGTGCCAGCGCAGCAGCGCCTCGGCCCGCGCTGGTACACCGGCTCCGCCGACGCGATCTATCAATCACTCAATTTGATCTATGACGAAGATCCGGACTACATAGTGGTTTTCGGCGCCGATCACGTGTATCGGATGGACCCCGAGCAGATGGTCCGGTTCCACATCGACAGCGGAGCTGGCGCGACGGTGGCCGGGATCCGAGTCCCGCGCAGCGATGCGAGCGCTTTCGGCTGCATCGACTCCGACGACTCGGGCCGTATTCGCGGTTTCCTCGAGAAGCCCCTGGAGCCCCCCGGAACTCCCGACGACCCTGACACCACGTTCGTGTCGATGGGCAACTACATCTTCACCACCAAGGTGTTGATCGATGCGATTCGTGCTGACGCCGATGACGACCACTCCGATCACGACATGGGCGGCGATATCATCCCGCATTTGGTGGCCGACGGAATGGCCGCGGTCTACGACTTCAGCGACAACGAAGTGCCCGGCGCAACCGACCGCGACCGGGCCTACTGGCGTGACGTCGGGACGCTCGACGCGTTCTACGACGCGCACATGGACCTGGTGTCGGTGCACCCGGTATTCAACCTGTACAACAAGCGCTGGCCTATTCGCGGCGAGTCGGAGAACTTGGCGCCGGCGAAGTTCGTCAATGGCGGCTCCGCTCAGGAGTCGGTGGTTGGTGCCGGCAGCATCATTTCGGCGGCCTCGGTGCGCAACTCGGTACTGTCGTCCAACGTGGTGGTCGACGACGGCGCGATTGTGGAGGGCAGTGTGATCATGCCAGGCGCTCGGGTCGGCCGCGGTGCGGTGGTGCGCCACGCGATCCTGGACAAGAACGTCGTGGTCGGGCCGGGCGAGATGGTCGGAGTTGATCTGGAGAAGGATCGGGAGCGCTTCGCGATTAGTGCCGGCGGTGTGGTCGCGGTGGGCAAGGGCGTTTGGATCTAGGGCCCGGTCCTACCTGCTCGCGCCGACTACTCAGCTGCTCGCTGGCGCGGAACAGCGTCGCCGATGGGCCCAGCGCCACATCTACCGCGACCACCTCGGAGGTAACCGGCTGCGGCCGCGCGAATGTCGGCGCCGGCTCTCACGGCTGTAGCCGTAGGAACCCTTCGAAGGCAGCGAATGGCCCGTCACGCCGATTCTCAATGCCACCGCGCGGCCATCGAGTCAGTTCCATGTCCTCAAGGATCACCCAATCGAATGCTGCTGCACGAGAGCGTGTTTCGAAGGTGATGCTGCCAGGAGCCGACGGCGGCTCGTGCCGGAACCGGGGGTGTCGTCCAGTACGTCGCGGAAACCGTCGGAGTGGCCGCAGCTGCGCGAGTCTGCGTTGACCACGGCGAGGCCACTCGCGGTCGGCGCGGCATACCGGATGGTGCCGGGACGTCGCCACGGGCGGTTCGGGGCAGGTGACGGGTTCGAGCCACGCCCGTTACCCTAGGGCGATTCGGGCCCTACCACACGTATGGCACCAACCGATAGCGCACCCGCTGCCGGTATTCGCGGTATCCGACCAGTTCTTCGGTAAGTAGTTTCTCCTCGTCGAGGATGCGGAACACCAGCACCAGTACGCCGGGGACGAGGATTAGCAGTGCCCAGTAGGAGCCCAGTGCTAACGGTATGCCCGTCATCAAGACCACGTTCCCCAAGTACATCGGGTGTCGCACAAGCTTATACAGACCATCGGACGCCAACTTCTGGCCCGCCTCCACCCTGACCGTGGAGGCGGCATAGCTGTTCTGGATGACCACCAGCATGGCGATGCCAAGGCCGGTCACCACTAGGACATCGCCGATCACGCACACCGCGGCCGGCACTGACGACCAACCAAAACGACGATCGAATGCGCTCACCACCATCATCGCGAAGAACCCCAGAAACGCGGCGATGATGATGAACTTCTGAACAGTTCGGCCTTCCGCGAATGGCCCGCTACGCATCCGCCGCTGTAGTGCCGCCGGATCAGTCCGAGCCAAATAGAGGCTGGGGGCAATCGTGGCGACGACGAATACGGCAAGGAAAACCCATGCCTGCCAATAGTTGAACGTGCCGGCCGGCCAGAATAGGACAGCGCCGAATACGACAAGTCCACACACGGTCCATATCAACGTCTTGAATCCAATTTTCATGACATCTCCTAGCAGCGCAGATCACGCCGTCGAAAAGCGACGGCTCCCAACACAATTAGCACTACGTCAATGGCCAGCAGCCATAACAGCGGAATCGCGGTGAAGTCGCCACCACCGACGCGCGGAGTGTGCGCGAAGGGTTCCAGGTCGAGCAACCACTGCGGGAATCCCGACAACGAACCAAGCAGGTACAACGCGATGAAGGCGACCAGCACGCCCCACGCCACCGGCGCGAACCGCGGTACAACTCCGAACAACCCGACGGTCACCGCGGCCAGCAGCCAGACGGCGGGTAGCTGTACCGCCGCCGATCCCACCACGGTGGGCAACCTACCGCCGACGTCGCCCGCTGCAGCGCCGTAGGCGAGTCCGGCCGTTACTCCCGAGATGAGGATTGCCGCCGCCGATCCGGCCAGGGCCATCACCAAATGACTTGACAGCCAACGAGTCCGGGAAACGGCTCCGGCCAGCAGGGTCTCGGCGCGTAGCCCGGTTTCCTCCTGGTGGAGTCGCAAGGTCAGCGAGACTGCGAATGCCGCGCCAACCATGCCAATCATAGTGAAGGCCAACGCAACGAAGGATTGCTCCAGCGCGCTGCTGCCGCCCATCCGGGTTACGATGTCACGCACCGCTGTGCTGTCACCCAGCTGGTTGTCGATGCCGTGCACCACGCTGCCCATCACCAGGCCGTACAGGCACAGGCCAACGGTCCACAGCAGCAGGGCGCCGCGGTCAAGCCGCCATGCCAGCCCGAAGGCCTCGCTCAGCGTGGGTGCGGCGGTGCCGGCACCGGCGCGTTCGGCGATGAGCCCGGCGCCGACGTCGCGGCCGGCTCGCAATCGGTAGGCCAGCACGGTGAGCACGGCTGTCGTAGCCAGGTGCAGCAGCAGTACCCACCAGCGATCGCCGGCGTATGGTCTGACCTGCAGTGACCACCCCAGCGGGGAGAACCAGGACAGTGTGCCGGAGCCGGCATCGCCGACGGCGCGCAATGTGAACGCGGTGCCCAGCACAGCGAACGCGACGCCGCGGGTAACTCGCGCGCTGGGCGACAGCTGCGCCGCGACGGCGGCGACGGCCGCGAACACCAGACCGGAGGCGGCCAGCGCCGCGCCGAACGCAAGCGATCCGGCCGGAGCCACGTTGGTAGTCAGCAGCCCGGCCGCACCGATTGCGCCGGTGGCGACCGAGGCCCCAAACGACAGCAACAGCGCTGCAGTGAGATTGGCATACCGTCCGACGATGGTGGAGTCGATCAGCTCGGCACGACCGGTTTCCTCGTCGGCGCGGGTATGCCGGATCACGGTGAGAATGACCGCTACCGCGATGAGTAGGTGGAACATCCCGGCCTTCCAGATTCCGACCGCCCCAAGGCTGTCGTTGTAGACCTGCCCGTACAGCGCGCGCTGGGCCGGGCTGGCCATGATGGCGGCCGCGGCTCCGGCGCGGGCGGCCTGGTCGGGGTAAACCGTTTCGATGCTTTTGATGTAGACGGTGGCCAACGGCACCGACAGCAACATCACCCACAGCGGCAACGCAACCCGGTCGCGGCGCAGGTAGAGCCGCAGCAGCCCGAGCGTGCCTACGAAGTGCGAACCACGTTGCGGCGCAGGGTGTTGCGAGGGGCTTGGGCGATCCAGGATTGCGGTGCTCATATTGCCGGCACCTCCTTTTGGCCGTTGGTGCTGTAGTGGCGCAGGAACAGCTCTTCAAGGGTGGGAGGCTGGCTGACGAGGCTGCGCACACCGGCGTGACCGAGCACCCGGATGAGTTCGCCGAGACTTTCGCTGTCGACCTGAGCACGGAGCGTGTTGCCGTCGACGGTGATGTCCTCGACCCCCTTGATCCGAGTGAGATCTCCTGGGTCACCGATCATTTCGGCCTTGATCGAGGTGCGGCTGAGATGCCGCATGGATTCCAAGGATCCGCTTTCGACGGTCCTGCCGGCTTGGATGATGGTCACCCGTTCGCACAGCGCCTCTGTCTCCGCCAGGATGTGGCTGGACAGCAGCACGGTGACACCGCGGTCGCGTGCTTCGGCAACGCATTGCTGAAACACATTCTCCATCAATGGGTCCAAGCCGCTGCTTGGCTCATCCAACAGCAGCAGCCGGGCTCGCGAGGAGAACGCGGAAACCAGGGACACCTTTTGGCGGTTGCCTTTCGAGTAGGTCCGCACCTTCTTGTGCGGATCGAGCTCGAAGCGCTCGATGAGCTCGCCCCGGCGTGTCTCGTCGATGCCGCCCCGCATGCGGGCCAGCAGGTCGATGGTTTCGCCGCCGGTAAGTGAGGGCCACAGGGTGACATCGCCTGGGACGTAGGCGATCTGGCGGTGCAGCTCTACGGCGTCGGTCCACGGGTCGCCGCCCAGTAGTCGCGCGATTCCGCCGTCAGCCTTGACCACGCCCAACAGAACACGGATGGTTGTCGACTTGCCGGCGCCGTTGGGACCGAGGAAGCCGTGCACCTCGCCTTCGCGCACGGTCAAGTCGAGGCCGTCGAGGGCCCGCACCGTGCCGAAGTTCTTCGTCAGACCGCGGATGTCGATGGGTGTGTTGTCAACTGACACGTGATTCTCCTTGATTCTCGACGGAACCATCTGTTGCAAGGAAGGCGTCGTACATAGTGCGGTCCGCCATCAAGCCTTCGGTATAGACCTCGAGGGCGGGCAGCATCATGTCGCGGGAGTAATCGCGCAACACGGCCTTCAGATCGGTTGGGGTGTCATGCATTTGCAGGTACAGCAGAAAGCCCCCTCCGCCGGTGATCGCCAGATACCTGGCCCTGGCGTGCGGGTCCCGGCTGGGCTTGATGGTGCCGGCCCGCACGCCTTCGTCCATGTACTCTTCGGCGTTATCAATCATCTTGTGCCACAACATCTTCGCCAGATCGCCGCCGGATTGCATGCTGCGAACCAGGTAGGTCATCATCGGGGCGTAGGACTCGATCTCGGCCATGGCCGCGAACCAGGTGGCCGGATCGTTGGATCGCAGGGTCTCGGCCTTGGTGCTGCGGATCTCTTCGGCGATGTAGTCGTCACAAGCTTTGCGCAGGCCTTCCTTGGAGCCGAAGTGGTGGATGACCAACGCCGCGCTCACCCCGGCCGCGTCGGCGATCGTGCGTAGCCCGACACCGAAGCCGTGCTGTCCGAACTGCTCGATGGCCGCCTCGCGGATTCGGGCAGCGGCGGTCAGATCGGCTGAACGTATGTTCAGGACACTAAACGTACGTTCAGCCTGTCGTCAAGGAGGTGCTCCGTAAGGAAGTCGTAAAGATTGGTTCGGGGCGTTTGGGGCCGGACCGTGGGCTAATTTTGCAGAACAGCACCAGGGTCCCCGGGCTGGCCGAACCCGCCGGAGCCGCCATTGGGGTCACCGCCCGGACCGCCGTTACCGGCCGCGCCGCCGGCACCTGCCGCACGACCGTCGCCGCCGTCACCCCCATTACCGCCAGTCCCACCAAAGCCGCCCGGACCCTGGCCGAAGGCTCCACTGCCACCGTCGCCGCCCCTGCCGCCGGTACCCCCGGCCCCACCGGCGCCGCCATCACCCGACAAGGTCTCGCTTGGGCCGCTGTTACCGCCGGGACCGCCGTCACCACCGCGGCCCCCACTTGCACCCATGGTGCCGCCTAGCGAGCTGTGGCCTGTACCGCCGGCACCGCCGGTTCCGCCAGCCCCGCCATCCCCGCCGTCGCCACTCCTAAGTTGGAGGCCCTTCCCGAGGGAGAAGACCCCTGAATATCCTCCGGCGCCACCGTCGCCTCCTGCGCCGCCTGTGCCGCCGGGGCCACCGCTATCACCAACGCCACCCGCACTACCGGTGGCGCCGGTGGCACCGTTGCCGCCGTTACCACCGGCACCTGCGATGCCGTACAGTCCGCCGTTGCCGCCGGCCCCGCCGTTGCCTCCCGCAGCGCCGGGGCTGGCACCGTTGCCGCCGTCACCGCCGTGACCGCCTCTGCCGAAAAAGGTCAGGTCGTTTATGGTGACGGGGACGGTGCCGTTCGCGCCGCGGTCACCCGTGGTGGAGCCTTGCCCGCCTCCGCCGCCCGTGCCGACGAAGCCGGGGTCGCCGCCGTCGCCGCCGTCCCCGCCGTCCCCGCCGTTGCCGGAGAAGCTAAAACCGGCCCCGCCGTTGCCGCCGTTACCCGGCCTGCCGCTGTTTCCGCCCTGACCTCCGTTCCCCGTTACCGCCACTACCGCCGGCAGCGCCACTGCCGTCGATGCCGGCCTGCCCGACATTGCCGGCCCCGCCGAGCCCACCGTTGCCGCCATGACCGAACAGCCCGGCGTCGCCGCCCCGGCCGCCGGCCTGGCCGGGCGCCCCCGAGCCGCCGTTGCCGCCGTTGCCCCACAACAATCCGCCCGGCCCGCCGTTTTGCCCGGTTCCGGGCGCCCCGTCGGCGCCATCGCCGATTAGCGGGCGCCCCAGCAGCCATTCGGTGGGTGCGTTGATCGCGCCCAACACGTTTTGCTCGAGGGTCTGCAACGGGTTGGCGTTGGCGGCTTCGGCCGCGGCGTATGCGGCACCGGCCCCGTTCAGAGCGGCTACGAATTGCTCGTGAAACGCTGCCGCCTGAGCACTTAGCGCCTGGTACTCGCGCCCGTAGGTGCCGAACAACTGCGCAATCGCTGCCGATACCTCATCACCGGCCGCCGACAGCACCTGGGTCGTCGAGCCGGCCGCGGCCACACGGGCTGCCCCGATCGCGTCCCCGATCACGGTCAAATCCGCCGCGGCCACCGCCAACGACCCGGGCGTCGCGATCACAAATGACGACATCAGCGGCCCCCATCACGACGAGCCCAACCCTCGTACGCAGAAACTTCCGACGGTCCGAATCGTTGACCCGCAAACGCATGCAGGGGCCCGTAGCCGACTACCTCACCCTCAACCCTCGACCCCTATCGAACTACCCCATTTCAGACCAGCAGAGGTGAAGTCGGTCGGACTGTCCGATGAATGCGCAACGGAAAAATATGGCATACGAAATACACGGAAATATTGCCCGAACGGCAGGTATGGACTGACGCTAGAACCTACAGTCGTCATGTGACGGACCGTTGCCCCTTAATCGGTCGGGGCAAGGAACTGCGGGTGATTGCCGACGCACTCGGTGCGGACGACTGTCGAGGCGTGCTAATGGTCGGTGATGCGGGGGTTGGCAAAACGCGGCTTGCCGAGGAAGCAGCCGCAGCAGCTGAGGCACTGGGCTGGCTTGTGCACCGTGTCACCGCTAGCGTCACCGCGCAGTCAATCGAGTTGGGCGCTTTCACCAAATGGTCAAGCGGGAGCCATGAGGACCCGCACAACGCTGCCCACCACGTGGTTGCGACCATGACTGACGCCGGCGCGTCCGGCCGGATCCTGATCAGCATCGACGATGCGCATCTGCTCGACAACCTGTCGGCCTTCGTCGTGTATAGCGTCCTGCAGCGTCCGAGGGTCAAAGTACTCATCACAGCCCGCAGCGGCGCCCTCGCGCCCGACGCGGTAATGAAGCCGTGGAAAGAAGGGATCCTTCACCGCGTCGACTTGCCGCCACTATCACAGTCCGAAAGCGAGGATCTACTTCGCAGCGCATTGCTCGGACAGGTTAGCGGCGATTGTGCCGAACAGCTTTGGGAGTTGACACGCGGTAACCCCGCCTACCTGACCCAAATCATCGGCGAGGAACGTGCCGCTGGAAATCTTGTCGAGGACGACGGCATGTGGAGCCTGCGTGCGGCTCCGACGGTGTCACCGTCCCTGCGTGACGTGGTGCAGATGCAATTCGGTGCTCTTGCCGAATCCGTGCAGGAGGTCGTCGATCTGGTCGCGGTCGCCGGATCGATTGGTCGATCCTTGCTCAATTCGCTCGCCGACCTTGAGGCGTCGGCGGAGGCGGAGCGGCTCGGACTGATCCGCGCCGATGAGTCAACGCCTGACGTCATCCGGGTCGCGCACCCGCTGTATTCCGCTATCAGGCTGGCTCAGTGCGGTCGGCTGCGGCAGAGTCGTCTGCGCGGTCGCCTTGCCACAGCGATGGCCAGCCCACACAACACAGCCCCGGTTGATCCCGCCCAGCTGGGGTTGCTCTGGCTCGAATCGGACCTGCCGCCCGACGCCGGCATCTTGAAGGATGCGGCGGAGAGCGCCCTCGCGCTACTCGACATCGAGTTCGCCGAACGTTGCGCGCGTGCCGCCGTCGACGCCGGTGGCGGCGTTGGGCCGAAACTCCAGCACGCCTACTGTCTGTTTCTTCTCGGCAGGAGTAGTGAGGCCCACGCCGAGCTGAGCCGCATTCGCCCGGATGAACTGCGCGGCAACGATTTCCTCAACGAATTCAATCTGATGGTGATGAACCTGCAGTTTGGGTTCGCTCAACCGGACGAAGCGCTCCGCCTGATCGAGGGGGCACAGAAGGGTTCGACGGGTATGCGCGCGCAGGAACTCAATTTGTTGCGCGGTTTCCACCTGGGTTTCGCCGCCGACCCGGTTGGCGCTATCGATGCCCTACAGCTCGTCGATCCTGATCAATTCGACAGCTTCGGTGCCGTCGTCTGCCTTGGGATACGAACCCTCGCCCATGGGGAGCGCGGGCAGCTCAGCAAGCTGCGCCAGGAGGCGGCACGGGGCTGGAGAGTTTTCGACGACCAGCCCGATGCGTTCATGGTGGCCAATCTCGCCAAGCTGCAGACCCATGTACTGGTTCTCGCTGGAGACATTGCCGGTGCCGCCGAGGTGGCTCAGCATGCGTACCGGCGCTGCGCCAGGTCGGCGCCGGTTGCGCGTACGCTCTGCTCGGCCACCATCGGTCTGGTGGCCCTGGCCGCGGGCGACCTCGCGGTGGCACGGCGTCGCCTGCATCCCGGCCAGGTCGAGTTGGGGCAGTTTGGGGTGATCACGGGCCACACGTATCGGTACCAGGTGCACTACACCACCGCGCTGGCGCGATCGGGAAATGTCGAGGACGCGGTACAGGCACTCGAGCGGGCCGCCGATGTCCGCCGCCCCCATCTGCTGTACGTCGAAGCCATCTACCTGTTGGCCCAGGCCTGGGTCGCTGCGGCGCAGGGGCAGATCGAACGCGCACGCGACATTTCCGCGCAGGCCGCAACCTTCGCACGCCGGCACGGCCAGCTGGCCACTGAAGTTCTCTGCCTGCAGACCTCGGTTCAGTTCTGCGATGCCACGGTCGCGGAGCGACTGGCCGAGTTGGCCACCCTGGTCGAGGGGCCGCGCGCGCCGATCGCCGCGCGCTACGCGAAAGCGCTGGCCGACGACGCCGCGGCGGAACTCGAAGCCGTGGCCGAGGATTTCGAGGCGATGGGCGATCTCCTTGCCGCCGCGGACGCGGCCGCCCATGCGTCGTCGGCGTATCGGGTGGCCGACCGGCGCGGCAGCGCCCTGACGGCCGGCGCCCGCGCCGAGAGCCTGGCTAAACGTTGTGGCCGCGCGACCAGTCCGGCGCTTGCGGGGGCCAAAATTGCTTTTCCGTTCAGCCACCGGCAACGTGAGATCGCACTTCTGGTGTCGAGGGGCCTCACCAACCGGGAGATCGCCGAGGTTCTGTCGCTATCTGTCCGCACGGTCGAAGGGCACATCTACCGCGCCACCTTCAAGGCAGGAATCGCTACTCGCGCAGAACTGGCGAAGGTCGTCCAGGAGTTCGATCACTGAGTCGCGAACTCCGCCGAGCAGACGCAAAATCGCCCTGGACCGAGCGTTCCAGAGCGATTTTGCGTCTGCTCGCCCAATTACTCGCGAACCGCGGCCAGAACGCCGTCGCCCAACGGCACCAAAGCCGGGGTGAGCTGCTCGTCCTCGGCGATCAGCCGGGCCGCCTCGCGGACCGCAATCACCTCCGCGTCGCGCGCCGCGGGATCACCGGCCCGCCCGCCCAGCGCCGCCCGGTGCACGACTATGACTCCGCCGGACCGCAGCAGTCGAACACCCTGAACCACGTATTCCGGCTGGTCGATCGGGTCGGCATCGATGAACACCAGGTCATACGATTCGTCGGCGAGCCGGGTGAGCACCTCTTGGGCCCGCCCGCTGATCAGTCTGGTGCGCGACGGCCCGACGCCGGCCTCGGAGAACGCCTGCTTGGCAAGCCGCAGATACTCGGGCTCGATGTCGATCGTGGTCAAGACGCCGTCGTCGCTCATGCCCGATAGCAGCCATAGGCCGCTGACACCCGCACCGGTGCCCACCTCGGCGACGGCCTTGCCGCCGCTGAGCTTGGTCAGCAGGCTCAGCAGGGCACCTACGGCCGGTGTCACTGCCCCCGCTCCGATGTCAATGGCCCGCTCGCGGGCGCTTGCCAGGATCGCATCTTCCGATATCGATTCCTCTGCGTGGGCGAACAGTGCCTCTGCCTGACTGGGAGCCCGACTGCGGGTCTCCTGGCCGGAAGTGTTATTGGTACCGTCCATGACCGCAGCGTATGCCGGACTCGCGACGCAGTCGGACAGGCGCGCTAGACACGCCCGGCCGGCCACCAGGACAAAAATCACTCGGCGGTCGATAAGCGCTGGATAACGCAGGTAACGAAACGGTTTCTCAGCTAAAGCTCAGATTGCTCATATACCGCGCATACGCCGGTACGCGACGGTATCGGTATGGAACGCGGAGAACGCGGGAATACGGAATGGCAACCTCGCGTTGCCCGCCGTGAAGAATCGCCAACCCCTGATGACAAGGGAAACCCGGAGGACCTGATTATCACCACCTTGAGCACGACCACCATGTCGCATCCCCGACAGGTCCGCGACGATGAGTGGGTGGAGCAGTCCGACACGCTATGCGGCACTGCGGTATTCGACGCGACCGGGGACAAGGCCACCATGCCTTCCTGGGATGAGCTGGTGCGTCAGCATGCTGATCGGGTGTACCGGTTGGCTTATCGGCTTTCCGGCAATCCGCAGGACGCCGAGGACCTGACGCAGGAGACCTTCATCAGGGTTTTCCGGTCCGTTCAGAACTACCAGCCCGGCACCTTCGAGGGCTGGCTGCACCGCATCACCACGAACCTGTTTCTCGACATGGTCCGCCGGCGGGCCCGCATCCGGATGGAGGCGTTGCCCGACGACTACGACCGGGTACCAGCCGACGAGCCCAATCCGGAGCAGATCTATCACGACTCACGGCTTGGGCCGGACCTGCAGGCAGCGCTGGATTCCCTGCCCCCTGAGTTTCGTGCCGCGGTTGTGCTGTGCGATATCGAAGGTCTGTCCTACGAGGAGATCGGTGCCACCCTGGGCGTGAAGCTCGGCACGGTACGCAGTCGCATCCACCGGGGCCGCCAGGCGCTGCGGGATTACCTGGCCGCGCATCACGAACAAGGCGAGCTGCACCCCTCGGCCAGCTAAGCGATTCGCTTAGTGCCCGAGCCATCGGTTTGGCCACTGCTTGATTGCCGACTGGTCCCAAATCCTGGGGTTTTGTCGTCGGATGATGGTGATCAGGGACCGCGCCGCGCTACATTCGAAATACCGATGGCTGAACAGGGCTAGGGAAGGAGCTGGTGATGGCCGGCCCAGAACATGTGGGACATGTGTTCCGGCGCGCGTTCTCCTGGCTTCCTGCACAATTCGCCTCCCAGAGCGATGCGCCGGTTGGCGCGCCGCGTCGATTCCGGTCTACCGAGCACCTCTCCATCGAGGCCATTGCGGCGTTCGTGGATGGTGAGCTGCGCATGAACGCACACTTGCGGGCCGCGCACCACCTCTCGCTGTGCCCCCAATGCGCGGCCGAAGTGGACGACCAGAGCCGGGCGCGCGCCGCACTGCGCGACTCCCGACCGATCCGCATCCCCAGCACGCTGCTCGGACAGCTGTCTGAGATTCCGCATCACCGGATCGACGACCCGGCGCCGTTATCCGACGGCTTTGCCGACGGCGACGTCCGCGACCAGCGAAAGCGCCGCTAGTAGGGTGGACACGAACATCGCCGTGCCCGCATGGCGCGTGTACCGGCTTCTTGTCTCGAACGCTCAGAAGAGGATGAATGACCTCCGACCAAGGCAATAACAGCGGCCAAGACGACGCCCCTCATGGCCCTGACGGGCCCCGCCTGGCGCCGCGGCCCATCGCTCGTCCGCCGGTCGACCCCGCATCGCGTCAAGCGTTCGGGCGTCCCTCCGGGCTCCATGGATCCTTTGTGGCAGAGCGGGTTCGTCCGCAGAAGTATCGGGAACAGGCCGAGTTCAGGCCACACGATCAACCGGCCGACCCGGTGCTGGAGGAGGCATTCAGTCGTCCCTACAGCGGTGCCGAGTCGTTGCAGCGTCACCCGATCGATGCTGGCGCGCTGGCCGCCGAGAAAGATGGCGGGCCGCTCGACGAGCAAGAGGACCCGTGGCGTGATCCCGGCGCCGCGGCCGCCCTGGGGGGGCCGGCGGTAGCTCCGCCGATTCCGCGCGGCGCACTGGGCTACGGCGGCAAGCTCGGCGTGCGCGACGTGTTGTTCGGCGGCAAGGTGTCCTACCTCGCGTTGACCATCCTGGTGTTGATCGCGTTGGTGATCGGCGTGATCGGCGGTGTGATCGGTCGCAAGACGGCCGAAGTGGTCGAGGCGTTCACCACATCGAAGGTGACGTTGTCGACCAGCGGCAATGCCGAAGAGCCGGCTGGCCGATTCACCAAGGTTGCGGCCGCGATTGCCGACGCGGTGGTGACCATCGAATCGAAAAGCGACCAGGAAGGCATGCAGGGTTCCGGCGTCATCATTGACGGCCGCGGCTACATCGTCACCAACAACCACGTGATTTCCGAAGCGGCCAACAGTCCCAGCCGGTTCAAGACGACGGTGGTGTTCAACGACGGCAAAGAAGTGCCGGCCAACCTGGTGGGCCGCGATCCCAAGACGGACCTGGCCGTCCTCAAGGTCGACAATGTCGACAATCTGACGGTTGCCCGGCTCGGTGATTCCGGCAAGGTGCGCGTCGGCGACGAGGTCCTCGCCGCGGGTGCGCCGCTGGGATTGCGCAGCACGGTCACCCACGGCATCATCAGCGCGCTGCATCGGCCCGTCCCGTTGTCGGGGGAGGGCTCCGATACCGATACCGTCATCGACGCCCTGCAGACCGACGCCTCGATCAACCACGGCAACTCCGGCGGTCCGCTCATCGACATGGATTCGCAGGTGATCGGCATCAACACCGCCGGCAAGTCGCTGTCGGACAGTGCGAGCGGGCTGGGCTTTGCGATCCCGGTCAACGAGATGAAATTCGTCGCGCAAACCCTGATCAAAGACGGCAAGATCGTGCACCCGACAATCGGTATCAGCACCCGGTCGGTGAGCAACGCGATCGCATCGGGCGCTCAGGTTGCCAATGTGAAGGCGGGAAGCCCTGCGCAGAAGGGCGGCATCCTGGAAAACGACGTGATAGTCAAGGTCGGTAACCGCAAGGTCGCCGACTCCGACGAGTTCGTCGTCGCCGTGCGCCAGCTGACCATCGGTCAGGACGCCCCGATAGAGGTGGTCCGCGACGGTCGGAACGTCACGCTGACGGTGAAACCTGACCCCGATACCAGCTCGTGATGATCGCAAGCGCGGCGCAGCCGGGCGCAGCGGGTCATCACCATCCGACCGTGATGATCGCAAGCGCGGCGCAGCCGGGCGCAGCGGGTCATCACCATCCGACCGTGATGATCGCAAGCGCGGCGCAGCCGGGCGCAGCGGGTCATCACCATCCGACCTAATGTTTGCCAATATCGGCTGGGGGGAAATGCTCGTACTCGTAGTGGTCGGGCTGGTGGTGCTTGGCCCGGAGCGGCTCCCAGGCGCCATTCGCTGGTCGGCGAGTGCACTGCGGCAGGCGCGCGACTACCTCAGCGGTGTTACCAACCAGCTGCGCGAGGACATGGGACCCGAATTCGACGACATCCGTGGACACCTCGGCGAGTTGCAGAAACTTCGGGGCATGACACCGCGCGCGGCGCTGACCAAGCACCTCCTCGACGGCGACGACTCCCTGTTTACGGGGAATTTCGACCAGCCGGTGAGCGGAACGCCGGCACCGCCGGCCGAGCCAGCCGAGCCACGGCCCGGCGACCACACTCCGTTCGACACCGACGCAACGTAGCCGATCCCGCGAGCGTAACCACACTGCGAAATCTGCGGCCCGAAATCGCAGCCACGTTACGCTCGCGACGAGACTATTTCGGAGTCGGGTCGAGCCCGAGTGACATGCCGGCCAGCTCGCGCCGCCGCGAGGACAGGCTGTCGGCGATGTTGAGCAGTTCTTTGCCCACCGCCGAGTCGGGCGCGGTCAACACCAGGGGTGTGCCCGAATCACCGGCGGACACCAATGCGGGATCCAACGGGATCTGACCCAGTAGCGGTACGTCGGCTCCGACCGCACGCGACAGTCGCTCGGCGACCTGCTGACCGCCGCCTTCGCCGAATACCTGCATTGTCGTACCGTCCGGCAACATCAGCCCAGACATGTTTTCCACCACGCCCACGATGCGCTGGCGGGTCTGCAGTGCGATGCTGCCGGCACGTTCGGCGACCTCGGCGGCGGCCAGCTGTGGCGTGGTCACCACCAGGATCTCGGCGTTGGGGATCAGTTGAGCCACCGAGATGGCGATGTCGCCGGTGCCGGGTGGCAGGTCGAGCAGCAGCACATCCAGATCGCCCCAATAGACGTCGGCCAAAAACTGTTGTAGTGCCCGGTGCAGCATCGGGCCGCGCCAGACCACCGGCGTGTTGCCCTGGGTGAACTGGGCGATCGAAATGACCTTCACCTCGTGGGCGATGGGCGGCAGGATCATCGACTCAACCTGGGTGGGGCGGTCAGTGGTGCCCATCATCCGGGGGATGGAGTGGCCATGAATATCGGCATCCAGCACGCCGACGGACAGGCCGCGGGCGGCCATCGCCGCGGCCAGATTGACCGTGACGGTGGATTTGCCGACTCCGCCCTTGCCGGAAGCGACCGCATAGACCCGGGTCAGAGAGCTGGGCTGGGCGAAGGGGATCACCGGCTCACGTGCATCACCGCGCAACTGCTTGCGCAGCTCGGCGCGCTGTTCGTCGTTCATCACGTCCAGGCTGACCGTTACGGCTCCGGTGCCGGGGACGTCGGTGACCGCGTTGGTGACGCGTTCGCTGATTTCGGACTTCTTGGGGCAGCCGGCGATGGTCAGATAGATCTCGACGTGCACGGCGCCGCCGTGGCCGATGTCGATGCTTTTGACCATCCCGAGCTCGGTGATGGGGCGCCGGAGTTCGGGGTCGATCACTTTCGACAGTGCCGTGCGGATAGCGCCGGTCAGATCGGCGGCATCATGTTGTGTTCCGGACATCACCGCCGAGTGTAGGCGGCCCGCGGGCCGCTCAGCTGACCGGCGCGAGTGCCGGCTCGCCGGGTGCCGGAGGGCTGGGCGTCGGCGGCTGCGGCGGGCCGGCTGGCGGCACCGGCGGCACTCCCGCGGGCGGTGCCGGCGGCACTCCTGCCGGCGGCACCCCGGCGGGCGGCACTCCTGCCGGCGGTGCAATCACGATGCCACCAGCCGGCATCGGGCCGACTCCGGGTGGGGGCGCGTCAGGCAGGTTCTGCGAGGTAATGCAGATCAGGGTGCATCCGGGCTGCGGCGCGACTGGCGCAGGGGTGGGTGGTTGCTGCAGCCAGGGCCACATGGGTGGCATCGGAGGCATGGGATATTGCGGGAGGGGCCGAGGCGGACCGAAGTCGATCAGCGGCATGTGTTGCCCCAGCGGGTCGTTGACCCCGAGGCCGTTTTGGTTCAGCGGCAAGTCGGGCCCGAGTCCCTCGGGATGCTCGAGGTGTGCGTCGCCGATCGGCGGCGGCGGTCCGGTGATTGGTGGGAGGTCGACCGGGACCACGCCGGTCGCGTACGCCGCGGCCCAGCCCAGCACATTCTGGGCGTAGGGCATCGAGTTGTTGTAACGCAGGATCGCGGCCATGACCTGGCCCGGGTCCCGCAGGTTCAGCCCGCCGCTGCACAAGTACCGGGCGGCTGCCAGCGTCGAGTCGAATATGTTCTGTGGGTCGGGCACGCCATCGCCGTCGCCGTCGACCGCGTATCGCGCCCAAGTGCCGGGCAGGAACTGCATGGGCCCCATCGCGCGGGCGTAGGTGACGCGATTGCCGACGTTGCTCTGAATGATGATCTCGTTGCCGGGCAATGTCCCGTCCAGCGCCGGTCCGTAGATCGGGTTGACAGCGGTGCCGTGTGCATCAACGGCGCCGCCGTTTGCGTGCATCGACTCGATACGCCCGATGCCCGCCAGTAGGTTCCAGCTGATGCCGCAGCCCGGAGCGGCTGCTGCCATCTTCTGTTCGGCATTCCGATACGCAGACAGCGCCATGATCGGAATGCCCAGCGCACCAGGTGAATTCACGATCATCGGCGGTGGCGGGGCCGATGTGGTAGCGGCGGCGACGTGGAAGCTGGTTGGTGGACGCTCGACGGAGATGACGACCGGGCCGGACAGGTCAGTGTGCGGGGAGGGGGCGACCGCGGCTACCGGGGTGATTGCGGTGCGCAACGGCGGGGTCTTGCCGCGGAATGAGGGAGCCGCGCCGCCGACCGCTCCGGCGAACACTAAAGGGGTGATCACCGCTACACCGAATGCCGGCTGCGCCAGGCGAATTGCCCGCCGCCGCACCGCAGCGACGGCCGGGTGGGCACCCCAGCGTCCGCCTATGCGCACTCGACCGTCCTCAGTATGTGAGCTGTCCGGAAACTGACCTTTTTCTTAGCTTCGTGAACTAGATCACCATACATAACTCTTGTTACAGGAGTTGCGCAATGGCGGAGTTGGTTCTCACCTGGATTTCTTAGCACGCCGCTCCGCGCCGTCAGTCAGCCGGATCCGCCCGGCTTCGGGCGCTTTTGTTTGGGAAGCCGGCTGCAGCTCGGCTAGCAGGTTGCGCAGGCCCTCCAATTCGTGGCGCAGGTAGTCACGCGTGGCGACCTCGCCGATGGCCAGCCGCAGCGCGGCCAGCTCGCGGGCCAAGTACTCGGTGTCGGCCTTGGTCTGCGCGGCCCGCCGACGATCCTCCTCCA
The DNA here is from genome assembly GCF_900232995.1 of Mycobacterium simulans. Classification (GTDB taxonomy): domain Bacteria; phylum Actinomycetota; class Actinomycetes; order Mycobacteriales; family Mycobacteriaceae; genus Mycobacterium; species Mycobacterium simulans. The sequence goes on from NZ_OCVX01000003.1 coordinate 2,862,340, forward strand.
ACGCAACGCGATCGCGGTTTTCCTGGCGGTTTTGCGCGAGCAGAATCAGCGGGGCGGCATAGGAGGCCTGTGTGGAGAAAGCCAGGTTGAGCAGGATGAATGGGTAGGGGTCCCAGCGCAGGCGGACTGCGAACACGTTCAGCACGATCCACGTCAAGACGAAGAGCGTCTGCACCAGCAGGTAACGGCCGGTGCCGAAGAACCGGGCGATGGATTCAGTCGTCTTCCCGACGGCCTCGGGATCGAGCCGCGGCGCAAACGGGCGCGATGTCCGGGGGGTGTACAGGCCCCGCGTCGTTGAGGACCTGCTCACAGCAATCCTCCTGATCTCGCGGGTCTGCCGGCGGGGTCCAGCTTCTGCACGTCCACGCGCCAGTCATGGGGTAGCAGGTGATCGAGCAGGTCGTCCACGGTCACCGCTCCTAACAGGTGGTTTTCGTCGTCGACCACCGGCCCGCACACCAGGTTGTAGGCGGCGAAGTAGCGGGTGGCGGCACCCAGCGGGGTCTCCGGGTTCAGGGTAAGCAGGTCGGTGTCGACGAGTCCGCCAACCAGCTCGGCGGGTGGCTCGCGCAACAGTCGCTGCAGCGGCACGCAGCCCAGGTAGTGCCCGGTGGGAGTGTCGGTGGGCGGACGTGCCACGAACACCATCGATGACAGTGCGGGCGTCAGGTCGGGATCGCGTACCCGGGCGAGCGCCTCGGCAACCGATGTGTCCGGGGTCAGCACCACCGGTTCGGAGGTCATCAATCCGCCCGCGGTGTCGGGGGAGTGCTTCAGCAGTCGTCGCACCGGATCGGAATCGTCGGGATCCATCTGGGTCAGCAGCATCTCCGCGTCGGTCGGATTCAGCACGCCCAGCAGGTCGGCGGCGTCATCGGGATCCATCTCCTCCAGCACATCCGCCGCCCGTTCGGTGCCCAGTTGTGACAGCACCTCGGCCTGGTCCGCCTCGGGCAACTCTTGCAGAATGTCGGCCAGCCGTTCGTCGTCGAGCGCCTTGTAAACCTCGTAGCGGCGCTTGCTCGGAAGTCCGCGGATGGCGTCGGCTACGTCGACCGCCCGCCGCCCCTCGAACTGGTCCAGCAGCCGCGCGACTTCCTGACCCGGCATTGCCAAGGCGGATGGCGTCAACCCGTGCACGTTTTGCCAATCGACGATGTGCACCGGACCACGCCGCCCCAGCCGTCGGTAGGTGCGGACGGCGACCCGGGTCACCACCCAGTCGCGTGTTCTTGTTTGTTCGACGCCGAGGTCGGTGATCACGACATCGGCGCCGGCGAGTTCGGGCAGGTCCGGATCGGTGACCTTCACGGGAGTGTCGAGAACCTGCCCCATCGCCAGCACCTCGCCCGGGCGCTGCTCGAAGTGACGCAATGACACGTTGCCGGTGTTGAGTGTCACCGCTTTGGGCTCGATCGCGGCTACGCGCAGGATCGGTATGAAGATGCTGCGGCGGGTCGCCAAATCGACGACCAGTCCCAGGACGCGCGGTTGTTGGCGGACGATGCTGATGCTGATGACGACGTCACGGACACGCCCGAAGGATTCGCCCAGTGGCCCCAGCACCATCATCCGCGAGAGCCGCGCCAAATAGACCCGGTTGACCGATCCCATGGTTGAGAGCGTAGGCAGTCGTGAGCGGGCTGGCAGCCGGCGCAGGGTCCTGCGGGCTTCGCTAAAGGGTGAATAACGCGATGATCAGAAAGACCAGCAGGGTCGCGACGCTGATCACGATGCCGGCCACGGCCAGGCCGTAGCCCTCTTCCCGAGTCTGCTTGACCTGGTTGAGCGCGACCGCGCCGAGCACGATGGCCACGATCGAGGCGATGCCACAACTGAGCACACCGACGATGGACGTGACCAGCGATGCGATCGCCAGGGCGTTGGTCCCGGTCTGCATGGTCCCGTAGCCGCCCAGGTAGTCCGGGTAATACCCGCCCGGATACGAGGGTCCAAAGCCGGGCGGACCTGGTGGACCAGGTGGAAAACCGCCGTACGGCGGCGGCATCGGAGGGTATTGCGCCCCGTATTGCGGCCCGCCGTATGACGGCTGGTAGCCGGGCGGGGGATAGCCGGCCGCAGGGTCGACGGGATAGCTAGGTGGATAGCCGGGTGGTTGATACGCCGGGGGCGGGTAGGGCTGCTCACCGGCCGGAGAGGCCCAAGCCGCGCCCTCTGGTGCACCGTGCGCACTCTCGTCGTAGGAGCCGCCGGGAGCTGTCATGGAGTTCAACCTAACCTATGCGCCGATGGCGGGGTGGCCGTGAAACTCCGCAAAAACAACGCCCGGGCCAGGGGATATCCGCGAGATAACGGCTGCTCGCCGGCGTCGTGGACGGTGTGCGGAGGTACCGCACCTTGCCTGGACATGAAACGATGGCTGAGGCAGAGGAGAATAAAGACCGATGACTAGCCCATTCCAGCCCGGACAGGTACCCGGTGCAAACCCCGGCGCGGCGGCGTCGGGTCGGCACGGTGTGCCCGGATTACCGACCCCGCCCAAAGGCTGGCCGGTTGGGTCGTATCCCACGTATGCCGAGGCGCAGCGTGCGGTCGACTACCTCTCCGAGCAACAGTTCCCGGTTCAGCAGGTGACCATCGTGGGCGTCGACCTCATGCAGGTGGAGCGCGTCACCGGCCGGCTGACGTGGGCCAAAGTGCTGGGCGGCGGCGTGCTGAGTGGCGCCTGGCTTGGCTTGTTTATCGGGTTGGTGCTCGGCTTCTTCAGTCCCAACCCATGGGCCGCGCTCATCACGGGTTTGGTCGCAGGGGTGTTCTTTGGACTGATCACCTCCGCGGTCCCGTACGCGATGGCCCGCGGTACCAGGGATTTCAGCTCGACCATGCAATTGGTTGCCGGCCGCTACGACGTACTCTGCGATCCGCAAAACGCGGAGAAGGCACGGGATCTGTTGGCGCGTCTGGCGATCTGACCTGGGTGGCTGGGTGTTACTGTGCTTGTCTTTGGTGAGTCACATCGGGCGCGCGCGCAAGCTAATCACGATCGTGCTGGCGGCGCTGAGCACCGCGTCGGTGGTGTCGGCGTGCGGATCCGGCGGTGGCGGGCTGGTGATCAGTCTCTATACACCGGCCACCGACGGGACGACTTTTACCGCCATTGCGCAGCGCTGCACGCAGCAATTCGGTGGCCGGTTCGCCATCCAGCAGATCAGCCTGCCCAGATCGCCCGATGAACAGCGGCTGCAACTGGCTCGACGGCTGACTGGCAACGACCGCACCCTGGACGTGATGGCGATGGACGTGGTGTGGACCGCCGAGTTCGCCGAAGCCGGGTGGACGCTGCCGCTATCGGAGGACCCCGCCGGGCAAGCCGAGGACGACGCCACCATTGACACGCTGCCGGGCCCTCTGGCTACGGCCACATGGAAGCACCGTCTATATGCTGCACCCGTTACCACGAATACCCAGTTGCTTTGGTACCGAACAGATTTGGTGAAGCAACCGCCACCGAACTGGACCGGCATGGTGTCCGAGGCGAGCCGCCTGCACACCGCGGGTCAGCCCAGCTGGATCGCCGTACAGGCCAACGAGGGCGAGGGTCTGGTCGTGTGGTTCAACACGTTGCTGGTTAGCGCCGGCGGCCAGGTGCTCTCCGAGGACGGCAAGCGCGTCACCCTAACCGATACCCGGGCGCACCGTGCGGCCACCGTCAGCGCGCTGCAGATCCTGAAGTCGGTGGCCACCGCGCCCGGCGCCGACCCTTCGATAACCCGCACCGACGAGGGCAGCGCCCGGTTAGCGGTGGAACAGGGTAAGGCCGCGCTGGAGGTCAACTGGCCGTTCGTACTGGCGTCGATGCTCGAGAATGCGGTGAAGGGCGGCGTACCGTTCTTGCCGCTCAACCGGATTCCGGAGTTGGCCGGCAGCGTGAATAACGTTGGGACCTTCGAGCCAACCGAGGAACAGTTCCGCATCGCGTACCAGGCCAGCCAGAAGGTGTTCGGTTTCGCGCCCTATCCGGGTGTCTTGCCCGGCCGGCCGGCCAAGGTGACGATCGGCGGGCTGAACCTGGCGGTGGCCAGCACCACGCGTCACAAAGCAGAAGCGTTCGAGGCGGTGAGGTGCCTGCGGAATCTGCAGAATCAGAAGTACATGTCGATCGAGGGGGGTTTGCCGGCGGTGCGGTCTTCGCTGTACTCCGACCCGCAATTCCAGGCGACGTATCCGATGTACACCATCATCCGCCAGCAACTCACCGATGCCGCGGTGCGTCCGGCGACTCCGGTCTACCAGGCGTTGTCCATCCGGCTCGCGACGGCGCTGAGCCCCATCACCGCGATCGATCCGGAACGCACGGCCGACGAACTCGCCACGCAGGTGCAAAAGGCCATCGACGGCAAGGGCCTGCTGCCGTGACGCGCGCCGGGGCAATGAGCGCCGAGCGGCGGTTGGCGTTCCTGCTGGTTGCGCCGGCGGCGATCTTGATGTTGGCGGTGACGGCCTATCCGATCGGGTACGCGGTGTGGCTGAGCCTGCAGCGCAATAACCTGGCCACCCCCAACGACACCGCGTTCATCGGGCTGGGCAACTACCAAACGATCCTGTCCGACCGGTACTGGTGGACGGCGCTTGCGGTGACGCTGGCGATCACGGTGGTTTCGGTGACTTTCGAGTTCCTGCTGGGTCTTTCGCTCGCATTGGTGATGCACCGAACCCTCATCGGCAAGGGACTGGTCCGCACCGCCGTGCTGATCCCGTACGGCATCGTCACCGTGGCCGCGTCCTACAGCTGGTACTACGCCTGGACGCCGGGCACCGGGTACCTGGCCAACCTGCTGCCGACCGGCTCGCCCTTTGGGCAAGCGCCGCTGACCCAGCAGATCCCGTCGCTGGCCGTCGTCGTCATCGCCGAGGTCTGGAAGACGACGCCGTTCATGTCGCTGCTGCTGCTGGCCGGGTTGGCGCTGGTCCCCGAGGATTTGTTGCAGGCCGCGCAGGTGGACGGCGCGGGCGCCTGGCGCCGGCTGACGAAGGTCATATTGCCGATCATCAAGCCGGCGGTCGTGGTTGCCGTGCTATTCAGGACCCTCGACGCCTTCCGCATTTTCGACAACATCTACGTGCTCACCGCGGGCGAGAACAACACCGCGTCGGTGTCAATCCTGGGCTACGACAACCTATTCAAGGGTTTCAACGTGGGCCTCGGTTCGGCGATCAGCGTGCTGATCTTCGGCTGCGTGGCCCTGATCGCGTTCATTTTCATCAAGCTGTTCGGGGCATCAGCGCCTGGGGGTGCTACCAATGGCGGCTGAGTCTATGGGCGCGCGGCGCGCCGCATTTTGGGCCGTCGTCGACACTTTAGTGGTGGTATACGCGTTGCTTCCGGTGCTGTGGATTTTCAGCCTGTCGCTCAAACCGACGTCAATGGTCAAGGACGGCAAGCTGATTCCGTCGTCGGTGACTTTCGACAACTACCGTGGCATCTTCCGGGGTGACTTCTTTAGCTCGGCTCTGGTCAACTCCATCGGAATCGGATTGATCACCACGGTGATTGCGGTCCTGCTCGGCGCGATGGCCGCGTATGCCATTGCCCGGCTGGACTTCCCGGGCAAGCGGCTGCTGATCGGTGTCACCTTGCTGATCACCATGTTCCCGGCGATCTCGTTGGTGACGCCGTTGTTCAACATCGAACGCGCCGTCGGCCTGTTCGACACCTGGCCGGGGTTGATCCTGCCGTACATCACCTTCGCGTTGCCGCTTGCCATCTACACGCTGTCGGCGTTCTTCCGGGAGATCCCGTGGGATCTGGAAAAGGCGGCCAAGATGGATGGCGCCACGCCGGGCCAGGCTTTCCGCAAAGTGATTGCGCCGCTGGCGGCTCCGGGATTGGTGACGGCGGCGATCCTGGTGTTCATCTTCGCGTGGAACGACCTGCTGCTCGCACTGTCGTTGACGGCCACCAAGGCGGCGATCACCGCGCCGGTGGCGATCGCCAACTTCACCGGCAGTTCGCAGTTCGAGGAGCCAACCGGATCGATCGCTGCCGGCGCTATCGTGATCACGGTCCCGATCATTGTCTTTGTTCTGATTTTCCAACGACGGATTGTCGCCGGGCTGACCTCTGGCGCTGTGAAGGGATAGCGCGATGGCCGAGATTGTGCTGGAGCATGTCAACAAGAGTTACCCCGACGGTCACACCGCGGTGCGCGACCTCAACATCACCATTGCCGACGGCGAATTCCTGATCCTGGTAGGGCCTTCTGGCTGCGGCAAAACCACGACGCTGAATATGATTGCCGGACTTGAGGATATCTCGTCGGGCGAGTTGCGCATCGGCGGCGAGCGGGTGAACGAGAAGGCGCCCAAGGACCGCGACATCGCCATGGTGTTTCAGTCGTACGCGCTTTACCCGCATATGACCGTGCGGCAGAATATCGCGTTTCCGCTGACCCTGGCGAAGATGAGGAAGGCGGAAATCGCGCAGAAGGTCGAGGAAACTGCCAAAATCCTTGACCTGACCGGGCTTCTGGATCGTAAGCCATCCCAACTGTCGGGTGGACAGCGACAGCGGGTCGCGATGGGCCGCGCAATTGTGCGCCATCCCAAGGCGTTTCTGATGGACGAGCCGTTGTCCAATCTGGACGCGAAACTGCGGGTGCAGATGCGCGGTGAGATTGCCCGGCTGCAAAAGAGGCTGGGCACTACCACCGTCTATGTCACCCATGATCAGACCGAGGCAATGACGTTGGGCGACCGAGTGGTGGTGATGCACGGCGGCGTCGCACAGCAGATCGGCACTCCCACTGAGCTTTACGAACGTCCCGCCAATCTGTTTGTCGCGGGGTTCATTGGCTCTCCGGCGATGAATTTCTTTCCCGCCACGTTGACGTCGATCGGGCTGACACTGCCCTTCGGTGAGGTGACCCTGGCGCCGGAGGTTCAGGAGGCGATCGCGCAGCATCCGAAACCACAGAATGTGATCGTCGGGGTCCGGCCCGAGCACATCGCCGATGCCGCGTTGATCGACGGCTACCAACGCATCAAAGCGCTGACCTTCGAGGTCAAGGTGGATTTTGTCGAATCGTTGGGCTCGGACAAGTACGCGTACTTCACTACGTCGGGTCCGGCTGTGCACGCCACCCAGTTGGACGAGCTGGAGGCCGAGGGGGAGCCGCACGAAAACCAGTTCGTGGCAAGGGTTCCCAACGAGTCGAAGGCGGCTATCGGTCAGTCGATAGAGTTGGCCGTCGACACTAGCAAGCTGGCGGTATTCGATGCCGAGTCCGGTGCCAACCTGACCATCGGAGTTCCTGCAGCGCAGTGACCCGGATTCTTGACCAAGTACGGGCACACCTGCGCGGGCATTTCGGGACCGAGCCCGATGCCGCGAGTGTGACATTTCTGGGTACCGAACCCATTGAGGTGCTCCGGTTTCGTTCCGGGACGGACGGACCGGACGGGCCAGAAGGGCTGGTGCATTACGTGTCGCTTGGCTGCTCACGCCATCCCATGGTCGATCCAACCGAGATCGTCGCCGATCCGCAACGTGGCCCGCGGGCCGAACTTGTGCTGAGCCTGCGCAATCCCGGGCCGGCCACCGGGCTGGCGCGCAGCCTGGCGATAGTGGCGGCGACGCCTGCGGTCGACGGTGTGGTGCTAACAGCCGATGCACTGATCGACCTCGGGGAACCACTGTGGCAACAAGTGCCGTTTACCGCGGTGTTGTTGGGCCGCAGTGACATTCCGGATTTGCCGCTGCAGCCGCCGCGCGACGCGGTGCGATTCTTGTCGGCGACGCCGATCACCGCGACCGAGGCAGCCCGGATCCGGCTCAAGCGCGCCGGCACGTAGTAGCCGCGAGCAGACGCTAAATCGCCCTGGACCGAGCGTTCCAGGGCGATTTAGCGTCTGCTCGCGCGTTAGAGCCAGCCGCGTTTTCGGAAGTTGCGGTAGAGGAACAGGCAGACAACGATCATTGCGCCGATCACCGTCGGGTAGCCCCACCTTGAGTCCAGCTCGGGCATGAAGTGGAAGTTCATGCCGTAGATCCCAGCGACCATGGTGGGCACCGCGACGATACCGGCCCAGGCCGATATCTTGCGCATGTCCATGTTCTGTTGCATGCCGACACGCGCCAGCGCCGCCTGTACCAGCGAGTTGAGCATGTCGTCATAGGCGACAATCTGATCCGCGGCCTCGGTCTGGTGGTCGGCGACGTCGCGTAGATACCGCCGTACTTCTTTCGAGATCAGGTCCTTGTTTTCGGTCTGCATTCGCGCGAACGCACCCGACAGCGGGGCCACACACCGGCGCAGCTCGACAACCTCGCGCTTGAGCAGGTAGATCGGTTCGACGTCAATCTTGCGGCCAGGCGCGAAAGCCACCTCCTCGATGCTGTCGATATCGTCCTCCATCAAGGTGGTCACCGCGAGGTAGTGGTCCACCACGTAGTCGGAGATGGCGTGCAGCACCGCGTATGGACCTAGCCGCAGGTGGTCCGGGTCGGCATCCATCTTGCTGCGCACATCGGAGAGCCCGCCATGCTCGCCATGGCGAACCGTGATCACGAAGTCTTTGCCGACGAAGATCATGATCTCGCCGGTTTCGACGATCTGGCGGGCCAGCACCACCGATTCGTGTGGCACATAGTTGACGGTCTTCAGCACAAAAAACAGTGTCTCGTCGTATCGCTCCAGCTTGGGCCGCTGATGGGCGTGCACGGCGTCCTCGACCGCCAACGGGTGCAGCCCGAAAACGTCCGCCACTTCCTGCATTTGGCGCTCGTCGGGCTCGTGTAGGCCGATCCATACGAACGAGCCCGGCCCAGGCTGCTCGGTCGCCTCCGGTGCGGGCTGTCCCACTTCGCGGACTTTGGCCAGGGCTTCGGTATATGGGTATTTGCCGGGCAATCGGTGACCGTCGACATAGACCCCGCAATCGACCAAGGCCTCGGCGCGGCCGGCGACGGGGTGCTGGTGGGGTTGGTGAACCCGGGGCCGCGCGATCGGCCTAAGAGCTTCGGGCAATGCGTCGAATCCTGGAAACACATCTACCTCCGATCGCACCGCAGGTCTGGCTGGGCGGTCGTCCATGGTACGCGTCCTCGCCGAACGGTGGGGGGCGGAGCGTGGCCGTCAGCAGCGGTGCGTAATGGACCGGCGATTTCGGCGCGGCCGAGGTGCGCTAGTTTCGACCGGAAACCAATCCAGGATCCATAAGGAGCAGAACCGACGTGAGCGCAAGTCCACTCAAGGTCGCCGTCACCGGTGCCGCCGGCCAGATCGGCTACAGCCTGTTGTTCCGTCTGGCCAGCGGCTCGCTGCTGGGCCCTGACCGCCCGATCGAGCTCCGACTCCTCGAGATCGAGCCCGCGCTCAAGGCGCTTGAGGGTGTCGTGATGGAACTCGACGACTGCGCGTTCCCGCTGCTGTCCGGCGTGGAAATCGGCGCGGATCCCAACAAGATCTTCGACGGCGTGAACCTGGCGCTGTTGGTCGGCGCCCGTCCGCGCACCAAAGGTATGGAGCGCGGCGACCTGCTCGAGGCCAACGGCGCGATCTTCACCGCTCAGGGCAAGGCACTCAACTCCGTCGCCGCTGACGACGTCCGCGTCGGCGTGACCGGCAACCCGGCCAACACCAACGCGTTGATCGCGATGACCAACGCCCCCGACATTCCGAAGGAGCGGTTCACCGCGCTCACGCGCCTGGACCACAACCGCGCGATCTCACAGCTGGCCACCAAAACCGGCGCCGCGGTCACCGACATCAAGAAGATGACGATCTGGGGCAACCACTCGGCGACCCAGTACCCCGACCTGTTCCACGCGGAGGTCGGCGGCAAGAACGCCGCCGGGGTCGTGGGCGACCAGTCCTGGATCGAGGATTACTTCATCCCGACCGTCGCCAAGCGCGGCGCGGCGATCATCGAAGCGCGCGGCGCATCGTCTGCCGCTTCGGCCGCGTCGGCGACTGTGGATGCGGCCCGCGACTGGCTGCTGGGCACCCCCGAAGGCGACTGGGTGTCGATGGCGGTGGTCTCCGACGGCTCGTACGGCGTGCCCGAGGGCCTGATCTCCTCGTTCCCGGTGACCACCAAGGACGGCAATTGGTCAATCGTGCAGGGCTTGGAGATTGACGACTTCTCCCGCGGGCGCATCGACGCGTCTACCGGCGAGCTGGCCGACGAGCGCAAGGCGGTCACTGAGCTGGGCCTGATTTAAGCGGTCGAGTGTATGTAGCATCTTGACGCGCGTACACGTCGGCATCATGATGACTTTTATGCGTACCACCTTGACGCTCGACGACGATGTGGTCCGCTTGATCGAGGAGGCGGTTCATCGCGAACGCCGCCCCATGAAGCACGTCATCAACGACGCGTTGCGGAGCGCCTTGGCGCCGCAGCCGGCACGCCAGGCGCCGTATCGGTTGAAGCCGCACGAGTCCGCGCTGCGATCTGGATTTGATCTGGCAGGCTACAACCGCTTGGTCGACGAGCTGGAGAACGAGGCGATCCTGGACACCGCGCGCACCCGTGATCATCCCTGACGTCAATCTGCTGCTCTACGCGGTCATCACCGGCTTTCCGCAGCACAAGCGCGCGCATGCGTGGTGGCAAGACGCCGTCAACGGCCCCACCCGCATCGGGCTGGCCTATCCGGCGTTGTTCGGCTTCCTCCGGATCGCCACCAACGCCCGCGTGCTCGCCGCGCCGCTAGCTACCACGGACGCGATCGCCTATGTGCGCGACTGGCTTTCGCAGCCGAACGTGGACCTGCTCCCCGCGGGCCCGCGCCATCTGGACATCGCGTTGGGGCTGCTTGAAAAACTCGGCACCGCCGGCAACCTGACCACCGACGTGCAACTGGCCGCGTACGGCATCGAACACGACGCCGAGATCCATTCGAGCGACACCGACTTTGCCCGATTCGCCGGCTTGAGGTGGACCGATCCGCTGCGCGACTGGTGACGGCTGCCGCTCCTGGCCGCACTCCGGATTCCAAGTCAGCCATTCAGTCCGTGCTGACCGTTGGCGCCGATGGCACCTTGACCGCCGATGGCGCCATTGGTGCCAGGGTTGAATCCGGCCCCGCCGGTGCCGCCGGCGCCGCCCGCGCCGCCCGCGCCACCGAGACCCCCGGCGGCGCCGGCGCCGGAGCCGCCCGCCTGGCCGAACAACGCCGGATAGGCC
>NZ_OCVX01000003.1:2873593-2884820 GCF_900232995.1 Mycobacterium simulans
TAGAGCCGGCGGGGAGGAGGGAGCAACGAAATAGGAAGGTGCACACCCGGAGCGACGGGAAATAAGCAAGCGGGCCCCGCCCCCCCCAAAACCGACCCCCCCGGCCCCGCCCCCCCCCCCCGCGGGGCTCCCGGGGGAGCAGGACCGCCCCGCCGTTGCCGCCGTTGCCGTACAACAACCCGCCGTCCCCACCGTTCTGCCCCGGACCGCCGTTGGCGCCGTCACCGATCAGCGGGCGCCCGAACAGCAGTGAGGTGGGCGCATTGATCACATCCAGCGCCTGCTGCATGGGCGAGGCATTCGCGGCCTCGGCAGTGGCATATGACGCCCCGGCGGAATTCAACGCCCGCACAAACTGCTGCTGAAAGGTTGCGGCCTGAGCGCTGAGCGCCTGGTAGGCCTGGGCATTAGAAGAAAACAGCGACGCGACGGCCGCAGACACCTCATCGGCGCCCGCCGCGAGCACCTGGGTGGTTTGAGCGGCGGCCGCGCCATTGGCAGCGGCCAGGGCCGAGCCGATGCCCTCCAAATCCGTCGCCGCCGCCGTCAACATGTCTTGTGCTGCAATCAGATACGCCATAATGGGCCCCTCAGCAGGCGAAATCGAACGATAGGCCAGGTCAAAGGGTATCGCGATACTGGACAGCACGTTTGGCGTTTTGTCCGGCTAGCGCTGCAGTACCCTCGACCCCGTGCCAAAAATCGACTTGCCGCCACATATCGTCATCGAAGACGACGAGATCTTTCAGGCCCACGTGGGCGGAAAGCTTTCCGTAGCGCTGCAGGCACCGCTGGACACCCAGCGCGCTTTGTCGATTGCCTACACCCCGGGCGTGGCGCAGGTCAGCCGCGCGATCGCCGGCGACCACACCCTGGCCGCCCGGTATACCTGGGCGAATCGGCTGGTGGCCGTCGTCAGCGACGGCAGCGCGGTACTCGGGCTGGGCGACATCGGACCTGCGGCCGCGCTGCCGGTGATGGAGGGCAAGTGCGCCCTGTTCAAGGCATACGGCGGGTTGGATGCGATCCCGATAGTGCTGGACACCAAGGATCCCGACGAGATCGTGGAGACCCTGGTGCGGCTGCGGCCCACGTTTGGCGCCGTCAACCTGGAGGACATCTCCGCGCCGCGCTGCTTCGAGATCGAGCGACGGCTCATCGAGGCGCTGGACTGCCCGGTAATGCACGACGACCAGCACGGTACCGCAATCGTCGTGCTGGCCGCACTGATGGGCGCCACCAAGTCGCTCGGCCGGGACATGTCCTCGCTGAAGGTGGTGGTGTCCGGCGCCGGTGCCGCAGGTGTGGCGTGCACGAATCTGCTTCTCGCAATGGGGGTTTCCGACATCACGGTGCTCGACTCGCGCGGCATCCTGCACACCGGACGAGACGACATGAACAGCGTCAAGGTCGATCTGGCGCGACGCACCAATCCGCGCGGTGTCACGGGAGGCATGGCCGAAGCGCTCCACGGTGCCGACGTATTCCTCGGGGTTTCCGCGGGTATGGTTCCCGAAGAATTGATCGCCAGCATGGCGCCCGACGGGATCGTGTTCGCGCTGTCCAACCCTGACCCGGAGATACACCCCGAAATTGCGGCCAAGTACGCCGCAGTGGTGGCTACCGGTCGCAGCGATTTCTGCAACCAGATCAACAATGTGCTCGCGTTCCCTGGGGTGTTTCGCGGGGCGCTGGACGCCGGAGCTCGTCAGATCACCGAAAAGATGATGGTGGCCGCAGCCGAGGCGATCTTCTCCGTCGTCAGCGACGAACTCGCGCTCGACCGGATCGTCCCCAGCCCACTGGACCTGCGAGTTGGGGAAGCGGTGGCAGGAGCCGTGGCTCTGGCGGCAGAAGCATCAGACGCCACGGGGTGAGGATCGCCAGGCTGACTGCGCTGCTGCTCGCCGCCGCGATCGCTGTGGCTGGCTGTGCGGCCGAAAACCGTGACCACCGCCCGGAATTGGTCGTCGGATCCGGGCCCGACTCTGAGTCGAAGCTGTTGGCCGGCATCTACGTCGCGGCGCTTCGGTCGTACGGTTTTGCGGCGCGAGCCGAAACCGCCGACGACCCGATGGCGAAGCTGGATGCCGGCGCATTCACCGTCGTCCCCGGCTTCACCGGTAAGGTCCTGCAGGCATTGCAGCCGAGCTCCTCAGCACTGTCCGACGCCCAGGTTTACCGGGTGATGAACTCGGCGCTGCCCGAGGGCGTAGCCGCGGGTGACTACACCACCGCCGCCGAAGACAAACCCGCGCTCGTGGTGACCCCGGCCACCGCGCAGGCCTGGGGCGGCAGCGACTTGAGCCTGCTGCCGCGGCATTGTGGCGGGCTGGTCGTCGGGAGTGTCCGCGGCTTTCGCGCCCCGTCGGGGGTGGGTGCCTGCCGGCTGCCCGCCACGCGTGAATTTGCCGATGACGCAACGATGTTCGCGGCGCTTAGGGCTAACGAGCTGACCGCGGCATGGACCACCACCGCCGACCCCGGCATTCCCGCGGACCTGGTTGTGCTGGCCGACGGCAAAAACGCGCTCATACAAGCCGAGAACGTGGTGCCGCTCTATCGGCGCAACGCGCTAACCGATCGGCAATTGCTGGCGATCAACGAAGTCGCCGGTGTGCTCGACACCGCTGCCCTCGTCGAGATGCTCCGAAAGGTTGCCGGCGGCGCCGACCCGCAAGCGGTGGCCGACGCGTGGCTTGCCGAGCACCCGCTAGGGCGTTGACGTGCGGTGCTTGGCGGGGATAAGCCCGCCGAGCACGGGCATGAACAGCCGCTGGTATCCCGAACCGGTCAACCGCACGACAATGTCGAGGATCTTGGCGTCCGGGCCGACCAACACCCGGGCCTTGTTCTTGCGCACCGCCCCGAGAATGATTTGGGCGGCTCGCTGCGGGCTGGTGTGAGCTACCCGCTTGTCGAACAGTCGGGCTAGCTCTTCGGCATCCAGCCCCTCGGCCGCGGTCGCGTTGCGTGCGATCGCCGTCTTGATGCCGCCCGGGTGCACCGTGGTCACGCCGACGGGATGGCCGGCCACGATCATTTCCTGCCGCAGCGCCTCGGTGAAACCGCGAACGGCGAACTTAGCCGCGTTGTAGGCCGCCTGACCCGGCACCGAGAACAACCCGAACACGCTGGAGATGTTGATGACGTGGCCGTCCCCTGAGGCGATCAGGTATGGCAGGAATGCCTTGGTGCCGTTCAACACGCCATAGAAATCGACATCCATCACCCGGTCGATGTCCTTGAACGGGCAGACCTCGATGTCACCCGTGTGCCCAATGCCGGCATTGTTGTAGATCTGGTTCACCTTGCCGAAGTGCTCGTTGACCGCGTCGGCGTAGACCAGAAAGGCTTCGCGTTCGGTGACGTCGAGCCGGTCGGCCTTGACCGGCGCACCAATTGCCTTGAGCTTCTCCTCGGTCTCCGCCAGCCCTTCGATGTTGACGTCGCTGATCGCCAGCTTGGCACCAGAGCGTCCTAACTCGATGGCCAGCGCCTGCCCGATGCCCGAACCCGCCCCCGTAACCACGGCGACCTTTCCAGCGAACCCCTGCATGAGAGCACCTCCCTCGGTCGTTTGCTTTTCGACGTTAGCCGGTACCGGTGGTCCCGTTTAGCAGCGGGTGGTTCAGGCGGAGAAATCGACGAGGTTCAGGGCCAGCCCTACCGCGCGCCATCACCCCACGGGTGTGCGCAAAATGCCGGCCGATGCGGCGTGCCGCTGAACAAACACGCACGCTCGCGGTGGCATTAGGCGAACGCCGTGTCCAGGATCTCCTGTTGCTCGACGGCGTGCACCTTCGACGAGCCTGACGACGGCGCCGACATGGCCCGGCGCGAAATGCGCTTGATGCCGCTGAGCAAGTCGGGGAGCACCTCTGGCAGCGTGAGGCCCAACGACGGCCACGCGCCCTGGTTAGCCGGCTCTTCCTGCACCCAGAAGTACTCATTGACGCCTGTGTAGCGTTCCAGTGTCTCGCGCAGACGCCGCCGCGGCAGCGGGGCCAGCTGTTCGAGGCGAACGATCGCGATGTCGTCGCGGTTGTCTTTTGCTTTCCGTGCTGCCAGCTCGTAGTAGAGCTTGCCGCACGTCAACAGGACCCGGGTGACCTTGCTGCGGTCACCGATGCCGTCCTCGTAGGTCGGCTCCTCGAGCACCGAACGGAACTTGATCTCGGTGAAGTCCTTGACATCGCTGACCGCTGCCTTGTTGCGCAGCATCGACTTCGGCGTGAATACGATCAGCGGACGCATGACCCCGTCCAGAGCGTGCCGTCGCAACAGGTGGAAGTAGTTCGACGGCGTCGACGGCACCGCAATGGTCATCGAACCCTCGGCCCACAGCTGCAGGAAGCGTTCGATCCGGCCGGAGGTGTGGTCGGGCCCCTGTCCCTCGTGTCCGTGCGGTAGCAGCAGCACCACCGTCGATAACTGGCCCCATTTGGCCTCTCCGGAGCTGATGAACTCGTCGATGATCGACTGCGCACCGTTGACGAAGTCACCGAACTGCGCCTCCCACAGCACCACAGCGTCCGGATTGCCCACGGTGTAGCCATACTCGAAGCCCACGGCGGCGTACTCGGACAGCGGCGAGTCGTAGACCAGGAACTTGCCGCCGGTGGGCGTGCCGTCCTTGTTGGTCGCCAGGAGTTGTAGCGGCGTGAACTCCGCGCCGGTGTGGCGGTCGATGATCACCGAATGCCGCTGCGAGAAGGTGCCGCGGCGGGTGTCCTGCCCGGACAGCCGCACCAACTTGCCCTCGGCCACCAGTGAACCCAGCGCCAACAGCTCGGCGAACGCCCAGTCAATCTTGCCTTCGTAGGCCATCTCCCGGCGCTTTTCCAGAACCGGCTGGACCCGCGGGTGTGGGGTGAAGCCGTCCGGCTGGGCCAGGAATGCGTCGCCGATTCGGGCTAGCAACGACTTGTCGACCGCGGTGGACAGCCCTGCGGGCAGCATCTGGTCGGCCTCAACTGATTCGCTGGGCTGCACACCGTGCTTCTCCAGCTCGCGGACCTCGTTGAACACCCGCTCGAGTTGGCCTTGGTAGTCGCGCAGCGCGTCCTCGGCTTCCTTTATCGAGATGTCGCCACGGCCGATCAGGGCTTCGGTGTAGCTCTTGCGGACCCCACGCTTGTTGTCGACAACGTCGTACATGTAGGGGTTCGTCATCGACGGGTCGTCGCCTTCGTTGTGACCGCGCCGGCGGTAGCACAGCATGTCGATGACGACGTCCTTCTTGAACCGCTGCCGGAAGTCCACGGCCAGTTGCGCCACCCACACGCACGCCTCGGGGTCGTCGCCGTTGACGTGGAAGATGGGCGCGCCGATCATCTTGGCGACGTCGGTGCAGTACTCGCTGGACCTGGAATACTCTGGCGCCGTGGTGAACCCGATCTGGTTGTTGACGATGATGTGGATGGTGCCGCCGACCCGGTAGCCCGGCAGATGCGCCAGGTTCAGCGTCTCGGCGACCACCCCTTGCCCGGCGAAGGCGGCGTCACCGTGCAGCATCAGCGGCACCACCGAGAAGGCCCGTTGGTTTTCACTGTCGGTGTCGCCGTGGTCGAGCAGATCCTGCTTGGCCCGCACCAGGCCCTCCAGCACCGGGTCGACGGCCTCCAGGTGCGACGGGTTGGCGGTCAGCGATACCTGAATGTCGTTGTCGCCGAACATCTGTAGGTACACACCGGTGGCGCCGAGGTGGTACTTGACGTCGCCGGAGCCGTGCGCCTGCGCCGGGTTCAGGTTGCCCTCGAACTCGGTGAAGATCTGCGAGTACGGTTTGCCGACGATGTTGGCTAGCACGTTGAGTCGGCCGCGGTGCGGCATGCCGATGACCACTTCGTCGAGGCCGTGCTCGGCGCATTGGTCGATCGCCGCGTCCATCATCGGGATGACGCTCTCCGCGCCTTCCAGCGAGAACCGTTTCTGTCCAACGTATTTGGTGGCCAGGAAGGTTTCAAATGCCTCTGCTGCGTTCAGCTTGCTCAGGATGTACTTCTGTTGTGCCACAGTGGGTTTGACGTGCTTGGTCTCAACCCGCTGCTCCAGCCATTCCTTTTGTTCAGGATCCAGGATGTGGGCGTATTCCACGCCGATGTGGCGGCAGTAGGCGTCGCGCAACAGGCCCAGCACGTCGCGCAGCTTCTTGTACTCGCAACCGGCAAAGCCGTTGACTTTGAACACCCGGTCGAGGTCCCACAGGGTCAGGCCGTGGGTTAGCACCTCGAGGTCGGGGTGACTGCGGAACCGGGTCTTGTCCAACCGCAGCGGGTCGGTGTCGGCCATCAGGTGACCGCGGTTGCGGTAGGCCGCGATCAAGTTCATGACGCGGGCGTTCTTGTCGACGATCGAATCCGGGTTGTCGGTGCTCCAGCGCACCGGCAGGTACGGGATGCTCAGCTCGCGGAAGATCTCGTCCCAGAATGCGTCCGAGAGCAGCATCTCGTGGATGGTGCGTAGGAAGTCACCGGATTCCGCGCCCTGGATGATGCGGTGGTCGTAGGTCGAGGTCAGGGTGATCAGCTTGCCAATGCCCAGTTCGGCGATGCGCTCCTCGCTGGCGCCCTGGAATTCCGCGGGGTACTCCATTGCGCCGACGCCGATGATGGCGCCCTGGCCGGCCATCAGCCGCGGCACCGAGTGCACGGTGCCGATGGTTCCGGGGTTGGTCAGCGAAATCGTCACTCCGGCAAAGTCTTCGGCGGTCAGCTTGCCGTCGCGCGCTCGCCGGACGATGTCTTCATATGCGGTGACGAACTGTGCGAACCGCATGGTCTCGCAGCGTTTGATGCCGGCGACCACGAGGGAGCGCTTGCCATCTTTACCCTGCAGGTCGATCGCCAGGCCAAGATTGGTATGAGCCGGGGTCACCGCGGTCGGCTTGCCGTCGACCTCGGTGTAGTGCCGGTTCATGTTCGGGTACTTCTTGATCGCCTGGACCAGCGCATAGCCCAGCAGATGGGTGAACGAGATCTTGCCACCGCGATTGCGCTTGAGCTGGTTGTTGATGACGGTCCGGTTGTCGATTAACAGCTTGGCCGGGATGGCCCGCACGCTGGTCGCTGTTGGCACGTCGAGTGACGCGGACATGTTCTTGACGACCGCTGCTGCCGCGCCCCGTAGGACCTGCACCTCGTCGCCCTCGGCGGGCGGGGGAGCGGCGGCCTTGGATGGAGCCACCGTTGGAGCAGCCACGGCCGAGCCATTGCCTGCAGGGGCGGCGGGCTGGGCGGGTGCCGTGGCCGTCGCAGCCGACTTTGCCTGCGGGGCGGCCGGCTTGGCGTCTGCGGGCGTCGAGGTCGCAGGGACTGGCTCTGCGTCAGGTTCAGAGGTTGATTCGGGGTTGTAGTCAACCAAGAACTCGTGCCAGCTTGGATCGACCGAAGAGGGGTCGTCGCGGAACTTGCGATACATCTCCTCGACCAGCCATTCGTTTTGTCCGAACGGTGAACTTATGTTGGCCACGGCCGCTGTTCGCCTCGATTCTTTTGTCCTGCACGGGTCCAGCAAGCGCCATTACCCCAGCGCCCGCACATCTTCGTACCCCGGTTGGTGGGGCACGCCACATCCTCGGCGGCAGGCAAGGTGTCTGCCTCCTAAAGGCTAACGTTTTGCTGGTAATTCGACAGAGGGACCGGCTATCCGCGCTCTAGCTGGCATCCCGAACAGTCGGCAGCAGATGCAGGGTGACTGGCCAGCGTGTCGGCGGGGCACCGAACGCCGATCGTGCATTGCGGACAATCTTGCGGCCCACCAGCCGGTTGCCAATGGCGCCGATGATTGCGCCGATGCCGACTGGCATCAGCTTGCCGAACAGCAGCGCGCCCCGCTTCAGCGCGAATCGCTTGACGAAGTACTTGAGCATCCGCGAGTTCAATTTCGAGATCGCCGGCAGCGGCAGCGAGGCCATGCTTTCCGATACCCAGCCGCCGGTGGTGCGCCCGGAACCGATCAGTTCGGCCACGGCACTCTTGCTGTTGTCGCCGACCAGTACCGCCAGCACCAGGGCCCGGCGCCGTTCTCGGTGGTCGAGGGGAATGCCATATACCGAGGCCAGCGCCAGCACGAAGAGCGCGGTGGCCTCAAGGAACACCACGGTTTCCCCGGCGGCCGCAGACAATGCGGCCAAGGTGCCGATCCCGGGGAACGTCGCGGCCGCACCCACCGCTGCGCCGCTGGCGGTCACGACGGACACGAAGCGCTTCTCCAGTTTGGCGACGATCTCGGCGGGACCGGCGCCCGGATGGGAGCGGCGAAGGCGGTCTACATAAGCCTCTGCGGCTGGGCCCTGTATTCGCGAACTACGTTCGATGACCTGCGCCAATGCCCGCGTGGATGCTTTCGCCCGGCCGGTGGTGGCAGTCAGCTGCGGGTCCAGCTCAGACTTGCTCCGGGCGTTGTTCCAAGACCGAGTTCGTCGAGGGCTCATATTCTCTCCTGCCAACGGCGTCCCCCTAGGCTAACGCCCCGTTCAACGATTGCGGACCGCCCGGCGTTTCCTAGTGGTTTGGGCTCCAACGGGAATAATGCAGGCTGGACCTCGATCGGTGGCGATGCGGGTCAGCCGAAGCGAGATCTGTAGATGACCCGCGCCGGCGACGATGCAGAGCGAAGCGATGAGGAGGAGCGGCGCTCAATGACCACCGCGACGGGCCGAGTGGCGGCTGGCCGCTACTCCGGAAACCCTTGGCATGCGCTGTGGGCGATGATGATCGGCTTCTTCATGATCATGCTGGACTCGACCATCGTCGCCGTCGCGAACCCGACGATCATGGTCAAGCTGCATATCGGCTACGACACCGTGGTCTGGATGACCAGCGCGTATCTGCTGGGGTATGCGGTGCTGCTGCTGGTGGCCGGCCGACTCGGCGATCGGTTCGGCACGAAATACCTGTACCTGATCGGTCTTGCAGTGTTTACTGTCTCGTCGGTGTGGTGTGGGCTGTCAGGCAGTGCCGGCATGCTGATCGCTGCCCGAGTGGTGCAGGGTCTCGGTGCTGGGCTGCTCACCCCGCAGACCTTGTCGACAATTACGCAGATCTTTCCCGCCGAGCGTCGCGGTGCCGCGATGGCCGTGTGGGGTGCCACCGCTGGCGTTGCCAGCCTGGTGGGACCGTTAGCCGGCGGGGCGCTGGTCGACAGCCTGGGCTGGGAGTGGATCTTCTTCGTCAACGTCCCCGTCGGCATCGTTGGCCTGGGATTGGCGGTTTGGCTGATTCCCGTGCTGCCCACTCACGTGCACCGGTTCGACTGGATCGGCGTCGTGTTGTCCGGACTAGGGATGTTTCTGATCGTCTTCGCACTGCAGCAGGGTCAGTCAGCCCATTGGCAGCCATGGATCTGGGCGGTGCTCGTCGCCGGTGTCGGGTTTATGTCGGTGTTTATCTACTGGCAGGCGCTCAACAGACACGAGCCGCTGATCCCACTGGACATCTTCCGCGACCGGAACTTCAGTCTCTGCAATGTCGGGGTGGTGGTCATCTCGTTCGCGACGACGGCGCTGATGCTGCCGCTGACGTTCTATGTCCAGGCGGTGTGCGGGCTGTCGGCGACTCGTTCGGCCTTGCTGATCGCGCCGATGGCCATCATGAGCGGCTTGTTGGCTCCGGTCGTCGGCGTGCTCATCGACCGATCCCATCCGCTACCGGTGCTCGGTTTCGGCTTTTCAGTACTGGCGATCGGACTGACCTGGCTTTCGTTCGAAACGGACCCGGGCACGCCGATCTGGCGGTTGGTGTTGCCGTTCAGCGCGATAGGTGTGGCGATGGCGTTCGTTTGGTCGCCCCTGACGGCCACCGCGACCCGCAACCTGCCACCTGACCGGGCCGGCTCGAGCTCGGGCGTGTTCAACGCCACTCGGCAGCTCGGGGCGGTGCTCGGCAGCGCGGGCATGGCCGCCTTCATGACGTCTCGGATTGCCGCCGAGATGCCGGCCGGCGCAGCTGCCGTCGCTGGGGCACCAGATGATGCCACTGCGGAGGGCATCACCTCGGTGCGATTGCCCGAGTTCCTGCGCGAGCCGTTTTCGGACGCGATGGCGCAGTCGACGCTGCTGCCCGCGTTCGTCGCGTTGTTCGGGATCGTCGTTGCGCTATTCCTGGTCGGCTTGACCGGATCGCGGGTGATGCGCGAGCCCGTGACTGCCGATGGATATGACGACTACGACTATGACGATGACGACTACGTCGAATACATCGTTCGTCGCGACGGGCCCGCGTACCAGGAAGCGGATGATTCGCTGTCCGCATGAACGTTTAATTTGACCTAAATAGCTGTGCACAATATGTGTTATTGATGTGCATATTCGGCTAATGACTGTGCATGATGTCCAAGCGAGATGGTCAACGTAGCCCGAGCAGGTTGATCCGAAACACCGTCCGGTTCCGGAGCATCACCACGAGTCGGCTGTCATCGCATTCGGAGCAGCGAGATTTTGAATTTAATTGACGGCTTTGAATTTAAAATCGGCGCTTGAAGTGAAATGGCGTGTCGGGACGAGTTTTTCCAAAAACGTATGTATTTTGCGCACCCCGCGGCGAATACTGTCCGAAAGTCACGTCGGGCGCGACTGATGGGAGCCGCTGATGTCGTCATTTCTGATCGCCGCGCCGGAGGCGTTAGCGGCCGCATCGAGGGAGTTGACTGCGATCGGATCAATGCTCAGCGCAGCGAATTCGGCGGCTGCGACCTCCACGACGGAGGTAGTGGCCGCCGCGGGTGACGAGGTGTCGGCGGTTATCGCACGGTTGTTTGGCACCTACGCCCAGGATTATCAGGCGCTCAGCGCGCAGTCGGCGGCTTTTCATGATCAGTTTGTGCGCGCTTTGGTCGCGAACGCCGGCGCGTATGCGGCTGCCGAGACCGTGAATGCCTCGCCCCTGCAAATCCTCCTGGATCTGATCAATGCGCCCACCAACATCTTGTTGGGTCGGCCGCTGATCGGCGACGGCGCCAATGGCGCGCCTGGGACCGGGCAGGCTGGTGGGGCCGGCGGGATCTTGATTGGTAACGGCGGCAACGGCGGGGCCGGGGGGGCCGGGGGGGGGGGGGGGGGGGGGGGGGGGGGGGGGGCGCGGGGGGGGGGGGTTCCTTTTTTTTTAAAAAATTCCCGGGGCCCCGGGAAAGGGGGAAAAAAGGAGGGCGCGCTTCTCTGTTAAAAAAAAAAAAAAAAGATAGGAGTAAACGAAGGAGGGGCAGAGATGAAGATAGAGGAGATGAG
>NZ_OCVX01000003.1:2884920-2918368 GCF_900232995.1 Mycobacterium simulans
ACCGGTGTGGGGGGCGGACTTGGCGGAGGCGCCATGGCGGTGGCCGGCATGGTCGGTGGTTGCGCCACACCCGTAGGGGGACCCGGCAGGGTCGATTCCTGGCTGCGGCGCAGGATGTCGGCGGCGTGGTCTTGGTCGGGGTCGCTGAGCGCTTCGTGAGCGGCCAGGGCCAGATCGCCCGCGCTGGCGTAGCGGTCCTCGGGCTTCTTGGCCATGCCGCGAGCCACCACCGCGTCGAAGGCCCTGGGGACGCCCGAGCGCGCGACGCTCGGTTGGGGGATCGGGTCCATCAGGTGGGCGGTGACCAGCGTGCCGGCGCTGTCGGCGCGATAAGGCGGGGCTCCCGTCAGGCACTCGTGCAGCACACAGGCCAGTGCGTAGATGTCGGCGCGGTAGGTGACCTCGTCGTTGGAAAACCGTTCGGGGGCCATGTATTTCCAGGTGCCCACCGCGGTGCCCAACTGGGTGAGCTTTTCGTCGGTGGTGGCGCTGGCGATCCCGAAGTCGACTAGGTAGGCGAAGTCGTCGCGGGTGACCAGGATGTTTTGCGGCTTGACGTCGCGATGCATCACCCCGGCGGCATGCGCGGCGCCCAGCGCCGAGGCGATCTGGGTGATGATGACCACCGCGCGCGGTGGGGTCAGCGGGCCGAAGCGTTTGAGCAAGGAGTCCAGGTCGGTGCCCTCAACGAGGCGCATCTCCAAAAAGAGCTGCCCGTCGACTTCGCCGTAGTCGTGGATGGGCACCACGTGGGGTTCCTGCAAACGGCCGGCAATGCGAGCTTCGCGCTTCATCCGCTCGCGAAAGATTGGGTCCTTGCTGAACTCCTCGGTCATCACCTTGACCGCAACGGTCCACTCCTTAACGGTGTGCTCCGCCTCGTAGACCTCGCCCATCCCGCCGCGGCCCAGCAGCCGTTTGAGGTGGTAGGGCCCGAACATTGACCCCACCCGCGAGCCCTGCGCGTCGTTCATCGTCGATCCTCCAAATCAACCCGCATTGCCGCCGACACTATCAACAACCTCCGGGCATCCGACGGGCGTCAGCGCCCCCAAGCATTCGTCACGAATGTGGCAAGTGCGAGGGCAGAGGCTTTGCCCAGCAGCTAAACCAAGGAGACGAAGATGCTTAGCACCGCCGCCAAGCGCGTCAGCGGCGTGGCTTACGCTGCGGGTCGAGTCGCTTGAGGCGCAACGCGATTAGCATCACCAGAACGATCGCCTGCACGACACAGACCCCAGCGGCCATCAGCCAGCTACTGACGTCGTAGTCCCACAATGGATCTTGTTCCCCACCCGGTATGGTCCGGCGCAGGTCGTTGAGATCGACGGTCGAAGCGCCCATCGCAAAGGCCCACCGCGACGGAGACAACCACGCCAGCTGCTCCAGCGGGATCCGGTCTTTCACACCGAACATCCCGCCACAAAGCACTAGTTCGGCAAAGACCACCAGCACCAATAGCGGCATGCCTCGATCGGCGTTGCCGATCATCGCCGAAATCAGCAGGCCGATCATCATTGAGACCACCGTGACAGCGACCACCGCCACGGCCACTTCGACCCTGGGCCAAGGCAACAGCACCGACTGATCGGGCGGAGGCAGGAACGCGGCACCCAGGAATCCCAGAATCAGCCCCTGCACGGTCGTCAGCACTGTTAGGACCAACAACTTGGAGGCAAGATAGGCGCCGCCGGACAAGCCGATGCCATGCTCTCGGCGGTAGATTGCCTGCTCCTTCACGATTTCCCGGATGGATGCGGCGCAGCCCATCAGCCCACCGCCGATGATCAGCAACACCAGCAGCTGTGACGGTTGGGTCGATTTTTGTTCGATGGCCTTGGCTAATGACAACCCGGCTTCGCCCGGGACGGCGTACGCGAACAGGCTTAGCAGCAGCGGCAGTAACAGCAAAAACACCGAGTACTGGCGGTCGGCCGCGATGACCGCCAGATACCGCCGGCACAGGATGGCGAACTGGGCGAATGCGCTCTGCTGAGCGACGGGTTTGGCGGCGGGTCCGGGGGATCGCGGTGGCCGCAGCGCCGAACGGGGAGCGAGTGCCGCGCGCAGGGGTGAGGCATTGAACCGGGCGGTCCAGTCGGTGGATTTGTCATGTTCGAGGAGAGTGAAGAGGTCAGCGAAGTCGGTGCAGTTGAAGTAGCTCAATGCCTGCTGGGGTGGACCGAAGTAGGCCAGCCGTCCTCCGGGGGCCAGGATGAGCAGGCGGTCGCACATATTCAGGTGGGCAATGTTGTGAGTGACCACCACGACCGAGCGGCCGTCGTCGGCCAGCGACCGCAGGGTCTGCATTACCGATTTCTCGTAGCCCGGGTCGAGGCCCGAGGTGGGTTCGTCGAGAAACAGCAACGACGGTTTGGTCAACAGTTCCAGAGCGACGCTGGTGCGCTTGCGCTGACCCCCCGACAGGCTGTCGATACGCTGATCGGCTTGCGCGGAAAGTCCGAGTTCGGCCAGGACCTCCTCGATGCGCTGCTGGCGTTCGCTGGTGGAGCCGTCCTGCGGAACCCTCAGCCGGGCCGCGTAGTTCAGCGCCCGCCGCACCGTCAGCGGGGTGTGCAGGATGTCGTCTTGGGGCACGAATCCGATGCGGTGCCGCAATTCCGCGTAGTTGTCATAGAGGTCGCGCTCGTCGTATCGCACGGTGCCGCTGTCGGCCGGGCGGAATCCGGTCAGCGCGCCCAGCAGCGTTGACTTCCCCGCGCCACTTGGCCCCACCACCGCTAACAGGCTGCGTTGCGGCAGGGTGAAGCTGACATCGGCCAGCAACACGCGACCCTTGTTGGTGACCACTCGCAGATTGGACGCCTCGTAGGAGATATCGCCTGTGTCAACGTATTCCACGAGGCGGTCACCGGACATGTGCAGCAGTTGATGACCGATGCCGACAATGTCGTTGGGTCCGATGAGTGCTCTGTTGATCCGGTGCCCGTTGACGTAGGTCCCGTTGGCGCTGTTGTTATCGACCAACTCCCACTGGTTGCCGGACCGCCGCAACATGGCATGGCGGCGCGATACCAGCAAGTCGTTGAGGACGACATTGTTGTCGGTTCCCCTGCCGATCGTGACGACCAACTGGTCGATGGCGTGCACTGCCGTCGGTGGCCGGGCTACCGTCGTGTCGACCGGCCGTTCGACCGGGTTGACTTCTCGTGGTGGGGCTGGGTGTAGTTCCACTACCTCCCCGGAAGTCGCCGAACCCAGCTGCACCGTGATGCGCTGACGAATCGTGAGGCGCTCCACCCGTTGACCGGCTACGAACATCCCATTGCTGCTGCGGTTGGTCAGAACCCATCCGTCCGGAGTCGGCTCCAGCACGGCGTGGTTTCGCGACACCCGTGGATTGTCCAGACGGATATCGGCTTCGCTGGCGCGGCCTATGGTCCACACGCGGTTGGCTGTGGCATGCCAGGTGCGTCCGGCGGCCCGCAGCTCCAGCCGGGCTGGATTCGTGGTGGCGATCCTGTCCTGCATGCCTAGCCTCCGGTGCTCACGAGTGGGAAGCCCACCACTTGTATAGCTGATCGAGAGTCTGCGGTTTCCCAGCGACCAGCCCGAATACCAAGGTTTGCTCGTTGCTCCACATCAGCTGTGGCTCGCTGTCCTTGTAGTTGCCGCACGCGAGCTGGCCAAGGATGGTGTTGGGGTCTTGGGTGTGCCACCACGTGCCCGGTGATGCCTTACCGCCGGGGCAGCTCACGATCGTGACGGTTCCGATGAATCCGGTGAAGGCTTTTTTCAGCGCTGCTAGGTCGGGGTACAGGCCGAAGGCCGCGATGCGTGGCCCGTTGGCATCGGTGTTCTGCCCGCATTTCACCGACACCACTGCATCCGGCATTGGTTGGCTATCCGGTGTGCAGGTGCCGGGGGGATAACCCGAAGGCAGCAGGCTCATCAGTCGGGCTTGGGCGGCGGACGTTGGCGAGGTGGACGGGGGGCTCGTCGTGGTTGCTGGTGTGGTGGATGTGGTCGTCAGGGGCGTCGAGGTCGTCGTCTTTGGAGCGCCCAACCTGGTGTCATTCTTGGTGGCAGCCCAGATACCGATGGCACCAAGGATGAGGACCACGAATAGCACGGCCACACCGGTGACGATCGCCCAGGGGTTGCGTCTGCGTGGCGGCGCGGCCGGTGGCCCGTGGCGCCAAGGAGGTGCGCCAGCGAACCGTTGCGGTGGGGCGGGGGCAGGCGGGGCGGGGGCAGGCGGGGGCGGCGACGGGCGGTTGCCGGGACCCCAAGGCGGGTAACGGGGCGGACCAACCGGACGTGGGTGCTGGACGGTTCGCGGCTCGGATACCTCGGTAGGCAGTGTCGATTCCTGGCTACGGCGCAGGATGGTGGCGGCCCGGTCTTGATCGGGGGTACTGAGCGCCTCGTGCGCGGCCTGCGCCAGATCACCGGCGCTCGCGTAGCGTTCCTGGGCGGTTTTGGCCATGCCGCGGGCGATCACGTCATCAAACGCGCGGGGGATACCCGCGTTCGCGGCGCTGGGTCGGGGGATGGGATCCATCATGTGGGCACTGACGAGCATGCCCGCGCCTTCGGGCGAGTACGGCGCGGCCCCGGTCAGGCACTCATAGAGCACGCAGGCCAGCGAATAGATGTCGGCGCGAAAGGTCACCTCGTCGTTCGTAAACCGTTCGGGGGCCATGTATTTCCAGGTGCCGACCGCGGCGCCCAACTGGGTGAGTTTTTCATCGGTGGTGGCGCTGGCGATCCCGAAATCGACTAGGTAGGCGAAATCGTTGCGGGTGACCAGGATGTTGGGTGGTTTGACGTCGCGGTGCATGACCCCGGCGGCGTGCGCGGAGTCCAGGGCCGACGCGATCTGGCTGATGATGGCCACCGCGCGTGACGGGCTGAGCGGGCCGAAGCGTTTGAGCATTGTGTCCAGGTCGGTGCCCTCGATGAGGCGCATCTCCAAGAACATTTGCCCGTCGACTTCGCCATAGTCGTGGATGGGCACCACGTGGGGATCCTGCAAACGGCCGGTAATGCGGGCTTCGCGCTTCATCCGCTCGCGAAATACCGGGTCATTGCTGACGGCTTCCGACATCAGCTTGAGCGCGACCGTCCACCCTTTGACGGTGTGCTCGGCCTCGTAGACCTCGCCCATTCCGCCGCGGCCCAGCGGTCGTTTGAGTTGGTAGGGCCCAAACATTGATCCCACCCGCGAGCCTGGCGCCTCGCCCATCGCTGACCCTCCCGCAAATCGGCCGTCATCCAAAACTGTTGGGCCGCTTGACTATTCGCTCGCGTTACGCAAGCTCCAATCTCGTGCGGCGGCAGATCCGAAGTCAGCCAACAGCTGTCAGCCGTACTTCGCCCACCAGTTGTGCAGATCGTCGAGTGTGGGCGGGTCCCCAAAGACGTCACTGAGCATCAGTTTGGCCTCGTTGCTCCAGATCACGTTGGGGTGGTTCTTGTACGTGCCACAAGCGATCATGCCGGCGACCACGTCGGGCGTCTTGGCGTAGTGCCAGGTGTCCGGCGACGGTCCTTGTCCGGGACAGTTGGCCAGCTCGACCGCGCCGATGTCGTCGTTGAAGGCCTGTTTGAGCGCGTCGAGCGTGGGGAACAGCCCGTACACCGCGCGACTTGGGCCGCCGTCGTTGCCGTTTTGCCCGCAGTCGAGCATCGCTATCGCGCCAGTCCAAACGCTGTTCGGCTTTGGAGTGGTTGGCGTGCACTTTCCGCTGGCGTAGCCGGACGGCAGCATACTGAGCAACCTGCTTTGCGGGTCGGCTGGCGTGGTTGTCGTTGGGGGGCTCGTTGTGGGCGGCAGACTCGAGCTGGGGGTTGTCACCGACGACGACGGGTTGTCGGCGATCGGCTGGGTGCCGTCCGGCCGGGTAGCTATCCAGATGCCGATGGCCGCCAGGACAACGACGACCACAACGGCTGCTGCGCCGGCCACGATCGGCCAGGGGCTGCGGCTGCTCTTTGGCGGGGGCTGATTCCAGGGCGGTGGGCCGCCCGGCTGCTGGGGTGGGGGTGTGGTGCCCCAGCCGCCGCCCTGAAAGTACTGCGGCTGGGCGGGCTGGCTGGTGGACGGGATGGGGCCGCTCGACCACTGGGGCTGGTTGGAGCGCGGCAGCGGCCCCGAACTGAGCTGGTCGGCGTACGAAGGTGTCGGGGGCGGCGGCGCAACGGGTGGTGGGGTGCCAGCAGCGATCGTTGGCGGCTGTGGAGTCAGCGCCGTGCCGGGCAGCGTGGATTCCCGGCTGCGGCGCAGGATGTCCTCGGCGTGGTCTTGGTCGGGGTCGCTGAGCGCTTCTTTGGCGGCTCGCGCCAGGTCGCCCGCGCTGGCGTAGCGCTCCTCGGGCCTTTTAGCCATGCCTCGGGCGATCACCGCGTCGAAGGCCTTGGGGATCCCCGAGCGCGCGGCGCTGACCTGCGGAACGGGGTCCATCAGATGGGCGGTGACCAGGGTGGTCGCGCTGTCGGCGCGGTAGGGCGGGCTCCCGGTCAGGCATTCGTACAGCACGCACGCCAGTGCGTAGATGTCGGCGCGGTAGGTGACCTCGTCGTTGGAAAACCGTTCGGGGGCCATGTATTTCCAGGTGCCTACCGCGGTGCCCAACTGGGTGAGCTTTTCGTCGGTGGTGGCGCTGGCGATGCCGAAGTCGACTAGGTAGGCGAAGTCGTCGCGGGTGACGAGGATGTTGGGTGGTTTGACGTCGCGGTGCATTACCCCGGCGGCGTGGGCGGCGTCCAGGGCCGAGGCGATCTGGGTGGTGATGGCCACCGCGCGCGGCGGGGTCAGCGGACCGTAGCGCTTGAGCACGCTGTCCAGGTCGGTGCCTTCGACGAGGCGCATCTCCAGGTACATCTGGCCGTCGATCTCGCCGTAGTCGTGGATGGGCACCACGTGGGGTTCCTGCAAACGCCCGGCGATGCGGGCTTCGCGCTTCATCCGCTCGCGAAACACCGGGTCCTTGCTGAACTCCGCGGTCATCACCTTGACCGCGACCGTCCACTCCTTGACGGTGTGGTCGGCCTCGTACACCTCGCCCATGCCGCCGCGGCCCAGCAGCCGTTTGAGGTGGTAAGGGCCGAACATTGACCCCACCCGCGAGTCTGGCCCCTCGCCCATCACCAATCCTCCTCAAGCAACCCGAATCCCGCCGACACTATCAACCGCCTCCGGGTATCGCACCGGGTTCGACCACAGGGCCCCAGCAACCATGACGTAATCATGACCTTAAGATCGCGGCAACACCACCGCTCGAACCCGCCGTATCCCATCGGGTACGCGTGGTACCGAGGTCTTCTCACCGGCGGCGTGCGGCGAAAAGTATTGCGCCGCTGTCATATCGGACTCAGGCCGGCGTGTTGGCGGAGATCTGGAACGTGAATTCGTGGTCGCAGATGCGGATGTGGTCGCCATCATTGAGTGTGGCGGCTGCGCGGATTCGCTGATGCTGCACGTGCACGCCGTTCGACGACCGGAGGTCGTTGATGATGTAGTTCGTGCCGGTATCGACGATGACCGCGTGGTGCCGGCTGACATTGGCGCTGTCGAGGACTATGTCGTTGTCGCTGAGACGCCCGATCCGGGTCGCCGCGGATTGCAGCGGGTAGCTGCGTCCGGTGGCGACGTCGTGCAGAAAGGCGACGGCCCGCTGGCCGGAGACCATGGTGCGCTGGTCGAGCACCGTGACGGTGCCGGCGGCGGTTGTCTTGGCGGATTTCTTGGCGTCCAGCGGTTCCTGGCGCAGGATCCGCTCATTGAGGGCGCGCAAGGTCGGGCCCGGGTCGATGCCGAGGTCGTCGGCGAGCGTGGTCTTCACCCGCCGATAGGCACCCAAGGCGTCGGATTGACGGTCGGTCAGGTAATAGGCGGTGATCAGCTGTGCCCACAGCGGCTCGCGGTAGGGGTGTTCCACGGTAAGCGCCTCGAGTTCGGCGATCACGGCGGAGGCGCGTCCGCAAGCGATTTCGGCTTCCGCCTTCGCCGTATGAGCCAGAATCTTGTCCTCGACGAGCGCCGTGGCAAAGGAATCGACGAACTGAAAGTCGCGCAGGTCATCGAGCACCGGTCCACGCCATTCCTTCAGTGCCGCCGAAAGATGTCGGCTGGCCTCCTCGAAACGCCCGGCAGCGGCGGCGTGGACACCGGCGGTCTTTTCGGCGATGAATCGCCCGAGATCGCAAGTGTTGTCGGGGATGCTGAGCCGGTAACCGGGCGGCGCCGCGGCCAATACCACTCGAGGGTCGATGCCGGCACCGCCGAGGAGCTTGCGCAGATTGGACACATACGAGTGAATACTTGCCCTGGCCCCCGACGGCGGCCAGTCATCCCAAAGCGCGGTGATGAGCGCGTCGACCCCGACTGGTCGGTTGCGGTTGATTACCAGCATGGCCAGCACCGCCCGTTGTTTAGGGGTGCCCAATGGCACTAGGGCGCCGTCAATGCTCATCTCCAACGGTCCGAGCAGACCGAATTCGAGACGTCTGTCCATCATCGCGCTACCAGCCATTCCGTGTTTCCGGCAAGGTTTCTTCCCTGTCATTCCCTGTCATTGTGGTACGAAGTTCAGCGATCCGGTAACAGGCACACGCAGCCATCAATGCCGTCGCCGAATTGTCTTGGCGCTCATGGCATGGCCGTGTGTTCACTTGCTGGTTTCCTCGGTGACGGTCATGAAGTCGTGGCTGGCGGCCCAGGCTTTGACGAAGACCGCCATCGGGATCTGCTCGTCACGCCCGTCGCTGTTGCCGCTGTCGTTGAGGTGCACGATGCCGTTGACGGTGTCGACACCGGTCACGACCACTGCGTGGTCAGCGCGCGGCTGGCCGTCGCTGCCCGTGTTCTCGACCGGCTGGTTCCAGATCATTTCGGCGTTGAGCCCGACGATCACCTTGTGGCCGCTGCCTAGGTACTGCTCGAGTGCCTCCATGCCGGTGGCTACGCCGGTCTGTTCGGCGCTGTCGGCGTCGGTGTTCACGGCGTGGATTCCGTAGTGCGCCAGCAACGTCGGAAGGTCGCCCGGGTCGGTGCCCATTCCCGAGTTCGGGTCGTTCTTATCAGTCGGTTTGACATAAATCGACCCCGGGTGGCTGACGCTGGGAGTCGACTGGGCCACCTTGATGATGGACCGCTCGGAGGGCAGCTTGCCGGTCAGCTCACCAACCACGTCGGCGCTCGACA
Source organism: Mycobacterium simulans (assembly GCF_900232995.1). Taxonomy (GTDB): domain Bacteria; phylum Actinomycetota; class Actinomycetes; order Mycobacteriales; family Mycobacteriaceae; genus Mycobacterium; species Mycobacterium simulans. The sequence goes on from NZ_OCVX01000003.1 coordinate 2,894,090, forward strand.
TGATCGCGCAGTCGTCGTACTTCTGGTGCCGCCAGTACTTCGCGGCTGCCGTCGGGTCGCCGTACATGGTGCCCGCCGAAGCTTCGGCGGGGCTGGCCAGTCCGAGCGCGAGGGCGCCGGCGGCAGTGGCGAAGATGGCGGTCTTGATTGCGGTGGCAATGTTGATCGTCACGGGCTGTCCTTTTTCTCATTCCAGAGGGGTGTTGAGAAAAGGTTCGCCCGTTGGCCTTTTCGTTATCTCTACGAATTCTTGAAGTGATCTGCCGAGTCCAAGGCGCGCGAATTACCTTGGGATTCAAGGCCCGTGGACTCGTGGCGATCGCAAGCGCGGCGGAGCCGGGCGCGGCGGGTCGCCACCATCTCGACTAGTTGCAGGCCCAGGTGTCGATGTAGCCGCCGTCGAGTTTGGACAACGCGTCCTTCATCGCAGAGCTCAGGTCGGCGCCAACCCCGCCCTTGTAGTCATGATCTTTCGCCGCCACGGCGCCACACGCGGTGAAGCTGGTGAGCACCTTGCAGTCGGAGTAGCCGCAATGTTTGACCGCCGTCGCCTCGGCGGCCGCCCGGGTGGGGTAGGCATACGATCGGCCCCACGAGCCATTGGCGGAATAGGCAATTGCGCCATAGGACTCGGCGGCATGTGCCGTGGGAGCGAGCGCGACGGTCATCGCGGTGACGGCAGCCAACTGGCCGACAGTCGCCGTTAGCCGCCGCCGACGGCCCATCCTCGTCGTCATTGGTAAGTCCTTTCCCATGCTGTGACGCAACGCCAATCGCTAGACGGGTTTGGTTGCGGTGACCTGTTTGCCCCAGTCGGACATTGTCAGCGTCACCGAAGTGTTTGGGGTCGGGGCGATCTGGAGCTGGACGAGGTGGGAGGACCCATCCGAAGCCGTCCAGATCGTGGTCGGCACGGTCGAAATACTTTCGTCGGTGAGGCGTGACCCGGACAGCGTCGCGACGTCGTCGGCAGACGTGTCCCCGGTGATCTTGGTGGTAGCAACCCCGTTTACTTGCTGGCTGCCGACCACCGACGCGTTCTTGAGGTTCGCCAACAGGTTGGCCAAGCCCTTGTTGGGGTCGAGGAGCACCGACACTCTGTAGATCGAGGCGCCGTTGCCGAAGTCGGTGTACGTGCCGGGTTGTCCTAGGTCGGAGTAGAGATGTCCGTCGACAAAGACGAACTTTGCTTCCTGCGGGGTATTGCCGACGAGCACGGTCGCGATTCCGGTGGCGACGGTCTGTGGTGTGTTCGAGATATCGCCCTCAAGTTTGGTCACCCGCAGGTTGGGCACATCGCCTTGCACCGCAAGGGTCAGATGCATGCCGGTGACTTTGCGCATGACATCGGTGGCCTGCTTGAGCAGCGTTGCCGCCTCGCCGCTGGTTCCGGTGGCCGTGGTGCTCGACGATTTGGCGCCCGGGCCCCCATTGCCTGCGCAGCCGCCGATCGCGAGTACGACGGCGAGCGCAGTAGCCGCGGCGGCAACAACGGTACGAGGCTTCATCGACATCTCCTTATGTTGGCCGACAGCTGTCTACCCCGGACACCGAGCTTAATGAGGCCCCAGCAGCAAACGGGGACCCCGGTAAACGGAATCCCCGCCTGCTGGTGCTGCGACTAGGTGAGTTGGCTGGCGTATTGCGGGCAGTAGGCCTTGGTCGCGTCAACGACGAAGGCGGCGGCCTGCTTCGTGGTCAGGTTGGTCTGGCTGAGGACCTCCTGGGCGATTTGGCCTCCGGTCTTGCCGGTGGCCAACTCTCGGCAGACCTGGTGGCCTTGCGCAACAGCCGCTTGAGGTGAAGAGAACGTGATGCCAACGGCCTTCATCTGGGCGATAAAGGCGTCGTCGGTGGTACTTGCCGAGGCAGTTCCGGCGGTCGCGACGGCAAGCCCGACGGCTGCGGCGCCGACGGTCGTGGTGAGTGCTGCGGTGATCCGAGATGAGAACATGTGGTGATCGTCAGATCTGCCCCTTGGCGGATTCTCAACAACTTCTTGGAGCGCGGGGATCCCGGCGGCCGGGATCCCCGCGTGTCCAGTGTTGGCTAGGCGAGCTGGCTTGCGTACTGGGGGCAGTAGTCCTTGGTTGCGTAGACGACGAAGTACGCGGCTTGCTTGGAGGTCAGGTTGGTCTGGCTGACGATTTCGCTGGCGATCTGGCTTCCGGTGTTGCCGGCGGCCAGCTCCTTGCAGACCTGGTGGCCTTCCTGAACGGCCGCCTGGGGTGAGGAGAAGGTGACGCCCACCGACTCCATCTGGGAGATGAAAGCCTCGTCGGCGGTGCTAGCCGACGCGGCACCGGCGGTTGCGACGGCAAGCCCGACGGCGGCAGCGCCGATGGCGGTGGTCAGAGCTGCGGTGATGCGCGGTGAGAACATTGCTGAGGTCCTTTGCTGAGGTGGTATTCCTGGCTGGGCGAGCTCAGCATCGGGGCGGCCGCTTGGCGGATTCTTTATAACTTCTTGATAACGCTGCCGTACGAGTGCTAGGCCTGGGTCATCGCGTAGTACGCACCGCGGCGGGCAACCAACTCGGCGTGGCTACCCTGCTCGATGATCTGACCATCCACTACCACCAGGATCCGGTCGGCGTCGCGAATCGTCGAAAGGCGGTGGGCGATAACGAAACTCGTCCGGTCCCGGCGAAGTTCGCACATTGCTCGCTGAATGAGCAACTCGGTGCGGGTATCGACCGAGCTGGTGGCCTCGTCCAGCACCAACAGCTGCGGACGCGCAAGAAAAGCGCGGGCGATCGTGATGAGTTGCTTCTCGCCGGCGCTGACGTTGCCGCCGTCGCCGCTGATCCGTGTTTGGTAGCCGGCGGGCAGCGTATGGACAAACCGGTCGACGTAGGCTGCCTTGGCGGCTTCTGCTATCTCGTCCGCACTGGCGTCGGGGCGTCCGTAGGCGATGTTCTCCGCGATGGTCCCGTCGAACAGCCAGGTGTCTTGCAGGACCATGCCGATTCGTGATCGCAGCGAATGCCGGCTCATCGAGGCGATATCGATCCCGTCGATCAGGATTTGGCCGGAATCGACCTCGTAGAACCGCATCAGCAGGTTCACCATCGTGGTCTTGCCCGCTCCAGTCGGTCCGACGATCGCCACCGTGCTGCCGGGCTCGGCCACCAGGGATAGGTCGCGGATCACCGGGATACCCGGGCGGTAGGCAAAGTTCACGTGCGCAAACTCAACGCGTCCGGTGAGGCGCGGGCCCTGGCCGATGGGATGCAGGTGCTGGTCCGGGGATTCCTCCGGCTCGTCGAGCAGGTCGAATACCCGCTCAGCGCTGGCGACACCGGACTGCAGGCTGTTGTACATGCCGGCCACTTGGCCGATTGGCTGGTTGAACTGGCGGACGTACTGGATAAATGCCTGGATGCTGCCGAGCGTGATTTGGCCGGTGGCCACCTGTAGGCCGCCGACCACCGCGACCGCGACGTAGCCGAGGTTGCCGATGAACGTGGTAGCCGGTCCCACCAGACCGGAGAAGAGCTGAGCGCCGAAGCTGGCCTGGTAGACGTCGTCGTTGAGCCTGTGAAACTGCTCTCGCGCGGCGGCCTGGTGGCCGAAGGTCTTGACCACCGTGAACCCGCTGTAGGTCTCCTCGATGTGCGCGTTGAGGCGACCGGTGCTGGTCCAGTGGGCCACGAACAGCCGCCGCGAGCGTTTCGTGATGGCGCGTGTAGTCAGCAGAGACACCGGCACCGTCAGCACCGTGATGAAAGCCAGCAGTGGTGAGATCGACAGCATCATCGCCAACACGGCCATCACGGTCAGGATGGCCGTCACTAGCTGGCTGATCGTCATCGACAGTGACGACTGCACGTTGTCGATGTCGTTGGTGACCCGGCTCAACAGCTCACCACGCTGTCGGGTGTCGAAGAAGGACAGTGGCAGCCGGTGCACTTTCTCCTCGACGTCGGAGCGCAGCGCGGTTATGGTCCGCTGCACTGCGAGGTTGAGCAGTCGGGCCTGTCCCCAAATCAACAGCGCCGCAACCAGATACAGCGTCAGCGCCAGACCCAGTGTGCGTGCCACCGCGTCGAAGTCGACGCCTTGGCCCGGCACCACGTTCATCCCGGACAACAGGTCGGCGAAGGCGTTGTCACCACGGGCCCGGGCCGCGGCGACCGCCTGTGCCTTGTTGATTCCGCGCGGTAGCTGTCGGCCGATCACGCCGTTGAACAACAGATCGGTGGCGTGGCCGAGGATCCGCGGAACGATGACCCCGATCGCGGTCCCGGTGATGCCCAGTGTGATCACCGCGAGGCTCAGCCGGCGTTGCGGCGCCAGCCGTTTGACCAGGCGGGTCGCCGATCCCCAGAAGTCCCGTGACCGCACGGTTGGGTCCGGGGCCGCGCCGCGGGGCCGAACTCCCGCCGGCGCGGTCACCGCGCGCCCTCGACTTCGGCGCTCACGGACTGCGAGGCGGCGAATTCCGCATAGGTCGCGCAGTCGGCCAGCAGAGCTTCGTGGGTGCCGGCACCGACGAGCTTTCCGTTGTCGACGACGATAATCTGGTCGGCCTGCGCTGCAGTCGAAATTCGTTGTGTGACAACGATGATGGTGGCTTCCCTTGCGGTGTCGCGCAGCGATGCGCGCACCCGGGAGTCGGTGTGCACGTCCAGGGCGGAGAACGCGTCGTCGAACAGATAGATGGCTGGTCGGCGGATGACTGCCCGGGCGATCGCCAGCCGCTGGCGCTGGCCGCCGGAGAAGTTGACGCCACCCTGCGCGACAGGCATCGCCAGCCCGTGCGGACGTACGAATTCTTCTGCGGCGGCGACCCGCAGCGCTGCCCACATCTGTTCGTCCGTAACCGCCTGCTCTGGGGCAGCGCCGTAGCGCAGGTTGTCCGCGACCGTGCCGGAGAAGAGGTGACCGCGTTGGGGCACCAGCCCGATCGCCGACCACAGTCGCTCGGTGTGGTAGTCGCGCACGTCAACACCGTCGACTAGAACGGCGCCGTCGGTGACGTCGTAGAGCCGGCAGATCAGCGACACCAGAGTCGACTTACCGGAACCGGTGCTGCCCACGATCGCGGTGGTGGTGCCGGGCAACGCGGTCAGCGAGATGTCTTGTAGCACTGGGCAGTCGGCGCCGGGATAGGTGAATGTCACACGGTGCAAGCGCACTACGCCCGTGATTCCGTTTGGCGGGAACTTCGGGTTCACCGGATTGGCGACAGCGGTGCGGGTGGCGAGCACTTCGGTGATGCGTTCGGCGCACACGGACGCTCGCGGCAGCACGACCAGCGTCATCGTTGCCATCAAAACCGCCATGAGGATCTGGGCGAAATACGACAGGAAGGCGCTCAACGAGCCGACCTGCATTTGGCCATTGTCGATGCGCAGGCCGCCGAACCAGATCACCGCGACGCTGGACATGTTGATGGTCAGGGTGGTCACCGGCAGCATCAGCGCTTGGTAATTGCCCGCGCCCAGTGCCGTGTTCGACAACGCGGCATTGGCTCGAGCGAACCTGTCACGCTCGAAACTTTCGCGGGTGAACGCGCGGACCACTCGCACACCGGACAACTGGTCGCGCATCACCCGGTTGATGCCGTCGATCAGGGCTTGCATGCGGCGAAACAGCGGCAGCATGCGCGTCATGATCAGATAGTTGGCTACCGCCAAGATGGGCACGCTGACCAGCAGCAGCCACGTCAGCGCGGCTTCTTGATGGATTGCCATGATGATGCCGCCAACGCACATGATCGGTGCGGTGACCAGCACGTTGGCCGTCACTTGAACCAGGAACACGATTTGGCGGACGTCGTTGGTGCTGCGGGTCAACAACGTCGGCGCGCCGAATCGGGCTGTTTCGGATTCCGAGAAGGTGATGATGTGTTCGAACATTGCCGCGCGCAGGTCCCGGCCGAAACCCGTCCCCGTTCGTGAGCCGAAGAAGATGGCGCCCAGGGCGCACAGCACCTGCAAGCCGGTGACCACCAGCATCACCATGCCCAGCCGAACAATCGTGGCGGTGTCACCCTTGGAAATGCCGTCGTCGATGATCGCGGCGTTGACCGTGGGCAGGTACAGCGAAGCCAGGGTGCTGATCAGCTGCAGGACCATCAGCACCGCGACCAGCCGGCGGTACGGCCGGATGTACTGGCGCAGCAGTGCCAGGAGCATTGGGTAACTGTCGCACAGTGGTTGGGCATCCGTGCCGCGTCCACCGGTAACCCCGAAATGCCTGATCAGGTGGCGTGTCGGTGGTTGACCCGCAGGGCTGCCCCTACACTGCATCGTGTGGAACAGCAGCAGCCTCAGAATCCGGGTGTGCGGTGCGGCGTAATTTGACAGCGCTGGCATTGGCAGTGTCGGCCTTGATGGCTTTGAGCCCGACGCTTGCCGGGTGCTCGAATTCGGGCGATAGCAAACCGGGCGCGACGGTACCGTCGACGCCGGGGGGTTCAGAGGGCAAACACGGTCCCTTCTTCCCGCAATGCGGGGGAGTCAGCGATCAAACGGTCGCGGAGCAGACCAGGATTGGCGGGCTGATCAACACCGCCAAGAATTCGGTGGGCTGCCAATGGCTCGCGGGCGGCGGTATCTCGGGCCCGCACTTCTCCTTCTCCTGGTACCGCGGCAGCCCGATCGGGCGGGAACGCAAGACCGAGGAGCTGTCGCGAGCTAGCGTCGAGGACATAAATATCAGCGGCCACAGCGGTTTCATCGCCATCGGTAACGAGCCCAGCCTGGGAGACTCGCTTTGTGAGGTTGGAATTCAATTCCAGGATGACTTCATTGAATGGTCGGTGAGCTTTAGTCAGAAGCCATTTCCGCCGCCTTGCGACATCGCCAAAGAACTGACCCGTCAGTCGATTGCGAATTCGAAATGAGCGGGTGGATGCGTGGTGTCGCGGCGGTCCTCGCCGTGCTGGTCGTGCTCACCGGTTGTACGCGATCGGTTGGCGGAACCGCCATTAAGGCGGGTGGGGGCGGCGTTCCGCGCAACGACAATTCCGAAAGGCAGTATCCGAACCTGCTCAAGGAATGCGAGGTCCTGACCACCGACATCCTTGCCAAGACCGTGGGTGCCGATCCGCTCGACATCCAGAGCACGTTCGTCGGCGCGATCTGCCGGTGGCAGGCGGCCAACCCGGCCGGCCTGATCGACATCACTCGATTCTGGTTCGAGCAAGGCAGCCTGAGCAACGAACGCAAAGTCGCTGAGGGCCTGAAGTACCAGATTGAGAACCGCTCGATTCAGGGCATTGACTCGATTGTGATGCGCACGGGCGATCCCAACGGCTCGTGCGGCGTCGCCAGCGACGCGGCGGGCGTGGTCGGCTGGTGGGTCAACCCGCAGGCGCCCGGTATCGATGCCTGTGGGCAGGCGATCAAACTGATGGAGCTGACGCTGGCCACCAACGCCTAATCCCGCGGGACGTGGAATCCGACGAGCGCCGCGCCGCCCGGTTCGAGATCTCTCCAGCGACCGGGGACGTGTAACACGGCGATCGCCGACGTCGGGAACTTGTCCGCAACGCGGTCGACGGCATCGGCATCGGTGCCGCGGGCGCCGGCCAGGATGATCGCGACGGACGACGTTGTCGGCTCGTGTCCGACCACGAGCAGTGTGGTGACGTCATCGCCTGCCCGGTTGATCTCCTCGATCACCGTGCCTGGGGCTGCGTCGTAGAGCCGCTCGGCGTAGTGCACCGGGGCATCGATGCCGGTGCGCGCCAGGGTCTCCCGTGCGCGGGTCGCTGTCGAACACAGCACTCCGTCGATAGTCGGCAGGTTGGCGCGCAACCATTCCCCGGCCAGCCCTGCTTCGCGAATACCTCGTGGCGCTAACGGCCGGTCGTGATCGGCAACCCCGTCCGGGTAGGCCGACTTCCCGTGCCGCATCAGCACTAGGTTTCGGTGCTGCTCATTCATCGCACTCACGTTAGTGGAGCGCTACGCGGCGTCATCATCGTCATCTCCGTCGCACAGCAGTTTTTCTGGGTGATGAAACGTGTTCACGCGGGGTTGCCCGTAATCGAGATGCGGCGGGGGAATCCACTCGGTGTCGCCCTTGGCATTCTTGCGGGTGATGAAGCCGCCTTCCTCGACGAGTCGGTTGTCGGGTCCGCACGCCAGGGTTAGGTCGTCGATGTCGGTGCGATGCGTGGTTGCCCAGCCGCTGACGTGGTGGACCTGGGTCCAGTAGCCGGGCACGTCGCACCCCGGCTTGGTGCAGCCACGATCCTTGGCCAACAACACAATTCGCTGAGCGGGTGAAGCCAGCCGTTTGGCGTGATACAACCCCAGGGCCTTGCCCTTGTGGAAAATCGCCAGATAGTGGCTGGCGGGGCTGGCCAGCCGGATTACATCGGACATGGGCAACAAGGTGCCCCCGGCGGTCAGCCCGCGCCCGGCGCCGGCTTCCAGCTCCTTGAGTGTGGTGGTCACGATGATCGTCGTCGGTAACCCGTTGTGCTGACCCAGGTTTCCCGAGGCGAGCAGGCTCCGCAGTCCGGCGAGCAGGCCGTCATGGTTCCGTTGGGCTTCTGACCGTGTGTCACGGCGCACCGCCTCCTGGGGCGGCTGCCCGTCGATCACCGGCGCCTCATCATCTGGGTTGCACATGCCCGGCGCGGCCAGCTTGGCCAGTGCGGCTTCCAGGGTGGCCCGCAGCTCCGGAGTGATCAAGCCGCTGATTCGCGACATGCCGTCGAACTCCTGGTTGCCCAGGACGATCCCACGCCGCCGAGCCCGGTCCTCGTCGGAGTAATTGCCGTCGGGGTTGAGACAGTCCATCAACACCTTGGCGTACTTGGCCAACTCGTCGGGCCGATACCCGGCCGCCTTGCCGGCCAGGTCGCTTCGGCCGCCTCCCGGGTGAATAGGTCCACCGCGTCGGGCAGCTGTTTGAAGAACCGGCGGATCTCTTTGACATGCCCGTCGCCGACCAGGCCGTCGCGTTGGGCTGCGGCGGTGGTGGCAAGCTGGGCCGGCAGCGGCTCGCCGGTCAACGCTCGACGCGGCCCCAAGTCCTCGGCTTCGGCGATGCGCCGGTGAGCGTCCTTCTTGGTGATCCGCAGCCGATTGGCCAGCGCCGACCCCAGCTTGCCACCCAGCTCGGTTTCGCTGGCCTGCTCGGCGAGCTGATTGATTAGTGCGTGCCCGGGTACTCGCAGCCGCCGAGCCGCTCGTTCTAGGCGATCCAACGCCCGCAACCGCTCCGGAGTCGTCAACGCGTCGAACGTCAACTCGCACAGCCGGTCCAGATCGGCATCGAGCGCGTCGAAGACCTCGACGATCTCCTCACGCGTGCCCGAACTCATGTCGAAACGCTACCTCGGACCTCCGACAAGAATGACCTGCCGACCGCTGCTGCGGCGCTGACCGTCACTGTCGGGGCATCCGAGATCGCCTTGGCGATCAGGCTGCTGCGTCACGCTGCCTCACACCCGTAATTCCGATCAGCGCCGGCGCTGTGCGTCGCCGTGGCACACTCGCTTCGTGCGTTGGTCGCCGGCTCGCGATGCGTTGCGTGGGTCTGTTGCGGTTGTTGCGGGGGCCACGCGGGGTGCGGGACGGGGAATTGCCGGTGCGTTGGGTGAAGCCGGTGCGACCGTCGTCTGTACGGGGCGCAGCAGCGTAACCGGCCGCGGGCGGTCAGATTACGAGCGTCCCGAAACGGTAGAGGAAACCGCCGAGCTCGTGACACGGCTGGGCGGCATTGGGCTTGCTGTTCCGACGGATCACCTTGACCCTGAGCAGGTGCGGAAGCTGGCCGAACGTGTTGGCAACGAGTACGGTCGCATCGACTTGTTGGTCAATGACATCTGGGGTGCCGAGCGGCTCAAAGGTGGACCCGCAGAATGGAATACCCCGATCTGGCGCCACGATCTGAGCGCTGGGCTCCGCATTCTGCGCCTTGGGGTCGAGACGCATCTGATCACCTCGCATTACCTGTTGCCGCTGCTGATCAGGAGGCCGGGCGGTCTCCTGGTGGAGGTCACCGACGGCACCACGGCATATAACGCTGAGCGGTATCGGATCTCGGTGTTCTACGATCTGGCGAAAGTCGCGGTGAACCGGCTGGCGTTCTCCCAGGGCCACGAACTGGTTCCGTATGGCGCTGCGGCGGTGGCTGTCACGCCGGGTTGGCTGCGCTCGGAGATGATGTTGGACAACTTCGGCGTGACCGAAGACAATTGGCGTGATGCCCTGCGGCCCAACAGATCCGATGGGTATCCGACCGCCGCTGAAGGGTTCGCTTCCTCCGAATCGCCCCGATACGTCGGTCGCGCGGTTGCGGCGGTGGCCGCCGATCCGCATCGTGGGAGATGGAACCAGCGGTCGGTGACCTCGGCAGAGCTCGCCCGTGAGTACGGATTCACTGACATCGACGGGTCCCAGCCGGACGCTTGGGCTCAGCACCCCACCGCTTGACGAATCGCCGAAGCCTTTCGGTCACCAGCGAATCGCGGGCGGATCGTCGAATGGATCGTATGTGCCGGATGCTTTCCATCGCTCGAGCGCGGGGTGCACAGTGCCGAACCAGCGAACATGACCGGCGATCTCTGCGGCGGGACGGGCAGCGTCGCTGACATGCCCGGTAGGTACTTCTTCGGGCGCGAGCGGTTTCCACAGCAATGGCTGGAGCACCCGGACGCCGAACGCGATCAGGTTCTGTGTGTGCCGGCAGGGCGGCTGAGAGCACTTGTGGGTATCCAAGCGGGTCATCGAGCATCTCAATGGGACGGCGCTTAAGCACGGGGTGCTCGCGCCTGAACCATGCCCGACTCCCGGACCGGTGAATGTGTGGCGCAGCTGATTGACCACACGCGCCACGGCGCGAATACGGGCGGCGTCGTCTCCGGTGGGCTCTGACCCGGTGGTAGCAAGCCAGCGCTGCAGCTGGCGCACGGAAACGCCGAATAGTGCACTACGAACGTCTCGACGTTGCTCTGCGGCGTCGGGGTCCGCCTCCAGCTGCAGCGGTGTTACTGCGCCGAGAACCAGTTCGAAACAGTTTGCAATTGTCAGGTCGCCTCATCGACTCGCGCGAGTAGGCCTCAAGGTCCGACTGTGTCGCAACACGCCAACCACCTGCCGATCGACCTCCAGCGTCTTGTCGGCGCCCAGTCCTACACTCGCGGTGCCGTTTGAAAGACGCACCGTTTCGCCGAGGAGGAGGTCGCCAGGATGCGATTCGTGCATACCGCCGACTGGCAGTTGGGCATGACCCGGCACTTCCTCGCCGGCGATGCCCAGCCACGTTATTCGGCGGCCCGCCGCGATGCGGTGGCCGGCCTGGGCGCGCTGGCCACCGAGGTGGGCGCCGAATTCGTCGTCGTCGCCGGGGATGTCTTCGAACACAACCAACTCGCTCCCCAGGTGATCGGTCAGTCCCTAGAGGCCATGCGCGCCATCGGTATTCCGGTCTACCTGCTGCCGGGCAATCACGACCCGCTGGATGCATCGTCGGTCTTCACCAGTGCGCTATTCACCGCCGAATGCCCGGACAACGTCGTAGTGCTCGACCGGGCTGGCGTCCATGAAGTTCGGCCGGGATTGGAGCTCATCGCCGCACCCTGGCGATCCAAGGCGCCCACCAAAGACCTGGTCGCCGAGGCGCTAACCGGCCTGCCCGCAAGCGAAAACACCCGAGTGCTGGTCGCCCACGGCGGGGTCGACGTATTGGACCCCGACCGCGACAAACCCTCGCTGATCCGGCTAGCCAACGTCGAGGAGGCTTTGTTCAACGGCGCGATTCACTATGTGGCCCTGGGTGATAAGCATTCGCTCACCCAGGTCGGCAGCAGCGGCCGGGTGTGGTACTCCGGCTCGCCCGAGGTCACCAACTTCGACGATGTGGAAGCCGACCCGGGTCATGTCCTAGTCGTCGACATCGACGAAAGCGACCCGCAACGCCCGGTCACCGTGGAACCCAGGCACATTGGTCGCTGGCGGTTTGTCACACTGCGCCGCGAAGTGGACAACAACCGCGAAATCGCCGACCTGGACGTCAATCTGGACCAACTGCCCGACAAAGACCGCACCGTGGTGCGGCTCGCGCTGACCGGTTCGTTGACGGTCACCGACCGTGCGGCGCTCGATGCCTGTCTGGATAAGTACACGCGCTTGTTCGCCTGGCTGGGCCTGTGGGAGCGTCACACCGAACTGGCGGTGATACCCGCCGACGGCGAGTTCACCGACCTTGGCATCGGCGGGTTCGCCGCGGCGGCCGTCGACGAGTTGGTCGCAACGGCACGCGCTGGCGACGACGAGTCCGCCGTCGATGCTCAAGCGGCGCTGGCACTCTTGCTGCGGCTCGCCGATCGGGGTGCGGCGTGAAGCTGCACAGGCTGATCCTGACGAATTACCGAGGCATCGCCCATCGGGAGATCGAGTTCCCCGACCACGGGGTGGTGCTGGTGTGCGGCGCCAACGAGATCGGCAAGACGTCGATGATCGAGGCGCTAGATCTGCTGATGGAGTTCAAAGACCGCTCGGCAAAAAAGGAAGTCAAACAAGTCAAGCCCACCAACGCCGACGTCGGCTCCGAGGTCACCGCCGAGATAACCAGCGGCCCTTACCGTTTCGTCTATCGCAAGCGATTTCACAAGAAGTGTGAGACGGAGTTGACGGTGCTGGCGCCGCGTCGCGAACAACTGACCGGCGACGAGGCGCACGATCGGGTCCGGGCGATGCTGGCCGAGACCGTGGACGCCGAGCTGTGGCGTGCTCAGCGGGTACTGCAGGCCGCGTCGACGGATGCGGTGGATCTGTCCGGCTGCGATGCGCTGTCGCGCGCGCTCGACGTTGCCGCGGGTGAGAGCGCGGCGCCTCCCGGGGCCGAGCCATTGCTCATCGAACGGATCGAGGCCGAGTACGCCCGCTACTTCACCCCGACCGGGCGCCCCACCGGTGAGTGGTCCGCCACCATCTCCCGACTTGCCGACGCCGAGGCGGCGGTGACGGAGTGTGCCAAGGCGGTGGCCGAAGTCGATGACCGGGTGCGTTGCCATGCTGACCTCACTGAGCAGGTGGCCGAGTTGGCGCAGCAACAGCTCGCCGCCGGGCCCCGACTCGCCGCCGCAAAGGCCGCAGCCGCCAAGACGGCCGAGCTCGCCGACGAAGCTCGGGAAGCTCAATTGATCGCCACGGCCGCGGCCGCAACCAGCGCCGCGTCTGCTGCCGCGCACGCTGCGAGACTGGGGCTGATCGCCGAAATCGGCACTCGCACAGCAACTGTCGCCGCTGTGGCGGTCGAAGCGGATGAAGCTTCCGGTCAGCAGGCGATTGCGAAAGCCGATGCCGATGCCTGCGATGCTGCGGTCGAGAAGGCCGACCAGTCCCTGCCAGCCGTCCAATGCCGTGCCGAATCCGCCCGACGCGCTCTCGACCGGATTGCCGACCGCGAGGAGGCCGACCGGCTGAGCGCTCGGCTGGCCAAGATCGACGCCATCCAGGGTGAGCGGGACCGGGTATGCACGGAGCTGTCCGCGCTCACGATGACCGAGGACCTGCTGCGTCGCATCGAAGACGCCGCGGCCGCTGTCGATCGCGCCGGTGGGCAGCTGGCGTTGAACTCCGCGGCCGTGGAATTTACCGCCGCCGTTGACATCGAGCTTGTTGTCGGCGGCGAACGGGTGCGACTGGCGGCAGGTCAAGGATGGTCGGTCACCGCCACCGGCCCCACCGAGGTCGAAGTGCCCGGTGTCCTGACAGCGCGGCTCAACCCAGGCGTGACCGCCTTGGATATCCAGGCCAAATATGTTGCCGCACAACAACAACTCGCCGAAGCGCTGGCGGCCGCTAACGTCGCCGACCTCACGGAAGCCCGATCCGCCGACCAGCGGTGTCGGGAACTACAGAGCAGCCGAGACCAGCTGACCGCCACCCTCGCCGGCCTGTGCGGAGACGAACGGGCGGACCAACTTCGCGCCAGGCTGGCACAGTTGCGCGCTGATCAACCGGCAGAACCTGATCTATTCGCGACCGACACCGCCACCGCTCGGGCCGAACTTGACGCGGCCGAAGCGGCGCGCACGGCCGCGCAGGCCGAGCACCAGACCCTGCGAGGTGCCGCGGCCGATGCCGGCCGTCGGCTCGCTGAGGCATCCACGCGGGCAACGGTCTTGCAGGACAAGCTGGCGACTCAACGAGCAGAGCTCGATGCGGTCACCACCCGGTTGGCCGGGGAGCGGGCGTCGGTCACCGACGAAGACCTCGCCGCCAAGGCGGAAGCCGACCGGACAGTGCTGTTGGCCGCCGAGCGGCGAGTAGCCGAATTGGCCGAAGCGCTGAGCGCCGCAGAGCCCGACAAGATAGCCGCGGAACTAGCCGAGGCGACCGAAGTAACTGAGTCACTGCGCGACCGCCACGACGATGGCGTCCGCGCGTTGCACGAGGTCAGCATCGAACTTTCGGTGTTCGGCACCCAGGGCCGCAAGGGCAAGCTCGATGCCGCCGAGACCGAGCGCGAGCACGCGACCAGCCAGCACGCCCGGGTGGGCCGCAGGGCCCGCGCCGCGCAGCTGCTGCGGTCGGTGATGGCCCGGCACCGGGATGCGACTCGCTTGCGCTATGTCGAGCCGTTCCGTGCGGAACTGCAGCGGCTCGGTCGCCCAGTGTTCGGGCCCACATTCGAGGTCGACGTCGACAGCGACCTGCGGATCCGCAGCCGAACGCTGGACGGCATCACGGTGCCTTACGAGTCGTTGTCGGGCGGCGCCAAGGAGCAGCTCGGCATCCTGGCGCGATTAGCCGGGGCGGCTTTGGTCGCCAAGGAGGACACCGTCCCGGTGGTGGTTGACGACGCGCTGGGCTTCACCGACCCGGACCGGTTGGTCAAGATGGGGGACGTATTCGACGCCGTGGGCGCCCATGGGCAAGTGATCGTGCTGACGTGTAGTCCCGACCGCTACGAAGGTGTCAAGGGAGCGCACCGCATCGATCTCGCCGTTTAGCAACCATGCGTCATAGACTCACCCCGAGACATGGATACTCAGTGCGACTACGTGGTGGTCGGTACCGGCTCGGCCGGGGCGGTGGTGGCGAATCGGCTTAGCGCCGATCCGGCTACCTCCGTGTTGGCGCTGGAAGCGGGGCCCCGCAACAAGAACAGATTTATCCCGATCCCAGTGGCCTTCTCCAAACTGTTCCGCAGTGAGATCGACTGGGATTACCTTACCGAACCGCAGCCAACGCTCGGTGGACGTGAGATCTATTGGCCCCGAGGCAAAGTGCTCGGCGGCTCATCATCGATGAACGCGATGATGTGGGTGCGCGGATTCGGCGCCGACTACGATGAATGGGCCTCACGGGCGGGCCCGGAATGGTCCTACGCCGAGGCGCTCGGGTATTTCCGTCGCATCGAGAACGTCACGGACGCCTGGCACTTCGTCAGCGGCGACGACAGTGGCGTGAGCGGCCCGATGCACATATCCCGTCAGCGCAGCCCCCGCGGCCTGACCGCGGCCTGGCTGGCTGCGACGCGTGAATGCGGATTTCTCGCTGCCCAACCGAATTCCGCTGCACCGGAAGGATTTTGCGAAACCGTTGTCACCCAGCGTCGGGGAGCTCGGTGCAGTACCGCCGACGCCTATCTCAAGCCGGCAATGCGCCGCAAGAACCTCACGGTGCTCACCGAAGCGACCGCCACCCGGGTCGTCTTCGACGGAACCCGAGCGGTCGGCGTGGAATACCAGCGCCCTTCCCACCCACAAGGTGAAGCATGTGTCGCCTACGCCCGCCGCGAAGTGATCCTCTGCGGCGGTGCCGTCAATAGCCCGCAACTGCTGATGCTTTCCGGTATCGGTGACCGCGACCAGCTGGCCGAGCACGGCATCGAAACCGTCTACCACGCACCCGAGGTAGGGCAAAACCTGCTCGACCACCTCGTCGCGGTGCTGGGCTTCGATGTCGAAGACGGCAGCCTGGCGGCGGCCGAAAAGCCGACGCAGTTGATTAACTACGTGCTGCGGCGCCGCGGCATGCTTACCTCCAACGTCGGCGAGGCATATGGATTTGTCCGCAGCCGGCCCGAGCTAGAGCTGCCCGACCTCGAGCTGATCTTCGCGCCGGCGCCGTTTTACGACGAGGGCCTGCTGGTAAAGCCGCCGGGACACGGGGTGGTGTTCGGGCCGATCCTGGTGGCACCGCAAAGCCGCGGCCAGGTCACGCTCCGGTCCGCCAACCCGTTTGCCAAGCCGGTCATCGAACCTCGTTACCTGTCCGACCCCGGGGGCGTGGATCGCTCGGCAATGATGGCAGGCCTGCGGATATGCGCCCAGATCGCCGAGGCCTCCGCATTAAAGCCGCTCCTGGGACCCATAGCACGACCGCGCAACAGCGCCGAGCTGAACGAAGCAACCCTCGAGCAGGCGCTGACCACCTGTGCGCACACCCTCTATCACCCGCTGGGCACCTGCCGGATGGGCAATGATCAGGCGAGTGTGGTGGATCCGCAGCTGCGGGTACGGGGGATCGAGCAACTGAGGGTAGCCGACGCATCGGTGATGCCGAGCACGATTCGTGGGCACACCCATGCGCCGTCGGTGCTCATTGGGGAAAAAGCCGCTGACCTGATCCGGGGCTGAGTGCTGGCCGCGGAGCTGCTGACGACTGGCGATCTCGGCAGAATGGGTCTCATGGCGGTCCGACACTCATGACGATGAATGCGAAGCGGCGCCAGGCGCACGACAAGCTGGCACGGCTGCCCGGTGTGCGGCCGGGGCGCCGGCCGGTGTCACCGGGCAGCGACGAAGAGTTCGATCTGTACTACGTGCGCTCCGGCCGCAAGTCCACGCAGCCGCTCGTGATCATCCCGGGAGGGCCGGGAATGGCGTCGGTGCTCTCGTATCAGGGGTTGCGGCGACGCACCGCCGCGGCCGGTCTTGACGTCATCATGATCGAGCATCGGGGGGTCGGGATGTCGCGCCACGATGACTCAGGCGCAGACCTCCCGCCGCAAGCGATCACCATCGATCAGGTGGTCGATGACGTCGCTGCGGTGCTCGACGACGCTCACGTCGACTCGGCCGTCATCTACGGAACGTCATACGGCACCTACCTCGCGGCGGGAGTCGGCGTCCGGTATCCCGATCTGGTGGGGTCGATGATCCTCGATTCGCCGGTGCTGTCCCGGCATGACATTGCGATGGTGCGCGATGCCATTCGCGGCGTGTTATTGAAGGGTGACAGTCCCGAAACCGCTGACTTGGCGCCCAAGATGCGCCGGCTTGTCGATGCCGGGATGATGACAGCGTCGGCGGGACAGGTCGCGGCCACTGTATATGGCTACGGCGGTGCCAAACTCCTTGATCGCCAACTCGATCTGCTGCTTGCGGGCCGAACGATGCTGTGGCGGGCGCTGTTCCGGTTCAGCAAGATAGTCACCCGCAAGGTGCCGTACCGGTATGAAGTCGATCTGGTGGGTCGCATCGCTTTCCGCGAACTCGACTATGCCGCCGAGCCCGACGGACTACCGCTCGACCCCGCAGTCGCTATACGTGAAACATTAACTGTGACAGATGATTTCGTTGCTGAACCCTATGATTTGGTAGCCGAAATGCCGAAATTTCAGTGGCCCACCGTGTTGGTTTCCGGTGGCCGCGATCTCATCACGCCGCCAGCGGTAGCCGAGCGGATAGCGTCGCTGGTGCCGAATGCTGTACTACTGTCAATGCCTACCATGGGGCACAGCGCGGTGGACTTTCGTGAGCCGGCCGCCTTGGCCATCGCTCGTTCGGTGTGTCGCGGCGACATTGACGGGCTTGCCGATCAGGCGTCGACGCTGGACGCGCTGCCGCCGCGGCTGGCGCTGCGGCTGTTGTGGAAGGCGATCCAAGTGGTCGCCGCTGTAGAGCATGCCTTCCCGAAGGTACCGTCAGTGCGACGCTCGCTCAGCTACGCATGAACCCGATAGCGGTGTAGTCCAAATCGGCCAACCCCCTCGCGCCGAAATTGGCCAGCGTGCTACGGACCGCGACGGTACCTGGGGATTGGGTCAGCGGCAGGCTGAATCCTTCGGCCCAGATGAGCTTGTCGACTTCATTGGCCAACGCGCGGGCCTTACCGGGGTCAAGTTCTTCGAGCGTTTGCCCGATGGCGGTGTCGATTTCCTCGGTACCGATCTTGCCGAAGTTGCTCTCCCCGTCGGACGTGTAGATCTGGGTGAGCGATGACAGTGGGAACGCGTCACCGACCCAGCTGAATAGCGCTATATCGAAAGCCCCGACGTTGATGTAGTTGCTGAAAAAGCCACTGCCGGATCTGGATTGAAGTTCAAGCTTGACGCCAATCTGCGCCAGGCTGTGCTGAGCGATCTGCGCGAACTGCCTACTGCCCTGCGCGTCATAGAACAACATCCGGACGACGAGCGGGTGGCCGTCCTTTTCCCGGAATTTGCCCCCAGAACCTGCACTGAGCTTCCAGCCCAGGGCGTCGAGTTCCCGTTTGGCCCGCTCCGGGTCGTAGGCGAGAACGCCGCCGTTGTCCTGATAACCCTCCTGCCCGGCGACGAAAATGTGGTTGTCCAACGGCGTCGGATTGCTGGCAAGGCCGTAGAGGGCAACCTTGGCGATGGTCCTGCGGTCGATTCCCCGGCAAATGGCCAGCCGTAGCGAGGTGTCGGCGAGGATCGACCCCGCTGCGCCGTTGAAGGTGAAATGGCTCCAGCTGGGGGCGGGTGCTCGTCGGATGGCGATGCCCCTGGTGCGCTCGGCGATGGTGAGCTGGTCAAGCGAGCCGATGCCGGTGGCGTCGATCGTTTTGTTCTGGAGCGCCGGCAACCGCGCGGCGTCGTCGAGTACCAGATAGGTGATGCTGTCCAGGCGCGGGCGGTTGCCCCACCATTTCGGGTTGCGGATCAATGTGATTCGCTGGGTGGCCCGGTCCAGGGTGGACACGATGAACGGACCGGCGGACGGACCCGGCCCTTCGAGTTGGCCTTTGTTGAATACCTCAGGGGTGGCGGTCATGCTGGCGGGCAGCAGCATCCCGTTGCCGGCGAACATGCCGCGCCACTCGGCGTAGGGCTTGGCAAACGTCACGATGGCTTGCCGGTCGTCGGTACCCCGGGTCACCGAGGCGACACGATCGGCGCCGTTGGGGGAGGCGATCTCGAAGTTCTTGTCGACGCCGCTGGTGGCATGAATTTGGCTGGCGATGTCGCGCCATGTGATCGGCGTACCGTCCGACCAGAACGACTTGGGATTGATCGTGTAGGTGATCACTTGCGGTTCGGTGCCGGTCAGTTCGACGCTGGTGAAGTAGTCGGTATCGACCGTCGTCGAGCCGTCCGGACCGATGATGAACGCCCGAGGCATGGTGGCCTTCATCATCGCCGCGACTTCTGCCGCGTTCCCATCGATGTTCAAGACGTTGAAGTTGGCGGGGAAGTCACTGAGCGACAGGCGCAGATTACCGCCGTCTTGCAGGGTTGCGGGATCTTGTGGGTTGATGTCGCTGGTGGTGCCGAACACCGTGTTTCCGGCGGCCGGCGGAGCAAGCTGGGGGCCAGCGGAGCATCCGGAAAGCGCGATGGCGGCGACGAGCAGGGTAATCGCGATGGTCCGCCGCGATCGAGTCTGCGTCCAGCGCGGAGATTTCGTGCGCAAGGACGCGCTGTGCGCAGGCTCGACGCCATAAAAGCCGCTAGCCACGACGCCCCGGATCCGGTTGCGGCACCGCGCTCAACAGGCGCTGGGTGTATTCGTGCTTCGGATGGCTGAAGATCTCCTGGCTGTTGCCCTGCTCGACAATGGCACCTTTGAACATCACCACAACCTGGTGGGCGAGGTGCTTAACAACCGAAAGGTCGTGGGAGACAAACAGATACGACAGGCCAAACCGCTCTTGCAAATCGAGCAACAGGTTGATGATGCCGGCCTGGATAGAGACATCGAGCGCGGACACCGGTTCGTCGAGTGCAAGGATTTTGGGCTGCAGCGCCAACGCTCGTGCGATGCCGATGCGCTGCTTCTGCCCGCCGGAGAACTCGGCGGGATAGCGACTGGCATCGGCGCGGCGCAGTCCCACGATGTCGAGTAGCTCGGCGACGCGACCGTGAATGTCGCTCTTGCCGAACCCATTGGCTTGTAATGGTTCAGCCACCAGGTCGAAGACGGGCAGTCGCGGGTCCAAAGAAGCTACCGGGTCCTGGAAAACAACCTGAATGTCGCGTCGCAGCGATCGCCGGCTCGCGGCACTCAACATGGCGACATCGGTGCCGAGCACCTCAATCGATCCCGATTGTGGCGCAGCGAGTTCGAGGATCTGATGCAAGGTGGTCGACTTGCCGGAGCCGGATTCGCCGACGATGCCCAACGTGCGGCCTTGCTGCAGCTCGAAATTGACGCCGTCGACCGCGCGGACCTCGCCGATGACTCGGCGCAGCACCACGCCCTTGGTCAGCGGGTAGGTCTTGACCAGATCACGCACCCGCACGACGACCGGGGAGTCCCCTGGTTCAGGCGCGCCTGTTTTGGTGTTGATCCCGTAAATGTCCGCGGCGCTGCGCCCGGCCACATGGTCGGTGCGGATGCATGCAGCCCAGTGTTCGTCCCCAACCTCGATCAAAGGTGGCTCGGCCGTGAGGCATTCGTCGATGACCAGGGGGCAGCGCGGCGCGAACGGGCACCCGGGATCGAGGCCGGCCAATGACGGTGGCGCCCCAGGGATGGGAACCAGCCGGGTGCCCTGTGCGGCGTCCAGGCGGGGGACCGAACCCAACAGCCCTACGGTGTAGGGCATCTTGCGATCACGGTAAAGGTCACCCACATTGGCTGACTCGATGACCCGGCCGGCGTACATCACCAGCGCCCGGTCGGCGAACTCGGCGACCACTCCCAGGTCGTGGGTAATGATCAGGACGCCCGCGCCGGTGACGTCGCGCGCCTTCTTGAGCACCTCGAGGATCTGGGCCTGCACCGTGACGTCCAGCGCGGTAGTGGGTTCGTCGCAGATCAGCAAGTCGGGATCGTTAGCGATCGCGATGGCGATCACCACGCGTTGCCGTTCGCCCCCGGACAGCTCATGCGGAAACGCGCCGGCACGCTGCGCTGGCTGCGAGATACCAACAAGCTCAAGCAATTCCACCGCGCGCTGGCGAGCCGTGGTCTTGCCGACACGAGGCTGATGCACCTCGATCGCCTCGGCGATCTGGTCACCGACGGTGTAGACGGGGGTCAGCGCAGACATCGGATCCTGGAACACCGTGCCGATCGCCTTGCCGCGGAACCGCGACATTGCGTCGTCGCCAAGCCCCAGCAGTTCGGTGCCCTGCAACCGGACCGAGCCGGCGACCCGGGCGTACTCCGGTAGCAGGCCGACCACCGCCATCGCTGCCGCGGACTTGCCCGATCCCGATTCGCCGACCATCGCCACGACTTCGCCGGGCTCGACGCGGTAGCTGATGCCGCGTACCGCGGTCACCGGATCACGGTCGGTCGGGAAAGTGACGGCCAGGTCGGAGACCTGCAGCAGCGGACTCATCGGGCAGTCTTCCGCAGTGTCCGGCTGCCCGGGTCCAGGGCGTCGCGCAGACCGTCGCCGGTCCGGTTAGCGCACACCAGAATCAGCACCAAGACACCGGCCGGGAACAGAAACACCCACGGGAACGTGGTCGCAGACTGGGTGCCGTCGGCGATTAACGTGCCCAGCGACACATCCGGAAGCTGAATGCCGAAACCGAGGAAGCTCAAACCGGTTTCGGCGAGGATTGCGGAAGCGACGTTCAGGGCGGCGTCGATGATCAGGATGGACGCAACATTCGGTACCACGTGGCCGACGATGATTTGGCGGCTGGAGACGCCCATATACCTTGCAGCCCGGATGAATTCGCGTTCGCGCAGGCTCATGGTCATGCCGCGTACCATGCGGGAGCTGATCATCCAGCCGAAGCCGGCCAGCAGCAACACCAGGAACATGATGTTGGCCGAGTTCTTGGTGCGCGGCGTGACGATGGCGATCAAGATGAAGCTGGGCACCACCAGCAGCAGATCGACCACCCACATCAGCGCCCTGTCTCGCCAGCCACCGAAATAACCCGCGATCGCCCCGACGCTCGCTGCGATTCCGGTCGAGATCACCGCCACGCAGACCCCAATCAGCATCGACTTCTGCATGCCCCGCAAGATCTGCGCCAGCAGGTCTTGGCCCAGTGCATTGGTACCCAGCCAATGATGGGTGTTCGGCGGCTGCAGCAACGCGTCGAAGTCCAGATCCTGGTACGAGTAGGGCAGCAGCGGGGGTAGCGCATAGCAGCCGATGAACAGCAGGACCAGCAGGGTCAGGGATACGACGGCCGAGCGATTGCGCAGGAACCGGCGCAGCACCAGGGTGCGGCGCGAGGCGAATTCCGTTGCCTCCGTTAGGTCGGTCACCGCTTGATCGGCCACCGTCATGACACCCGCACTCTCGGGTCAAGTGCGGCGTAGATGACGTCGGACAACAAGCCGGCCAGCAAGACGACCGCGCCGGAAAACACCGTGATCGCCGCGACGATGTTGGTGTCTTGAGTCGAAACGCCCCGGATCATCCACTCACCCATGCCGTGCCAGCCGAAAATCCTCTCGACGAAAACCGCTCCGGTGACTAGTCCGGCTACCCCGTAGGCGAATAGCGTCGCCATGGGTATCAGCGCCGTGCGCAGTCCGTGCTTGAGCAGCGCGCGCCGCCGGGTCAGGCCCTTGGCGCGGGCGGTGCGAATGAAATCCTGGCCGAGCACGTCGAGCATCGCGTTGCGCTGATAGCGGCTGAAGCCGGCGGCAGCGCCGAGCGCCAGCGTGAGCGACGGCAGCACCAAATGCTGCAAACGGTCGCCCCAGACCCGCCACATCCCGCCGGTCACGCCCGGTGAGGTTTCCCCGGTGTAGTCAAACAGCTGAAGGCCTACCGCCCAGTTGACCCGCAGCGCGCTCAAAATCAATAGGTTGGCCACCACGAACGTCGGCGTGCTCAACACCAGCAACGCCAGCATGGTGACGACGCGGTCGCTGAGCCGGTATTGGCGGATGGCGCCCCACGCCCCGATCACGACGCCCAACACGGTGCCGACCACCGATCCAACGACGAGTAGTCGCAGGCTGACTCCGATGCGACGTCCAAGTTCGGCGGAGACGGGTTGGCCGGTGATGGTGGTTCCGAAATCGCCGCGGGCCGCGTGCGAAACCCAGTTGGCATAGCGAATCGGAATGGGCTTGTCCAGGCCGAGATCGTGAGCTTTGGCGTCGATTACGGCTTGCGGTGGACGTGGGCTCCGCTGCATCAGGCTTTCCAGCGGCGAAAAGGCAATCGAGGTCAGGCAGTAGGTCAGGAACGAAGCGAGCGCCAACAGGATGAGGTAATTGAGCAACCGGCGCGCGAGAAAGCGTGTCATGCCCGACCACCGTGCCGCATTGGGACAGGGTATCGAGCGGAGGGCTGGCTTGGCCCCAACGACAGTTTGTTGGCGATCAGCGCGCCACCGATCCGCTGCGACCTGCGCATTTCACGACTTCCGAAAGTTCATCGAAGACCCGGTCGGGACACTTTGCGCAGGTTCGGTGAGCAATGGAGGACGCAGATGTCGTTTGTATTCGCGGTACCGGAGTTTATGGACGCGGCGGCAGCAGAGTTATCCACGATTGGCGCGGCGATCAGCCAGGCCAACGCGGCGGCCGCGTTGCCGACGACGTCGGTCGTGGCCGCGGGCGGCGATGAAGTGTCGGTCGCGATCGCCGCGTTGTTCGGGGTCGCATGCTCAGGAGTATCAGGCGATCAGCGCGCAAGTGGCGGCGTTTCACGACCAATTCGTGCGCAACCTGCAGGCCGGTGTTAGCTCGTATGCGGGCGCCGAGGCGGTCAACGTCGAGCAGCAGCTGCTCAATGCGGTCAACGCGCCATCGCAACTGCTGACCGGGGCGCCCGCTGATCGGCGACGGCGCCAACGGGACGGCGCCCGGCCAGGCCGGCGGCGATGGCGGTTCGCTCTGGGGTAACGGCGGTGACGGCGCGGCGGGCGCGGCCGGCCAGGCGGGCGGTCGCGGCGGGAATGCCGGGTTGATCGGCAACGGCGGACGCGGTGGAGCGGGAGGCGCGGGCCTGGCCAGCCCGTCGGCCCCGGCGCCGGGGGGGTCGGCGGGGCCGGCGGCAACGCCTGGCTCTTGGGCCACGGTGGAGCCGGTGGGACTGGCGGGGATGCTGGCTCGCCCTCCGCTACTGGTACCCATGGCATTGCCGGAGCAGGCGGTCGTGGCGGCAACGCTGGGTTGATCGGTGATGGCGGAACGGGTGGGGCCGGCGGCGTCGGTTCGACGTTTAGCTCGGGACAAGGC
>NZ_OCVX01000003.1:2918468-2925890 GCF_900232995.1 Mycobacterium simulans
CCCCGCCGTCGCGGCCGCCTGCGGCCCCCCCCCCGCTGTCGCAGCCGGCGCCCCGCCCACCCCCGCCCACCCCCCCATCACCCCCGCCCCCCCCACCGCCGCCGGACCGCCGACGCGGGGCGCCGCCCCCGCCCCCCCCCCCGCCGCCATGACCGCCCGTGCCGGCAACACCCGCGGCCACCCCGCGGGTGTTGCCGGCACGGGCGGTCATGGCGGTGAGGGTGGGATCGGCGGCGACACCCGGCTTATCCGTTCCGGCGGCGCTGGAGGCTCGGGCGGTAATGGCGGCATGGGCGGGACTGCCAGTTTCAACTCTAAAACCGGCGAGGTTGGCACCAACGGCAACGGTGGCGTCGGCGGGACTGGCGGCGCAGGCGGTTCCGGCGGGATTTCCTACGGTTATGGCGGAATCAGCAACTTCCTGCAGCACAGTGGCGGGAACGGCGGCGACGGCGGCGATGGTGGTGACGCCGGCTCCAGCATTTTCAGCGCCGCGAAACCCGGCGTCGGCGGCGTCGGGGGCATCGGCGGTGTCGGCGGGTCACTATATGGCCAGAACGGTTCGCCCGGCGCGCCCGGCTAGGAAGCATTCCGATCTGGCTGATCCGCACCAGTGAAATCCTGCTAGCCGGTTGCTACGATCCACGGCGGCTTCTATCTGGCATTTGATCTGCCTAGCAAATTCCATACCGCGAAACCGAGGAGACTTGCGTGACGGTTACTGACGACTACCTGGCCAACAACGCCAACTACGCGAGCACCTTCAAAGGACCGTTGCCTCTGCCGCCAAGCAAACACATCGCCGTCTTGGCTTGCATGGACGCCCGCATCGATGTCTACCGGGTGCTCGGAATCAACGAGGGCGAGTCGCACGTCATCCGCAACGCCGGCGGAGTCGTCACTGATGACGCCATTCGCTCGCTGGCCATCAGCCAGCGACTGCTGGGGACTCGGGAGATCATCCTGATTCATCACACCGACTGCGGGATGCTGACCTTCACCGACGACGACTTCAAGCGCGACATCCAGAACGAGATCGGGGTCAAGCC
Organism: Mycobacterium simulans; assembly: GCF_900232995.1. GTDB lineage: Bacteria > Actinomycetota > Actinomycetes > Mycobacteriales > Mycobacteriaceae > Mycobacterium > Mycobacterium simulans. The sequence goes on from NZ_OCVX01000003.1 coordinate 2,919,518, forward strand.
GCCGTGGTCGGCCGAAGCCTTCCCGGACCCCGCCGAGGACGTCCGGCAGTCGCTGCGCCGCATCGAGAACAGTCCGTTCGTGACCAAGCACGTGTCACTGCGCGGGTTCGTCTTCGACGTCGCCACCGGCAAACTCGACGAGGTCACGCTGTAGCTCGGTCAGCCGGCAGCCGCGCAAGTGCGGCGAAGAACCTTCATTGACAGCGGCGACGACGGCTGGTTCTATAACTGGTAATGATCATAAATATGATCAGTTCTGCCAACTTTATCGGGAATTCCAGTTAGGGAATCATGGCCAGCGACCTGAAGGTCAGCCCCGCGCCCGGGCAGTACGAGTTGAGTCACCTGCGCTTGCTGGAGGCCGAGGCGATCCACATCATTCGGGAGGTGGCTGCCGAATTCGAGCGACCGGTGCTGCTGTTCTCCGGTGGCAAGGACTCGATCGTCATGCTGCACCTGGCGCTCAAGGCGTTTCGTCCGGGGCGACTGCCCTTCCCGGTGATGCACGTCGACACCGGTCACAATTTCGATGAGGTCATCGCAACCCGCGACGAGCTGGTGGCCGACGCAGGCGTCCGGCTAGTGGTGGCATCGGTACAGGACGACATCGACGCCGGCCGGGTCGTCGAGACCATCCCGTCGCGAAACCCGATACAGACCGTTACGCTGCTGCGCTCCATCCGGGAGAACAAGTTCGACGCGGCATTCGGGGGAGCTCGGCGCGATGAGGAGAAGGCGCGGGCCAAGGAGAGGGTGTTCAGCTTCCGCGACGAGTTCGGCCAGTGGGACCCCAAAGCCCAGCGGCCCGAGGTATGGAATCTCTACAACGGACGCCATCACAAGGGCGAGCACATCCGAGTCTTTCCGCTGTCCAACTGGACCGAGTTCGATATCTGGTCCTATGTCGGTGCGGAGAAGGTCAAGCTGCCGTCGATCTATTTCGCGCACCGGCGCAAGGTTTTTCAACGCGACGGGATGCTTCTGGCGGTGCACCGGCATATGCAGCCGCGCGCCGACGAGGAGGTATTCGACGCCATGGTGCGGTTCCGCACCGTCGGCGACGTCACCTGCACCGGATGTGTTGAGTCGACGGCCGCCACCGTCTCGGAGGTCATCGCCGAGACCGCGGTGTCGCGGCTGACCGAACGCGGCGCTACCAGGGCTGATGACCGGATCTCGGAGGCCGGAATGGAAGACCGCAAGCGGCAGGGCTACTTCTGATGGCCGCACCCACTACGCTCCTAAGGCTTGCTACGGCGGGCTCGGTCGACGACGGCAAGTCCACACTGATCGGGCGCCTGCTTTATGACTCCAAAGCAGTGATGGAAGACCAATGGGCGTCGGTAGAGCAGACGTCCAGGGACCGCGGCCACGACTACACCGACCTGGCTCTGGTCACCGACGGTCTGCGAGCCGAACGCGAACAAGGCATCACCATCGATGTCGCCTACCGTTATTTCGCTACTCCGAAGCGGAAATTCATCATTGCGGACACCCCGGGACACATTCAATACACCCGCAATATGGTGACCGGTGCGTCCACGGCTCAGCTGGTAATCGTGCTTGTCGATGCCCGGCACGGATTGCTGGAGCAATCCCGCCGGCACGCCTTTCTGGCGTCGCTGCTGGGCATCCGCCACCTGGTACTCGCGGTCAACAAGATGGACCTGATCGATTGGGATGAAGCGACTTTCGAGTCGATTCGCGATGAATTTCATGCCTTCGCCGCCCGCCTCGACGTGCAGGACGTCACCTCCATCCCGATTTCGGCGTTGCACGGCGACAATGTCGTCGCCAAATCCGACCAGACGCCGTGGTATGAGGGACCGGCGCTGCTATCTCATCTCGAAGAGGTCTACATCGCCGGTGACCGCAACCTGGTCGACGTACGGTTCCCCGTTCAGTACGTCATCCGGCCACACACCCTCGAGCACCAGGACCACCGCAGCTACGCCGGAACTGTGGCTAGCGGGGTAATGCGGCCCGGTGACGAGGTTGTCGTACTGCCGATCGGAAAGACCACCCAAATCACCACCATCGAAGGCACGAACGGTCCGGTGGCAGAAGCGTTTCCACCGATGGCCGTCTCGGTCCGTCTGGCAGACGACATTGACATTTCGCGCGGCGACATGATCGCACGCAGCCACAACCAGCCCAGGGTCACACAGGAATTCGACGCGACTGTGTGCTGGATGGCGGATTCGGCAGCGCTGGAGCCCGGACGCGACTACGTCATCAAACACACCACCCGAACCACGCGCGCCAGAGTGACGGCGCTCGACTACCGGCTCGATGTCAACACCCTGCACCGCGACAAGAGCGTAACAGCGTTGAAGCTCAACGAACTTGGCCGCATTTCGCTGCGCACGCAGGCACCTCTGTTGCTTGATGAGTACACCCGCAATGCCAGCACCGGCTCGTTTATCCTCATCGACCCCGACACCAACGGCACAGTGGCGGCGGGCATGGTGTTGCGCGAGGTCGCGGTGCACCAGGCAAGCCCGAACACCGTGCGGCACAAGTCATTAGTCGCCGTTGAAGATCGCGGGTGTCGGGGCAAGACCGTGTGGTTGACCGGCCTTTCCGGCGCTGGGAAGTCGTCGGTGGCGATGCTGGTCGAAAAGAAACTTCTCGAAAGCGGGACACCTGCTTACGTTCTCGACGGTGACAACCTCCGGCACGGTCTAAACGCCGACCTCGGCTTCAGCATGGCCGACCGTGCGGAGAACCTTCGCCGGCTTGCGCATGTGGCGACGCTGCTCGCCGACTCTGGCCAAATCGTGCTGGTGCCGGCCATCAGCCCGCTGGCCGAGCACCGCGAGTTGGCTCGAAAAGTTCACGCCGACGCCGGATTCGAGTTTTTTGAGGTGTTCTGCGATACGCCGCTGCAAGAGTGCGAGCGGCGTGACCCCAAGGGGCTGTACGCCAAAGCGAGAGCGGGTGAGATCACACACTTCACCGGCATAGATAGCCCGTATCAGCGGCCGAAGAATCCCGATCTGCGACTCACCCCCCAGCGCAACCTCGACGAGCAGGCACAGGCAATCATCGACTTGCTCGGGCCGCGGGCCTAGCAGCAAGCCACAGCAATTTCGCAGAGAAACGGTGGCACAATCGATGACCATGCGGATGTCGGCCAAAGCGGAGTACGCAGTGCGCGCGATGATCCAGCTAGCCACGGCCGACAGCGGTACCTTGGTCAAGACCGACGACTTGGCGCAGGCTCAAGGGATTCCGCCACAATTTCTTGTCGACATCCTGACCAACTTGCGCACCGACCGTCTGGTGCGAAGCCACCGCGGTCGCGAGGGTGGCTATGAACTGGCGCGCCCGGGAAACGAGATCAGCATCGCCGACGTGCTGCGCTGCATCGACGGACCACTGGCCAGCGTCCGCGATATGGGACTCGGCGACCTACCGTACTCCGGACCCACCGTGGCACTCACCGACGTTTGGCGGGCGCTGCGGGCCAGCATGCGGTCGGTGCTAGAGGAAACAACCTTGGCCGATGTCGCCGCTGGCTTGCTGCCGGAACACGTTGCGCGACTCGCCGATGACTATCGGGATCAGGAAAGCAAGCGCCACGGCGCCGCCCGTTAGCCGCCAGACCCATAGGGCCGGGTGAGGATCTCCATCGCATGCCCAGCCGGATCCTGGAAATACACTCCGCGGCCGCCGTCTCTGTGGTTGATCTCGCCGGGTCGCTCGGCGCCCGGGTCCGCCCAGTGCGGCAAGCCGCGCGATGTGATTTTGCCGTAGATCGCGTCGAACTCGTCCTCGGAAACGAGGAACGCGTAGTGCTGCGGCCGGATCTCCTGCCCCTCTGGGATATCGGCGTAATCGAGGCTCGCGTCGTGCTCTAGCCCGACGACCATAAACGGGCCATACGGCGTCGGGCTCGGCAGGCCAAACAGGTCGCTGAGAAACTCCGCCGACTCGCGTTTGTCGCGTGACGCGACAATTGTGTGGTTGAAACTAATAGGCATCTTCTTACCTCTGTTCTTCTCTCCCGGAGATTACTTGGGGGCCGTCAGTTCCAGAGCAATGTTGTCGGGGTCACGAAACTCCAAAATGTATGACGGCCCAATATCTTTGATCGGCTCATGGTCGATGCCAAGATTGTCGAGATGTGCGGCTGCGGCATCTAATTCGGTCTTGCTGCCTACCCGGAACGCGATGTGGTCCAGGCCGGTGCGGTTCTCGTCGAAGCGGTCCGTGGCGACCGGCCGCAGACCCAGCAGCGCGCCGCCGAGGTCGTAGATGACGCCGCCGAACAGGAATCCCAACCGGTGCCGCGTAGCCTCGTCGGCATTCTCGGGAACCTCAATGAGCACGGGCCAACCGAAGACGCTCTCGTAGAACCGCCGGGATCGCTCAATGTCGGTCACCGTGAGCCGGACGTGCGCGATGGACGAGCTGGTTAGGGCCATCAATACCATGCTGCCAGAATCGGTCCGTGGAGATCGGGATGACAATGCCGGTGATGGAACCTGACCTTGATGCGACGGTGCTGCAGAACTGGGCACGTGCGATCGATGAAGGTCCATTCTCGTCACTGTGCTGGGGCGAGCGCATCGCGTTCGATAATCCCGATAGCCTGACCCTACTCGGCGCACTGGCCGCATGGACCGACCGAGTCCGGCTGGTTACCACGGTGATCGTGCCGCAGCTGCACAATGCCGTGATGCTGGCCAAGGGGCTGGCAACGGGGGACATGCTTTCCGGCGGCCGCTTAACAGTGGGAATCGGTGTCGGCGGCAGGCACGAGGACTACCATGCCGCCGGCGCCGACCCAACGACGCAGACGATGCGGGGCATGGCCGAACGCGCGGCGGTGATGCAACGGGTGTGGGCCGGCGAAAAGACGACCGACTCGGTGCGCCCGGTCGGGCCGTCGCCGATCCAGGCCGGCGGTCCGCCGCTGCTCGTCGGCACTATCGGACCGAAGACCGTTCGCAGCGCCGCGGCCTGGGCCGACGGACTGGCCGGTACCACCCTCGACCTCGACGCCACCAAGCAGAATGAGCTGTTCGAGGTGGCTCGGGCGGCGTGGGCCGAGGCCGGCAAGCCCAAACCCCTGTTGGCGACTTCCTTCTGGTTCGCATTCGGGCCGCAGGACCAGGCCCGCGAGCAGGTGCGTGCGCATCTGCGGCGCTACATGAACTGGATCCCCGCCGAGTACGTCGATGCGATGGCGCCGATGACCGGCTGGGCCGGCACTGAAGAGGAACTGGCGGCGGTGTTGCGAAGATTTGCCGACATCGGTGCCGACGAAGTCCACCTCATCCCCACCAGTTCGGATATCAGTCAACTGCGGCGAGCCGCCGAAGTGGCCGCCGAGTTCTGACCTGTCGCCGCTTCGGACAAGCCGCCGCGGATCTGGGACAGCTGTCCTTTGCGCAGCGTCGCGAGCAGCTCGCGATACGGACCGACGAGATAGGCCGTGTCACCGGCGCGCAACTGGGCGTCGCGGCGAGGGTGCAGCCGCACGGGCGCGTCCGGCCGAGTGATCGCGATGACGCGGGTTTGGGTGGACAGTTCCTGCATCGGCAGCCCATCGAGTTCGCTGCCGGCCACTACATGCATCGCGCCGACCATGAAGGAACTTTGCCCGACGGAGAACGTCCCCAGGACTTGCAGCCCCATCGCAGCGCCGATGAACCACGGGGCCGCCAGCTCAACCGTGGACCGAACGTTGTCGAACCCGAAACGCTGCGCCACAGCGCTTCCCAGCGTGCGATCGTATACGCGCAGGCACGTCGAGCTCGGCCGCCGACGACAGGAAGCGGTTGTTCTCGTCGCGCTCAATGACTGCGACGTCGTATCCGGCGGCGGTCAGATCACTGACTACGCGGCTGCCGAACGAACCCAGCCCGACGACGATGACATGGTTGCGCAGATGACGCGCCCGCCGGCGTCCGGCCGAATACGCAAAGCGGCGGGATAGCAGCAGGTCGGCAACGAAGGCGACAAGCAGGGCGGTGGCAATCACGCCGGCAAACATCAACATGATGCTGAACAGCCGCAGCCAGGTGGGCTGGTGGCTAAAGCTGAAGTCGCCACCGCGCGATAAAACATCGGGTTGACGTCGTCCCGCAGGGTGCGTACCGCGTCGGCGATCCGATGCAGCCGGGACCGGCGGGAGCGCGTTGCGCCCGGGGGCGGGGGCTTTGGTGCCGCGGGCCCGCCACCCCGCCGCGGGGCCGGTCCCCGGGGGCCCGGCGCCCCGGCGGCGGGACGACCCCGGGCCGCTGGCCGTGCTGGCCCCGCTGGCCCAGTCACGCCGCGCGATGGCGGCCGTCGCCGGGTTCTCGACCTGGATCATGGTGATCTTCAAGCCCGACGGGTCGCACGGCATGTATTCCTGGCTGCA
>NZ_OCVX01000003.1:2925990-3188249 GCF_900232995.1 Mycobacterium simulans
CCCACAATGATCGGCGGTGGCGGTGGCGGTGGCGGTGCCGGCGGCACGGGGGGTAACGCCGGCATTGGTGCCGGCCCCGCCGGCACCCGCGGCCAAGGCGGCCGCGGTGGTACTGGCGGCCACGGGGGCGGCGCCGACATCGAAGGGGACCCCCCCCTCCTCCGCCGGACCGGCGGCCGGGGTGGCGGCGGCGGGGCCGGCTGCCGGCGCGCCGGGGGCACCCGCGGGCGCGGCCGCCCCCGCCGATCTCGTCCGGGACATGCCACCAACTCGCCGGGGGAGGACGAGTTCTTACCGTGGATCACCGCAACCGGTGCCAGGTCGCCGTAGAGCTCGCGCAGGGTCGCATCATGCGGTGCCTCGGTGCCGGCGACCACGAACTTGATGCCGGCCAGCTCGAGGGGATGCGCGGTGCGCGCCAGACATGCTTCCACGACCGAGGGCGCCGCTAGGTCGGCGATGTCGAGGATTGCGCCGGGACCGTTGCCGGCGGCCATCGCTTCGCGCAACACATCGTTGGCCAGTCGGGCAACCACACGGACGTCCGAGTTGGCTTTCCTTGCCAGCAGCGCGATTTCGAGGTTTGGTCGTCGTCATCGCCGGCGCAGATGATGGCGACCGCGTGACCGAGGTCGACGTCGGCGAGGTCGTCGCCGGAGAGCTTGACGATGTTGGCGCCCGCGGTCTTCAGTTCCTCGACGATCGTTGTCGCCAACGCGTCGTCACCGCTGACGACGATGTGGTCGCGCATGGTCACGCGTCTCGCTTGTCCGGCATAACCAGGAATTGTGCCAATGGAATACTTGGGCCATGCCCACAGCCCGGCGCGGCCAGAGCAGTGTCGACATCGCTGCGCCCCCGGAACTCGTGTACGACCTCATCGCCGACGTGACCCGGATGGGCGAATGGAGTCCGGAGTGTTACCGATGCGAGTGGCTGGACGGCGCAACCGCGGCGGTCCCGGGCGCGCGGTTTCGCGGGTACAACCGGCTTGGCCGGCTCCGCTGGGAAAGAACTGCGGTGGTCGATACCGCCGACCGGGGACGCGAGTTCGGCTTCACCACAGTCAACGACGGGGCCGGTCGTCAAGAAACACGTTGGCGCTACACGTTGGAGCCGTCCTCGACGGGAACATTGCTCACCGAGTCCTTCGAGTTCCTGTGGTGCTCAATACCCAACAGACTGGCCGAAGCGGTTATCCCGCGCGGACGCCAGGTAAACCGAGGCATCGAGGAGACGCTGCGGCGCGTGAAAAGGGCCGCGGAAACGCCGGCGTAGTTCTGCGCGGACGCAGCGAACCGCAGGTGGGGGTCTGCCACGGAGTCGCCGCGCAGCAGCTTGACATCGCTGTAGTAGCTCGATGACATCATCCACGGTGCGACGTCGCCCTGCTTGGGCATCAGGTGCAACGCACGCTGGACGTATCCGGCGGAGAGGTCCAGCAGCGGCCGGGTCGCCGCCATCTCCGGGTCGTCGACCTCGGGCCGCGCAATGTCGTAACCGTTGGCGTCCATATGGCTCAGCAGCCGGCAGAAGTGTTCACACAGCAGCCCAACCTTGAGCGTCCACGACGAGTTCGTGTAGCCGACCGCGAACGCGAAGTTCGGCACACCCGAAAGCATCATGCCCTTGTACGCGAACGTCTTTGCCAAGTCGACCGGGTCGCCGTCCACGCTCAACGACACCCCGCCGAACATCTGGATGTTCAAACCCGTTGCGGTGACGATGATGTCGGCGTCTAGGTGCTTGCCCGACTCCAGCTCGATCCCGGTCTCGGTGAACGTCGCGATGCGGTCGGTCACCACCGAGGCGCTGCCGTCGGCGATGGCCTTGAACAGGTCGCCATCGGGCACCGCGCACAGCCGTTGATCCCACGGGTTGTAGGTCGGGTTGAAGTGTTCGTCGACGGGAAAGCCGGCGGGTAACTGCTTGGCGTTGAGGTGACGGATCACCTTCCTGGCCGTGCCCGGGAAAGTCTGGCAGAACTGATATACGACGCGCTGCCTGAAGATGTTCTTGCGCCGTGAGAGGGCGTAACCGCGCTTATCACCGAGTATCTTCTTGGCGGTGTTGGCGAAGACGTCTTGCGACGGCACCGTCAGGATGTACGTCGGCGAGCGCTGCAGCATCGTCACGTGCGCGGCCGTGCCGGCCATTGCGGGCACCAGGGTTACCGCGGTCGCGCCGCTTCCGATGATGACGATTTTCTTGCCCGTGTAGTCGAGGTCCTCGGGCCAGTGCTGCGGGTGCACGATCTGGCCTTCGAATCGGTGACGGCCTTTGAACTCGGGGGTGAAGCCCCGGTCGTAGCGGTAGTACCCGCCTGCCATAAAGATCCAGTTGGCGCTGAATTGCACCAACTGCCCGGCCTGGACGTTCTCCACGTCTACCGTCCAGCGTGCTTCGGTGCTGGACCACCTTGCGCCGAGCACCTTGTGGTGGAAGCGGATCTTCTCCTCGATGCCGTTCTCGGCGGCGGTCCGGCGCAGGTAGCTCAGGATCTTGTCGGCAGTGGCGATCGCGTGATCGTCGCGCCACGGCTTGAACTCGTAGCCGAAGGTGTGCAGGTCGGAGTCCGACCGGATGCCGGGGTAGCGAAACAGGTCCCACGTGCCGCCGGTGGCGCCGCGTGCCTCGAGGATCGCGTAGGTCCGGCCGGGGTGGTGTTTCTGCAGGTAATAGGCGGCACCGATGCCGGAGATACCGGCGCCGACGATCAGAACGTCGACGTTCTCGACGTGGACGTCAGCGCTGCCTGTGGTGCGCTCCATGACCAACTCCTTTGGTGGTGGGGCCGAACTCGATGCACCAATCGTCCCGACGCACGAACCGCCGCAATAGCGCAAAATGACTCAATATCGTCAGATTGTGGTGCATTATGCACCATGCAAACTAGGGTCGTTTGGTGACGTGGAAGCGGCCATCACCTCGGTGTCAGGAGCTGATCCGGCAATGCGCTCAGATCGTTGTCGGCGCGCGGCCCGAGTGGCTCGAGGAACTCGATCGCGCGGTTCTTGCCGCCAGTCCCGCCATCGCGGCGGATCCGGAACTGGCCGCGGCGGTGAGCCGTAGTAACCGAGCCAACCTTTACTTCTGGGCAACCGCCAACGTGCGCGACCCGGGCGCCCCGGTAGCGGCGAACACTGGCCCCGAGCCGATAAACATCGCGCGTGAGCTGGTGCGCCGGGGACTCAACGCCTACTCGCTGGATGCCTATCGCGTGGGCGAGGGGGTGGCCTGGCGACGCTTCATGGAAATCGCGTTCGAGTTGACCTCGGATCCATCCGAACTGCACGAACTTCTCGACGTGTGCTCCCGGTCGACGAGCGCGTTTGTCGACGCGACGCTGGCTTTCATCGCTGGCCAGATCGAAGTGGAGCATGACGAACTCACCGGTGGTACCCACGCCGAACGACGCGAAACGGTCACGCTGATCCTGCAGGGCGCGCCCATACCAAGGAGCCGCGCCGAGGGCCGACTCGGTTACGCATTGACCGGCGCACATACCGCGGCCGTCATCTGGAGTGACGCTCCGGCGGGTGATCTGGCCCGTCTGGACAAGGTCGCCGAGGCGTTTGGTCAGGCGGCCGGTGCTCGGCCGTTGACCGTGCTGGCCAGCACGGCCACCCGGTGGGTCTGGGTGCCCGGCAGCAAGACCGGCGACCAGATAAACATCGATGCACTGCACGATGCGATCGACTCCATGGCCGACATCCGAGTCGCTATCGGACCAACCGCCAACGGCATTGACGGGTTTCGACGCAGCCATTTCGACGCCGTCAGCACCCAACACATGATGGCGCGGTTGCACTCACCGCAACGCATTGCACTCTTCACCGATGTTGAACTGACCGCGATCATTACCGCCGACACCGATCGCGCGGCCGAGTTCGTTCACCACACGCTCGGCGAGTTCGAACACGCCGACGCCGAATTACACGACACCGTCCGGACATTCGTCAACGAGCAGTGCAACGCCTCTCGGGCCGCGACTCGCCTCTTCACCCATCGCAACACGTTGTTCAGGCGGCTGCACCGTGCCGACCGACTGTTGCCCCGGCCATTGGAAGAATGCAGCGTCACGGTGGCTGTTGCGTTGGACGTGCTGCGCTGGCGCGGGCAACAGTGATCAACAGTGCTATGGCCGACTAGTCCGCGGCGAGCACGCAGAATTCGTTGCCTTCGGGGTCGGCGAGCACGACCCAGCTCTGCTCTCCTTGGCCGATGTCGACGTGGTGCGCGCCGAGCTTTAGCAGCCGCTCGACCTCGGCATGCTGGTCGTCCGGCCGGAAGTCGAAGTGGATGCGGTTCTTGATGATTCGCCTGTCGTCGACCCGCAGGAACAGCCAGTTCGGGCTGGTGCCGGGTGGTGGGGTCAATCGAACGTCACCGTCCTCGTCGACATCGTGCGGCCACCCCAGCACCTGCGACCACCACTTTCCCAACGTGGTCGGATTCGCTGCGTCGATACAGATCTCGTCGAACCTCAGCCCCATGTCCTCAGCTCCTTCGTCCTACTGGCCCACACTGTTAGGGTGCCTTTCATCGAACGCCTTGCCTCCCGCGAGATATACCGAAACCCGTGGATGGTGGTCCGCGAGGACGACATCCGCCGCCCTGACGGCAGCCCCGGCATCTACGCCGTGGTGGACAAGCCGACGTTCGCGCTGGTGATGCCGTATGACGGGCAACGATTCCGATTGGTGGAGCAATTTCGCTATCCCATCGGCGCACGGCGCTGGGAGTTCCCGCAGGGCACCGCACCCGGCCTGGAGGACCTCGAACCGTCCGAGCTTGCCAAGCGTGAGCTGCGTGAGGAAACCGGACTGCGCGCGACGGCATTTGAGCTACTCGGACAGCTCGACACCGCTCCTGGAATGACCAGTCAGCGTGGCTGGGTGTTCTTGGCCACCGGAATCACCGAGGGCGAATCCGATCGCGAGCACGAGGAACAGGACATGCACAGTGCATGGTTCTCGCGTGACGACGTCGAGCAGATGATTCGCTCAGGGGTGATTGTGGACTCACAGTCGATCGCAGCCTACGGGCTGTTCCTGCTGCGCCGGCGATGACTTCTGGGATCGGCGTTGGTCAGTACCGGTATGACGATTACGCAGCGGAACCTGGACGGATACGGTACGCCGGCAATTGAGTGGGCCCGCGTAAAAGCCGTGCTGGACAGTCAGTTGACCCAGGCGCCGGGCACCGGTGGTCCGCAACGCCACACGATGTGGCTCACGACGATCAATTCCGACGGCAGCCCGCATGTGATGCCGGTGGGGGTGATTTGGCACAGCGGCAGCTGGTACTTCACTTCCGGCCCGGCGACGCGGAAGTCTCGCAATTTAGCTCGCGACGCTCGGTGTGTGGTCAGCGTCGCGACAGATCCGTTTGACCTCGTCGTCGAAGGGGCCGCCGAACGTGTCACCGATGCTGTCGAATTGTCTTTGGTCGCTGAGGCTTTCGCCCGCGATGGGTGGCCCGCTGAGGTCGCTGGCGACGCGCTCACGGCGGAATACAGCGCCCCGTCGGCCGGGCCAGCGCCTTGGTTCGTCTATCGCGTGAAGCCGTCGACGGTGTTCGCGCTCGGCACGTCGGAACCGTTCGGCGCCACCAAGTTTCGGTTGAACTGAGCGAAGGCGTGATCGCGACGACGTTGGCGACGCAGACAGATGCGGGGACCCGTCACGAGTCCCCGCATCTGTGGATGCCGCTGTCAGTTCGAGCTGACGTACTGCGGGCAGTAGGCCGATGCCGCGTCGACGGCGAACGTCTTGGCGCCCTTGGCGCTCAGACCGGTCCTTTTGGACACCCCGCTGATAACCTGCGTGCTCGATTGTCCCTGGTCGAGGGCTTTGCAGACCGTGTGGGCTTCGCTTATGGCGTGCGTGGCGCTCGGCGGCGTAATCCCGTCCGCCGCGAGCTGAGCGAGGAACGCGTCATCGACCGAGCTCGCGCCAGCGGTGCCGGCGAAGCCGAGCACGGCCAGGCCGAGAGCGCCGGCGGTCAGGGTGGTGCGGGCAAAGTTGCTGGTGAATCGGCGAGTGAACATTGGTGTCTCCGGTGCTGCTATGAACTGGTGGTGGACGCTGGATTGCGTAGACCAATACTCAGCCGCGTGCCTTGACGGATTCTCAACAAATTCTTGGCGGATTTGAGACGAGTTGCTAGCTGGCGGCCGCTAGCGGGGGCCGCTGTGTTCCGGGGTCGCGACTGTCGAAACCGCCGCCTTGGCGGCGGCCACCTGGCCGAACGCGGACGGTGGCGGCGCCAACGTCCCAGGCCGCTCGACGACCTCGGTCGCCCGTGCAGCGGCGCCGACGACCATGGCCCGGTCCGATTCGTCGGTGAGTTCGCGCTGTGCCGCTCGTACCCCGAGTGCGATTTCGGTCTGTACCGCAACGCGGCGCGCCGGGTCGACGCAGTTCTGGGCAACCGCGCTTAGCAGCTGTAGCAGCGCAGCCAGCACCAGCGGTTCACGCGACCCGTAGCGGCGGATCTGTGCGCATCCGACGTGCAGGTACGTAGCGAAGCTGGGGTAGGGAAGCCAGACGAGGAGCTCGCCGGCAATGTCGCGGCGCACGTCGTCGGGCAGCGCCCGTGACGCCAGCACCGATTCCACGGCCGAAAGATGGTGGACGACTTGAATGGCCGTGTACGGGTCGTTGATGGCGGGCGATAGTGCCCGGAGCGCGATATCGACCAGCTGCCGCAATCCGAACCGAACGTCTTGCTGCAGGGTGCGTTCGAACCCGATATGGATATGTCGCAGGTGGCGTCGCGCAAAGCCGGACTCAGGTGCGGCCGGTGTGGTGCCGCTGCGCCAGCACCAACCGAGTACACACCCGGCAGTGATGTAGTCGCCGACGAAGATAGCCAGCTGCACCGTGTGCCTGCTGGCGGCCGCCACTTCGGCGATGTCGTCGACGTTGACGGTTTGCAGATAGCCCGATTGCGGTGCTAACAACGGCTTCGCTTCGACCGGCGGTGTGGGCGGCGTCTGCGGTTGTCGATCCGGCGTATCCGGTTCTGGATACAGTTCGTCGATAAGCCCCAGCGTGCGCTGACGCACCTTTTCCATGATCGCGTCGATCTGGATCGAGTGCATGAGGTGATGCAGGAAGTAGATCAGCGCGCCGATACTGACGAACGCCAGGGCGAGCGATCCGCTGACCGCGACCTTCGGAACGAACGCGCCTCCGTCGACATGCTCCCCGACGGTGTGTAGGCCGCCGGTGCTGTACGCGAAGGTGCAGGCGAAGATCGCCAACACCACCTGGTTGGGCACGTCGCGTAGGAAGGTCCGCAGCAACCGCACCGAGAATTGGGTCGAGGCGATTTGTAGGGACAGGACCGTTAGCGAGAAGACGATGCCGATGGTGGTAATCATCGTGGCCGACACCACGATCAGCACCCCGCGGGCGTCGCCTGCGGTGCCCTGAAACATCACCTTTTCGATCAGCGAGCCGGGCTTGACGGGGATTATCGACAGGATGGCGCCGGCCCCGAGCCCGAGCGCAACGCCGAGTGTCGGCAGCACCCAGACTGCGCCCTGCACGTAGTCCCGTATGACGCTCCGGCGCCTTAGCAGGTTGCTTGCGGTCACGGATAAAGCATGCACCGGTCGCGGGCGCTTGGCGGATATTTTGCCTCGGCAAGCTAGCCGCGCGGACCGGCCGAATTGAGTCTTTCAATGCTCACCCCTGAGAAGATGGCTCACGCCATAAGGGGCGGGTTGAAGGGACGCGCATGCTTGATCTGCGCGTCCACACCGGATAAGCACGTCAACACGTATCAGCAGCGAGTCCAAGACGAGTCCTACCGGGCCTTCCTTGACATGCTCGCCCTCGATCTGGTGAAGACCAAACACGTCAACCGTGTCCCGATGCTGGTGCTCGGAGCCGAGGACGACGTCATCGTCTCCCAGCGCCAAATTCGCCGCACCGCTGCGGTTTACGGCGCCTCGGCGCAGATCTTCCCCGACATTGGCCACGACATGATGCTTGAGCCGGGATGGCCGGCGGTGGCCGAAAGAATGGATGGCTGGCTCGCACGCCAGGGGCTTTAGGGTGGCTTATCACCGCGCCTGCAGCAGGATCCGTGCCACGTCGTTCACCAGTGTGACCGGCACGCTGACTTCGGGGTAGCGGTCTCGTGCACTTTGAAATCCCTTGAGGCTGCAATAGTTCGCTCGAGACACCCTTGAATACCCCTTGCGGCTACCGCTTTTCCGGAGTTCGACGAGGAAGTCCTCGGTCAGTTTGCTCTTGTCGACGAAACCGCCGCGCACTCATGCGGGGACCTTCTCTGATGCGTCGATTTCGATTTCGGCTGTGACGGGTGCTGTTTGGCGCGCCCGCGCCGGAAGAATCACGGCGACGACGGCGGCCGCGCCCAGCGCGAGACCGGCGCAGACCAACGATCCGACCTGCAGCCCGTCGAGAAATGCAGTGTTGACCGCATTGCGAACGTCGGCGACCAAACCCGCGGGCAGCTGCCTGATAACCTGCTCGGCCGCGGCCATCGAATCCTGCATGGTGGATCGCAGTTCGACAGGTAACGCTGAGATCGTCGAGTTCGCGGCGAGCCGCGTCGTATACACGGACGCGAAGACGCTGCCCACGATCGCGACGCCGAGGGTACCGCCCAGTTCACGGGTGGTGTCGTTGACGGCGGATCCAACACCGGCCTTGTCGGCACTCAGTGAGCCCATGATTGCATCGGTAGCTGGTGAAAACGTGAACCCCAGACCACCACCGAGGAGCACCATCTGCATCGCGATCTGCAGGTACGGGGTGGCCGCGTCGGCGGTGGACGCCCAGGCCAACCCCGCCGCGAAGGTCGCCAGGCCGCCTGCGATCACCGCCGTGCTGCCGATCTTCTCGACGATCCGGGGTCCTGCGACGCTGCCGACCGCGATTGATGCAGCGACCGGTAGCAGTCGCACTCCGGTCTCGAATGCGCTGTAGGCCTTAATGAATTGGAAGTATTGGGTTATGACGAAGATGAAGCCGAACAGCGTCAGGAAGCCCGCGGTGACGGCCAAGCTGCCGCCGGAGAACCGGCGGTTGGCGAACACCGACACGTCGAGCATCGGGTGGCTAATGCGCCGTTCCCACAGCGCGAATGCGGTGAGCACGACCGCGCCGACGGCGAAGCCTGCCGCGGTCCGGATGCTGGCCCATCCCCAGTTCGGTGCCTCGATAACCGTGTAGACCACGGCGGTGACCCCGATCGCGGAAAGAATCAACCCGGGCACGTCGACGGGCGGGGCCGCGGGGTCGCGTGACGTTGGGACGAACAGGATGCCCCCGGCTATCGCTACCGCGGCGACCGGGACGTTCACTAGGAAGATCGCACCCCACCAGTAGTGTTCGAGCAGCCAGCCGCCGGTCATCGGCCCGGCAGCGACGCCGACGCCGACCATAGCGGCCCACACGCCGATCGCCTTCGCCCGCTTAACCGGGTCGGTGAAGATGTTTGTGATCAGGCCTAGAGTCGTCGGGAAGATCACGGCTGCGCCGACGCCCATCGCAGCGCGCCCGGCGATCAGTGTGTTCGCCGAGTTCACCTGCGCCGCAACGGCAGACGTAATCGCGAACAGGGTGAGTCCGCCACTGAGCCAGCCGCGGCGGCCGTATCGGTCGCTCAGGCTGCCGGCCGACAGCAGTAGGCCGGACATGACGAGGGTGTATGCGTCGACGATCCATTGCAGCTGCGAAGTATCGGCGTTGAGCTCGCGGGACAACGTGGGCAGCGCGACGTTGACGATGGTGGCGTCGACGCTGATGACAAAGACGCTGAGGCAGATGACGACAAGTGCGGCGACCGGGTGGTTCTTGAAGGCTGGTGTACGCATGGATAGAAACATAAATCTTATAGACAAAAAATTCAACCATATATTCCTGATTGTTTTCCCTATGGTATAGTTTCTGGTGTGTCAGCCCGGCGAAACTACCAGCAGAACTGCCCGATCGCGCGTGGGCTCGATGTGCTCGGGGAGCGGTGGACGCTGTTGATCCTGCGCGAGTTGATCGGCGGTGCGCGACGCTACGCCGACCTGCGCGCCGCGCTGCCCGGGATCGCCACCAACCTGTTGGCCGACCGGTTACGAGAGCTGGAAGAGGTGGGGCTCGTCGACCGCACCGAGTTACCGCCGCCGATCGCGCGCACCGTATACACACTCAGTGCGACGGGCTGGCGCAAGGTCCCGCCCGTCATCCAGGCGATCGCCACGTTCGGGTTGGACCTGGTCGACCCGGACGAGACCGCGATTACGCCGCTGAACGGCTTCCTCGCCGGCGTCCTGTTGGCGTTCGATCGCAGCGCGCGGCTAAGCGCGTCCTACCGCGTCGATATCGACGATCGCCGTTTCGAATTCGCGGTACACGACGGTGGCCTGACCGCGGCGCAGGGCTCGCCCGACGTGACGGTGACCGCGACCGCCGCGGATCTCATCGCTGCCCGGCTTGCCTCGACCGCGGCCGAGCGCAAGGCCGCGTTGCGTCGGGTGAAATTCGACGGTGCGGCCGATTCAGTCAAGGAGATGCGTTCGGCGTTCCGTCTGTCGGCCGCCCCGGGCCTGGCCGCTTAACCGGCGCTAGCCGACTCTCGTGAGGGTAAATCGGTCATGCCAGTCACCGAGACCGCAGGGCGCGGGACTCTCCAAGAAGTCCACCTCGCCGGTAAGCGTTATCGGATCCCACCATTGATTGACCGTAACCGGATGCTGGCTGGCATCATGCGGGCTGCCGCCGTCCCCGGGTATGTGCGCCGGACATATCGCCCCCTCCGGGACCGTCCGCGTAACGAAGTAACGGCCATCCACCAGCGGGGCATCAAAACCCTGACCTGGCGCGGTCGTCACATGAGCGACGCAGCGTGGCGTGCACGTCGTGTTGATGGCCCACGTAGCTACGACGCCGTCCTCGTCCGCGTAGGTGTAGACACCGTCCATCGCCGAGACTTCAGCCCTCGCTAGTGGTGCCGTTGCGCACGATCCCACGCCAGCAAAGACCGCAGTTGCCGCGACCAACGTTTTGCACCTCATGCCGTCCGCCCTTACATGGTGGTTTTCCTGCCTTCGCGGCAACTCGCGCGAAAGCTATCAGCAAACTCGCATGCGGAATCGGGTGTTGCGGGCTATTCATAGACGACTCATGCATCGCAGCTACGCCGAGAGCTGGTCTACCTATTCGGCGCCAACCGGCGCGGGTGATCAGTGTTGGGCCGACGCGAGGGGGATCAATTCGGCGTGCACCGTGTGGCCATACTTGGACCGTCCGAGGCGGTGCGCAGTCGGGACAAGCACGCCGTGAAGCAGGGGGTACTTGCGCCGCAGGAGGCGCTTCGCCTTCTGGTAGTCGACGCCGTCGAGCAACCGCACCCGACCGGGTTGCATGTCGCCGGTTGCGTTGCCCGACATGGTCGCTGGGCCGAATTCGACGTTTGGGTTGTGTCGAATCCGGCGCACATTGACGGCTTGCTCGAAACTACGGAAATACGCGCGATCGCCGTCCACCACGATGCTGACGGGGCTTGTTCCGGCCGTTCCGTCCTTGCGAAATGTCGTGAGCCTGATGGTCTTCTGGCGCACGAATCGGGCTAGTGCCGGATCGGTGGCGCAACTGACGTTGCCCAAGACGTAGCCGAGCTGACGCAACCGCATTACGAAGGCGACGGCAAGTGCCACCGACGCCACGCCGAGCAGCCACGCTTGGGCAGGCGAACCGCCAAGGTGCAGGTCCACCACATGGTTGACGGTGTGGACCGTGTTGGCCAGGAAGAATCCGGCGATCACCGTGGCCAACGCATCTGACCAGATCAGCGCAAGCAGCAGCGTCGCGCCGAGACCCAGCTGGAAGGCGCCGACGTCATGCAGAAAGTGCTCATGTTCGGCGAATCCGACGAATTCGGCGAACGAGCGGGGATCGATCAGACACCAAATCCCGATCCCAATGGTCAGCAGTCCGATCAGCGCCGTCACCGTGGTCACGTACCGGCGCGCCGCGGTTCCTGTGGGATTCATGATGGCCGTCCTTAGCTATCAGCTTTTCGTCTTCACGTGTGAGACGAGACGGCGTGCAGATGTGTGACGTACGAGGGTGGCCGCGACTAACCGCCGATTGCCTTCGCGAGCTGTCCCGGCGCGTAGCTCAGCAGTGCGGGCACGATGCCGCCGGCAGGCGTTCCGCCGAGCGTCAGGGTAACCGGGCCACCGAGAGATGGCGGTAAATCAATCGTCGCCGTCAAGGGCCGCAGCGGCGAGAGAATGCCTCCGACTGGAATGTTGACGGTCACCGGAATTCCCCCCGTCGACGACGGCGGCAGCGCCAGCGGGATCGTGCCCTCACCATTGAGGAAGCCGTTGGCGATGTTGGCGGGAGCACCGACCAGGGCGCTCGCTGCCGCCGGAAGGTTTCCGGCCTGCACAGCACCGATAAACGCTGTCGTGCTTTGTCCAAACGCCATCGCCGTGGTGACCGGCGAACCCACTGCATTAAGGGTCATCGCCAGCGGCAATCCAAAGGTCATCACCCCGCCAGGAGGATCAAGCGTGATCGTGAAGGCGAGGTTGGTGCTCGTGAGCGTCGTGACCACATTGGTGAAGTTCTGCGACATGGCTCCGGGGATGCTCGCGATGGGCAGCAGGTCTCCCACGGGACCGAGCAGCAGGATGTCCGAGAAGTCACTGGTGTCTAGACCGCTGACGAAGACGTTGACCACCGCCCGCAACACGTCGCTCACCGCGGCGCTGACGTTGCCCGCGGCGAGGGCTTGGAAGGCCGATTGCAGGCTCGGCGGAATACCAGCCAGCCCGATGGCGAAGTCCCTGGTGGCATTCGTCAACGCCGTCAGGGTCAGCTGACCGTAGCCGAACTGGTTGGCGAGGAACTGCGATAGGAATGGCGCCGGGTTTGCAAGCACGCCATTGCCGATGCTCTGCAGGTTGGTGATCGTGTTGGTGATCAGGTCTTCGTAGGGTCCGACGATGGGAAGGCTGGCACTCAAGCTGGCCGCAGCCACCGCGGCGGCTCCAGGCGGACCAACCGTGCCGCCCTTGCCAAACAACACACCGCCGGTGCCACCTGCACCGCCGTTCCCGTTGGCTCCGACCGTTATGCCGGTGCCGCCAGTGCCGCCGGGTCCGCCGTTACCACCGTCACCAATCAACGTCGCATTGCCTCCGGTACCTCCGTTGGCACCGGCCCCGCCTTTACCGCTAAGTTCGGCGCTGGTGGCGCCGCCGCCCCCGCCGGCTCCACCGTTCCCACCGGTCCCGTACACCACTCCGGCGTTGCCGCCATTTCCGGCAGCACCGCCCGCACCGCCGTCGCCGGTGAACGCGACAGTTGACGCCCCGCCGGTACCGGCCTTACCGGCGCCAATGCTTAGGGTGCTGGCGCCGCCAACACCGCCAGCACCGCCGGCCCCACCGTTGCCAATGAAGGACGCGTTGGCGCCGTTTCCGCCGGCGCCCCCAGCGCCGGCGTTACCCCCGGCCAACGCACTCCCTGCTGCCGTTCCGCCGTTGCCGCCCGCCCCGCCGGACCCGCCGTCGCCGTACCACAGCCCGGAGGCACCACCCTGACCGCCGGCCCCACCGGCACCGCCGGCGGCGGCGGTGAGACCGGCAGCACCACCAGCGCCACCGGCACCACCGGCCCCACCGTTGCCGAACAAGCTGGCGTTGCCGCCCGCACCCCCGCTACCGCCGGCACCGGCGCTGACTCCAATAAACGAAGTATCCGCACCTGTGCCACCGGCGCCACCGGCACCGCCGCCGCCGAACAGCAGCCCACCGTTGCCGCCCCGGCCACCGCCGCCGGCGTTCATGCCGATGGAGGCAACTGTCGTGCCGGCATGGCCGGCACCGCCGGCACCACCGAAGCCCCACAGTCCAACGCTGCCACCGGCTCCGCCGGCCGAGCCGGCACCGATGAAGTTCACGCCACCGGCACCGCCGGCACCGCCGTTCCCGACAAGGGTATTTCCGCCGGCTCCGCCGGCCGTGCTAGCGAGGGGATCCGAAATCTCGGCCACGCCGGCGTTACCGCCGTTCCCGCCATTGCCGAAGAGGGCATTTCCGCCGGCGCCGCCAGCCTTTGTGGCGCTGGAACCACCGGCGCCTCCGTTACCGAACAACCCCGCGTCCGCGCCGGCCAGCCCAGATCCGGCTCCTGCATTCCCGCCGTTGCCGGATACCAGCCCAGCATGTCCGGGGGTACCGCCCGTAGGTCCGCTGCCACCGTTCCCTCCGTTGCCGAAGAACACAGCGTTGCCGCCGGCCCCTCCGGCCCCGGCACCGTTTCCGTTACCACCGGCTCCGCCGTTGCCGTACAACAGTCCGCCCATACCGCCGGCGCCGCCGGCCGCACCGGTGCCCCCCGAACCGCCGGCCCCGCCGTTGCCGATTAACCCGGCGGACCCGCCGCTGCCGCCGGCCCCGCCGTCGGGTCCGCCGGCCCCGCCAGCCCCACCGTTGCCGTACAAAATTCCACCGGGCTGGCCGTTTCCGCCGGGATTCGACCCGGTACCTGCCTGCCCGTCGGCGCCGTTGCCGATCAGCGGGCGCCCCAGCAGCGACTCGGCGGGCGCATTTACCGCGGCGGCCAGGGCCTGCATCGGCGAAGCGTTGGCGGCCTCGGCGGCGGCATAGGCCGCCGCGCCGCCGTTCAACAAACTCACGAAATCGCCGTGAAAAGCCATCGCCTGGGCGTTGAGCGCTTGAAATTGCTGGCCGTACACGCCGAACAGTCGCGCGATGGCTGCCGACACCTCATCGCCGGCCGCCACCGCCAGCCCGGTCGTGGGGGTCGATGCTGCGGCAGCGGCTTCGCTCAGCGCCGAGCGAATACCGGCCAAATTGCCGGCCGCCGCCGTCACCAGGTCCGGCTCCGCGAGTAAGAACGACATTGGTCCATCTCCCCTTCGACTTATTGCGGGCTGCGCAGTTAGTTGATGTGTGTCACGGAAAAATGAGCCTAAATTGTGCCCTCTGCCGCGCGAGGGAAAATGCGAGGTTTACGCCGACGTAAGTTCGACGTCCTATCTTCGCCGTATCGCGACCCCCGCTATCTATGCCTGCAATCGCGCGGAATATATCGAGATAACGCAAGCGATAGTTGCTGCATTCGAAAAAGTAATCCTCGCGCGGCCTGAGCTCCGCGAGCAGTCAGGTCGAGTAGCTCAGGCGTCGAGCGAACTTGGGGAATGGCATGAAACATATTGGCGTGCAATGAAACACGTATTACGAGACGGCATTGCGACGCAACCGAGTTGAAGGGAGGAGTACGGGCCCGGCCCGATGGCCCGATGGCCCGATGGCCCGATGGCCCGATGGCCCGATGGCCCGATGGCCCGTCGCGGTCGATTGATCTATTGACGAAAAATGAAAACGGCCCTGCAAGCATCATCGTGCTCCGTTCGCTTCGAGAAGGCATCGACACTTCTAATGCCACAGGCCGCATGGTGGCCGGCGTTCTCGCCAGCCTTGCCGAACTTGAACTTGAGCTTGGGCGGGAGCGGCGGGCTGCCGCACGAGAGGCGCGGAGGGCACGTGGCCAAGCGATTGGCCGTCCCAAGGCACTCGATGCTTCCAAAGCAGCTCTGGCTCAGCGGATGCATGCCAGTGGTGAGTCCGCGAGCACCATCGCGACAACGCTCAGGGTTAGCCGGGCCACGGTGTACAGGATGCTTGCGGATCACAGCTGCGGCGGCGGGTGACGATAGGTGCTGTGAACTCTGGCGTGGGAATATGTCGCTGAACAGTGGTGTTGTGTTTTTTGGGTTTGTGAGAGAGGATTGGTCCCCATGGAGACAATGCTGAAGACAGGTGAGGTCGCGCGGTTGCTCGGCGTTTCACGCCAGCATGTCGCCAATTTGTGTGACCGCGGCGACATCGAGCATGTCCGCGTAGGCGCTCATCGACGTGTCCCGAGCCGGGAAGTTGCCCGCCTCATGGGCAATCGGCTCACGCGCGAAGAAGAAAAGTCGTTGCGGCTACATCAGGCGTTGCTGACGCAAGTGCTCGCTGAACCCGATGTCGTCATATCCAAGGCTCGTGACAACCTCGTTCGCTGGACCACCATGCATCGTCCCGATGGAATGACTGTGCGGTATTTCGAAGAGTGGAAGCGAGTGCTCGACGGCGGCCTAGACGCGATTGTGGACGTCGTGAACAGTCCTTCGCGGGAGGCGCGCGAGCTGCGGCAAAACTCTCCATTTGCCGGCGTGTTGCCCGATGAGACGAGACTGCGAGTCTTGCGCACCTTTAAGGATCACTGGAATCGGGAGCACGAGCAAGTCCTGGCTGCATGACCCGACAACAACTGGCTCATCTGCTCCGTTCCGCCTGCGCTATCGCACGCGATGCGAATGTGCTTGTACTTGGCTCGCAGTCGATCCTCGGATCGTTTGACGAAGAGGATCTGCCTCCTGAAGCCACAGCCTCTCAAGAGGCTGACATCGCGTTTCTTGATGATCCGGGGAGGAACAAAGCGGATGAGGTCGAGGGCGCCATCGGCGAGATGTCAACGTTCCACGAAGAACACGGAATTTACGCCGAGGGCGTCCATATCGACGTGGCCACCTTGCCCGAGGGGTGGAAGGACCGGCTCGTAAGTTGGGGACTTCAGTCCTCAAAGCCTGCTGAACCGCATTTTCTGAATCCGCACGACCTCGCCGTCTCAAAACTTGCTGCGGGACGTCCAAAGGACCTCGATTTCGTTCTGGCACTGATTCGTGGCGGCCTTCTAGATGTGGCTGTAATTCGCGAGCGGGTCTCCATGCTTCCCTCGGAGACCGATCCACGTATCGGCGAGCGCATTGAAGCCTGGTTGAATTATTACTGCAGCAGGAAGTAGTCGAGCTGGCACGTCAGCCAGTTGGGGCCTGGCATGCATCCGCGGATCACAAGACGAGAAGTTCGAGCGATGGACGAACCGGACGTACTTTTTCACTACACAGACGCCGCAGGGCTCATTGGGATCATCGGAAGATCGGATCCACCCGACCCGTGGACCAAGGAACTCTCGTTCGAAGGGGCCCTCACGCTGAGGGCCTCGGATGTGCTTTATCTCAACGACAAGGCAGAGCTGCGTTTCGGCGCAGAAGTTATGACGGCCGAACTTGAAGCATGGTCCGATAGTCGAGATGATGCTTCGCAGTTGATTAGCTCTGCACTACTAAGGCTCGCCGAGGAGTTGCGCGAAGATCGCATTGAGATTGATTGGGCGACACTCAAGTCGAGACTTGCAATTCATGCTGCTTGCTTTTGTGAAACGGGCGACCTCCTTAGTCAATGGCGAGGGTACGGGGCCAACGGCGGCGGGTACGCGATCGGGATACCCCGCGAAGTGCTGGCGGAGAATACGTACCGCTTCTCGCAGGACCTGGTGATGATGAAGGTAACTCTTCATCAGGTGTGGTACGGCCGCGGACAGGCCGCTGGGGTAGCACATGGGACGATTGACCGGCTAGTTGATCCGCTGCCGGACAGCTTGCCGATGCTCGAAGGAGGTTACCCAAACGATTTTGGACGCATCCACGTAATGCAAGCGATTGCGCAGATGAAGGATGAGGGTTTCGCTGAAGAGTCCGAGTGGCGCCTTATTACCGAAACATCGGGCTACGACTTCACCGAATTCAGGCCGTCGGCAAAAGGTGTCGTTCCGTATATCGACCTCTACATCAATCCCAAGACCGTCGGCATCGCCACTTTCTCCCCCCTTCCGCGCCCGGAGGATTCACGGCAAACGATTGCGAGCCTCGTGGTTGGGCCTGGTCCGGACCAGGAGCTGCGAATAGACGCCGTAAAGCGGTTACTGCTGAAGAACGGACACAATCCCGACGTGGTGGTGGGATCGAAGCTTACGTACACCGGGTGACGGCGACGGACAAGGAAGGGGGAGGTCGCGCGGCACCCCTTACTTCATATGGGCGGTGGGAATAGCAGACCGCCTCAACAGGCTCGACTCAGATGCCGGCCGCCGTTAAGAGCCGATTGGCATGTGCTTGTGCCTCGTCCGTGCGGTGAGCGCCTGCAGCAAATGCGACGGGCAAGAACTCCGGCCCCTTCGGCGCGTTGGCATTTGTGACGAAATTCTCCAACTCACCAACCTTTACTGCGATAATTCCCACGGCGTCCAAGGCATCCAGTAGTTTTGCTGCGGCTTCCCTATCAGCGTGGAATGCCCGGCTGCCCGCTTCCTTGAGCCTGCTCCAACTCGTTGTTGGGAGTGAAACCGCAGTAGCCAGAGCCTTCGCGAGCGGCTTATCCAATACATTGCCCACATTCTTGCTAAGCACATCTTCGATCTTCGCTCGCGCTTCGTCGATCGTGGGAGACTTCGCGGGACCGAGGAATTCATTCGTTGCCTGCTTATACAGCTGCTTGATCGTGTCCCAGTCACCGCCATGCGCAATGACTAGCCGGCGGAGTACCGTTTCATCGTTGAGGATGTCAAGGTCAGGAGTGGTTACGGTCCGTACGCCGAGCTTTCGGAGGCGTTCGACGATTGATGCCATGTTCTGCTTACCGTAGCTACTGAGAAACATCAGATTGTGTGCCGGGGGTTTTGGGTTTTTCTCGTCTTGTACGAAGTCGATGGCAGCGCGGTAAAAGTGCGCGTCGCGGTCAGCTTCTGCAATGATGACTGCGCGGTGGAATAAGCTGTCGAGAGCATTGCCGTATCGAAGTGTCACATTTTTCCAGAGGTATTCGATGTCGTCGGCCCCCAAGCGGATGGCCGTAGTGCTGTCACCTGAACGCCTGAGATGAATAATCGATAATGGAGTTTCGCTTCTGGCGAGACCCTGAAGAATGTTTTTGTCATGGGTGGCAAGGATGACCTGTGAATTGTTTGCCCTTGCAACAGCTGCTATCTCGGAACCAAGAATTTCTGCTTGAGGTGGATGCAGAAACGCTTCTGGCTCATCTACGATCGACAAAGGATTTTCATTGACGATCAGAGGAATAAGCAGACCGAGTGCTGACTTAATTCCGTCTCCCTGACTAGTCAGGAGAGGTAACTTCCCTACAGCGGTCGCGTACTCGGCGTCTATCTCATCTACGTTCGGGGGCGCAACGTCGGGTCTGCCGAGGCGGAAGCCGATGCTTGCGGACACGGTGTCGAAATGGAGTTCAACGTCAAACATGCGGGCCGCGAGGCTCTTGATCTTCTCGCGCTTTAGTATGTCTGCGAATAGGACCTGCATGGCGGTCTGGGGCGGCGAACCCGACGGATCGCTGCGGTTAGACATCCCGCAGACCATTTGCCTGTCCGAGGGGTACATTAGGTTGCTCACAAACCAGTGAGTTAGGCCGCCGGGCGTAGGCAATTTCCGGATTGCGGAAGTGTTCTGCAATGGGATCTGGGGATCGTTGCTGTTACGGGTTACGTATTTGATACCTGCTCGTTCGTCAATCCGAGCGTGTGCGAGGAGCCACGCGGTAAAGTCTCCCTCTGAGCCCACCCAAGGTCCGGCGAGTTCGGTAACGACCGAAGGAAACATTTCCTTGGCGAGATTGCCCGAACTTAAGATTTCCTGGATTTGGCGTAAGAACGTCGATTTTCCCACATTGTTTGCGCCTACGACGGCGACGACACTTCCTGGTCCCGGCAGTTTGAGCAGTTCACCGCCGCCGACGCGGACGCCAAGAATCGCGAACCCGAAGTTCTCCGCTAGTCCGACTTCTGCGTCGGACAAAGGCTCCGTCGACATAGATGATCCCCAACAGGTGAACTCAAGGGTCCCCGTCACCCTACGCGCGTTCATTCTGCCCGCGTTACGGTTTGCTCATGCCTATGTCAGGGATGAGCGGTACCACGCCCTGGTTCGATGAGTTTGCGGGTGCTTGGCTAGCGGAGCGGACTGTCTCGGGACGCACGCGCGACAGCTACCGTCGGCTACTGCGGGCGCGGCTTCTGCCAACTTTCGCGGTCGTGGAGCTTCGCGATATTAGCTCGGCGGGGGTCAACGAGTGGTACGCCAGCTCGGCCGCCGGCCCCGCCACCGTGCGCCGTCACGCTTATTCGCTGCTGCGCTCAATTATGGATGCTGTGTTGGCGCGTGGTTTGATCGATGCAACGCCCTGTCAGATCACCGGCGTCACCACCTCGCACCGCGCCGAAAAGACACATCCAGCAACCCACGATGAGATCGAGACCATCGCTGCCGGGATGCGAGAGTCCTACCAAGCGCTCGTACTTATGGCCGCGTGGTTAGCCATGCCTATTAGTGAACTACGCGAGTTACGCCGCAAAGACGTCGATCTGGTTGCCAACGTCGTCCGTGTGCGCCGGGCGGTTGCATTGGTCGACGGCGTGTTCAAGCTGACGACTCCGAAAAGCAAGGAGGGCATCCGGGACATCTCAATCCCACCCCACCTGCTACGGACGATCACCACCCATCTGCAGAAACACGTTCAAATAGGCCGCGAGTCGTTGCTATTGGCAATGTCAACTTGAACTGGCCCCGGCGTGACGGTTCGAATTGGCCCCACCTGCTTGGCAGGTTTTGCGGGCTTGGGCGAGTCGGTATGAGGTGCTGCCGGTTTCGATGATTTGGCCGGCGAATGTCAGTCTGTCGACGATGGCGGCACATAGTCGCGGGTCGGTGAATGTCTTGGTCCACGAGGAGAAGGGTTCGTTGGAGGCGATGGCGATGGCCGCGCGTTCCTCGCGCTCGGTGAGAACTTGTAACAGCAGTTCTGCGCCACGGCGGTCCAGCTGCAAGTACCCGAGTTCATCGACCAGGATCAGATCGACTCTTCCGTAGTGGTTGATCAGTTTGGTCAGTTGTTTGTCGTCGGCGGCTTCGACGAGTTCGTTGACGAGCTTGCTGGCCAGGGTGTAGCGGACCCGGTGGCCGGCTTCGGCGGCCAGGCTGCCCAGCGCGATGAGGAGATGGGTTTTGCCGGTGCCGGAATCGCCGATCAAACACAACGGGTTTCCTGCCTTGACCCAAGCGCAGGTGGCGAGTTGTCCGATGACGGCGGGGTTGATCGCGGGGTTGGCCTCAAAGGAGAACTCTTCGAGCCGCTTTGGGCGTGGGAATCCGGCGTCGCGCACACGGCGTTGGGCGCGGCGGTGGGTGCGGCGTTAACCTCATCTGCCCCTGCTGGTGCGGGTATGTGCGCCAAGCGCATCTGGGCTCGGTTCTGGTGAACGAACCACTGCGCCAGATTCACCCGGGCTTCGGGGGTGTCGGGTTCCGGGCGGGTCGTGAGGAACGCAAGACCCGGGGGCCAGATGCCAGCTTCGCGGCGGGTGAGGTCTTGCATCTCCTCCTCGCTCAACTCGTCGGTGTAGTTACGCCAGGTGCGATCGGCGTGGGTGCGGATCTCGTTCTGGGACGGGTGGTGTCGGCTGAGAACAGTAGGGTTGGACACGTCGAATCTCCTAGTTAGGTTCGGCCATCCCCCGGGCTGTTCACCGCAGTCGCCGGGGTTCTTCGTTTGCTGAATCTCCTTACTCACGTGGTGCTGTTGAGCGGAGAGCCGGCCGAGCGGCTAAAAAAAGATTGCACGCGGATCGCACGGACCCTATGCTTAGAGACGTTTCCGCTGGTAGAGGCTGTGCCCCCGGCAGGATTCGAACCTGCGGCCTTCTGCTCCGGAGGCAGACGCTCTATCCCCTGAGCTACGGGGGCGCACCATTAAGTCACTGCGCCATCGGGCCCCGCCAGACTAGCGCATCGCGGTCACGGACGGACCACCGCGATGGATTCGAGGCGCAAGCACCGCAGCCAATAGGATGGACGATCGTGACCCCCGCTGACCTCGCCGAGCTGCTCAAAGCCACCGCTACCGCGGTGCTGGTCGAGCATGGCCTCGACGTGTCTGCGTTGCCGCAGACGGTCACCGTGGAGCGCCCGCGTAACCCCGAGCACGGCGATTACGCCAGCAACCTCGCGCTCCAGCTCGCCAAAAAGGTTCGCACAAATCCGCGTGAACTGGCCGGATGGCTCGCCGACGCGCTAATAAAGGCCGACGGCATCGCGGAAGCAGACGTCGCCGGACCGGGCTTTATCAACATGCGCCTCGAGGCCTCGGCGCAGGCCAAGGTCGTCAACGACGTCATCGACGCCGGCGACACCTACGGTCACTCGCAGCTATTGGCGGGCCAGAAGGTCAACCTGGAATTCGTCTCGGCCAACCCGACCGGACCGATCCACATCGGCGGAACGCGCTGGGCCGCGGTCGGCGACGCGCTGGGTCGGCTCCTATCCACGCAAGGCGCAGACGTGGTGCGCGAATACTACTTCAACGACCACGGCGCCCAGATCGACCGCTTCGCCAACTCCTTAGTCGCCGCCGCCAAGGGTGAGCCCACACCTGCCGACGGCTATGCGGGCACGTACATCACCGACATCGCCGCATTGGTGCTGCAGAAGGCGCCTGACGCGCTGGCCCTGCCCGACGCCGAGACGCGCGAGACCTTCCGCGAAATCGGCGTCGACCTGATGTTCGCCCACATCAAAGAGTCGCTGCACGAGTTTGGCACCGACTTCGACGTCTATACCCACGAAGACTCGATGCACACCAGCGGGCGCGTCGACCAGGCCATCGCCAGGCTTCGCGAAACCGGCAACATATACGAGAAGGACGGCGCAACCTGGTTGCGCAGCAGCGCTTTTGGCGACGACAAGGACCGCGTCGTGATCAAAAGCGACGGCAAGCCCGCCTACATCGCCGGGGATCTTGCGTATTACCTGGATAAGCGGCAGCGCGGTTTCGACCTGTGCATTTACATGCTCGGCGCCGACCACCACGGATACATCGCCCGGCTCAAGGCAGCGGCTGCGGCCTTCGGCGACGACCCGGCAACCGTCGAGGTGCTCATCGGCCAGATGGTCAACCTGGTCCGTGATGGCCAGCCGGTCCGGATGAGCAAACGAGCGGGCACCGTGATCACCCTTGACGACCTGGTCGAGGCCATCGGAGTCGACGCCGCGCGTTACAGCCTGATCCGCTCGTCGGTGGACACGGCGATCGATATCGACCTGGCGCTGTGGTCCTCGGCATCGAATGAAAATCCGGTGTATTACGTGCAATACGCGCATGCCCGGTTGTCGGCATTGGCCCGCAACGCCACCGAGCTCGGCCTGATTCCCGACACCGCAAACCTCCAGCTGCTCACCCACGACAAAGAGGGCACGTTGCTGCGTAGCATCGGCGAATTCCCGCGGGTGCTCAAAACGGCGGCGTCGCTGCGGGAACCGCACCGGGTATGCCGCTACCTGGAAGACCTCGCCGGCGACTACCATCGCTTCTACGACTCGTGCAGGGTGTTGCCCCAAGGCGACGAGCAGCCCACCGACCTGCATGCCGCACGCCTGGCGTTGTGTCAGGCCGCCCGCCAGGTCATCGCCAATGGGCTGGCAATCCTTGGTGTCAGCGCCCCGGAGAGAATGTGAACGTCCATCCCGCCGGTCCCCGGCACGCCGAAGAGACCCGCCACACCGAAAGCCCTCCGCGGCCGCAGTCGACCGATGAGCTGCTGCGGTTGGCGCCGAATGTGTGGCCTCGCAACACCACTCGCGACAACGCTGGCGTGGCCAGCATTGCGGGGGTCAAACTGACCGATCTGGCCCATGAGTACGGAACGCCGCTGTTCGTCATCGACGAGGACGACTTTCGCTCCCGGTGCAAAGAGACCGCCGCCGCATTCGGCGGTGGAGCCAACGTGCACTATGCCGCCAAGGCCTTCCTGTGCAGCGAAATAGCGCGGTGGATCGAGGAAGAAGGGCTCTCCCTCGATGTATGCACCGGGGGGGAGCTGGCCGTCGCGCTGCACGCGAACTTCCCGCCGGATCGAATCACGTTGCACGGCAACAACAAATCGGTCGCAGAGCTTACCGCCGCGGTCAAAGCCGGCGTCGGCCATATCGTGCTGGACTCGATGACCGAGATCGAGCGCCTGGACGCCATCGCTGGGGAGGCGGGAATCGTCCAAGATGTCCTGGTGCGTCTCACCGTCGGTGTCGAGGCTCATACCCACGAGTTCATCTCCACCGCCCACGAAGACCAGAAGTTCGGGTTGTCGGTTGCCGGCGGTGCCGCCATGGCAGCGGTGCGCCGGGTGTTTGCCACCGATCACCTGCGATTGGTGGGGCTGCATAGCCACATCGGTTCGCAGATCTTCGATGTCGCTGGCTTCGAACTCGCCGCGCACCGAGTGATCGGCCTGCTCCATGAGGTTGTCGGCGAGTTTGGCCCCGCAAAGACGGCACAGGTGTCGACCGTTGATCTCGGTGGCGGCCTGGGCATCTCGTACCTGGCGGCTGACGATCCGCCGCCGATAGCCGACCTGGCGGCAAAGCTGGGCGCCATCGTGAGCAACGAGTCGCAGGCCGTGGGCCTCCCCGTACCAAGGCTGGTGGTCGAGCCCGGACGCGCCATCGCCGGACCGGGAACCATCACGCTGTACGAAGTCGGCACCGTCAAGGACGTCGACATCAGCTCCACAACCAACCGGCGTTATGTCAGTGTCGACGGCGGCATGAGCGACAACATCCGCACGGCGCTCTATGACGCGCGGTATGACGTCCGGCTGGTCTCGCGCATCAGCGATGCACCGGCGGTCTCGGCCCGCGTCGTCGGAAAGCATTGCGAAAGCGGCGATATCATCGTGCGAGACGCGTGGGTGCCCGACGACCTAAAGCCTGGCGACCTGGTCGCAGTGGCCGCGACCGGCGCCTACTGCTATTCGCTGTCGAGCCGTTACAACATGGTTGGCCGTCCCGCGGTGGTCGCGGTGAGAGCGGGCAAGGCTCGCCTGATCCTCCGCCGGGAGACGGTCGACGATCTGCTGAGTCTGGAGGTGAGGTGACCCGTGCCCGGTGACGAAAAGCCGGTCGGCGTAGCGGTACTCGGGTTGGGCAACGTCGGCAGTGAAGTTGTCAGGATCATTGAGAACAGCGCCGACGATCTTGCGGGCCGCATCGGCGCCCCATTGGTGCTACGCGGCGTCGGGGTGCGCCGGGTTGCCGCCGACCGCGGTGTGCCGATCGAACTGCTCACCGACAACATCGAAGAACTCGTTACGCGCGAGGACGTCGACATCGTCGTCGAAGTGATGGGCCCGGTGGAACCGTCTCGCAAGGCGATCCTGGCCGCACTCGAGCGCGGCAAGTCCGTCGTCACCGCGAACAAGGCGCTGCTGTCCACATCGACCGGGGAACTCGCGGGAGCCGCCGAAAGCGCGCATGTGGACTTGTATTTCGAGGCCGCGGTGGCCGGTGCCATACCCGTCATCCGCCCGCTGACCCAGTCGCTGGCTGGTGACACGGTGCTTCGGGTGGCAGGCATCGTCAACGGCACCACTAACTACATCCTTTCGGAAATGGACAGCACCGGCGCTGACTATGACAAAGCTTTGGCCGACGCGAGCGCGCTGGGTTACGCAGAGGCCGATCCCACCGCAGACGTCGAAGGGTATGACGCCGCAGCGAAAGCCGCGATTCTGGCATCGATTGCCTTCCACACCCGGGTAACCGCCGATGACGTCTATCGGGAGGGCATCACCAAGATCACCCCCGCCGACTTCGAGTCGGCGCGCGCCCTGGGTTGCACGATCAAGCTGCTGTCGATCTGTGAACGCATAACCACCGACGAAGGACAGCAACGGGTTTCGGCCCGGGTATATCCGGCCTTGGTGCCGCTGTCGCATCCGCTGGCCACGGTGAACGGTGCTTTCAACGCCGTGGTAGTCGAAGCCGAAGCCGCAGGGAGGCTCATGTTCTACGGCCAGGGCGCCGGCGGCGCACCCACCGCGTCGGCAGTCACCGGCGATCTGGTGATGGCCGCCCGTAACCGAGTCATGAGGAGTCGCGGACCACGTGAATCCAAGTACGCTCAATTGCCGATAGCACCAATGGGTTTCATCAGCACTCGTTACTACGTCAGCATGAATGTCGCGGACAAACCGGGCGTATTGTCAGCCGTAGCAGCGGAATTCGCCAAACGCGAAGTGAGCATCGCCGAAGTGCGTCAGGAAGGCATGGTCGACGAGGGTGGCCAACGGGTGGGAGCCCAAATCGTGGTGGTCACCCACCTGGCTACCGACGCCGCACTCTCTGAAACCGTTGAAGCACTGGCAGACTTGGATGTCGTGAACGGCGTTACGAGTGTGCTGCGACTGGAAGGAACCGGCCTATGAGCGCCCCCCGGATGGCTCAGTCGGCCATCCATCAGCCCTGGCCGGGCGTGATCGCCTCATACCGGGACCGACTCCCGGTGGGTGACGATTGGACTCCCGTGACGCTGCTCGAAGGTGGAACACCGCTGATTGCGGCGCCGAGACTGTCCAAGCGGACCGGCTGCACGATCCACCTCAAGGTCGAGGGCCTCAACCCCACCGGCTCCTTCAAGGACCGGGGCATGACGATGGCGGTCACCGACGCACTGGCGCGGGGGCAGCAGGCGGTGTTGTGCGCATCGACGGGAAATACTTCGGCATCGGCGGCGGCATACGCGGCCCGGGCAGGCATCACCTGCGCGGTGCTGATACCGCAGGGCAAGATCGCGATGGGCAAGCTGGCTCAGGCGGTGATGCACGGCGCCAAGATCATTCAGATCGACGGGAACTTCGACGACTGCCTGGAACTGGCCCGCAAGTTGGCCGCTGATTTCCCGACAATCTCGTTGGTGAATTCGGTCAACCCGGTGCGCATCGAAGGTCAGAAAACAGCGGCGTTCGAAATCGTCGACGCGCTGGGCGCGGCACCGGACGTGCACGCCCTTCCGGTTGGCAATGCCGGCAACATCACCGCGTATTGGAAGGGATACACCGAGTATCACCGCGAGGGACTGATCGACAAGCTGCCCCGCTTGCTGGGCACGCAAGCCGCGGGCGCGGCGCCCCTGGTTCTTGGCGAACCGGTGAGCCATCCGGAGACGATCGCTACCGCGATCCGCATCGGGTCACCCGCATCGTGGACTTCGGCCGTCGAGGCACAGCAACAGTCCAAGGGCCGTTTCTTGGCCGCTACCGACGAGGAAATCCTGGCCGCATACCACCTGGTCGCCCAAGCTGAAGGTGTCTTCGTCGAGCCCGCTTCCGCGGCCAGCATCGCGGGCTTGCTCAAGGCCATCGATGACGGCTGGGTGGTTCGCGGGTCGACGGTGGTGTGCACGGTGACCGGCAACGGCCTCAAGGATCCCGACACGGCACTGCGGGACATGCCGAGCGTGTCGCCGCTGCCCGTTGACCCCATAGCCGTCGTCGAGAAGTTGGGGCTGACCTAGTGGGGTTAGTGCTGCCTCCCGGACTCGTGGCGAGCGCAGTGGTGTCGGCATCGAGTGCCAACCTCGGCCCGGGCTTCGACAGCATCGGCCTGGCGCTGCGTCTTTGCGACGAGATCATTGTCGAGACAACAGATTCCGGCTTGGTAGTGGAGGTCGAGGGGGAGGGTGCCGACCAAGTTCCGCTGGGTCCCGACCACCTGGTGGTGCGCGCCATCCAGCACGGGTTGCAGGCACTTGAGGTCAGCGCCCCCGGCCTGGTGGTGCGTTGCCGCAACGACATCCCGCATTCCCGCGGCCTCGGCTCGTCCGCGGCGGCGGTGGTGAGCGGACTCGCGGCTGTCAACGGGCTTGTTGCACAGACAGATTCGACACCGTTGAGTGAGGCACAGCTGATCCAGCTGTCCTCGGAGTTCGAGGGGCATCCCGACAACGCCGCGGCCGCTGTGATGGGCGGTGCGGTGGTTTCTTGGATCGACCGCAGCAGGGGGCGGCCGGAATACTCGGCCGTGCCGTTACGGCTTCATCCCGATATCCACTTGTTCTGCGCGATTCCCGAGGAGCGTTCGTCGACCGCCGAGACCCGGGTACTACTGCCAGCGAAGGTCAGTCACGACGACGCGCGGTTCAACGTCAGCCGTGCCGCGTTGCTAGTGGTAGCGCTCACCGAGCGGCCCGACCTGCTGATGGCGGCCACCGAAGACGTGCTACATCAGCCTCAGCGCGCCCCGGCCATGCCCGCGTCGGCGGAATATTTGCGGCTGCTGCGGCGTCATAACATGGCAGCAACGCTATCTGGGGCGGGTCCCACGCTGATTGCATTGACTACTGAGCCGGAGTTACCACTAGAAGCGGTGCAGTACGGTGCCGCAAACGGATTTGCCATCATTGCGACGACCACCGGCGACGGAGTTCGCTGGAGCCCAGGAGTCACAGTTCCCGGGTAATCCACACCGCCGCGGGGGGTTTGCTTGCTTCCGGCCAGGAAGCGGGCTATCCTCGGAGCCGTCCAGCAATCGCAGCATCTGCATCTGCATCCATACTGCCTTGCCGCTAGGACAACACCAATTCTTCTCGTGGACGAGGTTCGCCGTTTTCGCCGCCCCAGGCGATCACCGTTGCAGAGTCGACAGTTGGGCGCACTCGGCGATTTGGCTGAATGCAACGAACCCCTCGTCTGACGTAACCAGCGGGGGAGAGAAAGGAAATCCGTGACTGATACGGACCTCATCACGGCTGGCGGAAGCACCGACGCCAATAAGCAGTCGGATTCCGCGACCACAGAGACTCCAGACGTCAAAACCAATCCAGACGTCAAAACCAGTGCGCCCGCAGGCTCACTGACCACCATGGTGCTGCCCGAGCTGCGGGCGCTGGCTAACCAAGCCGGCGTCAAGGGGACCTCGGGCATGCGCAAGAGCGAACTGATTGCCGCGATTCAGGAAATCAGGGGGCAGGCCAACGGCGTATCGGCCGGTGGTGCCTCGACTCAAGAGTCCGGCCAACCGTCCGGGCAGCAATCGGGCAACGCCGACTCGCCGGCCGCAGCCGAGACCCCGGCTGCCCAAGAGGCTCCTCAAGCAGCCGCCCAAACCCAGGCCCAACAGGGCCAGAGCGATTCCTCCGGCGACGCGCCGCGTAGGGAACGACGCGCAGGCTCCCGCGACGCGGGATCGCCCGCTACCGCGACCGAGGACACCGCCACCCGGGGCGCTGACACCCGCCAAGCGACCCAACCGGACACCAAGACCGACGGCCGCGCCCCGGAGCCGGGTACCGATCAAAGCGGTGATCAACAGGGCTCGGGGCAACAAACTCGTACCGACGAGGACGGCGAGGGACGCCAGGGCCGGCGGGGACGCCGCTTTCGCGACCGCCGGCGCCGCGGTGAACGGACGGGCGACGGCGCCGAAGCCGAACTGCGTGAGGACGACGTTGTCCAGCCGGTGGCCGGCATCCTTGACGTCCTGGACAACTATGCGTTCGTGCGTACCTCCGGTTACCTGGCCGGTCCGCATGACGTGTATGTGTCGATGAACATGGTGCGCAAGAACGGCCTGCGCCGCGGTGATGCGGTGACGGGCGCGGTTCGGGTGCCCCGAGAAGGCGAGGCAGGCGACAGAAATCCGCGGCAGAAATTCAACCCGCTGGTGCGCCTGGACAGCATCAACGGTGGATCGATCGAAGATGCCAAGAAGCGGCCCGAGTTCGGCAAGCTGACGCCGTTGTACCCCAACCAGCGGCTTCGTTTGGAGACCACCACCGAACGGCTGACCACTCGCGTCATCGACCTCATCATGCCGATCGGCAAGGGCCAGCGTGCGCTGATCGTGTCGCCACCCAAGGCCGGCAAGACGACGATTCTGCAGGACATCGCCAACGCCATCACCAGGAACAACCCGGAATGCCACCTGATGGTTGTGCTGGTCGACGAGCGGCCTGAAGAGGTCACCGACATGCAGCGCTCGGTAAAGGGAGAGGTGATCGCCTCGACGTTCGACCGGCCGCCGTCGGACCACACGTCGGTCGCCGAGTTAGCGATTGAGCGGGCCAAGCGGCTCGTGGAGCAGGGCAAAGACGTCGTCGTGCTGCTCGACTCGATCACCCGACTGGGCCGCGCCTACAACAACGCCTCACCGGCGTCGGGCCGCATCCTGTCCGGTGGTGTCGACTCCACCGCGCTGTATCCGCCCAAGCGCTTCCTGGGCGCCGCACGCAATATCGAGGAAGGCGGGTCGCTGACCATCATCGCCACCGCGATGGTCGAGACCGGGTCCACCGGTGACACCGTCATCTTCGAGGAGTTCAAGGGCACCGGCAATGCCGAGCTCAAGCTGGACCGCAAGATCGCCGAGCGGCGGGGATTCCCCGCGGTCGACGTCAACCCATCCGGCACCCGCAAGGACGAGCTCCTGCTTTCGCCCGACGAGTTCGCGATCGTGCACAAGCTGCGCCGGGTCCTGTCGGGGTTGGATTCCCACCAAGCCATCGACTTGCTGATGTCGCAGCTGCGCAAGACGAAGAACAACTACGAATTCCTGGTCCAGGTGTCCAAGACGACGCCGGGGTCGATGGATAACGACTAGCCCGGTGCTTTGGGTGGGCAGTGGTTGACCTGGCATAATCGATGTTCGACTTCGATCACAGAGGACAGCATGAAGACTGAAATTCATCCCGCCTACGAGGAAACCACCGTGGTGTGCGGATGCGGCAATACGTTCCAGACGCGAAGCACCAAGCCCGGTGGCCGCATCGTGGTCGAGGTTTGTTCGCAGTGCCACCCGTTCTACACCGGCAAGCAAAAGATCCTGGACAGCGGCGGCCGGGTCGCCCGCTTCGAGAAGCGCTACGGCAAGCGCAAGGCGGCTGACAAGGCCGAATCAGCCGACAAATAGCTGGCTAACCGACGCCCGAACTGTGCTGAATCGGCGCAGGCCGGGCGTCGGTTGCGTTGCGGCAGTCGGCCCGCTTCAGGAGGAAGGTCAGCATGACGCAGCCGGTGCAGGCGATTGACGTCCTGCTCGCCGAACACGCCGAACTCGAGCTTGCTCTGGCAGATCCGGAACTGCACAGCAAGCCGGACGAGGCGCGCAAAGTCGGACGCCGCTTCGCACGACTGGCCCCGATCGTCGCAACCCACCGCAAGCTGGTGTCCGCGCGCGAAGACCTCGAGACCGCACGCGAGCTGGCCGCGTCCGATGAGTCGTTCGCCGAGGAGGTCTCCGAATTGGAGGCCAGGGTAACCGAACTGGACACCCAACTCACCGACATGCTGGCACCGCGCGACCCGCATGACGCCGACGACATCGTGCTCGAAGTCAAATCCGGTGAGGGGGGCGAAGAGTCGGCGTTATTCGCGGCCGATCTGGCCAGGATGTACATCCGCTACGCTGAGCGGCATGGCTGGACGGTGACGGTGCTGGACGAGACGACTTCGGATCTCGGCGGCTACAAGGACGCGACGCTGGCCATTGCGAGCAAAGGCGATTCGTCCGACGGCGTGTGGTCGCGAATGAAATTCGAGGGCGGTGTCCACCGGGTGCAGCGAGTTCCAGTCACGGAATCCCAAGGCCGCGTACACACTTCGGCCGCAGGTGTGCTGGTCTATCCCGAGCCCGAAGAAGTCGGCGAGGTGCAGATCGACGAGTCGGATTTGCGCATCGACGTCTACCGATCTTCCGGCAAGGGCGGCCAGGGTGTTAATACCACCGACTCCGCGGTCCGGATCACGCACCTGCCCACCGGGATTGTCGTCACCTGCCAAAATGAACGCTCTCAGCTGCAGAACAAAGCCCGTGCGCTGCAGGTGTTGGCCGCGCGCCTGCAGGCATTGGCCGAGGAGCAGGCGCTGGCCGACGCTTCGGCGGATCGGGCCAGCCAGATCCGCACTGTCGACCGCAGCGAACGCATTCGCACCTACAACTTTCCGGAAAACCGGATCACCGATCACCGGATCGGCTTCAAGTCACACAATCTCGATCAAGTCCTCGACGGTGACCTGGATGCGCTGTTCGACGCGCTGGCTGCCGCCGACAAGCAGTCCCGGCTACAACAGGCATGACCTCGCTGGGGCGCTCCACCTCGCTGCGGCACGCAATCGACACCGCCGCGGAGCTACTCGCCGACGCGGGCATCGACTCGGCACGGTGCGACGCCGAGCAGTTGGCGGCTCACCTGGCGGGTGTCGAACGTGGCCGGCTGCCGTTGATCGAGCCGCCCAGCGAGGAGTTTTTCGGGCGCTACCACGAGGCCGTCGCCGCGCGTTCGCGACGGGTGCCGTTGCAGCATCTCACCGGGACGGTGTCCTTCGGGCCGGTGTTGCTGCAGGTCGGCCCTGGCGTGTTCATCCCGCGCCCGGAGACCGAGGCGATACTGGCATGGGCCACCGCGCAATCGCTTCCGGCGCGACCCGTGATCGTCGACCTGTGCACTGGATCTGGCGCATTGGCGGTCGCGCTCGCCCGGCATCGGCCGGCGGCCAGGATCATCGGCATCGACAACTCCGAAGCCGCCCTCGGTTATGCACGCCGCAACGCCGCGGGCACCACGATCGAACTGGTGCGAGCCGACGTCGGGACACCCGGTCTGCTCCCCGAACTCGACGGACAGGTCGACCTCGTCGTCGCCAATCCGCCCTACGTTCCCGACGATGCCGTTCTGGAACCTGAAGTGGCACAGCATGATCCACCCGATGCGGTGTTCGGCGGGCCGGACGGTATGGTGGTGATTTCGGCGATTGGCCGCCTCGCCGCGCGTTGGCTGCGTTCCAGTGGCCTGTTCGCGGTCGAGCACGACGACGCGACGTCGGAATTGACCGTCGAATTGATCAGCAGCACAGGCGCTTTCGACGACGTGATGCCCCGCACGGATCTCGCGGGACGGCCAAGGTTCGTGACTGCCCGCAGGACGGGGGGCGGCGCCGTTGAGTAGCCTGTTCGACTGCGCTTACCCCGATCAGCGGTCACGCGGACTCGAGGCCGCGGTCGGAGCGCTCAAGGCCGGCCGACTGGTCGTCATGCCGACCGATACCGTCTACGGAATCGGCGCCGACGCCTTCGACAGCACCGCAGTTGATGCGTTGTTGTCGGCCAAGGGGCGTGGGCGCGATATGCCGGTCGGTGTGCTGGTCGGGTCCTGGCACACGATTGAGGGCCTGGTCTACTCGATGCCCGACGGGGCACGCGAGCTGATCCGCGCGTTTTGGCCGGGCGCCCTGAGCCTGGTCGTAGTGCAGGCGCCGTCTCTGCAGTGGGACCTTGGCAATGCCTATGGCACCGTGATGCTGCGAATGCCGTTGCACCCGGTCGCCATCGAGTTGTTGCGTGAAGTAGGGCCCATGGCGGTTTCCAGCGCCAACATCTCGGGCCGGCCGGCCGCCGTCGACGTCGCCGATGCGCGCCACCAGCTCGGCGATCTCGTCGACGTGTATCTCGATGCAGGTCCGTCCGCACAGCAGGCCGCGTCGACGATCGTCGACCTGACCGGAGCCGCCCCCCGCATCCTGCGATCGGGGCCGGTCAGCACGGAGCGGATCGCCGAAGTGCTGGGGCTGGACCCGGCGACCTTGACCGAGTAGGCACTGAAACCTTCTCGCACGTAGCGTCTCGGTAGCGTCTCGGCCCCAGCGGCGAGCGCAGTTATCCGGGCCTCAGGTTGGTGCAGTACCGTCGCGACGTGTCCAGCGATGTGGCCAGCCTTGCCGGCGGCTTGCTCGCCCTTTCTGATCGCAGCGCCGGTGTTCCGCTGCGCGAGCTCGCGCTTGTCGGGCTGACGGCGGCGATCATCACCTATTTCGCGACCGGGCCGGTGCGGGTGTTGGCTACCCGCCTGGGAGCCGTCGCCTATCCGCGCGAACGAGACGTGCATGTGAAGCCAACCCCCCGGATGGGTGGACTGGCGATGTTTCTCGGTGTCGTTTCCGCGGTCTTTCTCGCCTCCCAGCTTCCGGCTCTGACCCGCGGGTTCGTCTACTCCACCGGCATGCCCGCGGTGTTAGTGGCGGGTGCGGTGATCATGGGCATCGGTCTGATCGACGACCGTTGGGGCTTGGACGCCCTGACGAAGTTCGCCGGACAGATCACGGCGGCAAGCGTGCTGGTGACCATGGGTGTCGCGTGGAGTGTGCTGTATATACCGTTCGGCGGGGTCGGCACGATCGTGTTAGACCAAGCCTCGTCGATCCTGCTGACCCTGGCGCTGACCGTGTCGATCGTCAACGCGATGAACTTCGTCGATGGTCTCGACGGACTGGCCGCCGGGCTGGGCCTCATCACGGCCCTGGCGATCTGCATGTTCTCGGTCGGTCTACTACGTGACCACGGCGGCGACGTGTTGTACTACCCGCCCGCGGTGATTTCGGTGGTACTTGCCGGCGCATGTCTGGGCTTTCTGCCGCACAACTTCCACCGCGCCAGGATCTTCATGGGCGATTCCGGTTCGATGCTGATCGGGTTGATGCTCGCCGCTGCTTCCACGACGGCGGCCGGGCCAATCTCGCAGAACGCCTACGGCGCCCGGGATGTGTTTGCTCTGCTGTCGCCGTTCCTGCTGGTAGTGGCGGTCATGTTGGTACCAATGCTCGACTTGCTGCTCGCGATCGTGCGCCGCACCCGCGCGGGCCGCAGCGCGTTCAGCCCCGACAAGATGCACCTGCATCACCGGCTGCTGCAGATCGGTCATTCGCATCGCCGCGTGGTGCTGATCATCTACTTGTGGGTGAGCATCGTTGCGTTCGGCGCTGCGAGCACGATCTTCTTCAACCCACGCCATACGGCGGCGGTCATGTTGGGCGCGATTTTTGTGGCGGGCGTCGCGACGGTGATCCCGTTGCTGCGCCGCCGAGATGACTACTACGACCCGGACCTCGACTAGCCCGGGCAGAGCCTACGACAACGAGTAGTAGTTGCGTCTGTCCTGTGGTACGGTGCAGCTAGAACCCCGAAAAAAACCTCGCGGGTTGCCGGCCCCCCGGCCCGTCGGATCCGTATCCGCGCGCGCCGATTAACGACCGACACAGGGAGCTACCCCTTGGGTGATTCCAGCGCGACCCTTGCGATACGCTCGGCGGGCCACCGATCAGTTGATCGGGCGGTTTCCGCTCCACCAACCTGGGATTGAGGTGCTGCAGTGACGACACCAGCGCAGGACGCGCCGTTGGTGTTTCCCGCTGTTGCTTTCCGTCCCGTGCGGCTCTTGGTTATCAGCGTTGTCCTGACCGCGGTGGCGATGCTCATCGCGGGTTTAGCCGGGCACCTACTGGTTGGGGTGTTCTTTGGTATCGGGTTGCTGCTGGGTTTGCTCAACGCACTGTTGGTGAGGCGATCGGTTGAGTCGATCACCGCGAAAGACCATCCGCTGAAAAGGTCGATGGCACTGAACTCGGCGTCGCGGCTGGCAATCATCACCATCATCGGGTTGATCATCGCGTACGTTTTCCGGCCCGCTGGACTGGGCGTGGTGTTCGGATTGGCACTCTTCCAGGTGGTGCTGGTGCTATCTACCGCGCTGCCGGTCTGGAAGAAGCTGCGCACCGGGGAGCCCGCGGGATCGGAAGGGACGGAAGTGAGGAGCACCAGCGATGACTGAGTCGATCCTGGCCGCCCAGATCGAGGTCGGTGAGCACCATACGGCCACCTGGCTTGGCATGACGGTCAACACCGACACCATTCTGTCGACCGCAATCGCGGCGCTGATCGTGATCGCGCTGGCGTTCTACCTGCGCGCCAAGGTCACCTCGACCGACGTGCCGGGCGGCGTGCAACTGTTCTTCGAAGCGATCACCATTCAGATGCGCAGCCAGGTCGAGGCCGCCATTGGGATGCGAATCGCCCCGTTCGTGCTGCCGCTCGCGGTGACCATCTTCGTGTTCATCCTGATCTCCAACTGGCTGTCGGTCCTCCCGCTGCAGTACACCGAAGAAGGCGGCAAGACCACCGAGGTGCTCTCGTCGGCGGCCGCGGACATCAATTACGTACTGGCGCTAGCCCTTTTCGTCTTCGTCTGTTACCACGCGGCCGGGATTTGGCGTCGTGGCATCGTCGGACACCCGATCAAGCTGCTCAAGGGGCACGTGGCAATCCTCGCGCCGATCAACGTCGTCGAAGAGCTTGCCAAGCCGATCTCGTTGTCGCTCCGACTTTTCGGCAACATCTTCGCCGGTGGCATCCTGGTCGCGTTGATCGCGCTATTTCCGCCGTATGTCTTGTGGTTGCCGAATGCGATCTGGAAATCGTTCGACTTGTTCGTCGGCGCCATACAGGCGTTTATTTTCGCGCTGCTGACGATCTTGTACTTCAGCCAG
This sequence comes from Mycobacterium simulans, assembly GCF_900232995.1. Lineage (GTDB taxonomy): Bacteria > Actinomycetota > Actinomycetes > Mycobacteriales > Mycobacteriaceae > Mycobacterium > Mycobacterium simulans. Next base: position 2,962,041 of record NZ_OCVX01000003.1, read on the forward strand.
GCGATGGAGCTGGAAGAAGACCACCACTAGACACCACTGGTTATCAAGGAGGATTAGGAATGGACCCCACAATCGCTGCCGGCGCGCTCATCGGCGGTGGACTGATCATGGCCGGTGGCGCCATCGGTGCCGGTATCGGTGACGGTGTCGCCGGTAACGCGCTGATCTCCGGTGTTGCCCGGCAACCCGAGGCGCAGGGACGGCTGTTCACGCCGTTCTTCATCACCGTCGGTCTGGTTGAGGCGGCGTACTTCATCAACCTGGCCTTTATGGCGTTGTTCGTCTTTGCAACTCCCGTCAAGTAATTCGCTGTGATGGGTGACCTGAACTCTATTGTCCTGGCCTCGAGTCAGGCAGCAGAGGAAGGTGGCAAGAACAGCAACTTCCTCATTCCCAACGGCACCTTTTTCTTCGTGCTGGCCATCTTCTTGGTGGTGCTAGGCGTCATCGGGACTTTCGTCGTGCCGCCGATCCTGAAGGTGCTGCGGGAACGCGACGCCATGGTCGCCAAGACGCACGCCGACAACAAGAAGTCGGCCGAGCAGTTCGCCGCTGCCGAGGCCGATTACGAAGAAGCCATGAAGGAAGCCCGAATCCAGGCGTCGTCCTACCGCGATACTGCCCGCTCAGAGGGTCGTAAGGTCGTTGAAGACGCGCGCGCCCGTGCCGAGCAGGAAGTGGCATCGACGTTGCAACAGGCAAACGAGCAACTGAAGCGGGAGAAGGACGCCGTGGAATTGGACTTGCGCGCCAACGTTGGGACTATGTCGGCGACTTTGGCCACTCGAATCCTCGGTGTCGAGGTCACCACCCCGGCTGCGACGAGGTAGCTCGCTATGTCGACATTTATCGGACAGTTGGTCGGTTTCGCGGCCATCGTGCTCCTGATATGGCGCTATGTTGTGCCGCCGGTCCGCCGTTTGATGAGCGCCCGGCAAGAAATGGTGCGTCAGCAGTTGCAAGATGCGGCTGCCGCTGCCGATCGGCTGGCCCAGTCGACTACGGCCCATAGCAAGGCCGTGGAGGCCGCCAAGGCGGAGGCGCAGCGCGTCGTCGAAGAGGCCAAGACAGACGCCGAACGCATCACGGAGCAGCTGCAGGCCCAAGCCGAAGCCGAGGCGGAACGCATCAAGGTGCAGGGCGTCAGTCAGGTCGAGCTGCTGCGGACACAGCTGGCCCGTCAGCTTCGGCTGGAGCTCGGCCACGAATCCGTGCGCCTGGCAGGGGAATTGGTCCGCGACTACGTTGCCGATGAGGCGCAGCAGTCGGCCACCGTCGATCGTTTCCTCGACGAGCTCGAGGCAATGGCGCCGGAGGCGGCCGACGTCGAATATCCGTTGTTGGCCAAGATGCGTTCGGCGAGTCGGCGAGCGCTGGGCGGCCTGGTGGATCGCTTCGGCACGATAGCCAGGGGCCTTGACACAGATGGCCTCTCCACACTTGCCGGCGAGCTGGTGTCGGTCGCCAAGATGCTCGACCGCGAAATCGTCGTCACCCGGTATCTCACCGTGCCCGCCGAAGACTCGGCACCCAGAGTCAGGTTGATCGAGCGGCTGGTGTCGGGCAAAGTCGGCGCCGCCACCCTCGACGTGCTACGTGCGGCCGTCTCGGAGCGCTGGTCGGCTAACACCGATCTCGTAGACGCGATAGAGCACGTGTCTCGCCAAGCCCTGCTGGAAGTCGCCGAACGCGACGGCAAGGTCGACGAGGTCGAAGACCAGTTGTTCCGGTTCTCCCGCATTCTCGATGCGCAACCGCGACTTGCCGTCCTGTTGGGCGATCACACGAGCCCGGTCGAAGGTCGTATCGGGTTGCTGCGCAAGGTACTTGAGAGCTCGAGCGGCGACGTGAACCCGGTTGCCGCTGCGCTGTTGTCGCAGACCGTCGAGCTATTGAGAGGCCAGCCGGCCGAAGCGGCCGTGCTGTTCTTGGCCGAGGTGGCGGTGGCGCGCCGCGGTGAAATCGTCGCGCAGGTCAGTGCCGCGGCCGAGCTCGGCGATGCCCAGCGCACGCGCCTGACCCAAGTGCTTAGCCGCATTTATGGTCATCCGGTGACGGTGCAGCTGCAGATCGACGCCGGATTGCTGGGTGGGCTCTTGATCGCTGTTGGTGACGAGGTAATCGACGGAACGCTCTCGTCTCGTTTGGCCGCTGCCAAAGCGCAATTGCCCGACTAAAAACGAAAACCGAAGTAGGAAGACGAAAAGCCATGGCCGACTTGACAATCTCCGCTGATGACATTCAGAGCGCCATCGAAGAGTACGTAAGTTCTTTCACCTCCGACACTTCCCGCGAGGAGGTCGGTACCGTGGTCGACGCCGGCGACGGTATCGCGCACGTTGAAGGTTTGCCGTCGGTGATGACCCAGGAGTTGCTCGAGTTCCCTGGCGGAGTTCTCGGTGTCGCTCTCAACCTGGATGAGCACAGCGTCGGCGCGGTGATCCTGGGTGACTTCGAGAACATCGAAGAGGGCCAACAGGTCAAGCGCACCGGGGAAGTTCTGTCGGTTCCGGTGGGCGACGGGTTCTTGGGTCGGGTGATCAACCCGCTCGGCCAGCCGATCGACGGGCGCGGGGATATCGAGTCCGATACCCGGCGTGCGCTGGAGCTTCAGGCACCGTCGGTGGTGCAGCGGCAAGGTGTGAAGGAGCCGCTGCAGACCGGCATCAAGGCAATCGACGCGATGACCCCCATTGGCCGCGGGCAGCGCCAGCTGATCATTGGCGACCGCAAGACCGGCAAGACCGCCGTCTGCGTCGACACCATCCTCAACCAGCGGCAGAACTGGGAAACCGGCGATCCGCAGCAGCAGGTGCGTTGCGTCTACGTGGCCATCGGGCAGAAGGGCACCACTATCGCCGCGGTCCGGCGCGCTCTGGAAGAGGGCGGCGCCATGGACTACACCACCATCGTCGCGGCGCCGGCTTCGGACTCCGCCGGCTTCAAATGGCTTGCACCGTATACCGGTTCGGCGATCGCGCAGCACTGGATGTACGACGGCAAGCATGTGCTGATCGTCTTCGACGACTTGACCAAGCAGGCCGAGGCGTACCGCGCGATCTCGCTGCTGCTGCGCCGTCCGCCCGGTCGCGAGGCGTATCCGGGCGACGTGTTCTACCTGCACTCCCGGCTGCTGGAGCGCTGCGCCAAACTGTCCGACGAACTCGGCGGCGGCTCGCTGACGGGTCTGCCGATCATCGAGACCAAGGCCAACGACATCTCGGCGTACATCCCAACCAACGTCATCTCGATCACCGACGGGCAGTGCTTCTTGGAGACCGACCTGTTCAACCAGGGCGTCCGCCCCGCCATCAACGTCGGTGTGTCGGTATCCCGGGTTGGCGGCGCCGCGCAGATCAAGGCAATGAAAGAGGTGGCAGGAAGTCTGCGCTTAGACCTGTCGCAGTACCGCGAGCTGGAAGCGTTCGCCGCTTTCGCTTCTGACCTGGATGCCACATCGAAGGCGCAGTTGGAGCGCGGCGCACGACTGGTCGAGCTGCTGAAGCAGCCGCAATACCAGCCGATGCCGGTTGAGGAACAAGTGGTTTCGATCTTCCTTGGTACCGGCGGTCACCTGGACTCGGTGCCCGTCGAGGACGTCAGACGGTTCGAAACCGAACTGCTGGACCATATGCGGGCATCCGAAGAAAAGATCCTCCAAGAGATCCGCGAGAGCCAGAAGCTCACCGACGAAAACGCCGACGCGCTCACGGAAGTCATCAAGAACTTCAAAAAGGGCTTCGCGGCTACCGGTGGCGCCTCGGTGGTGCCCGACGAACATGTCGAGGCCCTGGATGAGGAGAAGTTGGCCAAGGAAGCGGTGAAGGTCAAAAAGCCGGCGCCGAAGAAGAAGAAGTAGCTAACCATGGCTGCCACACTTCGCGAACTACGCGGACGGATTCGATCGGCCGGGTCGATCAAGAAGATCACCAAGGCCCAAGAGCTGATCGCGACCTCGCGCATCGCTAGGGCGCAGGCTCGGCTCGAATCCGCGCGGCCCTACGCCTTCGAGATCACCCGGATGCTGACCACATTGGCGGCCGAGGCTGCCCTAGATCATCCACTGCTCGTCGAGCGTCGCGAACCGAAACGCGCCGGCGTTCTTGTGGTGTCGTCAGATCGTGGTTTGTGTGGTGCGTATAACGCCAGCATCTTCCGTCGCTCCGAGGAGCTGTTCTCGCTGCTGCGGGACGAGGGTAAGACGCCGGTTCTGTACGTGGTGGGCCGTAAAGCGCTGAATTACTACACGTTTCGCAACTGGGACATCACCGAGTCGTGGACCGGTTTCTCCGAGCAACCAAAGTACGAGAACGCCGCGGAGATCGCCTCGACCCTCGTCGATGCGTTCATGCTCGGCGCCGGCAACGGCGAAGAACAGGGGTCCGACAACGACCGGGGCGTCGACGAACTGCACATCGTCTACACCGAATTCAAGTCGATGTTGTCGCAGTCGGCGGAGGCGCACAGGATTGCCCCCATGGTGGTGGAGTACGTGGAGGAGGACCGCGGACCGCGCACCCTGTATTCGTTCGAGCCTGATGCGACGACGCTGTTCGAGTCGCTGCTGCCGCGGTACCTGACCACTCGTGTGTACGCGGCGTTGCTGGAATCCGCTGCATCGGAGCTGGCGTCGCGACAGCGGGCGATGAAGTCGGCCACCGACAACGCAGACGACCTGATCAAGGCCCTGACGCTGATGGCAAACCGCGAGCGGCAGGCACAGATCACCCAGGAGATTAGCGAAATCGTTGGTGGCGCAAATGCGCTCGCCGATGCCCGCTAGGCCAAGCTAGGTTAGCCCCACGAGGAAGCGAAGAAAGTATGACAGCTGTTACTGAAACCACTGAAAAGTCGACAAGCACCGAAACCAGCGGCCGCGTGGTACGGGTGACCGGGCCCGTCGTCGACGTCGAGTTTCCGCGTGGTTCCGTCCCGGAGCTGTTCAACGCGTTGCACGCCAAGATCAATTTCGAGTCGCTCGCCAAAACCCTCACGTTGGAGGTAGCGCAGCACCTCGGCGACAACTTGGTGCGCACCATCTCCCTGCAGCCCACCGATGGACTGGTGCGCGGCGTCGAGGTCACCGACACCGGCAGATCGATTTCGGTACCGGTCGGTGAGGGCGTCAAAGGACATGTCTTCAACGCGCTGGGTGACTGCCTGGACGAGCCGGGCTACGGAGAACAGTTCGAGCACTGGTCCATTCACCGCAAGCCACCGGCGTTCGAAGATCTGGAACCTCGGACCGAGATGCTCGAGACCGGCCTGAAGGTCGTCGACCTGCTTACTCCGTATGTGCGTGGCGGCAAGATCGCACTGTTCGGTGGTGCCGGTGTGGGCAAGACGGTACTGATCCAGGAGATGATCAACCGCATCGCCCGGAACTTCGGCGGCACTTCGGTGTTCGCCGGCGTGGGGGAGCGCACCCGTGAGGGCAACGACCTCTGGGTCGAGCTTCAAGAAGCCAACGTGCTCAAGGACACCGCCTTGGTTTTCGGTCAGATGGATGAGCCGCCCGGCACCCGTATGCGGGTGGCGCTGTCGGCGCTGACGATGGCCGAATGGTTCCGTGACGAAGCGGGCCAGGACGTGCTGCTGTTCATCGACAACATCTTCCGGTTCACCCAGGCCGGATCCGAAGTGTCGACGCTACTGGGTCGCATGCCGTCCGCGGTGGGTTACCAGCCCACGCTGGCCGACGAGATGGGTGAGCTGCAGGAGCGAATCACGTCGACGCGAGGCAGGTCGATCACATCGATGCAGGCCGTCTACGTGCCGGCCGACGACTACACCGACCCCGCGCCGGCAACGACATTCGCGCACCTGGATGCCACCACGGAGCTATCGCGTTCGGTGTTCTCCAAGGGCATCTTCCCCGCCGTGGACCCGTTGGCGTCGAGCTCGACGATCCTGGACCCCGGTGTGGTCGGCGAGGAGCACTATCGTGTTGCGCAGGAAGTCATCCGAATCCTGCAGCGCTACAAGGACCTCCAGGACATCATCGCCATCCTCGGTATCGACGAGCTGTCAGAAGAGGACAAACAGTTGGTCGGGCGGGCTCGGCGCATTGAGCGGTTCCTCTCGCAGAACATGATGGCGGCCGAGCAGTTCACCGGCCAGCCGGGTTCGACGGTCCCGGTGAAGGAGACCATCGAGGCATTCGACAAGCTGGCGAAGGGCGACTTCGACCACGTACCCGAACAGGCCTTCTTCCTGATCGGTGGCCTCGATGACCTCGCTAAGAAAGCCGAGAGCCTCGGGGCCAAGCTCTAGTGGCGATCGCAAACGCGGCGAAGCCGGGGCGCAGCGGGTCGCCACTCATCAGACCTAGGGTCCGGGCTGAGTCGAAAGGCGGTGTGTAATGGCGGAATTGAAAGTTGAAATCGTTGCTGTCGACCGGAAGATCTGGTCGGGCGAGGGCACCTTTCTTTTCACCCGCACCACCGTCGGCGAGATCGGCATCCTGCCGCACCACATCCCTGTGGTAGCGCAACTGGTCGACGACGCCATGGTGCGAGTCGAGCGGGAAGGCAAAGAGGACCTGCGGATCGCGGTAGATGGTGGTTTCTTGTCGGTGACCGAAGAGGGCGTCAGCATTCTCGCCGAATCTGCCGAATTCGAGAAGGACATCGACGAGAGCGCCGCCAAGCAGGATTCCGAGTCCGACGATCCGAAGATCGCCGCCAGGGGTCGCGCCAGATTGCGCGCCATCGGCGTGATCGACTAACAGCCCAATGAGCGCGCCCATGATCGGCATGGCCGTGCTCATAGTTCTGCTGGGCGCGGCCGTCTTGGCACTGAGTTACCGGTTGTGGAAACTGCGCCAGGGCGGAACAGCGGGAATCATGAGGGACATTCCGGCTGTCGGCGGACACGGCTGGCGCCACGGAGTGATCCGCTACCGCGGCGGCGAGGCGGCGTTCTACCGTCTGTCGAGTCTGCGTTTGTGGCCGGATCGTCGGCTCAGCAGGCGGGGTGTGGAAATCGTGGCCCGGCGGGCGCCACGAGGCGACGAGTTCGACATCATGACCGACGAGATCGTGGTGCTCGAATTGCGCGACACGACACAAGATCGCAGGTCGGGATATGAACTGGCACTGGATCAAGGGGCATTGACCGCATTCTTGTCGTGGCTGGAATCGCGTCCATCACCGCGGGCCCGTCGCCGCAGCTTTTGACCTGCTGAATCTCAAAAGTTAAGTGCCCGAACGATTGTGCCATGGAGTGATGGTCTGGCATCCGTACTCTTCGGGGCTGACGTCGCGCAGTGTTTCGCTGAATTGCCACTGGTGGCCAGCCAGGTCTTGCACGGTACATTCGCGCTCACCGTACTCGCGGTCGACGGGCGGCTCGAGCACGATGGCCCCCGCGGCCCGGGCGCGCTCGAATTGGGCGTTCACGTCATCGACCCGAACCTTGATGACGTGTGTCACGGTGTTGGCCGCGGGTGGTTGCTGCGCACCGCGGACATCCGCGACGATCATCGCGCCGTCTGTGCCGATACTCATTTGCGCTCGGTGACTTTCGCCGACCCGAACTCGTTCGGCGAAACCAAAAGCCGCACTAAGCCAAGCCACCGCTGCTCGCACGTCGGGATAGACGAGCACCGGGATAACAGTCGCCGGAGGAATCGAGCGATTGTGTTTCATTGCAATACTTGACCTTTCGTCTAACCCGCGCTTGGCGCGCCACCGCCCGGGCGCCACAACACGTCGCCTTGGGGGTTAGCCACTCGCGACAGAATGAACAGCAGATCCGATAGGCGGTTCAGATACTTCGCCGGCAGCGCACTGACACCGCCCGGGTAAGCTTCGACCGCGGCCCAGGCCGACCTCTCCGCGCGGCGTACCACGGTGCGGGCAACATGCAGTAGCGCCGACAACGGCGAACCACCCGGCAGCACAAAGGAATTCAGCGCCGATAGGGAATCGTTGTATGTGTCGCACCAGCCCTCCACTCGGTCAATGTAAGGCTGCGTGATACGTAGCGGAGGATGCTCAGGATTCTCGACCAGCGGCGTCGACAAATCCGCACCGGCGTCGAAAAGGTCATTCTGGATCTGCCGCAACACCTGTGTGATTCGCTGGTCGGGGCTGCCAAGCGCGATTGCCGCGCCGATCGCGGCGTTTGCCTCGTCGCAATCCGCATACGCCACCAGACGAGAGTCGTTCTTCGAGACCCGCGAGAAATCGCTCAAGCCGGTGGTTCCGTCGTCGCCGGTACGGGTATAGATACGGGTCAGGTGTACGGCCATAAGCAAACCGTACTTGTCTGACTGACAAAGCCGATAGCGCTTCACTACACTAACCCGGGTGGCAGAGCGTTTCGTCGTGACTGGTGGCAACCGGTTGTCAGGCGAAGTAGCTGTCGGGGGTGCCAAGAACAGTGTTCTCAAACTTATGGCCGCAACGTTGTTGGCCGAGGGCACCAGCACCATCACCAACTGTCCCGACATCCTCGATGTGCCGTTGATGGCGGAGGTACTGCGTGGGCTAGGCGCTACCGTCGAACTCGACGGTGACGTGGCCCGCATCACCTCACCCGACGAGCCGAAGTACGACGCCGACTTCGCCGCGGTGCGCCAGTTCCGGGCCTCGGTTTGCGTGCTGGGGCCGCTGGTCGGTCGATGCAAGCAGGCAAGGGTCGCGCTTCCAGGTGGCGACGCGATCGGATCTCGTCCGCTGGATATGCACCAGGCGGGCCTGCGGCAACTGGGCGCACACTGCAACATCGAGCATGGGTGCGTCGTGGCCCAGGCAGATACATTGCGGGGCGCGGAGATTCAGTTGGAATTTCCCTCGGTGGGGGCCACCGAGAACATTCTGATGGCCGCCGTCGTAGCCGAGGGCGTCACCACAATTCACAACGCGGCGCGCGAGCCCGACGTAGTCGACCTCTGCACGATGTTGAACCAGATGGGTGCGCAGGTCGAAGGTGCGGGTTCGCCGACGATGACCATCACCGGTGTTCCGCGACTGTATCCGACCGAGCACCGCGTGATCGGAGACCGCATTGTGGCCGCGACGTGGGGCATCGCTGCCGCCATGACTCGCGGTGACATAACGGTGACGGGCGTCGATCCGGCCCATCTTCAGTTGGTACTGCACAAGTTGCACGACGCGGGCGCCACCGTAACCCAGACCGACGACAGTTTCCGTGTTGTCCAGTACGAGCGCCCGAAGGCCGTCAACGTGGCGACGTTGCCGTTCCCCGGTTTTCCGACCGATCTGCAGCCGATGGCCATTGCCTTGGCGTCGATCGCCGATGGAACCTCGATGATCACGGAGAACGTCTTCGAGGCGCGGTTTCGGTTCGTCGAAGAGATGATCCGGCTTGGCGCCGACGCCCGCACCGACGGTCACCACGCCGTGGTGCGGGGTCTCGCGCAACTCTCGAGTGCGCCGGTCTGGTGTTCCGACATCCGCGCCGGTGCCGGCTTGGTGCTGGCGGGATTGGTCGCCGACGGCGACACCGAGGTCCACGACGTCTTCCACATCGATCGGGGCTACCCGTTGTTCGTGGAGAACCTCGTTGGTTTGGGAGGCGAGATTGAGCGGGTATGCTCGTAGACACCGGCCCCCGATAGCACGGTTACTACACAAGATGACCAAAAACCGGGGGTTGACTCCTCTGCCTGATCTGTATTAAGCTGGCAGGGTTGCCCCGAAGAGGGCAAAAACAAGCGAGCGTGTTGTTTGAGAACTCAATAGTGTGTTTGGTGTTTTTGTTTGTTGTTGTTTTTTTGACTACACCTTGCACTCCCCGTGTGTAGGTGTAGTCGCATTTTCAGATGCCAGTTTTTGGTGTCTTGTCAGGTATCTCTGATTGTAAATTCACCTCGTTATCGAGGGGTTTTTGTTTGGAGAGTTTGATCCTGGCTCAGGACGAACGCTGGCGGCGTGCTTAACACATGCAAGTCGAACGGAAAGGCCCCTTCGGGGGTACTCGAGTGGCGAACGGGTGAGTAACACGTGGGTAATCTGCCCTGCACTTCGGGATAAGCCTGGGAAACTGGGTCTAATACCGGATAGGACCTCAAGGCGCATGCCTTTAGGTGGAAAGCTTTTGCGGTGTGGGATGGGCCCGCGGCCTATCAGCTTGTTGGTGGGGTGACGGCCTACCAAGGCGACGACGGGTAGCCGGCCTGAGAGGGTGTCCGGCCACACTGGGACTGAGATACGGCCCAGACTCCTACGGGAGGCAGCAGTGGGGAATATTGCACAATGGGCGCAAGCCTGATGCAGCGACGCCGCGTGGGGGATGACGGCCTTCGGGTTGTAAACCTCTTTCACCATCGACGAAGGTCCGGGTTTCTCGGATTGACGGTAGGTGGAGAAGAAGCACCGGCCAACTACGTGCCAGCAGCTGCGGTAATACGTAGGGTGCGAGCGTTGTCCGGAATTACTGGGCGTAAAGAGCTCGTAGGTGGTTTGTCGCGTTGTTCGTGAAATCTCACGGCTTAACTGTGAGCGTGCGGGCGATACGGGCAGACTGGAGTACTGCAGGGGAGACTGGAATTCCTGGTGTAGCGGTGGAATGCGCAGATATCAGGAGGAACACCGGTGGCGAAGGCGGGTCTCTGGGCAGTAACTGACGCTGAGGAGCGAAAGCGTGGGGAGCGAACAGGATTAGATACCCTGGTAGTCCACGCCGTAAACGGTGGGTACTAGGTGTGGGTTTCCTTCCTTGGGATCCGTGCCGTAGCTAACGCATTAAGTACCCCGCCTGGGGAGTACGGCCGCAAGGCTAAAACTCAAAGGAATTGACGGGGGCCCGCACAAGCGGCGGAGCATGTGGATTAATTCGATGCAACGCGAAGAACCTTACCTGGGTTTGACATGCACAGGACGCGTCTAGAGATAGGCGTTCCCTTGTGGCCTGTGTGCAGGTGGTGCATGGCTGTCGTCAGCTCGTGTCGTGAGATGTTGGGTTAAGTCCCGCAACGAGCGCAACCCTTGTCTCATGTTGCCAGCGGGTAATGCCGGGGACTCGTGAGAGACTGCCGGGGTCAACTCGGAGGAAGGTGGGGATGACGTCAAGTCATCATGCCCCTTATGTCCAGGGCTTCACACATGCTACAATGGCCGGTACAAAGGGCTGCGATGCCGTGAGGTTAAGCGAATCCTTTTAAAGCCGGTCTCAGTTCGGATCGGGGTCTGCAACTCGACCCCGTGAAGTCGGAGTCGCTAGTAATCGCAGATCAGCAACGCTGCGGTGAATACGTTCCCGGGCCTTGTACACACCGCCCGTCACGTCATGAAAGTCGGTAACACCCGAAGCCAGTGGCCTAACCCTTGGGAGGGAGCTGTCGAAGGTGGGATCGGCGATTGGGACGAAGTCGTAACAAGGTAGCCGTACCGGAAGGTGCGGCTGGATCACCTCCTTTCTAAGGAGCACCACGAAAAGCACCCCAACTGGTGGGGTGTAAGCCGTGAGGGGTTTTCGTCTGTAGTGGACGAGAGCCGGGTGCACGACAACAAACAAGCCAGACACACTATTGGGTCCTGAGGCAACACTCGGGCTTGTTCCAAGGTGTTGTCCCCACCATCTTGGTGGTGGGGTGTGGTGTTTGAGAATTGGATAGTGGTTGCGAGCATCAATTGGATGCGCTACCCGTAGGGTTGCGAATCCATTTAGATGTGCAATTTTAATTCTTTGGTTTTTGTAGTGTTTGTAAGTGTCTAAGGGCACATGGTGGATGCCTTGGCATCGAGAGCCGATGAAGGACGTGGGAGGCTGCGATATGCCTCGGGGAGCTGTCAACCGAGCGTGGATCCGAGGATTTCCGAATGGGGAAACCCAACACGAGTTATGTCGTGTTACCCGTATCTGAATATATAGGGTGCGGGAGGGAACGCGGGGAAGTGAAACATCTCAGTACCCGTAGGAGAAGAAAACAATTGTGATTCCGCAAGTAGTGGCGAGCGAACGCGGAACATGGCTAAACCGCACGCATGGGTAACCGGGTAGGGGTTGTGTGTGCGGGGTTGTGGGAGTGATACGTCTCAGCTCTACCCAGCTGAGGGGCAGTCAGAAAGTGTCGCGGTTAGCGGAAGTGGCCTGGGATGGTCTGCCGCAGACGGTGAGAGCCCGGTACGCGAAAACCCGGCACCTGCCTTGTATCAGTTCCCGAGTAGCAGCGGGCCCGTGGAATCTGCTGTGAATCTGCCGGGACCACCCGGTAAGCCTAAATACTTCTCGATGACCGATAGCGGATTAGTACCGTGAGGGAATGGTGAAAAGTACCCCGGGAGGGGAGTGAAAGAGTACCTGAAACCGTGTGCCTACAATCCGTCAGAGCCTCCTTGTGGGGTGATGGCGTGCCTTTTGAAGAATGAGCCTGCGAGTCAGGGACATGTCGCGAGGTTAACCCGTGTGGGGTAGCCGCAGCGAAAGCGAGTCTGAATAGGGCGTATCCCCGTAAGGGGTGTAGTGGCATGTTCTGGACCCGAAGCGGAGTGATCTACCCATGGCCAGGGTGAAGCGCGGGTAAGACCGCGTGGAGGCCCGAACCCACTTAGGTTGAAGACTGAGGGGATGAGCTGTGGGTAGGGGTGAAAGGCCAATCAAACTCCGTGATAGCTGGTTCTCCCCGAAATGCATTTAGGTGCAGCGTTGCGTGGTTCACCACGGAGGTAGAGCTACTGGATGGCCGATGGGCCCTACTAGGTTACTGACGTCAGCCAAACTCCGAATGCCGTGGTGTCAAACGTGGCAGTGAGACGGCGGGGGATAAGCTCCGTACGTCGAAAGGGAAACAGCCCAGATCGCCGGCTAAGGCCCCAAAGCGTGTGCTAAGTGGGAAAGGATGTGCAGTCGCAGAGACAACCAGGAGGTTGGCTTAGAAGCAGCCACCCTTGAAAGAGTGCGTAATAGCTCACTGGTCAAGTGATTGTGCGCCGATAATGTAGCGGGGCTCAAGCACCCCGCCGAAGCCGCGGCACATCCACCGCAAGGTGGGTGTGGGTAGGGGAGCGTCCCTCATTCAGCGAAGCCGCCGGGTGACCGGTGGTGGAGGGTGGGGGAGTGAGAATGCAGGCATGAGTAGCGACAAGGCAAGTGAGAACCTTGCCCGCCGAAAGACCAAGGGTTCCTGGGCCAGGCCAGTCCGCCCAGGGTGAGTCGGGACCTAAGGCGAGGCCGACAGGCGTAGTCGATGGACAACGGGTTGATATTCCCGTACCCGTGTGTGGGCGCCCGTGATGAATCAGCGGTACTAACCACCCAAAACCGGATCGATCATTCCCCTTCGGGGGCGTGGAGTTCTGGGGCTGCGTGGGACCTTCGCTGGTAGTAGTCAAGCGATGGGGTGACGCAGGAAGGCAGCCGTACCAGTCAGTGGTAATACTGGGGCAAGCCTGTAGGGAGAGCGATAGGCAAATCCGTCGCTCACTAATCCTGAGAGGTGATGCATAGCCGGTTGAGGCGAATTCGGTGATCCTCTGCTGCCAAGAAAAGCCTCTAGCGAGCACACACACGGCCCGTACCCCAAACCAACACAGGTGGTCAGGTAGAGAATACCAAGGCGTACGAGATAACTATGGTTAAGGAACTCGGCAAAATGCCCCCGTAACTTCGGGAGAAGGGGGACCGGAATATCGTGAACACCCTTGCGGTGGGAGCGGGATCCGGTCGCAGAAACCAGTGAGAAGCGACTGTTTACTAAAAACACAGGTCCGTGCGAAGTCGCAAGACGATGTATACGGACTGACGCCTGCCCGGTGCTGGAAGGTTAAGAGGACCCGTTAACCCGCAAGGGTGAAGCGGAGAATTTAAGCCCCAGTAAACGGCGGTGGTAACTATAACCATCCTAAGGTAGCGAAATTCCTTGTCGGGTAAGTTCCGACCTGCACGAATGGCGTAACGACTTCTCAACTGTCTCAACCATAGACTCGGCGAAATTGCACTACGAGTAAAGATGCTCGTTACGCGCGGCAGGACGAAAAGACCCCGGGACCTTCACTACAACTTGGTATTGGTGTTCGGTACGGTTTGTGTAGGATAGGTGGGAGACTGTGAAACCTCAACGCCAGTTGAGGCGGAGTCGTTGTTGAAATACCACTCTGATCGTATTGGACACCTAACGTCGAACCGTATATCCGGTTCACGGACAGTGCCTGGCGGGTAGTTTAACTGGGGCGGTTGCCTCCTAAAATGTAACGGAGGCGCCCAAAGGTTCCCTCAACCTGGACGGCAATCAGGTGGCGAGTGTAAATGCACAAGGGAGCTTGACTGCGAGACTTACACGTCAAGCAGGGACGAAAGTCGGGATTAGTGATCCGGCACCCCCGAGTGGAAGGGGTGTCGCTCAACGGATAAAAGGTACCCCGGGGATAACAGGCTGATCTTCCCCAAGAGTCCATATCGACGGGATGGTTTGGCACCTCGATGTCGGCTCGTCGCATCCTGGGGCTGGAGCAGGTCCCAAGGGTTGGGCTGTTCGCCCATTAAAGCGGCACGCGAGCTGGGTTTAGAACGTCGTGAGACAGTTCGGTCTCTATCCGCCGCGCGCGTCAGAAGCTTGAGGAAACCTGTCCCTAGTACGAGAGGACCGGGACGGACGAACCTCTGGTCCACCAGTTGTCCCACCAGGGGCACCGCTGGATAGCCACGTTCGGACAGGATAACCGCTGAAAGCATCTAAGCGGGAAACCTTCTCCAAGATGAGGCTTCTCACCCTTTTAGAGGGATAAGGCCCCCCGCAGAACACGGGATCGATAGGCCAGACCTGGAAGCTCAGTAATGGGCGTAGGGAACTGGCACTAACCGGCCGAAAACTTACTAACACACAAGATCGCAACCACTATTTAGTTTCACGACTATTTGTCGTTGAACACCACACCCCCCACCAGTACAATTTTAAATAGAGTTACGGCGGTAATAGCGACAGGGAAACGCCCGGTCCCATCCCGAACCCGGAAGCTAAGCCTGTCAGCGCCGATGATACTGCCCATCCGGGTGGAAAAGTAGGACACCGCCGAACATACACAAAAACACCCCCGCAAGCCGGGGGTGTTTTTGCATGTCAATCAAACAACGTCAAATCCGCCGATTCTCGGTTTTTCTCCAATTCCAGCAGAGTTTGTTTCCGATCGAGTCCGCCACCGTACCCGGTCAGTTTCCCGCTGGCGCCAATTACGCGATGACATGGCACGATGATGGCGACGGGATTATGGCCGTTCGCCAATCCGACAGCGCGTGCCGCGCCGGGCGCGCCGATCTGGTCGGCGATTTCTCCGTAGGACCGTGTTTCCCCATACGGGATTGTCAGCAATGCTTTCCACACCCGCTGCTGAAACTCGGTCCCTCGCAGATCCAGCTCGATGTCGAAGTCAGTGAGCTCACCCGCGAAATACGCATTGAGTTGATCGACGGCCTTTGCAAATGCCGCATGATCGGGCGTCCAGCCGCTGCGACTCGGCTCGTAGGTTTGGTCGACCATTCGCAAGTTTGTCAACACCGAGCCATATCCGGCCAGCGTCAACGGTCCAATTGGACTATCGATGGTGCGGTAGTTAATCATGCAACCTCCTTTGGTGACTCCCGTGGTGGCCTTCAAGAGGCCATCGGTTTACCGGATGCTCGAGCGTGGTCCACAAATGTTGGGTGGCGTAGGAGCGCCAAGGACGCCAACGGGTACTGCGCTCGGTGAGGCTGCGTTGTTGCTTGGGCAGGCCCAATTGCTCCGCCGCCAGCCTTACACCGAGGTCACTGACCGGAAACGCGTCTGGGTCACCTAGGCCGCGCATGGCGACTACCTCAGCGGTCCAGGGACCAACACCCGGCAGCGACAGCAATTGATTGCGCGCACATGTCCAGTCGGACCCTGCGTCCAGGGTGATACTTCCGTCGGCAAGGCCAGCGACTAGAGCTTGTAGCGTGCGTTGACGTGATTTGGGGACGGCCAGATGTATTGGGTCGATCTCGGCGAGCCGCTCGATGGAAGGGAAGGTGTGGGTCAATGCGCCCACATCATCTTGTATCGGATGTCCATACGCGGCTACCAGCCTGCCCACGTGGGTTCGTGCCGCCTTAGTGGATACCTGTTGACCTAGGACCGCGCGAATCGCGAGCTCGGCCTCGTCAACTGTGCGGGGAATACGTTGGCCGGGTGCCTTGGACACCACCGGACCCAGATCCGGGTCGGCGCTGAGTGCTTCGACCACCGCTTCAGGATCGGCGTCAAGGTCGAGCAGCCGCCGGCAGCGCGCGGTAGCTGCCGAAAGGTCCCGGAAGTCGTCGAGCACCAGCACGCAGCGGACATGATCGGGTGCCGGCGTCAAGCTGACTAGGCCGTTGCCCCACGAGAGCCGCAGCGTGCGACGGTATGCACCATCGCGGACCTCTTCGCAACCTGGGACCACACTGGCAGCCAGATGACCGAAAACACCCTCATACGCGAACGGTGTGCGCACTGGCAGCCGAAGCGAGACCGTCCCCGCGGAGGGGGTGGCGGACCCGTACCGGGCGGCTGCGCGTTTGCGCAGCGCCGTCGGCGTGGCGTCACTGACCAGGCGCACGGTCGCGTTGAACTGGCGGATACTGGAAAATCCAGCCGCGAATGCGACATCGCCAAATGGCAGGTCAGTCGTCTCGATCAGCACCCGGGCGGACTGCATGCGTTGGGCGCGCGCCAGCGCAAGCGGGCCGGCGCCGACCTCGGCCTGCAACAGCCGCTCTAGTTGGCGTGTGGTGTACCCAAGATGGGCGGCAAGGCCGGTGACACCCTCACGGTCCACTGTGCCGTCGGCGATGAGTCGCATTGCCCGCGCGACGACGTCACCGCGCACGTTCCATTCCGGAGAACCCGGAGATGCGTCGGGACGGCATCGCTTGCAGGCTCGGTAGCCTTCCCGTTGAGCCGCCGCCGCGGTTGGGAGGAACCGTACGTTGCGGGCGAACGGTGGCCTTACGGGGCAACTGGGCCGGCAGTAGATCCGGGTGGTTAGCACCGCAATGACGAACCATCCGTCAAACCGGGCGTCCTTGGCCTGGACCGCTCGGTAGCAGCGCTCGAAATCTTCATGCACACTTCGACAATTACACCTACCCGCCGACATGACTGGCGGAAAAGCGACACGATAGTGTTTTCGCGAGACAGTGGGCCGGCCCCTGCCAGGGCCTATTTGCGTGGCTCGGCCGGCTCGATCGGATTCGCCAGCTGGGTACGATTGTTGTGCCCGCGAAGTGTTACGGTCTCACCCAAAGACCAACGGGCACGCTCATTTTCGCTCGCGCCGCGCAGCGTTTCCCACGACGTTAATAGTCTGCCCGGATGGGATTTGGCCAGTTCGCACAGTCGCGCCGCCTCGTTGACCGGTTCGCCGATCACGGTGTATTCGAACCGCTCTTTGGCGCCGACGTTGCCGGCGACGACCTGCCCCGCCGCCACGCCTATGCCGGCCTGGCACTCGGGCACTTCGCTGGACACCCGGTCGGCGATGGTGCGTGCGGCGGCCAGCGCCTGGTCTTCGGGGCATTCGAGGCGATTTGGCGCGCCGAAGATGGCCAGTGATGCATCGCCCTCGAATTTGTTGACCAGTCCACGATGGCGGTCCACCTCTTCGACGACGATCGCGAAGAACCGATTGAGCAACTTAACGACGTTGGCCGGAGGCTGGCTGGTCACCAGCCCCGTGGAGCCAATGATGTCGACGAATATCACCGCGACATGACGTTCCTCACCTCCCAATTTTGGTCGCTCGCGTTCGGCCGCCAGGGCGACTTCGCGCCCGACGTGCCGGCCGAAGAGGTCGCGTACGCGTTCGCGCTCACGCAGGCCGTCGACCATCGCGTTGAAACCGCGCTGCAGCTCACCGAGTTCGGTCCCGTCGAAGACGATCAGGTTGCCGCGCAGGTCGCCCTGCTCGACGCGCCGCAGTGCCGCACGTACCACCCGCACCGGCGTGGCCGTCAGCCAGGACAGGATCCACATCAGGATGAATCCGAAGATCACCGTCGCCGCGCACAGAATCAGCACCGCGACCGCGAACTCGGTCTGGGTCAGGTTCCGCAACAAGAGCTCGAAGAACGCCACCAGTCCAATGCCGATGACGGGCACGGCCGAACCGAGCAGCCACACCGTCAGGGTTCGACCCATGATCCCCGGCGCGAGCCGCCGCGGCGGTGGTCCCGCCTGGAGTGCCTGGGCAGCGATCGGGCGCAGCGCAAACTCGGTCAGCAGGTAGCTGCCGGTGGCGACTAGAACGCCGCAAAAGTTCACCCCGAACAGGAACCGCGGGATGAACGCGTGGTTGGCCATCCCGTACAAGGTCGTCAACAGCGCCGCGCCGATTCCCCAGAGGACGAGGTCAACGATCGCGATTCGCCAGGGGGCGATGAAGGTGTTGCGTTCGTCCTCGGGGGTCGGGGTGCGTTCCTCGATGGCCCAACGCAGCGCGAGGACGGTGCGCCGGGTGATCCAGTAGGTGCCCATGACCAGGGCAAGCATGATATATGCCGGTGAGACCCCAAAGGTAATCCACAACACCGCGTTGTCAAACACGCTGGGCGTCGGAATGGCCACCATTACCAGAAGCAAGGCGACGCCGATACCGAGCAGGTTGGCGCCCACGATCACCACGGTCAGGATGACCTGGATGCGTACGCGCCGGCGTTGTCGGCTCTCCGAAACTCGCCCGAGCAGCCAGGAGCCGTATGCAGGGGTATCGGGTCGCCCGCTTTGCCGAGTAACCCGCTCGAGCACCCGGCCCAAGCGCTGTGCAGTGCTTTTCTTGGCAGCCTTCTTCGGCGACATGTTGGCGTCAGCCTAATTCGTTTCGGTCGGCGGGGCTCGAGCGGCTCAACAGCTGCATCAAGACGGGTGGGCCGATTGGTGGGCTGGGCGTGCCCACGAAGCGTCGCCGTCTCGCCCAAAAGCCAATGGACGCACCCCTTTTCGTGGGCACGGTGCGGTGCCCCGGAGGTTGTCAGCAGCCTGTCGGGTGCGATGTGGCCTGTCCACACAGTCTTCATCGCCAACCTGGTGCGACAGCTAAATTCGTTGGACACGCTCTAAGGTGGTTCGGGTGCGTCTAGTCATTGCTCAGTGCACCGTGGACTACGTTGGTCGGCTTACCGCGCATCTGCCCTCCGCGCGCAGGCTGCTGCTGTTCAAGGCCGACGGATCGGTTAGTGTGCACGCCGACGACCGCGCCTACAAGCCGTTGAACTGGATGAGCCCGCCGTGCTGGTTTACCGAAGAGCTCAACGGTGAGTCGCCCGTGTGGGTCGTCGCGAATAAGGCCGGCGAACAGCTGCGTATCACCGTCGAGGAGATCGAGCACGACTCCAGCCACGAACTGGGTGTGGACCCCGGTCTGGTCAAGGACGGCGTGGAGGCCCATTTGCAGGCGTTGCTAGCTGAGCATGTCCAACTGCTGGGCGATGGGTACACGTTGGTCCGCCGTGAGTACATGACCGCGATCGGGCCCGTCGACCTGCTATGCCGCGATGAACGGGGTGGCTCGGTCGCAGTGGAAATCAAGCGGCGTGGCGAGATTGACGGTGTGGAGCAACTTACTCGTTATCTCGAATTGCTCAATCGCGACAGCGTTCTCGCGCCGGTTAAAGGCGTGTTCGCCGCTCAACAGATCAAGCCACAGGCCCGCACGCTGGCCACTGATCGCGGTATCCGTTGTGTGACATTGGATTACGACCAGATGCGGGGGATGGATAGCGACGAGTACCGGTTGTTCTGATGGCTCGGCGTCGTAAATCGCCACGCCGGCAACACCCGGCGTTCTCGACGCTGGGCCGGCTGGAAACCGGACCCGATGGCTACGAATACGAAGTGCGTCCGGTCGCGGCGTCCCGCGCCGTCAAGACCTATCGCTGCCCGGGATGCGATCACGAAATCCGTTCTGGCACTGCGCATGTTGTGGTTTGGCCGGCTGAATTGCCGGGAGCGGTTCAAGACCGCCGGCACTGGCACACACCGTGCTGGGCCAACCGCGCCAACCGCAGTCCAACCCGAAGGTGGTCTTAGCGCGCCGGTTCCACCAATTCGATCAGAACTCCGCCGGCGTCCTTCGGATGGATGAAGTTGATCCGTGAGTTTGCCGTTCCGCGGTGGGCGGCTTCGTAGACCAGCCGGACGCCTTGGCTGCGCAGTCGCTGGCATAGGGCGTCGAGATCGGAGACCCGACAGGCGAGCTGTTGGATGCCGGGTCCGCGCTTGTCCAAGAACTTCGCGATCGCCGATGACTCGTCGCTAGGGGCCATCAACTGGATCTGCGCGGTGGACCCTGGCACCGCCAGCATCGCCTCGCGGATTTTCTGATCATCGTTAACTTCCTCGTGCACCAGGATCATGCCCAGGTGGTTGTGGTACCACTCGATCGCAGCGTCCAGGTCGGCGACGGCAATGCCGACATGGTCCAGACCGGTCACCAGAGCGGTGGCCAGAACGTGACGCGCGTCAACTTGATCAGTAGTCATCACACAACGGTAACCTCAAGACAAAGAATCTGCGTTTCCGGTATCCCGGATCGGTGTTCCAGTGCCCCCAAGGAGGTAGTCATGACGACGTCGGTGATCGTTGCTGGAGCCCGGACGCCTATAGGCAAGCTAATGGGTTCGCTGAAGGATTTCAGCGCCAGCGATCTGGGCGCCATTGCGATTAAGGGTGCCCTGGAGAAGGCCTTTCCAAATGTCGAGGCACCGGCGTCCTTGATCGAGTACGTGATCATGGGTCAGGTGCTCACCGCGGGAGCAGGCCAAATGCCGGCGCGCCAGTCGGCGGTCGCTGCTGGTATCGGTTGGGACGTGCCGGCGCTGACCATCAACAAGATGTGCCTGTCCGGCATCGATGCCATCGCCCTTGCTGACCAGCTCATTCGGGCCGGCGAGTTCGACGTTGTGGTGGCCGGTGGGCAGGAGTCCATGACGAAGGCACCCCACCTGTTGATGGATAGCCGGGCCGGCTACAAGTACGGCGACGTCACGGTCTTGGACCACTTGGCCTATGACGGTCTGCACGACGTGTTCACCGACCAGCCGATGGGTGCTCTGACCGAGCAGCGCAACGACGTCGACAAATTCACCCGTCGGGAACAGGACGAATACGCCGCGCAGTCGCACCAGAAAGCGGCTGCGGCATGGAAGGACGGCGTGTTCACCGACGAAGTGGTCCCGGTGAATATCCCGCAGCGCAAGGGTGATCCACTGCAGTTCAGCGAAGACGAAGGTATTCGCGCCAACACCACTGCGGACTCACTGGCGGGGCTTAAACCGGCGTTTCGCAAGGATGGCACCATCACCGCCGGCTCGGCGTCGCAAATCTCCGACGGTGCCGCCGCGGTTGTGGTGATGAACAAGGAAAAGGCCCAGGAGCTGGGCCTGACGTGGCTGGTCGAGATCGCTGCGCACGGCGTGGTGGCCGGGCCGGATTCCACCCTGCAATCGCAGCCGGCCAACGCGATCAAGAAGGCGCTTGACCGCGAAGGCATCTCGGTCGACCAGCTCGATGTCATAGAGATCAACGAAGCGTTCGCCGCGGTGGCCCTGGCATCGACCAAGGAACTTGGGGTAAATCCCGAGATTGTCAACGTCAACGGGGGCGCGATTGCCGTCGGGCATCCAATCGGTATGTCGGGAGCGCGAATTACCCTGCACGTGGCGCTGGAGTTGGCGCGCCGTGGCTCGGGCTACGGGGTCGCGGCGCTGTGCGGTGCTGGCGGCCAGGGCGACGCGTTGATCCTGCGGGCGGGTTAAGGCGGCCCCCACCGCGACGTTGCTGGAGCGATGTCTGCGGACGTTGGTGTGAGATTGGTCATAGCTGCCGAACGCGGCGCGTTGGAAGCCGCTTTTCAGCGATATGCGGGTCGGCGCGACCGGGTGAACCGGGACCGAGGCGGCGTGACAGACTTGATGCCGTGACGCGTCCGCGACCCCCGATTGGGCCTGCAATGGCTGGTGCGGTCGACCTGTCCGGCCTCAAGCAGCGGGCTCAACAAAGCGCAGCTGGGTCGGACGCAGCGGGCCGGACGCCGTCGGCGGAGCCCGCCGGCGCGGGTGGCCCAGGCGTCACCGACATCACCGAGGTCAACTTCGAGGACGAGGTGATCGTCCGGTCCGACGAAGTGCCGGTGGTGGTTTTGTTGTGGTCACCGCGCAGCGACGTGTGCGTCGACCTGCTTGACACGCTGACCGGCCTGGCTACTGCCGACAAAGGCAAGTGGTGGTTGGCGTCGGTCAACGTTGACGTGGCGCCTCGAGTGGCCCAGATATTCGGCGTCCAAGCCGTTCCGACCGTGGTGGCATTGGCGGCAGGACAGCCGATCTCGAGCTTCCAGGGGCCACAGCCCGCCGATCAGCTACGGCGCTGGCTGGACTCCCTGGTTTCGGCGACGGCTGGAAAGCTCAAGGGCCCAAGGGGTTCCGAGGAGTCAACCGAAGTCGATCCAGTCGTCGCACAGGCGAGACGGGAACTCGAGGCGGGCGACTTCGACGCCGCGCAGAAGTCATACCAAGCGATCTTGGATTCCGATCCGGGCAGCGTCGAAGCGAAAGCGGCCATCCGGCAGATCGAATTCCTCACGCGCGCAACTGCACAGCGGCCCGATGCCGTCGTCATCGCCGACGCCGCACCGGATGATATCGACGCCGCGCTGGCGGCAGCCGATGTGCAAATCCTCAACCAGGATGTCACTGCGGCGTTCGATCGGTTAATTGTGTTGGTGCGCCGTACATCTGGCGACGAGCGCACCAAGGTACGTACCAGGCTTATCGAGCTTTTCGAGCTCTTCGACCCCGCGGACCCCGAGGTGATCGCGGGCCGGCGCAACCTCGCCAACGCACTTTATTAGCCGCCGAGCCGAGGTGGGCTAGGAGTCCTATAAGCCGTTGATGCCAGGCAGGCCCAGGATCCCACCGGCGCCGCCGACGCCGCCGGCGCCCGACGTCTCGCCAAGCCCTCCGTTACCGCCGTTACCGCCATTGCCGATCAACTGGGCATCGCCGCCGGCCCCGCCGTTACCGCCGGCCGCCGCAATGCTTAACCCGCCGGCACCCCCAGCGCCGGCGTTGCCGATGAGGCCGGCCTTGCCGCCGTGCCCGCCGGTCCCGCCGTTACCGGCGATGCCAATCCCGCCGACACCGCCGGTGCCGCCGTCGCCGTAGAGCAGGCCGGCGTTGCCGCCGGCGCCGCCGTCGCCGGCTATGCTGCCGTGCCCGCCGGCGCCGCCGGCGCCGCCCGAGCCGGCCAACATTCCGGCGTTGCCGCCGCCCCCGCCTGCGCCGCCGATGCCTCCAGAGCCGAACAGCCAAGACGCACCGCCGGCCCCGCCGACACCGCCATTGCCGGTGTAGCCGTTACCGCCGGCCCCACCGGTTCCGCCGGCGCCCCACAGTAGCCCGCCGCTGCCGCCGGCACCGCCAGTGCCGCCGGTGCCGGTAGGGGCATCGCCGCCGGCGCCGCCGGCGCCGCCGGCGCCGAAAAGTCCTGCTGCCCCACCGGCGCCGCCGGCCTGGCCGAGTGCGCCGGACCCTCCGGCTCCGCCGTTGCCGTACAACAACCCGCCGGCCCCGCCGTTTTGCCCTGTCCCGGGAGCCCCGTTGGCTCCGTTGCCGATCAGTGGACGCCCCAACAACAACTGGGTGGGCGTATTGATGACGTTGAGCAATGCCTCAAGCGGGGACGCGGCCGCGGCCTCCGCGCTGGCGTACGAGCTGGCGCCGGCGGCTAAGGCCTGCACGAACTGGCTATGAAATCCCGCTGCCTGCGCACTGAGCGCCTGATAGGTGTGAGCGTGCTGACCAAACAGCGCCGCGACCGCCGCCGACACCTCATCGGCACCGGCGGCCAGGACCTCGGTGGTGGAAGTCGCCGCGGCGCTGTTGGCCGCGCCGATCGCTGACCCGATTCTGGACAGATCCGCCGCCGCTGCGGTCACTACCTCAGGGGTCGTGATCAAAAATGACATTCCGCATACCTCCCGACAAGGCTCATCGCCGGTCAGTATCGATCATTCGATCGAGCGGAGTAGTGGCTTTTCGACCACAGAATGGCCACAATCTGCGCTGCAGCGTTGTGCAGTTTGCCCAGTAGCGCTCTGCTGAGCTCTGCGGCAGCTCGCGCTACACAGGCTCCAACCACAACGCCGACGTGGGCGGCAGCACCAGCACCGCCGACGCCGGGCGGCCGTGCCAGGGCTCGTCGGTTGCGTCA
This sequence comes from Mycobacterium simulans, assembly GCF_900232995.1. Classification (GTDB taxonomy): domain Bacteria; phylum Actinomycetota; class Actinomycetes; order Mycobacteriales; family Mycobacteriaceae; genus Mycobacterium; species Mycobacterium simulans. The sequence goes on from NZ_OCVX01000003.1 coordinate 2,986,210, forward strand.
ACACCACCGAGATTGCCGATCCCTGATCCGTTGTAGACCGTCGCGTCGGTGTTGAGCACCTCACGCCAGCGGCCGGCGCACGGCAGGCCGAGCTGGTAGCCGCTGTGTTCCAACCCTGCGAAATTGAACACGCAAGCCATGACCGAGCCATCGGTGCCATAACGCAGGAAGCTCAAGACATTGTTGGCCGAGTCGTTGGCGTCGATCCACGAATAGCCTTCGGGGGTGGTGTCTTGACTCCACAGCGCCGGGTGGCCGCGGTAGATGTCGTTGATGTCGCGCACGAGGCGCAGAATGCCGTTGGAGAAACCGTTTTCGTCGAGTTGGAACCAGTCCAGACCGCGCTGCTCCGACCATTCGGCGCGCTGGCCGAATTCCTGGCCCATGAACAACAGTTGCTTGCCCGGATGCGCCCACTGGTAGGCGAGCAGGCTGCGCAGCCCGGCGGCCTTCGCGTGATTGTTGCCCGGCATCCGCCCCCACAGGGTGCCCTTGCCGTGGACCACCTCGTCGTGGCTGAGCGGCAGTACGTAATTCTCGCTGAACGCATACAGCATCGAGAAGGTCATCTCGTGGTGGTGGTAGTTGCGGTATATGGGATCTCGGCCGACATAGTCGAGTGTGTCGTGCATCCAACCCATGTTCCATTTCATCGAGAAGCCCAGGCCGCCAAGGTTAGTCGCTCGAGTCACACCGGGCCACGAGGTTGACTCCTCGGCGATGGTGACCACGCCCGGTGCCACTTTGTGTGCCGTGGCGTTCATCTCCTGCAGGAACTGCACCGCTTCCAGGTTTTCCCGCCCGCCGTAGATGTTCGGGGTCCAGCCGCCTTCGGGGCGCGAGTAGTCAAGGTAGAGCATCGATGCCACCGCGTCCACGCGCAAGCCGTCGACGTGGAACTCTTGCAGCCAGTACAACGCGTTGGCCACCAGGAAGTTTCGCACCTCAGGGCGACCGAAGTCGAATACGTAAGTGCCCCAATCCAATTGCTCTCCGCGTTTCGGATCGGAATGCTCGTAAAGCGGCGTCCCGTCAAACCGTCCCAATGCCCAGGCGTCCTTGGGAAAGTGCGCTGGCACCCAATCCACAATGACACCAACACCAGCGCGGTGCAGCGCGTCGACCAGCGCCCGGAAATCGTCGGGTGTGCCGAAGCGTGAAGTTGGCGCGTAGTAGGACGTGACCTGATATCCCCACGATCCGGCGAACGGGTGCTCGGCGACAGGCAGCAGTTCGACATGGGTAAACCCATGTGCCACAACGTAATCTGTGAGTTCCTTGGCAAGCTGACGGTAGCTGCGCCCAGGACGCCACGAGCCGAGATGGACCTCATAGGTGCTCATCGGCTCGAATACCGGATTCCGTCGTGCGCGCTGCGCCATCCAGTCGTTGTCATCCCAGTTGTAGGTGCTCACCGTCACCCGAGATGCGGTCTGCGGTGGCACCTCCGTGCAGAACGCGAACGGGTCGGCACGTTCGGTGACGACGCCGTCGGCGCCGTGGACCCGGAACTTATACAGACCGTCGGGGGGGAAGCCAGGCCAGAACAATTCCCATACCCCGGAAGATCCCAGCACCCGCATCGGGGCGTCGTTGCCGGTCCACCCGTTGAATTCGCCGATCAAGCTGACGCCCTTGGCGTTGGGTGCCCACACCGCAAATGACACCCCGTCGACGACACCGTCGGCTGTGGTGAACGAGCGAGGATGGGCACCGAGCACGTCCCAAAGGCGTTCGTGGCGGCCCTCGGCGAACAGGTGCAGGTCGACTTCGCCCAGGGTCGGCAGAAATCGGTAGGCGTCGGCGACGGTGTACGGGTCGGAACTCTCGTAGGTCACCTGCAGCCGGTAGTCGATGAGGTTGACGAACGGCAGCGCGACAGCGAATAGGCCGGAATCGATGTGTTGCATGGGAAACCGGTCAGCACCGACGAGCGCGACCACGCTGACCGCGTGGGGGCGCAAAGCCCGGATCACGGTGTGGTCGCCATACTCGTGGGCGCCCAGGATGTCGTGTGGATTGTGGTGTGCACCGGCCAGCAAGCGGGCGAGCGCAGCTGGTTCGGGCGCCAGGTGCATCCCGGCGATGTGGTTGGTTCGGCTCTCGGTTCGGCTCATCGGGCCTCACCTCCTGCGTAGCAGCGTGGTTCGGGATTCGTACGGTATGAGCGGCATGTTGATGATGTGGGCGACTGCCCGCCCGGGGTCAATGCGGATGTAATTGGCTTGCCCCCATTGGTATTCCTCGCCCGAAATCTCATCGCGCACCCAAAACCGTTCGTAGGGCTCCATACCCAAAGCTGCCATGTCTAACCACAGCGTTGCTTCCTCGGGGCCGAACGCGTTGAGCGTCACCACCACCAATATGCAGTCGCCGGTGGTCGGATCGAACTTGCTATAGGCCAGCAATGCGTCGTTGTCGATGTGATGGAAATGAATGGTGCGCAGCTGCTGCAGGGCGGGATGCAGCCGGCGAACTTCGTTGAGACGGGCGATGAACGGCTCCAGGGATCTGCCTTCGGCGAGTGCGCCCACAAAGTCGCGGGGACGCAATTCATATTTCTCCGAGTCCAGGTACTCCTCACTGCCCTCTCGCACCGCGCGGTGCTCGAACAGCTCGTAACCGGAATACACACCCCACGCCGGACCCATGGTCGCCGCCAGCACCGCACGAATGGCAAACATGCCGGGGCCGTGGTGCTGGAGGACGGCGTGCAGGATGTCGGGGGTGTTGACGAACAGGTTGGGCCGACGGTAGTCGGCGAGTTCGGCGATGTCATTGCCGAACTCAGTGAGCTCCCACTTGGCCGTGCGCCACGTGAAGTAGCTGTAGGACTGGGTGAAACCCAGTTTGGCCAAACCGTACTGGCGGGCCGGTGGGGTGAACGCCTCGGACAAGAACAGCACGTCGGGGTCGGCCGACTTCACCTGATAGATCAACCAGGCCCAGAAATCGGGAGGCTTGGTGTGTGGATTGTCAACCCGAAAGAACTTGACGCCGTGGTCGATCCAATGTCGCACCACGCGCAGCACTTCGTCGTAGAGCCCTGCAGGATCGTTGTCGAAGTTGAGCGGATAGATGTCCTGATACTTCTTCGGCGGATTCTCCGCGTAGGCGATGGTGCCATCGGGCAGTTCGGTGAACCACTGGCGATGTGCGCGTGCCCACGGATGATCCGGGGCACACTGCAGCGCGAGGTCCAGGGCCACTTCCATGCCGAGCTTGCGCGCCGCGGCGACGAAATCGTCGAAGTCGTCGATGGTGCCCAGCTTCGGGTGAACCGCGTCGTGACCACCTTCGGCGCTACCGATGGCCCAGGGTGATCCGACATCGCCGGAAGCGGCGGTGGGGTTGTTGTTGCGGCCCTTGCGGTGCACCTTGCCGATCGGATGGATAGGCGGCAGGTAGATAACGTCGAATCCCATCGCGGCGATGCGGGGGAGCGCCGCCGCGGCGGTGGCAAAGGTCCCGTGCACGGGGTTGCCGTCGGCGTCCCACCCCCCGGTCGAGCGCGGAAACATTTCGTACCAGGCGCCGAAGCGGGCCAACGGCCGATCCACCCAGACCCCGAACTGCTCGCCCCGGGTCACCAGCTCCCGCAGCGGAAAGCTGGTCAGAAGTTCATCGATCTCCGACGTCAGGGCCAGCGCGGTGCGGGTCAGCGGATCCCCGGGAGTCCGCAGCGCCGCTGCAGCCTGCAGCAAGGGTTGGCGCTGCTGGCGTGGCACACCGGTCGCGGCGCGTTCAAACAGGGCGGCGCCAACCAACAGGTCGTTGGACAGCTCCGTCTCACCTTGTCCGGCGTCCAGCTTGGCCACCAGTCCATGGCGCCAGGTGTGGATCGGGTCACCCCAGCCGTCGACCCGGAAGGTCCACAATCCGACGCGGTCGGGGGTGAACTGGCCGTGGAAAACGTACGGCTCCTCGCCCATTGTCATTGGCAGCAGCAGCGGTTTGACGCGCTGCGATGGGGCCGGCCTGGTTACCGGGCTGGCCTCGGGGGCCTGGACCGCCTTGAGCCCGCGTATGTCGGCAACGTGCGGGTAGTCGGCCCCGAGGTAGCGCACCACGAGGGTGGCTGCTACCGCCTCGTGGCCTTCGCGCCATACCGAGGCCTTGACCGGGACTACCTCGCCGACCACCGCTTTGGCAGGGTATGCGCCGCACGAGACGACGGGTTGGACATTATCGATCTCGACGCGACCGGGCACGACCACTCCGTTCCGACTTGCCCAGCTCCGCGCCGGCCCGCTGCCCGGGCCGCAATCGTCGCCGGGGTGTTCCGATTGTGCGGCAAAACCGCGGTGTGTTTCGTCGCGGAATGCCGGTCGTCGGGAAACTTCCTCTCGTGGGAAACCTTTGCTTGGGTTGTATCGGGGAGCAACCTTTGCACCCCAACACCTAGCCGTACCCACCCTAGTGTCCGGTCACACACCGGGAGGTTAACGGTGGCTGGTGGCCCTGCGCGCGGCGGAATCCTCAGTAAGGTAAGGATGCGTGAAAGCTCTCCGCCGGTTTACCGTCCGTGCCCACCTACCTGATCGTCTGGCCGCACTGGACCAGCTATCGACCAACTTGCGGTGGTCCTGGGAGCAGTCGACGCAGGACCTGTTCGCGACCATTGACCCGAAGCTGTGGGCGAGTTGCCACGATCCGGTGGCGCTGCTGGGGGCGGTGAAGCCTGCGCGGCTTGACGAGTTAGCGATCGACGAGGAGTTTCTGCGCCGACTCGACGCGTTGGCGGCCGATTTGAACGACTACCTGAGCCGTCGGCTGTGGTATCAGCAGCACCAGATGGGCGGGGCTGCCGGCCCAACCGGGATCGCGTACTTCTCGATGGAATTCGGCATTGCTGAGGTGTTGCCCAACTACTCCGGGGGCCTCGGGATTCTCGCCGGCGACCATCTGAAGGCCGCCTCCGACCTGGGTTTGCCGCTAATTGCGGTGGGTCTCTATTACCGCTCCGGCTACTTTCGTCAGTCGTTGACCGCCGAGGGGTGGCAGCATGAGACGTATCCATCGCTGGACCCGCAGGGGCTGCCCCTGCGGCTGCTGACGAATGCCCAAGGTGACCCGGTGCTGGTCGAGGTGGCCATGCCGGATTCCGCGCGGCTGCGGGCGCGGATCTGGGTCGCTCAGGTTGGTCGCGTGCCATTGCTGCTACTGGATTCCGACGTCCCGGAAAACGAACACGAACTGCGCAGCGTCACCGACCGCTTGTACGGCGGCGATCAGGAACACCGCATCAAGCAGGAGATCCTCGCAGGTATCGGCGGAGTGCGGGCAATCCGTGCGTACACCGCCTTGAACGGGCCTGCAGGGCTGCCCGCGCCCGAGGTGTTCCACATGAACGAGGGCCACGCCGGATTCCTCGGGGTAGAACGCATCCGTGAGCTGGTGACCGATTCGGGATTGGACTTCGACACCGCGTTGACCGTCGTGCGATCCAGCACCGTGTTCACCACCCACACCCCGGTGCCGGCCGGTATCGACCGGTTCCCGCTGGACATGGTGCAGAGCTACTTCGATGACAGCATCGGCGATGGCGTGTCAACGTTGTTGCCGGGGGTGCCGACCGATCGGGTTCTCGCACTGGGCGCCGAGGACGATCCGACCAAGTTCAACATGGCCCACATGGGCCTGCGGCTAGCGCAACGGGCCAACGGCGTTTCGCTCCTGCATGGCCGGGTGAGCCGGGCCATGTTCAACGAGCTGTGGCCGGGATTCGACCCCGACGAGGTGCCGATCGGGTCGATCACCAACGGCGTGCACGCGCGCACCTGGGCCGCACCCCAGTGGTTACAGCTCGGCCGCGAACTGGCCGGATCGGACTCATTCAGCGAGCCGGCCGTGTGGCTAAGGTTGCAGCAAGTCGACCCCGGACAGCTGTGGTGGATTCGCTCGCAACTGCGCGCGCTGCTGGTCGAGGACGTCCGGGTGCGGCTACGCCAATCGTGGCTGGAACGCGGCGCATCGGAGGCCGAATTAGGCTGGATTTCAACGGCATTCGATCCCAACGTGCTTACCGTCGGATTCGCCCGGCGGGTCCCGACGTACAAGCGGCTGACCCTGATGTTGCGTGATCCGGATCGGCTCGAACAGCTGCTGCTGGATAAGGAGCGGCCCATCCAGCTGATTGTTGCCGGGAAATCGCACCCTGCCGACGACGGCGGGAAAGCGCTGATCCAGCAGGTGGTGCGGTTCGCCGACCGGCCAGAGGTGCGGCACCGCATCGCGTTTTTGCCCAACTACGACATGTCGATGGCCCGGCTGTTGTATTGGGGCTGCGATGTCTGGCTGAACAACCCGCTGCGGCCGTTGGAGGCTTGCGGTACTTCAGGAATGAAGAGCGCGCTCAATGGTGGTTTGAATCTTTCCATCCGCGACGGCTGGTGGGATGAGTGGTGCGACGGCGAAAACGGTTGGGAGATACCGTCTGCCGTCGGCGTAGCCGACGAGGACCGTCGCGACGACCTGGAGTCCAGCGCGTTATACAACCTGCTGGAGCAGGCCGTGGCGCCAAAGTTCTATGAACGCGATGAGCATGGTGTTCCGCCGCGGTGGATCGAAATGGTGCGGCACACCTTGCAGACGCTTGGTCCGAAAGTGCTGGCATCGCGGATGGTGCGCGACTACGTCGAGCACTACTACACGCCGGCGGCGCAGTCGTTGCGCAAGACCGTCGCGATACATGCTGACGGAAGCGAGTTCGGTGCGGCCCGCGAGCTGGCCGCCTACCGCGCGCGCGTGGAAGAAGCCTGGCCGAAGATCGAAATCACCGATGTAGACAGCACCGGTCTGCCGGACACGCCGCTGCTCGGGTCGAAGCTGACTCTGACCGCGACCGTGCAGCTGGCCGGGCTAGCACCCGACGAAGTGCTGGTGCAGGCGGTGCTGGGCAGGGTCGACGCCGGCGACGCGCTGCTAGATCCGGTCACCGTCGAAATGTCATATGCCGGTAGCGCCGAAGGCGGCAACCAGGTCTTCTCGACGACGACTCCGCTGCCGCTGGCCGGCGCGCTCGGGTACACCGTGCGGGTGTTGCCCCGTCATCCGATGCTGGCCGCCAGCAACGAACTCGGTCTGGTCACTTTGGCTTGACGGTGCGAGCAGACGCGTAGGCCCCCAAATCCGTGAGGATTCGGGGGCTTTCACGTCTGCTCGCGTGGATGCCGGCCGCCTGAAATCCCACGAAGGCAGGGATGACGGCCGCGCATATCTCGGCAGATGGCAAGTGCGAATGCGAGCAGTCGTCGCCGCTTCCGCAACGGCATCCGCACTGAACAGCGGTTTTTGTGCTGCGCGGCGTCATGAAAAAGCGAATTGAATGCGAATTGAATGCGATCGACAGTTTATGTTTATCTACCCTCGCGGTATCGGCCACTCGCCCAAGGGAAGGTATTCCTACGCGATTTTCGATCCCGGTGATGCGGTTGCGCACAACGCTATATGTAACCGCGTTGCAGGCGGTCGTAGGTTAGCTCACTCGATGAGATCGTATGGAAGGGAAGCGGATTCATGCCACGGCTGCATCGTATCGATCTCACCAAGGAACGCGTGGACTGTCGTCATGGCCCGCAGGCGGCGACGTCATCTGATCTCGACCGTGGGCAACGATCGGTAGGCCCCATTTTATGTCGTCCGGCTGTACATTTGCCGGAATGTGTAATAACGCTTGATCAGACATTGCGGCTGGCCGAAAGCCTGCACCGGGATCATCCACAGTATGAGTTGGCGGTCCAGCTGATCAGTAACACCGGGGTTCGCACCCGGCATCTGGTTCAGCCGATCGATGTGACGCTTGAGCATCCTGGCTTCGAGATGCGTAATGCGGTCTACGTTCGTGAGGCGAAAGCTCGGATCCCCGATGTGGTTTCAGCGGCGTTGGCGAACGCACGGGTGGCGGTCGATCAGATCGGTGCGATTGTGTTCGTTTCTTGCACGGGTTTTACGATGCCGTCGTTGACCGCGTGGATGGTCAACAACTTGGGGTTTCGCAGTGATGTGTGCCAGATCCCGATTGCGCAACTGGGATGCGCGGCGGGGGGTGCGGCGATCAATCGAGCACACGACTTTTGCGCCGCGCATCCAGGCGCCAACGTGCTCATTGTGGCGTGCGAATTCTGTTCTCTGTGTTACCAGCCGGCCGATATCAGTGTAGGGAACTTGTTGTCGAACGGTCTATTCGGCGATGCAATCGCCGCGGCGGTTGTTCGAGACGATGGGGGCGGGGTCGGGCTGCGGATCGAGCACAGCGGGTCACGTCTCGTTCCCGACACCGAGGATTGGATCTCCTACGTGGTGAAAGCTACGGGCTTTCATTTCCTCCTCGATAAGCGTGTTCCCGGAACAATGGAACAACTTGCGCCGGTGCTGGCCGAGATCGCCGCGCAACGTGGCTGGGATGCGTCTCAGCTCGATTTCTACGTCATACACGCCGGCGGGCCGCGCATCCTTGACGACCTCTCCAAGTACTTGAATGTGCCCGCAGGCTGTTTCACGCATAGCAGAGCGACGCTGACCGAATGCGGAAACATCGCCTCGGCGGTCGTATTCGACGCCTTGCGCCGTCAATTCGAGACAGGTGATCTCGTCGAGGGGGCGCGCGGAATGATCGCAGGATTCGGCCCCGGTATCACCGCAGAGGTCGCCGTCGGTAGCTGGTCCCACGCCGCCGAAAAGCCCACTGCGCGTTCGGTGCCGCGCAATTTGGAAACCAACCTCGCCTAAGGAATTTCCCGATGACAACCACGCTTAGCTCGCTCCCCCAAACCCTGACGATAGGTAACGATCTGACCGTCAACCGTCTCGGTTATGGTGCGATGCACCTGACCGGACCCGGTATGTGGGGGGACCCGGCCAACCCCGCCAATGCGATTGCGTTGCTGCGCCGTGCTGTTGAGCTCGGGGTCACCTTCATCGACACCGCTGACTCCTACGGGCCTGGTAGCAACGAGCGAATCATTCGCCGTGCCCTGCACCCGTATCCCGACGATCTCGTCATATGCACCAAGGGTGGGTTGTTGCGATCGGGACCGAAAGACTGGACCCGCGAAGGCGATCCGTACATCGTTCCTCTGGGGCGTCCCGAATACCTGCGCCAACAGGTCGAGGTAAGTCTTTATAATCTTGGCCTGGACTGCATCGATCTGTACCAGCTACACAGCATCGACCCCGCGGTACCGGTTGCTGATCAGCTCGGCGAATTGGTGACGCTGCAACAGCAAGGCAAGATTCGGCACATCGGGGTGTCGGGCCAGCCTGAGGTCACAGCAGACAAGCTGGACGCAATTCGCAAGTATGCCAACATTGTTGCGGTCGAGAACCTCTTCAATGTCGCCGACCGGGCCGGGATAGAGGCGCTACGTTATGCCCAGGACAACGATATTGCCTTCATCCCGTGGTTTCCCCTTGGGCACGGTGACCTCGTCGGACCCGACAGCCCATTGCACCCCATAGCCACTGAATTCGGTGTGACGCCATCGCAGCTGGCCCTGTCGTGGCTGCTACACGTGTCCCCAAATACGCTGCTCATTCCTGGTACTACGTCCATTACGCACCTCGAACAAAATCTCGCGACTTGGGACCTACGTCTGACCGCACGCGACTTGGCGGCGATAACCACCGCTGTCGATCAATCAGGCGTCGAAGTTTGGCGGCCAACACGATGACGCGTTGCGCGGCCCGTGCCATCACCGATGAACACCCTAATGTCGCGTTGCTTCGGGCGATTTACGCAGATCTCACACGGATTTCGGAATACGTAGACGACGACGTCGTGCTCCATGCCGCAGAACGCGACCTTCCCGGTGCAGTTCCCACCTACACGGGTGCACGTGCGGTTCTAGAGAAAGAGATCGACTTGATCCGAAGGACGGCCGACACCCTAGTTATGGACGTCGGCTTCATCGCCGCAAACGATTACTTTGGTGCGGTCTTCGGACATCTGCGTGCCAGCCTAGACGAGGAATCCATCGCCATGCCATTCTGCGGCCTGTGGCGATTTCGCGATGGACGAATAGTCGAACATTGGGAGAACGCCTACGCCGCAGCAGAATTCGCTGATTTTCTAACGCGGCACCCGGTATCGTGACACCTCGCACGGCAGCTGACGTGGAAGACATTCCCCTGCAACGGATCTACGCGCCCGCTTACCACCCCGACGATCCGACCGCCCCGGCCAAGCGGCGACGGCGTCGCGCACGTTTCGCCGAGCAGCTCACCCGAAGTCACGTGGTTGTTTACCCAGCAGGTGAGTACTCGTGAGAGGGATCTGATATGACCCGGTCCTCCGTGGTTATGGCAGCGAGCACCAACGAGCCAATTCCTTCGGCGCCCGGAGCGTTGCCGGTGCTTGGGCATATGCTCCGGCTCCGGCGTGATCCTCTGCGTTTTCTGGATTCCTTCCCCGCGGGCGCCGATCTCGTTCGATTCCGTATAGGTCCCAAACCTATGGTCATGGTGTGTGATCCGGAACTGGCGCACCAGGTGCTCAGCGACGACCGCACCTTCGATAAAGGCGGACCGCTTATCGAACTGGTTAAGCCGTTGGTCAGGGACGGGCTGGCGACATGCCCGAGAAGCCGGCACCGGCGGTATCGCCGGTTGATCCAGCCGGTCTTCGACCCTGCCCGTTTCCCTAGTTACGCCGAAACTCTGACGGCGGCGACGACCGCCGTGACCGATGGTTGGCGACACGGAGATGTCATCGACGTGCCGGTCGAAATGCGTAGGATCGCCATCCACGCCGCGGTACGGGTGTTGTTTTCGGGTGTGCTGGGTCCCTCCGCGGTTGATCAAATGGCGGATGACTTCACTGCCTTCCTGATCGCGGTCGCCCAACGGGTGGGCCGACCCCCCATCTTCAGTCGGTTGCCCACCCCGGATAACCGTCGTTTCGAGCAGGCGATTGCCCGAATCCGCCAGACGCTCCATGAAGTGATTGCTGACCGCCGGGCACAAGGGGGAGCCTACGACGACCTCCTCACTGCATTGCTGGCCACCAATGAAGACGGTCGCCCGGAGCTGACCGACACCGTGATCCTGGATCATGCGGCCACTTTCATCGCCGCCCCCACGGCGACCATCGCCAGTGTGATGGGATGGGTGCTGCTCATGGTGGCCCAACATGCCGACATTGCAGCTCGTCTCCACACCGAGGTTGACAGCGTCTTGGCGGCGGCTCCGGCTGGCTTTACGCACCTGAGCGAGCTGAAATTCAGTCGGCAGATTGTCACCGAAACTCTCCGAATGTACCCGAGTGTGTGGATCATGACGCGTGTCGTCACCGCAGCGACCCGACTTGGCGGGCATTTCCTCCCGGCCGGCACGATCCTGACCTACAGCCCCTATCTCATGGGTCGGAGCCCGCTCTACGACCACCCCGATCGCTTCGATCCTGACCGTTGGGATGACTCCCGCCCCCCACCACCCCGGCAAGCCTTCGTGCCCTTCGGTAAGGGAGCCCGCCAGTGCATCGCCGCCCAGGCCGCTCCTCTCGAGATGATCCTCGTCCTCGCCACCATCGCATCCCGCTGGCGCCTCGAACCGATCCCCGGCACGCCCCTGCGTCCTCGAGCAACGGTCAACCTGACCGCGCGCGGGCTACGCATGCGGACCCTTCTCCGCACGAAGCCCGATGGAACCGGGCACCCGGCACACCCCGAACGCATCGCCCATCCCGGCGAGTCCGCAGGGACGCGCCGACCGACTCGACGAAAGCCCTGGTTGATCTAATGTCGGCAAACAACGTGACTTTTCGGCTTGGGCTTGGACTGCAGATCCCCAACTTCTCGTACGGAACCGGGGTCGACAGGCTGTTCCCGTCACTCATCGCGCAAGCGCGTGAGGCGGAATCGGCCGGATTCGACTCGGTTTTCGTGATGGACCACTTCTACCAGCCGCCCATGCTGGGACCACCCGACCAGCCAATGCTGGAGGCCTACACGACCCTCGGTGCGCTGGCGACTGCGACCGAGCGAGTCCGGCTCGGCGCGCTGGTGACCGGCAACACCTACCGCAACCCCGCCCTGCTGGCCAAGATCATCACCACCTTGGACGTGGCAAGTGCCGGCCGGGCGATCCTGGGCATCGGTGCCGGCTATTTCGAGCTCGAACACCGACAGCTCGGTTTCGAGTTCGGCACGTTCGCCGAGCGGTTCAGCCGGCTCGAGGAGGCGCTGCAGATCCTAGATCCGATGATCCGGGGTGAACGGTCGACGTTCTCGGGCCGTTGGTACACCACCGAATCTGCGATCGCCGAGCCACGCTACCGAGACCACATTCCGGTCATGATCGGTGGCGGTGGTGAGAAGAAAACGTTCGCGATCGCCGCTCGCTACGCAGACCATCTCAATATCGACGCCGGGTTCGACCAGCTGCCGGGCAAGCTCGACGCGCTTGCCAAGCGATGCTACGAGGCCGGCCGCGACCTGTCGACGCTGCACACCAGCATGCTGGTGGGGGTGATCATCGACGAGAACGTCAAGCCCGCAGACATGCCAGAGCAGATGCGTCTGCGCATGGTCGTGGGCAGCGCGGCCCGGGTTGCCGAGCAGGTGCAGGCCAATGTACTCAACGCGGGCATCGATGGGTTGATCATCCACCTGCCCGCCTACGGCTGCGGGCCCGGTGTCATCGCCGCGGCCGGCGATGCGCTGCGCCCGCTAGTTGGTTTGTAACCGGGCCTACCCGAACGCTTTTCGGCCAAGCAGTAGGAGCCTGCAGGGGAAGGGCGATTTGTCACGGCTGGCTGGCTGTCGGGCCACACCGCAGCCTCGCCAGCGCCTGCCGGACCTGCTCGGCGTTGGAGGTCTGCCAAAACGGCGGTAGCGAGGCGCGCAGGTAGCCGCCATATCGGGCCGTGACCATTCGCGAGTCCAGCACCGCAACCACGCCACGGTCGGTGACGCGGCGCAGTAGCCGGCCTGATCCCTGCGCCAGCAACAAAGCGGCGTGGCTTGCCGCGACATCCATGAACCCGTTGCCGCCGCGTGCGGCTACCGCACGCTGGCGGGCACTTAGTAGTGGGTCGTCCGGACGCGGGAACGGGATTCGGTCGATCAGCACCAACGACAGCGACGGACCCGGCACGTCGACGCCCTGCCACAGCGACAAAGTGCCGAACAGAGAGGTCTCGGGGTCGTCGGTGAACTGCTCGACGAGAGCCGCGGTGCTGTCGTCGCCCTGGCACAACACCGGCGTAGACAGCCGTTCGCGCATGGCCTCGGCGGCGGACCGGGCCGCCCGCATCGACGAGAACAGTCCCAGCGTGCGTCCACCGGCCGCGGCGATGAGTTCGGCGATCTCGGTCAACTGCTCGGCCGTGCCGGTGCCGTCCCTGCCGGGCGGCGGGAGATGGGCTGCCACGTAGAGGATTCCGGACTTGGCGTGCTGAAACGGCGATCCGACGTCCAGCCCGCGCCAGGGATGATCGTCACCGCTCAGGCCCCACGCGGAGGCCATCGCGTCAAACGACCCGCCGACGGTCAGCGTTGCCGATGTCAACACGGTGGTGGAACGCGAGAACACTTCACTGGCCAGCAGTCCGGCAACTGACAGGGGCGCCACCCGCAGCACGGCGCGCGGCGAGCCGCGGTTGTCCTCGTGGTCCAGCCAAACCACGTCGGTGCGATTTGGGATGGCGGGGGTAAACGAATCCAGGATTCGCGACGCAGTATCGGCGATCTCGATGAGTGCAGCGGCCGCTTCGGCGCGCACTGACGCGGCCTTCGCATCGCTAGTGGTGTCGATCGCCGAGCGTGCCGCGCTGGCTGCGTCGCGCAGCGCGGCCAGATACGCAGCCATCTCCTGGTCGAGATAATCGATGCGACCGGGTGTCCCGTCGTGGATCGCCGACGCGAAGGTGGCCGACGCCGCCTCCAGCCGCTGGGTCAGCTCGGGGTCCACCAATCGCGTAATGCGCCGGGCCGCAACGCCGAGGGCGGCCGACGTCAATTCCGCAGTCGCGACCGACGTCACTCGGTCGGTCAACTCGTGTGCTTCGTCGACCACCAGCAGCGTATGTTCCGGTAGCACAGCCGAATCCGCAACGGCGTCGATCGCAAGCAGTGCGTGGTTGGTGACGACTACATCGGCACGGGCGGCGGCGCCGCGCGCCCGTTCGGAGAAGCACTCGGAGCCAAACGGACAGCGGGCCACCCCGATGCATTCTCGCGCCGACACACTGACCTGGGACCACGATCGGTCCGGTACACCGGGTTTGAGGTCGTCGCGATCACCGGTATCGGTGGTCGTCGCCCACTCGGTGAGACGTTGCACGTCGCGGCCTAAGGCGGTGACTGCCATCGGGTTGAAGAGCTCTTCCTGCGGTCGCTCGTCGTCTTCGGCTGCCTCGCCGCCATTATGAATCTTGTTGAGGCACAGATAATTTCGTCGCCCTTTGAGTAATGCGAACTGTGGCCGGCGAGGCAGCGCCGCGGCGAGTGAATCGGCCAGCCGAGGCAGGTCTCGATCGACAAGTTGACGCTGTAACGCGATCGTGGCGGTCGACACCACAACCGGCCCGTCGTCGCCGATCGCACGCACAACCGCGGGAACCAGATAGGCAAGTGATTTGCCGGTGCCGGTTCCGGCCTGGACCACCAGGTGCTCGCCGGTTTCGAAGGCCTCCGCTACCGCGGTCGCCATCTCCAGCTGGCCGGCGCGTTCGCTGCCCCCGAGCGCGGCCACGGCGATGGCCAACAGCTCGGGCACGGACACAGAAACGTCGGACGTGATGACTTCCTTGTGCTCAGGCCGGGATCGTCTGCGTCGGAATCGCCGGATCGCCGGGTGCCAATTTCAGTCCCTCCCACGGCAGGCTGTGCAATCCAGACGCCACAAGCTTCCGCGCGGTCGCCAGGCTTGCATCGGCCACCATGCGACCGCCCCGCACGAGCGGCGTTGTCAACACTCGGCACGGCTCGTCGGTGGTCGGCGGGCGACCCGCCGGATGAACAATCTCCTCGGTGATGGTGCCGGTCGGGCGTGCCAGCCGTAGCGCCTCCTTGCGGCCACCGCGGGATTCCTTGTGGCTGCTGCGCTTTTGCACCGGAATGCCATCCACCTCGACGAGTTTGTAGACCATGTTCGCCGTCGGTGCGCCCGATCCGGTAACCAGCGACGTGCCGACGCCGTAACCGTCCACGGGCTCGGCGCGCAGCGCGGCGATGCTGAACTCGTCGAGATCGCCCGACACCACGATGCGGGTCTGCGTGGCGCCCAGCCGGTCGAGTTGCTCACGCACCTGGCGGGCCAGGACGCCGAGTTCGCCCGAATCGATGCGCACCGCGCCGAGCGTCGCACCGCCTGCGGCCACGGCATTCGCCACACCGGTCGTTACGTCATAGGTATCCACCAGCAGCGTGGTGCCGGACCCCAGGGCGTCGACCTGGGCACGGAACGCGGCCAGCTCAGACATCTTTGCGCCCCTGTCTTCTTGGGTGTGCAGCATGGTGAACGCGTGCGCCGCGGTGCCCTCCGCGGGCACACCGTACCGCCGCTGGGCTTCAAGATTCGATGAGGCAGCGAAGCCGGCGATATAGGCCGCGCGGGCGGCCGCAACCGCGGCGCGTTCGTGGGTCCGACGCGAGCCCATCTCGATTAGTGGGCGGTCGCCGGCGGCACTGACCATGCGTGCCGCCGCCGACGCGATCGCTGTGTCGTGGTTGAGGATCGACAGCACCAGCGTTTCGATCAGCACGCATTCGGCGAATTTGCCGTGTACCGACAGCACCGGGGAGCCGGGGAAGTATAGCTCGCCCTCGGCGTAGCCGTCGATGTCGCCGCCGAACCGGAAATCGCGCAGGTAGCGCAGCGTGTTGGGGTCGAGGAAATGGGCCAGCAGCTCGCACGCCTCATCGTCGAACCTGAACTGCGGCAAGGTTTCCAGCAGGCGCCCGGTTCCGGCGACCACTCCGTACCGGCGACCCGCCGGAAGACGCCGGGCGAACACCTCGAACGTGGTCCGGCGATCGGCGGTGCCGCCGCGCAGCGCCGCCGCCAGCATCGTCAACTCGTACTTGTCGGTCAGCAGCCCCGCTAAGTTCACAGCGCAACGGTATCGGTTCGCATCACTGGGCTCGGTATCCACGCCCGGGGCTCGGTATTCTAAGGCCATGGTTGTTGCCACGTCCGCTCCCGCCAAGCCGGGCACCACTGGGCAACGCGAGTCTGCGCCTGTCGACGTGACGGCCAGCCCATGGGTCACCATCGTGTGGGACGACCCCGTCAATTTGATGACCTACGTGACGTATGTGTTCCAGAAGTTGTTCGGCTACAGCGAGCCCCATGCCACCAAGTTGATGCTGCAAGTGCACAACGAAGGTAAGGCAGTGGTCTCGGCGGGCAGCAGGGAGTCTATGGAAGCCGACGTGTCCAAACTGCACGCCGCCGGTTTGTGGGCGACGATGCAGCAGGACCGGTGAGATTCGAGGGTACCCGGATTCACCGTGCGCAAATGGAAGCGCGTAGAGACCCGCAACGGTCCCAGGTTTCGGTCGTCGTTGGCCCCGCATGAGGCAGCCCTGCTCAAGAACCTGGTCGGCGCCATGATCGGCTTGCTCGATGAGCGCCAATCCTCCTCGCCGTCAGACGAACTCGAAGAGATCACCGGCATCAGGACCGGTCATACGCAGCGTCCGGTGGATCCGACGCTGCGTCGGCTGCTCCCCGACTTCCACAAAGGCGAGGACGACAACCCGTTGGCCGCCGACAGCGCCGAGAGCCTCAACGCCGCGCTGCGCAGCCTGCACGAGCCAGAGATCCTCGAAGCCAAACGTGTTGCCGCGCAGCAGTTATTGGATACGGTTCCGGAGAACGGCGGCCGGTTTGAACTCACCGAAGACAGCGCCAACGCCTGGATTACCGCGGTCAACGATCTTCGGCTGACATTGGGAGTGATGCTCGAGATCGGCCCGCGGGGTCCGGAGCGCCTGCCGGCTGACCATCCGCTGGCCGCGCATTTCGACGTGTATCAGTGGCTGACGGTGTTGCAGGAATACCTGGTGCTGGTGTTGATGGGGTCGCGATCATCTTGACGGCGGCCGGATGAACTCCATTACCGACGTCGGAGGCATCCGCGTCGGCCACTACCAGCGGCTGGCCCCGGATGCGTCACTCGGCGCCGGCTGGGCATGCGGGGTCACGGTGGTGCTAGCTCCGCCTGGGACGGTCGGCGCGGTCGACTGCCGGGGCGGCGCGCCTGGGACCCGGGAGACCGATCTACTGGACCCGGCCAACAGCGTGCGCTTCGTTGATGCGGTGTTGCTTGGCGGCGGCAGCGCCTACGGTCTGGCCGCCGCCGACGGCGTCATGCGCTGGCTGGAAGAACACCAGCGTGGCGTGGCGATGGGCGCTGGTGTGGTGCCCATCGTGCCGAGTGCGGTGATCTTCGACCTGCCAGTCGGTGGTTGGGAGTGTCGGCCGACGGCGGAGTTCGGCTATGCCGCATGTGAGGCCGCCGCCGGTGCCGAGGGTGGGGCCGTGGCTGTCGGAACCGTCGGTGCGGGGGTCGGGGCGCGCGCCGGCGCACTCAAGGGCGGCGTGGGCACGGCATCGATTATCTTGGCGTCCGGTGTAACCGTCGGAGCGGTGGTGGTGGTCAATTCCGTCGGCAACGTCGTTGATCCGGCGACCGGCCTGCCGTGGATGGCAGACCTGATCGATCAGTTCGCGCTGACGGCTCCACCGGCCGCGCAGGTCGATGCGTTGGCGCAACTGCCTGCGACGCTGAGCCCGCTAAACACGACGATCGGTGTGGTTGCGACGGACGTCGCGCTGAGCCCGGCGGCGTGCCGGCGCGTCGCGATCGCCGCACACGATGGGCTGGCCCGCACGATCAGGCCCTCGCACACCCCGCTGGACGGCGATACAGTGTTCGCGCTGGCTACGGGCGCGGTCGAGGTGCCCTCGAATGCTGGCACCCCGGCAGCGCTGTCCCCGGAAACGGAGCTCGTCACCGCGATCGGTGCGGCCGCGGCCGATTGCCTGGCTCGTGCGGTGCTGGTCGGGGTAATGACCGCCGAGTCGGTAGCCGGAATACCGACCTACCGCGACGTGTTGCCCGGGGCATTCGGGGCGCAAGACAACTCATAGAGGAAGGGCGGAAGTGCTGGTGATACGTGCTGACCTGGTGGATGCCATGGTCGCCCATGCACGCCGAGACCACCCCGACGAAGCGTGCGGCGTGCTGGCCGGCCGTGACGGTTCCGACCGTCCTGAACGGCATATCCCGATGGTCAACGCCGAGCGCTCCCCGACCTTCTACCGTTTCGACTCCCAAGAGCAACTCAACGTGTGGCGGGCGCTGGAGCAAGCACAGGAAACGCCCGTGGTCATCTATCACTCGCACACCGCGACCGAGGCGTATCCGAGCCGCACCGACATAGACCTGGCGGCTGAACCGGACGCGCATTACGTGCTGGTGTCCACGCGCAACCCCGACCGCCACGAGCTGCGCAGTTATCGCATCGTCGACGGCGCCGTCACCGAAGAACTTGTCAACATCGTCGAGCAGTACTAGCCAGTCAAATGATCAAGCAGTCCCGAGAAAGGCCCCTCATGAGCGTCACCGTCTCGATTCCGACCATCCTGCGGCCCCACACGGGTGGCCAGAAACGCGTCTCCGCGAGTGGCGACACGCTGGGTGCGGTCATCAGTGATCTGGAGGCCAATTATTCGGGCATCTCCGAGCGCCTGATCGATAACGGCAAGCTGCACCGCTTCGTGAACATCTATGTCAACGACGAGGATGTGCGGTTCTCCGGCGGCCTGGCCACCGCGGTCGCCGACGGCGACGCGGTCACCATCCTGCCCGCCGTGGCGGGTGGATGAGCCTGTGATTGAACCGAGCGTATGACGCGATACGACTCGTTGTTGCAGGCCCTGGGCAACACGCCCCTGGTCGGTCTGCAACGGCTGTCACCGCGCTGGGGCGATTCCGAGGGGCCGCACGTGCGGCTGTGGGCCAAGCTCGAAGACCGCAATCCGACCGGGTCGATCAAGGACCGGCCGGCGCTGCGGATGATCGAGCAGGCCGAGCGCGACGGACTGCTCACGCCGGGCGCGACGATCCTCGAGCCCACCAGCGGAAATACCGGCATTTCGCTCGCGATGGCGGCCAGGCTAAAGGGCTACCGGCTGATCTGCGTGATGCCGGAGAACACCTCGGCGGAACGGCGTCAGCTCTTGGAGCTCTACGGCGCGCAGATCATGTTTTCCCCGGCTGAGGGCGGATCCAACACCGCGGTGTTGACCGCCAAGGAACTGGCCGCGGCCAATCCATCGTGGGTGATGCTGTATCAGTACGGCAATCCGGCCAACACCGACTCGCATTACTTCGGAACCGGCCCCGAGCTCCTCGCCGACCTGCCCGAAATCACCCACTTCGTCGCTGGCCTGGGCACCACGGGCACGCTGATGGGGACCGGGCGGTTTCTTCGCGAACATGTCCCCGACGTCAAGATCGTGGCGGCCGAACCCCGCTACGGCGAAGGGGTGTACGCGCTGCGCAATATCGACGAAGGATTTGTACCCGAGCTGTATGACCCGGAGGTACTCAGTACCCGGTACTCGGTCGGCGCCGCCGACGCGGTGCGCCGCACCCGCGAGCTAGTGGACGCCGAAGGCATCTTCGCGGGCATCTCGACCGGGGCGGTCCTGCATGCCGCGCTCGGAGTCGGCGCTGCCGCCGTCAAGGCCGGTCAACGCGCCGACATCGCCTTCGTGGTCGCCGACGCCGGATGGAAGTATCTGTCGACCGGCGCGTACGCCGGTAGCCTTGATGATGCCGAAAACGCTCTGGAAGGGCAGCTATGGGCATGACGCACCGGCGACGATACAAAGGCGATGAGGTGGGGGCACCCCCGCTTGCGGGGGAGAGCGGCGCCATATGACGGGACATCCGCAGACACCTGCGACGCGGCCGGAGAAGCGGCCACGCTGGATGGTCGGCGGGGCCACGATCCTTACGTTCGTCGTGCTGCTGTGGGCCATCGAGCTGTGGGACGGCCTGACCAATCATCGCCTCGACCGCAACGGCATCCGACCGCTGGAGACCGACGGGCTGTGGGGCATCCTCGTCGCGCCGCTACTCCACGCGAATTGGGACCACCTGATCGCCAACACCGTTCCGGCGCTCGTGCTCGGTTTCCTGATGACGCTCGCGGGCTTGTCGCGGTTCATTTTCGCCACGGCCATCGTCTGGATACTCGGCGGCTTCGGCACGTGGCTGATCGGCAACGTCGGCGCGCACTGCCCATACGTCGGCGTGCACTGCGAGACCAACCACATCGGTGCGTCGGGCCTTATCTTTGGCTGGCTAGCGTTCCTGATCGTGTTCGGGTTTTTCACCCGCAAGGCGTGGGAGATTGTCGTCGGCGTCGTCGTGTTGTTCATCTATGGTGGCGTCCTGCTCGGCATGCTGCCCGGCACCCCCGGGGTGTCGTGGCAGGGTCACCTGTGTGGGGCGATCGCGGGCGTGGTCGCGGCGTATCTGCTATCCGCACCTGAGCGCAAGGCTCGCGAACGTAAACGGTCCCTCAGTTCGTCGCACCCGAAGACATGAATTCGCCGCTGGCGCCCGTCGGAGTCTTCGACTCCGGCGTCGGGGGACTGACGGTTGCGCGGGCGATCATTGACCAACTGCCGGACGAGGACATCATCTACGTCGGCGACACCGGCAATGGGCCGTATGGTCCGCTGCCCATCCCGGAGATTCGTGCGCACGCCCTGGCCATCGGTGACGACCTGGTCGGTCGGGGTGTCAAGGCGTTGGTGATCGCATGCAATTCGGCATCTGCGGCCTGCCTACGCGACGCTCGTGAGCGTTACGACGTTCCCGTCGTCGAGGTGATCCTGCCGGCGGTGCGCCGAGCGGTTGCGGCCACTCGCAACGGCCGGATCGGCGTCATCGGCACGCGGGCGACCATAACCTCGCACGCCTACCAGGATGCGTTCGCCGCTGCCCGCGACACCGAGATCACAGCCGTCGCGTGCCCGCGCTTCGTGGACTTTGTCGAGCGCGGGGTCACCAGTGGCCGTCAGGTGCTCGGATTGGCCGAGGGTTATTTGGAGCCGTTGCAGCGCGCCGAGGTGGACACGCTGGTGCTGGGTTGCACGCACTATCCGCTGTTGTCCGGACTGATCCAGCTGGCGATGGGGGACAACGTCACACTGGTCTCCAGCGCCGAGGAGACCGCCAAGGAGGTGGTCCGGGTGCTCACCGAAACGGACCTACTGCGCCCGCATGATGCGCCGCCGGCCACCCGAATTTTCGAAGCCACGGGCGACCCCGAGGCGTTTACCAAACTCGCGGCGCGATTCCTCGGCCCGGCTTTGACCGGCGTTGAACCTGTCCGTCACACCCACGTTTCATAGGTATGGGGATGATTCTGGTCACCCAATGCGGCGATGTTTTGTCCATCGTGGTAACAGGCATGGCACAGTAGTGTCCGTGCGAATAACCGTGCTCGGATGCTCAGGCAGCGTCGTGGGTCCGGATTCGCCTGCGTCGGGCTATTTGCTCCGAGCTCCGGACACGCCGCCGATGGTCATCGACTTCGGCGGGGGGGTACTCGGCGCCCTGCAGCGGCACACCGATCCCGGCTCGGTGCACGTGCTGTTGTCGCATCTGCACGCCGATCACTGCCTGGACTTGCCCGGACTATTCGTGTGGCGTCGCTACCACCCGTCGCGTCCGAAAGGCAAGGCGTTGTTGTACGGCCCGAGCGACACCTGGTCGCGGCTGGGTGCGGCGTCGTCACCGTATGGCGGCGAGATCGACGATTGCTCGGATATCTTCGACGTCCACCACTGGGTTGACGGCGAGCCGGTGACGTTTGGCGCGATCACGGTGGTGCCCCGGGTGGTTGCTCACCCGACCGAGTCGTACGGCATGCGGTTCACCGATCCCACCGGGGCAACGCTGGTCTACAGCGGCGACACGGGCGCCTGCAAGCAGCTTGTCGATCTGGCCCGCGGCGCCGACGTTTTCTTGTGCGAGGCTTCGTGGACCCATTCGCCAAAGCATCCGCCCGATCTGCATCTGTCTGGCACTGAGGCCGGGAGGGCTGCGGCGCAGGCCGGAGTCCGCGAATTGCTGCTCACCCATATCCCGCCCTGGACCTCGCGTGAGGATGTGATCACCGAGGCCAAAGCCGAATTCGACGGTCCCGTGCATGCGGTGGTCTGCGGTGAGACGTTCGAAGTCCGACGGGCCTGACCACACGACCGCGGAACACCTACGCGATCTCAAGCTGCTGCGCCGCGTCCGCGACAGGATGGACCGGGAGTACGCGCAACCGCTGAACGTCGAGGCACTCGCCCGCGGTGTGAGCATGTCTGCCGGGCACCTGAGTCGCCAGTTCAAGATCGCCTACGGGGAGTCGCCGTATTCCTATCTGATGACACGCCGCATCGAACGCGCGATGGCGATGTTGCGCCGTGGCGATTTGTCTGTCACGGAAGTCTGTTTCGCCGTTGGCTGTTCGTCACTGGGTACCTTTAGTACTCGGTTCACCGAGCTGGTCGGCATGTCGCCCAGCGCTTATAGGGACAAGACGGCTGACGTGACCGCGGGGATGCCGTCGTGTGTGGAAAAGCAGGTGACCAGACCGATCAGGAATCGAGAAGCGCCGGGCATCGCGCTGCACCTAGCGTGAGCGTCATGGACATCACCATTCACTCGAGCTTCCTCCCCCACGAGGACCCGGAAGAATCCCTGGCGTTCTATCGCGACGTCCTTGGCTTCGAGGTTCGCCTCGACGTCGGGAAGGGCAAGGTGCGTTGGGTCACCGTCGGCCCGCCCAACCAGCCCGAGACCTCCATCGTTCT
This sequence comes from Mycobacterium simulans, assembly GCF_900232995.1. Taxonomy (GTDB): domain Bacteria; phylum Actinomycetota; class Actinomycetes; order Mycobacteriales; family Mycobacteriaceae; genus Mycobacterium; species Mycobacterium simulans. The sequence continues at coordinate 3,009,043 of NZ_OCVX01000003.1, forward strand.
GTACCCGCCCAATGCCACGCCCGGTATCACCGACGAGGAGCGCCGCATCATCTCGGAAATGATGGCCAAGGGCACCTATGGCACGCTCCTGCTGGCCACCAAGGACCTCGATGGCACCTTCGAGCGGTTGCAGGGCGGTGACGTTGAAGTGGTTCAGGAGCCGACCGAGCAGCCGTACGGGGTTCGTGACTGCGCCCTGCGCGATCCCGCCGGCAACATGGTCCGCATCCAAGAGCGGCGCTGACAGACTCTTCAATCCCATGCCGGCCCATGCCGGCCCATGCCGGGCTAGTGTGGCGTCGTGTCCAAACGAGAAGACGGCCGACTTGACGACGAACTTCGCCCGGTGGTCATTACCCGGGGATTCACCGAAAACCCCGCGGGATCGGTGCTGATCGAATTCGGTCATACCAAAGTCCTATGCACCGCCAGCGTCACCGAAGGGGTGCCCCGCTGGCGCAAAGGGTCGGGTCTGGGATGGCTCACTGCGGAGTACGCGATGCTGCCGTCAGCCACCCACAGTCGCGCAGACAGGGAATCGGTGAAAGGCCGGCTCAGCGGGCGCACCCAGGAGATCAGTCGGCTGGTCGGCCGGTCGCTGCGGGCGTGTATCGACTTGGCGGCGCTGGGCGAGAACACCATCGCCGTCGACTGCGATGTGTTGCAGGCCGATGGTGGCACCCGCACCGCGGCCATCACCGGCGCGTATGTGGCGTTGGCTGACGCGGTGACCTACCTGTCGGCCGCGGGCAAGCTGTTGGATCCCAGGCCGCTGTCGTGCGCTATCGCCGCGGTCAGCGTCGGCGTGGTCGACGGCAGGATCCGAGCGGACCTTCCTTACGAGGAGGACTCCCGCGCGGAGGTCGATATGAACGTCGTAGCCACCGACACCGGAACGCTGGTCGAGGTGCAGGGCACCGGCGAGGGCGCGACGTTCCCGCGTTCAACCCTGGACAAGTTGCTCGATATGGCGCTTGGTGCCTGCGACAAGTTGTTCGCCGCACAGCGTGAAGCGCTGGCGCTGCCGTACCCGGGAGTGTTGCCCGAGGGTCCGCCGCCGGCGAAGGCGTTTGGAAGCTGACCCGCATATTGGTCGCCAGCCGCAACGCCAAGAAGCTGGCCGAGCTGCACCGGGTGCTCGACTGCGCTGGCGTGTCTGGGTTGACACTGGTCTCGCTCAACGATGTGGCCCCGTTCGACGAAGCGCCGGAAAGCGGTGCGACATTTGAGGACAACGCGTTGGCCAAGGCACGCGACGCGTTCGCCGCGACGGGTCTGGCGAGTGTCGCCGATGACTCCGGTTTGGAAGTCGCCGCTCTCAATGGCATGCCCGGCGTGCTCTCTGCGCGGTGGTCGGGTCGCCACGGCGATGATGCCGGCAACACCGCACTGCTGTTGGCGCAGCTATCGGATGTTCCCGACGAGCGGCGTGGTGCGGCATTCGTCTCGGCCTGCGCGCTGGTCTCGGGGTCCGATGAGGTGGTCGTGCGCGGCGAGTGGCCTGGGACGATTGCCCGGGCGCCGCGGGGCGACGGCGGATTCGGCTACGACCCGGTCTTCATTCCCGACGGTTGCGAGTACACCGCGGCGCAGCTGAGTCCGGCCGATAAGGATGCGGTATCCCATCGCGGTCGCGCGCTGCGGCTGTTGCTCCCGGCGTTGCGCGCGCTGGCCTAGAGGCCGACCGTGAAGCCAGCTTCACGTTCGGGGCGCTGGCCTAGAGGCCGAAGCGCGCTTTGATGTCCTTGGTCTGGAAATGCTCGACGATGATGCCGAGCAGCGGGATGGTGCCGGCGAGCAGGACACCGACCGTCTTGGCGATCGGCCAGCGGACCTTGATGGCGAGGTTGAAGGCGGCTAACACGTAGACGAAGTAGACCCAGCCGTGCACGACTTCAATCCACCGGATTTCCCGGTGGAAGGCGATGTGCGAGACGATCTCGTAGCACAGCGCGATCAGCCAGATACCCGTCGCCCACGCCATGGTGCGGTAGGCGACCAGCGCCGTGCGGATTTTCTCGGGGGGAAAGATCGACGCGGTCTGCTGCGCTTCGGGGGTCTCGGGTGTAGTCATGCGGTCGTCCTGTTCTGCTTTTCGGCATCGTTTTTGGCCAGCTCGGCCAGGTAGGCGTTGTATTCCTGCAGTGCTGGGTCATCGGTCGGCGCCTGGGCGGGCCTTGGTCTTTCGGGGAGCAGTCCGGCGGGTATTTCGGTGGGTCCGTTGTTTCGCGGCGTCGGCGGTACCTCTTCGTAGCGAACGAACTTGCGGTACGCGTAGATGCAGAACCAGGCGAACAGCGGCCACTGCAGTGCGTAACCGAGGTTCTGGTAGCTGCCGGACACCGATTGGAATCGCGTCCATTGCCACCAGCCCAGGGCCAGGCAGCCGCAGGCCGCGACGATCACCAGGGCGATCAGCGCGGGCCTGCGGCGACGTGTGGTGGGCACCCCTCGACGGTACCGCGTTGTTGCGTCATGACTTGGGCCCGACGAATTCGTCGAGACGCGCTACCGCGGCCTTGCGGTACACGGCAATGCAGTGCCGGCTGGGCCGGGTCCACGGGATTCCGAGAGCATCGAGGGCTCCGCTGAACAATCCGAGGATGTCTTCGGATCTGTTCGAAAAGTGGTACCGGACGCTGCGGACACCGCGGTCGTTGGCGACCACCCGGCACCCGTCGCTGTCGATCAAGCCGCGAACGAATTCCTCGGTGGCCTGGTTGACCAGAACTTCCTGCCAGGGCTCCAGTCGGATGAGCCTCGAGTCCTATAGCCCGGGACCGTGCTGAGGAAGCAGGCAAGGCCAGTGCTTTGAGTACAACGATATGTCGACACATCCGATCTGGCGCGGACTGATCGATGCACGCTGGCGGGGCAGAAGTACGTCGATCGCCGCGCGACAGCGGTCAATGATGTCTGGATATTTTTTGTCGAGCGTGATGCGCAGATGCCACACCCGCTGGCTCCGCGAGATGCAGCCGTCGCCGAGATACAGACCGAGTACGTAGCAGTATGCCGCTGGTGGAAGCGCGGAAAAGTCGTGGCGGGCGGCCGCAGCCCGGTCCCCTCGCTAGTCGTGGCTGACCCTGTGGCCTGCACCGCCAGTCCCGCACGGTCGTTCGTGGCACGCCGATTTGACGTGCGATCGCGCAGTCGTTGACACCAGCCGCGATGAGCCGCCTGGCCGCCTCGAACTGTTCTGCAGACCGCACGCGAAAGCCTTGCCTCGGTACGCCTAAGCTAGGCCGCACCGCTGACAGGTTCTGCGTAGGCGAAGCGATAGGATCGCAAGGCCGCTGCGGGCGTGGTGAAATCGGCAAACACGATGGTTTTAGGTGCCATTGCTCGTGAGAGCTTGAGGGTTCGAGTCCCTCCGCCCGCACTTTTGTCATGAGTCGCGTCATGGGTTACAAATTTCTCCGGGGCCATCGTCCGGATTTTGTTTGCCCGGGCTATCGAGTCTGTGCTGACGGCCCTCAGCCTGCGGTGAGAGTGCGATTTTCCAGCCGATCGACGCGCCCAGCGCAGGCTCGGCGCCAACCTCAGGTCAGTCGAACAAATCGCGATGCTGCTCGACGTACTCCCGCACAGTCTGCGGGGCGCGGCCAATGATGTCTTCGAAGTCGTGAGTCGCGCGGTTGTAGCGATCCTGGCGGTGCAGCCTGGCCATGGTGGCGATGTGTTGTCGCACGGTCGTGGTGCGCCATGCGCGCACCGCCTCGCCCCGGCCGCGCAGTCGGGTCACCACCTGTGGGCTGATACCGGCGACGCCCGCCGCCGGCCCCGGTAACCAGGTAGACCGGCGACCGCGTCCTCGATGTGGTCATCGTCGGCATCCTTCGGTTGACCCCGCGGTAAGGTAACCCTTAGTTTGTGGGGGTAACTTACTAGCTTAGGTGCGCTGCCAGATGAAAACCATGACGTCACGTCCCGGTGGGCGACCGCCGCTGATCGCTGTTGACGACATCGTCCGGGTGGGTCGCGAGCTGGGTATGCGACGGCTGAGCGTCAACGCCGTCGCGACGCAACTCGGCGTATCGGCGACTGCTCTGTACCGGCATGTCGAAAGCCGTTGGGAACTTGAGCGTTTGGTCGGTGAAAGTCTGCTCGCCGAACTCGAGCTGAGCGAGGACCCCGCGGAAGATGTTGAACGACACCTGCTTTCGTTTGGACTGCAGCTGTGGCACTTCGCCGTTGATCATCCTGGCCTCGCGGCGTATCTACAGGTCTTGTTCCCACGTGGTGATGCCGGCGTGCGGCTGTTGGTAGCCGAGGTCGAGGCGCTGAGGCGCCGCGGTTATTCCGCGGACGCCGCCATGGTGTTGAGTAGCGCGGTCGCCACGCTGGCGATCAGTCTGGCCGCTCGAGAGGAGAGCAACACCAGCGCAACCGGCGGTGAGCAGGCCCAGGGCTTCGCTGCGGAGCGCAATGCCGTCGCACACCGGTTGGCCAGTAACGCACAGCTGGGTGCGGCCCACGTCGCGTTGCCGCAGCTGTCGAGTTCAGAGTTCGTGCGGCTGTTGTTGGCCGCTTCGATCCGGGGTCTGGTCGGGGAAATTCCGCCGGGTCGCCCGATCTTAGAAGTCGTGGCGGCGCACGCCACGGGAGAGGACCGTTGATGGCACGCGGCTTGCAGGGCGCGATAATGCGGGGTTACGGAGCGCGCGACCACACGGCAACGGTGATCGAAACCTTCCGGATCGCACCGCATTTCGTGCGGATAAGGATGATGTCGCCGACGCTGTTCGAGGACGCCGAGACCGAGCCTGCGGCCTGGCTGCGGTTCTGGTTCCCCGACCCTAAGGGGTCCAATACCGAATTCCAGCGTGCCTACACGATTTCCGAAGCAGACCCCGCATCCGGTCGCTTTGCGGTCGACGTTGTGTTGCATGACCCGGCGGGTCCGGCCTCGTTGTGGGCGCGCACGGTCAAACCCGGCGCGACCATCGCGGTCATGGCACTGATGGGCTCGTCGCGGTTCAGCGCGCCCGAGGAGCAGCCGGCCGGCTACCTGCTCATCGGAGACTCGGCATCGATCCCGGGGATGAACGGGATCATCGGAACGGTCCCAGACGATATCCCGATCGAGATGTATCTCGAGCAACACGACGACAACGACACGCTGATCCCCATCGCGCACCATCCCCGGCTGCGGGTCCATTGGATCAGCCGGCGCGACGAGAAATCACTGGCTGATGCGATCGAGAGCCGGGATTGGTCGAATTGGTATGCCTGGGTGACGCCCGAGGCGACAACGCTCAAGAACGTCCGAAAGCGGCTGCGTGATGTGTTCGGGTTCCCCAAGTCCGAGGTACACGCGCAGGCGTATTGGAGCGCGGGCCGCGAGATGGGCACCCGCCGCGGGGGCGAACCGGAAGCTGCCCAGCCGGTGGCCCAACAACCTACGGTCGCGCCGCCTTCCCGCGGCAGTTGGCGCACCCAGGCCGCCGGCCGGTTACTCGCGCCGCTGCGCCCGGCGCTGATCCTCTCCGGGGGGCTGCAGGCGGTAATTACGCTGGTGCAGCTGGCGCCATTCGTGCTGCTGGTGGAGTTGGCGCGGCTGCTGCTATCGGGCGCCGACGAGTCGCGGCTTTGGGACGTCGGAATAGCCGCCGTTTCGCTGCTGGGCCTGGGTACTCTGCTGGGCGCCGTCCTGACCTTCTGGCTGCACGTCGTCGACGCGCGGTTCGCGCGGGGGTTGCGTTCGCGGCTGTTGGGCAAGATGTCCGGGCTGCCGCTGGGGTGGTTCACCGACCGCGGGTCGGGATCCATTAAGCAACTCGTGCAAGACGACACGCTGTCGCTGCACTATCTGGTTACTCATGCGATTCCGGACGCGGTCAACGCGGTCGTTGCGCCGGTGGCGGTGCTGGTCTACCTGTTCGTCGTCGACTGGCGGGTAGCGCTCGTCTTGTTCGGCCCGGGGCTGGGGTATCTGGGGGTGATGTCGACGCTGGCGGTTCAGTCCGCTTCACGTGTCGTTCAAGCTCAGCGCTGGGCCGAGAAGATGAACGGAGAGGCCGGCGCCTACCTGGAGGGCCAGCCGGTGATTCGCGTTTTCGGCGGCGCGGCGGCGTCGACCTTCCGGCGCCGCCTGGACGAGTACATCGGTTTCCTGGTCGCCTGGCAACGCCCCCTCGCCGGAAAGAAAACTGTGATGGATCTGGCCACCCGGCCCACGACGTTCCTGTGGCTGATCGCGGTGACCGGCACCTTGTTCGTCGTCACACACCGGATGGACCCGGTAAACCTGCTGCCATTCTTGTTGTTGGGCACCACATTCGGTGTCCGACTGCTCGGCATCGGCTACGGAGTCGGTGGCAGCCGCGCCGGGATGTTAGCCGCGCGTCGACTCCAAAACGCACTCGACGAGCCCGAACTCGCCGTGCGGGAACCGACGAACTTAGCGGCGGCTCAGGACTCGCCGGCGACGGTGGTGTTCGACCGGGTCAGCTTCGGCTACCGCCCAGGGGTGCCGGTAATCCGGGAGGTGTCGCTGGAGCTGCGGCCGGGCACGGTTACCGCGCTCGTCGGCCCCTCCGGGTCGGGCAAGTCGACGCTGGCCGCTCTGCTGGCTCGGTTTCACGATGTCGAGCAAGGAGCGATACGTGTTGGGGGGCAAGACATTCGGTCCATGACCGCTGACGAGCTCTACACGCGGGTCGGTTTCGTGCTGCAGGAGACCCAGCTCGTGCACGGGACCGTCGCCGAGAACATCGCGCTGGCAGTCCCCGACGCCACCAGCGAACAAGTGCAGGCCGCCGCCCGCGAGGCGCAAATACACGAACGGGTGCTGCGGCTGCCGAACGGCTACGACACCGTGCTGGGCGCCAACACCGCACTATCGGGTGGCGAACAGCAACGCTTGACCATCGCCCGCGCGATCCTCGCCGACACCCCGGTTCTCATCCTCGACGAAGCCACCGCCTTCGCTGACCCGGAATCGGAATACCTTGTGCAGCAAGCGCTTAACCGACTGACCCGAGATCGCACCGTGCTGATGATCGCTCATCGACTGCACACCATCACACGAGCGGACCAAATCGTGGTGCTCGATCATGGCCGGATCACCGAACGCGGTACCCACGACGAATTGCTCGCCGCCGATGGACGGTATCGCCGGCTATGGGAAACCGGCCAGCAGCCGGGCCAGGGCGATCCGCTGGCCATCGCGGCCCGGGAGGGTGCACGATGATCCGCACCTGGATAGGGCTGGTGCCGGAAGACCGCCGCCCCAAGGTGATTGCCTATGCAGTGTTGGCGTTCGTCTCCGTGGTGGTGCGTGCGGTAGGCACGGTCTTGCTTGTGCCACTGGTGGGGTCGTTGTTCAGCGACACACCGCAACAGGCGTTGGTGTGGCTGGGCTGGCTCACCGCCGCGACCGTGACGGGGTGGGCGATCGACACCATCACGGCGCGAATCGGTTTCGAACTTGGTTTTGCCGTGCTCGACCACACCCAGCACCACGTGGCCGACCGGCTTCCCGGTGTTCGGCTGGACTGGTTCACCGCCGACAACACCGCGACATCCCGGCAGGCGATCGCGGCAACCGGGCCGGAACTCGTCGGTCTGGTGGTCAACTTGCTGACGCCCCTGACCTCGGCGATCCTGCTGCCCGCCGTCATTGCGCTGGCGCTGTTGCCGATCTCCTGGCAGCTCGGGGTGGCCGCGCTGACCGGCGTGCCGTTGCTGCTGGGGGCGCTATGGGCATCGGCACGTTGCACGCGTCGCGCCGACAAAGTGGCCGATGAAGCTAACACCGCGCTCACCGAGCGGATCATCGAGTTCGCCCGGACCCAGCAGGCGTTGCGCGCCGCGCGTCGCGTCGAGCCTGCGCGAAGTCTGGCGGGCTCCGCGCTCGCCACACAGCACGGCGCGACAATGCGCTTGCTGCTCATGCAGATTCCGGGCCAGCTGTTGTTCACTCTGGCCAGCCAGCTGGCTCTCATCGCGCTGGCGGGCGCCACCACCGCGCTGACGGTGACGGGCACGCTCACGGTGGCGGAGGCGATCGCGCTGATCGTTGTGATGGCCCGCTACTTGGAGCCATTCACCACCGTCAGCGAACTCGCACCTGCGCTGGAAAGCATCCGCGCCACACTCGACCGCATCCGTTCTGTGCTCGGTGCACCGGTCATGCTGGCCGGAGTGGGTGCGTTGCGCGACGGCGCCGCGGCACCCCGTATCGAGTTCGATGATGTTGCGTTCGGTTATGACGACGCAAGTGGTTTGGTGCTCGACGGGGTCAGCTTTTCGTTGCAGCCGGGAACGACGACGGCGATCGTCGGGCCCTCCGGCTCCGGCAAGAGCACCATCCTGGCGCTAATCGCCGGACTGCACGAGCCGACCCGCGGCCGTGTTCTCATCGACGGGATCGACGCCGCCACACTGGATGTCGACCGCCGGCGGGCGGTCAGCAGCGTCGTGTTCCAGCATCCCTATCTGTTCCACGGGACAATCCGCGACAACGTGTGCGCGGGGGATCTCGACGCCGGCGACGACCGATTTGCCCAAGCTGTTCGGCTGGCACGAGTTGACGACCTTGTCGACAGGCTGCCCGACGGCTTCGACACGATCGTCGGCGAAGCCGGCGCGGCGCTGTCCGGCGGCGAGCGGCAACGGGTCAGCATCGCGCGCGCCCTGCTGAAACCGGCGCCGGTATTGCTGGTCGACGAGGCGACCAGTGCCCTGGACAACGAGAATGAGGTCGCGGTCGTCGATGCGCTCACCGTGGATCCGCAATCGCGCACCCGGGTGATCGTCGCCCATCGATTGGCCAGCATTCGCCACGCTGACCGCGTGCTCTTTGTCGACGATGGCCGGGTGGTCGAGGACGGTGCGATCGACGAGTTGCTCACCGCAAGTGGGCGTTTCGCTGAATTCTGGCGGCAGCAGCGTGACGCTGCCGAGTGGCGGATCGGCGCAGTGTGATTCCCCGATATCCCGGTGATGTGACCCCCGAGTGGTTGTCGGCGGTGCTCAGTGAACCGGGCGCATCCGTCGAGGTTTCCGACGCCGACGTCGTCGCCATCGGCACCGGGCAGACCGGCGCCACCTACCGGGTGACGGCCAGGTACCAGACAAACCCGGATGGTTTGCCGCCAACCTTCGTGATCAAACTGCCGGCCCAGGATGACACGGTGCGCGGCCGGGTCGCGATCGGCTACCGAAGTGAGTGCGCGTTTTACACGTCCATCGTTGACCGGGTCCGGGTACCGACACCGAGGTGTTTCTACAGCGGGATCACCGAGGACGCAATGGACTTCGCCCTGCTGCTGGCCGATCAGGCGCCCGCGGTGCAGGGCGATCAGATCGCGGGCTGCGGCGAACGGGAGGCCCGGTTGGCGGTGACCGCGTTGGCCGGTTTACACGGACCCGGCTGGTGTGATCCGTTCTGGCTGGACCTGCCGGACATCGCGTTTCAGCGTCCGGACGAGGCGTCCGCCCAGGGCCTCGGCGAGGTCGCGCGAATGAGCGCCGACATCACCCTGGACAAGCTTGGTGACCGGCTCAGTGCCGAGGATCGTGAGACCTTCAGTGCGGCAATGGGTCTGGTGGCGCCGTGGTTACTCACCGAGCGGGACCGATTCGCCCTGCTGCACGGCGATTATCGGCTCGACAACCTGTTGTTCGATCCCGCCCTCGCGTGGGTGAGCGTGGTGGATTGGCAAACCATCAGCGTCGGCCTTCCGGCGAGGGATCTCGCGTACTTCACGGCCACCAGCCTGAATTCCGAATTGCGCGCCGCCATCGAGGAAGACCTCGTCGGCGAGTATTACCAAGCCCTAACCGGTTACGGCGTCAGTGACTACGACCGCGAAACGTGCTGGCGTGACTACCGGCTCGGAATGCCGCACGTCCTCCTGATCTCGGCGCTGGGATTTGCATTCGCCACGGCCACCGAACGTGGCGACGATATGGTGGTGACCATGCTGCGCCGGGGTTGTCAGGCGATCCGTGATCTGGGAACGCTCGAACTGATCGGCTAAGTTAGGTCATCGCTGTGCCGCCCGAACCAGGTTGGACCCGATGATCAGCTGCTGTATTTCGCTGGTGCCTTCATACAGCCGCAGCAAGCGCACGTCGCGGTAGATGCGTTCGACCGGAACGCCACGCATGTATCCGCTGCCACCGTGAATCTGAACCGCGAGATCGGCTACTTTGCCGGCCATTTCGGTGCAGAAGAGCTTGGCCGCCGATGGCGCGATCCGACGGTCTTCGCCCGTTACCCACAGCCGTGCGGTTTCGCGAACCAGCGCGCGCCCGGCCAGCACGCCGGTCTGCTGGTCGGCCAGCATCGCCTGCACCAACTGAAAATCGCCGATCGGCGTGCCACCCTGTGTGGCGGTGGCGGCGTATGCCACCGACTCGTCCAGAGCGCGCTGGGCGGCGCCCACGGCGATCGCGGCTATGTGGACTCGTCCGCGTGCCAACGACGTCATTGCCGCTCGGTAGCCGATGTCTTCGTCGCCACCGATCAGCGCGGCGCCGTCGACGCGGACATCGGCGAAACTGACGTCGGCGGTCCACGCGCCTTCCTGGCCCATTTTGGCGTCCTTGGCGCCGATGTCAACTCCCGCCGCGTCCGCGGGAACGAGGAAGACGGCGATGCCAGGACCTCGGTCGTCGGCGGGCCGAGTGCGCGCGAAGACGACGAACAGATCGGCGACGGGCGCGTTGGTGATAAACCGCTTCTGCCCGGAAATCACCCAATGACCGTCAACGCGAACGGCTTTGGTGCGTAGGCCGGCCGGGTTTGATCCGGCGCCGGGCTCGGTCAACGCGAAGGAGGCGACGACGTCGCCGGATGCCATGGGCTCCAGCCAGCGGGCCTTTTGCTCGTCCGTGCCGAACCCGACGAGTACCTGCCCGGCGATGCCGTTGTTGGTGCCGAACATCGACCGCAGCGCCAGGGAGGTGTAGCCGAGCTCCATGGCCAACTCGACGTCTTGCACCAGGTTCAGGCCGAGGCCGCCCCACTCCTGCGGAATCGCATAGCCGAACAGCCCCATTGCCTTGGCGTGGTCGCGCAGGTCATCGGGCACCCGGTCGTCGTCAAGGATTTCCTGCTCGCGGGGGATCACGGCGGTGCGCACGAAGTGGTGGGTCTGGGCCAGGATCTCCTGAAAGTCCTCGTCAGACACCTCGGGGAGATCGGCAGTGCTCATCGGCGGACGCTCCTTTCGGAGCAAGATCCTATATGAAATATGATATTCGAACGACGGTGCCCATCTGGGCCAAGACAGTGAGGGAGACCGGTGTCGTTGCTGAGTGGTCAAACAGCGGTGGTTACGGGCGGTGCCCAAGGTCTCGGTTTTGCTATCGCGGAGCGGTTTATCGCCGAGGGTGCACGGGTGGTGCTCGGTGATGTGAACCTCGAAGCGACCCAGGCCGCGGCCAAGCAACTCGGTGGCGACGAAGTGGCGCTGGCCGTGCGATGCGACGTGACTCAGGCGGACGAGGTCGAGGCACTCATCCGGACCGCCGTGGAGCGATTCGGCGGGCTGGACATCATGGTCAACAACGCCGGGATCACCCGCGACGCGACGATGCGCAAGATGACCGAAGGGCAGTTCGATCAGGTCATCGACGTACACCTGAAAGGGACGTGGAACGGCACCCGACTGGCGGCGGCGATCATGCGGGAGCAAAAGCGGGGCGCGATCGTCAACATGTCGTCGGTGTCGGGGAAGGTCGGCATGGTCGGCCAGACAAACTATTCGGCGGCCAAGGCGGGAATAGTCGGAATGACCAAGGCCGCGGCCAAAGAGCTTGCCTACCTTGGTGTTCGGGTCAACGCGATCGCTCCCGGGCTGATTCGCTCCGCGATGACAGAAGCTATGCCGCAACGCATTTGGGACCAGAAGGTCGCCGAGGTTCCGATGGGCCGGGCCGGTGAGCCCAGCGAGGTCGCCAGCGTCGCGTTGTTCCTGGCGTCCGATCTGTCCTCGTACATGACCGGCACCGTCATGGACGTCACCGGCGGCCGGCACATATGAGTAGCGCCGTCATTTGTGAGCCCGTACGGACGCCAATCGGCCGCTATGGCGGAATGTTCAAGTCGCAGAACGCCGTTGATCTCGGCGTCGCCGCGTTGAAAGGATTGCTTGAGCGAACCGGGATCGCGCCTGACGCTGTGCAGGACGTCATTCTCGGACACTGCTATCCCAGCAGTGAGGCGCCCGCGATCGGTCGTGTGGTGGCGTTGGACGCCGGCCTGCCGGTGACGGTTCCCGGTATGCAGGTCGACCGTCGCTGCGGTTCGGGCCTGCAGGCGGTGATCCAAGCGTGTCTGCAGGTGAGTAGCGGCGACAACGATCTGGTCATCGCCGGTGGTTGTGAAAGCATGAGCAATGTCGTGTTCTATTCCACCGATATGCGCTGGGGCGGTGGTCGATCCGGCGTCCGGGTGCACGACGGGCTGACGCGCGGCCGCACCACGGCCGGCGGCCGGCATTACCCGGTGCCGGGCGGGATGCTGGAGACCGCCGAGAATTTGCGCCGTCAGTACGGCATTTCCCGCCGGGAGCAAGATGAGCTCGCGGTCACTTCGCACCAGCGCGCGGTGGCCGCGCAGCAGGCCGGCATCCTGACCCAGGAGATCGTCCCAGTTGCGATACGAACCCGCCAGGGCGAGGAATTGATTGACACCGACGAACATCCCCGCGCCGACGCATCGGTGGAATCTTTAGCAAAGCTCAAACCCGTTCTGGGCAAAGATGATCCTGAAGCAACCGTTACGGCCGGCAACTCCAGCGGGCAGAACGACGCCGCGTCCATGTGTGTCGTGACCACCCCGGAGAAGGCCGCCGAGTATGGCCTGACGCCGTTGGTCCGGTTGGTGTCGTGGGGGCAGGCGGGTGTGGCGCCCAACATCATGGGCATCGGTCCGGTGCCCGCGACCGAGGTCGCGCTCGCCAAGGCCGGCCTAAGCCTACGCGACATGGACGTCATCGAACTCAACGAAGCCTTTGCCGCCCAGGCGCTTGCGGTGATGCGCGAGTGGAAATTCGGCGGCGCCGACCGCGACCGGACCAACGTGCACGGCTCCGGAATCTCGCTGGGTCACCCGGTCGGAGCGACCGGCGGGAGAATGCTGGCCACCCTGGCGCGCGAGCTCGACCGCCGCCAGGCCCGCTACGGCTTGGAGACCATGTGCATCGGCGGCGGCCAGGGCCTTGCCGCGGTCTTCGAGCGGGTCAGCTGATCATGCTGCCGCTGAACGGGGTCCGCGTTGTCGAGGTGTCCAGCTTCGTCGCCGCGCCGCTGTGCGGCATGACCCTGAGTCAGCTTGGCGCACAGGTGATCCGCGTCGATCCGATCGGCGGGGCCTCCGATATCCACCGTTGGCCGCTGGCGGCAACCGGTACCTCGATCTACTGGACCGGACTTAACAAGGGAAAGCGGTCGGTCGCTATCGATCTGCGTTCGGCCGAAGGCCAGGAGCTGGTGCAGCGGCTGATCACCGAGGGCGATGGCATCGTCGTGACCAACGCCTCCGGCCTGACTTGGCTGCGACACGAGCTGCTGGCGGCCAAGCGGCCGGACGTGATCCACGTGCAGTTGCTGGGGCGTGGCAATGGTTCCACCGGAGTTGATTACACCGTGAACGCGGCAACCGGATTTCCGCTCATCACCGGTCCGGTCAACCATGCCGGACCGGTAAACCACGCGCTGCCGGCCTGGGACGTGTGCTGCGGGCTGTATGCCGCGCTCGCCGTTGTCGCCGCGGTCCGTCGCCGTGACCGGTCCGGGGTGGGGGCGAGTATCAGCCTGGCGCTCGAAGATGTCGCCCTGGCCATGGCGGGCAATCTGGGATTGTTGACCGAGCCCCAGGTGAATGGGACGCAACGTCAGCGTGTGGGCAACGCCATCTACGGACAGTACGGCCAGGACTTCACCAGTCGCGATGGGGTCGCATTCATGGTTGTGGCATTGACTGGGAGGCACTTTCGCGACCTGATCGACGTGACCGGCACCGGGCCCGCGGTGTCGGCGCTCGCGGATGCGTTGGGCGTGGACTTCGGCGCCGAGGGCGACCGCTACCGCTACCGAGACGCGCTCTCCGGCCTGTTCGCAACCTGGTTCGCCGACCACACGGCCGAGGAGATCGTTGCGGCCCTGTCGGACACTACGGTGCTATTTGAGCGGTATCGAAGCTTCGCGGAAGTGGTCGAAGATCCGCGGGTGACCGCCAATCCGCTGTTCTCCCAATTGCACCAACCAGGTGTCGGTAATTATCTGGCACCTGGCCTCCCGATCGCGTTCGAAGGGGTGTACCCCGCCGGCGCGCACGCGCCCGCCCTGGGCCAGGACACCGCCGATGTCCTCACCGAGTACCTGGGTCTGACTACCGCCGACGTCGCACGGCTCACGAGCGCCAACATGATAGGGAAAGACGGCCCATGACGAAACTGGCTCAAACACTCGGCCTCACCGAATTTCAGACCGAGATCATTGCCACGGTAAGACAATTCGTCGAAAAAGAAGTGATTCCCAACGCGCCGAAACTCGAACGCGGCGATACCTACCCGCACGACATCGTCGACCAGATGCGCGACATGGGCCTGTTCGGCCTGATGATCCCGCAGGAGTACGGCGGACTAGGGGAGTCGCTGCTGACCTACGCGCTGTGTGTCGAGGAGCTGGCGCGCGGCTGGATGAGTGTGTCTGGGGTGCTCAATACCCACTTCATCGTCGCCTACATGCTGCGCCAGCACGGCACCGACGCACAGAAACAGCGCTTCCTACCGCGGATGGCCACCGGCGAGTCTCGTGGCGCGTTCTCAATGTCGGAGCCGGAACTGGGCTCCGATGTCGCCGCGATCCGCACCCGGGCTCGACGCGATCCCGAGGGCACCTACACCATCGACGGTCAAAAGATGTGGCTGACCAATGGCGCCACTTCCACGCTGGTGGCCGTGCTGGTGCGCACCGACGAAGGTGCGGAGAGGTCGCACCGCAACCTGACCGCCTTCCTTGTCGAAAAACCGGTCGGTTTTGGCGAAGTCGCGCCGGGGCTAATGATCCCAGGCAAGATCGACAAGCTGGGCTATAAGGGCATCGAGACCACCGAACTCATCTTCGACGGCTACCGCGCCAGCGCCGACGACATTCTCGGCGGCACGCCCGGGCAGGGCTTCGTCCAGATGATGGACGGGATCGAAGTTGGCCGGGTCAACGTGTCGGCGAGAGCCTGTGGGGTTGGCATCCGCGCCTTCGAGCTCGCCGTGCGCTATGCCCAGCAACGTCACACTTTCGGCAAGCCAATCGCGGAGCACCAAGCCATCGCATTCCAGCTGGCCGAGATGGCGACCAAAGTCGAAGCGGCGCACCTGATGATGGTCAACGCCGCACGACTCAAGGACTCCGGAGAACGTAACGACCTCGCCGCCGGCATGGCGAAATACCTGGCCAGCGAATACTGCTCCGAAGTTACCCAGCAGAGCTTTCGGATCCATGGCGGATACGGCTACTCGAAGGAATATGAGATCGAGCGGCTGATGCGCGATGCGCCGTTCCTGCTCATCGGTGAGGGTACCAGCGAGATCCAGAAGTCCATCATCAGCAAGCGGCTGCTCGCCGAGTATCGGGTCTGACGCGATGACCGTTCCCGATTTCGCTGCGCGGCCCCAACTTTCGGAAGATGTCGCGCGCTTTGTGCGAAAGAGGATCTTCGACGGCACATACGCTGGCGGAAAGTACATTCGTCTGGACCAATTGGCCGCCGAATTGGGGATCAGCGTGACACCGGTTCGCGAGGCGCTGTTCGCTCTGCGCGCCGAAGGTCTGGTCGCCCAACAGCCACGTAGAGGCTTTGTGGTGTTGCCGCTAACCGAACGCGACCTGGCCGACGTCGCCAACGTGCAGGCTCACGTCGGCGGGGAGCTGGCAGCACGGGCCGCGATCAATATCAGCGACGCCCAGTTGCGTGAACTCAACGAGATCCAGGCTCAGCTCGAGAAGGCCTATGCCGCCGATGACGACGAACGGACGGTCCGGCTGAATCACGCCTTCCACCGGGCGATCAATATTGCGGCGAACTCGCCCAAACTCGCGCAGTTGATGTCGCAGATCACCCGCTACGCACCGGAATCGGTGTTTCCCACCATCGCGCATTGGCCCCGCCAGGCGGTGAAGGACCATCGACGGGTGTTGGCCGCCTTGAAGAAGCGCGACGACAAGCTCGCCCGCGCCGCGATGTCGGAACACCTGTCCGCCAGCGCAATTCCGTTGATCGACCACCTCATCGCCCATGGCGTGGTTGTGGAAGCGAGCCGTCCGGTTTCTTGAAGCGGTACCCGCCGATGCGCCGATTGCCAGTCAACGCGTCTGGGTTAGGTCACAATGGCAAGCACAAACTTCCCGGGAGGTGTCAGATGTCGTATGTGCTCGCGGCGCCGGAGATGGTGGTGGCGGCGGCTTCGGATTTGGCCGGTATCGGTTCGGCGATCAGCGTGGCCAACGCGGCGTCGGCCGCCCGGACAACGGGGATTCTGGCGGCGGCAGCTGATGAGGTGTCGACGGGCATCGCGGCGCTGTTCGGCGCGCATGCCCGCGCATACCAGGCACTCAGCGCGCAGGCGGCGACGTATCACGGCCAATTCGTGGCGGCCCTCGCCTCGGGTGCCGGCGCGTATGTGGCCGCCGAGGCCGCCAACACCGCACCGATGCAGCAGGCACTGAACGCGGTCAACGTACCCGCCGAGGCGATATTCGGACGTCCGCTGATCGGCAACGGCACCAACGGCGCGCCCGGCACCGGGCAATCCGGCGGGCCTGGAGGGTTGCTGTGGGGCAACGGCGGCAACGGCGGCAGCGGCGGAGCCGCCGGAACTGCGGGCGGGGCCGGCGGGGCCGGCGGCCACGGCGGCGCCGTGGGGTTGATCGGTAACGGCGGAGTCGGCGGGGCCGGCGGCAACGGCCTCGCCGGTGCTACTGCCGGCGGCCACGGAGGTCACGGTGGCACCGGCGGCGCCGGCGGCAACGGCGGCGCCGCGGGCCTGCTAACCGGCGTCGGCGGGACCGGTGGCGTGGGCGGAGTTGGCGGGTCCGGCGCACACGGGCTAGACGCTCCTTTCCTCAGCGGCGCGTCCGGCGGTGACGGCGGCAACGGCGGGGCGGGCGGGACCGGTGGCAACGGCGGGACCGGCGGACTGTTCGGCATCGGTGGGGTTGGTGGAGCCGGTGGGGCGGCCGGAGCCCCCGGCGACGGCGGCAACGGCGCGATATCGGCAGCCGTTGGCGGTAACGGTGGCAACGGTGGCAACGGCGGCAACCCCGGCGCGGGTGGCGCCGGCGGGATCGGCGGTGCGGGCTTGATCACGGGCGCGACCGGTGCGGCCGGCTTCACACCCCATAGCGGCGGCAACGGCGGCAACGGCGCCGAAGGCAACCCTGGCATTTTGTTGGGCCACCACGGCGGGGCTGGCGGTCGCGGCGGCAACGGCGGTCTGGTCGGCAACGGGGGGGCCGGCGGCGAAGGCGGGGACGGCGGCCTCGGCTCGGCCGGAACAACCGGTAAGGCCGGCCAGGACGGCGGGGGCGGGGGGGGGGGGGGGGGGGGGGGGGGGGGGGGGGGGGCGCGGGGGGGGGGGGGGGGGGGGGGGGGGGGGGGGGGGGGGGGGGGGGGGGGGGGGGGGGGGGGGGGGGGGGGGGGGGGGGGGCGGGGGGGGGGGCGGGGCGCGTGAACACAGCGGGGGGCGCCACGCGGACCGACGCCAGGCGTGGTTGTCGGGGGTCGGTATCGCACTGGGGATGTGGTGCGTTGGGGTAGTGAGGGGCAATTGCATTATGTCGGGCGTGCTGATGAGCAAGTCAAAATCCGCGGCTATCGCATCGAACTGGGCGAGGTAGCCGCGGCGCTGTCGGGCCTCGACGGTGTCGATCAAGCCGTGGTGATCGCTCGCGAAGACCGTCCCGGCGACAAGCGTCTGGTGGGTTATGTCACCGGAACCGCGCAGACCGCTGCCTTGCGGGCAGCATTGGTTGACCGACTGCCTTCCTACATGGTGCCCGCGGCGGTGGTCAGTGTGGACGCGATCCCGCTGACCCTTAACGGCAAACTCGACACTCGCGCTCTACCGGCCCCCGAGTACGGCCAGGTCGACCAGTATCGGGCCCCTAGCACCCCCACCGAAGAAATCCTGGCCAACATCTACGCCCAAGTGTTGGGACTGCAACGCGTCGGGGTCGAGGACTCCTTCTTCGACCTAGGCGGCGACAGCATTTTGTCGGTCCAAGTGGTTGCGCGAGCACGCGCGGCAGGAGTGGTGTGTAACCCGCGGGACATCTTCATCGAACAAACCGTGGCGGGGGTGGCCCGGGTAGCGTGCAGCGACGCTGGTGGCGAAACCTGTATTGAGGATGATGCGACCGACGGTGAGGGCGAGGTCGCCGCGACACCAATCATGCGTTGGCTGCAATGCGTTGACGGGTCGGCCGAGCGTTTCAGTCAAATGGTGATATTGCAGGCCCCAAGGCGGGTGACCGACGCCGACGTAGTGGTCTTGCTGCAGGCCCTGCTGGATCGCCACGCCATGCTGCGGTTGCGGGTCGACGACGATGCCGCCGGCGGCTGGTCGTTGTGGGTGCCCGGGTCGGGTTCCGTAGATGCACGCAGTTGTCTGCACCAGGCGAAGGTGTTGTCCGATGAGACCCTGGCAGCGGCCCGATCCCGGCTGAATCCGGCTGCTGGGGCGATGGTGAGCGCGCTGTGGGTTGTCCCCACCACCCAGTTGGTGCTGATCATCCATCGTTTGGCTGTCGACGCGGCGTCGTGGCGCATCCTGCTGGATGACATAAACACCGCCTGGGACCAACATCGCCGCGGGCAACAGGTGCTGTTGCAGACGCGAGGGACATCGTTTCGCCGGTGGGCGCAACTGCTGGGCGAGCACGCGCACCGCTTGGAGATCGTGAGCCAGGCCGCCGCGTGGAAACAGCTAGCGGCGGTTGCGCCCGCGCTGCCCGCAATACAGCCGGCCGTGGATACGTCTGCCACTGCCGGGCACCTGTCGGTATCCCTGGATGCGGAGACGACCGCCATGCTCTTGGGTGAGGTGCCGACGGCATTTCACGCCAGTGTGCAAGACCTCCTGCTCATCGCTTTTGGGCTGGCGTGGACGGAGTTCTTGGGTAATGGCGGCAAACCAATCACCATCGAGGTGGAAAGCCACGGGCGCCAGGAGGACCTGGCCCCCGGAATCGATCTGTCGCATACGGTGGGATCGTTTACGGCCAAATATCCGGTGTCATTGGCGGTCGACCAGCTCAGCTGGCGGCAGGTGGCAGCAGGCGATGCTGCCCTGGGCGCGGTCCTCAAAGGCGCAAAAGAACAGCTTCGGGCGCTTCCCGATGCTTTGACCTATGGCTTGCTGCGCTATCTGAACCCTGGCGTCGACCTGACTGGTGCAGACCCAACGATCAGCCTCAGCTATCTCGGGCGCCTAGGCTCACTAGCGGGGCAGACTTCCGTTGGCGACGACACCTGGCGAATCTCCGGTTGGGACTTCTTAACGACCGACAATGGTCCCGCCGGTTTGCCGATGTCTCTGACGCACACGGTTGCACTCAACGTCGCCACCATCGACACCAATAACGGCCCGCAACTGCGCGCCAACTGGATGTGGGCGTCGTCGGCATTCGATCACGCCCAGATTGCCCAAGTTAGCCAGCTATGGTTCGAGGCCCTGGGCGGTATCTGCGCGCATGTCCGCGCGGGCGGGGGTGGCTTGACCCCCTCCGATATTTTGCCCGCCCGGTTGGGCCAGCGGCAGATAGACGAACTTATCCAGCAGTACCAGATCGCTGATGTTTTGCCGCTGACTCCGCTACAACAAGGCCTACTCTTCCACGCCAGTATCGCGCCGGACTGTAACGATTTGTATGCGGTACAGGTCGACATAACCGTCACCGGTCCGCTTGACCATCACCGCCTGCTTGTTGCGGTGCACACAGTGGTTAACCGGCATCCACACCTGGCGGCCCGGTTCATCTATGAGCACCTCGACGAGCCAGTGCAGATCATTCCGGCCGATCCCGTCGTGCCCTGGCGGTATATCGATCTTCGCGGTAGCGAGGTCGACGTCGAGGAGCAAATCCAGCGGTTGAGTGCCGCTGAACGCGCCGCGGTCGCCGATGTCGCCGGTAACTGTCCTTTCCGGATCGCGCTGATTCACATCGCAGAGGATCATCACCGGTTAATCCACACCCATCACCACATCGTGCTCGATGGCTGGTCCGTGCCGATCCTGTTGCAGGAGATATTCGCCAGCTACTGTGGGCAGCCGTTGCCTGCGGTCGGATCGTATCGCAGGTTTCTCTCCTGGCTGGCCGACCGCGACGTCGTCGCCGCCCACGAGGCCTGGCGCGAGGTGTTCGCCGACTTTGACACGCCGACCTTGATCGGCTCGCCGAACCAGTTGCGGCCAGGCGGCCGGGACGTGCAATTGCTTCGGCTACCCGCTGCCGTCACGCGGGCCATTACCCAGCTGGCGCGCTCATGCCACACCACTGTCAGCACCGTCTTGCAGGGCGCGTGGGCGCAGTTGCTGACCGTGCTGACCGGTCACCGCGACGTCGTGTTCGGCACCGTGGACGCCAACAGGCCAGCGGAGTTGCCTGGCGTGGAATCGATGATGGGCCTGTTCATTAACACCGTGCCGGTACGGGCGCGCATCAGCGCGACGACCACCACCACGGACCTGCTGCACCAACTGCAGAGCACGCACAACCACACCCTCGAGCACCACCACCTGGCTCTGAGCGCCATTCATCGCATCACCGGTCACGACCCCTTGTTCGACACCCTTTTCGTCTACCAAAATTTCCCGATCGACATCTCAGCGACCCTGGGTGACCGGGAGCTGGCCATCAGCGATATCGCCAGCCGCGAAAGCACCCATTACCCGCTTGCGATTCAAGCCGTGCCAGGTGATGAACTGGGCCTGCGGGTGGAATTCGACACAGACGTCTTCGACGCCGTCGGCATCCACACCTTGACCACTCGGCTGCAGCGGGTGCTCGAAGTGATGACAGCCGATCCAACACGTCCGTTGGCGACGGTGGATCTGCTCGACGCCGATGAACGGGCCTGCCTCGATGAGTGGGGTAATCGCGTGGCGCTGACCGCTAACTCTCGCGCGGCGGCCTCGATACCTGAACTATTCGCAGCTCAAGTCATCCACGCGCCCGAAGCAGTGGCGCTGACTGGGGCGGGTGCGTCGTTGACATACCGTCAACTCGACACGGCCGCCAACCAACTCGCTCACCTATTGACCAGCCGTGGAGTGGGCCCCGGTGACATTGTGGCGCTACTGCTTGAGCGTTCCGTCCAAGCCATCGTTGCCATGGTGGCGGTGCTAAAGACCAGGGCGGCCTACCTGCCTATCGACCCCGCCCAACCCGACAGCCGGATCGCCTTCATGATCAAAGACGCAGCACCGGCAGCAGCGCTGACCACCAGCACTCTCAGCGGCCGGCTGGCCGGGCATGACCTTGCGATCATCGATGTCAACGACCCCATACTCGCCAGCCAACCCGACACCGTGCTGCCGTACCCAGGTGTCGATGAGCTGGCCTACATCCTCTACACCTCCGGAACCTCTGGTGCCCCCAAAGGCGTCGGCATCACCCACCACAACGTCACCCAACTGTTCGCATCGGCGACCTCATTCACGCCAGCACCTGGACAGGTTTGGTCCCAATATCACTCCCATGCCTTCGACGTTTCGGTGTGGGAAATCTGGGCCCCACTACTACACGGTGGGCGCCTGGTAGTGGTACCCGAACCAGTACTGCGCTTGCCGGACGAATTCCACGCCCTGCTTGTCTCCGAACAAGTCACAGTCCTAAATCAAACCCCCTCAGCTGTGGGGGAGTTGTCATCACAAGGTTTAGATTCGGTCGCCTTGGTGGTTGCCGGGGAGGCCTGCCCCACCGAAGTGGTCGACCGGTGGGCACCTGGGCGGGTCATGATCAACGCCTACGGCCCCACCGAGACCACGGTGTATGCGGCGATGAGCGGGCCGTTGACGGCGAACTCCGGGGTACCGCCGATCGGTGTGCCACTATCGGGCGCAGCGCTGTTTGTTTTGGATGCCTGGCTTCGGCCGGTGCCCGTCGGGGTCGCTGGTGAGTTGTATGTGGCAGGCACCGGGGTCGGAGTCGGATACGTCCGCCGGCCTGGGTTGACCGCGTCCCGGTTCGTGGCCTGCCCCTTCGGGGACACCGGCGCCCGAATGTATCGCACCGGCGATGTGGTGCGCTGGAGTGCCGAAGGACAACTGCACTATGTCGGACGTGCCGACGAACAAGTCAAAATCCGCGGATACCGCATCGAATTGGGCGAAGTAACCGCCGCACTATCAGCCCTCGACGGCGTCGACCAAGCCGTCGTTATAGCCCGCCAAGACCGTCCCGGCGACAAACGCCTCGTGGGTTACATCACCGGAACCGCCGACCCGACAAGCCTGCGCACCCAATTAGCCACCCAGCTACCGCACTACATGATCCCCGCTGCGGTAGTGGGCCTGGTCGCAATCCCGTTGACCCTCAACGGCAAACTCAACACCTGCGCCTTACCCGCCCCCGAATACGGCCACACCGACGGCTACCGCCCCCCGAGCACCCCCACCGAGGAAATCCTGGCCACCATCTATGCCCAGGTATGCGGCATCGACCGAGTAGGCATCGACGACTCCTTCTTCGACTTAGGTGGGGACTCCCTGCAAGCGATGCGTCTGATCGCTGCGATCAACACCACCCTAGACACCCACCTATCTGTGCGCACCTTGCTCGAGGCGCCTACGGTCGGCGGTTTGAGTCAACGGCTTGCTGAGGATGCCAATTCCGCGCGAAAGACCCCCGTTGAGATCTTAAAGCCCGGTTCCGGCACGCCACTGTTCTGCGTCCATCCAGCAGGCGGCGTAATTTGGCCCTATTTGACTCTAGGAAATTACCTGGACTGCCCGATCGTTGGCATTCAACAATTCCCACAGCCCGACGAAGCCGCGCCCGTGTCAATTCGCAGCATGGCAAGCAGTTATGCGGATGAAATCCAGGCGCTCTACCCGGCTGGGCCCTACAACCTGCTCGGCTGGTCGTTTGGAGGGGTCGTCGCGCAGCAACTCGCCGTAGAGCTTCGTCGACGTGGATGCGCAGTGCCCCGCGTCGTACTTTTGGACACCGTACTCGCCGCAAGTAGCATATTCCCGGTTAGCGACCGGGCTCTTGGCGAGAGTGAAATACTGGAAGAAATCTTGCGCTCCGTTAGCGTAGATATTCCCGAGCAGTCTGACCCGCTCACCTATGAGCAGGTAGAACAATTAATTCAGGAGCGAGAGGCCGAGGAGGAGTTTCCCTTTCCAGCGAAACAGCTCCTCCGATTGTTGGTGCAGAACTACAGATTGCTATATTGGTCAGACCACGTGCCCGATGTATTTGATGGCGATATGGCGATATTCTGTGCGGCACGAGATGAGAGCGATCGGAGTGCATTTCTTCTGCGGATTTGGCAGCCGTACGTTACCGGCGACATTACGACGTACTCGGTCGACTGCACGCATGAAGAAATGCTGTCCCAGGAATCACTCAGCAAGTACGGCGATCGACTCAAGCTTTTAATGGAAGGGTGAGCTGGTTAGCTCGTATCTAGGTCCACCGTCAAAACGCAACAGGGCCGCGGGCGTAAGAAGATAAGCCGCCTATAAACGTAGAGACGAGGTTTGAATAGCAGTGAGCGAGAATTCTGTTACTCCTATTGCCGTCATCGGCATGGCGTGCCGTCTTCCGGGCGGCATTGACTCCCCTGAGCTGTTGTGGGAGGCGTTGTTGCGCGGCGATGACCTGATCACCGAGGTTCCGCTTGAGCGGTGGGATGTTGACGAGTTCTATGACCCCGAGCCGGGTGTTCCTGGCCGATCGGTGTCTAAGTGGGGCGGGTTTTTAGCGGCCCCAGCGGATTTCGATTGCGAGTTCTTCGGGATCAGCGAACGAGAAGCGATCGCGATCGATCCGCAACAGCGCGTACTGCTCGAAACCTCCTGGGAAGCCATGGAACACGCCGGCCTTACTCGAAACGCACTGGCTGGCTCGCGGACCGGTGTATTCGTGGGAGTGACACATAGCGACTACACATTGGTGGCAGCCGATGCGCACGCTCTAGAAGGGCCGTACGGTTTCCTGGGCAACAGTTTCAGTATGGCGTCCGGACGTGTCGCCTACGCTATGGGCTTGAGTGGTCCGGCGATGACGGTGGACACCGCATGTTCATCTGGTTTGTCCGCTGTCCACCTGGCCTGTCGAAGCTTGCACGAGGGCGAAAGTGACCTCGCAATGGCAGGGGGCGTCTCGTTGATGCTGGAACCCCGCAAATCTTCGTCGGGATCGGCCCTGGGCATGTTGTCTCCGACAGGGCGTTGCCACGCGTTCGACATCGCTGCGGACGGCTTCGTCAGTGGCGAAGGTTGTTGTGTGGTGGTGCTCAAACGGTTAGTGGACGCGCAGCGCGACCGTGACCGGATTTTGGCGGTGCTGCGTAGCACCGCCGCCAATCAGGATGGACGCACGGTCAACATCGCGACGCCGTCGCGGCCCGCGCAGGTTGCGGTCTATCGAGAGGCGTTGGCCGCCGGGGACGTGGACCCCGCCACCGTCGGCATGGTGGAGGCACACGGCGCCGGCACACCGGTGGGCGACCCGATCGAATACGCCAGTTTGGCCGAGGTGTACGGGCTTACGGCACCGTGCGCGCTGGCATCGGTGAAGACAAATTTCGGACACACTCAGTCGGCCTCTGGACTGCTGGGACTGATTAAGGCGGTCCTGGCCGTGCAACATGGTGTGGTTCCGCGCAATCTGCACTTCACTCGGCTACCTGATGCGCTTGCCACAATCAAGACCAATCTGTTTGTGCCACAGGAAAATACGCCATGGCCGAACAACGGTTATCATGGTCCTCGGCGCGCGGCCGTGTCGTCGTACGGGATGTCGGGAACCAACGTGCACGCCGTTGTCGAGCAAGCTTGCGAACCCCAAGCAGAGCGCAAGGGGACGGCCGATGTGCCAGCAACACAGCTCCAGCTGTGCGCGCTGTCGGCCTCCTCGCCCGACGCGCTGCGGCAAACCGCCAAGCGCCTGGCGGGCTGGGTTCAACAGCGCGCGGAGTCTGTGGTGCTATCGGATCTGGCGTACACGCTGGCACGTCGGCGTGCCCACCGGCCGGTACGGACCGTGGTCATCGCCGCCAGCATCGCTGAGCTGAACGAGGGGCTGCGCGCTATCGCCGAGGGTGACACGCTGTATCCGGCGGCGGTGGGGCACGACGATCGGGGCCCGGTGTGGATATTTTCCGGGCAGGGCTCGCAGTGGGCCGCGATGGGCGCTGACTTGCTCGTAACCGAACCCGTCTTCGCCGCCACCGTGGCCACAATCGAGCCGTTAATCGCTGGGGAGTCGGGATTTTCGGTGACAGAGGCGATGACTGCGCCACAAACGGTGACTGGCATCGAGAGGGTGCAGCCGACCATATTTGCTATGCAGGTCGCGCTTGCCGCGGCGATGAGGTCCCACGGGGCGGAGCCGGGCGCGGTGATCGGGCACTCCCTCGGGGAGGCCGCTGCGGCGGTGGTCGCCGGAGCCTTGTCGATCGAGGACGGGGTGCGCATCATTTGTCGCCGCTCGCGGCTAATGTCGCGTATCGCTGGTCACGGCGCGATGGCGTCGGTGGAATTGCCTGCGCAGCAAGTGGTTTCGGAGTTACTAAGCCGCGGTATCAATGACGTCGTGGTCGCTGTCGTTGCCTCGCCGCAGTCCACCGTGATCGGCGGGTCGAGCCAGGCTGTGCGCGCACTGGTTTCTGAGTGGGAGCAGCGCGAAGTAATGGCGCGGGAAATTGCGGTTGACGTGGCATCGCATACTCCGCAAGTCGACCCGATCCTTGACGAACTCTCAACGGCACTAAGCGATCTCACCCCGCTGACGCCGGAGATTCCCTACTATTCGGCGACCCTGTTCGACCCGCGCGAGGAGCCGGTGTGCGACGCCGAATACTGGGTGAACAACCTGCGCTACACCGTGCGGTTCTCCGCCGCAGTGCGAGCCGCGCTCGAGGACGGGTGCCGGGTCTTCACCGAGCTGGCACCGCACCCGCTGCTAACCCACGCCGTCAACCAGACCGCCGAGAGCCTCGATATTCCGGTGGCCACCTTGGCCGGCATGCGGCGAGGTCAGCCGTTACCCCATGGCCTGCGCGGCCTGCTGGCCGACCTGCATAATGCGGGCGCCGCGGTGGATTTCTCGGCGCTGTACTCAAGCGGACGACTGGTGGATGCGCCGCTGCCGGCGTGGACGCACCGCTATCTATTCCACGATCGCGACGATCAGAATCATAAGGCAAAAAGCGGCAGCACTGTCGCAGTGCATCCGCTGTTGGGTGCACATGTCCAGCTCTCCGAAGAGCCGAAACGCCATGTCTGGCAAGCGGGGATGGGTATCGCGGAGCTGCCCTGGTTGGGCGATCACCAGATACACAATGTGCCGGCCGTGCCCGGCGCCGCCTACTGCGAGATGGCGCTGACCGCGGCTCGGACGATTCTGGGCGAGAAATTCGAGGTGCGTGACATGCGCTTCGAGGTGATGCTGTTGCTGGACGACGACGAGACCCTCGTATCGACGGTCGCAACAGTGCCATCGCTGGGTGAGGTCGAATTCGCCGTGGAGACTCTGCAAGAGGGTGCGGGACGGCTTCGGCGGGCCTCGGCGGTGCTGGACGCGGTAGACGACTATGAGCAACCGCCGGCATATGACATGCCAGCTTTGCTGGCAGCTCACCCGCACCGCCTGGGCGGCGACGAGATACGGACCCTGTTCGACGAGCACGGGGTACAGTACGGTCCGGCGTTCACTGGCCTAACAGCAGTCCACACCGCCAACGATCCCACGGTACTGGCCGAAGTCGCGCTGGCCGGTTCGATTCGTTCCCAGCAAAATGCCTATTCTGTCCATCCGGCACTGCTGGATGCTTGCTTTCAATCGATAGCAGCTCATCCCGCCGCACAACGCGCGGTAAACGGAGGTCTACCGGTGCCGCGAGGTATCCGCCGGATCCGCGCCTACGCCAACGCCCGCAAGGCCCGATACTGCTACACGACGGTGACCCCTTGTGGCTCGGGCGTGGAAGCCGACCTCGACATCTTGGATGAGCACGGAACGGTACTGATAGCCGTTCATGGGCTCCTGTTCGGGACCGGGCTTTCCGAAAACGCCAACCGAAATCGGGTGCTGAACGAACGGCTGCTAACCATCGATTGGCAACGACGCGAGCTGCCGGAGGGCAACCATGCCGGCGCTGGAAGCTGGCTGCTGATCAGCGCCGCTACCACGGCCGATGACGCCGGTACCACATTGGCGGACGCGTTGCAGCTCCACGGTGCCCACTGCACGACCATGCGCTGGCACCAACACGACGACCACATCACCGCCGGGACTGTGCTAAGTAATCAACTCAACGCCGGGGAATTCACTGGCCTGGTCTTGCTCACCGGGCTCAACTACGAGAACCCGGATGGCAACTGCGCCGTTCGCGGTCGTGAGTGCGTACAGCATGTACTGCGTATCGCGCGTGAACTGCTAACCCTGGTCGGCCAAACACCTCGGCTGTATGTCGTCACCAGGAATGCACAGGCAGTGGTTGGCGGCGAGAGTATCAACCTAGAGCAAGGCGGGCTGCGTGGGTTGCTGCGGGTGATCGGCACCGAACACCCGCACCTTCACACGACTCACATCGACGTTGACGAGCAGACCGACATGGAACAGGTGGCACGCCAACTGCTGGTCGGATCCGACGAAGACGAGACCGCTTGGCGGAACGATGAGTGGTACGCGGCGCGGTTGTGCCCCACCGCACTGCGTCCCGAAGACCGGAAAACCGTTGCTGTGGATCATGAGCGCGACGGCATGCGCTTGCAAATCCGCACGCCGGGCGACTTGCAATCACTGGAATTCGTTGCGTTCGACCGGATGCCACCGGGCCACGGACAGATCGAGGTGGCAGTTAGTGCGTCCAGTGTCAACTTCGCCGACGCCTTGGTAGCGTTCGGGCGCTACCCCAGCTTCGAGGGACACCTGCCGCAGCCGGGCGGCGATTTCGCCGGCGTGGTGTCCGCGGTCGGACCCGACGTCACCGATCATCAGGTCGGTGATCGCGTTGGGGGCATGTCTCCCAACGGTTGTTGGGCCACATCGGTAACTTGTGATGCCAGGCTCGCCGCAACGCTGCCACCAGGGCTTACCGACATGCAGGCCGCGGCGGTGACCACCGCGTATGCCACCGCATGGCACGGCCTTCACGACCTGGCCCGCATCAAGGCCAGCGACCGAATACTGATCCATTCGGCAACCGGCGGGGTAGGGCAGGCGGCGATTGCGATTGCTCGGGCTGCCGGGGCCGAGATCTTCGCCACGGCCGGCAGTCCTCAGCGCCGAGAACTATTGTGCGACATGGGAATCAAGCATGTCTACGACTCGCGCAGCATCGAGTTCGCCGACCAAATCCGCCGCGAAACCAACGGTTACGGCGTGGACGTGGTGCTCAACTCGCTGACCGGCGCTGCACAACTGGCGGGACTCAAATTGCTGGCCTTCGGCGGCCGGTTCGTGGAAATCGGTAAGCGCGACATCTATGGCGACACCAAGCTTGGTCTCTTCCCGTTCCGGCGCAATCTCACGTTTCACGCCGTCGACTTGGCGTTGTGGTCAGTCAGCCATCCTCACCAGGTCCGCGAGTTGTTGAACACGGTGTACCGGTTGACCGCCGAGTGCGAGCTGCCGATCCCACCGAGCACCCACTACCCGCTTGCCGACGCGGCCACCGCCATTCGGCAAATGAGTGCGGCACGCCACACCGGCAAACTCGTGCTGGACATTCCGCGCACTGGAAGTAGCAGCGTGGTATTGCCACCCGAACAGGCTCAGGTCTTCCGGGGTGACGGTTCCTACATCATCACCGGCGGCCTGGGCGGGATCGGACTGTTCTTGGCCGAAAAAATGGCCGCAGCCGGCTGCGGTCGCATTGTGCTCAGCTCCCGCTCCCAACCCAGTCAAAAAGCCTTAGAGACAATCGAATTCATCAGAGCAATCGGGTCGGACATCGTAGTGAAATGCGGTGACATCGCAGAACCCGACACCGCCCATCACCTGGTTTCCGCGGCCACCGCCACCGGACTCCCAGTCCGTGGGGTGCTACACGCGGCCGCGGTCGTCGAGGATGCGGCGCTGTCGAATATTACCGACGAGCTGCTCGACCGGGACTGGGCTCCCAAAGCATATGGCGCCTGGAACTTGCATCACGCGACGGCCGACCAGCCCCTGGACTGGTTTTGCTCGTTCTCTTCCGCGGCGGCCACCGTTGGTTCACCGGGCCAGGGCGCTTACGCCGCGGCTAACAGCTGGCTGGACGCCTTCACCCACTGGCGACGAGCGCAGGGCCTTCCAGCGATCGCGATCGCATGGGGCGCGTGGGCCGGGGTTGGCCGCGCCACCGAGCTGGCCGAAAGCAGCGGCGCTGGCATCGCTGCCGACGAGGGCGCCTACGCATTCGAAACACTCCTGCGCTACGACCGTGTCTACGCAGGATATGTGCCATTCATCGGAACATCGTGGTTGACTACCTTTGCTGAACGCAGTCAATTCTTCGAATTGTTCCAATCCACCGGACATGACGCGGGTACAAGCAAATTCCTCGCCGAGCTTATGACACTTCCCCTCGGCGAATGGCCCGCCCGGCTTCGGCAACTGATCTACGAGCAAGCCGGGCTGATTCTACGCCGCACGGTCGATCCAGACCGACCGCTAGCCGAGTACGGCCTCGACTCCCTGGGCGCCCTCGACCTACGGACTCGCATCGAGGCTGAAACTGGCGTACGCATCAACCACGAGCACGCCACGACCACCGTGCGCGGTCTAGCCGATCACCTCTACGAACAACTGGCACCCGAAATGGCAAAAACTCCAACTACATGACCCGGTGCGGCGATAGCAGCGCAGGTAGGCCAGCTCCCCGGTGGCATCGTTGCGGCGGATCAGCAAATGATCGCCGGCGTCGGGCGCGATCTGATCAATCACCGCCGAAAACTCAGACAGCCACCGATCCAGGTCTACGCTATGAACCGCGGCGACCGCGGCCAATTCAGATGTCTTCACAAACTCCGAACAATGCCGCGGTGACCGCCCTGACCAGCGCAGACACGCCCAAGCCGCACCAAACACGATCTACGGCTGCAGTACTAGTCCGTGGCCGTGGATGGCCGCCCTTAGCCTGCGGTTGCCACATAGACCCCGTCGCCGGCAACCCAGCTGCGGGGGACCTTGGCGGCCGCTGCGCGGGCTACCAGGCCCGCGGCGAGCGTGGGCTTGGTAGCCAAATGCCGCTTGCCGTTTGGGATTCCGGTGTCGTTAGCGCTGCCCGGCTGGGCGGAAGGCATTTCCGAGCGGACGGCGTTGGGTGGGTTGGATGACGCTTCCGACGTGGCCGCCGCCATCGTCACCGTTCTCGAATTGCCTTGGGTGACCGGACAGGTGGTGCACGCCGACGGTGGTCTGGCCCTGCACAGCCCGATCGACGCGTACGCCAGCTGCAGCGGCTCAAGTTGAGCAAGAAATAGCATCAGATGATGCCGAAATCGATGATGCCCCGGATGATTTCACCGTTGAGAAGATCGCGGTAGGCATCGCTGATGTCATCGAGGCGATAACGCTTGGTGATCATCTCATCGAGTTGCAGCTGCCCGGTCTCATACAGCCTGGCCAGCCGGGAGATGTCCGCTTTGGGATTGCACGAGCCGAATACGGTGCCGGCCAATGTGGAGAACACCGCCGTACGGCGGCCCAGCGTCGCCTATGCCCTATCGAAGCTGGCAATTGTGTTGTTCACCATGGAATTACATCGGCGATATCACGCTGAGGGACTGTCGGTCGCGACGGTCCATCCCGGCTACGTCAACTCGAACTTCGGTGAGGCATCGGGATCTAGGGTCCTCGCCTTCATGAAGAACCACGTGCCGCTGACGGCCCGATTCACTGCCACCTCAGACGAGGGAGCCGGGCAACTGGTCTGGCTGGCACCAAGCAAGCCCGGTATCGATTGGCAGCCAGGGGAATACTACTCACGCCGCAAGATCGCGAAGGCCAACCGCGCCGCTTACGATCCGCGCCTCGGGGCCGAGCTGTGGGATCGCACACTGGGCAAGCTTGCGTAGCAGCGCATTCCAGTTAGCCGAGCGCCAAATGTCCATTGGCGGCACGGTTGGGTTCAAGCAGTCGCATCCGCTTGGGCAGACCGTCCTCAGGAGTAATCCAGTAGCGCTTGCGGAGTCCGCTCGCACGGCGGGGCCAGGTTACCGGCCTTAGGAGCAGGCCATTGGCGTCGGTCACGACCCCACGGGTTACGGCCTGATGCCTTGGAAGAAGCCGGCGACGTTGTTGCCGATGTTGGCAAAGCCCGAAACAACGCTGATCACCGCAACGGGCAGGACGCCCGTGTTGGCGAAGCCCGATACGCCGCTGCCCAGATTCGAAAAGCCCGAGGATAGTCCTCCGTAGTTCTGGTACCCCGAGCCGCCGAACAGCCCAGTGGGGTTTGTGTTGAACCAGCCGGAGAGCCCCGAACCGTTGTTGCCGAAGCCCGAGCTGCTACCTACACCGGAGTTGAAGAAGCCCGACGACGGCGCGGAGCTCGAGTTGAGGTAGCCCGGACCCCCTGGGATAGCCAATCCTCCGATCGTGGTGCTAGGCAGGTGGATGCCGGGAATGGTGAGCGGCGGTGTTGTGAAGGCCGCCAGTCCGATCGGTGGGATGGTGAGCGGTGGTGTGGTGATTTCTGGGGTGGTGATTTGGGGGAGGGTGAAGCCGGCGACGTTGATGGGGTTGATGGTGAGTGGTGGTGTGGTGATTTCTGGGGTGGTGATTTGGGGGAGGGTGAAGCCGGCGACGTTGATGGGGTTGATGGTGAGTGGTGGTGTGGTGATTTCTGGGAGGGTGAAGCCGGCGACGTTGATGGGGTTGATGGTGAGTGGTGGTGTGGTGATTTCTGGGGTGGTGATTTGGGGGAGGGTGAAGCCAGCGACGTTGATCGGGTTGATGGTGAGTGGTGGTGTGGTGATTTCCGGGGTGGTGATCTGTGGCAGCGTGAACCCGCCAGTACCGATCGAATCGATTGTCAACGGCGGGGTGACGATCTCCAGCGTGGTGATCTGCGGCAGCGTGAACCCGCCCACGCCGATCGGATCGATGATGAGCG
The DNA here is from genome assembly GCF_900232995.1 of Mycobacterium simulans. Lineage (GTDB taxonomy): Bacteria > Actinomycetota > Actinomycetes > Mycobacteriales > Mycobacteriaceae > Mycobacterium > Mycobacterium simulans. Next base: position 3,041,339 of record NZ_OCVX01000003.1, read on the forward strand.
GCGGCGTGGTGATTTCTGGGGTGCTGATCTGCGGGAGAGTGAAGCCGTCGACGTCGATAGCGGGAACGTCGATCCCCGGGATGCTGAAGGCAGGGAGATGGAACGGTGAGACGACGATGGGGCCGGTCAGATGGTAAGGGTGGATCACCATTTGTGGCAGCTCGAACTCGCTGATTCCGAACGTTCCGGTGAAAGTACTAGTGGCGCCGAATGGCCCCTGAAGCGCAACTACATTGGTGTTGAAGCTTAGTGAAAAAGGTATTCCAAAACCTTTAATTGTTATCTTCGGTGTGCCAAGGAAAACATCCCAACCTATAGCGGGAAACGCAAACCCTCCCACACTTATTTGGCCGACAGATATCGCCTGAGTATGTATCGCAGATAGGCTAAAGCCACCGACGGTGGTGCCCGCGGGTATCGTCACAGGCGGAATAGTCACCGGGGGAATCTGCAATGGCGGCAGGTCAAACGCCCCTACCGTGATACCCGCGGGTATCGTCACAGACGGAATAATTATCGAAGGAATAGTTAGCGGCGGCAGCTCAAACGCTCCCACCGTAATACCCGCGGGTATCGCCATAGATGGAATAGTCACCGAAGGAATCGCAAGTGAAGGCAGCTCAAACGCGCCGATGGTGATGTTGGCTGGTGTGGTGGTGGCGGGGATGTTGAGTGGGGGCAGGGTGAGTGCGGGAAGGTCGAAGGCGCCGATGGTGATGTTGGCTGGTGTGGTGCTGGCGGGGATGTTGAGTGAGGGCAGGGTGAGTGCGGGGAGGTCGAAGGCGCCGATGGTGATGTTGGCTGGTGTGGTGGCGGCCGGGATGTTGAGTGACGGGAGCGTCAACCCCGGCAAGCTAAACGCACCCACCGTAACGTTGTCGGGTGTCGATGCGGCTGGCAGTGACAACGACGGCAAGGTTATCGCGGGCAGACTGAGCGCTGGAACCGATATCCCGGGTATTTGAAGGGGTGGCAGCGTTAAATCAGGGGTCGTGATGCTGAAACTCAGGCTGCCCTGACCCACGCCGCGGTAGAAAACGCCATTATTCATGTCCCCCGTGTTAAACATGCCATTATTCATGTTGCCGATATTGAAGGCACCGGTGTTGATGTTGCCGGTGTTGAAGAAACCCGTGTTGGTGCTGCCCGTGTTGAAGGTGCCGGTATTAGACGAACCCGGATTGAAGTTGCCCATGTTGTAGTTGCCGGTATTAAGGCTGCCGGTGTTAGCATTTCCGACGTCGAACATGCCGGTATTGAACGAACCAGCGTTAAAGAAGCCGGTATTTCCCTGCCCGGAGTTAAAAATGCCGGTACTGAAATTGCCGGTGTTTCCAATGCCGACGTTTCCGGTGCCGGAGTTGAAGAAGCCGATGTTCCCGGTGCCCGAGTTGAACAGCCCGAGGTGGCCGCTGCCCGAGTTCAGCCCGCCGATACCGATCTGGTTGTCGCCGGTAAGACCGATGCCGATGTTGTTGTTACCAGTATTGGCGAGTCCGAAGTTGCCGAAGCCGGTATTAGCGAACCCGGTATTGAGTTTGCCGATGTTTCCCCAGCCGGAGTTGTTGCTGCCGGCGTTGCCGATGCCGATGTTGTTGCTGCCGAGGTTTGCTGAACCGATATTGGAGCTGCCGAGGTTTCCGGAGCCGACGTTGTAGTTACCGAGATTTCCGCTACCAATATTTCCGAGGCCATTGTTTGCGTTGCCAACGTTTCCGCCGCCCACATTGGCTAAGCCGAGGTTGGGCGTGGTCGGGACGGCCTCCGCCGCGGCCGCTGACGCGGCGGTCTGCAATGGATAGGTGAACGGCGTCAGTGCCGATGCGACCACCGACGCCCCGGCATGATAGGCAGACATCGCCGACACATCGAGTGCCCACATCTCTTCATAGATGGCTTCGATAGCTGCGATCGCCGGAGCGTTTTGCCCAAACAAGTTCGACATCACCAGCGACACGAGGTCAGCACGGTTGGCCGCCACCACTACCGGTTGCACCACCGCAGCCTGGACAGCTTCAAATTCGGCCACCATGGCGCCTGCTTGCTTCGCCGCCCGCTGTGCCTGCACCGCCGTGACCGAAAGCCAACCCGCGTAGGGGGCAGCCGCTGCCGCCATCGCCGACGACGCCGAACCCTGCCATGACCCGCCGACCAGCCCTGCCGTTACTGATCCGAAAGATGCTGCAGCTGAACTTAATTCATCTGCCAGACTCGCCCAGGCCGTCGCGGCCGCCAAGAGCGGCTCAGACCCCGCCCCGGCGAACACCAATGCCGAGTTGATCTCGGGTGGCAACACCAAGAAACTCATTGCGCAACCCTTCTTCATGCGGCGGCACGTAACTGACAGCTCGGGACAGCCCGTCGTCGAGTTATCGGCCACGCCCACCGGGTGACATCCATGAATCCCACAACCCCGGTCGAGGGGTGTGATCGAACTACTTTGACCAGCGGAAATCTGCAGGTCAATGGTGTGGCGACAAATTGAAATACGCCGCCTATTGGTCTGGCCCGGGCCGTCTCACGGCGAGCGTGCGACCTGCGATGCTAGTGAGAAGAGCTGTTATCTTCGTCTCAAACGTTGGAAAGTGGGATTTCCCGGTGCTTCGTAGCGGGAAGGACATGTGACCAGTGCCTGGTGAGGATTGGGTGGTCGGCGGCGATCGCCGCGCAGCCGCCGCCGAACGGATTTACGACGCTGCGATCTGCCTCATGAGACACGACGGGATGAACGGACTTGATATCGACAAGTTGGCCGCCCGGGTCCACTGCTCGCGAGCGACCATCTATCGCTACGTCGGTGGCAAAGCCAAGATCCGAGACGGCGTCGTCGCCCGAGTTGCGGCCCGCATCACCAATTCCGTGCGCTCGGCGGTCGAGCCGTTGAGCGGGCCGGAGCGAGTCACCACCGCAATTCTGTCGACACTCCACGAAATTCGGTCGGAGCCACTGTGCCGGCTCATGATGTCTTCGGTCCGCGGCGGCACCCGCGAAGTGGCGTGGCTAGCCGAGATGCCGCAACTTGCCGAATTTGCTTCCGAACTCATGGGGATCGCCGGCGGTCACCCGCAAGCCGCGAAATGGGGGGTCCGCGTCGTGCTAACTCTGATGTATTGGCCAGGCGAAGACGACGATGCCGAGCGCGAGCTGGTCGAAAATTTTGTCACACCGGCATTCGTCCAGAGCCGTTGAGCCGCTTACTCGTTACGACAGCAAAGCACTCGGACCAGAGGTGGACGCGGCTCGACCTTCACAAGTGAATTCGCCGACACCACAGTGTGTTCGGCGAACGCGCCAATCCTGGCCGCCCGGCTCCTCATGCGGCAGGCGTGAACGTGACCGGAAGTTTGTTGGGCGACCTAAAGGTGAGTCCGACGATCTTGGACTCCACACCGGTGCCGTCATCGGGAACTAACGCCAGGTCCTTGACGCGGTCGAACAGACTGTTGAGCATTACCCGCGTTTCCAGCCGGGCAAGATGCATGCCGAGACACATGTGGATCCCGCCGGCGAACGCGATGTGGGCTTGCCGCGGGCGGCGGATGTTAAAGGTGTTGGGGTCGGTCCAGCGGCTTTCGTCGCGGTTGGCCGAGCCCATACACATATCGATCTGCGCATCGGACGGGATTGTCTTGCCACCAATTTCGACGTCTTGGGTGGTGGTCCGCATCACCATGGTGAGTGGCGTTTCGAAGCGCAGGCCTTCTTCGATTGCGGTTGGGATCAATGACCGGTCCTGGTAGACCATCGCCAGCTGATCGGGGTGGGTCAGCAGCAGGTACAGCAGGTTGCCCGACGAGCGGTAGGTGGTCTCCAGGCCGGCGGGCAACAACAGTCGCAAGAACGCAATGATGGCTTCGTCGGTGAGCTTTTCACCGTCGATCTCGGCGGCAACCAAATCGCCGATGATGTCGTTGGTCGGTTTGCGGCGCCGCTGCTCGACCTGGTTGAGGAAATAGCCGTGCAACTCGTCCGCGGCGTTCAACCCCGCCACGATGTCGGTTGGGATCGAGATAAGGTCCAGCGACAGCCGCCGGAACAGGTCAAGGTCCTCGCGAGGGAGTCCGAGCAGAGTGGCAATGATCCGGGTCGGGAATTCGAAGGTCACCGCTTTGACCAGGTCCGCCTCACCATGGTCTTTGATCTCGTCGACGAGCCGATTGCAGACGGGCCCGATTACCGACGGCTCCCAGCGTTCCAGCGCTGTCGCGCGGAAGGCCTTTGCCACCAGATTGCGGTGATCGTGGTGTTCCTTGCCGCCCATGGCCAAGATGGTGTGCCCCATGACCAAACCGATGGTCTTGTCGTAGTTGGCAGAAGTGAAGATCCGGTCGTCGCGGAAAGCCTGGAACACGACGTCATAACTGAATAAGACCCATTCATCGTTGGGTCTCAATTCCTCCGGCATCTGTGAGTGGTCTGCCAGGGCGCCATGCCAGACCGGATCCGTGCGCCTCATGTGTTCGAAGAACGGGTAGGGGCTGGTTTGGCCGGTGAGGTCAAGGGTGGTGGCCTGGCGGTTTGCGTCGGTGCCGAGCGTCATCAGCGCTCCTCCTGAGATGGAATATCACTATCATAATATAAATAGCAACGAAGCCCCAACCGGGTGCCGACCCATGCTCGGCGACGGAGGTCCGCAGATCCGGATTGGATTGTCTCCCAAGAGAACCGGGCGCTACGCGCGCAGCAGCTGTGCCGTGCGTTCGCCAGGCAACTTTAGACCGGCGTGAACTTGGTAATCAGCCATTTGCCGTCGACCAGGGCCAAGTTCACCAGCACACTGCTGGCCGCCATCGTCGGATTGGGATTGTCTTTGCTTGTGGTGCTCTGATCGACGAAAACCAGAACGACGGCCGAATTGGGGTGCAACTCCGATATCGCGGCGCGCATCACATGAGCGGTGGTTTTCAACGCCTTCTGCTTAGCCGCCGGAGCGACGATCTGCTGCGTGAACTGGTCGTAGTAGGACAGGAAATCCCCGGAGAGATGGGACTTGGCGGTGGCGAAGTCCTTGTCGAGGGTGTCGGGTGAGTACGACAACAGGGCCACCGTCCCATCAGACGCGGCAGTGACGGCCGCCCGCGCGACGCCGGGATCGGTCTGCTGATCAGGCTGGTACTGCTTGACATAGAGCCACGCGGTAACCCCGCCGGATATCAGCACGAGCAGGATCAGGATCACCGCAACCGGTCTGACATTGACCTGCACACGCCACAAGTCGCGTCGCCAGAACCGGCGTGGCGCGGGGGAGTCGCCCTCGGAAGGCGCTTCGTCGGACTCGTCGGAGAGCGCTTCGTCAGATTCCTCGGACAGCGCCTCGTCAGATTCCTCGGTTGCCGAATCGTCGGCTTCGGTGTCTGCGTCGAGCGGTAGGGCTTCGGTGGCCTCGGTGTCGCGCACTTCATCGCTCACGGTACGAACTCAACTTTCGACATCTTGTACTGCCCGGCCTCCTCGGTCACAGTCACTCTGAGTCGCCAGGCGCGTGGTTCGTCTTTGGCGCCCGCGGAATTGGTGACCCGTGATGTCGCCGAGACCAATACCAAAGCGGAATGCTCGCCCATAGACTCGACTGCCGTGGCGTTGACCGTGCCTTCGGTTACGACTTTGGATTGCTCCACTACCTTTGTGAAATCGGCTGCGCGCGCCTGAAAGTCGTCCCGGAATTCCCCGGTAGAGCTATCGATAACCCGTTGGACGTCCTCTTTGGCCTTGTTGAAGTCAAGAGAAGTCATATTGACGACGCCTTGCCTGGCCCCAGCGGCAAACGCCGCGGCGCGCTGCTGGCGCTCGGTGGCTTCATGGTGCGTCCAGATGATATATCCGCTGAACGCGGTAAAGCCGCAGACGATCAGGATTGCGGCCGCCGTCGCAATCGTCGACAGCGCGGGAATCCGCACCCAGCTCGGCAACCGGCTTCGCCATGAAGCCGGCTTTGTGCCCTCGAGTTCGGCGTCCTCGTAGTCCTCGACATCCTCTTCGTCGTACTCTTCGTCGTCCTCGTCGAAGTCTTCGTATTCGGCGTCGGCGTCGCCGGCCAGTTGGCGTCGCAGCCGTGCAGCACGTGCCCGGGCGCGCGCCGCAGCGGCAAGCGCTTCGGCTTCGGCGGCTTCAGCTTCGGCTTCTTCGACCAACGCCATCGCGTCGGCCTTCGAGTTCGCCGAATCCGTCGGTGGTTCGCTCGTCTCAGCCATGGCGGTTATGGCTCGTCAACTTCATTATCGACTGAACTCCGGTATCTCTTACTGTATTGCCCATTGCTAACATCGGAGTCGCCAGCCAACTCCGACGAGAACCGATCAGGCGGATGATCAGCCCCCCAAACTTTCCACAGAAAGTCCGGCCGGCGTCATGACCACTGTCGACTCTCCCGAAAAGATACTCTTTACCTCAACAACCCAAGCATTTGTACAAAAAGAAGCGCCGCTGCGCTACGTCCGCGAGCTGCATTCCGCCGGTTCTTCCTTTGACCCTGCATGGTGGCGCCGGGCCGCTGAGCTTGGATGGACGGGTCTGCTCGTCCCGGAGAAATTAGGCGGCGGCAGCGTCTCAGGTGACGGTGTTGCCGATCTTGCCATGGTCGCTGAACAGCTTGGTAAGACGGTGGCGCCCGGTCCGTTGTACCCGGTCAGCACCGTGCTCGCGGGGCTGGTGGACTGCGAGGATCCACAGACGCATGCCGAATTGATCGGATCGCTGATGTCCGGTGAAACGGTCGCATCGTGGGCGGTGTCCGAACCGGGCCGGGGCTGGGCCCCGCTGGATCCGACGGTCACGGCTACACCCACCGACGCCGGCAACCGCGGCTACGTCATCCGCGGCGCCAAGGATCGTGTCGAGGCCGCGGCCCAGAGTGCGGTACTGCTGGTGGTGGCGCGATGCGGTCCCAATAGCTCTGACATCCGCCAGTTCCTGGTTCCAACGGATACCCCGGGCGTACGGATCACGGCCCAGCAGTCGGTGGACCTGGTCAAGCAGTACGCGAGGGTGGATTTGGACGGCGTTGCCGTTGCTGGGTCCGCGGCTGTTGGTAGCGCCGCTGAGACCGCCGGGCTGATCGAGCGGCAAAGCCAGATCGCGCAGGTGCTGCAGTGTGCCGAGGTGGTCGGCATCCTGCAAACGGTCTTCGACTTCACCGTCCGGTGGGCCCTGGACCGGCACACGTTTGGCCGCCCGCTGGCGTCGTATCAGGCGCTCAAGCATGCGTTCGCCGATATGAAGATGTGGCTGGAAGCGTGCCGCGCGACCACGGCGTCCGCCGTCGCCGACATATCCGCCCGCGCACCTGCGGCCGGTCGGTCGGCCAGTATCGCCAAGTCCTACGTCGGAGAGCTGGCCGGCCGAATCGTCCAGGGCTGCGTGCAGATGCACGGCGGCATCGGCGTCACCTGGGAACACGACCTGCACCTGTACTTGAGGCGAGTTGCGTTGTACCGGGCCATGTTTGGCACACCCGAGGAACACAACGTGCGGGTATATGAGGCGGAGAAGTCGGCCCGATGACGCCCACCGAATCGGTTGCGGAATTTGCTAGACGGGCCAGCGCATGGCTGGCCGACAACATGCCTCGCATCGACCCGGCGTCGCCACCGGCCGCGCCCCGTGACGACGAACGTTCCTGGCGCCGCGCGCGAGAACTACAAAAACGTCTTTACGAAGGCGGATTCGCCGGGATCTGCTTCCCGCGCGAGTACGGCGGCCTGGGCCTGGATTACGAATACCAGCGAGCATTCGACGAAGCATCGCTGCGCTACGAGATGCCGTTGATCCTCAACACGCCCACATTCACCATCTGCTGCGCGACGCTGCTCGACACCGGCAGTGAGGAGCAGAAGAAACAGCACATCGCCGCGGCGCTGCGCGGCGACGAGGTGCTGGTGCAGCTGTTGTCCGAACCCAGCGGCGGGTCCGATCTGGCCGGTGTCCTTGCCAAGGCCGAACGTCAGGGCGACCGGTGGGTGATCACCGGCGCCAAGACCTGGAGCACCAGCGCGTTTGCTGCGGACTACGGACTGTGTCTGGCCCGCACCGATTGGGATGTGCCTAAGCATGACGGCCTGACCATGTTCCTGGTGCCGATCTCCCATCCGGGTATCACATTGCGGCGGATCACCCAGGTGAACGGTTCCACCGAGTTCTGCGAGGAGTTCCTGGACGGGGTGGACGTTGGCGACGACGACGTGGTCGGTGCGGTGAACGCCGGCTGGGCGGTGGCATCACGGCAGCTGTACCACGAACGCCGCGCCGTCGGGCAGGGCTCGGAGTTCGCCAGCGGCTCCGGTAGCGAGGGCGGCCACACAACACCGGTCGACTACGCCGACCTCGCGGAGAAGACCGGCCAGGCCGACAGCGATCGGGTCAAGGAGATGGCCGGCCGAGCGCTGGTGCACCGCGCGGTTGCCGAGCAGCTGATCGACCATGTCTATCGCAGCGTCCGAGACGGCACACTGCCGCCGGCCGCTGGAACGCTCATCAGGCTCTTCCATGCCGAGACCGTGACTCTCGAGATCGACACGGGGCTGTCGATCGCGGGGGCGGCCGGTGTCGTTGGCCAATACGGCGAAGGCCTACAGACCGGATTCCGTTACCTGTCCCGGCAGTCGGTTGCCATCGGCGGCGGCACAACGGAAATGGCGCGCAACGTCATCGGCGAGCGAGTCCTGAACTTCCCGCGGGAGTACGCCGCCGATCGCGGGGTGCCGTTCAATCAGGTGCGCCACGGCCAGGCGCGCTAGGACTTGGCTAATCTTCGGCGAAGACGTTTTCGGTATCGCCACTGACAACAGGTATCTGAACCAGTGACAAGACGTGGTGGGCAGGGCTGCCGGGCGGCGCGACCAGCACACAGTCGCCGCCCTGCTTGCGTGCCCGGTCGCAGGCAGCGGCAAGTGCACTGACCCCTGCCGATCCCAGGTGGGTGACAGCGCTGAGATCGATCGTCAAAGACGCTATGCCAGAGCGGCTTTCAACGGCAATCTGGCGGTCCAGGGTGGGTGCGGTGTTCGAATCGATGTCGCCCCGGACGATGATGCGACCGGCATCGGTAACCAGGGAAACGAATTCGTCGTCGAGTGTCTGGTGGTAGCTTTCGCGGCCGACGACCGCGTCAGTCACGAATTGAGCCGGCCGCGAAAGTCGGTGCGCAAGTGTGGCAATCGTCCCGTCAGCGCCATGGGTGACCTGCGATTCGGACACCAGGGCCTCGGCCATCGCCAATCCGCGCCCACGGCCCTGCTCGCCCTGGCGGTGATGCTTCCACTGGCCCCGGTCGGATACCGAAGCGCGCAGAACACCATCGCCAGCCAGTGCCGCTTCAACGATGATTCCGTCGGAAACCTCTGTGGTGTAAGCATGTTCGACTGCGTTCTCCACGAATTCGGAGACTGCATGAACGACATCGGAGATGTCGGCGGCGCCGGCGCCGATCTCGGAAAGCCAGTCACGGAGCCGGGCCCGAATCGCGCGCGCGGCGTAAATCGTTGCATCCGCGGTAATATGCAACGCCGGCACCGGCATCCGGCGCTGTGCCGCAAGCAGTGTGACGTCGTCGTTGTAGCCGGTGGATCGGAGCAGCAATTCGAGAGTCTCGGAACAGAGGCGATCGATGGGCCGGGCCGGGTATTCGAGGACAAAGCCGCCACCGCCGACGATCGTGGCCGCCAGGTCGGCGAACTCGGCCGTGCTCGCCCCGAGCGGCCGGCCCGGGCGTTCGATCAGACCGTCGGTGTACAGCATGATGGTGTCGCCCATGTCGAGCACCTCGCTGCGCACCGCAAACCCAGTGCCGCTTCCGAGTGGACCTGCGCCGGAAGGTTCCACGTAGCGGGCCTTTGCGTCGGCGGTCACCACCAGCGGCGGTGGGTGCCCGGCGGTGCAGTACTGAAACTCGCCGGTGGCGAAGTCGAGCGAGCCGACACACATGGTGGCCGACTTGGATCCCGGTACCTGCTCGTGAAAGCGGTCCACCGCCTCGAGCGCTTCGGCGATGGTGTGCCCCGCCGAGATTTGCATCCGCAGCGCGGTGCGCAGTTGCGACATCACCGCCGCAGCCTCGACACCGTGACCGACGACGTCTCCGACGATGAGCACCAACCGGTCTCCGCGGGCTATGGCGTCGAACCAGTCGCCACCTGCCGCGGTGTCCTGCGCGGCGACGAGATACTCCGCGGCGATGTCGGCGGCCGGGACAACGGGTACCGAAGGTGCGAGTAGTGCCTGCTGCATCACGGTGGCCGAATCGCGGACGTGCCGGTATCGCTCGGAAAGTTCCTCCACCCGCGCCTCGGCTGCCAGCCTGGCTTTCACTCGGGCCGTGACGTCATCGAAGATGAGCTGCACACCCTCGATCGATCCGTCGGCCCGGCGCCGCGGCGTGACGACAAAGTCAAAGAATCGTTCCTCAATTCCTGAACCGTCGTAATCAGCCTGAAGCCGCCACTCAGAGCCGGATTGCGGCTCACCGGTTTGATAGACCCGATCGAACATGTGGTAGATCTGCTGGCTCTCGAGTTCGGGATAGACCTCCTTGGCGGTCTTTCCAACGTTGGTGAGCAATGGATTGAATGCGCGAAATGCGGCGTTCACCGCGACAAAGCGATGTTCAGGGCCCTCCAGGCCGACCATCATCGCGGGGATGCTCTCGAAGATGCGGCGCACATCTTCGGCCCTACCGACCGTTTTGTCCCAGTCCATCTCGGCCGCCATTTGGCAGTCCCTCCTACGGACCGAATTAGCAAAACAGTCGGGGTGCGCGGGCGAATTCGCCAAGCAGCATCAACCAGATTATCAACGCCAGCTACTAGTGCGCCGCACCAATTTCATTACGGGCCGAGACGGACTCCGCAAGCTATGCGCAAGCTATGCGATGGACAGCGCAGACTCCATAGCCCGATGAACGGGCAACACGCTGGTGAACCCACAAGCCGCGATGATCCGGGGGAGTCCGGGGTCGCGACTCACCAGGCGCAGTTCGATGCCGCGACGGCGGCAGCGTTGTGCTTCCTCCGCCAGCGTGGCGAACGCACAGCAACCCATGAAATCAAGACCACTGACGTCAACGACGAGCGATCCGGGCGGGGTGGCGATTGCGGCCGCTTCGCCGATCAGATGTTGCCAGGTTCGCTCGTTGGCGGCGTCGACCTCGCCGCCCGCGCGAATGACCACTGCCGGGCCGTTGCGCTGCGTGACCGCCCTGAGCGTGCTGTGTGGTTCGCCCAACTCGGACGCGAGCCGCGCGCTCAACACCACCTGGGTGGTAAATGACCCCGCTGAAGACACGTTCATGGTCCATCCCCCAATCGACCGCGCCGGACCCCCCGGACGACAAACGGTCGGACTTTGTATTGCATGACCTGCCGGAACCGTCTATAGGCTAACTATAGATCCTGCCGGGGTGCGCCGCGGGCGAATCGGTCAGGCGGACACAGGTTTGGAGACCGGCTTCGAAGCCGGGTTCGCAACCTTCATTACCTTCATCATGTTGCCGCCCATGATCTTTTCGACGTCTTCCTGCCCGAAACCGGAAAGCTCGTCGACGAAGGAGATGGGATCCTTTAGGCCTTCGGGGTGCGGCCAGTCGGATCCGAAGACCACCCGGTCGGTGCCCACCATGTTGACGATCTCGGTGAACCGGTCCTCCCAGAACGGGCTGATGTATACGCACCGCTTGAATGCTTCGATCGGGTCTTCGCTGAACGCGTGCGGCATCTTCTTATAGACGCCTTTGAGCCCTTTGAACAGGTGCGGCACCCAGTCAGCACCGTTTTCGATGGACAGAATGCGTAGTTCGGGGTTGCGGGACAGCGCGCCATGGCAGACCAATGCGCCCATCGCATCTTCAATCGGCCGATGGCCCATCGCCAGGCTTCGGAAGGCTGTCGGCTTGAACGGCAGAAACTCGTCGCCGGGTTCCCAGATGTTGAGCAGCTCGGAGTAACCACTGTCCGAGGCGTGCATCGACACCGGGATCTCGGCGCGGACGCAGGCTTGCCAGAACGGGTCGAACTCTTCGAAGCCGAACGATCGGCTGCCGCGGTAACCGGGTACCGGCGCCGGGCGGACCAGCACCGTGCGCGCACCCCGCTGCAGACACCACTCGAGTTCCTCGAGCGCGCGGTCGATGATCGGCAGGGTGATCACTGGGGTCGCGAAGATACGCTCCTGGTAGTTGAATGACCAGGTTTCGTACATCCATTCGTTGAGCGCGTGGATGACGTCGTGCGTCATCTCCGGGTCGTCCTTCATGCGTTCCTCGACCAGGCTGGCCAGCGTCGGGAACATCAGCGCGTAGTCGAGGCCGAGTTCGTCCATCACCTCGAGCCGTGCGCCCGGTTCGCGGAAGGCGGGGATCGCCTTCATCGGCTCGCCCAGGATCTCCCGGTAGCTCTTGCCCCCGCTGCCGTGCCGGAAATACTCCTCCTGCGCGCCGGGACGCGCCACCACCTCGAACGTTGGGTTAGGGATGTAGTCGCTGATGTGGCCACGCACCACGATCTTGGTGCGGCCGCGGACCTGCACATAGTCGATGACGTGCTTGCGCTTGTCGGGGAGGAACTTGGTCAGCGCTTCCTGAGGTTCGTACATGTGGTTATCGGCGTCAAACACGGGAAACGAAAGCTCGCGAGAAGGCATGGCGATCTCCTAGCAAAAATCTCGATCTCAGTGGCTGGTAATGACGTTACCACTAATCGTCGGCGGGTGCGTCCTCGTGCTTGACGATGGCGAAATTCACGGTCGCCGTCGCCGCTAGTTCGCTGTCGCTGTCGCTGTCGCCAAAGATGTCGATCTGCATGACCAGAGATCGCCGGCCGGCCCGCAACACCCGGGGGACCGCGAGTGCCGATCCCTGCCTGATTGGTCGTAGGTAGCGGATCGCTAGATCGGCGGTCGTCATGGCGGTCCCGGGCTGCAGGTATTCCAGGCCGAGCTGTCCGCCCGCCACGTCGGCCAGCGTAGCGAGGAGGCCACCCTGCAGCGCGCCTGAAGTGTTGACCACTTGGGGGCTGACCGGCATCGTCATCGCGAACTCGTCGCCGTGAGCAGTGGCCGGGCGCATTCCGATTTGCGCGAACAGCTCGGCCAGTGACGGCGTTGCGGATTGATCGTCGGTGTCAGCGATACCGAGGGCGCGACTGCAGAAGTCGTAGAGTTGGCCGGTGTCGATGGTGGTCCCGTTCAATTCGGTTCCCAGCCAACGCAATCGGAGTGCGCCCACCATCGTCTGCATGACGATCGCCGCCGCCGCTCCGACGTCCAGCCCGGGGCTGAAGACCCCCTCGGTAATGCCCTGCACGACGATGTCGTAAATCAGTCGATGCAGGGGGGACAGCACACGGGCGTATTCCCGCGGCCGGGTTTCGGCGAGATGTTGGTTGTAGAGGCTTAGTGCCCGGTTGAGACTGTCCTGGGTAGTTGTTTCCGGCTGCGCGCCAACGCGGTCGAATACCAGCTTTAGCGCGGCGGTGCTGTCCAGTCCGGCGGTCTCGGCGCGCCAAACCCGCACCGATTGCGCGATGGTCCTGTCGAACAGCGCTAGCAGCAGTTCGTCCTTGCTGCTGAAGTGCTGATAGAAGGCTCGCAGTGAGGTCTTGGAGCGCGCGACGACTTCCTGCACCGTGAAGTCGGTGCGTCCGGTTTCACCGAGGATCTCGACCGCCGTCTTGATAAAGCGGTCGGCACGCGTGACTTCCGGCTCCTCCGCATCGGCCGTTGGCACTACGCCTCCTCTGTTGCCGATAACCTTTGAGAACGAGGTTACCGCACGCCGGCGCAGAGAAATTCCTAACTCCGCGTCGAGCGTGCGCTGGCTGCGCCGAACGTGTACTGGCGGCGGGGACACGCCGTGCGATGCCGCAGTGGTTGCACGCTCGGCGCGTCGGGCGGCGGTCTAAAACTTCTTGAGTTCGCGGACGATCTTGTTGAACGGCTGGATCGCTGCCAATCCTTTGCGAAGGCTCCGCTGAAAAGCACTGAAGTTAACGAGGACGATGTAGCGCACCCCGCAGTCGCGCCAGTTCGCGGCTTGGTCGATGGCCTCTTCCGGGGTGCCGTTGAGCACGATTTCCCGGAGCAGCGTGGGCGGAATCTGGTCGAGGTAGGACAGGGCCGTTTGTTCGTCGATGTCGTGTGGCAACAAGTCCTGCGTTCCTGAGAAGCCTGCTCCTAATGGGTGGTGGGCGCCGTGGCGGGCGAAGACTTCGTCCGATGCATTCAGTCCGCCGATCTTGATCAGCGGGGAGTCGAGCGCCTCGTCAACGTCGGCGCGGGTGCGGCCAGTGACAACAGGCAGCCACAGGGCGGGAGTGATCGACAAGGGGTCACGACCCGCGTCGGATGCGGCGGCGCGAACGACTTCCAAGCGTTGCGCGTACTCCTTCGGTTGGTGCGGAAACCCGGGATACCACGCGTCGGCGTAGCGCCCGGTGGCCCGCAGCATTCGCGGGCCATGAGACGCGATCCAGATCTCGGGCCACTTCCCCTTGTAAGGCGGGAGATCGAATAAGGCGTTCCGCAACGGGAAGAACGGCGAATCGCGGTTGACCAGTTCTCCGCCAGAGTCCCACAGCGCCCGGATTGTGGCCATCGCTTCTTCGAACCGCGCGACTGGCTTTGACCAGTCCACTCCATAGGGCTCGTTGCCCTCGCGTTCGCCGGTTCCAATGCCCAGGATCGCGCGTCCACGACTCAGCTGATGCAATGTCGCGGCAGCCTGTGCGGTGACGGCAGGATTGCGCCGACCGGTGTCGGTGACGCTGACGCCAAGGCGCAGTCGGCCAACGCGATTATGTGCGGCAAGGTAGCCGAGCATGGTCCACGGCTCCAGGTACGCATCGAGCGTGGGTACCAGTTTTGTTGCACCGCAATACTTCTGCTTCCACAACGAACGGGGGAACAAGCCGTTGAGGTGATCTGGAACCCAGAACGAGTCGACGCGGTTGCCAACAGCACCAAGGTAATTGGCCCGAAGGAGTGTGCTGGCCGTCGGTCGTGCCGCAATTAGGCCATCTTGCACGCCTACCCGGAATCCTGTCGTCATCGGATAGCCGCCGACCGTGTGGGACACAACTGCACCGGCAGCTGCGACCAACCCCGCAGAGTTCGGGTCTCCCGTCTTCTTCCCGAGCCTGCGGCACTGGCATCGGGAAAGCGGTCGAAGAACATTCTCAATCCGATTTCGCCTTCGGCGCGGGCAAGGGCAGCACCCAAGCAGAAGTGGCGACCAGCGGCGAATGTGAGATGCCGATTTGCGTTGGCGCGCGCGACGTCAAAGCGGTGCGGATCGGCGAACACGGACGGATCGCGGTTGGCCGCCGCCAGATAGAGCACCACCAGCTGGCCTCGCTTGATTGCCGCGCCCGCCACCTCGACGTTCTTGCGAGCTATTCGCCCGGTGAGCTGAATCGGTGATTCCAACCGCAGGATCTCTTCTACAGCGTTGGGCCAGAGCTGCGGGCGCTGATTCAGCGTGTCCCGCTGTTCGGGCGCGTCCAACAACATCTGTATCCCATTGCCCAACAGGTTCACCGTTGTTTCGAAACCGGCGCCCAACACCAGCCCAGCGATCGTCTGCACTTCTCTCGCGTTGAGACGTGTTGCCGCGGGGCCATTTTCACTGGCTTGGATCAGCTGACTCATCAGATCGTCGCCGGGGTTGGACCGCAGTTTCTCGAGGTGCTCGGTGAGCCAGAGCTGGAGTCCTTTGAGCCCTCGCTGCATCTGCTGGTACTGACGCCATGAGAGCCCGAAATCCAAGCTGGGCGCCGCCAGCTCACCGAACTCCAGAATGCGGCTGCGGTCGTGATCGGGCACGCCCAAGATGTCGCCGATGACCGCGATCGGGAGCTGCGAGCAGTAACGGTCCATGATGTCGACACTCGGCTGGTCGGTGAGCTGATCCAACAGCGCCGACGCAGTCTCTTCGACGCGATCGCGTAGTGCGGCCACTGCTTTCGCCGTGAACACCGAAGACACTGCCTTGCGGTAGCGCGTGTGATCCGGCGGGTCAACGGCCAGCAATGACGGCGGCAGCAGCGGATGGAGTAGATCGTCGTTGCGAGTGCGGCGCTCTAGCCAGCGCATTGCCGCCTGTGCCGGCAGGTTCGATCCGAGCGAGAACACCTCGAAGTCTTCGGACCGCAGCAGGTCATGGACGACTGCATGATCAACGGCGAGGTGGCTGCCGTAGCTCGACGCCAGGGGGCCGATGGCCCGCAATTCGTCGCAGAAAGGTGCCGGGTTTGCCTTAACCATGGGATCCGCGAGCAGCCGGGACTGCAGGTCGCCCAGCCTGACTCCAAGCCGCACGGCCCCACGGAGGAACCCGTGCTGCGCAAACCAGTTCAATCTCTGCCTCACGAGGCCTCCATCGGTTAACTCGTCGATACCCGCACTGGCTGAACAGTTTTCGGTCATACCGCCTGACCAATCTCTTCAACGGGTTGGTGCGTGGCCCGGCGCGGCTCGTCAGTGAGTCCCCATCTGTTGTGCCATCGCCGCAGTGGCCCCGGTGCCCACCAGTTCGCGCGTCCCAGGAGACGCATGAACGCTGGTACCAGGACCGTTCGGATCAGGAACGCGTCCAAAAGGACCGTGATCGCCAGTCCTGTCCCCAACATTCGCTCCGCCTGCACCTGCGATGTGATGGTCGCGACGAAAACGATCGCCATCACCGTTGCGGCCGCGGTTACGATCCTGCCGGTCCGCGCCAATCCGAGTGCGACCGCACGCTCGTTGGCGCCGGACCCGCGGTCGCTGTTGAGCCATTCTTCGCGGACGCGAGACAATACGAACACTTCGTAGTCCATGGACAGACCGAAGGCGACGCCGAAGATAAACGGAATGAATTCGGCGTTGATGTGACCTGTGGTCGTCGTGCCGAATCCGCCGAGATGGCCGTCCTGGAAAATCCAGACCATCGCGCCGAACGCGGCAGTCAATGACAGCATGTTCATAACCAGCGCCTTGATCGGCAGCAGGATGCTTCCGGTGAGTAGGAATACGAGTACCAAGGTTGTCGTCGCGATCAATATGAATGCGAGAGGTACGTTGTTCACTATCGCGTTGACATCGTCGATGTTCTGCTGTGCAACTCCTCCGAACAGAGTCGGCGCTGGCGCTTGAATGTTTTTGAGGTCAGCGAGTTGCGCCTTGCCGGCGGACGAGTAGGGATCTAGTGAACTCGAGACGGTCAGATAGCTCGCACCTTTGGTTTGCGCGGCGCCGTAGGAGTCGGTGCTCACTCGTTTCCCGTTGACGTAGGTCCCATCCGGTCCGGCGACAGAAACGACGTCGGTCACTCGTGACAGCCGCAGCGCATATCCGCTCACTGCCGAGGCCGGTTGGTCAGATGGGATCACGATCCGGATCGCATTGCCGGACTGAGGAAATGACTCTCGCATTGTGTCGCCCGCTTGACGGGCTGGTGCGGTGGTCGGCAACATCCGGTCATCCGGGTATGCGACCTTCATCCCGAGGGCCGGCAGGCCGAGGATGACGTACAATGCCGTAACCAGCAGGACGGTCGGTACCGCATGGCGCATTGCCAAGACGGCACTTCGGTAGAAGAACGTGTCCTGCGGCGCCTTGTGTTTCGGAGCCTCTCGACCGAGCAACCGATACGCGGGCTTGCGGAGGTCCCACTTGTCGATGCGTTCACCGAGAAGCGTTAACAGCGCCGGCGCAACCAATAGGGCACCGATCAGGCACAGCGACACACCGATGAGTCCGGCGTAGGCCAGTGACCGTAAGAAGTACATCGGGAATATGGTCATGGCCACCAGTGACAGCGCCACCGTGACCGCGGAATAGGTGACGGTGCGTCCTGCGGTGTTCATCGTGACCGCCATCGCCTGCCTGGTGGTCTTACCGCTGGCGAGTTCTTCGCGATATCGGTTAATGATGAACAAGGTGTAATCGATCGCCAGAGCAATGCATAAGGCGGAGGCCAGGTTAAGCGCGAAAACCGACACACTGGTGAACATGGATAGGGCTCGCAATGCCGCGGTTGTTACTTCTATCGCGAAGACGGCCACGGCAATGGGAAGTATCGCGGCTAGCGCGCTGCCGAAAATCCACACCAGCACAACGAAAGCGAGTGGCATCGCAATGGCTTCGATCGTCGTCAGGTCCTTGCGTAACTGCCGATTGACGTCGTAGTAAGCGATTGCTTGACCGCCGGCCTTCACGGTGACGTCGCCGTGGGTGCCTACGATGGGATTCGCGATGTCGTGAGCTCGCTGCGGTGCATCGCTATCCGAGCCGGCGATCTGCGCGACGATCAGGCCGGTGCGGTGATCGTTGCTGACGAGCGATGCGGTGATTGCCGGCTCGGATAGCCCGGACATCGATGCCGACCAGTAAGAGCTAATCTGCTGCGCGTATCGCGAATCATGCAGCGCTGCAAGCACGGTCTGGGCGCGAGCACGCGCAGCAGGAGCATCCACCCCTCCGGGATCGGTGATCTCGAAGACGATCGGCATGCCACCGGCGTGAAAGTCGTTGGCCAGAATTGCTTGAGCCTTCGCCGACTCCGACCCCGGATCGTCATACCCGCCGGCAGGTAGTTGCGCACTCACCGGCGCGCCGAAAATGCCTGCGGCCAAAAGAAATAACATCGCAGTCGCGATGATGATTCGCGGAGCGCGCTGGGCGAGCGCACCCAACTTGGTGAAGATCATGTTCGTTCGCGCTTCCCGAATCAGCCTGGCATCCGATGCGGTATGCGTCGATCAGCGCTGGCCGGGAGCGCCGGCGCGGGCTCGCCGAGCAGGACCTCCCGCAGACCCGCGGCGAACTGCGCTGCACCCTCGGAGTCGAACTGGGTGCGGCAGTAGCGCAGCGTCAGGAAAATCTCGCCGTTCATTGTGGCGACCGCCACGCTGGTGCCTAACTGCGTACAGGCCGGCCCCGAGGCCCACAGCTCGGTCGCAGTACCCGCCCCGGGCCCGAAGTCGAAGGGCTGGGACAGGTTGGCCAGATTACTCAGCACCCCCGTCTCGGCCCCTGGGAGACCGAGTGCCCAACGGACGGCCGCGTGACGCAGACCCGCTGGCCAGATGCCGGCCATGCCGAGGACGTCGACCATCGTGCCTGCCAGCCGCTGCTTCTTCAGGTGCGCGGTGCGCTCGGCGACCGCTGCCTGAGCCGTGATGATGTCGGACTGTGCGTACTCGGGAACGCGCACCGGAACCATCGACTCGATGTTGGAGACGAGCTCAGTGCCCCACTCGGCGGGTCGCAGGTTGATCGGCATCAATAACGAGATCCGTCCCGGGGCCACGCCCCGCTGGTCATTGAAGCGGCGGATCGTGACGGCCAGGGCAGCCAGCAGCAGGTCGTTGATCGTCGCCGGCTTCACCCGGCGAGCGGCGATGCGGGCGGCCTCGTCGCGGTCGAACCGGAGCGTGTGGACATCCTGTCCCTGGACGCCCTCCGAACCGCCGTCGACGGCCAAAGACACGGCGGGGTCGTTGCGGGCGTCGGAAAGGTGTCGCGCGATGGCACGCAGCCGGGTACGGGCATCGGCTAGGGTTCGCCATCCGATGTGGCCGCGCAGATTGCGTGCCTCGGCAAGCGGAAGGACCGGCTGTGGGTCGTCACTGCCCGTGTAGGCGCGGCAGATCGATGACATCAACCGGTAGACGCTCACTCCGTCGCCCACCACGTGGCTCATGTTCATGATCAGGTAGTCGCCCTCAGGGTGGTGGGCGAGCGTGAGCGCAAGCGGGGGGCCGACGCGCAGGTCGATCCGCCAGTTCAGCAGGCGCACGCGTGCCGCCTCGACCTGGGCGTCAGTCGTGCAGTCGACGATCTCGAGTGGAACCGCCGCGACCTCGTCGTCGATCAACCAATGCAGGGCACGTGTCGTGGGACCAAAGGGTGCCATCCGGGCGCGGGCCATCGGGTGGCGCCGGACCGCCTCGAGCGCGGCGGCAGCGAGGCGGGGCGGGTCCAGTCGTCCCCCCACGCGGACCTCGAAGTGGCAGCTCCACAGATCGGGCGCCTGGTCGAAATGGAAGATCCCCGTGTCGACTCGGTTGAACGGGACTCGCTCGGACATCAATATCTCCTCGGGGTTGCTATTGCGGTTTTGGTACTGGGAACTGGGACCGGATGAATGCGTCGACGACCGCTGGCGGCATCAGCTGGCTCATCGAGACTGCGAATTTGGCGAAGGCCCCAACCGGGTACCGGGTCCGAGGCCGGCGGGTATGCGCGGCCTTGACGATGGTCTTGGCGACCTGGTCGGCGCTGAGCACGAAGTTCCTGGCCTTCGGCTCGTAGGCGGCGTCGATCCGGGCCGCAACGTCCGCGTGGAAACGGTCGTATGTGCCGTCGCCCGTGCGAGTGGGCAGGCTGGCGTTGAGCGTCTCCCCGAACGAGGTGTCGATCGGACCCGGCTCGACGATGACAACCTTGATGCCGAACGGACGCATCTCCATCCGGAGGCCGTCGGATATCGCCTCCACCGCATGCTTCGACGCGTGCACTCCGAACGAGCCCGGCAACGTGAAGTGTCCGCCCATCGAGGAGAGATTGATGATCCGGCCGCAGCGCCGGGCACGCATGCCGGGCAGGACGAGCTGTGTCATGCGGACCAGTCCGAACACGTTGGTCTCGAACTGCGCACGAAGGTCGTCGAGCAGTACGGCCTCGACAGCGCCCTGCAACCCGTAGGCCGCGTTATTGACCAGGATGCCGACCGCGCCGTGGTCGGCCTCGACGTGTTTGACCGCCGCGACCATCGATTCCTCGTCGGTGACATCGAGCCGCAGGCCGACGGCACCCTGCTCGACGAGGGCGGTGAGCGTCTCCGGACGGCGCGCGGTCGCGTAGACCGGATGCCCGGCGCGCAGGAAGCGCAGCGCGCTGGCCCGACCCACACCCGACGAACAGCCGGTGATCAACACTGGCGCGGTGTTGTTCATGACATCGATCCCGACCCGTGCTCGGCTGCGGTGTCGATGACAACCACAGCCTTGAGCCCGCCGGTGGAAAACAGCTGCCACATCTGACGACGTCGAGGTTTGCCGCTGGAGGTGCGTCGGATCATGCCCCTGCGGCCAGTCACGATGGTGATGTGCGGCTCCGGGCCGAGTTCGCCGCGGAGCCGTTCGGTCACCTTTTCGGTCCACGGGCCCGGACGAGCCTCGGCGAACACCACGAGACCTGCCCGCCCCTCGTGCATGCTGCTCACCACCGCTACCCGGTCGCGGTTGAGCTGGGCCGCCTCGGCCACTTTTGCGTCGAGATCCTCCACGTAGATATTGCGGCCACGGAGCTTGAGGCTGTCCCCCATCCGGCCGACCACGAATAGTTCGCCCGCGTGGAAGAAGCCCGCGTCCCCGGTACGCAACACCCCGTCCGCGAACCGCGTTGTCCGGTCCGGGTGCTGGCCGTGATAGCCCAGAGCCACCGAGGAACCGGTGACAGTGATCTCGCCCAGGTGCCCGGCCGGCAGCGGTGCGCCGTCCTCGTCGATCACTTGGACCGCGATGCCGTCATCGGGACCGGGACTCCCGTGGCCGACCAGCCACCCCGTTGCGTTGGTTTCGTGGGTAGCCCAATCGGTGCTGAACCTGGCCCGCTCGAGGACCTGTACCGGCTCGCCGACCTGCATCGAGGCCCAGTCCGGGCGTACCAGGAGCATCTCGTGACCGCTCCCGGGCGACGAAACGCCGAGCGTATTCTCCGCCAGCCCGTAGGCAGGGACGAATGCGGTCGGCGCGAACCCAGTCGGCGCCGCGAACCGCGCAAACGCGGCCAGGGCCAAGGGATCGACGACTTCCGCCCCGACGATGACGCTGCGCCACGCGGACAGGTCGAAATTCACCAAGCGGCCGGGGGTGATGCGCCGGGCCAGGTAGGCGAACGCGAACGACGGCGATGCCGCATGCCGGGCCTTGCCGCCGCCAAAGCATGACAGCCAGCGGCCGGGATCCCTGATGAACTGGAGCGGGCGCATCAGCCACAAATCCGATTGCGTGGCGACGGCGGGCAGCAGGCACCCGATCAGCCCCATGTCGTGGTAGAGCGGCAGCCAGGAGGCGCCCCCTTCCCCATCACGCCAGTCTGTCCAGCGGCGCAGTACGGCGAAGTTCGCCGCCAGGTTGTCCCAGGAGACTCGTACGCCCTGTGGATTGCCGGTGGAACCGGAAGTGAACTGCAGCAGCGCGATCTCAGCCAAACGGTCCGGCGGTGCGGGCAGCTCCGCCACCCCTGCCGCTTGGCTGTTGACGACCATCGGCGATCCGGGCAAGCCCGCCTGCGCCATCGCTTTTCCCATCACCGGCGCGATCTCAGCGGAGGTGACGATGACGGCGGGCTCGGCCCGGCGGAGTACCTCGCCTATGTGATCGATGTAGTCCTGGTCGGATTGGAAGGAGGGCTCCGGTAGCGGGCAGATGGTCGCACCGGCCAGCCACACGCCGAAAAGAGAAATCAGACTGTCATAAGTGGTCGGCACGGTGAGGCAGACGACATCGCCGGTCTGTACCCCGGCCGCACGGTACTCGGCCGCCACTTGGCCACTCGCCGTGGCGATTTCGCGGTACGTGAAGCGTTGCCAGCCGCCGGCGTCATCGGCCAGGTAGAAACCTCGGTCGTCCCGAGGCGTGAACATCCAGTCAACGAACATCGACATGGCTTGGTATTCCGTTCTTTTCATGTGGCCACCTCGGAGACGGGGGCGCAGGGTTGCCTGAGTCGAGGCACGAAGCGGCCCGTGCGTGCCAGGTATTGCGCGTACTCCGTGCCGTATTCGGAGCCGAGGAGTTTGCGTTCCTCTTTGGCGGCGGTGGCGTTCAGGACCACGCCGACGTAGATCGCCAGCGCAATCGTCGTCCAGTGCGGGAAGAACACCACGGCGCCGGTGACGGCGAGGAGGTACGACGCGTAGAAGGGATGCCGTATCCGGCGGTAGGCGCCCTCGGTCACGATATGGCGCGGGGCGTCGTTGACCTGGTGCCACAGTGAGATCGGGACGCGGTGCGTGCCCAGGGTGAAAAACAGCAGGCTAAGCGAGCCCGCCGCGAGGAGCACGGCGAGCAGCTCCGACGGAGCGTCCCAGCTCCGCGGCCGGTACGGCGCGAGCCCGGTCACCCATGCCACCACGAGTGCCGCCGGGCACAACCCGAACGGAAGCGCGGTCAACCACCATCTGAGGTTGAAGGCGCCATCCTTCCGGAAGAAGATTCTGGGCGTCACGATGATCATCAGGAAGTTCAGGACGTACAGAACAAGCAGGGGTGTGTTCATCAGCGGCCAATTACCTTCTGCGGTCACGTATCCGACGTCACCCGCGACCGCTGCAACAGCTCAACCAGCTCGCCGAGATTGGTGATCTCGCGGAGCTGCGTCTGAGTGAACATGGTGTCGAACTCTTCCTGCAGGTCAACGACCGCCTCGACGAGCATGAAGCTGTCGGCGGCGAGGTCTGCCAGGGTGGTCGTCGGCGTGAGCTTGGCCAGCGGGATAGAAAGAGTGGCACTGATGCGCTCAGTGACCTCGTCGAACGTGATTTCCTTTGTAGACATGCTTCTCCTCGGTATTGAATGCGTCGGTGCATCAGTTGATGTGGGGGTTGTCGGACGACGGAACGCCACCGCCAGGGAGAGGTGCTCCCCGGTTCCGGGCAGTCTGGTGCGGGTGTATCCGAAGACCGGGGACCGATTGGCGACCAGCGCTTCTTGCGGCAGGTTCCGGACGGCGCAGCCGGTGGCCGCGGCCGCATCGGCGAGCGCGTAGTCCCGTAGCGTCGCACGCTCGTTGTTCATGTCGGCTTTGAACAGCGCCTCCTTGACCGTCCACAGGCTGACCTGATGACACCGACGCTCGGCGGTGGGGAGGGTGGCCAGCCAAGCCTGATCTCGGTTGCCAAGGAAGAACCGGGCTGCGCGGGGATCGGCGTCGCGATCCGGCTCGACGTCGATCCCGACGCCGGCCACCCGCTGGGTGGGATCGATCACCACTGCCGCGGCGCCAACCCGTTCGGTATGGCTCAACGAGATTCGCGGGTGCGGGAAGGTGTACCGCGTTGTTTCCGGCTGTAGCCCGGCCACACCCAGAAGCAGTCGCAACGCGCGCCGTGAAGTCAGCCACTGCCGTCGGCGCTGCTCGCCGGGCAGCGACGCAAGCCGTGCAGACTCGTCGGCCGTGAGCACGGCGGGATCCAGCGGCCGAGTCGTTGTCGTGGCGAGCAGCGTGATCATCAGCGGGCTTGAGCTTCCGCGGCTGCGTGGTAGGTAGCGGTCAACTCGGCGATCCGCTCGCTGTACTCGTCGAGAGTCTTGGCGTAAACCTCCTGGTCGGCCGCCGTGTGCCGCTTGAGTGTCTGCTCGATCTCCTCGGCGCCGTACTTGTCCTCCATCGACTTGAGCGCCTCGCGGACGTACTGGATGTGCCACCGTTCGTCCAGCATGATCTTTTCGATCGTGTTCTTGACTGCCGGATGGATGCCCGGTAACCGCACGTGCTGGCGGTACTGGCCGATCACCCGCTTTTCGAGGACCTGGGTGATCGCCATGACCTCCATGACGTTGGCCGGCAAGCCGATCGCGTCGATGTACTGGTCCTGGTATGCACGCTGTGTCTTCAATGGCAGCTCGCCGAGTTCGTCGATGCACTTCGTCCAGAAGTTGGCGTGGTTGGCCTCGTCGGCGAAATGGTGTGTCACGTCGAGCAGGAGTGGCCCGCGGACGAACCGTGCCACCCGGGCGAAAAATTGGGCCGCATTGATCTCTGAGTGGCGGTAGTAGCTGAGCAGCCACAGGGCGTTTTCGGAAAGGTTCATCGGATCTCCTTAGATTTGAGAATTTCGTCCCCAGCGGGTGGCGACGAGATGGGAAACGGTCGATTCAACGAGAGCGAGGGGATCCTCGATCACGGGGTCCGGCCACACCGCATACAGCGCGTCGGTGGCGAATTCCTTTGACAAGAAGAGCTGCTCGCCGAAGGAAGCCACCGAATCAAGCGACTCCTTGATCGGACCTTTCCGAAGCGTCTGCGCGCTCTCAACGAGGTCCCTGAAGCTCTCCGGGTCGCAGTACAGCGGCCGCAGGATCCTGCGCCGACGGAATCCCTCGTCGCGCTCCAGCACGGTGTACGCGGTATCGACCAGCTCGCCGACTGTCGCGTTGTTTTCGTGTTCGGGGCACACGTTGAACACACCGCAGGGCTTGCGCGGATCGAGAAGAGCGGTGATCGCGGCGGCGACGAACGAGCCCGTGACGACGCTGACCGGGGTGTCCTTGGCGCCCGGCACGACGGAGAGTAGCCCGTAGAAGAAAAGCTTTACCGTGTTGTGAAACGCGTTGTACTGGCTGACCTTTCCGGTCTGATCGTCCGCGATGATCGTGGGCAGTCGCAGCACCGACAGGGGCAGATCGGCGCAGGTGGCCAGAGCATGCTGTTCGGCAGCCCACTTCGACCACTCGTAGTCGTTGACGAACCCCGCGTCGTCAAGTGGCGCCTCGGCGATTTTGCCTTGGTGCTTTCCGGCCGCGTAGAGGGTGGAGATGACGGCAAGACGTCTTAGGTCGGGGCAGCGTGATGCGAATTCGCAGACTCGGGCTGTGCCGTCGACATTCGTCCGTTGGGCCAGGTCCCGTTCAACGTTGAATCGGATGACCGCGGCGGCGTGCACCACCGCCGTCACCCCCTTGGTGTCCAGATCGCCAAGTGGGTCTGCCTCCCGCAGGTCCGCCGGCACGATCGTGGTCCGGCGATCCAGTGCCGGACCGAGGAGCAGCTCGAGTCTGGCCCGTTTGACGGCCAGCTCGTCTCTATCGCTCGCGCGTACCACCAGGACCAGTTGGTCGTCGGTGTGGTCGAGTAGTTCGGCGGCGATCTTGTGCCCGACGTAGCCGTCGGCGCCGGTGAGTACGGTGGTACCGATCATCGGCGGACCCCCGCCGCGTCCGCACACACCGCCGCGGCGGCGCCTTCCAGATCCGGCCAGGATGATGGGTCGAAGCCGTGCCGATCGGTGATGGCGAACAACCATCGCTCGATACCGAAAGCCAGGCACGCGGTGCTTGCCGGTTCGCCGGAACAGCTCAACTGAAAATTCAGACCGAAATGGTCGTGGTGCAGGTTCACCGACCCGACGGCCAGACCGTCGCCGTAGGTAGCTTCCTGCTTCACCGGCTCCAGGAGCTGGAACAGGTATTTCGGGTTGCGCGCCGGCCGGAAGAAGCAGTCCGTCGCTGACTCCCAGCGCACGGGTACGTCGACGAGCTTTGCAAGCCGACCGATCAGCTCGCGAGCCGCCTCGGCGAAGCTGCTGGTCTCGGCCTTATCGCCCAAGCACACGATCTCCCGCATCGTGAAGCTGCGCAGGCGCCGCAGTGGCTCGTAGACCGTCTCCTGCCGAAAACACCTATTGCGCGTGGTCACATACAGGGGGCGGTCGAGCGTCTCACCCTGGTGGGCCGCGTACACGTGGTAGCAGGCCGCCGGGGTGAGGACGTCACGAATCGGCGATAGGCGGGTCACGGCAAGCTGGCCGGTCTCGTCGACCACTGGGCCGGCGACGAACTCGTCGAGGTTGGTCGCCCGCGGATCCAGCCGGACCGCGAAAGTCGCCTGTTGCGGGAACGACCCCAGGTAGTCGGTGCGCTGCAAGACGTCCGCGGCCAGGGTTGCTGGGTGCCGCTCCTCCTGCGCCTGCCACACCGCGCCAATCCGTTGAAAGGCACGATCGCACTGTTCGGCCAGGCCAAGCAATGGTCCGCGCAAAGCGGCTTGGCCCGTTTCCCGCCAGACCAGCCCCAGCCGGGCCAGAGCAGCGGCGCGTTCCCCAGCCGTGAGGCTCGTTACCGGGCGGATGCCTCGGCTCCCGCTCGCTCCGGGGCTCATTTTGCCAACCCCTGCGGCGCGCCATCGGTGGTCCGCGCGGCCGGGTCCGGGTCGGCGAACCGGCATATCAGCGTGTCGATGTCCCGGAAGTCGCCCGGACGGAGGTCCTCGACGTCGATCGGAGCGCCCCGCAACCGTTCCAGCAGGAGCAGCAACTCTGGCAGATGCACCGAGCGGACATGGCGCTCCTCGAACAGCGGCGTCTGGTCGGTCAGTTTCACCGGTTCGAGCCCTGTCGCCCTGGTGAGCACCCAGCGGCGCAACGCCTCCCGTATTTCTGGTTCAGAACGCATCGGTTGGCTCCTCGGTGAGAATCTGGTTGGACAACAAGAAGTCGAGGCATTTGGTGGACACCGCACGCCGGTGCTCCCGCTGCTGGGCGGCTCCCCACGCGTCGTCGGCGAGCTGCCACGGATCGTCGAGCCCGACATTGGCGAAGACGTCTGGGTTGTAGTACTCCCGCCAGCTCGCGACGAAGAACTGCACCAGCTCGTCGCGCACGTCGGCGATCCTGGGTTCGTCCCAGGACGGGGCGCATGTCTGCCACAGCAAGGTCACCAGCCGGCGCCCGAAAACCAGGTGTCGCGCCTCTTCTACGTGGTGGTTGTGGTTGATGAACCGGGCGATCGGATGCAGTCGGGTGTCGCGGGCCTGGACCCAGTTGTAGCGGTCGACGATCTCTTCGAAGATCATCGTTTTGGCGAAGAAGAGGAAGTCTTCGACGTCGCTCGGCGGCCGCTCGTGATCCAGCGCGAGTTGCCGGGTCCGATACACCTGCGCGTAGCGGGTGCAAAACCCGCCGAAGTAGATGCTGTGCTTGTTCTCCTCGTCGAGGAAGTGATGCAGGTAGTCGGCGACGTCCATCAGGTCACGGCGGTAGAGGCGGGCCGCCAGTCCCTGCATGAGCGACTTCTCGCCGTGAATGTTCAGGCTGTAGAAGTTCGCCGCCTCGTGGAAGGCGAGCAGTCGACGGGTTGGCTCGGCCAACTCGTCCCACACGGCCGTGCCGTACAGGCTCAGGTATTCCGGTGTGCTGAACCAATCCCGTTCCGGATGTACGGCTTCGGGCCATTCCACAGCGGTGTAGGGATTTTGATAAGACTTCCGGGAGAGGTGGCTGAGTCGGGCCGAGGTCTCACCCATGGTGGCGAGGGCATCACGCAACCGCCGCGGACCGGCGTTCACAGCGCTATTCGTCATGCGAACTCCGTTGTGGCTTCAAGGATTACGCACTGGTAGGTCAGGCCCGAGCCCGCCACGACGAGCGCCAACAGCTGACCCGGACGGATCCGGCCGGATCCGATGAGCTCGACCAGGTTGATCACCTGGTCGGCGGAGATCGCGTGGCCGACGTCGGCGAGCGAGGTGAAGCAGACCTTGGCTATGTCCACGCCGAGGAATCTGGCGAGAACCTGCCACGCCTTGTCGTTGGTGTTCTGCGTGACAATCCAGTCCAAATCGTCGATCCGCAGTCCGTTACGCGTCAGGGTTTCAGTGACGACCCGATGCGTGTAGGTGAAGAAGGTGCCAACCGTCTCGTCGTCATCCGCCCCGACGAGCCCGCCGTTGGTGATTTGATGGGCGCCGACATACCGGAACCCGCGCGGCTCGCGTTGGACGATGCAGGCGGCCGCGCTGTCGGATATCAGGTTGTACGCCTGTTCATACCTCGCCGTTTCCGGGAAGCGGTCCGCGGTTACGCACAGGACCCGCCGCCATTCGGCCTCCGCGGCAAGCATCGTCGTAGCGAGCCGGATGCTTCCCAGCATTCCCGTGCAGCCCTGCTGGTTGAGGCCGATGACGACCGCACCATCTAATCCGAAGTCGGCCTGAAGCCGACTGGCCGGGAAGTCCATGAGGTGCTTGACGTCGCCGGTACGTGCCCACATCTCTTGGCTGCCCACGTTGCCGTTGACCGGGAGGCACGTCGGATAGATGATCGCGTCGATATCCGCCAAACCGACCGTATCGGCAAGCTCGGTGGTCACTGCCTTGGCCAGATCGTATGGCCCGGTCGACGGTTCGCACACGTGATGCCAGCGAAACCCAGCGGACTCCAGGTCCTCTGCGCTCGACACCAGCCTGCCCGCCGCTGCCGAATCGCGGACATCCCACTTCCGCTCACCGAGCGAATAGACAAATGAATCGACGTACGCCGCTACCATGCCGGGCTTTCCCAGTTCAGTTCATAAGGCGCCGCCGCCACCATCTGTGGCGCCGCAGTTATAAACGCCATTCCGGGCGCGGTTGCGCCACCAAACCGCGCGATCGTCTTACTAGCCTGTGTCATCGGCCTCTTTCTTCTCCGGTGTTGTCGTCATCCCGCCGGGCACCCGTCTAAACACCTATACGGGGTATCTGCCTACGTACTGTGTGACGCTCGTATGTTGTGGGACAGTCTTTTTCAAATCTGACCTATACCCAGCGGGGTATAGATCACACGCTTTCATAGCAGGTCGGGTGCCTCGACAGAGTTGATGACGAGATCGGGATGGTAGAGCTAAGGGCGCAGCGCTGCTTAATGCTCCTTAGTAGATGGGTGGCATCGTTTGGACTTCGCCTCGACCTCGATCCCCATCGGCGTCGCTGCCACAAGGCAGGTTCGCTTCCGAACGATCGATTCCGTCATGTGCAAGATCGTGCCGGCGGCCTGCACGGAATCATTGCGGAGTTATAAAATTCCCTGGTCACAGGGCCTAAAAAGGGCCTCAGAGGGCTTTTCAGGACTCGGCAGCAGGCCCGGTAGCAGACATCGACGTCTGTTCGACAAGCCGTTGCAGGCTTGATCGTGCCCGCGCGAACACCGCACCGCTGGTCGGCGCATCACGGGCTTCGAGACCGGCCATGCCCAGGCAGTCCGCAACGACATCCAGTTGGTCTGCGGTCAACGGAGGCGGCTTGCCCGCGTTGACGAGAGCGCAATGCAGGAAGGCGGCATCTTCGTGGCTGCCGAGCCGGAACAGCAACCTCGTGACATAGCGCAGGGTGACCAATTGCTCGGTCACGTCGCCGAACCTGCCCCAGTGGTCAAGCACCGCGATCAGCATCTGCGCCGCCGCGGTTGGATCGCCGTGCATGGCACGGGTCGCCGCGGCTCCCATCAGCGCGGTTCCGTACACCCAGAAGTTCTGCACGTCCGCGGCCAGCCGCGCCGCGTCGTCAAACAAGCCCAGAGCCCGCTCGGGTTCGGACCTTCTCAGCAAATAGCCCAGGGCAAAGTAGGCCAGTGCCTGTGCCGTTGGGTTGGCCGTGCTGTCGGCCACCGCTACGGCCTCCTGCGCGGCCGCTAAGGCGGAGTCGACGTTTCCCAGCAGAGCCTCACAGACCGCGAACAGATAAAGGGTCCACGCCAGCCTGATCGGGTCCGCTTCCCGTCGAGCGAGCGCCACCTCGGCATCCCAGTACGATCGAGCGCCCTGCGAGTCACCCTCAAAAAGCGTGATATCCGCCAACACATCTGAGGGGTAAACCACGCGTGCGGTGCCGCGGGCGGGGCGTCGTCCCCCCGCCAGGGCCGCCAGCGATTTTGCGTGTGCAAAGTCAGCGTGAATCCATGCCGCGCGGGCGGCAACCCCGACCAACACGGGGAACAGCGGATGATCAGGGTCGGCGACGGCGACGAGCTGCGCAGCCTGATCAGCGTCTTCGTATCCCATGCGCCAGCCGAGGAACTCGGGCATGGACGCGCCCAATCGCAGCGCCAGCCGCGTGTCGTTCCGTTCCATCGCATGCTCGAATGCCGCGCGCAGGTTGTCGTAATCGGGCAGCAGGCGCTCGACCCAGTCCCGCTCCTGCGCACTTTGCAAGCCCGCCCCGGCGCGTTCGGCCAGCTCGGTGAAATAGCGCGCGTGCCGCATCGCGCATCGCTCGTCAATCCCGCTCTCCTGCAAGCGCTCTCGCCCGAATCCGCGCAACGTTTCGAGCACGCCGTAGCGGGTCCGGTCGGTGACGTTGCGGACGACCACCATCGACTTGTCGACCAGGCCGGAAAGCAACCTGAGCGTGTCGTGCTCGGCGGCCCCGGGCGTACCGCACACTCGGTGGGCGGCTTCGAGGTCGAATGTGCCGGCGAACACCGAAAGTCGGGCGAAGAACGACTGTTCGGTTTCGGTGAGCAGCCGGTAGGACCAGGCGATCGTTGCGGCCAGGCTCTGTTGGCGGGGATGGACGCCGGGCACCGCGCGGTCCAACAGACGCAGGTCGTCCAAACGCCGCGCCAGGTCGCGGGTGCTCATCATCCGCGTTCGCGCCGCCGCCAGCTCCACGCCGAGGGGCAGACAGTCGACGCGGGAACAGATCTCGGCGACGACACCCATCGGTTGGTCGTCCAGCGTGAAGTCCGGTCGGCTGGCCTTGGCCCGATCGACGAACAACCGGATTGCGTCCTCGGCCGGCAGCGGCGAGACGACGACGATTTGCTCACCTTCAACGCCGAGCGGCTGCCTGCTCGTCGCCAACACCGACACCTGCGGGCAATTTTGAACGATCCGGGATACCAGACTCGCCGCCGCTTCCAACACGTGTTCGCAGTTGTCGACCAGCAAGAGGACCTCGTGCGCCCGGAGGTACTCGATCACCGATTCCTCAAGATCCAGGCCCTGCTGTCGCCACACCCGACCCGCTGCCGCAATGGCCTGGCCAACGGCGTTGCCGTGCTCCAACGGCCCCAATTCGCAGATCCACACGCCCTCGCCGAAGCGGTCCTGCTCGCGGCGCGCAACTTCGACGGCCAGCCGCGTTTTACCGACACCACCGACCCCGATGAGCGTCACCAACGGGCCCTTACCCAGCGCGTCGGCGATCTGTCCCAGCTCGTGTTCATGGCCGATGAAGCTGGTAGCGCGTCGCAACAGGCCAGAGTGTGAGCGATCCACGGCGATGGGGTGCGTCAGCACTGGATGATCCAGCGACGCAGCCGGGTTCGCCACCGGCGCCTCGATCTCTCCGGTAAGAATCTGCTGATGCACTTGGCGAAGCGCGGGGCCAGGATCAACCCCGAGTTTCGCTACGAGGCGCTCGCGTATCCGACGGTAGGTATCCAACGCGTCGTCCTGCCGGCCGCTCCGGTATTGGGCCAGCATCAACTGCCCGGCCAGGCGTTCATTGAATGGGTTGGCGGCCTGCGCCGCGGATATCTCGACCAACAGCGCGTCGTGTCTTCCCACCCGCAATGCGACATCGTTGCGGTCAAGTTCTACCGAAAACCGCTCCGCCTGCAGCGCGGTACGGACGTCATTTAGCCAGGGAGCGTCCAGCAACACGAATGGCTCTCCGGACCACATCGCCAAGGCCCGGTCGAACAAGCCTGCGGCCTCATGCGGATCAGCGCTGGCCCGTGCCTGGGCGACCACCGACCGGAAGCGGTGCAGGTCCACCGATAACGGGTCGGCCCTGAGGACATATCCGCCCAGGTCACTCGAAATCGTCACGTCCCCGGAACCAGCCAGCAGATTCCGCAGCCGGGACACGTAGACCGCGAGGGTACTTCGGGCGCGATACGGCGGGTTATCCGCCCACACCCGATCCACCATCTGATCCAGCCGGACGGGGCGGTTCACATCGATCAGCAGCGCGGCCAGAACACATCGTTGGCGGGCGGGTCCGATATCCTGGCGCCGCCCGTCGACCAGAACTTGGACGCCGCCGAATAGCCGGAACTCGACCGTCAACCGTGCCACACCCTCTCTGCAAACAGCGCATAGCAAACTCAGCGTGTCGGTACCGCATAGCATACGACTATTGGGGCTTCGTCGAACCATGCCCGGGCAGGACTTGAGCGGGTCCAGCAACGCCTCCGGTGCCCCAATCGTCCCGTCGAGCTGCGACGCCGCGGCGCGACATACCGGCCCGCACCCACAGCTTTCGTACAGGCAAGCGAGAGTGCGTGCGCCACGAACACGAAATTCGCAATGCGCGCTCTGCAAAGCCGTCTGGGAAGGGTGGCTGCGCTCTTCAGAATGACACTGAACCGCAGCGTTTACCGGCGCATTGCTCCGAAAGTTACATTCCCCACTTCCTTTTGCTGCAAGGCGTTGAATTGCCTTGGGATGCAATATCTTAGGCTGCCACTTGACTTCGCGTCCTTGCTACACCGGAGAGTTAATCTTGCCGACCATGCCGGTCGCTCGGCAGCTGTCACCCGAGGTGCTCGGACGGGGCTTGGGAACGTTCGATGACAAACTCACGCACCGACCGTATCCGGGGTATCGTGGCGCCCCGGGCTCGGCGCTCACCCACTCCGGGTCGCCCCCTCGCCGAGCGATCGACCTTGATTGCGTTGTCAGGCTTGGCGACGGGTTCTGCACTGTCAATCGCTATGTTCTTCTTGCGGGGCCTCGGACGAACGGCTCTTGAGTTTGCTGGCAACCAGAGCAACCCCACCGCCCGCGACCAAGACAGGCCATTCGGCCACGGCCACAAGGCCGATTGTGGCCGTGGTGAACACGGTGCGGGGACGGATGCGGCCTTCGCGGACACCGGTACGAATGTCTCGTGTCGTCACGACGACGCCCTCGGCAAGAGCCGTCGCGAGCTGGCTAACTGTAGAAACGGTCTCGCCAGCAACCGAACTGGCGGACTTGGTGGCGCGGTCGACGAGTGACATGGGCTCTCCTAATTTCAAGATTTCTTGTGTGATTGGCCAAAAATTAGTCGTCCGTTAGCCTTTCAGATTCGATATTTCACCTCTCATATCCTCTCGATACCTACGGTGTAGCGACACGCATGTGTCAATGAGTGTGCGGTGCGCGTCCGGTATGTCAAGGCCAGCTATCGCGAGAGGGCGGTAAAGCGCAAATGGTCTGCAAAACGGTCTTTGAAGCGGCCTTAGAACCGATCGTTTCGGGGCTTCGTATGGTGATCGGCGGCGGTGCAGCCGCGGCGGCCGAGCTGTTAGGTGGTGAGCGTCCGCGCCGCCGGTGGGCTGCCAATGGCCGGGGATGGATCGAGTTGCGGGTACCCGATGGGTCGCGCACGGCTGATTTCGCAGCCTTTCTCGAGAAGACAATCGGCAGCACCGCGGGTGTCTCACGAACTCAAGTGAATTGGCCGCTTTCGCGGCTGGTGGTGGACATCGAAGAGGACGGTCCCACCATCGAGCAATTGGTCCAGATGGTGACGGCAATTGAGCGGGTCTTTGCCGCGGCAATCGATCGAAGTGAGCCATGCGGTGAGTCCGAACCCGCGAAGCCGGCCCGTTTGCCGGGGATCGACATTCCGGGGGATGGCGCGGAGGTAGTCAATCGACTTAGCCTGCTGGCGGCCAAGGTTGCGTCGCTAGGGCTTACGGCCGCATTGCAGGTGGCGCGGGCACCCCGGTTGCCGCGGGTGTTCGCCGCGGTGACCACCTTCGCCGAGGCGCAGCCCGATGTACGCAGGGTCTTCGAGCGATCACTCGGGCGCGCCCGCGCCGATGCCCTGCTCGCGTTGGGAACAGCCGTCACACAATCACTCGGTCATACACCGTCGGTAATAGCCGCCGATATTCTGCTTCGGGGCCTGCGTCTCATTGAAGCGCTGGCGGCCGTGGATGCCTGGAATGAGCACGAACCGCATTTGGCGCTCAGCGCCGGATGCGAGCCACAGCCCGAGTACTCCAGGCCGCGGCCGGTCCCGGACACGGCGCCGGAAAACTACGCCAGAGCAGCGACAGCGGCCGGCCTTGCCGGCGCCGTTGCCCTCGCCGTAAGCGGCGGTGCGGCCTTGGCGAGCGAGGCGGTCATCGTCGCCGCGCCACGGGCGCTCAACTACGCCCGCGAGTCGTTCGCTACCACGTTCTGCGCCGGCTTGAATCGCAAGCACCACACCCTGGTGCTGCGCCCCGATGTGCTGCGGCACCTGGACGGTGTCGACGTTCTGATCGTCGACCCCGAAGTGCTGGTGGGCGAAAGCCTGCGTGTTACCGAGATCAGCGGCGTCGATGGCGAACTGCGCACGAAGGTGTGGCAGTGCGCCCAAACTGACGTCAACGCCGGCCTGCTGGGTCCGGGAGTCCATACCGGGTGCTCGCTTTCACCCGCGCATGAGCTGCCCGATCTGCGCGACTTGGAGGTGGTCGTGACGCGCAGCGCCGACCCATTCGCCGAGCCACTCATCGCCGCGGCACGTGCCGCGGAGCTCAAACTATTGTCGGTGGACCAGGCCGATCCCGGGCACCTGCGGGGGACGTTCGACGAACTGGTGCGCGTGGGTGATGACGGCCTGGATGGCAATGTCGATCGCGCGATCTTTACCGCCATTCGGCGATTGCAGTCCGACGGCAAGGTCGTCGCCGTCGTCGGGCGTGAGCTACCGCATGCGTTCGCGGCCGCGGACATTGCGCTTGCCGTCTGGCCCGCCGATCGGGCGCCCGCGTGGACGGCGGACGTACTGATGCCAAATCTGAAAGTTGCTTGCCGGATCGTCGACGCCATACCCGCGGCCAAGTCGGCGGCGCGGCGCGGCGTCGAGTTAGCGGCCGCCGGAACCGTTCTCGGGACGCTGACGCTGCTGCCGGGCGTCCGGGCCGCAGGCGTGCGTCCGAGCATCGCGGCCGCTGCCCTCGCGCTGATCCCCGGGTATGTGATCGCGCGAGGGGTGGCAATGCAGCCCGATCCTGCCGCCGCGGCGGACACCGAATGGCATGCACTGGACGCCGACCGGGCGCAGCAGCAAATCCGGCTGCTCCGGCCGGATCTCGACAATCCCGTTGCCCCAAATGCCGTCGCGGCCCGGGCGCCGAAGTCACGGGTGCAGGCATTGGCCGCCCGTTTCGTGGACGGCGGCAAAGACGTCGTCGAGGCGATATGGCACGAGATGCAGGATCCACTCACACCGATCCTCGCCACCGGGGCACTCGCGAGCGCGCTGATCGGGTCTCCCGTGGACGGTGCCCTCGTAGCGATCGTGCTACTGGGCAGCGCCGGGATGTCAGCTGCGCAACGACTCAGCTCGGACCGCCGGTTGTCCAAGATGCTGAGCGCTCAGACGCCACCCGCGCGCATCAGCACCGGTCCGGACCAGTTCGAGCTTGTGGAGACCGAGCGGCTGACACCGGGAACCATCATCGAAGTGCGCACCGGCGAGGTCGTCCCCGCGGACGCACGGGTGTTGAGCGCGGTAGCCGCGGAGGTGGACGAGTCGTCTCTCACCGGTGAGTCGTTGCCGGTGACCAAAAACCCCGCTCCCACACCGGGTCGTCCTTTGGCGGAACGGGCCTGCATGATCTACGAGGGCTCGACCGTGCTCAGCGGTGTGTGTCGTGCGATGGTCGTCGCGGTCGGCGACGCGACCGCCGCGGGCCGGGCCATGGCGCTGGCCCCGCGTCGGCGCGATGAGGTGGGGCTGCACGCACAGCTAGCCGCGGTTACGGCGAAGGTGTTGCCCTGGACCCTGACCGGTGGCATCGGTGTGGTCGCAACGGCATTGCTGCGTGGATCGGGAATTCGGGAGGCAGTCACGAGCGGTGTCTACTGTGCGGTTGCCGCGGTGCCGGAGGGCCTGCCGCTGGTGGCGACGCTGGCCCAGCGCGAAGCGGCCAGGCGCCTGACCGAGCGGAATGTGTTGGTCCGATCGCCACGGTCGGTCGAGACGCTGGGCCGAGTCGAGGTGGTCTGTTTCGACAAGACCGGGACGCTGAGCGAAAACCGTCTCGTGGTGACGGACATCTCGGCACAGCCAGGTTTCGACGAGGACGTGATTCTTGAGCGCGCGGCGCTGGCAACGCCGGTTGCGCTCAGCGAGCACGCGCCGCTGCAGGCGACGGATGCCGCCGTCGTCAATCGAGCCGGGAGCCAGCCGAAGCGCGACCGCGAGTTGCCGTTCCGCGCTGGCCGGGCCTATGCGGCGGGGCTGGACGGCGACCGGCTCGCGGTCAAAGGCGGACCGGAGGTCGTGCTTTCGGCGTGCGTCGAGGGCCAGGACGGCGCCGTCCGCGAGGCGCTGTTGGCGCACGTCCATGCGATGGCTACGCGCGGCTTGCGCGTGATCGCGGTCGCCGAGCGCACGCTGACGGAGGCCGACCTGGCGGTCGCCGAGGAGAAGGGACTGGAACCCTTGTGCGGCAACGGGCTTCGCCTGCTCGGCTTCCTTGGTATCACCGATACGCCGCGACCCGACGCGAGGGAACTTTTGCTCGGGTTGGCGAAACGGGACATCGGTGTCCGCGTCATCACCGGTGACCACCCGGCAACCGCCCGCGCCATCGCTCGTCAGATAGATCTCGACGTCCCGGATGACTGCGTGATCACGGGAGCGCGCTGGGAGCGACTGTCGATCGCCGAACGCGCCGAAGTAGTCAAGGACAACGTCATTTATGCGCGTATGACGCCCGAGCAGAAGGTGCAGATCGTCCAGCAGATCAGCAATTCCGGTGTCGTCACCGCGATGGTGGGAGACGGCGCTAACGATGCCGCGGCGATCCGTGCCGCGGCTGTAGGAGTGGGGGTGTCCGCTCACGGAAGTGATCCGGCCCGCGGTGCCGCGGACGTGGTGCTGACCGAGGGCCGCGTCGGAAGTCTGCTGGATGCGATCGAGGAGGGCCATCGGCTATGGCAGCAAGCGCAGGCCGCGGTCGCTATGCTGCTTGGCGGCAACGCCGGTGAGGTGGCCTTCAACGTCTACGGAACGATGGTGCGCGGCGTCGCGCCCCTTACCGCCAGGCAGATCCTGCTGGTGAACCTCCTGACCGACGTGTTTCCCACGACGGCGGTTGCGGTGAGCGCGGTCCGCAACATGCGGCCCCCTTCGGAGCGTGGGATCAACATGGACGATCTCATGCAGACCGTCGCTATCCGCGGTGCCGCAACGACCATTGGCGCAAGCGCTGCGTGGAGCATGGCCACCTTTACCCGCGCGGCCCCGCAGCGTGCGGCGACGGTCGGTTTGGTGGGCTTGGTCACGACGCAACTCGGACAGACGTTGTTGGAATCACGCGATCCGCTCGTCATCGGCACCGTCGCCGGAACCTTCGCCGCGATGGCCGCGCTCATCACGACGCCGGGCCTCAGCCAACTGGTCGGGTGCGTCCCGCTGGGTCCGTTGGCATGGTTCGAAGGTCTGGCCCCGGCCGTAGCGCTGACCGTGCTTACCGCCGCCAAGCCCGACCTACTGCTCCGGACGGCGTCGCTTATCGGTAAGCGCATCACGCAGTATGCGAGCAGGGCCGACCGCCGCTTGACCGGCGTGATGGGGTCGCTCAACACCTGGGCACAGGAGCTACCCGGCATGGACAAGGGGACCGTCGAGGAGTGGGAGCCGGCGTCGCAAGTTGAGTACAACCTCGTCCCCGCCAGTTAACCGACGACCGCAGAGAGAGCGCCATGACCACAGTGAACGAAGACCAGGCAAATGTCTCGGCCGAACCCGAGGCGACTGACGAAATCAGCCCCGGGGAAGCGGATTTCGACTCGGGAGAGTTTGACTTCGGACTGCTTACGGCCGACGAAGTGGCTCTGGGCAAGCGATGGGCTGCGTATGCAGCGGCACATCCGAACTCCAAACGCATTGCGGCCCTGCGAAAATTGCGTGAGTTTGAACAACGTGCGATCGACTTGCCGGTCGTTGGGAAGTTCTTTACTCCCGACACCCATGATGCTGCCTACGTCGCGGGAATGGTGGGGCTACTTGCGTTTGGCGCCGTCGAACTGCCGATTGCACTCATCGTGCTGGGCGGGCACGTGCTGGTAAAGCAGCACCAGAGCCGGGCCATGTCAGCAATCGGGGAGGCCATGGAGGATTGCTTGGCGCCTCCGATCGTGGTCGGGGGTGCCATCGCCGCAACGCGCCCAACGCGTTAGCCGCCGCGGGCCGCGATCATCGCCGAGCGGTTCACCTTCGTTGCCGCCGTGCGGGGGATGGCGTCGACGAACTCCACGGTCTTGGGAACCTTGTACGGCGCCAGCCGGCTCTTGGCGTACTCGATCACTTGTTGCTCGGTCAGAGCCGTCGCCGGTTGTACCACGGCGTGCACGCGGCGCCCCCAGCGCGGGTCGGAGATGCCGATTACCACGACGTCGGCGATGCCGGGGTGGCCGGCGAGCGCGGACTCGACCTCGGCCGGAAAGACATTGGCGCCGCCGGTGATGATCATGTCGGCCCGGCGGTCGACGATGTAGAGATAGCCGTCGGAGTCCACGTGGCCAATGTCGCCGGCGGAGCGAAACCCATCCTCGGTTGACGGCAGCGGCGTCGCGCCTCCCAGATAGCGGTATCCCGCACTCATGGGCGCGCGCAGGTAGACGTCGCCGTCTTCGCCTGGGCCAAGCGGTCGTTTGTTAGCGTCCAGAATCCGGATCTCGGTGTCCCGAAAGCCGCGCCCGACGCTGCCCGGATGAGACAGCCATTCGTCGCCGCGCAGCGCGGTGAGCCCGAGATTTTCGGTCATGCCGTAGGCCGTCACGATTTGTTGCGGGCTGAGCAGCTCAAACCAGGTATGCAGCAGCGACGGCGGCATCACCGCGGCGCCTTGCAAGATAAACACGATGCTGGACAGGTCTCGCTTACGGATGTCGGGTCGGGCCGCGATGCGCGCCAGCATAGTCGGCGTGGCTGTGAAGTTGCTGATCCGATAGCGCTCGATCACGTCCAAAACCAATGCAGCATCGAACTTTTCGAGGATCACCAGATGGTCGCCGGCCAACAGGAAGAGGAACGTGGCGAAGCCGTTGGTGTGATACATCGGCGCGGGCACCATGATCGTCTGCGGCTGGGCTACCGGAGTCCAGTTCGACAGGAACGGCTCACCTTGCTGAGGTATCCATAACGAAGGCGCCAAGTTGAGAATCACCTTGGGCACGCCCGTCGAACCGCTGCTGCAGATTCCGTTGGCGGTAGGGGAAATAGCTTCGGGCTGCGGACTTTCGGATTCGCTGGCGGCGCGTGCTGCCAGCTCCCACCGGCTGTCTTCGTCGACGACCACGGCGGGGTCGATCACCGCGCGCACCCGGCTGCGCTCCCACTCGGGTAGATCCCAGTGCATGGGAACAGGAACCGCGCCGATCTTCCAGCATCCCAGCGTGGCCAGCACTAGGTGTTGCGAATTCGGGATGGCAAGTGCGACCAGGGAACCCGTCTGCGCACCTTTGGCGGCCAGTGCCCGCCCCCACCTGTTGGCACGGGCGTCAAGCTCACCGAAGGTCAGCGACTGGGCGGTGCCGTCCAACGCGACGATGGTCACGGCCGGATCGTCGCGGCGTTGTTCGGCAAGCTCCTGGAGCTTGGTGCCGAAAGGGATTCCGTCCTCGAACGGGTTGGCGGCTACTCCAGACTCAGCGGGGTTGGCGCTCATGAAAACAAAGTCTCCAGGTGGCCGTCTCGGACGTCGGGTATCAGGCGCAGCGCAAGCCCTTCGGCCCCCAGCGGCAACCGGATCAGCGGTTGGGTATGCCGGTCGAGGAGGCTGACGTCGGACTCATCGCAGAAGCCAAGGGCGCCGAGCAACTGGTGCGATGTGCGCAGCACCTGTTGCGCAGTGTCGGCGGCCTTGAGTCGAAGCGCCAGCGCGTCGGACGAACGTACTTGCACCGCTGTCGTTTCCAGTCGCCAGATGGTGTACTTGGCGAGCTCGTGAAGTCCGCGCACCGCGACCGACGCATCCGCGACCGCGAACCTGACGGCCTGGAAATCTGCCAGTGGCTTGCCGAACTGGACTCGGGCGCGCACGTGCTCGGTGACGATATCCAGGCATTTCAGCATCGCACCTAGAACTCGCCATGACCCCAGCACGAGGTGAAGATTAACGTCGTCGGTTGGCACGGTTCCGTCGGGTGCGCTCAATGTGGCGGCTATCAGAAAGGGCCCCAGCTTGGCGCTCGTTCGCGATGCCGGCCGCGGATGGTAGCGATTGCCGTCGAGGTCGGCGGCGATCCAACTTCCGGCAAGATCGCCGTGGT
This sequence comes from Mycobacterium simulans, assembly GCF_900232995.1. Classification (GTDB taxonomy): domain Bacteria; phylum Actinomycetota; class Actinomycetes; order Mycobacteriales; family Mycobacteriaceae; genus Mycobacterium; species Mycobacterium simulans. The sequence goes on from NZ_OCVX01000003.1 coordinate 3,082,057, forward strand.
CGATGCGCGGTGCGTGCGGATTCACCAAAGCCAATCGGGCGCCGTCGATCGCCAGTAACTCCTCGACGAGTGGATAGGGCAGGGCCGTCGCGCCAGCGGTTTGGCACAGCACCGCTGCTGCTAAGACGTCGTCGGATGACGACCGGACATCGAGCTCGAACGCGCCGAGCTCACGCAAGGCGCCGCGTGCCGCCTCGCGAACTCTGTCGTCGGTCTCGGCTCGCAGCGCGGCTGGCGGCCCGCCGATCCGGGTCAGTCGCTTGGTGGCGACGCCGGCGAAATCGGTAATATCCTGTGGCAGTTCGGTATTCACCGGTGTTGTTCTCCCAAGACGTCGCGCGCCACCAGCATTCGCTGCACTTCGATCGTGCCGGACGCCACGGTGGCCGCCTGTGCGTAGCGCCAATGGTCCTCGATCGCCCCATGCAGGGCCGCCGACGTGCCGCTGTCCAGCGCGGATGGGCCCAGGACGTCGAATAGCAGCTCGGCAACCTGCTGATCGCAGGTGGTGGTGGCGATGCGTGCCGCACTGGCCGCCGCGCCCGCCGATGGGTCGTCCTGCAGGGAAATGGCTCGGTAGGCCAGCACTCTGGCCACCCGCAAGTCGACGAGAGCCCGAACCCAGCGGGCGCGAATCGATTCGGGCAGTTGCTCCCAGTCGTCACCGAGTTGCCTGCGCATCCGGTCGAGTAGCGATTCGCAGCGTGCGTAGCGCGCAATGCCGACGCGCTCGAACGCCAGTGCTTCCCGCATCACCCGCCAGCCATCGCCGGGCTCGCCCAGCACGTCGCCGGGAAATGCCTGCACGCCGTCGAGGAACATCTCGTTGAGGTGATGAGGCCCGAGCATCGACGGGATCGGCCGGACGGTGAAACCGGGACGATCCATCGGAAGCAGAAACAGGGTGAGCCGCTTGGGCTTTGGGGCGTCCGGATGGGTGCATGCCGCCAATACACACCAGGACGCCATTTGTGCGTACGACGTCCACACCTTCTGGCCGGTGATGCGCCAACCCTTGCCGTCAGGGCCGTCCGGTACGGCGCGGGTCCGCAGCGACGCGAGATCGGTACCGGCTTCGGGCTCGGAAAATCCTTGGCACCAGATGACTTCTCCGCTTGCGATTGCCGAAAGATGCATTTCCTTCTGTTCGGCTGTCCCGTAGCGCATCAGTGCGGGACCGACCCAGTTGATTCCCATGTATTGCGGACCACGCGGTTCGTGGTGGGCCCACATTTCCTCGCGCAGTACCGTCTGCTGCCAGATCGAACCTCCACCACCGCCATACTCTTTCGGCCACGCCAGTGCGAGCAGTCCCTCGGCTGCCAGCAGCTTGCAGAAGGTCTCGGTGGTGGCAAGGTCGCGCGGATCGTCGGTGCAGGCGCCCAAGAAGTCGGCGGGAATGTTGTTGGATATCAACTGCCGTAGGTGCATTCGCAGTTCGACGGCGTCATCGCCGAGGCCGTAATCCATAGTCATCCCTTCGGCAGCCCGAGCAGCCGCTCGGCGATGATGTTTCGCTGGACTTCGGAGGTTCCGCCGTAGATGGTCGCCGCCAGTGCATCTTGTCGTTCGAAGAGCAGATCGGGATCCCCGGCCGACCCTGGCCCCCCTGACGCCGCGCGAAGTTCCCAAACACGTTGCAACGTAACCGATCCAAGAAGCTTCATGATATCTGCCTCCGGGCTGGGTCGCCCGGCGAGTTCATTGTCCAGGGCGCGGTATCCGGTGGCCCGCAGCGCCTCGGCATCGGCGAGCAGCGAGCCGAGTTCGGTGTAGATGTCTTCGTCTTGGGTGCCCCGGATCGAGTCGAGTGCGCGTTTGATCTCCACCCAGTTCATGATCCAGATCATCTGGCGCTCATGGTGTAACGACGACAGCGCAACGCTCCAGCCGCCGTTTAGTGGGCCCAACAGATTCTCCACCGGCACCTCGACGTCGTCGAGAAAGACCTCGCAGAACGTCTCGTCGGATATGGATGCCATCCGGATGGGTTCGATCCTGACGCCGGGAGAGTGCAGGTCGAGGATGAGGCAGGAGATGCCGCGGTGTTTCGGCGCATTCGGGTCGGTGCGGGCATATAACGTGCACCAGCGCGACTCGTGGGCCTGGGTGGTCCAGATCTTCCTGCCCTTGACCCGGTAAATGTTGCCGTCGCGCTTGGCGCGGGTGCGCAGACCGGCGAAGTCCGATCCGGCCTCCGGCTCGGACATGCCCAGCGCCCACCATTCGTCGCCGCGCAGCAGGGGTACCAGGAGGCGGTCGATCTGCTCAGGGGTGCCGAACCGCCGAATGCCGGGGGCAACAACGTTGGGACCGGCGATGTTGGGCAGCTTGGGCGCGGAGCGCATCGCTGCCTCGAGACGGATCTCCATTGCGTCCCGCAGGCCCAGTGATCGACCGCCGTGCTGGCGGGGCCAGGAGGGCTGTAACCAGCCCGCTTCGAAGGCGGCCCGCTGATAGTCCCGCCGCAGCGGGATATCCCAACGGTACTGGCGATAGTGCTCGTAGTAGTCGCTTGGCAGAAACTCCGTCAACCAGGCGCCGTACTCCTCGACTTGTGCCGTTTTGTGGGCAGTCATGCGGCGCCTCCGGCGAAGCGGGCGCCCACTGCGTGGTACAGCGCCCGACTGTCGCCCAGCAGGGCAGCACCCTGCCAGGCATGTCGGATATAGAGGTGGGCATCGTGTTCCCAGGTCTGCGCGAGCGCACCGTGTACCTGGACTGCGGTGCGCGCACAGCCGACGGCGGCGTCGGCCGCTGCTGCCTTGGCGAGCGCCGCGGCGATCCAGTTGCCGCGTGGATCGGCGGCCGCCGCGTAGGTGAGGCTCCGGGCACGCTCCACGCTGACGTAGTTGTCCGCCAGCGCATGCTTGATTGCCTGGAACGCGCCGATCGGCTTGCCGAATTGATGTCGCGTCTTTGCATGCTCGACGGATCGCTGCAGGACGGCGCTCGCCACGCCGACGAGGTCGGCGGCGGCGGCGATGAGCGGTGCTGCCAAGACCGCTTCGACGGTTTCCACGGCTGCGATCGCGACGGGTTCGGTGTCGATCTCAATATCGGCGATGGGTTGTGCGGGATCGATGGACTCGCCCGCGAGCGTGGTCGTGCCGTCGCCGACGCGCGCTACAGCGGCTATCGGACCTTCGTCGGAGGTGGCCAGCGTGACGACCAAGTAGGCACGAGTCAGGTTCGGGACCGCCACCGCACGCCCGCGTAAGCGCCCATCCTGCAGCGTCATCGGTGGCCCGGGCAACCGCTGCCCCGGGCAGTGCACGGCCAGCGTGGCGACCACACCGGTCGCGATGTCGGCGAGAACCGCGTCGAAATTCGGGCCGCATGCCCGCAACACGCTTGCGGCCAGACCGATGCTGCTCAGCAACGGGATAGGCGCTAGGGCGGCACCGCATTCCTCGAGAACCACCGCCAGCTCGAGCGGGCCGTAATCGTCGGCGTCAGATGCCGCGAGTTCCGTCCAGCCCAGGTCGACGACCGTCTTCCACAGGGTGCGCCAGCGCTCCGGGTCGGTCAGTGCCTCGCGGGCGACATCGGGCGGGCACTCGGTACGCAGGATGTCGCGCACGGTGTCACGCAGCGCCAGCTGCTCCGAAGTTAGACCGACATCCATAAGACCCCTAACATAATAAAAATAGTAAACTAGCGACTCTGTTGCAATCGGAGGACGCATGGTCGAGTGGTTTCTGTTTTTGCCGCAGGTGCGGTTGCCGGTAGCCGATATCGTGGACCGGGCGCGGCATGCCGAGGCCAGCGGGTTTGACGGGATCGCGTTCATCGATCACCTTGAGGCACCTGGACAGCCCAACGAAAACATCTGGGAGGCAATGAGCATTGCCACTTGGGTTGCAGCCAACACGCAGCGATTGCAGGTTGGCCATCTCGTGCTTTGCGATGCATTCCGGCATCCCGCGGTGCTTGCGAAACAGGCCGTGACTCTGTCTGCGGCATCGGACGGCAGGTTCGAGCTCGGTCTCGGCTCGGGATCCTGGCCCGCGGAATTCGCCAGATTCGACGTGGGCGAGCAGGATCCGGTGGCCCGGGTTGAGCAGCTCGAACGCCACCTGGAGCTGATCGCGCAGTACTGGGCGGACGGAGAGAAGGCTCAAAGTCCCAGACCGGCCCATCCGATACCCCTGATCCTGGGCGGTAGCGGTCCCCGGATGATGGAACTCGTTCGCAAATACGCAGATTGGTGGAATCTGCAGTCGAATCACATTGATAGGCTGTCTCGATTGGCCCCGACAGTGGGCTCGGCGCGGATATCGGTGCAGCAGATGGTGGGCTTCGTCCGGTCGGGCAGCGATCCGGCCGCCGTGCACGAGGTGAGCACCCGGCGATTCGGTCATCTAGGACCGGGGCTGGTATGCGGTGATGCCGGTCAATTGATCGCACACTTCGCCGGCCTGGCGGCTCAGCGGGTGGAGCGTTTCTACGTGTGGTTCGCCGATTTCGCCGTGCCGGATTCTCTTGCCGAATTCGGTGAATCGGTGATCAAGGCGTTCCCGAACGCTGCGCCTTAGCGCGTCGGCGTGCCTCGGTCGGGACAACGGGCGGGCGAGCGAAAGGACCGCGCCGCACAGCGCTCAGCCGGATCTCCGGCAGATCGACCGACGGGCCGACGGTGTCCAGCCAGGCGACCGCATTGGCGATGTCGGACACTTGAATCGCGTACATCTCGAACGGAACGTCTTGTAGCATCTCGGTTTCCACCGGCCCCGGTGTCACGAGGTGGACACTGATACCGTCGCGGTCGACTTCGAGCGCCAACGCGCGGGCGAACGCGTTCATCCCGGCTTTGGATGCGGAGTAGGCCGTCCGCGCCATCATCGGTTCGTGAGCTGCCGACGATGAAATGAACACCACCCTCGAGCCCGCGCGCATCCGCGGCAGCACCGCGGACGTTACGACGAAGCAGGAATCCAGGTTGGCCGAGATTATCGTCCGCCACTGCTCGAAAGTCTGCTTGCGAGCGTAAGTTCCGCCAAGTGCGCCGGCCGCGTGAACGACAAGGTCGATTGTCTCGAGTTGGCTTATCGCGGCGGAGAATCCGATTGGATCGGACGCGTCAGCCACGATGTAGCGCGCTCCCATCTCGCGGGCTGCCGCCTGCAGGGGCGCCTCGCGCCGGGCCACCAGCACTACGTCGTAGCGCAGTTCACACAGCTTGGCAGCGCACGCTTTTCCGATTCCACCGCTCCCGCCGGTGACCAGTGCGGTTCTCACGGCCTTAACGGCTTCCGTTTATGGGCGGCGCATATCCCGCGGGCGTGACAACGCTTGCGGGGAAAGCGCATAGATCCGTTGTTCGGGTCGTCCGGATAACACATAGGTCTGCGTATCGGCGAGGTGGCGGGCCGCGAGGCGCCGGGCCCGGTCGACGTCACCCTCGGCGATCGTTTCGGTCAACTTGATGTGGGTGTTGAGCACAGCACGGCGCTTGGCGAGCGAGGGATAGGTACCGCGCGCCGCGCTCTCGTCGGCCCACTGTCGTTCATGGCTGGTCCACAGCGTTTCCAAGCTGCCGACAACTGCGATGATCGTGTGATTTCCGCAGCCGCGAACGATGAGATCGTGGAATTGGCGGCCGATTTCGGTGAACTGCCGACCGTCGTCGAGATGCTCAGACATGGCGTCGTTGATCTGCTTGAGCTCCGGCACCAAGGTGTCGGCGCGGTCGGCCCGTTGGGCCGCCAGCGCCGCACACGCAGGCTCGAGTTCCTGCAATGCCATGCCAAGGTCGGCGACTGCGACGGACTTGCTCTGCAAAAGCAGGCCGAGCATGTAGGCGGCGCTGGTCTTGGCGGGCGCGTGCACAACGGCGCCGCCGCGGTTTCCCCTGCGGACGGAAACCAAGCCCTCGGTCTCCAATATCCGCAGTGCTTCCCGCAGCGAGACCAGGCTGACATTGAACTGTTCGACGAGCACTTCCTGGCGCGGCAGCAGATCGCCGTCGGCAAGTTCGCCGTCGATGATCTGGCGGCGCAACTCATCGGCTACGATTTCGGCGATCCTCGGCGCCGACAACCGGCGACGGGCATCGGGTCCAATTCCCAGGGCGGTCATCCGTTCCTCGCTACTCGACTGGCTTAGCTATTTTAGCAGTAATGGTATAAATAGCCGCGTGAGTCGCGAGGCAGATCGCCGGCCGACACCGTTGGACGAATTGCGTGTCGTCGAGATCAGCGACCGCATAGCCGGCAGCTACTGCGGGAAGCTATTGATCGACGCAGGCGCGCAGGTACGCAAAATCGAACCGCCGCAAGGAGATCCATTGCGGCGGTACTCGGCTACCTGTTCGCCGGTCGCTGCTGGTGCCAATGGCCCGTTGTTCAGCTATCTGAACGCAGGCAAAAGCGGCCTGAGTCTGACGCCTCATTCCGATCAGTACCGTGCCGAAGTTGCCGCCGCCGACGTCGTTGTGGTTTCCGCCGGCCGAGCACGGGCGTTGGAGCTGGGCATAGATCCGGAGCGGCTGCTGGCGGACAATCCACGGGCGGTCATCGTCACCATCTCCGACTTCGGCTGGAGCGGTCCGTTCGCCGATCGCGCGGCCACCGAGTTCACGCTGCAGTCGTGGTCCGGCTGCACGGGCTTTCGGGGTGACCCCGCCGGGCCGCCGATCTCGATCGGCGGCGATCTAGGGGAGTACATGGGTGGCGTGTTCGCCGCGTTCGGGGCGCTGGCCGTGCGCCGCCGCGTACAGCACGGCGGCCCGGGTGAGCATCTCGACCTGTCGATGTTCGAGGCGATAACGCTGATGCAGAGCAGCGAATGGCTGCATTCGCAATTGCTGCGGGTTCCTCCGGTCCGTCGCACGCTCGAAGTGCCGTCGATCGAACCGGCCAAGGACGGCTACGTCGGGATCACGATGGTCACCGGTCAGCAGTGGCTTGACTTCGCCGCGATGGTGGAATGCCCGCAGCTGGAGGAGATCCCGCAGCTGCGATTTCAGATCGGCCGGTGGGAGTACCGCGACCTGATCCGCGAGCTGATCGGTCCGTGGATGGCCGGACGGACGGTTGACGAGATCGTCGCGCTGGGGCAACTGTTTCGGCTGCCGATTGCGGCGTTGGGTAATGGCGCCACGATCCGCGACATGGACTACATGACCGAACGCGGGGTGTTTGTCCGCAATCCCGCCGGGTTTCATCAGCCGCGTCCGCCGTGGTTGATGTCGCGGTGCGAGCCTGCACCGTTGCGCGCTGCCTTGGGTACGGATAGCGACGAGCTATGTTGGGGTACAACGGAACCTGACTCTCAGCTTGCGCCGCAGGGATTGCCGCTACAAGGTGTTCGAATCGTCGATCTGACCGCATTCTGGGCTGGGCCGGCCGCCACTCACCTGCTGGCCGCGTTCGGCGCCGACGTCGTCAAGGTGGAGTCGATCCAGCGCCCCGACGGCATTCGGTACTCCGGCGGCATGCGCACCGACGTGGACGACTGGTGGGAATACGGCTGGGTGTTCCACGCGATGAACACCAACAAGCGTTCGGTAACACTGGATTTGGGCTCGGACGAGGGACGTCGCCTCTTCCTGGGTCTGGCCGCCGGCGCCGATGTCGTCATCGAGAACTTCTCGCCGCGGGTGATGGATCACTTCGGGCTCACCGCCGACGTACTGCTGCAGGCCAACCCCAAACTTGTCGTTGCCCGGATGCCGGCATTCGGGCTGGAAGGGCCGTGGCGCGAGCGGGTCGCATTCGCACCCACCATGGAGCAGGTCGGCGGACTGGCCTGGGTGACCGGGCTGCCGGAGACACCGCCGGTGACGCCGCGTGGCGCGTGTGATCCGCTGGCCGGCGTGCACGCCGCCTTTGCGGTGCTGGCCGCGCTGAACTTTGCCGAACGCACCGGATCGGGCCAGCAAGTCGAGCTGCCGATGGTCGAAGCGGTGCTGAACACCACCGCAATTCAGCCGATCGAGACCGAGGTCTTCGGGAAAACCCTGAGCCGGCGCGGCAACCGCGGTCACGGCGGGGCCCTGCAGAACATCTATCGATGTGCTGGTCCGGACGACTGGATCGCGGTGAGCGTGTGTGACGACCAGCAGTGGCGGGCGCTGGTTGAGGTGATCGGCATGGAATCCCGGCTGCCGGCAACGATGGCCGAAGCACGACAGCGGGCCGACGAGATCGACGGCATCCTCTGCGATTGGTTCGCCAGCCGAGATCTCGCGTCGACGGTGGAGCGGCTGGCGACCGTCGGGATTCCGGCCGCGCCCGTCGTATCACCTTCGCTGGTGACCGACAACCCACAGCTGCGCGCGCGGGGGTTTTTCGAGTCGCTGAACCATCCACGGACCGGCCCCGGCCTATATCCGACACCGCCGTTTGCCCTGCTCGCCGGTCAGCGCGAATGGCTGCTACGCCCGCCGCCGACGCTGGGGGAGCACAATGAAGAAGTACTGCGCGAAAGGTGCGGGCTGACCGAGGAGGAACTTGCGAGCCTCGCCGCCAGCGGGGTGATCGGGACCCGTCCTCAGGGGCTATAGAAGCGGCCCAGTGTTCTGAGTCGCAGGGGCTTGTCGAATGTGGGGGATTTGCACGCGTTCCGAAGACTTTTCGTCCATAAGGCCCACGTTCGGCGAGGGGTCAGGCGGTGACGCTCGTTGTGGTTGCGTTGGCCTTTATAGTGCGCAGGATGTCGACAATGCTCTCCACGTCCGCATCCGGAAAGATGGCGTCCGGTCCGGTGGGCGCATGGTCGGTATAGGGAGACTCATAGAGACGTGCCGGATCCACCACCCCGTTGTAGGTGAGTTCTTCTACAATCAGGTTGACGAACCGTATCTGATCGACCGTGAACTTCGTGCCGTCCAGGTAGCCGCCGAACGAATCGACGGCGGCCTGCCGGTCCAGCCCGACCAACGAGCGGATGAACAAACCGAGGCCATGGGATTGCTCTTCGGCCTGGGCGATGTCGGCGGGTCCGCCCGCACCGCTGTCGATAAGCATCTGCTCCAATTCCTGGAGGTCATCAGGGGTTAGCGGCTTGTTTCGGCGCAGCCGCTGCAACGCGACGTGGTCCTCATGCTGCTTGAGGTATGCGGCGGCTTTGGCGCGGAAGCGCTCCCAGTTGGTTCCGGGGGTGATGCCCGGCAAATCGACCAATGTCGCTTCGCTCAGCTCGTCTTCGAAATCGGTGTAGACGGCGGCTTTCTTGGTCTTCTCCAGGAACCTCAGCAGGCCGCGCAGCCGTCGGCGCGCTAATTCCAACATCGGCAACGTCACATCGACCCACCATTCGTCGCCGGCTACCTCGTCGAGCAGGGCCTGCCGTTCGGCGACGGACGGGATGCTGGCCTGGTTGAGCAGACCGGACGCGATGGCTTGGATTTGCTCGCGGAGTCGTTCCGCCGCCAGGGCATCGCCTTCGAGCTGGGCGAGCTGGCGGCGCAGGACCAACAGGTCGAAACGCTTGGCGTCCTCGTCGTCGTCGATATTGGCCGACGGCAACCCGGCGAGGTGTTCGGCGACGTCACTTGCCGCCTCTGCGGTCAGTGACGACCAGGCGGGCCAGTGGGCGTATTCCTCAACCCATTTGCGATGTGGCCGAACCAAGAAATTGTCCGGGTTCATGCCGACGACGGTCTCGTGCAATGTCCACGCAGTGTCGACGCGCAGGCCCCGCTCCGATTCACTACCTTGTCCTTGCGGCGACTCCGATTCTCCTTGCGGTACAACTAAATCCAGCGTCGTGATCAAGCCCAATCGCGTTTCGAAGAGTCGCTGATTCAACGACTTCTGAATTGAGCCTTCCGAGCCGGGCAGGTCCTGGCTGAAGTATTCCAGGTTGCCGCAGAAGTCGAAGACGTAGAAGTTCTTCTTGTCCTGGCCCGGTCCAAAGAGATTGGGACACAGGCGGGTGCCGCGGCCAATCATCTGCCAGAACTTGCTCTTGGAGCGAACTAGCTTGAAGAACACCAGATTTACGACCTCGGGCACATCGATGCCCGTGTCGAGCATGTCGACCGAGACCGCGATGTGGGGCGGCTTGTCGGCAATGGAGAAGTCGTCGATTAGGCTCTGTGCGTAGCTCATGCCATGGACGATGACGCGCGCGAAACGTCCTGCATACTGGGGATATTGGATGTCGAATCGCTGTTGGATGAACTCGGCGTGGTCTTTGTTCTTGGCGAAGATAATGGTCTTGCCCAGCCGGTCTCCGTCGGCAACCTTGTACCCCTTTTGCATGAGAGTGGCCAGGACCTTATCGACGGTGTCCTCATTGAACAGGAACTTGTTGAGTTCCTCTGACGACACGGCGTCGGGCACATCGCCGTCCTCACCCCAGTCCAGCGAGTCCCATTCGTCTTTTTCCTCTTCACTCAGGTCGTCGTAACGGATGCCCTGTCGCAGAAACTTAGTGCCGACGGACACCCCGACGGGTGGGACGAGAAAGCCTTCCAGGACGGCCTCATCGAGGCTGTAGGCATCGGTCGGGATGCCGTCTTCGAGGTGGAAGAGCCGGTAGGTGTTGTGGTCGACTTCATCTTTGGGTGTGGCGGTGAGACCGATCAACAGCGAGTCGAACCACTCGAAGATCGCGCGGTACTTGTGGTACACCGACCGGTGCGCCTCGTCGATCACGACCAGGTCGAAATAGCCGGGGCCGAACTTCCGCAAGCCTTCGTCGGTCTCGTTGACGAGGTTCATCATCGTCGGGTATGTCGACACGTAAACCCTGCCGTCCGTGATCTTTTCGGTCACCAGGTTGACGGTGGTGGCCGATTGATAGTGCTGCTTGAATGCGTTGACGGCCTGGGTGACTAGTGCGGTCCGGTCGGCGAGAAACAGCACTCGCTTGACCCAGTTCGCCTCCATCAGCTGCTTCACCAGCGCGATTGCGGTGCGGGTCTTGCCGGCGCCGGTCGCCATGACCAGCAAGGCTTCTCGCTGCTTTCTGGTGAATGCGTCGTCGATCGCGCGGATCGCTCGATGTTGGTAGTGCCGTTCGACGATGCCCGAGTCGATCGGGGTATCGGTGAGTGAAAGCCGGGCGTGGCGGCGGCGGATCATCAGTTCTAACTCGTCGCGTGTGTAGAAGCCCTGCACTGGCCGTGGCGGGTAGCCGGCGGCGTCGTCCCACAGCCAATGCTCATAACCGTTGGTGTAGAAGATCACTGGCCGTTGGCCCGTCATCCTCTCCAGGCAGTCGGCGTACAGCATGGCCTGCTGCTGGCCTAATTGGGGGCTTTTCGTGGTCCGCTTGGCTTCGACCACCGCGAGCGGAAGTTCGTCGGCTCCCCAGAGCACATAGTCGACGTGGCCGATGCCGTCGTTGTTAGGCATGCCGGTGACTTCGAATTCGCGGTCTTTGGGGTCGGCCAGCGGCCAGCCGGCCTCTGCGAGCAGAACGTCGATGAACCGGTCGCGGGTTTCGGCTTCGGAGTAGTCGCGGTCGTCGACTTGCCGGTTGACTGCCTGGGCCTTTTTGATTTCTTCACGCAGCTTGGCGATCTCGGCGTCTTTCGCGGCGGCAAGTTCGTCCTTCTCGGCCAGCGCCTTGGCGTGCGCTTCGTCCTGCGCCTTGAACGTGGCCGCGAGCTTGGCGACCTCCTCACGCGTCAGAGGAGCCGCCTTGGCTGCCAGTCGCGGGTCGAATGGTGCCCTGAGCGGAACCGCCTTCGGATTCGTCGAGTAGTGGAACGCCGCCCACACCATGACGTGATGCAGTTCTCTCAGTGCGTCAAGTGCGGCTCTGGGCGGGATCGGTCGTTGCTCGTGGACCGCTGTATTACCAAGTTTGCGAATCAGATTGAGTTTCTGGGCAATCCCTTGGCCGGTCTTAGCGCGGAAGGCGGCATCGTTGATTCGGGCAGCCAGGTCATCTTTGTACGGGATCGGCAGGGCCAGCACGTCATACAGATGACGGACGAGGTGCTCGACCGCGCGCCGGCTGTATACACAGGACGAGCGCGGGTCACTGGTGACATAGCTTTCCGCGCGTGCGCAGTCGGCGTGGATGTCGCGCCATTGGATGGCGCGGACGAAATCAAAATTCGTCACCAGTCCTCCTGCATACGGTCTGGGTCATCATCGCACTCCGCCTGTGGGTTTGGGTCCGCTCGCTTGCGGCGAGCCGATGAGGATCGCACAGCGCACCGACATTCAGCGGTCCGGCAAGGCCGGTGCCGACCGGATCGGCTTGCTCACGCGGGTGTCGAACCGCGTGCTTGCCAACCGCCGCTCGGCCAGGCCGACAAGGTCCAGGATCTCGTCGGCCAGGTAGCCGGTGGTACCTCGGTCGACGCTTTTGCGCGACAGGATGCCAGCGTCAGCGAGTTCGTCGAGCGCGTCCCGGGCGCGTGGAAAAGAGACGTCGAGCAGGCGCTGAACCGTGCGTGTCGTCAACATGGGTGTCTCAGATAGCATTCCGAGAATTCTCGACGTCGCCGAGCCGGCTCGGGGCTCGGGGCGCATCCCGTTTCCGATGCGCCAGTCAGCCAGTCGGCCTCTCCACTCTTCACGCAGCGCATCGATCTCACCTGCCAGCCGCTCGGCCTGCTCCACGGCGATCTCGGCGGCGCGCACAAAGGTCCCCAGCCACGTCGCTGCACCATTGACCGCCGAATCGCTGAGCGGATCGCCGACATACCGAAACGCGGTGAGCCCCTCGACGTAGCTGTCGCGCAGCGTGGCAAGTACCAGGCTCACCGGCAGAATCGCCCGCGGCGCCAGCCCTCGTCTGGCCAACACTGTGTGGATGACCGCGCGGCCGACCCGGCCATTGCCGTCGGTGAAGGGATGGATCGTCTCGAATTGGGCATGGATCAGCCCTGCCTGAATCAGCGGACCATGAGACGAGCCGTTCAGGTACTCGACGAAGTCATCCATGAGGTCGGGAACAGCCGTGGCGGGCGGCGGTACAAAGTCGGCGTGAAGCGGATTCCAGTTCGAACCACCGATCCAGTTCTGCACCGTCCGGAGCCCGTGATGTTTTTCGTCGGGAAGCAGGCTGGACTGGAGGGAGACGATGTCCCTAACCGTGATTGCGGGAGCCTGCACCAATTCCACCGCTGCTCGCCGCAGCACGGTGATGTTGTTGGCCACCAAGCCGGCTTGTGCGCTGAACCCGCGGATTCGTTCGTCCTGGGCGAGCTCAGCAATCGCAATCTGCTTGGGTGATGGCGCGATGCCCTCGATCATCGAGCTGGCAATGGCCTCCGATCTGAGCAGGAACCTCGAGATGCCCTCAAGGCTCTTTGCCCCGGGCTGATCCGTCAGGCGAAGGATCTCGCGTTCGACCGACGCAGCGGAAATCGACAGCTCGGCGGGAATCTGGATCGGCCGGTTGGACAGCGTGTCCGGAATATACGCGGCGTAGCGTCCGCCGCGCCGGTCTCGGGCGACCAGCCCACGGCCGAGCGTCGGCTCCCAGTACAGCTCGCGAAGTTCCGCCATCGCCTTATCTGTTCACGATACGTGCATCTATTTACCTTTAAGATCATAAACGTAAATAGGGGAGGCCGGTATGCACGTTTAACGGCGGCTCCATCGCGGTGGTCACGTAGACGGGTCCTCGGCACGCTACAGCCGCCTTAATAAAGGTATTGCCTTTAATGTCAAAAGGGTATTACCGTTTGGTATGCGGGTCGAAATCCAGCGCAGCGCCCGAAAGCACTAAATCACCGATCCCGAGATTCGCACGCTGGTGGGCTTTCCGGCGTTGCGCCTGTGTCTGGCGGCGCGTCGCACGGGGACACTGCCGGTGCTGTTCATCGGACCGCCTGGGATTAACCAGCCATGGATCGAGGTGATTGCGGACCTCTCCAATCCGGTTCTGGCTGAGGCATTCCACGCAATGATGCTGCGCCGCAGCCTTATTGAGTCCCTCGGTGTGGATGGGCTGGTCGACCCCGATTATGGCCCGCAACGACTTCAACGAAAGGATGAACCATGAGCCGCAAGCGACGACTCACTGAAGATGAATACGCCGAGATGGCTGCTGACTACAAGGCGCATCCACCGACCGCAGACGAGGTGCTTTCCATTGAGGTCAATCCTGCGTTTCTGCGCAAGGGCCGGCCACCAGGCAGGAGTGCGGCGAAAGGCAAGACGCCGCTAGTACCCGTGCGGTTGCCTGATCCGATTCGCGAAGAGTTGGTGCGTCGCGCTGAGGCGGAGGGTTCGTCTGCGTCGGAGTTGATTCGACGGGCCATCGTCGAGTACTTCGTACATCACCCGGCTTAAGGGTTTGCCAGTCCAGTTCCTGATCTCGGCCGTGGTCAGTCCGCCTGCTGTCCGTCCACGAGGAAGAGTTTGACTTACTCGCCCGTCGTCGTTCGCTTACAGCTGGCCGGTGAATGCGCGGGATTGGAGGGAGGCGAAAAGTACTTGGTTCTCAGCGATGGCTTGGAGTTCTCGGTTTTGGACGACGCTCAACGCCGTTATGCGAGACGCAAATTCCTGCTCCGCGGTAGTCCCGGGGCGTGGGATTCGGACGTTCCGTAGGGCTGATGTCTCAAGCCTCTTCGTCCCGTGGGCGGCCGTGCTGACCGATGCCAGTATCCGATTGTGCTGGACACTCAAAGCCGCCCGCAGAAAGGTTGGCTCTATAGAAACCCGAGGGAGAAGCGCCTTGAGGTCCTGATTGATGGTGCACGGCACGCGCACCATCCCAATCGGAACCGTGTGTGCAAGAATCATTCCCCGAACAACAATCACAACGGTGTTTGCAGGAATCTGCTTCAAGCTCGTCGAATTCAGTACTTCTCTAGATAAGTGATCGATCGAATCCCAAAGGTCTTGGGTTTTGAGGTCTTTTGGGCTAAACCAAGGGAGGGGCCCCATCCACCAATCTGACTGCTTTTTCGAAGGTGTTCCGCCACTGTAGAAATCGACCAACTCACCAAGAGGTTCCGACCCAAAACGGTCTTCTGCTCCGGTGTCACCAAACATGTCCACGAAGAACGAATCGCTCAGGTCGCTAAGGTGATCGAGGATTCGGCGTCGTTTAACGCGCAGCGAGTCAGCCTCGTCGAGGATTGCTGCGATCTGACATTGTTCGTCGAGCGGTGGCAGCGGAATGACAACGCCGCGCAGACTTTCCCGAGTAATCTGCGGTTGGGCGGTTCCTGTGATCGCACGTTGAAGCCTGTCTGGCGTCAGAGCATGAACTAAGAACCGAAGGTTTACTCGGGATTCATCCAAATCGTCGAGAGCCATCGCATTGCCGGTGACATAGCTCCGCGGAGGACAAACATTAATCGTTCCGCATGTCGCTCCGCGACAGGTTATAAGCACGGTTTCGCGTTCGTGGTTATAGGATATATACCAGCCGATTCGGCCATTCGCACCGTACACAGGATAACCAGACGGAGTCAGGTCGCTTTGTGAGATAGTGGGCCATTGCCTGGGTCTGCAGAACTCTTCAAGTGCCGCGGTCGGCCAAGTCATGACAGCAGCGCCCTCAGTTCGGCAAGGCTCTGGGCAATCTCGCATTCCAGCTTCTCGATGTCAGCGATGATCTCGAGCGGCGGACGATGTTCAATCTTGTTGTGGACGACGTCTTTGTAGCGATTGATCGACAGGTCATAGCTCTGGGTGACGATGTCGTCCTGAGGAACACAGAATGACCGTTCAGCGCGCGCTCGTTTGCGCTCCGAAGTCGTCCGCGCCTCCCATCGTGACAGCACATCCGGCAAGTCATTGGTCTCGATCGGATTGCGCTTGTCGTCGAGTGAAAACCCGTCGGCCTGGACGTCGTAGAACCAAACATAGTCTGTGCCACCGGAATTCGTCTTGGTGAACAAGATAATCGCGGTTGACACACCGGCGTACGGCTTGAAGACACCCGACGGCAGCTTGACGATGCCGTCGAGCTTCTGATCCTCGACAAGGATGCGGCGAAGATCCTTGTGCGCCTTGGACGAACCGAAAAGCACCCCCTCGGGCACGATGACCGCAGCGCGCCCGCCGGGCTTCAGTAGCTTGAGAAACAGTGCCAGGAACAGCAATTCGGTCTTCTTGGTCTTGACGACGCGCTGCAGATCCTTGGAGGTCGACTCGTAGTCAAGCGAGCCGGCGAACGGCGGGTTGGCGAGGATCAGCGTGTACTTCTCGGCGTCCTCACTAGCGCCTTCCGAGAGCGAGTCGCGGTAGCGAATGTCCGGCGACTCGACCCCGTGCAGCAGCATGTTCATGCTGCCGATGCGCAGCATGGTGGAGTCAAAGTCGTAGCCGTGAAACATGCTGGCGTGGAAGTGGCGTCGCTGCTCGGCGTCGGTCATGACGCTCGGGTGACGGTCGCGGACATACTCGGCCGCGGCGACGAGGAATCCCGCGGTGCCGCAGGCCGGGTCGCAGATCTCGTCGCTCGGCCGTGGTGCCGTCATCTCGACCATGAGCTTGATGATGTGCCGCGGCGTGCGGAACTGCCCGTTGACCCCGGCACTGGCGATCTTCGACAGCAAATATTCGTAGAGGTCGCCATTGGTGTCCCTGTCGGCCATCGGGATGGCGTCAAGCATGTCCACTACGCGCGATAACAGCTGCGGCGTCGGAATAGTGAAGCGGGCGTCCTTCATGTGCACCGAATACGTCGAGCCGTCGCCGCCGAGGGTGCGCAAGAACGGGAACACCTCGTCGGCGACGGTCTTATGCATCAGCGTGGGCTCTTCGTGTTTGAACCTGGACCACCGCAGGTGCTGCTGATCTGGCCGGAAGATGATGCCTTCCTTGGTGCCGGCCTTCCGGGCCTTGTTCTCCGCCAGCGTGTTCAGATCGTCGAGGCGGCGGATGAACAGCAGGTAGGTGATCTGCTCGATCACCTCCAACGGATTGGAGATGCCGCCGGACCAGAACGCGTCCCAGACGCGGTCGACCTTGTTCTTGAGTTCACCGGTGATCACTGCTGTCCCACCCGCCTGTGGTCGTCGGAAGCTGACCAGCACTCTATACAGCGCGATACCGACAGATCCGTGACTTTGAAAATGACGCGCTGGCTTGGTGGGGGTCGCCGCTTGCCAGCTCATCGAGGTGTCGGCAACAGATCCCAACATGGCGGTCATGGAAGCCAACCGCCGATAAGGGGGTATACCGATACAGCGAAGGAAGGAGCAGCTGATGCGCGTGAAAGTGGACCCCGACCTGTGTGAGGCCAACGGGTTCTGCGAATCGATTGCCGCGGACATTTTCGAGTTGGGCGACGAGGACGTGGTGCAGATTGCCGACGGCCCGGTGCCGCCGGGCCGGGAGATCGACGTCCGCGCGGCGGTGGAGCAATGCCCGCGGGCTGCGCTGCGGATCGTCGACTGAGCCGGATCGCGCCGCATCGTTGGGCGACTGTGAATCCTACGACGAGACACGCCGATGGGCCGTCGTGTCTTTCGCTCTCGGCGCCGCGGCGCCGCGGCGCAGCCGCGTTGACCTTCAATGCTTAAGATAGTAAAAATAGGCCTAGCAGTCGAACCGGAGAGCTCGTGACGAATACCATGTCAGACCCCGCCAGCGATCCGTCGGAACGGGAGTTCGGGCCCAGCGGCATTGCGCTGTCGACGTACCGGTTCCCAACGGGATGGTTCATCGTCGCGTTCGCTAACGAGCTGGCCGCCGGGGACGTCAAGCGCGTTCACTACTTCGGGCAGGAGCTGGTGCTGTTCCGAACCGCGTCCGGCAAGGTGCATGTGCTGGACGCCTATTGTCAGCACCTCGGCGCCAACCTGGGTGTTGGCGGCACGGTAGAAGGCGAAGAAATCATCTGCCCCTGGCATGGCTGGCATTGGCGTGGCGACGGCACCAATGCGCTGATCCCGTACAGCAAGATCGGCTGCAAGAACAACGTCCGCATCCGCACCTACCCGACCGTGGAGTGGTACGGGTTCATTCTGGCGTGGCATGAGCGCCACGGCCGGGCGCCATACTGGCAACCGCCGGTGCTGCCAGAGCTGGAGACCAACGAGTACTACCCGCTGCACCCGCACACCCAGATGCTCAACCGCGTCAAAGTGCACCCGCAGATGATCATCGAGAACGCCGCCGACCCGTACCACGTTCAGTACGTGCACAAGGCCGCCAACCCCGCCAACACCGCCTCCTTCGAGGTCTCCGGCTACCACCTCCATGCGACGGTCAACGCCAATTTCGGCGGCGGCCGGGCAAAGACGTGGTTGACGCCCAATGGTCCGGTCGACGCCAAGATCGTCTACGACAACTACTCGCTGGGGCTGGGAATCGTCCGGTTTCCAAGCGATTTGGTGGCCACCTGCCAGGTCACCGGACAGACGCCGGTCGACGAGGACTACACCGACTACTTCTACACCCAGGCTTCGATTCGCGAGCCCGGCGACACCGGTGACGTGCCTACAGGTCGCGCCGCCAAGTTTCTGGCACTGCAGCAAGAGGTCATCAAACAGGACTTCTTCACCTGGGAGAACATGAAATACCTGGAGAAGCCGAACCTGGCGCCCGAAGAGGCGCGCGACTATGCGGCCCTGCGTCGCTGGGCGCACCGCTTCTACCCGGGTGAGCAACCTTCGTCCAACGACTTCGGCTACACGGCGGAGGGCGAGCCCGACCCAGCCGCTGCGGGAGCGTGATGAGCGGGCCCTTGGGTCCTTCCGATTTCGGCGTTGATCGTTTCACCGTGCCAGCTGTGCTGGATCGCCGGGCCGAGCAGTATCCCGACCGGGTGATGATGTCGGTTGCCGGCACCGAGGTCACCTTCGAGCAGATGCGGCAACGATCCTGCGCGGCGGCCAACGTGCTGGCCGATCTCGGTGTCGGCCGGGGCGATGGTGTGGCGCTATTCACCGGGACATGTCCGGAATGGATCTACTTCTGGCTGGGCGCGGCACGGATCGGCGCGGTGAGCGCTGCGGTGAATGCGGCGAACAAGGGCGACTTTCTCTTGCACAACCTGCGGTTGTCGCAGGCCAAGGTGATCCTGACCGACGCCGAGCGGCACGCCCGCGTCGAGGAGGTTGTCGAACGATTGCATCCCGTGAGCGTCGTTGCGGTGGAGGATGTTTCGCTCAACGACGCCCTCATGCATGAGTCTGTCCCGATGAATGCCGGTGAGGTGGGCGCGCTGTTCTTCACCTCGGGCACCACCGGACCGTCGAAAGCGGTTGCCACGTCCTGGCATTACCTATTCACCGTCGCCGCGACCGTCGCCTCGGCCTGGGAATTCGGCCCGGAGGAGGTGTTGTGGACCGCGATGCCGCTATTCCACCTGAGCGCGGCGCCCAGCGTGCTGGCGCCGATGCTGGTCGGCGGAACTACCGTGCTGGCGGCCACTTTTCATCCCAGCGAGGTGTGGGACGACGTGCGCGCTCACGGTGCTATCGGCTTCGCCGGTGCCGGCGCGATGGTATCGATGCTGCAGAACCTGCCCGTGGATCCGCGTGACGCACAGTTACGGTTGCGGTTCATCTCCGCGGCACCCATCGACGCGAATTCCTACCACGCCATCGAGAAGCGCTACAACTGCCGCATCGTCACGATGTATGGAATGACCGAGGCGTTTCCCCTTGCGGTCAAAGGCGTTGCCGACGAGGGGGTTCCGGGAACGTCGGGGCGGCCCAACCCGAATTTCGACGTGCGCATCATCGACGAGACCGGCGCCGAGTTACCGGTCGGGGCGGTCGGGGAGATCACCTGCCGGCCGAGGTATCCGCATGTGATGAGCGAAGGTTACGTGGGTCGCGATTTGCTGGTGGAGGCCCATGAACAGTGGTTTCACACTGGTGATTTGGGCCGGCTCGATAGCGGCCAAAACCTGACGTATGTGGACCGCGTGAAGGATTCGCTGCGCCGGCGCGGTGAGAATGTCTCCTCGGTGGAAGTCGAGACCGTCGCCATGGGCCATCCGGCGGTGGCCGAAGCCGCGGCCGTCGGAGTCCCCAGCGAATTGGGTGAGGATGACATCCTGCTAATCGTGACGTTGCGCCCAGGGGCCGCTTTGGATTGCACGGAGCTGCTTGACCATTGCGCGGCTCGGATGCCCTACTTCTGCGTGCCCAGATTCGTCGAGGCGGTCGATGAACTCCCGAAGAACGGCATCGGACGGATACGCAAAGATGTCCTGCGGGCTCGAGGTTTACGCCCGGGCGCATGGGACCGTGAAAGCCACGGATACAAAGTTAGCCGGTGAGTTAGTGTTTCCTCAGGTCCAAGGAAAGCTGGAGAGCAAGTATGACCATGACCTATCAGGAGCAGCAGATGCTGCAGGCCGCGACGGGACGCGCTGCCATCCTGGATCTGACCGCGCGGCACAATCGGGCCTACTCCGACGGCGATCGTGACGCTTGGGTCGCGACCTTTCGTCATTCCGGCGCCAGCTATACCCGTGATGGCGAGACGTTCACCGACCTGCGCGCAGCCTTCGACGGCGGTGACGCACAACGGCTGGTCAGCCTCGACCACGAGATCCACGTCGATGGGGTCAACGCGACCCAGCGCTGTGTCGTCGTGCTGTTCGCCGCCGTGAATCGCGAGACCACATTGCGGGCCACCGGCACAGTTCAGGATCGACTGATCTACGAACGTGGCGGCTGGTACTTCACTTCCCGCGTGCTCGAATGGGATTCGGTACCCAGCCGCCACCGGCTCGTCATGTAAGCGTGAGCCACCAACTGACCTTCGGTACCTATGAGGACGCGCTGGCGATGGTCGGCGCGGCGAGCGAACCGCGGACCGCGGGGACGGCGGTCAGCGCCGCGCGCATTCAGTTGTTCGCCGCGATGGTCCGCGACGGTAATCGTTCGTATTGGGACGCCGATTACGCCCGGCAACGATGGGGGGGTTTGCTGGCCCCGCCGGCGCTGCTCATGGGCTGGTTGGTGCCTCCGCCGTGGCAACCCGGGGGAAGGGTACCGGCGGCGTCGCTTGCATTGCGAGTGCCGCTACCGGGCACCACGTTCATCAACGCGGCCAACGATGTCGAGTTCCTGCTACCCATCGTCGAAGGCGATTGGCTCACCGTTGTCGAGGAGCTGGTGTCGGTGTCGCCGGAAAAGCAGACCCGGCTGGGTGTCGGTCATTTCATCCAGACGCTGGAGACCTATCGGCGCCAAGACGGCGCGGTAGTGGCCATCAATCGAAATACCTTGTTCCGCTTCACTCCTGGAGCTCCGCCGTGACTACCTCGGATCTGGACTGGAACACGATAAGCGTTCCCGTCGACCTGCCAGAGGTCGTCGACGAGATCAGCTACCAACGGGTGGTGGAGAACTCCGGTGCGACCTGGGACTATTTTCCTGGGCATTTCGATCCGGTCTACGCTCAAAGTCAGGGCAATCCAACGATTTACGTGAACACCATGCACTTGGCCGGATTCGCCGACCGCGTCGCGACCGACTGGGCGGGTGCGGGCGCTCGTGTGGTGCGCCGCTCGATGCGGTTGGTCGGCTCGATCTATGCGGGCGACACGATGATCGGTCGCGGGCGCGCGGTGGCGAAGCGATGTGATACCACGGTCGACCCGCCGCGTTATCTGGTTGACATTCAGATCGAGGTGACCAACCAGCACGGCGCACTGTGTTGTCCGGTCGAGATCACCCTGCAGATGCCGAGAATCCCTTGAGCGTTGGCATCTTTCCCTTGCACACCACCGCCTGCAACTGCTGATGTCGAGCTGGTACATGTTGATCCCGGTAGGTTAGAACGGTACAGTGGCGTCATCCTTGACCCGTCGTCCAAGGGCCGCTATTAATTGCGGCATGGGAATCTGGTGGCGGGTGGTCGCGTTGATCTGCGCCGGTGCTCTCGCGGTCGGTTGTGGGGGCACCTCGTCGAACGCGCCACCGACCAATACCGCCGCCGGCGCCGTCAATGTCAAGGCCGAAAACGTCACCGCCATCCGCATGCTGCAAGAAGCCATCGACAACAGGTACTCGTACCGAGACCGACTCGGTCTGGACTGGACGGCGCTATTCAAGAACGCGCAGACTGATCTCGAAACAGCCAGCACACCACAGGAATTCGCAGAGCGCGCGGCGAAGTTGCTCATTTCTGCCAAGGACGTTCACATTTGGCTCGACGTCGCTGGCGGCCAACGGGTAGGGACCCAACTGCCGCCAAGGGACGTCAATTTCAACAAGGACGTCTTGCGAACAATCGTCCGTGACGTCAAGCGGTACGGCGCCTGCATGGCAAGTGGGCGAATCGCCGACAACATCGGCTATGTGCTGATTGACAGTTGGACACAGGAGCGTTGTGGGCTCGTCGACACCGAATTTCCAAAGGTCATTGCGGATATGACTAATTCGAGCGGGCTGGTGCTCGACGTCCGACCGAATACTGGCGGTGATGAGCAGATTGCGCGCAGTGTCGCCCAATACTTCACCGACGGCCCAGTGATCTACGCCAAGCGCGAAATGCGTGATGCACACGCGCCGAGCGGCTTTACTCCGAAGGAGGATATCGTGCTGACGCCCGCCCAGGGCATCGTGGCATACCACAAGCCTACGGTCGCGCTGACCGGACCGGTGAACATGAGCAGCAACGAAGCATTTTTGCTCATGATGCGCGCTGCTGGCGTAAAACTGGTGGGGGAGAAGACGCTTGGGGCATCGGGGAACCCGCAACCAGTCGAACTGGGCAACGCCGTGACGGTGTACCTGCCGTCGTGGCGCGCCTACCAGGCCGACGGAAGTCCGCTCGAAGGGGTTGGCATCACTCCGGATGTCGAGGTCAGGACGACCGCCGAGGATCTCAAGGCCAAGGATCCGGTGATCGACGCCGCGGTTGCGGTCGTCGGGGGGTGATGTGGCTCTACCCGAAACACGAGTCATCACGACCCGACGGGACACGCCACGGGTCACGGTTGCCGTCGGTGGTGCGTCGCAATCTCAGACCACCTTGTACCCGAACGGTTCGGTGTTGCGACGACCCATTTGAACCTGGCAATCAGCTTGGGCACTGTGCGGTCGGGTACGAGATCACTCTGCAGATGCCGCTAATCCCTTGAGCGCTGGCATCTTTCCGTTGCATACCACCGCCTGCAACTCGACATACTCCTCGAGACCCTCCGGCCCGAACTCGCGCCCGATGCCCGAATTCTTGAAGCCGCCGAACGGGCTGCTGATGTCGAGCTGGTACATGTTGATCCCGTAGGTACCGGTGCGGACGCGGGCGGCGATCTCGAGCCCATGGGCGGTATCGGCGGTCCATACCGAGCCGGCCAAACCATAGTCGCTGTCGTTGGCGATCCGGATGGCGTCGTCCTCGTCCTGGTATGTCAGGACGGTCAATACCGGGCCGAAGATTTCCTCTCGAGCGATACGCATTTGGTTGGTCGCGTCGGTGAACAACGTTGGTTGCACATACCAGCCGCGCTCGGCCAGGCTATGCTCCCCACCCACCACACCGCGGGCACCTTCTTGCTGGCCGGACCGGATGTAGTCCTGGACCCGATGCTGTTGTCGTTGTGCGACAAGGGGTCCGATGTCGGTCTGCTCGTCGGTGGGATCGCCCACGCGCAGGTTCGACATCATGTTGGCCATAGCGTCGACAACCTCATCGTGGCGGCGTTCGCTGACCAGGATGCGGGTTTGCGCGACGCAGGCTTGGCCGTTGTTCATCAGACTGGCGTTCTGCAATCCCGCTACGGTCTTGTCGACGTCGGCATCGTCGAGGATGATCGCAGCCGACTTGCCGCCCAATTCCAAGCTCACGCGTTTGAGTTGCTCGCCGCACAAGGTGGCGATACGGCGTCCGACAGCGCTGGAGCCGGTGAATGCGATCTTGTCGACGCCGGGATGGCGCACCAGTGCCTCGCCGACCGACGGCCCGCCGGTGACTACCGATACCACCCCTTCGGGCAGATCGAGTTGCTCGATCATCTCGGCTAACCACAAAGAGTCCAAAGGTGTTTCGGGTGCGGGCTTGACGACGACGGTGCAGCCGGCAATGAGGGCGGGAATCAGCTTGGGGATCAGCACGCACTGGGGAACGTTCCACGGCACGATCGCCCCGACCACGCCCGCCGGAGCCCGGCGCAGGTGCGCTTGGCCGAGCACCCCCTGGCGGCGTTCCACCCACGGAAAGTCACGGGCGGCGGCCAGCGCCAAATGCATCATGGCCGCCGCTCCGGCCGCCTGGCCCCGCCTGCTGAAACTGCGCGGCGACCCCATCTGCGCGGTGATCAGGTCAGCCATCTCATCGAGGTGTCGTGCGTAAATCGCGGCCAGCTCTTCGACCTTGCGTATCCGCTCGCCGGGCTCTACCCGCGGCCAGGGACCGTGGTCGAAGGCCTGCCGCGCTGCAGACACGGCTGCATCGACATCGTCGGGTCCGGCCGCCGGGACTTGGCCGATCGGTTCTTCGGAGTGCGGGGAAATCACGCTGATCCGTTCCGGCGTGGCGGGTTTGCGCCAGCGCCCCCCGATGAACAGTTCGTCATAGGAGCGATGGCCGGGAGCTTCCGTCACGACCGTAACCTTACTATTGCTGCTAACATAGCAAAATAGCTGGATTCGAGGCCGAGATGAATGGCGATTGGCGCAGTTACCCCTTTCAGCTGGTGCCCGGTGACAGCTGGCTGGAGTTTCCCGCCGCTGAGGGCGCACACCCTGACCAGGAGTCGGACACCTGGTTCATCGCGGGTCAACTCGACGCGGCCGACAGCGGCCGGTCATTCGCGTTCCTGACCATCTTCAACAAGAACCGGCCCGGGAGATCGGTTGTCGCTGACTTCTACACGCTGGCGCTGTTCGATCTGGACGCTGGCGAGTACGGCACCTACACCGATTACGACATGCCCCCGGCCAGCATGGAGCCGGGCGCGAAGCCCAAGCTCTCGGCCGCCGTCGGGCATCTCCACCTCGAATACGAGAGCGGTGCCGGCACGGCATCGTGGTCCACCCGTCGCGATGACGACGGAGATTTGCTGCCGTATACGTACCGCGTCGAGCTGCCCGGCACCGACCAAACCGGTCGACCCATGCGGCTGGACCTAGCGGTTACGCCGACACGAGCACCCACACCGGTGGGGGCGTCGGCCCACAACGGCAAGATCGCCTGCTTTGGCCAGGCCGACACGTACTCCTACTTCCAGACCGGGATGACCATGACCGGGACGCTGCGCTGGGGCGAGGTGGCCGAACAGGTTTCCGGCACCGCGGGGCATGTCGACCGGCAGTGGTTTCCGAAGTACGCCGGCGGTGGGGGCAGCGGGGGAGACCCGCGGGCGAGGTCGCACGAATGGCGCACGATCAATTTCGACAATGGCGTCGACATGAGCATCTGGCGGCAGTTCGACCGACGCAACGGCAATGCGCTGCAACCGTTTACCGGTGTGACGACAAGCTATCCCGACACCGCCCGACCACCCCAGTGTGCGGAAGACGTCGAGATCACGATCAACAGTTACGTTCGGTGGCCGAATTCGGTACGGCCCCTTGTCCGTCCGCCTTCGTTGGCGCGCTACATGCCGGATCGGCACCGGATCACCTGCGCCACATTGGGATTAGACGTTGTCGGAGAGCCGCTGGTGCCCGCGCCGGCACACGGCCTTCCGATTGAATACATGGAGGGGCCATACCGTTACCACGGGACCCTCGCGGGGGAACAGGTGAGTGCTTTCGCGTTCAACGAGCGGTCGGTGGCGCTGTACCGGGACTGGGAGCTGGCGGATGTGCTAGCCACTACCGTGGCGGACACCGAGCCGGAACTGCAGGCGGCTGTGGATCAGATTGTATCGTTGGTGAACTCGGGCCGTCGCCACGAGGCGATCGAGTTGTTGGCGAAGGTGCGGCCCGGCCAGGATGACAACGTCGGTGCCATTCTCGACGACCTCATCACCGCACTGCGTTCGCCGAGACTGTAAATCTGCAGGTGTCTACTCGCACTTTTGGCGCAAATTTACAGCCTCGCGGCGGCTTGAGAATGCCCTGCGATCGCCTGATCCCAGGTGATGTGGCGGTGCTGCAGTCCGGGTTCGTTGCGCCCGAACACAAGTCGATCGCGAGCGCCGGACTCGAGGTTTGCCTGCAGCGCCTCAGCCAGCCGGTAGTCCTCGTCGCGCACCGTGGCATGCGCGTACTCGAAGACGGCTTGAGCGCCGGCGGCTACGGATTCGTCGGAAAGGTCCAACGGAGTGGAGTTTTGATGGACGGTGATAGACCTGCCGGGGTATGGGCCTGGATAGATCCGGAACAGCTCGCCGTTGGCGATCGTCACCGATAGCACGATGTTCGGAAACAGTGCATAGATCACGACCATGTTGTGGAACGGGTCCCACTGATCCTCGGGAACATTGTCGAGCTCCAGGATTGCGTTGAGGGGGAAGATCAACCTGTGATGCGGTCCATACGAGTCGAAAACTGTGCAGTTGCTACGAGCGATGGTGGCAAAGGTCTGCCGGTGCACGGTGGCAAAGTGGTAGTTCTCTGCGAAGGTATCGACCGCGAGCTTCCAATTGATCGGGGAATCGAGCACCTTTTCGCCCAGTGGCGACCACCGCCCGATGCCCCACGAGTCGAGCTCGTCGGCCAGATCTCCCAGATGTGCTGCGACATCCAGCGTGGTGCCGGGATCTAGTGCCACCCAAAGGAATCCGGCGAATTCGGTAGCCGGAAGCTCGGTCAAACCGTCGGACTTCAGCGTCACCTCGGAAAAGCCCTCGCGGCCCGGCACACCCACCAAGCGCCCGGTGTTGTCGTAGGTCCATGCGTGGTATGGGCAGCTGAACCGCTTGGCGGTGCCGCAGCCCGTGACTATCTGGGATTGCCGGTGCAGGCAGACATTGTTGAACGCCTTTACCGAGCCGTCAGCTGTCCTGGTCAGCAGGACGGAACGCCCCATCACCGTCTTGGTGCAATACGTGCCCGGACCGGGCAGCTCCGAGACGTAGCCAACCAGTTGCGGGCTGGCCATCAGCATGGCTTTGTCACGGTCGTGGCATTCCAGCGAGGTGTACTCGCGTGCGTCGACCGTGTGCTGCTGCGGCGCGAGGTCGGTGGTCTTGTCGC
Organism: Mycobacterium simulans; assembly: GCF_900232995.1. Taxonomy (GTDB): domain Bacteria; phylum Actinomycetota; class Actinomycetes; order Mycobacteriales; family Mycobacteriaceae; genus Mycobacterium; species Mycobacterium simulans. The sequence continues at coordinate 3,108,989 of NZ_OCVX01000003.1, forward strand.
GCGCCAGTTTCAATGCCCGCCGGGTGAGGTCGATGAGCTGATCGTGATCCATCTGAACCCCCGTTGCAGTGAGCGCTCACCGTAACTTCATTAACTTTATAGTGACAATAATAATTCGGCCACGTCGGCGTCTAACGCCATCCGATGTAATCGAGCAATTGCGGGTATCGCTCTGCGATGACATGGACACGGTGATCGCTGTCGAGACGACGCAGGTAATCGGCGGTGTCCGCGTCGGCGGGAAAAAACGACTCTATGGCAAGGCTTTCCACGGAGATGTCGAGCGGGCTGCCAAAGGTCGCGATCGTGTTGACGAACTTCAGTTCGGCACCGTCAAGGGTGGCCATCCGAAACGGTACATACAGCTCGCCGGTCTGCTCGCTGTGGTCGGCCAGCTTGGGCGCCGGATAACCAGACAGTTCGTCGTAGAGATGGCGGATATCTGGTGCCGCAGTGGTGTTGGCGTGTCGGCGTACGCGCCGCAGGATTGCCGAGCGCACCTCGGCGAGGTTGAGCAACCGCCGCGACAATCCCTTTGGGTGTAGGCACAACCGCATAACATTGATCGGCGGTTGTAACAGCTCCGGAGCCAACCCTTCGACTAGCACAACGCAGCCCACGTTGCCCGCAACAAGGTTCCAGCAGGCATCGGTGACGACGGCCGGATACGGGGCATGGCCGGCCAAAACCGAATCGACGGCCGCCCTTACCGGCCGCATCCTCTCGGCGTCTAACGTGTGCTCACCGTAAACGGGTGCGTAGCCACCGTCGAGCAGTAGCCGGTTGCGTGCACTCAGCGGAAGGTCCAGCGACTCACCGATACGCAGCAGCAACGCCCGGCTGGCGTTGGCCCTACCCGTCTCGACGAAACTGAGATGACGCGGCGATACACCTATCTGGTGCGCCAGCTCCATCTGGCTGATACGCCGGTGAGTGCGCCACTCGCGCACCGCGATACCCGCGGACATTCTTCGGAACCTAACGGCGTTGTCCGGACTTAAACCACTACCTCAAAGGTAATCGACATGTTTACCGCGACGGCAAAGACTGAATTCATGACTACAACACCACCGCAACCCAAGGTCCTGCGTCGCGCCTTTACCGCGGCGGCTATCGGACGAATCTTGCTGGGTGCCACCGCATTTGCCTCCCCACGGTCCCAGACCCGCATGAACGGCGTCCCGGACCACGTGCTGTCCACCGAGATGAAGTACTTGATTCGCATATTTGGGGCCCGCGCCCTGGCCCTTGGTATTGGCTATCTCGGCAGCGACGAAGCCAACCGTCGGCGTTGGCAACACATCGGACTCATGGTCGACGCGTTGGACAACGTCAACGCTCTGATGGAAATGCGAAACCTCAAGCGCGGCGATCCCCGGGTCCGCTCGCTGCTGAGCCTGATCGCGGTGACTGGTCCGTACGCGGCCCTGGGGGCGGTCGGCGAGATTCAGGGCCAATTGGCCCGAATGTGATGCACATGTGATCAGTGGTGCTGGTGTGTTAAATGATGTTCCTGTCGTACCCTGTGGCATGTGTCGGTATCGCGGCGTGAAGTGCTCAAATTCGCTGCGGCGACCCCGGGCCTGCTAGGCCTCGGCGTCGCTGCGGCGTCGTTGCGCGCCGCACCGGTATCGGCGGGTTCACTCGGCACCTTGTTGGACTATGCGGCCGGCGTCATTCCCGCGAGCCAGATCATGGCCGCCGGCGCCGTCGGGGCGATCAGGTACGTCTCCGACCGGCGGCCAGGCGGAGCCTGGATGCTCGGCAAGCCGATCCAACTCACCGAAGCTCGTGACCTGGCCGGAAGCGGGCTCAAGATCGTTTCTTGCTATCAGTACGGAAAGGGCAGTACCTCTGACTGGCTGGGCGGAGCAGCCGCCGGGGAGCAGCACGCCAAGCGCGGTGCGGAATTGCACGCCGCGGCCGGTGGTCCGGCCAGTGCTCCTATCTATGCGTCGATCGACGACAATCCGTCGTACGACCAGTACAAGAACCAAATCGTTCCGTATCTGCGGTCCTGGGAGTCGGTCATCGGACACCAGCGCACCGGGGTGTACGCCAACTCAAAGACGATTGACTGGGCGGTGAAGGACGGCCTGGGTGCGTACTTCTGGCAGCACAACTGGGGTTCGCCCAAGGGGTACACCCATCCGGCCGCCCATTTGCACCAGGTCGAGATCGACAAGCGCAAGGTCGGCGGGGTCGGGGTCGACATCAACGAAATCTTGAAGCCCCAATTCGGACAGTGGACCTAACTTTTCTGCTCGGCTAGCTCGGCGACGGCGAGCGCCGGAACGGCGCGAGTGAGGAGCCGGGCCATCAGACTGGGCGCAGGCGCATGCACTCCAGCAAACACTCGTTCGCTCGCCGAGCCGCCGCGCGGACGCCGGCGAATCGACGATGCCTCGGGAGGCGTGGCTTCATACCGGTCGCGCAGCGCGAATTTTCAACATAACGATTTGGTAACAATACTGCCTTGATCAGCGCAGTTATAGCTACTCGACCGTAACCACCTGCATGCAGGACGTTTGTCCGGCAGATCCGCGCCACCGGTTCAACCGGGTGTTACCCGCGACACGGTTACCCGTGCGTAGAACTCGCCAGTAACCGATCTGCGTAAAAAAGGTGGACCAATCCTTATGAGACTCTTATAAGGGCCGATGCAGTCGTCGGCGCCGCTCGACCCACGAGCCGGCCGCCGACAACACACCGGTCAGTCGTTATTCGGCTGCGATTCGATGTGGAATCGATGACGCCCAGCGACGGGGCGTCCGGACCCGGCCGAACAAACCGATACATACAGACGCATATAGAGGCATACAGGGAGATAGACGTGACGATCCACGAGCACGACCGGGTGTCCGCTGACCGCGAGGAAAATGGCCCGCACGGCACCCATGCTCTGGTCGATCGTCTGACGGCTGGTGAGCCGTATGCTGCCGCGTTCGGCGGCCAGGGCAGCGCATGGCTGGAGACTCTCGAAGAGCTCGTCTCGGCGGCCGGGATCGAATCTGAATTGGCGACGCTGGTTGGTGAAGCGGAGTTGCTGCTCGAGCCGGTCGCGCGAGAGCTGGTCGTGGTACGTCCGATTGGCTTCGAGCCGTTGCAGTGGGTACGTGCCCTGGCGGCCGAAGATATGGCCCCGTCGGACAAGCACCTCACGTCGTCCGCCGTGTCGTTGCCCGGCGTGTTGCTCACCCAGATGGCGGCCATCCAGGCCCTGGCCCGCCAGGGCATGGACCTCATTGGCACCCCGCCGGTGGCGCTGGCGGGACACTCGCAGGGCGTGCTGGCGGTTGAGGCGGTCAAGGCAGCCGGTGTGCGTGACGTGGAGCTATTGGCTCTGGCCCAGCTGCTCGGTGCCGCCGGAACGCTGGTGGCGCGCCGTCGCGGAATTTCCGTCCTCGGCGATCGTCCGCCGATGGTGTCGGTCACCAATGCCGACCCGGAGCGGATCGGGCGGCTGCTCGACGAGTTCGCCCAGGATGTGCGAACGGTATTGCCGCCGGTGTTGTCGATCCGCAACGGCCGGCGTTCTGTCGTCATCACCGGTACTCCCGAGCAGTTGTCGCGTTTCGAGCTGTACTGCCGGCAGATCTCCGAGAAGGAAGAAGCCGACCGCAAGAACAAGGTCCGCGGCGGCGATGTCTTCGCGCCGGCCTTCGACCCGGTGAAGGTCGAGGTGGGTTTCCACACGCCGCGGCTGGCCGACGGTATTGACATCGTTGGCGGCTGGGCCGAAAAGGTCGGCCTCGACGCCACGTTGGCCCGCAAGCTGGCCGACTCCATCTTGGTCAACACGGTTGATTGGGTAGCCGAGATCACCCGGGTCCATGAAGCGGGCGCGCGCTGGATCCTCGATCTGGGTCCCGGCGACATCCTGACCCGACTGACGGCGCCCGTAATCCGCGGCCTCGGTATCGGCATCGTGCCCGCGGCGACCCGCGGCGGGCAGCGCAACCTCTTTACCGTCGGCGCCGTCCCCGAGGTGGCCCGGCCCTGGTCGAGCTACGCGCCTACCGTGGTTCGCCTGCCCGACGGCCGCGTGAAGCTTTCGACGAAGTTCACCCGCCTGACCGGCCGGTCTCCCATCCTGCTTGCCGGGATGACGCCGACAACCGTCGACGCCAAGATCGTCGCCGCCGCGGCCAACGCCGGGCACTGGGCCGAGCTGGCCGGTGGTGGACAGGTGACCGAGGAGATATTTGCCAACCGCCTCGAGGAGCTGTCCGGACTGCTCGAGCCCGGCCGCCCCTATCAATTCAATGCGCTGTTCCTGGATCCTTACCTATGGAAGCTCCAGGTCGGTGGCAAGCGGCTGGTGCAGAAGGCCCGCCAGTCCGGCGCGGCGATCGACGGCGTTGTGATCAGCGCCGGCATCCCGGACCTCGAAGAAGCCGTCGAGCTGATCGACGAGCTCAACGAGATCGGCATCAGCCACGTGGTATTCAAGCCCGGAACCGTTGAGCAGATCCGTTCGGTGATCCGCATCGCGACCGAGGTGCCCACCAAGCCGGTGATCATGCACGTCGAGGGCGGGCGCGCCGGAGGCCACCATTCCTGGGAAGACCTCGACGACCTGTTGCTGGCCACCTACTCGGAGTTGCGGTCACGCGCCAACATCACCGTCTGCGTCGGCGGCGGTGTCGGCACTCCCGAGCGCGCCGCGGAATACCTGTCGGGCCGCTGGGCGCAGTCCTATGGCTTCCCCCTGATGCCGATCGACGGCATTCTCGTCGGCACGGCTGCGATGGCGACGCTGGAGTCCACCACGTCGCCGTCGGTCAAGCGGATGCTGGTCGAGACCCAAGGCACTGACCAGTGGATCAGCGCCGGAAAAGCCCAGGGCGGCATGGCTTCCAGCCGTAGCCAGCTCGGCGCCGACATCCACGAGATCGACAACACCGCCTCGCGTTGCGGCCGGCTGCTCGACGAGGTCGCCGGCGACGCCGATGCGGTCGCGGAGCGTCGCGACGAGATCATCGCGGCCATGGCCAACACCGCCAAGCCGTACTTCGGCGACGTGTCTGAGATGACCTACCTGCAGTGGCTGCAGCGCTATGTCGAATTGACCATCGGGGAAGGCAATTCGACCGCCGACACCGCGGCACCCGGTAGCCCGTGGCTGGCCGACACCTGGCGCGACCGGTTCGAGCAGATGTTGCAGCGCGCCGAAGCTCGTTTGCACGCCAAGGATTTCGGCCCCGTCGAGACGCTATTTTGCGACCCCGCGCTGCTGGAGAGTCCGCGGCAGGCCATCGCCACCCTGCTGGCGCACTACCCAGACGCCGAAACCGTGCAACTGCATCCCGCGGATGTGTCGTTCTTCGTGACGCTGTGCAAGACGCTGGGCAAGCCGGTCAATTTCGTGCCGGTCATTGACAAGGATGTGCGGCGCTGGTGGCGCAGCGACTCGCTGTGGCAGGCGCATGACGCCCGCTACGACGCCGACCAGGTGTGCATCATTCCGGGCACCGCGTCGGTTGCCGGCATCACCAAGATGGATGAACCCGTCGGTGAATTGCTGGATCGCTTCGAGCAAGCTGCCATCGAGGAGGTGCTCGGCGCCGGAGCGCAACCGAAGGACGTGACCTCGCGCCGGCTGGGTCGCCCCGATGTCACCGGACCGCTGGCCGTCGTGCTCGATGCGCCAGATGTGCTGTGGGCCGGTCGCACCGCGATCAACCCGGTTCATCGAATCGCCGATGCCGCCGAGTGGCAGGTACACGATGGGCCCGAAAACCCCCGCGCCACACACTCATCCACCGGAGCTCGGTTACAGACCGACCGCGACGACGTCGTTTTGAGCGTGCCGGTGTCTGGCACTTGGATTGACATCCGATTCACGTTGCCCGCCAACACCGTTGACGGCGGTATGCCGGTGGTTTCCGCTGCCGACGCTGCCACCGCGATGCGCTCGGTGCTCGCCATCGCCGCCGGCGTGGACGGGCCGGCTTCGCTGCCCCCGGTCAAGGATGGGACGGCCACCCTGGCGGTGAACTGGGACCCCGAGCGGGTCGCCGACCACACCGGGGTTACCGCTACCTTCGGCGAGCCGTTGGCGCCCAGCCTCACCACCGTGCCGGATGCGCTCGTCGGTCCTTGCTGGCCCGCGGTTTTCGCGGCGATAGGCGCTGCTGTCACTGACTCCGGTGTGCCAGTCCTGGAGGGCCTGCTGAGCCTGGTTCATTTGGACCATGCCGCCCACATGGTCGGCAAGTTGCCCACCGAGCCGGCCCAATTGACCGTCGTTGCAACGGCTTCGGCGGCCACCGACACTGATATGGGTCGCGTGGTGCCGGTCTCGGTCACGGTTACCGGGCCCGACGGTGCGGTAATCGCGACCCTCGACGAGCGGTTTGCGATCCTTGGGCGCACCGGTACCGCCGAACTCACCGACCCGGTCCGGGCCGGCGGTGCGGTTTCCGAGAACGCCACCGACACCCCGCGTCGTCGCCGGCGCGATGTCACGCTTGCCGCACCGGTCGACATGCGGCCGTTCGCCGTGGTGTCCGGCGACCACAACCCCATTCACACCGACCGGGCCGCCGCACTGCTGGCCGGTTTGGAATCGCCGATCGTGCACGGCATGTGGCTGTCGGCCGCAGCGCAGCACGCGGTGACCGCCACCGACGGGCAAGCTCGTCCGCCGGCCCGGCTCGTCGGTTGGACAGCGCGGTTCATGGGCATGGTACGTCCCGGTGATGAGGTTGACTTCCGCGTCGAGCGCGTCGGAATCGACCAGGGTGCAGAGGTTTTGGAGGTAGCCGCACGCATCGGGTCGGATCTGGTGATGTCGGCGTCGGCACGCCTGGCCGCGCCCAAGACGGTCTACGCGTTCCCCGGTCAGGGTATCCAGCACAAGGGCATGGGTATGGACGTCCGTGCACGCTCCAAGGCGGCCCGCAAGGTGTGGGACAAGGCAGACAAGTTCACCCGTGACACGCTTGGTTTCTCGGTGCTACATGTGGTGCGCGACAACCCGACCAGCATCATCGCCAGCGGCGTGCATTACTACCATCCCGATGGCGTGCTGTATCTGACGCAGTTCACCCAGGTCGCCATGGCAACGGTGGCCGCCGCTCAGGTTGCCGAGATGCGCGAGCAAGGTGCCTTCGTCGAGGGTGCCATCGCATGCGGCCATTCCGTCGGCGAGTACACGGCACTGGCCTGTGTTACCGGCATCTACGAGTTGGAAGCCTTGCTGGAGACGGTGTTTCACCGTGGGTCGAAGATGCACGACATCGTGCCGCGCGACGAGTTGGGTCGCTCAAACTACCGGTTGGCGGCGATTCGGCCCTCCCAGATCGACCTTCCGGACGACGAAGTGACCGAGTTCGTCGCCGGGATCGCGGCGAATACTGGTGAGTTTCTTGAGATCGTGAACTTCAACCTGCGTGGCTCGCAGTACGCGATCGCCGGCACCGTGCGCGGTCTCGAGGCGCTGGAAGAAGAGGTGGAGCGGCGGCGTGAGCTCACCGGCGGTCGGCGCTCTTTCATCCTGGTGCCCGGCATCGACGTTCCGTTCCACTCGCGGGTCTTGCGGGTCGGGGTGGCCGAGTTCCGCCGATCGCTGGACCGGGTCATGCCGCGCGACAAAAATCCCGACGTCATCGTCGGGCGCTACATCCCCAACCTGGTGCCGCGACCATTCACCCTGGACCGGGACTTCATTCAGGAAATCCGCGACCTGGTGCCCGCCGAGCCGCTCGACGAGATCCTCGCCGACTACGACACCTGGCTTGCCGAACGCCGTAACGAGATGGCGCGCATTGTGTTGATCGAGCTGTTGGCGTGGCAGTTCGCCAGCCCGGTGCGCTGGATCGAAACCCAGGACCTGCTTTTCATCGAGGAGGCCGCCGGCGGCCTGGGGGTGGAGCGGTTCGTCGAGATCGGCGTGAAGTCGTCGCCGACCGTAGCCGGTCTTGCGACCAACACCCTCAAGCTTCCCGAATATGCCCACAGCACAGTGGAAGTGCTCAACGCCGAGCGCGACGCCGCGGTGCTCTTCGCCACCGACAACGACCCCGAGCCGGAGGACGAGGTCGAGGATTCCGCCGCAGCCGTTCCGGCCGCGGCGGACGGCGGGCCCAGCCCCGATGTCGCCCCCACCGTCGCTCCGGCTCCCGCCGGAGCTCCGTCGGGTGCTCCGAGACCCGACGACATTGCGTTCGACGCGGCCGATGCCACCGTGGCGCTGATTGCGATTTCAGCCAAAATGCGTATCGACCAGATCGAGGAGCTGGACTCCATCGAGTCCATCACCGACGGCGCGTCGTCGAGGCGCAACCAATTGCTGGTGGACCTGGGCTCCGAGCTGAACCTGGGTGCCATCGATGGCGCCGCGGAGGCCGATTTGGCCGGGCTGCGGTCGCAGGTCACCAAGCTGGCACGCACCTATAAGCCTTATGGCCCAGTGCTTTCCGACGCGATCAACGATCAGCTGCGGACGGTTCTCGGGCCCTCGGGCAAGCGGCCGGCCGCCATTGCGGAACGGGTCAAGAAGACCTGGGAACTCGGCGATGGTTGGGCCAAGCACGTCACCGTCGAGGTCGCGCTGGGAACCCGCGAGGGCACTAGCGTTCGGGGCGGGGCCATGGGCCACCTACACGAGGGCGCATTGGCCGACGCGGGCTCAGTCGACAAGGTCATCGACGCCGCGGTGGCTTCCGTCGCGGCGCGCCGCGGCATTTCGGTGGCGCTGCCGTCCGCCGGTGGTGGTGGCGGCGCGACTGTCGACGCTGCCGCACTGAGCGAATTCACCGATCAGATCACCGGCCGCGACGGCGTGCTCGCCTCGGCCGCTCGGCTAGTGCTGGGCCAGCTGGGGCTGGACGACCCGGTCACCGCGCCACCGGCGGCCACCGATGCCGAGCTCATTGACTTGGTCACCGCCGAATTGGGCGCGGACTGGCCACGTTTGGTGGCGCCGGTGTTCGACGCCAAGAAGGCCGTCGTCTTCGACGACCGCTGGGCCAGTGCCCGCGAGGACCTGGTCAAGTTGTGGCTGACCGACGAGGGCGACATTGACGCCGACTGGATGCGGCTGTCGGAGCGTTTCGAGGGGGCCGGTCACGTCGTCGCGACTCAGGCAACTTGGTGGCAGGGCAAGTCGCTGGCCGCGGGCCGTCAAATCCACGCGTCGCTGTACGGCCGTATCGCGGCGGGCGCCGAGAACCCGAACCCCGGCGCCAACAGCAGCGAAGTCGCTGTGGTGACAGGCGCTTCGAAGGGTTCGATCGCGGCTTCGGTGGTCGCGCGTCTGCTCGACGGCGGTGCCACCGTCATCGCGACCACCTCGAAACTCGATGATGATCGACTGGCCTTCTACCGCACCCTGTACCGCGACCACGCCCGCTACGGTGCCGCATTGTGGGTGGTCGCGGCCAACATGGCGTCGTACTCCGATATCGACGCGCTGGTCGAATGGGTCGGCACCGAACAGGTCGAAAGCCTTGGGCCGCAATCGATTCACATCAAGGATGCGCAGACGCCGACGCTGCTGTTCCCGTTTGCGGCGCCTCGGGTCGTTGGTGATCTCTCGGAGGCCGGTTCGCGTGCCGAGATGGAGATGAAGGTGCTGCTGTGGGCCGTGCAGCGGCTGATCGGTGGTCTGTCGACGATCGGCGCTGAGCGTGACATCGCGTCGCGTCTACACGTGGTCCTGCCCGGCTCGCCCAACCGTGGAATGTTCGGTGGCGACGGTGCTTACGGTGAAGCCAAGTCGGCGCTGGACGCGGTTGTGAGCCGCTGGCACGCGGAGTCCTCGTGGGCTGCCCGGGTCAGTCTGGCGCACGCGCTGATTGGCTGGACCCGCGGCACCGGGCTGATGGGTCACAACGATGCCATCGTCAGCGCCGTGGAGGAAGCGGGCGTCACCACCTACTCAACCGACGAGATGGCGGCAATGCTGCTCGGGTTGTGCGATGTGGAGTCCAAGGTGGCCGCGGCCAGCTCGCCGATCAAGGCGGATCTCACCGGCGGGCTCGCCGATGCCAACCTCGACATGGCCGAACTGGCCGCCAAGGCCCGAGAGGAGCATGCGGCGGAGGCCGCAGAAGACGGGGCTGCGGACGAGGGGGCCGAAGGCACGATCGCGGCGCTCCCGTCGCCGCCGCGGGGCTTTACCCCGGCGCCGCCACCGGAATGGGATGACCTCGCCGTCGACCCCGCCGACCTGGTGGTGATAGTGGGTGGTGCCGAACTCGGCCCATACGGCTCGTCACGCACGCGGTTCGAGATGGAGGTCGAGAACGAACTGTCAGCGGCCGGCGTTTTGGAGCTGGCCTGGACCACCGGTTTGATCCGCTGGGAAGACGACCCGCAACCGGGTTGGTACGACGCCGAATCCGGCGACCTGGTCGACGAGGCCGAGCTGGTCGAGCGCTACCACGACGCCGTGATAGAACGCGTTGGCATTCGCGAGTTTGTTGACGACGGCGCGATCGACCCGGACCACGCCTCACCTCTGCTGGTGTCGGTGTTCCTGGACAAGGACTTCACCTTCGTGGTGTCCTCGGAGGCCGACGCGCGCGGCTTTGTCGAATTCGACCCCGAGCACACGGTCGTTCGGCCGTTGCCCGACTCCACCGACTGGCAGGTAATCCGGAAGGCTGGCACCGAAATTCGCGTGCCGCGAAAGACCAAGTTGTCGCGGACTGTCGGCGCTCAGATCCCGACCGGATTCGACCCCACGGTGTGGGGGATCAGCCCGGACATGGCGAGTTCCATTGACCGAGTGGCCTTGTGGAATATTGTCGCGACCGTCGACGCGTTCCTGTCCGCCGGTTTCAGCCCGGCCGAAGTGATGCGCTATGTGCACCCCAGTTTGGTGGCTAGCACGCAGGGCACCGGGATGGGCGGCATGACGTCGATGCAGACCATGTACCACGGCAATCTATTGGGCCGGAACAAGCCGAACGACATCCTGCAGGAAGTTCTGCCGAATGTTGTTGCTGCGCACGTGGTTCAGTCGTATGTCGGTAGCTACGGCGCGATGATCCACCCGGTTGCGGCCTGCGCGACCGCGGCAGTGTCGGTCGAGGAGGGCGTCGACAAGATCCGCCTGGGCAAGGCCGAATTGGTGGTGACTGGCGGTCTGGACGACCTCACGCTGGAGGCCATCATCGGCTTCGGCGACATGGCGGCCACCGCCGACACTTCGATGATGCGTGGCCGGGGTATCCACGACTCGAAGTTCTCCCGGCCCAACGACCGGCGCCGGCTGGGCTTCGTCGAAGCGCAGGGCGGCGGCACTATCCTGCTGGCGCGCGGTGACCTGGCGCTCAAGATGGGGCTGCCGGTGCTCGCTGTGGTGGCATTCGCGCAGTCGTTCGGCGATGGTGTGCACACCTCGATCCCGGCGCCGGGACTGGGCGCACTCGGTGCGGGCCGCGGCGGCAAGGACTCGCCGCTGGCGCGGGCGCTGGCCAAGCTGGGCGTGACTGCCGACGACATCGCGGTCATCTCCAAGCACGACACTTCGACGCTGGCCAACGATCCGAACGAGACCGAGCTTCATGAGCGGCTCGCCGATGCACTGGGCCGGTCCGAGGGCGCGCCGCTGTTCGTCGTGTCGCAGAAGAGCCTGACTGGGCATGCCAAGGGCGGCGCAGCGGTATTCCAGATGATGGGGCTGTGCCAGATCCTGCGTGACGGGGTGATCCCACCCAACCGCAGCCTGGATTGTGTCGACGACGAACTCGCCGGCTCCGCACACTTCGTGTGGGTGCGCGACACGTTGCGGCTGGGTGCGAAGTTCCCGCTCAAAGCCGGGTTGGTGACCAGTCTCGGGTTCGGCCACGTGTCCGGGTTGATCGCGCTTGTACACCCACAGGCGTTCGTCGCCTCGCTGGAGCCCGGCCAGCGTGCTGACTACCAGCGCCGTGCCGACGCACGCCTGCTGGCCGGGCAGCGCCGTCTAGCCTCGGCCATCGCCGGCGGTCCACCGATGTATGAGCGGCCCGCGGACCGTCGCTTCGGCCACGATGCCCCGGAGAAGCCGCAGGAGGCATCGATGCTGCTGAATCCGGCCGCGCGGCTGGGAGACGGTGAGGCATACCAGGTCTCTGCGGGATGACGCTGGCCGGCTTGCCCGGCTGCTCCTCGGTCCGATGCGCGGACCGCATCGTCGCCGGGCTAGACCATCCGTTAACCTGGCCACCCATGGGCATCGTCGGAGTGGGCATCGACGTCGTCTCGATTCCTGATTTCGCCGAGCAGGTCGACCAGCCGGGCACGGTATTCTCGGCGACCTTCACCCCCGGCGAGCGCCGCGACGCGTCCGACAAGAGTTCTTCGGCGGCCCGTCATTTGGCGGCCCGGTGGGCAGCGAAGGAGGCGGTGATCAAGGCCTGGTCGGGATCGCGGTTCGCCCAGCGGCCGGTGCTGCCGGAGGACATCCACCGTGATATCGAGGTGGTTACCGACATGTGGGGCCGCCCGCGGGTCCGCCTCACCGGAGAGATTGCCAAGCATCTGGCCGATGTCACGATCCATGTGTCGCTGACCCACGAAGGGGATACCGCCGCCGCGGTGGCCATCCTCGAGAGCACCTAGGGGCCACCTAGCACCGCGAGCAGACGCAGAATCGCATCAAAATCTGCGATTTTGTGCGATTCTGCGTCTGCTCGCGCTATTGGTCGAGCCCGTGTTCGATGGCGTAGCGAGTCAATTCCACCCGGTTGCCGACTTGGAGTTTGCGAAAGGTTGCTTGGATGTGGTTTTCGACCGTGCGGTGACTCAACGAAAGCTTCTCGCCAATCTGCTTGGCAGACAACCCTTTTGCCACATACCGCAGGACCTCCGTCTCGCGCTCGGTGAGACTGGGGGTCGCCGGTCCGGCGTCTTGACTCGCGGCGATGCGCCGGTATTCGCCCAAGACCAGCCCGGCCAGGCTCGGGGTAAACACGGCCCGGCCGGCCGCGGTGGCCCGCACGGCATCGGCCAATTCGGACTTCGAAGCGCTCTTTACCAGATATCCCGTCGCACCGGCCTTGACCGCCTCGAGCACGTCGTCGCGTTCGTCGGAGGCCGACAGCACCAGCACGCGAGACGACGGGGAGACGGCGAGCACCTCGGTCGTCGCCCGCACGCCATCGCCGTCGGGAAGTCGCATGTCCATCAGCACCACATCGGGCTTGACCACCGCCGCACGGCGTCGTGCCGCGGCCACACCGTCGGCGGTGGCGACCACGTTGAACCCGTCATCGGCGAGGTCGCGGGCGACCGCGTCGCGCCAGATCGGATGGTCGTCGACCACCATCACCGTGAGTTCGGCACGCTCAGTTCCCATTCGGTTCCCTCTCCCACTTCGGTGCGGAGTTCTGCGTTGCCGCCCAGCGATATCAGCCGTCCCACAATGGACTTCGAAATGCCCAGACGTCCCTGACCGGTCGCTTCCTCCAGCCGGCCGGCGGCGATACCGACACCGTCGTCGCGAATGCTCACGGTGATCGAATCGCCGAGGTCTTCTAGCAGCACGAAGGCGCGGGCATCCGAACCCGCGTGCAATCGCACGTTGTCCAGGGCGTTGCCTACCGCAGCATCCAGCTCTGCGGCTACGGCCCGCTGCATGGTCACCGGGGTTCCGGGCAAACTCATGGACACGCGGTCGGACTCCCGCCGCCGCAGCAGCGTGCGTAGGTCGACCGTCCGGGTGTCCGCGTCTTGGTCAATGTCGTTGGAGGTCAACCAGCTTCGCAAGGTGCGCTCCTGCTCGCCGGCGAGTTTCGCTAGTTCGGATGTGGCGCCGCCGATTTGGTGGCCTCGCCGGGCAACGAGCGACAGCACCTGCATGACACCGTCATGGACTTGCCGGGATAGCCGTTCGCGCTCTTGCAGCGCGGCGGACAATTGGGCCGCTCGCTGTAATTCATCGTGGGCGCGTATCGCGGTTCGCGCCGCCATACCCACCGCCAAGCCGACCGCGAGCTCGACGACGATGGTGGCGCTGCGGCCCAGGTTGACGTTGACGTACCCCTTGACGGCTTCGTTGGTGGCCGTCACTGCCAGGCCGGTCAACATTCCGCCGGCCGGGCCGAATTGCAGGGCCGCCGAAATCGTGGCGTTGGTCGCCCACAGCGTGGTCGGCCAAGTCTGGTTGTCGTGCGCCCACTGGGCAGACGCGACCACCTCGGTGGATGCCATTAGCAGGACCACGACCGCGATTTCCGCGATCACCCACGCCGGCCGCCGACCGAAGCCACGCAAATAGGCAACCACCCACGCCGCACTCCACCCGATGAGCACCGCGAACAGCAGCCACGCCAACCCCGGGTGGCGGAGATCGGAGTTCACCGCGATCTGGAAGCCCAGCGCGTAACCGCAGCTCAGCAGGCGAAACAGCTGCGCCGCCCGCCAGAGCGGCGTCGTCGGGTCAGGACCATGGGTCGCCACCGGCCCAGCTTAGCTAGCCTCGAGCCATGACTGATCTGGTTGAGCGAGTGCGCGACGTGTTGCCGGCAGTGCGGCGTGATCTCGAAGACCTGGTGCGGATCGAATCGGTGTGGGCCGATCCCACTCGCCGCGATGAGGTTCAGCGCAGCGCACAAGCGGTTGCGGAGCTGTTGTCGCAGGCTGGTTTTGACGATGTCCGGATTGTCAGCGAGGGCGGTGCGCCAGCCGTTATCGCGCAGCACCCGACGCCACCGGGCGCACCCACGGTACTGCTGTATGCCCACCACGACGTGCAGCCCGAAGGCGACCGTGCGCAATGGACCTCGCCACCTTTTGAGCCGACCGAACGCAACGGGCGGCTCTATGGCCGGGGTAGCGCTGACGACAAGGCGGGCATCGCAACGCATTTGGCGGCATTTCGGGCGCACGGCGGCCGGCCGCCGGTGGGCGTGACGGTGTTTGTCGAGGGCGAGGAAGAATCGGGATCGCCATCGTTGGGCCGGTTGTTGGCAGCCCACCGCGACGCGCTGGCCGCCGACGTCATTGTCATTGCCGACTCGGACAATTGGAGCACCGAGGTTCCGGCGCTGACGGCGTCGCTACGGGGGGTGGCCGACTGCGTGGTCGAGGTCGCCACTCTGGATCACGGCCTGCATTCGGGCATATGGGGCGGCGTCGTTCCGGACGCATTGAGCGCGCTGGTTCGGCTCTTGGCCAGCCTGCACGACGATAAGGGGAACGTCGCAGTGGCGGGCATGCACGAATTGGACGTCGCTGGTCTGCATTACCCCAACTACCCGCCGGAGCGGGTACGCGCGGACTCTGGTCTGCTGGACGGGGTTTCGGAGATCGGCTCGGGTTCGGTGCCACAGCGGCTGTGGGCCAAACCGGCGATAACGGTGATCGGCATCGACACCACATCGGTTGCGGCATCGTCGAACACCTTGATCCCGCGGGCCAGGGCTAAGGTCAGTCTGCGGGTTGCGCCCGGCGGCGACGCCATTGCGCATCTGGACGCGCTGGAAGCCCATCTGCAAAAGCACGCCCCGTGGGGCGCCCAGGTCACCGTCACGCGCGGCGATATCGGCCAGCCATATGTGATCGACGCAAGCGGCCCCGTCTATGACGCCGCGCGGGCGGCGTTTCGGCAGGCATGGGGCGCTGATCCCATCGATATGGGCATGGGCGGATCGATCCCCTTCATCGCCGAGTTCGCCGCCGCTTTCCCGCATGCGAAGATCCTTGTCACCGGGGTGGAGGATCCCGGAACGCAGGCGCACAGCATCAACGAAAGCCTGCACCTAGCTGTGCTGGAACGTGCTGCGACCGCTGAGGCTCTGCTGCTGGCCAACCTTGGGGCTATACCGACAAATCGCGCCGAAGCTTAGCGACGTGGCCGGTGGCCTTGACGTTGTACTGCGCGACGGCGATCTTGCCCTTCTCATCGACAACGAAAGTCGAGCGGATCACACCCGTGACCGTCTTGCCGTACATCAGCTTTTCGCCGTAGGCGCCCCAGGCGGTGAGGACCTTGCGGTCGGGATCGGATAGCAGCGGAAACGTCAGACCTTCGGCATCCCGGAATCTGGCCAGCTTCTCCAGCTTGTCGGGGGAGATACCAACGACGTCGAGGCCGGCGTCGTTGAGGTCGTGCAGGTTGTCGCGAAAATCGCAGGCCTGTTTGGTGCATCCGGGCGTCGAGGCCGCTGGGTAGAAGTACACGACGACGCGGCGTCCCTTGTAGTCGGCCAATGACACCTTGTTGCCGTCGGCGTCGGGCAGGCTGAAGGCGGGGGCTTTGTCTCCGGGGGCTAGCCGCGTTGTCTCGGTCACTGCTTTAGGGTAGTTCGGGCAGGTGCAGCAGGCTCACTTGGAGGACAGACACGTGGCGGACCGCGATCCCGACACCATCAAGCAGGAGATCGACCTCGCCCGCGACCGGTTGGCCGCGACCGTCGATTCTCTTGCTGAGCGCGCCAACCCGCGCCGTCTGGCCGATGACGTCAAGGCCCGGGTGATCGAATTCGTCAGGAAGCCTGCGGTGACGGTGTCACTGGCCGGAGTCGGGGCCGTTGTGGTCGTGGTGGTTGTGCACCGAGTCAGGAATCGCTAAGGCGAGACGGAGCATGGGGCAGCGTCCGCGTCCAATGTGAATTGACGGCTTCGAGGGTGTGTTCTGGGCGTAAAAGTTGCAGGATTCCCGCCCTGGCGTGACGCTCGAATCCCTAATTGCACGAGTGGATGAAGGTAATTTGTGCGCCGTCAGGGTTTCGAACCCCGGACCCGCTGATTAAGAGTCAGCTGCTCTACCAACTGAGCTAACGGCGCCTTGGTCGGCCAGAGACCGCTTTGCGACAATAACAGGCATTCTGTCGCAGAGCGAAATTCTCAGGTGACCTAGAGCACTAGACCGCAACAATTGGGCCGGACTTCCGCAGCGTGTGGCCGTAAGGCACTACAATACTGGGAACAATCCAGGGTCAGCGGTGACCAAAGTAAGTGAGATGTGTCTGGAAGGTCACTTGATGACGCCTTTGCGCCGACGTCGATCGTGGCTGGCTGCGGCCCTCATCCCGGTTGCTGTGTTCACCGGCGCGTGCAGCAGCGGCGGCAGCACTGCCGCGCCGGCGAAAGTCATCGTCGACAAGGGCACACCGTTCGCCGATCTGTTGGTTCCAAAGCTCACCGCCTCGGTGACTGACGGTGCCGTCGGTGTCACGGTGGACGCGCCGGTGACCGTGAGCGTTGCCGACGGGGTGCTGGCGTCGGTAACCATGGTCAACGACAACGGTAGGGCAATTAGCGGTCAGCTCAGCCCCGACGGACTGCACTGGCAGACCACCGAGCAGCTGGGCTACAACCGGCGCTACACGCTGAACGCTAAGGCGTTCGGGCTGGGCGGCGCCGCCAACCGTCAAATGACCTTCCAGACCAGTTCTCCCGCGCATCTGACCATGCCGTACGTCGTGCCCGGCGATGGCGAGGTCGTGGGAGTCGGTCAGCCGGTGGCCATCCGGTTCGACGAGAACATCGCCAACCGCGTTGCTGCCGAGAAAGCCATCAAGATCACCACGAACCCGCCCGTTGAGGGCGCGTTCTACTGGCTGAACAACCGTGAAGTGCGTTGGCGCCCAGAGCATTTCTGGAAGTCAGGGACGGCCATCGACGTTGCGGTTAACACCTACGGCGTCGACCTGGGTGAAGGGATGTTCGGCGAGGACAACGTCAAGACACACTTCACCATCGGTGACGAGATGATCGCGACCGCCGACGACAACACCAAGATATTGACCGTGCGAATCAACGGCGAAGTCGTCAAGACCATGCCGACGTCAATGGGCAAGGACAGCACCCCAACCGCCAACGGCATCTACACCGTCGGCGCGCGGTTCAAGCACATCATCATGGACTCGTCGACCTACGGCGTACCCGTCAACTCGCCCAACGGATATCGCACCGATGTCGACTGGGCCACGCAGATTTCTTACAGCGGCGTCTTCGTGCACTCGGCGCCATGGTCGGTGGGGGCGCAGGGCCACACCAACACCAGTCACGGCTGCCTGAATGTGAGCCCGAGTAATGCGCAGTGGTTCTACGACCACAGCAAGCGCGGCGACATCGTGGAGATCATGAACACCGTGGGTGGCACGTTGCCCGGCACCGAGGGCCTCGGCGATTGGAACATCCCGTGGGATCAGTGGCGCGCCGGGAACGCCAACGCCTAGCGACCCTTGGTCGCTAGCGACCAAGGGGCGCTAGTGGCGATCGCAAGCGCGGCGGAGCCGGGCGCAGCGGGTCGCCACGGTGTGGTTAGTGGCGATCGCAAGGGCGGCGGAGCCGGGCGCAGCGGGTCGCCACGGTGTGGTTAGTGGCGATCGCAAGGGCGGCGGAGCCGGGCGCAGCGGGTCGCCACGATCGGGGCTAGCGCATTGCTGCGCGTTTGGGGTGGCTGACGGGACTCGAACCCGCGACACCCAGGATCACAACCTGGTGCTCTACCAACTGAACTACAGCCACCATTGCCGGGCGTAGCCGCGGCGACGTCGATATTAACCGCTCGGACGCTCCTCGGCCGAATCGATATCTTCGTGCGTGCCGGACCCGTTGGATAGCTCGGCGGCCACCGCCGCGATTTCGCTGGTAGAGGGCCCTGGCAGGGGCACGAACGCGGTGCGGCGGTAGAACTGCAGTTCGCGGATGGATTCGTGAATGTCGGCCAGTGCCCGGTGAGCGAGCCCCTTCGGCGGCTGTCCGAAGTAGATGCGCGGGTACCAGCGTCGGCAGAGTTCCTTGATCGAGCTGACGTCGATCATCCGGTAATGCAGAAACGAGTCCAACGTGGGCATGTCGCGTGCGATGAACGAACGATCGGTGGCAATCGAATTACCCGCCAGCGGCGCCGTCTTGGGTAGCTTGACGTGCTCGTTGATGTAATCAAGCACCATCGTCTCGGCGGCCGCTATGTCGACTGTGGACGCCCTCACTTCGGCCGTTAGCCCAGAGCGCGAGTGCATTTCGGCTACTACGTCGATCATTGACGACAGCGCGGCGTCGTCGGCGTGGATTACCACGTCGACTCCATCGCCGAGAATGTTCAGATCGGCGTCGGTTACCAAGACCGCGATCTCGATCAACTTGTCGGCGCCCAAATCGAGCCCGGTCATCTCGCAGTCGATCCACACCAATTCGTCACGCACAGCGCTCAGCGTAGGCCCACGTCAGCCACACACCTGCCGCCCCCTGGCAAGTAATGTGATGAATTGCCGCACTGCAAGGGGAACCAATGACCACTGACTCTGCGGGCACGCCCGCAAAGCGGATCTCAGCCGGTTATGCCGTAGAAGGTCAGGCGCTCGAGCTGGGCACTGTCGTGGTTGACGGCAACGCCGACCCGACCGCACAGATTCGCATTCCGCTGGCCACCGTCAACCGGCACGGTCTGGTGGCGGGCGCGACCGGAACCGGCAAGACCAAGACGTTGCAGCTGATCGCCGAGCAGCTCAGCGCGGCGGGTGTGGCCGTGCTCATGGCCGACGTGAAGGGCGACCTATCCGGTCTGGCCCGGGCGGGGGAGGGCAACGACAAGACCGCCGCACGCGCAAAAGACACCGGGGACAACTGGACGCCGACCGCATTTCCGGTCGAGTTCCTGTCGTTGGGTACCAGCGGAATTGGGGTCCCGGTGCGTGCGACCGTCGACAGCTTCGGTCCGGTTCTGCTGTCAAAAGTGTTGGGGCTCAACGCTACTCAAGAGTCGACGCTGGGGCTGATCTTCCATTGGGCCAAAGACCGTCGGCTGGTCACCCTGGACGACCTGCGCCGGGCAATTAGCCACCTGACCAGCGAAGAGGGTAAAGCCGACCTGAAATCTTTGGGCGGTGTGTCGCCCACGACGGCGGGTGTCATCTTGCGTGCGCTGGTTAACCTCGACGCCGAGGGCGGCGACACTTTCTTCGGCGAGCCCAAGCTCGACCCACAGGACCTGCAGCGCACCAACGAGCAGGGTCAGGGCATCATCTCGCTGCTTGAGTTCAGCGGTCAGTCGGTGCGGCCGGTCATCTTTTCCACCTTCTTGATGTGGTTGCTGTCCGAACTGTTCACGTCCTTGCCCGAGGTGGGTGACGTGGACAAGCCCAAGCTGGTGTTCTTTTTCGACGAGGCACACCTGTTGTTCGCCGATGCGTCCAAAGCCTTTCTCGAGCAGGTCGAACAAACCGTCAAGCTGATCCGCTCCAAGGGCGTCGGGGTGTTCTTCTGTACGCAGCTACCGACCGATCTGCCCAACGATGTGCTGTCCCAGTTGGGTGCCCGGATCCAGCACGCGCTGCGGGCATTCACTCCCGATGACCAGAAGGCGCTCAGCAGGACGGTGCGCACCTACCCGAAAACCGATGTATACGACTTGGAGTCGGCGCTGACATCACTGGGAATCGGTGAGGCCGTCGTCACCGTGTTGTCGGAGAAGGGGGCGCCGACACCGGTGGCGTGGACGCGCATGCGGGTGCCCCGGTCGCTGATGGCCTCGATCGGCACCGACGCGATCGCCGCCGCGGCCAAAGACAGTCCACTGCAGGCCAAATACGGCCGGACGATAGAACACAAGCCGGATGCACAAGTCACTACCCAGCCAGAGGCAGGTCAGACTCCGTCGCACGGGCGGTATGACCCGCTGCCTTGGCCGGACGAAATCGAGGTCCCGCCGATGCCGGCTCCCGCGGAGCCGAAGGGCCCCGCCATGTGGGAGGAAGTGCTGAGGAATCCGACGGTGAAGAGCGGCATCAACACGGCGATACGCGAAGCCGTACGCAGCATCTTCGGCTCCGGGCGTCGCCGTCGGAAATAGCGGCTACCCGCCGCCGAGCTTTTTGTAGAAGGCACCCACGATCGGCGCCACGATAGCGCGGGGACCGTATCCACTCGCTACCGACATCGCCTTCGACGTCAACCCCGGAACGACACGCATCTTGTTGCGCGCCAACGCATCCAGGGACAACTGGGCGGTGTGCTCGGTTGAAATCCACAAGAAATCCGGCACCAGCTTTTCCACGAGTGACCTTTCGGTGTCATCGGGTAGGTCGGTGCGCACCGGGCCCGGGGCCAGCAGCGTGACGTGCACACCCGAACCACGCAGTTCACCGCGCAACGATTCGCTGAAGGTGTTCGCGAACGCCTTGGTTGCGGCGTACGTGGCGTTGTACGGAATCGGCGAATTGCCCGCTGCCGAACCAGAAATCAAAATGCCCCCGGCCCCGCGCTCGATCATCCCGGGCAGCACCGCCAACGTAAGGTCGTGCACGCCAAGGGCATTCAGCTGCACCTGAGCTTTTTCACCCGCCGGGTCCAGTGTGGCGACCGGACCGAAGGTCGCGGTACCCGCGTTGGCGCACAAGATCGAGATCGGCCGTGCGGCCAGTTCATTGCAGAGTTTCGCTCGTTCCCCGGGGTCCGCGAGATCGGCGGGTCGCACTTCCACGGCGATGCGATACTTGTCGACCAGCCGCGTCGCCAGATCGGTGAGGACATCTTCGCGTCGTGCCGTGACGATCAGGCTGTGCCCGCGTGCGGCAAGTTCGGTGGCCAGTGCTTCGCCGATGTTTTGCGAGGCTCCGGTGACAACGGCACGTGCGTCGGGGCTAGGGGCGGGTATCGGCATGCGGCCAATCGTAGACACGTAGCGATCGCAAGCGCGGCGTAGCCGGGCGTAGCGGGTCGCTACAAATCCCAACGTAGCGATCGCAAGCGCGGCGTAGCCGGGCGCAGCGGGTCGCTACAAATCCCAACGTAGCGATCGCAAGCGCGGCGTAGCCGGGCGCAGCGGGTCGCTACAAATCCCAACGTAGCGATCGCAAGCGCGGCGTAGCCGGGCGCAGCGGGTCGCTACAAATCCCAATAGGCTGCCGGGCATGGATAACTCGGGCCCGGGTGCAGCTGAAGACCATCGCCCATTTGCCGAGCCTGTAAATCCGCAGACAAACAGCGAGAGCGGGCCTGCAAAATTACAGGCTGAAAGCGGTGGGCGAAGCCCGGTCGTAGGGCGAGGCGCAATACGGTCGAGGTCGGCCATGCTGCGTTTGCGGGTCGCGGCGTGGGCGCTGTGGGACTGCGGCTCCACTGGCCTGAATGCGATCGTGACGACGTTTGTGTTCTCCGTTTACCTGACCAGCAGTGTGGGTGAGGGCATGCCCGGCGGTGCCGCGCCGGAGAGCTGGTTGGGGCGCGCGGGCGCCACCGCCGGGGTGACCATCGCAGTCCTGGCGCCCGTGGTCGGCGTGTGGGTGGAGTCGCCACATCGCCGACGAGTGGCGTTGGGCGTGTTGACCGGCCTCGCAGTGGGGCTGACGTGTGCGATGTTCTTGATCCGCGATAGTCCGGGCTATCTGTTCGCCGGACTGGCGCTGCTTGCGGCGACGGCGGCGTGTGGTGACCTGGCCAGCGTTCCGTACAACGCGATGCTGAGGCAGCTTTCGACGCCGGAGACGGCCGGCCGGGTCTCCGGCTTCGGCTGGGCCTCGGGTTATGTCGGCAGCGTCCTGCTGCTGATTCTGGTTTATCTGGGCTTCATGTCCGGCACCGGTGAGGTCCGCGGGCTGCTGCGGTTGCCCACCAACGACGGACTCAACGTCCGGGTAGCGATGCTGCTGGCTGCGGCATGGCTGGCGATGTTGGCGCTGCCGCTGTTATTTGTCGCGCACCGGCTACCCGGGGCAAACGAGGTCTCTCACTCCACGGGCATCCTGGGCGGCTATCGAAAATTGTGGACCGACATCAGCGCCGAATGGCGCCGGGACCGCAACCTCGTCTACTTCCTGATCGCCAGCGCCATCTTTCGAGACGGGCTGGCGGCGATGTTCGCCTTCGGTGCGGTGCTTGGCGTCAACGTCTACGGTCTCGCCCAAGCCGACGTGCTGGTGTTTGGTGTGGCTGCAAGTGTGGTGGCCGCGCTGGGTGCGGTGCTGGGCGGCTTCGTCGACCACTGGGTCGGTTCAAAGCCGGTCATCGTCGTGTCGTTGGCCGCCATCCTCGCATCGGCGCTCACCCTGATGGCGTTGTCCGGCGCGGTGGCGTTCTGGGTGTGCGGACTGCTGCTGTGTCTATTCATCGGGCCGTCGCAGTCATCTGCTCGTGCACTGTTGCTGCGGATGGCTCAGCACGGCAAGGAGGGGGTGGCCTTCGGTCTGTACACGATGACGGGTCGAGCGGTGGCCTTCATGGCACCGTGGTTGTTTTCCGTCTTCGTCGATGCGTTCAACGCGGTTCGCGCCGGCCTGGGTGGCATATGCCTGGTGCTGCTGGTGGGACTCGTGGCAATGCTGGCGGTACGAGTTCCGCGGCATGGCACGACCGCCGCCGTGACCGAACTGCCCTAGCTCGTCGGGGCGTCGCAGATGGTTAAGCCCGCTCCGGTGCGCTGGCGCACCTGGACCCCGGCCACGGTCACCGAGCAGGTGATGTCGTGGCCGATGTTGACGATCGTGACGCTCGCGGTGTGCTCGGTCGACTTCGACAGGCTGACCTCTTTCGTCCATGGCAGCGCCACGTTGAACTCGGTCTGTATGACGTCGCCGGTGTCTAGGTAGCTGACACTGATCGCGCGGCCTTCGCCAGTGACGTTGTAGACGACGGTTTGCATCGCCGCGGCGCCGGTCGTTTCGGTGGGCGTACCCGTGCCACTCGTAGTCGTCGGCGCCGGCGCCGCGCTGGGCGTGGGTGGCGTCCTTGTTGTGGTCGGCAGGGGCGAACTTGGCCCGGGCATCGGGGGCAAGGGTTCGACCGCAGTTTGGTTCTTGACCGAAATGTTTGCGATTACCAACGCGATGACCAAGCCGACCACCAGGAGCACCGCCGCGCCCGCGGCAAACCACAACCAGCGCGGTGTTTTCGGCTCTTGCGGTGGCTCCGGACCCTCCGGCGGCATCGAACCTGACGCCTGGCCTTGCTGCCAGTACTGGGGCAACCGCTGGGTTGGATTCGGTTCGTTGGACCCCGGCGCCCACTGGGGGATGTGACCTCCGTAGCTGGGCGCATAGGGTGCCTGGCCGGCGTAAGCCGGATCGACCGGCGGCGTATTTGGGGGACCCTGCGGCGCGGTCGGTCCCCCTGATAGAGGGGGACCAAACCGCTGGGGTCGACGTGGATCGCTCATGTCCACCTCATGGGTTGCAGGGTACCGGGCGATGTGGAGCAGCGTCGCCGGAGTGCTCCGGAACAGTTCTTCAACGAATGTTGATGTATGAGTGAGCCACGGGTACAGTGATTCTTGAACGAATGCTGAAGAAAACGGGCTTAAGCCCCGGAGGTGGACACCGTGAAGTTCGGGATTGACGTACCCACGTGTCTGGCCGGCATGGCGTATCCGGTTCCCTTTGCCACGGCCGACGAGGTGATTCAGATCGCGGTCGAGGCCGAAGAACTTGGTTATTACGAGGTCGCCGGCAACGATCATCTGAGCACGCAGCAGTTCGTGCGCGAAGCGTGGTCGGCGCCGCCGGATTACTTCGAGCCCCTGATGATGCTGGCTTCGATCGCCGCCAAGACCTCTGTGGTACGGCTTGCCACAGGGATCCTCGTCTTGCCAATGCGTGACCCGGTTCTGCTTGCCAAGCAGGTTGCCACGCTGGACCACATCAGTGGCGGCCGCGTCACATTAACGGTGGCAGCCGGTGGCTATCGCGACGAATTTGAAGCAGTCACACCGGATTTGGCCGATGCGTCACGTACCCGGCTGATGACCGAGGGTATTGACGCATTGCGCATTCTGTTTGAGCATCCGCGGTCGACTTATGACGGCAAGTACCGACGTTTTTGCGACGTCGAGTCGTACCCGAAGCCGGTCCAGTCTCCGCTGCCGATCTTTTCCGGTGGCAACGCACGAGGTGCGATCCGACGGGCGGGGGAGCGTTGCCAAGGCTGGCTGCCGGCCAAGCTGGGGCCAGCCGAAATCGCCGCTGGCCGCGGGCAAATAGCGGAATATGCGCGGGCCGCAGGACGGGATCCCGCCGATGTCACGATCGGTTTGCAGACCGTTGTGTGCCTTGCGGCGACCGCCGAGCAGGCTCGCGAACGACTTGAGGCCTCCACCTTCGAGCTGTTCCGAACGTCGTTGCGGGACACCATGATGAAGGGCGTGAGCCTGGATAAGTATGTCGCCGACAATCTCATCGGGACTCCAGAACAGGTGTGCGCCAAGGTCGCTGCCTTCGAAGAGGCTGGGTTGGATGGGTTCTATGCGACCTTGTTCGTCGCCAATACCGTCGACGAAATGCTGGAACAGATGCGCCTTTTCGCTCGGTATGTCATTCCCGCGTTCCCCGACAGATCAGCAACCGGCTACTGATCGCCGCCCATGAGTGCCGCGACCGTCATCGCCTTCATGACGGCGCGGGAACGCACCGCGCGTGCCGGCTTGGCATCCGCCGATTTCATGCTGTGCGGTGTGGAATTGAGCAGGCCGAATGCTGCGTGCGCCATCAGCCGAGCGTCGGCCTCGGCCAGGGCGGGGTGCAGTTCACGCAATGCGCCCACCCAGACCTCCACGTACTGCCGCTGGGCCTTCCGGACCTGCCGCTCGGCGGTGGCGGGCAAGTGTGCAAGGTCACGATCCTGGATCCTGATGAGGTCTGGCTCACCGAGGGCAAAGTCGAGGTGAAAATCGATGAGACCGTCCAGTGCCGCCACGGGGTCGGGGTTGCGAGCCGTCACGTCGCGCGCACCGGCGAGAAGCCGGGCGCTGATCCCGACCAGCAGTTCGACCAGCAGCGACTCCTTGTTGGGGAAATGGCGGTAGATCGCGGGGCCGCTGACGCCGGCGGCGGCACCGATGTCCTCCAGCCGCACCGCGAGGAAACCGCGCTCGGCGAACAGCCGTTCGGCGGCTGACAGCAGTTGCAGACGCCGGTCGGACTTCAACTGGCTGCGACGATTTGGGACCTCGGGCTGGCCGGGCTGGCCGGGCTGGCCGTGCTGGCCGGCTTGGCCGTGAGGGGCGGACGCTGTCATGACGGCCTCCGTCCACAACTCATCCTCGACACATCGGTTAATCGTCACTAACGTAGCACGAGTTATTCGCCATTAACTCGAGTTTGTCGCGTGTAGGCGCTAGGCGGAGGAACCGCGGCCACAGCAAAAGTGGAGATGCGCCAACAGGCGATAGATCGAGTACCTCGCTCGTCAAGGGTGAAGTTCCGTTCTGGACGCGATCGCAAGTGCGGTGGTATTCTCACAGCCAGTTAATCAGGATTAACTGAAATCGGAGGCCCGACGGTAATGGACAAGGTGGTGGCTACCGCCGCGGAGGCGGTCGCGGACATAACCGATGGGTCGTCCCTGGCGGTCGGGGGATTCGGGCTTTGCGGCATTCCCGAAGCGCTGATCGCCGCGCTGGCGGACCGCGGCGTCACCGATCTGGAAACGGTGTCGAACAACTGCGGCGTTGACGGCGTCGGTCTTGGGGTGTTGTTGCAGCACAAACGAATTCGTCGAACTGTCTCATCATATGTAGGGGAGAACAAGGAATTCGCCCGCCAATTTCTGTCCGGCGAGCTCGAGGTAGAACTGACCCCGCAGGGAACCCTGGCCGAGCGGCTCCGCGCCGGCGGGATGGGCATACCGGCCTTCTATACGCCGGCCGGGGTTGGCACCCAGATCGCGGACGGTGGACTGCCGTGGCGCTACGACGCCTCCGGCGCGGTGGCGGTGGTGTCGCCGCCCAAGGAGACGCGCGAGTTCGACGGTGTCACCTATGTTCTCGAGCGGGGTATTCGAACCGACTTCGCCCTGGTGCACGCCTGGAAGGGCGACCGGCACGGCAACCTGGTGTACCGCTACGCAGCAGGAAACTTCAATCCGGAATGCGCGCCGGCCGGGCGGATCACGATTGCCGAGGTCGAGCACCTCGTCGAACCCGGAGAGATCGATCCCGCCACCGTCCACACACCAGGCGTGTTCGTGCAGCGGGTCGTGCACGTACCCAATCCGGTGAAGAAGATTGAGAAGGAGACGGTGCGGTGACCGCGCCGACGAATATGTACTTCGCTGAGTGTCACGCCAGCGCGGCGTTCGGCGCCGCGCGTCACGCTGGCGTGACACTCGAGGCAGAAGCGATGAGGAGCGGCGCCAAATGACCGCGTCGGCGACGATGCAGAGCGAAGCGATGAGGAGGAGCGGCGCCAAATGACCTGGACTAGAGACCAGATGGCAGCGCGGGTCGCGGCGGAGTTCGAGGACGGGCAATACGTCAACCTTGGCATCGGCATGCCCACTCTGATTCCGAACCACATACCCGAGGGCGTCCATGTCGTCTTGCATTCGGAGAACGGAATCCTCGGTGTCGGCCCATACCCTCGGCGCGAAGATGTCGACGCCGACCTTATCAACGCGGGCAAGGAGACCGTAACCACATTGCCAGGTGCCGCGTTCTTCAGCTCGTCGGCCTCATTCGGAATCATCCGCGGCGGGCATCTGGACGTGGCAGTCCTTGGCGCCATGCAGGTTTCGGTCACTGGTGACCTTGCCAACTGGATGATCCCCGGCAAGATGGTCAAGGGCATGGGGGGCGCGATGGATCTGGTGCACGGCGCCCGCAAGGGGATCGTGATGATGGAGCACGCGGCCAAAGACGGCAGCCCAAAGATCCTCGAACGCTGCACGTTGCCGTTGACCGGCATCGGCTGCGTCAACCGCATCGTCACCGAACTCGCCGTCATCGACGTGTGCGACGACGGCCTGCACCTGATCGAAACCGCACCGGACGTGTCGGTCGAAGAGGTGATCGCGAAAACTCAACCACCCCTTGTGCTTCGGGACTTGGCGACAAGGTGACAACTATCGCGCCCTCGTTTGCCGACGAGCACCGCCGGCTGGTTGCAGAGCTGAACGACAAGCTTGACGCCGCCGCTCTGGGGGGCAACGAACGCGCACGCGAGCGTCACGTCAGCCGTGGCAAGCTTCTGCCGCGCGAACGGGTGGACCGCCTCTTGGATCCGGGCAGCCCATTCCTCGAGCTGGCTCCGCTGGCCGCTGGCGGCATGTACGGCGACGAGTCCCCGGGCGCCGGAATTATCACCGGTATTGGTCGAGTGTCGGGACGGGAGTGCGTGATCGTCGCCAATGACGCGACCGTCAAAGGCGGTACGTACTACCCGATGACGGTCAAGAAACACCTGCGCGCGCAGGAGGTCGCGCTGCAGAATCGGCTTCCGTGCATCTACCTGGTCGACTCCGGCGGCGCGTTCCTGCCGCGCCAGGACGAGGTGTTTCCCGACCGCGAGCACTTCGGGCGGATCTTCTACAACCAGGCGACGATGAGCGCCAAGGGCATCCCGCAGGTGGCGGCGGTTCTCGGCTCGTGCACCGCGGGCGGCGCTTATGTACCGGCAATGAGCGATGAGGCGGTTATCGTCCGCGAACAGGGCACGATCTTTCTTGGTGGCCCGCCGCTGGTCAAGGCCGCCACCGGCGAAATTGTGACGGCCGAGGAACTCGGCGGCGGCGATCTGCACTCGCGAGTATCTGGTGTCACTGACCACCTGGCCGAGGACGACGAGGACGCGCTGCGGATCGTCCGGTCGATCGCGGCCACCTTTGCGCCGCGAGACCCTGCGCAGTGGGAGGTAGGCCATTCGGTCGAGCCCAAGCATGCGCAGACCGAGCTCTACGACGTCGTACCCCCCGACCCCCGGGTGCCCTACGACGTGCACGAGGTCATTGTGCGCCTGGTCGACGACAGCGAATTCAGTGAGTTCAAGGCCAAATACGGCAAGACACTGGTGACCGCCTTTGCGCGCATCCACGGCCACCCCGTCGGGATCGTCGCCAACAACGGTGTGTTGTTCGGCGAATCCGCTCTCAAGGGAGCACATTTCATCGAGCTGTGCGACAAGCGCAAGATCCCGTTGCTGTTCCTGCAGAACATCGCGGGCTTCATGGTGGGCCGCGACTACGAGGCCGGCGGCATCGCCAAGCATGGCGCCAAGATGGTCACCGCCGTCGCGTGCGCGCGCGTGCCGAAACTGACCGTCGTGATCGGCGGATCCTATGGCGCGGGCAACTATTCGATGTGCGGCCGGGCGTACTCGCCGAGGTTCTTGTGGATGTGGCCGAATGCGCGGATCTCGGTGATGGGTGGCGAGCAGGCGGCGTCGGTGCTCGCGACGGTGCGCGGCGAGCAGCTGTCTGCGGCCGGCAATCCCTGGTCGCCCGAGGAGGAGGAAGCGTTCAAGGCGCCGATCCGCCAGCAGTACGAGGACCAGGGCAACCCGTACTACTCGACGGCGCGCCTATGGGATGACGGCATCATCGACCCTGCTGACACGAGAACGGTTGTTGGGTTGGCTCTTTCGGTGTGTGCACACGCTCCGCTAGAACAAGTCTCCTACGGCGTGTTCCGGATGTGACGTGATGTTTGACACCGTATTAGTGGCCAACCGCGGCGAGATCGCGGTGCGGGTTATCCGAACGCTGCGTCGGCTGGGCATCCGGTCGGTCGCGGTCTACAGCGATCCGGATGCCGACGCCCGGCATGTCGTCGAAGCTGACACGGCCGTGCGGCTGGGACCCGCCGCGGCCCGCGAGAGCTACCTCAATGTCGCTCGCGTGATTGATGCTGCGGTGCGCACCGGTGCCCGGGCGATCCATCCGGGTTACGGGTTTCTTTCCGAGAACGCCGATTTCGCGGCCGCCTGTGAGCAAGCGGGAGTCGTGTTCTTAGGACCGCCAGCGCGCGCGATCGAGGTCATGGGCGACAAGATCTCCGCCAAGAACGCCGTCGCCGCATTCGACGTGCCGGTGGTTCCCGGGGTCGCTAAGCCGGGCCTGACGGACGACGAGCTCGTCACGGCAGCCGCCGAGGTTGGCTATCCGGTGCTGATCAAGCCGTCCGCTGGCGGGGGCGGCAAAGGCATGCGGCTGGTCGAAGACCCGGGCCGGCTGCGTGCGGCGCTGGCAAGCGCGCGCCGTGAGGCCGGATCGTCGTTTGGTGACGACACCCTGTTCCTGGAGCGATTTGTATTGCGGCCCAGGCACATCGAGGTGCAGGTGCTCGCGGACACCCACGGCAACGTGGTGCATCTGGGTGAGCGTGAGTGCAGCCTGCAACGACGCCACCAGAAGGTCATCGAGGAGGCGCCGTCTGCACTGCTTGACCCGCAGACCCGCGACCGGATCGGGGCCGCGGCCTGCAACACCGCCCGTAGCGTCGATTATGTCGGCGCCGGCACGGTGGAATTCATCGTCTCGGCCGACCGCCCCGATGAGTTCTTCTTCATGGAGATGAATACCCGCCTGCAGGTGGAACATCCGGTCACCGAGGCGGTGACCGGGCTGGACCTTGTCGAGTGGCAGCTACGGGTGGGTGCCGGCGAAAAGCTGGCCTTTGCGCAGGACGGCATCGAACTGAGCGGTCACGCGATCGAGGCCCGGATTTACGCGGAGGATCCCGCGCGGGGATTCCTGCCCACCGGCGGCCGCGTGCTGCAGGTGCTCGAACCGTCAGGTGCCGGGGTGCGAGTGGACTCGTCGCTGCTGGCCGGCACGGTGGTCGGTAGTGACTATGACCCAATGCTGAGCAAGGTGATCACCCACGCGGACGACCGCGAGCAGGCGCTGCAGCGGCTCGATGAAGCGCTGGCCCGGACCGCGGTCCTGGGCGTGCAGACCAATCTGGAATTCCTGCGGTTCCTCCTTACCGACGAGCGGGTGCGTGCCGGCGACCTCGACACCGCTCTACTGGACGAGCGATTGGCCGACTTCGTGCCGCTGCCGGCGCCCGACGACGTGCTGGCCGCGGGGGGCCTTTACCGCCAGTGGGCACTGTCCCGCCGGGCCGCGGGAGACCTGTGGGCCGCGCCGACCGGATGGCGGGTCGGCGGGGGTGCGGCGCCGGTGCGCACCGCCATGCAAACGCCGCTGCGCAGTGAGACGGTGTCGGTGTGGGGGCTACCGGAGACGGCCAGGGTGCAGGTCGGCGATGGTGAGATCGTTTCTGCGAGTGTGCAAGTCACGCACTCAGAGATGAGCGTGACGATAGACGGGCTGCGTCGGGATTATCGCTGGGCTGAGGCCGACCGGCACCTGTGGATCGCCGACGAACGCGGAACCTGGCACCTGCGGGAGGCCGAGGAGCACAAGATTCACCGTGCGGTGGGTGAGCGCCAGGCCGAGGTCGTCAGCCCCATGCCCGGCAATGTGATTGCCGTGCCGGTCACTTCGGGCGCCGACGTTTCCGAGGGCGACGTGGTGGTGGTCGTCGAGGCGATGAAGATGGAACACCCGCTTACCGCACCGGTTTCGGGACAAGTAGAGGTTCTGGTGTCGGTCGGCGATCAGGTGAAAGTTGAGCAGGTGCTGGCCAGGTTTAAGCCGGCCGAATAGATCGAGGATTAGAGAATCATGACGACAACCATTGCCTCCTTTTCGGGAGGGACGCTACCCAAGGAATACGAGGAACTGCGCGACACGGTGGCCGATTTCGCGCGCAGCGTCGTTGCTCCGGTATCGGCCAAACACGATGCGGAGCACAGCTTCCCGTACGAGGTCGTCGCCAAGATGGGCGAAATGGGCTTGTTCGGGCTGCCGTTCCCGGAGGAGTACGGCGGTATGGGCGGCGACTACTTCGCCCTGGCCCTAGCACTCGAAGAGCTGGGCAAGGTCGACCAGTCGGTGGCGATCACCCTGGAGGCCGGGGTAGGACTCGGTGCGATGCCGATCTACCGGTTCGGTACCGAGGAGCAGCGGCGCAAGTGGTTGCCGGACCTGACCGCCGGCTGCGCGCTTGCCGGGTTCGGGCTCACTGAGCCGGGAGCGGGTTCGGATGCGGGCAGCACCCGCACCACGGCCCGTCTCGAGGGTGACGAATGGATCATCAACGGCAGCAAGCAGTTCATCACCAACTCCGGCACCGACATCACCTCGCTGGTTACCGTCACAGCGGTCACCGGGAGCACTGGAAGCTCAGCGGACGGCAAGAAAGAGATCTCAACGATCATAGTGCCCAGCGGCACACCGGGATTCATCGTGGAGCCGGTTTACAACAAGGTCGGCTGGAACGCCTCAGACACCCACCCGCTGACATTCGATGAGGTCCGCGTCCCGCGGGAGAACCTGCTGGGCGCCCGCGGCACCGGCTATGCGAACTTCTTGTCCATCTTGGACGAGGGCCGGATTGCCATCGCTGCGTTGGCAACTGGAGCGGCGCAGGGCTGCGTGGACGAGAGCGTCAAGTACGCCAAGGAACGGCAGTCGTTCGGCCAGCCGATCGGTTCCTATCAGGCGATCAGCTTCAAAATCGCGCGGATGGAAGCGCGTGCGCACGTCGCCCGTACCGCATACTACGAGGCGGCCGCAAAGATGTTGGCGGGCAAACCTTTCAAGAAAGAAGCGGCGATCGCCAAGATGATCTCCTCGGAGGCGGCGATGGACAACGCCCGCGACGCCACCCAGATCCACGGCGGATACGGCTTCATGAACGAATATCCGGTGGCGCGTCACTACCGCGACAGCAAGGTACTCGAGATCGGCGAAGGCACCACCGAGGTGCAGCTAATGCTCATCGCACGCTCGCTGGGGCTCTCATGACCGGCGAGAAGACCGAGCGGGCCGGCGACGGTGAATCTGGTGACGCTGAATCGGCGTGTCGCGAAGCAGGATTCACAGTCGGCGCGAAGATCATTCAAAGGGGTTTGTGGTTCGAGGAATTCGAAATCGGCACGACGTACCTGCACCGGCCCGGCCGCACGATCACCGAAGCCGACAACGTGCTGTTCACCACGCTCACGATGAACACCCAGTCGCTGCATCTCGATGCGGCGTGGGCCGCCCAACAACCGGGCTTTCGTGGCGAGCGGCTGGTGAACTCGATGTTCACTCTGTCGACCCTGGTCGGGCTGTCGGTTACCCAGCTGACGCTGGGCACCATCGTGGCCAACCTCGGCTTCTCCGAGGTGTCGTTCCCCAAGCCGGTGTTTCACGGCGACACCCTGTATGCGGAGACGGTCTGTACCGGCAAGCGCGAGTCCAAAAGCCGGCCCGGCGAGGGGATAGTCACGCTTGAGCACACCGGGCGCAACCAGCACGGCGAGATCGTCGCACGCGCAGTACGAACGACCCTGGTACAGAAGCGGCCCGGCGAGGAGACGCGATGAGCCTGCGCGACGCCGGTCCCGGCTGGCTGTTTTGCCCGGCGGACCGCCCCGAACGTTTCGCGAAAGCGGCCGCTGCCGCCGACGTGGTGATCCTGGACCTCGAGGACGGCGTTGCCGCGCAGGAGAAGCCCGTCGCGCGCCAGGCGCTGCGGGACACCCCGCTGGACCCGGCGCGTACCGTCGTGCGAATCAACGCGGCCGGCACCGATGACCAGGCTCGTGACCTAGAGGCTCTGGCCAGTACGGCGTACACGACAGTGATGCTGCCGAAGGCCGAATCGGCCGAGCAGGTGGCCGCACTTGCGCCACGCGATGTCATCGCCCTAGTGGAGACCGCGCGCGGCGCGTTGTTCGCCGCCGAAATCGCCGCTGCCGAGAACACCGTGGGGATGATGTGGGGTGCCGAGGACCTGATCGCGACCCTGGGCGGCAGCTCCAGCCGTAGGGCCGACGGCGGCTATCGGGATGTGACGCGCCACGTGCGGTCGATGATCCTGCTGGCGGCGTCCGCGTTCGGCCGGCTGGCGCTCGATGCCGTACATCTGGACATCCGTGACATCGAGGGCTTACAGGAGGAGGCGATCGACGCCGCGACGGTGGGCTTCGATGTGACCGTCTGCATCCACCCGAGCCAGGTCCCGGTGGTGCGCAAGGCCTATAGGCCTGGCGACGAGAAGCTGGCCTGGGCGCGACGGGTTTTGGCCGCGTCACGAAACGAGCGTGGGGTGTTTGCGTTCGAAGGACAAATGGTCGACTCGCCAGTCCTGCGGCACGCGGAAATGATGCTGCGCCGGGCGGGGGAGTCGGTGCCTGAGTGACGGTTGCTGGCTCGCTGTTGTCGGGGTCATCGGCGGGGCGCTGAGCTGATGGCAGGCGTTCCTCGCCGAAGCGTGCGACACGGCGACGGGTTCCGGCGATCAGCCGCGGTGTCTTCGCATTTGAGCGCATAATGGAAAGTGCGTCAGTGTTGCGGCGAGCCGAAGTGTATCGCGGACTGGCGGTCGACTTCGGCTCGTAGCAGTTCGCTTTCGGGATTTTGCTGGGCCCGCCGCACCACTGGCGTCGACGCAAAGGATGGAACGCAGTTGACTGGTGATCCGTTATCGGAAGGACGGCATCTGCTGACGGCGTGACCGCGTTGTGGCTCCGAAGTTGGGAGGCGGTATGGCGGAGAGCTCTCCAAAGCCGATGACTGTCGACCTGGTGCCGGTGCAACTCGTCGACCCGGAGGGGAACCCGACCGCCGAACGTCGTTACAGCCGTGACCTTCCTGAGGAGACGCTGTGCTGGCTCTACGAGATGATGGTGCTCACTCGGGAGCTGGACATCGAGTTCATCAATCTGAAGCGTCAAGGTGAATTGGCGCTGTTCGCCTCCTGCCGTGGCCAGGAGGCCGCGCAGGTTGGTGCGACTGCGTGTCTACGCAAGACTGACTGGCTATTTCCCCAATACCGCGAGCTCGGCGCCTACCTCATCCGCGGTATCCCTCCCGGACATGTAGGTGCCGCGTGGCGGGGTACCTGGCATGGTGGGCTGGAATTCACCAAGAAATGCTGCGCGCCGATGTCCGTACCGATCGGCACCCAGACCTTGCACGCCGTCGGCGCGGCGATGGCTGCGCAACGCCTCGGTGAGGATTCGGTGACGGTGGCGTTCCTTGGCGACGGCGCCACCAGCGAGGGTGACGTCCACGAAGCGTTGAACTTCGCCGCGGTTTTCACGACGCCGTGCGTTTTTTATGTGCAGAACAACCAGTGGGCCATCTCGATGCCGGTATCCAAGCAAACGGCTGCGCCCTCTATCGCGCACAAGGCGCTTGGCTACGGGATGCCCGGCATCCGCGTGGATGGCAACGACGTCCTGGCGTGCTACACGGTGATGGCAGAAGCCGCCGCCCGGGCCCGGTCCGGCGGCGGCCCGACGTTGATCGAGGCGGTCACCTATCGACTTGGGGCGCACACCACTGCCGACGATCCAACCCGGTACCGGAACCAGGAGGAAGTGGATCGCTGGCTGGCGCTGGACCCCGTTCCGCGGTACCGCGCGTACTTGCAGGCCCAGGGCGTGTGGTCAGAACGGTTGGAGGAGCGAGTGGCCGCCCGATCGAAGCGGACGCGGGCCGAATTGCGTGACGCGGTGTTCGGTGCGCCTGACTTCGACATCGATGACGTATTCACCACCGTGTTCGCCGAAATCACTCCCGGATTGCAAGCGCAGCGCCAACAGTTGCGCGCCGAACTGGCCAGGGCCGAGTGAGGAGGCGGGCGTGACTCAAATCGCCGATCGTCCGGCCCAGGCGGACGAAACACTCACGGTGGCGGTGGCGGACGTCGCGCGGCAGTTGACCATGGTGCAGGCGATCAACAGAGCATTGCATGATGCGATGGCTGCCGACGACCGGGTCCTGGTGTTCGGCGAGGACGTTTCCGCAGCGGGCGGGGTGTTCCGAGTGACCGAGGGACTGGCCGAAACATTTGGCGAGGAGCGGTGCTTCGACACTCCGCTGGCCGAGTCCGCATTGATCGGCATCGCGGTGGGGTTGGCGCTGCGTGGTTTTGTACCAGTGCCCGAGATCCAATTCGATGGCTTTTCTTACCCGGCTTTGGATCAGGTGGTTAGCCATCTCGCCAAATACCGGAGCCGTACCCGCGGCGAGGTGAGTATGCAGGTCACCGTGCGGATCCCGTCGTTTGGCGGTATCGGTGCGGCCGAACATCATTCGGAGTCCACAGAGTCCTACTGGGCGCACACCGCCGGCTTGAAGGTGGTGGTTCCGGCTAACCCCGGCGACGGCTATTGGCTGCTGAGGCACGCGATTGCTTGTCCGGACCCGGTGATGTATCTGGAGCCCAAGCGGCGTTACCAGGGTCGCGGAATGGTTGATACCAGCCGGCCGGAACCTCCGATCGGGCAGGCGATGGTGCGCAGGCCAGGCACCGACGTGACCGTCATAACCTACGGCGGCCTCGTCGGCACCGCCCTGTCCGCTGCGGAAGACGCTGAACGGCAACACGGTTGGAGCCTGGAGGTCATCGACCTGCGGTCGCTTGTCCCGTTGGATTTCGACACGATCGCAGCGTCGATCCATCGGACCGGGCGTTGCGTGGTGATGCATGAGGGCCCGCGAAGCCTGGGCTATGGCGCCGGCTTGGCCGCGCGCATCCAGGAGGAGATGTTCTACGAGCTGGAGGCTCCAGTATTGCGAGCGTGCGGTTTTGACACTCCGTACCCGCCGGCGCGCTTGGAGAGATTGTGGCTGCCGGGTCCCGACCGGCTGCTGGATTGCGTCGAGCGCGTACTGACACTGCCATGAGCGCCGAGGGTCGGGTCAAGTCTTTCCGGGTGCCAGACCTCGGTGAGGGACTGGAGGACGTGACGGTGACGTGCTGGGAGGTCGCCGTCGGTGATGACGTTGAGCTCAACCAGACGTTGTGCACGGTGGAGACCGCCAAGGCCGAGGTCGAGATCCCGAGCCCGTACGCCGGGCGGATCGTCGAAATCGGCGGCTCGACAGGCGATGTCGGTGATGTGATCAAAGTCGGTGAGATTTTGGTCCGCATTGACACCGAGCAGTTGAATGGTGATGTGAAGCCGGAGATGCCGTCGCGGACGAATGGCGAGGCCGACGTACCAACGCTGGTCGGCTACGGAGCAGACTCGGGCATCGACACCAGCCGGCGCCCAAGCCGGCCGCTCGCCGCACCTCCGGCGCGCAAGTTGGCCAAGGAGCTGATGGTTGACTTGGCCTCGCTTCCTCGAGGTTCGGGCACCGGCGGCGTGATCACCCGAGCGGACGTGCTGGCGGCCTCTCATGTCGAGGCGGCAGATGTGCGGCAGGTCCACGGTGTTCAGGCTCGGATGGCCGAGAAAATGGCGTTGTCCCACAAAGAGATTCCGGCCGCGATCGCCAGCGTTGAGGTTGCTTGCACCGAACTGCAGCGGCTGTCCGACCGGTTTCGTTCGGTTGCACCGGAGATCACACCGTTCGTATTGACATTACGTCTCGTGGTTATTGCGTTGACGCACAACGAGATTCTTAACTCGACCTGGGTCGAGTCGCCTCAGGGCCCCCAAGTGAACGTCCATCGTGGCGTGCACTTGGGCTTCGGTGTGGCCACCAATCGCGGACTGCTGGTCCCGGTGATCACTGACGCTCACAACAAAACCACTCGCGAACTAGCCAGCCGGACAGCCGAATTGATTACCGGCGCTCGCGAGGGCACCCTCACGCCGGCGGAGCTGCGGGGCTCCACCTTCACCGTGTCAAACTTTGGCGCGCTGGGAGTGGACGACGGTGTCCCGGTGATTAATCATCCCGAAGCGGCGATCTTGGGGATCGGAGCTATCAAGCCTCGCCCGGTGGCCGTCGGCGACGAGGTCGTGGTGCGTCCAACGATGATGTTGACCTGCGTGTTCGACCACCGCGTCGCTGACGGTGCTCAGGTGGCTCAATTCGTCTGTGAGCTGCGGGATCTGATTGAGTCGCCCGAGACCGCGCTGTTGGACCTGTAACGGGCGGCCGGTCGGGTGCCGGCCAGCGGCGACCAGATGTGATGGAAACGCGATATGGGTTTCCCCATCGCCGCGCCCGACACCAGATCGGTTACTCGCTACGTACTTGCCCTTTTGCAGCGGCCAAACGTGCGGCGAACTCGGGCGACTGGACCGATTTCGCTTGTGGCCCAAGCTCTAAGCGCTTGGCGAGGTCGTGTTGCTCGTTGTCGAGTAACCCGGGGCTGGCGGTAGCGCGCATGGTGGCCTTGGTTGCCAGCACTACCTCGCGTGGCGCGGCGGCGGGCCCCGTGGCCAGCTCGAGTGCCGCGGCGACGGGATCGTCGGCGACGCCGAGCGCGACCCCGTGGCGCACAGCGGATTCGGCATCGAAACGCATGCCGAACAACAGCGCCGCCCGGGCGACCTGCGGTCCTACCGCGCGGTGCAGCATCCAGGTCGCACCCCCGCCGGGATGTATGCCCAGCTTCTGGAAACGGGCGTCGAACATTGCGTCAGGTCCGGCGATGCGCACGTCGGCGGCCAGTGCCAGGTTCAGGCCGGCCCCAACGGCCGGGCCATTGACCGCCGCGATGGTCGGCAGGACGCAATTGCCGACGGCCATGAATCCGTCGTAGAGTCGCAGCAATCCGGATTTGGCTTCGCCGCCGATACCGGCGCCCAAGGCGCTTAGATCCGCGCCGGCGCAGAAGGCTTTGCCCGCTCCGGTGACCACTACGGCGTGCACATCGGGGTCGGTTTCGGCCCGCTGCACTGCGGCGCGCAGCAGGGCGGAGATCTCGTCGGTGACGGCGTTGCGCCGGTCCGGGTCGTTCACGGTGATCAGCGCGACGCGCTTATCGACGCTGTACAAGACGAGATCGGATTCGGCCATCTAGCAACCTCCGTTTTTTGTTTCGGATGCAGTATCCCGAACCGGATTGGAAGCCCTTTGCGTGCACCCACCCGCGCCACACGCGTCGCCGTGTAGGGCGAGAGGCAAATTGCCCGCGTCCGAGCGACCGATGCGG
Organism: Mycobacterium simulans; assembly: GCF_900232995.1. Taxonomy (GTDB): domain Bacteria; phylum Actinomycetota; class Actinomycetes; order Mycobacteriales; family Mycobacteriaceae; genus Mycobacterium; species Mycobacterium simulans. Next base: position 3,147,543 of record NZ_OCVX01000003.1, read on the forward strand.
TCGCGGTCGCCAGGCGACGAGGGCCCCGCCGACTTCATCTCGGTGGTCTCACTGGGGTAGTTCGAGGGCATCGACGGTTGGGGATTAGGTAGTCGGCTACGGCCCCTGCGTGAGTTCGTTGGTCGACGATTCGACAGTCGGAGGTTTCTACGCGCGAGGAGACGGCCGCATGGCGGTGTCAACGGCGGCGATGGCGTTCGGTGCCGTAGCGGCCTGGCCTACCCCGGATTCGCCGTCGTCGACAGCCGCGTCGGTCTCCCGCACCAGCACTGTCCCAAATGTCTATGCGGGGTCGGGTGGGCCTCGTCCCGATGGAGGCCGTTGATGTCGTCATTTGTGATCGCGAGTCCTGATTTTCAGGCGGCTGCGGCGGCCGTCTTGGCCGAGATCGACGAGACGATTGGGGCGGCCAATGCGGCGGCGGCCAGCTCGACGACGCAGGTGCTGGCCGCGGCTAGCGATGACGTGTCGGCGACGATCGCGAAGGTGTTCTGCACCTACGGCTACGAATATCAGGCGCTGAGTGCTCAGGCCGCGGTGTTTCATGCGCAGTTCGTCCGGGCTCTCAATGCTGGCGCGGGTGCGTATGCGGCGGCGGAGGCCGCCAATACCTCGCCGTTGCAGTCCTTGCAGCGGGACGTATTGGCTGTGGTGAATGCGCCTACTCAGGCGCTGTTCGGGCGCCCACTGATCGGCAACGGCGCCGATGCGACTGCGCCGGGGCAAAGCGGTGGTAGTGGGGGGATTTTGTATGGCAATGGTGGCGCGGGTTATACGAGTACGACTCCGGGAGTGGCGGGCACCAACGGCGGGGCTGCGGGGCTGATCGGCAACGGTGGGGCTGGTGGAGCCGGTGGCGCCGGTGCGGCCGGTGGCAACGGCGGCCACGGCGGGTGGTTGTACGGCAACGGTGGGGTTGGTGGGAATGGCGGAGCCGCCATTACCGCCGGTGGGACTGGTGGCAACGGCGGTGCCGGCGGGAACGCCCTATTGATCGGCAGCGGCGGTGCCGGGGGCCATGGCGGTGCTGGCGTCGCCGGGGCAAACGGTGTCAATTCCCCCGTCGGTACCGCCGCTGCCCCTGGCATTAGCCCCGACGCCGTGTCCGGGCCTGGTAGTCAAACGGGCGATAGCGGAACCAGCGGCGGCACCGGCACCGACTCGACACCCAGCGGTGGCACCGGCGGCAACGGCGCTAGCGCAACATCCACCATGGGCGGCAGCGGGGTCACCGCCACGGGCGGTGACGGCGGCAACGGCGGCACCGCCGCCGCTGGCGGCGCTGGCGGCGACGGCGGTATCGGTGGCAGCGCGACGGTTCTGGGTGCCGGCTCCGCCGCCGGTGGTGCCGGTGGTGATGGGACCAACGGCGTGGCTCCCGGCAGCGCAGGTGGAGCCGGCGGCGCCGGCGGCGCCGGCTCCGTGGTCGCGGGTCACAACCTCACCTCGGGCGGCCACGGTGGTGCCGGCGGCAATGGGGCCGCGAGCTCGGTGTCCGGCGGCAACGGCGGCGCGGGCGGAAGCGGCGGAGCCGGAGGTCAGGGCGGCCTGTTGGCCGGTAATGGCGGCCATGGTGGCGTGGGTGGTGCGGGCGGGGCCGGCGGTACCGGCCAACAGGGCCGTCTCCTATAAACCCTTTGCGCCGGCGACGGCACTCCCTGTGGTCTTCTCCGCGGGCGGCGCCTCATTTACAACCATAACCGTCTATCTCACCTTCACTGCCATCACCTACGTACTCATTCGCGCGGCCCGCCCCACCCCCGGCGCGCCTCCGCTGCCCGGGGCGGCGCCGACCACCCCTCCGGACCCCCCCGCGCCGGCGGGGGCGGCGCGGGCGGTGTCGCCGGCGCGGGTGGATCCGGAGGGTTGTTCGGCGCGGCCTCGGGCAGCGGAGGTGCGGCGGGTTTGGGCGGTGCGGCCGGGGCGGGTGGTACGGGCGGAACCGCCGGCACCCGAGGTGCCGGTGGTTCCGGAACCCTGACGAGGGGTGATGGCCTCGACGGCGCGCCCGGCACCGCCGGCAACCCCGGCGCACCCGGTTAACTCCACCCGGCGATACTGCGAGGCTCGTCAGCCTGGACGTCGGCATGCCATAGGCTCAGTCGTCCCGAGACGGCGATCCTGCAGACGCGGCGCGGGGACCGCCCAGTTCCCTTGCCCGGCGCGGGTCTGTTTGTCTGGCCAGAGACTGCGCGCCCACTCGCGACTCACGCCCCCACCGCCGCAGCTGGTGCGACCGGTGCCCGGCACGACTCGAACGTGCAACCCAGGGATGACCAACGGCCGCTCAGTGCGGCTTTCCGAGGTTGCCGGTATTGGTTGTGCTACACCAGTTTTAGCCGAGATTCGGCACCGGGTGGGAACCCGTTACTGCAAGTAGTCCTCGACACATGCATTAGAGCTGGCTCGCCACGAAAGTTGCGGCCTGACTGGGCATCCCGGAGTGCAAATAGGACAGGTGCTCCGGGGAAAACAGCTCGTCATGTGTGGGCAGCGACAGACCCCCGGGAGAGCAAACCGGATCGCCGGGCGCACACAAGTCAATGGCCTTGTGCCCATACCATGGGCTGATCTCGCTTATCGGCCCCCCGAGAAATCTGGTCGTCGGATTCCCGAAGACAGCGACCGCAGCGACATGCTCGGCCTCGTCCGCCGATAGCGTCGCGGCGTTAAAGCCCGCGACCGATGCTCGGGCGATGGTGATCAGATCTATCACCCCCGCGCCTTGTGAATATCCGCCGAGCACCAGCTTGGTGTTGGGACAGTTCGCAACCATCGACTGAACGTGAGCGCTCGCATCGCTGGCGCCGGCGGATGCCGACGGGGCGAAGTCTTCGGTAGCGGGGTAGTTGACCGGATATACCTCGATGGATCGACCCCTAACCTGCGAGCGCAGTGAATCGATAAATTCCTGTCCGACCCCACCAACACCAGGTGGCTCGTCGGTGCCGCGGGCGAACGTCACCTCGACGTCGGGGCAGGGTGCAGCAGACGCGGAGGCAATGAGAATCGGTGCGCTCAGCAGCGTCGTACAGGTTGTCACCACTGCGGCACCCAGCAAACGAGCGAATTGGCGTGCGTTCACTTCTCAATGCTGACATATCGCGACCGAAGCGGGTACCGGCAAAGTCGCACGACCTGTTTGAGCACACCGTGAGCGGCGCTTTTTACCGTCGCAACCTCATCGGCGACTGGGTGCGGAATACCCCGAACAACCTGAGTACGCGTTTCGACCAACGACGCACTCATTCACGCCACAATCGTCACAGCTGTCCCAGCGTGTGCCCCCGGGGTGACTCGAACACCCGACCTAGGGATTAGAAGGCCCTTGCTCTATCCACCTGAGCTACGGAGGCAATATGCAGGTCAGTCTATCCAACGGCGCCTCAAGATCATTTTGAGCGGCGCAACGCGCGCGAAAAGTCTTCCCCTGCGCCAAATATCGGTTATGGTGTGAGCCTCGACACACGTACAACACCGGCCGGTAATCGGCCGTTAACCGCAACGACGCGTGTGCCTGACGTCGAGGGGTTGGGTGGGCTTTGTTATGTGCATGGCCAGTGTGACTTCGCGGTGCTCGCGGGCAGGTGCCCAGGCGCTGCGTCAAGGGGCGCAGCTGGCGGCCGACGCCCGCGACACCTACCGGGCCGGCGCCCTACTGTTGCGTGGTTCGCCGTTCGCCCTTGGCTGGGTCGCCAGCTGGCTCGCTACGGAATTTCCTCCGCACGTCGTGACCGGGCACGCGTTGTCCCGGGTGGCGCCGCCGTCGATCAACCGGGTCGCAACCACCTGGGCCGCGCAGCGCGCCGACCACTCCCTTACCGCTGCACTCGAGGAGTCATTCGGTCCGGATTTCCGCGACCAGGTATGTCACCCGACCAGCGATCCGTCTGTGTGCACGCGCCGGGGCGGGCTGTTGCCGTCCGGACCGCGCCGCCGATACGCGGCGCATACGTCCGACATCTCCTACGGTCCGGGCGGTCGTGACAATCTGCTCGACATCTGGCGCCGGCCCGACCTGGCGCCCGGCTGCCGGGCTCCGGTTCTGATCCAAGTACCCGGCGGGGCGTGGTCCGTCAACGGCAAACGTCCTCAGGCGTACACGCTGATGAGTCGGATGGTCGAACTCGGCTGGATTTGTGTCTCGATCAACTACAGCAAGAGCCCGCGCTGCGCATTTCCCGCGCACATTATCGACGTGAAAAGGGCGATCGCGTGGGTCCGCGAGAACATCACCGACTACGGTGGCGACCCCGACTTCATCGCGATCACCGGCGGATCGGCGGGCGCGCATCTGGCTTCCCTGGCCGCGCTGACCCCAAACGATCCACAATTCCAGCCCGGATTCGAAGAATCCGACACCACCGTGCAAGCGGTCGCACCGTACTACGGCGTCTACGACTTCACCGACTTCGACAACATGCACGAGATGATGCTGCCGTTCCTCGAGCGCTTCGTAATGAAGACCCGCTACGTAGACGATCCCGAACGGTTCACGGCGGCTTCACCCATTTCGTACGTGCACCGCGAAGCGCCGCCTTTCTTCGTGTTGCACGGCGAAAAGGACCAAATGGCGCCTAGCGGCCAGTCGCGGGCGTTCTGTGCGGCGTTACGGGGGGCCGGAGCTGTCACGGTGGCCTATGCCGAGCTCGCCAACGCGTACCACGCTTTTGACATCACCCCCACGGTCCGATCGCGGCTGGCTGCCAACGCCGTCGCGGACTTCCTTGGAGTCGTCTACGGGCGGCGGGCGCTGGTGGGCTCGTTGGCGCTATCAGCAACGCCGGCCAGCTGAACCGGGCAGAGCACGGGTCGCCAAGCTCCCAACTCAGGTGCCCAACACGAGGTTTCGTAACTAAGCCCTCACGTGCCGCCGCACTGAGCCGATCCTCACCCACACTCGGCTTTCACCACCGCGTTAACCGGACTAGCGTTGTGTTGTCGATTGTGTTGTGGGTGCTAAATCAGGAGGCTTGATCGGCGTGGCTGAGCCTGTCGAGGCAGTTGGATTGTCCGACGAACTCGGACCTGTCGACTATTTGATGCATCGGGGCGAGGCAAATCCGCGGACCCGTTCCGGGATCATGGCGGTCGAAATCCTCGACACCACGCCGGACTGGGAGCGCTTCCGGACCCGGTTCGAAAATGCATCCCGGCGGGTGTTGCGGCTGCGGCAGAAGGTCGTCGTGCCGACGCTGCCCACCGCGGCGCCGCGCTGGGTGGTGGATCCCGACTTCAACCTCGACTTTCACGTTCGCCGAGTCCGCGTGTCCGAACCCGGCACGCTGCGCGAAGTATTCGACCTGGCCGAGGTGATCCTGCAATCACCGCTGGACATCTCGCGACCGCTATGGACGGCCACCCTGGTCGAAGGTTTGCCCGACGGCAAAGCCGCGACCCTGCTGCACGTGAGTCACGCGGTCACCGACGGTGTCGGCGGTGTTGAGATGTTCGCCGAAATCTACGACCTGGAGCGCGATCCGCCGCCCAGGGCGACGCCTCCACAGCCCATTCCGGAGGATCTTTCGCCCAACGACTTAATGCGCCAAGGCATCAACCACTTGCCCATCGCCATCGTCGGCGGGGTTCTGGGCGCGCTCTCCGGGGCGGTTTCCGTGGCCGGGCGCGCGGTTTTGGATCCTGCGTCTACGGTGTCGGGAATTGTCGGCTACGCGCTCTCGAGCATGCGCGTCATGAATCGGGCCGCCGAGCCGTCGCCGCTGCTGCGCCGGCGCAGCCTGACCACCCGCACCGAGGCGATCGACATCCGGCTCGCCGACCTACACAAGGCCGCAAAGGCCGGTGGCGGGTCGATCAACGACGCCTACCTCGCGGGCTTGTCTGGCGCGCTGCGGCGCTATCACGAGGCGCTTGGTGTCCCGATCAGCACCCTGCCGATGGCGGTACCAGTGAACCTGCGGGCCGACGCCGACGCGGCCGGCGGCAACCGGTTCACCGGCGTCAATCTCGCGGCTCCACTGGGCACTGCCGATCCGGTGGCCCGGATGAAAAAGATCCGGGCACAGATGACCCAGCGTCGCGACGAACCCGCGATGAACGTCATCGGTGCCATGGCGCCGGTGTTGAGTGTTTTGCCCACCGCGGTGTTGGAGGGGATCAGCGGTTCGGTAATCGGGTCGGACGTGCAGGCCAGCAATGTCCCGGTCTATCCCGGCGATACCTTCATCGTGGGAGCAAAAATATTGCGGCAGTACGGTATTGGACCGCTGCCGGGGGTTGCGATGATGGTGGTGCTGATATCGCGGGGAGGCTGGTGCACCATCACCGTGCGCTACGACCGGGCTGCGGTACGAAACGATGAGTTGTTCGCTCAGTGTCTGTTGGAGGGATTTGACGAAATCCTCGCCCTGGCCGGTGATCCGGCACCGCGCGCGGTGCCGGCTTCGTTTGCGGCACAGGCGGGTTCGGCATCTCGATCGGGGTGGGGCTGGTGAGCGTCTCCGAAGGCGAAGAGCGCGGGACGAATAAGCCGGTCCAAGACCTGCGGCTGCCCGGCTCAGTGGCTGAAATCATGGCCAGTCCACCGGGACCAACGATCGGCGCGTTTTTCGACCTGGATGGGACGTTGGTTGCCGGCTTTACGGCCGTTATCCTCACCCAGGAGCGGCTCCGGCGCCGCGACATGGGGGTGGGGGAGCTGCTCAGCATGGTTCAGGCCGGTCTGAACCATACGCTCGGGCGCATCGAGTTCGAAGACCTCATCGGTAAGGCCTCCTCGGCGTTGCGCGGACGGCTGTTGACCGACTTGGAGGAGATCGGCGAGCGGCTGTTCGCCCAGCGGATCGAGTCCCGGATCTACCCGGAAATGCGAGAACTGGTGCGGGCTCACGTCGCTCGCGGGCACACCGTGGTGCTTAGCTCGTCGGCCCTGACGATTCAAGTTGAGCCGGTCGCACGTTTTCTGGGCATTACCAACATGCTCACCAACAAGTTCGAGACCAACGAGGACGGAATGCTCACCGGTGGTGTGGTCAAGCCGATCTTGTGGGGTCCGGGCAAAGCCGCTGCGGTACAACGATTTGCGGCCGAGCACGATATCGACCTCAAAGACAGCTACTTCTACGCCGACGGTGACGAGGACGTCGCGCTGATGTACCTCGTCGGCAATCCACGGCCGACTAACCCTGAAGGCAAAATGGCCGCTGTCGCGAAACGCCGTGGCTGGCCGATCTTGAAGTTCAATAGCCGCGGCGGCGTGGGCCTGCGTCGGCAACTCCGAACACTTGCCGGTTTTTCCACCATGATTCCCGTTGCGGCCGGCGCGGTAGGGATCGGAGTGCTCACCGGTAGCCGACGGCGCGGCGTGAATTTCTTTACCTCCAACTTTTCCCAGCTGCTACTGGCGACCAGCGGTGTACATCTGAACGTCATTGGGAAAGAGAACCTCACCGCACAGCGTCCGGCTGTGTTTCTCTTCAACCACCGCAACCAGGTTGATCCGGTCATTGCCGGAGCGCTGGTGCGCGACAACTGGGTTGGCGTGGGCAAGAAGGAACTGCAGAACGACCCGATCATGGGGACGATGGGCAAGCTATTGGACGGTGTGTTCATCGACCGTGACGACCCGGTCGCAGCGGTGGAGACGATGCATACCGTCGAGGACCGTGCCAAGAACGGGCTGTCGATCGTGATCGCCCCCGAAGGCACCCGGTTGGACACCACCGAAGTCGGGCCATTCAAGAAGGGGCCGTTTCGCATCGCGATGGCGGTGGGAATCCCCATCGTTCCCATCGTGATCCGCAACGCGGAGGTCGTCGCGTCGCGAAACTCCACCACAATCAATCCGGGTACGGTCGATGTCGCGGTGTTCCCGCCGATCCCTGTCGACGGCTGGACCCTTGACAACCTAGCGGATCGCATCGCCGAAGTGCGGCAACTGTATTTGGACACGCTGCGCGACTGGCCGGTCGATCAGCTGCCCAAGGTCGATCTGTACGCCGAGAAAAAGGCGGCGAAAAAGGCGACGGCTCAGGTTAACAAGGCAGCCGCGAAAAAGGCACAACCAAAGGCTGCGTCGAAAGGTACCACGAAGAAGGCCGCGCCCAAGCCCGCGAAGAAGGCCACCAAAACACCCGCACGCAAGACGCCGCCCAACGTCGCCGCAACGGCCGTCAAAGCCGGTGAGGCGCAACAACCCCCCACTAACGAAACCGGCGCAACCGAATCGTCTAGGCCCAGAGGACAGCCGTGACCAAACCGGCCACCGACACCAGCGCGGTCCTCACCGCGGAAGACACGCTGGTGCTCGCCGCCATGGAAACTCCCGTGGAAATGGGGTTGGTCATGGAGTGGGTGGGCCAGCAGCGTGCCCGCAATCCGGAGGCAAAGTTCGATGTGTTGAAGCTGCCCCCACGTAGTGCGCCGCTGGCGGCGCTGACAGCGCTCGTCGAACAGCTCGAGGGCGGAGAAGATCGCTCCATCGTGCCGGTGCGGGTGTTCTGGTTGCCGCCCGCGGACCGCAGCAGGGCGGACAAGGTGGCGGCGCTGCTTCCGGGGCGAGATCCCTACCACCCCAACGCACGTCAGCAGCGCCGCATCCTGCGCACCGACCCACGGCGCGCGCGGGTGGTGGCGGGCGAGTCGGCCAAAGTGTCCGAACTTCGCCAACAGTGGCGCGACACCACCGTCGCCGAAAGCACCCACGATTTCGCCCAGTTCGTCACCCGTCGAGCGCTGCTAGCGTTGGCACGCGCCGAATACCGAATCCTTGGACCGCAATACAAGTCTCCGAGGCTCGTGAAACCGGAGATCTTGGCGTCAGCGCGTTTTCGTGCCGGCCTGGAACGGATCCCAAACGCCACTGTGGAGCAGGCGGGGAAGATACTCGACGAACTGGCGACCGGATGGAGCCAGGTTTCCGTCGACATGATTTCCGTCCTGGGCAGGATGCTGAGCCGCGGATTCGATCCGGAAATCGACTACGACGAGTATCAGGTCGCGGCCATGCGCACTGCGCTGGAAGCACACCCGGCGGTGTTGCTGTTTTCGCACCGGTCCTACATCGACGGCGCGGTAGTACCGGTGGCGATGCAGGAGAACCGACTGCCACCGGTGCACATGTTCGGCGGCATCAACCTGTCATTCGGAGTCATGGGTCCGCTGATGCGGCGGTCGGGCATGATCTTTATCCGGCGAAACATCGGCGACGACCCGCTATACAAATACGTGCTCAAGGAGTACGTCGGCTACGTCGCCGAGAAGCGGTTCAACCTGAGTTGGTCCATCGAGGGCACTCGGTCGCGCACCGGAAAGATGTTGCCGCCCAAGCTCGGACTGATGAGCTACGTCGCAGACGCCTATTTGGACGGTCGCAGCGACGACATCCTGCTGCAAGGGGTTTCGATCTGCTTCGACCAGCTGCACGAGATCGCCGAATACGCGGCCTACGCGCAAGGTGCCGAGAAGAAGCCCGAGGGTTTCAGTTGGCTGTACAGCTTCATCAAGGCGCAGGGTGAGCGCAACTACGGCAAGATCTATGTCCGATTCCCTGAAGCGGTGTCGATGCGAGAGTATCTTGGCGCGCCGCACGGTCCGTTAGCTCAGGATCTCGACGCCAAACGCCTTGCATTGCAAAAGATGTCGTTCGAAGTTGCGTGGCGGATTCTGCAGGCCACACCCGTGACGGCCACGGGTTTGGTGTCTGCGCTGCTGCTTACCACCCGCGGAGTGGCGCTGACACTCGATCAGCTGCACCACACCTTGCAGGACTCTCTCGACTACCTCGATCGCAAGCAGACACCGGTGTCCACCAGTGCGTTGCGGCTGCGATCGCGCGAGGGTGTACGCGCGGCGGTCGACGCACTGTCCAATAGGCACCCGGTCACTCGCGTGGACAGCGGGCGTGAGCCCGTGTGGTACATCGCTCCCGCCGATGAGCATGCCGCGGCGTTCTATCGGAACTCGGTGATTCACGCTTTTCTGGAGACCTCGATCGTCGAACTCGCGCTGGCGCATGCCCGGCATACCGACGGCGATCGCATCACCGCTTTCTGGGATCAGGCGATGCGGTTGCGCGATCTGCTGAAATTCGATTTCTATTTTGCCGATTCGGCGGCGTTTCGGGCCAACATCGCCGAAGAGATGGCGTGGCACAAGGATTGGGAGGTCCAACTTGCCGCCGGCGGCGAACAGATCGACGCGATGCTGCATGCCAAGCGGCCGTTGATGTCCGAGGCAATGCTGCGGGTGTTCTTCGAGGCTTATGAGATTGTTGCCGACGTGTTGCGGGATGCTCCGGCGGACATCGGTCAGAAGGAACTGACGGATTTGGCGCTCGGTGTGGGCCGACAATATGTGGCGCAGGGCCGGGTCCGTAGTAGCGAGTCGGTGTCGACACTGCTTTTCGCCACGGCGCGTCAGGTCGCTGTCGATCACGATCTGATCGAGCCGGCAGCTGACCTCGCCGAGCGTCGGACCGCTTTCCGCCGGGAATTGCGGGACATTCTGCGAGATTTCGACTATGTCGGGCAGGTGGCGCGTAATCAGTTCATCGCCCGCGAATTCAAAGCGCGTCATGGGCGGCGAGCCAACCAAGCCCAGTAGCGTGGTCGGCCGCCGAGCTGCTCAGTTGCCTGGTCTCCTCATCGGCGTGGCGATGCTGGCGGGCGGTACGGCGGCTGGAATCGGCGCGCTGTCGGTGGCAAATGGACTGATCGCCAGCGGATTACCCGATCCGGGCCCAGCAACCACGTTGGGAATCCCGCTCGTTCGCGCGGTAGGGGAGATCGCCGCGGTGCTGGCCGTCGGATCTTTTCTCCTCGCGGCGTTTCTGGTGCCGCCCCAGCGCAGCGGGGTGCTCGACGTCGGCGGCTACCGCGCGCTTCGATTGGGCGCCATGGCATCTGGGACTTGGGCCGTGTGTGCCGCACTGCTGGTCCCGCTGACCATTTCCGACGTGTCTGGCCGACCACTGGCCGATCATCTCAACCCGGTGAGGTTGTGGTCATTGGCTGGCGTGGTCATCACCGCAGACGCATGGAGATGGACAGCCGTGCTGGCAGCGAGCGTGACGCTGGCAAGTTTGGCTGTGCTGCGCTGGTCGTGGACGCCGCTGCTCCTCGCCGGGTCGTTGGCTACCCTCGTCCCGCTCGGGCTCACCGGTCACTCGTCGGCCGGTGGCGCACATGACCTGGGCACCAACAGCCTGATGATTCACCTCGTGGCAGCCAGCGTGTGGGCCGGTGGCCTGCTGGCCGTGGTGGCGCACACATTGCGAGACGGAAGTCATACAGGGCTTGCGGCACAGCGCTTTTCCGCGATCGCGTTGTGGTGTTGGGTGGCAATGGCGCTCAGCGGTGCCGTCAACGCTTTGGTGCGGGTTCGGCCTCCGGATCTACTGACCAGTGGCTACGGGCGACTGGTGATCGCCAAGTTCGTCGCGCTGTGCGTGCTGGGTTTTCTGGGCTGGCGCCAGCGGCGCAGCGGAGTGGTTGCGCTGCAAGCAGATCCGAGGGCGTGGCATGTCTTAGTCCGGTTGGCGCTTATCGAGGCTGCGGTGTTCGGCCTCACGTTCGGTATCGCCGTGGGACTGGGCCGCACACCGCCGCCGCCGCCCCCGCTCGCAGTACCGTCGATTCCCGAAGCCGAGATCGGTTACGACTTCGCCGGGCCGCCCACCGTGACGCGCTTGCTGTTCGATTGGCGCTTCGATCTGATCTTCGGCACGGCGGCAATCGTTTTGGCTGCGCTGTATGTGACGGGGGTGGCCCGATTGCGGCGCCGCGGCGACGTGTGGCCGCACGGCCGGACGCTGGCTTGGCTGCTCGGCTGCGCGTGCCTGCTGTTCGTGACGTCCTCGGGTGTGGGTCGATACATGCCGGCGATGTTCAGCGTGCACATGGCCGCCCACATGGGGCTGTCGATGCTGGTTCCGATCCTGCTGGTGCTGGGCGCGCCGGTCACGCTGGCGTTGCGAGCGCTGCCCGCCGCGCGCGCTGATCCGCCGGGCAACCGCGAATGGTTGTTGGCGGCTCTGCACAGCCGGTTGTCGCGCGTTCTGACCAACCCGCTGGTGGCCACGGTGCTGTTCGTCGCCGGGTTCTACGGGCTGTATTTCGGTGGCATTTTCGACGCCGCAGCGGGCAGTCACGCCGGGCATATGGCGATGAACGCGCACTTTCTGCTGAGCGGCTACCTGTTCTATTGGGTCGTCATCGGCGTGGACCCCATGCCGCGCCCGATCCCGCCGCTCGCCAAAGTCGCCGTCGTGTTCTTGTCGTTACCCCTGCACGCATTCTTCGGGGTGGTGCTTATGGGCACCCGGACCATCCTCGGTGCCGACTACTACCAGTCGCTGGCCTTGAGCTGGCACAGCGATCTGCTCAATGATCAGCGATTGGGCGGTGGGATCGCTTGGGCAGCAGGCGAAGTGCCGCTAGTCATCGTGATGCTCGCACTGCTGGTGCAGTGGGCGCGCAGTGACGAGCGGACTGCCCGGCGGTTGGACCGCGCGGCCGAGCGCGACGATGACGCCGAACTGGTCGCTTACAACGCGATGCTGGCCGAACTGGCGCGTCGGGACATGCCCGGCGGACGTGGAAATCCGCGAGCGTAACGCCACCGCCATTTCCTGCTGGAATTTTCGCAGCGCCGTTACGCTCGCGGGCCCTGGCGCCTATCCACAGTCGCGGCTTCTTCCACAGCCTTCGATCCTTACGACCATGTTCGGTTCGCCTTGTCGGTGACCTGGCGCTGAATGAGCACCAGACACGAGCGTTACCTGAGAATGAAAGGAATTGAGTCAATGTTTGAAACGCCGCTTACCGTCGTCGGCCACATCGTCAACAACCTCGAGCGTCGACAGGTCGGCAGTCAGGAGGTCATCAAGTTCCGGGTGGCCAGCAATTCCCGCCGGCGAACCGCTGATGGGGGGTGGGAGCCCGGAAACTCGCTGTTCATCAACGTCAATTGCTGGGGCAGGCTAGTCACCGGCGTGGGCGCCGCATTGGCCAAGGGTGCACCGGTGGTCGTGGTAGGCCACGTGTACACCAGCGAGTACGAGGACCGCGATGGCAATCGCCGCTCATCGCTGGAGATGCGCGCGCTGTCGGTGGGACCAGACCTGTCGCGCGCGATCGTGCGCATCGAGAAGCCGGGCTACACCGGTCCGACTACCGCGGATGCCACGGTAGCTACGGCCGACACCGTCGACCAGCACGGCGATGCCCATGACAGCGCCGAGTCCGACGACTCGGCTGCGCTGCCACTGTCGGCCTAGCATTGCTGGCTGGTGCCTAGGATGGTCGGCGGGATATTTCCGATAGACCAGAAAGGCAATACCGCGGCATGGCTGAGTTCATCTACACGATGAAGAAGGTCCGCAAGGCGCACGGCGACAAGGTGATCCTCGACGACGTCACGTTGAGCTTCTTCCCCGGCGCCAAGATCGGTGTCGTCGGCCCGAATGGGGCCGGTAAGTCGAGCGTCTTGCGGATCATGGCCGGTTTGGACAAGGCGAATAACGGTGACGCTTTCTTGGCGGCCGGCGCCAGCGTGGGCATCCTGCAACAGGAGCCCCCGCTGAACGAGGAGAAGACGGTTCGGGGCAACGTGGAAGAGGGCATGGGCGACATCAAGCTCAAGCTCGACCGCTTCAACGAGGTCGCCGAGTTGATGGCCACCGATTACTCCGACGAGTTGATGGAGGAGATGGGCCGGCTGCAGGAGGAACTGGACCACGCCGACGCGTGGGACCTGGACTCTCAGCTGGAACAGGCCATGGACGCGCTGCGTTGCCCGCCGCCCGACGAGCCGGTGACCAACCTGTCCGGTGGTGAACGTCGCCGCGTTGCGCTATGCAAACTGCTGTTGTCGAAACCAGACCTGCTGCTGCTCGACGAGCCGACCAACCACTTGGACGCAGAGAGCGTGCAGTGGCTCGAACAACATCTTGCGAGCTATGCCGGAGCGATATTGGCGGTAACCCACGACCGCTACTTCCTGGACAATGTCGCCGAATGGATTCTGGAGCTCGATCGCGGCCGCGCATACCCTTACGAGGGCAACTACTCGACGTATCTCGAGAAAAAGGCGGAGCGGATCGCGGTGCAGGGCCGCAAGGACGCCAAGCTGCAAAAGCGGCTACAAGAGGAGCTGGCGTGGGTGCGATCCGGCGCCAAAGCACGCCAGGCAAAAAGCAAGGCGCGGCTGCAGCGGTACGAGGAGATGGCCGCCGAGGCCGAGAAAACCCGCAAGCTCGACTTCGAGGAGATTCAGATCCCCGTCGGGCCCCGCCTCGGCTCCGTGGTGGTTGAAGTCGATCACCTCGACAAGGGTTACGACGGACGCGCCCTGATCAAGGACCTGTCCTTCACCCTGCCCCGCAACGGCATCGTCGGCGTAATCGGACCCAACGGGGTCGGCAAGACCACACTGTTCAAGACCATCGTCGGGCTCGAGCAGCCGGACAGCGGCACCGTCAAGGTGGGCGAGACCGTCAAACTGAGCTACGTCGACCAGGCCCGCGCGGGGATCGATCCGAAGAAGACGGTGTGGGAAGTCGTTTCGGACGGTCTGGACTACATCGAGGTCGGTCAAACCGAGGTGCCGTCGCGGGCCTATGTGTCGGCGTTCGGATTCAAGGGGCCCGACCAGCAGAAGCCGGCCGGCGTACTATCCGGCGGCGAACGCAACCGGCTGAACCTCGCATTGACGCTCAAGCAGGGCGGCAACCTGATCCTGCTGGACGAGCCGACCAACGACCTGGACGTCGAGACCCTGAGCTCGCTGGAGAACGCCCTGGTGAATTTCCCCGGCTGTGCGGTGGTGATTTCGCACGACCGCTGGTTCCTCGACCGGACGTGCACGCACATCCTGGCGTGGGAGGGCGACGACGACAACGAGGCCAAGTGGTTCTGGTTTGAGGGGAACTTCGGCGCCTACGAGGAGAACAAAGTGGAACGGCTCGGTGTCGATGCGGCCCGACCGCCCCGAGTGACCCACCGCAAGCTGACAAGGGGCTAGTGTCAGCTCTGCCACCGCCCCGCGACGATGCGGCCGGCACGGCCGCTGAGGAGGGGGGCGATTGAGCACCGCCCCGCGACGATGCGGCCGGCACGGCCGCTGAGGAGGGGGGCGATTTGAGCACCGCGCTGGTATCCGTCGTGAGTTGGGAGCAGTCGGCATGACGATCGATCCCCGAGCTACACAAGATGTCGAGCCGTGGACCACGTTTAACCAGAGCCGCAACGTCCCTGACTGGATCACCAAGGCCTACATCGACAGCTATCGGGGGCCGGACGAAGTCGGGTCACAATCCGCCGCGGGGGCCCCCGCCTCATTGGTCACACCGGCGGTCCTGGACGCGCACTATCGGCTGGGCCAGCATCGTCTCCGCGGCGAAAGCGGTGTCGCCGTCTACCCGGCGGATCACCCCGCAGGCTTCGGGCCCGCGCTGCAGGTGGTCACCGATCACGGCAGCATGCTGATGGACTCCGTCACGGTGCTGCTGCACCGGCTAGGGGTCGGCTATACGGCGATCATGACACCGGTGTTCGAGGTGCGCCGCAGTTCGACCGGGGAACTGCAGCGGGTGGAACCACGGGCGGACGGCGCGTCGCCCTACGTCGGCGAGGCCTGGATACACGTCCAGCTTTCGCCGTCCGTCGATCGCAAGGCCCTCGCCGAGGTCGAGCGGCTGCTGCCCAAGGTCCTCGCCGACGTCCAGCGGGTCGCCACCGATGCGTCGGCGATGATCGCCACCCTGGGCGAACTGGCCGCAGATGTCGACAGCGACACCGAAGGCCGTTACTCGGCGCCTGACCGCCAGGAGGTCGCTGCGCTACTGCGCTGGTTGGGGAACGGGAACTTTCTGCTCCTGGGCTACCAGCGGACTCGGGTTGAGGACGGTTTGGTCTCCGGCGACGCATCGACTGGCTTGGGCGTGCTGCGGGCCCGCTCAGGCACCCGGCCCCGCCTGACCGACGACACCAAATTGCTGGTCTTGGCCCAAGCTGCCGTCGGCAGTTATCTG
This sequence comes from Mycobacterium simulans, assembly GCF_900232995.1. Lineage (GTDB taxonomy): Bacteria > Actinomycetota > Actinomycetes > Mycobacteriales > Mycobacteriaceae > Mycobacterium > Mycobacterium simulans. The sequence goes on from NZ_OCVX01000003.1 coordinate 3,163,534, forward strand.
CGTTACGGCGCATACCCGTATGCCATCGCCGTCCGTGAGAACGATGGCGACGGCAGCGTATATGAACACCGCTTCGTCGGGCTCTTCACCGTCGCCGCCATGAACGCCGACGTCCTGGAAATCCCGGCGATCTCGCGCCGGGTTCGCGAGGCGCTCGCATTGGCCGGCAGCGACCCCAGCCACCCGGGCCAGCTGCTGCTCGACGTCATCCAGACCGTCCCGCGCCCGGAGCTCTTCACGCTGAGCGCCGAACGGCTGTTGGCGATGGCCAAGGCCGTCGTGGATCTGGGATCGCAGCGACGTGCATTGTTGTTTCTGCGCGCCGACCGGCTCCAGTTCTTCGTTTCGTGCCTCGTCTATGTGCCCCGTGACCGCTACACCACGGCCGTTCGGTTGCAGATCGAGGACATCCTGGTCCGCGAGTTCGGCGGCACCCGATTGGAATTCACCGCGCGAGTCAGCGAATCACCTTGGGCGCTCATGCATTTCATGGTGCGACTACCCGAGAATGGTCAATCTTCGGCGCCGGTCGACGTCTCCGAAGCCAACCGTATCCGGATCCAGGCGTTGCTCAGCGAAGCCGCGCGAACCTGGTCCGACCGGCTGATCGGCGCCGCGGCCAGCGGCGCGGTCTCCTACGCTGACGCCGAGCATTACGCGAGCGCCTTCTCCGAGGCCTATAAGCAGGCCGTCACCCCGGCCGATGCGATCGGCGACATCGCCATCATCAACGAACTCACCGATGATTCGGTCAAGCTGGTGTTCTCCGAGCGCGACGAGCACGGAGTCGCCCAGCTGACTTGGTTTTTGGGCGGACGAACCGCCTCGTTAAGTCAGCTGCTGCCGATGCTGCAAAGCATGGGTGTTGTGGTGCTCGAGGAGCGACCGTTTACCGTCACCCGGCCCGACGGGCTGCCGGTGTGGATCTATCAGTTCCGGATCTCCCCGCATCCCACGATTCCGATGGCCGCGACCGCAGCCGAGCGGGACGCTGCCGCACAGCGATTCGCCGACGCGGTCACTGCGATCTGGCATGGCCGCGTCGAGATCGACCGGTTCAACGAGCTGGTGATGCGCGCGGGGCTGACCTGGCAGCAGGTCGTGCTCCTGCGCGCCTATGCCAAATACCTACGGCAGGCGGGCTTCCCCTACAGCCAGTCCTATATCGAATCCGTGCTCAACGAGCATCCCTCCACCGCGCGATCACTGGTCGCATTGTTCGAAGCGCTTTTCGATCCCAGGCCATCGGGTTCACCGGTGAGCCGCGATGCGCAAGCGGCGGCCGCCGCTGTCGCAGCCGATATCGACGCGTTGGTCAGCCTGGACACCGACCGCATCCTACGTGCGTTCGCGTCGCTGGTTCAGGCGACGCTGCGGACTAATTACTTTGTCACACACGAGGGTTCGGCCCGCAGTCGCAATGTTTTGGCCGTCAAGCTCAATGCACCGCTGATTGACGAGCTTCCGCTACCGCGCCCCAAGTTCGAAATCTTCGTGTATTCGCCCCGCGTCGAAGGCGTGCATCTGAGGTTCGGCCCGGTGGCGCGCGGCGGCCTGCGCTGGTCGGACCGGCGCGACGACTTCCGCACCGAAATCCTCGGTCTGGTCAAGGCGCAAGCGGTCAAGAACGCGGTCATCGTGCCGGTCGGGGCCAAGGGCGGGTTCGTCGTCAAGCGGGCGCCGTTGCCCACCGGCGACGCCGCGTCCGACCGCGATGCCATCCGGGCCGAAGGCGTCGCGTGCTATCAGCTGTTCATCTCCGGATTGCTCGACGTCACCGACAACGTCGACCACGCGACCAAAGCGGTCAACCCGCCACCCGAGGTGGTGCGGCGCGACGGTGACGATGCCTACCTGGTCGTGGCCGCGGACAAAGGCACCGCCACGTTCTCCGACATCGCCAACGATGTTGCCAAGTCCTATGGCTTTTGGTTGGGTGACGCATTCGCTTCCGGGGGGTCCGTGGGCTACGACCACAAGGCCATGGGCATCACCGCCAAAGGTGCCTGGGAAGCGGTCAAGCGACACTTCCGGGAGATCGGACTGGACACCCAGACGGAGGATTTCGCCGTCGTCGGCGTCGGCGACATGAGCGGCGACGTGTTCGGCAACGGCATGCTGCTGAGCAAACACATCAGACTGCTCGCAGCCTTCGATCACCGACACATCTTCCTCGATCCGAACCCCGACGCCGCGGTGTCGTGGGCGGAACGCCGGCGGATGTTCGACCTACCCCGGTCGAGCTGGGACGACTACAACAAGTCGCTGATCAGCGAGGGCGGCGGGGTGTACAGCCGCGAGCAGAAGACGATCCCGGTCAGCGCCCAGGTCCGGGCCGCCCTCGGTATCGATGGTGAGGTCGCAGAGATGGCCCCGCCCAATCTGATTCGGGCGATTCTGCAGGCACCGGTGGATCTGCTCTTCAACGGTGGCATCGGCACTTATATCAAGGCCGAGTCAGAATCCGATGCCGACGTCGGCGACCGCGCCAATGACCCGGTGCGGGTCAACGCAAACCAGGTGCGCGCCAAGGTTATTGGCGAAGGTGGCAACCTCGGGGTGACGGCTCGGGGGCGCGTCGAATTCGACCTGTCCGGCGGCCACATCAATACCGACGCGATGGACAACTCGGCCGGTGTGGACTGCTCGGACCACGAGGTCAACATCAAGATCCTGATCGACTCGCTGGTCACCGCTGGCAAGGTGATGGCCGACGAACGTAGTCAACTGCTGGAGTCGATGACCGACGAGGTCGCGCAATTGGTGCTCACCGACAACGAGGACCAGAACGACCTGATGGGTACCAGTCGCGCCAACGCGGCCAGCTTGCTGCCGGTACACGCCGATCAGATCCGGTACCTGGTGGAGCGCGGCCTCAACCGTGAATTGGAGGCCCTGCCGTCGGAGAAAGAGATTGCCCGGCGAACCGAAGCCGGGTTGGGGCTCACTTCGCCCGAGCTCGCGACGCTGATGGCGCACGTCAAGCTGGGGCTCAAGGAGGAAGTACTCAACACCGAGATACCGGATCAGGATGTCTTCGCTTCCCGACTGCCCCGATACTTCCCGAAGCCGCTGCGCGATCGGTTCACGCCGGATATCCGGGCGCACCAGCTGCGCCGCGAGATCGTGACCACCCTGCTGATCAACGATCTGGTGGACACCGCCGGCATCAGCTACGCGTTTCGGATCACCGAAGATGTCGGCGTCGCGCCGATCGACGCGGTGCGCACCTACGCCGCCACCGATGCGATCTTTGGGGTGGGCCACATCTGGCGGCGAATCCGCGCGGCCAACTTGCCCGTCGCGCTGTCGGACCGGATGACCCTGGATACCCGTCGCCTGATCGACCGTGCCGGACGCTGGCTGCTCAATTATCGTCCGCAGCCACTGGCAGTCGGCGCCGAAATCAACCGATTCGCCGCGAAGGTCAAGGCGCTGACGCCACGGATGTCGGAGTGGTTGCGCGGAGACGACAAGGCGATCGTTGAAAAGGAAGCTGCGGAATTTGCAGCAATGGGTGCGCCCCACGACTTGGCATACCGGGTCGCGACCGGTCTATACCGCTATAGCCTGCTCGACGTCATCGACATCGGCGATATCACTGAGATCGATACCGCCGAAGTCGCCGATACCTATTTCGCCCTGATGGACCGCCTGGGAACCGACGCGCTGCTCACCGCGGTGTCCGAGCTACCGCGGAACGACCGCTGGCATTCGTTGGCGCGTTTGGCGATTCGCGACGATATCTACGCGTCGTTGCGGTCTCTATGTTTCGACGTGCTAGCTGTAGGGGAGCCCGATGAAAGTGGCGAACAAAAGATCGCCGAGTGGGAACACATCAGCGCGTCGAGGGTGGAGCGGGCACGCCGAACGCTCGACGAGATCCGTGAAAGCGGCGCAAAGGATCTCGCGACGCTGTCAGTCGCGGCACGCCAGATCCGTCGAATGACACGCACCAGCGGACGAGGATCTTCAGGGTGAGCATCGGATTCGTCGCACCGGTGCCGGTGCGCTGGTCCGACATCGACATGTACCAGCACATCAACCACGCCACCATGGTCACGATCCTCGAAGAGGCACGTGTTCCGTTTCTCAAAGACGCTTTCGCCACTGACATCACGACAATCGGCCTGCTGATCGCCGATGTCCGGGTGACCTACAGGGATCAGCTGCGACTGGTCGATTCGCCTCTGCAGGTGACCATCTGGACCAAGCGGCTAAGAGCAGTGGACTTCACCCTGGGCTACGAAGTGCGGTCGGTTAACGCCGATCCGGAATCCAAACCCGCCGTCATCGCGGAGTCGCAGTTGGCCGCGGTCCACATCGAGGAACAGCGGCTGGTGCGATTGACGCCACACCATAGGGAGTACTTGCAACGGTGGCTGCGGACATAAGGGGGGTAGCGGAGCGCGGTTTGTGGCTGGGTCCAGAGTCCAGGGCGGCCCACCGCACTGATCTGGCCACGTTCGTGGAGCATGCGATGCGGCTCGACGATGCGGCAATCATCCGAATCCGCGCGCGGTCGGCTGGATTATTGACGGCTTGGGTGGCAACGGGTTTCGACGTGCTGGCCAGCCGGGTGGTGGCCGGCAAGGTGCGGCCCGACGATATGTCGGTCGGCGCGGACGCATTGGCACGCGGACTGGCTGCGATGGACAGCTCGGGTTATGTGGACCCTGGCTTCGCTATGGACTCGGCGTGGCGGGGTGCCTTGCCCCCGGAATCCGGGTTCGTCCACGTCGATGACGTGCCGGCCCGGGTAATGCTGGACCTGGCGCAGCGTGGCGCGCAACTTGCCAAGGAGCACAGCAGTTCCCATGGTCCGCCGGTGTCGCTGCTCGACCAAGAGGTCATTCAGGTCAGCTCCGACGACGTCGTTGTTGGGCTACCGATGCGCTGCGTGTTCGCTTTGACCGCAATGGGTTTCCTGCCCCAGTCGCCTGCCGCGATCGACCCCGACGAGATGATCCGGGTCCGGGTTCTGCCGGCGTGGTTGCGGGTAGACGCTCGGTACGGCTCGGTGTATCGGCGCCGCGGTCATCCGGCCCTGGTGCTGCGCTAGGGACGATCGCAAGCGCGGTGTAGCCGGGCGCAGCGGGTCGCCACCATCGGGACCAGCCGGGCGCAGCGGGTCGCCACCATCTGCGCTAGGGACCGTAACGCAACCACAAGGGCAGCACAGTGTCCAGATAATCCATGAACTTCTTGAGCCCCACTCGATATTGCCCGAAGCCGTAAGGGTCTGGCGCGTACTCGGGAAAAGCAATGCCTAGCCCGAAAAGGCCAGGAGCAAGGATTCCGTTCGTCGGATTGTATTGCAACCGACCCCATTGTTTCGTTTCCGGAAGGGTTCTGGGCTCAAAGCCGACGGTATAGATTACCTGGTCGCATTCTGCAAGTTTTCCTTTGAATTCAGGACTGGACACCCAGCACCTTTCCAGCCGGTCTGGGTACACCCCGTCGATGTTTTGTCGAGCCCACTCGGCGGCTCGGCCCTTGAGGCCGACGTCGTCAACCAAGATCCAATCATCCAGATATACGGCATATTTGAGCGGACTACGGTAGAAATTGATCACCCTCGCGACCGGTTGCCGCAGCAGATGCGGCAAGGTGATCATCGTCGAATGCGAGGAACCGAACACGGCAATCGTCGCACCTTCTAGCGGCTGTGCTGCGAGCTTTTCCGGATCGAGGGCCACTTCGAGTGGTATCTCGTCCAGGCCGGGATAGGCCAGCCTCTTGGGAACCGCCCCGACGGCAAGAATCACATTTTCCGACGTGAATTCCTGTTGTTCCGTTTCAATTTTCCATTGTCTTCTCGTCAAAAACAGTGCGGTCGCCGTTGTTTGAAAGATGTTGACCCGCGCACGCAGATGCCGAGTGATCCAAACCAAGGGATCGGCGATCAAGGCGAGTGACACCGTCTCTTGCGGGTCGATTTCCTGCAGGGGCATCGGCGGCGCCTCCGCGAAGCGAAACGCCGGGGAGCCATTCAAGTAATTCAGAAAGAGCGCAACGTGGGTATTGCTTGACACCGACCGCCACTTCTGGCCGAGATCTCCTCCGGCAAAGGCGGGATCTATCCAGGCGATCTTTTCCGGCGGGACCCCGTGATCGAGCAGCCTTCCCACTGCGGTGATTCCAGCGGGTCCGGCTCCGATCACTGTCCACGCGTAGGGCGTCATGGATCACCTATAGACGAGCCAGCGCCGTAACGCGACACGACTCGTCAAACCAGCCAGGCCGCGCTGTCCGGAGGCAGCTTGCCGTCGGCCAGCGGTGCGCTGGTTAGAAGAAGTTCTCCCGCCGGCAGCGCAATCGGACGCTCACCCGCATTGAGCGCACAGACCAACCCACCGCCGCGCCGCCGGAATATCAGCGCATCCTTGCCCGCAGCCAGCCAATCGATCAGGCCGCCGTCGAATTCGCCACGCCCCCTGCGTAATTCCAATGCATGTTGGAAGAACGACAACATCGAGTCGGCATCCTTTTGCTGCCTTTCGACGGTCAGGTCCGCCCATTCTGCCGGCATCGGCAACCACGTGTCGGCAGACGTGGAGAACCCGAACGGGGGAGCGTCGCCGGACCACGGAATCGGCACCCGGCAGCGATCGCGGCCGCGTTCGGTGTGCCCCGAGCGTTTCCAGGTCGGGTCCTGCAGAACTTCATCAGGCAGGTCCACGTCGGGCAAGCCCAACTCTTGCCCGTTGTAGATGAAGACCGCCCCGGGCAGGGCGAGCATCAGCATCGCCATCGCCCGCGCCCGGCGCAGCCCGATCCCGCCGCCCCCGTACCGGGTGACTTCCCTGCCCACGTCGTGGTTGGCCAGGGTCCAGGTTGGGATGGCGTTTTCCAGCGCCGCGGCCTCTAACGAATTCTGCACTGCCGCGTGAATCTCGGCGGCATCAAATCCGGTTCGCGTGAGCCGGAAATTGAAGCCGAGGTGCAGTTCGTCGGGTCGCACGTATTCGGCCCATTGCGCGTTGTCGGTGACCCATACCTCGCCGACGGTTACCGCGCCCGGGTAGTCGTCGATGACCGCGCGGATATCGCGGTGGATCGCGTGCACATTCGGTCGGTTGAAACGTGGGTCGTCGTCGGTGTGGCGCAACACCACGGTGGCGTCCTGGGTGTCCGGCAGGCCTGGCGGCTTGGCCATCCCGTGCGCCACGTCTATGCGGAAGCCGTCCACGCCGCGTTCCAGCCAAAAGCGCAACGTCTTCTCGAAGTCGTCGAATATCTCCGGGTTATCCCAGTTCAAGTCCGGCTGCTCGGTATCGAAGAGGTGCAGATACCACTGGCCCGTTTTGCCGTCTGCTTCAACCACCCGCGTCCAGGCCGGCCCGCCGAACACCGATTCCCAGTTGTTCGGCGGCAGCATCCCGTCGGGCCCGCGGCCGTCGCGAAAGAAGTAGCGATCGCGCGCCGCGCTACCCGGGCGGGCGGCCAGTGCCGCCTGGAACCAGGGATGCGCCGAACTGGTGTGATTGGGCACCACGTCCATCGTGATCTTGATGCCGCGCTGGTGTGCTGCGGCGATCAGCCGCTCGAACGCGGCCATCCCGCCGAACAGCGGGTCGATGTCGCGGGGATCGGCGACGTCGTAGCCGTGGTCGGCCATGGGTGAGACGGTGACCGGGTTGATCCAGAGCGCATCGACGCCGAGGCGTTCCAGGTGCTCCAGCCGGCCGGCAAGCCCGTCCAGGTCGCCGACGCCGTCGCCGTCGCTATCGGCGAACGACCGGGGATACACCTGGTAGAACACCGCGGACTGCCACCATGGGCCATCGCTTGGGCCTGTTTCTTGACCTGCCATCAAAACGCGGCGTTGACGAGAGAATGGGCGGCCATTTCGAGGTAGGTGAGCAACTCGCGGCGGTGCTCGTCGTCGAGGGTTGCCGAGTCGATCGAGGCGACAGCGGTCTGCATGCACCGTAACCAGGCGTCGCGCTCGATGGGTGTGATCCGAAATGGCGCGTGCCGCATCCGCAGGCGTGGATGGCCACGCCGATCGGAGTAGGTTCGTGGGCCACCCCAGTACTGCTCGAGGAACATCCGCAAGCGTTCCTCGGCGCCCGACAGATCCTCTTCGGGATAGAGCTGGCGCAGTATCTCGTCCTCGGCGACCTGCTCATAAAAGCGCGAAACGATTGCGTGGAAGGTCTCGGCGCCGCCGATAGCGTCATAAAAAGACTCTGTCTTCTGATCCATCCCCTCCATTGTGGGCCATTTGTTGCGGCCGACGGTCAGCCCCCGCTGTTCACCGGATCGACACGGCGTGGCTTCGGCATTTGGCGTGCAGTCGGCAGCAAATCATGGTGGACTGTTCCGCGGAGGATCCATGGCGCATGCGAAGAAGCGCCGCAGCCACCGCAGTTCCGGTGCCGCGGCAGGCGTAACCGGGCCCGCATCATGCCTGCACAGCGTCGAAACCCATCCGCCTAACCGCCACGAGAGCTCATCAATTTGGAATCGCCGCCGGGTGCTGCTTCTGAATTCGACCTACGAGCCCCTTACCGCGTTACCGATGCGGCGCGCGATCGTCATGGTGATCTGCGGCAAGGCCGACGTGGTGCACGACGATCCAGCCGGACCCGTTATCCACTCGGCGACCAGGTCAATCGTGGTGCCCTCAGTGATCCAGCTGCGGTCCTACGTCCGGGTTCCCTTTCGGGCCCGGGTTCCCATGACCCGCGCCGCGCTGATGCATCGCGATCGTTTCTGCTGTGCCTACTGTGGCGCTAAGGCCGACACGGTCGACCACGTGGTGCCACGCAGCCGCGGTGGTGACCACTCGTGGGAGAACTGCGTCGCCTGCTGTTCGACCTGCAACCACCGCAAAGGTGACAGGCTGCTCACCGAACTCGGCTGGGCGTTGCGCCGTGCGCCGCTGCCGCCGACGGGACAGCACTGGCGGCTGCTGTCGACGGTCAAAGAACTGGACCCGTCGTGGGCGCGATACCTGGGTGAAGGCGCGGCTTAAAGGGTCTGACTGCCCGGCTCTCCTCGGATTGTGTCCTGGGTGCGCCGATAGCGCCTCCGGTGGGATACGGTTTGGGTCGTGAGCGCTATGGAGATCCACCTCTTCTTCGTCGGAATTCCGTTGTTGCTGGTGGTAGTGCTGGCGGGGCTGATCTGGTCCCGCAAGGGACCTCACCCGGCAACCTACGAACTGTCGGAGCCGTGGACGCATCCGCCGATCCTGTGGGCCGCAACCGACGAGGATGTCGGTAACTCCCACGGCGGGCACGGCGGACACGGCGGATCAGAGTTCACAGTGGGAGGTGGCGCAAGTGGCACGTGGTGAAGTTGCGACGATCGAGCCCGGCGAGCTGCCCAAAGGCTGGGTGCTCACGACCAGCGGACGGGTCTCCGGGGGTACCGAGCCCGGGGACCTATCGGTCCACTACCCGTTCCCGATCAAAGACCTCGTCACCATCGACGATGCGCTGAAATACGGCTCGCGGGCGTCGAAGGCGCGGTTCGCCATCTACCTCGGTGACCTGGGCAGTGATACCGCCGCGCGAGCCCGCGAACTGTTGGCCAAGGTGCCGACGCCGGATAACGCGGTGCTGCTTGCCGTCTCGCCCGACCAGTGCGCCATCGAGGTGGTCTACGGCTCCGCGGTCCGGGGTCGCGGCGCGGAGTCGGCGGCTCCGCTTGGAGTTGCCGCCGCGTCGTCAGCGTTCGAGCAGGGCCACCTGGTCGACGGGTTGGTCAGCGCGATCCGGGTGCTGAGCGCGGGGATTTCCCCTCCGTAGCCTCGTCGGTGTGGGTGGTCGACAGCAACCACAGCTCTCAGGCGCAACACCTGGAACTTTGTCAGACACACTCTGGTGTGAAGTTCGGGTGGGAACGCATGTCCTGCGAATCCAGCGGAGCTTGATCCACCGTGCCAAGACCTGGACTTGAATCCCACGTGCTAGGCAACATCGGCACCCGCAGGCCGCCCCCAAATTCGCCATTGCCCAACGTCGACAACCCAACAGGCTGTCGGGGCGCACCGTCGTGCGTAGTCCCGACAAACCCTGACATTCTGGCACCCCGCTCGGAGGCCACTACCCCCGACTCACCCGAAGAGTTCCCTACCGTCGAAACCAATCTCGCGTCCGGGGACACAGCCGAAACACCGGGCGGCGGCTGGACGGTGTTCACTGCAATGACCGCATCCGCCGCGGAGCTGGCGGTCGAGGTGATGCTCGCCGGCGGCGCGACCGCTCCCGCGGCGATCCCGGTGGTAGGTAAAGAGCCAACACCGGCTTGAGGCAAAGCGGATGAAAATCCCACCGATTGCGCCGCAATAGCCATACCTCCGAGGAGCTCACGTATCGCCTGCGCCACTGCCGCGGCTGCCTGGTCGAGCGCCCAGGACAGCGTTCCCAACACCTTGCCCAGGAACTCAGCCACCAATGCCACGACTGCGTCCATCGCGCGCACTGTGATGTAGAGAAAGAGTATTACCAGTTGGACGTCCAACAAGAACAATGCGAGCAGGTCGGTCATGAGTACGTTCAGCATGTGCAGCAGCTGAAGCAGATAGCCCGCTATCAGGACCACGTACGCCACCAGCCATTGGCCCAGGTAGAAGATCAGTTCCACGCCGAAGGCGAATACCTCGCTAGCCAGAGCGGCCACCGCCTGGCTCACCACTTGGGCGAGAGTTTCGATCAGCTGCCAGATCACGTCCCACCAAGGGGGGTGGGGGAGTGTCAGGAGCGGAGCACTGTCGGCGAGGTGACCGACGCCGGGTTTGACCAGCACCGGTGCCGGCGGAGTATGTGGCAACACCGCCAACGCGGCACCCGAGGCCGCCTCGTAAGCGCCCATCACGGCAGCGGCCTGGATCCACATCCGCACATAGTCGGCCTCGTTGAGCGCGATCGGGATCGTGTTGATCCCAAAGAAATTCGTCGCTACCAACACCCCATGAATGACATGGTTGGCAGCCAATTCTTCCAATGTCGGCATCCCCGCCAACGCGGCGCTGTACCCCGCGGCCGCGGCCTCATGCTGAGCAGCCACCGCGGCGCAGTCTGCGCTCGCCTGAGTCAACCACCCCGCATACGACATGTGCGCCGCCACATAGCTTTCCGCGCTTGGACCCTGCCACGCGCCGACTTGCACCGCAGCCAACAACGCGGTGAGCTCTCCTGCCGCGCAAGCATATTCATCGCTCAGCGACGTCCACGCTGCCGCCGACGACAGCAACGGGCCGGGCCCGGGACCTAGTAACGACGCCGAATGCACCTCCGGCGGTATGGCTCCCCAGTCAGGCATGACCATGTATGAGTACCTCAGCGTGAGTGCCCAATCCCACCGTGACTGCGTGGGACGCCTCATCAGCTGCCGGCGAAATCACAGTCGTGATCAGCTGCCGCCGCCTCGGGTGAGCCGTCACCAGTGGGCCCGTATGCGCATCCGGTTCCCTCATCGGTGCGGTCCCACTCGAAAGCACCTCCGTAACGTCCTGCACAGTCCTCCTCTAGTCGAGAGCCGGGCCCCTCCGTGCAGTGGCCAAACCTGGAAGCTGCTGAAAAGCGTTGCCCATTCGCGTCATCCGCAACACGGCCATGTTGCCCGTGACGATCCAAAGCAAGTAGTTACTGCAGCTATGTCGGAGTTGCTAGGGTTAAATCGTCCCCTGAACATGACATGACGAGACGAAGTGCATCTGATATGAAGTGCCGATGAGGTTTGGGGTGCATAACGTTTCGGCGATGCACTAAATCCGGGTCAAGGTGCACGCGATTGCGGACATGTGTCACATCAGCCGGTTTTGGTTGGCCTGCGGTGACGCGCTTGCATTCCGATCGGGGTAGCCAGCCGCCGAACCGCCACGTGTTCAAAACAAAGGCGGAATTCGTTTCGGCAGTTGATAATTGGCTGAATTTCTACAGTGGTGTGCGCTTTCTGCACTTTCCTGAGGCTTGTGTTGCCCGATCACACTGCTCTGAATACGAGCCATGGGTGGCGCGTAGCGCCGGCTCCGCAAAAGCGCCACACTCGCAGGGGCGTGTTCATGCAGCGTCGAACCGGCGTGCTTTCAACGCTCGCTTCACGGCGGCCTGGCCCTCCAGCACCAATCGTCGCAACGCTGGCGGTACCTCTGATTCCGGGGCTGTCAAAAACTCGTCGGCAGCAGCTATGCCTTCTTCGGTGATGTCCGAGTAGGGGTAGAGGCCGACCACCACCGACTGGGCGACTTCACTGGATCGCCGCGCCCAAACCCCGGGGATCGCTTCGAAGTAACGCGCGGTGAAGGGCTTGAGCAGCTCGCCCTGCCCAGGCGCCGCAATGCCCGCGATCATCGCGCGGCCAACGGCGTTGGCCAGGGTGTCATCCTCGACCACCGTGGTAAATGCCTTGTCCTTGACGTCGAGTTGCGGGCGCGCCGCGGAGGCCTGGGCGGCATACCGCTTGCCGGCAGCCGTCAGGTCGCGCTCCGCTTCGGCGTCGATCCTTGGTGATGCCGGTCCGTCGGCGTCGATGGCGCCCGCGGTTGCCAGTGCCGTCACGATGCGCCACCGCAGGTCGGTGTCCACCTTCAAGCCGGCCAGCCCCAGCTCCGCGGGGTCCGAAAGGCCTGGGTCGAGCAGACCCGCCAGCGTCTCCACGTGCCGGGGCGACAATACCGACGAGCACAGCGCGTTGATGTATGCGAGCTGGTAATCCGATCCGGGTTGGGCCGCACGCGCCAATTCCAATAGCCGGTCGGCGAATTGCGGCCAGCCGTGCTCGCCGGCCCACCCCGGTTCGGCGTATGAGCCCAGCGCTGTCTGCGCTTGCAGCAATAGTCGCTGCAGGACCCCAATCTCGGTTTCGGCGTGCACCCCGCCGGTCACCAGCGACACGAAGTCGCGAGCGCGCAATTCGGCCTCGCGGGTCATCTCCCAGGCCGCCGACCACACCAGGGTCCGTGGAAGCGGCTCAGCGATGTCGGCGATGCGTTCCAGCGCGGTCTGCAGTGACTGGGTGTCGAGCCGCAGCGAACAGTAAGTCAGGTCGTCATCGTTGACCAGGATCAGTTTGCCGCGTGAAATACCAACCAACGCGGGAACTTCCGCACGTGCACCGTCGAGATCAAGTTCTTCCCGGTGCACCCGCACCAGTTTGCCGGTTCCCCCCGAAACGTCTTCGTCGTAAATGCCGACCGCCACCCGATGCACCCGGGTCTCGCCGGCTCCGGGCGCCGCGCCGCTTTGTGTTACCGCGAACCGGGTGAACTTGCCGTCGGCATCGACGTCGAAATCCGGACGTAAGGTGTTGAGTCCGGTGGTTTTCAGCCACTGCTGACCCCAATTCGACAGGTCGCGCCCGGACGCCTTTTCGAGTGCGGCCAGCAGGTCGTCAAACGTGGCATTGCCGAATGCGTGAGTGCGGAAGTAATCCCGCAGCCCGGCTAGGAATTGCTCCAGGCCCACGTAGGCGACGAGCTGTTTGAGCACCGAAGCGCCTTTGGCGTAAGTGATTCCGTCAAAGTTCACCTCAACCGCGGCCAGATCGGGAATGTCGGCCGCAATCGGGTGCGTTGACGGCAGCTGGTCCTGGCGGTACGCCCACGATTTGTCGACGGTCGCGAAGGTAGTCCATGCCTGGGTGTACTCGGTCGCCTCGCTTTGGCACAGCACGGACGCGAAGGTGGCGAAGGACTCGTTGAGCCACAGGTCATCCCACCAGCTCATGGTCACGAGGTCGCCGAACCACATGTGGGCCATTTCGTGCAGCACCGTCTCCGCGCGTCGCTCGTACGAAGCCCGAGTGACCTTGCTGCGGAAGACATAGTCCTCGAGGAACGTCACCGCACCGGCGTTTTCCATCGCGCCGGCATTGAACTCCGGGACGAACAGCTGGTCGTACTTGCCGAACGCGTACGGTAAGCCAAAATGCTTGTGGTAGAAGCCAAATCCCTGCTTGGTTTCGGCAAACAACCGCTCGGCATCCATGTGCTCGCCCAACGAGGCCCGGCAATATATGCCCAGCGGGATTTCGCCGTGTTCATCGCGGTATGTGTCGTTCCAGACGGCATAGGGCCCGGCAATCAGCGCTACCAGGTAGGTGCTCATCCGCGGTGTGGTGGCGAAGGTATGCACGCCGTTTGCGACGTTCGTGGTCGCGCCGTTGGAGATCACCTTCCAGTGCTTGGGCGCCGTCACTCGCACGTCGAAGGTGGCTTTGAGGTCGGGTTGGTCGAAGCAGGCGAACATGCGCTTGGCGTCGGCGGTTTCGAATTGCGAGTACAGGTAGGTCTCGCCGTCGACCGGGTCGACGAAGCGATGCAGGCCCTCGCCGGTGTTGGAGTAGCGGCAGTCTGCGTCGACGATGACGACGTTGCGGCCAGCCAGTCCCCGCAGCGGAATCCCGGTCGATTCGTCGTACCCGGACACGTCGAGGTCATGACCGTTGAGGCTGGCGCTGCGCACCGTGTCGGCGGCGATGTCGATGACCGTATCGGCGCCGGCGAGTGCGTCGAATACCACGGTGGTGGTGGACCGGAAGGTGTGTTCGCCGGGACCGCCCCCAACACCTGAGCCGTCGGTCACGTCAAGGTTGATCTCGTAACTGTCGACGGTGATCAGGGCGGCGCGTTCGACAGCCTGGTCGCGTGTGAGGTTTGGAAGGGCCACGCGCTACAACTTATCGACAGCCGCGCACACACGTGGATTTTGGTCGCTGGGTGGTTGTCGGCCAACGACGAGCACCCACGATTTCACACAAACGCACCATCTCTCGGCTGCGTCCTCGGTAGCGTCCAGCACAGCAGTCCCGGAGATGCTGAGGAACTAGTCACGTTGCGGTAACGGCGGCTCCGGCAGTATCCAGGTGCATACCGGTGACGGCGGTGCCGGCGGTGACGGTGGTGACGGCGGCGATGGCGGCAACGGCGGCGATGGCGGCAATGGCGGCGCCGGCGGTGCAGGTGGGCTGCTGGGCCACGCCGGCGGGTCCGGTGTCGGCGGCGCCGGGGGCAGCGGTGGAACCGGCGGTGCCGGCGGTGCCGGTGGCGCGGGTGGTACCGGGAGTTCGGTCGGTGGCGCGGGTGCGGACGGTGGCAGCGGCGGAATGGGTGCTGCAGGCACGCCGGGCGAGCAAGGCTGATCGGGGCTGACGCGGCTTTCATGCAGTCAGCGGGAACACACTCATCGCGGCGGCGGTTGTGCTGAGCGATTGTTCGACCGTCAACGAGAGGACCGCGCAATGCCCGACAAGGCCCCGGAGAAATCCCCCGCGAAAGACCAAGCCGATTTCTGGTTTGATCCGCTGTGCCCGTGGTGTTGGATCACCTCGCGCTGGATCCTCGAGGTGGAGCAGGTTCGCGACATCGAGGTGAACTTCCACGTGATGAGCCTCGCCATACTCAACGAAAACCGCGAAGACCTGCCAGAGCAATATCGCGAAGGCCTGGCGAAGGCATGGGGGCCGGTGCGAGTGGCGATCGCCGCCGAGCAGGCCCACGGGGCGGGCGTATTGGATCCGCTGTACACGGCGATGGGCACCCGGATTCACAACGAGGGCAACAAGGACCTCGACGAGGTCATCAAGCTATCGCTGGCCGACGCCGGCCTGCCCGCGGAGCTGGCCGCCGCCGCTACCAGCAACGCCTACGATGACGCCCTGCGCAAGAGCCACCACGCCGGGATGGATGCGGTCGGCGACGACGTCGGCACGCCGACCATCCACGTCAACGGTGTGGCGTTCTTCGGGCCGGTGCTCTCGAAGATTCCCCGCGGCGAGGAGGCCGGCAAGCTCTGGGATGCCGCGGTGACGTTCGCGTCCTACCCACACTTCTTCGAGCTCAAGCGAACCCGCACCGAGCCACCCGAGTTCGACTGAGCCGGGCGCTCGGCGGGTGCTGCGACGGTGTCGGGCACAATGTCCGGCATGCGCGTCTACCTCGGTGCTGACCACGCCGGATTCGAACTCAAGCAGCAGATCTTCGAGCACCTGAAGAAATCTGGACACGAGCCGATCGATTGCGGCGCGTTCAGCTATGACGCCGATGACGACTACCCGGCGTTTTGCATCGCGGCCGCGACGCGCACGGTGGCTGACCCCGAGAGCCTGGGCATAGTCCTCGGCGGATCGGGTAACGGCGAGCAAATCGCCGCCAACAAGGTCCCCGGCGCCCGTTGCGCACTGGCGTGGAGCGTTCAGACCGCCGCGCTGGCCCGCGAACACAACAACGCCCAGTTGATCGGCATCGGCGGCCGCATGCACACAGTCGCCGAGGCATTGGCCATCGTCGACGCTTTCATAACGACGCCATGGTCGAAAGCCCAACGCCACCAACGGCGTATCGACGTTCTCGCCAAATACGAGCGTACCCACGAAGCGCCGCCAGTGCCCGGCGCACAGGTCTGAAAGATTTCCGTGCCCGAGGGGCATACCCTGCACCGCCTGGCCCGGCTGCATCAGCGCCGGTTTGCCGGCGCGCCGGTGGCGGTCTCTAGTCCGCAGGGCCGATTCTCTGATTCCGCCGCTGCCGTGGACGGTCGGGTGTTGCGGCGCACCAGCGTGTGGGGCAAGCACCTTTTCCACCACTACGTAGACGGTCCGATCGTGCATGTACATCTCGGGCTCTACGGCACCTTCACTGAGTGGGCACGTCCCGCCGACACACCGCTTCCGGAACCGGTCGGCCAGGTGCGGATGCGGATGGTCGGCGCCGAATACGGCACCGACCTGCGCGGCCCGACGGTGTGCGAGGTGATCGATGAGGGCCAAGTCAGCGACGTGGTGGCTCGGCTGGGACCCGACCCGCTCCGCAACGACGCTGACCCGGCGTGGGCATGGGCTCGGATCGCCAAGTCCCGCAGGCCAATTGGAGCACTTTTGATGGACCAAACGGTCATCGCCGGCGTGGGCAACGTCTATCGCAGCGAGTTGTTGTTTCGGCACCGTATCGATCCCTACCGGACCGGGCAGCGGATCTCCGATGCCGAATTCAACGCGGCATGGACCGATCTGGTGGCGCTGATGAAGATCGGCTTGCGCGGCGGCAAGATCATCGTGGTACACCCCGAGCACGACCACGGGCCGCCCTCGTACCGGCCCGGACGGCCTCGCACTTACGTTTACCGGCGCGCTGGCGAGCCGTGTCGCGTATGCGGCGCGACGATCCATACCGCGACGCTGGACGGCCGGAATGTGTTTTGGTGTCCGACCTGCCAAGTGTGATTTTCCGCACTGGCAGCGCCATGGAACGCCATGGAATCAGCCCCTCGCCTTCAGTTTCGCTTCAGCTCACCTGGGTATTGATGCACGCATGAAGAATTTTTCACGTTTAGCTGCAACGACTTTCGCAATGACTATCGGTTTGGGCCTGGCGGGCTTGGGTGTCGCGACCGACGCGCAGGCGCGGCCGGCTCCGTTCCCGCAATGGTGCCCAGGTGATTTTTGGGATCCGGGCTGGGGCAACAACTGGGACTGGAACTCGTGCCACGAAAACTGGCCAGGGCCTGGACCTAACCCCCATCCTCAGCCCGGCTACGGGCCCGGGGGGCCCGGGGGCCCCGGTGGACCCGGTGGGCCTGCACCCGGACAGCTCGGGCCCGGGGGACCCGGAGGACCTCCGCCCGGACAGCTCGGGCCTGGCGGACCCGGTGGACCCGGTGGACCCGGCGGACCCGGTGGACTCGGGCCCAGGTAGGCGTCGCGCCTACTCTGCCAGCTCAGCGGATGCGTTCGTTCGGGTTAGCGCCGAGAACCCCGTAGACCTCGTTGCTCAGCGCGACGCTCCGCGGATCGGCGTTGGCCTTGCTGGGGTCGAACCGGTTCATCACATACGCATAGCCGATCCGGTACTCCAAGTCGACAAACCCGAACGAGCCACCCAGTCCTCCGTGACCGAAGATTCGCCGATTGGGCCCGTTGATGCCGCGCTGGTTGAGCATGTAGCCCAGGCCCCACCCGTGGTCGGCAACCCGGGGGCCGAGCACCAGATCGGTGTCGAAGCCACCCTGTGAAACCCGGACCAGGTCCATGTGCTCACGGCTGAGTACCTTCTCGCACGCAAGCGCGTTGTAGAAGGTCGCCAATCCGAGCGCCGACACCTGCCCGTTGGTACCCGGGAACTCGAGCTGACGCCACAGTGTGAGGTCGTTGGAGCCCAGTTCGTCGTCGGGGGCGAATCCCATCGACACCGACAGTGCGGCCTTGGGGTGTTCATCCAGGCTGGTCGGGTAGCCGGGAGCGTCGACGTCGGCCAGCAATTGCCGGGCGTGTGGTTTATTCACGCGATCCGCGCAGCGACGTTGCTGGAAAGGCGACAAGCCGATGTGGATGTCGGCGCCGATCGGTTCGGCGATCTCAGTGCGCAGGTATTGCCCGACCGTGCGACCGGTAACCCGGCGGAACACCTCGCCGAGGATGAAACCGAAGGTGGTCATGTGGTAGCCCTGCGCGGTGCCCGGTTCCCACCACGGTTTCGCGATCGCCAGCTGGTCGCAAACGAAGTCCCAGTCGGCGACGTCCTCCCAGCTCATCCGCTTGTTCGGCCCGATCACGCCGGAGCGGTGGCTCAGCACCATGGCCAGCGTGATGGCTTCCTTGCCCGATTGACCGAATTCGGGCCAATACTTGGCAACCGGCGCATTCAGATCGAGTTCACCGCGGTCGGCGAGTTGGTGGACGCAGGTGGCCGTCAGCGCCTTGGTACCGGACAGCACGGTGGCCAGGGTGTCTTCCCCCCAAGGCCGGGTCCCGGCGGCGTCAGCCGTACCGCCCCACAAATTGACGACGAGCTGCCCGTCCACCCACACCGCAACGGCAGCGCCGACTTCGTTGCGCAGCGCGAAGTTGCGCTCGAACGCCGCACGCACTCCGTCGAATTTCGGCGCGCATGAGCCTTTGATTTGGACGTCGCTCATGGCGCCTTTCTTGAGCACACAATCAGCTCGAGCGGGCGACGGGAATCGAACCCGCGTCGCTAGTTTGGAAGACTAGGGCTCTACCATTGAGCTACGCCCGCGTGTATTAGTCGAGCGAGACTGTACGTGGTGGCGGAGATCAAATCTAATCGACGCTGTTATGTGACCGCTCTGTGAGGACCCGGGTCCCCGAGAGGTGTGTGCGAGGCTGGACCCGCCGGGCCGTAGGATCGCGAGGTCAGTGCGGGGTGTAGCGCAGCTTGGTAGCGCATCCGCTTTGGGAGCGGAAGGCCGCAGGTTCAAATCCTGTCACCCCGACCAGCCCAGCGTTGCAGCTACGGCTACGGCCGCCCGAAACGACACAAGGAGCACACCCGTGAAGAGCACCGTCGAGCAGTTGAGCCCCACTCGGGTTCGCATCAATGTGGAGGTGCCTTTCGCCGAGCTCGAGCCCGATTTCCAGCGGGCCTACAAAGAGCTGGCCAAGCAGGTGCGGCTACCGGGCTTCCGACCCGGCAAGGCGCCCGTCAAGCTGCTCGAGGCACGTTTCGGGCGGGAGATGATGCTCGACCAGATCGTCAACGATGCATTGCCCAGCCGGTATGGACAGGCCCTGGCTGAGTCCGAAATCCAACCGCTTGGCCGGCCCAACATCGAGGTGACCAAGAAAGAGTATGGCCAGGACCTGGCCTTCACCGCCGAGGTCGACGTCCGACCCAAGATCACCCTCCCGGACCTGAGCGCCTTGACGGTCTCGGTGGATCCGATCGAGGTCGGCGACGACGACGTCGACGCCGAACTGCAGTCATTGCGGGCTCGGTTCGGCACGCTGACCGGAGTGGATCGGCCGGTCGCAGTCGGCGACTTTGTCTCGATCGACTTGTCTGCCACGGTCGACGGCGAGGACGTACCGGGCGCCGCCGCCGAGGGACTGTCCCACGAGGTCGGCTCCGGGCGGCTCATCGCAGGTCTCGACGATGCGCTCGTCGGCCTATCGGTTGATGAGTCCCGAGTCTTTACGGCCAAGCTGGCGACCGGCGAGCACGCCGGCGACGAAGCGCAGGTCACCGTCACGGTCAAGTCCGTTAAAGAACGCGAGCTTCCGGAACCCGACGATGAGTTCGCGCAATTGGCAAGCGAATTCGACACCATCGAGGAACTGCGCGCCAACCTCGGTGAACAAGTGCGCCAGGCTAAGCGCGCCCAGCAGGCGGAGCAGATTCGCAACGCCACGATGGACGCTCTGCTTGAGCGGGTCGACGTGCCGCTACCGGAGTCGTATGTGCAGGCCCAGTACGACAGCGTCATACACAGCGCCCTCAGCGGCCTCAACCACGACGAGGCCAGGTTCAATGAACTGCTCGTCGAGCAAGGTTCGTCGCGCGAGGCGTTCGATGCTGAGGCACGCGCCGCATCAGAGAAAGACGTCAAGAGGCAGCTGCTGTTGGATGCTTTGGCCGATGACCTGAAGATCCAGGTCGGCCAGGACGACCTGACGGAACGACTGGTGACGACGTCTCGGCAGTACGGCATCGAGCCGCAGCAGCTGTTTGGATACCTGCAAGAGCACAACCAGCTGCCGTCCATGTTCGCGGATGTCCGCCGCGAGCTGGCCATCAAGGCAGTGGCCCAGGCGGCGACGGTCACCGATACCGACGGCAACACGATCGATACCAGCGAGTTCTTCGGCAAGCGACCCGAAAATGACGTGACGGACTTGTTGGACGAAGCCGATGAGAAGGCTGAGGAGGCTGAGGAAGCCAAGGAAGCCAAGGAAGCCAAGGAAGCCGGGGAATCCGACTCGGCTGACAAGACCGATGAGGCCACGACTTGACGCTGTGAGCGAACGCGCCCATTTCAGGGGTGCGTGACCGCCAAACGGCCGTCTCGGTTGGTTAGTGTCGATGCATACAGAACTCTAGAAAGCAGGTGTCCCACTGTGAGCCAAGTGACTGACATGCGTTCGAACTCGCAGGGTCTCAACCTGACGGACTCGGTCTATGAGCGCTTGCTCTCCGAGCGCATCATCTTCCTGGGTTCGGAGGTGAACGACGAGATCGCTAACCGGTTGTGCGCACAGATTCTGTTGCTTGCCGCCGAAGACGCGACCAAGGACGTCAGCCTCTACATCAACTCACCGGGCGGATCGATCAGCGCGGGAATGGCGATCTACGACACCATGGTGCTGGCGCCGTGCGACATCGCCACCTACGCGATGGGCATGGCCGCTTCGATGGGCCAGTTCCTCTTGGCGGCAGGCACCAAGGGCAAGCGCTACGCGCTGCCACACGCCCGCATCCTGATGCACCAGCCGCTGGGCGGGGTGACCGGCAGTGCGGCCGACATCGCCATTCAGGCCGAGCAGTTCGCCGTCATCAAAAAGGAGATGTTCCGGCTCAACGCCGAGTTCACCGGCCAGCCGATCGAACGCATCATGGCGGATTCCGATCGCGATCGCTGGTTCACCGCCCAAGAAGCCCTGGAATACGGGTTCGTCGACCACATCATCACCCGCGCCCAAGTCAATGGAGAAGTGAAATGAATCCTCAGATCCCACCCCAGGCGCGGTACATCCTGCCGTCGTTCATCGAGCACTCCAGCTTTGGCGTCAAGGAGTCCAACCCCTACAACAAGCTGTTCGAGGAACGCATCATCTTCCTCGGTGTCCAGGTAGATGACGCGTCCGCGAACGACATCATGGCGCAGCTGTTGGTGCTGGAGTCCCTGGACCCCGACCGCGACATCACCATGTACATCAACTCGCCGGGTGGCGGGTTTACCTCGCTGATGGCGATCTACGACACGATGCAATACGTGCGGGCCGACATCCAGACCGTGTGTCTGGGTCAGGCCGCATCGGCGGCCGCGGTGCTGCTGGCCGCCGGAACGCCGGGCAAGCGTATGGCCCTGCCAAATGCACGCATGCTCATCCATCAGCCGTCGTTGTCGGGCGTGATCCAGGGACAGTTCTCCGACCTGGAGATCCAGGCCGCCGAGATCGAGCGGATGCGCACGCTGATGGAGACGACGCTGGCCCGCCACACCGGCAAGGACGCCGCCGTGATTCGGAAAGACACCGACCGGGACAAGATCCTGACCGCCGAAGAGGCCAAGGACTACGGCATCATCGACACCGTTCTCGAGTACCGGAAGCTTTCCGCGCAGACCGCCTAACGGTTCGCTCGTCGCGAGCGTAACCGCACTGCGAAAATCAGCACCGGAAATCGCAGCCTAGTTACGCTCGCGGGCATACGGCGGCCGCCAAGGCCGCAATGTCTGCCGGGCCCACTCGGCAGCATCCGCCGACAATGCGTGCCCCGGCCGTCACCCACTGTGGGGCGAGCCGAGCGTCGAATCGCGACGGCCCTGTCCAGGCGCGGCCATCCCAGCGTTCACCGCTATTCGGGTAGACGATCACCGGCTTACCGACCTCGGCCGCCAGGCCGATAGCCGGTAACACGTCGTCGGGCGCGCAGCAATTGACCCCGACCGCGACGATCTCCGGTACTCCTTCCGCCACTGCGAACGCATCGGCGAGTGGTTGCCCAGCGCGGGTGCATGTTCCGTCGATCGTGTAGCTGAGCCACGCCGGCGCGCCGAGCTGGCGCACCAATTCGACGAGCGCTTCGGCTTCGTCGACATCGGGGATGGTTTCGAGAGCGAACACGTCGGCGCCGGCGGCGGCCAAGACCTCCAGCCGCGGCCGGTGCCATCGGGTCAGCGCCGCGACGGACAGTCCGTAGCGGCCGGGGTATTCGGACCCATCGGCGAGCGCGGCGCCGTATGGCCCGACCGAGGCGGCGACCCGGAGGCCCTCGATGCCGACTTCATCTCGGGCGATCATTGCAAGTTCGACGCTGCGGCGCATCATCGCGATGGCCCCAAAGGGACCGTCTCGCTCGATCCCGTGCGCCGCAAAGCCTTCGAACGACGCCTGGTAGCTCGCGGTGGTCGCGATCATGGCGCCGGCACGAAAGTACGCGGCGTGCACGGCGGTGATCTTGTGCGGGGCGTCCAGCAGCAACCTCGCCGACCACAACGGGTCAGACAAATCCTCACCGCGTGCCTCGAGCTCGGTGGCCAGACCGCCATCGCTGATCAGCACGGAATCGCCGACCAACTCCACACGGTCACTGTAGGGTGATTTTCGAGGGCCTGCTCAAGATGGCGTAACGAGCGCGACACGCCAGAGACACGGATTGCGCGTCTCGACGAGTGACAGGACCCGTCGGGCTATATGTTTCATTCAGACGAAGAGGCAGGAAATCCCGTGAATATCAACGAAGCTATTCGCCGTTAACGGTCGCACGGGGCCGCAATAAGCGGGTAGCGTCGGGGATTACACGCGGCACAGCAAGACGAACAGGCGACAAGGAACCAACCAGGAAGTAGGCCCTGAAGCATCATGGCGCGCATCGGAGACGGCGGTGACCTGCTTAAGTGCTCGTTCTGCGGAAAGAGTCAGAAACAGGTCAAGAAACTCATAGCGGGTCCCGGTGTGTACATCTGCGATGAGTGCATCGACCTGTGTAACGAAATCATCGAAGAGGAACTCGCCGACGCCGACGATGTCAAACTCGATGAACTGCCCAAGCCCGTCGAGATCAGGGAATTCCTCGAGGGCTACGTCATCGGGCAGGACACCGCGAAGCGGACGCTGGCCGTGGCGGTCTACAACCACTACAAGCGGATCCAGGCCGGCGAGAAGGGTCGTGACTCCCGCTGCGAGCCGGTTGAGCTGACCAAGTCCAACATCCTGATGCTCGGGCCCACCGGTTGTGGCAAGACCTACCTGGCCCAAACGCTGGCCAAGATGCTCAACGTGCCGTTCGCCATCGCCGACGCCACCGCGCTGACCGAGGCCGGTTATGTCGGTGAGGATGTCGAGAACATTCTGCTCAAACTCATTCAGGCCGCCGACTACGACGTCAAGCGCGCCGAGACCGGAATCATCTACATCGACGAGGTCGACAAGATCGCCCGCAAGAGCGAGAACCCGTCCATCACCCGCGACGTCTCCGGTGAGGGCGTGCAGCAGGCGCTGCTGAAAATTCTGGAGGGCACCCAGGCATCGGTTCCGCCGCAGGGCGGCCGCAAGCACCCGCACCAGGAGTTCATCCAGATCGACACCACCAACGTGCTGTTCATCGTCGCGGGTGCGTTCGCTGGGCTGGAGAAGATCATCTACGAGCGGGTCGGCAAGCGCGGCTTGGGCTTTGGCGCCGAGGTCCGCTCCAAGGCGGAGATCGACACCACCGACCACTTTGCCGAAGTGATGCCCGAGGACCTGATCAAGTTCGGCTTGATCCCGGAGTTCATTGGTCGCCTCCCGGTGGTGGCCTCAGTGACCAACCTGGACAAGGAGTCGTTGGTCAAGATTTTGTCCGAGCCAAAGAACGCTCTGGTCAAGCAGTACATCCGGCTTTTCGATATGGACGGCGTGGAGCTGGAGTTCACCGACGACGCGCTGGAAGCGATCGCCGACCAAGCGATTCACCGCGGCACCGGCGCTCGGGGCCTGCGGGCGATCATGGAAGAAGTCCTGCTGCCCGTGATGTATGACATCCCGAGCCGCGACGATGTCGCCAAAGTCGTGGTCACCAAGGAGACGGTGCAGGACAACGTGTTGCCGACGATCGTGCCGCGCAAGCCCTCGCGTGCCGAGCGCCGCGACAAGAGCGCCTAGTTATCGAGCCGGCCCCGGCGGCTGTCGCCGGAAAGCGTGATTAGCGATCACGTTCGGGAAGTGACCAATACCACAGTTTGGTTTTGTTGCCTCCACCGGCCCGCGCTGACTTCGGCTTTAGCTGGCTACTCGCCGGTAGCAGGGCTGCGGAGCCGGCCAAACAT
>NZ_OCVX01000003.1:3188349-3276429 GCF_900232995.1 Mycobacterium simulans
AAGCAGACGGCTCGGCGGGAGCAGGGGGGCGGAGCGGGACAAACAGCGAAAAATAAGTGTCATAGTTGGTACCGCCAGTGACACACAAAGCGTGAGGGTGGGGGAGTCACTCCGACGGCGCGTAACCTGAAACTCGCAACGCGGAGTGCCTGTCCGGATAACAGATGGAAGGCGGAGACGTGGATCCGAACGGCAGGGAGGCCGGGTCAGAGTCTCATAACGGGGCTTCTGGTGCCGGGTCCGGTCGGAAGCGCCTGGAAAATGTCGTCATTCGTTTCGCTGGGGATTCCGGTGACGGAATGCAGCTCACGGGCGATCGGTTCACTTCGGAGGCGGCCCTTTTCGGCAACGACCTCGCCACTCAGCCGAACTACCCCGCGGAGATCCGAGCCCCGGCAGGCACCCTGCCCGGGGTTTCGTCTTTCCAGATTCAAATTGCCGATTACGACATTCTGACCGCCGGTGACCGGCCGGATGTGCTTGTCGCCATGAACCCGGCCGCTCTGAAGGCCAACATTGGCGACCTACCGCGCGGCGGAATGGTGATCGCGAATTCTGACGAGTTCACCAAGCGCAATCTGACGAAAGTGGGCTACGTAACCAACCCTCTCGAGTCCGATGAACTCGAGGAGTACGTCGTCCATGCCGTCGCGATGACCACGCTGACATTGGGAGCCGTGGAGGCGATCGGCGCGTCGAAGAAGGACGGCCAGCGCGCCAAGAACATGTTCGCGCTGGGCCTGTTGTCGTGGATGTACGGGCGGCCGATCCGGACGAGTGAGAACTTCATCCGGGAGAAGTTCGCCCGCAAGCCCGACATCGCGGAAGCCAACGTATTGGCGCTGAAGGCGGGCTGGAACTACGGCGAAACCACCGAGGCCTTTGGCACTACCTACGAGGTGTCGCCGGCCAAATTGCCCCCCGGCGAGTACCGGCAGATCTCTGGCAACACCGCGCTGGCCTACGGCATCGTCACCGCCGGCCAGCTGGCCAACCTTCCCGTTGTGCTCGGCAGTTATCCGATCACGCCGGCCTCCGACATCCTGCACGAGCTGTCCAAGCACAAGAACTTCAACGTCACCACGTTCCAGGCCGAAGATGAGATCGGCGGCATTTGCGCGGCGCTGGGTGCTGCCTATGGCGGTGCGTTGGGCGTCACCAGCACGTCGGGTCCGGGCATTTCGTTGAAGTCCGAAGCGCTAGGCCTCGGCGTGATGACCGAACTGCCGCTGATCGTTATCGACGTGCAGCGGGGTGGGCCGTCGACCGGGCTGCCCACCAAGACCGAACAGGCTGACCTGTTGCAGGCGCTCTACGGCCGCAACGGTGAGTCGCCGGTGGCGGTGCTGGCACCGCGGTCCCCGTCGGACTGCTTTGCGACGGCAATCGAGGCGGTGCGCATCGCCGTGTCGTACCACACCCCGGTGATTGTGCTGTCCGACGGCGCCATCGCCAATGGCTCGGAGCCATGGCGAATCCCGGACGTCAGCACCCTGGAGCCCATCAAGCACACCTTCGCCAAGCCCGACGAGCCCTTCCAGCCCTATGCTCGCGACCCGGAAACCCTGGCCCGTCAATTCGCCATTCCGGGCACGCCCGGTCTGGAACATCGCATCGGTGGGCTGGAAGCCGCCAACGGCTCTGGCGCCATCTCCTATGAGCCCGTCAATCATGACCTGATGGTCCGGATACGCCAGGCCAAGATCGATGGCATCCGAGTACCGGATCTGGAAGTGGACGATCCGACTGGAGACGCCGAGCTGCTGCTGATTGGGTGGGGCAGTTCGTATGGCCCCATCGGAGAAGCTTGCCGACGGGCGCGGCACAAGGGCATCAAGGTCGCGCATGCCCATCTGCGGCATCTCAGCCCCTTCCCGGCAAACCTGGGCGACGTGCTGCGGCGGTACCCGCAGGTGGTGTGCCCGGAGATGAACCTCGGTCAGCTGGCGCTATTGCTGCGCGGCAAGTACCTGGTAGACGTGCAATCGGTCAGCAAGGTTCAGGGCCTGTCGTTCCTGGCCGACGAGGTGGGCCGCGTTATCCGCGCCGCGCTGGGCGGGACGTTGGCCGAGATTGAGCAAGACAAGACGATGGTCGCCAAACTGGGAGCGGCCACGGTTGGAGCGGGAGCTATCGCATGACCGGCAATCTGGCGGGCATAGACCTCGGTTTAACTCCGGGTGGAATCAAAAACGGGAAGCTGACCAAGAACGATGGGGTGCCCACTACCGATCAGCCGCAAAAAGGCAAGGACTTCACCAGTGATCAGGAGGTGCGTTGGTGCCCTGGCTGCGGTGACTACGTCATCCTCAACACCATCCGGAACTTCCTGCCCGAACTCGGACTGCGCCGCGAGAACATCGTGTTCATCAGTGGCATCGGATGTTCCAGCCGGTTCCCGTACTACCTGGAGACCTACGGGTTCCACTCGATCCACGGACGTGCGCCGGCGATCGCGACCGGTCTGGCCCTGGCCCGCGACGATCTTTCGGTATGGGTCGTCACCGGCGACGGTGACGCGTTGTCGATCGGCGGCAACCACCTGATCCACGCGATGCGCCGCAACGTCAACATCACGGTGCTGCTGTTCAACAACCGGATCTACGGTCTGACGAAAGGCCAGTATTCGCCGACATCCGAGGTCGGCAAGATCACCAAGTCCACCCCGATGGGTTCGCTGGACCACCCCTTCAACCCGGTGTCATTGGCACTGGGTGCCGAGGCGACGTTCGTGGGCCGGGCATTGGACTCCGACCGTGCCGGCCTATCGGAGGTGCTGCGTGCGGCCGCCGAGCATCGTGGCGCCGCGTTGGTCGAAATCCTGCAGGACTGCCCGATTTTCAACGATGGTTCGTTCGACGCGCTGCGCAAGGAGGGCGCCGAAGAGCGGGTGATCAATGTCCGCCACGGCCAACCGATTGTTTTCGGTGCTAACGGCGAGTACTGCGTGGTGAAGTCCGGCTTCAGCCTCGAAGTGGCCAAGACCGCCGACGTCGCCGTCGAAGAGATCGTCGTGCACGATGCGCACGCCGACGACGCGGCCTACGCATTTGCCCTGTCACGACTTTCCGACCAGAACCTCGATCACACCGTGCTCGGAATCTTCCGGCACATCAGCCGACCCACCTACGATGACGCGGCCCGTTCGCAAGTCGGTGCCGCCCGGAGTTCAGCCCCGTCCGACCGTGCCGCACTGCAATCGTTGTTACGCGGGCGCGACACCTGGAACGTCGACTGACGTGGCAGCAGTGTCACTGGCCGGGGTAGTACTAGCTGGCGGCGAATCCCGGCGCATGGGCCGCGATAAGGCCACCATGCAGGTGCCGGGGGGAACTTCCACCCTGGTCGAACACGTGGTCAAGGTCATCGGACAGCGCTGCGAACATGTTTTCGTGATGGCGGCCCCAGGCCAACCGTTGCCGACGCTGGAGGTTCCTGTCGTGCGCGACGAGGTGCGCGGGCTGGGGCCGTTGCCGGCGACTGGGCGTGGATTGCGCGCGGCAGCGGAGGCGGGTGCCCAGTTCGCGTTTGTCTGTGCGGTCGACATGCCTTTTCTGACCGTCGAACTGATCGACGAGCTGGTCCGTCTCGCGGAGGAGACCAACGCCGAGGTGGTGTTGCCGTGGGACGGTCGCACCCATTACCTGGCCGCGGTGTACCGCACTGATCTGGCCGACCGGGTCGATGCGTTGGTCGCCGCCGGCGAGCGGAAGATGAGCGCCTTGATCGACGCATCCGACGCCCAGCAGATTGTGGTGACGGATTCCCGGCCGCTGACCAATGTAAATTCGGCCGCCGATCTGCGTGTGCCGGTGCAGCCGGGGCTCTGAAAACCTCGCATCAATTAATTGATGCGAGTTTGTATTCGCAATTTATTTCATAAATTTCTCGCGGCCTTCCATATTTCTCTTTCTTTCCATTTTCTAATGAAAACGTTAAGCGATGGCCTGGACTTGGGCCGCCTTAGCGTTGCCGAAGGCCGAAGGCCGAAGGCCGAAGGCCGAAGGGCGATGGGCGCGCTTCATGCGATGGTGCGTGTGTATTCGGTTGGGGCACAATGTATTTAGTGCTCCGAAGCGCGGAAGGTCGTCGTTTGAGTAGTGTTGAACTGGAGCTACGCCCAAATAAGAGAAATTCAGCGGATTTATAGCAAAGGCGATTGTGTAAGGCCTTGCCGGTCACGCGCCCGGTGGCGGTGCCGGTGGCGCAACACGAGCCAACAAAGCGTTTCGCCGCGCTGATGAATAATGCTGTGGCACTGCGTGTTTGAAGAACCATCTGGGCGCGCTCGCTTGACTTCGCTCAAGGTCTACTACACGTCGAGTTTGGGTGGTTGCTGTGATCTGAACCACCGTCGAGACGTTATGCCCGGACGGCTTTCCGATGATCGCGCGCCAAATTCGTGGTACAGCTCACAATATTCGCGTGATTCGGCTCACGACAACGTTGCCTGCGCGAATCTTTGTCGTGGCGCAAAAATCCTTAGCTGACCTGCAAGAACAAAACGTGCTGCTGCGTTGTGATCGGCGCGTTATAGAACTGATATATCTGTTGGGCGGAGTGACTAATTCAAATCGTTATCGTACTGTGCTCTTAGCCCGAACCGGGCGATAAAACAATTGAATCCACGGACCCGCGTGTGAGCGGAGCTGGGGACGGCGCTGAATACGTTGAGCCGTCCCGCAGGCGGTCGGCGAGTAGCCACGCCGGGTAGATCAAGCCCTCCGCTGTCGTGCCGAAACGAGACGGCACGTCCCAGAGCAGCAATTTCGAAACGCATCAGGCACCAACCCACACCTGTGGGCTGGCTTTGGCGCGCGCGCACCGCGAAAGGAACAATGTTGAAGACCGTCCGTAAGACGCTCATCGTCGCCGCGATCACAGGGACGCTCGTGACCGTGCCGTCCACTGGTATCGCCTACGCGGATGTCGCGGATCCAAACGCGGCTCCCGGGCCGGACGTTGTGGGCTATGACCCGAACGTGCCGCCCGCCCCGCCGGCCGACGCGCCCGATCCGGAGCTCGTAGGCTTTGACCCGGACATGCCGCCACCTCCCGCCCCAGAGGCAGAGGTCGCGCCAGTCGACTTGCCGCCGGCGCCCGCACCGGAGCCGGTGGATTTTGACCCCGACGTGCCGCCGGCCCCGGATGCCCCGCCTCCCGGTGACGCGCCCGCGCCCGCGCCCGTCAAGGCGTACAGCGTGAACTGGGACGCGATCGCCCAATGCGAATCCGGTGGAAACTGGTCAATCAACACCGGAAATGGCTACTCCGGCGGCCTGCAGTTCACCGCCGGCACCTGGCGTGCCAACGGTGGCATCGGGTCTGCGAGTGCCGCAAGCCGTGAAGAGCAGATCCGGGTGGCCGAGAATGTGCTGCATTCGCAGGGGATCGGCGCGTGGCCGGTCTGCGGCCGACGCGGCTGATCACCGGCCGGCCGCTCCCGCCGAGCAGACGCAAAGGCACCCTTTTGGCATCCAAAAAGGGTGCCTTTGCGTCTGCTCGCGCGGGATCAAGTGGGTAATACGAACGCCGACCGTGCCGCCACGGATGCCAGATGCCGGGTGAACATGGCCTCCGGCACCAGCACGGACGCACGGGTAGCCGCCGCACTGAGAAATGCCGGGCGCAGGTTGATGACACGGCCGATCAATGCAGACTCGCGCA
Source organism: Mycobacterium simulans (assembly GCF_900232995.1). GTDB lineage: Bacteria > Actinomycetota > Actinomycetes > Mycobacteriales > Mycobacteriaceae > Mycobacterium > Mycobacterium simulans. The sequence goes on from NZ_OCVX01000003.1 coordinate 3,194,017, forward strand.
CCAGCGAAGCGATCCGCGGCCGACGGTAGCTGGCGAACCGGGCGAAGGCTGTCGCCAGGTCGGTGGTTCGTTCCACGAATGCCCCCAAAATCGCGGCGTCTTCTATCCCCTGGCAGCCGCCCTGGCCTAGATGCGGGCGCATCGGATGGGCCGCGTCGCCGACCAGCACCGCGGGTCCTCGTGCCCAATGCCGGGCCGGTGTGCGGTCGTAGAGGTCGTTGCGCAACACATCAGCGGGTGCGGTCGCGGCCAGAACGTTCGGGATGGGTTCGGGCCATCCGGCCAGTTTGGTCCGCAGATACGGCAACTCTCCTTCGGGCACCAGGCGGCCCTCGGGTGCACGTTCGGTGGCGTACCAATAGGTGCGATCGGGCCCGACCGGGACGTGGCCGGTTTCCACTCCGGGCCCAAGCGTCCCGCCGGCCAGCTCGAGATCCATGGCATAAGAGGCGATCCCGCGCCAGGCCGTATAGCCCGCGTAGCGGTGGGCCAGCGGACCGTTGAGGTGGCGGGCCACCGTCGAGCCAATGCCGTCGGCGCCGATCACTGCGTCCGCTTTGCGGACTGTCTCGTCCGACAACCTGACCTGTACGCCGTCGGCGTTGGCACGGAGTCCGTTGGCCGCCAGCCCATATTCGATGGTCCCGCCGTGCACGGCCGCGGTGAGGATGTCCCGCAGGCTCGCCCGCTGCACGACGACCAATGGCTCGCCGAGCGTGGCGATCAGTGTTTCGGCGGCAGGGTGGCGCAGCCACGAGCCGTCGCGCCAGCGGAGCGCTCCTGCCGTGATCTGACCGCCCGCCTCCCGGATTGCGTCACCCAGACCGAGTTCGTCGAGCGCTGCGAGCGCGTTGGGCCAGATGCTTATCGCGGCGCCGGTCGATGTATCGGTGCGCTCTTCGATGATGCTGACGTCGTAATCGCGCTGCTGCAGCGCTACGGCGGTTGCCAGTCCGGCGATGCCCGCTCCGATGATGACGATTCTGTGCGCCATGGGGGCAACGTAGTCGCGCGAGACGGCCGAGATCCTCGGAGTAGCGTCGGGCGCGTGACCACAACGCCGCGTGAATTCGACATCGTCCTGTACGGCGCGACTGGATTTGTTGGGAAGTTGACCGCCGAGTACCTGGCGAGAGCTGGGGGAGATGCGCGAATTGCGCTGGCCGGCAGGTCGCGCGAGCGTTTACTCGCCGTTCGCAACACGCTCGGGGAATCCGCGCGGTCCTGGCCGGTGGTGACCGCGGACGCGGGCTCGCCGTCAACGCTCAACGAGATGGCCGCCCGCACCCGGGTTGTCATCACCACGGTGGGGCCGTATACGCGCTACGGGCTGCCGCTGGTGGCAGCGTGTGCCGCCGCCGGCACCGATTACGCCGACCTGACCGGCGAGGCGATGTTCGTGCGCGAAGCCATCGACCTGTACCACAAACAGGCCGAAGACACCGGCGCCCGCATCGTGCACGCGTGCGGATTCGACTCGGTCCCTTCGGATCTGAGCGTGTACGCGCTGTACCGCGCCGCGCGCGACGACGGTGCGGGTGGGCTGGGCGACACCAACTTCGTGTTGCGCTCCATGCGGGGCGGGGCATCCGGCGGCACCATCGCCACGATGCTGGAAATCATGAGCACAGCCTCGCGCGACCCAGAAGCGCGCCGGCAGATGAGTGACCCGTACACGCTGAGCAGCGACCGCAGCGCGGAGCCCGAACTGGGCTCGCAACCTGATCTGCCGCTTTACCGTGGTCGTCACCTTGCGCCGGAGCTCACCGGCTTGTGGACGGCAGGGTTCCTGATGGCGCCTTACAACACCCGGATCGTCCGACGTAGCAACGCATTACTGGACTGGTCGTACGGGAAGCAGTTCCGCTATACCGAAACCATGAGCGTGGGGTCGTCGCCTCTCGCGCCGGTGGCGTCGGCCATCGTCACCGGATTTAGCAACGCGATGTTCGGTCTGGGCAACCGCTACTTCCGGCTGCTGCCTCGCGGGCTGGTGGAGCGCGTCGTCCCCAAACCCGGCACCGGTCCGAGTGCGAGGACTCGGGAGCGCGGCTACTACCGAGTCGAGACGTACACCACCACGACCACCGGTGCACGTTATGTTGCCCGCATGGAGCAGCGCGGCGACCCCGGGTACAAGGCGACCTCGGTGCTGTTGGGCGAGTGCGGTCTAACACTCGCGCTGGACCGCGACAAGCTCTCCGAATTGCATGGTGTCCTAACGCCCGCTGCCGCGATGGGTGATGCGTTGTTGGCACGCTTCCCGGCCGCGGGCGTGTCGCTGCGGACCGAGCGGCTCAACTGATCCGTTCCTCCGCAGGGGTGTCGTCCGCGGCCGTGTGAGTCTAATGTCGTAATTGACCTGGCTTACATCCCAGCATCACAACCCAGCAATGAAGGTGGGTGAACCGATGGCCGGTCTTGATGATTTGTATGCCCAGATTCCTACGGCTGAAATCGCCAGCAAGCTCGGCGCTGGCGAAGGTGAGGTTGAAGCCGCGGTTCACACGCTGGTGCCGGTGCTGTTGAGCGGACTGCAGCAGAACTCCCAAGATCCCGAACAAGCCGGCAGGATCGTGTCTGCCGCCAGTGGTCATGCCGACCGCGGCCTACTCGACGTCGGCGGGGCCTTGGACCAGGTGGACGAGAGCGACGGGCAGCAAGCGGTCGCGACGCTTTTCGGCGGCAATGACACCAACCAGGTGGCATCGGCGCTGGCGGATGGCGGGGCCGGCGATAGTGACCTGCTCAAGCGGTTGCTACCGGTCCTGGTCCCGATCGTGTTGGCGTACATCGGAAAACGGCTTAGCTCCACCGGCGCGGCGGAGAGTTCTGCCTCGCAGGAAAAGGCGTCAGGCGGCCTGGGTGAAGTATTGGGCAGCATCCTTAGTGGCTCGGGCGACAAATCGTTGGGGAGCATCCTGGGCACCGTTCTGGGAGGCAAGGGCGGCAAGGGCGGTGCGCTCGGTGACATCCTGGGCGGCTTGCTTGGTGGAAAGAAATAGCAAGCGCGGCAACGCGATTGCGTCTTGCTCGTCGTTATCGGGGAAGGGGTTCGGCTTGAGCTGGCCGGACCGATTAACAAGAGGGATCGAGAGGGAAAGTTATGCAAGACACGCTGACTGAAGGACAGAAGCTGGTGCGGGGGGAGTCGCTGGTTTCTCACAATGGGGCCTACACCCTCACCCTGCAAGAGGATGGCAACCTGGTGCTGGCATCCCGTGGTACGCCGCTGTGGGCCACGTCGACCAATGGCCAGAATGTGGTGCGTGCCGAAGTGCAGCGCGACGGAAACTTCGTCGTCTACACGGCGGACAAACCCGTCTGGCACACCGACACAAAGGGCAAGAAGGACGTCAAACTCGTGCTTCAGGATGACCGCAACCTGGTGCTCTACGCGGCCGATGGCCCGGCATGGTCGACACATACGGAAACAGATGCCCCGCCGCCGCCCGAGGCCGCTGCCGCGGAGCAAGCCGCTGCCGCCGAGTCCGCCCAGCCCGTCGGGCAAGCCGCACCAGGGCCGGCCCCAGAAGCTGTAGCGGAGACCGAGCCCGCGCCGGAACCCGCCGCGCGGACCTACACCGTCGTTTCGGGTGACACCCTGTGGGCCATCGCGGAGCGCTTCTACGGCGACGGCAGCAAATCCCAGGTAATTGCCGATGCGAGCGGCATCCCGAACCCGGCCCTGATCTACCCCGGCCAGGTGCTCACGATCCCTTGATCGTGGTCCCTGCCCCGCCGGATCACCTGCGGATTTGGGCGCTTACACGCCGATAAGCGGCGGTTCCTAGAATTGACCGGTGACCGCCAGCCCCCGCCCCACCGACGACCAGCTGCCCAAGTCGTGGGATCCGGCCGCGATGGAGGGCGCGATCTACCAGAAGTGGCTGGAAGCCGGCTACTTCCCCGCGGCCCCGAGCAGTAGCAAGCCCCCTTATTCGATCGTGCTCCCCCCTCCCAACGTGACCGGCAGCCTGCACATGGGCCCCGCGCTGGAACCCACCATGATGGCCGCCCTACCCCGCCGCAAGCGCATGCAGGGCTACGAGGTGCTTTGGCAGCCGGGCACGGACCATGCTGGCATCGCCACCCAGAGCGTGGTGGAAAAGCAGCTCGCGGTCGACGGCAAGACCAAAGAGGACTTTGGTCGGGAGTTGTTCGCCGCCTTGGTGTGGGACTGGAAGCACGAGTCCGGCGGTGCCATCGGCGGGCAGATGCGCCGCCTCGGTGACGGAGTGGACTGGAGCCGCGACCGGTTCACCATGGACGAGGGCCTGTCGCGTGCGGTGCGGACGATCTTCAAGCGGCTCTACGATGCCGGGCTGATCTATCAGGCCGAGCGCCTGGTCAACTGGTCACCGGTGCTGGAAACGGCGATCTCTGACCTCGAGGTCAACTATCAGGACGTCGAAGGCGAGTTGGTGTCGTTCCGGTACGGCTCGCTCGATGACTCGCAACCACACATCGTGGTCGCCACCACGCGGGTCGAGACGATGCTGGGCGACACCGCGATCGCGGTCCATCCCGACGACGAGCGCTACCGCCACCTGGTCGGCACCAGCTTGCCTCATCCGTTTGTGGACCGGGAGCTGATCGTCGTCGCCGACGACCACGTGGACCCCGAATTCGGAACCGGCGCAGTCAAAGTCACACCCGCCCATGACCCGAACGACTTCGAAATCGGGATGCGCCACCAGTTACCGATGCCTTCGATCCTGGACACCAAGGGCCGGATCATAGACACCGGAACGCAATTCGACGGCATGGACCGCTTCGAAGCTCGGGTCGCGGTGCGCGAGGCTCTCGCGGCGCACGGCCGGGTCGTCGAGGAGAAGCGCCCCTACTTGCATAGCGTCGGACACTCCGAGCGCAGCGGCGAGCCGATCGAGCCACGGCTGTCACTGCAGTGGTGGGTCAGGGTGGAGTCGCTGGCAAAGGCCGCCGGCGATGCGGTGCGCAACGGCGACACCGTGATTCACCCCGCGAGCCTGGAACCGCGCTGGTTCGCCTGGGTCGATGACATGCACGACTGGTGTATCTCTCGGCAGCTGTGGTGGGGGCACCGCATCCCGATTTGGTACGGGCCCAACGGCGAAAAGGTCTGTGTCGGCCCTGATGAAACGGCCCCGGAGGGTTGGGAACAGGACCCCGACGTTCTGGACACCTGGTTCTCGTCTGCGCTGTGGCCCTTCTCCACGTTGGGCTGGCCGGACAAGACCGCGGAGCTGGAAACGTTTTATCCGACAAGCGTTCTGGTCACCGGTTACGACATTCTGTTCTTCTGGGTTGCGCGGATGATGATGTTCGGCACCTTCGTCGGCGGTGACGACGCCATTACGCTGGACGGCCGCCGGGGTCCGCAAGTGCCGTTCACCGACGTGTTCCTGCACGGGCTGATCCGCGACGAGTTCGGCCGAAAGATGAGCAAGTCCAAGGGCAACGTGATCGATCCGTTGGACTGGGTGGACAAGTTCGGAGCCGACGCATTGCGGTTCACGCTGGCCCGCGGCGCCAGCCCGGGCGGGGATTTGGCCGTCAGCGAGGATGCCGTGCGGGCGTCGCGCAATTTCGGCACCAAGCTTTTCAACGCGACCCGTTATGCGTTGATGAACGGCGCGGCTAAGGCTTCCGAGGCGCCATTACCCCCGCTAGACGAACTGACCGACGCCGATCGCTGGATTCTGGGACGGTTGGAAGAGGTTCGCGCCGAGGTTGATTCGGCGTTCGACTCCTATGAGTTCAGCCGCGCCTGCGAATCGCTCTACCACTTCGCGTGGGATGAATTCTGCGACTGGTACGTCGAGCTGGCCAAGACGCAACTTGCCGACGGGCTCGCCCACACCACGGCCGTGCTGGCCGCGGGACTCGACACGCTGCTGCGGTTGCTACACCCGGTGATCCCATTCATCACCGAGGCGCTATGGCAGGCGCTGAGTGGCCAAGAGTCCCTGGTTATCGCCGACTGGCCGCAGTCTTCGGGCATGGTGCTGCACCCGGTTGCCGCGCAACGGATTAGCGACATGCAGAAGCTGGTCACCGAGGTGCGGCGGTTCCGCAGCGATCAAGGCCTGGCGGACCGACAGAAAGTGCCGGCCCGGCTGTCCGGTGTCGACGACGCCGATCTGAGCACTCAGGTGTCCGCCCTGACATCGCTCGCGTGGCTCACCGCACCAGGGCCGGACTTCCGCCCGTCCGTGTCACTCGAGGTGAGACTCGGCCCCAACATGAACCACACGGTCGTCGTCGAACTCGACACCTCAGGCACCATCGACGTGGCCGCAGAGCGGCGTCGTCTCGAAAAGGACTTGGCCACAACGCAAAAGGAGCTTGCATCAACCGCAGCCAAACTGGCCAACGCGGACTTTCTAGCCAAGGCACCAGAGGCCGTCGTCGCCAAAATCCGCGACCGCCAGCGGTTGGCGCAGGAGGAAACCGACCGGATTACAGCCAGGCTGGCTGCGCTGCAATGAATTTCGAGGAGCCCGACAGGCCGGAACCCCATCAGGCTACCGACGTGACCCCAACCCCGGACGAGATCGCTTCGCTATTGCAGGTCGAGCATCTGCTGGACCAGCGCTGGCCGGAGACCCGGATCGAACCGAGTCTCACCCGAATTAGTGCGCTGATGGACCTGCTCGGTTCGCCGCAACGCAACTACCCGTCGATCCACATCGCGGGCACGAACGGCAAGACCTCGGTGGCGCGAATGGTCGACGCATTGGTGACCGCCCTGCATCAGCGCACCGGACGAACCACCAGCCCCCACCTGCAGTCGGCGGTGGAACGCATTTCGATCGACGGCAAACCGATCAGCCCCGCACAGTACGTGGCGACATACCGCGAGATCGAGCCGTTCGTGCAGATGATCGACGAGCAGTCGCAGGCTGGTGCTTTTGGAGGGGATGGCCCGCGACTGAGCAAGTTCGAGGTGCTCACCGCAATGGCGTTCGCCGCGTTCGCGGACGCCCCCGTCGACGTTGCGGTGGTCGAGGTAGGCATGGGCGGGCACTGGGACGCCACCAACGTGATCAATGCGCCGGTGGCGGTCATCACGCCGATCAGCGTTGACCACGTCGAATACCTCGGTGACGCCATCGCGCAGATCGCCGGCGAGAAGGCGGGCATCATCACTCGTGCGCCTGACGGTGCGCCGGACACGGTCGCGGTCATCGCGCGTCAGGTGCCAGAGGCCATGGAAGTGCTGTTGGCCCAATCGGTTCGCGCTGACGCGGCGGTCGCCCGCGAGGGTTCGGAGTTCGCGGTGTTGGGCCGACAGGTGGCAGTCGGTGGGCAGGTGCTGCAATTGCAAGGCCTCGGCGGAATGTACTCCGACATTTACCTGCCGCTACACGGCGAACACCAAGCGCATAACGCGGTCGTCGCACTTGCCGCGGTCGAGGCGCTGTTCGGCGCCGGTGCCCAGCGGCAGCTCGACATCGATGCTGTCCGAGCCGGGTTTGCGGCCGTCACCAGTCCAGGACGACTGGAACGCATGCGCAGCGCGCCCACCGTGTTCATCGACGCCGCGCACAATCCGGCCGGGGCGAACGCGCTGGCGCACGCGCTGGCCGCCGAGTTCGACTTCCGAATGCTGGTCGGTGTGCTCAGTGTGATGGCCGACAAGGACGTGGATGGAATCCTCTCCGCGCTGGAGCCGGTGTTCGATTCGGTTGTTGTGACCCACAACGGATCACCGCGTGCGTTGGATGTCGAGACACTCGCACTGGCGGCCGAGGAGCGGTTTGGCCCCGACCGGGTGATTCCCGCCGCGAACCTGCGCGATGCCATTGACGCTGCGACCGCGCTGGTCGATGATGCCGCCGCCGAGGAAGGCGATGCGTTCGCGGGCACCGGCATCGTCATCACCGGTTCGGTGGTCACCGCGGGCGCCGCCCGGACACTGTTTGGTCGTGACCCACAATGACTGATCAGCCCGAACAGCCGGGCGAGTCTGCTGAACCGACGCCGCCGGTGGACCCCTGGAAGAGTTTCAGTGCGGTGATGGCCGCGACGCTGATCTTGGAGGCGATCGTGGTGCTGCTGGCAATACCGGTAGTGGGCGCGGTAGGCGGTGGCCTGAACACGGTGTCGCTGGGGTACCTCATCGGGCTGTCAGTGGTGCTGATCCTGCTTGCCGGACTGCAGCGCAGATCCTGGGCGATTTGGGTCAACCTTGGCATGCAGCTGGTGCTCCTCGCCGGCTTCTTGGTGTATCCGGGTGTTGGCTTCATGGGGGTGCTGTTCACCGGATTGTGGGCGCTAATTGCGTACTTCCGTGCGGAGGTCCGGCGCCGGCAGAACGGCGGCTTTTCGCCGCCGCCCTAATTGTGCGGAGCAGGTTTGACCAACTGGGCGAGCCGGCCGAAGGTCGCCCGCAACTGCGGGGTTCCTATGCTGAGTTCTACGCGCGGCTCGGAGCAATTTCTTGGCCGACGGGGTCGGTCAGTTCCGGGAAGTTCGGCCTTGGTGCAGTTGGTCGGGCACCAAGGTTTGGGCTTGCACCCCCGGCCATTTATTGTTGGGCACCGTGACCGAACGGACCCTCGTATTGATCAAGCCTGACGGCGTCGAACGTCAGTTGATAGGCGAGATCATTAGCCGCATCGAGCAAAAGGGCCTCACTATCGCGGCGCTGGAGCTCAGGAAAGTCAGCGATGAGCTGGCCAGCCGTCATTACGCCGAGCACGAGGGCAAACCGTTTTTCGGATCGCTGCTGGAGTTCATCACCTCAGGATCGGTAGTGGCGGCGATCGTTGAGGGACCTCGAGCGATCGCGGCGTTTCGGCAGCTCGCCGGGGGCACCGACCCGGTGAACCAGGCCACGCCGGGCACCATCCGGGGTGATTTCGGTCTGGAAACGCAATTCAATCTGGTGCACGGCTCCGATTCGGCCGAGTCAGCCCAGCGCGAGATCGCGCTCTGGTTTCCCGGCGTTTAGCGCCGCAAACCGGGGCCCTGTGGTCGATTGCGGGGCATCCAGCTAAGGCGAGAGTGAACCCACACGGTGATGTGGGATACTGGCTGCGGGTGAACGTCGCCGGACCGGCGTCAGACACCCGAATGAAGACTTAGACAAGCGCGACCATCGCCAACCCGCGATGCGGCGCGGCATGTCGAGCCGTCATTCAGTACGGCGCCGAGTGTGTTCTTCCTTGAGCCGCTCGGGGCGAGACCATCACAAGCTCGGGAGAAGTAACCCGGGCACATAGCGAAGCCCTCGCGTGGCCGCGTCGATAGGACGCGCCCGGGGGCTTGAGGAGAATACGTGGTAGACGATGCCCTATCTTCAGACCCAGCAAACGAGTCGACCCAGGACGACGAACTGCCGGACCGCCGCATGCGAGTCCATCAGCTCGCCCGAGCGCTAGGTAACACCACCAGTGAGGTGCTGGAAGCGCTCAGCGAGCTCAACGTGCAGATTCGCAATGTGCACTCCGGCGTGGACCCTGAAGATGCACTCCGGGTACGTGATCTGCTATTCGCCAAGCCCTTAGAGCACATCCCGGGCATCGGCAGTCCAGCGGTTACCGCAGCCGGGGAACCCGAGTCGCGGTCGCCGGAATCCGCCGTAGAGCGGCCGCACTACATGCCGCTGTTTGTTTCTCCGCAACCGGTCGCAGCCGATGAGGACACTGGCGACGACTCCGCCGCCGACGAGGGCGACGACTTCGGTGCAGACGACGAGCAGACCGACCGTCCGGCCAACAGGCGGCGGCGTCGTGGCCGTCGGGGACGTGGTCGCGGACGCGGTGAGCAGGGCGGACCCGACGGTCAGACCCAGGGGGATGACGACGCCGACGGCCAGGCTGACCAGCGGCCGCGAGCGGACTCCGCCGAATCCGACGGCGTCGATGGCAGCGACTCCGAAGACAATGTCTTCGGAGACAGCGGCGAGGACGAGAACGGTTCGGCGGAAGGCGGCAATCGTCGTCGCCGCCGCCGGCGGCGCCGGAAGTCGACTGCCGGCGAAGATAACGACGACGGGCCGGCGCCCGACGATCCGCCCAACACCGTTGTGCACGAACGCGCGCCGCGCGCCGGTAAGTCCGGCGACTCGGACAGCGGCGAAGGCGGTGGCACCGAGATCAAGGGCATCGACGGCTCGACTCGGCTGGAAGCCAAGCGACAGCGCCGCCGCGACGGACGCGACGCCGGACGGCGCCGCCCACCGGTGTTGAGCGAGGCCGAGTTTCTGGCCCGTCGCGAGGCCGTCGAACGGGTAATGGTGGTGCGCGACAAAGTCCGCACCGAGCCACCGCATCCGGGCGAGCGATACACCCAAATCGCCGTGCTCGAAGACGGCATCGTCGTGGAGCATTTCGTGACTTCTGCGGCCTCTGCGTCCTTGGTGGGCAACATCTACCTCGGAATCGTGCAGAACGTGCTGCCGTCGATGGAAGCGGCCTTCGTCGACATCGGACGCGGCCGTAACGGCGTGCTTTACGCCGGTGAAGTCAATTGGGAAGCCGCTGGACTAGGCGGGGCCGACCGCAAGATCGAACAGGCCCTCAAACCCGGCGACTACGTCGTCGTCCAGGTCAGCAAGGACCCGGTCGGGCATAAAGGTGCCCGGCTGACCACGCAGGTGTCGCTCGCGGGTCGTTACCTGGTTTATGTGCCGGGTGCATCGTCGACCGGCATCAGTCGCAAGCTACCCGACACCGAACGCCAACGGCTCAAGGAGATCTTGCGCGAGGTGGTGCCCTCGGACGCGGGCGTGATCATTCGCACCGCGTCCGAAGGGGTCAAGGAAGACGACATCCGCGCTGACGTTGCCCGGCTGCAGGAGCGCTGGAGCCAGATCGAGGCCAAGGCAGCCGAGACCAAGGAGAAGGCCGCGGGTGCCGCGGTGGCCCTCTACGAGGAACCTAACGTTCTGGTCAAGGTGATCCGTGACTTGTTCAACGAGGACTTTGCCGGACTGGTCGTCTCCGGAGACGAAGCCTGGAACACGATCAATGAATACGTGAATTCTGTTGCCCCCGACCTGGTTTCGAAGCTGACCAAGTACGAAGCCAGCACCGGGCCGGATGGGCAGTCGGGCCCGGACGTGTTCGCGGTGCACCGCATTGACGAGCAACTGGCCAAGGCGATGGACCGCAAAGTTTGGCTGCCGTCCGGCGGAACGCTGGTGATCGACCGGACCGAAGCGATGACGGTGATCGACGTCAACACCGGCAAGTTCACCGGGTCCGGGGGCAACCTCGAGCAGACCGTAACCAAGAACAACCTCGAGGCGGCCGAGGAAATAGTGCGACAGCTGCGGCTGCGCGATGTCGGCGGCATCGTGGTCATCGACTTCATCGATATGGTGCTGGAGTCCAACCGCGATTTGGTGTTGCGTCGGCTGACCGAATCGCTGGCGCGGGACCGCACCCGCCATCAGGTATCCGAGGTGACGTCGCTGGGTCTGGTGCAGCTGACCCGGAAGCGATTAGGAACCGGCCTGATCGAGGCATTCTCGACCTCGTGTCCCAACTGCACCGGCCGTGGGATCTTGCTGCACGCCGACCCGGTCGATTCGGCCGCGGCGACCGGACGCAAGTCTGAATCGGGTGGTCGCCGGGGCCGACGGTCGAAAAAGAGCCGATCCGAAGAGCCCAGCGAGAAGGGCGTCGTTGCCAAGGTTCCTGCGCACGCTCCGGGCGAGCATCCGATGTTCAAGGCGATGGCCGCGGGGTCGTTGGCTGATCGTGGTGACGAGGAATCCGACATCGCCGTCAAGGAACTCGCCGAAGAGCTCGATGAGCAGACCGAAGAGCAGGTCGGCGCTGACCTCGACGAGACGGAAGACTTCGAGGACGTCGAGGACACCGAGGACACCGAGGAAGACGAGGACGAGCTCGACGACGACGAGGACCTCGATGACGCCGACGAGCTCGACGACGAGGACCTTGATGACGAGGACCTCGATCTCGACGATTCCGACGATCAAGATTCCGACGATTCCGACGATTCAGACGATGAAGATTCCGACGACTCCGACGACGATGACTCCGGCAACGGTGAGGAAGAATTCGACGCCGACGATGCAGCAGTTCCCGACGGCTCGAATCACCCGGTCGTTGCCGCGACGGTTGCCGAACGTCCGCGCCGGCGGCGGGCCGCCGGCAGGCCGGCCGGCCCGCCGATCCACGCGGACTGACGAGGCGCCGGTTTGACCCTGTAGCCGCTGGTCACGTACCCTTGGACAGTTGTCGTCAGGCCACCAGCCGACGACAGCGGGATGTACGAGGCCGCGGCCCCAGACTCCCGTGACCCAGACCCACCACGCGCACGCAACCGGTGATGCGTGCCCACGACAGTAAGCAGAGGTGCACCCACGATGGCGACCTACGCAATCGTCAAGACCGGCGGCAAGCAATACAAGGTTGCCGTCGGCGACGTGGTGAAGGTCGAGAAGCTCGAGTCCGAGCCTGGGGCGAAGGTGTCGTTGCCCGTCGCACTGGTCGTCGACGGCGCCAAAGTCACCACCGATGCCAAGGCCCTGGCCAAGGTCGCGGTGACCGGCGAGGTGCTCGAACACACCAAGGGCCCCAAGATCCGGATTCACAAGTTCAAGAACAAGACCGGCTACCACAAGCGCCAGGGACACCGTCAGCAATTGACGGTCCTCAAGGTCACTGGCATCGCGTGATGAGCCGTCAGGCGAAGAACAGACAACACTGAGCGGAGTCCACAACAATGGCACACAAGAAGGGCGCTTCCAGCTCGCGCAACGGTCGTGATTCCGCCGCTCAGCGGCTGGGCGTCAAGCGGTTCGGCGGCCAGGTCGTCAAGGCCGGCGAGATCCTGGTCCGGCAGCGCGGCACCAAATTCCATCCGGGCGTTAATGTCGGGCGCGGCGGCGATGACACCTTGTTCGCCAAGGCCGCCGGTGCGGTGGAGTTCGGCGTCAAGCGCGGACGTAAGACCGTGAGCATCGTCGGTGGCGCCGGACAGGCGACCGACTGAGAGTCGCGAGCGTGCACTCACCGCGAGAATTCGAGGCAAATCTCGCACTGGCTGCACGTTCGGCGAACGCGACAGCTGAGAGGGACCTCGATGCCTCGGTTCGTCGATCGGGTCGTCATCCACACGCGAGCGGGATCCGGCGGTAACGGCTGCGCGTCGGTCCATCGCGAGAAATTCAAGCCGCTGGGCGGCCCCGACGGCGGCAACGGCGGCCGCGGCGGCAGCATCGTCTTCGTCGTCGATCCGCAAGTGCACACCCTGCTGGACTTCCATTTCCGTCCGCATATCAGCGCGCCGTCGGGCAAGCAGGGGATGGGCAACAACCGCGACGGCGCCGCCGGTGCGGACTTGGAAGTCAAGGTTCCGGACGGCACCGTGGTGCTGGACGAAAACGGCCGGCTACTTGCAGACCTGGTTGGCGCGGGCACCCGGTTTGAGGCCGCCGCTGGCGGGCGCGGCGGACTGGGCAACGCCCCGCCGGCGTCACGCGCCCGCCAGGCGCCGGGCTTCGCACTGCTCGGTGAGCCGGGGCAAGCCCGTGACCTCACGCTGGAGCTCAAGACCGTCGCCGATGTCGGCCTGGTCGGATTCCCGTCGGCCGGAAAATCCTCGCTGGTGTCAGTGATTTCGGCGGCCAAGCCGAAGGTTGCCGACTATCCGTTCACCACCCTGGTCCCCAATCTTGGCGTTGTCTCGGCCGGCGAGCACGCGTTCACCGTCGCCGATGTTCCCGGTTTGATCCCGGGCGCGTCGCAGGGCCGCGGTCTGGGCCTTGATTTCCTGCGGCACATCGAGCGTTGCGCGGTGCTGGTGCATGTCGTGGACTGCGCCACGGGTGAGCCGGGCCGCGACCCGATCTCCGACATCGACGCGCTGGAGGCAGAACTCGCGGCCTACACACCCACGCTGCAAGGGGACGCGACGCTGGGTGACCTTGCCGAGCGGCCGCGTGCCGTGGTGCTCAACAAGATTGACGTCCCTGAGGCACGTGAGCTTGCCGAGTTTGTCCGCGACGAGATCGCAGAACGTGGCTGGCCGGTGTTCTGCGTGTCGACCGTTACCCGGGAAAACCTGCAGCCCTTGATCTTCGGGCTATGGCAGATGATCTCCGAGTACAACGCCGCGCGGCCACAATCGGTGCCGCGCCGGCCGGTGCTTCGTCCGGTGCCCGTGGACGACAGCGGATTCATGGTCCAGCCGGACGGGGAGGGCGGCTTCGTGGTAACCGGCGCCCGGCCCGAGCGGTGGATCAGACAGACCAACTTCGACAACGACGAAGCCGTCGGCTATCTCGCCGACCGCCTCGCTCGCCTGGGCGTCGAGGAGGAACTGCTACGACTCGGTGCCAAACCCGGCTGCGCGGTGACCATCGGTGAGATGACCTTCGACTGGGAGCCACAAACCCCAGCGGGGGATCACGTCGCGATGTCCGGCCGCGGCACCGATGCGCGGCTGGAACGCAACGAGCGGGTCGGTGCCGCCGAACGCAAGGCGGCCCGGCGGCAGCGCCGGGAACGCGGTGAGCACTAATGGCCACCTCGCACCGCGAAGCCGTCCGCACCGCGCGCAGTCTCGTCGTCAAGGTCGGGACCACGGCGCTCACCACTGCGTCGGGGATGTTCGACGCCAGCCGCCTTGCCGAACTCGCCGACGCGATCGAGGCGCGGATGAAGGCGGGCTCCGACGTTGTCATCGTGTCCTCGGGTGCAATCGCCGCCGGCATCGAACCGCTCGGATTATCCCGTCGCCCAAATGATTTGGCGACCAAGCAGGCGGCGGCCAGTGTCGGCCAGGTCGCACTGGTGAATTCGTGGAGCGCGGCGTTCGCCAAGTATGGCCGAACGGTGGGCCAGGTGCTGTTGACCGCGCACGACATTTCGATGCGAGTGCAGCACACCAACGCCCAGCGCACCCTGGACAGGCTGCGGTCGTTGCATGCGGTGGCGATCGTCAACGAGAACGACACGGTGGCCACCAACGAGATTCGCTTCGGTGACAACGACCGCCTTTCGGCATTGGTGGCCCATCTGGTGGGCGCAGATGCCCTAGTCTTGCTGTCTGACATCGACGGGCTCTACGACTCTGATCCCCGAAAGAAGGCCGGCGCCCGGTTCATTCCCGAGGTGTCCGGGCCCGCGGATCTGGTCGATGTAATCGCCGGCCGCAGTAGCCATTTGGGTACCGGCGGAATGGCGTCGAAGATGTCGTCGGCATTGCTGGCCGCCGATGCCGGGGTGCCGGTGCTGTTAGCGCCGGCCGCCGATGCCGCGACCGCGCTCACTGACGCGTCGGTGGGCACGGTGTTCGCCGCCCGGCCCGAGCGCATGTCGGCACGACGATTCTGGGTGCGTTATGCAGCCGAGTCGGCCGGTTCGCTGACGCTCGACGCGGGCGCGGTGCGTGCTGTTGTGCGGCAG
This sequence comes from Mycobacterium simulans, assembly GCF_900232995.1. Taxonomy (GTDB): domain Bacteria; phylum Actinomycetota; class Actinomycetes; order Mycobacteriales; family Mycobacteriaceae; genus Mycobacterium; species Mycobacterium simulans. The sequence continues at coordinate 3,209,391 of NZ_OCVX01000003.1, forward strand.
CGTCGCTCGCTGCTCCCGGCGGGTATCACGGCGGTGTCGGGCCGGTTTTACGGGGGTGACGTCGTCGAATTGGTGGGACCGGACGCGGCCATGGTCGCCCGTGGCGTGGTTGCCTACGACGCGACCGAGCTTGCCACCATGATGGGCAGGTCCACGTCGGACTTGCCCGGCGAGCTGCGGCGGCCCGCGGTGCACGCCGACGACCTGGTGGCCGTGTAGTGTCACCGGGCGCGTTCGAGATACAGTGCACCCCAAATGATTTCGGCTAGCGTTGCGGCCAGCTCAGTGTCGTAGTCGGGTGGGCTCGTCGGCAGGTTCTGTTGGCAAGCCCGCTCGACCATCCAGGTCAATGCGCTGGCGGTGGTGGCCGCGGGGAGCTCCCGGCGGATTGAGCCCTCGACCTGGCCGTTCTCGATGACACCGGCCATTCGCGCGGAGATGGCGGTCAGCAGGTCTCGGTAGGTCTGCGCGGTTGCCGGGTCGTAGGCGGCCATCTCGTTGAGCGCGACAAGCACGGCCTGGTGACGGCGAAAGCTCTCGATGATGCCGGCCATGGCGGCGCGGAGTTGGTCTGGATTGTGCTGCGAGGCCACCGCCCACCAGCGTTCGGCGCGGCTGGTGAGATCGCCGAAGACCTCACTGGCGAGGCGCCGCAGCAGGTGGCCCTTGTCCTCGAAGTAGATGTAGAAGCTGGCTCGTGAGATGCCGGCCTCTGTCGAGAGCCGATCCACGCTGAGCTCGGTGAAACTGGCCCCCTCGCCCATCAGCCGTTCGGTGGCGTCGAGTAATCGTCGCTCCATCTGTTCTCGCCGCTGCTGGCGGTTGGCCTGCGGCTTGCGGGTGACCGATGGCATCTGCTGAGCATAGCCGAGATGCTGACGTATTGACTAGACATATTGTCTAGGCATAAGGTCACGTTTCATGACGTCGATGACCACGATGACGGGCAGCCGGCCCTACGATGCGGTTGACCTGTCGTCGCGTACGTTTTGGTCCAAGACCGCGGCCGAGCGGGAGCGATCATTCGCCGTGCTGCGGGCCGAGCGGCCGGTGAGCTGGCATCCGCCCGTCGAAGACGCCCTGATGCACGATCCCAACGATCCCGGCTATTGGGCGGTCACCCGACGTTCCGACATCGTCACGGTCAGCCGCAACAACGAGGTGTTCCGGTCCGGGAAGGGGGTGATGTTCGAGAACGTCCCCGAGGATCTGCTCGAGGCGTCGCAGTCCTTCTTGGCGATGGACCCACCGCGACACACCAAGCTGCGCAAGCTCGTAAGCGCTGCCTTCACCCCGCGGCAGGTTCGCCGTATCGAGGACTCGATCAAGACCAACGCCAAGACGATTGTCGAGGAGTTCCGCGCGGCGGGCAGCGGCGCCGATTTCGTCGACCACTGCGCCAAGGAACTACCCATCCGCACCTTGTCGGACATCATGGGAATTCCGGAATCCGAAAGTCAGCAGGTGGCACACGCGGCCGATGCGCTGGTGTCTTGGGGCGATCCCGTCTATCTCGACGGACGTAACGCGCTGCAAGTGTTGGTCGAGAACCAAATCTATCTGCATCAGATTGCCAGCACGCTGGCCGCACAGCGTCGTGAAAATCCTGGCGATGACCTGTTCAGCGGCCTGGTAAACGCGGAAGTAGACGGGGAGCGGCTCACCGACGCCGATGTGGCGGCATTCTTCGTGCTGCTTGCCGTAGCCGGCAATGACACCACCCGCCAGACCGCCAGCCACGCGATGAAGGCGCTTACCGACTTCCCCGACCAGAAGGCATGGCTACTCGACGATTTCGACAACCGCATCGGCACCGCGATCGAGGAATTCATCCGCTGGGCCACCCCGGTCATGACCTTCCGCCGCACGGCCGCAACGGATTTCGAGCTGGGCGGCCAAACCATCCGGGCGGGGGAGAAAGTAGTGATGTTCTATGCGTCCGGCAACCGGGACGACGAGGCATTCGACCATCCGCAGCGCATCGACCTGAGCCGCAGTCCCAACCCGCACGTAAGCTTCGGCGGTGGCGGAGTGCACTTCTGTCTGGGCGCTCATGTCGCCCGCGCGCAGCTGCGCGCCATCTTCGGCGAGCTGCTCCGGCAGCTGCCCGACATTCGGGCCGGCGATCCGGAGTACTTGGCGGGCAACTTTATTCACGCGATCCGCAGCATGCCCTGCAGCTTTTGAGCTCACTAGCCAGCAGCACCAGCAACTCCGAACACCCGCCGTCGACCTTGACGGTGGCCAAGTCGTCACCGCGGGTACGGCCCCGGTTGACGATCCCGATCGGGATGCCGAGTCCCGCGGCGTAGCGTACGAACCGGTAGCCGGAGAACACGGTAAGCGACGAGCCCGCGACCAATAACGCATCAGCTTGGTCAACCAGCGAATAGGCTTCGGCCACACGTTCTTTGGGAACGGTTTCGCCGAAGTAGACGATGTCCGGCTTGAGCATTCCGGCGCAAGACGGGCAATCGAGATAGCGGAACGAGGCGGTATTGGAAACCACGGCGTCCGCGTCCGGGGCGACGGCCAACCCGCCGACGGCCCCGGCGCGCTCGATGAATCCCGGGTTGAGTGCCTCGAGCCGTTCGGCCAGCGCGGCCCGGCTGACGGTGTAGCTGCAACTCAAGCACGTCACCTGGGCGTAGGTGCCGTGCAAATTGATCACGCTGGTGCTGCCCGCCTTGGTGTGTAACAGGTCGACATTTTGCGTGATGATGCCGATCACCACGCCGGCATGCTGCAGCGCGGCCAGCGCGCGATGCCCGGCATTGGGCCGGGTGTCGTCCATGTGTCGCCAGCCAACGTGATTGCGCGCCCAGTACCGTTGCCGGAAAACCGGATCTGACGTGAACTGCCGAATGGTCATGGGGTTGCTGGGCGGCGAATCGGGGCCTCGATAGTCGGGAATGCCCGAGTCCGTGGAGATCCCCGCTCCGGTCAACACGGCGACCCGGCGACCGGCCAGTACGGCGACGAGCTCAGGCGACTCCACAAGGCCGAGCTTAGGGGCAAATTCGGTCTCCGGGCCCGGCCAGGCGACAATGGAAGGCAATGAGCTTCTATTCCGCATACCAGCACGGGTTCGTGCGCGTTGCCGCGTGCACGAACCACACGACCATTGGTGACCCCGCGGCCAATGCGGCGGCGGTACTGGGATTGGCGCGCGAGTGCCACGACGACGGCGTGGCGCTGGCGGTCTTTCCCGAGCTGACGCTGTCGGGCTACTCCATCGAGGACATCTTGCTGCAGGATGCCTTGCTGGACGGTGTCGAAGATGCGCTTCTCGAGATCGTCGCCGCGTCCGCTGGTCTACTTCCGGTTTTGGTGGTTGGCGCGCCGCTGCGTCGTCAGCACCGCATTTACAACACCGCGGTCGTCATCCACCGCGGCGCCGTGCTCGGCGTGGCGCCCAAGTCCTATTTGCCCACCTATCGAGAGTTCTACGAACGACGCCAGGTCGCACCGGGAGACGGCGAGTACGGCATCATCCGGATCGGCGATACCGAGACACCATTCGGCCCGGACCTGCTGTTCAGCGCGTCGGACCTGCCCGGTTTTGTGTTGCACGTCGAAATCTGTGAGGACATGTTCGTCCCGGTGCCGCCCAGCGCAGAGGCGGCGCTAGCGGGTGCGACGGTGCTTGCCAACCTGTCCGGCAGCCCGATCACCATCGGCCGCGCCGAGGACCGCTGCCTGCTCGCCCGCTCGGCGTCGTCGCGCTGTCTGGCGGCCTACGTCTATGCCGCCGCGGGCGCGGGTGAGTCCACGACCGACCTGGCGTGGGACGGCCAGACCATGATCTGGGAGAACGGGGTGCTACTCGCGCAGTCCGAGCGCTTCCCCAGGGGAGAGCGCCGTTCGGTTGCCGACGTCGACACCGAGTTGCTGCGATCGGAGCGGCTGCGCATGGGCACCTTCGACGACAACCGGCGTCACCACCGGGCGTTGGCGGATTCGTTCCGCCGCATCGAGTTTCGCGTCGATCCGCCGGCCAGCGATATCGGACTGTTGCGCAGTGTTGAGCGGTTCCCGTTCGTCCCGGCCGATCCGCAACGGCTGCAACAGGATTGCTACGAGGCCTACAACATCCAGGTATCGGGGCTCGAACAGCGACTGCGGGCACTGGACTACCCGAAGGTGGTCATCGGGGTGTCCGGTGGCCTGGACTCAACGCACGCGCTGATCGTCGCGGCCCGCGCGATGGACCGCGAAGGCCGTCCACGTAGCGACATTCTGGCGTTCACGCTGCCCGGATTCGCCACTGGTGAGCGCACCAAGAACAACGCGATCAAATTGTCACGCGCGCTGGGTGTCACCTTCGAGGAGATCGATATTCGCGACGCCGCCACGCTGATGTTTCACCAGATGGGTCATCCGTTCGGGCGTGGCGAGAAGGTGTATGACGTCACCTTCGAAAACGTTCAGGCCGGCCTGCGCACCGACTATCTCTTCCGATTAGCCAACCAGCGCGGCGGCATCGTGTTGGGCACGGGCGACCTGTCCGAGCTGGCGCTGGGCTGGTCGACGTACGGTGTCGGCGACCAGATGTCGCATTACAACGTCAACGCTGGAGTGCCAAAGACACTGATCCAGCATCTGATCCGGTGGGTGATCTCGGCGGGGGAATTCGATGACAAGGGGAGCGAGGTGCTGCAGTCGGGCCTGGACACCGAGATCACCCCCGAACTGATTCCAACCGGTGAAGAGGAAGAACTGCAAAGCAGCGAGGCGAAGGTGGGACCCTACGTCCTGCAGGACTTCTCACTGTTCCAGGTTCTGCGGTACGGCTTCCGGCCGTCGAAAATCGCCTTCTTGGCCTGGCACGCCTGGAGCGACCCGGACCGTGGCAACTGGCCGCCCGGCTTCCCGGAGAACAAACGCCCTTCCTATTCACTGTCCGAGATCCGGCATTGGCTGCAGGTTTTCGTCCAGCGATTCTATTCGTTCAGCCAGTTCAAGCGGTCGGCCTTGCCCAACGGGCCCAAGGTGTCACACGGAGGGGCGTTGTCGCCGCGGGGGGATTGGCGCGCCCCGTCGGACATGTCCGCGCGGATTTGGCTCGACCAAATCGAACGCGACGTGCCCGAAAGCTAGCTAGCGGATCAGGCCAACCGCCGGAATGAAGCGGCCCACCTTAGCCGTGTAGGCGCGGTAAGCATCGCCGTGGGTGCGCAATAGATAGGGCTCCTCCACCAAACGCACGTGCAGTTCGATCGTTGTGACGAGCAAGGCAAATCCGGCAAACGCAACAAGATTCGGCGTCACCAGGGAAATCCCGAGGGAGAACGCGAGCATTGCGGTGTAGATGGGATTGCGTACCCACCCGAATAGACCGGTGTGCACCAGCGCGGTGGTTTCCTCCTCGTCAACCCCGATCCGCCACGAATCGCCCATCGCGAGCTGCGCAGATACCGTGACTACGATCCCGGCCACCGCAATGAGTATTCCGGCGATCTGAATCCAGATCGCGCGCAAGATGGCAATGGGTTCAACGAGATTGAGCCGCTGCAGGATCGGAGCGGTCACACTCACCAGCAGTGCGACCACGAAGCCCACCCCGGCCAGCCATTCCGGCGACCCGAACCGGCCGTTGATGCCGCGGAAGCCGGCCGATCCGGTGCGCCGATGCTGCAGCCAACTGCGCCAACCGAATCCGAGCACACTGAACGCCACCAAGAGTGCCAGGGCGATGTCGGCCGCGGTCGTCGCTGACATAATCAGTAACAGTACATCGAGATCCGTATTCGTACAGCGTGCTAGTTCTCCGGCACCGCCACGTTGATTCCTTCGACGTCGGGTGCGCAGTTGCCGGCGCCAGGCACCAGCGTAGCGATCGCACCTGCCGCGCAGGCGCGCCGTAACGCGCGGAGCCGCTGGCGCGGTGAGCCGGGGTTGGGCGGCCAGTCCGCGGCCAGCACCCCCGCGAACACGTCACCCGCGCCGGTGGTGTCCACGGGTGTCACAGCCGGCGGGCGTACCTCGAACCTGCCGTCCGGGCCGGCGTATCGGGCCCCGCGCGCACCGAGCGTAACCACGAAATGGGTTGGCTGATAAGGCCAGTCATCGGCCTCGCTCTCGTTGGCGATCACGACGTCTGCGACGGCAGCCAATTCGGCCAGGGCGGCGGGATCCTGCCCGCTCGGTGACGCATTGACGATGACGACTGCACCGGCCTCCCTGGCCGCCCGTGCCGCGGCCAGCGCGGCCATCGCCGGAATCTCCAACTGGGTCAATAGCACATCGCAGGTGGGGATCCGGGTCACCTTCAGGTGCGCATTGGCACCCGGAGCCACCACGATGGCGTTCTCCGCGCTGGCATCGACCACGATGGCGGCGGTTCCGGTCGGTCCGGGTACCCGGATGGTTGCGTCGACTCCAACGGCGTTGGCCCGCAGGTGGGCTCGCAACGTTTCGGCGGCCGGGTCGTCGCCGAACGCGCCGACGAACTGCACCCGCGCGCCCGCGCGCGCGGCGGCCACGGCCTGATTGGCGCCCTTGCCGCCGGGCACGTGCGTCAAAGTGGACGCCAGCACCGTCTCACCCGGGCGTGGCAGCGCGGCCACCTCAAACACCAGGTCCATGTTCACGCTGCCCACTACGCATACTCGCGTCGCCATTCCGCCGAGGTTATGGACTCGCGCCGGCTTTCACAATGGACACTTCCAGGGTCAGACAAAGTTTTCGCCCAACATGTGGTTGGCGTGTGATGCTTTCGCCCCGAAGCTCGTCAACCTTCCGCGTGCTGAATGCCGCCGAATCAACCGAATTCGACGAGTGTTGTGGGGGCCCGGAGCCGGTCGAGGTAGGGCAACCGGTAGATCAGCGGAATGGCCCACCGCAACAACTTGCCACGCCCTTGGGGCGCCGGTAGCTCGCGCACCGCGCGGATGCCGGTGATAGCACGCATTTCGTCGTACTGATTGGCGGTGAACGAGAACGGCATCGTGGGTGCGGTGTAATGCTTACTGAGTTTGATGCCGCGTCGCGAATACGCGCTCAAGAACCAAGGAATGCTGTCGAAGATCAACTGGCCACCGGGAAATCGTTTGGCACAGGCCGTGATTAGGTCGAACACCACATCACGCTCCAGGTATTGGAGCAGACCCTCGACGGTTATCAGCACGCCGTTGGTGTCGTCGACCCAGTCCATCCAGGAGTAGTCGAGTGCGGACTGAGCGCAGTAGCGCAACCGGTTCGATACCGGGAGCAGTTGCTGGCGTAGCCGCACGATTGGCTCAAGGTCCACCGAGAGCCAGGTCAGCTCGCCGTTGTCGAGGCGCCAAAAGCTGGTCTGCAGCCCCTCTGCCAGGGCGACGACGGTGGCACGCGGATAGCCGTCGAGGTACTCGCGGGATGCGTTGTCGAATGCCAAGGCCCGAAGAGCGGTAGCTTGGTGTGTGCGGCCGAAGTGGTGGTAGTCATAGTCGAGGCTGTCGCGCAGGGCGATAGCCATCGGGTCGTCGATGATGCCGTCGGGTCGGATGGCCTCGGTCGCGCGCTGATGCAGTGTAAGAAGCGCAGTTTCGGATATGCCGTCGAGATGACGGGCGTCAATGACTGGCATGGATGCACTATAGGCAGTGCAGAGTTCAAGGGCCGTTCCCCATAATCTCGCCGTTCCGGGCAAGGATCACACACGATCTCTGGCGCCGCGGGAACTTTTTGCCTCGCTTGGCCGACTACACCGCAAGCGACGCGAAAAGGAGGTGTAGCCCTGATAGCCCCGATATGGATGGCTATGCCGCCGGAGGTGCACTCGACTCTCTTGAGCGCTGGACAAGGTCCGGGATCATTACTTGCGGCTGCCGCGCAATGGCAAGAACTCAGCAATCAATACAGTCACGTAGCCGCCGAGTTGAGCCAGCTGCTGGCCGAGGTACAGGCCAGCAGCTGGCACGGAACCGGCGCCGCGCAGTATGTGGCTGCGCATGCCCCCTATCTGGCCTGGCTCGAGCACGCCTCGATCGGTAGCGCAGTCACCGCCGCACACCACGAGACGGCCGCCGCCGCCTACAGCAGCGCCCTCGCCGCCATGCCCACGCTGACCGAACTGGCCGCCAACCACGCAGTCCACGGCGTTCTCGTCGCCACTAACTTCTTCGGCATCAACACCGTTCCCATAGCCCTCAACGAAGCCGATTACGCCAGGATGTGGATCCAAGCCGCCGACATCATGGCTACCTATCAAGCCATCACTGAGGCGGCGACCTCAGGAACACCGCCTACCCCACCAGCGCCACCCATCCTTGCGCCCGGTGGCGAAGCCCGAGGTGACCAGCGGGACGTATGGAGTTCAATCGCCCAACTCATCAGGGACATCTTGAATTTCATCGCCGATCCCTTCAAGTATTTTCTACAGTTTTTCGAACGACTCGGATTCGGCCCCGCGGCTGCGGTTGTCCTTGCCGTCATTGCGTTGTTCTTGTATGACGTCCTGTGGTACCCCTACTACGCCTCCTACTCTCTCCTGCTGCTCCCCTTCTTCACTCCCGCCCTAAGCGCACTCAGCGCCGTTGGCGCGTTCAGCTATTTGTTGGACACCGGGCCCTCGGTCGGACTGATTCCTGTTGCCGTAGCGCCCAGCGCCGGCCACCACGTTGGTCCCGACATGGGTGTCGGGGTAGCGCCCATCACATCGGCCGCCGCGAGCGGCGTCTCAGCAACGAGCAACTCGGCACCGGGCGCACCCGCGTCGGCCCCGGTCGACGGCGCTGTACCTGCACCCGTCATCGGCTACGCGGTGCCCGGCCTGGCGCCCCCGGGGGCCAGTTCGAACCCCAAATCCGGCGCGAAATCGCCTGACACCCTTACTGACACCATCGGAGCCAGCGCCGCAGCAAGAAAGCACTCGGCGGCCCCCGCACGAGCGCGCCGCATACATCGCCGCAAGATCCGAGCCGGGGCGCGCGGCTACCGCGACGAGTTCCCGCACGCAACTATGGACGACGCTATCGATGCCGACGCCGAATCCACTTCATCCATGGCAAGTAGGCGAGGCGCGGGCCCCCTAGGTTTTGCCGGCACCGCCGTCAGGCTTGGCACCCACGCCGCCGGAGTGGTCCACCTTTCCGCCGACGGCACAAGCCATGGCGTCCCGCTCCTCCCTGCGACATGGGTAACCGACGACGAAATACCGGGGGCGAACAGGAGGAGCTCTTAGTCACCTTATTCAGCAGTATCCCGAGAGCGAGCCAAAACGAAGTGAATGAGGAGATCAGAGCCGATGGCGCTGAATGTGAAAGGGGAGGGACTCGGTGCGCAGGTCACCGGGATCGACCCCAAAGACCTGGGCAGTATATCTGGCGACGAGATCCGCGACGTGGTTTACGAGAATAAACTCGTTGTTCTAAAAGATGTTAATCCGTCCCCGGAGGACTTTATAAAACTCGGAAAGATAATCGGAGAAATTATTCCCTATTACGAGCCCATGTATCATCACGCGGATCATCCTGAGATCTTTGTCTCGTCCACCGAGGAAGGTCAGGGTGTTCCAAAAACCGGCGCGTTCTGGCACATCGATTACATGTTCATGCCGGAACCGTTTGCTTTTTCCATGGTTGTGCCGCTCGCAGTGCCCGGGCGGGACCGCGGGACCTATTTCATCGATCTGGCTAAGGTTTGGGAGTCGTTGCCCGCTGCCAAGCGGGACCCGGTTCGCGGAACATTCAGCACCCACGATCCTCGACGCCACATCAAGATCCGCCCAAGCGATGTCTACAAGCCCATCGGAGAAGTCTGGGGCGAGATCAGCCGGACCACGCCCCCAATAAAGTGGCCCACGGTCATCAGGCACCCGAAGACCGGTCAAGAGATCCTCTACATCTGCGCGTCGGGCACCACCAAGATCGAGGACCAGGACGGGAATCTGCTTGATCCCGCTGTGCTGGAAGAACTCATGGCCGCGACCGGGCAACTCGATCCCGAGTTCAGGTCGCCGTTCATTCACACTCAGCACTACGAGGTTGGCGACATCGTTCTGTGGGACAACCGAGTTCTCATGCACCGAGCGAAGCACGGCAGCGCCAGGGGCACTCTGACGACCTACCGTCTGACCATGCTCGATGGGCTCAAGTCACCGGGATACGCGGTATGAGCCACACCGACTTGACCCCCTCCGCGCGGGCCGGGACGGAGTGCGCAGACACAGTTCCAATCGCGGAGGATCTGCTCAGTAGAGTGCTCGAGCCCTACTCTTACAAGGGATGCCGCTATCTCATCGACGCGGAGTCCAAAGCTACCGCCGATTCGGTCCTTGCCTATGGCAATTTCAGGATTGGTGAGCCCGCCTACATTCGAAGCACGGGACACTTCAATGCGGTCGAACTGTTGCTGTGCTTCAATCAGCTCGCTTACAGCGCTTTCGCCCCAGCGGTCATTAACGAGGATATTCCTGCACTCCGAGGCTGGTCGATCGAAGATTATTACCGACACCAGCTCGCCAGCATGCTGATCAGGAGAACATCATCGCGATTCAAAAAGCCGATCAATCCCCAAAAATTCTCTGCACGATTGCTGTGTCGAGATTTGCAAGTCATCGAACGAACGTGGCGTTATCTCCTGGTTCCGTGCGCCATCGAGTTCTGGGACGAGGACGGCGGGGCCGCGTTCGGCGAGATCGAACTAGCGGCCCTCAACATCCCGTAACCCGCTAAGAGGGGAACAGCCATAGCCATGTCTCATTTACCGCCTACCGTGCTGGAACGGATCTTTCAACAGGCGCGGCGGCAGCCCGCGGCAACCGCCCTGCGCCGCTGCGACGGCACTAGCGCGCTTCGGTACTCCGAACTCGTTGCCGAAGCGGGCAGCCTTGCCGCGAATCTTGGTGCACAGTCGGTTTCTCGCGGATCCCGGGTACTTGTGATTTCGGACAACGGGCCCGAGACATACCTGTCGGTACTGGCCTGCGCAAAGCTCGGGGCAATCGCCGTCATGGTGGACGGCAACCTTCCGCCGGCAACCATCCAACGTTTCTGCCAGATCACTGACCCCCGCGCGATACTCATCGCTCCGGGTAGCAGAATCGGATCTTCCACGCTGCCCGAAGTGCTCCGCTCGATACCGGCGATTACGGTCGATATTGCAGCTGGCGCAAGGGATTCCGCTCAACTCTTAAGTGCGGATAGTTTTGCTGGAAACCCAGATCAGGGCGCTAATGACGCGCTGGCGATGATCTTTACGAGCGGTACCACGGGCGAGCCAAAGGCCGTACTGCTGGCCAATCGAACTTTCTTTGCCGTCCCGGACATTTTGCGGGAAGAGGGTTTGAACTGGATCACTTGGGTCGTCGGCGAAACCACGTACTCGCCGTTGCCGGCGACGCATATCGGGGGACTGTGGTGGATACTCACCTGTCTGATGCAGGGGGCGTTGTGTATCACCGGCGGTGAGCACACATCGTCCCTGGTGGAGATTCTCGACGTGAACGCGGTCGCGACGACATGCCTAGTGCCAACTCTTCTTTCGAAACTGGTCTCCGAGCTGAAGTCCGCAAACGCGACGGTTCCCGCGTCGCTGCGACTGGTCGGCTACGGTGGCTCGCGGGCAATCGCGGCTGATGTGAGATTTATTGAAGCTGCCGGCATCCGCACTGCACAGGTCTACGGCTTGAGCGAAACGGGCTGCACCGCCTTGTGTCTGCCGACCGACGACGGCTCAATCGCCAAAATCGAGGCGGGAGCGGTAGGACGTCCGTACCCTGGCGTGGAGGTCTATCTGGCAGCTAAAGAAGGCAGCGGACCCACCCACCTAGGCGTTGCCCCGTCGGCCTCGTTCGGCACGCTGTGGATTAAATCGCCGGCAAATATGTTGGGGTACTGGAACAATCCAGAACGCACCCAACAGGTTTTGATTGACGGGTGGGTGAACACCGGCGACCTACTGGAGCGCCACGAGGACGGATTCTTCTACATCAAGGGAAGATCCTCGGAGATGATCATCTCCGGTGGCGTCAACATAGTGCCCGACGAGGTCGATCGCATCGCTGAAGGCGTTCCGGGCGTCCGCGAGGCCGCATGCTACGAAATACCCGATGCGGAGTTCGGGGCGTTGGTCGGTTTGGCTGTAGTCCCGTCGGCAGCGCTGGACGAGCCGGCGACGATCCAGCTCAAGCGAAGGATCGCGGCTACTTATCGGAGCGAGTCAGAGTCGATGGCGCGGCCATCCACGATCGTGATTGTCGCCGATATTCCCCGAACGCAGTCGGGCAAGGTCATGCGCGCATCATTGGCGGCGGCGATGAGTGGAGTGAAAGCCGAAGTGGCCGTTCGTGGCTGAGACGGTACGGGATCGGGTCCTCGCTGCTGTCTGTGAGGTGTTGTACATCGCAGGGGCGGACCTCTTCGACGGCGACGCAACGGATCTCAGGGACCTCGGGCTGGACTCTGTTCGCTTCGTTCTCCTGATGAAGCGGCTCGGCGTGAACCGAGTATCAGAGCTGCCATCCCGATTGGTGGAGAACCCGTCGATTGCGAGCTGGGTTCGCGAGCTGGAGGATCTCGGTGACCGTGCCTGAAGAAGGTCGCGTGGATCGAGTTGCCTTAAGTAGGTCTCAACAGAACATCTACAACGGGGTGCTGCAGGATAACGATCCCGCGTTATATCTGATCGGCAAGAGCTATCGGTTCCACCCGTTGGAGCTGTCCGGATTCCTGGCTGGCTTGCAGGCAACGATACTCAACAATCCCGTGCAACTTTGCGTTCTCGAGGCGCCCCCGGAGGGGGGTGATTATCCAGAGCTCGCGCCGCGGCTACAGTTTGGCGACATCGTGCGCGTGCGGTCGGACGACGAGGACCACACAGACCGCGGTGACGACGAGTTCACGCGCATGTGGTCTCCTGACATCATCGCCAAGCCACTCGTGCGCTATACCGTGCGGACCGACCGGAGCGGTTATGTGTCGGGCCTCGACGTCCACACTCACCACATCCTGCTTGACGGCGGCGCGACGGGGATCATCGAGACTGATTTGGCGCGACACCTTGCAGCCGGACAGGAGGACGAGATCCCCCGTGTTACAAACGGTCTGAGGAAGTTAGCCGAGGCGCACCGTCGCGAGTCGGTCAAGGTGGAGGAATCGCTACAGCGCCTCGCCGAGGTCGTGCGGCGTGAGCTCGCCGACGAGGCGCGCCACAGCGGCTATGGTCAAGGCTCTAACGACGCTCCCGGGACCGCGGCCAAGGGCGTGCTTCATGAATCAGCGAGGATCTCTGGCAAGGCATTTGATGCGATCCTCACCTTCTCGGAGGAGAAACAGGTCCCACTCAACGTGCTGGTGGCCGCGGCGGCAGTAGCCGTCGACGCGAGCCTTCGGCAGAGCACCGAAACCCTGTTAGTGCACGCAGTTGACAACCGGTTCGGAGATGCCGATCTGAATGTGGCGACATGCCTGGTCAACTCGGTTGCGCACGCGGTCCGGTTTTCGCCATTTGCGTCGGTAGCGGATGTCGTTCGGATCCTTGACCGGGGCTACGTCATGGCACTAAGACGCCGGTGGTTTCGGGAAGAGCAGTACCGCCGGATGTATTTGGCGATCAACCGGACATCGAACGTTGAGGCGTTGACGCTCAATTTCATCCGGGAGCCGTGCGCGCGCGGCCTGCGCCCCTTCTTGTCGGAAGCACCGGTTGCGACGGATATCGGTCCGGTTGAGGGCAGGACAGTAGCGTGTGTTCTCGACGAAGACCAGCGCACACTGAACCTGGCTATCTGGGACAGGGCAGATCTGCCCGAGAGAAAGACACACCCGAGGGTCGCAGAACGGATCGCTGCGGCATTGGAATCAATGACGGCGATGTGGCATAACCCGATCGCCATGACCGTCAACGAATGGTTCGGGATCGGCCCCGACGGTGCTCTCCGCCAAGATGATTGGGCAACCCAGACGGAGCAGCCGGCGCCTGCCTGGTTTCTCAATCCAGCGCGGGGCGTCGACCAATTCCTTGAAATCCGTTGCTACGTCTACCCGTGGGTCGCCTGGTTGGTGCAGAACGGCGCCGTGCCGGGCGACGTCCTGGTGTTCACGGACGACAACACCGACATGACCATCGACCTCCTGATCGCATGCCACCTTGCCGGCTGCGGCTACAGCGTCTGCGACACCGTCGACGAACTTCACTTGCGAGCCGATGCGATCGCCGCTCACAGCGACGGCATTTCAACGCACGTCGTCAACGTGGCTGCTACCGGGCTGGCGGCGGTTCTGGATGACGAGCTACGCAAGCTGGTGGACGGGCGCATCGAAAAGGTGACACAAGACCCCCTGCTTGCCACCAAGACGGCGTACATCATGCCGACCTCGGGGACGACCGGTCCACCCAAGCTCGTCGGAATCTCACAAGGGTCGCTCGCGCTCTTCAGTGACGCAGTGCGACGTGCCTATGGATGGGGGCCAGACGACACCATCCTCCAATGCGCGCCTTTGACATCGGACATCAGCGTCGAAGAGATCTTTGGCGGCGCAGGCTGTGGATCAAACCTGGTCCGATCCACCGCCATGAAAACGGGCGACCTGCAGGCACTCGCACACGATTTCGTCGCGAAGAGGCCGACAGTCATCGACCTGCCCACCGCCGTGTGGCATCTGTTGTGCGACGACGGCGACGCGCTTAACGCAATCCGCCGGTCTTGCCTCCGCCAGATCGTCATCGGCGGTGAAGCCATACGCCCCAATGCCGTCGACAAGTGGATCGAATCCGGTGCTTCACAAGGTATCTCGGTTGTCTCGACCTATGGTCCGACAGAGACCACAGTCGCCGTCACCTATTTGCCGATCGCCTGCGATGGGACCACCGTTGCGGGCCGCGCTCGACTCACGCTGGGCCGGCCGCTCGTGCCCAACACGGTGTTCGTCGCCTTCGGTGAGGTCGTCATCGTTGGGGATTTGGTCTCCGCCGGCTATCTCGGAATCGACAGCATGAGCTTCGGTGCCGTGACTGCCACCGACGGTTCGCGACGGCGCGCGTTCGCCACCGCCGATCGTGTCATTCTTGATGACAATCTTGATCGGGGCCATCCGGCCTTCTCCGGACGCAAAGACGCCATTGTCAAGATCTCGGGCAAGCGAGTCGACACCGCTGAAGCAGTTAGGCGGATCTTCGACGATCCCGCGGTATCCGATGTCGCCGTCGAGCCACACGAGGTTGGTCTCGGGGTGTGGTTCGAAACTCAGCGGACCCGCGAAGGTGCCGAAGACACTGCGGCGGCCGCTCGTATCAGGCGCATTCTCGTTCGTTTAGGAGTGCCTTCGTTTTTCGTGGTCGGCGTGCCGAGTATCCCGAGAAAGCCCAACGGAAAGATTGACAGCGACAACCTAAGGACGCCGTCTCAGTTTGTGGACGCTGTGCGAAACGACGCCGAATCGGGCGAGAAGGCGGCAGGTCTCGCGGAAATCTGGAGTCGACACCTCGGGAGAGCGATCCGGTCAGACTCATCGCTCCTCGACGAGGGAATCGGTTCGTTGGAGCTGATCAGAATCCTCCCCGAAACTCGCAGGTACTTGAATCGGCACCTGTCGCTTCTGGATCTGATCAGTGCTGATAGCGCCGCCAACCTGGCTGGTAGCGGCTCGACAGCCGATGGATGGATGGACGTTGAAACAGCTGCCGCGATAGAACGCGATCTCGCTTCGTTGGGGCGGCGGCGTCGTCCCCCTTCGGAGCTGAGCGTCAAACGGTCCCCGACCAGCCGCAGGCCACAGGCAATCGTCGTGTTGGGCGCGTCGGGAATTCTGGGCACAGGATTTGCCCAGGCGGTCCTCGACCTGAGACGGTCCGGAGTGCCGTGCCCCGAAGTGGTCTTGGCCACGAGATCACAGCTCCCCGAACGTGATCCATGGGCAGCTCTGCGTAGCGTTGATGGGGTACGGATCGAACGTTTATCTCCCCAGTTTGGTCCAGATGACCTCGACGCCCTGATCCGCGACACCGGCGCTCGAACCCTCATAAATTGCATCGGTAATACCAACGTGCTCGTGCCATACCGCGAACTCCGGTTGGCGAACGTAGAGCTCGTTTCCGCGATCACCGACGCCTGCGCGAGTCGTGGTACGCGGTTGGTGCAGTTGTCGACGTTCGTCGTCAATGGGAGTGTTACCGCGCCGCGAGTCACCGACCCCCGTGACGCGCCTTATCCCTACGCGGCCTCCAAGTCACTCGCGGAGCTGGTAGTGACGGGATCACCGCCGACACTCGACTTCACCATCGTGCGCCTGCCCCGGATCCTTGGCGTGGACTATCAATTGCGCGATTCCGCCGACATTCTGGTCTCGATCGTTGATGCCTGCATCGCGTTGGGTGCCTACCCTTCCGTGACGTTGACGGAAGAGGTCACCACTGGCCGAGCCGCGACGAAGGCAATCCTGGGCTTGTTGCCAGAGTTGGCTGGCTCGGCCGAGCTGGGACGCGGAATCACCGTGGTACACGGTGCGGCTGTCGCGTATGCAGAGTTTCTCAGCGGGTACGCGCTCGACGAACTTGATGCCGAGGAGTGGAAGTATCGATTGGATGAAAGCGATTGGGCGACAAGAAATCCGCGAAGGTGGTCGGTGGTGGATGCCTGGGTCGGCCTGGGCAGGAGACTCGGTACCCGCTCTTACGCGGAATACCTGGCGGATTACCGAACCCTAGCCCTCGGTATCCAATCCGTCGCCGAACTCGTCGCGAAACCAGAGTCGGTTCGAGCCGTGCTAGCACACGGATGTTCACAGTGACTGAAACATGGTGCCGTGTAATCAACATGTTTCGTGCAGGCGACCGTTGACCACACTGGGGAGCATGGACTCGCGGCACTTCCGGATTGCTCGTCGTGAGCCAAGTCAGGAATTGCTCAGCAGTGCACACCAAGCGGTGCGACAAGTTTCGGTCGGCCGCTACGTCACCTACCCTGTTGCGGCCGACTAGCATACGGCAGCAATACAACTCGGGGCGGCGATGTATTCCGGGGCCTGACTTCTGAATCGCCACATTTGTCACAACTGCCCCTGTCCCGGGATGTCGCGTTGTGCCCGCCTCAGAGCGACTAATCCGTTGCAGCCGAGTGGCCGACCCAGGTTGTCGCTAATGGCGTTCACTGTGGGACGTTACTGTTGATAATCGCAACTGACGAGCGCTCTGCGGGCTGTCTGCGGACTGGGGACGTCCGGGAAGTCTGGCGCGTGTTGAATCAACGGCGCTACGCTGTCGGGCGCCGGCTTGGTCCCACACCCGATCCCCTGGGAGGGGGGCTGTTATGCGTGCGGCCACGTATTGCTACGGCTCATGCTCAGCCACAGACGCCAACCAGCCCCACGACGATCACCATTTCGCGGGCACTCTTACGTGAGGCACCGAGGGCATTTCGCGGGCAGTCTTCGTGAGTCAAGCCGCCTCTTGCGATCTCAAGTATGCACTACGTACCCTACAGAGATACGTTTCGCATACTCAGGAGCCAAATGATGCAGGACCGCAGCACTCCGCTCCCCGCTGGCTTGGCCCAGGCGCCGCTAAGAACCATCCGTCCTCGCGACACGGCGCAGACCTATGCCCACCCCCGCCCACAGCTGGCCCGCCTCACGGAACGTGGGCTTCTGCACCGTCTCGCCGATGGGTACTACGCGGTGGTCCCGCAAGACATGGTCGGACGCGCCTGGATGCCTGGCCTCGAGATCGCCGCCGCGGGAATCGCTACAGCGCTCTATGGCCCCGACAACATCGTCGTGATGGGCGTCAGCGCCGCACGACTCCATGGGGCGATACCGCGGGCGCTTGCCACCGCGATCGTCGCCGTCCCTGAGCAGCACCGCCCCATCGTGCTGTCCGATCGCCCCGCGATCGTGCGATTCGTCAAACGCGACACTCAAAGCCTGGACGCCGAGCGCTACGAGACCGAGCTTGGACCGACGCTGGTCACCACGCCCGAGCAGACGATCCTGGACCTGGCGCACCGCCCCCAACTCGGCGACTCCGAAACCGATGTTCGGTCCGCCGTCGCAGCGCTATATGAGCGCAGCGACAATGGCCGATTGCGCACGCTGGCAACCAACCAGCGGCGCCTGGCATCACTGAAGCGCGCGGAAACCTGGGCTTGCAGTGAATAGGGACGAACAACGGGCCGTGGCAACCCAATTCGGCGTCGCGGTCGAGCAAGTCGAGCGCGACCATCTTATCTCACACCTGCTTGCCTTCTTCAGCCGAGAATTTGGCGACCGAATCCACTTCATCGGTGGCACCGCGCTTGCCCGCACCCACCTTCCGGACGGACGGCTTAGTGAGGACATCGACCTGATTGCAATTGGCGATCGAAAGGCCGTCGTCGCCGATCTGGACGCCGCCGTACCCCGTGCGCTCTCCCGCACCCACGGGCGACTCATTCTTGACCCGGCCCTCAGTCATGTACCCGACACTCGCCCATCACTTCTTCGGACCGCCGCTGGCCTCTCGGTGCGGCTGCAGCTGCTCTCCTCGCGCGACAGGACGGTGTGGCCAACGGAGCGACGGTCACTGGTTCAGCGCTACGCCGATGCACCCGCCGCACAGCTGTTGGTTCCTACGCTTCCCGCCTTCGCGGCATCGAAGACCGCGACATGGACCGACCGCCACGCCGCGCGTGACCTGTGGGACTTGTGGGCGCTGGATGCGATCGGTGCCATCGATCCGGTGGCCGAACGCCTCTACCGGCGCTACGGGCCGACGAACCAACCACCGGCGGCCCACGACTTCATCAGGGCGCCGGCCGAAGCCGAGTGGCACACCCAGCTCGCCGGCCAAACGCGCCTCACCGTCTCAGCAAAGGAAGCGCTGGCGACCGTGCGAGCAGCGTGGGCACGGGCAATCGAGGCGGCCGGCCGACAGGTGCGGTCACATCAACGTTGAGTGTGTGACCAAGGCGGGTCGGCAAAGAATCTAGGACACAAATTGAATGGTTACGCGATTCAAATCGGATTCTAGAACCGTTGGTGTTCAACAGCTTTGATTGAACCAGCACAGCTGAATCATGCTGGCAGATAGCAAAATCCGAAGTCAGCACCCCCCTGGGCAAACGCGTCGGCGTGCTGGCGTGGTGGCTTGGTGCTGGCCTAGCCGGTTTGCTGGGTGTGTCTGCAAGTTGAACCAGGCCGGTTCAATCCGTGTGGATGGTTATCGCTGGTTTTGGCAGACGTTTTGTTGACGACGGTCCAAATGTAGGCCGGTAGCGACGGTTGAAAAGTAGGCCACGTGGTCAGCTGCTTATTGTGCCGTGTTGTCTGCCCTGGCGGCGGGCAGTGTGTCGATTCCGGTGTCTTTGAGTCGGTAGCTGGAGCGCTCGGTTTTAATCGGCACAACGTTTGCCTTACGCGGTGGCGCGACAGGTTCAGGCAATGCTGCGCGTTTTCCGGTGTGGGCGCTACATCCCGCGCCACCGTCGCGCGGTAGCCGGCGAACTCGGCCTTTCCTGGGACACCGTCAACACCATCGCCATAGCTGCCAACCGCGCGATCGTGGTCGCCGACCCGGCCAGGTTGGACGGGGTGCGGGTCATCGGTGTCGATGAGCACTGCTGGTCACACACCTGCCGCCCCGGAGACGATGGCTACGTCACGGTGATCATCGACTTGACCCCGGCCCTGGAGCGTCTACCAGCGCCTCATCGCCGGATACAGTCAAACCGACCGCCGCCGCGGCAAGATCATGATGACCTCGATCATCGACATTACGATGCCGACCCGGCATCTTCGTCCTCGTTGGCCGCGCGCAGTAGATCGCTGCGGGCCCGTGCCACCCGGGAGCGGATTGTGCCGATGGGGCATCCACAGACCTCTGCCGCTTCGGCGTAAGAGAGGCCCAAGACCTGAGTGAGGACCATGGCTTCGCGGCGTTCCGGTTCCAGTCCGTCAAGCAGCATACGGATTTCCACCGTGTTCTCGATCCGGCTGGAACGATGGCCGTGCCGGATCGCACTGTCGAGCTCTGCCACGTACGCGGTGCGGGGCCTGCTCCTGTTGTGGCGGATCTGGTCGACGACCACGCGCCGGGCGATCGACAACAGCCACGTCCGAGCCGTGGATCGGCCTGTGAAGCGCGGCAAAGAACGGATGGCCCGCAGAAACGTTTCCTGAGTCAGATCGTCGGCGCTGGGCGGATCGGCGAGATAGGCGACCGGCCGCCACACATCGCGCTGTGTGGCCGCAATGAATTGCGACAGCGCGGCGCGGTCACCCTGTCCGGCGGCTTTTGCCAGGTGAGTAATTTGGTCGTCGTCGCCGCTTGTCGCCACGGATAGTGAGGGTAGGCGATAACTGGCGAAAACGCGTTGGGAACTCATGGCCAGGCCGTGACGACCTTATTGGGGTGGGCTCGGAATTGCAGGAGGTGAACAGCCACGATGTCGGCCATAGCCCGGTCGGTAACGGCGCCAGCTGACGAGCGTTCCCTGCCACTTCAGCGGGTACAACTCGACGTCGGCGGGATGTCCTGCGCCGCGTGCGCCAAGCGCATCGAGAGGACGCTCAACAGGCTGCCGGGGGTCCGGGCATCTGTGAACTTCGCCACCCGAGTGGCAACGATCGACGCCGCCGAGGACGCGCAGACCGCCGCATTGTGCGAGGCGATTCAACGGTTGGGCTATCGGGCCGAGCCGCGGGTGGCCGGCGGTATGGACGAGGGCGATCCCGACGCCGATCACGCGCGATACCTGCTGATCCGGTTGACCGTTGCGGCCATACTCTTCGTGCCCCTGGCCGATCTGTCGGTGATGTTCGCGGTAGTTCCCGATACCCGCTTCAGCGGCTGGGGGTGGGTGCTGACTGCGCTGGCCCTTCCGGTTGTGACTTGGGCGGCGTGGCCGTTCCATCGAATCGCGCTACAGAACGCGCACTCCGGCAGCGCCTCCATGGAGACACTGATCTCGGTCGGTATCACCGCAGCCACGTTGTGGTCGCTTTACACCGTTTTCGGCGGTCACCGGCCCGCCGAGCGTAGCGGCATATGGCAGGCGCTACTGGGTAGCGACGCCATCTACTTCGAGGTCGCCGCGGGTGTCACGGTATTCGTGCTGGCGGGACGGTTTTTCGAAGCCCGTGCCAAGTCGAAGGCAGGTGGTGCGTTGCGGGCCCTCGCGGCGTTGAGCGCGAAGGATGTCGCCGTCCTGCAGCCCGACGGGTCCGAAATGGTCATCCCGGCTGACGAACTCAAAGAGCAGCACCGCTTCGTGGTACGTCCAGGGCAGACGATCGCCGCCGACGGCCTTGTCGTCGAAGGGTCGGCCGCGGTGGACATGAGTGCCATGACCGGTGAAGCAAAGCCGCTGCGGGTGGATCCCGGGGCAAAGGTCATTGGTGGCACGGCAGTGCTCGATGGCAGGCTGATCGTGGAGGCCGCCGCGGTGGGTGCCGACACCCAGTTCGCCGGTATGGTCCGACTGGTCGAGCAGGCGCAGGTGCAGAAGGCCAATGCGCAGCGGCTGGCGGACCGGATCGCCTCGGTATTCGTTCCCTGTGTGTTCGCCATCGCTGTGCTCACCACCGTCGGATGGCTCATCGTCGGGGGTGAACTCGACCGGGCATTTTCGGCCGGGCTCGCCGTACTCGTCATCGCCTGTCCGTGCGCACTGGGACTGGCGACCCCGACTGCCATGATGGTGGCGTCCGGTCGCGGCGCCCAGCTCGGAATATTTCTCAAGGGTTATCGGTCGCTGGAGGCCACCCGTGCCGTCGATACAGTCGTGTTCGACAAGACCGGCACCCTGACGACCGGCCAGTTAACGGTTAGCTCGGTGGTAGCCGCGCCGGGCTGGCATGTCGACCAAGTACTCGAATTGGCTGCGACAGTTGAAGCGGCGTCCGAGCACGCGGTCGCCCTCGCCATCGCTGCGTTGAGCCCTGTCTCGAAGGCCCATCGAGAACCCGTCGTGGACTTCCGCGCGGTAGCTGGCCGCGGAGTTTGCGGCACCGTGGCCGGGCGTGCGGTGCGGGTGGGTAAGCCGTCTTGGATCGCTTCCTCCTGCAACTCGGCAACGCTGGTCGCGGCTCGGCGCAACGCCGAATCACGGGGTGAGACAACGGTGTTCGTCGAGGTCGATGGTGAACTGTGCGGACTCATCGCGGTGGCCGACGCGGTGAAGGACTCGGCGGCCGATGCTGTAGCGGCACTACATGATCGCGGCTTCCGAACGGTGCTGTTGACCGGCGACAATCCCGCATCGGCGGCCGCCGTGGGCGCTCGCGTCGGCATCGATGAGGTGATCGCCGACATCTTGCCCGAAGGCAAGGTCGACGTCATCGAGCAGCTGCGGGACCACGGGCGGGTGGTCGCCATGGTCGGTGACGGTATCAACGACGGGCCGGCGCTTGCATGCGCCGATCTGGGCATGGCCATCGGGCGCGGCACCGACGTCGCGATTAGCGCGGCCGACATTATTTTGGTCCGCGACAACCTCGACGTCGTGCCCCTGGCGCTTGACTTGGCAGCCGCTACGATGCGCACCATCAGCATGAACATGGTCTGGGCATTCGGCTACAACATTGCCGCTGTGCCGATTGCCGCGGCCGGACTGCTCAATCCCGTGGTAGCCGGCGCGGCTATGGCGTTCTCGTCGTTCTTTGTCGTCTCAAACAGCCTGCGGTTGCGGAACTTCGGCAACGGCTAGGCCGCGCCATCGGTGGGCCACAAGTGACCGCGCCGTCGGCCGCGGGATGCGTTCTGAGGCAAGACGATGTCGGGCTCGGCCACGGCCCCATCCGGCGCCGGCCGCGGCGCGGCGCTGCTGCGCCACACCAGGATTGCAAGGAGCACGCCGAGTACCACCGGGACGTGGGTCAATATCCGCATGGTCGTGACGGACCCGGACATTGCATCCACGACAACATAGACCGTCAGGACGCCGACGAAGACCGACAAGACACCCGCAAGGCCCGCCGCGGCACCCGGCCACAAGGCGGCAACCACCATGACCGCACCGAGTGCAATCGACCACGATGTGGATTCGTTAAGCAGATGGTTGCCAGCACTCATTGCGTGCTGCTGTGTCAGCCCGACGCTGAGGCCAAACCCTTGTACGGTCGCCAAGGCGATTTGCGCGATGCCCACGCACAACAGCGCCCATCGCTGCCAAGTTATCGGTAAGCGTCGCCGCGGCGGTACTCGATCGATCGTCAGGGGGCCAAGGGGTGCGATGACTGCGCGGGACTGGCTCAACCGGCGCAGATCGCGAGCTTGGCTAGCCGCCTGATCGAACCAATTGCGGCACGCGGCGCACTCATTGAGGTGCTCATCGACGCGTGCCGCCGGTACGGGCTCTCGCTCGCCGTCGAGTCGGGCCGAGAGCGCTTCGCGGGCCACCTCGCAATGCATCTCTCTATAGTCGCGCAGTACCGACGGAATGTTCCCGTCCAGAGCCCGGTTCGTTAGTCCAGGTTTCAGAAAGACCAGTTCTCCGGTCCGATCACGCGCATTCTCCGCAATTGCCATTTCCGCTGCGTGTCGGCGCTAGGCTGCCGTGTGATCCGTGCATCGTGGAAAGTCACAGACCCATAGCGGGAGGGCAGCCGATTGACATTGGGTGAGCCAACCACAGTGTCGGCACCGCAAGCCGAAGCGGCGCCGGCGCAGAAGAGCCCGAAGGTCGAGCGGCGACGCCGGCCGCATTTCCGGGCGAGCATTCAATCCAAGCTCATGGTCCTGTTGCTGCTGTCGAGCATCTTCTCCGTTGCGGCGATCGTGGTCGTCGTCTACCAGTCTGGCCGCACTTCGCTCACGGCGGCGGCGTATGAGCGGTTGACGGAGTTGCGCGAGTCGCAGAAGCGCGCCGTAGAGACGCTGTTTTCCGACCTGACGAACTCGCTGGTCATTTACGCCCGTGGATTGACCGTGGTGGATGCTCTCGCGCAGTTCACCGCCGGCTTTGATCAACTGGTCGACGCAACGATCGACCCCGCGCAACAACAGACCATCGTCAACTACTACAACAACCAACTCATCAAACCCGTCGAACGCGCAACTGGTGAAAAGCTGGACATCACCGCCCTGCTGCCGACCAGTCCCGCGCAGAAGTACCTCCAGGCGCACTACACCGCCCCGTTCACTTCGGACGCCGACTCGATGCAGCTTGACGACGCCGGCGACGGCAGCGCCTGGTCCGCCGCGAATGCGCGATTCAACAGCTACTTCCGCGAAATCGTCACCCGGTTCGATTACGACGATGCGGTGTTGTTGGATACCAGGGGCAATATCGTCTACAGCCTGAGCAAAGACCCCGACCTCGGCACCAACATCTTGACGGGCCCATATCGGGAATCCAATCTGCGCGATGCCTATCTAAAGGCGTTGGGCGCCAACGCTGTTGACTTCACCTGGATCACTGATTTCAAGGCATATCAGCCGCAACTCGACGTGCCCACTGCGTGGTTGGTGGCGCCGGTCGAGGCGGGCGGCAAAACCGAGGGCGTCCTCGCGCTGCCGTTGCCGATCGCCAAGATCAACAGGATCATGACCGCCGACAAGCGGTGGCAATCCGCTGGCATGGGCGCCGGAACCGAGACCTTTCTGGCCGGCCCGGACCGTCTGATGCGTTCGGATTCTCGGCTTTTCCTGGAAGATCCCAAGGAATACCAACGGCAGGCGGTAGCTGCCGGCACACCCGCGGACGTAGCGAACCGCGCAGTTCAAATTGGCGGCACGACCCTACTGCAATCCGTTGCCAGCGAAGGTCTGCGTGCCGCTCAACGCGGACAGACGGGTACCGTCTCCGACACTGACTACACGGGCAATCATGAACTCGAGGCCTATGCGCCGTTGAGCGTGCCGAACTCCGACCTGCACTGGTCGATCCTGGCGACGCGAGATGCTTCGCAGGCGTTCGCGGCCGTCGCGTCGTTCAGCAAGGCGCTGATCCTTGTCACGGTGGCGATGATATTCGTCATCTGTGTGGCGTCGATGCTGGTCGCCCAAGCGATGGTGCGCCCGATCCGGCGGCTTGAGGCCGGTACGCAGCGGATCAGCGCCGGCGACTACGACGTCACCATCCCGGTCCGGTCGCGCGACGAAATCGGCGACCTCACAGCGGCTTTCAATGAGATGAGCCGGAACTTGGAGATCAAAGAGGAGTTGCTCAATGAGCAGCGCAGGGAGAACGACCGGCTATTGCTGTCGATGATGCCCGAGCAGGTCGTCCAGCGCTACCGCGATGGAGAAAAAGCGATCGCACAGGAACACCACGACGTCGCTGTGCTGTTCGCCGACATCGTGGGGCTCGATGAAGTTTCCAGCGGTCTGTCTGGTAACGAACTTGTCGGGATCGTCGACGAATTGGTGCGGCAGTTCGATTCGGCTGCAGAACATCTCGGCGTCGAAAGAATCCGCACCTTGCACAACGGCTACCTCGCCAGCTGCGGGGTAACCACACCGCGGCTGGATAACATTCCCCGAACCGTCGATTTCGCCTTGGAGATGCGGCGCATCATCGATCGTTTCAACAGCCAAACCGGCTACGACCTGGGACTGCGAGTCGGCATCAATACCGGGGACGTGACCAGTGGGCTGGTCGGTCAATCCAGCGTTGTCTACGACATGTGGGGTGCCGCGGTGAGTCTGGCCTATCAAATGCACAGTGGCTCACCCCAACCCGGCATTTACGTAACCGCGCAAGTGTACGAAACGATGCGCGACGTCCGGAAATTCACGCCGGCGGGCACGGTCTTGGTCGAAGGATCCGAGGAGCCGATCTACCGATTGGTGGAGCGAGCATGAATATCTTCCATTCGTCGTGGTTCTACTGGGCCGTTGGTATCGCGGTTGGCTTACCCATTGGGCTGATCGTTCTTACCGAGCTACACCGCATGCTCGTCCGTAGGAACAGCCACCTAGCCAGGCAGGTAAGCCTGCTGCGCAACTATCTGCTGCCGCTCGGGGCGCTGTTGCTGTTGCTGGTCAAGGCATCCCAAGTGCCGGCCGGGGACGTTACGGTGCGGATCCTCACCACGGTCTTCGGTTTCATGGTGCTGGTACTGCTGCTGTCCGGGCTCAATGCCACGGTGTTTCAGTCTGCGCCCCAAGAGAGTTGGCGCAAGCGGCTGCCCACCATCTTCCTTGATGTCGCAAGGTTTGGGTTGATCGGTATTGGCTTGGCGATGATCCTGTCCTATATCTGGGGCGTTCGGGTCGCCGGGTTGTTCACCGCGCTGGGTGTGACCTCGGTCGTCATCGGTCTGATGTTGCAGAATTCGGTCGGTCAGATCGTGTCGGGTTTGTTCATGCTGTTCGAGCAACCATTCCGGATGGATGATTGGCTGGACACGCCCACGGCGCGGGGCCGGGTCGTGGAGGTGAACTGGCGCGCCGTCCACATCGAGACCGGCGCCGGGTTGCGGATCACACCCAACTCGATGCTTGCTACCACTTCGTTTACGAATCTCAGCCGTCCGGTCGGCTCGCACAAATGCTCAATCACGACCAAATTTGCCTCGGCCGACTCCCCGGACAAGGTGTGCGCGATGCTCACCAGGGTTGCCAGCGGGCTACCGCAACTCAAGTCCGGTGTCGTGCCCACCACCGTTGCCCTGGGTGGTGGTGAGTACCGAACCACGGTCAGGCTGAAGTCACCCGCCGACGAGGGCGCCACACAGGCAACGTTCCTGCGATGGGTCTGGTACGCCGCGCGACGTGAAGAGCTGCACCTGGATGAGGCCGACGACGACTTCTCGACGAACGAACGTGTGCAGACCGCATTGCGCACCGTGGTGGGGCCGGAGCTACGGCTGAGCCTGAGTGATCAGCAGTCGTTGGCTCCGTACGGCAGGGTGGTGCGCTACGGCGCCGACGAAATCGTGCAGCACGCGGGTGTAGTGCCAAGCGGGATTACTTTTATCGTCGCTGGCAGTGTTCGGCTCACGGCGACGATCGAGGACGGTTCGGTCGTTTCCCTCGCTACGCTCCACAAAGGCGCATTGCTGGGGGTGACCGCGCTGACTCGGCAGCCCAACCCGACCGGCGCTGTGGCGCTGGAGGAGGTGACCGCCCTACAGATCGATCGCGAACACCTCGAGCAGGTCGTGATGAGCAAGCCGATCCTGTTGCAAGAATTGGGCCGACTTATCGACGAACGACAAACCAAGGCGGAGCGCGTAACTCACCGAGAACGAGTGGGTTAGGGCTTGTCGGGACTCGCGAGAGGAACATGGTTGAAATCGGGCCTGCAAGCGGAACCGGTATCGGTAGAGGAGCCCGCTAAAGCCGGAAAACGTGGGCGTCGGTTTCTGCGGTTCTTCCGGGTGGGCATCCAGTCCAAGCTTCTGGTGACGCTGTTGGTCTGCAGCATCATGTCGGTCGCGGTGGTCGGCCTCGTCGGCTACGTTACCGGTCGTAATGCGCTGCGCGACGTAGCAACCGAGCGGTTGCTCGAGTTGCGTGAGTCGCAGAAGCGGCAGGTGGAGGCGCTGTTCGCGGAGCTGACGAATTCGCTGCTCGTGTACAGCAGCGGGTTCAGCGCCGTCGAGGCAACCGAGGCATTCACCACGGGCTTCGCCCAATTGGCCAACGCGACGATCGACGCCGTCCAGCAGGAGGCGATCGTCAACTATTACAACAATGAACTGATCAAGCCGATCAATCGGCTGACTGGCGACGATCTCGATATCAACGCCCTGCTGCCCAGTTCTAACGCGCAGAAGTACCTTCAGGCCTACTACACGGCGCCGTTCGAAAGGTCTAGTGACGCGATGCGCCGCAACAACTCCAACGACGGCAGCGCGTGGTCGGCAGCAAACGCCCGCTATAGCGAATTCTTCCGCGGGATAGTCACACGTTTCGATTACCGGGATGCGCTGCTGCTGGACCTCGATGGCAATGTTGTCTACAGCGTGAACAAAGGCCCCGATCTCGGTACCAATATCCTCACCGGCCCATATCGCGAAACCAATCTGCGAGAGGCATATCAAAAAGCGTTGCGTTCCAACGACTTAGACTTCATCTGGATTACCGACTTCCAGCCGTATCAGCCGCAACTCGACGCCCCCACCGCGTGGGTGGTTTCGCCGGTCGGGATGAACGGCCGAATGAACGGCGTGATGGCGCTGCCGCTACCCATCTCGAAGATCAACGACATCATGAACGCCAGTAAGCACTGGGAAGCTGTCGGCATGGGCCGGTCAACCGAGACCTATTTGGCGGGACCGGACAACCTGATGCGTTCTGATTCAAGGCTTTTCCTGCAGGATCCGGAGGAATATCAGCGCGAGGCAATCGCTGGCGGCACGCCACCCGACGTCGTGAAGCAGGCGATTCGGTTAGGCGGCACGACGCTGGTGCAGCCGGTGCCAAGCGCGGGTCTTCGCGCGGCCCAACGCGGGCAGACCGGTGTCGTCAGGGACACCAGTTACCTGGGCAACAAGGAATTAGAAGCCTACGCCCCACTGGACGTACCGAACTCCGAATTGCACTGGTCCATTCTGGCGACTCGGGCAGATCGGGATGCGTATCAGCGATTGGCTTCGTTCGGCAAGACGCTGGTGTTGTCCGTCGCGGGCATCAGCTTGGTCATCTGTGTGGTGTCGATGCTGCTTGCCAAGCTGCTGGTGCGGCCCATCCGGCGACTGGAGGCCGGTACCGAGAAGATCAGCTCCGGCGACTACGAGGTCACCGTTCCGGTGAGCTCGCGAGACGAACTCGGCGACCTCACTGCGGCTTTCAACGAGATGAGTCGTAACCTCAAGATCAAAGAGGACCAGCTGAACGAGCAGCGTAGTGAAAACAGCCGCCTGCTGCTGTCGCTGATGCCCGAACCGGTGGTACAGCGGTATCGCGAGGGCGAAGAGATCATCGCACAGGAGCACCAAGACGTCGCGGTCGTCTTCGCCGACATGGTGGGGCTCGATGAGGTGTCGGAAAATCTGTCGGGCGACGAATTGATCGGGATTGTCAATGGGCTGTTCCGCGAGTTCGACTCTGCGGCCGAATCTCTTGGCGTGGAACGGATCCGCACGTTCCACAACGGCTATCTCGCCAGCTGTGGCGCCACCACTCCGCGCCTGGACAACATTCACCGCAGCGTCGACTTCGCCCTAGAGATTCAACACATTATCGATCGATTCAACAGTCAATCTCGCCACCCGCTGCGCCTTCGGGTCGGTATCAACACTGGCAAGGTCATCAGCGGGTTGGTCGGTCGATCAAGTCTCGTCTATGACATGTGGGGCAACGCGGTAAATTTCGCCTACCAAATGCACAATGGCGCAACCCAACCCGGCATCTATGTCACCTCGCAGGTTTACGAAGCCATGCGAGACATATGGGAATTCACGCCGGCCGGCGAGATTTCGGTCGGCGGATCCAGCCAGCAGATCTGGCGATTGTCGGAGCGGCGATGAGCATCCTTGGCTCGGCCTGGTTCTACTGGGCCCTCGGAGTCGTAGTGGGCTTGCCCGTCGGGATTGTCGTTCTCACCGAGCTGCATCGCTCGCTTGTTCGTAGGCGAAGTCGACTGGCCGGCCAGGTTGGTCTGCTGCGCAACTATGTGCTGCCGCTCGGGGCGCTCTTGTTGCTGATTGTCAATGCCACGGGTGTCCCGGCAGGCGACACCGCAGTGCGGATACTGACGACGGTCTTCGGCTTTCTGGTGTTGGTACTGCTGTTGTCGGGGTTAAACGCCACCGTCTTCGCGGGTGCACCCGAAGGCTCGTGGCGCAAGCGGATACCCGTCATCTTCCTCGACGTCGCCCGTTTCGTACTTATCGGAGCCGGTCTGGCCGTGATCCTCTCCTATGTCTGGGGCGTTCGAGTCGCTGGATTGTTCACCGCGTTGGGTGTGACCTCGGTGGTCATCGGCTTGATGCTGCAAAACTCCGTCGGCCAGATCGTGTCTGGCTTATTCATGTTGTTCGAGCAGCCTTTCCAGATCAATGACTGGATCGATACGACCACGGCACGGGGACGCATCGTGGAGGTGAACTGGCGCGCCGTGCACATCGAGACCGGCAGCGGATTGCGGATCACTCCAAACGCGGTGCTCGCCGGCACACCGTTCACGAATCTCAGCCGCCCCGCGGGCGCGCACGAATTGGCGATGACGACCAAGTTTTCGGACGCTGATTCTCCCGACCGAGTTTGTGCGATGCTGACCCGCGTCGCCAGCGCGCTGCCGCAGCTCCTGGCGGGGGACATACCAATGTCGGAACCGCTCGGCGACGCCGAATACTGCACGACCATCGGGCTGGACTCGCCGGCCGACGAACGGGCCGCCAAAGCAACGTTTCTGCGGTGGATTTGGTATGCGGCACGGCGGGAGGGCCTGCACCTCGATGGCGCCGATGACGACTTCTCGACGCCCGAGCGTATCGAGAACGCATTGCGAACGGTGGTGGCGCCGGTATTGCGGCTGAGCGATAGCGATAGGGCGTCGTTGCTCTCGCGCGCGAGGATCGTCCGCTACGGCGCCGACGAGATCGTGGAGTACGCCGGGCAGGTCCCCGCGGGGATGACGTTCTTGGTCAGCGGGCGGGTGCGGTTGGTCGCCACCACCGACGAGGGGTTGGACGTGCTGATTAGCACGCTGGACGAAGGCTCATTTCTGGGTCTGACCGCATTGACCCGGCAACCTAACCTCGCGAGCGCATACGCGCTCGAAGAGGTGACCGCGGTCGAGATCGGTCGCGAGCATATTGAGCACCTTGTCATGCGGGAACCGTTGCTACTGCACGACTTTGGACACATCCTGGATGAGCGGCAAAGTAAAGTGCACCGGACACGCCGTGGTGAGGCGACGGGTTGAGAGGCGTGCCGCAGCCTGCGGCGGCGTAACGCATCACACGGCTATCCCGACTGCGACACTCACACCATGTACACGACTCGCCGTGGCGGGTGTGCGTGGCTTGAGTCTCGACGCGCAAAACCCCCATGGCCCGGGCGCGCCTGCGCGTCGACCGGCCGACCGCGCGCTTCACCGACGGCCCGTCTTACTAGGCCAGCTCAAGCCCGATACCCTGGGGTAATGAGTGTGCACGCGCCGTCCCTTCCCGACCTGCGTAAAGAGGTGCACGAGGCCGCTCGCCGAGCCCGGGTGGCCGCCCGCCGCCTGGGCTCGCTGCCGACAGCCGTCAAAGACCGCGCGCTGCACGCCGCCGCTGACGAGGTGCTCGCCCATGTCGACCAGATCCTGGCGGCCAACGCCGAAGATCTGAACGCGGCACGCGACGCGGACACCCCCGCTGCGATGCTTGATCGTCTGGCCCTCAACCCGCAGCGCATCGATGGCATCGCGGCCGGTCTTCGGCAGGTCGCGGGCCTACCCGATCCGGTCGGTGTCGTGCTCCGCGGCTACACCCTGCCCAACGGACTTCAGCTGCGTCAGCAGCGGGTGCCGCTCGGCGTGGTCGGCATGATCTACGAGGGCCGACCCAACGTCACCGTCGACGCCTTCGGGCTGACGCTCAAGTCAGGAAACGCCGCCCTGCTGCGCGGCAGCTCCTCGGCCGCGAGATCCAACGAAGCCCTGGTCACGGTGTTGCGTGACGCACTGGTCAGCCAGGAGTTGCCCGCCGACGCCGTTCAGCTGCTGTCGGCCGCCGACCGGTCCACCGTGACCCATCTGATCCAGGCCCGCGGCTTGGTTGACGTGGTGATTCCGCGCGGGGGAGCGGGCCTGATCAACGCGGTCGTGCGCGACGCGCAGGTCCCCACCATTGAGACCGGCGTCGGCAACTGTCACGTGTATGTCCACGAAGCCGCCGATCTGGATGTCGCCGAACGCATCCTGCTGAACTCCAAAACTCGCCGGCCAAGCGTCTGCAACGCGGCCGAGACGTTGCTGGTCGATGCGGCGATCGCCGAGCAGGCCATGCCGCGACTGCTGGCCGCCCTGCAGGATTCCGGCGTCACCGTGCATGCGGACGCTGGTGAGGAAGACCTGCGTCGGGAATACCTGGCGATGGATATCGCGGTAGCGGTGGTCGACGGCGTGGACGCCGCGATTGCCCACATCAACGAGTACGGCACCGGCCACACCGAAGCGATCGTTACCACTAACCTTGCTGCGGCCCAACGGTTTACCGAACAAGTCGACGCCGCCG
Organism: Mycobacterium simulans; assembly: GCF_900232995.1. Taxonomy (GTDB): domain Bacteria; phylum Actinomycetota; class Actinomycetes; order Mycobacteriales; family Mycobacteriaceae; genus Mycobacterium; species Mycobacterium simulans. The sequence continues at coordinate 3,241,403 of NZ_OCVX01000003.1, forward strand.
CGGTGATGGTCAATGCCTCGACGGCGTTCACCGACGGCGAGCAGTTCGGCTTCGGCGCCGAGATCGGTATCTCCACCCAGAAACTGCACGCCCGCGGTCCGATGGGGCTGCCCGAATTGACCTCGACCAAGTGGATCGTCTGGGGCTCGCCCATTACGGGCCACATCCGTCCGGCCTGACGCACTCTTTATAAGGAGCGTTCCACCATGAGCGTGCCCGCACGGTCCCTGCCGTTGTTCGCCGACATCGCTGATGTCTCGCGGCGGCTGGCCGATACCGGCTACCTGCCCGATACCGCCACCGCAACGGCGGTCTTCCTCGCCGACCGCCTCGGCAAGCCCCTGCTGGTGGAAGGCCCCGCCGGCGTCGGCAAGACCGAGCTAGCCCGTGCCGTCGCCCAGGCAACCGGCTCGGGCCTGGTCCGGTTGCAGTGCTACGAGGGTGTCGACGAGGCACGCGCCCTCTACGAGTGGAACCACGCCAAGCAGATCCTGCGGATCCAGGCCGGCTCCGGGGACTGGCAGGCCACCAAAGACGACGTGTTCAGCGAGGAGTTCTTGCTGCAACGTCCGCTGCTGACCGCCATCCGGCGCACCGATCCGACGGTGCTGCTCATCGACGAAACCGACAAGGCCGACATCGAGATAGAAGGCCTGCTGCTAGAGGTGCTCTCCGACTTCGCGGTGACCGTCCCGGAACTGGGCACGCTTACCGCAACCCGGGCGCCGTTCGTGTTGCTGACCTCCAACGCAACCCGCGAGCTGTCCGAGGCGCTCAAGCGTCGCTGCCTGTTCCTGCACATCGACTTCCCCACCCCCGAGCTGGAGCGCCGCATTCTGTTGTCGCGAGTTCCCGAACTGCCTGAGCACCTCGCCGAGGAGTTGGTCCGCATCATCGGCGTGCTGCGCGGGATGCAGCTGAAGAAGGTGCCGTCGATCGCCGAGACCATCGACTGGGGACGCACGCTGCTGGCGCTGGGCCTCGACACCATCGACGACGCGGTCGTTGCCGCCACGCTCGGCGTGGTCCTCAAGCACCAATCCGACCAACAACGCGCGACCGGCGAACTCAGGCTCAATTAGGGAAGGGGCCCAACCAAAATGGCCACCCGACGCACCCGTCCTACCCGGCCGCTCGCCCCGCATGGGCTGCCCGGTCACTTGGTCGGGTTCGTGGAAGCGCTTCGCGGAAGCGGGATTTCGGTCGGCCCATCCGAGACGGTGGACGCCGGCCGGGTGATGGCAGCGTTGGGCTTGGGCGATCGTGAGGTGCTGCGCGAGGGCATCGCCTGCGCGGTGTTGCGCCGACCCGACCACCGTGACACCTACGACGCCATGTTCGACCTGTGGTTTCCCGCCGCATTGGGCGCACGGGCGGTGGTTTTGAACGACGCCGCCGCCGGTGACCCCGACGCTCGTGCTCTACCACCCGACGACGTCGAGGCGATGCGGCAGATGCTGCTCGATCTGCTGACCGACAACCCGGACCTGGCCGATATGGACGAGCGGCTGGTCGCGATGATCGCGCGGATCGTGGAGGCCTACGGCAAATACAGTTCCAGCCGCGGCCCGTCTTTCTCGTCCTATCAAGCGCTCAAGGCGATGGCGCTGGATGAGCTGGAGGGTAAGCTGCTGGCCGGCCTACTCGCCCCGTACGGCGACGAGCCCACGCCGGCTCAGGAGCAGATAGCCAAAGCGCTTGCTGCGCAAAAGATTGCGCAGTTACGCAAGATGGTCGACGCCGAGACCAAGCGGCGTACCGCCGAGCAGCTCGGCCGCGAGCATGTTCAGATGTACGGTATCCCACAGCTTTCCGAGAACGTCGAATTCCTACGAGCATCCGGTGAGCAATTACGCCAGATGCGACGGGTAGTCGCCCCGCTGGCCCGCACGCTGGCCACCCGGCTGGCGGCCCGTCGCCGTCGCGCCCGCGCCGGGTCGATCGATCTGCGCAAGACGCTGCGCAAGTCGATGTCCACCGGCGGCGTGCCGATCGACGTCGTGCTGCACAAACCGCGACCGGCGCGCCCGGAACTGGTGGTGCTGTGCGACGTTTCCGGATCGGTCGCTGGGTTCAGCCACTTCACCTTGTTGTTGGTTCATGCTCTGCGCCAACAGTTTTCGCGCGTTCGTGTGTTTGCTTTCATCGACACCACCGATGAGGTGACGCACATGTTCGGGCCCGAAGCCGACCTGGCGGTGGCGATCCAGCGGATCACCCGGGAGGCCGGCGTTTACAACCGCGACGGGCATTCCGACTACGGCAACGCGTTCGTCTCGTTCATGCAGGCATTCCCGAATGTGCTGTCGCCGCGCAGCTCGCTGCTGGTTCTCGGCGACGGCCGGACCAACTACCGCAACCCGGCCGTCGACGTTCTCGACGACATGGTGACCGCCGCCCGGCACGCACACTGGCTCAACCCCGAGCCCAAACATCTGTGGGGCAGCGGCGATTCCGCAGTGCCGCGCTACCAAGAGGTGATCACAATGCACGAATGCCGGTCGGCCAAGCAGTTGGCGGCGGTGATCGACGAGTTGTTGCCCGTGTAAGCGCCCGGCGTGCCTCAGCGTCTCCTCTGGAACACCAGCCAGCGCAACTCGACCGGGCTTTTCTCACGTTCGACCGGGAACAGGTCCGTGCCACTGACCCAACCGGCGTACCAGCTCGTCGGCGGCCAGGCGCCGTCGGGCAGATTCGCCTTCTCGTAGTCGTAGACGGAGTCATCGGCAATGAGCTCCAGCGGTAGTCCGTTGGCAGCGTCTGCCATCTCGCGGCGCGTGAAGAATCCTGTATATACCTGCTGCCCGAACTCGCGTGCGCCCTGGTCGGGGGTGTAGCCGAGAGCCGTCAGGAAAACGCTGAAGACGATGCGTCCACCGGGAGCCAGGCGAACAGCGGCGAGCTCGAGCAGATTACGCAGCTGCTGCGTTGTCCGGAAGTCGGGCACCACCTCGGACAGCGCGATCAGCTGATAATCGCGGCCCAGATCCTCCGTGCTTGCGAAGACATCACGCACGATGACGCGCACGTTGAGGGATTCCCGTTCGGCCTCGGTACGGATCATCTCGGCGAACTTCGGGGTCATTTCCACGACGTCGACCGGGTGTCCGCGCCGTGCCAAGGGAAGGGCGTTGCGCCCGGTTCCCGCCCCGATTTCGAGCACCGGATGGGTCGTGGGGTCGGCCGCTTCGTTGGCCAGCGCCCAGATGCGCGCGTCGGGTTCGGTGCCGAACAGCGGCGGCTGCCGGGTGCTGATCCAGTTCTCGTAGGCCTCGGCCAAGGTCCACCAGCGGGCGTTGACCTGGTAGTGCAACGTCCCGCCGACGGGCGCGTTATAGGTGATGACGATGCTCGAACGCGGCGATCTGGCAAAAGCCTCGGCCAACTGGCCTTCGAGCACCTTCCGGACGTGCGCAAGTTCCTCGTCGGAAAACTTCCTGCCTACCGTCGCAAACAGGTTGTCACACATTTTCACGTATTCGTCGATCATGCCCGGGACCGCCGGAAGCGAGATTTCGCCCGTGACCACCGATCGGTGGTAGAGCTGCCGGGTCATTGCTTCTTGCAGTAGCTGCGTCGGTTCCTCCGAGGCGAGCGACAGATTGTCCACAGACCTCTTTTACACGACCGGGCGGGCTGTTGCCGGGCCATTGAATCAAAACGTGCCTGGCGGGCGCCGCTCAAGTCAGCAGTTCGACGTCCACATCGAACGCGCGATAGATCTCCAACGCTCGCCGATCGCGAGTTGCCAGGCGGAGTCGATGCTCCTTCGCGGCCGCGCCGACCAGCGCGTCGTAGACGGTCCCGCCGGCGATTGCGGCCGTCCCAAGTTCGGCTAGCAGCGACGTTGCCGCCCGAGGGCCGAGGAATCGGGTCTCTGGGAAGGTGTGGGTAAGCAGCTTCGTGACGGTGGCCGGAGTCCTGCGGGCCGGCGGCGGCAAGCGAGTCAGCACCGAGAAGGTCTCAAAGGCTGCGTGGCCAGCGAGGCCGAGCGTGTGGCCACTCAACGCGCGAAAGGTCTGCTCATGTTGTGCATGGTCGGCCACCACGAGCGCGACCGCGACGCTGGTGTCGACCAGCAGCGTGCCTGCCCTAGCGCTGGCCGGCATCGCGCAGCGTCCGCACGACCGCGTCGTCAATATCGGCTCCGCCGGCCGGTATCACCAAACGGCCGTCCCGCTCACCGAGCGACTCACCGGAGAGCGCCTCGACACGTAGGGCTGCCCCGTCGGCGGTGACCTCGACTTCACCCGGCCTGAGCCCGAGATGATCCCGCAATGGCTTGGGAATAACCAATCTTCCTGCCTTATCGATGGTTGCACGCATGCCTAGACGATACCGCGTTGCCTGGTCAAGTAAGCTGGCAAACCGTGCAAAAGCACCTTCGCAGGCTGGGTGTCATGGGTGGGACGTTCGATCCCATCCATTACGGCCACCTGGTTGCCGCCAGCGAGGTGGCCGACCTGTTCGACCTCGATGAGGTGGTGTTCGTGCCGAGCGGCCAGCCGTGGCAGAAGGAACGTCATGTTTCGGCCGCCGAGGACCGTTATCTGATGACGGTGATCGCCACCGCCTCCAATCCCCGCTTCTCGGTGAGTCGGGTCGATATCGACCGCGGCGGCCCTACCTATACCAAGGACACGCTGCGGGATCTCCACGCGCTTAACCCGGAATCGGAGCTGTACTTCATCACCGGCGCCGACGCGCTGGCTTCCATCCTGACCTGGCAAGGCTGGGAGGAGCTATTCGATCTAGCGCGGTTCGTCGGGGTCAGCCGGCCCGGCTACGAGTTGCATCACGACCACATCACCGGGGTCCTGGGTGAGCTGGACGAAAACGCGTTGACCCTGGTTGAGATCCCGGCACTGGCAATCTCGTCGACCGACTGCCGTCGGCGCGCCAAGGAACGGCGGCCGCTGTGGTACCTGATGCCCGACGGCGTGGTGCAGTACGTCTCCAAGCGCCGGCTGTACCGCCGACCGCCGGGTGAAGGCGTGCGTCCAACCACAAGCCTGTCCGCGGGGAACAACACATGACCGCCAACCAGGAAGCCATCGACATGGCGACGGTCGCCGCCGGCGCGGCCGCAGCCAAGCTCGCCAACGACGTGGTCGTCATCGATGTCTCCGGGCAGCTGGTCATCACCGACTGCTTCGTCATCGCCTCGGCGTCCAACGAGCGACAGGTCAACGCCATCGTCGACGAGGTCGAGGAAAAAATGCGCCGGGCGGGCTATAAGCCGGCGCGCCGCGAGGGTGCCCGCGAGGGCCGCTGGACGTTGCTGGATTACCGCGACATCGTCGTGCATATCCAGCACCAGGACGACCGCAACTTCTATGCCTTGGACCGACTGTGGAGTGACTGCCCGGTGGTGCCGGTGGATCTGTCGGGGACCGGGTCATGAGGGTGCGCCGGCTGGTGATGCTGCGGCACGGGCAAACCGATTACAACCTGGCCAGCCGGATGCAAGGCCAGCTGGACAGCGCGCTCACCGAGTTGGGTCGCGCGCAGGCGGGCGCCGCCGCCGAGGTGCTGGGCAAGCTGCAGCCGCTGCTGATCGTGTCGTCGGATCTGCATCGTGCCTACGACACCGCGATGAGGCTGGGGGAGCGTACGGGGCTGCCGGTCCGGGTGGACACGCGGCTGCGCGAGACCCACATCGGCGACTGGCAGGGCCTGACCCACGCTCAGATCGACGCTGAGTCGCCGGGCGCGCGACTGGCGTGGCGCGAGGACGCGACGTGGGCGCCGCACGGCGGCGAGAGCAGGGTCGACGTGGCCGCCCGCAGCCTGCCGGTGGTGACCGAGCTGGTGTCGGACGAGCGGGAATGGGGCGACGCGGGCGAACCGGAACGACCGGTGATACTGGTGGCCCATGGCGGCCTCATCGCTGCCTTGTCGGTCGCCCTGCTGAAGCTGCCGGTTGCCAACTGGCCGATGTTGGGTGGCATGGGCAATTGCAGTTGGGTGCAACTGAGCGGACATTCGGAGCCAGACGCCGACTTTGACGCGATTAGGTGGCGCCTGGACGTGTGGAACGCTTCGGCGCAGGTCTCCAACGATGTCCTCTAAGCCGGTACTTCTAGTCTTCGCTGACTCGCTGGCCTATTACGGTCCCACCGGCGGCCTGCCGGCCGATGACCCGCGTATCTGGCCTAATATCGTTGCCTCACAATTGGGTTGGGACCTCGAATTAATTGGCCGCATCGGCTGGACCTGTCGAGACGTCTGGTGGGCGGCAACCCAGGACCCGCGGTCCTGGGCGGCGCTACCCAAGGCGGGCGCGGTGGTCTTCGCGACCGGCGGGATGGACTCGTTGCCGTCGGTGTTGCCAACGGCTCTGCGTGAGCTGATCCGCTATGTGCGGCCACCGTGGTTGCGGCGCTGGGTCCGCGACGGCTATGCCTGGGTCCAGCCGCGGTTTTCGCCGATGGCTAGGTCGGCGCTGCCGCCACACCTGAGTGCTGAATATCTTGAGCAGACCCGTGGTGCAATCGATTTCAATCGCCCGGGTATCCCGATTGTGGCCTCTTTGCCGTCGGTGCACATTGCCGAGACGTATGGCAAGGCCCATCACGGCCGAGCGGGGACCGTAGCTGCGATCACGGAATGGGCACAGCACCACGATATTCCGTTGGTGGACCTCAAAGACGCTGTCGCCGAACAGGTTATGAGCGGACGGGGCAATCCCGACGGCATCCATTGGAACTTCGAGGCCCATCAGGCGGTCGCGGAACTGATGCTCAAGGCGCTCGCCGAAGCCGGCGTGCTCACCGAGAAGCCGCACGGCTGACAAATGACCCGCTCCGGCGACGATGCAGAGCGAAGCGATGAGGTGGGGGCACGCCCCCACAAGTGGGAGGTACCCCCACCCGCTTGCGGGGGAGAGCGGCGCCCGTGACCCGCGCCGGCGATGATGCAGAGCGAAGCGATGAGGAGGAGCGGCGCCCGTGACCGTCGTGGTGGTGACCGATACGTCGTCGCGCCTGCCGGCCGAGTTGCGCGAAAAGTATGCGATACATGAGGTTCCGCTGCACATCCTGCTGGACGGCGCTGATCTGCGTGACGGGGTGGACGAGATACCCGATGACATCTACAAACGCCAGGCGACTACCGCGGCGGCAACACCTGCCGAATTGTGCGCTGCCTACCAGCGGGCATTGGCGGATAGTGCCGGCGACGGGGTTGTGGGGGTGCACATTTCGTCGGCGCTGTCGGGAACCTATCGCGCCGGTGAACTGACCGCCACCGGCCTCGATCCGGTTGTGCGGGTTATCGATTCGAAATCGGCGGCGATGGGCACCGGGTTTGCCGTGTTGGCTGCCGCACGTGTCGCGGCCGTGGGGGGTGACTTGGAGGCGGTTGCGAGCGCGGCAGGTGCCGCGGTGAGCCGCACGCACGCGTTCATGGTGGTGCACCGGTTGGATAACCTGCGCCGCAGTGGGCGAATCGGTGGGGCGAAGGCGTGGCTGGGCACCGCGCTGGCGCTCAAGCCGCTGTTGCGCATCGATGACGGCAAACTCGTTTTGGCCCAACGGGTTCGTACCGTCAGGCACGCCACGGCGACGATGATCGACCGAGTCTGCGAAGTGGTGGGTGAACGCCCGGCCGCTCTCGCGGTGCATCACGTTGCCAACCCGGAGGGAGCCAACGACGTGGTGGCGGCGCTGGCGCAGCGGCTGCCGGCGTGTGAGCCGGCGATCGTTACACCGTTGGGGGCGGTGCTTGCGGTGCACGTCGGCGTCGGGGCCGTCGCCGTCTGCCTGGAGCTTCCCGAGCCCTAGCCGGCGCTGGTGGATCAACGGGCTCTTCGCGAATGAGGGTGCACCGGTAAGGAGAACACCACGCCAAGTTCTGGCTCGGATCCCGAAACCTCGGCCGCTACCGCTCATTCCTCCACCCCGAAGCTCCCAGTGTTGCGGATGTGACTAGAGAGCAACACAGCCCTGGGATTTAGAGCAGCGTCAACGGGCCGGACAGGTTGATCGGGATCCGGTTGATGGTGATCGACGGGAGGTCGAAAGCCGGCAAAGCGCCGGACAGTCCGATGCCCAGCGGGATTCGCGGAATCGTGAGTCCTGGGAATGTGAGGGACGGGATGGTGACCGACAGGGGTAGCCCGATGTGGATCGGGTCGACGGGGATCGTGAATCCCGGCAGGCCGCCTAGCGGGGTCTGCAGGTTGAACGGCTGGATCGTGAATCCTGGTGTGTTGCTTGCGCTCGTGGCACCGAGATTGATGATGGCGCCGCCGATTCCGCTGACTCTGAACGCGAAATCGCTCGTTGAAGCTGTGGAACTCATGTCGCTGACGTCGATCCCAAGGTTGAGACTAAACGGGTTGATCGTGAACGGCTCGACGGTGATCGGACCGGCGTCGGCGGTGGGGTCGAGGCCGAGGTGGATTTCCGGTGTGGAGATGGATGGGATGGTGATGGGGCCGATGCCGCCGTCGAGGTTGAGGCCAAGGGGGATCGAGGGGACGTGGAATGACGGGAAGACGGCGGGGCCGATGCCGCCGGTTGCGTTGACGTACAACAACTTGTATGGGGGAAGCAGGCTGTCGGGGGTGGCGAGTTTGACGATGGCGTGGAGCTCGGCCGGGATGGCCTGAATCGTCCTCGCGGGGATGGTGAAGGCTCCGGAGCCCGCGGACAGATTCAGGTCCACAAGGTTGTTTGCCGGGAAGGTCAGCCCGTTCGGGAAGAAGGTGGCGCCGTCGATACCGCCCGGCACATCGAAGCTCAGCGGGATCTTGTCAATCAGGATTGCCGGTGTGTTGAACGGTAGCGAGCCGCCCTTGACGGTCACCGTGAACGGGTTCTGTGTGGATCCACCGAAAATGAGTGGGCCCTGTGGGAGCGGGAACAGGCCGCTTCCCCAATTCGTGCCGAAGGCTATGAAGGCCGGGCCGGTGGTAGCCGGGTCCCAAGCCGCATTGGTTGGGGTCCAGATGACGAATTGGGAGATGGTCATGCCCGCGCTCTCGGACGCGTTGAAGTGGATGGTTGCTAGCGGGTTGCCCGTGATTGCGGCGATGGTTTGGGACGGGATGCCGATGGGGCCCAGGCCAACGTTTCCGGTGATGTGGACGGGGATGTTGGGGATCGGGATGGATGGGATGGTGAAGGCGCCGTGGTTGAGGTGGCCGTTGAGGCCGAGCTGAATGGTGGGGATGGGGATGTCGGGGATGGTCACTTGGCCCATGCCGCCAGATAGATGGAAGTCGACCAGGTTGAGCGAGGGGGGAATGCCGTCGATGGGGTTGAGTAGGGTGGCGTCGAGTTTGAGGTGCAGCGGGATCGGGTCGATCGTGTAGCCATTCGGGAAGATGGTGAAGGGCTGCAGGCCGCCGGATAGCACGAGGTTCACCGGGATGGGGTTTTCCGGAATGGACAGCCCCCCTGGGAAAAGGGTGAAGGCCGGGATGCCGCCCTGCACGTCGATAGTCAGCGGCAACGGGGACGTAGCGATCTTCGGGATGTTGATCGCTGGAATGTTCAACGCGACGGAACCGGTCCTGGCGCCACTGGCGCCGAAATTGATGGTGAGGCCGGTGGTGGGCTGGCCAGTCGTCGAGGTCGGGTTGGAGCTTTGCCCGATGAAGTAGTCCGACGGCCCGAAATCGAAGAACCCGCCAAAGTGGGTCGTGCCCGTCAGTTTGATTACGGGAAGTTGGAGGGTCGAGGCGGTGCCGGCGGGGAGATTGAAGGGAATTGTATTGGTCTGGGCGGGGATGTTGATGCCCTCGAAGAGGGTGATGGCGGGCAGGGTGAAACTTTGGTGGATGTCCAGTGGTATTGCGGGAACATCGATTTGGGGGATGGTGAAGGGGCCGATGTTGAAGGTTTCGTTGATGTTTATCGGCAGTCCCGCGACATGGATGGGGTCGATGTGGATGGGGCCCAGGTTCTGGTTGATGTCTAGGATGTTGATGCCCAGCCCGGCGCCGAATGGTCCCTGGTTGTCGCTGGTCCAGAGGACGCCGGTGTTGTGGTTGCCGGAAATGAATACGCCGGTGTTGCCATTGCCGGTGTTGGCGAAGCCCATGTTGGAGTGACCGCTGTTGAATACGCCGATGTTGGCGTTGCCTGGGTTGTAGGCGCCGGTGTTGAACTTGCCCGCGTTGAAGATGCCCATGTTGTGGCTTCCTGCGTTGGCGACGCCGGTGTTGGTGGTGCCGGCGTTGAACAGGCCGATGTTGGCCTGACCGGAGTTGGCGATGCCGTTGTTGTGGCTGCCCGAGTTGAACAGCCCCCAGTTTCCAGTGCCGGAGTTGAACAATCCGACATTGCCGGTGCCGGAGTTCCAGCCGCCGAACCCATTCAGGTTGTCGCCGGTCAGCCCGATACCCATGTTGCCGTTGCCGGTGTTGCCGATTCCGATATTGCCCGAGCCGGTGTTGCCGAAGCCGATGTTGCCCGAGCCGGTGTTGCCGAAGCCGAGGTTGTGGCCCATCAGGGTGCCAAGGCCTGAGTTGGCCCAGCCGATGTTGGCCACGCCGATGTTGCCGCCACCCAGGTTGTAGCTGCCGATGTTGCCATCGCCGAAGTTGAGGTCGCCGAGGTTGCCGTTGCCCAGGTTGTAGATGCCGGTGTTGCCCAGGCCCGCGTTCATCAGCTGGTGGTTGAGCCAAGCGACGCCCGCGTTTGCTGCGGTGTTGAGCTGGGACCCGGCATTGACGAGGTTTGCGGCGACGGCGTTGAGCAAGCCAACGCCGGAGACGGTCGTGGTCCCGCCGATCGGGATCGCCGGAATGGTGGTCTCGGGAATGCTCAGCAGCTCGGTGTCGAGCGCAAAATTGAGCGGAATGGATTGGGTATGCGTGATTCCCTTGACGGTACCGGGCGTAAGGATTTCTTGGACGAACTCGATCGGTATCGACCCGCCCAACGAAAGCGGCGCAATAGTGATGGGCCCGGTCGTGAAATCGAGCGGCACGGTCATTCCGGAGATGGACTGGGTAATGCTGAACGGCGCGATGGGACCACTGATCCCTAGCAGTACTACTGGCGCGTTGAATGCTACGTCAATTTTACTGAAGTTGATTGCAACGTCGATTTTGTTGATGGAGAGGCTTCCCGTTGCGCCAAACGGGGAAATATTGATGGGTTGGCTGGTGACGAAGCTGTAGTTCAGGTTTCCGAACAGGCCCATGTTGATCGCGGGAGTAGGAATGTCCGGGAAGCCCAGGTTGAGATTAACGCTACCCGTGCCGCCCACATGAATCGGGGGAATAGCAGGAACCGCCGGAATATGGATGGGCCCGATGCTGCCCGTGGTGCCCGGGGTTGGAGAAAGAACGGTGGAATGAATGTTAAACGGGAATTGATCGACCCTGAATCCATTCGGGAAGATGATGAACGGATTGGAGCCGACGGAGAAATTGGTAAGACTTACGGAGTTTACCGGGAAGGTAAGCCCGCCCGGGAATAGAGTGATGGGATCGAGGCCACCGACCAGGTCAAGGGTAAGCGGAGTTTGGGCAGGAATATCGATGTTCGGGATGGCCAAGGCCGTGGTGCCTAGATTCAGAATCTCCGAACCACTAGGAGTCAACCCAAGTGAGACTGTGAAAGGTTTTATGTCAAGATTCGCGGGAGCGGGATTGCCAGTACCAAAAGTCCGGGAGATACCCGGAACATCGACGAAGGGGCCGGTGATAGGGCCAATGCCTAACTGTGCGGTAATGGTGAGGGGGTCAAGAATATTCATGGCCGAAATGGTGTTTTGACCCAAGCCCACGGTTCCCGCAACGTTCAGTGGAATGTGGGGAATAGTGATCTGTGGAATGGTGAAGCTGCCGACGCTAACGGTGGCGTTGGTGATCGAGGCGTGCGCTGCGGGTACCGAGATGGGATGAACGTTGACGGGCCCGACGCTGCCGTCGATGTCAATGTGCAGCGGGATTGTGGGCAGGGGGAAGATTGGCACGACTTGGTCGGCGCTGACCTTGGCGTGTAGGTGCGTCGGGATGGTGTCAATCGTGATGGCCGGGGTGCTAAAGCCGTCGATCTGACCGGCAATGCTGATCGTCAGCGGAATCGCTTGTTGCGGAAGCGAGAATCCCGGAATGGTGAAACCGCCCGTGCCCGCCGAAGCGCCGACATCCAGATGGATCGGGTTGTCAGGAATGCTGAGACCCCCCGGGAAAAGGGTGACTCCAGGAGTCGACAGGCCGAGATTCAGCGTGATCGGGTTGACATTCAGGTGGATGACGATTGGCGCAAAAATCGGACTGGGATTAAGAAGGTTGGGAACTTTAATTCCCCCGGGGGCGAGGTCGAAGCCCGGGAGGTTAATCGTTTGATTGGGGATGTTTACAGCCGGGATAAGGGTGATGGGCGATATGGTCAAGGGGCCGACGTCGATCGGTATGGTGATGCCCCCCAACGGAATTGGGGGAACCTGGATGGGCGGAACGGTCAGCGGGCCCAGCATGAAGGTCTGGTTAAAGTTCAGCGGGATCGTGGGAAGAATCTGGATTGGCTGAATGGTGATAGGTCCGATGCCGCCATTTAGATTGAGGTCAAGCGGAAGTGTAATAGGAAAGATGTCGAAGTTAACGTTGGGGAGGGGAATAGGAAAGCCGAAGATATCGACGGCAGCAGCGCTGCCCGTACTCAAAAAGGCCCGGTTCACAAAGGCCCCATTGAGGAAGCCCGTGCCAGCCTGACCCCAATGGCTGATACCCGAACCATAAATACCCGGGTTAAACAAGCCAATGTTCCCGATACCGGAGCTGAGCAACCCTAAGTAACCCACACCGGTGTTCCCGAAGCTGAAGTTATTGCTTCCAGCGTTGTCAAGACCGATGTTGCCGCCACCGAGATTGGCGACACCCAAGTTGGCGAGGAATTGCTGGCCCGCGGTGGTGACCGAGTTGGCGGTCGCGCTTAAGCCGCCCAGCCCGGCCAGGCTCTGCACCGGCTGGCTGAACGCCTGCAACGCCGACACCACCGCCGACGCGTCGAGGTGATAGCCGGCCATCGCGGCTACATCTTGGGCCCACATCAGCTCGTACTCGGCCTCGGCGGCCGCGATCGCAGCAGTGTTCTGCCCGAACAGATTTGACAACGCCAGCGACACCAATTCGGATCGATTTGCCGCAATGACGAACGGGTCCACCGTAGCGGCCAACGCCGCCTCAAAGGCGCCCACCACCGCTCGAGCCTGCCCGGCCGCCGACTCGGCCGAGGTTGCCGCCGCATTCAACCACCCCGCGTACGGCGCTGCCGCGGCCGCCATCGCCGCCGCCGAGGCGCCCTGCCACGACCCACCCACCAGCCCCGAAGTCACTGACCCAAACGAAGTCGCCGCCGCGCCCAGCTCGGCAGCCAACCCATCCCAGGCCTCCGCAGCCGCCAGCAACGGCCCGGACCCGGCACCGGCCTTCATCAACGCCGAGTTGACCTCGGGCGGGAGGACAAAAAAGCTCAATGTCTGACCTCACATCGGGAATCAATCAGCAAGCGATTCAATCGCAAGCTACGCAGGATCTGCTCAGTATCGTGCCACCGAATTCGAGGCCGATCCGATGAATTGAACAATATTTCCCACGAAATGTCGAAGCGGGAGCTCATCGCGATCGCGGATAGCTGCGCTACAACGATCGACAGGCAATCAGCGGGTGTCGCGGTTTCTCAAAACAATAAATGGAAATGTGCAGAATGCACAGTGGCATCGTGCAGAATGCACAGTTGAACTGGCCTCGGACCGGACCCGTCGCATGTAGCGTTAGTTCGCTCTGTCCAAAGACTGATTCGGAGGTGCCAATGATGTCGTCGTACGTGATTGCTGCACCTGCGGCGTTGGCCGCTGCGTCGACGGACATCGCGGGAATCAGCGAGGCGATCAGGGCAGCCAACGCGGCGGCAGCACCGTGGACGACAGGGATTGCGGCGGCGGCTGGCGATGAGGTGTCGGAGGCTATCGCCACCCTGTTCGGCACCTTCGGCCGGGAGTATCAGGCGCTCAGCGCGGAGACCGTTTCGGTTAGTGACCAGTTTGCTCAGGCGTTTCAGCGGGGTGCGGACGCGTATGCGCGCATGGATCTGATCAACGCCTCCCCCCTGCGTCCCTTGCTCAACAACCCCTTGGTGAACACCGCCATGGGTTTGGTCAATATGCCCACCCAGCTTCTGATGGACCGCCCGTTGTACGGCGACGGCGCCGATGGCGCGCCGGGCACCGGCCAGAACGGCGGGGATGGCGGAATCATCAGCGGCAACGGCGGCAACGGCGGGACGGGGGGTGGCTCTTTTACACAACCGACGCCGGCGGAGGAAACCCCTGGTGGGGGTTACGGGGGTGCCGGGGCATTATAAAAAAAAAACAAAGTACGGAGTCGGTACGCGTAGAACGCGCAGTGATGAGATATCTAGAATTGTAGCTCCACAACACCAGTCCCCGCGTTTTTTTTTTCAGCGTGCCCCGCCCACCCGCACCCCCCACAGGGGGTCCCCCGCCCCGCGTCATATGTTTAAAGGAACCGCCGCCCCCGCGCCCCCCCCCCGTCCCCCCGCCGCCGACCGGCAGGCCTCCGCGCCCGCCGGCACCTCCGGGCATACCGCCGTAAACGCTGTTGCCGCCGGTGCCGCCGTCGCCGATCAGACCCGCGGGCCCGCCAGCACCCCCGGATACTCCAAAACGAGTGCTGGTGCCGCCGGTACCGCCGTTGCCGTACAACCACCCGCCGGCCCCGCCGGCCGTCCCCACACCTTGAGCGTTGGTATACCCGTTGGCGCCGTCGCCGATTAGCGGGCGGCCGGTCAGTTCTATGAAGGGCTCATTGATCGGGCCGGCCGCGCTCAACACGAACCGTCTGATGTTGGTGGTCTCGGCGGCCGTATATGCATTCACGCTGGCCATTACATTGCGCGTGAATTGCTGATAGGACGCTGCCATCTGCCCGGCAACGGTCTGATATTGCTGACCGTACTCGGTGAATAGCGCCGCAAGCGCGGCCGAGACCTCATCCGCGGCCGCGGCCATCACCCCGGTCGTCAGGGTCGCCGCGGCGGCGGTAGCGGCGCCGATTGCCGAGCCGATACCGGTCAGATCCGTTGCCGCTGTCGCCGCCATTGCCGGCGCTACGCTCACAAACGACATGTCGTACCTCCCCGTTAGGCCAACAATCGCGCGGTCGCGATCAATTGTTGGGATACGCAGCCACGGTGAAGCAATAGTGAAATTATTCTGATATCGCCGCCCAGGATAAGGTCAAATCCACCGACCTAGCGCCATAAGAGAGTGCACAGTGCACATATGCCTCCTACGGCAGTTCGCGCTGCGGCGACAACCCGTGGCCCCTGGACCGCGCCGAATGTTGGGCTCGTATCACGCGTACAGCCAGTCGGACCTACCCGAAGGCGGGCTAAACGAAATTATTCCGATTCGTCGTCCAGGAAACCCAACTTTTGCGGTCTGGCTGCAATTTGCCGAGGCCTAGGCCTCACGCTCGCCGGGCATTGTCGCCGCGCGGATGCACAACCTGTGGCCACCAGAACCAGCGTCCCAGCAACGTGGCGATCGACGGCATCAGCAATGTGCGCACGATCAACGTGTCCAGCAGCAGGCCGATACAGACGGTAGACCCGAACTGGCCCAGCACGCGCAGTTCGCTGCCGAGCATGGAAGCCATCGTGAAGGCAAACACCAGACCCGCCGCCGTTACCACCCCGCCGGTGCCGGCCATAGAACGGATGATCCCCGTTTTGAGTCCGGCGTGGATCTCTTCTTTGAAGCGGGACACCAGCAGCAGGTTGTAGTCGGATCCAACGGCCAACAGGATGATGACTGACAGCGCCATGACGATCCAGTGGATTTTGATGCCGAACAGGTCCTGCCAGATCAACACCGACAGTCCGAACGACGCGGCGATCGAGCTGGCCGCCGTGCCGACGATCACGAGCGCCGCGACGACACTTCGGGTCAGCAGCAGCATGATCATGAAGATCAGCGTGAGCGCCGATACGACCGCAATCATCAGGTCGTACTTGGCGCCGTCGTGCATGTCTTTGAATGTGGCGGCGGTGCCGCCGAGATGAACCTTGGCGTCGGAAAGTGAGGACTGCTTCAGTCCCTCTTGGGCGGCGGTCCGCTCGGCGTCAACCCGGGAAATTCCCTCGGGCGTCATGGGGTCGCCCTGATGAGTGATGAAGAAGCGAGCGGATTTTCCGTCCGGCGACAAAAACATTCGCAGTCCGGTCTGGAAGTCTGGGTTGTCGAACGCCTCCGGCGGCAGGTAGAAGAGGTCGTCGTTCTTGGACGCGTCGAAACTTTGCCCCATCACGATCGCCGTGTCGCTCATGGATTCCATCTGGTTGAGCATTGCCAAGAAGGTGGCGTGCATCGTCAGCGTCAGGGCCTTGGTGGTCTGCATCGTTGCGATCATCGGCGGGATCAAGGTCAGCATCTCGTGCGTGGCCGAGGCGGTGCGCTGGATGTCAGCGGTGAGGTCGTGGAACTTCTCGGCGAGCTGGTCGAACCCGTCCAACGAATCGAAGAGGGACCGAAATGACCAGCACATGGGAATGTCGAAGCAGTGCTTCTCCCAGTAGAAGTAACTGCGGATCGGCCGCCAGAAGTCGTCGAAATCGGCGATGTGGTTACGCAATTCATCGGTAATGGCCGCGGTTTCGGCGGTGGTCCGTGCGCTGTCGTCAGCGGCACGCGAAAGATCTTGCGTCACTTGATGCATGCGCTGCATGGTTTCGATCATGAACTGCATCTCGTCGGCCATCTTGAGGATGTCGTTCATTCGATCCCTGAGAAAGGCCATGTTCTGCATGGTCGTTTGGCTTTGCATGCTGTTCTGGAACGGTATCGAGCTGTGCTGAATGGGAATGCCCAGCGGCCTGGTGATGTCCTGGATCATGGCGATGCCCACCACGCGAATGACGTTCTTGGCAACCTTGTCCAGTACCAGCATGTCAGCGGGGTTGCGCATGTCGTGGTCGGCTTCGACCATCAGCATGTCCGGATTCATTCGGGCCTGAGAGAAGTGCCGATCCGCCGCCGCTTGTCCAACGTTGGACGGGGCGGAGGTCGGCAGATAGTAGCGGTCGTTGTAACTGGTCACATAACCGGGTAGAGCGATCATGCCGATGAGGACGATGGCGGCGCTTACCGCCAAAATCGGTGCGGGCCAACGCACTACCGCGGTGCCGACCTTTCGCCAGAGCTTTCCTTTGGCCGCCCGTTTGCGTTCGAAGAGGCCGAACTTGCTGCCCACGAAAACAACAGCCGGGCCCAGCGTGAGACCGGCCAGCACCACGACCAGCATTCCGATCGCCACTGGGGCACCCATCGTGTTAAACCAGGGCAGCCGGGCGAAGCTCAGACAGTACGTCGCCCCGGCAATGGTCAGGCCGGATCCCAACACGACCGGGGCCACGCCGCGAAACGTGGTGTAGTACGCCGTTTCTCGATCTTCGCCGGCCTGGCGTGCCTCTTGATAGCGGCCCACCAGAAAGATTCCGTAATCCGTTCCGGCGGCGATCGCCAGCATCGTGAGGATATTCGCGGCGAACGTGGTGAGCCCGAATACATTGTTGTACCCGAGAACTGCCACGATTCCCCGTGACGAAGCCAGCGCGATACCGGTCATGAACAGCTGCACAAGTGTGGTGACGATGGAGCGGTAGACCAGCAGCAACATCACCGCGATGGCACCCAGCGTGAACAGCGTTATTTTGGCCAGGCTGGCGTTTCCGATGAGGTGCATGTCATCGGAAAGGGCTGCAGGACCGGTGACGTGGGCCTTGACTCCGGGTGGTGCCGGGTTTCGGTCGATCACCTCGCGGACGGCTTCGACGGATTCGTTCGCGAGCGTGGTGCCCTGGTTGCCGGCGAGGTTCAACATGACGTAGGCGCCTTTGGCGTCAGCGCTTTGCGCGCCGGCCGCGGTGAGCCGATCGCCCCAGAAATCCTGGATGTGTTGGATGTGCTTGGGATCTTGGCGGAGTTGGCGAATCAGGTTGTCGTAGTACCGGTGCGCATCGTCGCCGAGCGGCTGCTGGCCTTCCAGCACGATCATGACCGTGCTGTTGGAATCGAATTCCTTGAAGTTGTGACCGAGGCGCATCATCGCCTTCATGGATGGCGCGTCCAGCGGTGTCATCGGTGCTGAGTGCTGTTCGCTGACGACCTCTAGCCGCGGAACGGCGACGTTAACGACGATCGTCAGGAACACCCAGCCCAGGATGATCGGCACCGCGAACAACCGGATGGCATGGGGGATGACGGGTCGGTGGGGGTGTCCGGATTTCTCGGTGCGCGCGACGTTTATCGGGCTGGTGTCGTCAGTGCTGAGGTCGCTCTTGCTACTCGTGTCGGTCATGCGGACTTCACCAGGCAGAAGGTCTGGGGGTTGACACCGTCAGCCTGCTTCTCTTCTCGCACCACACCATCGACGGTGATGCGGCAGCCGATC
This sequence comes from Mycobacterium simulans, assembly GCF_900232995.1. Classification (GTDB taxonomy): domain Bacteria; phylum Actinomycetota; class Actinomycetes; order Mycobacteriales; family Mycobacteriaceae; genus Mycobacterium; species Mycobacterium simulans. Next base: position 3,259,839 of record NZ_OCVX01000003.1, read on the forward strand.
TGGTTACCGTCGCCTTGCGCCATGATGTTGGCGCTCACCGACGGCAGCGTTGTCGAAATGGTGAACGTCCACGGGAGCGCAGCAGCGTTGACCTGGTGTGTGTTGGCGTCGGCGTCCCAAAAGTTGATGTTCGCGGTGGACCCAGGGGGCCCGAAAATGTCGTAGACGACGACCTTCGGATTGAACTGCACAATCTCGATCCCGGCGCCGGCGTTCGCGTTGAGGTCTTGTGAGCCGAAGATCTTGTGCAGTCGTGATACCACCAATCCCGACACGGCGAGTACAACCACCAGGACCAGGGGTATCCATGCCCGTTTGGCGAAGCCGGTGATGGTGCCGGTAATGGGAGCCAAATTCACCTCACAGCCTTCCAGCCCTTTCGGGCGCCGATGCTGGCTTGTAACGCCAAATCGGAGAGCTTGCTTCCCTTGTCCACCGACGGAATCTTTGCTCGGCTAAGTATCGTAAACCTTAGTGCACGGGAGCGTTCCTCGGACCCCTTGGTGTGCTGAACGACACAGTTCTAGCGGGTCACCCGGCCGGTTATCGGCGGCAGATCGGCGAGCGTGACGATCCCCGGTCTTGCGGCCACGACTGCCGGGACCGCATTTGTGACCGGCATTGCCGTGTAGATCATGCCCAGGCCCATGAACCCGGGCTCGGTCCAATCCTTCGGCGGCAGGCAATGCAACACGGTGCGCATATTGGGCAGCCCGAACACCTGGATGACGTGGCCGTGTTCAAGCGGTTTCGGTGGGACCACGTGATCGCCCATGACCCAGTTGAATCCGACGCTGACGACGTTGCGATCGCCCGCCCAGCCTCGGTGGTAGCCGTAGACGCTGCCGACGGTTCCGGCCGGGATCGTCATGAAGCCAAGATCGGTATCGGCGGTGGCAGCGGTGAAGGTGACGTCGAACGTCATTCTGTCCAGCTTTGCCCCGATGGCGTCTGCCATCATCGCGGCCGACTCGGCGAAGACCTCGCTTTCGGCCCGCACGCTCTCCGCCAGCCCCGGGGTGTCGGGATCTTGGGAAAAGCCCATCGCCGTTTGGGTTTCTGCCGATTCGTACGTTGAGCAGTCGACCGACTCGATGATGCGGATCTCGTCGACGCGCTCACAGGAGGCGCTCAACACCATGCCGACCATGTTCGTCATCCCGGGATGCGCGCCACTGCCGAAGATGGTCGAGCGGCCACGCTCGCAGGCGGCGACGATGCGGTCGCGATCCTGCGGCGTTTGCTTGCCGCCCGTGATCCAGGCTGCGCTGGTGCAGACGTTGACCCCTGATTCCAGCAGGCGAACCAACTCGTCGATGTTGGGCCACAACGGGTTATAGCAACACGCGTCGGCCCCCAATGCGAGCAGCGCGTCGATGTCATTGGTGGCCAGCACCCCGGTCGGTTCCGGCCAGCCCGCCAGGTTCGCAGCGTCGACACCGACCTTGTCCGGTCCGTGCGCGTACACGCCGACCAGCTCCATGTCGGGTCTGTCGATGATGGCATGGAGCGATCGCCGTCCGATGTTTCCGGTGGTCCACTGGATAACCCGCAGTGGGCGGTCTGCGCCGGTTGTGCTCATCGGGCCATTATCGCGCTGCGATATTCGGATGCGCGGCGGCGCGGTCTGTGCCACAGTCGGACCCCGTGACCGTGAGTGTTAGTAGTCCAACCGAGGACGACTGGTCGGGAATGCACTTCCTGGGTGCCGCAAGCTTCACCGACTTTGTCGGTGCCGAGGCAGCGAACGCGTTGCGTGCGTTGGTGCCCGACGGCGGGGCCGTGGTGGCCCGGGATGGCCGCGATGTCGTCGGCATGGCGTTGTATCTGGACCTGCGGCTGACGGTGCCCGGTGGTGCCGTGCTGCCGACCGCGGGTCTCAGCTTTGTCGCGGTCGCACCGACCCACCGCCGGCGCGGGTTGCTGCGCGCGATGTGCACCGAATTGCACTGTCGCATAGCTGATTCCGGCTATCCGATGGCAGCGCTGCATGCCAGTGAGGGCGGTATCTACGGCCGATTCGGCTACGGGCCCGCCACGATCCTGCACGAGCTGACGGTCGATCGGCGACGCGCCGGCTTCCATGCCGATGCCCCGGGCGCGGGGGCGGTCCGGTTGGTTAGGCCCGCCGAACATCGCGGTGAGTTCGAGGCGATCTACGAACGCTGGCGCAAGCAGGTGCCGGGCGGGCTGCTGCGTCCGAAGGTGCTCTGGGACGGCGTGCTGACCGAGCGGCAGCCCGCGGAGCGCGAGTCCTTTGCGTTATTGCATCCCCACGGCTACGCGCTGTATCGGGTGGACAGCACCGATCTCAAACTGGCGCGTGTCGACGAGCTCAGGGCCGTCACCGCCGATGCGCACGCTGCGCTGTGGCGAGCTTTGCTTGGGCTCGACTCCATGGAGCGGGTCAGCATCATCACCCGCCCTGATGACCCGCTGCCTTTTCTGCTAACCGATACTCGACTGGCCCGCACTACCTGGCGCCAGGACGGGCTGTGGCTGCGGATCATGGATGTGCCGGCCACACTCGAGGCGCGCAGTTATGCCGGGGAACTAACCGCGGTGCTTGAGGTATCCGACGCCGGCCGATTCGCGCTGGAGATCCGTGACGGCTACGCGCGTTGCACGCCGACCGATGCACCGGCCGAGATCGAGATGGGTCTGGATGTCCTGGGCAGTCTGTATCTGGGCGTGCACCGGGCCTCGACCTTCGCAGCAGCAAACCGACTGCGCGCCACGGATTCCCAGCTGGTTCGTTGCGTCGATGCGGCGTTTGCCAGCGATGTCCCCGCCGAGACCGCCTTCGAGTTCTAAAGGCATCGGCGGGCTCCGAAATCACATGCGCCACACGAGTACTGGGGGTCGTGGCGTCAACCGGGCTCGTCGTCTTCGTTGCGGAGGAATCGTTCCGGGTGATGGTAGGGGTTGGTTCGGGGCTGTCCGTGGTCGAGGTGGGCCGGTGGAGTCCATTCGGTGTCGCCTTGGGCGTCGTTGCGGGTGGTCCAGCCCTTTTCGATGAGTCTGTTGTCGGGCCCGCAGGCCAGGGTGAGGTCGTCGATATCGGTGCGGCCGGTGGTGGCCCAGCCTTGGACGTGGTGGACTTTGCGGATCTCGCGCATGTGGCCTTCGCCGATCAGCCCTTGGCGTTGGGCGGCTGCGGTCGCGGTCAATTGGGGTGCCAACCGCTCACCGGTGAGGGCCCGGCGTTCCCCGAGATCGGCCGCTTCGACGATCCGCCGGCCCGCCTCGGCCTTGGTGATGCGTAACCTGTTGGCCAGCGCGAAGCGCAGCTTGCCGCCTAGTTCTTCGTCGCTAGCCTGCGCGTCGAGCTGATTGATCAAGGCGTGCTGGGCCACCGGCAGCCGGCGTGCCACTTGTTCTAAGCGTTCCAAGGCTCGCAATCGTTCGGGGGTGGTGAACGCGTCAAAGGTCAGCTCGCACAAGCGATCCACCTCAGCGTCGAGCGCGTCGAAGACCTCGACGATCTCTTCACGACTGCTCGAACCCATGCGTCGAATTTTACGAACGGCCACCGACAACAATCGTCAAGATGTGACCACTGAAGCTACAGTGACACAAGGGATTACAGAGATTTTGGCGCTGGCCGCTGGAGGCGACGAAACCGAAACGACCCGACTCTGCTTGGGAGTAAGGCTATCTAGCTAAAGCCTGGCCAAATCGTAGTCAGCGATGTGATCGATGAGGACCTGCAGGTGATCGTGCGTAGACCCTAGGGTGTGCTCGATCGCGGTGAGCCGGGCCGCGTAGTGGCCGACCGGATACTCCGCGGTCATTCCGATGCCACCATGCAGCTGAATCGCCTCCTGCCCGATATGCCGGCCCGATCGACCGATCTGCAGCTTGGCGCGCGACGCGATCAGCGGATCGAAGTTGCCGTCGGCAATCGACATCGCGGCGTAAAGGTTCATGCTGCGCGCCAATTCCAGCGACACATACATATCGGCGGCACGCTGGGTGAGCGCTTGGAACTTATTCAACGTGACGCCGAACTGCTTGCGCGTCTTGAGGTAATCGGTAGTCAGGCGAAGCGCTTCCTCCATGGCGCCGACCGCTTCGGAACACAACGCGGACTGCATCCGGATGATGGCGTTCCGAATTGCAAGCGATGCGTCGACCGCGTCGCCGAGCGGTTCGGCCGGTGTTTGGTCCAGGTCGATTTGAGCGCCGCGCTGGCCGTCGAAGGTGCGATAGGCGTTACGGGCGCCAGCTTGGCCGTCGACCAGGAACAAACCGGTGCCGCCGGCCGGCAGTGCGGCGCTGACCACTAGCGTGTCGGCGCAGTCACCAGCCAGCACCGGGTTCTTCCGCCCGCTGAGTGTCCACGAATCACCTTGCTGGACAGCATGTGTCGTGACATTATCGGCCGGCTTGCGATTGCCCGGTTCCAGGTGGGCGAACGCCAGCAGTCGTTGGCCGGCTGCCACGTCGTCGAGTAGTTGCCGCTGCGTTTCGGTGCCCAACTCGGCGATGAGGCTCCCGGGCGCCAGTGCGGCGTGCACGACGGGTTCGGGAGCCAACCGACGACCGGCCTCGGTGAGTACGACCATGATTTCGATCTGGCCCGCTTCGTCCGCGTCGAACCCGAGTCCAAGAATCCCGATGTCGGCCAGCTGACTCCAAACTTCCCGGCTCCAACCGAGTTCGGTGTCGATCACCTTGTTGCGGCTCTCGGCGTCATAGGTTCGGGAGAGCACGTCGCGGGTGGTGTCGCGAAGCAGTGTCTGTTCGTCGCTGAGCTGAAAATCCATGACTGCCTCACAATCCGAGAATGGTCGACGCGATGATGTTGCGCTGCACCTCGTTGCTGCCGCCGTAGATCGAGGTCTTGCGGTAGTTGAGGTAGTGCGGCGCGCTGGTTTGCGCCCATTGCGGTGACGCGATCGCTGCACCCTCTTGGAAGGCGTCGACCGGCAGCGCATCGGGTCCGGCCACCTCCACGAGCAGCTCGGTGGCGACTTGCTGTAGTTGGCTGCCGCGCAGTTTGAGCACCGACGACGCCGGGTTGGGCTTCCCGTCGGCGGAGTCCGAAGTCACCCGCGCTTGGGTGAGTTCCAGTGCGAGGACCTCGTTTTCGGCCTCGGCCAGCCGCGCGGCGAACAGCGGATCGTTGAGCAATCCGGTTTGTGCGGCGTGTTGTTTCACCTCGGCAAGGCGCACTTTGGTTCGGCCCACCCCGGCGATGCCGGTGCGCTCGTTGCCCAGCAGGAACTTCGCGTACGTCCAGCCCTGATTCTCCTGTCCGACAAGCTGATCGGCGGGTACTCGAACATCGGAGAAGAACACCTCGTTGACTTCGTGGCCGCCGTCGATGGTCTTGATCGGCCGCAGCGTGATGCCGGGCGTCGCCATGTCGATGAGCAGGAACGAGATGCCGGCCTGGCGTTTGGGCGCTTGCGGGTCGGTGCGGACCAGGCAGAAGATCCAGTCGGCGTGCTGGCCCAGCGTCGTCCATGTCTTCTGCCCGTTGACGACGTAGCTGTCGCCGTCGCGGACCGCGGTCGTGCGAAGCGAAGCGAGATCGGAGCCGGCTTCGGGCTCGGAGAACCCCTGACACCACCAGATGTCGATGCTGGCCGTCGGCGGTAGGAACCGTTGCTTGATCTCCTGCGACCCGAATTCGGCGATCACCGGGCCGACCATCTTGGCGTTGAAGTTCAGTGGCTCCGGGACGCACGCCAGTTGCATCTCGTCGGCCCACATCTGGTGCTGGATGGGCGTCCAGTCCTTGCCGCCCCACTCGACGGGCCAGTTGGGTACTGCGAGCCCATGCTCGTGCAGGATTTTATGGCTGGTGACGATCTGGTCCTTGGTCAGCGAGTCGCCCTGACGCACCTGCTCGCGGATCTCAGCGGGGATCTGCGTGGTGTAAAAGGTGCGCAGCTCGTCGCGGAAGGTGGCTTCGTCGGGTGTGAGCGCCAGCTTCATAGGCAGCCTCCTCTTTCGGTGTGACGACCGGGCCGGCGCCTCCGCCGCGGGACCAACCCGCGTTCCGGGCACCGGCCGCAGTGTTGCTCTGCACGTTAGGCGCCGAGGGCGGTCGATAGTTAACCGGGTCGGGTACGGCCTGCGTCACCAGACTTATGCCCAGATCCGAATTGGTCCACAGCAGCCGCTCTCGCGCCTGTGGCTGAGAAGGTTTTGGCGCTCGTCGCACCTACGGTCGGGGCATGCGAACAGAACCTCCCGCCGAGCGACTGCGCCGGCGACTCGATGCGGACGCGCACGCCGACCCCGATGCGGTCGAATCCGAAGACGACGCCGAGGACGATCCGAACTCCCTGCTGCCGCGCTGGCTTCCGGACACCGCTCGTGGTCAGGGCTGGCTGGCCAAGGTGCGCGCCGATCCCGGCCGTGCCGGTGCCATCGCGCTGGCCGCGGTAGCCGCCCTCGCGGTGCTGGTCACCGTGTTCACCTTGGTGCGCGACCGGCCGGCGCCGGTCATGTCGGCCAAACTTCCGCCGGTAGAACGGGTTTCGTCGACGGGTCCAAAGTCGTCGACGACTGCCGGTGCCGGCCCGGATCGGCCGGTGGTGATCAGCGTGGTCGGACTGGTGCGCAAGCCCGGCCTGGTCACCCTGGCACCGGGCGCACGGATCGCCGATGCGTTACAGGCCGCCGGTGGTGCCATCGATGGCGCGGACACCATCGGATTGAACATGGCCCGTCAGCTCGGTGACGGCGAGCAGATCGTGGTCGGGCTCGCCCCAATTTCGGGGCAGCCGACGGCACTCGGCAGCTCGGTCACCACAGGCAGCGTCAGCGGGCCGGCATCGGGGCCAGCGACCACGTCGGGCCGGGTGAAGACACCCCCGAAACCAGCTGACGCGCTCGACCTCAACACCGCCACCGTGGAGCAACTGGACGCCTTGCCCGGTGTCGGGCCGGTCACCGCCGCCGCGATCGTTGCGTGGCGGCAGGCCAACGGCAAGTTCACCAGCGTCGACCAGCTCGCCGATGTCGACGGCATTGGTCCGGCGCGGCTCGACAAGCTTCGTGCCCTGGTCCGTGTCTGACACCGGTGCGCCACGCTGTCGGCAGTCAAGTGGTGCAGCTGGATGTCCGCCTGGTCCCGGCCGCACTTACCAGCTGGCTTGTCACCGCCGCCGGAACCGTGTGGCCGATCGGCGGCGCGATGGCCGAGTGCTGCGTCGGGCTGGGCACCGCTTCGGGCGCGCTGTGGTGGTGGGCGGCGCGCTGGCCGCGGCGAGCTGGACTGCTGTCCGCTATCAGCGGCGGCCTGGTGGCGATAAGTGTGGTGGGCGCGGGGTACGGGCTAGCGATCGCATTGCGCGCCGACGCGATCGGTCGCCACCCCATTGCCGCTGCGTTCGGAACCACGGCCCCGGTGACGGTTACCCCCAGCGAAAGCGCGCTGTCGCTGGGTCGCGGCCGGTTGATGTTCCGCGCAACCATGCACCGTCTGTACGACGACGAGATATCAGGTCGCGTAGTGGTTTTCGCGCGAGCTTCGGAATTCGGCGAGCTGATGGTTGGCCAGCCGATGCGGTTCATGGCGAGCATCGCCCGCCCGACCCGCCATGACCTGACGGTCGCGGTGCTCAATGCGACAGGCCGGCCGACCCAGGGCCAAGCCGGGCCGCCGCAGCGGGCGGCTCACACCGTGCGCAGCCGGTTCGCCACGGCCGTTCGCCAGGTGTTGCCTGCTGATCAGGCGGCGATGCTGCCCGCCCTGGTTCTCGGTGATACCGCTACGGTTACTGCCGGGACCAGCGCAGAGTTCCGGGCCGCGGGGATGACGCACCTGACGGCGGTCTCGGGGGCCAACGTCACGATCGTGTGCGCGGCGGTGCTGTTCTCGGCGCGCTTGATCGGGCCGCGTGCGGCGGTGGGCCTCGCGGCCGTCGCACTGGTGGCTTTCGTCACTGTGGTGCAGCCGACGCCAAGCGTGTTGCGCGCCGCGTTGATGGGCGCCATCGCGCTGGCGGCGATGCTGACTTCGCGTCGGCGGCAAGCGATTCCGGCGCTGGCGGCTACGGTGTTGGTAGTGATGGCCGCGGCGCCGCAGTTGGCCGTTGATATCGGCTTCGCGTTGTCCGTGGTCGCGACTGCCGCACTGGTCACCATCGCTCCCGTGTGGTCGCGCCGCCTGGTCGGGCGAGGCTGCCCGAAGCCGCTGGCGGATGCGCTCGCTGTCGCGGGAGCGGCGCAGGTGGTGACCGCTCCGTTGACCGCTGCCATCTCCGGCCGGTTCAGCCTGGTGGCCGTGGTGGCCAATCTCGCGGTGGCGGCCGCAATTCCGCCGATCACCGTGCTGGGCAGCGCTGCCGCGGTGCTGGTCGTCCCATGGCCGGCGGCAGCGCAGGTGCTGATCCGCTTTACCGGGCCCGAAGTCTGGTGGGTGTTGCGTATTGCGCACTGGGCGGCCGCCGTGCCCGGGGCAACGGTGCCGGTTCCCGCGGGTGTGCCCGGGCTACTGGTGGTCGGTGGCGTCACGGTGGTCGTGGTTGCGATGTGGCGGTGGCGGTGGTTTCGAACGGTGCTCGCTTCCGCAGTGGTCGTTGCCATCGGTTGCCAGCTGGCCTGGTCCGTCTCAGGCGTCGTCGGACCGTCGTGACACCATCGGTGGGTGAGCGATGAATCGCCTTTGCACCTCGTGCTCGGAGATGAGGAACTGCTGGTTGAGCGGGCCGTGGGGGAGGTGCTGCGATCGGCCCGGGAGCGGGCAGGCACCGACGACATACCGGTGAGCCGGATGCGGGCGGGTGACGTCAGTACGTATGAGCTCGCCGAGCTGCTGAGCCCGTCACTATTCGCCGAGGAGCGGATCGTCGTGCTGGAAGCCGCCGGCGACGCGGGCAAGGAGGCTGCGGCGTTGATCGCTTCGGCCGCCGCCGATATCCCGGCCAGCACGGTGCTGGTGGTGGTGCACTCGGGCGGCGGGCGGGCCAAGGCTCTGGCCGGCGAGTTGCGGTCCCTGGGTGCGCAGGTGCATGCGTGTGCGCGGATAACCAAAGCCAGCGAACGCGCCGATTTCGTCCGCACCGAGTTTCGCTCGTCGCGCATCAAGGTCGATGAGGAGACGGTGACCGCCCTGCTGGACGCCGTTGGCTCCGACATCCGCGAACTGGCCGCGGCCTGTTCCCAGCTGGTGGCCGACACGGGCGGGGCTGTCGATGCCGCCGCGGTCCGGCGCTACCACAGCGGCAAGGCCGAGGTGAAGGGCTTCGACATCGCCGACAAGGCGGTGGCCGGCGATGTGGCAGGAGCCGCGGAGGCGTTGCGGTGGGCAATGCTGCGCGGCGAGCCGCTCGTGGTGTTGGCCGATGCGCTGGCCGAAGCCGTGCACACCATTGGGCGGGTCGGGCCGTTATCCGGCGACCCGTATCGACTGGCCGCGCAACTAGGGATGCCGCCGTGGCGAGTGCAGAAGGCTCAAAAACAGGCCCGGCGTTGGTCGCGTGACACGGTGGCAACCGCGATGAAACTGGTGGCTGAGCTCAACGCCAACGTCAAGGGGGCCGCCGCGGACGCGGACTATGCGCTGGAATCCGCGGTCAGAAAGGTGGCCGAACTGGTGGCCAACCGGAACTAACGGTCAGCCGAGCTTGTTGAGTGCCCGCGCCAGGGCCGATTTCTTGTTGGCCGCCTGGTTCTTGTGGATCACGCCCTTGCTGGCCGCCTTGTCCAGCTTGCGGCTTGTCGATACCAGCAGTTCCGCGGCCTTTTCCTTGTCGCCGGTGTGGGCAGCCTCACGGAACGCGCGGACCGCGGTGCGAAGTGAGGACTTCACCGACTTGTTGCGCAGTCGGGCGCGCTCGTTCGTGCGGTTGCGCTTCTGCTGCGACTTGATGTTGGCCACGCGAGTGTTCCCTTTTTCGAGTTGAAGTTCATTTCGGCTGACAGCGACTGCCCAGGTTATCAGTCGGTTACGTTTTCGCCCAAAAGCGGAGCCTCTGGCCTGCCGGAATGTCGATTTGAGGCAGCATGTCACAGGTGAGCCTCTCAAACCCGCTCGAAGCGACCAGGCGGCGGTCACCTGCCCGTTCGGAACGCATCTTCGACGGCTACAACAAGTCGGACGGTTACTCGATGGCCTTCGACGAGATGTTCGATGCGCAGGGTAATGTCCGCGGCCCGTACAAGGGCATCTACGCCGAGCTGGCGCCCTCCGACGCCTCAGAGCTCAAGGCTCGGGCCGACGCTCTGGGCCGCGCGTTCATCGACCAGGGGATCACGTTTTCGCTCTCTGGTAAGGAACGGCCGTTCCCGCTGGATCTGGTGCCGCGGGTCATCTCGGCCGCCGAGTGGACCAGGCTGGAGCGCGGCATCATTCAGCGTGTCAAGGCCCTCGAGATGTATCTCGACGACATCTACGGCGACCAGGAGATTCTGCGCGACGGCGTCATCCCGCATCGGTTGGTGACCTCCTGCGAGCATTTCCACCGCCAGGCGGTGGGCATCGTCCCGCCTAATGGGGTACGCATCCATGTGGCCGGCATCGACGTCATTCGCGATGACCGCGGCGACTTCCGGGTTCTCGAGGACAACCTGCGCTCGCCCTCGGGGGTGTCATATGTCATGGAGAACCGGCGCACCATGGCGCGGGTCTTCCCGAACCTGTTCGCCACTCATCGGGTGCGCGCGGTCGACGACTACGCGTCACATCTGCTGCGGGCGCTGCGCAACTCGGCGGCCACCAACGAGGCGGATCCCACAGTGGTGGTGCTGACCCCGGGTGTGTACAACTCGGCCTATTTCGAGCATTCGCTGCTGGCCAGACAGATGGGTGTCGAGCTAGTCGAAGGCCGCGACCTGTTTTGCCGGGACAACCAGGTGTACATGCGGACCACCGAGGGGGAACGTCAGGTCGACGTCATCTACCGGCGCATCGACGACGCCTTCCTCGACCCGCTGCAATTCCGCGCCGACTCGGTGCTCGGCGTGGCCGGTCTGGTCAACGCCGCGCGCGCCGGCAACGTCGTCATCTCGAGTTCGATTGGCAACGGTGTGGGCGACGACAAACTCGTCTACACCTACGTGCCAACCATGATCGAGTACTACCTGCGCGAAAAGCCGCTACTGGCCAACGTCGAGACATTGCGGTGCTGGCTCGACGATGAGCGCGAGGAAGTGCTGGACCGCATCCGGGAATTGGTCCTCAAGCCGGTCGAGGGGTCCGGTGGTTACGGCATCGTGTTCGGCCCGGAAGCCTCCCAGAAGGAACTGGCTGCCGTCAGCAAGAAGATCCGCGACGATCCCCGAAGCTGGATCGCGCAGCCGATGATGGAACTGTCAACCGTGCCGACCCGGATCGAAGGCACATTGTCGCCCCGCTACGTCGACCTGAGGCCGTTCGCGGTCAACGACGGCAACGACGTGTGGGTGCTGCCCGGCGGCTTGACTCGGGTCGCGCTGGTGGAGGGATCCCGGGTGGTCAACTCCAGCCAGGGCGGTGGATCCAAGGACACGTGGGTCCTGGCGCCGCGTGCGTCGATGGGCGCCCACGAGCTGGGGGCTGCCGAGGTGGTTCGTTCGCTGCCGCGGAACATGTCCGAGCAGACGCTGGACAGTTCGCGTCCGGCCCAGCAGCAGCTACAACAGATTCATCCGCCACAAGGCGAACAACCTCAGCAACAACAACAGCAGAAGGTGTTCCACTAATGCTGGCCCGCAATGCCGAAGCACTGTATTGGATCGGACGTTACGTCGAGCGCGCCGACGACACCGCGCGCATCCTCGACGTCGCTGTGCACCAGTTGCTCGAGGATTCCAGCGTCGATCCCGATCAGGCCTCGCGGTTGCTGCTGCGAGTGCTGGGCATCGAGCCCCCGGATCACCGGCTCGACGTCTGGTCTTTGACCGACCTGGTGGCGTTCAACCCCAATACCGAAGGCGGCTGTTCCATCGTCGACGCGATCTCGGCGGCGCGCGAAAACGCAAGGTCAGCAAGGGAAGTCACGTCCAGTGAGACCTGGGAGTGCATCAACACCACCTATCACGCTCTCCCCGAGCGCGAGCGGGCCGCCAAACGCCTTGGGCCGCATGAATTTCTGTCGTTCGTCGAGGGCCGCGCGGCGATGTTCGCCGGCCTGGCCGACTCGACGCTCTCCCGTGATGACGGATACCGGTTCATGGTGCTGGGCCGTGCGATCGAGCGGGTCGACATGACGGTACGGCTGTTGTTGTCACGGGTGGGGGACAGCGCGTCGTCGCCGGCGTGGGTGACGCTGCTGCGCTCGGCGGGCGCGCACGACACCTACCTTCGCACCTACCGTGGTGCGCTCGACGCGGGCCGGGTGGTGGAGTTCATGATGCTGGATCGGCTTTTCCCGCGCTCGGTCTACTACTCGCTGAAGTTGGCCGAACACAACCTCGACGAATTGATGCACAATCCGCAGAGCCGCATCGGGGCCACTACCGAGGCCCAGCGCTTGCTGGGGCAGGCGCGCAGCGGACTGGAATTCGTGCAACCCGGCGTCCTGCTCGAATCGCTGGAAAACCGATTGGCGGGCTTGCAGAGAACTTGCCGCGATGTCGGAGATGCATTGGCGCTGCAGTACTTTCACGCAGCGCCATGGGTGGCGTGGTCGGATGCCGGCCAACGCGGCCAATTGGTCACCGGGCAAGGAGACCTCTGATGTGGCGGATGCGGGTGGGGCACACTACCGGATATGCCTACCAGTCGCCGGTCACTGCTTCTTACAACGAGGCCCGGCTGACCCCGCGTTCCAACACTCGGCAAAACGTGATCCTCAATCGTGTCGAAACCATCCCGGCCACCCGCTCCTACCGCTACATCGACTATTGGGGTACCGCGGTGACGGCTTTTGACCTGCATGCGCCGCACACCGAACTGACGGTGACGTCCTCGTCGGTCGTCGAGACCGAGCGACCCGAGCCGCCTGCAGCGAAGGCCACCTGGGCTGACCTGGAATCGGCGGCGGTGATCGACCGGTTCGACGAAGTGCTGCGCCCAACCCCGCACACCCCGGCAAGCAAACGTGTTGCGGCCGTGGGCAAGCGGATCATGAAATACCACGAACCCGCCGACGCCGTCGTGGCCGCAGCCCGGTGGGCGCGCAGCGAAATGGATTACCTTCCGGGTACCACCGGCGTGCACTCGTCCGGCCTGGATGCGCTGGACCAAGGCAAGGGCGTCTGTCAGGATTTCGCACATCTGTCACTGATTGTGTTGCGCAGCATGGGAATTCCCGGACGTTACGTGTCAGGGTATCTGCACCCCAAGAGCGACGCCGCGATCGGCAAAACGGTAGAGGGGCGCAGCCACGCGTGGATTCAGGCCTGGACCGGAGGCTGGTGGAACTACGACCCCACCAATGAAACCGAGATCAGCGAGCAATACATCAGCGTGGGTGTTGGCCGTGACTACACCGACGTGTCTCCACTGAAAGGCATTTACTCCGGGCTTGGGGTGACCGATCTGGATGTGGACGTGGAGATCACTCGGCTGGCGTAGCGATCGCCAGCCGGGAAGGCCCGGTTGGCCGAAGAGCGACCCTCCGGGCTCCGCCGAGTCCACCGGGGCCGCCGTTGCCGCACAGGATGCCGCCCGCGCGCCGGGTTGCCCCACACCGCCGACGGTTCAGCCGTCGGCGCCGTCGCCGATGTTCGGCCGGCCCAGCAGTGCTTGGGCTGGCGCATTGATCGCCGCGAGCAGGCTCTGCTGGACATTGGCGGCCTCGGCGCTGGCATATGCGCCAGCGTTGTTGGTTAGGGTCTGCACAATCTGGTCGTGTACTGCGGCCATTTGGGTACCGATCGCCTGGTAGCTCTGAGCGTGCGAGCCAAGCAGTGCGGCGACGGCCGCGGAAACCTGATCGGCGGCGGCTGCCGGTATGGCGGTCGTTTGGGCGGCTGCGATTGCGTTGGCATCTGCGATCGTCGACCCAATTCCGGCCAGATCGGCCGCTTTGGCCAGGATCGCGTCTGGTCCGATTATCACGAATGACATCTGTCACCTCCGCGACCTCAAGATACCCAGCCAACCCCGGGGCTAGGCGTGGTGCTAATCCTACGGGCTGCCGTTATTGCCCGCCGGCCAAAACAGCCATCCGGAGGTGCCGCCGGGACCGCCGGCGCCGCCGTCGACACCGTTTCCGCCGCCGCCGCCATTGCCGAGCAATGCGCCGCCGTGCCCACGCATCCGACGAGTTCATCGTCTTGGACAATGTAGACAGGTGTCAACTTTGTGAATATGCTCTGGGCGATTGTGTGTTCTTTTGCTCGGAGGTTGTTGTGTCGTCGCATGGGTTGGTGACTCCTGAGGCGTTTGCGGCCGCGGCAACGCCGGCGACGGGGTTGGCGGTGCCCGCCGGTGACGAGGCTTCGGTGGGCGTCCGCAAGCTGACGGTGGTGTCCGACCCTGCCGAATGGAACTCGGCGGAGTCGGCCGAACTCTACGGCGTCCACAACTGGGGCGCGGGCTACTTCGACATCAACGAGACGGGCGAGGTGATCTTGCGCGCGCCGGCCGACGGCAAGGTCGTCACCGTTAGCCTGATGGAAATCATCGCGGGGATGCGGCAGCGCGACCTGCAGATGCCGGTGCTGCTGCGCCTGGACAACGTCCTGGAAGCTCAGGTCGCGCTGCTGTATGACGGCTTCGCCAAGGCGATCCAGGAGAACGGCTACCAGTCCCAGTACCGCGGCGTCTTCCCGATCAAGGTCAACCAGCAGCGCTCGGTGATCGAGGAGATGGTGCGGGTAGGTGCCAGGTACGGCCACGGCTTGGAGGCGGGCTCGAAGGCCGAGCTGCTGATCGCGCTCGCGCACCTGGAGCCCGGGAACGGCTACATCGTCTGCAACGGCTACAAGGACGAGGAGTTCATAGACCTGGCGCTGCAGTCGATGCGCCTGGGCTTCAAATGCCTGATCGTGGTCGAGACGCCGACCGAGCTACCGATGATCCTTGAGTCCTCCAAGCGCCTCGGCGTGCGGCCGATGCTCGGTGTGCGCGTCAAGCTGGCCGCCAGGGTGCAAGGCCACTGGAACGAGTCGAGCGGTGACCGCAGCATCTTCGGGCTCACCACGGCGCAGATCGTCGAGCTGATCGACGAGCTACGCAACTGCGAGATGCTGGACTGCCTGCAGCTGCTGCACTATCACCTCGGCTCGCAGATCCCGAACATCGTCGACATCCGCGGCGGCATCGAGGAGGCCTGCCGCTACTACGTGGCGCTGCGCCAGGAGGGCGCGCCGCTCGGCTACCTGGACCTCGGCGGTGGCTTGGGCGTCGACTACGACGGCTCGCGGACCAACTCGAACAACTCGACGAACTACTCGCTCGACGAGTACTGCACCGAGGTGATCCAGACCATCATCAGCACGCTCGGCCCCGCCGGCGTGCAGCATCCGACCATCATCACTGAGTCGGGGCGTGCGACCGTGGCCTATTCGTCGATCCTGCTGTTCAACATCCTCGACGTCACCACGTTCGAGCCCGCCGACGCGCCGCCGACCGTGCCCGAGGACGGGCACGAGCTGGTGAAGAACCTGCGCGAGGTGCTGAACGGCATCACCGCGAAGACGGCGAAGGAAGCCTTCAACGCCGCAAGCTACTACCGCGAGGAGATCCGCCTGCTGTTCCGGCGCGGGCAGATCCGGCTGCGCTTGCTCTCGCTCGCCGAGAACATCTTCCTGCACGTGGTGCGGGTGATCGTCCGCGTGCTGCAGAAGCTGGACCATGTGCCGGCCGGCTTCGAGGGGCTCGAGGAGACGCTCGCCGACATCTATTACGGCAACTTCTCCGTGTTCCAGTCGCTGCCCGACGTCTGGGCGATCGATCAGGTGTTCCCGATCATTCCGGTGCATCGCCACAACGAGGAGCCGACGCGGCGCGCAATCCTCGCCGACATCACCTGCGACTCCGACGGCAAGATCGACAAGTTCATCGAGTCGAGCGGCCTGAAGCGCACGCTTCCCGTGCATGCCTGGAACGAAAAGCAGGAGTACTACTTTGGCGTTTTCCTGGTGGGCGCCTACCAGGAGACGCTCGGTGATCTGCACAACCTCATGGGCGACACCAATGTGGCGAGCGTGCGCGTGCACGGCGACGGCACCTTCGAATTCGTGCGCGAGATGTCGGGCGACTCCATCTCGGACGTGTTGTCCTACGTCGAACATGACCCACAGCGCGTGCTCGAGCAGCTGCCCCGCACCGCCGAGGAGGCGGTGCGCAACCAACGGATCACGCTCGCGCAGCGCCAGGAGCTGCTCGAGTCCGTCGCCGCGAGCCTGCGCGGCTACACCTACCACGAGGGAGCGGGAACATCTCGAGCGTGCTGATTGTCGGCGCCGGCCCCCTGGCGGATGGAGAGTTTGAAACCGGCGGGGCGGATCGGTCGAGGCGCCGTTCCTACGGGCTGCCGTGCTGGCCCCGGCGACCGAACAGCCATCCGGAGGTGCCGCCGGGAGCGCCGGCGCCGCCGTCGACACCGTTGCCGCCATCGCCGCCGTCGCCGATGAACTGCGCGTTCCCGCCGATACCGCCGGACCCTCCCTTGCCCGCGGTGGCGGCAACGGTGTCGACGGCGGCGCCGGCGCTCCCGGCGGCACCTCCGGATGGCTGTTCGGTCGCCGGGGCCAGCAC
>NZ_OCVX01000003.1:3276529-3303026 GCF_900232995.1 Mycobacterium simulans
CCTCCGAGTTTTCTGCCTGCCTGGTGGCCCCGGAGATGTGAATAAGAGACGGGCCCCCCCCTGCCCGCCTCCGCCCCCAAAGCCGACGAGCCCGGCGGAGCCCCCGCTGCCGCCGGGGCCGCCCGCGACCTGCAGGTTGATGCCGTTGCCGCCGTTGCCGCCGTTGCCGCCGACGCCGAATAACCCTCCCGGGCCACCGTAGCCGCCAGCACCGCCTCTGCCGGGATGATCGCCGGTGGCAACGGAACTAGCGCCGTTGCCACCGGCGCCACCCAACCCGGACACAAATCCCGATTTCCCGCCAGTGCCGCCGTTCCCGGCCGAGAAGTACCCGCTGCCGCCGTCACCTCCGGCGCCGCCGTTGCCGTTCAGGAACCCGCCGTCGCCGCCATTGCCGCCACGCCCGCCGACTCCTCCGGGTGCGTCGCTGGCTCCGCCGTGACCACCTGCTCCAGCGGAGCCGAGCAGCCCGACACTGCCGCCGTCCCCGCCGGCCCCGCCGGTTGCGCCCGCGGTGCCGAGCCCGCCATTCCCACCGGCTCCGCCGGCACCGATCAGCCCGGCATTGCCGCCGAGTCCGCCCGCTCCGCCCTTAGGAAAGACGTCGTTGCCGGCATTGCCGCCGTTTCCGCCGACACCGCCGGCACCACCATTGCCGAGCCACCAGCCGCCCTGGCCGCCGGCGCCGCCATTGCCGCCGTCCCCTGTGAGACTGTTGCCGCCCCTGCCGCCGGCCCCGCCGTTGCCGAACAGCCCGGCGGCCCCGCCGTTACCGCCGGCCACTCCGGCTTTGGTGCTGTCCCCGCCCCTGCCGCCGTTGCCCCACAGGATGCCGCCGTCTTCGCCGGCTTGCCCGACTCCGCCGAAGGTTCCGCCGTCGGCGCCGTCGCCGATAAACGGCCGGCCCAGCAGCGCTTGTGCCGGCGCATTGATCGCCCCGAGCAGGCTCTGCTGGATGTTGGCCTCCGCGCTGGCATATGCGCCTGCAGTATTGGTGAGGGTCTGCACCATCTGCTCGTGGAATGCCGCCATCTGGGCACTGATGGTCTGGTAGCTCTGGGCATGCGATCCAAAGAGCGCCGCGACGGCCATGGACACCTCATCAGCGGCGGCCGCCTGCAGACCGACGGTCTGGGTCGCGGCGAACGCGTTGGCCTGCGTGATTGCCGACCCGATTCCGGCCAAGTCTGCGGCGCGCGCAAGGATTGCCTCCGGCCCGGCAAATACGTACGACAACTAAGCACCTCCAAAGTTGACGGCTGTCAAACAAATCGTATGGATCATCGGAGGCCGTGTTCGCGTTTCCGACAAACAATTTCCTCGCAGCTGGGCAACATTCAGGGATATGAGCGATTCAGATAAGCGCCCGCTGGTGCTGCCGTTGCTGGTCTGCCTTGGGCTGTTGTTCGGTGGTATTGCCGCCGGCGTCGCACTGGGCGGTGTGATGCCGCTGCCCTATGGGCCGGCGACGGCTGTGCAGGCTTACGTGCGCGCCGAGCCGGTGGCGGTTCAGGTAATCGCCGGCTGCGTGTTCGCCTCATCGGTGCCGCTGGCGATCTACGCGGCGGCCGTCGCCGCCCGGTTGCGGCAGCTCGGTGTGACGCCGACGGCCGCCGCGATTGCGATGGTCGGTGGCACGCTGGCTGCGGGCGCGTTGGGTCTGACCGGGTTGCTGGGGTGGACGTTGTCGCGGCCCGACGTCACTGCGGACGCTGCGCTGGTGCGCGCGATCTACTTTCTGGTGTTTCTGGTCGGTGGCCCGGGACATCTCGTCACCCTTGGCATGTTGATCGCCGGTATCGCGTTGCCGAGCCTGACGCTGGGGCTGCTGTCGAGACCAGCGGCTTGTACCGGGCTGGCGATCGCGGTGCTGGCCGAACTGACGGCGGTCGTGTTGGCCTGGCCGGAACTGGGCGTGATCCTGCCGATCGCCCGGGTGTCGGCGCTGGTCTGGCTGGTAGTGGCCGGCGCGCTATTGCCGCGCGCGCACCTCAATACGGTGTAGGTCGTCGCCGAGTTCGATCTGACCGTTGAACTCGGTGTTGGCCAGCGCCCGCCACTGCTCCTCCTGCCCCGGCACGAGGGCCGGCACGTAGTGCGTCAGGACCAGCGTGGCCACCCCGGCGCGGGCCGCGGTTGCCGCCGCCTCCTGCACCGACGAGTGGTAATCGCAGATGTCCTGGAAGCGCTGTTGTGGGACGTTGGCGATGAGGTCCTTACGGATCACGGTGTGTACCAAGGCATCTGCACCGGCGGCCAGCGCGTCCAGACTGGCGCAGGGCACGGTGTCACCGGCCAGGACCACCGACGCTTTGCTGTCTTGGGGGCCGGATTCGACCCGGAATCCAATCGTCGGCGCGACCGGCCGGTGATCGGTGGGGGCCACCCGGATCGTCACTCCGTCGCGGTCCCACACCGGGCCGTCGGTGTATTCGTGGACCTCGATCGGTGGCGGCGCATTCAGATCGGCGTGATGGGCGATCCGGTAGCCGATGTCGTGGCCGAATGCCTTCAGCGTCGCCTCCACCGTCTGCGCTGTCCCAGGTGGGCCGATCACCTGCAGTGGCGCCGGATCCGGCGCGAAGTTGGTGACCCAACTCGTGATGAGCAGGTCGCCGAGCTCGGCGATGTGGTCGCTGTGCAGGTGGGTGAGCAATAGCGCCGACAATCCTGCCGCGCCCACTCCGACTGCTGCCGCGCGTTGCAACACGCCGCGCCCGCAATCCACGAGGAACACCTGTCCGCCCGCCCGTATCAGCGTCGCCGGCCCCGCCCTGTTGGGGTCGGGGATAGGGCTCCCGGTTCCGAGCAACGTGATCTCGATCATGGTCCTAATCCTTACCGGATTGCGGATTGGCGACGCGTTCGGGTGTTGGCTTTCCCGGCACGCGAACTAGCCGTAGCCTGGTGTGAAGCGGCTCACAACCGACGGGAGGGCTTGATGCGGATCTCGGACGTCTTGCGGCATAAGGGCGCGGCGGTGGTGACGATCAATCCCGACGCGACGGTCCGGGAGCTGCTCGCCGGCCTGGCCGAGCAGAACATCGGCGCCATGGTCGTGGTGGGCGACGAAGGGGTGGTCGGCATCGTGTCGGAACGCGATGTGGTGCGCCAGCTTCATACGCATGGCGCCAGCGTCCTGTCGCGCCCCGTCTCGAAGATCATGACCAGTGCCGTCGCCACATGCACGAAATCCGACACGGTCGACCGAATCAGCGTCCTGATGACGCAGAACCGGGTGCGGCACGTGCCGGTGCTCGACGGCAAGAAGTTGATTGGCATCGTCAGCATCGGCGATGTGGTGAAGACGCGGATGGGTGAACTCGAGGCCGAGCAGCAGCAGCTGCAGTCCTACATCACTCAAGGCTGATTCTTCCCCGCGAGCGTAACCACACTGCGAAATCCGACGCCGAAAATCGCAGTCCGGTTACGCTCGCGGCGCAACGCCAAGCCCTACCGCCACGAGTATTCGGCGCGCAGCCGGGCGGCCACCACTTCGAAGGTCTCGCGATCCAGAATCGCACCCTCGCGGCGGATGCTTTCCTCCGGCACGTCGAGCACGCGGTCCAGTCGCACCCAGCTCTGTTTGCCCTCGTAATCCCAATCGCCAGAACCGATCCCAACCCAGTCTCGGTCATTAGCGTGGTGTTCTCGACTGGACAGAATCAGCCCCAGCAGGACGCTACGGTCCCGACCCACCACTAGGACCGGTCGATCCTTGCCCCGGGTGGGATCGTCTTCGTAGACGACCCACGTCCACACGATCTCCCCGGGATCGGCCCGCCCATCCAGATCCGGGGCATAGACCAGTTTTCGCGCCCGCTGGGCGGTCGGGAAGCTGGTGCTGGTCACTGGGCGACCCGCGGTAATCTCTGCGGGCGGTGACGGGACAGCCGAGACCATGATGTTGGCGGTGACCTTGACGGCTTGCTGGATGGTCCGCAGTGTGTTCTGGGTGTTCTGTATCTGACGGACAAGTTTGGGACCCTCGTTGAACACGAGGTTCTCCGCGAAACGCTGGAACGTCTTCCACTGTGACTTCCTGGCAGACGCCATGTTCGCAGCATAGACGCGATCGGCCCAGCGCGATTGGGTCGCCAGTGCCCGACACCGATACGCTGGACATCCGTAAACGCCCGCTCCAGGAGATTCCCATCAGCAGTTTTGCCGACAAGACCTTCACCCCGCCGGCGCAGATTCGGAACTTCTGCATCATCGCTCACATCGACCACGGCAAGTCGACGCTGGCCGACCGAATGCTGCAGCTGACCGGGGTGGTCGACGAGCGCTCGATGCGGGCTCAGTACCTGGACCGGATGGATATCGAGCGGGAACGCGGCATCACCATCAAGGCCCAGAACGTGCGGCTGCCGTGGCGAGTGGATGACACCGAGTACGTGCTGCACCTGATCGACACACCCGGCCACGTCGACTTCACCTACGAGGTGTCGCGCGCGCTGGAGGCCTGCGAAGGCGCGGTGCTACTCGTCGATGCCGCACAAGGCATCGAGGCGCAGACGCTGGCGAACCTCTACCTGGCGCTGGACCGCGATCTGCACATCATCCCGGTGCTCAACAAGATCGACCTGCCCGCCGCCGACCCGGATCGCTATGCGGGCGAGATCGCCCACATCATCGGCTGTGAGCCCAGTGACGTGCTGCGCGTGTCCGGCAAGACCGGCGAAGGCGTGGCCGACCTGCTCGACCACGTCGTGCATGAAGTTCCGCCCCCGCAAGGCGATGCCGACGCGCCCACCCGGGCCATGATCTTCGACTCCGTCTACGACATCTACCGCGGCGTGGTGACCTACGTGCGCGTGGTCGACGGCAAAATCAGCCCGCGTGAGCGGATCGCGATGATGTCCACCGGCGCCACTCACGAGCTGCTCGAGGTCGGCATCGTCTCGCCCGAGCCGAAGGCTAGCGAGGGTCTGGGCGTCGGTGAGGTGGGCTACCTGATCACCGGCGTCAAGGATGTCCGCCAGTCCAAGGTCGGCGACACCGTGACCACCGCTCGCCGCGGCGCCGCCGAAGCGCTGACCGGCTACCGCGAGCCGAAACCGATGGTCTACTCCGGGCTGTATCCCGTCGACGGCTCGGAGTATCCGAATCTGCGCGACGCCCTGGACAAGCTGCAGCTCAACGACGCCGCACTCACCTACGAGCCGGAAACCTCGGTGGCACTGGGCTTTGGGTTCCGGTGCGGCTTCCTGGGCCTGCTGCACATGGAGATCACCAGGGAGCGCCTGGAACGCGAGTTCGACCTGGACCTGATCTCGACGTCGCCGAACGTCGTATACCGAGTCGTAAAAGAAGACGGCATCGAAATGCAGGTGACCAACCCGTCGGACTGGCCCGAGGGCAAGATCCGCACGGTGTACGAGCCCGTCGTCAAGACGACCATCATCGCGCCCAGTGAGTTCATCGGCACGATCATGGAGCTGTGCCAGTCGCGCCGTGGCGAGTTGGGCGGCATGGACTATCTGTCGCCCGAGCGGGTGGAACTGCGCTACACAATGCCGTTGGGGGAGATCATCTTTGACTTCTTCGACTCGCTGAAATCGCGCACCCGCGGTTACGCGAGCCTGGACTACGAGGAGGCGGGCGAGCAGGAGGCCCAGCTGGTCAAGGTCGACATCTTGCTGCAGGGCGAGGCGGTCGACGCGTTCAGCGCGATTGTCCACAAGGATTCGGCGTTCGCATACGGCAACAAGATGACGACCAAGCTCAAGGAGCTGATTCCGCGCCAGCAGTTCGAAGTGCCGGTGCAGGCCGCCATCGGATCGAAAATCATTGCGCGCGAGAATATCCGGGCGATCCGCAAGGACGTGCTATCGAAGTGCTACGGCGGCGACATCACGCGCAAGCGCAAACTTCTCGAGAAGCAGAAGGAAGGCAAGAAGCGGATGAAGACCATCGGGCGGGTCGAGGTGCCCCAGGAAGCGTTCGTCGCCGCACTGTCCACCGAAGCCGCAGCGGACAAGGGCAAGAAGTAGGGATGGCCCGCAAAACCCGCTGCTATGCCGCGCTGTTGGTGGTCATTCTGGCCACCGGTTGCACCCACGCCATCGCCGGCAACCCGCAACCGGCACCGGGGCTTACGCCGCGTCCGGTCGCCGGGGAAACCATCAAGCAGGCACTCCTCGACGACGCTGCGCTGTCAAAAATTCTCAACCAGCCTTTTAAGGCTGATACTCACCTACCGCCACGATTTGGTGGACCCGAAAAGTTGCAGGTGGGCTTCGGAGTGATATCGCCCGTGGAGTGCGCCGGGGTTTCCACGATGACGGTGCGAAGTGCCTACGCTTCCGCCGACGTGAAGAATGTCGCGCGCGAGTCATGGTGGAACGCAGGGGGTCCCGCGAAGGTAATCAGTGTCGCAGAAGCGGTGGTTGCGCTGCCGACGGCCGTCGACGCCGACGCCCTGTTTGCCAAGTTCTCCGAGCAGTGGGAGGGCTGCAATGGCAAGACCGTGACCATCGAGGGGAGCGGTCTCAATTTCGCTAACCAGGTTACCGACGTTCGGGTGGCCAACTCTGTCCTTGCGTCAACGGTTTTCGTTCAATTGTCCGCCGCGCCAAGCGGAAAGCGGCCGGAAGCACGGGCCATCGGGGTCCGGGTGAATTGCCTTGTTGAGGTTGAGGTCACGTTCTTCAGCACCCAAAGTCCGTCTGATCAAGGATCGGGGGATCCCAACACCAGCGCCATCGATATCGCACACGTCATGATGGACAGGATCAGCGCGCTGAGCTGATGCCAGCGAACCTAGACGGGCGCGTTGGCGGGCTGGAACGTTCCGGAGCCGTCGGCCTCTTCCTCGGCCCGGATCACGTGCACCACCGCGTTGATCAGTGCCAGGTGGGTGAACGCTTGCGGGAAGTTGCCCAGGTGCCGGCCGGTTCGTGGCTCGATCTCCTCGGCGTACAGGTGCAGCGGGCTGGCGAACGACAACAGCCGCTCACACAACCGCTTGGCGCGACCCACCTCGCCGATCTCGACCAACGCTGACACCAGCCAGAACGAGCAGATCGTGAACGTGCCCTCCTCGCCGGACAGCCCGTCGTCGGTCTCTTCGACCCGGTACCGCAGCACCAGGCCTTCCGAGGTGAGCTCCTCGGCGATGGCCAGCACGGTGTTGCGCACCCGTGGGTCATCCGATGGCAGGAACCGAGTCAACACCACCAGCAGCAGCGAGGCGTCCAGCGCATCACTGCCATAGCGCTGGGTGAACACCCCGCGTGAGTCGACCCCGTGCTCCAGGATGTCGGCCTTGATCTCCTCGGCGATGGTCCGCCACTGCTGGGCGTAGCTCTTCTCGCCCTGCCGCTCGGCCAGCTTGGCGCCGCGGTCCAGGGCCACCCAGCACATCACCTTCGACGAGGTGAAATGCTGTGGCTCCCCGCGCACTTCCCAGATTCCCCGGTCGGGTTCACGCCAGTGTTTGATCGCCTCTTCGACCTGTTTCTTGAGCACTGGCCACAGGGTCTCGGGGACCTGCTCGCGGGATTTGGCGTGCAGGTAGAACGAGTCGAGGATCGAACCCCAAATGTCGTGCTGCACCTGGTCGTAGGCGCCGTTGCCGATCCGTACCGGGCGGGCGTGGTCGTAGCCGGACAGGTGGTGCAGTTCGTCTTCGACCAAGCTGCGCTCACCACCTACTCCGTACATCACTTGAAGCGGGTGGCGTTCGTTGTTGTTGGCGCCGGACACGTCGGCGATAAACGCGAAGAAGTCGTCGGCCTCGCGGTCCAACCCCAAGGTGTACAGGCCCCACAGTGCGAACGTGGAGTCACGAATCCAGGCGTAGCGGTAGTCCCAGTTGCGTTCGCCCCGTGGTGTTTCCGGAAGCGAGGTGGTGCTGGCGGCCAGCAGCGCGCCGGTAGGCGAGTATGTCAACCCCTTCAAGGTGAGCGCGCTGCGCTGCAGGTAGGCCCGCCACGGGTGGTCGGGGAAGTTTCCGATATTGATCCACTGGCGCCAACACTCGGTGGTTTGCCACATCTTGTCGGCGGCCTCTTCGTAAGTCTGCGGCGCCGGGTGCTTGGTCCAGCTCAGGGCGACGAACACGTCGTCGCCCTCTTTCATCCGGGTGCGTGCCCGCGCCTCACGGCCCTCCAGTCCGATGTTGAGGTTGGTGGTCAGCCGCAGCGTCGGGTGGTCGTCCGGTTGCTTGCTGGCGCGGGCGATGGCCTCGCCGTACGCGCTGGCCGAGTACTCCCAGGTGGCGCCAAGGCGGTGGTAGTCGAACGCCGGCTCGCAGCTCATCATCAACTCCACGGTGCCGCTGACGCAACGTACGGTGCGCAGCAGGATGTGCTCTGCGTCCCAGTCCATCGGTGTACGACGATGCGTTCGAGATCGCCGCTCGATGTCGTGCCACGGTCCCATTACCAGCGCGTCACGCACGATGAGCCAGCCGGTGGGGGTCTGCCAGGTGGTTTCCATGATCAGGCTGCCGGGAAGGTAGCGGCGAGCCGAGGGCACCGAGACGCCGTAGGGGCCCAGCCGGAAATGGCCGGCGCTGCGGTCCAAGATCGCGCCGAACACACTCGGGGAGTCCGGTCGGGGCACACACAGCCACTCCACCGAACCGGCCGGTGAGATCAGGCACGTCGTCTCCCAATCGGACAGGAACGCGTAATCGGCAATCGGGGGGAACGGATTACGCAGCGGCGAGCTGGATGTGAAGATCGCGGGCCCGTTCAATTCGAGTGACGTCGGGGCAAGGTCTGTTGGCGGGTCTGTTGGCGGGTCTTCTTGGGCGTCCAGGACCATCCCGACATCATCATCTGTCGACCTGCCCGGCGTCCACCTTCTGCTCAGGCGTGGCTCAGCCGCGATGGTGGCGACCCGCTGCGCGCGCTTGCGATCGCCCCTAGCTCGCGCGCCTGCCAAACTTGGGCGCGTGTTCGGGAAGCGGACCGATCGCCACCATGTAGCCGATCACCCGCCGCAACACAACTGACCGGCTCACCAGCCCTATGACGTGACCCGGTTCAGGGTCGGCGCTGGCCACCGCGACCGAGACCACCTTGGTATGGATCATCCGTTGAGCCGCCTGCAGAATCGCCGTCGGTACCCAGCGGCGTGTCTGTACCCGCGCCAGCCGCCGCCTGGAGACATGCCCCGACACCCGACCGAAGCGCAGCGGGCCGGCGAGCAGGCGTGCGGCGGCGACGGCGTCCGCGACTGCAAGGTTGATGCCGACTCCGCCGACCGGCGACATCGCGTGCGCCGCGTCGCCGATGAACAATACCCCGTCGGAGTACCATCGCCGCAGCCGATTAAGTTGCACGTCAAGCAGTTTCACGTCGTCAAACGACTTCAATGTGCCGATACGGTCGGCGATCCAGGTGCCATATTCACCAGCACCCGGTGCAACCCTTCGATGCCCTGCGCCCGCATCTCGGTATCGGTACCTTTCGGGATGATGTAGGCGATCTGGTAGTAGTCCCCGCCGTCGATCATGATGGCCCCGTGTCCGGCATTGAAAATGCCGGCAAGTCCTGTCGGATCGTCGTTTTGGCGAGGGAGCCGGAACCACCACACGTCCATCAGCGCACCGAACGCTCGGGGTTGCAGGCCTAGTGCCGAGCGAACGGTCGATGTGCGGCCGTCACAGGCCACCGTCAGCGTGGCGCGCATCTGTTTGGATTCGCCGGCCTGGTCACGGTAGGTCACCCCGATGATGCGGCCGCGGTCGCGTCCCGCGCCCCGGATCACCCCGGTCACCTCGGTGCTGCGCAGCAGCCGGAAGTTGGGCTCGGCCTCGGCGCCCATCTCTTTGGAGGCCAGCAGTTCCAGGAAATCCCATTGCGGCACCAGGGCGATGGGTTGATGCGCGCCGGGGAGCGACTCAGGTCGAGGTCGACCGGCTGGCCCTGCAGCTGCATCCATATGGTGTCGATCAGCCGACGTGGTACCTGGGCGAACCGCGATCCCAAGCCGAGTTCGTCAAGTAGGCGCAGGGTGCTCGCGTGCACCGTACCCCCCCGGAAGTCACGCAGGAAGTCAGCGTGCTTTTCCATCAGCGTGACGTCAATTCCGCGGCGCGCCAATAGCAGTCCAAGCATCATGCCCGCGGGTCCGCCGCCGACGATGAGACAGCTAGTTTCGCCGCTATCGCCGAGCATTCGCCGATCCTGGCATATTGGTTTGCCGGTGGTGGCCTAATAAGGTGGGCTCGATGAACGGGTTCCTGAATTGGTGGGACAGCGTCGAGCTGTGGCTTTCCGGCCTCCCCTTCGTGCTTCAGACACTGGCGGTGATGCCGGTCGTGCTGGCTTTGGCCTACCTTACGGCGACATTGCTGGACGCCCTGCTCGGACAGGGAATCCAGTTGATGGGCCGCCGCGCCGACCACCCCGACGAAGCGTCCGGGTAATGCGCATGCCTCGCTCGCACGTCACGCTGGTTCTTGTCACTCTCGTGGTGTTGGTGATCGCCACGTGGTTGCTTACCCACTGAGGCCTGCCCGAGATGACGGTTCAGCGAATTCTGTTAAGCTTCGCGCCATGCAGGCAGCATCGGGTGTCTTGGAGCGCAGTGTGTTTGCGCTCGGCTGCCCGAATGTGGCCGCGGTGCTCTGCGCCGTGGCTGACGTGCACTGTTGTCGCTGACTCCCAACCCGTACGCGGTCTGGTGTGGAGTTCGTGAGATTCCCTGAGTTCTGATCAGTCGCCTTCCGTCGTTACGGGACCAAGAACCAAGTCCCGCCCACAAGTCCCGTACTGGAAGGTCGTAAATGTCGCCAAGGTCTCGCGACATATGGAGCGCACGGCGCCTTCGTCACCTTGCCGCACTTGGTGTCGCGTTGGCCGTGAGCGTCGGCGGTGCCGCGGCGTGCCAGGGCGGTCCCAGCGACGTGGTCGGGAGTGGGGGGTCGGGCAATGCGCGCACGAGTATCACACTGGTCGCCTACTCCGCCCCAGAGCCCGGCTGGAGCAACGTGATTCCCGCGTTCAACGCATCCCAGCTTGGCGAAGGTGTGCAGGTAATTACCTCATATGGGGCGTCCGGCGATCAGTCCCGCGGCGTTGCCGAAGGTAAGCCGGCTGATCTGGTGAATTTGTCGGTGGAACCCGACATCACCCGGTTGGTCAAGGCCGGCAAGGTTTCTAAGGATTGGGATACCGACGCCACCAAAGGTATCCCGTTCGGGTCGGTGGTGACGTTTGTGGTGCGTAAGGGTAATCCGAAGCACATCAAAGACTGGGATGACTTGGTGCGGCCCGGCGTGGAGGTCATCACGCCCAGTCCGCTGAGTTCGGGCTCAGCCAAGTGGAACTTGCTCGCCCCGTACGCGGTCAAGAGTGAAGGCGGCCACAACGGCCAAGCGGGAATCGACTTTGTCGACCGGTTGGTGACTGAACACGTCAAAATGCGTCCAGCTTCGGCACGAGAAGCCACCGATGTGTTCGTCCAGGGCAGCGGTGACGTGCTGATCAGCTATGAAAACGAGGCCATCGCCACCGAGCGGGCGGGCAAGGCGGTCGAACACGTCACCCCGCCGCAGACTTTCAAGATCGAAAATCCGCTGGCGGTGGTCAACACCAGCGCTCACCTTGAAACCGCGGTCGCGTTCAAGAACTTCCAGTACACGGCGCAGGCGCAGCGATTGTGGGCGCAGGCGGGTTTCCGTCCGGTCGATCCGGCGGTCGCCGCTGAGTTCAGAGCCCAGTTTCCGGTACCGGTGAAACTGTGGACGATCGCCGACCTCGGTGGCTGGAGCGCCGTAGATCCGCAACTGTTCGATAAGAGCACCGGCAGCATCACCAAGATCTACACGAAGGCCACCGGATGACTGGATCTACTTCGGGCGCAAGCCTTACCCCCGAGGCGATCCGGCCCGAGCTCGACCAGCCTGACGGTGGTGGCCTGTGGCAGCACCTTTCCCGCCGGTCAGAGACCACGTCACTGCGAGTCGGGGTGGCGACGCTGTGGCTTTCGGTGATCGTGCTGCTACCGCTGGCCGCCATCGCTTGGCAGGCCGTCGACGGTGGCTGGCAGGCTTTCCGGCTGGCGGTTACGTCGCGTGCGGCGCTGGATTCGTTGCAGGTGACGCTCACCATTTCCGCCGGAGTCACGGTCATCAACACCGTATTCGGTCTGCTGATCGCCTGGGTACTGGTGCGCGACGACTTCGTCGGCAAACGGCTCGTCGATGCGATCATCGACCTGCCGTTCGCGCTGCCCACGATCGTCGCCAGCCTGGTAATGCTGGCGCTGTATGGGCCGCACAGCCCGGTGGGTGTTCATCTGCAGCACACCGAGTGGGGCGTGGGGGTGGCGCTGGCGTTCGTTACGTTGCCG
This sequence comes from Mycobacterium simulans, assembly GCF_900232995.1. Classification (GTDB taxonomy): domain Bacteria; phylum Actinomycetota; class Actinomycetes; order Mycobacteriales; family Mycobacteriaceae; genus Mycobacterium; species Mycobacterium simulans. The sequence continues at coordinate 3,288,842 of NZ_OCVX01000003.1, forward strand.
TTCGTGGTGCGTGCCGTCCAACCGGTGCTGATGGAAATTGATCGCGAGACCGAGGAGGCGGCGGCGTCACTGGGGGCCAACGGCGCGAGGATCTTCACCTCCGTGGTGTTGCCGTCGCTGACGCCGGCGTTGTTGTCCGGCGCAGGACTGGCATTCTCGCGCGCCATCGGTGAATTCGGTTCGGTGGTCTTGATCGGCGGCGCCGTGCCCGGAAAAACCGAGGTTTCCTCACAGTGGATCCGGACTTTGATCGAGAACGACGACCGCACCGGGGCTTCCGCCATATCCATTGTGCTGCTATCGATCTCGTTCGTCGTACTCGTGATTTTGCGAATCGTCGGCGCGCATGCGGCCAAGCGCGAGGAGATGACGCAGTGACATCACCGCCTAGGATTCGCTATGTCCTCCGTTTCGCCGCGCTGACGTATATCGTTGTGCTGCTGGTAATTCCGGTGGCCCTGATCTTATGGCGCACCTTTGCGCCGGGGTTCGGTCAGTTCTACGCGTGGGTCAGCACACCGGCGGCGGTGTCGGCGCTGAACTTGTCGCTGCTGGTGGTGGCCATTGTGGTGCCGCTGAATGTGATCTTCGGTATTCCGACGGCGCTCGTCCTTGCGCGCAACCGATTTCGTGGTAAAGGCGTGTTGCAGGCGGTCATCGATCTGCCGTTTGCGGTATCGCCCGTCATCGTGGGCGTCGCGCTGATCGTGCTGTGGGGATCGGGTGGTGCGTTGGGCTTTGTTGAGAAAGACCTCGGCTTGAAGATCATCTTCGGTCTGCCCGGCATCGTGCTGGCGAGCATCTTCGTCACCCTGCCGTTCGTGGTGCGCGAGGTCGAACCGGTGCTGCACGAGTTGGGAACCGAACAGGAGCAGGCGGCCGCGACGCTGGGTGCCGGCTGGTGGCAGACATTCTGGCGGATCACGCTGCCGTCCATCCGGTGGGGCCTGACCTACGGCATCGTGCTCACGATTGCACGTACCCGCGGCGAATACGGTGCGGTGATCATGGTTTCGTCCAACCTGCCGGGGGAATCTCAGACGCTGACGCTGCTGGTTTCGGACCGCTACAACCGAGGGGCTGAGTACGGCGCCTATGCGCTTTCGACACTGCTGATGGCTGTTGCAGTGGTAGTCCTGATTGTCCAGGTGATTCTGGACGCCCGCCGAGCACGAGCGGCCAACCATGCCTGACAAGGAGACCGTGAAATGAGCGCCGCCGCGACCGACAGTGCGACCACCCAGCGCGAGCACGCGATCGTCGTGCGCGACGCCTATAAGCAATACGGCGATTTCGTCGCCTTGGACCACGTGGATTTCGTCGTTCCCGCCGGTTCGCTGACAGCGTTGCTGGGTCCCAGCGGTTCGGGCAAGTCGACGCTGTTGCGCACCATCGCCGGCCTTGACCAGCCCGATTCGGGAACCGTCACGATCAATGGTCGTGATGTGACAAGGGTTCCGCCCCAGCGCCGCGGCATCGGATTTGTGTTCCAGCACTATGCGGCGTTCAAGCATTTAACTGTCCGTGACAACGTGGCGTTCGGGTTGAAGATCCGCAAGCGTCCCAAGGCCGAGATCAAGGCGAAGGTTGACAACCTACTGGAAGTGGTGGGGCTGAGCGGCTTTCAGAACCGCTATCCCAATCAGCTATCCGGTGGTCAACGTCAGCGGATGGCGTTGGCCCGGGCGCTGGCGGTCGACCCAGAAGTGCTGTTGCTTGACGAGCCGTTTGGCGCGCTGGACGCCAAAGTGCGTGAAGACCTGCGAGCCTGGCTGCGCCGCCTGCATGAAGAGGTACATGTCACAACGGTGTTGGTCACCCACGATCAGGCCGAGGCGCTGGACGTTGCCAATCGAATTGCCGTGCTGAACAAGGGACGTATAGAGCAGGTCGGATCCCCGACCGATGTCTATGACACCCCGGCGAGCGCGTTCGTAATGTCCTTCCTGGGAACGGTATCCACATTGAATGGTGCGCTGGTACGCCCACACGACATTCGGGTAGGTCGTAACCCGGCGATGGCCATCGCCGGTGGCGACGGATCCGCGGAGTCGATCGGTGTCGTGCGCGCGACCGTTGACCGCGTCGTGGTGCTGGGTTTCGAGGTGCGCGTGGAGCTGACCAGCGCGGCCACGGGTAGCCCTTTCACCGCCCAGATCACGCGTGGCGATGCCGAGGCGCTGGCCCTTCGCGAGGGCGACACGGTCTACGTGCGGGCCACCCGGGTACCGCCGATACCCAACGAGGTTGTGCCGGTGCGCGATGGCGGCGCCGACGAGGATGAGAGCACGCTGACCCGGGCCTAAGAGCGCGTTCTGCTGGCCGATCGTCGCTCAGGCCGCTACCCGCTGCGCCGCCGCCTGATCGAAGCGGTCCAGCACCGTCTCGGCCACCAACCGGTGGGCGCCCAGCGGTGCTGCCATCGCGATGCCAGCACCCCGCGCGAAGCGCTGCACCCGATCGGGCACGCGCCCTGGAGCCAGGAACCACGGCGCGATAACCACCCGGCGGGCGCCGCGACGCCGTAACCCTTTGACGGATTCGGCCAATGACGGTTCCGGACGGGTGGCGAACGCCGTCGTCGCGGCCGTCCAGCGTGTTCCCGTCAACAGCCGCGGCGCCACTTCGGCGGTGTGCGCGTTGGCGACGGCGTTCGACGAGCCGATTGCCACCACGAGCACACCGAGGGTGTCGTCAAGCAGGGAAACGCCCAACTCGGTCACCCGCTGCCGCAGCACTGCGACCAGCCGATCGTCCTCGCCGAGCACGTCGGCTTGGCACACCCGATGACTGGCAACACAGCTGGCGATCTGACCGGGGATGTCGACGCGGGCATGGTAGGCGTCGGCCAGCAGCAGGGGAGTGACGACAACCGCGCCAGGGCAGCCGTTGAGCACCTCGACCAGGCCTGGAGAATTGTGCTCGCAGAACGCAACCCGGACATCGACCTCGGGCCGCATGCGCGCAACTCGTCGCGCGACGGCCCGTGCGTTGGCCGCCGACCGGAGATCGGCACTTCCGTGCGCTGTCAGTACGAGTGTCATGAGGCGTGCAATCCGCATTCGGTCTTGGCCAATCCCTGCCAGCGCCCGCTGCGTGGGTCGGCGCCCTCGGCGGGTTTGGCCGTGCATGGGGCGCACCCGATCGACGGATAACCCTCGTAGACAAGCGGATTGACCAGTACGTCGTGCTCGGCGATGTAGTCCTGTATGTCCTGGTCGGTCCAGGCTGCCAGCGGATTGATTTTCACCAGCTTGAACGCCTCGTCGAAACTGATCAGCGGAGCGTTGGCGCGGGTCGGTGCCTCGACCCGGCGTAGCCCGGTCACCCACGCGGAGTAGCCGCGCAGCGCCTTACCCAGCGGGACGACCTTGCGCAGTCGGCAGCATTCGCCGGGATCACGGGCGAACAGGTCCTTGCCCAGCAGTTCGTCCTGCTCGGCGACCGTGTGTTCCGGTGTGATATTGAGAACCCTTATGTCGTAAACGGATTCGACTGCATCCCGGGTGCCAATCGTCTCCACGAAGTGATAGCCGGTGTCGAGGAACATTACCGGGACGCCGGGGCGCACCTTGGCGGCTAGATCCACCAGCACCGCGTCTTGCATGTTGGAGGCCACCACGTAATTGCACGTCGCCCACCCGCGGGGTCCGTTGACTCCGCCGAAAGTTCGCTCGGTCCATTCCAGCAGTTCGGTGGCGTTGGCGCCGTCGAGTTCGGCCGCGCCCCGCGCGGCCAGCTCACGCAACTCGGGTTCGGTCTGCCTGGTCGATTCGCTCATCGCAGGTCGTCCTCCTCGGCCCGAATTGCCCACTGCGCGAAGCGTTCACCGTCGTTGCGGTGTTTGATGAAGTTGCGAGTCACCCGTTCGATGTATTCGCCCAGCTCGTCGCTGGTGACCTTGTGTTGGCGCAGTTTTCGCCCGAATCCGCTATCCAGGCCGAGGCTGCCACCCAGGTGCACCTGGAAGCCCTCTACCGAGCCGCCGTGCCCGTCATCGACCATCTGTCCCTTGAACCCGATGTCGGCGATTTGAATTCGCGCACACGAGTTGGGGCAGCCGTTGATATTGACCGTGATCGGCACGTCAAGCCGAGAGTTGATGTCCTCGAGCCGACGCTCCAACTCGGGCGCCAAAGATTGTGCCCGGACCCGGGTTTCGGCGAACGACAGCTTGCAGAACTCAATACCGCTGCACGCCATCAGATTCCGGCGCCAATGCGATGGACGTGTTTGCAGACCCAGCTTTTCCAGGCCGGCGATCGTCTCGTCGAGCTTGTCGTCGGAAACGTCGAGGATGACCAGCTTCTGGTAGGGGGTGAACCGGATCCGGTCCGAACCGGCCCGCTCGGCCAGCTCTGCCACCGCCGTCAGGACGGTGCCGGACACCCGCCCGGCGATGGGGGAAGCCCCGACGGCGTTGCGCCCGTTCTTGAGCCGCTGTACGCCGACATGGTCGATTGGATGCTTGATCGGCTCGGGCGCCGGACCGTCGATCAGCCGACGTTTGAGGTATTCGGTTTCGAGGACTTCGCGGAACTTGGCTACGCCCCAGTCTTTGAGCAAGAACTTCAACCGTGCCTTGGACCGCAGCCGTCGGTAGCCGTAGTCGCGGAAGATCGAGGTCACCGCCGCCCACACCTCGGGCACCTCATCCAGCGGGACCCAGGCACCGAGGCGCTGGGCCAGCATCGGGTTGGTCGACAGGCCGCCGCCGACCCATAGGTCCAGGCCGGGCCCGTGATCGGGATGGTTGACGCCGATGAACGCGACGTCGTTGATTTCGTGTGCAACGTCTTGCAGACCCGAGATGGCGGTCTTGTACTTGCGCGGCAGGTCGGCGAAGTCGGGCTTGCCAATGTAGCGGCGGACGATCTCCTCGATCGCCCAGGTAGGGTCGAGCACCTCGTCGAGCGACTCACCGGCCAGGGGCGAACCCAGCACCACGCGGGGGCAGTCACCGCATGCCTCGGTGGTCTGTAGCCCCACCTCGTCGAGCCGGCGCCAGATCTCGGGGACGTTCTCCACCTCGATCCAGTGATATTGGAGATTCTCCCGATCGGAGATGTCGGCGGTGTCCCTGGCGAACTCGGTCGAGATCTGGCCGAGCGTGCGCAGCGCCGCTGCCGAGATCGCGCCGCCGTCGCAGCGCACCCGCATCATGAAATATTTGGCCTCGAGCTTGTCGATGTTCTCGTCGCCCGTCCATGAGCCGTCGTAGCCTTGCTCGCGCTGGGTGTAAAGCCCCCACCAGCGGAAGCGGCCGCGCAGATCGCCCTTGTCGATGCTGTCGAAACCGCGCTTGGCGTAGATGTTCTCGATGCGTTCCCGGACGTCGAGCGGGTTGCCGGCCTTCTTCATCTCTTCATTGGCGTTGAGCGGCTCGCGATTGCCCAGCGCCCACTGGCCCTCATTGCGGGGGGCCTTGGCGGGACGTGCCGTGGTCATTCGACGGTTCTCCTTCGCGAACGTCGTCGGCCTTGGACCGCGCAAACACCGATTCTCCGGGCGGCGCAGATCCGGTGGCCAGCTGGAGGTACAGGTGGGCTGGGTCTACGACATCAAGGCAGACAGCTACAGCTGCAGACACGCTTGAGGTCGATATGCCGTCGTGTCACGAGCCCTGGCCGAAGGCCGGGGCGCAGGCTCGGTTTGGCGGCGGTCACGGGCCCATTCTGCCACGGATGGCGACCAACCGCGCGACCAGGCCAAATTTCTTCTCACGATGATTAAAACTAGGGGGCAATCCTGGGTGGTTGGGCAAACAGGACCGGGAATGCCCTGAGAAATTTGGTCCTCGGTCGGTAGCCGCGGGAACTTCGTTGATGGCCAGCGGAGTCGTCGGGCCCCGGTCGGCTCGGACCTTGGGTGGTCACCGACCCGCAAATGGCGCCTAGGTCGAGTGTTCGTAGTGACAACTGTGGCTATAGGTATCTAGAGTGACGTGTGTTTCAAGATCAAGCGATTGTGCTCCACGCCGTCGGGTGATCTGCCGTAATTACAGCGCGATAGGAAGCCCCAGTGAATGACATGATCTCGTCCGGAGAGGGCGCGAGTGCCGCCCGTGGACCCGCCGACGACGGCGATTCAGTAGAAACGCCGCCTGCCCAAAACGGTGAATCGGTGGCTACGGTCACCGACGATGACGGTGCTGGTCGCGCGGCCCGGCTGAAGACCCGCTGGCTGGGCGCAATTGCCGCTGCTGTGGTCTTGGCTGTGGCCGGGTTGGGGTTTGGGGGCTGGGTGCTGTTCCAAGAGCACCAGAGGAACGAGGCCGCCGAGGAGGCGCTTGCCGCCGCGCGCAACTACATCGTCAAACTGACCAACGTTGACTCGGACGCGGTCGACGCAAAGTCCGGCGACATCCTCGACGGCTCGACCGGCGAGTTCAAGGATTCGTATGGCAAATCTCGTCAACAGCTTCGTCAGATGTTGGTTGACAACCAGGTTCACACGCGCGGCTCTATCGTCGAGGCCGCGGTGAAGTCGGCTACGCCCAACAAGGTTGTGGTCCTGATGTTCGTCGACGAATCGATAAGTAATCGCAATAGCCCGCGATCTCAGATCGACCACAGTCGCATCAAGTTGACGATGGTGAAGCGGGACGGTCGTTGGGTGGCAAGGAAGGTACAGCTGGTATGAAGTTGGAGCTCAGGGCGAGGCAATCCAGCGGTGGCACGCGTAGCGGCGTGCACTGGTTGCTCGCGGTGACCGCCATCGCGGGTGCCGTCCCGGTCTTGTCAGTCGCCGTATCAACTGGCAGCTCACACGCGGACAGCGTCAATTGGCAAGCCATCGCGCAATGTGAATCCGGCGGCAATTGGGCGGCTAATACGGGCAATGGCCTCTACGGTGGTCTGCAGATCAGCGAGCCGACGTGGCAGGGCAACGGCGGAGCCGGATTGCCGTCGACCACTAACTCTGACGGGCAAATCGAAGTCGCAGACCGGATCATGGCCACTCAAGGGCCGGGCGCGTGGCCGAGGTGCAGCGCTTGTAGTCGTGGTGAAGCCCCCGCGGGCTCCCTGACCCACATCCTGACGGCCCTGATGGCGTCAAGCGGGGGTTGTATGGGGAACAACGACGACTGAGCTGGCGCAATTCGAGGCGGCCTAACAGGCCGGGCCGCCATCCTGTAGGCCCGGTCGCCATGCGACGATTTGGCATGGCCCTTCGCGAGGCACCGGTTGACCTACCCGGCGTGCGGCCGGGTCCGGGACAGCCCGTCGGGTTGTACGTGCATGTGCCGTTCTGCGTAACTCGTTGCGGGTATTGCGATTTCAACACCTACACCCCAGCCGAGCTGGGCGGTGTCAACCCGGACGCCTGGTTACAGGCATTACGGACGGAGCTGGAGCTGGCCGCTGCGCGGCTGGACGCACCGACGGTCGACACCGTGTTCGTCGGCGGGGGGACGCCATCGCAGCTCGGGGGTGAGCGCCTGGCCGCGCTGCTGGCTATGGTGCGGGATCATTTCGTGCTGGCACCTGATGCCGAAGTCACCACCGAGGCCAATCCCGAGTCGACCTGGCCGGAGTTCTTCGCGGCCATCCGCGAAGCCGGGTATACCCGGGTGTCGCTGGGCATGCAGTCGGTGGCACCGCGGGTGCTGGCGACGCTCGATCGGGTGCACTCGCCGGGGCGGGCGGCGGCCGCGGCCCGCGAGGCGATGTCAGCGGGCTTCGAGCATGTCAACCTGGACCTGATCTATGGGACCCCGGGGGAGTCCGATGACGACTTGGTGCGTTCCGTGGACGCTGCGCTGCAGGCCGGTGTCGATCATGTGTCCGCGTATGCCTTGGTCGTCGAGAAGGGCACCGCGATGGCCCGGCGGGTCCGGAGCGGCGAGCTGGCCGCGCCCGACGACGACGTGCTGGCACATCGTTACGAGCTGGTCGACGCGCGGCTCGCGGCGGCGGGGTTGAACTGGTACGAGGTGTCCAACTGGTGCCGGCCGGGCGGCGAGTGCCGGCACAACCTTGGCTACTGGGATGGTGGCCAGTGGTGGGGCGCAGGGCCGGGGGCACACGGTTACGTCGGCGCGACCCGCTGGTGGAATGTCAAGCATCCCAACACCTATGCGCAGCTGCTGAACGATGCGACGCTGCCGGTGGCGGGCTTTGAGCAGCTTGGCGCCGACGCGCTGCACACCGAAGATGTGTTGCTGAAAATCCGGCTGCGCCAAGGGTTGCCGCTGGATCGGCTAACTGCCGCCGAACGCGAGCGCGCCGACGGTGCGGTGGCGGACGGTTTGCTGGTATCCGAGGGGGACAGGCTCGTCCTGACCGGCCGCGGCCGGTTGTTGGCCGACGCGGTGGTGCGAACGCTGCTGGGGTGATCAGCGCTCGGAGGGGGTCTCACCCGATCTCAAATGGTGGGGAACCAGTCTCCGACGATGCGGACGATCTCAATGTAGAGCGGGATCCCGATCGTGACGTTGTAGGAGAATGTCAAACCCAGTGATGCCGCCAGCGGCAAGGTCGGGCTGGCCTCGGGGATCGCAAGTCGCTGCACGGCCGGGACGGCGATGTAGGACGCCGCGCCACACAGCACCGCGAACAGCACGTAGGTGCCTGGCTTGAACTCGGTATTTGTGAGGTAGGCGTAACTGTGGGCGACGAAGATCCCGAGCGTGGCAAAGAGATTCGGTGCCAACAGACCGAAGAAGATGAAACCGGCGCCCGCGGACCGCAGATCCCGCAACTTTCGGGAGGCCGTCATTCCCATCTCGAGCAGGAACAGCGCGAGCACACCCTGGAAGGCCGTGACGAAAAAAGTGTCGTCGTCGTGGACGACCTTCTCGCCCTGCAGTCCACTGATGAGGCCGATGATGATGCCGCCCAGTAGGAGGCACAAACCCGGGTTGAGGAAAACTTCCTGAAACAGCTCTCGGGAGAACAGCGACGTCGTCTTCCCGCTCTTTTTTGCTTGGTCCCGGTCCTCGTCCGGATGTTCGCACTTTTCCAGCGAGAGCTCCAACTCCTGCTCGATCTCACGCTCGTGCTCGGTCTGCAGGCTCCGGCCTTGGGCGGGTCGAGCGGCCGTGCCTGGCCCGATCTTTGCCGGTGCGGTGTAGCCAGGCTCATCGGGCATAAAGCCCGCCTGGTCCATCCCACGGTGGCGCAGCCGCGCCACCAGCAACAGGACCACCAGACAGCCGGGAATCTCCATGACGGCGAGCATGACCGGCATGTAGGCGTTGAAAGCGATTCCGACGCTGGTCAGAAATGCCACGCAGGTGGCAAAGGTCCCTGCCGAATCCGACCCGTAGTAGCCGGCGACCGTGGCCTTGTCCACTCGCCGCATGGCACTCATGCGGCTCAGCAGGACGTAGGCCAGACCTCCGATCAAGAAATTCAGCACGAAGCCCAAGACCATGAATCCGACGATGAGGCCGATGCTGGACGGTTTTATTCTGGCGAGCTCTTCGCCCCCGTGCCAGCCGATTGCCAGCAGCAGGTACATGGTCAGGCCCTGATAGATCACATACGGGAACTCGAACCGCACCTTAAGGATCGGGATGAGGAAACCGAAGTAGAAGAAAAGCAGCAGTGGCTTGAACAGATTGTGGGTGAAGTTCACCCAGAACTCATGCAGCATTGGCCCCTCCCGAGCGTCATGCGGCAATAAGGAAGCACCGACCGTCAGTGGGGCGACCGCGAACATCCAAAGACGACCTTGAGAATTTAACGGGGCTGATGCCAAACCGCCACTCGAGATGCGTGCGGAAATATCGGGACTTATTCGAATTTCCCGATGCGAAAGTGGTTGGTACGTGCGGCAATCACCGCTGCGCTGGTCAATGTGCGGTCAATGTGCGACCGGTATGGGGTTTCTGTGAATGTGCTGCCAGTTTGGGCGCGCCGCGTCAGCGCGCGGAGGAAACTAGCGACGGCCGGACAGCGATATCACGCTTGCGGTGCGTCACTGACCGCCACGCAGCAGGCGAGTAGTGCGTGGTGATCTCCTCGAAACCGTCGATCCGGCAAACGGTAAGTACGCCGGTTTCCTGGTTGATCGTGAGTTCGTCGCATTCGCCTTTGATTTCTTCGCCGTCAAGGAGTCGGATGACGAACATGTGATGACCTTCCCTGTGATTGGCCCCTAATGGCGCCGGTGCGATCGCGTTGTCTGAACGAAATTTCAACAACTTGTTGCACAAATCGCTCAACCGGCCGGTCCGCGCGGTTAGGTAGTGATGCTAGGAGAATTCCTAAGATGGCAACAGGCCGCGGCACTACCGGACGGTAAACGGTTGGGAAACGTTTGGTGTCTCACGTGTGCGGCGGGTTCGGTTCTGAACGTCCGTGAAACTGCGTGTTGCCCCTTGCTGCCTGCGGAAACTGCGGGCAAAAGAGGGCTGGGTGTCCGCCAGCCGACGTGCGTGGGATGTGCCTCGGACGAGCACCAGCTATTTATTCCACGTGAGAATTACCTGAACCTCGATGCTACGACGCCAGCAGATCCGGGAGGGGCCGCGCACATCTACGTAGGTTAGGCTACATTTACTAGCTGTGACCGAGGCCAGCGTCCAGGCGAGTTCTGTCAGCACTGCGTCAGTGTCCATCCCCATGCCTGCGCACATTGACCCCGCTGATCTGGCTGCCGAGCTGGCCGCGGTAGTGATGGAGCCGGCGGGCGAGGAATACCTGCTCTACGAATACGACGGTCAATGGGTCCTCGCCGCGGGCGTGCAGGCGATGGTGGAGCTGGATAGCGACGAACTGCGCGTAATTCGCGATGGTGTGACGCGGCGGCAGCAGTGGTCGGGACGGCCGGGACACGTTCTAGGTGAAACCGTCGACCGGCTGTTATTGGAGACCGATCAAGCCTTTGGGTGGCTCGCCTTCGAATTCGGCGTCTACCGTTATGGGCTGCAGCAGCGGCTGGCGCCGCATACGCCGCTTGCCCGGGTCTTTTGGCCCCGTACCCGCATTGTGGTGACCCAGGAGCAGATTCACCTTTCCGGCGCGGAGGTTCGCCATCGCGAGGCGGTGGAACGGTTAGTTCACGATGGGGTGCGCGAGGTTCCGAGGTCCCGCGCGATCGACCTGTCTGCCGACCCGTCGGGCTACCGCGATCGGGTGGCCGTCGCTGTCCGGGAGATCGATGCGGGCAGTTACCACAAGGTAATCCTGTCTCGTTGTGTCGAAGTGCCTTTCGAGCTCGACTTCCCATCGACATATCGGTTCGGGCGCCGCCACAACACCCCGGTGAGGTCGTTTATGTTGCGGCTCGGTGGAATTCGCGCTCTGGGATACAGCCCGGAACTTGTCGCGGCGGTCCACCCCGACGGTTCGGTGGTCACTGAGCCGCTAGCCGGCACGCGCGCGCTGGGCCGCGGTCCCGCGCATGACCGACGGGCTCGCGACGATCTGGAATCGAATTCGAAAGAAATTGTTGAGCACGCTATTTCGGTTCGAACGTCACTTCAGGAGATCGCCGAGGTCGCCGAACAGGGAACTGCGGCCGTCATCGATTTCATGGCGGTGCGTGAGCGTGGGAGCGTGCAACACCTCGGCTCAACGATCAGCGCGCGGCTGGACCCGTCGAGTGACCGGATGGACGCCCTAGAGGCGCTTTTTCCTGCGGTCACCGCGTCGGGAATCCCGAAAGCGAGTGGAGTCGAAGCCATCTTGCGTCTCGACGCGAGCCCGCGCGGTCTGTATTCCGGTGCGGTGGTGATGTTTTCGGCAGACGGTGGCCTCGACGCGGCGCTGACTCTGCGGGCGGCCTACGCGCGCGACGGGCGGACCTGGCTTCGGGCGGGCGCGGGGATTATCGAGGCATCGGAGCCCGATCGCGAATTCGAGGAGACCTGCGAGAAGCTGTCCACGCTCGCGCCGTACCTGGTTGAGCGGCAATAGCGTTCAGCCATCACCGGTCAGCCCGCCCGGTCCGTGACCGTGCTCGGAACCGACAGCGAGTTCGCGATGAATCGGGCAACGTACGCCAGAGCTTTGGGCGCCTCCGGCGACAACCGCGGCAGCGCCTGGAATACGTGAACCTGGTCGGGCCACACTTGCAGTTCGCAACTGCCGCCGGCGGCACGGATGTCGGCGGCGAGTTGACGCGCATCGGCCTCCAGCATTTCGGCACCGCCGGCCTGGATCAGCGTAGGAGGAAGTTGTGGCCCGCGGGCGACGTCGAGCTTCAGGCGATGGTGGTCGGGATCGACTCCGGCGTAGTACAACGCGACCACTCGAGCCGCCACCGCAGCCCGGACGGCGGGATCGGGGCGTTGCACCTCACGAGCGGCGCAGAGCCCGAACGTGAGGTCGATCAGCGGTGAGAACAGGACCAGCGCTGCCGGCGGGTTCGCGGCGACGTCGGGTTGCAGCAGCATGTCCACCGTCAGATGCCCGCCGGCCGAATCGCCGGCTATCACAATGGCTTCGGGGGGCACACCGCACGCTTGCGGCAACCACTCCCAGCCCGCGCGCACATCGTCGGCCGCGGTCGGAAAGCGGTACCGCGGCGCGAGCCGGTAATCGATACTGAACACCGGCAGTCCGGTCAGCGACGACAGCCATGAGGTCAACCGCCGGTGGGTGCGGGGCGAACACATCGTAAAGCCGCTGCCGTGCACGTAATAGATCGCTCCGCTATTGCGACTGGCCCCGGTCGGCATGTGCGGCCCGTAGACCCATTCACCGATGACCCGGCGTCCGTCGGGTAGGACCGAGTTGACCGCTTCGACGCGCGTGCCCGCCAGCGACCGTCCAAATGTGCCCATGAGCCTGGCGATGAGCTGGCGGGACGCCCAGATGCCCCACGCGCGGTCCGGCGGAATCGCCGCGGTGATCGGCCGCAGCATCAGTGAACTCACCGCTACTGCGCCACGGGATCGCAGGGACCCACGCACCGGAACGCCGTTGTCCATGGCAACGCAGTTCATATCAAAAGTTGACATTGGTCAATGGCAGTCAACCGACGACTTGACCGGGTGCGCCGTCGATTCCATCGATGCCGTCGGTACCCGGGTCGCCGTTATTCATCCCGTGGTTGCCGGGCCCTCCGTCAATGCCTTGCCCGCCGCCCGTGCCCAAGCCCTTGCCGCCCTGGCCACCGTCGCCATAGGCGCCGCCGGCACCGCCGGTCCCGCCGCCGGCGCCGGCTCCGCCGCTTCCTGGGGTGCCGGCGTGGCCGAACAGGCCGCCAGCGCCGGCGTTGCCGCCGCGACCGCCATCGCCGCCGCGACCACCGTCGCCGCCGTCGCCGCCATCACCACCGATGCCGCCCTTGCCGCCGACGCCGGTCCCCGAGCCTTGATCCTTGGAGTTGGAGCCGAAGCCTGGGCCGCCCTCGCCGCCTTGACCGCCGCGACCGCCCACGTCACCGTGACCGCCGAGTCCGCCAGCGCCGCCGACCCCACCATCACCGCCAACCCCAACGAGTAACCCGCCGCGACCGCCGGCTCCGCCGGTGCCGCCGTGTCCGCCGGATTGACCTGCCGCGCCGACGCCACCGGTACCACCGGCACCACCGTTGCCTCCGATGCCGCCAAAGGTGTTGGCCAGGCTGTTGCCGCCGTAGCCGCTGCCGCCGAGACCGCCCTGGCCGCCGGTGCCGCCACCCACTCCGCCGGTGCCTCCGGTGCCGCCGTCGCCGCCCTGGCCGATGCCGCCGCCGTTGCCGGGCCCGACGGTGCCACTGCCGCCAACACCGTCTCCGCCGCTACCGCCCGCACCACCCGTCGCGCCGAGGCCGCCGGTTCCGCCGGTGCCGCCCTTGCCGCCGGTGCCGGTGGCGCCGACGCCGTTGCCGGTGCTATCGCCGCCCACGCCAAGACCGCCGGCGCCGCCGGTGCCGCCGATGGTGCCGGCGACAGCACTTGTGCCGCCGTTGCCGCCGTTGCCGCCGTCACCGCCGGTACCTGGAGTGGGCGCGGCGACGCCGCTGCCGTTGCCGCCATTGCCTCCCGTACCGCCGGCCTGCGTGTCACTCGTGCCGTCGGCGCCCGTCGTGCCATTGCCACCGGTCGGCGACCCACGGCCTCCGTCTGTGCCGTCCGCGGCGCGGCCAGTCGGGGCGAGAGGTGTGGGATTGACGCCGTCGGCGCCGTTGGCGCCGGTGCCGCCCGCCCCGCCGGCGCCGCCATTGCCGTACAGCCATCCTGCGGCCCCGCCGTTGCCGCCATTCCCGCCGTTGCCACCGGCGACGGTGGCGGCGCCCCCAGATCCGC
>NZ_OCVX01000003.1:3303126-3334408 GCF_900232995.1 Mycobacterium simulans
GGCCCCACCGGCCCCGCCGTTGCCGCCGTTGCCGAGCAGACCGGCAGCGCCGCCCGCACCGCCAGCCTGACCGGCGACCCCGGCCCCGCCGTTGCCGCCGTTGCCGTACAACAACCCGCCGGCCCCGCCGGGCTGTCCCGGCAACCCGGCCGCACCATCGCCGATCAACGGGCGACCCAGCAGCAGTTGGGTGGGCGCGTTGATGGCATTGAGCAGTTCCTGCATCGGGTTGACGCTCGTGAGGTCGGTGAGCGCATAGGAGGTCGCGTTCGCGTTCAAAGTGCGCACGAACTGGCTGTGATAGGCCTCGGCCTGCGCGCTGAGTGTCTGATACGACTGGGCATGGCCGGAGAAAAGGGAGGCGACGGCCCTTGACACCTCATCGGCAGCTGCCGCCATCACCGCGGTTGTTGGTGTCACCATCGCCGCATTGGCCGCACCGATCGCCGAGCCGATGCCGGCCAAATCCGTGGCCGCCGTCCTCATGATCTCCGGCGAGACAAACACAAAAGACATCGCGATTCTCCGCCCGATGGAAGTATCCGCCAGGGCAAGACTCTAGGACGAAGTAGCTGGCCTCGCCTACGCTTTCGGCGGTTGGGGTGCAGACACCGCGCCGACATGGCTGGCGATCGCCCGCTTGTCGATCTTTCCGATCGGCGTCGTCGGCAGCGCCGGCATCGCGACTAGCAGGTCGGGCCGGGCATATGTGGCCACACCGCGCTCATCGAGGTAGCCGTTCAACTCCGCGAGCGTAACCGGTGGTCCGGTGAAAACGACTGCGGCGCAGATCTTTTCCCCGAGTTGCGGGTCGGGAAGGGGAACCGCCGCGGCCGACCAGATCGACGGGTGGCTCAGCAGTTGCTCTTCGAGTTCCTGGGCGGCGATGGTTTCGCCGCAGCGGCAGATGACATCCTTGACCCGCCCGGTGACTACGAGGTAGCCATCGTCGCGCAGTCGCACCAGATCGCCGCTGCGGTAGAAGCCGTCGGGGTCGAAGCAGCGCTCGTTGTCGCGTTCGGCCCGGAAGTAGCCGTTAAGCGTGTACGGGCCGCGCACTAGCAGTTCGCCTTCTTGGCCGGGCGCCACCGGCTCGCCAGCGGCGTCGACGATGCGCAATTCGTCGGCGGGGCACAGGGGCCGGCCCTGGGTGTGCTCGACCAGTCGTGGTCCGTCGCCGATGCGGGTGAAGTTCAGCAGCCCCTCGGCCATCCCGAACACCTGCTGCAGGCCCGGGGTCAGCGCTGCACGGATCTGGCGGGCATCCTCGGGTTCCAGCTTGGACCCACCGACCTGCAACAGCCGCAGCGACTTTGGCGTCACCGGCTCCCAATCGCAGGCTTGTGCCCACAGTTTCGCCAGCGCCGGCACGAGCGCGGTGACGGTGACGCCGTGTCGTTCGATGGTGGCGAACGCCGCTTCCGGGCTTGGATCAGTGCTGAAAACGCTAGTGGCGCCGACGCTCATCGCGCCGAGGATGCCGGGGCATGCCAGCGGAAAGTTGTGCGCCGCGGGCAGCGTCACGAGATACACGTCATCGCTCGTTAGCTGACACAGCTGCCCGCTCGCGGTGGCGTTGTAGACATAGTCTTCGTGGGTGCGGGGGATCAGCTTCGGCGTGCCGGTGGTGCCACCCGATACCAGCAGCAACGCGGGGGATGTGGTGTCGCGCACAACCTCGGGGGGGTCGCCGGCGGGCAGCGCCGACCAGGACATGAATCGGCCGGGTTCCCCGTCGACGATGACGTGGCGTAGCTGGGGATGCGTCGCGACCAGTCGCTCGGCCATCGGCCGGTAGTCGAAACCGCCCGCACTCTCGACGATGATCAACCCAACCGCACCGCTGACTTCGGCAAAGTGACTAAGTTCTGTGAACCGATGCCCGGGCAGGCACATCACCGGGATCGCGCCGGCGCGCAGCAGACCGAACAGGGCGACGGCGAACCGGCATGAATTGGGCAGCTGCAGCAGCACCCGGTGTCCGGGCGCGATACCGAGCGCGGCGAACCCGCCGGCCGCCCGCGCTGCGAGTTTGTCGAGCTCGGCGTAGGTATGGCCGCCGTGTGCGTCCACGACAGCGACACGCCCGGGCCACGTCGCGGCGGCCTGTCGTAGCAGTGAGTCAACCGTGCGACCGGTCCAGTAGCCGGCCGCGCGGTATGCAGCCGCCCGTTGCGGCGGAAAAGGAATGAACCCGTCCAGCGGCGCGGCCGGGGCGGCGGGCTCGGACGGCTGGGCAGATCTAACAGGCACTTGGAAGCTCCCTGGGGGCGAGCGTGTCCTACCCCGCGAATATAGGGTAGCGTACACGAAGTTAGGGCAGCCTGGGCTAAGCAACGGAGGTGGCTTGTGGGCGGCGCATCATTCGCCGGCGTACCGGCGAACGGCGAATGCCACCACTATCACCCCGCCCTCGCACGGATCGCCGGTCCACGATGAGTGGCACGCTCGCGATCGTCGGAGCCGGCGCGAAAGCCGTTGCCGTGGCGGCGAAGGCGGCGATGCTGCGCGAAATGGGCGTCGAGACGGTCAACGTCATTGCTGTCGAACGCTCCGGCGTTGCCGCCAACTGGCTGGCCTGCGGTGGTTGGACCGACGGCAGGCAGCGGCTGGGGACCAGTCCCGAAAAGGACGTGGGCTTCCCGTACCGGTCAACGCTCGTGCCCGGTCGCAACGACGAACTCGACGAGCGGATGATGCGGTGGAGCTGGCAGTCCTATCTCGTCGCCACCGACCAGTTCGTGGGCTGGATCGATCGGGGCAGACCGGCGCCGACTCACGACACCTGGGCGCGGTATTTGCGCTGGGTTGCCGACATGGTGGGCTTGAAGGTCGTCCGGGGCGAATTGGTGCAGCTCTCGGTCAACGGCCCGTGCTGGACGCTGCATACGCGCGACTCGCGCCTGTCCGCGGAAACGGTGATGGTTACCGGTCCGGGTCAGCCGGAGCGGTCGATACTTTCGGGTGACCCGCGAGTGTTGTCGATCGCGCAGTTTTGGCAACGCGCCGCGCGCCACGACCGCATTGTCGCCGAAAATGTAGCGGTCATCGGGGGCGGAGAGACCGCCGCTTCGATGCTCAACGAGCTGTTCCATCACCGGGTTTCGGCCATCACGGCGATTTCACCGCAAGCAACGCTGTTCACCCGCGGCGAGGGCTTCTTCGAAAACTCGCTGTTTTCTGATCCGACGGGATGGCGCAGCCTCACCCAAGATGAACGGCGCGACTGCATTGCCCGGACCGATCGCGGAGTTTTCTCCGCGCGGGTTCAGGAGTCACTACTAGCCGACGAACGGATCAGGCATCTGCGCGGGCGGGTGGTTCGCGCGGTGAACCGCGACGACCGAGTCTGGATCACGCTGTCCACCGATCGCAGCGCTGAGCCGCTCGAGACGTTGCATGCCTTCGACCTGGTCATCGACGGATCCGGTGCTGATGCGCTGTGGTTCGTGCCGCTGCTGAGTCAGAATGCCCTGGACCTGCTGGAGCTCGGGGTGGGCGGGCCGTTGACGGGTGAGCGGCTGGAGGAGTCCATTGCCCACGATTTGGCGGTTGCCGGTGTCACCCCGAAACTGGTGCTGCCCAATCTGTCCGGCCTCAATGAGGGCCCGGGATTTCCGAACCTGAGCTGCCTTGGGCTGCTGTCCGACCGGATCCTCGGCGCTGAAATTGGCGTCACCGATCCACCGATGGGAAGAAGCGGCGAGTATCAATCCGTTTGACGACGAGAACGGGCCTGCGGGCTTGAGTGTGAATTCTGGAGTGTGAGTGTGAATTCCGGGTGCGAAAATCGGCCGGATCCCGCCCTGCAGGCACGCTGAAAGCCCGTAGTTCACGCTCGATCTCGATGACCTGCGACTAGCGGCTATCCGCCCAGCTTGGCGAGCACGTCGGCAATGGATGCGCCGCCGAGCAGATCTGAGACCTCGAGATCGTGATCGAATTCCAGCTTGACGCGACGGCGTAACTCCAGCGCCTGCAACGAATCTAGGCCGATCGCCACCATGGGAATGGTGGTGTCAATCGTGTCGACCCGGTCGACACCTATGGCCCCGGCCAGCAGCTTGACCAGCCGGTGCGAAAGACCGGCATTCCTGGCTGAGACTGGGACCTCAACAGCCCCAGATGAATTGGCTGCGTCGACCGGCTGGCCCGCGCTAAGCTCTGACAGCAACGAGCCGCGACCGCAGGTTTCCAGCACCGAACGGGCGCGATCCAAGTCGAACGACGCCACGATGGCGTTGCTACGCAACGGGATCGTCATTCCCACGGTGAGCGCGTCGGCGGGCAGCATGGGAACGACACCGATGCCGGCCAACATTTCGATGCCCGAGCCGTCGAGATGGACCTTCCAGTGCCCCCACTGCACGGAAATGCAGTCCAGGCCTTCGGATCGCAACTGGTAGGCCATGGCGTCGAGCATTCGGTTCGCGGCGGCATATAGCGCAAGACCGCGACCGCCGACGGTGGCCGAGATCGAGGAGCATAGAACGACGCGGCAGCGATCGGTCCGGGGGAATGTCGCCAGTACTCGCGAAATGCCAACAACCTTGGCGCGCAGCGCCTCGTCGACCTTTTCGGCGGTGATGTCTTCCAGTTCGACGCCCGAATACTGCACGGCAGCATGGATGATCAGATCCGCGGGCGCGTCGTGATGCTGCTCAGCCAGTACCGCTACCGCTGCTTGGTCACCGACGTCGCATTGCACTACACCGATTTGCGTCGATGTGGCCGAACGGATGCTCGCGAGGCGGCCTGCGACCGCCGCGGTCTCGCCCGATCTACTCACCAAGGTGATGCGTCGTGCGCCGCGACGCGCGAAGTGATCGCAGAATTCGAGTCCAAGCTTGCCCGTTCCCCCGATGATGAGCACATGTTCGGCCGCAGACTCAAGGGAGCGGCGATCAGGGTTGGCGACGGCGGTGTCGGCGTCAACGACGCGCTTTGCGTACAGGGCGCCGCCCCGTACGGCGAGCTCCGATTCCTCCCCAGTGTGCAGCGCCGCGAGGATCGTCGCTGCCGCTTCCGATGTCGCTCCCGCCTGCAGATCGAGGTGCCGGAATCTCACGCTTGGATGCTTGGCGCCAATGCTGCGGAAGCCCGCACTTGCGGCCGCGTGCGCCAGATCCGGTGGCGCATCGTTGCCAACCACGGCTTCACCGCCCACCGTCACCAGCCAGCAGTCGGTAATCCCGCCGTCCACTCCCGGCCACCAGGCACGGTCCCCGAAGAATGTTGCGACTTCGGCTGCCGCCGCTGCGGGCCCAAGCTTCGGCGACTCCGGTACAAGAATGGCCAACGTATTGAGATCGTTTCTCGTCTCGTTGTTTTCGGCAGCGATCACCCGGACGGTCGCGCCAGCGTCGCCGGCCGCAGCGCACAGCGCGTCGGCTAACTCCCGACATGCTCCCGTGTGATCGATGATTCCTATCGCACGCGGCGGTACGAGTGATCGGCGGGACAGCCGAACCCATACTTCGGCAAGGAGCCGTGGCGGCGTGGTCGTGGGAAGCGGTTCGCGGGCTGCCGTCGGCGATGCGGATGCCGGGCGGGCACGATGGGGCAGCACCTCATCATATGGCAGCCACAGGCAGGTCTCGTTCATTCGGGTATTGGGAAAATCGGCTAGTGGCAAGGGGACTGGGCCGTCCGACTCGGCGCTCAGGTGATCCCACGAGTAGTCGAGGTCATGAACTGCCAGCTGCGCGAGGTAGCGCGTGAACTCATCGAGATTGGTTGCCGCTCGGTTCGACGTGCCGACCACCATGGTCGTCGGTTCATTGTCTTCGTTTAAGAGAGCCAGATTCTCTTGAATTGCCAACTGCAGCGTTGGGTGTTCGGCTAGTTCCACAAACGTATCGATGTCGCGCGATACCGCCGCAGCGATCGCTTTGTCGAATCGGACCGTGTTGCGCAGGTTCCAGAACCAGTATTGGTCGACCGGCAGGTCCGGGGTGATGGCGCCGCCGAGAGTGGCGCCAACACAGGCGATCTCCGTTTCGAGGAACTTTGGACGCCGCAGTTGGCGTTGGGTGGCCGCGCGAACGTGATCGCCGAGTTCGTTGATCAGGCTGGTGTGCGCGGGATATTGGACTCGGATGACTCGGGCGAACGCGCCACGCTCGGTAAGCGCATCCACTATGCCTTGCACCGTTTCTCGATCACCGGAGATTCCGGTCATGCTAGGCGAATTGATCGCCGAAAGCTCCGCCCAGCCCGTACAACGTGCCAATAGGTCCTCACATGTGTCACGGTCAGCGGCGACTACCGCCATCGAGTAATCACCGGACGCGAATTCGTCGACGGCACGCGCACGCGTCCCGACCGCGAGGACGGCATCTTCCAATGAGATCGCGCCGGAGACGTACGCCGCGGCTATCTCGCCCTGGCTATGTCCGACGGTGAGGTTGGGCACAACGCCGAATGATCGCCACATCCCGGCCAGACCGACCATCTGGGTAAACAGCGCGGGCTGGACCGTACGTGCGCAGTCCTGCGCCGAAAGATGCTCGTCGAGAAGGTAATCCAGCGGCGATTCGCCGAATTGGGTCTGGAATGCCTCGGCGCAGCGATCGACCTCCGCCTGGAACGCGGGGACCGAATCGTAGAACAGCCGTCCCATCCCGGGGCGCTGTCCGCCCTGGCCGGGGAATACATAGGCGAGCCGCCCGGACGCGGCGGGAGCGTTTGTGCGAACCACCGCAGGATGTTCGCCGCCATCGATAATCGCCTGTAGCCCACTGAGCAACTCGTCGCGGTTGGTCACCATGGCCAGCGCTCGGTGCTTGCGGGCGATGCGCGTTCGGAACAACATTCCGGCGATTTCCTGCGGTGCTACCTCGGGATGATCGGCGGCATAAGAGAGCAGGGTGGCAGCCTCGCCCCGCAGCAGCTCGGGCGTGTTCGACGACAGCAGGACGGGCACAGTTCCGTTCGGGAGCTGGTAGCTAACAACTGTCACTTCGTCACTCCCGGGAACTCGCGGGCATCGCGATGATTGCGTGCGCGTTGGCGCCGCCAGCGCCGAACGATGATGTGGCGCCGTAGCGAATGCCGTCTTTTGCCGGCCACTCGTGCAGCTTCGTAGCCAGACGCAGACCCGTCAGATCCCAGTCCAGCATCTTGGTGGGGTTGTCGGAGAACAGGGTTGGCGGAATGTAACCGTGCTGGCCCGCCAGCAGCAGTTTGATGAGGCCAAGGATTCCCGATGCGGCCTGCGGGTGGCCCATGTTCGACTTGATCGAGCCCACCAGCGCCTCGGATCCCGCCGCGCCGTAGGTCTTGAACAGAGCCAGCAATTCGACTGGGTCGCCGACAAGGGTTCCGGTGCCATGTCCTTCGATCATTCCGACGTCGGTCGGCTCGATTTCGGCCACATCGAGCGTCTTGCGCACCACCTGCTCTTGCGCGCGCACCCGGGGGACCAGAATCGGCTTGCCTTTGCCGTTGTGGTTGGTACGGATGGCCAGGATGCGTCCGTAGATGGGGTGCCCGCGTTGCCGCGCCCGTGATTCACGTTCGACGACAATCATCCCCGCGCCTTCGCCCCAGACGGTACCGCTGGCGTCGTCCGCGTAAGCGCGGCAATGCCCGTCATCGGAAAGTGCATTGAGCCTTGCGAACTCGTAAAAGGCTCCCGGTGACCCCATCACACAGACCCCGCCGGCAAGCGCCCATTCGCATTCGTCCATCGCCACTGCCATGGCCGCCAGGTGCAACGCGGTCAAGGACGATGCACACGCGGTGTCGAGACTGATCGATGGGCCGGTCAGTCCAAGGCTATGCGAGATGCGCGCGGCGCCGCCCAGTTGTCCCAAGCTGGCAATCCGATGTCCGCTGTAGGCGTCGGCTACCGCCGCACGTGGGCCGTACTCCATCGGAGACATTCCGACGAAGCAGCCGACGAATTCGCCCTCGACCGTGCCGGGATTGATCCCGGAATTCTCCAGCGCCTTCCAGGCCACTCGCATGGCAACCCGCTGCTGGGGATGCATCAAGAGAGCCTCGCGGTGGGTGATTCCGAAGAATTGCGGATCGAATTTCGTTGCGTCGTCGAGGAATCCACCTGCGTCGCAAACCGGCCCCCAGCCGTCCAGCTCGGACACCGACAGAAGATCCTCGATCGGCCAGCCGCGATCGCGTGGAAACGGGGAAATCAATTCCCGTGATTCGGCAAGCGCTGACCACAAGGCGGCGGGGGTGTCGATCCCCCCGGGCGCCTCGACGGCGATGCCGGAAATGACAACTGGATCGCTTGATGTCGATACCGGCGAGCCGTAATTATTCACGCTGATTGCTCGCTTTGCGCGGACGATGCCAGCAACTCGGCGACGGCGTCGACGTGATCGTTGAGGAAAAAGTGGCCGCCGTCGAACATGGTGACGTTGACGGTGTTGGTGTGCTTACCCCATCCGTATAGGTCGCCCAGCGTGACGATGGGGTCTTGATCGCCTCCGATCGCGTGAATCGGTGCCACAACTTTCACGTCGTCGGCCCGAAAGTATGCATCGCAGGCGCGATAGTCGGCCTTGATCACTGGAAGGGCCAGCCTCATCAGATCGCGGTTGCCGAAAACGGCAGAGTTGGTGCCTTCCAGCGCGCCGAGATGGTTCAGGATTTCCTCGTCATCGGTCGGATGCGGCGGTTTGTTGATCGCGTTGCATGGGGCGACCGCTGCGGAGACGTTGAGCTGCCGCACCTCGATTCCCTGGGGTTCTGCGATCCGGACGAATTCGAACGCGACCCAACCACCCATGCTGTGGCCGAATGTGACGATCGGGCCGCCGCGATTGTGTTCCGACGTCGAAAATTCGTCGAAAGCTCCGGCAGCGATCTCGGGCAGCGAGCCCAATGGCGGTTCTGCCGCCCGATCCTGGCGACCTGGGTATTGGAAAACGATGACGTTGAACTTCGTGCTGAGGACTTTCGAGAATGCGCGGTAGGCCGATGCGCCAGCGCCGGCATGCGGAAAAACCAGCAGCGAAAGACTGTCGGGCAATTCCGGTTGATGGAATTGCCTGATCCACCCTAGTTGCCGCGGCATGCAGTCCTGCCTCTCGTACCGTTCGATCGCGTAGCTCCGAATGGCCCGCATGGTCCCGCGTGAGCGGCGGCCTTGACGGCCGCAAGAGCCATGCAACTTAGCGAAGGCTAACATAATCTGCTTGAGTCATTGGTTCGTGCTCGAAACCGAAGCAAACCGTCCGGCCGACACTTGAGAAGTAGAGGGGATCGTGTGATGCGCATCGTGTCGTTCGGCTTCCAGACCTGGGGTTTCAAGACGCTGCAGGCGCTGATCGATCTGGATCAGGAAGTCGTGCTCGCGGTCACCCATGCGGCCAGCGAACAGTCCTATAAGGCGATCTGGTCGGAGTCGGTCGAAGACCTCGCGCGGGACCTTGGCATCCCCGTGCACATCACAGAGCGAGTGGATGCCGAGACCATCGACTTGGTCAAACGCGCTGAACCCGATGTCATCGTCGTCAACAGCTGGTACAGCTGGATGCCGCCGGAGCTGTACACCTTGCCGCCACACGGCACGCTGAACCTGCACGATTCGCTGCTGCCGAAATTCACCGGATTTTCCCCGGTCCTGTGGGCGCTGATCAGCGGTGAGTCGGAGTTCGGGCTGACGATTCACCGGATGGACGACGGCCTGGATACCGGGGACATTCTGATCCAGCACTCACTGCCCATCGGCCCCACCGATACCGGTACCGAGCTGGTACTACGGGGCATGGACTTGATTCCGGGTGCGCTACGGGACGCGCTGAATTCGCTGGAGTCCGGGACGGCGGTGTGGCGGCCACAGAACAAGGCCGAGCGTACCTACTTCCATAAGCGCTCCCAGCGCGACAGTTTGATCGATTGGAACTGGCCGGCCGAGGATCTCGAGCGGTTCGTGCGTGCACTGTCCGACCCGTATCCCCGCGCGTTCACCTTTTACCAGGGGGAGCGGATCGAGGTACTCGAGTCGCGAGTGTCTGAGGCCCGTTACGGCGGTACGCCCGGGCGAGTCATCGTGCAGGAGGGCGGCGGCGCGGTGGTCTCGGGTCCCGACGCATTTCGCGGCAACAACCGGGGCTTGGTGATCACGCGCGTTCGCAGCGCGGATGGAGTCGAGCACCGCGGGGATGAGTTCTTTGTGCGCGGCGGCTACCTGAATAACCAGACGTAATCCCGGCGAACTTCAATGTTAGGGGTGAGCGATGGCGGACGATGCCAGGGCGGTGCAGGAGCGTCGGCGCGAATTGTTGCGTCGACGCATCGCCGAAAGTGGTTCAGCGGCAGGACAACCGGTCAACGAACTGAGTGTCCATGCCGGTCAGCGATACCCGTTGTCGGCTGGTCAGCGCCGAATGTGGTTCCTGCAGACGATGGACCCGTCCGACACCACATTGAACATCTGCGTTGCCTATCGGCTGACGGGTGATCTGGACGAGGCTCGTCTGCGGGGTGCTTTCGACGACGTCGTTGCGCGTCATGCCATTTTGCGCACCACCTTTTGCGTGGACACCGAAGGTGAGCCGTATCAGGTTTTCCGCGATGACGTCGAGATCTCTTGGCAAGTACGTGATTTGACCGGTCTTGTGGAAAGCGAGCGAAAGCTTCGGGTCGAGGCGCGAGCTCGAGACATGTTCGGGAAGCCGTTCAACCTCGCCGACGATCTACCGCTGCGGATCGCCCTGATGCGCACCGGCGCAGCCGAATTCGTCCTGCTGCTGGTTGTGCATCACATCTGTTGGGACGACGACTCCTGGAGTCCATTCTTCCAAGATCTGAGTGCTGCCTACAACGGTCCGCAACCGACCGGCCGGGCGCCACAGTTTGTCGCGGTCGAGGTACTCGATTGCGCCGCAGAACCTTCCATCGCTGACGTCGGCTACTGGGCAGACACGTTACGGCCGTCACCGGAACCGTTGGAGCTTCCCGGGGTGGCCGCCGTAAATCCGTCCAGGCGCGCCGACCGGCGCACCCATGTGCTGCCCGCCGGCCTCTTCAGCCGGGTTGAGGACTTTGCCCGCAAGCATTCCGCCTCACCGTTTATGGTGTTGCTGGCCGGTTACGCTGCGCTCATGCGGCGCTATACCGGCGCACCCGATTTTCTGATCTCGATACCGGTAACTGAGCGTAGGTCTGCGGCCGAGTCCGCCATTGGGTACTTCGGTAATACGCTGTTGCTGCGGATGACAACGCAGGCACCCGACACGTTCGCCTCGTTTCTCGCGGCGGTCCGTGAAACCTGTCTCAACGGGTTTGCCCACCAGTCGGTCGGCATCGATCGAGTGGTACGCGAAGTAAACCCAGAACGCATGGGACACGACGGCATGGACCGGCTGGTCCGGCTGGGGTTCAGCATGCGCAAGAGCGCGAGCGGATTCGCGTTGGACGGCGTCACCGTGCGGCAACTCGAACTGGGCGCAGTAACGGCCCACCTTCCCCTTGCCCTGGCCGTTGTGCTCGACCACGACGGCGTGATCATCGAGTTGGAGTATCAGACCGATGTGCTGGCAGCCACGCTCGTCGATCAGATGCTGACTCACTACATCCACCTGCTGGACCATGCGCTGGCTGCACCCGAACATCGTCTCGCCAGCCTGGACATGCTCGGCACCGGCGAGCGGGCTGCCATCTTGGCGCAGTCGCTCGGCGATCTTGTCGCGGCACCGGCCACCACGATGGTCGCGATGCTCGAAGCAGCCTCGGCTGCCGCGTCAGACTCGCTAGCGCTTGTTTCCGATGGGGCCGAGCTGACCTATGCGCAATTGCATCGTCGCGCGAATCGCTTGGCGCGCTGGCTGATCGGGCAGGGGATCGGCCCCGAGGACATCATCGGCCTGTGCATGACCACGTCGATCGAGTTCATCGTGGCGATGTTCGCCGTACTCAAAGCCGGTGCGGCGTACCTCCCAATTGATCAGGCCTACCCGGACGACCGCATCGACTACCTCGTCGCGGACGCCCGGCCACGGACGGTTATTCGGCGGCACGAACTCGACGCCGCAGAACGAGACGCCGCCGAGTTGTCGGGCGCCACGGTTACCGACGCCGATCGGGTACGTCCGTTGCGTCCCGACAACTTGGCCTATGTCATCTACACGTCGGGCTCCACGGGCCAGCCCAAAGGCGTGGCGGTCTCGCACCGGGCGATCGCCGAGCACGTCGAGGGTTTCATCGCTGAATGGAGCATGACCGCCGAAGACCGCTTGTTGCAGTCGTCGTCGGTGAGCTTCGATGCCTCGTTGCTCGACATCTTTGTCACGTTGTCGTTGGGTGCACGACTGATCGTGCCCAAGCCGGAGGCGTTCGGCGACGTCCCGTACGTCGCCGATCTCATCAACCGGTACGGCGTCACGGTGCTGCACATGGTGCCTTCCATGCTGAGCACCCTGTTACTGCTGCCGCAGGTCAAGGAATGGCGGCAGTTGCGACATGTGCCGGTGGGCGGAGAAGCGCTTCCGGGTGAGATAGCCGATAAATTCGCCAGCTACTTCGATGCGAAGCTGCGCAATCACTATGGCCCGACCGAGGCCGTCGTCTGCTCGACCCACATGCAGGTCGAGGGGTCGCACGGCGCGCGCGTCGTGCCCATCGGCGTACCGAACCGCAACGTTTACGCCTATGTACTTGACCAGGAGTTGCAGCCGGTGCCTGCCGAGGTAATCGGCGAGCTGTACCTTGGCGGTGCTCAGTTGGCTCGCGGCTATCTGGGGCGTCCGGGCCTGACCGCCGAGCGATTCGTCGCCGACCCGTTCAACCTGGGCATGCGGCTGTATCGGTCAGGAGACCTGGTCCGCCGCAACATCTCTGGTGAGCTTGAATTCGTCGGTCGCGCCGATGAACAAGTCAAGGTTCGTGGTTTCCGGATCGAACTCGGTGAGGTCGAGTCCGTGATCGCGACGCATCCAGCGGTCAAGCACTGCCTGGTCGTCACGGAAGACACTGAGGCCGGCCCAGTGCTGGCCGCTTTCCTGGTGCCCGTAGCCGGTTCCCTGCACGTAGACCTCGACGAGATCCGGGCGCATACTGCGGCGGTGCTGCCGGAATACATGGTGCCCAGCGCGTTTGCGGTGATCCCCGAGATCCCACTGACCGTCAGCGGCAAACTGGATAAGCGGACGCTGCCCGCGCCGACCCCGGTCGCAGTACGTAGCTACCGCGAGCCTAGGACGGCTACCGAGCGCCGAATGTGCTCGATCTTCGCCCGGCTGTTCGGCTGGGAGAGGATCGGTGCCGAAGACTCGTTCTTTGGGCTGGGCGGCCATTCGCTGCTGGCGGCCCGGCTGATCGCACAGATCCGGGCCGAGTTCGGTGTGGAGTTGACCGTGCGCGTGGTGTTCGATATCCCAACTCCTGCCGGCTTGGCCGCGCGGCTCGTTGATCACTTTCGAGCCGAGTTCGACCTCGATCTCGATGAGATCGAGTCGGAGGAAACCTTCGGCGACGCTGTCGAGGATTCGTGGCCACAGGCACGTCGGCCGGAACTCGTCGCTTCGGTTCGCCCGGTACGGCCCCCGTTGTCCTACTCCCAGTTCGCCATGTGGTTCCAGCATCGGATGAGGGGCCCGAACGATGTCTTCAACATGGCTCTCGCACTTCGCATCAACGGTCCACTCGACATTCCCGTGCTCACCGCGGCGCTTAACGACGTAGTAGCCCGCCACGAGGCGCTGCGCACGAATTTTGTTGAACATGAGGGTATTCCGTATCAATTCGTGCATCCGGTACGTGAGCTGGAACTGGAGGTCACCCAGATCGCCGCGGACCAGCTCGACGAGACGGTGGCCGAGCTGCGTCGGTACGTATTCGCGTTGGAGTCCGAATCCCTGGTCAGACCTACCCTATTGGCACTCGGCGCGGATACGCACGTGCTGCTCGTGCTCGTCCACCACATCGTTACCGATCACGCTTCCCTCGGCATGCTTTTCGAAGACCTCATCGTTGCGTACCGTGCGCGTTTGCAAGGAGAGGCGCCGCAGTGGGCGGCGCTGCCTTTCCAGTTCGTGGATTACGCACTATGGCAACAAGGTGCGTTCGACGCGGCCAGCGACTGGGGAGAAGCCGAGCTGGCGCATTGGCGCGATGTGTTGGCCGGAATGTCCTATGAGATCTCGATAGTCCCGGATCACGCCCGCCCGCCGGTCCTCGGAAGCCGTAGCGAGGTGGTGGATTTCACGGTTCCCGCGGCGCGCCGGGAGGCCCTTATCCGGCTCGCCGAGCAAAACGGCGCCACCGAGTTCATGGTGTATCAGGCCGCCCTCGCGGTGTTGTTGTGCAAGCTAGGCGGTGGCAGCACGGATATCGCGATTGGCAGTCCGGTCGCGGCTCGAGTCGATTTGGCCACCACGAATATGAGCGGCCCATGCGCCAATGTGGTGGTGCTGCGCAACGACTTGTCCGGTGATCCGAGTCTGCGCACCGCGGTCGCGCTCAGCCGCGATGCGGTGCTCGATGCGTTAGCGCACCAGGAACTTCCCATCGAGCGTGTGGTCGAGGCGCTGAACCCGCCGCGCTCACCATCTAGAAACCACCCGCTGTTCCAGAACTCGATCCACTTCCGCGGTGCCGAGGATTGGGCGTTGATGCCACCCGATCTCACCGAAAACGGCGAGACCACAGTTGTTGCACTGCCGATGGACTTCGAGATATCCATCCTGGATCTGAACCTGGTGCTGAACGTCACGTCGGACGCCGCACTCGATGTCCGGGTCGTCGCAAATGCTGATCTGTATGAACCTGAGACCGTTGCGCTTATCGCCGATGCTCTGGACGCCGTGCTGGAAGCGTTCGTGACGACGCCGGATCATCCGTTGTCCGCGTTGGAGTTGCTGCCGGCGGCCGCCTTGGAGAAGCTACTCGCGCCGCCCACCCCGACCGCCGCGGAGCGGTCGCGACCGATCACCGGCGGTTCCCAGGAAACCGAGCGGGCCCTCATCGGCTTGCTGGAGGAGTTGCTCGAAATTAGCGGCGTCGACCGTGAGGACAATTTCTTCGCCCTCGGCGGCGACAGCATCATTTCGGTGCGGTGGGCGGCCCGGGCCAGCGCCCAAGGTCTGGCCTTGACCCCGGCAATGGTGTTCGAGCACATGACCATCGCCGAGCTTGCCGCCGCAGTCGAAGGGGCCGCCGATCAACCTGCGGCCGAGCCGGATTCGGTGCCGGCGCAGCAGACCGCACCGATGAGCGCATCGGGTTTGGACGCCGATGCGCTGGCGGCGCTCACCGCATCCTGGCATAACCAATCGTGAGGCGACCGTGACCACTGTTCCGCTGCAGATCGAAGACGTTCTTGCGCTCACTCCACTGCAGGAAGGGCTGTTTGCGCTATACCAGTTGGCCGAGGACGGTGTTGACATCTACACGGTGCAGTTCGTGGCTGACATCGACGGACCGCTCAACGTCGAGTTGCTGCGCCGCAGCGCTGCGGCCATGCTGGACCGGCATCCGAATCTGCGCGCTGCGTTCTGGGATCGCGACGTGCCGAAGCCGGTCCAGATCGTGCCGGTGCACGCGCAGGTGCCGTGGTCTGAACGAGTCGCAATACCAGCGGAATTCGACGCCATTGCCCGATCGGAGCGGCGCCGTCGGTTTGATCTGAGCCGCGGTCCCGCGCTACGCGTCGTGCTGCTCAGTGTGCCCGGTGCGACGCGGCGCCGGATGATTTTCACCGCGCATCACATTCTGGTGGACGGCTGGGGACTCGGCGTGTTATTTGCCGAGATGCTGGCCGTGTACCAGGCCGGGGGATCGCTCGACGGGCTTTCCAACCCACGTCCCTACCGCGACTACATCGCTTGGCTGGCAGGACAAGACAGAGCCGCCGCGCTAGCCAAGTGGACTGAATATTTGCGGGGAGTGTCCGCGCCGCTCATGGTGGCCGACGGCACTACCGCTGCGGTTGGCGGTGTGCCGGAAAAGTCGGACTTGCTACTGCCTGCCGGGGAAACGGCTCGGCTGCGGCACTGGGCGGGCCGCAACGGACTCACCCTCAATACCGCAGTGCTTTTCGCCTGGGTTGTCGTCCTCGGCAGGCTCACCGATCGTCGCGACGTTGTTTTCGGCACCGTGATTTCCGGCCGTCCCAAGCAGCTGTCCGGCGTGGAGACCATGGTGGGGATGTTTATCAACTCGGTGCCGGTTGTGCACCAGCTGAGTGGTACTGCCTCGGTGGTCGAGCAATGCGCGCGGTTGCAGCGTGAGTCGTCGGCGATGCGTGAGATCGGCTATCTCAGCCTGTCGGAGCTGCAGCGTGAGCATGGCCGAGGAACGTTGTTCGACAGCCTGTTTGTGTTTGAGAACACGCCGATGGAGGATGCCGTTCGGCCGCTGACTACCACCGACGGCATCACCTTCGCTCCGGTTGAGGGAGAAAGTCTGACGCACTACCCGTTGACCGTGGCCTCGCATCTGACAGACGACGCCCTGGTGATGGTTGTCGAGACGATTCGTGAAGCGCTGCCGCATCTTCCGGCGGCACAAATCTGTGAGCGACTGGTCGGTGTGCTGCGCCTACTTCCCGACATCGGTGACCGAACCCCAGGCGCGTTGGACGTTCTCACGTCCGCAGAGCGTGCGGAATTCCGTGACATGGCGACGCGGTCGGTACCCACCCCGGAGGCAACGGTGTGGGAATTGTTCGAGCGGCAGGTTTACGCCACCCCCGAAGCCGACGCGTTGACCACCGACAGCGGTGACCGTTACAGCTACGCCGAACTGCACGCGGACGCAAGCCGATTGGCGCAGGAGCTGGCGCGGCACGGTGTAGGCCCGGAACGGGTCGTGGCCCTGGTGCTGCCCCGCTCGGCCCGATCCATCGTGGCGATCCTGGCTGTGCTGGCCGCTGGCGGCGCCTACTTGCCGGTCGATATCACGCTCCCGGAAGAGCGCATTCAATCAATTCTGCACCAAGCCGATCCGGCACTCGCCGTTGCCGAAGGCGACTACGCGGATTTGGTAGGTGTCGAGATCCCCGCCTTGGTCATTGACGATCCCGCTGTGGCCGAGCGCATTTCTCGATCTGCTGCGGAGGCGCCAGCAGTTCGTCGGCATCCCGCGCACTGCGCCTACCTCATTTTCACATCCGGGTCGACGGGGGAACCCAAAGGCGTCATTGGCACCAACGCCGCGATCGTGAGTTACCTCGCGGACCACCGGGAGCGTGTCTACCGGGAGGCGATGACGCGCCTAGGTCGTCCGCTGCGCATCGCCCACGCTTGGTCGTTAAGCTTCGACGCCTCCTGGCAGCCCATGGTCGGTCTGTTCGAGGGTCACGCCATCCATTTGTTCAACGCCGAGGAGATGCGGGACGCTGATCGGCTGGTAAAGGGTATGGCTACCTACCAGATCGACATGATCGACACCACCCCGTCGATGTTGGTGCAACTGCGTGCTTCGGGACTGTTGAATCGCGATCTCTCGGTGCTGGCCCTGGGCGGCGAAGCGATCGATACCGTGCTGTGGGAGCAGTTGCGCACGCTGTCGCCTACGGCCGTCTACAACTGTTACGGACCCACCGAAATGACCGTCGAGGCGGTGGTGGCCCCGATCACGGACTATCCCGAACCGACGATCGGTACGGCTAACACTGGAACCTTCTGCTACGTCCTGGATTCGGCGCTGCGGATCGTCCCCACCGGTGTGGTGGGTGAGCTGTATCTATCGGGCGCGCAACTGACCCGCGGCTATGTTGGCCGGTCCGCCATGACCGCCGCGCACTTCGTCGCAGACCCATTCCGCCCCGGACAGCGTATGTATCGCACCGGCGACTTGGTGCGTCGGCTGCCCCACGGCGGCTACGCCTACTTAGGGCGTGGCGACACCCAGGTGAAGATACGCGGCTACCGAGTCGAGATCGGCGAGATCGAGGCTGCCTTGCGTAGGGAGCCCGAAGTGCACGACGCGGCAGTGTCGGTTCTTCGCCGTGAGGGTGGCACCATTCTGGTGGGTTTCGTTGTGTGGCAAGAGAATATCGATGCTGACCCGATTCGGCTGCGCGTCGCGCTGACCGGTCGTCTGCCGTCTTACATGATTCCGGCCCGGATCGTGGCGTTGCCGCAGCTGCCGGTGAACGCCAACGGCAAGCTGGACACCCACGCACTGGACCGCCTGGCGCAGGATGCGCTCTCGCGGGTCACCGTCGGTGCGGCGGCGTCACCGTCGACCGATACCGAACGAGTGCTGTGCGAAATATTCGAAGAGCAGTTCAACGGCGTGGTACCACACATCGACGACGACTTTTTCGCGTGCGGGTTAGATAGCATCGTGGCGATCTCGCTGGTCCACAAGGCCCGCAGGCGTGGACTCACATTGAGCCCGCGGATGGTGTTCAATGCTCCGACAATTCGCGAACTCGCGGCCGCGATCGACTCTGCGGTCTACTCGGATATCGCCGTCACGAGCGCCGAATGGGGCGAAGTCCCACCGCTGCCGATGGTGTCTTGGCTATACGAGCACGGCAATTTCCGCCGCTTCACCCATAACGTCCTGCTCCGGCTGCCATCGGGTATCGACCGGTCGTCTATCGAGCTGATGCTGCAGTTGTTGCTCGACGGACACGACACCCTGCGGTCGATTCTGATCGACACTTCTGCGGGTCCACGCCTGATGACCCGCGGACCCGGAGTGGTCGACGCCGGCGACGTGCTCACCGAAGTGCGGTTACCGGAACCGACCGATGCCGAATTGGTGTCGGCCATAACACATTCCGCACCCAGGGTGATGGATGAAATTGACCCTTACGCGGGTGCAATGGTGCGAGCGGTCTGGTTCTCCGGTGCTCAGCACGGGTCTGAGCAAGCGGACGTGCTGCTGCTCACCGCGCACCACCTGACTGTGGACGTGGTGTCCTGGCACGTCATCCTGGGTGATCTCGCAGCAGCCTGGAGGTCAGTCAGCGCGGGTGAGACGCCGGAAATGCTGCCAGAGTTCACTTCTTACCGACGGTGGTGCGAGCTCATGTGGCAGCGGGCGGCGACGCCGGAGGTGCAGGCCCAGCGAGATTATTGGATGGGCCAAGTCTGTGGACCCGATGCCGCGTTGGGTGCGCGGTATCCGGACCCGACCCGTGACACCTGGTCCACCCTGCATGTCACACAGGTAGTTACGCCGGTCGAGGTCACTGCGCGGGTGCTGGCGGGGCTCACCAGAGACGAAGGTGTGCGCGAATTCCTGCTGGCGGCAACGACGATGGCTATGGCCAGTTGGCGTCGCAGTCGTAACGAGGACGCCACGTCGGGGACTCTCGTCGCGCTGGAGGGTCACGGGCGTGCCGACGCCACGCTGGACACCGACACCACCAACCCGGTGGGCTGGTTCACCAACGCGTTCCCGGCACGATTCGGGGTGGGTGACGCGGCTGTTGATATCGAACGGGCCGAACAGGATCCGGATTCGGCCCGGGCCTTGGTCGACTCGGTAGTTGCTCATCTGGCGCAGGTGCCCAACGACGGTTTGGATTACGGTCTGCTGCATTACGTGGACCGTGTCCCCGAGCTACAGGAGGGAGCGGAACCTCAGATCCAGTTCAGCTATCTCGGTCGTTTGGACCTTGGCAGTGTCGCCGACCAACCGTGGTCACTCCTTGGCGGGGCCTACGTCCATGCGCTTCCGAACGCCCCCGAACCAGATCTGCCGCTGCGCTTTGCCTTGAACATCAGTGCGTTTGTTGCCAATACGCCCGAGGGCGCGCAACTGATCAGCAACTGGCGCTGGAGCGATGCCCTGTTCTCGCCAGCCGATATTGACCTTCTGATGCAGTTCTGGCAGCGCGGTATCGCCGCGCTGGCGGCGCGCTTGGCACCGTAGAAATGGCCGGAATGATTGGTAGGGACGAGATCAGGGCTACGGTGGCGGCCGAACTCGGTTGTCCGGCCTCAGATGTCGCCGACAACGACAATCTGATCCAGTTGGGCCTGAACTCGATCCGCATGATGGCGCTGGCCGGCGGCTGGCGCAAACGCGGGGCTGGCATCACCTTTGCCGAACTCGCGGCCAGTCCGACGATCGATTCGTGGTACGGGTTGCTCAGCGCGGATGGGGTGCCAGACGCGGCCGAGGCATTCGTAGCTGAGCCCATCGAACCGGTAGCCGAAGAGGCTCCCTTCCCATTGGCCACGATGCAGCACGCGTACTGGATCGGCCGTTCCGATGAGCAAGAGCTGGGCGGCGTTGCGGCCCATCTATACGTCGAATTCGATGGCGGGCAAATGGATCCCGTGCGCCTAGAGCGCGCGGTGGCCGACCTCGTCGCGGCCCATCCGATGCTTCGTACCCGCTTCCTCCCGGACGGAACACAGCAAACAATGGCCCGGCCGGGTAGACCGGTATTCAGCGTTGTTGACCTGCGCGGACAGAGCTCGGGGCAGGTGGAGTCGGCGCTGGGAGAGTTGCGTGACCGTAAAACCCACCAGCGTCTGGCAATTGAAGACGGTCAGGTCATCGACGTCACCCTGACTTTGTGCGACCAAGACCGCAGCCGCGTGCACCTGGATATTGACATGCTGGCCGGCGACGCGTTGAGCTATCGGGTGCTGATTTCCGACCTGGCCGAGTTGTACCAGGGTGCGACGCTGGTGGCCCCCGGTTACAGCTATCGGCGCTTCCGTACGCAGCGCCAAGAAGACACCACCGCGCGCGAGCGAGACCGAGACTGGTGGCAGCGGCGCCTGCCCGAGATGCCGGGCGCGCCCGAACTGCCGACGGTTGCGGTGGGGGACCGCAGGGCGCCGCACCGCACTGTCCGCTACGACCACTGGCTGGCACCGGAGGACAAACAGCGACTGGGGGCCGGCGCCCACGCACGCGGCCTCACACCCGCGATGGCGCTGGCGGCGGGGTTCGCCGACACCATTGGCGGTTGGTCGGCTCGGGACCGGTTTCTGGTGAATGTTCCGTTGTTTCACCGTGAACCGGTACACCCGGACATCGACCGAGTGGTCGGAGACTTCACTTCATCGATCATGCTCGAGGTCGACATCAGCGAAAACGTGTCCGTGGCCGAGCGGGCCCGCGCAATCCAGCGCACCATGTACGAGAGCGGATCGCACGCCAGCTACTCGGGGCTTGAAGTGCTGCGGGATCTGGGCAGACATCGGGATGAGCCCGTGCTGGCACCGATAGTCTTCACCAGTGCGCTCGATCTCGGCGAATTGTTTTCCGACAACGTCATTGAGACATTCGGTGCACCAGTGTGGATCATCTCGCAGGGCCCCCAGGTATTGCTGGATGCCCAAATCACCGAGCTGCGCGGCGGATTTCTGGTCAACTGGGACGTGCGCCAGACGGCGTTCCCGGAAGGCCTGATCGATGCCATGTTCGCCACCTTCACCGAGGCGGTCCAACGTCTCGCCGAAGGCGACGCCGGCTGGGATGCTGAGGCGGCTGTTCGATTGCCGACTGCGCAGGCGGAGGCACGGGCGGCGGTCAACGCGACCGAAGGGCCCGTCAGCGGGCGGTGTTTGCATCAAGGCTTTTTCGAGCACGCCGCGGCGAATCCCGAAGCGCCGGCCGTGATGTGGGGTTTGGACGACGAACACGGCGCATGGAGCTACCGGGAATTGGCGCAGCGGTCGCTTGCCGTCGCGGGGGCCTTGCACGCGAATGGTGTGCAGGCCGGAGACGCCGTCGCCGTCCAATTGCCCAAGGGGCGCGATCAAATCCTGGCCGTGCTCGGGATACTTGCTGTGGGCGCGACATACGTGCCGATCGGGTTCGACCAGCCGGATGCGCGGCGTGCCAAGATCCTTCAGACCGCTGACTGCACAGCGGCACTCACCATCGACGGCGCCGAAATCGGACTACCGATTCCGTGTCTGTCCATCGCCGCGGCCGCCAACCATTCGGAGCCGCTGTCGGTACCGGTGTTTCCCGACACCGGTGAGATTGCCTACGTACTCTTCACCTCGGGTTCGACGGGCCTGCCCAAGGGCGTCGACGTACCGCACAGCGCCGCGATGAACACCATCGATGCGGTCAACGAGTGGTTCGGCGTCGGCAACGGCGACCATGCTCTCGCGCTCTCGGCGCTCGAGTTCGACCTATCGGTGTACGACATGTTCGGCATGTTCTCGGTGGGTGGGGCAGTGGTTGCGGTCGACTCCGACGATCGGGTCACGGCTACCACGTGGGTGGAGTTGATTCGCCAGCACCGGGTTTCGATCCTCAACTGTGTGCCAAGCCTGCTCGACATGATCCTCGAGGTCGCCGGGGACCGGCTGGGCGACTCCTTGCGTGCCGTCATCCTCGGCGGTGACTGGGTTGGCGCCGAATTGGCTCGCAGGCTGGCCAAGCGTGTGCCGGGATGCCGTTTCTCTGGACTGGGCGGCGCGACCGAGACGGCCATCCACAGCACGATTTGCGAAGTAAATGGCGAACCGCCGGGGCACTGGGCGACCGTGCCGTTCGGTATCCCGTTGCGCAATGTCCGGTGTCGGGTGGTTTCGCCGTCGGGCCGCGATTGCCTCGATTGGGTTCCCGGTGAACTGTGGGTCGGTGGAGCGAATGTCGCTGCGGGTTACCGCAACGATCCGCAACGCACCGCCGAGCGTTTCGTCGAGCACGACGGCACCCGCTGGTATAAGACCGGTGACATGGCCAGGTATTGGCCCGACGGCACCATCGAGTTCCTTGGCCGCGCCGACAACCAGGTGCAGATTCGCGGATACCGAGTCGAACTCGGCGAGGTGGAGAGCGCACTTCGTAGCGTGCCAGGGGTGCGTCATGCCGTCGCGGGCGTCGTCGGTGCCAACGCACCGAAGCTGGTCGCCGCCATCGTGGGCGACCCGGGTGAGGTCGGTGATATCGCTGAGGCAGTCCGCAAGGCGGTCGCGGATCTGTTGCCGAGCTATATGATTCCCACCCGCGTAGTGCTTTTCGAGCGACTTCCATTGACGCCGAACGGCAAGCTGGATCGGCGGGCCGTGGTTGCGTTGCTTGAACCTGAGGTATCAGGAAGCGAAGACTGTGCCCCGCGCGATGATGTGGAGGCCGCGCTTGCGGGGATTGTCGGCGAGGTGCTGGGACAAACCTCGGTTGGCGTGCACAATGACTTCTTTGCGCTTGGGGGCGATTCGGTGTTGGCGACCACCGTCATCGCACGGGTACGCGATTGGCTCGACATCGACCATGCCGTCGTCGCCGACCTGTTTGCCACCCGCACCGTCGCCGGGTTGGCCGAGCGACTGAACAGTCGGGAAGCCCAACGCGGTACACCGGAACGACTGTCCGTGATCGCACGCCACTACCTCGAAGTTGCGGCAATGACCGATGAAGAGGTTCTCGCCCAGGGCTAGCTTTCCGCGGACGAGCCGATGATGATGCTGCCGACACTGCACTCCTGTAGTTCGTCGACTCCGGTGGCCGCGACGAACGCGGCGGTGTCACCGAATCCTTGTGCGCAGCAGCCAAGCCCCATCGCGGTCGCGGCAAGGTAGATGGTCTGCATCAGCGCGCCAACATTCTTGAGAATGGTGGCGTAGGAGATCTGTTCGTAGGTCCACATGATGCGGCCGCAACGGGCCGCGATGACGACGAGCAGTTGTGGCTCGGCGCCCTCTGTTAGGGTCGCCGAAGCCGGTTTCAACAGCTGGGGAACGGCTTTCGAATCCGCGGCGGCCACCGGGCGCAGCGCGTGGTCGAACGAGTCGTAGTGATACATGCCTGGGTCGAGTCCGCCGACGTTTCGCACCACCGGGTAGAGCTCGAGTTCGTAGACGCCGCCACCGGAAGGGTATGGGCGCGAAAGGAGTTCCTCGTCGTCGCCGACGGGAATCGATCGCCGCGTTCGTGCCGTGCGATACAGCAACTCGCCGAGTTGTGCGACGGTGACCGGCCGGGCGTCGTCGAATGTCCGTGTCGATAACCGATCTTCGAGGACGGCCGTCAATGTCGGATCCTGTGCCCTCCGGGTGGCCAGGTCGGGGACGGGCAGGGCGATCGGTTCGCCCGGATAGTCCGTCCTGCGGGCCGGGGGCTGTGGGAATTGGTCTTTCGCCCACTTGGTCGGACCGAAATGGTCCCAGGTGACCGTCCGTTCACCGAGCGTGCTGCGCCGGTGAAACCACAGATCCGCTGCGCTCCAACTCAGGGTTTCGAAATTGGCGTCCTCCTCGCCCCTCGCAACAAGGATGCCGGACCAGCGCAGGTCCTCGATGAACTGCGACGCGGCGGCAGTCGATAGGTCCGTTCCGCCCGCCGCGGGACGGTCGAGCAGGACGAGCAAGCGTGAATCATGAACGCGTATATCGCACCACCCCAATGGTTGTTCCAAGACCAATCCCCCTGAGTCCCGGTGCAGTACAGCGAATTTCGACAGCACCACGGATCGTGGCGTCGGCGGATCAGGCCGTGCCGGGGGTTGTCCGATGGGCACGATGGAGTAGAGGTCCGTTGCGCCGTCGCGCACCGTGACCGTCAGCCAGCCGGCTGTGGCAAGGTGATCGATCAGTGTGCCCACGTCGTTTCCATCCGGGGTGCAGAGCTCCGAAAGCGTTGCTGGCCCTAGATTCAGGGTCTTGAGCGCCCGTAGCTGACCCGCGGACAGTCGGGTCAACTTTTCGCTGCGCGGCGGGTTCAGCAGCACCGCGCCAGCGGGCGTGGTCAAGCACGTGACGCCCGGACGGAACGCGAATCTTGTTTCGTCGGGGTAGGTCATGCCAGGCAATCCGCACCCTCCGTCCTATGATGTCCTCGCACGTCAGCGTAGGGAGCCAAGCTTCGTGGCCGCCACACAGCTGGGCCACAGACTCGCCAGCGAAAGTTCACAGCTAGGTTGGATGTAATGCAATCCGTCCGGAAAGCGAAACTCCAGTAACAACGTTGCGTGTAACCAGGGGGAGACCATGAAATCATTAGCTGTAGGTGTGGCCGCCGTGGCCGCAATCGGGGCGGCTGCCGCCGGTGTGACGTCCATCGCATCCGGTACCCCGGCCGCATGTCAGGTGCAGCTGGTGGCCGTCGGCGCACCGTTGCCGCTGGACCCGGCACCGACCCCGACTCCGGCCGCAGCGGCAAACCTTCCGACCGCCGCCCAGTTGACCGGCCTGCTCAACACCCTGGCCGACCCTACTGTTTCGTTCACGAGCAAGGGCAATTTGGTTGAGGGCGGCATCGGCGGGACGGAGGCGCGAATCGCCGACCATGAGCTGAAGAAAGCGGACAAGAACGGCGACCTGCCGTTGTCGTTCAGCGTGGCGAATATCCAGCCCGCGGCCGACAACTCAGCCACCGCGGACGTGTCTGTCTCGGGCCCGAAGCTGTCGCCGCCGGTTACGCAGAACCTCACTTTCGTCAACCAGGGCAGTTGGGTGCTGTCGCGCGACTCGGCGATGGAGCTGCTGCGCGCCGCGGGGAGCTGACCGCTATACGTTCAGGGCGGTCAGGTCGACTTTGCCGATGCGCTGCGGGTCGGCCAGCACGTCGATCGCGGAAATCCGTCCGTCGCGCACCACGAATCCCATGATGGCCGATGGTCGACCCGAGACGAAGATGACCGCGCCGGCGGCGCCGTTGACGGTGGCGGCACGTACTTCGCGCTCCGGCCCCGCATAACTGCGGGCCAGTTTCGCCACCGCGTTCGCGCCCTCGGCACGGAACACGGCGGCGCCGGGTCCGAAGTCGCCGCGCAACACCACGTCCGGATTCAATACCGAGACCAGTCGGTCGAAATCGCCGCCGCGCCCTGCCGCGAAAAAGGCGTCGACGGCCTCATGCTGGGCGGCGAGGTCGCCGTCGGGAACCGGATCTGCCTGCTGGATGCGCCGTCGCGCGCGGCTGGCCAGCTTCCGGGTCGTCTCGGGTGATCGGTCGACGATGGGTGCGATCTGGTCGAACGGAACAGCGAAGACGTCATGCAGGACGAACGCCAGTCGCTCCGGCGGTGACAAGGTGTCTAGCACCACGAACAACGCCAGGCCCACCGCATCGGCCAGCATCGCCTCGTGTTCGGGGTCGAACTCCCCTTCGGAGTCCACGATCGGATCCGGCAGCCGCGATACCAGCTCCTCGCCGCCGTGCGTGCGGCGCTCGCGCAGCATGTTTAGGCAGATCCGCGCTACCACGGTGGTGAGCCACGCGTCCAGGTTGGCGATATCCCCGTCGCCGTCGGTGCTGCGGCTCAATCGCAGCCAGGCTTCCTGAACCGCGTCCTCGGCATCGTCGATCGAGCCCAGCATTCGGTAGGCCATCGCACCCAGCCGGGGTCGGGCTGCCTGGAAACGCGCCGTCAGCGCCGTATCCGCAATCATGCTTCGCGCGCGTCGGGCAGCGCGCACACCCTGTCTCCGGAGAAGCCCGAAGACCCAATGTCCAGCGCGATGTTGAATCGGGCACGAAGGTTGCCCAGCGTGATGATGTGCGTGAGTCCGACCAGTTGCGCCGTGTCGAAGTGGGCGCGCAGGGCGTCGAACAACTCATCGCTGACCTCGACGGGCGTGCGGCTGATCGCCGTGGCGTACTGCAGGATCAGCTTGTCGACGTCGGAGAAGCACGAGGCGTTCTCGTAATCTGCCAGCGCGAGCAATTCCTCGTCGGTCAAACCCATCTCCCGGGCGATCTGCGACCCAAGGTCGATGCAATATTCGCAGCGGACCGTGGTCGCTGATTTCAGTTCGGCCAGCGCGCGCTGGCGGGGACTGAGAATGTCCAGTTTCGATTCGGCCTGTTCCAGCTTTCCGTAGGCGCTGAGCAATCTGGGGATGTGGGCATACATTCGCAGCGGTTCAAGCATGTCGGCGGTCTCGAGTCCGGTCATCTGCGCCAGCTTGCGCTTGGTGAAGTAGAAGGCGATCTTGGCGCCCAGGCCGGCCTCGCGGTCGGAGACTCCGGTTAGTCGTGGCATGGCGTCCCTCCTGAATGTGTCCTCACTAGATCGACACCCGGGGGCACGCAAACGTGACCGGCTACCTCGGCGGGCCCGGTCGCATGTCCATGTCGAACACCCGTGCGTGCAGCACGGTGCGGTTACGCAGGGCGGCACGCACTGCCCGGTGCAGACCGTCCTCGAGATAGGTGACGCCTCGCCACTTCACCGCATGCGGGAACAGGTCGCCGTAGAACGTCGAGTCCTCGGAAAGCAAGCGGTCCAGGGCGAGCACGGTCGTCGTCGTGACCAGTTCGTCGAGCCGGATCTGTTGTGGCGGAATCTGCGACCAGTCGCGGTAACTGAGCCCGTGTTCGGGGTACGGCTTGCCCTCACGGACGCCTTTAAAAATCATCGGTGGTTCGTTTCTGACGCGTCGCGCAGGCCCGACGGGATCATGCTGGAGAGGCTAGCCGGAAACCGGCGACCACAAGCATCCGAGCGTCCGCCAATCCGTGGAGCGCTCGCTCCAAGATGACGTGCTCTGCTCCTAACCAGCACTCATGTCCGCCTACGGCAGGTGTCGACTAGCGGAATGCGCATATTCGACAGGATTCGACGGGATTCGACGGGATTCGACGGTAGAAGCCAGATGTGATGGGTCGTGCGGGGCCGACTACGCAGCTTGACGGGCGGTGGCTTCTGAGACCGTAAAATGATCAGGTCAAGGAGGTGACGGTCGATGGGCAACGCCGATGAGCGTCGGTTTGAGGTGCTGCGCGCCATCGTTGCCGACTTCGTCGCCACCCAGGAGCCCATCGGCTCAAAGTCCCTGGTAGAACGTCACAACCTGGGTGTATCCAGCGCCACCGTCCGCAACGACATGGCGGTGCTGGAGGCCGAGGGCTACATCACCCAGCCGCACACCAGCTCCGGGCGGGTTCCGACGGAAAAGGGCTACCGCGAGTTCGTCGACCGGCTCGATGACGTCAAGCCACTCTCGGCCGCCGAGCGGCGGGCGATCCAGGGCTTTCTAGAGTCCGGTGTCGACCTCGACGACGGGTTGCGCCGCGCGGGTCGCCTGCTGGCGCAATTGACCCGGCAGGTCGCGGTGGTGCAGGACCCGACGTTGTCGACTTCGACCGTTCGCCATCTGGAAGTGATCGCGCTGACCCCGGCCCGGCTGCTGATGGTGGTCATCACCGAATCCGGCCGGGTGGATCAGCGCATTGTCGAACTCGGCGACGTCATCGACGACCACCAGCTGTCGCAGCTGCGCGAGATACTCGGCCAGGCGCTGGAAGGCAAGAAGCTCGCGGCGGCCTCGGCGGCGGTCGCCGACCTCGCCGGCCAGCTGCGCGGCGCCGGTGGCTTGGGCGACGCGGTCGGCCGCTCGGCGACGGTGTTGCTGGAATCGTTGGTGGAACATACCGAGGAGCGCCTGCTGCTGGGCGGCACCGCCAACCTGACCCGCAACGCCGCCGACTTCGGCGGGTCGCTGCGTTCCATCCTGGAAGCTCTTGAAGAGCAGGTCGTGGTGCTGCGGCTGCTGGCGGCCCAACAGGAGGCCGGCAAGGTGACGGTGCGCATCGGCCATGAAACGGAGGCCGAGCAGATGGCCGGCACGTCGATGGTGTCCACGGCCTATGGCACCCTCGACACCGTCTACGGCGGCATGGGCGTGCTGGGGCCCACGCGTATGGACTATCCGGGAACTATGGCGAGTGTTGCCGCGGTTGCCATGTATATCGGTGAAGTGCTAGGTGCTCGATGACCGCGCACCCGTTGCATAGTTTGTGGACAGCCGCATAGAAGCGGCATAAGACCCCGCATAGGAGAGCCAATCGTGGCACGCGATTACTACGGGCTGCTCGGCGTCAGTAAAAGCGCCGGCGATGCGGAGATCAAACGCGCCTATCGCAAGCTGGCGCGCGAGCTGCATCCCGATGTCAATCCCGATGAGGTCGCCCAGGCGAAATTCAAGGAAATCAGCATTGCCTACGAGGTGCTGAGCGACCCCGAAAAGCGCCGCATCGTCGATCTGGGCGGCGACCCTCTGGAAAGCGCGGGTGCAGCCGCGGGCGGGTTCGCGGGATTTGGCGGTCTGGGCGACGTCTTCGAGGCGTTCTTCGGTGGCGGCTTCGGCGGGGGTGCGGCTTCGCGCGGTCCGGTCGGCCGGGTTCGGCCGGGTTCGGATTCGCTGCTGCGGATGCGCCTGGATCTCGAAGAGTGCGCAACCGGTGTCACCAAGCAGGTCACCGTCGACACCGCGGTGCTGTGCGACCGGTGCCAGGGCAAGGGCACCCACGGCGATTCCGCACCGATTCCGTGCGACACCTGCGGTGGCCGCGGAGAGGTGCAGACCGTGCAGCGTTCGCTGCTGGGTCAGATGTTGACGTCGCGGCCTTGTCCCACCTGTCGTGGTGTCGGCGTCGTCATCCCCGACCCGTGCCACCAATGCATGGGCGACGGCCGGGTGCGGGCCCGTCGGGATATCAGCGTCAAGATCCCCGCCGGTGTCGGCGACGGAATGCGGGTGCGGCTGGCCGCGCAGGGCGAGGTCGGGCCCGGGGGAGGGCCGGCCGGTGACTTGTACGTCGAGGTCCACGAGCAGGCCCACGACATCTTCGTGCGCCAAGGCGACGACCTGCACTGCACGGTCTCGGTGCCGATGGTCGACGCGGCACTGGGTGTCACGGTCACCGTGGACGCCATCCTGGACGGCATGAGCGAGATCGTCATTCCGCCTGGCACACAACCGGGTTCGACCATCACGCTGCGCGGCCACGGGATGCCGCATCTGCGTTCCACTGCCCGCGGTGATCTGCACATCCACATCGAGGTGGTCGTCCCCGCCCGGCTGGACAACCACGACACCGAGCTGCTGCGCCAACTGAAAGACCGGCGCACCCGCGATGTGGCCGAGGTCCGCTCGACACACGCCGCCGGCGGCGGGCTGTTCAGCCGGCTGCGCGAAACTTTCACCGGGCGCTAGCTTTCGAGGCCCCGCACATGGTGGCGACGCTGTTCTATGTCGATGAATTGCCCGACATCGGTGCGGTGGCGGCCGTAGCCGGCGACGAAGGTTTTCACGCCGCCACCGTGCGGCGGATCCGACCCGGCGAGCAGCTGGTGCTGGGCGACGGCGCCGGTGGACTGGCCCGCTGCGTGGTAGAGCGCGCCGGGCGCGACGGGTTGGGTGCCCGGGTGCTCGAACGCTGGAGCGTCGCAGCGGGGCGGCCGTCGGTGACGGTAGTGCAGGCGCTGCCCAAATCCGAACGCTCCGAATTGGCAATCGAATTGGCTACCGAAGCCGGCGCCGATGCGTTCGTAGCGTGGCAGGCGGAGCGCTGCGTGGCAATCTGGGACGGGGCGCGTGCCGACAAGGGGTTGCGCCGGTGGCGAGCGGTGGTGCGCTCGGCGGCCCGGCAATCGCGTCGGGCGCACATCCCGCCGGTCGACGGGGTGCTCTCCACCGCGGCGCTGACCCGGCTCGTGCGTGCCGAGGTGGCCGTCGGCGCGACGGTGCTGGCCTTGCACGAGTCGGCCACCGAGCGGATTGCGGATACCGCTGTGGCGCAAGCTAATTCGCTGACACTGGTGGTCGGACCCGAGGGTGGGATCACGCCGGACGAGCTTGCCGAGTTGACCGACGCCGGTGCCGTTGCGGTCCGCCTGGGCCCGACCGTGCTGCGGACGTCGACCGCGGCCGCGGTGGCGCTGGGAGCGTTAGGCGTGCTGACGTCGCGTTGGGACAACGACAGGAGCGGACTCGATGGGTAGCAGCGTCCCCGATCTAAGTGCAATTTTCGACGAGCACGTCGCCAACGAGTTCGTCGCCAAGGATCTCGCGGCCACCATGACGACAATGACCGCAGAGCCGTTCGTCAATCACGTGCCCACCATGGCGGGCGGTGTTGGCGCCGACGCGGTCGCCGACTTCTATGGCAAGTACTTCATC
The DNA here is from genome assembly GCF_900232995.1 of Mycobacterium simulans. GTDB lineage: Bacteria > Actinomycetota > Actinomycetes > Mycobacteriales > Mycobacteriaceae > Mycobacterium > Mycobacterium simulans. Next base: position 3,333,882 of record NZ_OCVX01000003.1, read on the forward strand.
GGGCACTGGCCCGATGACACCAAGATCGTCCCGGTCTCTCGCACCGTCGGTGCCGATCGCGTCGTCGACGAGATGATCATGTCTTTCACGCACGATATCGCGATGCCGACCTTCCTTCCCGGGATCGCACCCACCGGTCGTGCAGTGCAGTTGCCGGTGGTCGTCGTCATGGGGTTCGAGGCGGACAAGGTTGCCTACGAACGGATCTACTGGGATCAAGCGTCACTGCTGGTGCAAGTTGGCCTGCTGGACGAGACGCTGTTGCCGGTCACCGGTGCGGCTCAGGCCCGCAAAGTGCTCGATAAGGACCTGCCCTCGAATACGCTGCTACGGCAGTGATATTCGCGCCCGCAACTCTGTGCGAGCCCTTCAGAGCAGGCCAAGCAGCTTCAGGTCGGTGGCGTATTTGACGATGATCGGCGCTGTGATTTGTGGAATGTCCTCGGTGGGGCCGATTTTCGCTTGTCGCACCGCGGCGCGGAACCGGTCGTTCGGCGCGCTGGCGCCGCAGGTGGGGGGTGGGGGGT
>NZ_OCVX01000003.1:3334508-3450000 GCF_900232995.1 Mycobacterium simulans
CGGGGCCTTGTAGGCCTAGCACGTAGGCGACCCGGCCCGAGGCCACGCTGGTGGCGACCCCGGTCAGTCCGTATCCTTCGGCCCCGTCGGCGCCGGCGGCGCCGGGTTGTGCCCAGGCTCCGGCGAACACTCCGGTGTTAGAGCCTTCCAAGGTGGTGGGGTCGATCCCGGCGGTTTCCAACGCCTCCCAACACACCTCCAACAGCAGGCGCTGCTGGGGGTCCATGGCGGTGGCCTCCCGCGCCGAGATCCCGAAGAACTCGGCATCAAACCCGGCCGCATCCGCCAAAAACGCGCCCGACCGCGTATAGGTCTTGCCGACCGCATCCGGATCAGGATCAAACAACCCCGCCAAATCCCAACCCCGGTCGGTCGGGAACCCCCCAACCGCATCAACGCCACCGCTGACCAAGTCCCACAACGCCTGCGCCGAATCCACCCCACCGGGCAACCGACACGCCATCCCCACCACAGCAATCGGCTCATCCACCCGGGCCGGAGCGGGCAGAGCCGCCATCGGGCTGGCCCGACCTGAGAGCTCAGCCTCCAAGTACGTAGCTAACTCGGATATAGACCCGTAGTCCCACCCCACTGTGTCAGGCAGTTGCAGGCCGGTCGCTGCCGCCAGTCGATTGCGAAGTTCGACTGTCATTTGCGAGTTGAAACCTAGCTCCGAGAAGGCGAGTTCCGTATCTAGCGACCGAGCATTGGATTGGCCCAGCATCATTGCAACCTGTCGGCCAACGGTATCCGCCAACAGTTGATAGCGCTGTTGCCGCAAAACGTTCAGTTGCTCGTGAAGCTTCATTCCTCGGCGGTTTCGGTCCGAAGTCTCGATGTTCGCGGCTGATGTTTTGTCAGGCTCCGCCTCTATGTTCGACGGCGGCGGCATAGATGAAACCTGCCAAATTGGTTTTGTTGGACTTTCTGCGCGAAGATCGCCTCGCATCAATTTCCCGGATGCGGTCCGAGGGAGCTGCTGTGCAATCGCAAATCGATGCGGTACCTTGAACGAAGACAGTTGGTTGCGCAATCGCCGGTATATCTCGGCAATAGCCGAATCATCGAGAGATGTGCCCCTCTTGGGGACCAGAAACGCCTGTAGCGCCGAGGCGCCCGTGGATTCCCGTACTCCGACAACGGCGGCTTCGGCTACACAGTCATCCTCAAGGATGAGCCGTTCAACCTCGTTTGGATTGATGTTGATGCCGCCCACAATTTCTATGTCGTCGGCGCGGCAACCGTACCTAATCCACCCGTCAGGATCGATAAATACCCGATCGCCAGTGTCGAGCCAACTCCCATTCATAGAGAGAGGGGTATTCGGTCGGTTCCAATAGCCCGCTGCGATCGATGGTCCCTGAACCCATAGGTTTCCCTCGACCCCGGGTCCGGCTGTCGTACCGTCAGGCGCCACCACGCGGATCTCGTAGGGGGGAAGAACCTTTCCCAATGTTCCAATACGCCATTCATCGACCGTATTCGACACAAATGTTTGTCCGACCTCAGTCGAGCCTATTCCGTCAAGAATAGGGATACCGCCGAAGAATTCCATAAGGCGTTCAGCAAGACTGAACTCAAGAGCCTCGCCGGCTGATACTATGCAGCGGAGCGACTGGAATGAATCGGGAAAGCACGTGTCGACAACTCTTGCAAAAAAAGTTGGTACACCATAGAGCACAGACGGTCGATATCTCTCACAGAGCTTCGCCGCTACCTCCGAGCTGATTGGCGACGAGTTGATGACCGCGGAACTGCCTGTCGCAAGCGGAAACCAAACCGAATTACCTAAGCCATACGCGAAATACATGCGGGCGCTACTTAGTCCCACATCCTCGGGAGCGAGCCGCAGTGCGGTGCGACACATTGCGTCAACATAGGTGAAGACATCGGCATGCCGATGAACCGCGGCTTTGGGTGGACCCGTAGTACCGGAAGTATAGGTAGCGTAGGCAACAGCATCGCCGCTGAGGTTTTCGAAGTCTGCAGGCTCGGCTCGAGTCGCATCCGACAACAGCTCTGCCGGATCCACTACGGTAGACCGCTGGAATCGACCGTGGAGGGCACCAGACGTGACGACAAGCGCTGGCTCGGTGTCGCGCTCAACAAACGCATGGTCTTCAGGACGAAGTTCGGGGTTGGCGATAAACACCAAAATCCCACGAGCCAAGCTTGCCAACAATAGTTGCACCAGATCCAACGAATCCGGGAGACACAACAGGAGGCGATCTCCTCGGGAAAGTCCGTGGCGAGTAAGCACTGTCGCGAGACGTAATGCACCATCATGGATTTGCCCATGAGTCACAGGGTTCGGAGCATAGAATGCAGGCGAGTCGCGCCGTCCAGCTTCCAATGACCGTTCGGCCAAAAATCTTGCTACGTTCTCGCTTTGCATTAGTCAGTTACCACCCGCGACAAAAAGCGAATGATTTGACCGTACGCCACGCTCATATATACCCGACCCCATCGTGGGTGCCTCGGGAGGTATCCACAGAATCTCGATAGCATTGGCAGCCCCATCAGCTGTGGTATAAAAGCTGTGGCCGCCACGCCATTGGCAATAAAGAATTTAGTCAACGTCTCTGATCGCCCCTAGTGCAATTGGCGGCTCGCCATTTGCGGTCGTTCTGCCTGTGCGTAGGAACAATCAGAAATGCTCATGTCAATTTCGGCGCCGTTATCTTCGTCAGCGGTCCCGACGATCGCCGTTTCGGCGGTATCAATGAATGCGTTACGGGGAAAATATTCGGTAGTAACGATAGCCGGCTGACTGCGGATGGTCATGCGGTATCGACGCGCGACAGCTTCCTGGCCCATGTCCTGATAGTCGTTAAGCTTCGACCAGTTGGGCAACGTGTCCATCCAGATTTTTTGAGCCTCCTTGAATATCTCAACACCATTGGCCAATATAGACTCCCCAATAGGGCAATCCATCTCGATCAAATTGTCGATCAATTTTGGTGGCACGATATCAATCGCAACAACTGACTCCGCAACTACAAATACTTTTCCCGAAGACCGGCCTTTAAGTAAGACCTTGCGACGAAGCGTTCGGCCATCGAAATGCTGCTCGGAACTACTCATTTCCGTAGTGGAAGCGTGAATATCCTGGTCGATAAGCTGTGTAAAGATCTCGTCGTTCACGAGAATGCCAAGGATCCGAGTGAGGGTGCCATTGCTTGCGAGGAGTATCCGGAGGTCACGACTGAACATTCGGATTTCTTCATTAGTGAGGAGGCTTGAAGACAGCTTTTGTTCCTTCCTGGGCGTTACTCCAGTGTGTATGTCTGTGTATGTCATTGTGTCGTCAGCGAATACGCCCACGACTTCGTAGATTCTGGTGACAGCCCATAGCGAAGGCCGGTTGGCGCCATCGAGAGTATTTTTGGATCGGCATGTCCATGCGGTGCGGTCCTGAGGTGGGACATCGGGGTGTGGGATTTGACGCGAGAACGGGTCGGCGTCGAGCCCGTGGCGTTAAGAGTAGCAGGAGTTGATCGTTGCGAGTGCGTACATTTCGGCTGGTGGCATGTCAGATCGGTCACTTGAATGTCGCTGGGGTGCATGGTGGGGGTTGCGCCCGACCAAGTCGTGGGATCCGCAGCCGTGGGACGTCGATGACGGTTATGCCGTCTTGGTGCCGTCGAACTGGCAATGGCGGCCCAAAGACCATGTTCGATTGCCCACGCGGTGTGGGGCGAGCGCCGGGCGAAGCGCAGCAGAGCCCGGCAGCCATCGCGGCTGGCCGGTACGGGACGGAGGCCAGCGGTTCCAGCCGCATCAACGATCGAAACCTCGCCCGACAAACAATGTATCCAGCTGGTCGAAATGCGACGGGTCGACAATTGGATCAGAATTCGACGACCGTCGACGTTTAGTGTGGCGGGCGAAGCTTGCGGCTAAGAGAATCTGGCAAAGACGCTTTTTCCGGCAAACATGGGTTAAAGCGGAGCGTGCGCTTGGGTTGCGGCAAACTGAGCCAGACGGTCACCAAGGCTGGCGTGAAAGTGTCCGATAGCGCTCTCGTGCCGGCCGAACTCCACAAATTTGTTCGCACCCGCGCGAAATCCTCGTTGTACGCCCGCCGACACTTCGTTATCCTCCGCGACGACGCGGAAAATGTAAGGAAGTAACTCGGCAGGATCGAGCGGTTCCTCACCGTCGAGCTCCATGCCGGGGCCGACATCCGCTCGGGTCATCGTGTAGTAAACAACCTCGCTGTCAGCTACATCTATCGGGTCGATCACAACCACCTGCACCAGTTGCGGGAAAGCCCCAATGATGACGTTGGGGAACAGGTGATAGACAAATGTCAACGGCGGACGTCCCACCCAAGTCGATTCTGGACGGTCGCGGAGCCGCTCAATTGCGTCGTACGGAAACGTAACCCGAGAATTCGGGCCGAACGTTTCGACCACAGTGAGGTTGTCGTACAGGTTGGGCAGCGTCTCCTTATGGGTCCAGCGGATGTGATACCCCTCCAGAAACTGCTCGATAAGGACCTTCCAATTTATTGCCAGTCGAAAGGACTCGACGGATACGACCCGATCGATTGGCAGCAGCTTGTCTCGCCATGTTGTCCCGTCAGTCAGCCACGCCATCGCCTCGTCAGCATCGGCATTTGAGGTGCGCGCGCCGTCAGAATCGATTGCACCGATAACGATGAGCCCGTCGGCCTCATAGCTCGGGACCTCGATGAGACCTCGTGCCGACATGTCCAAATCGGGGAAACCGTGAGCGTGGGGGACGTGTGCTAGCGAGCCATCCAGGCGATATGTCCAGCCGTGGTAGCGACACACTAAGGCATGGGAACAACCCGCGTCCTCGACCAGTGCGAAACCACGATGCCGACATGCGTTGCGAAACACCCGAGCTCGTTGATCGTGCCCACGCACAGCGAACAGCGGCACCCCGAAGGTCACTCGTTCGACGTGGTCGCCCTTGTTGGGGATAGCGGCGGACGGAACAAACGCGCTTGGCATCGCGCGCAGTAGGTTCCACTCTTGGGTGAACCGGTGTGGATTCAGGTAGTTTTCAACGGGCTCGCGCCACGGAGTGCCTTCATCGGTGGTGCCGCCGTCGACATGGGCAAGAACGCGCCGAACGATCTCCACATCATCAGCAACCAGCGGCTTCGTGGTCCGGCTCATGGGTGCAGCATAGCGACCTTTCTTGTTTACTCGCTTTGCGAGCAGGGTCACGACGCAACTCGAAGCTTGGCGACGCAAGTAGGCTTACCGCGCGAGATCGGGTCAAGCGCCAAATCATCCGTCGGCCTCGACTGCTAGCTCGCTCGGATGTCCGCGACGTGGCCGACGAACATTTGCTGGACGGATCGGTGACCGCACCCGTCCCAACGCCACCGGCGACACCAACGGCTTCACCGGCGAATAAGCCCTGACAATGTCGGCCGGTCGTTTACAGTGCGAAATACGATGGCCTCGAATCCTTCTGACCACAGGTTCGGGGCCGTTATCAAGGCTCTTTCGATATGGGGACGATGCCGGGGGCGTAAACCTGCGCCTGAAGATGTTTCAACGCCAAGCGCTCGATTGGGTACTGAGGGTCAACCACGCTTCGATGTAGAGCTGTCCGCCGCAAAGCCGATCGAGGCCGCTGGTGAACGCAGCATGACGAAAGTGTGGTCGGCGCCGGCGTCGGCGCCGAGTACCTCCGCATGGTGATCCGAGCGCAAGTCGGTCAGCAGTCCACGGCGAATGCTAACTTCGAGCGTGGCCTCGACATCCTGTCCACCGGCGTCGAATCTTGGGGACGCGGTCGGTGACCGGCGCTAAACTGGAATTTCCACTCTCGGACAGGCCAGAAAGCAGGCATTAGAACCCACGTGACGCCCCGCGAGACCCGCGCTGCTGACACTGCTGTAGCCCGGCAAGCCGACGCTCAGGTTCGCAGCAGCATCGATGTTCCGCCTGACCTCGTCGTGGGCTTGCTTGGTTCGGCCGATGAAAATCTCCGTGCCCTCGAACGCACCCTGAGCGCAGCCATGCATGTGCGTGGCAACACCGTCACCCTCACGGGTGAGCCGGCCGACGTCGCACTCGCCGAACGTGCGATCACAGAACTGGTCGCGATCGTGGCCAGCGGCCAGCCCCTGACGCCGGAGGTGGTGCGCCACAGCGTCGCCATGTTGGTCGGCACCGGAAACGAGTCGCCGGCCGAAGTGCTGACCCTGGACATCTTGTCGCGCCGCGGTAAGACGATTCGGCCGAAGACGCTCAACCAGAAGCGCTACGTCGACGCGATCGACGCCAACACCATTGTTTTCGGAATCGGCCCCGCCGGGACCGGAAAGACATATCTCGCGATGGCCAAGGCCGTTAACGCGCTGCAAACCAAACAGGTCACCCGTATCATCTTGACCCGCCCCGCGGTGGAAGCCGGCGAGCGCCTCGGCTTTCTGCCGGGCACGCTGAGCGAAAAGATCGATCCGTATCTGCGGCCGCTGTACGACGCGCTGTACGACATGATGGACCCCGAGCTGATCCCAAAGCTGATGTCCGCCGGGATAATTGAGGTGGCGCCGCTGGCATACATGCGGGGTAGGGCGCAGCCAGTGTTTACCAAGGTGTTGACCCCCAATGGGTTCCAACCGATCGGCGAACTTCAGGTCGGGGATTTTGTCATCGGTTCCGACGGGCGCCCCACCGAGGTTTTGGGTGTCTATCCGCAGGGCTTCAAGGAGATCTATCGGGTCTATACGCAGGATGGTTCCTCGACGCTTGCCTCCGGCGATCACCTCTGGTCGGTCTATACCCCCAAGGACCGCAGTTCTGGCAAGCCGCCGCGGGTACTGCAGACCAAGGAGATGATCGGCAACCTCCGTGTCGCGCACTACCATCGCTATGAGTTGCCGCTGTTGAGCTCACCGGTGAGTTTCGAATCACGGTCGGTGCCTCTCGATCCCTACGCTTTAGGACTGTTGCTAGGTGACGGGTGCATCGCCAATGCGACGACACCCTCATTTGCCGCAAGCGATCCCGAGCTGGCTGATTCGCTGGCAAGTCTGATTCCCGGGATTGAGGTGCGACGAAAGTCCGAAGTGGACTATGTGCCGGTCACAAACGCTCTTCGTCAACTGGGCCTGGCGGGTACGCGGTCGTCTACCAAGTTCATCCCGCCGGACTACCTGTTCAATTCGCCCGAGGTGCGGGTCGGCGTTTTGCAGGGTCTGCTCGACTCTGATGCTGGACTGGTCACCCAGCGGGGGCGGACGTGTCGCATTCAGTTCACGACGGACTCGGACCGGTTGCGAGACGACGTGGTGTTTCTGGTCCAGTCGCTTGGCGGCGTCGCTTACCCGCGGACTAGGGCGGCAGCGGGGCGCAACCCGGGACTGGCCCGTGGTCGAGATGTACACCACCGATCAGACGCGCACATCATTGAGATCCGGCTGTCGGCGGGCTCAGAGGGAGTAGTCCCGTTCCGGCTGGCTCGCAAGGCCGCGAAATACGATGCCACGGGCGGTGGTCGGCCGGTGCGCTTCATCGATCGGATTGATTCCGCGGGTACCGAGGAAGCCGTTTGCATCCGGGTCGCAGCCGCCGACTCGCTGTACGTCACCGAGGATTTCTTGCTTACCCACAACACCCTGAACGATGCGTTCATCGTTCTCGACGAGGCGCAGAACACCACCGCCGAGCAGATGAAGATGTTTCTCACCAGGCTGGGCTTCGGGTCCAAGGTCGTCGTCACCGGGGATGTCACCCAGATCGATCTGCCGGGCGGCGCCAGGTCGGGCCTGCGGGCTGCGGTCGACATCCTCGAGGACATCGACGATATCCACATCGCCGAACTGACCAGTGCGGATGTAGTCCGCCATCGGTTGGTCTCGGAGATCGTCGACGCTTACGCGCGATACGAGGAACCCGGTTCTGGGATGAACCGGGCGGCGCGGCGGGCATCCGGCAGCCGCAGTCGTCGATGATGAGTGCGTGAGCAGGCTTATGAGCGTCTTATGAGCATCGAAGTATCCAACGAGTCGGGCATCGACGTCTCCGAGGCAGAACTGGTCAGCGTGGCGCGGTTCGTCATCACCAAGATGGACGTCAACCCGGGAGCCGAGCTGTCGATGGTGCTGTTGGACACCGCGGCGATGGCCGACCTGCACATGCGCTGGATGGACCTGCCCGGGCCGACCGATGTGATGAGTTTTCCCATGGATGAGCTCGAGCCGGGCGGGCGCCCCGATGCTCCCGAGCCGGGGCCGGCGATGCTGGGCGACATTGTGCTGTGTCCGGAGTTCGCCGCCGAACAGGCAGCGGCCGCCGGCCACAGTCTTGGGCATGAGCTGGCATTGTTGACCATTCACGGCGTGCTGCATCTGCTCGGCTACGACCATGCCGAGCAGGCCGAGGAGAAGGAGATGTTCGCCCTGCAGGCGCGGTTACTTGAGGAGTGGGTGGCCGACCAGGTCGAGGCCTATCAGCAGGACCGTCAGGACGAGCGGGACCGCCGGCTGCTGGACAAGTCAAGGTATTTCGACCAGCCGTGACCGGCCTTTCTCAGCTACTCGGCGCGATCGCGCTGATTGGTCTGGGCGGACTCTTCGCAGCGGTCGACGCGGCCTTCAGCACGGTCTCATTGGCCCGGGTGCAAGAACTCGTACGTGACGAGCGTCCCGGCGCGGTGGCGCTGCTCAAGGTGATGGCCGACCGGCCGCGCTACATCAACCTGGTGGTGCTGCTGCGAATCGTTTGTGAGATCACCGCGACCGCGTTACTGGTGGTCTTTTTCCGCCACAACCTCAGCCTGGACTGGGGCTTGTTCGTCGCCGCGGCGATCATGGTGGTGACCAGCTTTGTCGTTATCGGTGTCGGACCACGCACCCTCGGTCGGCAAAACGCGTATTCCATCGCTTTGGCGACGGCCGTTCCGCTGCAAGTGATCTCGTGGCTGTTGATGCCGATCAGTCGGCTGCTGGTGCTGCTGGGTAATGCGCTTACTCCGGGCCGAGGTTTTCGCAACGGGCCGTTCGCATCTGAAATCGAACTGCGGGAGGTCGTCGACCTTGCCCAGCAGCGCGGCGTGGTCGCCGCGGATGAGCATCGGATGATCGAGTCGGTCTTCGAACTCGGCGATACGCCGGCGCGTGAGGTGATGGTGCCGCGAACTGAGATGGTCTGGATCGAGGGCGACAAGTCAGCCGGTCAAGCGATGAATCTGGCCGTACGCAGTGGACATTCGCGCATTCCGGTGATCGGTGAGAACGTCGACGACATCCTCGGCGTGGTGTATCTGAAAGATCTTGTGCAGCAGACGGTCTGCTCAACGGACGGCGGCCGTGAAACTACCGTTGCGAAGGTGATGCGCCCGGCGGTGTTCGTGCCCGACTCCAAGCCACTGGATGCGTTGCTGCGCGAAATGCAGCACGACCGCAACCACATGGCTATGTTGGTCGACGAGTACGGCGCCATCGCCGGCCTGGTGAGTATCGAAGACGTGCTGGAAGAAATTGTCGGCGAGATCGCCGACGAATACGACGAGGCCGAGACGGCGCCAGTGGAAGACTTGGGCGACAATCGTTTCCGGGTGTCGGCGCGACTACCGATTGAAGACGTGGGAGAGCTGTACGGCGTGGAATTCGACGACGATCTCGATGTAGACACGGTGGGTGGCCTGCTGGCTCTGGAACTGGGCCGGGTCCCGTTGCCGGGCGCCGAGGTGGTCTCTCACGGCCTGCGGTTGCACGCCGAGGGCGGGCCCGATCATCGGGGCCGGGTGCGGATCGGCACCGTGCTGGTGAGCCCCGTCGGCGGCAACGATGCCGATCACCATGGCTGAGCAGCTGGACGCCGAGGACGCCAAGCTGGTGGTGCTGGCGCGCGCGGCGATGGCACGTGCCGAAGCGGGCAGCGCCGCGGCAGTACGCGATACCGATGGGCGCACGTATGCGGCTGCGCCGGTGCGATTGTCGACTCTGGAGTTGACCGGCCTGCAAGCCGCGGTGGCCGCGGCCGCATCCAGCGGCGCGACCGGTCTCGAGGCGGCAGTGCTGGTCGCCGGGTCACGGAATGACCCAGGCATCGCCGCCGTCCGCGAGCTAGCCCCCACCGCCGTGATCATCATCACCGATCGGGTGGGTAATCCCATATGACGCCGAGCGTGCACTCACATTCAAAAAACACGCGAAAAGTCGCACTGTGTGCACGCTCGGCGAGGAACCGAGGATGACCGAATTCCGTTCCGGCTTCGTGTGTTTGGTCGGCAGGCCAAACACCGGCAAGTCCACGCTGACCAACGCGCTGGTGGGCACGAAGGTGGCCATCACCTCGATGAAGCCACAGACGACCCGGCACACCATTCGAGGCATCGTGCACCGCAATAACTTTCAGATCATTCTCGTCGACACGCCGGGCCTGCACCGGCCACGCACCCTGCTCGGCAAGCGGCTCAACGACCTCGTGCGTGACACCTACGCCGAGGTCGACATCATCGGCCTGTGCATACCGGCCGACGAGGCGATTGGTCCCGGAGACAAGTGGATCGTCGATCAGATTCGCTCGATCGCTCCCAAGACAACGCTGATTGCCATCGTCACCAAGATCGACAAGGTGCCGAAGGATCGACTCGCCGCTCAGCTCGCCGCCGTCAGCGAGCTGGTTACCAACGCGGCCGAGATCGTCCCGGTGTCGGCGGTATCCGGCGAGCAGATCAATGTGCTGATCGACCTGCTGGTGGCGGCGCTGCCGCCAGGCCCGGCGTACTACCCCGACGGCGAGCTCACCGACGAACCCGAAGAGACGCTGATGGCCGAGCTCATCCGCGAGGCCGCCTTAGAGGGGGTGCATGACGAGCTCCCGCATTCATTGGCGGTAGTGATCGACGAGGTCAGCCCACGGGAGGGGCGCGACGATCTGATCGACGTGCACGCGGTGTTGTACGTGGAACGGGATAGCCAGAAGGGAATCGTCATCGGCAAGGGCGGCGCCCGACTGCGGGAGGTGGGTACCGCCGCGCGCAGCCAGATCGAAAAGCTGCTTGGCACCAAGATCTACCTCGACTTGCGGGTCAAGGTCGCCAAGAACTGGCAGCGCGACCCCAAACAGCTTGGCCGACTTGGGTTTTAACGCTTGTTCCACCACACCGTGGGCTGTTTGGTGGCCCAGCCGCTGACGGCTTCCAACTCCGCGGCCAGTGAGATCAGCATTCCCTCGCTGTTGGCCGGTCCCATTAGTTGCACGCCGATCGGCAAGCCGTCGGAGGTGAACCCGGCCGGCACGTTGATGGCTGGCCAGCCCAACACGTTCCACGGCCATGCACCCGGGCACGCGGCGATCATCGTGCGGTCGGTTGCCATGCCGCTCAGCCTGTCGAACGCGCGGGCCAGCGGAGGTGGCTGCGCGGTAGTCGGAGCCAGCACCACGTCGACGATGTCGAAGATGGAGCCCACTCGACGCTGATCGGCGGCCTCGTGACGGCGGGCGCTGCGCAGGACCGCCTGGCCCAGCACGTGGCCCGTGCGGAAATTGGACAGAGTGCGACGGTCCCAGACGACCTCGTCGCCGAGTCGCTCCTCCCAGTCACGCAGGCCGGCGGTGGAGCGGGCGAGAAAGTCCCATGACAGCCGTAGGCCGTAGTCCGGGTTGCCTTTGACGACAGTATGACCGAGCAGCTCAAGTTGCTCGCCCACCGTTTGCGTCGCAGCCAGGATCTCAGGATGCAATTTGGCGCGAAAGAAGGTGTACGGGAACCGGGTTGACAACGCGATCTTCAGCGGGCCCGGCGCGATGCCGACGTAGTCGGATGCGGTCAGCGGCGGCGGCTTGTGCAGGTCTCCCTCGACGTTGCCGGAAGCGGCGTCCAGTACCAGCGCCGCATCCTCGACGGTGCGGGCCAACACGCCGTTGACCGTGATGCCGTTGAACGCCTCCGGCAACGGCCAGGTGGAGATGCGGCCCCGTTGCGGCTTGATGCCCACCAGGTGCGTCCACGCCGCGGGGATGCGGATGCTGCCGGCGCCGTCGGAGCCGATCGCGGCGGTAACCAGGCCCGCAGCCACCGCGGCCGCGCTACCGCCCGAGGATCCACCCGGCGTGTGCCGGCGTGACCAGGGGTTTCGGGTGTGTCCGAATGCGGGTCCGCTGGTGAAGGGCCATTGGCCCAGTTCGCAGGTGTTGGTCTTGCCGACGATCACCGCGCCGGCCGCCTTGAGCCGGCGAACGACCTCGGCATCGTGGGTAGCGGGCCGTACATACCCCTCGGTACCGAACGCGGTGGGCACTCCAGCAACGTCGACGTCGTCTTTGACCGCTATCGGAATGCCCAGCAGCGGCGCGGTGTCGCCGTCGGCCCGGCGCCGGTCGGCGGCCGCGGCGTCGGCCAGCGCGGACTCGGTGAGCACGATTCGGAACGCGTTCAGGGTGGACTGGCTCATATCGATCGCGTGCAAGGATCGTCGTACCAGCTCAGCGGAGGTAACTTTGCCGGTCGCCAGCTGATAGAGCAGGTCGGTCAGCGTGGGCAGGCGCTGGCCGCCGGATCCAGGAATGGCCCCAAAATCGGACCCAGAAGCGCCAACCACGGGGTACGAGACTATCGGCGCGGATACCCGCGATGTCGCGGCGGGGGGCCAAACCAGTGGCGATCGCCAGCGCGGCGGAGCCGGGCGCAGCGGGTCGCCACCGATAAGATCAGTGGCGATCGCCAGCGCGGCGGAGCCGGGCGCAGCGGGGCGCCACCGATAAGATCAGTGGCGATCGCCAGCGCGGCGGAGCCGGGCGCAGCGGGTCGCCACCGATAAGATCAGTGTGATGCGGCTGTATCGAGACCGGGCTGTTGTGCTGCGCCAGCACAAGCTCGGCGAAGCCGACCGGATCGTCACCCTGTTGACCCGCGATCACGGGCTGGTTCGTGCGGTGGCCAAGGGTGTGCGCCGCACCCGCAGCAAATTCGGCGCACGACTGGAGCCGTTCGCGCACATCGACGCGCAACTGCATCCCGGCCGCAACCTCGACATCGTCACCCAGGTCGTCTCGATCGACGCGTTCGCCACCGACATCGTCAGCGACTACGGCCGCTACACCTGCGGGTGCGCGATGCTGGAAACCGCCGAACGCCTCGCCGGTGAGGAGCGGGCGCCGGCTCCGGCTCTGCACCGGCTAACGGTTGGCGCGCTGCGGGCGGTGGCCGACGGGAGCCGGCCTCGTGACCTGCTGCTGGACGCCTATCTGCTCCGTGCCATGGGTATTGCGGGCTGGGCGCCGGCGTTGGCTGAGTGCGCCCGCTGCGGCACACCCGGTCCGCATCGGGCATTTCACATCGCTGCCGGGGGCAGTGTCTGCGTGCACTGTCGCCCGGTCGGTTCGACCACGCCGCCGTTGGGCGTGCTGGATCTGATGTCCGCGCTGCATGACGGTGATTGGGAGGCCGCAGAGCAGGCACCGCAATCGCACCGCAGCTACGCCAGCGGATTGGTGGCCGCACACCTGCAATGGCATCTGGAACGGCAGCTCAAAACGTTGCCGCTGGTGGAGCGGTTCTATCGGGGTGATCGCACAGTTGTCGAACGACGCGCGGCGCTGATCGGGCAGGATAGGTGAGTGTGGCGAAGAAGGCCGAGCGAAAGCTGAAGTCCGCTGTCTTCCCGCAGCTGCCCCCGGCGCCCGACGATTACCCGACCTTTCCCGATAAGTCGACGTGGCCGGTTGTCTTCCCGGCTCTTCCGCCATCGCCCGACGGTGGCCCGCGCCGGCCGCCGCAGCACATTTCCAAAGCGACTGCGCCACGGATTCCCGCCGACCGGTTGCCTCTTCACGTCGCCATCGTGATGGACGGCAATGGCCGCTGGGCCACCCAACGCGGATTGCCCCGTACCGAGGGGCACAAGATGGGCGAGGCGGTGGTGATCGATATCGCTTGCGGTGCCGTCGAACTCGGGATCAAGTGGCTCAGCCTCTACGCCTTTTCCACGGAGAACTGGAAGCGTTCCGCCGAGGAAGTCCGGTTTCTGATGGGCTTCAACCGTGACGTGGTACGACGGCGCCGCGACATCCTCAACCAGATGGGGGTGCGGATCAGATGGGTCGGTTCACGACCACGCCTGTGGCGCAGCGTCATCAATGAATTGGCGATCGCGGAGCAGACGACGCGCAACAACGATGTCATCACCATCAACTACTGCGTCAACTACGGTGGCCGAACCGAAATCGCGGAAGCGGCAAGGGAAATCGCCCGTGAGGCGGCCGCGGGCAGACTGAACCCGGAGCGCATCACCGAGTCGACCGTTTCCCGACACATGCAGCGGCCGGACATCCCTGATGTGGATCTGTTTCTGCGGACCTCCGGTGAGCACCGGTCGAGCAATTTCATGTTGTGGCAGGCGGCGTACGCCGAATACGTATTCCAGGACAAGCTGTGGCCCGACTATGACCGTCGCGACTTGTGGGCGGCCTGCGAGGAGTACGCGGCCCGAAATCGACGGTTCGGGAGCGCCTAGTGCCATCTCTGCAGGAGCGGCTGGCATCGATACTCCGGGAGGTCCTTTCCGTCGAGGAGGAAGCCGACGGTGGGCTGACGGTCCGGCATGACGGCACGTTCGCTTCGTTGCGGGTGGTGACCATCGTCGAAGACCTCGACCTGGTGTCGATGACCCAGATATTGGTGTGGGACCTGCCGCTGACCAAGAAGATCCGCGATCAGGTGGCCAAGCAGGCGCGGGATACGAACTTCGGCTCCGTGACGATGGTCGAAAAGGTTGCGGACAAGGCCGTACAGCGAAACTCCGGCAAGGGTGCGGCTAAGACCGCAGACGTGATGCTGCGATACAACTTTCCCGGCGCTGGCTTGACCGACGACGCGCTGCGCACCCTGATCCTGCTGGTGCTGGATACCGGAGCTCAGATGCGCCGCGCGCTAACTGTCTAAGCTTGCCGGCTAAGCCTGATGATGGCGACCCGCTGCGCCCGGCTTCGCCGCGCTTGCGATCGCCACCGGCCTGATGATGGCGACCCGCTGCGCCCGGCTTCGCCGCGCTTGCGATCGCCACCGGCCTGATGATGGCGACCCGCTGCGCCCGGCTTCGCCGCGCTTGCGATCGCCATTAGGCCCCGCAGTCCGAGCACGTGCCGAAGATCTCTATCGTGTGGCTGACGTCGGAAAAGCCATGCTTGATGGCCACTTCGGCCGCCCATGCCTCGACTTCGTGGTCGGCCACCTCGATGGTGGAACCGCAGCTGCGGCACACCAGATGGTGGTGATGATGCTCCGAGCACCTGCGATAGACCGATTCACCGGTGTCGGTGCGCAGCGTGTCGACCAGGCCTGCGGCGGCCATCGATTGCAGAGTTCGATACACGGTGGTCAGGCCGATGTTCTCGCCGCGGCGACGCAGTTCGTCGTGCAATTCCTGGGCCGAGCGGAATTCGTCCAGCGTCTCCAGCAGTGTCGAGATCGCTGCTCGCTGGCGGGTGGAGCGAATGCTCGAGGAGGTCACGGCGGGCCCTCACTCGCGTGAGCGACGGCGTCGACGACGATGTGTGCCAGGTGGTGGTCGGCAAGTCGGTACAGCACTTCGCGGCCGGACCGCTCCCCGGCGACCACCCCAGCGGCCTTAAGGATCTTCAGATGTTGGCTGACCAGCGGCTGCGGCACGCCCAACGCGTCGACCAACTCGTGCACGCAGCGCTGGGCTTCCCGCAGCTGCAGCACAATGGCGATCCGTACCGGCGCAGCCAGCGCGCGCAGCAGCTCGCCAGCTGCGTCGAGAATCTCCCGCGGCGGCGGTGCTGGGAAGTCCAGGGATCTATCGGTGCCGTGCTCGTGAGCGCCAGCCACGTCGCCACCCACGTCCTGATGAGCGGCGGTCGGCGTGGCGGGGGACGTCACCATGTCGGAGTCACCACCTCGAAAAGTCCCGGTATTCGGAGGGCTTGCGGCCGACCTCCACTGTCACATGCATGATGACGCATGTCAAAGACGGAAATAGGTCCGAACGGCCGATCGCTACCATGACTGATGTTTCGCAACGGTGTGAGTCACCGCTGCACGTGCTTGCCGATCCCCGGAAGGGAGTGGACTACCCCGTGGCGTCCGTCATCGACACCGTAGTCAACCTGGCCAAACGGCGCGGCTTCGTCTTTCCCTCGGGTGAGATCTACGGGGGCACGAAGTCTGCGTGGGACTACGGTCCACTGGGGGTGGAACTCAAAGAGAACATCAAGCGGCAGTGGTGGCGATCGGTGGTCACCGGCCGCGATGACGTCGTCGGTATCGATTCGTCGATCATCCTGCCGCGCGAGGTGTGGGTGGCTTCCGGCCACGTCGAGGTCTTCCACGACCCCCTCGTCGAGTCGCTGATCACCCACAAGCGCTACCGGGCCGACCATCTCATCGAGGCCTACGAAGCCAAGCACGGTCACCCGCCACCCAACGGGCTGGCCGATATTCGCGACCCGGACACGGGTGAGCCCGGCCAGTGGACCGAGCCGCGCGAATTCAACATGATGCTCAAGACCTACCTTGGCCCCATTGAGACCGAGGAGGGGCTGCACTATCTACGACCCGAGACCGCGCAGGGCATCTTCGTGAACTTCGCCAACGTCGTGACGACGGCGCGCAGAAAGCCGCCGTTTGGTATCGGCCAGATAGGGAAGAGCTTCCGCAACGAGATCACCCCGGGCAACTTCATCTTCCGTACCCGCGAGTTCGAGCAGATGGAGATGGAGTTCTTCGTGGAGCCGTCGACGGCCAAGGAGTGGCATCAGTATTGGATCGACACCCGGCTGCAGTGGTATGTCGATCTGGGGATCGATCGGGAGAACCTGCGGCTGTGGGAACACCCCAAGGACAAGTTGTCGCACTACTCCGACCGCACCGTCGATATCGAGTACAAGTTCGGCTTCGTCGGCAATCCATGGGGCGAGCTGGAAGGCGTCGCCAACCGAACCGACTTCGACTTATCAACGCACACAAAGCATTCCGGCACCGACCTGTCATTTTATGACCAGGTCAACGACACCCGGTACACGCCGTATGTGATCGAACCGGCAGCCGGCCTGACCCGGTCGTTCATGGCATTTCTAATCGATGCGTACGCCGAGGATGAAGCCCCAAATGCCAAGGGGGGAATGGACAAGCGTTCGGTCTTGAGGCTGGATCCACGGCTGGCGCCGGTTAAGGCGGCGGTGTTGCCGCTGTCGCGGCACGCAGACCTGAGCCCCAAGGCTCGTGACCTCGCGGCGGAATTGCGGAAATGCTGGAACATCGATTTCGACGATGCGGGCGCGATCGGACGGCGCTACCGGCGTCAGGACGAGATCGGTACGCCATTCTGCGTGACTGTGGATTTCGACTCACTCGAGGACAATGCCGTCACCGTGCGCGACCGCGACGCCATGACACAGGAGCGGATCGCGATGGACAAGGTCTCCGACTATCTGGCCGTTCGGCTCAAGGGAGTCTAGAACCGCAGCTTGCAGCTCGCAGCTCGCAGCGACGGTGAGTCGTGGGGCAAATCCCCGGTTTTGGTCGGGGTTCGGCCTAGGGTCCCTAGGTGGCTGCCTGTGGGAGGTGTCGCGTGTCGTTTCTAGTAACGCGCGGGCATGCGATGGAGATAATCCGCTAGAGGAGGGGGTTGGTGATGAATTTTTCGGTGTTGCCGCCTGAGGTCAATTCATTGCGGATGTTCTCCGGTGCGGGGTCGGGGCCGATGTTGGAAGCCGCGGTGGCCTGGGACGGGTTGGCCGCGGAGTTGGGGTCGGCGGCGGATTCGTTTGCGTCGGTGACGTCGGGCCTGACGGGGGGGCCGGGTCAGGCGTGGCAGGGTGCGGCGGCGTCGGCGATGGCGGCTGCCGCGGCTCCGTATGCGGGGTGGTTGAGTGCGGCGGCGGCGCGGGCTGCGGGGGCGTCGGCTCAGGCCAAGGCGGTGGCCGGTGCGTTTGAGGCGGCGCGGGCGGCGATGATTCATCCGTTGGCGGTGGCGGCTAACCGCAATGCGTTCGTGCAGTTGGTGTTGTCGAATTTGTTCGGTCAGAATGCGCCGGCGATCGCGGCCGCCGAGGCGGTCTATGAGGAGATGTGGGCCGCCGATGTGTCAGCCATGGTCGGCTATTACGGCGGGGCCTCGGCGGCGGCCGCCCAGTTGGCGTCCTGGCAGGGCTCCTTATCGAATCTGCCGGGCTTGTCGAGCCTGGTCGGTGGTGCTGGGGCAGCCGCGGCCGCCCCCAGGGCCGCTCAAGGGATTGCCGACCTGGTCTTCAACTTGGGTTTTGGAAATGTCGGCTCCTTCAACTTCGGCAGCGGCAACTTCGGGGGCCTTAACCTGGGCAGCGGCAACTTCGGCGACTGGAACATCGGCAGCGGCAACTACGGCGGCCTGAACTGGGGCAGCGGAAACACCGGGACCGGAAACACCGGCAGCGGGAACACCGGCGACTACAACTTCGGCAGCGGAAACTTCGGCAGCGGAAACCTTGGTAGTGGAAATATCGGCAGCCTCAACTTGGCTAGCGGAAGCTTCGGCACCCTCAACCTCTTCGGCGGCGGAAACCGGGCCGATGGAACCTTCGGCAGCGGAAACATCGGCGACTTTACCCTCGGCAGCGGAAACAGCGGTGGCTCCAACATCGGGTTCGGAAACCTCGGAACCGGCAATATCGGATTCGGCAACAAGGGCAATAACAACATAGGCTTCGGTCTTACGGGCGACGGTCAGGTCGGTTTCGGGGCGCTGAATTCGGGTACCGGAAATATCGGCCTGTTCAATTCGGGTAACAACAATATCGGTTTCTTCAACTCCGGCGACAATAACATAGGCTGGGGGAATGCGGGCAACGGAAATACCGGCTTTGGCAACGCAGGAAATTTCAACACCGGCTTTTGGAATGCGGGCAGTAGCAACACCGGCTTCGGGAGCGCGGGTGACGGGAACTTGGGTATCTTCGACGCCGGAAAGGGCAACGCGGGTAGCTTCAATGTGGGCTGGCAGAACACCGGCTTCGGCAATTCGGGTGCGGGAAACACCGGTTTCTTCAATGCGGGTGACTCGAATACCGGCTTCGCAAACGGGGGCAGCGTCAACACCGGCTTCTGGAACGCCGGAGATACCAACACCGGTGCATTCAATGGGGGTAACCTCAACACCGGTTTCGGCAACGCGGTCAATCAGCCGGTTCTGAACTCGGGTTTCGGGAACGCTGGTGCGGGAAATTCGGGCTGGGGAAACAGCGATCCCAATGGTGGTCTGAATTCTGGTTTCTTCAATACCGGAACCGGTAACTCGGGCTTCTCGAACGCGGGTACTACGTCGCTCGTCGGCTTCAACTCTGGGTTCGGAAATATCGGCACTTTCAACGCGGGAATTACCAACTCAGGCAATAACCTCGCTGGTATCTCCAATTCGGGTGACGACAGCTCGGGTGTCGTAAACTCTGGCGACCAGAACTCCGGTGGGTTCAACTCAGGGTCAGGACTTTCGGGTTTCTTCAGGTAGTCGCAACTGTCGTAACGCATTACGGGAGCGCCCTGCGATCCCAGGGTGGTGGTGCGCGTCGGGGTACCTGACGGGACCGGTCTGCTCCCGGTGGGAGGTGGTGCGTGTCGCTTCAGGTAACGCGCGGGCTTGCGGTCGAGAATAAGCCGTAAGAGGAGGGGCTGTCCTGATGAATTTTTCGGTGTTGCCGCCTGAGGTCAATTCTTTGCGGATGTTCTCCGGTGCGGGGTCGGGGCCGATGTTGGAGGCCGCGGTCGCCTGGGACGGGTTGGCCGCGGAGTTGGGGTCGGCGGCGGATTCGTTTGTGTCGGTGACGTCGGGCTTGACGGGGGGGCCGGGTCAGGCGTGGCAGGGTGCGGCGGCGTCGGCGATGGCGGCTGCGGCGGCTCCGTATGCGGGGTGGGGGGGTGTAATAGCCCATTGTCACCGGCGTATTGCCCTGTAATGCACTAACCGCCGCTTGCGCCGGCAGCCAGCCGTTGTTGGCGCCGTTGTTCCA
This sequence comes from Mycobacterium simulans, assembly GCF_900232995.1. Classification (GTDB taxonomy): domain Bacteria; phylum Actinomycetota; class Actinomycetes; order Mycobacteriales; family Mycobacteriaceae; genus Mycobacterium; species Mycobacterium simulans. The sequence continues at coordinate 3,354,455 of NZ_OCVX01000003.1, forward strand.
CGACTGATGCATGGCGGTCCAGCTGTGGTCCGGTCATTTGAACGATATCGAGCACATTGTGCTGTGCCTCCAAGAGAACAGGTCGTTCGATCACTATTTCGGCACGCTGTCGGCTATCGATGGGTTCAACACCCCGACGCCACTATTCCAGCAGAAGGGCTGGAATCCACAGACGCAGTCGCTGGACCCCGCGGGCATTACATTGCCCTACCGCATTGATACGACTCGGGGACCTAACGGAGTTGGTGAGTGCGTCAATGATCCCGACCACCAGTGGATTGCCGCGCACTTGTCATGGAACGGCGGGGCCAATGACGGTTGGCTGGCGGCGCAAGCGAGGACCCGATCGGTGGCCAATACCCCTGTGGTGATGGGCTATTACGCGCGTCCCGACATTCCGATCCATTACCTGCTGGCAGACACCTTCACGATCTGCGACCACTACCACTCGTCGCTGCTGGGCGGGACCATGCCCAACCGGCTGTACTGGATCAGCGCCACCGTCAATCCCGACGGCGACAAAGGTGGGCCTCAGATCGTCGAGCCTTCGATCCAGCCGAAGTTGACGTTCTCCTGGCGCATCATGCCGGAGAACCTCAGTGACGCCGGGGTCAGTTGGAAGGTTTACAACAGCAAGTTGCTGGGAGGACTCAACGACACGTCCCTGAGCCGCAACGGGTATGTGGGAAGTTTCAAACAAGCGGGAGACCCGAGGTCGGACCTGGCCCGTTACGGTATCGCGCCGACCTATCCTGGCGACTTTGTTCGCGACGTCATGAACAACACCTTGCCTGCGGTCTCCTGGGTCGTCCCGTTGACCGTCGAGTCCGAACACCCCTCATTCCCGATCGCCGTGGGTGCCTGGACGATTGTGAATCTGATCAAGGCGCTGTTGCGCAATCCTGCCGTATGGGAAAAAACGGCATTGATCATCGCTTATGACGAGCATGGCGGGTTTTTCGACCATGTCACACCCGTGACGGCGCCGATCGGAACCCCCGGCGAATGGATTCCAGACACGGTGGACATCAACAAAGTCGACGGTTCCGGTGGCATACGTGGGCCGATCGGTCTGGGTTATCGCGTGCCCTGTTTCGTCATTTCGCCGTACAGTCGTGGCGGGCTGATGGCCCATGATCAGTTCGATCACACGTCGCAGCTGCAATTTATCGGCAAGCGGTTCGGGGTTCCGGTTCCCAACTTGACTCCCTGGCGGGCCAGCGTGACCGGGGATCTGACGTCAGCATTCAATTTCGCCGTTCCGCCGGACCCGTCGCGACCCAACCTGGACCACCCGGTGCGCCAGCTGCCGAAGGTCGCCAAGTGTGTGCCCAACGTTGTGTTGGGATTCTTGAATGAAGGGCTGCCTTATCGGGTGCCCTATCCGCAAGCTATGCCGGCCCAGGAATCCGGGCCGGCCCGGGGGATTCCCAGTGGGCTGTGCTAGCCACCGACCGTAGGACCGCGACGGCTGCACAACGCGCCCATCGGTCGTGGTGCTTTTTTATCACTTGTGCAGTTGGGGGCAGAGAAATCGGGGAATTAGGGATATTGTCCGAAGTATTGCCATACGATGCGGAGTGCTCGGTGGTGTGAGGTTGGCCACTGAGTGTTGGTGTAGTGAGATCGGCACTGGAAGGGGACAGCGGTGCTTTTGCCTCTTGGTCCGCCCTTGCCGCCCGATGCCGTGGCGGCAAAACGCGGTGAATCGGGCATGCTCGGCGGGTTGTCGGTTCCGCTCAGCTGGGGCGTTGCCGTTCCACCTGATGACTATGACCACTGGGCTAAGGAGTCCGAAGCGGACACCGCTGCCGACCTCGTCCCAGGTGCGGTGGACCCGGAACCGGTCGACCCAACCATGGAGGAATGGGACGAATGGGCGGAGTGGCGCGAGTGGGAAGCCGAAAACGCCGAACCTCGCTTTGAAATGCCACGTAGTAGCAGCGGCGTGGTACCGCGTTCGCCGGCGGCCGGTTGAGAGAGAGGGGGAAGACTGTCTTGTTTACAAGTGGTCGGCGACTTGGGCGTTCCCCCGCCCGGCGATCACAGCAGTCAATGTGCACGAATGTAATTAAGTCCGGGAAATAAGGAGAACAGGCAACATGGCAACACGTTTTATGACTGACCCGCACGCAATGCGGGACATGGCGGGCCGCTTTGAGATGCACGCCCAGACGGTGGAAGACGAGGCTCGCCGGATGTGGGCGTCCTCGCAGAACATCTCCGGCGCTGGCTGGAGCGGTCTTGCCGAGGCAACCTCGTTGGACACCATGGGCCAGATGAACACCGCTTTCCGCAACATCGTGAACATGCTGCACGGTGTCCGCGACGGCCTGGTTCGCGACGCTAACAACTACGAGCAGCAAGAGCAGGCTTCGCAGCAGATCCTCAGCAGCTAACGCCACAACACTTTTACAAGCTAAGGAGAACAGGTTCGATGACAATCAACTACCAGTTCGGCGATGTCGACGCCCACGGTGCCATGATTCGGGCGCAGGCCGCGTCGCTCGAGGCCGAGCACCAGGCCATTGTTCGCGATGTGCTGGCCGCTGGGGACTTCTGGGGCGGCGCCGGTTCGGTGGCGTGCCAGGAATTCATCACCCAGTTGGGTCGCAACTTCCAGGTGATCTACGAGCAGGCCAACGCTCACGGCCAGAAGGTGCAGGCCGCGGGCAGCAACATGGCGCAGACGGACAGCGCCGTTGGTTCCAGCTGGGCCTGACACGCCCTAGCGAAGTTTCGGTCGTGGCGGCGCACTGACCATTCGGTGCGCCCGCCCAGACCACTAGCGCACGCCCACGCACGGGTAGCTAACGCCTCATGTGTGGGCGTGCGCACTTATTTATCACTTATTTGTTGAGTGCCCGGCCTTGAGATCTTGAGATCGAGTGTGACTCACGGCTGTCGGCTTGCGCCCAGGGCGGGATCCGGCCGATTTTTGCGGCGCGAATTCACCCGCACAGGTCAGGATTCACACCGGATCGACTCGCCCGATTTAGAACCGCCCGCCGCCGCCCATGAAGCCGCCGCCGGACGAGCTCCCGGATGAGCTAGAGGAGCCGCCGAACGAGGTGGGGCTCCAGCCGCCGAACCCGCCCCGCATGCCGCCGCTGAGCAGGTCGCCGATGATGATCCCGCCGATCATCGCCCCCCAGTCATTGCTGGCATTTCCGGCCCCGCGGCTGCTGTAGGCGCGCTGGGCCGATTGCACATCGGCGTTGGCCAGCGACTGCGCATTGGCGGCCAGCGTGGACGCGGCGTTCGCGTGGGCAATCGCTTCAGTGAGGTTGGTTGACTGCTTGTCTGTTGCGGCTTGGAGCTGTCGCTTTGCCTCGGCGAGCCGGGTTCGGGCTTCGGGTCCGATGCTGCCCCGACGGGTGTCGACGTAGTCGGAGACCGCGCGCACCCGTGACTGCGCGGTGAACAACGCCTGCTCGAAGGAACGGTTGAGCCGATCGGCATCCGCTTTCTCTTGCGCCAGTGTGGCCAATAGTCGGTTGAGGTCCGCGTCGGCCTTGGTCAGCTGGGCAAATGCACCCAACGGATCGGCGGAGCCGCGGGAGCTTCGGGAGTTGTCCAAGGCTCGAGCTGCCGCGTCGCGCGCCGCGATCAGTTCGCCGGTGTGCGCAGACCTGTTGCTTTGGGTCCGCTGCAGTTGCTCATTGGCGTGTTGGATGCCGCCCTGGACGTCCGCTATGACCGACGGCAGGCTGGCGACGGCATGCCGGATGTCGCTGGCCGCATTCTCCACCGCATCGAGCAGCGCACGTGCTTGCCCGAGCGCCGACTCGGCACCCCGCACCGCATCCACCAAACCTATCTGCTGGCCGCTCACTGCCCGCGTGGCCAGCTCACGCGCCGAGGTGATGTTGCGGTCGGCGAATGCCAGTCGCTCTTGGGCGGTCGTGACATTACCGGAGACCGAAGTCAGTGCGGCAGCTCCGAATTCGTTGTTCAGCTCGGCTAGCCGCTGTTCTGTCGGCGCGATTCGGGCAGTGAGTTCAACGTACTGCTGAGTCAGCAGATCGAGTCGAGACGGGGCGTTGATCACCAAATCCCGCAGCTGCTCGAACGCCTCGGTCTGTGATTCCAGTTCGCGGTCGGCGTGCGCCGCCGACACGATCACTCGGGTGAGGAGCTCACGGCGCTGCACCGGTGTCTCGGGTGTGCCGTCGTCAAGTTGCTGGCGCACCGTGAATGCCTGGGACAGCGCCGCTTTGGCGTTGTTCACCGCCTGGGTGAATGGCGCGGTCCGCTCGGCGCCGAACTCGTCGATTGCCAGCGCGAGCTCGTTGGAACTGGTGCGCAACGCGTTGTCGACCTCCACCACCATCGACCGCGATAGATCGTCGAGCACGTCCAGCGGCACCCCGGCCAGTGCCCGCGCGTCGGTGGGATCGACTCGTCGCGCCGCAGCCAACGCCTCGGCGCGCCGTCGCCGGGCACGCCCACGCATCACAACCAGCAAAATCACCACCGCGACGACGATGACGCCTAGCGCGACCAACAGAAACAACCGACCTGACGAGCTGGGGGACTTGTTGAGTCCGTTGGCTGCGGCAATGGCTGCACCGCTCCAGTCGCCGTTGCGCAGCGCGGGTTCGATCTGGTTGCGTCGCAGGTTGTCGACCTGGCTTTCGGTGATGCCGTGCACCATGGACGGCACCAGGAAGGCGTACGCGCGATCAACGGTGGCAACGGCGAGCAGCACGTCGTAATTACCCAGATCGCTGGTCCTCATGGTGCGCTGGGCCCAGTCCATCGCGCTCTGCCCGGAGAAGTGGTCGACGTAGACCACCCATAGCCTGATGTGGCGATCGGTGTACAGGTTGTCGATGGCCGACGTGACCGCGGCGCGACCGGAATCTGTCAGCACGCCCGCGTTGTCGGTCACGTAGCCCGGAAGCCGGAACGGCGGTTGCGCGGCGCAGGGCGGCGCCGGCAGCAGCCCGGCGATGCCCACGGTGACGAGCGTCAGGATCATGCCGAGCAGGCGACCGATGCGCATACGGGCAATCTAATCCAGCCCGGCGACGATGCGGACCGCTCTGCGTCCTCCCTGGCAGACTATGGGTCGGTGACCACGATTCAGCACGACCCCTACGACGACTTCGACCGTCAGCGGCGGGTACCCGAAGCGCCGAAGACGGCGGGTCTGCCAGGTACGGAAGGCCAGCACCGCACCGACTTCGCCCGGGACCGGGCCCGAGTGCTGCACAGCGCCGCGCTGCGCCGCCTTGCCGACAAGACGCAAGTCGTCGGACCCCGGGAGAGCGACACGCCACGCACCCGGCTGACTCACTCGCTGGAAGTTGCCCAGATCGGGCGCGGAATGGCCGTCGGACTGGGCTGCGACCTGGATCTGGTCGAACTGGCCGGTCTGGCCCACGACATCGGGCACCCGCCCTACGGGCACAACGGTGAGCGGGCGCTCGATGAGGTCGCAGCCGAGCACGGCGGCTTCGAGGGCAATGCGCAGAACTTCCGGATCCTGACCAGCCTCGAGCCCAAAGTCCTTGATACACAAGGGTATAGCGTTGGGCTGAATCTGACGCGCGCATCGCTGGATGCGGTCACCAAGTATCCGTGGACCCGTGGCGCCGGCCGAGGCAAGTACGGGTTTTATGACGACGACCACCAACCGGCGGCCTGGGTCCGCGCTCGGGCGCCGGCGGATCGCTCGTGCCTAGAAGCCCAGGTGATGGACTGGGCCGACGATGTCGCGTATTCGGTACACGACGTCGAGGACGGTGTCGTCTCCCAACGCATCGACCTGCGCGTACTTGCCGACGACGACGATGCCGCCTCGCTGGCCAAGTTAGGGGAGAGCGAGTTCTCCCGCGTGAGCGCCGACGAATTGATGGAGGCCGCTCGCCGGCTTTCGGGGTTGCCCGTGGTCGCCGCGGTCGGCAAATACGATGCCACATTGGCGTCGGCGGTCGCGCTTAAACGGTTGACCAGCGAGTTGGTGGGCCGGTTCGCGTCGGCGGCGATCGCGACAACGCGCGCAGTGGCCGGGCCGGGGCCGCTCGTGCGGTACCAGGCCGACTTGCAGGTGCCCGACCTGGTGCGTGCCGAGGTCGCGGTGCTGAAAATCTTGGCGTTGCAGTTCATCATGTCCGATCCGCGGCATCTGGAAACACAGGTCCGGCAGCGCGAACGCATCCATCGAGTGGCGGAGTGGCTCTACTCCGGAGCGCCGCAGACGCTCGACCCGGTCTTTGCGGCGGCATTCAACACCGCCGTTGATGACCGAGCGCGACTGCGTGTTGTCGTTGATCAGATCGCGTCCTACACCGAGGGGCGGTTGGAACGCATTGACGCCGCACAGCTCGGCCGGGCCGAGTCATATCGAGGCTTAGACTAAGCCGATGTCGAGTCCAGGTCGGTCCAGAATTTCCGATCGCGACATCGCCGCCATCCGCGAAGGGGCCCGAATCGAGGATGTCGTTGGCGACTATGTCCAGTTGCGACGCGCCGGCGCCGACTCGCTGAAGGGCTTGTGCCCATTCCACAACGAGAAGTCACCGTCGTTTCATGTGCGGCCCAACCACGGCCACTTCCACTGCTTCGGCTGCGGCGAGGGCGGTGACGTTTACGCGTTCATCCAGAAGATCGAACACGTCAGCTTCGTCGAGGCGGTCGAACTGCTCGCGGACCGGATCGGCCATACGATCAGTTACACCGGCTCGGCCACCAGCGTGCAGCGTGATCGCGGGAGCCGTAGCAGGCTCATCGCCGCCAACGCGGCCGCGGCAGGGTTCTATGCAGAGGCCCTCGAGTCCGACGAGGCGGCACCGGCCCGGCAATACCTGAGCGAGCGCAGCTTCGATGCCGAGGCCGCCCGTCGTTTCGGCTGCGGCTTCGCGCCGTCGGGCTGGGACACACTGACAAAGCATCTGCAGCGCAAGGGTTTTGAGTTCAAGGAGCTGGAAGCTGCGGGCCTGTCCCGGCAGGGCCGTCGCGGCCCGATGGACCGGTTTCACCGGCGGTTGCTGTGGCCCATCCGCACCTCGGCCGGCGAGGTGATCGGCTTCGGGGCCCGGCGATTGTTCGACGACGATCCGATGGAAGCCAAGTACATCAATACGCCCGAGACGCTGCTGTACAAGAAGTCGGCGGTTATGTTCGGCATCGACCTGGCCAAGCGTGACATCGCCAAGGGGCATCAGGCGGTTGTCGTCGAGGGCTACACCGACGTGATGGCGATGCATCTGGCGGGCGTCACCACGGCGGTGGCGTCATGCGGCACCGCGTTCGGCGACGAGCACCTGGCGATGCTGCGCCGGCTGATGATGGACGACAGCTTCTTTCGCGGCGAATTGATCTACGTTTTCGATGGCGACGAGGCTGGACGCGCTGCCGCTCTCAAGGCCTTCGACGGCGAGCAGAACCTGGCCGGTCAGCCCTTTGTCGCGGTAGCTCCGGACGGCATGGATCCCTGCGACTTGCGGCTGAAGTCCGGTGACGGTGCGCTGCGCGACCTGGTGGCACGAAGAACGCCGTTGTTCGAGTTCGCCATTCGCACCGCGATTGCCGAAATGGACCTGGACAGCGCCGAAGGCCGGGTGGCCGCGCTGCGGCGCTGTGTACCGATGGTGGGCCAGATCAAAGACCCGACGCTGCGTGACGAGTACGCTCGGCAGCTCGCCGGCTGGGTCGGTTGGGCAGATGTCGCCCAGGTCATCGACCGGGTGCGTGGCGAAGCCAAGAGGTTCAAGAATCCCGGCCGGCCCGGATGGAAGGCTCAGGCCGCGCGGTCCCCTGACGCTGCCCCGGCCGAGCCCACCGTCGCCCGTCCCGATCCGCGCGATCCAACCCTGCGGCCGCAGCGTGAGGCGCTCAAGTCGGCGTTGCAATACCCGGCGTTGGCCGGCCCGGTGTTCGACTCGCTGACCGTCGAGAGCTTCACGCACCCCGGCTACGCGGCCATCCGCGCGGCCATTGAGGCCGCCGGCGGTACCTCGACCAGTGTCAGCGGGGCGCAATGGATCGATAAGGTCCGTCAGCAGACCACGTCGGCCGCGACCGTTGGGTTGATCAGCGAACTCGGGGTAGAAGCGATCAAGGTCGACGACGACGAAAAGCTGCCGCGCTACATCGGGGGCGTGCTGGCTCGATTGCAAGAGGTCTGGATCGGCCGCCAGATCGCCGAGGTGAAGTCCAAGCTGCAGCGCATGTCGCCGATCGAACAAAGCGACGAGTATCACGCGCTGTTCGGCGACCTGGTGGCCATGGAGGCGTATCGGCGCAGCCTGTTGGAGCAAGCCAGCGGCGACGATCTGAGTGCCTGAGGCTACGGGGCGGCGTTCGACCGCCGCTCGATCGGGTAATCAACGGGTCGTTCAACAACGGCTGTCTCGTTGTCGATTTCGGTCAAGGTCACGAACCCGGCATCGGGTGAGATGCGATTCGCGATTTTGCGGCGCCCGCCTTCGATCACCGACCTCGCGGCAGGACTGCTGGTCAGCGCGCGGTACGTGCCCGCGATCTGCTCGTAGCGCCGGCGCCCCGCCTTTGCGCCCAACACGTAACCCAGTCCAAGCACGGCGACATACCCGATCAAAGCGGTCCCCTCCGACAAACAATGCAGTTGGTTCCATCCTGCCTCATGCGCCCGGCTTGGGGCGCGTCCGATCCCGCTGCGGCAGGTGGCCCTAGCGAGGGGATACGCGATCGCGTGGTCCCTCTAGTTGGGTGCGGGTATGCCAGTACGCTAGAGTCGTCCCGCGATCTGCGCCAGCAGACGCGCGTCCTGATAGTCCCCTGTAGCTCAACTGGCAGAGCATTCGGCTGTTAACCGAAGGGTTGAAGGTTCGAGTCCTTCCGGGGGAGCTTGAAACCCTGGCTGGGATCAGAGACAGCCGGAAGCGCGTTGTTGTCTGGCGGCCCGCAGGATCGAGCTGGCGGTTAGGAACGCGGGTTTATCGCGGTCAGCGGGTTCGACGGGCAGGTCCGCGGCGCAGCGCAGCACCATGAGGGCCAGCGTGCTGTAGGTCCCATACGGGATGATCAGGAGATTTGCGCAAGCATCCGTGCCGGAGACGGTCATTACGTGCTGGCGCTTGTGTTCCCATCCCGGCTTGTTGAAGTCGGGCGGTCGTTGCAGCGGTGGCCAGTTGACGTTGATCGATGTGATGTCTCCCAACAGGGGGGTCAAGACCGCGACAAGGTCGGGTAATTCATTGGTGATGCGGTCCGCGCGGGGCCACCATGCCCCATCGATGTCGCGGCCGAGCTCGGATGCCACCGATAGTCGAATGGGGTTGACACGGCCCCGACCTCCAAACGGCCGCGTCATCGACGGTATCGCGGTTGGGACCGGGCCCACCAGATGATGACGCTGGCACGCGTGTCGAGTCCGAAAGCCGGGCTTAAGCCGTCTCGTTGTCGCGAAACGGTTGCGGCTGCGCAACTCACGCGCGGTTCCTTCTCGGTCGGTTGCTACCGCCCCACGGATGCAGGCGGACGGAGGAATCACATTGCCGGTGGCCGTCATCCCGCAGATTGCGGCGGACCACCGTGACAACGAAACGGCTCACCGTTGACACTACGCTCCCCAGTGGCATTTCGATGGCCTAAATGCTATGCATTCCGAAAACGACACCACCACAGTGGTTTTCGGTAATAGTCTGGGCGTTCACCGGCCGCTTCCCTTCATGCTGACAACGAGGGCAGGGTATGGCGACCATTCAAAGTCGGCGTGGTGGCCGTAGAGTGCGGAAGTCGCACCAGAGATCCACGAAAGCGCAAAGTTGCCAACGCGGTTGGCGGCGCGCCGACGCATACCACGACCCGTTGGATTAGTGCACAAGCACCGAAAAACTCAATGCAGAAGCGCCCACGCGTATGGCGGGGTAGTGCGACCGGCAACTGAGGAGCGAGTGATTAACGCCCCCACTCCCGTTCGGCCGCTAGCTGAGCGGGAGTGCTAGCACGCGCGGTATCGGCGTCCCGACAAGCCAGGTTCACCAGCGCCCCAGCAAGGGCAAAGATCGGTACGCGATGCCGCTCGCTAGCTGAGATCAGTTCCCGGAAGGCGGCATAAGTGCTGTACCGGCGCCACCCGACCAGTATCCCTACGGCTGTGTCGAGATCACGCGTGCTTTCGTGGCCGCCAGCGCCACGTTGTAGCTGGTTTTGCAGACCTTCGATCATCTGTCGTGGACTTCCTATCCCATCGCCTTGGTGTTTGCTGCCCGGGCGTAAGCCGGTTTCGTGAGAGTTATTGCGGTGACAGGGAATACCCACTTTCGCGCAGATTCACGCACTCTGTCATGCGCGCTGAGACCGGTTCGGCTGTTTGGATGTTCGACGGCTAAGCCGCTGGTGCGCGACGTAGCCGAGCGACGAACGGATACAACTGGCAGCCGAGGCAGATGCCGAAGGCGGCATTGAGGAACGACGCGAACAGCGCGAACGCGGTTGCAACCACGCCGAGCAGCTGGATTCCCGCGGCGAAGCCAGCTACCCCGACGACCGCGAAAATAAGCCCCACCAATTGCGCGAACTTCAGCGGCGGCACCGGCTCCCGTTCCTTCACCGGTCCAATCCGAGGTGCCACCAACTTCCTGAACACCAGCCCGTATGGACTATTGCGGGGCCCCCGTACGGCGCTGATCGCGAAGATGACGGCCTGGACGCCCAGAATTGCCGCCGCCGTGGGTTGGCTGAACGCTGACACCGCCAACGTCAACACCAGAACCGTGCTGGTAATCCACGCGGCGAATCGTGGTCCCCGTACGTCTACTTGGTTGGTAGTGATCGCCATCAACTGCTCCTGTCGGGAATAAGGGGTCGCAGCGCCGTCTGCAGGTCGGCTGCCTTCGGCACACCCGCCGTGCGGTATCGCTGCTGACCGTCAGCGTCGAAGATGAACGTCGTAGGTAGTGACAGCACCGACAGCCGCTTGGCGGCCACCGGGTTCGCGCCGATGTCGATCTCCACGTGCGCCACGTCCGGCAAATCGGCGCACACCTGGTCGACCACGCGACGCACCGCGTCACACGGACCGCACCACTCGGCGCTGAAGTGCACGACGGTCGGCCCCGTACTCGATAAGCCAAGGTCCGACGTGTCCTGCTCGGACGTGGAACTGGCTTCCCGCAATACACCCGAGCGTCGATTGACGGCGACGCCGATCGCGGAGGCTGCGCCCAACGCCGCGATGGTCGCGGTCAAGGCCATCACAAGAGTGCTCACAGCTGCTCCAAAAGACCTCAGATGGAAAAGTCCTCGCCGTACCAGACCCCACCTTCAGGTGGTCGGACGACGCGGTCGGTTTGTGAGCCGCCATCCTGGGCTTCCAGCCTGGCCACCCTGGTGAGCAGGGATTGGAGGCTGACACCCACCAGATCAGGCAGCACCGAGTCGTCCTCGGTTGCCGGGATTGAGCGGCTGACGATTTGCCCGGGGACCCCGACGACCACCGCGCTCGACGGGACATCCTTGACCACGACGGCGTTGGCGCCGATCCGACTGTCGTCGCCGACTTTGATCGGGCCGAGGATCTTGGCTCCGGCCCCGATAATCACCCGGTCTCCGACGGTAGGGTGGCGCTTCCCGGTTTCCCGGCCGGTGCCGCCCAGCGTGACGCCATGGAACAGCGTGACGTCGTCGCCCACCTCGGCGGTTTCTCCGATTACCACTCCGGTCGCATGGTCGATGAACAGTCCGGCACCGAGCACGGCAGCGGGGTGGATCTCGACTCCCGTTAGCACCCGGGTGAGCTCCGCCAGCGCCCGCGCGGCCAGCCTCGCGCCCCGCAGCCACAGCCAATGGCTGATCCGGTGGCCCCATACCGCGTGCACGCCGGGATAGCAGAAGACGACCTCCAGCACCGTGGGCCGGGCCGGATCTCGCTTCCTGGCCGCCCGTATGTCGCGCCGGATATCCGCCAGCATGGCTAGTCGCTCAGATCGGCGAACAGGACTGTGCTCAGATACCGCTCGCCGAAGTCGGGGAGCACGACGACAATCAGCTTTCCGGCGTTTTCCGGCCGACGCGCCAGCTGCAGGGCGGCCGACACGGCCGCGCCCGAGGAAATGCCGACCAGCAGCCCCTCTTCCCGGGCCAGCCGCCGCGCCAGCTCGAGCGCGTCTTCGTTCTCGACGGTGACGATTTCGTCGACCAAACCCAGGTCCAGCACCGGCGGGATGAAGCCGGCGCCGATGCCTTGGATCGGGTGTGGTCCCTTCTGGCCGCCGGACAGCACCGGTGACGCGGCGGGCTCCACGGCCACGAACTGTGCCGATGGTCTGCGTTCCTTGATCACCTGGGCGACTCCGGTGATGGTGCCGCCGGTGCCGATCCCGGACACGAAGATGTCGACCTTGCCGTCGGTGTCTTTCCACACCTCCTCAGCGGTCGTGACGGCGTGGACAGCCGGGTTGGCCAGGTTTTCGAACTGCTGCGGGATGAAATACCGATCGTCGGTCTTGGCCAGTTCCTCGGCCTTCGCGATGGCGCCCGCCATGCCGTCCGGACCGGGAGTAAGGATCAGTTCGGCGCCGTATGCCCGCAGCAGCATCCGTCGCTCGATGCTCATCGTGTCCGGCATGGTCAGTACGCACTTGTAGCCGCGTGCGGCCGCCACCATCGCCAGGGCGATGCCGGTGTTGCCACTCGTCGGCTCGAGGATGATCGTGTCCGGCTTGATCAGGCCGGCCTTCTCGGCCGCGTCGATCATGGCCACCCCGATGCGGTCCTTCACGCTGCCCGCCGGGTTGAACGACTCCAGCTTGGCGACAACGTCGGCCACCGCCCCGTCGGTAACCCGGCGCAGCCGGACCAGCGGCGTATTTCCGATCAGTTGCGTGATGTTGTCCGCGATGCTCATCTGCCTTCTCTCAGAATGTCGGCCCAGGCCTCGTCCCAGCTGATGTCGAATTCGATGGTCACGTCCGTGGGTACGGCTAGGGCAACAGGTGTGTACCGCTGTGGTGCCCCGTCTAACGCCAGCCCGGTCAATACTCTTCCGCCGATGCTGTGTGGAGTGGTTGCAGTCAATGTTATTGCCGATGTACCCGGGGCGCGACGCAGGTAGAACTCGGTCCCAGGTTGAACCACATCGTCGATTGGGAAGCCGTCGGCGTCGACCAGCTCGTGACCTTCGCCGACCGTCAGCTGCAATGGGATCTGCACCTGGAACGGTCCGACGAGTTCGGAATCGGCGGTCGCGTCGGTGGCGATGAGCCGGGGTTCCGGTGTCGCGCGGACGGCTTGGTGTGCTCCCGCGAGCAGGTAGTTGTAGAGGTGCACGACCCGGTCCGCGTTGCGGTAGTGGCGGGTGCCGGTAAGCCAGAAGTCGACATGGTCGATCCCGGTCGTGGCATCGGGTGTGGTGGTGATCAGCCGGTAGTAGCGGTAGCCGGATCCGCCGTGGCCGTGACGGCTGGTAGACAGCGTGCTGCCGACGCCCAGAGCGCGTTGGTAGCGACCCTTTCCGGCGTGCGTGGTCAGTTGTGAGCCGGAGACGTCGTGCCAGACACTGCCGTCGAGCGACTTCTGCAGCTTGATGGTGACGGCGGCGTCCCCGGTTGCCCACAGTGAGTAGCCGCCGAGCTGGGGTTGGCCCTCGAATTCGAAGGTGAGCACCGGTCCTGGCCCGCGGTGGACGGCGATGGGTGCGTTGAGTGGTCGGGTGTCTAGGGACATGCCGTTGGTCAGGTACCAGATCGCGGCCTGTGTTCCGGCGATGGCTTCGTGTTCGCTGATGTTGGCCGGTCCCAATGGGTAGCCGGCCCGGCGCAGCTGTTCGCTGAGTTCGGCGGTAGAGCGCATTGGGAAGGAGTGGCGCAGGATCCACGCCACTTCGGCTTCGCAGTCGCGGGTGAGCAGGTGTGGCAGCGCGGACCAGGTTCCCGGCCTGTAGTGCGACGGCTGGTGCGGGGCGATGCCGGTGAAATCGAGCGAGTAGGCCTGCAGGTTCGGGTTGAGCCTGATCAGGTCAGTGCGCGCGGTGGTGCCGTCGGCGAACACGACCTTGTCAACGGTGTGGGAATAGGTGCCGCCTCGGTAGCGCGTCATGCGAGTCAGTTCGGTGACCGGCCGCACGTGGGTGCGGCGACGGGTCGCCACAGGCGCCAGGGCACGGCTGGGTACGGAGAGCACAGTCATCGGCGGTTGATCTTCCTGAAAGAATTCGAGCTACGCGCGTCACGGTGTCGCGGGTGACCGGCTCGCGCGAACGCTGCTGGAGGTCAGAGTCAGACGGGGTCAGGAAATCAACAACAACAACAGTCGACGGCAAGGCAGCGCGAGGGGACGAAGCGCGGCTGAACGGCCTGTTGCATGGCCCCACTATACGGCATGGACAAATTTCGGCAGTTCGGCTCACGGGCGGGCCTAATTCTTTGCCGTACGATCACCATCGCATACGCTCGGCACAGCGCAAGCGATCCGCAAGCGATCTTTGTGGGGCACAATGGCTCTGCCCCACAGTCCACAGTCCGCGCGCTACCCGACCACCCACGGAAGGACCATGATGACTTCGCCTCAATCGGGGGCCCAAACTGAGTCTCAGGCACTCGGCGATCTCGCCGCCAGGCAGCTTGCCAATGCGACGAAGACCGTTCCGCAGCTCTCGACGATCACGCCGCGGTGGTTGCTGCATCTGCTGAGCTGGGTGCCGGTGGAAGCGGGTATCTACCGCGTGAACCGCGTGGTCAACCCCGAGCAGGTTGCGGTCAAGGCCGAAGCGGGCGCCGGAACCGAAGGGCCGCTGCCGGAGACCTATGTCGACTACGAGACGAGCCCGCGTGAGTACACACTGCGGACGATTTCGACACTCCTCGATATCCACACCAGGGTGTCTGACCTGTACTCCAGCCCGCACGACCAGATCGCGCAGCAGTTGCGACTGACCATTGAGACGATCAAGGAACGCCAGGAGTCCGAACTGGTCAACAGCCCCGAGTACGGGTTGCTGGCGCAGGCGACCCCGGAGCAGACCATCCAGACGCTCGCCGGCGCACCCACGCCTGACGATCTCGACGCGCTGATCACCAAGGTCTGGAAGACACCCAGCTTCTTCCTCACGCACCCGCAAGGTATTGCCGCGTTCGGCCGTGAAGCCACCTACCGGGGTGTACCGCCCGTTGTGGTGAGCTTGTTCGGCGCGCAATTCATCACCTGGCGCGGCATTCCGTTGATCCCGTCGGACAAGGTGCCCGTCAAGGACGGCAAGACCAAGTTCATCCTGGTGCGCACCGGCGAGGAGCGCCAGGGAGTGGTGGGCCTGTTCCAGCCCGGCCTGGTCGGCGAACAAGCGCCCGGGCTCTCGGTTCGGTTCACCGGCATCAATCAGTCGGCGATCGCGACATATCTGGTCACCCTGTATACGTCTTTGGCTGTCCTCACTGACGACGCGCTCGCCGTGCTCGACGACGTCGCTGTGGACCAGTTCCATGAGTACAAGTGAGTACCGGTCGGTAGACGCCGAAAGCGAGCTCCCCATTAGCGCTGCGGAGCTCGCCGCGCTGGCCAATCAGTTGTACGCGGCCGGTATTCGGCCGGGTCCCGATAGTCCACCGCAGACAACGCAGGTCGCGCCGCGCGGCAACGTGCCCGACACGACGGCGGCTACTTCTGCTGGCCAGGTGGCGGCGGGCACGGCTGATCCGTTCCCGGCTCCGATTCCGTTGATCGGCGTCTCGGACATCTACATCCCGGCGCCGACGTCCCCGGGACCCGAAGGAGTACCGCCGCAGGCGGTGCCGGTTGCTCCGCGTGGAAACCTGCCGGACGCAACCGCGGCGCCGTCGGCGGCCGAGACGACCGAGGCGGTAGCGGATCCGTTCCTGCCGCCCGGTATTGCGGATCTGACCGCGTTCGCGGTACCGAATTCCGGGATCGTGCCGACCGTGCCCGGGGTGCTGGCCGGGGGGACGCCGACGGGGCCGGTGGCGCCGCGCGGCACCAACCCTGTGCGGCCAGAATGGCCGCATGGGGCGCCCTCGGTCGCCGACCTGGGCTGGTCTGATGCACCTTCGGTCGTGTCGACGGGGGATGAGGCGGACTACTACTTCCTGAATAGGCCCGAGCCGGTGCCGCAGTTGCCTGACGAGCACGAGGTGTTCGACGTGAACGCGGTGCGGGCCGACTTTCCGATCCTGAAGGAGACGGTCAACGGCAAGCCGCTGATCTGGTTCGACAACGCCGCGACCACTCAGAAGCCGCAGGTGGTGATCGACCGGCTGTCGAACTTCTACGCCCACGAGAACTCCAACATTCACCGCGCGGCGCATGAGTTGGCGGCCCGGGCGACAGACGCCTACGAAGAGGCCCGCGAGACCGTGCGGCGTTTCATCGGCGCTTCCAAGGCCGAACAGAACATTTTCGTGCGCGGCACCACGGAGGCCATCAACCTGGTGGCCTACGCGTGGGGCGGCAAGCACCTCGGCCCCGGCGACGAGATCGTCATCACCCACCTCGAGCACCACGCCAATATCGTTCCGTGGCAGCTGGTTTCGCAACAAACGGGCGCAATCCTGAAGGTCGCGCCGGTGGACGAGGCGGGCAACCTGCTGTTGTCGGAGTTCGAGGACCTGCTGGGTCCGAAGACGAAACTAGTTGCCGCGACTCACGTTTCAAACGCCCTGGGCACAGTGACGCCGGTTGAGAAGATCGTCGAGCTGGGCCACCGCTACGGCGCGCGGGTGCTCATCGACGGGGCGCAGTCGATTCCGCATCTGCCGATAGATGTCTCGGCGCTTGGCGTTGACTTCTTCGCGTTCTCCGGCCACAAGATCTATGGGCCCACCGGAATCGGCGTGCTCTACGGAACCGAGGAAGCGCTGGCCGAGACACCACCGTGGCAGGGCGGCGGCAACATGATCGCCGACGTCACGCTGGAGCGGTCGCTGTATCAAGGGCTGCCCAACAAGTTCGAGGCCGGGACCGGAAACATCGCGGACGCCGTCGGGCTCGGCGAGGCGCTGCGGTATGTCGAGCGGGTGGGCATCGAGCGCATTGCCGCCTACGAGCATGCCTTGCTGGAGTATGCGACCCCCCGCCTGGCCGACATTCCGGGTGTTCGGCTCGTTGGCACGGCGGACGAGAAGGCCAGCGTGTTGTCGTTCGTGCTGGCCGGACACGAGCCGCTCGAGGTGGGCAAGGCGCTGAACGCCGAAGGCATCGCGGTGCGCGCCGGGCATCACTGCGCCCAACCGATTCTGCGTCGGTATGGCTTGGAGGCCACCGTCCGTCCCTCGCTTGCGTTCTACAACACCTTCGAGGAGGTCGACGTGTTCCTGCGGGCGGTGCGCCGCATCGCCGAGGGCGGGACCAACGTCGGCTGAAACTGGCGTCAGCAGACGCAAAGGCCCCCAAAATCAGCCGATTTGGGGGCTTTTGCGACTGCTCGTGCTCCCTGCCGCATAAAGTTCATCCCCAGATCGCCACCGTTAACCCGCGAACTGGGGCCCCGCATGAACCGAACGCAGCTCCTCACCCTCGTCGCTACGGGCTTGGGCCTGTTCATGATCTTTCTCGACGCACTGATCGTGAATGTGGCACTGCCCGAGATCCAGCGCAGCTTCGGCGTGGGCGAGGACGGCCTGCAATGGGTGGTGGCGGCCTACAGCCTCGGCATGGCGGTATTCATCATGTCGGCGGCGACACTGGCCGATCGCTACGGCCGCCGTCGCTGGTACATCGCGGGGGTTTTCTTGTTCACGCTGGGATCCATCGCCTGTGGCATGGCGCCCTCCATCGGGGTGCTTGCCACCGCCCGGGGTGTGCAGGGCTTGGGCGCTGCGACTGCCAGTGTGACCTCGTTGGCCCTGGTCAGCGCGGCCTTTCCGGAAGCCAAGCAGAAGGCGCAGGCAATCGGGATCTGGACCGCCATTGCCAGTGTTGGCACGACGGCCGGCCCGACGCTTGGCGGTCTGCTGGTGGACCAGTGGGGGTGGCGCAGCATCTTCTACGTCAATGTGCCCATGGGCGTGGTTGTCCTTCTTCTGACCGTGGGCTTTGTGAAGGAGTCGTGCAACGAGCGGTCGGGACGCTTCGACCTGTCCGGGCAGGTGCTGTTCATCGTGACCGTGGGGGCTTTCGTATACGCGATCATCGAGGGCCCCCAGGTCGGCTGGACATCGACGCAAACCGTCGGGCTGCTGTTGGTGGCCGCCGTTGGCGCCATCCTGTTCTTGTGGCTCGAGCGCAGATCGCCGGATCCGATGATGGATCTGAGCTTGTTCCGCGACACCTCGTACGCATTGTCCATCGGAACCATCTGCACGGTGTTCTTCGCTGTCTACGGGATGCTGCTGCTCACCACGCAGTTCCTGCAGAACGTGCGTGGCTATACCCCGAGCGTGACCGGCCTCATGATCCTCCCGTTCAGCGCGGGCGTGGTCGTCTTATCGCCCCTGGTTGGCCCCCTCGTGGGCCGGGTCGGCGCGCGCATGCTCGTCTTACTGGGGCTGTGCCTGTTGATGCTGGGTCTGCTGACGCTAATCGCCAGCGAGCATCGCAGCTCGGGCTTGGTCCTGATCGGGTTGGGCATGTGCGGCATGGGCGTCGCGTTGTGCCTGACGCCGATCACGACCGTCGCCATGACCGCCGTCCCACCAGAACGGGCGGGCATGGCGTCCGGCATTATGAGCGCCCAGCGCGCGATCGGCTCGACGATTGGTTTTGCCGTCCTAGGCTCTGTCCTCGCCGCTTGGCTGACGGCCACACTCGAGCCTCATCTGGAGCCGGTGGTACCCGACCCGGTCGAGCGACACGCCATCGCCGCGGTGATCATCGACAATGCCAACCCGCGAGCGCATGTCAGCGGAATCGCACCGCGGCAACATATCCCGCACCGCGACCCCGCGCAGGTTGCGGAGGAAGATTTCATCGACGGCATCCGCATCGCGTTCCTCATCGCCACCGTGTCGTTGGCCGGTGTGTTCGTCGCCGGTTGGCGCTGGTTCCCGCGTCGCATCGCCAAGCGCGAGGTTGCAACACCGGCGATCGTTGAATGACTGAAATTACGCCTGTTCTTAGTCGTATGTTGGCAGCCACATGATGTCGACGATGGCCTGCGTGACGTCATCATGCGTTCTGGTGGCCACCCCGTCGTCCACGGCAGCGCGATAGACGGCCTGCGCGACGGCGCTCGAGACGGCGCGCAAGTCCTGGACATCCGGCAATAGGGAATCTCCGGGGCGCGCCGGATTAGCCTGGCGTGCAATAGCTTTCGCCGCCGCGTGCAGCAGGCCCTGGGTGAGCAGCCGGGCGCCGGCGACGATCACGCCCAGCCCAATGCCGGGGAACACCAGCACATTGTTGGCTTGGCCAATGGTATAGGCGGTCCCGTTGTAGTCGACGGGCGCGACGGGGCTGCCGGTAGCAAGCAATGCCTTGCCGTCGGACCAGGACAGCACGTCGGCCGGCATGGCTTCCATCCGCGAGGTCGGGTTGGACAGCGGGAAAATCATCGGTCGTTCACAGGACGCCGTCATAGCCTCGATGACCTCCTGGGTGAACGCACCGGACACCGCCGAGCACCCGAGCAGGACGGTCGGCGCCGCCATCTTGATGGCGTCGAGCAGTCCGACTCGATCCCCGGCCGCCACGCCGAGCTGACCGCGGTTCTTCGCGTAGGGCACCTGAAAATCGCGCAGGTCGGCCATGTCGTCGAACAGCAGGCCCTGCTTGTCGATCGCCCAGATCTGTGCTGTCGCCTGCTCGACGGTGGCGCCGTCGGCGACCATTGCGTCCCGGATCTGATCGGCGACCCCGATCCCGGCCGTTCCGGCGCCGAAGACAACCGCCCGCTGCTCGCGCAAGGGAATACCGGTGACCGCCGATCCGCCGTCCACGGCAGCCACCACCACGGCGCCGGTGCCCTGCACATCATCGTTGAACACGCAGTAGTCGGCACCGTATGTCTGCAGGATCATTCGCGCGTTGGCCGGCCCGAAGTCCTCGAAATGCAACAGCGCGCGCGGAAACATCCGATGGGCGGTCTCGATGTAGTGCTTGATGAACTGGTCGTATTCGGCGCCGCGGCGGCGCGCATGACGATTGCCGAGATAGAACGGGTCCTGCAGCAGTTGTTCGTTATCCGTGCCGACATCCAGGGACACCGCCAGGGTGCGGCGCGGGTCGATGCCACCGCCGGCCGTGTACAGCGCCAATTTGCCCACCGCGATCTGGATGCCACCCACACCCCAGTCGCCGATACCCAGGATCGCTTCGGCGTCGGTGCAGACAATCAGGTCGATGTCGTCGGGTCCTTGCCCGAGCGTTTCGAATGCTGGGCCGATATCTCCGGGTTCGTCGATGCTCAGGAACAAACCGCGTTGCCCGCGGTATTCGTCGGAGAAGCGCTGGATAGCCTCGCCAACGGTGGGCGTGTACACCACCGGCATCAGTTCCGGCAGATGCTCGGTGAGCACTTTGAAGTACAACAGTTCGTGGCGGTAGTGCAATTGCTCGAGAAGCAGATTGCGTCCTAAATCTGTTGCAAGGCTTTGCAATTGATGCCACACCCGATCGGCTTGCTGCTCGAGGGTGAGCACCGCCGACGGCAGCCGGCCGGTGAGCCCGAGCCGTCGCCGCTCCTCATGGGTAAACCCAACCCCGCGATTGAGGCTTGGTGTGGACAGTGCGGCCGGAAACCGTGGCACGCAGGCATCGCTCATCTCTAACCTCCGTCCGTGACTTCGCGCGTCACGTCACGGTAGCGCCGATCGAGGTGAACCCGCGGTTAACGACCGGAGGTGGAATTGGCCGCGTCCGGGTCGAACTGTTGCGCGTTGAACGCAATCTCGCAGACGCACAGCTGTGCCACGTCGCGGGACCATTGCCGCAGTTGGGACCAGCGCTTGCGCATCATGTGCTGCGCGTAGACCTTGTCGCGCTGCTCGGGGGAGAACGCCAAGTCCAGGTTGACGGGCAGCCCTGCCCAATCGACGTGGTCAGGTGCCGACGCCTGACGACACTGCAACGGGCATTCCCGAGTCATGGCTCGATGGTGCGACCGGGATGTTTCAACTGCTCGATCTGCGACGTTTCCGCCGCATTACAAGTTCCCCTTAGTAGACGTCTTAATAGACGTCGCGGTGATAGCGCTTGTCGGCGCTCAATGCCCGGACGTATGCGGTGGCCTCGTCAGCGTCCAGGCGCCCGTGTTCGACGACGATCTGGCACAGCGCGCGATCGACGTCCTTGGCCATCGGGTCGGCGTTGCCGCAGACATAAAGATGCGCTCCCTCCTGCAGCCACTGCCACAGCCGAGCCCCGCGCTTGCGCATCAGGTGCTGCACGTAGACCTTCTCGCGCTGATCCCGGGAGAACGCCAGATCCAGTTCGGTGAGCAGCCCGTCGGCATGCATCGCCTCGATCTCTTCGCGGTAGTAGAAGTCCGTGGCGGCATGCTGTTCGCCGAAGAACAGCCAGTTGGGTGCGGTGTGGCCGAGCGCGCGTCGCTCCTGTAGGAAGCCGCGGAAGGGTGCGATCCCGGTTCCCGGCCCGATCATGATCATCGGCGTGTGCGGATCGCTGGGGACGCGGAAGTTTCTGCATGTCCTTACGTACAGCGCGATCTGATCGTTAGGGGAGCGGTCCGCCAAATATGTCGAGCACACCCCGCGCCGCGGTACACCCTGAAAGTTGTACCGCACCGGCGACACGGTCAGGTGCACTTCTCCGGGGTTTTCCTTGGGGCTGGACGAGATCGAATACAGCCGCGGCTGTAGCGGTTTGAGCACTGCCAGCCACTCGTCGACCGACGCGGTGACCGGCGCCCTGGCGAGCAGATCGACCGACTGGCGGCCCCATGACCAATCAGCCAGTGCCGCTTTGTTTTCCGGCTTCATTAACTCGGCAAGTTCGGCGGCGGATGCGGCGTCGTGAGTGCGTTGCTGCGCGAACCGCAGCAGATCGGGGCTGATGTGGGCGATCGCAAGTCGGTCCGTAAGAGCCTCACGCAGTGACATTGATGTCATCGAGCCGTGGTCGGCAATCTCCACTTCGGCGTGGCCGTCCAATCCGGTGACGGTCAGCCATTCGTCGACGAGCCCGTCGTTATTGCGCGGCCACACCCCGAGAGAGTCACCGGCCTCGTAGCTGACTGTTCCCTCCGGTATATGAAACACCAGCTGCCGCACGTCTTTTGCTGACCGTGGCCGGCTGAGCGTGGTGTTGCGGACGAGGCTGGTGACCAGGGGGTGCTTCTTTGTATACGTCTGCGGCGCGCCGGCAGGGCGGGCTGGTGCGATCAGGGCCGTGGGCCTGGGTGTGGGGTCATCACCGATCGGCGCGGCCGGTTGGGTCAGCGCTTGCAAGACCGTGTCGAGCCATCCCGCCGCCGCGTCCTCGTAATCGGGTTCGCAGTCGACGCGGCCGGCGAGACGGGTCGCTCCCAGCTCAGCAAGGCGTTGGTCGAGCCTGTGCCCATGACCGCAGAAGTCGTTGTAGTTGGAGTCGCCCAGCGCGAGAACGGAATAGCGCGTGTCGTCCAGATGTGGAGCGCTGTCGTCCGATAGCGCTCGCCAGAAACCGGCGCCGTTGTCCGGGGGGTCGCCGTCCCCGGTGGTGCTGGTGATCACCAGTAGCTCGTGCGTCGTTGGCAGGTCGGCAATAGGGAAGTCGTCCATGCCGTGCACTGCGACAGGCAACCGGGCCTGGCGAAGCTGCGCTGCGATCCCGGCGGCGAGTTCTTCGGCATTTCCGGTCTGTGAAGCCCACAACACCACGATCGGTGCCCGCTGAGGCGCCGCTTCGGTTGTATCGGTGGCGACCGGTGCCGCCAGTGAGGGTGGCAGCTCGGTGCGCGAGAACATCCCGGCGAGCAGTCCGTCCACCCACAGCCGAGTGTTGGAATCGAATGGGGCGCTCAGCGGCAGGGTGGGCACGCCCGCGGCGCGGCGACCGGGCTCCGAACGCAGCCCGGCGATCACCCCGGCCAGGTAAGCGCGGCCGAGCTGACCGAACTGGGGCATTGGTTCGTTGGCCAGGCCGAGAATTTCGGCCAATGTGTCGACCTGCGACAGGCTGATCTCCGCAATTTCGGGGCCTTCGTCGGCCACTCCGGGGTCCGGTGCGGCGGTATCCGGCGCGACCGGGACCTTGGTCACGGTGACCGCGCACGCCTTGTATTCGGGTTGCCGCGACACCGGGTCGACGGCGTCGCTGGTGACGGCGTTGATCGAGAGATATTCGCCGAACACGTCGTTCCAGTGGAAGGGCGCAAAGCAGTTGCCGGGCCGTACCCGGTCGCTGATCGCGGCGGGCAGTACGGCGCGGCCACGCCGGGAGGCGATCTCGACGCGGTCGCCGTCGGCGATTTGTAGCGCGTCGGCATCCTCGGGATGTATTTCGACAAACGGCCCCGGGTTGAGTTTGTTGAGCCTGGCCACCTTGCCGGTCTTGGTCATCGTGTGCCATTGGTGGGGCAGCCGGCCGGTATTGAGCAAGAACGGGTAGTCGGCGTCCGGCATCTCCGCGGGCAGCAGGTGCGGGCGGGCGAAGAACACCGCACGCCCAGTCGCGGTTGGGAACGCCAACCGGGGCACGTGACCGTCCTCGCGGACCAATTGAGTCTGGCTGACACCGTCGTTCAGATAACGGATCGGGTGACGGTCGGCCGCGTCCCCGGGCGGGCATGGCCACTGCAGCGGTGTCTGCCGCAGCCGCTCGTAGCTGACGCCGCACAGGTCGTAGCCGGTCTTGGGATTCCAGAACCGCTTGATCTCTTCGAAGACATCCTCGGCGGACTCGTATCCGAAGGAGTCCGAAAAGCCCATCTCGCAAGCGATCCGGGCAATGAGATGCCAGTCGGGAAGCGCTTGCCCTGCCGGATCGACAGCTTGCTCGAACAGGGTCAGGTTGCGCTCGGAATTGACCATCACCCCGTCGGATTCGGTCCAGAGCGCGGCGGGCAGCAGAACGTCGGCGTACTCGTTGGTCTCGGTCTCCAGGAACGCGTCCTGCGCGATCACCAGTTCGGCCTTCTCCAGGCCGGCGATCACGGTCTTCCGATTGGCAACGGTGGCAACGGGATTAGTGCAAATGATCCAGCACGCCTTGATCTGGCCGTCGGCCATTCGGGAAAACATGTCGATCACGCCGGCGCTGACGTCGCTGCGCAACGATCCGTGGGGAATGCCCCACTGTTCCTCGACGAATTTGCGGTCCTCGGCCGAAGTCACCGACCGCTGACCCGGCAGACCCGGCCCCATGTAACCCATTTCGCGTCCACCCATGGCGTTTGGCTGACCGGTTAGGGAGAAGGGACCGCTGCCCGGCTTGCAGATCGCGCCGGTGGCCAGGTGCAGGTTGCAGATCGCGTTGGTGTTCCAGGTGCCGTGGGTGCTCTGGTTGATTCCCATCGTCCAGATGCTCATCCAGTTTGCGGATTCGCCGATCCAGCGTGCCGCCGTGCGGATGTCTTCCTCAGAAATGTTGGTGATTTCGCTGACCCTGGCGGGGCTGAATTGCGCCAGGAAGCTCGGCATCACCTCCCAGCCCTCGGTGAATTCGGCGATGAACTCGGCATCGGTGTGCCCGTTTTGGACGATCTGCTGCAGTAATCCGTTGAGCAGTGCCAGATCGGTCCCGGGGGCAATCTGTAGGAACAGGTCAGCCTTGTCAGCGGTCGCGGTGCGGCGCGGGTCGACGACGATCAGTTTGGCGCCCGCCTTTACGCGGTCCATCATCCGCAGGAACAGAATCGGGTGGCAGTCAGCCATATTCGCGCCGATGACGAAGAAGACGTCGGCATGATCGATGTCCTGGTATGAGCCTGGTGGTCCGTCGGCGCCCAGCGACAGTGTGTAGCCCGAACTGGCCCCCGCCATGCACAACCGCGAATTCGACTCGATTTGGTTGGTGCCGATGAACCCCTTGGCCAGCTTGTTCGCCAAGTACTGGGCCTCGATGGACATCTGCCCCGACACGTAGATGGCTACAGCATCTGGGCCGTGTTCATCGATGATCGCTCGTAACCGTTTGGCGCATAGGGTAATGGCGTCATCGGTATCGATTGGTTGGAGGGGTTCACCGCGGTCGGACCGCAGGTGTGCCGACTCCGCCCTGCCCGGTGCGCCGAAAAGGTCTACGGTGGTCGTGCCCTTGGTGCACAACCGGCCGAAGTTGGCCGGATGGCTGTTGTCCCCAGTCGATTTGGTGATGTGACGACGGCCGCTTTCGGGGTCAGTTGTGATCTGCAGCACCATTCCGCAGCCCACGCCGCAGTACGCGCACATCGAGTGCACGGCATGCTGGCCGGGCTGCGTAGCCACGCTTACGTCCTTTCTCGGGTGCTCAATCGTTTGCGCTGAATCGTGCGACAAGGATGTTTCAGGACGAGATATCCGAGGTTTCAACCGTTTTACGGACTTCCCGCGATGGCCCCGGGCGCGGCAGTGCGCCGTTGAGAGCGACCAACTGGGTCTGAGCCCAACAGTACCCGCGGCGTGGCCTGCTTTAGGCCCTACACCTGGGCTTATGACGAAACCTGGGGAAGATTCACAGTCTTCGCTAAGCTCGCGGCGTGCGTCGTCGGCTGAGCGCGATTCTGATGATTTTGGGCCTGGCGGCCGCCGGTTGCGGCTCGAAGCCGCCGACACCGCGACCCGCGCCGCCGGTCACCTGCAAGGATTCTGACGGGCCGTCTCCCGCCACCGTCGGGAGGGCTATCGCCGGGGTTCCGATCGTGGTACCCGGTTCGGCTTGGGCGGAAATCGGGCGCGGCCATACCAGGAAATGCCGTTTGTACTGGGTGCAGATCATTCCGACCATTGCCGACGAGTCGACTCCCCAGCAGCTGTTGTTCTTTGACCACAACACCCCGCTAGGCCCACCAACGCCCAATCCGAAGCCCTACATAACTGTGTTGCCTCCCGGTGACGACACCGTGACAGTCCAGTACCGATGGCAGGCTGCCGGCGATCGCCCCTGCTGTCCCAGTGGCGTTGGCACCGTTCGATTTCGGATCGGACCAGACGGCAAGCTGAAAGCGCTCGACACGATCCCGCACCAGTAGCGTTCGCGCACAACAACTTCCAATGATCTCGGGCGTATGGCTCGACTGCCAGGTGCGCGTTGCCTACAGCAGTTCTACAGGACTTCTACAGGAGTTTCAGGCTCCGCACGGAATGCTCCGAGTTCGCAAGACTGGCACCCTGGAAGGTCGACGCAGCTTGATGACGGCCAAGAACGAGGCCGGGGAGCAAGGAGGGTGATGGACCAGCAGATGCTGCTGCAACGCGAAGAATCGCCGCGCAGTCCCGGTCACGACTTGAGAGCTGTACGTACCGAAGCCCAGGCTGCGGCCAAACGCCGCGCCGGCTCACGCCACATCTCGTGTTGGGACCCCGAGGATGTGGTGGCATGGGAGGCCGGTAACAAGACCATCGCCCGGCGCAATCTGCTCTGGTCGGTCGTGACCGTGCACCTGGGTTACTCGGTGTGGACGCTGTGGCCGGTGATGGAGTTGTTCATGCCGCAGAACGTCTATGGATTTTCGGCGGGTGACAAGTTTCTGCTCGGCACCACCGCAACCCTTGTTGGGGCGTGCCTGCGGATGCCGTATTCGTTGGCCACCGCGATCTTCGGCGGCCGCAACTGGGCGATGTTCTCGGCAATCGTGTTGCTAATTCCCATCATTGGCGCCATTGCGTTGTTGGCCCATCCAGGTCTGCCGCTGTGGCCGTATCTGGTATGCGCGGCACTGACGGGATTGGGCGGCGGTAATTTCGCGGCCTCGATGAGCAACGCCAATGCCTTCTATCCGCATCGGCTCAAAGGCTCCGCACTTGGAATTGCCGGTGGCATAGGCAATCTCGGTGTGCCGGTGATCCAGTTGGTTGGGCTGCTGGTCATCGCTACGGCGGGCGACGGGAAGCCCTATTTGGTCTGCGGGCTGTATGCGGTGCTGCTGGCGATCGCCGCGATCGGAGCGGCATTGTGTATGAACAATGTTGAGCAGCACCGGGTCAAGGCGAAGCGGCTCCGGCCTATCATCACCGCGGTCCTTTCCACCCGGGACACCTGGTTGCTCTCGCTGCTCTACCTCGGCACGTTCGGCTCGTTCATCGGGTTCTCGTTCGCGTTCGGCCAGGTATTGCAGACCAATTTCATGGCTTGTGGACAAACTGCCGCGCAGGCGGCGCTGCATTCCGCCGAACTGGCTTTCGTCGGGCCGCTGCTGGCGGCGCTGGCCCGGGTCTACGGTGGCCGGTTGGCCGACCGGATCGGCGGTAGCCGCCTCACCCTGATGGTCTTCGTCGCCATGGCCGTTGCCGCCGGCCTGCTGATCGGCGCAAGTTCTCTCGAGGACCGCCACCACCATGGCCTGCAGACTGGTTCGGTTGCCGGTGCGGCCATCGTCGGCTACTTTGTCTGCTTCATCGTGCTGTTCATCTTGTCCGGGCTGGGCAATGGATCCGTCTACAAAATGATTCCGACGATTTTCGAGTCATGCAGCCGTTCCCTGGATCTCGGCCCGGAGGCAGGGGAGGCCGAACGCCGCGACTGGTCACGAGTCATCTCGGGGGTAGCGATCGGGTTCGTGGCGGCCTTCGGCGCGCTCGGCGGGGTCGGAATCAACCTGGCGCTGCGCGAGTCCTACATCAGCACGGGCACCGGCACCTCGGCGTTCCTGATCTTCATGGTGTTCTACGCGGCCGCGGGTCTGCTGACCTGGAAGGTGTACGCGCGCCGACCAGCCCGCGCCGGGGTTCACCCGGACAGATTCTCTGGGTGCAGCATCTCGGCGTAACGCAACTGCTCCGGGATACCGAACCCGTCAACCAGCGTCTTGGCGTGCGGGCGCAAGACGCGGCAGCGATCGTTGATCCCGCGGGTGACTGCCTTCGCCCGCTCGGTCGATAGGTATCGGTGCTCGATGTACCAGGCCTTGTCCTCCTCGATTACCGACAACGCGTAGAGGTCGCATACGACACCCAACAGCTTGCGCGCCTCCCGGTCTGGGCATGACTCGATGCCGGCGACGAAGGCTTCCAGCACCACCCGGTCGATGTGCGCCGCGGCCGCGTGCAGCACGTGATCCTGCACCGCATTGAACGCGTCGAATGACGACATCTCCTTGGATTTGGCCTGCAACCGCCGGGCGACCGACGAAATCAGGTATTCCTCACGGTCCTCGAACATCTTGACCTGAGTGCCGCGGTTGAACAGGCTGCCCTCTTCCTCGCTGTCCTGCCGGGTGTCCACGATCGTCTGCATAATCGTTTCTGCCGCAGTGCGTTTCATCACGCGATCACCGACGGCGTTGGCGGCGAAGCGAACCCATTCGACCGGGCTCATGCTGCGGATGTCGTCGGCGTAGGCGGTCAGTAGCTCCTTGGCCACCAGCTGGGTCAGCACGTGGTTGTCGCCCTCGAACGTGGTGAACACATCGGTGTCGGCGCGCAACGCGATCAGCCGGTTCTCGGCCATATAGCCCGCACCGCCGCACGCCTCTCGGGCCTCCTGTATGGCCCTACTGGCGTGCCAGGTGTTGGCTGCCTTTAACCCGGCGGCACGGGCTTCCAATTCACGCTGCTCCTCGGCATCCACGACGTCGGACGTCTGCAGGTCGTGGGTCTTGGACACCAGCTCGTTCTGCGCGAACTGCAGCGCGTAAGACCTGGCAATCAGCGGGAACAGCCGACGCTGGTGCGCCAGGTAGTCCATGATCAGCACCTCGTCCCTGTCGTCGGGTGCGCTGAATTGCCTGCGCTGCAACGCATATCGGGTGGCGATATCCAACGCCACGCGAGCGGCCGCGCCTGCGCTGCCGCCGACGGTGACCCGGCCCCGGATCAGGGTGCCGATCATGGTGAAGAACCGGCGGTTCGGGGTGTCGATCGGGGAGCTGTAGGGGCCGTCCGCAGCGACGTCACCGTACTTGTTCAGCAGATTCACCCGCGGCACACGGACATGGTCAAAGACGATGCGGCCGTTGTCGACACCGGGCAGTCCGCCCTTGTAGTGGCAGTCCGATGTGGTGACACCCGGCAGGTCGTTGCCGTCGGCGTCGCGGATCGGCACTAAAACGCAGTGCACGCCGTGGTTGACCGGCTTGCCGCCTTTGGCGGTAATCAGCTGGGCGAAAACCGCTGCAATGGTTGCGGTCTCGGCCGCGCCGCCGATGTAGTCCTTGCGCGCCGTCGGGGTCGGGGAGTCGACGATGAACTCTTCGGTCTCGGCGTCGTAGGTCGCCGTCGTCTCCAGGGACTGAACGTTGCTTCCGTGCCCCGTCTCGGTCATGGCAAAGCAACCGAGCAGCTCGAGGGTGATGATCTTCTTCACGTACGTCGCGTGGCGTTCGGTGCCCAGGTTCTCCACGGCCCCACCGAACAGGCCCCATTGCACCCCGGCCTTGACCATCAGGGACAGATCCGACATCGCCAGCATCTCGATCATCGTGATCGCCGCGCCGACGTCGCCGGTGCCGCCGTGCTCTTTGCGGAATCCTTCGTCGGAAACGCCGGCGGCCGCCATGATCTGCATTTGCTCTGCCACTTTGGCGCGGGCGATGACCGTGTTCGGGGTGTAGTGCGGGCGGAACACTTCGTGGTTCAGCTTGGCCCGCGTCTGGTTCTTCACATCACGCCAACGCCCGTCCAGCGCGTTGCGCAGATGTTCGGCAGTGGTTGTGGTGTCTGGCGCCATAACCGAACGGTAGCCCGCGGCTCTCGCGGCCATGGGAGTAGCCCGAAAAAATCGGTAATGTCGAGGATGTCGAGCCTGAGCTGAAGTGATCGAACAGGACCGCGATGCCGCAAATTCTGGCCGCACTCACGATCGTGCTCCTGGTGGGCGCGGTGTTGGGCAGGGTCCTCGTGCTGCGCAAAAGCGGTACTCGGGCAATGCATTTCGGGGAACTCGACAAGACCGATTTCTTGATACCCCCGGTGGCGCTGTTCTACTTTTATACGTTGTTTGCCGCCGCGTTCGGGTGGCCTCTGGTCAGCGGTCAAAGGTTCTTTCGGTCCACGCCGCTAGCTTGGCTCGGAGTGGGACTCTGCCTGGGCGGGATAGTGATCCTGGTGCTCAGCCTGGTGGCGTTCGGCAACAGCTTCCGGGTCGGCATTGACACCGAACATCCCGGCGGGCTGGTGACGACCGGCATATTCGCGGTGAGCCGCAATCCGATCTACGTCGGGTTTTTCCTGTTCCTCGTGGGTCAGTTCCTGGTGTTTCCCAATTGGATTCCCCTTGTCTATCTGGTCGGCGGTACCTGGCTGTTTAACCGGCAGGTGTTGCGGGAGGAAGAATTCATGCGGCAGCGCTACGGCCAGGAGTACATCGAGTACTGCAGCCGCGTCAGGCGGTATCTATAGCGGGACCCCGGGTGGGCTTAGATAGCGGAATGTCCCAGTCAGACTCCGGCGATTCTTACGACGTCGGGCACATCCATTCCGACGTGAGCGGAGGCTGGTTGTGGGCGGCCACCTTTGCGTACCTGGTCGGGTTGCTCGTCGCAGCGGTCATGTGATGCCCATACCGCCAAGATTGCTGGCTGTTTGCTGTCTGTGCGCCGTCCTGTCGCTGGCCGGCTGCTCGGTGCGCCCGCCGGCCACCATCCCACGGCCGATGCTGAGTTACCTGGGCCAGATTCGGGTTCCGGCCGACGCCACCTTTGACGGCACGCCCATCGGCGGCTTGTCGGGAATCAGCTTCGATGCGGATAGCCAGGCCTATTACGTGATTAGTGACGACTACTCTGAGAAGGGTCCGGCTCGCTTCTACACGGTGCGGCTTTCGTTGTCGGACAAGGGGATTAGCGATGTCGCGATTACCGGCGTGCATCCGCTGCTGGACGCTTCCGGTCGTCCGTTTGAGCACCAGAATCTGGAGAGCAGGCCGCCAGTGGTTCCTCCCGACCCGGAGGGCATCGCCTTCGACTCCGCGCGGCACCGGCTGTATTGGAGCTCCGAAGGCGAACGGCTCACCGACGGACCGCCCTTGCTGCTGGAGTCGTGGCTCCGCATTGCCGCGCCCGACGGCGCCTACCTGGGGCAATTCACCTTGCCCGCCAATCTGGCGATGTCTGCGCAGCGCACCGGTCCGCGCCGGAACCGGGCACTGGAGGGGTTGACGCTGACACCCGACGGCAGGTCCCTGTTCGCTGCGATGGAGGATCCGGGTTACAACGACGGACCGCTGAAGGACGGCGACCGCCAGGTGCTGACCCGAATCACCAAATTCAAGGTCGCCAGCGCAGCGCCCACCGCGCAGTACGCCTATCCGCTGGAGCCGCCCGCTTGGCCCGCCGGATTCAACGGCGTCTCAGATCTCGTCGCCTTGTCCGACACCACCTTTCTGGTGCTGGAACGGTCCAACGCCTTACCGCCGCTCGTTCGGATATTTCGCGCCGAAATCGGAACCGCGACCGATGTTCTGGCTATGCCCTCCCTACAAGGTGCAACGTTGACCGCGATGAGCAAGTCACTTGTCGTGGACTTGTCCGCTCTGTCGTCCCCGAAAGACCCGGTGTACAACATTGAAGGCATCACGCTGGGACCGAAATTGCCCGACGGCCGTCAATCGGTAGTGCTCGTCAGCGACAACGATTTCTCGCCTAGTCAGGTCACTCAGTTCCTGTTGTTCGCGATGTAGCGGTTTGGCCCAGTCGGTATCGGACAAACGCGGCGCACATCGCGCCAATCACGGCGAGCACGAGCATGTCGAACATCCACCAGCCCACATAATGTGTCCACACCTGGTTGTGAGCGGCCAGTGTGTCGACCCGTCGCAGATCAACGGTGGAAGCCGTTGCCGCAAAGCCCCATTGGGCGGGAATGAGCCACGAAATCTGGTCGTAGCCCCAGGTGCCCACGAGTGAGACCAGCCCTCCGGCGAACAACAGCGACGCCAGGATCACCGGCACTACTAGTGGCAGGACTTCCCGCAGCGAGTTTCCCAGCGAGGACAGCGCCAGCCCAACGACCGCCGAAACGATGGTTGTGGTCGCCACCGCCACGTAGAGCTCGAGCGCGGGGTCGTGAAGCAGGACAGCGCCTTGCACGGGTCTGCCTTTGACGACAACGACGATGGTGGTGAGGATTGCCGCCTGGACGGCCGCGGCCACGCTGAAGACGACGATCTTGCCGGCCAGGTAGGCCGATGTCGACAGTCCGACGGAGTGCTCGCGCGGGAAGATGCGGCGCTCGCCAACGAGGTCGCGGATGGTCAGCGCGGTGCCCATCAGCACTGCGCCGATGTTGAGCAACGCCAGGATCTCGACGGCTTCGTGGGGGTTCTTGCCCGTCGGGTTTGCCTTGCCCCAGCCGGAACTGCCGGGAATCAGCAGCGTCAACGCCCCCAACGCGAATGGCAGGAGCAGCAGAAAGACGAAGTAGCTGCGGTGGGCTACTAACAGGCGGGCCTGACGACGGGTCACCAAGCGGATCTGCTGCCAGAAGGTGAGTTCGGCGGGGGCCGGGTCGGGCGCGGCCACCGCCGGTGATGTTGTGGAAACCGACGCCTGTTGCCGGGTTAGGAACGCCCGATGGGCACCGACGGGATGGGCGCTGATCTGCGCGAAGATGTCGGCCCAATTGGTGGTGCCCATCGCGGACTCGATCTGCGCTGGCGGCCCGGCGTAGGCCAGCGTGCCGGCCGGGGTTAGCAGCAACACCTGGTCGCACAGGTTCAACTGTGACAGCGACCCCATAGCCGCCACGACAACACAGCCGAGGTCGGCCTGGCGCCGCAACAACGACATGACGTGGTATTCCTGCGCCGGCCTCAGTCCCGCGCTTGGCTCGTCGACAACGAGCAACGACGGCCTGGTAATCAATTCGATCGCCATGGATGCACACCGACGCATCTCGGGGGGCAGTTTGGCCACCCGGGTCTTGCGATGCGGGGTCAGCTCGAGTTCGTCGAGAACCTGGTCGATCACCCGGTGGCGATCGTCCGGCGACGTGTTTGGGGGCAGCCGCATTTCGGCGGCGTACCCGACGGCCTGTTCGACGGTGAGGCGCGCGTGCGCGCGGTCGTCACGCGCTAGTACCCCAATGCGGGATCGCGTCGACTCGGGCTCAGCATGCACGTCGTGGCCGTCCACGGTCAGCACACCGGAGCCCAGCGGCCGTGTGCCGCCAAGCAGTCCGACCAAGGCAGAGTTGCGTGCCGGCGATGGCCCGACAACCGCGATCAATGAGCCCGGGCGCGCGGTGAACGACACATTCGAAAGCAGGTCGTGTCCACCGGCGGTCAGCCCCAGCTCATAGGCGGCCACCCCGATCGTGCGCGCGCCGGGCTTGAACGGTAACCGGCTGGTGGTCGGTGTCGCTGCTGCGCCGGCGTCGGTGTCAGGGCGAGCAATGTGCAGCTTTTTCGTCGCTATGGCCATCCAATCGACCAGCCCTCGGGTCTTCGACTGCGCGTCCTCTGCTGGTGGCGATTCGGGGACGTTGGCCGCGGGAGGCGGGGCTGGTCGTGGTGGCAACCGCATTGGCCTGGTGGCTCGTTGGAGCGGCGGTTGCGGGCGTGGGGGTACCCGCATTTGCTTTGTGGCCGCTTCCCCCGGGCCGACGGGAGCGGCGAGCTGGAAGGTCAGTCGTGGGCCTCGCGCAGGATCGCCGATCGCAATCGATTGGCCGTTGCGGATATCGACCGTCGACATCCGCGCACCATCGACGAAGATGCCGTTGTTGCTGCGATCGATCGCCACCCAATGGGTGCCGTTAAACCGCAGCACCAAATTCGGGACCGCGTTCGGGTCGATGGGACCGAGCAGGTCCAGGCGAATGTCGCACCGGTCGCCGTAGCCCACGATCACATTGCGGTCGGGCGCAAAGACGTACCGCATCGATCCGACCCACACGGTCAATGGCAAGGCAGTCATCTTGAATCAAGTGTCTACCCACTTGCGCGCGACCATCACAGGGTGTTGCGCCCGGGTGCGCCGGCGGCATTGTCGAGCAGACGCCGCAACACCTCGACCGCATCGGCCAACACCTGACGGTCTGCCGGTTCGAGCCGGGCCAGTTGCGGTTCGATCGCAGCGGCACGATCGGCCCGGACCGCGTTGAGTGTGCGTAGTCCTTCGGGCG
The DNA here is from genome assembly GCF_900232995.1 of Mycobacterium simulans. Lineage (GTDB taxonomy): Bacteria > Actinomycetota > Actinomycetes > Mycobacteriales > Mycobacteriaceae > Mycobacterium > Mycobacterium simulans. Next base: position 3,388,468 of record NZ_OCVX01000003.1, read on the forward strand.
TGATGCGGATGCGGACCGCCCGCGCATCACCGGGGTCGACGGTTCGGGTAACCAGCCCGGCATCCTCGAGACGCCGCACCTGTGTGGTCATCGTCGGTTGGGAACAGTGATCGACCGCGGCCAGGTCCCCGATGCGTGCTTCGCCCTGGGACTCGATGGTGGCCAGCAGCCGGGCTTGGGCGGATGGCAGCGGCATCTGGATGCGCTGGGTGGCCAGCCGGTTGAGCCGTGCGACCACGGCCAGCAGATCCGCGCCCAGCCCGTGCGCGACCTCGGCCTGCTTGGCTGTGGCGGATGAAGTCATGCACCCATCGTTGCATAGCTTTGCTATGTGGGACCAATCGTTGCCTCCGGCATGCCAACCCCGCATTGCTATGCGTGCCGCACCTACTTAGGGTCTGGGCCTGGCACAATCGATGAAGTGACCGCGGCGGACCCCCCCTCTTCGTATCGTCGGCGTGGGCCGCTGCGACCGGGCGAATTGGCGCAGGCTTCGGTCATGGCTGCGCTGTGCGCGGTGACGGCGATCATTTCCGTCGTTGTCCCATTCGCCGCGGGACTGGCGCTGCTGGGAACCGTGCCCATGGGGTTGCTGGCCTATCGCTACCGGCTCCGGGCGCTGATGGCCGCCACGGTTGCTGCCGCAGTGATTGCCTTCCTGATCGCGGGGCTGGGCGGTTTCATGGCGGTGGTCCAAAGCGCCTACATCGGCGGGCTGACCGGAATCGTCAAACGACGGCGCCGCGGTACGCCAACGGTCGTTGTCGTGTCCTTGATCGCCGGATTTGGATTCGGCGCGATGGTCGTTGTCATGTTGGTTGTCCTCGCCCGACTGCGGCACCTGATTTTCGCCGTCATGACCGCCAACATTGACGGGCTGGCTGCATTCCTGGGCAGGGTGCATCTGCAGGATGCCGGCGCCAGCTTGAAGCGCAATTTCGCAGTGGGGCTGCATTCCTGGCCGTGGTGGGTGCTCGGCTACTTCACCATCTTCGTGATGATCGTGTCCCTGATCGGTTGGTGGGCGTTGTCTCGCCTGTTGGAGCGGATGCGCGGAATCCCCGACGTGCACATGCTCGACGCACCGGCCGGTGATCATGGCGACACGATCGATCCGGTGCCGGTGCGGTTGGACAAGGTGCGGTTCCGGTATCCCGGTGCCGACCAAGACGCGCTGCGCGAACTCAGCATGGATGTCGAGGCAGGCGAGCACGTGGCGATCACCGGCGCCAACGGTTCCGGCAAGACCACGCTGATGCTGATCCTGGCGGGTCGCGAACCGACGTCGGGCATCGTGGACCGCCCGGGCCTGGTGGGGTTGGGAAAGCTGGGCGGGACGGCGGTTGTTTTGCAGCATCCCGAATCCCAGGTCTTGGGCACCCGGGTCGCCGACGACGTGGTCTGGGGTCTGCCGCCGGGCACCAAGATCGACGTCGGCCAGCTACTGAACGAGGTCGGTCTGGAGGCCCTCGCCGAACGCGACACCGGCAGCCTGTCGGGCGGTGAGCTGCAGCGCCTGGCGATCGCGGCGGCGTTGGCGCGAGAACCGGCAATGCTCATCGCCGACGAGGTCACCACCATGGTCGACCAGCAGAGCCGCGAGGCCCTGCTCAAAGTGCTGTCCGGCCTGACCAAACGGCACCGCACCGCTCTGGTGCACATCACGCACTACAACAACGAGGCCGATTCCGCCCACCGCACAATCAAACTCAGCGATTCGCCGGATAACACCGACATCGTCGAGACCGAGCATGCGCCGGTGCCGGCCGCCGGGGTTGGTCACCGAGCACATGCGCCGGCGCTCGAACTCGTGGGTGTCGGCCACGAATACGGCAGCGGCACACCGTGGGCCAAGACCGCGTTGCGGGATATCAACTTCGTGGTGGAGCAGGGGGATGGGGTGCTGATCCACGGCGGCAACGGCTCCGGGAAGTCGACGCTGGCATGGATCATGGCCGGGCTGACGGTTCCTACGACCGGCTCGTGCCTGCTTGATGGCCGTCCCACACACGAGCAGGTCGGCGCGGTGGCGTTGTCATTCCAGGCGGCTCGACTGCAGTTGATGCGCAGCCGTGTCGACCTGGAAGTTGCTTCCGCAGCAGGCTTTTCCACTCGAGATCAGGACCGGGTGGCCGCGGCGCTAGGCGTCGTCGGGCTGGATCCCGCGCTGGCCAAGCGGCGCATCGACCAGCTCAGCGGCGGCCAGATGCGACGCGTGGTGTTGGCCGGACTGCTTGCGTGTTCGCCCCGGGCGTTGATCCTCGACGAGCCGCTGGCGGGTTTGGACGCTGCCAGCCAGCGTGGCCTGCTGCGGCTGCTGGCGGACCTGCGCCGAGAGCGGGGTCTGACCGTGGTGGTCATCTCGCATGACTTCGTGGGCATGGAGGAGCTGTGCCCGCGCACGCTGCATTTGCGCAATGGTGTGCTGGAATCGCCATCGACCGCGGCGGCACCGGGGGCGGGGGGTAGGCCATGACGTCCACCTCGGCCCCGACACGTCGCGACAACCGCCGCTCCGGACGTCCGATTGTGCTGCTGATTCCGGTGCCGGGTCGATCGGCCATCCACGACTTGTGGGCCGGCACCAAGCTGCTGGTCGTCTTCGGCGTTTCGGTGCTGTTGACGTTCTATCCGGGTTGGGTGGCAATCGGGATGATGGCCGCCTTGGTGCTGGCGGCGCTTTGGATCGCGCGCATCCCGCGTGGAGCGCTGCCGTCGGTGCCGCGCTGGCTGTGGATCGTGATCGCGATCGGTGGTTTCACGGCAGCTCTGGCCGGCGGTGACCCAGTGATTTCGGTGGGTGGTGTCGAGCTCGGGCTTGGCGGGACGTTGAACTTCCTGCGAATCACGGCGTTGTCGATCGTGATGCTGGCCCTTGGGGCGATGGTGTCTTGGACCACCAACGTCGCCGAAATCGGGCCTGCGGTAGCCACTTTGGGCCGTCCACTGCGTGCCTTGCGGATCCCGGTCGACGAATGGGCAGTGGCGTTGGCGCTCGCGCTGCGCGCCTTCCCCATGCTGATCGACGAATTCCAGGTGCTCTACGCCGCTCGTCGGTTGCGGCCCAAACGGATACCGCGAACCCGCAAAGCCCGACGGCAGTGGCGTGCTCGTGAGCTGATCGACCTGCTCGCTGCCGCCATGACGGTGACCCTGCGGCGCGCCGACGAGATGGGCGACGCGATCACTGCCCGCGGCGGAACCGGGCAGCTGTCCGCGTACCCGGCGCGGCCCAAACTCGCGGACTGGGTGACACTTGCGATCACCGTCGCGGCCAGTGGCATCGCCATAGCGCTCGAGACGATATTGCACCTGAGTAGGTGATAGCTACGGCCGCATGCGGTCGATGAGGTTCGACAGGACGACGATGCTTTCGCTGCGTTCGATGTCGGCACTCGACCGGATGCGTTCCAGGGCGGTCTCCAGGTGCCGCATGTCGCGGGCGAGCACGTGCAGTATCGCGTCCGACGTGCCGGTCACCGTCGCCGCGCTAACAACTTCGGGGATGTCCACCCATGCGGCCCGCAGGCGATCCGGCGTAATGGTGCCGTGGCAGAACACTTGCACATACGCCTCGGTGTTCCAGCCGAGCGCGGTGCGGTCGACGACAGTGGTGAAGCCCTTGATCACGCCGTTGTCCAGCATCCGGTCGACGCGGCGTTTGACCGCCGGCGCGGACAGGTTCACCTTCTGCCCGATCTCGGCGAAGGTGGCCCGAGCATGTTCGGCCAGCTCGACGAGGATGCGCTCATCGGTGTCATCCAAGCGGTCCATCATTATCCCCTTACTCTCGACGCAATAAATCGCTGCTAGTTCCAGTTATGCGCAACGTATCGAGTATAAATGCGCAATAATCGGCGTTTGATTGTGAAACATGGGGAAAATATCTTTGATTCATGACGGATTACCGTGTTGTCGCAACCCCGTCATCGCAAGGCGCCTGGAAGCAACGTCGCACGTCCCGGACCCGGCGCTACGCCATGACCCCGCCGACCTACTTCGGCGTCGAGTACGCGATCAACCCCTGGATGGACGTCGGCACGCGGGTCGACGTCGACGTCGCAACCGCGCAGTGGGAGCAGCTCCGGCAGACCTATCTGCGGTTGGGCCATGCCGTGCACCTGGTCGAGCCGATGGCTGGGCTGCCGGACATGGTTTATGCGGCCAATGGCGGGTTCATCGCCAACGACGTTGCCGTGGTCGCCAAATTCCGCTTCGCCGAGCGTGCCGGCGAGTCGAATGCCTACGCGAAATGGATGTCGTCCGTTGGATATCGGCCGGTGTTCACCCGGCACGTCAACGAGGGCCAGGGCGATCTGCTGATGGTCGGCGAAATGGTGTTGGGGGGTTACGGCTTTCGGACCGATATGCGGGCACACGCCGAAATTGGCAGGGCGTTGACGATGCCGGTGATCTCCCTCGAGTTGGTGGATCCCCGCTTCTATCACCTCGACACCGCGCTGGCGGTCCTCGATGACCACACGATTGCGTACTACCCGCCGGCGTTCAGCGCGGCAACCCAACTACAACTGCACGGGATGTTTCCCAACGCGATATTGGTGAGCAGTGCTGACGCGTACGCGTTCGGGCTCAACGCGGTCTCCGACGGACGTAACGTCGTGCTTCCCGCTGCCGCAACGGGTTTCGCGACGCAGCTGGCCGAAGCCGGCTTTGAGCCGGTCGGCGTGGATCTCTCCGAGCTACTCAAGGGCGGCGGTTCCATTAAATGCTGCACGTTGGAGCTACACCCATGACGATTCTCGAATCTTCTGTTTCGCCGATCGCATTGATGGAAAGGTATGCAGCACACAACTATTCGCCGCTGCCCGTAGTCGCGGCTAGTGCCGAGGGCGCGTGGATCGCCGATATCGACGGCCGCCGCTACCTGGACTGCCTGGCCGCCTACTCGGCGGTCAATTTCGGCCATCGCAACCCCGAGATCACCGCGACGGCACACGCTCAGCTCGACACCGTCACACTGGTCAGCCGTGCGTTCCATTCCGACCGTCTTGGACCGTTCTGCGCCGCACTTGCCCAGCTGTGCGGGAAGGACATGGTGCTGCCGATGAACTCGGGCGCCGAAGCCGTGGAAAGCGCTCTCAAAGTCGCCCGCAAGTGGGGAGCCGACATCAAGGGGGTCCCTGAGGGTCGGGCAAACATCATCGTGGCGGACAACAACTTCCATGGCCGCACGATCAGCATTGTTAGCTTCTCGTCCGATCCGGTTGCGCGCAACGGCTTTGGGCCGTTTACACCGGGATTCCGCTCGGTGCCATTCGGCGACACCGCAGTGCTGGCTCGAGCGATCGACGACGACACCGTCGCGGTGCTGCTGGAGCCGATTCAGGGTGAGGCGGGCATCATCGTCCCACCCGACGACTACCTGCCGGACGTACGTGCGCTGTGCTGGGAGCACAACGTGCTGATGATCGCCGACGAAATTCAGTCGGGGCTGGCTCGCACCGGCTACACATTCGCCTGCGACCACTGGGGGGTGGTGCCCGACGTCATCCTACTGGGCAAGGCACTTGGCGGCGGTGTGGTTCCGCTGTCGGCGGTGGTCGCCGACGACGAGGTCCTCGGCGTGCTGCATCCTGGCGAACACGGCTCGACGTTCGGCGGCAACCCGTTGGCCGCGGCGATCGGAACCACGGTGGTGTCGATGCTGGCGCGGGGTGAATTTCAGCTGCGCTCGGCGCAATTGGGTGCACATCTGCATGGGCGGCTGGCGGAGCTGATTGGCGACGGAGTGGTGGCGGTGCGCGGACTGGGGCTGTGGGCGGGTGTCGACATCGAGCCGGCATTGGGCACCGGTAGGGAGATTAGCCTGCGGTTGGTCGATCGCGGTGTCCTGGTGAAGGACACCCAGGGCTCGACGTTGCGGTTCGCGCCGCCACTGGTGATCACCGAGCAAGAGATCGACTGGGCGGTGGGCCAGTTCGCGGCCGTGCTCCGGGAGGCTCATAATTAGCCGATCTGGCGACGGGAGGCGCAATTGCCGGCTACTTCGATCGGCCTGCGAGAGCAGATGTTGCGGCGCCGCCCAGTGGGCGGCGCTCCCGTGGCACATGGGGCGGTAGGGAGTCTCAAGCGAAGCTTCGGCACGTTTCAGTTGACCATGTTCGGGGTCGGCTCGACGATTGGCACGGGGATCTTTTTCGTGTTGTCCGAGGCGGTGCCCGAGGCCGGTCCCAGCGTGATCGTTTCGTTCATCATTGCCGGCATCGCGGCCGGGCTCGCCGCGATCTGCTATGCGGAATTGGCTTCGGCGGTACCCGTTTCGGGCTCGTCGTACTCGTATGCGTACGCCACGCTGGGTGAGGCGGTCGCGATCTGTGTGGCGGCGTGTCTGCTACTGGAATACGGGGTGGCAACCGCCGCGGTCGCGGTCGGTTGGAGCGGTTACGTCAATAAGCTGTTGGCCAACGTGTTCGGATGGCAATTGCCCCGCGCATTGTCGTTGGCCCCGTGGGACTCAGAGCCCGGCCTACCACAAGGCTATGTGAACCTGCCCGCAATCATCCTGATCGGATTGTGTGCGCTGCTGTTGATCCGGGGCGCCAGCGAGTCGGCGAAGGTCAATGCGGTCATGGTGTTGATCAAGCTCGGGGTGCTGGGCATGTTCGTGATCATCGCGTTAACCGCATACAGCAGCGATCACTTCAAGGACTTCGCCCCCTTCGGTGTCGCCGGCGTTGGTGCGGCGGCGGGCACGATTTTTTTCTCGTTCATCGGCCTGGACGCGGTGTCGACGGCGGGCGAGGAGGTGAACAATCCGCAGCAGACCGTGCCACGCGCGCTGATCGCGGCCCTTTTTATCGTCACCGGTGTCTATGTGCTCGTCGCGTTCGCCGCCCTGGGCACCCAGCCCTGGCAGGTGTTCGGCGGTCAGGAAGAAGCCGGGCTGGCCACCATTCTCGACAACGTCACCCGCGGCACCTGGGCCAGCACCATTTTGGCTGCGGGCGCGGTCATCTCAATCTTCACGGTCACGCTGGTCACCATGTACGGCCAAACCCGGATCCTGTTCGCGATGGGCCGCGACGGCCTGCTGCCGACGCGGTTCGCGACGGTGAACCTGCGCACGATGACTCCCGTGAACAACACGGTGATCGTCGGGATCGCGGCGTCGATCCTGGCCGCCGTTGTACCGCTGAACCACCTGGCGGACATGGTGTCCATCGGCACCTTGACCGCGTTCATCGTGGTGTCGGTCGGGGTGATCATCCTGCGCGTGCGCCAGCCCGATCTGCCGCGCGCGTTCCGGGTGCCGGGTTACCCTGTCACGCCCGTTCTTTCGGTGCTGGCGTGCGGATATCTGCTCTACAGCCTGCATTGGTACACCTGGATCGCGTTCGGTGGATGGCTTGCGGTGGCCCTGAGCTACTACCTGGTGTGGGGGCGCCACCACAGCGCGCTTAATAGGCCCATGGAAGGCCTAAGCGAGGAAACGCTGTGACTGTCGTCGTCGGATATCGGTCCGGCAGAGTGGGGCTTTCGGCGTTGCAGCTGGCCGTCCGTGCCGCGCGCACGCTGAACACCTCGCTCACCGTGGCGACCGTGGTGCCGAAGCCCTGGCTGACGCCATCGCTTGCACGTGTTGACGCCGAGTACGAGGAGTGGGCGGAACGACTTGCCGCGGACTCGGCGCGGGAGGCCCAGCGTTACCTGCGCGCATTGGCCGACGGGATCGAGGTCAGCTATCGCCATCTTGCGTATCGTTCGGTGTCGGGTGGGTTGATCGAGCTGGTCGATGAACTCAACGCCGAGCTTGTGGTGCTGGGTTCGTTTCCCGATGGGCGACGCGCGCGGGTGTTGATCGGTTCGACCGCCGACTGGCTCTTGCATTCGTCGCCGGTGCCGGTAGTGCTCAGCCCGCGCCAATACCGTTCCCGCACAAGCCGGTTGACACGGATCACATGTGGCTACTCGACAACGGCGGAATCGGCGGACGTGGTGCGGCGATGCTCGGGCCTGGCCGGGCGCTACCGGGTTCCGTTGCGGGTGATCACTTTCGCGGCCCGTGGCCGAACCATGTATCCGCCGGAGGTGGGGCTGCACGCCGAGGCGCTGGTCTTGGAGGCGTGGGCGGCCCAAGCGCGAGAAATGCTGGAAAATTTAAGAACTGAAGGCATTGTCGATGAAGACGTTGTGCTGCAGGTGGTTACCGGAAACGGCTGGCAGCAGGCGCTCGACGCGACGGATTGGGAGGACGGCGAGATTCTGGCGTTGGGCACCTCACCGCGTGGCGATATCGCCAGGGTTTTCCTCGGGTCTCATAGCGGCAAGATCATCCGCCACAGTCCGGTGCCGGTGATGGTATTGCCCGGCTAGCGCTGGGCGTCCTCACGCGGCCGAGCGTCACGCCAGCGTGGCGGCCGGCGCCGAGCGTCACGCCAGCGTGGCGGCCGGCGCCAGCGACTACCGCTGCGCGGCGGCGTTGGCGGCCGCCTGAGCCTGCCGCAGAATCGTCACGACATCGCCGCGGCCGAGGAACATTTCATCGAAATAGGGTTGCAGCGCCTCGTTGCCGGCAGCAAAGCCGGCACCGCCGGGCGCTGGAATGCGCGGTCCGTTCAGCACGGCGAAGAACGGCGTGACGTCGACACCCTTGGCCTTCCAGTAGGCGAAGTAGCTGGGCTGGGCGGAGAGCACCGCGGGAATGGCCGCGCCCTCGCGGCCTAGATAGGCGTTGCCCTCGCTGCTGCCCATCCATGCCAGTACTTGGCGCACCGCGTCCGGGTGTTTGGATGCCGAGTTGCCCGCTGCGGCAATACCATTGGTAACGCTGACCCTCCCTTTGGGGCCAGCAGGCATCATCGCTACACCCCAGTGGAAGGTGGCATCGCGGACCACGGCCGCGAGGTTGTAGGTGCCGGATTGGAACAGCGCCATCTTGCCGGCCAGAAACTGGTTGCGGGAGAAATCGCCGTTGTCGTTGGTGTCGGAGGCCGGCGGTGCGACGTGGTCGTAGTTGATCAGGCCGACGAGATATCGGAAGGCGTCTACGGCCCCGGGGTTATCGAAGGCGAACTGGCTGTCGCGTTGGAACACGCCGCCGGCCGAGCCGATGTAGTTGAGATAGATGCCCTGTGGATCGTTGGCGGCGTTATAGCCCCACTGGCGGACTCGTCGGGCCTCGAAACCCGTTGTGCCCGCGCGATGTCCGTCCGCGTCGACGGTGAGCCGGGCCAGCAGTGGCCGCAACGTGTCGTTGCCGTCGGGGCTCCACCGCAGGTTATCGAGCTGAGCGGAATCGACACCGGCTGCGGCCAGCAGGTCTGCGTTGTAGAACATCGCGATCCCGGCGTCGGTCAGCTGCGGCACGCCCCACAGCACACCCGAGCGGGTGAACTGATCAACGACCGCGGGCTCCCACTCCGCGCTCGGGATGATTTGCATCAATCGGCCGCTGTCGGCGTAGCCGGCGAGATATGCGTTGGACAGCCAGAAGATGTCGTCGGCGCTGCCGCCGGCCACATCGGTGCGCAGGGTGTCGAAGTATGTGGAGTAGGAGACCAGATTGGTGCGCACCTCAATGTTGGGATGTGTGCGGGTGAACGCGGCGAAGGATTCCCGGTACGCCGATGCGATCGGTTCGGCCCACAGCCGCACGGTCACGACGATCTTGCCGCCAGTAGGTTCGCCCGAACGGTTCATGACCACCGCCGTCGCACCCAGCAGCACCGCGACGAGCATGAGCGCTCCAGCGGCCAATGTGGAGAAGCGAGGCCTCATCGGGGCCCCCTCGTGCGCCGAGACTGCGGTGAGCGTGGCGGATCGCCGAAAAGCGTAGCGCTCACTGCAGTCTCGGCGGCGCGATGAGCCCTCACTTGAGCCCCGAGACGACGATCGACGAGACGATGTGCCGCTGCGAAACGACGAAAAGTGCGATCAGCGGCACGATCGCGACCGTCGTCGCCGCCATCACGAGTGTCCACTGCGAGTTGAACCGCGACTGCAGGTCGGCCGTGGCCACCGTCAGCACCCGCCACTTGCGACCGCTGGTGATCACCAGCGGCCACATAAAGTTGTTCCACTGTGAGACCACGGTGATCAGCGTCATCGCGGCCAGGACCGGGCGGCTTGAGGGGATCACCACATGTGCGAGCACGTCCAACGTGTTGGCGCCGTCGATGCGCGCAGCGTTGATCAAGTCGTCCGGGATGAGCCGAAAGTGCTCGCGTAGCAAGAAAATCGCGTACGGGGAGCCAAACATGAAGGGCAGCACCAAAGCCCAGAACGTGTTACGCAGGCCAAGCTGGGCCATCATCAGATACAGCGGCACCACGGTGACCGTCGCCGGCACCATCAGGGTCGCGATGTAGACCCAGAAGAGCACGTCTCGTCCGGGAAATTGCAACCGCGCGAACGCGTATGCTGCCAGCACCGAAAAGGTCAGCTGGCCCAGCAGAATCACCGCCGTCATGAGCGCGGTCACCGCCGCCGCTCGGCCGAAGCCGGCGCCGGCCAGATCGGTGTAGTTGGCCAATGTGGGTGGCCGCGGCAATTGCAGGGGTGTACCCGTGGCGAACTGGTGCGCGGACGTGAATGACGTCAGTAACCCAAGTACGAATGGCAGCAATGTGATCACCGCGCCCAGCAGCAGGCCGAAGTAGATGGCCGGGGTAGAGAAGCTACGTGAGGTCATAGCTGATCCGCCGCCGGAAGTACAGATGCTGAACGAAGGTGACGCCGATGAGGATCACGAACAGCACCACCGCCATCACCGAGGCCCGTCCGATGGCCGCCGAGCCGAAAGCCTCCGCGTAGATGCGGTGGGCAACCAGGTCGGTGCTGCCCTCCGGTCCGCCCCCGGTCAGCGCGTACACGATATCGAAAATCTGTGCGGCGCTGACGATTCCGGTGACCAGGACGAAGAACATCGTCGGCCGCAGCATTGGCAGGGTGATGCGCCAGAATCGCTGCCAGGTGTTGGCGCCGTCGGTGCGCGCGGCGTTGTGGATGTCGTCGGGGATAGCCAGCAGGCCCGCCAAGAACGACAACGACACATAGCCGACGTTGGTCCAGACGACGACGGCCGCAACCAGCGGCAGGGCAAGGTCGGGATTGGTGAGCCATTCGATGCGGCGTCCCAGGACGGTGCTGACCGCGCCATCGGTGGGTGCCAGGATCCAGCGCCACATCACCGCGATCGCCAGCGGGGCGCAGATCCACGGTAGCACGTACAACGTCCGGACGAAATTGGTGCCCGGAAGCCCGCGGGCCAGCATGATCGCCGCCACCAGTCCGAGCACCGTCTGCGCCGGCACCACGATCGCCACGAAGATGGCGGTGACCACCAGCGAATCGCCGAAGCCGGCGTCGGAGAGCACCGACCGCCAGTTGGCCAGGCCGACGTAGTGCAGGGGACCCAGCAGGTCCCACCGATACAGGCTCAGCCAGACCACGACGAGGATGGGAAGCAGCAAAAACGCGATCACGCCGAACAGGCTGGGTGCTAGCAGGGCGTACGCCAGCGCAGTGGTTCGGCGTGGCGCCGGGCATATGCGCCGCTTCACCTCATCGCTGCGCTCTGCATCGTCGCCGGCGTGGCTCATAGGAGTATTAAAGCCGGTCGTTACGGTGTAGCCGTGACACCCAATCGGGGGATCGATGACGACTTCCTGGGCCTGCCGCGCCACGAGTTGGCCGACGCCGCGCTGTCGGCGGCGGTTGCGGCTGGCGCTAGTCATGCCGACCTGCGAATTCACCGCATCAGCACCGAGATCATCCAGTTGCGCGACGGCGAGCTGGAGACCGCCGTCGTCAGCCGGGAGGTTGGTCTTGCGGTGCGGGTCATCGTCGCGGGTACGTGGGGATTTGCCTCCCATGCCGAGTTGTCGCCCTACGTCGCGGCGGCCACCGCGCGCCGCGCGGTGCACGTCGCGACGGTGCTGGCGCCGCTGAACAAGGAGCGCGTCAAACTGGCGCCCGAACCGGTATACGTCGATGCCGCCTGGGTATCGAACTACCAGATCGACCCATTCAGCATCCCCGCGGCGGACAAGATCGCGGTCCTGGAGGACTACTCCGGGCGGTTGCTCGACGCCGACGGCATAGACCATGTTTCGGCCGGTCTGACCGCGGTCAAGGAGCAGACGTTTTATGCCGACACCTTCGGATCGTCGATCACGCAGCAGCGGGTGCGGGTGATGCCGTCCCTGGAGGCGGTGGCCGTCGACGCGGCCGCCGGCAGCTTCGACTCGATGCGTACGCTGGCGCCGCCGACGGCTCAAGGCTGGGAAGTGGTGGCGGGCGACGAAGTGTGGAACTGGACCGAGGAGCTCGACGAATTGCCGTCGTTGCTGGCCGAGAAGGTCAGGGCGCCCAGCGTGATGCCAGGGCCCACCGATTTGGTGATCGACCCGACCAATCTGTGGTTGACCATTCACGAATCCATTGGCCATGCAACCGAATACGACCGCGCGATCGGCTATGAAGCCGCCTACGCCGGAACTTCGTTTGCAACGCCGGACAAACTCGGCACCATGCGCTACGGCTCGCCGGTAATGAACGTGACCGCCGACCGCACCGTCGAATGCGGCTTGGCCACTATCGGTTACGACGACGAGGGAGTGGCCGCGCAAAGCTGGGATCTGGTGCGTGACGGCGTGTTTGTGGGCTATCAGCTCGACCGTGTGTTCGCCCCGCGGCTGGGGCAGCCGCGCTCCAACGGGTGTTCGTACGCCGACTCGCCGCACCACGTCCCGATTCAGCGGATGCCCAATGTCTCGCTGCAGCCGGGGGCCGACGGCCTCACCACCGAGGACCTGATCGGCCGTGTCGATGACGGCATCTACATCGTCGGCGACAAGTCATGGTCGATCGACATGCAGCGCTACAACTTTCAGTTCACAGGCCAACGGTTCTTCCGCATCCGAGACGGGGCCGTGTACGGGCAGTTGCGCGATGTCGCCTATCAGGCGACCACCACCGATTTCTGGAATTCGATGGAGGCCGTGGGCGGCCCGTCGACCTGGCGGCTAGGCGGCGCGTTCAACTGCGGTAAGGCCCAACCCGGCCAGGTGGCCGCCGTCAGCCACGGCTGTCCGTCGGCGTTGTTCCGAGGCGTCAATGTGCTCAACACCCGTACCGAGGGCGGCCGATGATCACACCACAGCACCTGGTCAACGTCGTGCTGGAGGAGGCGGCCAAGGCTGGTCGGGCCGACGAGACCATGGTGCTGGTCACCGACCGGATGCACGCAACGCTGCGCTGGGCGGGCAATTCGATGACCACCAATGGTGTCGCGGTCAACCGCAGCTTGACCGTGATTTCGGTTGTGCGCCAAGGCGATAGCGCCTATGTCGGCACGGTGGTATCCGCCGAAGTGGACCCGTCGGTGATTCCCGGGCTGGTGGCAGCGTCGCAGGAGGCGGCCCGTTCCGCGCCGGAGGCCGGGGACGCCGCGCCGCTGCTTGGCGATTCCGGGGAGCCGGTCGATTGGGACGCCCCAATACCCGGCACCGGGGCCGAAGTTTTCGCCGGCGTCGTCGGCCGGCTGAACCGTGGTTTCCGGGGCACTGACCGGTTGTACGGCTATGCACACCACAGCGTGGCGACGACGTTCCTGGCGTCGTCAACGGGGCTGCGCCGGCGGTATACCCAGCCCAGCGGTGCGATTGAGATCAATGCCAAACGTGGTGATGCCAGCGTCTGGACGGGCATGGGCACCGCCGATTTCGTTGACCTGCCAACCGATTCGCTGCTCGAGGAGCTGTCGATGAAGTTGGGGTGGGCGCAGCGCACCGTCGAGTTGCCCGCAGGGCGGTACGAAACGATCATGCCGCCGTCGACGGTGGCCGACATGATGATTTTCCTAGGATGGTCGATGGCTGGCCGCGGTGCCCAGGAGGGGCGGACCGCATTGTCGGCGCCTGGAGGCGGAACCCGGGTGGGGGAGCGGCTCACCGACTTGCCGTTGACCATGTTTACCGACCCGGCGGCGCCGGGCCTGGCGTGCACGCCGTTCGTCGCGGTGAGCAACTCCTCGGAGACGGTGTCGGTGTTCGACAACGGGATCGACATCGCGCAGGTGGACTGGATCCGCGACGGGGTGATCAACGCACTGGCCTATCCGCGGGCCACGGCCGCCAAGTTCGATGCTCCGGTCGCGGTTGCCGCGGACAACCTGGTGATGACTGGCGGGTCGGCCGATCTTGCCGACATGATCGCGGCGACCGAACGCGGGTTACTGCTGACGACGCTGTGGTACATCCGCGAGGTCGACCCGACCACGCTGCTGCTGACCGGGCTGACCCGCGACGGCGTCTACCTCATCGAAGACGGTGAGGTGACTGCAGCGGTTAACAACTTCCGGTTCAACGAGAGCCCGCTGGATTTGCTGCGACGGGCCACCGAGGCCGGTGTCAGCGAGAAGACCTTGCCGCGGGAATGGAGCGAGTGGGCCACCCGGGCGGCGATGCCGTCGCTGCGGATACCGGATTTCCACATGTCGTCGGTGAGCCAGGCGCATTAGCGTATGAAGGATGGCGGTTCCGGATCTCTCGCGGTTGGTGGCGTTATCTGACGGCCGCGTTACCGGGCTGGTCCGGCGGGTGTGTGCTGAGGCGTCGTCGTTGCCTGCTCTGCCTTGTGACGTTGTGGTGGACCAGCCGGAGTCGGAGGCCGAGGTCGTGGTCGCCGAGTTCGCCGAGCAGTTCAGCGTTGACGTCGCCGCGATCACCGACGATCAGCGGTCTCGATTGTGGAAGCAGCTGGGGGACAGCACATTTGGCGCTGTGGTGGCGATGTATATTGCCGACTTCGTGCCGCGGGTGCGGGCCGGGTTGGAAGCGTTGGGTGTTGGCTCGGAGTACTTGGGGTGGATGCGGGAGCCGATCTCGTGGGATCACACCAGCGATCCGTCGGATGCGCTGTTCAACGACCTGCTGCCCGCGGTGGCGCGGATGCGCTCACTGGACCCGGTCACGTCCGAGCTGGTTCGGTTGCGCGGCGCGGCTCAACACAACTGCCGATTGTGCAAGTCGCTGCGGGAGAGCACCGCACTGGATGCCGGCGGTTCGGAGACGCTGTACAGCGCCGTCGAGCGCTTCGAGAACTCGGAGTTGTTCGACGTTCGCGCAAAAGCCGCCCTGCGATATACGGATGCGTTAATTTGGAGCCCTGCGCACCTCGTCGTCGACGTTGCCGCCGAGGTGCGCGCCCGGTTTTCGGACGATGAGGCCGTTGAGCTGACCTTTGACATCATGCGTAACGCCAGCAACAAGATTGCCGTGTCGCTGGGTGCCGACGCGCCGCGCGTTGAGCAGGGCACCGAGCGTTACCTGATCGGCGCCGACGGTCAGACAGTGTTTGGCTGACGAGGGGGTCATGGCGGGTAGAGCGGCTCGTGCGATCGCGGTGGCTGCGCTGGCGGCTGGTCTGGTGGCCGGCTGTTTTGGGGGCGGTGGCAAGTCAGCCCGGCCAACGGTGACGGGTCATGACGACATCACCTCCCGGCTACCGCCGATCTACCCAGGGACCACGGTGTCGATTCCGCCGTCGTCGTCTTCTACTACTACTTCGTCGTCGGCGGCTCCGCCATCAGGGGTTCCGAGCACCATTCCGGGCAATGGGACATTCCGGATGGGAGTCGACATCCAGTCCGGCACCTATCGCTCGGAAGGTGGCGATTCCTGCTACTGGGAGCGGCTGCGCGGACTCAGCGGAACCGTCGCAGACATCATCGCCAACGGCGCCGGGTATGGGCCGCAGGTGGTGACGATCGCGCCAACGGACGCCGCCTTCAAAACGCAACAGTGCGCCCCCTGGACCCGGCAATCTGCGGGGGCTACCACCACGACCACGACGACGTCTACGTCTAGTGCGCCGGTAACGCTTCCGTCGGGTGCCCGGGCGTGTCCTCCCTCCGCAGGGCCTGCGGGCAGCTTCACCAAGTCCGCGGTCGGGTCGCCGGACACGTCGTGTCCGTTCGCCGAACAGGTACGGCTCGCGTACGCCGCCAGCGGGCCCGCCAGCGTGACACCCCGACAGATCGACGCGGGGAGTCCGGTGACCGGCCAGCACTACATGATGACCTGTGCTGCCAACGGGTCATTCGTCGTGTGCAACGGCGGCAACGGCGCCGTCGTCTACGTGTACTAGGCGTCTGCGGGCGGGTACCGTCGGTCTGTGTCTTTTCGGCGCGAAAGTCCGTTCCGGGGACGGCGACTGCGGCTCTACGAGGCGGTCGGTGAGCGCTTCGCGATGAGCCGGGCCGGGAACCTGTTCGCGTTGCATGTGGCGCCGCGCATCGACAAGGTGCTGATCCCTCGGACCAACGGCCGGCTGAGCGCCGTGGGATTCGACAAGGTCGGTCTGGTCACGTCGACCGGCGCCAAATCCGGACAGCCACGCACGAATCCGTTGACATTGATCGAGGACTCCGAGGGGCTGCTCGCGATCGGATCTAACTATGGGCGCGCGCAGCATCCGGCGTGGAGTGCCAACCTGCTGGCACATCCCGAATGTACGGTCCAGTTCAAGGGGCCGTCGCGGAAGTACCGGGCTGAATTGCTGAGTGGTGATGCTCGCGCCGCGGCGTGGGCTACCGCCGTCGACTTCTACCAGGGTTACGACAGCTACCGGGTCAGTTGCGCGCCGCGGGAGATCAGGGTTTTTCGGTTGCGGCCTATTGGTGGGTGAGGTCGTGGCTTGCCGTACCCACCGCATCGCTCGGGTTCGGTGCCCTCGCGCTAGTGTTTTGGTCGTATGGCGCCGCGGGGGCGGTAGCTCAGTTGGTTAGAGCCGCGGACTCATAATCCGTTGGTCGCGGGTTCGAGCCCCGCCCGCCCCACTTCAGAAAGTGCTTTTCAAGATCACTCATCTTGAGTCATCGTTTTTTCATCGTTTATGCGGACCGTGCGATCCAACAGGTCGGCTACCTGGGTGTGGATTCGGCCGCGGGTCATGTAGCGGTCCTGGGTCATGCTGACGTGGCTATGGCCGAGATGATCGGCCCCGATTCGGGCCGAGAGCCCTTCGTCGTCGATGAGGGTGGCAACGGTCTTGCGGAAGCTATGGGTGGTTGCGTCCGGGACGCCTAGTTCCTCTCTGACCGTGCGCCACAGCTTCAGGAAGTTGTTCGGGTCGCGAAGGGTGCCGGCCGTGGACGGGAAGATCACGGTCTGCTCGCCGAAGTAGGGCAGGTGCCGACGCTTCTGCAGCATCTTGACGGCGAACCGGGGCAGGGGAATGGTGCGACGGCCGGCGGCTGACTTGGTCTCGTCCACTCGCAGCAGGCCCTCGCCGGGCACCCGGATGACCTTGCCGGCGACGGTGAGCATGTCGGTCTTCTCGTCGAAGTCCGACCAGCGCAGCGCGAGAAGTTCCGATCGGCGAATGCCAGTGGCGATCAGAAGGGTGATCGGATCGACGAGATCGTGCTTTTCGCAGAACTCAGACGTCTGCAGGTTGACGAGAAGACCGCGTAGTTGGTCGGCGGTCAATGCGACGGCGCCCTTGGGCTGGCTCTTGGACCGCACGGGCTGCACATCCCGCACCGGGTTTGCGTTGATGACGCTGGCCATAACTGCGAGCTGTAGAGCGCCGCGCAGAATCGACTTGGATTGACGAGCCATCGTCGCCCCGTGAGCATTCCGCATGGATCGCAGGGCGGCGTCCATGCGTGCGGGCGTCGCCTCGCGCACCCGTAGTCCGCCGACGAATTTCTTCAGCTTCGTGTTGGTGAAGCGGTAGGTCGACATCGTCACTGGCGAACGGCCGTCCTCGGCCAGCCGCGCGAGGTGTTGCTCGACGAGTTCAGCCACCTTGGTGTCCGGCCCGATTTCGCCGTGAATCCCGGCGCGTTTACGTTCAGCGAGAACGGCGATTAGCGCATCCTCGGCCAGCTTGCCGTGCTTGTCGTATTCGTCTGCGGGACCGAGCTTTTGGACGATGCGGGTGACGCCGTCGGCGTCCCGGTAGCGGCATCGGGCCAGCCATACACCGCCGCCCTGGTAGATGCGTTTGATCTTGCCATGGGTGGCGATCCGCAATTGTGGTCTGCCGGCCATCATCCTCAATCGCCCGGGGCTTGTGCTCAGTCTGTAACCGTTCTCGCAGAGTATCCCTGGCAACCGACAACCGGGCAGCTATGCGGAGTCGCGGCTGTGTTCGTCGAGTTGCTTTGCCTCCCAAGCGACAACGTCGCGCAGTCGATACCGGACATGACGTCCGAACTTGGCATACGGCGGACCGGTACCTTTCGACGCCCATTGGGCCGGAGTCTTGACCGGCACGCCATATCGATCAGCGAGCTCCTGGCGGGTGATCCACCTGTCGTCGGTGATCTCCTCCATCGCGTACTTCCCTCCGCTGCCCATCGAGAGCTGGCCTCTGCTCATCCTCCGACGCCGACTGGCCTTGTGCGACACCCAAGCTCGTCCAGTTCGAATTCTTTGGTACCCATCTCCAAGTGCGGATCGCTCTGCGCTTCGTAGTGCAAAGTCCCCGTATTCAGCTTGGGAAGTCGATTCGGCGCGTTCTAGGCGGTCCCATATAGGTTGTAGACGTTGCTGGCCTGGGTAAGAACATCCATGTAAGTCCGCTGGCGACCCCCTAGTTTGGCGCGGTTGTGACAACGCCGTGACAGTGGTAGCCGGACAAGCGCGGGTTTCTACGGTCCTGGGGCGTGCGGCCTGATGAAGCTGGGACCTCTGGGTTATGAGCTAGGCGGCCTGCGTTCTCCGGTGTTCGAGGAGTCCTAAATGCGCACGTCGGTGCATGTCGAGTGTCCTGACCGTCACGCCAAGTCGCAGCGATATGAGGCGGTTTCGCATTGACATCGATGCGACTATGTCGGCGATGCTCTCCACGTCCAGCCTGGCAGTTCTTCGAGTCTTTCTTGACGGTCAGCAGTCAGAGTGCCTTCGGTCTGCTTGAAGCGCTGCTGGGCTACCCATGCGCCCAGTCGATAGCCCTCAGCGGTGTGCCCCTGCGGAACTTTGGTGTGTCCTTCAGTTTTGGCGTATTCGGCAAGCCGACTGAAGCCCTGTTCCCAGCGGTCCGCGTGGGGATCCCAAACCCAGCCGGGAAGATTTTGTAAGCGAACCTGGCGGTCGGCGTCCAATGTGCCTTTGTTGTAGCTGCCGCGTTGAATCATGACCCACGAGCCAAGCTTGTAGCCGTTGATCGTGTGAGGCCGCGGGACGCGTGCGTCGCCGTAAGTCTCGACGTATGTCTGGAGATGGCGGAAGCCCTCCTCCCATTTGTCGGCGTGGGTGTCCCACGTCCAGCCGGGTAGAGCCTCGAGACGGTGTCGGCGGTGCGCGTCGAGGGTTTCCCGTTTAGCGCGTTGATTGATGACCCACTGACCAATTTTCAAGCCGTCGACAGTGTGAGTCCTTGGGACGCGAGCATTGCGATGGACCTCAACGTAAGCCTGTAGACAGCGGAAGTTGTCCTCCCATTGGTCGGTGCGCGCGGCCCAGGTCCAACCCGGCTGCGCCTGTAGTTGGCGTGCGCGATCGGGCTCAAGAGTCCCCTTCGCGTGCCTTCTTCGCTGAGTGTTGACCCACGCGCCGAGCTGGTATCCATCTGACGAATAGGTCTGCGGGACAAGCGCATCGCCGCGAAGCTCGACGTAGCTGAGCAGTCTGCGGAAGCCTTCCTCCCACAGGTCCGCGACGGGGTCCCATGTCCACCCGCGGACATCAATGAGCCGACGTTCCCGGGACGAGTCAAGCTTTCCCTTGTTGTGCTCTTGACGTTGCAGCGTTGTCCATTGGCCGAGCTTGAATCCATCGACGGTGTATGAGGCCGGGACGCGGGTATGGCCGTTCAGTTCGACGTACACCAGTAGGTGACTGAATCCTTCCTCCCACTTTTCGGCGAACGGCTCCCATGTCCAGCCAGGAAATTGCTCCAGGCGGTCTGCTCGTTCTGCCTCCATGGTGCCCTGGGAGTGTTTTGTGCGCTGTGTGATCACCCATTGCCCCAGCTTGTAGCCATCGACTCTGTACGACCGAGGAACGCGCGCGTCACCGTGGCTATCGACGTAGTCCGATAGCCTCCCGAAGCCCTGCTCCCATTGGTCAACCGAGGGGTCCCACGTCCAGCCAGATGCAGCCTCCAAGCGGCGCCGTCGATCAGCATCGAGAGTGCCTTCGGCATACCGGGCGCGCTGCTTACTGACCCAACGGCCGAGTGGGTATCCGTCGCCGATGAAGGATTGAGGTACAAGAGCGTGACCATGACGCTCGATGTACTTCAGTAATGTGCTGAACCCTTCCTCCCACAGTTCGGCTTTGGGCTCCCATGTCCAGCCGGGCAAGCCCTCTAGACGCTGCTGCCGATCAAGAGGAAAAGTGCGCGAAGATCGCCGTGCGCGTTGCTTATTGACCCACTTGCCTAGCGAGAAGCCATTAATTGCGTACAACTGCGGCACACGGGCGTGGCTATTGAGTTCGACGAACTCCTGCAGCATGCCAAACCAGAATTCCCAGGATGAGGTGGTCTCGTCGACGAGGCGTACGTCGAATGCTTCGGCGAAGGCCGTACCGATCCTTACGGGCAAGTCAAGGTGGATCTTGCCGGGCAGCCCCGCCGGCTGACCGGTCCGCCCCAGTTGTCGGCGTAGTTCGTCGAGTTCGTCTCCCAGATCCTCGTCATGTGACCGCAGTGCCTTGATCACATCCCAGACCGGTTTGAACGCCGAGTCGTCGAGCGCGACGGCGGGGTCTCGCTCTGTGTCGATGAACACCGGGATGACGATCGTGCCGACGGTCTTGTCTGGGGCTAGCCTGATCGCGCGGCCGACGGCCTGGACGATGTCGACCTCGGATCGTCGAGGGTCGATGAACGCCACGCCATCGAGGGTGGGGACGTCGACTCCTTCGCTAAGACAGCGGGCGTTGGCGAGCAGTCCGCGCTCGCCCTGACCGATCTTGCCCAGACGGTGAAGTCGTACTTGACGCTGCCGCGCAGTCATCTCACCCGATGCATGAGCAGTCCAAAGCTGGCCGGCAGGTTGCTGCTCGGCGGGCATCCAGGCAATCACCTCAGGCAGCGACCGCGCGAACTGCTCAGCGCTCTTGACGCGTGAGTGAAAAGTAATCACGCGGCGCAGGTCGTAACGATTCATCGCTTTAGCGATGCCGATCTGTCCGGCCAATGTGCGAGCGTCTCTCACCTCCTGGCCGTCGATGGTCACGAACTGTCCACGCTGTGCCCAACCCCGGTATGTGGCGTCGTCGACGCCGACGACGACGACCTGGTAGCTGGTGAGTAGTTCACGTTCGATGGCCTCGGCGAAACCCAGTTTGTGAAAGACGGGTCCAAAGGCGACCTCATCGTTCATGGAGGCGACCTCGAAGTCGGCCTCTGCCGCTTCCCGGACTACTCGCCCTGTGAAGTAGCGGGGGGTGGCCGTCATGAACAAGCGCCGCCGCGCCGGTATCAGACTGCTGTCGAGGATGGTGCCGAAGTCAGATGAGGTGCGCCCGGCGCAGCGATGCGCTTCGTCGGCTATGGCCAGATCGAAACCAGGTACGTCACCGTGCGTCAGTGCTTTCGCGACCCGCGGGGATGACTGATATGTCGCGAACACAACACGCGGACCAGATCGTCGGAGGAATGACGCGATGTCCTGTTCGTCGGTCGTGACGGGGAAGCCGAGGTCCTTCGTGTCGCCGATGGCGGCATCGGGATCGGCGACTGTCTTGTCCGAGCACACCGGGAGCGGCTCGAAGTCCATCGTCTTGTTGGCCGTCCACTGGCGCACCGTTTGACCAAGAAGTGACAGTGACGGCACTAAAACCAGTGAGCGTTCGGCGGCGAGTTGCTCCTTAATGAACAACCCGGTCAGGGTCTTCCCTGTACCACACGCCATGATCAACTGACCGCGATCCGTGCGGTCAAAACCTGAGAGCACACCGTCTATCGCTTCGCGCTGGTACGGACGAGGTGCACTGGGTGCGGCCTGCGGGGCCTGCAAATCGTCCGGGGAGTCTGGCCATTCGATGTCGAACTCTTCGAGCTCCGCCCGGCCCAGAACCTGCGCTTGCTTTTCCTGCCCCCCGATCGTGCTGGTCGCCTTTGGACCCACTAAGTCAGTAGTCGCGATCAGCAGCCGAAACGAGAACTGCGGACGTCCGGATGCCGACAAAAAGCTATCCACGTCGGCTTTGGTGATTGACGTTGATGCGGCGTAGGCCTTGGCCTGAATCGCCCACAAGTCGCCGTCCTTGGCCTCGGCCACCAGGTCGATGCCGTCATCCGGGCCCCACTGTCCGGGCCACTCATCCCACAGCCATACCCGATCGGGTCGAAGCAGAGCAGCGTGGACCGGGCTATGGGTCAAGAACCATTGACAGATGCGCTCGAACTGCCTGCCTCGCCTATTCGGCTCGGGGTCTAACCGGTCCAGCAAATCGCCGAGCGTGCCCATGGCCAGCAGGGTAGACGTCGGGACCGACTAATCCAGTGATTCGCGGGCCTTTGCTGAGCTGGTGCGCGGCGCAGTTGATGATGGCAACGAACTGACGCACTTAGTTTGGAGAGTCGACTTAGACTTCTCGGCATTTCTGCCGACGTTCTGTCGACGGCGCTGCATTGAGACCCGATTAGACGGTTCGCCGACCATCCAGCGGAACCGACCGCGTTTCTGACTGTCGCGATCGATCCGCGAGGCCCTCAGCAATGTCGGTCTCTAGTCTTATCATCGACGCCAGTTCAAGACTTTAGGAGGCGGTGGGTGGGGCGAGGCGGACCACGATCGGGGGACACGCTGGCAGAGCGCTTTCCACTGCAGGCGGCCGAATGGCATCCGACCCTGAACGGCGCCCTCACGCCTGCAGACGTCAGCGCCCGCAGCAACCGCAAAGTTTGGTGGCAGTGCTCGTTCTGCGGCAACGTCTGGGAGACGGTCATTAACAACCGAACAACGAAACAGTCGCTGGGCTGCCGCTCGTGCACTCGCAAGCGGATCGCCCAAACCGTGCATGCTCCGCGTGAGGGGCAGTCGCTCGCCGACCTTCACCCCAACCTTGCCGCGGAGCTGCACGCCACGCGAAATGGGAACAAGAAGGCGACTGTAATTCACCCCGGCTCCCACACCAAGGTGTGGTGGACTTGCTCGACATGTGGCCATGAGTTCGAAATGGCTCCGCGACGCCGCACCGCAGCACCGTTCAGCGGATGCCCTCCATGCTCCTACCGTCGCGTCGGCGAGAAGCTCAGCACACCACGGCCGGGGGCGTCGCTTCTCGAACGAAACCCTGACATCGCCCGCGAGTGGCACCCGACGCTCAATCAACCGACGACTCCTCAACAGATCACGCACGCCAGCGGGTACCACGCATGGTGGAAGTGCGGCCGGACCGAATGCGGACACGAATGGCGCACGGCCGTGGCGAACCGGACAACGGGCAAGCGCACGGGTTGTCCCGTCTGTAGCAGAGCCGATCAGCACCTGGCAGAACCCGGACAGTCGGTCGCTGACCTGCACCCGCAGCTGGTAGCAGAATGGCACCCCACACTCAATGGCGCGCTCGATCCTTCGCGAATCAAGCCGGGGTCTTCGGTTGCCGCGTGGTGGATGTGCAACTTATGCGGGCATGAGTGGGAAGCCACCATCGCAGCGCGGGCCATCGCAGGCACGGGATGCGCTCCGTGCAGCTACAAGAAGCGTGGACAACTCCGGCGCGCACCGGCAGCGCAAGGCTCCTTGGCCGACCTCTTCCCGGATGTTGTTGCCGAATGGGACTGGGATGCCAACCCGGACATCGATCCCGAGGCGCTCAGGCCGGGAAGCGACCTCATCGTGGGATGGCGATGTAAGCGCCGTGGCCACCGTTGGAAAGCCCATGTTTATGCGAGGACCGGCAAGGAACAGACTGGGTGCCCTGCATGCGTACACCTTCCCGACGAGGGCCAGTCGTTCGCGGACGCCAACCCGCAAATTGCGCTGGAATGGCATCCGACCCGAAACGGGGACCGTCTTCCATCTGAGTTCAAGCCGGGCAGCGCGTTCAGGGCCTGGTGGCGGTGCCTGGCCCGTGGCCACGAATGGCGGGTGTCGCTCGCGAACCGCAATGGCGCAGGAGCGTCGGCCTGCCCGACGTGCAGTATGTGGGGGACGTCGGCGACTCAGATCCGTATCGCGCACGAGCTAATTGCCGCCGGCGTACCCGTGGTGCTTGACCATCCGAAGATTCCGGTCCCAGGACGGCGTCCAGTTGCCGCGGACATCGTAATCCCGGACATGTCGATCGTGATCGAATACGACGGGAGTCAACACCACGCCGCCGCAGAAGCATTCGACCGCGACCGGCGGCAGACCGATGCGTTGACTGCCGCGGGGTGGGCGGTCATACGGCTGCGCCCACAAGCGCTTGAACCGATCGATTTCAACTGCGTTCAGATCGCCAATAACGCCTCAATCAAAAACATCGCATCCGCTGCGCTGGCCAAGATGGCCGCACTTGGGCATCCACCCTCGAAACTCGATGCTTATCTTAGGGATTCCGAACTGTGGGCTAGCGCCGAAGCGGACCGCGCCGTGCTGAACCTAAGGTCGCGAAGCTTGCTCGACGAGTTTCCCGACGTCGCTGCTGAATGGCACCCGACTCGTAATGGCGCGCGGACACCCCGAGATGTCAACCCGGGCAGCAAAATTCCAGCGTGGTGGCTGTGCTCGGAGTGTTCACATGAATGGCGGGTGAGGCCAGGACATCGAACGCGAGATGGGGGCACCGGGTGTCCGCGCTGCGCCGCACGAATGAGCGGTATTCGAAGGCGAATTCCGAAACCGGGCAACTCGCTAGCCGAGGTATACCCGGATCTGCTCAAGATTTTTCACCCAACCAAGAACGGTGACCTTGATCTGCGTGAGGTGAACGCAGGGACGACTCGGCGAATATGGTGGCAATGTCCTGCGTGCAATCACGAATGGCACACCACCTCGCCAAGAAACTCAGGTTGCCGGCCATGTGGCGCTAAGAGGCGCGGGGAGAAAATCGCGACTCCAGAGTCCGGACGTTCGTTGGCGGACCTTCACCCGGACATCGCTTCCCAGTGGCATCCAACCAAAAACGGCGCTCTACTGCCCTCTCAAGTCAGAGAAGGGTACGCGAAGTTGGTTTGGTGGCTGTGCCAAGACTGTGGCCGTGAGTGGCGACGCAGCCCAGGAGCGCGGGTAGCGAACGGGTCAGGGTGCCGACGTTGTGCGGCGGGCAAGGTTGGTGCTGCCCGAAAGACCCCCGCGCCAGGAGAGTCCTTGGCCGATACTCACCCGGAGCTGGCAGCAGAGTGGCTTTTTGAGAAGAATCCTGGCTCCTCGCCGGTGGCGTTAAAAGCGAACAGCTTGAAGCGGGCTTGGTGGCGATGCGCGGAGTGCAGTCACGAGTGGGAAGCGCGGATCGACACCCGTGCGCTACGTGGCCATGGATGCAAGCGATGCGCTTCAGTGCAATTGAGCGTGACACAGAGACGTCCGAAGCCTGGGCGATCACTTGCCGACGTCAAGCCCGGACTCATGAGGATGTGGCATTCGACGCGCAACGACGGCATCAGCCCGTATGACCTGAAGCCGAACAGCCACACGCGCGTTTGGTGGTTGTGCCCGGACTGTGGGCATGAATGGCAAGCCAGGCCGGGCAGACCGGGTTGTCGCCCATGCAGCATGAAGAAAGTCGGTGTCGCGCAATCGAAGCCCGCTCCGGGCCGTTC
Source organism: Mycobacterium simulans (assembly GCF_900232995.1). Classification (GTDB taxonomy): domain Bacteria; phylum Actinomycetota; class Actinomycetes; order Mycobacteriales; family Mycobacteriaceae; genus Mycobacterium; species Mycobacterium simulans. Next base: position 3,414,142 of record NZ_OCVX01000003.1, read on the forward strand.
GCTCCAAGAACGTTTCCCCGCGATGGCGAAGCAGTGGGACGCGGACCGCAACAGCCCGCTTACTCCCGCCGACGTTGCGGCAGGGTCAAACCAGTACTTCTGGTGGGTATGCCCTGACTGCCGCCATGAATGGAGGGCGCGACCCTCAACGCGAATCACCAGTGTGTATCTGTGCCCCAGTTGCAAGAGCGAAACAGTCAACTGAGATCGCGCGTACCGTAGTTCTCCGCGCGAGTCGGCCGTCCACCAATTTGCACGCCGTGAGACTATCCGTGCACCGGCGCGGAGTCCGGTCGGACAGTCCGCCAATCCTGCCAATCCCGGGACAGTCGAGGGCACGCGAACGTGCAACCGACGTCCATCTCCCGGACCGCTGTCCAACCGCTTCGATTTAGACGAAATCAACGGGCGTCTCCCGCACCGAAACGGCTACGATTCCATCGCTATCGGACAGATCACCTTTGCATGTGCTGCGCGAGTCTATGTACGTCTTCGTGTCTGACGGCCGCGACCGACACTACGTCGCAGCTCTCAAAGTTCCTCACCGACACTCTCGACTCACCAGAGATCCAGCATTGCTATCTTTTAACCAATTTCCCGATAATTACCGCCAAATCTCCACTCAGCGCACCAAGCAATCTGGAGTACAGAGCAATTCATTCTCAACAGCCCAATTTCGCTATGGCACATTTGCACAGCGTGTGCGACGTTTGAGGCAGCACACATCCGTGTGCTGCCTCGCAAGCGCTGTGCGCCAGGCGATCTCGATTCGGGTGGTGATCGACGTGTTGACGATCGCGAAGCTCTCACGCTGGTCGATCAACTATTACAACGACACTGCCAACGCCGTCGGCCAGGCCGCCATAGACGCCCAAAAAGCGGGCGGCGGACTGGGGGAGTACTACACCGAACATGACACCCGCACCCCCGACTGGTTGTGCGCCGGCGACACCCACACCGCCGCCAAACTCGTCGGCCTAACCGACATCCAACGTGCCGGTGCGGAGGCCGATACCGAGGTGGTGGCGCGCTGGCTCGACGATGGTGTAGCGCCCAACGGCGAATGCGGACGCGCGTTCGGACCCCGCGGCGTGCACGGCTTCGACCTGACATTCTGCGCTCCCAAAACTGTTTCGCTGATTCGCGCTCTGCTGGCCGACGAGGTGGCCGACAAAGCGATCTCCACCGCACACGCCACTGCTATCAGCGAGGCGATGGAATACCTTGCCGCCCATGCCGGATACACCCGCATTCACAACCCGGTCACAGACAAAAAGGATCTAGTGAAGCTGCCCGGCTTGGTGGCGATCGCCTACCAGCATGAGACGTCACGGGCGGGCGATCCGCACCTGCACACCCACGTGATCGTGCCCAACCGCCAGGCCCGCCACGACGGCCAACTCGTGTCGATTGATGGCACCTCGCTGTATCACGAAGCCCGCGCCGCTGGGGTCATCTACCAAGCCACCTTGCGCCGTGAACTACACCGTTCTCTGGGCGTGGAATGGAACGTGGCGGACCCCGCCGCCGGCATGGCCGAGGTTGCCGGCATCAGCGGCGAGACCATCACCGCGTGGTCGCAACGCTCCACCCAACTACGTGAGTGGGCAGCGGGAAACCTAGCCGTGGCGGACGCCCGCCACCTCACGCCAGCCCAGCTCGCAACCGCCCAAAAGGCGACCCGCCCGGCCAAACCCGAACAGCTCGCCTGGGCCGAGTTGCGAGCTCACTGGCGCACCGATGAGCGCGGCCTGGCGATCGATGGCGCCGCCTGGCGCCAAGCCCGCCAGACCCGCGAACAAGCCGCGCGGACACCGCTGAATCGGAACTGGTTGGTCGCCGCCGCGCAGCGCATCGAGACGGCCGCATTCACCCGCGCCGACCTGATCGAGATCGTCGGCTCGCAGCTGCCCGTCGACACCGAAGACAGTCCCCGCACGCTCGTGGAGAGCGCTATCGATCACGTCGCAGTCCGGCTCACCGCGACCCGTCAACCGCACCAGCGGGAAGGCCATGAACGCTTCACACTAGACGCCATTCTGACGGAGGAAGCCGCGCTGCTCGACCTCATCGACGCCCACGATGTACGGGCGGCTATGTGGACCAAAGACACTGACACGACAGGGCTGTCGCCGGATCAGAAACGCGCTGTCGAGAACGTCGCGCAGTCACCATGGTTGGTGCAGCCGTTGAGCGCGCCGGCGGGGGCCGGCAAGACCACCTCCATGCGTGCCCTCGCCTCGGTGGCGCGACGTCGCCACGGGCAGGTTCTGGTGCTCGCGCCGACCGGTAAGGCCGTCGATGTCGCGGTCCGAGAGGGCGCCGGCGACACCGGCTTCACCATCGTCAATGCCCTGCACTGCTTACAGACCGGCACCCTGAAACTAGGCCATCTCGACTTGGTGATCATCGATGAAGCCGGCATGGTCGGCACCAACGATCTCCGCCAACTTCTCACCGCAACAACGAAAGCCAATGCCAAAACCGTGCTCGTTGGTGACGCCCATCAGCTGGCCCCGGTCAAGGCCCGCGGCGGCATGTTTGCCCAACTCTGCACCGATCTACCGTGGACACAAAAACTCTCCGAAGTCTGGCGCATGCACGACCGCGAAGAACGCGCCGCCTCCCTCGCCCTACGCGACGGCGGTCCCGCACCGGTGCGCCGCGCGATCGACTGGTACCGCAAGCATGAGCGGTTGCACACCGGTGACGAAATCGCCATGGCGAGCGATGCGCTTGCCGCCTACAGATCTGACATCGCTGGCGGCAAGGACGCTCTGCTGCTATGCAGCACAAGGGAAATGGCCGACGCGCTCAACCGTCGCATCCACACCGAGGCCATCAACCCGACAGCCCCCACAATTGGTATCGCACGGGGACAGCGCGTCGCGGTCGGAGACCTGATCATCAGCCGGCGGAACGACCCCAGCATCCCTGTCCTGGACGCCACCGGCAGCGCACCGGCAGCTGACCCGGTGCGCAACGGCAACCGCTGGCGCGTCTACGCCATCGACCCCCAGAACAACCGCATCGCCGCGCGCCGCCTCGACGACGACGCCCGCGCCGTTTTCACCGGCGACTACCTTACCGAGCACATCGCGCAGGGGTACGCCGTCACGGTGCACTCCGCCCAAGGTGTCACAGCCGACACCACCCACGCCGTCTTGGGCGAAAACACCACCCGCGCAATGCTGTACGTTGCCATGACACGCGGCCGCGACACTAACACCGCCTACCTCTGTCAGCGCGTGGCGGGTGAGGGTGATCACCAGCACCGCGAGGGCGACGACATCCACGTGGCGCGTCGCGGCAACGGCCGCGATGCTGCCCATCTACTGCGCGACATGATCGCTAGTCGCGGTGAGCGCGCCCGCAGCGCTCACGATGTCAGTGCCACCTCTAAATCCGACCCTGTTCCCGAGCGGGTTGGCTCGTTCGTCGACCGACGCGCTAAAGCAGCCGAACACCGGCGCAAGAACTATCTGAAGTGGCAGGAGCAGACGTACGCCGCCTCGTCAGGTAATGAACGATGGAGTAAACACCACCTCACCCGAAGCTCGAATCCGGACCACGGTATTGATTTGTGATCGGGCGAAGCCGGCGTAGTTGGTGGGTGGGTGCGCGAATCTCCTACATAACCGGTCACTGCAACCGCCTCTCGCTCCCTCATGATCAGGGCGGTTTGGGCTGTCGGCCGACATTCAACGGGCACGGAATGTCGGAGGTGACCGTTATCGTCTGGCGAAGGGCGGGCAAACCCGCGCGCCGCTGTCGATAGCTTCAAGGGGAGGGTCTGAATGGCAGAGCCAAAGGAAGAGACTCCAGCCGCGGAAGGCGACCATGAACTGTTGCTCGCTCAGATCCGTGAGTTGTACGGACGCGCCGCGTACACGCATAAAACCCATGAGAAGCAAGCAGATATTTGCTACCAGAAGTATTGGTGGCAGCGCCGTGGGCTCCTAGTGATGACAGCCGTTAGCTCGACCACGTTCGTCGCGTCGTTGCTCGGACTGGCAATGGGCGAGCAGTGGGCCCCGCTGGTCACTTCGTTCATCGCTCTGGTGGTCACCGCGTTGAATCTTGGCACCAAGAACTTCAAGCACGGCGAAGAGATGCAGCAGCACCGTGACACGGCGGCAAAAGTGTGGGATGTCCGCGAGTCCTACCTGTCGCTCATTGTTGACCTTCAAGCCGGAGCTTGTTCCATGGGCGACGGAATTGCGCGACGCAACGATCTGCAAGAGAGGTACTTCGCCGTTCTCGTTGATGCGCCCCGTACCACACCGAAAGCCTACGAGGCAGCGCAGGACGGCTTGAAGAACCGAGAAGACTTGACGTTCACGGAACGCGAAATCGACCTGCTGCTTCCAGTCCAGCTTCGCCAGGGAGAGAAGTCAGCAGATGAAGACAAGTGAGATTTTCGATGGTCTGCTGACCAACCTGAAGGTCGACAACAACGACACCATTGCTGCCCGCCGCGATGAAATCACGAAGGTTCTTAACAAGGAGTTCCGCGACCTCGACGGGTCCACGAATAACCAGCTGATGGTCGGCTCCTACGGGCGCTTCACGGCGATTCGGGGCATCTCCGACCTGGACATGCTCTATATCTTGCCGTCGTCGCTGTGGGACAGGTACAAGGGTGAGAACGGTCCCTCCGATGTGCTGTCGCGCGCAAGTACTGCCATACAGGCGCGCTATCCGAACACCAGCGTGAAGGTGGACCGATTGGTTGTCGTCGTGACGTTCCAAAGCTTTACATTCGAGGTGCAGCCAGTCTTCGAGCAAGAGGACGACTCATTCAAGTACCCGGACACGAAAACCAAGTCGTGGAAGGTGACCAAGCCGCGCGAGGAAATCAAAGAGGTCAGTACCTACGACGGCATTACGAATGGCAATCTGCGCAAGCTGTGCAAGATGGCAAGGGCGTGGAAGAACAAGCACGGCGTGGTCATGGGTGGGCTGTTGATGGACACCTTGGCGTACAACTTCTTTCAGAAAACGACCGACCATCACTCCGCAACCACGGCGACATACGACCTGATGGTCCGCGACTTCTTCAAGTTCCTGACCGAAGAGGACGACCACGACCACTACCAGGCGCTGGGAAGCAAACAGGACGTGAAGGTCAAGAAGAAGTTCCAGCGCAAGGCGAAGACCGCCCACGAGCTGTGCCTCAGGGCGATTGACTCTGCGGGCAAGACGACGGCAAACGCCAAGTGGAAGAAGGTCTTCGGCAAGCCTGTTCCCGCATCAAGCACCACCAAGGAAGCTGCGAGCACCTACGCGTTCGACAACACTGAAGAGTTCATTGAAGACGCGTTGCCCGTGGATGTTCGATACAGCCTTGTTATCGACTGCACCGTCACCCAAAATGGCTTCCGCCCAGACACACTGCGCAATATGCTCGCCCGCCGTGTTTGGCTCAGACCGCAAAAGACGTTGGAGTTCAGGGTTACGGAGTGCGATGTGCCGCAACCGTACAAGTTCAAGTGGAAGGTCTTGAATCGCGGCGATGAAGCAGAGAAGCGAAACGAGATTCGGGGTCAGATAATCAACGAAGACAGTCGAACACACCGCGAATCCACGAAGTTCCGTGGTGAGCATTACGTCGAGTGTTACGCCATCAAGAACGGTGTGGTTGTTGCGCGGGATCACATTGACGTGCCAATTACCACGACCCCGTAACCGTACGCCGCGCCGCTGGTCATACATCGGGGTCCCGTCAACGCCGTAATCTGCTGTGGCGCATCCTTACACAGTGGTGTCGCGCTCTGGAGTGCGATCAACTGAGGTCATCGGCAAGCTGTCGTAGCAGACGACATTCTGGTTCGCGTCCGCGCTGAACTTTGCCAGCCGTTGCAGCGCCTTCGCTAGCCGTTCGTTGACCCCGGCGGGGCGGTCGAGTGCCTCGGTAGAAGCCGCCTCAGCGTCGGGCGAGAGGTGAGCGGCTTGGCGTTCAGCCGGCGCGTCGTCGGCAGCGCGGTTAGCGGCTTGCAGGACGAATGCGGTGATGTTGCCTATTCCATGCCGCGGGCAAACACGTAATCGAGGTAAGAGGCGACCAGGGTGATCTGGTCGTCAAGGTTCTCCTCGCATGCGGATTCGAGGTGTTCCTTGCGGCGCCACGCGGCCCATTTCGCTTGTGCGACTGCGCCGTAGCCGGCCAAGTGTGGTGCGACTGGTTCGAGGGTGATGCCGCGGTGGTGGGCGACCGCTCGCGCCGAGCGGAGAAGCTCGTCGGAGTTGATGCCGGCCCGTGCGAGCGCGACGATGTCGACGTAATCGCGCCAGCGCGTACTGGTGATCCCGCGCTCGAGGATCGTGACGCCCTTCTCGGCGATGGTCGTCTCGGGCGCGTAACCAAGCAGCGTGATCGGGTCGCCAAGGATTCGGTCGAGGGTCACCTGTCGGGGCGGCGGCACGATGGGGTCTCCGGTGGATACATCCCAGGCCGCATTGCCCTTCCAGGGCCCGATCGACACCGCCACTCGCACGCGCAAAGCCGGGTAGTCGGCCTGCTCCCGGATCTCCTGCACGGTGATCGTGTCGACGTCGAACACCACGCCGTCGGCCACGTCGATTGCAGCGATGTCGCGGACCACCTGGGCGAGACGTTCGGCGCTGACGTCGGAGCTGATGGCGTTGGAGTCGGTGTCTTTCGTCGGGCGCCGCACCCCATAGGCGGCTAGCAGAATTCCGCCTTTGAGAACGAAGTCGCCGGCATGGGAAGTTCGGGTGAGCCGGTCGAGAAACGATTCGAGAGTATGCCGGATCAGGTACTCCTGCGTCGGCGCGCTGGTCCCGCACTTCGCCGCGGTAGACCGGGCAGCGGACTGAATCCGACGGAAGACCGCGTCGCCGGAGGTCACCCTAGGATGTCCAATGCTTGCAGGACTGGGGACTTCGCGCGTGGCAGCCGGGAGGCGATCTCGATCAGACGGGCCGGTTTGCCGCCTCGGCGCAGCCACTCCCGCAGCGCATCGCGCGCCAGTTCGTAGCCGACCTCACCGCGCAGCCGAAACGCGTCGGCGATCGACCGCTCAGGTGAGTAGATCCCGATTGTCTGGGCCGACCCCGGGATAGTGATCTGCTCGCGTCCGATCTCGAAGGTGGCCCGGTCGAAGTGATGCCACGCGATCGCACCGGTGCTCGCTGGTGTTCGCGATCCGCGGGGGATCGCAATGTCCAGCGCGGCGGGGATCGTGTCAGTGAGATCGTGATGGGCGAGTGCTGAGGTGAGGCAGATGGTGGCATCGGGGCGCCGTGTCGCGGCCTCAAGCTGATCCCAGTCGGCTGCCGACGCTTCGGCGGGCAGGTAGATGCCGCGAGCGATCCGGTCGAACCGACCGGCGCGCGCGCCGCGGTAGAGCCCGACGCGCGACAGGCCAGCCCGATCCGCCGTGCTCGGGGTGAAGGCATCCACTCGTGCCACCTCCTCTCTCAGCGACCATGATACGAAACGTATACAGATAATGCTAGCTGTAGACGTTTCGTATCATGTCGGGATCCTGCATCCTGGTCGAAGCTCGATCGTTTGCGTGTCCCACGTAGCACCAGGGCGATACGGTTTCCGACGACGAGCAAAGCCTGCTCGAACTCGCCGCAGTCGCCGGGGGTCGAAATGAAGTGGTTGGCGATCGCCGCTGTATTCGCTGGGGCGGTGGGGCTGAAGTGCACGCTGGTCGGTGGCATCCCCCGGTGGGAAAAGGCATGAATGAGGACGCCGGGTCCGAGGGGAACGACACATGAGCAAGAAGCTGATTACTGCAGCGTTGGTGGTCGCAGGTCTCGCTACAGGGCTCGCGCCGACAGCACACGCTGATGGCATCAATACCGAGGTCTGCCGAGCGGTGATGGCTTTGGGCGTCAATCCCTACAATCCGAGCGACAACTACACCGTCAACATGCTCCAGCGGTACCCGGACATGACTTATAACCAAGCCATGGCTCTGGTCCAAAGGGCGTATCGCTCGGTCCAGTTCCATGAGAACTCCATGTGCGACGGCGTTACCATTCCCGACAACTACTGACGGCTGATCCCACGCACGAACCAGACGACAAGCTGATCGGCGACCGCATTTCTATCGGGCCGGAACGGATGCGTGGCGGGGAGTCTTGTCAAAGTTGCCTCCGCACTGTCAACCTTTCCCGCGACCCCGAAGTATGACCCGCATTATGTGGTTATGTCCCTACGCATTTTCGTCATCCTTTATTCATCGGTTATGAATGGGATTCGACGGGAATCAGCAGATTTTGTTGGGAATCGAGAAGCGTCGTAATCCCTTGTGGCACTGGGAAATAACCGGATCTCAGACGAGTTGTCGAGAACCGCCAAAACCGAATCCGTTGGTCGCGGGTTCGAGCCCCGCCCGCCCCACCTCAGAGCCGGTAATTAGCTTACCTAAGCGCAGGATCCGACCTTTATTTGTACTTTATGGCACGGTCCAACAGGGCGGCGACCTCGGTGTGCATGCGCCCGCGAGAGATATAACGGTCCTGCGTCATCGACACCTTTGAATGCCCCAAGTGATCGGCGCCGACGCGCGCCGACAGGCCTTCCTCGTCGATCAACGTCGCGCCAGTCTTGCGGAACGAGTGGGTGGTAACGCCGGGCACGCCGAGTTGGTCGCGCACTTTCCGCCACTGCTTGCCAAGGTTGTTGGGGTCGCGAAGGGTGCCTGCCGTCGACGGAAAGATCACAGTCGATTCGCCAAAGTACGGGCGTGTGCGGCGGTCTTGAAGTGCGGTGACGGCGAAGTCTGGCAACGGTATCGTGCGCCGGCCGGCGTCAGTCTTCATACCGTCGATCCGCTGTAAGCCCACTCCGGCTACGCGCACCACCTTCCCGTGACCGCAATCGTCGCTTTCGTCTCGTCGAAGTCGGGGGTCAGTCGCTCGTCGCCGAGCTAGCCCGACTCAAGAGCACCGACGGATTCCACGGCGTCCGACGGTGCGGCCAGCTCCGGCAATTGACCGGCCAGGTACTCAGCGAGCGACCTGATGGTCGGGTAGTCGAACACCGCGGTGGCGCTGATCGCGAACGCGCCACCGAACTGGCCGAGCAACCGGTTACGCAGTTCGACCGCCATCAGAGAATCCGTACCCAGATCCAGGAACCGGCTGGTTGCGGACGGCGGTTGGGCGAGGCGCAGGAAACTTTGCACTTCGCGCTGCAGGAATTCGGTCAGGAAATTGGCGCGCTGCGCCTCGGGTACCTCGTGTAGTTGCCGGAGCAACTCACTGTCGCCGTCTGTCGCCGCGACAGCGCTGGGCAGCACGTGGTCGAGAATCGGTGGGCGAGAACCGCCCAGCACCTTCGCGGCACGCTGCCAATTGGCCTTGATGACGGTTGCTTGTCCTGTGCCGTGAGCGACAATCTCACCTAGCGCGTTGAGGGCGGCCGTGGGTTCCAGCGAAACCATGCCTTGCGCACCAAGATTGGCGCGCGCGGCGTGCGAAGTGGCCATGCCGCCCTTCGCCCAGGGACCGAAGTTAACGCTGGTCGCAGGCAGGCCTCGCGCCTTGCGGTACGCAACAACCCCGTCGAGCAGCGCATTGGCGGCGGCGTAGTTGGCCTGGCCGGGTGAACCGAGCACGCTAGAGGCCGACGAGTAGGCGATGAAGAACTCGAGCTCGTCCTCCCTGGTCAGCCGATGTAAATGCCAGGCACCCAACGCTTTTGGCAGCAGGGTCGTCCGGAAGCGTTCCACGCTCTGCTGTGGTAGCAGCGCGTCGTCGAGCACGCCCGCCAGGTGTACCACCCCCGCGAGCGGCGGCAACTCCGCCCGGATCCGGCTCAGCAGCTCTGCGACCTGAGACTCGTCGCCGACATCGGCCGCGAAGGTATGTATCCGACACCGGTAGCGCTCCATGATGTCGGCGATTGCGCGTTGCGCGTTCGCATCGGGCGGGCGCCGGCTGGTCAACACGATGTCACCGGCCCGGAGTTGGGCTAGATACGCCGCCGTGTGCAGGCCGAGCGCGCCGAGACCGCCGGTGATCAGATAGCTCCGACCGCTGCGAGGCTGTAGCGGGTTCGGCACCTGAAGCACGATCTTCCCGATATGCCGCGCTTGCTGCATACGGCGAAACGCTATCCTCGCCTCCGTTAGCGGGTAGAGCTCGGCAGGCAGCGGCGCCCACTCGCCGCTTGCCAACCCGTCCGACACCTCGGCCAACAAGCCCCGGATGCGCTCAGGGTCTTGCGCGATGGTCCCGTCCAGCGCAACGATCTCGTAGTCGATGTCGGGACGGATCGCCGCCATCTGCGCGTGCGTCCAGATGTCTCGCTTGGCAATCTCGGCGAACCGGCCATTCCGGGCGGTGGCCCGCACGGTCGCCTCGACGAATCCTTCATTGGTCAGGGAGTTGAGGACTACATCCACACCCGAGCCGCCGGTATCCGTCAAAATCTGATCGGCGAAGTCCGTACTGCGCGAGTCGTAGACGTTTTCCACACCCATCCTGCGCAGCGTCGCGCGTTTATAGGTGCTGGCGGTAGCAAAGACGATCGCACCGCACTGCTGTGCCAACTGGATCGCGGCCAATCCCACGCCGCCGCTGGCGGCGTGGACGAGCACCCGGTCACCGGGTCGCAGCTTCGCCCAGTCGAACGCGAGTCGGGCCGTAAGTGCCGCAGCGGGTATGCTCGCCGCGGCTACCGCGCTCAGCCCTTTGGGCACCGGCGCCAGCAACTGGGCAGGCACATTGACCCGACTGGCGAACGCCCCCTGCATGAAGCCCATGACGCGTTGGCCAACCTCGAATCCGGCGACGCCAGTACCCAACTCGGTGACGATGCCGGAGAAGTCACCGCCGATCGGCCCCGGATCGCCCGGGTAGAGGCCCAGCACATTGAGCACATCCCGGAAGTTGAGACCCGCGGCCTCCACCCGGATCTGCACCTGGCCAGCAATCGGCGGCAGCACTTCCGTCTCAGCCAGACGCAGGTTATCGATAGCACCGCGTTCGGTCGGTGCCAAGACATAGTCATTCGCGCGTGGTACCGCGAGCTGCCCGCTGCGCGCCCATGGCAGTAGCCGCGATACCAGGAACTTTCCTTGTCGCAGTGCGAGTTCGGGTTCCGGAACGGGTGTGCGGGGTGCGCCGAGCAGGCTGGCTAGCGAGGGCACGGTGTCGTCGGATCCGTCGTGGTCGACCAACCTGCACCGCAGGGTCGGCTGCTCGGCGATGATGGTGCGTCCGAGCCCCCACAGCGCCGCCTGCACCGGGTCAACCGGCTCGCCGGGCTCGGTCGCCACAGCCCTTTCGGTGATGATCCACAGTCCGCCAACGAGTTTCACCGTCTCGTCAGCCAGCAGGGTATGCACGGCACTGACTAGGCCGGCGATCTCGGTCTCCAGCCGCGCGGCGAATTCAGCGCTCGACTCTTCTGCGCTCGGCTGCCCGGTGCTGCGCCAGACGATGCCGCTGATCGGCGCACCGCGCTCCTGCGCCTGTGCGGAAAGCCGCTGCCAGTGCTCCGGATCCGGAGTGCCATTACAGCGGATGCAACTTGGCAGCTCGGCCGCCAGCTCCTCGAATCCGGCAATCAGCCATGTCCCGTCGGGGTTGTCGGGGGCCCCGATATCACTGCTCGACGCCGGCGGCGGCACCTCGTTCCAGCCGAGGGTATAGAGGAGCCGAGTGGCATCGCCGCCAAGCCCGCGCAACAGCGCCTCCCGGGGCGCGCGTTTCACCGTGAACTCGCGGATTCCGCCCAGCTGGTGACCATCCCGATCGACGAAATCCAGATCGAAGACTTGGGTTTCGCTGTCCAGACCGCCAGCCTGCCACCTCGCGCGGCAGTAGAACCGCCGTGGCATTCGCTTGCGCAGCACGACCTGGCCGTAGCGCAGCGGCAGGAACAGATCGGCCACCATCCCTTGTTCGGTCGCCGCGAGAAGCGCCGGGAAGGCCGGGAAGGCGATTCCGGTGCACAGGTCCAGCAGGACCGGATGGATCGGCTCGCTTCCGAGCTGTTCGGCGAGTTCGTCGCCGATGACGACATCGCCGACCGCCTCACCCTCACCGACCCACAGCGATTTCAGGGAAGTGGACCAGGTGGGTCCCCAGGCCAGGTCCATGTCGGCGAAGGTGTCGAACAGCTGCTGCGGGCGCGTGCGATTCAACCGCTCGCATACGACATCGATGGAATCCGCCGAATCGGATGACGGCTCATCGTCGACACCGGTGACGACTGTGCCATCGGCGTTCAACGACCACTCGGCATCGCGAGCACCGTACGGGCGGCTGTGCACCTGAAATGTGCCACCTCGGCTGTCGTCGGTCGGATGCAACGTGAGCTGCACTTCCCGGGAACTCTTGTCGCCCAGGATGATCGGTTCATAAAAGAAGACTTCTTGTACTCGCGCCGGCGGCCCGACCGCGGCAAGGGCCATCGTCGCGTACGTCGCACCCGGAACCACAACGGTGCCATAGATGACGTGATCGGACAGCCACGGCTGCGATTTGACGGACAGCCGGCTGGTGTATACAACGTCGCCGGAAGCGAGATCCTTTGCACTACCTAGGATTTCGGCTACGGCAACACCCTCACCGCCTATGCCCGCGATGGCGGAAGTTTTGGGCCAGAACTGACGGCGCTGGAATGGATAGGTCGGCAGTTCGAGTCTGCGGCGCGGTAGCTGGTGCAGCGCAGCGAAATCGGGCCGATGCCCGGCGACATACGCCGCGGCTAGCGCTTCTGCCATCTGACGCCGGGCATCGGCGCCCTTGCGCAGGGAAACGATCGCACGCGGCGCGGCCGAGGATTCCCAAACTTGCACCGCAGCTGCGGTCAAAATCGGTTGGGGACCAATCTCCATCAACACCGAGCATCCGAGCTGCGCAACGGTGCGCATACTTTCGGCGAACTGCACCGGCTGGAGGGAATGCCGCCGCCAATATTGGGCGTTCAGCGGGGTTTCCGCCGTGAGCACCGCCCCGGTGCGGTTGCAGACCAGCGGTCGAGTCGGGACGGCGAACTTCAGGCGCGCTGCGTACGACTCGAATTCGTCGAGCGCCGGTTCGAGTAACTCGGAATGGAAAGCATGACTGGTGTCTAGCCACGAGCAACGGATCCCGTCATCGCTGCACGCGGCGACGATCTGTTCCAGATCCGCGCCCGGGCCCGACAGCACCGTGTTGGGACCGTTGTAAGCGGCAACCGAAACCCGCGGAAATTTTTCGGCGACGCCCTCCACGTCCTTTGCGTCGGTGAAGACCGCCACCATTCGCCCGCCCTCAGGCAGACTGCCGAACAGCCGGCCGCGTTCGGCCACTAACCGTGCACCGTCTTCGAGACTGAACACATCGGCCACACACGCCGCCGCGTATTGGCCCACGCTGTGCCCAAGCACCACATCGGGCTCGATGCCCCACGACTGCCACAGCCGGGCCAGGCCCATCTCGACGGCGAAAAGTGCAGGCTGCGCAAAAGAGGTGTGCCGCAGTGTTTTTCCGGCTTCGCCGCCGGTGTCCCTGTCGGTGGCGAACAGCACCTCCAGCAACGGAAGCGGCAACATACCGTCGACCGCGTCCGCGCATCGTGTCACGGTATCGGCAAACACCGGCTCGGCGTCGAACAGCTCGCGCGCCATCCCTGGGTACTGGCTGCCCTGCCCGGTGAACAACCACGCCGTCGTAGGCGGGTCAGCGCACTCGCCACGTATTACACCCGGTCGCAGCTTGTTCTCGGCCAACTCGGCCAGTAGCTCCCGTGCGCCCGGTACCGAATCGACGACCAGCGCGGCTCGGTGTTCGAATTTCGAACGCCCGACCCCGGCCGTGAAGCACACATCGGTGATGTCGACCTTCGGGTGCGCATCCAGCCAGGTCGCATATCGCTGCGCCACCGCCACCAGCGCCTCCGGTGAGCGCGCCGACAGCGGCAACACGCTGACCGGTCCAGCTGAGGCGTCCGACTCCGGTCTCGCGGCGACGTCGTCTGCCGAGTGTTCGTCAGCGGTCGCCGATCGTGGTGGCGCCTCCTCGATCAGGACATGTGCATTCGTGCCGGTGAACCCGAAGGAACTCACTCCGGCACGGCGTGGCCTGCCGTCGGCCTGCCAGGGAATTGCTTTGTCCACGACCCGCACCGGCAACAAGTCCCATGGAATATGCGGTGACGGTTTCTCGAAGTGCAGGTTGGGCGGCAGAACGTCGTGCTGCAGAGACAACACGACCTTGATCAGACCGGCTACCCCCGCTGCCGACTCGAGGTGGCCGATGTTGGTCTTCACCGATCCGAGCAACAGCGGCCGGTTCGGGTCACGGCCGCCGCCATAGGCGGCCGCGGCGGCCTGTACCTCGATCGGGTCCCCCAGCGAGGTGCCCGTCCCGTGCGCTTCAAGGTAGTCAACATCGGAACCGCCAATGCCGGCACGAGCTAGCGCCGCGGAGATAAGCCGTTGCTGTGCACCGCCGTTGGGCACGGTCAAACCACTGGAAGCGCCGTCCTGATTGACCGCGCTGCCCGGGATGACCGCGCAAATACGATCGCCGCCGCGCACCGCATCGCTCAGCCTCTTGAGCACCAAAATCCCGCATCCTTCACTGCGCACATAGCCGTCGGCGGCGGCGTCGAAGGTCTTGCATCTTCCGTCGGGGGACAGCATCCTGGCGCGTGCGGCGGCAACAATGGATGCCGGGCTCAACAAGACGTTCACCCCACCGGCCAGCGCCAAATCGCAGTCACCGGAATGCAATGCCTGGCAGGCCTGATGGACAGCCACCAGCGACGAGCTGCACGCGGTATCCACCGCCACCGCCGGTCCTTCCAGTCCCAGCACGAAAGCAACCCGACCCGCGATGGCATTGAGCGCATTGCCGGTGATGAAGTGCGATTTGATGGTCTCGACCGAGTCGGCGGACAGTAGATGCGAATACTCGTTGGCAGCCACCCCCACGAAGATGCCGCTCCGACTGCCGCGCAACGTAGCAGGCGAATACCCGGCACGTTCCAGGCCCTCCCACGCAACCTCTAGCATCAGCCGCTGCTGCGGATCCATCCACACGGCCTCGCGCGGTGAAATACCGAAGAACTCCGGATCGAATCCGGCGATTTCGTCGAGGTATCCACCGCAGCGGCTGTAGATCTTGCCCGGTGTCTCGGGATCCGGGTCGTAATAGTCGTCTACGTCGAAGCGGTCATCCGGGATCTCCCTGATCGCATCGACACCGCCGGACAGCGCCTCCCAATAAGCGTCGGGATCGGGCGATCCCGGAAAACGGCAGGCAACCGCGATAATTGCGATCGGTTCATCCGACGGCCGGGTCATTTCCGAGGTCATTACCGAGACCGGCCGGGCCCCCGAACCAGAAGATGGCTGTCCGCTGAGGCCGAGCACGTCGCCGAGCAGGTAATCCGCGACGTCGACCAGGCGTGGATGGTCCATCGCGAGCGTCGCCGGCAGCTCCCTGCCCACTGCCTGCTCGGTTCGGCGCCGCAGTTCGACGGCCATCAGCGAATCCATGCCGAGGTCGAAGAATCCGGCCTCGTCGCGGATCTCCGCCCCATCGATCCGTGTCACCTCCGCTACGACGTTGCGCAGAAACTCCACGACGATCTTTTTCCGGCGCTGCGCTGGAGCGAGGGTGAGCTGCTCGACCAATCGGGTGGTCCCCGACGCCGTCGGTGTCGGAGCGGACTCGGGCACCTCACGCTCTAAATCCGCCAGGAATGACCGCTTTCCGGCCTGCTGGTAGAGCGCCAGGAAGCGGGCCCAGTCGATCCGGGCCACAACCCCCTGTGCTGAAGAAGCCACCATGAGTTGGGCCATCCCCGCCAGTGCGTCAGCGGGCGGCAATGTCTTGACCCCGCGCCGATCTAGTTGCGCACGGGCGTCCTCGTCGGCCATCCCCGCCATCCACGGACCGAAGTTGACGCTGATCCCGGAAACACCCTGCTCACGCAGCCGCCGGGCCAGCCCGTCGAGGAAGGCATTGGCCGCGGCATAGGCGGTCTGGCCGAAGCTGCCCCATACCGCGGCGATCGAGGAGGTGCAAAGGAAGAAGTCCAATTGCATGTCCGCCGTTGCTTCACTCAAATACCAAGCGCCCCAAACTTTCCCGGCGAACACTCGATCTACTTCGGCGTCGTCCAGGGTGCGCAGCCCGGTGGTACCGATCTCGCCTGCGGCATGGACGATGCCGGCCAGCGGCGGTAGCTCGGACTGCACAGTGGCGATGAGACGAGCGACGTCGTGCGGGTTGGCAACGTCGGCCGCGATAACCCGGAATTCGCAGCCGGACTGTTCGCGTAGCGCGTCGATGCGCTGTTGCGCCGCATCGCTGGGTGAGCGTCGGCCGGTCAGCACCAGCTGCCGGGCGCCGTGCGCGGCGAGATATCCGGCGATCTCCAGTCCGACCGCGCCCAGCCCGCCGGTCACCAAATATGTCGCGTCACCACGCAGTGCCAGCGGTGTCGAAGTCGGCTGTGCCGCGCATCGCGACAGCCGGGCAACATAGACCGCATGATCGCGCAGCGCGACTTGGTCCTCCCTGCTGGCCGCGCCGCGCGGGACTGCCACCAACTGATCGATCAACGCCGACCACTCGTCAGCGCCGCCTTCGGAAAGATCCGCCAGTCCGCCCCACAGCTGCGGATGTTCCAGCGAGGCAGCGCGACCGAACCCCCACAGGCAGGACTGCACCGGCGACACGGTGTCGGTGCTGGTGACCCGTTGTGCGCCACGGGATATCAGCCAGATGGGTGTGCGGAGTTCAGCGGCGACCGCGGCGCGGAAGAGTCGCCGTGTTCCGCCCAGGACTCGGTGTTGCATCGCCAACAGCGACCGCATCGACGGCGCACTGTCATCGAGGGCCGCGAGATACAAGATACGCAGCGTCGGTTCGTCGGCCACCGCAGCGCGCAACTCGATTTCGAGCCGCTCGGAGTCCGCATCGGACACCGGCAGCCCGAGGATCCGGTACCGGTGGCCGCGTGCGGTCAGCGCGTCGACCAATGGCGCAACGACCGCGGCGTTGTCGCCAACGAGGAGCCAGGCAGACGGCTCGTCGGCTTCCGCATCCGAGACGGTGGATTTCTCCCAACGAATCTCGTAGCGGGCGTCCGCCACGCTCTGGGCCTCACGCTGTTGGTTGTGTTGTCCGGCAAACCTTGTCAGCACGTCGACGGTCTGTTGATTGCCGCTCGCACCGTCGAGCAGCGCAGCGAGTTCCTCGATGCGGCCGTCTTCTAGAAGCCGGACGGCTTTGGTACGCACGGCATCGGACTGAGCGGAAGACTGGGTCGGCCGGACCCGCTTATCCCGGAACCAGAACGGGCGATGCTGGAATGGATAGGTGGGCAGGTCGAGCTTGCGCGTCGGCCCCTGCTGGAGAGCGCCGAAGTCGGGCAGGTGGCCGAAGATGTAAGCGTCGGCAAGGGCTTCGGTGATCTGGCGATGGTCAGCGCCGTTTCGCCGCAATGACGCGGTCGCCCGCGGTGCGGTTGCCGGGTCAGGCCACGCCCGCAGGGCTGCGGCGGTGAGCACCGGTTGCGGGCCGACCTCCAGCAGCACCGCGCAGCCGAGATCGGCCAATGTCTGTACGCTTTTTGCGAATTCGACCGGTTGCCGTGCATGGCGGCGCCAATAGGCGCCATCCGGTTTCGCGTGCCAGCCCAGGGCCGTGCCGGTCCGGTTGCACACCAAAACCCGTTGTGGCGAGCCGAACTCGAACTGGCTCGCATACGACTCGAATTCGTCGAGGACCGGATCCAACAGCGCCGAATGGAAGGCGTGGCTGGTTTCCAGCCAGTCACACCGGACACGGTCGGCTATCAACCCGGCCACCGCCCGGTCCAGATCCTGCGCGGGTCCCGACAGCACGGTATTGGCACCGTTGTAGGCGGCCACCGACAACTGCGGAAACTCGTCGGTGAGGCTCTCGACCCGCTCGGCGTCGGCGAAAACCGCGACCATCCGACCGCCGGCTGGCAAACTGCTGAATAGGCGGCCGCGCTCAGCGAGCAGTAGCGCTCCGTCCTCGAGAGTTAACACGCCTGCGACGCAGGCAGCCGAATACTGGCCGACGCTGTGGCCGAGCACCACGTCAGGCTCCAGGCCCCACGACTGCCAGAGCCGGGCCAGGCCCATCTCCACCGCGAACAAGGCCGGCTGGGCGTAGCGCGTCTGCCGCAAGGTGTCTTGAGGATCCGAGCCATCCGGGCTATCCGCATCGAAAATAACGTCCAGCATTGGTCTTTCGAGCACGCCGGCAACGGCCGCCGCGCACCGGGTCACCGTCTCGGCGAACACCGGCTCGGTCCCGAACAACTCCCGGGCCATGCCGGCGAACTGGCTGCCTTGACCTGGGAACAACCACGCTGTCTTCGGCTTGTCGGCGCATACTCCCCGCACCAAGCCCGTTGCCGGGCGATCGTCGGCGAGCGCACCGAGTAACTCAATGGCCGATTCCGTCGAATTCACCACCAATGCCGCCCGGTGCTCGAGGTGGGATCGCCCAACCCCGGCGGTGAAGCAAACATCCGACAAGGTGGCCTCCGGATGCGCGCTCAACCACCTGCGGTATCGATCGGCGATCTGCACCAATGCGGCCGGGCTGCTTGCCGATAGCGGAAGCAGGTTGAACCGTCGGTCCGCGGGCGCCTCGACCGGGCCCGGTGGCGCAGCAACCTGACCTACTACATCAGGCGCTTCCTCAAGAATGATGTGCGCGTTGGTCCCGGAGAACCCGAACGAACTGACCCCTGCAACACGGGGTCGACCGTCGCGTTCCCAGGCGGTGGCCTCCGCCACGACCCGCACCGGAAGCTGATCCCAAGGAATGTGCGGTGACGGATTCCGAAAGTTTAAGTGCTTCGGCAACACCTCATGCTCGAGCGACAGGATGACCTTTATGACGCCCGCGATCCCCGCGGCCGCCTCCAGATGACCGATATTCGTCTTCACCGATCCGATCAGCAGCGGCCGGCTGGGGTCGCGCCCGTCGCCGAGTACCGCAGCCGCGGCCTGGACTTCGATCGGATCACCCAGCGATGTCCCGGTTCCGTGCGCCTCCAGGTATCCGACGTCACCGGCTACGACACCGGCACGCTCCAGCGCCTCGGTGATGACCCGTTGTTGAGCGACGCCGTTCGGCACCGTCAGACCGCCCGATGCGCCATCCTGATTGACCGCGCTGCCCCGGACCACGGCCCGAATCCGGTCGCCGTCGCGGATCGCGTCATCGAGCCGCTTCACGACGACGACACCGCAACCCTCGCCACGCACATAGCCATCCGCGGCCGCGTCAAACGTCTTGCACCGGCCGTCCGGCGCCAACATCCGCGCCTGTGAAAAAGTGATCATGGTGCCAGGGCTGATCAGAACGTTCGCGCCGCCGGCCAGCGCGAGGTCACACTCGCCCAACCGCAGCGCTTGGCACGCCTGATGGATTGCCACCAACGAGGAGCTGCACGCCGTATCGACTGTGACCGCCGGTCCCTGCAACCCGAGCCGATAACTGATCCGACCCGCTCCGGCGGCAGCCGCCGTGCCAATTGCCATATAGGCTTCGATCTCGGCGTAACTCAGCTCATCCGACATCATTCCCAGGTAGTCATGGGTGGACAAACCTATGTAGACGCCGCTCTTGGTGTTCGCCAAAGCCGCTGGTGCAGTGCCCGAATGCTCCAGCGCGTGCCACGCCGTCTCCAGCAACAGCCGATGCTGCGGATCCATCAGCCTGACCTCACGCGGCGACACCCCGAAAAACGGAGCGTCGAACCCCGCAATGTCGTCGATGAAGCCTGCCCGGCGAGTCACAATCTTCCCGGGCGCCCCGGGCTCTGGGTCGAAGAACTCCTCGACATCCCACCGTTCCCGAGGTACGTCCGACACCGCGTCCCGGCCTTGCCGTAGCACATCCCAGAACTCGTCCGCGTCGGCGGCGCCCGGAAATCGCGCCGCGTAGCCCACTATCGCAAAACCCGATGCCCGCGCCGTCCGATATTCGACGGTTGCCATGCAGTTGTCCCTCCCTGCCTCGGCCGGCGAAGATTCGATGCCTGCGTCGGGGCCGTGGTACCTCCAAACCACGTCTTCGGCCGCCAGTCGGCACGAGTATTGCAACTATGAATAGTTCCCCGTGCCGGTACAGCCAAAATTGCCACGACTGCGGCCTCCGGCCTGCGTCGCACGCGTCCGTTTTCAAAGACTGTTCTATCACCATAGCCGCCTGCCGCAACCGTGGGCCGTTGCGGACGATTCGGCGCAGGTCGGAGACGGTGATTACGGAAGAGTTACCCTGATCTCGCTGCCAGCGTGGCCGGACAGCAGCTGTCCAGAGCGGGGGAGGACGATATTGCGTATCGGAAAAATTACGATCGGCTCAATTGATGAATGGACGCTGAGCCCAGGCGTAGTCACATCCTGGCACCCCACAATTGCGGCTCGGGAAAAGGCCCGGCAAGCGCCGGTCAGTTCTGTACCAATCAGCTACATGCAGGCCCAACATCTTCGGGGTTATTACGAACGAACAGCCTTGGGGCTCGACTATTCACGGGAAATCATCGCGACCTGTGAAGTACCCGGCGAGTGCGATATTCCTGCCATGAATAACGCGCTCAACGCATATTTGCGTCGGCATGATACATACCGCAGTTGGTTCGAGTACACCGATACCGGAGACATCATCAGGCATACCATCAACGATCCTGCTGATATCGAATTTGAGCCGATCAATCACGGTAAAATGACCGTTGAAGAATTACACAACCATGTAGTGCAAAACCGGAATCCGCTACAGTGGGATTGCTTCACCTTCGGAATTATCCAAAGCGAGAGCAATTTCACATTCTATGCGTGTATTGATCATATCCACGGGGACGCTGCGTTAATTGGGATTACGATGTTGGAGTCCCATGGAATGTATACAGCGTTGACGGGAGACGGCAAACCCCTCGCGTTGCCCGATGCCGGCAGCTTTGACGATTACTGTGTCCAGGAGCGCCAGTACACGTCAACTTTAACCGTCGATTCGCCGCAGGTACGCGCGTGGATTGACTTCGCCGAGAATAACGATGGAAGCCTTCCCGAGTTCCCACTTCCACTGGGCAACCCATGGGAGCCGAGTGACAGCCACATGGTCAAAGAATTCTTGATGGATGCGGAGCAGACAGCGAGATTCGAATCAGCCTGCACGGTGGCCGGAGCCCGCTTCATTGGCGGCCTGTTTGCCTGCATCGCACTGGTGGAACATGAATTTACCGGAGCTCCCACATATTTCGGACTTACTCCCAGAGATACACGCAGAACGTCGGATAATTTTATGACTCAGGGTTGGTTTACCGGCTTGGTTCCGATCACTGTCCCGATAGCCGCAGCGTCTTTCGGCGATGCCGCGTGGGCAGCGCAGGCTTCTTTCGATTCAGGTTTGGACATGGCGAAAGTGCCGTATTACCGCGTATTGGAATTGGCACCGTGGTTGAGCAGGCCTCGTCCGAACTTTCCGGTATCGAACTTCTTGCATGGCGGCGCCGCCCCCCTTAATGCTGTGTTCGCGGCGGCCGAGTTGGGTTATGCGAAGAACATCGGGATCTACTCCGATGGAAGATATTCATACCAACTAACCATCTACATATTCAGGTCCGAAGAGGGCACGGCAATGGCGATAATGTTTCCAGACAATCCGGTTGCCCAGAAATCAATTGCCCGCTATATAGCGGCGATGAAGTCTGTGTGTGTGCGGGTCGCTGACAGCGGGCATTGGGGACGCGTTGCGTAGGGTGGAGTAATTCGATGGCCGCTTCTGAAATGCGTAATTTCCGGGCCGGCGGGGTAGGAAAATTGCGCGGTTTCGACAGGGCATCAACGAGTGCCGCGGGCGGGCGCACACGATGGCGAGTCCGCACGATGAGGGTGGTGAGGCTGCTGTGCGACGACTAGCCGACTTTGTGGTGCGGTGGCCCTGGGTAGTGATCGGGATCTGGGTCGCGATTGCGGTCGCACTGCCGGTGACTTCCCCGTCCCTGAACGCGATGGCCCAGAAACATCCGCTCGCCATCTTGCCCAGCGACGCGCCGTCGAGCGTTGCCGCCCGACAAATGACGGCAGCGTTTCACGAATCGGGCACAGACGACCTCCTGTTGGTGGTCCTGACCAACGAGAACGGGCTTGGTCCGGCCGACGAAGCCGCTTACCGCAAGCTGGTGGACGCGCTCCGCCAGGACACGCGGGATGTCGTGATGTTGCAGGATTTCCTCAGCACACCGTCCCTGCGTCCGGCCTTGACCAGCCAGGACCACAAATCCTGGGTGCTGCCCGTCGGCATTTCGGGTGAGTTGGGCACGCCACGGTCCTACGCCGCCTTTATGAGGGTTGCCGACGTCGTCAAACACACCCTGGAACGAACCCCTGCGGCAACGTCGCTGAAAGCAAACCTCACCGGGCCCGCGGCCACCGTCGCCGACCTCACCGCCGCGGGCGAACGCGATCGGCTTCCGATTGAGCTAGCGATCGCCGTCCTGGTGCTCGTGGTCCTGCTGTTGGTGTACCGCAATCCCGTCACCATGCTGCTGCCGTTGATAGCGATCGGGCTGTCCTTGCTGATCGCACAGGCCGTGGTAGCTGGATTCTCCCAACTGACCGGCTTCGCCGTTTCGAACCAGTCCATCGTATTTCTGAGCGCAATGATAGCCGGCGCGGGCACGGATTATGCGGTCTTTCTCATTAGCCGCTATCACGACCATTTGCGACTCGGCGCAGATTTCGATAAAGCGGTAAAGCTCGCATTGATCTCGATCGGAAAAGTTATCACCGCCTCCGCAGCCACGGTGGGAATCACCTTTCTCGGAATAAGCTTCTCCCGGATGGGGGTGTTTTCGACGGTAGGCGTGTCGTCGGCGATTGGGATCGGTGTGGCATTCCTTGCCGCGATCACGTTGCTGCCGGCCATTCTGGTAATAGCCGGGCCACGCGGCTGGGTCACGCCGCGGCGCGAACTCACCGCTCGATTTTGGCGGCGTTCGGGGATACGCATTGTGCGCCGGCCCAAGGTTCATTTGGTTGCCAGTGCGCTTGTGTTGATCATTCTGGCTAGCTGCGCCGGCTTGGTGCGCTTCAACTACGACGATCGCAAGGTCCTGCGATCGTCCGCCCCGAGCTCGGTCGGATATGCCGCGCTCGAACATCATTTCCCGGTGAATCAGTCCATTCCGGTGTACATCCTCGTCCAGTCACCGCACGACTTGCGCACACCGCAGGCCCTTGCAGACTTGGAGCAAATGGCCGACCGAGTGAGCCAACTGCCGGATATCGCTCTGGTCAGTGGCATCACTCGACCTATGGGAGTTGTGCCGGAACAGTTCAGAGCCACCTATCAGGCGGGCACTATCGGCGCTCGGCTGGGCGGCGCATCCGGTGTGATCAGCGACCACGACGATGACCTCAACCGACTGGTCAAAGGGGCCAACACGCTGGCCGACAACCTTGTCGATGCGCGCGGCCAAGTCAACCAGATGGTTTCCAGTATCCAGAGTCTGATCGATGCTTTCTCTTCAATGAAAAGCCAATACGGTGGAGACAAGCTCGTCAAAGAAGTCACCACCGCGGCCAAGCTGGTAAGCAGCATCAATTCGCTAGGCGCCACCATGGGCGTGAACTTCGTGGCCGTCAAGGACATGTTCGCCTGGATAGCCCCGGTGTTGACGGCACTGCAGGCCAACCCGGTCTGCGACGCCGATCCCTCCTGCACCACTACCCGCGACCACTTTCAGCGGCTGGTCAGTGCGCGTGGTGACGGAAGCCTCGACCAGATCAACGATCTGTCTCGACAACTGGAGGCGTTCCAAGACAGGCAAACCCTCAACGCAACGGTAGACCGTCTGCGTGCTGCGCTCACCACCTTGGTTAAGGCGCTACATTCCTTGGGGCTGGACCGACCCGGAGGGCTACAGGCGGGCCTGACCAACGTCCAACAAGGCGCCGACCGCTTCGCCGGCGGCAGTCGGCAGGTGGCTGACGGCGTGGAACAACTCGTCGACCAAATCAGACAGCTGGGTGCGGGGCTCGGCGAGGCATCGGCGTTCCTACTGGCGATGAAACACGACGCGGCAGGGCCGTCAATGGCGGGGTTGAATATTCCACGTCAGCTACTGCACATGGACGAGTTCATGAAGGCCGCAAAGATGTTCATTTCGCCGGATGGCCACTCGGTGCGGTACTTGGTGCAAACAAAACTCAATCCGTTTAGCGCCGAAGCGATGGATCAGGTCAATACAATCGGCGATACCGCCCGGGGAGCCCTACCGAACACCGCATTGAACGATGCCTCGGTATCGATGGCTGGATATCCCGTTACGCTGCGGGACACGCGCAACTATTATGAGCACGACATCCGATTCATCATCCTGGTGACCATCGTCGTTGTGCTACTCACCTTGATGGCGCTGTTGCGAGCGGTTGTCGCTCCCCTGTATCTGGTCGGTTCGGTCGTGATTTCGTATCTGTCGGCGCTCGGTATTGGCGTCTTGATGTTTCAATTCGTACTTGGCGGGCACTTACATTGGAGTGTGCCTCCATTAGCGTTCGTGGTGTTAGTCGCGGTGGGAGCCGATTACAATTTGCTTTTCATCTCGCGAATGCGTGACGAGTCTCCGCACGGCATGCGTTACGGCGTCATCCGCACCTTGACCTCGACCGGCGGTGTGATTACCGCGGCAGGTCTGATCTTCGCCGCGTCGATGTTCGGTCTCCTGTTCTCCAGCATCGGCACCGTGATCCAGGCCGGTTTCGTGATCGGTGTCGGAATCTTGTTGGATACCTTCGTGGTGCGCACCGTAACGGTGCCCGCCATCGCCACGCTGGTCGGGCGGGCGAACTGGTGGCCGTCACGGCCGAGCTTGCGGTCGCGGTCACCGGCCGGGCCGGCGGAGTAAGGTCCGGGTTAGTTCGGACGCGTGATGTAAGCAAAACTACGAGACCAAGCGAGCGGGCGGGCGGGGGAGTAGGAATGAAGAAACTACTCGCAGGAGTTACCGCGCTGGTAACTGTCAGCGCCACAGGATGTTTCGGATTTGGGATCGCGACAGCCGACGAGACGCCAGCTGTCGAGACGCCAATCGGCGAGGCTCCGGGAGACGGGACGGCGGGCGGCGGGACGGCATACGCGCTGGGGGGCGCGCGCGTTTTAGGTATCCCCTACGACGAGTACATACGTCGCGAGGGTGCCGAATGGTTCCCAAACTTGAATCGACAAATTGTCAACTACCCCGCAGGGCAGGTTCAGGGCCACGTGCTAGAACGACTCTTCCCAGGCATCGGCCGACTGGATGAAAGCTTTCCAGGCTTGGGTATGGACGGCCCCAGCGTCGGCGAGTCCGTCGTCGCCGGAGCAGACAATCTGGATGCGGCGATCCGCAGAGGTGGTCGGGGTACCGCGATTGGCTTATCCGAGGGCTCGCTCGTG
This sequence comes from Mycobacterium simulans, assembly GCF_900232995.1. GTDB lineage: Bacteria > Actinomycetota > Actinomycetes > Mycobacteriales > Mycobacteriaceae > Mycobacterium > Mycobacterium simulans. Next base: position 3,439,558 of record NZ_OCVX01000003.1, read on the forward strand.
CTCGACGCAGTGCAGGCCGGGCTTGCCAATGATCCCACCGCTCCACCGCCAGATCAGTTGACCTTCGCCACATTTGGTGACCCAATCGCGCGCCACGCCTTCGGTGAGAGTTTCCTCACCGCGATGTTTCCCGTTGGCTCCGTCGTTCCTGCACTCGACTACCGGATCCCGCCTCCGGTGGAGAGCCAATACGACACCAAGATGTTCATCGCTGCATACGACTCGATCGCCGACTTCCCCGACCGGCCGGACAACCTGGTAGCCCTCGCCAACACGTTCATGGGCCTCGCTACTGGTCATACTGCGGTTGCCTTCACCAACCCGAGCATGGTTCCGCCGCAAAACATCCGAACAACCGTTAACTCCAGGGGTGCGTCGACAACGACATATCTGATTCCCCAACGACATCTCCCGCTGATATTGCCCCTCAGCTATCTCGGGGTGCCGGAAGACGTGCTGAATCAGCTCGATGCTGAACTGACGCCCATGGTGGCTGCGGGATATTCGCGAAACGACGATCCGCTGACCGCTCCGCTTGAAGTGGACCCGGTGCGAGGCTTCGATCCCGCGGCCGTCACTGCACCGGCGACTCAGGCCACCTTTGGCGGCGGCGCCGATCCTTTTTCGCAGATCCTCTCCGGTGCCATGTTTGCATTGGGTCAGGGCAACCACTGACCAGCGACAGCTGCAATAAACCATTGCAGCGATAGTGGCTCCCCAGCAGGTGGTCGGCACCGGCGCAAAGGAGCATTGAGGATCACAACCAGCGCAGACAGTCCCCTGCGGGTGATCCAGTCGACCACCGGGAACATCGGGCGGCGATCGCTGCACGCCATCATCGGCGGACCGGAACTGGAGCCCCAAAACGCGCAGGTCAGAACCACTCGGAGACGTGCCCACAAATGCGCCCGATGTCGAACCGCTAGCGCTGGCCGACGCCCGTCACCACCAACGAATCGCCCTGTACGACAGCGCAAATCACTCCACGAGCAGGGCAGTATCATAAGCAGAGGTATTCGCATCACCTGCGAAAAACCAACCTACAACCTGGCATAACGGAAGTTTCGATGCAGGCCGAGCTAGCCACCGACACCCGAGAGCACAGCGCGGCATCGATGAGCCGCTGACTGCGAATCCGACTGGTCGGCCCGCACTAGCCGGCCGAAGGCGTGCCGAAAAGCTCTCTCCCGCAACACCGTCGAATGACTTAGCGGAGAAAAGCCGAACTAGCATGTCCTACCCGACAAAATGATGTTGCCACTGCGGGGCCCGATCCGGAGGGCAGCGTTTGGGATCAGTCGCGTAAGCACATGGGATTCAGAGAATCAGGGGCGCAGCATGAATTCGACAAGATCTTCGCGATCGGCGACCGCAACATGCGAGCGTATGGATTTTGACAGGTGCAGCGCGCCAATTCCGAAGGCGAACGTCCAGTTGGCCCGTTGTTCGGCTGTCTGTGCGTCGAACCCGTGGTCGAGGAACGCCTGACGCACGGCAAGGCGAGTGCGACGATCGGACGAACCGACGCTGGCAGCAGCTTGCGGGTTCGACCGTGCCCACTCGCGCATGGCGCGTTCCAGCATCCAGAAGCGTGGACTCACCAAGAACGACATCATCTCGATCAGCCGCGCCCGAGGTTCGAGGGCCGCCAGGTCCTTGAGTTGTTGGTGGTCGTCGTCTCGCCACTGAGCCCAATTCGCCACCAGCGCCGCCTTATAGGCAGCCATGTCGGTGAAGTGCCAGTAGAAGCTACCTTTGGTCACCCCGAGTTGCGCGGTGAGGTTATCGATCTTGAGGGCCTTGAAGCCTTCGTCGGCCAGGATCGCGTAGCCGACCCGCAACCACGCGTCCTTCGTCGTAGCGGTCGAAGTCCGCTTCTGCTCCTTTGGCATCCTTACATGCAATCAGACCGGGAATCGAAAAGCCGAGCCGCTTTGTCATCGGTCGCCGACACCAATGGTCCTTCCCAGTTCTTCCGGTTGCGAACAATGAAACTCCCAGGAGTAAGGGAAATCGCTCCCGTAGAGCAGTCGATCTGGCCCGACAACGTCGGCGGCCAGGCGCAGTGCCGCCGGGTCTGCTGACAACGCGACGTCGTAGTAACACCTCCGCAGTTGGTCGCGAACTGATTTACGGCGGCCGTCGGCGGATGACGGAAACTCCGGGGTGTACTTGCGACGCGGGGTGTACTTGCGACGCTTTGGCCCGACATACGGACATCCTTCCCGCGGGACCAGCAGTCCCACCAGTTACGTGTCCACCATCAGGGGCACCCCAGATAAGGAAGACTGCGCTGCGCAAGGTTGGGCACTCCAAGGAGGGCCGAGTGGATCCGCATATCGTGGTAGGCGCGCCTAAGCCCCAATAGAATACCAAAACGTATGGTATAGCGCGCGCTGAGTTCAACAGGCGATCCCTAGCTGGTGGCCAACTAATGTCCCGCGCCATTAGTTCGTTACGGTAATTGTCATCGATTCGGATCGGCGGTGGGCCGGGTAGACAGGTGCAGCGGCCTCAGTGTGCGCCCGACGCAGGTCGGCGACGCAGAGCACCTCGGGGGCATTGACGGCCAGCCAGCCGGCGAACTCGCGCAGCACGCCCTCGACGCGCACCATTGTCGAGGCCCGCGGCAGACAGCCGGGTCTGGGCGATGTAGCCGGTGAGGGTGGCCCCAGCCTGGGTGGGACCGCTGCCCACTGGGCGACCCGCTCGGCCGAGCGGTCTGGGCTGTTTTGCGGGGCGCGGTGTCCAGGACGCCGAGGTGGAACAAAGTGGTCTGCGCACCGAACAGCGCCGCGCTCAGCGCCTTGGTGCCGTGGCTGCCGGGTCGGTAACGAGTTATCGCGGCCATCAACGCTTTTCGCTGCTCATCGATCACCGGATGGGTCAGCCGCTCGGCAGCCAGCCCGGCCAGCGCGGCCACCTTGGCCAGCGCCGACCACTGCAGGCGGATCACCACAGGGCCGAACCCGAGCTCGGTGGAGGTCGCGGTGAACCGTTCGTGGACCCAGCCCGGACTATCTCGTGGCGTGTCGGCCCTACCTCGGCGCAGTCGCAGCTCATCATCACCGCAGGTTCCACCTATTCGATCCCTCAACTCGCATAACCACGGCTCGAACGGCGGGGACAGATCAAGTGGAACCAGTAACGGGGACTCACCAATTATTTCCCGGTCGCGCCTTCGAGCTGCGCCGGGAAGGCATCGTAGTGGTAGTCGCTCATGCCCCTGTTCCTGTGCTTCTGGGGTCGTACGTTCCCTCCGGACTGTGCATTCAGGGGAGTGCTATCCGGAGAGCTCTACTGATTTCCTGCATTGTCGGTGGAGAAAGGATGCCGAGGGATTCGGTGAGTTCATCGTGGTAGAGCTGCACGATGTCGTCGACCAGGACGAACCCGACGAGAGGGTCGGCGTCGATCAAGGGCACCACTGTAGGTACGTGCGCATTCTTGCTCGTCGTCGTGATCCGAGCCGCCAAGACCGTGTCCAGATTCCTGTTCCGCGAGTTGTTGCTGAGGACCACCCAGGGCTTCGAGCCGTGCCCGAGGTCCACTCGGTATGTCTGGCTCCGCATCCCGCGATTCACAGACCGGCCTCGGTCCTGCGCGCGTAGCGGTCCCGTGCCGCCTGCCGCTCGGCGCGGGCGGGTTCGCTGTTGAACTCCGCGGCCAGTTGGGCGTATCCGGCGTCGAGGACGCGTTCACGGAGCGCTTCAGCCCCGGCCTGGAGCAGTGCGCGAAGCGCGCCGGCTTCGGATTTGATGTCGCTCCCGCCTCGTTGACTCGCCCACTGGCGCAGCACCTCGAACGACGCGGAGCCTTCGCTGAGATACGGCGCGACCACTGCTTCATCGGCGTCTTTGAGGATCAGGCTCACTCGCTTACTCATGACACATATCCTACACTGCTATTAAGTGCATAAACAAGCGCATTATATGGTGCACTCGTAGGCTGCGGAAGGCTCCAAGCGGGCCCGCTGAGGTTCTCTCGAAATGCGCCTCGCTTTCGTCATCTCGGTAATCCTCGGAGAGGCCTACATAGAGGGGGAGTCAGGCAAGAGAGATACCTTCGCTGGAATCTTGATTGCGGACAAGTGAGCCGGAGTAACCAACCAGTATCGTTGTGTTTCAGTCGAATACAGCTCCGTCGTCCGTTCGCCATGACACCAACAGCGGCGCACTGGCCTGGGCCACCTACACGCTGTTGCCCGGCGCTTGGGACACCGCGGCCGCCGAGGTGGCACGGGTGCTCAGCGGTCGAACTCCGACCGCCGCAGACCTCCCCGCCCTGACGTATCTGAACGGCATTGTGCACGAGACACTTCGGCTTACCCACCCGGGGTCATCTCGGGCCGCCGGGTAATGCGCGATCTTCGGTTCAACGGGCACCGGATCCGCGCGGGGCGCATGATCGCCTTCAGCGCCTACGTCCCCACCGGATTCCCGAGTTATGGCCGGAGCCAACCGAATTTCGTCCGCAGCGATGGGACTCAGCAGCGCCGGACTACCACAAACCCGCACCCCATGAATTCATTCCGTTCAGCGGCGGTTCGCACCGGTGCATCGGGTCGGTGATGGTCATCACCGAAATGACGGCGATGCTGGCCCGGCTGGTCGCGCGAACCACATTAAGGCTGCCCGCTCAACGTATCCGGGCCGCCAACTTCGCCGCGCTCAGCCCGCGGCCAGGCCTGACGGTCGAAGTCCGCGATTCAGTGCCAGCGCAGTAGCACGAGCTCGGCGCAGAATCCGGGCCCCATCGCGAGCATCAGCCCGGAGCTTCCGCTGGGCGGCCGCTTCTCGATCGTGTCGGCAGGAGTCGACCGGTGCTGACTGGTTATAGAGGTATGGCCGGAATCAAGGTGAAGCTTGGCAGGATTGTCTGGGCCACGTTGATGGGCGGAATGGCAATGCCGGGGGTGGTGAAGCCGCCGAGCTGAATACCGCTGAGGCCGATTTGCGGCAGATTGAAGCCGGTGCCCGGTCCGACCGCAATGGGCGGCACGGTCACCGGCGGAGTGTTGAAGGCATCCAAATTGATGGGGCTGACGAGGATGTCTGCCAACTGTATGGCCGGGCCGTTGAGTGCCAGGTTGAAACCGTCCACTGTGATCTGCCCCAGGGTCATGGCATTGACCGCGCCGTCGATCACAAAGCTGACCGGGTTGGAGGCATTGACCGGGTTCACTATTTGCAGAGGCGGGATTTGGGTTGCGGGAACCCCGAAATGTATCAGTGTGGTGAAAGGAGTGGGGACAAACGCTAGCCTTGACCCGGATAGGTCGATGAATGCATAGGTCCTGATGTCGATTCCGAAGGTGTTCACTGGATTGGTCGGGTTGTAGATCGATATCGCGGGCGTCGTCAATTTCGGGAAGCTGATCGTGGGCAGACTGAAGTTGCTCACCGAGACCGAGGGTACCGTGAAGGGCCCAACCGAGATGCTGGGCAGGGTTGGGGTGATGGTGACGTTGGGCACGCTGATCTCACCGATAGTGACACCGTTCACCTGGATGTTGGGTATCGAAATCTGACCCAAGTTGAACGGTGACAGGCTTATCGGAGGTATGGATACCGCGCCGAGGCTCATCGGCGGTATCGCGATCGGCGGAATGTTTATTTGGGGCACGTCGATAGCGACGCTGATTTCCGGCGTCTCCAGTGGCCCTAGGTAGGGGCCGCTGGGGGGAGGATTGATGATCCCCTCGAACGGATTCGTCCAGTCGATGCCGATACGTGGGATCAGGTCGAACAGGCCGATGTCCAGCGAGCCGGTGCCGACGATCGGGCCCGGGGTGGTGAACGCGCCGATTTCGATGCCGGGGACGGAGATCTGCGGGATCTGGAATTGCCCGATGCTGATCGGGGGAACGATAATCGGTCCCAGCGTGCTCTCCGAGATACCGATCGATCCGATGTCGATCGTCAGACCGGGATTCGTCAGGGTGATCTCTGGGGTTTGGAACGCGGGAATGGATATCTCCGGGATGCTCAACCCGGAAACCTGGATCGGGGGCAGGACGAAGCCGGTATTTCCGGTGAATTGTCCGGTGCTCAGGTTGAAGTCGCCTATGTAGATGCCGGGTGTCGCCGTCGGTCCCAATACCTGGAGGGCGAAGTTGATATAGATGGTGGACGGTAGTTCCAGGTCGATAACATTGACTGGCCATATTTTCGTATCGAACAGTATCTGCGGCACGCCATGTATTACCACGCTCATGTAGTTGAGCGAGGGAAGATGACTCGTCAGCTGGCCTATATTGGCGGGTATGTTCGCGCCGCCCGACGGGATCCAGAATCCGCCGGCGGGTATGGCGACCGAGGGCAGCACGAGTGGGGCCGTGGCCAGCTGCGGCGTACTGAATCCACCGAGAGTTATCCCCGGCGACGTGAATCCGGGGAAGGTGAATGACGGTATTGTCAACGAACTTGCCGACATGTTTAGCGACACCGGCGGCAAGGAAAAACCACTCACACTTATCTGCGGAATTTTAATCCCGGGCAACGTAAGGTCGGAGAAATTCAAATTCAGAAGATTGACTGACGGCAGCTGGAAATTAGGGATCTGGATCGGCGGTATGGTCAGTTCGGGCAGGCTCACCGCAACGGCGGGCTGCGGCCCGGGCGGCCGCGGGGCCACGGCCGAAGCCAGTGCGCCGACCGCCTGGGCCGGCGCGTTGGCGATGTTGGCTAACGGCTGGACAATCGGCGTCAATGCCGCGGCGATCGCCGAAGCCTCGCCGTGATAGCCCAGCATCGCGGCGATGTCCTGGGCCCACATCAACTCGTATTCGGCCTCGGCGGCCGCGATGGCCGGGGCGTTGAACCCGAATAGGTTCGACATCATCAGCGATACCAGCCGGTTGCGGTTGGCGCTGATAGCGGCCGGGAACACCGTGGCCGCCTGGGCAGCCTCGAACGCCGTCGCCGCCGCGCGGGCCAAGTTCGCCGCGGTATCGGCGTGCGTGCTGGCCGCGCTCAGCCACGCTCGGTAGGGAGCGGCGGCGGCCGTCATCGCACTGGCCGCCGCACCCTGCCAGGCCTCGGTCACCAGCCCGGACGTCACCGACTCGAAAGAAACTGCCGCCGAATTCAATTCGCTGGCCAGATCGCTCCAGCCCCCCGCGGCCGCCAACAGCGGCTCCGGGCCCAAACCGCTGAACATCCGCATCGAAGTTATCTCAGGCGGTAGAAGTTGAAAGTTCATCGCACAACACTCCTGCGGGTCGCAGACTGGCTACAGAGGTATGGCCGGAATCAAGGTGAAGCTTGGCAGGATTGTCTGGGCCACGTTGATGGGCGGAATGGCAATGCCGGGGGTGGTGAAGCCGCCGAGCTGAATACCGCTGAGGCCGATTTGCGGCAGATTGAAGCCGGTGCCCGGTCCGACCGCAATGGGTGACACGGTCACCGGCGGAGTGTTGAAGGCATCCAAATTGATGGGGCTGACGAGGATGTCTGCCAACTGTATGGCCGGGCCGTTGAGTGCCAGGTTGAAACCGTCCACTGTGATCTGCCCCAGGGTCATGGCATTGACCGCGCCGTCGATCACAAAGCTGACCGGGTTGCTGGCATTGACCGGGTTCACTATTTGCAGAGGCGGGATTTGGGTTGCGGGAACCCCGAACTGTATCAGTGTGGTGAAAGGATTGGGGACGATCGTAATTCTTGACCCGGTTAGGTCGACGAATGCATAGGACTCGAGGGTGATTCCGAAGGTGTTCACTGGATTGGACGGGTTGTAGATCGATATCGCGGGCGTCGTCAATTTCGGGAAGCTGATCGTGGGCAGACTGAAGTTGCTCACCGAGACCGAGGGCACTGTGAAGGGGCCGACCGAGATGCTGGGCAGGGTTGGGGTGATGGTGACATTGGGCACGCTGATCTCACCGATAGTGACACCGTTCACCTGGATGTTGGGTATCGAAATCTGACCCAAGTTGAACGGTGACAGGCTTATCGGAGGTATGGATACCGCGCCGAGGCTCATCGGCGGTATCGCGATCGGCGGAATGTTTATTTGGGGCACGTCGATAGCGACGCTGATTTCCGGCGTCTCCAGTGGCCCTAGGTAGGGGCCGCTGGGGGGAGGATTGATGATCCCCTCGAACGGATTCGTCCAGTCGATGCCGATACGTGGGATCAGGTCGAACAGGCCGATGTCCAGCGAGCCGGTGCCGACGATCGGGCCCGGGGTGGTGAACGCGCCGATTTCGATGCCGGGGACGGAGATCTGCGGGATCTGGAATTGCCCGATGCTGATCGGGGGAACGATAATCGGTCCCAGCGTGCTCTCCGAGATACCGATCGATCCGATGTCGATCGTCAGACCGGGATTCGTCAGGGTGATCTCTGGGGTTTGGAACGCGGGAATGGATATCTCCGGGATGCTCAACCCGGAAACCTGGATCGGGGGCAGGACGAAGCCGGTATTTCCGGTGAATTGTCCGGTGCTCAGGTTGAAGTCGCCTATGTAGATGCCGGGTGTCGCCGTCGGTCCCAATACCTGGAGGGCGAAGTTGATATAGATGGTGGACGGTAGTTCCAGGTCGATAACATTGACTGGCCATATTTTCGTATCGAACAGTATCTGCGGCACGCCATGTATTACCACGCTCATGTAGTTGAGCGAGGGAAGATGACTCGTCAGCTGGCCTATATTGGCGGGTATGTTCGCGCCGCCCGACGGGATCCAGAATCCGCCGGCGGGTATGGCGACCGAGGGCAGCACGAGTGGGGCCGTGGCCAGCTGCGGCGTACTGAATCCACCGAGAGTTATCCCCGGCGACGTGAATCCGGGGAAGGTGAATGACGGTATTGTCAACGAACTTGCCGACATGTTTAGCGACACCGGCGGCAAGGAAAAACCACTCACACTTATCTGCGGAATTTTAATCCCGGGCAACGTAAGGTCGGAGAAATTCAAATTCAGAAGATTGACTGACGGCAGCTGGAAATTAGGGATCTGGATCGGCGGTATGGTCAGTTCGGGCAGGCTCACCGCAACGGCGGGCTGCGGCCCGGACGGCTGCGGGGCCACGGCCGAAGCCAGTGCGCCGACCGCCTGGGCCGGCGCGTTGGCGATGTTGGCTAACGGCTGGACAATCGGCGTCAATGCCGCGGCGATCGCCGAAGCCTCGCCGTGATAGCCCAGCATCGCGGCGATGTCCTGGGCCCACATCAACTCGTATTCGGCCTCGGCGGCCGCGATGGCCGGGGCGTTGAACCCGAATAGGTTCGACATCATCAGCGATACCAGCCGGTTGCGGTTGGCGCTGATAGCGGCCGGGAACACCGTGGCCGCCTGGGCAGCCTCGAACGCCGTCGCCGCCGCGCGGGCCAGGTTCGCCGCCGTATCGGCGTGCGTGCTGGCCGCGCTCAGCCACGCTCGGTAGGGAGCGGCGGCGGCCGTCATCGCACTGGCCGCCGCACCCTGCCAGGCCTCGGGCACCAGCCCGGACGTCACCGACTCGAAAGAAACTGCCGCCGAATTCAATTCGCTGGCCAGATCGCTCCAGCCCCCCGCGGCCGCCAACAGCGGCTCCGGGCCCCAACCGCTGAACATCTGCATCGAAGTTATCTCAGGCGGTAGAAGTTGAAAGTTCATCGCACAACACTCCTGCGGGTCGCGGCGGGCTTCTCCGCTTTCGCAGCGAGGACGAACGGNGGCCTCGGTCACCAGCCCGGACGTCACCGACTCGAAAGAAACTGCCGCCGAATTCAATTCGCTGGCCAGATCGCTCCAGCCCCCCGCGGCCGCCAACAGCGGCTCCGGGCCCAAACCGCTGAACATCTGCATCGAAGTTATCTCAGGCGGTAGAAGTTGAAAGTTCATCGCACAACACTCCTGCGGGTCGCGGCGGGCTTCTCCGCTTTCGCAGCGAGGACGAACGGCGGACTGGCTTCTAACATTTGGGCCGACTAGGGACCATCTGTTTGGGCTAAGCAAGGACCATAACATACTTTATGGTATAGGCTTCCGTAATCGCCGATTCCGCACCTTGAGAATGGGACATCTATGTCGTTCGTCTTCGCCGCACCGGAAGCACTGGCGGACGCTGCGGCTGGTCTCAGCGCTATCAACTCTGCGTTGAACGCGGGTACTGCTGCGGCACTACCGGCGACGACGGGCGTAATCGCGGCGGCCCAGGACGAGGTGTCGTTGGCCATCGCGGCCTTGTTCGCCCAGCACGCGGGCGATTACCAGGCGGTGGCCAGGCAGGTCGCAGCGGTTGGCGACCAATTCATGCGGAACTTGACCGGTGCGGGGGCCGCGTACGCGGTCGCGGAGGCTGCCGCCGCACCGTCGCTGCAGGCTTTCGGAGAAGACCTGCTCGCGGTGGCTAATGCGCAGGCTATGGCATTGCTGGGGCGTCCGCTGATCGGCAATGGCGCCGACGCGACCACCCCCGGCGGCGTGGGCGGGGCCGGCGGGCTGCTGATGGGC
>NZ_OCVX01000004.1:0-50301 GCF_900232995.1 Mycobacterium simulans
GGAGCTGGAAGGGAACCGACCTGACCACGGGCACCAGGGGATGGACACCCGACCGGGAAACCGGCGGCACAAAGGCCCTGGGTCCTACCGTCAGACATCATCTACCTTCCAGCTCCCGACCCGACTCGCACGGTGGAGGTGAGGCGGCGGCTTCCTCCGGAAACATCCCGCTAATCTCGCGTGCCAACGGTATCGAGATCATGCCGCGGGCCCCAGGCCGGTATCACCCGCGTAGCGCGGTGGCGATAGCGAGCCAGTCGTCGGCTGCCAATCGGCTTTCGTTCGCGGGGTCGTAACGCCCCAGCAGCGCGGAGACACTTAGATGCTCGCGAGGCTGGAAATCGTGGGCGGTCAGCATCTCGTTCAGGCCGGCCTCGGTGAAATCGCTGCGGTACGGTTCGCCGCGCCGGGCAACCATGCGGGCAACGCGGCTCGCGCTTTTCCATGGGGTGCGTGCAGCGACGACGCCGGCACAGATGTAGTCGACGACCAGACGGCTGCCTGGCACACACACCTTGGCAAGGTCGTTAAGGGTCGCGTCGATGGCGTCGCAGGTTAGGTACGGAGTGACTCCCAGCCAGATGACCAGGCTTGCCCTGGCCGAATCGAACCCGCTGTCGAGGAGCCGTTCACGCAGCACGTCATGCTCGAAATCGCATGGCACCCAGACCGTTTCACAATGGGCTGGTGACAGCCGCTCGATCACGGGGCGTTTGTGGGCTTGGGTGGTTGGAGCGTCGACCTCGAAGACCCGCACCGGCGCAGTGGCACGCCGCAGGCTGGTGGTATCGAAGCCGGCGCCGAGCAGCACCAGTTGGTCGATGCCATCGCTGATCGCGGCTTGGCACGCGTCGTCGGCGTAACGCACCCGCAGCGCGATGTGGGCGTGCAGTCCACCCCACACGGAGTCGATCACGCGAAGTGCCGCATCGGCCGAACGTGGGTGGGCCAGGATCGCCCGCAACGCCGGGTGTTCGACGAAATGCCGCGAGTACGGGTCGTCGAGGAGGCGACGGGCCGGTGGCCGCAGCGTTTCCGCGGCGCGCTGGGCCGCGTTGAGCTGGGCGGTCAAACTCGCGGTGCGGTCAAGACGCCGGTTGGCTACATCAACCATCTCGCCATCCTCTGGTGCAGGAACCATCGCCGCTTCGACATTACGAGAGAGCCGGTTCATCTGTATGGTCCAATTCCATGGCAGATTCGTGTACCAGTGCTGGCGGAATCGACCTACACCTCGACCTTCCACCTGGACGGGGTCGACGCTCGGCGCTCGAAGTTGCTCTGCGACAAGCCATTCGCGACGGGCGTCTCGCACCAGGCGAATGGCTGCCGTCCTCGCGTGCCCTGGCCGTACAGCTCGGGGTGGCGCGCGGAACCGTCGTCGAGGTCTATGCACAACTGGCGGCCGAAGGATACCTACGCACCCGGCCCGGCGCGGCGACCGAAGTGGCTCATGGGCCGCACGCCCCGTCACGGGTCACCGCAGAACCCGTCACCGCGCGCGTCGTCGCCGATTTCCGCCTGGGCCGCCCCGACCTGAGCATGTTCCCACGCGCCGAGTGGCTGCGCGCGCTTCGGCGAGCGCTGCAGACCACCGCGCACTCCGAGCTCGGCCCGGCAGACCCACGCGGATCGCCGCGCTTGCGCGCAGTACTCGCCAACTACCTAGGCCGAGTACGCGGAGTCCTCACCACCTGCGAGCACATCGTGATTTGCAGTGGGTTCACGCAGGGGTTGCGGTTGGTGTGTGACGCGCTGGCCGCCGGCACGGCCCGGTCGATCGCCCTCGAGAACCCCTGCCTTCCCGATCACCGCGCAATCGCGGAAGCCAGCGGACTCGCCGTGGTCCCGCTAGACGTCGACGGCAGCGGTGCCCGACCGGAAGGTTTCACCAGATCTGCTGCCGCTGTCCTTACCCCGGCACACCAGGCTCCGCTGGGCGCGACGCTGAACGCCGAGAGGCGCGCCGAGTTCGCGCGGATCGCCGCCGCACGGGGGGTGTATCTGGTCGAAGACGACTACGACGGCGAGTTCCGCTACGACCGCCATCCCGTCGGTGCTTTGCAGGGACTCGCGCCCGAGCACATCATCTACGCGGGCAGTGCCAGCAAGAGCCTGGCTCCCGGGCTCCGCCTGGGCTGGCTGGCGTTACCCAGCGGCCTAGTCGACGCGGTGATCGAAGCCAAACGGCGAGCTGACCGTGGCACCGATGTGCTGGCGCAGTTGGCATTCGCGGAGTTGATCGAGTCGGGGGCTCTCGACCGACACATCCGACGGATGCGCCGCCGTTACGGGAATCGCCGCGACGCGCTCATCGCTACGCTCGCCCGCTACGCACCCGCGGTGTCGATTCATGGAATCGCCGCCGGGCTCCATGCCGTCGTCTCACTGCCCGAACATATTTCGGAGGCCGATGTGCTGACCGCCGCGCAGCAGCGCAAAGTCGCACTCACCGGCCTAACCCCCTTCTGGCATGGAACAGGGCACCACACCGAGGGAATCGTCATCGGCTACGGGACACCGCTGGAACACGAATACGCCTCCGCACTGGAGCATCTCGGTCAATTAATGGGCGCCGTGACAAAGTCATCATCTGAATCGCACTGATTCCTAGCGTATTTCGCGTTTCACTGGCCGGTGCAGTGAAGTGCGCTGTGCTGGATACCGAATATCGGCCGCTGGGCCGATGTTGTCGCACGTTGAGGTTCGCGGGGTCACCCTGAGCCACTACCGAGCCTGGTAGACAGTCAGTTATGACGACGGTGACGGACATTGAGTATCAGGCCGACGGCAAAACCATGGTCGGTCGGCTTGCCATGCCGGAGGGCGACGGCAAGTGTCCCGCGGTTCTCATTGCCCACGAGGGCCCAGGTCTGGATGAGCAGCAGCGCCGCCGAGCCGATCATCTTGCAGAGCTCGGGTATGTGGCGTTCGCGCTCGATTATCAGGGCGGTGGGGTGGCGATGGTTGACCGGGAAGCCATGATGGCCCGTCTTGACGAGCTTTGGCATGAACCGGAGTGCACCCGTGAGCTGGCCCGCGCGGGCCTGAAGATACTGCTCGACCAGCCTCGTACGGATCCGACGAAGGTCGCCGCCATCGGGTACTGCTTCGGCGGGTTTGTGGTGTTGGAACTGGCCCGTGCCGGGACGAACCTCGCGGTGGTCGTCGGATTCCATCCCCGGCTGGCCACGCCGCGTCCCCTGGACGCGGCAAACATTACCGCCAAGGTTCTCGTCTGCATCGGTACAGAGGATCCGCTGATCTCGGTCGGCGAGCGGCTGATGTTTGAAGAGCAGATGCGTGCGGCGGGGGTGGACTGGCGGATGAACCTCTATGGCGGCGCCCAGCACAGTTTCACTCATCCAGAAGTCGATAGCATCGGGGTCCCCGGGCTGCGGTTCGATCCAATCGCTACCGAGCGCTCATGGCGGGCCATGCTCGACCTATTCGACGAGACGTTCCGATGAAGCTCGACTGCTAGCGGAATCACCGGGTGCGAGGCGGGCCTTGACGCCACTTGATACTGCACCCGATCGACGGCCGCTGGTTGGGGTCAACGGGCTGCCCGGCAACAACGGCCTCAACCGCGGCCCGCACATCAGCGGCCGTCACCGGTAGGCCGTTACCGGGGCGGGAATCGTCGAGTTGGCCTCGGTAGACGAGTCGGCGTTCACCGTCGAATACGAACGTGTCCGGCGTGCAGGCCGCGGAGAAGGCGCGGGCAACGTCCTGGGTCTCGTCGTACAGGTACGGGAACGTCCAGCCGTGACGGCGGGCCTCGGCGACCATCTGATCGGGTCCATCCTGCGGGTAGGTGACGACGTCATTGCTCGAGATGCCGACCATAGCGACGCCTCGGTCGCTCAGGTCTCGATAAAGCTGGGCGAGCCCGTCGGCGACATGTTGGACGTACGGGCAGTGGTTGCAGATGAAGGTGACGACCAGCGCGGGACCTGTCAGCTCGTCAAGGCCGACCGTGGCGCCGGTGGCCGGCTCGGGCAGCGCAAACGGCGGCGCGGGGGTGCCGAGGTCGAGCATTGCGGATTCGGTTGCCATGTCCGCCAGCGTACGTCTGGCGACGCGGAGCCTCGTCGACGCCAGCCGCTAACCGGTTGAGTCACCGCACTTTACGCAGGTCGGCAAGGGAGTTTCTAAGCCCACCGTCCATGCGGATCTGGATGGCTGCCACCGCGATCATCACCGCCGCGGTTACCAGGTGAACGACCGCGTCGGTGGTGTTGTTGGGAAAGGTGAAGATATAGGCGACCTGATGCGAGAAGAACGCCCAAATGCCCGGCAGCGCACCGGCTATCGCGGCGAAGACCAGGTACAGCACGGCCCACGACTTGCGTAGCGCGAACACTAGGCCCGGGGCGAATAGCGCCAGACCGGCGACCGCGTGCCAGCCGTTGTAGTCCATTCCGAGCAGCTGGACGGTCGGCGCGTTGGGCCCCGTCGCGAAGCTAGGTTCGACGATGAGACCGATCACCGCCTGAATGACATGAAATGCACAAATGAGCAACAGCCCGACTTGGGCGAAACTCCGCCTCACATTGCACCTCCTTGTGCGTGACGGGACAGCCCAATACTACGCTTGGTAGTAGATGCCAGGCCTACGGCGAATAGCCTCGCGACGCCGCTGCGGCGCCAGAACCGACGGCTACGCCGTGCTGTTCCGCTCGATCCACTGGTTGAGCGCGTCCGCGAGCGCGGCCGCGGCGCCCACACCCGCACTGTCGGCGGCCTGTTCGAACCGCTCGACCAGCTCCGTGGGGACTGAGGCATTTACCTTGGAGCGCGGCGGTTTTGGCTTCGGCAGCGGGCTGACGGGCACGTGTTGGGCGGCAGTCGCCTCCATGATTTCACGCAGTGCGGGTATCTCGTCGAGCAAGGGGGCGAGATCATCGCGCTCGACGCGCAGCACCTCGGCCGGCCCGATCGTCGTTACGGTCGCAGACCGCAATTTCCCCCGGCGGAGCGCAGATTCGCCGATCACCTCGCCCGGCCCCAAAACAGCAATGCGGTCTTGACCGACGTACACTCCTACCTCGCCGCTGAGCAGGATGTAGCAAGCGTCCGACGGAGTCTGCTCGCGAATCAGCGGCCATGGCACGGAGTGTGAAGTGTGATGTGCAGCCCGGACGAGACGCTCCAACTCATGATCCGTGAATTTGTCGAATGCGGTGAACTCGCGTAGCCGACGGGCGTCTTCCGCTTCATGTCCGTCGCCGTCGACCATGGCGGCCTCCTAATGAGCGATGTAACCCTGACATTGAGGAGCCTAACGCGGATCTTGCAGCAGAAGTAGCATGTCAGAGGCGGTTAGCGAACGCGGACGCCGTCTCCGTCACCTCCATCTTGCTGAGCTGGGGACCACGTGTTGGGCGAATTACGACCCGATGGGCTGTCCCAGCTCCGCGGTGAATTACAAACGCGCAGAGAATCATTCGGGCGTAGCCCGTAGCCCGGCTACCGCGACGCATCATCCACAATGACCACTACCGGACACCGCAGCCGGCAGATCATCGCCGGACTCTGGAACCGCAAGGCGTCCAACCTATTACGGGTCATCACTTAGCCTGCTGAGTGCGACTAGCTCGAAACGGATTCTCCACCCGTACGCCGGCGTAGTCCTCGCTGTCGCTTAGGTCCTCGGATAGGACGACATCACAACCGAGAGCGCGGCTGGCCTCGAGGACTGTGGCGTCCCAGTACGAGATCCGGAAGCGCCGAGATGTCGTAAAGGCGGCCAGCATTAGCTCGGCCGTGATTGGGGCGACGGAAAACCGCATAAACGACTCCACCAGGTCGACGGCCTGCTCGTGGGTAATCGGGTCCGGCCGGCTCATGCGCGTTGCCTGGACGTAGAACTCCTGAAGAACCTGAACAGACACCGCCAGGTCGCGGGCGGCCAGGATTTCGTTTGCACAGTTCGCCTTGTCCTGCTCGTCTGGATCGCGTGAGATCGCGTAGAGCAGGACGTTGGTGTCAATGAACCGCACGGTCGTGGACTTCGTCTCGGCTCAGACGGTCGCGTGCGCGAAACTGGCGGATTTCATTCTGGACCCGCCGCTGCTTTGCCTCAAGCCGGGAGAATTCGGCCTCCCGCTCGGAAAGCGAATTCAGATATTCAGCAACGAGGGCGCTTACGGACTTGCCGAGCTCTGCAGCCCGAATCCTCGCTAGGCGGTAGATGTCGTCGGAAACAGAGACGGTGATATTCTTCACAGTTTCACAGTATCACAGTTACTGTGATCGCTGCGTTTCGTCGCGGTCCGGTTACGCCGCCAGCTCGCGTGCTGGTGGGCCGGGGGCGAGCCGGCAGTGGTCGTCGAGGAGGTTGCGGATTTTCGCCTCGGTGTCATCGGCCTGCTGCTCGTGTGTGACATCGGCCTGGCAAAGGTCGTTGGGTGGGGCGGCAGTGAAGCGTCGCGTACGCAGATCAGTGATAACGGCACTGTTGTGACGGGGCGACGGCTAGCTGAGCGCGCCCACCGGTCAAGTAGAGCATCAGAGCAGAATCGGTGACTTTAATGCTCTTGACGGTCAGCCCGAGCGGTAGACCGACAAGGCTTCTGCGGCGTTGGATGCTGCCGCCACGGCCGAGGGCCGAGACCTGCCGGGGATCGATCGGGTGGCCCTCAAGCGCCATCGAACGGATGGTGAAGACCAGGTCGGACCCGTCCAGCGTGGGGCCAAGATCGACGGTGAGCTTTCCCGAGGGCCCGGTGTTCAGGCGGATGAGCCCGTCGTGGATTGTCACCGCGAGCATCGCCGGATCCATGCCGTTCGCCTCGGATAGGGCTTGCCGGATCGCGCTAGGGTTCATGGTGACTGTCGCATCGGTGTGTGAAGCGGTCGGCCCGCCAATTACTGATAGGTCGTGCAGCACGGCTGATATGTCAACGCCGTCAAACTGACATAACGAGGCGCCTTTGGCCGCGATGGATACCGCTGAGATGTGGTCAGTAATCAGGTTAATCACCATTGATGATGAGCCGATGCCGACTGTTAGCGCTGTGGTGTGCAGCGTGCGTCGCGCACTATCCACGATCATCGCGCGCACCTTGTCGCGGGCGAAAACCTCGGCAGCGCAAAATGCGACGGTCAACGTGAGGACTATGCACACCGCAAGGATGCGTTTTATCCGCCCGCGGGCCGCCGGCTGCCATCGAGTGGCGGCTGCCGCTCGAACACTTTTCACGGGCGAGCTGTTTCGCATCGGCGGTACGGAAGGTGCTGAGTTAGAAACATTCGTTGATTTTGTACTTTCTGCGATGTGAAGGCAGTCGGTTATCGGCGCTGATCCACTCCCACCCGGTTAGTTTCGCGGTTTCTTTGGCTATAGCGGTGTCAGAGGCCCCCAACCACTCTCGTCGGGCGCTGGCTGTGTGTGCGTCAGACGAATGGCGGATTTGACGGATGAAAATCTCTCCGCCGATCGAGCGAGGGTAGTAGAACCTCGAATCGCGCAAGATGGGCCTGCCGAGCTGGCAGTGGTCAGCGAAAAGGCGTCATATCAAGATGTTTCATCGACCAACTGCGTCTCGCAGCGCGTTGTGCGGCGCCGTCGTTGACCATTGTTGTGGCATACCCGGCGGACTGCGGCAGGTCAAGCCGCGCAAAACCGAGTTGTTAAGGCGGCGGCTGGATAAGCTTCATGCGCACAGGGCTCGGATTGACGGGAAGGGCGATGTGTCGCAACTGATCGTGGCCCCGGAGTGGTTGGTGTCGGCAGCGGGGGACTTGCAGGAGATCGGTTCTGCGCTGACAGCGGCGAACGCGGCGGCCGTCGTTCCAACCACTGGGCTTGTGGCCCCCGGCGCGGATGAGGTATCTGCGGCGGTGGCGAGCCTATTTGCCGCGCACGGTCGGGAGTTTCAGGCGCTCAGCACGCACGCCAGCGCGTTCCACTCGCGGTTTGTGCAGGCGCTGAGCTCGGGGGCTGGGGTTTACGTCGCGGCGGAGGCCGCGAACGCGTCGCCGTTGCAGACGATTGAGCAGGGCTTGTTGGGTGTGATCAATGGGCCCAGCCAGCTGTTGTTGGGGCGTCCGCTGATCGGCAACGGAGCAGACGGCACGGCCGCGAGCCCGAATGGCGGGGCCGGGGGGCTCCTGTACGGCAACGGCGGCACTGGCTATTCCCAGACCACGCCGGGGGTGGTCGGCGGATCCGGTGGTCCGGCGGGGTTGATTGGCAACGGAGGTACCGGGGGTGCCGGCGGCCCCAACGCAGCTGGTGGGCCCGGAGGCATCGGCGGCTGGTTGTATGGCAACAACGGGGCCGCTGGAATTGGTTCACCGGTAAACGTATCCGTCCCGCTGTACATGAACAATAACTTTCCGGTGGTAAATGTCTCGATAAATGGCGGACCGAGTGTACCTGTGCTGCTTGACACCGGAGCCGCTGGCCTTGTTGTCCCATTCTGGGACATCGGGTTACAGCACCTCGGCTTACCCACAGGGTTCAATGTCATTCGTTACGGCAATGGGGTGAGCATTCTCTACGCTGATTTCAATACGACGGTGGATTTCGGAGGTGGAGCCGTCACTGCGCCGACCAGTGTTCAGGTCGGTATCCTGCCATTTCCCACATCTCTCCAGGGCCTTACGCTTATCGCTACGGGGCATGCTTTCGGTCCTAGCGGACACGGCATATTGGGTATCGGCCCGAATATCAACGCTAATGTGGGTGGACACGGCAACGTTGTGACTACGGCGTTGCCGGGTCAACTAAATGAGGGTGAACTCATCAACGTGCCCCAGGGTTACCTGCAGTTCGGTCCCAACACGGGCACTCCCATCACCTCGGTTACCGGAGTGCCGATCACCACTCTGAACGTACAGTTCGGCGGCTACGACCCCCTCGGGCCCTACTACTCAGTTACCTCGATTATTGATTCCGGTGGAAACCACGGCACCATTCCGGGGATTATCCTCGGGACCGGTCAGACATCCGGAATCGTTCCTCCGGGAACAATTATTTCGATCTCCACGAACGACAATCAGACGCTGCTGTATTCGTATACGACCACAGCGACCGACAGCCCAGTTGTTACCGGAAACGTCCCGATGAATACCGGGCTTATGCCTTTCGCATTGGGGCCGGTGTATATCTCGAACAGCCCCAGCGGCGTCGGGACGGTGGTATTCAATTACCCGCCGCCGTAAGGAATGGCGAACAGTCACCTGCGACCGGGCAGCTTCATCACTGTGCGCACGATTGGCAGTAGCGACTTCTGCCAAAGCGTCGCCGGAATGCCAAACGGCGGATCGAGATTGAGCACGCGCGCGGTCGCGATCGTTTGCGATTCGGTGTACTTCAACAGGCCCTCGGGACCGTGCCTGCGGCCGACGCCGGACAGGCCCATGCCGCCCATCGGCGCGCTGAGGCTGCCCCACGCGAACGCGTAGCCCTCGTCGACGTTCACTGTCCCAGACCGCAACCGGGCCGCGATCTTCTGGCCCTCGGCGGTCGACCCCGCCCACACGCTGGCGTTGAGCCCGTACTCGGTGTCGTTGGCTTTCTCAACGGCTTCATCCACATCGGCGACAGGGTAGATCGAGACGAGCGGCCCGAACGTCTCGTTGGCCGCGCACTCCATCTCCGGCGTCACGTCGGTGAGCACAGTCGGCTCGTAGAACAGCGGTCCGATGTCGGGTCGAGCTTTGCCACCGGCAATCACCTTGGCGCCCTTGGCCGTTGCGTCGTTCACGTGCCCCGACCCCGTCTCCAGCTGCCCCGCCGAGATCAAGCTGCCCATGTCCACCGAGAAGTCGTACGCCGTGCCGAGCTTCATGTTGCGCGCCGCAGCGCCGAACTTGCTCGTGAACTCTTCGGCGATGTCCTTCTCCACATAAATCCGCTCAATGGAGATGCACAGCTGGCCTGCGTTCGAGAAGCATGCACGGGTGGCCGCCTTGGCGGCCTTGTCGAGGTTGGCCCCCCGCGCGACGATCATCGCGTTCTTGCCCCCAAGCTCGGCCGAGAAACCGATGAGCCGCCGGCCCGCGTGTTCCGCGAGCCGGCTGCCAGTTGCGGACGAACCCGTGAACATCAGGTAGTCGCAGTTGTCGGTGATTGCGGTGCCGACCACCGAGCCCGGACCAGGCACGATCGCATACAGCGGTCGCGGCAGGCCCGCCCTGTACAACAGCTCGGCACAAGCGAGCGCGCAGTATGGCGTCTGGCTGTCCGGCTTGAGCACCACCGCGTTGCCCGCAAGAAGTGCAGGCACTGAGTCAGACACCGTGAGCGTCATCGGGTAGTTCCACGGCGAAATCACCCCAACCACACCCTTGGGTTGATAGCCAACGGTGGTCTTGCCGATCGCCGGCAGCAGCGGCTGCACCGTGCGAGGCTTCAGCAGGTCAGCGGCGACGCGTGCGTAGTAGTTCGCGTTCGCCATCAGATCGACGATTTCCTCCTGCGCCGCCCATCGGGCCTTGCCCGCCTCGGCTTGCAGGAGGTCCATGAGGAACTCGCGGTTCTCGATGACCAGGTCGCGATAACGGCGGATGACCTCAACTCGCTCGGTGACCGGACGATTGGCCCAATCAATCTGTGCCACACGGGCTTCGGCGAATGCCGCTTCGACGTCTTCGGCGGTGCCGACTGGGATCGTGGTCAGCGGCTTGCCGGTGAAGACCTCATCGATCGTCTTGGTCGGACGTGTGTCGATGTCTTTGATCGCGGCCAGCTGACACAAGCGGTCGAAGACCTCGGTTGATGGTGCAGGCATGTCGTTACCTCTCGAAAAAGCACAGGCGTTCAGGGCATCAGACTATAGGTCGGCAATGCCAGGCCATTCGGCGTCAGGCAATTAGTTCGATGTCTGCGTCATGGCCATAGGATTGAGCGAGTCGCTCGTCGCAAGTGACGAGCGGCGCCGCAAGGCCTTCCGCAAGGGCGACGTACGATCTGGGAGCGTGGTGAGCGGCGTCGAAATCATCAGCGTCAGGGTCAAACCTGGCAGCCGGAAGGGCCCCTTGGTCGAGGCCGGCGTCGACACCGACCTGACGATCTACTTGCCGGAGCGGGCGGTGGACGGCAAGGCCAACGCCGCTGTGTCCCGCCTCCTCGCAGAGCATCTCGGAGTACCCCGGGCGCGGGTGACGCTGGTGGCCGGCGCCACTGGACGACTGAAGCGCTTTCGCGTGCTGCGCTGAGCGTGCTCCCTCAGGCGTCGATCACCACGCGATCACTTTTCGCCCGCGACACGCAAACCAGCATTTCGTCATCGCCCTCTGTGGTGCGCCCTCGGCGATCGACCTCACCGGCCAGCACCTTGAGCTTGCAGGTTCCACAGAACCCTTGCTGGCACGAATACGCGGTCGTCGGGTCGTGGTCGAGCATGACGTCTAGCGCCGACCGGTTCGCTGGCACCCTGAGCACCCGCTGCGAATGCGCGAGTTCCAGCTCGAAGGGGACACCGTCGACGACCGGCGGCGGACTGAACCGTTCGTAGTGCAGCGGCGCGTTGGCGTGTTCGTCGCGGGCGGTGCGCACCTTCTCGAGCATGGCGGGCGGGCCGCACACATAAACAGCCGTTGTCGGCCCGGCATCGGCCAGCAGGTCCGCCGCGGTGGGCAGTCGGCCGCGCTCGTCGTCGGCCCACACGGTGACCCGATCGGGAGCCACCGCCGTCACCTCGTCGAGAAGTGGCATGTACTGACGACTGCGCCCGGCATACACCGCACGCCAGTTGATTCCGTGCTGATGAGCCAGCTGAATCATCGGCAGGATTGGTGTCACGCCGATTCCGCCGATCACGAACAACACCTCATGCTCGTCGGTGACGAGATGGAACGCGTTGCGTGGACCTTCGAATACCAGGATGTCGTCCACGTCGAAGGTGTCATGCATCTCTATCGACCCGCCGCCGCCGTCGGCGATCCGGCGCACAGCGATTCGGTAATCGGTCCGCCGGCCTGGGGGACCGCACAGCGAGTACTGCCGACGGCGGCCCGAGGGCAGTCGAACATCGATGTGCGCGCCGGGCGTCCAGGACGGCAATAATCCGCCATCGGGATCCGCCAACGTCAAGGCGACCACGTCGGGTGCCAGCAGTTCGCGTTTGGTGACCACCGCGGAGTTGGTCCGCCGCACCGGCGCTATCCGAGATGTCGTCCACCGCGACGCCGAAGCGAAGCCGCCGAAGAGAACACCCACGCCCCACAACGCGGTGTAGAAGCGGTCGCGCTTGCGGCGACCGTACAAGTCTGCGGGTCGAGTGCTCCAAATGGTCTGCGACACAGCGAATTCCCTACCTTTGTCGAATGTCGAACCGCGCGAACCGCCGAACCAGCGACGGACTGATGCGGCGCAGCGCGTAGCCGATCTTGGACTCGGCCGCGATCGGCAACACCGCCGGGCCGGTCCGGACTGCCTTGACGATCGCCTTGGCGGTGGCTTCCGGGGTGTAATTGCGCCGCCGATACCCAGCGTCGGCCTTCTCGCGGGCACGCTCCTGCTGCTCGTCCGTCATGCCCGCATAGATGGTGCTCTTGGCGATATTGGTGTTGACGAAACCCGGGCACACCGCCGTGACCGTGATGCCCTCGTCGGCGAGGTCGGCGCGCAACGACTCGCTCAACGCGAGCACCGCCGCCTTCGTGGTGCCGTAGGCCACCATGGATTTTGATGGCAGAAACGCTGCGGCCGACGACACATTGATGATGGTTCCGCCCTGGCCGCGCTCGACCATCTCGGCGCCGAAGGCTCTGCTGCCGTTGATGACGCCGCGCACATTGACCCCCATGATGGTGTCCCAGTGCGCCGACGTCGTTTCCAGGAACCGGCCCGCTATCCCGATGCCGGCGTTATTCACCAGGATATCGACCACACCATGCTTGTTGTGCACTTGTGCGGCAAGGTTATTCATCGCCGTTTCATCACTGACGTCGACTTGATAGACCGCGGCCTCGGCTCCGGCCGCCCGAACGGCCTCCGCAGTTTCGTTGGCACCGGCGAGATCTCGGTCGACAATCACGACGGCACGCGCACCCTGACGGGCCAACTCCACCGCGGTCGCCCGGCCGATCCCGGCGCCCGCCCCGGTGACCAACGCGAACTTGCCTCGCACCTCGCGGGGGCTTGCGTTGGCGGGGTCGCTCAGGGATCTGCCCGCCGGAGCCGCTCCCTCGATGACCAGGTCGACCCACTCGCTGGTGAGCCGGGCGATGACGTCGGGACGCGAGCTCACCACCCAGTGCCCGCCTTCGATGGGAATGACCCTGCTGCCGGCGGGAATTGACCCGGTGAACCGCTGTAGGGCGGGTGACACGAAAAAGTCCTTGCGCGCCACCAGCACCTGCATCGGGACGCGTGTCTGAGGTAGCAGCGGCGGCGGCGCCAGAATCGGCGCGGGGATGTTGGCGCGGTATAGGTTGAGCCCGTTGAGGTAGTCATCGATCGACCGGGGCACCGCACGACGTTGGCTGTGGCTGCTTGACCGACCGATACGTCCAACCGCCTCAATGACTTTCACAGTCACCCCGGACCGGATCGCCACCTCGGGTGCAACCGGGCATAAGAAGAACCAGAGGTACGAGGACGCCAGGATCTGTTTGGCGACGTCGAGTGCCGCGCGAGGTGTCCGCGGTGACCGCAGAAATCTGCCCGCATAGTTCAGGTGCGGCCCAGAGATCGACGTGAAGGAGGCGATCCTGCCCAGCACCGAGTCGTCGGTGACCGCCGTCCAGCATTGGACCGATCCCCAGTCGTGGCCCAACAGGTGGACCTCATCCACTCCCAGGCCGTCGATTACCGTGCCGATATCCGAAACCAGTTGGGGGAGTTGGTATCCCGATCGGTCATCCGGGGATCCTGATTCGCCGGACCCGCGCACGTCGTAGGCCACAAGGTTGTATTTGGCATGGTATTGGGCACTGCAGCGCTGACCGAGTTCGTCCGCCACCCCGTCCCACACATGGTGGTTGTCCGGATAGCCGTGCACGGCCAGGATGGTCGGGCGCCGTTTGTCGATCTCGGTGTAGACGTGGACGGCAAGGGGCACGCCGTCCGACGCGGTCACAACGGTATGGGTAACCATGGGTCGTCCTCGATGGTCAGTGAGACGCTCGGGCGGCAGGTGATCTGGCCAAGTAGTCGACGGCGCGTCCCACCCCGCCCAGCTGGGACGGATGGAAACTCGGAGTGTAGTAAGCGCCAATGACTCGCAAGAATTCGAACGGCCCGGGCACCAAACCCCGGCGCGCCGCGTCGAAATAGTCGCGCCAGCGCGGTTTGGTTCCCGACGGCAGGTATGGGTCTACCGAGTACATGAATCGCACGCCGCGGATGAACAACCACAGCATCGCCGGTGTCACCAGCAGCTGGGTGCGCACCTGCCGCCAGTACCCGGCACGCAGATGTTTCATGGTGTCGAAGGCGACCGCTTTGTGTTCGACTTCTTCCGCGCCGTGCCAGCGCAACAGATCCAGCATCACCGGGTCGGTGCCGAGGGCGTCGTGTTGCGGGGTGTCGAGGATCCATTCACCCAGGATGGCGGTGTAATGCTCGATGGCCGCCACGATCGATACCTGCTCTGCCAACCAGCTCTGCCGTCGGCGCGGGCTCCATCGGGGCCGGTCGCCGATCAGCTTCCGAAACAGCCAGGCGATCTGGTTCGTGAAGGGCGAAACGTCAATTCCCTTGGCGGAGAAGTGCTCGAGCACTCCCGAGTGTGCTTGGGAATGCATCGCCTCCTGGCTGATGAAGCCCTGCACGTCGCGCCGCAGTTGGTCGTCCTTGATCAGCGGCAACGCCTTCTTGAACACCTCGACGATGAACTCCTCGCCCGCTGGCAGCAGCAGGTGCAAGACATTGCAGAAATGGGTGGCGAAGGGCTCGTTGGGCACGTAATAGAACGGCAGTTTCGCCCAGTCGAACTCGACGTCACGCGCCTGCAGGACGATCCGCTCGTGATCGAGTGAGGCGTCGTGCGGACCCGCTGCCTGGTCATCGACAGTGAACATGGTGAACCTCCCCAATGGAGTCGCTATGCAATGGATTGCGCCTCTTCGGTCTCCTCGGTGATCAGACGCTCGCGCTGCAGGAACCGCACGAGGTCGTCGACCGTGTCGGTCAGAGCCGGCTCGCGCAGCCGGACCTCGGCCAGCGCACGCGCCTGCCGGTACTGGGTGTTGTCGTAGCGCTTGTCCCGCATTGCCGCGATCTTGTTGGACGACCGGGTGAGGAAATCGACCAGCGGATAAAGCGGGTCGCTGGGCCCACACCTGAGGTTCAACTGCTCGGCGAAATCCGGGATGTCGTAGTAGGTGAAGCGGTAGCCGTAGCGTTCGGACAACAGCCGCGTGATGTTCATGAGGTTGTAGTAGCCATCCGCGGTCATATTGAAAACGTGACCGCAGGCGTTGCCCGCCTCGGCCGGGAGTCCCATCAGCGCGACGATGTGATCCGCGATCAGGTCGGCCGGCAGCAGGCTAATTTGGTTGAGCGCGCTGACGGCCACGCCGTGCTCGATCATGAACGCCGTGAGGCGCACCAAGATGTCGTCCTGGCTGCCAAAACCCGAGCTGGTGGGGGAGATGAGCGACGGGCGATAGATGCGCACGTCGAGTCCTTGCCGCTGCGCGGCCAGCACCAGCTGCTCGGCGACCCACTTGGTCTGCGAGTAGCCGAAGTCCAGGCCGCTCATCTCCTCGTTCGCGTAGGACTCCCCGACGACCGGCTTGGTGCTCCAGCCATAGATGAAGGTGCTGGAGACCAGATGGAAGGTCTTCCGGTGCGCGGTCATGGCCAGACGTAAGAGTTCCCACGTGCCGGCCACGTTGGCGGGCCGCAGCGCGTCGTAGGTCCGGACGTAGTTGACTAGGGCGCCGTTGTGGACGATGGCATCGACGCTCTCAGCCAGTCGTTGGAACGCCTCCTCACCGATTCCCAGATGAGGCTCAGCCAGGTCCCCGCAGATTATCCGAACCCGCGCCCGGGCCTCGGCTTCGAGCGCCGGGGACCACAACTGAGCCCGCCGCAGCGAGGCGACGATGCGGTCCAGGCCGTGCGCCTCATCCGTGGCGCGGACCAGTGCGTGGACGGTGTAGGAAGTCTGTCCGAGCAGGCTGCTCAGCAGGAACGGTCCCAGGAACCCGGTCGCGCCGGTCAGCAGGATGTCGCTGGGCGCGCCAGCTCGCACTGCTGGGAGCGCCGGCAAGGGCAGCTGTGCGTCGGCGCGCATCTGCGTGGTCTCGTATTCCTCATAGTCGGCGGAAATCTGATCGAGCGCCTGCCGCAGGGCATCCAGCGGTTGCCCGCACCCCCCAGACTCGCCGCCGAATTGCCGCATGAGCCGGAAGAACTCGGCGACCGTGAGCCGCTGGAGCAGGCGCGTGTTGACCTCCTCGGCCACCGCCCCCGCGCCGTGCTCCGCGAGCAAGGCCTGCAGGTCGGCGCGCAGCTCGGCTAAGGCCAGTGAGTCGATCCCGAGATCCGCGAAGGAGCAGTCCTCCTGGCCGGTGAGGTCGTAGCTATCGATGAGGTAGCGGAAGCGTTCCAGCGGACCCGCGGTGGCGTCCGGCGCGTCGGGGGTCTGGTGGGTGTAGCGGGCGACCACGGACAGTTTCCCGTCCAGCCAGAGCTTGCGGGTTTGCGCGCGCCTGATCTTCCCCGACGTGGTCTTGGGAATGCTGTGTGACGGCACGAACAGTATGGTGTGCGGATCGATATGGCAGTGCCGGCGGATCGCGCGCGCCAGGGCTCTTCCATCTGGCAGAGCGCTAGTCCGCACGTGTTCGTCGCGCACCTCGGCGACCACGACCGGCACTTCCTGTTCCTCGCGTTCGACCGAGAAGGCCGCGACGCAGCCGTCGCGGACCTGCGCGGCCTGCCCCACGATGGCCTCGATGTCCGAGGGGTAGCAGTTGACGCCACGGACGATGATTAGGTCTTTGGTCCGACCGCACACGAACAGTTCGCCCTCGTACAGGAAGCCGAGATCCCCAGTTCGCAGGTACGTGTGTTGGTCATCGCCTACGATGCGAGCTTCGAAGACCTCCGCGGTGACGTCGGGGCGGTGCCAGTAGCCGCCTCCCTTGGACGGTCCGTCCAGCCAAATCTCGCCGATCCGGCCCTCGCCTAAGACCTGCCTCGATTGGGGATCGACGATGCGGACCACGTTCCCGGCAACGGGCTTGCCGCAACTCACCACCGGGGCCTGGTTGTTGTTCTCGGGCAAGGCCTTTTCGACGCGCGCGAGATTCTGCTCCAGCGCTCGCTTGTTCAGAGTCAGGGTC
Source organism: Mycobacterium simulans (assembly GCF_900232995.1). Taxonomy (GTDB): domain Bacteria; phylum Actinomycetota; class Actinomycetes; order Mycobacteriales; family Mycobacteriaceae; genus Mycobacterium; species Mycobacterium simulans. Next base: position 17,257 of record NZ_OCVX01000004.1, read on the forward strand.
TGACGCCCCCGGATGGAAACGGCCAGGGTGTTTTCGGCCAAGCCGAAAGCGCCGGTCAACGCGTCGGGCCGCAGACCGTAAGGAGCGAAGCGCTGCCGGAAGCGCGCGAAGGTGTTGGCCCGCAGGGGCTCTGCCCCGACGACAATGCTGTCGAGGCTGCTCAGGTCGATCCCGGCCAGCTCGGACGTGGGCAGCTTGTCCTCCCGCAGGCAGTACTCTAAGGCGAAATTCGGCGCGGGGCTGTGGGTGGCGCGCACGTCGCTGATGAGCCGCAGCCACGCCGACGGCCGCTGGAGAAAGTCGACCGGCGACATCGCATGTGTAGTCCCGCCGCCCACCAACACGAACAGGTATGCGGAGATCAAACCCATGTCGTGGTGCTGGGGGAGCCAGCTGACCGCTACTTCGTTACCGCTCAAGGCCGAGGCGTTGGCGATGACGTTGGCGTGGCTGACGATGACGCCTTTGGGATCGCTGGTGGAGCCGGACGTGTACTGCAGGAAGAGCACCGGGCCGGGTGTGTCCGCCACCGGGGCGCCGCCAAAGTCCTGCGTGCCGTCCGTCGCGAACCAGGGCAGTTCCGGGAGCCGCTCGGCCTCGGGCCAGGGCAACGCGCCGTGCGCACCCCCTTTGAGGCCGAGCAGCTGGCGGTAGTCGTACTCAAACTGCTTAGTCGACAGCACGGCCTTGGCCTGGCAGTCCCGCGCGATGAAGCTGAGCTTGGCCAATCCCGCTTCGAAGGCCATGGGCAACGGAGCGCTGACCGGTACGGCGATCACTCCGATGCGCGCGCAGGCGAAGAACGCGGCCACCATCTCCAGACCCGGGGGATAGACCAGCAGTACCCGCTCACCGGGCCTGAGCCCGGCTTCTGCGGACAGGTAGGCGGCCAGCTCGCGCGTCCGCTCGGCGAAGGTCTGGTAGGGGTAGTGCTCGAGTTCGCGGCCTTCGGCATCGACGAACCGGAAAAGGGTTTGGTCCGGTCTCCGCGCTTCCCACATCCGCAGGTAGTCAATGAGCGTCTCCATCGTAGGAGTCATTCCCTTTCCCCTTCCCAGGTCGGTTGCCGTCGTCCAGTCCGTCGTCTCCGCGGTCGGCAGGCTAGATATCGCTCCTGGCCTTGCCGCGGAGGCATCAACCGCTGCGCGACGTGCCGGATGCACCGAAATCATCAGAACGACCTCCGTCAACACGATTGATCAAGAAAATCGTAACGCTACTGATGGAGCTCAAGCAAAGCCTATAAGCGATTTTACAGGTACCGCATATTGACCTCACAATGTTAATCTGGCGAACAAGTAAATATGCCTATATATGTGACGAATGTCGCTGTGTTAACCGCTGGTTATGCCCACCGCGTATCAGAAGTTCAAGAGTCCAGTAGATACTGTTATCAGTAAGTCAGTAGAGCAAGAATGACCAGGTAAATCGGCTTGTTCAGCAAATGCGTCGATACTGGTGTGCGGATCTCAGTATTTCCGTACCGAATGATGTCTGCGGTAAATGTCGTTCGACCAAAGCGGGCTAAGCCATTGTTCTGGCCAATATCGACCGGTTATTCGCAAAGAACTGCTCTGCGGTGCTGTGCTTCAATAGAGCTCTCATGTAGCACACTCCTAGCAATTAGTCATGCTGTCAAAGTTGAGCATTCCTCATGCGCGTGTGCAATGCCGCCAGCGGCATTGAGTCAAATCCGCCAGCCGGGCACCGGGGCCGCAGTCGGCGACGCCAGGCGAATCTCCGCAAGCCGTCGCCGGACGGCATGGTCAGCCACTGCGCGCCACGGCATCCGCGCCGAAGCCGCTCATGATCTACGGATATACTGATATTCCTACCTACTGACATCCGATATATGCCGACAGGAGATCACCACGATGAACTCCGCCTCCGACCGCATCGCGGCGGCGCCGACCCAACCGGTGACCCTCGGACGAACACGCGTCCAACGAACAAGCGTCCGACGAACGGTCGACCTCACGCCCGCCCAACACCGCGCCCTCGACATCTGGCAGCGCGACGCCGCCGACCGCATCGGCCTAACTCGGGTCACCGGACAAGAGGTCCTCGCCGCGCTCATCGACCAACTGCTGAGCGACCCCAAGCTCTCGGCCCAGATCACACGCACCATTCAGGCTCAGCGCTGACGCCTGCTGAGGCTGGCCTCAAGCACCTACCTGGGCGATGCGGATGCGCGGCCCGGCGCTGGCCACAAGCCTGACGATGCCGACGAAACGCTCGCCATCGATGATCGGCGATAGCGGCTCTTGATCAGCCTCGATGATCATCTCTTTGCCGATGACGTCGCGCACCCGTGCACCACGGATCGTGCCCCGGGTCAGCGCGGCGGGAAGCTGCGCGATGATCCTCGACGGTGATGTCTCTCCGGCTTGGAAATGCAGCGCACCAAGTTCGGAAGCCTTAGGGAAGAGCCGAAACGGACCGCCGATACGGAGGTCGATCGCCCCGGCGTGCAGCAACCTGTGCATTCGTGTCGGGACCTCATCGCCGTCAATTAGCACGCGAGCGTGCGTCGGAGTGAAGAGATGCGAGGCGTAGTCGCTCCTGTTGGAGCGGCCGGGGGCAACTTTAGAGGCGACGTAGTCGCCGAACGTGCGAGCGATCGTTCGAGCGACGGCCGTCCGGTTATGGTCGGGATTGGCGTAGTACTTGTCGTAGAACCGGTTGCCGACGCCTCCGGCGGCCAGCCCAAAGCAGACGCGATGAAACGCTGCGCCGTCCGCGGTTTCGCCTTCGAGTTCCAGAGTGTCAAGGCACATTTCGGGTGGCGGCCGATCCGCCTGGGCGGCGGCCGTCAGTGCGCGCACAATCGCATCGGCCCGTCCGCGTACTCGTGCTTTGCGAGCGACAGCGTTGACACTTCCGCCATTGGTGGGCACGAATGTCGGCCAGCGCTCCGGATCGGCGATGCACTGCCAGGTTTCATTGACCAACCAGTGCAGCGCGCCGTCGCCGCCGTCGCCGACGAGGTGGCTGACCCGCGGATTGAGCTGCTGCACGACCCCGCGGAGGTCCTCGACGGAGGCGGTTTCATGCACCTCGCCCCACGGGCCGACGATCTGACGTAGTTCGGCGCTGCGATCACCCGCTACAGCCCGGTTCCGGCGTGCGAGCGGATTGACGACGACGCCTAAATACATGCGGAAGTCAAGGCGCCCACGAGGGATTCCGCTGGTCATCCCCGGGACGATACCCGCGACGTGCGCGTGGGCGAGATCACGCCCGGAACTCTGCGTCAGGAGCCCATCGCGAATTCGAAGCTACTGTGGCTGCCATGGCCGGTTGGACCGCCGCAGACTTGCCCTCGTTCGAGGGACGCACCGCCGTTGTCACCGGGGCCAACAGTGGACTGGGCGAGGTGACCGCCCGGGAGTTGGCCCGCGTCGGTGCCCACGTAATCCTGGCGGTGCGCAACACGGAGAAGGGTGGCGCCGCGGCCGCGCTCATGACCGGCCCCAAGACCGGCCAACTCGAGGTGCGCCAACTCGACCTGCAGGACCTGTCCTCAGTGCGGCGCTTTGCCGACGGCATCGATAAGGTCGACGTCCTGGTCAACAACGCAGGCATCATGGCCACCGACTTCGCGCTGACCGCCGACGGATTCGAGCGTCACATCGGCACCAATCATCTGGGTCATTTCGCGTTGACCAACCTGCTGCTGCCCAAGCTCACCGACCGGGTGGTGACGGTGTCCTCGCTGCTGCACATGATCGGCTACATCAGCGTCAAAGACCTGAACTGGCAGTCCCGGCCCTATTCGAGGTGGCTGGCCTACGGCCAGTCAAAGCTCGCCAACCTGCTGTTTACCAGCGGACTGCAGCTGCGCCTCGATGCCGTCGGCTCTTCGGTGCGCGCGCTGGCGGCCCACCCCGGCTGGTCGCACACGAACCTGCAAGGCCGCTCGGGCCGCAAGTTGACCGACGCGGTAGTACTGGCCGCCGACCGTGTGGTGTCAACGGACGCCCACTTCGGCGCCCGGCAGACGTTGTATGCGGTATCGCAGGATCTACCGGGCAATACGTTTGTCGGTCCGCGATTCGGCCTGTATGGCCGCACTCAGCCGATCTGGCGTAGCTTGCTCGCGATGCGCGCAACCAGCGCCGACGCACTTTGGGAGCTTTCCGAACAGCTCACGGGCACCAAGTTTCCGCTTTGAGCCTCGACAGCCTACCCACAGCGCATGCCTAGATTGTTCGGGTAGGAATTGAGGAGGTTTCACCGCGCGGGCGGCTGAGCATTCTGTGCACACAAGACCAACCGCGGAAGAAGCGCCGGTGAACTGCGCGTGCGTAACGGCTTCCGGGTCGGACGTCGGCGAGGAGGCCACCCATGTCGAATACCGATATCGCGGCGATTCTCGCTCTGTGCGCCGCGCTGGCGGCCGCGATCGGGAACGTGATCCGTCAGCGGTCCGCGCAGGAGATCACCGACGAACCGGTCGGCCACTTGACGCTGTTCGGCATGTTGGTGCGCAACACCCGGTGGTGGCTGGGCGGTTTGGGCGACGTCGCTAGTTACTGCCTACTTGCTGCGGCCCTCGACAGGGGCTCGGTCATGTTAGTCACGGCATTGCAGGTGACGGTGCTGCTGTTCGCCTTACCCATCTATGCGCGGTTGGCCCATCATCGGATAACCGGTCGGGAGTGGATGTGGGCGGTATTGCTGGTCGGAGCGTTGGCAACGGTCATCACGTCCGGGGACCCGACGGCCGGCCACTCCCGTGGCTCGCCGACAGCCTGGATCGTGGTGACCCTCGTCATGGGTCCGGCGTTGGCGTTGTGTGTGCTGGGGGCCCGGATCTGGTCGGATCGTGCGTCCGCGGCGGTGTTGCTGGCGGTGGTGTCGGGTTCGTCGTTGGCGCTGTTCGCGGTGCTGACCAAGGGGCTCGTCGAGGTGCTCCACACCGGCGCAGGCCACTTGCTGCATGCGCCCGAGCTGTATGCCTGGGTGCTCGCCGGGCTGGCCGGGATGATCTTTCAGCAGTCAGCATTTCGCGCCGGCGCGCTGACCGCGTCCCTGCCGGCGATCACCGTCGCGAAGCCGGTGGTGGCCACCGTGCTGGGGATCACTGTCCTCAAGGAGACGCTGGAAGCCAATGGTCCAGAGTGGATTTTGCTGATAGCGGCAGCGGTGCTGGTGATCGTCGCGACGGTGGCACTGGCTCGTGGTGAGGCTGCCACCATGGCGGCCGGCGCCGGGCGTGACGTGAAAGTCATCGCCCAGCCGAAGGTGCCGTCGCCGTAGCGCTTGTGCGACTGATGCCTTCTCGCGTCTAGAAACTAGCGATCAATAGATCATCTTTATTGTGGCGTTGAGCATCAAGGATCCCGAGGCCGACCGGTTGGCCAGGGAATTGGCAGCTCGCACTGGCGAGACTTTGACAGAAGCAGTCGTGGTCGCGTTGCGCGAACGACTGGCCCGCCAGACCGGGCGCACTAGGTCCATTCCGCTGGGCGAAGAGCTGGCGGCGATCCGCCGCCGACGCGCGGCCTTGCCAGTGCTCGATACTCGAACCGCGGATGAGATCCTCGGCTACGACGACCAAAGGGTTGCCCGCCTGATGATGATCGACACATCCGCGCGGGCGGCGATGCTCAACGAGGCGCCCGAGGCCGGACGGTTCGAGACAGCCGTGGAAGCAGATCATGTTCGGCTGATGTCGACAGCGTCCTACCTGGAGACGGCCATCGTGGTCGAAACGCGCTTCGGTGAGCCCGGGGGACGGGAGTTGGATCTGTGGCTCCATCGCGCCGCAGTTGATCTTGTCAGCGTCGATCCCGACCAAATTGACGCGAACTCGCCAATTCGCTTGAACCTCAGCGGTTCTCGATGGCCGGCAGGATCATGTCGTTGGTGTAGTCGCGCAATACCCTGTGACAAAAGGCCTTTGGGCATGGGACTTTGGCATGGCGTGAAGGCATTGGGCCGAATTGGAACCGCCGGCCCGTGACCGTTTCGGGGATCACTCGCACATAGTGCGACTTCTCGGAGCCGGTCCACGACAATACCTGGGCGCGCTCGGCGTGCTCGATCTCCTCATCGGTACGAACCGGGCGTGCGGTGCCCTTCACGATCACGCTCCAGCCCTCGGCGACATTGTGATCGTCGACCTCGAACACCACGTGATTGTTGATCGCGGCGCTGACCAACTTGGTGCCCTGTGCGGTGCGGAACAAAATCGTTCGGCCCTGAACGGCGTAATTTACCGGGAAGATCTCGGGGCGTCCGTCAACGCTCGTCACCAGCCGTCCCAGCGTCCTACCTGCCAGCAGGTCCCAGCATTCATGCACTGGCAGGACGGTCACACCTTCATCGTTAGGGTATTTCATACGGACGATGCTATTGCCGCAGGCTAGATGAAGCGTCGGCCGAAGGTCCTGCGTATTAGGGACCAAAGTTAGTTAGCCGCTTTGTGATCCGTCCGGCCCACGGTCTTGCCCTGGAGCTGCTGTGGTTGAGGACTAATGGCCCATGACGCACGGCTGTTCGGGCACTACCGTTTCGGTGACGCACTGAAGGAGAACATTATGTCCACAACCGTGAAGCGTTATGGCATCGTCGTCGGAGTCGATGGATCGGCCGCATCGGACGCCGCCGTCTTTTGGGCAGCGCATGAAGCGGCGCTGCGCAATGTCCGGCTGACCTTGGTCCACATGTTCAGAGCATTCGTGCCGACCTATCCACAAGTACCGATGCCGAATGGTATTGCGCTTTGGCAGGAAGACGACGGCCGGCGGGTACTTGAGCAATCCGTCAAGATCGCCGAAGACGCTGTGCTGCGAGACCGAACGATCGCAATAGCAAGCGAACTGAAGTGTTCACCCCCCGTGTCGACGCTCGTCGATATGTCCGACGAGGCCGAGATGATCGTGGTCGGCTGCAATGGGCGTGGCGCGGTCGGGCGAGTGCTGTTGGGGTCCGTTAGTTCGGGTGTGGTGCACAGCGCGAGGTGCCCGGTCGCGGTTATTCGCGACGAAGCTTCGTGGATGCCGCGTTCCAATCGTGCTCCGGTATTGGTAGGCATCGATTGTTCGCCGGCGTCTGAGCTTGCCCTTGCTGTCGCATTCGACGAAGCGACGCGTCGCGGTGTCGAGCTCACGGTTCTGCACGCGTGGAGTGACATTGCGGTGTACCAGCTCCCGTGGCTGGACTGGAAGTCGGAAGCGGAGCGAAGTCTTGCCGAATTTCTGGCGGGCTGGCAAGAGCGCTATCCCGACGTCAAGGTGCAGCGAGTTGTCGTTCTTGATCACCCCGGCCGAGCCCTGACGGAAGAGTCGGAGTCCGCTCAGCTTGTCGTCGTGGGCAGTCACGGTCGAGGCGGCTTGACCGGCATGCTGCTGGGTTCGGTCAGCAATACCGTAGTGCACTCGGTCCGTACGCCGGTGATCGTGGCACGCCCAACCTAGGATTTCACGAAATACCCAGCACGATAACGAAATCCCCGTATCAAGCACAGGCTCGTGGCCCGATCATCTGGGACGAGCGATTGCTGGGCGCCGACAGCAGTCATGGGCCAGGAGGAATGTCGACGGGGCCTCATCCCGCTCATCCCGAGCAGGCTCCGGTTATGGTGGGAATTGACGGCTCGCCGACTTCCGAGCTTACGACCGAATTGAAGTATCGCTATGGATGACGCGATCCCAACCACCGGGACTGCCGGGTCATCGGCGGCGGCTGCGGCGCCGTATGTCGATGTTCACGAAACCCACACCGGTGTGGTGGTGTTAGCCGGCGAGCGAGCGTACAAGGCCAAGAAGCCGGTATTGACCGACTTTCTTGATTTCCGTTCAGCGGAGCAGCGCGAGGCCGCGTGCCTACGCGAAGTCGAATTGAACAGCCGTCTGTCTCCGGGTAGTTACCTTGGCGTTGCTCATCTCGACGACCCCGCGGGAGGTTTCCCCGAACCACTTGTCGTGATGCGGCGGTATCGCGATAGCGACCGGTTGGCGGCCTTGGTCACACGCAGCGAGGCCGGCGGCGCCGACGAGTCGGTTCGGGGTGTGCTGGACACCATCGCCGCGGTCCTGGCCCGCTTCCACGAGCATGCCGAACGCGGTCAGCTGATCGATGCCAAAGGCACGCCTGAGGCGGTTAACCAACGCTGGAGCGAAAACCTGCATGAACTTTATCGCTATGCGGGAGACGGCTTTTCCGAAGAGTCGATCGCGCGGATTGAGCATCTCGCCACTGACTTCATTTCCGGACGTGCGGCATTGTTCACCCGGCGGATCGCGGACGGATGCATCGTCGACGGCCACGGCGATCTGCTCGCCGACGACATTTTCTGGGTCGATGGTGAGCTGGCCATGCTCGATTGCCTGGAGTTCGACGACGAACTTCGCTACATCGACCGCATCGACGACGCCGCGTTCCTCGCGATGGACCTCGAGTTCTTAGGCCGCCAAGACCTCGGTGATTACTTCCTCGATCGCTACATCGCGCATTCCGGCGATTCGTCGCCAATGTCGCTGCGGGACTTCTATATCGCCTATCGCGCACTAGTACGAGCGAAGGTTGACTGCGTCCGGCTGTCACAGGGCAAATCGGAGGCTGCTGTGGACGCGTCTCGGCACATTGCCATCGCAACCCAGCACCTGGAAAGCGGTGCCGTCCGGTTGGCGCTAGTCGGTGGCAGTCCCGGTACCGGGAAATCAACCTTGGCGCGCGCACTTGCTGAACAAGTTGGGGCCCAAGTTATCTCAACAGACGGGGTGCGTCGGGAACTACGGGAGCGGGGAGACATCGCAGGAGATCCCGGTGTCTTGGACGCAGGGCTTTACAGCCGGGAAAACGTCACCGCCGTCTACGAGGAGGCACTGAGGCGAGCGCGTGTGTGTTTGCCAAATGGGCAATCGGTAATTCTCGACGGCACCTGGCGTGATCCGCACATTCGCACACTGGCGCGTCGCCTTGCGACGGAAACACATTCGGCACTCGTCGAGCTCATGTGCACCGTGGCGGGTGACACGGCCGCCGACCGGATCAAAACGAGACAGCCGGGCAATTCCGATGCGACGCCGGAGATCGCCACTGCGCTGGCTGCTCAACACACCGGTTGGGACACCGCGCACCGATTGGAAACCACTCGGCCGCTTGAGGATTCATTGCGAGAAGCTCATGAGGCCTGGCGTCGAGCTACTCGGAATGAGTAGGACGTGCCGATTTCGGCAATTGGTCACCCCGGCGGCGCCGGGCTCATGGATCCGATGAAGTAGGTTTCGTGCCCGCTCGGGTATCCGCCGCCGTCGGTCGCGATATGAACGTGGTCGTAGTGGTTGGCGGTTTCGTTGCCGTAGTCCGCCGTCCAACTCCCCGAGCCGATGCCTGGGTAAATCTTCTGCCGCCAGATCACATGCAGCACTCCCCATCGTTTGGCATTCGCCAAGGCATATCCGGCTATTTGGTTGCCGAGCTCGATACCCTCGGGGCTGTCATGGTTAGGGATCATGACATCGATCGCCAACCCGTTGGGATGCCACGGCAAAGGATCCTGCCGGAACCCGAAGATCTGCGTGATCTGGGGAAACAGCAGGCTAATGGCACGGGCCGCCCAAATGGTCTTGACCTGCAAGCCCTCTTCGGGCGCGCGGCCAGTAGGTAACGCGAACTGAAAACCCTGGGCAGCGAGAGGCGCACTGCCCGCCAACAATTCCGTCTCCGCGGGACTGGCGGTATGCGGGGCGCCGGCCGGCACGGCTGCGGGGCGCGTCGGGGTTGCTGCGGCGATCTCAACGTGGCGCGGTGGCTCTGTGCGCTGGGCGTACAGCATTGCGGCAGAGACGAGGATCGAGGCCACGAGTGCCAACCACCGGGCCCGGCCCTTGGTTAACACGTTTACGCGCACGAACAGCACTTTAGTGTCGCGTGCGACGCATGTGGCAACGTTTGTTATCTGTTCGTTGTCAATTGCCGGTGCGCTCGCGATGCTTGCACCCCGGCCAGCAGCAGGGACGACGCTTGCCTTCTTCCAGTTCCTCCTGGGTCCGGCGAATGCGGCGCAATCGGGTCGCCTCCTGCTTTGCATCGTCGACCCAGCAGATGAACTCGTTGCGCGCTAGGGGCGTTATGTCATTCCAAGCAGCGAGTGCCGTGGAGTTCGCGATCAGGGCCTCGCGCAGGTCTGCAGGCAGCTTGTGCACCACCCCACCGGGTATTCGCTCGTTTGCCACCGAACCAGGTTAGATCGCCACGGGTTTAGCCACACCGTCATGTTCGCTGCGTGGACCACACGGCGAACCAGATCAGGCTGAGATGGGCCTCCGGGCTCCGCGCCGCGCGGCCTGTCATTATCCGTGTCTGTTAGAGCAGTTCGCCGTACTCGTCGAACCAATACGCGAGTTTGCCGCGCCGACTCACTGCCCGAAGCCGGGACTCGGCCGCCGCCCGGGTCTTGCTGGTGGTAACGATGAGGAGTTCGTCGCCGATCTCGATGCGAGTGTCGGGTGTTGGGACGAAGGTGTGGCCGTCTCGGATGATGAGCGTGATCACGGCCGGGTCGGGGAGACGGAGTTCCAGGATGGTGACGTTGTGCAGCCGGGAGGTCGGCTGCACCGTCATGGTCAACAACTCCGCGTCGAGCATGTCCAAGGGCGCGGCTTCCACCTGAATCTCGCGGGTGGATTCACCAGAAATCAGGCCCAGCCTGCGAGCGATTGGGCGCAGGCTAGGGCCCTGCACCAGAGTGAATACGACTACCAGCATGAACACGATGTTGAGCAGGCGATAACTGTTGGGTACTCCGGCAACGATCGGAAACGTCGCCAACACAATGGGGACCGCACCCCGTAGCCCCGCCCACGAAAGAAAAACCTGCTGGCGCCACGGAACACGAAACCCGAGAAGCGAGACCACGACCGACAGCGGCCGGGCGACCAGCAGCAAGAGGAGTCCGACGACGACGGCGGCGACCACGTCGGCACCCAGATCACTCGGGTCAACCAGCAGTCCGAGCAGAACGAACAATCCGATTTGGGCCAGCCAGCCAAGTCCTTCGGCAAACGACCGCGTTGCCGATCTGTGTGGCAATCCCGAGTTGGCCAGCACCACCGCGGCCAGGTAAGCGGCGATAAACCCGCTGGCGTGGGACTCGCCGGCTGCGGCGAACGCGACAACTCCCAACCCGAAGGTCGCGATCGGGTACAGGCCGGAAGCGGGCAGCGCGATCCGTCGCAGCCCGACGGCACCGAGGTATCCGATGGCCAATCCGATTGCGGAGCCGCCAAGTAGTTCGGACACCATATCGGTGATAGCGCCCTCGGGCTCGAACAAGAACGGCACCGTGCTGAACATCAGTACCAGGATCACCGCGGGGGCGTCGTTGAAGCCGGACTCTGCCTCGAGCAGTCCGGCAACACGCCGGGGCAACGGAAGCACGCGTAGCACCGAGAACACGGCTGCCGCGTCGGTGGAGGAAACGATGGCTCCCAACAACAACGCGATCTGCCAGTCAACGCGAAGCAACAGGTATGCACCGACAGCAGTTACCACCGTGCTGATCATCACGCCGATGGTGGCCAGCGCGGCCGCGGGCGCGAGTAACTTTCGGATGTCGGCGAAGCGGGTGGTTAGACCGCCTTCGACGAGGATCACAGCCAGCGCCGCTGTCCCCAGGTTCCTGGCCAGGTGCACGTCGTCGAACTGCAGGCCGAGGCCGTCTTCGCCGACCACGACGCCGACCAGTAAGAACAGCAGCAGGCTGGGAAACCCGATCCGAGTAGCCAGCCGAGTACCGACGATGCTGGCCAGCAGCACTAGGCCACCGATCAACAAAGCCAGATACAGCTGCTGCAAGCTCATTACGTTCCCGTTCGGATGCGCCCACTTCGGCGTGCTGCCAGTTAATCAGTACCAGGCCCGCACGGCGCTCTGTGTACGCACGCCGTGCGCTCTGCGAAAGTGCATAGGACAAGATGAATGTGTGGCGACGAGAAAGATGCGAATCGCGATTGCCGGCGCGGGTAACGTCGGCAGGTCAGTCGCGCGCGAGTTGCTCGATAGCGGCCACAAGATCTTGTTGATCGAACGGCAACGGGCCAACTTCGAACCACACACGGTTGCCGATGCGGACTGGCTGAATGCCGACGCTTGCGAACTGACATCGATGCATGAGGCGGGCATCGAGACGTGCGACGTCGTGATCGCCGCAACCGGGGATGACAAGGCCAATCTCGTCGTGGGTTTGCTTGCCAAGACCGAGTTCGGGGTGCCCAGAGTGGTGGCGAGAATCAACGACCTGCGCAACGAGTGGCTGTTCACCCAGGCGTGGGGTATCGACGTGGCAGTCTCGACGCCAGGCGCCATGGTTGCCGGCATCGAGGGCGCCATTGACGTAGGCCACTTGGTGCGATTGATGGCACTCCGCGAGGGCAGTGCTGCACTGACGAAACTGACTCTGCCCGAAGACAATCCACTAGTGGGACAGCAAGTCGGCGAGATGGATCTACCGCCGAACAGCGCTCTGGTCACGGTGCTTCGAGGTGACAACGTCATAGTTCCTCAGCCCGACGACGTGCTCGAAGCCGGCGACGAGTTGCTCTTCATCGCCGACAACTCCCTAGAGCGTTCGATCCGCACTGTTATCCACGGCGCCAGAACTTTTCGTGCGCCGACCAACCGTGAGGCCTGAGCGACGCCGAACGGTAAAGACAGGTAGTCCTACTCATTCGCCGCAGCCTGCAGGCCCGCAAGCTGAAACGCATGCCGTTCACCACACGCGTCCGCAATCCATCCGAGATCGCTAACAACACCCCAGCCGACCGCGACCGCGCCGTCGACGTGGCGCGCCTGTGCGCACTGATCGTCGTGATGTTTGGACACTGCGCGTTGCTGCTTGCCACCGTCGACTCCGGCGGTTTGCAAATCGGCAACCTGCTCGGTGAAATACCCGCGCTCGCTCCGGTCACGTGGCTGGTTCAGGTCATGCCGCTGTTCTTCCTTGCCGGCGGTGCCGCGGGTGCCTACGGCTGGCGCGATGGAATGCCTTGGGGTACGTGGCTATTCCTTCGGGCGCAGCGACTGTGCCGGCCCGTGTTCTGGTATCTGGCGGCATGGGTGGTGGCGCTGCTCGGGGTGCGCGCGTTACTAGGGGCGGAGTCAGCGGCGGAGCTGGGTCGAGAGTGCGTCGCGCTGTTGTGGTTTCTGGGCGTCTACCTTGTGGTGCTTGCCTTCGTTCCGGCGTTGACACGTCTGCGGGCGGGGTGCGCGGTCGCGGTTCTGGTCGCTTCGCTCCTCGTGGCAGCGGGTGCCATCGACCGGATTCGGTTGGTCATCGGAACTCCCGTATCGGGTGCGGCGAACTTCTTGATCGTCTGGCTAATCCCGGTGGTGATCGGCGTCGCCTACGCGCGCCGGCTCCTCGGCCCAAGCGCAGCGCTCGTTGCAGCCGGAGCCGCGATTGCCGTGCAAGTGGCGCTCGCCGTCGCCGGGAGATACGAGGTCTCACTGGTAGTGACCGGCGCCGAACGGATGTCCAACGTGTCGCCACCGACGCTGTTGCTCGCGCTGCACTGCACGTGGATGTCGTTGGTGTTCGTGGCGGCCGCGGGAGCGATCCGCCGGTGGGCGGCACGGCCCCGGGTCTGGCGCATGGTGGCGGTGGGTAACGGGGGAGCGATGACGCTATACCTCTGGCACATCCCGGCCATCGCAGTTGCGGCCTTCCTGTTGCACGCAGTTGGCCTCGACGCATACGAGGTGCACGCATCGGGGTTCTGGGGGCTTCTTGCGCTGCGGGCCGTTGTGTTCGCCGCGGTGATGGCCGTCGCGTTCCGGTTGCTGACGCCGCTTGAGCATCGAGCGCTGCCATGGTGGGACGAGTGGGACGAGTGGGACGCTACGCTCCGGGCGACCGGCGCCCGGTCGGTTGCCAGTGGTGCGCTGGTATGCGTGTCGGGAGTCGCGCTGGTTCTATTGGCCAAGAACGGGCTGAGTGGTTCCGGGGGATGGACGGCGTTGGGTTGCTTCCTGGCCGCGGCGACGGCAGCGCGGCTGAGCGCCGGTTCGCAACGGCGTCGCGCGCAGTAGCGATATCTAAAGTGCGCGAACGAGCTAAGCCCAGATGGGGACTAAGCCCAGTTCCACACCGACATGTCGCCGGCCGGGTAGTTGTTGCAGACGTCGGTGGACTTGGCGACGACGCCCTTGTTGTTGAAGAAGATCTTCATGTGGTTGGGCCAGGCGAACCACAGCGGATCGCCGTTGTAGAAGTGTTCGGAGTAGTCCCTACGGTCGGCCGGGCTGAGCGAGAAGAACCAGTGCGCCTTGTCTTGGGTCGCCTGCTGGACGTTGGGGTGGTTGTTGTAGTCGATCATGTAGCGCTGGTAGTAGACCGGGCTGGTGTCCCTGGTGGCCGCCAGGATCTGTTCGGCGTCGCAGGTGGTGGCGATCATCCTGCGCGGTATCGGAAAGTCCTCCGTGGAATCCGCGGCGGCGATCCTGGGGAAGGTCGCAGCGGAGACACCCATGGTCACGAGCAAGGCCGCGAAGACAGCGCCTGCGCGTAGTCTAGGACTCGGGCGAAACATGCTGGTGATCCTAACATTTTGGGACCTGTCGGGCGGGACGGCTGTCACTGTTGCCAGCTATCTCGCAGGCTAGTCGCGGTACGACACGGGGTCCGCGGCCGAGATACGGGCCTTGGTGAGGTTCTGTGCAGCTCGAATATGTCCGTCGACGAACGCAGGCCGACACAACAGAGAGCGGTCATCCCACGAGTGAAGACGTGGTATGAACGCAAAGCGCGTGTCGATCGTCGCTAATTCCGGTGTTACCACCGCGGTGATCGGCTTCATTTCTGGTAGTCCTTGATACTTCGCCGTGAAAATCCGGATCTGTTGGGCACGAGGGCGTTTAGTCAGTCGCCTCGCGAATGTATTCTCCGATTTGCCGCAACGAGCGGGTCGCTTCGGGCACCATCGGCGCGGCGACCTGAAATGCGTGGATCTGACCGGGCCAGACCCGGATCTCCACGGGCACACCGGCCGCGGCCAGCTTGCCGGCGGCCAGCTGCGCGTCGTGCAGCAGGACTTCGGAACCGGAGACGTGAATTAGCGTTTGTGGCAGACCGGGTTCGATATGGTCCAACGGCTCATACAGCTCTTCGGACTCGGCCTTGGTGGTGCGATTGGCCGCGGCCCGCGCGGCCACCTGAGCGAGCGCATCGAATGCTTTGGCAGTAAACATTGCGTCGGTCCTGATGCTGGACTGGGACTGCTCGTGCCTCGGGGCTAGCTGCAGAAGCGGGGAGATCGCTACTAGTGCCGCCGGCTTCTCGCCCTGCTTCTGCAGTCGTTGAGCGAGCGCCAGAGCGAGGTAGCCGCCCGCGGAATCGCCCGCCAGCACAATCTGATCCGGCTCATATCCGCCTGCCCGCAACCATCGGTAGGCATCGTGGCAGTCATCGAGTGCCATCCCGATCGAGTGCTTGGGGAGCAGTCGATAGTTGACGACCAGGATGGGTGAATCGGCGAATGTTGATAGGGCGGTGACGGTTTTGCTGTGCGAGTTCGCGCCGCACATCAGAAACGCCCCGCCATGCACGTAAAGCACGATGCGACGATTGCCGTCGACCGGTAGCACTCCGGGCGCGCGGACCAACTCCGCGGTGGCGTGAGGCAAGTCGACGGTGCTCCGGATGGTCCCCGGCGTCTGCGGCAGGATGCGGCATGCCGCGTCGACCAGGCCCCAGGGCCATGGCAGGTTGGGGGCATAGCTACCCACCGCCAGGATTGGCCTGATCGTCATTCGCGACGTCAGTGTCGCCAATCGGGCTGCGATACTTGGCCCAGTCTCGACGACCTCGTGGGGTGTCCCATCGCTGAACGGGAATTCGCGCTTCTTGAATCTGCGCATCGCGCCCAGATCGTATGCGCGAGTGACTTCGGCGGGTGCACCCGATGCTCGACGTAATGTGGTCATGCTCAACACTTCCCACCTCGCAGTGACGAGACCGAACTGCCTTTGCAAACTTCCGAAATCACGCTCGGTTTCGGCGGGCCGGCATTGTCTCTGGTGAAGATGTTGACGGCTGCTACCGGTATCGCGGAATGGTCACGATAACCAGACTTGGGTAGCGATACAGGTCACGGTGCACATCACCGCATCGCATTGCGAGTCGTTGCGCTGTGGCAGGTGCCAAAAATGTTCAGCGGCAGCGTATTTGCTGTCCGATTAGCGGAACGCGGCTTCTCGATCGGCGGCCGCTTCCACCTCAGCCAGCAGGCTGAGCCTGATGGCAAGTCCGAGAGTGAATTGGTTCTCCGGTTCACGTACGTCCAGACCAATCGTGCGGGAGATTCGGTCGAGTTTGGCCAGCGTGGTGTTGCGATGGACGTTGAGTCCACGTGCTGTGGCGTTGACGTTGCCGCCGTGGGCCAGATAATTGGTCAGTGTCTCCAGCAGGTTGGGGCCCGACCGCAGCGGCTCGATAACCTCCTGAACCAGTTGCCGGCTGGTCTCGGTGTCGGCGATCTCGGTCAGTACGGTGAGGCTGCGCAGTTCCTCGTAGGAGATGGCGGAGGTGCGGCGAAGCCGACGGGCGATGCCCAACGCGATGCGGGCCTCGCGGTAGCTGTCTGAGACCTTGGCGGCGTTGGGGGCGGGCCGTCCGTAGGCGACGGCCACCGCGGTGCGGCACCGCCGCTCGAGTTCGGTGCACATTTCCTGTGCGAAATCGGCCATTTGGCGCCCCATTGCCGCGTCGTCGCCATTGCGCAGCGCACGGATCACCACCAAGACGTCGCCGATGACGGTCGCGTCGGTTCGTGCTGAGCACTCCGGGGAGATGCCGGCGGCGTATCGGGCCAACCGGATCATGCCGGCCACCGGATTGTCCACCGGGTGCGGGAGCACGCCATGGGCGACGAAAACCGCGAACGGCGAGTCGATGTCGATCTCGTGGTGGTCGGCACGTGCTCGCAGCTCTTGCTCGTTGCAGAAGCTGCCGTGCACCAGAGCCTGGATGAAGTCGCCGCGGGCGCGCTCTTCCGCCTCATCGACGCTGTGCTGGCGCAGCATCTCCGAGCCGATGATCGCGGTCGCCTGCTCGGTCACGATGCGGTGACGGAAGAGATCTTGAGCGCTCAAGGTGGCGAACGGCACGAGGACCACCACCCAGCCGTGGAATGTCTTGCCGTGCTGGATGGCGCTGGCAATGCACGTCCACACCCCGCTGTGCGGCCCGGCCACTGGGTCCACGCGAGTTTCATGCCCGCTCGCACGCTGGGCGGCGGGCACACCGGTTGCCAGGATGCGGCGCACCGAGTCGGACAACACCTTGACCGCGTCGGCGCCAAGTCCGTTGTGCGCGACCACCTGTCCGCGGGCGTTGAGCGCCATTGCGGGGTTTCGAGCGAGGTTGGACACCTCCCGGACGAGGAGCTGCAGGCCCGCGCCGCGGTGGAAGAGTCCGGCCAGCGAATCGTGTACGTGGGTCGAGTAGCGCATGGCCTGCAATTCCTGGCTCAGGGTGCGTTCCGCGAGTAAGCGATTGAGCGCCGCAAAACCCACGGGCAAGTCCAACTCAATGATCACCAGTCCAGCCGGCAGCCCGGCGCGTGGAAAGTCTGCTGGGATTGAACCGTCCACCACCAGCAGGGTGGCGCCTCGGCTGGCTATAGCGGTCAGCATGGTGCTGTTGGCTAGCAAGGCTTCGGGGCGTGCGTACAACGCGACGGCGTCGAGTGGATCCGGCCGAGGGGGCACTTCGGTCAGCGGCAGCATCCAGGTCAACTCACGGTCGAGTTTGTCGGCACCGGCCACCACACGAGCGCCAGACATCAGCGGTTCATCCAGCAGTCTCCGAATCGTCAATCGATAGTCCTCGCCTACATTTGGATGCGCTGCTGTCATGTCAAACCTGTGCTGTTCTCCGTTCGGATGGACACGCTCGCGGTCAATAAATCGAATACACCGATTTATGTGCCGGCACTATGTGCAGGTTGACCCACCTATCCGCCGGATTGTGGGCATTGTGGCTGTGCCACGGTGCGCATACGCGCTGGTAGACATCTCCGGTGAATCCACCTTTGTCCTGGTTTGTCCTGCGGAAACACTGGAGAATTCCCATGGATCAGATCCGCCAGATCACCGTTGAGGTGAGCCGTCCCACTGGTAGCGGCGGGTAAGAGATGCTGCCTCAGCTACAACTCGAACATCGCGCAGCCGCTGGTCACAGCGGCTCGCTCGCGGCGGGACGGGTACGTTGCACCGCTCGAACCCGCAAACCTCGGCACGGCGACGTCGCGGGCCACCTCGGTGTGGAGGTGACGCCGTGATGACGCTGGTCTTCAAGCTGCTGGTGCGGCTGTGGATTCCGCTGGTGGTTCTCATTGTGGTTGCTGTAGCGGGATTCACGGTGTCACGAATTCACGGTTTCTTCGGGTCAGAAAAGCGTGCTGCATACAGGGACGGTAAGAGTGACGAGACCAAGCCGTTCAACCCCAAGCGCCTGGTCTACGAGATCTTTGGCCAACCAGGAACGGTCGCAGACATCAACTATCTCGACGTCAATGCAGATCCGACGCAAGTTAATGGAGTCCAGTTGCCGTGGACGCTGAAGATCACATCGGACCTGCCGTCACTCCCGGGAAGCATCGTGGCCCAGGGTAATAGTGACCAGATCGGCTGCCGCATAACCATCGACGGCGTTGTCAAAGTGGAAAGAATTTCCAATGAAGTCAACGCTTATACATTCTGCGTAGTGAAATCATCATGAACAACAATTCGACGGTCAGCCACAACACCAAATCGTTCATCCCGCGGACGATTCGCAAACTTTCGGTACCCATTATCCTAGTTTGGCTCGGATTTGTTGTAGTTCTCACTTTATTTGTTCCGTCGCTAGAGCAGGTCGGGCAGAAGAATTCAGTGTCACCTATTCCCGCCGATGCACCGTCAATGGTAGCGGCGAAAAAGATCGGTCACGCATTCAACGAATCCGACACGGACAATTCGGCGATGATCGTGTTGGAGGGTGACCAACCACTTGGCGATGATGCGCACAAGTACTATGACCATCTGATACGCGACCTAAAAGCCGACACGACGCATGTCCAGCATGTCCAAGACTTCTGGGGAGATCCGCTCACTGCCGAGGGAGCTCAAAGTCCCGACGGTAAGGCCACGTATGTTCAAATAAACCTTGCCGGAGCTCCCGGTTCACCCCTGGCGAACGAATCCATAAAATCAGTGCGGCACATCGTGGACCGCATATCCCCACCACCCGGGGTCAGAGCCTACCTCACAGGCCCATCAGCGATCGTCGCCGATCTGAATGAGACGGGCGATAAATCGATGGCCAAGGTTACAGCACTCAGCATCCTGGTGGTTTTTGTGATGCTTCTGCTGGTCTACCGGTCACTGGTCACCGTGATAATTCTGCTGCTCACGGTTGGCATCGAATTGACCGCTGCCCGCGGTGTTGTCGCCTTTCTCGGGAATCACAATATTATTGAGCTTTCGACTTTCTCGGTGAATCTGTTGACCACAATGGTGATCGCGGCCGGAACGGACTATGGGATATTCCTCATGGGCCGCTACCAAGAGGCCCGTCAGGCCGGAGAAGATCGCGAAACGGCCTATTACACCACCTACCATGGGGTCGCTCACGTTATCTTGGGCTCTGGTTTGACTATCGCTGGGGCAATGGGTTGCCTCGGCTTCACGCGGCTGCCGTACTTCCATAGCATGGGCGCCCCTAGCGCGGCGGGCATGGTCGTTGTGGTCGCCGTGGTCCTGACGCTGGGTCCGGCAGTTCTCACCGTCGGCAGTCGCTTCGGTCTGTTAGATCGCAAGCGGAAGATCAAGACACGGGGATGGCGGCGGGTCGGTACGGCGGTTGTTCGATGGCCAGGGCCCATCCTCGCCGCGTCATGCGCCATTACCCTCGTCGGCCTATTGGCACTGCCAGGCTATAGAACAAACTATGACGACCGGAAATATATGCCGCAGTTTATTCCGGCAAATGTCGGATTTGCGGCGGCGGAACGGCATTTTTCCACTGCTCGTATGAAACCTGACATTTTGATGATCGAGACGGACCATGACTTGCGTAATTCAGCAGATTTTCTCGTCCTGGATAAATTAGCCAAGGGGATCTTTCATGTACCGGGTATCTCTCGCGTTCAAGCGATAACTCGGCCTAATGGAAAGCCGATTGAGCATTCGTCGATACCTTTTCAGATGAGCATGCAAAATGCCAGTCAGCTACAGACCATGAAATACCAGCGCGACCGTGTGAACGATATGCTAACACAGGCCGACGAGTTGTCTAAGTCAATCGCGCTCATGAAGCGCACGTATGAGCTGATGTCGCAGATGGCTGCCAATACTCACCGGATGGTAGGCGATACCGCCGAGATGAAAGAAATCACCGACGAGTTGCGCGATCATATTGCAGATTTCGAAGATACTTGGCGGCCGATTCGTAGTTATTTCTACTGGGAAAAACATTGCTATGACATCCCAATCTGTTGGTCGTTGCGCTCGATATTCGATGGGCTTGACGGGGTGGATCAGATCAGTGAGAAGATGAATCAGCTGTTGGGCGAGCTGCGAACTATGGATCGGCTTATGCCAGAAATGGTCGCAACGCTCCCACCCATGATCGAATCTATGGAAAGCATGCGGACGATGATGCTGACCATGCATAGCACTATGGCCGGCATGTACGATCAAATGGCCGAAAACAGCGAGAACGCCACTGCGATGGGGAAGGCTTTCGACGCCTCTCGGAACGACGACTCGTTCTATCTTCCCCCTGAGGTCTTCAACAACGCCGACTTCAAGCGGGGTATGAAGGTGTTCCTTTCGTCGGACGGAAAGGATGCCCGCTTCATCATTTCGCACAGGGGAGATCCTGAAACGCCCGAAGGTGTGCAGAGTATCGACAGGATTCGGACAGCGGCGGAGGAAGCGCTCAAAGGAACTCCATTGGAGGACGCAAAAATCTATATTGCAGGTACTGCGGCCGTTTATAATGACATTTCTAATGCCGATAAGTACGATCTGTTGATCGCGGCAATTTCCTCGCTGTGTCTCATTTTCATCATCATGCTGCTAATCACGCGAGGGTTGATTGCCGCTCTTGTTATTGTGGGCACCGTTGCCATTTCGCTGGGCGCATCCTTTGGGTTGTCCGTGCTCCTATGGCAGCATATTTTGCATATCGAATTGCACTGGCTAGTTCTCGCGATGTCGGTGATCTGTCTCCTGGCCGTGGGCTCTGACTACAACCTGCTCCTGGTCGCCCGTTTCAAACAGGAAATACATGCGGGATTCAATACCGGCATTATCCGGGCCATGGGCGGCACTGGCAAAGTTGTGACATCGGCCGGTCTGCTATTTGCGGCAACGATGGGAACAATGGCTATCAGTGATCTGCGCATTGTTGGTCAAGTGGGCACCACGATTGCTATGGGGTTGCTATTCGATACGCTGATCGTCCGCTCATTCATGACGCCGACGATTGCGGCGCTATTGGGACGCTGGTTCTGGTGGCCAATGCGAGTTCGGCCCCGGCCCACCCTCGCCCGCTCCCGGTCAGACGGCCCCGAGCCCGAACAGGAGCCCGGACCCCGCCATCGTGATCTTTCTGGATCCGGGCTTTCCGCGGCTGTGGTCTAGGGCGGATGTCAGTGGAAAGCCGTGTAGATCACCCCGGACCGTCGGAAACGCTGACTCGGTCGGAGGTCGTATCAAAGCCGAGCGAACCCGACGGTGGAGCATCGCAGGTCGAAGAACGCGGCTATCCTGAGAAGCTCGACGGCCGCCTGCTCCGGATCGCAGGCGTGTGTGTGCTGGCCTCGATGACCCAGAGTATGGATGCCACGGTCGTCAGCGTCGCTCAGCGGACGTTTGTCACGGCATTCGGGTCCACTCAGGCCTTCGTGGCGTGGACCATGACTGCCTATATGTTGGCGATGGCCACCGTGACCCCACTAGCAGGTTGGGCCTCCGACCGCTTTGGTACCAAACGAGTCTTTATGGGCTCGGTGCTGGCGTTCAATGTGGGGTCTTTCCTGTGCGCGTTGGCCCCAAACATGATGCTGCTCATCGTGTTTCGCGTGGTGCAGGGCCTCGGCGGCGGCTTCCTGATTCCTCTGGTCCTCACCATATTCACCCGCGAGGCCGGGCCTGGGCGGCTCGGCCGCTTGATGGCGGTGCTCGGCATTCCGATGGTGCTCGGCCCGATTTGCGGGCCAGTCCTGGGTGGTTGGCTCATAGACTCCTTTGGCTGGGAGTGGACGTTCTGGATCAATCTGCCCAACGGGTTGACCACGTTGATCCTCGCGGCGATCGTGCTCCCGAATGATCGGCCGAAAGCGTCCGAACCCTTTGACTTTGTGGGCATGTTGCTACTGTCGCCCGGTTTGGCGATGTTCTTGTATGGGGTGTCATCCATCCCGGACCGAGGCACGATGGCCAATTCCCATGTGTGGGTACCGGCGGTCATCGGCTTGCTGCTGATCATCGGATTCGTCGTTCACGCCCTCTACCGCACCAAGCACCCCCTGATCGACCTGCGTTTGTTCACTAATCGTGTGCTCAGACTTGCCATTTCAGTGATGTTTATATATGGCGTCGGCTACGCAGGCGTCGGGTTGCTTTTTCCGAGCTACTTTCAGGAGTTGCTGAATCACACGTCTGTGCAGGCTGGCATGGACATGGTCGTCATGGGATTGGGTGCCATGCTGGCGATACCGTTCGCTGGGATGATCGTGGATAGACGGGGTCCTGGCACGATCGTGGTGGTCGGATGTTCGGTGATCACCGGGGGCATGGCCCTATTCGCGTTCGGGGTGGCCGTGTATCCGCATTACTTGCCTACATTGCTTGTGGCACTGGGGATCATTGGTATGGGGGCGGGCTGCACCGGCCTGCCTCTCTCCGCGGCCGCTGTCCAGACCCTTGCCCGGCATCAGCTCGCGACGGGCTCGACGCTGCTCAGCGTCGGTCAGCAGCTAGCGGCGTCGATAGGCGCCGCTCTGATGTCAGTGATCCTGACAAGTCAATTCAATCGCAGCGAAAACATTTCCGGTGCGCACAAGATTGCGGCGCTGCAGGAGGAGTGTGCTCGGCGTGGCGTGCCAATTGACCCGTCGAGGTTGCCACGAGCGGCCCGCAATCCCGACTTCGCCGGCAACCTGCTGCACGATCTGTCACACGCCTATTCCGTCGTCTTCTTCGTCGCCGTCGGTCTGATGGCGTCTATGTGGATACCCGCGGTGATGCTCGCCAGGGCGACCAAAGCCCGGAGTGGACGGGACTAGTTCAAACTCCGGAGAGAAATGGATACGCAACTCTTTAAGGCGACCGAAGCCCTTCGAAAAGCGGTAACACAGTTGGAGTGGCTGAAGCGGCAGAACGATGCACTGATCGCGCGGTCCAACGAGCCGGTAGCTGTCGTAGGAATAGGGTGCCGGTATCCCGGCGGGGTGAATTCGGCGGGTGGGTTGTGGGACCTGGTGGCTCGCTATGGCGATGCGGTTTCGGAATTCCCCACCGATCGGGGTTGGGACCTGGAGGGGCTCTTTGATCCTGATCCGGACGCGGCGGGCAAGACGTACTGCCAGCAGGGCGGGTTTTTGTATGACGCCGCGGACTTTGATGCCAGGTTTTTCGGGATCGTCCCGGGTGAGGCGTTGGCGATGGATCCTCAGCAACGACTGCTGCTGGAGTGTTCGTGGGAGGCGTTGGAACACGCAGCCATTGATCCCGTGTCGCTGCGGGGCTCAGCCGCGGGTGTGTTTATCGGGATGATGAATCCCGAATACGGGATGGGGCAGGAACTGCAGGGGTTGGAAGGGTTGACCGGTTCGGAGGCCAGTGTGGCCTCGGGGCGTATCGCTTACACGTTGGGGTTGGAGGGCCCGGCGGTGTCAGTGGATACGGCGTGCTCGTCGTCGTTGGTGGCATTGCATTTAGCCTTGGCATCGTTGCGATCTGGGGAATGTGACGTGGTGTTGGCCGGTGGGGCGACGGTGCTGGCCACTCCGGCCATCTTCGTGGGTTTTTCGCGGCAGCGGGGCATCGCGCCTGACGGGCGGTGTAAAGCGTTTGGCGCCAACGCTGATGGGGTGGGATGGGGCGAGGGCGTGGGAGTGTTAGTGCTGCAGCGGTTGTCGGATGCTCGCCGCGATGGGCGTTCGGTGTTAGCGCTAATCCGTGGCAGCGCAATCAATCAGGATGGGGCCAGCAACGGATTGACCGCACCTAATGGACCATCTCAACAGCGGGTGATCCGTGCGGCGTTGGCTAACGCGGGGGTGTCGGCAGCCGAGGTCGACGTGGTAGAGGCTCATGGGACGGGTACGACGTTGGGCGATCCGATTGAGGCCCAGGCACTGTTGGCTACTTACGGGCAAGACCGACCGCCGGAGCATCCGTTGTGGGTGGGGTCGATCAAGTCGAACATGGGCCACACCGCGGCGGCGGCGGGTGTCGCCGGGGTAATCAAGATGATCCAGGCAATGCGCCATGGGGTGATGCCGGCGACGTTGCACGTGGATGAACCGACACCACATGTGGATTGGTCGTCCGGTCAGGTGCGTCTGCTTACCGAGTCCCGGCTCTGGCCGGCCGAGGATGGCCGCCCGCGGCGGGCGGGGGTGTCCTCGTTCGGGATTAGTGGCACCAATGCGCATGTGATCATTGAGCAGGCCCTGCCGGAGTTAGCCGAGGTTGAGTCGGTTTCCGAAGTGGGCTCCTCGGTGCTGCCGTGGGTGGTGTCGGGCAAGTCGGCGGCGGCGCTGGCGGCGCAGGCGGGACGGTTGTGGGCTTATGTGGATGCCGATAAGGGCTTGGCGCCAGTTGATGTGGGGTTCTCGTTGGCGGGTCGTGTCGTGGGACCATCGGCGCGTGGCTCCGTCATCTGAGGCTTCCGCTCCTGGGACGTCTCGCCATCCCGCAGCTGGGTCGGCGCCGTCCTGGCCGCAGGTGCTTGGTCGATTGACCGACTTGTTCGGCAGCGGTGGTGCCGGAGGTGCCGGGGGCACCGGACTATCCAATGGCGGAGCTGGTGGGGCAGGTGGCTCGGGCGGTCTGTTCGGCAATGGCGGGGCCGGTGGCAACGGGGGCGTCAGCAGTGCCGCAATCGCGGGTGTTGGCGGGGCAGGCGGTTCGGCGGGTCTCTTTGGCGACGGCGGGGCTGGTGGAGCGGGCGGTCTTGGCGCACGTGAGGGAAGTTCCGGTGGGGACGGTGGCACCGGTGGTCGCGGCGGTCTGCTCTATGGCTCCGGAGGTGTCGGAGGTGTGGGCGGCAACGGCCAGCCCGGCAATGGCGGGGCCGGCGGTGCCGGTGGTGACACCGGATTACTCGGGTCTGGTGGCGACGGAGGTAACGGCGGGAGCGGCGGCGAGGACGGCGGGAACGGCGGGAGGGGCGGCAACGGCGGGCTGCTGTTGGGTTTTGGCGGGACCGGCGGTGCCGGAGGTAATGGTCAGCCTTCCGCCGGCGGCGCCGGCGGTACTGGCGGAAGTGCGGGACTGTTTGGTTCTGGCGGGGCCGGTGGTATCGGTGGTGCGGGCTTCAGCATCGGCGGCGACGGTGGGGATGGCGGCCACGGCGGTGTGATCGTCGGTGATGGTGGTGACGCCGGCGCGGGCGGCGCCAGCGCAACCCTTGGCGGCAGTGGCGGCGCCGGCGGAGATGCGGGCTTCCTCTGGGGCTTTGGTGGGGTCGGTGGAGCCGGTGGGTCAGGCGGGTTCGCTGCGGTCGGGATGGGCGGCAACGGCGGCAACGGCGGCAAGGGCGCGTTGTTCGGTAGCGGTGGCGATGGCGGCGCCGGTGGCGACGTTATTTTCGATCTGAGCACCGGGGGTAAAGGCGGGGATGGCGGTAGCGCCCACCTGGTGGGTGATGGCGGCAACGGTGGCAACGGTGGCAGCGCACCCTCGGAGTCCGGATACGGCGCCCCCGGTGCCGGCGGAAAAGGCGGGCTACTGCTGGGCGAAGACGGAGCGAATGGGCAGCCGTAGTCTTCTGCACAGGTCACGCAACGAGCCCCAGCGATGGTGGCCACCGTCGTGCTCAATGCCGATCCGGGCACGACCGATTTGGGTGAACGACATCAGGCGAGCGGCCAACTACCTAGCCCCGATGCCGCCCGGAGAAGTTCACGAGCCTGACCGTGGTCGGCGCGCCGGCCGGTCGCGACCGGCGAATCCGGTTGCTTCGCTGGCGCTTTCCCGCGCACGAGCTCGCGCGTCGCGATCATGCCGCCGGCCCACACCATTGCCGACCTGCAGCCCCAACTCGATGACTTCCTGACCTACTACAACACCATCCGATCCCACCGCACTACCGGGCGCGCCACGACCGCATCGATGCCGCCGGCGTCATCCCCCCTGCGCTACAACGGCCGCCTACACCACATCGGCCTGTCCAAACCGCGACTACCAACCCCGCGGCGTCAAATGCGGAAACTCGCCAGAAAACAGGCTCACGGTGTAATCATGTCTCGGGACACCTGTCAACGATGTCCCGAGGCATGACCTGCTACTTCTTTGGTCGGGCTGACAGGATTTGAACCTGCGACCACTTGACCCCCAGTCAAGTGCGCTACCAAACTGCGCCACAGCCCGGTGCCACCGAAACTACCGGCGGCAGGTCGACAGCCTACCGCAGCGGCACTACTACCCCACTACGCGACCTGCGAGCCGGCCCCCGCAGCCCGGGCCCACAGGAGCGACGAGTACACCGTCCGCCCATCGGGCAGGGTCAACTCCGACGACAGGGTCAAACGGTCACCCTCGAGGTCGCTATGCCGCAGATGGAACTGACCCAGATAATTCGGCACTAGGGATAGCTTCGCCTCATGCCGGATATCACCGGAAGCCTCGTCGACGAAGTACCGCCCGCTGTAGGCCAGGTATCCCAGCGCCGCGGCCGCGGCCTGCTCGGTGCTACCGCCGCTGGCCACCGGCCGGTCGTAGTCCGGCCGTCCCGCCGACTGGATCTGAGCCGACATGTAACCGTCGGGGGTGTACATGATCAACCCCTGCGCATCCTCACCGTGCGGGTACCGAACCGGGCCATCAACGCTGTCCCGCTCCACATAGGACACCAACTCCCACGCCCCAACTAGCTTGTCGCGCAAGGATTCTGACATCTCAAACCTCCCTCGCCTCGAACACTGCGTTCACTTTCCCAACCCAGGCGAGCAGCGCCTGAGCCAACTCCCCTTCGCGGCCGTAGAACCGTTGCGCCGGAACCGGCACGCTGATGGCGACCAACTCCGAGCTCACCCCTTGCAGCACGGCACCCACCGCACAGATGCCTTCGGTCTGCTCCTCTCGGTCATACGCGACGCCTTCCACGCGAATGCGATCGAGTTCCTCACGCAACGCCGCCACGCTGGTGAGGGTGTTCGCGGTCAGCGGCACCAGTCGACCGGGCAAGGCCGAAGACAGGTGCTCGGGCCGCAGCGCGGCCAACATCGCCTTGCCGTTTGCGCAGCAGTACAGCGGGAACGCCTCGCCCACCGCACTCATGGCCCGCAACCGCCGCAGCGGCACGACCTGGTCGATGAAGTCGGCCCGATCCCCATTCAGCATCGACAGGTCCACCGTTTCGTCCAGCTCGCGCGACAGCTGCGTCAAGAACGGGTGCATGTCTGTCACGACGCCAAGTCGAACCGTCGAAGCCATGCGTGCGATCTCCGGGCCGAGCCGGTAGGGGCCGCGGGCCCCGCGCTCGGCAACCAAGCCCTCGTCTTCCAGCGCGTTGAGAATTCGGCTCACCGTCGAGCGAGCCATGCCCACCCGCTCGCCGATCTCGGCCTGGCTGAGCCCACCTGGGTGTGCCTGCAGCACCCGAAGTATCTCGGCCGCACGGGCAATAACCTGGATGCCGCTTCGGGCGTCCTGAATTTCGGAGTTGACGCTCACGAGTGATCTCCGGGCAAACACAACAGCGCCGCGGCCTCCTCGACGGAGGCAACCGGCAAGTCCAAGGCTTCGGCAAGGCGCATCGTGCGCTGCACCAGCGCCAGATTGCCCGGCGCCAGCTCACCCTTGCGCACGTACAAGGTGTCCTCCAGCCCCACACGTGCGTTACCGCCCAGGGCAAGCCCCATCGCAGTCAGCTCCAAGTTGGCCCTCCCGATCGCAATGACCTGCCACACAGCCCCAGGCGGGAGCCGACGCACCATCGTCAGCAGGTTATCGGCGGTGGCCGCCATCCCACCCCGCACTCCAAGCACGATGCTGAACTGCAAAGGCTCGGCCAGCAGCCCCTCCTCCCAGAGCTGTAGACAGGCCTCGAGATGCCCGGTGTCGTAGATCTCAAGTTCCGGTTTAATGTCCAGCTCGCGCATGCGCGCCGCCAGCCGACGGACGGCATCCGGTGGATTGCGGAATTCGCCGGCGCCAAAGCTCATCGAGCACGGGTTGAGCGTGGCCATCCGCGGCCTTAGCTCTACCAGTTTCTCGCGCTCCTCGAATGGCACCGTCAGGCCGACCCCGGTGGACATCTGGATCAGGATCGGGCACCGCTCGCTGATGAGGTCCATGGCCCGCCTAGCAACCCTGAGATCCGCTGTGGGCCTTTCATATTCGTCCCGCAGATGGATGTGCGCCACCGCGGCGCCAACCCGATATGCCTGCTCGACGGCGGTCGCGATTTCCTCCGGAGTCGTCGGCAATGCGGGGTTATCGGCCTTGGTGGCAATGGGCCCGGTCGGGGCGACGGTAATGACGACGCTCATGACTTCTCCGATGGTGCGTGTGCGACGGTGACCATCAGCAGCGCATCGCGGTCCGAACGGTATATACAGACCGCACTTCGCCTTTGGCCAGATGCATGCTGTCGAGCCGGCCCAACACGGTCTCGGCGCCGAGAGTGGTGACAACCAACGCACCGTCGAGCACCACGTAGACGGTTTCCTCTTGGGTTGGGGCATTCTCTTCGAGTCCCTGCAGCCGCATCGTGCACACATCGTGGTGCGCGGGCGCCACATACGTTGGAGCTTCGGATACGCGCGTCACGTTCATGGTCAGGCCGCCTGCCCGGTCTCGATTCGGTAATTGCCGGCCGGATCGACGATCGCCACCAGCCGCACAATGCAGCCGTCGCCGCCGACCCAGCGCCACGGGAACGCGGCGAAGGTGACGCGCTTACCGGTGACCTTGTCCAGGTCGCCGCCGACGTTTTCAAACCCGTAGATGCCCTTGGACAGAATGGCCCGATGGCAGGGCTCCCATTCGGGGAAGTCGTCGAGCGCCCTGCGGCCGGTCAGCTCTTCGTATTCGCGCACCGCCCAAGGCAACAGGCCGCCCTGCGCTGCCGCGGGGCCATGCGGGGCGATCGCCGTTGCGAGCGGGTGGTCCAGGGCCTGGGTGTCGGTGCCGACGGCTTTAACCCCTTTGGCCGCAAACCATTCGCCGGCTTCCTTGTAGAAGCCTGGCGAGTAGGCGTAGTACTCGGCGCTGTCGGCGTACTTGTGGTGCCATCCGGTGTTGACGATGACGATGTCGCCGGGCCGGATTTCTGGCCCGGCCTTTTCGAGATCCTCGGGAGTAACGACTTCCCACTTGTTCTTCGGGATTGAGACCACGACTCCGGTGCCGAAGAAGGCACTTAGCGGGATCTCGTCCAGGAACGGCGTGCCTTCGACCACGTGTGCCGGCGCGTCGATGTGGGTGCCGGAATGCATGACGGTGGTGATCTTTTGGGTGAGCACACGGCTTTTGGCCATGCCGTGCAGTCGCTCGATCTTGACATCCTCGAAGTACGGCCACGCCGGCACACCGTGTCCCCACGGGTGCGACAAGTCGTAGAACTGCAACTGTGACTCGGCTTTACCGAGGGGCCAAGTGAGACTCATGGCTTTGTCTCCCTTCTGTTTTCAAGCTGCGCAGTGATGTGCCGAGCAAGCCGCGCGGCGGTGGCCTCGCGGGCCCCGGCGGGCCAGTCGAGGAAGCCGTGACCGGTGCGCGCTCCGAGTTGTCCGGCGGCGACCAGTTCGCGTAGCAACGGACTGGGGTGCTGATCGTGATTGAGGCTTGGGATCACCGCGTCATGAATTGCCAGGGTGAGGTCCAATCCGATGTAGTCGGCGTTTTCCAATGGCCCAAGAGTCGCCAGTCGCAGCCCGATTGTGTTGCGTACCACCAGGTCCACGGTTCGCGCATCGCACACGCCTTCGGCAACCAGCGCGATCGCCTCGCGCCACAACGCATGCTGCAGGCGGTTGCCGATAAATCCTGGTACGTCGCGTCCGACACGCACCGGCAACTTGCCGGCATCAGTCAACAGGGCAACAACGCGGTCCGCGGTCTCCAGAGTGGTTCGTGCACTGGGTATCACCTCGACGACCGGGATAAGGTCCGGCGGATTCCAAAAGTGCGTCCCGATCACGCGGCTGCCGTCGTCCACCCGCTCACCAACGCCGCCAATAGGAAGCACCGAAGTGTTGGTCGCCAGCACCGCCCTCGGCGCAAACGCAGCCAGGCGTTCAAAGAGTTCTTGCTTGATAGCCAGGTTTTCGACAATGGCCTCGATCACTAGGTCAGCACCCCGTACCGCGGCCGCGAGATCGGCAACGGCGGTGACCAAGCCACGACCGGCACCGGTCACCTCGCGAGCCTCCACCGCTGCGGCGTCAAGGATTTCGGTGTTGGTGTCGGTGACGACTACATCCAAACCCGCCGACGCCAGGACGCCCGCGATCCGGCGACCCATTAGACCGGCTCCAACGACCGCCGCGCGGGAAAACCCGTGGGAGCTCAGCATGCTGTATAGCCCCCGTCCAGATACATCACCTGGCCGGTGTAGAAGCTGGACGCGTCGCTGAGCAGATAGATCAGTGGGCCGATGAAATCTTCGGGCTCGGCGAAGCGGCGCAACGGGATTCGGGCGAACATCGCGTCGCGGGTCACGCGTGCCTTCGCGTCGTCGGCGTACATCCACTCGGTCAACTCCGACCGGAAAACCGTTGGGGCAAAAGCATTTACCCGGATGCCCGCGGCGCCCCACTCGGCGGCCAAGCTTTTGGCCAGCAGGTCGGTGCCCGCCTTCGAAGGACAGTATGCGCTGTAGCCCGCCTCATGACCCAGCGAACCGCGAACAGAGGAGACGAGGACGACGCTGCCTCCTCCGCCCTGCCGCAGCAGCACTCGCCCGGCGGCTTGGCACACCAACCAAGCGCCGCGCAGGTTGGCGTCCATCACGGTGTCGAAGTCCTCGACCGCCATCTCCGTGATGGGTGCGACGTGATTACTGCCCGAGGCCACCAGCACCCCGTCGAGACGTCCGTGGCGGGCAATCGCCGCTTCGACCATGGCCCGCGCGTCCACCGGGGTTTCGGGCCTGCGCGTGACCACCGCGGCGTCTGCGATGCCGGCGTCTTCGACCAGTTCGGCTAGACCCGCGGCGTTGCCGCCGGCCAGGGTCAGCCGCGCCCCCGCTTCAGCTAGCGCCCTGGCCGCAACGCTGCCGAGTGAACCGGTCGCGCCGGTGATCAGGATTGACTTGTCCTGCACGCTGAACAGCCTCATGGCCATGCTGGGCGCCCGCTGCGTCGTCGTCATGATCGTTCACCTATTCCCGCAATACGGGCATATTGGCCCGCTATGCAAGAAGTGTAAGAAACCGACCGGCCTTGGTCAACGCTATATCTTGCGATATAGGTATCAATGCTCGTATCGTGGGAGAACTGAGTTCGGCGCTATGTCAGACCGCTCAGATCCCGGATTATCGACTGCGCCGCATTTATAAGGACGATCGCTTCGAAACCGGCAGCGATCGAGAACAGCGCGGTGTCGGCGGCGATCGGGTCGCCGATCGCCCTGACCAGCCCATACGGGTCACCACCGAGCGCTTGCAAGATCGCGTTCGCGAAGAGGTGGAGGTCATACGCCGGGACAGATACGACGGCGGCAGTCACGAAGTCTGCCGTCGGAAGCAGAACCGCGTAACTGGTCGAGATCGCGCTCGCGAGGGTATTCGCGACATTGGTGATCGGCGGCGGGCTGAACGACGACGGCTGAATCGACTGAATCGACGACAGCGCAAACGACTTCGCCACCGCCTTGAATGCCGAGATGTCGAGCCTGGCATCGGTCGACCCGGCGCAAAGCGACGAAATGATGGAGCTCTGCGAGAAGCCCACAACGGCAACGTTATTGCCCGCGTCGACTTGCTGCTTTATAGCGCTTTCCAAAATCGTAACGCCCTCGGCCACAGACACATTCGGGGTCAAATCCTTGATGCCGGTGAGCGGATAGAACGCCTCGGGAGTGAACAGACCTTGGGCGTTCGCCACCGTGAAACCCGGGTAATGGGGCGTGATGTATTTCGAGACGACGGGCCACCCCCCAAAGCCATTTGCAGTCAGCGTAGTTCGACCCGGCCAGTGGGTGCGCTCGGCAGCTCCGAATAACGACTTGCGAAAAGTTCCGGATTGGCAAACTCAGGCCGTGGCGACGGCGATACTCTTTAATGTACTGCGGTCAAGGATGACCGGGTGGGAGTGCTGCAATGTCCTACCTGGTGACGGTCCCGGAAATATTGGCTGCGGCGGCGGGGGATCTGGCGAATATTGGCTCGGCGCTTGGCGCGGCCAATGCGGCGGCGACAACTCCGACGACGGCGATACTGGCGGCGGGCGCCGATGAGGTGTCGGCGGCCATCGCCGCGCTGTTCTCCAAAGAGGCCCAGGCATATCAGGCGCTCACCGCCCAGATGGAAGCGTTTCATCAACAGTTTGTCCAGGCGTTGAACGCCAGCGCAGGCGTGTATGCCAGAGCCGAGACCACCAACGTCCTGCAGATCTTGGAGCAGCAGGCGCTCGACGTGATTAACACGCCCACCAATTTGCTGCTGGGGCGCCCACTGATCGGCAATGGCACCGACGCGACGGCGCCGGGCCAGGCCGGCGGCGCCGGTGGCTTGTTGTACGGCAACGGCGGCAACGGCGCGCCCGGCGCTACCGGACAGCCCGGCGGCGCCGGCGGCGACGCCGGGCTGATCGGCAACGGCGGCGCCGGGGGCGCCGGGGGCAAAGGCAGCAATCTCGGCGGCCCAGGGGG
>NZ_OCVX01000004.1:50401-97950 GCF_900232995.1 Mycobacterium simulans
CGCCCCCCCCCCCCCCCCCCCCCCCCCCCCCCCCCCCCCCGTCCCCCCCCCCCCCCCCGGACCCCCCAACCCCCCCCTCCCCAACCCCCCCCCCCCCCCCCGCCGGCCCCGCCGCCGCCGCGGGTGTCGCCGAGCCCGCGGCCCCCCCCGGCACCGCCAATGCCACCGTTGCCAATGAGCCCCGTCGTCCCACCGACCCCGCCGGCGCCTCCGGTCGCACCCGCCGCCGTCGCGGCGCCGCCGGCACCACCGGTTCCGCCGTTGCCCAGCAACCACCCGCCACGACCACCGGGCCCACCGGCAGCACCGGAGCCGGCTATCCCGTCCCCACCCTTGCCACCGGCGCCGCCATTGCCGAATAGCCCGGCGGCACCGCCGGCGCCCCCGACCTGACCGGGTGCACCCGACCCGCCATTGCCGCCGTTACCGAGCAAGATCCCGCCGTCTCCGCCGGGAGCCCCGGTCCCGTCGGCCCCGTTCGCGCCGTTGCCGATGAGCGGGCGCCCGAACAGCGCCTGTGCAGGGGCGTTCACCGCGCCCAGCAGGTCCTGCATCGGCGATGCGGCGGCGGCTTCAGCGGCGGCATAGGCGCCCGCACCCGCGGTGAGGGACCGCACAAACTGCTCGTGGAATGCCACGGCCTGCGCGCCGAGCGTCTGGTAGGCCTGAGCGTGCGAGCCGAATAGCGCGGCCACCGCGGCCGACACCTGATCGGCGGCCGCCGCCACTATCGCCGTCGTCGGCAGCGCCGCCGCCGCGTTAGCAGCGGTGATCGTCGAACCGATGCCCGCCAAGCTCGAAGCCGCGGCTGCCACCGATTCCGGCACCGCAATCACAAACGACATCCGCGACCTCCCAGCGGGATAACGATTGACCTTGGAGCACCCAGCAGCAACAAATCCTATCCCCACAGCGAACACCACAAAGGGCATTTGGCTGACGACGCGTCGGTCTTGATACCCCAAGCAGATCCCGTGATTGACGTCCGAATTCTGGTTCCGAATAGACGGCTGGGGCAACGACCTAGACGCAACCGTGAACCATCACGCCCAGCAAACATCTCGCGGGCGCCCCGCGGGTGCGATAACCTCATCCGCGTATGGCAAGCGGCAAGCTCATCCTCCTCAACGGCGGATCCAGCGCGGGAAAGACGTCGCTCGCCCTGGCGTTTCAGGATCTGGCCGCCGAATGTTGGATGCACATCGGGATCGACCTGTTCTGGTTAGCGCTGCCGCCCGAGCAGCTGGATCTGGCGCGGGTACGGCCCGAGTACTACACCTGGGACAGCGTGGTCGAGGCCGACGGCCTTCCGTGGTTCACCGTCCACCCCGGTCCGCTCCTGGACAAGGCCATGCATGCCCGCTACCTAGCCATCAGGGCCTACCTCGACGTCGGCATGAACGTCATTGCCGACGACGTGATCTGGAAGCGTGAGTGGCTGGTGGAAGCGTTGCGGACCTTCGACGGCTGTCAGGTCTGGATGGTAGGAGTCCACGTGTCCGACGAGGAAGGGGCGCGCCGGGAGGACGAACGCGCCGACCGCCACCCCGGGTGGAACCGCGGAAGCGCGCGCGCCGCGCACGCCGACGCCGAGTACGACTTCGAACTGGACACCACGGCCACTCCGGTACCGGTGCTGGCGCGACGACTTGACGAGTGCTATCAGGCCTGCCGGGAACCCACGGCATTCAATCGGCTGCGCAAGCGCTTCTGCCCCGACCTCGTGTGAGATTCGAAGAGGGATTGAACTCCGTTGCCCCTACTTATGGTCTGACGCCGCGCCGCATCCGTTTGGGCGCTTTCGCGAGGCGCCTCGAGCACCCGTCAGGCATGCTTGTCCCATGGATGTGGAGGCCCTTCTGCAGTCAATCCCGCCGCTCGCGGTCTACCTGGTGGTCGGCGGTGTGGTGGGGATGGAAAGCCTGGGTATCCCGCTTCCTGGGGAGATCGTGCTGGTCAGCGCGGCGCTGATGTCATCGCATCACGAGCTGGCGGTCAACCCAATCGGCGTAGGCGCCGCCGCGGTGATCGGAGCGGTGATCGGCGACTCCATCGGCTACTCGATAGGCCGCAGGTTCGGCATGCCGCTGTTCGACCGGCTGGGCCGGCGGTTCCCCAGGCACTTCGGTCCTGGACACGTCGCGCTCGCCGAACGAACATTCAACCGCTGGGGCATCCGCGCGGTGTTCTTCGGACGCTTCATCGCGTTGCTGCGGATCCTCGCCGGTCCACTGGCCGGCGCGTTGAAGATGCCCTACCCACGGTTCCTGGCAGCCAATGTCTCCGGAGGCATCTGCTGGGCCGGCGGCACGACCGCGCTCGTCTACTTCGCCGGGGTAGCCGCCGAACGCTGGCTGCAGCGGTTCTCCTGGATCGCACTCGTCATCGCCCTCATCTGCGGCATCGTCGCCGCAATCTTGCTGCGCGAACGCACATCTCGCGCTATCGCCGAACTCGAGGCTGAGCACCACCGGAAAACCGGGACCACCGCGGCCTGATTCAACCGACCGCCTCGTCGCCGTCTTCCGCCAGTTCCGGGCGGTGCTGCTCGATGAGGGCACGCGCCATCTTCTGGGCGCGGTGGGCGGCATTCGGGTCGCCCACCGTCGCGAGGATGATGGCGCCCTTCATCAAAAGATGCCACGACCACGCGAAGTCGTCGACGTCATCGAACCCGGCGGCTGCGGCACGTTTGCGCACGATGTCACGAACGTTGGCGATATGAGCGATGCAGGCCTGTCCGGCAGGATGGTCGGCTCCCAACTCGAGCAACACGTTGATAAACGAGCAGCCCTCGTAGCCGTCGCGCCGTTGGAACCAGTCGTGCAGGACGTCGAACATCGCCAGCAGCTGTTCCTCGGGCGTGTCGCCGCGCTGGCGCGACTGCTCCTCGATCAGACCGCGCGTCCAGAGTTCTTCTCGGCGCTCCAGCACCGCCAGCACAAGGTCGTTCTTGGTCGCGAAATGGCGGTAGAGCGTCGCCCGGGCTACCCTTGCCCGCTCGATCACCTCGTCGGTGCCCACCGCCCGGATACCGCGACGACTGAAGAGTTCGTATGCCGCAATCAAGATTCGTTCACGGGCCGACATGGGCGACACGGAATCGGGGCCTGGCATAGCGGGCCTTACCATACTCTTATGTCCGGCGTATAGACAGACCGCCCTGTCTCGTTATACAAATGAGACCTACATCCCCGGTCGGTCTGTCTTCAGACGCGCAGGACGGGCATCCATGGCAGCGCTGTCGCGCCCGCCGATTAGGAGTGCACGATGAGCCTGGTGATTGCAGAATCTGTCGCCACCCCCCTGGCGCTGAGCACCCGGCTCGTTTACGAGCTCGGTGATCCGCGCAGTACCCTGCGGGCCACCACCGACCGCAACGGCGAAGCGGTGCTAATCCATACTGGCGGCGAGATCGACGCCTGCAACGAAGACACCTGGCGCCAGTTGGTGGGTGAGGCGGCCGCCAGCACCACTCCGCCCGGGCCTTTCATCGTCGACATCACCGATGTCGATTTCATGGGCTGCTGCGCCTTC
Organism: Mycobacterium simulans; assembly: GCF_900232995.1. Taxonomy (GTDB): domain Bacteria; phylum Actinomycetota; class Actinomycetes; order Mycobacteriales; family Mycobacteriaceae; genus Mycobacterium; species Mycobacterium simulans. The sequence goes on from NZ_OCVX01000004.1 coordinate 53,939, forward strand.
GCGGTGCTAGCCGACGCGGCGGAACGGTGTCGGCGCCGCGGGATTGAACTGCGTCTGGTGAGCCGCCAACAGATCGTCTCCCGAATCGTAAGTGCCTGCGGATTACGCGGCGTCCTGTCCACTTATCCGACCGTGGACGCCGCGTTGGCGGCTCGCGTTCGCTAGCGGGCGCGCCAGCTACGCCGCCCCGTGGGCGGCAGCCTTCGGCGTCTTCAACTCCTGTCCCGTTCCGGCCGGCGGCGGCCCCACTTCCAGCACTGATCGCACAGCAGCGCGAAGGTAGTCGCGCAAGATCGGCATGCTGTATCGCTGGTCCCGCGCAGCAATCCACTTCGGGAGATCGACAATGCAGGTTGAGATCAGGTCCACCGCGCTGACATCGCTGCGATCCCACAGACCCTCCGCCAACCGCGCCATGACCTCGGCGAGTTCACGCTCCGACGCACGGAGTTGATCGGCAATCGCGCGCGGCATCGCTTGGCTCGCAATCTCTTCGCGACGCACCGTCATGAGCAAAGCCGACGACCCCGGATACATCTCGGGGTAGAGCAGCGATGTCTCCGCCGCCGCATACACCGCATCCAGGGGATCAGCATCTGGTTGGCTCTTCGCGTCCTCCACCCGACTGGTCATCAGGTCGAGAAAACGCCGCTCCGCACGGACCCATACCCTGCCCAGCAGCCCGCCGCGAGATTCGAACGTCCGATAGATCGCGCCGTTGGATACACCGGTGGCTTTGGTGAGTGCTCGAATCGTCACTGCATCCATGCCGTCCTGCGCAACCAGCTCTTCCGCAGAGTCGAGGACAAAGTCGGGTTCGTGTAACTGAGGCCTCAACACAGCTAAACCGCTCCTTTATAGACACGTGCATTACGGCGCACGCAGAAATCACCGAAATTCCGTGCCTGCCCGACATCGTCTCGGCTTCTCATCACGGTCATTGTCCCCAAGAGATCTGGTTGCGACAAGCAAATCGCTGACATGGCCAAACTGTTCCACACCAGCATCCGGACAGCGCTGGTGAATCGTGAAATGCGCTGGTCACAGTGCGCAAATCGAATCGGTCGACCCAGCCGGACCACACGATCCACGATAACTGCACGCTTGATGCTGACGTCTGCTCCAGCCACACGGCCGGACCAGTCAGCGTGAATACCGAGCGGAGCCAGCACAACGCCACCTGTCCGGCGTCCAGCAACACATTCACGCCGACAACCGCGACGCCGAGCCCCGACAGCAGCACGAGACCGCCGCCGACCATCGTCGATGACTTCACTTGCGCTCCTCGGCCCCCAGTGACGTTGGCGCGGACACCGCCAACTGTGCCGGGCGGAGATGCGGAAAGTGTTCGTGAATCGTGAAATGAGCTGGTCACAGCTCTGCAGAAATCAAGAGACGGGCACTGCCGTGTGTTCGTAGTACCACTGCAGGCTGGTGCGCGCTCGCGCGACGACCGCGGCATCGCCGACGGCCGGTGCCCGAAACGCATCGAGGCGCGCCGGGCCCAAAGAGCCGACGAGAACATCGATTTGGGCCGTCGTGAGGGGCGGCGGCTTACCCGCGTTCACAAACGCCCAGTAAAGGAAAGCGGCATCGTCGTGGCCGCCGAGCCGGATCAACAACCGTGCGATGTAGCGCAGCGCGAGCCACTGTTGGGTCATGTCGCCGAACCGGTCCCAGTGTTCAAGCACCGAAATGAACATCTGGGCCGCGGCCCTGGGGTCACCATACAACGAACGGGTCGCGGCGGCTTCCATCAACGCACTTCCGTACACCCAGAAGTTCTGCACATCCGCGGCCAGCCGCGCCGCATCGTCGAACAAGGCCAACGCACGCTCTGGTTCGGACTTTCTGAGCAGGTACCCCAGCGCAAAGTAGGCCATTGCCTGCGCTGTCGGGTTGCCCGTCTGTTCCGCGACGGCCACCGCCTCCTGGGCAGTGGGCACGGCGACGTCGTCGTTGCGCATGACGCCCTGACAGATGGCGACCACAAAAAGCGCCCACCCCAGCCTGATTGGGTCGTCGTCACCGCGGGCGCGCGCCGCTTCGGCTTCCCAATACGCCAGTGCTTTCATTGGTTCGCCCTCAAACAGGGCGACGTCGGCCATCACGTCTGCGGGATATACGACGCGCGCGCTGCCACGTCCCGGAACCCGCCCCTGCACAAGGGCCGCAAGGGATTTCGCGCGTGCATAGTCGGCGTGATTCCACGCGACCCGGGCGGCGGTCCCAACCGCGGCGGGAAACAACCGATGGTCGGCATCGGCAACGGCGATCACGCGTTCGGCCCACTCGGCCACCTCGTAGCCGATGCGCCAGCCGATCAACTCCGGCACGGCCGCAACCAATCGCAGTGCCAGGTCCACGTTGTCTACGTCCATCGCATGCTCGAACGCCGCGCGCAGATTGTCGTAGTCGGGCAGCATCCGCTCGACCCATTCCCGCTCCTGTGCTGTGTGCATCGCGGCACCGGCACGCTCGGCCAGCGCGGTGAAATACACCGCATGCCGCAGCGCGATCTGCTTGTCAATCCCATTCTCCTGCAAGCGTTCTCGTCCGTATGTACGTAGCGTCTCCAAGAAGGAGTAGCGGGTCCGTTCGTCGACGCTGAGCACTACGACTATCGACTTGTCGACCAGACCGGTGAGCAACTCGAGGGTGTCGGCCTCACTGGCCCCGTCCGCTCCACACACGCCGTGCGCGGCTTCGAGGTCGAAACACCCCGCGAACGCAGAAACCCGCGCGAACAACGCTTGCTCACGCTCGGTGAGCAACCGATACGACCACGCGATCGTCTCGGCCAGACTCTGCTGCCGGGGTAATACACCCCGCGCCCCGCCACGCAACAACACCAAGTAGTCCGGGCGGCGGGCCACGTCAAGGCTGCTCATCACCCGCATCCGCGCCGCTGCCAACTCAACGCCCAGCGGCAGGCAGTCAACGCGGCGACAAATCTCAGCCACCGCACCCGGCGGTTGGTCATCGAGCGTAAAGTCCGGTCGGCTGGCCCGAGCCCGATCGGCGAACAAACGCGTGGCATCCTCCACCCGCAACGGCGGGACGTCGACGATCCGTTCACCCTCAACACCGAGCGGTTGCCGACTGGTTGCCAACACCGACACCCGTGGGCAATGCTGCACGATCTGGTCGATCAACCGCGCGGCAGCCTCGAGCACATGCTCGCAGTTGTCAAACACCAACAACCCCTCGCGCCCCCGCAGGTACTCGATGACACTTTCCTCGATATCCATGCCCTGCTGTTGACGCAACCACACGCTGGCCGCGACAGTGTGCACCACCGCATCCGCATGCTCCAAAGGCCCCAGTTCGCAGACCCACACACCGTCGCCGAAGCGCTCCTGCTCGCGCCGTGCGACCTCAAGAGCCAGCCTCGTCTTACCGACGCCACCAACCCCGGTCAGAGTCACCAGCGGACCGGCACGCAGCGCATCGGTCACCCGATCCAATTCGCGTTCGTGGCCAACAAAACTGGTGGCACGCCGCAATAGTCCCGACTGTGACCGTTGGAACACACGCGGATGCGCCGGCGTCGAGTGCGGCGCCCCAACCTTGTTGGCCGTTGGCTCCTCGACCTCGCCGGTAAGAATCTGCTGATGCACCCGGCGCAACGCCAAACCAGGATCAACGCCAAGCGCCTCGACGAGCCGCTCACGGATCCCGCGGTAGGTGTCTAGCGCATCGGCCTGCCGGCCGTTGCGGTACAAGGCCAGCATCAACTGGCCGGCAAGACGTTCATCCAGCGGGTGGGCGGCCTGCGCCGCGGACAGTTCGACAAGCAGCTCGCCATGTCTGCCAACACGCAACACGGCGTCATTGCGGTCCAATTGGACCGAAAACCGCTCGGCCTCTAAGCCACTTCGCAGATCGTTTACCCACGGCGTGTCCAGGGCCACAAACGGCTCATCGGACCAAATCCCCAACGCCCGATCGAACAACGCCGCAGCCTCCTGCGCGTCGTCGCTGGCCCGCGCCTGTGACACCACCGACCGAAAGCGATGCAGGTCTACTGACAACGGGTCCGCAGTAAGCACATATCCCCCAGGCTCCCGTGAAATGCCCGCATCCTCGGTGTCAGCAAGAAGGTTCCGCAGCCGAGAGACATAACCGGCAAGGGAATTGCGCGCATGATTCGGCGGCCGGTCCGACCACACCCGATCAACGAGCTGATCCACCGGGATCGCACGATTGACATCGATAAGAAAAGCCAGCAGAACACACCGCTGGCGGGCATGACCAATGTCCAATCGCCGCCCATCGATTCGGGCTTCGATGTCGCCGAGCAAGCCGAACTCGACCGTCATCCAGCAAACCCTCTCCGCACAGCGAATGCAGCATGTCTGGTGGTCCGAAGCATACGTCGCACGGTGGCGGGCGGCGGCGACTTGGTGCGTCTGCTCCCGCGACGAGAGCCGGGTAGACGGTTCCAAAGCGCCTCGGCCCAGTCTGCGAGGTGTTTCCGATCATTGATCGCCACACCGCCTGTGGTTTTCGTTGCGTAGCGACGTCAATCACATCGCCAACACGGCGGTGTGTTTGATGTATCGCTCCAGGCTCGAGCGCGCCCGCGCGACGACTGCGGCATCGCAGGCGGGCGGGGCACTGAGAGCGTCGAGGCGGGCTGGGCCCAGACGATCGGCGAGTGCGTCCAATTGAGCCGGGGTCAACGGCGACGGCTTACCCGCGTTCACAAACGCCCAGTAAAGGAAGGCGGCATCGTCGTCGGCGCTGACGCGGACCAGCAACCGGGTGATATAGCGCAGGTTCAACCACTGGGCGGGCCAGTCTCCGACCTGGTCCCAGTGGTCAAGTACCCCAATGAACATCTGCGCCGCGGCTGCCGGATCTCCGTGCACGGCACGGGTCGCCGCGGCTTCCATCAACGCATTCCCGTAGGACCAGAAGTTCTGCACATCCGCAGCTAGCCGCGCCGCGTCGCCGAACAGTGCCAGCGCGCGCTCCGTTTCGGACTTTCTGAGCAGGTACCCCAGCGCAAAGTAGGCCATCGACCGTGCCGTCGGGTTCCCCGTTTTTTCCGCGACGGCCACCGCCTCCTGCGCGGCGGGGAGGGCGATGTCGGGGGTGCCCAGGACGCCGTGACAGATCGCGACCACAGCGAGCGCCCACCCCAGCCTGATTGGGTCGTCGTCACCGCGGGCGCGCGCCGCTTCGGCTTCCCAATACGCCAGTGCTTTCATTGGTTCGCCCTCAAACAGGGCCGCGTCGGCGACCACGTCTGACGGGTAGGAGACGCGTGCGGTGCCACGGCCGGGAACTCGGCCCTGTGCCAGGGCCGCAAGGGATTTCGCGCGTGCATAGTCGGCGTGATTCCACGCGACCCGGGCGGCGGTCCCAACCGCGGCGGGAAACAACCGATGGTCAGGATCGGCAACGACGATCACCCGTTCGGCCCACTCGGCAAGCTCATAGATGCGCAGTCCGACAGCCTCCGGTATCGAGGTGACAAGTCGCAGTGCCAGATCGACGTTGTCTACGTCCATCGCATGCTCGAACGCCGCGCGCAGATTGTCGTAGTCGGGCAGCATCCGCTCGACCCATTCCCCCTCCTCGGCTGTGTGCATCGCGGCACCGGCACGCTCGGCCAGCGCGGTGAAATACACCGCATGCCGCAGCGCAATCTGCTTGTCAATCCCATTCTCCGCCAACAGCTTCCGCCCGTAGCCACGCAGGGTTTCCAAAACGACGTAGCGAGTCCGTTGACTCACACTGCTGACAACCACCATCGACTTATCGACCAGACCGGTGAGCAACTCGAGGGTGTCGGCCTCACTGACCCCGTCCGCTCCACACACGCCGTGCGCGGCTTCGAGGTCGAAACACCCCGCGAACGCAGAAACCCGCGCGAACAACGCTTGCTCACGCTCGGTGAGCAACCGATACGACCACGCGATCGTCTCGGCCAGACTCTGCTGCCGGGGTAATACACCCCGCGCCCCGCCACGCAACAACACCAAGTAGTCCGGGCGGCGGGCCACGTCAAGGCTGCTCATCACCCGCATCCGCGCCGCTGCCAACTCAACGCCCAGCGGCAGGCAGTCAACGCGGCGACAAATCTCAGCCACCGCACCCGGCGGTTGGTCATCGAGCGTAAAGTCCGGTCGGCTGGCCCGAGCCCGATCGGCGAACAAACGCGTGGCATCCTCCACCCGCAACGGCGGGACGTCGACGATCCGTTCACCCTCAACACCGAGCGGTTGCCGACTGGTTGCCAACACCGACACCCGTGGGCAATGCTGCACGATCTGGTCGATCAACCGCGCGGCAGCCTCGAGCACATGCTCGCAGTTGTCAAACACCAACAACACCTCGCGCACCCGCAGGTACTCGATGACACTTTCCTCGATATCCATGCCCTGCTGTTGACGCAACCACACGCTGGCCGCGACAGTGTGCACCACCGCATCCGCATGCTCCAAAGGCCCCAGTTCGCAGACCCACACACCGTCGCCGAAGCGCTCCTGCTCGCGCCGTGCGACCTCAAGAGCCAGCCTCGTCTCACCGACGCCACCACCCCCGGTCAGAGTCACCAGCGGACCGGCACGCAGCGCATCGGTCGCCCGATCCAATTCGCGTTCGTGGCCAACAAAACTGGTGGCACGCCGCAATAGTCCCGACTGTGACCGTTGGAACACACGCGGATGCGCCGGCGTCGAGTGCGGCGCCCCAACCTTGTTGGCCGTTGGCTCCTCGACCTCGCCGGTAAGAATCTGCTGATGCACCCGGCGCAACGCCAAACCAGGATCAACGCCAAGCGCCTCGACGAGCCGCTCACGGATCCCGCGGTAGGTGTCCAGCGCATCGGCCTGCCGGCCGTTGCGGTACAGGGCCAGCATCAACTGGCCGGCAAGACGTTCGTCCAGCGGGTGGGCGGCCTGCGCCGTGGACAGTTCGACAAGCAGCTCGCCATGTCTGCCGACACGCAACACGGCGTCGTTGCGGTCCAATTGGACCGAAAACCGCTCGGCCTCTAAGCCACTTCGCAGATCGTTTACCCACGGCGTGTCCAGGGCCACAAACGGCTCATCGGACCAAATCCCCAACGCCCGATCGAACAACGCCGCGGCTTCGCGCGGGTCGTCGCTGGCCCGCGCCTGTGACACCACGGACCGAAAGCGATGCAGGTCTACTGACAACGGGTCCGCGGTGAGGACATATCCACCGGGCTCCCGTGAAATGCACGCGTCCTCGGTGTCAGCAAGAAGGTTCCGCAGCCGAGAGACATAACCGGCAAGGGAATTGCGCGCATGATTCGGCGGCCGGTCCGACCACACCCGATCAACGAGCTGATCCACCGGGATCGCACGATTGACATCGATAAGAAAAGCCAGCAGAACGCACCGCTGGCGGGCATGACCAATGTCCAATCGCCGCCCATCGATTCGGGCTTCGATGTCGCCGAGCAAGCCGAACTCGACCGTCATCCAGCAAANGTTCCGCAGCCGAGAGACATAACCGGCAAGGGAATTGCGCGCATGATTCGGCGGCCGGTCCGACCACACCCGATCAACGAGCTGATCCACCGGGATCGCACGATTGACATCGATAAGAAAAGCCAGCAGAACGCACCGCTGGCGGGCATGACCAATGTCCAATCGCCGCCCATCGATTCGGGCTTCGATGTCGCCGAGCAAGCCGAACTCGACCGTCATCCAGCAAACCCTCTCTGCAGAGTGCAGCGAATGCAGCATGTCTGGTGGTCCGTAGCATACGTCGGTCGGAGCACCCTTTGCGGCTACATATCGAGACTTTGTGAATGCCCGCGGGTAGCTTGCACAGTATGGGCCCGCGGTGCTCGGGTAGCGACCTTCCGACCGTCGGCGTGGAGGAGGAATTCCTCTTGGCCGACCCGCGAACCGGAGAACCGGCAGCGCGCAATACCGCGGTGGCCGCCGAGGCCGGACACCGTGGCGTCACACTGCAATTGGAGCTGAGCAGTTGCCAGGTCGAAACGACCTCCAGCATCGCGACGACGAGTGCGCAACTCGGCAAGGAGCTCCTCGGGCTGCGGCGCACCGCGGCTCAGGCCGCGCAGGCTTGCGGGGTACGGCTGCTGGCCCTGGGGTTGCCGCCGGCCACCCCGCATGAGTTCCCGGTCACCGATACCCCGCGGTACCGCCAGATCGGAGCCCGTTTTGGGATGATCGCGCACGAGCAAGGCATCTGCGGATGCCACGTGCACGTGCAGGTGCCCCACCGTGGGGCCGCGATCCATGTCAGCAACTGGCTGCGGCCGTGGCTGCCGACACTGCTTGCGCTGTCGGCGAATTCGGCGCTGTATCGCAACACCGACACGGGCTTCGCGAGCTGGCGCAGCGTGCTGTGGCGTCGCTGGCCTGCTGCCGGGGCGCCGCCGTTCTTCCCCTCAGCCGAGGAGTACGACCGCGCGGTGCGGATGCTGATCGATGCCGGCGTGATTCTGGATCCGAACATGATCTATTGGGACGTGCGCCCGTCGGCGAACTTCCCGACCGTCGAGGTCCGAGTGGCCGACGTGCCGGCGACGGTCGCCGAAACGGTGCTGATTGCCACGCTGATCAGGGCCGCGGTGATCATGGCGCTTCATGAGCACACCCAAGGCGATGATGTCGGTCGCCTGCCGCCCGGTGCGTTGCGAGCGGCGTACTGGATGGCCGCGCACGAGGGGCTGTCGGGGCGGACGCTGGATTTGATCAATGAGTGCGAGTCGGTGCCGGCGCGTGCGCAGCTGTGCGCGCTGGTGCGACGGGTGCGCCCAGCGTTGGAGGCGCTGGGTGAATACGACCGCGTCGTAGAGGAATTCGAACGCATCGCCGCACAAGGCAACGGCGCGATGCGACAGCTGCGGGCATGGCGGCGTCGCGGCGAGGTGATGGACGTGATCGACGAAGCCGCCGTCACCACGCTCACCGGGTAAGGCGGCTACACGTAGGGCAAGGTGGCAGTTGCAGAGGTCTCGGATGCGTCAGCGAGCAACTGACTTAGCTTGTTCTGCAACGCGACCGTGGCATCCGCTACGGGTTTGTCACAGAACCGGCACTGTGCCTTGAATTGCGGCTGATCGTCTTCCTCCGGCCAGAATCTGCGTGGGCCAACCTGGGCGCCGGGGTCGTATTGGACGGCCTGATGCGGAACCTGCTTGAGGATCCTGCCCACGGGATGGCCTTGCGGGCATTCGAGTTTCAAGTAGCCGATGCCTTCGTTATAGCTCATCGTTCGTCACCCTTTGTGTGTTGTTGTCTGCACCCAAAGGTATGTGAGTTCAGGTGCAGCAGTCGGGGTTGAGTACAGCGCACAATGCTTGTAGAGCTTCGGGGTGTACGCGGTGAAAGACGTTCATGCCACGGCGTTCGGACATGACCAGGCCGGCCTTGCGTAGTTGGGCTAGGTGGTGGCTGACGGTGCCGTCGCTGAGGTCGAGTACCGCCGCCAGCTCGCCGCTGATCTCCTCGCCAGCAGACGAGCTGAACAGGTAGGACATGATCTTGACACGTGCCGGGTCGGCGAGGGCCTTGAGCCGCAGTGCCACGGCGAGGGCGTCGTCGTCGCTCATCGGTCCGGCGGCTACCGGTGCACAGCACACCGGCGCGGAGATGTCGATTACGGGCAGCGACTTCGGCATGAACCCAGTCTGGCAGATACCTTGACATATATCAAAAAGGTAGCCAGAGTGATGTAGTGGCGCCACTTTGATATATGTCTAACTAGTGGGAGGTGTCTTCTGATGTCCCGTGTTCAGCTCGCACTCAACGTCGATAATCTCGAGACCGCAATTACGTTCTACTCCACGCTTTTTAACGCCGAACCGGCCAAACGCAAGCCTGGATACGCCAACTTCGCGATCGCCGATCCACCGCTGAAGTTGGTCTTGCTGGAGAACCCCGGCTCGGGCGGCACCCTCAACCATCTCGGCGTGGAGGTCGGCTCCAGCGACACCGTGCATGCCGAGATCGCCCGGTTGAGCGAGGAGGGGATGTTCACCGAAGAGGAGATCGGCACGACCTGTTGTTTTGCCACCCAGGACAAGGTGTGGGTTACCGGGCCCGGCGGGGAGCGCTGGGAGGTGTATACCGTGCTGGCCGACTCCGCGACCTTTGGCAGCAGTCCCGAGCGTGCGAATAGCGGAGACGATACGGGCGTGTGCTGTGGCGGCCAATCCGGCGCGGCGGCGTGCTGCTAACCGCCGACCAGGCGAGGTGGGGCAGCCCAGCCGGGTGCCCCACCTTGTCGCGCGTCCCGCAATCCCGTGTCGCCCCGTTCCCTACGGATGATGGCCATCCCGCTTGCGGACCGATTCGATAGTCGTCAATATTGATAGATGTCGAATCAATTCCCAGGTGCGGCGTGCTGCGTCGTTGCGCCATTGGTGCGCGAATCGCTCAATCCACCGGCCGCGGCCGAAATGGCGGCCCGGTTCAAGGCACTGGCCGATCCGGTGCGATTGCAGCTACTGAGCTCGGTGGCCAGTCACGCCGGCGGCGAGGCTTGCGTCTGCGATATTTCCGCGGGAGTCGAGGTGAGCCAGCCGACGATTTCGCATCATCTCAAGGTGCTGCGTGACGCGGGTTTGCTCACCTCGCGGCGCCGGGCCTCGTGGGTGTACTACGCCGTGGTTCCCGAGACGCTAAGCGCGTTGTCGACGCTGCTCAGTGTCCATGCCAATGCGGCGCCTGCCGTGGGGGCACCGGCATGACAGAGACGGTCACCCCTGCTACCGCGCCGGCGGTGGTGGGCAAGCTTTCCACGCTCGACCGGTTCTTGCCGGTGTGGATCGGGTTGGCGATGGCCGCCGGGCTGCTGCTGGGTCGGTGGATCGCCGGTCTGCACACCGCGGTGGAAAAGGTTCAGGTCGACGGGATCTCGATGCCGATCGCCCTGGGCTTGCTGATCATGATGTATCCGGTGCTGGCCAAAGTGCGCTACGACCGCCTCGACACCGTCACACGTGACCGCAAGCTGCTGCTCACTTCGTTGCTGCTGAACTGGGTGTTCGGTCCGGCGTTGATGTTCGTGCTGGCTTGGCTGTTGCTGCCGGATCTGCCGGAGTACCGCACCGGGTTGATCATCGTCGGCCTGGCTCGCTGTATCGCCATGGTGATCATCTGGAACGACCTGGCCTGCGGGGATCGCGAAGCCGCCGCCGTGCTGGTCGCGTTGAACTCGATCTTTCAGGTGGCCATGTTCGCCGTGCTGGGCTGGTTCTATCTGTCGGTGCTACCGGGCTGGCTGGGCCTGGAGCGGACCACCATCGCCACCTCCCCATGGCAGATCGCCAAGTCGGTGCTGATATTCCTCGGACTCCCGCTGCTAGCCGGATACCTGTCGCGCCGGATCGGCGAAAAAGCCAACGGCCGCAACTGGTATGAATCCCGCTTCCTGCCCAAGGTGGGGCCGTGGGCGCTCTACGGTTTGCTGTTCACCATCGTGATTCTCTTTGCGTTGCAAGGAGATCAGATCATCTGCCGGCCGCAGGATGTGGCACGCATTGCGCTACCGCTGCTGGCTTACTTTGCCATCATGTGGGCCGGCGGCTACCTGGTCGGTGCGGCCCTGCAACTGGGCTACCAGCGAACCACCACCCTGGCGTTCACCGCCGCGAGCAACAACTTTGAACTGGCCATAGCGGTAGCCATCGCCACCTACGGCGCCAGCTCTGGCCAGGCTCTGGCCGGAGTTGTCGGCCCCCTGATCGAGGTACCCGTCCTGGTGGGACTGGTCTATGTCTCTCTGGCGCTGCGAACTCGGCTTTCCCGTCCTACGACCAATCAGCAACTGCCGCTTGATATCGACAAGCCCAGTGTCTTATTCGTCTGTGTGCATAACGCCGGCCGATCCCAAATGGCGGCCGGGCTACTGACCCACCTGGCCGGTGACCGCATCGAAGTCCGTTCCGCCGGAACCGAACCCGCCGACCAGATCAACCCGGTTGTCGTCGCCGCGATGGCCGAACTAGGCATCGACATCACCGCCAACACTCCGAAAATGCTTACCGGCGAACAGGTAAAGACCAGCGACGTCGTGATCACCATGGGCTGCGGCGACAGCTGCCCCTTCTTCCCTGGCGTGACCTATCGCGACTGGAAACTACCCGACCCTGACGGCCAACCTCTCGACATAGTCCGCTCGATCCGCGACGATATCGCCGACCGCGTCCAAACACTGATCACCGAACTGTTGTCCACCGCAAAGACTTTGTAAGACTCGCCAATTCGCGTACAAAAGCTACCTTCTCCAGCCAGATCAGAACAGTAGACGCCAGCATCCATGCCAATTGCATTGTGCCGAAGGCGATCAGCAGTACCATCAGCATCCAACAGGAGCCTATACAAGACATGCCGTAGCGGCCGCCGGCAAGAAATGCTCGGGGCCGGACGGTCAGGCTGGTTGTCATGGGGGAGGAAACAGGGCATGCGCGAGCGGCAGTGCCGCAGGCACACCGCCTTTAGCGGCGTGAGCTGATACAGCCCCGCAATCACCGCCACAGCAGCGGCCACGCGGCCGGCCCAAACACAAGCGTGGTCCATCGGATTGAGACGGCTCCACAGCCAGAAAGGCGGGAATGCCCGCCGCGCTCCACAGGGCCAGGTATCCGGCGACGAAGATGCCCACTGCGCCGGCGTTTCCGGCGGCGAGTGGCGGCGACCTGCCGCGCGGCCTGCGCCGAGATCATACGATCGTCGCGAAGCGATCAGCGCCAGGCTTTGGCAGCAGCCGATGGCTCGGTTCCTATCTCACGGTGCGAGCCTGATAACGCCCGGCGGATTGGGTCGCGCCGGAGGCGGCTTCACCGGACCACCACCATCGTTGCCACCACCGCCGCCACCGCCGATGCCACCGCCGCCAGTGCCGCTGCCGCCAGTGCCGCCACTGCCAGCCGCGCCCCCCGGTTGAGGAGCATCAGCCGGAGGCTTCGCGTCTTGCGGTAGTGGCGGCGGCTCTTGCGGTAGTGGCGGCGGCTCTTGCGGTAGTGGCGGCGGCACTTGTGGCGGTGGCGGCGGCTCTTGCGGTGGTGGCGGCGATTGTTTTGGTGGCGGCGGTGCCGTGATTGGTGGCGGTGGCGGCGGCTCCTGTGGTGGTGGCGGCGATTGTTTTGGTGGCGGCGGTGCCGTGATTGGTGGCACCATCCCCGCCGGCCCCACCCGGAGTGGTGGCGTTGGCACCGTCACCGATAATCGGACGACCAAACAAAGCCATTGCCGGCGCGTTGATCGCGCCCAGCAGATTCGATTCGGCGTTGGCCACCTCGGCGGCCAGATAGGATCCCGCGCCGGCATTCAGCACGTGCACGAACCGCTGATGAAAGCCTGCCGCGTGCGCGCTGATCGCCTGATACTGCTGGCCGTGCTCAGAGAACAACGCGGTAATCGCCGCCGACACTTCATCGGCGGCCGCCGGCGCCATTACTGTCGTCGCTGATACGGCCGCCGCGTTGGCCGCACTCACCGCGGATCCAATGCCCGCCAACTCCCGCGCCGCCACGGCAATCAAATCTGGCCCGACCACCAAGTACGACATCGCGAACCCCTATCTCAGGTGCAAAGACGTCCCCGTCTATAGCGCCGGATGAGTATCTGACAGTCGTCTTGACATCTGTCAGAACTAGTGACAAGTCGACAGAGTAGCGCTAGATGTCAGTGCAGTAGCGGTTTCGGCCAATCCCATTGGATGTTTCTCGGCATGAGTTCCAGGTCGGAAACGTGGGGGGCATTTCGCGCCCACTTTGCGGTTTGTCCGGTGTCAGCAACCGAAAGACGGCGAAGCGTATCGGTGAACTGTTCCATCCTGCTGGCCGTACAACGGGCTCGGGTATCCAGGCCGCGAACGGTTGGCGAATCGCCGCAGCTTCAGCGCTGGCGGCTTGGTACAGATTCCCATGAACGGCGAACTGGGTCGCGCCAGCTCCGGCCTGTTGGCGGGTGGGCACAACGCCGATGCTCGGGCGGTCCAAATGAGCTACCCGGCATCCGCATTATTAGCGCGTTCTTCTATCGGGGCGGTGATCGGAACCCGAGCCTCTTCGCCGTTTGACTGCAAAGTGTGCATTCCGTGCAACTATGGGGCTATGGCGAATCAAATGGGTCTACGCGAGCGACGCCGTCGACAGACCAGCGCCGACATCCGCGGTGCCGCCATCCGCCTGACCCAAAAACGCGGCTTCGACAAGGTGACCATCGAGGAAATCTGCTCGGAAGCCGGAGTATCGACCCGCACGTTCTTCAACTACTTCGCCAACAAAGAGTCCGCGATCGCCTATGGTCCCTCGGATATACCCGCCGAGCTCGCCGAGGAATTCGTCGCCGCCGGGCCCGCCCCATACTCGGTTGTCCTGGCAGAGTTGATCACCCTGGCAGCGCACCATCTCCGTGACATGCCACCGGAACGCGACCAGGCCGCCTGCATGCTTGAACTAGCCAAAACGTCGCCAGCGGTGTTGGCCGCATTCCTCGCCGATCTGGAGCGATTCCAGACTCAGCTAGCCGACATTGTTGCGCGACGCCAAGCGATGCGGTCAGACGACGAGATACCCGCGTTGATCTCGGCACTGGCATTGACCGCCGTGCGTTCCGGCATTGAACGCTGGACAAGCGCTGAGCCGGCGGATGCCGACGACACGCCGATGCCTTATGTCGAGCGAGCTGCCACGCTGGTCAACAGCATCTTCACGAAGTGACGGCGTGACCAGCAACACAAGAAGTTGCATAATCTGCAAAATATGCACATCATGTACTAATGCGCTGGCAGCGGTGCTCGAGAACGCTTCCCGAATACGAAGCAGGTGCCAGCGCTTGGGACGATCGCGGGTCTGAAACGCAGGGCAATCGGCTAAATCTGTTGTGGCGGTAGGGGAATCACCGGTGCAGGTATCCAAGCTTGTGCGCAACGCGTGGTTGCCGCTGTTGATCGTGGCGGTCGTGGTTGTCGGCGGCTCCACTGTAGCGCGAGTCAAGTCGTTCTTCGGCGCCGAGAACTCCGCCGCATTGACGAGTGCACGGGTCGACGACTCGAAGCCGTTTAAGCCCAAGGTCGTCAAGTACGAGATATTTGGCTCGGCAAGCCACGCCAACGTGAACTACTTGGATCTCAGCGCGGAGCCACAGCGGGTGGACGGCGCGCCGTTGCCCTGGACGTTGGTTCTCAGCACGACCGCCCCGTCGGTCTTCCCGAACATCGTGGCGCAAAGCGACGGTGACTACCTCGGCTGCCGAATCACCGTCGACGACGAAATCAAGGACGAGAAGATTTCCAACGGCGTGCACGCCCTGACCTTCTGCTTGGTGAAATCAGCATGAGCGCGACCACACACGACGCCCAGACCGACACCATTCCCGTCGCCAAACACGCAGCGCGGCCGGCGATCCCACGATTCATCCGGACGTTCGCCGTACCCATCATCCTCGGCTGGATCGCTCTAATCGCGGTGCTGAACGTCATCGTCCCGCAGCTCGACGAGGTCGGGAAGATGCGCTCGGTGTCGATGAGCCCCGACGATGCGCAGTCAGTGATCGCAACAAAGCGGGTCGGTGAGCTGTTCCACGAGTACAAGTCCAACAGCTCGGTCATGATCGTGTTGGAGGGCCAAAACACCCTCGGCAACGAGGCGCATGCGTACTACGACCAGATCGTCAAGAAGCTCGACGCCGACACCAAACACGTTGAACACGTGCAAGATTTCTGGAGTGATCCACTAACCGGATCGGGTGCGCAGAGCAACGACGCCAAGGCTGCCTACGTACAGGTCTACCTTGCCGGTAACCAGGGCGAAGCACTCGCCAACGAGTCGGTCGAGGCTGTACAGCAGATCGTCAAGAGCGTGCCCGCGCCCACCGGGGTCAAGGCCTACGTCACCGGGCCTGCCGCATTGTCAGCCGACCAGAACATCGCCGGTGACCGCAGCTTGCAAGTGATCGAAACCGTGACATTCGCGGTGATTATCGCGATGCTGCTGTTGGTCTACCGGTCGATCGTCACGGTCCTGCTCACCTTGGCAATGGTCGTCTTCGAGCTCGCAGCCGCCCGCGGAGTGGTTGCCTTCCTGGGCTACCACAATATCATCGGGCTCTCGACGTTCGCCACCAACCTGTTGGTTACGTTGGCGATCGCGGCCGCGACCGACTACGCGATCTTCCTGATAGGTCGATATCAGGAAGCCCGGTCGATCGGCCAGTCCCGAGAAGACGCCTACTACACCATGTTTGGCGGTACCGCACACGTTGTCCTCGGGTCGGGCTTGACGATCGCCGGTGCAACGTTCTGCCTGCACTTCACCAACCTGCCCTATTTCCAGACGCTAGGTATCCCGTTGGCCATTGGCATGGTCGTCGTGGTGGTGGCGGCATTGACACTTGGCCCCGCGGTGATCTCAGTAGCATCGCGCTTCCGTCAGTTACTGGAACCCAAACGGGCACAGCGCATTCGGGGCTGGCGCAAGGTAGGCGCTGTCGTGGTCCGGTGGCCAGGCCCGATCCTGATCATGACGATCGGCGTGGCACTCGTCGGACTGCTCACCCTGCCCGGCTATCGGACCAACTACAACGACCGCAACTACCTGCCCGCCGATCTCCCGGCCAACGCGGGCTATGCGGCCGCGGATCGGCACTTCTCGAAGGCGCGGATGAATCCCGAGCTGCTAATGATCGAAAGTGACCATGATCTGCGTAACTCCGCGGACTTCCTGGTGATCGACAAAATCGCCAAGACGATCTTCCGCGTGCCCGGGATCAGTCGCGTGCAGGCCATCACCCGACCCGAGGGCACGCCGATCGAACACACCTCGATCCCCTTCCAGATCAGCATGCAGGGCGTCACCCAGCAGATGAACCAGAAGTATCAAGAAGATCAGATGGCCGACATGCTCCGCCAGGCCGACGAGATGCAGACGACCATCGACAGCATGGTCCAGATGCAGAGCATCACCCAACAGATGGCCGACGACATGCATGTCATGGTCACGAAAATGAAAGACATGACTCTCGACGTCGCCGAATTGCGTGACCACATGGCGGATTTCGATGACTTCTTCCGACCCATCCGCAGCTACTTCTACTGGGAAAAGCACTGCTTCGACATACCCGTGTGCTGGTCATTGCGGTCGATCTTCGACGCCCTCGACGGCGTTGACACCATGACCGACGACATCCAGAGCCTGATACCGATCATGGAGCACCTCGACACCCTGATGCCTCGGATGACGGCGCTGATGCCCGAAATGATTCAGAACATGAAGAACATGAAAACGACGATGCTGACCATGTATGCGACCCAGAAAGGGTTGCTGGATCAGCAACAGGCAGCGCAGCGAAATTCCACCGCCATGGGCAAGGCATTCGACGCATCCAAGAACGACGACTCGTTCTACCTACCCCCGGAAACCTTCGACAATCCCGAATTCAAGCGGGGCATGAAGAACTTCCTCTCCCCCGACGGCCACGCCGTGCGGTTCATCATCAGCCACGACGGCGATCCGATGACACCAGAAGGCATTTCGCACATCGATGCGATCAAGAAGGCCGCTTACGAAGCGCTTAAGGGCACGCCCCTAGAGGGCTCGAAGATCTACCTCGGTGGGACCGCGGCAACCTATAAGGACATGCAGGACGGTAGCAACTATGACTTGTTGATCGCCGGAATCGCTTCCATGTGTTTGATTTTCATCATCATGCTGATCATCACGCGAAGCGTCGTGGCTTCGGCAGTCATCGTGGGCACCGTCTTGCTCTCGCTGGGCGCATCGTTCGGGCTTTCGGTGCTGATTTGGCAGCATCTGATCGGCATCGAACTGCACTGGATGGTGCTCGCAATGTCGGTCATCATCCTGCTCGCCGTCGGCGCCGATTACAACCTACTCTTGGTGTCCCGATTCAAGGAGGAGATCCACGCGGGCTTAAATACCGGCATCATTCGGTCGATGGGTGGCACCGGGTCGGTGGTTACGTCGGCGGGGTTGGTATTCGCCTTCACGATGATGACGATGGCGGTCAGCCAGTTGACTGTCATCGGTCAGGTGGGCACCACCATCGGCCTCGGCCTGCTCTTTGACACGCTGGTCGTGCGGTCGCTGATGACGCCCTCCATTGCCGCGCTGCTGGGTAAGTGGTTCTGGTGGCCCCAACGGGTCCGGCAGCGACCGGTGCCGTCGCCCTGGCCTGATCCAAGTGAGAAGCCGGCCCAGACAGCCGAATCATTAACCCCCGCTTGACCAATGGGCGCGTTGCAATCCGTCGGCACACATAGATAAGCGGGCGCCGCAGGCTCGCGCCGGAAAAGTAGGCGACGTTATCACACCGCATCGGCGTTCGGATCATATTTTGAGATTGGATTCAATCTCCATCGGGATCAGATATTGCCATGTACCGTAGCGCCACAGCGTCAAACCACGGACGGAAATCGGGCTAGAGAGGTGGTCGGCGATGAGCTTCTTCGTGTTGCCTCCGGAGATCAATTCGGTGCGGATGTTTTCTGGCGCAGGCTCGGCACCGTTGTTGGATGCCGCGGCCGCATGGAATGCGCTGGCCTCCGAGCTCGATTCGGCGGCGGGTTCGTTTTCCGCACTGACATCGGGGTTGGCCGCCGAGGCATGGCAGGGTGCCGCGTCTAAGGCGATGCTGGCTGCGGCCGCGCCGTATGCGGGCTGGCTGAGTACCGCGGCGACTCAGGCGTTTGGCGCCTCCGCACAGGCGCAAGCGGTCGCGGGTGCATTTGAGTCAGCGCTGGCGGCCACCGTGCACCCGGCGATGGTGGCGGCCAATCGTTCTGACTTGGTGTCCCTGGTGCTGTCGAATCTGTTCGGGCAGAACGCGCCGGCGATTGCGGCCGCCGAAGGCATCTACGAGGAGATGTGGGCTCAGGACGTCGCCGCGATGGTGGAATACCACGCTGGAGCCGCGGCGGCCGCGGCTCAGTTGGTCTCGCCCGCACAGGCGCTGCAGAAGCTGCCTGGCGCGGGCGAACTGCCCAACTTCGGCTACGGCAACGTCGGGCAAGGCAACATCGGCTTCCTCAACAACGGCACCCTCAACGTCGGCATCAACAACATCAGCCCCAACTTCACCCCCACCNTCTTCAACACCGGCAACCACAACCTGGGCGCCTTCCTCACCGGCGACAACCTCATCGGCATCGGCCCATTCCACATCACCAACGGTGCCCTCTCAGCGCTGCTGCCTGGCGCGGGCGAACTGCCCAACTTCGGCTACGGCAACGTCGGGCAAGGCACCATCGGCTTCTTCAACAACGGCACCCTCAACGTCGGCATCAACAACACCAGCCCCACCTTCCCCCCCACGAACCCCATCACCCTGTTCGGCGGGATCGGCATCGCCAACAACGGCCTCTACAACATCGGCGCCTGGAACACCGGCACCGCCAATATCGGCATCGGCAACACCAGCCCCAACTTCACCCCCACCAACCCCATCACCCAATTCGGCGGCCTCGGCCTGTTCAACAACGGCATCAACAACGCCGGCATCGCCAACATCGGCACCAACAACAGCGGCCTACCCCTGGGCCCGTTGCAGCTGCTCGGCGTGGGCAACCACGGAACCTTCAACCAAGGCTTCTTCAACACCGGCAACCACAACCTGGGCGCCTTCCTCACCGGCGACAACCTCATCGGCATCGGCCCATTCCACATCACCAACGGTGCCCTCTCAGCGCTGCTGCCTGGCGCGGGCGAACTGCCCAACTTCGGCTACGGCAACGTCGGGCAAGGCAACATCGGCTTCTTCAACAACGGCACCCTCAACGTCGGCATCAACAACATCAGCCCCAACTTCACCCCCACCAACCCCATCACCCTGTTCGGCGGGATCGGCATCGCCAACAACGGCCTCGACAACGTCGGCGCCTGGAACACCGGCACCGCCAATATCGGCATCGGCAACACCAGCCCCAACTTCACCCCCACCAACCCCATCACCCAATTCGGCGGCTTCGGCCTGTTCAACAACGGGATCAACAACGCCGGCATCGCCAACATCGGCACCAACAACAGCGGCCTACCCCTGGGCCCGTTGGCACTCTTGGGCGTGGGCAACCACGGAAACTTCAACCAAGGCTTCTTCAACACCGGCAACCACAACCTGGGCGCCTTCCTCGCCGGCGACAACCTCATCGGCATCGGCCCATTCCACATCAACCGTTAGACGTGGATCCGTTGGTAGCCGCCTCGACGGGCCTACCCACGGCCAGCCGAATCGAGTTGTCATCAGCTACGCGTTGCGTTGGCGTTGAGCATGTTTCGGTTGCACACTCATCGTCAACGCGGTGGTCGCCAATGCGACGTTGTCGGTTACTTCACGTTTCAACGCGACACGGTGGCGTCGCAGCGTCGAAGTGGAGCAACGCAACTACTCAACGTGATTCCGGGCCGCAGACCGAGACAGTGTTTGCGGGTTTCTCCGATCCCACGGGTCAGCCCACGATGTCGAAAATCGCCGCGGCGGAGGTGATGGCCTTGTCTGCGTTTCCCTCGTCGTGCAGAAGCATTCGCACGCCGACGCGTCCGGCTTCGCCGGCGTACGCGGTGGCGTCCACGCGGAACGGGCCCACCTTCCCGCGTGACATGAACATCACGTGCCAGCTGATGACTTGGACCTTGCGGGTCCCGGCGACGTCGGCGGCAAGGTCCGTCGCCGCGGTCTCGAGGACGACATGTTGCGGTCCGATGTGCAACGCTGCGTCCGGCGAGGCGAATTCGGCGCTCAACGCCGGCAACATCCAGTGGCCATCGCCGCGTTTGGTGGCACCGAATGCTTGCCACAGCGGCGGCAGGTCCGGAGCGTCCTCGATTACGAGTTCGGTGCCCGAAACGTCCATTCTGTCCAAGCCTTCCGGTGGCGTGCCGATGATCGCTCCCTGCCCTTCGTTGAAGGCGATCACCCGATCCGGGTTGTGTGCGTCGACGATCTTGCACCTCCCGTAGCCCATCGTCCGGCCCTGGTGCACAATGCCGGATCCGACGATCTCGATTCTGGTGACGTCGTAGCCAGGGTCAACGATCTGTACCGAGGCGATCACCGGGTTGGGAACCGCGACAAGATCGGTCTGGCAGCCTTCCGGCGACGAGATGGCCAGCGGCGCAACCATGATTCCGCCGGCCGCATTACGCATGTCGCGCCGGATGGCGACGGTGTTATCGACTTCGCCCAGGTTCATCGACGCGTGCTTGCGGCCGATGTAGCGGTAGCTCAGCAATCCGGTCCAGCGCCGGAATAGCTCGTCTCGGTAGGCATCGGCATCTGTGGTCAACTCGCGGATGTCTCGCGGTTGGTCGTTCAATTTCAGCCGCCTTTGCCGTTGCTCAAAGTTTGTCTACATTGTCCGACATCTATCAAGCCCACATTTATCGATCGACGACCTGGTGCGATTCACCCAACAGCACTGAAGCGATGCTGCCAACTTGCCTGAAACCGACGCGCGCGTAAGCGGCGCGGGCCGCCACGTTTGAGTGGTTCACATACCCGCAGGCAATGCGACCGGTAGCGACGATCGCATTGACTACCGTTGCAGTGCCTGGGACACATAGGCCCTGTCCGCGCCGTTCGGGATGCACCCAAACCCCTTGAATCAGGCCAACACTCGACGACTGCACTCCCAATTCGGCCTTGAAGACGACCTCGCCGCGCTCGAAGCGGGCCCAGGCGCGGCCAACCGCTATGAGGTTGGCCAGCCGCCCGCGAAACTTGCTGCCGCGCTCACCGAGGCGTGGATCGACGCCGAATTCGGCGATTATCTCCGTAGCGGTTGCCGTCAGGTAGGCGTCGAGTTCGTCGGGGCGGACCTGGCGCACGGTGGGATCGATCGCGCAACGGGGCAGCCCGGCGATGGCCAGCAACGGCTGATCGGAGCGGACGTAGCGGGCTGGGCCCCAAACGGGCGCAAGCCGCTGCCACATGGGCATCACCAGCTCGGACCCACCGATCAACCAGGTATACCGGCGAGACTCACTCAACGCTTTGTCGGCAAAGGCGTGCAGGTCGCCGGCATCGCCGCGCAGCGGGATTAGGTTGACCCCGGCGTAGCACAGCGACTCATCAGCGGCAGCGCAGGTCCATAGTTCCGCGCCGACAGCGTTCGTGCCGATGCCATGGTCGGCGACCTCCTCGGCAACCATGCAGGATCCCACCGGATCCCGATCAAATAGCCGGCTCACCGCCGCAGCATCATGGACCACCGACACCCGTCGCACGTCCACCCTGGTTACTCCGCGATGCAGTCGGGCTGGAACGCGGGCTGCGTGTACGCGGCCTCGATCTCGCCAAACAGAAGTTCATGGGACATCTGGCACCTCCTTCCGGAACCGATTCGCCGATATGATCCGACATACGGATCTAATAGACTCGCATAACGAATCTCGATTGCGAGATACTAGCACTGTGGCCGCACAAAACAACACCCCGTGACAACTGGGCAAACTTTACAAATAGATGCTGCGGTGTCACGCTCTGAAAATGGGACAACACCAACAGGTGCAACCCAGAGACGTACCGGCCACACCCGACGGCGCGCGGACGATCTATACCTTCTGCCGATACTGCCTGGCCTCGTGTGGTGTCGAGGTCAGCGTCGAGGGCAATCGGGTGCGCAAAATATCGGCCGACAAGCAAAACCCGCACAGTTGGCGGGATTTCTGCGCGAAAGGCCGCACCGCCGCCCAGCTGGTCGAACATCCGCGCCGGATCCTTGCCCCGATGCGACGGGTGGGCGACCGCTATGTGGAAGCGACGTGGGAAGAGGCCATCGCGGATATTGCCACCCGACTGACAGGACTGATCGAGGCCGACGGCCCGGACGCGATAGCCGCCTATTACGGCAATCCGGCCGGATTCTCGTTGTCGAATCTGATCTTTATGAACGCCTGGCTGGACGCGGTCGGCACCCACAACCGGTATGCGGTGGGCTCGGTCGACCAGAACGCGCTGCATGTCGTAGCGGAGGCCATGTACGGCTCGGCGATCATGGTGCCCGTCTCCGATATCGACAACTGCGACTACTTTCTGCTGGTCGGCACCAATCCCGCTGTCAGTGCATGGAATTGGGTAGAAAGTGCGCCCGGTGGGTGGCAGCGCGCGCTCGCCCGGCAAAAGCAGGGGGCCAAGATCGTGGTCGTCGACCCGCTACGCACCGAGTCCGCCGACAAAGCCGACGTGCACATCGCGGTGCGTCCCGGCCAGGACTGGGCGCTGCTGCTGGCGATGGTCAAGGTGATCCTCGACGAACGACTCGAACACCGCGCCGACTGTGCGCAACTCGTCACCGGCATGCCGGCGCTACGCCAGCTCTTGACCGAAGCCGAGCTGGACGACCTCACTCAACGGTGCGGTGTCCCGCGCCCCCAGATCGAGTCCACTGCAAGGGAATTCGCGACCTCCAGATCCGCGATGGCAATCACGCGAACCGGGATCTCACTGCACGTCTCGGGCAGCGTGGGCGAATGGCTTGGCCACGTACTCAACGTGATCACCGGGCGAATGGACCGTCCCGGTGGCCGTCGCTTCGAACCCGGTTATGTCGACTCGCTGCGCCTGGCGGCCGCAACCAAGCCCCCGGAGCACCGAAGCCGACTGACCGGCCGGGCGATGGTTGCCGGCGCGCACGCGTTGAGCGAACTGCCCGCCGAGATCACCACACCGGGCCCCGGGCAGATCCGGGCCCTGGTGATCAACGCCGGAAACCCGGTGGTCTCCGGTCCCAACGGCGCGGCCCTGGACAGTGCGCTTGCACAACTGGATCTGTTGGTGGCCATCGACTTTGTGCAGCGCGAGAGTCATCGCCACGCGCACTGGCTGTTGCCCGCCGTGCACTGGCTCGAACGTGACGACCTGCTCGCGCTGACAAGTAACCTGCACGACGAGCCGTATGTGCAGTACGGCGTGCGTGCAGTCAACCCGCCGGCGACCGCACGCGAAGAATGGCGCATCTTCGTCGACCTGGCGCTGGCGATGGACGTTCCGCTGTTCGGCATCAAGGGTGTCAACGGGTTCATCAGGACCAGCCGGCGCCTTGCGCGGCTGACCCGTCGACCCACGCTGGAATTCACGCCGCACTGGATCAACCGCATCATCGTGGCCACGTCGCGCAAAGTGAACGGACACAAGTTGAAATGGCGTGAGCTGCTTGCCAACCCACACGGCATGGTGCTTGGCCCGCGGGAGTATGGCCACTTCGCCGCAGCGTTGCGGACTGCCGACAAGCGCGTGCATATCGCGCCCACCGAGCTGGTCGCGCGGGCGCGTGAATTGCTCGCCGCGGCGCCTTCTGAGGCTCCCCCTGGCTACCCCTTCCAGATCGGCAACCGCCGTCACCGCCATTCCATGAATTCGTTTCTCAACGAGCTGCCCGGCCTGCACCCCGGCGGCAAAGGCAGCGTCGTTCTCATTCATCCCGCGGATGCCGCCACGCTCGGCATCGGTGATGGGGACCCGGTGCGCGTGTATTCGCCGGTTGGCGAAATCGAGGCGAATGCGTCACTGAGCGATCGACCCCGGCGCGGCGTCATCGTGATCGACCACGGCTGGGGTTCGCGAATCTTCGACCCGCACACCGGATCTGCACCGCAGTCATTCGGGGTGAACCGCAACCTCCTGATTGACGCCGAACCGGTAGATCCGTTGTCGCAAACGCCCGCAATGAATTCCACCTATGTCGGCGTTGCTCGCCGTGGCGCGGACCCCACCGTCGCCGAACCATCGCCACCGCGCGCCCTCAGTCCTCGCAACAGGACATGACGTCGAGTCGGCAGGCACAGGACGCATGAATCGGTACGTCGGCGCGGGCAGTCGCCAGCGCGAGCTGCTGGCCAATGATCCTGGCCTCGGCGGTACGTCCGAGCCGCTGCAGGCATTCGTGATAGCCGTGCAGGCTCCACACGTTCCTGGGGTGCTGACAGGCCCTGGCCAACGTGGGGTCCAGACCGAGGTCGGCGGCATACACGGCAGCCGCCTCCGCGACATGGCCCTGCTCGAGCAGCAATGCCCCGTACGCGTGCCGCGCGGGTTGCATCCAGCCCCATGGCTCGTCGTAAGGCAACGCGTCGTCGAGCTCGACCGCGCGCCTCAGATGACCGAACGCCTCGTCGAAACGCTTTTCGCGGTAGGCGATCTCACCGTCGAACATCGCCGCGGCCACCGCGAGGATGTCTCGGCTGGTGTTGTTGAACAGGTATCGGGAGTTCGGTATCCGGTCGTATGCCTCACTGAACGCCGCGCGCTCGGCGTTTGCCCGCGCGAGGTGACCGGTGGCCGCCAGCGCGACGCCGCGTCCGTAGTGAATCGTCGCTGCGGTGGTGCAGTAGAGATCTCGGTCCTCCGGAAGCGGTTGCGCAATCAGCTCGTCCCACCGGCCGAACCGCACCAACACGTGGGTACGCAGCGGCACGAACGCCTCGAGCCAGTCGGCCATCGGCGGCGATTCGATCGACAGCAGCTCGGCTGTCAGCTGATCGGCGAGCTCGTCAGCGGCCTGCAAGGCGATTTGCGATTGTCCTTCGAACATCGCCGAATACACGATGAAGTGCAGATCGTGCGCACGGTAGAGCGAGTAATAGTTCAACGGGCCCTCGCGGCTTACAAAGCGCCGATCCGCTTGCACCGCTGCAAGATTCGCCAGTATCGAGCTGCGGTAGTCGCCGCACAGCACGTCGATGTGGCTCGGCATGTGCTGCAGATGCCCGGCGTCGGGCACCAAGCCGCGTAACAAGTCCGCTGCCGGTAGGGCGTCCTCCGGAGTCGCCGACATCTCCATGGTGTGCAGATACAAATGCAGGATGCCGGGGTGTTCACGACCCGCTTTCCCGGCCAGCGCGGCTTCGAGGATCCGCTTGGCCTCGAGCACGCGCGAGCCCGCGGCTGGCTCGCCGGTCGCGGTGTCCCACAGCGCCCACGCCGTCACGTTGACCAGCGCGTCGGCAGCGAGCGCTTGCACATCTACGTCTTCCGGATAAGCCTCGGCCAGCGCCGTCATTGCGTCGGCGTAAGCGGCTAGCCCGGTGTGTAGCGCATCCGTGTCGGCTGGGTCGTCGGTGGGAAAGCGCGCCGCAAGTGCGGCAATGAGGCCTTGCTCGACTGGGCTGACCCGGCCCTGTGCGGCCAGTTGGAGTTCCGTGTGCGCACGGGCCAGCGAAGCGGTCAGGTCGATCGGGTCAAATGCCTCCCATGCCTTGTTGTAGTTGGGCCCGACCGAATAGGCGATTCCCCAACGCGCGATGGCCAGGTCTGGGTCCAGTTCCAGGGCCCGCTGGAAGCAGCGGATTGCCTCTTCATGATTGAACGCGTACGCCCACACCAGTCCGCGGTCGAACCAAGTCTGTGCTTGCGCGCAAGTGGTTTCGACCGGCCGGTGGGAGGAGCCGAGATCGAAATACTTCTCGACAGTCATGCTCGCTCTCCCAGTGGGGCAGCATTGGCCGAACAAACGTCACACCTGCCACATGCGTTTCCACGAGGCGGGATGGTCGCTGCGCCCAGCTCGGAGCGACTGCCCGCCGGTTGGGCGTGCGGCCGGGCAACTCGCCGCTGCGAGGAGGGCACAAAGCACGCCTGCCGGACAAGAGACTGGTGTGGCATAGGACCTCGGGTCATCAGCGCCGACCTCGCAGCCGCTCGACGATAACCGCCCGCGCCGCGCGGCCTTCGGGCGTCGGGGTCAGGGGGTACACATGCAACAAGCCCGGCTGCTCGTGGTAATCGATGTCTACGCCTGCAGCAGTGACCTTTTGAACCAAGGCTCGTGCGTCGGGGTTGAGAATGTCTCGAGTGCCGGTGAAGACCGTCAAAGGCCCTAAACCACTGAGATCACCCGCGAGTGGACTAACACGCGGATCCGTCAGCGGCAGGTCACCGCGCCACCGATCCGCGAATACGCGCAGCGCCTCGCGTCCCAACCACGGATCGTCGGATTCGGCCGCACCGATCAGCGGATTGGTCAGCGACACATCCAAGACGGGCGAGATCAAAATGGTCCGAGGTATCACCACGCCATGCTCATCGCGCAGCAGTAGTGCCGCCGACAATGCGATCTGGGCGCCGGCGGAATCCCCAGCCAGACATACGCTGCCGTCGCGTGACACGTTGTCTGCGATGAGTTCGACGATCACGGGCATGACGTCCGTCGCGCCGGCGAACGGCACCAATGGATATATCGGGACGATCACCGTGGCGCGCGCCTCGGCCGCGATTTGAGCGGCCAATTGCCAATGCTGTGGCGTGATTTCGTTTACCCATGCGCCGCCATGCAGATACCAGACGATGCGCTCGGGCGCCCCGATCTTGGCCGTGACGGTGTAGATCGGCCAACCCAATCGACGCTGGACCGTCACCGCTACGTCGGATCGCAACCGCGGCGGCGGGCCGTACGGTAGCGGACGCAGCGCGCGCCGATCGATATGCGCCCGCGCGGATTGAGCGCTCACGTAAGGGCGGCTCCTGCCCGTGATGCGCAGGATTGCGGGTAATGCCCGGCTCGCCCAGCTGATGTCAGCCATTTTGCGCCCTCATCTCGGCAAACATCCCCCCCGCAAGCGGGATAGTGGCAGTCCCCGCCGCATCCGGTCGACCGGGTCAGGCGCTATCGTGTCGCAACGGTTGTTTGCGTGCGTGAAGGAGGGCCTATGGCAGGGCCGATAAAGCCCATCGAGGCCGACTACCTGGTGATCGGCGCCGGAGCCATGGGCATGGCGTTCACTGACACGCTGATCACCGAATCGGAAGCAACAGTCGTCATCGTTGACCGTGCGTGTCAACCTGGTGGACATTGGACCACCGCTTACCCATTCGTGCGGCTACACCAGCCGTCGGCTTACTACGGCGTCAACTCAAGAGCACTGGGCAACAACACCATTGATCAAGTCGGGTGGAACCAAGGGCTCAACGAGCTCGCCCCAGTCGGCGAGATATGCGCGTACTTCGACGGCGTCATGCAGCAACAATTTCTTCCGACTGGGCGCGTTTCCTACTTCCCGATGAGCGAGTATCTCGGCGACGGCCGTATCCGAACGCTGGCAGGCTCCGAACAAGCAGTCACCGTCAAGCAGCGAATTGTCGACGCCACCTATCTGCGTGCCGTCGTGCCCTCGATGCGGCCCGCGCCGTACTGCGTCGCACCCGGCGTCGACTGCATAGCCCCAAACGAACTACCGAAATTCGGTGCGCGCGACCGGTATGTGATCGTCGGGGCCGGCAAAACCGGCATGGACGTCTGTCTGTGGTTGCTCCGACACGACATCAGCCCCGACAAGCTGACCTGGATCATGCCGCGCGACTCTTGGCTGATCGACCGGGCAACGCTGCAGCCGGGGCCGACGTTCATCGACCAGTTCCGCGCCAGTTTCGGTACGACGCTTGAGGCAATCGGCGAAGCGACGTCTGCCGAGGACTTGTTTGATCGGCTGGAGGCCGCCGGAACCTTGCTGCGCATCGATCCGTCGGTACGTCCGGCCATGTATCGATGTGCGACGGTGTCCCACGCCGAATTCGGTCAACTACGCCGGATCAACGACATCATCAGGATGGGCCACGTCCAGCGCATCGAGGCCGACGCGGTCGTGCTCGACGGCGGTTCCGTGCCCTCCTCCCCTTCGGCCATCTACATTGACTGCACGGCCGACGGAGCGCCACAACGACCCGCAACGCCGGTTTTCGACGAGGGCCGCATCACCCTGCAGGCGGTGCGCGGATGCCAACAGGTGTTCAGTGCCGCATTCATCGCCCACGTTGAATTCGCCTACGACGACGATGCGGTGAAAAACGAACTCTGCGAACCGATTCCACACCCGGACTCCGATCTGGACTGGCTGCGTCTTACCCAATCCGACCTGCGTAACTTCCGGCGCTGGCTGTACGACCCGGACCTGACGGACTGGCTGAGTTCGGCACGGTTGAACCTCCTCGCGGATCTGCTTCCGCCGCTGTCGCACAAGCCGCGGGTGCGTGAACGGGTGGTGTCGATGTTCCAAAAAAGATTGGACACCGCCGTCGCGCATTTGGAGACGCTGCGCAGCCAATGCGTCACGCCAACAAGCGAACGACGGTAAGGAGAGGCCGTGTCGCAGCCAACTGAGGTGGACATGCCGCTTGTCGGCGTGCCCGGCTCCGGGTACGTCTACCAAACCGGTTGGCGCGTAGCCACATCGGACATCGACGAACGCCGAAGACTGCGCCTCGACGGAGTTGCGCGCTATATCCAGGAGGTCGGAGCCGAGCATCTTGCCGATGCCGGACTGGCAGCAGTCCACCCCCACTGGATCGTCCTGCGCACGGTGATCGACGTCATCGAGCCGATCGCGCTGCCCAGCGACATCACCTTCCGCCGTTGGTGCGCAGCCCTGTCAACTAGGTGGTGTTCCATGCGCGTCCGACTCGAGGGTTCAGACGGCGGACGAATCGAAACCGAAGGCTTCTGGATCTGCGTCAACAAAGACACGCTGACACCTTCCCGCCTTGTCGACGACTGCATCGCGCGTTTCGGCAGCACCACCGACAACCACCGGCTCAAGTGGCGCCCTTGGCTCACCGAGCCGGTGCAAGACGGCGCCGAGGCGCCATTTCCCCTGCGCCGCACCGATATTGATCCCTTTGAGCATGTCAACAACACCGTCTACTGGCATGGTGTGCACGAAATTCTGGGACAGGTACCCGAATTGGAGCGAGCCCCTTATCGGGCGGTGCTCGAATACCGCAGCCCAATTAAGTTGGGTGAACCGGTGACAATCCGTTCCGAACATCGCGACGGCAGTGTGCGCATGCACTTCACCGTCGGTGACGACGTACGCGCGGCAGCTCTACTGCGCGCGATCTAGTCCCGCTCGCCCAGTGGCAGGAATCGGCCACCTATGTCTATTATCTGCGTATGTATGCAGTTAATCAGTCAGGGCGAGGTCCGCTCGCGATGGGGGTTACGCGCCAATGACGGACACCCGAGCCCTGTCCCACGGCCACGAACACGAACACGATCACGATCACGACCATCCGGCCGGTGTTCGTGGTCTGCTCGCCGAGATCTTCTCGCCGCACAGTCATGACGCGACCGACAGCATCGACGATGCGCTGTCGTCGAGCGCGTCCGGCATCCGTGCGGTGAAACTCAGCCTCGCCGCCCTTGGCGTCACCGCAGCATTTCAAGTTGCGATAGTCGCGATCTCAGGGTCGGTAGCGTTAGCCGCGGACACCATTCACAACTTCTCCGATGCACTAACCGCGGTGCCGCTGTGGATCGCGTTCTCTCTCGGAACACGCGCTGCCACAAAGCGATACACCTACGGGTTCGGCCGTGCAGAAGACCTCGCCGGATTGTTCGTCATCGCGATGATCGCCTTGTCAGCAGCCATCGCTGGCTACGAGGCTGTGATGCGCCTGATCCATCCGGTGGAGATTGGAAATCTCGGCTGGGTCGCAGCAGCGGGCGCGGTCGGATTTGTAGGTAACGAACTTGTCGCGCTGTATCGCATCCGGGTCGGGCGACGGATCGGTTCAGCAGCGCTCGTTGCCGACGGACTGCACGCCCGCACCGACGGATTCACCTCGCTCGCGGTGGTGTTCGGCGCCGCGGGTGTCGCACTGGGGTATCCAATTGCCGACCCCATCATTGGGCTTCTCATTACCGTGGCCATCTTGGCAGTGCTGCGCACCGCAGTGCGCGACGTGTTCCGGCGCCTATTGGACGCCGTCGACCCCGAACTTGTCACTCGCGCCGAGACGGCGTTGGCAACGCAACCAGGGGTGCGAGCCGTCCGTAGCGTCCGGATGCGCTGGATCGGACACCGGCTGCACGCTGATGCCGAACTCGATGTCGACCCGACTTTGAGCCTGAACGATGCACATCGAATCGCCCATGAAGCCGAGCACGAACTGACCCACGCCGTACCGAGACTCGACACCGTGCTCATCCACGCCTATCCGCACGGCTAAGAAACACCCTCGATCTTGGGCAAAAGAGCCAGGTCACGAACCGGTGGTGATAGTTTCGTAAAAAGGTCATAATCGTCGCGATTTGGATAGGCTTAATAAAGTCGTGATACGACCGTGATAAGCACGTGATAAGTCGGGTCGGAGGGTCGTGCATGTCATATGTGATTGCTGCGCCGCAAGCAGTGGCGGTGACGGCGACGGATGTCGCCTGGATCGGCTCGACGCTCAGCGCCGCGAACGCCGCGGCAGCGGCCCAGACGACGGAGGTACTGGCGGCCGCTGCCGACGAGGTGTCGGCGGCCATCGCCGGGTTGTTCAACGCGCACGCGCAGGAATATCACGCCGTGAGCGCCCAAGCGGCGGCATTTCATGCCCAGTTTGTGCGGTCATTGACCTCAGGCGCCGCGTTTTATGCGAGCGCAGAGGCCGCCAACGTATCGCCCCTACAGACAATCGCGCAGCAGGCGCTCAACAGCGTTAACGCGCCTAGCGAGGCGTTGCTGGGTCGCCCGCTGATCGGCGACGGAGCCAATGCGACGGCGTCCGGCGGGCGTGGCGCGGACGGCGGGTTGCTGTACGGGAACGGTGGCAATGGCGCCGCCGGCGGGACCGGCCAGGCCGGCGGTGCCGGCGGCAACGCCGGATGGTTCGGAAACGGCGGAGCTGGCGGTGCTGGTGGTGCCGGCGCGCGCGGCGGCAGCGGCGGCAACGGTGGTCTGCTGGTAGGCAACGGCGGCGACGGCGGCGCCGGTGGCTGGGCGGCGGTGGACGTCAACGGCGGCAACCCCGGACTGGGAGGCACTGGAGGCAAAGCCGGTTTGTTCGGCCACGCCGGAACAGACGGGCAGATGGGCACCGGTGGCCCAACAACCACGCCACCCACGACACCCCCGACTGGCGGCACTCTCATCTCCGCCCAGTTCGGAACGACGACGACCGCGGATGGCTACGTGGTTCAGAACAACGCATGGAACAACCCCGCCGGGCAGACCATCGACGTCAGCCCCACCGGAGGTTTCACCATCACCTCGATAAATGGCTCCGCCCCGACCAACGGCGCCCCACTGGGATACCCCTCGATCTACACGGGCTGGCACTACGGCACCGGTTCGGTGGGGACCACGCTGCCCATGCAATTGGGCCAGATCCAAACCGCAACCAGCAGCATCGATTACAACTACCCCGCCACCGGCACCTGGAACGCCTCCTACGACATCTGGCTGGATCCCACACCCAAAACCACCAGTGTCAACCAGCAGGAGATCATGATCTGGTTCAACCACCAGGGCCCCATTCAGCCCGTCGGCTCTCCGGTAGGCAATGCCACGATCGACGGAAAGAGCTTTGTGGTCTGGGACGGTACCAACGGTCAGAACAACGTGATGTCATACGTCGCAACGTCACCGATCGAAGTTTGGGATTTCGATGTCATGAGTTTCGTGGACCATACGAGCACCATGGAGCCGATCACCGACTCGTGGTACCTCACCAGCATCCAAGCCGGCTTTGAGCCATGGGACGGCGGCGTCGGTCTCGGGGTCGATTCGTTCTCGGCAAACGTCAACTAACGACGCATTCCCGGATCGAGGCTCGCGTACCCTCGCGGACGATGAACCACGCACCCACATCTCGGCCGGCCCGCGATCTGGCGGTGGACTTCTACCGCGCATCGGGTGTCGTCCTCATTGTGTTGGGGCATTGGGCGGCCGCGTCGGTGACCTATCGCGACGGATCATTCGGTCGGCAAAACCCGCTCGTCGACCAACCCTGGACGCAGTGGCTGACTTGGCCTTTCCAGGCGGTCCCGGTGTTCTTCCTGGTGGCCGGCTACGCAGGCGCGGTGTCTTGGACACACCGTTACGGGCCCGGCGGTGCGTCGCGGCCGACGTGGCTTCGGCATCGACTGGCGCGAGTTCTCGGACCGACCGCGGTGTACATCGGACTGGCATCGGTGGTTGTCGTAATTCTGGAGTTCAGTGATGTGGCCGGTTACGTGCTGGAGTACGCCGGTTGGGCAGTGGCAATGCACTTGTGGTTTCTCGCAGTCTACGTCGTGGTGGTGTCGCTGACTCCCATTGCTATTGCCGCACAACAGCGTTGGGGGCTATTGGCCCCGGGTGTCCTGGTGCTGGCTGTCGCGGCAGTTGATGCTGTCTCGCTGGGTGCACACGTGGCATATCTCGGCTGGTTGAATTACGTGTTCTGCTGGGCAACGCTCTACCAGATCGGAATCGCTTGGCACGACGGCCAGTTGGCCCGCTACAGGCCGTTGCTGCTCGCCGCCGGTTCGGCGCTCGCACTCGCATTGCTGATCGGGCTGGGCCCCTATCCGGTCAGCATGATCGGCATTCCAGGCCAAGTGATCCAGAATTCGGCGCCGCCCTCGGTGGCGATGTTGGCGTTCGGATGCGCGCAGGCCGGCGTGGCGATGGTGCTCGCGCCGATGCTTAACCGTGCCCTACGCCCTCATCTGGTGCAGCGGGTGCTCTCCGTCGCCAATAGCAACGTGATGGCTCTCTACCTGTGGCACATGCTGCCCGTGGTGATCGTGGCTGTCGTCGGTTATCCGACGGGGCTGTTGCCGCAACCGGTCGAGGGAACGGCACAGTGGTGGCTGGCCCGGTTGCAGTGGGTCCTAATACTCTGCCTCGTGACGGCGGTAGAGCTGTCGCTGTTGTGGCTGTTGCGTCGCATTGCTTCAGCCCCGCTGCCCATCATCGGTCTCTCGCTCGCCGATCGCTGGACCGAACCCCTCCTGGTCGCTGGCGCGGCGATGGCAACATACGGCCTGGCGTTTTTCGCTGTCGAAGGGTTCGCGCCATACGGCAGTTTCCCATGGGCGACGGCGCTGATCTTCGGCGTCGGGGTGGTTCTGGTGGCGGTTCGTCCGGCGCAGGTCAGCGCGGGGGTGCATGCCCCGCCCACAACCGAATGAACCGACGCGCCGGATGTCCTAGGGGAAGTTGTTGTGAATCTTCAGGATTCCGTTGCGCGACAGCTTGGGCTACCCTCGGGTCGTTGGTGGTGATGCCCGCGCAAGACGTCATCGACAACCGTCTGCCATGCCTAACGACAGTCACCATTTCGCGGAAATTCTTACGTGGAACCAAGGGTGTTTCGCGGGCAGTATTCATGAATCAGGCCGAACCCTTGACCGCGTGCTACGTCTATGTGACGATTTCGCCAATTAGATCGGGGAGAATCATAGGCCATCCGAAGGTGCTCCCCGCATGAGCGTCTCCGTCCTGCACACTGTCGACGCCTGGTGGGTCGAACCCCCAAGTGGCCCAGCGAAGATCGCCACCGCCGCGGCCACCACCGCTGCACTGCTGGCCGACCGTCCCGCGATCGCGGCGGCTCTCCGCGAGACCGGCACCGTCCCCTTAGCAAGCCTCAACTTGATCTCACCGGTGACGCGGCCATGCCGTGTGGTCGCCCAGATGACCAACTTCGAATCGCATGTCAAGGATGCGGGCATGGACCCGACATCGATTCCGCTGACCTTCTTCCGCAAGGCTTCTGCGTCGATCAGCGGGCCGTTCGACGACGTCGTCAAACCTGGCCACGTCCAACTGCTGGACTACGAGGTCGAGATCGGCTTGGTGATCGGACGTTCAATCCCGGTCGGCACAACCATTTCCGACGCGACCCTCCCCGACTTCATCGCGGGCCTGGTCGTCGCCAACGATGTGTCTGCGCGGGATATACAGCTTCCACAGACACAGTTCTACGAAGCCAAGTCCTACCCGACGTTCACCCCGGTCGGGCCAAAGTTGGTGTTGCTGAATTCCGACGAACTCCAGCGTTTTGGCGATCTACGGCTGCGCCTCAGCGTCAACGGCGAGGAGCGACAGAACGCGCTCGTCGACGGCGACATGCTCTACCGGCCACTGCAGGCGCTGCAGTCGCTCACCCAATTCCAGGAGCTCGCTCCCGGCGACCTCATACTCACCGGCACCCCTGTCGGCACCGCCCTGAGTGCCCCGGCGAAGCCGGTGGAAATCATCGGAAACCTATTGCCACCGGCCGTCAAATGGAAGGCCTTCTTCAAACGTCAGGCGGGCAATCCGAAATATCTGCGGCAAGGCGACATTGTCGAAGCGTCGGTGGCCACCGACGACGGGCAGATCGACCTGGGAACCCAGCGCACAGCGGTGCGGTACGCGCAAACGTGGTCAGGACCGCAAACTCGTCACCCGTACACATCCCCGACGTCTAACCACCGACCAAGTGGGTAACCCGTCTCGGGGACAACCACTGGAATGGGACACGAGACGGGAAAGAGGTGTGCAATGGCTGAAGTCAGCGACTTTGTGCTGGAAAGACTCCGCGACTGGGGAATCACACATGTGTTCGCCTACCCCGGCGACGGCATCAACGGGCTGCTCGCGGCGTGGGGTCGCGCCGACAACAGGCCGATGTTCGTCCAGGCGCGACACGAGGAAATGGCGGCCTTCGAAGCGGTAGGCTATGCGAAATTCAGTGGTCGTCTCGGGGTGTGCGCGGCGACCTCCGGCCCGGGCGCGATCCACCTGCTCAACGGCCTCTACGACGCGAAACTCGACCGGGTACCGGTGGTAGCGATCGTGGGGCAAACCGACCGCACAGCAATGGGCGGCTGGTACCAGCAAGAGGTCGACCTGTTAAGTCTGTTCAAGGACGTGGCCAGCGACTACGTTCAGATGGTCACGGTGCCCGAGCAACTGCCCAACGTGCTCGACCGCGCCATTCGCACCGCGCTGACCCGACGTGGACCGACGGCGCTTATCATCCCCGAGGACGTACAAGAGCTCGAATATTCCGCTCCCGCACACGAATTCAAGATGGTGCCGTCCAGTCTGGGGTTCGAGCAACCCGCCGTTGAACCCTCTGCCAGCGGGCTACAGCGGGCCGCCGACGTACTCAACGCGGGTGAACGCGTCGCGATGCTTGTCGGATCCGGCGCGCGCGCCGCCGTCAAGGAGATCACCGAGCTCGCCGACGTCCTGGGCGCGGGGGTAGCCAAAGCGCTGCTGGGCAAGGACGTGCTGTCCGATGAACTGCCGTGGGTGACAGGATCGATCGGATTGTTGGGCACGCGGCCCAGCTATGAGTTGATGCGCGACTGCGACACCTTGCTCACCATCGGGTCAAGTTTTCCCTATACGCAGTTCCTGCCGCCGTTCGGCGCGGCCCGCGGTGTGCAGATCGATATCGATCCCACAGTTATCGGCATGCGTTATCCCAACGAGGTGAACCTGGTTGGCGACGCGGCCATGACGGTGCGCGCATTGTTGCCGCTGTTGCGACGCAAGACCGACCGGACGTGGCGGGAGACGATTGAACACAACGTGCGCCGTTGGTGGGAAACCATGGCGATGGAAGCCGATGTGTCCGCCGATCCGATCAACCCGATGCGGCTGTTCACCGAGTTGTCGCCAAAGCTGCCCGAGAATGCGATCGTCACCGCCGACTCGGGTTCAGCTGCGAATTGGTATGCCCGCCAACTGAAGTTCCGCGGCAATGTTCGCGGTTCGTTGTCAGGCACCCTAGCCACGATGGGCCCGGGTGTCCCGTACGGAATTGGCGCGAAGTTCGCTCATTCGGACCGACCCGTCATCGTTTTCGCCGGTGACGGCGCAATGCAGATGAACGGCTTGGCCGAACTGATCACCATCGCGCACTACTGGCAAGAGTGGACGGATCCGCGACTTGTCGTTGCGGTCTTGCACAACAACGACCTGAACCAGGTGACCTGGGAGATGCGAGCCATGGGCGGCGCACCAAAATTCGTCGAATCCCAAACACTTCCCGACGTGGACTATGCGGGTTTTGCGGCCAGCCTGGGCTTCGGGTCGGCAACCCTGACGGGTCCCGATCAGATTTCGTCGGCGTGGGATCGGGCGCTGGCAGCCGACCGGCCAACGCTGCTTGACGTGCATTGCGACCCGAATATCCCCCCGGTGCCGCCGCACGCCACCTTCGACCAGATGAAGGCCGCGGCCAGTGCGGTGCTGCACGGCGACGAGGACGCTTTCGGCATCATCAAGGAAGGCATCAAGATCAAGGCGCAGGAATTCTTGCCGCACCGGGAACCTAGCCGACGATGAGCACACCCGGCGGCGCGAGTCGAGATGACACCGCCGTCCGGGACCTGCAGGCCGCCGCGTACACCATCCGCGCTGACGCACCCGAAGCTGACGGCACTTTGGCGTGGGACTCGACCACGGTCGTTATCGTGACGGTTCGCGCGGGCGACTTCGTGGGGCTCGGGTGGACCTACGGCCCGCCGGCGTGCGCCCGGTTCGTTGTTGACGAGTTGGCACCGACCGTCCGCGGGCGCGACGCGCTTGACGTGGGCGGGGCATTTGACGCGATGGTCAAGGCGGTCCGCAATGCCGGCAGGCCGGGCGTTGCCGGGTATGCGATCTCGGCGGTGGATGTCGCGCTGGGGGATCTCAAGGCTCGTCTGCTGCAGTTGCCGCTGCACCGGCTGCTCGGCGCGGTCCGCGACCGGGTTCCGGTGTATGGCAGCGGCGGATTCACCACCTACGACGACACCCAGCTGCGCGAACAGCTAAGCCATTGGGTGCACGAGCAACGGATCCCGCGGGTCAAGATCAAGATCGGGGAATCATGGGGCCGCCGCCCCGGCCGCGACGCTTACCGAATGCGGTTGGCGCGCCATGTCATTGGGCCTGCCGCGGAATTGTTCGTCGACGCCAACGGCGGCTATACCCGCAAGCAGGCTATCCGAGTCATGCGCGATGCGGCGGACCTGGCCATCGTGTGGTTCGAGGAGCCGGTTTCCTCTGACGATTTGGACGGGCTGCGGCAGGTTCGCGACGCCGTCGACGCCGACGTGACGGCGGGCGAATACGGAAGCGACATCGTTTATTTCCGGCGGATGTGCCAGGCCGGCGCCGTCGACTGTTTACAAGCCGGTGCGTCACGCTGTGGGGGCATCACCGAATGGCTGCGGGTGGCGGCCATCGCGGCGGCACACTGCCTGGAGATTTCGGCCCACTGTGCGCCGCACTTACACGCCCACGTTGCGGCGGCGACCCCCAATCTGCGTCATCTGGAATGGTTCCACGACCACGTGCGCAT
Source organism: Mycobacterium simulans (assembly GCF_900232995.1). Lineage (GTDB taxonomy): Bacteria > Actinomycetota > Actinomycetes > Mycobacteriales > Mycobacteriaceae > Mycobacterium > Mycobacterium simulans. The sequence continues at coordinate 91,945 of NZ_OCVX01000004.1, forward strand.
CGAGTCCATAGCGTTTGACGGCATGCTGAATCCGGCGGGAGGCAACGTTCGTCCTCACCCGGACCTACCCGGCCACGGTCTGGCCGCCCGATTCGCCGATCTGGCTCAATTCCGCTGCGGCTGAGTCTTGTACATAGCAGCCAGCAGTACGGCTAGGTGCACCGCTTCTCTTCCGCCACTGTCGAGTTCGTGGATCTGTGTGCGACAGCTGAACCCATCAGCGAGCACCACCGTGCCGCGATCGGCGGCGCGAATTTTCGGCAACATGACCCGCTCGGCGGACGCTTCGCTGACGCCAAGGTGGCCGCGTTCGAAGCCGAAATTTCCGGCAAGGCCGCAGCATCCGGCGCCCAGCTGTGCCACGCCAACCCCGGCATTCTCCAGCAGCTGCGCATCGGCGTCCCACCCCAGTACGGCGTGCTGGTGGCAATGCACTTGGGCCAGCGCGGAGAGCTTTCTGCCAACTGGCCTCGGCGGCTGGTAGCCGGGCGAGTGCTCGGTTAGCACCTCGGCGAGGGTGACGGTCTGGTCGCGCAGCCGCAGCACGTCGTGATTGTCCGGGAACAGCTCGGCTGCGTCAGCGCGAAACACCGTGGTGCAGCTGGGTTCCAGGCCCACCACCAACCCGCCGGCGCGCACGTGGGGCGCCAATGTTGTCACCGTGCGGGCGAGTACCTTCTTTGCGGTTCGCAGCTGGCCGGTAGAGATCCATGTCAACCCGCAACACAGCCGCGGTCGCGGCAGCGTCACCCGCCACCCGGCCTCTTCGAGCACAGCCACCGCCGCGCGGCCGACTTGGGGGTGGAAGCAGTTGGTGAAAGTATCGGGCCACAGCATGACCGTGCCACGCTCGCCGCCGGCGCGTGTGGTGCGCTTATCGAACCACTGTCGCAGTGTCTGCTTGGCGAAGCGCGGAATCTCCCGATCGGCAACCCCGGCCGCAGCGATGGCGGCGCGGCGCAGCCCCGGCGTATGCGTCAGTGCGTTGGCCAACCAGCCCATTCGCGCGTCGGTGACCACACGCGCCGCGACTGGCAACCACCCCATCGACAAGTCGGAGCGGGGCCGGCGCCACTGCCGGCCTTCGTAGTGGTGGGCCAGGAACTCGGCTTTGTAGGTGGCCATGTCGACATCTGCCGGGCAGTCGGACTTGCAGCCCTTGCACGCCAGGCACAGATCCAGCGCCCCTTTGACATCCGTCGATCGCCACCCGTCCTGAATCGGACTGTCGCCGTGACCGTCGAGCATCTCGAACAGCAACCGGGCCCGTCCGCGGGTGGAATGTTCTTCCTCCCGGGTGACCTGATACGACGGGCACATCACTTGTCCGGAGCTGGTATCAAGTTGACGGCACTTGCCCACTCCCACACAGCGATTCGCCGCATGGATGAACGATCCACCGTCGTGCGGGTAGTGGAAATGTAAGTCTTGCGGCGTGATCGGTGCCCAGGTCGCCCCGAGGCGCAGGTTGGCGTCCAGCGGTTGCGGCGCTACGACCTTGCCAGGGTTCATCCGGTTCTGTGGGTCGAAAATGTCTTTCAGTTCCGCGAACGCCGACACCAGCCGGTCGCCGAACATCCGCGGGAGCAGTTCGCCCCGAGTCTGGCCATCACCATGCTCACCCGACAGCGACCCACCGAATTCGGACACCAGATCGGCGGCGCGCTCCAGAAAGCGGCGATACTCCGAGACACCTTCGGCTGTGAACAAGTCGAATGGGATGCGGGTATGAACACAACCCTGGCCGAAATGCCCATACAAACTGGGGCCGGCCGCGCTGCTGTAGCCGAATTCCTCGTAGAGCGCCTGCAGCCGACGCAGGTAGTCGCCGAGCCGTTCCGGAGGTACCGCCGAATCTTCCCATCCTTCGAAGGTTTCCGCGTGTCCTGGTACGTGAGCGGTGGCACCTAGGCCAGCCTCGCGTACCTGCCATAGTTCGTCCTCGCGAGCGGGGTCGTCGAGGAACGACACCGTGGGATCGTGCTCGCTTTCGTGCAGCCCGTCGAGCATCCGCTTCGCCTGCGCGTCGACCGTGTCCTGGTCATTGCCGCCGAACTGTGCCAACAAGAACGCCGCCCCTTCCGGCAGCTTCTTGATAGCTTCGGCGTTGAGATGGTGCAGCCGTTCATCCCTGATCAGCTTGTCGTCCATGGCCTCCAACGCGATCGGCTTGTAGGGCAGTACCGAGCACACCGCATCGCCGGCTCGGTCGATACTGGGGTAACCCAGAACCACCAATGCGCGCTTAGGCCATACCTCGATCAGCTCCAGTTCCGCTCGCAGCACGGTGACAAGCGTGGATTCGCTGCCAACCAGCAGACCGGCCACATCGAAATTGTGTTCCGGAAGAAGCGAATCCAGGTTGTATCCGGACACCCGCCGGGGAATCTCGGGAAACCCCTCGCGAATGTCGTCGGCGAACTTGTCACGCAATCGTCGCAGCCGTCGGTAAATCGCAGCCCTCAGGTCACCATGGGCCTCAATCTGGGCATACTCCTCGTCGCTGGTCTCTCCGCACCAGAACCGGGTTCCGTCGTAGCACAGGACCTCCAGCCTCGCGATGTTGTCGACCACCTTGCCGCAACGCTGCGCCGTGGACCCACAGGAGTTGTTGCCGATCATTCCGCCCAGCGTGCAGTTTGAATGCGTTGACGGCTCCGGCCCGAAGCGCAGACCGGTGGATTCCAGTCGGCGGTTGAGTTCGTCGAGGACGATTCCGGGCTGTACGACGCATCGTTTGGCCTTCGCATCCACTGATTCCAGTTTGTCGCAATACTTCGACCAGTCCAGTACCACCGCAGTATTGGTGCATTGGCCTGCCAAACTGGTTCCGCCACCGCGGGACAGCACCGGCGCTCCGTACTCGCGGGCGACGGCCACCGCCTCGACCGCGGCCTCGGGTGTTCGGGGCATTACGACGCCAATGGGCACCTGTCGGAAGTTGGAGGCGTCAGTCGAATACGCCGCCCGGCTGCCGTCGTCGAAACGGACCTCTCCGTCGACTCGTTCGGCCAGCATCGCTTTCAGCCGCGCCGTGTCGATCTCATGCCGCGCTGCGAAGCGCGTTGATATAGCCATCACCACGCGCATTTACCCTTTCGTTCTCCACCGACCCAGGACTACCCGCTGCGCGCTGGCCTAACCTGGCGATTCGCCATGTGCCGTACGTCCGTTCGGCCTCGACATCGCGCGGCGGCGACACAGGCCAACATGCTTAAACGACACCGGATCAGCCGCCGGCGGCACCACCGCCGTAATCACCGGCGTCGTACCAGCTTGGGCGGCCGCCAACCTAGCTGGCAGCGCGACTGCGTGAATGGCTCTAGGGCGCTCCACTTACGTCAAAGCAGATGTTATCCAAGGTGTTTGGGCCGTGCTTCGAGACAGTCGGCTAGTCATCAGATTCGACTTCGATCCGAACCACTTGATTAGGGCCGAGATATCTAGATCGATCAACTCCAATACCGTTTCTCGGCTCCCAAGTTTTCCGATAGCGGCCAACCAACCAGACCCCGGCCGCGGTTGGAGCACCACCGCAGTGCTGCTGGGCCGCCCCATTGGCGGCTTTGGAAGCGATCATGCCGACACCCGGGATATGAGCGTGTCCGGTTTCCGCGCGCGCCGGCCACATTGCGAACGCCGGCGCGGGCGGGGACGGATCAGTGGACGGCAGTGCCGGCCGTCTGCGGTTAGGAAGCTCCGTTCGTCCCGTTAGCGCCGATAATTGTGCCGCCACTGCCACCGGTGCCGCCGCCGCCACCGTTACCGCCGTTACCGCCGTTACCGCCGAAGCCGACGAGCGTCGGCGTGAAGGAGCCGTTGGTGCCAATTATCCCGACGTTGCCGCCGTTGCCGCCGTGGGCGGGCCCGACTCCGGCGCACCCGGCCCCGCCCGCACCCTGACTTCCGTTTGCGTGAGCTCTTTTACGCTCAATGAACGTTTCTAATATCGAAGCCGCGATCAGTGTCATCGCGGCCGACCCCGCCCAAACCTCGGCATGGGGTGCGCAGCACTCGGCAGACGCCGCTAACCACCACCTACCCACAAACGACGCGTCACTACGCTGCGAGCGTGGCGATCGGATCGCCCGCCCAGGTGACTCGGCTGCCCGCCGGCTCCGATGGCTCGATGTCAGCGGCCACTGTGCGGGAGGCACTGCAAAGCCGCGACGATGTCGCGTTGGTGACGGTCATGTGGGCCAACAACGAGTTGAGCACCATTACTCACCGTAGAATTAGCGGCCGTCACAGACAAATTCGACCTCTCCATGCACATAACGCAGTTCAGGCGGAGGTTGTCCGCGAGAACCCCAACGCTCTCGGCGACGTCGCCGAAGAAATTGATTTGCCGATTACGGCGCAACCGGGCAATGGGGGGTAGAGCCGCTACCCGAACAGTTGTGTGTCAAGATATTCGACAGCCTGGTGTGTTGCGAGGTTGGATCGGTTCGAATCGACCACGTTATCTGCCGGTGTCAGGATCGGGACGAGCAGGTAAACCCAGTGCAACATAACGCTATTCGGGCCGTTCCGAGCGAGCAGCGTTGGGCTGCTTATACGCACTACAGTGCGGTCATTGGTGGGCTAGCGACTTGCCGACGCTGACATCGCATGCAGCTCTTGATAATTCAGCATATGTCGGTCGGTGCATCGAAGCTTGGGGTTAGCTGAGTGATTCCAGCGCGGGGTTGTTCTGTGTGGTGATTTTTGATGTCATTCTTCAGGCACTCGGCTGCGGCGCATGACCGCTGGCGTGATGGTTGTTCGGGAATGTGATTGTCGGAGCCGTTAATTCGGCTGCTTGGTCGGAGGTTGGGATGGTTATTCATTTTTCGTGGTTGCCGCCGGAGATTAACTCCGGGCGGATCTACTCGGGTGCAGGTTCGGGGCCGCTGTATGGAGCAGCGACGGCTTGGCAGCGGTTAGCTCAGGACCTGCAGGCCTCGGCGTCGTCGTTTGATTCGGTGGTCACGGGATTAGTTAATGGATCGTGGTCGGGTCCGGCGTCAGTGGCGATGGCAGCGGCGGCTACACCGTTTGTGGCGTGGTTAAGCGCGGCCGCTGAGCAGGCTCAGTTAGCCTCGGGCCAGGTTCAGGCAGCCGCGGCGGCGTTTGAAGCGGCGTTATCGGCGACGGTGCACCCCGCGGCGGTCACAGCCAACCGGGCGTCGTTTATGTCTTTAGTGGCAACGAATTTCCTAGGTCAAAACACTCCCGCGATCGCTGCTTTCGAGGGCTCATACGCCGAGATGTGGGCCCAAGATGTCGCCGCGATGATCACCTATCATGCCAACTCGGTCTCTATTGCGGCGTCGTTAACGCCGTTCAGCGCGCCTCCGGCGCAGTTAACGGGACTAGCCGCGCAAGCCGGTGCGGCGGTGGCGCCGCCCTGGTTTCCGACCGATATATTGACCGTTTTCGCGCCGTTGGCGGGGCTGATTTCGGTGGTCGACGACGTGCCGGTTTCTTCGATGTTGTCGATGGCTCAGTTTGCGTTGTATCCAGCCAGCATGATGATGTCCCCGTTGATGATGGCGTTGCAGGGCGCCCGTGGCGCCACGACCGGATTGGGTGGCGCAGCAGCGGGTTTGACCGGTACCGGGATAGCCATGGGTGGACCTCAATTCGCCAGTTCGTCCTTAGCTGGGGCAGGTAATGGCGGTCTTGCCGGTGGCGGCCTTGCCGGTGGCGCGATGTCAGCGAGATTGGGTCAAGCGAATTTGGTGGGTCCGATGTCGGTGCCGCAAAGCTGGCAAGGATCGCTTCCTGCAGGGTTGACCAGCTCGGGGGTATCCGGGCTGGGGTCGAGCGCGGCACCTGTTGGTCAGGCTATGGCGGCTGCTGAGGGTATGCCGATGATTCCGCCTATGCCGATGGGGTCAAGTGCTGCGAGTACCGCGCCGCTGGCGGCAGTGGGCGCTCGTGGTGGTGCGGGAACCGCCCCCTCGGCGGTGGCCCAGCCCAGTGTGATTCCGCGGGTTGGGGTCGGATAGAGCAGGGGGTGGT
>NZ_OCVX01000004.1:98050-196513 GCF_900232995.1 Mycobacterium simulans
GTGCTGGGCAGCGTGGTCTATGACCGGACGCTGGTCGGCTGGGCCGATGCCATGCACCGCTCGATGCTGCTGGGGATATTTGGCGAGCGGCTGGTCGAGCTGGCCGCCTGCTGGGCGCTAGTCCTGTTGGCGACGGGCATGATCCTGTGGTGGCCGCGTGGGGGCTGGCGCGCCGGCGGTACATTCTGGCCGCGCCTGTCGGGGCGAGGACGGCGCTTTTGGCGCGATCTGCACGGCCCGGTGGGTCTATGGACCGGCGCGCTGATCGGCTTTCTGGTGCTGACCGGCCTGCCCTGGGCGGGTGGGACCGGGCCGCTGCTGCACCGGGGCAGCGGGGCGGCGGGGGGCGGGGGCGGTTGTGGTGGGGGGGGAACCGGCCCCTCGGGGGTGGGCCAGGCCAGGGTGGTTCCGGGGGTTGGGGTCGGAAAGGGGAGGGGGTGGGCGGCCGGGGCTTTGGGGCAGGTCGGTCACATCGGATCTGTGGTCGGGTCGTTTCGAAATCACGCTCAGACTGTGGAGGATGAAGCTCGCCGGATGTGGGCAGCCGGCGGGGAAGTCGTCGGTAACCAAATCGTGCCGAAGAATCTGGATGCCCGCATCTGCCAGCGGCGTCAGCAGACGGGTGTCGATGTCCGTACCGGTGACAAGCGACAAATCGCCGGCCTCGCGCGCTAACCAATCAACCACGGAGCCAGACCCCGCTCCGATGTCCAGGCTGCGGCAACCTCGCCTGAATCCTGCGGAACGAATAGCGGCAATGCTCAGCGCATCGACGGTCGAGGCAAGCAGGCTTAGTCGCTCGTGCTCACCGGGCCAGTCTTTGGTCAACACGTATTCGTTGCGCTGGCCGACATGCCAAGGCGCTGCCGGCGCACTCTGGGCGTTCTGATGGCCGAGTTCAGCCACGTCTGGGCACATGAAGTGGACCCTACGCCAGTGATGCGGGGCGGCCTCGTCGCCTCGGAAGTACGTTCTCTATATAAGACCCGAGTATGGCGGAGACCGAAATACGTTCGTCCAGAACGAGTTTCGGATACCGCCGCGGCTCGGTCACCGCTGGGGCTGGGCGGCCAGGGCTGCGGCACACAGCCGCATCTCGGCTGGCGAGAATCGACAACTAAAACTGGCCGCAGTTGGGTGTAGTGGGAATGCCGTTGAATCGGTCGGCTATCCACTGCATGCCGCGCTCGCCGTCAACCCACGCCGCCAGCACGTGGTTGACACTGGCCTTATTGAGGAACGGCGGCTGCTCGTTGGTCCAGAATTGGACGTCGGCTCCTTGGGCGCACCAGTCGCGGCCAAGCTGATTCGCTTGGGCCCAGGGCACCAGTGGGTCGTACCGATTGATATCGATCAACACTGGCGCGTTGGGCCTGAGGCGCCCGATCCGCTGCATATCGAACAAGGTCTTGAAGGGCTCCTCGACGGCCAGCTGCTCCACATCTTCGGTGAAGTAGCCCTGCAGATGCCGCAACATGAACTTTAGTCCGCTTTCGCCGGCACACTGGTGCCGAGTCTTGGCGAGTAGGTCTTCACCGCGCGGGGTCATCCGGTCGTGAATCGCGCCCGCCCACTCTGGGTAGGCATAGACGAAGCCGTTGATCACGTAGCCGACAACGCCCACCATTACATTGCCGTCCAGAAACGGCAACATTTCGGCCAGATTAGCCGGCGGCGCACCAGAATACGTTCCCACGATATGCAGTTCCGGGGCGTAGGCGGCGGCGAGTTCGGCCGCGGCAGCCGTCGCCCCGCCGCCCTGCGAATAGCCCCACAAGGCGACCGGACCCCGTGGGTCCAGCGACGTGCCGGGCAGCCGCTGGGCGGCGCGCGCTGCATCAAGGACTGCTTGCCCTTCGGCCAGCCGGTTCACATAGGTGTGCACGCCCGGCGTACCCAGTCCCTCATAGTCGGTCATCACTTCCGCGAACCCGCGGGCCACCATGGTCGCAACGAAGGTCTCCTCGTAATTGGCCATGAAGTCGAGCCACGCAGACCAGTGGATGCCTTGGTTGAACATCCGCGATGGTGCGCACTGATCGCCTTGCCCCTGGGTGCCCGGGGCGTAGCTGATTAGCGGCCGCGACCCACTGCCGGGCCACGGATTGTCGGGCTCAAAGTATGTGCCGGTCACCGCAATAGGATTGCCCCGCGCGTCGGTACTGCGGTACATGATGCGGGTGCCGGTCGCCATGATCGCACCCAGCTGCCCGGACGGCTCGAGCACCAAGCGCGACGGCTCGGCACGGATCAAGTCGCCAGGACGGCCGGGCGGCAGCGGGTCAGGCGGGGTGTAGAACTGCTCGTACTGGCTCTGGTCGCCCTCATAGTCAAAGTTGGCGTCGGCATGCGCCGATGGCGCGAAAATTACTCCGCCGCAGAGCAATAACGACACAACGCCGATGACCGTTGATGATCCAGACCAGAACACATCGCGGTAAGTTACCAGGGGGGTAGCAAATTGGTAACGAAAAAGCTGCCACCTTGTGGCACCCCTGTCCGTTCGGTACGGACATTTTGCGCACTTCGCGGCATAAGTAGTAGATACGCTGAGACATTTTGTCTCATTGATGTGCCCTTGGTAGGTGAGTCCGCCTTGTTTTTAGCGTCTGTGCGGTGTGGGGTCGGAAGGGACGATAATCACATAGCTTGCCGGACTGGCCGAGACGGGCAAGACCAATGAGCAGATCGCTGCAGAGGTGGAGGTGTCAGCAGCGACGCTGAACAACTGGCGCGGCGCCTATGGCGGCATGGATGTGGATGCCGCCAAGGAGCTTTGGGAACTGCGGGAGCAGAACGCGAAGCTCGAGCGGATGCTCGGCGACGCTGAGGTGGAAAAGACGCTCTGCGCGAGGTGGCGACTGGAAAATTCTAACCCCGAACCGCAAGCGCTGCGCCGTCACGGCGTTGCGCGACCGGTTCGGCGTGTCAGAGCGCCGCGCCTGCACGGTCGTGGGCATTCATCGGTCCACGATGCGCCTGAGCCGCCACCGATCACCGATGAGGAAGCCGAGTTGCGGGTCTCTTTGTATGCGACTCGCCTGCGTCATCGGACCCTATGCGGCACCGGCATTTTCGAGTCTTTTCGGCATCTAGGTCCTAAACAGCATTGCCGTCGCCACGACATCGGCCAGCAGCAAGGCAAAACCAGACACTGGTACAAGGAATCCCAACCGACGGAACGCGGCGAAACAGGAGACAACGATTGTCAACGCGGCCACCACCGGTGCGCCATAAAGCAACACGCCATAAACGATGCCACTCGGCCCCAAGTGCGGGCATTGCGCCCCACTACACGCGGCGATGCTCATCGCCGCGCCGATCGCAAACATCATGACCAACAGCGCCGCCGGAACCGTTAGCAACGCCAGTGCCCAGTTCACCAATCCACGACGGCGACTGCCATAATCACTGCTCTTCGGCGATTGGGTGCTTGCATCGGCGATCCGCTCGCCGGTTTGTTGGTTCGGCAGAGTCATGCACCCCCTTCGTAGGATCTCGCAGCCTTAGCGCGCCACAGCCACACGCGATTTCTTGTCAACTACCCACGTTCGTTGTCCCGAAACATGACGTGAACATGACGTGCCGTGCCGGGCAGGCCCAGATGTCAGTGGCCGGCGAGCAAATGTTTATGCAAATATCCCGGGGGTAGTCGGACGATATCGCCGAGCAATGGGGAGCACTCATGTCTGCGTCTGACGTACCGACGATGTACCCGGTTCGACCCAGTGTCCCCAGTACGGCCAGAGCACTCGGTGACCAGTTCGGCGAAGCGATAGCCCAACTGGGCGAGACCTTTCGACGAATCGTCAGCGGATGGCCGGAGGCCGGGTTGCGGCGACAAAAACGGCAAACTCCGCAGGTGGTGGTGGTGACGGGCGCGAGCGCCGGCATCGGACGGGCTACCGTACGCTTGCTGGCACAGCGCGGAAGCCGCATCGGACTGCTTGCCCGTGGTAAGGCGGGTTTGGATGCCGCGGCAGCCGAGGTGCGGGCCGCAGGCGGAGAGGCGCTTCCGATTCCCACTGACGTAGCGGATTTCGGCGCGGTGGAGCGGGCGGCACGTCAAGTCGAGCAACGATTTGGCCCCATCGACGCATGGATCGATGTGGCGTTCACGTCATTGTTCGCGCCGTTCACCGCCATCGAGCCGAATGAGTACCGCCGAGTGACCGAGGTGAGCTACCTGGGCTACGTGTACGGCACCAAGGCCGCGCTCAATCGCATGCGCACACGTGATTCTGGTGTGATCGTGCAGGTAGGTTCGACGCTCGGCAGCCGCGCCATACCCCTGCAGTCTGCCTATTGCGGGGCCAAGCACGCGATCAACGGGTTCACCGAATCGGTGCGCACCGAGCTGATGCACGAACACAGCAACGTTCGGATCACCGTGGTACAGATGCCGGCGGTCAACACTCCGCAGTTCTCATGGGTGCGGTCGCGTATGACCAATCACCCACAGCCGGTTCCCCCGATATATCAGCCCGAAGTCGCCGCTCGTGGAGTCGTCTACGCGCTGGATCATCCTCGCCGCAAGCAATATTGGGTCGGTGCCAGCACTGCCGGAACCATCGTGGCTCAACGTTTGGTACCCGGATTGCTCGACCGCTATCTGGCTCGCACCGTATATGACTCCCAGCAGACGGACCAGCCGGTCAGTCCCGATCGGCCCGCAAACCTATGGGAGCCGCTGGATGGACCCGGCGGCGAGGACCACGGTGCGCACGGAGTCTTTGACAACCGTTCGCATTCACACAGTGGCCAGTCGTGGGCGTCGCGGCACGCTCGAACTCTTGTGTCGGGTCTCACTCTGGCAAGCACTGCTGCGGCCGCCCAGTGGGCCCGCCGTCGAGCCCAGCGATGACTTGGGTCAGCCGGGTCAAGCGGCGATGAACTGGCTGAAACCGTGTGTCTGGCTGAGTCGTTCGAGTATCGGCCGACGTCAACGTCTTTCAAGTTCGATGCCGGCGCTCGCATTCCGCAGGTCGTCGACGAATAACCGGTAGCTCTCGCGACGGCCTGCACTGCGATCACGCAAGATCGCCGATGGATGAACGGTGGCCATGACGACCGGTTCTGGATCTACTTCTACGCCAAGGGTTGCTGGCAGGTGCAAATGCTCACGCCGATGGGCGGTTAGCCGAAATGCATTGCCTAGTAAGGATTGTGCGGCTGTTGCACCGAGACAGACGATCACTTTTGGCCGTACTGCCTCAATTTCGGCGATCAGCCAGGGTTGACACGCAACGACTTCGGTCCGCCCCGGTTTCTGATGTATCCGGCGCTTGCCCTCCGTGCTGAACTTGAAATGCTTGACGGCATTGGTCTGATAGGTCAGCCCGACATCGATATTGGCCTCGTCGAGCGCACGCTCGAGCAGTCGACCGGCCGGACCAACGAACGGAAGTCCTTCCACGTCCTCACGATCACCGGGCTGCTCACCAACCAACATGAGCGGCGCATCACACTCGCCGTGACCAAAGACCGTCTGGGTGGCGTTTTTGTACAGGACACAACCCCGACAGCTGCGCGCCGCCTGCTCAAGGGAACGCAGCGCGTGATCGTCGGGCAGGTAGTGCTCTGCACCCAGGAATTTTGCTGGGGTCATGATCGCGCGTTCTTAGCACCTTTCGTGGTGTGCTGGCTCAATCCCTGGGCAGACCGCTGCGCCATCCCGTCGCCGAGGTGAAGACAGTCGTCGCCCGCCAATGTAGTGAAGGTGCCCGTGATCAGACGCGTTAGCCGGGGCGCGAAGATCAACCCGATGGCACACAACGTGGCCACCCACATATCGAGACAGGAGCGGCATGTCAACGCCAGTCACCCGCAGCCTTGGTCAAGGTTCGCGCCAACTTGTGGGTGCCCAACACTCCCAACACCATGGTGAGCAGGCCCTGTACCCTTCGACCGTTCCGGCAGTCGGCATCCGGGCCGGGTGTCTGTGCCGCGGCATTCGTCAGCGTCCTGCCGCGCGCGACCAGCCACGTCGGCGCTGATCTCGGACGCATCTGCCACCGGCAGCTCCTTACAGGCTCGTTGGGCACAGGCTCGTTAGGGGCTCAGTCGAGACTTCGTCGACAATGGCCCCGCAGGCCCGGGTACCCGTTTCGGTGTCAGGCAATCCGGTGCCACGACGGCTGCCTGAGGCCGCACCCGGAACGTGTAGCGCGCCGTTCGCACGGGTATCCCGCCGCGAGAAGGGCGCACGAATTGAGCATGGTCACACCCTGTCCGGCATGGCAATTGGGCGAAACCGGGTATATCTCGCCCACTAGGTGAGCCGTAATTGGTCAGCGTGGCCAAGCCGCAGCTGTGACGCCGCAGAACTGATCAGGAGTGGTCATGAGCGCAGTACCTGAGCACCCGAGGGCGATTGGCGTCGACGACGACATGGAATTGCTCAATGAACAGCTCACCGAGTTGCGGGCACTGGCACAGCAGGACTCCGTGACCGAAGACCAAATCTACGATTTCAGCATCAGGTGGGGTACCGTGCTGGCCGGCCGGCTACGGCGGCTGGTGCACTATAGCTCCCTGGGTTTGCTCGACGCAGCCGACGAAGTCGGGTTTCAGAACCTGCGCCACGAACTCAACGAGGTATCGACCGTCATCGATCGATTCAAACTCTCCCGACCTCGCATCACCGAGAGCGCGGGCCCGCGGCGCCGCCGCATCTGGAGTCGGTAAGAAATTCCTCGCCCCGCAACTTGATCCCCGTCCGCGGTGCCGTGCATGCCGGATTGCGGCAAGTCAGGGCCACCAGATAGGCGTCCGCGTCTTCGTCGAGAAACAAGAAGCCGAGGTAGAGGGCATCCCCGACATCGAAATCCATTGCACCACAGCACCCGCAATGCCCGTCCTTCGCGGCGACCTGGCGCAGCACCCGGTTGCGCGCGGCGGCATCCAGACCGATCAGCTCAGAGCGCACCATTGTTTCCTGGCCCACGTCAGATCTCCACGTCTTTGTCGTAGTAAACGTTGTCTTCACGCCAGCCACCCCGTCCATGGCCGATGCCGGAATAGTCGTCGACGAACTCGATCTGGTTGATCCATTTGGCCATCTTGAATCCGACTTGGGTTTCCACCCGCAGCCGCAGCGGCGCACCGTGCTTGATCGGCAACGGCTTGCCATTCATTTCATAGGCGAGCAGGGTCTGGGGCTTGTAGGCCAGTTCGAGATCCAGAACTTCGTAGAACTGGCCGCCCCCGTGTGCGCTGGGTTCGTCGGTGCTGTTGTTTTGCATGGTGAGAAAGCAGATGTATTGAGCCTCCGGCAAGGGCCGCACCAGGTCGACGAGGCGGGCCAGCGGAACCCCGCTCCATTCGCCGATACTGCTCCAGCCCTGCACGCAGTTGTGCAAGACCCGCTGTGTCTGCCGGTCTGCCAGAGCTCGCAGGGCCGCCAGGTCCAGCGTCACCGGCCGTTCGACCAGTCCGCCGACCCGCAGACGCCAATCCACAAAGTTGTGCACCGCCATCACCTTGTAGGCGATGGCTGTCGGTGGCTTGCCGTTGACGCGATGTTCTTCGGAGAGTTTGCGTACCGGATAGTTTTGCCGGGAATTCAACGGCCGCAACAGAATACGCCGAACACCGTTGATCACGGCGCCGAGCACTCGTTGCACCGATTGGGGCCGGCGAAGGCTCCATACTGTCGCCGCCACGTGGACGGCGATGACCACGCCGATGATCGCGAACGAAACCGCAGTCGCCAAATAGATGCTTCGTACCGCGCCAAAGATCATCGCAGCGTTGAGCCGGCCCCAGCCCCAGAAGAACACCATCGACACGTGGATAACCATGAAGACCAGGAACGCGACCAGCCCCAAGAAATGCAGGCTGCGCGCCGATTGGCGCCCGCCCCACAACTGGACGTACCAGGGAAACCGGGCTTCGATCGCCGGGGACTGGGCGGCACCGGTGCAGATCATGAACGGAGCGAGGAGAAAAATCACCCCCGCATAGGTCAACTTTTGGATGGCGTCGAACGGTTCGTCGGGCAGCAGTGGCGGCAGGTTGAACGACAGATAGGCGACGATGTCGTTCCAAGCTTCGGCAAAGATCGACCATGAGTAGGGCCAGTACCGGTGCCATTGACCGGTCGCGAACAGCAGGATGTAGTACGACAGTCCGACCAGAATCCAGCCGAGCACCCCGAAAAAGTGCCAGTGGCGGCCCATTCCGAGCTGCTTGCGCCCAGGCAACGAAATCAGCGGGTGGTAGTCCTCCTCTTCATCGAGCGTGTCGTACAGCCTGTCGGTGGGCATCACCTTGCGAGTGAACCGCGCCCATTCGGTACCGGGCTTACTGTCGTCATTCCAGTACAGCTTGGGGTGGGTGGACAGGATCTCGATTCCACTGCGCATGACCAGTGTGATCAATAGCAGATTCAGCCAGTGATCGATGCGCAGCCAGACCGGGTAATCGAGCGTAGTCATGTCAGGCTTCCAGCGACCCGTCAGCCATACCAATTCCGCCGTCGTGGATAGGCCACATTGATGCCCAACACAATCGACATGTGCAAGCCGATGAATCCCACCGCGCAGGCAGCCGCGAACGTCCCTGGAGCCAAGTCCCAGCTGCCGGTCAAGTCCGCCAATCCGGGCATGCTGGCCGCCCTGCTCGCCAGGTATAGGCCGAGAAAGACGACGCCGACCATGGTGCCCAATTGCCAACCACGTTGCGGCAGAACAGGATTGAAACCAGCCCCCATCGCAACTATCGCCAGCAGACAACTGGTTATCAACAGCGCACAATAACCGGCAAAGTATGCGGGCACAGCGGTTGCCGTCGCCCAAACGTATAAGTGCGCCACAACCAGACCGACGAGGAGTAGACCGCCCGCGGCGGTCACGGCCCGCGGCAGATTGAACGCGACGTAACCATTAAGCGTGAGAACGCGGTACATCAGACTGCGACGCCACACCCGCCCTATCAAAGCGCGCACCGCTGGTGCATACCCGACTGCCACTACCGCAAACCACCCGCCGGCCGTCGTCGCTAGCCGACCAGACGATGTGCGGTTTCAAACAGCAGCGCATGGACAAAGGCCTGCGGGAGGTTGCCGCGCAGTTGCCGCTGCTCCACATCGAACTCCTCCGCGAACAGCCCGGGCGGGCCGCAAGCCGTGCGACTGCGTTCGAACCATCGAACGGCGGCCAGGTCGTTCCCCTGTTGGTGCTCGGCCAGCGCCAGCAGGAACCCGCACAACAGGAAAGCCCCCTCAACCTCACCGAGGGGGCGGTGGTCCGGACGGAAGCGATACACGAAACCTTGCTCGGTCAACTCCGAACGCACCGCAGCGAGGGTAGCGACGCTACGCGGATCGTTCGCTGAAACCGCACCACGGACCACGGGCAGCAGTAACGCCGCGTCGACGCGTGGGTCGGCCGGCGCCCGTTGCCACCTGCCGCTTGGATGTAAACAATCCGCAGTGTCGGTGACCAATCGCTCGGCCAGCTGCTGCCACGCGGCGCCCAGCCGCGCCGGGGCCACCGTGGCGATGCTGCGCAGCCCCGCCGCGCAGGTCAACCGGGAATGCGCCCAACATCGTGCGTCCAGTTCCCAGATACCGGAATCGGGCTCGCGCCAACGTTGTTCAATGGCCCGAACCAATGTCAGGACCGCCTGCCAGTGTGTGCTGTCGAGACGGTCGTGGCGCTCTGCCGCGGCAAGCAGTAGCAGCGCCTCGCCGAGGACGTCGAGCTGGAATTGATGTGTTACCCGGTTGCCGCTCTTGGCCAGAGCACCGGGGTAACCGGGCAATTCGAGGTCGCGTTCCTCCGGCGGCGGTTCGCCATTTACCGAATATGCCGGCCTGAGGTTTGGGCCGTCGGCCAGGACTCGCTCGCTGACGAACCGGACGGCGTCGTCGAGCAACGGATATGCGCCCGCGACGGCGACCGCTTCCCCCGCGTAACACTGGTCGCGGATCCAGCAGTACCGGTAGTCGTAATTACGCCCTTGCTCGGCCCGTTCCGGTAACGACGTCGTCGCCGCGGCGACCATTCCCCCGTCGCTGCTCGTCAGGCCGCGCAGCACCGCGTAGGCGACCTCGGCGTCGACGTCGGCGAGGCTGTCCGTGCATGCTGGAACCGCCTGCGCCCAAGCACTTTCAGTGACATGCCACGCGTTCTCGGCGCGTATGACATCTCCATCTAGTTCTTTGTCGGAAAGCTCGAGAACCAGGTCGTGGTCCCGTCCGGGAACTGCGTCCAGCACCGCCTGCAGCGAACCGTCGTGGCCCAGTTTGGCGGAAGCTGCCCCCGTCCAGCGGAATCGGCACGGGCCAGATCTCCCGGTCCACACCCCGTCCGAGACCGCAATTTTCGACATTGCGTAAGCGCCGAACTCGGCGCGTACGTCAAGCGCGACCCGCAACTGCGGTTGTCCGTCGATAGCGTGGATGCGCCGCAGCAACACCGCAGTGCCCGGGTCGCCAGGCAAGGCCAGGGCCTCGCGGCACTCGACAATCCCTTCGGTGGTGACCCAACGCGAACGCCAAATCAGCGACCGCCGTTCGTAGTTTCCACCCCATACGAAACGGGGTCGATTTGGAGCGACTGCGTATACGCCGGGGCCACCAAGCAGCGAATTGAACACCGCGCCACTGTGCCAGCGTGGCAAGCACATCCAGCAGTAGTCACCCCGCGGCCCGACGACCACGCCGCGTTCTCCGTCCGCCAGCAGGGCGTATTGCCGAAGTACTTGTGGCGGATAGCGTTCCGCGAGTAGTCGCCGCTCGTCCATCTCGCCTTTCACGCAGAACGGATTTACGACTCGTAGGAGGGGTCGCGCTGAGATCGGTGTGGTCGATGGCACCATGCGGTGCTTGCGGGCTGGTCGACCATACCGGGGTTGATACCCGCGATACTGTGCGGCAAACGCCGGATTGCGGCCCGTGGTCCGCGGGTACTCGATTGATCATGGATCAGTCGCAGGCGCCGCTGCTGGACGCGTTGCTCGACTACCATCGCAACAACCGATACGGCTTCTCACCGCCGGGTCATCGCCAGGGTGCTGGCGCCGACGACCGCGTCCTGGCCATCTTGGGCAAAGATCCGTTTCGCAATGACGTGCTAGCCACCGGCGGGCTTGACGATCGGTTGTCTCGCGGTAGATACCTCGCGCGGGCAGAGGAATTGATGGCCGATGCGGTCCGCGCCGACACCGCATTTTTCTCCACGTGCGGCAGCTCGCTGTCGGTAAAGGCAGCGATGCTGGCCGTGGCGGGCGGCGACCGGGGCGGTCTCCTCGTCGCTCGAGATAGCCACAAGTCGATCGTCGCCGGCCTGATCTTCTCCGGGGTGCTCCCCCTGTGGATTACGCCGAGATGGGACAGCCAGCGCCACTTCTCGCACCCACCGTCGCCAGAGCAGGTTCGGGCCGCGTGGGACCAGCACCCCGACGCGGCCGGAGCACTGATTGTGAGTCCTAGCCCGTATGGCACCTGCGCCGACATCGCGGCCATCGCCGACGTCTGCCACGAGCGCAACAAGCCGCTGATCGTCGACGAGGCCTGGGGGGCGCACCTACCGTTCCACGAAGATCTGCCGACCTGGGCGATGGACGCGGGCGCCGACGTCTGTGTGGTCAGCGTGCACAAGATGGGAGCCGGATTCGAGCAAGGATCCGTCTTCCACCTGCAGGCTGATCTTGTCGATCCCATGCGGCTGTCATCGTGCGCCGATCTGCTGATGACCACCAGCCCCAACGTGATGGTCTATGCCGCCCTGGACGGTTGGCGACGCCAGATGGTCGAGCAGGGCCACGATCTGCTGACTGCCGAGCTGGAGCTGGCCGGCTATCTGAGGTCGTGTCTGGCCGAGCTCGCCGACGTAATGATCCTTGAGGAGGAGTTGCTCGGCAAGGAGGCGTCCTGTGACCTGGACACGACTCAGGTATTGATGGACATCTCGGCAACCGGAACATCGGGATACCAGGCCGCAGACTGGCTTCGGGAAAACTGCCAAATCGACCTCGGCCTCAGCGATCACCGTCGCATCCTGGCGACAATGTCGTTCGCCGACGACAAGCGCACCGCGGACCGACTCGTGGATGCGATGACGCGATGGCGGGTGGCCGCACGAGAATTCGAGCGGCCGCCGTCGATACAGCTGCCGTCGCCAGCTCAACTGCAACTTGAAACGGTCCAACTGCCCCGCGATGCGTTCTTCGCACCAAGCGAACTGGTTCCCGCAGCGGACGCCGTCGGCCGCATCGCCGCCGAACAGATCACCCCCTATCCACCCGGCATTCCGGCGGTTGTGCCGGGTGAATGCCTCAACGACGGCGTCATCGACTACCTGCGATCGGGTGTCGAGGCGGGCATGACGCTGCCCGATCCCGCCGATCCGACGGCACAACAATTCCGCGTGGTCGCCTAACCGGCGCGAGCAGACACAAAATCGCCCTGGATCGCGCGTTCCGGGGCGATTTTGTGTCTGTTCGCGCTAGCCCAAGGAGCTCAGGAAGGTCGCGCGACGATCACGGGCATCCG
The DNA here is from genome assembly GCF_900232995.1 of Mycobacterium simulans. GTDB lineage: Bacteria > Actinomycetota > Actinomycetes > Mycobacteriales > Mycobacteriaceae > Mycobacterium > Mycobacterium simulans. The sequence goes on from NZ_OCVX01000004.1 coordinate 110,550, forward strand.
GACGGAGTGCACGACCGCGTTGCTCACCGAACCGAGGAGTATGCCGGTGAGACCGCCGCGGCCGTGCGTGCCCACGACGACCAGCTGAGCGGATTCCGACCGTTGGACAAGCTGTCGCGCCGGCCGATCGCAAACGACCACTCGGCACACGGTCACGTCCGGGTAGCGTTCCTGCCAGCCCGCCAGACGCTCGGCGAGACTGCGCTCAGCTTCGTCCTTAACCGCCGACCAGTCCAACCCCGGCAGTTCGACCAAGTCGAGGTCGCTCCACGCGTGCAAAGCGATCAGCTCGACACCGCGGCGCGACGCCTCGTCGAAGGCCACGGCCGTCGCGAGCTCCGAGGTCGGCGACCCGTCGATGCCCACCAGCACCGGAGCGTGCTGCGGATGCGGCATCAACGGATCTTCGTCGTGGATAACCGCCACCGGACAATTTGCGCGCCGCACCACACTCGAACTGACCGAACCGAGCAAAACCCGGGCTATCGCTCCGTGACCAGAGCTGCCCACGACCATCAGCTCGGCCTCGGCGGACATTTCAACCATGGTGGGCACGGGGATTGAAAACACGATCTCGCTATTGATGGTGAGCGTGTGGTCCGGCGCGGCGGCCTCTTCGGCAATCTTGACCGCAGCGGCGATTACCTTGCGCCCCTCATCTTCCTGCCAAACCGCCCACGTACCCGGGTACGGCATTGGCGGCCACGTCGCCACGTCGGTGTTCACCACATGGACCACCGTCAACGGAATGTTTCTCATTGCGGCGTCACGGGCCGCCCAACTCACGGCGGCGTTCGATGCGGGTGAGCCATCGACGCCGACGACAACGCCGTACTGTTTCGTGGAGGTCGTGTCGGTTGCCGGCATTTCGTTTCTCCCTACGTCATACCTAACCTCAATTAGCCCACTGAGCGACTTACTCTGCAATGCATCTGCCGGCTAGTCACGAGTCGCGTGCAGGCATGGCTGCGACCAAGGGTGTATCGACACCGACTCGGCCCACACCGGCGGCGCCGCCCGGCGAGCCGAGGGGGACGTCTCGGCCCGGCAGAGTCTGGCGGAAGAATGCCGCGTTGTCGTCCAGGTGCTGGCGCTGGTCGTAGGGCAGATCCCCCTCCCAGTAGATCGCCTCGACACGGCATGCGGGCTTGCAAGCGCCGCAGTCAACGCACTCATCGGGGTTGATGTACATCGTTCGGGCACCTTCGTAGATGCAGTCGACGGGACACTCCTGCACGCAAGACTTTTCGGCTACGTCCACGCACTCCTTGCCGATCACATAGGTCATGGCGTCAAGCTATAAAACCACTGCCGGCCAACGCGCCTATCGAAAGGCCTTATCCGATGGGACCAAAGACCTCCTAGGGCCGGACCACGATCACGGGAATCTTCGCCGAGTGAGCCACGGCAGAACTGACCGAACCCAGCAGCATGGCGGGAAATCCGCCGCGGCCGCGACTGCCGACCACGACGAGTTGGGCAGCTTCACATGCCTCAAGCAGCCAGTGGGCGGGCCGGTCACACACCAGCGATCGACGAACATGAACATCCGGATACTGCTCCTGCCAGCCCGCCAGGCGTTCCGCGAGGACTTCCTCACCTTGACTCTCGCGGTCGCGCCAGTCCATCCCGAGAACCGGAAACACGCCGACGTCACTCCAGGCGTGCAGTGCCACAAGATCTACGCCGCGGCGGGAAGCTTCGTCAAATGCCAACGCCGTCGCGGCATCTGACGCCGGCGATCCGTCGATGCCCACGAGCACGGGTGCGGTGGAGTCTCGAGCCGCCCCTTCACCGGAATGAATCACCGCCACCGGGCCGTGCGCATGATGAATCAGCGCCGTGCTCACCGAGCCCAGCAGCATCCGACCTAGAGCGCCCATCCCCTGGCTACCCACGACGATCATCGAGGCTTGCTTCGAAGCCTCAATGAGCGTCGGGACGAGATCGGAATACACCGTCTCGGTGCGCACTTCCGGCGGCTCGGATTCACCCAGGCTGCCGGCGAGCGCCTCGCGGGCCTGCTCGATGACCTGCTGTGCGGCGTCTTTCTGCCACTCGGGCATGTCCGCGTAGAGGCGGCCCACCGGCCAACCGACAACCACGGGGGCGACCGCGTGCAGCAGGGTGAGGGACGTTCGGCGCATGACGGCTTCACGGGTTGCCCAGGCGACGGCGGCGTCGGATTCCGCCGACCCGTCAATGCCGACCACGATTCCGTATTTTGTTGTCGTATCTGCCATTTCCCGCTCCCTGCATCGACCCCATGGTGGCACTCCACGGCTGTCGACTAACGCTACAAGACGTCGCTACCTGCTCGGTAGGGACGTTTGACGACCGCGGTTGGAGTCCAATGGCCCTACGCTCATCGTGCGATACCGGTTACGTTTCTTGACGACGGTTGTAACGACGGGTGGCTATGTCGCGGCGCCGGCTATCCCCTGCGGCTGAAGGCGTCCGATCACGTAAAACGGCACGGCCACGAAGAGAGTGCCGCCGACGAGATTGCCAGCGCCAGTGACGCAAATATTCGTGAGCAATCCGTGACTCCCCAATCCCCAACCAATCGCGGTGTGTGGTGATGAAGCGTGAAATGCGCTGAGCAACATGGGAAGAGCAAGAAATCCGACGTTGGCCACCACGTGCTGAGTTCCACTCATGACGAACGCGCACGGACCATAGAATGCGAATCCCATCCGCGCGACATCGCTGCGAGCCTTGTAGTACAAGCACATGGCCGTTTGCAGGAACCACGTGCACAACACCGCCAGCAAGAACGCGGTCCAGAAGGGTTGGCCGGTTTTCTCGACGCCCACGGCTGCGGCTCGCGCGGCGAACACACCCAGGTACGGGCCGCCGGCAGCAGCCGACACCGTGACAAACGTCAGGACGCCAACAAGATTTCCGGTTAGACCGACGACGAGCAGCCGCAAGTAGCCGGCCCAGCTCATGCGGGCCTGAATGACTGCGAGGAATCCGGCAGCCATGTCCGCAGTGATCAGCGACATCCCCGAGACCAGGATGAGCACGAACGACATACCGAACGCCAGGCCCATCAGCAGGCTGGCGATTCCGGGTGTGCTCACCCCTGTGCTCACAACCAAGGACAGCAGCGTCCCGAACCCCACCATCGCACCGCCAACCACCGAGCGCGTCAGAAATGCCCACGGGTGCGCGGCTTTCTGGATCGCCATGTCGGCGATACGGCACACCATGGCTTGGACGCTGAGCGGCTCAAACGGATCCTCGATGACGGGGTCGATGACTGGCGGCTCTTCAAGGCATCGTTGAGCCGCGGCGGGCTGCGACATAGATTTGTCCCTTCGGCGAAGCGCGGAAAGCTCTGCGCGGCTTACGAAGCCACCATCGAACCGACAGTGTCCATCCAGTCGTGCATCCGTCCCGCGTAGTAGAGCAGCGGCAGCGTCTCATCCCGACGAACCACACAGGCGCGAATGAGCAGGATGACGTGATCTCCGGCGTCGTAAATCCGGTCTATGAAACCACTTACGGAAGCAGCGGCGCCAGCAAGAACTGGGCAGCCATTGTCGTCGGTGTCGAATTCGACTCCTTCGAAACGGTTCTCGACCTTGCTCGCAAATCGGTGGGCCAGGTGGGCCTGGTCACGTGCCAGGATGTTGACGGCCACTGAACCACCGATGCGGAACGCCGGAAGGCTGCCCGCACCGCGCGCGACGCATTGCAGCAGCAGCGGCGGGCAGATGGACACCGAGGCGAACGAGCTGATGGTCATGCCGACCGACCGCTCCCCCAATCGCGTCGTCAAGATGGTGACACCGGACGGGAAGGCGGCCATGGTGTGGCGCATCGCTACTGCATCGACGGGTCCGCCGATCGTCCACATCTGGTCTTCAGGAGCATTCATCGATCGTGGCCTTTCCTGAGGGTGTTGATCGCGTTGATGACCCCCGTAATGTGCTCATCAGTGAGCTTCTCCCCGTCGAAAACGTGGTTGAGCAGGATCTTGAGGTCGAGCATCTGCTGCAGATAGATCAGGCAGGGAGGGCACTCTTCGAGGTGTCTGGCCACGATCGGGCCCCACTGCTGCGGATCGGAGTCGACAAGATCGTCGACGAGTCGAACGAAGTCGACGCAGTCGATCGCGGGAACTGTGTTGTCGTAGACGGTCATCGTTGATACCGCTTTTCCAATTCGTTTCGAAGGTTTCCTCGGGCGCGATACAGCAGAGCGCGCTGCGCTTCGGCGGAGAGTTCAAGAATTTCGGCCGCCTCTTCGGCGGACGTGCCGACGAGGTCACGGAGGATGATCAGCTGTCGTTGCCGCACCGGCAGCGCATCCAGCGCTGCGCGCACGACCCCGACCAACTCCTGTGCCACGGTTTGGTCCTCCGGCAGGAACCGCCTCGACGGCGGGACACTCCAGTGTCCGGCATCGGGATGGCCGGCAGGATGCATGCGGCCGGACAGCGGGTCAGCTGCATCTGTATCCACGGTGGCCAGCACCTCGTGCTCGCGGATCCGCGACTCCCGGCGCCGATGCCGCGATGCGGTGATCTTGACGATCCCGAACAACCAGGTTGCCACCGAGGAACGACCTTCGAACGAGCCCGATGACTTGAGCACCTGCAGCCATGCCTCTTGCACAGCTTCTTCGGCCACCGTCGGTGAATTCACCATTGTGCAGGCAAAATTCACCATCGGCCGGTGGTAGTCGCGCACCAAGCTGGCCAGCGGGATACCGCCGACCATGAGCTCGGCTGCGGGCTCGGGAGGAACCGAGACCGGGGTCATCGTTGACCCGGCCCGTCGCTCAGGGGCACCCGCCTAGTTCCCAACGCAATTGGGCCTCGGACGGCGACTGGACGGGAATGAACGCCGCCTCCCGGTATCGCCGGCTGGCCGGCGTTTTGCTCGCGTAACCCTTGCCGCCCGCGGTACGGATCTCCAATGCCGCGCTGGTGCTGGCGATCTCGGCTGCAGTAAGCCGCAGCGACAGCAATTCCCTCTTGCTCGGCGGACGCGGCCCACCGACAGCCCCGGCCAGGCTGGCCAAGGTTGTCTCCGCCAACGCCACCTTGCCCGCGATCAACTCGACATCGGGAGCGAACACCGAGTTGACTCCGGTCAGCCCAATCTTGGCCTGTATCAACGTGGTTCGGGCCAGCCCGATGCACATGGCCGCTTGCAGGACCAGAAAAGTGGGACGAACGGCGTCGATAAACCCATCGAAGTCACTCGTCAACACCTGCTCGTCAGCGATGTAGGCGTCCTTCAGTTCCAGATACGACGAGGCCGTGCTGTCCATCGCCAACAGCTTGAAGTGATCACCCAGGGTGATACCCGGGGTGTTCAACGGCAGCGCCACGATCAATTTGTCGCCACGCTCGGTGCGTGCCGCGGTGACCATGACCGAATCCTGGTACAGGTTGCTGGCCCACCTGATGGAACCGCTCAGCTGGTAGCCGCCGGCGACCCGTGCGGCCGTGAGCTCCAGGCTGCCGCAGCCGGCGGCGTCCTTGAATGCGGCGGCCATGCCGGTGACTCCCAGCGTGGTCCCCGCCAACAGGGGTTTGGCGGCGACCTCGCCAAGTGGTGTTGCCGCCGTGAGTAAGTACTCGATCGTCATCCGGTTGGCCCATACCGAGAAACCGGTGCTCATGCATTCCCCAGAGATTAGCCGGATCACTTCGGCCATCTGCTGCAACCTGCCGTCGGCGTTACCCGGGGCGCCCACCCCGAGCAGGCCGGCAGCACCAAGAGCGGCAAAGCTGCGGCGGCTGGTGAGCTCGCCGCGGTCCAACGCGCCGGCATGGGCACGAATGTCTGCCAGTAGCTCGGAATCGAGCAGGCCGATCGCGGCATCGATCGTCGCGGTCACGGCGACACCTCCTGTTCAGTGTTGTTCCATGTGTAGTCGAGAAACTTGCCGTCGAAGGTGACAATCACCCGATCGCCATGCGGATCCGTGCGACGTTCGACGCTCATCCGGAAGTTGATCGCGCTCATGATCCCGTCGCCGAATTCCTCATTGATCAGCTCCTTGAGCGCCGGCCCGTAGACCGAGAGCGCCTCATGAAATCGGTAGATCGTCGGATCCGCCAATACCGATGGATCACTTCCGCGGTTGGGGACCAGCTGCAACGCCGTGACGGCATCGTCACCGAGGTCGAGCAGGGCCGTGACGGTCTGGGCATCGTTGGCCGTGAGCGGATGCTGGCCAAGTAGTGCGGAAATGGTCCACACCTTGTCCTTGCCGATTGCTTCCGCGATCTTCGCCCAGCTGAGTCCCTTTTCCAGCCGCGCGAGTTTGATGACCTCAGCGAGGTGCATCCTGGTTTGCGTCACGTCGGGTTGCCTAGCCGATGGACAGGGTCGAGTCGACCGTTGCCGGGCGGCGGAAGGTGTTCACCACGGGCGACCACGCGATCGCGTTATCGTGGATCTCCTTGAGTGTTGCGTCGTCGGCGTCCCCGGCGAGGGTCACGTTGCAGCGGACCGCGGTGAAGCCGAGGACCTTGCCATCCGGGGTGTCGCCAACCCCCCACACGGCGGAAATGTCGATGTCACCCTCCATCTCGACCTCAATCTTGGTAAGGGTCACACCACGATGCGTGGCGTTGGCCAGCAGGCCGACCGAGATGCACGACCCCAAAGCGGCCAGCGTTGTTTCCGAAGGGTTGGGAGCTGAGTCGTCACCCAATAATGCGGGCGGTTCGCCGACCAGCATCGGTGCCAGGTCGCGCACGTAAGTCATGTTGCGGAACCCGGCCTCACAAACCGTCTTGGCCTTCAGGGTTTTCTTGCCACTGCTGGGGTCGGCTTTGGCGGTGCACGACAGCCGGTCCAGGCCCTCAGCGTCGATAACAAGCACGTCCGTCATGAATTTCCTCCGAATCTGCAAAAAAGCGACGGGTGTTTCAGGCGTTAGTGCTCGGTAGGTACCGAAACGTGACGGCGCAAAAAATTGATTTACATGATCGAAACATGACAATGGCGACGCTCGGGTCGGGGAAATGGCCCCGGCGCTGGCTCAACACCGAAATATGTTGCCACCGGCTGGCATACGAAAGCCCGCACACCACCGGCAGGCGCCGATGGCGTGCGGGCTATGCCCACTGCGTTGCTATGAGCACTCTGTTCACTCGGAACTGTCAGCTCGGAAGAAGGCAAAGGTCGAGCTCGTGGCGATCTCGGAGAAGAGAAGTTCGTGGGACAAGGATTCACCCCCTTTCGCCGCTCAGGTATGGACCGCGAGATTCTTTGGCTACGAATCCGCGATGCTTCGTCGCCTTAGTGCACGGCTCGTCCCGTTTTGTGACGGCCAGACGTGAGTGATCTACACCACGGGGCAAAAATGGCGTCGGACGGCTGGCGCCCGGTTCGGGCAGTGGGCTTGTTAGCCAGCTGGCCGCGTCACGAAGTCGATCAGTTCCTCGACCCGGCCGATCAAGGCCGGCTCCAGGTCGTTCCAGTCGCGAACCTTCGAACGGATGCGCCGCCATGCGTTGGCGATGTCCGCCTGGTTGGCGTGCGGCCAGCCGAGTGCCTCGCACACACCGTGCTTCCACTCTATGTTCCGCGGCACAGTTCGCCAGGCGGCCAGACCGACTCGCTGCGCCTTTACCGCCTGCCAAATGTCGACGTAGGGATGACCGACGACCAACGTGTTCGAGCCGCCCGGTCCCCGGCGCACCGCATCGGCGATGCGCGCCTCTTTCGAACCCGCGACAAGGTGATCGACCAGCACGCCGAGCCGGTTTTGTGGGCCCGGCGCGAACTCGGCCACGATGTCCACCAGGTCGTCGATTCCACCGAGATGCCCGACCACGACACCTTCGACACGCAGGTCCTCGCCCCAGACCTGTGCGATGAGTTCGGCGTCATGACGGCCCTCGACGTAGATCCGGCTGGCGCGGGCGACCCGGGCTCGCACACCGGACAAGGCGACCGATCCCGACGCCGTTCGCGTCGGGCCAGCGGGTGCCGCGCGGCGGGGCGCCGTGAGAATTACCGGGCGACCGTCGAGCAGGTAGCCGGGACCTAGCGGGAAGCCGCGGGTGCGACCGTGGCGGTCTTCGAGGTCGACGCGGCCGTATTCAACCCGCACCACGGCGCCGACGTAGCCGGTCTGTGCGTCCTCGACAACCATGCCGAGCTCGACAGGGTGCTCGACCGAGCGAGGCTTGCGCCGCCCTCCCCCGGCAAGCACGTCGGTTCCGTAGCGATCCATCACCCGGCAATACTAGGAAGCGGAGCGGGCAATCGCGGGCGAGGCGCGCCGTGCCTGCCTCGAAAATCCTTGTGCCAGTTTTATTTTCCGTGCTGAAACTTAGGGCCGGTACTGGTGACTACTGGTGACGCCGCCGCGGATTGATTCAGGCTCGATATCGATCCCGCCCAAACCCGGCAACGGAACGTCGATATGGGGTAGCTCAACCCTGCCAAGTCCCGGGATGTTGACCTGACTGGGGGTGGTTAGGTGCGGCAAGTGGCGGCCTTCGGCAATCAAGTTGTCCTCGAAGAGGCGACCGGGGTTGCCGGTGACGATGTCCGTCATGCTGCGCAGCGATTCGCTGCCGACGGTGTAGTAGTACGAATGATCGCTGGGATCCAGGCCGTCGGCGCCGGGGACTTCGGCACGAAAGCGTATTGACCCGAAACCGTCCGAGGCGGGGTCAGATCCGAGACCTGCCGAGGCACCCACCAGGTCGCCGAGTTTGTCGTTGAGATAGTTCTGCAGCGTCGAACCCATCTCGGGGACCCAGCTAATGGGATCCGTGGAGGCGGCCCCGACATAGACATGACCACCTTCGGGCAGATGGAAATCGGCGGCGCTTCGCGCCAGATCGGTGCCTGGGCATCCCAGCAATATCGCATTGTTGGCACGCATGCCGCTGTTGGCAAACGCATCGGCCACCGTGGTCGATCCGTATGAATGCCCGATTACCGTGATATTCGCAGGGCCATTGTGCGTTACCCCCAAACCGTTCACATCGGCGGCCAGCAAGTCGCCACCCTGGCGTGCCAACGTCGTGTTCGCGATGTCACGGTCGGTAAAGCTATCCGGTGTTTCGTAGCCCATCCACGCGATTACCGAGGTGCTATCCGGATCCGCGAGCCCGGTCTGGTCGTAGAGCACAGCGGCGTCGTTACGCCCTCCGGCAAGCCAACCCGCTTTCACACTGCTACCGGTGCCCGGGACGATGACCGCGGTGTTGCGGGCCCAGTCGGGGTTACCGATGGCGATGGCGGCTTTGCCTCTACCCTGAAACGCCAAGGGGTCGTATGCCCACAACATGACGGGTCGGTCGGCATTGTTTTGGCCGTCCGCGGTCCACGTCCTATCATGCTCGAGTCCTTCGGCAGTTCGGACGGCATTGGTGTAACGAGTGACATCGTCGGCCGACAACCCGTACTTGCCGGGGTCGCCGATCACCGCCCTGGGGTCGACACCATTGAGCCTGGCGATGTCCTGCACGCGGTGTAAGTCATCGTTCAGCACCGCTCGGTTGACCGGGTCGCGCACTGCCGCGGGAATGCCGTTTAAGTTCCCCAACTTTTGCGGATGCGCCGCGATAAGCCTCTCTTTGTCGTCCTGGCTTAACGAATTCCACCAATTCTCGACGTCTTGGGCACTTGTCCCGTCCGGGGGCAGTTGCGGCATCTCCAGACTGGCCGTCCGCCCCTGCCCGGGGGTAAGGGGAAAGTCGTCGGCGATCGCGGTGAGTTGCTGTGCAGCTCGGCTGAATTCCTGCATCGCGTCCCGGATTACCCCAGCGGCCTCATTGAGTCTTATCTGTCCGGCGGCCAGCAATGCCCGCTGTCCCTGCGGTGTGTTCGCTAACCGGCCGAGGCTTAGCTTGTCCGCCTGCCAGGCCGCAATGACCGCGTCCATCTGCTTGCGGGCATGCAGAAGGGTCTGGCCCGCGCCGGTGATGATCGGGTAGGCGTTGACTTGCTGCGTGTACAGGCGCTTGCGCTGGCCATCCAAGTCGGCGCTTTTGACCTTCGCCGCGTCCGACAGCGCACCGGCCCAGGGCGGCCAGGGCGGCGAGTCGGCCGGCAGATTGGGGACGCGGGGAGACACCGGATCGCCCGTGCCCAGCAACGCCTTCAAGGCCGCAAGGGCAGCATCGATCGATGTCCCCACCCCGACAACGTAGCTAACACGGCGCAACAGCGACAACACAGGTAATCTTGGACGAGCGATTTCGGTTTGCGAATCAAGGGGGCCGTGACAGCGCATGACGCAACCAATGTCCATTGACGCGGCCAAGGTAACGGCGTTTGGCGACGCCAACGATGGGCTGGCGGCCGAAGTGATGGCGTCCTGCGAACCCGATCCGTCCCTGGTTGCCTCAGTCGGCGCGTACGGGGCAGCAGGAGCGGTGTTCAGCATTGCGCTCACCCAATACTTGGCGAAGCTCCAAATGAGCGGGGAACAACTCGCGGACCGTTACCACACTCATGCTTCGGACATCCGGGTGGCGGCCCAGGCCATTGTCACCGCCGACGTGACCAACGCCCAACGCGTTCCGCACCGTTAGCGGCGCGTCCGGTGACGGGCGTTGTGCTTTAACGAATTTGCAACGACGTGTGGCGCTGGCGGTCTGGCGATGTCCTCGCTGTTAAGTTGCTACCCGCGGCGCTAACCGCCGTTGATTGATCGCGGCGGCGTTAGCGAGGTGGATCTATGGATTTGACCCGGCGGGTGTCGAATTTTGTCGGTTTTCTGCGCGGCGGCTACCCCACCTGGATGCCGGTCACCGGTTATGTGCCGTTGGTCGCCCTGTCGCGACGACGGCCATCCGACGACGAAATCAATACCCTCACAAGCGAACTCATTGCGCATCGAAGTTGGCCGATTACCACCGCGGATATCGGGGTGGCGATTACGCGAATCACGCAGGACATGCCCTCCCTGGACGACATCGACCGGGTCAGGTGTCGACTCGATGCGATCAGATGCTCGCCCGGTAGCTAAGAGTTGACCCGAATGGTCACGCAGCGCCAATCAGCTTCGGGGCACCAACCACAACCTCCAAATCGTCGCCGGACTCTGGAACCTCAAGACCCCCAAGCCAATCACGGGTCATCTCTTAGCCAAACTGAGCGTTGATCGGTTCCATCCGTAAGTCTATACTTACGGTTAGTGTTCACTTACCAAAGTACCAGTGAGGCATGGCAGGCCCTGGCAGACGGGACTCGGCGGGCCATCATGGAACGTCTGGCGCACGGCCCATTGGCCGTCGGTGAATTGGCCCGTGACCTGCCCGTCAGTAGGCCAGCAGTGTCCCAGCACCTGAAGGTGCTCAAGTCCGCCGGGCTGGTGTGCGACCGCGCCACGGGCACGCGTCGCATGTACCAGCTTGACCCGACGGGCCTGCAGGCGTTGCGCGCCGACCTCGACCGGTTCTGGACACAGGCCCTAACTGCCTACGCGCAGATCATCGATAAAGAAGGAGACGGCGCATGACACGTCCGCGAACCCACGCGATCCGACACCACATTGTGGTCAACGCCCCGATCGAGCGCGCCTTCGCCGTATTCACCGCTCGCTTCGGCGACTTCAAGCCCCGCGAACACAACCTGCTCGCCGCTCCGATCGCCGAAACAGTATTCGAATGCCGCGCCGGAGGGCACATCTACGACCGTGGCGTTGACGGCAGCGTATGCCGATGGGCGCGCGTGCTGGTCTACGACCCCCCGATCCGAGTGGTGTTCAGCTGGGACATCAGCCCAACCTGGCAGCCCGAAACCGATCTCTCCAAGACCAGCGAAGTCGAAGTCCGCTTCACCCCGGAATCCGCCGAAACAACACGCGTCGAACTCGAGCACCGCCACCTCGACCGACACGGCGCCGGCTGGGAGTCTGTCGCCGACGGCGTCGACGGCGAGGCCGGGTGGCCACTGTACCTGCGCCGGTACGCCGGACTGTTCGGCGTCGAGGTGCGACCATGACCCCGACAGGAAACGGGCCAGCAACAACCCTGATGGACATGGCCCGTGCCGAGCGGTCCGACCTCGCGGCATTTCTGGCTACCCTCACCCCCCAACAGTGGGAATCGCCCAGCCTCTGCGACGGGTGGAGCGTCAAAGATGTTGTCGCGCATATGTTCAGCTACGAAGAGCTCAACGCTGTCGGGCTGCTCAAACGCTTTGTCAAAGGCCGGATCGTCCGGGCGAACCAAGTGGGTGTCGATGAATTCGCTTCGCTAAGCCCACAGCAGTTGCTTGACTTTGTCGACCGCCACCTCCAACCTCGTGGTCTGACAGCGGGTTTCGGCGGAATGATCGCCCTCATCGACGGCACGATCCACCACCAAGACATCCGGCGAGCGCTACAGCAGCCCCGCTCAATCCCGGCGGAGCGGCTCGAGCGCGTCCTCGAACTCTTGCCGAAGAACCCCAGGCTTGGTGCCCGAGGACGAATCAAAGGTTTGCGACTACGCGCCACCGATATCGACTGGGCGTACGGCCGCGGGCCGGATGTAACCGGCCCGGGCGAAGCCCTAATGATGGCGATGGCCGGCAGGCCAGAAGTGCTCGCCGAGCTCTCTGGCCCCGGAAAGTCAACGCTGGCGGAACGCGTCAGCTAACGGGCGTTATTCCGGCAGGAAGTCGCGGGGTGACACACCGAGCAAATGCGCTAGCTCCCAGACCACGTCCAGTCGCGGCGCCGCCTCGCCGTGGTAGTAGCGATAGATCTGCGTCTGAGACACGGGTAGGTCCGGCGCCTGCTCCTTGAGTAGTTTCTGCAGCCGCAACGGGGTCATCCTGCGTACATGCCCGCTGTCGTCGTGCACCCGCACGTTTGTGGCCGAGGCCAACTCCTGCAACCGCTCCGCGAAATAGGTCGTCGCCGGATGCGACGGCTCCAGCTGTGCCATTCCAATCCCCCTCTCGATCAATGCAATTCCCCGCCGTGTTGTGCGCTGACTACTCGCGGCCGGGCCATCGAACCCGGCGTTCCGGATTCGGCGGCACGGGATTGGACTGGCCGTCGGGCGGCGCCGGCGGCGAATCCTGCGGCAGATTGAATTGCCGGCGCGGACGCTGCGGCCGCGACTGACCGTCGGCCGGCTCGGGCCGCGGCGCACGCGCAACCCGTTGTGGCCCTGCGATATTGCGATGACGGGGACTGCCACTCGCGACCGTCAGCTGCCCAGCGTCGGCAGCTGCGGCCGCCGGCGGTGCCGTAGCGGCGATCGGCGCCGGCTCCCGAATCGGTGACTGGGGCTGCCGTGCGGTGCGGGTCAAGGTGGGCTCGGTGGACAGCGATCGGCGCGGAATCGCTTCGGGTTCACCGTGTCCCAGATAGCGGTCTTCTTCGCGGCTACGGATAATTCGCACCTGCTCCGGCTCTCCAGATCCGACGGTGATCTCTATGGCCTTGTCGTCAACCTCCACCATGGTCACATCCGCGCCGCCAATTGCTGCGGTGACCATCTGGTTGGCCGGCTCGTGCAATCGCATCACCGTTCGCGCCGGCACGGTCGTGACGGGACGTCCGTCGAACACGGCGATATCACAGGCAAACGCGCCCGCGGTGGCATAAAACAACCGCGCACTGTCGCCGATGGCGGCCACCAGATTGTCCCAGCGCGTCCTCGAGCTGGTGTGGATGCACACCACTGCGCCGGTCACCACCGCTCGCAAGATCAGCTGCTGCGCAAGCTCAACACTGACCCGCGCTTCAATCCGGCGCCGCTGCGGTTGTCCGCTCTGGTCCCAGAGCGGCACAGCCACCATCCTTCCGTCGTCCGACTGGCCAAGCAGTTGTCCGGACGGTCCGATCGGAATCCTGAGTTCGTCGAGCTCGGAGACGCTGATCGCGGGCAGCGCGACTTCGAAGCTACGGTCGCCTCCCGGAAGTGGGGCCGCCAGCATCAGCCGTTGAACACCGGTGGGCAGTGCGAGATTCGACCCGGGCAGCGGCCGGTAGGCCTTGCCATGGGTCACGTACCGCACCACCGAACCGACCTTGACATCGCCGGTACCCATGCCCGACAGCCGCAGCATGACAACCGCGTCTTCGGTGCGCCACGACCACCACCGGTCCAGCTGCTCGGAATTGAGAGTGGCGGGATCGCCGACATAGGTGCTGATGTAGTTGGGACCGGATTCCACGGTGCCCCAGCGCTCGCGATTGCCCACGGCACCAATGGGTTTGAGTAGGATCGCGGTGAGTTCATCGAGGTCTTCGGCGGACAGCGCGCAGGCACGGATCCGCTCCTGCTGCAAGCGTTGCACCACCCGATGGGTGGCCGACACCAACGCCTTGGGCGCCGCGCGACCCGAGGGGCCGCGGGCGACGATGTCGGTGAGATTTTCTTTGGCGTCCAGGCGCAATATCAGCCAGGTGCGTCGCTGCCCGATTACCGGTCGTGGACCGACGATTTCGGAGTACACCGTGCGATAGGCCGATCCCGACGGCACATGGCGTCCGGTCGACACGATATCGATGTCAATGTTGAGGTCGTAGTGGCGCATCAGCGAGACCACCAGATCCAAAGACAATGCGCTGTCGGTCACCGCTCGACCGGCGGCTTCATAGGTCAGCGCCGGAGCAGCAGTGATTTCGACGGCCGACACCACCATGTAGCCGTCCCAGCGCACGCCGGCGGCGCCCGCGATGACGTTGACGTCCGTCGCCGCCGGTAGTTCGTCGACCAGCGGACGCTTGCGGCGCCGCCAGAACGCCAGCACCACCGCGATCCACTCGACCAACAACACCCGGCCCCGGATCGGAACGAACAGCGCGACAAACGCCGCCAGGCCGATAAGCACTGACGACCAAAGGAGTAGCCCAGCCCCGTTCGGCCCGGTGGTGGTGGGTACCAATGCGCACACGACGACGGTGAACACCAATGCCGATGGCGGGCCGACGCGCAGCCAACCGGTACGGTGCGCCTGCACCCGGCCGCGGCGGGTCATCGCGGCCGTCCCGGTCGGCGGGCACCCGTGGCGGCGACCACCACACCCACCACGATGAGCACCGCCACAACGGTTCCCATTACGATGGCCGCGCCGTACTTCGGCTTGAGATCGCGCGGGCGCGGAGGTGGCGGCATTGCCAGTTGGGCCGCCTGCACCGTCGCGGCGGGTTGGCCCTCGATCGGCACGTCGTAGGTGAGCGCGGCGACGGGGTCGATCATGCCGCGACCGACCACGTTGTCGACGCCCCGCGCGGGCGCGTGTGCGGTGGTGATGATGCGGGTAATGACTTGGTGGGCTGTCAGGTTCGGAAATCGAGACCGCAGTAGCGCCGCCAGACCCGACACGTACGCCGAGGCGAAGGAGGTGCCAGCTATGGGCACGAGTGGGCCGTCACTGCCGGGTACCCCGTTAATCACGGTGTCCCCGGTGGAACTCAGCGACACGATGCCGGATCCTGGAGCGGCGACGTCGATCCACGGCCCAGACATCGAGTTCTGCGCGCGAACGCCATCGGGCGACACGAATCCCACCGACAGCACCTGGTCGTCAAACCAGGATGGAGTCGAAATTGACGTCACGCCACCCCAGTTTCGGGGATCTTCGGGATGCGCGGGATCGACATCCGGGTTGGCCCGGCAGTTGTTCTGCTGACCGGCTCCGGCGTCGATTCCGTTGATGTTGCCCGCGGCGGCGACCACGACGGCGTCTTTGACATCGACGGCGTACTTCAGCGCACCGCCCAGCGTCGCCTGCTCGATCGGAGTGGTCGCCTTCACGCACGACACCACGGACACGTTGATCACTCGGGCACCGAGATTGGCCGCGTGCACGATAGCCCTTGCCAGCGTGCGGATGTCACCGGCGGTCCGCGACGCCGTGGGATCGTCGGGGTTGGCCGAGCCGGCATCGGGGATGTAAGCCGCCGAGGTCTGCCGGATCGCCAGGATCTGTGCGTTGGGGGCGACTCCGATCAGCCCATCGGTGGAAGCCGGTGCGGCGCCGATGATTCCGGCCACAATGGTGCCATGCCCGTCGCAATCGTCGAAGCCGTTGCCGGCGGGCTCGACGTAATCGCCGCCGGGGATCATGCCGGGCAGCCGCGGTTGCGGTCGCACCCCGGTGTCGATGACGGCGACCATCACGCCGGCGCCAGTCGAGAAGGTATGCGCCTTGTCGAGCTGCAGTGACACCGACGGCGGCGGCGGCTTGGACAGATCCGAGTTGGGCAAAACGCCACCGACGACGCAGGCCCCGTTCTTGCGCATCGACACATCGGGGCTCGGCGGGCCGTCCGGCGGTGCGGCGCCGATATCCGGCTCGGGCGGTGGCACCGCAACAGCGGTGCCCACTGGGGTCACCGCGACCGTGGCGGCGACCGTGGCCAGCACCGCAGCCCCGCGCGCGAACGTCAGAATTTTCATTGCGTCAGAACAGGTTCCGCAGGGCCGCGAAGGTGCCGGTTATCCAGACCACCAACGGTGGTCCGGCCAAGATCAGCAAGAACTCCAGGTTCTCCGTGCGGCGCGCCGTCAGTTCGGAGATTTTGGCGCCCGGTATCCGCAATCCGGCCAGCGCCGCCAGCACCACGGCCAGGGCGGCCCCTCCCAACACGCTGAGTTGCGCCACCGGATTGTGCGTCCCCAGCACCACGGTGATCGCCAGTCCGGCCGCCACGGCGAAAGCGCCCAGGAAGAACGTCGCCGCCTGGACACGGTCGGTCAGCGAACGCCCCCGCAACGCCAGTACCAGCGTGGTGATAATCGCCAGCGCGACTTCGCCGTAGAAGTAGTGGGTTTGCGGGTACACCGCGGCCACGGCACCGACCGCGGTGACGATCACCGCGGCGATGAACAGACCGGTCAGGTATTTGTTGGAGGCTCGGGACCGCCGCTCCAGTTGGGCGTCTTCACTTTCGGCCAACGCTACCGAGCGCACCCCGCTGGGGTCATCGAACACCTCGACGACCAGGGCCGCTTCCTCGAGTTCGCTGCGGTCGATGTCCTCCCCCGGCGGCGGCAGGCTCGGTGGCCGGACCCGTGCCAGACCCAGCGCCATCGCCTGCGCGGAGGCGATCAAGATGGCGCCCACGAGCACCGCTACTGCAGCAATCTGGCGTCCGTCGAACCCGGTGTAGACACGCACCGCGGCCGCCGCGGCACCCGCAACCGAAAGGGCGACCACCGCGGTATGAGCGGCAATGCCAATCCCGGTCAGCCACAACACAATCAGCGACACGCCGCCGGCGGTAAAGATGCCGGCGCAGATATTGGCCGCCGTCCAATGCCCATCGACACCGTCATAGGCGGGAACGGCCACCCAGCCGGCGGCCAGCGCCAGTGGCAGCGCGGCCAGCCCCAAGGTGTAGCTGATCTGAGTCGCCCCGCGCCGCCCCGCGATCACCGCCCCCGACACCACAATCAACGTAAGCGCGGCGGTCGGGGGCAGCCACCACGCGATGCTCGATGTCGCCCACCACGCCACGATGCTCAGCACCGCCAGCAGCATCGAACCGGCTATCAGCGCGACCAGACCCAGCACCCGTGCGGTGCCGGGGCTAAACGACGGGAATTTCGCGGCGTTAAACTCGGCCATCGCGTCGGCCGAATCCTCGATGATCGGCCGAAACACCTCGTTGGAGTGCACTTCCCGCAGAATCAGCCGGGCGCCGTCCAGCACCCCCGCATCGGCCAGCGTGGTCGTCCGCGGGAACGCCATCCCACCTTCAACGGCCAGCGAATACACCGCCGCGCGATCGAATTCGATTGCCAGACCTTCGTTTCGGAGGGTATCGACCAGGAACGGCACCAGCCCTTCCATTACCACCGACAGCGGCGCGTGCGCCGACACCGAGGTGTCGACGAAGTAGTTGGCCACATGGATGCACAGCCGTAGCTGCTCTGGTACCGCGGTCGCAGATCCATTCCCAGAGCCGGAGTCCGGGGCCGGCTCGGCCGGCAGCGGCGCGGCGGGCAATACCACTGACATCGGTTGTCCCTCTTCTGGTTTAGCTCTTCTGATTAGCTCAAGCGGGCACCGCCGCCGGCGGTTGCGGGACGGTGAAGTCGTCGGCCAGCATCGCCGCCAACTCTTCGAAGGCGCGCAATGTCTTCTTGCGCAACTTTGCCAGGTCCACCACCAGACCCTCGTCGAGGTGTTTGTCAAACGGGATGCGGTGAATCTTGAGTTGCTGACGTCGCAGCACCGTCAGCAGTGAGTCCATATTGACCCTTGTCTTGCTGGTGGATTCGTTGACCACGAGCACCGTGCGGGCCAGCAGCCCCTCAAACCCGTGGAACCGCAGCCAGTCGATGGCGTTGCCGGCCGCGACCGCCCCTTGTGGCGAGGCCTGCACCAACAGCGCCACCGCGTCAGACTTCGACAGCACCTCACGCACCAGCGGCGAATGCAGGTTGGTGTCGCCGTCCCACAGTAGCAGGCTGTAGTAATGCGAGGCTATTTCATGGACATCGCGGATATCGTCGGGTTCGAGCACCCGGTCGTCGTCGGCGCGCCATCCGTTGGCCAGCACTTGCAGATCGGTGTCGGTAGTCGACAGGAAGCGCATCACGAAATCGCGCTGGGTGAGATCTTCTTCCTGAATCAGATCGACCATAGACAGGTTCTCCGGGTGCGGTGCGGTGCGCATCGGCAGATCGCCGGACGAGGGATCGGCGTCGACCGCCATGACGCCGTCTCCGCGGACCGCGGCGAACACCTGCCCCAGCGCCGAGGTCACCGTGGTCTTGCCGGCACCACCCTTAAGGGTCAGCACCGCAATGGAATACATCTTTTGCTTGCTAGCCCGAATGCGACGCAGCACCTCGCGGTGCGCCAATTCCTTTGCGCCGGGAGCCAGTCCGAGGCCCAGGTGGTTGAGCGCTCCGCGCCAGCCAGTGTTGGCGCGCGGCGAGCGTTCTTCGGTGGCCACCTTGATCAGTTCCTGACGGATACCGGTGGCGGCGGCTTGGATCGGGGCGGCGGGCCGCCGGTACTGGTCACCTTCGGGTGCGGCGTCGGGCCGCGATCCGGGGACGGGGGCCTGCATGCGGGTCTCCACAGCCGCGCTACTACGTGACGCGCTCTCATTTCGCGTCGATGCCGGATCGGCTTGTGGTGCTCCGCGAGGCACGGCCACCTGGCCGCTGTCTTGGGGACCCGAGTGCGCCGCCTGCTGCGGGATGGGTCCGGACGGCGGCCCCCACTGGGGTGCCTGGTGCTGCGGAGGACCCCACGGCGAACCCGGTGCCAGGGTGGGCTGGGGAATTCGCTGTGCAACGGTTTCCCGCTGCCCGGGCGGCGGAGCCGCCGCAGTCAGGGGCCCCGCGGGGGGACCCGGCAAAGGTGGTGCCGGCTGCGGAGGCTGGTCGGCGGGCACCAGCGAAGGCGGCGGTGCACTCTCCTCCGCCGGTTGGGTCTCTTGCGTCTGGGCGTCACCGGACGCGTTACCCCTGGCCAGCTGGTGCCGTCCATTCGCGAAATCGAGATCGTCGGTCACTCGGTCATACCCTTCCCCGGCCAGCAGCGCGAGCAGACGCAAAGGCCCCCGAAACGCGCGGTTTTCGGGGGATTTTGCGTCTGCTCGCCAACCCGAAATTCCGCCACTAACCTACTCCTGTTCCTCAATTTGGCCGCGGTCGCGCAGCGAACCAGTTCTTTGCCGGTGTCAATTCGACCAGGTCGGTCATCGCGGCACGAAACCGTGCGTAGGTCCCGGGCCCGAAGGTCACGTACAACTGACTGCCTTGCCGGCGTACCGCTGACACAACCCGTCCCGCGGACGTGTCAGCAACACCGACACCGGCCGGCGTTTCAAACGTGATGATCCCCTGGTCCTGGTGGTTGACAAGCTCGGCGCGCTGCCCCGAATACGTCGACATTTCATTGAGGATCTTGGCGGCAGCATGGTTGACACCGTGGTCGCGCAGCCAGCGCAGATTCTGCCCGGGCGGGCACATTGCCAGTTCTTGAACCTCTGCCCACGGCAGCGTCACCGACTCCAGGTCTGCCGGCGGCGGAGCGAGCTCATCCCGACTGACGCGCAGTGCTGCCCACAGGGGCGCGCACATCACTTCGTCGACGGACTGCCCATGCGACCACACGCCTTGAATAACGACCTCGTCGTTACGGCGCAGCGCCAGCACGTGATCATCGCCGCGACGAGCCACCACGGCCCGGCGCATCCGGTCGCCTTCCACGGCACGCAACGACACATCGACCTCGGGCCGCTCAAGGACCCACAGCCACTTATGCAACGACGGCTCCACGGTTCCGTCGGGCGACAGCAGGCCGTTGTCTACCAAAACCGGGACGGTGTGGTCGTCAACCACGGCCTGGTCGGCCGCGTAATAGACGTTGTCAAGCAGGGCCAGCACCACGGGCAGACTTTCGATTCCCAGCAACCGCTTGAGGAACAACACCCCGTCGACGCTGAGGTGCGCCGCGGCCAGCATGTCGGATCGCCTTGGTGCGCCCAAATCGTCTGCGCGACCGGACTTTTGCCTCAGAACACTTGGCACTGCTGCATTTCGCAGGCCTGCATGTCGGAGGTGCCGGTGCTCAGCGCTTGGATGACGCGTTGTGAGGCTTCCTCGACACGCTCGTTGACATTGAGGTAGCGCTGAAAAGCGTCGTCGAACGACATGTGCGCATTACCAGTCCAGGTGCCGCGCAGCGACTCCCGATGGGCAATGCCGGTCATCTTCAGTGCCACCGCGGTCGCGTGGATCTGGGTCATCTCCCCGATGCATGCTTCCATGCCGGCGTAGTTGTAGAGGATGTCGGCCATGATGGATCTCCTTTGAAGGTTGGTCTGTTAGGTGTAGATCGACGTGCCGAGCGCTGCTCCGGCGTGCATCACACTGGCGGCGTTGGTGGCTTCCTGGCCGTCGGTCATCTGGTAGCTCGTCTGCAGACCGGTGGTGATCCCGTTGAGGACCTCGTTGTTCTGCACGGCGGTGGAATGCACGTCGGCCAGCACCATCTGGGCCGAGGCAGCCATGTGGCCTTGATTGACGGTTTGGAAGGTGTCCGCCGCCGCGAGCAGCCGCTGGTTGTTGCCGCGGGTCTCATCGACCAGGCCCATGAATCCTTGGGTCTGGGCGAGATGATTGGCCGTATCCATCGAGAACGGCATGCCGGCTGTTGTCGCCATCAGCCTCTCCAATCTTGTGATTTCAGGGGTGAATCGCCATTCCTGGACTTCCACGCCAAGCCGGCATGGCGCACTCCGAATAGCGCTGAGTGCAAGCGTGTTTTCGGCACGAAGCTCATATCGCCTCCTGCCGTTCGTTGACCAGCTCCCCGGCAGACACCGTCTGTAGTTCGGGAGGCTCGGCGCCCCAAACCGGAGTCAGTTCCGGCGCGGGACGGGTGACCTTTTCTTCTTCGTCTTGCTGGGAACGGTGCATCGGATGGAGCGGGGCTATGCCAGCACCGAGCGGCCGCGTCGCCAACCCAACCGGGGAAACGGGCGCGGTTGGTGGTACTGCCCCGTCCCAGCCACTGGGAAAACGGAATCCGGTCGAGGCCGCGGACAGTCCACCCAGAGTGGGGACTCGTATCGCAGCGGTCAGTGCCGGGGCACCAATGTTGCTGCCGGCCAATCGATCCAGCGTCGGCGAAGACGGCTGGGTGTCGAAAAACCCCGGCGAATCGACCCGATGTTCGGGCGATACCTGCGACATCAGCTGACCGATCTGAGATCCGAACTGCTGGACCTGCTGGGTGGCCTGCTGCAGCGGCTGAGTCAGCAGCTGAACCGCCTGTTGCGGGATCTGGGCAGCCTGCGAGACGCCCTGGGCCAGCTGCTGCGGGACTTGTTGCATCAGCTGCTTGCCCATCTTGTCGGTCGCGTTCTGCTGTTGCTGCTGTTGGGATTGCGCGTCGCGGTACCGGTCCAGCGCGTCGCGCGGGTCGGCTTGCTGGACGCCGGCCTTGCTCAACAGCCCGCCCATCACCGCGGCGCTGACGCCTTGGCCCATCATCTGGCTCATCAGTTGTGCTGCCGACTCTGCCTTGCCCGCGGCAAGCATCAAGGTGTCCCCCGCACGTTCGGCGGCGACGATGGCCTGATCGATCATCGGAGGAACAACCGGAGCGCCGACCACGATGGGAATCGCCGGGATAAACGACTCGAACGCAGTGTTAGCGATGGTTGCCGCCAGGTAGGTCTCCTGCACGACGATGTCCTGAATGGTCATCCCGACGTACTGTCCCTCCCGGATGCCGATCGGGATCGTGTTCACCCCAAGGAAATTCGTGGCGTACAAGACCGCGGTGGTGACTCGGTTGTCGATGATTTCCGCCATCTGCGCCATCGTGGTGTAGGCGGTGGTAAAAGCCGCCGCCTGATCGGCGGTTCGCCCTGCCGATGCGACGAGCTGGGCCTGAGTGACCCGCAGCCAGGCGACATATCGTGTCACCGCGGCCAGCACCGCAAGCGCCGTCGGCGACTGCCAAGCGTTCATCAGCCACGCCAGGTGCGCCTCCAAGCGGTCGGCGGCGGCCTCGTAGGCGGCCGCCGCGGCGGCAAAGGACGCAGACGCTTCCAGCATGGGCGCGGCTCCGGCACCCGACATCAGTCGGCCGGTGATCACCTCCGGGGGCGCTGCCACCATTAGCGATCGCCCCCAGCGAAGCGGGCCGGCGAACAGCCGCCCTCGGATCCCCCGACCTCGGTCATGTTCTTCGAGAGCAGCTAGGCCAGCATCGCGGCATTGCCGTCGTCCACCACCTCGTAGGCCACGCCAGAGTTGCCTAGCGCGCCGGCGTAGTGGCCCAGCGTAAAGGTCCCGTGTGCGGCGGTGGCGAGGAACTCCGCGGCGTGCACGCTGGTGTTCAGCGATGCCAACGCCGAAGCCTCATCCGTCCCTGCAACCGGTGGCGCGATCGTGCCGGGCGCGGTGCCGGCTACCACCGATGCGGTAGTGGCGGCGTTGCTGACAACATCCACCACACCAGCCAGCAAAGCCTCTGGTACAACATGAGTGATCACTAGCAAACCCCTTTGCAACCCCAAACCGCCGCAACAGGCCACTGCCGCCTGCGACGATTTTTACCTCTGCTGGTAAATATTTACTGTACACGCTGGTCGCCGCAACTCACCCGTTTCGGCCAGATCCATGGTAGCGGGATCCACTAAGTAACACGTGTTGAATAAGAGCAAACGTGTGTTGAATAACTTAGCTAACTCGTGCTGAATAGCTGTGAGGTTCGACGGGCCGCCTTGTTACTTGCCCGTTCCGGGATCGGGATTTGCGATCGAATCTGGGGCTCCGCTGGAGCTGCCGATATGCCAGTCGAATACGACGGCCTACGGCGTCGGTGCCCCAAAATTGCTGATATCACTGATATCCGCTTGAGGTGGGTGAAACATGCCAGATGTATTGATTAGAGGATTGTCGCGGGCCGCAGTTGCCCGTATCGATGCAGAAGCTGCCGCGCATGGACTCTCCCGCAACGAGTATCTGGTGCGCCGTTTCGAGGCCGAGCGATCGCCCTCAGGGTCAGGCGCGCGGCTCACGATCGAGGATCTTCGCCGCGCGGCTGAAGCTGCCCAGGATCTCGACGATCCTGATGTGATGGAGGGTGCGTGGCGGTAACCACGTGGTTGACCGACAAGTCGGCATACAACCCGCTTAGCCGAATCCCCGATGCACAGATATGGATCGATCGCATCGAGGTGGCGTGGTTCGCATCAGCACCGTCCGACTCGCAGCTACCGCTGAGATATCCGGGCTCACGGTCTTGGCTCTAGACAAGTTTTACGAGCTGATAGCGCAGATTTCGGGGCAACCGATCGAGCGACTTCGTCTCAAAACGTAGCAGCCTAGAGCAACCACAGGTTTCAACACGGAGAAGAATCGAAAGCCGTCAGTCGTCATCGCCGCCCGGGCCGACGGGTAGGGTGCCCAGCACGCGGAAGTTCTGGTCCAGGTGGACTTCCACAACGGTGCCATCGGGTTTGGTGACCATGACACCGTAGAAGGCCGCGCCCTCGTTGGTCTCTTGGTCGACCTCGCCTGCCTTGCCACCGGGCACCGCTTGGCTTGCCGCGGCGCGGGCTTGGTCTGCGGCGGGCCCGGTCACCGGGGTCTCGTCGTCATCGGCTGCGGCGACCCCTATCCCGGCGGCGAGCGCCACCGAGCAGGCGGCAATGCCGACACTTATCTTGGTTCTGCGGTTCATCGATCCGTCCCTTCGTCGGGTAACCGTGGTTGCATAGCCGACGGTAGGTGCTGATGATGAAGCCCGAATGAAGCCGGCGATGGCCCGGTCAGGTTTTGCTTGCGACGGGTGGCGGCAACACCCTCACGGGTGACCGCGCTGATCGATGTGTTTGTGGAGCTGCGACTTTCGATCGGTGCACGAGGATGTGTCGGGATCTGGATGGCTGGTGCACGCGGAGCGCTTGACGCCTAGTGGTGGACGTCAGGTGACGTGGTTGCCCGGCTCACTGGTACTGCCACGGGCACGGTTGCGGGTTTGACCGATCGCGATGACACCAAAAGGTGGGCCCCGCGACTGTATATATAGGTGGGTGCGGATGGTTCGGCCACTATCGAGTGGGTGTTGTTGAGTCATCGGCTGCCGCGGGAGCCGTCGACCCCGCGGATCACGTTGTGGCGCAAGCTCAAAGAGTTAGGGGTGGCACAGTTGGCCGACAGGGTAGCGGCGTTGCCGGCTGATGTGCGCACACGCGAGCAGCTGGCGTGGCTTGCTGAGGAAGTGTGCGAAGTGGGTGGGCAGGCCGGCGTTTGGTTGGCGCGGCCAGCCACCGCGGCGCAGGGACACGATCTCATAGCGCAAATCGCGGGCGCCCGCGCGGCATTGGTTGCGCTGGCGCAGGCAACTGAACAGTTGGATGGCGTCGACGTGCCGGAGATAGCGCGATGAGGTGGGCAACGCGGGCCGGGGTGCATATCGACAGGGCAGTCAGTGCGTGGCTGATCCGACGGTTTGTCGACCCGGAGGCGGTATTCGTGTTCGTCGGCGATCCCGATCAGGTGCCGGCCGATGCGATTGCGTTTGACATGCCCGGAGTGGAGTTGTCGCATCATCACGGCGACTGCACGTTCGAAACCATCTTGCGCCGTTACTATTTGACCAACCCCGTGTTGTGGCGGATCGCCGAGATTGTGCATGAGGCTGATCTCGATGACGGCCGCCACGACGCCCCGGAAGCGGCGGGCCTGGATACCGCATTGCGGGGCCTGTCGATGATCGGAACCGACGAGCAGACGATTAGTGTCGCCGATGCACTGTTCGCCGGACTGTACGAGTTTTATTGGCGCAGCCTGCTTTTGCGCCGGGATCCGGCGTGAGCACCGACCGGACCGCCAAGGCGGGCGGCAGCCAGGTAGATCTGGTGCCGTTTGGCCAGGCGCTGCGGGCCTGGGTTTGGATTTCGTTGCAAACCTTCGGCGGTCCGGCCGGCCAGATTGCGGTGATGCAGCGCAGCCTGGTTGACCAGAAACGCTGGATCGGTCAGAAGCGGTTTTTGCATGCGCTGAACTACTGCATGCTGCTGCCTGGCCCGGAGGCACAGCAACTAGCGATTTATACCGGCTGGTTGCTGAACGGCACGCGGGGCGGGATCACCGCGGGCACCGTGTTCGTCATTCCGGGGGCGCTGGCGATGCTCGGGTTGTCGGCGATCTATGTCGGGTTCGGCGACACTACCGCGGTGTTGGCGGTGTTCGCCGGGCTGGCCTCGGCGGTGCTGGCCATCGTCGCGCACGCGGTCTGGCGAGTGGGGAGGCGGGCGCTTGCCGGTCCGGCCTTGGTGTTGCTCGCTGGCGCTTCGTTTTTCGCGCTCGCGGTCTTCGGGCTGCCATTTCCGATTGTCGTGTTGGCCGCTGCAGTGATCGGGTGGGTGCTGGGCCGGTTGGCGCCCCAGTCCCTGCATCGACCAACTCGCCATGATGACGGCGATGCCGGGCCCGCACCGCTGATCCCCGACGATGTGTTGCACGCCGAGGCGCCGTCGCACCGGCGTGCGGTCACGGTGCTCACCGTGGGCGCGCTGGTGTGGGGTCTGCCGCTGTTGGCGGCGGTCGTGTTCACCGGCACCGGCAGTGTCTTCACCGCTCAGGGCGCGTTCTTTAGCGGCGCGGCACTGGTCACCTTCGGCGGCGCCTACGCCGTGCTGGCCTATGTCGCTCAACGCGCGGTCGAGGTGTTCCACTGGCTCGCGCCCGGGGATATGGTACGCGGGCTGGCGCTGGCCGAAACCACACCGGGCCCGCTGATCATGGTGGTGCAGTTCGTGGCCTTCGTGGGCGCCTACCGCCACCCCGGCAGCCTGGATCCCTGGGTTGCCGCGACGGTGGGGGCGCTGTTGACCACCTGGGTCACCTTCGTGCCGTGCTTTGTCTTCGTGTTCCTCGGCGCACCCTACATTGAGCGGCTGCGCCACAATCAGGGCCTGTCGGCGGCGCTAACCGGGATCACCGCCGCAGTGGTCGGGGTGATCGCCAACCTCGCCATCTACTTCGCGGTGCACACCCTGTTCGCCGCCACCACCCGTCTCATGTGGGGGCCGATCGACCTGCAACTACCGGTGCTAGCCAGCTGGAGGCCCGTCGCCGCGGTCATCGCCGTCATCGCGGCGGTGCTGATCTTCGCACTGAAGTGGTCGGTGCTACGCGCGCTTGGCATCTGCGCGCTGCTGGGCGGTGCGGCCGCACTCGCCCACCTGCCCATCACCTAACCAGCTGCAATACGCGGGGACTCCAATACGGGGAACGGTCGACCAGCAGCGCGCCCACACCGGCCAACCAGCATCAGCCAGCGCGCCGAATCGCGTTCCAAGGTCAGCGGCCCCAGGAGGACGCCGGCACCCCGCGAATGCCAGGACCCGGGGCTGGCGCTCACGCACGCGAACGCGACAAAGGGGTTTTCGGGGCGCGCAACGCGGTTACGCCGGTTGCAGGTTGGTCGCGTCTAGCGCAGGGCGCAATGCTTTGGCAAGAGTGACGGCGTCGTCGACGCTCCAGAAGTGAAGGTAAAACAGCCGGGGCTGCTCGGTGAGCCCGTGGTTATGCAACTCCACAATCTGGATATTGCCGGCGCGTAGCGCCTGGATGACGTTCTGCACCTCGGGGTCGGTCATGATGAAGTCCCCGTTGATCGCGGCCCTGCCGCCCCCGACCGGTTGGAAGTTGACCACGGTCGTCAGGTTCAACGACACCGCGGGCAGCACGTGTCCGTCCTCGACGATGGTGTCCTTGCGGGCGATGCTGTATTTCAGCAACCCGCCATCGGTGGTTCCGTTGCGGCCCAACGCCTGCTGCACCCCGACGACGTCGATGTCGACGGATGGCTGCTGCGCCGGTGGTGGGGCAGCCGGGCCGATCGAGGTGGCATCCAGCGCGGCCCTCAATCCCTGGGCCAGCTGGGTGGCGTCGCCCATGCCGTGAATGTGAGTCCACCACACCGGCGGCGATTGCTGCAGCAGATGCTTGTGCAGCGCGGTCTGGGCGATGCCGTGTGCCTGCAACGCGTCGGTCACCCTGGGCAACTCGGTCTCGGTGATCACCAAGTCGCCCATCAACAGGGTCTCGTTGTTGTCGTAGCGCGCGAACCCGGCATACCCGCCCAGCGACAGTCCGGGCTTGACGGCGACGTTGTCGGTGGTGATGTGAAGATCGTTGCGTGGCAACGCCACCCGATACGCGGTGTTGTTGTCCCCCAGCTTGCCGGTGCGCCCCAGGGCTTCTGCTACTGGCTTCCAGTCAGCCTCGGTCGTGGTGAGCGGCGAGTGCGAATTACTGCCATGCTGATCGCTGGCACCCGGGCCGCCCGGACTGCAGCTTGCCACCAGCACGACCAGTGCCGTGGCGGCGACTGCGGATATTGCCACGACAGCGCGGTTCGCGCTGGTGTGCATCCAGACCATGGGGACATTGCTCCGTTCGTAGCTCTGCGGGCGGCCAGGAGTGGGTTCGGTCTTGGTTTATCGCGGCTTCATGAAGCCACGATGAAGCCGGCGCGGACCGATCTTCGGCGGGTCGCGACGCGGCGATCCCGCGCGTCCTCATCGTGGCTTCATCATCGCCGACTACACCTGCCTTACCCGGTATGGGGCCATGATGGGTGTGGTCTGGTGCTAGCCCCATCGACCGCGGAAGGGTGGTAGCGAGGTGCGGGTGCTTGTGGTCGAAGACGAGCCGAAGATGGCCCGGCTGCTTCGCCGTAGCCTGGTCGAGGAAGGGTATGCCGTCGACGTCGCCTCGGACGGCGCGTCGGGCTATGACGTCGTGGTCGGCGGCGACTACGACGCGGTCATTCTCGATGTCATGCTGCCCGGCGTGTCGGGTTTCGAAGTGTGCACCAACTGGCGCCGCCAGCAGATCTGGGTGCCGGTGTTGATGCTGACCGCGCGCGGCGCGGTCGCCGACCGGGTGGCCGGTCTGGACGGCGGCGCCGATGACTACCTCACCAAACCGTTTCATCTCGATGAGCTGTTCGCCAGGCTGCGCTCGCTGATTCGCCGCGGACCCACACCACGCCCCACCGTGCTAACCGTCGGCGGCCTGCGCGCCGACCCGGCCAGCCGCCGGTGTTGGCGAGGCGAGGTCGAGATCGCCTTGACCACTAAGGAATTCGGGCTGCTCGAACAGCTGATGCGCCGGCCCGGCGCGGTCTTGACCCGCGAGCTGGTGCTTGAGCACTGCTGGGACTTCGCCTTCG
The DNA here is from genome assembly GCF_900232995.1 of Mycobacterium simulans. Classification (GTDB taxonomy): domain Bacteria; phylum Actinomycetota; class Actinomycetes; order Mycobacteriales; family Mycobacteriaceae; genus Mycobacterium; species Mycobacterium simulans. The sequence goes on from NZ_OCVX01000004.1 coordinate 139,163, forward strand.
AATCGCGGTCCAATGTCGTTGACGTGCACATCCGTGCGCTGCGCGACAAGATCGACCGCCCGTTTGCGGTGCGTTCCATCGAAACCGTCCGCGGCGTGGGCTACCGGCTGCGCAGCGACGGCGGCACACCGAAGGACACCACTCGATGATGCGGCGCTGGCCGATCCGAATCCGCCTCACCGCCGCCTTCACCGCCGTGATGGCACTGGTCCTGCTCGCTGTAGCCAACGCCACGATCGCCCATACCCGCCAATCACTGGACAACTCGATCACCGAATCGCTGACGGCCCAACTGGTCGCGCTGGGTCCGCTGGCCGCCACCGCCACACCGCTGCTAGCTGGTGGCGATCCCGACACCGGCCAACAGGTCATCGCGACCGACGGGCAGGTCCTGGCCTCAACCCCGACCCTTGCCGGCCAAGCCGCACTCTCGCCCACAGAACTCGACACCACCCGAGGGCGCCAACTCGTCGTTGACCACCCGCGGATGGCCAACCTGCAGGGGCCGGTCAGGATTGCCGCGGCCTCAGTACCTGGCGGGCGCGTCGTCGTCGTGGCCCAAAGCCTCGCCGACCGCGACGCCGCCGTCGCCGACCTGCGCACCGAACTGACCGTCGGCACTCCGATCGTGTTACTCGCCGCAGCCGTCGGCGCCTATCTACTTGCCGCGGCTGCCCTGAGTCCGGTTGAACGCATGCGTGCACGCGCCGCCACAATCAGCGCCACCGACACCGAGGCCCGACTACCGGTTGGGCCCGCCCGCGACGAAATCGACCGCTTGGGAACCACATTCAACCAGTTGCTGGACCGACTGCGCGCCGCGCTGCAACGCGAACGGCAATTCGTCACCGATGCCGGCCACGAATTACGTACCCCGCTGAGCCTGTTAACCACCGAACTCGAACTCGCCCTACGCCGCCCCCGCACCAACCGCGAGCTGATCGCAGCGCTGCGCTCAGCACTCGACGAAACCACACGGTTGTCACGGCTCGCCCGAGACCTGCTGACCGTCGCCGACGCCAGCGGCCCGGCTCAGCCACCAACCATCGAGGTGAAAAGACATCTCGACGCCACCGCCGACCGCTACCGCCCCACCCTCGGCGACCAGCTCATTATTGATTGCCCAAGTCCAGTGCATGTCCGCGCCGCCCCCGACGACCTGGATCGAATCATCGCTAACCTCATCGAGAACGCGGCCCGACATGGCACACCGCCAATCACCATCCGCGCCCAGCCCGCCGACCCCGACATCGTCGAAATGCGCGTCCACGACCGCGGCCCCGGGTTTGACCCCGTCTTCCTGCCCCGTGCCTTCGAGCGATTCACACGAGCCGACACCGCCCGCACCGCCGGGGGCACCGGACTCGGCCTAGCCATAGTCGACACCCTGACTCGCCGCAATCACGGCACCGCGACGATCCGCAATCATCCCGGTGGTGGAGCGGAAGTGACCATCCGCCTACCGGCAGCGCCCGCACCGGCGGCAACGCCTGCATGACTTAACTTTCTGCATACGGGAGAGCCAACCAGCCAAAACCCAACCGACGACCAGTCCTCCGTTCGTTATTACGTGCCATCTACTCAGATCCGATCGGCCGCCACTTCCTCGGCTAGACGCCCGAGCTTCAGTGAACCAGTCGACGTCGACTGCCGCGGGCATTGGGCCAGGCGGTGTCGCGTAGCAGGCGTAGACCGTTGACGCCGACGAGGAGTGTGGAGCCTTCGTGATCGGCGACGCCCAGCGGCAGGCGTAGGTGGCCCACGAGATCCCAGGTGACCAGTACGGCGATAAAGGTGGCGGCGATGGTCAGATTGGCGGTCACGACGCTGCGGGCGCGGCGGGCAGCGTGGCGAGGTCGTCGCGGGTGATGACGGCGTCGGCCGTTTCGAGGGTGAGGTCAGAGCCGCTACGTCCTATGGCGATGGAGACGCGCTGAGCGCGCCGGGCACCGAATCCCGCCCCATTACCACACCGATGCGCCGATGCGTTCGCTTAGCGAACAGTCCGCCCGAAAGGCCCAGAACTAAAGCCACATCGGCTCGCACGAGCTGCGCCGAGCTCACCGCCGTCCCGGCCGAGCCAACTACCGCAACAGGGCATCACGCACTGACCTTGCGGTCAAGGCCACACCCCGGGGTCCTCCGAAATCAAGAAAGGAATCGGCAGGTCGTTGTTCGGGTACCGCGACTATCGGCATCTGTTTGCGGCGCAGGTGGTAGCCCTGTTCGGGACCGGCCTCGCGCCGGTGGCCCTGGGGCTGCTGGCCTACCAACTCACCGGCGGCAACGCCGCCGCCGTGCTCACCCGGCTAGTGCCGTCGCCGCGCGCGCATCCGCCGCCGCGGTCAGCACTATCACGCTCGCCGAGCTGTCGTACGGCTTGCACACCGCAGATCCAATCCACACCGCGGGACGCGAACAGCGCTATCAATGGATCATCAATACCTTCGATCCGATACCGTTCGACGCCCAAGCTGCGCGAATCTATGGAGCCTTGTGCGCCACAGTGCGAGCCGGTGGCCGAAGCCCGAAGCCGCGCCGGTTCGATCTACTCATTGCGGCGGTAGCAGTTGCGCTGGACATCCCGCTCATTACCCGCAACGAAACTGATTTCATCGGCGTTCACCAACGTTTGGTCATCGTCGCCGTCTGATGAACGATGCAAACCGCGGCCCGTTCGATGACCTCTTAATCTTCGAAGTCCGTCTCGTGGCTGTCGCGGACGCCCGACCAGGCGGCTTGGATCCGGTTCTTGCGCGCCAGCGACGCTTCGATGTAGCGGGCCCGGCCTGGGAACGGGAACCGTTCGAACTTTGTGTCACCGATTTGACCGTCAAACTTGTCGGCCGATAGCAACACCGTCGGCACCCGATCCTGCAACATCCGCTTGATCAGTGGGTCCCGGCTGGTGGCCAGGTAAAGCTCCTCGGAGCTGCGGGCCAGCACGAAATGAAAGCCACGGGCCAGCGGCTCGTTTTGCAGCCACGGCGCCATGGCGTGCATCACCGGCTGTACCGCCGAGCGAAGATCCACGGCCAGGTGGTAGTCGTCGACGACGAAGAAGATCTCCGGACCCCTCCACCACGACCGCGCGGCGCGGGTCTCGGCGTCCAGATCCGCGGGCACCTCCCGCTCGGCCAGGTTCAGCTCCCGATACAGCGCCTCGTTGGTGGGCTGAATCTCGTCCTCGCGATGGATGTGCGCGAAGACGTTTTTCAGGTCTACCCGGCCCAGATGGCGCCGCCGCGGATCGATCAGCACGATTACCGCGTCGTCTTTGGTCGCGAAGCGGCGGCCGATGCTGTCGCAGACGGTTCCGATCAGTTCGCTCTTGCCGCTCTTGGCTTCGCCGAGGATCAGCAGGTGTGGCTCGCGATACATCTCGGCGTAGGCCGGGCCCAGCGTGTCCTCCCGCACGCCCAACGCGATCCGCAGCCGTCTCTTTTCGGCGAGCTGGGACTGGCGCGGGTCGGCCGCCGCGGCCTCGTCGGCGGCAACCACCATCGCGCCCAGCTGATCCCGGGTTAGCGAAGTCGGCAATGTCCGGAGTCGTTCGGCGCCGCGCGCGGCGAACCGCTCGGCGATCATTTCGACCAGATCCGTCATACCCGCCGGAACCGTCGCAGGGTCCGCGACGGAATCGATCCGCGGTAGCGACACCAGTCCCTGGAACTCCGATCCCGTAGTGATCGCGTGCCCGGGTTCCTTGCGCCGCTGCTTGGCCAGTTGCGAGCCCACCCGGGACAGTTCGGTCTCGTTGTGCAGCTCGATGACGGTGTTCATGTTGGGCTCGATCCCGCGCATCTCCACGACCCGCGCCGTGGTGAGCACGAAGTGCAGCCCGTAGTTGCGGGCACCGACCAGCAGCGCCTCAACTTCGCCGCCGCGGAACTGCAACACCTGGTCTTGCGCGACGGCGGCGTCCCACCCGTCGATGATGACGAAGACATCACCATAGGGATCCTGTTGCAGGAACGGACAATCCGGGTTGGTGCGGGCCTCCCGGTATTCGTCGATGGTGATGCGGTTCTCGCGGAATAGCCGCTCGCGGGCGGTCAACAGCGTGCCCATCTGCATCAAGATCCGATTGATCGCGTCGGGATCGGAGCGGGTCACCACCGCCCCGACATGGGGCAGGTCAGCCAGCGGGCTCAAACCGCCGCCGGCGTAGTCGACGATGTACATCTGGACCTGCTCGGGGGTGTTGGCCAGCGCCAGCGAGCACACCAGGGTCTTCACGGCGGTGGATTTACCCGCACCGCTGCCGCCGAGGATCAACAGGTTCTTCTCGGCATCGAGCAGCCACTTCGGCTGCTCGTGCCGGAGTGGATTATCGAACAACCCAAACGGCACAACAAGATTGGCGATTGATTCGTTGCTCGGAACCTGCCAATCCCGCAACTCCGGCTCAAGGGTGTCCAGCGTCGTCGCCTCCAGCGGCGGCAGCCACATCCGGTACGGCGGCGCGAAGTGAGCGCTCTTGAGACGCTCGATCACCGTGGTGAATATCGTTGGTGCGCTTTCGATTTCCTCTTCGGTATGCTCCGGCTCGACCTGCTCGACATCGGCGCCGGTGTCTGGAAGCGGCTGCGGCGCCGCGGTGAACGCCCGCGGCTCGACCAAGTTGGGGTCCAACGCCGCATTGCCGCCACGGTGGCCGTTGGAGCCCGCCGTCGGGACGACCGGGGGAAAATACGCCGCGCCGGTCCAGCCGGCATAGAAACCGATGAGATCCCCGCCCGTGGGGCGCAGCACTCCGTGACCGGGGCTGCCCGACAGGCGGTAGGCCGCATCCGAACCATCCAGCAGCGCACGAGAATCCGACGCCGTCTGGGTCTTGAGGCCGACCTTGTAGCCGATGTTGGTTTCCAGACCGCTGGCACGCCCGGAGTTATCCAGGTTCTGCGAGGCATACAGCAGGTGCAGGGCAACCGATCGCCCGACTCGGCCGATGCGCCGAAACAGCTCGCCGTAGTCGGGATGCATCTGCAGCAGTTCGGCCCACTCGTCGATGACGACGAACAGCGAAGGCAGTGGCGGTAGGTCCACTCCGCGCTCGCGTAGCTTCTCGTAGTCGCGCAGATCCTTGACGTCGTAACGCGGGTTGAGTTCCTTGGCCTCCCGGAAGATCCGGTAGCGGCGGTCGATCTCGCCGTTGATCATCTCCTTCATCCGCGCGACCAGGTGAGCCTCTTGCTCCATGTTGGTGATTACCGCGCTGACATGGGGCAACTCATCGAGGCCGTTGAAGGTGGCGCCGCCCTTGAAGTCGACGAGCAACCAGTTGAGCACATCTGGGGAGTGCGTCACGCAGCCGTTGATCACCAGGTTGCGTAGGAACTCCGATTTTCCGGAGCCGGTGGTGCCTAACAGCTGCCCGTGCGGCCCGGTGCCGCCCTCGGCGGCCTGTTTGATATCCAGTTCAAGACGGTCGCCGTTCTGCAGAAACCCGATCGGGATCTTCAGCCGCCGCTTGTCGTCGTAGCGGTTGATGACCGACCACAGGTCCAGGGGTTCTAATGCGCCGGGGTCGCGCACCCGCATCAGCGTCTGCCAGTCTCGGCCGCGCTCGGCTTGTTTGGCCTGCCGGCCCATGTTGGCCAACGTGGCGACTTCATAGCGGGCCAGTTGCCGAGCCACAGTTTGCGCGTCAACGAGCGAAACATTGTCGGCTACCGCAACTTTCACGGGCTCGGCCAGCGGTCGATCCGCTTCGCTGCGCCATACGCTGCCGTCGGAGTCGCAGCGCAGCGTGATGCCTTCCTCGGCGTTGAGGGCGTTTTCTGGCGGGCCGACGAGCAGCCAGGTCACGCCGGCGCGCGATGCAATTACCGAGTCGACGAGCTTGTCGGTGACGGCCGAGTCCACCACTACCAGCACATGGCGGTAGTTGTCGGTGGTGAATTCGGGGTCGGGGTTGAAGTTCATCGTGAAGTCGATGACCTTGTTCGGGTCATCGGGGTCGCCCTCGTCGCCACCAAGGCTGGTCTGCAACGTCGACCAGTCGCGGTACATCATCCGGACGCTGCCCAGCCGATCCAGCTCGTAGGGATGCTGGGTGTGCGGCAGCCACTTCATCCAGCTCCATGCCGGCGCGTCGGGATCGTCGGTGAGCACCACCATCGCCAGGTTGTCGGGGCCGTGGGTGACGGCGGCCTGCAACAGCATTGAGCGCACCATCCCCAGCGTGATGTCGCGGTCACCGGTGAAGCCGATGACCGGAAAGCGGGCGGCGGTCACCACCACCGGCATCGACGACACGGTGGAGTGGTGGCGCAGAAAGCGCACGGTGGACACCCAGCTCACCGGCTCGAGGAACTCCCCCGGCGGCGCTTCCGGCGCAACGATTCGCGCGGCGAGTTCGACGTCCCCGAGCCCGTAGCGCAGGGCGGTGAACCCATCACCGGTCGGCACCACTTCCCACATGCGTTCGCCGCCAATGCGACTGGCCAGCATCTGCGGGTCGGGATAGGAACTTTGCAGGCCAGCATGCATGCTCAGGCCGCGGTCGAACACCTTCTCCCGGATCATCCCGAGCCCGCGGGTGGCCGCCTTGCGGTCCTCCAGCACCTGAGCACGCGAGGTACCGGTGCCGCCACGCTGGCCAAACGCCATCCCGCCCACGCCCCCAAGCATCATCAACGGGAATAGGATCATCAGCGGGCTAAACGCGCGCCCGGAACGAATCATCAACGCAACCATCCCGGCCACCAACACGACCATCAGAATCGGCAGGCCCACCGTGCGGATCCGCGAAGCGGGCTCGCCCTGTTCAATCTCTTTCGGTGGCGGAACTTCGATTTCGTCCCGGATAATTCGGGGCGGCGGCACCGGATTGGCCGGACGCAAGAAGCTAATGCGCACTACTTCATCTCCTTGTCGTCGATGCCGGCGACGGTACGATCGGCCGGGACGCCGTCATGGCGGATCCGGGCATCGCGTTGCGACAGCGTCGGTCCCGGGGCAAACAGCGACACCACCACCCAAGGCGCGGGCACCGGGTGACGCAGATTCAACGCCGACAGCGTCGTGTCCCCACTCTTGGAATCCGTGGTGTCCAACCCGAACCGCACACCGTTGTCAGCGATCCAGAAGTAGCTTTCCCGGTTCTTGGAATCGGTTGCCGCGCCGGTGATCTGAACGAAACGGCCGCCGCCCGAGGGCATGTAGACGCGATCGGCGGTCAATCCCTTCGACGTGGGCGCCGACACCAGCGTGGTCAGCGTCGCGTCCTGCTTGCCGGTCAATGGCAGCGTCCGACCTACCATGACCTCGGTGCGCGCGGTGGGTTCCTCGCCGACCCGCGACCACGACCAGCAGGTCACCGGTTCGTGAGCGGCCGATACCAATTGCACTTGCGCCGCGGGGTAATACGAGACCTCGAGTTGGCGCGACTTGGGTAGCGACGCCAGCTCATCGGGCCCGATCTCGACCGGCTTGGTTCCTACCTGGGTATTGGCGGCCCGGATCATGGTTGCGGGGACCAGCCCGACTTCCTGCACGCCGTCGGACAACGCGACGTAATACTTTGTGGCCCCGGACAGCTCACGCACGTTCAGGATGGTGCCCACCGTTAGCGGGCGGCTGGTCGGGAATTTCGGCGGTGTGCCAACGTCGGCGATCGGCGGCGCCACCAGTGGCGGCTCGGCCGGGATAGCGTTAAACAGGCCCTGCGAGATCGGCAGGATCAGATCCGACGCCCGCAGCCCAAGCGCATCGGCCACAACCGAGTTGGTGAGCTCGACGGTAGAGCGAACGACTTCACCGTCCGGGCGCGGGTAGATCAGCCAGGTTCGCTTGTCATAACTGACCAAGCGGGCCTGATTGTGCGAAAGCTTGGTGATGTCATTGCTTTTGGACAGCTTTCCGCCGATCACGGTGGTGGTCACCGGTGACATCGCGGTCGTCGGCAGGCCCGACACCGGGTCCAGCGGGACCGCGGCGCCGGTCATCGTGGTGTCACATACCGTCCAGATCGACGATGGATCGGTGCTGTCGCGGATGTCTGTGGGGGCTCCGACGATGCCCACCAGCGAGCCGTGTGGGTATTTGGCGATCTCGGCCGCACTGGCCCGCACGGGGTTGTCAGGAGAGCCCAGGATGAGCCGTGCGGAGGTGAGGTTGGTGACCGGATCGAGCCGGGGCCCGATCCGCACATACATGGCGCCGGTGTCCCTGTCGACCACGATCCGCGCATTGCTCACCAGCCCGGCCGGGGAGAACAGACCCCAAACGACAGTGCCGACGGCCATGATGAGCGCCAACAGCAATCCCAGGATCAAGGGCGCGGCCTGGGCTCGCTGGGGATCATCGATCATCCGAGTGTCCCGACGAACCAGGGCGTGCGCCATCCGCCGGTAGAGAAAGCGCAGACCGCTGACCTGATATTTGGCGGTCATCCGGAATCCACGCCGGCGACGCCGGTGTTCCGGACCTGCTAACTCAGCCACTACCCCAATCCCCCATTAGTTCAGTCAAACGGAACCCGTTGTGTCACACAGACTTCGCGGAACGCCTCATCGACATCGCTCGGCTCCAGCGTCACCAGCGCCTCTTTGGTCGGCGTCGCCCCGGAGGTATTGAGCCGATAATCGCGGTACTCGGCGGCCTTTTCGGTGATGGTGCGGACAAACCGTGCGTTGCCGGCCTTGTCCAGGGCGGGGACCATCCGGGGCCGTCCGCCGGAGTCGGTGTCGGCAATTTGGGTCTCGGCCAGCTTGGACAGGTGGGAAAGCAGCAGATCCTGGGCCGGTGCCGAGTAGAGCGCGTCCTCTTCGATGGCGATCAGATCGGCGATTTTGACCAGGTCCGCTGGGCTGTAGGACTCGAACCTGATCCGGGTGGTGAACCGGCCCGCCAAACCTTCGTTCATCGACAGCAGCCGGTCGATGTCCGCCTCATAGCCGGCGATGACCACGGCCAGCTTCTTGTTCGGGTCGGCGGCTTTGCGCTCGTTTTCCAGCCGCGCCAACAAGGTGTTGATCGCCTCTTCGCCATAAGCGTCGCCATCGGAATAGCCGCGGGCATACAGCGAATACGCCTCGTCGATGAACAGCAGTCCGCCCAACGCCTTGTCGAGCACAGCGTTGGTCTTCTGCGCCGTCTTGCCCAGATATTCGTCGACGAACTGGGGTCGTGACGCCTCCACCACGTCCGGGCGCGCTATGAGGCCGAGCCCGAAGAACAGCTTCGCGAGCACTCGCGCCATCGTGGTCTTCCCGGTGCCGGGTGGGCCGACGAAGATATAGGACAGCGCCAGCTCCTTCTTGCTGCCCACGCCCATCTCGGCGCGCTTTTGGTCCATGGCCACCTTCGCTTCCAGACGCCGGATCTGGTTCTTGACGCTCTCCATGCCAATTTGCTTGCCCAGCAACGTCATTGCCTCGTCGCGTACCACTTCTCTGGAGCGGTCGCGTTCCGCGGTTTCCAGCGCAGCCGCGGTTTGGCCCGACTCGGGATCCCAGATGTCGGTCCGGGTAGCCAATGATTCGGCGGTCACGATGTCGACCATCTTGTCCGGGTCGGCAATCGCCGCGTCCACTTCCGGTGAGGCAATCCACGCCTTGAGTTCGCGAAACGCGGTCATTGCCTCGTCCCGTCGGCCCTGTGCCCGCAGCGCGTATCCGCGCGCCAGCCGGAGCTTGGCGTGCATATCGGTTGGCAAGCCTTGTGATTCGAGACCGCTCTCGGCAAATCGCTGTGCCTCCACCGGATTTCCTGTGCCGATCAGCGCCCAGACCTTCCAGACCAGCATCCCGGCGTTGAGGAACTTCACCAGGTCGGGACGGTCGGAGCGCCACTGCTGGGAGTTTTCGAAGCTGAGCACATCGGGCCAGCGCCGCGCCAAGCCGAGCAGGCCCAGGCGCACGTAGTCGAGCATGTCCAGCTCAAAGGCCGACGAGGTGGAGCGGCGCAACTGGCGCTCGATGACCTCGTTGGCCGCGGCCAGCCGCGGCGGGTCGCTTTCGGCCAGCGCCACGGCGTATGCGATGGCCAGATCAGAATCGCCGTTGAGCGGCAGCCGCAGCGCGATGGTGCCCAGCGTGAGGGTGATCTGGACGCCCAGCTGATCGACCCGCATCTGGGCGTGCCGAAGCGCGGCGCCGAAATTGCCGCGGTTGTTGTAGGCGCCGGCGGCGACCTCCACGGTTTGCTCTCCGGCGGCCATCCGACCCAGCCAAGCGTCGCACATCGTCGGGTCGCCCTCGGTCGCATGCGCGAACGCCGCCCGGGCCTGCTGGGTCTCCCGGTTACGCAGGTGCCGCAGCCCGATCGTGAACACATCGAGCGGCCGGGCGACACCTGTGGACATACCTCACCAATCCTCTGTCCGATCCTTTGCTGGCAGCCGGGATCATGCGCGCACGCTGGGGCGCAGCTATGGTGCGATCCTAGCTGGCCGTGGCGGCCTCACCACTTCGCTGAGCTCAGCCTTCGGAACGGGCGAGCTGGTACGTCGATCTACACCAGGCCAGGCATCGCTAGAACGCGGCCGTCAGGCGCGTCGCTCCGAGTTTCTCCACCGCACTGATGGAGGTAAGCAACTCAACTAGAGTGTCCGCTATGAGCCTGAGGTTCGAGACAGGCGACGTAGCCGCGTTCGCTGGCAAGCATGATGGTGTCGCTGCGCAGATACAGGCCGCGACCACGCCCGATCCCGCTATGGCCGCAGCGATGTCCTCAGCATTTGGCCCGGCTGGCGCGATACTCACCGATGCGGTCGCTGCGTTCGATGCCGCGCTGTTCGAGGCTGGAACCGATCTGTCGAAGGACTACCACGACTTTGCCAACACGACCCGATCCGTGGTCAAGAATCTTCTTCGAACCGATGCAGCTTCGGGTAACCGGGTCGGCGCATCCACGACAACACTCATCTGACAGCTTGGGTCGCGATGCCTGCCGTAGATATCGACGCGACGCTCCAGCGACTGCGCGCATCACTGGGTGCCGGTCCCCCTCCTGGCTGGCCACCACGCTCATTCGGTGGCGCAGTTCCTCCCGCAACCGAGTGGACCGGTGTCGCTAGCGGTGCCGCTCGCTCTGGCAGCGACAACCTCGACGCCCGACGGCAAATCCTTTCCAACGCCCACGCATCAGTGGGTCCGATCGTCCAGAGTGGCGGACAAGTCTCCGTCAATGCGCGATCACGACTCGACGCGATCTATCACCAATGGCTAGCGGACAAGGCCGCCCTTGACCCGGTGGCCACGACACCCGCCGGCAAGATTGCCCTCCTTCGCGCCGGCGCGTTGCGAATTGGCGAGGCTCAGGCGGTTGTAAAAGGTGCCCAAGCTCAGTTTGCGAGTCTGGCCGGACAAGTTGAGACCATCACTGCCAGCCTCGCTACCGCTAGGTCGAACAAGCCCGCAACGGACGGCGTACAAGCGGTCGACTACACAGAAGTGCCTGAGGCTCCACGCATCCCACCTCCCGAGTCACCCTGGGAATACGACCTCGACTTCACCAGCGACGTCGAAGCGGGTAGTTCCAAGTATCCCGGCGTAAGAAGTGCTGGCGAGGTCACCTCCATCGACGACGTGTGGAACGAACTCAACCGATGCTTCAACTGCAACTTCCCCATGGGAGGGGCACCGAAAAATCTTCCTAAAGTTGGCGATGAACTTCCCCTGGAAATCAGAATGGCTGGTCAAAAACTTCCGGCAAATTTCCCGGTCAGAGTGACTCAAGTAGCACGAAGCGCAAACGACATCAACATTGAATTTGTCACCCTCCCCGGCCACGTCGACGGGCCTGGAAGCACAATCCATTTCAGATTTTACGAAGGCGGTGGACAACTCCATCTCGGCATACGCGGCTACATCACCCAAGGTCCTGGCTCAGAAGATATTCCGATACTTAGTCCGGGCTTACGTACCGGCTACACCGGCGTGGCAATGGGTGTATGGCAACCCTACATCGATCGGGTCACCCGACATGTCGCTGAGGCCAAAGGGCTGATGACCTACGGTGGACGATAAGCCGGAGCCGGTCATGACCAAGACGGGAATCCTGTGCGTTATTTCAGCGGCGCTGGGATGTGTTGCGGCAACTGGCATCTGGGCCGTGTCGGGGTTCGTTTTGTTCGCAGCGGGATTGTCGTTTTACGCACCGACCGCCGGGCTGTTTTTGGGTCTGGCCGTAGCACTCGTCGGCGCACCGCTGGTGTATCTGCGGACGCGACGGTTCCGTCCTCAGTCCACGAAACTCGTCGTGGCCTTCCTGGCCGGAGTCCTACTCTTTCTGCTGTACGGTTGCGTCGCCGTGGCGATCCGATCCCCACACACCGTCATCTTCTTGCAATGACGGGACGGACATAGAGCGAACCAGTAGCGAAGAGTGTGCATGGCGGCGTCGACAGTGCCCACTTGCCGATGTGATTCAACCCCTGCTCGCTGAGCGAGGCGCGCGTCTAGTCACGACAAGCTGATCGGAATGTTCAGTCCTGGATTGGCCGCCGAGACTGACGTTTTGCAGACACCGTCTCGCACTTTCCCTGCAAAACATCAGTTTCGACACCGACGCATACCGTTGCGGTTTTGGTCACGCTTTTGCGGTGCCGAAAGGTGGCTCCTCCGCGTCGATTTCGGGGTTGGCCCCAAAGTTCTGCTCGGTACCTTTCGGCGGATCGTAGATCTTGCTCTCCGGGAAGATCTTTGAATCCCGCTTGACCGATGTGCCCCCGTCGCCGGACCCCCGGTGCGGCGCCATTGGCATCATCGGCATCATCGGCATCCCACCTCGGCCGGCCGCCGAGGCCGCCTGTGCGCCAGCGGCGGGTGGAATCGCACTGGGCGCCAACGCACTTGAGGTAGTCATCGGAGTGACCGCCTCGTCCAGACCCGCGGGCATAGTCACACCCAGTCCCGCGCCCCCGGCACCGCCTCCTGCTGCGCCTGCCGCATCCAGTCCTGCGGTGGCGGCGTCGACGGCGGGCTCAACGCCGCTGGCCCCGGCCTTGCCCGCTTGAGAGAACAGCTGGCTCATCTGCTGTGTGGCCTGGCCAAACAGCTGACTGAACTGCTGGCTGAGCTGACCGAATTGCTGCCCGAACTGGCCACCGGTTTGGGCAGCCATCTGGAGCATTTGCTGCAACATCTGCTGCATCATCTGCTCGGGCTTTTCGGCAGCCTCCTTGGCTTTGTCCGCGGCCTGTTGCTCGATCGACTCCGGGTCCCCTGGGTTCTTGGCGAGACGGGCGCGCCCCGCGTTGGTCTGATCCTGGCCCTCAATGTTGCTCAATCCCGTTTGGACACCACGATCGGTTCCAGCGGCCCCAGCCAAGATTCCCGGCGGTCCGAGCGCCAAATCACCCTGCAGAGCGCCCAATCCGGTCGACAGGATGAACCCCGTTGGACTGTTACCCCCCGCCGGCGAGTAGCTGAATGTCGCGTCGCGGGCCAAATTGCCGGCGTGAAAACCGTCCTCAGCCATCCGGCCGGACATGTCGCGAAAGGTCGCGATATCAAAATGCATCGGCTGGTTCACGCGAGCACCGCCTCCCTGTCGGTATCGATCAGCTCCAGCAGCATCGACCACGAATACAAGGCATCCAGCAAAGCCTGACGCGGTGACGCATTCCGCAACGCCAGTACTGCCTCGGTTGCGTACGACTGCACCAAGAACGGCCGACACTTTCCGCCCCCGGTGTCCAATTGGCCAATAGCAACGTTGCGGACATCCATTCTCGCAGCGAAATCCTTCTCCCACAAAACTTCGTTTTCGGTCACCAGCGCATCCCACCCGAGACGCTCGATCTTGCGGGATTCGGACAGCGCCGGATCCGCATTGAAAGCGGCCAATATAGAACGGCGAAGCGTGCTGCGCGTTGCCGGTGAGCCAGCTTTGACCACTGCGTCGTGGGCGATCCACACCGCTTGCCGGCGCTGATCAGCGGGGTCGGTGATGGCGGCGGCGGCAGCCAATCGAGTCGCTGATACAGCAAACACCTCACGCCGCGCGACCAGGCCGTCTAATAAGTCCGGCCTGGGTCGCTCTACCGCGTCCGCGAACACGAACGGCACCCCGGCAGCGACACCGGGCGCGCTGCTGTGCGTCGATGCCAGCGCCGTCAACTCCGCCGACGTCGCCGCGGCGTACTCGACGATCGCCCGGGCTGGATCCAGCAGGCCCTCCCAGCGCGCGGAGTCCTCGTGCGTCCAGGGCAGCACGACATCCTCGGGCAGCAGCGTGTTCGGCGGAAACCAGCTCCGACCACGGTCTGTTGTGACAACGACTTGGCGGCGGCCGCCGGTCACGACCATGCCGGCGGCCCACCTCACGCCGGATCCTCCGCCGGCGGCCTCAAGCACCCCACGCACCGTCGCCAGGTCCAAGTCGACGACCCGCACCTGCTCCCCGGGAACGCGCACCACGAACGGCGCAGGAATGATCGCGGCGTCGTCGGGAGCGATCAGGGGCGAAGCGGTCATCCGCCCCGCATCGTGCACGACATGGTCTGCATCATCGGACGTGTGTGAAGATTGCTGCCCGGTGGGCGGGTGCGGTCCGGGACCGCTGGACGGCACGGCCGCGCTGGGCGGGGCTCCGGACGACGGAGCGGCCAAGGTAGACGCCGTCGCGTGCAAGCCGGGGCCCGGCTGAGCCGGGACAGCCGCCATGGGCGGCGGGGCCATAGCGGGAGCCGTCGAGGCGACCGGCGTCACCGACGGGATTGCAGCCGCTGGCCCAAATGAGGGAGACGCCGCCGCAGGCATGGCGGTGGCGGCAGCTGCGATGGGCGCCGCACTCATCGGGGCGCCCGCGATTGGACTTGCCGCGGCGGCCGCAGCCGGAGCCGCACCAGCCGCCGAGCCCACAGCACCGGGAACGGCGGCAACCGGAGCAGCTGCCGTGGCCTGCGCATCGACCCCGGCTATGGCAGTTGCCGGGGCTAGCCCGGCGGCGGGCTGCATGGCCCCCGTCCCAGTAGCGGCCGGCGTGCCTGTTGTGGCCGGCGTAGCCAAACCGGCGGGTGTAGTCATGGCGGGGGGGCCCCCCCCCGGCGGGGCCGGGGCCGGGGCAACCCCCCCCCCCCCCCCAACCCCCCCCCCCCCGGCCCGGCGCGGCCCCCCCCCCCGCGCCCCACCCCCCCCGGCCCCCCCGCCCCCCCCCCCCCCGGGCCACACCCCCCGCGGCGGCCCGCGCCCCCCCCCCCCGGGGCCAACCGCAGGGGACACAGCGGGGCCCCCCCCCGGGGGTCCAGCTTGGACAGGCGCTCACTTGGGCCTCGCCCGGGGTAACGGCCGGTGCAGCACCGATTGGAGCGGGTGGGGCCGCCATGGAATCGGGTTTCAACCACCTAACCGCTGGAGCGGTATCGGCGGGGTTCTGGCCCGCCCGCCAGAACGGGGCGGGGGGGGCGCCCCCGCCGCAGGCGTGCCGGTGCCGGGCAAGCCCGTCCCCGGCGCAACACCCGCACCGGCCGGAACTGTCGGCGCACCACCCGGCGACGCCAACCCAGCCGGGACCGCCGGCGCACCTCCCGGCGAGGCCAAACCCGTCGGAACGGCCGGCGCTCCGCCAGGCGCGGACAAGCCAGTTGGAACCGATGGTGCGCCGCCCGGTGAGGTCAGCCCCGTCGGGACCGCAGTCACGTCACCATGCGGGGCCAATCCCGTCGGACCGGCGGGCGCCCCGCCGGGCAGCGCCAGGCCCGACGGGACTGCCGGCGTCTCCGCCGGCGGAGCCATGCCCGCCGGATCGGCCGGCGCACCCCCCGGCAGACTTACACCAGTCGGTGTGTGCATGCCGGGAGGACCGGACGGCGGTGCGCCCATACCGGGAACACCGGCAAAAAGTTCAGTGATCGCGCCGGTCGCGCCGGTCGAAAATCCCACCACTTGGGTGTGCGCTTCGGCAACGACAGCTCGGATCATCTCGTCCACGTTCTGGCCGACAAGTTCCAATTCGACGCGGGCCGCTTCGAAAGCCGCAATAGCGGCTTCTGCCCACTCCACGACGCCCGCCATCGACACCAGCATGGTGCCCAACACCTCAGCGCAACCCGCAACGATCGTCGAAGCCGCGGCGAATTGTGCCCCTATCTCGGTGACTTCGGCGAAGAACTTGACCCACGCCGCCGAACTGGCTTCGGCCAGCGCACCCTGGCCATAGCCAAGGAGCTGTATAGCCTTGACCTGACCGTCGCCGGCGATGAACCCCAATTCGGCAGCGGCATCCGCAAGCTTCAGCGACCAGTTGCTCAGGCTTTCAGGAGTTATCGACGATTCCCAGTACGGGCCGAGAATCTCATCGGCGTGGGGGGTAGTCGGCTTGGGAGTCATTCCACGCCGCAGGCGCGATTCAACGCAGCGGTGGCATCGGCGATCGCATTGATGTCTGCGGCGTTAAGCGTGTGGGCAGGCAGCTTGGTCACCTCCGCACCCTGCTTGTCAATGAATTGGTGGGCGGCCACAGCGACATCGACCGGTTCTGGTGAGATCTGGCTAGCAAAGGTCTTCAATATTTTGTCGATAATGGCCGCTCGGCTGGCGATCATCTGATCGATCCCCGGTGTTTCGTAGGTCCACCCACTCGGGAGCCGTGGCACTTGCCCAAGGTCCGCCTTGGCGATTGACCAGGCAAAGCACGTCTTGGCGCGACCCGCCGACGTTGGCGACAGCTGCGCAGTCGGCGGCTGAGCAGTCGGTGCCACGGTCGCCGGCGTGGGCGAAGTACCAGCGCCCTTGAAGAAGATCGCTGCCGCGATGAGTGCACCAGCGATCAAGATCGCGGCTACGACGGCGACCGGAAACCATTGGCGTCTTGGCGGCCGAGGCCCACCGAGGTACGGCGCAGTCTCGCCATACGGACCGTAAGCAGTTGGCGGCGGCAACGCCGCACCCTCAGGCCACGGACGGGAAGCGTGGCTGTTCGCGGTATCGCGGGGGCCCGATGTCGGAGGCTGTGCTCCCCCCGGGGCAAGCGCGTCCATAGATGGCATGTTACCTGCATGAATAGCGATCAGGCCGGTTCCGGATATCACCGCACCCATCACCGGTCCGAGAATGGTTGCACGGACGCAGCCGGTCGAGGCTACCGGCGATAAGGTCATCGAAGTATGAGCAGCGTCAACCCCGAAGTCCAACAGGCCCTGGACTTCGCCGACAAACTAAGCGATCGCCTCATGTCGTCGCTGGACCAAATGCGGACCTACACCGCCGAACGGGTGTCTAAGGATCGGGAGATCGCCGTCAAGGTTGACATGAACGGCGAGTTCGTCGACCTCTGGCTCAAGCCCGGAGTGCTGGACCGCAAGACTGCCGCCGCTATCGCCAAGGACATCTCCCGGCTTACGGCCGCGGCCAGCGAAGAGGCTGCCGCCGAGGCAGCACGATTGTTTCGTGAGTCCAGCGACGAAAAGATAGTTGATGCAGGACAATTCCCCTTCACCGACCGGACCTACGAGGTGTTCAATCAGCGCCGCACGATTGGCGTCTTGGCGGCTCACGGCGGCGCCGTGCGTGGCATCTTTCTTGATAAGAAGGTCCGGAAGATGACGGAACGTACGCTGGCGCAAGAGATTTTGGCGGTGGCTTCGGTGGCCTCGGCGCGGGGCCGGCTGAGCTTGCGCGAACAGCTGGATGCCGCTATCGACGACCGGCGGTTCCGGCCAACGATCTACGAGCTGATGCCCGAAGTGCCCACCGCGGAGGAGTACGAGGCGTTCAGACACAAGACCCTCAAGTACTGAGGTAACGGCGATGGACGACACGGTGCTGCTCGACGTCTCCGCGGTCCGTGAGATATCTGATCAAGTTCTCTCCGTCGCCGATTCGCTTGCCACGAGAGGCAGGCCACTGCGCCTGCCGGTGCCGTCACCGGCCCCCGATCCTTACTCAATGCGGATCGCTGCCCACCTGACCTACGCACGCTCATCTCTGGGCGTGGCGGCTTGCGACGCCGCCGACGAACTCACGCGCATGGCCGAGATCTTCATCGGGACAGCCCAAACCATGACGGCGATTTCGCAGTGGACGTCGGTTGGCATGCTCGGCCTCGTCGCACCGTCGGCCAACCACCCGGTGGACATCAGCCGCCGCCCGGTCCGCGCCCCATCGACGAGTTGGGCACACGACGACAGCTGGGCACCGCGAACCGCCGACGAGATCCTCAGCTGCGCTGTCATGCTTACGATCGGCGAGAACGACGTGATACTGCCCGAATTGATGCCGGAAGGGTTCGAAGCGCTCGGAACGCGCCTGTCGGCACTCGGCGAACAACTTCGTGTGGCGTGGCCGGGTGGGGGCCGCGCCGCCGCTGCGCTCAACAGGTTCGGCTCCTGGCTCGCCACGGACTACGTCAATGCCCTTTGGCACGTCGATAATGCTGCCCGACAATGGAGTTCGGAGTACAGATCGGCCCGAGCCCGTGTAGAACCACCCGCGGCCGCCTATGTTGAAGCACGGCGCGCAGCCCTCGACGGCGAAGACCGTAGTGTCGCAAGCGAAGACGCAAGAACCGCCCTCGAACAGTACGCCGCTTGGTCGCTCGGCGACTGGCGATTGGCTGACTTCCCGCGGTTAGGCGACGGACCCTGAGTCAATCCGCCGCCCGTCAACGCCGAAAAAGTGCAGCTGCCCGCGGTGTGGGTGCAAGCGCACCCGACTGCCCCTTTCGGGCGGGTGATGGCCATCGGTGCGAGCGACAACGGATGTACTGATTACCTTGCCGGAACCCGTGATTCGGCCATATAGGTAGGCGTCTGCCCCGAGTTCTTCAACGACGTCGACCTTCATCTCAACACCGCGACTGCCGAGCTCGAAATGTTCGGGGCGTACGCCGACGACGACTTCGGCTGCGGTGTTGGCGATCTCACGCGGCACTTGAATAGCCCAGTCCCCCAGCGACACTGAGGAATCGACAACTGGCAGGGTGAACAGGTTCATCGCCGGAGACCCGATGAATCCGGCGACGAACACGTTGCGGGGGTTGCGGTAAAGCTCGCGCGGTGCCGCGCATTGCTGCAACACGCCGTCGCGCAGCACCGCGACACGGTCTCCCATGGTCATGGCCTCGACCTGGTCGTGGGTGACGTAAACCGTGGTGGTGCCAAGTTGCCGTTGCAATGCCGCGATTTGGTTGCGAGTTTGCACACGCAGTTTGGCGTCGAGATTAGACAGCGGCTCGTCCATCAAGAACACCTGCGGACGGCGTACGATTGCGCGCCCCATCGCCACGCGCTGCCGTTGCCCGCCGGAGAGGTCTTTGGGTTTGCGATCCAGATAGGGTTGCAGATCAAGCATTTGCGCCGCGGCTAGCACCCGGTCGCGGATTTCGGATTTCGGGATCTTGGCGACCCTCAGCGCGAAGCCCATGTTCTGCGCCACCGTCATGTGCGGGTAGAGGGCGTAATTCTGAAACACCATCGCGACGTCGCGATCCTTGGGTTCGACGTTGGTGACATCGCGGTCGCCGATCCGGACACGTCCGGAGTCCAGCGTTTCCAGTCCGGCCAGCATCCGCAGTGAGGTCGTCTTACCGCATCCGGATGGCCCCACCAGGACGACGAACTCACCGTCACCGACAACAAGGTCGAGGCCATCCACGGCCGGTCGATCCGCGCCCGGATACCGTCGGGTCGCCTGCTCGAAACTTACTGCAGCCACGTGGATTACCCGCCCATCCCGGTTACGGCGATACCACGGACAAAGGAGCGTTGCGCGACCGCGTAGAGGAGTACCAGCGGCACCAGAATCAGCATCGAGGTCGCCATCAATATCGGCCACCGGGCAACGTATTCGCCCTGCAATCGGACCAGCCCAAGAGTCAGCGTCGCCAGGCTGTTGCGCTGGATCATCAGCAGCGGCCACAGAAAGTCGTTCCACACGTTGACCCAGGTGAGCACCGCCAGCACCATGACCGCGGGCCGCGCGTGCGGCAGCAAGATCCGCCAGTAGATCTGCCACGGCGAACAACCGTCGAGAATCGCGGCTTCCTCAAGATCCCTGGGCAGAGTGCGAAAGAATTGCCGCATCAGATAGGTGCCGAACGCACTCCCGAATAATCCCGGGACGATCATCGCCCAGGGCGTGTCTACCCACCCCACGACCCGCATCAATATGAACTGCGGAATGACCGTCACGGTCAGCGGCACCATCAAGGTGCCCAGGTACAGGATGAACAAGGTGTCGCGACCGCGAAACTGTAGTCGCGCGAAGGCATATCCAGCCAGCGAGCAGAAGAAGACCTGGCCCACCGTAACGCATCCGGCGTACAGCACGGTGTTGAAAAACATTCGCCAGAACGGCATCAGGTCGAATACCTGACTGTAGTTCGACCACTGCGGGTGCGACGGTAACAGCTTCGGCTCGCTCACCTCGCCGTCTTTCTTCAACGAGCCCGAAAGCGCCCACAGGATGGGGAACAATGCGCACCACGCGATCGCGGTCAGCGCGACGTAGAGGGCTATACCCCGCAAGATGCCCCGAAGGATCTTGTACTTGACCATCCGCTCAGCCGAGCCCACCGGAAGCCTCCCATGATCGCCGCCGGGTGAACCGGAATTGCAGCACGGTCAACGCGAGCAAGATCGCGAACATCACCCACGCCAGCGCAGACGCGTAACCGAATTCCAAAAAGGAGAAGGCGTTTTGGAAGAGCATGATGCCGAAGACATAGGTTGCGGTCTCTGGTCCACCATTGGAACCGTTGAGGACGTAGATGAGATCAAAAGCCTGGAACGCGTGGATGATCGAGATGACGACGACGAAGGACATTGCCCCGCGAATCAACGGCACCGTGATGGACACGAATTGCCGTATCTCGCCGGCGCCATCGATTTTGGCGGCTTCATAGACGGTTTCCGGAATCCCTTGCATCGCGGCCAGCAACACCACCGTGGCGAACGGCACACTGCGCCACACGCTGACCAGACAGAGGGAGATCATGGCCCATCCTGGTTCGACCAGCCATGGAATCGGGCCGATCCCGATCCAGCCGAGCATGATGTTGAGCAGTCCGTTGTCGGTGTTGAAGACGAATTGCCAGACGACGGCCATGACAACTGTTGAGATGGCCAACGGTAAGAAGACAATTGTCCGAAAAATACTGATACCTTTGATTTTTCGGTTCAGCAGGCCGGCGACCACAAGGCTGATCAGCACGGTTGGCGCCACGCTTCCGATGGTGAAAACCACCGTGTTGCGCATAGCGATCAGAAACAGCGGATCAGAAGTGAACAGATTTACGAAGTTATGCAGACCCACGAACTTTGCCGGCGTGAACACGTCCCACCTGTGAAAGCTCATGTAAAGCGAGAATCCGAGCGGGAAGATCATGAACACCGCGATCGCGGCCAGGTTTGGCGCGACGAACATGCGGCCGGCCCAGGCGCGTCGGCGCGATGGACGGGCATTTTCGGTAGCCGGGCCCGAAATCATGTGCTCCGCAACACCTCATCGACGGCATGCGACAGCCGAGTCAGCGATGTCGCCGGTTGCGCCCCGCGCAGCACGGGTCCGAAGCTGCGTTCCATCAGCGCGCTAATTTTTTCCCACGCTGGGGTAATCGGCATGCCTTGGGAAACGGCTGGCCCTTCGGTGAGGACGGCGAGGTTGTCGAGCCTGCGGTGCACGTCCGCGAATCCGTCCGAAGTGATCGCGGATTGCAGCACCGGCACGAAAAGTCGTGATTCACCTATCATTTGCTGGCCGACGGGTCCGGTCGCGAACTTCACGAATTCCCATGCCTGCTCCTTACGTTGACTGGTCGACGATATGGCGAGCCCCGTGACGCCGATATCCGAGCAGGCGGCTTTTCCGTGAGGGCCGATTGGTAGTGGGGCGACGTCGAAGTCGAGCCCGGGAGCCTGATCGAAGGTCTGGTATCGCCAGTGCCCGCCCAGCGCCATCGCCGCCTTTCCCACGGCGAACAGGTCCGCGGTGGACATCGACTGTTGGTCAGATGTGCTCGGCGCGACGTGGTGCTTGTTAATCAGGTCGGCGTAGAACTGCGCCGCCTCGACGAACGCGTCATGATCGAAATTGAGGTGAGTAGGGTTCATCCGTGGCGTGGACCAAGGTACGCCGTTGTTCATGGCGAACAACCCGGCGGTGTAGAACGAGACCCATGCGTTGACGAAACCCCATTGGGTGACCCTGCCCGACGCCTCCCGTTTGGTGAGACCCTTGGCGGTATCCAGGAATTCACCGAAACTCCAAGGTTGTTTCCAGGTGCTTGGTGGCGGCCGCACTCCCGCCTCGGCGAAAAGCTGCTTGTTGTAATACAGGAACGTTCCGGACCATTGCTCCGGAAACGAGTACTGACCTCCGTTGTAGGTGAAGGTCTCGTACAACGCGCCAATGCTGTCCGACTTCAGCTGCCCGGCGAAACCCGGATCCCGCGCCAGCAAGGTGTTGAGATTTAGCAAAACTCCGCGGTCTGCCAGTTCGGCATAAGTCAACTCCCACGTCATCAACACATCGGGACACTTGCCGCCGGCGCAAAACGTTGCTATCTGTTGCATGACACCCGGTCCTGACAACAGCGCACGCACCTTGATGTCGGGATGGCGGCGCTGAAACTCGTCGACGATGCGAATCCGGGGACGGAGCTCGTCCGGGTTGGCCGCGAAGAAGAACGTCAGGGCGTCGTCGTCGGAAGCGCAGCCCGCAGCCCACGGTGCTACCGAGGCCGCAGCGATTGCCCCGGTACCCCGCAGCAGGCTCCGCCGTCCGAACGGCTTATCAACCATGGCGCTTCCGATCTTGGCCCCTCCCGTCGGCCTCCTCCAGTCGGCTTCGTGACGTCCTTCTTAGTCGATGCCCCTGTGACGCTGGTGGGATGGCCAATGCGGCGCCCAAATCATCGCTCACGATGTCGGTTGCGTGGCTCACACATCCACTGCTCGAATAGCAGCCGGCCAGTCTTGACCTGGCCAGTCAGCGTCCAACCGGTCAGTCGGGTCGGCCGTTAACTCCGGGTTGGCCGTCGGCGCCGCCCGGCACACCGCCTTTGCCACCGTCACCGGTGTGACCCCCCAGCCCGGCGGGCACCACGCTGACCGGCACGGGTGAGGCGGGCGCGACCGTCACCATTCGGGCGGGCGATGGCACCGTGTTGGGGACCGCGCCCGTGGCGGCCGGTGGCAGCCTCCCCCCCCCCCCGCCCCCCCCCCCCCCCCCCCCCCCCCCCCCCCCCCCCCCCCCCCCCCCCCCCGCCCCCCCCGCCCCCCCCCCCCCCCGCCCCCCCGGCCCCCCCCCGCCCCCCCGCCTCTCCCCCCGGCTGGGTGGGACCCGCCGCCCGATCCCCCGGCCCCGCCATTTCCGTACAGCAATCCGCCGGCCCCGCCATCCGCCCCGGTCCCGGCAGCACCATCGGGGCCGTTGCCAATCAACGGGCGGTTCAAGAGCAAGCGAGTGGGCAGGTTGATCAAATTGAGCAGATCGTCGATCGGACCCTGCAACGTCGATACGGTGGCTGCCTCAGCGCTGGCGTAGGCACCCGCACCCGCGTTGAGTGTTTGGACGAACTGAGCGTGAAACTCCGCTGCCTGCGCGCTCAGCGTCTGATATGCCAGCGCGTGCTGGCCGAACAGCGCCGCAAGACCGGCCGAAACCTCGTCGGCACCGGCAGCCAGAACCTCCGTTGTCGGGAAGGCCGCGGCCGCGTTGGCCGCACTGATCGTCGACCCGATGCTCGACAAATCCGTCGCCGCCGCCGCCAACAGCTCCGGCGTCGCGTATAGGAACGACATCTGCACCTCCCAACGGGTCAAGATGCCAAAGCGTAGCCGGATCCGGGGCCGTTATCAGGCGTTCGCGTCATCCCGCGATGCGGCCTCAGTGACCCGTTAGCGGAGGGTCGTCTTGGGGGGCTAACTCGAGCACATGAATCTCCCCGGCGGTGCCGTCCACCTCGATGAGCGCTCCGGACGGCAAGAAGCGTGTGGCCCCCTGGGCGTCGACCACGCAGGGGAATCCGAACTCCCGGGCCACCACGGCGGCGTGTGACATGGGGCCGCCGAGTTCGGTTACCACTGCGGCGGCATAGCAGAAGGCGGCGGTGTAGCCGACGTCGGTGACCTCGGCGACCAGAATTTCGCCGGGCTGTAAATCGTCGATGGTCTCGGGCCGCACGATCCGCACCCGGCCGCGGACCCGCCCGCCGCAGACGCCGACCCCGCGCAGGGTCTCGCCCTCAGCGAGCGCCGTCGCCGATGTGGTCGACACCTCCCATTTCCCGCTGAACACCGTGGGCGGTACGACGGCGCTCAACCTGTGTTGTTCGGCCCGGCGGCGGGCCACCAGCTTGGCAACGTCTGCGGGAAGCGCATCGAGTTCGTCGACCAGCAGATAGAAAACATCGTCTGAGGCGTCGAAGACGCCAGCGTCGGTCAACCGGCGCCCGTACTCGCGCAGCAAGCTCCGCAGCACCCAGATGGCGCGCACCATTTTGTCGCGACGGACTTCCCGATCGCGCAGTTGGCGTGCCGCCAGCAGCGCAATAGGCTTGGCCCGCAATGGAATTACGGGGAGGCTCGGCTGCGGCGCTGGCGGTGCATTCAAGGTTTTGGCGACCATGCGGACGAGCAACTCGGGATTGTCGGCGTAGCTGGTCGACAGCATCTCTACCTCGGCCGGGCCACGGTGCCCGATCAACGAAAGCTCTTGGCGCACCGCGGCGTAAAACTCCGGTGCCGCGACGGCCAGCTTCTCCAGCCGCGCCCCCGGTTCGGCTAGCAGGCGCAGTACCGTCGGGTCGCGCCGCGCGGCAAGCACCAGCCGCTGCACCGCTTCCACCGATCGCGCGCTGACCAATTGCGGACCCGCGGCCGGCGCGGTGTCCTTCCCAGTTAACCCGCGCAGCAACACATTGAACGCCGCACACAGCATGAAAGACCCCGAGGCCAGCAGCCATCCGTGTACGACGTGGTCGCGCGCCAACAGGATCAGGCTCAGCAGCCGCCGGTCGTCCAACTCGGCGAGGTCTTCGCCGGCGAGGCGTTCCAGGCGATCGACATCGTCTAGGTAGGCGCGGGTGTCGCGGGGCGAGCCCGCGCTGAGGCCGACGAGATTGACGCCGAAAACCCCGATGTTGCGGACGGTCCGCAACTGTCTGCGCAACCTACTGGATTCCGACGGCGGACGCTGTTCGCCAAAGATTGGCAGCGATGCCATGCTCGGGCCGAAGAACCCGCTATTGCTGACGATCATTGCCGGCTTCGCGAACGGCACGGTTTCGGCCATGAAATGCGCCGAGGTAATGGCCCCGTAGAGCCGGTGGGCGAACACCGCGACGGTGCGCATTGCGATCTCCCGCTGCACGATTCCGCCGGGTCGGAGGCGTTCGGCAATGGCAACCCCACCGGCTCGCAGGCCCCGGACGGTGACCGACGCCGACGACGGGGAGAACGGGCCGGGCAGGGCTTCGGACAAATTGGTGGCCAGGAACGTCGGGAAACGCGGGTCAATCGGAGTATCGAATTCGCCGTTAACTCCTTCTGGGCCCGCCAATCTGGGGACCTGGCCGTCCTCGGCCGGGGCGTCGACGGCGGGCAGGTCCGAGACATTGGCCAGGCGCCACGGCAGCGATACCACCCGCTTGCCGAGGGAAACCCGGCCGCGCACCGCTAGCGCGAAGTCCTCGACAGCTTCCCGCGCGGTCCAGGCCGGTTGGAAACCCCATTCTTCATGCAGCCGTGCGGTTTCCAGCATCGGCGCGCTCCGCACAAATTCGAGTTCGGCGAATGATGTCAGGCGCCGCAGCGCCGGTGAATTGGTCGGCACGATGGGGCGCCCGAGCAGATCGGCGATCTGACGAAAGGTGAGCTCGCCTGGGGCCGCGAGATCCACTGTGCCGCTGTTGATTCCGGCGTCAAGGAGCGCGCGGACTATCAATCGGAGCGCATCATCGGTATGGACAACCTGCACCGCGCGATCGGCATAACCGTCAGGAAAAACCGGCAGCGCCAACAGTCGGCGCACCCAGTTGTCGACGCTTCGACCGACAATGAGTGCGGAACGGATCGCGACCCACTGCAGGTCCGAGGCCGCCAACATCTCCTCGACACGGGCCTTGTGTTGGCCATCGATGGATGTCGGCGCGTAAACGTGCGCCGAGCTGGTGAACACGATTCGCTCGGCCTTGGTTTCGGCCATCGCCGCAAGGACATTGCTGGTGCCGTCGACATTCACCTGGTGGCTGATGCGGTGGTCCGGCCCGGGGTTCCTGGCCCAGGCACAGTGCGCGACCACGTCGGCTCCCGCTATGGCACGCGCGACCGCACCCGCGTCGCGGATATCTGCCGAGACGAAATCTGCCGGACTCGGCCAGCTTTCAGGTCGATGACGGGCGATGCCGGCGACCTCGTGGCCTTGGCTGAGCAATCGGACGGCGAGGCCGCGGCCGAGAACACCGCTGGCCCCCGTAACCGCAACCCTCACTGAATGTGCTCGCTCATGCGCTACTCGTCGTCGTTCATGAATGCCGCGTTCACCAGGTCGTCGAGGTCCATGTCCGCGATGTCTTTTTCGGTGGTCTCCGCGGGAGCTGCCGCCGTCTGACCATTGGTGTCGCTTTCATTTGCCAACGCGAGCAATAGATCCAGCACTCCCGCCTGCCGCAGGCGCTTGACCGGAATGGACGCCACAACGCGCTGCAGCTCGGCTTCCCCGGGCGCCGCGGCCGGCGCTTCCTGCGGTGACGCGCCGAGGAGCTCTCGGTGCATGTAGCCGGCGAGCGCGGCCGAGTTCGGGTAGTCGAAGATGAGCGTGGGCGACAGCGCCAGTCCGGTAGCGGATTTAAGCCGGTTGCGCATTTCGACAGCAGTCAGTGAATCAAAGCCCAACTCCTGGAAGGCCCGATCCGGATCGATCGCTTCGGCGCTGGTGTTGCCCAGCACGGTGGCGATGTGCGAGCGGACCAGGTCGAGCAAGACGGCATGCTGCTCGTCTTCGGGAAGACCGTCAAGGCGTTGCAGCAGAGCCGATTTCGACTTCGCGGCGGCGAGCGAGTCGTCCACCTGGCGCCGGGTCGGCGCGTTGATCAGATCGACGAACATCGGCGGCAGTGTGCCACCGTCAAACTTGACCCGCAACGCGGCGAGATCGATATGCGCCGGCACTATGAACGGTTGGCCGACAATCATTGCGGTGTCGAGCAATCCGAGGGCTTCATCGGAGGACATCGCCGTGATGCCGTCCCGGGCGAACCGCTTGAAGTCGACGGCCTCCAAAGCCCCGGTCATGGCGCTGGCCTGATCCCACAGTCCCCAGCCCAGCGAGACGGCCGGAAGTCCGTGTGCTTGCCGATGTACGGCCAGTGCGTCCAGGAAAGAGTTGGCCGCCGAATAATTGCCCTGTCCCGACGATCCCACCAGCCCGGCCATCGACGAGAACAGCACAAACGCCCACAGGTCCAAGTCCCGGGTCAACTCGTGCAGGTTCCACGCCGCGTCGACCTTGGCCCGTAGCGCCACTTCCATCCGCTCGGGCGTCAGCGATGTCACGACCGCGTCGTCGAGCGCCCCAGCGGTGTGCAGAACGGCCGAGAGCGGCTGCTGCACGGGGATATCGGCGATGACCTTGGCCAGGGCCGCCCGGTCGGCCGCGTCGCACGCCACCACCTGCACGTGCGCACCGGCATCACTCAGTTCGGCGACCAGCTCCGCGGCTCCCGGTGCATCCGGCCCGCGGCGACTGATCAAAACCAGCTGACGTACCCCGTGCCGGGTCACGATGTGGCGCGCCAACGCCGATCCCGCCATGCCCGTGCCGCCGGTGATAAGGACGGTCCCCGTTGCCCAAGCGTCGGGCATGGTCATGACGACCTTGCCAATGTGGCGTGCCTGACTCAGGTATCGCAATGCCGCGGGCGCCCGTCGCACGTCAAACGTGGTGACCGGCAACGGCCGCAGCACGTCGTCGCCGAACAGCGCGGCCAGTTCGGCGAGCATCTGCGCAATGCGGTCCGGCCCGGCCTCGAACAGGTCGAAGGCGCGGTAGCGCACACCCGCGTGCTGCTCGGCGACCACGACGGCGTCGCGGATGTCGGTCTTGCCCATCTCCAAGAAGGTCCCGCCAGGCGTGGTCAGGCGCAACGAAGCGTCGACGAAATCACCGGACAACGAGTCCAACACTATGTCCATCCCAGCCGTGCCGGTCCTGCCGGTGACGGCGCGGAACTTTTCTTCGAACTCGAGGCTACGTGAATCGGCGATATGATCATCGTCAAAGCCCATGGCCCGCAGGGTGTCCCACTTGCCTTTGCTGGCGGTGGCGAAGACCTCCAAGCCCCAATGCCGGGCCAGTTGGACCGCGGCCATTCCCACGCCACCCGCGGCGGCATGCACTAATATCCGCTGCCCTGGCTTCACCGAAGCAAGATCGATCAGGGCGTAGTACGCGGTGGCGAAGACCACCGACGTGGTGGCGGCGGCGGTATGTGACCAGCCCGCCGGTACCTTGACCAGCAGCCGGTGGTCGGTGGTGGCGATGGTTCCAGTGCCGTGCGGGAACAGGCCCATGACCCGGTCGCCGACGGCGAAATCGCCACTCTCGCCGGCGCTTTCGATAACCACCCCGGACGCCTCGACACCCATGACGGCGTCCGGGTCGGGATACAGACCCAGCGCGATCATGACATCGCGGAAGTTGGCGGCAACCGCCGACAAGGCGACCCGAACATGGCCGGGCTGCAGCGGCGCGTCGGCGTCGGGAATCGGTTCCAACCGCAGGTTCTCGAAGGTGCCCGGGGTACTCATGCCCAACCGCCAGGGACCGTCACTGGGTGGTACCAGGACGCCGCTGACCGCGCGGCTGCCGTGCACCCGCGCGGTGTACACCTGTCCGCCACGCCACAACACCTGTGGTTCGCCAGCTGCCAAGACCTGGGCTATGGCCGAATCATCAAGGGCCGCATCGGTGTCGACGAGCACGATGCGGCCGGGGTGCTCGGTCTGCGCCGACCGGACCAGACCCCACACCGCCGCGCCCGCCAGATCGGTGATGTCTTCGCCGGGCAACCCCATCGCGCCCCGAGTCGACACCACCAACATCCCGGCGCCGTCGCGGGCTAGCCACGACTGCAGTACCTCGAGCACCGAACTCGTGGCCGCGTAGACCCCGGCGACGACTTCACCGTCGACTGGTTCGGACTCGAACACGACCGTGTCAGCCGACACCGGCTGCTCGTCAACTGACGGTTGCGCCGACCAGATCACCTCGAACAGCCGGTCGGGGCCCGACCCCGACACCGCTTTGCGTAATTGCTGATCGGTCACCGGCCGCGCCAGCATCGAGGCCACCGATAGCACCGGCAGACCTAGCCCATCAGCCAGCTCGACCGACACTGTCGACGGGCCCACCGGCGCGATCCGGGCCCGTACCGTCGAGGCGCCCGCGGCGTGCAGTGACACCCCCTGCCACGCGAACGGAACCAACACCGAGCCCTCCGGAACCTCGGCGGTGTCGGCGCTCAGTATCACCGCGTGCAAGGCCGCGTCCAGCATCACCGGATGGACTCCGAACCCGGCGACGGACACCCCGGCGTCTGCGGGCAACGCCACCTCGGCGAAGACTTCCTCGCCACGGCGCCACATCGCATTCAGGCCCCGGAATGCCGGCCCGTACCCATACCCGCGCTCGGCCAACTGCTCATACCCGTCGCCGAGCTCGACCGCGACCGCGCCCACCGGCGGCCACACCGACAAGTCGGTAGTCGCCTTCGCCGTCCCCGAACTCAACGTGCCCTCGGCGTGTAGCAACCAGCCCGCGCCGCCCTCGCCGCGTGAATACACCGATACCGCCCGGGCGCCCGCCTCGTCGGGACCACCAACGACCACCTGCACAGCCACCGATCCGGTGGATGGCAATACCAATGGCGCCGCCAATGTCAGCTCGTCGATCACTCCGCAGCCGACTTCGTCACCGGCTCGGATCGCCAATTCGACAAACGCCGCCCCGGGGAGGATCGCCACGCCGCCTACGGCGTGATCGGCCAACCAGCCGTGTGCGCTGGGCGACAACCGGCCCGTCAGCACCACCCCGCCCGATGCCGGTAGCTCCACCACCGCGCCCAGCAGCGCGTGCTCGCTGGCCTCGAGTCCAAGGCCGGCCGCGTCGGCCACCTCAGCTGCACCAGACAGCCAGAACCGCCGCCGCTCAAAGGCATACGTGGGCAACTCGACAAAATTCGCCTGGCCCACGACGGCGCGCCAGTCCACGGTGGCACCCGCGACGAAGGCGTGCGCGACCGCGTTCGTCACGGCCGCGGGCTCGGGCCGGTCCTTGCGCAGCGCGGACACCGTCATTACGCCCGCGTCGGGCAGCGACTCTTCGATCGAGGCAGTCAAACCACTACCGGGTCCCACTTCGACGAACCGCGTGGCACCGGCCGATTGCGCGAACCGGACACTGTCGGCGAATCGCACCGCTTCCCGAACGTGCCGCTTCCAGTACGCCAGGGACGCGAAGTCCTCGCCGGCCAGCTGCCCCGTCAGATTCGAAATGATTCCGATGGTGGGTTGCCTGATGGTGAGTCCGGAAGCCACCGTTCCGAATTCGTCGATCATCGGTTCCATCAAGGGTGAGTGGAATGCGTGCGAGACGGCCAGTTGGTGGACACGTCGGCCATCGGCGCGCAGCTGATCCGCGATGGCGATGACCGCTTGCTCGGCACCCGAAATCACCACGGAGGCTGGACCGTTGACCGCCGCGATGCCAACGTCGGCGGTCAGTAACGGCCGCACCTCGTCTTCGGTGGCCTGCACGGCAACCATGGTCCCGCCGGCCGGTAGTGCCTGCATGAACCGGCCCCGGGCGGCGACCAGTACCGCGGCGTTCTCCAGCGACAAGACGCCGGCCACGTGGGCGGCCGTAATCTCGCCGACGGAGTGGCCCATCACGTAATCGGGTCGCATACCCCAGGATTCCAGCAATCGGAACAGCGCGACTTCCACGGCGAACAGCGCCGGCTGCGCGAATTCGGTGGTGTTCAGCAGGTTTTCGTCGTTGCCCCAGATCACGTCGCGAAGTGGACGCAGCAGATGCTGGTCCAGTTCGCCGACGACGGTGTCGAATGCCCGGGCGAATACCGGGTATTCGGCATGCAATTCCCGTCCCATTCCCAGAAATTGGGAACCTTGGCCGGGAAACACGAAGACCGTCTTGCCCGCGGGCTGGGCAAGACCGTGGATCACCGCACCCGGAACGTCGCCAGCTAACTCGTCCAACCCAGCCAGCAAACTGTCCCGATCCCCACCGACGATCACCGCCCGATGCTCGAAGGCCGACCGTCCGGCCAACGACCACCCCACGTCAGGCACCTCAAGATCGTGGTGGGCACGCACAAACTCCGCCAACCGAGACGCCTGAGCCCCCAACGCCGACGCCGACTTGGCCGACACCACCCACGGCACTAACGCGGGTGCGGGGCGCGCCTCTGGTGGCTCGACCGCCGGAACAGCCTCC
This sequence comes from Mycobacterium simulans, assembly GCF_900232995.1. GTDB lineage: Bacteria > Actinomycetota > Actinomycetes > Mycobacteriales > Mycobacteriaceae > Mycobacterium > Mycobacterium simulans. Next base: position 170,572 of record NZ_OCVX01000004.1, read on the forward strand.
ACGATCACGTGCGCATTGGTGCCACTAATCCCAAATGACGACACCCCCGCACGACGCACCCGACCCTCGGCGGGCCAGGGCTGCGGCTGAGTCAACAACGACACCGACCCAGCCGACCAATCCACATGCGGGCTCGGCGCATCCACATGCAATGTCGCCGGCAACACCTCATGGCGCATCGCCTGCACCATCTTGATCACGCCCGCCACCCCCGCGGCGGCCTGCGTATGACCCATATTCGACTTGATCGAACCCAGCCAAAGCGGCTGGCTGCGCCCCTGCCCATATGTCGCCAACAACGCCTGCGCCTCAATCGGATCACCCAACGTCGTACCGGTCCCATGGCCCTCGACCACATCGACATCGGCGGCCGACAACCCCGCGTTGGCCAGCGCGGCACGCACCACCCGCTGCTGCGAGGGACCATTGGGCGCGGTCAACCCATTGGACGCACCGTCCTGGTTGATTGCCGAACCGCGCACCACCGCCAACACCGGATGACCCAATCGCTGCGCATCCGACAAACGCTCCAACAGAAGCATTCCGCCACCTTCGGCGAATCCGGTGCCGTCGGCCGCGCCGGCAAAGGCCTTGCAGCGCCCGTCCGCCGACAAGCCGCGCATCCGGCTGAACTCGACGAAGATGTCGGGCGTGGCGTTGACCGTGACACCGCCGGCCAGCCCCAGATCGCATTCGCCGGACCGCAGCGACTGCACCGCCATATGCAGCGCCACCAACGACGACGAACACGCCGTATCCACCGACACCGCCGGGCCCTCCAGCCCCAACACATACGACCCCCGCCCGGACGCCACGCTTGTCGACTGGCCGGTCAAGCGGAAGCCTTCCACCGGTTCGGCGGCGAACATTCCGTAGGCCTGCGTCAGTACCCCGGCAAACACTCCTGTGGCGCTGCCCCGCAACCCGCCAGGCTCAATCCCGGCCCGCTCCAACGCTTCCCAGGAGAGTTCCAGGAGCATGCGTTGCTGAGGATCCATGGCTATGGCCTCACTCGGCCCAATACCGAAGAACCCGGGGTCGAAGTCGGCGACGCCGTCCACGAAGCCTCCGGTGCGGGTATAGCACGTCCCCGCAACATCGGGATCCGGGTTGTACAGCCCGGCCAGGTTCCAGCCGCGATTGGTCGGGAATTCGGAGAGCACGTCGCGGCACTGGACCACCATGTCCCACAGGTCTTCTGGCGACTCGATCCCGCCCGGGTAACGACACGACATGCCCACGATCGCGATTGGATCGTCGCCCGTGGCGCGGACGGCGGGTGTGTGCTTGATTTCTTGTGGGACTCCGGCAAGCTCGGTGCGCATGTAGGAGGCCAGGCCGCTGGGTGTCGGATAATCGAAGATAAGAGTGGGTGAAAGCGACAGCCCGGTAGCGGATTTCAGCCGGTTGCGCATCTCAACCGCGGTCAGCGAGTCGAAACCCAAGTCCTGGAACGCCTTGTCGGGGTCGATGGCCTCGGGTGTGACGTTGCCCAGCACGGTGGCGATGTGCGAGCGAACCAAGTCCAGCAGCACCGCATGCTGTTCGGCCTCGGGCAGTCCGTGTAGGCGGTGCGCCAGAGCCGATTTCGACTTCGCGGCCGCCAGGGAATCGTCAACCTGGCGCCGCGTCGGGGCGTTGACCAGATCGGTGAACATCGGCGGTAGGGCCACCGCATGAGCCCGCAGCGGACCCAGGTCGATGCGGGCGGGCGCCAGGAACGGTTGGTCCACGATCAGTGCCGTGTCGAACAATTCCAGCGCTTCTTCCGAGGACAACGCCAGGACCCCTTCGCGGCCCAGCCGGGCCAGGTCGGCGGCGTCGAGCCCACCGGTCATGGCGCTGGCCTGATCCCACAGTCCCCACCCGAGCGATATCGCCGGCAGGCCATGGGCACGCCGATGAGCGGCCAACCCATCCAGGAAGCAGTTGGCCGCCGAATAGTTACCCTGTCCCGACGAACCGATGAGTCCGGCCATCGACGAAAACATCACGAACGCAGACAGATTCAGATCGCGGGTCAACTCATGCAGGTTCCATGCCGCGTCCACCTTGGCCCGCAATACCATGTCGATTCGGTCCGGTGTCAACGACGAAATCACCGCGTCGTCAAGCACTCCGGTCGCATGAATCACGCCCGATAACGGCCGCTGCACCGGAACGTCGGCGATTACCTTGGCCAGCGCCGCGCGATCGGCCGCATCACAGGCCACCACCTGCACCTGGGCACCGGCGTCGGACAACTCCGCAACCAACTCCGCGGCCCCCGGCGCATCCGGACCGCGCCGACTCAGCAACACCAAATCACGCACGCCGTGCTGGATCACCACGTGACGCGCCAGCGCCGAACCCGCCATCCCGGTCCCGCCGGTAATCAGCACGGTTCCCGCCGCCCAAGCGTCGGGCATCACCATCACGACCTTGCCGATATGGCGCGCCTGGCTCAGATACCGCAGCGCCGCTTGCGCGCGCCGTACGTCAAACGTGGTCACCGGCAATGGCCGCAGCACACCGGCGTCGAAGAGTTCGGCGAGGTCCAGCATCCACTGGTGCATGCGGGACCGGCCGGGCTCGAAGAGGTCGAACGCGCGATATCGCACCCCTGGGTATTCCTGGGCGATCACGCCCGGGTCGCGGATGTCGGTCTTGCCCATCTCCAAGAAGATCCCGCCCGGGGCTACCAGGCGCAGGGATGCATCCACGAATTCGCCGGCCAACGAATCCAGCACCACATCCATGCCGCGCCCACCCGTAACCGTCCGGAACTTGTCCTCGAAGTCCAGGCTGCGCGAGTCGGAGATGTGGTCTTCGTCAAAACCCATGGCCCGCAAGATGTCCCACTTGCCCTTGCTGGCGGTGGCGAACACTTCCAAACCCAAATGCCGGGCCAGCTGCACCGCGGCCATGCCCACGCCGCCGGCGGCGGCATGCACCAACACCCGCTGGCCAGGCTTGACCTCGGCCAAATGCACAAAGGCCATGTATGCCGTGGTGAAAACGGCTGATATGGCTGCGGCTTCGGGGTATGACCAGTCGGCGGGCATCGGCAGCAATAGGCGGGTATCGCCGGGAACCAGGGTGCCGCTGCCGTCGGGGAAGAAGCCGTACACCGAGTCGCCGACGGCGAATTCGGTGACACCGGGACCGACCTCGACGACCACACCGGCGCCTTCGCCGCCCAGCAGCGCCTCGTGGGTGAACATGCCCAGCGTGATCATGATGTCGCGGAAGTTGGCGGCGATGGCGCGCAGCGCCACCCGAACCTGGCCGGGTTGCAACGGCGCATCGGCGTTGGGAACCGGTTCGAGCTGCAGATTTTCAAAGGTGCCCGCACTGCTCAGACCAAGCCGCCACGGCCCGTCTCCTGGCGGTACCAGGATTTCGTTGACGGTGCGGCTGGCGCGTACGCGCGCTGTGTAGGCCTGTCCGCCCCGCATCAACACCTGGGGCTCGCCGACCGCCAGCGCGGCGGCAACAACCGCATCATCAAGCGGCGCATCGGAATCGACCAACACGACCCGGCCCGGGTTTTCGGTCTGCGCCGAACGCACCAGCCCCCAGACCGCCGCGCCCGCCAAGTCGGTGATGTCCTGCCTCGCCAGCGCCATTGCGCCCCGGGTAGCCACTACGAGCACTCCCGAGTCGTGTTCGGTCAACCACGCCTGCACAGCCGCCAGAGCTTCGTGAGCGCGCCCGTAGGTGTCTGATACCGGATCTTCGTCAGCCGCAATGGATTCGAACACTTCGTAGGAAGTCGTGGCGTTCTTGCCGGGAGATGCCGCCGGCGACCAAACCAGCTCGAATAACCGGTCGGGGCCTAAGCCCGACACCCCCGATATCCCCGCCCGCAGCTGCTGCTCGGTCACCGGACGGGCCACCATCGCTGCTACCGACAACACGGGCAATCCCAGCCCGTCGGCAAGTTCGATAGACACTGCCGCCTGGCCCACCGGCGCAATCCGAGCCCGCACCGCCGATGCCCCTGCGGCATGCAACGACACACCCTGCCAGGAGAAGGGCAACACCAGTTCGGCATCTTGGTGGGCCAGCAGCGCCGCATGGAGCGCGGCGTCCAGTAGCGCCGGGTGCACCCCGAACCCGGCAACACCGCCGGCCGCCTCCGGCAGCCGCACTTCGGCGAACAGCTCGTCGCCGCGGGTCCATAGCGCGGTCAGGCCCCGAAACGCTGGACCGTAGTCATACCCCTGCGCCGCCAACCGTTCGTAGCCGTCGGCAATATCTACCGCGGCGGCGCCCGCGGGCGGCCACACCGACAGGTCCGCCCCGGGCTCGACCGCCCCGGAACTCAGTGTTCCTTCGGCGTGGCAGACCCACACCGAACCGGCCCCTGTCCCGGCACGGGAGTAAACCGACACACTGCGCCGGCCGGATTCCGCTGCTTCACCGACAACCACTTGCACGGCAACCGAATTCGCAGCAGGCAACATCAACGGCGTTCGCAGGGTCAACTCTTCGACCACCGGGCAGCCGACTTCGTCGCCGGCGCGCACCGCCAACTCCACAAAGCCCGCGCCCGGGAACACCACCGCTCCGGACACGGCGTGATCGGCCAGCCACCCCTGCACACTTGGCGACAACCGACCCGTCAGCACCACGCCACCCGAAGCCGGCAAGTCCACCACCGCGTGCAGCAACGGGTGTTCGCTGGCACCCAGCCCTAAACCGTGAGCGTCGGCCGCCACACCTTCGCCGGCAAGCCAAAACCGCCGCCGGTCAAAGGCATACGTCGGCAGCTCAACAAACCCCGCACCGTCCAGCACCCCACGCCAGTCCACCGCAACACCGGCGACAAACGCGGCGCCGACCGACGACAGGAACCGATGCAGGCCGCCGTCCTCGCGCCCCAGGGTGGGAACGACGAGGGCCTCGGCGTCGCCCGCAGTGCCGGTTAGGAAGTCGTTGGCCGTGTCTTCGATGCCGGCGATCAATGCCGGATGCGGACTGGATTCGATGAAGGTGCGGTAGCCGTGCTGGCATGCGCTGCGCACCGCCTGGTCTAGCTCGACCGTCTGTCGGATGTTGCGGTACCAGTATTCGGCATCCAAACCGGCCGTATCCAAACGGTTTCCGGTGACGGTGGAGAAGAAGGCGGTCCGGGTGGATCCGGGCTCGATACCCGACAGAACGTCAAGCAGCTCGGCTCGGATCGCCTCGACCTCAACCGAATGCGACGCGTAGTCCACCTCGATGCGCCGGGTGCGCAGTTCCTGCTCGGCACACAGCCCGATGAGCTCCTCCAGCGCGGCCACTTCACCCGACACCACGACGGCCGACCGGCCATTGACTGCGGCAATGCCGAGCCGATTACCGAACGGCGCCAACAACTCCCGCGCCTTTTCCGAACCGCAGGCGATCGACACCATGCCACCGGGGCCGGCCAATCCGGTCAGCAACTTGCTGCGCAGCGTGACCACCTTTGCCGCGTCGCGCAACGACAGGGCGCCGGCCACGTAAGCGGCGGCGATCTCGCCCTGTGAGTGGCCGATCACCGCGTCCGGGCGCACCCCGACCGATTTCCATAATTCGGCCAGCGCCACCATGACCGCGAACAGCACCGGTTGCACCACATCCACGCGATCCAGTCCCGGGGCACCTGGAGCGCCACGCAGCACGTCGGTCAGTGACCAGTCGACGAATTCGGAAAACACTTCGGCGCACGCATCGATCTGCTGCGCGAATACCGGTGTGGTATCAAGCAATTCGACACCCATGCCGACCCATTGGGACCCTTGGCCGGGGAACACGAACACGTTCTTGCCCACGGGCTGGCCAATCCCGCGGATCACCCCACCCGGAACCTCACCAGCTAACTCATCTAACCCAGCCAGCAAACTGTCCCGATCCCCACCGACGATCACCGCCCGATGCTCAAAGGCCGACCGCCCGGCCAACGACCACCCGACGTCAGCCACCTCAAGATCGTCGTGGGCACGCACAAACTCCGCCAACCGGGCCGCTTGCGCCCCCAACGCCGACGCCGACTTGGCCGACACCACCCACGGCACCACCGACGGCACCGCGCCACGCTCGCGACGCGACTCAGGAACAGCCTCCACAATCACATGCGCATTGGTGCCACTGATCCCGAACGACGACACCCCCGCACGACGCACCCGACCCTCGGCGGGCCAGGGCTGCGGCTGGGTCAACAACGACACCGACCCAGCCGACCAATCCACATGCGGGCTCGGCGCATCCACATGCAATGTCGCCGGCAACACCTCATGGCGCATCGCCTGCACCATCTTGATCACACCGGCCACCCCGGCAGCCGCCTGCGTGTGACCCATATTCGACTTCACCGACCCCAACCACAACGGCTGCGTCCGGCCCTGCCCGTAGGTCGCCAGCAACGCCTGCGCCTCAATGGGGTCGCCCAACGTCGTACCGGTCCCATGGCCCTCGACCGCATCGACATCGGCGGTCGACAACCCCGCGTTGGCCAGCGCGGCACGCACCACCCGCTGCTGCGAGGGACCATTGGGCGCGGTCAACCCATTGGACGCACCGTCCTGATTCACCGCCGAACCGCGCACCACCGCCAACACCGGATGACCCAACCGTTGGGCATCCGACAACCGCTCGACGACCAGAATCGCGCCGCCCTCCGACCAGCCGCCCCCGTCGGCGGCTCCCGCGTACGCCTTGGAGCGGCCGTCCGGCGCCAACCCGCGGTGCCGGCTGAACTCGATGAAGACGGTCGGCGTGGCATTGACGGTCGCGCCGCCGGCCAGGGCCAGATCGCATTCGCCGGTCCGCAGCGACTGCACCGCCATGTGCAGGGCCACCAACGACGACGAGCACGCGGTATCCACCGACACCGCCGGGCCCTCCAGCCCCAACACATACGACACCCGCCCGGAGGCGACGCTGGAGGTCATGCCGGTCAGCCGGTAGCCCTCGATCTCCTCGGCCAACATGCCGTAGCCCTGCACGATGAGCCCTGCAAACACACCGGTGGCGCTGCCCCGCAACGACGTCGGATCAATCCCGGCCCGCTCCAAGGCCTCCCACGACAGCTCCAGCAACATCCGGTGTTGCGGATCCATCGCCAGCGCCTCGCTGCGAGCGATGCCGAAGAACGCGGCGTCGAAGTCACCGACGCCGTCCACGAAGCCCCCGGTCCGCGCGTAGGTCTTGTGGCGCACGTCGGGGTCGGGGTCATAAAGCCCGGCCAGGTCCCAACCGCGGTCGGTGGGGAACTCAGAGATCACGTCGCGGCCTTCGGCGACCATCTGCCACAGGCCCTCCGGGGAGTCGACCCCACCCGGGAAGCGGCACGACATTCCGACGATGGCGATCGGCTCGCTCGACCGCTCCAGCAACGCTCGGTTGGTACGCTTCAGGCGTTCAACCTGGACCAGCGCTTTCCGCAACGCTTCGGTTGCATGCTGGAGTTGATCAACCATCGCTACCCCTTGCCTACTGGTCGTGTTCGACCGCCGGATGCGGCTTTCGCCGAGTCACGGACGTTGCTGCACGAAGCGAGACATCGTGCTGCGCTCCGACCAAGAATGTCGCTCGTGATGACTTTACCCGGCAACCCGTGATTTGCCGGATACGTGCACGTCACACCGGGGAAAGGCGGCGGCTAGACAGCCACTCGGCGCCACCCGTCGGCGGCCTTGGCAGCCCGGATTAACACGTCGCAGAGTTCGCGCAGTTCGGTTGCCGCGGCTCCCTCGTCGAGTGCGGTGGCGACATCCTCCGCCGCGCAGCGCACCTGGTAAACACGGTCGGTTAGGTCGGCTGCCTCGTCGGCCGACAGCACCACCGCATCGCTGGGCAGCGCCGCCACCTCACCCCGGGTGATCATGGCCCGCTGCTCGTATGCCCGCTGGCGGCAGGACTGCCGGCAGTATTGGCGACGGCGGCCCATGCCGACATTGGTGACGTCACGACCACACCAGCGGCACGGCTGGGGACGAGTCCGTTGATGCCGGGCAAGACTCACGCCTGCCGACTTTAGTCCGATCCGGCCCGCGATCCCGGTATCATTAGAGGTCGCGTCGCGCGTGCCACCTGGCCACGCGGGAACTATGCAGACCATCGAAACGTTTGCCCAAGCGAAGAGAATCACCACCGGAGCCAGGAGCTCACAGGATCTAGAGGAGTAGCGGGAATGGCCGATCGCGTCCTGAGAGGCAGTCGCCTCGGAGCCGTGAGCTATGAGACTGACCGCAACCACGACCTCGCACCGCGCCAAATCGCTCGGTACCGCACCGAAAACGGTGAGGAGTTCGAGGTTCCGTTCGCGGACGACGCCGACATCCCCGGCACCTGGCTCTGCCGCAATGGCATGGAAGGCACCCTGATCGAGGGCGACCTGCCCGAGCCGAAGAAGGTCAAGCCACCGCGCACGCACTGGGACATGCTGCTGGAGCGGCGGTCTGTCGAAGAGCTTGAGGAGCTGCTCAAGGAGCGCCTCGAACTCATCAGGTCGCGCCGCCGCGGCTGATTCCGGGAGCTTTCGAACGGTTAGGAGCGGTTGTGAGCGCGGCTGGTTCGCGCCCGGTTGAGCCTGCCCTCTAGACCCCAGCGAGTGACCTTGACCAGCGCCTCGCGAATGCTGGATCCGCCCATCTTGGACACGCCGAATTCACGCTCGGTGAAGGTGATCGGCACCTCGACGACGATGAAGCCGGTGTTCACCGTGCGCCACGTCATCTCAATTTGGAAGCCGTAGCCTCGGGAGTCCACGCTGTCCAGGCCGATCGCTTCGAGCACTTCGCGCCGGTAAGCGCGGTAGCCGGCGGTGATGTCATGGACACCAATGCCCAGTGCTAATCGCGCATACGTATTAGCCGTCTTGGAAAACGCCAGGCGCCGCCACGGCCAGTTGCGCACCGCGCCCCCATGGACGTAGCGCGAACCGATGGCGAGGTCGGCTCCCGCGTCAACGGCGTCCAACAGGCGGTAAAGCTGTTCGGGCGCGTGGCTACCGTCGGCGTCCATCTCGACAAGTACCGAGTACTCCCGGCTCAAACCCCACGCGAAACCCTCCAGGTACGCCGCACCCAGACCGTTCTTTGCGGTGCGGTGCAGCACATGGGTGCGACCGGGATCGGCCTGCGCCAGCTCGTCGGCGAGCTGGCCGGTGCCATCGGGGCTGCTGTCGTCAACGACGAGCACATGCACGTCGGGGCAAGCGTCCGTCACCCGGCGATGAATCAGCGGTAGGTTCTCCCGCTCGTTGAAGGTGGGAATGATCACCAAGACGCGCTGGCTGGGCCGACTGCCCGGGACCTGGGGCGCAGACTGGCCGGTGGTCATGTAGCTCCTTCATGTTGCCCGAAACCATGTGAGTATCGGCCGCCCTCATCGGACGGAGTGTCTTTCTTATCCTCCAGGCCGCCCTCTGATTCGCTCTGGGGCGGCACACCCGAGTCGTCAGATTCGCCCGGGGGCGCGTCGTCGCCCGGAGGCCTGGACCGCCGACGTGTCAGACGCGGGAACCACCCATTGTGCCGTATCGCAACCAGAATCACCGCCCCAGCCGCCCCAACCAGGGTCCATTGCACTGCCGGACCCCACCGCGCCCCAGGAGTCAGCCTGGTCTTGAGGCGCACCTGATTGTCCAGATAAGCGGGCTCGAAGAAGTCCGTGCGGGCCAGCTCACCGCCGTCCGGGGCGATCACCGCGCTGATCCCGGTGGTGCCTGCGACCACAACGTACCGGTCATGCTCCACGGCCCGAACTTTGGCGAAGGCCAGCTGCTGCTCACTCATCGTCTGGTTGAAGGTGGCGTTATTGCTGGGCACGGCCAGCAACTGCGCGCCGTTGAGAACCGACTTGCGGGGCGCGCGGTCGAAGATCACTTCCCAGCAGGTGGCCACCCCTAACGGCACCCCAGCGATGCGCACGACGCCGGTGCTTGGGCGGGGAACGAAGTGGCCGGCACGGTCGGCGTACCCGGAGAGATGCCGGAAGAGCCACGGCATGGGGAGGTACTCGCCGAATGGCTGCACGATTTCCTTGTCGTGGCGGTCAGCCGGGCCGGTGACCGGATTCCAGACCAGCACCGTGTTGGTGAATTCCGGGGTGTCATGCAGGCGACCTGGAACGTCGAGCACGGTGCCGACCAGGATCGGTACCCCGATCGCAGCCGCAGCCTCTGAGATCTGCTGCCCGGCGTCGGCATTGACCAGTGGATTGATGTCGGAAGAATCCTCCGGCCAAATGACGAAGTGCGGTTGCGGGGCGATGCCGGAATGCACGTCCTCGGCCAGCACCAGCGTCTCGCGGACGTGGTTGTCCAGCACCGCTCGACGTTGCGCATTGAAGTCCAGACCGAGCCGGGGCACATTGCCCTGTACGACAGCGACGGTGACCGTGGGTTCGCCGCCCGATCCCGCCCCGGAGTGCCGCACCTGCGGCCACACGACGATGGCGGCCAACAGAACCAGGCTGATGCAAACGCCCGGCAGCACCACCGCCGGCGGCGGCGGACCGGCGCCGGCCCCGCTTGTGTTGGACTCCGGGCGGCGCACCTGGCCGCCGGACCGCCACCACTTCTCGATCTCCAACGCGATCGCGGTCAAGCTGCTAGCCACCAGCACGATCGCTACCGCGAGCAGCGAAATGCCACCGAGTTGAACCAATGGCAGCAGCGGACCGTCGGCTTGACCGAAGGCTAGCGATCCCCAGGGAAATCCGCCGAACGGGATGATCGACTTCAACCACTCCTGCGCCGCCCATAGCACCGCGAACCAAATCGGCCAGCCCGGCAGCCGACGGACCACAACCGCGAACAGTCCGAAGAGCCCGGGAAACAGGGCGGAAGCCGTCGCCAACACCAGCCAAGGCATAGCGCCTACCAAGGTGCTGATCCAAGGCAACAACGGCACATAGAACACCAGACCGAACAGGAAGCCATAGCCCAGCCCACCCAGCGGTGTCGTGGCGGGGTGAGTCAGCACCCAGGACAACAAGGCAAGGGCGACGATCGCAGCCCACCACCAGTTGGTTGGCGGGAAGCTGGCGTACAGCAGCAGACCCGCGACTCCGGCGACGACGAGCCGTGACCCCCGCGGCCGCAGCGCGGCCCGTGCGGCGGGCAGCCCCGCCGCTACACCGGCACCCACCCTCGCCCGCAACCGCCGTGCCGCAATACCAACCGGATTGGCCTTGCGTGAGATGTCCGGCGAACCGGCGGGAGTTTCCTCCTGCTCCTCCTGCTCCGGCTGCTCTGCATCCGGCGCCTGCTCGGCCGCATCGTTAGGGGCCTCAGGATCGCTTTCATCGAAGTCGGCGCGTAGGGCCTTCCGGCCCAGCCATGGCCTAGCCATAGATGACCGCACCTCGATGCACGGTTTGACGGCAACGTGGCAACGCGTCCGTGGGGCCTAGCCGCGGCAAGGCGGGCACCCGGGAACGCGGGTCGGTTGACCAGCGTTGGACGGCGTCGCGCGGGGCGCTGACGTCGAGCGTTCCGGCATCCCATACCGCATAGGAGGCGGGCGCGCCCGGGACCAGGGTGCCGGTCGTTCCGTCGCGGATGCCGGCGGCCCGCCAGCCGCCTCGAGTTGCGGCAGCGAACGCGGCGCGCGCCGATACCGCGCTGCCCGGCGTGTGGTGATTGACCGCCGCGCGCACGGTTAGCCAGGGCTCAAACCCGGTCACGGGGGCGTCGGAACCAAGCGCGAGGGGCACGCCTTGGGATGCTAACAGCGCAAGCGGGTTGAGCTGGCAACCTCGGTTCACACCGAGCCGGCGAGCGTACATGCCATTGCTACCGCCCCACAGCGCGTCAAAATTTGGCTGCACGCTGGCGATGACGCCCCAGGCGCCCAGCTTTGCGGCCTGGTCTGCGGTGACCATCTCCAGGTGTTCCAGGCGGTGCCCGCAGCGAGCGACGGCCACCACCCCCAGGTCTTCGACGACGGCTTCGAGGGCCGCGACGACCGCCGAGACGGCAGCATCACCGATGACGTGGAAACCGGCGGTCACCTCCGCCTCGGTACACGCCCGCAGGTGGGCTTCGATGGCGTCTGGGTCGAGATGGCAGGTGCCGATGCAGCCGGGTGCGTCGGCGTATGGCTCGTGCAGCCAGGCGGTACGCGACCCGAGGGCTCCGTCGATAAACAGGTCGCCGGCCAGCCCGCGGGCCCCGGTCTGCTGCAGCAGCGCGCGGGCCTGCGCGGCGCTGGTTACCGCCTCACCCCAGTAGCCGATCACCTCGACGCCGTGATCGAGAGCGCGCAGCTGCAACCAGTCGTCTAGCCCACCGATTTCGGGGCCGGCGCATTCGTGCACGGCGACAATGCCGGCCGCGGCCAGGGCATGGAGTGCGGCGGCGCGGGCTTCGGCGAGCTGCGAGTCGGTTAGGAGATCGCGGGCGGCGGCCCGAGCCAGGTGGTGCGCGTCGCCGGTCAGCGGCTGCTGGGCTCCTGTTGCCGGTAGTTCGGGGACCAAGCGTCGCAGCCCGGTCGAGACCAGCGCGGAGTGCACGTCGACGCGTGCCAGGTAGGCGGGCCGGCCACCGAGTACTGCGTCCAGGTCCGCCGTGCTGGGCGGGCTGTCCTCGGTCCAGGTCGACTCGTCCCAGCCGTGCCCCCACACCGGTTGGCCCGGGCGGGCGGCCGCGTAGTCGGCAATCATCTGCAGGCACTGCGAGCGCGAGCGTGCTGGACGCAAATCCAGTCCGCTGATCGTCAGACCGGTCGCGGTCAGGTGGATGTGGCTGTCCACGAACCCTGGCGCCACGAATCCGCCGTCAAGATCCTCCACTTGGGCGTCCGGGAAGTGGTTGCGGCCGACGTCGTCACTGCCCAGCCACGCGATCACATCCCCGCGCACCGCCATCGCGGTGGCCTCGGGGTGGGTCGGGCTGTGTACCCGGCCATTGACCAGGAGCTTGGTGGGAATCTGCGCCACAGGGCAAAACTACGCGCGGAGCACCGGAGGCTCAGCGGAAATCGGAGCGTGGGGGCAGGACGGGCGGTTCGCCTACCCATCCTTCTTGGACGTCGATGACCTCGCCATCGATGAAGTCCTGCCGATGGTCCTGGCGGTGGTCCTGGCGCTCGCCACCGACCGTTACGTCGATCAGCGGTACCCGTTGCGCTAACCCCCGCCCGACAAGGGCCGTCAACCCCGGGCGAGCGACGGCGCGTATCGGAGGGACCAACAGCAGCAGTCCCAGCGCCGTGGTGACCAGCCCGGGAACGAGGACCAGGCCCGTGGCCACGGTGACCAGCGCGCCGTCGCCGAGCGCGGTACGCGGATCCTTCAGGCCCGATCGCAACTGCATGACTTGCCGGCTGAGCTGTAGGCCGCCCATGGGAGCCCAAACGACCAAGCCCAGCACGAAAGCGGCCAACAGAACCAGCAAGGTCCAGCCGAACCCGATCGCCGACGCCAGCCCTATAACCGCCATGAGCTCGACGACGGCATACCCGAGAAGCAGCCGACCTACCATGTCACGCCAACGTCCGTGAGCTATGCCCAAGTTCCTCGAATGGCCACATCGCGGCTGCAGTTAGATGACGGTATGACGACGATCGAGATTGACACCCCCGCCGGACCGATCGACGCGCTGCTGGGCACTCCCTCCGGTGAAGGCCGGTGGCCTGGTGTGGTGGTGATCCACGATGCGGTCGGCTACGCCCCGGACAACCAGGCGATTTCCAGTCGGATAGCCCAGGCGGGCTACTTGGCGCTCACCCCGAATTTGTACGCCCGCGGTGGCCGCGCCCGATGCATCCGCCGCGTCTTTCGCGAGCTGCTGACCAAGCGGGGCCGCGCCCTTGACGACATTCTGGCCGCCCGCGACCATCTGCTGGCCATGCCCGAATGCACCGGACAGGTGGGTATCGCGGGCTTCTGCATGGGCGGCCAGTTCGCGCTCATCGTGTCGCCGAGGGGTTTTGGAGCCTCGGCGCCGTTTTACGGCACTCCACTGCCCCGTCATCTCAGCGATACGCTCGAGGGCTCCTGCCCGATTGTGGCGAGTTTCGGCACCCGTGACCCGCTCGGAATTGGCGCGTCCCAGCGGTTGCGCCAAGTGACCTCGGCCCAACACATCACGACCGATATCAAGGCGTACCGCGGCGCCGGGCACAGCTTCGCGAACAAACTGCCCGGCCAGCCGCTGCTTCGCATCGCGGGATTCGGCTACAACGAGGCCGCGACTGAAGACGCGTGGCGCCGGGTTTTTGCGTTCTTCGGCGAGCATCTGCAGTCGAATGCCGAGTAAGGAGTCGACTTCAGTTGTCGGCGAGTTTGAGCTCGAGTCCAACGTTGTTTTCCATGCCGCCGCGCAGCTTGCTGAAGAAGTTGAAGACCTTGCCTACAATCCCGTACCGCTTACCGATCGCGTCGTAGACGGCACCCGTTTGTGACTTGTCCAGGATGGCCGCGGTGCCCTCGACGGCTTCGCTGGTCGGGCGTCCACGCATGGTGCACGTGGCTAGCGTCACGCGGGAGGTATTGCGAATCCGCTTGACTTTCCACGACTTTCCCTCGGTGATGACAAGCAGGCGGTCGCCGCGTTCGCTGCCATCGCCGTCTAAGGCGGCCCAGACCGGGACCGGTTTGGGCCGGCCGTCTTTGGTGAAGGTGGTCAGCAGGATGTATTGCGCTTTAGCGAGGTCGGCAAAAGTTGGTGTCACAGGTGCCAACCTACCCGGCGAGCAGACGCAGAATCGCATGCGGAAGGCCTTCCGCATGCGATTCTGCGTCTGCTCGCCGGGGATCTAACCTTCCAGGTCGCCCTCGGTTTCCAGCAGCGCCCGGCGCAACCCATCGAGCGTGTCGGCGTGCGGCTGGGCCCACATACCTCGGCTGGCCGCCTCTAGTAGCCGTTCTGCCATACCGTGCAACGCCCACGGGTTTGACTCCGTCATGAATTTCCGGTTCTCCGGGTCCAGCACGTAACGCTCGGTGAGTTGTTCGTACATCCAATCGGCCATTACCCCGGCCGTGGCGTCATAGCCGAACAGGTAGTCGACGGTGGCGGCCATCTCGAAGGCGCCCTTGTACCCATGCCGGCGCATCGCGGCCATCCATCGGGGATTGACCACGCGGGCCCGAAAGACCCGCGTGGTTTCCTCCGATAGCGTGCGGGTGCGGATGGCATCCGGCCTGGTGTTGTCGCCGATATACGCTGCGGGCGCTTGGCCGGTCAAAGCCCGCACCGTGGCCACCATGCCGCCGTGGTACTGGAAGTAGTCGTCGGAGTCCGCGATGTCGTGTTCTCGGGTGTCAGTGTTCTTGGCGGCCACGGCAATCCGACGGTATTGGCGGTTCATGTCGTCGATCGCCTCTCTGCCGTCCAGGTCACGTCCGTAGGCAAATCCGCCCCAGGCCGTGTACACCTGCGCGAGGTCGGCGTCGTCACGCCAGTTGCGGCTGTCGATCAGCTGTAGCAAGCCGGCGCCGTAAGTGCCGGGTTTGGATCCGAAAATTCTTGTGGTGGCACGCCGTTGGTCACCGTGTTGCGCCAGATCGGCTTGAGCGTGCGCGCGCACGTAGTTGTCGTCGGCAGGCTCGTCGAGGTCGGCGACCAACCGCACCGCATCGTCCAGCATCGTCACCACGTGAGGGAACGCGTCCCGGAAGAAACCGGAGATCCGCACCGTCACGTCGATGCGCGGCCGGCCCAGCTCGGCAAGCGGGATCGGCGCCAAGTCGACGACGCGCCGCGACGCGTCGTCCCACACCGGCCGAACGCCCAGCAGCGCAAGCACTTCGGCGATGTCATCGCCAGCGGTGCGCATGGCCGAGGTACCCCACACCGAAAGACCGACCGACTGCGGCCATTGCCCATGGTCGTCGCGGTAGCGGTGCAGCAGTGAATCCGCCAGTGCCACACCGGCTTCCCAGGCCAGCCGCGACGGCACCGCCTTTGGGTCCACGGAGTAGAAGTTGCGGCCGGTGGGCAGCACGTTGATCAGGCCACGCAGCGGCGAGCCCGACGGCCCCGCGACAATGAACCGGCCGTCGAGTGCCCGTAGTATCTGGTCGATTTCCGACGCGGTGCCGGCCAGTCGCGGCACCACCTCGGTCGCCGCAAAACGCAGCACTGCGGCGACGTCTGCATTGTCGGTGATCCCTGCTGCGGCGTCGGGATGCCAGCCCGTGGCCTGCAGTGAGGCGACGAGCTCCCGGGCGACACCCTCGACCCGGTCGACCGCTGCGCGGTCGTCGGTACCGTCCTCGGCCAGGCCCAGCGCCTGTCGCAACCCGGGCAGGGCGTGTTGACCGGCGAACAGCTGGCGGGCCCGCAGGATGGCCAGCACCAAATCGAGTTCGGCCTCCCCCGTTGGCTTCTGCCCGAGGATGTGCAGCCCGTCGCGGATCTGGACGTCCTTGATTTCACACAACCAGCCATCGACATGCAGCAGCATGTCATCGAACGAGTCCTCTTCCGGCCGCTCGGTCAACCCCAGGTCGTGGTCCATCTTTGCGGCGCGGATCAGCGTCCAGATCTGCTGGCGGATCGCGGGCAACTTGGCGGGGTCCAGGGCGGCGACATTGGCATGCTCGTCCAGCAGCTGTTCCAAACGCGCGATGTCGCCGTAGGTTTCGGCGCGGGCCATGGGCGGTATCAGGTGGTCGACGAGGATGGCGTGGGCCCGCCTCTTGGCCTGGGTGCCCTCACCGGGGTCGTTGACGAGGAACGGATAGATCAGTGGCAGGTTGCCCAGCGCGGCGTCGGACCCACAGGACGCCGACATGCCCAGCGTCTTGCCCGGCAGCCACTCCAGGTTGCCGTGCTTGCCCAGATGCACGACCGCGTGCGCTTGGAAACTGGATGGGAAACCGGCATCGAGCCAGTGGTAGGCGGCTAGGTAGTGGTGGCTGGGCGGTAAATCCGGGTCGTGGTAGATCGCAACCGGATTTTCGCCGAATCCGCGTGGCGGCTGCACCATCAGCACGACATTGCCGGCTTGCAGTGCGGCGATAACGATTTCGCCGTCGGGATCGTTGCTGCGGTCTACGAATAGATCCCCTGGCGGCGGGCCCCAATGCGCTTGCACGGCCGCGGTCAGTTCGGCTGGCAGAGTTTCGAACCAGTTCCGATAATCCTTGGCGGACACTCTAATTGGGTTACCGGCGAGTTGTCCCTCGGTGAGCCAGTCGGGGTCTTGCCCGCCGCGTTCGATCAGGGCGTGGATTAGGGCATCACCGTCGGCGGCGTCCACACCGGGCACGTCGCCCACCTGATAGCCCGACTCTCGCATTGCCCGCAGCAGAGCGATCGCGCTCGCCGGGGTGTCCAGTCCGACCGCGTTGCCGATGCGGGCGTGCTTGGTCGGATATGCCGAAAACACCAGGGCCACGCGCTTATCCGCGGGTGCGATGTGCCGTAATTGCGCGTGCCGGACCGCCAAGCCCGCCACCCGGGCGCAGCGTTCCGGGTCGGCGACATAGGAGATCAACCCGTCGTCGTCAATCTCCTTGAACGAGAACGGAACAGTGATGATGCGGCCATCGAACTCGGGCACTGCTACCTGGCTGGCGACATCGAGCGGGCTGAGTCCGTCGTCGTTGTCGCACCATTGGCCTCGTGGGCTGGTCAAACACAAGCCCTGCAGGATCGGGATATCGAGCGCCGCCAGGTGTTCCACGTTCCAGCTGTCGTCGTCACCACCTGCCGAGGCGGCGGCGGGCTTGACTCCCCCGGCAGCCAGCACGGTGACCACCATGGCGTCGGCCTCACCGAGTCGTTCCAGCAGCTGCGGTTCGGCGGTCCGCAGCGACGCACAATACACCGGCAGTGGACGCGCGCCCGCGTCTTCGATCGCCTGACACAGCGCCTCGACGTAGGCGGTATTGCCCGCCAAGTGCTGCGCGCGGTAATAGAGGACGGCGATCGTCGGGCCGTCGGCGTCGCCGGTCTGCGGCCGCGCCAGCTCACCCCAGGTCGGGGTCAACACCGGCGGAGTGAATCCAAAGCCGGTCATTAGCACGGTGTCCGACAGGAAGGCGTGCAGTTGGCGCAGGTTTTCCACGCCGCCGTGGGCCAGGTAGATGTGGGCCTGCACCGCGATGCCGGCCGCAACCGTGGAGAGATCGGTCAACTCGGCGTCTGTCGCTTGCTCACCGCTGACCAGAACTGTCGGCACGCCGCTGGCCAGAACGGCGTCGATGCCGCTCTGCCAGGCGCGGTAGCCGCCGAGAATCCGCACCACCACGATCGACGAGTCGGCCAGCAGGTCGGTGAGTCCCAGGTTCGACAGTCGCGACGGGTTGGCCCATCGATAGCCTTTCCCGCTGGCGCGCGCACTGATCAGGTCGGTGTCGGACGTCGACAACAGCAGGATGGTCGGCTCGGCCACTTGTTATTCGTACCGCAGTGCCGTGGGGCCACACATCATGGGTAGCGTGAGGCAACGAATCCGCCGCCCGCCAATCCTTTACCGAGTTCCGGGAAATCGTCGAATCCCAACTTGGGCCACATCGCAACGTATGCGCCGCAAAGCATGCCGTGCTCGGATACACAGACAGCGTTCGTCTGGAGAACCACGGACGCGGTATCCACTTCTCCGCGATCATGCCGACCTTGACCAACACCGAGATGATTGCCGGGGTCGGACACGCGCGGGCTTCAAGAACGCCGGGGCCAGCAGACGTTACCAAAAGAGATTTGACAGAGAAGGAGCCGCGTTCGGTCTCCGCTCTGGAATTGCGCCCATCCCGCATACAATATGGACGCCGTCAAAGCGGAGCCGCTTCAGGAAACGTCAATACCGGCCCCGGGACGCCACCCCTGGAAATCAAAGAAGAGCGAGCCACCCTTCCTGATGATAGCTTCGCGTTTAAGACCTTATGCGACCCATGTTTGCGGCGAGATGTCGGCATTGGCCGCGCGCATCGGCGCAATTAACCTGGGCCAAGGTTTCCCTGACGAAGACGGGCCACCGGCAATGCTGCAGGCCGCCCAGCAAGCAATGGCCGACGGGCTCAACCAATACCCGCCGCTGCTCGGGATCGCGCCGCTTCGCGAGGCCATCGCTGCTGACCGTGAGCGCAGATACGGCACCAGTTTCGACCCCGAGTCCGAGGTACTGGTCACGGTGGGCGCCACCGAAGCCATCGCCGCAATTGCGCTCGGCCTTTTAGAACCGGGATCGGAATTGCTCGCAATCGAGCCGTGCTACGACGCGTATCCGGCGGTTGCCGCGATGGCCGGTGTTCGTCTGAAGACAGTCCCATTGGTCACCGATGGCCGCGGATTCGCACTCGATCTCGACGCACTGCGCCTCGCCGTTACCCGGCATACGGCGGCGATCATTGTGAACTCGCCGCATAACCCAACCGGCGCCGTATTACGTCGGGATGAGCTAGAGGCGATCGCCGAGCTTGCCATTGAATACGACATTCTCGTCATAACCGACGAGGTCTACGAGTGCCTTACGTACGACTCCGTCCAGCACGTGCCGTTGGGAGCCCTGCCAGGCATGCGGGATCGAACGCTGACGGTCTCAAGTGCGTCCAAGATGTTCAACTGCACGGGTTGGAGGACGGGTTGGGTGTGCGGAAACGCTAAACTCATTGCCGCAGTACGCTCTGCCAAACAGTATCTAAGCTATGTCGGCGCAGCGGTGTTCCAGCCGGCCGTGGCACTCGCTCTGAACACACAACAGGCATGGGTGGAAGAGTCACGTCGGTCACTGCAATCACGCCGTGATCGGCTGGCCGCAGGCCTCGCCAAGATAGGCTTTGATGTACGCCACTCCAGCGGCACCTTCTTTTTGTGTGCGGACCCCACACCGCTCGGGTTCACCGACAGTGGGTCTTTCTGCGCCGACGTGCCCCACCGCGCGGGAGTGGCAGCGATTCCCTTGTCGGCGTTTTGTATCACCGACGGTGATCGGTTCAAGGCCTGGAATCATCTGGCGCGACTCACGTTTTGTAAGCGTGAAGACACACTCGACGAGGCCCTGCGCCGGCTAGCGGTGTTAACTGCCAGTTGATCCGGCGCGGGCCTGCCGCCATTCCAGCGCACGGCTCAGAACGTTGATACAGTACGGGATCGGCGACGGTTCGCGCGTCAATAGTGTTGCCAGGCAGGCGTCTTGGCGCCTTGCAGGGACAAGTGCCGTGGCCCGATGCGCCTCGATACGGTCGGCGTCGGTGACCGGATTGGCCCGCCATCGGCAGTACGGGTGGCGAGCAATTTCGGTCGATTTCGGGTTACCCGAAACCACACCATCGGATAGCGTGATGCAGGCAAGTGAAGAAGATGCGCAATTGTTCGGGGAGCGCCGTGAATATCGCGGGAGATGCCGTTGAGATCGCAATCATCGGGCTGTCGTGTCGCGTTTCGGGGGCGTCGAATCCGGCCGAATTCTGGCAGTTGATCAGTGAGGGGCATAGCCGCGTCTCTGGCAATTCAGCGCATCGACGTCGCAGTTCTGCCACTTCTTTCGGATCCGATCCTCCAGCCCTAGCTTTTGCTGCATGTCTTGAGGATGCGCTGGGTTTCGATGCGGCTTTCTTTGGGATCTCTGACAGCGAAGCCGAACACATGGATCCCCAACAGCGGCTTGCTCTAGAACTTGCCTGGGCTGCCCTAGAAGACGCGGGCATCATTCCTGAGGATATTGCTGGAAGCTCCGTGGGGCTGTTCGTCGGTGCGATGCGCGATGACTTCGCTGCTCTTATGTCGAGCTACCCTGCTGCGCCAACCGCACGAACTGCGCTGGGATCTCTTCGGTCCGTTATCGCCGGACGAATTTCTCACTTCTTTGGGTTTTCTGGTCCCAGTCTGGTCGTTGACACTGGGCAGTCGTCATCGTTGGCGGCGATCAGTTTGGCTATCGATAGCCTCCGCAAAGGCGAATGCGAGCTGGCGCTAGCAGGTGGAGTCCATCTCAATCTCGACCCGTACGCGGGCAGGTCTGTCGCTGAACTCGGTGTGCTGTCGCCTGACGGAATATGCCGTCCATTCGATGAACGAGCTAACGGCTATGTGCGCGGCGAGGGCGGCGGCTTTGTTGTACTCAAAAGACTTTCCAGTGCGAAGCAGCAAAGCATTTACTGCCACGTGCTCGGCGGCGCTGTCGTCAACGAAGGTATTCGGCCAGGCTTGATTACGCCTGACGCCGAGGCACATACATCGTTGCTTCGTGCCGCATTGGCAGCTGCGTCGGTGGAACCCTCGGTGGTCGGGTACGTCGAAACGCATGGAACGGGCACCCCGGCAGGTGACGTCGCCGAAGCGCAATCGATAATTTCGGCGTATTGCGCTGACGACTCCCGGCAGGATTCTCCGTTAGTAATCGGGTCTTGCAAACCCAATGTGGGCCACCTTGAAGCCGCTGCCGGCGTCATTGGCGTCATCAAGGTCGCTCTTGCGTTAAAGCATGGTCTGCTGCCGCCCACCCTTAACTTTCACTCCCCCAACACGGCTTTGGCGCCTTACGTGTCGAGCGTGCAGGTGCTGGGTCACGCAAGCGAATGGGCGGAAGGACGCCATCCGCGTACCGCGGCGGTGTCCTCATTCGGGATCAGCGGCACCAACGCCCACCTGATCCTTCAACAAGCGCCACCACCCCTAGCAGCATCCGCGGTGCGGGATGTACCGGTCAGCGATGGGTCTGCGGGCAGTACCTACATCCCGCTAAGTTTGTGGCCGGTTTCAGCGCGGACCCCGACGGCGTTGGCCGCCTACGCCGATCGTCTTTGCCGGTATCTGACCCAACACCCTGAGGTGGATCTGACCGATCTGGCCTTCAGTCTGGCCACGACCCGGACCCAGCATCCTTACCGGGCTGTGCTGAGCGCTCCTGCGGTTACCGAGGATCCCCGCCAAGACTTGCTGGCAGGGTTAGAAGCGTTGAGCAACAATGGATTTCACCCGCACTTGGTCCAGCATCAGGTAACTCAGCGCGACGCGAAAGTCGTGTTCATTTTCCCCGGCCAAGGCGCTCAACACCCTGGCATGGGCGCGGGGCTTTACCAGCAGCACAGCGTTTTCGCGGCCGCGGTCGACGCCTGTAATGAGGCGTTGAGATCGTATACCGGTTGGTCGGTGCGCGAGGTCATCACTCAGCAGGCGGGTGCGGTGGGGCTGGATCGGGTGGACGTGGTCCAGCCGGTGCTGTTTACGGTGATGGTGTCGCTGGCTCAGACACTGATCAGTTACGGGATTACCCCAGATGCGGTGATCGGGCATTCCCAGGGCGAGATCGCCGCGGCTTATATCGCTGGGGTGTTGAGTCTGCACGATGCCGCAAAGGTTGTGGCACTTCGTAGTCGAGCTTTAACACAGTTGTCCGGCGCGGGGGCCATGGCCTCGGTGTTGTTGCCCGCCGACCAGCTGCGGCAACGTCTGGCACCCTGGGCCGATCGGTTGAGCGTCGCTGCGGTCAACGGCCCGGCCCAGACCGTTATCAGCGGCGATCCTGAAGCGGTCGAGCAGTTTATCGCTGCTTGTGAGGCTGACGACCTGCAGGTCCGGTCGCTAGCGGTGGATTATGCGTCGCATGGTGCTCAGGTTGAATCTCTCCGCGAACAGCTTTTGGCGGACTTAGCCGGGCTGACGCCGCAACCCGGACAGATCCCGCTGTACTCGACCGTCGAGAGCGCGTTGTCTGCTGATCCGCTCAATACCACCGCCATGGACGGCGATTACTGGTATCGCAATCTGCGTCAATCCGTGCGCCTAGCCGACAGTGTGGCGGGTGTGTTGGCTACGGATGCGTGCACGGTTGTCGAGTTGTCTCCGCATCCGGGGTTGGCCCCAGCGATCACCGACACTGTCACTGCCAACGGGCGGGCGGGTTCGACGGTGATCACCACGCTGCACCGGGACCAGCCTGACCTTGACGCCCTGACGATCGCGTTGGCCCGATTGCACAGTCATGGTCACAGCCCGGCCTGGCGGGCGATTTACCCCCAAGCCCGCACTATCGGGCTGCCGACCTACCCCTTCCAACACCGCCGTTACTGGCACACCCCGCTGGTGACAGAGATGACGTCACCGCCGTCGTTCCGGACCAACGACCGCACCACCACGACCTCGATCTCTAATCCACTGACCACACAACTAGCCGGCCAAACCCCCGAAGACCAACGAGCCACCGTGACAGCTCTGGTGGTCAACGCCACCGCCGCGGTGCTGGCCCGCCCCGACCCCACCACGATCGATCCCGCCACCGCCTTCAAAGACCTCGGTGTCGATTCGGTAATCGCGCTGGACCTACGCGACGCACTGACCCCACACACCGGCCTGACCTTGCCCTCGACCCTGGTCTTCGACCACCCCACCCCCACCGCCCTCGCCGGATACCTACTGGAGCAACTCACCGGTACCTCCGACGCCTCGATCCCGGTACGCGCCCTGGCGGCACCTGCCGTGGATGACCCCATCGTGGTCGTCGGTATGGCGTGCCGGTTCCCCGGCGGGGTGGACTCCCCCGCGGCGTTGTGGGACGTGGTGAGCAGCGGTAGCGACGCGATGGGCAGCTTCCCCACCGACCGTGGCTGGAATCTGGCCGAGTTGTTTGACTCCGACCCCGACGCGGTGGGCAAGACCTACACCAGCCACGGAGCCTTTCTGCCTACCGCCGCCGAATTCGATGCCGAATTCTTCGGAATCTCACCGCGGGAAGCCCAAGCGATTGATCCTCAGCAGCGACTGCTACTCGAGATCTGTTGGGAGGCATTGGAAACCGCGGGTATCGACCCAACCGGGCTGGTCGGCACCGACACCGGGGTGTTCGCCGGGACGTGGGCGCAGCCCTACGGCGACGCCGACTCCGACGGCGCAGAGGGCTACGCGATGACCGGCGGGGCCACCAGCGTGGCCTCGGGGCGGGTGGCCTATGCGTTGGGCCTGCAGGGCCCGGCGATCACGGTGGACACCGCGTGTTCGTCGTCGTTGGTCGCTACCCATCTGGCATGTCAATCCCTGCGCAACGGCGAATCCAGCTTGGCGCTCGCCGGTGGTGTGACGATCATGACCACACCGGTGATATTCACCGAGTTCGCACGCCAACGCGGGCTCGCCGTCGACGGACGGTGTAAAGCGTTCGCCGCCGCCGCCGACGGCACCGGCTGGGGCGAAGGCGCCGGCGTGGTCGTGCTCGAACGGCTCAGCGACGCCAGCCGCCACCACCACCCGATACTGGCCGTCATCGCGGGCTCAGCGGTCAACCAAGACGGCGCCTCCAACGGGCTCACTGCCCCCAACGGGCCGGCCCAGCAACGCGTCATCGCGCAAGCCGTCGCCAACGCCGGCATCGGACTCGACCAGGTCGACGCGGTGGAGGCCCACGGAACCGGCACTACCTTGGGCGATCCGATCGAGGCCGGCGCGCTGATCGCCACCTACGGCGCACACCGTAACTCGGAGCATCCCTTGTGGCTGGGATCGATCAAATCCAACCTGGGCCACACCCAAGCCGCCGCGGGAGCAGCCGGGCTAATCAAAATGATCGTCGCCTTGCAGCACGAGGTGCTGCCGTCGACCTTGCATGTGGATCGTCCCAGCCCGCACGTCGACTGGTCAGCCGGTACCGTGCGGCTGCTCACCGAACCCATCAGCCGTGGTGGCCAACGAAAACCCCACATCGGCGGCATCCAACCCGGGATGCTGCCCCAGATACGAGCCCAACCGGGCCGCCTGCGCTGTCAGCCCGGTCTCGGTCTTAGCCGACACCAGCCACGGCAGCACCGAACCCGACACATCCACCGGGACGCTTTGGACCTCACCGTCGGCGGGCAGCTCCGAAGCGGGGGGCTGCTCGAGGATCAGGTGGGCGTTGGTGCCCGAAATACCGAACGAGGACACCGCGGCCCGGCGGGTCCGCCCGTTGGGCGGCCAGGGCTGGGCCTGAGTCAGCAACGACACCGCACCGGCCGACCAATCCACATGCGGGGACGGCTCATCGACATGCAAGGTCTGTGGCAACACCCCATGACGCAACGCCTGGATCATCTTGATCACCCCGGCCACCCCCGCCGCGGCCTGGGTATGGCCGATGTTGGACTTGACCGACCCCAACCACAGCGGCCGATCCGCCGGGCGGTCCTGCCCATACGTGGCCAAGATGGCGTGGGCCTCAATCGGATCCCCCAACACCGTGCCGGTGCCATGGGCCTCCACCACATCCACATCCGCAGGCCCCATCCCCGCGCTGGCCAGCGCCGCGGCGATCACCCGCTCCTGCGAGGGCCCGTTAGGGGCGGTCAACCCGTTAGAGGCCCCGTCCTGATTGACCGCACTCCCGCGGATCACCGCCAACACCTCATGCCCGTTGCGGCGGGCATCAGAAAGCCGCTCCACCAACACCAGGCCCGCACCCTCGGCAAACCCCGTCCCATCCGCCCCAGCAGCGAACGACTTACACCGCCCATCCACCGACAGCCCCCGCTGCCGGGAAAACTCCACAAAAATCCTCGGGGTGGCCATCACCGTCACCCCACCGGCCAACGCCAACGAACACTCCCCAGCCCGCAACGCCGCACACGCCTGATGCAACGCCACCAACGACGACGAACACGCCGTATCCACCGTCACCGCCGGCCCGCCCAACCCGAACACATACGCGATCCGACCCGAGACCACACTGGCCTCGGTGCCGGTCAGCAGATAACCCTCCACCTCAGCCCCGCCCACAACCCCGTACTGGGAGGAATACGCCCCCGCGAACACCCCAATATCACTGCCGCGCACCGACCGCGGATCAATCCCGGCCGACTCAAAGGTCTCCCACGCCGTCTCCAACAACACCCGCTGCTGAGGATCCATCGCCAACGCCTCACGCGGAGAAATCCCGAAAAACCCCGCATCAAAATCGGCCACACCCTCAACAAACCCCCCCATCCGGGTATACGACGCCCCCACCCGGTCAGGATCGGGATCATAAAGACCCTCCACATCCCAACCCCGATCGGTCGGGAACCCCGAGATCACATCCCGACCCCTGACCCTTATACACATCTGACGCTGCCGACGCACCCCACC
>NZ_OCVX01000004.1:196613-286125 GCF_900232995.1 Mycobacterium simulans
CCTTCAAAGACCTCGGCATCGACTCGCTGACCGCACTCGAACTGCGCAACGCCTTAACCCAACGCACCGGCCTGACCCTGGTGCCCAGCCTGATCTTTGACCACCCCACCCCAGCCGCCCTCGCCCACCACCTGCACCAGCAACTCGGCCGCGGCCAGCCCGAATCCGACAATGCGACAACGCGACTCGGGAAATCCGACCAAGAAACTCTGCAGCGCACCCTTGGGTCGATCCCGATCAGCGAGCTCGATGACGCGGGCCTACTGGACCAGCTTTTTGCCCTAGCCAATAAAGGTACGAAAGGACAAATCGATCAGAAAACGCTCAAAGACTTCACCGACTTCGTAAGTCTGCGGGAGCCGATCGCTGTCGTGAGCATGGCGTGTCGCTACCCGGGTGGACTGGATTCGCCTGAGGACTTATGGAATGCCGTCGCCGAGGGCCGTGATCTGGTGTCGGGCTGGCCAACCGATCGCGGCTGGGACACCGACAGTAATTCCTATGTGCGTTTTGGTGGTTTTGTGTCCGACGCCGCCGATTTTGATGCGGCATTCTTCGAGATTAGCTGGCCCGAAGCCTTGACTATGGACCCACAGCAGCGATTGGCACTGGAGTCTGTCTGGGAGGTCTTTGAACGAGCTGGGATTGATCCGTCGACGGTTCGGGGAAGCGACACCGGGGTCTTTCTGGGAATGATGCCCAACACCCGCGTGAGCATGGATACCGAGGCTGGAATCCCAGATGGTGGCTTGCCCTACTTGATGACCGGCCACGCGCCCAGTGTGGCTGCCGGGCGGATTTCCTATTTCCTGGGGCTCGAGGGGCCAACCCTTGTTCTCGACACCGCGTGTTCATCGTCATCGGTAGCGATCCATGAGGCCGTGAAGTCCTTGCGGTTGGGTGAGTGTTCGTTGGCGCTGGCCGGCGGGGTCACGGTGATGACGACTCCTGCAGTTTTTACCGAGCTCTCGGGCCAGCAGACACTGGCTCCTGACGGACGATGCAAGTCATTTGCGGCAACCGCTGACGGCATCGGATGGGCTGAGGGTGTGGGCATCCTCCTGTTGGAGCGGCTCTCGGATGCACGGAAGAACGATCATCCCGTATTGGCGCTAGTGCGGGGCACGGCGGTTAATCACGACGGGGCGTCCAACGGGCTGACGACGCCGAATGGTTTGGCCCAGCAGCGCGTGATCCGACAGGCACTGGTGAATGCCGACGTCGACGCGGCGTCGGTGGACGTGGTGGAGGCGCATGGCACCGGCACGATGTTGGGCGATCTGATCGAAGCGGGAGCGCTGATGGCGACCTACGGCCGCAACCGGCCGGAAGGTCGGCCGTTGTGGCTGGGGTCGCTGAAATCGAATATCGGCCACACGTCTGCTGCGGCCGGAGTCGGCGGAGTCATCAAGGCGATCGAGGCGATGCGCCATGAAGTTATCCCGCCGACATTGCATGCGGATGAACCCGCGCCATTTGTGGATTGGTCGTCGGGAGGCGTTTCGTTGGCCACCGCGCCGCAGCCGTGGCCGCGGCGGGGTGACGCGCGTCGAGTTGGTGTGTCCGCCTTCAGTATTAGCGGCACCAACACGCACTTAATCATCGAAGAAGCTCCGCGATCGCCTGTCGCGATTGGCACGAATGATGTGCCTGACGATGACCTTGTCCCAGTTATCCCGTGGGTGGTTACCGCGAAATCGGAAGCGGCACTGCCGATTCAGGCCGCTCGGCTGGTGACGCTGCTCGAGCGGAATTCCGGGTTGCGTCCGCTCGACGTCGGGTTCTCGCTGGCCAGTTCGCGAGCGCAGTTTGAGCATCGCGCAGTTATTGTCGGGCGGGATCGCGATGCATTGCTCCACGGCTTGCGATCGTTGGCGACGGACGGGGCCTCATCGGCTGTGGTGCGTGGCGCGGCAAGGGTCTCCCCGAGAACTGCGGCGGTATTTCCGGGCGACAGCGGACAATTGCTGGGTATCGGAGACCAGCTGTATGCAAGTTTTCCGGTATATGCCGGCGCATTCGACGAGGTGTGCTCTTTCTTTGACACACAGCGTGATAAGCCGCCACAGGCGTCATTGTTTGCTATCGAGGTTGCGCTATTCCGGCTTGCTGAGTCTTGGGGTTTTCGGCCGGACTTCGTGATGGGGCATTCTGTCGGCGAGATCACCGCCGCCTACGTGGCCGGTTTATGGTCCTTGGCAGACGCGTGTGCTCTTGTAATGGCCACGGCCGAAGATGACATCGCGGTGTGCGAGCGTCTTACTTACCAAACCCCGACGATCGGGGTCATCTCGGGGCTGACCGGCGAGCATGTCGAGTCTGCTTTGCTGAGCCGCCACGAATATTGGGTGGATCAGCTGAAAAGATCTGTGCCCTTTAGGGATAACGCCCGGCTGCCCGGCGATATTAGCAATGTCCTGGAAATCGGTCCGACATTGTTGCTGCAACCAAAAGTCGACGAAACCCTCTCATTTGTAAGCGGATTGGCCAGTGTGTACGTCTGCGGTACGCCAATCGATTGGTCTAGCGCATACGCGGGCTCGACCGCGCGGCGGGTGAATCTGCCAACATATGCCTTCCAGCGCAAGCGGCTTTGGCTTGACCCTGCGGTGAACGGCAACATGTCGCCACGCACCCGGAGTGCGGCTCGGCCGCCGACATCAACCGTGCAGGGCAACGCGTCGATCGAACCGGCGCGTACCGATACCGAACGAACCCTTGCCGCAGCCATCGAGCAGGTCCTGGGCGTCCATGACGTCGGGCGCACCGATCAGTTCCTCGCTCTCGGTGGTGACAGCATCAGTTCCTTGCAATTGGCCAACCGCGTCCGGGCAGCGGGCCTGCCCCTGACCCCACAAATGGTCTTCGAACACCGCACCATCATGCAGCTAGCGGCTGCCCTGGACAAGACCGAGACCGACGCTGGCAGTGACACTTTCGGGCTAGTCGACGACGACGTTCGGTATCCGCCCATGAGCATGTCGGGATTATCGCCCGCTGAGCTGGCGACTCTGCAGGCATCCGGCATTGACGACGTGATGATGCTCAGTCCACTTCAACAGGGACTGTTGGTGTTTACTCTGCTCACTGAGGCACCGTCTGACGACCCGTACGTGATGAGGGTGGCCGTCGACGTGTCCGGTTCTTTGGACGCTGACTTGTTGCGCGACTGCGTGGCGGCGACGCTAGATCGCCATCGGAATGTGCAGGTCAGTTTCGTCACTGATGGCCTGCCGCATCCAGTGCAGGTAGTGCCGTCTGTAGTTGACCTGCCGTGGCGGCAGCTCAACGTCGACGCGGAGGCGGCGGCGGCTGTGGAGGCCGAGGAGCAAGAGCGCGGATTCGACCTTGAACGTGGTCCGGCTATCCGGTTCCTGCTTCTCGAATTGCCCGATGCGCGTTGGCGATTCCACATCGCCGTCCACGCCATCGTGCTTGACGGCTGGTCGCTTGCACTGTTCGTCGGCGAGCTGTTCACCCTGTACCACGCCGGCGGCAATGTTGATGCGCTTGCTCCGGCACCGCGGCCCTATCGCGACTACATCGGCTGGCTGAACCGGCGCGACCTGGCGCCGAGTGAACAGGTTTGGCGCGAGCACCTCGCGGGTCTCTCGGCGCCGACGCTTTTGTCAGCGGCATTACCAGCCGCTTCGCCTGGCGAGTTGCCCAAGCGCGCCAAGCTGGTTCTGGACACGACGGCGACCGCTGGCCTGGTCGACTGTGCCCGCAGCTGCGGGATCACCCTGAACACGCTGACGCAGGTCGCTTGGGCGCTGGTGTTGTCTGTGCTAACCGGCCGCGACGACGTGGTATTCGGGGTCGCGGTTTCGGGTCGGCCTACCGAGCTGGACGGCGTCGAATCGATGGTCGGCCTGCTCATCAACACCGTGCCGCTGCGGGTTCGTCTCGACCCCAAATCCACTGTGGCCGAGCACTGCTCGACTGTGCAGCGGGATGCCGCGCGGCTACGTGAGCACGCCTACTTCAGCCATGCGTGGCTGCGTCAGCTGGCCGGGATCGGCGAAATGTTCGACACGCTGCTGGTATTCGAGAACTTCCCGTCCGATGGCCTGTTCGTCAACGACCTCAGCGCCGGCGCGGCGACTTTCCATCTGTCGGAAGTGGTGAGCCCGACGCATTTTCCGGTCACCGTCGTTGTCGAACTGACCGGCGGGCGGTTGACGCTGAGGGTAGAGACCACCGACAACTTGGGCGCATTGACCGCGCCAGCTGGTCTTGACGTCGCTGACCTGGCAAACCGATTGGCGCGGGTGTTGGTGGCGCTGGCGGCCGATCCGGCGCGACCGTTGTGGTCGATCGATGTGCTCCACGAGGGTGAGCACACTCGCCTGGATGGCTGGGGCAACCGCACGGTGTTAACGGCCCCGGCCTCAGCCCCGCCAGCCACGCCGCCGTCGATACCGGAGTTGTTCGCCGCGCAGGTGCAACGCAGCCCGGCGGCGGTTGCCCTGGTGTCGGGCGAACGTTCGCTGAGCTACCGCCAGCTCGACGAGGCCGCTAATCGGCTGGCGCACTTGCTAATCGACCACGGCGCGGTACCCGGCGCCACTGTCGCGCTGCTGTTCACCCGGTCCGCTGAGGCGATCGTGGCAATTCTGGCGGTGCTGAAAACCGGGGCAACGTATCTGCCCATCGATCCGATGCACCCCCAGGCGCGGGTGGAGTTCATGCTGCAGGACGCCCGTCCGGTGGCCGCGGTCACCACCGCCGACCTCAAGACGCGGCTGCCCGGTCACGACCTTTTGGTGCTCGATATCGAGGACCCCCGCATCGACGCCGACCCCGCCACGGCCTTGCCGGCGCCAGCCCCCGACAACATCGCCTACATGATCTACACCTCGGGCACCACCGGAACGCCTAAGGGGGTGGCAATCACCCACCAGAACGTGACTCAGCTCCTTCAGGCACCGAATGCGGGCCCGGCGTCGGCGCCGGGAAAGGTGTGGATGCAGTGGTTTTCGTATGGCTTCGACACCTCGGTGTGGGAGATCTTCAGCGCCCTGGTACACGGCGGGCGGCTGGTGGTAGTGCCCGAGTCGGTGACACGTTCGGCGACGGACCTGCACGCCGCGTTGGTCGCTGAACAAGTCGAAGTATTGATTCAAACCCCCTCAGCGGCGGCGCTGTTATCGCCGCAGGGTTTGGATTCGCTGGCACTGATCGTCGGCGCCGAGGCTTGTCCAGCCGACTTGGTCGACCGGTGGGCACCGGGGCGAGTGATGGTCAATGGCTACGGGCCCACCGAGACCACCATCACGGTGTCGACCAGCGCGCCGTTGACAGCCGGGTCAGGGGTTCCGCCGATTGGGTCGCCGGTTTCCGGGGCAGCGTTTTTTGTGCTTGACGGGTGGTTGCGGCCGGTGCCGGCGGGTGTGGTCGGCGAGTTGTATGTCGCCGGTCGCGGGGTGGGTTGCGGATATGTGCGCCGGCCGGGGTTGACGGCGTCGCGGTTTGTGGCGTGCCCATTCGGCGGCGTGCGGGCGCCAGGAATACGGATGTATCGCACCGGGGATCTAGTGCGTTGGCGCACTGATGGGCAGCTGGAGTATGTCGGGCGCGCCGACGAGCAGGTCAAGATCCGCGGCTATCGCATCGAACTCGGCGAAGTCGCAACCGCACTGACGCAGCTCCCGGGGGTGGATACCGCAGCGGTGATCGCCCGTGAAGACAGCCCCGGCAACAAGCGGCTCGTCGGTTATGTCACCGGGACGGTGGATGCGCGCTGGGCGCGTGAGACTCTGGCGGACCGGCTGCCCCCTTACATGATTCCGGCGGCGGTGGTCGTTTTGCCGGCCTTGCCGTTGACCGTCAACGGCAAACTCGACAAACGTGCCCTGCCGGCACCGGAGTACGGTAGCGCCGAACGCTACCGGGCGCCAACGACATCCACCGAGGAAACCATTGCCGGCATCTACGCGCGGGTGCTGGGTTTGGACCGCGTCGGTGTGGATGAGTCGTTTTTCGACTTAGGCGGCGATTCGCTGCTGGCGATGCGGATGATCGCCGCGGTCAACACCACCCTGGACGCCCATCTTGCGGTGCGCACTGTGTTCGACGCGCCCACGGTTGCCGGGTTAGCGGCCCGCATCGCGGCCGGAGGTGCGGGGTCGGGGCGCACACCATTGGTGGCAAGCGAGCGGCCCTCGGTGATTCCGCTGTCGTTCGCGCAGAGCCGGTTATGGTTCCTCGATCAGTTAGAGGGACCCTCGCCCGTCTACAACTTGGCGTGGGCATTGCGGTTGCGCGGTCGGCTGGATGTCGATGCGTTGCGTCTCGCATTGGCTGACGTGGTGGCTCGCCATGAAAGCCTGCGCACGGTGTTTGTGGCTGTTGCGGGAACCCCTCAGCAGGTGGTCATCACCGCTGATCGGACCGACTTCGGTTGGCAGATAACGGATTCGACGGCGTGGCCGGAAGGCCGGTTACATGACGCCATCGACGCGGCGGCGCACCACAGTTTCGATTTGGCTACCGAAATCCCGTTGCGAGCGCAGCTTTTTCGGGTTGCCGACGACGATCACGCGCTAGCGGTCGTCATCCATCACATCGCTGCGGACGGCTGGTCCCTGAGACCGCTGGTGCGCGATCTTGGTGTGGCCTATGCCAATCGGAGTGCGGGACAGGCTCCGGATTGGGCTAGCTTGCCGGTACAGTACGTTGACTACACACTGTGGCAGCGCGCCAACCTAGGTGAGATCGGCAGCGGCAGTGGCGCTTTCGAGACCCAAGTGGACTATTGGGTCAAGGCGTTGGCGGACATGCCTGAGTGGCTACAGTTGCCCACCGATCGGCCCTATCCGCCGATGTCCGATTACCGCGGCGCCACTGTTGGGGTGCAATGGTCGGCGCAGCTGCAGCAGCAGGTGGCCAGGGTCGCGCGGGAGCATGATGCCACGAGTTTCATGGTGATCCAGACCGCCCTGAGCGCACTGTTGTCGACGATCGCGGCGACCAACGATATAGCGGTGGGGTTCCCGGTGGCCGGCCGTGATGATCCGGCTCTGGATGAGTTGGCCGGGTTTTTCGTCAACACGTTGGTGTTGCGAGTCCAGATGGCCGGTGCTCTGAGCTTTGCTGAGTTGCTGGCGCAGGTGCGCGAGCGCAGCCTGGAGGCTTTTGAGCATCAGGATGTGCCGTTTGAGATGTTGGTGGACAAGCTCAATCCGAGTCGGTCGTTGACTCATCACCCACTGATCCAGGTGATGCTGGCGTGGCAGAACGACCCCCCAGCCGAATTGGCCCTAGAAGGTATAGAAGTCGATTCGATCCCGGTGAGCACCCACACCGCGCGCATGGACCTGGTTTTCTCGTTGGCGCAACGCTTCAGCGGAACCGGTGAGCCCGCTGGCATCGGCGGCTTTGTGGAATTCCGCACTGACGTGTTCGACGCTGCCAGCATTCGGCGGCTGGTTGAGCGGCTAGAGCGAGTGTTGTTGGCGATGACCGCCGATCCGACACGGCGGCTTTCGTCGGTGGATGTGCTCGATGCGGCTGAGCACGCCCGGCTGGGTGAGTGGGGCAACCGGGCGGTGTTAACGGCCCCGGCCGCGGCAGCCACGTCGCCCTCAATTCCGGTGTTGTTCGCTGCGCAGGTGTCGCGCAGCCCTGATGCGGTGGCGCTAAGCGGCGGTGAGCGTTCGTGGACCTATGGCGAGGTTGACGAGGCCGCCAACCGGTTGGCGCACCTGCTGACCGCTCATGGTGCGGGCCCGGGACACTTTGTCGCACTGCTGTTTTCCCGTTCCGTCGAGGCGGTCGTCGCAATCGTGGCGGTGCTCAAGACCGGGGCGGCCTATCTGCCGATCGACCCCGCGCACCCTGCGGCGCGGATCGAGTTCATGCTGGCCGACGCCGCGCCGATCGCCGCGATCACCACGACCGAACTGCGCCCGCGGCTGGACGGGTGCAACCTGGCGGTCATCGACATCGACGATCCCGTTCATGACACCCAACCCAGCACGGCTCCCCCGGCGCCAAGCGCCGATGACGTCGCCTACGTCATCTACACGTCGGGTACCACCGGTGTGCCCAAGGGGGTAGCCATCACCCACCGCAACGTCACCACGCTACTGGCAACACTGGATGCCGAACTGGAGCTGGCACCGGGACAGGCGTGGACACAGTGCCACTCGTATGCCTTCGACTTTTCGGTGTGGGAGATCTGGGGTGCGCTGCTCAGTGGTGGGCGGCTGGTGGTGGTACCTGACGAAGTGACCCGCTCGCCGGACGAACTGCACGCCTTACTGATCGGTGAACAAGTCAGCGTCTTAAGCCAAACCCCCTCGGCGTTCTATGCGCTGCAGACCGCCGACGCGGTCTCACCCGAGCCGGGACGGCACCTGAAGCTTCGAGCTGTCGTGTTCGGCGGCGAAGCGCTGCAACCAAACCGGCTCCGGGATTGGCTCGACAACCACCCGGGATCACCCTGCCTGCACAACATGTACGGCATCACCGAGACGACGGTGCATGCCTCGTTGCGGGAGATCGTCGACGGCGACACTGCCAGCAGTGCCAGCCCCATCGGGGCGCCATTGGCGCATCTAGCATTTTTTGTGCTGGATGGATCGTTGCGTCCGGTGCCGGCCGGTGTGGTCGGGGAGCTATATGTGGCAGGTTCTGGGTTGGCGGTGGGGTATTGGGGTCGGGCCGGCTTGACTGCGTCGCGGTTTGTGGCGTGTCCGTTCGGCGGGGGCGGGGTGCTTGGAGCACGCATGTATCGCAGCGGGGACCTGGTGCGGTGGCGTCTTGACGGCCAACTGGACTACGTCGGGCGTGGCGATGAGCAAGTAAAGATCCGCGGGTATCGCATCGAACTCGGTGAGGTGCAGGCCGCACTGGCCGGGCTGGATGGGGTGGAGCAGGCGGTGGTGATCGCCCGCCAGGACGGGCCAGGAGATAAACGTCTGGTCGGTTATGTCACCGGCACGGCCGATCCGGTGCAGGCACGTGTTGCGCTGGCGACTCGGTTGCCGGCCTATATGGTGCCCGCGGCGGTGGTGGCGTTGGACGAACTGCCGTTGACGCTCAACGGCAAGCTCGACACCCGCGCCCTGCGAGCCCCCGATTACGGGGACAGCGACCGGTATCGGGCGCCGAGCGGTCCGGTAGAGGAAATCCTGGCCGGCATCTACGCCCAGGTGTTGGGGCTCGAGCGGGTTGGGGTCGAGGACTCGTTTTTCGATCTCGGGGGCGATTCCCTGTCAGCGATGCGGGCGATCGCTGCGATCAACACGTCATTCGATGCCGATGTTCCGGTGCGGGCGTTGTTTGAGTCGCCGACGGTCGAAAGCCTAAGCCAGCGACTGGGCTCGGCAGACAGTTCAATCGAGCTCCTTCCTGTTGAAGTACTCAAACACGGTGACGGGATTCCGTTGTTTTGTCCTCCACCCGGAGGCGGACTCAGCTGGCAATATCGAAACCTGGCCGCATATGTGGACTGCCCCATCATCGGCTTCCCACTGCCGCCAAGTGGGGAATGGCGTGGATCAATCCGCGACATCGCCGCGCAATACGCCGATACGGTTCAAGAGTTTTATACCGACGGACCATACAATCTCTTGGGTTGGTCTTTTGGCGGCGTTGTCGCGCATCAGCTTGCCGTCGAGCTGCAGCGACGAGGATGTGTAGTTCGACGCCTACTACTCCTAGATGCGATTCTGAATCCAGCCGCTGCTGGTGGCCTTGATAACGCTCTGAAAGATTCAGACCCGGTGACCGAGAGCAGCTTTCTTAGCACCATGCTGCAAATGAACGGCATCAACATTGATGGACAATTCCGAACATTGACCTATCAGCAGGCAGAGGTACTCTTGCAGCGCCACGAGGCTACGGAGTTCCTACTTCCGCCCAAGCCTATCGTGGAGGAAATGGTCGATAACATGAATGCCAGTATTCGACTTCTTTCACAACATGTCCCGGACATATTCGATGGCGACATGGTTATTTTCTCGGAAAACCGCGGCGACGGCTCAGCGCTTCAGCCAATGTGGCGACCATACGCTGCCGGCAACATCACCGAACACCCCGTCGAGTCCACACATTTTGAGATGCTCAACCCGAAACCGCTGAAGTTGTTCGGCCAGCAACTCGCGTCGTATCTTCGCTAGTCGCGGTTCCGATCGCACCAATCCTCTTGTCCAGCAGGGAAACCCTTCGGCAGACGCTTCTCTGGCACCACAACCACCGAGCCTCGCTGTCCGGCACGCTACGCCGCTGGGGCTGCACCGCGAACCATGCCCGAATCCGCGACGCCGATAACGAGTCACCGGCCGGGTTTGAATCTTGGTAGGTGCGGCAAACCATCTGTGGCGGTGGTGGTCTCGGTGCGGCCGGTGCACCTTGCGGTCTTGTGAGGGTGACCAGGACGAAAGGATGGAAGCCGAATGCATGAAACACGGTTGATGAGCGGTGTGCGCCGGGCGCTCGGCCTATTCGGCGCGGTGTTCGGTGTCGCGCTGCTCAGCGCTAGCGTGGCGAGTGCCACCGACCCGATCCAATTGAAGAGCCGATTGGGAAATTGGTGTCTCGACGGCCCGAATGGGGCCAACTCCGCGACGATGGTCAATCCCTGCACCGGGGCGAAATCCCAGCTTTGGGTTGTCAACTCTGCCGGTCAGATCGAGAGCATGGCCGTCCCCGGGAATTGCGTGAGCATCAGCGGCGCAGCGGATAACACCCCGGTGACGCTCATGCGGTGTCAGACCAATACGAACAACCAACGTTGGAAGCTCGAGGCCAACGGCCAGGTCACCAGTGCCCTCGGTCCGTGCCTCAACATATCCGGCGGCGTCGCACAGCCGGGGACGGCGGTGATTGCGTATCACTGCATCGCGGATGTGGAAGACGAACAGTGGGATAGCGTTCCGTAACCGGTTCGCTGGGCAGGCCCGGCGAGCCATCCCACGTCTCCGACGGTGCGGTAGCCGCGCAACTTGATGCGTCGTACCGTGAACCATGCCCCGAGCACGCGACACCGACGCCTGCCCGGGCGCGCTGCACGTGCACCAGGCCGCCGACGGCACGTTGGCGCGGGTACGGCTACCCGGCGGAATCATCACCGCCGCCCAGCTGGCGACGCTGGCCAACTTGTCGAGCGAGGTGGGCTCGGGAACGCTCGAGCTGACCGTGCGCGGCAACGTTCAGCTGCGCGGGATCCGGGATGTTGAGGCCGTGGCGGGTTCCCTGGCGGCGGCTGGCCTGCTGCCGTCGGCGACGCACGAGCGGGTCCGCAACATCGTGGCGTCGCCGCTGACCGGCCGGGTCGGCGGCAAGGCCGACGTTCGGCCGTGGGTCGAAGAATTGGACGCCGCGATCCGCGCCGAACCGCGCCTCGCGGACCTTGGCGGCCGGTTCTGGTTCAGTCTCGACGATGGTCGCGGTGACGTGTCCGGGCTGGGTGCCGACGTCGGCGTGCAGCTGTTTGACGACGGTGTCGCCCTGCTGCTGAGCGGACGCGACACGGGAGTGCGGGTTAGCGATGTCACCGAGACGCTGCTCGGCATCGCGCTGCGGTTTGTCGAAATCCGCGGAAAAGCTTGGCGGATAAATGAATTGACCAACCTTAATGACCTGCTTCCCGGCGTCGAGGTGGGCGCTGCGTTCCCACCCGTCACCGCGGGACCGGTCGGCTGGATATCCCAGGACGACGGCCGCATCACGCTGGGCGCGGCGGTGCCGCTCGGAGTCCTGTCCGCACGTGTCGCGGACTTCCTGGCCGCGATCGAGGCTCCGCTGGTGGTCACGCCGTGGCGGTCGGTTCTGGTGTGCGACCTCAGCGAGGATGTAGCAGAGGTGGCCCTGCGCGTGCTGGCGCCGCTGGGGTTGGTATTCGACGAAGACTCCCCCTGGCTGACCGTCAGCGCCTGCACCGGCAGCCCGGGCTGCGCGCACTCCACGGCCGACGTACGGGCCGACGCGGCACAATCGCTGGACCCAAATTCCGCCGTGCATCGGCACTTCGTCGGCTGCGAACGCGCCTGCGGCAGCCCGCTTGCGGGTGAGGTGCTGGTAGCCGCCGGAACGGGATACCGGGTTCTCAGGTCCTAAGGTGAGCAGGTGCTCGATTACATCCGCGACGCGGCGGAAATCTACCGACTGTCGTTCGCGGCGATCCGCGCCGAAGCCGACCTGACGCGATTCCCCGCCGACGTCACCCGCGTGGTGGTCCGGCTGATCCACACCTGCGGGCAGGTCGACCTCACCGAGCACGTCGCCTACACCGACGACGTCGTCTCCCGCGC
Source organism: Mycobacterium simulans (assembly GCF_900232995.1). GTDB lineage: Bacteria > Actinomycetota > Actinomycetes > Mycobacteriales > Mycobacteriaceae > Mycobacterium > Mycobacterium simulans. Next base: position 208,874 of record NZ_OCVX01000004.1, read on the forward strand.
CAGCGCCGCGTTGGCGGGCGGCGCCCCGGTGCTGTGCGATTCGTCGATGGTGGCCGCCGGGATCACCACCGCACGACTGCCCGCCGGCAACGAGGTGGTGACGCTGGTCGCCGATCCGCGCGCCGCCGAACTGGCCGCGCGTCGGCAGACCACCCGCTCGGCGGCCGGTGTGGAGCTGTGGGCCAACCAGCTGGCAGGCGCGATCGTGGCCATCGGTAACGCGCCCACCGCGCTATTCCGGCTGCTGGAGCTGATCGACGAAGGGGCCCCGGCGCCGGCGGCGGTGCTGGGCGGACCGGTCGGCTTTGTCGGCTCGGCGCAGTCCAAGCAGGAGCTGATCGAGCGTCCGCGCGGCATGTCGTATCTGGTGGTGCGGGGCCGCCGTGGCGGCAGCGCCATGGCAGCCGCCGCCGTCAACGCGATCGCAAGCGACGCCGAATGACGTCGAGAGGCACGCTCTGGGGAGTCGGGCTGGGGCCCGGTGATCCGGAGTTGGTGACCGTCAAGGCCGCCCGGGTGATCGGCGAGGCCGACGTGGTCGCGTACCACAGCGCCCGTCACGGTCGCAGCATCGCCCGCGGTATCGCCGAACCGTATCTGCGGGCTGGCCAGATCGAGGAACACCTCGTCTATCCGGTGACTACCGAGACCACCGATCATCCCGGCGGCTACGTCGGTGCGATCGAAGACTTCTACGTCGAAGCGACCGAGCGGATCGCCGCGCACCTCGACGCCGGGCGCAATGTGGCGCTGCTCGCCGAGGGCGACCCGCTGTTCTACAGCTCCTACATGCATCTGCACACCCGGCTCACCCGTCGCTTCAATGCCGTCATCGTGCCGGGTGTGACGTCGGTGAGCGCGGCGTCGGCGGCGGTCGCGACACCATTGGTAGCCGGTGATGAGGTGCTGTCGGTGCTGCCGGGCACGTTGCCGGTCGCCGAGCTGACCCGTCGGCTCGCCGACGTCGACGCGGCCGTGGTTCTCAAGCTGGGCCGGTCGTACCACAATGTGCGGGAAGCGCTTTCGGCGTCCGGCCAACTCGACGACGCGTTCTACGTGGAGCGCGCAAGCACACCCGGCCAACGCGTGCTGCCCGCAGCGGAAGTCGACGAGACCAGCGTGCCCTACTTCTCGCTGGCCATGCTTCCTGGTGGACGGCGACGAGGGTCGGTGGCCGGCAGCGTTGCGGTGGTGGGCCTGGGACCCGGCCACACCGACTGGATGACGCCGCAGAGCCGACGTGAATTGGCTTGTGCGACCGACCTTATCGGCTACCACGGCTACCTGAACCGGGTGCCGGTGCGTGACGGCCAGCGGCGCCATCCCAGCGACAACACCGACGAGCCCGCCCGCGCGCGATTGGCGTGCGCGCTGGCCGAGCAGGGGAACGCGGTTGCGGTGGTGTCGTCGGGCGACCCGGGAGTGTTCGCGATGGCCACCGCCGTACTGGAGGAAGCCAAACAATGGCCCAGCGTGCGGATCCGGGTGATTCCGGCGATGACGGCCGCGCAGGCCGTGGCCAGCCGGGTCGGCGCTCCGCTGGGTCACGACTATGCGGTGATCTCACTGTCCGACCGGCTCAAACCGTGGGAGGTGATCGCCGCGCGCCTGGCCGCCGCCGCCGGCGCCGACTTGGTACTGGCCATCTACAACCCCGCTTCCAAGACACGAACGTGGCAGGTCGGCGCGATGCGCGAGCTGTTGTTGGCCCACCGCGAGCCCGGCACGCCGGTGGTGATCGGCCGGAATGTATCCGGGCCTGACGAAGACGTCCGCGTGGTGCGGCTGGCTGACCTCAATCCCGCCGACGTCGACATGCGTTGCCTACTGATCATCGGATCATCCCAAACGCAATGGCACTCAACGGATTCCGGGGAGCAGGTGTTTACTCCCCGACGCTACCCTGGCTAGCCGTCCCGCGCTCATCTCGCGTCATCTGACGGCCATCACTGTGAAGTCTCGTGATGTGGCCGCAATGGCTGCTCCGCTGGACGTATGCTACCCACCACCAGACATGCTGCGTTCGCTGCGCAGCTGCGGAGAGGGTTGCTGGATGGCGGTCGAGTTCAAGTTGCTCGGCGACATGGAAGCTCGAGTCGACGGGCGGCGACTCGAAATCGGGCATGCCCGCCAACGGTGTGTGCTGGTCGCATTCCTGATCGATGTGAATCGGCCGATCCCGGTGGACCAGCTGGTTGATCGGGTGTGGTCGGACCGGCCGCCGCATCATGCCCGAAATTCCCTTGCGGGTTATGTGTCTCGGCTGCGGAATCTGCTTGCTGGCACCGAGAACACGGTGATTTCGCGTGAGCCGGGCGGATACGTTCTTGCCGCGGACCCGTTGACGGTGGACCTGTACCGCTTCCGGTCTGTGGTGGCACAGGCGCGCGCCAGCGCCGACCCGGACGAAGCCGCGGGTTTGTTCGACCGGGCCTTGGCAATCTGGTCCGGTGAACCATTCGTGTCCCTGGATACTCCGTGGATCAACGACATTCGCGGTGCTTTGCAGGCTGAGCGGTTTTCAGTGGAGCTGGACCGAAACGATGTCGCGTTGCGGGTGGGTAGACACGCTGAGTTACTCGTGGAGATATCCGCGGCGCAGGCGGCCAATCCGCTCGACGAACGCCTGGCCGGGCAGTTGATGCTGGCCCAGTTCCGCAATGGCCGGCAGGCCGATTCGCTGGACACTTATCGCCGGATACGCGAGCGACTTGTCGAGGAGCTTGGTGTTGATCCCGGCTCGGGGCTGCGCCAACTGCATCAGCACATCCTCACGGGCGAGGCCGAAGGGCAAGCGGCCCACCCTGTTTCGCGGGTTGCGGCACCGCCTCACCCGCGCGTCTTCGAGCGGCTACATTCGGGACTCTTGCGGCGCCCTACCAGTCTTGTCGGACACCAGCGCGAATTGGGGCGTGGGCGCAGGCTGCCGTCGACGGTAACCACTTTCGTGGGGCGCGACGCGGAGGTGACCCAGCTGCAAGAGTTGTTGTCAGTCTCGCGGCTGGTCACGGTGACCGGTGTCGGTGGGGTTGGTAAGACCACCTTGGCCGCCCACACCGCCGCCAAGTTGCGCCAGCAGTTTACCGATGGCGCGTGGTGGGTGGACTTAGCCGAACTGCGCGAAGGTGCACTGCTTACCGAGGTGGTGGCCGCGGCGTTGGGAGTGCGTGATCAGCTGGGTCGAGCCCTGACCGAGGTGCTGGTCGACTTCCTCGGGCAGCGTCAGTCGCTGGTGGTACTCGACAGCTGCGAACACCTCATCGACGACGTGGCCAATCTCGCCGAGACGCTGCTGCGGGATTGCCCGCAGCTGCAGATGCTGGCCACCAGCCGCGAGGTGCTCGACATCGGCGGCGAAGCGGTGCTGCGGCTAGACCCGCTGTCGTGTCCGACCCTCGGCGAAGATCCCACGCTGGGCAGCGTGGCCGGTTATGCGGCCGTGCAGTTGTTTGTGCAGCGGGCGCGGGCAGTGGTTCCCGGATTTGAGCTCGACGTCCACAATGCCACGGCGATAGCGCGCAGCTGTGCCCGCTTGGATGGGTTGCCACTAGCCATCGAGCTGGCCGCCGCGCGCACCCGGGTGATGTCGGCCGAGCAGATCGCCGAGGAGCTCGCCGACCGCTTCGGATTCCTCAGCCACGGCCATCGCGGCGCCCCCACTCGCCGACAAAGCCTGATGGCGTGTCTGGACTGGAGCTATGACCTGTGCACCCAATCCGAACAGCGACTGTGGCGCCGGCTATCGGTGTTGGTCGAAAGCTTTGATCTAGCCACCGCCCGCGGCATCTGCGGTGAGGACGTGCCCGCGGACGAATTCCTGGACCTGCTGTCCGCATTGGTCGACAAATCGATCCTGATCCGCACCGAACACCACGGCGTGGTGTGCTTTCGGCTCTTGGAGACACTGCGCGACTTCGGAAACAGCCACACCACCGAGGCCGAACACCTGCGATTGGCTCGACGCCACGCCGCGTGGTATCACCAGCTGCTTGCTGAGGCCGAGGCCCAATGGTTCGGTCCCCAACAACTCCAATGGATCGAGCGCCTTACCCGTGACCTGCCCAACATCCGGGAGGCGCTGCAATTCAGCCTGACCGACAATCCAGTCATGGCGGTCGATATGACCGTTGCCATGCGCCAGTTCTGGCTCTGCTATGCGGTGCTCAGCGAAGGCTGCCGATGGGCAAGCCGTGCTCTGGATGCCACCTCACCGGAACCCAGCGTGCAGCGCATGCGGGCGCTGTTTACCGTGGCGCTCCTGACCATCCATCACGGAGACATGGTGACAGGCATGAGCTGGCTTGCTGAGGCGCGTAGCCTCTTCGAAGTGGTCGAGGACCCCGACACGCGCGGCAGGATCCATTTTTACGATGCCTACATCGCCTTGATGACTGGCAACATCGACCACGTGCAGGACCACCTCGAGCAGGCAATGGCCGCGACCGATGACTTCGAAGTCCAGGTCTACTCGATGGGGGCTATGAGCTGGCTGGACATAATTTCAGGTGATCCCCACGGTGCGCTGGCGTGGTCTGACAAATCTCTCGCCTTGGCTCAATCCCGCGGCGACTGGGTGATGCGAGTAGCCGCACTGGGAACGGTTGGTGCGGCGCACTGGCGCCTGGGCGATCTGCAGCGCGCCGAACAATTCCTCTACCAGTGCCTTCAACTTGGCCTCGAAGTCAGTAACCAATACGAGGTCGCAAATGGACTCGAACTCTTGGCCTGGATTACCGAAACCTGCAACCAGCCGCGACAAGCCGCGGTCCTGATGGCGGCGGCCGCCGAAATAAGCCGTGCCAGCGGAGCCATACTCGCTAGTGTGCTCGTCGGCGACTTCCACTCGGAATGCGAACGTCGCGTGCGCGAGCAGCTCAGCGCGGCAGAATTCCAGGCCGCCTGGAACGAAGGCACTGCGCTGAACATGTCTGACATCGCTGAGGTCATTTCCCCAGGCTCGCGCTAGCTGCTAGCCGCCCAGCACGGACGCGACAAGCGCCGCCGCATCGGCGATCAACTCCTCGCTGGGTTCGGCCTCATACCCGTTGCCGGCACGATCGGAGTAGATCGCCACGACGTTGGCCACACCGCCGGGCGACCACACGACCGCAACGTCATTGGCCCGGCCGTAGTCTCCGGACCCAGTCTTGTCGATCACTTTCCAATCGGCCGGAAATCCCGCTCGGATGCGCTTGGCTCCGGTGGTGTTGCGTGCCATCCAATCGATCAGCATCGCCCGCTTGTCTGCGGGCAACGCGTTGCCGAGCACCAGCTGTTGGACGACAAGGGAGATCGCGCGCGGGGTTGTCGTGTCCCGCTCGTCGCCCGGGGCGTTGCGGTTCAGCTCCGGTTCCAGTTGATCCAGCCGGCTCACGGTGTCGCCGAGCTCGCGCAGAAATCCGGTGAATGTCGCCGTCCCGCCCCCTGGACTAGAAAGGTCGGCCAGCAACAGATTGGCCGCGGTGCCGTCGCTGTAGCGGATCGCCGCATCGCAGAGTTGCCCGATCGTCATTCCGGTCTCGACGTGTTGTTGGGTCACCGGTGAGATCGACCGGATGTCGTCGTGGGTGTAAGTGACCACCTTGTCCAGATGCGTCAGTGGATATTGGTGCAGTACCGCCGCGACCAGGGGCGCCTTGAAGGTCGAGCAGAACGCGAACCGCTCGTCGGAGCGGTATGCGATCTGTGCACCTGGCACGTACACGCCGAGGCGGGCCTCATATTTTTGCTCGAGCTCAATGAAGCGTTCGGCGATATCCGGTCGTGCCACCGCGGTGGTCACTGCGGGAGGATCACCGCTGGCACGGCGCGCGCAACCTGCGAGCGGAATCAGGACGGCAGCGGTCAGGAACTCACGCCGGCCGAAGTGGGCGTGCGGGCTGTCGAGCATGCCGCAGTATCACACGTCCGCTGGACCGCCAGATCACCACCGCTACGACAGCCGGTCGTATGCACGGCCAGTGTCCCCGTTTAAGCTGGATGCCCATGACCGCGTCAAGCGACGACGAGGCCGTTACCACGCTCGCCCTGGCGGCAGCAAACGGGAACGCGCGGGTGCTTGAGGCAGGAGCGCGACGACATGACCGGTTAGCCCAGCGCGGCAACCCAATCGGCGGCCTGTTGCACGGTGCCCACCGTCGTCACCCCGGCCGGCAGTTCCGGGCGTGCCACCATCACCACCGGAATGTGGAGTGCGGCAGCGGCGTCCAGCTTCGCTCGCGTCATGTCGCCACCACTGTTCTTGGTGACCAACGCGTCGATGCGGTGCTCCCGTAAGAGCTGGAACTCGTCGTCGTAGTGATACGGCCCCCGGGACAGCACCACCTGGTGATGACGCGGCAGCGAGGCGGCGTCCGGCGCGGTGACGGCACGAATCAAGAACCACGCTTCGCCGTCGGCGAAGGCGTTGACGCCGGATCGGCCGGTGGTCAGGAAGACACGTGAAAATCCTTGTTGGGCAACAATTTCTGCCGCTTCGGTATCCGATTTAACGACGATGGCGGCGCCCGGGTCCCATGGTGGGCGAGCCAGCACCAGGTAAGGCACTTGCAATTCCTCACAGACCTGCGCGGCGTGTGCGGTGATGGTCGCCGCGAACGGATGGGTGGCGTCGACGACGGCGCCGATGTCTTCTTTTGTGAGCCACCGCCGTAGCCCATCGGTGCCCCCGAACCCGCCTATTCGCACCGGGCCGACGGGCAACGCCGGGTCGGGCACCCGGCCGGCCAGGGAGCTGATGAGGTCGACGCGCGGGTGCAAGGTTTTGGCCAGCGCCCGACCCTCGGCGGTGCCGCCGAGCAGCAGCAGCCGCATCAGTGGGCCTCTCGGCGGGCTACCGAATACAGGTAGCTGTCGGTGAAACCCTCGGCGGCCAACACATCGCCGACAACGATGACGGCGGTCTTGGTGATGTTGGCGTCGTGCATCTGTGTGGCGATATCGCCCAAGCTGCCGCGCAGTACGGTTTCCTGTGGCCAGCTAGCGAAAGCCACTACTGCCGTTGGTGTTTCGGGTTTGTAGCCGGTGCCGAGTAGCTGCGGGACGATGGTGTCGATCTGGGCTGCGGCCAGGTGCAACACCAAGGTGGCGCCGGATCGGGCGAGGTTGGAGAGGTCTTCGCCGGGCGGCATCGGCGTCGATAGGGTGGCTACTCGGGTTAGCGTGACGGTCTGCGCAACTCCCGGGACGGTGAGCTCACGTTTGAGCACCGCAGCGGCTGCGGCGAAAGCCGGTACGCCCGGGACGATTTCGTAGTTGATGCCTAAGGCGTCAAGTCTTCGGCACTGCTCGGCCAGTGCGCTATACACCGACGGGTCACCGGAATGCAACCGGGCCACATCGAGGTTGGCGGCGTCGGCGGCCGCGAACTCGGCGACGATCTGGTCAAGCGTCAACGGGCCGGTGTCGATGATTTTGGCGTCGGATGGACAGTGCGCCAACAGGTCTTTCGGCATGATCGAACCCGCATACAGGCACACCGGGCAGGTTTCGAGGAGCCGTTGGCCGCGCACCGTGATCAGGTCGGCGGCGCCTGGGCCCGCTCCGATGAAGTAGACCGTCACCGCTTGGTCACCGTCCACTGGGTGACCGGCAGCTGCGGGCGCCAGCCGGTGAAGCCGCCGAGCGGTTCGCCGTGGTAGTGCTGGAAGCGCTTGAGTGCACCTTCATATCGCGAATGCGCTTGCGCAAGAATGGCTTCCGATTCAACGGTGACCGCGTTGGCAACCAGGTGTCCACCCGCGAGCAGGTTGTCGAGACAAGCATCCAACAGACCCGGCTGGGTAATGCCGCCGCCGACGAAAATGACGTCAGGTTTTGCGGCGCCCTCGAATTGTTCAGGCGCTTCGCTCCGCACATCGATGCTTACGCCGGAGGCGGCGGCATTGAATCCGATGTTGCGGCGGCGGTGCTCGTTGCGTTCGAATGCCACCGCGCTACAGCCCGGCCAGCTCCGACACCACTCGACGGCGATGCTGCCCGAGCCCGCGCCAACATCCCAGAGTCGCTGTCCCGGCCGCGGCGCCAGCGCCGCGAGGGTCACCGCCCGGATCCCGTGTTTGGTGATCTGCCCGTCGTTGACGAATGCGTCGTCGGGCAATGTCCTCAGGAGCTCGTCTGGCAGATAGCGGACAGCGATCACGTTCAGATCGTCGACGTTTGTGGGGGTACTGTCGGCCCAATCCCGCGCGGTGCCGTCGCGTCTGCGTTCGCTGGGACCGCCGAGCTGTTCGAGCACGCTGAGCTGAGAATCACCGCGTCCGTAGGCGTTAAGCAACACCGCCAGCGCCTTCGGTGTGGTGCGGTCGCTCGATAAGACGATCGCCTGGCCGCCGCGGCGCACCGCGGTGGCCGGTTGCGCCGTAACCAGGCTGATCACCTCGGTGTCGTGGACGTTCCAGCCCATTCGGGCACAGGCCAGGGTCACCGCCGACACGTGCGGTAGCACGCGGACCTTCTTAGCACCGAAGATGCGGATCAGGCTGCCGCCGATGCCGTGCAACAGCGGGTCTCCGCTGGCTACCACGTGGATGTCGGCTCCATCCGGATCCAGCGTTTGTAGGGCGGGCAGCATGGGTGACGGCCATTCGCGGCGCTCCGGGGTTACGGTGCCGTCGAGCAGGTCGAGTTGCCTCTTTGAGCCGTAAACTACCGCGGCTCTTTGCAATTCGGACTTTGCGGTCTGCGAGATTCCTGGCATCCCGTCGGCGCCGATACCAACGACGATGATCATCGCGGCATCCTGCGCCAGACGAACTGCGGCAGGAGCTTGAGGGTGAAGAACATGGGTCGCAATGCCCAGGGGATCCAGACGGTGCGCCGCCCCTTGACCAGCGCACGCGCGGTGGCCGCCGCTACCTGCTCGGGCGTGCTGGACAGCGGTGCTGGTGCCATGCCTGCCGTCATGCGTCCGATGACGAATCCCGGACGGGAGATGAGGAGCCTCACGCCGGTGCCGTACAGCGCGTCGGCCAAGCCGTTGGCGAAGCCGTCCAGCCCGGCCTTCGCCGATCCGTAGACATAGTTGGCGCGGCGCACCCTGATGCCTGCGACCGAGGAGAACACCACCAGTGACCCTTTGTGGGCCGTGCGCATCGCCGCCGCCAGATGTGTGAGCAGGCTGACCTGAGCGACGTAGTCGGTGTGCACGATGGCGACAGCATGATAGGCATCGGTTTCGGCGCGGGCCTGGTCACCGAGGATCCCGAAGGCCAGGACCGCGATGCCGATGGGGCCGTGCTCGGCGATGATCGAGGCGACCAGCGGCCCGTGTGAGGCCAGGTCGTCGGCGTCGAATTCGGTGGTGTGCACTTTTGAGGCGCCGGCGGCGTGCAGGTCGGCGACTTGTTCGTGTAGCTGATCGGCCTGCCGAGCAGCCAGGACCACCGTCGCCCCGGGAGCCAGGCGTCGCGCCAGTTCGGCGCCGATCTCGCTGCGACCGCCGAAAATTACTACCGGACCTGCGCCCGTGTCGTCCACGGCTGCGATTATCACCTGCGCTAGCGTGAGGAGCGATGGCGAATACCACTACGCGGCTCAGTGACGACGCGTTGGCGTTTCTCTCCGAACGCCATCTGGCCATGCTGACCACGCTGCGGACCGATGGTTCGCCGCATGTCGTCGCGGTGGGCTTCACCTTCGATCCCAAGACCCACATCGCCCGGGTAATCACCACCGGCGGCTCGCAGAAGGCGGTCAATGCCGATCGCGGCGGGATCGCCGTGCTCAGCCAGGTCGATGGCGCGCGGTGGCTCTCGCTTGAGGGCAAGGCCAGCGTTAACAAGGAGATCGACGCCGTCCGCGACGCCGAGCTGCGCTACGCCCAGCGCTATCGCACCCCTCGGGCCAACCCTCGGCGAGTCGTCATCGAGGTCGAGGTCGAACGGGTGCTGGGGTCGTCGGATCTGCTGGACCGGGGTCAGTAGTCGGCTCCTTTTCGCGCCCACTCTTGGTGGGGAACTTTTGCTGTCAGAAGCCGACTACCTGAATGCGTGGCAAAGCGGATTTCGGACAACCTGAAAGGAACGATCTTGACCGCTAAGACCAGGAGAACTCGGCCGACAACTCGGGTGCTGTTTGCGGTGCTGGCCGCGACGTTCGTCGCTACGGTACTGACGAGCTGTGCACAATTGGAACAATTGCATGACCAGTTCCACCAGGTCTTCCCACACCCCGCGGGGATGCCGCAGTAAGTCTGGTTACTGCTCGGGCCTGGTCGTGTAGCGCACCCACACGCCGCCGGCGGTCTCGGCTACCGCACGCAGACGGGCGTTCTGGTCTCCCGTTCTTGGCAGCGTGAAGTTCGATCCTGCCGCAGCGCAGGCTGACGAAGCCCCTGTGAACGGCACACTCGGCGTCACGGTCCACGTGCCGGTCGGGCTCTGGCAAGCCGCAGGGTGGGCGTCCGTGCATTGAGCGGCGATCCAGCGGCCGTCGGCTCCCTGCAGGGTGCAGGTTCCGGCTCCCGCGCGCGGTTCGTCCGGTGCCCAGCTCCATAGGGACGCCTGGATGCGCCCGTCCTCGGGCAGCAGCTGGTCGAAGCCGAACAGGTTGACACCGCAATCGGTCATCGCCTGCACCTTCGGCGGGGTGAGCGCCGCTGGATTGGCCGGCGGCCGGAGCGGAGTCGACAGGGCCCCGAACAACGTGGAGTCCTCGTAGTAGCGGACTAGTTTGGATGCGTAGACGGCATTGCCGTAGGTGGCATCGCACGCCGGGTAGGGCTGGTAGTTGGGGGTCGAGCCGCTCTCGACCTCGAGGTTGTTCCAGTCGAAGACGTCGCCCGCCCACCCCGGCACACAGTTGCTGACAAGGATCACCTGCGCGTTGGATGTGCGGATGTCGTCACGCGACGCGTCTAGCGGAACGGGGACGCAGCCGTTGGCGGCGCGTCGGGTTTGGTCAGGACGGTAGATGAGGCTTTCGCCGTCCGGGCGCCTTAGTCCGGCTTCCAGGGAGGCGACCACCGACGCGTAGGCGGCCGGGTCCTTCAACTGGTCCTCGAGGTAGAGCAGGATGACCTCGTCGGTGTGGTCAGGTGCATTAAGCCAGGTGGCGACCTCCGACAGCACCTTTGCGAGGGTTGGCTCGGTGGTGCAGCCCAGGTTCGCCTTGTCCGGTCCAAGACCGTGGCACACGGTGACATCTTGCGCGCCGAGGCGCTCGAGCCGTCGGATGTAGTGCAGGTCCAGTTCGATGCTGCGGACATCGATATCTAATTGTTGGGTCAGCGTCAGTTGCTGGTTTGAATCGACGTGCGACACGGTGAGCGATTCGGCGACGCTGTTGAACGAGTTGTGGGTGCCGAGCCACTGAGTATCCCTGAGCGGCAACGGGTTTCCGAGCCTGTACTGAAATTGCGCGGTGCGGTGTACCCATGACCGTAGGTAAGCGTCACGTGCCGCTTGGGTGACCCGGTGGGCCAACGGAATGGTGCAGCTTGTATCGGCTATGCCGGCGCGCCGGCACTCTGCGGCGATTGCGTCGGCGCCCTTGCCGAGCGCGACGCAGGGAATCGCGATCGGGCTGATGGCGTCGCAGGGTGCCGTCGGCGAGGTATCGGCTGCCGTCGGTGTGGCCGGCGTTATGACGACCGCGAACACGCTTACGACGACTGCGCTCTGCAGCCATCGGGCGCGGGGCATGCGGGCTAGGTTCGCATGTCCACGCGCGTGAATCGAGAGATGTTGTAGAAGTGTTGCGATTATTTGTTGGATCCGCGAGAGACGAGCGGAAATGTCGACGCAGACCTCGATGCTTAACGCTATCGCATTTCGTCTCGGGATTCCTTGTGACACTGGCTAACCAACCGCCGTGTCACCTTCCGACGCACCGCCCCAGACAACCGCATCCCCGATCGTCGCCCGCGGACCTTCAGGTTGAGCCCACGTGATGAATTGCGCGACGAAAAACCAGCGGTTAACCTCGCCAGAGCTCATGTCAGGGGCGCGATGCCGCGCCCACCTCGGAGTCACGTGTCAGGACCGGATCGCTTGGCGCCGCTGCGATATCGAGGCCTTGATACTCGGAGAGGGGAAGCGATGTTCGTCGACATGGGATTACTCCGCTCCGGAGCCCAAGAGTCGCATCACGCCGGTGGTCACGCACATGACGGAGTCAGCCGCCTGACGCGCGGGCCGCAACTACCGACAATGTTCGGCGATTTCGCCGCGGCCGCGGCATTTCACGACGCGGTCATTGCAGCACAAGCCCACCATGTGCGAACGTTGGACGCCAACAAGGAAGCGCTTACCTCACTCGGTGACAAGGCGGCAGCCGCCGCAACGGAATTCGCCGATATGGACGAACGTAACGCCGCGTTACTACGGGTGGTGCGGTGCGACTCCAATACATAAGCATTCCGCGGCTAATCGCCGAAGCGGGCGGCGACCCTTGGGCAATTGACAGAAGTCTCCAAAGTGGTCGACCAGCACAGATTTCGGACCTGGCTCAGGCATTTCACGATGCGGGTCGATGCAGCACCGAGGCTAATAGTGCGTTTGATGAGGCACGCCGGCGCTTCGAAGCGTCCTGGAATCGAGAGAACGGTGATCACCCGATCAATGACTCCGCCGAAGTCGAGCGCATCACGAGATCGCTGGGTATGCAATCCGAGCAGTTGCCCAAGATCGCGATTGATTTAGAGAACATCGCGGCGGCTCTCGCCGAAACGCAACACACCTCAGGCGTTTTGATCTCGACCTTGGAGACACAACTACAAGACCTCGACAGGCAACTCGGTGAAGCGCTCGACCTGGAGAACAGCGGCCACCTCAGTGCGGTTGAAAGATCGATAATCGATCAAAGGATCTCCGCCCTCGAGCATCAAGCCATCGGTGACACGAATGCAACCCTGGTTCAGATCCAGTCAATACGCACCGGCTACTCGGACTATCTACAAAAGTCGCTGGCTACCCTTCGAGTCGATGGCTACGACCAGGCGCCCATCGGGGATCTTGACGCGTCCGGGTCACCATCCAAGGCTGAACCAGAAGGCAACAGGCGGCAGAACCAGATCGAAGCCTTTACAAAGGTTTTCGGCCGACAACCGAGTTCAGCGGCCGACTGGGAGACGGCTGCGGCCCTGGACCCACATAGCTACGATCCGAAGAACGGTGGTGTGCCTGCCAACATCGTCGTCGGCCGGATCGAACCAGTGCCCGGCCAAGGCGTGGTGCGGACAAACCTCTTCATTCCGGGCCGAGCGGTGTTAGACCCCCAAGCCGATATACCGCCGTACCACAACAATCTTGGTGACAATCGAGGGTTCTCTCCCACAGCTGGGCCGGAGGCATCGAGGGTGTCAATTTATGTCGATTACGAGAACGGCATCATAGTGGCCAGGCAAAACCCTTCAATCGACGAAAAGACCGGTCAGATTCGAGCCGGGACACCCACAATCTCGGCGGTGCAACGCAGCAACGGATCCGTCATGATCAAATACAGTGCGGCCGATCCGTTCTCACCAGGCGGCGAAGCGCCTGCAAAGGCCCTCTCATTCGATGTGAACGGGACTATCGTCATTGAGCCGACGGCAGCAGGGCCTCGCGTAGGTGGAACCGTGACAAATTTTCCAGCAATCGAGATTTACAGCGATCGGCCTGGAGCAAGTACGACAACGCTCGCGCAGGCATGGCCTCACCGCCAGTTGTTGATAAGAGCCAGTTCGTGGATGGCGCTCTCGGACCTGCAGCGGGTCTTTGGTGGCACAAGCCGATCGGAGACCAAGCTCTTGAGTTAGGGTTTAACGATCAGTATCCGGCTCCCAAAGTTCCCGCACTTCCCCATCCTGGACACGGTCCATCGGCAGCGCCAATCGCTCCGCCGCTCGTCGCGACGCCACCGGGCACCTACCCACTGGGGACGCCTGACAACCCGCCCCAGATAGGTATTCATGATCCGGTTGTTATGCTGCCGCCGCTGCTGCCACGATAAAATCTCCGTTTGGGTAAGGATTGGATGAAAGAACCAGTCGACTGGATACGAGCAACGTTTACCGGGGCAATCGCCGGTGGATTTCTGTGGGCGATTATAGCCAAGGCCATGTCAGTCATTGAACACGGACATATATCGACACGGTTCTTTTACACTTTTGTTTCTCAAACATCTCTAGCTATTGTTGCTGTGGGCGTAATTCTATTCTTCTGTACCAGAACATCGTTTTGGCGAACGTTAGCGCTCGGAGTTATCCTGGCACCACTCACGGGCTGGTCAATATTGCTCGTCATTACCGTATTCTTTGTTATCCCTTCCAGCAGATGAGCTGATATGGCAACACCATCCGGTTATCAAAGCCCTTTCGACCACGCTCGAAAACGACCTGTCCAACTCCTCGCGGGCCTGTTCGTTGGCGTACTATCAACGATGCTTACAATAGGCTACTTCTGGTTCTTTGCGCCGATTTTTCCTCTCTTTCTATGCGGACTTACGATGGCCTTCAAGCGCACAACCGCATTCTCGGTAGGCGCATTTGCAGCGTTTTTTGGCGTGTTTGTATTCGTGGCAGTGCTTGCTGTGTTGTATTTTGTGTAACTGCAGAAAACAGGCGAATAAGTTATTGTGGTGTGAAAATCGCAAGACATATACACAGCATGTGGCGCTATCAAAGCTACCGGGGACACGCCAAGATGTCGCCTTACAGGCCGCCGCCGTCGCGGAGCCGCAGTACTTTGCGTTGTGATCAATTCGTCGCATCTGTTTGCGGTTCGACACCTTCGATCCCGAGACCCATATCGTTCGAATGGGACAACTGCCTGCCCGCAAAGCCGCGTCAATGCGAAATCGCAGCACACTAGGCGGCGATTATCTAGCTCAGATGTTGACAGACAAGATCCATCAATCGCGGCTCAGCCGTCTTGCTACTTGTTCGTACTCGGTACCTGAAGTATCATCCCAAACTTCGGCGAGATTTGTGTCGGTCGGTCTGTTGGGGCCACGGCATCTACTTGTTGCTGGAACTCATCGAATAGTCTACGCGCGCGGGCTAACTCAGCTTCTGTTGGCGGAGTAACGCCCGCTTCTTCGGGTGTAAAAAAATCTTTCCGGCGATTTCCTTGCTCATTGACGCTCCGACCATTTATTGCTATTTCAGTGCTTCGTACGTGAGAGCACTCCCGCCTTTGGGCACCTTCACTGGTACATTTCCTGCCAACGCAGCAGAAATATCTCCATTTAGGACGAACGCGACCGCATCGTACGGAAAATACCATGCTTCTTGTGTTTCTACGATCGCCATATCGACGATCATGAGATCACTCAACCGCCCTTTTTCTGCCAATTCCCTAATCGTATGAATAGCCCGTCTTCGCGCCTCGTCAAAGTCTATTTTATTCATCGGTACCTCAAATAGAAGATAGTCTATATGCGAGCGCTCGGTCTTGTCAAGTCAACCTATGCAGAATTCTAATTTATGAGTCTCTCTATACAGGTATTCCTCGATTACTGCCCAGCTTTTGCAAAAGCAGGTCGTCGTGTTGCCGCCGACGACAAGCTTCTGCAAATTCACTTGCTCGAGTATTGTCGCATAATAATTCACGATATTGCTTTTCGGTGAGCTCATAGTATTCTTCATAATCAACAACACCGTTGCTGACAGGTATAGAGACGTAGTAACGACCAGAGGAAGATTCTATGCCAATCGAGTATCTGTCCTCGCGCGAAAAGTACGTGTCTCGAAACTTCATGAACCCTCATATCTACTTGAAGATGATCATAACAGTATAGCTTTCTACTGATACAGATCCACCGTCCGCGACAGTCTGTGAGGCGCCATTGGGAGAGACCGCCAGGAATTACCGCTCGTCGCACCAGCCTCATTGCCCAAGAGAATCCGGAGATTAAACACCTCAGGGGCAGCGATGTCGACCCGCACAAAACTATGGCGTCGAGAAGCCGGTAGCAAAACCCAGTCACCAACTTGACTGCAGACCTGTGGGTGGAGTAACTCTTCTTTTCGTGCGTAGAAAAACCGTTACGGAAATCTACTTGCTCACTATAGAACTCCCATCGTCCGTTCATTCCTCGTTCCAGATGTATAACGAAAATTGTCAGTTGAGCTCTTCAGGCTTATTCGGTTTAGACGGCGGAGCGTCGCCTCCTATCGAAAGAGGGCGAATGACATTCTTCGGAAACCCATCACGTAGCACCGTATCTAACTGGTCATACGCGAGAGAGAGAGAGAGAGTATGTGGCTGTACGGTTGAACACCACCGGAGTAGGCAAGGAAGTAGACCTTCTCGTCGGAGCGCAATAAATACTTTGCTTGCTTCTCCGAGATCGCGATCTTATCCACCCGAGGATCAAGACCTGTAGCTCGCCATTTCTGTTCTAAAGGCTTGAGTCCAAGCCTGACCCGGAGTGCATCTGCCACTTCGTAGATTATGTATTTACCGGCATCTTGTAGCCGTGAGAATGTTGCACGCGACGATTCTACGGAAGTATTCCGTCGTTCCGTCGAGGTGTGTAGAACGCGATACTTCCGGTCGGAAGTGGCTTCGAGAATAAACGCCGACCACGCTGGGTACGGATAACCATTGCGAAAGTAAAGCCGACCGTCGACCCAATCGGGTTCGTTCGGCACCTCCCCATCAGCGTACCGGTAGATCCGCCGCCAGTTATGATAACGGGCAATCAATTGTATGACATCTCGTTCATCCATATCTGCCTCGAATACGCTCACTTCTTATGAGTCTCCATTGGATGACCTTCCCCGAAATATAGAAGCTTTGATAACGATTGAATAAGCGGCCATGCCGGGCTTTGCCGTCAGGGAACCGTATCACTCCAATTTTCGTTAACAAGACAATTCACGTTTGCTTCACGGAAGATACCCAGAAGCTCCATCGTTGGGCTTCAGCCGTGCCGTGATGCTTTCTGCAAACCCGTCGAGAAGTACGGTATCCAGCTCGTCGTATGAAAGGGGGAGGATGTGACTGTAGGGCGCATCGCCACGTGTCATACCAAAATATGCTTTGGGATTGCTCCGGAGCACATACTTAACGCCTTCGTCACTTTCGACGTATCCATCCACCTGCGGATCAAGGCCCGGTGAGCGCCATTCTGGACCTATCATCGTCATCCGACGGGCGCTCCTGAGATACGTCCCTACTTTAGATGACGAACTTTCTGGCATCCTGGAATCGGGCAAAGAAAACTTCCGGGGATTCTACTGAGCTTATGCGACGCTCAGTGGACGCACGAAGTACCCGATAGCCACCGCTTTCCAATGCTTCGATGATATAGCCCCACCAATCAGGATGCGGAGAACCATGCCGGAAACACAGCCGGCCATTCTCCCATGCCGATTCGTCCCAAGAGGCATTTCCCGCATAGTGACAAATCTGCCGCCAGCTTTAATATCGGCTAAGCAATTCCTCAACTTCCGGATTTCTGGTATCTATATCCATGCCCACCGGAGCCTTTCAAATTGCGAGTAGAACGTCAGTTCGGCTGTTTCGTTGTAAACAGTGTAGGTTTCCGGCTAACGAAGATCAGGCAGCCGCGCACTTGACCGGTCTCGGCGATTCAGGGCAGACGGCACAGATGCTTCAGCAGATGCCTCAGATGGCCTCGGGCATTACAGGCGGAATCGCCGGGGTCATGGGTGGAGCATTGCAGCCGCAGAGCCAGATCCCCCAGCGGGTCGCCCAGTCTGCGACTGAGTAGATCCGCTCGCTCCAAGCAACGAAGATCGCCGGCGACAACTAGTGTAGGGCTATACGTTATCGACGTTTGAAGAGCGGCTTTCCGTCAGGATCGTTGCATGATGCGACGATCTCATCGATCGTCGCCGTCAGATACACGGACAGCTTGACAAGGTCTGCGGTTCCACTTATTGGGTCCCCGCTACCGATGGCGACCGTGGAGCCATCTGACGCGATTAATGCCAGACGGTCGACACCTTCAAATTGCCGAGTATCAATACTAAAACCGGTCGATATTTCTTCCCTCGAAATTGGCACACGCACGCGGCGAAGGCCTCGCTTACTTCTAATAGCCCGACCAAATTTTCCAAATAAGTATCTTTCAATAGCTGTCATCGACGGTGCCGCCAAGACGAAATGCTCAGGGCCCATCCGGTCAGAGTCGGTGATGATAATCCAGCCGCTCTCGTTCTTTCCTATCAAGAGTCGGATCTCGCCCAATGATGCCCAGAATACCGCGCGTCCGGTATCACTACGGAACCCAGGAGTCAGGGTGTAACCAGCAAGTTCTCCCCATTTTTCAAGCTCTCGGGAAATTTCTACGTGGTCGGTCATTCTAATACACCTAGCTCAATTAGATCTTCCACGGTCATCGCCCTGCCTTCCGTGTTGAGGATCCGCACCTGTATCGATCCGCCGGGTTGACCGACCCCTGGTGCGACTTCTGATACTTCGATCTTCCAGCCACTGGGAAGATGCGCGAACGTATATGCATTATATGGATCGGTCAAACTATTGACATGTAATGCGCGTTCCTCCCATGAGCGTGGTATGCCATTTTCCATTAGCGCTAAGTACTTGCCCGAATCATTCCCCACCCGGTCCAATCGCGCACCGTAGCTTGTGATGAATTGTTCTCCATCCGTGAATGCAACCTTCGTACCCGGCACGGCCCCGTCATTTCCAGGGAATTTCATCCACTGATCGCCATTCGGGCGCAGATCGTTAAAGCGCTCAGCGTATTCTTGCTCAGAGTATGCACGGCCTTGCAGGTCGCGACCAAAGGGTGCGTCCGGATCCTTAATTAGTTCGGCAACCCCCCGGCTAATTCGGCTTGGATCGACTGGATTATCGGCAAAGTCCCAATATCTCGCCAACGGTTTCCCATAATGGGGATCTACCGACTGGTCGGCTAACCGATGCCATCCATCGCCTGAGAGCTCGTCGGAATGCACTGGATCCTGAGGCCCCACGGGCCCGACGTCGCCAGACAACTGCGGACCACCATGGTCCGGGAGCAGGCCAGGTGGATGGCCGGCTGCCGGTCCGCCATCGCCAACCCCGTGCGGACCACCATGCGGTGCTGGCAGTTCAACTGGCCGGCCAGCTGAGTGCCTGAACTGGGGCGCCGACGCGTGTGGCGCCGCAGATATGACGGCCGACGACGGCTGCGACGAGCGGTGCGCGGCGGCGTGCACCGGTTCAACGGGCTGCATGTGGGTCGCTGCTAAATGCTTGCCGGGCGCGGTGGGTGCGGGTACGTGCGGCTGACCTGTCGACGCTGGCGACGGCGCTACTGGTTTGGATGGCTCAGCAGCGGCTGGCTTGTCGGCGACTGGTGTCTTGGATTCGGCTGGGCTGTGAGGCAGCGGCCCGCTAGCGGGCGCCAGTGCGGGTTTGGGCTGCGGTGCGGACGCTGCGCGGCCGGGTTCGGGCGATTCGGTCCGTGGCGCCGGCGGTTCCTGTCCCAACTGCGGAGTCGCGGTCCGGGGTTCAACGTGTGGGGCGAGCGGGTTGGGTGGCTTCTTAAGCCCTCGAGTTGCCTCAAGAAGATCGCGGCCTTTGCTTCCCATCTTCGAGATCGGTCCGCCGGGCAGAAACGTCGTCGCGAGGTCGGCCTCGGTCTTCCCGAGCGCCTCGCCGGGGTTTTTAGACCAATCATCCCAGTGGACCGTGTCCTTGAGCAGCTCCCTCCACGCCTGTCCTACCGAAGGTGCGTGCGCGCCGCCGAGTCCGACCAGCGGCGCCATGCCCCGCACCATCTCTCCCGCGTCACGGTTAAAGCCAAGCGGATCGACCAAGATCCGGATCTGGTTGTAGGCCAAGGCGGTTTCGCCCAGTCCCTCGGCTGCCTCACCGATGCCTTTCAAACGCTGCCCAGCAAAATTGATGACCTGGCCCACGGGGTTGCCATGCAGGAACTGACCCCATTCCTTGGCCGTGTGGCGGCCCATCGTGGTGATCACCGTCTCGGCCTGCGAAACCACCGCTGTGATCTCAGCACCCAACGCCTTGACTTCGCCGGTGAACTGGTCGATTACCTCGGCGATGTCCGCGGCAATACGTCGGATCTCGTCTTCGTCCTCGCCGGTCAAAAAATCCCACACCTCTTTGATCCCGGTCAGTGGATCACAGATGCGGGCCAACAAATCCAAGATCGCCGCATGCACCGCATCGATGCGAGCCGCATAATTGGCGAGCTGGGCCGAGATCGCCTGGCACTGCCCCACAATGGCGACGGTGCTGGCGTAAGCATCAGAAAACGCCGATTCCATCAGCCCGGCCTCGGGGAGCTGCTGTGCACGGATAGCACCCATCGGACCGGCTGTCGACTCGATTTCAGCCAGCGCGAACCGTGTGCCCGCACTACGCCACGCCGCGGCCGCGGCCCGCAACCTTCCCGAATCCCCGTTCGGCCAAATCATTCCGATATAGGGAGCCACCCATCCCCAACCCGGCGGAGCGCCACCGACGGCCCCGACCGCAGACGGCGGCGAACCCGCCGCAACACACCCGGTCAACGGCGGCACCGGCAGCGGGACAGCCCGCCCGCCGACATCGGACATCGCCTCGGCCAACGAGTAGTTGTGCGCGGTCATCCGCACACCATCGCCAAGGTTGCACAACCCGTTCCGCGCGACCGACATCGCATGGACCAGCGCGGCCGCCGACCTGTCATAGGCGCGCCCGAACACCGCTCCAGCCGGATCAGCACCTGCCATACCCACAGACCCGGCCAGCGTCGTGGTCAACGTGGAGATCACCGACCCCAAACCCTCGCCAGCGGAGACCACCGCAGAACCGGCATTGTCGAGGGCCGCGGGATCTACCGCCAACGGCGCCATCAGCTCACGACCACACACCCACACTCATGGCAATCACACCGCTGCAAATGGCATGCGAGGTGTGCGCCGCCATTGTCAACTGAGCCAGCGCCTGGCACATCATCAGCCACGCACGGATTCTTACCCATGCCGTCCGCCACCGGTATTCACCCCTACCCGAGCCCACCGAAGCACCCAACCCGCGAGATAGCAATTCACCGGGGCACCACGGGGTCGCGTCCACAGCAGGTTTACTGAAGGTCAGCTAACTAGCTGGATCAGCTTTACCGATGTTGATAGCATCAAGCATCAATTCCAGCAAAGACGAATAGCCGAAGAGCGACTTAGCGAATACCATCACCCAATGCCCGATTTGCCACGCCATGAAAGTCCCCGGACTGCCGGCCCTGCTGGTCTTTCAACATCACCCGGGGTGCCAGCGCCGTGGCCGCCGGCACCAGCCATGCACATACACGCCCCTTCGCGCTGGCTCACATTCGTCGCGCTGGCCGTAGCGCTCGTCGCCGTGGCCGTAGCCATCGTTGGGTGGTTCCATCCCCAACTGCGCGCCGATCCGTCGCCGGCGCCCCCAGCTCCGGCGTTCACCGCGCAGCAAATCGCTGATGCAAAGGCCAACGTTTGCGCAGCCAATGAGTTGGTTCACGAAGCGGTCAGCATAAATACCAATCGCCAGGACCCAATTCCGGGCGATGAAACCGGCAGAATCGCTGTGGCCGCCCACGCCCGATTGGCGCTATTCGATGGCGGTGAATATCTCCTAAATCGTATTTATGGAGACCCCGCCACACCAACAGACTTAGCCAACGATGTCCGCACGCTCGCCAATACCCTTCAGCAACTCGCACTCAATTCTCTTGCAGACGCACCAAATTCTACTACGGGCCCATTACGTAAGGCCGTAGACGCTTCTTTTGCAAAAATAGACGGGTTATGCAAATGACCGATTACCCACCGGGGAAGTGGTCGCAAATCCTTGTGGGTAACGTATGGCCAGCGGGTTCAAACCTCAATATCTTAGCGAGTGCATCGACACATTTCAGCGCGACTGCGGCCGCATACCACCGTTTTCGGGACCAATTGAACCAGGCGCGGTCTGGCCCGTTAGGGGGCCAAGAAGGAATAACTGCTGACGATCTCCGGAGCACGTTCCATCGAGGCGAGAAGCAAGCTCTGGATGTCGCGGAAAAGAATGAGACTAAGCAGGCTGCCTGTGATCTTTCTTACAGCTCCGTCAGAGAATTACGAGCGGCGCTTACGACAGTCGCGGCAGACGGTAATTCTCAAATTGACGCCATCCTGGGTTCAAAAGATCTCCCAACGACAAAGATCGAGCGTGTCATCGACGTGGTGCTTAATTGCCAAACTCGCGCGAACGGAAATGCTGCGAACTGTGCTCAGAATATCATTAGCGCAATGCAAAACATTCTCAGCAGAGATGGTAGCGCCCGGTCCGCCTTACAATTCACCAAAGACCACGGTCTCGATATCGGACACATGTTTGGATCACCCAACAAGGACGCAATCCGTCAACAAGTGATGGCAGCTGTTGATCCGTCAAGCTCGTTGCATGGCACTGGAGAATCGGACGTCCTAAGACCCGAAAGCGGCAAATCCTTCAATCCTGAGAACGCTTCACTTACCGGCGCGCGCGACGCGCTGCCAGTCGTGACTGCAACCGGCAACCGCCGTATTGGTTCAATTCTTCAAACAGGACAGGCGGATGGCCTACCACGACCGGCTCCCGCGCCGTTGCCATCTCCCATACATCTAGGTAGCGAGGGCCCCATCTCGGTCGCGGGCACGATCCCACCGAGAGTTCCGGCGCCAGGTCTGTCTAACGTTTCAGCCCCGACACCTGTTGCGTCCGCCAACCTCTCCACCGGTATCACCCCATCCGAACTAATGCAAAGCTTCGATCACGGGATGCAAACAGGGACCCCGATGTCGGCAGCAACGCAAGCGCTAACCGGCGGCCCACTGAACGCAGTTGAGCCGCAACTGCAGACAAGCACGCCACACATCCCCGAGACAGCAGTCGCGCCGACACCGCCATCGACTGCACACGCGCCAGTGTTTGACGCTCCTCATCCGACCCATACTGCGGCCGCCGCACCCGTGCCGCCCCCAAGCGCCCCACCGAGCGAAGCAACCACGACTTACGTTGCGGGCCCTGTGGGCCCGGCAGCCCCGGCGCCCGCCGCCCTAGCGCCGGCCGGCCCAATGCCGTCCTACGGCGCCGACATCAGGCCACCAGCGCCGACAGCATCCGTACTGCCAACCACGCCAGCGGGCTCGACGCCAAGTGCATCAGCAGCGGCGCCGACCAGTTCCCCGGCCGGGACAGGTGGACTGGGCCAGCCCGCAGTAGTACGCCAGACTGCCGCTGCCCCAGCTGTGCCACAAACGCCCGCGGGAGTGACTGAACAGGCGGTCGCCGCTGCCAGCGGCGGTGCGGCAGCCGGGGCGGTTTCTGCCGCTGCGACCGCTGGCGCGAGGCTGCAGCGGCTCATAGATGCAGTCGCCCGTCAAGAACCCCGCCTACGATGGGCCGTCGGCGAACGAGCCGACGGCACAACCGTTCTCGTCACCGACCTGGCCAGCGGTTGGATACCACCTGACATCAACGTGCCGGTGGGCGTGCAACTGCTTGCACCAGCTCATCGCAGAGGCGATATCGAAGTGCTTCTTGGCGAGGTTAGTGCCGCGGCCAGCTACACACCCGTTCACTACCTGCCAGCCGAGGAAGAAGAACCCGTCGCGACCTCAACACGAGCACGTCACGTACCGGCGGTCGACGAACTCGGTTGGGAACTCGGCCAAGCCACAAAATGGCGCGACGAATTGCCTCGCCTAGCGCACACTCTTGCCAAAGCAGCATCAACCGGCACAGGAGTCCTCGACTCCGAATCCAAGTTGCTTCGCGAACACCTCGCCGAAGTCCGCGATCGGGTGTTGGACTCATATCCTGATCACGTCAACGCCAACCTCGTGGGAAATTGGCAGCTGCTCGGAGCCATCGACGCACTTGTCGGGGGTGACACGGCCGGCGCCCATTACCACTTCGCTTGGTTTCAAGCGCTGAGCCAAGCGACCACACCCGGGAGGCCCCAGTGAGCGGAGGCGATCAGCAGCTAAAGATAATCCTCGATCAGCTCGCCGCGCTGCTTGGACTACCTCCCCCACCGCCACTGACGCCGGCGCAAGTCGCCAATCCGGGGTCGGTCATCGACAACTTGCTCGCCGTATTGGGGGCAGCAACCAATGTCGGTATCCCCGGCGATATCGAGGCCGGTCAAGCTGGACAGGCCGAACGCGAAGCGAAGCTGAATGAAGCGCTCGCCAAATTCCCCGCGAATGAAGAACAGTCAGCCGCGCAGCTGGCCGGCGTCGGCAGTCAGGGCGACATGGCACAGATGCTGCAGCAAATGCCGCAGATGGCGTCTGGTGTCGCAGGTGGTATCGCCGGTGCCCTCGGCGGTGCGCTGCAACCGCTAAGTCAGATCCCGCAGCAACTCGCCCAAGCTGGTCAACAGGCCATGCAAACGGGCATGGGTCTTTTGCAGCAAGGCGCAAAGGCCGGCGAGGCCACACCTGGTGAATTGCTCAGCGCCGAAAGCGAATTCGGTGGCGGTGGCGGCGGAAGTGGGCTTGCCGGAACTGCAGGGGGCGCGGGTGGTGGTATCGACACCACACCGACCGCGATGCTCGGACCGCCGCCAACTCCATCGGCCGGTACCGTGCCGACCTCGTCGCACGTGACCTCGCCAGCTCCGACGGCTGCGCCGGAAGCGTCAACAGCGCCAAGGGGCGCCATGGGTGCGATGCCGATGATGCCGCCGGGTGCCATGCACGGGACCGGAGGGCCGAGCGACGCCAAACCCGAGACCAAACGCATCGTGGCGCCATCGGTTAAGAACGGCGCGCCAGTGCAGGGCCGTATCAGTACACCGCCACCCCTCCCACCTGCAGTGACTAAACACGTTGAAGGCAAGCCGGTCGTAACCAGGCGCATCCTGCTTCCGACTGAAAAAGGCGACGATAATTCCGACTCGAACCGCTAACGCTAGCCGCTGAGCCCACCGACCCCGCCTCGAGATCGAGTGTGAAGTCACGGCTTTCAGCGTGTGTCCAGGGCGGGATCCGGCCGGTTTTCGCGCCCAGAATTCACCCTCAAAGGCCAGGATTCACACCGGATCGACTCGCCAACCACCAGCCTGGGCTGAACCGCGAGCGCAAAGACATAACACCAACCCAATTGGCGCACATGACATTTCGCTCGCTAGGACGCCGGCACGACAATCAGGTCATGCGGCCGGTTGTTGACGGACACCGCCCCGTCATCCGTCACAACGACAATGTCCTCGATGCGCGCCCCCCAGCGGCCCGGAAAGTAGATGCCCGGCTCGATGGAAAACGCCATGCCCGCGGCCAGCGGCAGGTCGTTGCCCGCGACGATGAAGGGCTCTTCATGCACGCACAGCCCGATACCGTGCCCGGTGCGGTGCACAAAGTACTCCGCCAGCCCCGCATCGGCCAAGACCGCGCGGGCCGCAGCGTCGACCTCGGCGGCGGTCACGCCAGGACGAACCGCATCAAAGGCCGCGCGCTGCGCAAGATGCAATACCGAATATTGTTGCATCACTTCGGAACTAGGCTCGCCGATGCTGTAGGTCCGCGTGGAGTCGGAATGGTAGCCCGGCCCATATGTCCCACCGATGTCGACGACGACGATGTCGCCCACCCGCAGCTCACGATCGGAGTATCCGTGATGCGGGTCAGCGCCATGGGGACCCGATCCCACGATAATGAACGCAACCTCCGAATGCCCTTCGGCGACAATCGCTTCGGCGATATCCGCCGCGACGTCGGCCTCGGTTCGGCCCGGCACTAGAAACTCCGGCACCCGGGCATGCACCCGGTCGATCGCCGCGCCCGCCTTACGCAACGCATCGACCTCGGCAGCCTCCTTCACCATCCGCAGCTCGCGCATCACATCGGTGGCCAGAACCGGTGTCGCACCAAGCACATCGGCAAGCGGCAGCAAATGCAGCGCCGGCATCGAGTCAGTGACAGCGGCCCGCACACCACCCAAAACGCCAGAGACTAACTCATATGGATTTTCCCCGTCGACCCAATCCCGCACGGCCAGGTCCAGTTCCAGCGCAGCGGATTCCTTGAGCGAAGCCAGCTCCAGCCGCGGCAGCACCACAGTAGGCGAACCGGCCACAGGCACAACCAGCGCGGTGAGCCGCTCGAACGTCTCCGCCCGCGAGCCGATGAGGTAGCGCAAATCGTAGCCCGGGGTGATCACCAGGCCGTCCAGGCCGGCGGCACCGGTCGCGGCGGCCGCAGCGGCCAATCGGCGGGCATATACCTCGGCGTCGAATCGGCGAGAATCCATGCCAGCCAGGTTAATCGCGGCTCGTCGAGCGTCGACTTGATGTGCCGATTTTGCGAGATGGCCGACAACAAGTCGACGTTCGACACCGGGAAAAGATAGCCCGCATGCCCGCACCTGTACTGCTGCTCGACGGCGCCAGCATGTGGTTCCGCTCGTACTTCGGAGTGCCGTCCTCGATCACCGCTCCCGATGGTCGGCCGGTCAACGCCGTCCGAGGATTCATCGACTCGATGGCCGTCGTGATCACCCAGCAGCGGCCGAACCGGCTGGTTGTGTGCCTTGACCTGGATTGGCGGCCGCAGTTCCGGGTGGACCTCATCCCGTCATACAAGGCCCACCGGGTGGCCGAAGAAGCGCCCAAAGGACAACCCGACATCGAAGAAGTGCCCGACGAACTTACCCCGCAGGTCGACATGATCATGGAGCTGCTGGACGCCTTCGGGGTCCCGACGGCGGGCGCACCGGGCTTCGAGGCCGATGACGTGCTGGGCACATTAGCCGCGCAGGAACGCAGCAACCCGGTGGTCGTGGTCAGTGGGGACCGCGACCTGCTGCAGGTGGTTGCCGACGATCCCGTTCCCGTTCGGGTGCTCTACCTGGGCCGCGGGCTTTCCAAGGCCACCTTGTTCGGGCCCGCTGAGGTCGCCGAACTCTATGGGGTGCCGGTAGATCGGGCCGGTCCCGCCTACGCCGAACTCGCGCTATTGCGCGGTGATCCGTCCGACGGCCTACCGGGGGTGCCCGGTGTTGGTGAGAAGACGGCAGCCACCCTGCTGGCGCAGCACGGCTCGCTCGACGCGATCCTGGCCGCCGCCGAAGATCCGAAATCCAAGCTAGCCAAAGGACTACGCGCGAAGCTGCATGCCGCGAGGGACTATATCGAGGCCGCAGGACAGGTGGTGCGAGTAGCCACCAACGCGCCGGTCAAGCTATCGACGCGCACCGACAGATTGCCGCTGGCCGCCGCCGACCCAGCGCGCACCGCGGAGCTGGCCACCCAATTCGGCGTCGGGTCTTCGATTGCTCGACTCCAGAAGGCACTCGACGCGCTGCCGGCGTGAAATGCTATTGCGGTCGGCCGACCTCGTAGGTGCCCTTGTCGTCCTGGAAGGTCACCGTAACGTGCTTTGAGGCGCCATCGATGCTGACGGTGCAGTCGAAAGTGGCTCCCTTTTTGACGGTTGGGTCCGCGCCGTTGTTGCACTTGACGTCTTTGACGTTCTTCGCGCCGTAGCCGGTGGTCTCGTCGGTGAGGATCTGCTGCACGCCGGCGTTGGCCTTGTTGATGTCGAGTTTGGTGGTGACGAAAAACCCGGGCTGCCAGAACCCGGTGATCAGGATGCCTATGACGAAGAGCAGGACGATACCGCCGACCACACCGCCAATCACCGCCATGGAGCGCTTGGAGCCCTTGCCCCCCTGGTCATAGGGACTGACCTGCCCGGGGTACTGGCCGGGAGGAGCGTACTGCCCTGGCTGACCGTATTGGCCGGGCTGACCTGGCTGACCATACTGCGGTGGCTGGCCGTACTGTCCCGGCTGCTGATATTGCCCAAACTGCGGGGGCGCACCGTACTGCGTGGCCTGCGAACTGAAGTCGGGCTGCCCATAGGGAGGCGCCGACGGCGGGTACTGCTGCGGATACGCAGGGTCAGCTGGCTGCTGGTACTGCGGATACTCGCCCGGCGTATACGCCGGCGCGTGCCACGTCGCGTCCTGATTCGGCTGCTGCTGCCAGGGCGACCCAGCCATGGTCGGGTCCGAGGAATGGTCGCCCCCCTGGCCGGGCGGTTGCCAGCCCTGCCTCGGGTCTGATCCCTGCGGTCCGCTCATCGTTTCTCCTCAATCCGTCCTGATCACATTCGGCGATGTAACCGTAGCTCTGGCCCAGCCTACCCGGCGTCAACTGCGACGACGCCGCGCCGAATGTCATTGATAGCGCGCTTGGACGTCGCCCGCAGATCAGGGTCAGGTGCGGCATTGCGGACTTGGTCCAACAGGTCCAGCACCTGCCGGCACCAGCGCACGAAATCGCCTGCCGACAACGGCGAACCACTACCTGAGACGTCAGCAGCTGCCAACGCAGCCGCAAGGTCGCCCGTTCGCGCCCAGCGGTAGATAACGCTGACGAAGCCGTCGTCGGGTTCACGGCTCAGGCCGATCCGGTGCGTCTGCTCGTCGGCGCGCAGTGTCGTCGACAGCCGCGCCGTCTGATTCAACGCCTGCCGTAACCGGGGTGTGGGTACATCGGCGGCAAACGGAGCACTGGGCCCGTCCCCGCCGCGCGACTCGTAGAGCACCGCCGAGACCACCGCCGCCAGCTCAGGCGGTTTCAAATCAGCCCACGCGCCGGTGCGTAGGCACTCGGCGACCAAGAGGTCGCTCTCGCTGTAAATCCGCGCCAGTAGCCGGCCGTCGTCGGTGACCGTGGGATCCGTGACAGGGCCTTGGATGAAGTCCCGCTCGGTGAGCAGTCCGACGATCCGATCGAACGTTCTGGCCAGCGAATTGGTGGCGGCTTTGACTTTCTTCTCCAGCTGCGTGTTGTCTCGTTCAATGCGCAAGTAGCGCTCGGCCTGGCGCATCTGCGTCTCCCGACCGGGGACGCTGTGCGCGGGATGACGGCGCAGTTGTTCCCGCAACGACGCCAGCTCCGGATCGTGAAACGCGGCCTCCTTGTCGCGGCGTGGGGCCGGAAGCACGAGTCCCGCGGCCGCCGAGCGCAGCGCCGAGGCCAGATCTCGCCGGACCCGCGGCTGGCGGTGTTCGACCCGCTTGGGCAGCGTCATCGACCCGACCGGCGGCGTCGCACCCGAGTAATCGGCCGACGAAATCCGGCCCGCCCATCGGTGTTCGGTCAGCACCAACGGCCGCGGATCCGAGGCGTCGCGCGCGGATTCCAGAACCACCGCAAGCCCGCCACGGCGGCCGTGGGTAATGGTAATGATGTCGCCCCGGCGCAGCGCAGCCAGAGCGTCGCTGGCGGCCTGCCGTCGCTGCAGCCGAGAAGCGCGGGCCTGCGAACGCTCCAGCTCGGAAATCTGCGCCCGCAGCCGGGCGTATTCGAGGATCGGCGCGTCTGGCCCGCCGAGCTCGGCGGCGATATCGGCCAGCATCCTGTTGCCCCGTTCAATACCTCGAACCGACCCAACGACGGACCGGTCGGCCTGATACTGAGCGAACGACTGCTCCAACAGCCGGTGCGCCAGTTCCGGTCCCATCCGTTGCACCAGGTTGATCGTCATGTTGTACGACGGGGCAAACGAGCTGCGCAGCGGGAAGGTGCGGGTGGAGGCCAGCCCGGCCACCTCAGATGGCTCGATATCGGGATGCCAGAGCACGACGGCGTGACCCTCGATATCGATGCCCCGCCTGCCGGCACGCCCGGTCAGCTGCGTGTACTCCCCCGGCGTCAGCGGAACGTGCTGCTCGCCGTTGAACTTCACCAGCCGCTCCAACACCACCGTGCGGGCCGGCATGTTGATGCCGAGCGCCAAGGTTTCGGTGGCGAAAACCGCCTTGACCAGACCCGCTGCGAACAGCTCCTCGACGGTGTGCCGAAATGCCGGCAGCATCCCGGCGTGGTGCGCGGCCAGACCCCGCAGCAAACCCTCCCGCCATTCGTAGTACCCGAGCACCGCCAGGTCGGAGTCCGCAAGGTCCCCACACCGGTGGTCGATGACTTCTGCGATCTGCGCGCGCTCCTCTTCAGTGGTCAGCCGCAGCGGGGATCGCAGGCACTGGGCGACCGCGGCGTCACAGCCGGCGCGGGAGAACACGAAGGTGATCGCCGGCAACAGCCCTTGCGCATCCAGTGCTGCGATCACCTCAGCTCGCCCTGGTGGCCGGTAGAACCTGGGTCGTCCTTGACCTCCACGTCCACGACGCGGCTGCCAGTCCGCCATCCTGTCGGCCTCGCGGCGATGTGCGATGTGGCGTAGTAGATCCGGGTTGACGTGCGAGTCGTCGAACAAATCAAAGAGGCGCTTGCCCACCAAGACGTGTTGCCATAGCGGCACCGGCCGATGCTCGTCGACCACCACCGTCGTGTCGCCCCGCACGGTCTGAATCCAGCCGCCGAACTCCTCGGCGTTGCTCACCGTCGCCGACAGGCTGACCACCCGCACTTCGTCGGGCAGGTGCAGGATCACCTCCTCCCATACCGGACCCCGCATCCTGTCGGCCAGGAAATGCACCTCGTCCATCACTACATACGAAAGTCCTCGCAGTGCAGGCGAATCGGCGTAGAGCATGTTGCGCAGCACCTCGGTGGTCATCACCACGACGGGTGCGTCGGCGTTGACCGACAGGTCACCGGTCAGCAACCCGATCCGGTCGCGGCCATAGCGTGCCGTCAGATCCGTGTGCTTCTGGTTGCTCAACGCCTTCAGCGGGGTGGTGTAGAAGCATTTGCCGCCGAACGCCAGCGCCAGGTGCACGGCGAATTCGCCGACCACGGTTTTTCCGGCACCGGTTGGCGCGCAGACCAGCACACCGTGACCGCGTTCGAGCGCGGCGCCGGCCCGCCGTTGAAATTCGTCGAGCGAGAAGGGCAGTTCGGCGCTGAACCGCGCCAGCTGAGGCAGGTCGGTCACTCCGCCGACCTATCCCGCGAAAGCGCGCAAATGTACGTCAATATCGGCGTGTCGTCGTACCAACACGCACGTTCGCGCAAAGAGAATCTAGGTGACGTCGTCATGGGGTCCGCCGATGACCGACGGCGCCGGTATCGGCGAAGGCGGCTCAAGGACGGATGCTTCGTCATCAGGAATTGCGGCTTCGCGCTTAGCCTTTCGCTTGTCGTGTACCCGAGCGATCTGAATGGCGAACTCAAGCAGCACCGTCAGCGCCACCCCGAGAGCGGTCATCGAAAACGGGTCGGACCCTGGCGTGAACACCGCTGCGAAGACGAACATCGCGAAAATCAGGCCGCGACGCCACGACTTGAGCCGCTGATAGGTCAGCATGCCGACCATGTTGAGCATCACGATCAACAGCGGGAATTCGAAGCTGACGCCGAACACCACCAACAAATTGATCAGGAACCCGAAATACCGGTCGCCGGAAAGCGCGGTCACCTGCACATCGCTGCCAACCGTCAACAGAAAACCAAGTGCTTTGGACAGCACCAGGTAGGCCAGCGCGGCACCGGCGGCGAACAGGATCGCCGCCGGGATCACGAACGCCACCGCGAAGCGGCGCTCCTTCTTGTACAGACCGGGCGTGATGAATGCCCACAGCTGGTAAAACCAAACCGGACAGGCCAGTACGATCCCGGCCGTCATTCCCACTTTGAGCCGCAGCATGAATTGGTCGAACGGCGCGGTGGCCAGCAACCGGCACTGCCCGTCAGCGCTGATATCCGCGCGCGCCGACTGCGGCAGCGCGCAGTAGGGATGCCGCAACCATTCGCCGAGACTCTCCAGCCCGAAGATCGAATGCGAATACCAGATAAACCCGAAAATCGTGGTGCCCAGGATTGCGGCCAGCGAGATCAGCAGCCGGGTGCGAAGCTCCGTCAGGTGGTCGACCAACGACATCGTCGCGTCAGGATTGACACGGCTGCGCCTGTTACGAGGGTTGAGCCGTTTGAGTAGACCGAAGGCGCGCGCTGAGACCCGAGAACCGTTCACGACATTCGGTCAAGCGATATCGGACTACGCCGGACGCGCCTCGGTGTGACCGGGCTCTGTAGTGGCCGGCGGGTCGACACGCTGCGACTGAACCGGTGTGGGGCTCTCAATCGACGCTTCGGCCTTGTTCTCGTTCTGCATTTCGCGGACCTCGGACTTAAAGATTCGCAACGACTTGCCCAACGAGCGCGCCGCATCGGGGAGCTTCTTGGCACCGAACAGCACGATCACCACTACAGCGAGGATCGCCCAATGCCACGGACTAAGACTGCCCACTTTGATTACCTCCAGACGTTCTCCCGATGCTACCGCAGCAGAGCCGAGTGCCGGTGTGTCCGCGCCGCGACGTGCTGCAGGGTCCACGACTCACGCCTGCTCAACAGCCTGATAAGCCTCCAATGCGGCGGCGGCGGCATCGCGTATCCGCCGCGCGAGCGATTCCGGCGCCAGCACCTGTACATCCGGACCGAAGCCCAGCACCAAGCGCGCCATCCAGTCCTCGGTGGCGTAGGTCATGGTTGCCTCCCAGGAGCCGTCGGGCAGCTCGCGTACCTCCCGCATCGGGTAGTAGTCGAACATCCACGACGCCGACGGCGCGATGCGCAGCGTCGCGGACGGCAGTGACGGATCCCCGTCGAACAGCGAGGTGTCGGGCGGCGCCTGCACCGCCGGTTCCGGCGGCACGGCCGGCTCCCCCCGTTCGACGGCGTCGACGATCCGGTCGAAGCGGAACAGCCGAACGCCTTCGGCCTCGCGTGACCACGCCTCCAAGTAGCTGTGGCCGCCGATCAACAGCACCCGGATCGGGTCCACTGTCCGTCTGGTCAGCGTGTCGTGTGACGCGGAGTAGTAGTCGATGGTTAGCGCACGTTTATCGCGCACCGCGGCGCGCACCACGGCCGCGGCCCGGCTCTCGGCCGGAGCCTGCTCGTCGAGGGCTGCCGCCACCGTGGTGTCGTGCCCGGCGGCACCCGCGGCGGCCGCGATCTTGGCGATCGCGCTGCGCGCCGCCCGCGGATCGACGACGCCCGGGATGTCGCCCAGGGCTCGTAGCGCGACCAGCAGCCCGGTGGCCTCGGGCGATGTGAGCTTGAGCGGCCGATCGATGCCCGCCGAGAACGTCACCTCGATGGTGTCGCCGGTGAATTCGAAATCGATGAGATCACCAGGGTCGTAACCCGGCAAGCCGCACATCCACAGCTGATTGAGGTCCTCCTCAAGCTGTTTGGCTGATACACCGAGTTCCGCGGCGGCCTCGGCACGGGTGATCCGCGGGTTGGCCTCGAAGTACGGCACCATGTTGAGCAGCCGAACCAGGCGAGTCGAAACGGGTGTCATCTCAGGCCCGCCTGGGCGCGCAACCGGGCCAACACATCGTCGCGCAGAGACCGCGGCTCCAACACGATCGCGTCGGCTCCGTAGCCGGCGATGTCCCGTGCCACGCGGTTGCTGGTTACGACGTCGAGCTCAATCACCTCGCCGTCGCGACCGGCTAGTTGCAGAGGCCTGACGGACCTGCCGGCGCGACGCAGCGCGGTGGCCCGCCCCTCGGCGACCCAAACCGTGGCCTGGATACCCGTCGGCGCGTCGCTGACGGTCTGTGCCACGATCGTGCGCAGGTCCACGCCGTCGGGCACGGTAACCACCCCAGGCGGGCCGATCGGTGTGACATCCGCGCCGATCCGCGATAGCCGGAAGGTTCGGGTGGCGCCGCGGTCGCGGTCGTGGCCGACGAGATACCAACGACCCTTCTCGGTGACCACCCCCCACGGTTCGACGGTGCGGGTGGTATACGGCTCGGCGCGCGATGAACGGTGCGGGAATTGCACCGCCTGCCGGGAATCGATGGCGGACAACAGGATTCCGAGGACGTCTTCGGAGCCGCGCAAACCCGGCACGCCGGCCGCGGACGCGATCGCCACCGGGGCGTCAGGATCGACGTCTACTCCGGCGGCCCGCAGCTTAAGCAGCGCACCCTGCGTCGCGGTGATCAATTCGGGCGACTCCCACAGCTGGGTGGCCACTGCTACCGCGGCCGCCTCGTCGGGCGTCAGCTCCACGGGAGGCAACGCGTAGGCGTCGCGATTGATGCGGTAGCCCTCGGTGGGGTCCAGGTTGGATACCCTGCCGACTTCGAGCGGGATGCCGAGGTCACGCAGCTCGTTCTTGTCGCGCTCGAACATCCGGGAGAATGCCTCAGCGCTGGGGCTGTCCGCATAGCCCGCCACGCTGGACCTGATCTTTTCGGCAGTGATGTAACCGCGGGTGGACAGCAACGCGATGACGAGATTTACCAGCCGTTCGACTTTCGAGGTCGCCATTCGTCAAGCGTCACATACTCGCGATCAGCCGTTTGACTCGCTCGTCGACCGCACGGAATGGGTCTTTGCACAACACCGTGCGCTGTGCTTGGTCGTTCAGCTTGAGATGCACCCAGTCGACGGTGAAATCGCGGCCCGCGGCCTGCGCGGCGCTGATGAACTCACCACGCAACCTGGCGCGGGTGGTCTGCGGCGGACGGTCGACCGCGTCGGCGATTTCTTCGTCGGTGGTGACGCGCGCCGCCAAGCCCTTGCGCTGCAGCAGATCGAAGACGCCGCGCCCGCGTTTGATGTCGTGGTAGGCCAGATCCAGCTGGGCGATCTTTGGGTCGGACAACTCCATGTTGTAGCGGTCCTGATAACGCTGGAACAGCTTGCGCTTGATCACCCAGTCGATCTCGGTGTCGACCTTGGCGAAATCCTGGCTCTCGACGGCGTCAAGCTGGCGACCCCACAGGTCGACGACCTGCTCGATCTGCGCGTTGGGCTCGCGGGTCTGCAGGTGCTCGACGGCGCGGGTGTAGTACTCCCGCTGGATGTCCAGCGCGCTGGCCTGACGCCCGCCGGCCAGCCGGACCGGCCGCCGGCCGGTGACGTCGTGGCTGACCTCGCGGATGGCGCGGATCGGGTTGTCCAGGGAAAAGTCGCGGAACGCCACCCCCGATTCGATCATTTCCAGCACCAACGCCGCCGTGCCCACCTTGAGCATGGTGGTGGTCTCGCACATGTTCGAGTCGCCGACTATGACGTGCAGCCGCCGGTACTTCTCGGCGTCGGCGTGCGGCTCGTCGCGAGTGTTGATGATCGGCCGGCTGCGGGTGGTCGCCGAGGAAACGCCTTCCCAAATGTGCTCGGCACGTTGGCTCAAGCAGAAGGTTGCCGCCTTGGGGGTCTGCAGCACCTTGCCGGCCCCGCAGATCAGCTGGCGGGTGACCAGAAACGGCAGCAGCACGTCGGAGATCCGGGAGAACTCGCCGGCCCGCACGATCAGGTAGTTCTCGTGGCAGCCGTAGGAGTTGCCCGCGGAGTCGGTGTTGTTCTTGAACAGGTAGATATCGCCGCCGATGCCTTCGTCGGCAAGCCGCTGCTCGGCGTCGATGAGCAGGTCTTCGAGCACCCATTCGCCGGCCCGGTCGTGGGTGACCAGCTGCACCAGGCTGTCGCATTCGGCGGTGGCGTACTCGGGATGACTGCCCACGTCAAGGTAGAGGCGGGCCCCGTTACGCAAGAAAACATTTGAGCTGCGGCCCCAGGACACCACCCGCCGGAACAGGTAGCGGGCCACCTCGTCCGGGGATAGCCGTCGATGGCCGTGGAACGTGCAGGTGACACCGAACTCGGTCTCGATGCCCATGATTCGACGCTGCACATATCGAGAGTACTTGTTGTCCGACCACGACGGTGCTCGACCGCGCCCGCAGAAGGATTGCGGTTTCGCGTCAGCGCGCCAACCGCATCCGGCAGGAAAATCGAAAATGCACACATATCTGCCGCAGCGTCAATAAGATTCGTCGCTGGCGACGTCCGTCTCCGATCGGGCACGAGCGGAACGTCGCACGTTGAACGCAAGGGAAAACGGAGGGAAAATGTCGTTTCTTATTGCAATGCCCGAGATGGTTTCTTCGGCTGCCGCGGATCTGGCGGGTATCGGCTCGGCGCTCGGAGCTGCCAACACGGCCGCGGCAGCCGCGACCACAGGGGTGCTGCCGGCGGCCGCGGACGAAGTGTCGGAAGCCATCGCCGCGTTGTTCGGCAGCCATGCGCAGACCTATCAGGCGCTCAGTGCCCAGGCCGCGGCGTTCCATGAGCGATTTGTGCAGATCCTCAGCACGAGCGCGGGCAGCTATACGGCCGCTGAATCGACCAACGCCGAGCAAGCTTTACTGAATGCGATCAACGCACCCACCCTCGCGTTCCTGGGGCGCCCGCTAATCGGCGACGGCGCCAATGGTGCCCCCGGCAGCGGCGCCAACGGCGGGGCCGGCGGGCTGCTGTGGGGTAACGGCGGCAATGGTGGCTCAGGCGCGTCCGGCCAGGCGGGCGGCAACGGCGGCAGCGCCGGACTGTTCGGGAACGGTGGTGCCGGTGGAGCGGGCGGAGCGGGAGCGGTCGGCGGCCGGGGCGGCGACGGCGGCTGGCTGAACGGCAACGGCGGGATTGGTGGCCAAGGCGGCACGGCCACGGCCGGCATTAACGGCGGCATTGCCGGGCGCGGCGGTGATGGCGGTAACGCCATGTTGTTCGGCACTGGGGGTGCTGGCGGCCAAGGCGGCACTGGTCTGGCCGGGGCAGCCGGCGTCAACCCTGTCGTTGGCGGGACGGCCGCGACCGGCAGCAACGGCACCAGCATCAGCACCGATGGCAATGCCGTGGGGCTCAACGGCGGCGACGGCGCTGATGGCGGTCTCGGCGCTACCGGCGGCACCGGCGGTACCGGCGGCAACGTGATCACCGGCGACGGCAATGCAACTGGCGGCAATGGCGGCACGGGCGGCGCCGGCGGCAACGGGGGCGCCGGCGGCAGTGGCGGAGGCGCCGTCGCATCCGCGGGTGATGCGACGGGGGGTGCCGGCGGGAATGGGACCAACGGCGCAGCCCCCGGCGGTGCGGGCGGCGCTGGCGGCGCGGGCGGAGTGGCCGCCAGCAACACCAATGGTTTTGCGGGGGCTGGCGGCACGGGCGGCGACGGCGGCACAGGAATGTCCGGTGGCGCGGGCGGCACGGGCGGCGCTGGCGGTAACGGCGGGCGCGGCGGCCTGCTGGTCGGTACCGGCGGGGCCGGTGGTGTCGGTGGTGTCGGCGGCGCCGGCGGCATTGGAGCCGATGGCGGTGTGGGCGGCGCCGGCGGTGGCGGTGGGATCGCCAATAGCAGCGGGTCTGGGACCGCCGCCGGGGGTGAGGGCGGCCTCGGCGGTACCGGCGGAACCGGCGGCACGGGTGGCACCGGCGGCGCCGGCGGTGCCGGTGGTAATGGCGGCGCCGGCGGGTTGATTGGCAATGGCGGCGCTGGCGGCAATGCCGGCGTCGGAGGCCGTGGCGGCACCGGCGGCAACGGCGGTCTTGGCGGTCACGGCGGCGCCGGCGGTGACGCCGTCAGCGACACCAGTACCTTCACCTTCGGCGGCAACGCCGGCAATGGGGGCAATGGTGGCGTCGGCGGTAGCGGCGGCAACGGCGGCGGCAGCGGCACCGGCGGCCTGGGCGGCTCCGGTGGGCTGCTGTTCGGCCAGGCCGGCACAAACGGCACCGCGGGCCAGGGTGGAACCGGCGGCACCGGAGGCAGCGGGGTCAGCGGCGGAGACGCCGGCACGGTAGGCGGTGGGGCCACCCCCGGAAAAGCCGGCCAAACCGGAACAGAGGGGGCCGACGGCTTGTCCGGTCAGGATGGTTAGCCCGCTTGCGAAAGGTGGCGATACTCGACGACTACGCCGGCGCGGCCCTTGACGTCGCTGACTGGTCGCCGGTACAGACCAGATCCGAGGTGACGGCCTTTGACCGCCACCTCTCCGAAGACGAGGCGGCGGACGCTCTTCGGACGTTCGATGTGGTGTGCACGCTGCGTGAGCGAATGGCGTTTCCACGCACGCTCATCGAGCGGCTGCCGAACTTGAAACTGATCACCATCGTCGGCATGAACCTGCGGAACCTCGACATGGACGCGGCAACCGGACACGGCGTCCTTGTCGCGCACTCGAACTTCGCCAATCCCCTATTCCGCTCCGCCCGCGACGCCACCGCGGAACTGGCTTGGGGGTTGATGATCGCGACGGTGCGCAATCTGGCCGAAGAGCATCGGCGCATGCGTGATGGTGCGTGGCAGGCCAGCACAGGTCTGACGCTGTCCGGCAAGACGCTCGGTCTCCTCGGTCTCGGCAGGGTAGGCAAACGCATGGCCGAATACGCGAAGGTCTTCGGCATGAATGTCATTGCGTGGAGCCAGAATCTGACTGCCGAGGTGGCCGAGGCGGCCGGCGCTCGCCGGGTCGATAAAGCGGAACTGTTCGCCGAGTCCGACGTGGTGTCCATCCATGTGGTGCTCTCCGAACGCACCCGAGGTCTCGTCGCGGAATCCGAACTCGCCCTGATGAAGCCGGATGCCTACCTGATCAACACCTCTCGTGGCCCGATCGTTGACGAGGCCGCTCTGATAGCCGCGCTGCGCACGGGTCGCATCGCCGGAGCCGGATTGGACGTCTTCGACATCGAACCGCCGCCACCCGATCACCCATTGCGACGTCTCAAGAACGTGACACTGTCCCCACACCTGGGATACGTCACCCGCGAAATGCTCAGCGCCTGTTACTCAGACACCGTAGAAGCGGTAGCGGCGTGGCTGGACGGCAAGCCGATTCGGATCGCCAATCCCGAAGCGTTGCAGCACCCGAAAGCCAGGGGTTAGTCCCCCGATTCACCGCCGGATTTCGCGTCCTTGGAACCCTTGGAACCCTTGGGCTCCTTGGATTCCTTGGATTCCTTGGATTCCTTGGAGTCCGCCTTCGGTAGCAGGGCTTCCAAGGCGGCGCCGCTGATGCGTCGAAACGCCCGCCGCGGCCGGTTGGCGTCGAGGATGGCGACCTCCAGGTTGGCCACGCCGAGTGTGGGCTGGCCGTTGCCGGAGGCCTCAGCACTGCCCGCACGCAGCGCATTCAACGCGATCTGCAACGCGTCAGGCAGATCGGCATTCTCGGTGTAGGACTCCTTGAGCGCGTTGGCGATTGGCTCGGTCGTGCCGCCCATAACCACGAAATGGGGTTCGTCGGCGATCGACCCGTCGTAGGTGATCCGGTAGAGCTCAGGCGGTTTCGTCTCGCCGTAGTGCGCCACCTCGGCCACACACAACTCGACCTCGTAGGGCTTGGCCTGCTCGGTGAAGATCGTGCCCAGCGTCTGCGCGTAGACGTTGGCCAGCTGGCGTCCGGTGACGTCGCGACGGTCATAGGCGTAGCCGCGGGTGTCGGCGAACTGAATACCGCCGCGGCGCAGATTGTCGAATTCGTTGAACTTGCCCGCGGCCGCAAAGCCCACCCGGTCGTACAGCTCGCTGATCTTTTGCAGTGAGCGAGACGGGTTCTCCGCGACGAACAGCACGCCACCGGCATAGGCCAGCGCCACCACACTGCGGCCCCGTGCGATGCCCTTGCGCGCGAGCTCACTGCGCTCGCGCATCGCCTGCTCAGGCGAGATGAAGTAGGGGAAGCTCATTTTTGACCCCGCGGCTCCGCGTCCGGACCGAAAGTGTCTGCGCGCGAACGGCTTTCGATGACGTCGCGGGCCAGCTCGGCGATCTTGCTCTCCGGCACGTCAACCGCGCCGTCCGCGTCGATGGTGACCGCCGTGGGATAGATGCCGCGGACCAGATCCGGGCCGCCGGTGGCGGAGTCGTCGTCGGCGGCGTCGTAGAGCGCTTCCACGGCCACCCGCAACGCGGAATCGGCATCGGTGACTTGCGAGTACAACTTCTTCATCGACGACTTGGCGAAGATCGACCCCGACCCCACCGCCTGGTAGCCCTCTTCCTCGATGTTCCAGCCGCCGGCGGCGTCGAATGAGACGATGCGGCCCGCGGACTCCGGATCGGATGCTTGGATGTCGTAGCCTGCCAGCAGCGGCAGGGCCACCAGCCCTTGCATCGCGGCGGCCAGGTTGCCACGCACCATGATCGCCAGCCGGTTGACCTTGCCGGCAAACGTAAGCGGCACACCTTCGAGCTTCTCGTAGTGCTCGAGTTCAACCGCATATAGACGGGCGAACTCGACGGCGATCGCGGCGGTGCCCGCGATGCCGGTAGCGGTGTAGTCGTCGGTGATGTACACCTTGCGCACATCGCGCCCGGCGATCATGTTGCCCTGCGTGGAGCGCCGGTCGCCGGCGATGACGACACCACCGGGGTACTTGAGCGCAAGGATGGTGGTGCCATGCGGCAGCTGGGGACCGGCGCCGCCGGATTGCGCTCCCCCGCTGATGCTTGCCGGCAGCAATTCCGGCGCCTGACGGCGAAGCAAGTCGGCGAACGACGACAGGTCTACGGCGGGTGTTCCGGAAAGTGATTGAGTGGTCAGGCGGTCAGAGAACGGCCAGTTCACTGTCCGCCCTTTTGGACATATGCGCGAACGAAGTCCTCAGCGTTTTCCTCGAGAACATCGTCAATTTCGTCGAGCAGGTCGTCAGTTTCCTCGGTCAGCTTCTCGCGACGCTCCTGGCCCGCAGCGGTGCTGGCGACGACGTCCTCATCATCGCCGCCGCCACCGCCACGTTTGGTCTGCTCCTGAGCCATCGCCGCCTCCTGCTTCGTCATGGCCTGTTTACAGGCCGCGGGTTGCGTGCCACACGCCCGCTGGTCTTTCTCTAACAGTACCGGTCAACACCGACGCATCTTGGCTTAAGCTCGATTGTCCGGCTCTCCCCCTCGCCGCTGCGCGGCTGGGAGGTGCCCCCACCTCAGGCCGTGCCGGCCTGCACCGTCGCCGGACTGCCGGCCTCAGCTGGTCAGTTGTTCCACCAGTTCCACCGCGCTGTCCACCGAATCCAATAGCGCTCCGACGTGTGCCTTACTGCCGCGCAGCGGCTCGAGCGTCGGGATGCGAACCAGCGAATCACCGCCCAGGTCGAAGATCACCGAGTCCCAACTGGCCGCGGCGATATCGGCACCGAAGCGGCGCAGGCATTCGCCGCGGAAATATGCACGCGTATCCGTCGGCGGGTTGTCCACCGCCTGCAACACCTGGTGTTCGGTGACCAGACGCTTCATCGAGCCCCGTGCCACCAGGCGGTTGTACAGGCCCTTATCCAGCCGGACGTCGGAATACTGCAGGTCGACGAGGTGCAGCCGGGGAGCCGACCAGCTCAGGTTCTCCCGGTGCCGGAAACCCTCGAGCAATCGCAGCTTGGCCGGCCAATCCAGCAGCTCGGCGCAGTCCATCGGGTCGCGCTCCAGCTTGTCGAGCACGTCTGCCCAGGTTTGCACGATGTCGGCTGCGCGGGGATCGGGGTCTCGGCTGTCGACCAACTTGGCCACCCGGTCCAGGTAGATCCGTTGCAGCGCAAGGCCGGTCAGCTCGCGACCGTCGGCAAGGGCCACGGTTGCCCGCAGCGACGGGTCGCGGCTGATCGCGTGGACAGCGTGCACGGGCCGGGCCAGCGCCAGATCGGTCAGGTCGATGCCTTCTTCGATCAGGTCCAGCGCTAACGCCGTGGTACCCAGCTTCAGGTAGGTCGACGTTTCCGCAAGGTTGGCGTCGCCGATGATGACGTGCAGCCTGCGGTACCTATCGGCGTCGGCATGCGGTTCGTCGCGGGTGTTGATGATCCCGCGTTTCAACGTTGTCTCCAGCCCTACCTCGACCTCGATGTAGTCGGAGCGTTGGGACAGCTGGAAGCCCGGCTCGTCACCGGCGGGCCCGATGCCGACCCGGCCGGAACCGGTCACCACCTGCCGAGACACCAGGAACGGCGTCAGCCCGGCGATGATCGCCGAAAACGGCGTCTGCCGCGACATCAGGTAGTTCTCATGTGACCCGTAGGACGCCCCTTTGCCGTCGACGTTGTTCTTGTACAACTGCAGCTTCGCGGCCCCGGGCACGCTGGCGACGTGTCGGGCGGCCGCCTCCATCACGCGTTCGCCGGCTTTGTCCCAGATCACCGCGTCGAGCGGGTCGGTGCACTCGGGCGCGGAGTATTCCGGGTGAGCGTGATCGACGTAGAGCCGCGCCCCGTTGGTGAGGATCATGTTGGCCGCGCCGACCTCGTCGGCGTCGACGACCGGCGGCGGGCCGGCCGAGCGGCTCAGGTCAAAGCCCCGGGCATCCCGCAGCGGCGATTCCACCTCATAGTCCCAGCGGGTGCGTTTGGCGCGCTGAATGCCGGCGGCGGCGGCGTAGGCAAGCACCGCCTGCGTCGAGGTGAGGATCGGGTTGGCGGTCGGGGCCGACGGCGATGAGATCCCGTACTCGACCTCCGTTCCGATAATCCGTTGCATGGCGTAAGCCTAGGCCGATCGACGATGCGGGCCCGGTGGGGCCCGAGGTGGGGCGGCCAAGGGCAAAGCGACATCGACTGTGTGCTGTCGGCATTGAGCGTGCTTGTAGAGCGGAACGCGGTGCGGATCATCGCCCTAGCCGCACACTCAACGCCGTCAACGCACACTCAACGCCGTCCAAGTCAGACCAGCAACAAGAAGGGTTGACCGCCACTAGGGTGATCCGCGATGAACGTTTCCCTGCGCCGCGCGCTGGCATCCCCGGACTCGCCGCGTGCCGCGGCTGAAGCCTGGTTCCTCCAGCGCGGCTTGCCGTCGGTGCTCACCAGGCGGGCCCGATGGCGACGGCTGTGGCCACGATCGGCGCCCATGCTGGCAGCGTACGCAACGGTGCACTGTTGGGCCTTGCCAGTCCTGCTGATCACCCACGGCGACGAAGTCGTCATCGATGGAGCGCCCACACCCCGACAGTGGGCGCTACTGGCACTAGTCGCCGCCGCTCCGGCCCTGATCACGTTTGTCGGTTGGCTGGTGTCCCGGCTATCCGACAACCGGAAGCGTTCGGTTGCCGCGACCATTGCGGTCAGCATTGTGGCAATCATCGTCATTGTCCAAACGTCGATATCTCGCCTGCCCGACGCGGCCTTCGCCGCCGTCCTGGTGCTCCTCCTGACGGCAAGCGGGATCGGGTCGGTGGCCGGATGGTCGGTGCGCATGATGGTCTCGCACATTGCGTGCATTGGCACCCTCGCAGTCCGGGCCCTACCGGTTGTTCTGCTGACCACTTTGGTGTTCTTCAACGGCAACGTCTGGCTTATGTCCGCAACGATTAGCGGAGAGCGTCTGACGCTCGCGATGGTCTTTCTAATGAGCATCGCCGCCGCTTTCGTCGTCTCTGCCACCGTGGAGCGGGTCCGGCCGATGCTGCGGTCACCCGCAGCGGTGCCCACAGACTGCGAAGAGCTGGCCAACACCCCGTTTGAGGCGATCCCCGATCCGCTCAGCAGCCCACCCCTGACCAGGGTGGAGCGCGTCAATGTTGTCTTTGTGCTCGCCGCGTCACAGCTCGCGCAGATCCTGGTGGTCGCAGCACTCACCACCGCGATATACGTGATTCTCGGGCTGATCGTGCTTACCCCAGCGCTGCTGAAGGAATGGGCCCACACCGGATCCAGCAGCTCGACCGTGTTAGGCCTGACGGTTCCGGTACCAGATTCCCTGATACATCTGTGTCTTTTCCTGGGCGCATTGACCTTCATGTACATCAGTGCCCGCGCAGCTGGTGATGCCGATTACCGTTCAACCTTCGTCGACCCACTGATCCACGATCTGCACGCCACGCTGACCGCCCGCAACCGCTACCGCGGCAACCTCGCTACGAGCAGTGTTGACGCCGGTAACGTGAGTGATTAACTTCACCCTGGTGCAGGCCGAACATGTGCGCAACGAGGTATCCGACCTATCCGGGAAGCGCTACGGCGAAGTCCTTCTCGTAACTCCGGGTGAGGCCGGTCCCCAGGCCACCGTCTACAACAGTTTTCCGCTCAACGAATGTCCGGCCGACCTGTGGTCCGCGCTCGACGCCCAGGCCCTCGCGACCGAACACGGTGCGGCCACGGCGCTGCTCAACGGTCCGCGCTACTGGCTGATGAACTCCATTGAGAAAACCCCGCAGGGCCCACCGGTGACCAAGACCTTCGGTGGCATCGAGATGCTGCAGCAGGCCACGGTCTTGCTGTCATCGATGAACCCCGCCCCCTATACACCCAATCAAGTAAGCCGCCACACCGTGTTCGTCTTCAACGCCGGGGAAGAGGTTTACGAACTCCAGGACCCTAAGGGACGGCGCTGGGTCATGCAGACCTGGAGCCAGGTGGTCGACCCCAACCTGGCGCGTGCCGACCTACGCAAGCTGGCCGACCGGCTCAAGCTGCCGGACGGGTGGTCCTACCATGTGCGCGTACTGCCCAGCGAGCTGAGGATCGACACCACGACCCGCGCTGCCCAAGTGCTTCAGGACGACCTGACCAACAGCTATTCGCTGGTGAGCGCCTAGCCCCAGCGTCAGCGGTTCGCGATCCAACTCCGGTGACGTATCGCAGCCTTTCGCGCAGCTTTGGCCAGTGCCTTATCCGGCAGATGCCGGCCCAGCGTGTCAAGCACGACCGCGGTCTCGGGCGCGGTATGCCGCCACATGTTTTCCAGCAGCTGAAGCGGTTCGGACAGACCAGCGAAGAAGCTGCATAGTCCTTCCGGGTTAGCCACATCGCCCGCGAGCACATCAACAAGCACCGCGACGTCGACGAAGCTGGCCAGGGTCTCGGGATCCGCGCATCCTCGCTGTATCAACCACAGCGCGGCGTGGCCGGCGACCGGGGTGTCCAACAGCTGACGAACCAACGGTTCGGCTACTTCGATGTCAAACTCATGCAGCGC
The DNA here is from genome assembly GCF_900232995.1 of Mycobacterium simulans. GTDB lineage: Bacteria > Actinomycetota > Actinomycetes > Mycobacteriales > Mycobacteriaceae > Mycobacterium > Mycobacterium simulans. The sequence continues at coordinate 253,404 of NZ_OCVX01000004.1, forward strand.
AAGAAAGCCCATCATTCGACTGGCGGAGCTCGAAGCCGCGACGATTGCCTCGGCAAGCATCTGCACCCGCTCGACGGCCGGACGGTCCGCCTGCCAGTTTGCTACGAGCGGCGCATGGCTCGTGTCGCCAACCAAAAGCATCGCTTCAATCAAGGCGGTGCCGTCCCCGTCGCACACATCGCCGAGGCGTCGCAGCACATATCCAGCCTCGTCGAGGTGGTCCGGCAGAACATGGCGGCCAAAACCCGTGAGTGCGACGGTGCCGCCAGTCCAATAGCTGCGGCCGTACCTTTGCGGCAGCTCGACGCGGTCGGTCCAGCGCACCACCCCGGCCTCCTCGAGGACTTCGAAGATTCGGCCGATGTCGCGCTGGGTGAATTCGTCGAGATTTTCCTTCCATTCCGGTATGTGCGGGGCGATCTGACGCGCTACCACCGATTGCGACCACTCGAGGAAGGACTCGAAAGGCAGCTCGGCGCCTACGGCGAGCAGCGGAGCCAGCCAATGCACGATTCCGTTGTCGAGCAACTGATGCATTTCGTCGAGGAACCAGATCCGGCCTGAGTAGAGCGACTCCAACGGACCCACATCGACGATCGCTGCGAAAAGGGCCTCAGCCCGGGCAACGGTCGGGCGGGCGGCCCACGCTTTTACCGGCGTTAAACGACGTTGGTACACCTGGACGGCGCCGGCCTCTTTGGCGATGTCCAGGATCAGGTTCAACCACGGCAGGTTCGCCGTGGACGCGGTGCGCCATGTCTTGTCGCCGATTTGGGGATCCATCTCGTCGCCGGTGTCGAGCAGCTCAAGCAGCGCACGACCGTCGGCCAACTTGAGGTTTCCCTTGTCGGTCAGCCGCTTGCCATCGGCACCCAGATAGTCGCGCAGGGCATCGAGCTTCGCCAGCAGCGGCGCCGCGCAGGCGGCGGCCTCCACGTCGGCCCCCCGCGCGGGGACGTAGACGAACGGCAATTCGCACGGCTGCGATGCCTCCATCGGGTCGGAGTCGTCTTCACCCGGAGTGGGGCTGCCCAACTCTTCGCGCACAGTCGGGACGAGATCGGCGGCCAGCCTCCTCAGCCGGTTGGCGCGTTCGACACCGCCGACGAGACGTCCGGTGGCTGCCATGAAGTCCACGTAGACTCCGACTGCGTTGCACAGATAACTGGCGCCCTCGGCATGGCCCTTGAACCGGCGCGGACACCACTCCAGCAAAAACTCCGTGACGTCACTGGGACCAAATTCGTCAAGAGCACCGTTCGAATCGTGATACCGCCAATCCAGCAAGATCTCGATGTCGGTTGCCAGTGCCGCCCGTTCCCGCTCCGGGCCATCCAACCAGTGGTCGAGTTCGTCGAGCAACGCGTCACGGGTGTCGTAGAACGCGTCATCGTCGCCGGGATCAATACGGAGCCGCACCGGTGCGACGTTAGTCGGATTGATCGACGAATGCTTACAGGTACTGGCCGAGGTTCGACTCGGTGTCGATGGCCCGCGAGGCGCTCGACGACTTGCCGGTGACCAAGGTCCGGATGTAGACGATCCGCTCACCCTTCTTGCCCGAAATCCGCGCCCAGTCATCGGGATTCGTAGTGTTGGGCAGGTCCTCGTTCTCGGCGAACTCGTCGACGATCGAGTCGAGCAGGTGCTGAATGCGCAGACCCGGCTGGCCGGTCTCCAATACGGACTTGATGGCGTTCTTCTTTGCCCGGTCGACAACGTTCTGGATCATCGCCCCGGAGTTGAAGTCCTTGAAGTACATGACTTCCTTGTCACCGTTGGCGTAGGTGACCTCGAGGAATCGGTTGTCGTCGATCTCGGCGTACATCCGATCGACGACCTTTTCGATCATCGCCTTGATGCACGCCGTGCGGTCGCCGTCGAACTCGGCGAGGTCGTCGGCATGCACCGGCAGCGACTCGGTGAGGTACTTCGAGTAGATGTCCATTGCCGCCTCGGCATCCGGGCGCTCGATCTTGATCTTCACGTCGAGGCGTCCCGGCCGCAGGATGGCGGGATCGATCATGTCTTCACGGTTGGAGGCGCCGATCACGATGACGTTCTCCAGCCCCTCCACCCCGTCGATCTCACTGAGCAACTGGGGGACGACGGTTGTCTCGACGTCCGAGGAGACACCGGTACCGCGGGTGCGGAAGATCGAGTCCATCTCGTCGAAGAACACGATCACGGGTGTGCCTTCCGACGCCTTTTCCCGCGCGCGCTGGAAGATCAGCCGGATGTGACGCTCGGTCTCGCCGACGAACTTGTTGAGCAGCTCGGGGCCTTTGATGTTGAGGAAGTACGACTTCGCCTCACGGGCGTCGTCGCCGCGGACCTCGGCCATCTTCTTGGCCAATGAGTTGGCCACCGCCTTTGCGATCAACGTCTTCCCACAGCCGGGTGGGCCGTAGAGCAACACACCCTTGGGCGGGCGCAAGGCGTACTCGCGGTAGAGCTCTTTGTGCAGGAACGGCAACTCGACGGCGTCGCGAATCTGCTCGATCTGGCGTGTCAGGCCGCCGATGTCCTGGTAGCTGACATCCGGGACCTCTTCGAGCACCAGGTCTTCGACCTCGGCCTTGGGAATGCGCTCGAAGGCGTAGCCGGCTTTGGTGTCCACCAGCAACGAGTCGCCGGGGCGCAGCTTGCGGGGCCGGGTGTCGTCATTGAGGGCGTCCGCGTGGCCGTCCGGAAGGTCCTCGGCGACCAGCGGCTCGGCCAGCCAGACGATGCGTTCCTCATCGGCGTGGCCGACGACCAGCGCACGGTGACCATCGGCCAGAACCTCACGCAACGTCGATATCTCGCCCACGGATTCGAATGTGCCGGCCTCCACCACGGTCAGGGCTTCATTGAGCCGGACCGTTTGGCCCTTCTTGAGGGACCTGGCGTCGATGTTGGGTGAGCACGTCAGGCGCATCTTGCGACCCGAGGTGAACACGTCCACCGTTTCGTCGTCGTGGGCGGACAGCAAGACCCCGTAACCGCTAGGCGGCTGCCCCAGTCGGTCAACTTCCTCGCGGAGCGCGAGCAGTTGTTGACGGGCTTCTTTAAGAGTTTCCATTAATTTGGAATTGCGGGCCGCGAGTGAGTCGATACGGGCTTCGAGTTGATGCACATCCCGAACAGAGCGCGTCGAGCTCTGCTGTCCAACCGCGTGCTCAAGTTGCTCGCGCAGAACTGTGGCTTCGCGCCGCAGCTGTTCCAACTCGGCGGCATCTTCGCTGGACAGGGGAATATCGCGAGGGGTCTTAAAGGCGTCAGAACGCTCTGAGTCACCCATGTTGCGCTCCTTTCCCGCACCAGGAATGGCGTGGCGGATACATCAACGCTACCGGCGATCGGCGATTGATGTGTGGAGTCACATGCCCTCGAATGGCCTTGAAAAGTAACAACTTGTTTCGCACTGGTAACCTCTGCTTCGACTCGGGCCGATCGAAAGAACCTCGGAAGGACCTTGAAAGGACCTTGAAAGGATCACTGTGACTGCGAAATCCCTAGCCACAGGCGTCGCAGCCGCCGCGGGGATCGGCGCCGCAGCCGCCGGTGTGACTTTCGTTTCTTTCGTCAGCCGCCGATAGCCGAGACTGCCTCTGGATGCGCCGAAATGTCTGCATACCCCTGAGCGCCGCCGCCGTCGTAGCGGTGCTCGGATTCTCGGGGTGTGCGCATGACGAGCCAAAGAAAACGTCGCCTGCTGCTCCCCCCGTCCCACCGGCGACTTCAAGTGCGGTTGCGGCGCCGCCGAGTGCCCCGCTGCCGGCACCCGAAGCGCTGACCGATGTGCTGTCGCGGCTCGCCGATCCGGCCGTGCCGGGCCCCAACAAGCTGAACCTCGTCGAAGGCTCAACCTCCGAGACGGCCGCCGCTTTGGACCGGTTCACCACCGCCGCGCGAGACGGCGGGTATCTGCCCATGACCTTCGCGGCCAACAACCTCGCCTGGTCGGACCGGAACCCATCCGACGTGGTGGCCACCGTCGTCGTCACCACCGCCCAACCCAACAACCGTGAGTTCACCTTCCCGATGGAGTTCAAGCCCTTCCAGGGGGGCTGGCAGTTGTCCCGGCAAACCGCGGAAATGCTACTGGCCCTGGGAAATTCACGGGGTTCGACGCCCGCACCCAGCCCTGCACCGTCGACCGCCCCCAACCAAGCGCCGGCCCCGACTTCAACTCCAGGCTGAGCGGAACGTATGTGGATCGGCTGGCTCGAGTTCGATGTGCTGTTGGGCGACGTGCGCTCGCTCAAACAGAAGCGGTCGGTAATCCGCCCGCTGGTTGCGGAGCTGCAACGCAAGTTCAGCGTCTCGGCCGCCGAGACCGGTTCGAATGACCTCTACCGACGGGCCGGCATCGGCGTATCCGTGGTGTCGAGCGATCGCGGCCACGCCGTCGATGTCCTGGACGCGGCCGAACGTCTGGTAGCCGCACATCCGGAGTTCGAGTTGTTGTCCGTGCGAAGGGGATTGCACCGTAGCGACGACTAGGTCATCCGCACTGAATGCAGGCACCCAAAGCCCGGACGTCCAGCTGGGATCGGGATACGCTTTATGTCTGACCCAATGCGTCGGCCCTGCAATGAGCCAGGATGCCCGGGCGGTGGGAGGTGGGGAAATGTCAATGATGCTGGTGAGCCCAGAGGTGTTAGAGGCGGCGACCGCACAGTTGCAGCACATCGGCTCCACGTTGGGTACGGCCAACGCTGCAGCGACGGCCCAGATCACCGCGGTGGTGGGCGCCGGCGCTGATGAGGTGTCGGCTGCGGTAGCGGCGCTGTTTTCGGCGCAAGGCCAGGCCTATCAAAGGCTTAGCGTTGAAGCGGCGGCATTTCACGACCGCTTTATACAAGCCCTCAATGGGAGCGCGAGCGCGTATGCGGCCGCTGAGGCAGCCAGCGTCGAGCAGATGCTGCTCGACGCTTTGAATGCGCCCACCCAATTGCTCTTGGGCCGCCCGCTGATTGGCGACGGCGCCAATGCCGCGCCTGGCACCGGAGCGGCCGGCGGGGCCGGCGGGATCTTGTACGGCAACGGCGGGGGCGGGGGGGGGGGGGGGGGGGGGGCGGGCGGGGGCGGCCGCGGGGGGGGCCGGGGGGGGCGGGGGCGGGGGGGGGGGGGGGGGGGGGGGGGCGGGTCTGTGCGCCCCTGCACGGGGCCGCAGCGTCAGATGTGGATAAGAGACGGGGCGGGCTGGTGATCGGCACCGGCGGCCAGGGCGGCGCCGGCGGTGCCGGCGGGGACGGCCCTTTCAACATCACTCGCGGACCTGGCGGTACGGGCGGCGGCGGTGGGGCCGGCGGCGACGGCGGGCTGCTGTACGGCAACGGCGGTGCAGGCGGCGCAGGTGGCGCCGGTGGAATCGGCGGGGACATGTTCATCGGCATGGCAGGCGGCAACGGTGGGGCCGGTGGTGCCGGCGGCGATGCCCGACTGATCGGTGCCGGTGGTGCAGGGGGTGACGGCGGCGCCGGGGGAACCAGCTTGACCGTTGGCGCAGGTGGGTTCGGTGGGTTCGGTGGGGTCGCCGGGGTCGGCGGACGGCTGAGCGGCAACCCCGGCGAAGCAGGTACGGCTGGCCCGGACGGCGGGTGATACGAAATTTAGCCGTCTCGTCCTTCGCGCTTGCGCCCCAGCGGCGCCGGAGCCACTACACCGGGCGCCAGCCGACGCGCCGTAATCAGGAACGCGGTGTGCCCGCGCATCGAGTGCTGCGGCCGAACGGCCAAACCGACAACATTCCAGCCTCGCTGCAGCGTCTCCCACGATCGCGGTTCGGTCCAACACTGCTGAGCCCGCAGTGCCTCCACAACCTTCGACAGTTGGGTGACGGTGGCCACGTAGATCACCAGCACCCCGCCGGAGATCACCAGCCTGCCCACCGCGTCTAGCACCTCCCATGGCGCCAGCATGTCCAGCACCGCACGATCAATCGACCCGTCGGGCAGTTCGGAGTCGGCGACATCATTGATGATCAGCTGCCAGTTGTCGGGTTGTCCGGCGTAAAAGTTGGTCACGTTGCGACGAGCGTGTTCGGCATGATCGGCGCGCTGCTCGTAGGAGATCACCTGTCCCTCCGGCCCGACCGCCCGCAGCAGCGACAAGGTCAGCGCACCCGAGCCGGCTCCCGCCTCGAGCACCCGCGCGCCGGGAAAGATGTCGCCCTCGTGCACGATCTGCGCGGCGTCCTTGGGGTAGATCACCTGTGGTCCCCGAGGCATCGACATCACGTAGTCGACCAGCAACGGACGCATCACCAGGAAATGGGCGCCATTGCTGGATTTGACCACACTGCCTTGCTCCAACCCGATCACCACGTCGTGAGCGATCGAGCCGCGATGGGTGTGGAACTCGCTACCGGGGGTAAGCGACATCGTGTAGTGCCGACCCTTGGCGTCGGTGAGCTGGACACGTTCACCAACGGTGAACGGGCCGGTTGCTGACACGCCGTATAGCGTGCCAGCCGACTCGCCGTAGTCGATGCTCGGGGTTGTCGGCGCCCCGCTCTAGGCTGCGGGCATGACCGACCAGCTGGTGGCGCCAGAGCCGGCTGTTCGCGTGTCGCGACCGGCGTTGTCACCGTCGCGGGCGGCGGACTTCAAACAATGCCCGCTGCTGTATCGGTTCCGTGCGATCGATCGGCTGCCTGAGGCGCCGTCGGTTGCACAGTTACGGGGGTCGCTGGTGCACGTCGCGCTCGAGCAGCTCTACGCGCTGCCCGCCGTGCAGCGTGGCCCGGACGCGGCAAGCGCACTCGTGGAGCCCGCCTGGGACCAAGTGATCGCCGGGGAGCCCGAGCTGGCCGCCCAGCTCGACCCCGGACAGCGCGTCCAATTGCTGGACGAAGCCCGCGCATTGCTGGCCGGCTATTACCGGCTCGAAGACCCCACGCGGTTTAGCCCGCAAAGCTGCGAACAGCGCGTGGAGGTCGAGCTAGCCGATGGCACGCTGCTGCGCGGCTTTATCGACCGGATCGACGTGGCCGCAACCGGTGAGCTACGGGTGGTCGACTACAAGACCGGCAAGGCGCCGCCGGCCGCGCGGGCGCTGGCCGAGTTCAAGGCGATGTTCCAAATGAAGTTCTACGCGGTGGCGCTGTTTCGTTCCCGCGGAGTGTTACCCACCCGGCTGCGGCTGATCTATCTGGCCGATGGCCAGGTGTTGGACTATTCACCGGACGGTGACGAGCTGCTGCGTTTCGAGAAGACGTTGATGGCTATCTGGCGGGCGATCCAATCCGCCGGCGCGACAGGCGATTTCCGGCCCAGCCAGTCGCGACTATGCGATTGGTGCCCTCACCAAAAGCACTGCCCGGCCTTTGGCGGGACGCCGCCGCCCTATCCGGGGTGGCCGGACGGTACGGACTCGTGTCCGACCGAACCGGCGGCATGAACGGTTGCTTCTACCGCAGCCTCCCCGGTCACGGCGACTATCTGGCATTTAGCCCCACCGACTTCACCCGCAGCAATTGGGGTCCCGAAATTCAGCATGGCTCACCCCCGTTGGCGCTGCTGACCAAGCTGATTGAGGAACTTTCGGCGGGCTCCGGTCACCGTATCGGCCGCCTCGGCCTGGACATCCTCGGGGCCATTCCGGTGGCCCCGGTGCGGGCCCGGGCCTGGGTGGAACGTTCGGGTTCGCGCGTCAGCATGATCATGGCCGAGATGGTCGCCGATCGTGTGGTGGCACGGGTAACCGCTTGGCTGCTGGCGGTTTCCGACACCGCCCACACAGCATCTGACCGCTATCCCCCGCTCGTGGAGGGACCGGCTCAACCCCGTCCGGCCGCATTCGCAAACGCTCGCGGCTATTTCGACGCCCTCGATTGGCGCCCGCAGAAGACCGAAGGACAATCCGCCGCGGTGTCCTGGTTCAGCCCACTAGCCCACATCGTCGACACTGAGCCGACATCGGCGCTACAGCGACTTGCCGTCGTGGTGGACTGTGCCAACGGCGTGGGCGCAGTTCTGGATCCGAGCGAGTTCGTCTTCATGAACACCGACACGGTCGTGCACCTGCACCGACTGCCAACAGGGCGCGATTTCGGGCTGCGCGCTCTCGCGTCGATCGGTCCGGACGGTGTGGGGGTGACGACGTGCGAGGTCTTCGATAAGACCGGTTTCGTAGGTACCTCGGCGCAAACGCTTCTGGTCCAGCGCAGATGAGACGGGTTAGTCGAGGGGCGACATATCCTGCAGCATCGTGGGAATGAGCTCGCTGACCGTGGGATGGATATGCATGGTTCGCGACAGCGTGGTGTACGGCGCCTTGGCTGACATGACATCTAGGATCGCGTGAACCGTCTCGTCCCCGCCGACGCCAAGGATGGCCGCTCCCAAGATCTCGTGGGTCTCGGCGTCGACAACGATCTTCATAAAGCCTTGCGTCTCACCCTTTTCCACTGCTCGGCCGACCCTGGTCATCGGCCGCTTGCCTACCAGCGCCTTGCGACCCGACGCGCGGACCTGGCTCACGGTCATGCCCGCGCGACCCAAGGGCGGGTCGATATAGAGGGCATAGGTGGTGATGCGGTCGCTGACCCGACGCGGTTCATCATCGAGCAGATTGGCGGCAACGATCTCGAAATCGTTATACGAGGTGTGGGTGAAGGCACCCTTGCCGTTGCAATCGCCCATCGCCCAGATGTGGTCGACGCTGGTCTTCAGCTGGTCGTCGACCACGATGTACCCGCGGGCATCGGTCTGCACGCCCGCCGCCTCCAGACCTAGATCGTCGGTGTTGGGTCGTCGGCCGACGGCCACCAGCAGATGGCTTCCTTGAACAGGGCTGGCTCCGGCCCTGGGTGTCAACTCAAAACCGTTATCGCGCTTAGTGACCCGCACATCGTTAGCGTCGAGGACGATGTCGATCCCTTCGGCGTCCAGGATCTCGTTGATAGTTGCCGAGACATCCTCGTCTTCTCGGGATGCCAGCCGCGGGCCCCGCTCCACGACAGTTACCGGGGCCCCGAAGCGCCGGTACATCTGCGCGAACTCCAGCGCGATGTAGCTGCCGCCAATAATGACGAGATGCTCGGGCACCGTGTCGAGTTCGAGGATCGACACGTTGGTGAGGAATTCGACGTCGGACAGCCCAGGAATGTCCGGCACCACCGCGCGGCCGCCGACGTTGAGGAAAATCCGGTCAGCTCGTAGAACATCGTCGTTGACCCGCAGCGTGTGCGGATCCTCGAAGCGGGCGTGTCCGCGAAAGACGGTACAGCCGTGCATGCCCGCTAACCAGGCTTCGACACCCTTGCGGTCGTTGAGCATGATGTCGTCTTTGCGGGCCTTGACTTTCGCCATGTCCACGCTGATCGGTCCCGTCGCAACACCGTATTCGGCGCCGCGACGGGCAAGATGCGCGGCGTGAGCGCTCGCCACCAGCGTCTTGGTGGGGATGCATCCGGTGTTGACGCACGTGCCGCCGATCAGTTTGCGCTCCACGACCGCGACCCGCTGCCCGGCCTCGGTCAGACGGCCCGCCAGCGGCGGCCCGGCCTGGCCCGCGCCGACGATGATCGCGTCGAAGGCTTGTGCCTCACGGAAGCCCGCTGTCACAGAACGGCCGCTGCCGCAACAATGGCGAAACCACCCAGGACGGCGATCGAATCCTCCATCAGGGCGATGGGCAGGTCATGCCCGCCACGGGCGGCAACCAACCGGCGCCGAGCCTGATAGCCGCCGAGAGTGCCGAGCACGGCGCCGATCACACCGGCGCCCAGTCCGCCCCACCGGTAGCCCCACGCGGTGCCGACGACCGCGCCGGCCAAGCCGCCCAAGATAATCCGGACCGCAAACACCGGTGTCGCGGTCCGCGGCGGTGTCTTGGGAAGTTTGTCGTTGATCAGTTCGGCGACCGCAAGAATGCTGAGGATCACTACCGTCACGATGTTGCCCATCCAGGAAGCCCACGTGTGGTTGAGGTTGAGCCAGTTCAGGAAAGCGGCCCAGGCAACGACCGCGGGAGCCGTCACCGAACGCAGTCCGGCAACGAAACCGATTAAGAGGGCCAGTAGCAGGACAAGGACTTGCGTCACAGCGATCCCTCCTGGGACAGACGAACAGCCACGGGAACGGCCCTAGCGGGACGCTAACACAGCGACCGCCTCGCCACATGTTCAAAATCGGCAGAACCTGATGTCGGAAGCCAGGATCGCTTTGGCCCCGATAGCAGCGAGTTCGTCCATGACGCCGTTGACGCCACGGCGCGGCACCAGCGCGCGGATTGCGACCCAGTCCGGGTCGGCCAACGGCGCAATGGTCGGTGACTCCAATCCCGGCGTGATCGACGTGGCCTGGTCCAGGACCGAGCGCGGGCAGTCGTAGTCGAGCATCAGATACTGCTGGCCGAACACCACGCCCTGTACCCGGGCGACCAGTTGATCGCGCGCCGCGATGGCGTTGTCGTTGTGGTCTTCGTCGAGACGCTCGATCAGCACCGCCTCCGAATCACACAGTGGCTCACCAAAGGCCACCAGATCATGCATGCTCAGCGTGCGACCGGAGCCCACCACGTCGGCGATGGCATCGGCCACCCCGAGTTGTACCGAAATCTCCACGGCGCCATCGAGTCTGATCACGGTTGCTGGAATTCCCTTGCTGTCCAAGTCTTTTCGGACAAGGTTTGGATACGCGGTGGCGATCCGTTTTCCGGCGAGGTCGGCCGTCGTCCAGCGCTGCCCGGCCGGGCCGGCGTAACGAAAGCTGGACGACCCGAAACCCAGCGCCAATCGTTCGCGCACCGGCGAACCAGAATCCAGCGCCAGATCCCGGCCAGTGATCCCGAAGTCGAGCTCGCCGGAACCGACATAGATGGCAATGTCTTTGGGCCGCAAGAAGAAGAACTCGACATTGTTGACGGGATCAATGACGGTCAGGTCCTTGGGATCGGTTCGGCGCCGGTAGCCGGCCTCCGCGAGGATCTCGGTGGCCGGTTCGCTGAGCGCACCCTTGTTGGGTACCGCCACCCGCAACATGCTCATAACTTTCGGTACACGTCGTCGAGGGACAGTCCACGCGAAATCATCAATACCTGAGTCCAGTAGAGCAACTGGCTGATCTCCTCGGCCAGCGCTTCATTGGGCTCGTGTTCGGCGGCCAGCCACACCTCCCCGGCCTCCTCCAAGATCTTCTTGCCCAGCGTATGTATCCCGGCGTCCAGGGCTGCGACCGTCGCGCTGCCGGCCGGCCGCGTGCGGGCGCGGTCGCCGAGTTCGACGAACAGATCCTCGAAGGTCTTCACGGCCAGCGATTGTTCCATGTGCCGGCGAGCAAAGTCACGGCGGTTTAGCCGGGCCCACACCGAAAGGACGCTTACTTAGGATAGCCTAATGTAGGCTAGCCTACCCTCGTTATTTTCCTCATGTCCAAGGGAGCAGCCGATGGTAGCCATGCCGATGTGGTTCGCGCTTCCGCCGGAGGTGCATTCAACGCTGTTGTCCACCGGCGCCGGCCCCGGTCCGCTGCTGGCCGCGGCGGAGGCTTGGCACGCCCTCGCCGTCCAATACACCGACATTGCAACGGAACTCGCAAGCGTTCTCGCTGCGGTTCAGGCCAGCGCGTGGGAGGGCTCGACCGCCGACCAGTTCGTGGCGGCCCATCAGCCGTTCCTCTACTGGTTGAACCAGGCCGCCGCGGTGGCCATGGCAGCAGCCGCTGCACACGAGACGGCCGCCGCGGGTTATGCGTCCGCCTTGGCGAGCATGCCGACGCTCGCGGAACTCGCGACTAACCACGCCGTGCATGGCGCTCTAGTGGCCACCAACTTTTTCGGTATCAACGCCATCCCCATCGCTCTCAATGAGGCCGACTACCTGCGGATGTGGATCCAGGCCGCCATCACAATGAGCGTCTATCAAGCCGTCGCCCAGGACAGCGTGGCGGCGACCCCCACGACGTCGCGGGCGCCGGCGATTGTCACCGCCGAGGCCGCCCCGGCAGCCAGCAGCTTTCCCGACCCGGTGAAGATCATTCTTCAGGCCCTCCAGGATTTCCTGACGTTCCTTCGCAACCTCGCCGCCGAGACCCTGTCGGGGCCGCTTGGCCAGTTCGTCGTTCAGGCGTTGGACTGGTTCATCTCCTTCGTGTCCGGCCCGGTGTTCAAATTCATGGCCTACCTGTTCCTGGACCCGATGATTTACTTCGGGCCGTTCACCCCAGCGCTGAGTCCTTTTGGATTGCCGGCCGGGCTCATCGGCCTGGCCGGAATTGCCGGGTTCGATGCGTTACCGCAAGAAGCGGTGCCGGTGGTCGCTGGTGTGCACTCCGATGGGTCCGGCCAGCATCTGTGGCCGGCGGCGACCGGCGCCACGCTGGCGGGCGTCAGCTCCGCTGCCGCAGCAGCACCCGCTCCGGCGCCGACCACGTCGCCGGCACCGGCGTCTCATTCGGCGCTCGGATGGAGTGCAGCCCAAGGGTTTTACGCAGTCGGCGGTCCCGACGGCGAGGGGTTCACTCCCAGTGCCCGAACGAAATCACTCGTCGCTGCCGCCGCGGATGCCGCCGCACCCGCAGCGAAAGTCCCGGCCGAGGCCGCCCTGGCGAGTGCGAAGAAAGTCGCGAGAGGGCGCGGGCGGCTGCGGCAGCACCGTTATGAATTCCTCGAAGTCGATACCCCCATGACGATCCCGGCCGCGCCGACCGCCGAGCCGATCTCCGCCGGTGACCGTGGCTCGGGGCCGCTCGGGTTCTCCGACACAATTCCGAAATCGACGGCGGCACAAGCGAAAGGCTTCACTCGCCTCAGCCGTGGCAAATTTGACGATGCCCCGGCAGAGCCGATGCTGCCGAACACCTGGAGCGGCTAGACGTTGAAGCATTGCCTCGGGGTGGTGTACGACGAACGCGTCGGTCGACCGTCGGCGCTGCCCGGACTGGCAGGGATCTGACAACCGCAGAAGGGCGCGATGTGCGGGTGGTGCAGCTCAAGGAGCACTGCTTCAAGTTCGACGACACCGTGCGCTCGCGACCGTCGACGAACACGGGCCGGTGTTGGAGTCCTCGATCGTCAAGCACGATGTCGCCACGAAACCGTCTCAGAGGCCAGCGCGAACTCGACCAACGTAAGGCTCAGTCCTCCGGGTTGTACCCGAGGTTGGGGGCGAGCCAGCGCTCGGCTTCGGCCAGCGTCCAGCCCTTGCGCTTCGCGTAATCGGCGACCTGGTCTTGGGCCATCCGGCCGACCACGAAGTACTGCGACTGCGGGTGCGAGAAGTACCAGCCGCTGACCGCGGCGCCGGGCCACATCGCCATCGATTCGGTCAGCTCGATGCCGGTGCGCTCCCGGACGTCCATCAACTTCCAGAGCGTCATCTTCTCGGTGTGCTCGGGGCAGGCCGGGTAGCCGGGCGCCGGGCGAATGCCCACGTACTTCTCACCGATGAGTGCCTCGTTGTCCAGCTGCTCCTCCGGCTGGTAGCCCCAGAATTCCTTGCGGACCCGTTCGTGCATCCGTTCGGCGAAAGCCTCCGCCAGCCGGTCGGCCACCGACTCCAGCAGGATCGCGCTGTAGTCGTCGAGGGCCGCCTTGAACTCCGCGATCTTTTCCTGACTGCCCAGCCCAGAGGTGACGGCGAAGGCGCCGATGTAGTCCCGGTGCCCCGTTTCTCGGGGGGCGATGTAGTCGCCCAGCGACCGGTTCGGAATGCCGTCTCGGTGCTCGCCCTGCTGGCGCAGGTTGTGCAACGTGGTCAGCACCTCGGTACGGGTCTCGTCGGTGTAGACCTCGATGTCTTCAATACCCGAGCCGACCGCGTTCGCCGGGAAGAACCCGATCACCCCGTTAGCAGTGAGCCACTTCTCCTTGATCAGGGTGTCGAGCATCTCCTGGGCGTCGTCGTAGAGCTTGCGGGCAGCCTCGCCCGTGGCCGGGTTGTTGAGGATGTCGGGGAACCTGCCCTTCATCTCCCAGGCGTTGAAGAATGGCTGCCAGTCGATGTACTCGCGCAGCTCGGCGAGGTCGTAGTCATGAAATTCGCGCACGCCGACGCCCTGGGCGGGCACCGGCGGCGTGTAGCCCTCCCAGTCGATCGGCGTCCGGTTCGCGCGAGCCTTCTCCAGCGTCAGCATCGGCCGCTCGTTCTTCTGGGCGTGCCGTTCGCGCAGCGACGCGTAGTCCTTCTCGGTGGCCTCCAACAGGGCTGGACGCTGCTTGTCGTCGAGCAGCGCGGCGGCGACCGGCACCGAGCGGGACGCGTCTTTGACCCAGACCACCGGACCGCTGCGGCGTGGCGCCACCTTCACGGCCGTGTGCGCGCGGGAGGTGGTCGCACCACCGATCAGCAGCGGGATCTCCAGCCCCTCGCGTTCCATCTCGACGGCGAAGTTGACCATCTCGTCCAGCGACGGGGTGATCAGGCCGGACAGGCCGATGATGTCGGCGTCGTGCTCCTGCGCCGCGGCCAGGATCTTCTCCGCGGGCACCATCACACCGAGGTCGATCACTTCAAAGTTGTTGCACTGCAGGACGACCCCGACGATGTTCTTGCCGATGTCGTGGACGTCGCCCTTCACGGTCGCCATCACGATCGTGCCGTTGGTGTCCTTGGACTTGGATGTGCCGGACGCCGTGTTCTCAGCCTTCTCCGCCTCGATGAACGGCAGCAGGTATGCGACAGCCTTCTTCATCACCCGGGCCGACTTCACGACCTGGGGCAGGAACATCTTTCCCGAGCCGAACAGGTCGCCGACGACATTCATGCCATCCATCAGCGGGCCCTCGATCACCTCGATCGGGCGACCACCCGCGGCGGCGATCTCGGCCCGCAGTTCCTCGGTGTCGGCGTCGACGTGGGCGTCGATCCCCTTGACCAGGGCGTGCGTGATCCGCTCGCGCACCGGTTGGTTGCGCCACTCGGCCGCCTTCGGATCCTCGGTTTTGTCCGATTTGTTGAACCGTTCGGCGATCTCGAGCAGCCGTTCGGCTGCATCCTCGCGGCGGTTCAGGACGACGTCCTCGATCCGGTCCCGCAGCTCGGCGTCGATCGAGTCGTAGGGCACCAGCGCACCGGCGGTAACGATGCCCATGTCCAGGCCGGCCTTGATGGCGTGGTACAGGAAGACCGCGTGGATCGCCTCGCGGACGGGGTTGTTGCCCCGGAACGAGAACGACACGTTGGAGATGCCGCCGGAGATGTGCACCCCGGGCAGGTTCTCCTTGATCCAGGCGCAGGCCTCGATGAAGTCGATCCCGTAGGTGGCGTGCTCCTCGATACCGGTCGCCAGCGCAAAGCAGTTCGGGTCGAAGATGATGTCCTCGGGCGGGAAGCCGACCTCTTCGGTCAGGATCCGGTAGGCGCGCCCGCAGATCTGTTTGCGGCGCTCCAGGTTGTCGGCCTGACCCTGCTCGTCGAACGCCATCACGACGACGGCGGCGCCGTACTTGCGGCACAACCGCGCCTCGCGGATGAACTTCTCCTCGCCCTCCTTCATGGAGATCGAGTTGACGATCGGCTTGCCCTGCACGTTCTTCAGGCCTGCCTCGATGACCTCCCACTTGGAGGAGTCGATCATCACCGGAACCCGGCTGATGTCCGGCTCGGCCGCGATCAGCTTGGTGAACCGGTCCATCGCGGCGACGCCGTCGATCATGCCCTCGTCCATGTTGATGTCGATGACCTGCGCACCGACCTCGACCTGCTGCAGGGCGACCGACAGCGCGGTGTCGTAGTCCTCGGCCTTGATCAGGTTGCGGAACCGGGCGGAGCCGGTGATGTTGGTGCGCTCACCGATGTTCACGAACAGGGAGTCGTCGGTGATGTTGAGCGGCTCCAGACCCGAGAGCCGGGTGGCCACCGGGATCTCGGGCAGCTTGCGCGGCGCTTTCCCCTCGACGACCTTGGCGATCTCCGCGATGTGCGGCGGCGCCGTTCCGCAGCAGCCACCGACCAGGTTGACCAGGCCGGCGTCGGCGAAGTCGGCGATGTAGCCGGCCTGGCGCTCCGGGGTCTCGTCGTACTCGCCGAAGGCGTTGGGCAGGCCGGCGTTCGGGTAGCAGGAGACGAAGGTGTCCGCGATCCGCGCCATCTCGGCGATGTAGGGCCTCATCTCCGGCGCGCCCAGGGCGCAGTTCAGGCCGACCGCAATCGGCTTGGCGTGCCTGATCGAGTTCCAGAACGCTTCGGTGACCTGACCGGACAACGTTCGCCCGGAAGCGTCGGTGATGGTGCCCGAGATGATCACCGGCCACCGGCGTCCGCGGTCCTCGAACAGCGTCTCGACCGCGAACACCGCCGCCTTGGCGTTCAGCGAGTCGAAGATCGTCTCGATGATCAGCAGGTCGGCACCGCCGTCGACCAGGCCGTTGGCAGCCTCGAGGTAGGCGGCGACCAGCTGGTCGTAGGAGACGTTGCGGGCGCCGGGGTCGTTGACGTCCGGCGAGATCGACGCGGTGCGAGTCGTCGGTCCGATGGCGCCGGCGACGTAACGGGGCTTCTCCGGGGTGCTGAACTCGTCGGCTGCCCTGCGGGCCAGGGCGGCGCCGGCGTAGTTCAGCTCGTAGGTCAGGTCGGCCATCTCGTAGTCGGAGAGCGAGATCGCGTTCGCGTTGAACGTGTTGGTCTCCAGGATGTCGGCGCCCGCCTCGAGATACTCGCGGTGGATCCCCTCGATGATGTGCGGCTGCGTCAGGGTGAGCAGGTCGTTGTTGCCCTGCAGAGCGGTCGGCCACTCCGTGAACCGGTCGCCGCGGTAGCCGGCCTCGTCCGGCCGGTCCCGCTGGATCGCCGTGCCCATCGCGCCGTCGATCACCATGATCCGCTGTCCGAGAGCTGCCGTCAGTTCGTCGGTGCAGTCGGGTCGGATGTTCGGCTCGGGGCTGAATTTCGGCTCAGCGATATTGGGCTCGGGCACGTTCACATGCAATCCTTCCGTAGCGGAAGGCGTCCTTGAATCTGCCGAGCGTGGCGGATACCGGCAGGGACCGGGTCCCCCCAATAACCGTTGCAACGCCTCTCGACCAGAAAAGTCTACGTCGTCACCCGACGTCTGGACGCCCAGCTCGACCTGACCCGCTGTGCGATCGCGGTGCCTTTTGAGCGCCAGCTCGCGGATCTTGGCGGCAATGTCGTAGTTGTTGGGGTTAACCCGATTGCGGCCGAACGTATTTCGTCTCGGCCGCGTCGGCGCCGGTTGGCGACATCATCGAGGCTCAGATCGGCGACTTGTAGCTGCGCCCCCATAGCACCACAAAAACGTAAGCCCACCGCCGGACGCCGCGCCAAAACGTCGAGCACATCGGTGTCGTCGGAGTGTTCGTTGGCTTTAGAAAACGGCGGGCAAAAGGACACGGTCACATGGCAAGAATAGTCGGCCTATGGAATTTCCTCAGTCGTTGACAGCGCTCTAACAGCGATCGTGCAGTCACAGGGGCCGCATCTGCCACAGGACAGTGTCCGCATCGTCGCCGGCCCGCAAGGTCGTAGGCTGGCTAGGTGACTCTGCCAGATGGGGGGCCAGAGGGTGGGCTAGACGGTGGGCTGGAGGGTAGCGAAACGCTGCCGGAGCTGCACAACACCGTCGTCGTCGCGGCATTCGAGGGCTGGAACGATGCCGGCGACGCGGCCAGCGATGCGGTGGCGCACTTGGCTGCCTCATGGAATGCGGCCCCGATCGTCGCGATCGACGACGAGGCTTACTACGACTACCAGGTGAATCGTCCGGTCATCCGGCAAGTCGATGGGGTTACTCGGGAGCTGGCGTGGCCGGCGATGCGGATCTCACACTGCCGACCGCCCGGTAGCGACCGCGACGTCGTGCTGATGTATGGGGTGGAGCCGAACATGCGTTGGCGCACCTTTTGCGATGAACTACTGGCCATCATCGACAAACTCAATGTCGACACCGTCGTGATCCTGGGGGCACTGCTGGCCGATACCCCCCATACGCGGCCGGTGCCGGTCACCGGGGCGGCTTACTCATCCGAGTCGGCACGGCTGTTCGGCTTGGAGGAAACCCGCTACGAGGGCCCGACCGGGATCGCCGGAGTGTTTCAATACGCCTGTGTGGCGGCCGGCATCCCGGCGGTGACGTTCTGGGCGGCGGTACCGCACTACGTGTCGCAGCCACCGAACCCGAAGGCGACGGTGGCGCTGCTGCACAGAGTCGAGGACGTGCTGGATATCGAGGTGCCGCTGGGCGATCTGCCCGCGCAGGCCGAAGCATGGGAGCGCGAGATTACCGAGATGACCGCCGAAGACGAGGAATTGGCTGATTACGTGCAGGCGCTCGAGCAACACGGCGACGCGGAGCTTGACGTCAACGACGCTCTCGGCAAGATCGACGGCGACGCGCTAGCCGCGGAGTTCGAACGCTATCTGCGGCGGCGCCTTTTTTTTACAAGCAGAGCCCGCCAAACGACTTTTCCCCCTTCCCCGTGGCCCGGAGGATGTGTAAAAGAGACAGGACCGGCATCCCCCCGGCCCCGCCAGCGCCACCCTGACCCCCAATGCCGCCGACGCCACCGAACGCACCGCTGTTGCCGTTACCTCCGGTACCACCGTCGCCACCGACGGCGAAACCGCCGACCGCCACGCCGCTGCCACCCATTCCGCCGTCGCCGCCTACGCCGCCGGGGGCGCCGGCACCTCCGGCGCCACCAACGCCGCCATTGCCACCGGCGCCACCATTGCCGATCAGCAGCCCGCCGTGACCGCCGGCGCCACCGGCACCGCCGACGCCACCGACGCCGCCGTGCACGTCACTGAAGTTGCCGTTGCCACCAGTACCGCCATCACCGGCCACGGCGCCATTGCCGGGGGCCTGGGCGACCCCGCCTCGTCCGCCTGTGCCCCCCGCACCGCCGGCGGCCGCGGCGTCACCGCCCCTACCACCGTCGCCACCGAAAGCGCTGCCAGAAGTGGCTGTCGCGACACCACCCTCCCCGCCCGTGCCGCCGTTACCCCCAAGGCCACCCTCACCGCCAGCACCGCTCGTGGCATTGCCTGATACTTGCGAGACGGCGGACCCGCCTTGCCCGCCGGTGCCTCCGGTGGCGCCGGTTAGTCCGGTAGCACCAGCTCCCCCTAGACCACCGGTGGCATTTCCATCCTCGACGTCGCCAACGCCCACTACGCCAGGCGCCGCCGCGTTAGCGCTGACGGTCGGGTTGACCCCATCTGCCCCGGTGACGCCAATGCCGCCATGCCCACCGCTTCCGCCGCTACCGAACACGATGGCGCTGCCGCCGTTACCGCCGTGCCCTGCGATGCCCCCATTGATGCCCGCCACAGCAGACCCGCCTTGCCCTCCTGGGCCGCCATTGCCGAACAACAAGCCGCCGGTGCCGCCGTTGCCGCCGGCCCCGCCGGCCCCACCTGCGCCGCCGGCCCCGCCGTTGCCGAACAATCCGGCGCTGCCGCCGATGCCGCCCGCCTGGCCAGGCGCGCCCGCGCCGCCGTTGCCGCCGTTGCCGAACAACAGCCCGCCGGCCCCGCCGGCCCGCCCGGGCCCACCGTTGGTGCCGTCGCCGATCAACGGGCGGCCCAACAGCAGCTGGGTGGGCGCGTTTATCAGGTTGAGCGCCTCTTGCATCGGCGTGGCGGCGGCAGCCTCGGTCGCCGCATATAGTCCGCCGCCGGCGGTCAATGCCTGCACAAACTGTTCGTGATACGCCGCCGCCTGCGCGCTGATCGCCTGATAGGCCTGTGCATGACCACCGAGCAGAGCCGCAATGGTCGCCGATACTTCATCTGCGGCGGCTGCCGCCAGGCCTGTCGTCGAGGCCGCCGCGGCCGAGTTGGCCGCGGTGATCGCCGAACCGATTCCCGTCAAATCTGAGGCCGCCACGGCGAGCACCGACGGTGTCGCGATCACAAAGGACATGTTGCCTCCGCTCAATCACGGCCACCCGGCCATCACCCGGTGAATTATCGAGCCAGGCGGCAACACGCAGATCGTACGCCGTACGACGACCACACGCGGCGACTTTGGCGTTCACCTTGGGCCGTAGCGGGCTATCGTGTAATACCCAGGCGGCGAAGGCGTTTGCGCTGTGCAGCCGAACCGTTTCTCATCAAGGCACCGAGTCCTCGGCAGCCGTTGGCGAGCTGTCGGAATCCTCGCCACCCGGACGCAGCGTCGCGATCACGGCGGTGGGTTCGCCGACCAACCGGGCACTGATGCGCCGGCTGACTATGGGAAGCCACGCCAACCGCAGCGCGGCACGTCGGAGCCGGAGCTGCGACGACGATGCCGGCAAGAACCAGCCGGCGGAATCGCGACCGCCCCTCTGTTTCTCCTCGACCACCGGACGCCAAAGCCGCTCGTAGAAGTCCAACGCACGGTCCACTGACGACGTTCTGCGTAGCTGTTCGGCGAGCACATAAGCGCCAGCAACCGCCAGTGAAGCGCCCTGCCCAGCGAACAGCGACACCGCCGAGCAGGCGTCGCCAATCAGTATCACCCGGTTCTTGCTCCAGCGCGGCATCTCGATCTGCGCGACCTGGTCGTAGTAGATCTCCTCCGATCTGGGGCATCGCCGCAACGCCTCGGGCACCAACCATCCCATGCCCGCATATTTATCCCGGATGGCGGCGCGGGTGTCGTGTGGCAGCTTCGGATCGGACGTGCGATGCACGGCGAACACCGCAATCCTGTTGTCTTGCAACATATAGAAGCCCATCTGGCGGTCGGCAGTGTCGGTGAGGACGAACCGATCCCGCGTAGTCTCACCGACGTCGGGTGCGTCGAACACAAAGGCGGCGCAATGGAACCCGAGGTAGCGCAGATACTGCGACTCGGCACCGAATACCAACTCCCGCACGGTCGAGTGAATGCCGTCGGCGCCGACCAAGAGATCGGCATCAAGCTCCGCTCCGTCGTCCAGCGTCACCGTCACCCCATCATCTCGGTGCGACACCTTGGACAGCGATCTACCAATGCGCAGGTCCACATTCCGGGGAAGGTTGTCCCGCAACACCTTTTCCAGGTCGGGTCGCATGACGCTGCACAGCCGCCCGTCCAGTGCCTTCGCCATCTCCCCGTAGGGCAGACCGACTCGTCGGCGACCGTGCTCGTCGACAAGGCTGGCTGCGTCGATGCGGTATGCGACCTCCTGAATTGCAGGCAGGACCCCGATCGCCTCGGCAGCCTCGTATCCGGAACCGAAAAAATCGATCATGTGGCCGTGCGCCCTGGGAGTGGATGAGCGGTCCAGGACCACCACCTCCGCGCCGAGCGCCGACATTCGTTCCGCCACGGCAAGACCGGCGATTCCGGCTCCGCAAATAGCCACTTTCACGGGCTATTAGCTCTCCAAGGTCTCGTTGTAGGCGCTGGCGGAACGGCCGAGCGCGGCGACCTCGGCGTCCAGGCGGGGCACTAGCTCGGCGGCGGCTTTGCGGACGGGCAGTTCACCGATCCGGAGTGACAGCACCGGCTTTACCCAACGGGCCCCGCCCACCCAACTCGGGCAGTACACGCGCGACTTGCGGCCCTCGATGCCCTTGACGAAAGCCACCGCGCACTTGTTCACCGACGTGGTCTTGTTCAACGGCCAGGGCAGTCGGGTCAGGAGTTCGCTGAACGCCGGCAAGTCAGCCCTGGTGTCGCGAACCAGGGCGGTGTCGATCCAGGACATGTGGGCCGAGCCGACGCTGACACCGCGGTGGGCGACCTCCAATCGCAGGGCGTTGGCGAAGATTTCGACTGCGGCCTTGGTTGCGTTGTACGGCGCCAGGCCGGGACACGCCGTGTATGCCGCCAACGACGAGACGACGAGGACATAGCCACGACGCTCGATCACCGCCGGTAGGGTGGCCCGCACGGTGTGAAAGACACCAAGCACGTTGACATCCAACACGCGCTTGAATGCCTCGGGCTCGACCTGCAGCACGGAGCCGTAGCTGGCGATTCCGGCATTGGCCACGACAACATCGATGCCGCCGAACTTTTCGACGGCTTGATCGGCCGCGGACTGCATGGCAGGCAAGTCGCGTACGTCGGCAACCACGGTCAGCAGGCGGTCATCGCCATCGAGTTCGGCGTTAATCGTGGCCAGCTCTGCCCTGCCGAGATCGATCAGCACGAGTTTGGCGCCTTTATTGTGCAGTCGGCGCGCGACCTCAGCCCCGATTCCCCTGGCAGCACCCGTGATGAAGACGACCTTGTCTTGCAGCGATGTCATGGCCGAAAACGTACCACCGTGCGCTTACAGGACCACCCCGAGCAAGGCATCGATTGCGGTTGCCAGCAACTTTGGCGCCTGGGCGTCGTGGCCGCCGTACTCGAGCGCATCGGTGGTCCAACCATCCAGTGCGGCAATCGCTTTGGGCGTGTCGAGATCATCGGCGAGGTAGCGGCGAACCCGGGCAATAGCGTCGGCGGCGTCCGGGCCCGCGGGCAGTGCGGTCGCGGTACGCCAGCGTTGCAGCCTGGCGGTCGCCTCGTCGAGGACCTCCTGGCTCCAAAGGCGATCCATACGGTAGTGCCCGGCAAGCAGACCAAGCCGGACCGCCGCAGGTTCAACCCCCTGAGCGCGCAGGCCTGATACCAACACCAGATTGCCGCGGCTCTTGGACATCTTGTGCCCGGCCCAGCCGATCATCCCGGCGTGCACGTAGTGGCGCGCGAATCTCCTTTCGCCGCTGACACATTCGGCATGCGCAGCGGTGAACTCGTGATGCGGAAAGATCAGGTCGCTGCCGCCACCCTGGATGTCCAGGCCGCTGCCGATACGGCTGAGCGCGATCGCGGCGCATTCGACGTGCCAGCCCGGCCGGCCAGGCCCGAACGGCGACGGCCAGGTGGGCTCCCCGGGCCGCGCTGAGCGCCATAGCAGAGCGTCCAACTCGTCGGTTTTGCCGGGCCGACGCGGGTCCCCACCGCGCTGCTCGAACAGCCGCAGCATGGTGTCGCGGTCATAGCCCGACTCGTAGCCGAACTGCAGCGTTGCGTCAGCCCGGTAGTAGATGTCCTGGTGCCCCCCTATTTCCGGATCGATCACGTAGGCCGCCCCGGAGGCGAGCATCTTCTCGATCAGCTCGACCATTTCGGCAACCGCGTCGGTGGCTGCGATGTACTCGTGGGGCGGCAATACCCGCAGCGCGTGCATGTCGTCGCGAAAGAGCTCGACCTCGCGCTCGGCGAGGTCGCGCCAGTCGACGCCGTCGCGATCGGCGCGCTCGAACAACGGATCGTCGACATCGGTGACGTTCTGCACGTAGAGCACGTCGTGACCGAGGTCCAGCCATATCCGATGTATCAGATCGAACGCCAGGTAGGTGGCGGCGTGGCCCAGATGGGTGGCGTCGTAGGGGGTAATGCCGCAGACGTACATGGTGGCTTTGCTACCGGGAGTCACCGGGCGCACCTGCCGATCGGCGGTGTCGTACAGCCGTAGCTCAGGACCGCGTCCCGGTAGCGCGGGGACCGGTACGGGGGGCCACGACTTCATGCCGTCGACTTTAATGGCGCCGAGCCTGCGCTAAGCGCCTGTCCAAGGCCCAATCGGCAGCGGTGAGCGCAGTCTGGACGGTCTGGACGCAACATCTAGCTCCAGGCCCGCCGGATAGCGTCGAGCAGGATCGGAGCTAGCTCGGCACGACACATCACGAAGTCGGGCAGGTAGGGGTCATACTGGTTGTAGCGCAGCGGCGAGCCGTCCAGACGCGACGCATGCATGCCCGCGGCAAGCACCACACCCGCCGGCGCCGCCGAGTCCCATTCCCATTGACCGCCGGCGTGCAGGTAGGCGTCAACATGACCATCGATCAAGGCCATGGCTTTGGCACCGGCTGAACCGATGGCGACCGGTTGGATGGCTAGCTTCTGCCGAATGCGGTGCAGCACCGCAGGTGGCCGGGTGGCGCTGACGGCAATCCGCAGCGTGCCGGGAACACCGACCCGGGCGGCGTTGGCGGTCACGGTGTCACTGCGGTAAATCATGTTTCCGCGGGCCGGCAACGCCACCGCGGCGTCAGTAATCTCCGGCCGCCCGTCGGTGGGACGCTGCCAGAGCGCAATATGTACTGCCCAGTCGTCGCGTCCGGGCGTGGAGAACTCCCGAGTGCCGTCCAGCGGGTCGATGATCCACACCCGGTCGGACTGCAGCCGAGCCAGATCGTCGTGGGCTTCCTCACTTAGCACCGCATCGTTGGGCCGCTCGGCCCGGAGCCGTCGCAGGATCAGCTCGTTTGCGTGGAAATCACCCGCATCGCCGAGCGCCCATGGCTGCCCGAACCCGACCTCATCGCGCACTTGCAGCAGCAGCTTTCCTGCGTCGGCAGCGAGGTCGGCGGCCAGCGCGGCGTCAGTCACCGCTTCAGTATCGCGGACGGCAGAGCTCGGCTTAGAAGGCCGGCCAGGGTATCGGACGGTGTCGGTTCGGTCCGGGCATCACTGGATTGTCCAGCAGCGCATGCGCGCGCTGGCGCAGCGCGGCGATTTCAGCACTGGTGATCTGCCCGGCGAGCTCTTCGGCGAGCGGGCCACAAAGCGCGTCGGCCAGCCCGGCAACCGCCTCAAGGGTTTCGTCGTCGATCGGCTTACCCGCCCAACCCCACAGCACTGTGCGCAGTTTGTCCTGGACATGCAGACACACGCCGTGGTCTACGCCGTAGACATGCCCGTCGAGACCATGCAGGACGTGGCCGCCCTTGCGGTCGGCGTTGTTGACGAGCACGTCGAACACCGCCATCCGGCGCAGCCGAATGTCGTCGGCATGCATCAGGATCACCTCGTCGCCGGCGTAGTCATAGGCGCGCAGAACCGGCAGATAGCCCGGCTGCGGCTTGCCGACGGGAAACAGGTCCACCAGGTCGGGCCCGGGCCGGGGATCGGAATCGATAGCGTCACCGGGCTGCTGCACCCACAGCTGTAGCATCCCCGACCCCGCGGGTCCGTCGCGAATGACGGTGTAGGGCACAATATTCCAACCCAACTGCGTCGACACCAGGTAGGCGCTGAGTTCACGGCCGGCCAATGTCCCGTCGGGAAAATCCCACAACGGCTGCTCACCGGAGACCGGCTTGTATACGCAGTGCACGCTGGTGTCACCCAACGTCGACTCGCACAGAAAGGTGGAGTTGCTCGCCGAGCGAATGCGTCCGAGAACCGTCACCGCGCCGTCGCGCAACGCCTCACGGTGGTCATTCCTCGGGATCATCGTTGGACCCGAGCAGCGCCTCGCGCCGGTATCCGTTGGCGCGTGCGCAGATGTGTCCCTCAGGGTCCAGCGGTTCATCGCACAGCGGACACGGTGGACGCCCAGCCGAGATGACGCGGTTGGACCGGGTAGCGAATTGGCGCGCCGACTCCGGCGTCAGAAACACCCGCACCGCGTCGGGCCCCTCCTCCGTGTCGTCGAGTACCACGGAGGCATCGAATTCCGCGTCGGTGACCGCCAGCAGTTCGACCACCACCGTCTGCGCTTCTGAATCCCAGCCCAGTCCCATTGTCCCGACCCGGAATTCGGCATCCACCGGCATGATCAGCGGGTTGAGATCGTCAACCTCGGTGGGCTCGGGCGGAACCGGGGTGCCGAACCGGCGATGGACCTCGAGCAGCAGCGCTCCGATGCGTTCAGCGAGCACCGCGACTTGCTGCTTCTCCAAGACCACGGACACCACCCGGGAGTCGTGCACCGCTTGGATATAGAACGTGCGGTTTCCAGGCTGGCCAACGGTCCCGGCCACGAAGCGGTCGGGTGTGCGGAATACATGAATTGCGCGGGCCATTGCACCTCCAAAATACCGGCAGTTGCCGTCGCTGTGCGATCGATCGCAGATAGCGCGTTCGGCCCCGCTAGTCGGTCGAGCCTCCAACGACGGCGTCGCTGGACGGCACCTGAGCCTTTTCCTGTCCCTTTTCCTGCTGCGGCGGCGCGGCCGCCAAGCCAGCCGATAGTCGCGGCCCGGTGTGGTTGACGTGCACGACGAACGGCCGCAGCTGGGTGTAGCGGATCACGCTTATCGAGCCAGGGTCGGCGGTCACTCGCTGAAAGCCGTCCAGATGCATGCCGTACGCGTCGGCAATCAGCGCCTTGATCACGTCGCCGTGAGTACACGCCAGCCAGAGCACGTCGCCACTATGCTGATCGGCCAGCCGCCGGTCGTGGTCGCGCACGGCGGCCACCGCACGCGTCTGCACCTGCGCCAGGCCCTCCCCGCCGGGAAACACCGCCGCACTCGGATGTGCCTGCACGACCTTCCACAACGGCTCATTGACCAAGTCGCCCATTTTGCGACCGGTCCACTCGCCGTAGTCGACTTCGGCGAGCCGGTCCTCGATGACGGGCGCCAGACACAGCGCGTCGGCCAGGGGTTCGACGGTGCGACGGCACCGCAGCAGCGGCGAACTCACCACCGCCCGGATCGGCAAGGTGCCGATCCGATCGATCAGGCCGGTCGCCTGCGCGCGCCCCTTGTCGTCGAGGTCGACGCCCTCGGAGCGACCGGCCAGGATCCCGGCCGTATTCGAGGTGGATCGGCCATGGCGTAGCAGGAGGACGGTCACGTCGCACACACCGTCCCGGTCGCCAGCAGGACCAACACACCCGTCCCGGCGGCTAGTCGGTAGCCCACGAACCAATACATGTTGTGCCGGACCAGAAACCGCAGGAACCACGCCACCGCGGCGAGGCCTATGACAAACGCGATCAGGGTCGCCGCCAATAGCTGCGGACCCGTTGCGCTCATCCCCTCGGTTACCGGGTGAAACGCGTCCGGCAGCGAGAACAACCCGGATGCGAAGACCGCAGGTATGGCCAGCAGGAAGCCGAATCGGGCAGCCAGCTCGCGTTCGAGTCCGACGAACAGTCCGGCGCTGATCGTCGCCCCCGATCGCGAGACCCCAGGCACCAACGCTAGGCACTGGGCGACGCCCACCACCACGGCATCTCGCCAGTTCAGGTGCTCGATGTCCCGGATCTGCCGACCCAGATGCTCGGCCAGGGCAATCACCCCCGAAAACACCACCAGCGCCGTCGCCACCACCCATAGGTTGCGCACACCCGAGCGGATCTCGTCTTTGAACAACAGGCCCAAGACGCAGATTGGGATAGTCCCGATGATGACGTACCAACCGAGCCGATAGTCGGCGTCGCGATGGGACGTGACGACCAGGCCGTTAAACCATGCCTTGAGGATCCGCACGATATCGCGTGCGAAATAGAGCAGTACTGCGGCTTCAGTGCCCAATTGGGTGACCGCGGTGAACGAGGCGCCGGCGTCGCGGTTGAAGAAAACCCGCGACACGATCGCCAGGTGTCCCGATGAGGACACGGGCAGGAACTCGGTTAAACCTTGCAGCACGGCCAAATCGATGACTTGCCACCAGGACATCGCCGAAACCGCAGACACGACGACGACCGTACCTAATGAGGACGGCCGCCACTCAGTGTGACTAGTCCAGATGGTGGCGACCCGCTGCGCCCGCGCTTGCGATCGCCACGGCCGGGCTTGCGATCACAACTAGCGAGATACCGGTTCGGCGCGCGCGACTGAATCCCGTACCGCGGCGGCTAGGCTGCGCTCGTCGGTGAGGTCGATGTCGACCAGGCTGCGCACTGCCTTCGCGACGACATCTTCGGCCTGCGGAACCGGCCCCGCCAGCCGCGGCCGGTAAATTTCGACAATGAGTGATCCGTGCGAAATGTGGAAGGAAAAACTGCGTCCATCACCGACTTGTCCGTACCCGCTGGCGAAAATCCCCGTCGACATGTCCTCGACAGCAAACTCATTGTCTGCAGTATGCCGGTCTGCGGTGACGGTCATGCCGCGAGAATACCTCGCCGGTACGTCTTGGCGAGGGCAACATGGCGAGATTGGGTTCACAACGTTCCTTAGAATTTGATCCGATGTTCCACTTTCGAGGGCTAACGCGTTGCTAAGGCCAAATAAACAGGCAGTTCACCGGCAGGTTTGTGGATTATTGCTTTTGCTGTCCTTGGCGGGGCTCGTTGTGGGGTGTAGGGCAAATTATCTAAATAATTCCCCTCCGACTGTGCAACCTGCACAGCCCGCCGTGTCACCGCCCGTGTCGCAGAATCCGGCCGGCGCAGTGCAGCCGCTGGTCGGCCACCCGCAGGCGGCGCTCTTCGACGGCAGTAGTCGGCAGTTGGTGGTGCTCGACCCCGGGGCCAACCCGGCGGGGCCGGCCAGCATCAGCCTGTTCGGTCACGAACAGCTT
This sequence comes from Mycobacterium simulans, assembly GCF_900232995.1. GTDB lineage: Bacteria > Actinomycetota > Actinomycetes > Mycobacteriales > Mycobacteriaceae > Mycobacterium > Mycobacterium simulans. The sequence goes on from NZ_OCVX01000004.1 coordinate 281,525, forward strand.
CCACCGCGTGCCATCGTCCTACCTGGTCCTGCGACGGCGTTGACCTGCGACGGCCGCGGCATCGCCTATCTGTCATCCCGCGGAGGCTATTTCACAGTCGACCTGGTCTCCGGACACGTCACACAGGTGAATGTCGCCGGCACCCCGAACGTCGAATACACCGCAATCGCGCGCCGCGCCGACGGGAAGCTGATGTTGGGCAGCGCCGACGGCGCGGTGTACACGCTGGGCGCCTCCGAATCGAGGCCCGATTCGGTAGCCAACCGGATAAAGATCTTTGCACGCGTCGATGCCCTTGTGGCACAAGGAAATACGACAGTGGTGCTGGATCGTGGCCAGACTTCGGTGACGACCATCGGCGCCGACGGTCATGCGGAGCAGGCCCTGCGTGCCGGCGAGGGAGCAACCACGCTGACCGCCGATCCCCTGGGTCGGGTCCTGGTAGCCGACACGCGTGGCGGCCAGCTGCTGGTGTACGGGGTCGACCCGCTGATCCTGCGCCAGGCTTACCCGGTGCGGGGCGCCCCGTACGGTTTGGCTGGCTCGCGGGAGTTTGCCTGGGTGTCCCAAACGGCGTCGAACATCGTCATTGGTTACGATCTGAGCACCGGAATACCCGTGGAAAAGGTGCGTTACCCAACTGTGCAGCAACCCAACTCGCTGGCCTTTGACGAAGCGTCGGACACCTTGTACGTGGTGTCGGGGTCCGGTGCTGGGGTCCAGGTCATCGAGCATGCGGCGGGTCGCCCATGAAAAACGGGCCCGCGCCGCGGCGGGCTCGGTTGCCCGCGGGTTGGGACACCGACATGTCCGACGAATACGAGTGGGCGCCGTTACGCCTGCCGCCGGAAGTGACCAGGATCAGCGCGTCCACCCGACTGTCCATCGAGGCCGAGTATCGCGGCTGGGAGCTGACCCGGGTGCGGCTCTACACCGACGGCAGCAGGCGGGTGTTGTTGCGCCGCAAGAAATCTCGTTCCAATAACCGCTTGCCTGACCAACCGGGGCTGTGACGTTGGGCCAGCACCGATGGTACGGGCTGCTGCGACGACTGCTGTTTCTGATTCCGCCCGAGCGTGTTCACAAATTGGTTTTTGCCGTCCTTCGCGACGTCACCGCCATCGCTTGGGTGCGCCGATTGTTGCGGCGGCGGCTCGGCCCGACGGATCCGGTGCTGGCCAGCACGGTGTTCGGGGTGCGGTTCCCGGGACCGCTTGGGCTGGCGGCCGGATTCGACAAGGACGGCATCGGGCTATCCACCTGGGGGGCACTGGGTTTCGGCTACGCCGAAATCGGCACTGTCACCGCCCACCCGCAGCCCGGCAACGCGGCTCCGCGGATGTTTCGGCTGCCCGCCGACCGCGCGTTGCTGAACCGGATGGGGTTTAACAACCACGGCGCCGGCGAACTGGCCGTCCGGCTCGCACGGCACAGTCCCGACATACCGATCGGGGTGAACATCGGCAAGACCAAGACGACCCCGGCCGCCGGGGCCGTCGACGATTACCGCGCCAGCGCCCGGCTGGTCGGACCGCTGGCGTCGTATCTGGTGGTCAATGTCAGCTCGCCCAACACGCCGGGCTTGCGAGATCTGCAGGCAGTCGAGTCGCTGCGGCCGATCCTTGAGGCCGTCCTCGCCGAGACCGCAGCTAGCAAGACGCCGGTGCTGGTGAAGATCGCGCCGGACCTCTCCGATTCCGACATCGATGACATCGCCGATCTGGCGCTCGAGCTGGGTCTGGCTGGCATCGTGGCAACCAACACCACGGTGTCGCGTGCCGGACTGAGCACGCTCGGGGTCGACAAGCTGGGCGCCGGTGGTATCTCGGGCCCGCCGGTGGCGCGACGCGCGGTCGAGGTGTTGCGCCGGTTGTATGACCGGGTCGGTGATCGGTTGGTGCTGATCAGCGTGGGCGGTATCGAAACCGCGGACGACGCCTGGGAGCGCATCACCGCGGGAGCCTCATTGCTGCAGGGCTATACCGGCTTCGTTTACGGCGGGGGCTTGTGGGCCAAGAACATTCACGACGGCATCGCCCACCGGTTGCATGAGGGCGGGTTCGCCTCACTGGGTGAGGCGGTGGGTTCGGCCCATGGCAGGACTCAATAGCTGGATTCGCGCCCGTGTCGGCGCCTCTTTTGGGAGCATGATCACGTTCGTGGGTAGTGGTGAGCCGAGGGGGTCGTCGCCATATCGTTTGTGATCACCGCGCCGGAGGCACTGACCAGCGCGGCCGGAAACTTAGTGGGTGTGGGCTCGACGCTGGCCGAAGCCACTGCGGCGGCGGCGGGCCCTACAACTAGCGTTGAGGCTGCGGCCGCCGATGAAGTGTCGGTGGCTCTCTCCCAACTGTTCGGCAGCTACGGCAAGCAGTTTCAAGCTTTGAGCGCCCAGGCTGCGACGTTTCATGACGAATTTGTCAGGTTGTTGAAGGGTGGCGCGACGGCATATCTCAACACCGAGATCGCCAACGTTCCGAACGCCGCGGCCGCCACCGACCAGCTTCTCGGCGGCTTGATCCCGACGGGTCCGAGCGGGCTAAGCCCGATCACCGGCGGAGCGCCCTCGGGGATCTTCAATGGCGCCGGTCAGCAGATCGGGTCGGTCATTTCCTCGCTTATTGGCGGCAACCCCGGCTCAATCCTGCCGGGACTATTCGGCCCCAACCAGACCGGCGCCCCAGCCCCTGTCGTTGGCCCATATCAAGCTCTCTTCGCCCATACCAATGCCAATCTGCAAACCATCCTCGGCAATTGGGCCGCCCACCCCTTCCCGGTGCTGCAGCAGGTCATCAGTAACCAGCAGGGTTACGCGCAGCTAATCGCCACGGACATAGCAAACACCATCCAGAACCTTCCGGCCAGGTTGCAGGCCGCCGTCCAGTACGCAGCGACCTACGACCCGGTCGCTGCGACGCAGGCATATATCGCCAAACAAGCCGCCTACGACCACATTGTCAACACGTCACTGGCGAACGGGGCTCGAGAGCTTCAGGCCAATCTCCCGGGCTTTCAGTCCGATCTGGGGACGATCGGCCAATCGGCGCTGACGGGCGACTACCACGGCGCCGTGCACGGCGTGCCGCGCGCGTTGATACGTCTGTTCCTCGACGGAGTCGAGCTGCGCAACGGGCAGGAAGTCATCATCCACGGCCCGGCCGGCGAGCTACTCCCCATGATGGATGTTGCGGCACAGCGGCAGCAGGACCTGATCAACCTGTCGCCCCCGGGCTCCGTCCCCCGCCAGATGGTGCAGAACCTGTTCGACGCGGTCGGCGTGGCCATGCCCTCATTGGGCTTTGCGCTGATCGGTCCGCCGATCGCCACCCTGGACGGGTTGGCCACCGGCATGACGGCGTTCGGGACGGCACTGCAAGCCGGCGACGGAGTAGGCGCGGTGGGCGCACTCCTCGGCATGCCCGCCTATGTGGCAGACGGCTTCCTCAACGGTGAAACCGTCGTCGACCTAACGATCCCGGTGACCGAGACGGTGGTGCTCCCCCCGCCACTCCCCACCATCGGCGCCAATACACCGATCGTGGTCCACTTACCCTTCTACGGGATTCTGGCTCAGCCGCAACCGATTTCGGCGACGATACTCATTCCAGCTGGGCCTATCACCATCCCCATCCAGAGCCCCGTGAGCTTCGGCGAAACGGAGTTTGGCGGCCTCGTTCCTCAGCTGCTGACCTACATACCCCTGCAGGTCGCTTCGGCAATCTCACCGAACTAGTCGGATCACGCGGGCCCCCCGGCGCCGCCGGTGCCCGCGGTGCCGCCGGCACCGCCGGCGCCTCCGGTACCGCCGAGGCCAGCGCTGCCGGCGCTTCCGATGCCGCCGCTGGTACCGACGTTGCCGAAACCGTTGTCGCCGTCGCCGCCGGTGCCGCCGTTTCCGCCGGTTCCACCGGTTCCACCGGTTCCACCAGTGCCCAACACCGAGGTGCCGCCGGACCCACCGGTGGCACCGACTGCCCCGGCGCCTCCTTTTCCACCGGCACCGCCGTTGGTACCTCCGCTGGCCTCGCCCCCCTTGCCCCCGGTGCCACCACCACCGCCGGCTCCGCCGATTCCGCCGTCGCCGCCGTTGCCGGTGTTGCCGCCACCGGCCCCGCCCATACCGGCGGCACCAGCCGTCCCGCCGGCTCCGCCGATCCCGCCACTGCCGCTCCCGTTGCCGTTACCGCCTGTCCCGCCTTTGCCCCCCGAGCCGCCTTGGCCACCGGTACCGCCGTCGCCGTTGCCGTCTCCGCCGACCCCGCCGGCCCCGGCGGCGCCGCCTGCGCCACCGACGCCGCCTGCGGCACCTTCGCCGCTGTTTTTGGTGCCGGTAAATCTGCCGCCCTCGCCACCGTCACCACCCCTGCCACCGGCGCCACCCGTGCCGCCTTCGCCACCGCCGGCCCCGCCGATGCCCGCACCACCATCACCGCCCCGGCCGCCGGCGCCGCCACCACCGCCCTGGCGGCCGGCGGTAGGCGCAGTTCCCGAGGTGCCGGCTTGCCCGGTGCCACCGTTGCCGCCGTCGCCGCCGGCTCCGCCTTTGCCGCCGGTGCCGATCGCCCCGGCCGCACCGCCGTCGGGTCCGGGGCCGCCAGCGC
>NZ_OCVX01000004.1:286225-289004 GCF_900232995.1 Mycobacterium simulans
CGTCTGTGTGCTCTCTCGTTTTTTTTTTTCCAACCAGCAGACGGCATACGATATTTCTCCCTGTCCCGTGGGCTCGGAGATGTGTATAGGAGACGGGCCAACGCCCCCCCCGTCCCTCGCGCCGGCGGCCCGGGCGCCACCGTTGGCGCCCGGGCCGCCGTCGCGAGGCACGGTGGTGGCTTTGCCGGCCTTGCCGGAGCCGCCGTCGCCACCGGTACCGCCGGTGCCGCCATCGCCGGCTGCCCCTGCGCTCCCACCATTGCCTCCCGTGCCGGCCGCACCGCCAGCACCGCCTTGGCCACCGATCCCGCCGCTGCCACCCGAGCCGGCGTTGTCGGAGCCGTCGTCGTTGTAGCCGGCGCCGCCAGTACCCCCTTGACCGCCCTGACCGCCCTGGCCACCACTGCCATTGGTTGCGTCGGAGACGGCGCTGCCGCCGGCGCCACCTTCGCCGCCGGTGCCGCCTTGGCCGCCGGTGCCGGCGGGGTCTGCGACCGCGCCGGAAGGCGTCACGCCGTGGGCGCCGGTGCCGCCCTGACCGCCCTGGCCGCCTGTTCCGCCGTCGCCGGCGACGTGGCCGGCGCTGGTGGTGGCGCCGCCTTGGCCGCCCTTGCCGCCGGCACCGCCCTGCCCGGCCTGGCCGAAGCTCTGGCCTGGGAAGCCGCCGGTGCCCGGCGCGCCGCCGGCGCCGCCTTGGCCGCCGGCACCGCCTGTCCCGCCGGCGCCGGCGTTGTTGGCGCCGTCGTCGTTGTAGCCGAAGCCGCCGGTGCCGCCGGCGCCACCTTGGCCGCCCTGACCGCCCCTGCCGTTGTTTGCGCCGTTGGCGGCGTTGCCACCCTGGCCGCCTTGACCTCCTTGGCCGCCTTGACCGCCGGTGGAGCCGGTTCCCGAGGCAGGGCCGGTGGCGCCCAGGCCGCCCTGACCACCCTCGCCGCCTTGACCCCCTGGGCCCGCTGTGTCGTGGAGAGTTGTGCTGCTGCCACCTTGGCCGCCCTGACCACCGGCGCCGCCAGCGCCGCCGGAGCCCGCGCTACCGCCGGTGCCGCCAGTACCGACCGCGCCCGCGGTGCCACCGGTGCCGCCGGTGCCGCCCGTACCGCCGGCGGTGGCGTTGTTGGTGCCGTCGTCCGCGTATCCCGCGCCGCCTTGGCCACCGCGTCCGCCGGCGCCGCCGGCTCCGCCGGAGCCGTTGGTGCCGCCATTACCGGCGCCACCCGCGCCACCTTGGCCGCCGGCTCCACCCTTGCCGCCGGTGGACCCGGTGTCGTGGGGTGTGGCGGCGGTGGACCCGGTGGCGCCGGCCCCGCCGTCGCCGCCCGCGCCGCCCCGGCCGCCGGTGCCAGCGGCGCCGTCCGCTCCGCCGTCGATTCCGGAGCCAGCCGCCCCGGCGGCGCCTCCAGTGCCGCCCCGACCGCCTTCGGCACCGCTGCTACCGGTGCCGAAGGTATTGGCGCCACCCTGGCCGCCCTGGCCGCCCTGGCCACCGACGCCGCCCTGCCCACCTTGGCCGCCGCCGACCCCACCGATGCCCGCGCCACCCGTGCCACCCTGGCCGCCAGCGCCGCCGTCGCCGCCCTGGCCGCCGGCGCTCGGCGAGCCGCCGGACATGCCGGACTGGCCACTGCTGCCGTAGCCACCGCTGCCGCCGGTGCCGCCTTTCCCGCCCGTTCCGATCGCGCCCGCCGCGCCACCGTCGGTCCCGGAACCGGCCGCCCCGGCGGTGCCGGTGTTCGTTCCGCCTTGGCCACCCTGGCCACCTTGGCCACCGATGCCGCCCTGTCCACCGGCGCCACCTCCGACACCACCGATTCCCGCACCACCGGCACCGCCTTGGCCCCCGGCACCCCCTTGGCCGCCCTGAAGTCCGGCGGTGGGTGCGCTCGCGTCGCTAGCGCCGCCCTGGCCGGCGCCACCGGTGCCACCCGTCCCGCCGGTGCCCCCGACACCACCTCTGCCCGCGCTGCCCGCGGTCCCGCCGAACCCACCGGCCGCGCCGCCCGCGCCGGCCGCCCCGCCGGTGCCGCCGGTGCCGCCCTGGCCGCCCTGGTCACCCAGGCCCAGGGCGGCGCCGCCCGCACCGCCGTTGCCACCCACTCCGCCGGTACCGCCGTGGCCGCCGTCGCCCGAGATGCCGATCCACGCATGACCGCCGGCCCCGCCCGCGCCCGCGGCGCCGCCGGATGCACCCATACCGCCCTGCTGGCCGGCGATGGCGGAGGTGCCCAGCCCTCCGGCCCCGCCGTCGCCACCGGCGCCGCCGTGACCACCGAAGCCGATCACACCGGCGTTCCCGCCAGCGCCGCCGGTCCCGCCAGCCCCACCATCAGCGCCGGCAGCACCGGCGCCACCAGTCCCTCCCGCACCTCCGTCGCCACCGGAGCCAATCAATACGGCGTTACCGCCAGCCCCGCCGCTACCGCTGCCCACACCACCGGTCCCGCCAGGCCCGCCGACGCCACCGTCACCGAACAGCAACCCGCCACGACCGCCGGCACCACCGTTGCCGCCGTAACCGCCGGGATCGTTGCCGCCGCTCCCGCCGGCACCGCCATATCCGATCAACGGGGCAGCACCACCGGCACCGCCGGCGCCACCGGTTCCGCCAGCTCCACCGTGCCCGCCGGATCCCAGCAACAACCCACCACGACCGCCGGTTCCTCCGGCCGCACCAGCCCCACCGACGCCGCCGCTACCGCCTTTGCCTATGAAGCCAGCGTCACCGCCGGCGCCGCCGTTCTGGCCGGCAGCGCCCGACCCACCGTCCCCCCCGCTTCCCCCC
>NZ_OCVX01000004.1:289014-366300 GCF_900232995.1 Mycobacterium simulans
GGCCCCACCACCACCCCACCCCCCCCCGCGGCCCCCCCGCGCCCCCCCACCCCCCCCGCCCCCCCCCCCCCCCCCTTCCCTTAGAACCCCGGCGCCCCCGCCGCCCCCGCCGTTCGGCCGGGCGGCGCCCGACCCCCCGGCCCCGCCGTTGCCCAACAAGATCCCGCCGGCCCCGCCGTTTGCCCCGGAGCCCGGCGCCCCGTCTGCGCCGTTGCCGACCAACGGGCGCCCCACCAGCGCTTCCGTGGGTGCATTGATCACGTTGAGTACTTGTTGTAGCGGCGATGCGTTAGTAGCCTCAGCCGTCGCGTACGCATCCGAGCTCGAATTGAGGGCCTGGACAAACTGGTCGTGAAACGCCGTCAGCTGAGCGCTCACGCTCTGATAGACCTGGCCATGCCTGGAAAATAGCGACGCAACCGCTGCCGAGACCTCATCGGCACCCGCGGCCAACATGGCCGTGGTCGGGGCCGCTGCCGCCGCATTTGCCGAACGCAGCGCCGAACCGATACCCGCGACATCAGACGCGGCCGCCGCCAGGACGTCCGGGCTAGCCAGCACAAAAGACATCACTTCGATCCCCTTTGTTCGAGTGCATCTCGTCACCGAGCCAGTGCTCCAGCAACAAACTTCTTTCAATTGGGGCCGTAGCGCCCTCGGTCAAATGGGGGATTCATGGGATGAAATTTCCTCCCCCTATTGGGGGAGGACGGCACCGCCGGGGGCTGCGAGGACGAGTTGCAGTGAGCTTGCCTTGGTTGTCGAAAGTCACTCTGTCAGTGCGGTTTTCACGTATTCGTGTAATTCCGACCCGGCTTGGTTACCAACACCGCCCCGGTGGGGATTGCACAAATGGGCTACTTGCGGACTCCCGGAAATTCACTATGAATTGCTTGATCCTGCCTGGCGCAGCTAAGCAATCGCGGGGTGCGACGCCTACTGCCCGGGGATCCAACACACCGGCCGCCACGGCGGCGCCGGCCATCTGCTTCGACTTGGGGAGACATGATGGATTTCACGCGGATACCGCCGGAGCACAACTCGGGTCAGATGTTTGCTGGCGCCGGGCCGGGGCCGATGCTGGTGGCCGCGGCAGCTTGGCAGGGGTTGGCCGTCGAACTGGGTTCATCCGCTGTCGCATTTACATCACTGACGTCGCGGCTGGCGAATTCGTCGTGGCAGGGTCCGGCCTCGGCGGCGATGGTGGGTGCAGCCGAACCCTATGCGAGGTGGTTGAGCGACGCGGCAATGCAGGCCGAACAGGCCGCCGCCCAGGCCCGGTTAGCGGCAGCCGCGTTCGAAGCAGCGCAGGCGGCAACCGTGCATCCCGGGGTCATTGCGGCCAACCGTGCTCAGTTTGTTTGGCTGGTGGCCTCGAACCTGCTGGGTCAAAATGCGCCGGCGATCGCCGCTGCTGAGGCTGAGTATGAGCAGATGTGGGCACAGGATGTGGCCGCCATGTTCGACTATCACGCTGAGGCATCGGCGATCACTTCGGTGTTGACTCCATACGATCTGCTCGGCAGGGCCGGTTTGAACCTGGGCGCCGCAAACGTGGGCAGCGGAAACGTCGGTAACGGAAACATCGGCAACTTCAACCTCGGCTCCGGGAACGTTGGCAACCGAAACATCGGCAGCGGCAACATCGGCAGCGGGAACATCGGGTTCGGCAACAGCGACCCCTCGATGGCGGCGGCGACGGCGGCCGTCCGCAACTTCGGCTTGGGCAACACCGGCAGCAACAACATCGGCGTCGGAAACACCGGCGACGGCAATGTCGGCTTCGGCAACACCGGCGACGGCAATATCGGCGTCGGGCTGACGGGGTCCGGTCTGAGGGGCCTCGGCGGGCTGAATTCGGGCACCGGCAACGTCGGCCTGTTCAACTCGGGCACCGGAAACGTCGGCATCGGCAACTCGGGCACCGGGAACTGGGGCATTGGCAACTCCGGCAACAGCTATAACACCGGCTTCGGCAACTCCGGAGAGGCCAGCACGGGCTTGTTCAACTCCGGGATCGCCAACACCGGCATCGCGAACGCGGGCAGCTACAACACGGGCAACTACAACCCTGGCAGCACCAACACCGGCAGCTTCAACGCCGGCAGCTACAACACCGGCTTTTTGAACCGCGGCGACTACAACACCGGCGTGGCAAACACCGGCAACGTCAACACCGGCGCTTTGATCTCGGGCAACTACAGCAACGGTCTGTTATGGCGAGGAAATTATCAGAGCCTGATATTCGCGGCTCCGGGGTTTGGAAACTCGACCGACATCCCGTCGTCGGGCTTCTTCAACACCGGTTCTGGTAGTGCGTCGGGCCTCGCAAATTCCGGCGCCAATAATTCGGGATTCTTCAACTCATCGAATGTCGGGGTGTCGGGCTACTACAACACCGGTGGGCTGGAATCGGGCCTCGCGAATTCGGGCAATACCGTCTCGGGTTTGCTCAATACCAGCTTGCTGAGCGCCGCGGCGCCGGCATTTATCTCAGGTGCCCTAAACACCGGCAGTAACATGTCGGGTGTTCTCGGCGGCCCCTCGTCCATAAACTTTGGGTTCGCCAACCAGGGCGGCGCAAACGTTGGCAACGCGAACATCGGCGACTCTAACTTCGGCAGTGGAAACGTCGGCAATTCCAACATCGGCAGAGGAAACGTCGGCAGCTCGAACGTGGGCAGCGGCAACATCGGCAACACCAATATCGGCATCGGGAATATCGGCGACGGCAATCTGGGCTTCGGAAGCCATGGCGTCAATAATTTCGGCTTCGGCAACTTTGGCGACTACAACCTGGGCAGCGGCAACGTCGGCAACCACAACCGAGGCTTCTGGAACGCGGGCGACAACAACATCGGCTTCGCCAACGCCGGCAATAACAACGTCGGCATCGGGCTCACCGGCGACGGCCAAGTCGGGTTCGGAGCGCTGAACTCCGGCAGCGGCAACATCGGCTTGTTCAACTCCGGTACCGGAAACGTCGGCATCGGAAACTCGGGGACCGGCAACTGGGGCATCGGCAATGCGGGCATTGGCAACACCGGCATCGGCAGCACGGGCAGCTACAACACCGGCCCGTGGAACGCGGGTACCGCCAATACCGGCCTCGGCAATGCCGGCAGTTACAACACTGGCTTCCTCAACGCGGGTGCCACCAACACCGGCAGCTACAACGCGGGCGAACACAACACGGGTGGGTTCAACCCGGGCAATTTCAACACCGGCCATTTCAACCCCGGCAACGTTGACACCGGCGCTTTCAACACGGGCAACTACAGCAACGGCTTTTTCGTAACCGGCGACAACCAAGGCCAGATCAGCGTCGATGTCGCGATCGATATTCCCACCGTCCCGATCGACATCGAGTCCGTTAATCCCATAGACCAAGTCTTGGTTGTCGGCGGGCAGGTCTACACAATTCCGGGCTATACGTACCCGAAAACATATTTCCTGGACGGCGCCTTCTATTTAGGCCCGGTCAACATCTCGTCATCCACGCTCACCGCTCCCACCGTGACAATCGACATCGGTGGGCCAACTACGTCCATAGACGCCACCATCGTCGGCGCCTTGCAGGGCGGGACGATCCAGATCATCGACATACCGGCGGCGCCGGGATTCGGGAACTCGACAACCAACCCGTCGTCAGGCTTCTTCAACTCCGGCACCGGCGGCGCATCGGGCTTCGGCAACGTCGGCGCCAACAATTCGGGCTTCCGCAACGTGTCGACGGGCAGCGCAGGCGTCTCGGGCTACCGAAACGTCGGCTCCCTGGAGTCGGGCGTGGCCAACCTGGGCAACACCATCTCGGGCTTCTACAACACCAGCACCCAGGACCTCGCCACAGCTGCCAATGTCTCCGGCTTCGTAAACGTCGGCGCCAACTTGGCGGGCGCTCTTCGCGACAGCGCAACCGGGATGGTCTTCAACGTGGGCTTGGGAAACGTCGGCGCGTACAACCTGGGCAGCGGCAACCTGGGCGACTTCAACATCGGCAGCGGCAACGTCGGCGACCACAACTTCGGCAGCGGCAACATCGGCGCCCACAACTTCGGCAGCGGCAACACCGGCAACGCCAACCTCGGATTCGGCAACACCGGCAGCGACAACAATGGCTTGGGCAATGCCGGCGACAACAACATCGGCTTCGGCAACACCGGCAACGGCAACATCGGCATCGGGCTCAGCGGCGACGGGCAGTTCGGCTTCGGTGCCCTGAACTCCGGCAGCGGCAACATCGGCCTGTTCAACTCCGGCACCGGCAACATCGGTATCGGAAACTCCGGCACCGGCAACTGGGGCATCGGCAACTCCGGCAGCTACAACACCGGCAGCTTCAACCCGGGCCGCACCAACACCGGGTTCTTCAACACCGGCACCACCAACACGGGCATCGCGAACGTGGGCAGCTACAACACCGGCAACTACAACACGGGCGCCACCAACACCGGAAGCTTCAACCCCGGCAATTACAACAGCGGCCTACTCAACACCGGCAACTACAACACCGGCCTGGCCAACTCGGGCAACATCGATACCGGCGCTCTCAACACCGGCAACATGGGCAACGGCCTGTTGTGGAGGGGCGACAGCCAGGGCCTGATCGGCTTCAATTACACGATCTCTATGCCGGAGATCGCGTTGGACCTGGTTGCCACCATCCCGATCAATATCCCCATCAACGCCAGCTTCACCACTACCGTCTACAACGGGCTAACGATTGACGACATCCCGTTCGGAACCACCGCCACGCTCGGTCCCATCCCCATCCTCGAAGGCACCATCAACTCGCTTACCATTCCGCCCATCTATGCCACCGGCCCCACGCCGGCAATCCAAATTGGAAATCCCGACGGTTCCACCGCGATCGTCATCCCGGTCTACGCCAGCCTTGGCCCCGCCGACTGGACGATCATCGACATCGGCGGCGCCCCAGGATTCCGAAACTCGACAACCAGCCCGTCGTCGGGGTTCTTCAACTCCGGCACCGGCAGCGCCTCCGGCCTCGGCAACGTCGGCGCCAACAACTCGGGCTTGTTGAACTTGGCCTCCGGCAGCTCCGGGATCTCGGGCTACAAGAACGTCGGCGACCTGGTATCGGGCGCGGCGAACCTCGGCAACACCATGTCGGGATTCCTCAACACGAGCACGGTGGACCTCGCGACACCGGCCAATGTCTCAGGTGTAGGGAACATCGGGGCCAACCTCGCGGGGCTCTACCGCAACAACGCGGCGGGGATGACGGCCTTTAACCTAGGCCTCGCAAACGACGGCGCCTTAAATGTCGGCTTCGCAAACATCGGGTCGCACAATTTCGGCTCCGGAAACGTCGGTGACTTCAACGTCGGCAGCGGCAACCTCGGCGATCACAACGTGGGCGGCGCGAACATCGGCAGCTTCAATGTGGGCTTCGGCAACCACGGCGTCCACAATCTCGGTTCCGGAAACCTGGGCGACCACAACATCGGCCCGGCAAATCTCGGCGACTACAACCACGGTTTCGGGAACGCCGGCAACGCCAATGCCGGCTTCGCGAACACCGGCGACTTCAACGTCGGCTTTGCCAACACCGGCAGCAACAACATCGGCATAGGCCTCACCGGCGACGGCGAAATCGGTTTCGGTGCGCTGAATTCCGGCGCTGGCAACACCGGCTTGTTCAACTCCGGCACCGGCAACGTCGGCTTGTTCAACTCCGGCACCGGCAATGTCGGCATCGGCAACTCGGGCACCGGAAACTGGGGCCTCGGCAATAGCGGCAACACCAACACCGGCGTCTTGAACTCCGGCCACGTCAATACGGGCTTCATCGACTCCGGCACCGGAAACACAGGCATCGGCAACGCGGGCGCCTACAACTCTGGCAGCTTCAACACCGGCAGCTTCAACACCGCCGGCTTCAACCCGGGCTCCTACAACACGGGCTACTCGAATACGGGCAACTACAACACGGGGTTCGCAAACACGGGAGACGTGAACACCGGTTTCGTTAATTCCGGCAGCTATAACAACGGCGTCTTATGGCAGGGCGACTACCAACGCCTGATGGACTACAACTACACGATCGATATCCCTGATACCGCCATTCCGGTAAACCTCTCCGTGACCATCCCGATCAACATCCCGATCACCGCGACACTCGGCACCCTGACCATTCAGGGCTTCACCATTCCTAAATACACCGCCGACATCACCGTCCTGGATACCGGAACTACCCAAGCAATCAGCGTCGGGCCCATCACGTTCGGGGATATCGCGATCGCCCTTCCCACCATCACTGTCACCATCGGCGGGCCAACCACCGCGATAACGATCGATGGCACCGGCGGCATCGGCCCCATCCCCATCCCGGTCATCGACGTTCCGGCGGAGCCGGGCTACGGGAACACGACCAGCGTCCCGTCGTCGGGCTTCTTCAACTCGGGCACCGGAAGCGCCTCGGGCCTCGGCAATGTCGGCGCCAACAACTCAGGGTTCTTCAACGTGGCCTCCAGCAGTTCAGGAATCTCGGGTTACAAGAACGTCGGCGACCTGGTATCGGGCATGGCGAACTACGGCAACACCATGTCGGGATTCTTCAACATCAGCACCCTGGATCTCGCGACGCCGGCCGACGTCTCCGGCTTCGCAAACAGGGGCACCGACCTCGCGGGTTTCTTCGGAAACTTCGCGGTGTCCAACGCGGGTGTGGCGAACATCGGCAGCTTCAACCTGGGCAGCGGGAACGTCGGCGACTACAACGTCGGCAGCGGAAACGTCGGCGGCCACAACCTCGGCGGCGCAAACATCGGCAGCTTCAATGTCGGCTTCGGAAGCCACGGCGCACACAACGTCGGATCCGGAAACCTGGGCGACTACAACATCGGCCCGGCAAACTTCGGCGACTACAACCACGGGTTCGGGAACGCGGGAAACGCCAATGCGGGTTTCGCGAACACCGGCGACAACAACATCGGCTTTGCGAACTCCGGCAGCAACAACATCGGCATCGGACTCAGCGGCGACGGCCAAATCGGTTTCGGCGCACTGAATTCCGGCACCGGCAACATCGGCCTGTTCAACTCCGGCAGCGGCAACATTGGCTTCTTTAATTCGGGCACCGGCAACATCGGCATCGGAAACTCGGGCACCGGCAACTGGGGTGTCGCCAACGCGGGCCTCGCAAGCACCGGCATCGAGAACGCCGGCAGCCACAACACGGGACTCTGGAATCCGGGTACCGGCAACACCGGCCTCGCCAATGCAGGCAACTACAACACGGGCGGCTACGACACCGGCAGCGCGAACACCGGCTTCGCCAACCCGGGCAGCTACAACACGGGCTCGGCAAATAGGGGCAGCACCAACACCGGCAGCTTCAACACCGGCGACTACAACACGGGCTTACTCAACGTCGGTAACTACAACACGGGCCTGGCAAACACCGGCAATGTCAACACCGGGGCTTTCAATGCGGGCAGCTACAGCAACGGCTTCTTCTGGAGGGACGACTACCAGGGTCTGCATGGTTTCCACGCCGGAATCTATATTCCCGAATTCTCGGTCCTAGACTTGGATCTGGCGATCCCCATCAATATCCCCATCACTGTCGATGCCACGAACATCGTCGTCGGCCCCTTCGAGATTCAACCGATCACCGTCAGCGTCCTCGGTTCGTCGTATCTGAGCATCACCTTCGCCACCATTTCCGTCCCGGCCCTCACCGGCATCTTGCCCACGGTTGATGCCCTCATCGGCGGACCAGATACATCGATACCGATCACCATCTCCAGCAGCTTCGGCCCCGTCGACATCACGTTCATTGATATACCGGCGGCTCCGGGCTACGGGAACACGACCAGCACCCCGTCGTCGGGCTTCTTCAACTCCGGCACCGGCAGCGCGTCGGGCTTCGGCAATGCCGGCGCCAACAACTCGGGCTTCCGCAACGTCTCGCTGGGCAACACCGGCGTCTCGGGCTACCGAAACGTGGGCTCGCTGGAGTCGGGCATCGCCAATGTGGGCAACACCATTTCGGGCATCTACAACACCAGCACCCAGGACCTCGCCACAGCTGCCAATCTTTCCGGCTTGGCAAACGTCGGCTCCGACCTAAGCGGCGCGTTCCACAACAGCAGCGTCGCGGCCGGGCGGGTTGTCAACGTGGGCTTGGCAAATGCGGGCCAGCTCAACGTGGGCTTCGGAAACGTCGGCTCCGTCAACCTGGGTAGTGGCAACCTCGGCGATCTCAACCTCGGTAGCGGAAACCTCGGCGACCACAACCTCGGCAGCGGCAACGTCGGCAGCGCCAACGTCGGGTTCGCCAACATCGGCAGCGACAATCTCGGCTTCGGCAACATCGGCAGCGACAACCTCGGGTTCGGCAACACCGGAGACGGCAACATCGGCTTCGGCAACACCGGCAACGGCAACATCGGCATCGGGCTCAGCGGTGACGGCCAGTTCGGCTTCGGCGCCCTGAACTCGGGCACCGGCAACATCGGCCTGTTCAACTCCGGCACCAACAACATCGGCATCGGCAACTCCGGCACCGGCAACTGGGGCATCGGCAACTCCGGCAGCTACAACACCGGCATCGCCAACCCCGGCCGCGCCAACACCGGTTTCTTCAACACCGGCATCGCCAACACCGGCGTCGCCAACGTGGGCAGCTACAACACCGGCAATTACAACACCGGCGCCATCAACACCGGCGGCTTCAACCCCGGAGCCACCAACACCGGCTGGTTCAACACCGGTGACTACAACACGGGCCTGGCCAACACCGGCAACATCAACACCGGCGCTTTCAACACCGGCGACATGAACAACGGCCTCTTGTGGCGAGGCGACAACCACGGCCAGATCGGCGCGTATTACGCGATCACCGTTCCGGAAATCCCCGCATCCTTCGACATCCAAATCCCCATCAACATCCCGATCAGTGTCAGCATGACCGACGTCTACATTGACGCCTTCACCATTCCTAAGGTCACCTTCAGCGGGTTGGACGACGGCATCGGCGGTAAAGTCGTCGGCTACATCGGCCCGTTCAGCGTCTACGGCGCCCAGAGCGGCGACCCGCTCGTCATTTCCTTCGGCGAGCAACCCACGGTCGCGGTCAACATCGGCAACCCGGACGGCTCAACGGTGATAGGCATAAGCGGCACAAGCGGTTTCGGCCCCATCACCATCCCACTCATCGACATGCCGGCGGCTCCGGGATACGGAAACTCGACCAGCAGCCCGTCGTCGGGATTCTTCAACTCCGGCAGTGGCAGCGCATCTGGCTTCGGGAACTTCGGCGCGAGCAATTCCGGCATTTTCAACTCCTCGACCGGACTCGCCGGCAACTCGGGCGTGCAAAACTACGGGTCGTTGCAATCGGGGTTCGCCAATTTTGGCAATACCGTCTCGGGCCTCTACAACACGAGCACCCAGGACCTCACATCGGCGGCCAATGTCTCCGGCTTGGCCAACGTCGGCACCAATCTCGCCGGCGTGCTCCGCGACAGCGCAACCGGGACGATCTTCAACGTGGGCCTTGCAAACGAGGGTCAACTCAACGTCGGCTTCGCAAACATCGGCGACCACAACCTGGGCAATGGAAACATTGGCGCCCACAACCTGGGCAATGGAAACATCGGCGCCCACAACCTGGGCGGCGGCAACCTGGGCGACCTCAACGTCGGTAGCGGAAACATCGGCAGCGTCAACATCGGCTTCGCCAACACTGGAAGCGACAACTTCGGGTTCGCCAACGCCGGCAGCAACAACATCGGCTTCGGCAACACCGGCGACGGCAATATCGGCTTCGGCAACACCGGCAACGGCAACATCGGCATCGGGCTCAGCGGCGACGGCCTAAGCGGCTTCGGCGCCCTGAACTCGGGCACCGGCAACATCGGGCTGTTCAATTCGGGCACCAACAATATCGGCATCGGCAACTCCGGGACCGGAAACTGGGGCATCGGCAACTCCGGCAGCTACAACACCGGCATCGGCAATGCGGGCAGCGCCAACACCGGTTTCTTCAACGCCGGCATCACCAACACCGGCATCGCCAACACGGGCGGCTACAACACCGGCAACTACAATGCGGGTGCCAGCAACACCGGTAGCTTCAACCCGGGCAACTACAACACCGGCTGGTTCAACCCGGGCGACTTCAACACAGGTTTGCTCAACACCGGCAACTCCAACACCGGCGTTGCCAACTCGGGCAATGTCAACACCGGCGCTTTCATTTCGGGCAACTACAGCAACGGCTTGTTTTGGCGAGGCGATTACCAGGGCCTGATTTCCATCTCGTACTCGTCGACTATTCCCGAAATCCCTTGGTACTACGACGTGAATGCGGCCATTGAGATTCCAGTCACGGCCTCCGTCAACGAAATCACCATGGAAACTTTCCACATCTCGGACATACCCATCAAGGTCCAGTTGCAACAAAAGATCTGCATCCCCGGGACGTCAATTTGCTGGACCATCACGACGACCGTGTACGACGGCAGCATCGGCGGCTGGACGATCGACGCATTCGTTCTCCAATCCGCAATTGCCGTGGACACCGTCATTGGCCAAATAGTCGATTACTCCGGCAGCGGGACCTCGGGCCCCTACACGTTCGGCTTCGGTTACCAGCAGAACCCGGGATTCTTCAATTCGACCACCGACCCCTCGTCGGGCTTCTTCAACTCCGGCAGTGGCACAGGATCAGGTTTCTTCAACTCCTCGGATGGTCCCGTGTCGGGTCTGGCAAACGACTTCGCCTACAATTCGGGCATCGGCAACAGTGGCGGCGCAGGCAATTCGGGCTACCTAAACTACGGCGCGCTGGAATCGGGCTTCGCGAACTTGGGCAACACCATTTCGGGGTTTTTCAACACGAGCACGCTGGACCTCACCGAGGCCGCCTTTGACTCAGGCGTCGGAAATGTCGGCACCAACCTCTCGGGCTTCTTCAACAACGTCTTCTTGCCCTGATTCGTGAAGTCGCATCCGACGTCCGGGCTGCCGGGCGCTACCACCGGTGAGCGCGTCTGGGCCGCGGTTAAGTTTGCTCGTAGGTGCCGTGGATGACCGCCCGGGCGACCGCGTGCTGGAACAGGTTGAATCCCAGAAATGCGGGGCTGGCGTCCTCATTGAGATCGAGCTTGTCGACCTTGACCGCGTGCACGGCGACGTAGTAGCGGTGTACGCCGTGGCCGGGAGGCGGCGCGGCACCGATGTAGCGGCGCATCCCAGCGTCGTTGACCAACGTCAGCGCCTTTCCCGGTAGCTCGCCGCCGTCGCCCGCGCCCGCGGGCAACTCAGTCACGTCGGCGGGCAGGTTGGCCACCGCCCAGTGCCAGAACCCGGACAATGTGGGCGCGTCGGGGTCATAGACGGTAACTGCGAAGCTACGGGTCTCCTCCGGAAATCCCGACCAGCTCAACTGCGGGCTGGCATCTTCGCCGCCGGCGCCCATGATTCCGCTGACTTGGGGTTTGGCCAGCGGCTGCCCGTCGGTGATCGACCCCGAGGTCAAGGTAAAAGTGGGCAGCTTGGGCAGTGCGTCATACGGGTTGGGCAAAGTCATGGACAGTCCTCTCCTGTGATCAGCGTGTCATCGGCTTCCGACTAGCAGTGCGTTAAGAAGTGTGCCAGCACGTCAGTGCCGAACCGCAACGCATCGATGGGTACCCGCTCATCGACGCCATGGAACAGTGACGAGAAATCCAAGTCCGGCGGCAACCGCAGTGGACTGAAACCGAAGCAGCGAATACCCAAGCGCGCGAACGCTTTTGCATCAGTCCCGCCGGAAAGCATGTAAGGCACCGTCCGGCCGTCGGGATCCACGGCCAGCACAGCGGCGTTCATCGCATCGACCAGATGGCCGTCGAAGCTGGTCTCATATGACGGCAGATCCCTGATCCACTCCCGGGTCACGTCGGGGCCGATCAACGCATCGATCTCGGCCTCGAACGCCGCCTTCCGACCGGGCAGGATGCGGCAGTCCACCACCGCTTCCGCCGTCGCGGGTACCACGTTGGCCTTGTATCCGGCCTTGAGCATCGTCGGGTTGGCGGTGTCGCGCAGCACGGCCTTCAACATGCGAGCCATCGGGCCAAGCTTGTCGATCGTGCCGTCTAAGTCGGGCGAGTCGATGTCGAACGTGAGGCCGGTCTCTTCACTGACGGCAGCCAGGAACTGGGTGACGCTGTCGGTCCGCACCAGCGGAAACTGGTGGCGGCCGAGCCGGGCAACCGCCTCAGCGACGGCGGTGACCGCGTTTTGGTCGTGCACCATCGAACCGTGCCCCGCCCGGCCCCGCGCGGTCAGTCGCATCCAATTGATGCCCTTTTCGGCCGTCTCGATCAGGTATAGACGCCGTTCACCGCCGTCGTGGCGCGGCACTGTGAGGGAAAAGCCGCCGACCTCACCGATCGCTTCCGTGATGCCTTCGAACAGATCGGGCCGGTTGTCCACTAGCCACTGGGAACCGTAGGTGCCACCGTGCTCCTCGTCGGCAACGAATGCGAACACCAGATCGCGTGGCGGAACGATGCCGGCCCGCCGGAAGTGGCGGGCAATCACGATCATCATGCCCACCATGTCCTTCATGTCGACCGCCCCGCGGCCCCAGACATACCCGTCTTCGATCGCGCCGGAAAACGGGTGCACGCTCCAGTCGGCGGCTTCGGCCGGCACCACGTCGAGATGGCCGTGGATCAGCAGAGCGCCACGGGAGCTGTTCGCGCCCGCGAGGCGAGCGAACACATTCCCCCGGCCGGGCGCCCCAGACTCGAGGTATTCGGTTTGGTAGCCGACCTCCGCGAGCTGGTCGGCGATCCACTGTGCACACTCGGCCTCTCCCTTGGTGGTCTCGGGTGCGCCGGTGTTGGAAGTATCGAACCGGATCAACCTGCTGACGACCTCGACCACGTCATCGCTTGGGCCGATCGAGGTCTCGGTCGCTCCGCTCTCTAGACTCACAGTCACCTTTCCTACCACTACCGACACCGCCGCGGCCGTTCTTGCCCGGCCACGTCGTCGCCGAGCCCAGTTGGGTCCAGCGCGAGGCAATCCGATAGCCTTAGCTGCCAACTCATGTAGTTGGTCCGGTCCGAGTGGCGGAATGGCAGACGCGCTAGCTTGAGGTGCTAGTGCCCTACTAATGGGCGTGGGGGTTCAAGTCCCCCCTCGGACACAATTTCTTAGCTACACAGATGTAAAACCCGCATCGAACTCGGCTAGGGCGGGGTTTCTGTATTGCTGACGTCGATTGGCATCGCGTTGATGTCCTAGATCTGTCCTACGGCAGTACGCCCGCCGTTGGGCTGCCGGGGGCGTTTACACCTGGCAGCCCAGCTGGAGTGCTTACACCTCAATCGGCGTCTGGCTTTCTAGGTTCAGTGCCGCGAACAGCTTGATCTGTCGGCGCACCGACATCGGGTGCCGCTCGATCGCTGCCAGGCCGTCCAGCAGCACGTTGATATCTGCGCGCGCTTTCTCCAGCCACGGCATCAGCACGTTGCACTTGATCTCATCCACGTGCGGGATGAAGGCGGCGTCGTTCCTTGGAGGGCAGTGCGCTACTGCGAGCGCGGCCAGGGCGCCACCGATGGACTTAATGACCACCTCGATCTGCTCACGCGTCGGCACCATGAACCGGTGCTTCTTCGCGTTCAGATACGTCCGTAGTTCGTCTAGATCTGCCTCAACGGGGCTTCCGGGAAGGAGGCCTCGATTCACGTCGTCGACTGCTCGCACTAAACGGAACTGCGAGTTGAGCCGCGCTCGCAGTTCCATACGCAGAGCTGCCTGGCCTTCGTCGAAATGCGCGCTCTTCGCATTGCGGTTGGCGCGAATGGTCCTGCAGATACCGAAAGCGGTCATGACCAGGCCAAAGACGGTTGATATGACGGTGAAAATGTCAGGATCACGAATCCCCGCCTCCCTCGGTGACCCTGCACTTCGAACGTCGGATCCGGTCTTGCCCATTGAACCGGCCAGTGCCGCGGACGAATACGGTGCACGAATGCACCGCCAGATGCTTGAAGACATTGCGCTCAGCCCGTGGGATCGCGAGGAATCCGACCGCGTCAACGTTGTCCACCTCCTCGACAAACTCCCGGTCGCCGAGCGCGCGGTCATGGGGCGCCGACTGTTGACGCACATGAGCAGGGCGCCGCATGTGGAGATAGGCACAGCCCGCTGGGATTTCCGACGTAATCTATTGGGCAACGCCGACCTGCATCTGGGATACGCCGTGTGCAACCAATTCACGGATCTGCACAAGGAAGCCTTCAGACAGTGGGTCCTGCTACGTCATACCGAATGGATCACGGCGCTCGAACCCGACAGGCGTCGCCTTTCGACAACCGTCGCTGTGATGCTGACGCCACGCCATGGCCACGTACGCCCCTGGGACACAACACTTTACGCCATGTTCGGAGAGATACCTCTCGACCCCGAAGAGCTGGCAGCGATGCAACGCCTGTGAAACAACCCCCAGAACATGGCAGATCTGCCCGATTTGGAATGAACTCGCGGCGGTCGCCGTACTACACGCGGCCGTCAGCCTTAGCCGCCCGCGCGTAACGGCTCGCGATCGCCTTCGTCACGGCCCTGCGTTGACCCATCGTCAGTCCCATCGTCCGAACCTAACCAGCGATACATCAGCAGCCAGGTAGGCGCGCCCCCTACGCACGCATTTTCGATGAGTCAATGCGACATGTACAAATCACGGTTCAGTGAGTGTACAGTTCACGGTGTGGATGTGTCCGTGACCGAGTTGCGCGCGCACCTCAGCGATTGGCTCGATCGAGCTCGGGCTGGTGGTGAGGTCGTCATCACCGACCGCGGGATTCCCGTCGCGCGACTCACTGCGCTGGACAGCGCAGGCACGTTGGAGCGTCTCACGGCCGAAGGCGTAATTGGCAAGGCCACCGCGCAGCGGCCCGTCGCTGCGGGACGGTCAGGACCCCGACCGCGGCGGCCGGTGTCTGACCGCGTCAGCGACCAGCGGCGCTGACCGGTGCCGCTCGTCTACTTCGACGCCAGCGCCTTCGTCAAACTTCTCACCACCGAGACAGGGAGCTCGCTGGCGTCGGCTCTATGGGACGGCTGCGACGCCGCATTGTCCAGCCGCCTGGCCTATCCCGAAGTCCGCGCCGCACTCGCCGCAGCAGCCCGCAATCACGACCTAACCGAATCCGAGTTCGCCGACGCCGAGCGGGACTGGGAGGGCTTCTGGGCCGCCACCCGCCCAGTCGAACTCACCGCGACGGTTGAACAGCACGCCGGCCACCTCGCCCGAGACCATGCCTTACGCGGAGCCGACGCTGTCCATCTGGCCAGCGCGTTGGCAGTCGGCGACCCCGGCCTGATCGTCGCCGTTTGGGACCGACGCCTGCACGCCGGAGCCCAAGCCGCCGGGTGCCGAGTCGCCCCCGCCCAACTCGACCCCTAGCCCGACCGCCCGACATTAGAGTGAGTCAAACCCGGCACGGACGACGATCAGGTACCGATCCGCCAGGTCTCAACCCGTGTCGCAGATGGCCAAGTCCCCCCTCGGACACCCGGGAGCGTTCACGGGACTTCGCAAAGTCGGCGCGAAGCTGGACGTCGGTCGTAGGCTGGTTATGTCAACATTCACGACCACCACCGAGGGCGATGAATCCACCGGGCGGCTTCCTTCGACGGACGCCGACACGAAACTTCCGCGACCGCCATGAGGCTGGCCGCGTGCTGGCCGAGGAGCTCTCGTCCTACCGCGGCAAGGACGGTTTGCTCGTACTCGGGCTTGCTCGCGGTGGCGTTCCCGTCGGTTGGGAAGTCGCCGCGGCGTTGCACGCCCACCTGGACGTGTTCCTGGTGCGCAAGCTCGGTGTGCCGCACTGGCCCGAACTCGCGATGGGCGCGTTGGCCAGCGGCGGTCGCGTGGTGATGAACGACGACGTGGTTTCCAGCCTGCACGTCACCCAGGAGCAGATCCGCAAGGTGATCGACAGCGAGACGGCAGAGCTCGAGCGGCGCGAGCAGGCCTATCGACGCGGACGCCCAGTTGCCGACCCGCGCGGCAAGATCGTGATCTTGGTCGACGACGGCATTGCCACCGGCGCGAGCATGCTGGCGGCGGTGCGGGCCGTGCGCGCGTCCGGCCCACAAGCGATCGTTGTCGCGGTACCCGTCGGCCCGGTCACGGCCTGCACGGAGCTCTCCAGGGAAGCCGACGAGGTGATATGCGCCACCATGCCGCCCGCGTTTGAGGCCGTCGGACAGGTCTACGCCGACTTTCATCAGGTCACAGACGACGAGGTCCGCGAGCTGCTCGCCACGCCGACCACCGACAGCGCGCTCAGGGGCAGCTAGCGGGCGGGCTAAGCAACGCTATTTGGTGCTCTCGTCGTCGGTAGTGTCGGCCGACACCGTCGATTCCTCGTTCGCCTCCGAAGCAGCGTTCTCCGCGGGCTGTTCAGCCTCATCGGGGGCTTCCTCCGGGTAGTCGACAGCCTCGGCCGCCTCCCGGTCCTCGTGATCGGCGCCTTCCTCGTCCGCCGGTTCGTCCGCCGCTTCGTCCGCCACGTCGTCCCCTACGTCGGCCCGCTGGCGTTCCCGCACCGCGTCGATGATCAGCAGCACGACACCCAGCAGACTGGCGCCGATGCACACCCAAGCCACCAGCTCGTTGCTTGTGACCACCGCGAACACCAACGCGACGAGCCCAATCAGGGCCAGTACGAGCGCAATGATCAGCATCGGTCATCCTCCAGCCGGCTAGCAGCGACTGCCAAACCTACCAGGGTCTGAACGCCGACCTCGAAACCTGGCGCGTGTCCCGGCTAGTTATTGCCCCGGTTGAACTGGTCGAACCCACCTGCGTCCGCGCTCGAATCGACCGGCGCGGCAGATCCGCGCTGACCGAGTTCCTCAAGCTGGGATTCCAAGTAGGTCTTGAGGCGAGTGCGGTACTCGCGCTCGAACGTGCGCAGCTGCTCGAGGCGGCCCTCCAGCACTGTGCGCTGCTGGTTGATGGTTCCCATGATCTCGGAATGCTTGCGTTCGGCGTCGGCCTGCAGGGCGTCGGCCTTCTCCTGGGCCTGGCGCAACTGGCTCTCGGACCGGGCTTGGGCATCGGCGAGCATTGCGTCGGCGCGCTGCCGAGCCTCGGTGACCGTGGTCTCCGCGGTGTGCCTGGCCTCACTGAGAATCTGGTCGGCATTCGCGCGGGCGTCGGCCAGCATCTTGTCCGACTCGGCCTTGGCGGTGCCGGTGAGCCGGTCGGCGGTGTCTTGGGCCAGGCTCAGAACCCGGGCGGCCTTCAGGGCCTGCTCCTCGTTTGTACCGGTCGGGGCCGGTGCCGCCTTTTCCGGTTCGGGTTCATAGACCGGGATCGCCTGGGTGGGCTGGGCGGTGACTCCAGCGCCGGCGCCCCCGGCCAGCTCCTGGTCCAGTTCCGCGATTCGTTGGCGCAGATCGGAGTTTTCTTCAATGAGCCGCGTCAGCTCGTTCTCCACCAGGTCAAGGAAGGCATCAACCTCATCTTCGTTGTACCCGCGCTTGCCGATAGGCGGCTTACTGAACGCCACATTGTGGACGTCGGCAGGTGTAAGCGGCATTCTTTGTTCCCCTCAAGTTCCTGGCTGTCAAACGATCTGGAAAGTGTAGAACGCAGTGGTAGCCATCGTGCAACTACCGTCCATCCTGTCACACCAGACTCGGCGGTTGCCGATTGGAGTAACAAATAAAGAGCAATTTCAATCTCTAAGCCAATAAATCACATTTCTTAGATTTGAATATTGCGCTCACGAATCTGTCTCCAAAACGTGGCCGAAGCGTCTCACATCTTCACCGGGCGGTGACCTCAGTGCGGCCTATCGGCCGCACCGAACGCCAGTTGCATGCCGATGAACGCCACTAGCAGCAGCACCATGATGGACAGGTCGAACCGTACTGCGCCGATGGTGAGTTGCGGGATCAGCCGGCGGAGCAGCTTCACCGGCGGATCGGTGATCGACATGATGATCTCCAGGATCACCACGGTGAAGCCGGTAGGGCGCCAGTCACGGCTGAACGAGCGGATGAACTCTACGACGACCCGAGCGATCAGCAGCAGCCAGAAGACGAACAGCGCGAACCCGAGGATCTCAAAAAACAGCACCAAGGAAAGCCGACCTTACCGATGTGTACCGATGTGTACCGATGTTCATGTCAAGACGCCGCCCATGAGGGCGGCAATCGCAAGCCTACCGACTCGGCGGGCCGGCACACATCTTGCGGCGGGCCCACCCAGCGCCCAGCCCGGTGGCCCCACGTAGGACCTACCGGGCTGTGATGCGCAGTGTGGTCTATTGGTAAGCGTAGAAGCCGGTTTCGGCGATCCGGCGACGTTCCTCCGGGGAGACGTCGACATCCGCCGGTGACAGCAGAAACACCTTGGTCGCGACCTTGTCGAACGAGCCGCGCAGCGCGAAGGCCAATCCAGCCGCAAAGTCGACGAGACGCTTGGCGTCGGCGTTGTCCATCGACACCAGGTCCATGATGACCGGGGTGCCGTCGCGGAACCGCTCACCGATGGTGCGGGCCTCGCTGTAGTCCTTGGGGCGCAGCGTGGTGATCTTCGACAGCGGATGGCCTTCCTCGAACATCATCGCCATCCGGCGTGGGTCCATCGCCAGCGCGCCGCGCGTGGAGTTACGCAACCATGAGCCGAAGCGCGGCCGGGACATATCGGGACGGTCGAACCCGCGCGGCGGGAACCGCGGTTCGTCGTACCCGCCGCGATAACTGCTCGGCGGCGGGTAGTCGGCCGGCTCACCGCGCAGGTCGCCGCGCGGATCCCGGCGCGGGTCGTCGTAGTCACGCCCTTCGTAGCGGCCGTAATCGTCTTCGAATCGCGGCCGCGAGTAGCCGCGAGAAGGAGCACGGTCGTCGTAATACTCGTCGTCGTAATCCTCCATCGGAGCCATACCGAAGTAGGCCTTGACCTTGTGCAGTGTGCTCATTGCGTGACCCCTTCTAGCCCTGGGATATTTGGTGTCTGTGATGAAGGTGTGACTACAGTGACTATTCACGGTGACCGTAACCGCCGCGGACCCAATAGCGCGGTACCGACACGCACACACGTCGAACCATGTTTGACGGCGACTTCAAAGTCGTTGGACATGCCAGCGGAAAGCCCGACCGCCTTCGGGAAGGACTCGAGCATCCGGACATGCGCGCATTTCAGCCGGTCAAACGCCTGGTCCGGGTCCCAGTCCAAGGGCGGAATGCACATCAATCCGACCAGTTCCAGGTTCTGCGACTCCTGCACCTGCGCGCAGATTCGGTCCACCGCGCCAGACGCCGCGATATCGACGCCGCCGCGAGACACGTCGCCGTCGAGGCTGACCTGAACGTAGACCCGCAACGGGTTGGCGCGATGGCTCTCGGCCAACGCCGTGGCTACCGCCCGATCCAGCGCGGTCACCACCTGCAAGCTGTCGACTGAGTGCACGGTGTGCGCCCATTGAGCCAGCGACCGAGCCTTGTTCCGCTGGATCCGACCGACCATGTGCCACTGGATACCTCGCGATCCCGCCCGCATGGGCGCGGCAAACAGTCGCGCGAGTTCAGCAACCTTGGCCGAAGCTTCTTGTTCCCGCGATTCGCCAACCGACCGACAACCCAATCGGGACAAAATCGCAACATCGGTTGCTGGGAAGAATTTGGTAATGGGCAGAAGTTCAATTTCGCCGACATTGCGGCCGGCCGCCTCGGCGGCCGCCGCTAACCGGGATCGCACCGCCGCCAACGCGTGCGTCAATTCCGATTGGCGGTCGCCTAGCCTAGAAAGATCCACCACCATCCGGTCATTCCATCCAGACCAGCGACGCCAACCGTCCGGTCGGCGCGCCACGTCGGTGGCTGAACAGTGTCGGGTCGGCGACCGTGCACCGCGGATCGACCTCGATCGAGGTCACACCCAAATCGCGTAGCTGACAAGCAATTCCGGCTCGAAGATCGAGTGCGGGGGTACCGGCGGACGTGGTGGTGCGGCTGCCCGGCAACGCCGCCTCGACCTCGTCGGCCATAGCGGCGGGCACCTCGTAATTGGGACCGCTGACCGCCGGACCCAACAGCGCTGAAATGTCACCGGTCCGCGCACCCAGACCCAGCATCGCTTCCACGGCGCGAACCACCACGCCGCGCTGGGCGCCGACGCGACCGGCATGGACCCCCGCAACCACACCGGCCCGCGCGTCCGCCAGCAGGACGGGCACGCAGTCGGCCGTCAGAACCGCCAGCGCCAATCGGGGATTGTTGGTCACCAATCCGTCGGCGCCCCCCCTGCCGCCGACGGCGGCGCTCTGCGGCCCGTCGACCACCTCGATCCGGTCACCGTGGACCTGGTTCATCCATACCACTCGCTCACCGGGCAGGCCGATGGCAGCGGCCAGCCGCGCCCGGTTGGCCGCCACGGCCGCTGGGTCGTCACCGACGTGGTCGCCCAGGTTGAAGGTGTCGAACGGCGCTGACGACACGCCGCCCGCCCGGGTGGTAGTCACCCGACGGATGTGAACGCTCACGTGCCCAGTATCCGGAATGCATTGCCGGCCGGGCGACACCGATGTCCGGCCCCCATAATTCGTGGCCGGTTTGTCGCACACTGGCAAGCAAATTGAGACCTCAGCGGCGCATGAAGGGCGGCACATCGACGTCATCGTCGTCGCCGCCGATGCTCAGGGTCGCACCGTTGGTGTGTATCGGCACGCTTACCGCGTCGACCGGCTCGAACAATGTCGAGGTGAGCTTGCCGGCCTTCGCCGACTCGATCCGGTGAGCGCCGCCGGTTTCCCCGACGACCGGCTTGCGCCCGGGCCCACTTGCCGCAAATCCCGCCGCGATCACGGTGACCCGCACCTCGTCACCGAGCGAGTCGTCGATCACGGTGCCGAAAATGATGTTGGCGTCCTGATGCGCGGCGTCCTGCACCAACGAAGCCGCCTCGTTGATCTCGAACAGACCAAGGTCACTGCCGCCGGCGATCGACATCAGCACGCCCTGCGCGCCCTCCATCGAGGCTTCCAGCAGCGGTGAGTTGATGGCGATCTCGGCAGCTTTGAGCGACCGGCCTTCTCCCCGGGCAGAACCGATTCCCATCAGTGCGGTGCCGGCACCGGACATGATGCCCTTGACGTCGGCGAAGTCGACGTTGATCAACCCCGGCGTGGTGATCAGATCGGTGATGCCCTGCACGCCGTTGAGCAGCACCTCGTCGGCGCTGCGGAACGCATCCATCAGCGATACCGCGGCATCCCCCATCTGCAGCAGCCGGTCGTTGGGGATCACGATGAGGGTGTCGCAACTTTCCCGTAGCGCGGCGATTCCGTTTTCGGCCTGATTGCTGCGCCGCTTGCCTTCGAACGAGAACGGCCGAGTGACCACACCGACGGTCAATGCCCCCAGTTTGCGGGCAATGCTGGCGACGACGGGCGCACCGCCGGTGCCGGTGCCGCCGCCTTCACCAGCGGTGACGAATACCATGTCGGCACCGCGCAGCAGCTCCTCGATCTCATCCTTGGCGTCCTCGGCCGCCTTGCGCCCGACTTCCGGGTCGGCGCCGGCACCCAGCCCGCGGGTGGAGTCACGACCGACGTCGAGCTTGACGTCGGCGTCGCTCATCAACAACGCCTGCGCGTCGGTGTTGATCGCGATGAACTCCACCCCTTTGAGGCCCTGCTCGATCATCCGGTTGACGGCGTTGACACCACCGCCGCCGATACCCACGACCTTGATGACTGCCAGGTAGTTATGCGGGGGGGTCATCATTCGTCTTCCTCCCTGGGGGGCTTGGAGTCTCGCTGCGGTGTGTCTCCTTGCAAAACTCTCAACCTCAACCATAGATTTAGAGTTATGTCAAGTACTTCTGCGTAACCAGAACCGTATGGGTACGAGGCGGACTTACCGCGCAGGCGCGCCGACGCGCCGTGGGCATTTTTTCCGCGCTCGAGCCTGAGGCTGGCTTGAATGCGCCGCCCAGCGTCACGTCAGCGCGGCATTCGGCGTCGAGCGTCACGCCATCCTGACGCCCGCAGGGCTGCCCTCACTTCACGGTCGGCAGATCGGGGCTGGACACGTCATAGGTCCGCCCGGGCTGCGTCAACAGCGCCGCCAGTTTCTCGGCCTTCTCCTCTGCGCGGTCGGTGCTCCCCCAAATCACCACCCGGCCATCAGACAGCGTGAGGGTGATCGAGGACACCGAAGGGGCCGCGATCCGACCCACCTGGCCTGCTACCTCCGGGCGCAGCGCGGTCAGTACGTGCAAGGCGGCCAGAGTCGGCGGATCGGTGGGACCGGGATTGTCGACATCGATGTAGGGCAGTGCCGGCGGCGGCGGATCGGTCGCAAAGTCGACGCCGTCGCGGTCAAAAAGGTGCGGACCGTCGGGAAAGTCCTTGACCACCACCGGGACCCGCTCCACGATGGTGATCCGCAACGCCGACGGGTACTGACGCTGCACCCGCGCACTGGCCACCCGCCGGATCGCGGCCACCCGGTCGGCGACCTGGTCGGTGTTGATCTGCAACAGTGGCGTCCCGGGCCGCACGCTGGCAGCGTCGAGGACCTCTTCGCGGGTCACCGCCCCGATCCCGGTGACGACGATGCTGCGCGCCGACATTACCGGCGTGAAATAGAGGACGAGTGCCAGAGCCACGCCGACGACGGCCAACACCACCGTTGCGAGCAGCATCTTGAGCCCGCGAACAACCCCTCGCGCGGCGGCTTTTGGAGGGTAGGGCTCGTCGTTGGCAAGCCCGCGCGCCCGTCGCTTGGCCTCACGGCGAGCCTGCTCGATCGCCGCAGCGCGAGCTTGCGCGGCGCGACGCTCGGCACGCTCCCGACGGGCGCGCCGGCGCGGCCCCTCGAATTCGGCTTGATCGGGCTGCTCCGGCTGATCGGACCGCTCCGCGCCGTCCTGCGATTCGATGACGAGCGGTTCGGTAGGGGCGCTCTCGTCGACCACACCCGGGCCGTCGCTGGGTTCGGTCACCGCGTTACCCCCGGACGACCGGGCGCGCTGCGATTGGCTCGCACCCGCAGGGCGGTCACGATCTCGGGCCCCAGCAAGGTAACGTCGCCGGCGCCCATCGTGACGATGACGTCGCCTGGACCCGCCGCCGCGGCCACTTCCTCGGCGACCGCGGAAAAATCCGGGATATAGCGCACCGGAACACTGACGTGCTCGGCGACGCTGGCTCCGCTGACACCGGCGAGCGGCTGTTCGCGGGCGCCATACACGTCCAGGACGAACACTTCGTCAGCGGCGTCCAGCGCGTGACCGAATTCGGAAGCGAAAGCCTTTGTCCGCGAGTACAAATGGGGCTGAAACACGACCAGCGAACGGCCGGCCGGAGTGGTGGGGCTCTGCTCAAGTACCGTGCGTACCGCAGCGAGTGTCGCGCTGACCTCCGTTGGGTGGTGGGCGTAGTCGTCGAACACCCGTACCGATGCCTCCCCGACACCCGAGGTCCCGACCAACTCGAAGCGGCGACGCACACCCTCGAAACCGGCCAAGCCGTCGAGCACGTCATCGGCTGGTGCGCCGATTTCGATCGCGGCTAGCAGCGCGCCCAGCGCGTTGAGCGCCATGTGCCGTCCCGGCACCGAAAGCCGCATCACGCGTGGGTGCGGTTCACCGGCCAACTCGATCTGGGCGACCGCCTCGATGCCCTGCTGTTCCCACGACACAAGGGTGCCTACCAACGGCTCGCCCGGTTGGGAGGGTGAAGATCCGTACCGCCGCACCCGAATTCCCAAGTCGGCCGTGCGCCGGGCCAGTGCGGCCGCGCCGGGGTCGTCGGTGCACACGACCAGCGCGCCCCCGGGGGCGAGCCGCCCCACGAAGGAGTCGAACACGCCGACATAGGCGTCGGCGCTGCCGTAGAAGTCCAAGTGATCGGACTCGATATTCGTTACCACCGCGACGTCGGGCGTGTATTCCAGCAGCGAACCGTCGCTTTCGTCGGCTTCGGCCACAAAGCAGTCACCGCTGCCATGGTGGGCGTTGGTACCCGCTTCCCCGAGCTCACCGCCGACCGCGAACGACGGGTCCCGCCCGCAGTGCTGCAGGGCAACGATCAGCATCGAGGTCGTCGTTGTCTTGCCGTGCGTGCCGGTGACCATCAACGTGGTACGCCCAGCCATCAGCTTGGCCAGCACGACCGGCCGCAAGACCACAGGAATACCGCGCCGGCGAGCCTCGACGAGTTCGGGATTGGTCTTGGGAATCGCAGCCTGAGTGGTGATGACCATGGTGACTCCGCCGGGCAGCTGGTCCAGGGATGACGCGTCGTGTCCGATCCGGATCTGCGCGCCACGGGCTCGCAGCGCGTGTACACCACGCGACTCCTTGGCGTCTGACCCCGATACCAGCCCGCCGCGGTCCAGCAGGATGCGGGCGATGCCTGACATACCGGCTCCCCCGATGCCAACCATGTGCACCCGACGCAGCTCGGGCGGCAATTGCTCGGCGCTCACCGCCGACCTCCGGCTGTTTGCTTAGCGACATCTAGGGCCGCCTGGGCCACCTGGCGCGCTGCGTCACGATGTCCCACCTGTGCGGCGGCCGACGTCATTGCCGCCAGCCGCGGCGGGTCGTTGAGCAGACCAGCCACCCGGGCGGTCACCAGGTCCGGCGTTAGGTCGGCGTCGGCGACCACCATGCCACCGCCCGCATTGACCACCGGCAGCGCGTTGAGCCGCTGCTCGCCGTTGCCGATCGGCAGTGGGACGTAGATGGCCGGCCGGCCCACGGCCGACACCTCGGCCACGGTCATCGCGCCGGCTCGGCAAATCACCAGATCGGCGGCGGCGTAGGCCAAGTCCATGCGGTCCAGATAGGGCACAGTCACGTAGGGCGGGTCGCCATGGTCGGGCATGCGCAGCTCCAAGACGTTCTTGGGTCCATGCGCATGCAGCACGGAAACGCCCCCCGCGGCCAACCCGGCGGCCGCCGCAGAAACCGCTCGGTTGAGTGAGACGGCGCCCTGCGAGCCGCCGAACACCAAGAGCACCCGCGCATCGTCGGGGAAGCCGAAATGGGCGCGCGCTTCGGCTCGCAGGGCCGCGCGGTCCAACGCGGTGATCGCCGCCCGAACCGGCACTCCGACCACCTCGGCGCGCCGGAGCCCAGAATCCGGCACCGCTGAGAGCACTCGGTCGGCGCTGCGCGCACCGACGCGGTTGGCCAGGCCGGCCCGTGCGTTGGCTTCATGGATCACCACCGGGATCCGTCGACGCAATCTGGGTACACCGCGCGCGGCGAGATACGCCGGCAGGGCTACGTAACCGCCGAAACCGATGACGACGTCAGCCTCGACCACGTCGAGCACCGCCCGGGTCTCCCGCACGGCGCGCCACACCCGAGACGGCAGCCGGGCCAGGTCGCCGCTGGGTTTTCGCGGCAGCGGCACCGGGGTGATCAGCTCGAGGTGGTAGCCACGCTCAGGCACCAACCGGGTCTCTAGTCCCCGCGCGGTCCCCAGCGCGGTGACCCGGACGTGCGGATCTAATGCGGTCAGCGCGTCGGCGACGGCCATTGCGGGCTCCACATGGCCGGCCGTGCCGCCGCCGGCGAGGACGACCGACAATGGCTCAAAAGACGGCGAGGCAGCACCGGCGGGCCGGGGGCTTACCCCGTGCCCGCCGGCCGGCTTCCTGACCGAGTCATTCACCCGTAACGCTGACCTTCCAACGCGCGAACACGCCCTGTAGGACGCTGGCCCGCGTACCGCTGGCCAGATCCATGATGCCTTGATCGACGGGCCGGCCGATCAGCAGTTCGCGGTAACGCCGGTCGCAGCGGCTTGTCCGGTTGCCGGGGCGCCTTGCGGGGGGCCACCTGCTTGGCCGGTTGCGGGTGTGGGCGCTTGCGGTCGCGAAATGCCTCGAGCCGGGTCGGTACATACGGCTCCGGCAACGGCAACCGCAGCAGCCGGTTCACCTTGTCGTCGCGCCCGGCCCGCAGCGCCGCCACCGCCTCCGGCTCGTGGCGCGCCGCGTTGGCGATTATTCCTATCAGCGAAAGCGTTGTGGCCGTGGAGGTTCCACCCGCCGAGATCAGCGGCAACTGCAGGCCGGTGACGGGCAACAGCCCGATCACGTAGCCGATATTGATGAACGCCTGCCCCAGCACCCACAACGTCGTGGTCGCGGTAAGCAGCCGCAGGAACGGGTCGGCCGACCGGCGGGCGATCCGCATTCCGGTGTAGGCGAACAACCCGAACAGCCCAAGCAGTCCGAGCGCGCCGATGAGGCCCAGCTCCTCGCCGATGATCGCGAAGATGAAGTCGTTGTGGGCGTTGGGCAGGTAATTCCATTTGGCCACACCCTGACCGAGGCCGTCGCCGAAGATTCCGCCGTGGGCAAGTGCATACTTTGCCTGCCGGGCCTGGTAGCCGGAGTCCTGAGGATCGTCTTCTGGGTTCAGCCAAGACCTCACCCGGTCGGACCGGTAGCCCGCGGATACCGCAAGGATCCCAGCGGAGATGACGACCGCTGCCAGCGAGCTGAGGAAGACCCGCAGCGGCAACCCCGCGTACCACAGCAGACCCAACAGGATGATGCCCATCGACACCGTCTGTCCCAGGTCGGGCTGCGCCACGATCAGCGCGAGCGCGACGACGGCGGCCGGCACCAACGGAATGAGCATCTCGCGCAACGACGCCCGTTCCATACGGCGGGCCGCCAGCAGATGCGAACCCCAGATGGCGAACGCCATCTTGGTCAGCTCGGACGGCTGCATCGAGAAGCCCGCGACCACGAACCATCCGCGAGAGCCGTTGGACTCATGGCCAATTCCGGGAACCAGCACGAGCACCAACAACACGATGGTGATCGCGAAACCGGAGAACGCGATTCGACGCATGAAGCGAATCGACATCCGCAGCGACACGTAGCAGCCGATGAGTCCGACGACCGTCCACAACACCTGCTTGCCGAAGATCACCCACGGCGATCCGTCGTCGTCATAGGACCGCACGCCCGACGCCGAAAGCACCATGATCAGGCCGAGGGTCGTCAGCAGCGCAGCGACGGCGATGATCAAGTGAAACGAGGTCATGGGCCGGCCCAGCCAGGCACCAAACCGGGTGCGTGCACCCTCGGCTTTGACCTTGGATGGGGATGACGGATTTGCATCCTTTGGACCCGTCTCCCCCACTTCGGCCGGCTCCGTCTCCTCCTCGGTGTTGACGGCCTCGTCGTTGCCCTTGCCCCGGCGCTTGTCCCGGTTCAGAAGCCGGGTCAGTACGCTACCCACGCCCGCTACCGGACCGCAGTGCGCACAGCGGCCGCGAACGCGTCGCCACGGTCGGCGTACCCGGCGAACTGGTCGAACGATGCGCCCGCCGGTGCCAGCAGCACCGTGTCACCGGGCTTAGCCATTTTTCGGGCCGCGGCCACCGCCGCGGCCATCACGCGAGTGCCGATTGTCTCACCGGCGTTATCAACTCGTGTCACAGAGGCAACAGAAACCTCAGCAGTCGCATGCATCTCAACATCCTCGCCTGTCACAACCTGCACGACGGGGACATCGGGGGCGTGTCGTGATAACGCCTCGGCAACCTCGGCCCGATCGCGCCCGATCAGCACCGCGCCGACCAGGCGGGACGCGATTCGAGCGACCTCGGCGTCCAGAGACGCGCCCTTGAGCAGGCCGCCGGCCACCCACACCACTCGCGGGTAGGCCAACACGGATGCCTCGGCGGCATGGGGGTTCGTGGCCTTGGAATCATCGACGTACCTGATGCCGTCGACGACGGCCACCACCTCAGCCCGATGCCGGCCCACCTGAAACGCTGCGATCGCGTCCGCGATCGCAGCCGCGGGCACTCCGATAGAGCGGGCCAAAGCCGCGGCGGCCAGGGCATCGAGCACTCCGACCGGGCCAGGCACCGGTATGGACGCGACCGGCAGCAGTGCCAGGTCATCGGCAAAGGCGCGGTCAACCAGATGCGCGTCGCGCACACCGAGTTCCCCGGCGCCTGGTTCGCCGAGCCGGAAACCGACTCGCACCGGCGCGGGCGCGGCATCCAGCAATGCGGCCGCCCGATTGTCGTCCAGCCCGGCAACCGCCACCCGGCCGGTCAGCACCCGACCTTTGGCCGCGGTGTATTCGTCCATCGTGGGATGCCAATCCAGATGGTCTTCGGCGATATTGAGCACGGCGCCGGCCTCCGGCCGCAGCGACGGCGCCCAGTACAGCTGGAAGCTGGACAATTCGACGGCCAGCAGGTCGGCGGGCTGATCCAGCACATCGAGCACGGGATTGCCGATATTGCCGCACAGCACGCTACGGCGCCCCCCGGCGATGAGCATGGCGTGCAGCATCGACGTCGTGGTGGTCTTGCCGTTGGTGCCGGTCACGACAATCCAGCGGCGTGGCGGCCCGTAGCAGCCCGCCGCGTCCAGCCGCCAAGCCAGCTCCACGTCGCCCCAGATGGGTACGCCCCCAGCCGCGGCGGCAGCCAGCACGGGCGCCTCCGGCCGAAAGCCCGGACTGGTGACCACCAGCGCATATTCCGCGATCCGCTGAATCGCCTCCGCCGGCGTCGTGGTCGCGACTCCCTCGTCGACGTACCGGCGCAGCATGGCCGGATCGTCGTCGCAGACCGTTGGCGTCGCACCCCAACGCGTCAGCGCTGCCTGCACCGCCTGGCCGGTCACCCGGCCTCCGGCTACCAGCACCGGCGCACCCGGCACCAGGGGATCAAGCACGTCAGGCACCGACCGTGGCCAGCCACTCACCGTAGAACAGGGCCACGCCCAGACCGCAGGTGATCGCGGTGAGCAGCCAGAAGCGGATGATCACCGTGGTTTCGGCCCATCCGACCAGCTCGAAATGGTGGTGGAAGGGCGCCATCCGGAACATCCGGCGCCCGGTTGTGCGGAAGGTGAGGATCTGCAGCACCACCGAGGTGATTTCGGCGACAAACAACGAACCCAGCACCACCGCGAGGATTTCCGTGCGGCTGGTGACCGACAGTCCCGCGATGATGCCGCCCAGCGCCAGCGACCCGGTATCACCCATGAAGATCTTGGCCGGCGCGGCATTCCACCACAAAAAGCCGACACAAGCGCCGGCGGTTGCGGCCGCGATGAGCGCCAGATCCAGTGGATCGCGCACGTTGTAGCAACCCAGGCCGGGGGCGGTGACGCAGGCGTTGCGGTACTGCCAGAAGGTGATCAGCACGTAGGCGGCGGTGACCATCGCCATGCAGCCGGCGGCCAGCCCGTCCAGACCGTCGGTGAAGTTGACCGCGTTCGACCAGGCGCTGACGACGACTACGCAGAACAGCACGAACAACGCGGGAGCCAGTGTGACGGTGGCGATCTCACGCACGTAGGACAAGTCCGCGCTGCCCGGTGTCAGGCCGGCGGGATTGTGGAACTGCAGCACCAGCACCGCAAACAGCACGGCGGCGGTGATCTGTCCGACCGTCTTGGCCGTCTTGTTCAGCCCGAGGTTGCGCGATCGGCGAATCTTGATCAGATCGTCGATG
The DNA here is from genome assembly GCF_900232995.1 of Mycobacterium simulans. Taxonomy (GTDB): domain Bacteria; phylum Actinomycetota; class Actinomycetes; order Mycobacteriales; family Mycobacteriaceae; genus Mycobacterium; species Mycobacterium simulans. The sequence goes on from NZ_OCVX01000004.1 coordinate 318,528, forward strand.
AATCCGACGCCGCCCAGCGCGGTGGCCAGGCCCAGCACCAGCAGGCCCGAAGCGGATATGCCTTCGCCATCGAACGCCAGTCCGGCTACGTGGGTGCCCAGGTAGCCCGCCCAGATGCCGGCCAGGATGGCCACGCCGCCCATCGACGGGGTGCCGCGTTTGGTGTGGTGGCTGGGTGGGCCGTCTTCGCGGATCTGGTGACCGAAGCCCTGCCTGTTGAACAACCGGATCAGTGCGGGGGTCAACAGGATGGACACAGTCACCGCGATGGCGACCGCGATCAGGATCTGTCTCATGGATGCGCGGCACCACCCTTTTCGGGGCCCTCGGCGACCAGCGCGTCCGCCAGTGCGCCGAGCCCGGCCGCGTTCGACGCCTTGACCAGGACCACGTCCCCGGGTTGCACCTCGGCCCGCAGTAGTGCCAGGGCGGCGTCGCCGTCGGCAACATTGACGGCCCCTCTCTCGGCGCCGCTATCAGACGCAGCCCCCCACGAGCCCCACGCCCCTTCCAGGACCGCACCGTGGTGCATGGCGCTCATCGACCTCCCGGTTCCCACGACAACGAGTCGAGACACATCTAAGCGCACCGCAAGCCGGCCGATGCGATCATGCTCGGTTATCGCGTCGTCGCCGAGCTCAGCCATCTCCCCCAGCACTGCCCAGCTGCGCCTCGGATGTTGGGCTCGAGAATCCCAGTGCGCGATCCAGGCCAGCGCCTGCAGCCCGGCCCGCATCGAGTCGGGGTTGGCGTTGTAGGCGTCGTCGATCACCGTGACCCCATCGGCGCGTGTGGTCACCTGCATTCGGTGCCGCGACACCGGACCCGCGACGGTCAGCGCGGACGCTACCTGTTCGATGGTGGCGCCGCAGTGCAGTGCGACGGCACCCGCGCACAGCGCGTTGGTGACCTGATGGTCGCCGAACACCCCCAGCTGAACCTCGGCTTGAGCATCCCCTTTTGGACCGCCCGTGTGCATGGTGAAACGGGGCCTGGCCAGTTCGTCCAGCGAAACCGGGCCGGCCCACACGTCACCGGTGTGTTCGCGACTGACCCGGACCACGCGGGCAGCAGTAGCGTCAGCCATGGCGGCGACTGCCGCGTCGTCGGCATTGAGGATGACCACACCGGAATGTGGAACAGCTTGCGGCAGTTCGGCTTTGGTTTGTGCGATGACCTCGCGGGAACCGAACTCGCCCAGATGCGCGGTGCCGACATTGAGGACCACTCCGATTGATGGCCGCGCGATCTCGGCCAGCGCGGCGATATTGCCCGGATGGCGCGCCGACATCTCCAGGATCAGGTAGTCGGTGCTGCGGCTTGCGCGCAGCACGGTCCAGGGATGGCCCAGCTCGTTGTTGAACGATCCCGGCGGGGCCACCACCTCACCCAACGGATCGAGGACCGTGGCCACCAAGTCCTTTGTCGATGTCTTACCCGACGAGCCAGTGATCCCGATGATGGTCAACCCCCCGGCGACCAGTTCCGCGGCCACCGCTTTGGCGAGCCTGGCCAGCGCGGCCAGCACGGCCGCACCCGATCCGTCGGCGTCGTGCTCGAGCACACCGGCAACGCGGCCCCCCGCTGTGCGCGGCTCAGGCGCAACAACGATGGCGGGGACGCCGACCGCCCTAGCGGCCAAGACGGCGACCGCGCCGGCCGCTACCGCCGAAGCCGCGTGGTCGTGGCCGTCGGATCGCGCGCCGGGCAACGCCAGGAACAAGCCGCCCGGGCCGATGGCGCGCGAGTCGAATTCCACGGTGCCGGTGACGCGGCGTTTCGCGGCGTCTTCCGGCGTGATATCGGCGAGTTCGCCGCCTACGATCTCGGCGATCTGAGCGACGGTCAGGTCGATCATCAGCGGCCCCCTAAGGCCGCTAGGGCCCGAGCCAGCTCCACCCGGTCGTCGAACGGACGAAGCTGACCGCCGGCGCGCTGACCGGTTTCATGGCCCTTGCCGGCGATCAGGACCACGTCACCGGGGCCCGCCCAGGCAACGGCATGCCGGATTGCCTCGCGACGGTCGCCAATCTCAACGACCTGCGCCGCACCGCCGCTTTCGGCCGCCCCGGCCAGAATCTCGCGGCGGATCGACGCTGGATCCTCACCACGCGGGTTGTCGTCGGTAACGACGACCAGATCGGCCAGCTCGACGGCGATCGCACCCATCGCAGCCCGCTTGCCGGGATCGCGATCGCCTCCGGCGCCAAACACCACCGCCAGCCTGCGGTCCTGGTGCAGCAAGGTGGTCAGCACCGCACGCAACGCCTCCGGCTTGTGCGCATAGTCGACCAGCGCCAGAAAATCCTGACCGCGGTCGATCTGTTCCAGTCGCCCGGGAACCCGGACTTCCCGCAGCCCCACCGCCGCCTGTTCCGGCGAGACCCCGACTGTATCGAGAATCGCCAGCGCCACAACACAATTGGCGACGTTGTAGCGCCCCGGTAGCGGGATGCCGACCCGGTGACGCACGCCGGCGGGATCGATGACGGTGAATTCCTGCCTGCCGGCGCCTACCGCTGCTACGTCTGTGGCGCGCCAATGCGCGGGTTGGTCTGCGGCACTTACCGTGATCGCGTCGCCGGCCCGGTCGGCCATCGCGCGACCGGCCTCGTCGTCGACGCACACGACGACGGTGCGCGCGCGCAGCGCCGATTTTTGGTTGAACAGTGATGCCTTGGCCTCGAAGTAGTCGGCCATGCTGGGGTGAAAGTCGAGATGATCGCGCGACAGGTTGGTGAAGGCGCCGACGGCGAACTTGGCGCCATCCACCCGGCCGAGGGTCAGCGCGTGACTGGACACCTCCATGACCACGGTGTCGACTCCACGTTCGGTCATTGCCGCCAACATCGCCTGCAGCGCGGGAGCTTCCGGAGTGGTCAGCGCGCTGGGGATGTCAGCGCCGTCGATGCGGATGCCGATCGTGCCGATCAGACCGGCAACTCGCCCGCCGGCGCGCAGACCGGCCTCGACCATGTAAGTGGTGGTGGTCTTGCCCGATGTTCCGGTGATCCCGACAACCGTCATGCGCTCGGACGGATGTCCGTACACCGTCGCGGCCAGACCACCGAGCACGCTGCGGGGCGCCGGATGCACCAATACCGGGACAGCTGCCCGGCTGGAAATCTCGGCGACGCCGCCAGCGTCGGTGAGCACCGCGACGGCACCGTGTTCGATCGCCTCCCCGGCGTGCCGCGCCCCGTGTGTGGTCGAGCCGGCGAGCGCGGCGAACAGGTCACCGGGCCGCACGTCCTGAGCACGCAGCGTCACGCCGGTGACCTGCACGTCCGGCACCGATGCGATGTGGTCAGGACCGTCAGCCGGTACCGCGCCAACCTGCGCCGCCAGTGCAGCAAGCCGCACGCCGGCGACCGCGTTGGGGCGCAATCCAGTGGGCACCGACTCCACCACTGTCGCCACCTCCGTCCAATGTCCGACGCTGCATGAAGCCATGATCGGCCATGACACCCTACCTAGCTGCGGTGGCCCAGGAGATGCTCCCGCGCCCGCAGCGGGAAATACATACCGACATCGGCTTACCCGCCCTGGCGCTCAGACGCGGTTAGCCGCCGCCTGAGCGAGTTGGACACGGGAAGTGAAGCCGAGTTTGGTGTAAACATGGGTCAGATGGGTTTGCACGGTACGAGGTGAAACGAAAAGCCGCGTCGCGATCTCCTTGTTGGCCAGTCCTTCGCTAACCAGTCGCACGACGTCAATCTCGGTCGGCGTCAACGACTCCCAACCAGTGCCCGGGCGTTTGCGCCAGCGGTGACCACGCTGCGCATACGCGATCGCCTCCTCGACCGACAACGCCGCACCCTCTGCCCAGGCACCGTCGAAGTCGTTCTCACCCATCGCATCTCGCAACACAGCCACCGACTGTTCATATCTCGCTTGATGAATCGCAAAGCGGACCAAGCCGATTCGTTGCCGGATAGCCTCGGCCGCGCCCAAGGTTCGTGCCGCCGCGGCATAGGTACCGGCATCGCCGGCAAGGCTGGCAAGGCTGGCAAGGGATTCGAGCACGTCTGGGAGATCCACATGTGCCCCACTATCGGCTGCGCAGGCGAGTGCGTCATATGCGTCGCGTTCGGCTTCTTGTCGCTTGCCCTCGGCGATCCCGATCCGAGCGCGCGTCATCAGCGCCACCGCTAGGTGCCGGCCGGTCATTGAATGCATGGAATCGTCGATCCAGCGGCGGGCCTCGACCAGGTCGCCGTCCACCAGCGCGACCCGCGCGTTGAACGCGCGCTGCACCGCCGCAGACTGCGGCATGGCCAAATTAAAGTTCCGCCAGGCTGCTTCACTTGCGTCTTTGGCCGTTTTAGCGTCGCCCGCAGCCAGCGCGGCCGTGGCCAACGCGGAATAGCCCATACCCGCAAAGAATTCGCCCAGCTCGGCGGCCTCAAAAGCCGCGTCGGCTGCCGCCCGAGCAGCCTTCAGCTCACCCTGGTATGCGAGGACGTAGGCCAGGCCCTGGAAGCCACTGGCCTTGTGCAGCACTTCGTGAGCCGCCTCGGCCTGGTCCGCCACTTCGCCGAATTGTGCAGCGGCTTCGACCAGATTGCCTCGCATCAGCTGTGCAAAACCAAGACACCAGCGGCACCAAAGGGAATCGGACCGATCACCGATCGAGTTGGCCAGCTCGCACCCCTCTTCGGCGGCCGCGTGGGCTGCGATCGGGTAACCCGCCATCACCGCATCGAGCGCCTGACAGGTAAGGATCTGAGCAAGCCGCCACTGATCGTTTGAGGCGCGGGCGAGGCCGATGGCCTCGGCGAAGTAGGGCGCCGCTACCTCCGCGCGGGCTACCGCCACACCGATCAGTCCGCGGGCCATGAGCGCTCGGGACAGCAGGACCGGGTCATTGACCTCACGCGCCATAGCCAGGGCCTGTTCGGCGTGGTCCATACTCACGGCGGCGTCGGCAAACATATCGAGCAATGCCTTGTCGGCGAGCGCCCGCGCACCTATTGCGGCCGAGATCCCGTCGAACTGCGGCCCATCCAGGCCGGTGAGAACGGCGTCAAACCAGGCCCGACCTTCCCGGATGCGGCCGCGTTTCAGCCACAGCGGCTCCAGCGAGGACGCCAGCGCCAAGGCGAGTTCCGCATCGGAGTTTTCGCGGCTCCACGCGAAGGCGGCGCGCAGGTTGTCGATGTCGGCTTCAGCCTGGTCGAGGCACTGCTCATAATTGCTGCCGCGCGGGCTGTCGAGCCGGGCCGCCAGCGCTGTGTAGTGGTCACGGTGACGCGCCCGCAACGCGTCGATCTCGTCGGCCTCGTCGGCCTTTTCCTGCGCATACTGGCGCATCGTCTCCAACAGCCGATAGCACGTTCGACCGCTGCTGTCGTCGACCACCACCAGCGATTTCTCGACGAGAAGGGTGAGCCGGTCGAGGACCTGATAGCGCGGCACATCACCGTCGCTTGCGACCGCATGCGCGTCGTCGAGGCAGAAGCAACCCACGAACACCGCCAGCCGGCGGAACAAGACCCGTTCGGGTTCGGTCAAGAGCGCGTACGACCAGTCAACCGATGCCCGCAGCGTTTGCTGGCGGCGCGCCCAAGTACGCGCCCCTCCGGTCAATAGATGGAATCGGTCACATAAACCAAGGAGAATCTCGTCCAGAGACAACGCTCGCACCCGTGCCGCCGCTAGCTCGATCGCCAGCGGCAATCCGTCTAGACGGTCGCAGATCTCGGTCACCACGGCGCTGTTGTCGTTGCTGAGGCGAAAATCGGGCCGCACCTGCTTGGCCCGACAGCTAAACATCTGGACGGCTTCATCACCTACTGACAGCTGCGGCACCAGGTAGCTCACCTCACCGGGCACCCGGATCGGCTCACGACTGGTCGCCAGCAACCTCACATCCGGACACGCTTCCACGAGGGCCACCACCAAGGCCGCGCTGGCTTCGATCAGATGTTCACAGTTATCCAGCACCAACAACACCCGACGCTCACCGAGGTAACGCAGCAAGGTGTCCGTCGTGGAGCGGCCGGGCTGGTCGTGCAGGCCCAGCGAGCGCGCCACCGTAATCGGCACCAGGTCGGGGTCGATGATGGGTGCAAGATCCACGAACCAAGCGCCGCCGAACTCACCCGCGATCTGAGCCGTGACCTGCGTTGCCAACCGTGTCTTGCCCACGCCGCCGGCGCCAGTCAGGGTCACCAGCCGGTTATCGGCCACCAACTGGTGCACCTCGCTGATCTGCGCGGTACGCCCTACGAAACGGGTCAGGTGCACTGGAAGACCATGGGTGACAACGTTATCGGCGGCCCGCAGGGGAGGGAATTCGACACGAAGGTCGGGATGACATAGCTGCACCACTCGCTCAGGACGGGGCAAATCACGCAACTGGTGGGTGCCCAGGTCAGTCAGCCAGGCCTCACTAGGCAGCCGATCGACCACCATGCTTTCGGCCGCGCTTGACAGCAGCGTCTGACCCCCATGAGCCAGATCACGCAGGCGCGCGGTCCGATTGATGGTCGGACCGGCATAGTTGCCCTCACGGCGCACCAGGATCTCCCCGGTGTGCACACCGATGCGTAACCGAATCGGCGCCAGCGGCGCACGCTGTAAGTCCAACGCGGCAGCCACCGCATCAGACGCGCGAGTGAACGCGATCACGAAACTGTCACCCTCGCCCTGCTCGACAGGACGCACTCCGTCATGGGCAGCGGTCACGTCGGACACCGCTTTGTCGAGACGAGCGATCGCGGCGCTAATTTGGTCGGGTTGGATGTCCCACAGGCGCGTCGAACGCTCGACGTCGGCTAACAACAACGTCACCGTGCCCTGCGGTAGCAACTCGCTCACGCCCACACCGCTCCTCGGTCGCACTCATGCTAGCCAGCATCCGGCGACGGTGGAACCACAAGACGCACCAAACCAAATCAGATGCTGAATCGCCGCGGCGGTGGTGGAGACGCGGGCTAGCTGACAGTCGCTGTCGGCCGCACCGCAGCGTGGGCTAGTGCCGTCCTATGGCGCCTGCGGGACGGGATGGGTTTGCCCGTCGACATCGCGGCCGATCCATGTGCTGATGCGCCGTGCGGCGGTAAGCGCGGCCCAGGCCAGTGCGCCGACCAGAGCGGCGTCGGTAACAAGCAGGGGTCTAGCGGCGGCGACATCGCCATCGGTTACCTGATGCGGCGCCAGGCTTGTCAGCAGGGCAAGACGGGTAGCTGCGTGCAAATCTGCGGGCAGGTCGACGGTATGCTCGCTCGTCCAGCCGCTACTGAGGGGCATCGGCTCGCCGCGCCATGATGCCACGACATGCCTCACCACCTCGCGGCTGGCTTCGGGTAGATGCGGGGCGCTATCCAGCCGGTGACTCAATGACGCGAACGCGGTCGCCACCGGCGGACAGCGCACGGCCCAGTCGAAATCGTCGGGCAGCGGTCGGTAAGCGAGCCGCTGCGTGGACATCCCCCGCCGGTGGCTTGCCCGAACCTTGCGGGCGAACGCCAACCCCCCGGCCCTGCGTATCAGGTGTTGGGCGCGGGCGCCTCCGGGCAGGAACGTTTCGTCGAGCAGGACCAGGACCAGCCGGGCGATGAAGTGGAACTCGAGCGCGGTGCCAAGGTATTCGGCCGCGACATCCGGGCCAAACGGCGCGGCCGGTCCCGACGGTGACCCCGAGCCGGCAGCCCACTCGACATAGGGCGCGTTGGGATCATCGGCGGGTGGCTGTTTGCCGGCCAAAATCGCAGCGGCGGTGTCGCTTTCGCCGGCCGCGTACAGCATGGTGGTATGCGCGTCGACGCACCACGGGCAGCGCAGGCTGGCAGCGACGGCTGCGGCAACAGCTTCCTTGCGGCCGCGCGGCACCTGCCCCACCAGAAGCGTCTCCCGCAACGTCGCCCAGCCGGCGGTGAGCAACTGCTCGTCCGGTGACAACATGACGAGCGGCTCTGGCAGGCGGCCGAACTCACGGCGGGCCTCGGCGTAGACCTCGGCGACGACGCCACTGGCTCGGCGCGGCAAAACGGGCTCAATGTGATTGATAAATCTCACTATTCGCCTCCCTCCTGGGCGGTGCTGGCTCGGTCCAGTGCTGCGTCGATCGCAGCGCGAGCCCGCTCGCCGGCCTGATCGTCGTCCAACAGCAGACGGGACCAGTTGGCCTCCATCGCGTACCCGTGAAGTTCGAATGCGAGCTGACGGGCTTCGATATCCGCACGTATCTGGCCCAGGCGTTGCGCCGCTTCGACTTCAGCCATGATGGCGTCGATCCCGGCCCGTCCGGCGTCGGCGATGCGGTCACGCACCGGGCCTGGCTGTGAGTCGACGTCGACGGCCGCGGCCGCGAAAAAGCAACCACCGGGGAAAACGTCACGTTCGAGGTAACTCACCCACGCGAACATCAACGCGTGCAGCCGATCCCGTCCTGGGGCGGCCGCCATCGCAGGGGTGACTACCTCTCGCTCGAACACACTTATCGCGGCATCGACGGTGGCCAATTGCAGCTGCTCCTTGGCGCCGAAGTGCCGAAACAGACCCGACTTGCTCATCTCGAGGTGCGTAGCTAGTTCGCCGATGGACAGCCCGGACAGTCCTTTGACCGATGCGGTATCCATTGCGGCGCGCAGGATCTGCTCGCGGGTGGCGCGGCCGGCCGCTGCGCTAGGCATGGGTTGTCGCCTCTTCTCCGAACGCCTCGATCAATGGCGCCAGCCGGTCTAGGGCCCTTAGCACCTCGTTGCGGTCCGCGGACGGCAGCGTCAGAGCCACCTCGGCGATACCGGCGGCGCGATAGCTTTCCAGCGTTGCCCGGTCGCCGGCCGACGAGTACACGCACACCTTCGCGGTCGATGGATCGCGCCCGGCACGTTCGAATGCTGCATGCAGCATCGGCAGCGCTCCAAGAAGCTCGCCGTACCCCTCGATCGGCTGCCAGCCGTCGCCGTGCTGGGCGATCACGTCGAAGGCCCGCATGCCGGGCCGGCAGCCGAACAACACCGTCGGCTCGACCGCGGGTTTCGGCCACGCCCACGACGGCGGCACCGACGCGTGGACACCGTCGTATCGGGTCGGTTCTGCCGTCCACAGCGCCCGCACGGCGGCGAGCTTGTCCACCGTCACCGCGATACGGTCGGCGAACGCCACACCGTGGTCAGCGAGCTCCTCCACATTCCACCCAAAACCCACCCCCAACACGAACCGGTCGTCGGACATAGCGGAAAGTGAGGCGATCTGTTTGGCCAGCAGGATCGGATCGTGCACTGCCACCAGGCAGGCCCCGGTGCCCACGCGCAGCCGAGTCGTGACTGCGGCAGCGGCGGCGAGCGCGACAAACGGGTCATAGCAGCGGCAGTACCACGGTGGCAGCTCTCCACCGGGCCACGGCGTCCGCCTGCTGATCGGCACGTGTGTCTTCTCTGGCACGTACAGCCCCGCGAACCCACGCTCCTCGGCCCATACTGCGACCGCCTGCGGGTGTGGGGTCAGGTCGGTGACGAACTGCATGAGCGAAACGAGCATCGGCGGCCGGCTTCCATTAAGCACGAACGTTCGTACTTAACGATGCCGCCACCGCGGCCTGCTGTCAATACCTACGGCTCGGTCTTGCCGCTCAGACTCGGTTGGCCGCGGCTTGAGCGAGCTGGACGCGGGAAGTGAAGCCGAGTTTGGTGTACACGTGGGTCAGGTGGGTTTGCACGGTCCGCGGCGAGACGAACAGCCGCGTCGCAATGTCCTTGTTGGCCAGTCCCTCGCTCACTAGTCGCACAACATCCAACTCGGTCGGCGTGAGTGAATCCCAACCCGTGGCCGGCCGTTTGCGCCACCCGCGGCCACGTTGCGCATAGGCGATCGCCTCCTCGGTGGACAACGCCGCACCCTCGGTCCAAGCGGCATCAAAGTCCTTGCGGTCCATAGCATCTCGCAACGTCGCCACGGACGCCTCATACTCCGCTTGGTAGATAATGAAGCGGACCACGCCGATGCGCCGCCGGATCGCCTCTGCCGCGCCGAAAAGCCGCACCCCTTCCGTATGCGTGCCGGCGTCGCCGGCCAGGCCGGCGAGGCATTCAAGCACGTCAGGGAGATCCACGAATGCCCCGCTGTCGACCGCGCAGCACAGTGCGTTATGGGCATCATTTGCGGCCTCTTCTGGCTTGCCCTCGGCGATCGCGATCCGGGCGCGCGTCGCAAGCGCCACCATCAGGTGCCGGCCGGTCAGCGCTTGCACGGCTTCGTCGCACCAACGGCGGGCCGCGGTGACATCACCCCCCGCCAGCGCAACCTGGGCATTGAAGGCCCGCTGCGGCGCCGCAATCTGCGGCATGACCGAACCCAAACTCTTCCACGCCGCCCCGCTCGCGTTTTTTGCCGGTTCGACGTCGCCGGCGGCCAGGGCGGTCGTAGCTAACGCCGAGTAGCCCATGCCCGCGAAGTATTCGCCCAAATCGGCGGCGTCGAGCGCCGCGTCAGCGGCCGCCCGAGCGGCGCTCACGTCGCCCTGGTATGCGAGGGCGATGGACAGGCCCTGGACGCTATTTGCCTTCTGCATGATTTCCTGCGCCGTCTCGGCCTCTTCCACGACCTCGCCGAATTGCGCAGTGGCTTCGGCAAGATCGCCTCGCATCATCTGTGCGAATCCAAGGCACCACCGACACCAAAGCTCATCTGACTGGCTACCGATCGCGGTTGCAAGCTCCCGTCCCTCTTCGGCGGCCGCGCGCGCCGCGACGGGGTAACCGGCCACGACCGCGTCAATTGCCTGGTACGTAAGGATTTGGGCCAGCCTCCACCGATCGTCGACGGCGCGGGCAAGGTCGATCGCCTCGGCGAAATACTCCGCCGCCACCTCGGCGCGGGCTACGGCGACCGCGATCAAACCGCAGGTCGTGAGCGCGCGAGCCAGCAGCGCGGGCTCGTTCACCTCGCGCGCAATCGCCAGAGCCTGTTGGGCCTGCTCCATACCCGTCGCGGCGTCGACAAAGATGTCGAGCAGGGCCTTGTCGGCCAGCGCTCGGGCGCGCACCGCGGCCGCCACCTCGAGCTGGCGTGTGTTCACGTCGGCGAGGACGGCGTCAAACCAGTCCCGCCCCTCGCGGATGCAGCCACGTGTCATCCACATGGGAAGCAACGAGGACGCCAACGCCAAGGCCAGATCTGTGTCGGAATTGTCACGGCTCCAAACAAAGGCGGCGCGCAGGTTGTCGATTTGGGTCTCGGCATGGTCGAGGCGCTGTGCATAGTCGGCGTGGCCCGGGTTGTCGAGCAGCGCGGCCAGCCCTGTGTAGTGGTCGCGGTGGCGCGACCGCACCGCGTCGACCTCGCCGGCCTCGTCGAGCTTTTCCAGGGCGTATTGCCGCATGGTTTCTAACATCCGATAGCAGGTTCGACCCGTGGTTTCGTTGGCCACCACCAGCGACTTCTCCACGAGCAGGGTGAGCCCGTCGAGGACCTGATACCGCGGCACATCACTACCTCCAACGACCGCTCGCGCGTCGTCGAGGAAAAAGCAGCCCACGAACACCGCCAGTCGGCGGAACAAGATCCTCTCGGGTTCGGTCAAGAGCGTGTACGACCAATCCACCGAACCCCACAGCGTCTGCTGGCGGCGCGACAGGGTACGCGCGATACCGCCGGTCAACAGCTGGAAGCGGTCACGCAAACCATCCACGATCTCGGCCAATGACAGCGCGCGCACCCGCGCCGCCGCCAGCTCGATCGCCAGCGGCATACCGTCCAGACGTTCGCAGATCTCGGTCACCGCGGCGACATTGTCGTCGGTGAGACGGAAATCGGGCCGAACGCGTCGGGCCCGGAAGCTGAACATCTCGATGGCCTCATCGCGCAACGACAGCGACGGCACCTGGTAACTCACCTCGCCGGGCACACGGATCGGCTCACGACTGGTTGCCAGCAACCGCACTCCCGGACATGCCTCCACGAGGACCATTACCAAGGCCGCGCTCGCTTCGATCAGATGCTCACAGTTATCCAACACCAGCAAGGCTCGGCGCGCGCCGAGGTGACGCACCACGGTGTCCGTCGTCGAGCGGCCGGGCTGGTCATGCAGGCCAAGTACCCGCGCCACCGTGATCGGCACCAGATCGGGGTCGGTGATCGGTGCCAGGTCCACGAACCACGCGCCGCCGAACTCACCCGCCAACTGGGCGGCGAGCTGCGCTGACAGCCGTGTCTTGCCCACACCGCCCGGGCCAGTCAGGGTCACCAACCGGTTCTCGGCTAGTAACTGGTGCACCTCGCCGATCTGCGCGCCACGCCCCACGAAACGCGTGAGATGTACCGGGAGACCATGGGCGAGCGCCTCGCTGGAAGCTCGCAGCGGCGGAAACTCGACACGAAGATCGGGATGGCATAGCTGCACCACCCGCTCCGGGCGCGGCAGATCACGCAGCGAGTGAGTCCCCAGATCAACCAGCCAGGCTCCCTCGGGCAGCCGGTCCACCACCAAATTCTCGGCCGCACCCGACAGCACCGTCTGACCTCCATGCGCCAAGTCACGCAACCGCGCGGTCCGGTTGATGGTCGGCCCGGCATAGTTGCCCTCGTCGCGCAGCCGCACTTCCCCGGTGTGAATCCCGATGCGTAACCGGATCGGGGCCAGCGACGCTCGCTGCAGGTCCAGCGCAGCGGCGACCGCATCGGACGCACGGGTGAACGCGATCACAAAACTGTCGCCCTCGCCCTGCTCGACCGGGCGCACCCCGTCATGGGTGGCGATCACTTCGGACAGCACTTGATCGAGGCGCTTGACCGCAGCGCTCATTTCCTCGGGTTGGGTCTCCCACAGTCGTGTTGAACCCTCGACATCGGCCAACAGCAATGTCACCGTGCCCTGCGGCAGCAACTCGCTCACGCCCATCGCTCCACTCAGTCGCACTCATGCTAACCAGCATCCGGCCACCGTGGAACCGCGAAACACGCTCAAGTAAGCAAATACTGAATCCGTCGCGGTTGCGTGGGGACGCGGGCCGGACACCCGATACCATCGCGACCCTTATCAGCCGTGCGCGCCGGGCGTGCCGAACGGCAACCCACGACTACGGCCCTGAGTTATGCCGCCGTTACCGCCCGTCACCGCCGTGCCCGTGTTACTTATCCGTCTGCGTGGCCGCCGTCATCACCGAGGTGGTCGCACAACAGGTTGGTGAGCCGTCGACCGGTCGCCACCGCAGCTGCTCGCCGGCGTGGTCATCAACCCGCTCGGGTGCAACCACGACGCACACCGCGAACAATCTACGACCCCTGCGGCACACATATACGCGTTATCGCCGATGGGATTTGCCGCTCCAACGCGCACAGTTGAACGCAGCGCTTGATTGGAAAGGTACGCCACATTGTGAATCCGTCACGCTCACGCGAACGGACGTCGCCATTGCCGAAGCCGGAGTGCGAGTCACGTTGTACTAAGCAGCAGCCGTAGCCGGGCAACGCCAGGATTCACCGCAGGCAGTGGCCGAACGAGCCACAGAAATGACCAAATTGCGCCGTCACCATGGTGGCTTCAATTCCGGTGTCGACCAAACTCTGTCTACCCAGGAGAACTATGCCTTACATGATTGCCGAACCCGACATGCTGACCTCGGCGGCGGGAAAGTTGCAGTGCACCCAGCGAGCTCGCGCCGCGCAAGAAATCGGACAGGGTACAACACGTGTGACCAAACACACCTCGCAGTCCAACCCCCGGTTTCAACCCCGGTTTCAATCCCGGTTTCAATCCCGGTTTCAATTGGGCCGGCACGTTCCGAAAGCCGTTTCCCAAGAAGGGTTTCTGGTTCAGCCTTTCACCCAGCATTGCCACGTCATCCACACCGAGGGAGATCATGCTGTCATCGGGATATCTCCAGGGAACAGTTACTTCTCCCGGGAACGCATACGGGATCTGGGAGTCTGGGGGCTCACGAATTTCGACCGAGTGGACTTCGTCTACACCGATGTCCACGTGGCCGAGAGTTACGAAGCGCTAGGCGATTCCGCGATCGAAGCCCGGCGCAAAGCGGTCAAAAACATTCGCGGCGTCCGCGCCAAAATCGCCGCCGCGGTCGACGAACTCGATCCGACCGGGACCCGGCTGTCCGTCCGTCCGATGTCGGAATTTCAGTCCAACGAGGCATACCGGGAGCTGCATGCGGACCTGCTCGCGCGCCTGGACGACGACGAGGATTTCCGCGCTGTCTGCAAGGACCTGGTGCGGCGCTTCCTGTCCACGAAAGTGGTTGCGCAGCAGGGGCCGACGGCCACTCAGGAACAGGTGTGCATGGATTACATTTGCGCCGAAGCCCCACTGTTCCTCGACACACCCGCGATTCTCGGAGTGCCGTCGTCGTTGAATTGCTACCACCAATCACTGCCCATGGCCGAAATGCTCTACGCCCGAGGATCGGGACTAAGGGCATCGCGCAATCAAGGCCACGCCATTGTTACCCCTGATGGGAGCCCCACCGTATGACCGCGACGGTTCTACTCGATGTCCCATTCTCTGCACGTGGGGATCGGATTCCCGACGAGGTCGCGGAATTACGAACCCGCGAGCCCATCCGCAAGGTGCGGACCATTTCCGGTGCCGAAGCCTGGCTGGTCTCCTCGTATGCGCTATGCACGCAGGTGCTGGAGGATCGGCGCTTTTCGATGAAGGAAACCGCCGCTCCCGGCGCTCCCCGCCTGAACGCGCTGACTATTCCACCCGAAGTGGTCAACAACATGGGAAACATTGCCGACGCGGGTTTGCGCAAGGCGGTGATGAAGGCGATCACACCGAAGGCCCCCGGGTTAGAGCAATTCCTACGCGATACGGCGAACTCGCTGCTGGACAACCTGATTACCGAGGGCGCACCAGCCGATCTGCGCAACGACTTCGCCGACCCGCTGGCCACTGCGCTGCACTGCAAGGTTCTGGGCATTCCGCAAGAAGACGGCCCGAAGCTGTTCCGCAGCTTGAGTATCGCCTTCATGAGTTCGGCCGACGCAATCCCGGCCGCGAAGATCAACTGGAATCGCGACATCGAATACATGGCCGGAATTCTGGAAAACCCAAACATCACGACCGGCCTCATGGGCGAGCTCGGCCGGCTCCGGAAAGATCCCGACTACTCGCACGTCTCCGACGAACTGTTCGCCACTATCGGCGTCACTTTCTTCGGTGCCGGTGTCGTCTCAACCGGCAGCTTCCTCACCCTGGCGCTGCTATCGCTGGTACAGCACCCACGACTGCGGAACTTGTTGCGTGAAAAGCCGGAACTAATCCCGGCCGGTGTGGAGGAACTGCTGCGGATCAACCTCTCCTTCGCCGACGGGTTACCACGCCTGGCCACCGCCGACATCGAGGTCGGCGACGTGCTGGTCCGCAAGGGGGAGCTGGTGCTGGTGCTGCTCGAGGGCGCCAACTTCGATCCCGCGCACTTCCCGAACCCGGAGACGATCGACCTCGACCGGCCGAACCCCACCTCTCACCTGGCGTTCGGCCGCGGCCAACATTTCTGTCCTGGATCTGCCCTTGGCCGCCGCCATGCACAGATCGGCATCGAGACAGTGCTGCAAAAGATTCCGGGCTTCGACCTGGCCGTACCGATCGACCAATTGGTGTGGCGCACCCGGTTCCAACGACGCATCCCCGAACGCCTGCCGGTGCTGTGGTAGACCTTCGTCCCGACGGTGGGGCGCACTGCCATCCTGCCTGACCGAGGAGTGATGCACGTCAAGGCGCAAGTGCGATCCGCCGTTGTCCGCGGAGCCCAGTTCCGTCAGCGAGGTCAGCGGTATGTGCCTCTAGTTGTGCTGAGCGCGGCGGCTGGGTTGGATGCCAGCGGCGTGTCGATGCTGAACAGCGCTTTGCCGTCGATGGGCATGGAGTTCGGCACGTCGACGCAAAGCCTGTCGTGGGCGGTCACCGGGTATGCGCTCGCGTTCGCTGGTCTCGTGTTGTGCGGTGGTGCGATGACCGATCGGCTGCGTCGCCGGCAGGTGCTGGTCGCGGGTTTGGCAATGATCGGCCTGGGTGATGTGCTCGCGATCGTGGCGCCCACATTTTGGACCGTCGTAGCGGGGCGGGTGTTGCAGGGCGTGGGCGCGGCGATAACCATGCCCGCGACCACCGCGCTGCTGACGTCGGTTTATCACAGCGATCCGATGCGCTCACGCGCATTGGGCGTGTTCTCCTCGGCACAGGCAGGCTGCTTCGCGGCCGGTCTCATCCTCGGTGGAGTTATCACCAGCGCCCTCGGTTGGCGTTGGGTGTTTGCTCTGCACGTCGTGGTGGCGGCGTTCACAGCCGCTGCGGCCGTCCGGTGGCTGCCCATTGGCATGCCGCGACACCGCCAGCCCCTAGACCCCACCGGAGCCGGCGCGCTGGTGACAGCGATCACCCTGATGATTCTGGCGGCAAATATGGCATCCCGGCGCTTCGACCTCCCAGGCCTCCTGCTGGCCGCTGCCATGCTCACGGCCGCTGCGGCCATGGGCTCGCTGTGGTGGTGGCGTAGCCGGATATGCGACACCGAGGCGCTTTTGCTGAATCGGGCGCTGCTGCGTATACAGTCGGTGCGCCGCGCGGCTGTGGTGGCCGGCAGCTTCTTCTTTTGTGGCACCGGTTCGTTGTTTTTGCTCCCGCTATACCTGCAACAAACGCATGGCCTGTCGCCCGCCGCATCGGGGCTGGCGATTCTTCCAGTCAGCCTGGCAGTGACCGGCGCGGCACTGGCGTCCGGCCGGCTAATGAAAACCCGCGGGCCGCGCATGTTGCTGATATTGGGCGTTGCGTTGACCTCAGCGGGTGTGTTCTTGTGGTGCACCGTCGGGGCGAACAGCCCCTACGCGGGCGCCATCCTCGCCGGGCTGATCGTCACCGGAATAGGGCAGGGACTGGCATTTCCGGCCCTCACCGCGGTTGGTCTGCAGGAAGTGCCAGCTGACGCCCACGGTATGGCGTCGGCTATCACGATCACAGCGCTCCAGGCCGGTGGTGCAATCGGGCCCACAGTCCTGGCAGGGATCGCCCAAAGCATTGCTCCGGCCCGCGACTGCGGTTTGGCTTTGGCCGGCTACCACCTGGGCTTCGCCATCGCAGCGAGCACATTGCTGTGCGTTGCAATTCCAGCGGTCATTGGCCTTCGGATCGGCTCAGCGGCGCGGCCGGGATGGTCCGCCGCTGACGCTGGCCGCCTGCATGATCGGCGACGGGCGGTATCGGAGGCACGCCTCGTGCCGTCAATGCGACAATTCGGGACTTGAGTTGACAACGACGGCAGGTCCCATCGCGGCGTCAGACAAAGCGGCATTCACGGTGCCGCTACCCATATCAGCCGTCGGCGCCGGCAGGGCCTGGTGCGCCGAACAGCGATCCGCGACGACCGCCCACACCGCCGGTCCCGACAGGATTGCCGAACCCGCCTGCACCGCCGGCTCCGCCGTCGCCGACTAGCACGGCATCGCCGCCTTGGCCGCCGTTCCCGCCGCCACCTTGAACACCGGTGGCCGGGTTCAGCCCGCCGGTGCCACCGGCCCCACCGGCCGCGCCATTGCCGATCACCGCGGCATTGCCGCCGGCACCGCCGTTACCGCCGATACCTCCGGTCCCGCTATTTCCGCCGTTTCCGCCGTTGCCACCGACCGCGGGATTGCCGATCAGCCGGGCATGGCCGCCGGCACCGCCGTTACCACCATTACCCGGGGTTAAGGTGCCGAGCACACCGTTACCGCCGTTCCCTCCGACCCCGCCGCTGCCGATCAATCCGGCAACCCCGCCGGCACCGCCCATGCCGCCGTCCCCGCCAGGGTTGGCCTTCCCTAGACCTAGACCGCCGTTTCCGCCGTTCCCGCCGGATCCGCCGTTGCCCTGTAGCAGTCCGCCATTCCCGCCGCCACCGCCGATGCCGCCGTCCCCCCCACCGGGCAGCCCCGTGCCGCTGAACGTTGCGGTCCCGCCGTTCCCGCCGTACCCGCCGTTCCCGCCAGCGCCGATCAGCCCCACACTGCCGCCGACACCGCCCATGCCGCCGACACCACCAACGTTGCCGCCCCCGCCGTTTCCGCCGTTTCCGCCGTCTCCACCGGCGTCAGATGTGTAGAAGAGCCAGCCCGTCCAACACCCCACCGGCCCCGCCGTTTTGCCCCGGCCCCCCATCGGCGCCGTTGCCGATTAGCGGGCGCCCCAGCAACGCTTGGGTGGGCGCATTGATCGCATTGAGCAGGCTCTGCTCGACGTTGGCTGCCTCAGCGTTCACATACGCCCCCGCACCCGTGCTCAGGGCCTGCACAAACTCCTGATGAAACGCCGTAGCTTGGGCGCTAAGTGCCTGATAACCCCGGGCATGGGCCCCGAAGATCGCCGCGATCGCGGCCGACACCTCATCTGCGCCCGCTGCCAGCACCCCGCTCGTCGGCAGCGCCGCCGCCGCATCCGCCGCGCTGATCGTCGAACCGATACTCGCCAGATCGGTGGCTGTGGCCGCCATGAGCTCCGGCGCCGCAAACACAAATGACATCCCGCACCTCCGACCAGCTCAGCACGACCCCGGTATGTCCCGCTACAGGCGAACACTCGGTAGGGGCCGATAGTATCGTGATCAGGACGCGATGAAAACACATTCAGCGAAAATATATTCAGCAAATCAGCTGCCTTAGCGAAGCCACGTCGCTACGGAGACTTCGGATCAGGGCCGCGTGTCGTTACTTGACGCGTTCCTAGGTCGCTTGCAACACCAGCGGCGGACCCGGGTCGGGTGACAGCGGAACATTCTCGCGCTGCATCAACCAGCCCGCGATGTTGTGGAATAGCGAAGCCGCGGAATGCCCTGGCGTCCCGTCCGCGTTGCGCTCCGGGTTGTCCATCATCAGGCCGATGACATAGCGGGGATTGTCGACGGTGGCCATCCCGGCGAACGTGATCCAGTAGACGTTATCGAAATAGCAACCGCAGGCCGGGTTGATCTGCTGCGCCGTCCCCGTCTTGCCTGCCATCTGATAGCCCGGCACCGCGGCGGCAGGCCCGGTCCCCTGCTGGTAGCCCATCGGGTCGTGCTGCACGACGGCACGCAGCATCTGCCGCACCGTCTGGGCGGTCTGCGGCGACACCACCCGGACCCCGTCGGGTCGTGGTTCTTCGGTCCGGGTGCCGTCGGCGGCGATGGTGGCCTTGATGATCCGCGGCGGCATCCGCACCCCGTCGTTTGCGATGGCCTGGTACATGCCGGCCATCTGCAGCAAGGTCATCGAAAGACCCTGTCCGATAGGCAGGTTGGAGAATGTGCTGCCCGACCATTGGTCGATCGGGGGCACCAGTCCGGCACTCTCCCCGGGCAGCGCCACACCGGTGCGCTGACCCAACCCGAACTTGCGAACCATGTCGTAAAAGCGTTCGGGGCCCACGCGCTGCGCCAGCATCAGCGTGCCGACGTTCGAGGACTTCCCGAATATGCCGGTGGTGGTGTAGGGCATCACACCGTGTTCCCAGGCGTCGTGCACTCCGACACCACCCATCTGGATCGAGCCCGGGACCTGCAGCACCTCATCGGGGTTTGAGAGCCCGTACTCGATGACCGAGGACGCGGTGATGATCTTGTTCACCGAGCCCGGCTCAAACGGCGAGGACACCGCCAGGTTGCCCAGTTGCTTGTCACCCTGACGCCCGATGTCCTGGGAAGGATCGAAGGTGTTGTCGTTGGCCATGGCGAGCACCTCACCGGTCTTGGCGTCGAGTACGACCGCCGAGACATTGTGGGCGCCGGACAGGTTCTTTGCCTGCTGTACCTGCTGCTGCACATAGAACTGAATGTCATCGTCGAGCGTGAGCTGGACGGTCGAACCGTAGACCGCCTTGTGTCGATTGCGGTAGCTGCCAGGAATGACGACGCCGTCCGACCCGCGGTCGTAGGTGACCGAACCGTCGGTTCCGGCCAGCACGGCGTCCAGGGAGTCCTCTAGTCCCAGGAGGCCGTGACCGTCCCAGTCGATGCCGCCGACGATGTTGGCCGCCAGCGACCCGCCCGGGTACTGGCGCAGATCCTGGCGCTCGGAACCGACTTCGGGATACTTCTCCGAGATCGCGCTGGCAATGGCGGGATCGACGGCGCGCGCCAGATAGACAAACGACTCGTTGCTTTGCAGCTTCTTCAGCAAGGTCGCGGCGTCGGGCTTGTTGTTCAGCTTTCCCGCGACCTCCTTGGCGATGTCCTTGAGCCGCTGCTGCGGGTCTGGCGCGCGCGAGGACTTCTTCTTGGCCTCGTCCAGCTGCTGGCGAATCCTCTTGGGCTGGAAGGTCAATGCGCGCGCCTCGATGGTGAATGCAAGTCGGTCGTTGTTGCGGTCGACGATGGCGCCACGGACCGCTCGTTCGACGTCGGTGACCTTGAGTTGACCGGCCGCCTGGGCGCGCAGCTCGGCGGCATTCGAAACCTGCAGCATGAACAGCTGCGTCGCCGCCACCACTATCAACACGAAGATGACCGCGTTGCCGGCCCGATGCCTGAATACGAACGACGCACCGCGGCTCGCGACTTCCATCGCCTGGCGGGTACGCCGGTCCCGTGCCGAGCGACCCGCCGAGACTTCCGCAGGCCGCACCGCAGGACGAGATTTCTTGGCTTCCTTGGCCTTCCGGGAACGCTTCGGCTCTCCAACGTCCGTGGCTTTGCTACCCTTTTGCGGAGTCCGGGGCCGCTTCGGTTGCCGGATGTCGTGACCTTTCTGCGGTTTGCGGGGACCGCGCGCCGGCCGCGCCGACTGCGACGGACGTGTCCGGCGCGACTCGCCGCGACTCACCGTGGCGCCCCTGGCGCCGGGGCGATGACGGGGGTGAATTGTTCGCCGTTATCCGGCACTGGCATGAGCGCGGGAGGTAGGGCCGTCGGCTGCGGTGCGACGGGGGCCAGAGGTGGTACTCCTGGGGCCTGGGGCACTGTCCCCGCTTGCAATGGCACCGGCACTTCTGCCGGCACGTGGACAGACAATGGGGGCGCTGCGTTTACCGGAGCCGGCAGCTGGCCCGGCACCCCCGGCACTACCCCAGGGCCCTCCGGCAGCTGGACTCCGGGCACCACCGGCGGCTGGCCCGGCACCCCCGGCACTACTCCAGGCAGCACCTGCGGCTGGCCCGGCACCTGGGTTGCCAGGTGCGGGTCAACGCCCAACGTCGACGAACCGTCTGGCGCTCGGAGCAGCAACTGCGGCCCGGGCCTGGCGGGCGCAGGGGGATCACCGGGGCCTGGCGACAGCCGGACCGGAACCTCGGGAGGAACCACCGGCGGCTTTGGGGGCGGCGGCGGACCCTCTTCGGGCAGCTTCGTGTTCAGCGGCGGCGGGGGTACGCCGTCGGCCGGCTTAGGGGTACCCACGACCACCCAATTGCCGTCCGGAGCCTGTACCAGGTGTGCGGTATCCCGCGTCGGGATCATGCCCTGCTTGCGGGCCGCCTCTGCCAGCGCCGGGGCGGACTGTGCCTCACGCACATCGCGTTCGAGCGCCTCCTTCTGCTGCTGCAGCATCCGGGTCCGCTCGCGGGCGTGGCTCAACTGGTACGAACGCTCGGCGGCGTCAGTGGACAGCCACAGCGTCAGGCCCAGCCCGACACCAAGCGAACCGATGACCAGCACGACGAACGGGACCTTGCTCGCTATCGTGCGTGGCCGCAGGTCGATGGACGCCAGCCGGGCGGCCACACGCTCGGTCAATTTAGGCCGAACAACCTTGGGCGCCTTAGCTTTCCGGGCCTTGGCCCGCGCCTTGGCCTGACTGGTGTTCTTGGGCCGGGCGGGCCGATCGACAGGCCGGGGAATCGGGCTCGTTTGCGGTCCGGACTGCGGCGTCCGCGCCTCCTTTGTGGGCGCGGTGGTCTTACGGGTGCGACGCGACGACGCCGAGTCGGCCTTCGTACCGAGCCCGGTGCGCCTGCTTGATCGGGCCGAACCGTCCCGCCCGCTGCGACGGTCGCTGCCGCGGCGTTTCGGCCCCTCGCGCTTCGCGCTCATGAATCGCCCTTCCCAACTCGTTGCAGGGCCCGCAACCGCACGGGGGCGCTGCGGGGATTGCGTTCGATCTCGGCGGCATCCGCTCGTTCGGCGCCACGCGTCAGCGACCGGAATCGCGGTGCGAGACCGGGAAGTTCGACCGGAAGGTCCGGCGGCGTTTGGGAGGCGACCGCGTCAGCGAACACTCGCTTGACGATTCGGTCCTCCAGAGACTGGTAGGACATCACCACGATGCGTCCGGCGACGGTGAGCGCGTCCAGCGCCGTGGGAATTGCGGCGCGCAGCGAGTCCAGTTCCTCGTTGACCGCGATGCGCAGCGCCTGAAATGTCCGCTTGGCCGGATGCCCGCCGGTGCGCCGGGCCGGTGCCGGAATCGCCTCGTACAGCAATGCGACCAGTTCGGCGGTCGAGGTCAACGGGGCACGGTCGCGCTGACGGACGATATGTGCAGCGATCCGGCGCGCGAACCGCTCCTCGCCATACCGGCGCAGAATGTCGGTCAGCGCGGCCTCGTCGTAGGTGTTGACGATGTCAGCCGCGGTCAGCGGCGCCGACGGGTCCATCCGCATGTCCAGTGGTGCATCCTTGGCGTAGGCGAACCCGCGCTCCGGACGGTCCAGCTGCATTGACGAGACACCAAGATCGAACAGCACGCCGTCTACCGATTCCACTGCGCCATAACCGGATTCGGCCAGCGCGGCGGCGAGTTCGTCATACCGCTTGTGCACCAAGGTAATCCGATCGGCGAATCGCGCGAGCCTCGTTCGCGCGATGTCCACGGCACTCGGGTCGCGGTCGAGTCCGATCAGCCGCACGCCCGGCAAGGCGGTGAGGAATCGCTCCGCGTGGCCGCCCGCGCCGAGCGTGGCGTCGACGAGGACGGCGTTCGACCCGTCTGAGTGGTGGCGGGTCAGTGCCGGGGTGAGCAACTCGACGCAACGATCCGCCAGCACCGGCACATGACCGAAATCGCTTGGCTGCGCTCTCCGATCAGGCATCGTGGCACCTTTCCGGGTCCAGCGTGCCTTGTTTCGGGACCCGCCTACCGGTGGCGTCGCCCCTGCACCGAGGTCCCTGCCCGAAGGCACGCACCTGGCGTTGGGGAAGTACGCCAGGGTCGGTTCGGGCAGAGACCACGGTGCACAGGCATGCACCTCAGAGCCAGGGGTGATCGCAAGCGCGGCGGAGCCGGGCGCTGGGGGCACCTCCCGCTTGCGGGGGACGGGTCGCCACTCATCAGAAGATGTCGCCGAGTGCTTCATCGCTGGCCGCGGAGAAGTTCTCTTCATGGATTTGCTGATAGTCCTGCCAGGCCTGCGCATCCCAGATCTCGAGGTAGTCGACCGCTCCGATCACCACGCAGTCCTTGGAAAGGCCGGCGTAGCGGCGGTGGTCGGCGGACAACGTGATCCGGCCTTGACTGTCGGGATGCTGTTCGTCGGTGCCGGCGGCGAGATTTCGCAGAAACGCTCGGGCTTCTGGATTGCTTCGCGGCGCCTTGCTCGCCCGGCGCGCCAGCTGCTCGAACTCCGCCCTCGGGTAGACGGCGAGGCTGTGATCTTGGCTCTTGGTGACCATCAACCCCCCTGCCAACGCGTCGCGAAACTTGGCCGGCAGTGTGAGCCGGCCCTTGTCGTCGAGTTTGGGCGTGTAGGTGCCGAGAAACACTGGGGCACCTCCAACTTGCTTCTCACCCAAACGCTTCGGCCACCATACCCCACAATCCCCCACTTTGCCCCAGAAACACCCCCTTCGGGGGTGTCGTTGGCGTGTCTCGTCGCCAATTACCCACTACAGGACGCGCACACGCGGCTATCGCACAGCGGTTGGGCCCAACCGGGCAACGGAAAGCCGCACTTCAAACGCGTATATAGCGGGTGACGGCCCTCGGGTGGGGCCGAGTGGGGCGCGCTGGGGCACAACTACGCCACATGTTGGGCTCGATATGGCCTACAGACCCGTCGGCGTCGAGCCTGTGCGGCGGATTCACCCGGGACGAAGTCGCGCCGTTAGCGCAGAATCCACGCATAAAAACGGGGCAGCCAAATCGCGTGCCCCGTGGTGTCTTGGTGCGTTTCGGCTACTCGTCGAAACGGCGCCGGAACCGATCTTCCATGCGGCTGGTGAACGAGCCGCCCGAGCCTTTGGCGCGACGCTGCCGCGACGGCCCGGACGCGGGTCCACCGTGATCCCCCCTGCGGGACAACCGTGGACCGGTGATGGCATAGACCACACCGCCGAACATCACGACGAAACCGAAGACACTGAGAATCGGGAAGGTTCCAATCATTGTGGCCTTGAAGGCCACCCCGGAAACCAACATCCCGAGGCCGATGACAAACAATGCCGAACCCTGCAAACGCCGCCGTGCGGTCGGTGCTCGGAAGCCTCCACCCCGGACACTCGACGCGAACTTGGGGTCTTCGGCGTAGAGAGCGCTCTCGATCTGATCGAGCATCCGCTGCTCATGATCGGAGAGTGGCATTCGTCCCTCCTTGCCGACAGATTGTCGCATGACTACCGGATAACAGGCGGATGCCCGTTGTGCGGGTAACTAACTCAGATGATACGAGGTCAACCTGCGCCGTACCACTGGTTCGCCGGCGATTCTATCCCGGCTGCGCCGTAGCGAAGCGGTGGGCCGGAATTGCTAAGCGGTGCACTCCGTCACGTTGACCGCTCGCAGGACCGCTCGTAGATGCGCGGGTGCCCCGTCCGATACTGGTTTCATACGCACCGCACGGGATCGTCATATGAGGAGGGCACCGCGAGTTGGCGATATTCCTCATCGATCTGCCACCAAACGATATGGAGCGTCGCCTCGGTGATGCCCTGACTGTGTATGTCGACGCCATGCGTTACCCGAGAGGCACCGAGAACCAGCGCGCCGGCATGTGGCTGGAGCATCTCCGGCGGCGCGGCTGGCAAGCGGTCGCGGCGGTAGAGGTTGAAGCAGTAGGCGGAGCCGAACCGGCAGTGCCGGCCGAAACGGTCGATCCGGCCGGTCCCTGTCCTACCGCTGCGGAACTGAGCGACGCACCGATGCTCGGTGTGGCGTACGGCTATCCCGGGGCACCGGGTCAATGGTGGCAGCAGCAGGTCGTATTGGGCTTGCAGCGCAGCGGCTTTCCACCGCATGCGATCACCCGGCTAATGACCAGTTACTTCGAATTGACCGAATTGCACATTCATCCCCGCGCCCAAGGCCGCGGCCTCGGCGAGGCATTGGCCCGCCGGCTGCTCGCCGGCCGCGCCGAGGACCATGTCTTGCTGTCTACGCCGGAGACCAACGGCGAGGCCAACCGAGCGTGGCGGTTATACCGGCGGCTGGGCTTCACGGACATAATGCGCGGATACCACTTCGCCGGCGACCCTCGAGCCTTCGCGGTCCTGGGGCGCGCGCTCCCGCTGTAATCCCAACTCGCCAGACAGCTTGCCGCAGCGGCACACCGGGTCTGGCACGATGACCTGGTGCGCGCCAGCTCTCCCCCGCTCCCAGCCCGCGGATCCCGGCACTTCACGGCCCGGCGGCGCCGGCTGCTGGCCATCGCCATGCTGCTGATGCTGGTGCCCCTGGCCACCGGCTGTCTGCGGGTTAGAGCGTCGATCACTATCTCGCCCGATGACCTGGTGTCCGGAGAAATCATCGCCGCGGCCAAACCGAAAACGAGCAAAGACACCGGCCCTCAGCTGGAGAACAACTTGCCCTTCAGCCAGAAGGTGGCCGTCTCCAATTACGACAGTGACGGCTACGTGGGGTCGCAGGCGGTGTTTTCCGATTTGACCTTCGCCGAGTTGCCGCAGTTGGCCCACATGAACTCGGACGCCGCCGGCATGAGTCTGTCCCTGCGCCGTAACGGCAACCTGGTGATTCTGGAGGGCCGGGCCGATCTCACCTCACTGACAGATCCCGACGCCGACGTCGAATTGACCGTCGCATTCCCCGGGACAGTGACGTCCACCAACGGTGACCGCATCGAGCCCGAGGTGGTGCAATGGAAGCTCAAACCCGGCGTGGTGAGCACTATGAGCGCGCAAGCGCGCTACACCGACCCCAACACTCGCTCATTCACCGGGGCGGGCATCTGGCTGGGTATCGCGTCCTTCGCGGCCGCGGGTGTGGTGGCGCTGCTGGCCTGGATCAGCCGGGACCGCTCCCCGCGGTTTACGGCCCCGGGCGACCAATCGCAGGGCTAAGCAGCCTGTGGCGGCGCCCAATAGGAAAGCATCTCCGCGAACGTCTGGAATGCCGGCGCGGAAACGCCATACGTCGCTTCCAGATGGATGCTCAGCGGAAAGCCTAGGTCGGCGACGCCGTCTATCACTCGCTTGTACAAGTCGACCATGAGCTGGCGTTTCGCAGCGGGTTCACTGCTGGCCAGCTTCTTGACGAACTCCTGTTCGTCGGCCACCGCCGCATTCCCAGGATCCTGAATCAGCCAGGTGATCAGGCCGACACGAGTCTCGACCTGGGGCACGAACCCGAACGACAGCAGGATCTCGGGGCGATGGTCGGTGTTCTTGGCAAACTCGGCCAAGAAACCCACGATCGCATCGGAATACAACAATTGGGTCATGCCGTAAGTCGCGCCCTGATTGCACTTGAAATTGAGCCGGCCCTGTTCGCCGTCCCTGGTTGGAATGACAATCACACCCCGGTTTGGTACCAGCTCGCGATAAATCGACAAGGCATCTGTGGGCGCGACGCCGGAGCCTTCACCGTCGTTCATGGTGCGCGGCACCCCGACGAAAACGACACCTTCCATGCCGGCGGCGGTCAGGTCCCCGAGGCGCCCACGCAGGGATACCTCGTCCATAAACGCGGTGACCTGCGTGCACAGGCCGTTGAATCCGGGCAACTCGGGCTTGATGATCGACCAGAAATCCAGCACATCCAGCCTCGGCCGCATCGGGACGGGACGATCATCGTCCTCGGCAATCATGCCGGGAATCATCACGTGTCGGATGCGTCCGTCGAGCCCGGACTCGGCCGAGTAGCGCACCACTTTCTGCGCATCTTCTAACGCCCGTTCCTTACCACCGTCCACATTCGGCGGTACCAACTCGAGCGCGATGGTGTTGAGCGTCACACGGTTCCTCTTTCTCAGATTGCCAACTCCCCGACCGCGCCACGCCGCGCAAACCTATGGTGCAGAGACCTACAGCCGGCCCACCTAGGTCACCCCGACAGCATAGGTGTGAGGTAGTGAGTCAGTCGAAACAAGCGGCGCCCGCTCGAATCAAAACGCCACCCGCGCCCAGGCCGAATACACTGTCGGGCTACAGAGATGCCGAGCAGAAAGGGGCGCCGCCCTGAGCCTGGACGCACCGGCAGCCCCGGCAACCGCCGAGTTGGCCGGCGCCATGACCGACCAACTGCGACGGTATCTTCGCGACCGTCGTAGCGAGGCCGCCTATATCGGTAGCGACTACGGCGCTCTGACCGCCTGGCTCGAAGACTTCGCGCTCAGCAGGGGCAAGCGACTGCGACCGGTCTTTGCCTACTGGGGCTGGCGTTCAGTCGCAACCCAGGAGCCCGATCCTGATGTGCTGCTGCTGTTTTCCGCGCTGGAGCTGTTGCATGCGTGGGCGCTGATACACGACGACGTGATCGACGCCTCTCGGACCCGCCGTGGCAAACCGACGGCCCATGTGCACTTCGCGGACCTGCACCGGGAGCGGAACTGGCGAGGCCCGGCCGACCAGTTCGGGATATCGGCGGCCATCCTGCTCGGTGATGTGGCGCAGGCGTGGGCGGACGACATAATCTCCCGGGTCTCGCAGGCCTGTCTGACGCCCGGCGCGCAGCGGCGGGTCCAGCGCGTGTGGGCCGACATCCGCACCGAGGTGCTAGGCGGGCAATACCTCGACATCGTCGCCGAAGCCAGCGCCGCCGAGTCGGTCGCTGCGGCAATGACCGTCGCCACTTTCAAGACCGCTTACTACACCGTCTCGCGACCGCTTCAGCTGGGAGCCGCAGCCGCCGCCGATAGACCCGACGTTGCCGAGGTGTTCGGACAGTTCGGGACGGACCTCGGGGTGGCGTTCCAGCTGCGCGACGACGTGCTTGGCGTGTTCGGAGACCCGGCGGTCACGGGCAAGCCGTCCGGCGACGACTTGAGGTCTGGGAAACGCACCGTGCTGGTGGCCGAGGCGGCCGAATTGGCCGATAAGTCAGATCCCGCGGCCGCGAACCTTCTGCGAACCTCGATCGGCACCGAGCTGACGGACGCACAGGTGCACGAACTGCGTGAGGTGATCGAACGGGTCGGCGCGTTGGCGGCCGCGGAGAGCCGTATCGCCGCGCTCACGCGGCGCGCACTGGCGACGCTGGCGTCCGCTCCCATCAACGCCATCGCCAAGGCCGGGTTGTCCGAACTGGCCAAGATGGCTACGGATCGGTCCGCCTGACCCATGCCCACTCCTCCTGCAGTTAAAGCGTCTGTTGCCCAACGCTTTTCGCGAATCCGCGCGTTCGCCACCAGTGCCGACGGCGGGCCAGCGTGGCTGGGCTTGGTGGGAGCGTTGCTGATCACCGCGGGCGGGTTGGGGGCCGGCAGCACCCGTCAGCATGACCCGCTGCTGGAATCGATTCACATGTCCTGGCTGCGCTTTGGCCACGGGCTGGTGGTGTCATCGATTCTGTTGTGGGTGGGCGTTGCGCTGATGCTGATCGCGTGGCTGAGACTGGGCCGACGAGCACTGGCCGGCCCCGGTCGGAACTCAGCCACCGAGTTCACCATGAGAGCCACCACCGCCTTCTGGTTGGCGCCGTTACTGCTGTCGGTGCCAGTCTTCAGCCGGGACACCTACTCGTACCTGGCCCAGGGCGCGCTGCTGCGCGACGGCCTGGATCCATATGCGGTTGGTCCGGTCGGCAACCCGAATGCGCTGCTCGACGACGTAAGCCCGATTTGGACGATCACCACCGCGCCCTACGGTCCGGCGTTCATCCTGGTTGCCAAGCTCGTCACGATCATCGTCGGCAACAACGTCGTCGCCGGGACCATGCTGCTGCGGTTGTGCATGCTGCCCGGGCTGGCCCTGCTGATCTGGGCCGCCCCGCGGCTGGCTCACCACATTGGCGCCGACGGCGCGAAGGCCCTGTGGATCTGCGTTCTCAACCCCCTGGTGCTCATCCATCTGATGGGTGGGGTGCACAACGAGATGCTGATGGTGGGTTTGATGGCCGCCGGCATCGCGTTGACCTTGCAGCGCCACCACGTCGCCGGGATCACGCTGGTCACGGTGGCGATCGCGGTCAAAGCCACCGCGGGGCTGGCGTTGCCGTTCCTGTTCTGGGTGTGGGCGCGTCATCTGCGTGATGACCGCGGCTACCGACCGGCGCCAGCGTTTTTAGCGGCCGTCTTGTGGTCCCTGGTGATTTTCGTCGCGGTATTCGGGGTGTTGTCCGCGGTGGCCGGGGTCGGCCTGGGGTGGCTGTCCGCTCTGGCCGGTTCGGTGAAGATCATCAACTGGCTGACCGTGCCGACCGCGGCCGCGAACCTGATCCACGCGTTCGGCCACGGGTTCTTCTCGGTCGACTTCTATACCCTGCTGCGGGTCAATCGGCTTGTCGGAATCCTGATCATTGCCGTGTCCCTACCGGTGCTGTGGTGGCGGTTCCGGCGCGACGACCGGGCCGCATTGACCGGCATCGTGTTGACGATGCTGATCGTGGTGTTATTCGTCCCCGCGGCCCTGCCGTGGTACTACTCCTGGCCGCTGGCCGTGCTGGCCCCGCTGGCCCAGTCACGCCGCGCGATGGCGGCCGTCGCCGGGTTCTCGACCTGGATCATGGTGATCTTCAAGCCCGACGGGTCGCACGGCATGTATTCCTGGCTGCACGTCGGGCTGGCAACCGCGTTTGCGCTGGTGGCTTGGTACTCCCTCTACCGGACATCGAGCGCAGACGAGCCCGAGCCGACACCCGTCAATAGGCCATAGCCTGCGCGCGGCGCACAACTTCTCGGGCCTGGTGTGCATGCAGCGCGTCTACCGGACGCGCATTGCTCACGGCATCACGTGAGCCGTCGCGGGTGATGGTCAGCGACGGGTCGCGGGTAAACAGCCAGCGCACGATCTCGGTCTCGTGATAACCGCCGTCGTGCAGGATCGTCAGAAGGCCCGGCAGGCTCTTGACCACCTCGCCGGAGTTGGTGAAGAAGACCTGCGGTATGACCACACCTCCGCCGCGCCGCACCGCGACCAGGTGGCCTTCCCGCAGCTGCTGATGCACCTTGCTGACGGGCACGCCGAGTAACTCGGCAACCCGGGTCAGGTCGTAGGTAGGTTCGTCAGGATCCAGAACGTCGTCGCCGGCGGGAATACTGCCCACGGCGCCAGTGTAGAGCCTGGTGCGTGACCAAGTGAGCGCGTTGAGCGTAGGTTCTCAGACCCAATTGGATTCCCACCTACGATGGCCCCGTGGTTGGAGCTGGGGACACGTTGGACAGCACGCTGCTGGATGGCCGCTACCTGGTCCAGGCCAAGATCGCCAGCGGCGGCACCTCGACGGTGTACCGCGGCGTCGACATTCGGCTCGACCGCCCTGTCGCGCTGAAGGTGATGGATTCACGCTACGCCGGCGACCAGCAATTCCTGACCCGCTTCCAACTCGAGGCCCGCACGGTCGCCCGGCTGAAGAACCCCGGACTGGTCGCGGTCTATGACCAGGGCCAAGATGGCAGACACCCGTTTCTGGTGATGGAGCTCATCGAGGGCGGCACCCTGCGCGAGCTGTTGGTAGAGCGTGGCCCGATGCCACCCCATGCCGTGGTGGCGGTGCTTCGCCCGGTACTGGGCGGGCTGGCCGCCGCGCACCGGGCCGGCCTGGTGCATCGCGACGTCAAGCCCGAGAACGTCCTGATCTCCGACGACGGGGACGTCAAGATCGCCGATTTCGGGTTGGTGCGCGCCGTCGCCGCCGCCGGAATTACCTCCACCAGCGTCATTCTGGGCACCGCCGCGTATCTGTCGCCTGAGCAGGTCCGCGACGGGAACGCCGGTCCGCGCAGCGACGTCTACTCCGCCGGGATCCTCGCCTACGAGCTGCTGACCGGACGCACACCGTTCACCGGCGACTCTGCGTTGTCAATCGCCTATCAGCGACTGGACCACGATGTGCCACCTGCCAGCGCCGTGATCGATGGTGTGCCAACACAATTCGACGAGTTTGTGGCGTGCGCTACCGCCCGTGACCCCGGCGAACGATACGCAGATGCGGTCGAGATGGCCGCCGACGTGGACGCAATCGCGGAGGAACTGGCGCTGCCCAGCTTTCGGGTGCCGGCGCCGCGCAACTCTGCCCAACACCGGTCGGCGGCGCTGCACCACAGCCGTATCGGCCAGCACCAGGCCAAGCCACCGGTGCACCAACCCACCCGCCAGTTCATCCGCGAGGCCGAGCCCGCTGAGCGCGACGAAGCCGATGAATACGAATATGCACCGGTATCAGGGCAATTCGCGGGCATCTCGATAGACGAATTCGTCTGGGCACGACGGCACTCGCGACGCATGGTGCTGATTTGGGTGGCGATCGTGCTGGCGGCCACCGGGCTGGTCGCGACGGCGGCATGGACAATCGGCAGCCATCTGAACGTGCTGCTGTAGCCGTGTGCCGAGCAGACGCAAAACTAGTCGCGCAACATCTCCGCGACCAGGAACGCCAACTCCAGCGACTGCTGGGTGTTCAGCCGTGGATCGCAGGCGGTCTCGTAGCGGCCGGCCAAGTCGTGGTCGGAAATGTCTTGTGCCCCACCGAGACACTCGGTGACGTTCTCGCCGGTGATCTCGACATGGATGCCGCCCGGATGAGTCCCCAGCGCACGATGCACCTCGAAGAAGCCCTGTACTTCGTCGACAATTCGATCGAAGTGCCGGGTCTTGTAGCCGGTCGATGACTCGTGGGTGTTGCCGTGCATCGGGTCGCATTGCCAGATCACCTGGTGGCCGGTGGCCTGGACCTTCTCGACGATCGGTGGCAACAGGTCGCGGACCTTGTTGTTACCCAGCCTGCTTACCAGCGTCAGCCGGCCCGGCTTGTTGTGCGGGTCGAGGCGCTCGACGTACTCGACGGCCAGCTCCGGGGTCATCGTCGGGCCAATTTTGACACCGATCGGATTTGCGATCACTTCGGCGAACGCGATGTGCGCGCCGTCGAGTTGCCGGGTCCGCTCGCCGATCCACACGGTGTGGGCCGACAGGTCAAACAACTCCAGCTCCCCCTCGATGTCGGACAACCGCAGCATCGCGCGTTCGTAGTCGAGCACCAAAGCCTCATGGCTGGCATAGATTTCGGCGGTTTGCAAATTACGGTCGGCCACCCCGCAAGCGCTCATGAACCGCAGGCCCCGATCGATCTCCGTCGCCAGTGCCTCATAGCGCGCGCCGGCCGGCGAGGTCCGGACGAATTCACGGTTCCAGTCGTGGACCAGGTGCAGCGACGCCAGGCCGGACGACGTCAACGCGCGCACCAAATTCATTGCCGCGCTTGCGTTCGCGTATGCCCGCACCAGCCTCGACGGGTCGTGCTCGCGTGCCGCGGCATCCGGGGCGAAGCCGTTGATCATGTCCCCGCGATAGGACCTCAGGCCCAGTGCGTCGATGTCGGCCGACCGTGGCTTGGCGTACTGACCCGCGATGCGGGCCACCTTCACCACCGGCATGCTGGCGCCGTAGGTCAGCACCACGGCCATCTGCAGCAGGGCGCGGACATTGCCACGAATGTGAGGTTCGGTGTTGTCGGTGAATGTCTCTGCGCAGTCGCCGCCCTGCAGCAGGAATGCCTCACCCTTTGCAACCTGGGCGAGCTGTTCCTGCAGCCGAACGATCTCGGACGGCACCGTCACCGGCGGCACACTTTCGAGCACAGTGCGCATCGCCATGGCTTGGTCGGCAGGCCAGTCGGGCTGCTGGGCGGCCGGCTTGGCCAGCGCGACGTCCAGCCGGGCCCGCAAGTCGGCAGGCAGCGGCGGCAAGGGCGGCAGCTGGTCGATCGGAATGTCGACAGTCCAGTTCATCGGTCTATGGTAACCGTGTTCAGCCGAGGGCTGATCAGGACGAACGGCTCTGCTCAGGTTCGTTTAAGCCGATGATCAACCGGAACCGGCGCAGTTGGTCGCGAGCGTCGACTAGCGCGTCGTGAACATCACTCGGCCGCGGCGGCATCCGCGGGCACCCGTGGTCCTCCCACAGCTGCCGCAGTTCCCGGGTGAAGCGGGGTATGGCCTTCGGCAGGCCGGTCATCGGGCCCCACAGCTGACACAGAGCGACGTGGTCGTAGGCCGCCACCCAGGCCCACAGCTCGATCGGTTCACGGCCGTCCACGCCAAAGAAATTCTCTAGGTCCATGCGGATCTGGCTGCGCGAGCGCCACAGGTGGGAGGCCGGCGGCGGCAGCTTGGGCAGCACATGGGTGCGCACCCAACTACCGGCGCGCTCGGGGTCAAATTCGGTTGACACGGCGTAGTACTCGCGGCCGTCCTCGGCCACCACGCCGATCGAGATCAGATCGATAGTGCGGCCGTCCTCGATGAACTCGGTGTCGTAGAAGTACCGCATTGCCGGTCACGGGCGCGGTGCCCGCAGCGCGGGCCCGTTCCCATCCCCCTCTCAGTCCACGCGTGCGGTCTTCCCGCATGCGGCCTACTGCTGCACGGTAGGCGGTGCGGGCAGTGGCACACAATGCGGTGGAGTTCTCACACGGTGGAGCCACGCCAACCCTGACGCGACGGTGCATCCCAGCCCGTTGGCGCACCCACCCGCACCGCCGGTCGCGCCGCTGCTAACCGGTTCCCCAGGTCCCGGCCGTTGCCGATTAGGCCCGCGGCCCCGCCAGCACCACCGGCCTGGCCGGGGGCGCCAGATCCGCCCTTCCCGCCGTTGCCATACAAAAGACCGCCTGCGCCGCCACTGGCGCCGGTCCCGTCGGCTCCGTTGGCGCCGTCCCCGATCAGCGGGCGCCCCAGAAGGGCCTGGGTCGGCGCGTTGATGATGTCAAGTATCTGCTGCATAGGTGACGCGTTGGCCGCCTCGGCGGCCGCATACGAACCCCCGCCCGAATTAAGGGCCCGAACAAACCGGTCGTGGAACGCCGCCGCCTGCGCATTTAGCGCCTGATACTCCTGGCCGTGAGTGCTGAACAACGCCGCAATCGCCGCGGATACCTCGTCCTCGCTCGCCGCCAGTACCTGCGTGGTCTGGACCGCCGCGGCCGCGTTGGCCCTACTCAGCGTCGAACCAATATTCGCCAAATCCGAAGCAGCTGCCGTCAGTATCTCCGGGACCGCGATCACACCCAACGTCTGACACCTTCCCGCTGCGATCGGCTCGCGATCAGTGACGAACAGACCGATTGGTCGGGTCTCAACACTGCTCCGCCGAAATGCTTGCCATTACGAAATGCGGTCTAACGATCCCGACCGCAGTACGGCATAAGCCCTAAACGCAACAAGCCTGCGCGTACGAGCGGTGCAAAGTGCACCTATGCCCAGGCGTCAGCTCGTGGTATCGGACGGCCGTCGCCTGAGGCCGGAAGCAGGCTATCGATCATCGGACTTACCCGGCTCCGCCCCCGACCAGGACTGACGGAACCCCCTCGGGCGGTGGCGCGGGATGGACGTCGAGGTCGAGCTGGGCGTCGACAGCGCGCTCGTCGGGCAGCCGCGGGGTACCCGCGATCGCACACTGCAGCCACAGCTTGGCTTGCACGACGGGGCGTCGCCATATCCGCTCCCGTTGCAGGGCACGCCGCATTTTGTCCGGCTGGCGGGTGTACCGCCACCGGGCCCAGGGTGCATGCGGACGCGACAGCCGGATCGCTCCGACCACCAGCAGCACGACGATGAACATGCCCAGCAGCCCGGTCCACACCTTGCCTTTGAGCAGCACCACCACCGCTAACGGCAACGTCAGCACCAATCCGCCGACCAGCGTGCTTTGCAGCACCACCCAATTGGTGCCATGCCGGATCGGCAGGACCAACATCAGGGGGTGCAGACCCAGGATCAATAGTCCCGCAATAGCCACCGCTGCGAAGACTGCATCCACCGAGCTGCGTCCGTCCTCCTCCCAGTACACGTCGGACAGATGCAGGATCAGCGCATACTCGTCGAGTACCAGCGCCGCGCCGATCCCGAAAAGGATTGCAGCAATGGTGAATTGGGGTTCTTGCCCGTTGACCGACAGGGTCACCAACGTCAGTCCGGAGAGCATTACCAGGACCACCCCGAATGCGACGTGGTGGATATGCACCGTCCCGATGTGGATATTGCGAGGTTGCCACCACCTCGTCGGCCGGCCCCTGTCGGCGCGATGGCGAATGAAGCGCACAAATGTACGCGTAACGAAAAAAGTCAGGATGAAGGCGACCAAACAGCACAGCAACGGCAATCGGCCGCGGTCAACGATGTCATGCTGCAGCCAACCGAGCACAACAAGAAACGTACGCTTACACGTCTGCGTAACCCGGGAGCCGCGCTGCGCGACGTGGCACCTCGTGAAGCACCGATTAGGCTGTCTGGCGACATGAGTAAATGGCAGGCGCCCGAGCTGGGCAGTCGACTCGGGCGGGTCTTGTTGTGGTGCCTGCTCTGGCTATTGGCCGCCGCGGCGCTGGACTACCTGGCCTGGCAGTTGTTCGGACACACCCCGTACCGGATCGACATCGACGTCTATCAGATGGGCGCGCGGGCCTGGCTGGATGGGCGTCCGCTGTATGACGGCGTGTTGTTCCACACACCCATCGTGGACCTGCCATTTACCTATCCCCCGCTGGCGGCAATCGTGTTCATCCCGTTCGCGTGGTTGCAGATGCCGGCGGCCAGCGTAGTGATCACACTGTTGACGCTGGTGTTGCTGATCGTGTCGACCGTGGTCGTGCTGACCCGCCTCGACGTGTGGAGCACTTCGAAGCTGCTGCCCGGCCCGGCCTGGTTGCGCCGGGTGTGGTTGGCGGTGGTCATCGTTGTTCCCGCGTCGATCTACCTGGAGCCGATCAACTCGAACTTCGCTTTCGGTCAGATCAACGCCGTGCTGATGACTTTGGTGATCGTCGATTGTTTCCCGCGCCGCACCCCATGGCCACGCGGCTTGCTGCTCGGCTTGGGGATCGCGCTGAAACTCACACCGGCGGTGTTTCTGCTGTACTTCCTGCTGCGTCGCGACAATCGGGCGGCTCTGACGGCGGTGGCGTCGTTCGCGGTCGCAACGCTGGTCGGTTTCGGGCTGGCATGGCGCGACTCGTGGGAGTACTGGACCCGTACCTTGCACCACACCGACCGGATCGGTGAGGCGGCCCTGAACACCGATCAAAATATTGCGGGTGCATTGGCCCGGCTTGGGCTCAGTCAGCAGCAAAGCTCACTGCTGTGGGTCATTGCGTCCCTGTCGGTGTTGGCTGCGACCCTGTGGGCGATGCGACGGGTGCTGCGCGCCGATGAGCCGACGCTGGCTGTGATCTGCGTCGCCCTGTTCGGGTTGGTGGTTTCGCCCGTTTCGTGGTCACACCACTGGGTGTGGATGCTGCCGGCGGTGCTGGTGACGGGCGTACTGGCCTGGCGGCGCCGAAACGCCACGCTGGCGGTGGTCACCGTCGTCGGGGTGGCGCTGATGAGGTGGACGCCGATCGACCTGCTTCCCAAGCATCACGAGGCGACCGCCGTGTGGTGGCGCCAACTCGCCGGGATGTCCTACGTGTGGTGGGCGCTGGCGGTAATCGTCGCGGCCGGATTGACCGTTACCGCCCGGATGACGACCGAGCGCTTGCCCGAGCCCGGCCTGACGCCCGTACCGGCTGCCGGCTGACTAGAGCCCGGCTTGGATGAACTGCGGCGACCCGCCGCGCCCGGCTTCGCCGCGCTTGCGATCGCCACTAGCGCCGTCGGTGGCGACCCGCCGCGCCCGGCTTCGCCGCGCTTGCGATCGCCACTAGCCCGCGGCTGTGTCGGGAATCCGTGCGGCGTCTTTAGAGCCGCCAGCGTTGCTGCCGTTTTTGACGCTGGCCGCGTAAATGTCGACATACTCCTGACCCGAGAGGCCCATCAGCTCGTACATCACTTCATCGATCACGGCCCGCTCGATGAAGTGGTTCCCAGCCAAACCCTCGAACCGCGTAAAGTCCATCGGCTTACCGAAACGCACAGTGACCCGTCCGAATCGCAGCCACTTGGTGCCCGGAGGGTTGACGACGTTGGTGCCGATCATCGCGACCGGGATCACGGGAACCCCCGAATGCAACGCCAGCCGGGCCAACCCTGTTTTGCCCTTATAGAGCCGACCGTCGGGCGAGCGGGTGCCTTCGGGGTACATCCCCAGCAGCTTGCCCTGGCGTAACAACGCCTCCGCGGTTTCCAAGGCTGCGTTGGCGGCATCGGGGTTGTTGCGGTCGATGGGTACCTGGCCGGAGACGCTGTAAAACCAGCGATTGATCCAGCCTTTCAATCCGGTGCCGGTGAAATATTCCGCCTTGGCCAAAAACCAGATCCGACGCCGCACCACCAACGGAAGGTAGAAACTGTCGGCCACCGCAAGGTGGTTACTGGCGAGAATGACCGGCCCGGATTTCGGGATGTTTTCCATCCCTTCGGTTTTCGGCCGGCCGAGCAGGGTGAACAGCGGACCCATGAAGATGTACTTGAATAGGTAGTACCACATGGCTCCCTCTCGCCCGCCCGCACCGATTGGTGTCTGGGCCAACTGTACCCATCCGCGACGGCGGCGACCACCTGCGCGGGGCCATGCTCAATCCTGGCTCATTCCTGGAAGGTAACCGGGATGGGCTGGTAACGCGTCTTCGGGGCGCCGTGGCCGTTGGCCGCCCCGGCGTCTGTCTCGCCGGGGATGCCGCCACCCGACGGATCATCCGGTGGCGGTTTCGCCGACCGGTCGATGTCAGCAACTATGGCGCGAATCACGTCCAGCAAGGCAACGCTGTGGTCCGCGATGACCGTCAACAACGGGTGCTGTTCGCCGCTTACCAATGCGGCCAGCGCGCACACCGGGCACCACACCTGCTGGCACTTACCCGTCCCAGCGCCGCCGCCCGATGCCATCGCGGCCGCGGCCCGCAATGCAGGGTCGACGCCATCCAGGATTGCCTGCGCAAGCCGTCGCAGCTCGGGACCAACATCGGTATGAGCCCTACTCACCTCGGCCATACCTCCGGATCCGGTCGAAATCGAACTATCAGCTCACTGCCCCGCAGCTGCGCGTCCAGCACCGTACACCGCCGCAATACCGAAGCCAACCGAACCCTGCGCCGCACCCCGCCGGCGCTGATGATCAAGTCGTCGTCGGACCGGCCCAGCGTCAGCGATCCAGGATCGAGCTGAGGCAACGCTAGCCGTAGCCGGTATATCGACTCCAGCCCGGACCCAGACTCTAGGTCAACGATCGGACGCAGCGGTCCCGGCGGCGCGGCCCCCCTGCGCCGCCGGGCACCTTCGAGCAGCCCGCTCAGCGCCTTCGGGCCAATCGGCTCACCGGACAAGTGCGGAATGAGCACCAGCGCCACGTCACCGATGGTGGCGTCCAGCTCTTCGAGGACGGCCCGCTGCTCGGAGATGCGTTCGGCATACCAATAGAACGCCGGATGATCGGGCAGACTGCGGTACTCGTAGGACTCGTCTCGGACGAGAACCTGGTTGACGAGCAGCTCTTCGACGCGCACACCCATCAACGCCAAGGAACCCAGCGTCCGGACGGCCTCGGCCGCGACCACCCGCTCGGGGGTCAGCACCAGGTGCGCACTGACCAGCGCACCGTCGGTCAACAACGCGCTGAGTTCCTCGACGCTGGCGCTGATGCGCTCGAGCAGTTCCACCACCGTGGCCGACCGGCTGTCGTCGGCTCCGATGCTGAGCCTGCGATGCCGCGGCCACGCGCGTTCCACGTACAAGCCGAGCGTGGCGGGCAGGGTCAACATCCGCAGCGCATCCGCGGTCGAAGCGCAGTCGACGACGATGCGATCCCAGCGTCCCGCGGCTGCGAGTTCGCCGACGGCGTGCAGACCGAGTACTTCCTGGATCCCGGGCAATGCTGAGAGTTCTTCGGGCGCAATGCTGCCCAGCTCAGAGTCGGGAAATCGGCGGTCGAGGGCACCGACCACGTCATGCCAACGGTCCTCGAGCAGGGCCAAGGTATCCAGGGCCATCGCGTCCAGAAAGCCGGCGCCGGCCTCCGCCTCCCCGGTTTCGAGGTCGGCTAGCACACGAACGGTGTCGCCCCGACCGGTGGGGGGGACCGCAATACCCAACACGTCGCCCAACGAGTGCGCCTGGTCGGTGGAAACCACCAGCACGCGTTGACCGGCGCTGGCGTCACAAACCGCGGTGGCGGACGCCAGGGTGGATTTTCCTACCCCACCTTTGCCAACAAAGAGACTGATCCGTGCCGGGGTGGGCGGAACGGAATCACTCAGCCTCGACTCGCTTCTTGAGATCCTTCAACGCGCCGTCAATCAACCTGCGTTCGGCCTTGCGTTTGAGCATTCCGAGAATGGGGACCGCAAGATCGACCGAGAGCTCGTAGGTCACATCGGTGCCAGAGCCCTTGGGCGCCAAGCGATATGAGCCTTCGAGCGACTTCAGCAACGAGCTGGATTCCAGAGTCCAGCTCAGCGACTGGCGGTCCGCCGGCCACTCATAGGACATGATCAATGTGTCTTTGAAAATCGCCGCATCCATCAACATCCGCGCCCGCTTCGGGTAACCCTCGTCGTCAGCCTCGAGGACTTCGACTTCCTTGTACTCCGAGATCCATTCCGGGTAGGCCTCGATGTCGGCGATCGCCCTCATCACCTCGCCTGGATCCGCGTCGATGTAGATCGTCTGCGTCGTCTTCTCCGCCACCTGGCCACTTCCCTCCGGGAGAAACGGTAATCCTGTGCCAAACCTTGACCCGGTTAAACTACCGGAGAAACCCCCACCGGGCGTGACTCTTCCAGCTTGGTTTTCACCTCGAATGCCATATTCTTGCCCGCCACCCGGCGGCGGTGTGTCATTTTGGCCAGCTTCATCCGGGCCAGCTGCCAGGCCGCTACGCCGGTCGGTTCGGCGTGCAAGAAGTAGTGCAGCACCACCCCGTCCAGCGATGGTTCCAGCCAGACTTCCATCGTGCCGGTCAGGGCGCCGGTGACGGCCCACCTGATTCCCTTCTCGGCACGATCCTCGGTGACCTGCAGCCGCAGATCCGGCCACCACCGACTCCAGTTCGACCGATCGGCAATGGCGGCTCCGACCCGGGCGCCATCGGCGGCGATGTAGACCTCGTCGGCGATCTGGATGCTGTACATCGCCTCAGCTTCACATACCGACTCGCGCGAGCACGGCGCTACCCCGCGTTCTCCGACCGGCCGTCTCGTTGCTGCGCCAATGCCCAGATTAGGCTGTGCCACAGCAAGCCGACGTCCACAAAACTTCAAGCAAACGTCTCACTAGGTCAAGCGAGGTTAAAAAGAGTGCGTCAGTACAGTGTCCCTGCCCGCTTTTCCGTCGACGAGCACGACCACGTCGCCGCCGTGGTGTACGAGCACGAACGCAATGATCCCGACTACGTCATCTACCAGCGCCTGGTCGACGGCGTCTGGACCGATGTCACCTGCGCCCAGGCAGCCAACCAGATACGTTCTGCCGCATTGGGTTTGATCTCGCTTGGCGTGCAGGCTGGCGACCGGGTTTCCATCTTTTCAGCCACCTGCTACGAGTGGGCGATCCTCGACCTCGCGATCCTGTCGGTAGGTGCCGTCACCGTGCCGATCTACGAGACGTCGTCGGCCGAGCAGGTGCGCTGGGTACTGCAGAACTCCGAGGCCGTGCTGGCGTTCGCGGAAACCGATGCGCACGCGTCGATAGTCACCGAGCTCACCGGTGAGCTGCCGGCCCTGCGCCGGGTGCTGCACATCAACGGTTCGGGCCCCAAGGCACTTGATCAGCTCGTCGAGGCCGGTGCCTCGGTCGACCCGGCTGAACTGACCGCCCGGCTCGAGGCGTTGCGTGCCGAGGACCCGGCAACGCTCATCTACACCTCTGGCACCACCGGACGACCCAAAGGCTGCCAGCTGACGCATTCCAACCTGCTGCATGAAATCCGGGGCACCCAAGAGTGCCTCCCTACGCTGCTGTGTCAGGGTCAGCGACTGCTGGTTTTCTTGCCCCTGGCCCACGTGCTGGCCCGGGCACTCACCTTGTCCGCATTCACCAGCAAAGTGACCGTCGGGTTCACCAGCGACATCAAGAATCTGCTGCCATTGTTTGCGGTGTTCAAGCCGACGGTGGTGGTATCGGTTCCGCGGGTGTTCGAGAAGGTGTACAACACCGCCGAGCAGAACGCCGCTAACGACGGCAAGGAAAAGATCTTCAAGATCGCCGCACAGACCGCGGTCGACTGGAGCCGGGCGCAAGACGATGGCAATCCGGGATTATTGCTGCGCGCCAAGCATGCCGTATTCGATCGGCTGGTCTACCACAAGCTGCGTGCGGCGCTCGGCGGCAATTGCCACGCCGCCGTCTCGGGTGGAGCTCCGCTGGGCGCGCGGCTGGGACATTTCTACCGCGGTGTCGGCCTGACCATCTACGAGGGCTACGGCCTGACCGAAACCAGCGCGGCGATCACGGTGAACCAGATCGGCGGCCTGAAGATCGGGACCGTTGGAAAGCTGGTGCCCGGCAACAGTTTGCGCATCGCTGACGACAAGGAGCTGCTGGTGCGCGGCGGCGTGGTGTTCACCGGTTACTGGCAAAACGAGCAAGCGACCGCCGAGGCATTCACCGATGGCTGGTTCCGGACGGGTGATCTCGGCGCCGTCGACGACGACGGCTTCTTGACCATCACTGGACGTAAGAAGGAGCTCATCGTCACCGCGGGCGGTAAGAATGTCGCCCCGGCGGTGTTGGAGGATCAGCTGCGGGCGCACCCGCTGATCAGCCAGGCGATGGTGGTCGGGGACAACAAGCCGTTCATCGGCGCGCTCATCACCATTGACCCCGAGGCGTTCGACGGCTGGAAGCAACGCAACAGCAAGACGGCCAGTGCCTCGGTTGGCGATCTGGCCATCGATCCCGACCTGGTCGCCGAGGTGGACGCCGCCGTCAAGCACGCCAATCTGCAGGTGTCGCATGCTGAGTCGATCCGCAAGTTCCGCATTCTGCCCGTCGACTTCACCGAGAACACCGGCGAGCTGACGCCGACGATGAAGGTCAAGCGCAACGTGGTGGCCGAGAAGTTCGCCTCCGACATCGAGGCGATCTACAGCAAGGACTAACCACGAGCAGACGCAGAATCGCCCTGGAACGCTCGGTCCAGGGCGATTCTGCGTCTGCTCGCCACACTTAGGCGCGCAGCAGTTCCGCAAGCCGGGCGGCTAACCTGTCCCAGCGCCACTCGGCCGTCACCCATTCTCGACCGGCGGCCCCCATCGCGGCAGCCCGGTCCCGATCGTTTAGCAACTCGCTGACCGCGTCGGCGACCTTGGCCACCGAATTACCGTCGACAACCAGCCCAGTCTTGTTGTGCTGCACCGTTTCTGGGGCTCCACCGGATCGGCCGGCGATCACCGGCACGCCCGTGGCCGAGGCCTCGAGAAACACGATGCCCAAACCCTCGACGTCCATTCCCGCGCCGCGAGTGCGGCATGGCATCGCAAACACGTCTGCCAGCGCATGGTGAGCGGGTAGCTCATCACCCGGCACGCCGCCGGTGAACGTCACATGATCGGCCATCCCGCGGTCGTGGGCCAGCTTGCGCAGCGTCTCCAGGTAGGGACCGCCCCCGACGATCACCAGCGCGGCCCCATCGACGCGCCGCCGGATCAAGGGCAGCGCCGTGATCAGCATGTCCTGGCCCTTGCGGGGCACCAGTCGCGACAAGCACACCACCGTGGGTCGTGCGCCCAGCCGGTAGCGCTCCCTCAGCTCGGCGCGGGCGGCCGGATCGGGACGGAACCGGTCGCTATCCACCCCGGGAGGCAAGTATTCCAGCGACGCCGCGGGGCCGAAGGCAGGCGCGAACCGGGACCGCGTATAGCGGCTGACGAAGGTCACCGTGTCGGTGCCGTCGCCGATGCGTCGCAGGACCGATCTTGCGACCGGAAGCATCGACCAGCCCACTTCGTGGCCGTGTGTGCTGGCCACTACCCGGGTCGCGCCAGCCTGCCGGGCGCGGGGTGCAAGCAGAGCCAGCGGCGCGGCCGCGCCGAACCAGACGGTGTCGATGTCATGCTCGGCGATCAGCCGGCGCATCCGGGTGTCGACTGTGGGCACCGGGAGCATCAGGGTGGTCGGATGGCGCACCACCCGGTAGCCCGCCTCGCCGGCGGCGGCGTCAAAAGCCTCGGCGCCCTTCCACTTTGGCGCATATACCGTTACGGAATGCGATCCGGCTTCTGAACCGGATTGGACTAGGCGCCGGACGAACTCCCCCAGGTAGGACTGGATACCGCCACGCCGGGGTGGAAAGTCGTTGGTTACCAGCAGGACCCGGCTCACTGCGACAGGCTAGCCGTTCCGCCTACCGCGAGCAGACGCAGAATCCCCCAAAACCACGGCGTGTCGCGCGATTTTGTGTCTGCTCGCGGGAGGAGGTGCCGGCTCGCTGAGACGGGCTAGCCGGTCAGCCACTGTTGCCAACGCACCAGCAGACCGGGCACGTCGGTGCCGAGCACGTCGCGGACGGCGGTCGCGAGCTCGGAACGCCCGACACCGCACGCGGCGATGTAGAAGGCGCGCAATGTCGCCGTGCCATAGGTATCTGCAACGAAGCGAGCAAACCACCACGCTCGGTCGTATGCCCGCGAGCGCTCCGGCCCGGGAGCGTTTAAGTCGTTGTCCGACGGCAGCGACGGTGCCGCATCGGCGGGCGGTGCGGTGTTCGGGCGGGCTACGAAATCGGCTACCCCCTCTGTCAGCCATTGAGGTGCGTCAAGGGCGGTGTCGACTCGTGCCGCATAGCGAAAAAGCTCGTGCGCCAACACTATTCGCAGGGCGTCATCGCTCATGTTGTCCGCGCCCGGTGCGAACACGATCCGTTGGCCGACCGCGACCCGTCGAGAAGGATCGACGCTGTCGGCGACGGCAACCGCCGCGATGTCGGCCCATTGCGATGCCGGGCCTCCGCCGACGGCGGTAAGAAACTGTTCACGCGATCCCGCGGCCGCCACCGAGATCTCGTGTGGCCAGTCGACTCCCCAGAAGGCCACTACCTTGTCAATCGCGGCACCGATGTTCGCCGCGACGCGAGACAGTAGCCGCTCGGCGCCCGAACCGCCGACGCTGACTAACCGGACGGTGCGA
Source organism: Mycobacterium simulans (assembly GCF_900232995.1). Taxonomy (GTDB): domain Bacteria; phylum Actinomycetota; class Actinomycetes; order Mycobacteriales; family Mycobacteriaceae; genus Mycobacterium; species Mycobacterium simulans. The sequence goes on from NZ_OCVX01000004.1 coordinate 362,758, forward strand.
TCACCGACGACCAGCGTCTGCGTGGTGTCTATTGGTCGGGTGGGCACCGGTTGCGCGGGTACCAAAACCGCCGCAGTCAGCTCAGCTACGAATACGCAGGTCAACAGTGCCCGGGCCCATCGGCGACGCAAGTAGAGCCGCCCAGCGGGGCTATCAGTAGCGGCGAGCGTCGTAGATCGGGCCGGACGAGTCCATCGGCACCACCCGCACCGGCTGGCCGTAGGTGGAGGAATGGACCATGAGACCGTCGCCAATGTAGATGCCGGCGTGCGACGCGTCGGAATAGAAGGTCAGTACGTCGCCGGGCTGTAGGTCCGATAGCGCCACCGGCTGGCCACCGTGGGCCAGCGCCTGGCTGGAGTGTGGCAGCGCGATGCCGGCCTGCTGGAACGCCCACATCACCAATCCGGAGCAGTCGAACCCGCCCGGTGCGGCACCGCCCCACGCGTAGGGCGATCCAACTTGCGTCAACGCAGCCTGCACGACGACCGCACGGTCGCCGCCACCGCCTGGTGGCACGAAGGGCAATCCGGGGACCATTCCGCTGGGTGGTGGGGCCTCGCCGGGCACCGGGGCGGCGGCCGCGGATACACCAGGCGCCAACGCCTCAGGAGCCTGTCCTGGAGCACCCGGAACGCCCGCCGGGACCTGACCCGGATCGGCGAGCGCCTCGCGCTGTCCAGGGGTCAACGCTTGGTATTGCGACTTCACGACAGCGATCTGTACCTGCAGCTGACTCTGCTTGTGCTGCAGACTCGCCCGTACCGCGGCGGCCTGTTCGGCCGCGGACTTGGCATCGGCAGCCGACTTGGCAGACGCCTGCTCAGCCTTGGCGGCCTGCTCTCCAGCAGCACGGAAACTCGCCATCTGCGAAGACATTTGATGCGCCATTACCCGCTGCACCGTGAGTCCGTCGATCAGCAGCTGTGGCGATTCCGCCGTCAGGATCGCGTCCATGCCGTCGGTGCGACCACCCATGTATGTGGCGGCAGCGATCTTGTTGACTGCGGTCTGGAATGCAGCCAAGCGCGCCTTGGCGGCAGCGGCTGCGGCCTGATCATCCGCATGCTTTTTTTCCGCAGCCTGCTGGGCGGCCAACTTGGCGTTCAGGTCGAGTTGTGCGCTGTGCATCGCCTCGGTGGTCTGTTCGGCCTGCCGCGACAGCTCGTTGAGTTTGGCCAAAGCGTCGTCGGCAGGGTCAGCCAACGAAAAGGAGGCATTCGTGACTAGGACGCCGGACAACACGGTGAAGCTCGCTAATGAACCGATGGCCGATCGTTTGATGACGCGCACGATCGAATGCCTACAGTCGAGCCTCAAGATTTGCTTCCTTAAACGGCCATCGACGCGTCGACGTCGGTCTGGTTTAGGTCTCAAACAGGTTACGAAACGATATCGGCGTTTGTCCAAAGGGGCAGATTAAGAAAATAGACAGATTTCTATCGTTTTCTTGTGGGCAACCACGCTTCTGCTATGGGAGTCCAGATGCGTGGTCACGCAGAGACCTTACGCGACACCAGATCCGCGGTTGCGGCGGACCGGCACCAGCCGCAATCTTGGGGCCAATCCGACATCGGCGAGCACCTCCAGCGCCGCTTGTTCGTCATGAGACAACCATTCCGGAACCCCCAGCAGCACGCTCACGACACAATCGCGGCAAGCGGGCCCACGCACCGCGCAATCGTCACAGTCGATAATCACGGGAGCGCCTGCCCCGGGCGCCGCGTTGCCATCGGGTCCGCTTCCTGATGCCATCTGCTTAGTCCCTCTCGGTTCGGAGTCTGTCGGCTGCGCCGAACGCTAGCGACGGGCACCGACATCTATCCGTCGACGGCAGTTGGGCCGGCGTGGGAACCGACGGGTGTCGGTGCGCATGCTTAACGTCACCGCCATGGGTATGAGCGGTGGGACTCAGCTGAGTTTGCCCGGGCTCAACCCAGACGAAGAAGTGTCGTTACGCCAGACCACCTTTGTCGTGGTCGACTTGGAGACCACCGGCGGACGCACGACGGGCTCGGCGGGAACGCCCCCAGACACGATCACCGAGATCGGTGCCGTCAAAGTCCGCGGCGGCGTCGTCCTCGGCGAATTCGCCACCCTGGTAGACCCGCAGCGCAGCATCCCGCCTCAAATCGTGCAATTGACCGGCATCACCACCGCGATGGTGTGTGACGCCCCCACCATCGACGCCGTCCTGCCAATGTTTTTCGAATTCGCCGGTGGCGCAGTGCTAGTAGCCCACAACGCCGGGTTTGACATCGGATTCCTGCGCGCCGCCGCGCAGCGGTGCGATATCGCCTGGCCCCGGCCGCGGGTACTGTGCACGGTTCGGCTCGCGCGGCGTGTGCTGAGCCGAGAGGAAGCCCCCAGCGTGCGACTGGCCTCACTAGCGCGGCTGTTCGCGGTGGCCACCCAACCCACTCACCGTGCCCTCGACGATGCGCGTGCCACTGTCGACGTGTTGCACGCGCTCATCGAGCGGGTGGGCAACCAGGGCGTGTACACCTACGCCGACCTGCGCTCGTATCTGCCCGACGTGACTCCAGCGCAGCGCCGCAAGCGGGTACTCGCCGACGGCCTACCTCACCGGCCGGGGGTCTACCTGTTCCGCGGACCGTCGGGCGAGGTGCTCTACGTGGGCACCGCGGTCGACTTGCGTCGACGCGTCAGCCAGTACTTCAACGGCACCGATCCGCGTGGCCGGATGAAAGAGATGGTCACGTTGGCTAGCGCGATCGACCATGTCGAGTGCGCGCATCCGTTGGAGGCCGGTGTCCGTGAACTGCGGATGCTGGCTGCGCATGCCCCGCCGTACAACCGCCGGTCGCGGTTCCCACATCGGTGGTGGTGGGTGGTGCTGACCGATGAAGCGTTCCCGCGCCTGTCGGTGGTCCGTTCCCCGCGACACGACAGTGTGCTCGGCCCATTTCGATCCCGCACCGACGCCGCTGACACGGCAGCCCTGCTGGCTCGATTCACCGGGGTCCGAACCTGCACCAAACGCCTGGCGCGATCGGCTCTGCACGGTCCGTCCTGCCCCGAGCTCGAAGTGTCGCCCTGCCCCGCCGACCGCGACGTCACCACCGCGCAATACGCCGCGGCGACGCAGCGCGCAGCGGCCCTGATCGACGGACGGGACAACACCGCACTGGCCGCGGCCGTCCACCGGGTCGCCGCGCTCGCCGAACGCCGTCACTATGAAAGCGCCGCGCGATTGCGTGATCGCCTCGCCACCGCTATCGAAGCGCTGTGGCGTGGCCAGCGACTGCGCGCGCTGGCCACCGTGGGCGAGCTGATCGCCGCCAAGCCGGACGGCCCCAACGGAGAGGGCGGCTGGCAACTCGCCGTGATCCGCCATGGTCAACTCGCCGCCGCCGGTTGCGCCCCGCGCGGAGTGCCGCCGATGCCGGTGGTCGACGCCATTGCGGCTGGCGCCCAATCGATCCTGGCGGCGCCGGCCCCGCTCGGCGGTGCACTGGTCGAAGAGACCGCGCTCATCACGCGCTGGCTGGCGGCGCCGGGGGTGCGAATCGTGCGGGTTTC
>NZ_OCVX01000004.1:366400-517372 GCF_900232995.1 Mycobacterium simulans
CGGCGGCGTCGGTGGTGTAGAAGAGCCGGGCGTTGGCGCGGTCGGCGCGGCTGGCCGGAGAGCAAGCCGAATTAGACCTGCTGGCTGAACCGCACCCATCGCGCGAGCAGCTGTTCGGCCGCACCGCTGTCGATCGCGGCGCTGGCCCGCCGCAACCCGTCTTCCCACGCCGGCAGCCATTCGGCACGGCTGGATAATCCGGCGTGCGCGACGATTGCTCCCGCGGCATTGAGCACCACGGCATCTCGGACCGGTCCCGTCGCGCCGCCCAGCACCGTGCGCGCTTGGGCCGCGTTAGCCTGCGCGTCGCCTCCGCGCAGGTCGTCAATGTCGGCGCGGGCAAACCCGAATCCGGCGGGATCAAAGGTCAGCTTGTCCACGGTTCCGGCCTGCACCCGCCAGATGGTGCTCGTGGTGGTGGTGGTCAACTCGTCGAGCCCGTCGTCACCGTGTACAACCAGCACGCTGGACCGGCGCGCGGCGAACACCCCGGCCATCACCTCTGCCAGGTCGGCAAACGCACAGCCGATCAATCCCGCCCGGGGCTGAGCCGGATTGGTAAGCGGCCCAAGGAGATTGAACACGGTAGGCACCCCAATCTCACGGCGCACCACGGACGCTTGCCGGTAGGACGGATGAAACTGCGGCGCGAAACAGAACCCAATTCCGAGCTCGGCGAGGCTGCGGGCGACCTGGTCGGGCCCCAGGTCGATGCGCACTCCGAGCGCCTCGAGTGTGTCTGCGCCACCTGACAACGAAGACGCGGCCCGGTTGCCGTGTTTGACTACAGGCACGGCCGCGGCCGCCACCACGATCGCCGCCATGGTGGACAGGTTGACCGTGTTGAACCCATCGCCGCCGGTACCGACGATGTCGACGGTGTCTCCGATGTCCCTGAGGATCGCGTCGATGGGCATCGAGCGGGCGTGATTGAGCATGACGCCGGCTAGTTCGCCGACTTCGTCTGCGGTGGGAGCCTTCATCTTCATGGCCACGGCAAAGGCTGCGATCTGGCTCGGTCGCGCATTGCCGGTCATGATTTGGTCCATGGCCCAGGCGGCCTGGCCGCGCGCCAGGTCCTGCCCGTCGGTCAATCGACCAAGCACCTGCGGCCAGGACGGCGCCGACCCAGCTGCGGGATGGCGAGACGTCCCAGGAGCGGAAGCCTCAGATGACGGAGCCACGCGCCGATGGTCCCACGACACGACCCGCGAGAACGAATTTCTGACCCGGGTAGAGTTCAACAACTACAAAGCGTCATACTTGCGGATGTGACGAGTGCTGTAGGGACCTCCGGTACTGCCATCACGGCGCGCGTGCATTCGCTGAATCGGCCCAACATGGTCAGTGTCGGCACCATAGTGTGGCTATCCAGCGAGCTGATGTTCTTTGCTGGGCTGTTCGCGTTCTACTTCACAGCGCGAGCGCAGGCCGGCGGGAACTGGCCGCCGCCTCCGACGGAGCTCAATCTGTATCAGGCTGTGCCGGTGACGCTGGTCTTGATCGCCTCATCGTTCACCTGCCAGATGGGTGTGTTCGCGGCCGAACGTGGCGATGTCTTCGGGCTGCGGCGCTGGTATGTGATCACGTTCCTGATGGGCCTGTTCTTCATCCTCGGCCAGGGCTACGAGTACATACACCTGATGAGCCACGGCACCACGATCCCTGGCAGCGCTTACGGCAGCGTGTTCTATCTCGCCACCGGCTTCCATGGCCTGCACGTCACCGGCGGTCTGATCGCCTTCATTTTCCTGCTGCTTCGCACCACGATGAGCAAATTCACCCCGGCACAGGCCACCGCCAGCATCGTCGTCTCCTACTACTGGCATTTCGTCGACATCGTGTGGATCGCGCTGTTCACCGTGATCTATTTCATCCGATGAAAGCCGGTAACTCCCGAACCCGCCCGAACAGGACCCGAACAGGACCCGAACAGCAATTGACAGGAGTGCCCAGTTGAAACTGAGGTTCACCCGATCCGGTGGGAGTGATCAGATCACCCGCGCTCGACGACGTCTGCGCCGTCGAATGTCAGGCGGATTGTTGCTGTTGATCGCGCTGACCATTGCCGGCGGGCTGGCGGCTGTGCTGACCCCCACCCCGCAGGTGGCCGTCGCCGACGAGTCCTCCTCGGCGATGCTGCGCACTGGCAAACAACTCTTCGACACCTCATGCGTGTCCTGCCACGGCGCAAACCTGCAGGGCGTGCCCGACCATGGGCCAAGCCTGATCGGTGTAGGCGAGGCCGCCGTCTACTTCCAGGTATCGACCGGCCGGATGCCCGCCATGCGCGGTGAGGCTCAGGCGGCTCGCAAGGACCCGATCTTCGACGAGGCACAGATCGACGCCATCGGCGCCTATGTGCAAGCCAACGGCGGAGGCCCCACCGTGGTGCGCAACCCCGACGGCAGCATCGCGATGCAATCGCTGCGTGGCAACGACCTCGGCCGCGGCGGCGACCTATTCCGTCTCAACTGCGCCTCGTGCCACAACTTCACCGGCAAAGGTGGGGCGTTGTCCTCCGGAAAGTTCGCCCCCGACCTGGGCCCCGCAAATGAGCAACAAATCCTCACCGCGATGCTGAGCGGCCCGCAGAACATGCCGAAGTTTTCCGACCGCCAGCTCTCCTTCGAATCGAAGAAAGACATCATCGCCTACGTGAGGACCGTCGCCGAGGAGCGCTCGCCGGGTGGCTACGGCCTCGGTGGATTCGGACCCGCGCCCGAGGGCATGGCGATGTGGATCATCGGGATGGTCGCGGCCATCGGGCTGGCGCTGTGGATTGGGGCGCGCTCATGAGCCGCGCCGGCGACGATGGAGAGCAAAAGAGCGATGTGGAGGAGCGGCGCGTAGTGAGCGAAGTCGACCGCATCGAAGGCTCCGCCACCGGCAAGGGCGCCGGGCCAGCCCGTGAGCCGGACGAGGCGGCGCTGGCCGCGATGTCGCGCCAGGAACTGCTTGATCTGGGCGGCAAACTGGACGGTGTCCAGATTGCCTATAAGGAACCTCGCTGGCCTGTCGAGGGCACCAAGGCCGAGAAACGTGCCGAGCGCGGGGTGGCCATGTGGCTTTTGCTGGGCGGCGGTTTCGGGCTCGCGCTGCTGCTGGTTTTCCTGTTCTGGCCATGGGAGTACAAGCCCAGCGGCGACGCGGGCAGCTTCCTGTATTCCCTCGCTACCCCGATGTATGGCCTGACCTTCGGGCTATCCATTCTGTCGATCGCCATCGGCGCGGTGCTGTTCCAGAAACGGTTTATTCCCGAAGAGATTACGATCCAGGAGCGGCACGACGGCGCTTCTCGCGAGATCGACCGCAAGACCGTCGTGGCTAACCTGACCGACGCGCTCGAGGCCTCGACGATCCGACGTCGCAAGCTGGTCGGGCTGTCTCTTGGCATGGGTCTGGGCGCGTTCGGTCTAGGTACTTTGGTGGCGTTTGCTGGGGGCCTGATCAAGAACCCGTGGAAGCCGGTCGTCCCCACCGCGGAAGGCAAGAAGGCCGTGCTGTGGACGTCGGGGTGGACCCCGCGCTACAAGGGCGAGACCATCTTTTTAGCGCGGGCCACCGGCTCGCACGGCGGACCACCTTTTATCAAGATGCGTCCCGAGGATGTCGACGCTGGCGGGATGGAGACGGTCTTCCCCTGGCGGGAGTCCGACGGCGACGGCACCACGGTGGAATCACACGAAAAGCTGGCGGAGATCGCCATGGGTATCCGCAACCCGGTGATGCTCATCCGCATCAAACCCACGGACGTCGGCCGGGTGGTCAAACGCCAGGGTCAGGAGAGCTTCAACTACGGTGAGTTCTACGCGTTTACCAAGGTCTGCTCACACTTGGGTTGCCCCTCATCGCTATACGAGCAGCAGTCCTACCGGATCCTGTGCCCTTGTCACCAGTCGCAGTTTGACGCGTTGCATTTCGCCAAGCCGATATTCGGCCCGGCGGCGCGCGCGTTGGCGCAGCTGCCCATCACGATCGACGCAAACGGGTATTTCGTCGCCAACGGCGACTTCATCGAGCCCGTCGGACCAGCATTTTGGGAGCGCACAACAACATGAGTCCAAAATTCAGTCCTCCAAAAATCGGTGACGTCCTGGCCCGCCAAGGCGAGGACATCGATACGCGGTACCACCCGTCGGCAGCGCTACGCCGCCAGCTCAACAAGGTCTTCCCAACACATTGGTCGTTCCTGCTCGGCGAGATCGCGCTGTACAGCTTCATCGTGCTGCTGATCACCGGCGTGTACCTGACACTGTTCTTTGATCCCTCGATGGTTGACGTCACCTATAACGGCGTCTACCAACCGCTGCGCGGCGTCGAGATGTCGCGTGCCTACCAGTCAGCGCTAGAGATCTCCTTCGAAGTTCGCGGTGGCCTGTTCGTCCGCCAGATCCACCACTGGGCCGCCTTGATGTTCTCCGCGGCGATCATGGTGCACCTGGCCCGCATTTTCTTCACCGGAGCATTCCGGCGGCCCCGCGAAGCCAACTGGATCATCGGTTCGCTGCTGCTGATCCTGTCGATGTTCGAGGGCTACTTCGGCTACTCGCTACCCGACGACTTGCTGTCCGGTATCGGTCTGCGCGCCGCGCTGTCGTCAATCACGTTGGGCATGCCGGTTATTGGGACCTGGCTGCACTGGTTGCTCTTCGGTGGTGACTTCCCGGGCACGATCCTGATCCCGCGGTTGTATGCGCTACACATCCTGCTGCTGCCGGGGATCATCCTGGCGCTGATCGGGCTGCATCTGGCGTTGGTGTGGTTCCAGAAGCACACCCAGTTCCCCGGCCCGGGACGCACCGAGCACAACGTTATCGGCGTGCGAGTGATGCCGGTGTTCGCGTTCAAATCCGGCGCCTTTTTCGCGGCCATCGTAGGCGTGCTGGGTCTGATGGGCGGCCTGTTGCAGATCAATCCCATCTGGAATCTGGGTCCCTACAAGCCATCCCAGGTGTCGGCGGGTTCGCAGCCCGACTTCTACATGATGTGGACGGAGGGTCTGGCTCGTATCTGGCCGCCGTGGGAGTTCTACTTCTGGCATCACACTATTCCTGCCCCGGTGTGGGTCGCCCTGATCATGGGCCTGGTTTTCACCCTGCTGATCGTCTACCCCTTCCTGGAGAAGCGGTTCACCGGCGACTACGCGCACCACAACCTGCTGCAGCGGCCCCGCGACGTTCCGGTGCGCACTGCGGTCGGCGCTATGGCAATCAGCTTCTACATGGTGCTGACCCTCGCGGCGATGAACGACATCATCGCGCTGAAGTTCCACATCTCGCTGAACGCGACGACGTGGATCGGACGTATCGGCATGGTGGTGCTTCCCCCGTTCGTCTACTTCATCACCTATCGGTGGTGCATCGGGCTGCAGCGCAGTGACCGTTCAGTGCTCGAGCATGGCGTCGAGACCGGCATCATCAAGCGGTTGCCGCACGGCGCGTACATCGAACTGCACCAGCCGCTCGGACCGGTCGACGATCACGGGCACCCGATACCGCTGGAGTACCAAGGCGCACCATTGCCCAAGCGAATGAACAAGTTGGGCTCAGCGGGATCGCCGGGTAAAGGCAGCTTCCTGTTCGCCGATCCAGCATCGGAGGATGCGGCGCTGCGTGAGGCGGGGCATGCCGCGGAACAACGTGCCCTCACCGCATTGCGCGAGCACCAGGAGAACATCGGCCAGTCACCCAACGGCGAACACGGGGGTCACTAGCCCGACGATCGGGTCCGCGGCTCTTGTGGCAGGCGCCACATTGGCCTCCTGTCAGGCGGGCCACTCCCCGCGCCCGCCTCGTAGCGACAAGAAGTGTCGCTACGAGCTGGGCTAGATGTGCACCCACCCGGCGCAGAGACTCATGTGGCAGTTGTGACAAACGCGATATCGCGCGGGCGACAGCACGTTGAGCTGGGAACAAGGCTGGCTATTTGCGCAGCCTATTGCGCAGCCACCACGCGGCGCAGTTGCCGTACGTGTACCCACTCGATCGCCGGCATCCCTGCGGTGACAGCGCCGGCCAGCCCGTAGCAGATCCACGACGCGCCGTCATGACCGACGGCCATCAGGTACGTCGCCGCCGCGACTGCGATCAGTGCAACGCCTATGGTGCCCGTCAGCGCGACGGTCCCACGCAACCAGACCCGATCCACGGCCGCCCCGGACCACTCGCCCGCGGCTCCGGCCGCCTTTACCGCCCCGGCGCGAGCCGGCTCCGCAACGGTGCGCGTGCCGGCGCGGCCCAGCCTTACGGGTTGCCGTCCCGCCCCACTACCCTGCAGAGCTCGCGAGCGAACCACCGGCTCGTCCTGGACCGTGCGGCGAGCCCGCAGCAGCACCGGGATGGCTCCCGCGATGATCAGCGCGGAGACGATGATGACGGCGTACAACAGCCAAGTGGTGTGCGGCGCCATCTTGTGGAATCCCCGGCCCAGGTCCGCCAGGGCGACGGCGGCAGCAACGCTCACACCAATGAGCACCAGCCAGATGGCGGCGCAGGCCCCAATCAGAATTCGGTCGACAACGTCTGGCGACACGACCGGGTCCGGCCCGCGCCGGTATGCGGAATACCTACCGACCATCAGCAGCTCGTCTGCGGCGCGTCGTTGGTGTTCGATGACAACACGGTTCCGTCACTTGTCGTTATGGAGCAGTTGAGCCTGCTCACCCGGAAGAGGCTCGACGCCTCGACCGAGCCCACGTCGGAATTCGAGATCGGTGTGACTGTCATCGACCAGGGGATGTAAACGTTGTGCTGCGTCCGCCGCCGACCGGAGGCGTCGACATAGGTGATCGAGATGATGTCGCCGGGCGCCTTGGTACCGGTCACCGAATAGGTGACCTGTCGCGGACCGGCCGGCGTCGTGGTCGTGACGGGTGGCGGCGCCGCAGCTGCGCTGGTCGTCGCTGGTGGCGGTGCGGTGGTGGTGGCGCCGAAGACGGCGGTGGCGGCGGCTTCGTGGTGGTGATTTCGTCCTGCAGCGGTGGCACGGACGAGGTGGTACCGGGTGTGGCCAGCTTGTTGGAGCCGGTGTGCGTGACGAGCAGCGACACCGATACCACCAGCGATATGGCGGCCAGGATGGCCGCGATACCGACCACCCATGGCCAACGCGGGGCCGCACTCTCGGCATCCTCGTCGGAGTCGTCATAGCTGTCGTAGTCGTAGAGACTCAGATCGACAGGCACATACCGGCCGCTGACAAATTGCTCGGACTCGGGCGCCGAATACGCACGCGAATACGCGTCGGTCTCGCCAGTTTGGTCTCTGAGCACTAATTCGCTGCTCTCACGGACGGAGTCCAGCTCGCCGGCGGTGTCGCTGAGAGGTTCCAGTTCGGCGCTGGGCTCGTTGCCGGAGACGGGGTCGTCAGATTCCCGTCCGGGGGGATTCGGCCCGCTCATGTTCGCCTACCCTGTCCAACTCCCTCACCAGCGCTGCATCCTTGCATGCGCGCCGGGTCAATTCTGATGTGCCTCGCAAACCCTACCCAACCGGGCCGGGCAGAGAGCTTCTGGCGAACTGGCCACTGATCAACTGATGCCCTGATTGTGACCTTCCCGGATCCGATCAGTGTTTCTCGGGGCCAACGTAGTACTCGAAGACCAGTCCGGCCGCCGAGGCAAGGATGAACGTCACGCCCGCAACGATCAACCACGGCAGCCACAACGCGATTCCGACTGCCGCCACCGAACCCGAGAGCGCGACCATGATCGGCCACCAGCTGTGCGGGCTAAAGAATCCCAACTCGCCTGCGCCGTCACTGATCTCGGCGCCTTCGTAGTCCTCGGGCCGGGTATCGAGACGGCGCGCCACAAACCGGAAGAAGGTGGCGACGATCAAGGCCAAGCCGCCCGTGAGCGCAAGCGCGGTAGTGCCGGCCCACTCGACGCCACCGGTGGCGAACAGCGATGTCAGCACACCGTATAGCACCGTCGTCAAGACGAAGAATGCGGCGACGAACTCAAACAGCCTGGCTTCGATATGCATTGAGTGTCCTAACCTACTGGCTGGGGGGCCAATTCACCGCGGCGAGTATCGAACGGGTGGGTGGTCACCGCAAGAGGTGCCTGATTGATTGCCAACAAGGCCTCGGCGTTGTTCTTTCCGTCGATCCGTTGCTGTAAGTACGCCTTGAAGTCGTTCGGAGCCACCACCCGAACCTCGAAGTTCATCATGGAGTGATATGTGCCGCAGAACTCTGCGCAGTGGCCGACGAATGCGCCGGTCCTGGTGATCTCCTCGATCTGCCAAACGTTGACGGAGTTGTTTGCTTGCGGGTGGGGCATCACGTCGCGTTTGAACAAGAATTCCGGCACCCAGAAGGTATGCACGACATCGGCCGAAGCCATCTGGAATTCGATGCTCTTGCCGGCGGGCAACACCAGGACGGGAATCTCGGTGCTGGTCCCCAGGGTTTCGACTTTGTCGAAATTCAGGTAGGTACGGTCCTCGGTATTGAGCCCGCGCACCGGGCCAACCAGCTCCTCACCGTGTTTGTCCTTGCCCTCCGGCTTTGACTGCATGGCCTGTTTGCGCGCTGCGTCGGCGCCGTCGTAGGTCAGGGTGCCGTCCTTGAAATTCACCCGCTGGTAGCCGAACTTCCAGTTCCATTGGAAGGACGTGATATCGATCACGACCTCGGGGTCCTTGGCTATATGCAGCATCTTCTCTTGCACCACGACCGTGAAGTAGAAGAGCACCGAGATGACCAGGAACGGTACGACGGTGAGCACTAGCTCCAGCGGCATGTTGTAGCCGAACTGGCGAGGCAACTCGGTGTCGGTTTCCTTCTTCCGGTGGAACACAGCGGACCAGAAGATGAGGCCCCACACGATGACACCGACGACTAGGGACGCAATCACGGCCCCGATCCACAGTTCCCTGTTGAGGTGGCCCTCGTGGGTAATGCCTTGCGGCCATCCCAGTGCCAGCGCTTCCTGCCAGCTGCATCCGCTCAGGGTGACGGCCAGAGCGCCCAGCGTCGCGGCCAGCGCGAGCACCCGAAGACGACGGGACACACGGCTCGCACCGCCGAAACGACTTGGCTCGCTAGGTGTCACGTTGGCGCCTCCTGTATCACAAGCTGTGCCGACTGGGGTCGCGCGCTTCCCGCGGCAACCGTCGGCGAACTCGGATGTCGAATACTACGCAGCGTAGACCACGGTGCTCGACCGGGCGACCGCCTGGTCACCGCGACCCGCCGGGATGCGACATCCCTAGGCGTCGTCAAGTGCGGCATACTGAGGCGCCGTGTGTGGACTGCTGGCCTTCGTCGCCGCCCCGGCGGGCCGCGGCCGCCCCGAGGCGGCCGCGGCCGAAGCCGACGGCGCGATTGCCCGCGCTGCGCACTTGATGCGCCACCGCGGCCCCGACGAGCCGGGCACCTGGACCGACCCAGATGCCGACGGCAGTGCCGTGTTCGGGTTCAACCGCCTGTCCATCATCGACATCGCTCATTCGCATCAGCCGCTGCGGTGGGGTCCGCCGGAGGCACCCGACCGCTACGTGCTGGTGTTCAACGGCGAGATCTACAACTACCTGGAGTTGCGCGACGAACTCAGCAGCACGCACGGCGCGGTTTTCGCCACCGACGGCGACGGCGAGGCGATCGTCGCCGGCTACCACTACTGGGGCAGCGACGTGCTCAGTCGGCTGCGGGGCATGTTCGCGTTCGCGCTTTGGGACACCGTCACCCGCGAGTTGTTCTGCGCCCGCGACCCGTTCGGCATCAAGCCGCTGTTCATGGCGACCGGCGCCGGCGGCACCGTGGTGGCCAGCGAGAAAAAATGCCTGCTGGACCTCGTCGACCTGATCGGATTCGACCTTGAGATGGACTACCGGGCGCTGCAGCACTACATCGTGCTGCAGTACGTGCCGGAGCCCGAGACGCTGCACCGCGGGGTGCGGCGGCTGGAATCGGGCTGCTATGCGCGGATCCGGCCCGGGTCGGCGCCAGAGGTCACCCGTTACTTCGTGCCGCGCTTTGCCGCCACACCGATCACCACCGACACCGAACAGGCGCGCTATGACGAGATCACGGCCGTGCTGGAAGATTCGGTGGCCAAGCACATGCGCGCCGACGTCACCGTCGGCGCGTTTCTGTCCGGCGGTATCGACTCCACGGCCATCGCGGCCCTGGCCATCCGGCACAACCCGAGGCTGATCACGTTCACCACCGGTTTCGAGCGCGAGGGATTCTCCGAGATCGATGTCGCGGTGGCCTCGGCCGAGGCTATCGGAGCGCGCCATATCGCCAAGGTGGTCAGTGCGGACGAGTTTGTGGCCGCGCTACCCGAGATCGTCTGGTATCTCGACGAGCCGGTCGCCGACCCTGCGCTGGTGCCGCTGTACTTCGTCGCCCGCGAGGCGCGAAAGCACGTCAAAGTGGTGCTGTCCGGTGAAGGCGCGGACGAGCTGTTCGGCGGCTACACGATCTACCGCGAACCGCTTTCGCTGAAGCCCTTTGACTACCTGCCGCGGCCACTGCGGCGGTCGATGGGAAAGGTGTCCAAGCCGTTGCCGGAGGGCATGCGCGGCAAGAGCCTGCTGCACCGCGGATCGCTGACCCTCGAGGAGCGCTACTACGGCAATGCCCGCAGTTTCTCCGACGCTCAGCTGCGTGACGTCCTGCCAAGGTTCCGGTCTGACTGGACCCACACCGACGTAACCGCGCCGATATATGCCGAATCGGCCGGTTGGGACCCGGTGGCGCGGATGCAGCACATCGACTTGTTCACCTGGCTGCGCGGCGACATTCTGGTCAAGGCCGACAAGATGACGATGGCCAATTCGCTCGAGCTGCGGGTGCCGTTCCTGGATTCTGAGGTGTTCGCCGTGGCCTCGCGGTTGCCACTGCAAGCCAAGATCACCCGCACCACCACCAAGTACGCACTGCGGCGCGCGCTGGAGCCCATTGTGCCGGCGCATGTGCTGCACCGGCCCAAGCTGGGGTTCCCGGTCCCGATCCGGCACTGGCTACGCGCGGGCGAGCTGCTGGAGTGGGCGTATTCGACGGTGAACTCGTCGCAGGCCGGTCACCTGGTGGATCTCGCCGCGGTGCGCCGCATGCTCGACGAGCACCGCACCGGCAGCAGCGATCACAGTCGCCGACTGTGGACGGTGCTGATATTCATGCTGTGGCACGCGATCTTCGTCGAGCACAGTGTGGCGCCGCAGATCAGCGAGCCCGAGTACCCCGTCGAGCTGTAAGCGCGAGCAGACGCAAAAGCCCGCGACACGCGGAGCGTGCGCAGGCTTTTGCGTCTGCTCGCCCAACTAAGCCAGCACGGCGGCGATCTCGGCAGCCGCGTCGTCGCCGTAAGCACCCGCCAACCGGGTGGCCGCGACCTCTCGGTCCCACACCCACTCCTGGGTTCCGGTCGACTCCAGCACCAACACCGCGACCAGCGAACCCAGCTGCGCCGAACGCTCCAGGCTCAGACCAGCGCTGCGCCCGGTCAGGAAACCAGCGCGGAACGCGTCGCCGACGCCGGTGGGATCGGTCTGACTTGTCTCGGGCACCACACCGACGTGGATGGTGGTGCCGTCGCGCTCGACGACATCGACACCCTTGGCGCCCAGCGTGGTCACCCGCAGTCCGATCTGCGACATCACCTCGGCCTCTGACCAGCCGGTCTTGGACAGCAGCAGATCCCATTCGTAGTCATTGGTGAACAAGATGTCAGCGCCGCCGATGAGCTGGCGAATCTCGTCACCGGATAGCCGCGCCAACTGCTGGGACGGGTCCGCGGCGAAAGCCAGGCCAAGCTTGCGGCACTCTTCGGTGTGCACGATCATGGCGGCCGGGTCGTTGGCCCCGATGATCACCCACTCCGGCGTGCCGATCGACGATACGACCTCAGCCAGCGAGATATTGCGAGCCTCCGACATGGCGCCCGGGTAGAACGACGCGATCTGGGCCATCTCGGTGTCCGTGGTACACACGAAACGCGCCGTGTGCGCCGTCTTTGAAATCAGCACGTGGTCGCAATTGACGCCGTGCTTCTGCAGCCAGTCGCGATAGTCGGCGAAGTCGGCGCCGGCCGCACCGATCAACACGGGGTCACCGCCGAGCACGCCGATGGCGAAGGCGATATTTCCGGCCACCCCGCCGCGGTGTACCACCAAGTCGTCGACCAGGAAACTAAGCGACACCTTGTGCAGGTGTTCGGCGAGCAGCTGCTCGGAAAAGCGGCCTGGAAACCGCATGAGGTGGTCTGTCGCAATGGAACCGGTTACCGCAATCGTCACAAAATTTCCGCCCTTCATTCTCTAGGTCGTCTAGCTTCTCACGGATCTCATCCTGACGACCAACGCTGCGTCGCATTCACAGGTCGTCGGCAGCTATTGCGCTAGCCTGCCTAGAGAGCTCACCTGGTTGCCGGAATTCCCTGATGGAGCGGCAACCCCTAGTCGTCCGCTACTTGCATCAGACACCAGCGTAGGAGAACAGCGATGGCCGGTCCGCATTCGCCGAACCCTGCCGTCGGCGCCGACGGACCAAACCCTTACCCCGGGTCCGGGTCGGACAAGCCCCAGACCTTCGACTTTCCCGACCATCCCGGCGGCACCGAACCATCCTTTCCCACCACGCAGGCGGGCACCCCGGCGTCCCAGTCAACCGGCTATCCCGGTCCCGTGCCACCACCCGTGCCATATCCGAAGCGCCAGCCCAGGCGGCTACTCATCGGCACCCTGCTCGCCATAGTCCTGGTAGCGGGCCTGACTGCGGCAATCGTGTACGGGGTCCGCACCAACGGGGCCAATACCGGAGGCACATTTTCGGAGGGATCGGCCAAGACGGCGATACAGGGGTATTTGAACGCGCTCGTGCACAAAGACATCGACACCATCGTCCGCAATGCGCTGTGCGGCATCTACGACGGCGTGAAGGACAAGCGCTCCGATCAAGCGCTTGCCAAGCTGAGCAGCGACGCGTTTCGCAAGCAGTTCTCGGAGGTCGATGTGACCTCGATCGACAAGATTGTGTACTGGTCGCCATACCAGGCTCAGGTGCTATTCACCATGCAGGTAACGCCTGCCACCGGCGGCCCGCCGCGGGGTCAGGTGCAAGGCGTCGCACAGTTGCTGTTCCAGCGCGGCCAAGTCTTGGTGTGTTCCTACGTGCTGCGCACCGCCGGACAGTACTAACGGGGCCGGGACGACACGCCCAGCCCCGTCCAGCACAAGCTACGTGGTCAGTTGAAAGAATCCCCGCACGCGCAGGAGCCGGTGGCGTTCGGGTTGTCGATGGTGAAGCCCTGCTTCTCGATCGTGTCGACGAAATCGATCGATGCACCTTCCACATAGGGCGCGCTCATCCGGTCCACCGTCAATGTCACACCGCCGAACTCCGCGCTCAGGTCCCCGTCCAGCGTGCGATCGTCGAAGAAAAGGTTGTAGCGCAGCCCCGCGCAGCCGCCGGGCTGAACAGCGATCCGCAGCGCTAGATCGTCACGGCCCTCCTGGTCCAGCAGGGCCTTCGCCTTGGTGGCAGCGGCCTCGGTCAGGATCACGCCGTGGGTCGTGGCGCTCGAGTCGTTCTGCACCGTCATTGCTTCTCCTACATGCCTCAGTGTTGTGTGGGCCCGCCAAGCTGGAATCGAATCTGGGCGGGAATCCGCTTTGCGATCTGCTCCTGGGGAAAATCCACTCTGATCAACGGTACCCTGCACCGCCGCGATTCCCGAGTCGTGCGGCAACCTCAGATGCCAAACCCATGAGCTGATTGGCGGCGTCGGCCAGCGCCAACCCCACTGAACCCGCGTAATCGGCGATGGACAGGGCCGACATGATGCCCGCCGAGCGCGCCGCGGATTTATCCAAAACCACCTGCCCGGCTAGCACTATCACCGGAATTCCCAGTGGGCGGGCCGCAGCCGCGATCTCGCCGACCACCTTTCCGTGCAGCGACTGCTCGTCGAACCTGCCCTCCCCTGTGACGATCAACTCCGCATCGGCGAGGTCGTCGGCAAGGTGGGTGTGCTCGGCGATGATCGCCGCACCGGACTCACACCGGCCGCCCAGTGCAAGCAGCCCCGCCCCGATACCACCGGCGGCGCCCGCGCCCGGCTCGGCGCTCACGGCCCGTCCGGCGGCGGCATCCAGTTCCACTGCCCATGCCCCGAGGCGAGCTTCCAGCGCTGCAACGGTGGCCGCGTCGGCGCCCTTCTGCGGAGCGAACACCCTGGCCGCGCCCCATGGCCCCACTAGCGGGTATTCGACGTCCGAGGCGGCGATCAGCTCGACTTCGGCCAGCTGGCGGCGGGCAGCGTCGAGGCCGCCGAGTTCGGCAATCATCTCGCGTCCGCCGTCGGTGCACGCAGTCCCTCCCAGGCCGACCACGATTCGCAGCGCCCCGGCCCGCAATGCAGCGGCGATGAGCTGGCCTACTCCCCCGCTGTGCGCCGCTAAAGCGGTCTCGGGCGACGGCGGGCCGCCCAGCAACGACAGGCCGCACGCTTGTGCGCATTCCAGGTATGCCGTGGCCGACGCCGGGTCAAACACCCACTCGGCGTCCACCATAGTGTCCAGCGGGCCGGACACCTGCAGCCGCCGCGACTCGCCCAGTCGGCTGCGTAGCACTTCCACGAAGCCGGGCCCGCCGTCGGACTGGGGGGCGACGATGAACGTATCGCCTGGTCGTGACCGGGTCCAGCCGGTCGCTATGACGGCCGCCGCCTCGACGGCAGATAGGCTGTCGCCGTAGCAATCCGGTGCCACCAGCACCCGCATCGCAGGCAGCTGAAGCCGGCCGGGCGCGAGGCCATCGGCAGCGGCATCCGAGGCGAGCGAGCCGTCCATTACACGCAGCCTAGGGCCAACACGCATGCTGGCGTTGCGTAACCCCCGGCATAGTTCCGGCGAGCTGCCGCCCGCGAAGTAACCTGGCGACTGTGAAGCTGCTGGGCCGAAAAAAGGGCCATGAAGAAGGCGCCGACGCGCCAACCGCACGCGACGACAGTGCCGGCTCCGGGCCGGCTGCAGATGATGCGTCCGTAGCGTCTCAGGGGGTTCGGAAGACGGGGCCCAAGGGTCGGCCCACACCCAAGCGCAGCGAGGCCAGGCGCAACACCAGAAGGGGTCCCGCCGTACCGGCACCGATGACCGCCTCCGAGGCACGGGCGCGGCGCAAGACGCTGGCCGGCCCGAAACTCAGCCGCGAGGAACGCCGGGCGGAAAAAGCCGCGAGCCGGGCCCGGATGACGGAACGCCGGGAACGCATGATGGCCGGTGAGGAGGCCTATCTGCTCCCGCGTGACCAGGGTCCGGTAAAGCGTTATGTCCGCGACGTGGTGGATGCCCGGCGCAACGTGCTCGGCCTGTTCATGCCGTCGGCACTGGCGTTGCTGTTCGTCATGTTCGCCGTCCCGCAGCTGCAGTTCTACATGTCGCCCGCGATGTTGGTGCTAATGGCCTTGATGACGATCGATGGGATCATTTTGGGCCGCAAAGTTGGCAAGCTGGTTGATGCGAAGTTCCCGGATAACACCGAAAGCCATTGGAAGCTAGGCATTTACGCCGCGGGCCGGGCATCGCAGATGCGCCGCATGCGGGCGCCGCGCCCCCAAGTCGAGCGCGGCGCCAATGTTGGCTAAGACTCGCCGGAAAGCCGTCTGACCGCGGTGCGCACCCTGGTACTCGGCGGCATCAGATCAGGCAAGTCGCGATGGGCGGAGGAAGCCATCGCCGAATCACTGGCACCCGGCGAGCCGGTCCGCTATCTGGCCCCCGGGCTATGCGCCCAGGCCGACCCGGAGTGGGCGCAACGGATCGCCAAGCACCGGAACCGTCGTCCCCGACACTGGTCAACCCTCGAAACCGATGACATCACCGCCCAGTTGCAGCAATCACCGGACGTCCCGACGCTGATCGACGATCTGGGCGCATGGCTGACCAGCACGCTCGAACACCACCGGGCCTGGGAAAACGGGTCCGTCGAGGCTCCCGTCCGAGACATGCTCGCCACGGTTGCCGCGTTCCGGTCGACGCTGGTGCTGGTCAGCCCCGAGGTCGGGCTGACGGTCGTGCCGGCGACCGCATCCGGGCGCCGGTTCGCCGACGAGCTGGGCAGCCTGAATCAGCAGGTGGCTGCGCTGTGCGACCGGGTGGTGTTGGTGGTGGCTGGGCAGGCCGTAGCGATCAAGCCGTCGGCAACATGATCGGATTCGCGCCAGTGTCGCCGCCCGATGCGAGCACCGCAGCAGCCGCCCGGGCCCGCCAGGACACCCTGACCAAACCGCGCGGCTCGCTTGGCCGCCTCGAGGACCTGTCGGTCTGGGTCGCGTCCTGCCAGCATCGGTGTCCGCCGCGGCAGTTCGAGCGTGCCCGGGTAGTGGTGTTCGCCGGTGATCATGGTGTGGCCCGGTCCGGGGTGTCGGCGTACCCGCCGGAAGTGACCGCCCAGATGGTCGCCAACATCGACGGCGGCGGCGCGGCGATCAACGCGCTGGCCGACGTCGCGGGCGCAACGGTCCGGGTGGCTGACCTGGCGGTGGACGCCGACCCGTTGACCGCACAGATCGGCGCGCACAAGGTGCGACGCGGCAGCGGGGATATCGCTACCGAGGACGCGTTGACCGTTGACGAGACCGCCGCGGCGATCGCGGCTGGCCAGCAGATCGCCGACGAAGAGGTCGACGGTGGCGCTGACCTGCTGATCGCCGGCGACATGGGGATCGGAAACACCACCGCGGCCGCGGTTCTGGTGGCGGCGCTGACGGAGGCGGAGCCGGTCGCCGTCGTGGGGTTCGGCACGGGTATCGACGACGCCGGCTGGGCCCGCAAGACGGCCGCGGTGCGCGATGCCCTGTTTCGGGTGCGCCCGCTGCTGCCTGACCCGGTCGCATTGTTGCGCTGCTGCGGCGGTGCGGACTTGGCGGCGATGGCGGGCTTCTGCGCGCAGGCCGCGGTGCGGCGTACCCCGCTGGTGCTCGACGGCATGGCGGTGACGGCCGCGGCATTGGTCGCCGAGCGATTGGCACCCGGCGCCCGGTTGTGGTGGCAAGCCGGTCACCGCTCCACCGAACCAGGTCATGGTCTGGCCCTGGCGGCTTTGCAGTTGGACCCGATCCTGGACCTGCACATGCGCCTGGGCGAGGGAACCGGTGCGACGGTCGCAGTGTCGGTACTGCGCGCTGCGGTGGCGTCGCTGTCATCGATGACCACCTTCTCAGAAGCCGGCGTCTCGACCCCGTCCGTATCGTGATGCGTTCGCTGGCAACAGCTTTCGCCTTCGCAACGGTGGTTCCGGTGCCCGGCTCCGGTGCTACTGGCATGGGACGCGGCGCCATGACCGCGCTGCCCGTGGTCGGTGCCGTGCTGGGTGTGCTGGCGGCGACCGTCACCTGGGCCGGTGCGCTCGCGTTCGGCCCGTCGAGTCCACTAAGCGGCGTGCTCACCGTGGCGGTGCTGCTGGGTGCAACGCGCGGCATCCACATCGACGGTGTTGCCGATACCGCCGACGGTCTGGGTTGCTACGGGCCACCACAGCGCGCGCTCGCGGTGATGCGCGACGGGTCGAGCGGTCCGTTCGGGGTGGCGGCGGTTGTCTTGGTCGTCCTGTTGCAGGGACTGGCCTTCTCGATAGTCGACACGATGGGAATTGTCGTTGCCGTTTTCGCGGGCCGGGTCACCGCGGTGCTGGCCTGTCGCCGGTCGGTGCCGGTAGCCGCGGGCAGCGCCCTGGGCGCCCGCGTCGCAGGTACCCAGCCCGCCCCGGTGGTGGCGGCCTGGCTCGCAGCGCTGCTCGCGGTTTCGCTGGCGGCCGGTCCGCAGCTATGGCAGGGACCCATAGCGGTGCTGGTAGCGGTTTTCTGCGGTGCCGTCCTGGTCGCGCATTGTGTGCGCCGCTTCGGCGGCATTACCGGCGACGTGCTGGGCGCCGCGATTGAGCTGACTACGACAATGAATTTAATATTGCTGGCGGCGCTGGCCCGCTTTTAGCTTTGGGCCGATGCGGCTAATTCTGGAGTCCCCCAATCGGAGGACAAGCAATTCCACCGATCGATTCCAATTGGAGGATTGTTTTGGCCCCTCAGCAGCCTTAACGTTTTCGTTATGCTCGCAACTCTGGCACCGGACGCCTCGGCCCAGAAAAGTCCATTCAGGCGACTGGTCACCCAGGGTACGTTCTACAGCACCGGGACGCAGCTGAGCAACGGCGCCGTGGTGTTGCCATTCATTTGTGCGCACCAAGGCATTACCTGGGCGGCCGGGCTGATATTTCCGGTGTATGCAATGTGCTCTATCGTTGGGAATTCGATATCGCCAGCAGTCCTGCAGCGCGTGGGCCAGATGCGGCACCTGTTGCTGGCGGGAATTGCGGCGACCATGGCGACGCTGGTTGCGTGGGACGCTGTAATCCCTTGGACCGGTGTGCATGTCGCGTTCGTGTTTCTGCTGACGGCAGGGGTCGCCGGAGTCGTGGTCGGGATTTCCACCGTCGCCTACACCGACATGATCTCGAGCAAGCTACCCCCGTCACGCCGGGGCGAATTGTTCCTCACTCAGGGTGCAGCCGGGTCGGCGCTCGCCACCGGCGTCTCACTGGTGATTGTGCCCATGCTGGCTAACGGCGATCAGATGGCCCATTACCGCGATCTGCTGTGGATGGGCGCCGCGGCGCTGATGGTGTCCGGTATCGCAGCGTTGCTCGTGGGTCCGATGCGGACCGCTTTCACCACCACACGACCGCCGCTGCGGGACATCTACCGGCAGGGCTTCGCGGTGGCGCGGTCCGAGCGGTGGTTTGGCCGGTACGCGGCGACCTATCTGTTGTTCGCTCCGATCTGCATGGGGACCACCTTCTACAGCCTGCGGGCCGCCCAGAGGGTCGGCAGTTTGCACGTGTTGGTGGTCCTGACCAGCATCGGATTGGTCACCGGCTCGCTGTTGTGGCGCAAGGTCTACGGCAGGTTCGGGGTGCGCGGCATGCTGCTGGGCAGTGCGCTGCTCAGCATGGCCGGCGCGGGGTTGTGCATCGTGGCGGAGTTGTGCGGCCAGTGGTACCACATGTGGGCGTACGGCACGGTTTTCTTGCTGGCGACGGTGGCCGCTCAGCCGGTCGTCGCCGCATCGGTTTCGTGGATCAGCGTGTTCGCCGCCGAGCAACACCGGGCTACGCTGATCGGCTTCGGGTCGACGTTGGTCGCGATCATGTCGACACTGGTGGGAGCTGTTCTGGGTGTGATCGCCCAGAAGCACGCAACGGTCTGGCCGGTTGTCATTGTGTTGATACTCTCCGTCGTCGCCGCCGTTGCTGCTCTCCGCGCACCTGGGCCAGCCGCGGAGCCCGCGCGCACCCGATCGTTGCGATTGCAGCGTCGCGAACCAGGTGTGCTCGTGCTCGGAACCATCAACGGCTCCGGTCGCGTCCACCGCGGACAGTTCCGACGTGCTTGGGACAGTTGGCATCCCGAGCCGGTTCGGCCGGTGCCTGCAGCCGCTGTCGCCGTGGTTTCCTAACCCAGCCGCGACATCCAACCGTGGGTGTCGGCAAAGGTACCCCGTTGAATCCCGGTGAGGGTGTCGCGCAAAGCCATTGTCACTTCGCCCGGTTGGCCATCGGCGACAGTGAATTCACAGTCGCCATACTTCACCCGAGCGACTGGGGTGATCACGGCGGCGGTGCCGCACGCGAACACCTCGGTGATTTCACCGGAGGCGGCTTTCTTCTGCCACTCGGCGATATCGATCTTGCGCTCCTCAACCGCAAACCCGGCATCAATTGCCAACTGCAGCAACGAATCCCGCGTAATGCCGGGCAGTAGTGAGCCAGACAGCTCGGGGGTGACCAGGCGCGCCGAGCCGCCGCTGCCGAGCACGAAGAAGATGTTCATCCCGCCCATTTCTTCGACGTAGCGGCGTTCGACGGCATCCAGCCATACCACTTGGTCGCAACCGTTTTCGGCGGCCTCGGCCTGCGCCAGCAGCGAGGCTGCGTAGTTGCCGCCGAACTTGGCCGCACCGGTGCCGCCCGGACTCGCCCGCACGTATTCCGTTGACACCCAGACACTGACCGGACTGATCCCGCCCTTGAAATACGCGCCCGCCGGCGAGGCGATCAGCAGGTAGCGGTACTCCTTGGCCGGTCGCACTCCGAGTCCCGGCTCGGTGGCGAAGATGAACGGCCGCAGATAAAGCGCCTCTTCACCGCCAGCCCGCGGCACCCAGGCGTTGTCGATGGCGATCAGCTGGCATAGGGATTCGATGAAAACCGCGTCCGGCAATTCGGGAATCGCCAGCCGCCGGGCCGACGAACGCAACCTTGCTGCGTTGGCATCGGCGCGAAACGACACAATCGACCCGTCCGCCCAGCGGTAGGCCTTGAGCCCCTCGAACACTTCCTGTGCGTAATGCAGCACGATCGCCGACGGGTCCAGCTCAATCGGTCCGTACGGAATGACCCTTGCGTTGTGCCAACCCTGGCCTCCCACATCCGGCGAGCTGTAGTCGATCGACACCATGTGGTCAGTGTGATATTTGCCAAACCCAGGGTCCTTTAGGATCGCTGCCCGCTCGCCCTCGGTAGCCGGGTTTGCCGCGCGGGAAACCGTGAACTCAAGGGAGCCGCTGGTCATGGGTCGATTGTATATGCGTGTGCGAACGCATTTTTGCCACGTGACCCGGGTCGGTTAGCGCGTTTTCAGCTCCACGAACGGCGGACGCACAACTTCGCACTGCACCGCGCGGCCGCGGACGTCGACGGTGATTTGCTGGCCGTCCTCCACTTCCGCATCGGTGTCGATCAACGCCAGCGCGATGCCGGTCTGCAGGGTCGGCGAAAACGTCCCCGACGTGGTGACTCCGACCTCAACATCCCCAGCGTCGCCGGCACGTACCGTCAGACCGGGCCGCAACACACCGCGGCCAACCATGCGCAAACCACGCAGCAGGCGCCGCGGCCCCGCCTCTTTCTCGGCCAACAGTGCGTCGCGGCCAAAGAAAGCATCCTTCTTCCAGCCGATTGCCCAGCCGCAGCGGGCCTGCAGTGGCGAGATGTCGAGCGAAAGTTCGTGTCCGTGCAGCGGATAGCCCATCTCGGTGCGAAGGGTGTCGCGGGCGCCCGGGCCGGCGGGCTCCCCACCCGCCTCGGACACTGCGGCTACCAACGCGTCGAACACCACCCCCGCCGACTCCCAGGGCGGGAGCAGCTCGTAGCCATGCTCTCCGGTGTAGCCGGTTCGGCAGACGCGCACCGGCACGCCCGAGTACGTTGCATCGGCGTAGCCCATGTAGTCCATGCCCGTTGGCAGTCCCAGTGCGGCGAGCACGTCGGTGGACCGTGGCCCCTGCACCGCGAGCACCGCATAGGAGCGATGCTCGTTGGTGATCGACAGGTCGGCCGGCGCGGCCGCTTGCAACGCGGCGACCACAGCGGCCGTGTTGGCGGCGTTGGGTACCAAGAAGATCTCGTCGTCATCGACGTAGTAGGCGATCAGATCATCAATAACGCCGCCAAATTCGGTGCAGCACAACGTGTATTGCGCCTTACCCGGCCCGATGCGGCTTAGGTCGTTGGTGAGCGCGGAGTTAACGAACTGGGCGGCACCGGGTCCGCGGACCAACGCCTTGCCGAGGTGGCTGACGTCGAACAGGCCGACGGCGTTTCGGGTGGCGTTGTGCTCGCTGACGGTGCCGGCGTATGACACCGGCATCAGCCAGCCGCCGAACTCGGCGAAACTAGCGCCCAGCTCGCGATGACGATCTTCCAATGGCCCCTGTAGCAGATCTGACGCAACGCTCACGGCGTCCCACCCTAATCACTGGGTGCTGGCACACTTTGGTAGGTGTCCGATTCCTTGGATTTCGATGCACTGGAAGCAGCAGGAATCGCTAACCCGCGCGAGCGGGCCGATCTGATCAAGTACCTCGACGACCTTGGTTTCACGCTCGAGGAGATGGCCGAGGCAGAGAGCCGCGGCCGGCTGTTCGGGCTGGCTGGTGACGTCCTGCAATGGTCGGGACGCCCGATCTACACCCTGCAAGCCGCGGCGGACCGACTCGGCTTGTCGGCCGATGACGTTGCACATGCCTGGGCACTGCTGGGCCTGACGGTCGCCGGTCCCGATGTCCCGGTGCTGAGCCAGGCCGACGTTGACGCCCTTGAGACCTGGGTCGCGGTCAAGTCGGTGGTGGGCGAGGACGGCGCGTTCGGCCTGCTGCGGGTCCTGGGCGCCGCCATGGCGCGGCTCGCGGAGGCCGAGTCGACGATGATCCGCGCCGGGACACCGGACATCCAGATGACCTACACCCACGATGAACTCGCCACCGCGCAGGCATACCGCTCGGTCGCCGAGTTCGTGCCGCGCATCGGGGCCCTGATCGACATCGTGCACCGGCATCATCTGACCAGCGCCCGAACCTACTTCGAGGGCGTCATTCAGGACACGTCGGCGCGGGTGAACTGCGGCATCGGCTTTGCCGATCTGTCCGGCTTTACCGCGTTAACCCAAATGCTCACGCCCGCCCAGTTGTCGGACTTGCTTACCGAATTTGGTGCCACCGTTGCAGACGTGGTGCATGCCGACGGCGGCAGGGTGGT
Organism: Mycobacterium simulans; assembly: GCF_900232995.1. Classification (GTDB taxonomy): domain Bacteria; phylum Actinomycetota; class Actinomycetes; order Mycobacteriales; family Mycobacteriaceae; genus Mycobacterium; species Mycobacterium simulans. The sequence continues at coordinate 388,946 of NZ_OCVX01000004.1, forward strand.
GAAGTTCATCGGCGACGCGGTCATGTGGGTCAGCCAGGCACCCGAGCAGTTGGTCCAGGCGGCCGCTGATCTGGTCGATCATCCGCGGGCGCGCGAAGCAGGACTCCAGGTCCGTGCCGGTCTCGCACACGGCACGGTCTTGGCCATCAACGGAGATTACTTCGGTAACCCGGTCAACCTCGCGGCACGCCTCGTGGCGGCCGCGGAGCCAGGGCAGATCCTGGCGGCATCGGAGCTGCATGACAAATTGCCGGACTGGCCCGCGGCCGCGTGTGGCCCATTGTCCCTCAAGGGTTTTGACAGCCCAGTGACCGCGTTCGACCTGCGTACCAGCCGACCCGGAAGCGACGCCACGCGCTGAACCCCCAGCCCGGCCGCGGCCACTCACGCGGCCGGCATCGTCGCCCGACTGGGCCGAATTGTCGGGCTCCTCCTCCGGCCGCTCACGCGGCCGGCAACGTCGCCCGACTGGACCCGACTAGGGTGAGTCCCCGTGACAACCGAACCGGGCTACCGATCCCCCTCCGTCATCCCTTCCGTCAGGGTCGCCACATCGCTGCCAAAGCGCGGCGCCGGTTCATCGGTGTTGCTCGTGCCGGTCGTGTCGACCGGCGAGGACGACAAGCCAGGTGCGGTCGTTGCCTCCGCGGAGCCGTTCCTGCCCGCCGATGCGGTGGCAGAGATCGAGGCCGGCCTGCGGGCGCTGGACGCCACCGGCAGCACTGAACAGGTGCACCGGCTGGTAGTGCCGTCGCTGCCGGTAGCCAACGTGGCGACAATCGGGCTCGGCAAGCCGCGCTACGAGTGGCCAGCCGACACGGTCCGTCGTGCCGCCGGCGTGGCCGCGCGGTCGTTGGGCAGCGCCGAGGCGGTGATCACCACGCTGGCAGAGCTGCCCGGCGAAGGCATCTGTTCTGCCACCGTCGAGGGGTTAATCCTGGGCAGCTACCGGTACAGCGCCTTCCGCAGCGCCAAGACCGCGCCGAAAGACGCCGGGCTGCGCAAAATCACCGTGTTATCGAGCGCCAAAGACGCCAAGCAGCAGAGCGCGCATGCCGAGGCTATCGCGACCGCCGTCGCCGCCGCACGCGACTTGGTCAACACTCCACCGAGTCATCTGTTTCCCGCCGAGTTCGCAAGGCGCGCAAAGGCTTTAGGTGCATCCGCCGGCCTTGAAGTGGAGGTGCTCGACGACAAGGCCCTGCAGAAGGCTGGATATGGCGGAATCATCGGCGTCGGCCAGGGGTCGTCGCGGCCGCCGCGGCTGGTGCGGCTGATCCATTCAGGATCGCGGCTGGCAAAGAACCCGAAAAAGGCTATAAAGGTGGCCCTGGTCGGTAAGGGCATCACCTTCGATACCGGCGGCATCTCGATCAAGCCCGCGGCGTCGATGCACCACATGACCTCCGATATGGGCGGGGCGGCCGCGGTCATCGCGACCGTGGCGCTGGCCGCACGCCGCCAGCTGCCAATCGACGTGATCGCCACGGTGCCGATGGCCGAGAACATGCCCTCGGCGACGGCGCAGCGGCCCGGCGACGTGCTGACGCAGTACGGCGGAACCACGGTCGAGGTGCTCAACACCGACGCAGAGGGCCGGCTCATCTTGGCCGACGCCATCGTTCGGGCCTGCGAGGACAATCCGGACTACCTGATCGAAACTTCGACACTGACCGGAGCGCAGACGGTTGCATTGGGCGCCCGCATACCCGGCGTGATGGGCAGCGACGAGTTTCGCGACCGGGTCGCGGCGATCTCGCAGCGGGTGGGTGAGAACGCGTGGCCGATGCCGCTGCCCGACGAACTCAAGGACGACCTGAAGTCCACCGTGGCCGACCTGGCCAACGTGAGTGGGCAGCGCTTCGCCGGCATGCTGGTGGCCGGGGTGTTCCTGCGGGAATTTGTCGCCGATTCGGTGGACTGGGTGCACATCGACGTTGCCGGGCCGGCGTACAACACCGGCAGCGCGTGGGGCTACACACCCAAGGGGGCCACCGGCGTGCCGACCCGCACCATGTTTGCCGTGCTTGAGGACATCGTCGAGAACGGCTGAGCCGGGCACACGCCGAGTGTCACGCTGAGCTGATGCTGATATGCCAGCGTCACGCCAGCGGGGCGATCGCGGCGGGGGTTTAGCCCCTACATGCAGCGGCTAACCATGCCACTGTGACAATGCGACGGTTAATCATTGCCGTTGGTGCGGTGCTGCTGCTAGCCGGTGTGATCGGACTGTTGGCGCCGGTGTCGGTGCCGAACGACAACGGCGGGACGGTGTCCTGCGGAAACGGGATAGCCACCGATCTTTCCGCGGCCCGGAGCGCCAACGACAAGAGCGGGGCGAACATCCCCATCCTCAAGGAGATCATTCCGCACACCGACTTCGTGGCTCAATGCCAGTCGTCAGTGTCCAGCCGACGAATGTGGACCGTGCCGCTGGTAGTAATCGGAGTCGTCGGGATAGCCAGCGCACTGCTCGTGCGGCGGACTGAAGGTGCGACGACGAGCGCTTGACGTTCAGATCACGCGCATGCGCGCAGTGCTGCGCAACGCCTGCGGCAGTACCCGGGATATGCCGTACAACGCGTAGGCCTCGGGCGCAACCGGCCGAATCGGCTTGTTTTTCTTAACGGCGGACACAATCGCGTCGGCAACCTTGTCCGGACCGTAGTGGCGCAGCCTGAACATTCTGTCGATCTGCCCTTGCCGCCCTTCGACCGTGTCGTCCTTTCCGGCGGGCGCGTCGAAGCGCGTGGTTTGGACGATGTTGGTGTTGATGACGCCGGGGCAGATCGTGGTCAGGCGAACGTCCGCGGCGTCGAGTTCGGCGCGTAAACAGTCAGAGAACATGTATGTCGCCGCCTTGGAGGTGCAGTACGCGCTCAGCGATTGCAGCGGCGCATAAGCCGCCATCGACGACACGTTGACAATGTGCCCGCCGGTTCCGCGCTCGACCAGACGGCGACCAAATGCCCGGCAGCCATTGACCACACCACCAAGGTTGACATCCAACACGCGGTCGAACTGCTCGGCTGGAGTGTCCAGGAAGCCGCCCGCCTGGCCGATGCCCGCGTTGTTGACCACGATGTCGGGGACGCCGTGTTCGGCGCTGATCTGCTCTGCGAACGCCTCAACCGCCTGGCCGTCGGACACGTCCAGCACATACGCGTGCGCGACTCCACCACGGGCGGCGATCTCGGCGGCTGTCTCTTTGACGGTGGCCTCATCGATATCGCTGATGACGACCTCGGCGCCCTCCCTCGCGAAGGCCAGCGCGGTCTCCCGGCCAATGCCGCTGCCTGCGCCGGTGACCGACACCAGCATGTCGCCGAAATATTCACGGGGGCGGCCCACCTGTGCACGCAGCAGGGCGCGGCTTGGCCGGTTGCCTTCGGCCAGATCGGCGAAGTCACGTACCGCAGCCGCCATCACCTGCGGGTGCGACATCGGCGAAAAGTGCCCGGCTTTGATATCGCGCCGCCACAGCCGAGGCACCCAGCGCGCCGTCTCGTCGTACCCGTGGGGCCGCACATATGGATCTTTGGTGTTGACGATCAGCTGCACCGGCACATCGACGATGGACGTACGGCGGTTCCCTGAGAAGGACCGAAAGTAGTTGGCGGGGTAGGTCTTCACCGAGTGAGCGGCATCGCTGGCCAGGTTGTCGGAGTGGTGGATCTGGTCGCTGGGAATGTTGTCGACCATGCTGCGCCGGACGGCAGCGCTGGACAGCGCCACGCGCAGCAGCAGCGGTGTCAGCACCGGTATCGAGAACAGCACCATGTAGCTCAACCGCAGTGCCTGGCTGACCGCCCGGACAAAGGTTCGTGGGCGCCACGGCCGGCGCAGGCCGCCGAAAACATAATTGACCAGCTGATCTTGACTTGGACCTGACACCGAGGTGAACGAGGCGACCCGGTCACTGGCAGCTGGGCGGCTCAGGTACTCCCACACACCCACCGAGCCCCAGTCATGGGCCAGCACATGTACCTTCCCCCCGGGGCTGAGCTCGCCGATGACTGCGTCGAAGTCGTCGGCGAAACGTGCCATGGCGTAGGCTGCGACGGGTTTGGGCGCCGACGACTGGCCGACTCCGCGGTTGTCGTAGCGGATGATGCGAAACCGCTCCGCCAGCAGCGGAACGACGCCGTCCCACAACACATGCGAGTCCGGGAAGCCATGCACCATGACCACCGTCGGGCCGTCCGGATTGCCTTCTTCGTATACCGCGATACGCACGCCGTCCGCGCTGTCGACGAACTGTTGGGGTGCTTGCTGTGTTGCCGGCATCAAACCTCCGCCACGCGCGACTTGCGTCTGCCTTCCAGTTGCCACACCGTAGCAAGGCGGTCCGACCGTCAATTGGCCCTGGCTGGGTGCCGACAAAGGCGCAGTGACAGGATAGTTTCGACGTTGGGTTCCGCACCTGGTTCGCGACGGTGTGGTAAGCCAGAGATCAATTTTGTGCCGACCGACGACCGATCCAGGAGTCAATAGAGATGGCCTTCTCAGTCCAGATGCCGGCACTTGGTGAGAGCGTCACCGAGGGAACTGTCACGCGGTGGCTCAAGCAGGAAGGCGATACGGTCGAACTCGACGAGCCCCTCGTCGAGGTTTCGACCGACAAGGTCGACACCGAAATCCCGTCGCCGGCCGCCGGTGTGCTGACCAAGATCATCGCCCAGGAGGACGACACGGTCGAGGTCGGCGGTGAACTCGCACTGATCGGCGACTCCGCCGATGGCGAAGAAGCCGCCGCGCCACCCCAGCGGGAACCTGAGGCCGCGCCGGCGCCCCCCGCTCAAGCGGAACCGGAGGCGCAACCCGAGCCTGAGCCCGAACCAGAATCGGCGCCGGCCCAAGCGCCTTCCGCGGAACGTCGCGACGCGACGCCGGTGCTGATGCCTGAGCTCGGTGAGTCGGTGACCGAGGGCACGGTGACCCGCTGGCTGAAGAAGGTCGGGGATTCGGTTCAGGTTGACGAGCCCCTGGTGGAGGTGTCCACCGATAAGGTCGACACCGAGATCCCGTCCCCGGTGGCAGGCGTTCTGGTCAGCATCACCGCCGACGAGGACGACGTGGTCCAGGTTGGTGGCGAGCTGGCACGGGTTGGCGCCGATACTGGCGCCGCACCGCCCGCTGCCCCCAAGCCGGAACCAAAGCCAACACCCGAGGCGAAGCCCGAGCCAAAACCCGAACCTGCGGCCCAGGCGACGCCCAAGCCCGAACCCGAACCCACACCCGAGCCTGCGCCGAAGGCCGAGCCGGCGCCGCCTCAGCCGACCGCCGAATCCGAAGGCACCCCGTATGTGACCCCGCTGGTGCGAAAGCTGGCGAGCGAAAACAACATCGACCTCGCCGAAGTCAAGGGCACCGGCGTGGGCGGTCGCATCCGTAAGCAAGACGTGCTCGCTGCAGCCGAACAGAAGAAAACAGCCGCCAAGCCGGCGCCGGCGGCCCAGGCGCCCACCGCTGCGCCGGCGGCAACGGCCGCGCCGCCCGCGCTTGCCCACTTACGGGGCACCACGCAGAAGGCCAGCCGGATCCGCCAGATCACGGCCAACAAGACCCGCGAATCCCTGCTGGCCACGGCGCAACTCACCCAGACGCACGAAGTCGACATGACCAAGATCGTGGCCCTGCGCGCCAAGGCCAAGACCGCGTTCGCCGAACGCGAGGGCGTGAACCTGACCTTCCTGCCGTTCATCGCCAGGGCGGTGATCGACGCCCTCAAGATTCACCCCAACATCAACGCCAGCTACAACGAGGACACCAAGGAGATCACCTACTACGACGCCGAACACCTCGGGTTCGCCGTCGACACCGAGCAGGGCCTGCTCTCCCCCGTCATCCACAACGCCGGTGACTTATCACTGGCCGGCTTGGCCCGCGCAATCGCCGACATCGCTACCCGCGCACGCTCGAGCAACTTGAAACCCGACGAGTTGTCCGGTGGCACCTTCACCATCACCAACATCGGCAGCCAGGGGGCCTTGTTCGATACGCCGATCCTGGTTCCGCCTCAGGCCGCCATGCTGGGCACCGGGGCCATCGTCAAGCGGCCCCGGGTGATCGTCGATAGCAGCGGCAACGAGTCGATTGGGGTCCGCTCGGTCTGCTACCTGCCGTTGACCTATGACCATCGACTTATCGACGGCGCCGACGCCGGACGTTTCCTCACCACCATCAAACATCGGCTCGAAGAGGGAGCGTTCGAGGCCGATCTAGGGCTGTGAACGTGGCCCAAGCCCCCCAAGCCCCCAAGGCCACTGTCGCGATAGCAGGTTCGTCTGGCTTGATCGGCTCCGCTCTGACCGCGGCTTTGCGCGCTGCCGACCACCCGGTATTTCGCATCGTGCGCCGGGCGCCGGCGAATTCCGAAGAACTGCACTGGAATCCCGAGAGCGGCGAGTTCGATCCTGACGTGCTCACCGATGTCGACGTCGTGGTCAACCTGTGTGGCGTCAACATCGGTCAGCGCCGGTGGTCGGGGGCCTTCAAACAAAGCCTGCGAGATAGCCGGATCGCGCCCACCGAAGTGTTGTCCGCCGCCGTCGCCGACGCTGGCGTCGGCGCTCTGATCAATGCCAGCGCGGTCGGCTACTACGGAAACACCAGGGACCGCGTCGTCGACGAAAACAACTCAGCGGGAAAAGGTTTCCTGGCCCAGCTATGTGTGGACTGGGAAGCCGCCACGCTGCCCGCCCAATACGCCGGTACCCGCGTCGTGCTGGCCCGCACCGGGCTGGTGCTGGCCCCCGCGGGAGGTGCGCTGCGCCGGATGCGGCCGCTGTTCTCGGTGGGCCTCGGAGCCCGGCTGGGTAGCGGCCGTCAATACATGTCGTGGATCAGCCTTGAGGACGAGGTTCGGGCACTGCTGTTCGCCATCTCGCATCCCACACTGGCCGGCCCGGTGAACCTGACCGGGCCCGCGCCCGTTACCAACGCCGAATTCACCACCGCATTCGGCCGCGCCGTCAATCGCCCAACCCCGTTGGCGCTGCCCGGTTTCGCGGTACGCGCCGCGCTCGGCGAGTTCGCCGACGAGGGCCTGCTCACCGGTCAGCGTGTCATCCCAGCCGCGCTGGAACGAGCCGGTTTCCAATTCCACCACAACACAATTGGCGAGGCACTCAGCTACGCCACCGCACGACGCCATCAGGATTAGGCGCAACGAACGTCGCACGCTAGCGCGGCCGCGGCAATCCAGCGTCGCACTGGCGTGACGCTCGCCACCAGCCCGGGGCAGGGAGAGCGCCGGGTAGCCTCGTCACCGTGACGGGTTCCATCCGGTCGAGCTCGGCCGCGATCGACGTTCGACAGCTGTCGACGATCGATTACCGCACCGCCTGGCAGCTGCAGCGTGACCTGGCCGAAGCCAGGGTCGCGGGCGGCGCCGACACCTTGCTGCTGTTGGAACACCCTTCCGTCTACACCGCCGGTCGGCGGACGCTGCCGCACGAACGACCCGTGAATGGCGCCCCCGTTGTCGACACCGACCGCGGTGGCAAGATCACCTGGCACGGCCCCGGTCAGCTGGTCGGTTACCCGATCATCGGGCTGGCCGAACCGCTCGACGTGGTGAACTACGTTCGGCGCCTTGAGGAATCATTGATCCAGGTGTGCAGTGATCTGGGCCTGAACGCGGGCCGGATCGACGGACGCTCCGGGGTGTGGGTGCCCGGACGGCCGGCGCGCAAGGTCGCTGCCATCGGTGTCCGGGTATCGCGCGCGACGACGCTGCACGGATTTGCGCTCAACTGCGATTGCGATTTGGACGCGTTCGCCGCGATCGTGCCCTGCGGCATCACCGACGCCGGGGTGACGTCGTTGTCCGCCGCACTCGGACGCAAGGTCGCTGTCGAGGAGGTCCGCCCGGCCGTCGCCGACGCCGTCTGCGAAGCACTGGACGGTGTGCTGCCAGTGAGTGAACATGACGCCGCCCGCGTAGCCTCCGCTTAAACTGGGCGATGTGACTGTCGCTCCCGAAGGCCGGAAGCTTTTGCGCCTGGAAGTGCGCAATGCGCAGACGCCGATCGAGCGCAAGCCGCCGTGGATCAAGACGCGGCTTCGAATGGGACCGGAATACACCGAGCTGAAAAACCTGGTCCGGCGCGAGGGTCTGCACACGGTCTGCGAAGAGGCCGGCTGCCCCAACATCTTCGAATGCTGGGAGGACCGGGAAGCCACCTTCCTCATAGGTGGTGACCAGTGCACCCGCCGTTGCGACTTCTGCCAGATCGACACCGGCAAGCCTGCCGCGTTGGACCGCGACGAGCCGCGACGGGTCGCTGAAAGCGTCCACACGATGGGACTACGCTATGCCACCGTCACCGGCGTGGCCCGTGACGACCTGCCCGACGGCGGAGCGTGGCTGTATGCGGAGACCGTCCGTGCCATCAAAGAGCTCAATCCGCAGACCGGCGTCGAACTGCTAATTCCCGACTTCAACGGCGAGCCCGGCCGGCTTGCGGAGGTCTTCGGTGCCCGCCCGGAAGTACTGGCGCACAACGTCGAAACCGTGCCTCGCATCTTCAAACGGATCCGGCCCGCCTTCACCTACCAGCGCAGCCTCGGTGTCATCACCGCAGCACGCGACTTCGGCCTGGTCACCAAGAGCAACCTCATCCTCGGGCTAGGCGAATCCATTGACGAGGTCCGCACCGCCCTGGCCGATCTGCACACCGCGGGCTGCGACATCGTCACCATCACCCAGTACCTGCGGCCGTCGACGCGCCACCACCCGATTGAGCGTTGGGTGCCGCCCGAGGAGTTCGTCGAGCACGCGCAATACGCCGAAAGCCTGGGCTTCGCAGGAGTGTTGGCTGGGCCGTTGGTGCGATCGTCCTACCGGGCGCGACGGCTTTACGAGCAGGCCCGTACTCGTACGTATTCTTGAACACTATGGCGAAACCCCGAAATGCCGCCGAGAACAAGGCTGCCAAACAACAGGCAAAGGCTGCCCGTAAGGCCGCCGCTCGGCAGCGCCGCAGTCAGTTGTGGCAGGCCTTCACGATCCAGCGCAAGGAGGACAAGCGCCTGCTGCCATACATGATCGGTGCGTTTGTGCTGATCGTGGGCGTGTCGGTGGCGGTGGGTGTGTGGGCCGGAGGGTTCACCATGATCACGATGATCCCGCTGGGCGTGCTGCTCGGGGCGCTGGTGGCGTTCATCATCTTTGGCCGGCGAGCCCAACGATCGGTCTACCGCAAAGCCGAAGGCCAAACCGGCGCAGCGGCCTGGGCCCTCGACAACCTGCGCGGCAAGTGGCGGGTGAGCCCGGGGGTGGCAGCCACCGGCAATTTCGACGCCGTACATCGGGTGATCGGACGGCCCGGCGTCATCCTTGTCGCGGAGGGATCGGCGGCGCGAGTCAAACCGCTGCTGGCCCAAGAGAAGAAGCGCACGGCGCGACTGGTGGGCGACGTGCCGATTTACGACATCATCGTCGGCAACGGCGACGGCGAGGTGCCGCTGGCCAAGTTGGAACGCCATCTCACCCGCCTTCCGGCCAACATCAGCGCCAAGCAAATGGACACCCTGGAGTCGCGCCTGGCCGCACTGGGTTCGCGGGCCGGTGCGGGCGTGATGCCGAAGGGGCCGCTGCCCAGCCAGGGCAAGATGCGCGGCGTACAGCGCACGGTGCGCCGCAAGTAGGAGGCCTTAACGCCGGACGACCGCGGTGCCGGTTAGTCGGTCCTGCAAGCCGCGCAGGTCCGAGTCCGTGAATAAGGGCGGGATTACCAGCCCGATCAGCACGCCACGGACCGCCAGCCGGCCAACTCCCACGGGGACTCGGCCGTCCACCGACGCCACCGCAAGACCCAGCGCCAACTGGCCTGGGGTGAAACCGAACAGGCGCACCGACACCACGCCCAGCACCAGCCAGATGACCAACACCACCGTCGCCAACATTGCCTGGGAGACGACGCCTAGCTCCAAACCCAGCAGGGCAAGGCCGTAGGCGATCAGCCAGTCGATCAGCAGCGCCACAAATCGGCGCCCCATCGGCGCCAGTGAACCTGGTCCGGTCTGCGGTAATCCGAGCGTTTCGCCGGGGTATCCGGGAGCCGATTCAGGCGTCATCGACCGGCTCCGATTGCCCGCAATCCATGAGTCTGGGGCAGCCCGCGTAACCTCGACAACGGACCAGATACGATCTTGCGGGCCATGGCTTCACAATAGGGTTAGGCGTCAGCCCGGGTTCTATCGTGGGCGCCTTGGTCACGTAACTTCTGCGCAACACGGGGTTGACTGACGGGCAACAACGGCTCCATAGCGTCGGCCGCGAATTACCAAGTAAAGGAGCATTCTGTGACGGAATTGACGCCCGACGACGTCTTCAAACTCGCCAAGGACGAGAACGTCGAGTTCGTCGACGTCCGGTTCTGTGACCTGCCCGGCATCATGCAGCACTTCACGATCCCGGCTTCGGCGTTCGACAAGACCGTATTCGACGACGGCCTGGCCTTCGACGGCTCGTCGATTCGCGGATTCCAGTCGATCCACGAGTCCGACATGCTGCTGCTTCCCGACCCGAGCACCGCGCGCATCGACCCCTTCCGCGAGGCCAAGACGCTGAACCTCAACTTCTTCGTGCATGACCCGTTCACGCTCGAGCCGTACTCGCGCGACCCGCGCAACATCGCCCGCAAGGCCGAGAACTACCTGATCAGCACCGGCATCGCCGACACCGCGTACTTCGGTGCCGAGGCCGAGTTCTACATCTTCGACTCGGTCAGCTTCGACTCGCGCGCCAACGGGTCGTTCTACGAGGTGGACGCCATCTCCGGATGGTGGAACACCGGCGCGCCGACCGAGGCCGACGGCAGCCCCAACCGCGGCTACAAGGTCCGCCACAAGGGCGGGTATTTCCCGGTAGCCCCTAACGACCAGTACGTCGACCTGCGCGACAAGATGTTGACCAACCTGATCAATGCCGGCTTCACCCTGGAGAAGGGCCACCACGAGGTGGGCACCGGCGGCCAGGCCGAGATCAACTACAAGTTCAACACGCTGCTGCACGCGGCTGACGACATGCAGCTGTACAAGTACATCGTCAAGAACACCGCGTGGCACAACGGTAAGACCGTCACGTTCATGCCCAAGCCGCTGTTCGGCGACAACGGCTCCGGTATGCACACCCACCAGTCGCTGTGGAAGGACGGCAGCCCACTGATGTACGACGAGACGGGCTATGCCGGTCTGTCGGACACCGCCCGTCACTACATCGGCGGCCTGCTGCACCACGCGCCGTCGCTGCTGGCGTTCACCAACCCGACGGTGAACTCCTACAAGCGGCTCGTTCCCGGCTACGAGGCCCCGATCAACCTGGTGTACAGCCAACGTAACCGCTCGGCGTGCGTGCGTATCCCGATCACCGGCAGCAACCCGAAGGCCAAGCGACTGGAGTTCCGTTGCCCCGACTCGTCGGGCAACCCGTATCTGGCGTTCTCCGCCATGCTGATGGCGGGCCTGGACGGGATCAAGAACAAGATCGAGCCGCAAGCGCCGGTCGACAAGGACCTCTACGAGCTGCCACCGGAGGCGGCCGCGAACATCCCGCAGGCCCCCACCCAGCTGGCCGCGGTCATCGACCGTCTGGAGGCCGACCACGAATACCTCACCGAGGGCGGCGTGTTCACGCCCGACCTGATCGAGACGTGGATCAGCTTCAAGCGCGAGCAGGAGATCGACCCGGTCAACATCCGGCCGCACCCGTACGAGTTCGCGCTGTACTTCGACGTTTAAGCCGGGTCACCGACCGCGAGCAGGCGCAAAGGCCCCCATTTCGGTACCGAAATGGGGGCCTTTGCGTCTGCTCGCCATTAGTCCAGCGCGAGGTCCTTACGAAAGCGCCGCATCCCGTCAATTTTCTCGGGCAAGCCGGCATCCGGCCCGGCGTAGAACATCCACGGCATGGTGATGATGCCGGTGATGCCAGCATCCGCTGCGCGCTGATAATCGGCGATGGTGAAGGCGTCGGTCAGCGGCGTCAAGATGGTGAAATCGTCTAGAGACAGCCCATTTTCGAGCCGCAACTCGCGCAATCGGCCCACCGCCTCGATCGCCCGTTCGGTCTTGATCAGGTCCCCGATCCAGCCGTCGTGGCGCGCGGCACGGCGTAGCGCGATGTCACTTAGTCCGCCGACATAGATCGGTATTGGCGGCGGGGTTGGTTGCATCTCCAGCCGCGGCGCCTGGTAGAACTCGCCGTCGAATTCAGTCCAGCCCGGTTCCCACAGCGCCCGCATCAGGTCGAGCATTTCGTCGGTGCGTTTGCCGCGGCCCGCGAACTGCTCGCCCATCAAAGCGAACTCCTCGGAACACCAGCCGACTCCGATACCCAGCTCCACTCGGCCGGATGCCAAAAGCGCCGCTGTACCAATGGCTTTCGCGGCCGAGTAGGGATTGCGCATCGCGGGAATGTATACCGTGGTGACGAACCGCAACCGCGTCGTAACCTGGGCAAGCGCCCCCACGAGAACCCAGGGGTCGGGCCAGTCGGTGAACGGCTGCCACCGTCGTTGCCCGTCTTTGGTGTATGGATACGGAGTGGCCAGGGTCTCCAGGTTGACGACGTGGTCGGGGATTCCGATGCCGTCGTAGCCGAGTTCATCGGCGGCCTTGGCGATCTCGATGATCTCTGCGGTATTCAAGAAGGCGCTGCTGATGTAGAACTTCATTCGACGTCCCGAGCCCACGCCGGCTTGATGAAAACACCCTCCGCTTCCGCTGTCACCCCCGCAGCGTCCGAAATAAAGCCCCGCGCAAAGGCTTTGACACCCTCGCTGCGTTCGACAAAGGCTTCGGCGCGAAGTGGGCCCAGCGGAGTGCCGCGAAGGTACTTCACGGTGATAGTTCCGGTGAACAACGGCTTGGTCAGTCCACCGCTCGCCGCCTCGCCGAGCATGTGGTCAAGCACTAGCGCGCAAACACCGCCATGCACGAGGCTCGGCGGGCCCTCGTAGGCCGTGCCGAGGACAAACTCACTCCAGCACCGCCCGTCATCGTGATGGACAACCAATGGCGGGGCTATCGGATTGCACGGGCCGGTCGCGGCATTGCCCAATGGCAACGGCCGACCGTCAACGCGGTAGGTCACGCCGACCGGGCGGACGCGTTGACTGCGCAACGACTCGGTCACCGCCTCGATCGTGGTCCGCGCCTCCTGGATGACGTCGTCGTCAGCTTGGGTTCGGATGGTTGCCTCGATGAGGTCTCGAACCGCTTCGGCCAACGGGGCATACATAGCCGTCACCCGGCCAAGCTCGGATTCGCTGAGGACCTCGAATGCGGCGTCCACCCATCAGCCTCCTGCTTAGCTCCCGAACACTTTGCGCACGACCGCTTTTGCGCGTCGCGTCACGCGCAGATAGTTATCCAGGAATTCCCCACCGTCGTCGTTTCGCCAGCCCGCGGCGACCGCGACCGCATTGAGCTGACGTCCCGGTCCCGGCAGCTGATCGGTCGGCTTACCGCGGACCAGCACCAGCGCGTTGCGGGCCCGGGTGGCGGTCAGCCAGGCCTGACGCAGTAGCTCCACTTCTTCCGCGGCAACCAGCCCCGCCGCGGCGATCGCGTCCAGGGATTCCAGCGTCGAGGTGTTGTGCAGGGCCGGGACCTCATGCGCGTGGCGCAGCTGCATCAACTGCACGGTCCATTCGATGTCGGCCAGTCCCCCGCGCCCCAGCTTGGTGTGCGTGTTGGGGTCGGCGCCGCGCGGCAACCGCTCGGACTCGATGCGCGCCTTGATGCGGCGAATCTCCCGCACCGCCTCGGCCGACACGCCGTCGGGCGGATAGCGCGTCTTGTCGGCCATCAGCAGGAACCGCTGACCCAGCTCCGCGTCGCCGGCGACCGCGTGCGCGCGCAGCAGCGCCTGGATTTCCCACGGCTGCGCCCATTGCTCGTAGTAAGCGGCGTAGGACCCCAGCGTTCGGACCAACGGACCATTGCGGCCCTCGGGTCGCAGATTGGCGTCCACCTCTAAAGGCGGGTCAACGCTCGGAGTCCCCAGCTGTGTCCGAATCTGCTCGGCGACGCTTGTCGACCACTTAACTGCCTGCGAATCATCGACGCCGGTTGCCGGATCGCAGACGAACATCACATCGGCATCCGAGCCGTAGCCCAGCTCGGCACCGCCCAGGCGGCCCATGCCGATGACCGCGATGGCCGCGGGGGCGTGGCCATCTTCGGGAAGGTTGGCCCGGATCGTTGCGTCGAGCGCGGCCTGCAGCACCGCCACCCACACCGACGTGAGCGCGCGGCACACGTCGGTGACCTCGAGCAGGCCGAGAAGGTCTGCCGAACCGATCCGTGCCAGCTCGCGACGGCGCAGCGTGCGCGCGGCGGCTATGGCCCGCGCCGGCTCGGGGTGGCGGCCCGCCGAGGCGATCAGAGCGCGAGCCACCGCAGCGGGCTCGGTTTCGAGCAACTTCGGTCCGGACGGCCCGTCACTGTAATGTTGGATGACCTCCGGCGCCCGCATCAACAGATCCGGCACATACGCAGAAGTCCCCAGTACATGCATGAGCCGCCTGGCCACAGCGGGCTTGTCGCGCAGCGTCGACAGGTACCAACTGTGGGTTGCCAGTGCATCGCTGAGCCGGCGATAGGCCAGCAGCCCACCGTCGGGATCGGGCGCGTACGACATCCAGTCCAGCAGCCGGGGCAGCAACACCGACTGCACCCGTCCACGCCGGCCGCTCTGATTGACCAACGCCGACATGTGCTTCAACGCGGTCTGCGGCCCCACGTAGCCCAGCGCAGCCAGCTGACGTTCCGCGGCCTCCGACGTCATGCCGGGGGCGATCTGCAGCCCGGCTGGGCCGATCGATTCCAGCAGCGGTTGGTAGAAGAGCTTGGCGTGCAGACGGGATACCCGCACGCTTTGGTGTTTGAGTTCCTCGCGCAGCACCCCGGCCGCGTCGTGCCGACCGTCGGGCCGGATATGAGCCGCACGCGCAAGCCAGCGCACCGCTTCTTCGTCGTCGGCCTCGGGCAGCAAATGGGTGCGCTTGAGCCGTTGCAGCTGCAGTCGGTGCTCGAGCAGTCGGAGGAACTCATACGAGGCGGTCAGATTCGCGGCGTCTTCGCGCCCGATGTAACCGCCTTCGCTCAACGCCGCCAGTGCGTTAACGGTGGAGGCCACGTGCAGCGAGTCGTCGCTGCGGCCGTGCACCAGCTGCAGTAGCTGCACGGCAAACTCCACGTCACGCAATCCGCCACTACCGAGCTTGAGTTCGCGGCCACGGACGTCGGCGGGCACCAACTGCTCGACACGGCGCCGCATCGCCTGCACCTCAACCACAAAGTCCTCACGCTCGCATGCGGTCCAAACCATCGGCATCAAGGCCTTTATGTAGCGCTCGCCAAGTCCCATGTCGCCGGCCGCGGGGCGGGCTTTCAGCAATGCCTGGAACTCCCAGGTCTTGGCCCAGCGCTGGTAGTACGCGACGTGCGAATCGAGCGTGCGAACCAACTCCCCACTGCGGCCCTCCGGCCGCAACCCGGCGTCCACCTCAAAGAACGCCGTCGACGCCACCCGCATCATCTCGCTGGCGACGCGGGTGCTGAGCGGATCGGCGCGCTCAGCAACGAAGATCACGTCGACGTCACTGACGTAATTCAGTTCTCGCGCACCGCATTTGCCCATCGCGATGACCGCCAGACGCGGTGGCGTGCGGTCGCCGCACACGGTCGCCTCAGCCACCCGCAGCGCGGCCGCTAGCGCGGCGTCCGCGATGTCGGCCAACTGGGCACCGACCACGGTGAACGGCAGCACCGGCTCGTCTTCGACCGTCGCGGCCAAATCAAGGGCGGCCAGTATCAACAGGTGGTCGCGGTAACGGGCGCGCAATCGGTGCACCACCGCGCTGGGAGCCCCCGACGCATCCGAGGCCGCCTCGATGCGCTCGCTGAATGACTCCTCCATCTCGTCGCGGGAAGGCAGTTTGACGTTGCCCCGCAGCAGCTTCCACGACTGTGGATGGGCGGCGAGGTGCTCGCCCAAGGCCAGCGATGAACCCAGCACCGCGAACAACCGCCCACGCAGGCTGCGCTCGGTGAGCAGGGCCGCATTCAGCTCGTCCCATCCGGTGGCTGGGTTCTCGGCCAGTCGGACTACCGCCGCTAGCGCGGCGTCGGCGTCCGCGGCGCGCGACAACGACCACAGCAGATCGACGCAGAGCTGGTCGTCCTCGTTATCCCAACCCAGCTGCGTCAAACGAGCGCCTGCCCGCGGATCGATCAATCCGAGCCGGCCGACGCTGGGCAACTTGGGTCGCTGCGTCGCGGGTTTGGTCACGACTCGCGCCACCGACGATGCAGTGGGGGCACCCCCAGCCGCGCAGCCGCGCGGGGGACCAAGCGATGAGGAGGAGTGGCGCCCACGACACTGACGGTAGCGCAAGACGCTGCCGCCCCTGCAAAACAGGATGTGGGTTAGGGCCGGTCTAGAGCGACAGGTAGGTGCTCAGCTCGTAGGGGGTGACGTGGCTGCGATAGTTGGCCCACTCTGTTCGCTTATTGCGCAAGAAGAAATCAAAAACATGCTCCCCCAAGGCCTCCGCGACGAGCTCGGAGGCCTCCATGGCGCGTAGCGCACTGTCCAGACTGGACGGAAGTTCGCGGTATCCCATGGTCCGGCGTTCCTCGGGCGTTAGATCCCACACGTTGTCCTCGGCCTGCGGGCCCAGCACGTAGCCCTTCTCCACCCCACGCAGTCCAGCGGCCAGCAGTACGGCGAACGTCAGGTATGGGTTGCACGCCGAATCTGGGCTGCGCACCTCGATCCGCCGCGACGAGGTCTTGTGCGGCGTGTACATCGGCACCCGAACCAGCGCGGACCGGTTGGCGGCCCCCCATGAGGCGGCGGTGGGTGCCTCCCCGCCCTGCACGAGCCGTTTGTAGGAGTTGACCCATTGGTTGGTGACCGCACTGATCTCAGAGGCGTGCTCAAGGATCCCGGCGATGAAGGACTTGCCGACTTCGGATAGCTGCAGCGGATCGTCGTCGCTGTGGAAGGCGTTAACCTCGCCTTCGAACAGGCTCATGTGGGTGTGCATCGCCGAGCCCGGGTGCTGCCCGAACGGCTTGGGCATGAACGATGCCCGCGCACCCTCTTCGAGCGCGACTTCTTTGATGACGTAACGAAACGTCATCACGTTGTCGGCCATCGACAGCGCGTCGGCGAAGCGCAAGTCGATCTCCTGCTGGCCCGGCGCGCCTTCGTGGTGGCTGAATTCCACCGATATTCCCATGAACTCCAGGGCCTCGATCGCGTGGCGGCGAAAATTCGACGCGGAGTCGTGTACCGCCTGGTCGAAGTAGCCGGCGCTGTCGACGGGTACAGGTACCGACCCATCGTCGGGGCCTGACTTCAGCAGGAAGAATTCGATTTCCGGATGTACGTAGCAGGAGAAACCAAGTTCGTTGGCCTTCGTAAGCTGACGCCGCAGCACATGTCGCGGGTCTGCCCACGATGGCGAGCCATCCGGCATGGTGATGTCGCAGAACATCCGCGCCGAGTGGTGGTGACCGGAGTTGGTGGCCCAGGGCAGCACCTGGAAGGTCGACGGATCGGGATGCGCCACGGTGTCGGATTCCGAGACTCGGGCGAAACCCTCGATCGAGGATCCGTCGAAGCCAATTCCCTCCTCGAATGCGCCTTCGAGCTCTGCTGGGGCGATTGCGACCGACTTGAGGAAACCGAGCACGTCTGTGAACCAGAGCCGGACGAAGCGGATGTCCCGTTCCTCCAGGGTGCGGAGGACGAATTCCTTCTGTCGATCCATAACCCGAACACTATGCAAGTTGTGTTAATTCCGTGTTACCGGTGCCCGGTCAAAAGCGTTGCAAGCTGGTCCGACGGCATTTGCGCGCCGCTGTTCAGCACCGCAAGTTCGCCGGCGGCAAGGTCAGGCCGTCGAGGTACCGCACCACGGCGGTATCCACGCAGTCGTTGCCGTCGAACACCGCGGTGTGCTGGGTTCCGTCGAAGGTGATCAGCGGGGCGCCCAGCTGGCGGGCCAGGTCGACCCCGGCTTGGTAGGGGGTGGCCGGGTCGTGGGTGGTGGAGACCACGACGACCTTGGCCGGTGGAGCCGGCGCTGCCGGGTGCGGTATCGACGTTGCCGGAACCGGCCACAGCGCGCACAGATCGCGCGGGGCCGAACCGGTGAATTGCCCGTACGACAGGAACGGAGCGACCTCGCGGATCTTGCGATCGGCGGCGATCCAAGGCGCTGGATCAGTCGGCGTCGGCGCGTCGACGCAACGGATCGCGTTGAACGCGTCCTGGTCGTTGTTGTAGCGCCCCTGGCGGTCCCGGCCTTGGTAGTCATCGGCGAGCAGCAGCAGGTCGCCCGCGTCGGTGCCGCGCTGTAACCCAAGGAGCCCACTGGTCAGGTACTTCCAATGACTCGGCGTATAGAGCGCGTTGATGGTGCCCGTGGTCGCGTCGGCGTAGCTCAGGCCACGCGGATCTGACGTCTTACCCGGCCTCGCGACCAGCGGGTCAACCAAGGCGTGGTAGCGGTTGACCCACTGGGCCGGGTCGGTTCCCAACGGGCAGGCCGTCGAACGGGCGCAGTCCGCGGCGTAATCGTTGAAAACGGTTTGGAATCCTGCCATTTGGTTGATGGTTTCCTCGATGGGACCGATGGTCGGGTCGATCGCGCCATCGAGCACCATCGCCCGCACATGGGAGCTGAACCGCTCGATGTAGGCGGTACCCAACTCGGTCCCGTAGCTGTATCCGAGGTAGTTGATCTGCTCGTCACCCAGCGCTTGGCGGACCATGTCCATATCGCGCGCCGCCGATGCCGTGCCGACGTTCGCCAGGAATTCCGGGCCGATCCGGTCCACACAGTGCTGCGCCAACTCGCGGTAGACCTGCTCGATGTGGGCCACACCGGCCGGGCTGTAATCGACCATCGGGTCGCGCCGGTAGGCGTCGAACTCGGCGTCGGTGCGGCACCGCAATGCAGGGGTCGAGTGTCCGACTCCTCTCGGGTCAAAGCCCACCAGGTCGAAGTGTCGGGCGATATCGGTGTCCTTGAGCTCTGGCGCCACCCCGGCGACCATCTCGACCGCGGACGCCCCGGGTCCTCCCGGATTGATCAGCAGCGATCCGACACGTTGACCGGTCGCTGGGATCCGGATCACCGCCAACTTGGCTTGTGCCCCACCGGGTTTGTCGTAATCGACCGGTACCGACACCGTTGTGCATTTCGCGCTGGGAAGGTTGCTGGCATCCGCGATGAACTCACGGCAGGACCCCCAACTCTGTTGCGGCGCGGCTGCCGGTGCAACGGGGCTCTGGGTCTGACCGGCATCGGCCTCAGGCGTGGCACCGGCCAAAGGCGGTGCAGCCGTCGCGTGCCCGCCGAGCGCCAGCCCAAACGACAGCAGCGCCGAGCTCAACGGTCTCAGGCGGCACATGGCCGTTGATCTTGTCACCCATGAGTACCCGTGACGGCGCGAAACGATCACGCCTTGATCTCATCCAGCTCTCGCCGAGCGTGTCACCACCACGCTCGGCGAGCGGTGACTAACACTTTGCGCCGCTGGGCGGAGTGCTGCCGCCGATCAAGTACACCGTCACGTAGTCGTCAATGCAGCTATCGCCCTGGAATACCACCGTGTGCTGCGTTCCGTTGAAGGTAAGCAACGAGCCATGCAGTTGTTTGGCCAGGTCGACCCCCGCCTGATAGGGCGTCGCGGGATCGTGGGTCGTGGACACCACCACAGTCGACACCAGACCGGGCACGGAGACGGAATGCGGCTTGCTCGTCGGCGGCACCGGCCAGAACGCACAAGTACCCAGTGGAGCGTCGCCGGTGAACTTGCCGTAGCTCATGAACGGTGCAATCTCGCGTGACCGGCGGTCTTCGTCAATGATCTTGGCTCGGTCTGTAATCGGCGGCTGATCAACACAATTGATCGCGACCCGTGCGTCGGTGGAATTGTTGTAATGCCCGTGTGCATCACGACGCATGTACATATCGGCCAGGGCGAGCATGGTGTCTCCCCGGTGGTCGACCAGCTCCGAGAGAGCATCGGTCAGGTGGTGCCACAGATTCGGGGAGTACAGCGCCATGATCGTGCCGACGATGGCATCGCTATAGCTGAGGCCGCGCGGGTCGTTAGTCTTCGCCGGCCTGCTGACCGACAGGTTGTTCGGGTCCACGAGCGGGTCGATCAGGCTGTGGTAGACCTCGACAGCCTTGGCCGGGTCGGTGCCCAGCGGACAGTTCGAGTCCTTAGCGCAGTCCGCCGCATAGTCATTGAACGCGCCCTGGAATCCCTTGGCCTGACGTAGATCCGCTTCGATGGGATCGGCGTTGGGGTCGACGGCGCCGTCGAGGATCATCGCCCGCACCCGCTGGGGGAAGGCCTCGGCGTAGGCCGAGCCGATCCGGGTGCCGTACGAGTAGCCGAGGTAGGTCAGCTTGTCGTCGCCCAGCGCCGCGCGGATGGCATCCAGATCCTTGGCAACGTTGACCGTCCCGACGTTCGCCAGGAAATTCTTGCCCATCTTGTCGACGCAGCGGCGCACGAATTGTTTGGTCTCGTTCTCAATGCGCGCCACGCCGGCCTGGCTGTAGTCAACCTGCGGCTCGGCCCGCAGCCGGTCGTTGTCCGCATCGGAGTTGCACCAAATCGCGGGTCGCGAGGATGCCACACCACGTGGGTCGAACCCGACCAGATCGAAGCGTTCGTGGACGCGCTTCGGCAGGGTCTGGAAAACACCGAGTGCGGCCTCTATACCGGATTCACCGGGGCCACCGGGATTGATGACCAGCGAACCGATCTTGTCTCCGGTCGCGGGAAAGCGAATCAACGCCAGCGACGCCACCTCACCGTCGGGATGGTCGTAGTCGACGGGCACGGCGAGCTTGCCACAAAGCGCGCCGCCGGGGACCTTCACTCCCGGGTTTGACGAACGACACGGTGTCCATTCGATCGGCTGGCCCAGCTTCGGCTCAGCCATGCGAGCACGCCCGCCGACCACGCGGATGCATCCGGCGAGCACCAACACCACGGATGCGATCGCGGTCCAGACCAGCAGCATGCGCGCGATCTTGTCGCGGCGGGACAGACTCATGGCACCCTATGCTGCCAGAGAAGACTCAAATTCCTGGTTAGCGGCCATCGCCGGGCGATCTCTCGCACGCAGCCAGCAGCTCTTCCATGCCGATGGCAAACTCATCGGCCATCTCCCATAGGTCCGGCAACAGGTCCGGGCAGGAGATGAGCCCGACATCCAGCTTGCTGTTCAGCGACATCACGGTGATGTTGAGACCTGAGCCGTGAAAGATCGGCCCCAGCGGGTACATCGCCTTGACCTCACAACCCAACATGTACAGCGGGATCTGTGGTCCCGGCACGTTGGACACCACCAGGTTGTGCACCGGCAAGCTCGTCAACCGGGTGCTGGCATAGACCCGCATCGCGATCCCGAAAACGGCCGGCGCCGCGAACTGTGACCAATCCTGCAACAGCGTGGCACCAATGGCTGAACTATGTTGCTTGGCAACGGAATTCGCTGCGGCGATCGCCTTCAGACGTTCCGCGGGGTCGGCGATGTTGGTTTCCAGGCTGGCAAACATGCCCGAAACCTGGTTCCGGCCGGGGCGATCCGACTTGCCATGCACCGACACCGGCACCGTCGCCACCAGTGAGGCGTCGGGCAACGCGTTGCGCTCGGCCAGGTATTGCCGAAGCACCCCGGACACCAACGCCATCACCACGTCGTTGACCTTGACGCCGAAGTGGTTCTTGACTGTCTTAATGTCTTCGAGGTCCAGCTGGGCATAGGCGATGTTGCGCCGGCCAGTGATTCTGGCGTTGAAGACCGTGCGCGGTGCGGCAAACGGACGCGCCATGGTCAAGCCGTCCCGGGCCCGCAGCAGTGTCCCAACCACCGAGGAAACGGTGTCCGGCACCACATTCGCCAGGTTCAGCGGCCGGGTGACGAACCTGATCAAGCCGCCGGCGGCAATCTGCCAGCCGCTGCCGCCGCCGACCCCATCCACCGGGTCGGGCGGGGGCGCATCGGCCTCGGTGGTGCACAACTGCGACATCAAGTTGGCGCCGGTCACCCCATCCACGCCTGCATGGTGCACCTTGGTCATGACCCCGATGCGGCCTTTGCGATGGCAGTCGGTGCCGGCGACGCCTTCGATGACCCACATCTCCCACAGCGGCCGCCTGCGATCCAACGGCAACGATGCGATGTGGCCGCAGACTTCCGACATTTCCGCGCGCCCGCCCGGCGATGGCAAGCCGATGCGGTGCAAATGCCGATCGAGCTGAAAGTTCTCGTCATCAACCCAGACGGGATGGTCGAGGTTCAGCAGACTATTGGCAAGCTTCTCGCGGAACTCCGGCATCGCCTTGATGCGCAGCGATAATGCGTCGCGCAGTCGGTCGAAGGTGTAGCCGCCGGGCATGGTCGACGTATCCAATTCCATGATCGAGCAAACATGCATGGGCTGGGAGGAGGTTTCCAAGTACAGGAAGCTGGCGTCGAGTCCACTGAGCCGCTGCATCCGCAGATCGTATGCCGGTGGCGAACAACACGGTGCATCTACATGGACAAAATGGCAGACTGTTGGAGTCAGACGAACCCGGGGACCCCATCAGGACCAAACCTACAGGGCCACGAGGATCGACCCGACCAGCACTAGGGACAGTGATGTCTGAGCAGAATGTCTATGGGGCTAACCCTGCCAACACTGCCAACGCCCCGGCACCGCGCACCAAGATCCGCACCCACCACCTGCAGAAATGGAAGGCCGAAGGCCATAAGTGGGGCATGCTTACGGCCTACGACTATTCGACCGCCCGGGTCTTCGACGAGGCCGGCATTCCGGTGCTGCTGATCGGAGATTCGGCAGCCAACGTCGTCTACGGCTACGACACGACGGTGCCCATCTCGATCGACGAGTTGATCCCGCTGGTCCGTGGCGTAGTGCGGGGTGCCCCGCACGCGCTGGTGGTCGCCGATCTGCCGTTCGGCAGTTACGAGGCCGGACCCACCGCGGCATTGGCCGCCGCTACCCGGTTCATGAAGGAAGGCGGCGCGCACGCCGTCAAGCTCGAGGGCGGTGAACGGGTAGCCGAGCAGATCGCGTGCCTGACCACGGCAGGCATTCCGGTGATGGCCCATATTGGCTTCACTCCGCAAAGCGTCAACACCCTGGGCGGCTTCCGGGTCCAGGGCCGCGGTGACGCCGCGGAACAGACGATCGCCGACGCCATCGCAGTCGCAGAAGCGGGAGCGTTTGCCGTCGTGATGGAAATGGTGCCGGCCGAACTAGCAACCCAGATCACCGGCAAGCTCACCATCCCGACCGTCGGGATTGGAGCCGGTCCCAACTGCGACGGCCAGGTCCTGGTCTGGCAGGACATGGCGGGCCTCAGCGGCGGCAAGGCCGCCCGCTTCGTCAAGCGCTATGCAGACATCGCCGGTGAATTACGCCGCGCCGCAATGCAATACGCGGAAGAGGTTGCCGCCGGCGCTTTCCCGGCCGACGAGCACTGCTTTTAGCCGGTACAGCTTCGGCCGCAATGCTCTTCGGGGCGAACTGCGCCGCAAACGACAAGTGGATCGGTGAAGGGCGCGTAACCCTGATGTGGCACTCTATGGGGGCCTATCACCATCCACGGAGGCGAAGATGCCGGTACAGGCGCCAAAGACGGCGCGCCATCTGGAAGTCGAGCGCAAGTTCGACGTTGTCGAGTCGACGGTGTCGCCGTCCTTCGAGGGCATCGCCGCGGTGGCCCGCGTCGAAAAGTTGCCGATGCAATCGCTGGACGCGGTGTACTTCGACACCCCGACCCAGGACCTGGCGCGCAACCGGATCACCCTGCGGCGCCGCACCGGCGGGCCCGACGCGGGGTGGCACCTGAAGTTGCCGGCGGGGCCCGACGCGCGCACCGAAATTCATGCGCCGCTCGAGTCCGCCGACGCAACCGGGGAAGCCGTGCCGGCCTCGTTGCTCGACGTGGTGCTGGCGATCGTTCGCGACCGCCCGATCGAGCCCGTCGCGCGAATCACCACCCAGCGCGAGAGCCAGATCCTTTACGGCGTCGACGGCGTTGCCCTGGCGGAGTTCAGCAACGACCACGTCACCGCCTGGTCGTCTGCTGCTGCCAGCGGCTCCGATGACGGACACGAAGAACAGCAGTGGCGCGAGTGGGAGCTGGAGCTCCAGCAAACGGATGGGACCGCTGGTCACGACCTGCTGAACCGGCTGGGCAACCGGCTGCTCGACGCCGGCGCCGCACCCGCGGGCCACGGTTCCAAGCTGGCACGGGTCCTAGGTCGGACATCCTCTGCCGCTGCGTCGACGCGCACACCGCCACCCGCGGACCCGGTGCATCGCGCCGTCGCCCAGCAAATTGAGGAGCTACTGGTGTGGGATCGCGCCGTGCGCGCGGACGCCTACGATGCGGTGCACCAGATGCGGGTGACCACCCGCAAGATCCGCAGCCTGTTGAAGGACGCCCAGGATTCGTTCGGATTGGCCGACGGGGCCTGGGTCATCGATGAACTACGTGAACTCGCCAGCGTCTTGGGTGTGGCGCGCGATGCCGAGGTGCTCGGCGAACGCTACCAGCGCGAATTGGACCGACTGGCACCGGAACTGGTGCGCGGACCCGTTCGGGAGCGCCTGGTCGACGGCGCCCGGCGTCGCTATCAAAGAGGGCTGCGGCGGTCTTTGATCGCGATGCGGTCGAAACGCTACTTCCGCCTGCTTGATGCCCTCGACGCCCTCGTCGCCGAAAACCCGGCCACGACGGTCGGCCAAGACTCGGCACCGGCGACCCCGATAACTATTGACGCCGCCTACAAACGCGTCCGGAAGGCCGCAAAGGCAGCCGCCCAGGGCGATCAAGACGGCGACGACGACGGCGACCACCAGAAAGACCCCGACGAGGCGCTGCACCGGATCCGAAAGCGCGCCAAACGCTTGCGTTATACCGCGGCCGCAACCGGCGAGGACAAGGTATCCCGACGGGCGAAGGCCATCCAGACGTTGCTCGGCGATCACCAAGACAGCGTGGTCAGTCGCCAGCATTTGATCCAGCAGGTCGATGCCGCACACGCCGCAGGCGAAGACACGTTCACCTATGGCCTGCTTTACCAGCAGGAGGCCGACTTGGCCGACAGTTGCCGGGACCAGCTCGACGCGGCCCTGCGCAAACTCGACAAATCGGTGCGCCGCGCACGACGCTGAGGGCGCCCCGAACCGCCGAGCGTGAACCACACGACGGTCAACCGGCGTGTGGCGTCGTGAGATTCGCACTCGGCGCTCATCCGGCACCGCGACCTGGCAAAGGGCGGGCGAGTTGGCCTGTAAGCCGGATTCTGTTCCACACCGCCGCGGCTCTAACCAACGGCGGCACGGCGGCGACCATCCATCTGGACACACCGTTGCCGGGTGCCTCAAGCGGCCTACCCGCAGGCTCGGGCGAGCAACCCTCGGACGCCTGCGCGGCCGCACTTTCGGTGCGACCTTCTTGGCCTTGCTTCGGGTGGGGTTTGCCTAGCCACCCCGGTCACCCGGAGTGCTGGTGCGCTCTTACCGCACCGTTTCACCCTTACCACCACGAGGATGGCGGTTTGTTTTCTGTGGCACTTTCCCGCGAGTCACCTCGGATTGCTGTTAGCAATCACCCCGCTCTGTGAAGTCCGGACTTTCCTCGACTCGACGCCGATCTTGCGACCGACTCAAGCCGCGGCCGCCCAGCCAACTCGTCCGCGACGAACACGGTACCCGCTGCGCAATGGCGAGGCCAGCGGCTGACCCCGGGAAAGTCATTGCCCTGGCGGGACGCTGGAGCGAGGCTGACGACATGACCGAAGCCTCACAAGCCGAAGCATTCGTCGACCAGGCGATGGTGGGCCTCGCCGAACCTCAGCCGATGTACAAGGCGCTGCGCGAATCAAACCCGGTGTTTCGATCGCCACAGGCGGTCGTGCTGAGCCGCCTTACCGACATCGAGATGGCACTCAAGCACACCGAGCTGTTCTCGTCGAACATGGACGCGGTCGATCTCGGCAACCTGCGACCGCTCATCCCTTTGCAGATCGACCCACCCGACCACGCGAAGTACCGTCGCATCCTTGATCCGCTGTTCACTCCGCGGGAGATGGCGCGGCGTGAACCGCGCGTCACCGAGCTGGTCAACGAGATGATCGACCGCTTCGTCGACCGCGGCGAATGCGACTTTCACGCCGAGTTCGCAGTACCCCTTCCCTGCACCGTCTTCCTGCAACTGCTCGGCCTACCACTGGAAGACCTCGACAAGTTCCTGGAATGGAAGGACGGTGTGATCCGCCCGGCGGGATCCGCCGGCTACAACGACCGCCACCAAGCCTCGGCAGGCGTAGCGCAACAAATTTACGACTACTTCGAGCGGGCCATCGACGACCACATCGCCGCCCCGCGCGACGACGTGTTGTCCGCGCTGATCGCGGCGAACATTGCCGAACAGCCGCTCACACGCGAGGAGATCCTGGATATCTGTTTCCTTTTCCTCATAGCAGGACTCGACACAGTGACGGACTCGCTCGACTGCTTCTTCGTCTATCTCGCGCGCCATCCCGAGCACCGTTGGGAGCTCGTCGAGCAGCCCGATATCGTGCCGAGTGCGATCGAGGAGTTGTTGCGCTGGGAGACGCCAGTGCCCGGCGTGGCGCGGGTGGCCATGCAAGATGTCGAGGTGGGTGGATGCCCCATCAGTAAGGGTGAGCGAGTCAGCCCGTTGCTCGGCGCCGCCAACACCGACCCGGCCGAGTTCCCGGATCCGGAGCTCGTAGATTTCCACCGCAATCCGAACCGACACCGCGCCTTCGGCGGAGGTCCGCACCGCTGCCTCGGGTCGCATCTGGCGCGTATGGAGCTACGGGTGGCGTTGCGCGAATTCCACCGGCGCATTCCCGACTACGCGATAAAGCCCGGAGTTGAGCTCAGCTACACCGCCGCTCTGAGGTCTGTGGAGGCGCTACCGCTGACCTTCGCGGTGCCGCAACGATGATTCGCGTCTGCGTCGACGCTGATCGCTGCGTCGGCCACGGGCGCTGTTACACGCTGGCGCCCGACGTCTTCGACGCCGACGAGTTCGGCCACTCCGTCGTGCGTGCCGAGGAAGTCGGCAGCGAACTCGAGGCGCAGGCGGTCGCCGGCGAGCAAAACTGCCCGGAGCAGGCGATCACGCTATTTCGCTGACGCCGCGGTAAATTTAGCGCGTCGAATCCGGCGACCGAAGCATCACAGACATTAACAGCGCGTGTCTATTTGGCGCGGGCAAAAATGCATACCGACACGCCGTTTGAGCTGCCACGAATAATCGCCCTAGCGAGTATAGCGTGAGCCGAAAATTGGACCGGAAGGCATTGGGGTGAGCGAAGACCCGTTCGGCGGAATGTCTCGTCGCGAGTTTATTGCCAAGGTCGCCGCGGGCGGCACCGGCGCTCTAATGTCCTTTGCCGGCCCGGTGATAGAAAAGGCTTACGGGGCTGGGCCGTGCTCTGGGCATTTGACCGACATCGAGCACATTGTGTTGTTCTTACAGGAGAACCGATCATTCGATCATTACTTTGGAACTCTTTCTGGCACCGATGGATTCAACACTCCGTCGCCCGCATTCCAGCAAAAGGGCTGGAATCCGCAGACGCAGCAACTCGACCCCGCCGGCACCACCATCCCGTTCCGATTCGATACCACCCGAGGCCCGTTCGTTGACGGCCAATGCCTGAACGACCCCGACCACTCCTGGAAGGCGATGCACGAGTCCTGGAACGGCGGTGCCAACGATAACTGGCTACCGGCACAGGTCAGTGCCAGTCCGGTGGTGGGCAATGTCCCCGTGACGATGGGCTATCACACCCGCAAAGACATCCCCATCCACCACATGTTGGCGGACACGTTCACGGTCTGCGATCGGTACTATTGCTCGGTTTTGGGTCCCACCCTGCCCAACCGGCTGTACTGGATCAGCGCCTCGATCGACCCCGGCGGCACCAACGGCGGCCCGCAACTCACTAGCCCCGCCGCCGAACCGGTTGCTCAGTTCAGCTGGACAACCATGCCGGAAAACCTCAGCGCTGCCGGCATCAGCTGGAAGCTGTATCGCAGCAAAGCTCTCGGGCCAATCGCTAGTCATTACCTTAACTACACCTATGACCGAATAATGACGTATTTCAAGCAAGCCCAGGATCCCCGCTCAGACTTGGCTCGCTTCGGCATCGCGCCGACCTACCCCCTCGACTTCGTCGCCGACGTCAAAGCCAATAGGCTGCCCCAGGTTTCCTGGGTGGTTCCTAACACGCCGTTGTCCGAACACCCCGCATTCCCGCCGGCCGTCGGCGCTATCGGCATTGTGCAGCTGTTAAGAATTTTGCTTTCCAATCCGGCGGTATGGGAAAAGACCGCGCTAATTGTCGCCTACGACGAAAATGGTGGGTTCTTCGACCACGTCACACCGCCGACACCTCCGGCGGGAACTCCCGGCGAATTTCTCACCGTTGCCGACATCAATAGCGTGGCGGGCGCTAGCGGCATACGTGGACCCATAGGTTTGGGTTTTCGCGTCCCGTGCATCGTGATTTCGCCATACAGCCGCGGCCCGCTGATGGTCCATGACGTTTTCGACCACACCTCACAGCTGAAGTTGATCGGCAAGCGGTTCGGGGTGCCGATTCCCAACCTCACCGCCTGGCGCGACAGCACGGTCGGCGATATGACATCGACGTTCAACTTCGCCGTCCCGCCCAACCCATCGCGACCCGACTTGGGTCACCCACTGCTCGACGCAGTGCCGAAACTGCCCCAGTGCGTGCCCAACGTGTATTTGGGAACAATCGGGTTGAATCCCAATCCAGTGACGGGAGAGATCGCCGAGGCAATCCCCTATCGGGTGCCCTTTCCGCAGACAATGCCCAGTCAGGAAACCACCCCCGCACGCGGTGTACCCAGCGGTCTCTGCTAGCTAGCACCGAGGTGTCTACAGGTAACCGGTTTGGTTGACCAGCCGCACCGATGACGCTCCATCGGCATAGAACTCGGCGATGCTCAACGACGCCAGATCAAGATGCAACCGGTACAGCACACCCGGGCCGACACCCAATGCGAGCCGCAGCAACACCTTGATAGGCGTGACATGTGAGACCACTAGCACCGTCTCGTTTTCGTGCCCAGTCATGATCCGGTCGCGTGCCCGACGCACCCGCCACATCACTTCGTCGAAGCTCTCGCCGCCCGGCGGTGTCGTGCTGGTGTCGTGTAGCCAGCGACGATGCAGTTCGGGATCGCGTTCGGCGGCCTCGGCGAACGTCAGCCCCTCCCACGCACCGAAGTCGGTCTCGATGAGGTCGTCATCGACGGTCACGTCCAAGCCCAGCGCTCGTGCCGCGGTCGTCGCGGTGTCGTAGGCACGCTGCAGTGGCGAGGAAATCACTGCTGCGATCCCGCCGCGCTGCGCCAGATACCGCGCCGCCAAGCCGGCTTGCCGCCATCCGACTTCGTTGAGTACCGGGTTGCCACGCCCGGAGTAGCGGCGTTGCACCGACAACTCGGTCTGGCCGTGCCGCAGCAATAGCAGCCGGGTGGGAATGCCGCGCGCGCCGGTCCACCCGGGTGCGACGGGGGACTGCGTTGCAACCTTGGCGGGTTCGGCGACCGGCACCGTGGCCTTGTTTACCCTGCGGTTGGCGCGAGCGGCGGCGTCCATCGCCTCGTTGGCCAACCGATCGGCGTGCGAGTTCCGGGCCCGGGGAACCCACGAATAGGTGATCCGGCGAAACCTCGCCGCGAGCACCTGAGCCTGGGCGTGCAACTCAACGAGGTCGGGGTGTTTGACCTTCCAGCGCCCCGCCATTTGTTCCACGACAAGCTTGGAATCCATCAGGACTGCCACTTCGGTGGCACCCATTTTCACCGCATCGTCCAAACCGGCTATTAGACCGCGATATTCAGCGACGTTGTTCGTCGCCCTGCCGATCGCCTGCTTGCTCTCGGCAAGCACGGTCGAGCGGTCCGCGGTCCACACCACCGCGCCGTAGCCGGCCGGCCCGGGGTTGCCCCTCGACCCGCCGTCGGCTTCGATGACAACCTTCACTGCTCAAATCCCTTGACCCGCAACAGGATCGCCCCGCACTCCGGACAGCGCATCACCTCGTCTTCGGCGGCCGCCGCGATCCGGGCCAGCTCGCCGCGGCCGATCTCGATCCGGCATGCGCCACATCGGTGTCCCTGCAGTTGTCCGGCGCCCGCCCCTCCCCTGGCCCGCTGCCGTTCGTAGAGCTCCGAAAGGCCGGGGTCCAGCGTCGCGGTCACCGCGTCGCGACGCGATGAATGTTCATTGCGGGCTTGATCAATCTCGGCGAGTGCGGCGTCGAGTTCCTGTTGCGCGCTGTCCAAGTCGGTCTGCAGCCCATCGAGCGCTTGCAACTCGGCCCGCTGCTGCGCTTGCAGCTCCTCGCGGCGCTCCATTACGTCGAGCAGGGAATCTTCCAGGCTGGCCTGACGACGCTCCAGGGTTTCCAGCTCGTGTTGCAGATCGGCCAATTGCTTGGCATCCGTCGCCCCGGACCTCAGCAACGACCGATCCCGGTCTTCGCGCTTGCGCACCGCGTCGATCTCGCCCTCGAAGCGCGACACCTGGGCGTCCAAGTCGTCCACCGCGATTCGGACGGCGGCCAGCCGATCACTGGCGGCAGTGTGCTCGGCCTTTACCTTCTCGTAGGCCTCCCGCTGGGGCAGATGAGTGGCCCGATGAGCGATCCGGGACAGCTCAGCATCCAGCGTCGCCAATTCCAGTAGCGAACGCTGCTGTGCTACTTCGGCTTTCATGACGGATCTCTTTCAGTGTCGTTCTCGAGATTCCACGGGTCAGTTCGGAGGGTGCACACGCGGATCGGCAGCGACGCGCCAAAATGCGATCGCAACACCTCGGCCGCCTGGCCGCACCACGGAAATTCGCTGGCCCAATGTGCGACGTCGATCAAGGCCACTTGGGAGGCCCGGCGATGTTCGTCGGCCGGATGATGCCGCAGGTCTGATGTGACATACGCCTGCACGTCTGCCGTGGCCGCGGCGCCCAGCAACGAGTCCCCGGCGCCTCCGCAGACCGCGACCCGCGACACCAGCATGCCGGGGTCGCCGGCGGCACGGATGCCCCAGGATGTCTGGGGCAACGCGGCGCTGACGCGGGAGACGAATGCGCTCAGCGGTTCGGGCTGTGGCAGCGTGCCGATGCGGCCCAACCCGACGCCGGCCGGTGACGGCACCAACGCGAAGATGTCGAAGGCCGGCTCCTCGTAGGGGTGTGCGGCCCGCATGGCCGCCAACACACCGCGCCGCGCGCGTGCGGGTGCGACGACCTCGACGCGGTCCTCGGTCACCCGCTCGACAGCCCCAATGCTGCCGATCACCGGCGACGCTCCATCGTGTGGCAGGAACTGACCGGTACCCGTCACACTCCAGCTGCAGTGCGAGTAGTCACCGATGTGTCCGGCGCCGGCTTCAAAAACCGCTGCCTGCACCGCCTCTGAATTCTCGGGAGGCACATAGATGACCCACTTGTCGAGGTCTGCGGCACCTGCGGCACCCGGCGAGGGGGCAAGCACCGCTTCGACGCTCAGGCCGAGAGCCTGCGCCAGCGCGTCGGACACACCAGGTGAGGCCGAGTCGGCGTTGGTGTGCGCGGTGAACAGGGAACGTCCGGTGCGGATCAAACCGTGCACAAGCGCGCCCTTGGGCGTGCTGGCCGCGACCGTGTCGACCCCGCGCAACAGCAACGGATGATGCGCCAGCAGCAGCCCACCCTCGGGAACTTCGTCGACGACCGCCGGTGTCGCGTCGACCGCGATGGTTACCGAGTCCAGCGCATCCGCGGGGTCGCCACACACCAAGCCCACCGAATCCCACGGCTCGGCAAGCCGCGGGGGGTACGCCTCGTCCAGCACCTCGATGACATCGCGCAGGCGCACAGTCACGACAGCACCTCGGCGATTTCCGCAACGAGCAGCGGCCATTCCGGCCGCACCGCTGCCCGCAGATACCGTTCGTCCAGGCCAACGAACGTGTCGCAACGGCGCACCGCAATTCCTTGATTCTGCAGCCGGTTTCGTAGCACGTCGGCACCTGGCGTGCTGAACAAGACAAACGGAGCCCGACCTTCGACGACGGTGACACCCACCGATCTAAGACCCGCCACCATTTCCGCACGCAGCGCTGCCAGCCGGGTGGCGTCGGTCTCCGCCTCGGCGACGGCCTCGACCGCGCAGCAGGCGGCGATGGCTGCCAGTTGCAGCGTGCCTACCGGCCAGTGCGCGCGTCGTGCGGTCAGCCGGGCCAGCACGTCGGGCGAGCCAAGCGCATAGCCCACCCGCAAACCGGCCAGCGACCAGGTCTTGGTCAGACTGCGCAGCACCAGCACGTCGGGCAGGCGGTCGCCAGCCAATGACTCCGGCTCTCCGGGAACCGAATCCATAAACGCCTCGTCGACTACCAGGATCCGTCCCGGCCGGCGCAACGCGAGAAGCTGCGCGCGGGTGTGCAGCACCGACGTGGGGTTGGTCGGATTGCCCACCACGACAAGATCGGCGTCGTCAGGCACGGCCACGCCGTCCAGGCTGAACGGCGGCTCCAACACGACGTGGTGCACCGGGATTCCGGCCGCGTTCAGCGCCACAGCCGGCTCGGTGAACGCGGGTGCAACGATCGCGGCCCGCCTCGGCCGCAGGTTGCTTAACAGTGCAAAGCCCTCGGCCGCCCCGGCCAGCGGCGCCACCTCGTCGCGGCTTCGCCGGTGGCGGGCGGCGGCCGCGTCCTGCGCGACACGCACATCCTGGATGCCTGGGTAGCGGGCCAGATCCGGCAGCAGCGCGGCCAGTCGCTGCACTAGCCATCCCGGCGGATGCGCGTGGCGGACGTTGACGGCGAAGTCCAGCATGCCGGGCGCGACGTCTTGATCGCCGTGATAGCGCGCCGCCGCGAGGCTCGTGTCAAGACTTGCCATCCGTGAAACACTAGTGGGCCGCCGCGCCGCCTCGGCAGTGTCTAGGCAACACCGTCACAGCCAACCACGCCGATCAAGGACAATGGGCGTGTGACAGGCACAATCTCCGCGCGCGCCACCGATTGCCGCCCACAACTGGTGATCTTCGACCTCGACGGCACCCTCACCGACTCAGCCGACGGGATCGTGGCGTCCTTCCTGCATGCACTCGGCCACATCGGCGCCGACGTGCCCGACGGCGACCTTGCCGCGCAGATCGTCGGCCCGCCCATGGACGAAACGTTCCGCTCGATGGAGCTCGGCGGACGCGCCGACGACGCGATCGCGGCCTTCCGCGCCGAGTACGGCACCCGCGGCTGGGCGATGAACAGCCTGTTCGACGGCATCGATGCACTATTGGCCGACCTGCAAGCCTCCGGCGTCCGACTGGCGGTGGCCACCTCCAAGCTGGAGCCGACGGCCCGGCGCATCCTTGCCCATTTCGGGCTGGACCAGCACTTCGAGGTCATTGCCGGCGCGACCGCTGACGGCTCCCGCAGCAGCAAGACCGAGGTGCTGACCCACGCGCTGGGCCAGCTGCGGCCGCTGCCCGAGCGCGTGCTCATGGTCGGCGACCGCAGCCACGACGTTGAGGGGGCGGCCGCACATGGCATCGACACGGTGGTGGTCGGCTGGGGCTACGGGCAGGCCGACTTCGCCGAGTTGATCGACGCCACCGGCGTGACCCATGCCGCGACGATGGCCGAGCTGCGGAGGGTGCTGGGTGTCTGATCCGCGTGCCCTCCATGTCACGTTCGTCTGTACCGGCAACATCTGCCGCTCGCCGATGGCCGAGAAGATGTTCGCCCACCAGATCGCCCAGCGTGGTCTGGATGGCGCGGTACGAGTGACCAGTGCGGGCACCGGCAACTGGCACGTCGGCGACTGCGCCGACGAGCGTGCGACCAGGGTTCTGCGTGCGCACGGCTACCCCACCGAGCATTGCGCCGCACAGCTCGACGCCGATCACTTGACAGCCGATCTGGTGGTGGCCCTGGGCCGCAACCACGTGCGGCTGCTGCGCCAACTCGGGGTTGACGCCACTCGGATACGGATGCTGCGCTCGTTCGACCCGCGCTCCGGCGCCTATGCCCTCGATGTCGAGGATCCCTACTACGGCGACCACGACGACTTCGAAGAGGCATTCGCCGTGATCGAGGCGGCGCTGCCCGGCCTGCACGACTGGGTCGACGAGCGACTCGCGCAGAACGGATCCGGTTGATGCCTCGTTTGATCCGGGGCCTGGCGTTCCTGCTGCGACCGGGCTGGATCGCGCTGATCTTGGTAGTCGTCGCGTTCACCTATCTGTGTTTCATGGTGCTCGCGCCGTGGCAGCTGGGGAAGAACACCAGGACCTCACGGGAGAACCAGCAAATCGAATACTCGCTCAACACTCCCCCGGTGTCATTGAAAACGTTTCTTCCGCAACAGGATTCGTCGGCACCCGCTGCCCAGTGGCGCAGGGTCACGGCAACCGGGCATTATCTGGCGGACGTTCAGGTGTTGGCCCGGTTGCGAGTGGTCGAAGGGGACCAGGCGTTCGAGGTGCTGGCGCCATTCGTCGTGGACGGCGGGCCAACCGTCCTCGTAGACCGCGGATACGTGCGGCCGCAGCCGGGCTCACACGTACCGCCGATCCCGCGCCCGCCCGATCAAACCGTGACGATCACGGGGCGGCTGCGCGACTCCGAACCAACCATGCGGGACAAGGAGCCGTTCACCAGAGACGGTGTGCAGCAGGTGTATTCGATCAACACCGGACAGGTTTCGGTGTTGACCGGAGTGCCGCTGACCGGTTCTTATCTGCAACTGGTCGAAGACCAACCCGGGGGGCTGGGTGTGCTCGGCATACCGCACCTCGACGCGGGTCCGTTTTTGTCCTACGGCATCCAATGGATCTCGTTCGGCATCTTGGCGCCGATCGGCCTGGGCTACTTCGCCTACTCCGAGATCCGAGCCCGCCGACGGGAAAAGCAGACGGCTTCAGCGCCGGACCAGCCGATGACCGGACCCACGACCATCGAGGAGAAGCTCAGCGATCGCTACGGCCGCCGGCGCTAAGCCAATTGCCTGGCCATGTCAGCAGTCGATGAGTGTGCGCTCACGGCTTTGGGTGTGCGCTGACGGCGAAAAAACCGCGCCACGCCCGGCCTGCACGCACGCTCGAAGCCCTGAGCACACACTCAAACGCGACCACCACGGCGGCCGCCGCCTGCACCCCTCGCGACAGCGCCACCGCACGACGTAGATCGGCCACCGTGGGCTGCCGGCCGTCACCGAGTCTGGGCCGGATCTGCAGCTCATCGTGATACTGGGTCGGTCCACCAAGTCGCACGCCCAGCGCACCGGCAAATGCCGCCTCGACGATCCCAGCGTTCGGGCTGGGATGTCGCGCGGCGTCACGACGCCAAGCGCGCACCGCACCCAACGGTGAGCCGCCCACCCCCAGTGCGCAGATCACCACCAGCGTCGCCGTGACCCGTGCGCCGAGATAGTTGGCCAAGTCATCCAATCGCGCTGCAGCCCAACCGAATCGGACATAGCGCGGCGAGCGGTATCCGACCATCGAATCCAAGGTATTGACGGCGCGATATCCCAGCACCGCCGGCACGCCGCCGGCCGCCGCCCACAGCAGCGGCGCCACTTGGGCATCGGAGGTGTTCTCCGCCACCGATTCCAGGGCCGCACGCGTCAGCCCCTGCTCATCCAGCCAGGCCGGATCGCGCCCGCACAGCGATGGCAACAGCCGTCGGGCGGCCTCGACGTCGCCACGGTCCAGCAAATCCGACATCTGCCGGCCAGTGCGCGCCAATGAGGTACCGCCCAGTGATACCCAGGTGGCGGCCGCAGTGGCCGCCACCGACCAGGACCGGCCCCAGCGCTGCAGAGCCGCACCCAGCAGGCCCACGGAACCGACCAGCAGACACACATGCAGTGCCCCGGCGAGCCTGGAGTCGCGATAGGTGACCCGCTCCAACTTCGCGGCCGCGTGGCCAAACAATGCGACCGGGTGACCGCGTTTCGGATCGGCCAGCGCGAGATCGAGCACGTAGCCGGCCAGCGCGCCGGCGACCCGGGCCTGCCGTGTCGAGGCAAACATCACGGCAGCGTCTCATACGTGGTCTACTCGAACCCATGGGAGGATATCCGCGATGAAGCGGCCCGCGAGTCGGATCGCCGACCTGTTGAACCCGGCGGCGTTGCTGTTGCCGGCCGCGAACGTGATCATGCAGCTGTCACTGCCGGGCGTCGGGTATGGCGTGCTGGAAAGCCCGGTGGACAGCGGCAATGTCTACAAGCATCCGTTCAAGCGGGCCCGCACCACGGGCACCTATCTGGCGGTTGCCACCATCGGTTCCGAATCGGATCGAGCCCTAATTCGCGGCGCCGTCGATGTCGCGCACCGGCAGGTCCGGTCGACGCCGTCGAGCCCGGTGTCCTACAACGCATTCGATCCCAAGTTGCAGCTGTGGGTTGCCGCGTGCCTGTACCGGTACTTCGTGGACCAACACGAGTTCCTGCATGGACCGCTCGATGACGTCAGCGCCGACCTCGTCTATCGCGACGCCAAGCGGCTGGGGACCACGCTGCAGGTGCCGGAGCGCATGTGGCCGCCGGACCGGGTCGCGTTCGACGAGTACTGGAAGCGCTCGCTCGACGACCTGCGCATCGACCCACCAGTCCGAGAGCATCTTCGCGGTGTGGCCTCGGTGGCTTTTCTTCCGTGGCCGCTCAGGGCACTTGCCGGACCGTTCAATCTGTTCGCGACGACGGGGTTTTTGGCGCCGGAGTTTCGGGCGATGATGCAGCTGGACTGGACGCAAGCCCAGCAGCGCCGGTTCGAGTGGTTGCTGGCCGTGCTGCGGCTGGCCGACCGACTGATTCCGCACCGGGCGTGGATCTTCACCTACCGGCTCTACCTGTGGGACATGCGGTTTCGCGCCCGCCGCGGCTGGCGGATCGTCTAAAGCGCCGACTGTGAAAACGACGACGCCGAAACGGCGTGTCCCGTCGGCAAATTCACAGTCGGCGAGGCGCCTCAGCGCACCGTGGCGAAGAACGCGCGCAGGTCCTCGACAAACAGCTCCGGCTGCTCAAACGCGGCAAAGTGCCCGCCGCGCGGCATGTCCGTCCAGTGGGTGATGTTGTAGACGGGCTCGCACCAGCTCCGCGGGGCCTTCAGGAGTTCCCCGGGAAACGCCGCGACACCCGTCGGCAACTCGACGCGGTCCATTTGCCCCCAAACCTTGAAGCTCTCCCAGTACAACCTGGCCGAGGAAGCGGCGGTGCCGGTCACCCAATACATCATCACGTTGTCGAGCAGCTCATCGCGGCCGAGCACGTTCTCGGGATGCCCGTCGCAGTCCATCCACGCCCAGAACTTTTCGACTATCCAGGCCAGCTGGCCCGCGGGCGAATCGACGAGGCCGTATCCCACCGTTTGCGGGCGCGTGGACTGCTGCTTGGAATAGCCGGTCCCCCACTTGCGGTGTTCGGCCAGCGCGGCCAGTGCCCGTTGTTCTGCTTCGCTCGGATTGGCCATTGTCTCGGCCGTAGGCCGGCCGATCGGCATGTTCAGATGGATGGCTGCGCAGTGGTTGCCGCCGGGGCCGCCGTTGCGGCCCATCTGGGTGGTCACCGCCGCCCCCCAGTCGCCACCCTGGGCGCCGTAGCGCTGGTAGCCCAGGCCCAGCATGAGCGTCTCCCATGCCTGCGCGATTTTCCCGACGCCCCACCCCGTGCGGCTCGGCTTCCCGGAGAAGCCGTAGCCGGGAAGAGACGGGCAGACGACGTGAAAAGCATCTTCGGCACGTCCACCGTGGGCCGTGGGATTGCTGAGCGGCTCGATCACCTTGTGAAACTCCACGATCGAGCCCGGCCAGCCGTGGGTGATCACCAGCGGAAAGGCGTCCTCGTGCGGGGACCGCTGATGAACGAAATGAATGTCTAACCCGTCGATTTCGGTGATGAACTGGTCGAAGCGGTTGAGTGCGGCCTCGCGCGAGCGCCAGTCATAGTCGTTGGCCCAATACGCGGCCAAGTCGCGGGTGTAAGCCAGCGGGATGCCCTGGCTCCAGTCGTCCACACATTCGGCTTCCGGCCATCGGGTGTGCGCCAATCGTGTTCGCAAGTCGTCGAGAACCTCGTCGGGAACATCGATGCGAAACGGCCTCATGACGCTATTGCTTGTTCGCGTCCTTGATCAACGCGCTGATCTGCTCTAGCAGTTCACGCATATCGGCACGCATCGCGTCCACGGCGGCATACAAGTCCGCCTTGGTCGCCGGCTGCTGGTCCGCTGCGGTTGACCGCACCGGCGGTGTCGTCCGTCGCGCCGCGCTGTCGCTCTGAAAGCCAGGTAGGTCACCCACGCCCACGACACTGCCATATCGGCTCGTCGCCGACAAAAGTGGGCGCGGACGGTATCGAACCGCCGACCGCTGGTGTGTAAAACCAGAGCTCTACCACTGAGCTACGCGCCCTTGAAACCACACGGCCCCGCCGCAGGCTACACGCCTAGACGCCGAGCACCCAAAACGCTCATACCTTTAAGGCCGCCAACGCATCGCTCCACACCCGCCGATCGCGGGCTTCACCGGGCTGCTTCATCTCGGCGAACCGAATGATCCCAGACCGATCGACGACAAACGTGCCGCGGTTGGAGTAGCCGGCCTTGTCGTTGAAGACGCCGTAGGACTCGCTGACCGCTCCGTGCGGCCAAAAGTCCGACAACACCGGAAACAGGAACCCACTCTGGGTCGCCCAGATCTTGTGCGTCGGCGGCGGGCCCACCGAGATGGCCAGCACCGCACTGTCGTCGTTCTCAAACTCGGGCAGGTGGTCGCGCAACTGGTCCAGCTCACCCTGGCAGATCCCGGTGAATGCCAGCGGGAAAAACACCAACAGCACATTCTTGGCGCCCCGATAGCCACTGAGCGTTACGGGCTGATGATTCTGGTCGCGCAGCGTGAAGTCCGGGGCAGTGACTCCGACGTCCAGCATCAGCGCTTTCCGGCCCGCGACTTCGGCTGGACCAATCGGCTGGCGCTCCAGTCACCCAGATTGACCGACGACGTCGGCATCAGACCCGCGGTGGGCGCCGCCTCGGCGATCTCGGCGGGAAGCACGTGACCGGGCCGGCCCGTCTTGGGCGTCAACACCCAGATCACGCCGTCCTCGGCGAGCGGGCTGATCGCGTCCATCAGGGTGTCCACCAGGTCCCCGTCGCCGTCGCGCCACCACAGCAGAACGACGTCAATAACCTCGTCGCTGTCCTCATCGAGCAACTCACCGCCGCACGCTTCCTCGACCGCAGCGCGGATGTCGTCGTCGGTGTCTTCGTCCCAGCCCCATTCCTGGACAAGTTGGTCTCGTTGGATGCCCAGCTTGCGGGCGTAGCTCGGGGCGTGATCCGCCGCGACCACCGTGGAACCTCCTCTAACCATCCGCACTCCGTGCGATGGGCCCTATCGTCGCACAGTCGCGTCCGCGCACATACCACTACCTAGTAGGACGCCATGCACAGTTTCAGCGCCTTGGTCTTCGTGTCGTTGAGCTGATCGACTCGCCTGTTGAACTCCCCCGTCGCCGCGTGCGTGCCGATGGCGTTGGCCACCGCGCGCGCCGCATCCATATAAGCATTGACCGCATCGCGCATCTCCGCCGACAGCGCGTCACTGAAACTGCCGGAAACCGCCGTGGCGCTGTTGTTGAGCGCCGCAATGGCCGGGCCTTCCGTCGGACCCGTGTTGCGGCCGGCGTTAAATGCCGCGACGAAGGCGTTCACCTTGTCGATCGCGTCCTTACTCGTGGTCGCAAGCGCGTCGCAGGAGGTGTGAATCGCCTTGGTCGTCAATGATTGTTGCCGCTGGGACTCCCGGACACTCGACGTCGCGGATGACGCCGATATCGACGCGGACACCGAAGACCGGTAGGCCCCGGCGACGTTGGTGTCCGGTGTCGCCGTACCTTCGGTGACGCTGGTACATCCCGCCAGGTTGATCACGCCCATCAGCACTATCGCAACACACCCGAGCGCCAGAGCGCCTCGTCTGGGGACGGCACGCCATCCGATGAGCACGGCTCATGACGTTACCGGGTTCCGGTCTCAACTGTCCCACCTGTACCGGGTTGGATTCGGCACCCGGCGGCTACCCGCCTGGCACAGCGGTGCGGCACGATAGGGGTAGGGACCACGCCGCCAACAACAGGAGTAGTGCGTTGACCACCGAGTTCGCCCGCCACGATTTGGCCAAAACCACAAGCAGCGCAAGCGAACACGACCGTGTTCGGGTGATCCGCGAAGGTGTGGCGTCTTACCTGCCCGACATCGATCCCGAGGAGACGTCGGAATGGCTGGAGTCGTTCGACGAGCTCCTCGAGCGCTCGGGGCCGGCGCGGGCGCGCTACCTGATGTTGCGACTGCTCGAACGCGCCGGCGAGCAGCGGGTGGCCATACCCGCATTGACGTCGACCGACTACGTCAACACCATCCCGACCGAGCTGGAGCCGTGGTTCCCCGGCGATGAGGACGTCGAACGCCGGTACCGGACCTGGATCAGATGGAACGCGGCCATCATGGTGCACCGCGCGCAACGACCAGGCGTGGGCGTCGGGGGCCATATCTCCACCTATGCATCGTCCGCGGCGCTCTACGAGGTCGGTTTCAACCACTTCTTCCGGGGCAAATCGCACCCCGGCGGCGGGGATCAGGTGTTCATCCAGGGCCACGCGTCCCCCGGGATATACGCGCGCGCCTTCCTCGAGGGCCGGTTGACCGCCGATCGGCTTGACGGGTTCCGCCAAGAGCACAGTCACGCCGGTGGTGGGTTACCGTCCTATCCACACCCGCGGCTCATGCCGGACTTCTGGGAATTCCCGACGGTGTCGATGGGCCTGGGCCCGCTCAACGCCATCTACCAGGCCCGGTTCAACCACTACCTGCATGACCGCGGCATCAAGGACACCTCCGACCAGCACGTGTGGT
This sequence comes from Mycobacterium simulans, assembly GCF_900232995.1. GTDB lineage: Bacteria > Actinomycetota > Actinomycetes > Mycobacteriales > Mycobacteriaceae > Mycobacterium > Mycobacterium simulans. Next base: position 430,011 of record NZ_OCVX01000004.1, read on the forward strand.
GCTTCTTGGGCGACGGCGAGATGGACGAGCCCGAGAGCCGCGGCCTGGCCCATGTGGGCGCACTGGAAGGCCTGGACAACCTGACCTTCGTGATCAACTGCAACCTGCAGCGCCTCGACGGCCCGGTGCGCGGCAACGGCAAGATCATCCAGGAGCTGGAGTCGTTCTTCCGCGGGGCCGGCTGGAACGTCATCAAGGTGGTGTGGGGCCGCGAATGGGATGCCCTGCTGCACGCCGACCGCGACGGCGCGCTGGTGAACCTGATGAACAGCACCCCCGATGGTGATTACCAGACCTACAAGGCCAACGACGGCGCCTACGTGCGCGACCACTTCTTTGGGCGCGACCCACGCACCAAGGCGCTGGTGGAGCACATGAGCGACTCCGAGATCTGGAATCTCAAGCGCGGCGGCCACGACTACCGCAAGGTCTATGCCGCCTACCGCGCCGCCGTCGACCACAAGGGACAGCCGACAGTCATCCTGGCCAAGACCATCAAAGGCTATTCGCTGGGGGCCCACTTCCAGGGCCGCAATGCCACTCATCAGATGAAAAAGCTCGCGCTGGAAGACCTTAAGTATTTCCGGGACGCCATGCGCATTCCGATCAGCGATGCTCAGCTCGAGGAAGACCCCTACCTGCCGCCGTACTACCACCCAGGCCCGGACGCCCCGGAGATCCGTTACCTGCTCGACCGACGCCGCACCCTAGGCGGCTTCGTCCCCGAACGCCGGACCAAGGCCAAGGCGCTGACCTTGCCAAGCCGCGACATATACAAAGCGCTGAAGAAGGGCTCGGGACAACAGGAGGTCGCCACCACCATGGCGACGGTACGCACCTTCAAAGAAGTGTTGCGGGACAAAGAAATTGGTCCGCGAATTGTTCCCATCATTCCCGACGAGGCCCGTACCTTCGGGATGGACTCCTGGTTTCCGTCGCTCAAGATCTACAACCGCAACGGCCAGCTGTACACCGCCGTCGACGCCGAACTGATGCTGGCCTACAAAGAAAGCGAAGTCGGCCAGATCCTGCACGAGGGCATCAGCGAAGCCGGCTCGGTGGGCTCATTCACCGCAGCCGGCACCTCGTATGCGACACATGACGAGCCGATGATCCCGATCTACATCTTCTATTCGATGTTCGGGTTCCAGCGCACCGGCGACGGGTTTTGGGCCGCGGCCGACCAGATGTCCCGCGGGTTCGTGCTCGGGGCCACCGCCGGGCGCACCACGCTGACCGGTGAGGGCCTACAACACGCCGACGGCCACTCGCTGCTGCTGGCCAGTACCAATCCGGCGGTCGTCTCTTACGACCCGGCGTTCGCCTTCGAAATCGCTTACATCATCGAAAGTGGTCTCGACCGCATGTTCGGGAAGAACCCGGAGAACGTCTTCTTCTACATCACCATCTACAACGAGCCATACGTGCAGCCACCAGAGCCGGCGAACTTCGATCCCGAGGGACTGCTGCGGGGTATCTACCGCTACCACGCGGTGCGAGAACAACGCGCCAGCGCGGCTCAGATCCTGGCCTCCGGGGTGTCGATGCCCGCCGCGCTGAAGGCATCCGAGATGCTGGCCGCCGAATGGGATGTCACCGCGGACGTGTGGTCGGTGACCAGTTGGGGTGAACTCAACCGCGACGGGGTGGCCATCGAAACGCAACGCCTGCGCCACCCCGACCAGCCGGCGGGCGTCCCGTACGTGACGAAGGCGCTGGAGAAGACCAGCGGCCCGGTGGTCGCCGTATCGGACTGGATGCGGGCGGTCCCCGAACAGATCCGCCCCTGGGTCCCCGGCACCTACTGCACGCTGGGCACCGACGGCTTCGGCTTTTCCGACACCCGGCCCGCCGCTCGTCGCTACTTCAACACCGACGCCGAATCGGTGGTGGTAGCAGTGCTGGAGGCGCTGGCCCGCGACGGCGAGATCGACCCGTCGGTGGCGGTCGCGGCCGCCCGTCAGTATCGGATCGACGACGTGCGGGCCGCGCCCGAGCAAACCTCTGATCCAGGTGTGGCCTAACCACGTTGCGCGCCACAGCCGCGTGGCGTTCGACGTCGAACGTCACGACAGCGTGGCGTTCGACGTCGAGCGTCACGACAGCGTGACGCTGGCTGCGCGGTCGAAGCGGACCACCACGCCCGTCCTTTGGCGGGATCTTCCAGAATTTGGGCGTAGCTTTTAGGGGTGAACGACAACCAGTTTGCGGGCCCTTTTGCCGCTAGGCCCAGGTCGCCCCTGGAACTACTGGAGACCGTGCCCGAGTCACTGCTTCGGCGGTTGAAGCAATACTCGGGCCGGCTGGCCACCGAGGCGGTCTCGGCCATGCAGGATCGATTGCCGTTCTTCGCCGACCTGGAGGCCTCCCAGCGGGCCAGTGTCGCGCTGGTGGTTCAGACGGCGGTGGTGAATTTCGTCGAGTGGATGCACGACCCGCACAGCAACGTGAGCTACACCGCGCAGGCGTTCGAGCTGGTGCCACAGGATCTGACCCGACGCATCGCGCTGCGCCACACCGTGGACATGGTGCGGGTCACCATGGAGTTCTTCGAAGAAGTAGTGCCGCTGCTGGCCCGCTCCGAAGAGCAGTTGACCGCGCTGACGGTGGGGATCTTGAAATACAGCCGCGACCTGGCATTCACCGCGGCGTCGGCCTATGCCGATGCGGCCGAAGCGCGAGGCACCTGGGACAGCCGGATGGAGGCCAGCGTCGTCGACGCGGTGGTACGCGGCGACACCGGTCCCGAGCTGTTGTCCCGCGCGGCCGCGTTGAACTGGGACACGACCGCACCGGCAACGGTGGTGGTGGGCACCCCGGCACCCGGACGCGACGGCCCCAACAGCCCGCACGGCAGCGCCCGGGCCAGCCAGGACGTCCGCGATATCGCCGTCCGCCACGGCCGAGCGGCCCTCACCGACGTGCACGGCACCTGGCTGGTGGCAATCGTGTCGGGCCACTTGTCGCCCACCGAGAAGTTCCTGAAGGACCTGCTGGACGCCTTTTCCGACGGACCGGTGGTGATCGGGCCAACGGCACCCATGCTGACGGCGGCCTACCACAGCGCTAGCGAGGCAATTTCCGCGATGAACGCAGTCGGCGGCTGGCGCGGCGCACCACGCCCCGTACTGGCGCGAGAACTCTTGCCAGAACGTGCCCTGATGGGAGATGCATCGGCGATCGTCGCGCTGCATACAGATGTGATGCGCCCCTTGGCCGACGCTGGACCGACTCTCATCGAGACGCTGGACGTTTACTTAGATTGTGGCGGCGCAATTGAGGCTTGTGCCAGGAAGTTGTTCGTTCATCCAAACACCGTCCGATACCGACTCAAGCGGATCACCGACTTCACCGGGCGCGATCCCACCCAACCGCGTGACGCGTATGTCCTGCGAGTGGCGGCGACGGTCGGCCAACTGAACTACCCGACGCATCATTCCAGCGTCGGGAACAATGCGGTCTCACCCCTTCCGCTGCCGCTCAGAGGGGGTACGGTAGCTCCGTCGGGGGGAGAGTGATTTAGATGACAGGGTGCGGGCTGATCTCAAACGCGGAGCTTACGGGCCTGTTTTGTAGGGTGTATACAAAAACCTAAGACGAGGTTCATAATCTGTTACACCCCGCAAAACCGTCTTCACAGTGTTCTCTTAGACACGTGATTGCGTTGCTTGCACCCGGACAGGGTTCCCAGAGCGAGGGAATGCTGGCGCCGTGGCTGGAACTGCCAGGCGCAGCAGACCGGATCGCGTCGTGGTCGAAGGCCACTGGCCTCGATTTCGCCCGTCTGGGCACCACCGCCTCGACCGAGGAGATCACCGACACCGCCGTCGCCCAACCACTGATCGTTGCCGCGACCCTGCTGGCTCACGATGAGCTGACCCGGCGTGGTCTGCTCGCTGATCAAGACCTCATCGTCGCTGGCCACTCCGTGGGCGAAATCGCGGCCTACGCCATCGCCGGCGTGATGGGCGCCGACGACGCCGTCGCGCTGGCCGCCACCCGCGGCGCCGAAATGGCCAAGGCGTGCGCTGCCGAGCCGACCGGCATGTCGGCGGTGCTCGGCGGCGACGAGGCCGACGTGCTGACTCGACTCGAGCAGCTCGACCTGGTCCCCGCCAACCGCAACGCCGCCGGGCAGATCGTCGCCGCTGGCCGGCTGACCGCTTTGGAGAAGCTCGGCGAAGACCCGCCGGCCAAGGCCCGGGTGCGTGCGCTGGGTGTCGCCGGGGCGTTCCATACCCAGTTCATGGCACCGGCGCTTGAAGGCTATGCCGCGGCGGCGGCCCGCATCGTGACCGCCGAGCCCACCGCCACGCTGCTGTCCAACCACGACGGCAAGCCGGTGGAGTCTGCCGCGGCGGCGATGGAGACCCTGGTCTCTCAGCTCACCCAGCCAGTGCGCTGGGACCTGTGCACCGCATACATCCGTGAGCACAGCGAGAACAATGTCACGGCGATCGTGGAGTTCCCCCCCGCGGGCACCCTCACCGGCATCGCCAAACGCGAACTTCGGGGGGTTCCGACGCGCGCCGTCAAGTCACCCGCAGATCTGGACGAGTTGGCAAGCCTGTAACCGCCGGCTCGGCCAAAAGGCCAGAACCACAAAAGTACGTCAGTTCGATTGATACACAACACATTATGAAGGGAAGCTAGCTGTGGCCGTATCTCAGGAAGAAATCATCGCCGGTATTGCCGAAATCATCGAAGAGGTCACCGGTATCGAGCCGTCCGAGGTCACCCCGGAGAAGTCGTTCGTCGACGACCTGGACATCGACTCGCTGTCAATGGTTGAGATCGCTGTGCAGACCGAGGACAAGTACGGCGTCAAGATCCCCGACGAGGACCTTGCCGGTCTGCGTACCGTCGGTGACGTCGTCGCCTACATCCAGAAGCTCGAGGAAGAGAACCCCGAGGCCGCCGAGGCGCTGCGCGCCAAGCTGGAGTCGGAGAACCCCGAGGCTGTTGCCAACGTCAAGGCGAGGCTGGAAGCAGAGAGCAAGTGACCAAGCCTTCCACTGCTAATGGCGGGTACCCCAGCGTTGTGGTAACCGCCGTCACAGCGACGACGTCGATCTCGCCGGACATCGAGAGCACGTGGAAGGGGCTGTTGGCCGGCGAGAGCGGCATCCACGTGCTTGAGGACGAGTTCGTCACCAAGTGGGACCTGCCCGTCAAGATCGGTGGCCACCTGAAGGAGCCGGTCGATAACCACATGGGCCGGCTGGACATGCGACGCATGTCCTACGTCCAGCGGATGGCCAAGTTGTTGAGCGGTCAGCTCTGGGAGAGTGCCGGCACCCCCGAGGTCGATCCGGACCGGTTCACCGTCGTGGTCGGTACCGGCCTTGGCGGCGCCGAGAGGATCGTTGAGAGCTACGACCTCATGAACGAGGGCGGCCCCCGCAAGGTGTCCCCGCTCGCGGTTCAGATGATCATGCCCAACGGTGCCGCGGCCGTGGTGGGCCTCCAGCTCGGGGCCCGTGCCGGAGTGATTACCCCGGTGTCGGCCTGTTCGTCGGGCTCGGAGGCGATTGCGCACGCGTGGCGGCAGATCGTCATGGGTGACGCCGACGTCGCCGTCTGCGGCGGTGTCGAGGGCCCGATCGAGGCGCTGCCCATCGCGGCGTTCTCCATGATGCGGGCCATGTCGACCCGGAACGACGACCCCGAAGGGGCATCGCGCCCGTTCGACAAGGACCGTGACGGTTTCGTGTTCGGCGAGGCCGGGGCGCTCATGCTCATCGAGACCGAAGAGCACGCCAAAGCCCGCGGCGCCAAGCCGCTGGCACGGTTGATGGGTGCAGGTGTCACCTCAGACGCCTTCCACATGGTGGCGCCCGCGGCGGACGGGGTCCGTGCGGGTCGGGCGATGACACGGGCAATGGAGTTGGCGGGCTTGTCCCCCAAAGACATCGACCACGTCAATGCGCACGGAACGGCGACGCCGATCGGCGATGCCGCGGAGGCCAACGCCCTCCGGGTTGCTGGCTGCGAGCACGCTGCGGTGTATGCGCCGAAGTCGGCGCTGGGCCATTCCATCGGCGCTGTCGGTGCGCTCGAATCCCTACTCACGGTGCTGACGTTGCGGGACGGCGTCATCCCCCCGACCCTGAATTACCAAACCCCTGATCCCGAGATCAACCTTGATGTTGTCGCGGGCGAACCTCGCTACGGCGATTTCCGTTACGCGATCAACAACTCGTTCGGGTTCGGCGGCCACAATGTGGCGCTCGCCTTCGGGCGTTACTGAGCACGGCGTCCGGCGATGACGCGGGCCGCAAACGGCCCGAGGGGGAGCCGGACAGATACGGAAGGGACGTTCGCAAGACAAATGACGGAGCTGGTTACCGGGAAAACGCTCCCGAATGTAGTTGTCACCGGCATCGCCATGACGACCGCACTGGCAACTGACGCCGAGACCACGTGGAAGTTGTTGCTCGACAGCCAAAGTGGGATCCGTACGCTCGACGACCCATTTGTCGAGGAGTTCGACCTGCCGGTTCGCATCGGCGGTCACCTGCTGGAGGAGTTCGACAGCCAGCTGACCCGCGTCGAGCTGCGTCGGATGGGTTACTTGCAGCGGATGTCCACCATTCTGAGTCGTCGGGTGTGGGAAAACGCCGGCTCCCCGGAGGTCGACCCCAACCGCTTGATGGTGTCCATCGGCACCGGGTTGGGCTCGTCGGAAGAAATGGTGTTCAGCTACGACGACATGCGGGCCCGTGGGATGAAGGCGGTCTCCCCGCTGGGCGTGCAGAAGTACATGCCCAACGGCGCCGCCGCGGCGGTGGGTCTCGAACGGCATGCCAGGGCGGGGGTTATCACGCCCGTGTCGGCGTGTGCGTCCGGCTCCGAGGGCATCGCTCAGGCCTGGCGGAATATCGTTTTCGGTGAGGCCGACGTCGCGATCTGCGGCGGCGTCGAGACCAAGATCGAAGCCGTCCCGATCGCGGCGTTCGCGCAGATGCGCATCGTGATGTCCACCAAGAACGATGACCCTGCCGGTGCTTGTCGCCCGTTCGACCGAGACCGCACCGGCTTCGTGTTCGGCGAAGCCGGCGCGCTGATGGTGATCGAGACCGAGGAGCATGCAAAGGCTCGCGGCGCCAACATCTTGGCCCGTCTGATGGGCGCCAGCATCACCTCGGACGGGTACCACATGGTGGCGCCGGACCCCAACGGCGAACGGGCCGGGCACGCGATGACCCGGTCAATTCAGCTCGCCGGCCTGACGCCGGGCGATATCGACCACGTGAATGCGCACGCCACCGGGACCTCGGTGGGCGACGTTGCCGAGGGCAGAGCCATCAACAACGCGCTGGGCAGCAACAGGCCGGCGGTGTACGCACCGAAATCTGCCCTCGGCCACTCGGTTGGCGCGGTCGGTGCGGTGGAGTCGATCCTGACGGTGCTCGCGTTGCGGGATCAGGTCGTTCCGCCGACACTTAACCTGGAAAACCTCGATCCAGAGATCGACTTGGACGTGGTGGCGGGTAAGCCGCGGCCGGGCGACTACAAGTACGCCATCAACAACTCGTTCGGATTCGGCGGGCACAACGTGGCACTCGCCCTCGGGCGGGACTGACCCCGCGCTGCTACCCAGAGCATCACTCGGAACAGGGGACCTGCGATGACAATCATGGCCCCCGAGGCGGTTGGCGAGTCGCTTGACCCCCGCGATCCACTGCTGCGTCTGAGCAATTTCTTCGACGACGGCAGCGTCGAACTGCTGCACGAGCGTGACCGCTCGGGTGTGCTTGCCGCGGCGGGCACCGTCAACGGTGTGCGCACCATCGCGTTCTGCACGGACGGCACCGTGATGGGCGGAGCCATGGGCACCGAAGGCTGCGCTCACATCGTCAACGCCTACGACACCGCAATCGAGGAGCAGAGCCCGATCGTGGGCATCTGGCACTCCGGTGGTGCTCGGCTGGCCGAGGGTGTGCGGGCGTTGCACGCGGTCGGCACGGTGTTCGAGGCCATGATCCGCGCATCCGGCTACGTTCCGCAGATCTCGGTGGTCGTCGGCTTCGCCGCCGGCGGGGCCGCGTACGGACCCGCGCTGACCGACGTCGTCGTGATGGCGCCGGAAAGCCGGGTGTTCGTCACCGGGCCCGACGTGGTGCGCAGCGTCACCGGCGAGGACGTGGACATGGCGTCGCTCGGCGGACCGGAGACCCACCACAAGAAGTCCGGGGTGTGCCACATCGTCGCAGACGATGAACTCGACGCATACGAGCGCGGCCGGCGGTTGGTCGGATTGTTCTGCCAGCAAGGGCATTTCGACCGCAGCAAGGCCGAGGCCGGTGACACCGACATCCACGCGCTACTGCCCGAGTCCGCTCGGCGGGCTTATGACGTGCGTCCGATCGTGACCGCGATCCTGGACGAGGACACACCTTTCGACGAATTCCAGGCGAATTGGGCACCGTCCATGGTGGTCGGGCTGGGCCGGCTGTCCGGCCGCACGGTTGGCGTTCTGGCGAACAACCCGCTGCGGCTCGGGGGCTGCCTGAACTCCGAAAGTGCCGAGAAGGCAGCGCGTTTCGTGCGGCTTTGCGATGCGTTCGGGATCCCGCTGGTGGTGGTTGTCGATGTGCCCGGCTACCTGCCGGGTGTCGACCAGGAGTGGGGCGGCGTCGTGCGCCGCGGCGCCAAACTGCTGCACGCCTTCGGTGAATGCACCGTTCCGCGCGTCACCCTGGTCACCCGAAAGACCTACGGCGGGGCCTACATTGCGATGAACTCCCGTTCGTTGAACGCGACCAAGGGGTTCGCCTGGCCGGACGCCGAGGTTGCGGTGATGGGCGCCAAGGCGGCCGTCGGCATCCTGCACAAGCGCAAGCTCGCCGCCGCACCGGACCACGAACGCGAGGCGCTGCATGACCAGTTGGCCGCCGAGCACGAGCGGATTGCCGGAGGCGTGGATAGCGCCATCGACATCGGTGTGGTCGACGAGAAAATCGATCCCGCGCATACCCGCAGCAAGCTCACCGAAGCGCTGGCGCAAGCGCCAGCGCGCCGCGGCCGCCACAAGAACATCCCGCTTTAATAGCGCGAGCAGACGCAGAATCGCACGCGGAAGGCCTTCCGCGTGCGATTCTGCGTCTGCTCAGCGAGCGTTATCCACACGGTGACTGGCCAAGGCGAGGTAGCTTTCGCATGCTTTCGCGGTGCACCCAGATGCGACAGCACTCCTCGAGAAGTCCGGCGGGTTCGCCACCACCGCGCAGCTGCTGAAAGTCATGACCCGTCAACAGCTCGACGTGCAGGTCAAAAACGGTGGCCTCGTTCGCGTCTGGTATGGCGTCTACGCGGCTCAAGACCCAAACCTGTCGGGCCGCTTGGCCGCCCTCGACCTCTTCATGAGACGGCATGCCGTAGTTTGCATGGGCACAGCAGCGAAGTTGTACGGGTTTGACGTGGAGAACACGAATACCATTCACGTGCTAGATCCCGGCGTCCGAATGCGTCCCACAGTCGGCCTAATGGTTCACCAACGCACCGGCGCTCCGCTGCAACGGGTAGCAGGTCGTCTGGCTACCGCACCGGCCTGGACGGCTGTGGAGGTCGCGAGGCAATTGCGCCGTCCGCGAGCACTGGCAACTCTCGACGCCGCACTGCGTTCGACTCAGTGCACACGCAACGAGATTGAAGCCGCCATTGTTGAACAGCGGGGGCGCCGGGGCATTGTCGCAGTGCGAGAATTATTGCCCCTTGTCGATGCGCGTGCGGAGTCCGCAATGGAAAGCGAGGCTAGGCTCGTCATGATCGACCATGGGCTGCCGCTTCCGGAGCTCCAGTATTCGATATACGGCCGCGACGGCGAACTATGGCGAGTCGACTTCGCATGGCCGGACGCACGTTTGGCGGCAGAATACGAAAGCGTCGAATGGCACGCGGGCCGCAATGAAATGCTGCGAGATAAAGCACGCTGGGGCATGATCCAAGAGCTCGGCTGGACGATCGTCCCGATCGTTGTCGACGACGTGCGGCACGAACCGTACCGCCTTGTGCAGCGAATCGCCACCCACCTAAGCCGTCCCCGCATGGCAAGCTAACCCCGCCGAGCAGACACAGAATCGCACGAAAACGCCTCGTGGAGTACGACTCTGCGTCTGCTCAGCGGGCGGCCGCGAGGAACTCCTCTGCTACGGCAACCACTCTCGCGCGGTCGCGCGGCACCAAGCCAATCCTGGTCCGCCGATCGAGAATGTCGTCGACATCGAGCGCGCCCTCGTGGCTGACGGCGTATTCGAACTCCGCCCGGGTGACATCGATTCCGTCGGCGACCGGCTCGGTAGGCCGTTCGCAGGTAGCGGTTCTGATGACGTTTGGGGCCTCGGCCCCGTAACGGGCGACCAGTGACTCCGGCAATCCGCCACTCGGCCCCGCGGCGGGCCCGGGGTTGGCTGGTGCCCCAATCAGAGGCAGGTTGCGGGTCCGGCAATCAGCGGCGTGCAATTGCCGCAGGCTGATCGCACGATTGAGGACATCCTCTGCCATGTAACGATATTCGGTCAGCTTGCCACCGACCACGCTGATCACGCCGGATGCCGACTCAAAAACGGCGTGGTCACGCGACACATCGGCGGTGCGGCCTTCACCGGTATCGATCAACGGCCGCAACCCGGCGTAGGCACCGATTACATCCGAAGTCTGCAGCGCGGTCCCCAACGCTGTGTTCACCGTGTCGAGAAGGAACGTGATCTCCGCCGAAGACGGCTCTGGCACATCGGGAATCGGGCCGGGAGCGTCTTCGTCAGTCAACCCAAGGTACACCCGACCGAGCTGCTCGGGCATGGCGAACACAAATCGGTTGACCTCACCCGGAATCGGAATGGTCAGCGCTGCAGTCGGATTGGCGAACGCACTGGCGTCGAAGACGAGATGCGTTCCGCGGCTGGGCCGCAACTTCAGCGAGGGGTCGATTTCGCCGCCCCACACTCCCGCCGCGTTGATGACGGCGCGCGCGGAAACATCGAACGATTGCCCGGTGCGCTGGTCGGTTAGTCGGACCGACGTTCCGGTGGCCTTGGACGCCGCCACGTGGGTGAGGATCCGCGCGCCGTGTTGCGCCGCGGTGCGCGCTACCGCGGTGACCAATCGGGCGTCATCGATCAACTGCCCGTCGTAGGCCAGCAACCCACCCCGAAGTCCCTCACGCCGTACGGTCGGCGTCATCTCCACGACGCGCTGTGTGGAGATCGTTCGCGACCGGGGCAGCGTCGAGGACGGTGTACCCGCCAGCATCCGCAGCGCGTCGCCGGCCAGAAGCCCGGCGCGAACCAGCGTGCGCTTAGCGAAATTCATTGACGGCAACAACGGAACCAGCTGCGGCATCGCATGAACAAGATGAGGAGCGTTGCGCGTCATCAGGATTCCGCGTTCGATGGCGCTGCGCCGGGCGATGCCCACATTGCCGGTCGCGAGATACCGCAGACCGCCGTGCACCAGCTTCGAACTCCAGCGGCTGGTGCCAAACGCCAGATCGTGCTTTTCCACCAGGGCCACCCGAAGGCCGCGGGACGCGGCGTCCAGGGCGATGCCAACGCCGGTGATGCCGCCGCCGATGACGATGACGTCGAGTGGTTCGCCGTCGGCGAGAGCCGCGAGGTCGGCGGTCCGGCGCGCAGCATTGAGAGCGGTCGAGTTGGTCATCAGGACAAGTATCCGTTCAGTGCGTAGGCGAGTTCGGTGGTCAGTGCATCGCGATCGAGGATCGGCCGGATGATTTGTGCGGACTGAATCGCCGACTGGGTGATCAGCAGCACCATCGCGGCCAGCTGCCATGGGTCGCCGGGGCGGACACTGCCTTCGCGCTGCGCTTCTGACAGCCAGTTGGCAACCGTCTCGATCAGAATCCGCTGGCTGCGGCCGAGGCGTTCGGTGATATAGACCATCACCATCTCCGAGCGCAGGATCGATACGACCACTTCGTCGTCCAGCAGGCTGGTGGCCACCGTGGCGATCCGTTCGCCCAGCGCCCCCCGGCCCTCGCCGTGCCGTGGCACCGCGCGCAACGTCCGAGGGGCGTGGAGGGTCAGCAGATCCGCCACAATCGACTGAGTATCCGGCCAGCGGCGATACACGGTCGGCCGGCTCACACCCGCACGGCGTGCAATCTCGGCGAGGGTCACCCGGTCCACACCGAAATCGATCACGCAGGTCTCCGCGGCACGCAGTATCCGGTTCCCGATGTCCGCAGGCTCATTACTGATTGACACCATGTGTAATACTGTAACGCATGACGCATCTCGAGGAACTCCTTCCGCCGATGAAATGGAACGCGTGGGGAGATCCCGCCGCCGCCAAACCGCTTTCCGATGGCATCCGATCTTTACTGAAACAGGTTGTGGGCCTGGACGATTCGGATGAGGTCGAACTCGAACCCGACCAGGTTCGGTTGCGCCCGTCGGCTTTGTCGCAGGCGGATCACGATGCACTGGCCGAGATCGTCGGCGCGGAGTATGTCCGTACTGCCGACCGCGATCGGCTGCTACACGCCGGCGGCAAGTCCACGCCCGACATGCTGCGGCGGAAGGACCGAGGCGTCCAGGATGCTCCCGATGCGGTGTTGCTGCCCGGCGGCCCCAGCGGCGAGGACACCGTCGCCGCGATCCTGCGCTACTGCTCCGAACACGGCATTGCCATCGTGCCTTTCGGGGGTGGCACCAACGTCACCGGTGGGCTCGATCCCACACGCGGTCAGTTCAGCGCTGTGGTCTCACTGGATTTGCGGCGCTTCAACCAACTGCACTCCCTCGACGAGGTGTCCGGCATCGCCGAATTGGGCGCCGGTGTCACCGGCCCGGAGGCCGAACGCCTTCTCAGCGAGCACGGCTTCTCGCTCGGGCACTTCCCGCAGAGCTTCGAGTACGCCACGATTGGTGGTTTCGCGGCCACCCGGTCGTCGGGCCAGGACTCGGCAGGCTACGGCCGGTTCAACGACATGATTCTCGGTCTACGCATGATCACCCCGGTGGGCATCTGGGATCTCGGTCGGGTTGCGGCGTCGGCGGCCGGACCGGACTTGCGCCAGGTGGCGATCGGCTCGGAAGGCACCCTCGGCGTCATCACCAAGGTGCGGCTGCGGGTGCATCGGGTACCCGAAACGACTCGCTATGAGGCATGGTCGTTCCCGGACTTCGCCACCGGGGTCGCGGCTCTGCGCGCCATCACCCAGACCGGCACCGGACCCACCGTCGTGCGACTATCCGACGAAGCCGAGACCGGAGTCAACCTCGCGACCCACGAAACGATCGGCGAAAATCAGTCCACCGGAGGCTGTTTGGGGCTGACCCTGTTCGAGGGCACCAAGGAGCACACCGAAAGCAGGCACGCCGAGACGCGCGCGCTGCTGGAAGCCCACGGCGGCAAGTCGTTGGGCGAAGGCCCAGCCCAGACCTGGGAGCACGGCAGATTCAGCGCACCCTACCTGCGTGACTCGCTGTTGGCCGCGGGTGCGCTCTGCGAGACCCTGGAGACGGCCACCGACTGGTCCAACATTCCGACGCTGAAAGCCGCTGTGACCGAAGCACTTACCAGCTCGCTGGCCGAATCGGGCACACCGGCGCTGGTGATGTGTCACGTCTCGCACGTCTATCCCACCGGCGCGTCGTTGTACTTCACTGTGGTCGCCGGGCAACGCGGCAATCCGATCGAACAGTGGTTTGCCGCTAAGAAAGCCGCCTCCGACGCGATCATGGCCAACGGCGGCACCATTACCCACCACCACGCGGTCGGTTCCGACCACCGGCCCTGGATGCGCGACGAGGTGGGCGATCTGGGCGTGCAGCTGTTGCGTGCCGTCAAGGCAACCTTGGACCCGGCCGGAATTCTCAATCCCGGCAAGCTGATTCCGTGACCGCAGAAAGCACCATCACCGGGCAACTGCGTCGGCGTGAGATCGCTAAAGTGACCGCGCTGACCAATCCCCTCTCGGGACATGGCACCGCGGTAGGCGCGGCGCAGCACGCGATCGCCCGGTTGAAGCATCGCGGTGTGGAGGTCGTCGAAATCGTCGGCGAGGACCCGGAAGACGCGCGCTATCTCGTCGCCGCAGCGCTCGAGAAGGGCACCGACGCGGTCGTCGTCACAGGCGGCGACGGCGTGATTTCCAATGCCCTGCAGGTGTTGGCGGGCACGGACGTCCCGCTGGGAATCATCCCGGCGGGTACCGGTAACGATCATGCCCGTGAATTCGGTATTCCCACAAAGGATCCCGAGGCCGCCGCGGACATCGTCATCGACGGGTGGACGGAAACCATTGACCTGGGCCGAATTCGCGACGGCAAGGGCGTGAACAAGTGGTTCGGAACCGTCGCGGCAGCCGGATTCGATTCTCTGGTGACCGATCGCGCCAACCGGATGAGCTGGCCGCATGGTCGGCTGCGCTACTACATCGCGATGCTTGCCGAGCTGTCGCAGCTGCGGCTGTTGCCGTTTCGGATGGTGCTCGACGGAACCACGGAGATCGACTCCGATCTCACGCTTGTCGCCTTGGGCAATACCCGCAGCTATGGCGGCGGGCTATTGATCTGCCCCAACGCCGATCACTCGGACGGCCTGCTCGACATCACCATGGCCCAATCGGATTCCCGTACCAAGCTGCTCCGCCTGTTCCCGACCATTTTCAAAGGCTCACATGTCGAGCTGGACGAGGTGAGCACGGCACGGGCCAAGACAATCCACGTCGAGTGCCCCGGTATCAACGTCTATGCGGACGGCGACTTCGCCTGCCTACTACCCGCCGAGATCTCCGCGGTGCCGGCCGCGCTGCAGATTCTGCGACCCAACCGGTAGTCGGCGGACCCAAGCCTGCGTGGCCAGGGGCCGGAGGAGCCGGCGGCTCCGGTGTTACCAATGGATCCGGTGGCTGGCGGGTCCGGTGAGTCCGGCGGCACGCTGTACGGCACCTCCGGCGCGGCCGGCCCGCATGGCTGACATAGGTGCAGACCGACCGCACTGCCGCACTGGTCAGGTGGCACCAGCAAACATGACGTGCTGTTCGCCGAGATCTCCGCGGCCTCGGCCGCGCTGCAGGTGCTGCGTCCCTGCTAGCAACGCGCTATACGCACGACTGTGCAATTCGCAAAGCTGCGTTGGCAATGTTGTGCACTGTGACGGTGCGCCGGCACGACGCGGGCCGGATCGTTAGCAGGACAGCAGGTTGTTGGAGGCGCGACATGTCATTTGTAAGCGTGGCACCGGAGTTTGTGATGGCGGTGGCAACACGGCTGGGCACCATTGATTCGACGATCAGCGCAGCCAGCGTGGCGGCGGCAGCCTCGACGACCGAGCTATTGCCCGCGGCCGGCGACGAGGTGTCGGCCGCCATCGCGGAGTTGTTCGAGACGCACGCTCACCAGTATCAGCAGCTCAGCGTCCAAGCGGCGACGTTTCATCGGCAGTTCGTTCAGGCCCTGACCGGCGGCGCGGGTGCCTACGCTAGCGCCGAGTCCGCCAATGCCTCCGCCCTGGAAACGCTGCAGCAGAACGTTCTCAATGTAATAAACGCGCCCACCACCGTGCTGCTGGGGCGCCCGCTGATTGGCGACGGCGCCGCAGGGGGAACTATCAACGGCGTGGGCCAGCCCGGCGGAGCGGGCGGTCTGCTGTATGGCAACGGCGGGGCCGGCGGGGGGGGGGCCCAACGGGGGGGGGGCGGCGGCGGCGGGGGGGCCGGGGGGGGGGGGGGGGAGGGGGGGGAGGGGGGGGGCGGGGGGGCGCGCGGGGGGGGGGGGGGGGGGGGGGGGGGGGGGGGGGGGGGGGGGGGGGGTGGGGGGGGGGGGGGGGGGGGGGGGGGGGGGGGGGGGGCGACAGCGGCGTAAATACCGGCGGTGATGGTGGGATTGGCGGCAACGGCGGCGCCGGCGGCAATGCCGGATGGCTGTCCGGCACGGGCGGTTCAGGCGGCAACGCCGGTACCGGCGGTGATGGCGGCGCAGGCGGCGAGGGCTTCGGCAGGAACGGCCGTGGCGGTTTCGGCGGCGCCGGCGGCCAGGGCGGTGACGGCGGCGCCGGAGGCAATTCGGGATGGCTGTCCGGCACGGGCGGGTCTGGGGGCCACGCCGCCACCGGCGGCGACGGCGGCATAGGCGGCCGAGGCGCAAACCCTCCCGGTGGTGACGACGACGGCCGCGGCGGCCCCGGCGGGCCCGGCGGCCGCGGCGGCGACGGCGGAGCGGGGGCTCCCGGTGGGTCGCTGTACGGCAACGGCGGCAGCGGCGGGAATGCCGGGGCCGGCGGCGCTGGCGGCAAGGGCGGCTTCGGCAAGGGCGGTGTTGCATCCGCCGGCGCAAGCGGCGACGGCGGCACCGGAGGGAATGGCGGCGACGCCAAGCTGATCGGCAATGGTGGTAACGGTGGGTCCGGTGGGTCCGGTGGGTCCGGAAGTAACCCTGGGTCTGATGGAGCCGACGGGGCCGGCGGGGCCGGCGGGTCGCTGTCCGGTAGTTCCGGCGTACCTGGCGCTAACGGTTGAAGCGGCTGCAGGCAAGTCGTTCACCGTGTCGTCGCGTCGCGCACCATTACCAAGCACAGCTACGCCGTGCGGGCCGGGTGCATTGACCGCTAATCATCAAATTTGCTTGTGCCAGCATGGCTTTGATTCGCTAATGCTCGGTTAACCGCCTCGGCCAGCTGGTCTGATACCGCCGCTGGCGAGACAGCGCCCCTCGCATTGGCGCAAGGCCGCAATTCGACAACAACCGACCCCGCGCGGGGGTTTTCCGGCACCACGCGGGTTCTCTTCACCACGTTGTCGGGCTAGCGGGCGGCCGGTGCAGGCCGAATGTGTAACAACCCGATCGCTGAACGCGACATCTTGGCAGACGCGCTCGCGAGGGAGGATGAATGTCCGGACTTCGCAAGACCGCGCTCGTCGCCTTGGCGGCTGCGTCGCTGGGAGGCTTGCTAGCTCCTGCAGCGTTCGCCGGTGAGGTTGCGTCGTGAAACGGGCAGTACATTCTGACGCTGTCCGCCAACGCGAAGACAGGCACCAGCATGGCGGCCAGTCAGCCAGAATATGCCCACCGGACCAGCGTCTCCATCAGCTCGAGCTGCTCAGCGAGCAGCTGTGTCGCCACAGTGAATGACCCTCCCCCGCGCAAGAATGAATCCATGCCGCGGACAATCGAATTCACCTGGAATGGGTCTCAGTGGATACGTGAGATGAGCTGGAACTGGGACTGCCTACTACCCGACGGCACCATCGAATACGACCCGGCGAAATCGATAACGGTCTACACGCCAGGCGATCACGGAATCCTCACCGGCGTCTTCCATACCGATATTGCGAGCGGCGCGTGCACGGGCAACGTCGATATGCCGGTGTCGGCAAAGCCGGTCTCAGTGCCGGTTAACTAGCCAATGGTGGTGCCCCGCTGCGCCCTACGTCCTGTGGTGTCGACCCGCTGCGCCCGGCGTCCCGTGGTGTCGACCCGCTGCGCCCGGCTACGCCGCGCTTGCGATCGCCACTGCCGCGCTTGCGATCGCCACTGCCGCGCTTGCGATCGCCACTGCCGCGCTTGCGATCACCACTAGCCCACGCCCCGGCTGAGCCAGGTCACTTCACCGGCATCGCCGCCGTCGCGGTACACCTCGAGCGCCTCGTCCCACGCCGTTCCCAGCACCGAATCCAGTTCGGCGGCCAACGTGTCGGCGCCCTGCGCCATCATCGCCCGCAGCCGCATCTCCCCCACCATGATGTCGCCGTTGGCGCTCATCGCACCGCTCCACAGTCCGAGTTGCGGGGTGTGGCTAAATCGCTGGCCGTCGACTCCGGGGCTGGGATCCTCGGTGACTTCGAACCGCAGCACCGACCAGGAGCGCAACGCGTTGGCCAGTCGCGCCCCGGTGCCCACCGGTCCGACCCAGTTGGTGACCGCGCGCAACTGGCCGGGCATGGCCGGCTGCGGCGTCCAGACCAGGTTCGCCTTGGCCTGCAGGGTCGACGACAACGCCCACTCGACATGCGGACACACCGCCGCGGGCGAGGCATGGACGTACACCACACCGGCCGTCACGTCGGCGAATTGATTCGACGCACGCATCTGTTGCTCCTTCGGTTCCACGAGGGACGTCTTCCCCAACGACCTGGTGAACCCGACAAAGCAGGATGCTTGCTGATATTTGTGTGTCTTGCGTGTCTATTGTGCCTTGTGAGGCCCCTGTTGCGCTAGTGTGCAGTTTCTCAAATATCAGTCGGCCAGCACGCGGTCGCTGAGCGCCGGCCAAAGATCGAGCGCCCAGTCTCCAAAATCGCGGTCCGTGAGCACCACCAGCGCCAGGTCGGCCTCAGGATCTGCCCAGATAAAGCCGCCCGATTGGCCGAAATGGCCGTACGTCCGCGCCGAGTTGCGCGCGCCCGTCCAGTGCGGCGACTTCGAATCCCTGATCTCAAAGCCCAGCCCCCAGTCGTTGGGCCGCTGGACGCCGTAGCCGGGCAACACACCATCCAGACCCGGAAACTGCACCGCGGTGGCTTCGGCGTGCATCTGCGCCGAGACCGTCGACGGACGCAGCAGGTCACCCGCAAACGCCGCTAAGTCGGCAATCGTCGAGGTGGCCCCGAACCCGGCGGCTGCGGCACCGCCATCGAGCTGGGTTGTTGCCATGCCCAGTGGCTCGCACACCGCCTCGGCGAAATACCGGCCGAACTCGATTCCCGACTCCCGCTGCACGCTTTCGGCCAGCACTGCAAAACCAAAATTGGAATACATCCGTCGGGTGCCGGGCCGAGCCAGCGTCTGATTGGAGTGCATCGCCAGACCCGAGGTATGTGCCAGCAGGTGGCGAACCGTGGAGCCGGGCGGGCCGGCCGGGGTGTCGAGGTCGACGACCCCCTCCTCGACGGCGATCTGCGCGGCGCGGGCCACCAGGGGCTTGGTCACCGACGCCAAGACAAACACCCGCGCGGTGTCGCCATGGGTGGCGAGCACTCCGGCGGGTCCGACCACCGCGGCGGCGGCATTGGCCACCGGCCAATCGGCGAGGGGGTCCAGCGCGGCTAAGGCGCTCGAAGCGGGCACTATTTGGTGGCGATGTAGTAGTTGTTGATCGGGTCAGACTCGATCTCTGCTACCCGCACGTCGGCAAACCCGGCAGCGGCGAGCATCGAGGTGGCCAGCTGCCATCCCCACGCCGTACCGAGTCCGGCCCCGCCCAGCGCCAGCGACACCGTCATGCAATGCATCAACGAGGTCGTGTAGAGGTAGGTGCTCATCGGGACCCCGATGTTTTCCTCGAGTCGGCTCGACGCCTTGATGTCGGCCATCAGCAGGACACCACCGGGCCGAAGTGCGCGGTAGATGTTTGCCAGCACCTGCGCCGGTTGCGCTTGATCGTGGATGGCGTCGAACACGGTGATGACGTCGTACGCCGCGGCCTTGTCTAGTTGAGCCAGATTGTGACTTTCGAAGCTGGCGTTGGTCAGGCCGAGGCGATTCGCCTCCGCAATGCCCGCAGCGATCGCCTCGTCGGAGAAGTCGATCCCGGTAAACCGGCTCGCCGGAAACGCCCGCGCCAGCACGTTGATCGCATGGCCGCTGCCGCAGCCGAAATCGGCGACGTCCGCGCCGCTACGTAGGCGCCCCGGGAGTCCGTCGACCAACGGCAACACGACGTCGACGAGCGAGGCGTCGAAGACCGCGCCGCTTTGCTCGGCCATCAGCTTGTGGAAGCGGGGATATTCGCTGTAGTGCAGCCCGCCGCCCGTTCGGAAACAGTCGATGATTTTCTGTTCGACATTGCCGAGCAACGGGAGAAACTGGGCCACCACGGCGAGATTGTCCGGCCCGGCCGCGCGGGTCAGCACGGCCGCTCGGTGGTCAGGCAGCGAGTAGGTGGCGGTATCGGCGTCGTAGTCGACGATCTGCCCGGTGGTCATGCCGCCCAACCACTCCCGGACATACCGCTCGTTGAGCCCCGCGGCCTCGGCGATCCGGCCGCTGGTGGAAGGTGGCAGCCCAGCCATCGTGTCCAGCAGCCCGGTCTGATGTCCCACGCTCACCAGAATCGCCAGGCTGGCGCTGTCGATGGCCGCAACCATCCGTTCGCTGAATTCTTCAGTGGTCTCGGTTGCCGTCACGCTTGGACTCTATCCGTCGAGCCTGCGTTCACTGCCACCCTTTCATCCGGATGGGCACTCTCAGCGCAGGATCGGCGCCGCCGACGAAGGCTCGACGCCAAACAGTAGGTTGGACCCATGAGTCAGACAGTGCGCGGCGTGATTTCACGTAAAACTGGTGAACCCGTTGAGCTGGTGGACATCGTCGTTCCCGAACCCGGACCCGGCGAGGCCGTCGTCGACATCGCCGCATGCGGCGTGTGCCACACCGATCTGACCTACCGCGAGGGCGGCATCAACGACGAGTACCCCTTCCTGCTCGGCCACGAGGCCGCGGGCACTGTTGAAGTGGTCGGGCCCGGGGTGACGACGGTGGAGCCGGGCGACTTCGTGATCCTGAACTGGCGAGCGGTGTGCGGCCAGTGCCGGGCCTGCAAACGCGGCCGGCCGCAGTACTGCTTCGACACCTTCAACGCCGAGCAGAAGATGACACTGACCGACGGCACCGAACTCACCCCGGCACTGGGCATCGGCGCGTTTGCCGACAAGACGCTGGTGCACTCCGGCCAATGCACCAAGGTCGACCCGGCTGCCGATCCCGCCGTCGCCGGCCTGCTGGGCTGCGGACTGATGGCCGGTATAGGCGCAGCGATCAACACCGGTGCCGTTACCCGGGACGACACGGTCGCGGTGATCGGCTGCGGCGGCGTGGGCGATGCGGCGATCGCGGGGGCCGCGCTGGTGGGTGCCAAACGGATCATCGCCGTCGACACCGAAAACACGAAATTGGACTTGGCCCGCAAATTCGGTGCCACCCACACCGTCAACGCCCGCGAACTCGATGTCGTCAAGACCATCCAGGACCTCACCGACGGCTTTGGTGCCAACGTGGTGATCGACGCCGTCGGCCGGCCGGAGACGTGGAAGCAGGCCTTCTACGCACGCGACCTCGCCGGAACCGTTGTGCTAGTAGGAGTTCCGACGCCCGACATGCGCCTCGACATGCCGCTGGTGGACTTCTTCTCCCACGGCGGCGCGCTGAAGTCGTCCTGGTATGGCGACTGCCTGCCCGAACGCGACTTCCCCACCCTGATCGACCTGTACCTGCAGGGCCGCCTTCCGCTGGACAAGTTCGTCTCCGCGCGCATCGGGCTGGGCGACGTCGAGGATGCGTTTCACCAGATGCATGGGGGCAATGTGCTGCGGTCGGTGGTGGTCTTGTAGTGGCCTCGATCGAACGGGTCGTCACGCACGGCACATTCGAACTCGACGGCGGCAGCTGGGAAGTCGACAACAACATCTGGCTGGTCGGCGACGACTCCGAGGTGGTGGTCTTCGACGCCGCCCACGACGCGGCCCCGATCATCAATGCCGTCAGGGGCCGCAACGTGGTCGGCGTCGTGTGCACGCACGGCCACAACGACCACGTGACTGTGGCTCCCGAACTCGGTGCGGCCCTCGACGCACCGGTGCTGCTGCATCCCGGCGATGACGTGTTGTGGCGAATGACTCACCCGAACAAGGACTTTCGCACTGTCAACGACGGAGACAGGTTGCGCGTGGCGGGAACGGAGTTGCAGGCGCTGCACACGCCGGGCCACTCCCCCGGATCGGTGTGCTGGTATGCCCCAGAACTTGGCACCGTGTTCAGTGGCGACACCCTGTTCTCCGGCGGGCCCGGCGCAACCGGCCGCTCCTACTCCGACTTCCCGACGATCCTGCAGTCAATATCCGGTCGGCTCGGCAAGTTGCCCGGCGACACCGTCGTGCATACCGGGCACGGTGACAGCACGATCGTCGGCGACGAGATCGTCCATTACGAAGAATGGGTGGCCCGCGGCCATTAAGTCCGCCCGCGAGCGTGCGCAGATTGTCAGCCGTACCGGCGTGTCGGCGAACAGACACGCACGCTCGCCACAACAAGCTAGCCGAGGATCCGCCGCTTTTCGGCCTGAAACTCCTCCTCTGTCAACGCTCCGGAATCTCGCAGCGCCGCAAGCGTTTTGAGTCGCTCCAGCCTGACGCCGTCGTCGGTGGGTTCGTAAGCCCCAGCGAAAGTGTTCGCTACAGGCGTGGTCAGTATCGCCGACGCCGCCTGCCGCCTGGGGCGAGTCATCCACCTGATCGACAACGCCAGGTCGACCAGACCGACAGCGAACAAGCCGACGAACACCCACACCAGGTAGCCATATGAACTCTTGTGGCCGAAGGCCAATCGCGGGTTGATGTACCCGTTGACCTGGCCGTCCGTCGTGATGTTGTAGGTACCCTCGGCGGGAATCTGGACCAGCCACACTCGCACATGCGCATCGTTGTTGACGGTCGTTGTACTACCGATGCTTTCCCTCACTACCGGTTGCGCGACGCCGTCCGGGGGGATGATCGTGACCCCAAGCGGTGGCACCGGCAGCCCGCTGCCACTAGGACCGCTAATGACCACCGTGTGCAGGCTGACGGTGACTTCGCCGGCCGGCAAATGCAGGCTGCCCGATCCCGGGATGGGTACTTCGCCGTAGGCGTTGTACTTGTCCAGAAAAAATGCGTTGAGCACCAGTACCGTGATGAAGCCGGCCACCGAGATCACCAGCATCGCAATGGCGGCGGCCAGCGAAATCTTGGCGAGCCGTGCGCTACTCATTCACGCAGTGTTTCACGCGGGCAATTCGTTGACGACGAAACACCGTATACGCACCAGCACCACCGACAACCACAAACACCAACACCGGCACCCAGTCTCCGAGTCGCTGGTAAGGAGTGGTAGTCGAGCCCAACGGAACGCTGACCATAATGACCCCCCGGAATTCCGATGAGCACCACGCCAGCCGGCGGCCCCGAGCGTCGAAGGCCGAACTGTCGCCGGACAATCCGACATGCACCGCCGGGCGGCCCACTTCGACGGCGCGGACTGCGGGCTGGCTAGCTAATTGCGGCTGCGCCCAACTTCCTTGAAATGTCGACGTGGAACTCTGATACACCAGCAGCCCGGCGCCCAGCTGCGCCGCGCCGCGGGCGAGATCGGAAAAGGTTGCCTCATAGCTGATCAGCGGTCCGATATCCAGGGAGTCCACGCGCAGCACCCCCGGCCCGCTCCCTCGCTGCCGGTCCTCGGCGGCGGCTTTGGTATCGCGGGTGATCCGGCCCAAAAGCGGCCGGAGAGGCACGTATTCGCCAAACGGCACCAGCCGGGTTTTCCGATAGCTGCCCAATGATCCGTGGTCGCCGACGAGCACCGCCGTCTTGTAGATGCCCCCGTTGGGTGCGCGCGCGTCGACATTGACCAGCAGGTCCGCGCCTACCCGCCGAGACAGCGCAGTGAGGCGGGCCAACACCTCCGGGCGACTGGCAAGATCTTGCCCGACGCTGCTTTCTCCCCAGACCACCAAGTCCGGCCGCTGGCCCGCGAGCGTTGCGGTGAGTGCCTCGCTGGCCGCCTGCCGGACCGTCGAGTCGGCGATGTCGCCGGTCTGTACCAACGCCACGCGCACGGTCGCGCCGCCGGTTGGCGTGTGGCCCAGCAGATACCAGGCCGGGCCGAGTCCCGCGCATGCCAACATGGAGCCCAGCGCGACACATCGACCGACCACGTCCCGGTGCAGGATCACGCCGACGATCGCGGTATTTGCCGCGGCCACAAGAAAACTCGTCAGCCACACCCCGCCCAATGCGGCCGATGCCAGCGTCACAGGCTGGTTCCATTGGGACGCACCCAACGATGCCCACGGACCGCCCAACGGGTGCCACGACCGCACTGCTTCGGCCGCCACCCACGCGCTAGGCAACACCATCACGGCGGCACAGGTGCGCCCGGTACTGACCGGCGCCGACAACAGCCGGTGCGCGAGCCACCCCCACGGCAGCCACAACGCGCCCAGTCCAATCGCCAACACCGCCGCCACCGGGCCAACGCTGGTCACCAGCCAGTACTGGGTGGTCAGCACGAACGCGGCAACACCCCACCACGCACGTACGGCGCCCTGCCCGGACGTCGGCGCGGCCCGCACCACCAAGAGCAGCGGGACCACGCCGAACCACGCCAGCCACCACCACGACGGCGCGGGAAAAGCGAGCCCCGGTAGCGCGCCAGCGGCCAAGGCCGCGGCCCAGCCAGGGATGCGCCGTCCCACGCTCGGGGTCATGCAGATCAGAATGCCGCTCAACTTCGCGGAAGACGAGGGAAAGAGGACACTGGGACCCACCGGATACCAAGCAACCGGAAAAGGGAGTGATACGCATGGCCAACGATCTCGTCGTCACGGTGCCCAATCTTTCCGGGAAGCTGGCGATTGTCACCGGAGCCAATAGCGGTCTCGGGTTCGGGCTGGCCCGGCGGCTGTCGGCGGCCGGCGCCGACGTGGTGATGGCGATCCGCAATCGCGCCAAGGGTGAAGCGGCGATCGAGGAAATCCGCAGCACGGTTCCCGACGCCAAGCTGACCGTTAAAACACTCGACCTGTCGTCACTGGCTTCCGTCGCCGCCTTGGGCGAACAACTCAATGCCGAGGGCCGCCCGATCGACATCCTGATCAACAACGCCGGTGTCATGACGCCACCCGACCGCGACACCACATCCGACGGCTTCGAATTGCAGTTCGGCAGTAACCATCTCGGACACTTCGCGCTGACCGCGCACGTGCTGCCGCTGTTGCGCGCGGTCAAGGGCGCGCGTGTGGTATCCCTGAGCAGCCTGGCGGCCCGCCGCGGTCGCATCCATTTCAATGATCTGCAGTTTGAGAAGTCGTACGCCGCGATGACGGCCTATGGCCAGTCGAAGCTGGCGGTCTTGATGTTCGCCCGCGAGCTGGACCGCCGCAGCCGCAAGGCGGGATGGGGCATCGTGTCTAATGCCGCGCACCCGGGATTGACCAAGACCAACCTCCAGATCAGCGGCCCGTCGCATGGCCGGCAAAAGCCGGCTCTGATGGAGCGGTTGTACAAGATGTCATGGCGGTTCAGTCCGTTCCTATGGCAAGAGATCGACGAGGGGATCCTGCCGGCGCTGTATGCAGCCGCGACGCCCCAAGCCGAGGGCGGTGCATTCTATGGACCCCGCGGGGTCTATGAGGCCGCGGGCGGCGGCGTGACTGACGCCAAAGTTCCCGCTCGTGCCCGCAATGAGGCTGAGAGCCAACGTCTTTGGGAGATTTCCGAGCGGCTCACCGGCGTCAGCTACCCGGACTAGCCGCCGCGTGAGATTCCCGGGATCTGCGGTATGTCCGGAATCGGTGGGACCGGCGGAATCGGCGGCGGATTCGGCGGAGCGGGTGCCTGCGGCGCCGGTGATTGCGTGGTCGCCGGCGGCTGGGTGGTCGCCGGGGCCCCGGTGGTAGCGGTCGGCGATGCCGGCGGTGTGGTGGTGACGGGCGGCGGAGTTGTGGTGGCTGGCGGGGTCTCCGTCGTCGACGGTGGCGGAGTTTCCGTGGTCTGCGCCGGTGGCGGCGGAGGTGCTTGCTGGGTCGGCGGCGCTGGTTGAGTGTTCTCGGGCGTGGGCCCCGTGGTTCCGGCGTCGGTCGACGGTGGGGCAGCGGGCGGCGCCGAGGAAGTGGGAACGGTGGTCACGCCCGTGGAGGGCGCCGGCTTGTTGTCGGACGAGTTCAACCCGATCGCGACCGCGGTACCCACGAGCAGCACCGCGACGACGGCACTGATGATGATCACCGCGGGCAGGCGATACCAGGGAATGATCTTGGGTTTGGGCTCAGGCTCCGCGCGGGCATCGCGGTCGAAGCTCAATTGCGGGCGTGCGGCCGTGAACCCGGAGCCCCGCGAAGAACCCGGGTATTCGCCGGTGCCCGCGGGCATGGCGCGGGAGTCATCGTCGGCCTCCGACCAGGCCAACGCGGGCTGCAGAACCGATACCGGCGCATCGCCCATCCCATTCGCCGCCGGTACCGGCGGCGAAACAGCCGGAGCCGGCGCCAAAACAGCCGGGGCGGTAGCCGTCGCCCCAGACGCAGATGCCGTCGGCGTCAACACCGTCGCACCGGTATCGGCTGGACCGCCCGCGGCCCGTAGTGCGGCGCCGATCGCGGCGGTCAGTTGCGGACGCGGGGTTGTAACCACCGGGACGCCAAAGCGTCCCGACAGGGTGGTGGTGATCGCCGGGATGTTGGCTACGCCGCCCACCGAGATGATTGCAACCAGCTTGGCCGCGCGGATTCCGCTGCGCCCCAACGTCTGATCCAGAGCCCCGACAAACCCGTCCAGCGAACCGCGGATCGTGTCCTCGAGCTCGTTTCTGGTGAGCCGGACTTCCCCGCGCATTCCCGGCACGTCGTCGCCCAGCGTAGTGACCGTGCTGGACGAGAGCTGCTGCTTGGCATTCCTGCATTCCGACCGCAGCCGCGCCAGCGAGCCGATCGCAAAAGTGCCCGCCGGGTCGAACGGGCCGGTGCTCGGAATTTCGGACATGACGTAGGTCAACAGCGCCTGATCGATCAGGTCGCCGGAGAAGTCGTGATAGCGAACGGTCGCCGCCACCGGCTGATAGTCGCCGTCGGCGTCGACCACGGTGATGCTGCTCCCGCTACCACCGAAATCGCACACGGCGACCATCCCGCGGGCCGGGAGGCCGGGGTTGGCCCGCGCGGCAAAAAGCGTTGCCGCGGCGTCAGGGATCAGCGACGGTGGTTGCGCCCCACGCGACCACTCCGAAACCCGGCTCAAAGCGCCGCTCAGCGCGTCCACCGCCGCGGGTCCCCAGTGGGCGGGATAGGTCACCGCCACACTGTCGGGTAGTGGGCGGCCGCCGGTGGCCGCATAGCCGAGCGCCCGCAGCCCGTCGGCGACCAGGGCCTCGCTGCGGTGCATCGAGCCGTCGGCAGCCACGATTTCGACCGGGTCCCCCACCCGATCGACGAAGTCGGTGATCACCAGGCCGGGCTCGTAGAGTCTGGGATTTTCCGGTGGGACGCCCACCTCGGACGGGCGCTGTCGGTACAACGTCAGCACCGGCTTGCGGGTGAGCGCGTGATCCGCGGTGACCGCCGCGAGGTTGGTGGCACCGATCGACAGACCCAGTGCGGACCGTGGTGCTTCTGCCATGTGGTCCAATCCCCGTGTTCAGCGGCATGTCCCGGCCATCCCGCCTACCCGAATTTTCTCGGTATTACATATAGCCAATCTTTGCGCCGGCTATGCGCGAGCTGTATGACGACACGACGCGCGCTGGTCAACGGATGACGCCGGCTCCGGGGATCAGCGGGAGGTCGAGCGCCGTGACCCAGCCAGGGGACAGCTCATTGACCGCCGGTACGGCGTTAAGCGCTCGCATTCCGGTGGCCAGGCAGCCGGCGGCGGCCGCATCCCGGCCCGAGCCGTCGGTGAATCGGAACGCGGTTTCCTGAAAGATGCTCGGGGTCCCCTCGATGTCCACCCGGTAGACGTCATTGTCATGGCCCGTCGGCCAGTCGGGGGCGGCGTCGAGCCCGATGCGGTTGACGTGCTCGAGTTGGATGCGGGTTTCGCCCCGGTAGACGCCGTTGATGGTGAACCGGACGGCGGCGACGTGGCCGGGTTTGATTACGCCTTTGGCCGATTTGCGCTCGGTGGGAGTCACCCATTTTTCCCAGGTCGTGGTGATTTCGTCGAGCATGATGCCGGCGGCGTGGGCGATCATCGGCACGGTGGCGCCCCACGCGAAGATCAACACGTCTCGGTTCTCCAGCATCGGCGTGAACTCGGGTTTCTGACCGATGCCCATCTCGTGTTCGTAGTCGCCCTCGTAGTTCGTATAGTCCAGCAGCTCGGACGCCCGGACTTTGCGCACCTCGGAACACAGGCCCATCAGGGTCATCGGAAACAGGTCGTTGGCGAATCCCGGGTCGATACCGGTGGTAAAGCAGGACGACTCGCCAAGTTCACAGGCTTCGGTGATCGGCGTGATCCAGTTCGGCGGGTTCAGGTGCATGGTCGGCCAGATCCAGGGCGTCATTGCAGTCGAGCAGACGTCGATCCCGGCCCGCAGGAACCGCGTTATCAGCAGGATGTTGTCCTTGGCGTGCATTGCCGTCGGACCGTAGTGCACCAGCGCGTCGGGTTTGAGCGCGATCAGTGCGTCGACGTCGTCGGTAGCGGTGATGCCGACGGGTTCGGCCAGCCCGCAGATTTCGCCGACGTCGCAGCCAACCTTGTCGGGATTGCTGACGCCGACGCCCACCAGCTCGAACAGCGGATGCTTGACGATCTCGGCGATCACCATCTTGCCCACGAATCCGGTGCCCCAGACCACCACTCGCTTTATCTTGTCCAAACCAGCCACCTCCTGCTGCACCCTGATCCCGCACTTCACCCTAAGCGTGGCTCGTGGCCAAAGGACGCGAAGCCCCTGGTGTGCCGCCGTGCGCGGTGACAACATGGACAACCATGAAGCATCTCGGCGGACCCTCGATCCTGTTTGCTGTCGGTATCGGCTTGGCGGCCACGTGTGGTGTGGCAAACGCCGACCCAATGCCCCAAGTCCGCTACGAAGTGAGCGGCAGCGGCCTCGCCGAATACATCTCGTACCAAACCGTCGAAGGTCAGCAGCATGCCGTCAACGTGCCCCTGCCATGGAAAACGGAGTTCAGCTCATTCGGTGCTCAAGTGTTCGTGCTCAGCGCCCAGGGACCGGGCACCATATCCTGCAGGATCCTGCTCGACGGCAATGTGGTGAACCAGCAGACGTCGACCGGGCTACCCGGACGAGCCGCCTGCTCGCACTGATAACGGCCCAGAGGAGGATCCGATGGCCCTCAAGAGTGGAATTTCGACTCGGGTCAACGGAGTAGCACCGCCCGAGGTTCCACTTGCCGATGTCCGTCTCGACTCCCTGAAATTCTGGGGATTCGACGACGACATCCGCGACGGCGCCTTCGCCACTTTGCGCCGAGACGCGCCGGTTTCGTTCTGGCCCACCCTCGAACTGCCCGGGTTCACCGCCGGCAACGGGCATTGGGCGCTGACCAAGCTCGACGACATCTTCTACGCCAGCCGTCATCCCGAGATTTTCAGCTCCAGCCCCAACATCACGATCAACGACCAAACACCGGAGTTGGCCGAGTATTTCGGCTCAATGATCGTGCTCGACGACCCGCGACACCAGCGGCTGCGCTCGATTGTCAGCAGGGCGTTCACTCCGAAGGTCGTCGCCCGCATCGAGGCGTCGGTGCGCGAGCGGGCCCACCGGTTGGTGGCATCGATGATCGCCAATCATCCCGACGGGCAAGCCGACCTGGTCAGCGAACTCGCCGGGCCGCTGCCGTTGCAGATCATCTGCGACATGATGGGTGTTCCCGAGGAAGACCACCAGCGGGTATTCCATTGGACCAACGTGATTCTCGGGTTCGGCGACCCGGATCTGGCGACCGATTTCGATGAGTTCATTCAGGTTTCGATGGATATCGGCGCCTACGCCACCGCGCTGGCCGACGACCGTCGCGTTAACCATCACGACGATCTGACCACGAGCCTGGTGGAAGCCGAGGTTGACGGCGAGCGGCTGACATCGTCGGAAATCGCAACGTTTTTCATTCTTTTGGTGGTGGCCGGCAACGAGACGACGCGTAATGCGATCAGCCACGGCGTGCTGGCGCTGTCCCGCTATCCCGAGGAGCGGGAGAAGTGGTGGTCGGACTTCGACCGCGTGTCACCCACCGCGGTCGAGGAAATCGTGCGGTGGGCGTCGCCGGTGGTCTACATGCGCCGCACCCTGACCCAAGATGTTGAGCTGCGCGGCACCAAGATGTCCGCCGGAGACAAGGTCTCGCTGTGGTATTGCTCGGCCAACCGGGATGAGTCAAAGTTCCCCGATCCGTGGACGTTTGACGTCACGCGCGACCCCAATCCGCACGTGGGGTTCGGTGGCGGGGGCGCCCATTTCTGCCTGGGCGCGAACCTGGCTCGTCGTGAGATCAGGGTCGTGTTCGACGAGTTGCGCCGCGAAATGCCCGACATCGTCGCGACCGAGGAGCCGGCGCGACTGCTGTCGCAGTTCATTCATGGCATCAAGCGGCTGCCCGTGGCGTGGACTTAGTGTGCCGAGCAGACGCAGAATCGCACGAACGCCGAGCGTTTCGTGCGATTCTGCGTCTGCTCGGCGTTGACTGGTCCCCCGTTTGCTAGTAGGCCTTTCATGATGAACGATGTCGACGTATGCGTGGTAGGTGCCGGTTTCGCCGGCCTGACTGCGGCACTTCGGCTCAAGCAGGCCGGCCATTCGGTGCGGTTGCTGGAGGCACGGGACCGGGTTGGCGGCAGGACCTTCACCGTGGAGCGCGACGACGGGTCGTGGATCGACAAGGGTGGCGCCTGGATCGGGCCGACGCAGGACCGGATCTATGCGCTGATGGACGAATTCGGCGTGAAGAGCTTCAAGCAGTACCACGACGGCGAAGCCATGATGGTGGTCGACGGCAAGCAATACCGCTACGAGGGCACGATCCCATGGACCATGAGCCCGTGGGCGTCGCTGAACCTGGGCGCGGGTTTCCTCGAACTTGGGCAGATGTGCAAGTCGATCCCCCTGGAGGCGCCATGGGAAGCCAAGAAGGCGCAGAAGTGGGATCGGATGACTTTGGCCCAATGGCTGGAACGCAACATCAAGTCCAAGGTGGCACACGACCTGCTCGATACGGCGATCTCCGGCTGCTACACGTCGGCGGCTTCCGAGGTGTCAATGCTCTTCATGCTCTACCAGATGGGGTCGGCCGGTGGGCCCAGCTTCGTGCTCGGCGGCAAGGGCGCATCTCAAGACGCCCGGGTGATCGGCGGAATGGGTGCGATCTACCGGCCAATCGCCGACGAGCTGGGCGACGTGATCCAGCTGTCGCAGCCGGTCCGGTCGATCACCCAGGATCCCGACGGCGTAACCGTCCGGTCCGATCGCGACAGCGTTCGGGCCGGGCGTGTCATCGTCGCGGTTCCGTTGGCGATCGCCAGCCAAATCATCTATGAGCCAATGCTTCCCACCGATCGGTCGTTCCTGCACCAGCGGATGCCCGGCGGCGCGATCGTCAAGGTCTCGATCGTCTACGACGAGCCGTTCTGGCGAGCCGACGGTTTGTGCGGCCAAAGCGCCGCGCCCGGATCGCTGGCAACGGTCACCATCGACGCCTGCACCGACACCGGCACCCCGGGCATCCTGTGCGTGGTCATCGAGGGCCCGATCGCACGACAATATGAGCGCCTCGACGAGGACGGGCGCCGTCGGGCGGTCCTTAACGCCCTGGTGGAACGGTTCGGCCCCAGGGCCGGCAAGCCCGAGGACTACGTCGAGCAGAACTGGAGCCGCGAGCGTTACTCCGGCGGCGGCATGCTCAGCCACGCACCGCCGGGTGTGCTCACCGAATTCGGCCATGCGCTGCGCAGACCGTGTGGCCGTATTCACTGGGCCGGCACCGAAAGCTCGGTGCAAATGTGCGGGTGGATCGATGGCGCCATCCGTTCCGGCGAACGCGCCGCCAGCGAAGTCATGTCAGCCGAATCGCTCACATCCGCCAACAAGGGGTTGTGACACCTACGAGTTCTCGCTACAGCGGTTCTAACGGTAGCTACGCAGCAAGCGTGAACACGAGCAAGACTCGGGGGTACATGGTCAACCACTCGGGGGGCTGCGGGAGTCGCGCTAAGCAGATCGCCTTGTCGCCCAGCCACTCCAGCGCAGACCGGTAGGCGCCGAGGTGTGCGGGCCGGAAGGGGTAGCGGTAGTACCGCGCGAACAACTGCACATGCGCAAAGAGCACCAACTTGCCGAGAGGCCCCTCCGGCACGTCCTCGAAGACGATGATGCTACGGCGCGCGATCCGGTGGCACTGCTTGATCAACGCCATGGGGTCATGGCTGTGATGGAGCACTTCGCTGACCACGACGTGATCAAACGCCTTGTCCGGGAAGGGGATTGTGGTGCCGTCAAACTGGCGGAATGGGATCGGGGCTTGACGAAAATCTTTGACGTCCACCCCGCTTGGGTCCACCCCATACATTTGCTGTAGATACGCCGAGAGATGGCCGGTCCCGCAGCCAACGTCGAGCAGGCTATCGCCGTGACTTAGGTAATCCGCGAGCGCTTTGGCTTGGTCCCGCAGTCTGGCCGCGGGCTTCATGACGTGTAGCGCTTCCGTAACGCGCCGGCGCTGTTCCCGCAGTCTGATGCGCACTTAGAGACCTCCCTTCCGAGGATTATTGTCCAAGCATGCCCACCTCCGCGTTTCCCGCGCCTGACGCGCTAGCCGCCCGGCAAAAGCTTGTGCTCGATCATTTCCGTGACGAGGTCAGCCAAGACTGGGACGCCGTGTTGTCGACCTTCCCGCACCCCCGCTATGAACTCATCCCGCAGATGACGGTTCATGACGGGAACCAGGCGGTCCGGGGCTACTACAACTACACTCGGACCGCCTTCCCGGACCAGGACCACGAGATTATTGCGTTGCGCCACAGCGCCGATGCGGTGATCGTCGAGTTCTGGCTGATGGGCACTCATCGCGGCTATCTCGGCGCGGTACCACCCACTGGCAGCCGGTTCCGCGTCCGGATGACCGCTTACTTCGTCTTCGATGAGACCGAAACCCTTGTCTGCGAACGCATCTACTTCGACAGGCTGACCATGTTCAAGCAACTGATCGATGGACTTGACATGAAGAAACCGGCGAACTGGCTGCTGACCGCGCGTTGCGTGCGCGGCCTGCTTTCGATGTCCTCGGAGGAACCCGACCCGGCACTCACTAACACCCGCCACCGACGTTCACCCGAATTAGACTCCCGGCCATGAATGTCTCACCCCGTCATATGTTGTGCGGCCTATCCGCAACAGCACTGCTGGCGGGCTGTGCCACCAATACCGTCCATACCGGCACGACGTCGACCGCCACGGCACCGACCTCAGCCGCCGCGACGGCCGTCACCGCCCCGGTCTCGCCGCGACCCGCCGCCCCTGGCACGCACACTCAGAAGTGGATTGATCTCCAAGTCGGCCAGTGCGTAGTAGACCTTCCGCCGGCCGATCTGAGCCGCATCACCGTGACCCTGGCCGATTGCGGGACACCGCATTTGGCTGAGGTGTATCTACGCGCTCCGGTCGCCGTCGACTCGGCCGTCGCCACCGTCGCCAACCAAGCGTGCGGTTCCGGGTTCGCGCCTTACACCGGTCAACCCGTCGAAGCCAGTCCGTACTCGGTTACCTGGCTCATCGATTCCCATCAGGACCGAACCGGGTCGGATCCCACCCCGAGTATCGTCATCTGTCTGCTGCAAGCGGCCAGCGGTCAACTTCTGACTGGGTCCGCGCGTCGCTGACACATCGTCGGCACGGTCGACGCCGAACGGCGGATCGGCCGAAGGATCGTGACGATAGCCGTAGCGCTCCATGACCTCACCCCAGTGCTCATCGACGATCGCACGCTGCTCGGCCGACTGTGCGTAGGTATTGGTTTTATAGTCCACATGGTCAGCGAGGTACTGCCGTAGCCGCGGCAGGTAATGCTCGAAGCCGCCCAATTCCAGGTGGTCATATAGTTTGCGAAGCTCGCCTTCGGGATCGGCGATCAGATCCTCATAATGCAACTCATGGAAACGTGACGGATCCACAAGTTGGCGTCCTTCGTCCAACTTTCGATACAGATCGACATAGGTGGACACGACCTGTTCGTCCAATCCCTCAAAGGTCGGCCGCTGCAGGCCGTGTATTCGCGCAAACGATTTATAGAGATGAATGGTCGATGGATAGACGACGTAAGGATCCCGGACGATGTGTATGAACCTCGCCTGCGGAAAGATGTCCAGCAGCACCTTGATTCGGCAACTATGCATCGGATTCTTTAGCACCACCGTCTTGCGACGGCGGAAGTAGACCTGCTGAACGAACCGGAATAGGGTTCGCTTCCATGCTTCTAGTTCTCCCGATGTGACCTGCTCCAAATTCCGATACCGCTCATACTGAGGCGGCCGGTTTGGGAACGCGATGGTCAGGTACGGCGACGGCTGGCCCAGCATGCACCACACGAACTCGTCTTCCTGCGGATGCTGCAAGCTCAAATCCATGTTGTCCATGGGCCGATGCTTCGGCACCAGAAAGCCTATGTACGGCGTTAACCACTCGGTCAACAGAAAATGGTGCGGCGCAATGCATTCGTATCCAGTGGGACCAGTGTGACGGTTGTCGAGAACCAACAATTCATGCAGCAAGGTGGTGCCAGTCCGCCAGTGACCGACGATGAAGATTGGCGGATCAGCGATCACCGTATTGGCCACTCGCCTGCCGAACAAGATCTTCTGCCACAACCCCAGAAAGGAATTGACGATACTGAGAAACGTGTAGAAAACCGCGAAGTGCCAGCGACTCCAATGCACGGCGAAGCGGTGACGGATCAGTAGACGCGTCCAGGCCGAAAACCCGCAGCCGATCCACAGCGGGGCCGACTGCAACCAGGAAAATCGAGACGTCGAGGCTTTCATCGCAGCAGACCCGGCCTACACGGTTGCACGCGGCGTAATCGCGACGCCTAGCCGGGCCAGACCGCGCAGGCTGGCGTTTGTCGTCCACACAGGCGGCTCCACCACCTCTATCCTGTCGATGTTATTGACGATCTCGCGCAAGACCGCCTGGCCTTCCATACGCGCCAAGTGGGCCCCGGGACACAAGTGGATGCCCGCACCGAACGCAAGATGCCCGGGCGGGTTGCGGTCGGCGCGAAACACATCCGGAGCGTCGTACTGACGCGGATCACGATTCGCTGCACCCCACGCCAGCATCACCAATGAACCCGCCGGGATGATGTCGCCGCCGACGGGATAGTCGACGCGCGCTGTGCGGCAAATGTTTTGGATTGGAGACATGAAGCGAAGTTGCTCCTCGATCGCCGATGGAATCAGATCTGGTTGCCGCGCAATCAACTTGAGCTGATCCGGATTGTCGGCCAAGGTGAGAAACAGTGTGCTGAGCAAATTCGCGGTGGTCTCGTAGCCCGAGACGAGCAGCAACACAGCGAAGAAAAACAATTCGTCATCGGTGAGCCGACCGTGCTCGGCATGCTCGGAAAGCTTCCCGAGGATAGTGCGCTCTCCCAGTAGCCCGTTGTCGCGCCGTTGTGTGAACAGCGAGCACAACCGCCGAGATCCGGTGAAACCCTGCATCATCGAAAGCAGCCCCGAAACTGACAGGTTGATTTCGGTGATCCTCGCGGCCTGATTGGATGCGCGGCAGAAAGCGGCCTCGTCCGCTCCTGCAACGCCGAGCACGTTGGTGATGGTGCGCATCGGCATCGGTGCCGCCACGGCGGATACGACGTCCACGGTTGTCCAGGTCGGCAGCCCGCCAACCAGCTCTCGGGCAAATTCGTCAATGATCGGACGCCACGACTCCAACGCGCCACGCGTCATCCCCGGCGTCAGATGCTTGCGCATCCGCGTGTGGATGGGCGGGTCTGTCGTGGGCAGAAAAGGCAACCAGCCGCGGGAAAGGGTGATCCCACGGGCGCTGGATAACATTTCGTGGTTACGCGCGGCCTCGCGGACGTCGACGTATCTGCTCAAGATGTACACGTCGCGCTTGGGGTTGTACTGCACCCGCTCGCCTGCCAGAAGTTCCCGGTACCGCGGGTAAGGATCGGCGGCGGTTGCAGGATCAAGCGGGTCGAAGTCCGTGTGTTGCATACGCTTTCGGTAGCGCCTGCCGACTAGTCTGGACCGGGCCTGCCCGGTGACGCTGCCTGCAAACCGTTTGACGAACTCGGGCCCATAGGTCCGCAGAATTCGCGCGTCGCGCCGCATCGCTGTGGTCATGGGCCGGGGCGCGTGCCCGACGTTCGGCTCGGGGGCGGGCGCTCCGCCAATCGGGCACCCTGCCGGCAGTACCCAATCCTGGCCCAGTCCGGCAGGGGATTGCGTCGCTGTCATCGCCCTCCCATTTCCGGCAGCGAACGTCTTTGAACACCTGTAGGTTAACGGCGCACTTTCGGATAGGTAGGCAGTTCGACAAAGCGTTTTGCAAACAGGGCGTGAAGTTCGAACGCCCGCTAGTGGCACACGTAAGTTTTCGACACGTCGGCGTATCGGTGCAGGCGATCCAGCAACCCGGCAGGATCGTCAGATTTCCCGACGGCAACGTGCGCGTCAGTTGTGGAGCTACTAGCTTCGGACCTCATGGCGACCCCACCCGATAAAGCGCGGCGCAAGTTTCTGCTCGACGCCTACCAGGAAGCCCAGCGTTTGGCCGGCCCGCAGCTGACCCTGATCGACTACGACCAGCTTGACGAGCTGCTCAACTACATCGAAGAGAGGTCCGACGACCAGCCTTGCGACCACAGCCCCCGGCATGCCCAACGATGGGCCGAGTCGCGCGGCATCGACTGGCCAGAACTGCAGCGGGAGCTTCGGGAGTTTGGTGGCTACTGCGACTGCGAAATCCTCTTCAATGTCGAGCCTGACGAGGTATTCGGCTAGCAGAATCAAGGTCTTTGCCGTAGTTCTTCGGCCAACCTCCGGATTTCACACCGAAGCTCGTCGATGTGGGCCGCCGTAGCCGCCTGATTCTCGACGCCGGTTTCGGCGACGCGCTGCACGATCCACGAGGCGAGCGATGCAGTCACTACACCGACGAGAGTGATGCCGCCGATCATCAGCAGCACCGCGATCACTCGACCGGTGACGGTAATGGGATACAAGTGACCGTACCCGATCGTGGTCACGGTGGTGATGGACCACCACACGGCCTGTCCGAAGGTATTGATCGTCGCGCCGGGCTGGTCGCGTTCGGTGTCGAGGATGGCCAACGATGCCACGTAGATCAACAGGACGACGGCCGCAATGGTGTAAGTCAGGATGCGGCCGCGAACGGCGTTACCGATGGCTTTCTGGAGCACGCCGACGAGAACAACCAACCGCAGCAGCCGCAGCGGTCGCATCAGTGGCAGCGCAACGACAAGCAGATCGAACAGGTGCAGCCGGAACCATTGCCGGCGATCGGCGGCCAAGCTCAGCCGAACAAAGTAGTCGATGGCGAAAAGGCTCCATGCGATCCAGCTCGCCATCCACAGAATGCGGGCTTCCTCACCTTGCGGTCGGGTGAGGACTTGCACCGAGTACATGGCTAGGAAGGCGACGGCAACCGCGGCGAGTGGCCATTCGGTGCGCTGTTCCCAGAGTTGTTCCTTGGTTGGCTTACTCACGCGGCCTTACGGTAGTTCCTTTAGCAGCCGAGTTGTTCGGCGAGGTCGAGGAAATCGGCAGCGTTCCTATCGAACTCGTCTTCGTAAGCCACATCCGCGGCGGCCCCGATGCCGAGTTCCAGCGGACGTGCCACGAAGGCCGTTCGAAATCCGAGCCGGGCCGCGGCGCGGATGTCGTACTTGTGGCTTGCCACCATCATGATTTCGGCAGGGTCAAGACCGAGGTAGGTCGCGGCCATGCGGTAGACGGCGGGATCGGGCTTGAACACCCCGGCCATCTCCGCCGCAAAGATGGCATCCCAGGGCAGGCCCGCCCGCTTGGAGATGTTGACCACGGCGCTGACGTCGGCGTTGGAAAGAGTGGCCAATGTGAACACGCTTTTTAGCCGGGTCAGCCCGGGCACGACATCCGGCCACGGCTTCAGGCGCTGCCACGCCAAAGTGAGCTCGTCGCACTCGACGTCGGATAATCCGGTGACGGCGCACTCGTCCAGAACGGTGTCGAGCACGCGTCGATAGACCGAGTGCACCGAAACCCAACGGCCGTCGCGGGTCGGCGCGGCGTCCAAAGCGGCCTCCAAACCAGCGAAGTAGCCTGCGCGCCAACGCCTTACCACCTCAGCCCAATCAACGCGCGGGTGCCGACCGGCGCTGATCCGCTTTGCCTCGTCGCAAACGGTCGAGTGAAAATCTGTCGCCGTGCCTTGCACGTCGAACAACAACGCTTTCACCACATGCTCATGATGCAACGTTGAACCCCTCGGTTAGCCTGCCGCGGCTCGGGCGTTCAGATAGGCCGCTATCCCCCGGGTGACCGCCCCGGCATATCGTGCCCGGCCGTCCGCGCTTTCCATCTGGGCAGCGTCGTCGGCGTTCTTCATGTTGCCAAGTTCTACTAGCACAGCCGGGTATTGGGCCAGGCTCAAGCCGGCGAGGTCTGCGCGTCCATACAACCCGTTGGACCCGATATAAGTGGCCGGCTGCAGACCCGCTGCCGCCAGAGAATCACGCATCTCATGCGCCAACTGGATAGCGGGGCCGGCTTGGATGTCGTTCATCGGCGGACTGGAGTAATTCACGTGAAACCCCCGACCGGACGGGGGTCCGGCGTCGGCGTGGATGCTCACTATCGCGTCTGGGCGCATCGCGTTGGCCAAGGCTGCCCGTTCATCGACACACGGCCCAACAGAGTTGTCGCTTTCGCGCGACAGCTGGGTACGTACGCCCATTTGGTTGAGCGCGTCGGCGACCAGACGCGTGACGTCCCAGGTGAACGCATGCTCGGCATAGCCGTCGGGTGCCGCGGCGCCGGTCGTGTTGCACGGTTTTGTGCCTCCCCGACCATTGGGGACCGGTCGGCCCATCGAGGGGTCGTAGGCGCCGTTGTGGCCAGGGTCGAGGAAGACGGCCATTCCAGCGAGGCCCGCGGTGGCGCGCGGCGGGTCTATCAGTGCGCTGGCGCCAAGAATTGCCGGCGCAAGGCCGACGAGCTTCAAGATGTCGCGCCGTGACTGCGGTCGGCCGCACCCGTGTGGCGCGCTCACCGCGCGATGGTAACAAGCACCCGGGCGTCGCGAGCAGACACAGAATCGCACTATGCCGGTAGCGCGGGTGCGACTCTGTGTCTGCTCGCCACGGTTCTCGGCGCCAGCCACTTTGCCGTCACAAATCGAGATGCAGCCGCAGTGCCTCGTCGAGTTGCGCTAGCTCGGTGGGCGAGACTCGGCCGATTCGGCGTCGCAGCCGTTCGGTTGCAACGGATCTGACCTGTTCCGCCCACGCCTTGGAGTCAACCGCAAGGCCGGTCGTAGCAGCAGGCAAGAACACCTGGAACGGGTAAACCGTGGCGATGTTGCTTGTCACCGGCACCACCGTCACCACTCCACGCCCAAGGCGGGAAGCCGTCGCATTGGCCCGATCGTTGCTGATCACGACAGCTGGACGACTCTTGTTCGCCTTGCGTCCCCGCGCGGGATTGAGATCGACCTGCCATATCTCACCGCGCAGCATCACCGAGTCCGTCGTCGGTGGCGTTCTCCCACACGTCGGCCTCATCGACCGTCGACCATTCCGCCCACGCGTTCGCATAGTCCTCTTCGAGACCTGGATGTCGGAGCATGCGAATTGCTCGCTGTACGGCTGCTGAACGCGACGGCAATCCGGTCCGCTTGACATATGCGTCTAACACGCGACATCGTCGTTGTACTACGGTAGTAGTCTGCCCAAACCCCGGTCCGATCCGGGCACCGTCCAGATACGGTTTCCCTCATGCGGCGCGCGGCGATTGAACTAGCGGTAGTTCTCGTCGCCGCTGGGGTGTTGCCGGCGTGCCACGAACCGACGTCGTCGGCGGCCACGACTCCCAGATTCGAACGGGCCCCGTGCCCACAGTTGCTCGAACCGGTCGCTGGCTCCGATGCGTGGCACTGCGGCTACCTGGTGGTGCCCGAAAATCGCGCCAACCCGAACGGGCGAACGATCCGGCTCGCGGTCGCGCGGGTGCCGGCTGCGACGCCGACGCCGGCACCAGATCCGGTGGTGTACTTGGCCGGCGGCCCCGGCGAGGACGCGGTTCAGGGTGCGGACTTCGTCATGGGCGCCGGATTGGACCGCGACCGTGAGTTGATCCTGATCGCCCAGCGCGGAACGTACTCCAATCAGCCGGCCCTCACCTGCACCGAGATTGACCGGTTTCACGCAGACAATGTCGCGATGGTCTCCGATGCGTCGGCGATCCGGACGTGTCACGACCGACTGGCGGCCACGGGCGCTGACCTCCGCGCCTACAACACCACCGAAAACGCCGCCGACATCGCGGACCTGCGCACGGCGCTGGGAATCGATCAATGGAATGTGTACGGGCTTTCCTATGGGTCGGAGTTGGCACTGACCTACATGCGCGAACATCCCGAAGGGATCCGGGCGGTGACGATCGATGGGGTGGTGCCGCCCGATGTGGTTAGTCCTAGCTGGTTTTGGAGCAGCACACGCGAAGCGTTCGACAACGTGTTTGGTGCGTGCGAGGCCGACGTGGCGTGTCGCGATCAGTTTCCGAATCTGGCCGGAACTTTCACAAGCTTGGTGCGCCAGCTGGAAGCCGCCCCAGTCGAGACATCGGTGACGATGCCCGACAGTGATCTATCGGTGAAGGTAGTGCTGAGCGGCGGGGCGCTCGTGAACTGGATGATGCGTATGGTCTCCCGCGGCGAGAATGCCACCGAAGTCCCTTATGCGATCGATCAATTGGCGCATGGCCACCCTGAGATCGTTGCCGCTGAATGGGCCGAGTCGTGGGCGGCGGCCAAGTTTGTCGGCCAATATTCCTACGGGCTGAATTTCGGCGCGACGTGTAGCGAGTGGGTGGCCTACGATCCGCCGTCGCAGCTGCTGGAGCAGGGGCGATCCGCCTTTCCGGATTATCCGGACTCCGTATTAGCCCACCCGCCGCCATTTCCGTTCGGCATCGACCGGGAGTGGAATGTGCCGAAGGCGCCGACATCGGTGCGTGCGGCTGCACGAAGCTCGATCCCGACACTGATTGTCTCCGGAAAGTTTGATGCACGGACCGGTGCCCAGTGGGGTGATTATGTGGCACGGCAACTGAGCCACTCGACGTCCATTGCCATTCCCGGCGTCGGGCATGCGGCGGTCATCACGTCCAAGTGCGCGCAAGACGTGGTGGCATCCTTCTTCCGGACCCCGGGTTCACCCGATACCAGCTGTGTCGCAACGATTTCGCCCAAACCGTTCAAGGTGAAGTAGGGCGGCTCGTTTCGGCTCGTTTCGGCTCGTTTCGGCTCGTTTCGGCTCGTTTCGGCTCGTTTCGGCGAGCAGACGCAGAATCGCACTAACAATGGGTTTTTGGTGCGATTCTGCGTCTGCTCGCGGCCGATGCGCACTTGGCGGACGCCGGCGAACGCAAACGCCCCACTCGCGGCGGGAGATCGCTGACATCCATGGAGGAGGACGTGGTACGCCTTGTCCGTGAAACCCTGGGTAACAAAGGTATTGGCGCGCTGCTGCCCATTTCACCACGTGCTGTGCACCTTGTCCGTCTACCGATCGGAAGCGACTCGCTCAGTCTCGCAAGGCTTTTCGTTACAACGGTCCGGTCGCGGCGCAGGTCACCGCTGGCGCTCGGGCCAAAGTCACACCTGAATGATCGTCACGTTGACGGCGCCATCTAGGGCGGCAAAGTCCTCGTCCTGGGTGACGACGGGCAATTCTCGCGATGCGGCAATGGCGGCGATCCACAGATCGTTGATCCGCACCCGCCGACCAGTCTCGGCGAGATGGATCCGCAGCCGCGCCCACATTCTGGCCGCTTCATCATCAACAGGCAGCGTTTCCATGTCAGCAACGGATTCCAGCGTCGCGAGGCGCTGCGCCCTGATGTCAGAAGTCCTCGCGGCCAGCACACCGGCGTGGAGTTCGGCGAGCGTGACGACGGTGGTGGCAACCTCGTCAGGGATCAGCGCCGCGTCGAGTTGCTTGCCACTCTGGGTCGCGATGAACACCGAGGTGTCGAGCACGCCGGCAGCCCGCGGGGTGATCATCGAATCGGTCCGAGATCGTCGGTGGTTTCGCCCGCGAGCGCCGCGAGATCTTCGCGCAACCCGGGATCAGCTTGAGCGCGGCGCAATCGCGACAGGAACTCTGACTTGCTCAACCAACGGCGGCTCCGGGGGCGAACCGCGGTGAGTACCGCGACGGGTCGGCCGTTGACAGTGATGGTGACGTCCTCTCCGTCGCGCACGCGCCGAAGCACCCCAGCCGTGTCGTTACGTAGCTGACGAGACGCCACTTCAGACATGCTACGAACGTAGCACTACTGTAGGCCACGCCTCGCCTTGTGGATAGCCGCGCCGGCCGTTGCGGCCGCGATGGAGGCGGCGCATAACGCCATCAAGACCGCGGTAGCACCTGCGCCGTGATCGCGACCGTAAAGTAAATCGCTAACTGGCACAGCAAGAAGGTGGGGCCTTCGATGAGCGACATAGCTGCACGGTTTGCAGAAGTCGTCGGGAACAACACCCTGCTGACGGGCGACGCAACCCCCGAGGATTATGCGCACGACGAGGAGCTGACGAACCCGCCGCAGCAGCCGGCCTACGTCGCCAAGCCGAAGACAGCAGAAGAGGTTGCAGAGCTACTCAGAGCCGCCGCCGAACACAAGGTGCCCGTGACAGCCCGCGGATCCGGCTGCGGTTTGTCGGGTGCGGCGCGGCCGGTGCAGGGTGGGCTGCTGATTTCTTTCGAGCGGATGAACGCGGTCCTGGAGGTCGATGCCATCAACCAGGTCGCCGTTGTCCAGCCCGGGGTGACGCTGACCGACCTGGACGCCGCGACCGTCGATGCCGGGCTGCGGTACACGGTGTACCCAGGCGAGCTGTCCTCCAGCGTCGGCGGGAACGTCGGAACAAACGCCGGCGGGATGCGTGCGGTCAAGTACGGGGTGGCCCGTCACAACGTACTCGGGTTGCAGGCCGTACTGCCGACCGGCGAGATCATCCGAACCGGCGGCAGGATCGCCAAGGTTTCCACCGGCTACGACCTGACCCAGCTGATTATCGGCTCCGAAGGCACCCTGGCGTTGGTCACCGAGGTGATCGTCAAGCTGCACCCACGACTCGACCACAACGCCAGCGTGCTCGCCCCATTCGCCGACTTCGACCAGGTCATGTCGGCGGTGCCCAAGGTCCTCGCCAGCGGTCTTGCGCCCGACATCCTGGAGTACATCGACAACACGACGATGGCCGCGCTCGTCGCCACCCAGAATCTGGAGCTGGGCATCCCAGACAAGATCCGCGACAGCTGCCAAGCGTATCTCCTTGTGGCGCTTGAGAACCGTAGCGCGGACCGTCTGTTCGAGGACGTCGAAACCGTGGGTGAGATGCTTGCCGAGCTTGGCGCGGTCGACGCATATGTCCTCGAAGGAGGCTCTGCGCGCAAGTTGATCGAGGCCCGCGAGAAAGCCTTTTGGGCGGCAAAAGCGCTCGGCGCGGACGACATCATCGACACCGTCGTCCCGCGCGCCGCGATGCCGAAATTCCTTGCCACCGCGCGCGGTCTAGCGTCGTCCGCGGGCGGTGCCGCGGTCGGCTGCGGGCACGCCGGCGATGGGAACGTGCACATGGCTATCGTCTGCAAAGATCCGGACAAAAAGAAGAAGCTGATGACCGACATCTTCGCGCTCGCAATGGAATTGGGTGGTGCGATCTCCGGCGAACACGGCCTTGGCCGCGCCAAAACCCCGTACTTCCTGGAGCTCGAAGACCCTGCCAAGATCGCTCTGATGCGCCGGATCAAGCAGAGCTTCGACCCGGCGGGAATCCTCAACCCCGATGTTGTCTTCCCGGCAGAACAAGCATGATTCGCGGCACGAACCGCCCCTCTAGCCCCGCCAAGCTTTCGATTCTGATGCGCAGCATCTTCGCGAGGCGCTTGGTTTGTCGATCATCGAAACCGATCTAATCCAAATTTGATTGAGCCACTACCCTTTTCGAGCGACTGGACACTGGAGCGAGACATACCGGCCAGGTCGGCCAGGGTTTATTCGGGTGAGCCGCAGTGTAATACGACGCTCCGCAAACTGCCGCCTATGCGTTCTATTTCCGGGATAGAGCTTTCGGAGCTACATGCATAAGCATGCATGCGTAACGAGAACGGCCGTCGTCAACAATGCCTAGGTTTCCTAGCCTAAGTGGCTGGGGCGGGTTAATGAACTACCGTCCGCCGGCCAACCTTTCGACATCGATCACTTCACCGCGATTGATGCTGACCCAATCACGCCCATCGAGGTAAGGGCGCAAACTCCGTCCGATGAGTTCGGCGTCGGCCGCAGACTTCGGTCGCTGAAGTTCATAAACGTACGGCAGTTCTGCCATGCCGGTGACGACGCTCCACAGCTTCAACGCGGCCGGCCCGGTCGGCGGATCCACTAGCACCGGCCCAAACAAGCATT
Source organism: Mycobacterium simulans (assembly GCF_900232995.1). Taxonomy (GTDB): domain Bacteria; phylum Actinomycetota; class Actinomycetes; order Mycobacteriales; family Mycobacteriaceae; genus Mycobacterium; species Mycobacterium simulans. Next base: position 474,181 of record NZ_OCVX01000004.1, read on the forward strand.
GTCCGTCGATAAAGAGAGTCGGCACGCCGAAGCCGCCCGCGTCGACAACCCGCTGGTGCTCGGCACGAACCTCGTCGTGAGTGGTCGGGTCATCAAGCGCCGCATCCAGAACGGCCCCGTCAACGCCGATATCGCCCAGCAGACGTCGCGCCACTTCGGGATCGTGCGGCTTGCCGCCAGCCATGTGCAGCTCATGACCTATCGCGGCATACCACCGGTCCAGGTGCGACATATCCGTGCGACGCAGCAGCGCACCGATACGCATCAATGACCAGCCGTACGACCAATCGCGCTCCCACGGGTGTTTCTTGCCCTCGACGCGGTTGATCTCCTCCAGGCTGAAGAATCGCCAATTGACCGTGATGCCCAACTGCGCGCGGACATCGCGGATCCACACCGAAGTTTGGTAGGCGAACGGGCACATCGGGTCGAAATGGAAGTCCACAACGCTATACGGGGCGGTCATCAGGCTATTGTGCCCCGGCAGACCCGCCGAGCAGACGCAAAAGTCCCCGAAAATCGCGGTTTTCGGGGGCTTTTGCGTCTGCCCGCGCCACGTGGCCCAGAGCTACTTCACGGTGACGTTCGCGGTGAATGTGCATGTCGGTGCCGGATCGCTGCCCACGACACTCGCGTAGTGGGCAACAACGGTCGTCGTCCCGGACTTCAGCGCTGTAAACGTCCAAACCTCGGTACCCGGGGCTCCAATAAGGTCGGTTTTTGCAGGCACATACTCGTGACTGGACTGCGTCAAGATGGTGGAATCGCCGATCTTGGGGTCATCCGTCCAGCGGAACGGCGTGCTGTGATTCGACCCCAATGACACCTTGAGCGTGTCCCCTACCGAAAGCGCGACGTCGCGACTGATGGTGGTCTGGTTCAACACATCGTCCATGGAGACGTCGATGGTCTTGGTCGCCGCTTGACTCTTGGTTGAGCAAGCGGCCACCCCTACCGCAATCAGGGTGACCAACATGGCGACGGCAGCGATGAGCCTAGTCTTCACGAGAATCTAATATTCCACGTCTGCCAGAGTCCGGAGGTGAACACCCGTGATGATCTGGCCGACGCTGGCCCGGAACGGGTGTTTCGCGGTACTGGCCATGTTGGTTGCGCTCAACGGTCAATTCGGGGTGCTACTAACGTTTTTCGTGATCGTCATGCTGGCCCTGTGGCCCGGCCCCGCGGGGTACCGCCACTGGAAAGCACCCCGACACCTAAGCACCGGAAGTCGACGGCGCTGCACAGCCCATGGTCGACTTGCCCACGACCTGCCTCGCTAACAGCTAGTTGTCCGGTAGCTTCGATGCGTGTTTGGCATCATCAGGCCCTGCCGTCATCGGCTCGGCGGCGAACTCACGGCGGCCTGGCGAGCCCAGTTGTGCGGCCTGTGCCTGGCATTGCGCGACGACTACGGCCAGACCGCGCGGATCGCCACCAACTACGACGGGTTAGTGGTCTCGCTGCTGGTCGAGGCGCAGTCGCAGGCGCAACCCACCCGACGCACCGCGGGTCCGTGCCCGTTGCGCGGAATGAAGCGCGCCGACGTGGCGACCGGCGAGTGTGTGCGGCTGGCCGCCGTGGTCTCGTTGGCGCTTGCCGCCGCGCGGGTGCGTGATCATGTCGACGACCGCGACGGCTTGGTCGGCGCGGTCGGGGTGCGTCCCGCTGCACGCCGGGTCGCTGAGCGGTGGGTGCGCCAGGGCACCGAAACCGGTCACAGCCTGGGGTTCGATACCGGCGTGCTGGTGGCCGCGATGGATCGGCAGGCCGAGCTGGAAGCGAGCGCAGGCCCGGGCAGTTCGCTGCTGGCGGTGACCGAGCCGACGGAGACGGCCGTTGCCGCGGCGTTCGCCCACACCGCCGTGTTGGCCGGCCGGCCCGCGAACGAGGCGCCGCTGCGTGAGGTCGGTCAACTGTTCGGGCGGTTGGCGCACCTGCTCGACGCGGTCGAGGATTACCGCGACGACGTCGCGCACGGGAAGTGGAATCCGTTGGCCGCCACCGGCACATCTGTTGACGAGGTTCGGACCCTGTGTGACGACGCGATGCTGGGTATCGAGCTGGCATTGGCCGACGTCGACTTCACCGACGAACGGTTGCCCCGCCGCCTGCTGACCCGCGAGGTCCGCCGTGCGGTCTCACGCACATTTCGCGCGCACAACGGAACGCCGCACGGCCAGCAGGAAGGGATCAACTTCGGTAACCAGGCGATGAGCGCTGGCTCCTACCCCGGCATGCCGGGCGAGCTGCCACCCGAACCCGTGCCGCAGCGCAAACAGGGGTGCTGGGACACCTGCACCGATGCCTGCTGTTGCGACTGCGGGTGTGACTGCTGCTGCGACAGCTGTTGCGATGGCGGTTGCTGCTGTGACTGCGGAGACTGCTGCGACTGCAACTAACCGGCCGGCGTACGGCAGGATGGTCGCGTGTTTGGGCTAGTCGTAATCGTCGCGCTGGTCGCCACCGTGGTCGTGGGCACGATCCTGGGTCGACGCTATCGCGTGGGTCCGCCGGTCCTGCTCATCTTCTTGGGTGGGCTGCTCGGTCTGATCCCCCGCTTCGGCAGCGTCGAGATCGACGGCGAGATCGTGCTGCTGCTGTTCCTGCCGGCGATCCTCTATTGGGAGAGCATGAACACCAGCTTTCGCGAGATCCGCTGGAATCTACGCGTCATCGTGTTGTTCAGCGTTGGCCTGGTGATCGCGACCGCGGTGGCGGTTTCGTGGACGGCGCGAGCGTTCGGCATGGAGTCGCACGCGGCGGCGGTCCTCGGCGCGGTGCTCTCCCCTACCGACGCGGCCGCCGTAGCGGGTCTGGCCAAGAAGTTGCCCCGCCGGGCCCTCACCGTGCTGCGCGGCGAGAGCCTGATCAACGACGGCACCGCGCTCGTGCTGTTCGCCGTGACCGTGTCGGTAGCGGTCGGCGGACATGAGGTCAGCCCCGCCGCCCTCACCGGGCGGTTTGTCTATTCCTATGTCGGTGGAATCGCGGCCGGGCTGTTGGTCGGCACGCTGGTGACCCTGGTGCGCCGCCGAATTGACGCGCCGCTGGAGGAAGGTGCCCTGAGCCTGCTGACGCCGTTCGCGGCGTTTTTGCTTGCCGAGACTTTGGAGTGCAGCGGAGTGGTCGCGGTCCTGGTATCGGCACTGGTGCTCACCTATGTCGGGCCGAAAGTAATCCGGGCACGTTCCCGCCTGGAGGCCTACGCATTCTGGGACATTTCGACGTTCCTGATCAACGGCTCGTTGTGGGTGTTCGTCGGGGTCCAACTCCCGGGCGCGGTGCAGCACATCTCAGACGCCGACGGTGGCCTGCGCCGCGCAGCGGTTCTGGCCCTGGCCGTCACCGGCGTCGTCATCGCAACCCGGATCGTCTGGGTCGAGCTCACCACCGTGCTCGGTCGAGCCGCGGACAGGGTCCTCAAGAAGCCCACTCGTCATGTCGGATTCCGTCAGCGCTGCGTCACCAGCTGGGCGGGATTCCGAGGAGCCGTGTCGCTTGCCGCAGCATTAGCGGTGCCGTTGACCACGTCCAGCGGCGCCCCGTTCCCGGACCGCAACCGCATCATCTTCGTGGTTTCCGTGGTAATTCTGGTCAGCGTTTTGGTCGAAGGCAGCACGCTGCCAGCCGTCGTTCGATGGGCCCGGATGCCCGAAGACATTGCCCGCGCTGACGAACTGCAACTGGCCCGAACTCGAAGCGCCGAAGCCGCCCTCGAAATCCTGCCGGAGGTCGCCCGCGAGCTCGATGCCGGTCCGGACGTCCTGAAGCGCCTGACAAAGGAGTACGAGGAACGCGCCGCGCTCGTCCGCGAAATCGGCGACGACTCGGCGACAAACGATCTGGCCCAACGCAACGATCTGGTCCGACGGGTCCATCTGCGCGTGCTCGACCACCAGCGCCACGCCGTTACCACGTTGCGAAACCAAAACCTCATCGACGACATCGTGTTGCGCGAGTTGCAGCGCGAGATGGATCTAGAGGAAGTGCAACTACTCGACCCCGCCGATACCGAGGCATACGAAGGTAGCGGCTAGTTCGCGCTGCACGGTAGGCGCTTGATCCCATGGAAGAACGACGACCGCAGCCGATCGGGTGGCCCAGTTACCTTCAGAGCCGGCACATTTCGGTACAACTCCTCGAGCATCACCCGCAACTCCAGACGGGCTAGTTGAGCGCCAAGACAGAAGTGCACTCCCCCGCCGCCGAATGCGGCGTGATTGGCGTCGGTGCGCGTCACGTCGAACTCGTCGGCACGATCGAACACTTCCTCGTCACGGTTGGCCGACAGGTAATGCATCAGCACCCAGTCGCCGGCGGGAATCCGTTGTCCACGGATCTCGACGTCGCTGGTGACGGTGCGCCGGAAATGCATCACCGGCGTTGCCCAGCGGAGCAGCTCCTCGATGGCGGGCGTGATCGCGTCCGGGCTTTTGGCAAGCAGCGCCTGTTGCTCCGGGTGTTGTGACAGCGCCAAGATGCCGTGGCTGAGTGTGTTTCGGGTGGTCTCATTGCCCGCGATTGCCAGCAGCAGGAAGAACTCGTTGAGTTGATCGCGGTTGAGCTTTTCGCCGTCAACCTCCGCCGTGAGCAGTGCCGACAAGATGTCGTCGGTGAGACCGTGCTTGCGCCGGTGGGCCACCAGTTCGCCGCAGTAGGCGAACATTTCAGCGGCCGCCTGTCCAAGCGCCTGGGGTGTGGGTGCGTAATCGGGGTCTTCGATGCCCAGGCTGCCGATGGCGTTGCTCCACCGGAAAACCTCCATCCGGTCTTCGGCGGGAACCCCGAGCACGTCGGCGATCACTTGTAGTGACATCTCCGCGGAAATGTCTGCCACGGCGTCGAATTCACCCTTGCCGGTGATGTTGGCGACGATGTCCCGCGCGACTCGGCGCATCCGCGGCTCCAGGCGCTGCACATTGCGGACGGTGAAGCCCTGGTTGATGAGCTTGCGGAAGTGCACGTGACGCGGCGGGTCGATACCGGGCAACATCGCGGAGTTGGGTCCCGCCTCGGCCTTCACCAGGGTGTTCCCGTTGCGGCTGGTGAAGGTTTCGGTGTCGCGGCTGACCAGCCGCACGTCGGCGTGCCGAGTCAACAACCATGTCCGCGGCAGCCCGCGCAGCTGCACCGGATGCACTGGTGAGTTCAGCCGCAACCGGGTTAGCGCCGCGAACGGGGCGCCTTGGACAAAGGTGTCGGGGTTGAGCACCGCCGCGGCGTCACGGTCGGCGGGACTGTCCTGGTTTTCGACGGTTATGGAGCTAAGCATTGGCACGTTCATGAGGCCTTGACCCCGGCGATGATCACGTCAAGCCCGGAACGGAAACGCGAGGCGGGCTGGCGTTTGCCTCGGGCCTCCTCCAGGCTGACCGAGCCCAGCAGGTAGGTGTAGAGCACCGTATGTGCCGTGCTGACAACGGTTTTCGCGAGGCCGGCTTCGGCGAGAAGTGAGCGGCTGAGCCGATCCAGTCGGCGGGCGCGGGCGCCGTCACCATTGGTCTGCAAGATTCCGGCGACACCGGGAACGCCGAGCATTACCTCGCGTGCGGCACAGTAGAGCTCGGTGAGCCGAATGTCCCACGGACCCGCCTGGGGTACGGGGATGTCGGCCAGCACGGACTCGGCAAGCAGATCCAGCGCGGCTTGCTTTCCCGCGACGTGGTAGTAGACCGACGGTACGGCCGAGCCGAGTTCGGCGGCGAGCTCACGCATCGTCACTTGCTGTACGCCGACGCGCCGCGCCAGGCTGTGTAGGGATGCCACCACCTGAGCCCGGTCCAGTTCGCCGTATGCGCGTCGCGCCGCGGAGGTCATTCGATCTTAGTTCGAATTAATTCGAGCACTGTTAGAATCTACCGCGATGAGCACGCTGTCGCTAGCCGAGCTGAATGCCTCGTAATGCGGGTCAAGGCGGGCATATTCAGCCTCACCGCTCCCACGCCGCCCGACGACGACGGTAGTTATCTGCGGTGGCATCTGTTAGATCACATGCCGGAGCAATACCAGCTACCGGGCATCGTGCACGGACTGCGATGGATCGCCGATGGCGAATACCTCGATCACCGGCTGGTTTCCGATGGACCGCTAGTTGGGAATGTCGTCCACTACCTCGTCGGTGAACCCGTGCGTCAGACCTTCGCCGACTTCGTGGCGCTGGGCCGTACGCTTCGCGATCAAGGTCGCTTCCCGGTCTGGCGGCCATTGCTGCAAATAGCGGGGTTGCAACTGCTGCAATGGTATTCGACGTTGGTGTCCGCCGAAGTAGTGCCATTCCGTCCGCACCGCGGCGTCCTGCTGATCATCGAGGAGCCCACCGAGGGGCGGCCTGATGGGTGGCTGGAATGGCTACGCACCGAACACTATCCGGCGCTGCTTGCCACCTCTGGCGTGGCGGGCGTGTGGACCTTCGGTACAACGACCGCGTGGGACCCCGCGCCCCCGGGGTGGCGCACCGAACCGCAGTACATCACCGTCGTCTATCTCGACGACGACCCGCTTGCCACTGTCGACGCCCTGGCCCCAATCGTCGAAGGGCGGTGGCGATCGGCATCGGTACGCCCCGTCTTCGCCGGACCGATGCGCACCATGATCAGCTGGGAAGCCTGGCCCTAATACGCAAATCCCCCCACGCCACTAGACGTGGCGCAGGGAGATTTTTGCAACCGGATTAGGTGTGAGCCGGGCCGGGAAGCCCACCGGGTGCCGGACCTGAGTTCGGTAATTCACCGGGCCCCGCGGTCCCCGGCATGTTCGACGTCCAGATCAGAATGTCTTGCAGTCCGTCGTTATAGACGACACCGTTGGGTGGCGCGCCCGTCACGTCGAAGTACAGGGTGCCCGTCGACTCGTTGCCTTGAGGGATAGGTGCCGGGTTAAGGCCATTCGGAGCCCCGGCCCTCTCGATCAGCCTGTATGTCTGACCGTTGGGCCCGCGGGCGCTGAAGTTTTTAACCATCGGGGTGACCATTCCGCCGTCCGACCTGGCGGTTATGTCTGCCTGGTAGAGCGTTCCCCTAGGGGTATAGCCGGGAATCGCCACGCTGCTGGGCTGCAGGTTGCTCACCGTGTATGCGGTAACCATTGGTCCGCTGATTAGCTGTTGAGTGGTACCGAATCCCTAGATGTTTGGCGGTATAGCGGATGCAGTTGCTGCCGCGAAAGCGCTTACTGCAGCTATTCCCGCGGCACCGATGGCCGTCTTGACGGTGGTGGTTGTGAACTTCACGATGCGCTCCTTCATTTTCGCCGTAGTCGTTGGCGCGGTTGGCCAGTGTGGGGTCTCAAACCGCAATACTTTGGCATTGCCAAACGATGGCAACCTCAAACGTGACTGCATTGCGCAATACCGTTGTCCGGCCTCGCTACCTGCGCAAAGCGGGCTAGATCATTTTGCGCCGCAACATGGTTCGAACAACGTCTTTAACATTGGTATCATTTGCCACCACTTTCGGAACGGTGACGGCGCCGCAATTGGCCAATTGTCGCGGCTGACACAACCGATTAATACGACGAAACTTCCCAGGTGCCTTGCGGATACGGCGGGACCTGCCCGGCAAACACGCCATCGGTAAAGCTGCACAGCGTGTCGGAGACAGTTCCCGCGTTCGCCAACACCTTGGCGTCGCCCCCGGGCACAACGCGCGCAACGACGGCCTGCCAGAAATATCCGATGCCGCCGCGCTCATACCATACGAACCAGTCGGTGCCGCGCGAGCCCGCCCGAATCAGGCGCCGGAAAGGCAGGTTTGGGTCGTCGACCGAGTCCGTCTTGTTGAACGGTGCGCCGCTATCGGCGATGGGCGGGAACAGCTCGAGAAGCTCCTGCGGCAATTGAGACACACTCCGGACTTCCTGAACTGTCGTCGTCAGTGTGCACTTCGTGTTGGGAACCGCCTCCGCGGACACGGCAGTCACCAGAGCTAACGCGACGCCGAGCGCTAACCCCGTCGTGAAGGTCCGTCCGCCACGATGTCGCGTCACAATTGAGAGATTATCGTCGCAGACAACGAGGAGGCGCATCGGTGAATGCACGCGATCACGTACTGATCAGCAGCGCAGGACTGGCTGAACTAATCCGGGCTGACACCCCGGTAGCCATATTGGATGTGCGATGGCGGCTCGATGAACCTGACGGGCGTCCGGCCTATGACCAGGGCCACATCCCGGGTGCGGTGTATGTGTCACTCGAGGAGGAGCTCAGCGACCACACGATCGCCGGCCGTGGCCGTCACCCACTGCCTTCGGGGCGCAACCTGGAGTCCGCGGCGCGCCGGTGGGGCGTGCAACAGGACGCGCCAGTGGTGGTCTATGACGATTGGAATCGGGCGGCTTCTTCGCGAGCGTGGTGGGTGCTAACCGCGGCCGGGCTCCCGAATGTCCACATTCTGGACGGCGGTCTGGCCGCGTGGCGGTCTGGCGGCAGGGGCTTGGAGACCGGTCCGGTCACTCCGCGACCGGGGAATGTGACTGTGCCGCACGACGATTTGTACGCCGGTGCCCGCCCGACCTTAACAGCGGAACAAGCCGGCGCGGGGATCGTGACGCTACTCGATGCGCGCGCACCCGATCGCTTCCGCGGCGACGATGAGCCTGTCGACGCGGTCGCCGGTCATATCCCCGGAGCGAAGAACCTACCAAGCGGCGCCGTGCTTACCGGCGACGGGACGTTTGTCGGCGAGGACACGCTTGTGCAGCTGCTGTCCGATCGCGGCATTGATCGCGGCGCTCCGCTGGGCGCGTACTGCGGCTCCGGTGTCACCGCGAGCGTTGTCGTCGCGGCGCTCGCTGCGCAGGGTTCTGAGGTCGCGCTGTTTCCCGGGTCATGGTCGCAGTGGAGCTCGGATCCAAACCGCCCCGTTGCCCGCGGCCTCGAATAGCCGCAAGTCAGGGGCCGGCCCAGTTCTGCAGGAATGCCTCCGTGACTAGTGCGGCGTTCTCCGCCGCGATCTGCTTGTAAAAGAAGAACTGGAACGGGAAGTCCGGCAGGTGCAGTGGGTCACCCGGCCCGTCCGACATGCCGCGGATTCCCAGGAACGGGACGCCATGCGCACTAGCGACCGCCTGCGCCGCGGCCGTCTCCTGGTCCACCGCATCGAATGCCGGGTTTTGGCCCGTGTCGATCCTCAAGTTGCTGAGCAGACCTTTGGTCAACCACGGTCCGATCGCCTGGAAAAAGTTGCCGCTGTAAAAGATTGAGCGATCCGGTACGGTGCAGGGCTGACAGCCAAAGACGTTGCCGCTGTTGGGGACACAGGGGAACGCCTGGCCATTGTTGTTGTCGCGGCTCATGCCGTCGCCGCCGACGATAAGCTGCGGCTGGCGGTGCAGATCGAGCAGCACGAACTTGCCGAGGCGGTGGCACAGACACAAGGGATCGCCAAGGCGGTTGATGCCGCTCAGGCTGACAGCGAGTGTCTGGGCCGTAGCCAGCATCCCGGGATCGACTGCCATCCATGTCGCGCCGTTGTCGAGAGTCCACCGAGCGGGGACCGCGACATCTCCGATGCTGGTGCGCCCAGCGCCTCCTGCGACTCCCGAAAACACCACGGCGCCAACGGCAATGCCGGACGCACACGTGAAGCGTGCCAATGCCGTCTCGGTCGCCTGGGTGGCGTTGACCATGCCGATGTAAGTCATCGCCACGATCACCTTCTTGCCGGCGATCGAGCCGAGGTAAAAATGCCGGCGGTTGGCGATCACGACAGGGTTCGGATCGAGTGTGGTGCGGGCAAGAACGGCGTCAGCTTCGGCCGGAAAGGCGGTCAGGACCAATGTGCGCTGTTCGCACGAGCTCATGGTGACAAAGTCCCCGGAATCGGCAACGGCCACGCCGCCTCCCGCCGCGAAAGCCGCGAGCATGATGAGGACAGCCCGGAACCGCTTGAGCACGATCCCCCTATCTCTGGCGCACTTTCGTCAGTCATGGGATGCCAGAACTCGCTGTCGGATGGGCGTGGCTGAAGCTATTTGGCCATGATTTTCGCGCGACACGGCGAGTGCGTGGAGATTCGTTATCGTTCTTTTTGATTAGCGATTTCTTGGCGTTATCTGGTTGCGACTTTGCACCCGTTACAGCCGCTCGATGCCTAAACTGCACTTCCCTCGGTACCAAACACCTGAAAAGCTTGCACCGTGGACATCTTTACTGAATGGCAGAGCGGCGGGACCAAATTGCGCTGGCGGTCGACAACCGCCGCCAACGATGGACAAGAAGTCACGGTGTTCAGCCGCCGTTGTGGCACATCGGGAGCACCAGCACTGGTGTTGCTGCACGGCTTCCCGACGTCGAGCATCGACTACTTCGGCTTGGCGCGTGAACTGAGTTCAGAGTTCGACATCTTTCTGCTGGACTTTCCGGGCTATGGATTGTCGGACAAGCCGCCGGAGCCGTACGTCTATTCGTTGTACGACGACGCGCGCTTGCTTGTCCACGCCATCACGCAGGTGTGGAAGCTGACCGAATACCGGATGCTGACCCATGATCGCGGCAGCAGTGTCGGCATGATCGCGCTGGACATGTTGGCCAACGAAGCGGCCCTGCCCGTGGACGTCATCTTGACCAACGCCAACATTTATCTGCCGCTGGCCAACCTCACCACCTTTCAGACCGCACTGCTCGCACCGACGACGGGACGCGCCACTGCGGCGGCGACGACGCCCGAGCTGCTGGCGGCCGGCCTGGGAATGAGCACGTTTATGCCGCGGCGGACACTTGAGGACCCGGAGATCGCCGCTTTGGCGAAGTGCTTTGCCCACAACGACGGAATCCGCGTGTTGCCCGATACCATTCAGTACCTCAATGAGCGTGCGGCGGGTGAAACCGGTTGGCTAGAAGCGCTTTCCAAGCTTCCGCTCAATGTCACGCTGGTCTGGGGCTTACACGACAGTGTCGCACCGTTGCGCGTTGCGAACCATGTCTGGCGGGCGCATCTGCGGGACATGTCCGGTCGAAGCCGGTATTGGGTGGTGCCGAGCGCCGATCACTATCTTCAGTGCGATGCCCCTGGGCAATTGGCGCAGATCGTTCGCCTCACGGCCACAGGCGAAGACATCTTGCTGCACACGCTCGAGGACCGGTCCGACGGCGCGGTGCTGGTGGATCAGCTTGAGCGGCCGGCATCATCTTGACTAGTTAACCTGAAGCCATGGTGCAGTATCGCGACCCTGGGCCGATTGCCTTCGATGCTGTCATCGAACGCCCTGACGGCCCCGGAGCCTACGTAACGTTTCCCTTTGACGCGGTTGACGTTTTCGGTGTTCGGACGCGAGTGCCGGTCAAAGCGCGGTTCGACGACCGCGTGGACTACACCGGCTCGCTGGCTCCTTACGGCGGTCAGCATCGGCTTGGTGTGCGCAAAGATGTTCAGAAGTCCTTGGGTAAGACCCACGGGGACAATGTCTGCGTCGAGGTGGTCCTTGACACCGACCGTGCTGACGTGGCCGGTGGCGACTAGCCAAACAAGGCCGCGCAATGCACCAATCGCGTGTTCACACGCGCCACATGAGTCTCTGTTCCAGCGGACACGCAATTTGCCCAAGAGCGACATCCCTCCAGGCAGAGGCCAATGTGGCGGATGTGACGAGACGCGGCGGGCCGTGCCTCCTTAGCCCGTGATGACGGGCAGCTTCGCCCATCCCCGCACACTGCTGGTGTGCGCCATGCTGGCGTTGGCGTAGTCGACTTCCCACTCCGGCCAGCGTTTGAGGACTTCCTCCAACGCCACTCGCGCCTGCATCCGCGCCAAGGCCGAGCCCAAACAGAAGTGCAGTCCGTGCCCGAAGCTGAGATGGCTGGCACCGCGGTGGATATCGAATCGCTCTCCGTCAGGAAACTTGCGCTCGTCACGGTTGGCTGACCCGTTGAGCAACAACATGATCGAGCCCTCGCAAATCGAGGTGCCATGGCATTCAACGCCGCGAGCAACGTACCGCGCCTGCACCGGTGAGGGAGCTTCGTAGCGCAAGACCTCCTCGATTGCCATGGGAATCAGCGAGGGGTTATCGACAAGCTGGCGACGCTGATCGGGGTGCTCGGCGAGGAGCTGACCGATGAAACCGATCAGCCGTGTTGTCGTCTCGTTGCCCGCGCCGGCGATCATGCTGGTGTACATCAACACCTCGGTCCGGGTCAGCCGCCGCGTAACCCCGTCATCTTCGACCTCAGCGTTGAGCAGTTGCGTCATCAAATCATCGGAGGGGTGCTCTGTCCGCCAATCGATGTAGTCGGAGAACACCTGATAGCTCTTCTCGAATAAGTCTTCGGCAACGGCCGTGAATGTCCCTTCTTTGAGGTTGATCGCACGGCCGCCGCGGTCGCGGATGGCTGCCTGCCCTTCTTCGGGAATGCCCAGCAGGTAGCCGATCGTGCGCATCGGGATCATCGAGCCGAGGTTCTCGATGAAGTCGAACCTGCCCGAGCCGACCAACGGGTCGAGCGCACGCACACAGAAGTCACGCGTCAGCGGCTCGATCGCCTCCATCCGCCGTGGCGTGAAAACCCTTGAAAGCAACCGGCGATGAAGATCATGAAGGGGGGGATCTTCAAAGAGAACAACGCCGGGCGGGATGTCGACGCCGCTCATGATGATGTCCATGGTGGTGCCGCGCCCCGACCGGTAGGTTTCCCAATTCGTCAGCTCCGGGGCGACATCCTCGTAGCGGCTCAGCGCGTAGAAGTTGTACCTTTCGTTGTAGTACAGGGGCGCCTCGTCACGCATCCGCTTCCAGATCGGGTAGGGATCCCTATCGATATCGAAATCGAATGGGTCGTAATAGATCTCGGTCTTACTGGCCCCCGTCATGCGGTCGTCTCCGCCGTAGCCGGGCGGGCGGCCTCGGGCAGCACGACCTCGCCCACCCGCTTGAGGTAGGGCCACGCCACTTCGGGCGCCAACCCACCACATAACGGCGACAGGTTGAGTACCTTACCGGCACGAAGTCGCGAAACCGCTTCCGGGACAGAGTAAATCACGTGCGACGCCGCCTCCTCGCGCAGCTCGGCGACGGTGGCCACGTGCGAGAAACCCGCCGATACCTCGTTGCCGGGGTTCCACGCGGCGTAAGTTCGCGCGTCGTGCAGCAGATGCTCGCCAAGCTCCGACCAGGCCTGGTCCACGTCATCGGCGACGAAGCAAACCGAAGGGGTCTTGCGGTCGGGAAAGAATGTCCCGCCCGGCGAGTGCCCATGCTTGCGACAGGCGTCTTCGTAGGCCTCCCGCATGCCGGCGACATTGGCATTGGCCAACATGCCCAGCCCATACCGGCCGGCCCGCCGGGCCGCCGCCACACTGCCGCCGCCCCACATCATTCCCGGTCCGCCGGCGGTTTGCGGACGCGGCGTCACCTTGATACGGCGGCCGTCGTGCATGACCTCTTCGCCGGCGAGCAGTCGGCGCAGCAGTCCGAGCTTCTCGTCGGCGAGCCGGCCACGATCACCCAACTCCAAGCCGAAATGCTCATATTCCTCCGGTCGGTAGCCAAGCGCCATGATGTACGAAGTTCGCCCACCGCTGAGGATGTCGAGGACCGCCATGTCCTCGGCCAGACGTACCGGGTCGTAGAACGGAAGAATCAGGATCAGGCTCAACGCCAGACGCTCGGTGCGCGCCGCAACCGCCGACGCCAGCATCAGCGGCGCCGGCAGATAACCATCCTCGGACCCATGGTGTTCACAAAACACCGCCGCGAGGGCGCCATGGTCCTCCGCCCATGCACACATCTCGGGCACCGCGGCATACAAGGCCGCTGGATTGGCGCCCCATGCGGGTGCCCGCATGTCGAAGCGCAGGGTGAACACCGCGACTCCTAGATAACCAAATATTTGTGCCACGTACGCTACGTGCGGCGCGCAATCAAGGTCAACCACGCGACCCCAACAAAGTTTGAAACTAACATCTGGCCCGGATATTGTAACGTCTATCGCTCACCGACCAGGGAAAAGGGAAAAAAATGACGACAGCTGCGGAGCTATTGGGCTACGAGGGCAAGCGGGTGCTGGTGGTCGGGGGCGCGACCGGGATGGGTGCCGCCGCGGCGCAGATCGCCAAGTCTCTCGACGCGCACGTCACCGTTATGGACTACGCGCCGGTCGACTATGACACCGACCGCGTGATCTCGCTGGACCTGAGCGATCAGGATTCGATCGACCGGGCAGTCGACGAACTCGACGGTCCGCTGGACTCGCTGTTTTCGGCCGCCGGCGTCGCCGACGGCCCGAAGTTGATGCGGGTCAACTTCATCGGACACCGCCATCTGATCGAACGATTGTTTGCGAACAACATGCTCAATCGAGGCTCGGCAATTTGTTTCATCTCTTCGGTTGCCGGGATGGGTTGGGAAAACGACCTGGAACTGGTTCAGGACTTTCTGGCCACCCCCGACTACAAAGCCGCTCACAACTGGTGCCAGGAGCGTGAAGCCCAGGGGATCATCCACTACGGATTCAGCAAGAAGGCGATCAATGGCTATGTCGCCTGGCAGGGCTACCACTTCCTGAAGAAGGGCGTGCGGATCAACGCGGTCTGCCCCGGTCCCACCGACACTCCCCTGGCTCGTGCGAACGCCGATCTGTGGCTGACGTTCGCCCAGGATTATCGCGACGACACCGGGAGTTCGGTGCTGACACCTGAGGAGATCGCCAAGGCGATGATCATGCTCAACAGCGCCGCCGCGGGAGCCGTCAACGGGATCACGTTGAATGTCGACAACGGGCACGCGATGGCGTCGATCACCGGATCGTTTGCCCCGGGCAAGCCGATCATGGACCTCATCACCGGTCGGGTCCAATGGGCTTAAGCGCCAATGAAATCTGAGCGCAACCGCGAAGGCGTTCGCCCGCCGAGCAGACGCAAAATCGCCCTAAAGCGGGGCGTTTTGGGCGATTTTGCGTCTGCTCGCGCCATGAGACCTCAGCTAATCTCGCACGGGTGACGCCTAATCCACTCGAAGAGCTGACCCTCGATCAACTGCGCCGCCGCACCAGCATGAAGTGGCGTGCGCAACCAGCCGACGTGTTGCCGTTATGGGTCGCGGAAATGGACGTGAGACTTGCGCCGACGGTGGCGGAGTCCATCCACCAGGCTGTCGACGACGGCGACACCGGATATCCCTACGGCAGAGCGTATGCCAAAGCAGTCAGCGAATTCGCTTCGCAGCGTTGGCAATGGCACGATCTGGATGTCGGTCGCACCGCCATCGTCCCCGACGTCATGTTGGGCATCGTTGAGATGCTGCGGCTGATCACCGATCGCGGCGATGCGGTGATCGTCAACTCGCCGGTGTACGCGCCGTTTTACGCGTTCGTATCGCACGACGGCCGGCGCGTGGTCGAAGCCCCGCTGGGCGCCAACGGCCGGATCGACCTGGACGCTTTGGAGGAAGCGTTCGCGCTTGCCGGCAAGTCAGGCGCCCGGGTGGCGTATCTGCTGTGCAATCCCCACAATCCGACGGGCGCGGTGCACACCGCCGACGAATTGCGCGGGGTTGCTGACCGTGCGCGCCGATTCGGTGTCCGGGTGGTGTCCGACGAGATCCATGCCCCGCTCGTGCTATCCGGGTCACGATTCACCCCCTACCTGAGCGTGCCTGGCGCAGAGAATGCGTTGGCCCTGACGTCGGCCACCAAGGCATGGAACCTCGGGGGACTCAAGGCGGCGCTGGCGATGGCCGGTCCCGAGGCGGCGGCTGACCTACGCCGGATGCCCGAGGAGGTCGGCCATGGTCCAAGCCACCTGGGCATCATCGCGCACACCGAAGCGTTCAAGACCGGCGGCGAGTGGCTCGACGCGTTGCTCGACGGCCTGGACGCAAACCGAGCGTTGCTGGGCGATCTGGTCGCCGAACACCTTCCCGGGGTGCGACTCCTGCGGCCGCAGGGCACCTATCTTGCGTGGCTGGATTGCCGTGAACTCGGCTTCACCGAGGAGCCGACCGAAGGTCTGGCGGTGGTATCGGACGTGTCCGGGCCCGCTCGCTGGTTCCTTAAGAACGCCCGGGTCGCGCTCAGCTCCGGCCACGTCTTCGGAACTGGCGGCGCCGGACACGTGCGGATGAACTTCGCGACCTCGAGGGCCATTCTGACCGAGGCCGTGTGGCGCATGGGTAGAGCATTAACCGTCCACCATTGACATGTCATTACCGACATGCCACTATCTTCCTGTCAAAGACGGAACATCGGTTGCAGAGCCAGGAGCTTCAAATGACCCAGACCGCGCAGCGTCGCAGCCCCGGAACCGTGATCGACGGGTTTCTCAAGTCGCCGTTCGCCGGAATCGCGCCGTGGATGCTGCTGTCAATCCTGTCCGGACCGGGGCGTTTCGAGGTGGCGGTGACCGCCGCGCTAGGCCTTTCGCTGCTCGTGATGCTCGTTGGCCTTGGGCGCGGGATCAAGGTTCACTTGCTGGAGGTCTTCGGTGTCGTGTTCTTCGCGACGGTGGCGCTTGTTGGCCTGATCGCCACCGACAACGTGATCCGGTTTCTGGAACTGTGGGCCGGCGAGCTGACCAATATTTCGCTGGCCGCGTTCGCCTGGCTCACACTGCTGATCCGCAAACCGTTCACCATGGCCTACGCCAAAGACACCACGCCGCAGGAGTATTGGACGAGTCCCCTGTTCAGGCGGATCAACGATGTCATCACCGTCGCCTGGGCAAGCGCTTTCACGTTCGCGGCGGTCGCCGGCTTCATCGGCGACTTCGTGTCGCACGACGCCGGCAACTTCTGGACGGGTTGGATCCTGCAGTTGGCGGCCCTCTTCTGCGCGGTCTCGTTCACCGAGTTCTACCCCGACTACGCCACCGCTAAGTTCGACCTAGCCAATGGTGAGCCGGCGCAAGTGCCCTCGATCGTGCGGATTGTCGACTGGCTGCCCACCTTCGTTATCGTCACCGGGATCGTGGGTATGGTCACCGACTCCATCGACTCGGGCCTGGGTGTCGCACTGATCGTGATCGGCAGCGTCGCCGCGGGCGTCCTGGCCAAGCTCTCCCCCGCGCCCACGCCGTCGGCCTAGCTCTCTCGATCAGAGGTGACGGCGAGTACGGCCTCGGCGAACTCGGGCCGGCAGACCACCAGGTCCGGCAGCTTGGGGTCGGGCTGGTTGTAGGCCAACGCAGAGCCGTCGATTCGCGAGGCATGCAAACCCGCAGCTCGGGCGACCGCGACCGGCGCGGCCGAGTCCCATTCGAACTGGCCTCCGGCGTGCACGTACACGTCGGACAAGCCCTGGACGATCGATGCGACCTTGGCTCCGGCGGAACCCATCTCCACCAGTGTTCCGTCTAGCGCGTCGCGGACGGCCAGCGCGATAGTGGGGGGACGGGTGCGTGACACCACGATGCGCGGCTTGTCGGCCGCGACGGGAGGGGGCGCTACGTGCGGCGTCGCCAGGGTGATTCCCTGAGCGGGCAACGCCACGGCGCCGGCGATGAGCTCTCCGGACTGCCAGAGTGCGACGTGCACCGCCCAGTCGTCGCGGCCGAGCTCGGAGAACTCGCGGGTGCCGTCGAGCGGGTCGACGATCCATACCCGCTCGGAGCGCAGTCGGGCCGGGTCGTCGGCGCCCTCCTCGGACAGCACCGCGTCACCGGGTCGCTCGCTGGCCAGCGCTTCCATCAGAAAGTCATGAGACCGCTTGTCCCCCGCTGCTTTCCGCTCGCGCGCGTCGGCATCGGCGAATTCTTCGCGGACGCCAACCAGCATCCGGCCCGCCTCAGTGGCCAACCTTGCGGCCAGTGCGTGGTCATTCACATGAATTCCCTGACGCCTCGTGCGTCACCCGAGTAAGTGGAGGGTCGGTGGTGACAAAGGTGGGCAATAACGACACCCCGAATATCCTGTGACATCTGGGGTTTATGAGTCGCATGGTCGCATGGTCGCATAGGCAAGCTCCACGTTAACCGAACTTACCGCACCGCACGATAGATTCGGATCCGTGAGATCCAATGCCGACCGAGTCACCGACATCTACCAACGCCACGCGCATGCGTGGTCTCTGGACCGTGGCGACAACATGCTTGAAACGGCTTGGCTGGACCGGTTTCTGGCGCTGCTTCCGAATAACCCCACCGTCTTTGACCTAGGATGTGGAACCGGCGCACCGATAGCGATATACCTCGCCGAACACGGCTGCCGCATCACTGGGGTGGACGCATCGACCGCAATGATCACCATGAGCGCGCGGCGTCTACCTGAACACCAATGGCATGTCGCCGACATGCGATCCGTGGCCCTCAACCGCAGATTCGACGGAATTATCGCCTGGGACAGCTTTTTTCACCTGACCCAGGCGGACCAACGGGGTATGTTCGCGGTCTTCAACAACCACGCCGCGCCAGGGGCGGCATTGATGTTCACCAGCGGGCCGTCGGCCGGCGAGCAGATCGGCACCTACCGGGGCGAGCCGCTCTATCACGCGAGCCTCGACACCGCCGAGTATCGAGAGCTTCTGCACGACAATGGATTCGACGTGGTAAGCCACATTGTGGAGGATCCCTCTTGCGGCCACCACACCATCTGGCTGGCCCGACTCAGAGTCCGAACTGGTCCTCGATGATGCCCAGCCAGATCTGCGCCGAGTCGATGGCAACCTTCTCACTGATGAAGGCGTGCTGGGTTCCGGTGTACATGTCGCGGAAGGCTCGTTCGAGGCGGCTGCCCTCGCGGATCGAGCTGGTGCCTGCAACCAGATGCGCCCATTCCGCGCAGCTTCGGGCCGTATCGGTGGCGTAGACGGCGGCCGCACGCATGTCTGCCCGCAAGGTCGGGGTCAGCTCCGCACCGGAGTTGACGGCCGCTTCGGCCGTGGTGAACGCGTCGAGCACCAGAAGGCGAGCCGCGCGCCACGCTGCGACGTGATGCGCGAGCCCCTTCTGGAAGGTCGGGCGACTTGCCAGTGACGCCATATCGCTCATCCGGTATTTCGTCGCGGCCAGTCCGGCGACGTCGTCGAGCATGCTCTTGGCGACCCCGAGTGCCCACGACGCATGACCGGCGGCGGTCACGGGCATCAGGCCCATCCGGGTGGCCGGCGAGCTACCCCGGCGCGGGTCGCGGACAAACAATCCAAACGTCCGAGCGTGGGGGACGAACACGTCCTGCGCGCTGTAGTCGTAGGATCCAGTTCCCTTGAGCCCCTGCACGTACCAGCCGTCGTTGAAGCTGATCTCGTCCCGCGGAACCACGGCCACCTGCATGTCGGGGACACCTTCGCTGACCCAACGCATCTCGCCGTTGTCCATCGGAAAGAACCCCGCCGCAACGTACTGCGAATGACCGATGCCCGAGCCAAAGCTCCATGATCCGCTCAACTTGTAACCGCCGTCCACAGCGGACCCTTGTCCGTTGGGAAAGAACTGGCCACCCATCGCGACGCGGTTGTTGTGAGCGGTGAACACCTCCGCAAAACCTTCGTCGGAAAGATAGGCCGCGGCCGCGAATGTCGACGGCAGGTTTGCGATGCCGATCCAGCCGAACGAGCCATCCTGCCAAGCCATTTCGATCCAGGTCTCGATCATTTCGGCGAACGACGGTTCCACCCCGCCGGCGGCGACAGGATTGAACGCAGACATCAGGCCGGTGGCCCACATTTCGTCGACGATCGCGCTGGTGAGCGTGCGGATCCGCTCGGACTCGGCGGCCTCGGCAAGCACC
The DNA here is from genome assembly GCF_900232995.1 of Mycobacterium simulans. Classification (GTDB taxonomy): domain Bacteria; phylum Actinomycetota; class Actinomycetes; order Mycobacteriales; family Mycobacteriaceae; genus Mycobacterium; species Mycobacterium simulans. Next base: position 493,834 of record NZ_OCVX01000004.1, read on the forward strand.
AGCTCGCGCATTCCGCGGGCCAGGGCAACGATGTGACCGCTCATTTCGGCAACCCGAAGAGCTCAACCACACCGTGATCGCGGCCCGCGGTGTAACCGCCGTCCACGGCAATGGCCTGACCGGTCACGAAGGACGCGTCGGGTGACACCAAAAACGCTGCCATGGCCGCGACCTCCTCCGGCCGGCCCAGGCGTTGCAAGGCATGTTCTTTGGTGATCGAGGCGAGCGGGCCCGCCATGCCCGCAAGGCCGAAGACACCCTGCGCCATCGGCGTGTCGATGAAGCCGGGGCAGATCGCGTTTGCCCGGATGCCACTCGGCCCGTAGTCGAGCGCAATGTTCTTGGTCAGCAGCACGACGCCCCCCTTGGCCGCGTTGTACGAACTACCGCCCGCCGTGCCCTCCAGACCCTCGATGCTGGCGAGCGTCACGATCGCACCGCGCTCGCCGGCGGCTCGGGGTTGCTCGATCATCTTGGCCAACGCGGCCTTGGCCACCAGGAAGGTACCGGTGAGGTTGATCCCGATGACCCGGTCCCACTCGGCGCGGTCAAGTAGATGGACCGGGCCGCCACCCGCGACGCCGGCGGCGTGGACCACTCCGTCGAGGCGGTCGGGAACAGCGGCCATGACGGCGGCAACCGCGGCTTCGTCTGTCACGTCGGCGGTGACGAACCGGAATTGCGGGCCCCACTGGCGGAATGAGTCCGGCTCGGAGGCTAGGTCGGCGCCGACGACCGTGCCGCCCTCGGCGAGCAGCCGCTGAGCGGTGGCCAGGCCGATGCCCGATGCGGCACCCGTTACCACGAACGTGCGCGAGCGGGCTCGATCGACGTTCACCGGTGCCGGCTCTCGATTGCCCAGCCAGTGCGGCCGACCCCGCGCCGGCCGCATTGGGCGGACGGGCTAAGTCTTACACCGCTGTCGCGTGGGCGATCGTGTTTTCGATGACTCACAGCTACCTCTCAAGCGCCTTTGCGCAGGCGGCCAGGACCGCCAGGAAACTCGAGCGCAGCAGCGGACGGCTGACCGCCTCCAACAGCTTGCCGCCCGCACGCGCCGGATGCGTGTAATTGGTCAGCCAGTCGACGCGGGTGCCGTCACCCGATGCAGTAAACGTCAACGTGCCGCCTTCGTGATTGAACGGCGGGAATGAATCGACGATGAGGTAGGAGTAACTGTGCGGTCGGTCGTAGGCCGTGATTTCTTCGCGGAACCGCATGCCAACGCCGACCACCTCGCGCACCGCACCCGCACCCGGCGGCGACGAGTCTTTTGCATAGCCGGCACGGAGAGCCAACGGCGCCGTAGCCAAATTGACCGGATCGGCCAGCCAGTCGAAGACCTGTTGAACGGGTGCAGCGATGGTCCGCTCCAAGTGAATCTCGACCATGAGAATCTCCTGCCTGGCGGTTGCGGCGTTCTCCTGGCACATGCTAGACGTCGCCGACCCGGACCCCGCCCGGCTACGGCCTACGTCCGCGGAAGCTACCGCGTTTCGCGTTGATCGCTTCGATTGCGAAACCGCGAAGGGAGAGGCGCTGCTGGAAAAACGCTGCGCTCACGTCGCTGCTTAACCGTGCGCCGGTCTCCCGGGAAAACACCCGAGCCTGCGGTAGGACGATCGGCGGCGCTCCGTCGCCCGCGGCGGTGAATCGGATCGTCGTTCCGTCCCCGATCACTGCCGAGTACTCGTATTCCAGCAACTGAAACCACCCGCGCGGTCCGCGGATCGAAATCGAGGAATCCGGTTCCACGCGAAACTCGTGTCCTCGCTTGATAAATGGAACGGCATTCCACCCGATGAGCAACAGCCCCGGCAGGACCAGAACGAACAACGCGTAGGCATGGGTATCTTCCAGATGCGCGTCGTAGGACCAGCCGGTGAGCGCCTCGGCGGTCCAGCCGACGATGAAGGACCCCATGTCGCTAACTACATCGCGGATGGTGGCGCGATGTGTGGACACGTCGTAGACGATCGCGCCTGTGGCGCCAATTCCTCCGATGGTGAGTGCCACACCGAACAGCAATAGACCCCAATTCGTCCGGGACACGAACGCACCGCGCACCTCGGCCGGTTCGTCGATCTCGACCTTCGGCCCGCCAAGTGGCTTGGCCATGCACCAGACGCTGACGCCGATCGCCGCCGCGAGCGCCAACAGTTCGACGGGACCGAAGGATTCGCGATCGGAATGCAGGATTGCCAAGCCGAGGAAGGTCAGCCATGCCACCCACCGCAGCGCCCGCTGCCAACCCGCAGCGCGCCTTTCCGGGGTCGAGCCATCCATCCGGGGATCGTAGCGCGGGCTTTTCGGCCGATTGTTGGCGAAACCGGCAGTGACCCCTCGTTGGCTACTTCGCGATCTTGTCCAGCGGATTGGAGCGCTCGAGCATGCCATACGATCGCTCGCCATCCCAGTTGTAGCGCACCCCTGCCTGTTGGAGTGCCGGGAAACTCGACATCTCCTGCTTGAGAACTCGCATGGAATACATGTCGTCGTGGTGGTGGACGTCGTGGGTGCCGAAAACGGTTTCGCCGTCGATCGTGAGCCTTCCCTCGGCCGTTTCCAATACCAGCGACACATCCTCGCCCACCGTCTGAAGGCGGGTGAGCCACGGTGCTCGCACGACGCGGGCGGGCATCAACCCGCCGGAGTCAACGGCGTCGCCGGAAAAGTCGCCGGAAAATATGTATCCCTCGTTGAACGTGGGCCGGCCGTCCGGTCGCGGCGGGTAAGCGGTGTAGCCGAACGCGCGGCCGCTGGGGAATAGCGCCGACTGCCAGCAGTGGCCCCAGAAACCAGCGAGCTTGCGCACACCCTGCCGGCGGATTCGCAAACCGCTTCCGGTGAAACGATGCTCGTGGGCGCCTGCGACCGTTACCGCACCGATGGCGGTGAAGAGTTGCTCGTAGCGTGGGCCGCCCATCAGGTTGCCTTCGATCGAGGTCGTCAGTTGCTGGGCGGCGTCGCTCTGTAGCGTGCCCTGCACCCACGGTGGCACCGCCATCGTCGCCTCGACGCGAAAACTGATGTCAACCAACGGGCCGTCGGTGCGGCCTTGCACAAGATCAGCCGACGAAGTCTGGACCGCCGGGCCGTCGTAGGCCACCGTCCAGGTCCGGAAGGGTTCGACGCAGCGGAATACAAGACCGCCGGCGCCCAGCACGGTCGGTTCGCCTTTACCGTCTTGGGCCGGCACCGACGGACCGTTGGTCCGCAGCCGGTACACCGTTCCGTCCGGAAAGGCGACGTTGACCTGCATGTCGTGGGCATCCCAGTTGGCGGCGACGGCCTCAATTCCGATGCGTGGCAGGCCGACCTCGCCGTGGTCGTCGACGACCCAGAAGCTGACCGAGTCGCGCATTTCGGGGTTGTCGGGACGTTCGGCGAACACGAACTCGCGGGAGCGGTCGATACCGCCCGTCAGGTCAACGGCCATGTGGCTCCTCGGATTTCGGCCTATGGTGAGAGGTCCAGTTGCGGGCGGCCGCAACATATTCGGCGAACCGGGGTCGTATATCGTCGAGGTCGATGCCGAACGCATCCGGGTCTGCGTGTGAGCTGGGTTCCCGCTCGGCGGCGGCCTCGGTCCACCAGCTGTGCATCCGGGCTTCGAACACCTCCCCCACCGGCAACCCGAGCCACGCGTACAAACCGGTGACCTCGCCAATCGGATCATCTTGCATCGCAAGGAAATCGATGTCGTAGAAGCGGGCGTTGACGTTTCGGGCACCGTCTCCGCGGAACCTCACCGTGCGCCGCATCCCCTGGGACCAGTGTTCGACATTGAGCCGGCCTATATATGCGCGGTCCATGTCATCGGTGAACGACCCGATGATGTCGGCGTAGAGGTCGGCCACCGACAGGATCACCTCGGTCGGATCGCGATGCGTCATGACAAACCGCGCATCGGGAAACACGGCGTCCAGCGCATCGAGCCACAACACATGCGACGGGCACTTCAACCGCCACGGGCGCGGAGGTTCACCCCACTGCAACAGCTTCATCACCCGACGCTGATACCGATAGGTCGACGTCAGATCGGCCGATTCCACCAACCACCTTGAATAGGAAGGGATTTGCGCGAATGACTGGAATAGGTGGGACTTGAAGTCCAGTGCCATCAACTCATGGCACTCCATCGGTCCATGCGTGGCCGCCGGGACGTGGTAACGGGTGCCGACCATCTCACCCTTATCGCTCGGAATGCGGGGATCGACACCCCGCACCGTCGAAGGCGGCGGACACGGCTGCGAAGACTCCCATCGGCGTAGGTATCGCACTTCGGGATCTTGCGCCAGCAGCATCGACAATGCGGTGGACCCCGTCCGAGGTAGACCCACTCCGATTAACGGCGTCGTGATGGGCACATCGTCGATCTCCGGGTGCCGGCTATACCAGTCCTCCACCTGAAGACGCTGCGAAAGGTAGCCGACGACACGTTGGTTCATGAACGCCTGTCCGCGGTCGTTTAGCCGGGCCTCGTTCTGCAGTGCCGTCAGCAGGATCTGCAAACCGTCGTGGAAGGATGGCTCGCCGAAATCCGTGAGGCCGGTTTGTGTCCTCGCTTCATCCATCACCTGGTTGATGCTTAGCATTTCGCCTCACTCGAGCGGTGACCCGATGCGGTGCAGGGTGCCGTCCGGATCGACGTAGGCGAACTCGCGCAAGCCGTATGGGGTGTCGTGCGGTGGGTGTAATTGTCCGCCGAGGTTTTCCAACGACCTCCACTCCGCGTAGAGGCCGTCGGCGTCGCTGACGTAGAGGTACATGCTGGAGGCGGTGCTAAGGGGATCGTGCTCAGCCCACTCCGTGAGATGGATCTGGACGGACCCACGCTCCACAAACCCGTAGCGCTGTGGGCCCTGGTAGCAGCGGGCGTCGAATCCGAGCCGGCGGTAGCGAGCTAGCGCCAGGTCGAGGTTTCGGACGGGAACAATCGGTGATATCGAGGTGAAATCGATTCCGGCCACATCAGTAGTCTGTCAGCATTCGCTGTCCGCGCGACAACTGAAACGGACACCCCGCAAAACCACGTGCGTCACAAGAAGTTTGGTATGCGCAAACGTGCCCACCTCAGAGCGTCACAAGTGGCAGACGGGACGTGAGCGCCGCAATAGGATTTCCGGGGAATACCGGCGTCGGGCGAAAGGGCAAGCCATGTTAAAGGCGATCGGGTTGGCGTCCAGCATCGCGATGGGCTGGCTGGGTATTGCAGCGCCGCCACAGCAGCCGCCCCCGAGCACGACCGTTTCGCCATCGACCACGCCTACCACCGCGCCACCGTGCGTCGGATTGTCGATCTGTCCACCACCGCCCCCGGACGCCGAGGGCAATCCGCCGTGCTTCTACTCCGACGGCTGGCAGGCTACGACATCGGGCGCCGGGATCGAGGTGTGGTATTTCCATGAGCCACAAAACATGTCGAAGGCCGAAAAGGTTACCGCCGTGGTCCGCAAGAAGGACGGCACCACCGAGTCTCAGGACGCCAGCATCGAAGCCGGCCAGCAAGTGCACCGCTTCGAGTTTCCGGCCATCGACAAGTCCGCTGTGTCAGAGGTGTTTTTCGACACGAGCAGCGGCCGCTGCTTCGTGATCGGACCGGGCAGCTAACCTAGTCGAAAGTGCACTCAGCGCGAAAATCCGGCGAGTTTTTGACTCTGGTTACACGCTCGGCGAAGTGCTGGCAGCGTCGAAGACTCCCGAGCTCGCGGGCGCACCTCTGGCAATCACGACCGGCATCGACGTCGCCGCATCGGTGCGAAGGATGGTGTGCACCACTTCGACCAGGTCCTCAACGGGCATCAGCTTGCCCGGCATGCAGCCACGCGACACCCAAAGCGGGTAGGCCTTCATAGCCAGCTCGCGATCCCAACCGATGTTCATTCCCGTTCGCGCGTCCCCTTCGCCGCCCGCGCACTCCCCGACGATGAGGCAGGTAAAGCCAATGTCGGGGTGTTCGGCGCGCCAGGCTTCCACGAGCCTCTCCAACGCTGCTTTGCTGACGCCATAGGCGCCGAGGCCCGGCCATGGCGGCCCGAAGGTGCCGGCGTCGGACGAAAGGTAAACGACCTTTCCCCCCGAAGCTGTCAGGTGAGGGACTGACGCCGCCGTCACCAGCGCTGCGCCGATGACGTTGGTATCGAAGATGCGCCGCCAGGTTTGCGCATCGGTGTCGACGATGGGGATAAGTGGACTTATGGCAGGTGCATATACCACATTGTCGATGCCGTCGAGTGCGTCGGCGGCGGCATTGATCGCCGATCGGCACGATGCCTCGTCGGTGACATCGCATTCGATGGCGACCGCGCCCGGCCCCGCATCCTTCGCCGCCGTCTCGATGCGCTCCCGCCGACGCGCCAGGAGCGCGACTTGGGCTCCGCGCTGCGCAAGGCCGACACCAATACAGCGCCCTAGCCCGCTTGATGCGCCAATGACCACCGTTCTGGACATATCCGCCCTCCCGCCGAACGCGACACGCCACGCACTTTCAACCAGCCCGGCTTGAGGCTACGCGGTCGCCAAAACCTCCCGATTTCTTGGGTAACCAAGTCTGCGATGGACGCGTCTATCTGTGACGCCGGAGGCGTCACGGCTTTACAAGGTTCGCGCTAGGCGGTCAGCGAGCAGTTCGGCGAACCTTGCCGGATCTTCCAGTACGCCGCCTTCAGCCAAAAGTGCTGTACCGTAAAGCAGTTCGGCGGTCTCAGCGAGCCGGGACTTTTCGGCATCGTCGGCGCTATCCTGGTGCGCTTGGCGCAAGCCGGTAACGAGCCGATGGTTGGGATTGATTTCCAGGATCCGCTTGGCGACGGGGACCTCCTGCCCAGAAGCCCTGTAAATGCGGGCCAGCGCTGGTGTCATCCCAAAGGCGTCGGTGATCAGACACGCCGGCGACTCGGTCAGTCGAGTGGACAACCGCACTTCCTTGACGTGATCACTCAACGTCTCCTGAAGCCAGGTCAACAAGTCGGCGAACTCTTTGTGCTGCTCCTCGCGCTCGGCCTCGGACTGGTCCTCCTCGGAGTCCAGGTCTACCTCGCCCTTGGCCACCGACTGCAGCGGTTTGCCGTCGAACTCGGTCACCGTTCCCACCCAGATCTCGTCGATTGGGTCGGTGAGCAGCAAGACCTCGTAACCCTTGGCTTTGAATGCCTCCAAGTGCGGCGACTTCAAAATCTGCTGGCGCGTCTCGCCGGTGGCGTAGAAAATCTGAGTCTGGCCCTCTTTCATGCGCTCGACGTACTCGGCCAGCGTGGTGGCCTCCTCCTCGCTGTGGGTGGAGGCGAACGAGGAAATCTGCAGCAGGGTCTCCTGGTTGTCGAAGTCGGACATCAGGCCCTCTTTGACGACCTTGCCGAACTGCGTCCAGAAGGTGCGGTAGTCCTCGAGCCGTGCAGATTGCAGATCCTTGATCGTGGTCAGGACCTTCTTGGTCAACCGCCGACGGATCGCCTTGATCTGACGATCCTGCTGCAGGATTTCGCGAGAAACGTTGAGCGACAGGTCTTGTGCGTCGACGACGCCCTTGACGAAACGCAGGTACTCCGGCATGAGCTGGTCGCAATCGCCCATGATGAACACTCGCTTGACATACAGCTGCACCCCGATCTTGGCGTCCCGGTTGAAAAGGTCGAACGGGGCGTGCGACGGGATGAACAGCAAGGCCTGGTACTCGAAGGTGCCCTCGGCCTTCATCGAGATCACCTCTAGCGGGTCATCCCAGGCATGAGCGATGTGCTTGTAGAACTCCTTGTACTCCTCCTCGGACACCTCCTCTTTAGGCCGCGCCCATAACGCCTTCATCGAGTTCAGCGTCTCGGTTTCGAGGGTTATGACCTCCTCCCCGCCCTCTTCGGCCGGCGGGGTACGCCGCTCCACCTGCATCCGAATCGGGAAGGCAATGAAGTCGGAGTACTGCTTGACCAGGTTTTTGATCTTCCACTGCGCGGTGTAGTCGTGCAGGTCGTCCTCGGCGTCCTCGGGCTTGAGATGCAAGGTGACCGACGTTCCCTGCGGAGCATCCTCGACCGATTCGATCGTGTATGTGCCCTCGCCGCTGGATTCCCACCTTGTGGCTTCGCTCTCGCCGGCCTTGCGGGTCAGTAGCTCGACCTTGTCGGCCACCATGAAGCTCGAGTAGAAGCCGATACCGAACTGTCCGATCAGCTCCTCGGAGGCGGCTGTACTTTTCAGGTTCTTGGCCTCACGCAACTGCTGGCGCAGCTCAGCCGTACCCGACTTGGCCAACGTGCCGATCAGATCCACAACCTCGACACGGGTCATACCGATGCCGTTGTCGCGAATGGTCAGCGTGCGGGCGTCTTTGTCCACCCCGATCTCGATGTGCAAATCGGAGGTATCGACGTTTAGATCCTTGTTCCGCAGCGCCTCCAGCCTGACCTTGTCCAGGGCATCGGAAGCATTGGAGATCAACTCCCGCAGGAACGAATCCTTGTTCGAGTAGACCGAGTGAACCATCAGATCCAGCAGTTGACGCGCCTCTGCCTGAAACTCCAACTGCTCCACACCAGCACTCATGAGATTCCTTCCGACGATATAGCGACTCGAATTTAGCGAAATGCAGGTCGTCAGTCAGCTGGGGGGTCATCGGCAGCCGCGTCGAGCCTACGCACAGAGCGCACTTCGCCCACCAGATCACGCACTGAGCGCAGTTTCGGCAGAGGCTGGGTCACCCATCGAGGTGCAGTACCCGGCTCGCGTTGCGCCACATCCAGTCCTCCAGGACTTCCCGCCGCACCGGCAGGGCGCGCATTTCGTCGCACAGTTGTACGTAGGGACGGTTGATGAGAAATCCGCCGGTGCCGTACATGATCTTGTGGCGGATTGTCGTCTGCCCGAAACGCATCAGTGGTTCCCACCCGGCGCCCGGGGACGCGAAGTACTTGGGACGGTGTGCGGCCAATTCAAGGTAGACGTTGGGGTGTTTCCACGCGATCAGGCACGCCTCGAGCACCCACGGGTAGCCGCCGTGGCTCATCAGGATCGTCAGCTCAGGGAACCGGCAGGCGACATCGTCGATGTGTCGGGGGTGGCCGAGATCGCTGGGTCGTGTCCGAGTCCAGTTGGCAGAGGTGTGGATGGAGAGGGGTACACCGAGTTCGACGCATTTGGCGTAGAACGGGTCGTACGCGGGGTCGGTTGCGGGCCGTCCAATCATGAACGGTCGCAGGCTGAGCCCCCGGAAACCGTGGTCAACAACCCAATGCTCGAACTCGTCGAGCGCTGAGCGTCCGGCTACGACGTCTGCACCGGCGAAGGGTAGGAACCGGTCGGGATGGCGGGCCGCGAGGGCGGCCACCGGGGCGTTATTCACGAAAGTGACACCGCACGTGGACTTTTCATCAAATCCAGTGATCAGGCTGCGGGTGATGCCGGCAGCGTCGAGGGAGTCCAGAATTTGGTCGTCGGTGCAGCGCCGTGAGGCGACATATGCGCTGAGCTGCTCGGCGGTGAGCGTCGTCTTGGTAAAGACCTCGAAGTACGACAGCAGCTCGGCGGGAAAGCCGGCCTGCAGGTCGTCGACGATTTCGGTGGACGGTACGAACGGTGCCCACATGTCGATGACGGGCACCCGGGGTTCGCTCATCGCTTCTCCAAAGGCGCGCTGTGCCGATGCATTGATCCTTCACCGAACGTGCTGAAAAGCATAAGCCGGATCGCAGCCAAGGTCGGGGATCGTCCCGCCGGGGAGGCCTGCGATGAGGTCTGTTCGTCGTCTGGCCGCCGTCGTCGCGGTCATGTTCGCGTCGATTGACCAACGAGTGCAAACTGCCGCCGCCACCGCCAGCGTGGTACACACCTCGGCCGGTATATGCGCCGCAATACGCGCCGCAGGATGTGCCGCCGCCACCGCCACAGCCGACGTGGGCACCCCAGCCCCCGATGTGGGACAACGGCTTTCAGCACTGGGGCGTGTGGATAGGCGGAATCTAGGTGCCGGTCTAACCGGGCACGTTCGGGCGGGCACCAACTCGAAGACGGGGATGAGCCGGTCGGTGCGGCCAACACCCAGGGCCGGAGCAATTAGCCCTTGGTCCCGACAGTGATCAAATCGGAGATAAGCCAAGTCCAGGGCGGCCGTGGGATTCGGCGCTGATCGGTCACGGCGAACCCGGCGCCTTCGAACCACGCTCGCATCTCGGTAGGTGAGGCGTTGTGCTGGGGTTTCCACCGATTGGCCGCGGGTATCTGCAGCAGTGGCCGCTGCGTGCTCAGGGCCGTGATGGCCACCAGCCCACCGGGCGCCAGCACGCGATGGAACTCCCGTAGGGCTTCCGACTGGTGGAAAAAGTGAAACGCCGAGGTCGTCACGACGGCGTCGAGCGCCCCGTCGTCAAAGGGCAGCTGCTCGGCCGGGCATCGTATCCACTGCACCCGGGTGGATCTGGCGCGAGCCTGGTTGAGCATGCCTTCGGACATATCGATGCCATAGATCGCTTCGGGATGCAGTTCCCGTTCGATCCGATCGCTGAGAATGCCGGTGCCACAAGCAATGTCGGCAATCTTGCGAGATTTGTGGGCGCGCAGCTGGGCAATCACCTCGTCGTGCGGAGGACGGTAAACCCGCTGCAAAAACGGCAAATCGTACGCCGGGGATACAAAGCTCCACAACCTGGTAACCGCGTTGTTGAGCCCGCGGCGTTGTGGTGCGGTCACTCGCTCAGTGTAGAGGTGTAGTAAATGGTGTCGGCCATCGACACCGAGTCGTGAGTTTGCGGAAGCGCCCCAAGCCCGAAGTCGGACAGTAGCTCACTCATTTGCGTGCCGAATGACCGCCAACCCAGGCCTTCCAGATAAGCGGCAACGTCTTTGCGCTCACCCTCAAAGCCGAGCTCGCCCCAATCAAGCTCGAAGCCATGCTCGCGCCACTTGGCGGTAGACCTGCGCATCGCCTCACGCGCTCGTTCGGCGTCCTGTTGCGGCCTGCCTGGGATAGCTTCGACCGCCAGTCGGCTGCCCTCGGCGCTGAGCGCGGTGATGTTGTCCATCAACCGGTCCTGAGCATCTGGCGGCAAATACCCCAGGAGGCCCTCGGCGATCCATGCGCTAGGCCGGCTCTTGTCGAAACCGGCGTCGATTAATGCCTGCGCCCAGTCGTGCCGCAGATCGATGGCGACCGTACGCAATTCGGCTTTCGGGGCGACGCCCAGATTTTCCAGTGTGGTGGTCTTGAACGCGATCACCTGCGGCTGGTCAATCTCGAACACCGTCATGTCCGACGGCCACGCCAAACGGTAGGCGCGGGCATCCAGACCGGATGCCAGGATCACGGCCTGACGGACACCGGCGCGCGTCGCGCCCTCGAAGAACGAGTCGAAAAAGCGAGTGCGTGCGGCCATCGCGTCGGGCATATGCGCGAGCTTCCAGCCAGACTCGTCGTCGTCGACGTCAGCAGCGATCAGGTTGCCGGTGACCCATCGGGTGAAGAAGTCCACCCCGACAGCACGAACCAGTGGTTCGGCGAATTGGTCTTTGATCAAAGGGTTCTCGGCGTTGGTCGCGATCGCCCGGGCGGCGGCCACCATGGTCGCCGTGGCTCCCACGCTGGTTGCCAAATCCCAGGTGTCATTGTCTGTGCGAGGCACGCAGTTCTCCAATGCTGAACGGAAAGAATACTTAGTCAGTTTAACAAATGTGCGGGCACGCGTCGCGTGAAACGCATCACCGGGAGGCAGGCAAATCCAGGACGCAGACGCCTAGTGGCGGCCCGGGCCGCCCGGCCCACCGGGTCCCCCAGGGCCGCCCGGTCCCCCGGGGCCACCGGGCCCGCCTGGTCCGCCGGGTCCATTTGCTGCCGGAAGCCAGAAGACGCATTCATTCAAGTCTGGGCTCCAGACCCAGCCCGGGGCGCAGTCGTCGTCGGCCCGGCTGATCGCCGGCGATGCCGGCCCCGTCACCGGTAGCCCTGCCAACACCAGAGCGACCGTCCCGAGTGCGCAACGCCGTAGGGAATGGCTCATTCCGACCTCTCTGGTGTTGTCCGGCCAGCGACCGATCCATCAGATCCTTGTGTAGCAGGTAATCGCGAACCCGGAGCAAGAACGGCGCAAGCCGACCACCGCACGCGGTACGTAGCCCGGTGCGCAGATCGATTCGAACGGCGCGAGGCCACGATCGGCCGCGCTGATACCGTCACCGCATTATCGGATCGAGACCCGCCTGGACAACTGCGGGGCCATGTCCGCTGCGCCGTGCTGACCCTGCCCGGGGCGGAGTTCAGGCGCCTTGAGAATCTTGCAAGGCCGGTATCGGATGCTGGAGATCTAGAACCACAGCCGTTAAGGAGATTTGATCGTGCCCTACGCCGGTGGCGCTTTATGGGGATGCGTGCTCGCTTTGTGTCTCGCGCTTTCCGGATGCAGCACTGTTGTCACTGGCACCGCCAAGCCCGCGACGGGCAGTGTGGCACCCACTGGCCCCATCCGGCCTGCGCAACTGGAGGACCTCTTGATGCCATCGTCGTGGCTCGCGGTGGTGCCCGACCGACCACTGGTCGAAGACGACATGCAATCCGCGCTATTCGTAGGAGCCGATCCTGCCGAGTGCCACGGCGCCGCGGCCTTTGGCCGCTACCCACTGTTGCCAACGGACTACACCGGCCGAGAAGCCCGTACCCAGCAGGACCACCTGACGAACCAGCACCAGCTGCTGGAGGTGTCAGCCACCTATCCAAGCAACTTCGACGCCGCCGGCTTTCTCGACTCGGTTCGCAAGACCGTATCCGGCTGCCAGCGCCCGGTCACCGCATGGGGCGACGACCGACGCAAGATGACCGTAGTCCCAGGCACGTTAGTCCCGAGCTCGCCGGAGGTTGCCCGGTGGACGACGAGCCTTGCTGGCCAACAATGGATTTGCGAGTTCGCGGTCATCGCGAAGGCCAATGTGGTCGCCGAGATCGTCACCTGTTCCGCGGACCGTTCCGTCGACATCCAGGAGTTGGTTGCCAAGCGGCTCAACAAGATTGAGGAGCTGCTCAAATCAACGGCGTGACTGAAAGACTTGACATTCGATCGTGCCTGGTTGCGCCTGGACGGGAGAACAGGACAGTAAGCGATGGCGGGCCAAGCCGCGTCTGCAAGGACTGGATATCGATCCGCATCGCCGGATCGGCCGCGCGGCCAAGTGCCTCGAACGCCGACGCGCTGTAGGCGCGCAGCGCGCTGATGAAGGCGTCGTGCATGCCCGGCCAGACCCATGACCACGGCAACAGCACCAAGAGCATCGGCAGCCTCACGATCGGAAACAGCAACAGCGCCAGCGGATTCTGCCGCTTGAGGTCGATAACTAGAAAACGCCGCCCGACGCGGGTGGCCTCCGCGATCGCACGGCATGCGACCGCCGGCCGCAGATGGTGAAACGCCTTAGCGAAGACCACCAAGTCGAAGCTATGGTCCTCGGCATCGATCGCGGTGGCATCGATCACCTCGGTGCGCGCCCGCGGATTGGTTCCCAACTCCCCTTGAGCGATATTGGCCACCGAGGTCGGATCTAGATCACTGACCGTGACTGTCGCCGTCGGGTGCAACTCGAGGATTTTCGCCGAGAGCTTGCCGTGGCCTGCACCCAGTTCCAGGATCCGCGGATGGGAGATGTCACAAACCGCTTCCAGGGTTATCTGGGCGTGGTGTTGGTGCTGATTTGTCGCAGTGCCCAACCGGTCGAGCATCCCAATGACTTTCTGCTTGATCCCATCGGGTATGTCGTCACGATCGAGATACTCGAGCGCCTCGGTCTGGAATCGACGATCCAGCCAGGAAGCGTTAGGTCCGCCCCTCGGCATGGCGGCAATCGCGTGCTCTCGCATGTCCGCCGGACCCATCGCGGCTCTCCTTATTGCGCGTGGATGGTGTTGTTCCGCCAATGTGCTGAAGATGTGCTGAAGGCACCGCGCGTCCATGGGTGCGGACCACAGCCAGACACTATGCCGGGCCAACTTCGGCGTCTAGAAGAAGGTTATGAAGGTATTCTTGCGATCAGCGCAAGGAAAACGCGGGGAGCGGGGTTCCGTAACTCGTCTCAGGTGTCCATGTGCGCTGTCGGCGGCGGGGTCGGATTGACCCTGTCTTTCCCGGCTAGGCCAGTGCCCTTGGCCACCGTTACCGTCGGCTACACGTGTTCCGCCGATCCCGCCGGGCCTCGCAGGCGCCCGCCAAGTGGGCGACCCCAGCGCGCCGCTGGGAACCGCAGCAGCCTCATTCAGGCATCCCATATGCCGCGATTGCGGTATCGCGGAACGCAGCAGCGGAGGGCGGCAGGAACCTGTTGCTCATCCAACCAATGGCGATGGGTCTGGCCAATTCCTTGTCGTCGATCGGGATTTCGGCGATATCGGGTTGCGGTGTGGCCGACCGAGGCAAAACGCCCACACCCAAGCGCGCGCTTATCAAGCCGCGCAATGTAGGAACGGCACTTCCCTCGAACGCGATCGTCGGCGTCATGGAGTGGCGCGCGCAAGCGTCGTCGAAAATCCGGCGGATCGCATTATCACGATCAAGGGCAACAAACGGTTGACCGGCGAGTTCTTCAAATCCGATCACCTTTCGTTTAGCTAGCGGGTGATCTCGGTCGACCACGGCATATAGCTGCAGATCAAACAGGTGATGCCACTTCACGCCAGGCCACTCATCAAATGTCATGGGATAACACATGCACAGATCGATCGCACCGGTAGCCAGGTCACTCAGCAGCGAGGGTCCGGCCGCCTGGCGCAGTTCGAAACGTGCTCCGGGATAACGGTCGTGATGGCGGCGGATCAGCCTGGGCACCGTGGCTACGCCCAGTGTGTTGAGAAACCCCAGCGCCACCGTCCCCGCGTCGACGCCCGCGAGTTCGCGAACAGCGACGACCGCTGTCTCAAGACCCCGTCGAGTCGCGAGACTGGCCCGTAAAAACGCCTTCCCGAACCGGTTGAGCTCGTTGGCCCGACCACGCCGAGTGAACAGCTCCACCCCGATCTCGGACTCCAACATGGCGACGGCCCGGCTCACCGCCGATTGCGAAACCGCCAGTTGCTCAGCAGCCTCGCGCAGCGTCCCGCACTCGGCGACCATTTGGAAATAACGCAGTTGATAGAGCTCCATGAGAGCGCATAATACTTGCGACCTACACAAGTGTTTAGGCCTATTTTTCTATTAGGCGCGAAGTGTGGCTGTGCAGCATAACTAGTTCGGTCTCGTAGCTGCCGGAGAAGGCTAGACGACGTGGCAATTAGCTGCACCGCCGGCAGAATCTAACTGCAGGCAGTGGCGGTGCCGGCGAGGCCGCGGCCGTAGCCAGCAGTCCCTGCGAATGCGTGCTGCGTCAAGTAGAAATTTTTGAATAAACTATTGCGCGAGGTGAAAGCATCGTAGATTGCGGCGGCAAATCGGCGCCCCACGGCTTTACGACAAATTGCGTCCGGCGCAGAAAGTTGTTGTGAACCTCGTGCCGCGCGGGCGCAGGCTGGCTCTAGAGGATCGCCGCCCGAAGCGTTTTTGCGATCCAGGCCTCAAAGCGCTCGAGTGTGTAGTTGGCGCCCGACACCATGAGTTCGTAGGATTCCGGGCTGGCGATGGCCCATGCGGTATCGACCGCATCGCGTCGGGGAATCCGTATCGCATCGTCTGGAATCGTGGCGAGCATCGCGTCAAATGTCGTCCGCCGCAGCGCCTGGAGCTGTTGCCATTCTTCTGCGATGGCGCTGTCGACCGCGGCTCCGTCGCGGTAAGCCCGCCACGCGATCGCAGAGCGTTGGGCCACGCTGCAAAACAGTTTGGCAATCTGTGCGAGCGTTTCCGCCGGGGTATCGGAACGCAGTTGGGAAGCGAAGTGCTCTCCCGACGGCGATGCGTCGGGCGCCAGCGTGCTCTCCAGGTACGCACGCAACAACGCACGTTTGCTACCCCACGCCAGGTAAAGCGTTTGCACGGTAACCCCGGCACCTTCGGCAATCCGATTCACCGTCGCGGGGACATACCCGACGCGAGCGAACTCCTCAGCGGCAGCCGCCAGCAGCAGCCGTCGGGTCTCTGCACGCGAAGCCGCCCCCGCTTCGCGTAACCGGGTCGTGTTCCGTGGCGACTTACTTCCCACGAGCGGCAGCTTACCCGATCGTGCTTTAGTGCTACTCTAACGTAATTTAATACCACTCAAGTCAGAACATCCAGGAGGGATCGTGACAACGCAATACCCCAGCTACGACCGTCCCTGGATGCGGGCCGGCGCCGCAGCGTACGCGTTCGCCAGACTTCGCCGTGCCCTTCGTCCGCCCGTGCGCGTGTCGGCAGCCCCGGACGATCTCCTGGTGGATCGCAACGTCGCCGTGTGTATGCGCGACGGTGTCGTGCTCCGGGTCAACGTCTATCGGCCGCAGGGCACGGGCCCGTTTCCCGTCATCCTTTCGGCGCACCCATATGGCAAAGACAAGCTGCCCAAGCGCAAGTGGGGACGGTGGAGCTTCAGCCCGCAATTTCGCATTTTGCGCCAGCCCGGTCCGCTCCAATTTTCGAGCGAGACCACTTGGGAAGCGCCCGACCCGGTCTGGTGGCTGGCGCACGGATACGTCGTCATCAACGCCGATCTGCGTGGCGCCGGTACCTCGGATGGTGCCGGCGCATTGCTGTCCGACCAAGAGGGCCGTGATGTCTACGACCTCATCGAATGGGCCGGTGCGCAGCCGTGGTCCAACGGCAGGGTCGGAATGCTAGGGGTGTCCTATCTGGCGATGTCACAGTTCAAGGCCGCCGCGCTACATCCACCCAGCCTCAATGCCATCTGTCCCTGGGAGGGCCTCACCGATGCCTACCGGGACATGTTCGCTCCAGGCGGAATCGTCGAGAACGGCTTCTCGCGCATCTGGCAGGCGGGCGTCAAACGGGGCATGCGTACCACCGAAGACATTGGCGCTCAACGCAAAGCGCACCCGTTGCGAGATCAATGGTGGCAATCCCTGGTGCCAGACCTTGCCAGCATCGAGGTTCCGATGCTCGTCTGTGCGAGCTTCTCCGATAACAACCTGCACAGCCGCGGCTCCTTCCGCGCCTTCGAACAGGTCGGCTCGACAGCCAAATTCATGTACACACACCGTGGCGGGAAATGGGCGACGTTCTACAGCGACGACGCCCGCCGGGCTCAGCTCGCATTCTTCGACCGTTATCTCAAACAACTGGATGTTCCCAAACTCCCACCGGTCCGGCTCGAGGTGCGTGAGCGGCGCGACGTCATCGCCGAGGTACGTACCGAGCAGCAATGGCCACCGAAAGACATCCGTTGGCGCAATCTCTACCTGGCCGACAACGGGATACTCGGAACCGCGCCAGCGACAGTCGACGGATCGGTCACCTTCCACACCCGTCGGCGAGCCGCGGCGTTCACCTTTCCCGTGCCCCGTGATCTCGAACTCACCGGCCCGATGAACGTATCGCTCTGGGTGTCGGTCGACAGAGCCGACGATGTCGAACTGTTTGTGGGTGTGGAGAAATGGGTTGGTAAGCAATGGGTTTCGTTCGAGGGCTCGTACGGCTTTGGCCGGGACCGGGTCACGACGGGATGGCAACGCGCGTCGCTACGCGAAATCGATACCGAGCAATCCACCGCGTACGAACCGGTACACACTTTCCAGCGGCGCCAACCCCTATCACCCGGTGAAATCGTCCAGGTGGAGGTTGCCCTAGGCCCGTCGGCCACCGCCTTTCATGCTGGCGACCGCATCCGCCTCCTCATCGCGGGTCGGTGGCTTGCGCCCCGCAACCCCCTATACGGCTCCTTTCCCGCCTCATACGAGCAGTCCCCGCCGGCACGATGCACGCTGTACTGGGGGCCAGACCGGCCAGCGCGGCTGCGAGTGCCTGAGATCCCGACACGACCCCGGCTCAATCGGATGTGAATCCCGGGCTTTGAATGTGACTCCTGGGCGCGCAGGGCGGCTCAGATCCCGCCCTACACGAACACTGAAAGTCCTGATTTCACAATCGATTCCACGGCTCAGGTCAGCCCGGTGCAACACTAGCCGGCTACCCCACTGCTTACATATCGCAGTCTTCGCTGAGCATTGCATCGTCGATCCCGAACTGGCGCAGCAAAGCTGCCATCTCCGTCGCCATTGCAGGGCAGTCGACGAAGCTGAATCGCAGCGCTTGCCGGATGTTGGAACTTTCACGTGTGAGGCGCTGCATCCACTGATGCTCTTGGGGACCACGCGAGTGGGTCGCAGCCTCCGTGAGCAGTTGGTGATACCAGCTTGCGTGGCGGCGACCCAACCGCATGCGCTCGGCTTCGGTGGTCCGGCCGCGTCCATAGTCGCGCAGGGTCGGAAGAAGGTGAAAGCACACTACCCCGTCGTGTTCGGCGCGGATCAGGATCGACTTGTCGACCAATGCGCACAGCAGGTCCAGGAATTCGCTGGCAGGCAGATCCCCGCCGCTGACATATTGCGCTGCCGACAGATCGAAGCTGCCACCGAATACCCATAGCCGCGCCCATAGTTGTTGTTCGCATTCGCTGCACAGGTCGTAGCTCCACTCGATGCAGCGCGTGAGGGATTGCTTGCGGGTGCCGGGATTGCCGTCGCCAAGACTCAGCAACTCATAGCTGTCGCAGAGTTCGTCGCCGATCTGCTCAAGCGGCATGGTCCGAAGCCGCGCAGCGGCCAGCTCGATCGCCAGCGGCAGCCCGTCTAGGCGCGCGCAGATGCGTGCCACCGCGGCAGCGTTATCCGCAGTGAGCTCAAACTCCCGCACCTCAGCGCGGGCCGACTGAATAAACAAGGCCACAGCGTCAGACCCGGCCAGACCGTCCAGCCTGGGATCACTACTTGGGCTGGGCGAAGCCAATGGCGACAGGGCCAGCACGGCTTCACCGCCGACTGCGACAACCTCGCGGCTGGTGGCCACGATGTGTAGCCGTGGGCAGCGCGGCAACAACGTCTCAACCAATTTGGCCGCGTCGTCGATGACGTGTTCACAGTTGTCCACTACGACCAGCGCCCGTCGCTGGGCCAGAAAATCGACCAACATCTCGATCGGCGGTCGGGTCGACTGATCACGCGCACCCAACGTTGCGACTACTTGCTCGACCACCTGCGACCCGTCGCGCAGGTCGCCCAACTCCACTAGCCACACCCCGTCGGGGTAGGCGGCTCTTTCCCGCCGTGCGGCATGGATCGCCAGCGCGGTCTTGCCGACCCCACCGGTACCCGTAACCGTCACCAAACGTGAGCACCTCAGCAGCTCATGCAGCCGCCCAAGTTCGGCTTCACGACCCACCAGACTGTTGGAAAGCGAAGGCAGCCCACCTCCCGCACTCGGTCCCCGCCCAGACGTCGATCCGGTTGAGTGCGCTAACCGCGATTGAGACCTGTCGAGGCCTTCACCGTCATGAAGGACCATCTCGTCGACGGCCAAACCATGGCAGGCCTGGAGCTGCTGGAGGCGTTGACCCAATTCCAGTGCCGACGGCCGCTGACCGGGATCACGGGCCATCGCTTGCTCGATGAGGGCGGCAAGGTTTGCAGGGATGCCGTGTTCACGAAGATCCGGTAGGGGTTGGGTGGTAATGCGCACGAACTGCGATAGCAAATCTTCTCCGTGCCGCCGTTCGAAGGCAGCGCGACCGGTTAAGCCCGTGAACAGGCTCGCACCCAGCCCGTATACGTCCGAGGCTGCGCTTGGGGGTCCGCCTGCGAGTAGCTCAGGAGCGGCAAATGCTGGAGAGCCATGGAATATCCCTGGGGCGGTCTTGAACCCGCCTTCGGTGCGCGCGATTCCGAAATCAGACAAGGCCGGCTCACCGTAATCGGTGGCAAGAATGTTGCCCGGCTTGACATCACGATGTACGACCCCCGCGCGATGCGCGCACTCTAATGCACCGGCGATTTTGACCCCTAGTCGCAACACGTCAGCGGCACTCAAGTTCCCCGCACTGGCAATCCGCTCCTGCCAGGAACCAAGCCCGCAAAATGGCATCACCAGGAATGGATAGCCGGTGGCGGTTTGGCCTACCTGCAATACCGCCACAATGTTGGGATGAGCCGTTAGTTTGGCCATCGCCTGCTGTTCTCGCACAAACCGCGCTTGATCCTCGAGGCGCTCGACGATCACCACCTTGACCGCTACGACCCGATCCAGTGCCGCCTGCAGGCAGCGATACACCGTGCCGAACCCACCGCGGCCAACTTCAATCGCACCGTAGAAACCCAGGGCGGCCAATTCGGCCGGGATGCCACCGTGCACTCCGCCACCTGCGGCGGGTTCGGCCTGCGTAACAGCCGGGTCATATTCCATCGCATAGCCCCGGCATCCGTCGAGCTGGCCTGGCAAAAGGTACCCGCGCGGATTTCCAGGTGCGACGACCAGCGGACCAGCTCAACGAAGGTTTTGGCATGAGCATCGGGCTACATTTTGTCACTGATCGGACCCCGTGAGCAGTACCGGTTGGTAGGCGACAGCGGCATCGCTCAACTGCGCGCTCCCTGCTATTGGGGCACGTATTGGGGCACGCAGACTCAGCCATTAAGGATTTATAAAGGTCGCCGCCCGATGGTGATGCAATGCACATCGTCGGATCCAGAGCGCACCAATGCTTTCCCGGTCCACGTTCTGGCGCGACACCGGCTGCACGAGGATGCGTTGCGGTACGCAACGAAACGGTCTCTCGCCATGAGCGGCGTGTTAACGCCCCTCAGCGCTCACATCGTCTCGTTGCACGGTTGTCGGGCGGGTGCCCCCGTCCGCATCGTCCTCATCGCTGGGCGAGCCATACATCGCCATCTCGAATGGCATCTCGAATCGGGGCGAAAACAAATTTCTGCGTTTCGCGAAAGTGCGGTGACTAGCAATGGAGCTCTACCAATTGCGTTACTTCCAAGCGGTTGCCGAGCTGGGCACGCTGCGCGATGCCGCCGAGAAACTCATGGTGTCCCAATCAGCGGTCAGCCGGGCCATCGCCATTCTCGAGTCCGAGATTGGCGTTGAACTGTTCACCCGGCGTGGCCGGGCCAACGAACTCAACCGCTTCGGGCATGCTTTTTTGCGGGCTAGCCTGACGACTCAGCGCAGCCTTGACACCGCCGTCGACGCCGTACGCCAACTCGCGGGCGTCGACGGCGGGACAGTAACCCTGGGATTCCTCAGTTCACTGGGCGTGGCCACCGTGCCCCGGCTGATCCGCCGTCATCGTGACCGCCATCCAGCCGCGCGTTTCGAACTGCGCCAGCGCACCGGGCCCGAGCTGATGGTCGATCTGGCCAATGGCGTCGTTGACGTATGCCTCAGCTACCCAATGACATTCGACAACTCGCCGGCGGTCAAGTGGCACAAGCTATTCACCCAACCGCTGTGCGCAGTCGTTGACCGCGAGCATCCGCTGGCCAACCGGAAGCTTGTTGGCTTTGACGAACTGGCCGACCAACCCTTCGTGGTCCTGGATCGTGATCACACCCTGCGCAAGATCTTTGACGACGCCTGCGCGCGTCATGGCTTCACGCCCACGATCGCCTTCGAGGGCGGCGAAGTGAGTACACTGCGCGGCCTGATCGGGGCGCAGTTGGGTATAGGTGTGCTGCCCCGGGCAGCCACACTATCGCCCGACATCGTCGAGATCGCTGTCGACGACCCGGAACTGGTCAGAGTAATCGCCGTCGGGTGGATGACCAATAGGTATCTGCCGCCCTCAGCCGCCGCGTTCCGTGATACCACGATCGCATCGGCAGGACTGCCGGGATTTGGCTTGGACCATGCCCGATTCGACGTGGGCAGGCACTTGTGGAGGAAGCAGGAGTGTGTTCATAAGGTTCTGCAAGACGTCGATCTGTAGGGACGCATAGGATCTCGCTTTTCTGATCGTGCCAGGAGTTGCAGCTCGGCGCCGGACGGCACAGTATTCGCTGGTCACGTATGCGCTCGTGGTGGCTGCGCCGTCCAGACATTAACCGACCGCGAAAAGTCTGCGGCGATCTCACAATTGGGACCCACAATAGGGAGGTGCGAACACTCCTCGAAAATGCGGGGCTACTGGGTTGATGACGCGAGACGATCTCCGGTTCGGCGTTCTCGGATCGTTGGAGATGAGGGTCAACGGTGCAGTTGTATCGGTCGGAACCCCTAAGCAACGTGCGGTGCTGGCCACGCTGCTAATTAATCGCAACCGACCGATCGCGGTCGATACATTGATCGACGCGGTATGGGAGCAGAAAGCTCCTACCGGCGCGCGAGCCACGCTTTACGCATATGTGTCAAATTTGCGCCATCTGATGGCCGACGCGGACGTGGAGCCCCGCGTTGTCTTGGCGAACGCACCGCCGGGTTATCGGCTGTCGGTCCTTGACAGCCACTACGACCTGGGCCGGTTTGTAGCCGAAAAGAACGCCGGTCTACGAGCCGCCGCGGATGGGCGGTTCGAGCAGGCTAGCGGCCACTTCTCAGCCGCGCTAGCTGAGTGGCGCGGCCCAGCGCTCGACGACTTGCGCGACTTCACCCTCGTCGACGCCTTCGCCAAGGGACTCGCAGAGGAAAGAGTCGTGACGCAGACCGCTCGCGCCGAAGTTGAAATCGCCTGCGGACGGCACCATTCCATGATCAGTGATCTCGAGACACTCGCCACCGACAACCCATACCGGGAACCGCTTTGGATACAGCTGATCACTGCCTACTACCTGGCCGACCGTCAATCCGATGCGCTCGATGCCTATAACAGACTGAGGGACACGCTGGCCGATGACCTGGGCGTCTACCCCAGTCCTACGGTGCGTGCGCTCCACGAGCGAATCCTTCGCCAGCAGTCGCTCGACGTCCGCAGGTCCGCCCAATCGAGCGCCGATGACACCATCGGCACGCTTTCACAGCACCCGACGGCGCTGCCGCGCACCACCAACGGCCCCTCGCTACGCGACGCGGACGAGCGAAAGTATGCACTGGTCGCCACCACCACCCGCATCGGGCGCAGCCCCGACAATGACATCGTCCTTTCTGGTCCCAAAGTCAGCCGTCACCACGCGGCAATCGTCGACACCGGTTCGAGTTTCGTCGTCGTGGATTTGCGATCAGTAAACGGCGTTTACGTTTCTGGTCGACGTATCCACACCAGTGCCGTCCTAACCGAAGGCGACCGGATTCGAATTAGCGAGCACCAGTTGGTATTCGAAGCCAACTCCCAAGATTCCGTCGCCAACGAGTAGCGCTGCGGTTCGACGGGCAGGCCCATACGTCGCCCGGACCCAGTTGGACCGAAAATCCAGTAGCGCCGCGTAGCAGTGTTTGCGGCTTTATCATTTTGAGCCTGACGCAAGGGGCTGATGATGGTTGATCGGGATCCCGCGCAATCGGGCGTGTCCGTCGATGTGGTGGCGGAGTTAGCCGGAGCGGGGTTCGTTGATGCCGTAGAAATCGGCAGGGGCGGGGTTGGGGGGGGCTTTCGCTGTGTGGAGATGGGGGTGGGTCGGGGGGGGGGGGGAAAGGGGCCAAACGCGCTTTCTGGTCCGGGGCGGGGCCGGGTTGGCTCCGGAGAGGAGGGCATGGCGGCGGTGAGCGGCCGGCCCCCCCAC
>NZ_OCVX01000004.1:517472-521714 GCF_900232995.1 Mycobacterium simulans
GGGGCGGGCGGTGCCGGTGGCGACGGCTTTACCAACGATGGCGGCGCGGGCGGGAACGGCGGCAATGCCGGATTGATCGGCAGCGGCGGCAACGGCGGCGATGGCGGCAGCGGCGGACTCACCGGCGGCAGCGGCGGAAGCGGCGGCAACGCCGAACTGATCGGCAACGGCGGCAATGGCGGCAACGGCGGAACTGGGACACACATCAACGGCAGCGGCGGCGACGGCGGCCGCGGCGGATCGCTGGTGGGGCAAGCCGGTGTGAACGGGATTACCGGACCGCCGCGCTGCCCCGCGTGACGCACTAGCTGCTCAAGAGAAGAGTTCAACCGGACCGGTGCCGGTGGCTGTTGATGATCGGCAGCATCACGCCGCCATACCGGCCGGCCGCGGCCCCAGGGGTGGTGCGTGAGACCGCTCGTTTGCTGGCGGCCGAGCCACTGCGCGCCCCGATGAGGCTGGCGTTCTGGCTTTTCCCGTCCGCAAGTTCGCGTTCAGCCGGGCCGATGCACGATTCAAAGTGGATCGAGGCCAAATTTCATGACGGTTTCAGTTGAGCAAAGGTACTGCAGCTTAACCGCGATGCGCGGGCCGATATCGCCTGTCTGGCTTTAGTGTTGGCTGCCATGGCCGGACTGAACAATTGCGTGAAGCGCTGGCGCACAGCGCTTCACGTAACCGTGTCGGCATTGATGATTGCCATCCTCGGACTCGCCGTCGCCCCCGCAGCCCATGCGGCCGCGGCCACGGCGACGTTGTCGGTGGAACATACGTGGCAGACCGGATTCATCGCGCGCTTCACCATCACCAACTCGAGCATGGTGCCGCTCTCCGATTGGAGGCTTGAATTCGACATGCCGGTGGGACAATCCGTCTCGCACGCGTGGAACAGCACCATTACCCAATCTGGCACGCACTTTGTTCTCACCCCCGCGAATTGGAATCGCGTCATTGCGCCCGGCGGTTCAGCCACAGGTGGCCTAAGAGGCGTGCTGACCGGTTCCTACTCGCCACCGTCGAACTGCCTGCTCAACAGGCAATATCCTTGCACCTAGTGGCGACTGCGCACTAAGGCTCGACGCTCCGGTGACTGGTTGTTGTCACCGCGCTCGGCGACCAAGTGATAGACACTAGCGCGGCTAACGCCAAGCGCGGGAGACATTGTCAAGACCTGTGGATGGGCGAGTTTGGGCGGCCTCCAGGGTGGTTTGGCGGGGTCGATCGGTCGTTTTTGTGAGTTTCCCGGGTAGCAGTTCGTCGAACTGCTGGTGGATGTCGAACAGGAGGCGGTGCAGCAGTAGTAACGAAGTGCCGCTCGAGTCGTGTATCTCGTAGGGCATCCGCAGCTCGCCTGGCTATGTATGTCCGATCAGTCGTGTTTCGCCTCGTAGCGCAGCAGGACCGTGCCACCCGGGAAGGTACGGTTCTCCAACAGTCGCAGCGAGATCCATGACGGCAGGGTCGGGAAGAACGGGGTGCCGCCGCCAACGGCGGTGGGCGTGACCACGATCCGGTATTCGTCCACCAGTCCGGCCTGCACGATCGGTGCGGCGAGCGTCGCGCCGGCCACCTCCAGCCTGCCGTCGGTTTCGGCTTTCAGCTTCGTCACCAGCTCGACCGGGTCGCCGCGTTCCAGGCGGGAGTTCCAGTCGACGGACTCCAGTGTGCGCGAGAACACGACCTTGGGCATGTCGCGCCAGATCCGGGCGAAGTCAACGATCAAGGGGGTGGCATCCGGGGCCTTGTCGGCGGTCGGCCAGTACGCAGACATCAGTTCGTAGAGCCGCCGGCCGTAGAACGACAGGGCGGTCTCCCGCTCGAAGTCGTTCCAGTACTGGTGCAGTTCTTCGCTCGGGTCGGTCCAGTCGATGTTGCCTTGTGCGTCGGCGATGTACCCGTCCACCGACACGTTGAAGCCATAGATGAGTTTGCCCATGCAGATCAGACTGCACCGGAGGGCAAAACTCATCGCGACACCACACGAGATATTGTTCAAATCCTCGTGGATGGGCGAGCGTCAGGGGGCCTCGTTCGTAGTGGACGAATCGACCGGTCGTTCTATGAGTTTGCCCTTCTCGAACAGGGCACAGACCCGAACGAGGGCGACCAGGTGCGAGGAAGCAAACTCAATCGTCGACTTCGATCTCACCGTGTTCATTTCCGTGTGAAGGCGGGGGAGAGACGCCCCTGTGGGGCGGGATAAGGGCACACTATTGGCTTCATCGCGCTTGCCCGGGTGCGACGACCGCCAACGACAGGGCCTCGGCGGCTTCCCTGAGACGGTTGTCGTAAGTAACCAGCGCGGTCAATGGTGCAACGGATGCGGCGGTTTGAGCAGTGGCTAGGTGTATCGCGTCGAGCGAGTGCAGTTCCGGGTCGGTGTAGGCCGCCACGGCGG
Source organism: Mycobacterium simulans (assembly GCF_900232995.1). Taxonomy (GTDB): domain Bacteria; phylum Actinomycetota; class Actinomycetes; order Mycobacteriales; family Mycobacteriaceae; genus Mycobacterium; species Mycobacterium simulans. The sequence goes on from NZ_OCVX01000004.1 coordinate 519,871, forward strand.
AGCGTATGACCGCGTCGGTTTCGAAACGGTCCAGCCTGGCTAGCACGGAGGGCATCTGGACAGGTATGCCGGAAATGGCAACCAGATAGACTGCAGCGCAACAGGAGTCAAACCCACGCCCGAGAACTGGCGGTCCGTGCACCGCAACCGTCATAGCGCACGTTAGTCGGTGGCCGCGAGGAAGAAACCCTCCAAGCCAACTATGGCAATAGTTGTCAATAGCAACCATTGCTATAGTATAGATATGCCGCCAGTGCACGCCGGCCATGGTTGGTATTCGATTGGCGAGGTAGGCCGGTGGGTTCTTTTGACGACGAAAATCGCAGCTGCTTCTTCGATTTGCGCGACGAGGAGGACGGCTATCCGCCATGCGCCGCGTGGCGCGTAGCCGGACTAGTGACGCCTAACCGGGCCAGAGTTTAACGGCTGGATGGAGCTTCACGAGCGGGCCCTTCCGCTGACGCGGGGGCAGATGGACATATGGCTTTCCCAGGAAACGGTTGGTTCGCAGGCGGACTGGCAGGTGGGCTGGTTCGTGCCGATCAAAGGTGTCGTAGATCCTGATGTCATTGACCGGGCGATCCGCCAGGTGGTGGACGAAGCCGAGCCACTAAGGGTCGTTTTCTGTGAGGTGGATGGCGAGGTTTTCCAAAGGGCAATTGATGATCCGGACGTAGGGGTTGCTCGTCATGACCTCAGGCACTCGCAGAATCCCGTGCGCGATGCTTACGAGTTGGCTTTATCCATCCAATGCGCACCGCTGTCGTGGCCTGGCCCGCTGTATAAATTTGCGTTGTTTCAGACGCGGAGTGATGAATTCCATTTGTACATCTGTAGCCACCATATAGTTCTCGATGGATTCGGTACGGTGCTTATCACTCAACGGATTTCCGCCGTCTACTCTGCACTTATTTCGGGTAATCAAGTGCCGGCGGCCGTTTTTGGCTCACTGCGGGATCTGGTTGACTATGAGTCAGAATACGAAAAGTCCGGCGAATACCTCGAAGACCGGGCTTATTGGTGCGAGAATCTTCCGGCTGAAAATGGTCCGACTTACCAATGGCCGCAAGTCGTGAATCGGCCTGATTTCTATCCAGCCTCGACCCCAATTCAGTTGGACCCCGCTGTAGTGAATCGAGTCGACGAGTTGTGCGAGGTACTGGGGGTCCGTCGCTCGTCGGTGATTACTGCGGCGTGCGCGCTTTTGGTGCGTGAGTGGTGTGCTGGCGGGTCGGACGTGGCGCTCGATTTCCCGGTCAGCAGGCGCATCAGCGCGCAGTCCAAGACCGTCCCCGGGATGGTTAGCGGGTTCGTGCCGCTGGCATTGCGGGCGTTGCCGTCGTCGACAGTTGCCGATTTTTGTGAGCACGTTGAAAGTCAAATACGAGACGCGCTGCGGCATCAGCGATTTCCGGTGCACGTCTTGGAGAACAATAGAGGTGCGCGGGCCGCGGGCCAGGAGACGGCCAGGGTCGCCATCAATTTCGTCCCAGCGACAACTATTTTGCCTTTCGGCAGCGCGCCGGCATCCATTGCCTACACGAGCTTTGGTCGGGTTAACCACTTTGGCCTTTACTTCATTAAAGATGGTGATCAGCTTTCTCTGGTTACTGCCGGTGTTGGTCGGCCCTTTTCGGATTTCGATGTCTCCGATTTAGCGCAACGCCTGCAGAGACTATTGGTGGCGTTGGTTGCGGATCCGCAGCGGCGGTTGTCCTCGGTTGAGGTGCTCGATGAGGCCGAGCGTGCTCAGTTGGATGCGATCGGTAATCGTGGGGTGTTGGCGGGTGTGGGGCCGGGGGCGTCTCTTTTTCACCACTTGCGGCGGCGGCGAGTGCGCCTGG
>NZ_OCVX01000005.1:0-252538 GCF_900232995.1 Mycobacterium simulans
GTCCCCAGCCCCACTGCCCCATGACCGCCACCTTCGGCCCCGCGCGCAACCAGAATGTCAACACCTGCATCGGCTGCCTGACGGGCTACCAGGCTGTCGTAAACCTGTGTGACGGTGGCGATTCCGGACTCGTGCGCCTTGGCGACCCATTCCCAGTCGGTACCGAAACTAACCGAAAGCAGCGCGGGCCGCGCCTCCACCGCGTCCTCGAACAGCCCTGGCTCCTTGCGCATGACCCAGTCCACCAAGCCGATTCCGAACTTGCCGCTGACATGCTGCAACTGCTCCGCGAGCGACGCCCTGGTGGCGGTGCTGCCCATGCCGACCATCCCCAGACCGCCGGCGGCGGTAACCGCAGCGGCCAACCGCCCGCCGGCGACCCCACCCATCGGTGCGTTGACGATGGGTACCCGCAGGCCGAAGGCCCGCGACCACTCCGTGGATAGCACCCCTAGTGAGCGTCCGGCAGGGATTTCAGCACGGTCAGCATGATCACCGAATCCTCGACCGCCAGCAAGGAGTGCCGTTGCGGCGGAATCGCGACGTAGTCGCCGGTCTTGCCGTCCCAGGTGTCATCGCCAGCTGTGAGCCGCACGTGGCCTTGCATCACCTGCAGCGTCGCCTCACCCGGGCTGTCGTGTTCGGACAGGTCGTGTCCGCCAAGTAGAGCCAGCACCGTCTGCCGGAGCTCGTGGGTGTGGCCACCGTGGATGGTGTGGGCGGCTCGACCGCTATGCGACTGTTTCGCCTCGGCCAACTTTTCAGAGGCGAGGCTGGTCAGCGAGATGGATTCCATTGGTGGGTCCTTATCAGCCGTTCGGTATCAAGCTTTGGCCATTGAGTAGCAGCAACCGTCATGCTTATCTTCCGACGTAACGCCCGATCATGTCGACGCCAAAGGTGCTGCGGTCTAGCGGCCACCAGTTTGATTTGCGTCCAGCGCGCGCTGCAAGCGGTCGAGCGCCGCGCGCACATCCTCTATGGCTTGCCTCAATTCGTCGGCCGTTGTTGCATGGCCGGGCGCCGGTAGTGGAGCGGCCGGGGGCGCCGGCGTCGGAGCGGGTGGTGCGGCTTGGGGAGGTGGTTCCCTGGCCGCGTCGCCGCCGGGCGCGGTGGCGACCCGGCCCGTGCCGGGGCCGAAAACCTGGTCGAGCGCTTCGGCCAGGGTCGGGGCGTAGCCGATCCGGAGCCCGCCCTCGGCGCGAGGTTCGCGCACACCTACCAGTACCCGCGAAAGTTGCGGGAACGTGGCGCTGTTCGGGTTCGTCGAAATCCGTTCTGTGTACAGCGGTTCCACATAGAGCACGCCCCCGTCGGCGATTGGCAGCGTCAGCAGGTTGCCGTAATGGATCCGGTTGGACCGCTCCAGCAGCGTCCGTTCGGACGCCACCCTCGTGTCGGAGATCATCGAGTTCTGTATTTGTTGCGGGCCCTGGGTCAACGTGTCTGTGGGCAGTTGCAGCACAGTGAGTTTGCCGTAGCTTTCTGGATCCGAATGCGCCGAGATGTAGGCGGACAGGAATTCTCGGTTATAGCCCACCATTGCAGTGGCTAGCCGGAACGACGGCTTTGTCGTCTGCTGGTCGCCGACGAGGACGTAGAACGGAGGCTGGTTGGGGTTGGTGTCACTGGTCGGGTCGCTCGGCACCGACCAGAATGCATTGGTAGTGAAGAACTCTCGCGGCTCGTTGACGTGATACTTGGCGAGCAGCTCGCGCTGAACGCGGAACAGATTCTCGGGATACCGGAAATGGACACGCAGTTCAGCAGGTATCGCTTGTTCCGGTTTCACGCTGCCCGGAAAGGCACGTATCCATGCCTGCAGGACGGGGTCGTCTCGATCGAACTCGTACAGCGTCACGGTGCCGTCGTAGGCATCGACGGTGGCCTTGACGGAGTTGCGCGCGTACGACACCTGCTTGCCAGGCGTGAGCGCGCCGGCGGCGGTGGTTACCGGGCCCTCAAGTGAGGCGCGCTGCGCATACGGATAGGTGTCTAGTGTCGTGTAGGCGTCGACGATCCAGAGGATGCGTCCGTTGACCACGGCCGGATAGGCGTTGGTGTCGGTGGTGAGCCACGGGGCCACCTGCTGCACGCGTTGCTTGGGGTCGCGGTAGATGATCACCTTCGACTGCGAGCCGATCGCGCGCGAGAAGAGAATGTTGCGCTCGGTGAACTTGGTAGCAAAGACCATGCGGTTGAACCAGTTTCCGATCGGTACCCCACCGGCGCCGGTGTAGCTGTACTTCGAGGTGTCGGTGTCGTACTCGCGGGGCTCGAACCCGGGTGCACCGCCGACGATGGCGTAGTCGGGATCGGATTGTGCGATCACTTCGCCGAAATAGATGCGCGGCTGATCGACCGGGATGATTTGTCTACCCGAGCTCCGCGACGCGATATCGCTGACTGTGTAAAGGGGGTAACCACTGTTGCTTTCGGAGGCTTGGGCGGCCTCGCGCACCGCGGCATTCACCCGGTTGGCCGGAGCGGCAACGAAACCGTTGCCATGGGTGTAAACGGTGTGCCGGTTGATCCAGTCCCGTTGATTCCCGGTGAGGCTGTCCGGGGACAGCTCCCGAACGCCGACTATGTAGTCCTGCAGCTCGCCGTCGATGCGATACCGATCGAGGTCGAGTTGCGCAGGGAAGCTGTAGAAGTTCTTGAGCTGCTGCTGTTGGGTGAAGGTTCGCGAGAGGACAGTCGGATCCAGCAGCCGCACATTGGCGATGGTTGTGCGGTCCACCGGAACGTCGGGAGGAGCTTTCGTGCCGATGCCCGGATAGTCCCGATATTCGACCCAGTCGCCGCCGATCCGGAACGCCTGACGGGTCGCATCGATGTTGCGTTGGATATACGGGCGCTCGACATCGGCGGCATTCGGCCGCACCGAGAACTGCTCCATCAGCAGTGGCCATACGCCGCCGACGAATATTGAGGACAGCAGCAGCAGTGCGGCGGCAATCGCGGGGACACGCAAGTCTCGCAAGAAGATCACCGCGAAAAAGGACACCGCACACAGCACCGCGATCGCTAGCAGGACGAGCTTGGCCGGCAGCTCGGCGTGAATGTCGGTATAGCCGGCGCCGCGGAACGTGGGTTCCTTACGGTTACCCGACAGCAACTGATAGCGGTCGAACCAGTATGCAATCGCCTTGAGCAGGATGAAGCTGCCGGCCAGCACCGAAAGCTGAACACGTGCGGGCCATGTCAGCATGCCCTTGCCGGTCCTCAGGCGTACACCGCCGAACACGTAATGCGTGACCAAGTTCGCCACAAGGGCCAGACCCACGGCCACAAAGAGCCAATTCAGAATGCTCCGGTAGAAGGGCACATCAAAGACGAAGAACGCAATGTCATGGCCGAATTCGGGATCTTCGATGCCGAAGCGCCCGCCGTGAAGGAACAGCAGAACCTTTGCCCAGTCCAACTGAGCAATAAGACCGCACGGCGCGCCGACAGCGAGGGCAATGCCAAACCCGAACAGCCGCGGCCGGCGCATCACCTCGTTCCGAAACGGCACCATCGGGTCTTTCTGCTGGTCTGCGGGCAGGAAAACCGGCCGGGAGCGATAGGCAAGCAGCATGGCCACAAAAAGAGGACCGCCCACGATGAGCGCCACCGCAACGAAGATCGCCACTCGGGTGGACAGCACAGTCACCCAGACTCTGCGGAACCCGACCTCGCCGAACCACAACCAGTTGATGTATGCGTCCAGCAGCCTCGGCCCGATGAGCACCACCACGGCGAGTGCGGCTCCGGCGATCAGCAGGACACGGGCACGTCTCGGTATCGTCGCGGGTCGCCCGGGTGAAGGTTTGCCCATCTTTCTCAGCCTGCCCTTTACGGACGCGACGGTGACGCTGTCCGGTAACGGTGGGCATCGGCGGCGTCTTCGCGTGCTTCGGTGGCGGCCTGTGCCGCCTGAGCCGTGTCGGCGGCGGCGCGCGCTGCCAAGTCTTCGGAGGTGTCTTCGCGGGTAGCCGATGACTTGGGCAACGCCTGCGTGAATGCGCGAGACACCTCATGCAGCGCCGATGTGACCTCGCTCGGGATCACCCAGAATGTGCTTCCGGCCCCCTGAGCCAGTTGCGGCAGCATTTGGAGATATTGGTAGGCAAGGAGTTTCGGGTCTGGATCGTTGCGGTGCACGGACTGAAACACCTCGTCGATGGCGCGGGCCTGACCCTCGGCCCGGACGATCTGCGCGGTCCGGTTACCCTCGGCGCGCAAAACGGCGGCCTGCTTGTCGCCTTCGGCGGTGAGGATCTGAGACTGGCGTTGCCCTTCGGCGCCCAGGATTACGGCGCGCTTGTCGCGCTCGGCCCGCATCTGTTTCTCCATCGCATCCTTGATGGTCTGCGGCGGGTCAATGGCCTTGATCTCGACGCGGTTTACCCGTAGTCCCCACTTGCCGGTTGCCTCATCGAGCACACCCCTGAGTTGGCTGTTGATGGTGTCGCGGGAGGTGAGCGTGCGCTCCAGGTCCATCGATCCGACGACATTGCGCAATGTGGTGACCGTGAGCTGTTCGACGGCCTGCAAGTAGTTGGCAATCTCGTAAGCGGCTGCTCGCGCGTCGGTGACTTGGAAATAGATCACGGTATCGATCTCGACGACCAGATTGTCCTCGGTGATCACCGGTTGTGGCCGAAACGAGACCACTTGTTCCCGTAGGTCAATCTTCGGATAGACGCGGTCGATATACGGAATGACGAAGTTGAGGCCCGGCTTCAAGGTGCGGTGGTAGCGACCGAGCCGTTCGACGTTGCGGGCGCGGGCCTGGGGCACGATACGCACAGTCCGCAAGACGGTGAACGCGGCGAACAGTGCGACGACCAGTCCGGCGATTACAGATACTGACGTTGCCATGGGTTACTCCCGGGGATAGACGAGTGCGGTAGTGCCGCTGATCTCCAGCACGTCCACGGTTGCTCCGGCGGGTATGACGAGGTTTTCGTCGTACGAGCGCGCCGTCCATTCCTCACCGTTGATACGCACCCTGCCGCTCAGCCCTGACACCTCGGAGAGGACATAGGCGTGTCTTCCGATCAATGCGTCAATGCCAAAACGCTGGCCCTGGGCCCGGAACATGTGCCGACGGACGACGGGACGGATCAGCACTATCCCGAGGGCGGCGGTAACCGTGAACGCCAGGAGTTGGACAGGACCGTTCAATCCGAGTGCGGCGAAGCCCGCGGTGATCAGTGCGGCGACCCCGAGTATTCCGACCGCGGCAGTGAGGGTGAACATCTCGACCACCAGCAACCCCACGGCGATGATCAACCAGATCAACCATGCATCCATGCGGTGCCCCCCCAGACCGGTCGACGGATGCGCGACAAAACCCGTCTGCTTACTCCATCGTGTGCGGAAAACCAGCCTCTTGCAACAAGGCCCCGGGCATCACGCGGTTAGCAAAAATACCCCCGCCACGACCAACGCGATTACCTTGACCGACTCGAGGCCGACGTAGGCGTAGTGGCCCCGGGAACGGGGCGCATCCAGCCCGGCGAGCACCTGGTCGGAACGACGGGTCAAGCTGGGCCGCACCACGATCAGCTGGACGGCCAGCGCGGCCAACGCAACGGCAAACGCGACGACGATCCGTACCGGTGTTGGTCCGGCCGCCGCGATCGCCAGGATGACAAGCGCGAAGCAGACCTCAATGGTGTTGAGCGCGCGGAAGACCAAGCGGCCGATGCCGAGTCCGATCTGCAGGGTCACGTTGGGCGCCCGGAACTTCAGGGGGGCCTCCAGGAACGAGATGGCCAGCACCATGCCCAGCCAGACGAAGGTGACGGCGACCTCGATCGCCTGTCCGGTGCTCATGTGGCGGCCCCCCCGGGCCGCAGATGCGCCAGACAAAGGTCCGGCTCGACGAACGCCTCAAGCCGCTCGACCGCCACCGGCGCCGCCCAGGTTTCCAGGGCACCTTTCATGAGTCCGAGGTGGATCGGGCATACGACGTTGGCTCGGGCTTCGGCGAGTTCGAGGAAAGGGCAGTGTCTCAGACCCACCGTATTCTTGCCGCCGGACGTTCGCCGCTCCGGGGCGAACCCCAGCTCGTCGAGCACCTCGACCAAGTGCTCGATCGACTCCTCAGCACCGCCGGCACCTGCCGGAGGTTCCAGCGTTTGACCCCACGTCCGGCCTGCGGCCAAGGCCTTGGCGCTTGGATCATGTTGAGCGGCAAGGTCGATCGTAAGGATCTCGGCGAGCATCCGGTAATGTCGCGGCCCGCCGTCGTCCATCCGCCGAACCGCCCGGAACATCAGCGCTGGACGCCCCGGCCCCCGATGCCCGGGCTCAACCCGCTCTATGTACCCGTCGGCGACCAGGTGCTCGAGGTGAAAACGGACAGTATTGGGATGCACGCCCAGCTGGTTGGCGATCGCGACGATGCTCATCGGCGCGCGCGAGCCCCGCAGCACGCGCAGCACCGCACGACGTCGACCCCGGGATTCTTTATGCGACCTGGCCGTATTGCTCACCGTGACACTCACCTCCTGGAAATTCGCCCGCTTTCGGCGGGTCGGTCCAGCGCGTCGGCACCCGGCTTCGGCGAGGTACGTCACGCGCTAGAGTTTATACAAGAGCTTTTGTAAAAATTGGGTAGGCGCTTGAACGGGCTTGAAAAGGCTTAAACGGGCTTGCGAGGGCTTGGAAAGTGCGGAAGGGCAAAGCCCATGGCCGACAACGAACTTGACCTCCGACGGCACGACGTCTGATGTCCGGCCAGCGACCCGATTCCGAACGGCCCCTCCCCCTGTCGAATCGAACCGACGACAACGTCCAGGGGCACTGGCTGTTGGCGCGCCTGGGCAAACGCGTACTTCGCCCCGGTGGTGTCGAACTCACCCGCACCTTGCTGGCCCGCGCCGACGTGAGCGGCGCGGACGTGCTCGAACTGGCCCCCGGCCTGGGCCGGACCGCCGCCGAGATCGTCGCCCGGCACCCACGGTCCTACGTCGGCGCGGAAAGCGATCCCGACGCGGCCAAGGTGGTCCGCGGCGTTCTCGGCGGCGACCGTGACGGCCACATCGAAGTCCGCGTCACCGATGCGGCCGATACCGGATTGCCCGACGCCAGCTCCGATGTCGTCATCGGCGAGGCGATGCTGAGCATGCAGAGCGATACCGCCAAGCACGCCATTGTCGCCGAGGCCGCCCGGGTGTTGAGGCCACGTGGTCGCTACGCGATTCACGAACTCGCCTTAACGCCCGACGATGTCGCAGCGGACATCAGCGCTGATGTCCGGCAGTCACTTGCCCGTGCGATTAAGGTCAACGCCCGTCCGCTGACCATCGCCGAGTGGTCGCAACTCTTGACCGGCCATGGATTGGTCGTCGAGCACGTTGCGACCGCGCCGATGGCACTGCTGCAGCCACGGCGAGTCATTGCCGACGAAGGCCTCGTCGGTGCACTGCGATTCGCCAAGAACGTGCTCACCAATCCTGACGCCCGCAAGCGAATTCTGTTGATGCGCCGTACATTTCGCCGGAACCGTGAGCGGCTAACCGCGGTTGCCATCATCGCTTACAAACCAGCTTGACGGCGTCAGGCCCAGCTGGAGCCGACGGCGCTGTCGGTTCCAGCCATGTTGCTGCCGGCGGCCTGGACCTTCTGACCATGAGCGAAGGCCTGCTCATAGATCAGCTGAAAGTTGCGACCTAGGTCGGTGACGAACGCCGTGTACCCCGCCGAACCGGCACCGCCCCAAAAGTCCGCCGCGGCAACCGCATCGCGCACAATGGCTTGGTGCTTGGCCTCCAGCGACGCGGTCTGGGCACGGATGGTGCCGCCGTGGGCCTCGATGTCAGCGAACTGGTAGTTGATCAATTGCATCTCCTTTCTCCGCGGGTCTCCGCGGGCGTATAGGCCGGTTCGAGTGAGCGGTTTTCAGCCCGCCGCCGGAGGCCGGGACATCACCGACGGGCGGAATCCGTATTGCGGAACACTGCGCCCGCCAAACTGTCCGACCATGCCGCCCAACGGGGCCATGGGCAACCCATTCAAGACTGGTTCGGCCGGCGCCGCGGCGATGGCGCTGGTGCCCATGGCCGCCGCGACCGGGCTGGTCAGTGGAGTCGCCGCAGTCCAGCTTCCCGGCACCGACAACGCCCCCAGCGGTAGGGAGCGCCCGAGGCTCGCGGACACGCTTGACGCCGCGGAGCCGGCCCCGCCGGCGCCTAAGCCGGCTGCACCCAACCCACCGGTCAGTGCCGACCCCACCCCGCTGGCCAGCGCCGCAACCTCGCCCTGCACCGCCTGGGCCACTGGAGCGAGACCTTTCATGAACGACGTGACGGCGGTAACCGCACTCGTGCTGTTCGCGAGTGACGTCACCGTCGGCATAAAAGGTGCGATGTACTTCGTGTAGAGCTGAACAAGGTCGTCGAGCATTGAGTTCGCGACGGGTGCGGCGAGCTTCTGCAAGGCGCCAGGCACCGCGGTGGTCAGATTCGACAGCGCGTCGCGCACACCGGTATCGGCGGATCGTGCGGCGGTGATGCCCAGCGCGGCGGCCTGTCTCGCCAACCCGGCCAGGTCGGCCATGTGCGCCGGCTCCTCGAAATCGGTCAACTCGGCCGCCGCGGCCGAGGCAACCGCGTAGCCATACATCGCGGTCGCATCTTGCGCCCACATCTCGGAGTAGAGCGCCTCAGTCGCCGCGATCGCCGACGCGTTTTGTCCCAAAAAGTTCGTAGCCACCAAGGCCGTCAACCGTGTCCGGTTGGCCGCGATCAGCGGCGGGGGCACCGTCATGGCAAACGCTGTCGCGTGCGCGGCCGCGGCCGCGGCGGCCTGGCTGGCCGCCAGCTCGGCGTTCGCGGCACTGCTTTGCAGCCACGCCACATATGGCGTGACGGCCGCCACCAGGGCCACCGACGTGGGGCCCAGCCACGGACCACTGGTCAGTGTGGAAATGACCGAGTGGTAAGACACCGCGGTCGAGCGCAAGTCCGCGGCCAGCCCACCCCAGGCCTCCGCGGCCTCCAAGAACGAACCCGCCCCCGGGCCGGCATACATCCGCCCGGAGTTGATCTCTGGCGGCAGGAGTCCGTAGTCCATCGTTGCTACCCCTTGTCCCGGGGGCCGCTCAGATCGCCGCCGCCGGGTTTGCGGCCTCGGCGGCCGCGTTGCCAGCGCTCATGGCGGCGCCGATCGACTCGAGGTTGACCGCTGCCGCGGACAGCATCTCTGGATACGCAGTCAAGAAAGACATCGGATTTCCCTTCAGCGACCTGGGAGAACGTGATTGTCACGAGAATGTATCAACATGGTGTCGAGTGAGTCAACACTAATGTCGAACTTAATCAACAAAGCGTTGGTACTACTCGACGCCATGTTGACAATCATCGACACAGCCGTAGGGTGGGTAGCGTGACGCAAACTGACTACGTGCACGCCTCCCGAAGCCGTCGCACGTCGCATCTGTCGGGCGACGACCGCGAACAGGCGATCCTGGCCACCGCCGAACGCCTTCTGCAGGAACGTCCCCTCGGCGACTTCTCCGTAGACGAGCTCGCAAAGGGTGCCGGCATTTCCCGGCCCACCTTTTACTTCTATTTCCCGTCGAAAAACGCGGTGCTGCTATCGCTGATGGATCAAGTGAGCATCCGGGCGCGCGAGGCCCTCAAGGCGCTCGGCGACAAACTCTCCGGCGACCCCACGACGCACTGGCGGCCGCGCATCGAAACGTTCTTCGAGATCGCCAAGGCCAACATCGGGATTGCAGTTGCCGGTGCCGCGGCCAAAACCGGCAACTCCGAGGTCCGGCAACTGTGGGCGACTCTCATGCATCAGTGGGTTTCCTATACCGCAGCGGCGATTCAGGCAGAGCGCGACCGAGGCGTCGCACCGGACAATGTCTCGCCCCACCATCTGGCCACCGCGCTGACCTTATTGAACGAGCGCGTCATGGAATCAACATTCACCCACGAAGAGGGCGCGATCCCCGAAGACAAAGCGATCGACACGCTGGTGCACATCTGGGAGGCCAGCATCTACAACAGCTGACCAGCCAGCGCCGCCTTTGCCCGCTCTAAGCTCTCATCGATCAGCCGGTCGGCCGCGCCGAAGTACGTTGCCGACGGCTGCGTCGCGGTCAGTTCGGCGATCGCGCGTTGCTCGCCGACGACGTTCCCGCTCTCTAGGAATGCGTTGAGGTTTCTGGTCATCTGGTCGGGATGCACCTGTAGGCCGGCCAGCAGTTCGCCGCATTGGGAACCCGCGACCACGGTCCGCCGGGCCAGGGTGCGCAGAGTGTCCCATTCGGCGTGCCAGGAACCGTCGGGCCGTTCATCATTGGCCAGCGCGGCGGCGGTATGCAGCGTCGCCGCCAATTGCGGTGCCGCAATCGCGGCCCGACGGATCAAGAGGGACAGCACTGGGGTGCGCTTGTGGGGCATCGAGGACGACGCGCCACGCTGGTCACTGACGGGCTCGCCGAGTTCGGCGATCTCCGGGCGAACCAGGGTGACGACATCGGAGGCAATGCGGCCCCAGCAGTCCGTGCATCCGACCAAGGCGTCGGCGGCCGCGGTGATCGGTGACCGAGTGGTGTGCCACGGTAGCCGGAATTCCAAATCCAAAGCGCTTGCGGCGCTTCGCACTACGCGTCCCGCAACCTGAGAAGAGTCCGCGGCATCGCCGAGCAGGGTCGCCAATTCCGTTGTAGCCGACCAGTTTCCGACGGCACCGCCGAACTGTGCCGGGGTGACGAGCGCGTCCAGTCGCTGATGGGCATCCACGACACCGTTGAGCCAACCAGCGGCCTTGGCGCCGAAGGTCGTTGGCGCCGCGTGCTGGGTCAGAGTACGGGCCACCATCGGCGTGGCCCGATGCGCCGTCGCGAGTGCCGATAGCGTCAAAATCTGTTCGACGACTTGGGATAAGAGGTGGTCGACGGCGGCGCGCAACGCCAGCATCAGGCTGGTGTCGAGGACATCCTGGCTGGTGAGTCCCCGGTGGATCCACGGGGCGACCGCCGGCACGGCCCGTCGGCGCAGCAGGCCAACCAGGCCGATGACCGGGTTGCCGCCGTCCTCGGCGGTGACAGCGAGCAACTCGCAGTCATGCTGACCGATGAGGTGCCACAGGTCGGCGCCGGCACAGTCGACGGGTGCCAGGCCGGACGCGGCCAGCGCACCCAACCACGCGGATTCCACTGCAACCATCGACCGCAGCAGCGTCTGATCGGTCATGTGCTCGCCGGCGCGCTCGTCCCCGGGCCACAACAGATTGGTCATCGCGCATCGTCTCGGTAAGTTCGATAGGCAAGGAATACGGTCTCGTTCGGGCCCTGTAAGTGGATATCGAAGCGGTATCCCACACGCCCCGAATGGCTCTCGGCGCCGCACACCAAGGTATGCCGCCGCTGGGCGTCGACGCTGGACAACAGCGGATCGGCGGCCAAGTCGCCGTCCGGCAGGTAGGCGCGCGTGAACAGTCGGTGCAACAGTCCCCGCGCAAAAATGGTGATCGCGAAAAATGGTGCCCGCCCGACGTCGGCCGCTCCCGCTTCCCGGCGAGCAGACGCAGAATCGCATGCGGGAGGCTCCCGCAGTGCGATTCTGCGTCTGCTCGCCACTCCCGGTACCACCGTGGTGAAGCCGTAGTGACCGTCCGCGTCGGTTGCCGCTCGGCCCCATCCGGTAAACGTCCATCCGTCACGGCGCACCGAGCCGGTCGCACGCGGGATCCGACCGGCATTGTCTGACTGCCAGAGTTCGATCAGGGCATCCGGGACCCCGACGCCGGCGCCGTCGTAAACCGTGCCGTGCAACCGGATGGCACCGGGAAACGCGTCGCATACCAATTCGCTGTCGCGCGGATACGGCAGCCCGAGGCCGAAGAACGGGCCCACGGTTTGCCCTGGGGTACAAGCTAATTCACCCATCATCTGCACCCTCGGTCCAGGTCCGCCGGCCGCCGGACAACACGATGTTCCAACGGTAGCCGGTCGCGTATTCAGGCTGGGTCAGGTCGTGATCGTATTCGGCGACCAACCGTTGGCGCGCAACGGGATCGACGATCGATGAGGCGATGGGATCCAACCCGAACAACGGATCGCCGGGAAAGTACATCTGGGTGACCAGCCGCTGCGTGAAAGCGGTTCCAAAGAGCGAGAAGTGGATGTGGGCCGGCCGCCAGGCATTGAAATGGTTGCGCCACGGATAGGGGCCGGGCTTGATGGTCAGAAAGCGGTAGGACCCGTCGGGCCCGGTCAGGCAACGCCCGGCGCCGATGAAGTTCGGGTCGAGCGGGGCCGGATGCTGGTCGAGCTGGTGGTGGTAACGACCGCTGGCGTTGGCTTGCCAGATCTCGACCAGCTGACCTGTCACCGGCCTGCCGAATTCGTCGAGCACCCGGCCGGTCACGATGATGCGCTCCCCGATCGGCTCCCCCGGATGCCCGGCAGTCAGGTCGGCGTCGCCAGGGGCGACGTCCTGATGGCCGAAGCACGGTGCCCAGCGTTCGATCTCGTCGGGGTCGACGGTCAATGGCGGAAATTCGGGATGGCGCAGGACGCTGCTGCGATACGGCGGGTAGTCGAGCTGCGGCTGGAATTCTTGCCTACCCAGGCGCTGGTATTCGGCTGCTTCGACAGCTAAGGCGGCGATCTCCGCGGTGATGTCACCTTGCGACGCGACTCGCTGGGGTGCGGCCTCCACACAGCGTCAGGCTACCCGCGCTGGATCTCCTTTTGGCTCCGTTGGAGGGGACAAAGCCTGGACATCCCTGTCGGGAAGGACACCGTCTCGGTGCCGAGTAGGGGGACGTGGTGCTCACCCGTCGCACGAGCGAATGGTGGAAGTGCGCTCGACGGCCGACTCACGCTCCACGATCGCTGACGCCGACGTGAAAGGCTGCCCGCGCGAACGGGTTACCAGAAGCGTTAGGCGACTGCGCCGTTGAGAAAGATCTCTGGGACCCGGGAACTAAGGCAATGCTCGACGAGCTCGGCATAGAGAGGGACTGGCCCTGCCTGGAAGTCGCCGCTAAGGGCTATATCCCACGCAGCAGCGCCGACTTCCCCTTGGTGCGGAGCTTGTACAGGGTCGACCCGCGCAACTGATCGATACGCGCGGCCATCTTGTTACCCAACGCCTCGAGCTCGGCGTCGCTGATCCGCACCGGCGGCGGAGCGGGAATCATGTCGCGCTCCTCCTCGTCGGCATGGGCCTCCAGGACGGTCTTGAACGAGTTCCACTCTTCCTCGTAGCCCGGCGCGCTCTGCGGGGTACGCAGCAGCACCGACAGCTGGTCCACCACCTGTCGATGCTCGGCATGAGCGACCGCGATCAAATCGCTAGCCGCAGCCAGCGCCGGGTAGTACAGGTCATCCTCGATGCGGAAGTGGATGTCGAGCTCAATCAGCATCTCGTCGAAAAGGGCATGGCGCTCTTCGCTGTTCACCGGAGCCTCGCTGACCTTGCGGCCCAATCCCTTGATCACGACGTGGTGTTCTTTAAGCACGTCATAGGCATTCACTTGGTTACTCCGTTCCCCGCAACTTCGATCATTCCGTCGACCAACCGGGCCTGGTAGCACGGCAGTGGGGTTGCCGACGGGCCGCGCAATACCTCTCCGGAATCCAGCGCAAACCGCGATCCGTGCCAGGGGCATACGACGCGGCCGCGGTCGACCCAGCCGTCGGCCATCGGCGCGGCCAGATGCGGACAGAACTCGCCGAACGCCGCCACCTCACCCGGATTGGTCTGGCACACCACCAGCCCTACCCCGTCGACCTCGACACGTTGCGGCCTTCCGTCCTGCAACGAGGTCGCTGGCAGCACCGGCGTCCACTCTTGAGTGCGCAGCCGCTCGCCCGACTGGTCAATCCCGATGCCGGACTCGAACACCAGCGCCCCACCCAGGTAGCTGCCGCCGACGGTAATGCCGTAACCGAGCGCACTGAGCGCAGGCCCGCGAAGGCGGCGGCCACGGCGCCGGTCCCACCACGACAGCGCGTACAGCACGGTCGCGGCCGAGTTCACCACACCGTGTACCAGCCCAACGCGGCGGTCTTCCTGGTGAGTGTGCTGCCAATCGGTGGCGCCGGTGATCGCCGCGCCGATGCTGGCCAGGATCCCCACTCCGAGGGCGCGCGATGCGATCCGCGAAGTTTCACCGACCTCGCCGGAGCTCGTGCCCGGCAGCATGCTCATGACATCCAGGGCCACCGTCGTACCGAGGGCTCCACTGGCAAAAGAGGCGAGCGGCGGATGCACCGGATGGCCAAGCCAAACTCCGTTCAGCGCGTTGGCGACCCGATCCCGCGCGCCGCCTAGCGCGTTGAAGCCGAAGCTGAGCACGTGCTCGAGGCGATAACTGGGTCGATCCAGCCATCGTTGACGCCCGATGACTGTCAGCACTCGCGATCCGAATGGCATCGGTCTCCCCCTGCTTAGACCCTGCTTAGACCCGATTACCGCCAACGGTAATCACCTGCACCGCCTTCACACGGTGAACATCCGGTGGGAAAGACCTGTGAATCTGACCGGAGAATACTGTGCGGGCCGATGCGCTGTGGTTCTATTGAACAGAGGCCATTTCTGTATAGCAGATATAGTGTGCAGACAGTGATAGATCACCGCGAGGTATTCGGTACCGTCCGCCGGGGCATGATCCCGGCACACATCTACAACGACAAAGAGCTGTTCGCACTGGAGAAGGAACGACTGTTCAGCCGTGCGTGGATGTTCGTGGCCCACGAGTCGGAGATCCCGCAGGACGGCGACTACGTGGTGCGCCGGGTGCTCGACGATTCGTTCATCATCGCCCGCGATTCGAGCGGACAGGTACGCGCTTTATTCAATATGTGCCTACACCGCGGCATGCAGCTGTGCCGCGCCGAGATGGGCAATGCCTCCAACTTTCGCTGCCCATACCACGGCTGGACTTACCGCAATGACGGCCGACTCACCGGCCTGCCGTTCCATCGGGAAGCCTACGGCGGCGACGAGGGGTTCGAGAAGAATCAAACCCTGTTGCCCGCACCGAATTTGGCGAGCTACAACGGCCTGATCTTCATCAACCTGGACGCCGCCGCGGAGCCACTGGAGGATTTCCTGGGCGACTTCAAGTTCTATCTGGACTACTACACCAAACAGAGCGCCCACGGCCTGCAGCTGCGCGGACCGCAACGCTGGCGGATCAAGGCCAACTGGAAGATCGGCGCGGAGAACTTCGCCGGCGACATGTATCACACGCCGCACACGCACGCTTCCATCGTCGATATCGGTCTGTTCCGCGAGCCCAAGGCGCAAAAGCGCAAGGACGGCGCCACCTATTGGGCGGGTCGCGGGGGCGGCACCACATACAAGCTGCCGCCGGGCAGCTTCAACGAGCGCATGCGTTACGTCGGCTACCCCGACGAGATGATCGGCCGGATCAAAGAGGTCTGGACGCCACGGCAGCAGCGTGTGGTCGGCGAGGACGGCTTTATGATCTCGGCCGCCACCTGTTTCCCGAACCTGAGTTTCGTGCACAACTGGCCCAAACTGCCCGGAAGCGATCAGGTACTGCCGTTCATCTCGATCCGGCAGTGGCAGCCAATCAGCGAGAACGAAACCGAGGTGTGTTCGTGGTTCGCGGTCGACTCCGCCGCGCCCGCGGACTTCAAAAAGGATTCGTACCAGGCCTATTTGATGTGCTTCGGGTCGACCGGCATGTTCGAGCAGGACGACGTGGAGAACTGGGTGTCGCTGACCACCACCGCGGGCGGCTCGATGGCGCGCCGGCTGCTGCTGAACAGCCGCATGGGCCTGCTGTCCGACGACCGCCCGGTCATCGAGGCACTGACCGCCGAGTCGTTCCATGGACCCGGACGCGCGCAGGTGGGCTACAACGAATACAACCAGCGCCAGCTGCTCAACCTGTGGGCCGAGGCGATAAGCACATGAGAAAATCCCTGGAATACAACGATATTCGGCACCTTCAGGCGAACCGGTTCCTGGTGGACGAGGCCTACCTGCTGGACGCCCAGGACTACGAGACATGGCTGGACACCCTGACCGACGACATCCGCTACGTCATGCCGGTCCGCGTCACGACGGCCCGCGGCGCCGGGTTCGACACGTCACCGGGGATGGCCCACTTCGACGAGGACAAGTACTCGCTAACCCATCGGGTCGCGCGTTTCGCCACCGAACACGCCTGGACCGAAGACCCGCCATCGCGATTGCGCCACTTCATCACCAACGTGCGCACCTTCGAGGGCGACGATGACCGGCACCTGGTCGTGGAATCGGCCGAACTGCTGTTCCGCAGCCGCGGCGACGTCAACGAGAGCGCGTTGGTTTCGTGCGGTCGCGAAGACCTACTACGCTGGTGCGACGATCGATGGAAGTTGGCCCGCCGCAAAATCTTTGTGGACGAGTCGGTGATACGGATGCAAAACCTGGCGGTGTTCCTGTGAACCCTGTCGGCGAGCCCATCACTGTCGCAAACGAATTCACCGAAGTAATAGTCCAGCGGGTCGACACCCGCAACGGATCGCGGCTGCTGATCACCGCCCCCAAGACCGGGCAGTGGATCAGCCTGGACCCACTCGAGGTCGAGGCGCTGACTTGGCAGAACGCCCGTACGCTAGCGGCCATGGTCGGCAAATCCAATGCCCCACTGCTGCCCGACGAATCCGATCCGCAGCCATGAACGGGTGGCTGGACGGCAAGCGCGCAATGGTCGTGGGCGCCGGTTCGGGGATCGGCCGCGCCGTTGTAGACGCGTTTCACGCGGAAGGCGCGAAAGTTGCTGTGCTGGAACGTGATCACGGCAAGTGCGAGCTATTGCGACGAGAGTTACCCGCCGTTCCCGTGGTCGAAGGTGACGCCGTGACCCGAGATGCCAACGAAACCGCCGTCGCCGCCGCCGTAGCCGCGTTCGGCGGGCTCGACACCCTGGTCAACTGTGTGGGAATCTTCGATTTCTACAAGGGCATTACCGATATCGACGCCGATGCCCTCAAGGTCGCGTTCGACGAGATGTTCCGGACCAATGTGTTCAGCCATCTGCAGTCGGTGAAAGCCGCCGTCGCGGAGTTGCGGACCCAGCCCGGATCCTCGATCGTGCTCACCGAATCCACATCGTCGTACTACCCCGGGCGCGGCGGCGTGCTGTACGTGTCGTCGAAGTTCGCGGTGCGCGGGCTGGTGGCGGCCTTGGCGCACGAGCTGGCGCCACAGGTCCGGGTCAACGGGGTGGCGCCGGGTGGAACGCTCAACACCGATCTGCGCGGTCTTGCCAGCCTGGGGTTAGACACCGAACGCCTCGACAAAACTCCCAACCGGGCACAGGATCTGGCCGCACGCACGCCGCTGAACGTCGCACTCTCCGGGGCAGACCACGCGTGGAGCTACGTGTACTTGGCCTCCGACCGGTCCCGCGGGATCACCGGCGAAACCATCCACTCCGACGGTGGTTTCGGTATCGGAGCGCGGTCATGAGCGACGTGGATCAGCAGCGCGCACTGGTGGCCCAAGCCTGCCGGGTCGCCGCGGCCCGGGGTCTGGTCGACGGCATCCTCGGCCATCTGAGCCTGCGGGTCGACGACGAGCATCTGCTGATCCGGTGCCGCAGCGACACCGACACGGGGGTGGCATTCACCAGGCCCAGCGACATCCGGCTGATCAGGTTCGACGGAACCGCAGGCGCCGCAGGCGAACTCGACGGCTACCGCGTCCCCAACGAACTGCCCATCCACGTCGAAACCCTGTTGTCCAACCCGGCGTATCGGGCCGTCGCGCACCTGCACCCGCCCGCCGTCGTCGCCGCCGATCTGGCCGGTATCACGATCCGGCCGATATACGGCGCCTACGACATTCCCGGCGCCTGGCTTGCACGCCGCGGCGTGCCCGTCTACGAACGCGCTGTGCTGATCCGAAACTCGCGACTGGGCAAGGAGATGGTGGCGGCGATGGGCGACGCGCCGATCGTAATTTGCCGCGGCCACGGCATCACCAGCTCCGCAGACACAATTCAGCAGGCGGTGCTACAGGCGATCAGCCTCGACCAGTTGGCCCGAATGTCGTTGCGGGTGCGCTCGGCTGGCGGCACCCCGCACGACATCGACGACCACGACTGGGACGACCTGCCGGACTTGGGGCCTGCGTTCAACACCGACGCGGCCTGGCGGCACGAAGTCGCCCGGCTGGGCGATGATCACCCCAACTGATCGCCAATCTCCTTGGCCGCCTTGGTAAGTGCGGCGGCCACCGAAGAATACTTCGACGCAGGCAGCCGGTTTTGCGGTGCCGCGGCATTGAGCGCCAGCCGCAGCCCCGGGGCCCGGGTCGGTATCGGCACCGCAACCGAGGCGACGCCTTCCTCGCTCTCCTCGCGGTTGACGGCGTAGCCACGCTCGCGGATGCGCGTGAGCTCGACCTCCAGCTCGGTGCGGCTGACGATCGAACGTGCGGTGATGCCCTCTAACACCTCGTGCGGAAGTAGTTGGCGCAGTTCCGGTTCGGGTAGTTGGGACAGCAAGACCTTGCCCGTCGACGTGCAGTGCGCCGGCATCGTGCGCCCCAACCGGGAGGCCACCCGCACGGCGGCCGGGCCCTCAACCGCGGCGATAAACCCGACACCGGCGCCATCGAGTACACCGAGGTGAATGGTCTCTCGCAAGGTTTCGCTGAGCCGGCGCATGACCGGCAGTGCGGTGCCTTGGATGTCGATGCGGCCGAATATCGCAAACGCCACACCGGTTAACGCCGGCCCGGGCAGGTAGGCCCTGGACACCGGGTCCTGCCGGACGAACCCTCGGTAGGTCAGCATCGCGAGCAGCCGGTGCGCGGTGGACGACGCCACACCCAGATAGCGGGTTGCCTCGCTCAGCCGGATTTGCGGCTGCTCACCCAACAGCAACAGCAGCTTGAGCGCATTGTCGACCGATTCGATCGGATACTGCGGCGCAAGCGAATCGGCAGCCGGCTCACGCTTGGCTTGCATGACACTGACGGTACCTGCGCTAGTGCCACCAAACAGACATCACGTGAGGATGGTGATGATCCCGGACACGCCTTGGTTGCCCGGAACGCCCAGGAGACCCGTGTTTCCGTCGCTGCCGCCCGGCCCTCCGGCTGCGCCGCCGGCTCCGCCCTGGCCGCCCAACGCGAAATTTCCACCCGTGCCGGCCTTGCTGCCGGCTCCGCCGGTAGCGTTCCCGCCGTTTCCGCCACTGCCGCCGTCGCCACCCTGGCCGCCCATCCCGCCGTCACCTCCGACGCCGGCAACGCCCGCGGCGCCGGCAAATCCGATCAGCCCGCCGGCTCCGCCGCTGCCACCGGTGGTGCCACCGGCACCCCCGGCACCGCCGGAGCCGCCGGCGAGGCCCACCAGGCCGTTGTTGCCGTTGGCAGCGGTGGCCGTGCCGGTATTGGTGGTGATGGCTGCGCCGCCGGTGCCACCACTGCCTCCGGCGCCACCGATGCCGCCGACCCCGCCGGTACCGCCGGCACCGGCGGCACCACCGGCGCCGCCGAACCCGATGAACGACCCGGCCGCACCGCCGTTTCCGCCGACGCCCCCGGTGCCGCCGGTTCCGCCGTTGCCGCCGATGCTGCCTGCGGCGGCGGCCGTTCCGGCGGCGCCTCCGGTGGCGGTCCCGCCGGCGCTCTGGGCCGCCCCGCCGGTCCCGCCGTCACCGCCGTTGAAGCCCGCGCCGCCGGCACCACCGGTTCCACCGGTCCCACCGGTGCCGCCGACGCCGCCATTGCCGATGAACATCCCGCCGCGTCCGCCGTTGCCGCCGGCGCCACCGGTGCCACCGTTCTGGCCATTTGGCCCCACTACGGTGCTGGCGGCACCGCCGTTTGCGCCGGCGCCGCCCACCGCGTCACCACTGCCCGTGTTTTGGCCTAGGCCGCCAGCGCCGCCGTCACCGCCGTTCCCGCCATTGGTCGAACCCGCTTGAGCCTGGCCACCGTTACCTCCGGTCGCCGTGCCGGCGCCGTTGGTCTGGCCGGTGCCGCCGGCACCGCCGCTGCCGCCCCTGCCCCCGTTGGTGCCGGCGGTACCGCCATCTCCCCCTTTGCCGCCGGTGCCGTTGTTGCCGTCGGTCGACTGCCCGAGTCCGCCTTTGCCGCCGGTTCCGCCACTCTCGTTGGTGCCGTTGGTGCCGTTGGCACCTGGATCCCCATTGCCACCAGTTTGGGCGCCAGTACCGACATTGTCCGCACCGGGATTACCGGTCGCACCAGGGGGACCCGGCGGTTGGCCGGGCGTCCCGGTCAGACCGGTGCCGCCCTGCCCACCGGCTCCACCGGAACCGAACCAGTTGGCATTGCCGCCATTGCCGCCCTGCCCGGGCAGGCCGCCGAGAATGCCGGCCACCGCCGGGCCGCCCTGCCCGCCGTTTCCGCCGTCGCCCAGCAATGTGCCGCCGGCGCCGCCATCGCCACCGACCGCGCCGGCTCCCCCTACGCCGCCGTTGCCGCCATTGCCGATCAATACTGGCCCGGCGCCGCCATGACCACCGGCCGCGCCATCGCCGCCAACGCCGCCAACGCCACCGCTGCCGAAGTAACTGGCGGCCCCGCCCACGCCACCAGCGCCACCGCCACCGCTGATGCTGCCCACCCGCCGCCGTTGGCGCTGCCGCCGTTGCCGCCCTGCCCGCCGGTACCGCCGGCAATGGCGGCACCGGCGGTATCGGCGGGGCGGGGGGGACCCGGGGGGACGGGGGGGAAAAAAACCGGGGGGGGGGGGGGGGGGGGGTGGTGGGGGGGGGGGGGGGGGGGGGCGGGGGGGGGGGGGGGGGGGGTGGGGGGGGGGGGGGGGGGGGGGGGGCGGGGGGGGGGGGGGGGGGGGGGGGATCGGCGGCGGGTTCGGGAAGAGGGGATCCCCCGCGGGAACCACTCCGATCAGCGAGGTGAGCATCGTGCCGGGCACGTCATAGTCCGTCCGGTCGTCCCGGAAGCGGCCCGCCACAAGAACGCCGCCATGTATCGAGTGCGGTAGTCGCACCGTACCGGTGCCCGTCGGTTCCTGCCACGCCGCCGGCGTGTTGGTCGTCTCCGACACCGGCGGCGGCCCCCGCAGATCGCTTCCTGAGTTAACTGCGTTATGCGTGTACGCTGCGACCCGGTGTGTCGGTTCGGTCCATCCCGGCGCGAGATTAGCCCTGATGGAAGCTACCTTGCTTTGATGGTATGGGCAGTAGATCTCCACTGACGCGGTGATGAATCGGGTTATGGTGGTCGTGACGCGGGCGGGGTATAGGCGCATAGTCGGGTCACTGTTGTACGCATCGTTACGAAGCCCGTCCATTATGTCGTTCACCGGCATGCCGCCATCGAGTTTGCGACACACTTTGTGGGCTGCGGCGATGACGCGTGGCGCGTTCGCGAGGACGGGGATTTCTTTTTTATCGAGCAGTGCCAGAAACTGGTCGTCTTGGTTTGGATCGGCCGCTGCTGCGCCGCCATGCAGCATTGCGGCGCCGGTTAGCGCCACGATGGCGGTAACCAGGGCGCTGGCGTGACTAGTCGTGCGGGTGTGCATGGTATGGCTTCCTTTCCGCTCGAACCGTGATCCGGCGGGCTTTTGGATGGGTGACTACGCCACATGTCTGGCTATCTGGTCAGGTTTTTGGCCGGCCCTCGGCAGATCGTGTTAGCGATCGCGAGCACACCGGTCACCGTCCCCGCGACGGCCCAGGCCGCGGCACCAGCCGCGTCAGCGGCTATCGCCGCGGCCACTGCAAGCACGGTGTGGTGCCGATGGTTTGTCCTCATTTCGCGCCCCGTTCCAAGGGCCGCAATTCCGTGGTGTGGGCTCACCTCGAATTGCCGCCGATCCGGGTGTCCCGCAGTGCAGGTGGCTGCCATGAACCCAGTGTTATCCTTCCAGCACACTGGAATGTCAAGGGCGTCGCACGAGAATCAATTGGTCCGCACGTGGCGATCAGGCAAGTGAAGCCGTGGCGTCGCGGCTAAGAGCGAGCGTCGAGTTATCGGCAAATAGCGCGACAATGAAAGCAGTTGCAGTGCAACCTAATACAGAAGCCGGCGACGCTGGTGGTAACCCTCCATATTGGGCAAAGTTCGTCAAAAGCTGGCTGGCATTGACTGCAGTGACCGCAGGAGCTAAGGGGGCGGAAGGACTCCTGGGAACGGGTCGCCAACCGGCAGACCGACCACGCGGCGCCCGCCCAGACATTTCGTGTCGGGCAGCGTGCCTCCCAAGTTTGCCGGGGTTAAGTCATTGACTGCCCTGTCCGGGCTGTCGCCATCGGATGGCTTCGCCACTCCCGAATCCTTAGCGCGGCTTCCACGACGTAATGAGCTAGACGGGAAATGGTCGCGATTAAGCGGCGGCGGGCCTGAAAGCGCTTGACGGCTACGACATTTCCGCCGAGGCGTTACAGATTCGCCACGCTCGGCGAGATACTGCGGCTGCGCTGTGTCGTGGTAGCCGCGACGTGCATTGATTAGACGAGATGGATGACCAACGCCGGGTGCACCAGCAAGACAACACCCAGAAGTACGAACATCGCCGCCGCCACACCCCTGACCCGATCGCCGAAAGGGGCTATTTTCTCTAGCCAGATCAGAACAGTAAATGCCAGCATCCATGCCAGTTGCATTGTGCCGAAGGCGATCAGCAGCGCCATCAGCATCCAACAGGAGCCGATGCAAGACATGCCGTAGCGGCCGCCGGCAAGAAATGCTCGGGTCGGACGGTCAGGGTGGTTGTCATGGGGGAGGAAACAGGGCATGCGCGAGCGGCAGTGCCGCAGGCACATCGCCTTTAGCGGCGTGAGCTGATACAGCCCCGCGGCCACCGCCACAGCGCCGGCCACGCGGCCGACCCAAGCACAGGTGTGGTCCATCGGGTTCAGGCGACCATCCGCCAGAAAGGCGGGAATGCCCGCCGCGCTCCACAGGGCCAGGTATCCGGCGACGAAGATGACCACTGCGGCGGCGTTGCCGGCAGCGGCGCGGCCGTAGCGGCGGACGGCGGGCAGGACCGCGGGAAGCATCATTGCCGCCATCATGGCCGCCCACGCGATCAGGAACGCGGCCAACGACATCGATGACATGGCCGCCATTGACATGTCGTCGCCGCGCATGCCGCGAGCACTGACCACTGACCACCACCAGCCCACACCCGCCAAACTCAGCAGGAGCGCCGGCAACCACAGATCAGTCCTCGACCGCCCGCGCGCGTCGCTGTCGCCCACTTGGCAACCCCTTCCGTTGGCGCCCATCTTAAGGCGACGACTTGGACGTGCGCTGTTCTCCTCACCGGGATGGCCAACAAATCGCCGAATAACCCATCATGTCAACGGCTTTCGCGGACCTGCTATCGGCTTCCGGCGCCCCGCCCTTGCGGTGCCGATCTAGTCGCGAGCATGGCCGACTTCGACGGGTGCGGCCACATCCAGGTCGCTTTCCAAGATCCAACACACCGTGGAACGGTCGTGTTCGGTGGGCGGGCCATCCGACGCATGGTCAAGAAGGGCCTGCAAGTGGCCTTCGAGGGCGACGAGTTCAGCAATCTGCACGCGGACTTCGTCGACACGGGCGCTCAGCAGCTGTCGCACGTGCGCGCACGGCACCTCGCCGCGGTCGTGGATCGCCAGGATTTGACGTACCTTCTGCAAACTCAGCCCGGCCGCTTGGCCCCGATGGATGAACCGCAGCCGATCCACGATCTCGGGTCCATAGTCGCGATACCCGGACGCGCTGCGTGCAGGCGGCGGCAGCAGCCCCGAGTCCTCATAGAAGCGCAGGGTCTTGGTGCTGGTGTTGGTGAGTTTGGCGACCTCGCTGATCTTCATGCGACTCCCCCTTGACCTTCCAGTGCACTGGAAGGATAACACTGGGTTTACGGCAGCCGCCAGCAGTGCGGGACACCCGGATTGGAAGCGATCGAGGTGGGCCCACCGCTGAACTTGCGGCCCTCAGAAAGGGTCACGAAATGAGGACACACCATCGACACCACACCGCGGTTGCCGTCGCCGGCCTGGCCGCTGACGCCGCCATCGCCATCACGCTCATTCCGCCGGCAGGCGCGCAGCCAGACAACGGCTCGATCTCGGGCATGCCGCCTCTCCCTCCAATTACCTACTACGGTGCGATCGCCTACGCCCCAAACGGCGCAATGGGCAAAGCGTGGCGCCACCGAAATCCGGCATACGCGGAGAGCGCCGCCTTGAACCGATGCGGCGTCTCCAGCTGCAAAGTGCTCAGCAGCTTCACCCGCTGCGGCGCAGTGGCTCATGACGGCTCGACCTATTACGGGGGAGTCGGCAGCACGCGCCGGATGGCAGAAAACGACGCCATGACCAGACTCGGCGGCGGATGGATCGTGACCTGGGCGTGCAACTAAGGGGCCCTTGATCCCGCGTCGGCGGGTTCAAGCGGCTGCAGGTCTGCAAGCCAGCAGACCAGCGACAGTCAACTCCTCCGCCGCCATGTGACGGGGCAACGATATGAAGGGAGCGTTCTAGATGATGGTGTTGCATGGACTCTTGGCCAAGGCGGTGCCCACCGTGGTGACCGGCGTAGTCGGGGTTGCGGCCTATGAGGCGCTGCGCAAGGGGGTGGCGAAGGTTCCGCTGCGCGCGGCGGCCGTCACCGTCACCGCCTGGGGCATGCGCGTGGCCCGCGAGGCCGAGCGCAAGGCCAGCGAGAGCGCTGAGCAGGCCCGGTTGAAGGCAGCCGACGTCATCGCCGAGGCCAAAGAGCGCGTCGGCGAACCAGTTACACCGCTGCTGGTGGCGGACTCGGACAACGACCATGACCACTGACACCCTCAAGGATTCCGACGTGACGCTGAATGTCGTCTCCAATGCCGCGGGACGGATGCGTGTGCACGCCACCGGATTTCGTTTCGACGCGGTGCGAGCCGTCGCGATCGAGGACACGGTCGCCAAAGTAACGGGCGTGTGCGCGGTATATGCCTATCCGCGTACGGCATCGGTGGTGATCCTGTACTCGCCTACGAGCTGCGACACCGGTGCCGTCCTGTCGGCGATCGCCGATGCGCGGCGCATCCCCGCGGAGTCGGTACCAACGCGCCCGCCGCATTCTGCGGTTGCACGCAACACCGGCGTAGTGCGGAAAGTCGCGGACGGGATCCGTCGCGCGCTAGGGCGCACGCCCGACCGGCCGCCCGCGAAACGGCCCAGCACCGGATGCCAGGGAGACACCGCGTGCAAGGCGCCGGGCGAGGACGCCAGGCGCCAGCGGCGAAAGTGGTTGCGACGGCTGTGGCTGGCCTTGCCGTTGGGACTGCTGTCGTTTGCTTCGACGATGGCTTTCGGCGCTTACCCGTGGGCGGGGTGGTTGGCTTTCGCCGCGACGGTACCGGTGCAATTCGTCGCCGGATGGCCGTTTCTCACGGGTGCGGTCCAACAGGCACGGGCGTTGAGCGCGAACATGGACACGCTGATCACGCTGGGGACGTTGACCGCATTTGCCTACTCCACGTATGAGTTGTTCGCCGGCGGACCGCTGTTCTTCGACACCTCGGCGTTGATCATCGCGTTCGTCGTGCTGGGCCGCTATTTCGAGGCCAGGGCCACGGGCAAGGCATCGGAGGCGATCAGCAAGCTCCTGGAGATGGGCGCCAAGGAAGCCCGACTGATTGTGGACGGCGAAGAGCGCCTGGTGCCGGTTGATCAGGTCCAAACCGGAGACCTGGTGCGAGTACGGCCGGGAGAAAAGATCCCGGTCGACGGCGAGGTCGTCGACGGGCGCGCCGCCGTCGACGAGTCGATGCTCACCGGCGAGTCGGTCCCGGTCGAGAAGGCAGTGAGCGACCATGTCGCCGGGGCAACGGTCAACATCGATGGGCTGCTGACCGTACGCGCGACCGCTGTCGGGGCGGATACCGCGTTGGCGCAGATCGTTCGCCTGGTCCAACAGGCGCAAGACGGCAAGGCTCCGGTGCAGCGGCTGGCCGACCGCGTCTCGTCGGTGTTCGTGCCGGCCGTCGTCGGTGTTGCCGCCCTCACGTTCGCCGGGTGGACACTGCTTGCCGCCAACCCGGTGGCGGGCATGACGGCCGCGGTCGCGGTGCTGATCATCGCGTGCCCGTGCGCGCTGGGCCTGGCCACCCCCACCGCGATCACGGTCGGCACCGGACGCGGCGCCGAAATGGGGATCCTGGTCAAGGGCGGCCAGGTGATGGAGGCGTCGAAGAAGATCGACACTGCGGTGTTCGACAAGACGGGCACCCTCACCCGCGCCCAGATGCGGCTCACCGATGTTATTGCCGCCAAGCGGCGCCAACCCAATCTTGTGTTGCGGCTTGCCGCCGCGGTCGAGTCGGGCTCCGAACACCCCATCGGCGCGGCGATCGTCGCCGCCGCCCAGGAGTGCGGATTGCAGATTCCGGCCGCCAAGGCGTTCACCAACCTGGCCGGGCACGGGGTGCGGGCCGAAATCGACGGCCGCCGCGTGCTGGTCGGGCGGCGCAAGCTCGTCGACGAACACGATCTGGTCCTGCCCGACCACCTTGCCGCGGCAGCGGTCGAGCTGGAAGAACAGGGCCGCACTGCGGTGTTCGTCGGCCGGGACGACCAGGTAGTGGGTGTGCTGGCGGTAGCCGACACCGTCAAGGACGACGCCATCGATGTAGTCCGTCAGCTGCACGCCATGGGGTTGCAGGTCGCCATGATCACCGGCGACAACGCCCGCACGGCGGCCGCGATCGCCAAGCAGGTCGGCATCGACCGAGTGCTGGCCGAGGTACTACCGGAAGACAAGGTCACCGAGGTCCGGCGGCTACAACAAGAGGGCCGGGTAGTCGCAATGGTCGGCGACGGCGTCAACGACGCCCCCGCGCTGGTGCAGGCGGATCTGGGCATTGCGATCGGCACCGGAACCGACGTGGCCATCGAGGCCTCCGACATCACCCTGATGTCCGACCAGCTCGACGGTGTCGTGCTTGCAATCCGGCTCTCCAGACGGACCCTGCGCACGATCTACCAGAATCTTGGCTGGGCCTTCGGCTACAACACGGCCGCGATCCCCCTGGCCGCGCTGGGCTTGCTCAACCCGGTTATTGCGGGCGCCGCGATGGGATTCTCTTCGGTGAGCGTGGTGACCAATTCGCTGCGGCTACGCCGGTTCGGACGCAAACATCCGACCGCGGAGTTGGCGGCGCGGCCGACGGCGACGCACGAACGACCGTCGCATGATTAGGTTCACACGGCGGGCGGTGCTCGCTGTGCTCGGCGCGGGCGCGGCTGTCGCTATTGGGTATTCGCTGCACGGCGTCCTGGGATCACCCGTCCTCCGGATCCGCCTCACCGATGGCGGCATGATGGGCGCCAGCCCGGCCGACATGAGCCTTTACATGGACATGTTCAACCGGCACTCGGAATTCACCCGCACCGTCGAGGAGATCCCCGGTGGAGTGCGTACCATAACCCAATCACGCTCTCCCGATCTCGTCGCGAAGCTGCAGGCGCACGTGTCGAGCATGTACGCGCATATCGACCAAGGCGCCGAGGTCATGTGTATGAGCCAGAGCCTGCCGACCCTGTTCCGCAACGCCGGCGGCTACCGCCGCGAGTTGACGCTCACGCCCACGGGTGTAATCGCCGAGGAAACGTCCGGCGATCCCGCGCTCACCGAAGCCATCCGTGCCCACGCCCGCGAGGTGAGCGGGTTCGTGTACGAGGGAATGCCCGCAATGATGAAGGGCATGATGGGCGGTTCCGGCGGCATGAGGGGCCCCGGCGGCATAATGGGCCCCGGCGGCATGATGGGCCCCGGCGGACCACCGTAACCGCCGGCTGCCCAACCGCGGACGATGTCATCGACAAGCCCGGGGTTTTGTTAGCCCGGCTTCAGGACTCACCGGCGATGGGCAGTCCCGGGCACAGCCTGACGTAGGCCATATCGGGCGACACCCAGTCGCGCCACTGCTCGCGGCTCATGTTGGTAGTCAGCTTGGCGCACAACATCTCCGGCGATGCATCCGCTGGCCAGAGCCGCACTGTGGTGTCGGCGCCTGCGGAGGCCAGCCTTTGCCCGTCGGGGCTGAACACCACACTGAGCACCGGGCCCGTGTGGCCTTCGTGGAAGGCCCCGAACGGTTGGCCGGTTGTGGCGTCCCAAAGCCGCACCGTGCCTTCGCTTTCGGCGGCGGCAAGCCGACGTCCGTTGGGGCCAAAGACCACGGCATTCACGGCGCCGCCGTTCCCTTTCAGAGGGTCACCGACCGATTGTCCGGTTCCAGCGTTCCAAAGCCGCACTGTGCCTTCGCTTTCGGCGGTGGCCAGCCGGCGCCCATCGGGGCTGAAAGCCACACCGAGTACCGGGCCGGCATGGCCGGTGAGGGTGGCGACCGATTGCCCGGTGCCAGCGTCCCACAGCCGCACCGTACCGTCGTCGCTGGCGGAGGCAAGCCGGCGCCCGTCGGGGCTGAACACCACGCTGTCAACTTTGCCGGTGTGGCCGGTGAGGGCGGCGATCGACTTGCCGCTGGCGGCGTCCCACAGCCGCACCGTCTGGTCGGCACCGGCCGAAGCCAGCTGGCGCCCGTCGGGGCTAAACACCACGCTGAGCACCGAGCCGGTGTGGCCCATGAGGGGCGCGCCGACCTGTTGTCGGATCCCCGTGTCCCACAGCCGTACCGTTTGATCGGCGCTGGCGGAGGCCAGCCGGCGCCCGTCGGGGCTGAACGCCACACTGTTCACGTTGCCCGTGTGGCCGAGAAGGGGCATGCCGGCCGCCTGGCCCGTGGCGGCGTCCCAGAGCCGCACCGATTGGTCGTCGCTGGCCGATGCCAGGCGTCGACCGTCGGGGCTGAACGCCACACTGTTCACGGCGCCGGTGTGCCCGGCGAGCGGGGCGCCGAATGGTTGGCCGGCGTCCCACAGCCGCACCGTACCGTCGCTGCTGGCGGTGGCCAGCCGGCGCCCGTCGGGACTGAACACCACGCCATTCACGATGCCGCCGTGGCCGCTAAGCGATGGGCCGCGGTCGCGGCCGGTGTCGGCGTCCCACAGCCGCACGGTCTGGTCGGCGCTCGCGGTGGCCAACCGGTGCCCATCGGGGCTAAACGCCACGCTTTGCACCGGCCCAGTGTGGCCGCTGAGCGGCGGGCCGATCCCTCGACCCGTGTCGGCGTCCCATACCCGGACCGTTTTATCCATGCTCGCCGAGGCCAGCCGGTGACCGTCGGGGCTAAACGCGACGCTGAGCACCGGGCCGATGTGGCCGACCAGGGGGGCGCCGACGGGTTGGCCGGTCCGGGCGTCCCACACGCGCACGGTCTGGTCGTCGCTGCCGGTGGCCAGCCGCTGCCCGTCGGGACTGAACGCCACACTGACCACCGAACCGGTGTGGCCGACGAGGCGTGCCCCGACCGGGTCACCGGTCCGGGCGTCCCACAGCTGCACCGTCCGGTCGGTGCTCGCGGTGGCCAGCCGGCTGCCGTCCGGGCTGAACGCCACGCCGAGTACCGAGCCGGTGTGGCCCCGGAGGGAGGCGCCAACCTGTTGGCCGGTCTCGGCATCCCACACCCGCGCCGTCTTGTCGAGGCTCGCGCTGGCCAGCCGGTGACCGTCGGGGCTAAACGCCACCCCAATCACGTTGTCCTCGTGCCCGGTCAGGGGGGCGCCGACCTGCTGGCCGGTCTCGGCATCCCAGACCCGCAGCGTCTTGTCGAGGCCCGCGGTGGCCAGCCGGTGACCGTCGGGGCTAAACACCACCCCGTTTACCGCGCCGACGTGGCCGGTGATGATTTTGAGGGTGCTGGCTCGCTGGGCCACCGCGGTGTAGAGCGGGCCGTCGTCGGACGGAACGGGCAGGGCGCGCGCGGCCAGAATCTGCTGAAACGCCCGCGCGTCCCCACCCGGCTGGGTACCGGCCAGCATGTCCTGCGCCTGGGCGATCAGAATCTGCCGCTGGGCGATCAGCTTGCCCTGCAAAAGGGTCTGCGCCTGGTGTCGGGCTTGGACGGCCTGCACACCCAGCATCACGGCCACGAGGGCGACGACGGCGGTGACCGCCAACACCGCAACGAGGATCCGTGAGCGCTTCCGCAGCGTGGCCGCGCGCCGCTGAGTGGCTTCGAGTTCGGCTTGCCGGCTTTCCACACGGGCTGCCAACGCCGCCTTCTCTTCCGCGCGTCGCTGGTCGCGGCGTTCGCGTATGACACCGGTGAGCACATCGTGCGTGAGTTCGATGCGTTGCGCGCCGTAGCGTTCCTCGAGCCGTAGCAGCCGCGCCCCGATTAGCCTGGTTAGTTCGTCGTCGGTGAGACGCAAAGGCACCGCGTCCTCGCGGGCGTAGCTGTTGCGAAATCCCTTCTCGGTGATTAGCTCCGACTCGATGAACTGCGCGACGCGCGGCGGCAGATCCCTTACGCATGACAGGTAGTAGTTCGACAGGATGTCACGCCTGCCGTCCTCGACCAGCCGCTCGTCGAAGTGGCTCTGGCCGCGCCGCTTCCGATCCTCATTGAGCTCACGGCAGAACAAGCTGAGCAGCCCGGGTTCCACCCCTGGAGCGCCCTCTGGAGCGCCCGACGCGCCCCAAACGCCCGAGTCGCCGCCGGGATGATCGACGTCGGCATATGCGGTATCGCGGGCGCGGCGGAGATCCTCGCCCGCGATGATTCCCACCACCCGGCGCGCCAGCGAACGGGGCATCATCTCTTCGGCTGGTTTGTGCACCGCATCGACTGCCTCGGGTGCCCGCATACGCAGCAGACGCATCCGCGAGTGCCGGAGTTCCGGGATAAGCTCGCGCCACCCTTCAAGTTCGGGGAGACAGTCTTCACGCAAGCTAATCAATAGCTTGTAATTGCGCTTCCGCAAATGGAATCGCGCCGCCACATCCCCGTCGTCTTCGATTCGCGCCGCCAGGTCGATGGGAATACGATTCTCGGCCAGGTCAGCCAGCTCATTGCGGAATTCCCGGACCAGATGCGGGACCCGTGCACCGAGCGTAAAGAGCTCTTCGAACTGGTCGAGGACAATCACGGGCGTAAGTAGATAGTTCTGCGCGCTGGAAAGCTCAAGGTCGGCGCGATGCAGGTATTCCCAAAGGGATTCATCTTGAAAAGGCAGCACCGGATCGGGCACATCGGCTCGAATCGTGTTATAGACCGATTGATGTAATTGGCGAGTGAAGGGTGCCGCACCCGGCTCGAAGTCGAAGCGCACATAGACCGGCAGCAAGTGGTGCTCGCGCAGCAACGGGAACAGGCCCGCCCGCAGCAGCGACGTCTTGCCCAGACCGGACGCTCCGTACAAGACGGTGATCGGCGCCTCAAGAACGTGGCTCAGCAGCGACGTTAATTCATGGTCACGCCCGTGGAAGAACTCTCGCGCGCTTTCCTGGTACGACTCGAGCCCCGGCCACGGGTGATCGCTGTCGAGCTGTTCGGCCGCTGTTGTGCTCGTCATGGTGTGACAGCCCACGGCATAGCACTGATTTCGTCGGCCAGCATCGCGATCGGGTGTGCATCGGCCTCACCGGCCGGCGCGTAACGAATGTCCAAGCGCTGGACG
This sequence comes from Mycobacterium simulans, assembly GCF_900232995.1. GTDB lineage: Bacteria > Actinomycetota > Actinomycetes > Mycobacteriales > Mycobacteriaceae > Mycobacterium > Mycobacterium simulans. The sequence continues at coordinate 31,490 of NZ_OCVX01000005.1, forward strand.
GCATCTGGCGCCCGATCGTACCGACTCGGGTTTTCGTCGACGTTCGCCGGCACTATGAAGCATCGACGCGGAATATGCGACGATCGCTGTGCTGCATCTATCGATTTCGTGGAAACGTTACCTTCCTGCTCGCGCTCCGTATTGGCGGGGACGAGCGGAATGAACAACCGGATAGCTCGGCGGATCGGGGTCAACGTCCTACGCTCCCATGCATCCCCCGGCCTATCAAGGTTGTCGTCTTGTCACACGTCCCCACCGATGTCGGTGATCGTATTGCACAGCCGCCGGGCGGCGTCTGCATTTTCACGCATGTAACTTATGAAGATCGCCGGAGCACTTGATTGCTGCCGTGGCGGTTGAGGACAATTTTTAACCTTTTGAGGGATCTGGCCTCATCAACCTCAAGACGCTTGGTCGCGGGCCGGCACCAGGTCAAACGGCAACGCGGCGCTGCTGCCCGCGGCATCCGCGGTACAACTGGTCTCGCTCACGAGCGGCGTTCCACATTTCCACGCGGCCATGGGCGGGCGCACACTCTTGGCATGAAGCCATGTGAACTCACCGCCGTCGCGCTGACCGCAGCGCCCCTGCCCCCCTCGCGGTCGCTGCGCCGGGCCCAGCCGTCGACGTCACCGCGGCTGGCGTGATAGTGCCCGCCGGCGGACCTGCGCCCGAGCCGCGTCGCGTGCTGCACGGTATCTCCGACGTGCGCGCGTTCTTTCACACCAATACCGTGCCGCTGTACTTCATCTCGCCTACCCCGTTCAACCTGTTGGGCATGTACCGCTGGGTACGAAACTTCTTCTACCTGACCTACTACGACTCATTTGAGGGCGAACATTCGCGCGTGTTCGTGCCCCGGCGGCGCGACCGCATTGATTTCGGGTGCATGGGGGATGTGTGCAACCACCTCCTCCGTGATCCCGAGACACTCGAGTTCATCGCGCGACGAGGGCCCGGCGGCAAGGCCTGCTTCGTGATGCTTGACGAGGAGACCCAGGCCCTCGCGCGCCAGGCAGGGCTGGAGGTCATGCACCCCCCGGCGGAGCTGCGCCATCGCCTGGGCTCCAAGCTCGTCATGACACGGCTGGCCGACGAGGCGGGCGTGCCGAGCGTGCCTCACGTGATCGGGCGCGTCGGCTGCTATGACGAGCTGTCGGCGCTCGCGCAGAGCGCCGGGCTGGGGGACGACCTCGTCGTCGTGGCCGCTTACGGCGACGCCGGCAGCACGGTGTTATTTGTGCGTGGCCAGCGCGACTGGGACGATCACGCCGGCGACCTGGTCGAGCAAGAAGTCAAAGTGATGAAGCGCATCCGCAATGTCGAGGTGTGCATCGAGGGCGTCGTGACTCGCCACGGCACCGTGATCGGCCCCGCGATGACGAGTCTCGTCGGTTACCCGGAGCTGACTCCGGGCAAGGGCAGCTGGTGCGGCAATGACATCTGGCGCGGGGTGCTGCCGCCCGCACAGACGCATGCGGCGCGAGAGATGGTCGGCAAGCTGGGAGACATCCTGCGCCGCGAGGGGTACCGCGGTTACTTTGAGGTAGACCTGTTGCACGACCTGGACTCCGACGAGCTCTACCTCGGCGAGGTGAACCCGCGCCTCAGCGGCGCGAGCCCGATGACGAACCTGACCACCGAGGCCTACGCCGACATGCCGCTGTTCCTCTTCCACCTGCTCGAGTACATGGACGTGGAGTACGAGCTCGACATCGACGAAATCAACTCACGCTGGGAGCAAGGCTATGGCGACGACGAGGTCTGGGGTCAGCTGATAATCAGCGAGACCTCGCCGGATATCGAGATGTTCACCGCGACCCCACGCACCGGTGTGTGGCGCCTCAACGATGACGGGCGCGTCTCCTTTGCGCGCCAAGGCAACGACTGGGCGACGCTGCTCGACGAGTCCGAGGCCTTCTATATGCGCGTCGCGGCGCCTGGCGACTTACGCTGCGCGGGCGCCCAACTCGGCGTGCTCGTGACCCGCGGACACCTGCAGACCAGCGACTACCACCTCACCGAGCGCTGCCAGCGGTGGGTCAAAGGCATCAAGGCGCAGTACGTCTCAACACCCCTGACGCCGGCCGCGCCGATCGTCTCGCGGCTCGTCGCACGAGCGTGACAGTCCCGGGCGGTATCTCACTGGACAACTGGCTGTCGGCGCCGTATTCGCATTGGTCATTCCAGCACGTCGAAGACTTCGTGCCGACCGCGGTGATCTCGCGCGGGACCGGGCCGGCCGCGGCGTTGCCCGCGGCCAGCGCTCCGTTGGCCGAGATCCGGGTGACCAGCACTGACGGGTCTGCCACCACCGTCGGCGCGGTGATGGCGGCCACCGCTACCGACGGGTGGGCGGTCGCCCACCGCGGTTCGATGGTGGCCGAGGAGTACTTGGACGGCATGGTGTCCCAGACCCGCCACCTGCTGTTCTCGCTGAGCAAGTCGCTGGTGGCCGCGGTGGTAGGCGCGCTGTACGGGGCCGGTGCGATCGAGCTTGACGCGCCGGTCACGGCATACGTTCCCGCTTTGGCGAACTGTGGCTACGACGGTGCGACGGTGCGCCACCTGCTGGACATGCGGTCGGGTATCGCCTTCTCCGAAGATTACGACGACCCGGCCGCGCAGATACACGTCCTCGATCAGGCGATCGGCTGGGCACCCAAGAGCCGTCCGGATGTCCGCTCCACGCTGTACGACTTCCTGCTGACCCTGCGGCAGAAGTCGGCTCACGGCGGCCCGTTCGAATATCGCTCGTGCGAAACCGATGTACTGGGCTGGATCTGCGAGGCGGCGGGCGGCCAGCGGATGCCCGAACTGATGTCGGAGCTGCTGTGGCGTCGCATCGGCGCCCAATGCGACGCCACCATCGCCGTAGACGCCGTCGGCACTGGCTTTTTCGACGGCGGCATCAACGCGTGCCTTACCGACATGATCCGGTTCGGGTCGCTGTTCTTGCACGACGGTGTCTCATTGACAGGCGAACAGGTGGTGCCGGCGGCGTGGGTCGCCGACACCCTCAATGGCGGCCCGGACTCGCGTCAGGCATTCGCCGCCAGCCCCGACGACACCGAATTGCCCGGTGGGATGTACCGCAACCAAATGTGGTTCCCCTACCCGGGCAGCAATGTCGTGTTGTGCCTGGGCATGTGTGGTCAGATGATCTACGTCAACCGCACCACGGAGACGATCGCCGCAAAGTTATCCACCCAGCCGCACTCTCATGAGCCGCACATGCTGGACACGCTGCGCGCATTCGATGCGGTGGCACACGAACTGGCTGGAATTACTAGGTAAATGGCCGCCACCTCGCCCCGCATACCGTCGGCAAGATCGTTGCCGCAGCACTACCCGACGGCTGGACCATGCACACACTTCGGCACCGATTCGCGGCCCGCTCCTACCGCGGCACCCGCAACCTCCGCGCCGTGCAACAACTCCTCGGCCACGAGCCGATCGCCACCACCGAGCGATACACAGTCATCGACGACGCCGAGATGCGCGCGGTTGCGATGGCCGCTACGCTCGTCGAACAGAATTCCAGGGGCCGCTGCTAGCGGGCCAGTTTTTCAGATGCCGGCGAAATACTTCGAGACTGCGACTGTGCCGTCGAAGTAGTTCGCGTGGGTGACCTTCACGGTATCCAACGAATCCGAGCCGATCAGCACGATCTCGATCGAGTCGGACTCCTTGATGTGCTCACGTTCTAGCCGGGCATATTCGGCCATCGCGCTCTTTACATCGGTCCCGAATTCCGTCAGTTTGACTAGCTCAGCGCGGCTGTGATCGAACATGAGCAAGAAGTGATTCAGCGATGCAGTCATCGACGTACTCCTTGCAGGTAGGGTTGCGCGGCCCTTCTCAGTGTATTTACACGATGCAGTAGCTCTGTACCCACAGTTTGGCCATCTTCTTCAAGCGCCATCGCCTCTGATACCGCTGCGAACCAGTCTCGCACCGGCGCAGGGCCGCCGCCAACTTTGATATCCAACCCGAACCGTGACGTGACACTTTCGACTGTGTAAGCCCATTCATGCTGGACCTGCGTGCGGAGCTGCACTTCGATCAGACGACCCTGGTAGCGGACGATTACGTGTACTGCGCGATAGCCGTCCGGCTTTGGTTTCACGACATAGTCCCTGGTCCGAACGGTGACAGGGTCACCCGCATATCTGGATTGGACGCGCTGGACTTCCTCCAGGCTTCGCAGGACGGCACGGCAGCCCCCGATGTCGTGCATCCGACCAAGGTTCATGCCAGGTTCACGACCGAGCTTGTCGATGATGGTGGGAATACGTTTCAGCCGCTGCGAGACCTCGATATGACCGCAACCCACTGTCTGGACACGGGACCGCAGTCCGTTCGTCGCAGCGCCAAGGGGACGAGCATGCGCCGCGCGCCACGCTTCCAGCGTGTCCAATGCAGCGAAGATCTGCTCGGGGCCGACCTCCATCCAAGCGGCGACACTGACGACATTCCCGACCACTCGCAACCTGCGTAAGACATCGCCCGCACGGTTCACCGCGGAGACACTCGGGACAGAAACAGCCACGTCAGGGAACGCTACCGCCGCCCGGCGACGCGCGATGGAAAGCCGCCCGGCATGCCATAAGCCGAGCTGAGGTCGCGCCGTCTGCCGGGGCGTGTCTTACACCGGCGATCACCATCCGACACCGGAGTATCGACTTCATGAACAAGCCCCGACCTGTCATCGCTGTCCTGATCAGCGGCGGCATATCCGCCATCCCGGTAGTCGGAGGTCCGATACAAACCTTGTTCGACGCCATCGTGGAACGCGTCCGGCATCGCGCCGAGATCACCGCGCGTGAGATATGCGAGGACGTCGGCTCGGACACCGTTTTGATGCGCATCGATGAGAATCCGGAACTTGAACCGCTGCTCAACCAAGCAATCGAGGCGGCCGCACACACCAGCATGGAGGCCAAGCGCCGACTCCTCGCACGGGCTGCTGCTGCCGCATTCGAGGATGACGACAAGGTCGAACCGGCGTCGCTCATCGTGTCCACGCTGACCAAGCTCGAACCCGTGCATATCCGCGCACTTCGCCGGTTGGCGGAAGCCGCCACGTCCTCACCGGACCAGGACGACGATCGGCGAGGCGAGGTGATGAGGGCGGCGAGTGAGGCCGAGGCCGTTCCGGTGCTGGCGGCGCTCATTCAAACCGGGGTCGCGATCGCGACGACAACCGTTGACGCCGGCGACGGCACGTGGCTGCCAGCAGAGCGGAGCGGCCACATCCTGATCCACGACATCAGCGACTTCGGCCACCGTCTCCTGGCCCACCTCAGGGCCGCCGACGAAGGGTCCGAGCGCCTTATCCTTCCCTAGCGAAAATCGACGACCATCCCATGCCGCGCCCGTGCTCGGCGATCCGCCTCGCCAAATGCATCTGAATCGCCTGTGTCGCAACGTAATTCGAACGAAATAAGGTTTTGGCCGAAACAATTCGCCTCGCTGGATAAGAAAACTGGCTACCGTTGCCGGAGTTAGGCTGGGGGGTACACCCATTTCTTTCGGGGCCGCTGACCTGCGCGCCATAGCTGAGGCGCGCAAGTCGCTCGTAGGCGGAGATGTGTCAGAACCGCAACTCGGAGAGGGCGCAGATGTCCGGCGCACTGGTGGTGCGTTGCGGGCCGGGTCGGCACGGGGTGTACCGCTGCCCGAGGTACGCCTCAACCGCGGCGAGCGGGGTGACCTCGACAGTGGCCCCGTCGTCGTCGTTGAGCGTGAATACGGCGCCACGCTGGGACAGTCGCAGACCGAGCCGGCGGGCCCGCTGGCGAGCGTTGCGAGCTGGGCTTGCGGCGCTGGCGATCATCAGAGCCGCTTGAGTTCGTCGGGGCCCCGCGGCGCGCGCAGTGCCGTCGAACCACCGAGCCCACCCGGTGCCGCCGGATTCCCAGTCGAATACTCGCCGGGCATCGGGAGGCGGCGCGATCGCGTGTGTCGTCATGCGGCACAGCTAACAACGCGAATATGCGAAATAGCAAGTGCTGCAGCCTAAATTGCGCAGCAGCGGCGCACCTGTGCAAAGAACGGCTCTTGTGCTTCGACGCAGTACGGGGTGCACACCCAAGGGCGACGACCCTAGTATGGCGGATCAAGCACGTACTTGGCCCAACGACGAGGGATGATCCTCAAAAACAACGCTTGAGCAGCAACGATAGCTGTGGTCCCGGCTGGGATCGAACTAGATTTATTTGCTGAGACGGTAAGCTGCTGATCAGCGTTATCCCCTTGTATTGCAAGGCTTTTGGCTGGTATCCTAGTAACAACGGACAACAACAAACACCAGCAGTATGCCGTTACGGATAGCCCATGGATAGCCCAGCCCTGCAAACTAGCAGCTCAGCACAGTTTCACCGCTGGGAGATTAGCAAACTAGATGGTTTCAAGTTGTAAGCGAGAGGAAAATACGCCATGTCCGGCACGAAAAGACAACGCATGAACCTCATAGCTGACCAAATCAAGGAGTGTCACGATTGCGACGGCATGAACGAGCCCGGAAAAACCGAGTCGGCACCCGGCTACGGCTCCGTTGACTCCCCCGTCGCCATCGTTGGCCAGAGTCTGTGCCGTAAGTGCATGGAGACGAAAATTCCGTTCACGGGTGGCAGTGGTCGCTATATCGATGACGCTCTAAGGATCGCAGGAAAGAACAAAGGCGACATCTTCATTACCAACGTTGTTCATTGCCACCCGGTCAACGATCAACCATCGCAAGTCGAGTGGATCAACAACTGCCGGCGCTTCCTGCGTGACGAACTAACGATCGTCAAACCGACACTGGTGATTGGGTTAGGCGATGACGCCGAAGATGAATTGACGAAATTGTATTCATCTAAGGCACAACAACTTTCGTGGCCGTTCGTCCCGCCCCGCCAATTTCAACCTGATATCACCTATCTCGTATTCCCCGAACACCCCGGTTCGCTGAGATGGAAGCCTACTGAAGATCGTCAATATTGGTCGCCTAGCTTGGCAAGTGCAATCCGTTGGGGTTTCGATGTCCGGTAAGAAAAATCATCGCGGGTGGGGATGGATTAGGAAACGCGCCAGCGGTCGCTACCAGGCGTCCTACATCGGCCCCGACAACGTGCGGCACTTCGCGCCGGAAACCTTCGCACTCAAGATCGAAGCCGAAGAGTGGCTGACCGCTGAGCGCCGCGATATCCAGAACGCCAAGGCGGGGTTGCGCTCAGCGATGGCAAGCAACGTATCGACTGAGCTGCAATGGATGAGCCCAGCGCAACGGAGTGCCGTCGCCCACCAAAAATTGAAGTCACAACCTACGCTCTCCGAATATGCAAAAGACTGGATCGAGCACCGCCAGATCAAAGAAAACACCCGAATCCAGTACCAAGCCAGCTTTGACAAATACATTGCGCCCAAGCTTGGTTCGATCCTGGTAAGCAATCTGCGACCGACCACGATTCGCGCCTGGTATAGCGGCCTAGACCCAGCGCACCAAAAGACACGCGCCAACGCCTACGGATTGCTCAACACGATTTGCAAGACGGCGGTCACAGATGAACTGCTGCAACAGAATCCGTGCAACATCGAACGCGCAACTGTTGTGGAAAACAACCACGAAGCCGTCATACCGACGCCAGAGCAACTAGCGATCATCGCAGACAAGATCGAAGCGAAATTTAAAGCGTTGGTACTGATTTCGGCATGGTGCGGCCTGCGATTCGGCGAAGTAACAGAGCTGCGCCGCAAGGATATCCGTTACGTCAATGCCGACGACACCGCACTACCAGGCATCATCGTGGTTGCTCGCGGCGTAAGCCATCGCAAAGGTTGCCATCTATCCACGCCGAAAACCCATCGCACGCGCAAGGTGGGAATTCCGCCGCATATCGCGGCTGCAATCCATGAGCATTTGGAGCGGTTCGCCGAGCCCGAATCTGAGGGTGGCCGGTTGTTTGTGCCGGTTCGTGGTGGCTGTCATGTCATGGATCGCGTTGTGCGACCTGCATTCCGTGATGCTTGCGCTGCTGCTGACATCTCAGGAATGCGCCTGCACGATTTGCGTCACTTCGCCGGTACCCAGGTAGCGCGGGTCGGCAACCTCGTGGAGACGATGAACCACCTTGGGCACACGACGCAGAGCGCCAGCTTGCGGTATCAGCACATGGTCAGCGGTCGCGACGCCGAGATTGCTTTGGCCCTGTCAGCACTCGCGACCAAACCGGCGCTCGTCGTGGACTGAGTTCTTGATACCAGTGATGCTGACACTGTTTGCATTCCCGTCCTGACGATGTGAGCCAATGGACATCAAAACACCCGCAAGCGGGACATTCACAAACTGCCGCGAACGAAGAAAGTTCCTTTTCCTTCTGTTTTATATAGGATGCACGCTGTTTTTTTGCGTCTTTAACAACACGACGACCAAGCGTCTGAAGCGCTTCAATGCCTTGGCCAGTTCTAATATATTGTTGAACAATTATGCGCTCGTCTTCCTCCGAAAGTAGCGGCGTAGTCTTAGCCTGTACTTTTTCTTTCTTTTCTCTCTTCCTCAATCTTTTGTGTTCACTGTGAACAAACGCCCAAATATACTCATCACGAAACCCCCAATCGCGTGTCACATCGTCCTTCGATTCCAGATATGCATTTTCGCAAACCTTTCCAGCACGATAGGGCATTGTTGCCCCGGCTTCCGGGGTAGGTGGATCCTAAACCAACCGACCGACAAGCCCACAGGCTTGGCAATTAGGTGCACTTACCCGGCTGTTGCAATACCAGCCGGGAATATCTCCGTTTATGCAGGTCAAAGCCTTATCGACCCACTACAGCCCCGATTTGGGCTATGCGCGGGCTATCGGCGTGCTGAATTACCTGGTGGCAACGCTCGCTGCTCTTGGCGGGTGCGTTGCGCCGCCTCACGTCGCAGTCGAGCTATCTCGCTCATGCCGTCTTCCATCGTCATCAGACCGTCACGCGCTGGCGCTGTATCGAACACAGAGGCACGTTCGTCGTCGTCGGGAGTGATCGGTTGGCTAGCGCCGTACAAATCGCCCATGTCAGCATCATCGAAATCATCAACGATCTCTGCCTCAATGTGGTCGTCGTGAGTAGGAGCCACCAGGGCGGGGGTGGCATCTGGGATGCCCATTGAACGACGATGCTCGGCACGAGAGCCACCCAAATGCATTGTGAGCTGGATACTTTCAAAGATATCTTCGTAAGGCTTTGCGGTTAGTTCAACTTCGGCTTTAACGCTTACGCCGCCACGATCTAAAGCATCTCTGATCGCTGCCAGCTTGACCGAATCTGAAACCTTGTCATCGGTTGCCATTTTCAGCAGTTCCCGCGCCAGGCGGTCAGCGGCGTTAGCGAGACGAACGCGAGCCGCATTACGAACCTGCTTGGCGGCTCCGCCGTGCGTGCGGCACACGGTTGACCCAGCGATGGCCCATTTCCGGCACTGTTCACCATTTTTGCGATGTGCCTTGCAACGCTGGTTTGGATGATCTGCCAGTTTGCGATCCCAGACGGCGCTCTTCATAGGTTCGTCATTCGATGCGTTCTCACTCATCATCGTTTCCTAACTTTGCGTCCCGAAGTTTGCTGAGCGGCGGTTCCGCGTCGGTTCCCGAGTCGGGAACCGTCAAGCGGCATGAACAGGCCATATCCGCAGGTGAAGGCCGTTTTCCCTACGGTTCCCGTTTTCGGTTCCCTTATAGAGAGGGAACCGGGGAACCGCAGAGGGTCGCTGACGCTCCCTCTACGGTGGTCCCACACTGCGAGGTTCCCATAGTTCCCGGTAGTGGGAACCGCTCTAGCTGCGAAAATGCAATCGGAGTTCCCGCGGTTCCCGGTGTTGGGAACCGACCACCAGGCCGGGCGCACTCCGATCACGGTGCAGCCCCTAAGATCGGCGGCAGAGGCACTACGACTTTGCCAGGACCGAGCAGCATTGCCCTGCCTTTGGCCGCCTTGCGCTCGGACAGCTCCAACCTGTCGAGTAATCGATTAACAGCATCAAGCACAGTCTTTGTCCGGCCACCGATTTTTTTATGCAAATCGGTGCGACTCATGGCCCACGGTGTTGCGACAACCTCACGCACAATGCGTAGCTCAAGGTCGCGTTGCGGCGTCGAAGATGTGCTATTGGCCGGACTGTTTACTCTCCAGCTACACGATTTCCACGCCACCATGTCAGGATCAGCGTCGTCACGTTCTAAATGCCAGTCGATTTCCCAGCGCCATCCACCACCGCGGCGAGTGGAGAATTCAACCTCTAACTTATAGTCGTTTTGGATTAGATCAGGGTTGACGCGGTGACGCTGCAAAACCCATGTGTCCGACCACTGGGAAAGACCGGCCATCGAAATATTATCCAAATCGAACGCATCGCCGACGTTCTTCTTGAAGTGATCACCGATCACTAGCGCGGCGTAATCTTCAATCAGCTCACGCAGCTTGGCAAGCATGGGCCCACGTACATATAGATTCGATGCTTCAATATTTGACGGATGGTAGGCGTACAGAGGGTCAATTATGACGAGCGCCGGTTGCAACGTATCAAGATGGCGTTGGATACCTTCGATCAGTTCTGGATTATCTAATTCGTCGGTGTCAAATACAGCGATAAACGGCAAACCGGCCAGGTCGTCAGGGCTAATTCCGTACCGCGCTGCGATAATCTGGTGACGATTAGCGAAAGCATCGCGACCGCCCTCGCCACACAAATATAAAACTGGCTGCGCTGAGATGACTTCAAACTGATCTAAAAATGGAACACCGGCAGCAACCGCGATGGCCATCGCTTGCAAGTTCCATGTTTTGAAGGTCTTTTTCTCACCGGCCAGCACACCTGCAGAGCGTTGCGGCCACACACCGCGCACCAACCAGCGCATCGGCGCGAGGGGCGCGGCTAGCTCAGCGGCACTGACGCCAAGAAAGCGTGTGGGCTGCTCGTCATCTTTCGAGTCGGCTTCATCGTGAATCTGGTTGCCACTGTTATCTTTTGACGAAGGTTGTCTACCCCCGCCGTTGGCCTGTGTTTTGACGCGCGATAACAAGCCTGTTACATCTGGGTTAGCGCGGGTGTCCTCCCCATAGTTGCGGCGCATCCGCAACCAACGCTCTTCCGAATTGTCGGCTTCAGCTCTGGCTATGGCCGCGGGCAGCATGTTGTTAAACTCGGCTTCATCGTGGGTGCCGTCATCAGGATCACGAATAGCCTTGAGCCACTTGTCTTTTAACTCATCACGGGCATGCCGTGCCGAGTAGCCGCCCGCCCTAGCCTCTTTGAGCGCCCAGCACAAGGCCGAGAACATGGCTTTGTGCCGGTTGGTCCCCTTGGCTAACTCGTTGTCTAAGCCGGTGAGTACCTGGCTTAGCCCGTGTGGGTAGTCCTCGCCGCCAGTCTCGTCTAGCCAGGCAGGCACGTCAGCTTCGGCGATGCGTACCCCACCGGCCCTGGCGGGGGTTGCTAGCCCGTCGAGCCAGGCCTGTGGCAGCTCGGGAAGCTGGGACGGAGGCGGCAGTATCCCAAGCGTGATTTCCTCGCCGCCAGGGCCGTATAGGTGGTAGTCCGAGCCGTTGGCGTGGCCAGATGGTGGCACAGCGGCGTAGCGGTGGTGGCGCTGGATCAGCTCGATATGCCCATCTGAGCCGTCGAGCGCTTTCGGGTCACGGCCCGACCAGCGGACAGGCACTCGATACCAGCGGATGCCCGAACCGTCATCGCGGGCCGTCGTGATGAAGGTCGGCGGCAGTGAACCCCATGCGGTCTCGCGCTCGGCCAGGGTCGCCAGGCCCCGTTTGCCGTCGTAGGCGTCCACGTCGATGCCGATTACCCCGGCCGGGCAGCGGATGCCAAGGTTGACTTCGCCGTGGCGCTGGAAACGGTTGGGCCATGACCGTATGTCGGCTTCGGTGGCGTCGTCAGGCGAGTAGCCGGTGACGTGCCGCACCAACAGCCTCTTGCCGTTATCGCCACCCAGGATCAGCGGCGGGTATCCGGCTTCACGCCAGGCCAGCGCATAAGCAACAAATTCGTCCGCACCGCTGACCACCCGCAAATCAGGTTTTGGCGTTTCGCGCTCGCCATTATCAGGCGGCTGTGCTTGAATAGTCATTAGATCGGTCCTTCGCAAATTCGATCTGCTGCCCGCTCGGTCGCCAACAGCCGAGCGGGCTTCCCTTTTATCGGACGTTACTGCTGCGCTCTCATAACTTCGGACAGGCGCGCCGTCGATCTGACCGAATAGCACTGCGACAATTGATTCGATCTGCGTTTATTCTTAATCCGTGATTCTTTAACCAACCTCACCGAAGCCATCAGCGAACGGCGAAAATATCTTGCAGTCCTGCCTGATAATCTTTTCTTGCTCAGCAAATGCCGTCCAGCACGCACGGCAGAAGCGTGCAAAGATGACCATGTCACCCACTGCGAAGGGGAACAGCAACGACGTGTTGATTTCTATATTTTCGCAGTATTGCATGTTCTCTTGCGTGTATCGCATTGCCCGAATACAGTGACCGTTTCCGTTGATATCCAGATCACACCAGATATCATTTTTCAAATCTTCGGCTACCGAGTCGAAAGTTCGGTTGCGACGAATCAAAAAACGCTCACCCGGTCTGCTCGTCGCGTACACGATAGGACCGCTGTAGCTCCCGCCCACATAAATCTTTGGCAAGTAGGCGGGATCGGTAAAATAGTTATGATATGCCGCAAGCGCTTTGGCGACGATCTGCCGTAACCGTGATTCGGCACCGAACAGCAAGTGAGCGCCCATCAGGCCCGGCGCTGTTTTCTCGTAGTAGTGTTCGACCCACGATTCGACCTGGCGTCGTGCGGCTTCAATCTGATCTGCTATCGCTTTGGAATATGTTGTGAAGTCAACAATGTCTTTATCTTCGGGATCGATAGGGAGCACAACGCCGGTCAAAAGCCTTCTTTGGTGTGCCCGGCATTCGGTGTCGGATATCTTCGCGACCACTCGGTGAGCGAAAACCGCCCGCTCGGGATCGTATTTTTGTGCTATCGATAGATCGTAGATCCGTCGTTCTTGATCATTGAAAAGAATCGTACTCATTATGAAGTCCTTTCAGTTCTAGATATAAGGGTTACGCGCTTGCCTTTTTACTGACGAAGTTTTCCAGATCAGCAGGATCGTATTTCCATAATTTTTCACCGACTCGATACGCTGACAACTTGCCTGCCTGCCGGTAGTTGAACAGTGTTCTCACGGAAATACCAAGATATTCCGCAGCTTGCGCAGTGGAAAGCAGCCGGCCCTGCGGTTTTTTATATTTTCCTGGTGGGGTGTATCGAGCCATACATACAGAATGCCCGGCACTACCCGGCAATTCAAGGGTACGCCTCTTCGGCGTGGCGGGTAAACGACCAAATCAAATCAACTTGAAGCTTATTGTATTGCAATTTGAAATCATCTGTTTTCTTGTTTTTTGAACGAGCGCGCGGTTCCAATCACCCGCCACTGGCGATGTTGGTGGCTCTCCGTTGGACTTGGCGCCGCGGTGGTGTCGATGGGTGAAGGTACGGTTCGCGGTTGGATCACCAATACCGAAAGCGAGGTCTAATGACCCAACCCAACTACGCCGTCGCCCCCGATCCCCAGGGCGCGCAGGCACTGCGGAACGGCCATATCCCACCGGAGTGGCCGAACAGCGTGGCCTTCCGCGACTACTTAGCGAACTCCCTGGAGCACGGAGTGGCGCAAGATCAAGCTCTTCAGCATCTGGATGCTGTGATGCAAAAGAGCGGAGCAGCACTCCTGGAGACCATCATGTTGGCCTCGGCGTGGAACCAGTCGGTAAGGATGCTAGCCACGAATCTCGACGCTCTCACCGCCAGAGTCAACGCGCTCGAACAGCGGCGCTAGCCCAAGTTATCGAGCCTAGCCAGGCTGTCGCGGCCTCACGGGGCTACCTACGCTATGCACTGTGGGACTGAACTGGCAGAGCATCGCGGATAAGGGCCACACGCTCGACGCGCGGGCCAAGGTCGTCGTCTTTTCCACCATCCGGCAGGTGGGGCTGTTTCGGCTCGGAGTTGGCGCCGCCCTAGGCGGCCTCGCGATCCTGGGAACCCTGTGCGTCGCTGGCACATTGGGGAGCGCCTACCAATGGTTCAACCGGTTTTTCCGTCCGGAGGTTTGGGGTGCGATAGCAGCATGGGTGACTGCCTCTATCGCTGCGGGTGCGTTTGTATATGCGAAGAGGCAAGTCCAGGAAGCAAAACAAACACGCCTTGGTCAAGAAAAACAAAGTCGAAAATCTCTCAGACAACAAGCCAAGTTATCGCGTAAAGCTTTGGAGCATCAGGCAGAACTGTCTAGACAAGCGCTCAAACAACAAGCAAAGCAGTTTCGCGACCAAATGGCTCAGGAGGCTCGGCTCGCGCAAGAAGCACGCGAAGAAGATGCAGCGCAAGCGCAGCGTACGCGAGATGAAATGGCTCAACCAACCGTAGTCATGTATGCAGAACCCAATCCAACCGATTGGCAACTCCTTGAGGTAGTCATCAAGAACTTTGGCAGCACTCCGGCGTACGAAGTAACTCCAACTATTGAACCGCCACTCCAATCTCTTCCGAACAATTTGAGCGGTGGCGAGTTGTACGAGATTCCTATCCCGCCCATGATTCCCATCTTGGCACCTGGCCAAGAATGGCGCACTTTGTGGGACAGTGCGGTTGAACGCAAAGAAGCCGAAAGGCAGATCCGAAACGAAATCATTAAAGACTGGCCGGGCGGGCCGCCCACCGGCACAGACTTCGATCCATTGGTGGCAGAGCGAATGCCTCGAACTCTCCACACAGGCAAGGTCACGTATCGCGATAGCCGACTTCAATTGCACGAAACAAAAACGATCCTTGATTTCAACCTGCTAAAAGGCTCACTGCGCGTGAAGACTTACGGAATCCACGACATCGCAAAGAAATACGTAAGGGACGGTTGAACTGGCTTCGACTAACTAACCGTCCTAGCGTGGCCGGGGCAAGGTGATGGGGCGCGGTGCAGTGTTGTTTGGGTTACGCGGTGGCCGATTGAGCCGCTGACGCAAGGGTGCCGGTTGGCAGCTATAGGGCACCTCGGGCCGGTCGTAGGTGCTCACCGGGAGCGCCGCCGCGCCTTGCGAGTGCGCTTGAGCTGGCGGCGGTAACCCTTGGTCAGCTTGCGGGCTTCGACGTGAGCGGCCTTGCGAGCTGACTTGGGAAACGCAGCCCCAGGTGTCACGCGGTGAGGCAGAACGCGAGCGCGTCGAGTGACCGACTTGCGGTGATCCGACGCGGCACGGGCCACGTGCGCCTTGACGATGCGGCGACGAGCAACCGCAGAACGGGTGCGGCTAGCCGGGTGCACCTGACTGGCCGCAATGGCAGTCACAGCCGCCGCACCGGCCACCAAAGCACGACGGCGCACACGGCGCTTGAGGTCGGCGGCTTCGGTCGAAACCTCGGACGTGGTGCCGGTCGCGGTGAACCGGCCACGGGTATCCCTGCGGTAGACCCGACCCGATGACGCGGATTTGGATCTTGGCCGGCGGTTGGTCATCTAACGCTTTTTCCGTTGGCGCGCAGTTGATTTCGGATTGGGCGTTTTGCCATGATACCTGCCGCCTTCGGATGGCGGAGCGTTTTCCAGACCGGGCGGTGTCAGGCCGGGACCATGACTGAATTCACTTGCACCGCGCTGGTTTTGGATGCATCTGGCTCCAAAAATTTGTTCGCCAAACCAGGCGGAAAGCAAACCGCTCACGGCTACACCGGAATCTGTGTAGCGCTCGGCGCGGTATAACTTGACGAATTCGTCACCTGAATCGCAACAGCGGCTCCCCGCTGACGCACGCCGACCCCGAAGGAACGTTGGTGGTAGGAGGACACCAGAGGGTAGACGCCAGCACCAGGGATATGGCGAAGGCCCTGGTAACTGGGGTTGGGATGCTGGCGGAAGCCCATCACGTTGAGCGGGCTGTTCGGCCCATAGCTTGCGACGACCGCGACGTACCCTGACGGCACAAAATCACTCTGCACCAACAGCGCCGGTCCGTAACTTCCCTCAACCTTGACGTTCCAAATCTGGCCTGGCACTTGGGAACCCACCAATTCACCATGCGGTGTGAGGAACGGCGGCGCGTCGTTGGCGGGGATAAAGTCATAGTTCGCGTCAGGTCCGCTCGGGCGACTCGGCTCACCAGCTCGCCACGCCTGAATCAGCTCACTTTCATCAGGATTGGCGAGTACCAGCAGCTTTGATCCTGGCGCGGTGCCAAACCCTTTTCTAGTAATCAGACGAATTGAATCCTCGATATCGGCAGCGTCGATCTGTGATGCTTGACTGGGAATGTAATGCGTCGTGCTTTGATCAAACGTGCGCCCTAGATATCTTGGTGGTGTGATCCCATCGGTTCCGTTGTATAAACCGAACACCCGCATTCCATGTTCATTGCGCTTCTCAGTGGGATCGAATAACCTCCGCAAAATCGTCCCAGTAACAAGTTGGTTGTCACTAGCAAAAATGCCGTTGATAATCGCGTCTACCTGCCTGGTGTCCGCATCACGCAAAAACTTCCACGAGAAACGGGATGCTAAATCGAAATCACGGAAGGTGTAGCCAAGGGGCAAAGCGTTCGGCTGTCCTGCACTGCGGGGGACGCCCAGCTCGGACGCCTCTTCGAAGCTTCCTAGCGTCATGTCCTGCGCAACGGCTTCGCCGCTGACAGTCGTTCTGAACGTCAACAGGTCAGTGAGACTTGATCTTTCAGTGTTCCACAGGCTCAACAGGGTCTGCATTTCATCCCACACCGCGTTGAGGTCGGTGCCATCGCGGAGCTGGTTGACCAGCACATCGCCTTTGACGTTGATCCCGTATTGCGGCTGGGTACCGCCGAAAATCGGGTACGCAGCCAAAGCGGCTTCGCGGGCAGTAAGGGTGTTCATTTTTCAAGTCCGCCTAAGTTCGCAACAGCAATAGAAAGTAGATTGAAACTGATTGCGCGCAATGCTACGCCGCGATGTTGCGGCATGACCCGGTAATACCGGCGTGTCGGACTTATTAGGCGTGAATTGCTCTGTTTTGCAGCCTATTGCCGGATGCGTTCTGGTCGTGTCCCGCTGTTGGAGTCGTCAGCATCGCGCAGGCGGGGTCACCGCCAAAACTGCCACCAGCGCTTTGGTCTGGCTGTCGGTGCGGGAGAAGGCTGCTCCGGTGCGGGCGCAGGGGCATCGTGGACGCGCTTCGGCCCCTCAGTGTCGGTACGTCGCCAGACTAGGTGTGATGAATCTTCAAACTGGATTTGCAGGTGGGGTGTGTAATCGGGTCTCGTGGTTTCAATGGCTATTGCTGCGAACTGTCCAGGAGCAAGAAAAGTCGGCCAGTCATCGGTTAGCCGTGTTTGGACCGCATGGGTAAACTGCGCCTGAAGCATGGCGGCTGTCTGTTCGTTGACGTCCAACTTTGCATTTGCAAATTCGGCCGTAACCGCCGAAATGAACGCATTAGCTTCCTCCTGAGTTTGCAAATTTTCCGCAACGGATAGCAGCGAAGCTTTCAAGTGCGCGATGTATTGGTCAAATGTAGCGGCAAGCATATTCATGCCACGCGTGAATTCGGGGAGCAATATAGTTGCCATGATTTCAGCAAGTGATTCTTTGGTGGCCAACCGATAGCCATGCGGAACGGGATTTCCGTTTCCGTCATGGATGATGATGTCGATTTTTAATTCAGAGATGACGTCGGCACTTATATTATCAATTCTGAGGTTCCAGAGGATGTTACTTACGATGTTCCCTCGGAAAATCGCCGGAACTATTCTGCGGGCTTGGGCGGCAAGTCGTTCATCTTCGGCCTGTCTCAGCGCCGCGATTTGGGTGTCATGTCGCTCCCGTTCGGCTGCAGCTTGTTCGGCGCGACTGGCGCGGTCTTCGTCTGCCTTGCGCGGCTCGCGCCATACCGCAACGTAGAGCGCCGTCAGCACACCGAGGGTAGTGAAGATCACGCCGATCGTAGTTCCCGCTGCTTGGGCAATCTGCAACCAAGCCGGGACAGGGTTGTGTTCGATAATGCCGACTCCGTTCCACCTCGACCGCTAACAGCGCACGGTAACCCCGGCCACCAACATCGGTCGAGGGATTCTGCGGCGCGTCGCAACGGTCGGCAACAGGCCCCGCCAGAGCCGTCATCCGGTGCGGCAGCGGCCAGCAACAGGCACGCAGCACCTTAGCGACCCCAAAATCGCTGTCCCATTGGATGATGCAATCCAGCGTTTCCCCGCGCGACGCATTAGCAAGTCTGTTTATCGACCCATCAGGCCGGGATACAGCTCATAGTCCCATGGTTTTCACAACAACGTCCAGTTCGTTTGCATCGTATCTAAATAATCTTGGCCCCAGACGATGAACCGGCACGATCTTTTTATGAACGTAGGAACGTAGTGTGTTTTGGGATACGCCCAGGTAGGCAGCCGCTTCGGCAGTAGAAAGATAACGTGATTTCTGTGATGGAATTGCGGACACGGTAGCGCCTTTCGAAAAATCAGATTTGATAAACCAATCGGATTTTCAGTTATCGGCGCGTTTTATGACCTGTCGCCCAGGTGCCCAATGCGTACCGCTCAGACTAGCATCTGTTGGCACATAAATGCCACCGATGTAACTTGATGCCACTCCCCCGCCGGTCGATGGGCGGGGCGGATCGCCAGCAAACCCGCCAGGCGAGACGAGATAGCCCATGGATAGCCCAAACGGCCCGTCGCGTGAGGCAATACCGCCTCTTACCTGCGAAAACAGCTTGTGGTCCCGGCTGGGATCGAACCAGCGACCTTCCGCGTGTGAAGCGGACGCTCTTCCACTGAGCCACGGGACCGGCGCCGAGGGGCGAACGAGGTCGAAGACTAGCACGATGCGCACATCGATCGAACGCGCTACCTTGACCAGCCACGGCCGACGCGGCCAAAGTACCTAGAGATTTGTGTGGGCCCGCTCACGTGGACTATCGTCGTGCTTCGCACCGGGCGACGATCTCGTCCGTTGCGCGCGGATGTAGCGCAGTTGGTAGCGCATCACCTTGCCAAGGTGAGGGTCGCGGGTTCGAATCCCGTCATCCGCTCGAAGGTGCAAGTGGCATCAATCCCCCGCGGTGGAGTGGCCGAGTGGTGAGGCAACGGCCTGCAAAGCCGTGCACACGGGTTCGATTCCCGTCTCCACCTCCAATTCGATCCCCAAAGGCGCGATTAGCTCAGCGGGAGAGCGCTTCCCTGACACGGAAGAGGTCACTGGTTCAATCCCAGTATCGCGCACCAGAGTTATTGCAGGTCAGAGGCACTTTCCGAGCCTCGGATTTGGCGTCGTGCCAGATACGTGCCAAATAAGTCAGGCGGTCTCGGTTCAACCCGAGAGGTAGCTAGACCACATGAACACCACCGATAAAAGGTTTTTGCCGGAGCCGATAAAAACCACCGCCCACGACCACCTCACCCGCGCCCGGCGCCGCCTGCTCGACGCCCGGACAGCGGCGCTCGACGCCGCGCACACCCTGCCGCCCGGCTCGCGCCGTAACCGCGCGACTGAGCTGGCCGAGAAGATCACCGACGCCCTCGGTTTCTGTGAGCGGCTGGCGACGGTTGTCGAGGGTGACCAGCGCGCGCAGGTGACCCGATGAACGCGACCCCCACCGCCTTCGAGGGCATCGTTGCGGCATTCGGTGACCCGATCCGCTGCGAGCGGAAAACGCTTCCCGGGGAGGGATGCCGGCGGCCCGCCTACTGGCTGGTGGACCTGCACGGCTGCGAGCGGATGTTCATGTGCGGGCAGCATCGGACCGCTTGGTTGCGGCGGCACCGGGCGCTGGACCTGCGTCGCGGCGAGCTACGGTGCGCCCACTGCAGGCACGCGTTCGCCTGCATCGACGACGCGGTGAGGGTCACGGCGATATGAGCGCCGCGCTGCGCCTGGTCGGCGACACCAGCACTACGGGACGCGTCTATCGCCATGCCGAGCCATCCGCGGAGGCATGCCGGTGGATCGCAGTCCAATTCGCCGAGGGCAAGACCCGCCGAACCGTGTTGGAGCGGCGACAGACCCTTGTCCGGCTGGAGCGCGCCATCGCCGCCCCGGCTATCGAGGCCACCGCCGATCAGATCGCGGCCTGGGTCGGCCGTGACCCCGGCGAACGATCAGCGTTCACCATCGGCAGCGACCTGTCCAAGCTGCGCGCGTTCTACGGCTGGTGCGTTCGGGCTGGCCTGCGCCCCGATGATCCAACCGTTCATATCCGGCTGCCGCGGCGCCCCCGCACGGTGCCCCGACCCATCACCAATGACCAGTTCTGGCACCTCGACACCCAGGCGGCCGGCAACCGGTCACTGCGCGCCATGGTGCGGCTGGCCGGCCTGGCGGGACTTCGGGTGCACGAGGTGGGCCGCTTCCAGGGAGCCGATCTCGACTGGCAGGCCAAAACGATCACCGTCACCGGCAAGGGCGGGCACCGCAGTGTGATCCCGGCCCACCCGGCCATCCTCGACATTGCCCGCAGCATGCCCCGCCTGGGCTACTGGTTTCCCTCGCAGCGGTCCAGCCATATCGGCGGGCGCACCGTTTCTCAGCGCCTCCGCCTGCACATGATCCGATGCCGAGTACCCGGCACACCGCATTGCCTGCGCCACTACTTCGGCACCGAGCTGGTTACCCGCGGCGCCGACATCCGCGTGGTGCAAGAGCTAATGCGACACGCCCAGCTCAACACCACCGCGATCTACGTGGCCGTGGCAGACACCCGCAAGCGAGAAGCGATAGACCGGCTCAAGCTTCCCGAGTAGCCGACAGTGCTTGTAAAGCCATTCTTTACAGCGGCCTGTTGTAAAGGTAAGGTTTACACGTGGAGGTAAGGGCTAGCGCCCGTAAGCACGGCATCAGCGACGACGCCATGCTCCACGCATATCGCAACGCGCTGCGCTACGTGGAACTTGACTACCACGGCGAAGTTCAACTGTTGGTGATCGGCCCCGACCAGAGCGGGCGCCTGCTAGAGCTGATCATCCCAGCAGACGAACCGCCCCGGATCATCCACGCCGACGTGCTACGCCCGAAGTTCTACGGCTACCTGAGGTGATGACATGAGTGTGAAGCACAAGACCGACATCGACGAATGGCTCGACACGATCGAGCCCAACCCGGCCTACGCCCGCAACGCCAGCCACATGCGCCGCATCATCGCCGCGAAAGAAGCGGTTGAGACGGCGGAGTCCGAGCTGCGGGCCGCGGTGGAAGCCGCCCGCGAGGCCGGGGACACCTGGGCAGCAATCGGCGTAGCCCTCGGCATCACCCGCCAGGCCGCGTTCCAACGATTCGGCCACACCACCGCAGGGGCCTCCTCCTAACCGGCGCCCGTCCAATCCGCCGCGGGGGTAAGGCTTTTGCCGTCGAGGCCGATCACCGTTGCGGGTTCGGATTGCTTGCGTGCCTTGTTGATTGAGGCGGCCACGCGGTCTGTCTGGCCGGGCGTTTCGGTGGTCAGTCCCGCCGGGCGGCTCGTCGGCGACATGTACGCCGCTGAGCTCGGCGTCGAATAACTCCTCAGCCAGCTCATGCTCATCGGCAAGTAGGTCGTGAATCTTGTCGGCAACACTGCGCTGCGGCCCGGATTCAACCTCCGCTCCGGGGTCGCCAGGTGTACGAGTTCGTACACGTGCCAATTCGTTCTGAACCGTCATCACCGGCTCGTTGGTCGCCGACGCAATCGCCCGGATGCTCAGCCCTGATTCCCGTAGTGAGGCAACGACTTCCGCACGCTCCTCACGCGGCAGCCGTAACCGGCTGATGCCGAACTCGCGGGTTGGTCATCGTGCGTGAAAACCCCCGTATGTTGCAACAACGTTCGCATAGGTAGCGATGCGTGAAAAAACGTTGAAACACAGCGCAATTCGCTTTATCTAGCAAAATTTCGGGGCTCGTTGTGTGAAAAAGTCGTGACGTCGTCACGTCCGACGACCCCCCGCCCCCTTTGATTTTTTCGGGGGTGGTAGCGCGGGGGCCGGGCAGAGGAAAGGGGCCGCCCGGCGCGCCCCGCGCTACCTGGTCTGGGCTGCTGCGGCGTCGATAGCCGCGATCAGCTCTGCCTTGGTCATTGCCTCGGCCTGGTCGCCACTGCGAGCGTGCGCACGGGTCATCTCACCGGAACCATGCGTCTGCGTCGCCGCCGTGCGGGCCGTCGCTGTCGACTCCGTGGCCCATCTCAGTCAGCGCCACCGCCGTCTCATCGGGTGTACTGGCCAAGACGTCCAACATTGCCTCGTCGGCGCTCGCCAGCTTGATCCAGTGCTCGCGGCGGGCCGGCGTGATAGCGCCGCGCGCCACAGCTTTGTCTACCGCCGCGGTGATCCGCTGCTGAGCCGCAGCCACGACCAGGCGCCGGCCTTCAGCGGCGTCGTTGCGCAACGCGGTGAGTGTGTCAGCGTCGATGACCTCGAGCCCGTGGGCTTTGGCGGATGCGGCAACGTCGGATGGCTTCGGCGCGCTGGTCTGGTTGGCCAGGTCTTCGACGGTGGCAAGCACCAGGTCGATATCCGACGTGTCCGCGGGCAGGCCGAGCAGTTCCAATAGGCGCGCGGCCTGGTCGTCGTCAAGGGTGAGTGCCATTGCGGTCCTTTCGGTTACGAGGCGAGTCCGGTGAGTTTCTTTAGGGCATAAGGCCGTTCGGTCGCAAATGCGGGAACGGCGTAGGCCTGGACAATCGTCGTGCGTCTCTCGCGCACATCGATTACGTCGACAGTGAGCGGCCGCTCGAATCCTACGACTCCGACCTTGCCGCGCTCGCACACGTACGCACTGCCGGCGGCCATGCGCGGGTTCGAGAACAATTCCAGCCCAGCGGATTTAAGCATTTCGTCGAGCTTGTCGCCGTACGAGACGCGTAGGCTATGCGCTTCATTGGGGTGCACGATGAGCAGATCGTGTTTCACACCGAGTTCCTGTAGGTCGCTGGCTAACTGAGCGGCCGACAGGTCGGCCGTGGGCACGTCCGTCGACGCGGTCAGCGATGCGTCGGGTCCGAAGATGACGACGTCATCCCACGTGTGGCCCGGCACAGTGTTCTCGCCGCCGATGGCGGCCTCGACTGCGGCAATAGCGCCGGTATCGAGTTTCTTCGCGATCGTGTTCGCGAGCTGCGTTGTCTGCTGGTCCAAGTAGCTGACGATGTTGCGGTCCCGCTGCTCGTCGTTCACCTCGAAGCGACCGCCCCAATCCTCAACTGTCGCCAGCCTTTCCTCAGGGTCGACGCCCTCGACAACCTTGTAGGTGTTGCCGGGCGAACGCTTCTCGACGTCTGTCGTGTAGAAATCTGACGCCTTGACAACACTGTATAAGATTCCGCCTCCCGAAACCTGTTGCCCGAGTGCCGAAAACAGCTTGGGTAACAAGATCTGCTCGTCGGCAAGCTTGGCGATCCGGTTGCGGATCATGGTCTGCTGTTTGAGCGCGAAATCGACCGTTAGAGTGCGACCGTTCAGCTCTGGAATGAGACTAGGCATTGGTCAAGTCCTTTCAGTAGAGCGAGATCTCGGCGTCGGTGCCATTGGTTGCGCCGGTGATGGCGTACCCGACCGCGATGCCTGCCGACTTCGTGACGGCCTTGCCGCCGGTGCCGACCTCTACCTCGGCGAATGCGGCGATAGTGCCGCCGGCTGTCACCCTGAGCACGCGGCTGGCGCCGCGGGCGACGCCGAGGAGCTTGCCGGTGGTGGCGTCCTCTTTGGCGACACCGGCCACACGGCCGGCGGCGTCCGCGGTGGCCACGGCGACGTTGCCGCCAGACACCCGGTTGCCGGAGATTTTCACGAAGGTCTTGGCCGTCACGGCGCCGGTTGCTTCGGCCGTGAGGTCGCGACCTTCATAAATCTCGACATTCGTCAATGGTGTGGACATGCTTACCCTTTCGTCGTGAGTCGGTGAGTGCGGCGCCGCCGGGCTGCGGCGACCTTGACGGCGCGGAGGGTGTCGAGACGAGCCACGCCCGGGACGATGCGCGGGCGGCCCATGCTGCCCGCCACCGGAATCGACACCCGGCTTGCCGCGACGCCGTACAGGTTCTCGATCGAGCGCAGTCCCTTGACCGCCGGAGCCGCCGCACCCAACAACGCCACAGCTTCGATGACGAGCGGGTATCTGGTGCCGTCCTCGGCCTCGAAGTCGAGCAGCGCCTCGACACTGCGATGCGGATAGGCACTGGCCATGATCCCCGCGAGCCGGGCCGGTACACCCTCGAAATCGCCGAGCAGTGTCTTGCCGTCGCGGCTGAGCCTGAGCTTGGAAACGGTGCCCATTGCGGGCTCGCCGCTGAATCGCTCGTCGCCATGCCCGATCTTGACCACCGGCACCACCAGGCAGGCGTCGTACGCCTCCACAGCGGAACGCAGATCCGCTGCCGTGACGGTCCACGGCTCCCCCGACACGGTATGCGCGTCCCATGTGCCGACCTTCAACAACTCGACACCGCGAATCGACCGAACGTCAGGCATCAGCTCGCCTTTCGGGCCGCATTCCGCTCGGCGCGGGCCACAACAGCCGCGGCCGGGAACAACCAGCGCCCGCCGGGGCGATGCGCGGGCAGGCGGCCACGGCGCGCAGCGGCTCGAACACCGGCAGCCGAAATACCGAGAATGCGCCCGGCTTCCGCGCTGTCGAGTAGGTCAAGGTCATACGGCCCAGCGTGACCCGAATCCTGCCGGACGCCAACATTTGTTACGCCGTTCGTTGCGTTTGTTGCGCCGGCAGAACACTTTCGCAGTTGTGCGGCGAACTGCTCCAACTTCGGCGCTGGCCGCCGACCCGGCTCCGCGCTGATACGCCGGCACAACTCGTCAAGCACGCCGGCTATAAAGGACAGCTCGGCCGGATCGAGCACCACGCCGTGCTTGACGCTGATCACGCCGAATCCCCAGTCGGCGGCTCGGGAGGCGACACCCGCACATTCTCCAAACACAGTGTCAAGTAGGCGATCTCGGCTTGCAGATCTTCCACCGAGTCGGACGTAGTCTCGCCCTGAAGCTGCCGTACCGCCTCCCCGATCTCGGCCTCGCTACCGAACTCGTCAACCGCGGCATCCCAAGCCATCTGCGCGCCGGGACCGCCACCCTGCAGAGCCCACACGAGCCACTGCGCGGCCCGCAGGCGCACCCGGACATGCCGGCGCGGATCGTCCGCCGGCACCGTGCCCGCGCTCATTGGTCGCCGTCCTCTAACGCCGCCGCGGCGCTGGCGATCTCGCGTCGCAGCTGGTCGACGAGGTTCTCGCGCACATCATCTGGCAGGTGCCGCCGTAGCAGGCGGGTCATTTCTAACCAGTAGGTCAGCATAGGGATGAACGCGTCGGGGGCGCCGGCCTCAATCGCGGCCTCTTGCATGCCCCAGCTCGCCACGTTGTCGAAGCGGTCACCGGCCAGGCCGTGCGCCAGGACGGTGGCCGCGATGCGGTGCTTGCGGATCGCCTCGGTGTCGTCGGACGTCATCATCATTTCCTCGTCGTCGCGATCCTCAGGTTCGGCCACTGCTGGTTCCCTTTCCGGGTGCTGAGAATTTTCGGGTCCCGAATAAAAAAATTCCTGATCCACTCGCGGGTCAGGGGGGTACCCCCCTGCTGATCTTTTTGGCGGGGGGCCGGCTGCGTCGAAGACGTCGGTGTGACCACCCCGGCACAAGCGCGCCGGGCAGGCGGAGGTGCTACCCGGGAATTCGGCGAACAGGTCGACGATGCTCACCGCTCCACCGCCTTCGCCAGGGCAGCGACAACCCGGTCGGTCATGCCCGGAGTTGCCGGTGTGATCCCGCCGATAGGCGCACGAATCTTTGCTGGGCAGCCGTCCCGGTGGCCTTGGGTCGCAACGTGGAAGCCGCACTCGCAGCAGCGACCGGCCCCGGTCGGCGGGATGAATTGGCCCCTGCAGTGACCGTTGCGCTCCGGCGTTCCATCTTCGGGCGAGACACCCGAGACAGGCGAGACATCATCGAATAGCCGCAGCTCAGAAATGGTTTCGGGTGCCTCGGCACTGTCTCGCCTGTCTCGGCTCTGTCTCGGCGCTGAATCGCCTTGGCCTGCAATGTCGCCCGTGTCTCGTTTGTCTCGCGCAGGTACGGCGGGCAGGTAGCGGCGCCACGCCTGGGCGAGTCCGTCGTCACCGTCGACTAGGTAACCCTTGGCCTTCATGCCACCGATGCGAACATCTCGTGATCGCACGCCGTACCGTTTGAGTTCCTTTGCTAGACGATTCTGGTCAAGCGGTTTACCCCACAGGTCGCGCCACTCGGACTCGGGGTCAGAGGTCAGTGTGGTAACCAACTCGGCGGAATGCATACGGTCCTGGTCGGCGAATGTGGTTTTCACGTCGCGCAGCAGCCGCATGCCCAAAGACAGCGCATCGGGTTCGGCATCGAGCACGAAGTGCCGGCAGGCTGCGCGCGCACGTTCGGGCCAGTCGGTGCCGGCAGCATCCGCGATTGCCAGCAGCGCTTCCCAGACTTCGGCCGGCCGGTCCCGCACACCCTCAGGCATCGATGGGCGGGCAGCCGCCAGCGTGTCGAGATTGGCCGTCGCCCAGGCTTCGAGTTTCTGGCACAGGGGTTCGGCTTCGGCCGCGGCATCGCGTTCCCTAAACTCGTCAACGTATTCATCGGGTGCTCGGCGGCGCATGTGCAGGATGACGGCGCGGTCCAGGACTGTGCGCATGTTCTTCTCGGTTGAGCCGTTCACCAGGCCCGCCAGTGCGACCGGCGCGAATACCGGGAACTGGCGCACCTTCATGTTTTTCGCGTCGCCCTCGCAACGATCGACCGTGGCGCCGCGCTTGTAGCCGGCGTTAAACAGTGCCCTCAAGTCCTCGGCCTGTGGCGTGGTGGTGCGGCCAAACACCGCGTCGGCCTCGTCTTGGAGCACAGTCGGCGGTTGGTCCGCGGCCGCGGCGATGCGCCGGTACAGCGCGGCCGTGGTCGTTGACAGAGTAAGCCGGGCACCACGGCACAACAGGGCCAAAATCTCCAAAACCCTGGTCTTCCCGCTGCCCGGCTCAGGAGAGTCGAGCACCAGCCGCGGAGTCACGTAGAACGCCTTGACGGCCCATGTGTGGACGATCCACAGCACCACTACCACCAAGTGGTGGGGAGTCGGGAACGCAAGGAATCGGCCAGCGAAGCGGTGCACGCCGTCGAGCAGTTCGGCACCGTCGACTGTGATCGGCTGCCCGTCCCGGTCGATCCACGAGGCCTCTGGATAGTCAGTGCCGTAAGGAATCACGATGGCACCCGCCGGAGCCAGGGCCGCTCTGCGTAGAAGGCGTTGCGCTGCTGGATTTCTCGGCTGAGCCTCGACCAGTCAACCGAGCCCGCAATGTCCTTACTAGCGTCGGCCCCGGCCTCTTGGTTGAGTTCTAGCCGAAGTGCGTGGTGCTGGCCACCGTCGAGCACCGCCGCCCACTTACGGGGGTCCTCGTGCGAAAGGCTGCACCAGGCCGGCGTGCCGAGCGTCGGCCAATCGTTCACCTGATTGAGCACGGCCGCGACGAACTCGTGAACGCTCCACCAGCTGACCTGCTGCGAGCCGACACCCTCTTGTCGCCTATTCGCGATAGGATCGCGGTCGAGGCTTTTGGTGGTGGCGCTATCAGAACTCTCAGGCGTGGCGTCGGTTGTGGGGCCGGCGCCGCCGCCGTCTTCGGGTGGTCCCGTGGTGGCGGCCATTACGCCGCACCACCGAAGGGCTTCATCGCGGCATCGACCTCATTGAGGTCAACGCGGACAAGGCGATTCCCGCTACGGTAGCCGACGATTCTTCCGTCGGCGATCATCTGTCGAATGGTGCGGTCGGTGACGCCGAGATATTCGGCAGCCTCTGCCAATTTGGCGTAGCGACGCTGCGATGGCGGCTTTGAAACTTGCATCGGATGCTCCTGGGCATGACAAACTGCCCGGATGCTCATCCGGCTGAATTGACGGGCTGCAACCGCAAAGCCCCGTCAACGATGCTACACGCGGAAGCTTACGGAAGTGAGTTACTGGCCGACGTGTCGACCAAATCTCGCGTGACTTGTGCGCACCCCGAACCACGACTTGGTGTAGGCGAGCGCAACTCTTAGTCCGTCGAAGGTGTAGGTAACCACGCCTCGTTCTCGATCCACACCCGCAGGGAGTTCCGCCAACTTGTAGATCCAGTCGCCTAGACCAGGTTTAGAAGCCTGCCTAACAGCGAGGACTGTCGCCATGAATGCGAACTGAAGAGCGTCCTTAGGAACGGGTATTCGGTTCCGACAATTCCTTGCCCCACAATTTATTTCGTACTTTTCGCGGAGTGCCGGGGCGTCCTTCGGTCGACGAAAGTCGATCGGTATCTCCTCGATGTCAGCGTCGTTGTCGTCGATCGCGACCGACCACCAGTCGTCTACGGAATTGCCACGTAGGTGGGTGCTTACGACATTGAGCTTCCCGCGAATGTAAACGGGCAGCCATTCAACGCCCTCCCATCTAAACTTTGCTTCGATAGTCCCGCGATCTGACCCACCATGGCCTGTGCATCGAATCAAGAAGTCGGGATAGGGCAAGTCATTCGGGCCACTCGTCACGGCGCTCCCCCATTCTCGGCGATCTTGGACAGCAATGCGGCGATCTCGCGATCGCGCCCTTGTGCGGCGTGCTGGTAGCGCATCGCGGCCTGGGGCGTCGAGTGCCCGAGACGTGCCATCAGCTCGGCCAGGCTGGCGCCCGTGGCCGCGGCCAGCACCGCACCAGAGTGCCGCAGGTCGTGCCAACGGAGATCTTCGCGGCCCGCCGCCGTGCGTGCTCGGTACCAATGCCGCGCTAACGTTGAAGGTTGCAAATGTTCGCCGCGCTCGTTCGGGAATAGTAGCGAATCACGTTTACCAATAACATGTTTCGATAGATGTTGCTCGATTTGCGGAATGATGTGCGGCGGGATTGCGACGTCACGGATGCCGGCGTCAGATTTGGGCGTGGTGACTTCGAACGTGCCCGCCTTGGTGCGTACCGCGGCCCGGCGGATGCGGATCACCTCGTTCGACAGGTCTATGTCGCGGCGCCTGAGTTCAATGGTTTCCCCGAACCGTAATGCGCACCACGACGCCAGGGTGACCATCAGCCGCAGCCGCTCGGGCATTTCCGCGGTCAGTGTCGCCAACTCCTCGACGCTGGCGGGCCGGATCTTGTGTACGCGCCGGGCCCGGCCGGCGCCGACGATTCGGCAGGGGTTGCCATCGATCAGTTCGTCGTTGACCGCGCTGCTCATGATGGTGCGGAGCAGCGAGTACGCATGCGAGCGCATCGTCGGCTGCTCCGTCAGCGTCACCGAGTACCATTCGCGGACGTCTTTTGGTTTGATCGCGGCGAGCTGCCGAGTGCCGAACGGCTTGATCAGATGGTCGTCGAGGATGGCTTGGTAGTGCTCGCGGGTGCGGGCCTTGATCGGTCGGCCGGCGACCTGGCGCCCGGCGAGCCACGCGGTCGCGTAGGCGCCGAAGGTGATGCGCTCAGGTTGCTTGGTAGCCGCTGCGGCGTCCCAGAGGCCGCGGTCGATCTCCCGGCGACGGTCGGTTAGCCAGGCTTCGGCGTCGATCTTCGCGGCGAAGGTCTTCGGTGCGGTGATGTAGCTGCCGTCAGGGCCGGTGTAGCGGACCTGGAAGCGGCCGGACGGCAACTTTCGGATGTTCCCGAACGCGCGCTTATCCCGCTTGGTGTCGGTGCTCTGTGCCAAATTGCGCGCCAAATCCGACCCGCCCTGCCGGGGGCCGACTGGGGCGAACCCAGTAACCCATATTCGTGCCAAATACGTGCCATACGAACATACATCATGTTCCGCTTGATTCCGCTTCACGCACGCGATACTGTCCAGTGTGTTACCAGTTCAGAGCCTATCCGAGCAGGTCACGACCCAAATCCGAAAAACCCCGAGATCGCCTACTTCAATCCCAGTATCGCGCACCAGAGTTCGTGCAGGTCACATCTAGTATCTAGGCCATCTCGACGAACTCCGCGCAACATATGCGCAACTAAGGGTTGCCTAAGCCGATCACGTTTGCAACCACGTCGGTGTTAGCAGTGCTGCCGGCAGCTCAGAACAGACACTTCCTGGCGCTTTGACTTGCGCTCCCCGCTCCGCTGCGGCCTTAACCGCGCGGATCACTGCGGGTTTTCGGCTGGCCGATAAAGCGGAGCCAATGACGCTACGGCGTCTGCCAGACCTGCCGGATAGTTACGGACTCTCCTGGGGTCGGGTCGGGGTCCAATCGACTGTGCCTCGTACAGCGACACTGCGGACTCGGTCATGCGGATGGCGTTGCCAAAACAGTCAAGAGTGATCGCCAGTAGAGGCGAGTCGTCTAATACTTTGTCGTCAAGCACATAGCCCATCAGCCACTTGAACCCATGCACAAACCCCGAGCCGAGCGAGTAGAAGCTCTTGGCGCTGCGCGGGTGCATCACGGTGTCCAACTCGGGGTCAGCCTTGCGCGGTAGATGCTTGCCCATCCAAGCTTCCGCACCTTCAACTAATTGGAGCGGTCCCCCGCTCGGCCCGATGATCGCCTCCGCGGGCAGCGCCGCGATCTTGGCCTGCCGCGCGGCCACCCGCGCACGGCGCTTGGCAAAGTTGGCCAGATCTGCTTCGGCCAGCGGATCCGTACGCGCCGCCAGAGCCTCGGCCTCAAGTTTTTCGAACTCCTCTTGTCGGCCACGCTCCGCCTTCAGGAACCCGTAGCAGCGGCGAATCCGTTCCTCCGTGTCCGTCTCGCTGATTAGCCAAATTGTCTTGGCCGACGATTCCATAGCGATTCGGCAAAGCGCCGCCGTCGCTGAGGTTCGTATTTGTCCCTGCGCCAGTGCGAGCGCGATCACCTCTGCCGCCGCCACCAGATGCTCGCATGCGTTCATAACGGGGTACAGCGCCGTGGAACTAACCAGATTTGGCTCATCCTCAAGCGTGACCGAAGCATTGTCGCGCGCGAGTCGGCTCCCGCGATGAATCGGGTTCGGCCGCAAACCCCACGTCAGGAAGTCTTTGGCTTGCTTGGCGCGATCACCAATAAGCGCAAGAAACATCGCTCGCATCAGCCTGTGCGCGTCGTCGGGGTACCTGGCCTTCAGCTTGTCCCAATCGACCTCCGAGAAATCAGGCCGTCGGGCGGGACCACCCGGTGCGGCCGGTGGCGGCATCCTGATGCCAAACGCCTCCGGACCCGGTTCTCGGTCGGCGCTCGCTTGACGGCGCTGTTTCTCCCGCTGTTGCCTTCGCTGCTTTGCGGCCTTGTTGTCTCCACGCTTGGCCATCACGCCGGCCCTCCCGCCATCTGCGTCGGTGCAACCGGCCCTCACCATAGGCGCACGCTGCGACAATCCGTGCCGGTGGCTGGACAGACGAAAACTCACGCACTTGACGCAACCAGGTCCAGGCGACTACTCCGGACAAATCGCCGTATCGCAATTTCGTCGCTGCTCGTAGCATTAGCTAGCCAAGCGCTTAGGAGACGATGTGGAGCCCAGCCAGTTCCCACAGCCGTTGCCTCCGCCTATGTGGTGTCCAGACCCCGCAGGCACCAACCAGCTCCGCTGGTGGGACGGCTCCAAGTGGACAGATCACTACATGCAAATTCCCGCGCCACAGCCCGCCGCGTCGGCTGTGCCCGCTCCACCAAACACGCACAATTCATCATTGGTTCCTGCCTTCACGCGCCAGGCAATACCCCCGATGAGGACGAACGGTCGGAAATCGTCTCCACTTGCCGATGTCGTTGCTGCGGCGACACTTGAGGAGCCCCGCTATCCCCTCGAAGAGCAGATCGAGGTTGTTGGGGAGACTTACCGCGTCAAAGACATTCGCCGGGTTTTCGAGGAAGCTGGTATGCCGATCACCGAAAGTGGCGTGACCCTAAAGTCGCTCCGCTGCATCCTCGTCCCCGAGCCGTGGAATGAACACGACCCCAACGCGGTTGCTGTGATGGTCGGGCAAAACCATGTCGGCTACCTCGCCGCTGACCTTGCTGCCTTCTACGCCGCTGGCCTCCTGAGCATCGCGCGGGTGGGCAGTCTGGCAACAGGTGAGGCGAGGATTTGGGCGAAGAGCGACGACGGGATCATTCGGGCACGCGTGACAATCCTCATCCCGGACGCCTCCCAATTTGACTAAGCGAGCATAGTCACGCGGCAGTCCGTCGACTTGATCGTTCCGGACCGTCGCGTACTGGACCGGATTTAACCCACTCCGGCCCAAAGGACACTCCCAAAGCGACCTGGGGTCTTGCAGCGCCCGACAGACGGACGGTTCAGTCGCGAACTTGTGTCTCAAAACCAAAGCACTGAGACGGCCTATCGGCCGTCAACACGGTCGACGGACTTGCGCCGGAGGACTCCTCCACCCGACATCTGAACTGCGAATTTGTTGTGTCGCTGTAGAGCGCATGCGAAATGCGGATGGCCTGGACCCGACGGCTTGGACGTGAGATTGTCAAGCACGAATGCTCGTAGCCTCCATCGGACGAAGCGTGCGAGTCGACTCGGAGCTGGCAGGTGACTCGATGACGAGCTCTACAGAGCTAGACGAATCCGAACTCATCCTCAATCCCGACGGCTCCGTCTATCACCTGCGGCTCCGCCCTCAGGATCTGGCCCGGAAGGTAATCCTGGTCGGCGACCCCGAGCGCGTGCCGATCGTCTCCGAGCGTTTCGACGAAATCGAACTCAAGGTGCGAAACCGGGCGTTCGCTACCCACACCGGCTACGTCGGCGGAACCCGGCTATCGGTCGTGTCCACCGGTATCGGCGCCGGCAGCATCGACATCGCGCTCAACGAGCTCGACGCGCTGGTGAATCTCGACCTCGACGGGCGACGGCAAAAACCCGAGCACACCGCGCTCCAAATCCTGAGGGTCGGGACCGCCGGAAGCCTTCAGCCGGATGTGGCGCTCGATTCCTTCGTCGCCTCCTCGCACGCCGTCGGCCTGGACGGTCTGCTGTTGTTCTACGAACTTCCCCCTCCCGCCGAAGAAGACCTTCGACAAACCTTGATTCAGCACTTGGAGCTCCTGGAACTTCCGCAGCACCCGTACGTAGTGAGCGCAGATCCGGAGCTGCACCGCGTCTTCGTCGAGTCGGCCCCGCCGGCTGGCTGCCACAGTGGAATCACCGTGACCTGTCTGGGTTTCTATGCGCCTCAGGACCGTTTCTTGCGCGCTCCGGCGCGACGCTCGGGCTGGCTGCCGCAACTGGCGGAGTTCCGTTACGGTTCGCATCGCGTGACGAATTTCGAGATGGAGACGGCCGATATCTATGGTCTGGCAGCGGTGCTGGGACATCGCGCCTGCTCGCTGAGCGCGATTGTCGCCGATCGCGTGGGCCGCAAGTTCAGTTCCCAACCGGCGCAAACCATTTCGAAGCTGATCGACCTCGCCGTCTCGAAGCTGGTGGAAACGGCATGACGCAGCAGGACACGGACTCCTTCGCGAATCTGCTGCTTGTCCCGCGCATCCGAGAGCTCATCGAGCACAACTACTACTCGAAAGTGAACGCCAGCCTCACTCTCGAGGAGGTGGCGACGGATCCCAGCTTCCTGCAAGACCCGTTCAGCCACCTCGCGCTTTTCACCGACCACGGTGTGATTCACATGCGCGACATCGCTTCTCGCATCGTCGACCTGATCGGGAATGTGTCGGGAGTCAAAATCCCCGAGCGCAGCCCGCTGCGCCTGGAGCGCATGAAGAGCTATGGCTGTCTGCTCGCCTATGTCCACGACATCGGGATGTCCGACCAGAATCCCTTCGGGCGGATTGTCCACGCGGAGTTCGTCGCTCACGAAGCTTTCGGGACGGCCTTCGACGAGATCATCGACATTCTCTGGAATGAAAACAGCGGGAACCTGGCCTGGCACGTGCTGCGGATGACCACCGCCGACATCTTCGAAGGACCGCCGCAACGAATCCTGCGGGAACTCATCGCGCTGGCCGACGCGCACAGCAAGAGCGCCGTGCCCGTCGCAAAACTGAACGACACCAAAGCGCTGCGCGAGCTGATGCTCCATGTCCTGAGCCACCCCCTCGAAGCCCTCTACCACGAGAAGCTCCTGAAAAAGATCCGCACGGACGACGAACGAGCTCATCACGAGGTGGCCCTAGAACGGACCGCCAGCGCGGCGGCGCTGGAAGAGCACCGGGCGGCCCTGCTCTCGCGCCACTACGCCGACTTCGACGGCAGCGCCTTCGCCTGGCTGGAAGCCACGGACCCGGAGGCCCGCGAGTTCGTTGTCGACGTGATCGACACGCTTCGCTGCCTGCGCTGCGCAGACGCCCTGCGGCAGCGTGGAACCCAGCTCAGGACCTCCGGCAGCTACCAGATCTTCATCGACCAAAAGACCGCGAACGCCGTGTACGCCTTGCACGACAGAGACGGACGGACATTCCTGCTCGAGGGAGACAGTCCGCTCAACGCCGGCGAGGCCAACCTCGAGGTCTCCGAGGTCACGCACGAAGGCGATCTGCGCTTCGCCTTCTTCCGGGGCAGCTTCGGATCGGATGAGGCGATGCGGCGCGCGGCGCACAATGCTGCGGTCGTGGTCGACGACATCCAGGCCGACGTTCTGGAGAGCTTCGTGGGCATCGCGGGCGCAGACGACGCTGCGCGCACGTGCATACTGCTCGAGCACACCGAGGACAATCCCGAATTCGCACCGCTGGTGGCCGAGCTGGTGGTCACGCGGAGTCCGGGGCTGAAGGACCGTGTGGTGTGCGTCCCGGCGCTGCGCAGCGCTCCCGAGCTGGAACGCCGGCATTTCCTTGCAGCCAACGCGATCGACTGGGATCGCGAGAAGCGCGTGACCTTCCTGCGCAAAGTCGCGACGCGCGGTTATCGGACCGACCATATCGATTCCGACCTTGGCTTTCGCAATGTGCGTCTGGGACGCCTCTCCCACGGCGAGTGTCTGACGGAAGTCGGCGCACGGGCGACGTTCGTCTACATTCCGCTGACGCCGGGGCTTCGCGGGCGACCTTCGGGAGGCTACGAATCTTTCGCGGTCGACCCCTGGGAGCCTCTTGGCATCACCGGCGTGATCCGGGGCGACTTCCGAAACTCCACCGTCATTGCCGAGAGCGACGTAGAGGTACTCATCATCCCGAAGGACACCTACCTTCGGCACTGGCACCGCACGTACACTCCCGCGGAGTTCTGCGAGCTCATGCGCACCACCTGGCCGCCGGCTCAATCGCACGGTGAGTCAACGCTTTAACCCGAAGTTTCTGATCGGGAGATCCTTCTCCGGCCAACACCTGCGGTGGATCCCCCATTTGCTTGCCGGGGCTGTAATCCCGCCGCGGCGAAGATGATTCGATAGCGCTACGTTGAGTCATGGCTCCCTTGTTGATGTTGATCGTGGGCGGCCTGATAGCCGCCGCTGCCATCGCCGCGTTCATCGTGTTGATGGTTCGCCTATCAGACGAGCCGAAGTTGAAGCCCAACGTCCCGCACGCTTGGCAGACTCCACCGGCACCGACGAGTGCGCCCGGCTGGTACGCCGACCTCAGCGACCCGAACGTGGTGCGCTACTTCGACGGTCGGGCGTGGACCTCGGCTACCCGTTCCCGCCTTGATATGCCAGGGCCTTAGGGCAATACGAGTTGGCCGCGATGGCCGTGAACTTGGCGGGTTTTCCGCGTTCAGTCCCGGGTTCGCATCCTGAACGACCTTGACCACCTCGGCCATCGGCTTGCCGCCGTCGGCCATTCTGCACACGGTTTTGCCGGCCGTTACCGCTCCATCAGGCGTCTCGTAGGTGAGCCCGGCTTGCCTCAGTGCGGCAAGAAACCCGTCATCGGTGCCGTCAGCATGCGCCGGTGCGGCAACGCCGATAACGACGGCGACGCCGGTCAGTGCAAGCAGAAGTCTCATGGCCGATTGATTGTCGCAAGACGACGACTACCCCGCATCTCGACGCGACGCCGGCTAGCCGCCGCTTTTGGTGCTGTCGGGAAGCTGCTCGGGACAGTAAACACCGGCCGAGATTGCCGTGAACCGGGCGGCGTTGGTCTGCGAGAATCCCGGGTTTTGTTGTTGGAGGTATTTGACAACATCGACCGCCGACTTACCTTCCTTGGCCAGGTCGCATACCTTCTTGCCGGCCGCGACCGCGTTATCGGCATTCTGGTAGGTCAGGTCGGCAGCCCCGAGCGCGACCAAGAAGGCCCGATCTTGGTTGGCGTCAGCATGCGCCGGCGCGGCCATGCCGACCACGGCGACGAGGCTGGCCAGCCCTAAGAGGAATCTCATGACCGACCGATGGTTCCAAACTGATGCAAACGGAACGTGAACGTTGAATGACCCTGCGCTGGCGTCAACCCAAGGTTGACACTGCCTAATCGTCAACCTACAGTTGACGCCATGGTTGAACCGACGAAGATCGCCTATCCCGTCCGTCTGGACGAGCTGATCAACGCCATCAAGGACGTCCACACCGACGCGCTCGATCAACTGGCCGATGCCGTGTTGGCGGCCGAGAGCCTCGGCGAGGTCGCCGATCACCTGATCGGGCACTTCGTCGACCAGGCGCGCCGCTCGGGAGCCTCCTGGACCGACATCGGCAAGGCCATGGGCGTCACCAAGCAGGCCGCCCAAAAGCGATTCGTCCCGCGTGCCGAGGCCACCACGTTGGATCCCAATCAGGGCTTCGGGCGCTTCACCCCACGCGCCCGCAACGCCGTGGTCGCCGCCCAGAACGCCGCGCACCAAGCCGCCAACGGCGAGATCACCCCCGACCACCTGGTGCTTGGCATGCTCAGCGATCCGGCCGCGCTGGCCACCGTGCTGCTGCAGCGGCAGAAGATCGACGTCGAGGCCCTGCGCGCGGCCATAACGCTCCCGCCGGCAGCAGCCGAAACCCCCGCACTCATCCCATTCAGCGGTCCGGCGCGCAAGGTGCTCGAGCTGACCTTCCGTGAGGCACTTCGCCTGGGCCACAACTACATTGGCACCGAACACCTATTGCTGGCCCTGCTCGAACTTGAAGACGGGGCGGGACCCCTGCACCAATGCGGCGTCGACAAGGAACGTGTCGAGGTCGACCTGGCTGACGCACTCGAATCACTCAGCGGCGGGGCCGGAACCGCTCACTAAGTTGCGGATCACTCTCCCACCACAGCATCGATTGCGCGCCCACCGAGCTGTCAACCGCTTCGGCAAGGTCCAGCTCGGCATCGACGACGGCGGCGTGCTTCTTTTCGTCATGGGACAGCGCGCGCATCAGCAGCAACACAAACGGCAATCCGACAACATCTCCGAGAATCCATAACACGCCGGCGCCGATCGTCTGATCCAGCCGCGGATCGGGACCCCAGAAACGGTGCAATCCCGAGTAATACGCCGTGGCGATCAACGGGCCCTGCCAGACGACCAACCCCAGCACCCCGTCGCCCAGTGTCTCGGCCACCGAGATCAGCAACGAGATCAACTGGGAGTACTTGCGTGGGACGGGGTCCGCTTGCAGCCGAGCATAAAAGTATCCGAAACCTATGGCTACCAAAAGAATTCGAGTAGGCGCACCGACCCATTCGTTCTGCAGGGCCGCGGTGTACCAGGGCGTCATGTAGAGCAGCCACGGCGTGGCCAGCATGGCCAGCGACGTGGTCACCGGGTGTAGCAGCACCCGGGCACACCGGGTCGCCAACAGCCGATCAATGCGATCACGACCAATCGGGCCCAACGCGTCGCGCATCACGGTGACCGGCTTGCCGAGCACGAGGAGAAACGGCACCACGAAAAGCAACATCAGCACCTGTAGTGCGCGCACCCAGAACAACAAATAGGCGTAGCTGCCGATCGCGCTCAGCGTGGCCAAGGCCCATAGCCCGATACCCATCCCGAAGAACCAGGGCTCACCTGCCCGCCCGGCGACCCGCCGGTAGCAATACCAGTACGCGGTGGCCAGTACCACGATGACCGTCGCGGAGCTCACGTCCAGGTGCCAGGGATCGACGTGCATAGGCATCAGCCTGGCAGTAGTTCCTGGCAGCTTGGTGTCAAGCAGCCCTCCCCTTCGCATCAGGGCGTGTGTCATCATGCGAAGATGCGCCGCTGGCTGATCGTCCTGTCCACGTTCCTCGTCACCGCCGCGGGCGTCCTTGCAGTGGACATCGCCGCGCCGCGCGCGTGGGCCGGCGACGCGCCCATCGGCCACATCGGCGACACGCTGCGGGTAGATACCGGGACCTACGTCGCCGACGTCACCGTCAGCAACGTGGTACCGGTCGACCCTCCGCCCGGCTTCGGCTACACGCGTAGCGGCGTGCCGGTCAAGAGCTTCCCCGGCAGTTCGGTGGCCCGCGCCGACGTGACGGTCCGCGCGGTCCGGGTGCCCAATTCCTACATCATGGCGACCAATTTCGCCTTCGACGGCGTCACGCCCTTCGCCGACGCCTACAAACCGCGGCCATGCGATGCACCCGATTGGCTGGACGCCGCGCTGGGGAACGCACCGCAAGGATCGGTTGTCCGCGGCGGGGTGTACTGGGACGCCTACCGCGACCCGGTCTCCGTTGTCGTCCTGCTGGACCGGAAGACCGGCGAGCACCTTGCGCAATGGAATCTTTGAACTGACCGTCTACATCGCCACAACGGATTCCGTCGACATCGACGAGCTGGCCGCTGTTGCGGCATGCACCTTTCCCCTGGCGTGTCCGCCGGGTATTGCCGAAGAGCATGTCTCGTCGTTCATCGACGCCCACCTCTCCCCGACTCGCTTTGTTGCATACCTCAGCGATCCACGGCACGCGGTTATCATCGCTCGGCACGACCGCCGAATTATCGGTTACGCCATGCTCATTCGCGATGATTCCGGACACTCCGCCGAGCTTTCCAAGCTGTACGTAGTACCCGACTTTCACGGCACAAAGACAGCAACCAAACTGATGGACGCTGCGCTGGCCGTCGGAGCCGACTGGGACCTGGACTACGTGTGGCTCGGGGTTAACCAGAAAAATCAACGCGCACAACGCTTCTACACCAAGAGTGGCTTTACGATCAACGGCACCAGAACATTTCAACTGGGAACCCATCTCGAGGACGACTACGTCATGCGGCGGGCGCTCAGACCTGCCGCCGAGTGTCACGCTGACGTGACACTCGGCAGCTAGGGTCACGCCAGCGTGACACTCGTAAGCGCCAATAGCCGGGAAGTGGCCCGCAGATACTTCTTTCGGTAGCCACCGGCCAGCATTTCCTCGCTGAAAATCGTGTCCAACTTCGCCCCGGAAGCCACCACCGGGATGCCGGCGTCATACAGCCGATCGGTCAGCGACACCAGCCGCAGCGCAACGTTCTGGTCGTCGATGCCGTGCACACCGGTCAAGAACACCGCGGTCACACCCTCGATGAGGGTCAGATACCGCGACGGATGCATGGTGGCCAGGTGTGCGCACAGCGCATCGAAGTCGTCGAAAGTCGCCCCCGGCACGCCGGCGGCGCGCTCGGCCACTTCCTCGTCCGACAACGGCTGCGGCGCCGGCGGTAGGTCGCGGTGCCGGTAATCCGGCCCTTCGATCCGCACGGTGGTGAAAATCCTTGCCAGCGTGTTGATTTCGCGCAGAAAATCCTGGGCGGCAAACCGGCCCTCGCCGAGCTGTTCGGGCAGCGTATTGGAGGTGGCCGCCACCGAAACACCCCGCTCGACCAGCATCGAGAGCATCCGCGAGATCAACGTGGTGTTGCCCGGATCGTCCAGCTCGAACTCGTCGATGCACACCGCCGTGTAGTCGGCCAGCAGGTCGATGCATTCGACGAAGCCGAACACCCCGGCCAGCTGGGTCAGCTCCCCAAATGTCGCAAACGCCTTGGGATGCGGCGGTGCGTCGGGCAGCTGGTAATAGGCCGACGCCAGCAGGTGCGTCTTGCCTACCCCGAATCCGCCGTCGAGATACAGTCCGACACCCGGGAGCACCTCCCGCCTGGCGAAAAGTTTCTTGCGCCCGGCGCGCCGCTCGACGGCTCGCCGGCAGAACTCCTGGCAGGCCGCGACCGCGGCAGCCTGGGTGGGTTCGGCGGGGTCGGGTTGATACGTCGCGAAGCTCACCTTCGCGAACGTTGGGGGCGGCCGTAGTTGGGCGATCAGCCGCTCCGGTGACACCGTCGGATAGCGATCCACCAGGCGA
Source organism: Mycobacterium simulans (assembly GCF_900232995.1). Taxonomy (GTDB): domain Bacteria; phylum Actinomycetota; class Actinomycetes; order Mycobacteriales; family Mycobacteriaceae; genus Mycobacterium; species Mycobacterium simulans. Next base: position 71,669 of record NZ_OCVX01000005.1, read on the forward strand.
CCGACCCCGTGCATGCAGGCACTGTAGCGGCGTGTTGCAATCAAGTTCATGCCCGACTCTCAAGTAGGCGGGGCCGCCGAGCCGGCACTGACGCTGCTCGGATCCGAGCGCGAACTCGACGACGGCGAACTCTCCCAGCTCTACGGCTATCCGGAGCGACGCAACGGCGCCTGGCTGCGGGCGAATTTCATCACCAGCCTCGACGGCGGCGCTACCGCCGACGGCACCAGCGGCGCGCTGGCCGGTCCGGGCGACAGATTCGTCTTCAACCTGCTGCGCGAACTCGCCGACGTCATCCTGGTCGGCGCGGGCACCGTACGCATCGAGGGTTACTCCGGCGCACACCTGAGCGTCGCCCAGCGCCAACGGCGACAGGCCCGGGAGCAAAGCGAAGTACCGCAACTGGCGATCGTCACCAAGTCGGGTCAACTCGACCGCGACCTTGGCGTATTCACCCGGACCGAGGTGCCACCGTTGGTGCTCACGTGTGCGGCGTCCGCCGACGAGATGGGCCGTCGCCTCGCCGGCGCCGCCGAGGTAATCGACTGCTCAGGCGACGATCCCGGCAGGGTCGACGAGGTGGCGGTGCTGGCGTGCCTGTCGGCTCGCGGCCTATCCCGCATCCTGACCGAAGGTGGGCCGATGCTGCTCGGCTCGTTCATTGACCGCGGCATGCTCGACGAGCTCTGCCTGACGATCGCACCTTTGGTCGTCGGCGGCCTGGCTCGACGCATCGCGACGGGCCCCGGGCAGCTGCTGAGTCGGATGCGCTGTGCGCACGTCCTCACCGACGATGCCGGTTACCTATACACCCGTTACGTCAAGACCTAACCGAATTGCCCGGGCCGGGCGGGCCGAATTGCCCGGCTTCTCCTCGGGCCTCTGCACGGCCCGCATCGTCGCCGCACGGCTACTGTGGTCGGCATGAGTCGGCACATCAGGTCCGCCACGATCCTGTTCGCGGTCACCACAGTGCTGACCGGCTGCGTCCCGGTCTTTGGCGCCGACCCGCGTTTCGCCACCAACTCCGGCGCTAAACCGCAAGGCGCGGCCACCACCACACCGCCGCCCAGCGGTCCGCCGCCGATCGCAGCACCCAAGAACGACTTGTCGTGGCGCGATTGCACCTCGCGGGTCACCGCGGACGCTGGAGTCCCCGCCGCACCGGGCATCAAGCTCGAATGCGCCAGCTACGACGCCGACCTCGATCCGGTCAACGGTGGATCCGCGACGGTGAGCATCGGCGTGGTACGCGCCCGCTCGAGTCAGACCCCGAAGGATGCGGGGCCGCTCGTCTTCACCACGGGCTCGGATCTGCCGTCGTCGACGCAGTTGCCGGTCTGGCTGTCGCATGCCGGCGCCGACGTCCTCAAAAGTCACCCCATCGTCGCCGTCGACCGCCGCGGCATGGGCATGTCGAGCCCGATCGACTGCCGCGACCACTTCGACCGTGAAGACATGCGCGACCAAGCGCAGTTCCAATCCGGCGACGATCCGGTGGCCAACCTCTCCGAAATCTCCAATACCGCCACAACCAACTGCACCGACGCCCTCTCCCCTGGCGAGTCCGCCTACGACAACCAACATGCCGCCTCGGACATCGAACGACTGCGCAACCTCTGGGATGTTCCCGCGCTGGCGTTGGTCGGCATCGGCAACGGCACCCAGGTGGCGCTGGCCTACGCGGGATCGCGCCCCGACAAGGTGGCCAGACTGATCCTGGACTCCCCGGTTGCGTTGGGAGTCAACGCCGAAGCTGCCGCCGAGCAACAGGTCAAGGGCCAGCAGGCGGCGCTTGACGCGTTTGCTGCGCAATGCATCGCGGTGAACTGCGCATTGGGCCCCGACCCGAAGGGCGCGGTCAGCGCGTTGCTGTCCGACGCCCGGTCCGGCAAAGCGCCCGGCCGCGCCTCGGTGGCGTCCATCGCCAATGCCATCACCACGGCACTGGGCTTTCCCACCGGCGACCGCATCAGCACCACCACGAATCTGGCCAATGCGCTGGCGGCCGCCCGGTCGGGTGACATCAATCCGCTGTCCAACCTGATCAACCGCGCCGACGCCACCGAAGACACCGACGGCCAGTTCGTCAGCGTCTGCAGCGACGCGGTCAACCGCCCCACCCCGGACCGGGTTCGTGAGCTGGTTGTCGCATGGGCCAAGCTTTACCCCCAGTTCGGCACGGTCGCGGCGCTCAACCTCGTCAAATGCGTGCACTGGCCCAGCAGTTCACCCGCCCAAGCGCCCAAGCAACTCAAGGTCGACGTGCTGTTACTCGGTGTGCAAAACGATCCCATCGTCGGCAACGAGGGCGTCGCAGCGACGGCGGCGACCGTGATCAACGCGAACGCCGCCAGCAAGCGGGTGATGTGGCAGGGCATCGGGCACGGCGCCAGCATCTATTCGTCATGCACGGTGCCGCCACTGGTCGGTTATTTGGACTCCGGCAAGCTGCCCGGCACCGACACCTACTGTCCCGCCTGATAGTTGGTGAGCGGGCGCGCCGGTGTACGGTGCGCTGGTGACGGCAGTTGACTCGACCCAAGCCGGCCGGCGCGAATCCCTGCTGGCCGCATTCCGTCCCCCCACCGGTCCCCCGACAACGGCAGCGATCCTGCGAGCCGTGTTATGGCCGGCAGCAATCCTGTCGGTGCTGCACCGCAGCATCGTGCTCACGACCAACGGCAACATCACCGACGATTTCAAGCCGGTCTACCGCGCGGTCCTGAACTTCCGGCACGGCTGGGACATTTACAACGAGCACTTCGACTACGTCGACCCGCACTACCTGTACCCGCCCGGTGGCACGCTGCTGATGGCGCCGTTCGGCTACCTGCCGTTCGCGCCGTCGCGCTACCTGTTCATCTCGATCAATACCCTGGCCATCCTGGTCGCCGCATACCTTTTGCTGCGGATGTTCAACTTCACGCTGTCCTCGGTGGCCGCGCCCGCGCTGATTCTGGCCATGTTCTGCACCGAGACCGTGACCAATACCTTGGTGTTCACCAACATCAACGGCTGCATCCTGCTGTTGGAGGTGTTGTTTCTGCGTTGGCTGCTGGACGGCAGCGTTAGTCGACAGTGGTGGGCCGGGCTGGCCATTGGGCTGACGCTGGTGCTCAAACCCCTACTCGGTCCCCTGCTGTTACTGCCGCTGCTGAACCGCCAATGGCGGGCGCTGGTGGCCGCCCTCGTCGTCCCGATCGTCATCAACCTGGCCGCGCTGCCACTGGTGAGCCACCCGATGGACTTCTTCACCCGCACCCTGCCCTACATCCTGGGCACCCGCGACTACTTCAACAGCTCGATCCAGGGCAATGGCCTCTACTTCGGCCTGCCCACCTGGCTGATTGTGGCGCTGCGGCTGCTGTTCACGGCGATCGCATTCGGCGCCTTATGGCTGCTGTATCGCTACTACCGCACCCGCGATCCCCTGTTCTGGTTCGCCACCTCGTCGGGCGTGCTGCTGCTGTGGTCATGGCTGGTCATGTCGCTGGCCCAGGGCTACTACTCGATGATGCTGTTCCCGTTCCTGATGACGGTCGTGCTGCCCAACTCGGTGATCCGCAACTGGCCGGCGTGGCTAGGCATTTACGGCTTCATGACGCTGGACCGTTGGCTGCTCTTCCATTGGATGAGGTGGGGCCGGGCCCTGGAGTACCTGAAGATCACGTATGGCTGGTCACTGCTGCTGATCGTGATCTTCAGCGTGCTCTACTTTCGCTATCTGGACGCGAAGGCGGAGAACCGGTTGGATAGCGGCTTAGATCCCACCTGGCTCCGGCGTGGCTGACTGCCGGGCGCGCTAGCGTAGACGCATGACCCCCAAGCTGCAGCTCACCGACGACGAGTGGCGTAAGAAGCTCACCCCGCAGGAATTCGAGGTGCTGCGCCAAGCTGGCACCGAGCGGCCGTTCACCGGCGAGTACACCGACACCAACATCCAGGGCATCTACCAATGCCGGGCCTGTGGAGCCGAATTGTTCCGCAGCACAGAGAAATTCGAATCCCATTGCGGCTGGCCGTCGTTCTTCGACCCGGCGAACTCAAAGGCGGTGTTCCTGCGCGCTGACTACTCGCTGGGCGTGAAGCGCACCGAGGTGTTGTGCGCGAACTGCGACAGCCACCTGGGCCACGTGTTCGAGGGTGAGGGCTACCCCACGCCAACCGACAAGCGCTACTGCATCAACTCCATTTCGCTGCGACTGGTCCCCGGCAGCGTGTAGCGCCGAGCCTGTAATTCTGCAGGTGTCTACTCGCACTTTGTCTGCAGAATTACAGCTTCGGCGAAACTCAATCCACCCGGGTAGCGTGCACTTCCCAAAACGGGGCGTGCACCCGACCGTTGACCAGCCACGGTTCCATCGCCCGGAACCGTTCCAGCACGGACTGCACCCGATCGGCCATGTCTGGATTTCGCGCGGCCATCATCTCGAATGTCTCGACGCTCATATTGATCTGGTAGGTGGTCGGTCCCAGGTAGGTGATCTCCCAGCCGCCCAGCGGGAGCACCTGACGAAAGTCGTCCTCAGACAACGACCGCGGCATGCTGAACCCGTTGACGTTGTGTGCGCCGAACTCGAACATGTAGAGCCGCGCTCCCGGCTTGGTAGCCCGCCGCAGCGCCTGCACGTAGGACTTCTGTAGCTCGGGCTCGGTGCTGAAGGTGTGGTAGAAGGCGCAGTCGACGACGGTGTCGAACCGGCCGTCCAGCCCGTCCAGCTTGGTCGCGTCGGCCACCTGGAAGTCCACCGAGACGCCGGCTTTCTGCGCGTTGGCTTGGGCGCGTTCGATAGCCCCCGCCGATCCGTCGACGCCGGTGGCCGAATAGCCCTTGGATGCGTAGTAGATCGCGTGGTGCCCCGGCCCAGTACCTGGGTCGAGCACCTCGCCTCGGATCGCGCCCAGCGCGACTAGCTGCTGGACCACCGGCTGGGGGCCGCCGATGTCCCACGGCGTGGCGGAGGGCAACCCGTAAGACAGCCGCTCGTCGCGATACATCTCCTCGAAACGGGTCGGATCGCCCGGGTCAAATTGGGTCATGGCAGCGAACTCACCAACTGCTCCACCGGCACCCGCGGCCCGGTGAAAAACGGCGTCTCAGCACGGGTATGCCGGCGGGCGTCGGTGGCCCGCAGTTCCCGCATCAGGTCGACGATGCGGTCCAGTTCCGGGGCCTCGAAGGCCAGGATCCACTCGTAGTCGCCGAGCGCGAACGCCGGCACCGTGTTGGCCCGGACGTCTTTGTATTCGCGGGCCGCCATACCGTGTTCGGCGAGCATGCGGCGGCGTTCCTCGTCGGGCAGCAGGTACCACTCGTAGGACCGCACAAACGGGTACACGCAGACGTAGGCGCCGGGCTCTTCACCGGCCAGAAACGCCGGGATGTGGCTCTTGTTGAACTCGGCCGGCCGGTGCAGGGCCACACTGCTCCACACGGGCGAGCAAGCCCGCCCCAGGGTGGTGGTGCGCCGGAAGTCGGCGTAGGTGGCCTGCAGCGCTTCGACACGCTCGGCGTGGGTCCAGATCATGAAGTCGGCATCCGCGCGCAGGCCCGCGACGTCGTAGAGGCCGCGCACCACGACGCCGCGTTCCTCTTGCCGCTTGAAAAACGTGGCCGCATCGTCGATCACAGCGCCGCGCTCGTCGCCGAGCGCTCCGGCCCGCACCGAGAACACCGAGAACATCAGATAGCGAAGCGTCGAGTTCAGGGCGTCATAGTCGAGTTTGGCCATGAAACCTATGGTGCCACGGTCGCCACCGCCCTACCGGCCGCCCCGATACAGGCAGGTACGCCAATTCCGTCGAGGTAGCTGCCGGCGACGGCGAGGCCCGGCGGTAGCCCGGCGCGCACCTCGGCGACCAGATCGGCGTGGCCGGGACCGTACTGCGGCATCGCTTCGATCCAGCGCTGTACCCGGATGTCGATCGGCTCGACGGCCACACCGAACACGGTCGCCAGGTCGTCCACCGCCCATGCCCGCAGCTCGTCGTCAGACGCGCGAACAGCTGAAATTTCGGGGGCATCACCGAACCGCCCGAACGACAGGCGCAACAGCTGGGTGTCGCCCCGCATACCCCACTTGCGCGACGACAAGGTGATCGCCTTGGCGTGCAACGACTCCCCGCTGGCCACCAGCACACCCGAGCACTCCGGAAACGGGGTCTCGCGCGGCACCGCGAGCGCCACCACCGCCGACGAGGCGCTCACGACCCGGCTCGCGGCGGCGAAGGTGCGCGGCGCTAGGCCGTCCACCAGGCGGGTCACCCGCGGCGCCGGGATCGCCAGGATCACCGCATCGGCGTGCCGGCGGGCACCGGTGGCGTCGTGCACCAGCCAACCGGGTTCAACCTTCGTTACCGCCGCCCGCACCCACTCCAGGCGGCTACGCCGGACGAGCTCGTCGAGCAACACCTGGTAGCCGCCGTCCAGCGCGCCGAACACCGGCGCACCGGTACTCGGCGGCAACCCCTGGCGCACCGCGTCGGTCAAGCACGCGGCCCCCCGATCCAGGGCCGCGGCCACCGTCGGGGCCGCCGCGCGCAGCCCGATCGTCGCCGCCGAGCCCGCGTACACCCCGCCCAACAGCGGATCAACCGACCGGGCCACTACCTGCTTACCGAACCGGTCGGCCACCAACTCGGCCACCGCGGGATCGCTGCCCGGTTGCCAGCCGAATGGGCGGCCTGGTTCGGCGTCGATACGCGCCAGCGTCGCATCGTCGACCAGCCCCGCCATCGACGTCGACGACGACGGGATTCCGACCACCGTGTCCGACGGCAGCGGGTGCAATTCCCGCTGGCTGTAGATCAGCGGGCGGGCGCCGGTGGTGCCCAGCTGACGCCCCGATAACCCCAGATCGGCCAGCAACGCGGGGACCTCGGGTCGGCGGAGCACGAACGCTTCCGCGCCCACGTCCGTGAGCCGTCCGCCAACCCGCTCGGTGCGCAATACCCCGCCGAGCCGGTCGCCGGGATCGAACAACGTGATCGTCGCGTCATCACCGGCGGCCACGCGCAACCGATACGCCGCCGTCAGCCCCGAAATCCCGCCGCCAACAACGCAATACGAGCGAGACGTCATAACGAATGGACCAGCGACACCAGCTCGGCCAGCACGCCGGGATCGGTCTCCGGCAGCACCCCGTGGCCGAGGTTGAAGACGTGGCCCGCCGCGCCAGCGTCGACGGCGCGGCGTCCGTCGTCGACGACGGTGCGTGCCGCACGTTCCACCACCGGCCAGCCCGCCAGGACCACAACCGGATCGAGGTTGCCCTGCAGCGCCGTGCCGGGCACCACCCTGGCGGCGGCATCGGTCAGCGTGCTACGCCAATCCACGCCGACGACGGTGGCTGTCGCTGGCTTTAGTGCTTCCGACATCGCACCCAGCAGTTCGGCCGTCCCCACCCCGAAATGTGTCATCGGCACGCCGTATTCGGCCAGCGCGCCAAAGACCCGCGCGATGTGCGGCAGCACGTACTGTCGGTAGTCGGCAAGCGACAGCGTTCCCGCCCACGAGTCGAACACTTGAATGGCGTCCACCCCGGCGTGGATCTGGCCGTGCAGAAACGCGATGGTCAGGTCGGTCAGCTTGGTCATCAGCGCGTGCCAGCTCGCCGGCTCGGCCAGCATCATCGCTTTGGTACGGGGATGGTGGCGGCTTGGTCCCCCCTCGACCAGGTAGGACGCCAGCGTGAATGGCGCGCCGGCGAATCCGATCAGCGGGACTTCACCCAGCGCATCGATCAACAACGAAACCGCCTCTAGCACGGGCTGAATCGCTTGCGGGTCAAGGGGTTTCATCGCGTCAATATCGGCGTTCGTCCGCACCGGGTCGGCGATCACCGGTCCGACGTCGGCGACGATGTCCAAATCGATGCCCGCCGCGCGCAGCGGTACCACGATGTCGGAGAACAGGATCGCGGCATCGACTTCGTAGCGGCGTATCGGTTGCAGGGTGATCTCGCAAGCCACTTCCGGCTGGAAGCAGGCCGCCAGCATGGTGTGGCGTTCGCGCAGCGCCCGGTATTCGGGCAACGACCGGCCGGCCTGCCGCATGAACCACACCGGCACCCTGCTGGGTTTGCGACCGGCGACCGCAGCCAGATATGGCGACTGCGGAAGGTCGCGACGGGTACTCATCGAACTCAATGCTGCCACGTACCGACCCCGTAACATCGACCCGATGCCAGTCACTTACGACGACTTCCCAAGCCTCCGCTGTGAGCCTCAGGACAACGGTGTGCTGAATTTGATCCTGGACGCGCCCGGGCTGAATTCGGTCGGTCCGCAGATGCATCGCGACCTCGCCGACATCTGGCCGGTGATCGACCGCGACCCGGACGTGCGGGTGGTCCTGGTCCGCGGTGAAGGCAAAGCATTTTCCTCCGGCGGCAGCTTTGACCTGATCGACGAAACCATGGGCGGCTTCAAGGGCCGGATTCGCATCTTGCGTGAGGCTCGCGATCTGGTGCTCAACCTGGTCAATTTCGACAAACCGCTGGTGTCAGCCATCAGGGGCCCCGCCGTGGGCGCGGGTTTGGTGGTGGCGTTGCTCGCCGACATCTCGGTGGCGGGCCGCAGCGCGAAAATCATCGACGGGCACACCAAACTCGGGGTGGCCGCGGGTGATCACGCCGCGATCTGCTGGCCGCTGCTGGTGGGCATGGCCAAGGCCAAGTACTACCTGCTCACCTGCGAGCCGCTGTCCGGCGAAGAAGCCGAGCGCATCGGGTTGGTCTCTACCTGCGTCGACGACGACGAGGTACTCCCCACCGCAACGCGGCTGGCCGATAATCTGGCGCAGGGCGCCCAAACCGCGATCCGCTGGACAAAGCGCAGCCTGAACCACTGGTACCGCATGTTCGGGCCCACCTTCGAAACCTCGCTTGGCCTGGAATTCATCGGGTTCAGCGGTCCCGACGTGCGCGAAGGTCTAGCCGCCCATCGCGAGAAGCGGCCCGCGCGCTTTGTTGGCGGCCAGGACAGCTGAGCCCGATGGTGCCGACCCGCCGCGCCCGGCGCCAGCGCCGCGCTTGCGATCGGCACTCAACGCAATTCGGCGCGCCTGATGACGCGTGTCGGGCGATAGGTCTAACGTCGAAATTTGTGACCCGCGCTGGCGACGATGCAGAGCGAAGCGAGGCGGAGGAGCGGCGCTCATGACCTCAACAGAACCGGAACCATTCCGCGAGGCGGTAGCCGCAATGAACGCCGTCACCGTGCGACCGGAAATCGAGCTCGGCCCCATTCGCCCACCCCAGCGACTGGCGCCGTACAGCTACGCGTTAGGCGCCGAGATCAAGCATCCCGACCTCGACATCGTCCCCGAACGATCCGAAGGCGACGCATTCGGCCGGTTGATCCTGCTGTACGACCCCGAGGGCTCGGACGCTTGGGACGGCACCATCCGCCTGGTCGCCTACGTCCAGGCGGACCTGGACTCGCACGAGGCGATCGACCCGCTGCTGCCGGAGGTGGCGTGGAGTTGGCTGGTCGAGGCGCTGGAAACGCGCACCGAACAGATGACCGCCCTGGGAGGCACCGTCACCGCCACCACCTCGGTGCGCTACGGCGACATCTCCGGTCCGCCGCGGGCCCACCAGTTGGAGCTACGGGCGTCGTGGACGGCCACCACCCCCGATGTGGGTGGTCACGTAGAGGCGTTCTGCGATGTCCTGGAGCACGCCGCGGGCTTGCCGCCGGCCGGGGTCACCGACCTGGGCTCGCGGTCACGCGCCTGATATGTATCCCGAGCTGTCTATGCCGGAGAATGAGCCGGCGGGCAGCAGCCAGCCCGAGCCCGTCCCATTGCTCCACCCCGCCGACGGGATGCCGGAACTTTCGGTCACCGCCAAGCAGATCACGGCCGCCGCGGCACTGCTGGACCGCGGCCATGGACCATTCGCGGTGGATGCCGAGCGGGCGTCTGGTTTCCGCTACTCCAACCGGGCCTACCTGATCCAAATCCGGCGGGCCGGCGCCGGCACCGTGCTCATCGATCCGGTCAGCCACGGCGGTGACCCGCTGACCGTGCTGCAGCCCATCGCCGAGGTCCTCAGCAAAGATGAATGGATTCTGCATTCCGCGGATCAGGATCTGCCGTGCCTGGCCGAAGTCGGCCTGCAGCCGTCCGCGCTGTACGACACCGAGCTGGCCGGACGCCTGGCCGGATTCGAGCGCGTGAACCTGGCGACCATGGTCCAGCGGCTGCTGGGCCTGGGGTTGGCCAAGGGCCACGGCGCGGCCGACTGGTCCAAACGCCCGCTGCCGTCGGCCTGGCTCAACTACGCGGCACTCGATGTGGAACTACTCATCGAACTGCGCCCGGCGATCTCCGGGGTGCTCGCCGAGCAAGGCAAAACCGACTGGGCCACAGAGGAATTCGAACATCTCCGGACGGCCACCCCAGCGGCAGCCCGGCCGGACCGATGGCGGCGAACATCGGGCATCCATCGTGTCAATGACCGGAGGGGCCTGGCGGCGGTTCGCGAGTTGTGGACCACGCGTGACCGTATCGCCCAGCGACGCGACATCGCGCCTCGACGCATCCTGCCGGACTCGGCCATCATCGACGCCGCCATCGCCGACCCGAAGTCGGTCGACGACCTGGTCGCGTTGCCGGTGTTCGGCGGGCGTAACCAGCGCCGCAGCGCAGCGATGTGGTTGGCGGCACTGGAAACGGCGCGGCAAAGCCAAGATCCGCCGGAGGTGACGGAACCGCCGAATGGTCCGCCGCCGCCGGCGCGGTGGAGCAGACGCAAGCCCGAGGCGGCCACCCGGCTGGACGCGGCGCGTGCGGCGCTGGCGGAGGTGTCCCAACGGGTGGGGGTTCCGACGGAGAACCTGGTCTCACCCGACCTGGTGCGACGGCTGTGCTGGGACTGGGACGGCGCCCCGAAACGCTCGCCAGACGCGGTCAGTGCTATCGACGACTTCTTGTGCGCCGGCCAGGCGCGGGCGTGGCAACGAGAACTGGTGGTTCGGGTTCTGGCCGCGGCGGTGCAGCCACAGGGCGACTAGAGGCGGGGGTCGACGGGTTCCGACTCAAGTGCAAGAACCGCGAACACGCACTCGTGGACGCGCCACAGCGGTTCGCCTCGGGCGACGCGTTCGAGTGCTTCGAGGCCCAGGGCGTACTCGCGCAGTGCGATCGAGCGCTTGGCGCCGAGGTTGCGTTGCCGCAGTCGCTCCAGGTTGGCGGGTTCGGTGTAGTCCGGCCCGTAGATGATCCGCAGGTATTCGCGGCCACGCACCTTCAGCCCGGGCTGCACCAATCCTTTTGCGGTCCGCACCAGGTTTGCCGCCGGCTTGACCACCATTCCCTCACCACCGGCCGCGGTGAGTTGCTCCCACCACCGCACCCCGTCCGACACCGAGGATTCGTCGTCAATGTCGACGAATAGCCGCCGTGTTGGAGCTACCAGCCGGTCGTCAGCCGCCACCAGCCGGTCGGCGACTTCGAGGTGCCAGGCGTGCGGTCGATCCTGGTACGTCGCCCCGCCCCCGCCGCTTCCGTCACCCGATGCGAGCAGCTGGAATGGTGCCACCTGGACACCATCTAGTCCCCGGGTAGGCCAGCAGTATCGGCGATAGGCTGCCGTGAACCGATCGGCGGTCTCCGCCCTAGCCCGGGTGCGTTCCAGCAGGGCGCCGACGTCGATGCCTCGGTCTACGGCCTGTGACAGCGCCAATGCTGCCACCGGCAACGAGGCTCGCGCCGCGGCACCGACGGCCGCGTACCGGTCGCGCAGCAGTTCGCCCGCCTTGGCGCTCCAGGGCAGCAGCTCGGCGTCCAGCAGCACCCAAGACGCATCGAGCTCCTCGAATAGACCCGCGTTTGCGACGGCACTGCGCAGGCGGTCCAGCAGAGCTGACGTTAACTCGGTCGGGAAGAACGACCGACCGGTGCGCGTCCACACCGCCCCCGCGCCGTCGATCCCGAAATGCGGCACCGCCGAGTCCCGGCAAACGAGCAGCACAGCCCGTGACCCCATGTGCTTTTCCTCGCACACAACGTCAGTCACGCCCACGCCTCGGTAGGCCCCGAACGCTTCGGCGGGATGCTCGAGCAGACCAGGACACGCTGACGTCGCTACTGGGCTCATCGTCGGCGGCAGGTAGATCAGCCACCGCGGATCGACAGCGAACCGGCTAATTATCTCGAGGGCCGCGGCCGCGTGGTCGGCCCTTACACTGACTCGGCCGTGTCCTCCGGTTTCGATCACCCGGCGACCGGTGACGTCGCGGATGTCCAGCATATCCGAATCACGTTGTGGCGCAGCTACGTTGGTCAACGGCTTCGCCGGCACATAGTACTCGCGTGCAGCCGGCACCGAGACCACCTCGCGCTCGGGGTAGCGCAGTGCGGTCAACGAGCCGCCGAACACACATCCAGTGTCGATGCAGATGGTGTTGTTCACCCACTCGGGTTTTGGCGTCGGCGTATGGCCGTAGACGACCAGCGCACGGCCGCGGTAGTTGTCCGCCCATGGGTAGCGCACCGGCAACCCGTATTCATCGGTTTCACCGGTCGTTTCGCCGTACAAACAGAACGCCCGAACCCGCGCCGAGCCGCGCCCGTGCATCCTCTCGACCAAACCCGCGTGCGACACCACCAGTCGGCCGTGATCAAACACGTAGTGCGAAATCAGGCCGTCCAGAAAAGATTCCACCGCCGCCCGGAACTCCGCCGTTTCCGCGGCGAGCTGCGCCAGCGACTCGGCCAGCCCGTGGCTGATCTTCACGTCACGGCCACGCAGCGCGCGCAGCAGCTTGTCCTCGTGGTTGCCGGGCACGCAGAAGGCGTTGCCGGAGTTGACCATCCCCATTACCAGCCGCAGCACGCCTGGTGTATCCGGGCCGCGGTCCACCAGGTCGCCGACGAACACCGCCCGACGGTCGGGACACACAGCATCGACCGCGCCGCCCTGAGCATCCCGCGACAACTTGTAGCCGAGGGTCGACAACAGGCTTTCCAGCTCGGCCCGGCAACCATGCACGTCCCCGATGATGTCGAATGGCCCAGTCTCGTGCCGCAGGTCGTTGAACAGACGAGTCCGCTCGATCCCAGTCACGGCGGCGACGGCCTCCACACCGTCCAGCACGTGCACGGCCCGGAATCCCTCGCGCTTGAGGCCGCGCAGGCCGCGTCGCAGCTGCTGGCGCTGGCGTGCCACCACGCGGCCGCCGAAATCGCGCTCGGGTCGGGCGGCATTGCGTGCGACGCACACCGACTCGGGCAGATCAAGAACGATGGCGACCGGCAGCACGTCGTGGGCGCGGGCCAGGGCAACCAACTCTTTGCGCGCCTCAGGTTGAACGTTCGTGGCGTCCACCACCGTCAGCCGGCCCGCGGCGAGCCGCTTGCCGGCGATGAAGTGCAGCACCTCGAAAGCGTCCTTGGACGCGGCCTGATCGTTCTGGTCGTCGCACACCAGCCCGCGGCAGAAGTCACTCGACAGCACTTCGGTCGGCTTGAAATGCGCCCGCGCGAACGTCGATTTGCCCGAACCGCTGACACCGATCAGCACCACCAGCGAGAGCTCCGGGACCGCCAGGGTCGTCATGCCGCCTCACGATCGAATACGGCGAGCTGAGTAGGGGGCCCGACCTCGGGGTCGTCGTCGCCGACCGGCAGGAACCGCACGCCGTACCCATAGGCCGAAGCCACCCCCGAAGCCCACGACCGGAACTCCGGTCGGGTCCACTCGAACCGGTGATCGGGATGCCGAAACGCGCCGTGAGCCAGACCCGCGAACCGCACGTTGTGCTCGGCGTTCGGCGTCGTCACCAGCACCAGGCCGGGCCGGGCCGCACCGAACACGGACCGGGCCAGCGCGGGCAGCCGGGGCGGGTCGACGTGCTCGATGACCTCCATCAGCACTGCGGCGTCAAGCCCGGCCAGCCGCTCGTCCCGATACGTCAGCGACGACTGGAACAGCCGCAGCCGCGACGACTGGCGCTGCGACATCTCGGCGACGTTGAGCCGCCGTTCGGCATAGGCGAGTGCCGTCGCCGAGACGTCCGCGCCGATGATGAGCGCGAACGAAGGGTCGGCGAGCAGGTCACGCACCAGCCGCCCGTCACCACAGCCCAGGTCAGCGACGCGAGATGCCCCAGCCGCTCGCAAAACGTCAAGCACAACCCGGCACCGCTCCGCCGCGAGGGGCCGTTGGGCGGTTGGCTCAACCGCGTTGTCCAGCTGTTCCACCGGCGCGTCGTCGAGGTCGGCGAGGCGCTCCATCGCCGCCGCTGTCAGCTGGCGCTGATGCGCCAGGTAGCGCCGGCTGATCAGATTCCTGGCCGGATGCCCGGCAAGCCAGCCGGCGCCGGCGCGGATCAGCTTGTCTACTTCGTCCGGGCCGACCCAATAGTGCTTGGCGTCGTCAAGGACTGGCAGCAGGACGTAGACCTGGTTGAGTGCGTCGGACAACAGTTGGCTTCCGGTGAGCTTCAAGTCGACGTAGGGTGCGTCGCCCCACTCCGGCAGCTCGGGGTCCAGCGGTACCGGCGTTGGGCCCACCCGCCATCCCAGCGGCTCAAACAACTGGCGAGCCAGGTCGGCACCGCCGCGGCAGGGCAGCGCGGACAGGTGTAGCTGCAGCGGAATGGGTTGCGTCACAAGGTCTGGACGCGCGTCGCAACGACCGGCCATCGCGGTGCGAAACAGCCGCTGTACTGCGACCGCAAGCAGGCTGGATGCGACGTAAGGTCGGTCATTTACATACTGCGCGAGCGCGAACGCATCATCGCGGCGACCTTTGACCAGCCTGACCGGGTCGACCTCGAGCAACACTGCGGCGGTGCACCGCTCGTCACTCGCCTCTGGATAAAAGACGTGCGCGGTTCCGCTGTTAACGTCCATCGACTGCGCGCGCCCAGGATGCTTGTGCAGCAGATAGCCGAGGTCGGTCGCGGGCCGGTGCGTAGTGCCGACGGTGAATATCACTGAGGCATTCGATCACGGACAGGACCGAGCCGTCGACTCACAGCTAGTCGAGCCGCTCGCTGATCTGCGGTTCGGTAAGCGAATTACCAAGTGCGACAACCCAACCGGTGATGCGGCGGGCCACGTCCTGGTCGGTGAGTCCCAGATCGGCGAGCACCTCGCCCCGGGACGCATGCTCATAGAATTCCTGCGGTAGTCCGACATCGCGGCAGGGCGTATCGACTTCCGCTCGCCGCAGGGCCGCCGACACCGCCGAACCCACACCGCCGGCCACCCCGTTGTCCTCCAGCGTCACCAGCAGCTTGTGCTGTGCTGCCAGTTCGCGAACACTGTCGGAGACCGGTAACACCCACCGTGGGTCGATCACGGTCACACCGATCCCCTGGTTGTGCAGCCGTTTGGCCACCGCCAACGCCATCGACGCGAACGCGCCGACCGCTACCAGCAGCACATCGTGGTTCAGGCCACTGGCCGGCACCGCCAGCACGTCGACACCCGAGACGCCCAACCCGAGCCGCTCCAGTGCCGGAATATCTTCGCCCACATCGCCTTTGGGGAATCTTAGCGCCGTCGGCCCGTCGTCGATGTCGAGCGCCTCACCGAGTTCGTCACGCAACCGGGTGGCATCCCTGGGGGCGGCCACCCGGATGCCCGGCACGATCCCAAGCATCGACAGATCCCACATGCCGTTGTGGCTCGGCCCGTCCGAACCGGTGATGCCGGCCCGGTCCAGCACCATGGTGACGGGCAGCTTGTGCAGCGCCACATCCATCATGATCTGGTCGAAGGCCCGGTTCAGGAACGTCGAATAGATCGCCACGACGGGGTGCATCCCGCCCATCGCCAGTCCGGCCGCCGACGTCATCGCATGCTGTTCGGCGATGCCGACGTCGAACAGCCGATCGGGGAAGCGCTGCCCGAACGCCGTCAGTCCGGTAGGTCCGGGCATGGCCGCGGTGATGGCCACGATGTCGCGGCGCTTTTGGCCGTAGCTGATGAGCGCATCGGAAAACGTTGCCGTCCAGCCCGGGCCGGGTACCTTCGCGGCCTGCCCGGTCGCCGGATCGATCACGCCGCAAGAGTGCATCTGTTCGGCCTCGTCGGCCTCGGCCGGCGGGTAACCCATCCCTTTGCGGGTGACGACGTGCACGATCACCGGGCCCCTGAAGCCGCGGGCGCTGCGCAGCGCGACCTCCACCGCGCGTTCGTCGTGCCCGTCGACCGGGCCGACATACTTCAAACCCAGGTCGGTGAACAGCAGCTGCGGTGACAGGGAGTCCTTGAGGCCGGCTTTGACGCTGTGCATGAACTGGTAACACACCTCGCCTACCAGCGGCATAGCGCGCATTGCGTTGCGGCCTTTTTCTAAAACCTTCTCGTACGCCGGCTGCAACCGCAGCGTGGCCAGATGGTTGGCGACGCCCCCGATCGTCGGCGCGTAGCTGCGGCCGTTGTCGTTGACCACGATGATCACCGGCCGGTGCGAGGCCGCAATGTTGTTCAGCGCCTCCCAGCACATGCCGCCGGTGAGCGCGCCGTCGCCGACGACCGCGACCACATGCCGGTTGCGGTGCCCGGTCAACTCGAAGGCCTTGGCCAGCCCGTCTGCGTAGGACAACGCCGCGCTGGCGTGACTCGACTCCACCCAATCGTGTTCGCTCTCGGCGCGGGACGGATAGCCCGACAGTCCGCCCTTTTTACGCAGGCTTTCGAAGTCCTGGCAGCGGCCGGTCAACATCTTGTGGACATAGGCCTGGTGGCCGGTGTCGAAGATGATCGGATCATGTGGCGAGTCGAAGACGCGATGTAGCGCTAACGTCAATTCGACGACGCCCAGGTTCGGACCCAGGTGTCCCCCGGTGGCGGCAACCTTGTGGATCAGGAACTCACGGATCTCAGCAGCCAGGTCCTTGAGTTGCTGTTGGGAAAGGTGCTGCAGATCAGCGGGTCCGCGGATCTGTTCCAGCATCCCGCTAGTCTACGCAGCAACCGCAAGCTCATCCCGGATTCGTGGCAACGACCTCCGCGATGACTGGGCGCGGCGTTTGGTAGCCTCGTTGCCCGGAGAGCCGGGAAGCCTGGTCGGCGTATTTGTCCTGCGACCCCGGAGTTCGATATGAAGGTTGGTGTCGGCCGCACTGCACCCCCTATTGCGTCGTATGGTCAACACATGCGCGCCGAGCAAATGGCCGAGGAGTTTCCGGTCGTCAGCATCGATTCAAACGCACTCGACGCGGCCCGGATGCTCGCCGAGCACCAGTTGCCCGGGCTTTTGGTCACCGACGCGTCAGGAAAGCCGTACGCCGTGCTACCTGCCTCCCAGGTCGTGCGATTCGTCGTGCCCCGCTACGTGCAGGATGATCCCTCGCTGGCCGGTGTGCTCAACGAATCGATGGCCGACCGCTGCGCGGAAAAGTTGAGCGGCAAGAAGGTCCGCGACGTGTTGCCGGACCACTTGGTGGACGTTCCGCCGGCTAACGCCGACGACACCATCATCGAGGTGGCCGCACTCATGGCCCGGTCGCGAAGCCCCCTCATCGCGGTGGTCAAGAGTGGACGGTTGCTCGGGATGGTCACCGCGTCGCGCCTGCTTGCGGCGGCACTGACGTCTTGACCTCGACGGCCTCGGAAATACCCAGTCTGCGCGCGAGAACACAGGTAACTGCATGAGTGTCGTCGCGCTGTCCATATTCGTGGTGGCATACGCGCTGATTGCCAGCGACCGGGTGAACAAGACGCTCATAGCGCTCGCGGGCGCGGCGATCGTGGTCACCCTGCCGATCATCGATTCCGATGACGTCTTCTACTCCCACGAAACCGGGGTCGATTGGGACGTCATCTTTTTGCTGCTCGGCATGATGATCATCGTCAGCGTGCTGCGCCAGACTGGCGTGTTCGAATACGTCGCGATCTGGGCCGCCAAGCGGGCCCGCGGCTCGCCGCTGCGCATCATGATCCTGTTGGTACTGGTGACCGCGGTCGCGTCGGCCCTACTGGACAACGTCACCACGGTCCTGCTGATCGCACCGGTAACGCTGCTGGTATGTGACCGGCTGGCGATCAACCCGGTGCCGTTCTTGATGGCCGAAGCATTCGCATCGAATATCGGCGGCACCGCGACATTGGTCGGCGACCCGCCCAACATCATCATCGCCAGCAAGGGCGGCCTGACCTTCAACGACTTCCTCATCAACCTGGCGCCGATCGTGATCATCGTGATCGCGGTGTTCATCCTGATGCTCCCGCGTCTCTTTCCCGGTGCATTCGACGCCGATCCCGCACGAGTGGCCGACGTCATGTCGCTGGAGGAGAAAGAGGCCATTCGCGATCACCGGCTGCTGATCACGTGCGGGGTGGTGCTGGTGGCGGTGTTCGCCGCCTTCATCGCCAACTCGGCGATTCATATGAAGCCGTCCATGGTCGCGTTGATCGGTGCCGGCATCTTGGTCGTCGTCTCCCGGCTGGAGCACTCCGACTACCTCTCTAGCGTCGAGTGGGACACGTTGCTGTTCTTCGCCGGCCTGTTCGTCATGGTCGGCGCTCTGGTGAAGACGGGTGTCGTCGAGCGGGTCGCGGAACTGGCCGTGACGGCAACACGCGGCAACACCTTGTTGGCGACCATGGTGATCCTGGCCGCGTCGTTGGTGGTCAGCGGGATCGTCAACAACGTTCCCTATGCCGCCACCATGGCACCGATCGTCGCGAACTTGATTCCGGCCCTCGTGGACCACAGCAATCCGGACGTGCTGTGGTGGGCACTCGCCCTCGGTACCGATTTCGGCGGCAACCTCACTGCCATCGGGGCCAGCGCCAACGTCGTCATCCTGGGCGCCGCGATGAGGTCGGATAATCCCATCTCATTTTGGGAATTCACCCGCAAGGGCATCGTGGTCACCACGATGTCCCTCGTGCTGGCGGCGATCTATCTCTGGGTGCGCTACTTCGTATTCGTCTGACGCTAGCGAGGAAGATCCGGAGGACAGCCGATGAGCGTCGTCGCCGTAGCGGTATTCGTGGTCGCCTATGCGCTTATCGCCAGCGACCGGATCAGCAAGACGCTGGTAGCCCTGGCGGGAGCGGGCATCATGCTCGGCATAAAGGTCGTCGGCTCCCACGACGCGTTCTACTCGGCCGAGACCGGAGTCGACTGGGACGTCATCTTTCTGCTGCTGGGCATGATGATCATCGTCAGCGTGCTACGGCATACCGGCGTCTTCGAGTACGTCGCGATCTGGGCCGTCAAACGCGCGAACGCCTCCCCGCGGCGCATCATGATCCTGTTGGTATTGGTCATGGCCTTCGGGTCGGCCATGCTGGACAACGTCACGACGGTGTTGCTGATCGCACCGGTGACACTGTTGGTGTGTGACCGCCTGGCGATCAACGCGGGTCCGTTTCTCATGGCCGAGGTTTTCGCGTCCAACATCGGCGGCGCGGCGACATTGGTTGGGGATCCGCCCAACATCATCATCGCCAGCCGAGCGGGATTGACGTTCAACGACTTCCTCATCCACATGGCGCCGATCGTGCTCGTCGTATTGGTTGCTTTCGTCGCCCTGCTGCCGTGGTTGTTCGGTTCCATCACGGTCGAGTCTGACCGGGTCGACGACGTCATGTCGCTAGACGAACGCGAAGCCATCCGCGACCCCCGGCTGCTCATCAAGTGTGGCGTCGTACTGCTACTGGTCTTCGTGGCCTTCGTCGCCCATCCGGTGCTGCACGTCCAGCCGTCCGTGGTGGCGTTGCTCGGCGCCGGCATCCTCATCATGATCTCGGGACTGAAACGGTCGGAATACCTCTCGAACGTCGAGTGGGACACCCTGCTGTTCTTCGCCGGGTTGTTCATCATGGTCGGGGCTCTGGTGAAGACCGGCGTCGTCGACAAGCTGGCGCGGGCGGCCATCGACCTGACCGACGGCAACGAACTGCTGACGGTATCCCTGATCCTCGGCATCTCCGCGCCGGTGTCCGGCATCATCGACAACATCCCCTATGTCGCCACAATGACTCCGATCGTCACCGAACTGATCACCGTCATGCCGGGCGAGGTCCACCCGAACACGCTGTGGTGGGCGCTGGCGCTGGGCGCCGACTTCGGCGGCAACCTAACCGCGGTCGGAGCCAGTGCCAATGTCGTCATGCTTGGAATCGCCCGGCGCGCAGGCACTCCCATCTCATTCTGGGAATTCACCCGCAAAGGCATTGTGGTGACCGCGGTCTCGATCGCGCTGTCGGCCATCTACTTGTGGCTGCGGTATTTCGTGTTGGGCTGAGGGCCAGCGCTCACGTGCGCTTGGCCTGGAAGCGGCGAAACAGCGGCCAGGCGATGGCCAGGTTGTAGACGGCACCCACGACGAGATACGGCCACCAGGTGCCGTGATCGCTAGCGACCCAGAATGCCTTGGCAGCCCAGTAGGGCGGCAAGACGCCAAACGCGAGGTTCCAGCCGGAGTGAATGAACCACGGCATGCAGGGCAGCCCGGCGATGAGCATGCCTAAGGCGCGGACCATAGCCAGACCCTGAATCTTGTTGCTTGCCACCGCAATAATGAGCAGCAGGGTCACCACCGCCGACAGTCCGGCCAATAGGCCGATGGGGATCAGTGAACCCACCAGGCCCGGTTCGAGGATCCCGCTCAGCGACATCGTCGCGACGACATACACCGTGGTCACGATTATCACCGTTGCGGCGCGATAGCCGAAAAAGACCGACAGCGGCACCGGGGTGACCCGGAGCGCCGTCAAGGTGCCCGCATCCACCTCATCCAGCACCAAGAACGCCGCCAGCCCACCGGCGATGATGACGCTGGTCAGCAAGAGGAACGCGGTGAGAACCAGCGGGTAATACGGGACCAGGTCGAATCCATAACGCTCGGCCAGCATCTCGGTGAACATCGGTGTCAACAGCGCGACTCCGGTGGTCCAGATGACCGGCGCGACGACGAGCATGACCAGCAGCGGATCGCGGTATGTGCCGCGAATGTCGTTGCGGCCGAATGCAACCAACGCCCGTGGGCTTGCAAGGCCCGATATCGCCCTCATAGGACACCCGACCTTTCGATGACGTAGCGACCGAACAGCGCCTTGGCCGCCCGCCACAACCCAGCCGTGCACAGAATCGGATAGCCGACCGCGTACCCGAGTTGCCATGGCGCCAGGCTCACCTGATCGAATGCCGCACCGAGCAACAGCAGCGGCCCCTGGGTGGGGATGACGTACAGCACCGGGTTGGGCCACAGGCCGGAGTAGTACACGATCGGCGGCACCAGCATGATCGTGAGCGGGATGGTCGCCGAAAGGAACCAATCGGTCACCGAGGCGAACGGCAACGAGCTGATGAAGCCCACCAGCAGCATCAGCAGCGTGCCGAGCATGACCCCGGCCACCAGCGGCATCAGATGGTAATCAAACCCATGCACGACGGTGGCCAGAACCACCGCGACGAACAGCGAGATCGCCAGCAGCACAGTCATTTTCGCGGACAGGTACTCCCAGAACCGCAGCGGCGTAGACACGATCGCGCCGATCGTGCGCTCTTGCTTCTCGAAGAACACGGTCCCGCCCACGAAGAAGAAGCCGATGATCGCGATATCACCGACGAGGACGTAGGGCTCGGCGACCGGGCGCAGGCCGGCCGGCATCGGCAGCAGCACGGCCAGCCAGATCAGTCCGGAGAAAACGGCGGCATGCAGGAACTTCTGCCGCACCTGCAGCGTCAGCTCGAGCAGCAGCGCCCGTGCCAATCGGGTCATGTCAGCCGCCTCCCCGTGACCTCGACAAAGACGTCGTCGAGACTCGCCTCCCGGCTGTGGATGGTCTCGACGTGGTGGTTTCGCAGCACCGAATGGAACGCCGGGTCGTCGGCCAGCCCATCCATGGCGAACTCGCTGCTCTCGAGGCGGCCGTCGTCGCCCCGGTATTCCACCCGCACTCGCCGCCGGCTCCGCGCGACCTTCAGTTCGGTGGGGGCGTCCAGCGCGACGATCCTCCCGTCAACGACGAACGCCACCCGGTCGCACAGTTCGTCGGCGGTGGACATGTCGTGCGTGGTGAGAAAGACCGTGCGGCCCTGCGCCTTCAGGTTCAGGACGATGTCTTTGATCTTGCGGGCGTTCACCGGGTCCAGCCCGGAGGTGGGTTCGTCGAGGAATAGCAGCTCCGGGTTGTTGATCAACGACCTGGCGAAGGTCAGCCGCATCTGCATTCCCTTGGAGTACTTGCCCACTCGGATGTGGGCGGCATCGGCGAGACCTACGGCGTCCAGCAGCTGCATCGGGTCCGCCGTCGCGCCGGCGTACAGCGACGCGAAGAAGCGCAGGTTCTCATACCCGGTGAGCTTCTGGTAGTGGTTGGGCAGCTCGAACGAAACCCCGATGCGTTCGTAGTAATCAGGTCCCCAGTCCAACGGCTCTCTGCCCCACACCGCGGCCTCGCCGCCGTGGTCGCGCAGCAGGCCGATGAGAAGCTTCTGTGTCGTGGACTTGCCCGCGCCGCTGGGGCCGAGAAACCCGAAGATTTCGCCTCGTCCGACGGTGAAGTCCATGCCGCGCACAGCCGGCTGGGTTGCCTTCGGGTAGCTGAAGGTGAGCCCGCGCACGCGGATCACCTCGGTCCCGACACACGCCGATGCGGCGGCATGGTTGAGCGTCGTCATAACTCGCGCCGTCCCTTTCCGGGCGAGCGCCGTGCGCCGGGCCACCGGTCGTCACCGCGCGAATGCCAATACCTGGTTCCGACCAGTCTTCCCGGAGCGCCGACCCAAAGACTACTAAAGTTTCAGAGATCTTTGAAGACTCTGACCGTTAAGATTGCGTATATGACCGCCATGCGCCAGCAAGAGGTCGCCGAGCAGCTCGCCCTGGTGCTCGCCGACCACGGTATGCAGCGCATGACCGCCCGTGTACTTTCCGCGTTGCTGTTCACCGAGAAGCCCACGATGACCATGGGTGAGCTGGCCGACCAGCTTCAAGCCAGCTCGGGCGCAATCTCGGGCGCCATCAGGATGCTCACCTCGGTGGGCCTGGTCGAGCGAGTGCCCGCTCCCGGCAGTCGCCGCGACCACTACCGGTTGCGCGACGACGCGTGGGCGATTCAGTACACCACCCAGAACCACGCGACCTCGGCGGTGCTGGCGGCCGCCAATGCCGGCATCGCCGCGACCGACGACGACAGCCTGGCCCGACACCGCCTCACCCAGATGCGCGACTTCTACACGTTCTTACTCGACGAGATCCCCGCACTGCTGGAGCGCTGGCAGGAGCAATCACGTCGTTAGCGTCAGCGGGTCAGCGGCGCCTCAACAGGGCTACGCATTCGGCGTGATGCGTCAGCGGGAAGGCATCGAACACCATGATCTTCTCGACGGCGTAGCCGTGGCCGAGGTAGAGACCGATATCGCGAGCGAAAGACGCTGCCTCACAACCGATATGGATCACCCGCGGTACGCCCGCGGCGGCGAGTAAGCCGATCACGTCGCGCCCGGCCCCCGACCGCGGCGGGTCCAGCACCGCCACATCAGCTCCCGAGGCGCCGGCTTGTTGCGCCGACAGCGCGCGCCGCACCGAATCGGTGACCACCTCCACTTGCGGCAGATCTGCCAGCGCGGCACGTGCGGCCCCCGAGGCCCCGCGCGAAGTGTCGACAGTGAGCACTCGCCCGGACTCCCCCACCGCCTCACCTAGCACTGCGGCGAAAACCCCTGCGCCACCGTACAAATCCCAGGCAGTCATGCCGGCCGCCGGTTGCGCCCAGTCGGCGACAAGCCTGCTGTAGACAACCGCGGCGTCGCGGTGCGCCTGCCAGAAAGCCGTCACCGGCACCTGCCAGGTGCGACGGCCCACCCGCTGCACCGCGTGATAGGCGCCCTCCACCACCGTGGTCGCGTTGCTGGTCCTTTTGCGAGGGCGCTGCCGCACGGTACGCGCCACATGTCGCTGTCCGTCGTCGTCGACGGCCACGTGCAGGTGAGCGCCCGGCGGCCAGTCGGACGCCGCAAGCCCGTCCAGCATGCCGGCGGGCAACTGCCCGCAGCGCAGGTCGGTCACCAGATCGTTGCTGTGATAGCGGTGAAAGCCGGGACGGCAGTCCGCCCCCACGTCGAGGCCGACCCGGGTGCGCCAACCCGTTGGGCCAGCATCCGAAAGCGGTTGCGCTTCACCACGCCAGCTGTACCCGCCGAGCCGCTGCAGCTGGTTGGCCACGACTTGCGCCTTGAGCTCCCGGGCCGCTTGCGGGTCGGCGAAGGCCAGATCACAACACCCGGCGCCGTCCACTCCGGCGATCGGACACAGCGATTCGACTCGATGGGGCGAGGCGTCAACTACCTCGAAAGCCATTGCATGCCAATACGAACCGTGGTCCGCGGTGACCCGCACCCGCACCCGCTCACCGGGCAACGCATAGCGGACGAAGACCACCCGGCCTTCATGGTGCGCCACGCAGCTGCCGCCGTTCGCGGGGGCACCGGTAACCAACGTCAGCTCCCTGCAAGCGGATGCGGGCGCCCGGCGCGGGTCACTGGCGCCGCTCCTCCTCATCGCTTCGCTCTGCATCGTCGCCGGCGCGGGTCACTGGCGCCGCTCCTCCTCATCGCTTCGCTCTGCATCGTCGCCGGCGCGGGTCAATCGAAGATGCCTCGACGCGCGTCACCGGGAGCCACATGCGGTTGCAACGCACTGATCCGCTCCGACGAAGTCAATTGCCAGGGAACCGAAGTCACCATGACTCCGGGCATAAACAGCAGCCGGGTCTTGAGCCGCAGCGCACTTTGGTTGTGCAGCAACTGTTCCCACCAGCGGCCCACCACGTACTCCGGGATGAACACCGTCACAACGGTGCGCGGTGACTCCTTGCTCACGCGTTTGACGTAATCAAGCACCGGACGGGTGATCTCGCGGTACGGGGACGCGATGACCTTCAGCGGGACGGTGATATCGCTTTCCTCCCACTGGTGCACCAGCTCGCGGGTTTCCGCGTCATCGACGTTGACCGTGATGGCTTCGAGCGCATCGGGGCGGGTCGCTCGCGCATAGGCCACGGCGCGAAGCGTCGGTAGATGCAACTTCGACACCAGCACCAAGGCGTGATTGCGGCTGGGCAGCACGACCTCGTTGTCGTGGGCGGCGGCTTGCTCAGCCAGTTCCCGACTCACCCCGTCGTAGTGGCGCCGAATCGCCTTCATGAGCAGGAACAGGGCCCCCATCGCGACGATGGCGATCCACGCCCCGGCTAGAAACTTGGTGACCATCACCACCAACAACACCGCGCCGGTGGCAATGAAACCAATCGTGTTGACCACCCGCGAGCGAAACATTTTGGCCCGCGCCGACGGATCGGTTTCGGTGCGCAACAGCCTGGTCCAGTGCCGCACCATGCCTATCTGACTGAGCGTGAACGAAATGAACCCGCCGACGATGTACAGCTGGATCAGCGCGGTGAGCTCGGCTCGGAACGCGACAACCGCCGCGATGGCCGCCACCGACAGGAACAGGATCCCGTTGGAGAACGCCAGCCGGTCACCACGGGTGTGCAGTTGCCGCGGTAGGTAGCTGTGCTGCGCCAAGACCGAGCCGAGCACCGGGAAACCGTTGAACGCAGTGTTAGCGGCCAATACCAGGATGAGCGCGGTGACCCCGGCGACCAGCAGGAACCCGAGGTGAAAGCCACCGAAAACGGCCTGTGCCAGCTGCGCTACCAGCGTCTTCTGTTGATAGCCCGGCGGAGCACCGGACAGCTGTGTGTCGGGATCATCGACGACTTGGGCCCCGGTCTCCACGGCCAGCAGGATCATGCCCATGAACATGCTCACCGCGATGATGCCCAGCATTAACAGCGTCGTTGCCGCGTTGCGCGACTTGGGCTTCTCGAACGCCGGCACTCCGTTGCTGATGGCCTCGACACCGGTCAGCGCCGCGCACCCGGAGGAGAACGAGCGCGCCACCAGGAACACCAGCGCGAAACCGAGGACCTTGCCGTGTTCGGCGTGCATTTCGAAACCGGCGGATTCGGCACGTAGCTGGTTGCCCAACACGAACATCCGGAACAGCCCCCAGCCGAGCATGGCACCGATTCCGATGATGAATGCGTAGGTCGGGATGGCGAAGGCCAGTCCGGATTCCCGGACCCCGCGCAGGTTCATCGCCATGATCAGCACGATCGCACCAACCGCGAACAACACTTTGTGGTCGTACACGAACGGGATCGCCGAGCCGATGTTCGACATCGCCGACGATATCGAAACCGCAACGGTGAGAACGTAATCCACCATAAGCGCGCTCGCCACAACGAGGCCGGCGTTGGCTCCGAGATTGGTGGTGACAACTTCATAGTCGCCGCCGCCGGACGGGTAAGCGTGCACGTTCTGGCGGTAGCTGGACACCACGACGAGCAGGACCGCGGCGACCGCCAGGCCTATCCACGGCGCCATCGAGTAAGCAGCCAGGCCGGCCACCGAGAGCACCAGGAAGATCTCCTCCGGGGCGTACGCGACCGACGACATCGCGTCTGAGGCGAATACCGGCAGGGCGATCCGCTTGGGCAACAGCGTGTGGCTGAGCCGGTCGCTGCGAAATGGCCTGCCGATAAGCAGCCGGCGCGCGGCGGTTGAAAGTTTGGACACGAGAGCCAAGAGTAAGCCCACGTGGCTTTGGCGGTAGCGTTCCCTACGCGAGAGTACGACGCACAGGACACAGCCGAGAGGACCTCAAGTGCGGGTGGTTGTGATGGGGTGCGGCCGGGTCGGATCTTCGGTGGCCGACGGGCTGTCCCGGATAGGTCATGATGTCGCGGTTATCGACCGCGACAGCACGGCCTTCAATCGGCTCAGCCCGGAGTTCGCCGGGGAGCGGGTGCTGGGCCAGGGGTTCGACCGCGATGTGCTCTTGCGAGCAGGCATCGAGGAGGCCGACGCGTTTGCCGCGGTGTCCTCCGGTGACAACTCCAACATCATCTCGGCACGGCTGGCCCGGGAGACCTTTGGTGTACGGCGCGTCGTCGCACGCATCTACGACGCCAAACGCGCCGAGGTCTATGAGCGCCTCGGAATCCCAACGATTGCAACAGTGCCCTGGACCACCGATCGACTGCTCAACGCGCTGACCCAGGAGACCGAGACCGCCAAATGGCGGGATCCGACGGGAACCGTCGCCGTCGCCCAGGTCGTCTTGCACGAGGATTGGGTCGGGCACCGGGCTACTGATTTGGAGCAGGCCACCGGCGCCCGGGTGGCATTCCTCATCCGGTTCGGCACCGGCATCTTGCCCGAACCCAAGACGGTCCTGCAGGCCGGTGATCAGGTCTACGTAGCCGCCATCTCCGGGCGGGCCGCCGAGGCGGTGGCTATCGCGGCCTTGCCGCCCAGTGAGGACTTCGAGATCGGAGGCAAATGAAGCGCGACGACGAAGACGCCGGCGCAGCCGGGGTTGAGGAGCGCCGCAAATGAAGGTCGCTGTGGCTGGGGCCGGGGCCGTCGGCCGCTCGGTGACCCGCGAGCTGTTGGAGAACGGGCACGAGGTCACCCTCATCGAGCGCAACCCCGACCACCTTGACCCCGATGCCATGCCCGCCGCGCATTGGCGACTGGGCGATGCCTGCGAGCTGAGCCTGCTGGAGTCGACACATCTCGAGGACTTCGACGTCGTGGTCGCCGCCACCGGTGATGACAAAGTCAACGTAGTGCTCAGCCTGCTGGCCAAGACCGAGTTCGCGGTGCCACGGGTCGTGGCGCGGGTCAACGATCCACGCAACGAGTGGCTGTTCACCGACGCCTGGGGGGTGGACGTGGCGGTATCTACCCCACGCATGCTCGCCTCCCTGATCGAGGAGGCGGTGGCCGTCGGCGACCTAGTGCGTCTGATGGAGTTCCGACGAGGTCAGGCCAACCTGGTCGAGATCACCCTGCCCGACGACACGCCCTGGGGCGGCAAGCCGGTGCGCAAACTGCAACTGCCGCGCGATGCCGTGCTGGTGACAATCCTGCGCGGGCCACGTGTCATCGTGCCGGAAGGCGATGAACCACTGGAGGGTGGCGACGAGTTGCTCTTCGTAGCCGTCGCCGAGGCGGAAGAGGAACTGAGCCGGCTGTTGCTCCCCAGCAGCTAACCGCAGCGGCGAAATTAGGACAGCATCGCCGGCAGCGGTGGTGTCCACTGAGTGAGCAAATCGTTGGCGGCAATCCGGTTATAACCGCCGATTGTGGTGGTTGTGCTGTTGGCGGGTTCGGCGAATCCGATCGTCACCAGACCGTCGTACTCGAACAATGCAAAGCGATCCAGCGTGATACCGATTGCCTTGCCGAACTTGTCAGCGTCGTCGGGAGTGGACGCCTGGAAGGTGATGCGTTTGGGCCCGTCCGTCTCGGCGATGCGATAGGTCAGGTTGGCGAACGACATATCAGGGGTTTCAACTGGCCGCAGCCTTGCGTGCCCATCGCCGCCCAACTCAAGTCGTACGGTGCCGGCAAAATTGGTGAACTGCCCGCCTTGCTGGTCAGCCATCACAAGACTGGTGGCTGGCGTCCGACACTCTGACGACGGCTTGCCGCAGGCGTAAACGGGCAGTAGGTGCTCGGTCCCGGTGTTCCCGATCTTGACCCGATGAATGGTGTAGAAAGGGTCGACGGTCGTCTCGGTCCTCAGGTAGACCCGCGCGCCCGGGCTGAACTTCCCGGCCTGCACGCTCTGCGGAAGAGCTACCCCCTCGGCGAACCCCGCCTCCAATCCATCCTGCAGCGCTTGCCCGCCAAGGTCGTCGTAGCTGAAGGTGTAATAGCTGGTCCCGAACTCGGCGACGCTCTTGACCGTGGGCCAACCGCGACTCCCGGTGGGTCCGGGTGACAGCGTCTCGATAGGGTCGATTTCCACCCACGTTGCCTGCCTGGGTGACCACACCAACTCTCGGTAGGGGACCCTGCTGTACGTGCCGGCGGCCGGGTTGTACGCGAATGTGGCGATCTTGGAGGTTGTGCCGTCTGCCGCCACCTCGCTCCGATATCCAGTGATGGCCACGCCGCTGGTCGTTGGCTGCCGAAGGAAGGTGTACACCCCGTTTGTTACGACGCCCATCGGGTCCTGCTCGGCGACGAAATCCCGTAACAATTCTGGCTGGGTGATCGTGACCAATGCGATCGGATCCGCGGTGGTTGGCCTGACAGCCGCGGTGGACGTGCTGCATGCACCGCCGGTGGCCGCGACCAAGCACCCCGCCATGACCGTCGCTGTCAAGTCTGTAGTGAACGCCATTCGGAAACATCTCCTCGAAAGTTTGGGGCGCCGAGTTAATGCCGTCGTCCCTGGCCAATCCGGCCGGCACCAATCTCGTTGCGGGTTGCCGGCGCCGACATCGGAACCCCATGAGCCGCGGATTCGCGCAGCGGCTCGCAAAACCGCACAGACGTCATTGGCCGCAGCCTGCGTAATACGATACGTTGATGCATACGATATATGAACGTATACGATTAGTCAACGCATATGATGCATACACGCATCTGATGGCGATTGATCGTACCGCCGCGAGACTTCCGAGTCGTCGGAACTACTCGCGACTGAGATCGGTATCTGCAGCGGCTGGCATGGCACGCAGGGCAGCCTTGATGGCCGCATACGTCACCAGCGCTGCTAGCACCGTCAACGGCCAGCCCATCCCGATCCGCGCCACCCCCAGCCAACCGGTCATGTTGGCGTCGTAGAGCAGCCGCTGGACTACGAACCGGGCCGCGAATACCAGCGTCCAGCTCAGCGTGGCGACGTCGAACGCGTAGACCGCCCGGGCCACATCCCGCCAGCTGCGATCACGCCCGCTAGCCCAGCTCCAGAGGTAACCGACCACCGGCCGGCGGATCACGACCGACACGGCGAAAACGACCGCCCAGAACAGCGACATCCAGATACCCAGCAGGAAATAGCCCTTGGACTGGCCCACCAGGTATGCGATCAGCGCACACACCGCGACCCCGAAGAAGCCGGCAACCGCCGGCTGCGTCGACTCCCGCCGAATCAGCCGCCAAAGCAATACCAAGGTGGCCACACCCACGGCGGACCCGATCGCCGCCAGCAAGCCAGCGACGCTGGACGCAATCACAAAGGTCACGACCGGGAGTGACGAATAGATGAGGCCACTCACCCCGCCGGCCTGTGCCAGCAGGCGCTCGGCGCTGACGCGGTTAGTGCTCACGAGATACCGCCGGGCCCTAACCGCTGGGCCCAAAAGCGGGAATCGTCACCGCTCAATTTCGTAATGCGGGTTGTAGATGGCCTTGGTGCCGTTTTCCAGCTTGCCTAGCCGGCCACGAACCCGCAGCGTACGACCCGAGTCGATACCCGGTATCCGGCGCTGACCAAGCCAAACGAGCGTGACGGTGTCGCTGCCGTCGAACAATTCGGCACGAACACCACCCGAGCAACCCTTGCCGTTGGTCTCCACACTGCGCAGCGTGCCCACCATCGTGACCTCCTGGCCACGATGACAATCGATCGCGCGCTGCGCGCCGGTATTGGCGACCTCCTCGGACAATTCCTCGACGTCGCGTTGCTCCGGATCCTCCGTCAATCGACGGGTGAGCCGGCGCAAATAACCTTGGGCCCGCATGGCCTCTCCTGACACTTCACCGTCGTTACGCAAGAAAAGCTTGTCCATCTATGCCAACGGTCACCGTAGACCTGTTGGTTCCCAGACGCCAGCGGACCAAACCGCTGATTTGGGGGCACTTGTGGATGCCCGGCACTATCAGTGGGTGGTTGTCGATTTGCGCGGCGTCACGACCGTGTTGTTGCCTGGAACCGGCTCCGACGACGACTACGTCTGTCGGGCCTTTTCCGGGCCCTTGCGCGAGGTCGGCGCGGTACCGGTGACACCTCCCCCACAGCCGGAGCAATTGATCGACAGCTATCTGACTGCCCTGGATGACGCCGCGCGTAGCGGCCCCATAGGCGTCGGCGGTGTCTCGATCGGAGCCGCGGTGGCCGCCACATGGGCGCTTGCCCATCCCGATCTGGCAGTCGCCGTCCTGGCCGCACTGCCGGCCTGGACCGGACAGCCCGGATCGGCACCGGCGGCACACGCCGCGCGGTATACGGCATTGCGGTTGCGCTGCGATGGTTTAGCGGCGACGACGGCGCAAATGCGGGCGTCCAGCCCGCCCTGGCTGGCCGCGGAGCTGACACGATCGTGGCGGGCCCAATGGCCGCACTTGCCCGAAGCAATGGAAGAAGCGGCCGCCTACGTGGCACCCAGCCGCGCCGAGCTGGCCCGGCTGGCCACACCGCTGGGGGTGGCCGCCGCGGTCGACGATCCGGTTCATCCGCTACAGGTCGGTATCGAGTGGGTGAGCGCAGCACCGCGGGCCGGGCTGAGGACGGTGACGCTGCACGAGATCGGCGCCGACGCTGCCGCGTTGGGCGCCGCGTGCCTGGCCGCTCTCGCCGAGGTGCCTTAGCCGCCGGTTGTACTGCGCAACTGCTGCATGGCCGATCCCTCGGCACCGCGGCGTGCCACCGGCTCGCCAGATTGTTGCGCGGAGGCTTGTGCAGATCCTGCTTCAGAGGCCTGCTGGGCGGCAGCGGCCTGTCGCAGCTGCTCCACCATCGGCTCGGGCAACTGCACGGGCAGCGGCGTCCGAACCGGCAGCGGCGTATCCCCGCGGCGAACCACGGTGTCCGCCAACGCCTCTCGCGCCTCGGTGGTCAGCGCATCGATGGTCTCGTGCGGGCCGTTGACGACGCACCGGATCATCCAGCGGTAGCCGTCGACGCCGATGAAGCGCACCACGCCGGAAGCGGTGCCGATCACTTCCCGGCCCCACGGGCCGTCCTTGATCGAGACCTGGGCCGAGTCCTTGCGCAACGAGTCGGCGAGTTCGCTGGCCACCTCGCGCCACAGGCCGGTGGTCTTGGGCGCCGCGTAGGCCGCGATCGTGAACCGACCGTTTGGCGTGACCACCCACACCGCGCTGGGCACCCCGGTCTCGGTCAGCTCAACCTGGACCTGGCCCGCCGCCGGCATGGGAATCAGCACCGAACCCAGATCGAGTCGTGCGAGTTCGGCGTCCTTGGGGTCGTCGAAGTCCTCGATGTCGAACGGGCCCTGAAGTTCCTCGTCGGCGCCGTCTGCGGCGGCTTGGGCCTCGACCTCGGCTTCTACTGACTCGCCGGGACCGTTGTCGTTGTCGTCTTTGCGCGTGCGTCTACCGAATGCCGCCATGAGCGCCGCTCCTCCTCATCGCTTCGCTCTGCATCGTCGCCCGGTCGTCACAAACTCGCATGTCCGCCGGAGGAACCGTGACCACCGTCGCCACGGGATGTCTGCGCCAGTCCGGCCTCGTCGAACGACGAGACTTCAACCAGCTCAACCAACTCGACCCGCTGCACCAACAATTGGGCGATACGGTCGCCGCGATGCACCACGATCGGCGTGGCAGAGTCGAGGTTGATCAGCGCGACCTTGATCTCGCCACGATAGCCCGCGTCGATGGTGCCCGGGCTGTTGACGATCGAAAGTCCGACACGCGACGCCAACCCCGAGCGCGGATGAACCAGCCCAACCATGCCAAACGGGATGGCTACCGCAACACCCGTCCGCACCAGGGCGCGCTGCCCCGGTGCCAGCTCGATGTCTTCGGCGCTGTAGAGGTCTACGCCAGCGTCGCCGTCATGAGCGCGGCTGGGCAACGGAAGCCCGGGGTCGAGCCGGACAATGGCCAGAGTGGTCGACACGGGGCCACAGATTACCCTTGACCGGGTGTCCGGTACCCGCGTCGCGCCGCACAGTGTGCGATATCGCGAGCGACTGTGGGTGCCTTGGTGGTGGTGGCCACTGGGCTTCGCGTTGGCGGCACTCATCGCGGTCGAAGTCAACCAGGGAGTGCCCGCCCTACCCAACTGGGTACCGTTCGCCACGTTGTTCAGCGTCGCGGCCGGGACGCTGTTATGGCTGGGCAGGATCGAAATCCGGGTCACCGACGGCCCCAGCGGTGTCCAGATCTGGGCTGCGGATGCGCATCTTCCCATCGCGGTCATCGCTCGCTCCGCCAAAATCGCCCGGACCGCCAAGTCCGCAGCGCTGGGCCGCCAGCTCGACCCGGCCGCCTTCGTCCTGCATCGAGCGTGGGTCGGGCCGATGATTCTGCTGGTCCTCGACGACCCCGACGACCCGACGCCGTACTGGCTGGTGAGCTGCCGTCACCCGGAGCGGGTGCTGTCGGCATTGCGCAGCTGAGTGCGGCTATCAGGCCGCGCAGTCGGTACAGATCATCACGCCGTTCTTCTCGCTGGCCAGCCGGCTGCGGTGTTGCACCAGGAAGCAGCTCGAGCAAGTGAACTCGTCAGCCTGCTTAGGAATGACGCGCACCGACAGCTCTTCGCCGGACAAGTCGGCCCCAGGCAGTTCAAACGATTCTGCGGATTCCGACTCGTCGACGTCGACCACCGACGACGCCGCCTCGTTCCGTCGTGCTTTGAGCTCCTCCAGCGAGTCCTCTGAGACATCGTCAGTCTCGGTACGCCGCGGAGCGTCATAGTCGGTAGGCATTGTCTTGTCCCCTCACATGCCCTCGTAAGTTCAAGCAACGCTTTGTACCAGCGTCGAACGCATCCACCAAACGATTCGTGCCCGTATCCCGCGCGATTCCGGTGTGATTTGCGTCACACCACTGGATTGACCCTTGTGTTTGGCCCTAAACGGTGCGTTTGGCGTGCGACCCAGCCCAATGGTCCGCCTCCTCAACGTGCCGTACCGGCACGCATCGTCGGCGCACTTAGCCTGACGGTCCGCCTCCTCAACGTGCCGTACCGGCACGCATCGTCGGCGCACTAGAGTGCACCTGTGGTCGCACAAATCACCGAGGGTACCGCCTTTGACAAGCACGGTCGGCCATTTCGGCGCCGCAATCCCCGTCCCGCCATCGTTGTGGTGGTGTTCCTGGTGGTGGTGACGGGTGTGGTGTGGACAGTCGCACTGTCGCGACCGGTGGATGTTCGCGAAGCCGCAGTATGCAACCCACCCCCGCAAACGGCGGGGTCGGGCCCGACCACGCTCGGTGAGCAAGTGTCACGCAGTGAAATGACCGACGTCGCACCGGCCCAACTCAGCGATACCAGGGTGCGGGTCCTCAACGCCAGCGGCCGCGGCGGTCAGGCCGCCGACATCGCCGGCGCGCTGCAGGATCTCGGCTTCGCCCAGCCGACATCGGCCAATGACCCGATCTATGCCGGCACCAGGCTGACCTGCCAGGGCCAAATCCGCTTCGGCACTGCGGGGCAAGCCACCGCGGCCGCGGTATGGCTGGTTGCGCCGTGCACCGAGCTCTTCCACGACAGCCGCGCCGACGACTCCGTCGACCTCGCGCTCGGCACCGAATTCACCTCCCTGGCGCATAGCGACAACATCGACGCCGTGCTCGCCACGCTGCGCCCCGGTGCCACCGAGCCAGCAGATCACGCGCTCCTGGCAAAGATCCACGCCAACAGCTGCTGACGGCTCAGTCCGGGATGGGTTCCAGGCCGTCAAAGCGCGCTAGGGCCGCCAACAACTCATCGGCGATACCCGGCGCAGCCGCGACCACCACTGGCGCGCCGGTCACATTCTGCGCGGGCAACACAACCCGGGCTCCCGCCTCGGCCGCTATCAACGCACCTGCCGCGCAATCCCATACCTGCAGCCCGTGTTCGTAGTAGGCATCCAGCTGGCCGGACGCGACCATGCACAAGTCCAACGCCGCTGAACCGATGCGACGCACATCGCGCACCACCGGCAGCATCCGGGCCAACAGCGCAGCCTGCGTAGTGCGGCGCTGCGGGGAGTACCCAAAGCCGGTGCCCAGCAACGCCAACGACAGATCGTCGACGCCGTTGCAGCGCAACGCGTGTGTGCCCTGCTCGTCGGTGACGTGTGCTCCCAGGCCGCTCGCCGCCGAATACACTTTGCCGGCGACGACGTCGGCGACCGCGCCGGCCATTGACACGCCACCAACCTGAGCCCCAATCGACACCGAATACGCCGGGATGCCGTAGACGAAATTCACCGTGCCGTCGATGGGGTCAAGCACCCAGGTGACCGCTTCGGCAGAGCTGGCCCCCAAATCGGCGGGCCCGCCACCCTCCTCCCCCAAGATCGGATCACCGGGCCGAAGCTGAGCCAACCGATCACGCAGCAGCCGTTCGGTCTCGGTGTCTACCACCGTCACCGGATCGGTAGGGGTGGTCTTGGTTCGCATCCAGCCAGTGTCGGTATCCGCGCCGAGCACCTCGGCGCGTCGAGACCGCACGAACGCAGCTGCCTCCGCCGCAAGGGTTTCCGCCACCGAGCGCAACGCCGCGGGGTCATTGTGGGGTGGTGTCACAGGCCTATCGCATCACACGGCTTAAGGTGAGCGGACACCACAATCTCGCCGAGGAGCTTCGATGACCAGCACCGAGCCCGGGAACGGCACGCCGCAGCGCCGAGGGTTCGGCATTGACGTCGGCGGCAGTGGCATCAAGGGCGGCATCGTCGACCTGGACACCGGAGAGTTGATCGGTGACCGGCTCAAGCTGCTGACCCCCCAGCCGGCCACCCCGTCGGCGGTCGCCAAGACCATCGCCGAGGTCGTGCATGGGTTCGGATGGACGGGACCACTCGGGGTGACCTATCCCGGCGTCGTTACCCACGGCATCGTCCAGACAGCGGCCAACGTAGACAAGTCCTGGATCGGGACCAACGCGCGCGACGTCATCAGCGCCGAGTTGGACGACCAGCAGGTGACGATTCTCAATGACGCCGATGCGGCCGGGCTGGCCGAAGAACGCTACGGCGCCGGCAGGGACAACACTGGCTTGGTCGTGCTGCTCACGTTCGGAACCGGGATCGGATCGGCGTTGATCCACAACGGGACGTTGATACCTAACACCGAGTTGGGTCATCTCGAGGTCGGCGGCAAGGAGGCCGAGCAACGCGCAGCGTCATCGGTCAAAGACCGCTACGACTGGAGCTATCAGAAGTGGGCCAAACAGGTGACACGCGTACTCCGCGCCATTGAAAACGCCATTTGGCCGGACCTGTTCATTGCCGGCGGCGGCATCAGCCGCAAGGCCGACAAATGGGTTCCGCTGCTGGAAAACCGCACCCCGGTGGTTCCCGCCGCATTGCAAAACACGGCCGGGATAGTCGGCGCGGCCATGGCTTCCGCGGCAGACGTGACGCACTGAATTTTGCCCGCTCGGCCGGTATAAGTGCCCAGTGAAGTTACAATGGTCGTCGGCGGCCGCCCAACCGATAGCGCGCGAGTATTCACGCTGATATCAACGCCGACATTCGACATAGCAGACACTTTCGGTCAAGCATGCCCAAACCCACCGGAAGTGAGTCCAACCGAAGGGGTGTATGTGGCAGCGACCAAGGCAAGCCCGGCGACCGACGAAGCGGTGAAACGCACCGCCACCAAGTCTCCGGCCAAGGCCCCCGCGAAGCGGACGCCAGCGAAGGCCGCCAATGGCTCTGCCCCGACAAAGCGGGCGACCAAGACAGCCCGGGCCGGTAAGTCCACTTCTGAAGACACCGCGACCGCCGACGCCCCGAAGAAGACCCGCAGTTCGGCCAAGGCCGCGGCAAAGGCACCCTCGGCCCGCGCGACAAAAGCAGCGGCGCCCAAGGATTCCGCGGAAGAGACCGCGACGGATGCCGACGCCGCCCTGGACGTCGCCGAGGACCTCGAGATCGAACCAGACATCGATGTCGAGCCCGGTGACGAGCTCGACATCGATGCCGCCGACCTCAGTCTCGATGACCTCGAGGACGTAGCGCCCGACGCCGAGGACGCCGACCTCGACGCGGGTGAGGCCGACGACGGCGACGACGTCGAGACCGCCTCGGCTGGCGGGGCCGGCGAGGCTGCCGCCGAGGAGGAAGAGGAAATCGCCGAGCCTTCCGAAAAGGACAAGGCCTCCGGGGATTTCGTTTGGGACGAAGACGAGTCCGAAGCGTTGCGTCAGGCGCGCAAGGACGCCGAGCTGACTGCGTCCGCCGACTCGGTTCGCGCCTACCTGAAGCAGATCGGCAAGGTGGCGCTGCTCAACGCCGAGGAAGAGGTTGAGCTGGCCAAGCGGATCGAGGCCGGTCTCTATGCGACCCAGTTGATGAGCGAGTTGAGCGATCGCGGCGAGAAGCTGCCCGCCGCCCAGCGCCGCGACATGATGTGGATTTGTCGCGACGGCGATCGCGCCAAGAAC
Organism: Mycobacterium simulans; assembly: GCF_900232995.1. Taxonomy (GTDB): domain Bacteria; phylum Actinomycetota; class Actinomycetes; order Mycobacteriales; family Mycobacteriaceae; genus Mycobacterium; species Mycobacterium simulans. Next base: position 108,812 of record NZ_OCVX01000005.1, read on the forward strand.
CATCTGCTGGAGGCCAATCTGCGGCTGGTGGTTTCGCTGGCCAAGCGCTACACCGGCCGCGGCATGGCGTTCCTCGACCTGATCCAGGAAGGGAACCTGGGCCTGATCCGCGCGGTCGAGAAATTCGACTACACCAAGGGCTACAAGTTCTCCACCTACGCCACGTGGTGGATTCGCCAGGCCATCACGCGGGCCATGGCCGATCAGGCCCGCACTATCCGCATTCCGGTGCACATGGTCGAGGTGATCAACAAGCTGGGCCGCATTCAACGCGAGTTGCTGCAGGATCTGGGCCGCGAGCCCACGCCTGAGGAGCTGGCCAAGGAAATGGACATCACGCCGGAGAAGGTGCTGGAGATCCAGCAGTACGCCCGCGAGCCGATCTCGCTGGACCAGACCATCGGCGACGAGGGCGACAGCCAGCTCGGTGACTTCATCGAAGACAGCGAAGCGGTGGTCGCCGTGGACGCGGTGTCATTCACGTTGCTGCAGGACCAGCTGCAGTCCGTGCTGGACACGCTGTCCGAGCGGGAGGCCGGCGTAGTACGGCTGCGGTTCGGTCTCACCGACGGCCAACCTCGTACCCTCGACGAGATCGGCCAGGTCTACGGCGTTACCCGCGAGCGCATCCGTCAGATCGAGTCCAAGACGATGTCGAAGTTGCGCCACCCCAGCCGTTCCCAGGTATTGCGCGACTACCTGGACTGAGCTCACCGATCGGCTGGCGCGCCGCCGGCCGCGCTGGCCTAGTGTGACCGCATGCCAGCCAGCCGTCACAACGTCTCGTCCGAATCCGACTTCGAATCGGCCGTCGGTTACTCGCGCGCGGTTCGTGTCGGCCCCCAGGTGGCGGTAGCCGGAACGACCGGCAGCGGCGACACCCTCGCCGCTCAGACTCGAGATGCTTTGCGCCGCATCGAGATTGCGCTTCAACAGGCGGGCGCCACACTTGCCGACGTGGTCCGGACCCGTATCTACGTGACCGACATTTCACGCTGGCGTGAGGTCGGTGACCTGCACGCAGAGATCTTCGGCGACATCCGTCCGGTGGCCACCATGGTCGAGGTTTCGGCACTGATCGCTCCCGAACTATTGGTGGAGATCGAAGCCGACGCCTACCTAGGGTCATAGGGAGCTTGGGTAGACCGGCGGGAAGGTGCCATCAGCCGCCGGTGGGTAGGCAACGACCCGGATCACAGCACGCACCGGCAGCGGGCCGTACAGATGTGGAAACAGCATCGAGTCTGGATCCGTTGGCACCCCCGGCTCCCAACGCACAGGTGAGTCAAGCGCCGTCGGATCGATGTCCAGCCGAACCAGGTCACCGCGGCCGCGGTAGAGCCGGTTGGCCGGCAGATGTACTTGCGCGGGCGTGGACAGGTGGATGAACTCGTCCCCGGCCTCGGGCAGGATCCCGCCGCGACGGCGCGCACGCGACCAATCCTGGATCCCACACAAATGCACCAAGACGTCTGAAGTCGCGCACATCGTAGCCAGGATGCCGGACTTTCCAGTCGAAGACGCGTGAGAAACGACACACCCGATAACGGTCGGGGAACAAGGCGAAAACCCTGAGCGTCTGACAGAGTTGAACACACGCCAGAACGGAGAAGCCATGAACGCAACTCTGACCGGTCCCGAGCTGACCAGAGCAGACCGCTGCGACCGCTGCGGTGCGGCGGCGCGGGTGCGGGCAAAGCTGCCTTCCGGAGCCGAGCTTCTGTTCTGCCAGCATCACGCCAACAAGCACGAGGCGAAACTGATCGAGTTGGCCGCCGTCCTGGAGGTCAGCGGTCAGTAATATGCCGAACTCGCCCGGCCGCAATCTCGGCGGCGCGCGCAATCTTCGGTAATGCTGGACGGGATGACCGACCAATCCGCCAAACCGTCCCGCCACCATATCTGGCACATCAGCAAGAGGACGCTCGCTAAGAGCTGGGACGACTCAATATTTTCGGAGTCGGCGCAAGCGGGTTTTTGGTCGTGCCTGTCGCTCCCGCCGCTGCTGTTGGGGATGCTGGGCAGCTTGGCTTACGTCGCGCCACTGTTCGGCCCGGACACCTTACAGGCCATCGTGAAAAGCACGCTCTCCACCGCCCGCAGCTTCTTTTCCACCAGCGTGGTCAACGAGATCATCGAGCCCACGATCCGCGACATCACCGCCACGGCCCGCGGCGAGGTGGTGTCGCTGGGATTCTTGATCTCCTTGTGGGCGGGATCTTCGGCTATCTCGGCATTCGTCGATGCTGTGGTGGAGGCCCATGACCAGACTCCGCTGCGCCATCCAGTGCGCCAGCGATTCTTCGCGCTGTTCCTCTACGTCGTGATGCTGGTGTTCCTGGTGACGGCCGCGCCAGTGATGGTCGTGGGTCCGCGCAAGGTGAGCGAACACATCCCCTACAGCTTGGCCAACATACTGCGCTACGGCTATTACCCCGCGCTGATTATGGGTCTGCTGCTCGGCGTGGTCATCTTGTACCGGGTGTCGCTGCCGGTTCCGCTGCCGACGCATCGGCTGGTTCTCGGCGCCGTGCTGGCGATAGCGGTATTCCTGATCGCCACGCTGGGCCTGCGGTTCTACCTGAGGTGGATCACCAGCACGGGCTACACCTACGGCGCGCTGTCCACGCCGATCGCGTTCCTGTTGTTCGCCTACTTCGGCGGTTTCGCGATCATGCTCGGCGCCGAACTCAATGCCGCCATACAGGAAGAATGGCCGGCACCGGCGACGCATGCCCACCGGTTGCGCAAATGGCTGCAGGCACGCACCGGCATCGGCGCGCCGACCATGTCTTCGACCGCGCAACAGAACCCCGTCGCGCCCGAACCGCCGGCGTGATCAGCCCTTCTTGAGCCTGTCGTAGATCTGCTTGCAATCCGGGCAAACCGGAGAGCCCGGCTTGGCGGCCCGGGTGACCGGAAACACCTCACCGCACAACGCGACCACGTGGGTGCCCATCACCGCGCTTTCGGCGATCTTGTCCTTCTTGACGTAGTGGAAGTACTTGGGAGTATCGCTGCCGGTCCCGTCGTCGACGCGTTCGTCGGTGTCGGTGCGTTCGATCGTCTGGGTCTGCATGCATAACATTGTGCCCCCTGGCCCCGATGGTGGCGACCCGCTTCGCCCGGCTCCCGCCGCGCTCGCGATCGCCACTGACTCGCCCCAACCGGAATCGATCCGATGTGGGACAGTGGAGTAATGAAGCGCGGCTCCGGGCTGAGTTTCGACGGCTTCGACGACACGGGCCGCCCGATACTGATCACCGCCGCTGAGCCCTCATATGAGGTACAGCATCGCGCGCGGGTGCGTAAGTACCTCACCTTGATGGCCTTCCGGATTCCTGCGCTCATCCTTGCCGCTGTCGCTTACGGCATCTGGCACAACGGCCTGATCTGCCTGCTGATCGTCGCCGCCTCGGTGCCGTTGCCGTGGATGGCTGTACTGATCGCCAACGACCGCCCGCCGCGTCGCGCCGATGAGCCTCGCCGATTCGAAGAGTCCCGGCGGCGCACCCCGTTGTTCCCGACCGCAGAGCGCCCGGCACTCGAGCCTCGGCGCGACCCCACACCGCATTCGGACTCAGGCGGCTTCGAGAGCCAGGGATAGTCAGAGTTCCGGCCTAACCGGTCGCCGTCCGCACTTCTCAGGACATTCTCAGGTCGTCGGCACATCTCCGCACGTCACGCGGTGTGAGATGGCGGCCGGGTGGGAACTCTAGGCCCAGGTGTCGCGTTGAACGACGTGACACAACAAGCCAATCGGGAGGGCGCTATGGCACAGCCCACAGTAAGGGCCACCACCAGCCGGGTTGAGGGCGATCTGGATGCTCAAAGCCCCGCAGCGGATCTGGTGCGCGTATATCTGAACGGCATCGGCAAGACGGCGTTGCTCAACGCCGCGGGCGAAGTCGAGTTGGCCAAGCGCATTGAGGCCGGGCTGTATGCCGAGCATCTCCTGGAAACCCGGAAGCGCCTCGGCGAGAACCGGAAACGCGATCTGATGGCCGTGGTGCGCGATGGCGAGGCCGCACGCCGCCACCTGCTGGAGGCAAACCTGCGGCTGGTCGTTTCGCTTGCCAAGCGCTACACGGGTCGGGGTATGCCGTTGCTGGACCTCATCCAGGAAGGCAACTTGGGCCTGATCCGCGCGATGGAAAAGTTCGACTACACAAAGGGATTCAAGTTCTCGACGTATGCCACCTGGTGGATCCGTCAGGCGATCACCCGCGGTATGGCCGACCAGAGCCGCACTATCCGGCTCCCAGTTCACCTCGTCGAACAGGTCAACAAGCTGGCCAGGATCAAGCGTGAGATGCACCAGAACCTGGGCCGTGAAGCAACCGACGAGGAGCTCGCCGCCGAATCCGGCATCCCGATCGACAAGATCAACGATCTGCTCGAGCACAGCCGCGACCCGGTGAGCCTGGACATGCCGGTCGGCTCGGAAGAGGAAGCTCCTCTGGGTGATTTCATCGAGGACGCCGAAGCCATGTCCGCCGAGAACGCGGTCATCGCCGAACTGTTGCACACCGACATCCGTAGCGTGCTGGCCACTCTCGACGAGCGCGAGCATCAGGTGATTCGGTTGCGCTTCGGTCTGGACGACGGCCAGCCACGCACCCTGGATCAGATCGGCAAGCTGTTCGGTCTGTCCCGCGAGCGGGTTCGCCAGATCGAGCGAGACGTGATGTGCAAGCTGCGTCACGGCGAGCGTGCTGATCGACTGCGGTCTTACGCAAGTTGAGATGACCTGCCGAGGTCGGCAAGAATAACTTGTTAGAAGACGGTGTGCCCGCCGCGAGAGCGGCGGGCATACTGCTGCGGTGGAGCGTTTTGGCGAACCACTCACGCGGCTGGCGAAGTAGACTCGGCGGCAACGGAGGATGGGTGAATGAACGAGCTGGTTGATACCACCGAGATGTACCTGCGGACGATCTACGACCTCGAGGAAGAGGGCGTGACGCCGCTGCGTGCCCGGATCGCCGAACGACTGGAGCAGAGCGGGCCGACCGTCAGCCAGACCGTATCCCGGATGGAGCGCGACGGGTTGCTCCGCGTAGCTGGCGACCGCCATCTGGAGCTGACTGACAAGGGCCGGGCGCTGGCCATCGCGGTGATGCGCAAGCACCGCCTTGCCGAGCGGTTGCTGGTCGATGTCATCGGGTTGCCGTGGGAAGAAGTGCACGCCGAGGCATGCCGGTGGGAGCACGTGATGAGTGAGGATGTCGAGCGCCGGCTGGTTAAGGTGCTCAACAACCCCACTACATCCCCGTTCGGCAACCCGATTCCGGGCCTGCTGGACCTTGGCGTGGGCCCGAAGTCCGGCTCCGACGACGTCAACCTGGTGCGGCTGACCGAGTTGCCCCCAGGTTCGCCGGTAGCGGTCGTCGTCCGCCAGCTCACCGAGCATGTTCAGGGCGATATTGACCTGATCACACGGCTGAAAGACGCCGGCGTCGTGCCAAACGCGCGGGTGACCGTCGAAATCGGCCCGAACGGGGTGACGATCCTCATCCCGGGTCATGAGAACGTCACCCTGCCAAACGAAATGGCCCACGCCGTCAAGGTCGAGAAGGTCTGACCTACCCGACCCGTCGGCCAAACGCCCGTCGCGGGGGTAGCCGCACACCAAGTTGCTTGGCCATGCGGTAGCCGGTGACCGCGAGGTCACGGATCTCCTCGGGCCGCAGCCCAGACTGCAGCGCCGTGTCCAGCATGCCCGCCATCCGATGCTGCGGCTCGCAGCGCAACGCGGCGTCCAGCGCGATACCAGTCAGCGGCCCGTCGCCGCGGGCGTAGGCGCTGAACGCCAGCAACACCAGAGCCTCCACCCGCCACGGCTGCGGCAGTGCGCGCGCCAGCAATGCCCACAACGACTCGGCCGCACCGGCGTTCTCGCCGACAGCAAGGGCATACAGCGTGTCCCGCACCGCCGCGTCGTGCAGCGCACAGCCAAGCTCGGCGAGCACCGCATCGGACAGTGGTTGCCCATCGGCGACACGGGCGGCAGCGGCCATCGTTGCTTCCACATCGCGCCGACCGCAGCCCGTCGGGTCAGCGCGGTGCGCGATCTCGCGTGCGGCGGCCCTTTGTCGTATGGCAACGGCGAGTTCGGCGCTGCGCCGCGGGTCGTCAACGGCGATAACTGCCTGCAAGTCGGCACGGCGCGAGTAGAGCCGCCGGCCGTCCAACACCGCCGCCACCGCGAGTGGCGACGCCGACGGATCTTCGACCACTCCCGCCGAGCCGCACCCGTCCGCGCAATGCCATTGCCCGCCAAGGGCTATCCGATCCACGACATGCGCTGCCCACAGCACGATGTCGTGCTCGGCCAACGCCTCCGTGAGCGCCACGCACAGCTGCCGGTACTGCTCATTGCACACCGGACAGTGCGCCCCTTTGGCGTCGACAATCACTGCGATCGCGGCCTCAGGCTTAGCAGCGGCCGCCAGGTCCGCGAGATGCTCAACCCGATCGGCGAGCTCTGCGGACAGGTCCGCCCGCATTACCGACCCCAGTTCGCCGCCCTCCAACGACACCAGGACCAGTGAATTTTCCGGCACAAAACCGAGAACGGCCGGCAATGCGGCGATCAGCGATCCGGGGCGGTTGAGTTCAAAGTCAGGCTCATGCTTTGTCATGCGCCCAACGGTGGCAACCCACACCGTCAGGTCGGTGCTACCGCAATGTAAATCAGCCACCGTCTGTGGACAAACTCGCGACTGTGGGCTCTATCGTCTATCCCATGAGTTCGATGCGGGAATACGACTTGGTCGTCATCGGTTCGGGGCCCGGCGGTCAAAAGGCCGCCATCGCCGCGGCCAAGTTGGGCAAAACCGTGGCGATCGTCGAACGCGGCCGAATGGTCGGCGGCGTCTGCGTGAATACCGGCACGATCCCCTCAAAGACATTGCGCGAGGCGGTCGTCTATCTCACCGGTATGAGCCAGCGCGAACTCTATGGCGCGAGCTACCGAGTCAAGGACAAGATCACCCCCGCGGACCTGCTGGCGCGCACCCAGCATGTGATCGGCAAGCAAGTCGACGTGGTGCGCTCGCAATTGATGCGTAACCGGATCGACCTCGTCCTGGGTCACGGCCGCTTCGTCGATCCGCACACCGTCCTGGTCGAGGAAGACGCCCAGGGCGAGCGCGTCACCGTCAGCGGCGACTACGTCGTCATCGCCACCGGCACCAAGCCGGTGCGGCCGTCCGGGGTCGAGTTCGACGAGAAACGGGTACTGGACTCCGACGGCATCTTGGACCTGCGGTCGCTCCCGGCGTCGATGGTCGTCGTGGGCGCCGGGGTCATCGGAATCGAGTACGCATCGATGTTCGCCGCACTGGGTACCAAGGTGACCGTCGTGGAAAAGCGCGACACCATGCTGGATTTCTGCGACCCGGAGATCGTGGAAGCGCTGAAGTTCCACCTGCGCGACCTCGCGGTGACCTTCCGGTTCGGCGAGGAAGTGACCGCGGTCGACGTCGGCTCTGCTGGCACCGTCACCACCTTGGCCAGCGGCAAGCAGATTCCCGCCGAGACGGTGATGTACTCCGCGGGCCGGGAAGGACAAACCGAACACCTGGGCCTAGAGAACGCGGGGTTGGAAACCGACCACCGCGGACGGATTTTCGTCGACGATCAATTCCAGACCAAGGTCGATCACATTTACGCCGTCGGCGACGTCATCGGCTTCCCGGCGCTGGCGGCGACCTCCATGGACCAGGGCCGGCTAGCCGCCTACCACGCATTCGGCGAACCGACCGACGGCATGACCGCGCTGCAGCCGATCGGTATCTATTCGATCCCCGAGGTCTCCTATGTCGGAGCCACCGAGGTGGAATTGACCAAAGACTCGATCCCCTACGAGGTAGGGGTGGCCCGGTACCGGGAGCTGGCGCGCGGCCAAATCGCCGGCGACTCCTACGGCATGCTCAAGCTGCTGGTGTCCACTCGCGATCGCACGCTGCTCGGCGTGCACATCTTCGGGACCAGTGCCACTGAGATGGTGCACATCGGGCAGGCCGTGATGGGATGCGGCGGCACCGTCGACTATCTGGTCGACGCGGTGTTCAATTACCCGACGTTCTCCGAGGCCTACAAGGTCGCCGCGCTGGACGTGACGAACAAGATGCGCGCGCTCAACCAGTTCTTACGCTGAGCTAGCCGGCCGCGCCACGGCAGACACGTCCGTCCAGGTTTGCTGGTTCAATTACTGGTACTCATCGCGTTGAGAGACACTGGTGGGGGCACGCCAGAGACACCCAGAGAGGAGGCAACACCCATGGCCCACGGTCAAGACCCGGGCGAGGCGCAGGACTACCAGCCCGGCCAACCTGGCATGTACGAGCTCGAGTTTCCGGCGCCCGTGTTGTCGACGTCCGACGGTCGTGGCCCGGTGTTGGTGCACGCTTTGGAGGGCTTTTCCGACGCCGGTCATGCGATCCGGCTAGCCGCACGCCACCTTAAGGTGGCCCTGGACACCGAGCTGGTCGCGTCCTTCGCGATTGACGAACTGCTGGACTACCGCTCGCGCCGGCCGCTGATGACGTTCAAGACCGATCACTTCACCCATTACGACGATCCAGAGCTCAGCCTGTACGCGCTGCGCGACAGCGTCGGCACCCCGTTCCTACTACTGGCCGGCATGGAGCCGGACCTGAAGTGGGAGCGCTTCATAACCGCAGTGCGGCTGCTGGCCGAGCGTCTGGGGGTACGGCAGACGATCGGCCTGGGTACCGTGCCAATGGCCGTTCCGCACACGCGCCCCATCACCATGACCGCGCATTCCAACAACGGCGAACTGATCGCCGATTTCACGCCGTGGATCACCGAAATCCAAGTTCCCGGTAGCGCTTCCAACCTGCTGGAGTACCGCATGGCGCAGCACGGTCACGAGGTCGTCGGTTTCACCGTCCACGTCCCGCACTACCTGACACAGACCGACTACCCCGCCGCCGCCCAGGCGCTGCTCGAGCAAGTGGCCAAGACCGGCTCACTGGAACTGCCGTTGACCGCGCTGGCCGAATCGGCAGCCGAGATCCGGGCCAAAATCGACGAACAGGTTCAGGCGAGCGCAGAGGTCGCTCAGGTGGTGGCAGCCCTTGAGCGCCAGTACGATGCGTTCATCGACGCTCAGGAGAACAGGTCGTTACTAGCGCGTGACGAGGATCTACCGAGCGGCGACGAGCTTGGGGCAGAGTTTGAGCGGTTCCTGGCTCAGCAGGCGGAAAAGAAGTTCGACGACGACGATCCGAAGTAAACGCCCGAACTGGCCCGACAACGAGGTTGGACGAGATGACCGAGCGGAAGCGCAGACTTCGCCCGGTGCGGGAAGTGACTGCGCCTTCGCTGCAGTTCCGCACCATCCACGGCTATAAGCGGGCGTTCCGGATCGCCGGCGATGGGCCGGCGATTCTGCTGATCCACGGCATCGGCGACAACTCCACCACCTGGAATGGCATACATGCCAAGCTGGCTCAGCGGTTCACCGTCATCGCCCCAGATCTGTTGGGCCACGGCAAGTCCGACAAGCCACGCGCCGACTACTCGGTGGCGGCCTACGCCAACGGCATGCGCGACCTGCTCAGCGTGCTCGACATCGAGCGCGTGACCGTCGTCGGACATTCGCTCGGTGGCGGCGTGGCGATGCAATTCGCCTACCAGTTTCCTCAGCTGGTCGAGCGGCTGGTGCTGGTCGGCGCTGGCGGCGTCACCAAGGATGTCAACATCGTCTTCCGCTTGGCCTCGTTGCCGATGGGCAGCGAGGCCCTGGCATTGCTGCGGCTTCCCCTCGTGCTGCCTGCAGTTCAGCTGGCCGGGCGGATAGCGGGCGTGGCAATGGGATCGACCGGCCTCGGGCGTGACCTGCCCAACGTGCTGCGGATACTGGATGACCTACCGGAGCCGACAGCCTCAGCGGCGTTCAGCCGCACCTTGCGGGCCGTGGTGGACTGGCGCGGGCAGATCGTCACGATGCTGGACCGATGTTATTTGACCGAGGCCATTCCGGTGCAGATCATCTGGGGCAGCCGGGACGTGGTGGTCCCCGTCCGCCATGCCGAAATGGCGCACGCCGCGATGCCCGGCTCCAGGCTGGAGATCTTCGAGCGCTCCGGCCATTTTCCATTCCACGACGACCCGGCCCGCTTCATCGACGTTGTGCAGCGCTTCATCGACACCACCGCGCCCGCCGAATACGACCCGGTAGCCCTGCGCCAGTTGCTCCGCACCGGCAGCGGCGAACGCACCGTCTCCGGCCCTGTCGACACTCGCGTTGCCGTCCTGAACGCGATGGGTTCAGACGAACGCAGCGCTACCTGATCACCCCTCTCGCGCGCAACGTACAGTCGGGCCATGGGTATAGACGTGACCGTCTTGCGGGTCTTCACCGATCCGGATGGCAATTTCGGCAATCCGCTCGGCGTGGTCGATGCCAGCCAGGTTGAGCATCGCGACCGGCAACACCTGGCGGCCCGATTGGGTTATAGCGAAACGATATTCGTCGATCTCCCCACAGCCGGCTCAACCACCGCGCACGCCACCATCCACACTCCGCGCACCGAGGTGCCGTTCGCTGGCCACCCGACGGTGGGAGCGTCGTGGTGGCTGCGCCACAACGATCTGCCGATTCGCACGCTGCAGGTGCCGGCCGGCATCGTGCAGGTGAGCTACGGCGACAGTGGCGACCTCACGACCATCAACGCACGGGCGGAGTGGGCGCCCGAGATTGCCATCCACGACATCGAATCACGCGAGGCCCTTGCGGCCGCCGACCCGACCGATTTTCCCGACGACATCGCCCATTACTTGTGGACCTGGACCGACCGGTCCGCCGGATCGATTCGGGCCCGGATGTTCGCATCCAACCTTGGTGTGCCAGAAGACGAAGCGACAGGCTCGGCGGCGATACGCATTACCGATTACCTCAGCCGCGATCTCACCATTACCCAGGGCAAGGGATCGATGATCGAAACCACGTGGAGTCCCGAGGGCTGGGTCGGCGTCACCGGCCGCGTCGCCAGTGACGGTGTGAGACAAGTCGACTGACGCTTCGGTTCAGCGTTTTCGGTGCAGCACGGCGGCGAGGTGATGCTGCAGGGGTTGCCCGACCGCACCCATCTGCAACGAGTACGAAAGCTGGTCGCCGTCGATGCGCAACGAACGACCAAGTGCATTCACCTCTTTAGCGGTCGGGGTTAGTCCGATGGCCCCGATCGGACCGGTAGCCAACTCGACTTCGATGACATCACCGCTCCGCGAATAGGTGCCCACTTCGATTTCGGTGATTCCGCTCGGGTGAGCGAGTACCAGCTCAACGTGACCTGGTTGCGGCACACGGAGATACCCCGTTTCTGCATGCAGCGGCTTCCCGTCGGCTACGGCCCTGGTCTTTTGGCCGTAAGCCAGAAATGGCTTGCCCACATGGGAGAAGACGACTTCCTCGAGGTACTCAAACGGCTGAATCGTCGGGTACTCGCCTCTGCCCCGGCCAGCCCAGGTACCTAACAGCGGTGCCAATGCGTCAAGATCAGGGTGCAGGTCAGGAAGCATGAAGGAAGCCTAGCCGCGTTGCGATCGGTCAGTTTGGAGCCGATACGTTGCGGTGCGCGCGAAGCGCCTCAATCTCACGCTCGAAGTCGTCGGCTGATGAAAAAGATCGGTATACGGACGCGAACCGCAGATACGCCACCTCGTCGAGTTCGCGCAACGGCCCGAGGATTGCCAGGCCGACGTCGTGACTGGGGACCTCCGGGGACCCAGCGGCACGCACGGTGTCTTCCACCTGCTGGGCGAGCAGGTTCAGCGCATCGTCGTCGACCTGGCGCCCCTGGCATGCTCGACGCACGCCGCTAATGACCTTTTCCCGGCTGAAAGGCTCCGTGACGCCGCTGCGCTTGACCACGGCCAGGATTGCGGTTTCCACGGTCGTGAACCGCCGCCCACACTCGGGGCACGACCTGCGCCGGCGAATGGCCTGGCCTTCGTCGGTTTCCCGCGAATCAATCACCCGGGAATCGGGATGCCGGCAGAACGGACAGTGCATGGCCGCTCCTTTGCCGCATCCGGGTATCGCAGACGACTCCGAGAGTACCTGTGCGCTCGCTCGCAGGGCGAACGCAGCCGCCAGCCATCCGCGCTCAACCCCGCGGTCCGCGAGCAAGCTTGGCGTAGAACGGTTTTCGCAGTACACGGTGAAACCGTCAGCCGACCGGCGCGATCAGGGTCTGGCCTGCGGACAGCGTCGTGGAGTCCAGGGCATTGAGTTCGCGGATGCGTTCGGCAACCTGGCGCACCGGCGCGTCGGGCGCGACGCGAGCGGCGACGCTCTGCAAAGACTCTCCAGGCAACACGCGCACTACAGCGAGCGTGTCGGGTACCCGAGTGACCGCAGCGGAGGAGCTGCCATTGGCCATGTCCCCAAAGTTGGCTACCAGGCCAAGCCAGAGGGTAATCATCGCCGCAAGCAGGGCCAGCCCCAGTGTCGTCGCTACCGTGTCCGGACTCCTGCGATGAGATGCCATCGACATCGCAACCCCGGTGCCGGGGTAGCGCAGCGGCGTCCCCGCCGGCCGGTAGGGGCCCGGCCTGCGCGATTGGGCATGCCGAGCCCGACCAGAGCGAGACTCGGGTATCGGCCCGTTGATCGGCCCCCGGACGCTACGGGTACGTGGCAGGACTGTCTGGATGATCGTCATGTTGTTCCTCCGGCCGACGGTTTCTCGCTCGTGTGTTCGACACTCTAGTCGCTCGTGTGTTCGATACCCGAACATTTGATCGAAGCGTGTCGCCCGTGCAAGACGTTAAACCAACCCACCGACAAAACCTCTCCGGTTCGGCGTCGACCATCACCACCTGCTACTGAACGACTGCCGACGCCACACGACACACAGTCGAACACATGTTTGATTCTTGCGCGGGTTGCGGCTACATTCAGTGCCATGAGCGACAGCAACAACACCCCATCGGGATCGGGCCCACCAGCATCGGGCCCAGCAGCATCGGGCCCAGCGGATTCATCGCTGACCGAGCGGCAGCGCACCATCTTGAACGTCATCCGTGCCTCGGTCACCGGCCGCGGGTACCCGCCGAGCATCCGGGAGATCGGCGACGCAGTCGGTCTGACGTCAACATCCTCGGTGGCCCACCAGCTGCGCACCCTAGAGCGCAAGGGCTACCTGCGCCGTGACCCGAATCGCCCTCGAGCGGTCGATGTCCGCGGCGTCGACGACGCAGCAGCGCCGACGCCGGTGACCGAAGTCGCCGGCTCGGATGCGCTACCGGAACCCACCTTTGTCCCCGTGCTCGGGCGCATCGCGGCCGGTGGCCCGATTCTTGCCGAGGAAGCCGTCGAGGACGTCTTCCCGTTGCCCCGCGAGCTGGTCGGCGAGGGGACGCTGTTCCTGCTCAAGGTCGTCGGCGACTCGATGGTCGAGGCCGCGATTTGCGACGGCGACTGGGTGGTGGTGCGCCAGCAAAACGTCGCCGACAACGGTGACATCGTTGCAGCGATGATCGACGGCGAGGCCACCGTGAAGACGTTCAAGCGGGCAGGCGGTCAGGTCTGGCTGATGCCGCACAACCCGGCCTTCGATCCGATCCCGGGCAATGATGCAACCGTGCTTGGCAAGGTCGTCACGGTAATCCGAAAGATCTAGCGTCGGTTACCGGTCGAGGTTAGTCCGCTTTGACGAACCCGTTGGCCTGCGCGACTTCTTCGCTGGCGAACCAGAGTTCGGCGAGCGTGTCGTGATACAGCGCACTGCTGGGCGTGTAGTACAGGCCGAAACGGGCACTGGCTTTGACGGGGTAGCCATCCGGAGCCTGGTATGGGTCGTGCTCGAGCGGCAGATGGATCATCGGGCGCATACCCTGGCCGGGCGCCCGCGCAGCCGTTGGCGCCGGCGGCGCTTTGGGCGTACCCCCATACCCCGCTTCTGCGGCCACTTCCGCTTCATCCGCCGATGAATCCACAGCTGCATGCCGCCCGGTTCGCACCTCAGGAACCGACCCAGCCTCCGTAACGGCGGTGTCGGAGAAGGTCTCGTCCGCGCCGGCGGCGTTCGCAGTGAACGTATCCGGGAACGCCGCCTCCGGCACATGGGATTCCGGAACGTGGGTCTCCGGAACGTGGGCTTCTGGAGCTACGCCTTCCGGAGTGACGGTTTCGGGAGTGAAGGCCTCGGGCACAAAGGTCTCGGCCGCCACGGTTTCCGGAACGAAGGGCTCTTCGGTCTCGGTCGCTTCGGCGAGATCGCTGGGCGACACGATGGGCGTGGGTGTGGTGTCAACGGCGTCAGGGTCTTCTTCGTCGACCACTCCGAAGTCATAGCCCTCGTCGGATCTGGACAACATGTCGCCGCCGTACGCTTCGCCGCCGGGGATGTGCTCGGCCACACCGGCGCCGGCACCTCGCGGCCAGCTGACCCGCGACGTCGACTCGTCATCCGGCACCGGATGTTGCGGCAGATGCTGGTCGTCAAGCGGGAAACGTTCGGTGCCGTAATCGATCTCATCGTGCGGCCAGTGACCGTCCGCCCCCGCATCATAGCCAGCAACGTCACGGTCAAAGTCATGCTCGCGTGGGTACACAGCGGGCTCGTGGCCGCCGCGGCGTCGGCGCAATCCGAGCACCACAAACACGGCCATCACGATCAGCAACACCACCGGGACGGCGGCCACCAGCCACCACCAATGCCAGGTGAACTTCTTGCCGTGCGAGGGCGGACCCGCAGCACTGGGCTGATTCTGACCCGCCACCTGCAGACCGGATAGCAACGGCGCCAGGTTCGCCGGGTCGGTGGTGAACGTGTTTTTCGCGCGGTTGTACGAGATCTTGCCGCCCGTGAACTTCTGCGAGATCACCTCGCCGTCCACGGTTTGGTCACCGACCGGCGCGCCGAGTTTGCCGGTGGAGCCTTTGAGCTTGTCCCACGCGGCCTTCATGGCTCCCCGCACCACAAATGCGCCATGGTCAGGGGTCCAGAAGATCACCGGCTTGTCAGCCCCCGAGAACGACGCGACCCGGCTTGCGGGGGTGATCCCGCCGTCGGCCTCGTTGGCGATGGGGAAGCCCAGGTCACTGCTGACCGGCCCGCCCAGCGATTCGTACTTCTGCAGGATTGCGCCCTCGACGGCATTGGCTCCGGTGGCCGGGCTGAAGAAGACCTTGCCGCCGGTGAAGTCCTGGGCTATGCCGTCTCCGCCGATCGGGTACTGGTCTCCCTTCTTGGCGCCCAACGGCCCTGCGGCGCCGCCGGCGGCGCGCCAGGCCATATTGATGGCCGCCGCGGGATCGATCGCAACCTGGAGATCCTTCAACTGATCGGCCAATGCCGGCGGGGTGGATGTGAACTCCTTGCTTTTTCTGTTCCATGAGATCTCACCGCCGCTGAACTTCTGGGAAGCGACCTCGCCGTTGTAGGTTTCATCCCCGACTGGAGCACCCAGAACGCCACCCGAGCTGCCCAGCTTGTCCCACGCCGCGTTCAACGCGCCGCGCACGACGAATGCGCCATGGTCTGGCGTCCAGAAAATCACCGGGTTGTCGCTGGCGGAGAAGGTGCTCACGCGACTGTCAGGTCCGGCAAGACCCGGAACTTCGTTGATGGTCGGGAAGCCCAGATCGCTGCTGGCCGGACCGCCAAGCGACTCGTATTTGTCCAGGATCGGGCCGTAGATGTACCTGGCGCCGGTGGCCGGGGTGTAGTACATCTTGCCGCCGTCGAAGTCCAGGGCGAACCCGTCGGCTACCGGATAAACATCACCCTTGCGGGCACCGAGCGTCGACGTGTCGCCCCCCGCCTTGTCCCACGCGGCCATCATGGCGGCCTCTGCGTCGCCGATCGGGGACGCCCCCGCCGTAGGTGTCAGCAGTACTGCGGCGAGCGCTGTAGCCGTCAAGCCGACCAGCGCACGCCCGACCAGCTTCTTCAAGTGACCTCTCTGCCCGTTCACCAAGCCTCCCAGCCCTGCCCTACTCGCCCCGCGAGCCGGTGGATTCGCCACCATGGGCCCTCCCCCAGCTACGGTCCGCATCGTGGCCGGGCTCGCATAACTCTGCTCTAGCGAACGACAAATTCGAAGTCAATTCGCAAATATTACGAAAACGGATACCCAGCCGATGTCGAAATGATGCCGGGCCGCGTGAGTGTCGCGAGCAACCATGCTGCGCAGCACGCCGGGTTTGGGCTACCGTGCCGGAGACGGGAGCCCGGCACGTGCGGTGAGAGGAAACACAGCTGACATGGGTGTTTCCGGACCAGTCTGGGCCCTGACAATCGTCGTGATCGCTGGCTTGATGGCGTTCGACTACGTCTTCCGGGTGCGCGATACACACGTGTCGACGTTACGTGAGGCCGCCCTCTGGTCGGCGACCTATGTCGGGATCGCTGTCCTGTTCGGTATCGGCGTTGTCATCTTTGGCGGCCCGGAGATGGCGGCCGAATATTTCGCCTGCTACCTCACCGACGAGGCCCTGTCCGTCGACAACTTGTTCGTATTCCTCGTCATAATCAGCAGCTTCCGGGTGCCTCGGGTTGCCCAGCAAAAGGTGCTGTTATTCGGTATAGCGTTCGCGCTGGTCACGCGCACCGGATTCATCTTCGTCGGGGCTGCGCTCATCGAGAACTTCAATTGGACGTTCTACCTGTTCGGCGTTGCCCTGCTGTTCATGGCGGGCAACCTCGCCAGACCCGCAGAGGCTGAAAGCCATACGGCCGACAACTTCATCATCCGGCTGGCCGCGCGGTTCTTGCGGACCTCGCAGAACTACGATGGCGACCGATTGCGCACCGTCGAGAACGGCGAGCGACTGATGACCCCGATGTTGCTGGTCATGATCGCCGTCGGTGGCACCGACCTGCTGTTCGCGTTCGATTCGGTTCCGGCGCTTTTCGGTCTGACCGGAAACGTCTACCTGGTGTTTGCGGCCACCGCGTTCTCGCTACTCGGCCTGCGCCAGCTCTATTTCTTGATCGACGGGCTGCTGGATCGGCTGGTGTATCTGTCCTACGGGCTGGCCGCGATCCTGGGCTTCATCGGCGTCAAACTCATGCTGGAAGCGTTGCACCACAACAACATTCCGTTCATCAACCACGGTAGGCCAATTCCGGTTGTCAAAGTGAGCACGATGACGTCATTAACGGTGATCATTGTCATCCTGCTGACCACGGCCGCGGCATCTGTGCTGTCGTCGCGCGGACGCGCACAGACTTCGACAGCAAGGGCGCGGCGTCACGCGACGGAATACCTCGACCCGCGCTATGAGACCGATCCCGTCGAGCGCGAGAAGATCTTCGCGAGACTACTCGACGAGGAACGTCAGATCGGCGCGCTTCCAACGCAACACCGTGTTCGGATCTGGTACGACGACGAACTGATGGAGCTGCTACGAAGGGCACACGATGCGCACGATGGACGCGAGACGCGCTAGACGCCCAGGCTGCGGCCGACAATCTCCTTCATGATCTCGGTGGTACCGCCGTAAATCGTCTGCACCCGAGCATCGAGATAGGAACGGGCAACTGAATATTCGCGTATGTAGCCGTACCCGCCGTGCAGTTGCAGGCAACGGTCGATCAGGTGCACCTGCTTTTCGGTGGAGTACCACTTGGCCATGGCGGCCTGCTCCGCCGTCAACTTCCCCTGCAGGTGCAACGCGATGAACTGATCGACCATGATGCGCACCACGGTCGCCTCGGTCGCCAGCTCGGCCAGCACGAATCGGCTGTTTTGGAAGCTGCCAATCGGCTTGCCAAAAGCCTTGCGCTCCTTGGTGTATTGCAGTGTCTGCTCCAACACGGATTCCATGGCCGCGGCGGCCATGATGGCGATGTTGATCCGTTCCTGCGGCAGGTTCTGCATCAGGTAGATGAACCCCATGCCCTCCTGGCCCAGCAGGTTTTCAGACGGCACATGCACCTCTGTGAACGACAACTCGGCGGTGTCCTGGGCGTCCAACCCGATCTTGTCAAGGTGGCGGCCGCGCTCGAAACCCTCCATACCCCGTTCGACGACGAGCAGCGAAAAGCCCTGCGCGCCCTTGTCGGGGTCGGTCTGGGCCACCACGATCACCAGGTCTGAGTTAATCCCGTTGGTGATGAACGTCTTTGACCCGTTGAGCACATAGTGATCGCCTTGCTTGACGGCGCGGGTCTTGATGCCTTGCAGATCACTACCAGTACCCGGTTCGGTCATCGCGATCGCGGTGATCAGTTCCCCGGTGCAGAACTTGGGTAGCCAGCGTTGCTTCTGCTCTTCGGTGGCCAGCGCCAGCAAGTACGGTGCCACGATGTCGTTGTGCAAGGCGAAGCCGATACCGCTGTAGCGCCCAATGGTGGTTTCTTCGGTGATGATCGTGTTGTACCGAAAGTCGGGATTGCCGCCACCGCCGTACTCCTCGGGCACCGCCATGCCAAGGAAGCCCTGCTTGCCGGCCTCGAGCCACACCCCGCGGTCGACGATCTTGGCCTTCTCCCATTCGTCGTGATATGGCGCGACGTGGCGGTCGAGGAAACCCCGGTATGACTCGCGGAATAGTTCGTGCTCGGGTTCGAAAAGTGTGCGCTGGTACTTGACGACACTGCCCATGCTGACCTCCGCGGCAAAAATACTCTGTCGCCAACATATATCAACCGGACGGTTGGTCGACAGCGGGAGGGCGGCTAATGAGTCGAGAACTCACGCAAACTGGCGGCCAGCGCCATCGGAACCCGGGCCTGGATCCGGGTGCCCTCCGGCTTGTGCTCGGCCTGCTGTACGCGACCATCGGTGTGCACGCGGGCCACCAAGTCGCCACGGTGGTATGGGATCACCACGTCCACGGCGGTGTCGGTCGGCTTAGATAGCTCAGTGAGCTCGGAGATGCGCCGCCGTAACGCATCGATACCTTCGCCGGTGCGGGCGGAGACGAACACCGCGTCACGCAGCTCGTGGCGCAACTTGGCGAGCATCAGATGGCTTGCGGCGTCGACTTTGTTGACTACCAGCAGCTCGGGCGGCGGATCACCGTTATGGTCGGCGATCACATCGCAAATCACCTGTCGGACCGCACCGATCTGGGCGAGCGGATTGACGTCGGACCCGTCGACGACGTGTACCAACAGGTCGGCGTCGACGACCTCTTCCAACGTGGAGCGGAACGCCTCGACCAACTGGGTGGGCAGGTGCCGCACAAAGCCGACGGTGTCGGTGAGCACAAACGGCCGCGCATCATCGAACTCCGCACGACGGGTGGTGGGTTCGAGGGTGGCGAACAGCGCGTCCTGTACCAGCACCCCGGCGCCGGTCAATGCGTTGAGCAGGCTGGACTTACCCGCGTTGGTGTAGCCGACGATGGCGATCGACGGCACCTCGCTCTCCAAGCGGCGACTGCGTTGGGTGTCGCGGACCTGCTTCATGGCCTTGATATCGCGCCGCAGCTTGGCCATCCGCTCGCGGATGCGGCGGCGGTCGGTCTCGATCTTCGTCTCACCAGGGCCGCGCAGGCCCCCTCCCCCGCCAGTGCCACCGGCACGGCCACCGGCCTGCCGCGACATCGACTCACCCCAGCCGCGCAGCCGCGGCAGCATGTACTCCATCTGGGCCAGCGACACTTGGGCCTTGCCCTCGCGGCTGGTGGCGTGCTGGGCGAAGATATCCAGGATCAGCGCGGTGCGGTCGATGACCTTGACCTTGACGGCCTTCTCCAGTGCGGTCAGCTGCGCGGGAGATAGTTCGCCGTCACAGATGACGGTGTCTGCCCCGGTCGCCACGACGATTTCCCGAAGCTCGGCCGCCTTGCCCGAGCCGATGTAGGTAGACGGGTCGGGTCGGTCACGGCGCTGGATGAGCCCTTCGAGCACCGGGGAGCCGGCGGTTTCGGCAAGTGCCGCCAGCTCGGCCAGGCTCGCTTGGTTGTCGGCCGCGCTGCCCTCGGTCCACACCCCGACCAAGACCACCCGCTCCAACCGCAGCTGGCGGTATTCGACCTCGGAGACGTCGGCGAGCTCGGTCGACAGCCCGGCGACCCGGCGCAGCGCCGATCGGTCTTCGAGGGCAAGCTCACCAAGACTGGGTGAGGAATCAGCGATGCCCGTATTGGGTTCTGCCTTACTGGGCGGTTCTGCCTTCTTGGGCGAATCTGGATATTTCATAGCCAATACCCGATGGTGGCACGTCGCGGGGAGCCGCGCATCCGAATAAATCTTGCGTCTCGGTTCAACCCAGTGAGCGCCACCAGTTGTCGTCGAGCTCACCGCGAGCGACCAGCACCGACGGCCCACGCAAGAAGCTGGTCGCGTCGCTAATGGTGACCGAAACGTCGCCGCCGGGAACCCGCACGGTGAGCATGCCCGTCTCGGAGCCGACGCTGGCCAGCGCCGCGACGGCGGCCGCCACGGTCCCGGTGCCACAGGAGCGGGTCTCGCCCACGCCGCGTTCGTGAACCCGCATCCACACCACGCCGCCGGCCGGCGCGGTAAGGACCTCGACATTGACGCCCTCGGGGAACTGCGCATGATCAAAGCTCACCGGCGCCCCCACGTCCAGTGCCGCCAGAGCATCGACGCTCAGGTCCGGATCAACGCAGGCCAGGTGTGGGTTGCCGACGTCGACCGCCAGGCCGGCAAACCTCCTACCCCCGACTAGGGCTTCAAAGGCCTGCCCCCCGCTGCCCACCCGGCTGGCCTTGCCCATGTCGACAGTGACGTCGGCATGGGCGGCGTCGACGTGCTGCAGGTTGACCAGTCGCGGTCCGGCAAGCGTGCCGACGATGAACTCGTCGCGAGAGTCCAAACCACTGGCCCGCAGGTAGTGGGCGAACACCCGCACCCCGTTGCCGCACATCTGCGCCGTCGAGCCGTCGGCGTTTCGGTAGTCCATGTACCAGTCGGAATCGCTGACACCGTCGGGCACGCGGTCGAGCACACCGGCCGTCACCGCGGCTTCCGCATTGGTGACCCGCAGCACCCCATCCGCGCCCAAGCCCCTGCGCCGGTCGCACAAGGCGGCAACTCGGGAAGCGGTCAGCGCGATCCCCGCATCAATGTCGGGCAGCAGCACAAAGTCGTTTTGTGTGCCGTGGCCCTTGGCGAAGATCATGTGCGCCACTCCTCAAACGCCGGCTTGAAGCTATCCGAGCCGACATCATCGTCGTCGACGCGGATCACTTGATCAGGATACGTTCCGCCATGCCCGCACTGCGTTCTCGACGAGGCTGGTCGCGCCGGCATCGAGCCACTGCACCCGGTGGTCGCGGCGAAACCACGACCGTTGTCGTCGAACATAGCGCCGGGTGCCCACATACGTCTGGTCCCGCGCCTGTCGCAGTAGGTCGTCTGTGCCGCCGGCATCCAGCGCCGCGACCACCTGGGCATAGCCCAGCGCGCGCGACGCGGTAACCCCGTCGCGCAAGCCCCGCCCAAGCAGCACCCGTACCTCCTCGACCAGGCCACGATCGAACATCAACTCCGTGCGCCGCGCCAATCGTTCATCGAGAATCGTTGTCTGACAGTCCAACCCAACGATGACGGTGTCCCACCGCGCGGCGCCGATGCGAGGCGCGGACGCGGCGAACGGCTGCCCGGTGAGCTCAACCACCTCGAGCGCGCGGACCGTGCGCCGACCGTCGGTGGGCAGGATCGCCGCAGCCGCGGCAGGGTCGCGGCGAGCCAGCTCGGCGTGCAGCTTGCCCACCCCGACCTCGGCGAGTCGCTGCTCCCATCTCGCGCGCACCACGGGATCGGTTGCGGGGAACGACCAGTCGTCGAGCAGCGATTGGATGTAGAGCATCGAACCGCCTACCACGACCGGCACGGCTCCCCTGGCCCTGATCGCCTCGACGTCGGCGGCCGCGGCCTGCTGATAGCGCGCCACCGTCGCCGTTTGCGTGACGTCGAGCACGTCAAGTTGATGATGTGGGATCCCGCGGCGCTCTTCGAGGGACAGCTTCGCCGTCCCGATATTCATGCCGCGGTAGAGCTGCATCGCGTCGGCGTTCACGATTTCGGCTTCGATAGGGCCACCGACTGCACCGGCGAGCGTCTCGACGACGTCGAGTGCCAGTTGCGATTTGCCGGTGCCAGTGGGTCCGATGATCGCCAGGGGTCGCACGGGCTTTCCTTAGAGCTGCCAGACGCCGGCGAAGTAGCCCACACCGTAGGGCGCTCCCCGGTAGAGCTCCTTGGCCGATCGCGGCCCGGGCTCGGTAAGGCCGGCCAGCACTTGAAATGGCACCCGCCCAAGGACTTGCCCGGGCAACCGAGTCAACGCCGCGGCGTCCCCGATTGCCAGCGCGTCGTCGAGGGCGCGTTGCACGTCACCGCTGCCGGGGTCGTAGCCACCTGGGGCATTGGCAGTCAGCGTGTTCACGCCGTCGGCAACCACCAGCACGCCGATCGGATCGGGCGTCCGGTCGATCTCGGAACGTAGTTGCCTGCCCCGGGCCAGCGCGGCGTCAAGATCGTGGTCGCTGGCGTAGACGCGGACCTGAGCGCTGGCTTCGGGTCGGGCCTGGCCCCGCACCCAGGCGGCGATCAGCGCGCATAGCGGCAATTCGACCGGACGCCTGGCTTGGTCCCGGATTTTGTCAAACCCTGTTTCGAAGGCCGAGAGTCCGACCCGCACGTCGGCACCGTAGCCCGCGAAGGTGCCGACGGTGTCTGGGCCCACTACGCCATCGGCGCGGCCCGCTCCAACGGCAATCCAGCTCACCGGCAGCAAAGCCGCCGCCGCGATCACCGCGCCCCCCAAGTCGGCCACCTCGGCGGCGGCCGCCCCGGCCAGTTCGGGAACAAGCACCGGCGCCGACGGAACGATCGCGATGGCGCTCAACACGCCACCAAACTAACGCGTTGGCCCCGAGCATTGAACTCAAGCCGTGGACGTGCCCCACGCCGGACGATCCCCGGCTACCACGCGTTCCGCGGCAATGCCGACATCATCGCCGGACGATCGTTTCACGGGCGGCTCGTTCCTGTGAGCGCTCAACCTGTCCTGCCCAACCTCGGCAACGAGGGTGGCGGCTTCTCCGCGGGCCAGCGCCACCGTCGCAGTGATTACGACCACGACGGCAGCGATCAAGACAAACGCCTCAGGGCCATCGGCTTCCAGCGTCTCGCCGAGCACGGTCACCCCAAGCACGGTGGCCACTATGGGCTTGGCCACCGTCATCGTCGGCAATGAGGCGGTCAGAGCGCCGGCGCGAAATGCCGATTGCTGGAAGATCATCCCGGCCAGCGCCACCAGTATCCAGGGATAGAACTCCGGAGCACGCAGCACGGCGGAAAGGCCATCCTCGGCGACCTCGACGACACCCTTGGTCAGTACCGCGAACAGCGCCAGCGCTGAACCGGCTACCACAGCCAGCAGCACCGCCGCTTGCGGACGGCCAGCCCACACCCGCGCCGCCACCACACACAACAACAACGCCGTACCCATTACTGCGCCGACGATGATCCACGTGTGCAGCGGCGCTCGTTGGTGGCCCGCCGTCGGGTCGCCGACGATAATGACAACCGCCAACGCACCAGCGAGTGCGACCGCCCAAATCCACTCCCAGCGAGTGATCCGGTGATGGGCGAACCGCGCGTAGATCGGCAGGGCGAACAGCAGCGCGGTCACTTGCAGTGACGTCACCAGCATCACCGATGCCCACGCCAGGGCCAACGCTTGCAGGCTGTAGTTGAGAACTGCCGCCATGCCACCCAACCACCACTGGGTGTCACGCAACGACATGCCAAACAGCTCGAGGTGGCCCACCTGTTTGTCGGTGATCTCATGCGCGGAACGTTGCCGGACCACATCGCCGATCGCGGATGCCAGCGCCGCACACAGGGCGATTATCGCGGCGATTTCAACCTTCGACATGGGCGACCTCGATTCCCTGCGACCCACCAGCGTTGCCCCGCGGCAGCCGACTATGCACCTGTTGTTCGCTGGCAGTTCAACAACGACCGTATGGCGCTGCACCGTCTCGATGCCGTTGAACCGTTCGCGAATCCCCTCGATAGTTCCTGATCAAGCTATGCAGCGCCTGTAGCAAGCTATGCAATAGCTATGAGAAGCCTGGGACGGACGGCGGCGGCACGCCGGCTATGCCCGGCCCACCAAGCCCCCAATGCCTAACCCCCGAACAGCAACTGTTCCACGGTACCGGGCTAGTGGTTGTCACCGCACTTGCGTGCCGGCGACGATCCCGATTCGTTACCCAAGCGCTACGCCGTGGAGTCCGCCGCTACGGCATTGCAAGCTGACCGGTGACTTCCACCTTGCCGGTAGGACCGGTAGGACCGGTAGGACCAGCCATCATTGCGGCCTCGTCGCGGGCCAGGGCAACGGTAGAGACAGCTACCACAACCACAGCAGCCAGCAACGTCAACACCTGTCCCTCGCCGGTGTGCACCACCTCGCCGAGCACGGTGATCCCGAGCACCGACGCAATCAACGGCCTGGCCACCGTTATCGTCGGCAACGACGCGGTCAGCGCGCCCGCGCGCAACGATGATTGCTGAAACATCAGCCCGATCGGCAGGACGACGATCCAGGCATAGAACTCTGGGCTGCGAAGCAGTGTCGGCAAGCCCTTGCCGAGTTCGGCCACCACTCCCTTGGTCAACACCGTGAACACCGCCAGCGTTGCCGCCGATGCCACTGCCAGCAGCACCGCGGACATAGGGCCCGAAGCCATCCGTGCCCCCACCACGCAGACAACCAGAGCTGGAATCAGCACGACGGCGACCACGGCCCACGTCGACCATGGAGCCCGGGTATGGCCAGCCGAAGGATCGCCGGCCATGACGACGACCGCCACCGCGCCGGCAAGCAACACCGCCCACATGCTCTCCCTGGCGGTACACCGGTGATGAGTCAGGCGGGCATCGATCGGCAATGCGAACAGTAGCGCCGTGGCCTGCAGCGATTGGACCAACACCACCGACCCCATGGTCAGCGCGACAGCCTGCAGCGTGAAGCTCAGCAGCGCCGCCATACTGCCCAACCACCACTGGACGTGCCGCAGCGAGAGGTGGAATAGCGTGAAGTGGCCAACCTCCTCGCTGGTGACTTGTTGCGCAGACCGCTGCAGCACCACATATCCGATGCCGGCGAGCAGCGCCGCCGCCAGTGCGAGCAGCGTCGCGACGCCAACGTTGGCCATAGCTGATCTTCCTCCAACATTCGGCCCGGGAGCAGTCGCGTAAATCGGGAAGTTAGGCAGTTGTTCAATAATGACTCGGGTGCCCTAGACGTCACAACCGGAACTTTTCCGTTCAAATGGTTGGGTTACCCGCCAAAAAGCACTGGTGATAGTAGCGGCGTACCACCCTACGAGCTGCTTGAATACTGTGGGAACCGGTTGGGAAAACCTGACGACGGCGCTGGGCCGCAATAGACCTGTCGACCGTAGAGGTGCCGCTTCGCGCGGCAGATGCGCGGGATAGCGACCGCGCGAAGGGTGCAAAGGGCTAGGTGACGAGCACATGATGGCTGACGAAACCCGGATCAACGAACCATCCGGTCCGGTCCAGGGGCCGGTGCCGGGCCCCCCGTCCGGGGCGACACCACGCCCGGGACCGCGTCCCGGGCCCCGGCCAATGCCACGACCCACGTCGCACCCGATGGCAACACCCCTGTCCAGCGACCCACATCGGTTCGGACGTGTCGACGACGACGGCACGGTATGGCTGATCAGCGCCGTCGGTGAGCGCATCGTCGGCTCCTGGCAGGCCGGCGACCCCGAAGCCGCGTTTGCGCATTTCGGGAGGCGATTCGACGACCTGAGCACCGAGGTCACGCTGATGGAGGAGCGGTTGGCGTCGGGGACCGGCGATGCCCGCAAGATCAGAGCCAACGCCATAGCGCTCGCCGAGACGCTGCCAACCGCATGTGTGCTGGGCGATGTCGAAGCGCTCGCCAACCGATTGAACACCCTGCGTGAGCACGCTGATGCCATTGCCGCCGCGGATCGCTCCAAGCGCGAGGAGCATCGAGCCGCTCAGACCGCCCGCAAGGAAGCGTTGGCGGCCGAGGCCGAGGAGCTGGCCGCCAACTCGACCCAGTGGAAGCTCGCCGGTGACCGGCTCCGGGCGATTCTGGACGACTGGAAAACGATCAGCGGTTTGGATCGCAAGGTCGACGACGCGCTGTGGAAGAGGTATTCGGCTGCCCGGGAAACGTTCAACCGGCGGCGTGGATCGCATTTTGCTGAACTGGACCGCGAGCGATCGGGCGTCCGGCAGTCCAAGGAACGGCTCTGCAAGCGGGCCGAAGAATTGTCCGACTCGACGGACTGGACCGCTACCAGCGCGGAATTCCGCAAGCTGCTTACCGAATGGAAGGCGGCCGGCCGAGCGAGCAGAGATGTGGACGATGCCCTGTGGCACCGTTTCAAGGCCGCCCAGGACGTGTTCTTCACCGCCCGCAACGCGGCCACGGCGGAGAAGGACGCCGAGTTGCGCGCCAATGCCGCCGCCAAAGAGGCGCTTCTGGCCGAGGCGGAAAAACTCGACACCAGCAATCACGACGCCGCCCGCGCGGCGCTACGGTCGATCGCCGAAAAGTGGGACGCAATCGGCAAGGTGCCGCGGGAGCGATCCGCCGAGTTGGAACGGCGGTTGCGTGCGATCGAGAAGAAGGTGCGCGACGCGAGCGAATCGGATTGGTCCGACCCACAGGCGCAGGCCCGCGCGGAGCAATTCCGCAGCCGGGCCGAACAGTTCGAACACCAGGCCGCAAAGGCCGCCGCTGCCGGCCGGACCAAGGAAGCCGAAGAGGCAAAGGCGAACGCCGAACAGTGGCGGCAATGGGCTGACGCAGCCGCTAACGCACTGACCCGCAGGCCCTAACGATCGTCGTCTCGGTCAGTGTCGGCGCCGGCATCCGGGCCGTGTTCCGGCGTACCCGGGTCGTCCAGGCTATCCAGCAGCGTCTGAGACTGTCGCTCCGCGACGGCACGACGACGCTGTTCCTCAGCCGCGAGTTGCACGATGGTGCGCGACCACACCACCCGACCCCAGTGAAACGTCAACACCATCACGGTGATCCACGACACGACGAGCCCCACACCCGGACCGGGATGACCCACGGCCACGGTCTGGCGCGACCATACGGCGAGCAGCCCGGTGCCACTGGCCAGCGCCGAACCCACCAGCGCCACCCAGGCCAGCGCCCACCGCCGCGTCATCAACGCCAACATCGAGAAGCCGATGCTGAACACCAGTGCCAGCCAAACAAAGACCCGCGACGGTAGCGCCACCGCGGCCGCGGCGGCGCCGTGAGTGCCAAACAGCACGTCCCATCCCCGCACGGTGCCGGTGTGCGGCAAGATAAACGATCCCAGCAGCACAAACACCAGGATCGCGACAACGAGAGCCCTGGCACCGGGATCGATCTCACGAGCAACCCGGCGCTCAGCCGCCTCAATTTCATCCCGGAAGGCATTGAAATCCCGGAAATCCGCCAAGTTCTGTTCTCCGTTCAAGTTCCGCATCCCGCGGGTGCGACGGCGGGAACGGGTTGTCCGACGCCGGGCATACCCAGACCGACGCCGCGTGGCCGCTGCCCTGCCGCGTGCGCGTCACCGGCACGGGTGCGGCGGTGAGTCAGGATGCCGGCGTCGGCGATGAGATGGTGTGGCGCGGCGTCGGTGACCGTCGTGATGATGATGTCGCCAGGACGCACCTGCTGATCGCCTGGCGTGAAATGGACCAATCGACCATCCCGTGCCCGCCCGGTCATGCGTGACGTACGGGTGTCCTTGCGTCCTTCGCCGGTGGCGACTAGCAGTTCGACGGTGTGCCCGATCAGGGCATGGTTGGCCTGCAGCGAGATCTTCTCCTGCAGCTCGACTAGTCGTTCATAACGTTCCTGCACAACGGCCTTCGGCAGCTGCCCGTCGAGTTCGGCCGCCGGCGTTCCGGGCCGCTTGGAGTACTGGAAGGTGAACGCGGCCGCGAACCGGGCCTTAGCCACCACGTCGAGGGTCGCCGCGAAGTCCGCCTCGGTCTCGCCTGGAAAGCCCACGATCAGATCGGTGGTGATGGCGGCGTGCGGCATCGCGGCTCGCACCCGCTCGATGATGCCCAGATAGCGCTCGGCCCGATAGGACCGCCGCATCGCGCGCAGGATTCGGTCCGATCCGGACTGCAGCGGCATGTGCAGTGCGGGGCACACGTTCGGCGTCTCAGCCATCGCCTCGATGACATCGTCGGTGAACTCGGCCGGGTGCGGGGAGGTGAACCGGACACGCTCCAGCCCGTCGATCTGGCCGCAGGCCCGCAGCAACTCGGCGAAGGCGCCCCGATTACGGGGCTGGGCTGGGTCGGCAAACGAGACCCCATAGGCATTGACGTTTTGGCCCAGCAGCGTGACTTCGAGGACGCCTTCGTCCACCAGAGATTGCACCTCGGCCAGGATGTCGGCCGGATTGCGGTCGACCTCCTTGCCACGCAGCGACGGGACAATGCAAAAGGTACAGCTGTTGTTGCAGCCGACTGAGATGGAAACCCAAGCGGCATAAGCGGATTCGCGGGCGCTGGGCAGGGACGAGGGAAACTGCTGTAGCGCCTCGGCGATCTCCACTTGGGCGACCTTGTTGTGCCGGGCCCGGGCGAGCAGGGTCGGCAGTGACCCGATGTTGTGAGTGCCGAAGACGACGTCGACCCATGGCGCCTTGCGCAGCACGACCTCGCGGTCCTTCTGGGCCAGACAACCACCGACCGCGATTTGCATGTCCGGATTGCTGCGCTTGCGGGGCGCCAGGTGACTGAGATTGCCGTACAGCTTGTTGTCGGCGTTTTCACGGACCGCGCAGGTGTTGAAGACCACCACGTCGGCGTCGACGCCGTCGACCGCGCGCTGGTAGCCAGCCGCTTCCAGCAGGCCGGCCAGCCGCTCGGAATCGTGGACGTTCATCTGACAGCCGTAGGTACGGACCTCATAGGTGCGCGTCGACTGCGCCTGTGCACCAGGCGCAGCCTGGGCGTGTCGCGCCACCATCGAAGTCACGTCGGCCATGGTACGGCGACTGACCCCGTCGGGCCGAGTCAGCCTCGACAGCCTAGACCCGCCGGCG
Organism: Mycobacterium simulans; assembly: GCF_900232995.1. GTDB lineage: Bacteria > Actinomycetota > Actinomycetes > Mycobacteriales > Mycobacteriaceae > Mycobacterium > Mycobacterium simulans. The sequence goes on from NZ_OCVX01000005.1 coordinate 137,862, forward strand.
CTCCCGTTCGGCGGCCAGCTCGGCGACCACCACCTCACATGCAGTGGTCTGGCTGTACCCACGCCGGGCCAGCATCGCCACCAGCCGGCGACTCACCCGCGCTTCGTCCGCTAGCGTCTCCCGGCGCAATCGGGCCCGTACCAGCTGTTCGGCCCGTGCCCGCTCAGCCCCGGCGTCGATCCCGCCCAGCCCCGTGGTGATCACGTCGTTGTCGACACCTTTGGTATGCAGCTCAGCGGCCAGCGCGCGCTTGCTCTTTCCCGCATTCGCGCGCCGGGACTGCACCCACTGTTCGGCGAAGTCGGTGTCGTCCACTAACCCAACGGCGGCCAGCCGATCCAAGACCCGGTTACTGATGTCGTCGGGGTACCCCCGCTTTGCCAACTGGCCTGCGAGCTCGGCCCTGGTCCGTGCTCGCGCGGTGAGCTGGCGCAGGCAGAATGCCCGCGCCAGCTCCTCACGAGACGGCTCAGAAGTCGACGGGGGCGGGCAGGACGTCGTCATCGGTCACCACTGCACCAATGCCAAGCTTTTCCTTGATCTTCTTCTCGATCTCGTTAGCGATGTCGGCGTTCTCCGTCAAGAAGTTGCGGGCATTCTCCTTGCCCTGGCCGAGCTGCTCGCCCTCGTAGGTGAACCAGGCCCCAGACTTGCGGATAAAGCCCTGATCCACACCCATGTCGATCAGCGAGCCTTCCCTGCTGATGCCTTTGCCGTAGAGGATGTCGAATTCGGCCTGCTTGAACGGCGGCGACACCTTGTTCTTGACGATCTTGACGCGGGTGCGGTTGCCGACCGCATTGGTGCCGTCCTTGAGCGTCTCGATCCGCCGCACGTCCATGCGCACCGATGCGTAGAACTTCAAAGCCTTTCCGCCCGTTGTTGTTTCGGGCGAGTTGTGCACCATCACCCCGTCGACGAAGTAATTGTGGTTGCCTTCTACCTCGATATCGAACCGATTCATCGAGCGGGTGTGTGGTTTGACGTACACATCCAGAACCCGGGACGGCACCAGCCGCTGAGTCGGTTCAACGAATTGCGGTGTCACCTGACTACGACCGCGGAATCGAGGCAGTAGCTTGTACTCCATGGACGGCGCCATGTAGGGGGCTACCACCTCTTGGAACTTCGCTGTCGCCTCCGTGGAGAACACCAGCACCGCCTTACCGGCTGAGCCGGCTTGCCGCAAGCGCACGTCCAATCCATGTGTATCGCATAGGTAGTCGCGCAATCGCAGTCGTGTGCCTTCTGTCATTGCTTCGACACATATTTCAATGCGCCCACTTCCACCGGTGGTACGTTCCTGCAACCCCTTGGAGCGCAAGGTGAATGATCCGTCATCCATGTACCAAATGGCCAGGGCAAGCGGTGTCAGCGCCTTCAGATACTCCTCAGAGAAGAACTTCTTGCCGTCGCCGAGGTACACCGCGCGCTGTAATTCGGCAAGCTCGACCAGAGGAGAGAAATCGATGAACTGTGCACCCTTGGCGTTTTCCCTCACTGAGTGCTTGATGTTGCCCAGCAGTGCCGCCTTCCACTGGAGGTAGTCGACCTGCTTAGCACCATGCCCGAGCCTGAATCGAACTCCGTTGCGGTCTCGCCGATTAGCAGACAAGTTTCCATCACCCATCAGCGAACCCAACACCACCTGAAACTGCTGGTCGCTAAGCAGATGCGGTTCCGCAGCCAGCACTCGGTCACCGGCAATGAGATCACCGGCTTCCGTCCAGCCTCCCGGCGTACGGATGAGGTGATTGGGCGTCGCCGCGAATTGCGACTTACCGTTACCGCCGGACTTCTCGACGGTGAATTGCAGGAACTGTTCAGCCGGGCCGTTATTGAACCAGTTCACTACCTTGCGAGGCACAATCCGGTCCGTCTCCGGGTCATAAGACAGCACCTCGACATCCATCTTGTTATTGACGATCTTGCCGATCTTTTCGGTGGTGCCGTCGGCAAGCGTCACTCGAGTCGAATAGTTCATGCATCCGAACATCACACCGATCTTGTCGCGAAGCTGGTTGATGAAGATCGCCGTGGTTCCCGAATTGTTCAGCGCACCAGTCATTTTCCGCAGCGCCTGGCTCATCAGCCGGGCTTGCAAGCCCACGTGGCTGTCCCCCATCTCGCCTTCGAGTTCCGCGCGCGGCACCAGCGCCGCCACGGAGTCGATGACCACGATGTCAAGAGCGCCGGAGCGGATCAGCATGTCGGCGATCTCGAGTGCCTGTTCACCGGTGTCCGGCTGGCTGACCAGCAGCGAATCGGTGTCGACACCGAGTTTCTTGGCGTACTCCGGATCCAGCGCGTGCTCGGCGTCGATGAATGCCGCGACACCACCGGCGGCCTGGGCATTGGCCACCGCGTGCAGTGCCACGGTGGTCTTACCCGAGGACTCCGGGCCGTATATCTCCACGACCCGGCCACGCGGCAGGCCGCCGATGCCTAGGGCGACGTCCAGTGCAATAGACCCGGTCGGAATGACCGAGATCGGCTGACGTACCTCGTCGCCGAGGCGCATCACCGATCCTTTGCCGTAACTCTTCTCGATCTGGGCCATCGCCAGCTCGAGAGCCTTCTCGCGATCGGGGGCTTGCGTCATGGTGCCTCTCCTGTAGTCGGTGTTCGGTTGACCGGTATCGGTCGGTTAGCCGTGACACTAGAGATGGCCACCGACAAAATCGGATCCCGAATGATCACCACAGTAGCCGAACACGTGTTCGATTCAAGTCAGACACGCCGCATGTGGCAATATCGCTCGATATCGGCTGACAGAAAGCGCATGGACATCTCGGCGGTACTGACCGAAATTTCCTCCTATGGAGGGTTTTTCGCGCTCACTGTGGGTGGGGACGCGGCAGGGTGGCATCCCCTCGTCCAGTCCTACGCCGACGGGTACGCGGACTTGATCGACGCCACCCTCACGCGCTACCACACGACAGAAATGCGGGTCGGCGCCTCCCTGGTGCACCTCGGCCATGCCGCCCGGCTCTGGTCGCCCGTTCTGGCCTGCGTGTTGGGCCACGGCGTCGTTCCCGACCTGTCTGACCTGCAGCGCGCCGATGACGGAGCGCGGCTCCGACTGCCCGAGCCCGTCGGCGAACCCGTCTCCCCTTCCCCCGAACTCCTGTATCGCATGGTCGTGCAGGACCATATGGAACCCTTTGCGGCCGGCCTGCGCGTCACCCTGGCTCCCGGCCTGCTGTACGGCAACATCGCGTCCGCCCTCGCCGGAGCGTCACAGGCCCTGCTTGCGGCGCGGCCGGACTTGCGTCGGCCGATCGTCGAGATCACCAACGACCTGCTGGGGACCAGCTGCCTTGCCGGGTCGGGTGTGATCACCAGCGACGGGTTGGACTTCAAGCGCCGCAGCTGCTGCCTCTTCTACCGCATCCCCGGCGGCGGCAAATGCGGCGACTGCCCGCTCTGATCCACCGAGTCTGCGGTGAGTGCGCAACTTTGCCGCTCACCACTGATCGCGAGGAACGTCGAAATCGGCGCATAGCGCCCGCCAGACGTCGCGGGGCTCGACACCGTCCTCTATCGCTTGCGCGGCGGTACGGCCGTCGAAGCCCGTCAACACGTGATCGACCAACACCGACGCGCCATAAGCGGCGCCAAATCGCAGGGTGACCCGCTCATGGAACTCTGTCAGCCGCACGCCAGCCAACATACCCAGCAAGCTAGCCCGCTAAGGCCAACGCTTCGTGACACACCCGCACCGGATCGGCGACTCCGCCGACACTGGAGGCGGCTGTTATCGCGGCCTCTCGGTATCGCGGCGACGACAGCACCTCATTCACCGCGGCCACCAACGCGTCGGCGGTCACCGGCCGGATCAGCCGCGCACTGCCCTGACGTGCGACCCGATTGGCCATCTCCCACTGATCCCCGCCGCCGGGCACCACCACCAAGGGCACCCCGGCCAGCAGTGTCTTGGCGACCATCCCGTGACCACCGCCACAGACCACCAGATCGGCGTGGGTCAGCAGTTCGTCTTGCCGTCCCAGCCCCGCCGCCGCCCACGACGGCAGCGCCAAATCCGGCCCCTCCAGCCGCGAGACCACCAAACGCGATCCCGGTGGCAGGGTGTCCCCCGGCCTCAGACATTGCAGCGTGAGTTCGACCAATCCGATGGTCCCGGTCATTGCGGTAGACGGCGCGACGACAATCACCGGTCCGGAACCTGGCGGAATGTCCAGCACCCGATCGGTCGGCTCGAAGTGCAAGGGGCCCACCACAACGGCCTCGACTGGCCAGTCGGGGCGCGGAACCTCCAGCGCGGGCAAGGTGGCGATGAGCCGTCGCAGCGGCCCCGGGTCACGGGCCGGCAGTCCGATCTCGACCCGCACGGCCGCGCGTTGCCGCAGGCCCGCACGCCAGGACCGCGCCGTAAGTGCCCGCATCACGGCGTCCCTCAACCGACCACGGATGCCGGTGCCTGGCGCCAACCCGCTGCCGATCGGCGGAAGCCCTTTCGACGGCAGGTACAGCGGATGCGGGTTGAGTTCAATCCACGGAATCCCAAGCAATTCGGCGGCCATGCCACCGCACGCGGTGATGACGTCGGATACCACGAGATCGGGGGCCAACTCACGTAGCGCCGGCACATTGAGCACGGCCATCCCTGCGGCCCGCCGATGGATCCTGGCCCCGGCGTCCACATCGTTGTCGATGGCCGCCAGCCCGTCCAGTTCGACGGTGTCAACGCCGGCAGCGCGCGCGGCCCCGATCCACTCCACCCCAGTGAACAGAGTGGGCGTATCGCCCGCCTGCTGGAAGCGTTGGCACAGCGCGATCGCGGGAAACGAATGCCCGGGATCCGGCCCGGCGACCACGGCAACGCGCATCTGCCTTACCCTGCCACAGCGCCCCGGTCGTAGGCTGGCAACCATGACCGAGCTGACCGAGACAACCACCGACAACATCCGCACGGTCGAGGGTTTCCTGAACGCCCTGCAGGATGAGGACTTCGAAACCGCAGACGCCGCATTGGACGACAACCTCGTCTACCAGAACGTCGGTCTGCCCACGATCCGCGGCCGCAGCCGAACTATGAAGCTGATCCGCCGCCTGGAAGGCCGCGCCGGATTCGAGGTCAAGATCCACCGCGTTGCCGCCGACGGCGCCTCAGTGCTCACCGAACGCACGGATGCGCTGGTCGTCGGTCCGCTTCGGCTTCAGTTCTGGGTCTGCGGCGTGTTCGAGGTCCACCACGGACGAATCACATTGTGGCGGGACTACTTCGATTTCTTCGACATGTTCAAGGCGACGCTCCGCGGTGTGGCCGCGCTCTTCGTACCGTCCCTCAAGGCGACGTTGTAGGTCGATGAGCAACGACACCGTCCGTACCAAGCCCAACGCGCTGCAGTTCATCCGCTACTGCTGCGGCGGGCGGCTGCCTGACTCGATGCGGGACTGGGTGCGCAACGACCTGACGGGCAAGGGTGCGACCTTCAGGATGATGAGACGGGTCTTCGTTCCGGCCGTGCTGGTGGTCGCCCCGTTCTGGTTGATCCCGACCACGCTGGACGTCCACCTGAGCATGACGCTGCCGATTCTCATTCCGTTCGTGTACTTCTCGCACGCGCTCAACAAGATTTGGCGCCGTCATATGCTGCGGGTGCACGGTCTCGACCCCGAGCTGGTCGACGAACGCGCCCGGCAACGCGACGCCCATATCCACCGGGCTTATATCGAACGCTATGGCCCACGACCGGAAACCACGCAGGGCGACGGCACATAACGACCGGCCGCTCGGTAGCGCGGTCATCCGGGCGGGCCGGCGACCGCGCTAGCCCCGTGGCAACCCGCCGAGTTCGTCGAACGCCTGCGCCCAACCCAACAGGCGGTCAGTCGCGCCGACCAGCTCCGCACGGTACCGCTGTTGAGCAGGCGCAGCCCCACCCTCGCCGTTCGCCGATGAAACCAATTGCGCTGCGGCGGTGACCATTTCGTTGTACTGACGGACACCGGCGCTCAACTGCGTGGTGAACGCATTAATGGTGGGCACCAAATACTCACGTGACGATTCGGAGTACTGAGCCGCCCGCTCCATCGACGCGACCTCGGCGGCGGTGGCCGCCATCGCCGCCGACGTCTGGTTGGCCGCGGCCGTCAAGTCTCGTATTTCGGATGCCGGCAACATATCGCCGCGCTCCATCACACCCAGCAACGAGAAGAACCCGCGTTCGGAAGCGACCAGCGCAGACATCGCGGGCCGCGCCGCCGAACCCGGCGGAGGCAACCGACGGGTGCCCGCCGGCCGCTGCGCCGGCAGCGGCTCCGACCGCAGCCAGCGGTAGCGAAACAGCAACAGCGTCGCGGGAATGGTCAGGACAACCGCGATTGCGCCGGTGATTTGCAGCAGCAAGGTAAACCAGCCCCAGGCCGCCAACACCGCTGTCACCACTGCCCAGAACACGCACCCCGCAGCACATATCAGACCCCACCGCAGCGCGCGTCGGCGACGGCGCAGCAATCGTGCCCGGGGATCGGTTGCCGCGCTGATCTTCAGGGCAACCAAGTCGGATAAGTCAGCGGCGGTGTCAAGTGCACGCTGCAGTAGCGAACGCCACTGCCCGCGCTGATGTGACTTCACCGCCATCTGAAAACCGGCCGCCTTACTGCTGGCCGAACGGCTTCTCGGCGATTGGCCCACCGGGAGTCTCGGTGGTCGGGGTGACTCCAGGAGCAGCTGCGCCGCCGGCTGGCAGCGCTTCGCCGCGCATCGACGCCCGGATTTGCTCCAGCCGAGAATGCCCGGCCATCTGCACGCCCGCCTGCTGGACCTCGAGCATGCGGCCTTGCACAGAGCTTTGTGCAAGTTCGGCCTGTCCCAACGCGTTGGCGTAGCGACGTTCGATCTTGTCGCGCACCTCGTCGAGGGTTGGGGTATTGCCCGGCGCCGCAAGCTCACTCATCGACCGCAGCGAGGCGCTGACCTGCTCCTGCATCTTTGCCTGCTCGAGTTGGCTGAGCAACTTGGTGCGCTCCGCGATCTTCTGCTGCAGAACCATGGCGTTCTGTTCGACTGCCTTCTTGGCCTGCGCCGCCGCCTGCAAGGCCTGGTCGTGCAGCGCCTTGAGGTCTTCGACGCTCTGTTCGGCGGTCACTAGCTGGGCGGCGAACGCCTCGGCGGCGTTGTTGTACTCCGTCGCCTTGGCGGCGTCTCCGGCGGCGGTGGCTTGGTCGACCAGCGTCAGCGCCTGACGGACGTTGACCTGTAACTTTTCGATGTCAGCTAGCTGCCGATTGAGCCGCATCTCCAGCTGTCGCTGGTTGCCGATCACTTGCGCGGCCTGTTGCGTCAGCGCCTGATGAGTGCGCTGCGCCTCCTCGATGGCCTGTTGAATCTGGACTTTGGGGTCGGCGTGCTCGTCAATCTTGGAGCTGAACAGCGCCATGAGGTACTTCCACGCCTTTACGAACGGATTGGCCATCAGTTAGCTCCGCCTTCGCTTCTTCGTGCTGGATGGGCACATAACCCTGTCGCTCAATTTAACGGTTCAGCGCGACTCGCCCCACCCATGGTGCTTATCTGGTCGAGACGGGACGCTCAGGCCACGGCCAGAGACGCGACCGGGGGGATGACGACCTTAGTGCTGGCATCAATACTGGTGCCGCTTGGCGCGGTGGCCGCAACAGTGCTGGCCGCACTCTCCAAATGCGCCATCCGTTCTGCCGCATCGGTGAGCATCTGCGACAACGGGACCTGTAAGGCATCGCAAATCGCGTTGAGCAGCTCGCTGGAGGGCTCCTTGCGGCCACGCTCGACCTCCGACAGATAACCGAGGCTCACCCGCGCTGAATCCGACACCTCGCGCAGCGTCCGGCCCTGCGAAGTCCGGGCTCCGCGCAGCACGTCGCCTATGACCTCGCGCACCAATGACGCCATCGTGGTCTCCTTCGTCCGGTCACGCCTGTTCGGCACCCAACGTTCTACATCAACGCCGGCACCGGTGGGTTGGTTCCCGCTCGATCAAGATCCGCGACTAGACCAGCGAACTTCCCTGATGGTCGATGCAACATAGTCGACACCGGTGACCACGGTGAGCACGATCGCGGCAACCATCACTACCTCTGCGGACACGTGGAGCGGACCCGAAAGCGGCAACACGAACAACCCGATCGCCACCGCCTGGACCACAGTTTTGAGTTTGCCGCCCCAGCTGGCGGGAATGACGCCCCGGCGGATGACGGCCAACCGCAACACAGTCACCCCAAGCTCGCGGCTCATGATCACCACAGTGACCCACCACGGCAAGTCACCCAGAATCGACAACCCGATCAATGCCGACCCGATCAGCGTCTTGTCCGCGATCGGATCAATAAACGCGCCGAATTCAGTCGCCATTCCATAGTTGCGGGCCAGCAGGCCGTCGAATCGATCGGTAATGCAAGCGGCCGCAAATATCGCCCACGCCACGACGCGGGCCGTGGTGTGGTGACCGCCCCCGTAGAACAAAGCGAGCAAGAAAAGCGGAACCATCAGCAGCCGCAACAGCGTCAGGATATTGGCGAGATTGGCGATACGGGCGCGGCTTGTCAATTGACCTGTTTCAGTCTGCCCCGACACGGCAACAGAATAACGGGTTGACCAGCCCATGCGACCCCCCGATGTCGATACTGTTCACACGTGAGCGAAAGTCCACGGGATTACCGGCCGGTGGTCCGGCGCGCGCGAACATCTGATGTGCCCGCGATCAAACAACTCGTCGACACCTACGCGGGAAAGATCCTGCTGGAAAAGAATCTCGTGACGCTCTATGAAGCCGTCCAAGAATTCTGGGTCGCAGAACACGAAGGCAAAGTGGTCGGTTGCGGAGCACTGCACGTGTTGTGGTCCGACCTCGGCGAAATCCGTACCGTGGCAGTCGACCCCGCGATGACCGGCCACGGCATTGGCCACGCGATCGTCAGAAGGCTTCTCGACGTCGCCCGCGAGTTGCAGCTGGAGCGGCTGTTCGTGCTGACCTTCGAAACCGACTTCTTCAGCAAGCATGGGTTCACCGAGATCGAAGGCACACCGGTCACCGCGGAGGTGTTCGAGGAGATGTGCCGCTCCTATGACATCGGCGTCGCCGAATTCCTGGATTTGAGCTACGTCAAGCCCAACATCCTGGGCAACTCACGAATGCTGCTGGTCCTTTAATCCCGCGAGCAGACACAGAATCGCGCTCGCGAGGTCCGCGGAGTGCGATTCTGTGTCTGCTCGGCGTTACTCGGGCTCGTCCTCCGAGCCGCCGGACCCGCCCCGGATCAATGCCAGCGTTCCCGCCAGCTCGTCGGGCTTGATCAAAACCTCGCGCGCCTTCGACCCCTCGGACGGCCCCACGATGCCGCGCGTCTCCATCAGATCCATCAAGCGGCCCGCTTTGGCGAAACCGACCCGAAGCTTGCGCTGCAGCATCGAGGTAGAGCCAAACTGACTGGACACCACCAGTTCCACGGCCTGCAGGAAGACGTCCATGTCGTCGCCGATGTCAGGGTCGACGTCGGTGCGTTCGCCGGTGGGCTTGGCGGTGGTGACGCCCTCGGTGTACTCGGGTTCGGCCTGGTCCTTGCACGCGGTGACGACGGCGTGAATCTCGTCGTCGGTGATGTAGGCGCCCTGCAGCCGGATCGGTTTGCTGGCGCCCATCGGCAAGAACAGGCCGTCACCCATCCCGATCAGCTTTTCCGCGCCCGCCTGGTCCAGGATCACCCGGCTGTCGGTGAGCGACGACGTCGCAAAAGCCAACCGGGATGGCACGTTCGTCTTGATGAGCCCGGTGACCACGTCAACCGACGGGCGCTGGGTAGCCAGCACCAGATGGATGCCGGCCGCGCGGGCCTTTTGGGTGATCCGCACGATGGCGTCCTCGACGTCGCGGGGCGCGGTCATCATCAGGTCCGCCAGCTCGTCGACGATCGCAACGACGTACGGATAGGGTCGGTATTCGCGCTGGCTGCCCAATGGCGCCGTGATGGCACCGGATCGCACCTTCTCATTGAAGTCGTCGATGTGGCGCACGCGGGATGCCTGCATGTCCTGGTAGCGCTGCTCCATCTCGTCGACCAGCCAGGCCAGTGCGGCGGCCGCCTTCTTCGGCTGGGTGATGATCGGCGTGATCAGATGCGGAATGCCTTCGTACGGCGTCAGTTCCACCATCTTCGGGTCGATCAGGATCATCCTGACCTCTTCCGGGGTGGCCCGGGTCAACAGCGAAATCAGCATGGAGTTGACGAAGCTGGACTTGCCCGATCCGGTGGAGCCGGCGACCAGCAGGTGCGGCATCTTGGCCAGGTTGGCCGAGATGAAGTCGCCTTCGATGTCCTTGCCCAGCCCGATCACCAGCGGATGGTGGTCGCGGCGGGTGGACGGCGCGGTGAGGACGTCGGCGAGCCGCACCATTTCCCGGTCGGTGTTGGGTACCTCGATGCCGACGGCGGACTTGCCGGGGATCGGGGCCAGCATGCGAACGCTCTCGGTGGCGACCGCGTAGGCGATGTTCTTCTGTAGCGCGGTGATCTTCTCTACCTTGACGCCGGGCCCCAGCTCGACCTCGTAGCGGGTGACGGTGGGTCCGCGGGTGCAGCCGGTGACGGCCGCGTCGACCTTGAACTGGGGGAGCACTTCCCCGATCGCGCTGGCCATGTGGTTGTTTGCGGCGCTGCGTTTCTTGGGCGGGTCGCCCGCGATCAGCAGGTCCAGGGGCGGCAGCGTGTAGGGACCTTCGACGACCCGGTCGAGGGTCTCGGTCTCCTTGCGTGACCGGCGGCGGGAGCGCGTGACGGCGGGTTCGGGAGTGGTCGGTATGTCGTCCTCGACTTGCGGAGATTGTGCCGACGGCCACGCCTGTGGTCCGTCATCGAACGCCTCGTCGTAATAGCCATCAGAAAAGTCCTCACGCGCCACTTCTACGGTGTCCGCGTCGTCGCCGGGGAAGTCACCGTCAAAGTCCTGGTCGTCGTAATCGTCGTCGTAATCGCGCTGGAATATCCGGGTGCCGAACATGCCGCGCAAGGCATCCGGCACCTCACGGATGGTGATGCCGGTCAGCAGTAGCAGCCCGAACAATGCGCCGATGAACAACAACGGCGCGGCGATCCAGGCAGTCAACCCTTCGGATAGCGGCCCGCCGATCGCAAAGCCAACGAAACCCGCTGCGCGCCGGCGCAACTCCGGCGCTTCGGGAGAGCCCGCCCACAGGTGACGCAGGCCGAGAACCGATAGTGCGATCAGGCTGGCGCCAAGGATCAGCCGCGGCCGCGCGTCGGGATTTGGCGGGGTTCGCATCAACGCCACCGCCACGCCGGCGGCAACCAGTGGGAGCAAGACGACAACCGAGCCGATGAAAGTGCGCAGCACCATGTCAACCCACGCGCCGACGGGGCGGGCAGCATCAAACCACGAACTCGCCGCAACGATAACGGCAACTCCCAGCAGAACCAGCGCAATTCCGTCGCGGCGGTGCCCCGGCTCGATGTCGCGGGCTCGCCCGATCGATCGCGCCGCGCCGCCCGTGCCCTTGGCGGCCATCACCCAGGTCGCTCGCATGGCCCGGCCGCAGGCCAGGCCGGCCGCGACCAGCAGGGACTGGTTGCGCCGCCTGGCCGGCCCGCTCGGGCGCTTGACGGGCTGGCTCGCACGCTTTCTGGGCGCACTCGATCGCCCACTTCGCGATGCGCCCCGCGAACTGGCCTTTGACCTGCTCGTTCGGGTTCCGGAGCGCGCGACGGTCTTACTAGCCATGCCCGCAAGCCTAGTCGCAAATACACCATCTGCACCACAAGCCACACTGGTAACGGACGTGTGCCCGTCCCGTTACCTCTTAAACCATGAGTAGGGTGAAAAACATCACCCCCGGCAGACTCAGGAGGCCCTGCATGCCCGTCGTCGTCGTCGCCACCTTGACCGTCAAACCGGAGTCGGTCGACACCGTCCGCGAGATCCTGACCGCCGCGGTCGAAGAGGTGCACGGCGAACCTGGCTGCCAGCTGTACTCACTGCACCAAACTGGCGAGACCTTCGTCTTCGTCGAGCAATGGGCCGACGAGGAGGCGCTGAAAGTGCACAGCACCGCCCCCGCGGTCGCCAAGATGTTCACCGCCGCCGGCGAGCACCTGACCGGCCAACCCGATATCAAGATGCTGCAGCCGATTCCCGCCGGAAACTCAAGCAAAGGACAGCTTCGCCCCTAATGGTTCGGCCAATGGAAGGCCGCGTTGCCTTCATTACCGGCGCCGCGCGCGGCCAGGGCCGCGCCCACGCGGTGCGGCTGGCAGCAGACGGCGCGAACGTGATCGCGGTCGACGTATGCGAGCAGATCGCCAGCGTGCCCTATCCGTTGGGCACCGTTGACGACCTGGCGGAAACCGCGAAGCTGGTCGAGGACACCGGCGCCCGCATCGTGGCCAGACAAGGCGATGTCCGTGATCGCGCTTCGCTGTCGGCCGCTGTGCAGGCGGGGGTTGACGAGTTCGGCCGGCTCGACATTGTCGTGGCCAACGCCGGCATCGCGCCCATGCAGTCTGGCGAGGACGGCTGGCGCGACGTCATCGACGTCAACCTCACCGGCGTGTACCACACCGTTGAGGTCGCCATACCGACGATGGTCGATCAGGGTACCGGCGGGGCGATCGTGCTGATCAGTTCGGCCGCGGGGTTGGCCGGCCTCGGCAGTGCCCATGCCGGGGCTATTGGCTATGCCGCCGCCCAACACGGGCTCGTCGGATTGATGCGCGTGTACGCCAATCTGCTTGCACAGCACAACATCCGGGTCAATTCGATACATCCGGCCGGGGTCGACACACCGATGATCAACAACGAGTTCACCCGACAGTGGCTTGCCGCCCTGGTCTCGGAGTCCGATTCGCCGCCGGACATGGGCAACGCGCTGCCGGTAGAGATTTTGCAGCCCGACGACATCGCCAACGCGGTTGCATGGCTGGTGTCCGACCAGGCGCGCTATATCACCGGCATCACCTTGCCGGTCGATGCGGGCTTCATGAATAAGCGGTAGACGATGGCTCGAAATCCTGCTGCTCAGACCGCTTTTGGCCCAATGGTGTTGGCGGCCGTCGAACAGAATGAGCCGCCGAGCCGGCGGCTGGTGGATGACGATATGGCCGACCTATTCTTGCCCAGACCGTTGCGCTGGCTAGTCAGCGCCACTCGGCCGGCGGCGCTCAGGCGCCTTTTCATCAGCTCGTTGGAGTGGTCCGGCCCCGGCCTGTGGGCGAATCTGGTCTGCCGTAAACGGTTTATCGGCGACAAGCTCGCCGAAGCACTTGACGACATCGACGCGGTAGTGATCCTCGGCGCCGGATTGGATACCCGGGCCTATAGCTTGACCCGGCAGGTCCGTATCCCAGTCTTCGAGGTGGATCTGCCGATCAACATCGCTCGCAAGGCCAAGACGGTGCGGCGGGTGCTGGGCGAGTTGCCGCTGTCGGTTCGATTGGTAGCGGTGGATTTCGAGCACGACGACCTGCTTACCGCACTGGCCGAGCACGGCTACCAAACCGAATACCGGGTCTTCTTCATCTGTGAGGGCGTGACGCAGTACCTCACCGAGAAGGCGGTCCGGAGGACCTTGGAGGGATTGCGCGCAACCGCAGCGGGCAGCCGCATCGTATTCACCTACGTCCGCAAAGACTTCATCGAAGGGACGAATCGGTATGGCACCCGGACGCTGTACCGCTCAGTCCGACAGCGAAGGCAACTGTGGCACTTCGGTTTACAGCCTGACGACGTAGCTGGATTCATCACCGAGTACGGATGGCGCCTGGTGGAACAGGCCGGGCCCGACGAGCTTGTCGAACGCTTTGTCAAACCCACCGGGCGCAAACTCAAGGCTTCACAGCTGGAATGGTCCGCCTACGCCGAGAAGAAGTAGGGCGCTTCAGACCTCGATGACCGTGGGCACGATCATCGGCTGCCGACGGTACGTCTCGCCCACCCACTTGCCGACGGTGCGACGTACACCTTGAGCGATGCGGATCGGATCGACGACGTTGGCGGCCACCAACTGTTCCATCTCTGCCTCGACCTTGCGCACCGCTGGCTCCAGCGCCTTGGGGTCCTCGGAGAAGCCGCGTGAATGTAGGTGTGGCGCAGCCACCGGACGCCCGGTGCCACGCTTGACCACCACCGTCACCGCGACGAAACCCTCCGACAAGATAAGGCGCTCACCCAAGGTGATATCGCCGACGTCGCCGGTGATCAGGCCGTCGACAAACATCTTGCCGACCGGAACCGCCCCGCTGATGCTGGCCTTGCCAGCCACCAGGTCGACGCTGACACCGTTCTCGGCCAACAGAATTGACTCCTCCGGTATCCCAGTGCTGGCGGCTAGCTTGGCGTTGGCCCGCAGGTGCCGCCACGTCCCATGCACCGGCATGACATGACGCGGCCGTACCCCGTTGTACAGAAAGAGCAACTCTCCGGCGTACGCGTGGCCCGAAACATGCACCCGCGCTTGGGCATTGGTGACAACCCGAGCACCGATCTTGGAGAGCGAGTCGATGACTCCGTAGACCGCTTCCTCGTTGCCGGGAATCAGTGACGACGACAACACGATGAGGTCGCCCGCAGTCAGGGTAATGCTGCGATGCTCGCCGCGCGACATCCGTGACAACGCCGACATCGGCTCGCCCTGGGTACCGGTGGTGACCAGCACGACCTTTTCGGGCGGCATCATCTCCGCTGCGGCTATGTCGATGAGGTCGGAGTCGGCCACTCGCAGGAAACCTAGCTGGCGAGCAATTCCCATGTTGCGCACCATCGATCGGCCGACAAACGACACCCGACGGCCCAATGCGACTGCGGCATCGATGATCTGCTGTACCCGATCCACATTAGAGGCGAAACATGCAACGATGACCCGCCCGTCGGCCCCCCGAATCAGCCGGTGCAACGTCGGGCCCACTTCGCTTTCCGATGGCCCGACACCGGGATGCTCGGCGTTGGTGGAGTCGCACAGGAACAAATCCACACCGGCGTCACCGAGCCGAGACATACCAGGCAGATCGGTGGGGCGACCATCCAGCGGTAGTTGATCGAGCTTGATATCGCCGGTGAACAAGACCGTGCCCGCGCCGGTGTAGACGGCGATGGCCAGCGCATCCGGGACGGAGTGGTTGACGGCGAAATATTCGCACTCGAACACACCGTGCTCGGTGCTTTGCCCCTCCGCGACTTGGACTAACACCGGTTTGATGCGATGTTCACGGCATTTCGTGGCGACCAGCGCCAGGGTGAACTTCGAACCAACGATTGGGATGTCGGGCCGCAGCTTGAGTAGGTATGGGATTGCCCCAATGTGGTCCTCATGCGCATGGGTCAGTACCAGCGCCTCGATGTCGTCGAGCCGGTCTTCGATATGGCGCATGTCCGGCAGGATCAGGTCGACGCCCGGCTCGTCGTGCGTGGGGAACATTACCCCGCAGTCGATGATCAGCAGTCGACCCAGATGCTCGAAAACCGTCATGTTGCGACCGATTTCGCTGATACCACCCAGCGCGGTTACCCGCAACCCACCCACGGTCAGGGGACCTGGTGGCGCGAGCTCTACATCCACTTGTGGGCCGCCCTTTGGTTCACCTGAGCACCGAGGCGGCGCGCATGTCCTCGGCCAATGCATCCAGCTGCTCGGGTGTCGCGGCCACCTGCGGCAACCGGGGAACGCCGACGTCGAACCCCTGCAGCCGTAGGCCCGCCTTGGAAAGCGTGACTCCACCCAGGCGGCTCATCGCGTTGTAGAGCGGGCTGACCGCGACGCTGATCTTGCGTGCGGTGGCGATGTCCCCAGATTGGAAGGCGGACAACAACTCTCGCAACTGACCGGCCGCAACGTGAGAGATCACGCTAATGAAGCCGGTCGCGCCCATAGCCAGCCAGGGCAGGTTGAGCGCATCGTCGCCGGAGTAATAGGCCAGTCCAGTGTCGGCGATGATCTGAGCGCCGCTTGGCAAGTCGGCTTTGGCGTCCTTGACGCCGACGATGTTGGGATGCGACGCCAGCTTGCGCAACGTGTCGGGCTCGATCGGTACACCAGAGCGCACCGGGATGTCGTAGAGCAGCACCGGCAGCTCGGTCGCATCGGCGACGGCGGTGAAGTGCGCCAACAGCCCGGACTGCGGCGGCCTCGAGTAGTACGGGGTGACGACCAGGAGCCCGTGCGCGCCTTCGGCCGCGCAGGCCTTGGCCAGCCGGATGCTGTGTGCGGTGTCGTAGGTGCCGGCGCCGGCTATTACCCGAGCCCGGTCACCTACCGCTGCCAGGACGGCGCGTAACAGCTCTAGTTTCTCGTCATCGGTAGTAGTCGGTGACTCGCCCGTGGTGCCCGAGACGACCAGGCCGTCACACCCCTGGTCCACCAGGTGATTCGCTAGTCGTGCCGAGGCGGCGGTATCGACGGACCCGTCGGCGCCGAACGGTGTAACCATCGCGGTCAGCAGGGTTCCCAGGCGTGCCGGGGCGTCGAATCCGACGGTACTCACGGTTTCCTAGGTTACCTGGCGCTTTATCGCCGCCGCGAGCGTGCGTGTTTGTTCAGCGACACGCCGCGCGGGCAGTACATTTTCGCACCGTCGCGGCGGGTCAGGCTTCGGTCGCCAGCGGACTAGTCGCGACCTCGGTGCCGTCGGCCAAGGTCGAAACCTCGAAGTCGGCGAACACCGCGGGCGCGACGTCGACGAGCTGGCGCAAGCACTCGATGGCTAGCCGCCGGATTTCGACGTCGGCGTGTTCGCTGGCGCGCACGGCGATGAAGTGCCGCCACGCCCGGTAGTTGCCGGTCACGACGATGCGAGTTTCGGTGGCATTGGGCAGCACGGCGCGAGCGGCCTGGCGTGCCTGCTTGCGGCGCAGCACTGCGTTTGGCTGATCAGCGAACTTGGCTTCCAGCTTGGCCAGCAGGTCGGTGTAGGTGGCTCGGCTGGCGTCGGCGGCTGCGGTCAGGATCTGGCGCAGTTCGGGGTCGTCCTCCATGCCGGGCGGCATCACGACCTGCGAGTCTTTCTCGGGCACGTAGCGCTGCGAGAGTTGCGAATAGGAGAAGTGCCGGTGCCGGATTAGCTCATGAGTACACGATCGCGAGATGCCGGTGATGTAGAACGACACACCGGCGTGCTCAAGCACCGAGAAGTGTCCGACGTCGATGATGTGCTTGATGTAGCCGGCGTTGGTGGCGGTCTTCGGATTGGGCTTGGACCAGCTCTGGTAGCAAGCCCGGCCGGCGAATTCGACGAGCGCGGAACCCCCTTCCGCGTCGGTTGTCCAGGGCACATCCGAGGGTGCCAAGAACTCGGTCTTGGCGATGAGTTGCACGCGCAGCGGCGCGGTCTTTGCCACGGCTGATCACCTTAACGCGGCGACGGTACGCGGCGTGCCATCAGACGAGTTCGGTCCGGCAGGTCAGTTGTGGCGCGCGGCTCAGGCGGGTGTCCGCGGTGAGCAGAGGAATGTCGAGGTTGGTGGCCAGAGCCACGTAGAGCGCGTCGTAAAAACTCAAGTTGTGCCGCAAGCTCCACGCGCATCGGGCTAGTACCCCGACGTGTGGATAGCGATCGTCGATCAGCGGGGCGGCGACGCGTAGCGCCGTATCGGCCTCCCTGGCGCTGATGTGCCCCGCCTGCTCGTGGCGGCGCAGCACGTTGCCGACCTCGGCGTCGATCAAATGCGGTGCGTGCCGCCGCATCTCGGGCAGTCGCGCCCGCAGCGCATCGGCGGCGTCGGTCTTGGCGATCAAGGCCAGTACGAGCGCGGACGCGTCGATAACGTAGTCGTTCACCGCCGGTCCGCGGCCAGATCGGCAAGGATAGATTCCCGCGTCGCCCCCGGCGTTTCGCTTTCCCTACGTACGACCTCCATGGCTGCCAACGCCTCGGCCGCGGTGGGACGGCTCGCGAAGTCGATCACCCAGTCGCGCATGTAGGACTGGATGGAGCGTCCCGCCGCTCGAGCGCGCTTGCGAATCACCTCGTACGCGTCTTCGGGGATCTCCCGGATCTGGATTGTCGCCATAGCGCCACTTTAGCGCTATAACGCTAATACGGCCGTATGGTTTCCTTGATACGGTTAGCCGTATGAAGACGACGATCAACCTTCCCGATGAGTTGGTACGAGAAGCGCAGGAATTGGCTCGCCGGGAGCGGACCACTCTGCGGGAGTTGATCGAAACAGGCCTGCGGGCCGTGATCAAACAGCGCTCGGGCGGTTCGTCGTTCGCCCTCCAAGACGCCAGCGTCGCCGGTCACGGTCTCCAGCCGGCCTTCCGTAACGCATCGTGGGGACAAGTGCGGGACGCCATCTATGAGCAACCCGAATGATCGCCGTCGACACGAACATCCTGGTGTATGCGCACCGGCGCGACGCGGAATTCCACGACGAGGCCGCCGAGCGCATCAAGGAATTGGCCGAAGGTAGATCTGCGTGGGCGATTCCATGGCCCTGCCTGCACGAGTTTTTCGCGATCAGCACGCACCCCAGGATCTATGACCCGCCGAGCACACGGAACCAGGCCGTCGCGCAGATGGGCGCCTGGCTGGCCTCACCCAGCCTGACGATGCTCGGCGAGCCCGCCGGTTACTGGGATCAGCTCAAACACGTGCTTGCCAGTGGACGAGTAACCGGTTCGATGGTGCACGATGCGAGGGTCGCCGCGCTGTGCGTTGCGCATGGGGTTCGCGAGCTGTGGTCGGCCGATCGCGACTTCGGGCGATTCAGTTCGGTTCTGGCCGTGCGGAATCCATTGACCGGCTAACCTAATTAACGTTGCGGCACCGCTTTTGCGCTCGATGGGCGCGGACGAACGCGAACACAGCTACGTCCCCATCGAATTGGATTGCCAACCGCGCTGCGAGAACCGCCGGTCGACGGCATTTGTTGATGAGAGAGATGCCCGATCTGGAGTATTGCGTCACGGTATGGCTGCGCTGGGCTTTCACAGCTCGAAGGACATTCACCAATTCAGGCCTTCGCCCGGCGGTCCGATCACTACCTTGCGCG
Source organism: Mycobacterium simulans (assembly GCF_900232995.1). Classification (GTDB taxonomy): domain Bacteria; phylum Actinomycetota; class Actinomycetes; order Mycobacteriales; family Mycobacteriaceae; genus Mycobacterium; species Mycobacterium simulans. The sequence continues at coordinate 156,859 of NZ_OCVX01000005.1, forward strand.
GATCTTGTTGGATAATACCAACTTCAAATGCGTTGTCGCTGTAGATCTCTGCATCGCTCTCCTTACCCTCCCCGTCGAATGCGATTTCATTGATCCGCAACGCAGTGGTCCACTTCCATTGCGCCATCCGCTCAACAACATCGCGCACCGAGACTTGGCATTCCGCACAGTCATCGCAGGCGCTGTCATCGTCGACCTCGGCGTGCGCCTCACATCGCTCGAATTCGGTCGTGTAAACGTAGCCAGGGTCCCAGAGGCGCCCGGATGGAGGCCAGTCGAGTTCGATCCACTGCCCTGGTTCCAAGCCGAAGATGTCGATCGCCTTTTCCATCGCCGCCTTCTTGTCGGCGTTCGTCCAAGGCACATTCGGTGCCAACGCGACGTCCTCGATCGGATGAGAACCGGCGTACTCGACGGGATCGCGGACGGGTGCGACGGCTACATGGGCAGCATCGGCGCGGTCATACCAGTGGATTGTGCTCATCTCTCCGGTGTCGATGCGCGCGGGGTCGTGCGGCTCGGTGAACTCCGATTCGCGATAGGCCCAGCCGTTACGCAGCTCATGCACGAGCCTGCGGGGTAAGCGGCCAACGATCTCGCGTTCGATCACGATATCTTCGGCGCGGGCATGCGCATCCATTGCGGCATTTACTGCTTCGGCGCCGTGGATACCGTTGGGGGCCAGGTCGTCTGCCTCGTCCCAGATGTCGCCGGCGGTCCGCTCCCGCTCCATCCGCAGCCAACTGACATGCCGGTAACGGGCCTCGGCATCGGCAAACTGGGGATCGCGTAGGTACTTCTCCTGTACGGTCTCGAATGCGCGAAATAGCCGATCAATCATCGTCTTCCCCCTTCCCGATGCGGCGTGCTCGCTCGGCGTACTGCGGTGCCAATGCCTCCATCTGCTCGATAACCAACTTGATCGCTTCAGGCTGTTTGTCCGGAGGGTATCTGTACTTCACCAGTAGGCGCTTGATCGAAGACCGAAGCTTCGCACGTACGTCGTCGCGCACCGTCCAGTCGGTCTTGGTGTCGCGCTGCATCACACCGACCAGTTCGCGTGCGATCTGGGCGAGCACGTCCTCACCCTGAAGCTCGACGGCAGACTCATTTTGTGCCACAGCGTCGTAGAACGCCAGCTCGTCACGCGACAGGGCCGGAGTGAAGCGCTTACCCCGATTACCTTCAGCCGCGACATCTTTAGCCATTGCGATAAGCTCAGCGATCACCTCGGCGGAGGTGAGCTGCTGATTCGTATAGCGGCGCATCAGGTCGGTGATCCGGTCGGAGAATGCTCGCTGCCGCACCACGTTGTTCTTCGTGGCCCCTCCGAGTTCCTGGGTCAGCACCGCGCGCAGCGCCTCGATCGCCAGATGCGGGTGCGCGGCAGCCTTGGCCTTGGCTTCAAAGTCGGGGCCAAGGTCGGACAGCGACGGTTTCGGCAAGCCCGCTGCCTGGTAGATGTCGAGGATTTCGCCCGACGCGGTCGATTCCGCGACGAGACTAGACAACAGCCGTTTGATCTCGTCCGGGATCGGTTTGCCCTCGGCCCGCCGCTGCTCGGCGTCGAACTTGCCCATCCACACCCGGACCTGTTCGTAGAACTTGATTGTCGGCCGCCGGGACTCCAGGGCTTCGTTTCCGTCACACAGCGACCACGCGCGGGCCAGGTGATTGGCCAGCTTGCGGAACCGGTCCCCGACGGTTGGCTCCCCGTCGGGAACCTGGTTTCCTGGGTTGGATGGTGACCGCAAGTGCGCGGTGAGGCCGATTGCCGCCCTCATCCATCCATGTTGCGGCTCATTGGCTTTCGATCTCCAGTCATATCCCGCGCACAGCTCGTCGAGCTGGCCGACAAGATCTGTCGTCAGCTTGACCGCCGTGTCGATGTCCTTGCCGACGGGCTTAGTGTTGCGGTCGGTCTCAGTGTATTCGGCGAGTGCCGCGGCCAGGTTCTCCGCCAACGGCGCGTACGCGACCAGCAGCCCAGACGGCTTGCCTCGGAACGTCCGGTTGACCCGCGCCAGTGTCTGCATCAGCAGCGCGCCCTTGAGGGGGCGGTCGAGGTAGAGCGTGTGCAGCGGCGGCGCGTCAAAGCCCGTGAGCATCATGTCCTTGACGATCACGATCTGCAGCTCGTCCTCAGCGTCACGCAGCCGCTTCTGTATCACCTTGTTCTCGCTTTCGCGGCGCACATGTTTGGCGATGTTCCCAGGGTCCTGTGGGGAACCGGAGTAGACGACCTTGATCACGCCTTTGTCGATGGTGTCGCCGTGCCAGTCTGGTCGCAGCTTGCGGATCTCCTCATACAGCTGCGCGCAGATCTGACGGGTGGCACCGACGATGAACGCCTTTCCCGGAGAGGAGATGAACTTGCGCATCCCCTCGGATCGCGCTGCCCAATGGTTGACTATGTCCTCGGCCAGCGCCGCCAGCCGCTCGGGTGCGCCGTAGATGGCGTTGATGACTGCGACCGATTTTTCGATCTGGGCGCGCTCCACGTCGTCGAGCCCGAGGGTTGCCTCGTCGACCGCATGGTCGAGGTCTCCTTCGCTGAAGTCCTCGGACCAGCCGACTTTGGCCAGTCGAGGTTCGAAATACACTGGTACGGTGGCGTTGTCAGCGACGGCGCGGGTGAGATCGTAGACGTCGATGTCGGGGCCGAACACGTCACGAGTGTTACGGTCGGAGAACGAGATTGGCGTGCCGGTAAACGCGATGAACACGGCGTTCGGCAGGGCGTCGCGGATGTGGCGGGCGTAGCCGTCAAGATCGTCGTAATGACTGCGGTGTGCCTCGTCGACGATCACAATGATGTTGCGCCGCTCGGTGAGCAACGGGTGGTCCGCTCCGGATTCGCGCTCCTCCTTGGTAAGACGGAACTTCTGCAGGGTGGTGAAGTAGATGCCACCGGTAGTTCGGTTGGACAGTTCGTCACGCAGCTGCGAGCGCTTGGTCATCTTCTGCGGTGATTCGTCGAGCAGCCGTGAGCGGTTGAAGGTCTCAAACAGCTGGGAGTCGAGCTCCTTGCGGTCGGTGATGACGACGATGGTCGGGTTTTTCAGCTTGGGCTGTTTGGCGACCAGGTGCGCGTAAAGCTCCATCTCCATCGACTTGCCGGAGCCTTGCGTGTGCCACACGACGCCGGCCTTGCCGTTGCTCTCGGCGGCTTCCACCGTCTTCCATACGGCTTTGGTGACCGCAAAGTATTGATGAGGCTTGGCGATTCGCTTGACCAGCCCATCGCCGTCTTCGTCGAACGCCGTGAAGTTACGTAGCAGTTGCAGGAACCGCTCGGTGTTAAACAGCCCGTCGATGAGAGTCTCGAGAGCAATCGGAACGTTCTCGTCGGCAACCGGCTCACCAATGTTCACCACACGGCCGTCGTCGTCGACGTTCCAAGGCGCGAAGTGCTCCAGCGGAGTGAACGGCGTCCCGTATCGAGCGGTAATACCGTCGCTGATGACCGTCAGGACGGCGAAACGAAACGCCATCGGGAACTCTCGCAGATAGGTCTGCAATTGCGCGTGCGCGGCTGCGATGTCCGCGTGCGCTGAGCCGGCCTGCTTGAGTTCGAAGATGCCGACGGGCATGCCGTTGAGGTACAGCACGACGTCGAAGCGCCGCTGATGATCCGCGGTGCGAATTGTAACTTGTTGCACTGCAAGGAATTCGTTGTCCTCGGGCCGGTGGCTGGCCAGCCTGATGGTTGGGTTCTGCTCGATGCCGTCGGCGTCGATGTAGCTGATGCCGCGATATCCATCTACGAGGATCTTGTGTAGCCGGTAGTTCTCGGCGATCGCGTCCTGTGACAGCGGTTGGATGATCGCGGCGCGGGCCTGGTCGAGGTATTCGGCCGGCACATCGGGATTCAGTTCGCGCATCTTGGCAAGCATGCGTTCGGGCAAGACTGTGTCGTCCCACGACTGGCGGCCACCCTCAGCGCCCGGCGCAATCTGTTTTCCCGTGAGTTTTTGCCATTCGCGTTCGCCGAGTGTGTCCAGCGCGAGTTGTTCCCAGTCAGCTTCGCGGAATCCGGTCATTGGTCTTCCCCTTGGTGCATGAGGGTTTCGGGCTCGTCAGTCAGCTCGGCTTCGAGTTCTTCGACCGTCGGCAGGCTGGATTCGAGTTCGGCAGGCAGGCTCTCGGTGATGGCGGTCTTCCACTCGGCGACACCGATCGGCGCGGTATAGCCGCGAAGGGCGTACTCGGCCACCACATTGTTCTTCGTTTTGCACAACAGCAGCCCGATGGTTGGCTTGTCGTCGGCATGCCGAGCAGCAGGTCGTCCACCGCGGCCATGTAAGTACCGAGTTGTCCCAGATAGCTGGGATCGAAATCGCCGACCTTCAATTCGATTACGACGAAGCAGCGCAGATTCAGGTGGTAGAAGAGGAGCTCGGTGTAGAAGTCGGCGTCTCCGATTTCGAGGTGAACCTGCTTTCCCACGAAGGCGAACCCTCGCCCGAGTTCGAGCAGGAATCGTTCGACGCGGTCGATCAGCGCGCGTTCGAGGTCGCGCTCGCGTCGGAAGTCGGCGGTGCCGACGAAGTCGAACAGGTAGGGATCGCGGGCGGATTGCTGGACCAGATGGGAGTCCGGCGGGGGGATGGTGCGGGTGAAGTTTGTGATCGCGCGGCCGGCCCGTTCGTGGAACCGTCCCTCGATGTGGTGGACGAGGACGTTATGGCTCCATCCCTGCTCGACGGCGGCCTGGGCATACCAAAGTCGTAGGTCGGCACTGTTTAGCTTCTCCAGCAGCGCGATGTGATGGCGCCAGGGCAATTGTGCAAGCGGCGCTTGCACTTTGTCCGCCCGCGCAGCGGCGAAGGCTCTCATGTACTCGAGGTTGCGCGGTGAGAACCCCGAGGTGCCCAGGAACCGTTCACGCGGGTCGGCGGCCAGCCGATCGATGACCCGGGCTCCCCAGCCTTCGGTGTGTTGACGGGCGAGGATCTCCGCAGCCACGGCCCAGGTTGTGCTGACGAGTTCCTGGTTGGCCGCCGATACCGCGCGTTGGCGTCCGGTTCGGACGCACGCGGCAACAGCGTCGAGCAGTTCGGGGTACCAGTCCGGGATGGTGGCCCGGGTGGGCGGCACCGGGAATCGGGCGTCTGCGCCGGCCCACGTCGGCCGCTCGTCGCGCTCGGTCATCGCGCTCTCCGCAGTGCTCACAGCACCTCGCTCACCGCGGCCTCGGCGTCCTTGACCCGGACCCTACCGGACATCAAGAGCGGGAGGAGTTCATCGCGAGTGCGCGCGAGCACTCGCGACTCTTTCCGCCGCTCATGGCACACCTGCCCGAGACCGGCGACCAACCCAGTCAGGTCAGGGCTCAGTTCGCGTACGTCCCGCACTTGGATGCCAAGCAAGTCATGGGGCCTTATCCGTTGATGGCTGCCAGATGTACCAGCGACCTTCTGCCGCAACTCTTCTGAGATTTCGGGCTGAGACAACGCAGCCCACAGCAATGATGCGTCCACGGCGACGGACGTGAGGACGACGAACTCCGTACTTGCTAGCGGCATCTCCATGGGGAGTTCGCAAACGTTCCAAATACGAGGTATTCGCGGATTCAACTTGGAGAACAATACACACGGTTCTGACAGAGCAAATTTATTGCTCTTGATGGTTTTGCCATGAACGATCTCAGGCACAGCGCCGGCATCGAACGCCGGAAGACTAAAATGCGCAACGGAATCCCCGAACTGCTCAGGATAACGCGACGTGGTCGATTGACTCGCCAGAATGGACAGCGGTGCGAACGCGGTAACCGAGTTGACAGTCGCGAACATTAGTGCCACTGCTGCCTCGACAACACGTTCGTTCGCGACGATCTTGTCATCGATGACGCCCAACACTTCTGCGATCGCCCGTTGTTCCTCAAACGAGGGCGCAGGAATCCGCACTTTGCGCAGTTCCGGTTGACGGATTCCGAGCACAGTTGTCCCGGTAGCCCGTGATGCCAGGTCAGCCTGGACATGGTCTGTCTGGAAGGCGTAGTAGAGGTACCGACTGTCAAGCTTTCCTGCAAGACCGCGCATGCAGAAGACGCGCTGCCCAATGACGATTGGTTCGTCGGTCCGAACCAACGCAACACGACCCAGCGGCGCCTCACTCGTCAGGACTACGTCGTTCGGTTCGGTCGGCCTGGGCATCCACTCCTTCCAGGTGTCGATCGAGGCGGTATTAGCAGCGGTTAGATCGAGACGACCCGCCCGAACCGACATACCGGAGACGACCGGGACGCCCGCCGGGCTGAATGGCGGGTTCTTTCCACGATTGTCGATCAATAGCTCGAGCGATTCGCCGAGAATTAACGAATCGGTTTTCATGACAACCGCTCCAGTTGCTCTCGGACCACCTTCTCCAACCGTGCCGACTCGTCGAACGCTGTTAACAGCTCTTTCGTCAGCCGCGCAATCTTCTCGTCGACAGGCTCGCCGTCGTCCTCAGCCTCTGGTGCACCCACATACCGACCCGGCGTCAGCGCATAGTCAGCAGCTTTGATCTCCGCTAAAGTGCTCGAATTGCAGAAGCCCGGAATATCCTCGTAGGTAAGGCCTTTCGCCGCCGCAGACGCCGATCCCCGCCAAGCGTGATAGGTGTCGCCGATCCGGACGATTTCCTCGTTCGTCAGCGCGCGCTCCGCGCGGTCCACCATGTAGCCCAGCTCCCGTGCGTCGATGAACAGCACCTGGCCGGCCCGGTCGGTCGAACCCTGTTTACCGGGCGTCTTGTCTTTGGCGAAAAACCATAGACACACCGGGATTCCGGTGCTACGGAATAGCTGCGTCGGCAGCGCGACCATGCATGACACCAAATCCGCTTCGACAATCTGCGCCCGAATGTCGCCCTCGCCGTTGGAGTTCGACGACATTGAACCGTTGGCCATCACCACGCCCGCCTTGCCGCCCGGACCCAGCTTGGACAGGATGTGTTGGATCCACGCGTAGTTCGCGTTGTTGGCGGGCGGGACGCCGAAGCGCCAGCGCGGGTCTTCCTCATTTCGCGACCAGTGCTTGATGTTGAACGGCGGATTGGCCATCACATAATCCATCTGCACGTCCGCATGCTGGTCGCGAGCGAAGGTGTCACCCCACCGCGCGCCCAGGCCCTTGTTGTCGATCCCATGAATGGCGAGGTTCATCTTCGCCATCCGCCAGGTCTCCTCGATGCTCTCCTGGCCGTAGATCGAGATGTCCTTCGGGTCGCCGTCGTGTTCGTAGATGAACTTCTCGGTCTGCACGAACATGCCGCCGGAGCCACAGCACGGGTCGTACACCCGTCCCCGCGACGGCTCGAGCATCTCCACGATCACCTTGACCACGCTGGGCGGCGTGAAGAACTCTCCACCGCGCTTACCTTCCGCGCGAGCGAAATTCCCGAGAAAGTATTCGTACACCTCTCCCATCAGGTCACGGGCGCGATGCTCACCTTGGCGGCTAAATCGTGCACTGTTGAAGAGGTCGATCAGTTCACCGAGCCGGCGCTGATCGATGTTGTCCTTGTTGTACAAGCGTGGCAGCGTTCCGCCCAGCGTGGGGTTGGCCTTCATCACCGCGTCCATTGCCTCGTCGATCAACTGCCCGACGTTCTTCGCAAGCTCGTCGCCAACCGCCGGTTTGCCTTTCGCGTTCTCCGCCAGGAACTTCCAGCGCGCGTTCGGGGGTACCACGAACACCCCGTAGCCCTGGTACTCTTCAGGCTCGTCGATCAGGTCCTCGATCTGAGACTCGTCCATCCCATCGGCGGCCAGTTCGGTTCGAATAGCTTCTCGCCGTTCGTCATACGCGTCCGACACGTATTTGAGGAACACCAGCCCCAAGATCACGTCCTTGTATTGGCTGGCCGAGAGAGACCCGCGCAGCTTGTCGGCGGCCTTCCAGAGCGTGTCCTTGAGCTGTTTCATGGTCGACGGCGCTTGCGGCTCCTTGTTCCTGGGAGGCATTCGACAGTTCCTTCCTATCTCTGGGCCGCGGCAACGCCGGGTGTGGTGGGTTGGGCATCAAGGGTGAGGGCGCCGGCGGCGACCCCCTCGATCAGGGCGGTCTTGAGATTTCGCGCGGCGTCGGCCCGCCGGCGCGCTTCGCGTTCGAACTCGTCAACCCGCTTAAGCGCCTCTTCGAGCCGTGCCGCCTCGTCACGGCGCATCGCCGGAATGCTCCACGTTTTCCATTCGCTTCCCGCTGAGGCCATTTCGTTGATCACCGTGGCGAGCACCACCGGTCCGATCTCGGCCGATTCGCGCAAGCGGATGATTCGTGCGGGCGACGCGACCATGGCGCCGCCAACCGGGTCAACCCACGCCCGCGGGCGCGGCTTCTCGATGAAGATCACGTCGCCGGGGTCGGTGCGGGCCGCGCGCGGATACTTGCGCGCCGCGTCGAACGCGTCGAGGGCGATCGCTCCGGCAATTTCGGCGGGTAACACCGGAACCGTCCCGTCGGGCGAGGCGTCAGCGAAATTGATTCTGCTGCCACGCTTGACGGCGACGTGCTTGCGTTCGTGAAGCTCGCCGAGGGACTGGTGCAACAGCCGGAATCGCCCTGGCGAAGGTTCCACCAACACGTCCAGCGGCTCCAACGGTGATGTCGTCGTCAGCGTTGCGGCGTGCACGCGATCCAGGTGTGCGGTCGGGTCCGCTTCGCGCAGTCTTGGCGCGCGCACCCCGCGCGGTACTACCGAACCCGCGGCCAGCACGTTGCCCAGCTCGACGCGGCGAGCGTACCGGAAGGCGCGATCGTCAGTCTGCGCCAATGCCCCTGCGATGTCAGCCGCAATATCGCTGCGCTCAAGATTCTCGACGGCGCCCAGGTCGGCAACCCAGGGCCGCTGAGCATTGGCACCTCCCAGGCATATCCACGCCGCGAGGCTCTGCCGGTGCGCCTCTCGCCACAATCCACGCGGAAGTCGGAGTGCGGCAACCAAATTGCCAACCCGCAATGTCCGTGCGCGACGTTGCTGCAGAGTTCCCGCAAGCTCATCGGTCAGCGCGGCGGCGGGACCGAATAACCCCGTCACGTCGCCTTCGCTCAACGCGACGACTCCTTCGTCAGCACGGTCGAGCGCGTCTGCAATCTCCAAGCCGATAACGGATGACACCGAGATGCTAGACCGCGCGGTTGCCTCGTTGACGGCGATCCCGCGGATCATCGCCCTGCGCCGAAGGGCGCGGTTGTTCGACACGATCTCAAGGTCGCATGCCGCGGCTATATCAAGCGAAACCGGTGAGTCGTCCGCCCGCATAATGACCGGCTCGTGGTCGAGGTGCGTGGCCGCCGCCCCAACGATCCAGCCGAGCGACTCCACGGCGGCCGGTGTGAGCTCACGCGCACCTAGCACCCGCTTCAGACGTCCTTGCTCCAAGCGCGCCAACGCGTCGGGCGGGCCGAACGACGCCTCCACCAGATCGTCGATGTAGCTGAGCACCGCGTCCGATGCCCGTAACCCGCGGATCTCACGCAGCAGCGAAACATCATCGGGGTCGAAACGCTCCGCCCGTCGCACCCGGTGAGCCAACGACGTGCCCCCGAGTTCTTCTCCGGTGACGACATGCCAGCACAGCAGCGTCACCACGTCTTCCAGCTCCGCGCCGTGGGGCGCAGCAACCGCGGGTGCGTCATAGCTGTGTTCGGAGTTGTTGCCGCGGCTCGTGCGCGTCAGCCAGTCGACGACCTCATCGCGTGCGAACCTCGCGACACCGTCGATGACCTCCACTGGTTCCGGGAACGGAATCGACACGCCGCGAACGATTGGCCTCTTTCGCCACATGCTGACCACAGGCCGGCGTACCTTTGCAAGGTCGGCGACGTCCTGCAACGTCAGCGTGTTCACGGGCGCGGCGCTCCTCTCGGCATCGGATCGAATGTAGACCCTTCTCGGTCATCATTCAATGACATCTCTGATAAGCCGGCTTATCAGTATTCCAGTTGCATTCGATCTACAGACCTGCGGATCCTGTCTGCGGCGCAATACCGCACTCGGCGGTGGCGAGAAATCGAGGAGTAGCCGTGAACCACCCGCAGCGACAGGCATATTTCGACGAGACGACGACCGCGGTCGTGATCGAAGGACTTACCGTGCGGGACAAGGACGTTGCGCGTGAGGCGCAACGCTGGACAACCGGTGCGCGAGGCCCGATCGTCGAGGATCCCGACACGCTCAAGGCTGCCGATCTTTCGGAGTTCGTCGCCGAAGCGGTCAAGATCGGCGCGCATGCGCTGTCTGTGACTGGCCAGGCCCAGGAATCACGAATGGTGGAGCAGATGCTGAAGGACGTCGGCGAGAAGGCGGCGGATTCGACTGCCAAGGCAGCCGAGGTCACCGAACGTGCGGTTAAGTCGGCATCCGAAATCATGGCAAAAGCCGCCAACGAGGCCAGGAAGGCAATCACCGAGGCCGATGCCACCAGCCGAAAGGAATTCACCGAATCGGTCGCGGCGGCCAAGAATGACCTCAACGCCGAGGTGCGCCGCATGTTCGGCGGCGAACGCCCGGAGCTGCTGGACCGCCTGCAGCCCGTGCTCGACAAGTTCGCCACCGACCTCGACGCCAAGGTGAAGGCCGGAACCAGCGATCTGTTGACCAAGGCAGCCAAGCAATTCGACCCCACTGACCCCACCTCACCGATGGCGAAACATGCTGCGGATCTCGGGGCACGGCAAGAGAAGCTGACCGAGCTGATCGACAAAAACCACGCCGACGTAGTCAAGAAGGTCGACGAGCTGCTGACCACCCTGAAGGTTCAGGACGCCAAAGCCAGCCTCGCCAAAGTCACGCCGATCAAAGGCGACACCTTCGAGAACCAGATCAACACCGTGCTCTCGGCGATTGCCGTCGGCCTCGGCGACGAGTACACCGATACCCGCGCGATCGTCGGATCGGTGGCCCGGTCGAAGAAGGGCGACGGCGTCTTGCATGTGGACGGCGACGCCGCCCGCGTGGTGATCGAGATGACTGACTCGGCGCGCGCCGGCTGGGCCGAGTACTTCGACGAAGCCGAGCGCAACCGCCTTGCCGTGGCTGCGCTCGGCGTCGTACGGACGAGCGAGCAGAACGGCGGCCAGTCCATCCGCACGCTCGGCGCTCGACGCATCGTGCTCGCGTTCGACCCCGGGTCAGATGATCCCGAGCTGGTGCGCACCGTCGTCATGCTTCTGCGGACGGTCGCGCTCGCGGCGGCGACACGAAAAGGTGCGCACCAGATCGCTACGGCGGAGGAGAAAATCACCGAGGCCATCGCGCAGCTCACTCGCTTGGACGAGGTGAAGAAGACCGCCGGGTCGATTCAGAAGAGCGCCATGAAGGTCGAAAATTCCTGCACCGGAATCAATTCCGGAATCCAGCGGTTGCTCAACGACGCACTGGCCGCCTTGACCGACGCGAACCCTGACACGGAGCCCGGTTCGACTGAAGGTCCAGTGCCCAACGCAGTCGCATAGGCGCTGACGAGCGATCCACGTGCGCGCAGCTCGAATATCGGCCTGGCTGAAAACAACGCGGACCGGTCGGCGTCGAAGACTTCGATCTGGATTCCGTAATCGTCCAGCAAACGATCCACCAGCCGGCCGACGATAGCCGACGTGGCGACGATCACCGCGGCAAAACGTTGTCTTGTAGACGTAGACTTCGTTCTGCAGAATCGCGTGCTTGTCGTCGTCGGCGAGAAGCCTGTGGAGTTCTCGCAGAGTCACTTCCGCCGCAGCGCGCCTAGCCTCGGCGCACGATCAGCGCGACTGTGCGTTCGCTCTTGATATTGAGGCTCATGGTAGAGGGGTCTCGTTTTTCGGGTAGATCATCTGCCGCGTGGACATGCCCGTACATCAACAGCGGAAGAAGTGCATCGCGACGCGCCGACAACTGTGCGGATTCGGTTCGTCGCCCATGACACAACGCACCTAGGCTCGCGATTGCGCGCGCCGGCCCGGTAGCCAACCGCCGCACATCTCGCACTCGGGTCTGCAGGAGTTCGTGGGGTTGGATTCGTTGGCGGCTTCCTGTCACGCCAGCAACCCGCTGATGGATAGTTGCCAAGACATCGGGTTGTCGTAGCGCTGACCACAAAGCGGAAGTATCAACGCCAAGTGGCCTCAGTACTACGAATTCCGTACTGGCCAAGGCCATTTCCGACGGCAGGCACGTAATATTCCAGACTCGTGGGATTCTCGGATTCAACTTCGGGAATAGTACACACGGCTCCGACAAAAGGAACTTGGCGCTCTTGATTGTTCGACCGTCAACATGGCTTGGCTGGGTGCCGTCATCGAACGCCGGAAAGCTGTAGTGAGCGACTCTGCCGTCGAATTTCGGCGGAGAAAGATATGCGGTTGACCTCCTCGCCAAGCTCGACAAGGTCGCATAGTCACTGACTTGCTCGACTATCGCAACCATCAGCTTCTCGGCGGCCGCGATAACGCGGTCGTTAGTCGCTATCTTGTCGTCTAAAGCACCGAGAATTGCGCCAATTCGACGGCGGTCAGGTGCGGCGGCAGCCAGGACCACAACATTTCGAAGGATGCTCTGACTCAGCAGAGGCTGTCCCGACCCGGCGCGATATCGATTAAGTCCGCAGCTCTGCAGCGCGTAATACCAATATCGTGTTTCCTCGGGGTATTTGGCCCGGCAAACCAGCGCATTGTCGGTGACCCACGCATCCGAATCGCAATAGCGCACGCTACCGCAATACGAACCAACCCGACCCACGACTATCAACGGGCCCTGCGCATTGCGTTCGGCCGCATACCCGATTGCCCCGTTGGCGCCATAGATGGGATAGCGACCGTGGGGCCCTCGCACTCGCGGAGTGCTTCCACAGGAAAAGTCGACGTGGTCACCCAAACGCACTTTCACCGCGCTGGCCATCAGCCGGCCCGCTTGGTGGCCGTTCGCAACTCCACGGCCAGATCACCTCGGCTGGACACGGTGATCCCGCCCAGCCCCAACCATGACGCCATCGACTCCAGCTCTGCTGTAAGAGCGTCGGCGACCCGGGCACCCGGTGCATCGGACTCGCCGAACGCGCCCACCACGTGCAGCGTGTTCGCGGCACGGTCGGCCTTGAGATCCACCCTCGCCACCAGCTGTCCGTCCAGCAGCAGCGGCCACACGTAATAGCCGTACTGTCGCTTTTTTGCGGGGGTGTAGATCTCGATGCGGTAGTGAAAGCCGAACAGCCGCTCTACCCGGGGCCGGAAGAAGATCAACGGGTCAAACGGACACAACAACGCGGTGCCGCGATCCAGCCGTGGCACCGTCCGGCCTGCCCGCAGATAGGCCGGGGCCGACCAGCCCTCGACGCTCACCTTCTCAATCTCACCCGCGGCAACGAGGTCGGCGATAGCCGGTTTGATCTGCTGGGCCGACAACCGAAAGTAGTCGCGGATGTCGGCCTCGGTGCCCACACCCAGCGCGGTGGCCGCCCGCAGTGTGAGCTCGCGGACGGCTTCGTCGTCGTCGACCTGCCGGGCCAGCACGGCTGGCGGCAGCACCCTTTCCACCAGGTCGTAGTGGCGTGCGAAGCCGACCCGGGTGGCGGTGGTGAGCACCCCGGATGCGAACAACGCCTCGGCGACCCACTTGGTGTCACTGCGCCCCCACCAGGGACCCTTAGCGCCACGGGGCTCGGCCTCCAGATGGGCCTCGATCTGCCCGGCGGTACTGGCCCCGAGTTCGGTGACGGCGGCGACGATATCGTCGGCCAGCTGCGGGTTGGCCTTGACGATCTGGGTGCCCCAGCGGCCGTGCCGGTACTGGCGCATCCGCCAGCGCAGAAGTGGCCAGTCGTCCACGGCCATCAACGCGGCCTCGTGCGCCCAGTACTCGACCAACAGCCGCGTCCTTGACGAGCCCCACGCGGCCCGGTCCAGCACGTCGCGGTCATATGGCCCGAGCCGGCTGAACACCGGCGCATAGTGGGCACGCACCGCCACCGACACCGAATCCAGCTGCAGCACCTGGATGCGCGAGATCAGCCGCTTGAGATGGGCACGGGTGATCGTGCCGGCCGGTTTGGGCTCGGCGAAACCTTGTGCCGCGATCGCCACCCGACGGGCCTGCGCGGCGGTCAAGGTGCTCATCGCCGCCGATAGCTGTGAAACCGGTACCGCAGCCCGGAGCGGGCGACGAGCCACTCCCCCGTCTCGCGCCGCCAGGTCTCGTCGAGCACGGGCGCGAGGGCGTCGTCGTCAACCTGCGGAAGGTCGATGTCGATCTCCGTGACTTCACATCGGGTGGCTTGCGGCAGTGCCAGCCGATAGATCTGCGCCCCGCCAACGACCCACGTCTCGGGCTCGGTCAGGGCATCTTCGAGTGAACCGACTACCTCTGCTCCGTCAGCCATGAAGTCAGTCTGACGGGTCAGTACGACATTTCGGCGGCCGGGCAGCGGCCGAAACCTCGCCGGCAAAGATTCCCAGGTCAGTCGGCCCATCACCACCGTGTGGCCCATAGTGACCTGTCTGAAGTGCGCCAAATCCTCGGGCAGCTGCCACGGGATACCGCCCGCGCGGCCAATGACACCGGACGTCGACTGAGCCCAGATCAGGCCCAAGGTCGTCATACGGCTACGGGCGCTTTGATCGCCGGATGCGGGTGGTAGTTGTTGACGACGATGTCGTCGTACGTGTAGTCGAAGATCGAATCCCTAGGGGCCAGAACGAGTTCCGGATACGGCCTCGGTTCGCGCGTGAGCTGCAGCCGAACCTGATCGACGTGGTTGTCGTAGATGTGACAGTCGCCGCCAGTCCAAATGAATTCGCCGACGTCCAGGCCGGACTGTGCGGCCATCATGTGCGTGAGCAACGCATAGCTGGCGATATTGAACGGCACGCCGAGAAACAGGTCGGCGCTGCGCTGGTAGAGCTGGCAGCTGAGCCGACCGGCGGCGACATAGAACTGGAAGAAGGCGTGACACGGCGGCAGCGCCATCTGCGGGATCTCTCCGACGTTCCAAGCCGACACGATGATCCGCCGGGAATCGGGCTCGGTGCGCAGCAAATCGAGCGCCGCGCTGATCTGGTCGATATGCTCACCCGACGGGGTCGGCCAGGACCGCCATTGCACGCCATAGATTGGGCCGAGATCGCCTGTGTCGCTGGCCCATTCGTCCCAGATGGTGACTCCATGTTCGTGTAGCCAGCCGACGTTGGAGTCGCCGCGCAGGAACCACAGCAACTCGTAGACCACCGACTTGAAATGCACTTTTTTGGTGGTGAGCAGAGGGAAGCCGGCGGACAAGTCGTAACGCAGTTGCCGGCCGAACAGGCTGCGGGTTCCGGTGCCAGTGCGGTCGGATTTCACCGCGCCCGTGTTGAGTACCAGACGCAGCAGATCCTCATAGGGAGTGGCGATCGGCACGCGGCCAGCTTAGCGGCGATCGCGAGCGCGGCGAAGCCGGGCGCGGCGGGTCGGCGCCGATAAGTTCCGCGGCGATCGCGAGCGCGGCGAAGCCGGGCGCGGCGGGTCGGCGCCGATAAATTCCGCGGCGATCGCGAGCGCGGCGAAGCCGGGCGCGGCGGGTCGGCGCCGATAAATTCCGCGGCGATCGCGAGCGCGGCGAAGCCGGGCGCGGCGGGTCGGCGCCGATAAAATTCCGCGGCGATCGCAGGAGTAGAACGGTGCCATGCCGAAAATCACCGATCACGTCACCACCGCCGACGGCACCTGCAACGTCCGGCTATTCACCCCTGACGGCACCGGGCCGTGGCCCGGTGTGATCATGTTCCCCGACGCCGGTGGTGTCCGCGACACCTTCGACCAGATGGCGGCCAAGCTCGCCGGGTTCGGCTACACGGTGCTGCTTCCCGACGTGTACTACCGCGAAGGTGACTGGACACCGTTCGACATGGCGACCGCGTTCGGCGACGCGAACGAACGCGCGCGGATCATGTTCATGATTGGCACCGTCACGCCGGACCGGATCACCCGCGACGCCGCTGCATTGTTCGACTACCTGGCCAGCCGCCCCGAGGTCAGCGGCGAACGCTTCGGCGTATGCGGCTATTGCATGGGTGGACGGATATCGGTCCTGATGGCCGGCCGCCTTCCGGATCGGGTCGCCGCAGCGGCGTCCTTCCACGGCGGCGGCCTGGTGACCGACAACCCGGACAGCCCGCACCTGCTGGCCGACCGGATCAGCGCCAAGGTGTACATCGGCGGTGCCGAGAACGACCCGTCGTTCACCGCCGACCACGCCGAGCAGCTGGAAAAGGCCCTGACCGCGGCGGGCGTCGACCACCGCATCGAGTGGTACCAGGCGGCCCACGGGTTCGCGGTCCCCGACAACCCGCCATACGACGAAGCAGCCGATAAGCGGCATTGGGCCGCGCTTACGGAAACTTTCAACGCGGCGCTCGCCTAGCCCCCCGCGAGCAGACACAGAATCGCACTAGATCGCGGCGAGTCGTGCGATTCTGTGTCTGCTCGCCACTAGGAGACCGGCAGGTCGACCAGCTGGGCTAACCGGCTCCGGTGCCGGTAGGCGGTACCGAGGGCCAACTGGTCACTCTTGGCCCGCTTCAGGTACAGGTGCGCGGGATACTCCCAGGTCATCCCGATGCCCCCATGCAGTTGTACGCATTCCTCCGCAGCGTGCACGGCCACACCGCTGCAGTACGCCTGGGCGATGGCCGCGGCCACCGCCGCGTCCGCATCGCTGCGGGCACAGGTGTCGGCGGCATACCGCGCGGCGGCAGTCGCCGAATTGACTTCAATCCACAGATCGGCGAGCCGGTGCTTGATCGCCTGATACGAACCAATGGCACGGCCAACCTGCTTGCGCTGCTTGGCGTAATCCAGCGTGGTGTCGAAACACCACTGCGCCAGTCCGAGTTGCTCGGAGGCCAGCAGCGCCGCGCCGATCTGTAGCGCATCCGCCACCGCCGCGTCACCCGCGCCGACGCGCGTCGACGCCACGCCCGAGAATCGCACGTCGGCAAGGGGCCTCGTCATATCAAGTGCCAACAATGGCGACACATGGACACCGGCCGCGTCGCGCGGAATCGTATGCAGCTCAAGCCCATCCGCGCCCGCAACCGGCACCACCAACACGTCGGCCTCGGCGGCCCCAGCGACACTAGTGACCACCCCGGTCAGACCGTCCGCGCCATTGGCTACCCCGAATACCGCATCACCTGGTGCCGTGGAGAGCGGCAAAACCAGCGCCGCGGTAGCCGCACCGGCGGCCAACGCCGGCAGGGTTTCCGTTTCGCCGGCACGCAGCAGCGCAACCGTGGCGAGCACGGCGCTAGACAGGTATGGCACCGGCGCGACGGCTCGACCGATCTCCTCCATGACGACGGCCGCCTCCCGGGCAGTAGCGCCGGCCCCGCCGAGCGACTCCGGAACCAAGAGCCCTGCTACCCCCAGCTCGGCGGCAAGTGTGCGCCATACACCTGAAAAGTCTTGCGGTGCTGAGTCATACGCCTTCGCAATCGATTCCTGGGGACACCGGTCGGTGAACAAATGCCGAAGACTTTCTCGCAACGCCTCCTCGGTGTCGGAGTACAGCAGGTTTGCGACGCTCACCGCGGCAAGTCTTTCCAGGCCACGATCTTGTCGACGCGGTGTTCGCCGGGCAAACCCAAGATCCGCTCGGAGATGGTGTTACGAAGGATCTCCGAGGTACCACCCTCGATCGAGTTGCCGCGGGCGCGCAGGTAGCGATAGCCCGGCTCGCGACCTATCAGGTCGACGGTTTCGGGTCGGCGCAGGGTCCAGTCGTCATAGTGCAAACCGGTTTCGGGGTGCAATTCGAGCTCGAACCCCGAAACCTGTTGTGCCAGATGGGCAAAGGCCACCTTCATACCCGCGCCTTCGGGTCCGGGCTGACCGCTGGCGGCCCGCTGCCGCAATCGCTCACCGCTGAGCCGCAGCACTTCAGCCTCGACCCACAGCCGCATCATCTCGTCGTGCATCGCCGGATTGCGCAGCGCCGGATCGGCGCGCCAGGCTTCGGTGACCCTGCCGATATGGCCGGCCTCGCGGGGGAATCCGGTTCGCGCGCCGATGGCGACACGCTCGTTGTTGAGCGTGGTGGTCGCAACCCGCCAACCGCCGCCCTCGCCGCCGAGCCGGTTGGCGTCGGGGATCCGGACATCGGTTAGGAACACCTCGTTGAACTCCGCCTCGCCGGTGATCTGGCGCAGCGGCCGGATGTCGATACCCGGCTGCCTCATGTCACACAGGAAGTACGTCAGGCCAGCGTGTTTTGGGACGTCGGGGTCGGTGCGCGCGACGAGGATCGCCATTTGCGCGTGCTGCGCCATCGAGGTCCACACCTTCTGGCCGTTGACAATCCAGTCGTCACCGTCGCGAACGGCCCGGGTCGCCGCGGCGGCCAGGTCGGACCCCGCGCCCGGTTCACTGAACAACTGGCAGTACAGATGCTCGCCAGTAAACAACGGGCGCAGGAACTTTCGCTTCTGCTCGTCGGTTCCGAACGCGGCGATCGTCGGCGCCGCCATGCCGATTCCGATGATGTTTCTGCCGCCGCCCGCCGGGGGCGCGCCCGCTGCAGCCAGCTGGGCATCGACCTGCGCCTGGTAGGTGTGCGGCAGCTCGAGCCCGCCGTTACCCCGCGGAAAGTGCACCCAGGCAAGGCCCGCGTCGAACCGCGCGCCCAGGAAGTCCTTCGGGTCGGTGGTGGCCGGATCGTGCTCTTCGAGCAGCATCCGCACCCTGGTCTGCAGGTCCGCTTCGGTACTCATCGGGTCTGGAAGCCCTGCGCGGGGCCAAGCAACAGGCCCCCGTCGATGCCCATCGTCCCCCCGGTAACCCAGCCCGCCGCACCCAAAACCAGAAAGGCGCCCGCGCCCGCCACATCGGCCGGCTCACCGATCCTTCCGAGGGCTATCGACTTCCCTAACGGATCCTCGTGGTCCTTCCACAGCGCCTCGGCGAGCCTGGTTCGCACCACGCCGGGGCAGACCGCATTCACCCGGATGCGCGGTGAGAGTTCCAGCGCGAGTTGCTTGGTGACGTGGATCAGAGCCGCCTTTGTGGCGTTGTACATGCCCATGGCAGGTGATTGGTGCATGCCGCCGACGGAGGCGGTGTTGACGATCGCACCGCCGTGCTCACCCATCCATGACTTGACGACTAACGACGTCCACAGCAACGGGGCCCAGAGGTTGACGTCGAAGATCTTGGCGAAACGGGCGTGGTCCTGGTCGATCAGCGGCCCATACGCCGGGTTAGTGCCCGCGTTGTTGACCAGAATGTCCACCCTGCCAAACCGCTCGAGCGCGAGATCAACGCAGCGCCGCGCGGCGTCCTCGTCGACCGCGTGTGCGCCCACGCCCACGGCCCGGCCCCCTACCTGCGCCGCGGCCGCATCGGCCGCCTCCTGCTTACGGGCGGTCAGCACGACGTTCGCACCCGCATCGGCCAGGCGTTGGCCAATCGCCAACCCGATTCCCCTTGAAGCGCCGGTGATTATCGCGGCGCGCCCCGTCAGATCCAGTGAGGTCATAGCGCCCGATTCCTGTGCCATGTTTGGCACATGTTTAGACGTGGTATGCGAAAAGAATGTTAGCGAAATTAAACCTCATGAAACCATTAGTGGTGGCCGGGGCTATCGCTACAGCGATCGCTGCGGCACCCACAGCCGCAGCTGATGTCATTGCGGCTGGCCCGGGAACTAACACCACCACGATTACGCACTTCTTCCCCGCAAATGAACCTGGCGGAGGCGGCTGCGACGCCAACGGCAACTGCGGCTCCGGCGGCGTCAACGGCGGCCCTAACGGCGGTCCGGGCGGGCAAGGTTGCATCCCCGGCGTCGGCTGCGGCAGCGGCGGACAGTTCTGGGGCCCGAACGGTGAGCCAGGAGGCGCGGGCTGTATCCCGGGCGTTGGCTGCGGCGGCGGCCACGGCTAATCCGGCATAGCTCTTCTCCTCATCGCCGGGCGCGACAACCGCGATCGCCGGCGCGCTCTGCCGAAGATTGTCCAATTCGGTTGCCGTGCGGATGATTCGAAGAGCGATCGCACCTCGGTCGGCGACCGGAAGGGCCATATGGACACCTTGGTCAGACCACCACCTGTTTGGGCATGACAACCGGCTTGAACCCGTAGCGCGGCCCGGCATAGGCGCCGGCGCCCTTGGCCGCCGAGGCGATCCCCGGCATCCCGGGCATTCCCGCGATTGCCCCGGCTTCCTCGGGGACCGCCCAGCCACTGCCGTCGGCCACCGAGGCGCCAGTAGTCATCGCCGGAGCGGCGGTAGACCAACTCGCCGGCACGGACAAGCCGCCTACCGAGGCCGCCTCCCCCATACCCGCAGCCAACGCTCCCCCGGCCGGTGCCACCGCATGCGCCAAACCGGCTGCTCCAGCCGCGGCCGGAACGGCACCCACGGCGGCTTCAGCCGCCGGGCCTAGCGCCCCGACGGTGTGACCAAGGAACACCGAGCTGGTGATGCCGGCCATGACAAACCAGGCCGCGGTGTTGACCACGCCGTTGATGGCGTTCTGCACAAACGGGATGCCCAACAGCTCTGTGATGTCCTGGATAATTCCACCCAGGCCCCCCACGTCCGCGGCCGAGGTAAGGGGGGAGGCGAATGCCATCACCGCATTGGGCAAGTTGGTGATCAGATCTCCCAGGCCCACTTGTGCGACGGTGCTGGACGCGGCGGCTTGGCCGACCGCGGCGGCCTGGGCGGCCAGCCCTGCCGGGTTGGCGATTTGCGACGGCGTGGTCAACGGGTTCAGCGTCCCGGCGGCCGCCGACGAAGCCGCGTAACCGTACATGGCCAGAGCGTCTTGGGCCCACATTTCCGTGTATTGGGCCTCGGTCGCCATGATCGCCGGCGTGTTTACACCCAGGACATTCGTCGCTACCAATGCGGCCAATAGAGCTCGATTGGCCGCGACCTCCGCCGGGGGCACCGTCATCGCAAACGCCGTCTCAAAGGCGGCCGCCGAGGCCGTTGCCTGCGAGCCCGCATGCTGCGCGCACTCAGCGGTGTAGGTCAACCAGGCGAGATAGGGCTGGGCTGCCGCCGCCATCGACAGCGAGGCGGGGCCTAGCCACTGCTCGGTGGTCAGCTGCGTGATTACCGACTCCACGGTGGTGGCTGTCGTGCTTAATTCGACGGCCAGGCTATGCCACGCTGCCGCGGCGGCCATCATTGGTGCCGAACCCGCACCCGCGTACATGCGTGCGGAGTTGATCTCAGGGGGTAAAGCGCCGAAATCCATTGTTATCCCGTTCCTTTAGAACTACGCGACAGCCGGCTTTGACATGACGATGGGTTTGACGCCGTAACGCGGAGCACCGAAGCCGGCGCTACTGCGGGTGGCCGCACCCACCCCCGGCATCCCGGGTATGGCGGTGACCGGCGCGGTTTGCGGCGCGGCGGCGGTCCAGCCGGCACCCTGCAAGGAAGTGGTGCTCGACACCAGGGTGGCCGTCCCAGCCCAGCTTGGCGGCACCGCGACAGCGCCGATCGAGGACGCCGCTCCAACGCCGGCCGCGAGCGGCGCCGCACCCAAACCCGCCGCCGCCGCGGCAGCGGGTTCCAGGCCCGCGGCCGCCAAGCCCCCGGCGGCAGCGTCGGCGGCAGCGTCGGCGATTTCGGTCTGCTCGACGGCCGGAAGAAGAGCACCGCTCGCCAACCCGATCAGATCCGATGCAGCGGAAGCCCAGTTGCCCACCCCGATGTTCAGTATGTTGGCAATGTCTGACACCCAAGGTGGCACCGGATTTGGCGCCGCATTGAGAATGTTCGAGATGCCCGACAAGGGCGATGCGGCCGCGGACGAATTGGCGGCCTCGGTCTCGGCATACGTTTTGGCGCTGGTTTCGAGGGTGTTCACAAACATGTCGTACATGGCTTGCGCTTCGACGTTGACCTGCTGATAGAGCGTGCCGTAAGCGGTGAACAATGACGCCTGCAGCGCCGATATCTCATCGGCCGCCGCGGGTATGACGCCCGTGGTAATGGGCGGTGCTGCAGCCGTGTTCTGGGCGGCCATTGCTGCACCCGCCGTCTCCAGTTTGGCCGCCGCAGCGGTTAACTCCTCCGGCTGTGTGGTCAGGAATGACATGTGTTGCTCCTCAGTTTCCTGTGTATTTGCTGTCTGATTTCTGCATGTTAGCTGGACAGAACCTGTGCGTTGAGATAAGGCTAGCGATCCCCACCCCCGCGCTCCTAGTCGGAAGCCGCAAATTATGAGTTTTTACGGCATGTTTACGCTGGTGCCGGCAGTCTTAACGCCGGCATGTTGAGCGTGTCATTTTGCGCTATCTGCCGTAGAGAAATGGGCCGCAATCTTCTCAGCGCAGTGGCGGGCCCCAGTGGATTTGTTCGCGGAGCGCGCCCTTGAGGAGTTTGCCGCCGGCGTTGCGCGGCAGTGCACTGGTCACCACCGTGACGTATTGCGGAACCTTGAAGTCCGCGAGCTGGCCGCGGCAATGTTCGAGCACCGCCGGCACGTCGATGTCTTCTGCACCGCCGAACAGCACAGCACCGACCTTCTCCCCCATGAGGTCGTCAGGCACCGCCAGCACACAGGCGTCGGCGACGTTGGGGGCGGCCAGCAGCACGGCTTCGACTTCGACACTGGACACGTTCTCGCCGCCCCGATTGATGATGTCCTTGAGCCGGTCGATGATGTGCACCCGGCCGGCGTGGTCGACGCGGACAACGTCGCCGGTGTGCAACCAGCCGTCCACGATCGTGGCCTTGTTGGCCTCCGGCCGATTCCAATAGCCGGCCGTGACATTAGCCCCACGCACCACCAACTCACCGACCCCTGGCTCGTCGTCGCCAAAGGGAACGACTCCGATATCTACCGAGGGGACGGGATAGCCGACGGAGTCGGCGTGCTCGACGGCATCTGCGTCGGGCAGCACTGTCATCAGCGACGCCGTCTCGGTCATGCCGTACCCGTTGAACACCGTGGCTTGCGGGAACGCGCCCTGCACCCTGCGCACCAACGATGGGGCGATCGGCGCGCCGCCATAGCCCACCCAGCGCACGCTAGACACATCAACGGTGTCAAAATCCTTGTGCCGCAGCAATAATGAATAAACTGCCGGAACGGTCACCATCAACGAGATCCGTTCGGTGGGCAGCGTGGCGATCAATTGGTCAAGGTTGAGCGCGGGCATGATCACCGCCGTTCCCCCGACGCGAGCGGCCAACAGCAGCTGTGAGTTGCAACCGGTCACGTGGAACAGCGGCACCGAGATGAGGGTGCGCATCGCCGCACCGAGATTGGTTGGCAGTCCTAGACATCGGAGCCCGTTCTCGGTGTTGGTCAGGAATGCCTCATGGGTGTAGGCACACCTTTGGGGTGGCCGGTTGTCCCAGAGGTGTAGAACAGCGCCGCCGTGTCTTGACGGTCGAGTTGCTCGGTCACGTACGGTTCGGCGTCGGGCAACGCGGTGTCGGGTGCCAGGTCGATCCGCGTCCCCGCGTCGGACAATACGAAGTCGACCTCGGTTTGCGTCGAGCGTGTATTGATCGGTACCGCGATGCCACCCGCCATGAGCGTGCCCCAGAACGCCAGCACCCAGTTGACGCCCGCGGGGTACCGCACGGCGACACGCTCGCCCGGTTTGAAGCCGCCCGCGTGCAGCCCGCCAGCGACCCGCGATGCCCGGTCCCACAGCTGGCGGTAGGTCAATCGGTCGCCGCCGAGCTCGGCGACGGCCTCGTCGTCCGGGCGCCGTTCGACCTGCTCGGCGAGCATGTCCAGCAGGGTGGCCGGCAGCTTGTCGTAGTGCGGCACACCGCTGTTATCGCGGGAGACACCCGTGAGCGCGAACGGGTTGTGACTGCGCGGAATTTCGGTTATCTGAGGCACTTTTCGTCACTCCATCAGCCGCGTAGGGATAGATTACGGCCTGCCGCCTCACAGCCGGCGACGTGTCGTAGTGCCCCCGATCAGAAAAGGCCTCGCTTGGGCATGACCGTCGGCTTGACTCCGTACCGCGGCCCTGCGCCGACACGGCCGTCGGCTGCTACTGCCGCTCCAGGCGCAGGCGGCATCGCTGCCATCGGTCCGTCGTCCTCGGGAACTGCCCAGCCTGTGCCATCCAAGGCCGTGCCGCTAGTCGCGGCCGGTGCAGCGGTTGACCAGCTTGCCGGGACCGACAGGCGACCGACCGCGGACGCATCGCCCAAACCGGCCGACAAAGCTGGTCTAGCGATGACCCTCGGTGTAATCGGGTGTCCCGTTCCGGCCGCCGGCGCGGCACGAGCAACGGCCTGGCTAATGGTGCCTGCGGTATCGGCAGAGTCAATGAAGACACTATTTGAAACGCTGGCCATGGAAAAATCCGCGATGCCGCCCGAGAGACCGTGCCACGCGTATTCTACGGACTTGGAAAAATCGGCCTGGACGACAGCGTCCAGGCCCGCCGCGTCGGTCGTCGCCGCGACTGGGGAGGCCAAGCTCACGACGGCATCGGGGACGTTGCTGATCAGGTTGCTAAGAGCCACCTGCTGCGCGGAACCGGTTGCGGCTGCCTGGCCAACAGCGGCGGCTTGGTTGGCGATCCCGGCCGGATTGGTGATGTGCGACGGCTTGGTCAGTGGGTCCAGTCGTCCGGCTATCGCCGAGGAGGCGGCATAGCCGTACATGGCCGAAGCATCTTGGGCCCACATTTCGCCGTAACTTGCCTCGGTAGCCGCGATGGCCTCCGCGTTTTGCCCAAGGATGTTGGTCTCAATCAGTGCGGCCAGCTGGGCTCTGTTGGCAGCAACCTCGGCCGGTGGCACCGTCATCGCGAATGCCGTCTCAAAGGCGGCCGCAGACGCCATCGCCTGTGCCGCCGCGAGCGCCGAGGATTCGGCGGTGTCGGTCAACCAAGCCACGAACGGCTGAGCCGCCGCCACCATGGACAGCGACGCCGGACCCATCCACTGCTCAGTGCTCAGTCGCGTGACGACCGACTCGAAGGAGGCCGCAGCAGTGCTCAACTCGACGGCTAGCCCATTCCACGCGGCCGCGGCCGCCAGCAGCGGTGCCGCGCCCGCGCCGGCGTACATTAGCGCGGAGTTGATCTCCGGAGGCAAAGCCCCAAAGTCCACCTGGGCATTCCGTTTCTAGTCGAGGGTATTGGCCGCCGGTTCTCCGTCTGAGGCGCCCATTATTCCATCAGGGGCGGTGCCAGCAGGGCGCCCAAGCTCCTGGACGCAATCGCGCGCCGCGGTGTCGATGGCGCCGATGACCTCGAGCACGTGAGCAGCCTGACTCAGCGACAACCCCGTCGCCAGCTTGGAAACCGTGGCGCCGACCGTGTCGTTGTTGCCGTGCACCCACAGACGGTAGGGGCGGACCGTGACGTGGTCCAGGATTAGACGGTGTCGACGTGGTGATTCATTTAGTCTTCATAAATTTCTCGACATCACTAACTCCGCAGCGTCCCGTGTAAAGCGGTGTGGTGCAGCTTCGCTACCTCACCCCAGCGATCACCCCTCCATTAGCTGAGCGGCGACCGTCGCACCGAGGTTCCAGCACGCCTCAACGTCGGCCTTGGTCGGCTTGCCCATTACGACCACCGTCTCCGCAGCCCTCACCCAGCCGAGGCCGGCGGTGATGCCGTCGATGGCATGCTCGGCTCCCTCCGTGCCCTCATTGCCGTGGAGGTAGACGCCGAACGGTCGGCCACGGGTCGAGTCGAGCAACTGGTAATAAGCGCAGTCGAACGCATGCTTCATGGCACCGCTGATATACCCGAGGTTCGCCGGGGTGCCCAACACATAGCCGTCGGCCTCCAGCATCTCGACCGGCGAGACCGTCAGCGCCGGTCGCCGAACGACCTCCACGCCCTCGATCTCGGGGTCGGTCGCCCCCGCCACGACCGCCTCGAACATCTCCTGGCAGTGCGGCGACGGAGTGTGGTGGACGAGGAGCAGCGTCTTACTCATTGGCGTGCAACTCGAGGGCGGTCTTCATGGCTTCCCGGGCACGGCGCCGATCCCCCGCATAGTCGTATGCCCGCGCCAACCGATACCAGCGACGCCAGTTGGCGGGGTCGCCTTCCAGCTCGGTACGCACGGTGTCGAACAGCGAGTCGGCCGCGTCGCGCTGAATGCGCCCCGATGGCCGTCGCGGTAGCGCGCTGGTATCGAGTTCCATCCCGTCTTCGGCGATGAGACGCGCCAGCCTCTGGTGCGCGAATCCGGCGCGCAGAGTCGCGACCATGGCCCACAACCCGATGAAGGGCATGATCAGCAGCGCCAACCCCAGCCCGACGGCGGCGACCCGGCCCGAACCGATCATCGCGACGGCGAGGCGACCGAGCATCACAAAGTACGCCAGCATCGCGACGCACATGAACGCGATAACCAACTGGATGCGCACGGTAGTCGTCATTGCAAGTTGAGCAATGCCTCTAGACCGACGGTCAGGCCGGGCCGTTCGCGGATGCGGCGTACGGCCAACAGCACACCGGGCACAAAGGAGGTTCGGTCCAGGCTGTCGTGGCGGATGGTCAGCGTCTCCCCCTCGGTCCCGAAGAGCACCTCCTGGTGCGCGACCAGCCCGGCCAGCCGCACGGCGTGCACCGGGATGCCGTCGACGTCGGCGCCGCGGGCCCCAGGCAGGCTGGTGCTGGTGGCATCGGGATTGGGCGGCAACTCTTTTCGAGCCTCGGCGATCAGTCTTGCGGTGCGCGCGGCCGTGCCCGAGGGGGCGTCCGCCTTGTGCGGGTGATGTAGCTCGATGACCTCTGCCGAGTCGAAGAACGGAGCGGCCTGCTTGGCGAAATGCATGGACAGCACCGCGCCGATGGCAAAGTTGGGCGCGATCAGCACTGAGGTTTTTGGGTTGGCAGCAAGCCACGATTCCACCTGGCTCATGCGTTCGGCGGTGAAGCCAGTGGTACCGACCACGGCATGAATTCCGTTGTCTATCAAGAACTCCAGATTGCCCATCACCACGTCCGGGTGGGTGAAGTCGATGACAACTTCCGTGCTTCCATCGGTGAGCAAGCTCAGCGGATCACCGGCGTCCACCTCGGCGGACAGGGTCAGGTCCTCGGCGGCCTGCACCGCCGCCACCATCGTTGATCCGACTTTGCCTTTGGCTCCCAGCACGCCTACCCGCATGGCCTTCACCCTAGACCGGGTCGCAGTTGTCCACAGTTGGCCGTTCATCCACCGCAACCGCCTTGGTCGTGGTCGGTGTCTGCCCACGGCAATATCATTCGAACATGAGTTCGATAGCTGGCTCATTGGATGCACTCGACGCGGCCGTCGCCGCGATCGGCGAATTCGATTTCGACCGCCTCGACCCCGCTACGCGCCTGCGTACGTTGGAGCGGCTAGAGACGGCTCGGCGCCGGCAGGTGGCGGTGACCCACGATGTGATCCACAGTCTGGCGAAGGAGGATGCGGCCGACATCGGCGGGCCGACTTATAAGGTCGTCGCCGACTGGCTCCGCATCAGCTACGCCGAGGCCCGTCGACGGGTGCGTGACGTCGAACAGCTCTCGCCACGGTTAACGCTCACCGGCCAGGAGTTGCCGCCGGAATTGCCGGCTACCGCCCGGGCGTGGCGAGACGGCGTCCTCGATGGGCAGCATCTGCGCGTGATTCAAACGTTCATCCGCGACCTTCCGGAAGCAACGCCCGTGGATGCCGTCGCACACGCCGAGCGCTTTCTGGCCCGGCAAGCGGCGAATTTACGTCCTGACCAGCTGGAAAAGGCAGCGCACCGGTGCGCCCTGTTGATCAACCCCGATGGGAAGTTCTCCGACGCCGACCGGGCGCGCCAGCGGGGCTTCACATGGTGTGGTCAGCGGGCCGACGGAATGAGCATCGGAAAGTTGGTCGCCTCCCCGGAGTTGCGCGCCAATATTGACGCCTGGCTGGCACGGTTCGCGGCACCCGGCATGTGCAACCCCGACGACGAAGTCCCGTGTGTTGACGGCGAGCCCTCTGAGGACGCCGCCCGCAGCGACCGGCGTAGCACCGCCCAACGCCAACACGATGCGCTCAACGCATTGGTGCGCGGCCAGTTGGGCGATCCGAAGCTCGGTATGCACAACGGATTGCCGGTAACGGTCATCGTGTCGACCACGCTGCAAGAGCTAGCCTCGGGCGCGGGCCAAGCGGTGACGGGGGGCGGAACGCCGCTGCCCATGCGCGACTTGATCCGGATGGCCATCCACTCATACCACTACCTGGCCGTATTCGACGAGCATTCGAGCCGCCCACTGTATCTGGGCCGTACCCGCCGTGTGGCCTCACCGGATCAGCGCGTGGTCCTCTATGCGAAAGATCGCGGCTGCACCCACCCGGGCTGCGACGTTCCCGGGTACTGGTGTGAAGCCCACCACGTCGACGATTGGGCCGACGGCGGCCAGACCGATGGCGACAAGCTCACCTTCGCGTGCAAGCCCCACCACAAGCTGGTCGGAAAGGGCTGGAAGACAAGCAAACTGCCCAACGGCCGCACCGAGTGGATACCGCCCCCGCAATTGGACCGCGGGGCGCGCACCAACGACTACCACCACCCGGAACGCCTCTTCGACGACGAGGAGCGCGCAGGCCCCTAGCATCTAGGCTTGCTCATGTGAAGTCCCGCGACATCCGGATCCGCGAAGCCAAGCCGACCGATTTCGTCAGGGTCGCGGCGATGCACTATCCGGTGTGGCGTCAGTCCTGGTCCGGGATAATCGCAACGCATCTACTCGACATGCTCGCTCAGCCGAATCGCTGGGCCGCCGAGTTCTACCCGCAAACCCTGAGTCGCAAGGACTGGAAGATGCGGATTGCCGAATGGCGAGGCCAAGTACTCGGTATGACAATGTACGGGCCAGACCTGGCAAAACCAAATGACATACAAATCGACGCACTGTACATAACCGAGGAAAGCCAACGACACGGGATCGGTGGCCGCTTGCTCAACAAGGCTCTATACGAGCATCCGTCAAATGACGTGATTTTGTGGTGTGCAGATAAGAACGAAAAAGCCCGCATGTTCTACGAGAAGAAGAACTTCGAACTTGACGGCAGCACCTTCGACTGGAAGCCATTGCCCGGTGTGAACGTGCCGCATGTCGGCTATCGGCTCAGGCGTCGATGACGACCCGGCCGCTCTTCGCTCGCGATACGCAGACCAGCATCTCGTCATCGCCCTCCACGGTGCGGCCACGGCGATCGACTTGCCCGGCAAGCACTTTGACCTTGCACGTCCCGCAGAACCCCTGCTGGCACGAGTAGGCGGTCGTCGGATCCCGGTCCAGCATTATGCCAAGTGCCGACCGGTTCGGCGGAATCCTGAGAACGTGCCCCGACCGCGCGAGTTCCAGCTCGAAAGGAATGCCGTCGATCACCGGCGGCGGACTGAACCGCTCGTAGTGCAGCGGCGCGCCGGCGTGCTCGTCGCGGGCCAACCGAACCGCCTCCAGCATGGCCGTCGGCCCACACACATAAACGGCAGTCGCCGGCCCAGCACCGACCAGCAGCTCGTCGACGCCGGCGAACCGGCCATGCTCGTCGTCGGCCCATACCGTGACCCGGTCGGGCGCTACCGAAATCACCTCGTCGAGCAATGGCATGTATTCGCGGCTGCGGCCGGCATAGATTGCTCGCCAATCGATTCCGCGCTGCGCAGCCATGTGGATCATCGGCAGCACCGGCGTCACCCCAATGCCGCCAATCACGAACAGCACATCCTGCTCGGCTCCGAGATAGAACGCGTTGCGGGGCCCCTCGAACATGAGCGTGTCCCCTG
The DNA here is from genome assembly GCF_900232995.1 of Mycobacterium simulans. Taxonomy (GTDB): domain Bacteria; phylum Actinomycetota; class Actinomycetes; order Mycobacteriales; family Mycobacteriaceae; genus Mycobacterium; species Mycobacterium simulans. The sequence continues at coordinate 186,557 of NZ_OCVX01000005.1, forward strand.
CGCGGTAGGCCTCATGCATCTCTATCGACCCGCCGCCGCCGTCGGCGATACGGCGGACGGCGATGCGGTAGTGCGTGCGCCGGCCGGGCGGACCGCACAGTGAGTACTGCCGGCGCCGGCCGGAGGGCAGCTGCACGTCGATGTGGCCACCGGGCGTCCAGGAAGGAAGTAGTCCGCCATCTGGATCGGCCAACGTCAGCGCCACCACGTCCGGCGCCACCAAGTTGCGTTCGATGACCGTGGCGCGGTGCGTCCGCCGCACCGGCGTCACCCGCGACGGCTTCCACCGCGAGGCGGAGGCGAAGCCTCCGAACAACACACGGATACCCCACAAGGCGGTGGCGAAGCGGTCTCGCCCGCGGCGGCCATACAGGTCGGCGGGCCTACTCGTCCAAATGCTTTCCGGCACAGCGCAATCCATAGGTCAGTGCGACGCGCGGGCAGCTGGTGAGACTGCGAGGTAATCGACGGCCAATCCGAGCCCACCCAGCTGCGACGGGTGAAAGCCCGGCTTGTAGTAGTCGCCGACAACCCGCGCCAATCGCAGCGGCCCGGGGACCAGGCCCCGACGTGCTGCGCGGAAATAATCCCGCCAGCGCGGCTTGGTCTCCGGCGCCAGGTAGGGATCCACCGAGTACATGAACCGCACTCCGCGGATCCATAACAGCAACATCACCGGCGAGACGGCCAACTGAGTGCGCACTTGGCGCCAGTACCCGGCGCGCAGATGCCTCATCGTGTCGAAGGCCACGGCTTTGTGCTCGACTTCTTCTGCTCCATGCCACCGGAGCATGTCCAGCATCACCGGGTCGGCGCCAACCGCATCGAGCTGCGGAGAATTCAGGATCCACTCGCCCAAGACGGCGGTGTAGTGCTCGATGGCGGCGATGAACGAAACCTGCTCCAGCAACCAGCTGTGTTGCCGGCGCAGGCTCCGCCGCGGCCTTTCCCCCAGCAGTTTGTCGAAGAGCCACTTTGCCTGGTCGGTGAACGGAGTCACGTCGATACCCTGGGCATCGAAATGGGCGAGCACTCCCGAGTGCGCCTGGGAATGCATTGCCTCCTGGCCGATGAATCCCTGCACGTCTAGGCGCAGTTGATCATCCTTGATTAGCGGCAGCGTCTTCTTGAATACCTCGACGAAGAACTCCTCGCCAGCTGGCAGCAGCAGGTGCAAGACGTTGAGGACGTGGGTGGCCAACGGCTCGTTGGGCACATAGTGAAACGGCAGGTCCGCCCAGTCGAAATCGACATCGCGGGCCTCGAGGACAAGACGCTCATGGTCGGCGGCGCTCGATTCGCTCGAGTGCGGACCAACTGCTCGGTCGTCGACGGTGCTCATCGAGGGCCCCCTTGCCTCCAGCGAGATCGCTATCCGGTTTCGGCGCGTTGTTTGAGTCGCTGCAACGTCAGCCGAATGTGCTCGGCGTTGGCGGCGGCCCGATCGGGGACGCCGGTGGCGAGCTTGGCAACCTTGCGAAACCAGCCGGGCCGCCGGTCCCACGTGCTTTCGGTGACTCGGCAACCACCGTCGGCCGCAACGATGTCGTATTGCCAGCGGGAGATCGGGACGACGGTGTGGCGCACATCGAACGCAAAGACGCGACCCGGCTCGGCGTCGGTGACCGTGCACTTGGTGGTCCAACGCCTCTCGCCGCTCTCGTTATGGCCGACGAACACTGCACCCGGAGCAACGGCGTCAGCGTTGCGCAACTCCATCGCCACCGCCTCCTCGGCCAGCGTGGCCAGCGTCGGTAGGTCGGTGATCAGCCGATACACCACATCGGGGCTTGCGTCGATCTGTACAGATGCCATCGCAGACGGCTCAGAAAGATCGGTCATTCGCCGATCATAGCCAGCATTAGATGGGAGCAGCTCCGCGCAGATGCTCGAAGATCAGCGACGTCTGAGTGCCTGCGACGTCGGCGTCGGCATTTAGATTGTCGACCACAAACGAACGCAGGTCCTCAGTGTCGCGAGCCGCGACATGCAGGATGAAATCGTCGGCGCCGGCGAGGAAATACACGTCCATCACCTGGCGCCTGCGCCGGATCTGCTGAATGAAGCTGCGAATCTTGCCACGGGCGTTGGACTGCAGATTGACCGCAATCATCGCCTGAAGCCGCAACCCCACCGCGACCGGGTCGATATCGGTATAGAACCCGCGAATCACACCAAGGTCTACCAACCGCTTGACACGGCCATGACACGTTGACGGCGCGATCCCGACCGACTGCGCGAGCGCGTTGTTGGTGATCCGGGCGTCGCCATGCAGCACGCTCAAAATGCTGCGATCCACGTCATCAAGATCAACCTGCCGAACATCCTTCGGCGAGCCGCTGGTGCGTCCCGTCGCTTCCGTTGAATTATCAGGCATGCCCAACTATATCGAAATGATCATCACTAAGATTGCGAGCCTTCCGAACTTTCTTCACACTTGGGGTTATGCGCATCGGCATCCCGAGCGAGACCAAAAACAACGAATTCCGAGTGGCCATCACCCCGGCTGGCGTCGCCGAGTTGACCCATCGCGGCCATGAGGTGCTGATCCAGTCCGGCGCGGGAGAAGGCTCGGCGATCACCGACGCGGACTTCAAAGCCGCGGGCGCCGAACTGATCAGCACCGCCGAGGAGGTGTGGGCCGACGCCGATCTGCTCCTCAAGGTGAAGGAACCGATTCCGAGCGAATACCGCCACTTGCGAGGTGGCCAGACCCTCTTCACCTATCTCCACCTGGCCGCGTCGCGGCCGTGTACCGATGCATTGTTAGCTTCGGGCACAACGTCAATCGCCTACGAGACCGTACAGACCGCCGACTGCTCGTTGCCGTTGCTAGCACCGATGAGCGAGGTTGCCGGGCGTCTGTCCGCTCAGGTCGGCGCCTATCACCTAATGCGGACCCACGGCGGCCGTGGCGTGCTGATGGGCGGGGTGCCCGGCGTGAAGCCTGCCAACGTCGTGGTGATCGGCGGCGGCATCGCGGGCTACAACGCCGCCCGGATCGCGTGCGGAATGGGTGCTGCCGTCACAATTTTCGACGTCAACATCAACAGACTTCGCGAACTCGACGCCGAATTCGGCATCGCCGTCGGAACCCGCTACGCGTCGGCTTACGAACTCGAAGATGCCGTCAAAGGTGCCGACCTGGTGATCGGTGCCGTCTTGGTGCCCGGCGCCAGGGCACCCAAGTTGGTTTCGAATTCGCTTGTCGCACATATGAAATCCGGCGCAGTGCTGGTAGACATCGCCATCGACCAGGGTGGTTGCTTCGAGGATTCGCGGCCTACCACACACGACGACCCGACATTCGCAGTCCACGACACGCTGTTCTACTGTGTGGCGAATATGCCCAGCGCGGTGCCTAAGACGTCGACCTTTGCGCTGACCAACGCGACGATGCCGTACGTGCTCAATCTCGCCGATCAAGGCTGGCAAGCGGCCTGCCGGTCGGATTTCGCATTGGCCAAAGGCCTTTCGACGCATGATGGCATGTTGTTGTCCGAGCGAGTGGCCGCCGACCTGGGTTTGCCGTTCACCGACCCAGCAAGCGTGCTGGCGTAATCGCTACAGCGAACGCGGGTCAGGAGTCAGCGATGCGATGACGTCGGCCGCCGGCCCGGGTCGGGCCTCGCGGTATGCCGTTCCCGCCCAGAGGTTGGTTCCGTGCGGGTCCTCGGCCTGGATCGCGGCCGCCCGTATCGGCTTCGTCATCTGGTTGACCTCGGGATAGCCCAGCGGCGCCACATGATCCAGCAGGCGAGTGAAGTTGTTCGCCAGGCCACGCGCATAGCGGCCGGAGAACGCCCGAGTCACCAGGGTGGAGTCGAACTCCGGATTCTTCAAGGCAACACGGTGGGCTGTGTTGGTGCCGGCTTCGTCGGCCAGCAGCAGGGCGGTGCCGACCTGCGCGGCTACCGCGCCCCTGCGCAGCACGGCCGCGATATCGTCGGCGGTGCCGAGGCCGCCGGCTGCGATTAGCGGAACGTCGTGCGTGCTGCCGATGCGGTCGAGGAGCTGGTGGAGCGACTCCTCGCCGGGCTCCATGTCGGGTGCGAACGTGCCACGGTGCCCGCCTGCCCCCGGGCCTTGAACCACCAGGCTGTCGGCGCCGGCTGCAATGGCCACCCCTGCCTCGTAGGCCGATGTCACGGTGATCGACACCAACAGTCCCAGCGCGCTCAACCGGCGAACAACATCCGGGGGTGGTGCCCCGAAGGTGAAAGACACCAGCTCCGGTCGGACATCGGCCACCACTTCGAGCTTGCGTTCCCACTCATCGTCGTCACCGTGGGTTGGATGGCCCACCTCCACGCGGTAGAACTCGGCGACCTCTTCGAGTTCTTCCGCGTAGTACTCCAACTGCACCCAATCGGCGACGCTGGGTTGGGGCACAAACAGATTGGCTCCGATGGGCCCCGTGGTCGCGGCGCGCGCGGCGGCGATGTCTTTGGCGAACTGCTCCGCAGTTATGTAGCCGCCGGCGACGAAGCCCAGGCCGCCGGCGTTCGACACCGCTGCGGCCAGCGCCGGAGTGCTTGGGCCGCCAGCCATTGGCGCACCGACGATGGGCACCGCGATATCCCAGAAGCCCAATACCATCGGGTTAATTTACCATCGCTCGAAGTTGTTGTGGCAGTGAACGTTTCGAGCTGTAGGGACCGAGGACGGCGGCGCCGTACCGCTTGCTCAGCAGATGGCGGGCCACCGCGTTGACTTCCTCGACGGTAACCTGCTCAATTTTCCGCAAGGTGTGCTCGATAGTGCGGTGCGCGCCATAGTTCAACTCGCTTCGGCCCAGCCGGCTCATCCGGGAGCTGGAATCCTCCAGCCCGAGCACCAGCCCACCCCGCAGCGATCCCTTGGCAATCCGGCATTCTGCCTCGGTTATGCCGTCGCGTGCCACCGATTCCAACACCTCGCTGGTAACCCGCATGACATCAGCGAAACGCTCGGGCAGGCACGCGGCATAAATCGAGAGTGCCCCGCTGTCAGCGAAGATGTCCAGCGCCGAGTAGACCGAGTAGGCCAGCCCGCGGGACTCCCGGACCTCTTGGAACAAACGCGAACTCAGGCCGCCACCCAGCGCGGTGTGCAGCACCGACAGCGCCCAGCGATGCTCCCAGCCACGCCCGGGCGTGCGGACGCCCATCGATACATGAGTCTGCTCGGCGTCCCGATTGCCCAGCGTCAACCCGGGATGGCCGTTCACGCGTCCGGATCCCTTTCGCGGCGCCACGGGTTTACGCCCGCGGACCAGACGCGGCCCGAAATGCTCGCGGACCAACGCGACCACCTCGTCGTGGTCGACATTGCCGGCCACCGCGACGACCATTCGGTCAGGTGTGTAACGCCGTACGTGAAACGAGTGCAACTGGGTTCGCGTCATCGCCGACACCGATTGCGCGCTGCCGATCACAGGTCGGCCCACCGGGTGCTCACCGAACAACGCCGTCAAGAACATGTCCGCGAGCGCGTCCTCGGGGTCGTCGTCGCGCATCGCAATCTCCTCGAGCACGACGTCGCGTTCCAGCTCGACATCGTCGGAGGCGCAGCGACCGTTGAGCACCACGTCGGCAACCAGGTCGACGGCCAGCTCGAGGTCACTGTCTAGCACGTGCGCGTAGTAGCAGGTGTGCTCCTTGGCGGTGAATGCGTTCAGCTCCCCGCCCACGGCGTCCATCGCTTGCGCGATGTCCACGGCGGTGCGGGTCGGAGTGGACTTGAACAGCAAATGTTCGAGGAAGTGCGCGGCCCCGGCTACCGTGGCGCCCTCGTCGCGCGATCCCACCCCGACCCAGACCCCGACCGAAGCCGAGCGCACCGCTGGGAGGTATTCGGTAACTACCCGCAGGCCGCCGGGCAGTGTGGTGCGGCGCACTGCCGGAGCGGCCCCTGGGTCAGCTGCTGACCGTCGCGGCATCGGCTGGTGCTGCGGGGGCCGAGTTCTCTTCGTCATCCACGAGGACCAGCGAGATCTTTCCGCGCTTGTCGATGTCGGCTATCTCTACCCGGAGCTTGTCGCCGACGTTGACGACGTCCTCAACCTTTGCGATGCGCTTGCCCTTGCCGAGTTTGGAGATATGCACCAGACCATCGCGACCGGGCAGCAATGACACGAACGCACCGAAATCGGTTGTCTTGACCACCGTTCCGAGGAACCGCTCCCCTACCGTAGGCAGCTGCGGGTTGGCGATGGCGTTGATCTTGTCGATCGCCGCCTGCGCTGACGGCCCGTCGGTGGCGCCGACGAACACGGTGCCGTCGTCTTCGATGGAGATTTGCGCGCCGGTCTCTTCGGTGATCGCGTTGATCACCTTGCCCTTGGGTCCGATGACCTCACCGATCTTGTCCACCGGGACCTTGATGGTGGTCACCCGCGGCGCGTATGGGCTCATCTCGTCGGGCTTGTCGATGGCCTCGGCCATGACCTCCAGGATGGTCAGCCGAGCGTCTCGGGCTTGTTCGAGAGCACCTGCTAGAACTTTCGAAGGGATCCCGTCGAGCTTGGTGTCCAGTTGCAGTGCGGTGACGAAGTCCTTGGTTCCGGCGACCTTGAAGTCCATGTCGCCGAACGCGTCTTCAGCGCCCAGGATGTCGGTCAGGGTCACAAAGCGACGCTCGACGGTTCTTCCGCCGTCCACCGCCTCAACTTCTACGTCATCAGATACCAGGCCCATTGCGATGCCGGCCACCGGCGCCTTGAGCGGCACGCCGGCGTTGAGCAGGGCCAGGGTGGAGGCGCACACCGACCCCATAGAGGTCGAGCCGTTGGAGCCCAGGGCTTCCGACACCTGCCGGATCGCATAGGGAAATTCCTCGACGCTGGGCAGCACCGGCACCAAGGCCCGCTCGGCCAGCGCACCGTGCCCGATCTCACGTCGCTTGGGCGAACCGACGCGGCCGGTTTCGCCGGTGGAGAACGGCGGGAAGTTGTAGTGGTGCATGTACCGCTTCGACGTTTCCGGCCCCAGCGAATCGATCTGCTGGGCCATCTTGACCATGTCGAGGGTCGTCACGCCGAGGATCTGGGTTTCTCCGCGCTCGAACAGCGCGCTGCCGTGGGCGCGTGGGACCACGGCAACCTCGGCCGACAACGCGCGGATGTCGGTGATGCCGCGACCGTCGATGCGGAAATGGTCGGTGAGGATCCGCTGCCGGACCAGCTTCTTGGTTAGCGAGCGGAACGCGGCGCCGATCTCCTTCTCGCGGCCCTCGTAGGTGTCGGCGAGCCGCTCGATGACCTCGGCCTTGATCTCATCGGTGCGCTGGTCCCGCTCGGCCTTGCCGCCGATCGTCAGTGCCTTAGCCAGCTCATCGGTGGCCACCGAAGCCACCGAGTAGTACACGTCGTCGCCGTAGTCGGGGAATACCGGATATTCGGTGGCCGACCTGGCGGCCGCGTCGGCGAGCTCCTGCTGCGCGGTGCAGAGCGCGGCGATGAACGGCTTGGCCGCCTCCAGGCCCTCAGCCACCACGGTTTCCGTCGGCGCCTGGGCGCCGCCCTCGACCAGCTCGACGACATTCTCGGTCGCCTCGGCCTCAACCATCATGATCGCTATATCTTTTTTGTCACCGTCGCCGATGATGCGGCCGGCCACCACCATGTCGAACACGGCGCGCTCGATCTGCTCGACGGTGGGGAATGCGACCCAGGTGCCGTCGATGAGCGCGACCCGCACCCCACCGATCGGGCCGGAGAACGGCAGGCCGCCCAGCTGCGTGGATGCCGACGCGGCGTTGATGGCCAGCACGTCATAGAGATCGTTGGGATCCAGGCTCAGAATCGTCACGACGACCTGGATTTCGTTGCGCAGACCGTCGACGAACGACGGGCGCAGCGGGCGGTCGATGAGCCGGCAGGTCAGGATCGCGTCCGTGGACGGGCGGCCCTCACGACGGAAAAACGAACCGGGGATGCGGCCGGCGGCATACATCCGCTCCTCGACGTCGACCGTTAGCGGGAAGAAGTCGAAGTGTTCTTTGGGGCTCTTGCTGGCGGTGGTCGCCGACAGCAGCATGTTTTCTTCGTCTAGGTATGCGACCACCGCACCGGCGGCCTGCAAGGCCAATCGCCCGGTCTCGAAACGGACGATGCGGGTGCCGAAGCTCCCGTTGTCGATGGTGGCGGTCGATTCGAATACGCCTTCTTCAATTTCAGCTGCAGACATGACGTCCGTGCGGCCTCTCTGGGTTATTTGGCTGTTTCGCGTCGTCACTCGAAACCCAGAGCTTCCCTACGAGCGAACCTGAATGCGGCTACGGCCATCGATCGAAGCGGCCGACCTTCCCAGATCCGGGGAGCCCGGCAGCCACTACCGAGGACCGCCCGATACAGGCTGGGCTGCACCCTTGAACATGCATAGTGACTCGCTGGAACGCCACGCGCGGATCTGCGCGTACCGCACCATTTGCTGGACCGATCCGGCCCAGGACGTCCCCACTCTACACGGGCTACGTCGCCGTTTTGCGAGAACTAGCCGGAGACGTTCTCGACGCACACCACGAACCGCCGCTGAGTGTAGGTATAGCCCAGGCCGCTGGCGCACTGGTCCGCGGTGATGGGAGGGTCGAGGTCCTTCAGGATCTCGGTAGCCCGCTGTCGATGCGGCACCGATGCGTCGTTGCAGTCGACGCGAAACGGGTCGGTGGTGTGGTGCGGGTCGACACTCATGCAGCCGCCGATCACCCAATCGATGTCCAGGCAGACCGTGTTGTTCGCCCCGCTGACCGCGTTGTGCATGAAGTAGGACGAGTCGACGTCGGCCGGGCATTGTGCGCGGTCGCCTGTTCCCTGGAAGGCGGCAACGACCTTGAAGATCGAGGCCGAGCTACCGCACGCCGCCTTGCTGGCCTGCGGCCGGTCCGGCGTTCCTCCGAGCTTGAGACACTCCCCCACCTTGAAATCGGCGGCACTCGTGCTGTTGGTCGCCCTCGAGCACCCGGTCAATCCCACAAAGGCCATAACCATGGCCAGCAGTAGGGCGCGCATCGCGCCGCTGGTCAGCGACGCAGACCCAGCCGCTCAATGAGCGAGCGGTAGCGCTCCACGTCCACCTGCGTGAGGTATTTGACCAACCGCTTGCGACGCCCAACCAGCAGCAGCAACCCGCGCCGTGAGTGGTGGTCGTGCTTGTGCACCTTGAGGTGCTCGGTCAGGTCGGCGATCCGCTTGGTCAGCAGCGCAATCTGCGCCTCCGGGGATCCGGTGTCGGTCTTATGCAGGCCGTAGGAGTTCAGAATCTCCTTTTTCTGCTCGGCAGTCAGCGCCACGAAATATCTCCATCAATCGGTCCGCGATCAGGATTACAGCTCATGTTTAGGGGCACGGCCACCGCGAACCGCAGCACGCGCCGATGTCTGTCTTTGTCCGGGGCAGTTTAGCAGCGCGTCGCTTCGTCAGACACATCACGCCAGCAGGGCACGGGTCCGGTCGATGTCGGTGCCAATTGCGGCGACGAGATCGCGGACCGAGTCGAACCTCTTCTGCCCGCGGATACGCGCCACGAAATCCAAGGCCACATGCTGGCCGTATAGGTCCGCGTTGCTGTCCAGCACGAACGCCTCGACCGTGCGGGTGCGCCCGGAGAAGGTCGGATTGGTGCCGATGGACACCGCGGCCTGGTAGCGCTCACCCGGAACGATAGTGCCGGGCACCGGTGCGTGTCCCAGCACGGTGAACCAGGCCGCGTACACGCCGTCGGCGGGAATCGCCGAGTACATCGGCGGTGCCACATTCGCGGTGGGATAACCCAGCTCCGCTCCTCGTCCATAACCGCGGATCACGACGCCTTCGACGCGGTGCGGGCGGCCCAGTGCTTCGGTGGCGGCCATCACATCGCCCGCGTCCACGCACGACCGGATGTAGGTGGACGAGAACGTCACGGTCTCGTTGCTGTGGTGCTCGGACACCAACGACATCCCCTCGACCGCGAACCCGAACCGTTCACCGGCTTGGCGCAGGGTGTCGACGTTGCCCGCCGCCTTCTTTCCGAAGGTGAAGTTCGCACCCACCACAACCTCCACCACGTGCAGGTGCTCCACCAGCAGCTCGTGGATGTAGCGCTCTGGTGTGAGCTTCATGAAATCGGTGGTGAACGGCATCACCAGAAACACGTCGATGCCCAGCTCTTCGACCAGCTCGGCACGGCGAGTGAGCGTGGTCAACTGCGCCGGATGACTGCCGGGATAGACCACTTCCATCGGGTGCGGGTCGAACGTCATCAGCACAGACGGCACGTCTCGCGCGCGGCTAGCCTTGACCGCGTGGGCAATCAATTCGGCATGTCCGCGGTGCACGCCATCGAACACCCCGACTGTGAGCACGCATCTGCCCCAGTCTGTGGGGATCTCGTCCTGGCCACGCCACCGCTGCACGTCCGCAAGCCTACGGCGCGGTGCGGTCTGTCGGTAAGAAATCCGCTGGCTAACCCGCAGCGAAGCGCCAGATTAGGCCCATTGGGTCCGGGGGTGAATAGACTTTCTGCTTGTGAGGGCTGACGAAGAGCGGGGCGGTCTCACCCCGGTTGCCCAGGACTACCTCAAAGTCATTTGGACCGCACAGGAATGGTCGCGGGAGAAGGTCAGCACCAAGATGCTGGCCGAGAAGATCGGGGTGTCCGCCAGTACCGCCTCGGAGTCGATCCGCAAACTCGCCGAGCAGGGCTTGGTTGACCATGAGAAGTATGGGGCGGTGACGTTGACCGACTCCGGACGGCAGGCGGCGTTGGCGATGGTGCGCCGGCATCGGCTGTTGGAGACCTTCCTGGTCAACGAACTCGGTTACGGCTGGGACGAGGTGCACGACGAGGCCGAGGTGCTCGAGCACGCGGTCTCCGATCGCCTGGTTGCCCGCATCGACGCCAAGCTGGGGTTCCCACGGCGCGACCCGCACGGCGACCCGATCCCGGCCTCCGACGGGAAGGTTCCGACTCCGCCGGCGCGTCAGCTGTGGGCCTGCACCGACGGCGACGTCGGTACGGTGGCCCGCATCTCGGATGCCGACCCGGAAATGCTGCGGTATTTCGACACCGTCGGGATCAATCTGGACTCGCGCCTCCGGGTCCTGGCGCGCCGCGAGTTCGCCGGCATGATCTCGGTTGCGATCGAATCCGACGATGGTGCCGCGGACACTGTCGACTTGGGCAGCCCAGCCGCCCGGGCGATTTGGGTAGTGGCCTAACTCTTTAATCCGCGTTAATCCGCGAGCGTAACGTGGCTGCGATTTTCGGCGCGGATTTTCGCAGCCCGGTTACGCTCGCGAAGCAGAGTCGCTCAGTAAGCCCTTGGCGATGTGGGTGACCTGTACCTCGTTGCTGCCGGCGTAGATCATCAGCGACTTTGCGTCGCGGGCGAGCTGCTCGACCCGGTACTCGGCCATATAGCCGTTGCCGCCGAACAACTGAACGGCCTCCATCGCGACGTCGGTGGCGGCCTCCGACGAGTAGAGCTTGATCGCCGAAGCCTCGGCCAACGTCGTTTCCTTCCCGGCCTTGAGCCGCTCGATGGTCTGAAACACCATGTTCTGGACGTTGATCCGAGCGACTTCCATCTTGGCCAGCTTGAGCTGGATCAGTTGGAACTGTCCGATGTTCTTGCCCCACAACGTTCGCGTCTTTGCGTAATCCACACATAGCCGGTGGCATTCGTTGATGATGCCCAGCGCCATCAAGGCCACCCCGAGGCGCTCGACGGCGAAATTGGCGCGGGCGCTGTCGCGGCCGTCCCCCTCGGAGTGCTGTTCGTTCTCGCCGAGCAGGCGGTCCGGAGTCAGCCGCACGTTCTCGAAGAACAATTCGCCGGTCGGCGAGGACATCATGCCCATCTTCTTGAACGGCTTGCCCTGTGTCAGACCCGGCATGCCCGCGTCGAGCACGAAGACGAGCACCGGCCGGTTGCGGCGGTCCACAGTCGGGTCTCCGTTGTCGAACTTGGCGTAGACCACCAGAAGGTCGGCGTAGGGCCCGTTGGTGATGAAGGTCTTCTGACCGTTGAGGATGTAGGCCCCATCCCCGTCGCCGGAGCGCCGGACGGTGGTTTTCATGCCGCCGAACGCATCCGAGCCGGAGTCGGGCTCGGTGATCGCCCACGCCGCAATCTTTTCCAGCGTCATCAGCTCGGGCAGCCAGCGCTCCTTCTGGGCCAGGGTGCCGCGGCTCATGATGGTCGCCCCGCCCAGCCCGAGGCTGACGGCGACCGTGCTCAGCAACCCGATGCTGACTCCGGCGAGTTCAGACACCAGCACCGCGGCCATCGAGGCCTGGGCGCCCATGCCGAAACCGCTTGCACTTGCTGGCTTTTCGCCCGCCGTCTGCCCGGCCTGCTTGGCACGCTCCCGGTCCAGCATTGTCTTGACCTGTTCGGCAATCAGCACGTCGAGACCGAACTGGCTGAACAGCTTGCGCATGATCGGATACGGCGACAGCGCACCGGTTTCCAATTCGTCGAGATGCGGCCGGACCTCTTTGTCGATGAACTGGCGCACGGTGTCGCGCACCATCAGGTCGGTATCGGACCACTCGATCATTAGCGTTCGGCGCGCCGGTAGGCGGTGACGACGGCGGCGCCGCCGAGTCCGATGTTGTGTTGCAGTGCCGCGGTGACGTTGTCGACCTGGCGCTTGTCAGCGGTCCCGCGCAGCTGCCAGGTCAGTTCGGAGCACTGCGCCAAACCGGTGGCGCCCAACGGGTGTCCCTTGGAGATCAGGCCACCGGACGGGTTCACGACCCAGCGTCCGCCGTAGGTGGTCTGGTTGTCGTCGATCAGCTTGGGCGCCTCGCCCTCACCGCACAGGCCCAGCGCCTCATAAAGCAGTAGCTCGTTGGCGGAGAAGCAATCATGCAGCTCGATTACTTGGAAGTCCTCGGGGCCGAGCCCGGACTGTTCGTAAACTTGTTGGGCAGCTTGCACATTCATGTCGTATCCGATGATGTTGCGGGCACTGCCATCGAAGGTGGAGGCGAAGTCGGTGGTCATCGCCTGCCCGACGATCTCAACTGCCTGCCCGGAAAGGCTGTGCTTGGCCACGTAGTCCTCACTGGCGAGCACCACCGCGGCCGAGCCGTCGGAGGTGGGCGAGCACTGCAATTTGGTGAGCGGATCAGAGATCATCTTCGCGGCCAGGATGTCGTCGAGGGTGTACTCGTCCTGGAACTGCGCGTACGGGTTGTTGACCGAGTGCTTGTGGTTCTTGTAGCCGATTTTCGCAAAATGTTCCGCGGTGGTGCCGTATTTCTTCATGTGCTCGCGGCCCGCCGCCCCGAACATCCACGGCGCCACCGGAAAGCCGAACTCGTCGATCTCGGCTAACGCCTTCACGTGCCTGCCCAGCGGCGACTCCCGGTCGTCGGCGCCACCGCTCAGAGCGCCAGGCTGCATCTTCTCGAAGCCCAGCGCCAGCACACAGTCGGCCAGTCCCCCGCGAATGGCCTGCGCACCCAGATACAGCGCCGTCGACCCCGTCGAACAGTTGTTGTTGACGTTGACGATCGGGATGCCCGTCATACCGAGTTCGTAGAGGGCTCGCTGCCCGCACGTGGAATCGCCCGCGACGTAGCCGACGTAACCCTGCTCGATCGCGGTGTAATCGACCCCGGCATCCTCGAGGGCTTTGGTGCCGGACTCCTTGGCCATCTGCGGGTAGTCCCAGCCTTCGCGGCGGCCCGGCTTCTCGAACTTCGTCATCCCAACGCCGATGACATAAACCTTGTTAGGCATCTTGCTAGGCATCATTGCCCCTTCCGAACGACCCAGACTCCCAGTCTGCAACTTGCCCGTGCCGGGCCATACGCCGGGACCCCGTGCGTCGCGGCCGAGCCTGTAATTTTGCAGGCCGCTACCCGCACTTTGTCTGCAGATTTACCGGCTCGGCGAAACCAGCCCTCACAGCGTCGCGGGCCGGATCACCACTACCGATTTCGTCCGCGAGCCCTCGTCTCGCAACAGCGCGATTACCCGGCCGTCGGCGTCGCTAGCCGCATAGACGCCGTCGATACCGGCCGGGGACAGGGACCGCCCGTTCCCGGCAGCCTCGGCTTCCTGGGTGGTGAGGTCGCGCCTCGGAAACATCAGTAGGCAGGTTTCGTCGAGGCTCAGGCTGAGCCGGGGCCGCTCCGCCAAAGCCTCCAGAGTCAGCGCCTGCTCCAGACCGAAGCGGCCGACGCGGGTGCGCCGCAGCGACGTCAAATGACCGCCCACCGCAAGCGCGTCGCCGAGATCGCGCGCCAGGGCGCGGATGTAGGTTCCCGACGAGCAGTCGACTTCGACATCAAGATCTATGACGCCCGACCCCCGCCGCGCGGCCAACACGTCGAACCGGTCGATACGCACCGGCCGGGGTTCGAGCGCGACGGTCTGACCTTGACGCGCCAGCTGATAGGCGCGCCGGCCGCCGACCTTGATCGCACTGACCGCCGACGGCACCTGTCTGATTTCGCCACGCAGCCCGCCGATCGCGGCAGCGATCGCCTCATCCGTGACGTGCTCGGCCGAGACAGATTGCAGCAGTTCGCCTTCGGCGTCCTCGGTTGAGGTCGATTGGCCCAGTCGGATGGTGGCTGCATACGACTTGGAGGCCGCCGTCAGTAGGCCGAGGATCTTCGTGGCACGGTCGACGCCGATCACGAGCACACCCGTGGCCATCGGGTCCAGCGTTCCGGCGTGGCCTACCCGACGCGTCGAAAAGATTCTGCGACACCGCCCCACGACGTCGTGACTGGTCATTCCGGAAGGCTTGTCGACAACCAGGATGCCGGGGCCAGTCAAGCTCATAGCACGATCGCGGTTAGCACCAGTCCGCGCTCGACCGACCATCGCCCGACCAACGCACGCAGCGGCGGACCCGACACCGCGGACGGGTCGATCAGGATCCGGGACACAAAACGGCCCGTCGTCGAGCTGTCCGCTTCGAACGTTATGTGCGCGTCTTCGAACCCCAGCCACCTGTTGGTCAGTGGGAACCACGCCTTGTACGTTGCCTCTTTGGCGCAGAACAAGATTCGGCCCCAATGCAGCCCCGCCGGCATCTTGCAAGGCATTTCGCTGCGCTCCACCGGCAGGCTGATCGCGTCGAGCACGCCGTCCGGCAACACATCGTGCGGTTCGGCGTCGATCCCGACGGAACGCACCGCGGCTTTGCGCCCGACCACCGCGCCGCGGTACCCGGTGCAGTGCGTGAGACTGCCCACCACACCGTCGGGCCAGCACGGTTCTCCCTTGTCGCCCTTAAGGATCGGCACCGGCGGCAGTCCCAACTGTCCCAGCGCGACTCGGGCGCAGTGCCGTGCGGTGATGAATTCGTTGCGCCGCTTGGCGACCGACTTGGCGATCAACGGCTCCTCTTCCGGCAGCGGCGCCAAACCTGGCGGATCGGAATACAACTCGGCGTACGCCAGATTGTCGACCACCGTGCCGGGCAACACCGACGGCACCAGCATGCCCGCTGTCATCGTGACTGCCGCTGCCGCAAGCGTGCCTGAAAATTGGCATGCTGCGCCCGCATCTCGGGCGTGATCACGAAATGACCGCCGAAGTCGTTGAGGTAACCGGGCGCATACTGGGGATCCGGCAGCACCTGGCGCAACCAGGTATACGGCTTGCGGCGCCGCCACTCCCGGGGGTACCCCACCGACACCTCTTCGAAGCGCACGCCGTCATACCAGGTGGTCCGCGGAATGTGCAGGTGGCCGTACACCGAGCAGACGGCGTTGTAGCGGGTGTGCCAGTCGGCGGTTTTGGTGGTGCCGCACCACAGCGAAAATTCCGGGTAGAACAAGGCCTCGCAGGGTTCTCGCACTAGCGGAAAGTGGTTCACCAGCACGGTGGGTTGCATCCAGTCGAGCTGTTCGAGACGGGCGCTGGTGGCCGCCACCCGCTCGCGACACCAGGCATCGCGGGTGGGGTACGGCTCGGGGGACAGCAAGTATTCGTCGGTGGCAATGACATTGCGTTCCTTGGCGATGGCAACACCCTCGGCTTTGGTGGTCGCCCCCTGCGGCAGGAAGGTGTAGTCGTACAGCAAGAACATCGGCACGATGGTGGCCGGGCCGCCCCGCTCGGTCCAGACCGGGAAGGGATGCTCGGGCGTGACAACGCCCATCTCGTCGCACATATTGACCAGGTACTCGTAGCGTGCGCGGCCGAAGATCTGCATCGGATCCCGGTTGGTAGTCCACAGCTCATGGTTACCGGGCACCCAGATCACCTTGGCAAACCGCCGTCGCAGCACATCCAGCGCCCATCGAATCTCATCGGTGCGTTCGGCGACATCCCCGGCGACGATCAGCCAGTCGTCCGGCGAAGACGGGTATAGCGACTCGGTGACGGGCTTGTTGCCGAGGTGACCGGTGTGCAGGTCCGAGACTGCCCACAGCGTCGGCTGTCCCCCGCCGGTCGACTCCTGGTCCGATACGTGCCTGGCCACGACTAACCACCCTAACGACCCGGCGAAGTAGAGACGAAATTCTCCACTCTCACGCAATTTGTGGCGGCAGGTGCAGGGCGCGAGTAACCGCTATGGGGTCGGCGAGGGTTTCGGGGTGTCGGTTTGGCTGATCCGGCAATCCGACTGTGCTGTGAGCGATGACGCTACCTGGGTCCCCAGCTTGAATTCGACACCGCCACTGCCAGAAATGTACACGTCATGATCGCCCGGCTTATCTTTCATTACACCAAAGTTGGTGGCGCCGAATTGTTTCGCGCCGTCTTTGACGATCTGGACGGCCCGCGGCCACTTGTCATCGGGAATCGGCCCACTGAACCCGACCATCAAGTACGCCATCTTGGCATTGGTCCATACATACTCACCGCCGCAGTGATTCCAGCTGTCCATGTCCATCGACCAGGTCAACCCGGGCACCAGGGCCGTGATGGCATTGGCCATCTGAGTGACTGCGGCCCGGTACTGGTCCCCGGCGGCCTCCAGCGAAGGTTTGGCCCGCAACGGGTTCTCCAGCGCGGCGACTTTTTCCGGGCTCAACGGCCCCTCCTCTCCACTACCGGTCCCGTGACCGCTGGGACCGCAACCCGGCGCCATCACACACACCAGGGCCAGCAGCCACACCCTCGACCACCGCATCAACGTCCACCTCCGGGTACTTGGCCGGGCGCGCCCGGCATGCCGCCGCCCAGAATCGGTGGAAGCAGCGGCGCGGCCACCTTGTTGTCCGGCAGGCCAGCGGCGATCGCCGCAAGGTTATAACCGGATATCCGCAGCTGCGGCTGGCCGGCGGCATCCAGGAACGACCGTGGATAGTCGCCATGGGCATACACTTGCTCCGTACTGATCTGAAACACCCGTTGCCTCCTTGGGTCCATCGAAGTGCGCTGCATTGTGCGTCAGCGGGGCAGCGCACCCGTGCTGTCCAGTTGGCATCGAAGCATTCAACAACAGCTGCCGGCTGACGCGTAACTCACCGCATCCAAGGTGGACCGGATTAGAACAGGTTCACGAACCCCTGTGACTGCGCGGAACCGACTTGTACACTCCCGGCAAAGAGACCACCGAATGCAGGGGGTGTCGTGTTGGCCAAGGTGCGTCTGCTTGGAGCGCTTGGTGCGCTGATCACAGCGGTCTTAGTGGGCATAACGGGCTGGCGGAGCGTCCCGCCGACCCCAACCGACAGCGGGACGGTCGAGTTGCGGTCGACCGCCGAACCGATGTCGACCACTATGAAGAGCCCAATCGTCGCGACCACAGACCCGAGCCCTTTCGACCCGTGTAACGACATTCCCTTCGACGCGGTGCAGCGGCTCGGTCTTGCGTTCACCCCACCCGAACCGGAGGAAGGGCTGCGCTGCCATTACGACGCGGGCAACTACCAGCTCGCCGTCGAGCCAATCATCTGGCGCACCTATGCCCAAACCCTGCCCCCCGACGCCATCGAAACCACGATCGCCGGCCATCGGGCCGCGCAGTACTGGGTGCTGAAGCCGACCTATCACAACAGCTTCTGGTACGCCTCCTGCATGGTGGCGCTCAAAACCAGCTACGGGGTGATCCAGCAGTCGCTGTTCTACTCGACGGTCTACTCCGAGCCCGACGTGGACTGCCCGTCGACCAACCTGCAGCGGGCCAATGACCTCGTCCCCTACTACAAGTTCTAGGTGACCAGCGCAGTCGGGACGGCCTTGGGCCGGTGGTTGGGTCTGCCGCGCCCGAGCACCCGCTACACCGTCGCCCAAGTCCGAGTCCCGATGCGTGACGGAATCGCACTGGCGGCCGACCATTACGCACCCACCACCGCGGAGCCTGTCGGCACCTTGCTGGTCCGCGGACCGTACGGGCGAAAACTTCCGTTCTCGCTGGTTTTCGCCAGGCTGTATGCCGCCCGCGGCTACCACGTGGTGGTGCAAAGCGTGCGCGGCACCTTCGGATCCGCCGGAGAGTTCGAGCCGATGGTCAACGAGGCCGCCGACGGCGCCGACACGGTCGAGTGGCTCCGGCAACAACCCTGGTTCACCGGCCGCTTTGGCACCGTCGGCCTGTCGTACCTGGGCTTCACGCAGTGGGCGCTGCTACAGGACCCGCCGCCCGAGCTCTCCGCGGCCGTCATCACCGTGGGCCCCCACGACTTCCGGGCCTCGACGTGGGGCACCGGCTCGTTCGCGGTCAACGACTTTCTGAGCTGGAGCGATCTGGTTGCCCATCAGGAAGACCCCGTTCGCCTCCGGGCCGGTATCCGCCAGCTGACCGCCCCACGCAGGGTGAAACGTGCGTTGGGTCAGCTCCCGATGGGTGAGTCGGCCCGTGCCTTACTTGGCGCGGGTGCGCCGTGGTTCGAATCGTGGGTGGAACACGCCGAGGACGACGACCCGTTCTGGGACCGATTGCGGTTTCCGGTCGCGCTGGACCGCGTGCAGGTCCCGGTGCTGCTGATAAGCGGCTGGCAGGACATCTTTCTGGGTCAGACGCTGCAGCAGTATCGACACCTGCGCGATCGAGGGGTGAAGGTCGCGCTGACGATTGGGCCCTGGACCCACTCCCAAATGCTCACCAAGGGGCTGGCTACGAGCGCGCGTGAATCATTGGACTGGCTTGACACCCACCTGGGTGGCGCGCCGACTCTGCATCGCCGCAGCACGGTTCAGATCTTCGTGACCGGCCAAGGTTGGCGCTACCTGCCGGATTGGCCGCCGCAAACCGACCAATGCACGCTATATCTGCAACCCAACGGGCGCCTGGGCCAGACAGCGCCGACGGCCACCCCAACTAGGCAACCACCGGCGACTTTCCGCTACGACCCGGCCGACCCGACGCCCACCACCGGCGGTCCGCTGCTGGCGCCCACGGGTGGATACCGCGACGACAGTCGGCTGGCGTTGCGTGACGACGTACTCACGTTCACCGGCCCGACCCTGACCCGCGATTTGTACGTTTACGGAAATCCCGTTATTGAGCTGACACACAGTTCCGACAATCCGAATGTCGACCTGTTCGTCCGGGTCAGCGAGGTCGACGCCAGGGGCCGGTCACGCAATGTCAGCGACGGTTACCGGCGACTGGGTGACGCACCGGAGATGGTCAGCATCGAGCTCGATGCCATCGCACACCGATTCCGCGCCGGCTCACGAATTCGCTTCCTGATCGCCGGCAGTTGGTTCCCGCGATATGCACGCAATCTCGGGACCGAAGAACCGGTGTTGACCGGCCGGCAGGTGAAACCGGCCACCCATACTGTGCATTTCGGAGAGTCGCGGCTGCTGTTACCGGTCGGATCACCCGACTGCATCGCGGACCCGGGCGGCGACGTCAGATAGCGAGGCGCCGTCGTGCACCGGCGCGGCGAGCCGCGGCGTCACGGGCAGCTGAACCCAGCTTGTCCAACCGGCGTAGTAGGGGGTGCGCGTCAGCTATTACAGGCTGAATTGGCGTCAACGAATGGTGTCAGGACAAAGTTTGATTAGGCTAACTAACAATTACTGGTCAGCGGATTCGTCACGCTCGATTACTTCGTTGATCGCTGCGGCAAGCTTGCGATCCCGGCCTTCCCAACCTGTCAGCATTTCTGCGTTGTCCGATTCGGCACCCTGATTTGCCGCAAGGACGAGCAATTGGAGTAGCTTATCTGTCGGCGACGCGCTAAAGGTGATCGGCGACGCCGGTTCTATGATGGGCGGGCGGCTGTTGTGCAGTGCAGCCACCAATAGGTCTTGAAGATTATTGCTTTCATCTGCCACGCCGGTAAGCGTGCGTGATTGGATATCCACCGTCAACTCACCACTGAAATCGCTCCTCTGCTAACCACTCCATCCCGATGGGTCTTCTGCTCGCTGGTCTGCCCGCGCTCGTTCAGTTTGGCGAATGCAGCAGTGGTCGCACCGGCGAATCCCGCCTGATGTGTGTTGTACTTGCGTCGGCGCGCAGGCTAACGCTAACGAATCGACCACCGGGGTGATCCAATGCCCTGGCCGAGCGCCCAAGGCCATCAACCAGACTAGCTTCCATGTGGTGGTGGCTTCAGGATACACATTCGGTGCTGATGGCCCGGCTGATCGACCGCTCGCCTTCTTTCTGCCCCACAAGTTTGCGGCGCGTGCGGCCGCGGGCCGCGCTCGGCGTGTTGATCGCCATTGCGGTCCCATTCGTAGGCGTCGCTGTGAACACGCATCACCCGTCGGATGTGGTGACTGCTCGGCGCCGAAACACATGCGGCCGCGGTGACAGGGCTAACAATGCTGAATTTCCGGAACCAACGATGGGCGATACCATCGGCCAATGCCGGATACACCACCTTTGGGACCTCGCGCCGCGGGAGGTTCCAGTGGGCTTCCCCTTGGAGCGGCCGCACCAGCTCCATGGCTCCCAACAGCGCCCATGGCTTTCCGCCGGCCGTCACGATGGCCCATGTTCGCCGCCTTGGCACTGGCGATCATCGCGGTGGTCCTTGGCGTCGCGGGATTATTTCGCCCGACTCCTCATCACGCCGGCGCATCACCCAGCACCCCTGCGCCCACGTTCACCGATCAGCAAGTCGCCGACGCGAAGTCGCATGTTTGCACTGCGTACAGACGTGTCAGCCATGCGGTCGCGATAAATACTACGGGGGAGCCTCCACCCGCCAGCGATCGAATTGCGACTATCACCATAGCCACCAACGCTAGGCTGGCCTTGCACGACGGTGCTGACTACCTTGCTGATACGTTGACAGCTGAGCCCGCAACCCCCGCTAATTTGGCGGAGCCGGTTCGTTCGCTGGCACATGCATATCGAGAATTGACGCTGATAGATTTTGCTGAGGA
Organism: Mycobacterium simulans; assembly: GCF_900232995.1. Lineage (GTDB taxonomy): Bacteria > Actinomycetota > Actinomycetes > Mycobacteriales > Mycobacteriaceae > Mycobacterium > Mycobacterium simulans. The sequence continues at coordinate 207,791 of NZ_OCVX01000005.1, forward strand.
ACCCCAAGTCAACCAGGATCCCGTGCGTCAAACAATCGATAGAGACATGACGATCTTAGATCGGTTGTGCAATGGCTGATTTGCCGCCGGGCGAGTGGTCACCAATCCTTGTCGGTCCTTATTGGCCGGCGGACTCAAATGTAGCTACGATCAGTGCTGAGTCAATAAATTTCGAAACAATCGCCACGGAATACCGCTATTTTGAGAACCAGTTGCAAGGGGCCAGGATTGGGCCGTTGGCCAGCCAGGAAGGTCTTACGGCCGACGATCTGCGAGATACCCTTCGGCGAGGCGAAGAAAATGCACATGATGTCGCGGAGAAAAATGGAGTCAAGAAGTCCGCTTACGATTTCGTCCGCGACTCAGCTAACGACCTCCGCTCTGAGCTCACCGCGATCGCCGGGGAAGGCAACTCAAAGATCAAGGAAATCCAGGGCTCCAAAGACTCATTGCTAACAAAGATCGACAAGATCGCCGACGTCGTATTGGACTGCCAAAGACGGGCCAATGCCAAAGCCGCAATATGTGGCGACAATATACTGAACGCAACCCAGAACATTCTCCGCCGCGAAGGTATCGATATATCGGCAAGACAATTCGCCAACGACCGCGGCGTCGATACGGTTCAAATGTTCAAATCCCCGAGCAAGGACGCCATTCATGATCAGGTGAAAGGAATTCTTGCCAACCCGACGCCGGAAGGATACAAAGCGGACGTAACCGGGTCCCCACAAGGGTTTGAGTCTACCGGCGGCGCATCACCGCCAACCGGCCCACTCGGGGCCACCGCCCCAGCCAGTGCTCCTGCACCCTCTCCACGCCCCGGAAAACTCGACGCCGTCCCACCGCAAACCGGCCCACTCGGGGCCACCGCCCCAGCCAGTGCTCCTGCACCCTCTCCACGCCCCGGAAAACTTGACGCCACCCCACCGCAAACCGGCCCAGCCCGACCTTCCGCCCCTACGGTGGCCCCCGTCCCACTCGCGGGCACGATGCCTCCGCCGGTTCAAGCACCAAGCTTGCCGAATGCAACCGCGGTCCCTGCCCCAACGACGATGTCGCCAACCGGTCTCCCCACTGGGTTGACCCCGAGCGGGCTGATGCAAAGCTTCGACCACGGCTTACAAGCTGGCGCGCCGATGTCGGAGGCGGCGAATGCATTGTCGAGCGCACCAATGAACGCGATCGACTCACATCTACCACCCCCGCCGGTCACCTCAGCAGCGCCGGCCGGGTCAACGATTCCAGCAACTGCGCACGCGCCAGTGGTCGACACATCCGAGCAAGCCCACCCTCCAGTCGCCACCACGACACCAGCCGTCAACGCCCCCACCAGCGACGCAGGCGTCACGTATGTAGCCGCGCCACCCGCAACCGCTCAACCCGCGCCGGTCGGACCACCTCCCAGCGGCCTGCTGCCCTCCTACGGCGCCGATCTTCGACTCCCGACGACGGCGGCATCAGCTCCGACAATGCCGTCGAGCCCGCCCTTGGCAGCACCAGGGTCGGCACCGGTCAGCCCATCAAGCGGCGCCGGCGGTGTGGGACAGCCCGCCGTGGTTCGCCAGCCCACCGCGCCCACAACCGCGCAGCAAACACCTGCAGGCGTCGTGGAGCGAGCCGTGGCTGCTGCTGGTGGTGGTGGGGTTGCCGGTGCAACCTCGGCGAGAGCCACTGCCCAAAAGCGATTGCAGCACATTGTCGACGCGGTGGCGCGCCAAGAGCCGCGGTTGCGGTGGGCCGCCGGAGACCGCCCGGACGGCACCACGGTGCTCGTGACCGACCTGGCCAGCGGCTGGATCCCACCAGGCATCGAGATCCCCGTCGGTGTGCAACTGCGCGATCCGGCACACCGCCATAACAACATCGAGGCCCTCCTCGGCGAAGTAACCGCCACCGCCAGCTACGCACCGATCCACTACGTACCGCCTCCTGACGACGACGAGCCACTCGCGACCTCGTCACGAGCCCGCCAGGTACCCGCGGTCGACGACCTCGGCTGGAAACTCAGCCAAGCCACGAATTGGCGTGACGGACTGCCACAACTGGCCCACGCGCTCGCGAAAGCCGCGTCCAGGGGCACCGGTGTCCTGGACTCCGAAATCGAGTTCCTCCGAGGAGAACTCGCAATGGTCGGCAAGCGCGTGCTTGATGCGTATCCAAACAGCGTCGAACCGGCTGTGGTGGCGAACTGGCAGCTGCTTGCGGCGATCGACGCACTTGCCGAAAGCGACAAGACGGGAGCGCACTACCACTTTGCCTGGTTCCAGGCGTTGAGCCAGGCGGCAGCGGGCGGGAGGACGTCATGAGCGGCGACGGCGACCAGCGGCTCAAGATCATCCCAGGCCAACTCGCACAACTGGCGGGGCTACAGCCACCGCCCGTGATACTGCCCGCCCAGCGCGCAATGGCCGGTTCAGCCATTGACGGCTTGCGGCGGTTTTGACCGCAACCGGCGGCGCGGGGGTCCAGCGGTCCAGCAGAGCCGTGAATCGTCACTCGGGCCTCAGCCGACTGCCTCGCGGACTCGAGTGGCGACCTCGGATAGCAGGGCATCGTCGTGCACGGGCGATGCCAGCAGCGGTGTCACCGGAAGCTGAACCCAGCTTGTGCAACCGGCGTATTCGGAGGTGCGGTCCAGTTTTACGGGCTCCACCAGTGGAATCGCGGTCACCACCAGCACGGCGAGTTTGTGCTTGGGTCGGAAGTCAAGCCGTTCGGAACGCACCGACTCGGATGTCCAGATATGCAGGTCCTCAATTTTCTCCAGACCCTCCGGCCGGTTAACCGGCAGCGCAGCAACAACTTTCGCTGCCGCACGCACCACCACGTACTCATCGGTACTATCGGCTGCCGCGCCAGCCAGCAAGCCCCGATGCTCGTGCCGAACTCGTTCCGCATGACTGTGCGCGACCGTCGGAAATAACAGAAACTCCCGCGCCGCTACCTCGAATCGCTTCTCCCCGATGCCGCCCTTGCGCAGCAGCACGGTCTGGCGTCCGTCCAGCAGCGCGTGGACGGCCGCGCTCCACTCCTTGAGCGCAAGCGTCATTGAGATCTGGCGAGCCGGGCCAGCACCTCGGGCCGACGCAACGGCGGGACGGTCTTGGGCGGCTGGCGCCTTGGTGGTAGGGCGTCGAGCAACCGCGTCGTCGTGGCGGTGACCTCGCCGACCGCGGCCTCAAACAGCTCGGCGTTGGCCGCGGACGGGCGGGTGATACCGCTGACCTTGCGCACATACTGACGCGCGGCCGCCGCGATCTCCTCGGGTGTGGCTGCGGGCTGCAAACCGCGCAGTTCGGTGATGTTCCGGCACATGGCTTCCACGATAGGCGCGAGCCACGGCTACCAGATCGTGACGGGGCGCGGGTACCGATGACCTCGCAGCCGCCGGTCCTTGGTGACCAGGCGCCAACCGTGTTCGACAGCAGTGGCGTAGATCAACCGGCCGGCCGGATCGCCCGGGAAAGACGAGGGCAGCCCCACCGCGGTAGCGGCGATGGATGGAGTGATGCCGATCGTGCGAACATGCTCGGCGAGCCCCTGGAGCCAGGACAGCACGGGAATCGCGAGTTGGATGCGTTCATGTTCGGCAAGCCAAGCCAGTTCGAACCACGAAATCGCGGCGACGGCGAGCTCGTCGGCATGTTCGATGGCCTGGCTCGCGGTCTGGCTGAGACGTCCGGGCTCGGTCGACCACCAGTAGGCCACATGCGTGTCGAGCAGCACCGTCGTCATGAAACGTTCCACGGAACCCCGGTGGTGAAGAGTTCGTCTTCATCGACGGCCGTCATCGCCACACCCGAGAACCGACCCTTCAGCGCGTGCGGCCCCGTCGCTCCGACCAGCCGGGCCACGGTGCGGCCGTGTTTGGTGATTTCGATCTCCTCGCCTTGGGCCACTTCATCAAGCAAGGCGAGGATCTTCGCCTTCACCTCCGTAGCGGTCATTTTTCTAGTCATAAAGACAGATTACTGGTCCTGTACGCTAATCGCATGACCGAGGACATCCTGTTGATCGACACCGACGAGCGGATCCGCACGCTCACCCTCAACCGGCCGCAGGCCCGCAATGCCCTGTCCGCGGCACTGCGCGATCAGTTCTTCGGGGCCCTGACCGACGCCGAGACCGACGACGACGTCGACGTCGTCATCGTCACCGGCGCCGATCCGGTGTTCTGCGCGGGACTGGATCTCAAAGAGCTGGGCGGGCAGTCGGCGCTTCCGGACATCTCGCCACGGTGGCCGGCGATGACCAAACCGGTGATCGGCGCGATCAACGGCGCCGCGGTCACCGGTGGGCTTGAGCTGACACTGTACTGCGACATCCTGATCGCCTCGGAGCACGCACGCTTCGCCGACACTCACGCACGAGTGGGCCTGCTACCCACCTGGGGTCTCAGTGTCCGGCTGCCGCAGAAGGTGGGCGTGGGGTTGGCCCGACGGATGAGCATGACCGGGGACTACCTCTCCGCCACCGACGCGCTGCGCGCCGGCCTGGTTACCGAGGTGGTGCCGCACGATCAACTGCTGAACACCGCCCGCGGAGTGGCGGCGTCCATCGTCGGCAACAACCAGAATGCGGTTCGGGCATTACTGGCCTCCTATCACCGGATCGACGAATCGCAGACTGCCGAGGGGTTATGGCTGGAAGCCATGGCGGCCAAGCAATTTCGGACCAGCGGCGATGACATCGCAGCCAACCGCGCGGCGGTGCTAGAACGCGGCCGCTCCCAGGTGCGTTAACGGATACGGGCCTGGGTTTCGACGTCGAAGAAGCACACTTCGTGCGAGCGCGGCACGATCGCCAGGGATTCGCCTACGGTGACCGCGGTGCGGCGGTCGGTACGGAACACGATGCGCTGCGTACGCGATGACCACCCTTGCGGCTGGACCGGTGTTGCGTAGACAAAGGATTCGAAGCCGAGCTCCTCGACCAATTCGACGTTCACGGTCAGGGCCCCCGGCGTGTCCGCGGGGGCAACGCCCCACGACTCCGGCCGTATGCCGATCAGCACCCGGTCGACCGCACCGCGCGGAGCAGGTATCGCCAAGTCGGGCGATTTCACGACGCCGTCGGTCACCGCGGCGTCGATAAGATTCATCGCCGGCGCCCCGATGAACGTGGCGACAAACGTGTTGACCGGGTTGTCGTAGAGTGCGCGCGGCGTGTCAACCTGTTGCAGCACACCGTCTTTGAGCACGGCGACGCGATCACCCATCGTCATCGCCTCGACTTGATCGTGGGTGACGTAGACGGTGGTGGTGCCCAGTTGACGCTGCAAACCCGAAATCTGCGATCGAGTGCTCACCCGCAACTTGGCATCCAGGTTCGACAGCGGCTCATCCATGCAGAACACCCGGGGCCGGCGCACGATCGCCCGTCCCATCGCCACCCGTTGACGCTGGCCGCCGGATAACTTTGAAGGCTTACGGTCAAGCAACTCAGTAAGTTCCAGCATGTTTGCGACTTCACGTACCCGTTGGCGGGTTTCTGCTCGCGACATGCCCGCGTTTCGCAGCGCGAATCCCATGTTGGCGGCCACGGTCATATTCGGGTACAGCGCGTAGTTCTGGAACACCATCGCGACGTCGCGCGCCCGCGGCGGAAGGTGTGTGACATCCACGTCGCCAATGGTGATCTGACCGCTTTCAACGGTTTCCAGCCCGGCAAGCATTCGCAGCGTGGTGGACTTGCCACAACCGGACGGGCCGACCAGTACCAGAAATTCGCCGTCGGCGATGTCGAGGTCCAGGCTATCGACGGCCGGCGCGTCGGCGCCGGGATAGCGATGGGTAACCGCGCAATACTCCACTCTAGCCATGGCGCAAGCCCGGCAGCTTCCGCGCGATCTGGCGGTCCAGAACGACCTTTAGCTGCCGCTCGATCTGGGCGAAGGTCCTGGTCACGTCGGCTCCCCTCAATCCGATGGATTCCAACCCGGCGGAGATGATGCGGTCACCGCCGGGCAGAAACACACGCGCATAGTCCTGCGGGCGGGTGTGTGGGAGCTGGTCGAGCGCCACTCGCGCACGCGGATTGTCGGCCAGGTATTTCTGTTCACTGGGGCAGCCAACAGCAGACTTTCGCACCGCCAGATATCCGGTGCGCTGGCTGAAGTACGCGGTGCTCGCCGGGTTGGTGATGAACTCAATAAACTTGAGTGCGTTTAACTTTCGCTCCTCGGAGAGCTTGGTGGGTATCGCCAGCCCCGCCCCGCCGGACGGACATCCGGGTGCTCCACCGGGGCCGGTGGGCAGCGGTGCGGCCCCAACATCGAAACGGGCCGCGGCGGTGATGCCGGCCAGGGCACCGGTTGATGTCACGGTCGACGCCAGGATGCCGGTCGCGAACTCGTTGGCGACATCATTGGCGATCGCGGCGTACCCATTGCGATGGATAGAATCCCGGAAGAAGTTGCCCGCCGCGATGGTCTTCGGATCGGTGAACCGCAGGGTCCACTTGTCGGAGTAGGCGCCGCCGAACGTCCAGTTGGGTCCTTCGAATGTCCAGGAAATGATTTCGGCGTTAGCCCAGCCGTGTGCCCATTTTCCGGCGCCGACGACGCGCTGCAGCCGCGGACCCCAGTCGTCGAGTTCTTGCCAACTATGCGGTCCGCGGTCGGGCAGGCCGGCCTGTTCCCATATCGCTTTGTTGTAGTAAAACAGCGGCGTCGAGCGCGCGTACGGCAGCGCGTAGTGTTCTCCGTTGAACTCGTAATCGGCCAATAACGTGTCGACGTAATCGGTTACGTCCACTCCGGCTTGACGGCAAAGGTCATCGAGCGGAGCGATAAGGCCGCTGAGGGCGAAATGGAACCACCAGATATCGTCCAACACAACGACATCGGGCACGTCTGTTCCGGTGAGCGCCGCATTGAACTTCTGCGCCACTTCGTCGTAGTCCTTACCCGCGTCGATCAGCTTGACCGGCAACTCGGGAAACTGGCTCTGGAATCGGCTGACGAGTTCCTTTTCCACCGCAGTGGATTGGCCAGGATGATTCGACCAGAACGCGATAGGTCCCGATCCCGACTTCACCGAGACACCGCCACCCATCCCGGCACAGGCGGATGTGGCGAGGCCCGTTAGCAGCAGAAACTCTCGGCGGCCCAAGGTATTCATCATCGGTTAGCCCTTGACCGCGCCCGATGTGAGGCCTTTGATCATCTGCCGTTGCAAGACGATGAAGATGAGCAGGATGGGCAGCATGGCCAGCAGGGTCACCGCCATCACCGGACCCCAGTTCGTCACGCCTTCGGCCTGCTGTAGAAACGTCAGGCCCACCGGGAGCGGCGCCACCGATTCGTCGTCAGACATCAAGAAGGGCCAAAGGTACTCATTCCATTCGTTGACTACGGTAATGATGCCGAAGGCGACCATGGTGGGCCCGGACATCGGTAACACCACCCGCAGCAGCAGCTGCCACCAACGCGCGCCATCCATTTGGGCAGCCTCGATGATCTCCGGCGGCAGCGACAGAAAGTGGTTGCGCATCAAGAAAGTTCCAAACGCCACCCCCGCCAAGGGCAGGATGATACCCGGAAAAGTGTTGCGCAGACCCAGTTGTGAGATCAGCGCATAGTTGGAAATCACCGTGATTTGATTGGGCACCATCAGCGCTGCGATGATCAGCACGAACACCGCAGTCTTGCCTGGAAACCGCACGAACGCCAAGCCAAACGCGCTTAACACCCCGAGCGTGAACTTCACAGCCGCCAACACCGAGGTGATGATCACCGAATTGCGCAGGAACGTCCAGAATGGAATCTGCTCGGTAGCCGTCCGGTAGTTCTGCGGATGCCAGTGCGGCGGCCACCAACTGGTCGGCTGCGAATAGATGTCTGGTTGGTCCTTGAACGACGTGAAGAGCACGAACAGCAGCGGCCCGGCGACCAGCGTCACGACCAACAGCATTGCGGCATAGCCCAACAGGCGTACGGCGCGGACGCGATCCGATGTCATTGGCGCTGCCCTCGATCCATCACCCGCACCTGGTAGTACGTGACGGCCAGCAATACCAAGAACATGATCGTGGCCACGGTGGCGCCATAGCCGGCCCGGAAGTTCCTGAAGGTCTCCAGATACACCTGGTACACCATGGTTGTAGTGCCGGTGCCTTCGGGCCCGCCTCGGGTCATGACGTTGATGACGTCGAACACCTGCAGCGAGTTGATCAAAACGGTGATCGACAAGAAGAAAGTAGTGGAACGCAGCTGCGGCAACAGCACTCGATGAAACGTGGCCCATCGGCCGGCGCCGTCGATTTCGGCCGCTTCCAACAAGTCTCGACGAACCCCTTGTAGCGCAGCCAGATAGATGACGAAGGTGTACCCAAGGTTCTTCCAGACGTAGGTGACCGTCACCATGAACAGCGCCCAACGCGCATCCTGGTAAAAGTCGGGCACGCCGACGCCGACGCGGCGTAATAAATCTTGCACCAGACCGAAATGCGGATCGAAGACGAACTGGGCCGCCAGACCGACTGCGGCGCCAGAGATCACAAAGGGTGCGAATACGGTTGAGCGCACCACGTTCCGACCTCGCAGCGGTCGATCGAGCAACATCGCCAGAACCAACCCCAATACCATCGAGCCGATCACCGCGGCCACGGTGAAGATCGCCGTGTTGACCACAATCTGGCGCGTATCGGAACGGGTGAACCACTCGGTGTAGTTGGACAACCCGACAAACTCTGCCCTGGGATCGGAGATATTCCAGTCGAAAAAGGACAACCGAATGTTGTCAGCCAGCGGACGGTAGATGAACAGCGTCAACAACGCCACATTGGGGCCCACCAGAACGACAAACAGGGCGTAATCCCGCCATGATCGATGCGACCGCTTCGCCAGGGGGCTCACCGGCGCAGTGTATCGGTAGCGGTCACACCGTTCCCGGTACCGCCCACCGACCGCCCACTGCCCGCCATCCCGCGAAGACCAGACGCAGCGCAACAAATGTGCTCAGTCCCGACCAGATGCCCGCCAGCCCCCAACCGAACACCAGCGCCAACCAGGTCAGCGGCAAAAAGCCCAGCAGTGCACTCACGACAGTGGCGTTGCGCATGAACTTCGCGTCGCCGGCGCCCAGTAACACCCCGTCCAAAGCGAAAACGATTCCAGCAACCGGTAATTGGGCCACCATGAACCACCATGGCACGCCGATCGTGGCTAGCACCGACCGATCGTCGGTGAACAACCCGGGCATGACCGAGGCGCCCGCCGCGAATATCCCGGCCAACAACGTGGCCGCCAGCGTCGAGAATGCGGTCACCCGCAACGCGACCGACTTCGCGTGCTCGGCATCACCGGCGCCCAGCGCCGCACCGACCAGCGATTGTGCCGCGATTGCCAGCGAATCAAGGACCAGCGCAAGGAAACCCCACAGCTGCAGCACGATTTGATGCGCCGCTAGCGCCGCCGCGCCAAACCTGGCGGCCACCGCCGCGGCCGAGACGAAGCAAGCCTGGAAAGCCAGGCTCCGCACGATCAGGTCGCGGGCCAGCACAAGCTGGGCGCGCAGCACACCTCGGTCGAGCCGCAACGGCACCCGCTCGGCCAACAACGCGCCCCCGAACAGCAGTGCCGCCAGCCACTGCCCTACCAGGTTGGCCACCGCCGAGCCGGTCAACTCCATCCGGGGCAGACCCAACCAGCCGTATACCAGCGGCGGGCACAGCAGTGCCGAGACGCCGAAACCGGCGACCACGTAGCGCAGCGGGCGCACCGTGTCCTGCACACCGCGCATCCAGCCGTTTCCGGCAAGCGAGACCAGAATCGCGGGCACGCCCAAGACCGCGATTCGCAGCCATGGCAACGACGCACCGGCGATAGCCCCGCCCCCCGATCCACCGCCCCCGATCGCTGACACCAGCGGCACCGCTGCGACCTGCACCGCGACGATGATCAACCCACCCAACCCCAATGCCAGCCAACTCGCCTGTACACCTTCGTTCACCGCCGCCGCACGATCCGCGGCCCCGAAGTAGCGCGCCGAGCGCGCTGTCGTGCCGTAGGACAGAAACGTCAGCTGGGAACCGACCACGCTCAGCACGAGACTCCCGATCGCCAACCCGGCCAATGACAGCGCACCAAGCCGGCCGACGACGGCGGTGTCAAACAACAAATACAGCGGCTCGGCGGCCAGCACACCCAGCGCGGGCAGCGCCAACTTTGCGATCTGCCTACCACCGGCGGCGGTCGGAGCCCCGTCAGTCAAGCTCAGCCAAGGGCTGCGCGCAGTGAACCAACGGCCTCGTCGATCGAGCCGGTGATCGTAAATCCGGCTGCCAGGCGGTGGCCGCCACCACCGAACTCGGCTGCGACCGATGCCAAATCGATGTCGGTTTTGGCCCGCATGGACACCGACCACTGCTGCGGCTCGACTTCTTTGAACACCGCCGCCACCTCGGCCTGCTGGGTGGTGCGCACGATGTCGACGATGCTATCGACTTCCTCAGGACGCGAACTGACCCAATCCCGGTTGCCGACGACCGCATACACCAAGCCGCGACCACCGACCGCCTCGGGAATCAGTTGCGCAGAACCCAACACCCGCGACAACATCGGCAGCCACACGAAGGGATGGGTATCCATCAGTGACCGGCTGGTCGCGGCGTTGTCCACGCCGATCTCCAGCAGCCGGGCCGCCAACCGAAAGGCGCGCGCGCTGGCCCAGCGGAACGACCCGGTGTCGGTGGTCAGCCCGGCGTAAATGCAGTGCGCTACGCCCCGGTCGATTGGTTTCCCCCACTTGTCCAGAATTTCGGCAACCATCATCGTGGTGGAATCAGCCGACTGGTCGACGAAGTTCGCGGTGCCGAACAAGTCGTTCGAGGCGTGATGGTCGATGACCAGTACCTCCCGATCCGCAGCCACCAGATCACTCAGGCCACCGAGCCGGTTGACGCTGGGAACGTCAACGGTCACAACCAAATCGACATCGCGGCGCATCACCTCCGGGCTTACCAGCAAGTGGCAGCCGGGCAACGTCTGCAACGACTCCGGAAGCAGCGCCGGCGCGCCAAAGCTGACCTCTACCTGCTTGCCGCACTGATCGAGCACCAATCCCAATGCCAGCCCGGCCCCGATCGTGTCGGCGTCGGGATGGACGTGGCAGACGACCCCGATCGTGGCCGAGGCGGACAGCAGCTCGGCGGCGCCGACGGCGTCAACGCGCGCCCCGGTGAGGCGCGGCAAATCGGAGAGCTCAGTCTTCGGGTTGGTGGTCGTCACCGGTTTCCTTAATGCCGCTCACCCGGTATGGATCGGCCTCCCCTGCCGGCTTTGCCCCTACCCGAACCCGCGCCAGATCCTCATCAGCGGCGCGTGCGCGGGCCAGCAACTCCTCCATTCGATGCACGTTGTCCGACGTCGTGTCGCGACTGAACGTCAAGGTGGGCGTGAAGCGCACACCAGTGCCCGCGCCGACCTTGGAACGCAGTACACCTTTTGCCCGGTCCAGCGCGGCCGCGGCGGCGGCATAGTCGGGCTGGGCGTCCAGCGTGGGTCCCATCACCGTGTAGTACACCGTCGCATCGTGCAGGTCGGCCGTCACCTTGGCGTCGACGATCGTCACCCCGGACAACCCGGGATCCTTGATCTCGTACTCGATCGCCGAGGCGACGATCGTGCAGATCCGCTTGGCCAGGCGACGCGCCCGGGCGGGATCAGCCATCAGGCGCGTTCTTTCTGGACCAACTCGTAGGACTCGATGACGTCGCCTTCCTTGATGTCGGAGTAGCCCAACGTCATACCGCACTCGAAGCCCTCGCGGACCTCGGTCACGTCGTCCTTTTCCCGACGCAGCGAAGCGATCGAGAGGTTTTCGCTGACCACGATGTTGTCTCGCAACAACCGAGCCTTTGCGTTGCGGCGCACCACACCGGAGGTAATCAGGCAACCCGCGATGATGCCGACCTTCGAAGACCGGAACAGCGCCCGGATCTCGGCGCGGCCCAACTGGTTTTCCTCGTAGATCGGCTTGAGCATGCCACGCAGGGCCTTCTCGATCTCGTCGATCGCCTGGTAGATAACCGAGTAGTAGCGGATGTCCACGCCCTCGCGGTTGGCCAGCTCGGTCGCCTTCCCTTCGGCGCGCACGTTGAACCCGATGATCACCGCATCCGAGGCCGACGCCAGGTTGACGTTGGTCTCGGTGATGCCACCGACGCCGCGGTCGATGACACGCAGCACCACTTCGTCGTCGACCTGGATACCCATCAGGGCCTCCTCCAGCGCCTCGACGGTACCGGCGTTGTCGCCCTTGAGGATCAAGTTCAGCTGGCTGGTTTCCTTCAGCGCCGAGTCCAGGTCCTCCAGGCTGATCCGCTTGCGAGAGCGTGCCGCCAGGGCGTTGCGCTTGCGGGCGCTGCGCCGATCGGCGATTTGACGGGCGATGCGGTCCTCGTCCACAACCAGGAAGTTGTCTCCGGCGCCGGGAACCGACGTGAAGCCGATGACCTGAACCGGACGCGACGGCAGCGCCGCCTCGATATCCTCGCCGTGTTCGTCGACCATGCGGCGGACGCGGCCATAGGCGTCGCCGGCGACCACGGAGTCGCCGACCCGCAACGTGCCGCGCTGAATCAACACGGTGGCCACTGGGCCGCGGCCGCGGTCCAGGTGCGCCTCGATCGCCACACCCTGGGCCTCCATGTCGGGGTTGGCCCGCAGATCCAGGGCAGCGTCGGCGGTCAGCACGACCGCCTCGAGCAGCGCCTCGATGTTGGTGCCCTGCTTGGCGGAGATATCGACGAACATGGTGTCGCCACCGAAATCCTCTGCCACCAAACCATATTCGGTGAGCTGGCCGCGGATCTTGGCCGGGTCGGCACCTTCCTTGTCGATCTTGTTCACCGCCACCACGATCGGCACATCGGCCGCCTGCGCGTGGTTGATGGCCTCCACCGTCTGCGGCATCACGCCGTCGTCGGCCGCGACCACCAGGATGGCGATGTCGGTGGCCTTGGCACCGCGGGCACGCATGGCGGTGAACGCCTCGTGACCCGGGGTGTCGATAAAGGTGATCAACCGCTCGTCGCCGTCGAGGTCGACGCCGACCTGGTAGGCGCCGATGTGCTGAGTGATGCCGCCGGCCTCTTCCTCGCGGACGTTGGCCTTTCGGATGGTGTCCAGCAGGCGGGTCTTGCCGTGGTCGACGTGACCCATCACGGTCACCACCGGCGGACGCGTCTGTAGATCGGCCTCGTCTCCCGTGTCCTCCCCGTAGGAGAGGTCGAACGATTCCAGCAGCTCGCGGTCTTCGTCCTCGGGGCTAACGACCTGAACGTTGTAGTTCATCTCGCTGCCCAGCAATTCCAGCGTCTCGTCGCCAACCGACTGCGTGGCGGTCACCATCTCGCCGAGGTTGAACAGCGCCTGCACCAGCGCGGCCGGGTTGGCGTCGATCTTCTCGGCGAAGTCCGACAGCGACGCTCCGCGGGCCAGCCGGATCGTCTCGCCGTTGCCGTGCGGCAACCGCACACCGCCGACGACCGGCGCCTGCATCGAGTCGTATTCCTGGCGCTTCTGCCGCTTGGACTTGCGGCCACGCCGGGGCGCACCGCCGGGACGACCAAAAGCACCGGCAGCACCGCCACGCTGCCCGGGACGGCCACCACCGCCACCGGGACCACCACCGCCGGGACGGCCACGGAAGCCGGTTCCGGGTGCGGCCCCTACCCCACCGCCACCGCGGTAATTGCCGCCACCTGTATCGGAGCGCCCACCGGGCCCACCGGGCCGGCCACCGCCGGGTCGGGGTGCGCCGGTCCGCGGCGGACGTGGCCCACCCCCCGCGCCACCGGGCCGGGGCGGCATGCTGCCCGGTGAGGCGCCGCCTGGACGGGGCGCCCCTGGCCTGGCCGCTCCGGGACGCGGAGCCTGCGGCCGCGGGATGGGCCGGTCGACGGGTTGCGCCGACGAGAATGGGTTGTTGCCCACGCGCGGGGTACGTATGCCCGGCTTCGGCGCCGGACCTGGCCGGGGCCCTGGAGTCATTCCGGGGTGGGGCGCGGCAGGGCCGGGCGACTGACCGGGTGTCGGCGCCGCTGGAGGCGCGGGAGTTGCGGCAACAGCGGCACCCGAGGTCGAGGCGGCGGGGGTGGACGCCGTGGTCCTACCGGATTCGGCGGCCTTACCGGGTGCGCCGGCCGGTTCGCCGTTGCCCACCGCCTTGTCAATTGCGGTTTCCAAGGCTTGGTCGACCTTCTTGCCGAGGCCTTTACCGGGAGCGCCGCCGGGCACCTTTTCGGCCGCCTTGGTGCCGCCTTTTTCGGTGGCCTGCTTGCTGCCACCGAACGACTCGCGGAGCCGGCGAGCAACCGGTGCCTCCACCGTCGACGATGCCGATTTGACGAATTCGCCCTGTTCATTCAGTCGGGCGAGAACTTCCTTGCTGGTAACACCGAGTTCCTTAGCCAACTCGTGTACGCGGGCCTTACCTGCCACTACATCTCCTGTCCATGAGGCGACAGTCGTGGGCCGCGCCTCGGGTGCTAGCTGTAACGCATAGAGGTGGGAGTCATCGGGACTTCACGGTGTGCTCATGTTCGTTGCTACCTGTTCTGTTGCCTGGTGAATCGAGCTCCTCTAGATGAGCAAGGTGCTCGACCACCGCGGATGTATCCGGCGAACCGGTGATGCGCAGCGCTCTTGTGAAAGCCCGCCGCCGAATCGCTTGTTGTACGCACTGCCGTACGGGATGCACCCATGCACCCCGCCCCGGCAGTCCCCTGGCTGTGTCAACGATTACGACGTAGTTGCCGTTCCCGGTCGACTCTGCCACCACTCGAAGCAGTTCGGCTGCCAACTCTCGCTTCCGGCACCCGACACACGTCCGCACCGGTCCATCGGTGCATCTGTGCGCCCGGCTGGCCAGGGGGGCCGAAGGCTCGCGCTGGATCACGGCTCAGTCTAGCGTCACCGAACAAGCACTCAGCACCACCCGGCGATGGCCGGGGTTGAGTCTCAGCGCTCGTGTGCCATCCCGCGGCTGGCCCCCGGTTCTGGTTGGCCCGCCGGGTGGCCCGGCGAATCCCCGCGGATGTCGATCCGCCAGCCAGTGAGCCGGGCGGCCAGTCTCGCGTTCTGGCCTTCCTTGCCGATTGCCAGCGACAACTGGAAGTCGGGAACCACCACGCGCGCGGCCCGGGCAGTCTGGTCGATTACCGACACCGAGACCACTTTTGCGGGCGACAACGCATTGGCGACGAAGCGGGCCGGGTCCTCGTCGTAGTCGATGATGTCGATCTTCTCGCCGGAGAGTTCGCTCATCACATTGCGGACCCGTTGCCCCATGGGACCGATGCAAGCGCCCTTGGCGTTTAGCCCAGCAACGTGCGACCGCACCGCGATCTTGGAGCGATGGCCCGCTTCCCGCGCCACCGCCACGATCTCTACCGACCCGTCGGCGATCTCCGGGACTTCCAGCGAGAACAGCTTTCGCACCAGGTTGGGGTGAGTCCGAGACAACGTGATCAGCGGCTCGCGGGCACCGCGGCTCACACCGACCACGTAGCAGCGCAGCCGGTTGCCGTGCTCGTAACTCTCGCCGGGAACCTGTTCGGCCGCCGGGATCACACCCTCGGAGGCCTTGGTTTCGCTGCCCATCCGGACGACGACCAGACCGCGCGCGTTTGCCCTGCTGTCGCGCTGGATCACTCCGGCGACGATCTCGCCCTCGCGGGTGGAAAACTCGCCGTAGGTGCGCTCATTCTCCGCGTCGCGGAATCGTTGCAGCATCACCTGTCGCGCGGTGGTGGCAGCGATCCGGCCGAAACCCTCGGGAGTGTCGTCCCATTCACTGATGAGATTGCCGTCGTCGTCCAGTTCGCGGGCGATCACCCGAACGACACCGGTTTTGCGGTCGATCTCGATACGCGCGTCGGTCTGGTGACCTTGGGTGTGCCGGTAGGCGGTGAGCAGCGCCGATTTGATCGTTTCAAGCAATTCGTTGACCGAGATGCCCCGGTCTACCTCGATTGCATGCAGCGCAGCCATGTCAATGTTCATGCTCCGGCCTCCGTCTCCTGCGCCCGACCTACCTCAGCCGGTCGGGCCAGTTCCAGCTCCGCTGGGGCTGGTGGCGAAAACTCAACTTGGACAACAGCTTTCACAATTTCCGACAATGGGATTTCACGTACCGTCCATCCCCGGCCCTGCCGGACGACCAGCGAGACAATGTCGTCGCGCGTCTCGCCGACTCGGCCGGTCAGCTGTGATCCATCCGATAACGCCAGTTCAACCTTGCGGCCACGCGAGCGGCGGAAGTGCTTCTCACTAGTCAACGGGCGTTCCACACCGGGGGAACTCACCTCGAGGACGTAACGGTCACGGATGCTGTCCAGGCCGTCCAGCAAAGCCGAAGCCGATCGCGACAGCGCGGCTATCGTGTCGAGGTCGAGGGCCGTATCGCCGTCGGCGATCACAGCAATTCGTGGTGGGCGGACGTGAGTGTCGATGACCACGTCTTCGATCTCGTATCCGGCGCGCGCGAACTCTTCACCGAGTAGCTCGATCACCTGCGTCTGCGAAGGTAGCCCGGTGGTCACGGCGAGCTCCTCATCTTGAATTGTCCGGTGACCGGCGGATGTCGCCGCCAGGTGGCCCAGGTGTCACGCGGGCGTGCAACAGCCAGCGTTCCACCAGAACCAGCTATCAACGATACGCCAGTAATCGCAAATGACGCCGTGATCGTGCCGTCAAGATCTCTAATGGCAGGATGTTGCTGTGCATAGAGCAGTACCCCTCATCAACAGGCGGGGTGTGCTCGCCGGTGGTGCCGCTCTCGCTGCACTCGGGGTGGTAACGACCGCCTGCGGCGAGTCGACGCCCAAGCCCCCTGCAGTCGAAGAGCTGCTGGGCCCATTGGAGCAGGCCCGGCACGATAGCGCGCTCGCCTCGGCGGCTGCGGGGGCCGTCGGCAGCCCACCGCAGATCGCTGCCGCGTTGACGGTGGTCGCCTCCCAGCGCGCCGCACATGCCCGAGCGCTGGCCACCGAGATCGCCCGGGCCGCTGGCAAGCTCGTATCCGCAACCAGCGAGACAAGCACCTCAAGCCTCAGTCCCACCGAGCCGGCGGCCCCGCCGCCACCGCCGCCGCCGGTATCCGATGTGGTCGATTCGCTGCGCGCGTCGGCGGAAAACGCCAGTCGTCTGGTGGCCACGTCGTCGGGCTACCGGGCAGGACTGCTCGCCTCCATCGCCGCTTCCTGCACCGCGTCGTACACGGTGGCGCTGGTGCCCGGAGGTCCATCGATATGACGTCCTCCGAGCCCACCGCCGGTGCCACGCCGAAGCGGTCCCCCGCCGGCAAGGATGCCGACAACGCGGCGCTGAGCGACGCGCTGACCGTCGAGCACGCGACGATCTACGGCTACGGCATCGTGTCCGCGCTGTCCCCCCCGAGCGTCAACGACTTGGTGGTGGAAGCGCTGACCCAGCATCGGCAACGTCGCGACGACGTCATCGCCATGCTGGCCGCGCGTAAAGTCACCGCACCGGTCGCCGCCGCCGGCTACCAGTTGCCGGCGCCCGTAGGCAGCCCGGCCGAAGCGGCCCGGCTGGCCGCGCGGATGGAAAACGACGGCGCCACGGCGTGGCGCGCAGTGGTTGAGCATGCCGACACGGCCGATGACCGCGCATTCGCGGCGACGGCCCTGACCCAGAGCGCGGTCATGGCCGCCCGCTGGAACAAGGTGTTGGGCGCCTGGCCCATTACCGCGTCATTCCCGGGCGGCAACGAATAGCCCGGCCGAGCCAAACTAGGCGGTGACGGCCGCCGCGATCTCGGTGGCCAGCGAGGCGCCGGCAGCCAACTCGCGCTTCTCGCCGCTGAAACGGTTGCGTAGCTCGACCACCCCGTCTGCCCAACCGCGTCCCACCACGACGATCCAGGGCATTCCCAGCAGTTCAGCGTCCTTGAACTTGACGCCGGGCGATGCCTGACGGTCGTCGAGCAGCACCTCGATACCCAACGTGTCGAGGTCGGTGGCCAGCGCGGCGGCTCCTGCGCCGGCGGCCGCGTCCTTGTTGGCGATCACCAGATGGACATCGAACGGCGCGATTGCCGATGGCCAACGCAGGCCTAGTTCGTCATGGTGCTGCTCGGCGACGACGGCAACCAGCCGCGATACCCCGATGCCGTAGGAACCCATGATCAGCCGCACCGGTTTGCCGTCCTCGCCGAGCACGTCGACGGTGAAGGCATCGGTGTATTTGCGGCCGAGTTGGAAGATGTGCCCGATCTCGATGCCGCGCGCCATGATCAGCCGACCGGCGCCGTCGGGAGACGGATCGCCTTCACGTACCTCGGCGGCCTCGATGGTGCCGTCGGCGGTGAAGTCGCGGCCGGCAACCAGGCCGACGACATGGCGGCCGGGCTGATCCGCGCCGGTGATCCAGCTGGTGCCGTCGACCACCCGCGGATCGACCAGATAACGAACATTGTTGTCGCGCAAGGCCTTCGGCCCGATATAACCCTTTACCAGAAAGGGGTACTTGGCGAAATCGTCGTCGTCGAGCAACGCGTAGTCAGCCGGTTCGACGGCCGCGGCCAGCCGCTTGTCGTCGACCTCACGGTCACCGGGCACGCCGATGGCCAACAGTTCCCAGTCCTCGCCGGGCTGGCGGACCTTGACCAGTACGTTCTTCAAGGTGTCCGCGGCGGTGACCGTTCGACCCAAATCGGCCTCATTGGCCCAAGCCACCAGGCTGGCGATGGTGGGGGTATCGCCGGTGTCGTGAACCACCGCCTCGGGCAACCCGTCAATGGGCTGCTCTTCCGGGCGGGATGTGATTACCGCTTCGACGTTGGCCGCGTAGCCCGACTCCAGGCACCGTACGAAGGTGTCCTCACCGATAGGGCTCTCGGCGAGGAACTCCTCCGAGGCGCTGCCGCCCATCGCACCGGAAACCGCGGCGACGATGACGTAGCGCACCTGCAGCCGATCGAAGATGCGTTGATAGGCCTCCCGGTGTGCGTGGTAGGACGCCTTCAGCCCGGCGGCATCGATATCGAACGAGTAGGAGTCCTTCATGACGAACTCCCTGGCGCGCAAGATTCCCGCCCGCGGCCGCGCCTCGTCGCGGTACTTGATCTGGATTTGGTACAGCGTGAGGGGAAAGTCTTTGTAAGAGCTGTACTCGCCCTTCACGGTCAGGGTGAACAGCTCTTCGTGGGTGGGGCCCAGCATGTAGTCATTTCCGCGGCGGTCCCGTAGCCGAAACACACTGTCGCCGTACTCGGTCCATCGGTTCGTCGTCTCATAGGGCGCCCGCGGCAACAGCGCCGGAAACAGGATCTCCTGGCCGCCGATCGCGTTCATCTCGTCACGGACCACACGCTCGATGTTGCGCAGCACCTTCAGCCCCAGCGGTAACCAGCTGTATAGCCCCGGCGCGACGGGCCGGATGTATCCGGCCCGGATCAGCAGTTTGTGGCTGGCCACTTCGGCGTCGGCGGGATCGTCGCGCAGGGTGCGCAGGAACAGCTCGGACATCCGGGTAATCACAGCGGGCCAGCCTAGCTTGGCGGGTTTGGGGCGGAGACGGGCGCAGCGGGTCGCGGTTCCCCCGCGGCCACTGAGCCTGAAGATTCGCAGGGAAAGTGCGGGTGGGGCCCTGCACAACTACAGGCTCGAGGGCGATACGTGCCGCTCCGCGCGAGACGAAGCCACCGAGTGTGTCCTCAGGGCTTTAATGTGCAGTCAGGGCGGGATTTTCGCGGCGCGGCCACCGTAGGAGCACACCGAAAGCCCGCGCCTTAGGGCCGTCGGCGACTACAGCTCTCCAGCGTCGATGGCTTCCTTGACCTCTTGGGCGTGGGCAACCTGCGCAGGGGTGTAACCGATGAACAGCGCCGCACAGCCAACTATGACGGCCGCCCCAGCCACCCACAGCAGCCCATAGGTGTAGCCGTGGTCAAGGGCTTGCAACTGGACGTCGTTCATGAACTTCACCGGGCCGGTGGTACCGCCCAGGTACAACGTGCGCGACGTGATCACGGCCTGGATGACGGCCAGCACCAGCGGACCGCCCAGACTCTGCGCCATTAGCGCCATCGCCGATACCGGGCCGATCTGGTCGAAACCAACGCCGGCGATCGCCGAAAGTGTCAACGGGACGACGACCATGCCGATACCGATGCCGCCGACGACGATCGGCATGACCAGGTTGGGGAAGTAGGGCACGCCACGGTGCATGAAGAACGAGCCGTACAGCATGGCGACTAGCAGCAGCCACCCGCCGCCGATCGTCAACACCCGTGGCGAAAACCGTGACACCAGTTGCGAGGAGATGCCCAGGCCGATTCCCATCGCGATGACGAACGGGATAAAGCCAACGCCCGCGCGCAGCGCGCTGTAACCCAAGATGTCCTGCACATACAGGCCGATGCACACCGTCAGACTGAACATGACGCCACCAGCCAGGAGGATTGAGCCAAACGTGACCAGCCGGTTGCGATCGCGGAACAGGTGGAACGGCACCACGGGATTTTCTGCGGTGCGCTCCACGATGGCGAACGCGATGGCCGCCGCCAGGGCCACCGCACCCGAACCGATGGTGGTGACGGAGATCCAGCCCTTTTCCGGGCCCATCGAGAAGGCGAAGACGGCCGCGGTGCACGCCAGCGTGGCCAGCATGGCCCCGGCAGCGTCGAGCTTCATCCGCTCACGGTTGGTTTCCCGCAGCGCGGTGCGGGCCAGGTAGATCATCACCAGCCCGATTGGCACGTTCACCATGAACGCCAGCCGCCAGGAAACCTCGGTAAGCGCTCCCCCGACCACCAGGCCCATTACCGATCCGATTGCGGTCATAGCGGCGAACACGGCCGTGGCGGCGTTACGCGCCGGTCCCTTGGGGAAGGTCGTGGCTACCAGCGCCAGACCCGTCGGCGATGCGATGGCCGACCCGATGCCCTGGGAGAGCCTGGCGATGACCATCGTCGCTTCGTCCCAGGCGACCGCGCACAACACCGAGGAGATGGTGAACAATGCGACGCCGACGATAAAGGTGCGCTTGCGGCCGATGGTGTCGCCGAGGCGGCCACCGAGCAGCATGAGCCCGCCGAAGGTCAGCACATAGGCGGTGATCACCCAGCTGCGACCGGCGTCGGACAAGCTCAGCTCGTTCTGAATCTTAGGAAGCGCGACGATGGCGACGGTGCTGTCCATCGTCGCGAGCAGCTGCATCCCGCCGATGGCGATGACCGCGGCGATGAATCGACGCGAGGGCAGCCAAGTCGGGTAATACCTGCTCATGCGTTCTGCGACGGTTTCGGCCGGGCGCGGAGAGTCCGGACGTTCCTGGCGGCCGGGCGTCCAATTGGGGACCCGCTCGGTGTCATTAAGAGCCGTCATAGCGGGTTACCTTACAGTAATCTTAAGAATTGTTTAAACGCCGAACGCCGCTGAGGCCTACTACGGGCCCTATCACGATGATCGCGGGAGGTCGAATCCCCTCTGCCCGGACCTTTTCCGGCGTGTCGGCGAGGGTCGCCCGCAACGTCTGCTGAGCTGCCGTCGTTCCGTGTTGAACCACCAGCACCGGAGTATCCGCAGGTCGGCCGCCCTTTAACAGCTCATCGACGAAAAGCTCGATGCGTTCGACCGCCATCAGCAAAACAATGGTGCCGGACATTGCTGCCAATGCATTCCAATTCACTAACGATTCGGGGTGGCCGGGCGCAAGATGGCCGCTGACCACCACAAATTCGTGATTCGTGGCCCGGTGAGTGACCGGAACACCGGCCAAAGCAGGCACGGCTATGGCACTCGTCACACCCGGCACCACGGTCACCGGAATTCCGGCGTCGGCGCATGCCAGTACTTCCTCATAACCCCGGGCGAACACGAAGGGGTCGCCTCCTTTGAGACGGACCACAAATTTCCCGGCCTTGGCCCGTTCGATCATGACGGCGTTGATGGCGTCCTGGGCCATGGCCCGCCCGTACGGAATCTTTGCCGCGTCGATGACTTCGACATGCGGCGGCAGCTCGGCCAGCAGTTCGGGTGGCGCGAGCCGGTCGGCAACCACGACATCGGCATGGGCGAGCAAACGGCGGCCGCGGACGGTGATCAGTTCCGGATCACCGGGGCCGCCACCAACCAGAGCCACCCCACCGCGCACGACGTCCGCGCTCACCGGGCTTTCGAAGCGTTCCGGGGCAATGGCCCCGGTCTGTAAGGCCTCGCGGATGGCCGACCGTATCGCCGCCGATCGGCGGTGCTCGCCACCGGCCAGCACCCCCACCGACAGACCGGAGTAGCCGAACGTCGCCGGAGTGACCGCGGTTCCCTCGACGGCGATGTCGGCCCGGACGCAGAAGATCTGGCGCCGATCGGCGTCGGCGACGACGGCCGCGTTCACCTGCGCATCATCGGTGGCCGCGATGGCATACCAGGCCCCGTCGAGATCACCGTCACGGTATTCACGCAGGGACAGGGTGATGCCGTCCATCGCCTCGACGGCTCGTGTGGCACTGCGAGAAATGACGTGGACGTCCGCGCCGCTGGCAATGAGCAGAGGCAAGCGACGCTGGGCAACCGAGCCTCCGCCGACCACGACGACCTTCTTGCCTGCCAGTCGCAATCCGACCAGATAGGGGTTCTCGGTCACCCGCCAAGTTTAGAAGCACGGTAAGCGGCTGCGTGTGCGACGAAACGCGCCACCGCGTCGGGCGTCGCCGCTGGATGGGTGTGCAGGTAGGACGCGTGCACCCCTGCGTGCACCACCCCTTCTCGCAAGCCGTCGCGCGCCGAGCCCTCGTACTGCCGCCGATACACCCACGCCGGCTGATAGAAGTCGCTGAATGTGACTTCCGTTCGGTGGAATTCGTGTCCAACCACCCGCTGACCAACCGAATACAGCGACGAGTCGGTTACCGCGACCGCGGCGTGATATGCGAGCTTCAGGTGCTGTGTGAACCGTGCCGATCCGCGCAGCACACCGCACATTGGGTGCCCGTCGAGATCGGAAGCCAGGTAGATCAGGCCCGCGCATTCGGCGTGTACCGGAGCGCCTGCGGTTGCCAAGTGGTTGATCTGGCGGCGGACGACGTCGTTGGCGGACAACTCCGCGGTGAACTGCTCGGGGAATCCGCCGGGCAACACAACCGCGTCCGTACCGTTGGGCAGCGTTTCGCTCAGCGGGTCGAACTCGATCACGTCAGCCCCGGCGGCCCGCAGTAGCTCGGCGTGTTCGGTGTACCCGAAGGTGAATGCCTTGCCAGCGGCCAGTGCCACGGTGACGCCGTGGCCAGGGCGCTCCGCGATCGCGGTCGCCGGGTCCCACGGCTGATCGGCGACCCGACTTCCGGCGGCCTTACACACAGCCGCGAGGTCAACGTGGCGGGCCACCACTGCCGTCATCGCGCCGACGGCTTGCCGCGCGCGGCGGCCGTACTCGGTCGCGGTGACAAGACCCAGATACCTTGACGGCAGCTCTAATTCGGCGGTGCGCGGAATGGCGCCCAGAACCGGGACACCGGCGTGTTCGCACGACTGGCGCAGCACTTGCTCGTGTCTGGCCGACCCGACCCGATTGAGGATGACACCGGCGATCGAGGTTGCCGTGTCGAACGTGGAAAAGCCGTGCAGCAATGCGGCGATGCTCTGTCCTTGGCCACGCGTGTCGACTACCAGGACGACGGGGACGCCCAGCAAGGCGGCGACGTGCGCGGTCGACCCTGCCGGCGGAGTGCTCGCGACCGGGTCGATGCGCCCGTCGAACAGGCCCATCACTCCTTCGATCACGGCGATGTCCGCGCCGTGGGTGCCGTGTGCGTATAGCGGGGCAATAAGCTGCGCCCCCACCAGCACCGGGTCGAGGTTGCGGCCGGGCCGTCCCGCGGCCAGGGCGTGGTAGCCGGGATCGATGAAGTCCGGCCCCACCTTGAACGGTGCGACGGTGTGGCCCTTTTCGCGCAGTGCGCCGATCAAACCCGTTGCAACGGTGGTCTTTCCGCTGCCCGAGGCGGGAGCGGCGAGAACCACCGCGGGCACTCGAGTCACTTTGCGAACCGCTGCCGCGAGCGTGCACAGAATGACGCTCCGTGCGGCGTGTCGGTGTACAGACACGCACCCTCGCAAGCGGATGGGTTCACCACTCGATGCCCTTCTGTCCCTTGCGCCCCGCATCCATCGGATGCTTCACCTTGGTCATTTCGGTGACCAGATCGGCGGCCTCGACCAACCGGGGCGGGGCGTGGCGTCCCGTGATCACCACATGCTGGTAGCCGGGCCGGGACAGCAAGACGTCCACCACGTCATCGATGTCGAGCCAGCCCCACTTCAGCGGGTAGGTGAACTCGTCGAGCACGTAGAAGTCGTGACGTTGCGCGGCCAGGCGACGCGTGATCTCCGCCCACCCGTCGGCTGCCGCCGCGGCGGGATCGGTAGCGCTGCCGGGCTTGCGTGACTTGCGCGTCCAGGACCAGCCCGCACCCATTTTGTGCCATTCGACCGCCCCGCCAACGCCGTGCTGATCGTGCAACTGGCCCAGTTGACGGAATGCCGCCTCCTCACCTACCTTCCACTTGGCGCTCTTGACGAACTGGAACACCGCGACATCGAGGCCAACATTCCAGGCTCGCAACGCCATTCCAAACGCGGCCGTCGATTTTCCTTTACCGTCTCCGGTGTGGACCGCCAACACCGGTGTATTGCGCCGGGCCCGGGTAGTTAGGCCATCGTCGGGGACTTGGAGTGGATTGCCCTGTGGCACCTGTTGATCCTCACGCCACGCTTCGCACGGCCTGGGTCAGATAGTCGGCGTGCAATTGCTCCAGGCGCATGGCCGGCGCGCCCAGCTGCCGGGCCAGCTGTCCGGCC
Organism: Mycobacterium simulans; assembly: GCF_900232995.1. GTDB lineage: Bacteria > Actinomycetota > Actinomycetes > Mycobacteriales > Mycobacteriaceae > Mycobacterium > Mycobacterium simulans. The sequence continues at coordinate 232,622 of NZ_OCVX01000005.1, forward strand.
AACCCCAGCCGCACGTACGACGTTTCGCAATCCACGACCACCGCGGCCACCCCTTCGGCGACAAGGCGTGCGGCCGCTATCCGGCTGCGGCCCAACGGGTCCGGCCCGGAAGTGGCCCGGCCATCGGTGAGCACCACCACCAGCGGACGTCGCGCGCGGTCACGCACCTTTTCCCGGACAACTAGCTCACGCGCGGCCAGCAGGCCCTCGGCAAGTGGAGTCTTGCCGCCGGTGTCGAAGCGGGCCAGTCGCCGGCCAGCGATGTGGGCCGACGATGTGGGCGGCAACAACACGGTCGCTTGGTGCTGGCGGAAAGTGATCACCGCGACCTTGTCGCGCCTCTGATAGGCGTCGCGCAGCAGTGACATGGCGGCACCGCTGACGGCTGCCATGCGGTCCCGGGCGGCCATCGATCCGGAAGCATCGACGACGAAGATCACCAGATTTCCTTCGCGCCCCTCGCGGATGGCGCGACGGACATCGTCGGGCTGCAGCCGCAGCGGCCCGGCTCCGATCGAGTGCTCGGCCGCCGACAACAGGGTGGCGAACAGGTGCAGTCCGTGCGCTCCAGGATCGCTGGTGTCGGCTGCTGCCACCACGCTGCCAGCAGCGTTGCGGGCCCGCGACCGTCGCCCGGGAGCGCCTTCGCCGACGCCTGGAACGGTCAACGCCCGGGTGCGGAAAACCTTCGACGGCGGCGCGCTGGGCTTCGGAGGTCTTGGTTTCGAATACTGCTGCGGTAGATCACGTTCGCCGTTGGCCGCCTGACCGCCCCCGGAGGGGTCGGGATCGGGATCCGGCTCCGAGTCGCGCTGCGTTTCGCTGCCGGCTTGTGCAAGCGCCTCGTCCAGCTGCTCGCGGTCGATACCATGATCGTCGAAGGGGTCGCGGCGGCGCCGATGCGGCAATGCCAATTCGGCTGCCACCCGGATGTCCTGTTCCGCCACGGCATGCGCGCCGCGCCAGGCGGCGTGGGCAATTGCGGTTCGGGCTACGACTAGGTCGGCTCGCATGCCGTCGACGCCAAAGGCCGCGCACAATGCCGCGATGCGCCGTAACTCGTTGTCCGGCAACATCACATCGTCAACGATTGCCCGGGCCGCGGCGATCCGGCGGGCCAGCTCGGCGTCCGCGTCGGCGTAGCGTTGCGCGAACGCGTCCGGGTCCGCCTCGTAGGCCATCCGCTGTCGGATCACCTGCACCCGCACGTCGACATCACGCGACGCCTGCACATCCACGGTGAGCCCGAACCGGTCGAGCAACTGCGGACGCAGTTCGCCCTCTTCCGGATTCATGGTGCCGATCAACACGAAGCGAGACTCATGCGAGTGGGAAATGCCGTCGCGTTCGATGTGTACCCGCCCCATGGCGGCTGCGTCGAGCAGTATGTCGACCAGATGATCGTGCAACAGGTTGACTTCGTCGACGTAGAGCACGCCGCCGTGGGCACGAGCCAACAGTCCGGGTGAGAAGGCGTGCTCGCCGTCGCGCAGCACACGTTGCAGGTCTAGTGACCCGACAACGCGGTCTTCGGTTGCGCCCAGCGGCATCTCGACCAGGCCAGCCTCGGCACTTCCGGTCGCGACCGACAGCAGCGCCGCCAGCCCGCGCACCGCAGTCGACTTCGCTGTGCCCTTCTCGCCCCGGATCAGCGCTCCGCCGATCTCGGGTCGAACCGCACACAACAACAACGCGAGCCGCAGCTGATCGTGCCCGACGATGGCACTGAACGGATAGGGCTTCACCGCTGGGCCGCCAGAGGAGAACCGGACCGCAACATTGGCACATGCGGAATACCGTCGTCGAGGAAATCATCGCCGTCACGGACGAATCCGTGCTTGGCATACATATCGGCGAGGTAGATCTGCGCGTTTATCCGGCACGGGTAGTCACCAACTTCTGCCAGCGCGGCTCGCAGCAGCCGGGTGGCATGGCCCATGCCTCGACCGCTGCGTTTGGTGCACAGCCGCCCGAGCCGAAACGCCTTCTCACCGCCGGCGTGCTCCTCCATCAGCCGCAGCGTGCAGATCACCTCACCGTCGGACGTTTCCAGCCAGAAGTGCCGGGTTTCGGCGAGCAGATCCCGCCCGTCCAATTCCGGATAGGGGCAAGCCTGTTCGACCACGAAAACTTCTACCCGTAGCTTGAGCAGCTCGTAAAGAATCTGGGCGTCAAGGTCTTTGGCCCACATGCGGCGCAACGCTTCAGTCATTTGCGCCGCTCCTCCTCATCGCTTCGCTCTGCATCGTCGCCGGCGCGGGTCATTTGCGCCGCTCCTCCTCATCGCTTCGCTCTGCATCGTCGCCGGCGCGGGTCATTTGCGCCGCTCCTCCTCATCGCTTCGCTCTGCATCGTCGCCGGCGCGGGTCATTTGCGCCGCTCCTCCTCATCGCTTCGCTCTGCATCGTCGCCGGCGCGGATCATGAGGCCTCCAGCTGCAGTGCCTTGGTGCCCCAGGACCACACTTCCTCGAAAAGCGCCGGCTCACGCGACAGTTCGGCGCCCAATGATGGCACCATCTCCTTGAGCGTGGGCAGCCAGGACTGGTACCGGGTGGCAAAGCACCGTTGCAGCACTTCGAGCATGGCGGGCACGGCAGTCGATGCTCCCGGCGAGCCTCCGAGCAGACCGGCGATGCTGCCGTCGGCGGCGCTCACCATGGTCGTGACGAACTCGAGCACACCGCCTTTGCGCCTGTCCCGCCGGATCACCTGTACGCGTTGACCGGCCACCGTCAGCTCCCAATCGGAATCCACTGCGCTGGGCGCAAATTCGCGCAGGACCCGGACTCGGTCGGGTTGAGAGAGCCGCAGCTGGCCGATCAGGTAGTTGAGCAATGTCAGCTGGGTGATGCCCACCCCGAGCATGGACAGCACGTTGTGCGGCTTGATCGAGCGGGGCAGATCGCTGACGTGGCCGTATTTCAAGAACTTCGACGACCAGCCGGCATAAGGCCCGAACACCAGCCACGATTTACCGTTGACGAAGCGGAGATCCAGGTGCAGCGCCCCCAGCGGAGGGGCTCCCGGCGCCGGAAAGCCGTATACCTTGGCCCGGTGCGCGGTAGTGAGAGCCGGATTATCCGACCGCAGGAACCGGCCGCCGATCGGAAAGCCGGCGAAGCCCTTGACTTCGTTGATGCCGGACCTCTGCAACAACGGCAACGCGTCGCCCCCGGCCCCGACGAAGACGAATTTTGCGCTCAGCTTGCGCTTTTCACCGGTACGACGGTTGCTGGTGGTCACCGTCCAGCTGCCGTTGGACTGTCGGGACAGGTTGCGAACCTCGTGACCGAACAGTGCGTTGGCGCCCCTGCGCACGCAATAGCCGATGAGTTGGCGGGACAGTGCACCGAAATCGACATCGGTGCCGTCCTGGGCCCAAATGAGCGCAACTGGTTCGGAGAAGTCACGTTTGGAAGCCATGAACGGCAGCCGGCGGGCGAACTCATCCGGGTCGTCAATCAGCTCGGTGCCGGCGAACAGCGGGTTGCCCGCGAGCGCGCGCTGGCGGCGCCGTAGGTAGTCGACGCGCTGGGCACCGCGAACGAAACTCACGTGCGGAATGGGATTCAGGAAACTGCGGACGTCGGTCAGTATGCCGTTTTCCACGGCGTACGCCCAGAACTGGCGGGTGACCTGAAATTGCTCATTGACGTATACCGCTTTGGTGATGTCGATCGAGCCGTCCGGTCTTTCTGGCGTGTAGTTCATTTCGCACAACGCGGAGTGTCCGGTGCCGGCATTGTTCCAGGGACTACTGCTTTCCGCGCCGACGGCGTCCAGCCGCTCGATCAGCGTGATTGACCAGTCCGGTTGCAGCCGCCGCAGCAACGCACCCAGCGTGGCGCTCATGATGCCCGCGCCCACCAGTACGACGTCGGTTCTGGCTAGCTCTGACACCGGATCGTGGGTCCTTCCTTGGGCTGTGCCGGTTCCCAAGGTTATCCCGACGGTGTCGGTGTCGCCTGATACCGGTGGCACACGCTCCAACGGCCACGTCTTAATCAGCAAAGATTGAGGCACAAGCTGCCAGCGAACCGCAAGCAGGGATTCCCAAACCACCGGCGCCTTGGACCACTCACGCGGCTGGCCACGGTGCCGGGTTAGTTCAAAAACACATCCAATGGGAAGTATTCACTGATCGTAATGATCGGTTGACCGCCGATAAATTGGCGATAGCGACGGCCGACGGCCTCCGGTCCGGGATTCGCATGTCCTGCGAGTAGGCCCCAACTGGGGTGCTCCCCCATCCAGACTTCAGGAAGCTCTTTCAGGGTTTCAAGGCTGCTGCTCACCAATAGCTCGCCGATCGGGCGATCCGTCGTTACCAGGCTTGTCACGATCGTCGGCGGTAGGAAATCGATTGCAGCCAACGTCTCCGCTGCTATGTATGGCCGACCCGAACGCAGTCCTTTAAGCACCACATGGCGTTGCAGGATGCGACCGGACGGCAATTTCTCGGACTCGAGAATTTTCGGCGCACTCGGGTGAATCTGCTGCTCAATAACCTGCACCCCGATCTCCTCGTCGGCAATGACGCTGAGGATTCTGGTAAGTGTCCCATTCGTTGCGATGAGCACCCGCAGGTCGCGACTAAGCAGTCGGATTTGATCGCTTGACAAACGGCGCCGCCTGTTGGGTCGTTTGTGCTGTAAGACAGAACCTGGGCAGCTGTGATAGCCGGCATGCGACAGCCCGACATCGGAGGCTCTGGTGAGCTCGGTGGAGACGGTTTCCATTGCCATGGGACTCTCCTCGCAAGCCAATGAGCTCGGCTATTCGCTGTGGTAGCCGGCAGCGTTCCGCTGAGATTCATCTTTGGACAGTCTGGTTACGCCCTCCATCCCCCGATTAGCTGATGACTGTAGGAAAATCAGATCCACCATCGGCACGACCACGACTGTCCCCCGATCGGGGGACAACAGGCCGCAACAAGAGCCGTGACCACGTTCTAAGCTGACCCCGTGAGTGGCTCGGTGACCGGCTGGATAGCCGACGTACTGCCCGGCTATTGGCAGCAGACAATCCCGCTTGGGCCCGATCCCGACGGCGAGGGCGACGTAGTCGCGACCCTGATACGTCGTGGTGATTGCACCGGCGCGGATCATGCGGTCCTAGCGATACACGGCTATACCGACTACTTCTTCCACACCGAGTTGGCCGATCAGTTCGCCGGCCGCGGCTTCGCCTTCTACGCGCTGGACCTACGCAAGTGCGGCCGCTCCCGACAGCCCAGCCAGACGCCGCACTACACCACCGATCTGGCCCACTACGATGCCGAACTCGATCAGGCCCTTGCGGTCATCCGCGAACAGAACCGTTCGGCCAGGATCTTGGTATACGGCCATTCGGCGGGTGGATTGATCGTGTCGCTGTGGCTCGACCGGTTGCGCCGGCGCGGCGCGACCACACGTTTCGGTGTCGCCGGCCTCGTGCTCAACAGCCCGTTCCTGGATCTGCAAGGCCCGGCAATCGTGCGCATGGGCGTGACCTCAGCCACGATCGCCGCGCTCTCGCGAGTGCGCTCCAAGGCAGTGGTCCGGGTGCCGGTCGAGGGTGGTTACGGCACCAGCCTGCATCGAGACTACGACGGAGAGTTCGACTACAACCTGCAGTGGAAACCGGTGGGGGGCTTTCCGATCACAGCCGGCTGGCTGCATGCCGTGCGCCGCGGCCACGCCAGGCTGCATCGCGGACTCGACGTTGGCGTGCCCAACCTGATCCTGCGTTCGGATCACACCGTGCGCGAAAACGCCGGCCCGATAGCCCTACAACGGGGCGACGCGGTTCTCGACGTCACTCATATCGCCCAATGGGCCGGCTGTATTGGCAACCGCAGCACCATCATTCCCGTGGCTGATGCCAAACACGATGTGTTCTTGTCGCTGCCAGAGCCGCGGCAGATGGCCTATCGCCAACTAAATCTCTGGCTGGACGACTACCTCCGGATGCTGAACGAAACCGAAATCGCGGCATCGTCAACGAAAGGGCAAGCGACCCAATATGGAAACGTATGATCTCGCGATCATCGGAACAGGTTCAGGCAACAGCATTCTCGACGAACGGTATGCCGGCAAGCGTACCGCGATCTGCGAGCAGGGCGCCTTTGGCGGTACTTGCCTGAACGTCGGATGCATCCCCACGAAGATGTTCGTCTACGCCGCCGACGTCGCCAACACGATCCGGGGCGCCGCACGGTACGGCGTGGACGCGCACATCGACCGGGTGCGCTGGGACGACGTCGTCTCGCGAGTCTTCGGACGGATCGATCCGATCGCGCTCAGCGGCGAGGACTATCGGCGCTCTTCGCCCAATATCGACGTATACCGGCTGCACACCCGCTTCGGACCGGTTCAGGCCGACGGGCGCTATCTGTTGCGCACCGCCGCGGGCGAAGAGTTCACCGCCGAACAGGTGGTGATCGCGGCGGGCTCGCGGCCGGTGATACCGGCGGCCATTCTGGCGTCCGGCGTCGACTATCACACCAGCGACACCATCATGCGGATCGCTGAGCTGCCCGAACACCTCGCGATCGTCGGAAGCGGCTTCGTGGCCGCTGAATTCGCGCATGTGTTTTCGGCTTTGGGCGTGCGAGTCACCTTGGTGATCCGGGGCAGCACCATGCTGCGGCATTACGATGATTCCATCTGCGAGCGGTTCACCCGCATCGCGTCCCAGAAGTGGGAACTGCGCACCCAACGCCACGTCGTGCGCGCCCAAAACCGCGGCCCCGGCGTCGCGCTGGAGCTCGACGACGGTTGTATCGTGAACGCTGACCTGCTGCTGGTCGCGACCGGCCGGGTGTCTAATGCCGATCTGCTAGACGCTGAGCAAGCGGGGATTGACGTTGAGGCCGGCCACATAGCGGTCGATGAATACCAACGGACCACGGCGCGTGGGGTTTTCGCGCTTGGTGACGTCTCGTCACCCTATCTGCTCAAGCACGTCGCCAACCATGAAGCCCGCGTCGTGCAGCACAATCTGCTCTGCGACTGGGATGACACCGAGTCGATGGCCGTCACCGACCACCGTTTCGTACCGTCAGCGGTGTTCACCGATCCCCCGCTGGCGACCGTTGGATTGACTGAAAATCAAGCTGTTGCAAAAGGTTTCGCTATCTCAGTCAAGATTCAGGAATACCGCGACGTTGCCTACGGCTGGGCGATGGAAGACACCACCGGCATGGTCAAACTCATCGCCGAACGCGGTAGCGGACGCCTGCTAGGGGCGCACATCCTGGGCTACCAGGCATCGTCACTCATCCAGCCGTTGATCCAGGCGATGAGCTTCGGACTAACCGCGCGCGAAATGGCCCGCGGTCAGTACTGGATCCATCCGGCGCTGCCCGAGGCGGTGGAAAACGCGCTGTTGGATCTGCACTGAGTTCATGTCGACTCCTGCCTGTTCGGCTCCATATGACGACGCATCATCGGTTGCTGCTCGCTTCGAACCATTGCGAATTTATAAAGAGAAACTTCGAAAAGTGTCATGAATGTATTCGCAAGAAGCCCCAAAGTACGTAGTGCACAGCTATAGAGCGCAACGTCCTGCGGTGTCGCCCGACGAGGTCGGCCGAACAGTCCTCGACGAATACCAACGGACCACGGTGGGTGGGATTTTCGCACTCGGCGACGTCTCGTTGCCGTATCAGCTCGGGCGGGTCGGCAATCACGAAGCCCGCACCAAACGCGAGACGCCATGGCGTGTCATCGATAAGATCCGTCTCGTCGATTGTGCTCTGACAAAACGCTGGATCCCAGGTCTCTCCAGTGGAAGGTGCCGTCGTTGCCATTTGTGATCGCAACACCGGACCTGCTCGCGGCGGCCTCTTCAGATCTGGCGGCCATCAGGTCATCGATCATTGCGGCTAGCACCGCCGCGTCGGTTCCCACAACTCAGTTGCTGGCCGCGGCCGAGGATGAGGTGTCAGTGGCGGTCGCGGCGCTATTCAGCACGCACGCCCGCGAATACCACGCCGTTAGCAGCCAAGCGGCGGCGGTTCATGGCCAGTTTGTGCGGGCTTTAACCACGGCTGGAGGCTCGTATGCCCGCGCTGAAGCCGGCAACGCGACGCCTTTGCAGGCCCTGCTGGACGCGGTCAATGCGCCCACCCAGGCGCTGCTAGGTCGCCCGCTGATCGGCAACGGCGTCGATGGGTCGGCACCCGGCGAGGCCGGCGGGCCGGGCGGGTTGCTGTACGGCAACGGCGGTAATGGCGCCGCCGGTGGGCCCACGCAAGCGGGCGGCGCCGGCGGTGACGCGGGGTTGATCGGCAATGGCGGGGCTGGCGGCGCCGGCGGGACGGGTGCGGCCGGTGGTAACGGCGGCATCGGGGGCCTGCTGTTCGGTAACGGCGGGGCCGGCGGACTCGGTGGGTCCGGCGCCGCGAATATCAACGGCGGTATAGGCGGGCACGGGGGCCACGGTGGCAGCGCCGGCCTGTTCGGAAGGGGTCTGGAGGGTGGCTGATCGGACACACCGGCGGCACCGGCGCCGGCGGCGCGGGTGGTGCGGGCGGCGCCGGCGGTGCGGGCGGGGCGGCCGGCGGCGGCGGTGCGGCGGGCTCCGGGTCAATCTCGCCGGGCAGCCCTGGATCCGACGGTGTTGCGGGCGCAGACGGCGCGATTGGCGCGCACGGTTGATCGAGGCGGCCGGATAGGCGGCAAGGCCTCCGGCTGGTCCGGTACGGGGCTTCGGCGGCAACCCCGGCGCGCACGGATCCCGGTTTCCGCGCTCGGGCGGGGCCGCGGCCAGGCCGAAAATGGTGACGCCGCCGTCGCGGGTCAATGCGTACAACACCCCTGGGTCGACCAGGGTGGTTACCGCCCGATGCCTGAGATTGCCAGCGGTTGGTGCCGTGCCAATCGGAAGGCCCATTGCTGCAACTAATTTGCGTCCAGCTCGAGCGTGAACCTACAGTCGTTGGGTCTGCCCAATGCTGGAAGGACTGCTATGGCCAGCAGTGAGCTCAACCGACGCCTCAACTGTCGAAGGCCACGATGGTCCAGACTGCGCAGCTTCCTGTCGGCTTCGGAATGGCGACGCCTGGGACTGATGCTGGCGGTGATCGTCGGGGTGCATCTGGTTGGTTGGCTCACCCTGGTCTGCGTCGTGAATCCGGCACGACTTAGTCTGGGCGGCAAGGCATTTGGCTTCGGCGTCGGGCTTACGGCCTACACCCTGGGGTTGCGGCATGCATTCGATGCCGACCACATCGCCGCCATCGACAACACCACCCGCAAGTTGATGAGCGATGGGCAGCGGCCGTTGGCCGTCGGCTTCTTCTTCTCGCTGGGCCACTCCACCGTGGTCTTTGGGCTCGCGGTGTTGCTGGCCACCGGGCTCAAGGTCATCGCTGGACCGGTCGAGGACGATTCCTCGACGCTGCACCGCTACGCCGGCTTGATCGGCACAGGTGTCTCGGGCCTGTTCTTGTACTTGATCGCCATACTCAACCTCATCGTGCTGGCCGGCATCCTGCGGGTGTTCGCGCGATTGCGCCGCGGCAACTACAACGAGACCGAACTTGAACGGCAACTACAAAACCGCGGACTGATCAATCGGTTTCTCGGCCGGTTGACCAAGTCGATCACCAAGTCGTGGCACATGTATCCGGTGGGGTTGCTGTTCGGACTGGGATTCGACACCGCCACCGAAATCGCGCTATTGGTCCTAGCCGGCACCAGCGCGGCGGCCGGGCTGCCCTGGTACGCCATCCTGTGTCTGCCCGTATTGTTCACCGCGGGCATGTGCCTCTTGGACACCATCGACGGCTCGTTCATGAACTTCGCCTACGGCTGGGCGTTCTCCAACCCGGTGCGCAAGATCTACTACAACATCACCATCACTACCCTTTCGGTGGCCGTCGCGCTGGTGATTGGCAGCGTCGAACTGGCTGGGCTATTCGCCGAGCGGTTCGGCTGGCACGGCCCCTTCTGGGACTGGCTTGGCGGCCTCAATCTCAATGCGGTCGGCTTCGTTGTGGTGGGATTGTTCGTCACTGCTTGGGCCATCGCCCTGCTGATCTGGCGCTATGGCCGCATTGACGAAAAGTGGACACCGGCGGCCGAGCGAGTCGGCTAACCCCCACGCCATCGTCATCCATCAAACCGGAGCGGGCCTGGATCCGTGCCACACTGGCCGCATGCTCGTCACGATCTGCGATGTGTTGCCGGCTGCGGCGGCGCTGCTTGGGGTCCCGGGCGCTGTCGACAGGCTGCAACTGGCGGATTGGGTCGGTGACGCCGATCGAGTGGCCGTGCTCCTTGTCGACGGAATGGGTTGGCACCTACTTCCGCAGTTGTACGGCGACGCACCGCTATTGGCTTCCGTCCTGACCGGCGGCACCGGTCGGATGAGCCACCTGGTCTGTACCTTTCCGTCCACCACACCAACGAGTCTGGTGTCCCTGGGCACCGGCGCCCCGCCCGGCGAGCACGGCATTCTCGGCTTCACCCTCAATATCCCCGGCACAAGCCGCGTGCTCAACCACATTAGGTGGCGCAATGACCCACCACACACCGAATGGCAGCCGGTACCAACCTGGTTCGAGCGCTTGGCGCAGGCGGGTGTCAGTGCCCGCGCCGTACTACCGGAGTGGTTTATCGGCAGCGGGTTGACCGCCGCGGCATATCGTGGGGCGCAGTTTCGACCGACGCACAGTGCCGAGGATTACGCCCAGCGGATGATCGACGAGCTGCACGCGGCGCCCGGTCTGGTCTACGGCTATGTTGCGGACCTGGACACAGCGGGCCACGTGTTCGGCATCGGGTCGACTCAGTGGCACGACGCGGCGGTCCGAATTGACAAGCTGCTGACCCGCCTGGTCGACGCGCTGCCCACGAACGCGGCCCTGCTGGTGACGGCCGACCATGGTGGCGTTAACGTCCCCGCGAACGGCCGCCTCGACCTAGACTGCAACCCGACGCTGCGGGCTGGAGTACAAGTGGTCGCCGGAGAACCGCGGGTGCGTTACCTACACACCGAGCCCGGCGCCGCGACGGATGTGCTGGCCGCGTGGCGCGAAACGCTTGGCCGCTGGGCGGATGTCCGAACCCGCGAGGAGGCTGTTGCATCGGGAATTTTCGGGCCTGTGGACCCGTGTCACTTGCCCCGGATCGGCGATGTCGTGGTCACCTGCGTGTGTGAGGCGGTGGTGCTGGCAACCGCCCACGAACCTCCAGAAACGGCTCGTCTCATCGGTTTTCACGGCGGGGCCACCGCGGCCGAAATGGCGATACCGCTGATAGTTTTCCGCGGCTGAGCCTTGTCGGCACTACAGCGGGGTGACGTAAGCCGAGCTAATGCCCCCGTCGACCAAGAATGTCGAGGCGGTGATGAACGATGCGTCGTCGCTGGCCAAAAACGCTACAGCAGCCGCTATTTCGTCGGGCTCGGCGAATCGTCCCAACGGCACGTGCACCAGCCGGCGCGCCGCCCGTTCCGGATCCTTGGCGAAAAGCTCTTGCAGCAGTGGAGTATTGACCGGTCCGGGGCACAGCGCGTTGACCCGGATGCCCTGCCGGGCGAACTGCACCCCCAGTTCCCGCGACATGGCCAAGACCCCGCCCTTCGAGGCGGTGTAAGAAATCTGCGACGTCGCCGAACCCAGCACCGCGACGAAAGACGCCGTGTTGATGATCGAACCCTTCCCGGCGGGGACCATGTGCCGCAACGCAGCCCGGCAACACAAATACACCGATTTCAAATTGACGTCTTGAACCCGTTGCCATGCCGGCAGTTCGGTGTTTTCGATCAGGTCGTCCTCTGGCGGCGAGATGCCGGCGTTGTTGAACGCAACGTCGACCGAGCCGTAGGTTTTCGCTGCGATGTCGAACAACGCATCGACCGCTGTTTCATCGCAAACATCGACTGGCACAAACAAACCGGAAAGTTCGGCAGCGGCCGCGGCGCCGGCCTCGACGTCGATATCGCCGACGACGATCGTCGCACCTTCGGCCTGCATCCGACGGCCGGCGGCCAGACCGATGCCGCTGCCACCGCCGGTGATGACCGCCACCCGGCCCGCCAGCCGTCGGGTCAGATCCGTCACGGTAACTCCTCACCGATTGCGATGAACACATTCTTGGTTTCGGTGAAATGCAGCGGCGCATCCGGCCCGAGCTCGCGGCCCAGACCCGACTGCTTGAAGCCGCCGAACGGGGTATTGAAGCGCACCGACGAGTGTGAATTCACCGACAGGTTGCCCGACTCGACAGCCCGCGACACCCGCAGCGCGCGCGACAGGTCGTTGGTCCAGATCGATCCGGACAGCCCGTATGCGGTGTCGTTCGCCAGCGTGATGGCGTCCGCCTCGTCGTCGAACATCAGCACCGTGACCACCGGGCCGAAGATCTCCTCGGTGACGGTGCGGTCGGTGCGCTTGGGAATGAGAACCGTTGGGGGAAACCAAAATCCACGCCCTTGGGGGGCGGTGCCGCGGAATGCGACGGGGGCGTCCTCGGGCACATACGAGGCCACCTTGTCACGATGCGCGGCCGATACCAGCGGCCCCATTTCGGTGTCGCGCGACCCTGGATCCCCGACGACGATCGTACGCACTGCCGGTTCCAGCAGTTCCATGAACCGATCGTAAACACTGCGCTGAACCAGGATTCGGCTGCGGGCGCAGCAATCCTGGCCGGCGTTGTCGAAAACCCCGGCGGGTGCGCTCGCCGCCGCACGCTCCAGGTCGCAGTCGGCGAAGACGATGTTGGCGCTCTTGCCACCCAGTTCCAGGGTCACCCGCTTAACCTGAGCGGCGGCGCCGGTCATCACCTTCTTGCCGACTTCGGTGGATCCGGTGAACACGATCTTGCGCACATCGGGATGGGTGACGAACCGCTCCCCGACCACCGCGCCCCGTCCCGGCAACCCCTGCAACAGATCTTCGTCCAGGCCGGCCTCAACCGCCAGCTCCCCCAGGCGCATCGTGGTCATCGGCGTCCACTCGGCCGGTTTGACCAGCACCGCATTGCCGGCTGCCAGGGCCGGCGCAATACCCCAGGAGGCGATCACCATCGGGAAATTCCAGGGCGTGATCACCCCGACCACACCCAGTGGTTCGTTGAACGTCACATCGAGCCCACCCGCGACGGGAATCTGCTTGCCGGACAAGCGTTCCGGGCTGGCGGCATAAAACTGCAACACGTCACGGACGTTGCCGGCCTCCCACTCGGCCGACGCGATCGGATGTCCGGAGTTGGCCACTTCCAGTGCGGCCAGTTCGTCGATGTGGTTGTCGACGGCAGCCGCGAACGCTCGTAGGCCGGCCGCTCGTTCGGCGGGCGACAACCGCGCCCAGCGCCGCTGCGCCGCCTGGGCACGCCGCACCGCATCGTCCACCGCGGCGGCGTCGGCGTGCTCGACGGACCGCAGCACTTCTTCGGTGGCGGGGTTGATCAGCTGCACTGTAGTCATCGGCCCGCGTACGAGCCTGCCGCGTCGACCAGGGCCTGTAGTAGCCGCAGGTCGTCGAGGGACTTCTCCGGATGCCACTGCACCGCAAGCGCAAACCCGGGACCGGCCAGCTCCAGTGCCTCGACCACGCCGTCGGCGTCCCACGCGCTGACGACCAGGCCGGCGCCGACTTTGTCGATGGCCTGATGGTGGTAGCACGGCACGTCGGCGGACTCACCGAGCAGTGCGGCGAGCCGCGTGCCCGCCACGGTGCGCACCGGCAACCTGGTGAACACCCCGTTGCCGGCCCGATGCCCGTTATGGCCTATGACCTCCGGCAGGTGCTGGTGCAGGGTGCCGCCGAAGGCAATGTTGAGCAGTTGAGCGCCCCGACAGATGCCCAGCACCGGCAGCCCGCGGTCCAGCGCACTAGCCAACAGCGCCAGCTCCCAGGCGTCGCGGTCAGGGCGCGGCTGGTCGGTCGTCGGATGCGGTTGCTGGCCGTAGGTGGCGGGGTCGACGTCATAGCCGCCCGTGATTACCAATGCGTGCGGGTTGTCCAGCACGCGGATGGCGGCGCCGGTGTCCACCGGCTGCGGTGGCAGCAGCACCGGAATGCCGCCGGCCATGATGACGCCCTCGAAGTAGTCGGCGGGTAGATAGCCCGCGGGAATGTCCCACGGCCCGGTCCGGACCTGCTCGAGGTACATGGTCATGCCTACTACCGGCCGACTCCCGTTATAGGCGCTCAACCCCGCGTATCCTCTCCCAATCGGTGACCGCCGCGTCGAACGCCGCCTGCTCCACGCGTGCGTGGTTCAGGTAGTGCGCCACGACATCCTCGCCGAACGCCTCGCGCGCGACCACCGATTTGCCGAACAGCGCCGCGGCTTCGGCCAGCGTGGCGGGCAGCCGGTCGATGTCTTGGGCTTGGTAGGCATTCCCGGCATGCGGCGGCGGAAGCTCCAGTTCCCGCTCGATACCGTACAGCCCTCCCGCAATCAGCGCCGCCACGGCGAGGTACTGGTTGACATCCCCGCCGGGGACCCGGCATTCGACCCGGATGTTGCGGCCATGCCCGACCACCCGCAGCGCGCAGGTGCGGTTGTCCAGTCCCCACACCACCGCGGTGGGCGCGAAACTTGCGTCGGCAAATCGCTTGTAGGAATTGATATTCGGCGCATAGAACAGGGTTAGCTCGCGAAGCGTGGCCAATTGGCCGGCGACGAAGCTGCGAAAAGTGGCCGACATGTCGTGCGGGCCGCTGTCGTCGGCGAATACCGCCGAGCCGTCGGTGCCGCGGAGCGAGAGATGGACGTGACAGCTGTTGCCTTCGCGCTCATCGTATTTCGCCATGAACGTCAGACTCTTGCCGTGCTGGTCGGCGATTTCCTTGGCGCCGTTCTTATAGATCGCGTGGTTGTCACACGTCACTAGCGCCTCGTCGTAACGGAACCCGATCTCTTGTTGACCCTGGTTGCACTCGCCCTTGAGGACCTCGAACCGCAAGCCCGCGCCCTGCATGCCCACCCGGATATCCCGCAGCAGTGGCTCCATCCGCGACGACGCCAATATCGCGTAGTCGATGTTGTAGTCGCTGGCCGGGGTTAGCTCACGGTAGCGGCTGGCCCATGCCTGGCGATACGACTGGTCGAAGACGATTAACTCCAGCTCAGTGGCGACGTCGGCGACCAGTCCCCGTTCCTTGAGCCGGTCGAGCTGGCGCCGCAGGATGCCGCGCGGCGAGGCGGGGACCGCGCTGCCGTCGGCCCAGGCCAGGGCGGCTAGCACCAGTGCCGTGCCGGGTAGCCAGGGAATGCGCCGAAGGGTGTTCAGGTCCGGCGTCATCACCATGTCGCCGTAGCCGCTGTCCCAGCTCGACATGGCATAGCCGGAAACGGTATTCAGGTCGACATCGACGGCCAACAGATAGCTACAACAGTCGGCCCCCTTTGTGGCCACCTCGTCGACGAAGAACCGGCCCGAGACCCGCTTGCCGGCGAGTCTGCCCTGCATGTCGGTAAACGCCACGATGACGGTGTCGATGTCACCGGCGGCAACCAGTTGTTCCAACTCGGCCCACGGCAGCACCATGACTGCCAGTCAACCATCAGGGACTACCAACCATTGGCGCGCAACACGATCTCGGTGGCCAGCTGGGCCGTCGACTCTTGGGCATTGCGCCGCCCAGCGAGATCCACCACGCGATATTCAGCGAAGACGAACCGCTGGCTTTCGTCGGCAATTGCCCGCGCGGCAGGCGAACTAACCAGAACGGTCGTGCCAATCTCCACAGGCGGACAGTCTGCGTCGCGAATCACGCCATCAGGGCCGGCCACTCGCGGATGTCCGCGGTCGACCGCCACCAGCCCGACGAACCGACCCAACCTGGTCGCCGCCAGATCCCAGGCCAGCTCGGCGCCGGCGCGGTCGCCGACCAGCACCGCCCATACGATCCCCAGAGAATCGAGGATGCCGATCACGGACTTTGGGGTCAGCCGCACGTCAGCGCCGACGACGACGGTCCGCAGGGATGCGGTATGCAGACGCTCGCAGACCGCCCCATACGCGGCCGGCGCGCGCTGCTCGGCAGCGAGTACGACGACGACGACGCCCTTCTCCGGACCGGCCACGGCCACCGGGACCGGAAATCCGTCGAGCGTGGTCATCATCGAGGGCACTTACGCAAGTTACCGGTAATCACGTGGGTGCGGCGAATTTCCCGTCGGCCGAATGGATGCTGCTGCGCAGCTCGCTGACTAGCTGTGGTCGTCGCGGCGGCGGGCCGTCAAGCAGGCCGACGATGGCACCAGTGTCGAGGTGAGATGCCAACAGGTCAGCCATCAGGTCCAGTTGGGCGTCGCGGCGCGCGCCAACGTTCACGTCGTCAGCGACAACAAATCCGGTGCGTCCGGCGGATTGTGCCACCCGGGTGAGCCAGGCGCGACGGAATTCGTCGTTGTCCAGCAAACCGTGCCAGTGCGTGCCGAAAACCGCGCCGCGCATCACGCCTTGTGACTCGGCATCGGCATCGAACCAGCTCGTCTCGGTGCACCGAGCGATGCGGCCATGATGGATTTCATAGCCGATCAGAGGCGCCTGCCAACGACGCAGGACCTTGCCCGGGGAGAACGCGATGTCGACGTCCAAAAGGCTCAGCCCGGCGACTATCCCGGTGCCGGATTCAAACGTGTCGTCGATTCGCCGGCATAACATCTGAAAGCCCCCGCAGATGCCCAGTACTGGCTTGCCGCGTCCCGCGTGATCAGCGATTCCGCCGGCCAGGCCGCGGTCGCGCAGCCAGGACAGGTCGGCGACGGTGGCCTTGCTGCCCGGAAGCACGATCAGATCTGCGTCGGCCAAGTCGGCGGGGTCGGTGATCCAGCGCACCAGCACGCCGGGTTCGCAAGCCAGCGCCTCGACATCGGTGGAATTGGAAATCCGGGGCAGCCGAACCGCGGCCACCCGCAACCACTCGTCACCGCGTGGCGGCTCCGGCGTGCCGACGACGCGATGTGCCACCACCGAGAGCGAATCCTCGGCGTCGAGCCAGAGCTGGTCGGCGTAGGGCAGCACCCCATACGTTGGGCGGCCGGTCAATTCGCGGAGTTGCTCTAGCCCAGGTTCCAGCAGCGCCGGGTCGCCGCGGAATTTGTTGACGATGAAGCCCGCGATCAACGCCTGGTCGTCGGGCTCGAGCACGGCGACCGTCCCGAACAGATGAGCCAGCAGGCCACCGCGATCGATGTCGCCCACCAGAACCACCGGCAGGTTCACTGCCCTGGCCAATCCCATATTGGTTAAATCTGTTGCCCGCAAGTTGATTTCGGCAGGAGAACCGGCCCCCTCGCAGATCACTGCATCGAATTCGTCACGCAAGCAAGTTAATTCGTGGATGACGACGTCGGCAAGTCGGTCGCGGTGCATCATGTAGCCGGTCGCAGTGACGGAATCGGTGGCCTGGCCCCGAATTACCAGCTGCGACATCCGGTCGCTGCCCGGTTTGAGCAGGATCGGATTGAACCGCACGCTGGGTTCCAGTCCCGCCGCTCGGGCCTGAATCGCCTGTGCCCGGCCGATTTCGCCGCCCTCGATGGTGACCGCGGAGTTGTTGGACATGTTTTGCGCCTTGAACGGCGCGACCCGGATTCCGCGGCGCGCCAGCAGTCGACACAGGCCCGCGACCACCATGGACTTCCCGACGTCAGAGCTGGTGCCGGCAACCAGCAGCGCCCCGCTCACCTTCTCGTGGCGAGCAGACGCAGACTCGCACGATTTCCGCCCGGAACATGCGATTCTGTGTCTGCTCGCGCTAGAGACAAGTGAGGATCTCGACGCCGGTGTCGGTAACCAGCAGGGTGTGCTCGAACTGCGCCGTCCACTTGCGGTCCTTGGTGACCACGGTCCAGTCGTCGTCCCAGATTTCGTAATCCAGCGCGCCCAGGTTGATCATCGGCTCGATGGTGAATGTCATGCCCGGCTGCATGATTGTCCCGACGGCCGGCTGGTCATAGTGCAGGACCACCAGGCCGTTGTGGAACGTGGTGCCGATGCCGTGGCCGGTGAAATCACGAACCACGTTGTACCCGAACCGATTTGCATATGACTCGATGACCCGGCCAATGATCGACAACGCCCGCCCGGGTTTGACGGCGTTGATCGCACGCATCGTCGCCTCCCGGGTTCGTTCGACGAGCAGGCGGTGCTCCTCGGAAACGTCGCCCGCCAGAAAGGTCGCATTGGTGTCACCGTGCACGCCATCGATGTAGGCGGTGACGTCAATGTTGACGATGTCACCGTCTTCAATCACCGTAGAGTCCGGGATTCCGTGGCAGATGACCTCGTTGAGCGAGGTGCAACACGACTTCGGGAATCCTTTGTAGCCCAACGTCGATGGATAGGCGCCGTTGTCGATCATGTAGTCGTGGGCGATCCGGTCGAGTTCGTCGGTGGTGACACCGGGTGCGACCGCCTTACCCGCCTCGGCCAACGCACCCGCCGCGATGCGGCCGGCGACGCGCATCTTCTCGATCACCTCGGGTTCCTGCACCCACGGCTCGGTGCCCTCCTTGGCCGTCGACTTGCCGACATACTCGGGCCGCGCGATCCATGTCGGCACCGGCAACGTCGGAGAGAGCACGCCGGGGGAAAGCGCGGTTCGAGCAGGCATGACCGCTAGCTTAATCACGCGTTACGCGCTCGGCGCAGTAATGCGCGGCGCGGTCCCCGGATGACCACGGAGCCGCACACCACCTGACCGGTGAGCACGACATGCGGCGTTCCTTCCGCCGGGGCGTCTTTGCGACGGTCGCTGGCGCTGCCCACATACACCTCGACGTCGTCGATCGAGGCGCTGGCGCCGTCCGGGAGCCGCATGTCCAGCGAGCCGAACCTCAGGTCGAGCTCGATGACCACCACCGGCCCCGCGAAACGGGCCTTGGTGAGGTCGAGGTCGATCGACCCCAGCCGGCGCACCAGCGCCAGCCTGGTGGGCACCATCCAGGCGCCGTGGCGCTTCAGCGAGCCGGCCCAGCCACGCAGTTCCACCCGGTCAGCCGCGGACGTGACGATCGCACCCGGCCCGGGCAGGTCACCGACCAGCCCGTCCAGTTCATTTCGGGTACGCGCGAAGGACACTCGTGACGAGCGCTGCTCGAACTCGTTGATGTCGATCAGCCCGAGCGCCACGGCGTTGTGCAGGCGCCGCATCGTGCCATTGCGGTCGGCGTCCGAGACCCGCAGTGTCATCGGAGCCACCATGTCCCCACCGGTCTCCGTCATGGCCTTTCCTGAAGTTCCTCACGCTACCCAGCAAAGCCCAGGTTACAGCCACCCGGAGCGGCGAAATGTCAACAATGATCTTCCGCGCAGGGCCGGCGGCGATACCATGATTCTTCGCTGGCCCGGGCAAACGTATCGAGAGGTGCCAAATGTCGTTTGTGATCGCGACGCCGGAGATCGTGGCGGCGGCGGCCACCGATTTGGCGGGCATCGGGTCCAGCATCGGCGCCGCGAACATAGCGGCGGCACTGCCGACGACGACGGTGCTGGCCGCGGGCGCCGATGAGGTATCCGCGGCCGTCGCCGCCCTGTTCGGTGCGCACGCCCAGGCGTACCAGGCCCTGAGCGCTCAGGCCGCGGCGTTTCACACTCAACTCGTGCAGGCAATGAACATGGGCGCGGGTGCCTACGCGGCCGCCGAGGCCACCAACGTCGAGCAAACCTTGCTCAATGCAATCAACGCACCCAGCATGGCATTGGTGGGGCGCCCGTTGATCGCGAACGGCACGCCGGGGGCCCCGGGGTCGGGAGCAAACGGCGGCGACGCCGGAATCCTGATCGGCAACGGCGGGGCCGGCGGGGCCGGCGCGCCTGGCAACGACGGGGGTCGAGGCGGCGCCGCCGGGCTGCTGCTCGGCAATGGCGGCCACGGTGGCGACGGCGGGGGCTCGACCGCTAAGGCTGCCGGCAACGGCGGAGCCGGCGGAGCCGGCGGGCTATTCGGCATCGGTGGGAC
>NZ_OCVX01000005.1:252638-332830 GCF_900232995.1 Mycobacterium simulans
CGATCGGGCTGTTCGGCGATGGCGGCGCCGGAGGGGCCGGCGGCTTCGGCCAAAACAACGGCGGTATCGGCGGCGACGGCGGTGCCGGCGCCTTCCTCTTTGGCTCCGGCGGTTCCGGCGGCAATGGCGGGTCGGCCGGAAACGGCACCGCCCTCGGCGGAGCAGGCGGGGCCGGAGGCAAAGCCGGGCTGATCGGCAACGGCGGCTCGGGTGGCTCGGGCGGGCAGTCGATCGATGGAATCGACCAAGGTGGAGACGGTGGCCGGGGCGGCGACGCATGGCTCATCGGCGACGGCGGTAACGGCGGCAGCGCCGGCACCGGCAAGGCTCCGGCAACTCCCGGTAGTGGCGGCAAGGGCGGAATGCTCATCGGCCAGAACGGACTGCCCGGGATGGGGCAGGCCTAAGCCTTAGGCGAGGAAGCCGGGCGGCAGCAATTCGAGCATCACTTTCGTCATCCGGACCGCGTATTCCGAGCTGCCACCACCGACAATCAATGACGCGAACGCGAGGTCACCGCGGTAGCCGGCGAACCAGGAGTGCGATCCGCCCGGGAATTCGGCCTCACCGGTCTTACCGAACACCTCGCCGCAGCTCGCGATCTCCTTTGCGGTGCCGTTGGTCACCACCAGCCGCATCATCGGCCGCAACGCATCGATCATTTTCGGTGTGATCGGCGTGCTGTCGCCTTCGACCTTCGTCTGGCGGCCGGCGATTAGCTGCGGAACCGGGGTCTTGCCAGCAGCTACCGTGGCGGCCACCAACGCCATCCCGAACGGGCTGGCCAGCACCCTACCCTGCCCAAAACCGTCCTCGGTCCGCTCGGACAGGTCCACCGTCGGCGGCACCGAGCCCGTCACGGTGGTGATGCCCTCGACCTCATAGTCGAGCCCGATCCCATAGCGTGCGGCCGCCTGCGTCAGACCGCGGGGCGGCAACTTGCTGCTCAGCTCGGCGAATGTGGTGTTGCACGAACTGGCGAACGCCCGCGACAACGGCACCACTCCGAGATCGAAGCCGCCGTAGTTGGGAATGGTGCGGTGTCCGATGTCGATGTGGCCAGGGCAACCCATCATCGTGTTGGGGGTAGCCATATCGCGTTCGACGGCCGCGCCGGCGGTGATCATCTTGAACGTCGACCCGGGTGGGAACAGGCCGGTGGTGGCGATCGGGCCGTCGGCGTTGGCACCCGCGTTCTGCGCGATAGCCAGGATCTCTCCCGTCGACGGCTTGATCACGACAATCATCGCCTTGCCGCCGCGAGTATCCACGGCGTGCTGGGCGGCGTTCTGCACGGTCCGGTCCAAGGTGATGGAGATCGACGGCGCCGGCGAGGGCTCTACCTCGTGCAGCACCGCGACGTCGACGCCGTTCTGGTTGACGCTGACGACCCGCCAGCCCGCCTGGCCGTCGAGTTCGTCGATGACGGCCTTCTTCACCTCAGTCATCACGACCGGCGCGAAATGTGGGTCTGTCGGCAACAGCTCGGCCTGGGGTGTGATGACCACCCCGGGCAGCTTGCCGATCGCCGGGAAGACCTTGTTGCTGTCGTCAGGAAGCAGCGTGACCAGGTCCATCGGCTGAGTCGCCGAGCTGGCCTGTTCGGCAAGCAACTGCGGGTCGTTGAGAGCGTCGTTAAAGGGCCGCAGCGCATCCACCACCGCGTGCGCCGTCCCGATCAGGTCCGGCCCCGCCTGAGTAGCGTCGAGCGCGTAGTGATACAGGTAGCCCGGCGCCAGCACATCGGTGCCGCCGAGTTCGTTCACCGAGGCGCGTCGCGGCGGGTCGGCCCGCAGCGCGAACGTCTGATGCTCCCCCAGCTTGGGATGCAACCCCGTGGTCGCCCAGCGGACCTCCCAGCGCCCCTCGTCACGGGCCATTTTCAGCTGCCCGTCGTAGCTCCACGTCCGGTTCTTGGGCAGATGCCAGGTGAAGCGGTATGCGACCGTGCCCACGTCTTCGGCGTACTTCGCGCTGAGGACCTGAGCATCCAAATGCGTCGCCTGTAGCCCTGCCCAGGCCGCGTTGAGCGCCTCGCGTGCCTCGTTGGGGTTGTCACTGAGCTGGGCGGCGGTCGCGGTGTCACCGACGGCGAGTGCGGCGAAGAACCTCTCGGCAGCTGGACCAGGACCTTCGGGCCGCGGGGTGCACCCTGGCAGTGCGGTAATCGCGACCAACAGCAAACACGAGGCGGTTGAGGCGAATGTTGTTCTAGTGACCATCGTTGCTGATGTTAAGAACTGTGACTTGGACATCGGCGCCGACACACCGAGACCGAACCGTTACGCGTGCCCACTCGTTTCGCCGGACGTCACGCCAGCGCGCGGTTGAGCGCCCAGCGTCACGCAAGAGCGGCGCTCACCCGGTTGGCGTATGGGGCTAGTCCAGTAGCACCGTCGCGAAGGTGCCGACTTCCCTGAAGCCGCCGCGGGCGTCCGCGGCACGGGCCCCCGTGTTGAAGCTGTTCACATACAGGCTCGCGATGCGCCCGCTACCCACGATCACGGCAGCCAGCGTCGCGGTGCCGGCGGTGCCAATGCCCAGGCCCCGCCCCTCAGGGTGGACCCAGACGCCCTGGATCTGCCCGACGGCCGGAGATTGCGAACCCACCTCGGCCTTGAAGACGACCTGGCCATGCTCGAAGCGGGCCCAGGCACGCCCGGCCGCAATGAGGCTGGCCACCCGACGGCGATAGCCGCGGCCTCCGTCGCCGAGCCGCGGGTCCACACCCACTTCGCCGATGAACATGTCGACGGCGGCCACCAGATACGCGTCCAGTTCGTCGGGCCGGACCTGGCGGACGCCCGGATCGATCGGGCAGCTGGGATGGGTGTTGATGGCCATGAGCGGTTGGTGGTCGCGCACGTCACGCGCCGGGCCCCAGGTTGACTCGAGCCGACGCCACATCGGCAACACCAGATCCGCCCTGCCGACTAGTGACGAGCACCGCCGCGATGCGCTCATCGCCTCATCCGCGAATGCATTCAGATCGATTAGTCCGCCGCGCAGCGGGATGAGATTGGCTCCGGCGAAACATAGCGACTCCTGCGCGCCGCGAAGGGTCCACAGTTCTCCGCCAATCGAATTCGGTTCGATGCCGTAGTCTGCGACCCGCGCGGCGACCATGCACGATTCGACCGGGTCGTCGTCGAGTACCCGCCAAACGGCCGCCGCATCGCGCACCACGGACACCCGTCGCTCGCCAACCAGGCGCAAGATGGGCGGAGCCGACATCTGGGGAACTCTCTGAAGGCAGTGAATTAGGCCACTATTAGCTTACGGTCACAATAGGCGAACCGCTCGCTGTCGTGCCCGGATCGTTGTCGCCGATTTCTTCCGCGATTCGCAACGCTTCCTCAATCAGCGTCTCGACGATCTGCGCCTCGGGCACGGTCTTTATTACTTCGCCACGCACAAAGATCTGGCCCTTGCCATTGCCGGAAGCCACGCCCAGATCCGCCTCGCGAGCTTCACCCGGACCATTGACGACACACCCCATTACGGCCACCCGCAACGGCACGTCGAGACCGTCCAGACCGGCGGTCACCTCGTTGGCCAGGGTGTAGACGTCGACCTGCGCTCGACCGCACGAGGGGCAGGACACGATCTCGAGCGAACGCGGCCGCAGATTCAGCGACTCCAGAATCTGACTGCCGACCTTGACTTCCTCGACCGGTGGGGCCGACAACGACACCCGGATGGTGTCGCCGATGCCCTTGGACAGCAGTGCACCGAAGGCGACCGCCGACTTGATGGTGCCCTGGAAAGCGGGTCCAGCCTCGGTGACCCCGAGGTGCAGCGGGTAGTCGCACTGGGCGGCCAGCTGTTCGTAGGCGGCGACCATCACCACGGGGTCGTTGTGCTTGACGCTGATCTTGATGTTGCCGAAGCCGTGTTCCTCGAAGAGCGAGGCCTCCCACAGTGCCGACTCGACCAGCGCCTCCGGCGTGGCCTTGCCGTACTTGGCCATGAACCGCTTGTCGAGTGAGCCGGCGTTGACACCGATGCGGATCGGGATGCCCGCCTCGCCGGCGGCCTTGGCGACCTCGCCGACCCGGCCGTCGAATTCCTTGATGTTGCCCGGGTTCACCCGCACCGCGGCACACCCCGCATCGATAGCGGCGAAGATGTACTTCGGCTGGAAGTGGATGTCGGCGATCACCGGAATCTGGCTGTGCCGGGCGATCTCGGCCAGCGCGTCGGCGTCCTCCTGACGCGGGCACGCCACCCGCACGATGTCGCAGCCGGCGGCCGTCAACTCCGCGATCTGCTGCAGGGTGGAGTTGACGTCGTGAGTCTTGGTGGTGCACATCGATTGCACCGAGATCGGATAATCGCTGCCGACCCCGACGTTGCGGACCATCAGCTGACGCGTGCCGCGCCGGGGGGCAAGCGTGGGCGCCGGTGGCTGTGGCATGCCCAGGCCAATGGTCACTGTCAGTCCTTCTCTCTCGTATCTATTGGAAAAGCCGGATCGGGTTGACCAGATCGGCGGTGACGGTCAATAGCATGTACCCGACGACCAAAACCAACACCACGTAGGTCGCCGGCATGAGCTTGAGATAGTTCACCGGCGCGGCCGCCACCTTGCCGCGAGCCATCCGGATCATATTGCGGATCTTCTCGAAGACCGCGACGGCGATATGGCCGCCATCGAATGGCAGCAGCGGCAGCAGGTTGACGGCCCCCAGGATGAGATTCAGCTGGGCCAGGAAAAACCAGAACGCCACCCACAACCCGTGGTCGACGGTGTCGCCGCCGATGATGCTGGCACCGACCACGCTGATCGGGGTCTGCGGGTCACGCTGTCCGCCGCCGATGGCATGCATCAGCGCGCCAACCTTGGTCGGGATGGCGATCAACGCCTTGCCCACCTCGACAGTTAGGTCGCCGGTGAACGTAAGGGTGGCCGGTATCGCGGAGAACACGCCGTACTGCGTGGGCCCACTGTGCGGGGCACCGACCCCGATGGCGCCGACGGTGCTGGGCTCGAGGCGACTGCCCTGGGCGTTGGGGAGCCAGCGCCGGGTGGATTCGATAGTGACGTTGGTCGTGATCGTGGTGCCGTCACGCTCGACGACGATCGGAACGGTGCCGTGCAGTTTGCGCCCCGCGGCAGCCATGTCATCGAAGGTGGACACCGGGGTGTCACCGACCTTGACGACGACATCGCCGGCGCGGATTCCGGCCAGCGCGGCCGGCCCGGGGCCATTGCACTTTTCGAGCTGGCCCTGCGTCGTTTCCGATGCGACGCAGCCAGTTTCGCCGACCACGGCCTGGGTGGGCGGGTGCAGGTTCGGCAGCCCCCAGATCAGCGCGATGGCATAGATCAGCACCACACAGATCACGAAGTTCATCCCGGGCCCGGCGAACAGCACCGCGACGCGCTTCCAGGTCGCCTGCTTGTACATCGCGCGGTCACGTTCGTCGGGCGCAAGCTCCTCGACCGGGGTCATGCCGGCGATGTCGCAGAAGCCACCCGCCGGAATGGCTTTGAATCCGTACTCGGTCTCACCACGCCGGGTCGACCACAATGTGGGGCCGAAGCCGACGAAGTAGCGACGCACCTTCATGCCGGTAGCGCGCGCCGCCCACATGTGGCCGCACTCGTGCAGCGCCACCGAGATCATGATGGCGAGTGCGAACAGCACAATGCCGATAACGAACATCATCAGCCAGTAAGGACCTTTCTCAAGTCGAGGCGTGGCGACCCGCTTCGCCCGGCTTCGCCGCGCTTGCGATCGCCACCGAAGCCATTCCAGAAACGCTTGCGGGGCTCGCTGTGGTGACCGCGAGCTGCGCCCGTTCCCGCGCCCAGCGCTGCGCGTCGAGTACGTCATCCACGGTAGCGGGTGAACCGGCCCATTGGTCGGCAGTGTGCAGCACGTCCGCGATTGTGCGGACGATGGCGGGGAACGGAATCCGGCGGTTGAGAAATGCCTCGGCCGCCTCCTCGTTAACGGCGTTGTAAATCGCGGTCATGCAACCGCCGACCTCGCCGGCGTACCGGGCCAGTTCGACCGCGGGGAAAACGTCGGTGTCCAGCGGCTCGAACTCCCAGACCTGCGGGTTAGTGAAATCACAGCAGGTGGCCGCGCCGGGTACCCGGTGCGGCCAGCCCAACGCCAACGAAATCGGCAACTTCATGTCCGGTGGGCTGGCCTGGGCGATGGTCGAGCCGTCGATGAAGGTGACCATCGAATGAATGATCGATTGCGGGTGTACCACCACCTCGATCCGGTCATAGGGGATGCCGAACAACAAGTGGGTTTCGATGAGCTCCAGACCCTTGTTGACCAGTGACGCGGAATTCAGCGTGTTCATCGGGCCCATTGACCACGTCGGATGGGCACCGGCCTGCTCGGGGGTGACGTGCGCGAGGTCCGCGGATGACCAGCCCCGAAACGGCCCGCCCGATGCGGTCAGCACCAGCTTGGCGACCTCATCGGGAGCACCGCCGCGCAGGCACTGGGCCAGCGCGGAGTGTTCGGGGTCGACGGGCACGATCTGACCGGGCCGCGCTGCCCGCAACACCAGCGGACCGCCGGCGACCAGCGATTCCTTGTTGGCCAGGGCCAGCCGGGCGCCCGTCGCAAGCGCAGCCAGCGTCGGACGCAGGCCCAACGCCCCGACCAACGCGTTGAGGACGACGTCGGCCTCGGTGTCCTCGACCAGCCGGGTGACGGCATCGGCGCCGCGGTAGGGAATGTCGCCGGCCCGTTGCGCCGCGTGATCGTCGGCGACGGCGATGTTGGTCCCCCCGGTCTCGGCACGTTGCCGCAGCAGCGTGTCGAGGTTTTTGCCCCCGGCAGCCAACCCGACCACCTCGAAGCGGTCCGGATTGGCGGCGATGACCTCCAGCGCCTGGGTGCCGATCGAGCCAGTACTGCCCAGCACCAGGACGCGCAGGCGGCCCTCGCTCGGATTGGTCACCTCATCATTGTGCCTCTCGCGGCAACCCATCCGGTCCGCCAACGGCACCGAATAGGAGATGCAAGCCCACGACAGGAGAGACAAGGGAGTCGGATCAACCATGAAGGATTTGAAGCACAAGGCATGTGCCGCTGCCGGTGTCGGCGCGATCGCGGTCGCGGTGTTGGCAGGCTGTTCGAGCAACGGAGGGGTGGCCAGCTCCACCAGCTCCAAGCCGTCCGAACCGATGGCCACCTCGATGGCCGCGCCGCCGACGGCGAACCCATCGGCCAACCTCATCGGCGCCGGCTGCGCGAGCTACGCGGAGCAGGTGCCCAACGGACCCGGCTCGGTGGCCGGCATGGCACAAGACCTGGTGACGGTCGCAGCCTCGAACAATCCGCAGCTGACCACGCTCACCTCGGCACTTTCGGGCAAGCTCAACCCGCAGGTGAATCTGATCGACACCCTCAATGGCGGCCAGTTCACCGTGTTCGCCCCCACCGACCAGGCGTTTGGCAAACTCGACGCGGCGACGATAGACCGTCTCAAGACCGACGCACCGTTGTTGAACAAGATCCTCACGTATCACGTGGTGAGTGGACAGCTCAGTCCGGCACGGGTGGGCGGTCAGCACGCCACTGTGCAAGGCGGCACGGTAAATGTCGTAGGCGCAGGCAATGACCTCAAGGTCAACGACTCGGGCCTGGTCTGCGGCGGCGTGTCCACCGCCAACGCGCAGGTGTACATGATCGACACGGTGTTGATGCCGCCGGCGTTGTAGCTCGCGGCAGTCGCTATGGGCGGCCCGGCTCTGCCGGGCCGCCCTTTCCTGCCTCTCAAAAGCTTTACCACGCAATAGGTTTCGTTCCCATCCGGTGCGGCTTCAGCTTCGAATAGTGGGTATGTTCACGCTTGCACTCATCGGCCTCATCGGAGGCCTGATCACCGGAATATCCCCATGCATCCTGCCGGTACTGCCGGTGATCTTCTTCTCCGGCGCGCGCACCAGCGCCGCACCCGATACCTCCGGCGTCGCCGTCGCGGTCAAGCGGAAGCGTCCGCTATCGGAGACCCTGCGCCCGTACCGGGTGATCGCGGGTCTGGTGTTGAGCTTCGGTGTGGTTACCCTGGTGGGCACCGCGTTGCTGTCGCTGCTACACCTGCGGCAGGACGCAATTCGCTGGGTCGCGTTGGTTGCACTGGTCGCGATCGGTCTCGGGCTGATCTTCCCGCGATTCGAGCAGCTGCTGGAGCGGCCGTTTTCGCGAATCCCGCAAAAGCAAGTCGACACCGGAGGCGGCAACGGGTTCGGTCTTGGCCTGGCGTTGGGCGCCCTCTACGTGCCTTGTGCGGGCCCGGTACTCGCCGCGATCGTGGTGGCCGGGGCCACCTCCAACATCGGCGTCAACACCGTCGTGCTCACCTGCTCATTTGCTGTCGGTGCCGCTTTGCCGTTGCTGTTTTTCGCGCTGGCCGGCCAGCAGGTGGCCGCGCGGGTTAGCGCGTTTCGCCGCCGGCAGCGTGAGATCCGCATCGCGGCGGGGGTGGTGACGATTCTGCTGGCGGTGGCGCTGGTATTCAACGTACCCGCGTTGCTGCAGCGGGCAATTCCCGACTACACCAGCGCATTGCAGCGGAAAGTCGGTGGTGACAACCAGATTCGGCAAAAGCTGAATCTGAGCGGCCTCGTCAACGATCAGAACGCGCAGTTGTCAAACTGCAGCAACGGCGCCGACGAACTCGAAAATTGCGGTCCCGCACCAGACATCAAGGGCATTGAGTCCTGGCTGAACACCCCGGGCAACAAACCGGTCGACCTCAGCTCGTTGCGGGGCCGCGTCGTCCTCATCGACTTCTGGGCCTATTCCTGCATCAACTGTCAACGCGCCATCCCCCACGTGACCGGCTGGTACCAGGCGTACAAGAACAACGGCTTCGAGGTCATCGGCGTGCATACTCCCGAGTACGCATTCGAGAGAGTCGCCGGCAATGTGGCGACCGGTGCCGCCGACCTGCACATCAAATACCCAGTGGCGCTGGACAACAACTACGCAACCTGGACGAACTACCGCAACCGCTACTGGCCGGCCGAGTATCTGATCGACGCCAATGGCACAGTGCGCCACATCAAATTCGGAGAAGGTGACTACGACGGCACCGAAAGGCTGATCCGCCAGTTGCTGGTCGATGCCAATCGTGGCGCTACGTTGCCGCCGCCGGTGGATACCGCGGACTCCACGCCCGGTCCCGGGCTTACTCCCGAGACCTACTTCGGGGTGGGCAAAATGGTCAACTTCGCTGGCAGCGAGCTCTACGACCAGGGTTCGGCGACGTTCAATTACCCGCCGACACTGAGAGCCAACGCCTTCGCGCTGAGCGGCCGGTGGTCGCTGGACTACCAGGGCGCGATGGCCGACAGCGATAACTCCCGCATCAAACTCGACTACCACGCCAAGAACGTCTATCTCGTCGTCGGCGGCACCGGAACCGTCACCGTGATCCGCGACGGAAAGTCGACGACGCTTCCGATCAGCGGACCGCCGACTGCTCATCAGGTCGTCGCTGGCGATCGGGTGGCCGACGGGACGCTCGAAGTGGTTCCCAGCCAAGGATTGCAGGTGTATTCGTTCACCTACGGATGACCGACTCTGCTACGAGGCCATCCAAAACCCGTCCGGCTCCGAATCATTCATGTCACTACGAACCAGGCGGCGCTACCGTCGCCGACAACTATTGAGGAGCTCAGACAATGAAGCTACGCAAAAAGAGCACTGCGGCAACCACTTTCGCGGCAGCGGCGGCCGCCGTCGGTCTCGCTGTGGCCATCGCACCTACCGCGGCGGCCAGTCCGGCCACCAATCTGGTCGGCCCCGGTTGCCAAGCCTACGCACAACAGGTACCCACCGGGCCGGGATCGGTGGACGGGATGGCGGCCGACCCCGTTGCGGTGGCGGCATCGAACAACCCGATGCTCACCACGCTGACCTCAGCGGTTTCGGGCAAGCTCAACCCGCAGGTGAACCTGGTGGACACCCTCAACGGCGGCCAGTTCACCGTGTTTGCTCCCACCGATCAAGCGTTCGGCAAGCTGGACGCCGCGACCATCGACACGTTGAAAACCGATGCGCCGCTACTGAATAAGATCCTTACGTACCACGTGGTCCCCGGACAGCTAAGCCCGTCTCAGGTCGTGGGCACGCACGCCACGGTTCAGGGCGCGTCGGTGACGGTGACCGGTTCGGGCAACAGCCTCAACGCGAACAACGCTTCGGTGGTGTGTGGCGGCGTGCAGACCCTGAACGCGACGGTGTACATGATCGACACGGTGCTGATGCCGCCGCGGTAACGCCCGCGCAGCGTGTGCCAGAATGTTCTGCAACCTGCAAGCCGATCCGGAGGAATCGCCGTGGCCAGTACTGAGGTGGAGCAGTTCACCGGCCCACAACATGAGGTGGACACCGCTGAGGTGCCGTCCGCAGCGTGGGGCTGGAGCAGGATCAATCACCGCACCTGGCACATCGTCGGTCTGTGCATCTTCGGGTTTCTGTTGGCGATGCTGCGGGGCAACCACGTCGGCCACGTCGAGGACTGGTTCCTGATCGGGTTTGCCGCGGTGGTGCTGTTCGTGCTGGTGCGCGATCTGTGGGGCCGGCGGCGCGGCTGGATCAGGTAATGCTCACCCGCCCACGGTTTCGTGGGCGGGTGCTCGATGGATGTTGACATCGCCGGAGCCGCTGCGCACTTGCAGAACGAGGGTTTGATCGCCGAGTTCGGGGCCTTCCGACGGCTGAAGCTGGTTGGTGACGAAACCGGATCCGGTGGTGACGTCCAGCCGGGCCGCAGTGCCCTCAGGGATGCCGACCGCAACATCACCGCTGCCGGTGTGCGCCGACACGGCACCGCGAACGGCCGCTGATACGGTCACCGATCCGGATGCGGTGCGCGACTTCACGCCGCCACGCAACGTCGCTACGTTGAGTGAGCCGCTGGCGGCCTTGAACCTCAGTTCGCCATCGAGGTTGCCGACGCTCACCGCGCCCGAAGCAGTTGCCAGCGACGCGTAGCCTTCCACCGTGTTGACGCTGAAAGATCCGGATGCGCTGGCGCCCTTGATCTTTCCGGCGACGGAACCGACGTGCACCGTTCCGCTGCCCGATCCGAACCGGAAGTCGGCGAACTCGCCGTCGGCACGCATGTCGGCCGATGCCAGCGACGCGTACACCCGCGACCGAGATGGCAGCGCGATCTCGAGGTCAATGGCCCCGCCCCGAAAACGAGGCAGGCCGCGTTTGGCACCGGAAACGACCAGCTTGCCATCGCGGAACTCCACACGAGTGTGCTCGGCGGCCCAGACGTCGGAGCCGCATGACTCGTCGCGGGGTCGCACCTCGACGACGGTGTCGGAACGGTCGGTCGCAGTGAGCCGGACAGCACCCGCACCGGCATCGATGCGCGCCATGATCGGTTCGGGAGTTTCAAACGTCGGCATCTTGTCTCCTTCGTTGAATGGGTCAGCGCACCCAGCCGGTGACGCGGTGGCCGGTTTTTCGGGTGGAAGCGCGTGGCGCTTGACTGGCCGCAGCCGCGGCCCGGACCAGCCAGGTGTTGATCGACGCTCCCTCCCGCCGCGCGGCCGCCTCCACGGCGGCCCGTAGCCCCTCGGGCAGCCGCAGTGTGACGCGCCAGGTGCCGCCGCCGTCCCACTTACCAGGGGGGTCGTATCCGGCCCCGAACTCCTGGTCCGCCTCGCCATCACCCGTTTCAAGTGCCGGGTCGTCAAGCGGTGCGCTGACGATGAATTCCGGATCGCGGCCACGCAGCCGGACCTCCACCGATCGGGGTGCAAGTTCGCCGGTGATTTCTTCGGCAGCCGCCGACAAAGCCTCCAGCAGTGCCAGCCGAAGTGCCGACTCCAGCGGGGCGCTCAACCGGTCGGCGAGATCCTGTGCCGCGCTGCCGGCCGCCGCGGCGGCCAGATTCAGCTCGTGACGAACGGCCTCCACATAGGGCTGCAGATCCATGGTGTCATGGTGACATCACATTGATGTCATATGCAACTCCACTATGGTGCGAACTGATGTCAGCTACGGTCTTGACGACGTGCTCGTCGGTACCAGGCGCTGACTAGCCCGCCAATCACTAGCACGGCCAGTGCCCCCGTCCACGGCCATACGCCGTGCCGATGTACCCAACCGGCCAACGCCCCTTGCAGGCGCCCCGCCGCGGCGATCACGCCGTCCTGCGGATTTGCCGCCGCATGGAATAACCGCACCTCGTAAACGCCGTAGTAACTCACGTACAGCCCGACCAGCACCAGCACCGCGCCGCTAAGCCGATTGACGAACGGCAAGATCCGTCGCATCCGGTCGGCCAGCGCCGAACTGGCGGTCGCGGCCGCCATCGCAAGCACGCCGACGACCAGGGTGAGTCCCCCGACGTAGGCGAGGGAGATGGCCACGCTCCCGATGATCGAACCGCCCCGCAGGCCGGCCCCGGCGACCGCCAAGAACGGCCCGATAGTGCAGGACAACGACGCAATCGCATAGCTGACGCCATATCCGTACATGGAACTCACCCGAATCGTCGGAGCCCATCGCTGGCTCCCCTGTCGCGGGGTAAGTGCGGTTAGCTCGTGACCCGACACCAGCCAAAGCCCCAAAGCGATGAGCACGACGCCGATCGCCACCGTCACATACGGCAGGTAGCGCTGCACGGTCGTGGCCGCCGAGATGGTCAGCACGCCGAACAAGCCGAATACCGTCACAAAGCCAAGCGACATGCCCACGGTGGCTGCCAGGGCTCGACCGAATGCGCGGATAGGCTGCGGCCGCTCGGGCTGCCCACGCACCACCAGCAGCAAATAAGCGGGCAACATGGCAAACCCGCAGGGGTTCAGCGCTGCCACCAAGCCGGCGGCGAAGGCCAACCCAATTAGGGCCTGGTCCACTGGTTTACGACGCCAGCGCGGCCACCCGACCGGACAGCTCCTCCTGGGACATCGCCGAGGTGGGGTTGTTGACGAAGGTGGAGGAGCCATCCGCGCGGTAGAACACCCACGCCGGCTGCCATGGGACGTTGTAACGGGCCCAAATCGCGCCGTCGGTGTCATTGAGGTTGGTGAAGTTCAGGCCGTATTTCGAAACGAAGTTCTGCATCGCCCCGACGTCGGAATGGGCCGCAACGCCCACGAAGGTGACGCCTGGATTGGCCGCCGTCACCTGGCTTAGGCCGGGCGCTTCTGCGTTGCAGAATGGGCACCACGGCGTCCAGAACCACAACACCGCTGGCTTGCCCTGCAGGCTGGCGCCATTAAAGGGGGCACCGGCCAGGGTGGTGGCGCTGAAATTCAGCCGTTCATCGGCTGCCGCCGCACGCGGTGCGGTGGCCAGACCGAACATCAGGACAAGCGCAGCTACAAGGGCGGCACACGCTTTGATTGATGACACAACGCGAAAAATCATGGCTGACCTCGTTCGCTGGTGTTTTGTCTTGAACACGGATTACTCGCCGCTAGGGTTCATCACCCCGCCGCAACCTTCGGCGGCCAGCTGTCCGCAGGCTGAAGCCAGATTCGCCTGCGCTCCAACTACCCGCCTTCGGCGGCTAGCTGTCCGCAGGCTGAAGCCAGATTCGCCTGCGCTCCAACTACCCGCCTTCGGCGGCCAGCTGTCCGCAGGCGGCACTTATCTCCCTACCGCGGGTGTCTCGCACCGTGCACGAAACCCCTTTCGCGCGAACACGTTTGACGAACTCTCGCTCCACCGGTTTGGGACTGGCGTCCCAATCGCTGCCCGGCGTTGGGTTGAGCGGGATCAAGTTCACATGGACCAGCGGACCTAACGCACGATGCAACCGGTTACCCAGCAGATCGGCCCGCCACGGTTGGTCGTTGACATCACGGATCAGCGCGTATTCGATGGACACCCGCCGGCCGGTGACGTCGGCGTAGTAGC
The DNA here is from genome assembly GCF_900232995.1 of Mycobacterium simulans. GTDB lineage: Bacteria > Actinomycetota > Actinomycetes > Mycobacteriales > Mycobacteriaceae > Mycobacterium > Mycobacterium simulans. The sequence continues at coordinate 266,507 of NZ_OCVX01000005.1, forward strand.
GGGCGGCGTCCAGCGCCTCGCTGATCTTCCACCGGTTGTTGACCGGTACCAACGTGTCGCGCAACTCGTCGTCTGGCGCATGCAACGACAGCGCCAGAGTCACGCCGAGTCGCTCATCGGCAAGTTTGTGGATACCCGGGACCAGGCCCACCGTCGACACCGTCACCGAGCGCGCGGAAATCCCGAAACCGGATGGCGGCGGCTCGGTGATGCGCCGCACTGCGGCCAGCACCCTGGTGTAGTTGGCCAGCGGCTCCCCCATGCCCATGAACACCACGTTCGACAACCGATCGCCGAAGTCGTCGCGCAGCGCAACAGCAGCGGCGCGCACCTGCTCGAGGATCTCCGCGGTGGACAGGTTGCGGGTCAAGCCGCCTTGGCCGGTCGCGCAGAACGGGCAAGCCATGCCACAGCCTGCCTGCGACGAAATGCACACCGTGTTGCGCTGTGGATAGCGCATCAGCACCGACTCGACAGTGGCGCCAGCAGGGTCGTTGACGGCCCGCCACAACGTCTTTCGTGTCTGGCCGGCGTCGCAGGTGACTTCGCGGACGGCAACGAGCAGGTTGGGGAACATCGCCTCGGCGATCTGGGCGCGAAGCGCCGCCGGAAGGTCGGTCATCAGCCGCGGATCGGCGATCAGCCGGCCGTAGTACTGGTGGGCGAGCTGGTTGGCGCGAAACGCCGGCAGGCCAAGCTCGGCAACAGCCGACACCCGGCCGGCGGCGTCGAGGTCGGCCAGGTGCCGCGGCGGCTTGGCGCGGCGCGGCGCATCGAAAATCAGCTCTTGGACCATGATCTGTCCAGTATCGACCAAGTCGGGACAACCCATGGCAGCCAACGGCTGCCTAAGGCAAGAGCGTCAACACCGTCCAGGCCGCCACTGCAGACGGGAGCACGCCATCCAACCGGTCCATCAAGCCACCGTGGCCCGGCAGCAGACGACCCATGTCTTTGATGCCGAGATCACGCTTCACTTGGGACTCCACCAGGTCGCCCAGCGTGGTGGTGAGCACAAAAAGTAGGCCCAGCAGAGCACCGACCCACGGAGTCCTGCCTGCCAAGAAGGTCCCGGTCAGGATGGTTGCGGTGATCCCGCAGACCAACGAACCGGCGAAGCCCTCCCAGGATTTCTTCGGGCTGATCCTGGGAACCATCGGATGTTTGCCAAACAGCACGCCCACGGTGTAGCCACCCACATCCGACGAGATGACCGCGATCATCATGCAAAACACCCACCCCGGGCCGTGCTCCGGTTCGTAGACCAGCATCGCGGCGAACGAACCGAACAGCGGCACCCACGCGGCCAGGAAAATGGTGGCCGACGCATCGCGGAGGTAGTTGGTCGAAGACGGCTGACCGTCGGCACGTTCGCCCTGGCCGTCGGACCGTTCACCCTGCATGAAAAGCCGCCAGATCATGCAAACCACTACCATGCCGGCGAATCCCACCAGAGCGCCCACGGCGCGATAAGGCCAGGTCAGCCAGACGGTCACCTGGCCACCGATCAGTAACGGGATAACCGGAATCAGGTACCCGGCTTCACGCAGTCGCCGCACCACCTCGTGGCTGGCAACCAGGATTGCCACAGCACAAATGGCCACCCAGACGTGTGGAACGAACACCAGCGCCGCAATTAGAACGAAGCCGATGCTCCAGCCCACCAGATTGGCGGCCCGCAGGTCACGCCCCGCCCGGGGCGTCTTCTTAGCCGGGTGCGCGGGCTCATCTGGGCTGCCGGGGTCGGCATCAGTGGTTGCCACAGGCGTAAACGTACTTAGCTGCTGAGCGGCCCCTAGACCTCCAGCAGCTCGCCTTCTTTGTGTTTGACCAGCTCGTCGATTTGAGCGACGTATTGGTGGGTGGTCTTATCCAGATCCTTTTCGGCGCGCCCGACCTCATCCTCGCCGGCTTCGCCGTCCTTGCGGATGCGGTGCAGTTCCTCCATCGCTTTACGACGGATGTTGCGCACCGAGACTCGGGCTTCCTCGCCCTTATGTTTGGCCTGCTTGACCAGCTCTCGCCGGCGTTCCTCGGTGAGCTGGGGTACAGCCACCCGGATGAGGGTGCCATCGTTGGTGGGATTCACTCCGAGATCGGAGTTGCGGATAGCGGTCTCGATCGCATGCAGCTGGTTGGCTTCGTAGGGCTTGATGACGACAAGCCGAGCCTCGGGAACATTGATGCTGGCCAGCTGCGTGATCGGGGTGGTCGCACCGTAGTAATCGATGGCGATCCGCGAAAACATGCCAGGGTTGGCGCGGCCGGTGCGAATGGTTGACAGGTCGTCCCGGGCCACTGACACGGCCTTCTCCATTTTCTCTTCGGCGTCGAAGAGTGCCTCATCTATCATCTGCGCCGCTCCTCCTCATCGCTTCGCTCTGCATCGTCGCCGCCGCGGATCATCTGCGCCGCTCCTCCTCATCGCTTCGCTCTGCATCGTCGCCGCCGCGGATCATCTGCGCCGCTCCTCCTCATCGCTTCGCTCTGCTTCGTCGCCGCCGCGGATCATCTGCGCCGCTCCTCTTCAGGTGGTGACCAGCGTTCCGATCTTCTCACCAGCGACTGCTCGGGCGATATTGCCATCGGTCAGCAGGTTGAACACCAGGATCGGCATGCCATTGTCCATGCAAAGACTGAACGCCGTGGCATCGGCCACTCGCAGCCCTCGGTCAATGACTTCGCGATGGCTAACCGCGGTGAGTAGTTCGGCGTTGGGATTCACCCGCGGATCCTCCGCAAACACACCGTCGACGGCCTTGGCCATCAACACCACGTCCGCGTCGATCTCCAATGCCCGCTGAGCTGCGGTCGTGTCCGTGGAGAAGTACGGCAGCCCCATGCCGGCACCGAAGATCACCACCCGACCCTTCTCCAGGTGGCGCACCGCCCGCAGCGGGAGATAGGGCTCGGCCACCTGGCCCATCGTGATCGCCGTCTGGACTCGAGTGACAATGCCTTCCTTCTCGAGGAAGTCTTGCAGGGCAAGGCTGTTCATGACCGTTCCGAGCATGCCCATGTAGTCCGACCGGGTGCGCTCCATGCCTAGCTGTTGAAGCTGTGCGCCACGGAAAAAATTGCCACCGCCGATCACGACAGCAACCTGTACGCCGCCGCGGACCACGTCGGCGATCTGGCGAGCTACCTGCGACACGACATCGGGATCCAACCCGACCTGGCCGCCACCGAACATTTCGCCGCCGAGCTTGAGCAATACTCGCGAATACTTCGACGGCGCGCCGGAAACTGGAGAAGCCGGCACACCGTTGGCGCTCGTTGGCTTGGGCTCCTTCATCAGACTCCTCGCATGAGAGTGCCATCCCGGCAACTACCCGGAACGGCATCTCTTATCCTGCCTCATCGCATCACTCCCGCGTGGGCGGGGTGGAGTATTTGCCCAGCTGGCAATCCGGGCCGCCGCCGGTGCCGGGCGCAGCGGTTGTGTCTCGTAGCCGTGTCCTGCCAACTATTTCTCCGCCCCTGATGTTTGGGCAATCGGCGCGTCGGGAATCCGCTGCATCGTCGCGGAAGCAACCCGTATCTGGGCCGAATCAGCCCGGCTGGTCTGGGCTGGGCAGAACTCAATTGAACAAACTTGGAATAGTTTTGTTCTGAACCGGGTATTCAGCGCTGCGCTGGCAGGTCGCGCACCCGCGCAAGATTTGGAGACATCTGTTGGAAGTTCTTCTCATTTCCAATGATGCCGGATTTGAATCGGCTCTACCGACGCTGGAATCGTTCGCCCAGGTGCTACGGCGGGTTCCTTTGGACGATCCCGACAAGGGGGTAGATTCCACTGCCGACGTCGCGGTCATCGATGCGCGCACCGACCTTACGGCAGCTCGCAGGGTTTGCCGACGGCTGACGGCCAACGCGCCAGCACTGGCGGTGGTTGCCGTCGTCGCGCCTGCCGACTTTGTGGAGGTCGACGTCGATTGGCAATTCGATGACGTGTTGCTGGCCGCAGCGGGCGCGGCGGAACTGCAGGCCCGGTTGCGGCTGGCGATTACGCGTCGGCGCAGCGCGCTCGAAGGCACGCTCCAATTCGGCGACCTCGTCCTGCACCCGGCCAGCTTCACCGTGTCACTGGCCGGCAAGGATCTGGGCCTGACTCTCACCGAGTTCAAACTGTTGAATTTTCTTGTGCAGCATGCCGGTCGGGCATTCACCCGTACTCGGCTCATGCATGAGGTGTGGGGTTATGACTGCACTGGCCGCGTTCGTACGGTCGACGTGCACGTACGACGACTACGCGCAAAGCTGGGAACCGAGCACGAATCGGTGATCGAGACGGTCCGCGGCGTCGGTTATATGGCCGTCACGCCACCGCAGCCCCGATGGGTAATCAGGGAGCCGATGCTAAGTCCCGTCTGGACGTCGACGGGGCCAGCCGAGGACTCGATCGCCCAATAGATCACCCAATAGGAAGCTGATCACCCCAACAGCGGCGGGGCACAAACGCAACCTACCCGCGTCGCCATTGACACGGGGAGGTCGAGCGTTACGCCATCAGGCCAGAACCCGCATTAAGCGTTGTTGGTCCAGATGAGAACATCCTGGACGCCATCGTTGTAGACAACCCCGTTCGGAGGCGCACCGGTGACGTCGAAGAAGATCTTCCCGCTTGTCTGTCCACCCTGAGGGATGGGTGACGGGTTGATTCCGGCCGGCGCGGGCACATTGTTGACGACCCGGTAGTTCTGGCCGGTCGCCGTGCGCGCGTTGAAGGACGACACAAGCGGAGTCACCGTGCCGCTATCCGCCACTGCGGTAACCTCGGCCTGCCACAGCTGCCCCTGCGGTGCGTAGCCAGGGATGGTCATGTTGGTTGGCTCTAGGTCGTGAACCGTGTAAGCGGTAACAAGCGGCCCGCTGACGATCGGCGCGCTGGTGCCAAATTGCTGGACGCTGGGGATAGCAATAGCGGTTGCGGCAGTGAAAGCGGCGGCAGCAATTCCGGCGGCACCGATAGCCGTTTTAACTGCGGTTTTTGTGAATTTCATGTGACTCCTCCCTTGAGTCGACCACGTTCCTCGCTGAAGCGCACGCTCCATTTGCATTACGAGGACCGCCCCCACGTGTCTCCATAACCGCTTGACGCGGCCCTCAAACATCCACGCTGGTGCACAGCCGCTCGGACCTGCGATAAGCCCTTCGCCGGGCCAAGCCAAATGGACCCTCATGAAACGCTCGGCACTAATGCCGATGGTCACGAAACCATTACTACGACTTATTGGGCATCGGTCCGGTCCCGCACTGAAACCCTGGCGTGACAAGCATCAAACGCGCTAGGTCAGGAGCGAAAATGGCTGAACAGGTTTCCGCGCCCAGTTCAATCCTGAATCCGGGCCCACGGTTGGGCTTCCTCAAGTTCATAGGCCAGTTCCAGCAGTCGCGCCTCGTCACCGATGTCGGCCGCGAGCATCACGCCGACCGGAAGACCTTCCGAGGTTTGAGCCAGCGGCAGCGAAATCGCAGGATCCCCGGTCACGTTTTGCAGCGGCGTAAACGCGACCCAGTCCGATAGCCGATCAAGCACCTGGTCGTAGTCGTTGGGCGCCAGGTAACCAATCTGTGGCGTCACGTCGGCGAGCGTGGGCGTGAGCAACGCGTCATAGCCGGCGAAGAACTGTGCGCTGCGTCGGCGCAGCCGGCGCAGCCGGGTGATCGCCAGCGGGAGCCGGTGGATGTTGCGTCTGGTATGGCGAGCCAGGCCCAATGTCAGGTTGTCCAGCCGGCCGCGGTCGAAGCTATTACCGAACGTGCGGCGACCGGTGCCAATTTGCGCCAGCGCCAGCAGACCCCAATACAACACGAAATCGTCGACAAAGCTGGCCGGCACCCAGGTGTTGTCGATGGACTCGACTCGATGGCCGAGTTCTTCCAGCAGGGCGGCCGTCTTCAGCGTCAGCTCCCGCACTTCGGGGCTTGCGTCACGCTGGACCGAACTGGTCACCACAGCAATCTTGAGCCGCTGCTTGCCCGGCCGGGTGACATCACCGATAGGCGGCAGTTTGGGGTTGCGCCAGATGCGCTCGACCTCCCGGTAACAGGCCGCGGTGTCGCGGACCGAGCGGGTCACCACCCCGTTGGCCACGATGCCCACCGGCATCCGCCGGTACTCGGGATCCAGCGGCAACCGTCCCCGCGATGGCTTGAGCCCGACCAACCCGTTGCAGGCGGCGGGTATTCGGATGGAACCGCCACCGTCGTTGGCATGCGCCATCGGCACCACTCCGGCGGCGACGAATGCCCCCGATCCCGACGACGAAGCACCCGCGGTGTAATCGGTGTTCCACGGATTACGGACCGGTCCCAGGCGGGGGTGTTCGGCGGCGGCGCTGAACCCGAACTCCGACATCTGCGTTTTGCCCAGTGCCACCAGCCCGCTGTCCAGCAACACACGCGTTATCTCGCTGTCGGTGCGCGCCGGGTACGGTTGCCATGCATCGGTGCCCCGCATCGACGGCAGTCCGGCGATGTCGACGTTGTCCTTGATGAACGTCGGCACGCCGCCGAAGAAGCCCTTGACGTCCCGGGACGCTAGGGCTCGCGCTTGATCGAAGGCCGCATACGCCAATCCGTTGAGCGCGGGATCGACAGCTTCGGCACGCGCGATCGCGGCCTCGACGAGTTCGGCCCGGCCCACCCGGCCGGATCGGATGGCGTCGACTAGGGCGACCGCGTCAAGGTCGCCAAGGGCATCGTCTCCGAAAGCGTGTACGCGAGCCATGTGACGACGCTAGCCCGCACCCGCTTGCGCGGTTAGGCCTGCCCCACCTCGAAGCGCACAAACTTCGTCACCGTCACGCCGGCCTCGTCAAGCAGGGCCTTGACGGTCTTCTTGTTGTCTGACACCGATGGCTGCTCGAGCAGCACGGAGTCTTTGAAGAAGCCGTTGAGCCGGCCTTCGACGATCTTGGGCAGCGCCTGCTCCGGCTTGCCCTCCGCCTTCGCGGTCTCCTCCGCGAGGCGGCGTTCGCTGGCCACGACGTCTGCGGGCACGTCGTCCCGGGACAGGTAGCGCGCTTTGAGCGCGGCGATCTGTAGCGCCACCGCGTGCGCCGCCTCGCCGCCGCCGTCGCCCTGGTACTCGACCAGGACCCCGACCGCAGGTGGCAGGTCAGCCGACCGCCGGTGCAGGTAGGTCTCGACCGTGCCCTCGAAGATCGCGACGCGACGCAGCTCCAACTTCTCGCCGATCTTGGCCGACAGCTCCGCGATCGCCTGCTCGACGGTCTTATCGCCGGTGCTGGCCGCTTTGAGCGCCTCGACGTCGGCGGCTTTCGCCGATACAGCCGCGGTCACGATCTGGTCGGCCAGCGCCTGGAACTCCGCGTTCTTGGCGACGAAGTCCGTCTCGCAGTTCAGCTCTATAAGGGCCCCGGCGCGCGCCGCAACCAGTCCCTCCGCCGTCGCCCGCTCGGCACGCTTGCCGACGTCCTTGGCGCCCTTGATCCGCAGCGCCTCGACGGCCTTGTCGAAGTCGCCGTCGGTTTCGACCAGCGCGTTCTTGCAGTCGAGCATTCCGGCACCGGTCAGCTCCCGAAGTCGCTTGACGTCGGCAGCGGTGTAGTTCGCCAATGCTCAGCCTTTCCTAGGATGCATCTGTGGTTGATTCGGTTGTGCCGGCGCCCTCGGCCCCGGACGCTGCGCTCGCACTGGCGCTGGCCAGTAGCTCCTGCTCCCATTCGGGGAGCGGCTCGGCGGCCTCGGCCTCCGGCTTGCCGTCGCCGCGGCCCAGGCCGGCGCGGGCCTGCAGGCCCTCGGCCACCGCGGAGGCGATCACCTTGGTGAGCAGCGCCGCCGAGCGGATCGCGTCGTCGTTGCCCGGGATCGGGTAGTCGACCTCGTCGGGGTCGCAGTTGGTATCGAGGATCGCGATGACCGGGATGCCCAGCTTGCGGGCCTCTCCGACCGCGATGTGCTCCTTGTTGGTGTCGACAACCCAGATCGCCGACGGCACCTTAGCCATGTCACGAATACCGCCGAGGCTGCGCTCCAGCTTGTTCTTCTCCCGGGTCAGGCCCAGGATCTCCTTTTTGGTGCGGCCCTCGAAGCCGCCGGTCTGCTCCATCGCCTCGAGTTCCTTGAGGCGCTGCAGCCGCTTATGCACGGTGGAGAAGTTGGTGAGCATGCCGCCCAGCCAGCGCTGGTTCACGTACGGCATGCCGACGCGGGTCGCCTCGGCCGCGACGGACTCCTGCGCCTGCTTCTTGGTGCCGACGAACAGCACCGACCCACCGTGGGCGACGGTCTCCTTGACGAACTCGTACGCCTTGTCGATGAAGGTCAGCGTCTGCTGCAGGTCGATGATGTAGATGCCGTTGCGGTCGGTGAAAATGAACCGCTTCATCTTGGGGTTCCAACGACGGGTCTGATGCCCGAAGTGGGTGCCGCTGTCCAGCAGCTGCTTCATGGTTACAACGGCCATAGCCAGCCATGTCCTCTTGTTGTCGGTTGTCGCCCGGCTTCGGGTGAGGCCGGGCCCTGGCGCCTGCGGCGATGCCGGACCCTATTACGGGACCGCCCGGCACGCGGTTGCGAAATCCTCAACAACGGGAGTCGCGGTGCAGACGCGCGAAGTCAGCCCGCTAACGCGAGCTGCGACGAGAAGTTTACACCGATCCAGCAGGTGGTTTGTCCACAGCGGTGAGTGGCCCCGACAACGTGGGGGCGCTGGACTGAACAGGTGCGACGGATAGTGCTGGTCCTGTGCTGGACGCTGGCATGCGCGCCGACGGCGTCTGCCGACAACGCGCGACTGGACTGGCCGTTGCGGCCACCCCAGGCGGTCGTTAGGGGATTCGACGCGCCGTCGCCCGATTGGCATCCCGGGCACCGGGGCGTGGACTTGGCCGGCGCGCCGCAACAGCACGTCTACGCGGCCGGCGACGCGACCGTGGTGTTCGCCGGGCTGCTAGCGGGACGGCCGGTGGTTTCGTTGGCACACTCGGGCGGACTGCACACCAGTTATGAGCCGGTCCGCGCGACGGTGCGGGCCGGTCAGCTGGTGACGGCGCAGACCGTGATCGGTGAGCTAGTGGCCGGGCATCCCGGCTGTCCAGCCCGGGCATGCCTACATTGGGGCGCGATGTGGGGTCCGGCTTCGGGCGCCGACTACGTCGATCCGCTCGGCCTGCTGAAGGCGACACCGATACGGCTCAAACCGTTGGGTGGCTGACGCCGCGCACTAACCGGCGAACGGCGGGCGCTGCATTACCGCGTAACGGAATCCGTATTTGTGCGTAAAGCCGCCGCCACCACTGGCGGCGTGGCCGGCGCCGCCCATCGGGATCCCGCGAAGAATTGCGTTTTCCGCTGGTTGCTTGAGGATCTCGGTGATGTCCTGTTCGACCGGCCTCCCCCACGCAGCGGGATTAAACATGCGAGCGCGCGCCGCCCAGTCCGGCGTCACCGACAACCCCCCGATAGAACCGCCTTTGCCCATACTGGCCGTGACGCCAAGCGTTTCGCGATTGAGTGCCCACCAGTTCGGCGCGGAAGGGGGCGCGGCGCCAACACGCGCGCCTGCGCCGACCGCTGGACCCACCCGGGGACCGGCTAAGACGGACGTACCCCAACTGTCAACCACCGAAGACCCGGAGTCACCGGCACCAGCGGACGGAGAGCCCGGGATCAGCGTCTGGGACATCGACACAAAAGACTGCAACATCCCCTCGTCGAAATACGAGAGCCCCAGGAGCCGGACAATCGTCGTCCGGTTCGCGATTGTCAGATGGGGCAGATGCGCGTTCATCCAGTCGACGAACGCCCAGTACCACGCGGGCAATGCGATCGCCGGTGCGGTTGACGGCACTGCGGCGGCGATGCCTGACGATACGGTCAGCGCTGCGCTGGCAGGTGCGGCGGCCGCGCCGACCGCCGCGGCCTGCCTGGCCAGCGCAGCAGGGTCGGTGGTATTTACCGGTGGCGTGAACGGGGTCAACTCCATGGCCGTCAGCGAGGCGCTGGCATAGCCGTACATGGCCGCGGCGTCCTGCGCCCACATCTCTGCGTACAGCACCTCGGTGGCGGCGATCGCCGGGGTGTTCTGGCCGAAAAAATTGGTCGCGATCAACGCCGTCAGCAAGGCGCGGTTAGCCGCAATGACCGGCGGGGGGACCGTCATCAGGAAGGCAAGCTCGTAGGCTGCCGCGGCCGACCGGGCCTGCATTCCCGCCTGCTCAGCCTGCTGAGCCGTGGCGCTGAGCCACTCAACGTAGGGCATGGCGGCGGCGACCATCGCCAGTGACGCTGGCCCTACCCACTGCGCACTGGTCAGTTCCGAGATGACGGAGCCATACACCGCGGCCATCCCACTCAACTCGGCCGCAAGCCCATCCCAGGCCGCGGCGGCAGCCATCATGGACCCCGATCCCGGACCGGCATACATACGAGCGGAGTTGATCTCGGGCGGTAACACGCCGAAGTCGAACAACCTGTGCCCTCATCGCTTAACCGAAAGCGCGATATTTGGCGTCATTGCCAGCCGCTTGCTAGTGCGATTAGACGGTCATCTCGCGGCAAGCGCCAGACCTATCGCTTTCCAGCCAGCCGTCGTTCACCGAAAGTTTGGATTCTGGGCGCAATTCCCGGCAAGGCCGCATCGCCCAACTCTCCCTCGCAAGCGGCACGTGCCCCCACCTCACGCCACTTCGCGGCGCGCATCGTCGCCAGGCTAGGCCCGCGGGTGGGCCTGATCATGCACAGCACGCAACCTGGCAACCGCGACATGGGTATACAGCTGCGTGGTGGCCAGACTGGAATGCCCTAGCACCTCCTGAACAACCCGCAGATCGGCCCCACCTTCGAGCAGATGGGTGGCCGCGCTGTGCCGCAACCCGTGCGGCCCCATGTCAGGCGCACCGTCGACCGCGGCAACGGTCTGGTGCACCACAGTGCGCGCCTGCCGCACATCGAGACGCCGGCCGCGGGCACCCAGCAGGAGTGCCGGCCCGGACTCCGCGGTGACCAGCGCGGGACGCCCGTCGGCAAGCCAGGCATGCAAGGCATCGACAGCCGGCCGCCCGAACGGCACGGTGCGCTGCTTGTTGCCCTTGCCAAGCACCCGAAGCAGCCGATGCCCAGTGTCCCCAGCGTCTACGTCGTCGACGTCTAGGCCGCACAGCTCGCTCACCCGGATTCCGGTGGCATACAACAGCTCGACGATCAGCCGGTCCCGCAAAGCCAGCGGATCGCCTTGCTCGGCACCGGACTTCGCGGCCGCCATGGCTGCGAGTGCCTGATCCTGGCGCAGCACCGCCGGCAGTGCGCGACGCGACTTAGGCACCTGCAGGCGGGCTGCAGGGTCGGTGGCCAGCAGTCCCCGACGCGCCGCCCACGCGGTGAATGCCTTGACCGCCGAGGTGCGCCGGGCCAGGGTCGTACGGGCCGCTCCGGCACCGGCCGCGGCGGCCAGCCACGACCGCAGGACTGGCAGGCTCAACGCGTCCAAGCCGCGGCCATCGAGGAACGCCAGCAGTGAGCGCAGGTCGCCCAGGTATGCCCGACGAGTGTGCGCTGAACGGCCGCACTGCAGGTCCAGGTACTCGTCGAACTCCTCGAGTATCGGCTCCACGCCGTTACATTCGCAGGCGCCGGGGGTTCGGCTCAGCCGACGCGCCGCAATGTGTCCGGGGTGAGATCTTTGCGGGTCGGGTACCCGTCGACGGCCATGATCAGGTCGGTTTCGGCGAGCATCATGCGCAGCACGTGCACAATCCCGTCGACGCCGCCGAGCGCCAGACCGTACGCGTACGGACGGCCCACACCGACCGCGGTCGCTCCCAGGGCGAGCGCCTTGATGACATCGGCGCCGCTGCGGATCCCCGAGTCGAACAGCACCGGCAGTCCGTCGGCCGCCTCGACCACTCCCGGCAGGCAATCCAGCGAAGGCAGGCCGCCGTTGGCTTGCCGGCCGCCGTGGTTGGAGCAGTAGATGCCGTCCACGCCGCCGTCCTTGGCGCGCCGAACGTCGTCTGGATGGCAGATGCCTTTGAGGATCAGCGGCAGATCGGTCAGCGAACGCAGCCAGCCCAGGTCATCCCAGGTGAGCGGGGCTCCGAAGATTTGCGCCCAGCGCAGCGTCGCGCCTCGCGGATCTTCTTCCGGCGGGCGCTGCAGGCCGGCTCGGAACACGGGATCGCTGAAGTAGTTGGCGAGACAGTGTCCCCGGAGTTGAGGAAAGTTCGCGGTGCTCAGGTCGCGCGGACGCCAGCCGGTGACCCAGGTGTCGAGCGTGACGACAATGCCCCGGTAGCCGGCCGCTTCCGCGCGATGTACCAGGCTGGCGGCCACCTCACGGTCGGTCGGTGTGTACAGCTGAAAGAACCCAGGGGTGTCGCCAAACCCGGCGGCCAGGTCTTCCATGGGGTCGACCGTCAGGGTCGACGCGACCATCGGGACGCCGGTGCGGGCCGCGGCCCGTGCGGTGGCCAGGTCGCCGTGGCCGTCTTGGGCGCACAGCCCGATGACACCGATCGGCGCCATGAACAGCGGAGTCGGCAGGGTCAGGCCGAACATTTCGACGGACAGGTCGCGCTCGGTGGCTCCGACCAACATGCGCGGCACCAACCCCCATCGCTGGAAGGCCTCGCAATTCGCTCGCTGGGTGCATTCGTCACCCGCTCCCCCGGCGACGTATGACCACACCGACGCCGGCAGGGCCATCTTCGCCTTGGCTTCCAATTCCGCGAACGCCATCGGCAGCGATGGCACCACTCCGGCCAGGCCCTGGAAGTAGATTTCGATCTGGTAGTCGCCAAATGCCATGCGATGAGAATGCCAGCGCAGGCGGACGCCCCTACTAAGGCCCTGCCTCCGCCTCGGCCAGTTCTTTCTTCCATTGCCGGAATGACTCTTCGGTGCGTCCGCGCCGCCAGTAACCGGAGATCGACGCCGACCACTTGCCTTTCACGCCGCGCTCGTTGCGGATGTAGGGCCGCAGGTTGTGCATGACGGCTTGCGCCTCGCCATGGATGAAGACCTGACCCTGTCCGGGCAGCCACTGTGTGCTGGTGACCGCCTCGATCAGCGGCGCATGATCGCCGGCACGGTCTTCGGGAACCAGATCGGCACGCCCGCCACGATAAACCCAGTTCACCTCGACGGATTCTGGTGCGGTCAAACCGATCTCGTCATCCGGGCCGGCAACTTCGATGAATGCCTTACCGATTGCATTGGCGGGCAACGCTTCTAGCGCGACGGCGATGGCCGGCAGCGCGGACTCGTCACCGGCCAACAGATGCCAGTCGGCGGCCGGGTCCGGCGTGTAGGCCCCGCCGGGTCCCATCAGGTGAATGGGCTGGCCGGGTTGGGCCGCCGCCGCCCACTGGCCAACTACCCCGTGTTCGCCATGCGTCACAATATCTAGGGCGATCTGGCGGTCCGCGGTGTTGACGCTACGAACGGTGATGGTGCGCACCGACGGCCGCTTCTCCGGGGGTAGGGCCGCGAAGCTGTCCAAAGTCAACGGCTGCGGCAACCCGGCGACATCAATGTCGTCAGCGACGAAGACCAACTTGACGTAGGAGTCCGTGAAGTCGCTGGGAACGAAGGTTTCGAAGCCGTTGCCGCCCAGGAGCACCCGGACCATGTGCGGTGTGAGCTGTCGGGTACCGACAATTTCAAAGCTGTGCAGGGGTCGACCCGCCAACCTATCCTCCTGTTCAAACCAACCCTCGTCGACTATACGAGTCGCGCCTCTGGAGACCTGGCCGAAGCCCGTGCAGGACCGGCTCGCACGATTCGCCAGCGGCCTTCGTAGCGCTCTGCCAACCCGATCACCTCGAGCATCGCCAACGGCCCCAGTACCTGTTCGGGTACCAGCCCGGACGCGACGGCGATCTCATCGACGGTGGCCACGCCGCGGCCGGGCAGCGCCTCGTACACCTGACGCTCGGTCCCGCTGAGCCCATCGAACACGCTGGTAGGACCTGTTTCGTCGGCCGCCAACTCACCGATATGACCAACTAACTCAACAATGTCGTCGGCGCGGGTGACCAACTGGGCGCCGTTGCGCAACAAGACATGGCAACCCGCTGACGCCGACGATGTCACCGGCCCGGGCACCGCGGCCACCACCCGACCCAACGCCCGCGCCCAGGCGGCGGTGTTGGCGGCGCCGCTGCGCACGCCTGCCTCCACCACCACCGCTGCCCCTGCCACGGCAGCCACCAGGCGGTTGCGCGTCAGAAAGCGGTACCGGGCCGGGCGGACACCCGGCGGGTATTCGGTGAACAGCAGCCCGTGCTGCGCGATGCGATGCAGCAGCGCCGAATGACCGGCCGGATAAAAGATGTCCAGTCCCCCGGCCAATACCGCCACGGTGATGCCCTCGGAATTGAGCGCTCCGCGGTGCGCCGCGCCGTCGATGCCATACGCGCCACCGGAGACAACCGCGACGTCGCGTTCGACCAGCCCGGCTGCCAGGTCCGCCGCCACATGCTCGCCATAGGCGGTCGCGGCCCGAGTTCCGACCACCGCGGCGGCGCGCTGCGCCACCTCGTCCAGCCGCGCCGGACCCAGCGCCCACAACACCATCGGCTGCACGCCGCGAGGCCTTCCCCGCGCCGTGGAGCCCGCGAATGCGGCGAACGCGAGCACCGGCCACTCGTCATCGTCCGGCGTAATCAATCGCCCCCCGCGGCGAGCGAGAAGCTCGAGATCCGCTGCGGCTTGGTCGTTTTTGCGTCGGGCCTCAGTGTCGCGCGCCAAGTCGCCGGTGACCTGCCCGCGGCGGACCCGGTCGGCCGCCTCCACTGGGCCAACACAATTAACCAGTGCGGCGAGCTCCGCGCAGGGCGGTTCTACCACCCGGGACAGATAGGCCCAGGCCCGCAGCCGCGGATCGCTGGGGTTCATCGCGACGCTCCTGCTTGCCGGAAGCTCAGGGCGGTGGCCACTTCGTCGACCCCGGGCGAGCTGCGACCGGCCAGATCGGCCAAACTCCACGCGACGCGCAGCGTGCGATCCAGGCCGCGGATGCTGAGCAGTCCCCGGTCCAGCGCCGTGCGCAGCGGCTCCATCGCGGTGTAGCTGAGGCGGAACTTGCGCCGCAGCAGTGGCCCGCTGACTTCGGCGTTGGTGCGGAATCCGTGTGGTCGCCAGCGCGCAGCGGCCGCGTCGCGTGCCACCGCCACCCGGTGACGCACCTGCAGCGTCGACTCCCCGTCCTCGGGTGCAAATGCCCCAGCCCGAACCGGATGCATCTGCACCCGCAGATCGACCCTGTCCAGTAACGGGCCGGACAGCTTGCCAAGATAGCGCCGCTTGGCCGCGGCCGCACAGATGCAGTCCTGTGGATCAGCCGGCGCACATGGACACGGGTTGGCGGCCAATACCAGTTGAAACCGCGCCGGGTAGCAGGCCACGCCGTCGCGACGGGCAAGCCGAATTTCCCCGTCTTCCAACGGCGTCCGCAGCGCTTCCAGCGCGCTGAGGCTGATCTCGGCGCACTCGTCTAGGAACAACACCCCGCGATGTGCCCGGCTGACCGCACCCGGACGGGCCATTCCGGAACCCCCGCCGACCAGTGCCGCGACGCTGGAACTGTGGTGCGGCGCCACGAACGGCGGCCTGGTGATCAACGGCGTGTCCCCCGACAACAGGCCGGCCACCGAGTGGATCGCGGTGACCTCCAGCGACTCGCTCTCGGTCAGCGGCGGTAGCAATCCCGGAAGGCGTTGCGCCAGCATCGTTTTGCCCACACCCGGCGGACCGGTCAACATGAGGTGATGCGCCCCCGCCGCGGCCACCTCGACGGCGAACCGGGCCTGGGATTGCCCCACCACGTCGGCCAGATCGACCGTCGGCTCCTGGGTGGGGGCGGCCGCGGCGATCCTGTCGTCCAGGCCGGCGGACCCATTGAGCCAATTCTGCAGTTGCCCGAGGGTGCGCACCCCCCACACGTCGATGCCGTCGACCAGGCTGGCCTCGGCCAGGTTGTCGACCGGAACCACGACGGCCGGCCAGCCGTCGCGTTTAGCGGCCAAAACGGCGGGCAACACCCCGCGCACCGGCCGGACCCGCCCGTCCAGCGACAGCTCGCCCAGCAGCGCCGTCTTCTCCAACCGATCCCACGGCTTTTTTCGTTGCGCCGACAACACCGCCGCCGCCAAAGCCACGTCGTAGACCGATCCCATTTTCGGCAGCGTCGCCGGTGACAGGGCGAGCGTGAGCCGCGCCATGGGCCAGGTGTTTCCGCAGTTGGTGACGGCCGCCCTAACCCGGTCGCGGGACTCCTGCAATGCGGCGTCGGGCAATCCCACGAGATGAACACCCGGCAGCCCCGAGGTGATGTCGGCTTCGATTTCCACTGTCTCTCCGTCCAATCCACGTACGGCGACCGAGAATGCGCGTCCCAGCGCCATCAGCCGACCCCTCGCAGGTGGACGATCTCCGGGGTTCGGCGACGGCCGATCCGCACGCCGATCACGTCGATGCGCACCGCCGCCCACCGCCCGTCCTGACCGGCCAACCACAGGCCGGCCAGCCGGCGCAGCCGCCGGACCTTGCGCTCGGGCACCGCGTTCGCCAGGCCCCCGTAACCGTCGCCGGTACGGGTCTTGACCTCCACGAACACCACCGTGCGAGTGGGCGCGTCGGCGGCGATTACGTCCAATTCGCCGTAGCGGCAGCGCCAGTTGCGGTCCAAGATCCGCAGGCCCAGCCTGGTCAAATGGTCCCCCGCGAGCGCCTCGCCCATCGCTCCCAGCTGGACCCGGGTCATCGTCTTCTGGGTCGTCATGCGACCAACCTGCACACCAGCTCCGACACATCTGCCGCCGTAAGCGCCTCAGCGCCGGGCTAGCGACGGGCTATCCCCAGTTGGACATCGATCCACAGCGCGGGCCGCCCGCTAAATGATTCGGTCGGCCCTTGTGTAAACGTTCATCGAATCCTCGCGCAGAAACGCCACCAGCGTGATCCCAGATTCCTCGGCCAGCGCGACGGCCAGCGACGACGGCGCGGATACGGCGGCCAACACCGGAATCCCGGCCATCAGCGCCTTCTGGGTCAACTCGAACGAAGCCCGCCCACTGACCAGAAGCACCGCGGCGCCCATCGGTATCCGGTCCTGTTCCAGCGCCCAGCCGATCACCTTGTCCACGGCATTGTGCCGACCGATGTCCTCGCGCACCGCCAGCATGGCGCCGTCCACCCCGAACAACGCCGCGGCATGCAACCCACCGGTACTGGCGAAAACCTTTTGGGCGCCGCGAAGTTGGTCCGGCATCGCCTGCAGCGTGGTCGCAGCGACGGTGGCCGGATCGTCGCCGGGTGAGTACCGGCTGATCAGGCGCACAGCGTCCAGCGACGCCTTGCCACAGACCCCGCACGACGAGGTGGTGTAAAAGTTACGGGTCACATCGAGCTCGGGCGGTCGGACACCCGGCGCCAGCGTAACGTCAAGAACGTTGTACGTGTTGACGCTATTTTCACCTTGCCCCCCGCAATAGCGGGCGGTCAATACATCCTCGCGGCGCGCGATAACCCCTTCGGTCAGCAGAAAACCTTGCGCGAGTTCGATATCCGAGCCCGGTGTGCGCATGGTCACCGTCACCGGAATCCCGTTGAGGCGAATCTCCAGCGGCTCTTCGACGGCCAAGGTCTCCGGTCGGGTGGTCGCTCGATCGGCGGTGAGATGCGTCGCCCGCCAGCGCACCGTTACGTGGCCCACTAAGACGCCGGCTCCAATCGGACGATGATCGCTTTGGACACCGGGGTGTTCGACTTGGCCGCGGTGTGATCGAGCGGGACCAGTGCATTGGTCTCCGGATAATAGGCCGCGGCGTTGCCAACAGGAGTCGAATACTCCACCACCAGAAAGTCTTTCGCGCGGCGCTCTTGTAGACCACTTTCGGCGTCGGTCCACTCCGAAACCAAATCGACGCGGTCGCCTGCCGTTAAACCTAGCGCCTCGATGTCAGCCGGGTTGACGAACACCACCCGGCGGCCGCCCTTGACACCGCGGTATCGATCGTCGAGCCCGTAGATCGTGGTGTTGTACTGGTCGTGGCTGCGCAGTGTCTGCAGCACCAACCGGCCGGGCGGCACCGGCACCCATTGCAGCGGGTTGATCGCGAAGTTGGCTTTGCCTGTGCTGGTGTGGAATTCGCGCGCGTCCCGCGGTGGGTGCGGCAGTTGGAACCCGTCGGGCGCGCGCACCTTGCGGTTGTAGTCACCGCAGCCGGGGACCACCGCCGCGATCGCGTCGCGGATCGTGTCGTAGTCACCGGCGAACCGCTCCCACGGCACCGGATGCGCCGGCCCGAGCAGCGTGCGGGCCAGCTGGCAGACGATCTCGACCTCGCTGCGCACCTGGTCGCTGGGCGGATGCAGGCTGCCGCGCGAGAGGTGCACCATCGACATCGAATCTTCTACTGACACAAGTTGTTTGCGCCCGTTGCGGATGTCGCGGTCGGTGCGGCCCAGTGTCGGCAGGATCAGCGCGGTAGCGCCGTGCACGAGGTGGCTGCGGTTGAGTTTGGTCGAGACCTGCACCGTCAGCGCGCAACTGCGCAACGCCGCCTCGGTGACGGCGGTGTCCGGGGTCGCCGACGCGAAGTTGCCGCCCATTCCCATGAAGAACTTGGCCCGCCCGTCGCGCATGGCGCGGATCGCGGCCACGGTGTCATAGCCATGCTTGCGGGGACTGGTGATGCCGAACTCACGATCCAGGGCGGCCAGGAACTGTTCGGGCATCTGCTCCCAGATGCCCATGGTGCGGTCGCCTTGGACATTGGAGTGCCCGCGCACCGGACACACGCCTGCGCCGGGCTTGCCGATCATGCCGCGCAGCAGCAGCAGGTTGGTGACCTCGCCAATGGTGGCGACCGCGTGGGCATGCTGGGTGAGGCCCATCGCCCAGCACACAACCGTGCGTTCCGAAGCCATCAGCATCGCCGCGACGCGGTCGAGTTGGACTCGATCGATGCCGGTGGCCACGAGCACCGTGTCGATGTCGACGTGCAGGGTCCTGCGCCGGTACTCGTCGAAGCCGGCGCAATGCTGTTCGACGAACGACTGGTCGACTACGCTGCCCGGCGCGCGCTCGTCGGCCTCCAGCAACAACCTGGCGAGCCCGGCGAACAATGCCATGTCCCCGCCGAGGCGGATCTGGACGAACTCATCGGCTATCGGGATGCCATGTCCCACAACCCCGTTCACCTTCTGCGGATCTTTGAACCGGATCAACCCGGCCTCCGGGAGTGGGTTCACCGCAATGATCTTGGCGCCGTTGGCCTTTGCCTTCTCGAGTATCGACAGCATCCGCGGGTGGTTGGTGCCCGGATTCTGCCCGGCGATGACGATCAGGTCGGCGTGCGCAACGTCGTCGACGGTGACCGATCCCTTGCCTATCCCGATGGACTCGCTAAGCGCCGAGCCCGATGACTCGTGGCACATGTTGGAACAGTCGGGCAGGTTGTTGGTGCCAAAACTTCGCACCAGCAACTGGTAGCAGAACGCGGCCTCATTGCTGGTGCGTCCCGAGGTGTAGAACACGGCCTCATCGGGGCTAGCCAGCGCCGTGAGGTGCTCGGCGATCAGCTGATAGGCGGCCTCCCAGCCGATCGGCCGATAGTGGTTGTCTCCCGGGCGCAGCACCATCGGGTGGGCAAGGCGGCCCTGCTGCGACAGCCAATACTCCGGCTTGGCGGACAACTGAGAGATGGAGTGCCGAGCGAAGAACTCCGGCGTCACGGTGCGCTTGGTGGCTTCCTCCGCGACGGCTTTGGCGCCGTTTTCGCAGAACTCGGCCAATTTGCGGCCACCGGGCTCCTCGGGCCACGCGCACCCGGGGCAGTCAAAGCCATGACGTTGATTCAGCCGTGCCAGCGCCGCCGCGGTACGCAGCGCGCCCATCTGTTCCAGCCCGCGCTGCACCGACACCAGCACCGCGCGCACGCCCGCCGCCTCGTGCTTACGCGGCGAAACCGTGACGGCATGCTCGTTGTAATCGGCGGGGACGTCGCGTGACCCGGCGAAGCGCTGGAAGCTCACTGCCTCAACGTACCGCGACTGCCTGGCAGCCTCACACAGCTGAAGCCAACGAGGCCAAGGTCTCCGCCGAGGAGTGCGTCGGGTGCCAGCCGAGTTCGCGCTTGGCCTTACTTGTGTCCATCACCACCGATGTCCTTGCGACATGTAGCCATTCGAGCAGGGAGGGAACCAACGGCAACCGAGCGATCGCCACAGACGCGGCCGAGGCAGCGGCTGCAGGAACCCGGACCGGGCGACCTCCCAGCGCGTTGGCCACGTCGCTGACCGTCACGATCCCGTCGCCGGCAATGTTGTATGCCCCGGGCGGCGCCGGAGCTGTGGCGGCGAGTGCGATGGCGGCCGCGACGTCGTCGTGATGTACCAGCTGCAGGGGAATACCGGGGTCCGGCACGACCGGCTTCAATATCGGCACAGCCTTGCTCACCGCGCGCACCGGGGCCGGCAGCTGTTTCCACGGCATCGCATCGGCCAGTGCGTGAGCATCGGGACCGGCGACGATGCAAGGCCTCAGCACAAATACTTCGAGCGAGGAGCCCTTGGTGATCTCGGCGAGTTCCGCCTCGCACGCCGCCTTTTGTTCCGAGTAGTAGTGCTCGGGGGATCCGCGCGTCGGTACGTCCTCGGTGAGCGGCACCGGGTTGTCGGAGTGATAGCCGTAGGCCGCCACCGACGAGGTGTAGACCAGCCGCCGTGGCCGTAGTGCGGCGACGGTCGCTTCGAAGACATTGCGGGTGCCCTGCAGGTTGATGCGTGCGCTCTCATCGCGCGAACCCATCACGATGAACGCCAGGTGGATCACGACGTCGGCGTCCGCCACCAACGCAACTACCGAGTCGCGGTCCAGGATGTCGCCCTGCAGGTAAGTGGTCTTCACCCACCCGTGCACCGCGGGATCGAACGGCCGACGCGCCATTCCGACGATTGACTGCACCGCTGGTTCGCGCTCCAGTGCGGTGACCGCCGAGGTGCCGATCTCTCCGGTTGGTCCGGTGACGGCCACAGTGAGTCCCACCCGGAATAATCTTCCCGCGGGGGCGGGCAGCCAAACGCCGAACGAGGCGGTCAGGTGTGGAACGCGCGGTCGCGGTATGAACGCCTAGTGGGCTACTCGGGCAGCCGCAGTTCGGGTTTCTCGACCTCTTCGATGTTGACGTCCTTGAAGGTGACCACCCGCACCTGCTTGACGAACCGGGCCGGGCGATACATGTCCCACACCCAGGCGTCGGCCAGTCGCAGCTCGAAGTACACCTCACCGTCGGCATTGCGCGGCATCAGCTCCACACTGTTTGCCAGATAGAAGCGGCGCTCGGTTTCCACGACGTAGCTGAACTGGCCGACGATGTCCTTGTATTCGCGGTACAGCGAGAGCTCCATCTCGGTTTCGTACTTTTCGAGATCCTCTGCACTCATCTGCCACTCATCCGCTCAGACGTCCTTCTCCCAGCCAATTTGCCCGGTGAACAGAACACGCGTCTCATCATTCCTCACCAGTTTTTACCAGTCTTTACCAGTCTTTACCGGTCGTCGTCTCGTCGTCCGGAGGGTTCGGTTTGAATTCGGCTACCACCCTCCCGTTGGACCCGCTCGCCACCCGCCGCACATTGATAAACGAGTAGCGGTGCTCGGGGCAGGGGCCCAGCCGGGCCAGGGCGAGGCTGTGCGCGGCAGTGCAGTAGCCCTTGTGCTCGGCGAAGCCGTACCCGGGGTGCTCGGCGTCCATCGCGACCATCAACCGGTCCCGGCTGACTTTCGCCAGCACGCTTGCCGCGGCGATGCAGGCAGCCGCCGCATCGCCACCGATCACCGGCAACGACGGCACCGGCAGCCCAGGCACCCGAAAGCCATCGGTGAGTACATAACCGGGCCGCACCGACAAGCCGGCCACCGCACGCCGCATGCCTTCGATATTTGCCACATGCACCCCGCGGCGGTCGACCTCAACCGACGGGATGAACACCACGTGGTAGGCAAGCGCGTAACGGCGGATCAACGGAAACAGCCTTTCCCGCGCCGTCTCCGTGAGTTTCTTCGAATCATCAAGAGCAGCAAGACTTTCCAACCGATTTGGGCCAAGCACGCAGGCCGCGACCACCAGCGGACCGGCGCATGCACCCCGACCGACTTCGTCGACCCCGGCCACCGGGCCCAGACCGCCGCGGTGCAGCGCGGACTCCAGGGTGCGCATCCCCCGCAAACCCCCAGACTTACGGATCACCGTCCGCGGCGGCCAAGTCTTAGTCATATTCCAGCCACGGCTACTGGCCCTGCTGGGGGTTCACCGAACCCACACCACCCCATCGCGACGGCGGCCACACGATAAATCTAGCCTTGCCGATGACGTTGGACACCGGCACGGTTCCCGCCATCGGATCACCGGTGCACAGCATCGGACAATGGGCGCGCGAATCCGCCGAGTGGGTCCGGTTGTCGCCCATCACCCACAGACGTCCCGGTGGAACTGTGACCGGGCCGAACTCGCTGCCCAGGCACGGGTACACCGACGGGTCGGCCATCATGGTGCCGGGATTCAAATACGGCTCCTTGAGGGGCTTGCCATTGACCGTCAAACCGGTGTCGGCGCGGCACTGAACCGTCTGACCGCCGACCGCGATCACGCGCTTAACCAGGTCGTTCTCGTCGGGAGGCACAAAACCTATGAACGAAAGCCCGTTCTGCAACCAGCGCACCGCGGTGTTGGAAGACCGGATCGACTTGTAACCGACATTCCACGACGGCGGTCCCTTGAAGACGATGACGTCGCCGGGTTTGGGTGAGCTGAAACGATAGGTAAGTTTGTCCACCAGGATGCGATCGCCGGTACAAGTCGAGCACCCGTGCAGCGTGGGTTCCATCGACTCGGATGGGATCAGGTACGGGCGCGCCACAAACGTCAACATGACGTAATAGAGGACCACCGCAATCACCGCCAGAGTCGCGAACTCCCGCAGCGTGGACTTCTTGGGCTTCGACTCGGCTTCGGGTTCCTCAGCCTCTGTCGTTGAGTCGTCGGCAGCGGGCTTCGACTCCGATTGACCAGCATCGGGCTGGCGTTCGGATGGGGAGTCCGTGGTTTCGGTCACGAGATCAGCGTAGCCAGCACGGGTCGTGGCCTAGATAACCGCCGAGGCGACGACGCATGGGCGCCACGGCGGTCCCGGTCAGCGCTTCTCCTTGATCTTGGCTTTCTTACCGCGAAGTTCCCGCAGGTAGTACAACTTGGCGCGACGGACGTCGCCACGGGTCACCACCTCGATATGGTCGATGTTCGGCGAATGCACCGGAAAGGTCCGCTCCACGCCGACGCCGTAGCTCTCCTTGCGCACCGTGAACGTCTCGCGGATGCCGCCGCCCTGTCGGCGGATAACCACGCCCTTGAACACCTGGATACGTTCCTTGGCGCCCTCGATCACCTTGACGTGCACGTTGATGGTGTCGCCCGGGCTGAAGGCCGGGATGTCGTCGCGCAGCGACGCCTGGTCGACGAAGTCCAGCCTGTTCATTGGAAAACACTTCCTCGAGGTCGCGGCTTCGTGAACCGCCCACACGCAGGCGTGTGTCGGTCACCCAGCCGATGGGTTTCGGGCTTCTGGGGTGTATCTCCTAGCAGGCGGGAGCACCGGCCCACCGACAACCGCTGGAGACAACTGGTCAATTGTGCCAGACGGTGCGCATGCAGTGAAAATCACAAGAAAACTCCGGTGTTCACGACCGCCCGAAAGCGCCGGCAAATGGTACATATGACTGGGGTCAGACCGCGCGAGTCAAACCCGAAGCTGTTCGTGACGCCCAGGGCAGATGGCAAAGCGGCCGCCCACCTGTACGTCTTGTGATGTCGACGGATGTCAACGCCGTCACAAGGATGTCAGAAGGAGTGGAATGCGAGCACGGCCGCTAACGGTGCTTACCGCCGCGGCAGCGGTGACGTTGGTGGTGATCGCTGGCTGCGAAGCAAAGGTACAGGCAAAGACGTATAACGCGCCCGCTCGCAATTCGTCCCAAGCACCAGCACAACCACAACAACAACTGGTCGAACTGCTGCTGCGCGCCGTCACTCCGCTCGGGGTGCCCGAGACGCTGCCGGACGTGTTTCCCGGCACCGGGCTCAGCGGCGTGCAGGCCCGCATCCAGCAGGCAACCGAACAAGCCGCCGCCAGGGGCGCCACCTTGTCGGTGGCGATCCTCGATCGCGCTACCCACCAGTTGGTCTCCAACGGCAACACCCAGATCATCGCCACCGCGTCGGTGGCCAAGCTCTTTATCGCCGACAATCTGCTGCTTCACGAATCCGAAGGCAAAGCCGCATTGTCCCCAGATGACCACCGGGCATTGGACGTCATGTTGCAGTCATCCGACGATGGCGCGGCAGAACGATTCTGGGGCCAGGACGGCGGAGACGCGATCATCACCCAGGTCGCGAGCCGGTACGGACTTACATCGACCGCACCGCCCAGCGACGGGCGCTGGTGGAACACAATCAGTTCGGCGCAAGACCTGATCCGCTACTACGACAGACTGCTCGATGGCTCGGGCGGACTACCGCTGGAGCGCGCCCGGATTATCGTCAACGACCTAGCTCAATCAACGCCGACCGGGATCGACGGCTACCCACAGCGATTCGGAATCCCCGACGGTTTGTACGCCGAACCGGTCGCCGTCAAACAGGGCTGGATGTGCTGTATCGGCGCCGACTGGATGCATCTGTCCACCGGTGTGATCGGCGCGGACCACCGCTACATCATGGTGATCGAGTCGCTGCAGCCCTCCGACGATGCCACCGCGCGCGCGACGATAACCGAGGCCGTTAAGACGATTTTTCCCAACGGCCGGATCTGACCACTCACCCGCACGAGCAGACGCATAATCGCCCTGGAACGCTCGTTCCAGGGCGATTATGCGTCTGCTCGGCCAGTCTTCAGTCCAGCAGCTCGGGGCGCCGTTCCCGAGTGCGCTGCACCGAAACCTGCCGACGCCAGGCGGCAATGCGGGCGTGGTCACCGGAGAGCAGAACCTCCGGGACGTCGAGACCGCGCCAGCTCGGCGGCCGGGTGTAGCTGGGCCCCTCCAGCAGCCGGTCCAGCCCGGGCGAGTGCGAATCCTCTTGGAGGGAAGCGGGATTGCCAAGCACCCCAGCCACCAGCCGCAATACGGCTTCGATCATCACGACAGCCGCCGATTCCCCGCCGGGCAACACGTAATCGCCTATCGAGACCTCTTCGACACGCATCCGACGCGCCGCATCCTCAACGACGCGCTGATCGATGCCCTCGTAGCGGCCACAGGCGAACACCAGGTGCGCCTCGGTGCTCCAGCGCGCGGCGGTGGCCTGGGTGAACAACGCGCCGGCGGGGGTAGGGACGACCAATAGCGCCTCTCCGGAACAGATTTCGTCGAGCGCCTCGCCCCACACCGGCGCCTTCATCACCATGCCAGGACCGCCACCATAGGGCGCGTCGTCTACCGAGTGGTGCACATCGTGAGTCCACCGCCGCAGGTCATGCACCTGCAGGTCGACCAGGCCCGACGCAATCGCCTTGCCCGGCAACGATTGCCGCAACGGGTCCAGGTAGCCCGGAAAAATCGTGATGACGTCAATGCGCACGGCTAGCCCAGATCCAGCAGACCCTCTGGCGGATCGATGACGAGGACCCCGTCGTCCAACGACACCGTCGTCACGATGGCGCTCACGAACGGCACCAAGACTTCACCCGCATCACGTTTGACCGCCAATAGTTCTCCGGCGGCGGTGTGCAGCACCTCGGCGACGACGCCGATGTCCTGCCCCACGGTCGTCCGGACCCGCAGGCCTTCGAGCTGATGGTCGTAAAAGGTATCCGGCTCATCGATCGGAGGCAGCTCATCGGAGTCGATGACGAACAAGCTGCCGCGCAGCGCGTCCGCGGCGTCGCGGTCGGTCACTCCGACCAATCGCACCAGCAGCCGTGCTCCATGATCACGCGCACTGTCGACGACGTAGCCGCGCTCGTTATCGCCTTCTTGATCGGCACCGCGGAATCTCTTGGCACGCAACGTGGTACCCGGCGCAAACCGGTTATCTGGATCGTCGGTGCGAACCTCGACGACGATCTCGCCGTTGATGCCGTGCGCCTTGACCACGCGCCCGACTACCAGCTCCATGGGAACTCCATGAGCGTGAGTTCCGCTACTGGTCGGTGTCCACCACGTCGACGCGGATACCGCGGCCGCCGATGCCGGCGACCAGCGTGCGCAGCGCGGTCGCGGTACGTCCCCCGCGCCCGATCACCTTGCCCAGATCGTCCGGGTGGACATGAACTTCTACGGTGCGCCCGCGACGGCTGGTTACCATGTCCACCCGGACATCATCGGGGTTGTCGACAATTCCGCGGACGAGGTGTTCGACGGCGTCGGCCACGACGGTGCTCATCTCGCCGCTCAGCTTTCGGTAGCTGGCTGGGACGGCTGGGTCGACTCGGATTGCTCGCTGCCTTCGGCCGGCGTCTCCGCCTTCTCGGCCTCGGCGCCCGGAGCGGCCTCTGCAGCCTTCGCGGCCTTCTTGGCCGGAGACTTCTTCTTCGGCTTCGCGGCCTCGGTGGTGGGACCGCCCTCGGCGGCCGCCAGCGCGGCGTTGAACAGCTCGAGCTTGCTGGGCTTGGGCGGGGCGACCTTCAACCGGCCCTCGGCGCCGGGCAGGCCCTTGAACTTCTGCCAGTCGCCGGTGATCTTCAGCAGCTTGAGGACCGGTTCGGTGGGCTGGGCGCCCACGGAAAGCCAGTACTGGGCGCGCTCGGAGTTGATCTCGATGAGGCTCGGCTCTTCCTTGGGGTGGTATCGGCCGATGACTTCGATGGAACGACCGTCGCGCCGAGTGCGGGCATCGGCGACGGCGATTCGGTACTGGGGATTGCGGATCTTGCCAAGCCGGGTGAGCTTGATCTTCACAGCCATGATTAAGCGATTTCTCCTGTGTATGTCACGCTGCAATTCAGCGACCCGGGCGGGATGCCCGGATCCGGTTTTGCCTCGCGTGTGTCGCCACGCAACGGCCCGCAAAAGGGGCACGGCCGCGCGGCGGACAGCGGCCAATTGTGCCAGAACGGGTCCTCCGGCGGAAATTCCCCTAAATCACTTTCTGGAAGGTCTTGGTTTCGACCCGGCGCGTCATCCGCCAACCTTCGGGGGTGCGTACGAACTCGTCGTCGTACCACAGCCCGCAGAACAGCACCTGTTCTTTATCTCCGCCCAGCACCATGGGGTTGAAGCAGATCACCCGCGACGACGCGGTGTCGCCGTCAATGGTGACCGAGAAGTTGCCCAACATGTGCGAATACACCGGGAAGTTCGGCAGCACCTGCGACAGCCATTGCTTGACTTCGGGGTACTTG
This sequence comes from Mycobacterium simulans, assembly GCF_900232995.1. Taxonomy (GTDB): domain Bacteria; phylum Actinomycetota; class Actinomycetes; order Mycobacteriales; family Mycobacteriaceae; genus Mycobacterium; species Mycobacterium simulans. Next base: position 293,875 of record NZ_OCVX01000005.1, read on the forward strand.
CCGTTTATGCCGCCCAGGGCTCGATAGTCGATATAGGCGTCGGGGGTGAACACCTTGTCGAGGTCGTCGAATCGGCGCAAGTCAATAGCGGTGGAGTAGTCCACCAGCAGCTGCTGGATTTCCAAGCGGTCGGAGATTTCGGCCAAGCTCAACATGCATCGATTCAACACCGCGGTGGGGCAGCCCGTTAAACTCTGCGCCCATGCGAAAGCTCATGGCTGGGATTCGGGTGGCCGCTGCGCTGGTTGCGGTCGGTGCCTATGGTGTGGGCACCGCATCAGCGGACACCGATGTACAACCCGCCGGCTCAGTGCCAATCCCCGACGGCCCGGCCCAGACCTGGATCGTGGCGGACCTCGACAGCGGTCAGGTGCTGGCCGGCCGCGACCAGGATGTGGCCCACCCGCCCGCAAGCACCATCAAGGTGTTGTTGGCGCTGGTGGCCCTGGACGAATTGAACCTGGACTCCACCGTCGTCGCCGACGTCGCCGACACCCAGGTCGAGTGCAACTGCGTCGGCGTCAAGCCGGGCCGCACCTACACCGCACGCCAACTGCTCGACGGCTTGCTGCTGGTTTCGGGCAACGATGCCGCGAACACTCTGGCGCACATGCTGGGCGGCCAAGACGTGGCCGTGGGCAAGATGAACGCCAAGGCCGCGGCGTTGGGCGCGTCGAACACCCACGCCGCGACCCCATCAGGCCTGGACGGCCCCGGCGGCTCGGGTTGGTCGACGGCACACGACTTGGCGGTCATCTTCCGGGCCGCCATGGCCAATCCGGAGTTCGCGCAGATTACCGCCGAGCCCTCGGCGATGTTCCCCGGCGATAACGGTGATCAGCCGATCGTCAACCAGGACGAGCTGCTGCAGCGGTATCCGGGCGCGATCGGCGGCAAAACGGGCTTCACCAACGCCGCGCGTAAGACGTTTGTCGGCGCGGCTGCCCACGGGGGCCGCAGATTGGTGATCGCGATGATGTACGGACTGGTGAAAGAGGGCGGACCGACCTATTGGGATCAGGCCGCAAGCTTGTTTGACTGGGGTTTCGCGCTCAACCCGCATGCCAGCATCGGCTCCCTTTAGTGCCGCGCCGACGCGCAGGGTTATTGCAGTAGTGCTGCGGTCAGCAGCGCCGCCAGCACCGGAATTCGTTGCTGCTCGATTTCCGGTTGTGGCAGCACCCCTTCCACTACGGCGGCGCCGTCGAACACGTTGGTCAGCAGTGCCACGATGACCGGAAATGTTTCCTCCGGAATGCTCTCGACGCCGGGCAGCGCCCGGGCGGCATCGCAAATCCTTGCGGAGTACTGCCCAAGCTCGTGTTGCAAGGTGTCTTTGAGCTTGTCGTCGGTGCGCGCGGCGATCATCAGCTCGTACAGCACGGCGTTGGCGGGTCCGCTGGTGATGTCCCGCAGTATGGCCAACGCCGCGTCCAGCGCCGGCCGGTCGGCCGGTATTTCGGCAACCCGCTTGGTGAACGTATCCAGTTGTCGACGCAACACTTCGGACGCCGTTGCCGCCATGAAGTCGCCCATCGTCTCGAAGTGGCGGAACAGCGCCCCCACGGACACCCCTGCGCGCTTGGTGATCATGGCGGCCGATGCCCGGGCGTAACCCACCTCGATGATGGTGTCGATGCTGGCCTCGAGCAGCCGCCCGACGGTTTCCTCGCGGCGTTCCTGTTGGGTCCTGGCCATCTCAGGCTCCGACGCTCAGGGCCGCCTGCCGTTGCCGCTCCCCTGCCCGCAAGAACCGGCCCGACTTCACGGTCTGACCGTAACCCTCGCGGAATTGGCCTCCAGACTGGCCTCCGCGGAAGACCACGGCGCCGCCCACGCCGGTGGCGACCACGGTCGCATCGTTGCGATTGACCATGCGACGCAAACCGCCGTAGAACGACACCTCGTCCTCGTGGTAGCCGTCCACCGAGTCATCCAGGAACGCCGGATCGATCACCACGAAGTCCGCACGGTCACCCGTGCGCAAGGTACCGGCATTGATGCCAAACCATTCGGCCAATTCGCCGGTCAGGCGATACACCGCCCGCTCCAGGGGCATGAACGGCGTCCCGGCCAGCTGGGCGTCCCGCGTGCGCCTGAGCAGACGCAACCCGAAGTTGTAGAACGCCATGTTTCGCAGGTGCGCGCCGGCATCGGAGAAGCCCATGTGGACGCTCGGCTCGGCGGCGAGTTTGTTGAGCTGCTTGGGCCGGTGGTTGGCGACGGTGGTGGTCCACCGCACGTTGCGCTCCCCGTTCTCCACGAGCACATCCAGAAACGCGTCCAGCGGGTGCAGTCCGCGCTCGTCGGCGATCTTCCCAAAACTCTTGCCAATCAACGACTTATCGGGACATTCGACGATCACCGCGTCATGGAAGTCGCGATGCCACAACGACGGTCCAAGTTTGATGCGGTCGAATTCACGCCGGAACTTCCGGCGGTAAGTCTCGTCGGCCAGTAACTCGTTGCGCTCCAACTGGTCTCGTAGATGTAGGGCCGCCGTTCCGGCGCCGAACTCTTCGAAGACCGGCAAATCGATTCCATCGGAATACAACTCGAATGGGACGGGCAGGTGCTGGAACCGGATACTGGAGCCCAGCAGCTTGTTGAGCACGCGAGTGCCGAGCCCAAAGACGTACACCGCAAGCGGCATCGCCTTGGCATCGGCCGAGACCAGCAGACTCATCCGAACGCCCTTGCGACGGTTGAGTATCCGGCTGCTGGTCAAGAAGAACATCAGCGCCGACATCGGGCTAGCCACGTCGGGCGCGCTCTGCAAAATCCGCCCGCGCTTGCGCAGCACCTTGATCAGCCTGCGCCGCTCGCGCCAGGTCGCGAAGGTGGACGGCAGCGCACGCGACCGAAAACGGTCGCCGTCGAGCTTGTCGATCGCCGAGTCCATCCCGGACATACCGAGCAGACCAGCATCGAGTGCCTCGTCGAGCAGCTTCGCCATCTTGTCCACTTCGGCATCGGTGGGCCGGACGGTGGTGTCGGTGGCACGGTCGAGGCCAAGGACCGCAGCGCGCAGGTCCGAATGACCAAGCAGCGAGCTCACATTCGGCCCAAGGGGCAAGGCGTTGATCGCCTGGATGTACTCCGCGGCTGTCGACCACGTCTTGTGGCTTTCCAGGGCGCCGAAGACGAATTCGCGCGGCACCGCTTCCACTCGGCTGAAGAGGTCGGCGGCGTCTTCGGAATTGGAGTAGACCGTCGACAGCGAGCAGTTGCCCAGCAGCACCGTGGTGACCCCGTGGCGCACCGACTCCCGCAGCCCCGGATCCAGCAGGATCTCGGCGTCGTAGTGGGTGTGTGCGTCGATGAAGCCGGGAACGACCCACTTCCCCGCCGCGTCGATCACCTCCGGGCAGCCGGCCTCGTCCAGCGGTGTCGCGGAAACCGTGGTAACCACGCCGTCGCGAATGCCCAGCGTGCGGGTGCGTGGTGCGCTGCCGGTGCCGTCGAACCACAGCCCGTCGCGAATGATCACGTCGTAAGTCACGGTTCCCTCCAGGTGGTCGAGTTGCAACGAAGCTAACATAGATAGTGATCACTCGCAATCTTTTATTTGGGTGCGCCGCTTCTCGACTGAAAGTGCTGGTCAAGTTCTATCAGCGACCGGGGCCCGACGCCGTTGTGGACGGCGGTGTTGGATTGGCTGTGGAGGATTGCGATGGGTTAGCCGGGGACGGTGCGGGAACTTGCGCCGGGTCCGGCATGGCGACCGACGGCGGCACATCGCCGCTGCGGCTTGCCACCGACGGGATCCGGATGACGGCGAACTGTTGATTGCACTCATTGGTTTCCACGGTGACGACCATCTCACCGACGAGATCGCCCTCCGGTTGCGGACGCAGCGACAGTACCTGCGTCGTGGTCTGAGTACTCGCCGCACCGTTGCGCCCGATGCAGGCGAACTGCACCGTTTCGGGCCGGGTCCGCCACTGGCCGTCGCCGAACTCCATGACTAACGGACGAACCCCTGGTTTCGGCAGTGTGTGGTCATTGTCATCGAGCATTCTTGCCGCGGCGAGGCACCTCGTGGGCGTGCAGGACGACCGGATTGCCCACCAGGTGTTCACGTCCGGCGGTTGCGGGGTCGGGGTGTAGTCAAACGTCTGTTTTGAACGTTCGACCTCGATGCGGTACGTACCGTCGAGTGGTACCGGCGGGGTGCCCACGGCGGTGGTCGTGGGGGCGCTGGGCACGGCCGCTGCGCTTGTCGCGGGACTGCTCGCCTGCGTGGAGGTCGTGCTCGTCTCTCGCCCGATGGTGATGCCGACGGCGAACAGGCCAACGAGCAGCAACGCCGCTGCGACGCCGACGACGATCCGACGCGTATTAAGCCGCCTCGGCGCCGCGGATTCCTTGGTCTCGGTGGAAAACTCGTCCAAGCGCCGGGCCAACGCCGCGGCTGCCGACTGCAGGATCGTGGCGCGCCGTTTCGGGGTCGCGGCCGGCGGTGGCGGGTCCGGGGCGCCTTGTTCTTTGGCGTGCGCGATCTCCGGCCAGTCGTAAGCCGGGTAGTCGACCACGTACACGGGCGCCGCGTCCTCAATGGTCGCGAGGGCGTCGGGACTGCGGTCACCGATCGCGATACCAGCTCGTTCGGCGAGCGCGGCGGCGAACTCGCGGCAGCTGCCGAAGCGGTCAGCGGGTTGGTTGGCAAGCGCTTTGGATAGCGCGCCGTCCAGGCGTGCCAGATCTGGGCGTAGAACGCTGAGCGGCGGCGGCGCGGCATCGGCACTATCGACCGGCGGTGCACCGGTGAGCAGGTGCATCGTGGTGCTCGCCAACGCGTACTGGTCGGCGCGCCCGTCGCCTGGGGCACCCATCAGTTGTTCTGGTGCGGGGTAGGCGACCCCGCCGTCGGGGCCGCCCAGTTGGCGCCCAATCCCGAAGTCGGTCAACAGGATTCGGGGTTCACCTACGCCGGGATTTGTCAGTAGGATGTGGGCCGGCTTGACATCGCGATGGAGCAGTCCCCGCTGGTGCGCGTAATCGAGTGCTTCGGCCACCGCTGTGACGATGGAGAGCACCTCACCGACGGGCAAGACGGTCGGGAAACGGTTGGCCATGTGCTGCACGGCGTCGATGCCGTCGACGTAGTCCATGGCGATCCACAGCTGTCCGTCGAATTCGCCGCGCTCATGGACCTCCAAGATGTTGGGGTGATAAAGGTTTGCGGCGATCGCTGTCTCCCGGTGGAATCGCCGACAGAATTCGTCGTCGGCCGACATCGCCAGCGGAAGAACCTTCAGCGCCTGCCAGCCCGGCGATCCCGGCTGCTGGACCAGGTAGACCTGGCCGGTCGCCGAGGAACCCAGCATCCGGACAACGGTGTAGCCGGCAAAGATCGCGCCGTTGGCCAACGCCATTCCGCGATCGTAACCGCGTTGGCGGCACCCCGCGCGGCAGGCTAGATGCGCAGCGACCCGCTGCGGGGACTAGATGCGCAGCGACCCGCTGCGCCCGGCTTCGCCGCGCTTGCGATCGCGGCGGGCTTGATGCGCAGCGACCCGCCGCGCCCGGCTTCGCCGCGCTTGCGATCGCTGCGGGGACTAGATCCGAAACACCTTGCCGCGCAGGATCACGAGATCGGGCTGATTCAGCACACCGGGCCCCTGCCGCGGATCCGCGGAGTAGCACAAGAGACCAGCCGGGGCCCCATCGTCCAAGCCGGGCCGGCCCAGCCAGCGCCGGGCATCCCAGCACGCCGCCCCCAGCGCCTCGGTGGGACTCATGCCGATGCTCTTGAGGGCCTCAACCTCGTCGGCGATCCGCCCGTGTTTGATCGTGCCGCCGGCATCGGTGCCGGCGTAGACCGGCACCCCCGCCTCCCGCGCCGCGGCGATCCGTCGATAGCTGCGGGAATAGAGGTCGCGCATGTGGGCCGCGTAGGTCGGATAGCGCCCCGCGGCGTCGGCAATGCCCGGGAAGTTCTCGAGATTGATCAGCGTGGGGACCAACGCGGTGCCGTGGTCGAGCATCAGGGCGATGGTCTCGTCGGTGAGCCCGGTGCCGTGCTCGATGCAGTCGATCCCAGCGGTAATCAGTCCGGGTAGCGCGTCCTCACTGAAGACGTGTGCGGTGACGCGTGCCCCGTGGGAGTGTGCGGCATCGATCGCGGCTTTGAGGACGTCGTCGGACCACAGTGGGGCGAGATCACCGATCTCGCGGTCGATCCAGTCGCCGACCAGTTTGACCCAGCCGTCGCCGCGCCGCGCCTGCTGGGCCACGGCGGCCGGCAGCTGAGATTCGTCCTCGATCTCGACCGCAAAACCGGCGATATAGCGCTTGGGTCTGGCCAGATGCCTCCCGGCCCGGATGATGCGCGGCAGGTCTTCATGATCGTCGAGGCTGCGGGTATCCGTGGGTGAGCCACAGTCACGCAACAGCAGGGCGCCGACGTCGCGTTCGGTCTGGGCCTGAGCGATCGCCTCGTCAAGTTCGATGGCGCCATGCTGACCTAACCCGACGTGACAGTGGGCGTCCACCAATCCGGGCAGGATCCAGCCGCCGTCAAAGACGGTGTCTGCGCCGGCCACCGGCTCCGCGCTGATACGGCCGTCGACCGCCCACAGTTCGATCGCCGTCTCGTCGGGAAGCCCCCGACCTCGCACGTGCAGGCGCACGGCCCGGCTAATTGTTGCCCGGGAACTTCAGCTTGGACAGATCGAAGTCGGCCAACCCGGGCGGCAGCTCGTCGAGCCCTTCGGGCATCTGCGACAGATCGGGGAACCCCCCGGGTAGGCCGGCCATGCCCGGTATGCCGGCCATACCCGGCCCGAATGGGCTCTTGGCCTTGGGCGGCGTCGGACCCCGCCCGCCCTTCTTGCCCTTCTTGCCGGCTTTTCCTTTGGCTCCCTTGGACTTTCGTGTCGCAGATTTGCGTCCCAGGCCCGGTATTCCCATGCCGCCGAGCATGGACGACATCATCTTTCGGGCTTCGAAGAAGCGGTCGACCAGCTGGTTGACCTCGGACACCGTCACACCCGAGCCGTTGGCGATACGCAACCGCCGGGACGCGTTGATGATCTTGGGGTCGGCCCGCTCTTCGGGCGTCATCCCGCGGATGATGGCTTGGATCCGGTCGAGTTGTTTGTCATCGACCTCGGCCAGCGCCTCCTTCATCTGCCCCGCACCGGGCAGCATGCCCAGCAGGTTGCCGATCGGCCCCATTTTGCGCACCGCGAGCATCTGCTCGAGGAAATCTTCCAGGGTCAGCTCGCCGGCACCGATCTTGGCCGCGGCTTCTTCGGCCCGCTGAGCGTCGAAGACCTGCTCGGCCTGTTCGATCAGGCTCAGCACATCGCCCATGCCCAGGATGCGGCTGGACATCCGGTCCGGGTGGAAGACGTCGAAGTCCTCCAGCTTCTCCCCGGTGGAGGCGAAGAGGATGGGAACACCGGTCACCTCACGGACCGACAATGCGGCACCACCACGGGCGTCACCGTCGAGCTTGGTCAGGACCACACCGGTGAATCCGACGCCCTCACCGAACGCCTGAGCGGTGGCGACGGCATCCTGGCCGATCATCGCGTCCAGGACGAACAGCACCTCATCGGGATTGACCGCATCGCGGATGGCGGCTGCCTGGGCCATCAGCTCTTCGTCGATACCCAGCCGTCCGGCGGTGTCGACGATGACCACGTCGAAGTGTTTGGCCCGAGCTTCGGCGAGCCCCGCCGCGGCGACGGCTACCGGGTCACCGGCAGGCCCGGTATCCGGGCCAGAAGGCGGAGCGCCGGGATGCGGTGCGAACACCGGAACCCCGGCACGCTCGCCAACGATTTGCAGCTGGTTAACCGCGGCCGGGCGCTGCAGGTCGCAGGCCACCAGCAGCGGTGTGTGCCCCTGGCCTTTGAGCCGTGCCGCCAATTTGCCGGCCAGCGTCGTCTTACCGGAGCCCTGCAGGCCGGCAAGCATCACCACGGTCGGCGGTGTCTTCGCGAACGTCAGCTCGCGGGTCTGGCCGCCGAGGATGCCGATGAGTTCTTCGTTGACGATCTTGACGACCTGTTGCGCCGGGTTGAGGGCGCCGGACACCTCGGCGCCCCGGGCGCGTTCCTTGATCCGGTGAACGAACGCACGAACCACCGGCAGCGAAACATCGGCTTCCAGCAGCGCCAGCCGGATTTCGCGGGTGGTGGCATCGATATCGGCGTCGGTAAGTCGGCCTTTGCCGCGCAGCCCCTGAAGGGCAGCGGTCAACCGGTCGGACAGCGATTCAAACACGCCCGCCAGCCTAATGGTGTACGGGTGCAGCGCGACACTCACACTGCGGCGACGACACGCCGACACACATCGCCCTGGGTTGAGTTTCGGCGAATCATGTCGCAACTACGCCGAAATGCGTTGCCATGCTACATTTCACAGCCGCACTCACGGTCGGGCAGCTACGGGGGGGATCTGTTGTCGATGCAGCTCCGCGGCTGGCAGCGCCGGGCATTAGTCAAGTACCTCGGCACCCAACCGCGGGACTTCCTGGCCGTGGCGACTCCCGGCTCGGGGAAAACGGCATTCGCCCTGCGCGTCGCGGCCGAACTGCTGGGCCATCGCGCCGTCGACCAGATCACGGTCGTCGTGCCGACCGAGCACCTCAAGATCCAGTGGGCGCAGGCGGCCGGACGTCATGGCCTTTCGCTTGACCCGAGGTTTTCCAACTCCAATCCCCAGACCTCGCCGGAGTACCACGGCGTCGTCGTCACCTATGCCCAGGTCGCTGCGCATCCGACGCTGCACCGGGTGCGCACCGAGCAACGCAAGACCTTGGTCGTCTTCGACGAGATCCACCACGGAGGTGACGCAAAAACCTGGGGCGACGCCATCCGGGAAGCATTCACCGACGCCACCCGCCGACTTGCGTTGACGGGCACGCCATTTCGCAGCGACGACAGCCCCATCCCCTTCGTCACCTACGAGCCCGACGCTGACGGGGTGCCGCGGTCGCAGGCCGATCACACCTACGGCTACGCCGAAGCGCTGGCCGACGGTGTGGTCCGGCCGGTGGTGTTCCTCGCCTACTCGGGGCAGGCGCGCTGGCGGGACAGCGCCGGCGAAGAGCACGAGGCGCGCCTGGGCGAGCCGCTGTCCGCCGAACAGACCGCGCGAGCGTGGCGCACCGCACTGGACCCCGCCGGGGAGTGGATGCCGGCGGTGATCACCGCCGCCGACCAGCGGCTACGCCAACTGCGTACGCACGTGCCCGACGCCGGCGGCATGATCATCGCCTCCGACCGGACCGCGGCACGCGCATACGCCGCCTTGCTAAAGAAGCTGACCTCCGAAACCCCGACCGTGGTGCTCTCTGACGACCCGGGGTCATCGGCCCGCATCACCGAATTCGCCGCGAGTACCGGCCGGTGGCTGGTGGCGGTGCGCATGGTGTCCGAAGGCGTCGACGTGCCCCGGCTGGCGGTTGGGATCTACGCCACCAGCGCCTCGACGCCGCTGTTCTTTGCACAAGCCATCGGCCGGTTCGTCAGGTCACGCCGCCCAGGCGAAACGGCGAGCATCTTCCTGCCGTCGGTACCCAATCTTTTGCAGCTGGCCAGTGAGCTGGAGGCCCAGCGCAACCATGTGCTCGGCAAACCGGATCGGGAATCGATGGATGATCCCCTCGACGGCGATCCTGCCACGAGAACGCAAACCGAGCAGGACGATGTGGAGAAGGGCTTCACCGCACTGGGAGCCGACGCCGAACTGGATCAAGTCATCTTCGATGGATCCTCGTTCGGCACCGCCGCACCCGCTGGAAGCGAGGAAGAGGCCGACTACCTCGGCATCCCCGGGTTGCTCGACGCCGAGCAGATGCGCGCCCTGCTGCACCGACGCCAGGACGAGCAACTCCAGAAGCGCGCGGCGGCCGGCCAGGCAGCACCGGCACAGCTAACCACCCACGGTCAGCTCCGCGAGCTGCGCCGCGAACTCAACACGCTGGTCTCGATAGCCCACCACCGCACCGGCAAACCACACGGATGGATCCATAACGAACTGCGCCGGCGATGCGGCGGCCCCCCGATCGCCGCGGCAACCCGGGACCAGCTCAAAGCACGCATCGATGCCGTGCGGCAGCTCAACGCGGAGACTTAATCGCCGACGGGCTCGTCGACCAATACGTCCGCTCGGGCGCCCAAGACGGCCAAGAGGTGCTTTTCGACCGCGACTCGTGCATCGGAGTCGGCGGGCACGGTCACACAGAACACGTCCGCGGCGGTCGATCCAAAGGTGTTGACCTTAGCCCAGACGATGTCTGCCTGGGCGCGCTCCATCGCACGGGTCAGCAGTGCGAGCAGACCCGTGCGATCCATGGCACGCACTTCCAGGATCAGCTGGCCTGGCGTGTCGGTGTCGAGCCACAGGATGCGGGGTGGGGCGGTCGAACGGGTGACGGGCACCCCCACCTGCACCTCTCCCGCCCGTGCGGACGCCGAGCTGGCGGCATCGCTGTCCCGCTGCTCCAGCGTGTCGAGGACGTCGATGTCGCCATGCAGGGCACCCACGAACTGCTGACGCAGCAGGTCGACCGCGGGCGGCGAACCGAACAGCGGCGAGACCACAAATTCCGTGATCGCAACACCGTCGTGGATATTGACCGTCGCCGAATGCACCCGCAACGAGTTCAGGGCCAGCACGGCGGCGGCCTTCGACACCAATCCCCGCTCGTTGGGGGCCACCATCACCGCGTGAATGCGTTCGCTCTGGTCCGGCTTGATCTCCACATGGACCCCGTGGTCGGCCGCCAACGAAAGATAGTGCGGCGCGGTGGGTTCGGCCTGCGGCAGCGGCTCGCCTGCCATCACCATCCGGCAGCGACGCACCAGCTCCTCAACCAGCGATGCCTTCCAATCGCTCCACACCCCGGGTCCGGTGGCCTTCGAGTCGGCCTCGGTCAGTGCGTGCAGCAGTTCGAGCAATTGCGGGTCCCCGGCCAGCGCTTCGGCGACGACCTCGATGGTCTTGGGGTCGTTCAGATCGCTTCGGGTGGCGGTCACGGGCAGCAGCAGGTGATGGCGGACCATTTTGGAGAGCGTCTCGATGTCTGGGGACGCCATACCCAGCCGCTTGCCGATCTGTAGGACCAACTCGGCCCCGAGCACGCTGTGATCCACACCCCGACCCTTACCGATGTCATGCAGCAGGGCGCCCAGGGCAAGCAAATCGGGTCGCGCCACGCGGGTGGTCAGCGGCGCCGCATTGACCGCGGTTTCGATGACATGACGGTCCACGGTCCATTTGTGGGACACGTCGCGGGGCGGAAGGTCGCGGATCGCCTCCCACTCCGGCAACAGCTGACCCCACAACCCGGTGCGGTCGAGCGCTTCAATGGTTGCCACCGCGGTCGGGCCGGCCAAAAGCACCACCAGCAGGTCGTCCAACGCCTCACGCGGCCAGGGAATGGGCAGCTGCGGGACGTTGTCGGCCAACCTACTCAGCGTGGCCGCGCCGATAGGCACACCGGTGTCGGCCGACGCGGCGGCCACGCGCAGCACCAGGCCGGGGTCGTTTTCGGGCTGGGCCTCGCGGGCGAGCACGATTTCGCCCGCGTACTCGACGACACCCTCGTCCAGGGGCCGCCGCTTGGGCCGCCGGACCAAGGCCGAGATTCCGCGCCGCGGCAGTGCGTTGACCGCCGTCCGCAGGCCGGTCACGGCGTGGTAGCTGATGGTGCGACCCGCGTCTGACAGCATGCGCGCCAGGTCGAATCTGTCACCGACTCCCAAAGCGGCGCTGATCTCGTCGGCGAACTGGGCCAACAGCTGATCGCGGCCGCGACCCGACACCCAGTGCAGTTCGGTACGCACATCGAGCAACGTGAGGTACGCACTGTCCAGCGAACCGGCCGGCATGTCCGGATTCGCCATGCCATGGCGGTCGATGAGCTGAGCCAGCGCCAGTGCGTTCAGCAACTGGACGTCGCGCAGGCCGCCGCGCCCCGACTTGAGGTCGGGCTCGGCGCGGTGCGCGATCCGGCCCAAGCGCAGCCAGCGGGCGTGCGTCATTTCGACGAGTTCGTCTATCCGGGAACGAATTCCCCTGCGCCACTGCCGTCGTCCCCCGCCGATCAGTTCGGTCGACAGCCGCTCTTCACCAGCGATGTGGCGGGCTTCCAACATGCCTAGCGCGGCCGTCATATCGGAGTTGGCGGTACCTAACGCCTCGCTGACAGTGCGCACGCTGTGGTCAAGTCGAATGTTGGCGTCCCACAACGGATACCACAATTTATCGGCAACCTCACCCAGCACGTTGGCAGGCTTGCCGTCGTGCAACAGCACCAGATCCAGGTCCGAATGCGGCAGCAGCTCACGACGACCCAGCCCGCCGACACCCACTAGCGCGAAGCCGCTGTCCTCGGTGATCCCGATTTCGGCGGCCTTAGCGGTGAGCCAGGACTCGTGTAGGTCCAGCGTCGCCTGCCGCAGCTCGGCGGGCGGCATGTCCAAACCTTCAGCGGCCAACAGAGCGCGCCGCGCGGCAGCCAAATCGACTGCCGCGCGGGCGCTTTCGGTCGGGTTAGGCCGATGCGGTGTCACACCGGGCTATTCTCGCGATTCTTCTCACAACGCATCGGATCCGCGTTCACCGGTGCGCACCCGCACGATGGTGTCCACCGGGCTGACCCACACCTTGCCGTCGCCGATCTTGCCGGTGCGCGCCGCCCGGACAATGCTGTCCACGACCTTGTCAACGATGGAATCGTCGACGACGACCTCGATGCGAACCTTCGGCACGAAATCGACGGAGTATTCGGCGCCCCGGTAGACCTCGGTGTGGCCCTTCTGCCGCCCGTAGCCCTGGATTTCGCTGACCGTCATACCCAAGACTCCCGCGTCTTCGAGGCTGGTCTTGACGTCGTCGAGGGTGAACGGCTTCACGATCGCGGTGATCAGCTTCATTTCTATTCCGCCTCCACTTTCTCGCCCACACGCTCCGTCAGGCCGTTTGTGCTGTCCGACAGGCTGGCACGGGGAAGAACGGAACCGCTGGCCACCGCGAAGTCGTAGCCGCTCTCGGCGTGCTCAGACTCATCGATGCCCGCGGATTCCTGCTCCGCACCCAGACGCAGCCCAATCGTGTACTTCAGGATAAGCGCCAGGATAAGCGTGACAACGCCGGAGTAGATGAGCACGCTGAAGGCGCCGATGGCCTGCCGTTCCAGCTGAGCCCAACCACCGCCGTAGAACAATCCCTTCGACACCCCAGCCACCCCATTGATGGCCACGCTCTCGGGTGCGGCAAGCAGGCCCACCAGCAGCGTGCCCACCAGGCCACCGACCAGGTGCACGCCGACTACGTCGAGCGAGTCGTCAAAGCCAAACTTGAATTTCAGCCCGACCGCCAGCGCACACAGCACACCGGCCGACACGCCCACCGCCAACGCGCCCAGGACGTTGACCGACGAGCAGGACGGCGTGATGGCAACCAGTCCGGCGACGATGCCCGACGCTGCGCCCAGCGTCGTGGCCTTGCCGTCGCGAATGCGCTCGGTGAGCAGCCAGCCGAGCATGGCCGCGGCCGTAGCTACCGTGGTCGTGATGAAAGTCGACCCCGCCGCGCCGTTCGAGCTGGTCGCCGACCCGGCGTTGAATCCGTACCAGCCAAACCACAGCAGCCCGGCTCCGAGCATCACGAACGGCAGGTTGTGCGGCCGGAAGAGGGTCGTCGGCCAACCCCGGCGCTTGCCCAGGACGAGCGCCAACATCAAGCCGGCCACACCTGCGTTGATGTGGACCGCGGTCCCGCCGGCGAAGTCGATCGCGTGCAGTTTGTTGGCGATCCAGCCACCGTGTGCGGACGCGAACTTGTCAAAGGCGAACACCCAGTGCGCGATCGGAAAGTAGACAAAAGTCGCCCATAGCCCGGCGAACAACAGCCAGGCGCCGAACTTCAGCCGGTCGGCCACCGCACCCGAGATCAGCGCGACCGTGATGATCGCGAACATCAACTGGAATGCCACAAATACGGTGGCCGGCAGGGTGCCCGCCAACGGAACGTTTACGGCTGCAGTCCCCGTAGCCGGATCCGCCGCGACGGCATTGCCACCGATCAGACCCTTCAGGCCCCAGAACTCGGCCGGGTTGCCGACGACGTTGCCTTTGTCGTCACCGAATGCCATCGAGTACCCATAGAGCACCCAGAGCACGGTCACGACGCCCATCGCACTGACGCTCATCATGATCATGTTCAGCACGCTCTTGGCACGCACCATGCCGCCGTAGAAAAACGCCAGGCCCGGCGTCATCAGCAGCACGAGCGCGGAACTTGCCAACATCCAGGCGGTGTCACCCGTATTGGGCACACCCATTACCGGGAAGTCACTCACTCGCTATCACCTCCAGTCAGCGTTGGGGAGGCCCCAGGTTGATGACTGGCGACCTGATCCAGAACCATGCGCATAAGTTGTTGCGACAATGGGGCCGCGATGTTTCATCAGGATTAACGTAAAACTTGCTGTGTAAGAGCTGGTCACCACCATCGCAACCAGCCGGGCGCAGCGGGTCGCCGCCGTCCCGATCAGCCGAGCAGGGCATCCACGAAGGCGGCAGGTTCAAACGGCGCCAGATCATCGGGCCCTTCGCCGAGTCCGACTAGCTTTACCGGCACCCCGAGTTCTTGTTGAACGCGGAAGACGATGCCGCCCTTGGCCGTTCCGTCCAGCTTGGTGAGCACCGCGCCGGTGATGTCGACGACCTCGGCAAACACCCTGGCCTGGGCCAGTCCGTTTTGCCCAATGGTGGCGTCAAGCACCAATAACACCTCATCAACAGATGCGCGGCGGCTCACTATGCGCTTGACCTTGTGCAGCTCGTCCATCAGCCCGACCTTGGTGTGCAGTCGGCCCGCGGTGTCGATGACCACGACGTCGGCTCCAGCCGCTATGCCCTTGCCGACGGCGTCGAAAGCAACCGAAGCTGGGTCGGCGCCTTCGGCCCCACGCACCACCTCTGCGCCCACCCGCGACGCCCAGGTTTGCAGTTGATCGGCCGCCGCGGCGCGAAAGGTGTCGGCAGCGCCGAGCACGACCCGGCGGCCATCGGCGACCAACACCCGCGCCAGCTTGCCGGTCGTGGTGGTTTTTCCGGTGCCGTTGACACCGACGATCAGTAGCACCGACGGATGGTCGGCATGCGGCAGGGCGCGGATCGAGCGATCCATGCCGGGCTTCAGCTCTTTGATCAAGACGTCACGCAGCACCGCCCGAGCGTCGGCCTCAGTGCGGACATTGCTGCTGGCCAGCCGGGTGCGCAGCTGCGACACCACGGACTCGGTGACGACCGGGCCGAGGTCGGCGACCAGCAGGGTGTCTTCCACGTCCTGCCAGGAGTCCTCATCCAGGTCGCCGCCACCGATTAGTCCCAACACGCTGCGCCCGAGTGCGGTCTGCGATCGGGCCAGACGTCCACGTAGCCGTTCCAATCGGCCTTCGGTCGGTGCGATGGCCTCTATCTCGGGGGCCTTGGGTGTCTCGGCGGCCTCGGGTATCTCTGGGGCCGCTGGCTCCGGCTCAACCTCGGGCAGGTAGACATCGGAGATGGTGCGCTTGGGCGCGTCGTGAGGAACGGTCGCATCGTCGCCGACGGCCGGCAATCCGCTGGTGTCGATCCGTTCGGCGGGCTCGGCCGTCTCGGCGGGCGGGGCCGTCTGGCTGAAGGTGATGCCGGACGAGGCGGTGTAACCACCGGAGCGGTCGACTACACCGGTGTCGGGCCGGCCTGACAGGCTGATCTGGCGCCGGCGATAGCGCACCAGGCCAAAGACCAGCGCGGCGATGACAACCAGGGCGGCAATGACCGCGATGGCGATCCACAGACCTTCGGACACGCTGACAATCCTTCCAAGTACTTCGAGGGTGGCTAGGGGCGCCGGGCACCTACGAGGAGCTAGCGACCAGCCGATCCACCTGCTGACCGCGGATCCGCTGCGAGATGACCGCGGTGATGCCGTCGTTCTGCATCGTCACGCCATAGAGCGCGTCGGCGACCTCCATCGTCGGCTTTTGGTGCGTGATGATGATCAGCTGCGAGCGATCCCGCAACTGCTCGAACAGGCCGATGAGGCGGCGCAGGTTCATGTCGTCGAGCGCGGCCTCCACCTCGTCCATGATGTAGAACGGTGACGGGCGGGCCCGGAAGATCGCTACCAGCATCGCCACGGCCGTCAGCGCCTTTTCACCGCCGGAGAGCAACGACAGCCGGGTGACCTTCTTGCCGGGCGGACGGGCCTCCACCTCGATACCGGTGGTGAGCATGTCGTCGGGCTCGGTCAGCCGCAGCCGGCCTTCCCCGCCGGGGAACAGCGACGCAAACACCTGGCGGAATTCGCGCTCTACATCGACGAACGCGTCACTGAACACTTGCAGGATGCGGGCGTCGACGTCGGCGATGACGTCCTGCAGGTCCTTGCGGGCAGCCTTGACATCTTCGAGCTGGGTGGCCAGGAAGTTGTAGCGCTCCTCCAACGCAGCAAACTCCTCGAGGGCCAGCGGATTGACCCGCCCCAGCTCGGCCAGCTCACGCTCGGCACGCTTGGCCCGGCGCTCCTGGGTCGGGCGGTCAAACGGCATCGGGGCCGGCGCGGTCACCTGCTCACCGCGCTCGCGGGCCTGCTCGAACTCGGCCATCTCAAGTTCGGTGGGCGGCAGTGCAACCTGAGGACCGTATTCGGCGACCAAGTCGGCCGGAGCCATTCCGAACTGCTCCAGCACCATCTGCTCGAGCTGCTCGATTCGCAACGCTGCCTGGGCGTTTGCGACCTCGTCGCGGTGCAGCGAGTCGGTGAGTGCGGCCACTCGTGCGCTCAGCGTGTTCACCTCTTCGCGGACCGCCGCCATCGCCGTCGATCTAAGCTGGCGCTCGGCGGCCAGCTCATCGCGCAGCCTGGACGCCGAATCGACTACCCGGTTCAACCGCCCGGCTAACAGGCGCCCGGCGTCGGCGACCGCCGCGGCCACCGCGGCCGCACGCAGCCGAGCCGCTCGTGCCTGTTCGGCGCGCACCCGCGCCTCGCGTTCGGCCGCGGCCGCGCGGCGCAGCGAATCTGCCCGCCCGCGCACTGCGTTCGCGCGTTCCTCGGCCGTCCGCACCGCCAACCGGGCCTCCACTTCGATGCCGCGGGCGGTTTCGGCGGCGGCGGCGAGCGCCTGGCGAGCCTCTGCCGGACTGGGCTCGGCGTCTTGCACGTGCTGGGTCTCCTGGGCGTTGCGCAGCCGCGTCTCGAGTTCGACGACCTCCTCGAGGGTCTGCGCACGTCCGGCTTCCAATTCCGCACGCTGCTGCAGCAACCGGCTCCACTCTTCGTCGGCAGCGCGCGCCTCTTGCCCGAGCCGGCCCAGCTGCTCGTACATCGCCGAGATGGCGGTGTCGGATTCGTTGAGCGCCGCCAAGGCCTGCTCAGCGGAGTCTTGACGAGCGGCCTGCTCGGTCAACGCACCGGACAGCGCCGCGCTCAGTTGAGCGACCTGCGCCTCGGCGTTGGCCAGCTCGCCGCTCGCCTTTTCGATTTCCGAAGTGATCTCAAGCGTGGACAACTTGCGGTCCGAGCCGCCGCTTACCCAGCCGGCGCCCACTAGGTCACCGTCCAGTGTGACCGCGCGCAACCCGGGGCGCGCGGCCACCAGATCGAGCGCCTCGGCCAGGTCGTTGACCACCACGACATTCGAAAGCATGGCGATCATGGCGCCGCGCAGCCGGGTCGGTGCCTCGATCAGGTCCAGCGCCCACAGGGCACCGTCCGCTAAGGCGGCCTGTGTGGGTTCGGCCGGCGCCGGCCAGTCGCCCAGGACTAGGGCCGCTCGACCTCCGTCGGCCTGCTTGAGTGCGGCGACAGCGGCACTCGCGGCGCTAAAGCTTTCGGCGGCCAATGCGTCGGCCGCCGAGCCGAGCACCGCTGCCAGCGCCGCCTCATATCCCGAGCGCACTTTCACCAGCTGCGCGACCGACCCGAAAAGCCCTGTGCCACTGTGATTCCGGGCGAGCCACGCCGCGCCGTCCTTGCGTTCCAGACCCACCGACAGGGCATCGATGCGGGCTCGCAGCGAAGCCACCTGTCGTTCGGCGTCGCGTTCGGCGGACTGCAGCTCGGCGACGCGGGCGTCGGCCGACCGCAGCGCGGCGACCGTCCGCTCGTGGTGTTCATCGAGACTGACCTCGCCCTGATCCAGTTCACCGACGCGGCCCTGCACGCTTTCGAACTCCGCACGGGTCTGCTCGGCGCGCGCGGCGGATTGCTCGATCCTCTCGGACAACCGGGCAACGCTGTCATCAATCGATTCGACCCGCGCCCGCATGGTCTCAACCTGGCCGGCCAGCCGAGCCAGGCCCTCGCGCCGGTCCGCCTCGGCGCGGACCGCGGCGAGGTGAGCCCTGTCAGCCTCGGCGGCCTGGCGCTCGCGGTCAGCCAATTCCGCGCGGGCAGCGTCGAGGCGGGGGCGCGCCGCGGCCAGCTCGGCTAGCAGCTGCTGCTCGGCGACGGCCACCTGCTGGGCCTCGGCTTCCAGCTCCTCGGGTTTTCTGGGGTCGGCGTCGCTGCTGGTCACCGGCTCGACATCGAGATGCTGGGCGCGTTCAGTGGCGATACGCACCGTGGCGCCGACCCGTTCGGCCAGGGCGGATAGGCCGAACCAGGTGTGCTGCACAGACTCGGCCCGAACCGACAGCTCGCTCAATGCCGCTTCGTGTGCCGTCAACTCCTCGGACGCCACCGATAGCCGGCCGGCAGCGTCATCGTGCTCGCGACGCATCGTGGCCTCAGCCTCGAAGATCGCCTCTCGCTCCGCACGCCGGCTCACCAGATCGTCGGCGACCAGCCGCAGCCGCGCATCGCGCAGATCGGCCTGGATGGTCTGGGCCCGACGGGCCACCTCGGCTTGCCGACCCAGGGGTTTGAGTTGACGCCGCAGTTCGGTGGTCAAGTCGGTGAGCCGGGCCAGGTTCGCGGCCATTGCGTCGAGTTTGCGGACGGCCTTTTCTTTGCGCTTGCGATGCTTGAGTACGCCGGCGGCCTCTTCGATGAACGCCCGTCGATCCTCTGGCCGCGACTGCAAGATTTCGTCCAGCTTGCCCTGCCCGACAATGACATGCATCTCGCGGCCGATGCCGGAGTCACTCAACAGCTCCTGGACATCCATCAAACGGCAACTGCTGCCGTTGATTTCGTATTCGCTGGCACCGTCGCGGAACATCCGTCGAGTGATCGACACCTCGGAGTACTCGATCGGCAGCGCGTTATCGGAGTTGTCGATCGTGACGGTGACTTCAGCGCGGCCCAGCGGGGCGCGCGACGAGGTGCCGGCGAAGATGACATCTTCCATCTTGCCGCCACGCAGCGTCTTTGCCCCCTGCTCGCCCATCACCCACGCCAGGGCGTCGACGACGTTGGACTTGCCGGAACCGTTGGGTCCGACGACCGCGGTGATGCCGGGCTCAAAACGCAGAGTCGTCGGCGCGGCGAAGGATTTGAAGCCCTTCAGCGTCAGACTCTTGAGGTACACGAGGGGCCAGATTACCGCTCGACGAACCCGACGAACTGCTCCGACGCCCGCGACCAGTCGGCGACGACGTTTTCCACGTGCCCCGGTGTGGCGCCGCCCTGCAGCAGTTGCAGCAGCCTTTCGCCGGCATCCCGCGGCCCCTGGGCGACCACCAGGACCCGGCCGTCGGCGTGGTTGGCCGCATAACCGGTCAGACCCAACTCCAGCGCCCGGCACCGGGTCCACCAGCGGAAACCGACTCCCTGGACCCGCCCGTGCACCCAGGCGGTCAGCCGCATATCAGGATCCGACATCGGCGACCTCGAAGGTGACGGTGGTGCCGGATTTGAGTGTGCGCCCGACGGTGCAGACCAGGTCGACGGCTCGGTTGACAACCACCAATAGGCGCTCCTTGTCGTCCTGGTTCAAGCCCGACAGGTCGAGCTCGAGGACCTCCTCGAGCAGCGGATAGATCTCCTGGTCGCGGTCGGCCGCACCGGATACCTTGACCACCGCTTTGTAGTCGTCGCGGAGGCGATGGGCCAGCGGCTGGTCGCTGGCCATCCCGCTGCACGCGGCGAGTGCGATCTTGAGCAGCTCGCCCGGTGTGAATACCCCTTCGACGTCCTCGGAACCTATTAGCACCTGCGCGCCGCGCGAGCTGTGGCCGGTATAGCGCCGCGACCCGGTGCGTTCGACCCAAAGTTCCGTCATGTCCCTATTCCCTTCCCGCGAACGTGCGCAGAATGCCGCGTCCAGCGGAGTGTCGTCGTACCGACACGCACGCTCGCGGCAAGAGATTATCGCCGGGGCGGCGGCTGGCATCTCGGGCAGTAGAACGACGAGCGGTTCATGAATTTTTCCCGCAGCATCACGGCGCCGCACCGCCGGCAGTTTTCGCCTTCGCGGCCGTAGGCATCCAGCGATCGGTCGAAGTAACCCGACTCGCCGTTGACATTGACATATAGCGAATCGAACGACGTCCCGCCCTTGGCCAGTGCTTCGCCCATCACCTCGGCGGCGGCGTCCAGGACCGCGGCTAGCTGGCGGCGGGTTAGCGTGGCCGCTATGCGGGCACCATTCACCTTGGCCCGCCACAGCGCTTCATCGGCGTAGATGTTGCCGATCCCCGAAACCACCTCTTGATTGAGGAGTTGACGTTTGACCTCGGAATGCTTGCGCCGCAGGACTTTAACCACAGCCTCGGCGTCGAACCGCGGATCCAGCGGATCACGCGCCAGATGAGCGACGGGCTCCGGCACCACGCTGCCGTCGACAGTCACCAGGTCGGCCAGCAACCATCCCCCGAAGGTCCGCTGGTCGGCGAAGCTCAGCACAGTCCCGTCGTCAAGGAGCGCGGAGATTCGGACATGGTCGGTGCGCGGGACGACCCCCAGCAACATCTGCCCGCTCATGCCCAGATGTACGACGAGCGCGGTGTCGGGGTCGTTACCGGAGTCCAGTGTTAACCACAGGTACTTGCCGCGGCGATCCGTTCCAGTGATCCGAGCGCCCAGCAGCCGCGCCGTCAGATCCGCCGGACCGGCCTCATGGCGGCGCACCGCTCGGGGATGGTGCACCCGAACCGCGGTGATCGTCTTGCCTACCACATGGTCCTGCAGGCCACGCCGAACCACCTCGACTTCGGGCAGTTCGGGCATCTAGTGATGATCGCAAGCGCGGCGAAGCCGGGCGCAGCGGGTCATCACCAAACGACTCGTGATGATCGCAAGCGCGGCGAAGCCGGGCGCAGCGGGTCATCACCAAACGACTCGTGATGATCGCAAGCGCGGCGAAGCCGGGCGCAGCGGGGCATAAGCGCGGCGAAGCCGGGCGCAGCGGGTCGCCACCAACAATCCAAACCGGACCTAGACCGGAGTTTTGCCCGGGACGTCGGCGTCCAGCACATTCCAGGCGGCTGCCGCGGCCTTTTGCTCGGCCTCCTTTTTTGAGCGGCCCACACCAGACCCGTATTCGGTGTCCATCACGACCACGACAGCGGTGAACTCCTTGTCGTGGTCCGGACCGGTGGAGCTGACCAGGTATGACGGCGCGCCCAGCCCACGTGACGCGGTCAGCTCCTGCAAGCTGGTTTTCCAGTCCAGCCCGGCGCCCAGCGTCGGAGCGGTGTCCAGCAGCGGTCGAAACAGCCGCAGGATCACCTCACGCGCCGTCTCGATGCCGTGATGCAGGTAGATCGCGCCCAGCAACGATTCCATCCCGTCGGCCAGGATGCTGGCCTTATCGGCTCCGCCGGTGTTCGCCTCACCGCGACCCAGCAGAACGTAACCGCCAAGACCCCCGTCGGACAGGCTGCGTGCAACATCGGCCAGCGCCTGGGTGTTAACCACGCTGGCCCGAAGTTTGGCCAGGTCCCCTTCCGAACGTTCCGGATGGCGGTGAAAGAGCTCGTCGGTGATTGTCAGCCCGAGAACGGCGTCGCCGAGAAACTCCAACCGCTCGTTGGTCGGAAGCCCGCCGTTCTCGTAGGCATAGCTGCGATGCGTCAACGCCAATGTGAGCAGCTCATCGGGCAGCTCGACACCGAGCGCGTCGAGCAGCGGCTGTCGCGACGAGGTCACCGCGGGACCTCGGGGCTTTCCGGCGTGAACATGTCAGCCAGCTTTGCCCACCTCGGATCCATCTGCTCGTGACGGTGGCCGGGCTCGGCGGCCAACGAAACGCCGCATTGTGGGCATAATCCCGGGCAATCCGGCCGGCACACCGGCGAAAACGGCAGTTCCAGACCGACGGCATCGATGATCGGCTGCTCGATGTCGATCTTCTCGTCGACGACGTGCCCGACCTCGTCTTCCTCGGTGGTTGCCTCGGTTGCACTGCCGGGATAGGCGAACAATTCGGTCAGGACGACTTGTACACGACCCCGGACCTCACTCAGGCAACGGGAACACTCACCGGTGGTGGGTGCGGCCACCGTCCCGGTCACCAACACCCCCTCGGAGACGGACTCCACTTGCAGATCTAGATCCAGCGGAGCACCCCGCTCGATCGCGATCAACTCCACACCGATGCGCGACGGACTGCTGACGGTGTCCCGCACCGTAAACATTGCCCCTGGCCGGCGCCCCAGCCGTGCGATGTCAATCACCATGGGCGCGGTCAGAGGTCGCTGAGTTGTCTGACTGCGCTGCCTCGCCATAACAGAAATCCTACGGCTCGCGCCGCAAACGTCCATGGCTCATCGGTCCTGCACCCGCGCGTGACTATCCCGCGCGGGAGAACCCGGTTTAGCGCGTCGCGTAGTCGTGCGTGCCGGCCGCGGTGCGAAGTTGGTGGCGTCCCCGGCCGACGGAACGAAGGGTGCCGTTGAGGAACTCTTCGAACTCGGCAAGCTTGCTGTCGACGTAGATGTCGCATTCGCCGCGCAACCGGTCGGCCTCGGCGTGCGCGGTGTCGATAAGCCGCGTGGACTCCGCGTGGGCTGCCTGCACCACCTCGTTTTGCGACACCAGGCGCTGCTGTTCCTTGATGCCCTCCTGCACGGCCTTCTCGTAGGAGATATTGCCGTTTTCGATCAGCCGGTCGCATTCGGTCTTGGCCCGACTGACGCTGGCCTCGTACTCGCGCTTCGCGGAGGCTGCGATGCGCATCGCCTCCTCGCGAGCTTCGGCGACCATCCGCTCGCTGTGCTGGCGCGCCTCACTCACCATCCGGTCGGCCTGGGATTTGGCGTCGGAGAGGATCCGGTCCGCCTCCGCGCGGGCATGGTTGAGCATCGACTCGGACTCGGTGGTCGCCGAGGCCACCATGGAGTCCGCATGGGCCTTGGCGTCGTGGAGCATCGAATCGCGTGCATCGAGAACGTCCTGCGCGTCGTCGAGCTCCCCGGGGATCGCATCTTTGATGTCGTCGATCAACTCCAGCACGTCTCCGCGGGGCACGACGCAGCCCGCGGTCATCGGCACGCCACGGGCTTCTTCCACAATGGCGCCCAATTCGTCCAGCGCTTCAAAGACTCGGTACACGGCCATACCCTCCTGGCATCGTTTCGTTGTTACCAGTGTGCCTGGTGTTACATGTGTGACGACGGTTGCGGCTCCGGTGTGTCGGGCCCAATTTGATATTTCGGTTCGCGTTTCGCGGGCCCGCAGACGATGCCCAGCCATGTCCTACCGCCTAGTCTGCTACAGACCATGGGTGCCTGGACCGCGACGGGCGCCCGTCTGGTGTCGATGCACCTGTTTTTGACCCACGGTATGCTGGCGCGGTGAACGGCGTACAAGCAATAGCAAAAGCGACGAAATGGTAGCCACGCCCACGCTATATATTTTCCCGCACGCCGGCGGAGACGCTAAATTTTATGTCCCATTTTCCCGGGAGTTTTCCGCTGACGTGAAGCGGGTCGCGGTCCAGTACCCCGGACAGCGCGATGGGGCTGGTTTGCCGCCGCTGGCAAGTATTCCCGCCCTGGCCGACGACATCTTTGCGATGATGAAGCCATCAACTCGGACAGAGGTTCCATTCGCCTTCTTTGGTCACAGCATGGGTGGAATGTTGGCATTCGAAGTGGCGTTGAGATTCCAGGCGGCAGGACATCGGATCGCGGCCCTCTTCGTGTCAGCCTGTTCAGCGCCCGGTCATATCCGCTATAAGCAAATCCAGGGTATGTCAGATCGCGAAATGTTGAACTTGGTCGCGCAAATGACCGGGACGAATCCAGAGTTTTTCGATGACGAGGAGTTTCTGGTTGGCGTGCTGCCCACGCTGCGAGCAGCCCGCGCCATTGCCGGTTATAACTGTCCACCAGAGACAAAGTTGTCGTGCCCGATTTACGCTTTCATCGGGGACAAGGATTGGATTGCGACCCAAGAAGACATGAAACCGTGGCGCGATCGAACGACCGGAGAATTCGCTCTTCGCGTATTTCCCGGGGATCACTTCTACCTCAATAACAATTTGCCGGAGCTCGCTGGAGAAATACAAGACCGAACACTCCAATGGAGTGATCCGGCTTAGCTGTGCGGCGGATCTTGCGGACCCGACCTCGGCGCTCAGCCCGCAAGCAACCCAGTGCCCCAACTTTCGGCCCGCAGCGGGCGCCAAAAAACCCGCGTAGGCCCGGGCAACGCAGGGCCGGGCGCCCGGGCCGGGCCCCTTCATGGCCCCGGTCCACTGCCCTCACGCACCGCGCCTGACGCCGCCGCGGGGCGTGTTAGTCTCGTCACAACGGGACGCTGGTCCCAAAACGGCCGGCACTATCGTCCCAAAACTACGACTCAAGTCTCACTCAACTAAACATCAGCCACTGATGTATCAGAAGTCACACCAACCACATCAGGTTACACTGGCTGAGGCGGTCATCGCAGGTGAGGCCGCAGTACTGTCCGTCCGTCACATTGGTGGTCACTGTGGGAAGCGTGTGGATTTTCCGAATACTGCCGGCACCTGTCGGGAGAGATGCGTACCTTGCTTATAGGGACTAGTTGCTTGGGGAAACGGGGTATAGTGTAGGGGCGACCATCTGACGCTGCACAGTCGTGCTCGATGGCGAGCAACTGTGTAATCGTCGGAGCGGGCTGGTCAGCCCAGACCGAGCAGGTTTCAAGGCGCCGGGGAGTCCCGCCATGCGATCCGACAGGCGGTTCACCGGGTGCCCAACATAGAAAAATGCAGGCAGTCGAACAGGAGCGTAACGCGATGCCGGTGACGGATCCTTCCCTCCCCGCTTTGCTGAAGGAGCGGGCCGAGCAGCAGGCCGACTCCACCGCATACACGTACATGGACTACGCGTTAGATCCCAATGGCTTTGCTGAGAGCCTGACATGGTCGCAGGTCTACGTACGCGCTTGCACTATCGCAGAAGAACTCAAGCTGTCCGGATCGCCGGGTGATCGAGTAGCAATCTTAGCGCCGCAGGGACTGGAATATGTAATCGCTTTCCTTGGGGCACTCCAAGCTGGATTTATCGCAGTCCCGCTGTCAACGCCGCAATATGGAATTCACGATGATCGGGTTTCTGCGGTGCTGCGTGATTCGCAACCGGTCGCCATTCTCACGACCTCATCTGTGGTGGGCGACGTGACGAAATACGCGTGCTCACAAAATGGCCAACCCGCCCCGTTCGTCATTGAAGTTGACCTGCTTGACTTGGACTCGCCTCGCGAGCTGCCAGTCCTTCCGCAGAATTCCACTGGGGCAGCTTATCTGCAATACACATCCGGATCGACACGCACGCCGGCCGGTGTCATCGTCTCGCACAAGAACGTCGTCGCCAATGTGACACAAAGTCTGTACGGATATTTCGGGGATCCCGCGAAGACTCCGACCGGAACTGTGGTGTCGTGGTTGCCGTTGTTTCACGACATGGGCCTGATTCTCGGAATTTGTGCGCCACTGGTGGCCGGGCGCAGCGCGATATTGCTGAGCCCGATGTCGTTTTTGCGCCGCCCGGCGTGCTGGATGCAACTGCTTGCAACCACCGGTCGCTGCTTTTCTGCGGCGCCAAATTTCGCTTTTGAATTGGCGGTGCGGCGGACATCCGATGAGGACATGGCCGGACTCGACCTCAGCGATGTGGTCGGAATCGTCAGCGGCAGTGAACGAATCCATGTCGCGACGGTGAAACGTTTCACCGAGCGCTTCGCTCCATACGGTCTCAGCCGCACAGCGGTACGGCCGTCGTACGGACTCGCGGAAGCCACCCTCTTCGTTGCGGCTCCCGAAGCCGGCACCGTCCCCAAGACGGTCCGATTCGACTACGAGCACTTGACCGCGGGAGAGGCCAGGCCCGGCGGAACCGAGGGTTCGGTCGGTACCGAACTCATCAGCTATGGATCGCCCGACCCGTCGGCAGTAAGAATTGTCAACCCGGAGACCATGGTCGAGAATCCGCCGGGAACAGTCGGTGAGATATGGGTGCATGGCGATCACGTGGCCATGGGATATTGGCGCAAGCCCGAGCAGACCGCGCGGACGTTCGACGCACAGATCGTCAACCCCGCACCCGGAACGCCTGACGGTACGTGGCTACGGACCGGCGATCTCGGCGTCATGTCCAACGGCGAGCTGTTCATCATGGGCCGCATCAAAGACCTGCTCATCGTGGACGGACGCAATCACTACCCAGACGACATCGAGGCCACCATCCAGGAGATCACCGGAGGCCGGGTCGCGGCCATCGCCGTGCCCGACGACATCACCGAGCAGTTGGTCGCGATCATCGAGCTCAAGCGGCGCGGAACATCCGCCGAGGAGGCCATGCACAAACTCCACTCGGTGAAGCGTGAAGTCACCTCGGCGATATCGAAGTCGCACAGTCTGCGCGTGGCCGATCTCGTTCTGGTGTCGCCGGGTTCGATTCCCATTACCACGAGCGGCAAAGTCCGGCGTTCGGCCTGTGTCGAGCGTTATCGAAGCGACGGATTCAAGCGGCTGGATGTGACCGTATGACGGCGAGCATCGGTGGTGAAGCCGACCTTCGCCACTGGCTTGTCGACTACTTGGTCACGAACATCGGATGTACACCCGACGAGGTCGATCCCAATCTGTCACTGGCCGACCTCGGCGTGAGCTCCCGCGACGCGGTGGTGCTGTCGGGTGAATTGACAGAGTTGTTGGGCAAGACCGTATCTCCAATCGACTTCTGGGAGCACCCGACGATCAACGCGCTGGCCGCGTACCTCACCGCACCCGAGCCCGACCCCGAATCCGAAGCGGCACTTAGGCGCCCGGCCCGAAACTCGCTCGACGAGCCGATCGCCGTCATCGGCATGGGGTGCCGATTCCCGGGCGGGATATCCGGACCAGAAGCGTTGTGGGAGTTTCTGTGCGAACGCCGTTCCTCGATCGGGCAGATCCCACCCGAGCGGTGGCAGCCGTTCGAAAGCGAGTCGCCGGAGGTAGCGGCCGTGCTGGCCCGCACCACGCGGTGGGGCTCCTTCCTGCCCGACATCGACGCCTTTGACGCGGAATTCTTCGAGATCTCCCCCAGCGAAGCCGACAAGATGGATCCCCAGCAACGCTTGTTGCTGGAAGTGTCCTGGGAAGCGTTGGAGCACGCGGGAATTCCGCCCAGCTCGCTACGCCGCTCGCAGACGGGAGTATTCGCCGGGTCCTGCCTGAGCGAATACGGCGCCATTGCTTCCACCGATCTGTCGCAGGTCGACGGCTGGAGCAACACCGGTGGCGCGATGAGCATCATCGCCAACCGCCTATCGTATTTTCTTGACTTGCGCGGTCCCTCGGTGGCGGTGGACACCGCCTGCTCCTCGTCGTTGGTCGCGATCCACCTGGCCTGCCAGAGCCTGCGGACCCAAGACTCCAACCTGGCAATCGCAGCCGGTGTGAACTTGTTGTTGTCCCCGGCGGTGTTTCGCGGTTTCGACCAAGTCGGCGCGTTGTCACCGACGGGTAATTGCCGCGCGTTCGACGCGGCCGCTGACGGGTTCGTGCGCGGTGAGGGTGCCGGCGTGGTGGTGCTCAAGCGGTTGACCGACGCACAGCGCGACGGGGATCGCGTGCTCGCCGTCATCTGCGGCTCGGCGGTCAACCAGGACGGCCGTTCCAACGGGCTAATGGCGCCAAACCCGGCGGCTCAGATGGCAGTGCTGCGCGCCGCCTACACCAATGCGGGGATGCAGCCCAATGAGGTCGACTATGTCGAGGCACACGGGACCGGAACCCTTCTGGGCGATCCGATCGAAGCCCGCGCTCTCGGTACGGTGCTGGGTCGCGGACGTCCCGAGGACTCTCCCCTGCTGATCGGCGCCGTCAAGACCAACCTCGGCCACACCGAGGCGGCGGCCGGCATCGCTGGCTTCATCAAGACCGTGATGGCGGTGCAGCACGGCCAGATCCCGCCGAATCAGCGCTTCGAGAGCCCGAACCCGCACATTCCGTTTGCCGACTTGCGCATGAAAGTCGTTGCAGAACAAACCGAATGGCCGGAAACGGGGCATCCACGCCGGGCCGGCGTGTCGTCGTTCGGATTCGGCGGTACCAATGCCCACGTGGTGATCGAGCAGGGCCAGGACGTGTCAGCGGCACCCGAGCCGACTGTAGGTCCAGCCGCCGATCCAGCGGTGTCAACGCTGGTGATTGCGGGCAAGACGCCGCAGCGGGTAGCCACCACGGCGGCAGTGCTGGCCGATTGGATGGAGGGCGCCGGCGCCGAGGTGGCGCTGGCCGACCTGGCGCACACGGTCAACCATCACCGCTCCCGGCAAGCCATGTTCGGCACGGTCGTGGCGCGCGAGCGCGCCCAGGCGGTGGCCGGGTTGCGGGCGCTGGCCGCCGGCCAGCACGCGCCCGGCGTAGTCAACCCCCACGACAGTTCACCCGGGCCCGGCACGGTATTCGTCTACTCCGGGCGCGGCTCGCAATGGGTCGGCATGGGCCGCCAATTGCTCACTGAGGAGCCCGCTTTCGCCGCCGCGGTCGCCGAACTGGAACCGGTGTTCGTCGAAATCGCCGGCTTCTCGCTGCGGGACGTCATCGCCAGTGGCAAGGAATTGATCGGCATCGAACAGATCCAGCTGGGCCTGATCGGCATGCAACTGGCGCTAACCGGGTTGTGGCGCTCCTACGGCGTGCAACCCGACGTAGTGATCGGCCACTCTATGGGTGAGGTGGCCGCCGCCGTGGTCGCCGGTGCACTGTCGCCCGCCGAGGGGCTGCGGGTGACCGCGACCCGCTCGCGGCTGATGGCCCCGCTGTCCGGCCAGGGCGGCATGGCGCTCCTGGAACTGGATGCGGCGGCGACGGAGGCGTTGATCGCCGACTACCCACAGGTCACGTTGGGCATCTACAACTCGCCGCGACAAACCGTGATCTCCGGGCCCACCGAGCAGATCGACGAGCTGATCGCCCGGGTACGCGCGAACGACCGGTTTGCCAGCCGGGTCAATATCGAAGTGGCCCCGCATAATCCGGCCATGGATGCGTTGCAGCCCGCGATGCGCTCGGAGCTGGCGGACCTGGCACCGCGCACCCCGACGATTCCGATCATCTCGACCACCTACTCAGACCTCGACGCAAGCCCGATCTTCGACGCCGAGCACTGGGCCACCAACATGCGCAACCCGGTGTATTTTCAGCAGGCGATCACTCGAGCTGGTGGCAAGGCCGAATCCTCCCACCACACCTTCATCGAAATCAGCGCCCATCCCCTGTTGGCTCAGGCGGTGCGCGAGACCCTGCACACCGTCCAACACGGAAGTAAGTACGTAAGCATCGGAACCCTGCAGCGCGACACCGACGACACCATTACCTTCCACACCAACGTCAACACGGTCCGCACGACGCACCCGCCGCAGACGCCACATCCACCCGAGCCACACCCGCAAATCCCCACCACGCCCTGGCACCACACCCGTCACTGGATCAACGCCGCGGCGATTGCGCGTCAGCTCCCCCAGCGCCAGAACGGTTCTGCGCCCAGCGCTGCAGCACCATCGGAGTATCTCAACGGTGCCCTCGACTCGTGGTGCTACCGGGTGGATTGGCCGGCCAGGCCGTTGCCGGCCGAGCCGGGTCCTGAGACCGCAGAGGGTCGATGGCTGGTGGTCGCGGATGCCGATCTCGGTGCCGAGCTGGGCCGGATCGCGGGCCCGCGATCTCGCGTCGACGTGATGGAGTCGTACGTCCTCGCGGACGACACCGCCCTCCTCGATGCGCTCAAGGGCGTCGACCGCGTGCTCTACGCACCGCCGGCCGGTCAGTCTCTCGACGTCGGGGTGGCCTACCAGCTGTTCCACCAGCTGCGCCGGCTTGCCGCGGCATTAGCCGAAATCCCGGCTTCACCACGACTTTTCGTTGTTACCCGCAACGCCCAGCCCGTCTCCGAAGGCGATCGGGCCAACCCCGCGCACGGCGTGCTGTGGGGCCTGGGACGCACGCTGGCCCTCGAACACCCCGAAATATGGGGCGGCATCATCGATCTGGATGACTCGGTGCCCGCCGAGCTAGCGGCGCCCCAGGTACTGAGCGAAGTCACCGGCGGCGACGACGAAGACCAGGTCGTCTACCGGTGGGGTATGCGCCACGTGCCTCGGCTGCGGCGGCGCGCCGTGCCTGCCGAGGCGCCGGTTGCACTCGATCCCGATGCCAGCCAACTGGTCATCGGCGCGACCGGCAACATAGGACCACATTTGCTCCGCCAACTGGCGCAGATGGGTGCCAAGACGATCGTCGCGGTGTCCCGCAACCCCGGTGATCGGCTGCAGGAGCTGACCGAGACCCTTGCCGCCGCGGGTACGGATCTCGTTACGGTGGCCGCCGATGCCGCCGACGAGGCCGCGATGGGTGTGCTGTTCGACCGCTTCGGCTCCGACTTGCCGCCGCTGGAGGGCATCTATCTGGCCGCCTTCGGCGGAGGCCCGGTCCTGCTCAGCGAAATGACCGACGACGATGTGTGCGCCATGTTCGCACCCAAGCTCGACGCCGCCGCCGTGTTGCACCGGTTGTCGCTGAAGAAGCCGGTGCGCCACTTCGTCTTGTTCTCCTCCATCTCCGGCCTGACCGGATCGCGCTGGCTGGCCCACTACACCGCCACTAGCGGCTACCTG
The DNA here is from genome assembly GCF_900232995.1 of Mycobacterium simulans. GTDB lineage: Bacteria > Actinomycetota > Actinomycetes > Mycobacteriales > Mycobacteriaceae > Mycobacterium > Mycobacterium simulans. The sequence goes on from NZ_OCVX01000005.1 coordinate 324,871, forward strand.
GACGCACTGGCCTACGCGCGCCGCGCGCTGGGGCTGGCAACCACCACGGTCAACTGGGGATTGTGGAAGTCGTTGGCAGACACCCAAGGCGATTCAAGCGTCAGCGTGGAATCGGGATTGCGCCCCATGGACGACGCGGTCGCCATCGGCGCGCTGCCCATCGCGATGAGCCCGGCCGCCGGCGTGCATTCCGTTGTCGTCGATGCGGATTGGCCGCTGCTGGCGGCGGCATACCGGACGCGCGGATCACTGCGTATCGTCGACGACCTGCTGCAGGGATCGCCGGAGGTCTCCCCGATCCCGGCCCGCGATTGGTCGCATCTGTCGCCGGCGGCGTTGCGCGGGGAGTTCGAAACTGGGCTGCGCAGCATCGTCGCCCGCGAACTGCGGATTCCGGAGTCGGACCTGGACTCCGACCGGCCGTTGGCCGAACTGGGACTCAACTCCCTTATGGCGATGGCGATTCGGCGCGAAGCCGAGATGTTCGTGGGTATCGAACTGTCGGCCACCATGCTGTTCAACCACCCAACGGTCGCATCGCTAGCCAGTCATCTCGCTAAAATTGTTGCGCCGCAACCCGATACCGAGATAGATCAGATCGCCACGCTGTCCGCTTCGGCGGGCAGCACGCTGGATAGCCTGTTCGACCGCATCGAGTCTTCCTAATGCGAACCGTTTTTAGCCGCATGTCGGCCATGACCGCGCCGCAGCGCGCCGCCCTCACCGACGAATTCACCAAAGCCTCGCGCACCACGCTGGCCGAACCGGTGGCCGTGGTCGGTATCGGCTGCCGCTTCCCAGGAAACGTGACCGACCCGGAGAGTTTCTGGGAGTTGCTGGTCCAGGGCCGCAATGCAATTTCCGCCATTCCCCCCGATCGATGGGATGCCGAGGAGTTCTACAGCCCTGACCCGTTGACACCCGGGCACATGACCACGAAATGGGGTGGTTTCGTTCCCGACATCGCGGGATTCGACGCCGAGTTCTTCGGAATCACCCCACGCGAGGCCGCCTCGATGGACCCGCAGCAACGGATGCTGCTCGAGGTCGCCTGGGAGGCGCTCGAACACGCCGGCATCCCAACGGATTCCCTCAGCGGCACCCGCACCGGCGTCATGATGGGCGTCTACTTCAACGAGTACCAGTCCATGCTGGCCAGCAGCCCCGACAACGTGGACGCCTACACCGGAACTGGCAACTCGCACAGCATCACCGCGGGACGAATCTCCTACATGCTGGGGCTGCGCGGCCCGGCGGCTGCAGTCGACACCGCCTGCTCGTCGTCATTGACTGCGATCCACCTGGCCTGCCAAAGCCTGCGCCTACGGGAAAGCGACTTGGCGCTGGCGGGCGGGGTCAGCGTGACCCTGCGCCCCGAGACCCAAATCGCCATCTCGGCATGGGGATTGCTGTCACCACAGGGCCGGTGCGCCACGTTCGACACGGCGGCCGACGGATTTGTGCGCGGCGAGGGTGCCGGAGTGGTGGTGCTGAAGCGGCTCACCGACGCACTGCGTGACGGCGATCAGGTGCTGGCCGTGGTGCGCGGCTCCGCAGTGAACCAGGATGGGCGCTCCAACGGCATCACCGCGCCGAACACGGCGGCACAGTGCGACGTGATCGCCGACGCGCTGCGCTCGGCCGACGTCGCGCCCGAAAGCGTGCACTACGTGGAATCCCACGGAACCGGAACGCAGTTGGGCGACCCGATCGAATTCGAGGCGCTCGCCGCCACATACGGCCGCGGCGAAGGCTCGTGCGCGCTCGGGGCGGTGAAGACCAACATCGGTCATCTCGAAGCGGCGTCGGGCGTGGCCGGGTTCATCAAGGCGGTGCTGTCGGTGCAGCGCGGTCAGATTCCACCGAATCTGCATTTCTCACAGTGGAATCCGGCGATCGACGCGTCGCCAACCCGTCTCTTTGTGCCCGTGGAAAACGTTGCGTGGCCGTCGGATTCGGGTCCGCGCCGGGCGGCAGTGTCCTCCTTCGGCCTCGGCGGGACCAACGCGCACGCGATCATCGAGCAAGGTCCAGAACATGTGCCGGTGAACGGGAGCGGTTTCGGCAATGAAGTATCGACCCTGGTGGTGACGGGCAAGACGCCGCAACGGGTCGCCGCGACGGCCACGGTGCTGGCCGATTGGATGGAGGGCGCGGGCGTCGACGTGGCACTGGCCGACGTGGCCCATACGCTCAACCATCACCGGGCCCGGCAAGCAAAATTCGGCGCGGTGGTCGCGCGCGAGCGTGCCCAGGCGGTAGCCGGACTGCGGGCGCTGGCCGCCGGCCAGCACGCCCCCGGCGTGGCACCGCCCCGGGACGGCTCCCCCGGGCCGGGCACGGTGTTCGTCTACTCCGGACGCGGGTCGCAATGGCCCGGCATGGGCCGTCAATTGCTCGCTGACGAGCCGGCTTTCGCCGCCGCCGTCGCCGAGCTGGAACCGGTGTTCGTCGAGCAGGCCGGCTTCTCACTGCACGACGTGCTCACCAACGGCAAGGAACTCATCGGCATCGAGCAGATCCAACTCGGGCTGATCGGCATGCAGTTGGCGCTGACCGCCTTGTGGCGTTCCTACGGCGTGCAGCCCGACGTGGTCATCGGTCACTCGATGGGCGAGGTGGCCGCCGCTGTGGTGGCCGGCGCGTTGACACCCGCTGAGGGGTTGCGGGTGACCGCAACCCGGTCGCGGCTGATGGCGCCGTTGTCCGGAGAGGGCGGTATGGCTCTGCTCGGCCTCGATGTGCCCGCCACCGATGCGTTGATCGCCGACTACTCGCAGGTGACGCTGGGTATCTACAACTCGCCGCGCCAGACCGTGATCGCAGGGCCCACCGGGCAGATCGAGGAGCTGATCGCACGGGTCCGTGGGGAGAATCGCTTCGCGAGCCGGGTCAATATTGAAGTGGCTCCGCACAATCCGGCGATGGACGCCCTGCAGCCCGCGATGCGCTCCGAGCTGGCCGATCTGGCCCCGCGCCGGCCCACGATTCCGATCATCTCCACCACGTACGAGGACTTCGACACGCAACCGAGTTTCGACGCCGAGCACTGGGCCACCAACATGCGCAACCCGGTGCGCTTCCAGCAGGCGATCACTCACGCCATCAATGCCGGCGACGGTGCCTACCACACGTTCATCGAAATCAGCGCACACCCGCTGCTGACCCAAGCGATCACCGACACCCTGGAAGACGCCCAGCCCGCAGCCAAGTACCTGGCCACCGGAACCCTGCAACGCGACAGCGACGACACCGTCACCTTCCGCACCAACCTCAACACGGTGCGCACCACGCCGCCGCAGACTCCGCATCTCGCCGAGCCGCACCCACAGATCCCCACGACGCCGTGGCACCACACCCAGCACTGGCTGACCACTTCGGCGACCGGGTTGGCGCCGTCTGGGAACCGCAATGGGTTCCCGGTAAGCACGCACGCGGCGCCGCAAGGAACCGGCGGCCCGCTCGATGACTGGTCACATCAGGTGACCTGGCCGGCCGAACCGCTGCCTGATGCCGAGATCGCAAGCGGCACTCGGTGGCTGGTGGTGGGTGATCCCGCCGTCGCTGCCGAACTGGCCGCGGGTGTGCTGGCCTCCGAAATGCTGGCCGCCGATCCGACGCAACTGACCGAGGCGCTCCGCGGCGTCGATCATGTGCTCTACGCGCCACAGCCGTCGAACGATCCTCTCGATGTCGCCGTGACCTACCAGCTTTTCCACCAGGCACGTCGGCTTGCCGCAGCGATGGCCGCACAACCCGTTCCGGCGAAGTTGTTTCTGGCCACGCGCAATGCGCAGCCCATCTCACAAGGCGACCACGCCAATCCCACGCACGGGGCGCTGTGGGGCCTGGGACGCACGCTGGCCCTGGAACATCCCGAAATCTGGGGTGGGGTCATCGATTTCGATGCTTCGGTGCCCGCCAGACTGGTAGCCAAGCTGGTGCTGGCTGAGGCTGCCGCCACCGATGTGGATGACCAAGTGGTCTACCGGGCCGGAACGCGCCACGTGCCCCGGCTACACCGGCACGCCCTTGCTTCAATTTCAGGTCAAGCGCCCATCAAGCTAGATCCCGACTCTAGCCAGCTCGTCATCGGCGCCACCGGCAACATCGGGCCGCATCTGATCCGCCAACTCGCGCGGATGGGGGCCAACACCATTGTCGCGGTGTCCCGCAATCCCGGCGAACGGCTGGCCGAACTCACCGAAAGCCTTGCCGCACAAGGTACGAACGTGATCACCGTCGCCGCCGACGCCACCGACGAAGCCGCGATGAGCACACTGTTCGATCGATTCGGCACGGATCTGCCGCCGCTGGAGGGCATCTACCTGGCCGCGTTCGCCGGACAACCGGTACTGCTCAGCGAGATGACCGACGACGACGTGCGCGCCATGTTCGCGCCCAAGCTGGACGCCGCGGCCGTGTTGCACCGGCTGTCGCTGCGCACGCCGGTGCGCCACTTCGTGTTGTTCTCCTCCATCTCCGGCCTCACCGGTTCGCGGTGGCTGGCCCACTACACCGCCACCAGCGGCTACCTCGATGCGCTGGCCTACGCACGACGCGTGATGGGACTGGCCGCCACCACCGTCAACTGGGGATTGTGGAAGTCCCTTGCCGATGCCGAACACGACGCCAGCCAGGTCAGCGTGGGATCGGGACTGCTGCCGATGGACGACGACGTCGCGATCGGTGCGCTGCCGTACGTGATGAGCCCGGCCGCTGGGGTGCATTCCGTTGTGGTGGCGGCGGATTGGCCGCTGCTGGCGGCTGCATACCGCACGCGCGGCGCACTGCACATCGTCGACCACCTGCTGCCGGTGCCGGGCGACACGAAACTGCCGGAAAGCGAATTCCGCGTCGCCCTGGGCAAGTGCCAACCGGAACGCCGCCACGACATGCTGCTCGACCAGGTCGCGCTGCTGGCCGCCCAGGTGATGGGGCTGCCCGCGGGCGAGGCACTGGATCCCTCGACCGGTTTCTTCCAACTCGGGATGGACTCGCTGATGAGCGTGACGCTACAGCGGGCCCTGTCGGACAGTCTCGGTGAATTCCTGCCGGCCTCTGTGGTTTTCGACTACCCGACCGTCTACAGTCTCGCCGACTACCTGGCCACCGTCCTACCCGAACTCGTTGCGGCAGACAGCGAACCGGTCGAGGACGCTTATGACGATCTCACCGAAGACGAGTTGTTGCAGCAGCTTTCGGAAAGGTTGAGCTAGACGCGATGACGGCCGCGACACCAGATCGCCGGGCTATTATCGCCGAGGCGTTGCACAAGATCGACAATCTCACCGCACGGTTGGAGATCGCCGAAAAGACCGGCACCGAACCGGTGGCCGTGGTCGGAATGGGCTGCCGGTTGCCCGGTGGGGTCAACAACCCCGATGAGTACTGGGAGTTGTTGCGGGACGGGAGAAGCGGCATCGTCCGGGTTCCGCCGCAGCGCTGGGACGCCGACGCGCTCTACACCGAGGACCACACCGTCCCGGGAACGATCTGCAACCGGGAGGGCGGCTTCCTCACCAGCTGGCAGCCGGATGAGTTCGATGCGGAGTTCTTCTCGATCACCCCACGCGAGGCTGCGGCGATGGACCCGCAACAGCGGCTGTTCCTCGAAGTGGCCTTGGAAGCGCTGGAAAACGCGGGCATCCCGCCACACACCATCCGCGGGACCCAAACCTCGGTCTTCGTCGGTGTCACCGCCTACGACTACATGCTCACCATGTCCGGTGTCGTGCGACCCGAAGACCTCGACGCCTATGTGCTCACCGGCAACGCGGCGAACTTCGCCGCCGGGCGGATGGCATATCTGCTCGGGGCCCGGGGTCCCGCTGTCGTGCTCGACACGGCATGCTCGTCGTCGCTGGTGGCCATCCACCTGGCCTGTCAGAGCCTGCGCTGGCGTGAAAGCGACACGGCGCTGGTCGGTGGCACCAACCTGCTGCTCAGCCCGGGCACCAGCATCGCGTGCTCGCGGTGGGGAATGCTGTCGCCCGAGGGGCAGTGCAAGACCTTCGACGCCGCCGCCGACGGCTATGTGCGTAGCGAGGGCTGCGGTGTCGTGGTCCTCAAGCGATTGTCCGATGCGCAGCGCGACGGCAATCACATCCTGGCGGTGGTCCGTGGTTCGGCGGTCAACCAGGACGGCGCCAGCAGCGGAGTGACCGTGCCCAACGGGCCGGCGCAGCAGGCACTGCTTCGTCAGGCGTTGACGTCCGCCAAGTTGGAGCCGGCCGACATCGACTACATCGAGGCGCACGGCACCGGCACACCGCTCGGTGACCCAATCGAACTCGACTCGCTGAGCAAGGTTTTCAGCGATCGGGAAGGCGCCCAACCGCTGGTGCTGGGATCGGTGAAGACCAACCTCGGACATCTCGAGGCTGCGGCGGGCATCGCCGGATTCATGAAAACCGTGCTGGCGCTGGGCCACCGTCACATCCCCCGGCACCTGAACTTCCAACAGTTGACACCGCACGCCAGCGAGGGCGTATCGCGGCTGCGCGTCGCGACGGACGGCATGGAATGGCCAGCTACCGGCCGGCCTCGCCGAGCCGGAGTGTCCTCGTTCGGTGTCAGCGGGACGAATGCGCATGTGGTCATCGAGCAGGCGCCCGATCTTCCTGCCCCGCAACCGGCTTCGTCGCCTGCGGTGTCGACGCTGGTGGTCTCCGGCAAGACAGCACAGCGGGTGACCGCGACCGCCGCGGTATTGGCCGATTGGATGGACGGCGCCGGCGCCGAGATCCCGCTGGCCGATGTCGCGCACACACTCAACCACCACCGGGCCCGGCATCCCAAGTTCGCCACGGTGGTGGCCCGCGAGCGCGCCCAGGCGGTGGCCGGATTGCGGGCACTGGCCGCCGGCCAGCCTGCGCCCGGCACCGTCGGCTGCAACGAAGGCTCCGGCGGGCCGGGCACGGTGTTCCTGTATTCCGGCCAGGGTTCGCAATGGGCGGGGATGGGCCGCCAGTTGCTGGCCGATGAACCCGCATTCGCCAAGGCGATCGCCGAGCTGGAGCCGGATTTTGTTGCCCAAACCGGGTTTTCGCTGCAGCAGATGCTTGCCGATGGTCAGGAACTGGTCGGCATCGAGCGCATCCAGCCGGTGCTGGTCGCCATCCAGCTCGCGCTCACCGCGTTGTGGCGCCACTACGGGGTCACCCCCGACGTGGTGATCGGCCACTCGATGGGCGAGGTGTCGGCGGCCGTCGTGGCCGGCGCGCTCACGCCGGCCGAGGGGCTGAAGGTGATCGCCACCCGCTCGCGGCTAATGGCCCAGCTGGCCGGCCAAGGCGCGATGGCGCTGCTCGAACTCGACGCCGATGCCGCCCAGGCGCTGATCGCCGACCATCCGCAACTCACCCTGGCCGTGCATGCCTCACCGCGCCAGTCGGTGATCGCCGGTCCACCAGAGCAGGTGGACAGGATCATCGGAGTCGTCGCGGCAAAAAACCTACTGGCCAGACGCATCGAGGTCGACGTCGCATCCCATCACCCGATCATCGACCCGATATTGCCGCAACTGCGTTCCGCGCTAGCCGATTTGGCGCCGCAACCGCCGAAGATCCCGATGATCACCACGGTCCACGAGGGGCCGTCACGGTTGCTGGACGGCGAATACTGGGCGGCAAACCTGCGCAACCCGGTGCGCTTCCACCAGGCGGTCAGCGAGGCGGCCCAAAGCAACCACACCTTCATCGAGATCAGCCCCCACCCCCTACTCACCTACGCCATCACCGACACCCTGGGCGACACGAACGCGCACGTGAGCGGCACACTGCAGCGCGACACCGACGACACCATCACCTTCCACGCCAACGTCAACGCCACCCACACCACCCGCCCGCCGGACACCCCACCCCCGCCCGCACCGCATCCGCCGCGCCCCCACCCCCCCCCGCCACCCCCCCGCCCCCGCACCACGCCCGCACCGCGCACACCGCACGCCGCCCCACCC
>NZ_OCVX01000005.1:332930-365079 GCF_900232995.1 Mycobacterium simulans
ACATCCGCCCGAACCGCATCCGCAGCTGCCCAACACCCCCTGGCAGCACACCCGGCACTGGATCAGCGCCGGTTCGGGCACACCGCATGCGGCACACGCTCACCCGCTGCTGGGCATAGGCGTCAACGATCCCACCAATGGCACCCGGGTGTGGGAATGCGAGGTCGGCCCGGACCTGCTGTGGCTCGGCGACCACTGCGTCGACGACACGTGTGTCTTACCCGGGGCGGCCTATGCGGACATCGCGCTGGCGGCCGCGACGGACACATTCGGCCCCGAGGCGTCGTGGATGATCCGCGAGCTCAGCCTGGACCAACTTATGCACGTCACCGACAACACGCTGATCGTCACCACACTCACCGGCGACGAACGGCTGTGCCGGGTCGAAATCCGCACCCGCAGCGCCACTTCGGGCTGGATCAAACATGCCACCGCGACCCTGGCCCCCGCGACGCCTTCGCAACCCGACGCACTGCCTTGCGATGCCGGCGAGGGCGCGGCCGTACTTGACCCCGACGACCTGTATCAGCGGCTGCGTGCCGCCGGCCAGCAACACGGTCCCGCCTTCCGCGGCATTGTCGGGCTCGCGGTCTCGCCGTCGGGATCGGCCCATGCCGAGGTGCGGCTGCCCACCGCGGCCAAAGCCGGTTCCCGCAAATTCGTGCTGCACCCCGTCATGATGGATATCGCGTTGCAGACCCTGGGCGCGACCCAGTTAGCAACGGATCTGGCGACCGGGGGGACGGGCCAGCAGGCGACCGTGCTTCCAGTTCGCTTCGCGGGCGTTCGCGTGCACGCGGATGTGGTCGACGGCGCGCGTGCGATCGGCTCTCTGACCCCGACCGCAAACCCGGATCGGCTGGTCGGCCAGGTGGTGCTCACCGACGCCGATGGCCGGCTGCTGCTGGAAATCGACGAAGTCGAGATGGCGGTGCTGCAATCACGCAGTGGTGCAAGCGAACTCATCAATCGCTTGTTCACGCTCGAATGGGAGCCGGTGCCGCTGGACAAGCAGGCCGGTGATCTCGGCGCGTTACTGCTGGTTGCCGACGGTGCCGCCGCGGACTCGTTGTTGACCACGCTCCGGGAACGGATCGGGCGGTGCGAGTTGGTTTCCGGCGCCGACGAGCAAGTGATCCGGGAGGCTATCACCCAACGCGAAACCCAATGGGACGGCATCGTCGTCGTCCACCCGTCGCGGGCCACCGACGAGTCTCAGCCGACCGACGCCCAATTGGACGTGGCCCGCAAACGCACCCTGCGGATCGCCGACATCGTCAAGACGGTGTCGCGGGTGGGTGCCCGAAACAGTCCGCGGTTGTGGATAGTCACGTGCGGTGCCCAGCAGCTGAGTCCCAGCGACCCAGTGACGTTGCCGCAGGCGCAGCTTCGTGGCATCGCGCGGGTGCTGACATTCGAGCACCCTGAGCTCAGGGCGACGCTCGTCGACGTCGACGCCGACGGCACGCTCTCGGGCCTGGCGGAGGAATTGCTGGCCGACGCCGAAGACGACGAGGTGGCGCTGCGCGACGGACAACGCTACGTCAGAAGGCTGGTGGCGGCGCCAACCGCCGGCGCCGGCGAGCTAGCCGACGAAAATCGATACATCACGGTGGATATCGACGCCGGCGCCGCGTTCAAGCTGGAGATCGAAGAAGCGGGCGATCACGACCGGCTGAAAGTCCGCGCCGCCAAACGTATCCCACCCGCCGACGATCAGGTCGAGATCCGCATCGTCACCGCTGCGTTGAACGGCAGTGACTCCCTCGGCGTGGTGACCGCGATCGGCACCGGCGTTGGTACCGGCCTCGAGATTGGGCAGCGTGTCATCGCTTTCGGCGACGGGACCATCGGCTCGCATGTCACGACGCACGCCGATCTCGTCGTTCCCGTCCCGCGGGCGCTGCCGGATTCCCAGGCGGCGGCATTCGGGTTGGCCTACCTCACGGCGTGGCATTCGCTATGCACGGTCGGGCGGTTGGCGCCCGGCGAACGGGTACTGATCCATTCCACAAGCGACGGCGCGGATTTGGCGGCCGTGGGCATTGCGACGATGATCGGTGCCCGGATCTACGCGACAGCCCGATCGCAGGCCCAGCGCGACCTGCTGTCCGGGCTGGACGTCGAGTACGTCGGCGATTCGGACGGCGTGGCCTTCGTCGAGGAAATTCTCAATCTCACCGATGGTGCAGGAATAGATGTCGTCCTCAATTCCCTTCCAGGAGAAGCGATTCGCGCTGGGATGCAGCTACTGGCCCCCGGCGGCCGATTCATCGAACTGGGCAAGACGGACGTCTGCGCCGATACCTCGATCGGATTGGCGGCCCTGGCCCGCAGCGCGTCATTGTCGGTCGTCGACATCGACTTGAACGTGCGGCTGCAGGCCAAACGGTATCGCGAATACCTCGAACAGATTCTGCAGCATGCCACGCAAGGACAGTTGGCCCCGCTGCCGGTCACCGAGTTCGCATTGGACAACGTCGTCGAGGCGTTCCGGTTGCTCGAATCGGGCGAGCACGCCGGCAAGATCGCCATCTCGATACCGCAGACCGGCAGCATTGCGGCGCTGGCGCCGCGACCACCCCAACCACTGGTCAGTCCGGATGGCGGCTACCTGGTCGCCGGCGGCATGGGCGGCCTTGGTCTGGTGACCGCGCGCTGGCTGGCCGCCCACGGCGCGGGATTGGTTGTGGTGAACGGCCGTTCGGCACCGAGCGCCGAGGTGCTCGCCGAGATCAGCGATATCAACAACCAAGGCGGTCGCGTCGAGGTGGTCACCGGCGACCTAGCCGACCCCGACACCTCACGGCGCCTGGTCGCGGCGGTCCAAGACGCCGGCTTCCGGCTGGCCGGCGTCGTGCACAGCGCGATGGTACTGGCCGACGAGATCGTGCTGAACATCTCGGAGTCGGCCTCGGCGCGGGTGTTCTCGCCGAAGGTGGCCGGCGGCTGGTGGCTGCACGAGGCCACCAAGTGCTCCGACGTGGATTGGTGGGTGTCGTTCTCGTCGGTCGCGTCGCTGCTCGGCGCGCCGGGCCAGGGGTCCTACGCCGCCGCGAACTCATGGATCGACGGCCTGGTCGCCCACCGGCGATCGTTGGGATTGCCTGCGGCTGGGATCAACTGGGGACCATGGGCCGAGGTGGGACGCGCCCAGTTCTTCGCCGATCTCGGCGTCTCGATGATCACTCCCGCGCAAGGGCTGGCGGCCATGCAGGTGGTGCTGTCGGCCGACCGGGCTCGCACCGGCGTGTTCGCCCTCGATGCACGCCAGTGGTTCCAGTCCTTCCCCGCCGCGGCGGGATCGTCGCTGTTTGCGAAGCTGCAGGATTCGATCAGAGTCGAGGAGCGCGGCGGCGGCCGAATCCGTGCAGAACTCGACGGCCTGGAGGGCGCCGCCGCGGCCGAGCGCCCGGCCCGGCTGGCCGCGGCCATCGCCGACGAAATCCGCTCGGTGCTGCGGTCGACGGAACCGATCGACCACGATCGGCCGCTGGAGTCCCTCGGTCTGGACTCGTTGATGGCCCTCGAACTCCGCAACCGGCTGGAAGCGAACCTGGGCACCACGTTGCCCGTCGCCTTGGTCTGGGCATACCCGACCATTACCGATCTAGCCGGCGCGCTGTGTGAACGGCTTGGCTATGCGACGGCGGCCGACGCCGAGGAGGCGCCCGACGCCGAACAAGGGCTCTCGGACGAGGAAATGGAACTGCTTTCCGACCTAGTCGCGGCAAGTGAGCTCGAAGCTGCAACGGAGGGCGCCGAGTAATGACCAGTCTGGCCGAACGCGCGGCGCAAATGTCGCCGAAGGCGCGCGAGGTGCTCGCGCGTGAGCTCGTGCGCGCCGGAACGGCTTTTCCCACCGATGTTGCCGAGCCGATCGCGGTGGTCGGCATCGGTTGCCGGATGCCCGGCAATGTGTTTGGACCGGAAAGCTTTTGGGATCTTTTGATCGAAGGCCGAGACACCGTAGGCGAGGTACCTGCCGATCGGTGGGACGCCGACGCGTACTACGACCCCGATCCGCAGGCACCGGGGCGGATGACGACCAAGTGGGGGGCATTTATCGACGACGTCGCCGGTTTCGACGCCGACTTCTTCGGCATCACCCCGCGCGAAGCCGCCGCGATGGACCCCCAGCACCGATTGCTGCTGGAGGTTGCCTGGGAGGCGCTCGAACATGCCGGCCTGCCACCGGATTCGTTGAACGGCACCCAAACCGCCGCGATCATGGGGCTGTCGACGTTCGACTACACCATCGTCAACATCGAACGCCGCGCCGAGATCGACGCGTACCTGAGCACCGGCACCCCACACTCGGCGGCGGTGGGGCGGATTTCCTATCTGCTCGGGCTGCGCGGCCCGGCGATGGCTGTGGACACCGCATGTTCGTCGTCCTTGGTGGCCGTGCACCTGGCGTGCCAGAGTCTGCGATTGCGGGAAAGCGACGTGGCCCTGGCGGGCGGGGTGCAGCTCTCGCTGTCCCCATTCACCTCGATTGCGGTTTCCAAGTGGACCGCGCTATCGCCGACAGGCCGGTCCAAGGCCTTCGACGCGACGGCCGACGGCTTCGCCCGCGGCGAGGGATGCGGCGTCGTGGTGCTCAAGCGCTTGTCCGACGCCACTCGGGATGGCGATCGTGTGCTGGCGGTGATCCGCGGTTCGGCGATCAACCAAGACGGCAGATCCAACGGCATGACCGCCCCGAATGCGTCGGCGCAGCGCGAGGTGATCAACGCCGCGCTAAGGCAGGCCGACGTCACCGCCGACAGCGTGCGCTACGTCGAAACCCACGGCACCGGAACCATTTTGGGCGACCCGATCGAGTTCGAAGCGCTCGCCGCCAGCTACGGCCGCGGCGACGGCAGCTGCGCACTCGGCGCGGTCAAGACCAACATCGGTCACCTGGAGGCGGCCGCCGGGGTCGCTGGATTGATCAAGGCGATTTTGGCCGTGGGACACGGCTACATCCCACGGAATCTGCATTTCACCCGCTGGAACCCGGCCATTGACCCATCCTCGACCCGACTGTTCGTCCCGACCGAAGGCACACCCTGGCCCGCCCAGCCGGGCCCGCGCCGCGCGGCCGTGTCGTCGTTCGGCATGAGTGGGACCAACTCGCACGTCGTGATCGAGCAGGCACCTGATCCGGCGCCGGTGCACCGTGGACCTGACCCGGCGGTGTCGACATTGGTGGTGTCGGGCAAGGCGCCACAACGGGTGACCGCCGCTGCGGCGGTGTTGGCGGACTGGCTGGACGGCCCCGGCGCCGAGGTGGCCCTGGCCGATGTGGCGCAAACGCTCAACCAACACCGCGCCCGGCACGCCAAGTTCGCCGCCGTGGTGGCCCGCGACCGCGCCCAAGCAGTGGCCGGGCTGCGGTCGGTTGCCGCCGGCAGGCCCGCCCCCGGCGTGGTCAGATACCAGGAAGGTGCACCTGGGCCTGGCACGGTATTCGTCTACTCCGGCCGCGGATCACAGTGGGCCGGCATGGGTCGGCGGCTGTTGGCCGACGAACCCGCCTTCGCCCAGGCCGTCGCCGAGCTCGAACCCGATTTCCTTGCCCAAGCGGGGTTTTCGCTGCACGGCGTCATCGCCGGCGGCAAGGAGCTGGTTGGCATCGAACAGATCCAGCTGGGCCTGATCGGCATGCAACTGGCGCTGACCGCGCTGTGGCGTTCCTACGGCGTGCAACCCGACCTGGTGATCGGCCACTCCATGGGTGAGGTGGCCGCCTCCGTGGTCGCCGGGGCCCTCACGCCCGCCGAAGGGTTGCGGGTGACCGCCACCCGCTCGCGGCTGATGGCCCCGCTGTCCGGACAGGGCGGCATGGCCCTGCTGGAACTCGACGCCGCGGCCACCGAGGCGCTGATCGCCGACTACCCGCAGGTGACGCTGGGGATCTACAACTCGCCCCGCCAGACGGTGATCGCCGGACCGACCGAGCAGATCGACGAACTGATCACTCACGTGCGCGTCCAGGACCGCTTCGCCAGCAAGGTCAATATCGAAGTGGCCCCGCACAACCCGGCGATGGACGCGTTGCAACCTGCGATGCGTTCGGAGCTGGCAGACCTGACGCCGCGCACCCCGACGATTCCGATCATCTCGACTACCTACGAAACCCTCGACAGCACACCGGTTTTCGGCGCAGAGCACTGGGCCACCAACATGCGCAACCCGGTGCGATTCCAGCAGGCCGTCATCGCCGCGGGGGCCAACCATCACACCTTCATCGAGATCAGCGCCCACCCGCTGCTGACCCACGCCATCACCGAAACACTGGAAGACGCGCATCGCGAACGCAGCTACCGGAGCATCGGCACCCTGCAGCGCGACGCCGACGACACCATCACCTTCCACACCCAACTCGCATCGGTGCGCAAGAACCAGCCAACCATCCCCGGCACTCGCCTGGCCGACATCCCGACGACAACGTGGCAGCACTCGCAGTTCTGGGTCGAGGACCGGTCCACGATGTCGGATCTCGCGAATCCCTTGGGCGACCACACTCACCCGTTGTTGGGCGTGCACGTCGAAGTTCCCTCCAGCCAGGATCACGTGTGGCAAGCCGACGTCGGAACCGACGTGTGCCCGTGGCTGGCCGACCACCGGGTGTTCGGCCAGTCCATCATGCCGGCGGCGGGCTATGCCGAGATCGCCTTGGCGGCCGCCAGCGAGGCGCTCGGCCTGCCGGTCGCTGCCGTGTCGATCAACCAGCTCGAGGTCGAGCAGATGCTTACCCTGGACGGCCACACCCAGCTGACGACCCAACTGATTCGCAACGGGGACAGCAAGATTCGTATCGAGATCTACTCGCGCTCCGTCGCCGGCGACTGGACCCGGCATGCCGTCGCCAAGGCGGAAGCATCGCCGTCGGACGCCGCGCCCGATCGGCCCGCGCCGGCGGCCGGCCAAACCAAAGTTGCCGTGTCGCCGGCCGATATGTACGCCGTGCTGCGGCAGGCCGGACAGCATTACGGTCCGGCCTTCGCGGCCCTGACCCGCATCGAGCGCCTCTCGGACGGTTCGGCTGAAACCGAAGTCACCCTTTCCGCCGAGGCGCCCCGGCATCCCGGATACCGGATCCACCCTGCCCTGCTCGATGCCGCCCTGCAGAGCCTGGCCGCCGCGATGCCCGACGACGGGTCGGCCGGATCAGCCGAATCCAGTTATCTCCCAGTCTCAATCGGAAACTTGCGGGTCTATCGCGACCCGGGGCGGTATGGCCGCTGCCGGGCCAGGCTGACCAGCCTCGACGAAAGCGGGGCGGGAAAGCTCGGCAGGATCGTCATGACCGACGAGGCCGGGAACGTGACCGCCGAGATCAACGACATCTACCTGCGCTCCGTCGAGCGCCGCAGCGTCCCACTGCCGTTGGCGCAGAAGATCTTCGAGTCGAGGTGGGTCGAGAAAGCCCTCCCAGCCGCAAGTGCTGCCCAAGCCGATCCCGGTAGTTGGCTCGTGCTCAGCGCGGGCGCGGTGGAAGCAGCGGATGCATTCACCGCCGGGTGGCGGAGCCAATCGCGCCGAGTGACCACCGCCAGCCTCGACGACGAACCCGCCATGCTCGCTGCATTCGCGGAAACCGCGGGCGATCCCGAACACCCGCCCGCCGGTGTAATCGCTTTCCTCCCTGACGGCCCGCCCGGCCCGGACCAGGTCTCCCAAGCGCGCGATTTGGTGTGGTCGATCTCCACCGTGGTGCGGGCGGTCGTCGGCGGTTGGCACGGCGAATCCCCGCGGCTGTGGCTCGTCTCCGCGGGCGGTCTGGCCGTCGACGACGGCGAGGCGGGTCAGCCGGCGATCGGCGCGTTGCAGGGACTGGTGCGGGTCCTGACCTACGAGCATCCGGAGCTGCGCGCCACCCTGGTCGACCTGGACGCCACCTGGGAAAAGCCCGCGGCCCTCGAGGTTTTGAACGCCGAACTTTCCGCACCCGATCCCGACCTGCTGAGCAGCGTGATCGCTTGGCGGGGTGAACACCGATGCGTCGAACGGCTCGGGCGGGCCGAACAAGGTGAGCCCGTGGGCAATCCGGTCGTTCGCCCGGGAGCGTCGTACATCATCACCGGCGGACTCGGCGGCCTCGGCTTGGTGGTCGCGCGGTGGCTGGTGGACAACGGCGCGGGCCAGGTCGTCCTCAATGGACGCAGCGAACCCGCCGACGAACAGCGCAGGATCCTGACCGAGTTGGAAGACCGAGCCGAAATCGTCGTCGTCCGAGGCGATGTGGCTGCCCCGGGAATAGCGGAAAGCCTTGTCGCGGCCGCCGAGGACCAAGGTCGCCAACTGCGCGGCATCCTGCACGCGGCGGCCGTGATCGACGACAGCCTGCTGTACTCCATGAAACGGGACAGCCTGGAACGGGTCTGGGCTCCCAAAGCCGTTGGCGCACTGCGGCTGCACCAAGCTAGCGCCGCCCGGGAACTGGACTGGTGGGTTGGCTTCTCGTCCACGGCCGCACTGCTCGGCGCCCCCGGGCAGGGGGCCTACGCGTGCGCTAACGCCTGGCTCGACGCGCTGGCCGCGTGGCGGCGGGCGGCCGGTCTGCCGGCAGCGGTGATCAACTGGGGGCCGTGGTCGGACGTGGGCATGGCCCGCACGCTGGCCGTCAGCGTACTCGACCCCATCACTCCCGCCGAGGGCATCGAGGCCATGGAAGCGCTGCTGGCTGGCAACCGGCGCCAGACCGGCGTTGCCCGACTGCGTCCCGATCGTGCACTGATCGCCTTCCCGGAGATCCGCAACCACGACTTCTTCGCCGCGGTGGTTGAAGAGCTGGACGCCGCCGGCGGCGGCGATGACTGGGCCGGCCCTGCGGCGCTGACCGACCTTGATCCGGTTGAAGCGCAACGCATCATGACGGATCAACTGCGGGCCCGGATCGCGGCGGTCATGGGCTATGCCGATAAATCCGCCGTCGATCCCACCATGCCGCTGCTTGAGCTCGGAATGGATTCCCTGATGGCGGTGCGGATCCGCAACACCGCCCGCGCGGACTTCGGTGCGGAGCCGCCGGTGGCATTGTTATTGCAGGGCGCATCGCTACACGATGTCGCGGCCGACCTCATGCGCCAACTCGGGCTCGCGACAGCCGAGCGAGGGGCCGCAGACCCGAAAACGAAAAATAGTGACACCGTTCGCGACCGGGCGCAGCAGCGCGCGGCGGCGCGACAAGGTGCCGCAATGAGGCGACGACCTAGACCTGGTGGAGTACAGGGAGGAACAAACCAGTGAGCATCCCCGACAACGCGATCGCGGTGGTCGGCATGGCCGGCAAGTTTCCGGGCGCCAACAATGTTTCGGTGTTCTGGGACAACCTTCGCCGCGGCAAGGAGTCGATCGTCACGCTCTCGGAGCAACAGCTCAGGGACGCCGGGATCGACGACAAGGTCCTGGCGAATCCGAAGTATGTGCGGCGCGCGCCGATCGTTGACGGGATTGACGAATTCGATGCAGACTTCTTCGGGTTTCCGCCGGTGCTCGCTCGATCGCTGGACCCACAACACCGGTTGTTCCTGCAGTGCGCGTGGCATGCGCTGGAGGACGCAGGCTGTGACCCCGCACGGTTCGACGGATCGATCGGCGTGTACGGAACCAGCTCTCCCAGCGGCTATCTCCTGCACAACCTGCTCTCGCACCGCGACCCGAACGAGGTCATGGCCGAGGGACTCGATTTCGACCAGGTCAGCATGTTCTTGCAGAACGACAAGGACTTTCTGGCAACCCGGGTCTCTCATCAGTTCAACCTGCGCGGCCCGAGCATCGCGGTGCAAACCGCGTGCTCGTCGTCGCTCGTAGCCGTGCACCTAGCCTGCATGAGCCTGCTCAGCGGCGAATGCGACATGGCGCTGGCCGGAGGCGTATCACTTGCCGTCCCACACCATGTCGGGTACTGGCACTCGCCGGGACAAATGCTTTCGGCGGTCGGTCACTGCCGGCCATTCGACGTGCGAGCCGACGGAACGGTTTTCGGCAGCGGCGTCGGGATGGTGGCCCTCAAGCCGCTGCAGGCCGCCATCGACGCCGGGGATCAGGTTCACGCCGTCATCCGCGGATCGGCGATCAACAACGACGGATCCGTGAAAATGGGTTTCGCCGCTCCCAGCGCGTCCGCCCAGGCCGATTGCATCGCCGAGGCGCATGCGGTGTCCGGCATCGATGCGTCGACGGTGAGTTATGTCGAAACACACGGAACCGGCACACCATTGGGCGACCCCATCGAAATCTCCGGGCTGAAAACTGCTTTCGGAGTTTCTGAAGAGCCCAGATCGAACCCCTGCGTAATCGGGTCGGTCAAATCGAACATCGGCCACCTGGAGGTGGCCGCCGGAGTCGCGGCGCTGATCAAAACGATCCTGTGCCTGAAGCACAAAGCGATTCCCGCCACGCTCCACTTCACCAGTCCCAACCCGGAACTGCATCTCGACCAGACTCCGTTCACGGTGCAAAGCAAGTACGGCCCATGGGAGTGGGACGGTGTGCGCCGAGCCGGGGTCAGCTCGTTCGGGATCGGCGGCACCAACGCGCACGTCGTTCTGGAAGAGGCCCCACCGGAAGCACAAGTTTCCACACCCGCCGACGCCACCGGCCCCCACGTGCTGCTGTTGTCGGCTAAAACCGCTGCCGCACTTGAGGAGTCGCGGACAGCCTTAGCCGCTGCGATGGAAAAGCCCGACGCTCCGCAACTGTCCGAGGTCGCCAGTACGCTCGCTGGGCGCCGCAAGCACAACGTCACGATGGCAGCCGTCGTGCACGACCGGGAGCAGGCGGTCACGTTGCTGCGTGCGGCCGAGCACGACAATGTTTTCGTCGGCGAGTCCGTCTCGGATGCCGAAACCGCTGCATCGGACTGCGACCGAGTCGTTTTCCTGTTTCCCGGCCAGGGCGCTCAACACGTCGGAATGGCCAAGGGTCTCTACGACACCCAGCCCGTGTTTGCCGAACACTTCGACGCCTGCGCCGCGGGATTCCGCGACGAGATGGGTATCGACCTGCACGCCGAGATATTCAGCGGTACGCCAAC
The DNA here is from genome assembly GCF_900232995.1 of Mycobacterium simulans. Classification (GTDB taxonomy): domain Bacteria; phylum Actinomycetota; class Actinomycetes; order Mycobacteriales; family Mycobacteriaceae; genus Mycobacterium; species Mycobacterium simulans. The sequence goes on from NZ_OCVX01000005.1 coordinate 343,960, forward strand.
GGATCTGGAGCGCATTGACCGTTCGCAACCGGCGCTGTTCACCGTCGAATACGCGCTGGCAAAGTTGGTCGACACCTTTGGCGTTCGCGCCGGCGCGTACATCGGATACAGCACGGGCGAATACATCGCGGCCACCCTGGCCGGGGTATTCGACCTCGAGACAGCAATCAAAACGGTCTCGTTGCGTGCCCGCCTGATGAACGAATCGGCGCCGGGCTCTATGGTCGCGGTGGCGCTGAGCCCCGCCGACGTCGCGGAGCACTTGGTGCCGGGCGTCGAACTGTCCGCGGTGAATGATCCCGGAAACTGCGTTGTCGCCGGACCCAAAGACGAGATTCGGGCGTTCACCCAACGCCTCACCGAGCGTGGGGTACCCGTTCGGCGGGTGCGCGCGACCCACGCCTTCCATTCCAGCGCAATGAATCCCATGCTGGGCGAGTTCGAAGCCTTCCTGTCGCGCCAGCAGCTGCGCGTTCCGCAGACGCCGTTGCTGAGCAACCTCACCGGAACCTGGATGTCAGCCGAGCAGGTCGCCGACCCGGCCAGCTGGGCACGCCAAATCAGCTCCACGATCAGGTTCGCCGACGAGCTCGATGTGGTGCTGAGCGATCCGGGACGGATCCTGGTCGAGGTCGGTCCCGGCGGGAGCCTGACCGGCTCGGCGATGCGGCACCCCAGGTGGTCAAATGGGCACCACGCCGTTCGGCTGATGCGCCACCCGATCCAGAACGTCGATGACCGCGATACCTTCCTGCGCGGTCTCGGTGAGCTGTGGTCGGCCGGAATCGACGTCGACTGGGCGCCGCTGCGCCCGGGGCGGCCACGCATCGTTTCGCTGCCTGGTTACCCCTTTGCCCGCCAACGGCATTGGATCGATCCCAAGCCCACGGTCTGGACGCCCGCCCCGACCAACGGCGCATCGGTCGCTGCCGGCGCCACCACCGTCGAGGTGGCACCCACTGGGCAGTCCCAGACCGAAGCCACGTTGCAGCGCATCTGGCAGCAGTCCATGGGGGTCAGTTCAATCGATCGTCACGCCAATTTCTTTGACCTTGGCGGCGATTCCCTGATGGCGATCAGCATCGCGATGACCGCCGCCAACGAAGGCCTGACCATCACACCGCAGGATCTGTACGAACACCCGACCCTGGCGTCGCTGACCGCAGCTGTCGATGCCTCGTTTGCGGCCAGCGGATTGGCGAAACCGCCAGCCGCTGAGGCGAATCCGGCAGTCCCGCCAAACATCGCATACTTCCTGGACCGGGGATTGCGCGACACCGGCCGCTGGCGCGTCCCGCTGATCCTGCGTCTGGATCCGACGGTGAGTCCCGACGACATCCAGGCGGTGCTGACCGCGGTGACCAACCACCACGAAGCGTTGCGGCTACGCCTCGTCGACGATGGCGGATCCGGCATCTGGGAGCAGCACATCGTCGAGACCGAAGAATTCACCCGGCTCTCGACCCGGTCGCTTCCCGATGATGTGGCCGCCGGAAGCCCGGAGGAGCGGGCGGCGGTGACAACCATCCTGGCCGAACTGATTGCGGAACAAGGTTCTTCGAACGCGCCGCTGGTCGCGGCACATATCACCGGCGCCCACGGCCGTCCGCACTTCCTGGGTCTTGGCGTGCACGAGGTCGTCGCCGACGACGCAGGCCGCCAGATCCTCGGCACCGACATCGTCACCGCATTCGGGCAACGGCTGGCAGGCCAAGAGATCACCCTGGAAACGTCCAGCACGGGGTGGCGGGACTGGTCACTGCGCTGCGCGGCGCTCGCCACGCATCCGGCGGCTCTGGACACCCGCAGCTACTGGCTGGAGAACTTCCGCAAGGTCACGTTGTGGCCCGCCGATGGCGACGTAACCCAACCGCCTCATGCCGACGATCTGACCCGGCTGTCGGGCACACTGACCGGCGAGCAAACGTCCGAGGTAGACGACGCTCGGCGCAGATTCCGACGCTCGATTCAGGAAATCCTGCTCGCCGCGCTGGGCCGCACGGTAGCCCAGACGATCGGTGAGGGCGTGGTTGCCGTGGAACTCGAGGGCGATGGACGTTCGGTGCTGCGACCCGACGTCGACGTCCGCAGAACCGTTGGCAGGTTCACGACGTACTACCCGGTCGCGCTGGCATGCGCGAAGGGGCGCGGCGAGACGGCGATTCAAGAGATCGACGCCGTACACAGCGTCCTCAAGGCCGTGCCGCACTACGGCATCGGATACGGGCTATTGCGGTATGTCTACGCACCGACCGGACGCGTCTTCGGTGCGCAACGCACACCCGACATCCACTTCCGGTATGCCGGTGTGATTCCAGACCTTTCCGCACTTGATGCGGGGGTGGCCGCGCCGGTGCAGTTCGACTCGGACCTGTCGATGCCGCTGCGCGAGACGACCCCAGGGCTGGGCCACGCCATCGAACTTCGGGCGTACCGGTCCGGCGGCTCAATACATCTCGATTGGTGGTACGACACCCGCCGGATCGCGGCAGCAACGGCTGAAGCGCTGATGCGGAACTTCCCGCCCGCGCTCAGCGAGCTGATCCAGGAGGCCATCGCCGCCGAGCACGAGGAGAGCGAAATGGTCGGGGCAACCGAAGCCGGTGCTCTGGTGGATCTGTCGAGCCTTGACTGAGGAGAATCGGATGTCCAATAGCGATGCGGCTGTGGTGGTTCGCGGTATTCGCAAGAAGTTCGGCGACGTCGTGGCCCTGGATGACGTCAGTTTCGACGTGGGCCGCGGTGAGGTGATTGGCCTGCTTGGCCCGAACGGGGCTGGCAAAACCACCATGGTGGACATCTTGTCGACGTTGACCCGGCCGGACCGGGGCACCGCGACCGTCGCCGGCTACGACGTGGTTTCCGAGCCGGCCGGTGTGCGCCGTTCGATCATGCTGACCGGACAGCAGGTTGCCGTCGATGACATGCTTTCCGGTGAGCAGAATCTGGTGGTGTTTGGTCGTTTGTACGGCCTGAGCAAGGCAGCAGCGCGCACGCGGGCGCAGGAACTGCTCGAGCAATTCGACCTCGTACATGCCGCCAAGCGGCGGGTCAGCACCTACTCGGGCGGGATGCGTCGGCGCATAGACATCGCCTGCGGTTTGGTGGTCCAACCTCAGGTGGCGTTCTTGGACGAGCCCACCACGGGTCTGGATCCCAGGAGCCGGCAAGCCATTTGGGATCTGGTCGGCAGCTTCAAAAAGTTGGGCATCGCCACGCTGTTGACCACGCAGTATCTCGAGGAGGCGGATGCGCTCAGCGACCGGATCATCTTGATCGATCGCGGCACGATTATCGCGGAGGGCACCGCGAACGAGCTCAAGCATCGCGCCGGCGGCACTTTCTGCGAAATAGTGCCACAGGATCTGAAGGATCTGGGCGCCATCGTCGAAGCGCTCGGTCCGCTGTTGCCCGATCAACAAAGGGAAATGCTGACAGCGGAATCCGACCGGATCACGATGCCGGCGCCGGACGGCACCGGCACGCTGATCGAGGCTGTAAAGCGGCTCAACGCAGCGAATATCGAGTTGGCCGACATTGCGCTGCGCCGGCCGTCGCTCGACGATGTATTCCTTTCCATGACAGCCGATCCCAGCGAGGCTCGCGCCTTGAGTCATCTGGCGGTGGAGGCCCTGCCATGAGCGCGCCGACCTTAGCAGCCCGGGAACCAGCGGGGCCGCCGGCGGTGCCGAGATCACAACCGTCGGGGCTCCGGCAATGGTGGGTGCTCACCGTGCGCTTCATCGCACCATCGCTGCGCAACGGCGAGTTGATCACCGTGGTGGGGGCATCGATAGCCTTCACCGCGGCCTTCTACATTCCGTTCTCCATACCCTGGAACCATTACGTGGGTGGCGGCAGCAAGGGCATCAGCAGCAGCCTGGGGCAATACATCACGCCGCTGATTGGACTGCAGGCCGTCGCGTTCGCTGCGATGTCGGCGGCCTTCCGTGCGGCAACCGATTCGTTGGAGGGCGTCAATCGGCGGTTCAGGTCCATGCCCATCGCACCGTTGACGCCGGTCCTTGCCCGCACGACAGCCAGCGTGTACCGCTGCTCGATTGGGTTGGCAGGCTCGCTGATCTGTGGCCACGTGATCGGATTCCGGTTCCATTACGGGCCGGCGCACATCGCCGGATACTGCGTCCTGGTGATCGCGATCGGGGCGGTGCTGTCGTTCGCCGCCGACCTGATCGGCACGGCCAGCAGAAACCCGGACGCGATGCTGCCGCTGCTCTCCTTGCCCATCATGATCTTCGGGCTGTTATCGGTTGGCGTGCAACCGCTCAAGCTGTTCCCGCATTGGATTCAGCCCGTTGTCCGCAACCAACCAATCTCCCAGTTCGTGGTGGCGCTGCGTGCGCTGGCCGGGGATACGACGCGGAACGCCCTTACGGTGACATGGCCTCTCATGGCGCCGACGCTGGCGTGGTTGTTCGGCGCGATGGTGGTCCTGGTGCCGTCATCCATGATCGTTTTGTCAAGGCGGCCATGAGTTCTGTGACAGATCAGGCAGTCGGGTTTCGCCCAATCCGCTGGCGGCACCCGGAGAATTCCGTGGTACTGCTCATCCCGCAAACCCTGGTGCAGACCAAGCGGATTCTGTATCGGTGGGCGCGTGACCTCGTCACCGTCATCGAATCGCTGGTGCTGCCAATTCTTTTCCTTCTGACCCTGTATATCGTTCTCGGCGAGCTCGTTTACGCGATGACTCACCGGAGCGCGCTGTACAGCATCGTGCCGCTGATCGCGCTCGGCGGCGCCATCACTGGCTCCACATTCGTCGCGATGGACCTGATGCGCGAACGCTCATCGGGTCTGCTTTCGCGATTATGGGTGCTGCCTGTGCACCGAGCGTCGGGCGTGCTAGCTCGAATCCTGGCCGAGGCGATTCGGATTCTGTTCACCACCGTGGTGATGCTGGGCGCCGGTGTGCTACTGGGGTTCCGGTTTCAGCAGGGTCTGCTCATGAGCCTCACCTGGCTTGCCGTCCCGGTGATACTCGGCACGGCGTTCGCGGTCGTCGTCACCACCGTGGCGCTGTACACCGTGAAAACACTCGTCGTTGAGGCGGTCGAGGTGGTGCAAGCGCTCGCCATCTTCTTCTCGACCGGATTGTTGCCGTTGAACCAATATCCACGCTGGGTCCAGCCGATCGTCGCGCATCAACCGGTGAGCTACGCCATCGAAACGATGCGCGGCTTGGCGTTGGGCGGGCCAATTCAGGCACCGATGATCGCCACGCTGCTGTGGGCGGCGGGCATTTCGGCAGCGTGCGCAGTGCCAATGGCAATCGGCTATCGACGGGCCTGTGTGCACTGACGAAAGGGCAGGAGTCTTAACGTGTTTGCCGGATCCGTGATCCGAAAGCTGGCACCAAGCGAGGAAGTGTTCGCCAAATTCGAGGCCTTCACGTCCATGACCGTGCGACTACGCGGTCGGGTCGATGTCGACGCGATGTCGGAGGCTTTGGAAGCCCTGCTTGAGGCCCATCCGGTGCTCGGCACTCACCTCGAACAAGGCGCCGACGGGAGGTACCACATCGTTGCCGATGACCTCCTCCACAGCGGCATGTGGGTCGTCGACGGCACCAACGGGACCCCGGTCGGCGACGCCGGAATGCGTCTCGATCAGACCTTGTCCCTGGTGAATATGCGGTTGACGCTCGGCGAGGCAACGTCGGAGCTGACGGTGTTTCTGCACCACGCCATCGCCGACGGTCACCACGGGGCCGCGCTGCTCGACGAGCTGTTCTCCCGGTACACCGATGTCGTGACCAACGGCGACGCGGGTCCGGTAGTCCCACAGCCGGTGCCTTGTTCACCGGAGGCCATGCTGGAGCAGCGAGGCGTCAAGAAGCTGGGGATGTCGGGCATCGAGCGCTTCTTGCCGCTGCTGCACGCCTACGATCTCCCCGCGGCGCCGCGACCCGCAGTTAGCGCGAAACCTGGATCACCCCAACCCGTTCCGGTAACCCGAGTCCGTCTCACCGAACAGGAGACAGCCGACCTCGTAGAGTCCGGCCGGGAAAACCGGGTCAGTGTCAGCACGGTGGTGGCGGGGGCCATCCTGCTGACCGAGTGGCGGCTTCGCGAGACTCCGCATGTGCCCATCCCCTACTGCTATCCCGTCGACCTGCGGTATGTTCTCAACCCGCCGGTGAACCCGACGGACAGTACCAATCTCGTCGGGGTGGCAACCTATCTCGCCGAGATCGGCCCGGATACCGACATCGTCGATCTGGCCAGCGATATCGCCGAAACGTTTCGAAATGACCTGTCCGATGGTCTGATTCAGCAGTCGGGGCTCTACAACACCGTGGCATTCCAGGAAAGTCCCCCGGGGCTGCCGCCGCTGGTCTTCTGCACCGACGTCAGCGCATTACCCGACATCCGTACCCCGGCGGGCATCGAGCTGGACGACTTCCAGGGCCAATTCCATTGCGCCATGCCCGTTCCTATCGACTTCTATGGCTGCGGGGTTTCGGCGGGGCAGCTGACGATCGAGCGTCACGGATATTCGACCGAGTCGGAAAAGCCGCTCGAGGAGATACGTTCGATGCTGTGCACTATCCCCTCGGAATACGGCTGGGTCATGGAGTGACCTGACGGGTCGACTGTGTATCCACAGCTTTGAGCGTGTACCCAGGGTGCCAGAATCGCGATTTTCCCGCCCTAAATGCACAGTCAAAGCCGTGAGCGCACACTCAGGACGCCGCCGGTGCGGCCTCCTCCTCGACCAGCGTGTCGGCCAGGTGCTGAGCCAACGCACGCGCGGTGTTGTGAGTGGCAATGACCTTGGGGCTTAGCCGTATCCCGGTTTCGGTTTCGAGGTGGGTACGCATCTCGAGCATGCCCAGCGAGTCCAGCCCGTACTCGATGAAGGGGCGGTCGGCGTCGACCGTGCGACGCAGGATCACGCTGGCCTGCTCAACGATCAGCCGCCGCATCCGGGCGGGCCATTCGTCTTGTGGCAGTGCGAGCAGCTCGGCACGGAACTTGCTTGGGCCCCTTGTGCTTTGCCCGGTCGATTCGAACATCGCACCCCACGGGCTGCGCCGGACGAGATCGGCGAGCCAGGGCGCGCCGAGGATCGGAATGTAACCGGTGTACGTGCGGTCATGGCGCAGCAATGTCTCGAAGGCGTACGCACCTTCGTCGGGACTGATCATGATCTCGCCACCCTCGGCCAAGAACGTCGCGCGGCCGACCTCTCCCCACGCGCCCCACGCGATCGCACTGGCCGGCAGGCCTTGCGCGCGACGCCAGTGGGCGAAGGCGTCGACCCAGCTGTTGGCCGCGGCGTAGGCGCCCTGACCGGGCGAGCCCAGCAGGGCTGCTCCCGAGGAGAACAAGCAGAACCAATCCAGCGGTTGTTCGCTGGTAGCGCGGTGCAGATTCCAGGATCCGTAAACCTTTGGCGCCCAGTCCCGGTCGATGAGCTCGTCGGTGATGTTGGTCAGCGTGGCGTCCTCAACCACAGCCGCCGCGTGCAGCACGCCCCGTACTGGAAGCCCGGTGGCAGTTGCCGCGCTCACCAGACGCTGCGCGGTGTCGGGTTCGGCGATGTTGCCGCACTCCACCACGATGTCGGCTCCGGCCTTGCGGAGGCGCTCAATCGCCTGGCGCGCCTTGGGATTCGGCTGGGAGCGCGCGGTCAGTACAATCCGACCGCAGCCTGCCCCTGCCAGCTTCGAGGCGAAGAACAGTCCCAGCCCGCCCAAGCCACCGGTGATGATGTAGGCGCCGTCGCTGCGGAAGGCCGGCGCCTGCTCCGGCGGCACCACCACGCTGGTGCGCCCGCTGCGCGGCATGTCGAGCAAGAGCTTGCCGGTGTGCTCGGCGTTGCTCATGGCCCGGATCGCGTTGGCCGCGTGGGCCAGCGGATAGTGGGTGCACTCCGGTGCGGCCAGGACACCGTCAGCGGTGAGCTTGAACACCGTGGTGAGCAACTCGCGGACCCGGTCGGGCTGCACGACGGACATCAGCGCCAGATCGACGTAATAGAACGTGAGGCCGCGGCGGAACGGATACAGCCCCAGCCGCGTATTGCCATACACGTCGGCTTTGCCGATCTCGACGAACCGCCCACCGAAGGCCAGCAGCTCCAGTCCGGCGCGTTGCGCGGCACCGGTCAACGAGTTCAGCACGATATCCACGCCGTAGCCGTCGGTGTCGCGTCGGATCAGCTCAGCGAACTCGACGCTGCGCGAGTCGTAGATGTGCTCAATGCCCATGTCGCGCAGCAGTTCCCGCTTCTGCGGGTTGCCAGCCGTCGCGAATATCTGCGCTCCGACGTGGCGCGCAATGGCGATGGCCGCCTGCCCCACGCCGCCGGTTGCGGAGTGAATCAGCACCTTGTCACCGGCCTTGATGCCGGCCAGGTCGTGCAGGCCGTACCACGCGGTGGCGTGTGCGGTGGCAGCCGCGATCGCCTGGTCATCGGACAAGCCGGGCGGCAGCGTGACGGCAAGGTTGGCGTCACAGGTGAGGTAGGTTCGCCAGCAGCCGCCTTCGGAAAATCCGCCAACCCGGTCGCCAACCTGATGGCCGGTGACGCCTTCCCCGACCCCGGTCACGACACCCACGAAGTCCATACCTAACTGCGGTTGGCGGTCGTCGATGACGGGGAATCGGCCGAACGCGATGAGAACATCGGCGAAATTGATCGTGGACATGGTCACCGCGACCTCGATCTGCCCGGGTCCGGGCGGAACGCGGTCACACCCAACGAGTTCCAGCGTTTGCAGGTCACCCGGGGTGCGGATCTGCATCCGCATGCTGTCGCGTTCGTGATCGGCGATGGCGGTGTGCCGCTCGTCGTGGCTCAGCGGGCTCGGGCTCAAGCGGGCCACGTACCACTCGCCGTTGCGCCAGGCGGTCTCGTCCTCCTCTGATCCGCCGAGCAGTTGCTGGGCCACCTGTTCGGCCTGCGTGTGCTCGTCCACGTCGACATGGGTGGTGCGCAACAGCGGATGTTCACTGCCGATCACCCGCAGTAGGCCGCGCAGCCCGGCGTGCTCCAAGTTGAGCTCGTCTTCCGGCCGCACTAGCTGGGCTTGCCTGGTCACGACGAACAGCCGCGGAAGTTCGCCCTCCAGCTCGGCCAGTTCGCGGGTGATCCGAACCAGATGCCGCACCTGCTCACGGCCTTGCAGCAAAGTCTGCTCGTCCGGATAGCCGACGCCTGGCCCACAGAGGATCACCACTCCGTCAACCGGGCGCGTACGCAACTGACTGTGCAGCCGTTCCACGTTGGTCGCGGGCTCGGCATCTCTCGACAACTGCAGGATGTTGCATTCGATGCCATGGGGGCCATGGGCTTTCAATGCATCCGTCAACGTGGTTGCCAACATGTCCGTGGCGTCGGAGGTGTCGATCAGCAACCATGATCCGGCCTCGGCGTGCGCGGTGTCGGGCAGCGGTCGCTGCTGCCAGGCCAGCGTCAGTAGCCGCTCCCGCAGCAACCGATCACGCTCACCGCTTTCCGAGGTTCCGGTGCCCATGCGCAGCCCACGCACGGTCAGTAGCACCGCCCCGTGCTCGTCCAGCAGGTCGATATCGGCCTCGCCGCCGGTCGCGTCAGCTCTGATCACCCGCGTGTAGCAGTAATGGGTATTACGGGTAGGTCCGTAGGCACGCAGCCGGCGAACCCCCAATGGCAACAGCAGGCCGCCCCCGCCGCTGGCTTGCACGCCCGCGGCGACGGATTGGAAACAGGCGTCCAGCAGCGCCGGGTGCACGTGGTAGGCGGCCTGCTGGAAGCGGATCGAAGCGGGCAGCGCAACCTCGGCCAGCACGGTGCTGCCCGCAGTCTCCGCGGTACGTGCTGTGGCCAGACCACTGAACGCAGCGCCGTGCTGAACACCGCGCTCGACGAACGATTCCCGCAACTCGGACCCGTTCACACAGCACGGATGCGCCGCCAGCAGAGCGGCGATGTCGTAGGAAGGTGGCGGCGAATCATCCTCTGCCGCCTGCAGCGCCGCCGAGGCATGCCGCGTGTTTTCGCCGTCCTGGTTCGACTCCACCGCGAAGCTCACGACCCCCGGCGCATCCACCGACGCGACGGCGTCGATCGGGGTTTCTTCGTCGAGCAACAGCATCTGCTCAAAGGCGATGTCGCCGACCTCGCATGCCTCGCCGAAGACCGTCTCGGCCGCGGCCAGCGCCATCTCGCAGTAGGCAGCCCCGGGTAGGGCGGCCACGTTGTGCACCTGATGATCACTGAGCCACGACAATGTCGAGGTTCCGACATCGGTCTGCCAAATGTGGCGCTCCGGTTCCTCGTTCAGCCGCACATGGGAACCCAACAGCGGATGCACGGTGATGGTGCAGGCGCCCTGCGCCTTCTGCTCTTGACCGTCTCCTTCGAGGAACAGGCGACGGTGGCTCCACGCCGGCAGCGGCGCGTCCACCAGCCGGCCCGCGGGATAGAGGACCGAAAAGTCCACGGCGGCACCGGCGCTGTGCAGATCCGTCAGTAAGCCGCGCAGCCCTTGTGGCAGCGGCTGCTCACGCCGCATGCCGGCCAGGGCGGCGACCGACATGTCGAGGCTGCGGGCGGTCTGCTCGACGGCGTGGGTGAGCAGCGGGTGTGGGGACATCTCGGCGAAGACCCGGTAGCCGTCCTCCAGCGCCGCCTGCACAGCCGCCGCGAATTGCACAGTGTTGCGCAGATTGTCCACCCAGTAGCGGCCGTCGCAGACTGGCCGCTCGCGCGGGTCGAACAGGGTCGCCGAGTAGTACGGCACCTTGGGTGCCGTTGGCGTTATGTCGGCCAGTGCCGCGGCCAACTCGTCAAGGATTGGGTCGACTTGAGGCGAATGCGATGCCACGTCGACGGCCACCTCGCGCGCCATCACGTCACGCTGCTCCCACCGTGCGACAAGATCGCGCACCGTCTCGGTGGCGCCACCGATCACCGTCGAGGACGGCGAGGCCACGACCGAGACTGCGACATCGTCGATACCGCGGGCCATGAGCTCCGAATTCACTTGCTTGGCGGGCAATTCCACCGATGCCATGGCACCGGCACCGGCGATGCGGGTCATCAACGTCGAACGGCGACAGATGACGCGCGTCCCGTCTTCCAGCGATAGCGCCCCCGCGACAACGGCCGCGGCCGACTCGCCGAGCGAGTGTCCGATGACCGCGCCGGGCCGTACACCGTAGGACTGCTCCATGGTTGCGGCCAGCGCAACCTGGATCGCGAATAGGGTCGGCTGCACCTTGTCGATCCCGGTCACGGTCTGGGGCGCGGTCATGGCCTCGGTCACCGAGAAGCCAGATTCTCCGGCGATCACCGGCTCCACCGCCGCGACGGTCGCGGCGAACACCGGCTCGGTTTCGAGCAGTTCAGCGCCCATTGCGGCCCACTGCGACCCCTGCCCGGAGAACACCCACACCGGTCCCCGATCGCCCTGACCCACTGCGGCCTCATAGGGGAGATCACCGTCGGCCAGCTCCTGCAATCCCTTGGTCAGTTCCGGCAGGCCGGCGGCCACCACCGTGGTACGCACTGGCCGGTGGGCGCGCCGTCGCGCGAGCGTGTAGGCCAGATCCGTAAGCGGCACGTCACGGGCCTCCACCCACTCGGCGAGCCGGCGTGCCGTCTGCCGGAGCCCGTCGGCCGAGGTGGACGACAACGCGAACACCAACGGGCCCTCAGATTGGGCGGGCGCTTCCGCGGGCGGTTGTGCGACGGCGTCCTCGGGCGCCGCCTCGAGGATGGCGTGCACGTTGGTCCCCGACATTCCGAACGAAGACACCGCGGCCCTTCTCGGTGCGCGCTCGTCGGTGGTCGACCATTCGGTAACCGCTTGCGGCACAAAAAGTCCCGTTTCGATCTCAGCGAGTTCATCGGGCAGCCGGTTGAAGTGCAGCATCGGTGGGACCACTCCGTGCCGCAACGACAGGATCGTCTTGATCAGCCCCACCGCCCCCGCCGCGGATTCGTTGTGGCCCATGTTGCTCTTGAACGATCCGACCGCGCAGCGGTTACCTGCGGTGCCATACACCTGCGCCAGGCCGCGGTACTCGATCGGATCACCGACGGGGGTGCCGGTGCCGTGCGCCTCCACCGCACCGACCGTTTCGGGGTCTACGCCCGCCGCCGCCAGCGCCGCACGGTAGACGGCGACCTGCGCCTTCTCCGACGGCATCGTGATCGTCTCCGAGCGACCGTCCTGATTGCTGGCGGTGCCGCGAATCACGGCGAGGATCTGGTTACCGTCGGCCAGCGCATCCGGCAGTCGCTTGAGCAACACCATCGCGCAGCCCTCGGAACGCACGAACCCGTCCGCCCCGGCGTCAAAGGTGTGGCAGCGACCGGTCGGGGAAAGCATGCCCTGCGCGGACGCTGCCACACTGCCGTCCGGCTCCAACAGCACCGCACAGCCGCCGGCCAACGCGAGGTCGCTCTCGCCCTCGTGCAGGCTGCGGCAGGCCAGGTGCACCGCCATCAGCCCCGACGAACACGCGGTGTCGAACGTCATCGCCGGACCGTGCAGGCCCAGAGTGTGGGCGATCCGGCCGGACGCCACGCTGTTGTTCAGGCCGGTGACCGCGTAGGGGCCCGCCAAACCGCCCGCACCCTTGGTGAGCACTAAGTAATCCTCGTGCGTCAACCCGGTAAACACGGCCGTGGCGGACCCGGCCAACGACGCGGGATCCAGACCGGCTTGCTCGATCGCCTCCCACGAGGTCTCGAGCAGCAATCGGTGCTGCGGATCGATGGAGATCGCTTCCCGGTCGCTGATCCCAAAAAACTCTGGATCGAAGCCCGCGACGTCGTCGAGAAACCCGCCCCACCTAGACACCGACCGTCCGGGAACCCCCGGCTCGGGGTCGTAGTAGTTGTCGGCATCCCAGCGGTCCGGTGGAATCTCGGTCACCAGATCGTCCCCGCGCAGCAGTGACTCCCACAACAAGTCGGGCGAGTCGATCCCACCGGGAAGCCGACATCCCATTCCGATGACCGCAATGGGAGTCACACGTGTTTCCATCGCTTTACAACCTCGTCTCAGCTCAACCAGTGTTACCCGACCACATCATTTTTTGATACGGGCAAGGGAATGGCGTAGGCCGCTCTCAGAACCCCCAACCCGAGCTGACTCGGGTCTCGATACCATAGGCAGGTCTCGGAGATCCAAGCTTAGACGTCGAACTGGGAAGCCGAGGGCAAAGAAGCGAATTCCCAGGTTGTGGACAGGTTGGTTGCGGCCGAGCAGACACAGAATCGCACGGTCAGGGGCTCGTGGGTGCGATTCTGTGTCTGCTCGCGCAACGACGCCGGTAACGTCGTGCCCATGAGTGTGCGTTCCATTCCCGCTGTGCTGCGCGATTGGGCCCGTCTGCAGCCCAACGACACAGCGATCACATTTGTCGATTACGAGCAGGACTGGGATGGTGCTGCGCTCAAGCTGACGTGGTCGCAGCTGTATCGGCGCACGCTCAACGTCGCACGGGAGCTAAGTGGTTGCGGTTCCCAGGGTGATCGCGCGGTGATCTTGGCTCCGCAGGGACTCGACTACATCGTCGCCTTTCTGGGCGCGTTGCAGGCCGGTTTTATCGCTGTCCCGCTTTCGGTGCCGCAGGGTGGTGCTACCGACGAACGGGTGGATTCGGTGCTGCGCGATGCGTCGCCCGTTGCCGTTCTCACCACATCTTCTGTCGTAGGCGATGTCGCCCAGCATGTTACGGCGCAGTCGAGGAATTCTGTTTCCTCGATCATCGAGGTTGATTCGCTAGATCTGGACTCCCCCAATGGATCTGGTGGCGGCGATGGAACTTACCCGCCCATCGCATACTTGCAATACACGTCCGGATCGACTCGTACGCCCGCCGGCGTGATGATGTCTCACCAGAATCTGCGGGCCAATTTCGAACAGCTGATGTCTGGCTACTTTGCCGAGACCGACGGGATCCCCCCGCCGGATGTCACGCTCGTATCGTGGCTGCCGTTCTTCCACGACATGGGTTTGGTTCTGGGCGTTTGCGCACCGATTCTGGGTGGGTATCCTGCCGTGCTCACCAGCCCGGTATCGTTCCTTCAGCGTCCAGCCCGATGGATGCACTTGTTGGCCAACAATTCTCAACCCTTTTCGGCGGCACCAAACTTCGCCTTTGAGCTGGCAGCCAAAAAAGCATCGGACGCCGACATGGCCGGACTTGACCTTGGCTGTGTAAACACCATCCTCAGCGGTAGCGAGCGGGTACAGCCCGCAACGATCAAGCGCTTCGCCGACCGCTTTGCGCGCTTCAATCTGCAAGACAACGTGATCCGGCCCTCGTACGGGCTCGCGGAAGCAACGGTGTACGTGGCGACCAGTAGGCCGGGCCAACCACCAAAACTCCTCGACTTCGAAACAGAGAAATTGTCCGACGGCGAAGCCAAGCGGTGCGCAACCGGTGGCGGCACATCGTTGGTCAGCTACCTGGTGCCGCAATCGCCGATCGTGCGCATCGTCGATCCAGACACCTCGATCGAGCGCCCCGAGGGAATGGTCGGGGAAATCTGGGTGCACGGCAACAACGTCGCCGCCGGATATTGGCAGCGACCCGACGAAAGTGAGCGCACGTTCGGCGCGAAGCTTGTCACCCCGTCCGACGGCACGCCCGAAGGTCCGTGGCTGCGAACGGGAGACTCGGGTTTCGTCGCCGGCGGTGAGTTGTTCATCATCGGCCGGATCAAGGATCTCCTGATCGTCTATGGGCGCAACCACTCTCCCGACGACATCGAGGCGACGATCCAGGAGATCACCCGGGGCCGCTGCGCGGCGATATCGGTTCCGGGTGATCGCAGCACCGAAAAGCTGGTCGCCATCATCGAATTCAAGAAGCGCGAGGATTCCGACGAGGACTCGGTCGACCGGATGGGCGCCATCAAGCGCGAAGTCACCTCGGCGTTATCAAGTTCGCACGGTCTTCGCGTCGCGGATCTGGTTCTCGTGCCGCCCGGCGCGATTCCCATCACCACAAGCGGCAAGGTCAGGCGGGGGGCGTGTGTCGAGCAGTATCGGCAGGATCAGTTCGCCCGCTTGGACGTTTAAGCATCACCGTGGGTACTGACGACGCCGAACCCCGATCGCGGCTCGCCAAACTCGTCGTCATCGCCGCCTGGATTGCGGTGGCGGTGATTGCCAATGTGATTCTGGCGCTCACGCACGCGAAAGCCGGCGATACGGGCTCGGCGCTGCTGCCGCACGACGCCAAGACGGCTGCCGCCAGCAGCCGGATAGGGCAGGCATTCCCGGGCACCGGTACCAACGCCATCGCCTACCTGAGTGTTGATGGGCGCGACACGCTTGGGCCGGCGGACAAGCATTACTACGACACCGTCGTCACCGCGTTGCGCGCCGACACCGCCCACGTGGGAGCGGTCCTTGACTGGTGGTCAGATCCGCTCACCGCCGCGCTGGGAACCAGCCCCGACGGCAGGTCCGCTGTCGCGATGGTGTGGCTGAAGGGCGAGGCGGGCAGCATCCAAGCACACCGGTCGCTCGAGGCTGCCCAGATGGTGATACGCAAGCTTCCGCCGAGCGCGGGGCTTCGCGCCCACATCGCCGCCCCGGCTACCACCAGCGATGTGCCCCTGCAGATGACCGCGTGGCAGGGCGCGGCGATCGTGACCGCCGCGGCGTTGCTCGCCGTCCTGCTCATGCTGCGGGCCCGGCTGTCCAAGATTCTGCTGGGGATCACATTGGTGAGCTCCGGGTTGTCGCTGGCGGTGGCGTGGCCGCTGACCGCGGTGTTGTGGGGAATCACCGTGTTCTCGGTGACGCTGGCCGCCGTCCTAACGCTCGGCACCGTCACCGTATCCACCATGCTGGTTGCGCGGCGCGAACCTGACCCAACGGCCAAGCGCGCATACCGCGACGCCCTGCCGGCGTTAGTCCTGCCCGGCGCATGCGTCGCCGTGCTCACCGGGCCGCTACTGCTTGCCCAAACCCCGGCGCTGTACAGCGTAGGCATCGCGGCAGTGGGAGTTGTTGTGGCACTTGCGGCTTCGGTGACGCTCATCCCGGCTCTGCTCGGGCTCGCCGGACCGGCATGGACGTCGGCGCCGCGAGGGGACGGCCTCGCCGTGACACCGCCGCGATCCATGCCCAGCTTCTTCAATCCGGTTGTCGCTGTCGTCGTGGTATTGGGCATCTGCGCGCTGCCCGTCATCGGCATACGGTGGAATTCCCTTGACAGCTCGGCGAAGACGAGCGGCGCCCAATTCGTTCCGGGGCGATCGCTGCCCGATGTGGTGGTGGTCAAGTCCGACCATGACCTTCGCGACCCGGCGGGCCTCATAGCCATCGACGCGGTAAGCCGGCGCCTGATGGAGATTCCCGGTGTCCGCAAGGTGGAATCGGCGGCATGGCCGGCCGGCGTGCCGTGGACCGAGGCCTCGCTGACGTCGGCCGCGGGAAGGCTGGGCGATCAGCTCGATCGTCAGGCCGTGACGTTTGTGCCGCAGGTGAATGCGATCAAGTCACTGGCGTCCACGGTCGATCAGGTGAACGCCGCGGTGAAAGACCTGGAAGCCAGCATGACCGCCGGCCTGTCCGGGCTGACCGAAATGCAGCAGGTCATCAACCGTGTGGTCGCCGGTACGCGCAACATCAAGGGCACCACCGTGCAGGTGTCGGGATACCTGGACCCGATGCGTGACTGGGCGGGCGGCATCGCGGACTGTCCCGCGGACGTGCTGTGTTCGGCAGCGCGCAAGATCGTCGATCCTCTGGACAGGGTGGTCGCCGACGTGGCGGTGCTCTCCGATGGCGCAGACCGCATTGCCGCGATATCGGCCAGGACCGCGGGCGCCTTGACCTCGACGCCGCAGGCGGTGGCGCAAATGCAGTCGGCGTTAGAGCAGCTACGCAGCTTCGTGCCCACCCTGGAACGGACCGTCGAGCAGACCATCCCGCAAGTCGTACAGTTGTCGACGTTCCTGAAGAACCTCAGCAACGATTTCGCCGACACCGGCGAGGGCGGGTTCTACCTCTCCAGAAAGGCACTGGCGGATCCGTCGTACCAGAACGTGCGCGCGACGATGTTCTCGTCGGACGGCGCGGCGACCCGGCTGTTCGTCTATTCCGCCGGGGACAAACCGGACCTGAATGCCGCGGCGCGTGCGCAGCAGCTCGAAACCGTCGCAGCCAACGCGACCAAGTACGGAAGCCTCGTCGACAGCCAGATCACCCTGAACGGGGCCGCGCACTTAGCCGCAACCGTCCGCAGCGCCGTCACCCACGATGCGGTGCTGCTGGCCATCACGCTGCTCGCGGTGCTGGCCCTGGTCGCCATGTGGCGCGGCGCCGTCATCGGCTTTGCGACGGGTCTCGGGGTGTTGGCCTCTTACCTTGCCGCGCTAGGGATCTCGGTTGCGATATGGCAGCATCTGCTGGGCCACGCCCTGCACGCCTCGGTGGCTCCGGTGTCATTCGCCATCCTCGCGGCGTGCGGCATTCCGTATCTTCTGGCCGCAGCGGTGTCGGTTCGGGGTGCCCTAGCGCCGCTCATGGCGCTCGGCGCCGCATTCGGCGGCGGGCTGGTGCTTGTGTCGAGCGGTTCCTTCAGCGCCCTCGGTCAAATCGGCAGCGTCATCGTTCTCGGGTTGGGGACGCTGACCGTGGTGCGCAGGTGCATCCCGGCAGCGGTGTTCGGGGATCGAACTCCCCCCACGCTCCTTTCTTGAACTGAATCGTCTGCCTAAGGCTCAGAGTGCCGGTGTAGTGCTCGCCCTTGACAGGTGGTTATCAGCCGATAACATATCCCTTATGTTATCAACTGATAACCGAGCCGAGCTCGGACGCATTCTCACAGACATCGGGTGTTACCTCGACGACAATCCACCGGCACTGAGCCTGCCGCCGAGTGCCTACACTTCCCCGGAGCTGTGGCAGCTTGAACGGGAGCGGATCTTCAACCGGTCCTGGATGCTGGTCGCGCATGTCGATCAACTCGCCGAAACCGGCGACTATGTTGCGGTTTCCATCGCCGGAGAGCGGGTCATGGTGGTGCGGGGCGGCGATGGTGAACTGCGTGCCATCTCGCCGATCTGCCGGCACCGGATGATGCCCCTGGTCGAAACCGGTGCTGGACGCACCGACACGTTGACTTGCCAATACCACATGTGGCGATACGGCCTCGACGGCCGCTTGCGCGGGGCACCCCACATGGCTGCCAACAAAGACTTCAACCCTCGGGATTGCCGGCTTCCGCAGTTCGCGGTGGCCACCTGGAACGGACTGGTGTGGGTGAACCTCGATGCCGACGCCGAACCAATCGGTGCGCATCTTGATCTCGCTAACGACGAGTTCGCCAGCTATCGGCTCGCTGAGATGGTGCAGGTTGAGTCGTGGTCGCATGAGTGGCGGGCAAACTGGAAGCTGGCGTCGGAGAACGGTCACGAGAACTACCACGTGCTCGGCTTGCATCGGCAAACCCTGGAGCCGTTGGTGCCGGGCGGCGGCGACCTGGATGTTCGGCAGTATTCGCCATGGGCGCTGCGTATCAGGGTTCCCTTCACCTTTCCGCTGGACGTGAAATCGTTGCAGCTCAACGAGGTTCAAAAGAGCAACCTGTCAGTGCTATGGACGTTTCCCAACAGCGCGCTGGCCGCCGCGGGCGAGCGGGTCGTGTGGTTCGGCTTCATTCCGCTGAGCATCGACCGGGTGCAGGTGCTCGGCGGAGTGCTCACCACCCCCGAGCTGGCTGCCGACTCGGCAGCCACAGCCCAGACGGCGCAGTTCGTGACGGCGATGGTCAATGACGAGGACCGGCTTGGACTGGAGGGCGTGCAGGTTGGCGCGGGCTCCCGGTTCGCCGAACGCGGGCACCTCAGCCCGAAAGAACAACCCGGCATGCTCGCGTTCTACCGCAACCTGGCAGAGGCACTAGGCGGCGACCAGACAGGTAGTGGCTAACCTTGCCGGCATGCCGATGGAGGCCGGGCGGTGGAGCCCAACAGCACTTCGCATCCTGGGGGCCGCCGCCGAGCTCATCGCTGTGCGGGGCTACGCCTCCACCTCGACGCGCGACATCGCCGCCGCGGTGGGGGTGGAGCAGCCGGCCATCTATAAACACTTCTCGGCCAAACGCGACATCCTCGCGGCGCTGGTCCGGCTCGCCGTGGAGTGGCCGCTCGAACTGTACGGCAACATCATCGCGATGCCCGTTCCCGCGGTCGTCAAGCTGCACCGCTGGCTGCAGGAATCGCTGAATCATCTCCAGGCTTCGCCCTATGTACTGGTTTCCATCCTTATCACGCCTGACCTGCAGCAGGACGCCTTCGTCACGGAACGAGAGCTGGTCGCGGAGATAGAGCGCGCGCTCGTCGGCCTGATCGAGACGGGGCAGGCCGAATGCGATGTGCGCGCAATGAGTCCATTGTCGGCGGCCAGGCTGGTGCAGGCGTTGTTCGACGCCCTGGCCCTGCCCGAATTTGCGGTCAGCCCGGATGAGATTGTCGAGTTCGCGATGACGGCGCTGGTGTCGGATCCCACTCGGCTAGCCGAGATCCGCTCTGCCGCAAATGCTTTGGAAATCCAGCTGGCACGACCCAGCACTGGGCGGCTTAACAACTAGTCGACGTTCACCGGCTCGTTCCATTTGGAAAGCGTGACCTGGACCGACTTCCCGGACCCAAGGTCCACGCTGGCCCGGACGAGTCGGTGCGAACCGTCAGAGGCGATCCACACCGTCGCGGGCGCCGAATTTCGAGCGTCCGGAACCAGGATTTTGACGGTGTCGGGCGGGAGGGTCCCGGTGATGCGGGTGGTGGGAACTCCGTCGATCACCTCCGGACCTTGCGATTGCAAGTTGGTGACACCCGACAGCATCTTCGCGACCCCATTGATGGGGTCAAGCAGGCGTGAGGCCGACAGATCGGAGACCGAACCGAGATTGGTCCAGTCGTCGAACAGCTTCACCGAGATGGTGTCGTCCTTGACCCGGAACGGGACGCCCGCCTCGTCGTGGTAGGTGCAGACTCCCTTCGCTGTGAGCGGGTTGGCCCGAACATCGACGTCGGCGCTGGTGATACCGAGCATGCTGTCGATTTGCCCCGTCGTTCGGACCGCCAGGTGCGCGCTGGTCAAGGCCTTGGTCGCGTCCACGGCCTGCCGGATATCGGCCATCAGCGGAGAGTCAACCGTCGAGGTGGCCGAGCTCGGCGCCTCCGAACTAGGCGGGGCAGTCGAGCAACCGGATAGGAAAAGCATCAGACAGGCCATTCCGATGACCGCAATGGAAGTGACGCGTGTTGCCATTGCCGTTAAACCTCGTCTCAACTTTGGGTGAATCGCCAAGCTTAGACGCCCGATATGAGCGGTTTCGCAAGGGCGCGAACCAGATCCTCCTACGATGAGTGGGCGCTGCCCGCGCGGTATGGATCACCTTGTGTGAGGTTCCCGATGTCATTTGTGATCACTGCGCCACAGCTGCTCTCGGCCACGGCCGGACAACTAGCCGGGATCGGATCAACGATCGGCGCGGCCAACGCGGCGGCCGCAGCCCCAACAACCACGGTGCTGGCCGCGGCCGAAGACGAAGTGTCGGTGGCCATCGCCGCGCTGTTCGGCTGCTACGCCCAGGGCTACCAGGCGCTGGGCGCCCAAGCGGCATCGTTTCACGACCGGTTTGTCCAGACGCTCACGGCCAGCGCCGGGTGGTACGTCAGCGCTGAGGCCGCCGGCACCAACCCTTTGCAATGCGTGCTCGATGCGATCAACGCGCCCACCCAGCTGCTATTGGGACGCCCGCTGATCGGCAACGGCGCCGACGCGACCGCACCCGGCCAGAACGGTGGCGACGGCGGATTGTTGGTCGGCAACGGGGGCGCCGGCTACAGCAGCACCACCGCCGGGGTGGGCGGCACCGCAGGCGGCAATGCGGGGTTGATCGGCGCCGGAGGACGCGGTGGGGCCGGCGGGGTCGGCGCTGCCGGCGGCGCAGGCGGCAACGGCGGTTGGCTGTACGGCACCGGCGGCGCCGGTGGTAACGGCGGGGCCGGCGCGATGGGTGGGGCCGGCGGCAATGCCGGGTTGTTCGGCAACGGCGGGGCAGGCGGGGCCGGCGGCGACGGGTTGGCAGGAGCAGCGGGGGTCAATCCGACGCAGCACGTGAC
>NZ_OCVX01000005.1:365179-409877 GCF_900232995.1 Mycobacterium simulans
CGGGCGGCAACGGAGGTAACGGCGGAAACGGCGGCGCCGGCGGCGCCCGGGGGTTGCTGGGCCGCACCGGCAGCGCCGGGATCGGGGGTGCCGGTGGAGTGGGTGGCGCTGGCGGAGACGGCGGATTGCCCGGCGAGGGCGGCGCTGGTGGTACCGGCCGCCTCGACGGGCTCCCAGGATCTGGCGGCAACCCAGGCGAGAAAGGCGCAGCCGGCAACCCCGGACTCCCGGGGGCGTGAGGCTTGTGAATATACCCCTATGGGGTATATGGTGGCGTCGACCGAAGGGAGGACCGCGTGACAGACAAAGTGCTAGGAGCGCTCGGGCACGCGTTGGCGTTGGCCGGGTCGATGACGTGGGAAATCCTATGGGCGCTGATCCTGGGCTTCGCACTGTCGGCGGTAGTCCAGGCCGTGGTGCGCCGTTCGACGATCGTGAGCCTGATGGGTGACGACAGGCCGCGCACCCTGGTGGTCGCGACCGGACTGGGAGCGGCATCGTCGTCGTGCTCGTATGCCGCGGTGGCCTTGGCCCGATCACTGTTCCGCAAGGGCGCCAATTTCACCGCCGCGATGGCGTTCGAGATCGGTTCCACCAACCTTGTGGTGGAGTTGGGCATCATCCTGGCTCTGCTGATGGGCTGGCAGTTCACGGCCGCGGAGTTTGTCGGCGGCCCACTGATGATCATTGTGTTGGCGCTCTTGTTCCGGCTATTCGTGCGCACCCGGCTCATCGACGCGGCTCGGGAACAGGCGGAGCGGGGAATTGCCGGGTCCATGGAAGGCCATGCCGCCATGGACATGTCGATTAAGGGGGAAGGTTCCTTCTGGCGGCGGCTCTTTTCCGCCGAGGGATTGACCTCGGTCTCGCATGTGTTCGTAATGGAGTGGCTGGCGATCCTGCGTGATTTCGTGGTTGGGCTGCTTATCGCCGGTGCGATCGCGGCATGGGTGCCCGAAACGTTTTGGCAGAACTTCTTTTTGGCTAATCATCCGGCGCTGTCGGCGTTATGGGGGCCGATTGTTGGTCCGATTGTGGCGATCGTTTCGTTCGTCTGCTCGATCGGCAATGTGCCGCTTGCCGCGGTGCTGTGGAACGGCGGCATCAGCTTCGGTGGTGTCATCGCGTTCATCTTCGCCGACCTGTTGATCCTGCCGATCTTGAATATCTACCGCAAGTACTACGGCACCAGGATGATGCTGACGCTGCTCGGCACTTTCTACGCCGCGATGGTCGCCGCCGGCTACCTCATCGAACTTCTTTTCGGCGCAGCGCATCTCATTCCGAGCCAGCGCAACGCCATGGTCATGACGGCGGGCATTTCCTGGAACTACACCACCTGGCTCAACATTGCTTTTCTTGCTCTTGCGGCGGTGCTGGTCGTCCGCTTCGTCACCTCGGGGGGAATGCCGATGCTGCGCATGATGGGCGGTTCGCCGCCCGATGAGCAGCATGATCACCACGGTCACAGCCACCACTGCCACTAACGGCGCCGGGCATCAAATCACTTGGGCCACTTTAGTTTCAGTGGTTTCAGCGCGAGGATTTCTGTCGGTGGGTGCTCATAGTATGCAGGCATGGGTTCGGGTACGCGTGAGGAGATCGTTGAGGTCTTCGACGCGCTCGATGCCGGGCTGGATCGGTTGTGCGGATTGACGTTTGAGGTGTTGACCACCCCGGAGCGACTAGGGTTTCTGGAACGACTAGAACGGATCGCGCGGCGGCTGCCGGTGCCCGGGCACGCGTTGATCAACCAGCTCGCCGGACAATCCAGCGAGGAAGAGCTGGGCGGAAGGTGGCCCGCGGTGCGGGCCGAGCGGCTGCGCATCACCCGCGCCGAGGCCGGCCGGCGGGTGGCCCAAGCCCAAGATCTGGGGCAGCGGCGGGCGTTGACGGGTGAGCCGTTGCCGGCGCGGCTGTCCGCCACCGCCGCCGCGCAACGCGACGGCCTGCTCGGCGGGGAGCACGTCAAGGTGATCCGCAGCTTCTTTAAGCGGCTGCCCGACGCGGTGGACCTGTTCACCCGCGAGGCGGCCGAAGCCGACCTGGCACACAAGGCCAGCCAGTATCGGCCCGACCAGGTGGCCAAATACGCCCGGGTGCTCATGGATTGCCTCAACCCCGATGGCAACTACACCGACGACGACCGGGCACGGCGGCGCGGGATCAGCATCGGTAACCAGGGATTCGACGGCATGTCACGCATTAGCGGCCTGCTCACCCCGGAGCTAAGAGCCACTCTGGAAGCGGCGTTGGCCAAGCTGGCCGCCCCGGGCATGTGTAACCCGGCAGATGAGATTCCGACGGTTGACGGGGAAGCCTCGGAGGAGGCGGTGCGCCGCGATACCCGCAGCCAGGCCCAACGTCAGCATGACGGCCTGCTGGCCGGCCTGCGCGGGTTGCTGGCCTCAGGGGAGCTGGGGCAGCACAACGGGTTGCCGGTGTCGATCATTGTGACTACCACGCTGCAAGAGCTGGAAAAGGCCGCGGGCCGGGGCCTGACCGGTGGCGGCACCATCTTGCCCATGTCCGAGGTGATCCGCCTGGCCCGCCACGCCCACCACTACTTGGCCATTTTCGACCACGGCACAGCGGTCGCGTTGTATCACACGAAGCGGCTGGCCTCTCCGGGTCAGCGAATTGTCTTGTACGCCAAGGAGCATGGCTGCACGGCACCGGGCTGCGATGTGTCGGGCTATTACTGCCAGGTGCATCATTGCACCCCCTTCGCGCAGTGCGGTACCACCGATGTCAACGACCTCACCTTCGCCTGCGGCAGCCATCACCCACTGGCCGAAACGGGTTGGACCACCCGCAAAAACGCCAACGGCGACACCGAATGGATTCCGCCACCCCACCTCGACCACGGACAACCACGAATGAATACCTTCCACCACCCGGAGAAGCTCTTGGTGGAAGAAGACGACGACGAGCCATAGGCGCTGCCACAGCCGCCGGCGGCGGTATGGTGGCCTGCGGAAACTTGACCGACTGCCAAAGGGGGCCGTGGGTGCCATCGGCGAACGAGCCTGACAAATATCCACAACGGCCGGCCGGTCCCCCGCCGCCGGCCGATATCGGCCGGTTACTGCTTCGCTGCCACGACCGCCCGGGAATCATCGCCGCGGTGAGCACCTTCCTGACCCAAGCCGGCGCCAACATCATTTCCTTGGACCAACACTCCACCGCGCCGGAGGATGGAACATTCCTGCAGCGCGCGATTTTTCATCTGCCCGGACTGACAGCTGCCATCGAGCCGCTGGAACGCGAGTTCGCCAGCTCCGTCGCCGACAAATTCAACATTGACTACCGGTTTACCGAGGCCGCCAAGCCCAAACGGGTCGCCATCATGGCATCCAAAGAGGACCACTGTCTGCTGGATCTGCTGTGGCGCAATCGTCGTGGCGAACTCCAAATGTCCATCGTCATGGTGATCGCCAACCACCCCGACCTGGCCGAGCGGGTGCGTCCCTTCGGTGTGCCATTCATCCACATCCCCGCCACCCGTGACACCCGCGCCGAAGCCGAACAACGTCAGCTTCAATTGCTCAGCGGCAATGTGGATTTGGTGATACTGGCCCGCTACATGCAGATACTCACACCGGAGTTCCTCGATGCAATCGGGTGCCCCCTGATCAACATTCACCATTCGTTCCTACCGGCCTTCATTGGCGCATCGCCGTATAAGCGCGCACGGGAACGCGGCGTCAAACTGGTCGGTGCGACCGCCCACTACGTCACCGAAATGCTGGACGAGGGCCCGATCATCGAACAAGATGTCGTGCGCGTCAACCACACTCACACGGTTGATGACCTGGTGCGCATAGGCGCCGATGTGGAACGCGCGGTGTTGTCCCGTGCCGTGCTCTGGCACTGCGAGGACCGCGTCATTGTGCACGATAAGCAGACGGTCGTCTTCTGAACCGAAGCCAAGAATTTCAGAAGGTTTCGCCAAGCGTCCGCCCGCAATCTTTGGTCACGGCAACCGCCGCCCCACACAAGCGCAACGACGCGAAAGAGAGGTCCCCATGTTCAGCACCCGTATCCGTGCCCTCGCCGGAATGTCACTGCTGGCCTCCGCAATCGGCCTGGCGGCATTCGGAGCCTCCATCGGCACCGCCAACGCGGCCCCCAGCCACCAACCCGAGTACGGCACCTACACCTGCTACGACTACGCAACGCAGACGTTCTACACCTGCTTTGACCCCAGCTAGTCGTCGCGGACCGAACGGACCTAGCCCCAGGGGCTAGGTCCGTTCGTTGTGTATCCGCTCCCGCAACCGCCGATTCACCGGTTCGGGCAGCAGCTCCGACACGTCGCCGCCCAGCATCGCGACCTCTTTGGCCAACGACGACGACACGAACGAATACCGCGGCGCGGTCGCGACGAAAAAGGTGTCGACACCGGCGACATGTTTATTCATCTGCGCCATCTGCAGCTCGTACTCGAAGTCGGTGCCCGTCCGCAGTCCTTTCACGATGGCGCTCATCCCGCGGGACCGCACGAAGTCAACCACCAGACCCTGTCCAGCCTCCACTCGCAGGTTGGGCAGATGTGTCGTCGACTCGTTGATCATCGCGATCCGCTCGTCGAGGTCGAACATGCCCTTCTTGGCGGGGTTGACCAGGATGGCGACCACCACCTCGTCGAACTGCGCCGCGGCACGCTCGAAAACGTCGATGTGGCCCAACGTCACCGGGTCGAAGGAGCCTGGACAAACGGCGCCGCTCATGACCGAGACGGTAGCAAAGTGCTAGCCCCGTTCGGCCAGCTCTAGACGGGTGTCGCCGTAAACACGCTCGGGCCACACCGACCAGCCGGGCGGCCAGTTCAACGTGGTGCGGGCGGCAGCACGCTCCAGGACGGCGACGGTTCCCTCCCGCACCCAACCGTGAGCACTCAGCGACGCCACAACCGCCTCGATCTCGTCGGCGCCGATGTCATAGGGCGGGTCGGCCAGCACCAAATCCACCGGCGACGACGTTCCAGCCGCCAGCACGGCTGCCACCGCGCCGCGGCGAACGGTCGCACCGGGCAGACCCAGCGTGTCGATATTGCGCGCGATGACGCCCGCGGTGCGCCGGTCGGACTCCACGAACAGTGCCGACGCCGCTCCGCGCGACAGCGCCTCCAGCCCGAGTGCGCCCGAACCCGCATACAGGTCCAGCACCTCCAGGCCCGTCAGATCCAGGCGCGCGGTCACGATGTTGAATAGTGCCTCGCGCACCCGATCGGTGGTCGGCCTGGTCCCTTGCGGCGGCACGGCGATGCGACGACCCCCGGCGACGCCGCCGACGATACGGGTCAAGTGCGCCACTCCTCTCCCCCGCAAGCGGGAGGTACCCCCACATCGCTTTTGCGCTCTGCATCGTCGCCGGCGCGTCAGCTCACCACCACCAGCAGGTCGCCGCCTTCCACCTGGGCGGTGCTCGACACCGCCACCCGCTCCACGGTGCCGTCGTTGGGAGCGGTGATCGGGGCTTCCATCTTCATTGCCTCGATGGTGGCGATGCTCTGGCCGGCGCTTACCTTGTCGCCGACGGATACGGCCACGGTGACGACCCCGGCGAACGGTGCCGCGATGTGTCCGGAATCGCCTCGGTCAGCTTTCTCGGCCGTCGGAACCGCACTGGCAATGCTGCGATCGCGCACCAGCACCGGCCGCAACTGTCCATTGATGATGCACATCACGGTTCGCATGCCGCGTTCATCGGGTTCGGAGATGGCCTCCAGCCCGATCAGCAGCTCCACGCCGCGCTCCAGCTTCACCCGGTGCTCCTCGCCTTGCCTCAACCCGAAGAAGAACTGGTTGGCCGACAATTGCGACGTGTCGCCGTAGATTTCCCGATGCTCCTCGAATTCCGTTGTCGGACCAGGGAATAGCAAACGATTCAGGGTGGCCTGCCGCTTGGGACCGGTCAGCGCTAGGGCGGCCTCGTCCTCCGCGGTCAGCTGCTGCACGGACCGCGCCGGCCCGCGACCGGCCAGCGCCGCTGTGCGCAGCGGTTCGGGCCATCCGCCGGCCGGGTCACCCAGCTCGCCCCGCAGGAACCCCAGCACCGATTCGGGGATATCGAATCGTGCTGGCTCGGAGGCGAATTCGTCGGCGCTGATCCCGGCACCGACGAGCGCCAGGGCCAGATCGCCGACCACCTTCGACGACGGGGTGACCTTGATCAGCCGGCCCAGTACCCGGTCGGCATCGGCATACGCCTCCTCTACGTCTTCGAAGCGATCCCCCAGCCCCAGCGCAATCGCCTGCTGGCGCAGATTCGACAATTGCCCACCCGGAATCTCATGGCGATAGACCCGACCCGTAGGCCCGGGAAGGCCGGATTCAAAGGGCGCGTACACTTTTCGCAGCGCCTCCCAGTAGGGCTCCAGCGCGCATACCGCCGCGAGCGACAGGCCGGTATCGTACTCGGTGTTCGCGGCCGCGGCCACGATCGAGCTCAGCGCGGGCTGGCTCGTGGTTCCCGCCAGCGGCGCGGCGGCACCGTCGACGGCGTCAGCTCCGGCGTGCCAGGCGGCCATATAGCTGGCCAGCTGGCCGCCGGGTGTGTCGTGGGTGTGCACGTGCAGGGGCGGGTCGAAGCGACTGCGCGGCGCGGTGCCCAACCGCCGCGCCGCGGGCGCTCGCAACAATCCCGCCATGTCCTTGATCGCCAGCACGTGTGCGCCGGCCGCGACGATCTGCTCGGCCAACTTCAGGTAATAGTCCAGCGTGTACAACCGCTCACCCGGGTCGCACAGATCCCCGGTGTAGCACATCGCGACTTCGGCTACCGCAGAACCCGTTTCGCGCACCGCGTCGATGGCCGGGCGCATCGAATCCAGGTTGTTGAGCGCGTCGAAGATCCGGAAGATGTCGACGCCGGTAGCCGTTGCCTCCGCGACGAATCCCGACGTAACCAACTCCGGGTATGGCGTGTACCCGACCGTGTTACGGCCCCGCAGCAGCATTTGCAGGCAGATATTGGGGATCGCTTCGCGCAGTGTCGCCAGGCGCTCCCAGGGATCCTCTTTGAGGAAACGCAGCGCCACATCGTATGTCGCACCACCCCAGCACTCCACGGATAGCAGCTGCGGCATCATCCGGGCGAGATAGGGTGCCACATAACTCAATCCGCTGGTGCGCACCCGAGTCGCGAGCAGCGACTGGTGCGCGTCGCGAAACGTCGTGTCGGTAACACGCACTGCCGCCGACTCCTTGAGCCAGCGCGCGAAACCCTCCGGCCCCAGCTCGGCCAACCGTTGCTTTGATCCGGCGGGCGGTGGCGCTTCCAGGTCGATATCGGGCAACTTGTCGTGCGGGTACACCTTTGACGGGCGGGTGCCGTGCGGCTTGTTGACGGTGACATCGGCCAGGTAGTTGAGGATCTTGGTGCCGCGGTCCGCAGAGGATCGCGAGGTCAGCAGCTGCGGCCGCTCGTCGATGAACGACGTGTTGATATGGCCGGCCTGGAAGTCGGGGTCATCCAGAACCGCTTGCAGGAAGGGAATATTCGTCGATACCCCGCGAATGCGGAACTCCGCCATCGCCCGGCGGGCGCGACTCACTGCGGTCGCAAAGTCACGGCCCCGGCAGGTCAGCTTGACCAGCATGGAATCGAAGTGCGCGCCAATCTCAGCGCCCAGGTTGGTGCTGCCGTCCAAGCGGATGCCGGCCCCGCCTGGCGTGCGCAAAGCACTGATCCGGCCGGTGTCCGGCCGAAAACCGTTGGCCGGATCCTCAGTGGTGATCCTGCACTGCAGCGCGGCACCATGTGGCCGGACGGCTTCTTGCGCCAACCCCAGGTAGTCGAGCGACTCCCCGGCAGCGATCCGCAGCTGGCTGGAGACCAGGTCGACGTCGGTGATCTCCTCGGTCACGGTGTGCTCCACCTGTATCCGCGGATTCATCTCAATGAAGACGTAGTCGCCGCTGGCATCCAACAAAAACTCAACGGTGCCTGCGCAGCTAAATCCGATATGGCGGGCGAACGCCACCGCGTCCGCACAGATCTTGTCTCGCAACTCGACTGACAGGTTCGGCGCCGGCGCAAGTTCGATGACCTTCTGATGGCGACGCTGCACGCTGCAGTCGCGCTCGTAGAGGTGTATGACGTTGCCGCTCGTGTCCGCGAGAATCTGCACCTCGATATGGCGCGGGTTGCGCACCGCCTGTTCGAGGTAGACCATCGGGTCGCCGAACGCCGACTCGGCTTCCCGGCTAGCAGCTTCGATCGCTTCGGGCAGCACGGCCACGTCGTTGACCCGGCGCATACCGCGGCCGCCGCCGCCGGCAACCGCCTTGACGAACAACGGAAACCGCATCGCGGTTGCTTCCCGATCCAGGAAAGACAGCAGCTCATCGACCGAGGAAGATGGTGCCGATGACATCAGCACGGGCAGTCCAGCTTCCCGTGCGGCGGCGAGCGCACGGGCCTTATTCCCGGTCAGCTCAAGCACTTCGGCGCTGGGGCCGACGAACGTGATGCCGGCGGCCGCACACGCCGCGGCCAGGTCGGGGTTCTCCGACAAAAAGCCGTAACCGGGGTAGATGGCGTCAGCGCCGGCACGGCGAGCCGTCTCGACGATCTCGTCGATGGACAAGTATGCGCGCACCGGATGCCCGATTTCACCGATCTGGTAAGACTCGTCGGCCTTGGTTCGATGCAGCGAATTGCGGTCCTCGTACGGATACACCGCTACGGTGCCCACACCAAGTTCGTAGGCGGCGCGGAACGCCCGGATCGCGATCTCTCCGCGGTTGGCCACCAGGACTTTGGAGAACACCACTGGCCCCTCTCAGACGAGTGTCGACCAATAGTTCCAGAACCGGACCATGATCATCAGGAGCACCGCCGTGAACCAGAGCGTGACGATCGACCATCGCCATTGGAAGGTCAACCGCAATACGGTGCTCTCCCGGCGTTCGAGCACCGGCCGAAACGCGATGGAGGCCACCACGGCCAGCAGGGTGATCGTGACCGCCCAGACCACCATGCAGTACGGACACAAGGCCCCGATGCGGTACAGGCTCTGGAAAATCAGCCAGTGCACGAACACCGCACCGGTCAGGATCCCGAACGTCAACCCGCTCCAATACCATTGTGGCAGAGGAACTTTCGTCACCGCCAACACACCCGTTACCACCACCACGGTGAAACCCGCGATGCCGACCAGCGGATTGGGAAATCCCAGCAGCGACGCCTGGGGTGTCATCATCACCGAGCCGCACGACACTACCGGGTTGACGTTGCACGTCGGCACGTAGTGGGGATCGAGGAGAATCCTGACCTTTTCCACCGTCAACGCGATCGAGGCGAGCAAGCCGATCACGCCCCCGATCAGCACCCACCATGCGCTGGGAGCCGGTACCTCGATGTCACCTGCCGCGGCCGGATTCAGGTCGCCGGATCTCTCGGCAGGTTCGGCTGACACCACAATCGTCAGGATGGCTCGCCCGCTGTGATCGCGTCAATGCCCGGCACATTGCCGGCGATCTCTTTGACCTTGGCAACCAGCGCTTCCGGCGTCGACCACTCGTAGTCGTTGCCATTGAGCTTGATAGTCGGGGTCGCGCGCACATTTGCAGCCGCCGCTAACCCGTCGACCATCTCGATGTACTTCCCGCTATTGATGCAGTCCGGCACCTTGCCCACGACGCCGGATTCGCGGGCGATTTCGATCAGCTTCGCGTTGTCGGGAAAGGTCTTGCCGACTTCGGAGGGTTGGATATTCGGGTCGAACAACGCGCTGTGGAAACGGCGGAACGCCTCGAGCGATTCATCGGCTACGCAATAGGCCGCGGCCGCCGCCCGCGACGAGTAGTCCTGGTTCCGTGGGCTGCTGAGTATGGCGACCATGGTGTAATCGGCGGCGATAGCGCCGATGTCGATGAGCTTGGACACGGTCGGCCCGAAGCCGCGTTCGAAATTGCCGCAGGCTGGGCACAGAAAATCCTCGTAAAACGCGATCACCACTTTGGGGTTGCTGGTACCGGGTTGGGTGACCAGCTTGCTCGACGTCACCCGTACCGCATGGCCCGGTCCGGTGGCACCGTCCGTCTTCTTGTGGTGCGAAGTCACGATGTAGAAGACCAGAGCGGCGGCAAAGAGCACGATGACCGCGGTTCCGCCGATTTGTAGCAGGCGGCCGAATTTGCCGTCGGGCGATTTCAGGTCGATCCGCGGGGGCTTCTTTTTATCGGCCACAGGTTCGCTAGTCCTCACGTGTCGGCTTGTCGGGCGACGGCGCCTCTAGCGTACCGGCGGCGTTAGCTGCATCGGCTCAGGTGCGCGCGCAGCGCCGAAATCAGCTCGCTGGTTCCGGTGGCGCAGCCGCCCCCGAGCTGAAACAGATTGACGAAGCCGTGCGTCAGCGAACCCATACGACGCAGGTCCACCGCCGTACCCGCAGCTCGCAGCGCCATCGCGTACTCCGCGCCCTCGTCGCGAAGCGGGTCAAACCCCGCGACCGCGATCAGTGCCGGAGCCAGCCCCGACAACGACTCGGTCAGCGCCGGGGAGACCCGGGGATCGGTCCGCGCGATGCCGGAACCCCTCAGGTATTGCGATTCGAACCAATTAATGTCTCGTCTGGTCAGCAAGAAGCCGCGGGCGAACAGACTCAGCGATCGGGTTTGTGCGGTGAAGTCGGTCCGCGGGTAGATCAACCACTGCAGCACGGGGGTGGGACCGCCGCTATCGCGGGCCAATTGGGCCACGACGGCCGCCAGATTGCCGCCCGCACTGTCGCCGCCGACGGCGACCTGTTCGGGGATCGCGCCGAGCTCACCGGCATGTTCGTACGCCCACTGGAAGGCGGCGTAAGCATCGTCGACGGCGGCTGGGGCGCGATGTTCGGGAGCCAGGCGGTAGTCGACCGATAGCACGTGTACCCCGGCGTCGCGGCTGGTCAGCCTGCACAATGCGTCATGGGTGTCCAGGTCGCCGAGCGCAAAGCCGCCACCGTGGTAGAAGACCAGCAACGGCGCGGCAACATCGCCGACCGGCCGGTAGTGCCGAGCCCGGAGCTCACCGTCCGGCCCGGGCAGCACCATGTCGTTCACCTCGACGTGAATCTGCGGACCGGGCATGTCCAGCATGCTCTGCAACATCAACGACCGGGACGCAGCTGCGTCGTCGTCGACGACCAGGCCGTCGATGCCGAAGGTCCGCTGCCCCGACAGCATCAAGTGCAGCGTTGGATCGAGAGTGTTGCCGTCGATGACCACCGAACGACCGCCCGTCAGCACCCGCCTGGCCCGGGCTGGAATCCATGGGATGACTTTGATGCCAACGCTGGTGACGGTGTTCTGCATGCGGCTCGTCCACCGAATCGGTGCGTGCGCAGCCCCGAGGTGGAGGTCCGGTGAGCCTGGCAGACTCTTGGTCATGGGCTGCTCCCTAGAAAACCCTCTGTGACGCTGAGCGACGGCGGTGCGATCCCCGCTGTTGGACTCGGTGTCTTCCGGATCGAACGAACGGGAGACCGGACGAGCGGTCGCCGATTCCGATGTGCCCCGCGACCAACTGTACGTGGTGACCAAGTTGGCGCAGACGGTTGCGGCTGGACACCCGCCCAGGGGTTTGATTAGGTGACATATCCAACTCGGTAATATCGTGGTCCCCAAGTCGGCTAACCCGGAACGGATTGCGAGCAACTTCGACGTGTTCGACTTCGAACTCAGTGCCAACGAAATGGCGTCGATCTCCTCGCGCGATGACGGAAAACGGCTTGGTCCAAATCCGAGAACCTTCAATTTCACAGGCAGGTGAGATGACGTGACTGGCGTGTCGGGCGCCGCCGCCGTACCTTCGATAACCCTCAATGACGAGAACACGATGCCGGTGCTTGGCATGGGCGTCGCGGGATTGTCGGATGACGAGACCGAACGTGCGGTCTCGGCGGCGCTGGAAATCGGCTGTCGGCTCATCGACACGGCTGCGGTCTATGGCAACGAAGCCGCCGTAGGCCGCGCGATCGCGGCCTCCGGCATTCCTCGCGCGGAGTTGTTCGTCACCACTAAGCTGGCCACCGCCGACCACGGTTTCAACAGTGCCCAGGACGCGTGCACCGCCAGCTTGGAACGACTCGGCCTCGACTACGTCGACCTCTACCTGATTCACTGGCCCGCCCCGCCGGTGGGCAAGTATGTGGACGCGTGGGGCGGCATGATCCAATCCCGCGGCAACGGACATGCCCGGTCGATCGGCGTCTCGAACTTCACCGAAGATCATATTTCGACGACCATCGACCTCACATTCGTCACGCCGACGGTCAACCAGATCGAGTTGCACCCATTGCTCAACCAGGCCGATATGCGCAAATCAAATGCCCAGCACAACGTTGTCACGCAGTCCTACACTCCGCTGGTTCTCGGAAAGCTGATGAACAACCCAACCGTGGCATCGGCTGCCGCGGAATACGGCAAAACACCCGCGCAGATCCTGCTTCGGTGGAACCTGCAACTGGGTAATGCGGTCGTCTTCCGCTCATCGAAAGCCGAACGCATCGCCAGCAACCTCGACGTGTTCGATTTCGAATTGGCTGCCGAGCACATGGACGCAATCGACCGACTCAATGACGGCACCCGGGTGCGTGAGGATCCGCTGACTTACGCCGGCTAGCCCGTCGGGCAGGTGGCCGCGGCCTGACGCAGTACGTCGGACGACGGCTGATCCACCGGCAGTGCGTAGCCGCGCAGCACTGCGATGAACTGCATCGCGTACTGACAGGCGAAAGCCTTGTTGGGTGGCATCCACTGAGCTGGCGGCGAATCGCCCTTGTCCTGATTGGCCTGTCCCTGCACCGCCAGCAGGTTGGCCGGATCGTTGGCGAACCGCAGCCGCTCGGGATCGGGCCAGCCATAGGCGCCCATGTCCCATGCGTACGACAGTGGGACGATGTGGTCGATCTGCACCGACTCGCCGATCTTGGCGCCTCGCTGGAACGCGATGACGGCGTTGGTGTAGGGGTCGTGCAGTGTGCCGGTGGCTACCGCGGCCGGACAGCGCTTGATCGAGACATAAGTCTTGTCGACGAGATCACGGTTGAGGATGTCGTCGCGGGTGTCGCAGCCGTTATGCCCGCCCGGCGCGTCGTTGTTGTCGTCCCAGGCGTCACCGAAAGCCGACCTGCGGTAGTCGTAGCGGTGGGCCCGCTGGGGCAGCACGGCAATGCCCGCGAGCACATCGGTACCGGGTTGCACGGTCGGGACATCGGCGCGCGCGGCGAACTCGTCTGCGTGCCGGGTCGCCGAAGATCCCAGCGTTTGATAGGCGACCACCAACGCGAGCACCGCGGCCGCCGCCAACCACAACAGCGTCCTGCGCGTCATGATTTGTCCAGGTACTCGATGCGGTCGGTGTTGGTGAATCGCGCTGCCAGCAGCGCTAATTCGGGATTGTTGGGGTTCTCGTAGGCCTGGATGCAGAAGTCCCGCGCGGCCACGATGTACTCCTCGTGTTCGGCCAGTGACAGCAACCGCAGCGTGATCGCCTTGCCGGATTGGTTGCGGCCCAGCACATCTCCTTCCTTGCGCTCCTTGAGGTCCAGGTCGGCAAGGGCGAACCCGTCCATGGTCCCGGCGACGGCACGCAGTCGCTGACCCGACGGCGAATCCGGCGGCACCCAACTGGCCAGCAGACACACGCTGGGATGCTCGCCGCGGCCGATGCGGCCACGAAGCTGATGCAATTGACTGATACCGAACCGGTCGGCATCCATCACCAGCATGACCGTGGCGTTGGGGACGTCGACGCCAACCTCGATAACCGTGGTACACACCAGCACGTCGACCTCACCGGCCCGGAAGGCCGCCATGGCGGTGTCCTTGTCGTCGGCCGACAGCCGTCCGTGCATGAGCGCGAGCCGCAAGTCTGCGAGTTCGGCGGAACGCAACCGGGCGAACAGACCTTCCGCCGTCGCCGATGGGCGGCCGCCTTCTTGAGAGTCCCCGTCATCGGACTCGTCGATTCGAGGCGCCACCACATAGGCCTGACGGCCGGCAGAGGCCTCTTCGATGATGCGCTGCCAGGCACGGTCAAGCCAGGCGGGCTTGTCCTTGACGAAGATGACGTTGGTGGCGATCGGCTGGCGCCCGAGTGGAAGTTCGCGCAGCGTCGAGGTTTCCAGGTCGCCGTAGACGGTGAGCGCGACGGTGCGCGGTATCGGCGTCGCGGTCATCACCAGCAAGTGCGGGGTTATGCCGGCGGGGGCCTTGGCGCGCAATTGATCTCGCTGCTCGACACCAAACCGGTGTTGCTCGTCGACCACCACCATGCCCAGGTTGTGAAAGTCAACGGCCTCCTGCAGCAGCGCGTGCGTGCCGATGACGATGCCGACCTGACCGCCGGCGATCTCGGCGCGAACTTGCTTTTTCTGCCCCGCAGTCATCGAGCCGGTGAGCAGTGCCACCCGGGTGGCATTTTCGGCCCCGCCCAACTGGCCGCCCATGGCCAACGGCCCCAGGACGTCGCGGATCGATCGCAAATGTTGTGCGGCAAGGACTTCCGTCGGAGCCAGCAGCGCGCACTGGTAACCCGCGTCGACCATCTGCAGCATCGCCAGCACCGCAACGATCGTCTTGCCCGAGCCCACTTCGCCTTGCAGTAGGCGATTCAGCGGGCGGGTCGCCGCGAGCCCGTCGGACAACACGTCGAGCACCTCGCGCTGACCAGCGGTCAGCTCAAAGGGCAACCGCGCCAACAGTTCCGCGGCCAAACCGTCCGACCGCCGCGGCGCGGGGGGTCCCGATTCCGACAGCTCACCGTGCCGTCGCGCCACCAACGCCCACTGCAGACCCACGGCCTCGTCGAACGTCAGTCGTTCGCGGGCGCGCTCGCGTTCGGATTCACTCTCAGCCAGGTGGATGGCACGCAGCGCCTCGTCCTCGGAGATCAGGCCGTGCTCGGCGCGCAGCGCGTCGGGTAGCGGATCAGACACCGGGTCAAGCACATCGAGCACCTGACGCACGCACCTGAAGATGTCCCAGCTCTGCATCTTCGTGCTGGCCGGATAGATCGGGAAGAAGCGACGTTCGAACGCCGATATCAAATCCTCGCTGCTGTTCGCCTGGGACACGTCGGCAATGGCTTTCATCGACTTGGTGCCGTGGTGTTTGCCGTCCGGCGAGTCAAGGATGAGGAACGCGGGGTGCGTGAGCTGCATCGCGCCCTTGTAGTAACTGACTTCCCCGGACAACATGACTTTCGTGTCCTTGGTCAGCCCCTTGCTGATGAACCTCGGGTTGAAGAACGTGGCGGTCACCTTGTTACGTGGCGAGCCCAGGGTGACGCGCAGGAACTTTTTCGACGGGTCCTTTTTCGCCGATTGCATCACCGCTGAGGTGATCGTGTCGATCAGAGTGATGTGCTCGCCCGGCTCCGGCCGCTCGCTGCCAAGGCGGGACGCGCTTTCGGTGTAGCTGCGCGGATAGTGCCGCAGCAGATCGTCGACCGTCCGGATGCCGAACTCCTCGTCGAGGAGATTGGCGGCCTTGGCTCCGACGGTGTAATCCAATCGATCGCCTAGTGACAGCACGGGCTACTCAACTCCGATCAGCAACGCTTCACCCCGATGTCCGGTGTGGTACGTGACCAGCTCGGTGCCGGGATGATGGTCGTGCACATGCCTTTCCAGGATGCCAGCTATGTCGTCGGCCGGATTTTCTTCCAGACCGGCGCCGACGAGTACCGTCACCAAGTCGCCCCCCGACGCCAACAGCAGATCCAGCAGACCGATTGCCGCCGCGGGGACATCGTCGGCGACGATCACCACCTCGTCGCCCGCGATGCCCAATCCATCGCCCGCCTCACAGGTGCCGGCCCAGGTCAACGCCCTTTGCGTGGCGATGCGTACCGATCCGTGCCGGGCGGCGCCGGCGGCGCGGGCCATGGTGTAGCCATCGTCGACGGCCTGGCGGCCCGGGTCATGCACCGCCAGCGCGGCCAACCCCTGCACCATCGACGCGGTCGGCACGGGCACCACGTCGACACCCCAGCCGATGGCCGCTGTGCAACCCGCG
Organism: Mycobacterium simulans; assembly: GCF_900232995.1. Classification (GTDB taxonomy): domain Bacteria; phylum Actinomycetota; class Actinomycetes; order Mycobacteriales; family Mycobacteriaceae; genus Mycobacterium; species Mycobacterium simulans. The sequence goes on from NZ_OCVX01000005.1 coordinate 381,196, forward strand.
ACCAGCTCCTCGGCGGCCACATACCCGTTGGGCAGCACCATTACTTGCGCGGCGCCGGTGTCTACCACGGCCCGCACCAGCTGGTGGGCGCTGATATCAGCGCCGGGTGCTGTGCCGGTGTCTGCGGCCTGCGGCCCTCGTCGCAGTACGCTGGCGCCCTCCCCCGAGAACAAGTCGGCCGCACCATCGCCATCGACGACGGCCAGCACGGCGCGTTCCCGCGTCCAGCTGCCCGCCGGCAGTCCGGTGGCGCCCGAACTCAGCCCCGAGACCACGATCCGGCTGAGTCGTCCCGCTACCAGCCCTGCCTCGATGGCGGCACCGGCGTCGTCGGTGTGGACGTGCACCGAGTAGCTATCGGACAAAGCTGCCGCAATCGCCACCGATTCGCCCAATTGCTCGAGCCGATTTCGCAGCGCGTCCGCAGCCGCGGCATCGCAGCCGGCGAGCAGGTACATCACCTCGAAGTGCGGCACGCGACTTCGCAACGGAACGTGTGTTGTCGCGTCGTCCGGCTGCGGGCGCGGCGACGGCTCGTACACGGACCGGGCGGGCACGTGTCCGGTGATCGTGACACGCAACGCGTCCAGCATGACCAGCAGGCCCCGCCCTCCGGCGTCAACCGCACCCGCCTCGGCAAGCACATCGAGCTGCTCGGGGGTCTTCTCCAGCGCGACGACCGCCGCGTCACCGGCGGCGGTGACCGCCCGCGCCAAATCCTCGCCGCCGTTGGCGCACTGTTCGACGGCACCGGCGGCGGCGCGCAGCACGGTGACGATGGTTCCGGGGACCTCCTGGCCCCCCATCGAGGCGATGACCAACTCGACGCCACGCCACAGTGCGGCGCCGAGGACGTCAGCGTCGACCGCGGTTAGTACCCCCCCGCAGTCGGCGGCGGCACTCGCGGTCACGTCGGCGATGCCGCGCAGGATCTGGGACAGGATCACCCCGGAGTTGCCGCGTGCTCCATTCAACGCGCCGGCGGACAGCGCGGCCGCGACCCGGGCGACGTCCCCGCCGGTCCCCGAACCGCCAGCATCGGCCTCGGCCACCGCGGAACGCATGGTGAACAGCATGTTTGCGCCGGTGTCGGAATCGGCGACGGGAAACACGTTCAGGCGGTTGATCTCGTCGATGTGGGTAATCAGGTCGCTGACGCTTGCGTGCGCCCAGTCCCGCAGCGCCGAGGCGTCCAGCAGTCGATCCGAGGTGCCCAACCTGACCCCACCTCCTCTAGCTCCTCTGACCTGGCTCTAGCCGGGCTCCAGCCGGCGCTTGGTCAGTCCAGAGCCTAGCCAGACGCGCTGACAGCGCTGGCCAGCGCCACCGGTGCATCGTTTTGGTGCTTACCGACGACAGCAGCTATCCTGGGCTGTCGTCCGGCAAGAGACTCGAGGAGCTTGAACAATGGCCGCTGTGTGCGATATCTGCGGGAAGGGCCCCGGCTTCGGCAAGTCGGTGTCGCACTCCCACCGCCGCACCAGCCGCCGGTGGGACCCTAACGTCCAGACCGTGCACGCCGCGGCACGTCCGGGCGGCAACAAGAAGCGCCTCAACGTCTGCACGTCCTGCATCAAGGCCGGCAAGGTCACCCGCGGCTAGCTTTAGCTGTACCGCGACACTGCAGCTACGTACAAGACACGCCGCTTTGGGTGTACGTAATTTCAGTTTCGGCGAACGCTGAGCGCCACTCTCGAATCGCTCGGCTCCGCTTTCGCCCGCACCACTGGCCTCGTGGGCAGGCCAGCTGGCCACCAAAACCACCGGCCCAACAGCGCAACCATGGACGGCACGACGAGGGCACGCACGACGAGGGTGTCCACCAGCAATCCGACCGCGATGGTGGTGCCGACCTGGGCGATGCTGAGCACGCTGCTGCCCAGCAGCGCCAACATGGTGAGCCCGAAGACGATGCCCGCCGTCGTCACCACGCCCCCGGTGCCGCCAAACGCCCGGATGATGCCCGTTTTGAGACCAGTACGCGCCCCCGAAAAAGCCTCCTGCTTGATCCGCAGCGCCAGCAGTAGGTTGTAGTCCGAGCCGACGGCGATCAGTGCCATGAACGCGATCGGTGCAACGGCCCAGTGCAGGTCCTGATGAAGCAGGTACTGCCAGATCAGCACACTGACGCCGAGCGCCGATGCGAAGGACGCGACGACGGTCCCAACCACCACCAGTCCAGCGATCGGGCTGCGCAACATCGCCGCGACAATCAGGAAGATCAGGACCAGCCCGGCAGCCACGAGCAATGCGGTGTCGCGGGTGACGGACCGTTGCAGGTCGGCCGTCGCGGGCCCGACACCGGCCAGATCGACCCCCGTTGGCATCAGGGCGCCCTCTTTCGTTGCTTCCCTGACCGCGACGCGCACCTGCTCGGCCCGTTGGGCGCCGGCGCTCCCCCACTCCTCATCGTCGCCATAGACCAGCAGATAGGTTGCGTGACCGTCCGCGGAAACCAGGTTGCGCAGAACGGCAAGGTACCGCGGATCGGACAACGCTCGCTGCGGCATGTAGAAACCCGCCGCGGCGCTGCCTCGGAATTGCGCATCGATCTCGGCGAGATAATCGGTCAGCTGACGCAGCGCAGGCCCAATCGTTTGGACCAGCCCCTGCAACTCGTGGGTGGCCGAACGTGCTTGCGCCAGTGCGTCATTCATCGACGACACGGCCTGCGGTAGCCCCGCCATCGCGTGAGAGGCCGTTGCCGACCCGCCGCTGAGCTTCGCGGCGCCGTCACCGAGTTGCGTCGTGGTCCGCATCAGACCGTCAACGGGTTCCAGCAGTCGCTCGACCGGTGAGCAGAGCGGATTCGCGGCACAGTCCGGGGTTCGCGCAACGAAGTCCCGTAATGGGTCAAGGTAGCTCGAAACCGTTGTGACAGTGCGTTGTACACCATCCAGACCGGATCGCATGTCGGTCGCGGCCGCGGACATCTCGGCGATTCCCACGCTGCCGCCTTGTAATCCGGAGCCGAGTCGGTGCACCGCCGATTGCGTCTGTGCCAACGCGGCGTCCAGTTCCGCAATCCGGCCGAGTCGCTGGGTCAGCGAATCGATCGCTTCGCCCAATTGACGGCCAACCACGCCGCCCTGATAGCTCAACGTCGCCTCATCGGGAACCCGGCCGTCGGGACGACTCGCGGACTGTACCGTCCGCACACCCGGTATTGCCATGACCTGGCTGGTGATTCGTTCGATGGCGATCAGTCCCGCTGGATTGCGCAGGTCGTGGTCGGCCTGGATTGTTACGACATCGGGTAGCAACCTATTGGCCGCAAAGTGCCTGTCGGCGGCGACGTAGCCGCGGCTGGAGTCGGTGTTCGACGGCGTGGCTGCGGGTTCGTTCCAGCCGACCCGCATGTCCGCCAGTGGCAACGCCGCAATTAGGGTGGTCGCGCCCGCGGTCACCAGAATCGGCCCAGGCCAGCGTGCCACCGTGGCGCCGACGCGACGCCAGGATCGCGCCGTCGTCGACGGTCGCGGTTCGAGAAATCCACGTCGCACCGAAAGACCCATCAGTGCAGGCGTCAGCGTCAGCGCCGCCGTCATTGTCACGAGAATCGCTATGGCGCAAGGTATCCCGGTACTACGGAACATGCCCACCTCGGCGAAGCCCAGGGATGCAAGCGCCACCGACACCGTCAATGCCGATCCGACCACAACCGGCGCTACGGCGCGGTAAGCCTCGCTCAGCGCCCGGGTCGGCGCCACGCCCCGGCGCCGGCCTTCGTGATAGCGGCCGATGAGAAAGATCCCATAGTCGGTGCCCGCGCCCAGCGTCATGGCCGCCATGAGCGCCACCGAGAACAGCGACACCTCAACAGCATCGAACTGTCCAAGCGCGGCAACGACGGACCGAGCCACGACCAGGCCGAGACCGACCGATGCCAGCGGGATCGCCGCAGCGATTGGTGACCGGTACACCACGAGCAACAAGAACAAAATGAGAACGACTGTGGCAGCAGTGATCCCGAGCATCTGCCGATCGATCGCGGCGAATTCGTCCACGATCGTGGCTCCCGGACCCGTGACGTGGACCGCCAGGCCGTCCGGGGGTGACAGTCCGGTGACGGTGTCGCGCAAGGAGTTTACCGAATCGCGCGCCTGCGACGTGCCGAGCATTCCGGCGAGCCGGACCATCATGGTGACGGCGCACCCGTCGGAACTTTGCGCGCCTGCGGCGGTCTCGGGTTGTGACCACAGGTCCGTTAGCGAGTACACGTGGCGCCGATCGGCATGCAGCGCGGCCGTCAGCGCGTCGTAGAATTGGCGGTCGCGCGCCGTTAGCGGGGTGTTTCGTTCCAGCACAAGGTAAACGAAATTGTTGCTCGGCGTCTGAGCAAACAATTGCGCGGCGTGGGTGGCGGCGATCAAGCTCGGCGCGTCGTGAGGCATGAAAGATCTGGAGTGCGAGTCGACGACCCGCTCCAGTTGCGGCACAACCAAGTTGCCCACGGCTGCCGCTACAACCCAGAGGCCGACGATCAGGATCGCGGATCGGCCTTCATGCAACGGTCTGGCGATCACTCGTCGATCCGTCGAACAGGTCCATCGCCTGCCGCTCGCCGCGAGACAGCGCCCGCACTCGCAGCGATCGTCGGGCCGCAATCTCCAGCAGCGCATGCAGGCCGGGCTGCGCGGTCTCCAAGTCGGCTCTGGCCTGTTCGGCGGTAACGCCCTCGTAGGCAGCCTGATCCAGCTTCGCGGCCAACATCGTCAGCCAGCGCTGCCGGAGCGAGAGCAATAATCCCTCCTCATCACCGAACAGCCGCGACACCTCGGACGCTCTGTCTGCCCCGGAAGGCTCGGAAAGCTCTGCCAGCGCTGCCTCTGGGTCGGTCTCGGCGGCTCGGATCAATTGGGCCATAAATGCCATGCGGTCGTGCAGAAGTGTCCATGTCATGAGTCGAACGTTAGGAAGTCACACCACTTCCGCGCGTCGTGCCAGGGTTCGGTCTTCGTCTCCTACCACGGGCGGAGGCGGGTGCCGACCCCAGCAGGATGTGACCGGGCGCCGTGCAGTCCTACGATTGAAAAATGTTCGATGCCGCAGCGTGCTACCTGCGGGAACAGCTACGCCGACGGGGTGAACTGATCCCCGTCGGGATCACGTGGTCGTTTGTGATCATCACCGACATCATGCTGCTACTCGGCGGATTGCTCGCGACACTGCAGCGACCCGCTGCCGACCTTCCGGTGACCCTGGTTGCGTTCGCGATGACCGTCTCGCCGGCGCTGGTGTTTTATTTCTTCAACATAAAGTTCGGCCCCGTGCTGCTGTGGGCGACCTGGTCCGCGGCCACCGCGGTGATGCTGTTCGCCACGTCAACGCGCGTTCACGCCGATTTCGCCCCGGCATTGCTGGTGCTGATGGTCGGCGTTGTCGGGACGTTGACCTCTGGCGTCGGGGGCTTCCTGGCCGCCGTGTCGGCGACCGCGTTGTTGCTCACCGCGGCGGCGCTAGACCGCCTCGACCCGGTGGCGCTGTACCTGGGTTTCGTCGCGGGCGGCTGGCTGATCGGCTACCTCATGAACACCCAGCGCAGGCTGCTGGCCGAACAAATCCTGGCCCACGAGGCGCTGGCAGAGCACGCGGCGGCCGACGAGCGCCGGCGCATCGCGCGCGAAGTGCACGACGTCATCGCCCACTCGCTTACCGTCACGCTGCTGCATGTGACCGGAGCCCGGCGGGTGCTGCAGCAGGATCGCGACGTCGACGACGCCGTGGAGGCGCTCGAACAGGCAGAGCAACTCGGCCGGCAGGCGATGGCCGACATCCGTCGCACCGTGGGCCTCCTTGACAGTTCTCCAGCGAAGACCGCGCAATGGGCGCCCGAACCCGGTATCGACGACATCAGTGTCCTCGTCGAGGATTTCGAGCGGGCCGGCCTGTCCGTCGCACTTCGTCTCCAAGGAAGCACCCAGCACGTCTCGGCAGCGGTCGGCCTGGCGCTGTACCGCATCACCCAGGAATCGCTGGCCAACGTCGCCAAACACGCTCCCGATTCCAAATCAACTGTGGTGCTCGATATTTCAACGCGCCTAGCAAGGCTTACCGTCAATAATCGATTACCGGCCGCGGTAGCCGCCGCCAAATCGCCGGAGGGTCGCGGTCTGCGCGGCATGCGCCAACGGGTCGAGCTCCTCGGCGGAGCCATCGATGTCGGCCCGACACCCGACGGGTGGTCGGTGTGCGCCGAAATACCGCTGCATGACAGCGACACCGGCTGGCGCCCATGGCGGTGCACGCCATGATCCCTGTGACCGACAACGCACCCGAGATCGCCGTGCTGCTCGTGGACGACCAGGATCTGGTGCGCTCCGGGCTGCGCCGAATCCTGCGCCGCAAGGACGGTTTCAACATCGTCGCCGAATGCGCCGACGGTGACGAGGTCCCAGCGGCCGTGGCCCGGCACCGACCCGACGTCGTCGTGATGGACCTGCGAATGCGACGCGTCGACGGCATCGAGGCGACGCGGAGATTGGTTGGGGGGCAGGATGGAGCGCCGCCGGTGCTCGCACTGACCACCTTCAACGAGGACGAGTTATTGTCCGGGGTTCTGCGGGCGGGCGCAGCCGGCTTCGTGCTCAAGGACTCTTCGGCCGAGGAGCTGATTCGCGCAGTCCGGGCCGTCGCGAGAGGAGACAGCTATCTGGACACGGCGGTCACCTCACGCGTGCTCAGCACCTACCGCAAGGCAGGCCGAGTTCCTGATGAAAAACCGGGCGGTGACATCGCCGAGCTGACCACCCGAGAGCTCGACGTCCTCACGCTTATCGGAAAAGGCCTTTCCAACAAAGAGATCGCGGACGAACTCTGTATCTCAGGCGTCACGGTCAAGAGCCATATCGGCCGGATCTTCGGAAAGCTCGACCTGCGTGACCGCGCCGCGGCGATCGTCTACGCCTACGACAACGGCATCGTCGCACCGCGTTGATCCGGTCAAGCTGGCAGCCCGGCTGGCGTGGTCCGTCTGCTGCCGAGTTGTGCTGGCATATGCGTGAATCCGCGTAGATTGGCCAACCCCCGCCGCTGTGGGGGCGCGGTGAGCCGCAGATCGGGAAAGGACTCGAACAGGGCCCGCAGCGCGGTGGTTCCTTCGATGCGGGCCAGCGCGGCACCGATGCAGGCATGGATGCCGGACGCGAAGGCCAGATGCTCGCGCGCGTTGGCGCGGGTGATGTCAAAGCGGCTGGGGTCGGCGAACACGTGTGGGTCGCGATTGGCGCCGCCGAGCAGCAGAACAAGCATGTCGCCGGCGCCGACCCGCTGTCCTGCGATCTCGACATCGCACTGTGCGGTTCGCGCGGTCATCTGCACTGGGCTGTCGAAACGCAAGATCTCCTCGACGGCAGTCGGCCACAAATTCGGGTCTTCGCGTAGCTGGGTCAGCTGTTCAGGGTGTTGCAGGAGCACAACGATGCCATTGCCGATCAAGTTGACAGTGGTTTCGAACCCGGCACCGACGAGTAGCGCGGCGTTGGCGGTGAACTCGCGGTCGGTCAACGTGCCGTCGGCGGCCAGCCGGCTGAACGGGGTGTCGCCAGCCGTCCCGGCGCGCAGCTGATGGAAGCGTTCCCGGAGATCGTGATCGGCGTCGCGCAGGCTGTCGATCGCGCGGCGGTAGGTCTTCCAGCCAATCCCCACGTCCAAAAGCGGCGCGCCGCTGTGCCCCCATTCCAGCATCCGCGGATGAGTATCGGCGGGGAGGTCGAGGATCTCGCCGATGATCGCGACCGGCAATCGCGAGGCGAAATCAGCGATCAGATCGGGATGTGGTGTGCGGGCCAGCTTTTCGATGAGGTCCTGGGTTACTTCGGTGACCCGACTGTCGAGTCGGTCGATGGCGCGTGGGGTGAAGCTTTGTGCCACCAATTGCCGATAGCGGGTGTGATCCGGCGGGTCGACGATGACCATGGCCGGCGGTTCGACCGGGTTGGCCACGCCGGGGTCGGTCCGGCTGATCAGCGCATGCAATGGTCGCGGAAGGTCCATCGTCGCCGGAGCTGTGACACCAAACTGTTTGTCTCGCAATACTTCTCGACAAATGGCGTGGTCGACACTAACCCAGGTGAACGGTGTGCGCACCAATGATCCGCGCGCGCGGATTTCCTCCATAAGTGGATACGGATCCCGGCAGAAATCATCCCGCCCCTGACCGACGATCAGCCGGGCCAGCGGATCACCCCGTCGCGCTCGGACCTGCATGAACGCCCGCGGCGCGCCGTGCATCGCCAGCCATCGAGCCCACAGTCCGACGCCCATATCAGCTCCCCTCCCCCTAGAAAGGACCGGATTTGCGAGACAACTGAGACAGATATGCAATCATTGTCTCGTATGCTTCACGATACGGTGACCGACGCAAGCAAGCAAGGAACATCCACGTGACCGCGACCCGCACGGCCGAGTTTGTACGGCGCCTGACCGCGCCGGATCCCGCTGTCCTCGCTCAGCTGCAGAATCCCGACGATGTCACCACTCGGATCCTGGATGCCGCACTTGAGCAGGCCGAACTCGTCGGAATCCGCCGCACCACCATGGAGGACATCGCACGCCGCAGCGGCCTGGGCCGCGCGACGGTCTACCGCCGTTTCCCTACCAAGGCCGCTCTGATCGACGCCCTCGTTCTCGCGGAGGCACGCCGCTACCTCGACGGCAGCGCGCAAGCCCGTGCACAGGGCAGCACTCTGGAAGACCGCCTGGTCTACGGCACCGTGTTCACCGTGACCTTCTTGCGGGAGCACGCTCTGCTGCGAAAGCTACTTCGCACCGAACCCGAGACGATCCTGCCCAGCCTGACCATCGACGCCGGCGCCATCCTTGATTTCGCCACCGACCAGTCAGCGTCCCAATTGCGCACGGATCTCTACGGCGCGAACCCCACCACACCTGAGCAGGAGCGCCACCTGCGCACCGTCGCGGAGCTGCACGCTCGGCTCACGCTTTCGTTCATCGTCACCCCACACACCAGCATCAACCTCGCCACCATTGACGACACCCGCGCGTACGTGCGCACCTACCTGCTGCCGATGATCACCCAATGATGTTCTACTCATCGAGGCTTCACTGGTCCAGAAACACCACATGCTTGTCCATGCTGTCGCGCCCGATACGCAGCGAGTTGGCAGGGAACTCCGGATCCGGGTAGCCGATCGCCAGGCCACACAGGATGGTCATGTCAGCCGCGATGCCTAGATGCTTGCGGACAATGTCTGGATAACCGGCGATCGAAACCTGAACGCAGGTGCCAAGCCCGCGCGCGGTCAGAGCCAGCAACAGCGTCTGTAAGAACATGCCGACACCCATGCTGTCGACCAGACCGAAGTCCTGGTGCATCGATACGACGGCCCCCAACGGGGCCCGGAAGAATTCCCAGTTGCGTAGCACCGCGATGCGCCGAGCCTGGGCGTCATCGCGGGCGATGCCCATCGAGCCGTATACCTGCGCCCCCAACTCCCGTCGCAGGTGAGCGAACGCGGCCGGCAGTTCCGGAACGTTCGGCGGTTCCGAACGGGCCTTCTCCAGCATGGCCGCAACCAGTCGATCCCGGGCCGGCCCCGACGTGACGACAACATGCCACGGCTGCACGTTGGAATTGGACGGTGCGCACCTGGCCAGCTCGAGTGACTCCTCGACCAGGTGCCGTGGCACCGGGTCGGGTAGGAACATGCGCGTCGAGCGCCGTTGCCGGATGGTTTCGTCCAGGTCGTACCTACGTTGCATGGTGTCAGCCTCTACTACTCCCGAACCACGATGACCGTCTTACCGGCGCGGTGTCCCGGGCGCCGGCCGCTTTCAAATGCCTCCCGGCCACGGTCAAGGGGAAAGGTCGCCGCGATTTCCACGTGCAGCCGGCCACTGTCGACCATCGAGGCGAGTTCGGTGAGTTGGCCCCGATCGGGGGTAACGATGAAAAACGTTGCGCTGATGCCATATTCGTCAGCCTTGCCAGCCGGCGGCGGCGCCGACAGCGTTACTAGCCGTCCGCCCGGGCGCAGCACGGCAAACGATCGGTCGAGCGTGTCGCCGCCGACGGTGTCGACCACAACATCAAAGGTGGCTCCGGCGTCCTCAAACGCTTCCGCGCGTACATCGATTACGCGTTGGGCGCCGAAGCCCCGGACCAGATCGACGGCATCGCTGCGCACGGTCGCGGTGACGTCGGCACCACGGATGGCGGCCAGTTGGACCGTCAGTCCACCGACTCCACCAGCGCCGCCGTGCACCAGTACCGCTTCCCCCGGCCGCACGGCGGCGTGATCCACTAGGGCCTGCAACGCCGTCAGCCCGGCCAAGGGCAACGCCGCGGCAACCGTGTGCGTAACCGTGGACGGCTTGGCGGCAAGGTCGGCTGCTGGCACCGCGACGAAATCGGCTGCCGCGCCGTCGCGCTCAAATCCGATCAGTCCGTAGACCTCGTCGCCAACCTGGAAATCCGTTATACCCGAGGCGACATCGGCAACGACACCGGACACTTCGTGCGACACGATGGTCGGAGTCCGACTGGCACCGTCGCGGGTCCAGGTTTCCTCCCACGATAATTCGTCGAAGGTGATCGCTGCGGCATGTACCTCCACCAAGACGTCGCCGGCGGCAGGCACAGGCATAGGCGCGCGTTCGACGATGAGCACCTCCGGGCCGCCCCGGTGGTGCGCACGTAACGCCGTCATCTCGGTCATGGCAACCTCCAATCGATCGGGTCAGTGCCCAACCCGGCGAGGAGCTCATTGGCGCGGCTGAACGGCCGAGAGCCGAAAAACCCGCGAGACGCCGACAGTGGCGAGGGGTGCGGCGACTCGATCGCGACACAATTGCCATCTGCCAACATCGGCTTGAGCGTCGACGCGTCACGGCCCCACAGGATCGCCACCAAAGGCTTGGAGCGGGCGGCCAGTGCACGAATCGCGCACTCGGTGACGGCTTCCCAGCCCTTGCCTCGATGCGACGCCGGGTTACTGGGGCGCACCGTGAGCACCCTGTTCAGCAGGAGCACTCCGCGCTGGGCCCACGGCGTCAGATCCCCGGACGAGGGTAACGGATGGCCCAGGTCGGCGGTGTACTCGTCGAAGATGTTGGCCAGGCTGCGTGGTAGCGGACGGACATCAGGCGCCACCGAGAAGCTCAGCCCCACCGCATGTCCGGGTGTTGGGTACGGGTCTTGTCCCACGATCAGGACGCGCACCTCGTCGAACGGGAAAGTGAAGGCGCGCAACACGTTCGGCCCGGCGGGAAGGTACCTGCGGCCGGCCGCGATCTCCGAGCGCAGGAACTGCCCCATCCGGGCCACCTGGTCGGTCACCGGCTCCAGCGCGGCCGCCCACCCCCGCTCGACTAGTTCGTGCAATGGGCGCGCGGTCACTGCAGCCCCTCCGCCAGCAGCACCACGGTATCGGCTCCCGCGCGGCGGTCCTTCGAAATATCCTGGTACTCAGGTGATTGCGCCCAGCCGTGGAATGCGTCCTCGTCGGGAAAGGACATCAGCACCACCTTCTCGCGGTCCCACTCCCCTTCCACCACCTGCGGCGACTCGTCGGCCGCCAGCAGCGTTCCCGGATGACGACGGAAGACCTCCATAAACTTGGCCTGATAGCGGTCGTAGGAAGCCCGGTCGGTGAATTTCAACTGGGCGATCGCGTAGACGGTCACCGCGCCACCCTACTTTTTTGCCCGCGAACGTGCGTGTTTGTGCAGCGACACGCCGCACGTACTGGCACTCTGCGCACGCTCGGGCTATAAGTCACGGGCTGAAAGATTCCCAACCCGCATACCCGCCCCACTCCTCGCCGTCGACCAGCACCCGGGCCGGCCCGTCGAGCACCCGACCGATCACGCGCCATCCCGTCGGTGCCGGTCCGGCGAAACAGGCCACCAGGGCGTGGTCTTCGCCCCCGCTCAGCACCCACGGCCACGGATCGACGCCGGCGGCGGCAGCGGCGGCGGTGAGCGCGCCGTGGTCCGCGGCCAAGGACTCGGTGGACACATCGATACCTACCCCGGATGCCGTGGCGACATGCCCCAGGTCGGCGATCAGGCCGTCGGAGACGTCGATCATCGCCTGGGCCCCGGCGGCCGCGGCAGCCGCACCCTGGCCATAGGGCGGCTCCGGCGTCACGTGGCGCCGCCGCAACTCGTCGAATCCCTCAATCTCGTTGTGCCACAGCGTATATCCTGCTGCAGAACGGCCCAGTTCGCCGGCGACGGCAACCACCGAGCCGGCTCTGGCGCACGAACGCAACACTGGCGCCCGTCCGCCAAGGTCACCGAGCACGGTCACCGACACCACCCACTGCGGACACCTGACCAGATCGCCGCCGACGATGCCGGCGCCGATTCGCTCTGCCTCGTCCCACATTCCGTCGACGAGTCTCGCCAGCTGGACCGTCGGTGTATCGCCGGGTCCGCCGAAACCCACCACGAACGCGATGGGCCGCGCGCCCATCGCCTCGATGTCGGCCGCGTTCTGGGCGATTGCCTTGCGGCCGACGTCGTGAGGTGTCGACCAGTCCAGCCGAAAATGCCGATCCTGCACCAACATGTCGGTCGATACCACGGTTCGACCGTCGCCGGCGGATACCACCGCCGCATCGTCGCCGGGCCCAATCGCGACCGCGGCGGGCTGCCGTCGCCCCCGTATCAACCGCTCGATGACGGCGAATTCGCCGACCTGCTCGAGCGTCGGAGACTGCCCGGATCCGTCTTCGCTCACGCCACCTACACCTCGCCCGACCTGCGGTAAGTTGGGTCCCTGCCCGCCGCGTCAGTTTACGAGATTGGAGGTTGCCAGCCCGGTGCCCGACGCAGAGCGCGATTTGGGCATGCCACCACGCGCCCTGATCATTGCCGCGGTGGCGCTGGCCGTGGCATCGATCGGGGTAATCCTGGCCCTCGCGGCCACCCGCCACGCGCCAGAGCAACCGATAGCCCTGCCCGCCGCACCCGCCCCGCAGGCGACCGCTCCCCCGTGCCAGGCACTGGTGGCGGCGTTGCCGCAGCAACTCGGGGACTATCGGCGCGCACCTATCGCCCAGCCCGCACCCCAAGGCGCGTCGGCCTGGCGCGCCACGCCCAACAGCGAGCCGGTGATCATGCGCTGCGGACTCGAGCGCCCGGCCGAATTCGTCGTGGGTTCCCCCATCCAGGTCGTTGACCGAGTGCAATGGTTCGAGGTGGCCGCGCAATCCGCCGGCGAAGCCCGGTCCACCTGGTATACCGTTGACCGCCCGGTATATGTGGCTCTAACTTTGCCCGCTGGCTCGGGGCCCACCCCGATTCAGCAGCTGTCTGAGGTGATCGACCGCACCATCGCTGCGGTGCCGATCGATCCAGCGCCCGCCCCCTAGTGACGACCGCAAGCGCGGCGTTTGCGCCGGGCGCGGCGGGTCGGCACCATCAGGCGTGTGACGACCGCAAGCGCGGCGCTAGCGCCGGGCGCGGCGGGTCGGCACCATCGGGCTAGCGCAGGCCGACGCCGCGGGCCAGTGCCGTGTCCACCATCGTCGCCAGCAGGGTGGGGTAGTCCACGCCGCTGGCCGCCCACATTCGCGGGTACATCGAGATGGTCGTGAAACCCGGCATGGTGTTGATCTCGTTGATCACCGGGCCGTCGTCGGTGAGGAAAAAGTCCACCCGAGCCAGGCCCTGGCAGTCGATGGCCGCGAACGCTCGGATGGCCAAGTGCCGCACCGCGTCGGCGACGTCGTCGTCGACCTTGGCCGGCACGTCCAACTCGGCTGCATCGTCGAGGTATTTCGTCGCAAAGTCGTAGAAGGCGTCCTCGCGGCCGCGCACGCCGGCCACCCGGATCTCGCCCAACGTACTGGCTTCCACTGTGCCGTCAGGCTTTTCGAGCACACCGCATTCCAGCTCGCGACCGTTGATCGCCGCCTCGATGATCACCTTCGGATCATGTCGGCGGGCCAGCGCTACCGCGGCCGGCAGCTGATCCCAGCTCGTCACCCGGCTGACGCCGATCGACGATCCACCCCGTGCGGGTTTGACGAAAACCGGCAAACCCAGGCGCTCGCATTCATCGCGGTGCAGCGTCGGCCGCGACGGGCGCAACACCGCATACGCGCCAACCGGAAGTCCGTCGGCCACCAACAGCTTCTTGGTGAATTCCTTATCCATCCCCGTGGCACTGGCCAGCACGCCGGCGCCGACGTAGGGCACGCCGGCAAGTTCAAGCAGTCCCTGGATCGTTCCGTCCTCGCCATACGGACCGTGCAGCACCGGGAACACCACGTCGACCGAGCCCAGCACCTCACCGGCGCCGGGCGGTAGCGGCACCACTTGACCGCCCCGCGCCGGATCGGCCGGCATGGAGACCGGCATGGAGAAAGGAAGGGCCAACTCGGTGCCCGATTCGGAACTCACGGCCGGCAGTTGCCGGTTGGTGATCGCCAGTGCATCGGGGTCGCCGTCGGTGAGCACCCACGAACCTTCCGGGGTGATACCGATGGCGATTACCTCGAACCGCTGCGAGTCCAGATTGCGCAGAATGCTGCTCGCGGACACACACGAGATGGCGTGCTCATTGCTGCGCCCGCCGAACACGACGGCAACTCGGATACGCTCGCCACGGCGGTCGCTGGCATTCACAGTTAAAAGAGGCTACCCGGTGGGGCACCCGCGCCTCGGATCACTCGGGCTTGGTGCTGCGCCCCAATAACAGGGCTATCGCCTCGTTCACCGACAGTCCCTTGTAGCAGACCCGATGTACGGCGTCGGTGAGTGGCATTTCGACGTCGTAGCTGGACGCCAACGCAAGCACGGGCTCGCACGACGTCACCCCCTCAACGACGTGACCGTCCTGACCATGTATCGCCGATTCCATGGGCTCGCCCCGGCCCAGACGTTCACCCAACGACCGGTTACGCGAATGCGGTGAGGTGCAGGTGGCCACCAGATCGCCCACCCCTGCCAGGCCGGCCAGCGTTGCACCTTTGGCGCCGAGCGCGAGCCCCAGCCGCATGATCTCCGCGAGGCCGCGGGTGATGATGGCCGCCGCGGTGTTTTCGCCGAGGCCCACACCGACCGCCATCCCGCAGGCAAGTGCGATGACGTTCTTGCAGGCCCCGCCGATTTCGGTGCCGATGACATCGGCGTTGGTGTAGGGGCGGAAGTAGCCGCTGTTCAGGGCCCGCTGCAAGGAGACGGCCCGACCGGAGTCGCTGCACGCGACGACGGTGGCTGCGGGCTGGCACTCGGCGATCTCACTGGCCAGGTTGGGCCCCGAAATCACCGCAACCTGTGCGGGGTCGCATCCCGTCACCGCAATGATCACCTGGCTCATCCGCATTAGCGTCCCGAGTTCGATGCCCTTGGCCAGGCTGACCAACGTCGCACCCTCAGGCAACAGTGGCGCCCACCGCTCGAGATTGCTACGCATCGTCTGCGCCGGCACTCCCAGCAACACCGTCGACGCGCCGTGCAGCGCCTCAGCCGCATCCGCGGTGGCACGGATACCGGGTGGCAACAACGCACCGGGTAGATAGTCGGGGTTGTATCGGGTGGTGTTGATTTGGTTGGCGACGTCCGGCCGCCGCGCCCACAACGTGACCTCTGATTCCGGTCCGCCCGCCTCGGCGAGCACCTTGGCCAGGGCAGTACCCCATGCACCGGCCCCCATCACCGCCACGGTTCCCGTGCTGGCCATCCACCGCTCCTATCCGTCTCACATGTCGTCTGTTGCGGCATCTGCAGCCGCTACACCCTAGTTCAGCAACCGGCTATCGTCACGCCAGCTTGGCGCTCGGTTGCCACCATCGCGCTAGTGTGACGCTCGTGAGCATGAGCGGCACCCGGGGTGATGTCGGTTTAATCATCGCCGTAAAGCGGTTGGCCGCCGCCAAGACCAGGCTGGCCCCAGTGTTCTCGGCACAGACCCGCGAGAATGTGGTGCTCGCCATGCTGGTGGATACCCTGACCGCGGCGGCACGAGTGAGTTCATTGCGCTCGATCACCGTCATTACACCCGACGAAGTCGCGGCGGCCGCAGCGGCAGAACTCGGAGCCGACGTCCTCGCCGACCCAACGCCGGAAGGCGATCCCGACCCGCTGAACAACGCCATCATCGCCGCCGAACGCGTGGTCGCCGATTCGTCCGCCAATATCGTTGTGCTGCAAGGCGATTTACCTGCGCTGCAAACGCAGGAGCTTGCCGAGGCGATCTCGGCCGCGCGCCAGCATCAACGCAGTTTCGTCGCGGACCGGCTGGGCACCGGAACGGCCGTACTGTGTGCCTTCGGAACCACGCTCGACCCGCGGTTCGGGCCGGATTCCTCCGCGCGGCACCGCCGTTCGGGCGCTATCGAGCTGACCGGCGCATGGCCTGGCCTGCGATGCGACGTCGACACACCCGCCGACCTGACTGCCGCCCGTCGGCTCGGGGTGGGTCCGGCGACCGCGCGCGCCTTCGGACGCCGCTAGCGCACCGTTAGCGGGCCTGCCCGAGCGTCCGTACGATGAACGTCAGACCAACAGCAAATGGATGTCCGCCGAGTGCTGGCAGCACCGCCGGGCGATAGGCAATGATCGCAGAGTGACCGATATCGAAGCTGAGGTGCGTACCGACGAGAACGCCTGGGTTTCAGAAGACTCCGCCCTGGCAGCACCTCCCGCCGCGACCGCCGACACGATCAGCGACCTGCTGCCGGACGATCGCTACCTCAACCGCGAACTGAGCTGGCTGGACTTCAATGCACGGGTGCTCGCGCTGGCCGCCGATAACTCACTGCCATTGTTGGAGCGAGCCAAGTTCCTTGCGATTTTCGCGTCCAACCTCGATGAGTTCTACATGGTTCGGGTCGCCGGGCTCAAGCGCCGCGACGAGATGGGGTTGTCGGTCCGCTCCTCCGACGGTCTGACGCCGCGCGAGCAACTGCGCCTCATTGGCGAGAAGACCCAGCAGATCGCTATCCACCATGCACGGGTGTTCCTTGATTCGGTGCTGCCTGCACTCGGCGAGGAAGGCATCTACATCGTTACGTGGGCCGATCTGGACGAGGCTGAGCGCGAGCTGTTGTCGACCTATTTCAATGAGCAGGTCTTCCCGGTGCTGACCCCGCTAGCCGTCGACCCCGCCCATCCCTTCCCATTTGTCAGCGGGTTGAGTCTGAACCTGGCGGTCACGGTGCGCCAACCCGAGGATGGTGCACAGCATTTCGCGCGGGTCAAGGTGCCCGACAACGTCGATCGCTTCGTCGAACTGGAAAGTCGTAGCGATATCGAAGGGGCCGATGGGACCGACGGCCAGGCCGTTCTCCGATTCCTGCCCATGGAGGAGCTCATCGCGGCCTTCCTGCCGGTGCTTTTCCCGGGCATGGAAATCGTCGAACATCATGCGTTCCGCATCACTCGCAACGCCGACTTCGAGGTTGAAGAGGATCGCGACGAGGACCTGTTGCAGGCGCTCGAACGGGAACTGGCCCGCCGCAGGTTCGGTTCGCCGGTACGGCTCGAGGTCGCCGACGATATGACCGAGAGCATGTCGGAATTGCTGCTGCGCGAACTCGACGTGCATCCCGGCGACGTCATCGAAGTGCCGGGGCTGCTCGACCTCTCGTCGCTGTGGCAGATCTACGGCATCGACCGGCCAGCGCTCAAGGACCGGACATTCGTTCCGGCCACCCATCCCGCCTTCGCCGAGCGAGAGACACCCAAGAGCATCTTCGCCACACTGCGCGAAGGCGATGTTCTGGTGCACCATCCATACGACTCGTTCTCCACCAGCGTGCAGCGATTCATCGAGCAGGCCGCCGCGGACCCAAATGTGCTGGCGATCAAGCAAACGTTGTACCGCACCTCCGGCGATTCGCCGATCGTCCGCGCATTGATCGACGCCGCCGAGGCCGGAAAGCAAGTCGTAGCACTGGTTGAGATCAAGGCCCGCTTCGACGAACAGGCCAACATCCAGTGGGCGCGCCAACTGGAGCAGGCGGGTGTGCATGTGGCCTACGGGCTCGTCGGACTCAAGACGCACTGCAAGACGTCACTGGTGGTACGCCGGGAGGGTTCGGCGATCCGGCGGTACTGCCACATCGGGACCGGTAACTACAACAGCAAGACCGCGCGGCTGTACGAGGATGTCGGCCTGTTGACTGCAGCACCCGATATCGGAGCCGACCTGACCGACCTGTTCAATTCGCTCACCGGCTACTCACGCAAGCTGTCCTACCGCAACCTTTTGGTGGCGCCCCATGGAATTCGCACCGGCATCATCGAACGTGTTGAGCGGGAAGTTGCCGCCCACCGCGAAAGCGGTAACGGCCATATCCGACTCAAGATGAATGCCCTTGTCGATGAACAAGTCATCGATGCGCTGTATCGCGCGTCACGGGAAGGAGTGCGGGTCGAAGTGGTGGTGCGTGGCATTTGTTCACTGCGCCCAGGTGCGGAAGGCTTTTCCGACAACATATTCGTGCGATCGATTCTCGGCCGATTCCTGGAACATTCGCGGATCCTGCACTTCCGCGCCATCGACGAGTTCTGGATCGGCAGCGCCGACATGATGCACCGCAACCTCGACCGCCGCGTCGAGGTGATGGTTCAAGTCAAGGACCCCAGGCTGACGGCACAACTCGACGACTTATTCGAATCCGCGCTGGACCCGTCCACCCGCTGTTGGGAGCTCGGCCCCGACGGGCAGTGGACCGCTTCGCCTCAAGAAGGCCACAGTGTGCGCGACCACCAGGTATCGCTGATGGAGCGACACACCAGCCCCTGACACTGTGTGGTGATTCCGGTTTTCCGGGCCACATCCAAGACCGCGAGCGGCCCTGGCCGAATTGACCTGCAGGAGTTGAGGTGTCGATCCAGAACTCGGCGACCCGCCGACGTCCGGGTGGCCGGATCGTGCATGCCGCCGGCGCGGTTTTGTGGCGCCCCGGCGACGGCAAATCGGTTGAGATTGCGGTGATTCACCGCCCACGTTACGACGACTGGTCGCTGCCCAAGGGCAAAGTCGACCCGGGTGAGACCGCGCCAGTGGGTGCGGTGCGAGAGGTCCTCGAGGAGACCGGTCACCACGCGCACCTCGGCAGGCGACTCACCATGGTGGCTTACCCGACCGAGCAAGGCGTCAAGAAGGTGCACTACTGGGCGGCGCGCAGCATCGGCGGCTCATTCGTCCCGGGAAGCGAGGTCGATGACCTGATTTGGTTGCCGGTTGCCGACGCGTTGAAAAAACTCGACTATGCCCAAGATCGAAAGGTCTTGCGCCGGTTCGCCAAACATCCGCCAGACACGCGCACGGTGCTGGTGGTCCGGCATGGCACCGCGGGTAGCAAGGCACGCTTCTCCGGGGACGACACCAAGCGACCATTGGACAAGAAGGGACGTGCGCAAGCGGAGGCACTGGTTGGTCAGCTGCTGGCGTTCGGCGCAACCGACGTCTATGCGGCCGACAGGGTGCGCTGCCATCAGACGGTGGAACCGCTAGCCGCAGAACTGGATGTGACGATTCGCAACGAGCCCACCCTCACCGAGGAGTCCTACGCCAAGAATCCCAAACGCGGCCGCCACCGAGTTCTACGGATCGCCTCGCAAGAAGGCACACCGGTGATCTGCTCACAGGGCAAGGTGATTCCTGACCTGATCGCATGGTGGTGTGAGCGCGACGGTGTGCGCCCCGACAAAGCTCGCAACCACAAAGGCAGTACGTGGGTGCTCTCGCTGTCGGGCGGCCGGCTGATAGCAGCCGACCACATCGGTGGCGCGTTGGCGGCCAACGTGCGGGCCTAACACACAAATACCCTTCGGGGACATCGCTGCCGCCCGAAGGGTATCTGCGCTTGCTGACCTACTTGCGACCCCGCCTGGCCGTAGCCTTCTTGGCAGGAGCCTTGCTCGCAGCCTTCTTGGCCGGCGCCTTCTTAGCCGGAGCCTTGGTCGCCGCCTTGCGCACTGGCGCCTTGGCGGCGGCCTTCTTCACCGCTTTGGTCGCGGCTTTCTTGGCCGGCGCCTTGGTCGCGGCCTTCTTGGCCGGCGCCTTGGTTACGGCCTTCTTGGCCGGAGCCTTGGTCGCCGCCTTGCGCACTGGCGCCTTGGCGGCGGCCTTCTTGGCCGGCGCCTTGCTCGCGGCCTTCCTGGCCGGCGCCTTCTTTGCCGCCTTCTTGGCCGCACTCGCCACTACACCACGCTTGACGGCGGGCCCTTCCGCCGGGAGACGCTGTGCGCCAGACACAACGGCTTTGAATTGGGCGCCCGGACGGAACGCCGGCACTGACGTCGGCTTTACCTTCACCGTTTCGCCGGTACGGGGATTGCGGGCCACGCGAGCCGCACGGCGGCGCTGTTCGAACACGCCGAACCCGGTAATGGTGACGCTGTCACCCTTGTGTACCGCACGCACAATCGTGTCGACGACATTCTCGACAGCGGCGGTGGCCTGCCGACGGTCCGAGCCCAATTTCTGTGTCAGCACATCTATGAGCTCTGCTTTGTTCATCCAATCCCTCCGAAGCTAGTGGTCCTCGTTTTGGAACCGACTAGCGAACACGGTAAACCCTCACCTGGCAAATTGCCAAGAGCCACGCGCAATTTCAGGCCCCATCGATCGGAATTTTCGCAATCCGATTGCCGCCCTTGACCGGTGGCGCGGCCTAAAATGGGTCCAGCTTGCCCGCGCCGGAGGGGTTACAAGCGACGAAAATTCCGCTCGCTCGACCCTTCAAGGGGTGGGCAGAGTGCGCGGTTTCCAACCCGGGTAAGCCGCCTCAAAAGACTCGATATCGTCGAGTTTCCGCAGCGTAAGGGCTATATCGTCAAGGCCTTCGAGCAGTCGCCACGCAGTGTGATCGTCAATCTTGAACGGCAGCACCACTGTTCCCGCGATGATATTTCGATCTTGAAGATTGGCAGTGATTTCCAACCCTGGACTCTGCTCGATGAGCTTCCAAAGAAGTTCCACACCGTCTTGGTCGACTTCGGCCGCCAGCAGCCCGGCCTTGCCCGCGTTGCCGCGAAAAATGTCGCCGAATCGAGACGAGATAACCACCCGGAATCCGTAGTCCATGAGCGCCCACACCGCGTGCTCCCGCGAAGATCCGGTGCCGAAATCCGGTCCGGCGACCAAGACTGAACCCCGGTCAAAGGGGCTGAGGTTTAGCACGAATGACGGATCCGTGCGCCAGCGCGCAAACAAGCCGTCCTCGAAACCGGTTCGGGTGACGCGCTTCAAAAACACGGCGGGAATGATCTGATCGGTGTCGACGTTCGACCGCCGCAGCGGCACACCAATGCCGGTGTGGGTACGAAATGCTTCCATGCTGTCCCCGTTCTTCTGGGTTCGTGTGGGTCAGTTCAAATTCAAATCGGCCGGAGCGGAAAGGGTGCCGCGAACCGCGGTGGCTGCGGCGCCCGCCGGTGACACCAAATGCGTTCGGCCGCCCTTGCCCTGGCGCCCTTCAAAGTTGCGGTTGGACGTCGCCGCACACCGCTGTCCGGGCGCGAGCTGATCGGGGTTCATACCCAAGCACATAGAGCATCCGGCCAACCGCCATTCGGCACCCGCGGCGGTGAAGATCTCTCCCAGACCTTCGGCTTCGGCCTGCGCGCGCACCCGCATCGATCCCGGAACGACCAACATCCGCACGCCCTGGGCCACTTGGCGCCCACGTAACACGTCGGCCACCACCCGCAAGTCTTCGATGCGACCGTTCGTGCACGATCCCACGAATACGGCGTCGACCGCGATATCGCGCATCGGAGTGCCGGGGCGAAGGTCCATGTACGCCAACGCTTTCTCCGCGGCCTGTCGCTCGGCGTCATCGGTCATCAGTTCGGGATCGGGCACGGCGGCAGCCAATGGCACGCCCTGACCGGGGTTGGTACCCCAGGTGACGAATGGGCTCAACGAGGTGGCATCGAGATATACCTCGGTGTCGAATACGGCTCCATCGTCGGTGCGCAGTCGTTGCCAATACGCGAGCGCGGCGTCCCATTGGGCACCTTTCGGCGCATGCGGACGGCCGCTTATGAATTCGTAAGTGGTCTCGTCGGGAGCCACCATGCCGGCCCGGGCACCGGCTTCGATGCTCATGTTGCAGATCGTCATTCGGCCTTCCATGGACAGCGTTTCGATGGCGCTGCCGCGATATTCGATGACATGACCCTGCCCACCGCCGGTACCGATCTTGGCGATCAACGCAAGAATGATGTCCTTGGCCGATACACCTTCGGGCAATCGCCCGTCTACATTGACCGCCATCGTCTTGAAGGGCCGTAGCGGCAGCGTCTGCGTGGCAAGCACATGCTCGACCTCGGAGGTGCCAATGCCCATCGCCAGCGCGCCGAATGCGCCGTGCGTTGAGGTGTGGCTGTCGCCGCACACGATCGTCATTCCCGGTTGGGTGAGCCCCAATTGCGGTCCGACGACATGCACGATGCCCTGCTCGATATCGCCCATTGGATGCAGCCGGACACCGAATTCGGCGCAGTTCCGACGCAACGTCTCCACCTGCGTGCGCGACACCAAGTCGGCGATCGGCTTGTCGATGTCAACGGTGGGCACGTTGTGATCCTCGGTGGCGATTGTTAGATCGGGCCGTCGCACCTTCCGGCCGTTCAGCCGCAAACCGTCGAAAGCCTGCGGACTGGTCACCTCGTGGACCAAGTGCAGGTCGATGTAAATCAAGTCGGGCGCACCGTCTTGGCCGCGTACCACGACGTGGTCGTCCCAAACCTTCTCGGCCAGCGTGCGCGGTTTGTCGATTGCGTTTTCCATGTCGAAGTGGCCTCGATTCCGCGTCGTCTCACGATGCGAGACGCTAATATCTCGTTATGAGACAGCATAGCGGTATTGGCGTACTCGACAAAGCCGTGGGCGTGCTGCACGCGGCCGCGGAATCCCCCTGCGGGCTGGCCGAACTGTGCGACCGAACCGGTCTGCCCAGGGCCACCGCGTATCGGCTGGCGGCCGCTTTGGAGGTTCATCGCCTGCTGGGCCGTGACGAAGAGGGGCGTTGGCGACTTGGCCCTGCGGTCACCGAACTTGCGGCCCATGTCAACGATCCACTGCTGGCCGCGAGCGCGGCGGTGCTCCCCCAGCTGCGTGAGACCACCGGCGAAAGCGTTCAGTTGTACCGCCGCGAAGGTACGTCGCGCGTCTGTGTGGCCGCGCTGGAACCGACTGCAGGCCTTCGCGATACGGTCCCGGTCGGGGCCCGGTTGCCGATGACGGCGGGCTCCGGGGCCAAAGTTCTGCTGGCTCACAGCGACATTGCCACCCAGCAGGCCGTGCTACCTCATGCGAAGTTCACTGACCGAGCGCTGGCCGAAGTACGCCGCCGCGGCTGGGCGCAGAGCGTGGCCGAACGCGAGGCCGGGGTAGCAAGCGTGTCGGCCCCGGTGCGCGATAGCCGCGGTGTTGTAGTGGCCGCGATATCGGTGTCCGGTCCCGTCGATCGGATGGGCCGACGCCCTGGGGCGCGTTGGGCAGCAGACCTAGTGGCCGCTGCCGACACGCTTGCTCGCCGCCTCTAGCGATCACTGCGACGGCTACCAGGGTTTCGGCGTCATCGACGTGCAACGTCCGCCAATTCGACACACGCGCAACGGATTTGACGTGCGGCCTACTCAGTTGACAACTCAGTGTGCCGTGAGCGTCGAACGTGTTCCTCTTCCTGCCTAAGATTTAATTGGGGCGGCGTCGAGGTGAGCTGACAAGTATTTGACGTATGATCGGTGACTTCCGGCACAGCTGAAGAGGAGCGAGATGGCCGAGCCCCGCCCAGCCGACGCAAGTCAGCGGCCCGGATCGCCGCCGACTGATCGGGTAGTCGCAGTCATCGAACTCCTGGCGACCCAGCATGAGCCGAATTCGGTCGCGTCGATCGCCTCCCGGCTGGAGCTCAACCGATCGACCGCGACATCGATCCTGCTAGCGCTTGAGCGTGCCGGGTGGGTGACTCGGCAATCGGATCGCAGATACGCCTTGGGTCCGGGGCTGATCGGCGTGGCCGACGCAGTGCACCGAGCCTTCCCGGTTTCAGCCGAGATCACCCACGCGCTTGAGGAATTGGCGCAGCGCGCGGGTTGTGGGGCAACGCTGGCCTGGGTCGGTTCCACTGACATGACCTTCCTCGTCAGCGTCCCCGGCAGGGGCAAGATGCCGGCTGGGGTCGGTGCCGGCCTCCGCTTGCCGGTTGGCGCGCCTGCCTGCGCGGCGGTGATTGCGCACCGTGATCTGCCCGCGCGCCGCGAGTGGCTGGCCACGGCTAGCCCGGCTGATCGGCGCATCCTCAAGGATGTGCTGTCACAAATACATACGACCGGCGTGGCGGTTTACGGGTTGGGCGAGTCGGACCCAAAGGTGCTCGACTTGCTCGGCGAGGTAGCCGAACTGCTGGCGGAGAACCCGCAGCGTAGCTCGCTGCGACGGCAAATGTTCAAGCTGTTTGCCGAGCTCGCTCCAATCCCCTACACGAAAGAGCAACTCGCGTCTGCGCAGCCGCTGTCGATCGGCTATCTGGCGGCTCCGGTGTTCGCCGACGGCAAGGCGAGTTACGAACTACAGCTCGGGCCGTTGCGCGCGGAAGTCAGCAAATCGGAGCGCGAACGCTATATAGCTGAGATCCGCGCGACGGCAGACACGCTCAGCTGCGGTGCAAAGACCTTGTACCGCAGCGGTTGACGATCCGCCCCTCGAGGTACTTTGGGGCGGCTGCCATTCGATCCGGCCAGACGGTTGATCACAAACGATGGGTTGATCATGTCGCGGGCGCCAGTTCTTGCAAGCCGTCGGTGGCCGGTGGGGCAGTGCGGCGTTGCCGACAACGTCTGCGCACCTGCGGATTTCGCGGTTTAGGCGTTCGTTGGGATTAGTCGACCAGACTGGCGCCACAGTCCCTTGTGGAAGGCGGCGCAGTCGGTTGTCGCCCAGGTGCGGGCGTTGGCTATGCCGGTGACGAGAAAGCTGGCCCGCATCGCCGTGGCGCACACGTACCGAGGTATGCATGAAACCGGGGATGCCTCAAAGTGCCGGCACGCCGAAACCCTTGTGCGCGTTTCCGTCCATCGGGTAGATTAACTATCTGTCATCAATATGACGAATAATCGTTAGTTGATGGCGGTGACGCAACGCGAGAAGCGGTCGAGCAAGATTCCGGGTTTCCTTCTGCGCGGGAATGGCCTCGCCGCCCGAGCATTAGGTCTATGGTCACACGCATCGAGGTGTGCATGTAACCCCGGGGGGCTTCATCCCATCCCGCCTGCATGAACACAAGGAGTGGATCCAAATGAGTTTCCAGGTGCTCCCGCCCGAGGTCACGTCGATGCGGATGTTCACTGGCGCGGGGTCGGGACCGCTGTTGGCGGCAGCGGGCGGCTGGGATGGCCTGGCCGCAGAGTTGGGCTCGGCGGCGGCTTCGTTCGAATCGCTGACCTCAGGGCTGGCGGGCCACGCGTGGCAGGGCGCGGCCTCGGCGGCGATGACGGCCGCGGCCGCTCCGCACCTAGGGTGGCTCAGCGCGGCCAGCGCGCACGCCGAGACCGCAGCCAGCCTAGCTCGGGCGGCTGCGGCGGCGTTTGAAGCGGCGCAGGCGGCGACGGTGTATCCGGCGGCGATCGCGGCCAACCGCAACCAACTGGTCGCGCTGGTGAACTCGAACCTGCTGGGGCTCAACACGCCAGCCATTTTTGCCGCCGAAGCCGACTACGAGTTGATGTGGGCCCAGGACATAGCCGCGATGGTGGGCTACCACGGCGAGGCTTCGGCGATCACCGCGGCGTTGGCGCCTATCGTCCAACCGCTGGCGAACCTTGCAAACCTGCCGGCTCAGGCCGCCGCGGCTGTGTCCGCCCCCACGGTGAGCGGCCAGCAGCCCGCCGCGGCCGTCGGGATACCCACAATAACCATTCCGCCCGTGAGCATCCCTAACCTTCAGCTACCCACGTTAAACCTTTTAGGTTTAGGCATCGGGAGCTTCTCTATTCCCGAACTCAACATCCCCCAAATATCGATAGGCAGTTTTAGCCTACCGCCCACAACCATATCTATATCGGCACAAAGTCTGACCATACCGTCGTTTACCTTCCCCGCCATTTCCATACCGGGCATAACTCTCGGCGGATTCAGCACACCGCAACTCGCCACGGCCCCGCTTGTCCTACCTTCAGTGCAAATACCGGCAAGCGGATTCTGGATCCCATTTGGTGGCTCCAACATCCCCGGTAATATAGGCCCGCTAACGAGCGCCAATCCTTCTTTGAATTATGTCAGCGTAGTGCTGAATGGTGTCCCGAATATAGAAGTTAATGGTCCGGGAGGTATCTTCATTAATTTGGACATCCCATCCACCATCTTCGTTAACTTCGCCCTCGAAATACAGGGGCCGACGGCCACCCCAGGAATATATATCGGAGACTTCAACCTCGGCACCGGACAGTTCACCGGAAACACCGGCTTCGTCCTCCCGCCCATCGAAATCACCGGGTTCACCATCCCGGATATATCCATTCCCTCTTGGCAAACACCCGAAATCACCCTCACCAACCCCGGCGTGACGATCGACATCGGGTCGATCGGCGTGTCGGATATCACCTTTGGCCCAGTGATCGTTCCCCCCATCGACATTGGACAATTCCAGATACCCAACATCGCCGTCGGCGCCATCGACATCGCCGGATTCAACACTCCCGATCCCCTCGCCCTAACCGGCGGTTCGCTCGACCTCGACTTCTTCAAGCTGATCCCGAGGATCGGCATCGAGTGGACAAACCCGTTCTCCGGCCTCATTAACCCCGGACCCGATGGCCCCACCCTAGGGCCCATCACCACGCCGGCCGTCACTGCCACCATCGACGTGCCGCAAATAACCATTCCCCAAATCTCGTTCCCCCCGTTCAACCTGAACGCCATAAGTGTTCCGCCGATTAATCTGGCGCCGTTCAGCCTGGGTCAAATTGACGTACCGAACATTCAAGTAAACGGAATCAACATCGGCGGAATTAACATACCAAGTATCGGCATAAGACCGCAATTGCCTAGTATTAGTGTAGACACATTCACTGTGCCTGCGGTCACCGTCGGCAACTTTAGCCTACCGACGATCAAAATCCCACGAATAGCCCTGCCTGAAATATCGCTATACAACCCCGCCAATCCAGTGAATACTTTCGGCTTAGACCTCGACACATTTGCATTCATCGGCATGCAAGGCGCCGATATTAATATCGAACCCAACCCATTCAATACACGGGTGCACTTCGGGGTTCCCGCAACTAAAATCCCGTCCTTGACATTAGTAAACGCTACCGACGTCGGCAGCCCATATAGCTTGGTGATCGACGGAACACTCGGGACGTTGACCCTGCCAACCTTCACGATTAACCCGATCAATCTCGAGTTGCCCACCGGCCTGCAGCTGAATCTATCGAATCTCGCCATCGGCAACATCGCGTTCAATACCTTCGACCTCCCCCAAATCACCGTTCCGCCCATCGCAATCGGACCACTCACCGGCACCACTTTGCCGCAGATCGAGCTCGGCGGCATTCAGGTTGGGGCCTTCACCAGCCCCTTCCCCATTGTCATTCCGCCGATCCACCTCACTCAGACCATCTTGCCGAGCTTCACCCTGCTGCCAGCGATACCGCTGTAGCGGCTGCCTGGTATTGACCCGGGCCGGCGAGGCGAGGGAACGTCGCGGTGATCTCGGCACGAGGCGACATCGACAACCCACTCCCCATGCCTCACGATGGTCACCCGTTTCGCGGGAATACTTGCGTGATGCACCGAGGCGAGGGGCGTCTCGCGGAGACTTTTCGCGATGATTTGCCGAATCCGTGTACACGCCTTCCGCCCTCAGGTATAATTATTATTTGTCATCAAGATGACAAATAATTGTCATATCGCTACGAGTGATGATGCGCCGCACACGGCGAGAAGCGGTCGAGCAGGACTCCGGGTTGCCAATCGCGCGGAAGTGGTCTCGCTGCCCTGCATTGGGTTTTGTCGTCACACGTAATGGGTGTGCATGAAACCCGGGATGCTTCGCACCCGTCATATCCGGAGAGTGGGCAACGCAAATGTCATTCGTGATCACTACACCCGAGGTGCTGACATCGGCTGCCGCTAACTTGAATTCCATCGCGTCGTCGCTGAGCACAGGCAACGCCGCGGCCGCATCGGTGACCACCGGCATACTGGCGGCGGCCCGGGACGAGGTGTCGGTGGCCATCGCGGCGCTGTTCGGACAGCATGCCCAGGCCTACCAGGCGGCGGCCGCGCAGGCCGCGCTGATCCATGACGAATTTGTACGGAACTTGACCCGGGCGGGCGGCGCATATGCGGCCGCGGAGGCGGCGAACGTATCGCCGTTGCAAGCCGTGGAGCAAAGCGTGCTGGACGTGATCAACGCACCTGCCCAGGCGATGCTGGGGCGCCCGCTGATCGGCGACGGGGCTAACGCGACCACCCCGGGCGGCAATGGCGGTGCGGGCGGGATGTTGATCGGCAACGGTGGCAATGGCGCGGCAGGGGCGCCCGGCCAGGCCGGCGGCAACGGCGGGGCCGCCGGGTTGATCGGCAATGGCGGGGGCCCGGCTCTTTTAAACAACTCCCCGGCCACCTCAAAAGACGACAAAGCAGGATGAAAATCGTGCCTTGCCTAAAAAAAAACAAGGTAGAACACACGAACGGATCCGCGTGCGGCGAGGAATCATACACACTACGTACACCTCTA
>NZ_OCVX01000005.1:409977-570345 GCF_900232995.1 Mycobacterium simulans
AGCCACCGCCTACACCGCACGCCCCAAAGCCACCCCCGGGCAACGCCTCGACACACACAACCGCGTCCGCAACGACCGCATCGACCAATACGGAAAACTCACCCTGCGCCACGCCGGGCGCCTGCACCACATCGGCATCGGCCGA
This sequence comes from Mycobacterium simulans, assembly GCF_900232995.1. Lineage (GTDB taxonomy): Bacteria > Actinomycetota > Actinomycetes > Mycobacteriales > Mycobacteriaceae > Mycobacterium > Mycobacterium simulans. The sequence goes on from NZ_OCVX01000005.1 coordinate 410,123, forward strand.
ACCCACGCCCGCACCCGCGTCCTCGTCCTCGTCCTCGTCCTCGTTCAAGACCTCAACATCAGAATCATCAACGCCACCACCGGCGAACTCCTCCGCCAGCTAACACTGGACCCCACCAGGGACTACCAACCCCGCGGCGTCCCCGGCAACCGCCCAAAAAAGAAACCCGAACCCTAAACGGATCTTCGGATTCCAGCGGGGTCCGGTGCGGGCCCCGCTGGAATCCGAAGATCCACTATTCCGATGTCTTGAGACATCACAACTGTAGCCCCGATGGGATTCGAACCCACGCTACCGCCGTGAGAGGGCGGCGTCCTAGGCCGCTAGACGACGGGGCCGTAACCGATCCGAGCTGTCAGCATAGCTCACCCCGGTAAGCGCACCTAATCGCTTTGCCGCGGTGAGACTTTGCTGGGGTACCAGGACTCGAACCTAGAATGGCTGAACCAGAATCAGCTGTGTTGCCAATTACACCATACCCCATTGGCTGCCTAAAACAGCTGGTCAGAGCGTTCTACCGATGCTGCTGCCAGCCGTTGTAGGCCGACGTGCACACTATCAAAGATTTGGGTCGCAGCGCTCACGTGCGGCCCGTAGCCGCTGCAGGCTGCGGTCGCGCCCGAGTAGCTCCAGCGATTCGAACAGCGGCGGGCTCACCGTGGTTCCGGTAGCGGCGACGCGGATCGGGCCGAACGCCTTACGGGGTTTGAGACCGAGGCCTTCGATCAGTGCGACCTTGAGGGCGGCCTCAATGCGCGCCGTGGTCCAGTCCGTCACGCCCTCCAGCGCGGCAAGCGCGGCATCGAGCACCGGACCCGCGTCCGGACCCAACTCCTTAGCGGCGGCCTTGGGGTCGATGGCGTACTGGTCGTCGTTGAGAAACTTCAGCAGATTCCACGCGTCACCGAGCACGACGATGCGGGTCTGCACCAGTTCAGCAGCCGCGGCGAATTCCGGGTCGCTCAGCTCGATGTGATGGCCATGTGTGTCCAAGTAGTCGCGCAGCCTGACGGTGAAGTCGGCAATGTCGAGCATCCGAATGTGCTCGGCGTTGAGCGCGTCGGCCTTCTTCTGGTCGAACCGGGCGGGGTTTGAGTTGACGTCTACGACGTCGAACGCCGCCACCATCTCGTCGAGGCTGAACAGGTCGCGATCGTCGGCGATCGCCCAGCCAAGCAAAGCAAGGTAATTCAGCAGCCCCTCGGGGATGAAGCCCCGGTCGCGATGGGCGAATAGATTCGACTGCGGGTCGCGCTTGGAGAGTTTCTTGGTCCCCTCCCCCAATACCGTCGGCAGGTGGGCGAATTCCGGAACCCGATCGGCGACCCCGATGCGGATCAACGCCTGATACAACGCCAGCTGCCGCGGAGTCGACGGCAGCAGGTCCTCGCCACGCAGCACATGGGTGATCTTCATCAGCGCGTCGTCACACGGGTTGACCAAGGTGTACAACGGATCTCCGTTGGCTCGGGTCAACGCGAAATCGGGCACCGAGCCGGCCGCGAACGTGGTGGGCCCGCGCACCAGATCGTTCCAGCTGAGATCTTCGTCAGGCATCCGCAGCCGCACCACCGGCTTACGCCCCTCCGCCAGGTACGCGGCTCGCTGCGAGTGGGTCAGGTGTCGGTCGAAATTGTCGTAGCCCAGCTTGGGGTTGCGGCCGGCGGCGACATGGCGGGCCTCGACCTCCTCGGGTGTCGAAAAGGCGTAGTAGGCCTCTCCCGCCGCGAGCAGCCGATCCACTACGTCGCGGTAGAGATCGCCGCGCTGCGATTGCCGATACGGGCCGTATGGTCCGCCCACCTCGGGGCCCTCATCCCAGTTCAGGCCGAGCCAGCGCAGCGCGTCGAGCAGCGCCAAATAGCTTTCCTCGCTGTCGCGCTCGGCATCGGTGTCCTCAATGCGAAAGACGAAGGTGCCGCCCGTGTGTCGGGCATAGGCCCAATTGAACAACGCGGTGCGGACCATCCCGACATGGGGAATGCCGGTGGGCGACGGGCAGAACCGAACACGTACTGTCACGACTTTCCTTTGCGGACCACGGGATTGGTTAGGGTGCCGATTCCCTCGACGGTGACCGAAACGGTGTCACCGTCCTCGATGGGACCGACTCCTGCGGGCGTACCGGTAAGAATGAGATCACCTGGCAGCAACGTCATTACGGCTGAGATCCATTCCACGATGGCGCCGACGTCGTGGATCATCAGCGAGGTCCGGCTGTGCTGCTTTACTGCGCCATTGACCTCGGTGCGCAGCTCGAGATCGGCCGGGTCGACATCGGTGATGATCCACGGCCCGACCGGGCAGAAGGTGTCGTGTCCCTTCGCCCGCGTCCATTGGCCGTCGGATTTCTGCTGATCGCGGGCCGACACGTCGTTGCCGATGGTGTAGCCGAGGATGTTGTCGGCGGCTTGTGCCGCTGGGACGTCCTTGCACGGCCGGCCAATCACAATCGCGAGCTCACCCTCGAAGTGCACCGGTGATGCGTTGGCGGGCAACCGAATCGGCACATTGGGTCCGATAATTGCGGTGTTGGGCTTGAGGAATATCACCGGGTCCGCCGGTGCCGGGCCAGTGAGGCCGCCCATCTCGGCGATGTGATCGGCATAGTTTTTGCCGACACAGACCACCTTGCTGGCCAATATCGGGGCCAGCAACCGGACGTCGGCCAGCGGCCACGAGCGGCCGGTGAAGGTCGGTGCGCCAAACGGGTGCTCGGCGATCTCGCGAGCGGTCATCGTGCCTGGGTCGTCCAACTCGCCGTCGATGCTGGCGAAAGCGACCCCGTCAGGGCTGGCGATTCGACCAAGGCGCATTCGGATGAGCCTAGCCGGGTGACGATGCGGGCCCGCAGGGCCCGAGGAGCAGGCCGGCAATCCAGCACTGCGGCGGTCGCGAGCCCGGCTTAGCCGGGTGAGACGGCTCGACCTCAAACTCGATAGCACATGCGCTATCAACGTCGAGGCTGCAAAATGGCTGACCGCACCCCCAGCAGCGATGCGCAAACTCCGCATGCCATCAGGTCCCACCCGCCTGTGCGAGCATGGGTGGATGTCGAACGTCCCGGCCAGCGCCGGCGCACGTTGGTCGATCGTCATCATCTCGCTGGGAGTGACGGCGAGTTCTTTCGTGTTCATCAACGGCGTCGCATTCCTGATCCCCGCGCTCAAAGCCACGCGCGATGCCTCGCTGACCGAAGCCGGTCTGTTGTCGTCGATGCCGAGCTGGGGCATGGTAATCACGCTGGTCGGCTGGGGCTACGTACTGGACCGTGTGGGCGAGCGGATTGTGATGACCGTGGGCTCGGCGCTCCCCGCGATTGCGGCCTATGCCGCGGCTTCGGTCGATTCGTTGGTGCTGATGGGGTTCTTTTTGTTCCTCGGCGGCATGGCCGCCGCCAGTTGTAACAGCGCCGGTGGCCGGCTGGTTTCCGGCTGGTTCCCGCCACAGCAGCGCGGACTGGCCATGGGTATCCGACAGACCGCTCAGCCGCTGGGAATCGCTGTGGGTGCGTTGGTTATTCCCGAACTGGCCGAACGAAGTCCACACACGGGCTTGATGTTTCCCGCAGCGGCATGCACGGTGGCGGCGGTGGCCAGCCTCATCGGCGTCGTCGATCCGCCACGGAAATCCCGCAAGGCGGCCACCCAAGCGGAATTGGCCAATCCGTATCGCGGGTCGTCGGTGTTGTGGCGAATTCACGTGGTATCAGCGCTGCTGATGATGCCGCAGACGGCGACCGTCACATTCATGCTGGTGTGGCTGATGAATCACCATGGCTGGTCGACCGCGGCGGCCGGCGGCTTGGTGACCATCTCGCAGCTGCTCGGAGCGGTGGGCCGCGTCGCCGTCGGCCGCTGGTCAGATCGCGTCGGCTCCCGGATGCGCCCGGTCCGCGTCATCGCCATTGCCGCCGCGTTGGCGCTGTTCTCGTTGGCCCTCACCGACAACATCGGATCGCGTTACGACGTATTGCTCATGATCACGATCTCTGTTCTCGCGGTGTTGGACAACGGACTGGAGGCCACCGCGATCACCGAGTACGCCGGACAATTCTGGAGCGGTCGCGCGCTGGGCGCCCAGAACACCACGCAGCGGCTGGCGGCCGCTGCCGGGCCACCCCTCTTCGGTGCGCTGATCAGCACGTCCGCCTATCCGCTGGCGTGGGCGCTATGCGGTTTGTTCCCGCTGGCAGCGGTGCCGCTGGTGCCGACCCGATTGCTGCCGCCGGGGCTGGAGACTACAGCTGATGGCCCGGCTCCCCCGCAGACGGCTCCGCCGTCTGCATCGTCGCCGGGCTAAAGCGCGGCGGCAATCCGTTCGCCGACATCGCTGGTGGCAAGCCGTTCGTTCCCGCGACTTGCCAGGTAGGTCTCGACCGCTCGGTCCACCCGGGCAGCGGCGTCGTCCTCGCCGAGGTGGGCAAGCAGCAGCGCCACCGACATGATCGCCGCGGTCGGATCGGCGATGCCCTGACCGGCGATATCTGGCGCGCTGCCATGCACCGGCTCGAACATCGACGGATTGGTCCGGGTGGCGTCGATATTTCCACTGGCGGCCAAGCCGATACCACCGCACACCGCCGCGGCCAGGTCGGTGATGATGTCGCCGAACAGGTTGTCGGTGACAATCACGTCAAAACGACTGGGGTCGGTGATCATGTGGATGGTGGCCGCGTCCACGTGTTGATACGCGATCTCGACGTCGGGGTACTTCTCGCCGACCTCCTGCACGGTTCGCCACCACAGCGCCCCGGCGAACGTCAGCACATTGTTCTTGTGCACCAGTGTCAGGTGCTTGCGACGCTGGTGGGCCCGCTCGAACGCGTCTTGTACCACGCGACGCACGCCGAACGCGGTGTTGACGCTGACCTCGGTGGCCACTTCGTTCGCCGTGCCAACCCGAATCGCGCCCCCGGTACCCGTGTACGGCCCCTCGGTCCCCTCGCGCACCACGACGAAGTCGATGCTGGGGTCGCCCGCCAGTGGGCTGCGCACCCCGGGGTACAGCCGGGCGGGTCGCAGATTGATGTGGTGATCCAGCTCGAAGCGCAGCCGCAGCAACAGCCCGCGCTCCAGCACGCCGCTGGGGACCGACGGGTCACCGATCGCCCCGAGCAGAATGGCGTCGTGTTCGCGCAGTTCCGGCACCACCGAGTCCGGTAGCACTTCGCCGGTGGCATGGAAGCGTCGCGCACCGAGGTCGTAGCTGGTTTTCTCCACGCCAGGCAGGACGGCGTCGAGAACCTTAACGGCTTCGGCGATTACCTCCGGACCGATGCCGTCGCCGGCGATGACGGCCAGCTTCAGCTTCACGAAAGATCAACCACCTCAAGCCGGTTAGCGCCCACGGCCTCGCTGATCGCCGACCGCACATCGTCGGGCACGTCCTGATCCAGCCGCAGCAGAATCGTCGCGCCGGGGCCCTCGGCGTCCTCGGACAGCTGCGCGGCTTGGATGTTCACCCCGGCCGCGCCGAGCAAGGTGCCGATCTTGCCAAGTGCGCCAGGCTGATCGATGTAGTTGATCACCAGGTTCGTCCCCTGGGCGCGAAGGTCGAAGTTGCGGCCGTTGATTTGCACGATCTTTTCCGTCAGTTGCGGCCCCGACAGCGTGCCTGCGACATTGACGACCGAGCCGTCGGCGGCGACGCCGCGAACATCGACCATGCTGCGGTGGTTGGGGCTTTCGCTGGCCTTGGTGATCTCGGCGGTTACGCCACGTTCGGCCGCCAGGGCCGGCGCGTTGACGAACGTCACCGGATCTTCGATGACAGCCGAGAACAGGCCGCGCAGCGCCGAAAGCTTGAGTACCTCGACCTCTTCAGCGGCCAGCTCACCGCGCACCTGCACCGACAACGACACCGGCAGTTCGTCGGACAACGCGGCAACCAGCACCCCGAGTTTGCGCGCCAGATCCAGCCACGGCGCGACCTCCTCGTTGACCACTCCGCCGCCGACGTTGACCGCGTCCGGAACGAACTCTCCGGCCAGAGCCAGTCGCACGCTCTCGGCGACATCGGTGCCGGCGCGGTCCTGGGCCTCAGCGGTGGAGGCCCCGAGGTGCGGCGTGACTACCACCTGCGGCAGCTCGAAAAGCGGACTGTCGGTGCAGGGTTCGGTGGCGAAGACATCGAGGCCAGCGGCCCGCACATGTCTGCTGATGATCGCGTCGGCCAGCGCGGCCTCGTCCACCAGGCCGCCGCGCGCGGCGTTGACGATGATGACACCCGGCTTGGTTTTGGCAAGGGCATCCTTGTCGATCAGGCCTGCGGTCTCGGGCGTCTTGGGCAGGTGCACCGAGATGAAGTCGGCTTGGGTGAGTAGCTCGTCCAACGACATCAGCTCGATGCCCAGCTGCGCCGCCCGTGCGGGCGACACATACGGGTCGTAGGCGACGATGTGCGCGCCGAAGGCTGCGATCCGCTGGGCGACTAGCTGCCCGATCCGGCCCAGACCCACCACGCCGACGGTCTTGCCGAAGATCTCAGTGCCCGAAAACGACGACCGCTTCCAGGCGCGCTCACGCAGCGAAGCGTCCGCCGCCGCGATCTGGCGGGATGCGGCCAGCAGCAGCGCAATAGCGTGTTCGGCGGCGCTGTGAATGTTCGATGTCGGGGCATTGACCACGAGCACGCCGCGGGCCGTGGCCGCGTCCACATCGACGTTGTCCAGCCCGACGCCGGCGCGGGCGACGATCTTCAGCTTCGAGGCCGCGGCGAGCACTTCGGCGTCCACGGTGGTCGCCGATCGCACCAGCAGCGCGTCGGCCTCGGGCACTGCGGCCAGCAGCTTTTCCCGGTCCGGACCGTCTACCCAGCGCACCTCAACCTGGTCTCCCAGGGCAGCGACCGTTGATTGGGCGAGTTTGTCGGCGATTAAGACAACAGGCAAGTTCACGCGGCCAGCGTAGTCGGAGATCGCAAGCGCGGCAGAGCCGGGCGCAGCGGGTCGCCGCCATCGAGCTCAGTCGGGGATGCCGCCGTCGGCAGAGTCGGCTGTAATCGGAGTGTGGACGTCACCGTCGTCGGCAGCGGGCCCAACGGGCTGGCCCTGGCCGTAATTTGTGCCCGAGCAGGTCTGAAAGTCCAGGTCGTCGAGGCCCAACCTACCTTTGGTGGCGGCGCCCGCAGCGCGGCCGACATCGAATTTGACGGAGTCTTACACGACGTGTGTTCGGCGGTGCACCCGCTGGCATTGGCGTCACCGTTTTTCGCCGAGTTCGACCTGGCCGCCCGCGGCGTGACGCTGGAGGTACCGGAGATCTCTTACGCCAACCCGTTGCCGGGACGGCCGGCGGCGATTGCCTATCGCGATATCGACCGCACCTGCGCCGAGTTGGACGACGGTGTGTCGTGGCGGCGCCTGATCGGGACGTTGGTGATGAACTCCGATGCCGTCGTCGCATTCCTGCTCGGCAATAAACGGTCGATGCCCGATGCGTTGCTGCCTGTCATCCGCCTCGGGCTGCGGATAGTGGCCCAGGGCACCCCGGCGTGGCGGTCGCTGGTTGGCGAAGACGCTCGTGCGTTGTTCACTGGCGTTGCCGCCCACGTGATTTCGCGTTTGCCGTCATTGTCGTCAGCGGGCGCCGGGTTGTTGTTGGCGACGCTCGGCCACACGGTTGGCTGGCCGGTTCCGCTGGGCGGAACCCAAACCATTACCGATGCCCTGATCGCCGATCTGCGGGCGCACGGTGGTGAACTAACAGCAGGCACCGAAGTCACCGAACCGCCGGGCGGTGTCGTCGCCTATGACACGGCACCGACCGCGCTGCTGAGCATCTACGGTGACGCACTTCCGTCAAAGTACGCAAAAGCATTGCGCCGCTATCGTTTTGGACCTGGAGTCGCGAAGGTGGACTTCGTGCTCAGCGACGACATTCCGTGGTCGGACCCGCGGTTGCAGCGGGCGCCCACCCTGCACCTCGGTGGCACCCGCGAGCAGATGGCACGCGCCGAGGCAGACATTGCCGCCGGGCGTCACGCTGACTGGCCGATGGTGCTTGCCTCCTCGCCGCATATCGCCGACCCCGGTCGTATCGACGCGGGCGGCAACCGCCCGCTGTGGACCTACGCCCACGTGCCGTCGGGATCCAGTCTCGACGCGACCGAGGCCGTGACCGCCGTCGTCGAGCGCTTCGCCCCGGGATTCCGCGACATCATCGTCGCGGCGCGCAGCGTGCCCGCCGCACGGATGTCGGACCACAACGCCAACTACGTCGGCGGCGATATCGGGGTGGGCGGCAACTCGACCTGGCGCGCGCTGGCCGGGCCCACCCCGCGGCTATACCCTTGGTGCACACCGCTTCCCAAGGTGTACCTGTGCTCGGCAGCCACCCCGCCCGGCGCCGGCGTGCATGGCATGGCCGGTTTCTACGCGGCGCGCACCCTGTTGCGACGGGAGTTCGGCATCACCGAAGTGCCTAAGCTGGCGCCATGACGAAACTCGCGATCATTTACTACTCGGCCACCGGTCACGGCACCACGATGGCCAGGCGCGTCGCCGCGGCGGCCGAGGCCGCGGGGGCCGAAGTCCGGGTACGCCACATCGCCGAAACGCGCGACCCAGAGTCGTTCGCGCAGAATCCAGCCTGGACGGCGAACTACGAGGCAACCAGGGATCTGCCCGTTGCCACCGGCGATGACATCGTGTGGGCGGACGCGGTGATCTTCGGCTCACCGACTCGATTCGGTTCCACCACATCGCAATTCCAGACGTTCATGGACTCACTTGGCCGCCTATGGGCCGAAGGCAAGCTGGCTGACAAGGTCTACGCGGCCTGGACCTCGACAGAATCGCCGCACGGCGGTCAGGAGACCACCCTGATGGGCCTATATGTCTCGCTGATGCATTTCGGGGGCATCATCGTGCCGCCGGGCTACACCGATCCGCTGAAGTTCGTCGACGGCAACCCCTACGGGGTGAGCCGGGTCGCCACCCGAGAGAACATCAACGATCTCGACGACGCCACGGCGGCTGCGCTGGACCACCTGGCGCGTCGGGTGGTGTCAACGGCCGACCGGCTAACGCGACACTAAACCGACGCACACGACACGCCGAAAAGTGTGTGCGTGGTTTGCGTCTCGACGAACCCAGTTGGGCCCCTACGCCGTTTCGGTGATGGGACGGTCCACCCAGCTCATCAGGTCGCGCAGCTTCTTGCCGGTGACCTCGATGGGATGCTCGGCGTTTTCCTTGCGCAGCTGCTCGAGTTGCTTATTGCCGCCCTCGACGTTGGCGACCAGCTTCTTGACGAACGTGCCGTCTTGGATTTCGCGCAGGATGCCGCGCATCCGCTCCTTGGTGTCCGCATCGATGACGCGGGGACCAGAAAGGTAGCCGCCGAATTCGGCGGTGTCGGAGACGGAGTAGTTCATCCGAGCGATGCCGCCTTCGTACATCAGGTCGACAATCAGCTTGAGCTCGTGCAGCACCTCAAAGTAGGCCATCTCCGGCGGGTAGCCAGCCTCGACCATGACGTCGAATCCAGCCTTCACCAATTCCTCTGTGCCACCGCACAACACGGCCTGCTCGCCGAACAGGTCGGTTTCAGTCTCGTCCTTGAAGGTGGTCTTGATGACACCGGCGCGAGTCCCGCCGATGGCCTTGGCGTAGGACAGTGCCAGCGATTCACCCTTGCCGGTCGGATCTTGGTCGACGGCGATCAGGCACGGCACGCCCTTGCCGTCGACGAACTGGCGGCGCACCAGGTGGCCGGGCCCCTTGGGGGCGACCATCGCGACGGTGACGTCGGCAGGCGGCTTGATCAGGTCGAAGTGGACGTTGAGGCCGTGACCGAAGAACAGCGCATCGCCGGACTTGAGATGGGGCTCAATGTCATTGGCGAAGATCTCGGCCTGGGCGGTGTCAGGAGCGAGCACCATGATCACGTCGGCCCACTTCGCGACCTCGGCGGGGGTGTCGACATCCAAGCCTTGCTCGGAGACCTTCGCCCGGGACTTCGAGCCCTCCTTCAGACCGACGCGCACTTCCACACCGGAATCGCGCAGGCTCAGCGAGTGCGCGTGCCCCTGGCTGCCGTATCCGATGACGCCGACCTTGCGGCCCTGGATGATCGACAGGTCAGCATCGTCGTCGTAGAACATCTCTAATGCCACTGCTGCACTACTCCTTCTTGATTTCGGGTCTGTTATCTGGCGGTGCCGAAACCGCGGGGTCCGCGGGACAACGACACCATTCCGGATTGGGCGATTTCGCGGATACCGAACGGCTCCAGTACTCGCAGCAGCGCCTCCAGCTTGCCGTGATTACCGGTGGCCTCAATGGTCAGCGACTCCGCGGATACGTCAATCACCTTGGCACGGAACAGGTTCACCGCTTCGATTACTTGGCTACGGGTGCCCGCGTCGGCTCGTACCTTGATCAGGGCCAATTCCCGGGCCACCGAGTTGTCGTCATCCTGCTCGACGATCTTGATCACGTTGATCAACTTGTTGAGCTGCTTGGTGACCTGCTCGAGCGGGGTTTCCTCGCAGGAGACCACGATCGTCATCCGCGACATGTCCTTCTGCTCGGTGGCACCGACGGCCAACGACTCGATGTTGAAACCGCGTCGCGAGAACAGCGCCGCGACCCGAGCCAGCACGCCGGGCTTGTCCTCGACCAACACCGACAACGTGTGCGACTTCGGCGCAGAACCGGTGGCCATCAGGCGTGCCCTTCACTCTCGTCGTCAAACAGGGGGCGGATGCCGCGCGCGGCCTGAATTTCGTCATTGCTGGTGCCCGCGGCCACCATCGGCCACACTTGCGCGTCGGCGCCGACGATGAAGTCGATCACCACCGGTTGGTCGTTGATCGCGCGCGCCTGGTTGATGACGTCGATGACGTCTTCTTCACGCTCGCAACGCAATCCGACGCAACCCAGGGCCTCCGCCAGTTTCACAAAGTCGGGGATGCGGTGTGAGTGCGTGGCCAGATCGGTCTGCGAATACCGCTCCTCGTAGAACAGGCTCTGCCACTGCCGCACCATGCCAAGGTTGCCGTTGTTGATCAGCGCCACCTTGATCGGTATGCCCTCGATCGCGCAGGTGGCCAGTTCCTGGTTCGTCATTTGGAAGCAACCGTCGCCGTCGATTGCCCAGACCTCGGTGTCGGGGAGGGCGATCTTGGCGCCCATGGCCGCCGGGATCGCGAACCCCATCGTGCCCAGCCCGCCAGAGTTCAGCCAGGTGCGCGGCTTCTCGTACCGGATGAACTGCGCCGCCCACATCTGGTGCTGGCCAACGCCGGCGACGTAGATGGCGTCCGGGCCGGCGATCTTGCCCAGCTGCTCGATGACGTACTCCGGGCCCAGGCTGCCGTCGCTCTGCGGTCCGTAGCTCAGCGGATACGTCGCCCGGACGCCGTCCAAATATGACCACCAGTCGGTCATCTCGAGCTTGTCCGGAATCTCGTAATGGCGCAGCATCGCGATGAGGTCGGTGATGACGGCCTTGACGTCGCCCACGATCGGGACGTCGGCGTGCCGGTTCTTGCCGATCTCGGCGGGGTCGATGTCGGCGTGGATGACCTTGGCCTCGGGTGCGAACGAGTCGAGCTTTCCAGTGACCCGGTCGTCGAACCGGGTTCCCAGTGCGATCAACAAATCGCTGCGCTGCAGCGCTGCGACCGCGGCAACCGTGCCGTGCATGCCGGGCATGCCCAGGTTCTGACGGTGGCTGTCCGGAAACGCGCCGCGCGCCATCAGCGTAGTGACCACCGGAATGCCGGTCAGCTCGGCCAGGTTCCGCAGCTGCTCGGTCGCCTCCCCGCGGATGACGCCGCCGCCGACGTAGAGCACCGGCTTGCGCGCGGTCGCGATCAGCTTGGCGGCCTCCCGGACCTGCCGGTTGTGTGGTTTGGTGTTCGGCTTGTAGCCGGGCAGGTCCATCCGCGGCGGCCAGCTGAAGGTGCATTGGCCCTGCAGCACGTCCTTGGGGATGTCGACGAGCACGGCGCCCGGGCGTCCGGAGGCCGCGATGTGGAAGGCTTCGGCCAGCACCCGCGGAATCTCGTCGCCGGAGCGCACCAGGAAGTTGTGCTTGGTGATCGGCATGGTGATGCCCGAGATGTCGGCTTCCTGGAAGGCATCGGTCCCGATCAGCCCACGCCCAACCTGACCGGTGATGGCCACAACGGGGATCGAGTCCATCTGCGCGTCGGCCAGCGGCGTCACCAGGTTCGTTGCCCCGGGACCGGAGGTCGCCATGCACACACCGACCCTGCCGGTGGCATGCGCGTAGCCACTGGCCGCGTGGCCGGCGCCCTGCTCGTGGCGGACCAGCACGTGACGCAGCTTTTGCGAGTCGAACAGCGGGTCATACACCGGCAAAACGGCGCCGCCGGGGATCCCGAAGATGACGTCGACGTCGAGTTCCTCCAGCGACCGGATGACCGACTGCGCACCGGTAAGTTGCTGCGGTGCAACACGTTTCGGTTGAACCGCGGGCGAGGCGGCGGGCTTCACCGCGTTCGGCGCGCCATTGGCCGCAGGCTCGGTGGGTGGCTTTGTAGGTGCGCTCACTGTTCTTCCAGTCCTCTTAGTCCTGTTGGGCAAGAAAAAACCCCCGTCAGCTCAGCTGCTGCACGAGGGTTGCGCGTTGGTACTCGACCGGCTAGTCACGCACCAACGCGCCGACCAAGTACTACGATTCCGGGGTTTCCGGCGGTATTCATAGCGTCCGACGGTAGCCTTCGCACAGCTCAGCCGTCAAATCCGGCGCCGGACGGCACGGCGTTGAAAGTGCGCTCAGGGCTTTCAGTGTGCTTCCAGGGTGGTAACACGCCGCGGACGGGCTCCATGAGGTCGCGCTCAACACGGCGACGGCCGGATTGGCCAGCGGTGCGATGATGCGTGAGTGGTTACCAGATCGCCGTTAGTGATCAAGGTGTCGCCGATCGCGCACTTCGCCGTCGGATTCCTGACCCTGGGCCTGCTGGTTCCGGTGCTGACCTGGCCGGCGAGCGCGCCGCTGCTGGTCATTCCGCTGGTCTTGTCGGCGTTGATCGTCCGGCTACGCACGGTTGCGGACGAGCACGGCGTGACGGCACGGACGCTACTCGGTAGCCAAACGGTGCGTTGGGATGACATCGATGGGCTGCGGTTCCACCGGGGTTCCTGGGCGCGCGCCCAACTCAAGAGCGGTGCGGAACTGCGATTGCCCGCTGTGACGTTCTCAACCCTGCCGCAGTTGACCGAAGCCAGCTCCGGGCGAGTTCCCAACCCTTACCGGTAGTGGCGATCGCAAGCGCGGCGCAGCCGGGCGCAGCGGGTCGCCACCATCTGGTCTAGTGGCGATCGCAAGCGCGGCGCAGCCGGGCGCAGCGGGTCGCCACCATCTGGTCTAGTGGCGATCGCAAGCGCGGCGCAGCCGGGCGCAGCGGGTCGCCACCATCTGGTCTAGTGGCGATCGCAAGCGCGGCGCAGCCGGGCGCAGCGGGTCGCCACCAGCTCGTCAGGCGAGCGGATTCACGCCGTTCAGAAATACCCATACGGCGATGCCGGCGGCAATGCCGGTTAGCAGCGCTACGAATGAGCCGATAAACGGCCGGTGCGCCCAGCCCCGACGGCCATCGAAGCCGTAGCGGCCGGGACCGGTCAGGATGACGGCGACGGCCATCACGACCAGGGTGATCTGGTACTCGTGCCCGTTCGGCAGGAAGTAGGTGAAGGGGTGCGAATGCTGTGCCGACATGCTGGCGAGTAGGCCGTTGATGAAGAAGGCCAGCGCGCCCGCTGCGGCCAGCGGGGTGAACAGTCCCAGCACCAGCAGCACTCCCGCGACGATCTCACCGCCGGCGCTCACATAGGCCAGGATGTCGGCGTGCTGGTAGCCCACGTCGGACAGCGAGTTTTTGAATCCGGTCAACCCCTGACCGTTCCACCAGCCGAACAGCTTCTGCAGCCCGTGGGCAATCAGCACCGCGCCCAGCCCGAGCCGCAGGATCAGCAGACCGAGATTCTGGGTGCCGCGCCGAGAGGCCGCTCGAACCCGCTCGTCCTCCTCATCGATGTCGATGGCGGCAGGTGCCGCCTGAATCTGCCGACCAGCCGCCGATGGCTGGACGTATGGCAACGGCTCCTGCGCGTCGAGCAGGTTGTATACCGAGCTGGCGGCGGTGGAGTTAACCGGGTCGTACGGCGGGATGACGGTGGTGGTTCCGGTCCCGCTGGTTCCAAAGTCGCCGGAGAACCTGGCGGGGGTTAAGTCGTCTTCGGGGTCGACCAGGCTTGCCGAGACGGGCCGCCCCGGTGATGGCTCGGATGAATCGCCGGGCCGCTGCCAATGTGAGTCATGCGAACTGGTCACGCGTGTCAGGGTAAGGGCATTTAGACCTGAATTGGGGATTTGAGCGGCGCTTTCACCCGACAAATCCGCGCTTTATCCGGGAAATGCACACCAAGAGGCCCAAAAAGCCCTCCGGATGAGCCTGCCCCAGCCCCAACGGGGGCCTCCGCGCTCGTGCGGATGGGTCGTGTGGCGGCGATGCCCGCAATGTCCGTAGCCTGTCGATCATGCGGATAACGCGGTCGGTTCGATGCGGGATCGCTGCGCTGTGTGCGGCGATCCTGGTATCGAGCGGCTGCGCACGGTTCAACGACTCCCAGTCGCAGCCGTTCACAACCAATCCGGACCTGCGGCCCCCGCCTAGTTCCACGCCGCCACCGCCGCCGCCGCTGCCCCCGACACCCTTTCCCAAGGAATGTCCGGCGCCAGGTGTCATGCAGGGCTGCCTGGAAAGCACCAGCGGACTGATCATGGGTGTCGACAGCAAGACCGCACTGGTCGCCGAGCGCACTACCGGTGCGGTCAAGGAGATTTCCATCAGCGCCGAGCCGAAGGTGAAGATGGTCATCCCGGTCGACCCGTCCGGTGATGGCGGCCTGATGGACATTGTGTTGTCGCCCACCTACTCGCAAGACCGGCTGATGTACGCCTACGTCAGCACTCCCACCGACAACCGGGTCATCCGGATCGCCGACGGCGATATCCCTAAGGACATCCTGACCGGAATTCCTAAGGGCGCGTCCGGAAATACCGGGGCATTGATTTTCACCAGCCCCACCACGCTGGTCGTCCTGACCGGGGATGCGGGCAACCCGGCGATGGCCGCCGACCCCAAATCATTGGCCGGCAAGGTGCTGCGGATCGAACAGCCCACCACCATTGGCCAGGCGCCGCCGACGACGGCGCTGTCTGGCGTCGGCTCGGGCGGCGGCCTGTGCATCGATCCGATCGACGGCTCGCTGTATGTCGCCGACCGCACCCCGACCGCGGACCGCTTGCAGCGCATCACCAAGAAGTCGGAGGTTTCCACGGTGTGGACCTGGCCGGACAAGCCCGGCGTCGCCGGGTGTGCGGCCATGGACGGCACCGTGCTAGTCAACCTGATCAATACCAAGCTGACGGTGGCGGTCCGGTTAGCGCCCTCGACGGGTGCGGTTACGGGTGAACCCGACGTCGTTCGCAAGGACACGCATGCGCACGCCTGGGCCTTGCGGATGTCACCGGACGGCAACGTCTGGGGTGCGACCATCAACAAGACCGCCGGTGACGCCGAGAAGCTCGACGATGTGGTGTTCCCGCTGTTCCCGCAGGGTGGCGGCTTCCCGCGGAACAACGACGACAAGACCTAACGCGCCCGGTCACGGTACGTCGAGTGTGAACCTCACGCCGCCGTATCGGCGTGTCTCTTCGCCCCTCTCGCGGTTGTAGAACCGCTGCTGTGCGGCCTCCTGGCCGGGGTCGTCGGTGTCATCGACATCGAAGTCGAGGTCAGAGAGGTAGAGCAGATCTTCCTCGGACTCGGGAGCCGACACGCTCACCGGCTCCAACAGGTAGGCCACATAATCCCCGACATCGCTGCGACTGGCCGTCCTAGCCACGAACCAGGCGACCGCATCGTCGAGAATCGGCATCCCATAGGGACCGGCGCGCCACTTGCACCGCACGAATGGGTCGATCTCTTCGTCGGTTTGGTTGGCAAACAGTCCGGCCAGCAGCTGCTGGCGCTGCGCAAGTACGTGCACCGCGAGGTGCTCGGATCGGCTCGCCACCTCGGCGGTGCCGGCGCTCCTTGGCAGACCGACCATGAAACTCGGGGGCTGCACGCTCGTTTGAGTGGCAAAGTCGACGAGACAACCCGAAGGGTGACCGTCTGCCTGGGTGGTCACCACAAACCCCGGGCCGTCCAGCATCGCCATCAAGTCATCGAACGCTTCACCGACCATACGACCATCATGAACCGCCACGACGTTTTCGCACACTCCTTTGCAGCGATCGCTGGGCGAGCTCTTAGGTATTCAGCCCTGACCGCAGGCCGCCAGGACGAGTTCGCGAACCCGGGCCGCATCGGCCTGCCCGCGGGTGGCCTTCATCACCGCACCGACGATCGCACCGGCAGCGGCCACCTTGCCGCCGCGGATCTTTTCCGCCACATCAGGATTGGCTGCCAGGGCGTCGTCGACCGCGGCCTGGGTGAGTGAATCGTCGCGCACCAGCGCCAAGCCGCGAGCGGTCATCACCTGCTCGGGTTCGCCTTCGCCGGCTAGCACACCTTCCACGACTACGCGGGCCAGCTTGTTGGACAGCCTGCCTTCGTCGACCAGTGCGATCACCGCGGCAACCTGGGCAGCAGTGATCGCCAGTTCGTCGAGTTGCACGCCGGCCTCGTTGGCCTTCTGCACCAGGAAGTTCCCCCACCAGGAGCGGGCTTCCTTGCTGGGCGCGCCGTGTTCGATGGTGGCGGTGACCAACTCGACCGCACCGGCGTTGACGAGATCGCGCATTACCTCGTCGGAAATACCCCACTCCTGCTGAATCCGCTTGCGACTCAACCACGGCAACTCGGGGATGGTCTGGCGCAGTCGCTCGACCAGTTCGCGGCTGGGCGCGACGGGCTCGAGGTCCGGCTCCGGGAAATACCGATAGTCCTGGGCGGTCTCCTTTGCGCGGCCCGGGCTGGTGTACCCGGCCTCGTGAAAGTGCCTGGTCTCCTGAGTGATCCGACCGCCGGCAACCAAGACGGCGCCTTGGCGTTGCATTTCGTAACGCACCGCGACTTCGACACTCTTCAGCGAGTTGACGTTTTTCGTCTCGGTACGGATACCGAACTCGGTTGCCCCCGTAGGCTTTAGCGACACATTGGCGTCGCACCGCATGGAACCCTGGTCCATCCGCACATCGGATACGTCCAACGCGCGCAACAGGTCTCGCAGCGCCGTCACATAGGCGCGGGCGATCTGCGGCGCTCGGGCTCCGGCTCCCACGATAGGTTTGGTGACGATTTCGATCAGTGGCACGCCGGCGCGGTTGTAGTCGATCAGCGAGCCAGTAGCGCCTTCGATCCGGCCCGTCTCACTGCCGATGTGGGTGAGCTTGCCGGTGTCTTCCTCCATGTGCGCACGCTCGATCTCCACCCGCCAGGTGGTGCCGTCCTCCAGAGGCGCATCGAGGTAGCCATTGATGGCGATCGGCTCGTCGTATTGCGATATCTGGTAGTTCTTCGGCATGTCTGGGTAGAAGTAGTTCTTGCGCGCGAAGCGGCACCAGGGCACGATCTCGCAGTTCAGCGCCAGCCCGATCCGGATCGCTGACTCCACCGCCGCCTGGTTGAGTACCGGCAGCGAGCCGGGCAGACCCAGACACACGGGGCACACCTGGGTGTTGGGTTCGGCGCCGAATGTGGTGGCGCAGCCGCAGAACATCTTGGTCACGGTGGAGAGCTCGACATGGACCTCAAGGCCGAGCACCGGATCAAAGCGCGCGACGACGTCGTCGTAATCCAGCAGGTCAGCGCCTGTAGCAACACTCATGCGCTCGATCCTAACGACTTGGCCGGTGGCTCGAAGCGGGGCGGAGCGGAGCCGGGGGAAGCCGGGTGCCGCGCCTGGACGGTCAGAGGGAGGGTGAATGGGCGCTGGGGGCTTGGAGGCGCTCTCTACCGCCGCTGGGGAACATCTCCGCCAGGGCGGCCGCCATCTCCAAGTAACAGCGGCGACTTTTCCTGCTCAGCCGGTCCAGGCCGATCTCTTTGCCCTCGTGTACATGCCGATCGAACGGCAGCACCACCGTGGCGGCCACCAGAGCGGACAGTCGCTCAAGTTCCTTACACGACAAGACGCTGAGTTGGGCGGGTTCGGTGTGGTTTATCGCCAATACCGTCGACCCGACCAATTTCTGATATCCGCTGTTACACAACCACTCCAGCGTGGTTCTGGTCTTTCGAACAGCGTCGATCGGGGTGCTGCTGACCACCACAAGCGCCTGCGCCTCCGGCAAAACGGCCTCCATCACGCTGGACTTGAGTGCCTTCACGCAGTCCACCAGGACCACCGAGTAATGCTTCCGCAGCATCGAAAACACCTTGACGACGTCGGGACGCTCCAATCGCCAATGAGTGTTCGCATACTCGGGCAGCCCGAGCACTTCCAGCCCCGAGCTGTTCATGAATGTATGCGCCCGCACATCCGGATACCGAGTGACCGAATAGTCCTTGACGAGATCGACCATAGTAAGACGGCTCCGCCGGCCGTGCCGATCGGACAAGTCCCCGCCGTCGAAATCGACGGCGATCACCCGGTCGTCACGAACATCGGCGAATGTTGAACCCAAGGCCTCGACCACCGCGGTCTTGCCAACCCCACCCTTGAGGTTGAGCACTGCGATGGGAAACGCGCCGCCAAGCGGTGCGCGGATCTGGTCGCGCAGTGCGAGTTCGTAGGCCGAGCCTTTATCCCGACCGAGATCGATCCGGGTAATGCGATAGATCACGTCGCGCCAGGTTGACCTGGCCGAGTCCCGAGTGTCCCGCGAGTCGAGGCCGTCAAGCGCCGTCCCACCCGAAATCCGTTCGCGCGGAACTGGTTCGGGCGCTCTTATTCCCGACGGGTTCGTTGCCACCGACCGCGACTCGGGCGGCAGCCGGTACCCCGCCCCATTCGCGCGATAGAACTGCGGCACCGTAGTCGACGTCCAATTGGCTCGAACACGCCAGCTGGACGACGGCCGCCTCTTGGGAAGGTCTCCATGAAAACGACCGCGGTCGTTCATACCGGACGGAATAGCCAGTTTGGGTCGGTCAGAAACCGGCAAAAGTCAGACTGACAGCGGATTGGGGCCGATTTCTGCCGGGCGATCTGGTTCCAGGGCAGCTCCGGAAGACATGTCGCCCAGCACAGCGGCTAATTCGAGGTAACGGAGCCTGCTCTTCCGGCTCATCTGCTCGAGGGTAACCTGGGTGCCTTCACGCAAGTGCCGATCGAAAGGCAACATCACGACGAACGGCACCCGGCCAACCAGCTGGCCAAGTTCCGTGCTCACCGACGCGTTGGTCCTGCGTCTATCGGTATGGTTTACCGCCAGCACTGTCGATTCAAGAAGTCTCTGATATCCGTTGTCGCGCAACCAATTCAGCGTGACTCTCGTCTTTTTCAGGGCGTCGACTGAGGCGTCACTGACGATTACCAGGGCTCGGGACTCCAAAAGGACTGCCTTCATGACGGTGGACTTCATCGACTTGACGCAATCCACCAACATGACCGAGTAGTGCTTTTTGAGCGCCGACAACGCCTTGACGAAGTCGTCATGTTCGATTCGCCACTCACTGGGCGCATAGTCGGGCAGCCCCAACACATCGAGCCCTGAACCGTTCTTGTATGCGGTCGCCCGCTCATCCAGATACCGGGTGATCGATCCGTCAGCAAGGATGTCGACCATATTCACTCGACATCGGCGACCGTGCCGCTCAGCAAGATCCCCGGAATCGAGGTCCACGGCGATAACCCTGCCGTTGCGGACGTCGGCGAAAGTCGACCCGAGCGCTTCCACGACCGTGGTCTTGCCCACGCCACCCTTGAGGTTGAGGACAGCGATGGGAAAGCCGCACCCCACTGGTCTTCCGGCTGCCCGATCCCGCAGCCAGCGCAGATATATCTCCCTTTTACCGGGGCGCCGAGTGACCCGAATGAGGCGATATAGCAAACCGCGCCAATTGAACCTGCCGGTCCTGCCGGTTTCCCCTGCGTCGAGGTCGAGCGCCCAGCCATGCTGCCGTGCAGCGAGCGCCCGCGAACGCACGCGTCTTACCGGAGCCCGTTTGACCGGAGCCGTGGGCGCCGGCACGCGCCCCCATTCAAGCGGCTGTTGGTAGCCGGGATTACCCGGCTGCGGGACCCGCCGTGGCACGGTGGCGACGTCCAATCGAGGGCCATCGCGCCGCGCGGGCGGGCGTGGAGGCGGCGGTGGTGGTGGGCCCTGGGGCTCCGGCGCCGGAAGACGCTGCCGAGCCGCACCGCGATATTGACCGCGGTTAGTCATGAATCGTCCGTTACCCGGTTTGTCTTGTCGGAAACCTCGTGGTGTTTCCTCATTGGAAACCCTAAGGTTCGATGGCTGTCGCCGATTTGTTGTGAGCCGTACAGATAGAAACGCGCAGCAACCCAGGTGGGGTATTGAGCATGAACGGCCAAGCTCGTAATATGCGAACAGTAATTCGCATTCTTGTTAAGAGGTGGGTGTATGCACCAAAACACTTTTCGTGATGCATTCGCAAAAGGATCCGGCCTCGTGACACCCGGCAATGTCGGCACCGCCAATCGCTGACAGGTCGGCTCAATCGGGGTTCCATCCGCCCCAGCAAGCACGCAGCCGAGCAGCACTCCGACGGTTACTCGCCTCCGCCGAACACGTCTTGATCAATGAGGGGCTGGAAGAGCTCACGATCGCCCGCGTCGCCAACCACGCCGGAG
Organism: Mycobacterium simulans; assembly: GCF_900232995.1. Taxonomy (GTDB): domain Bacteria; phylum Actinomycetota; class Actinomycetes; order Mycobacteriales; family Mycobacteriaceae; genus Mycobacterium; species Mycobacterium simulans. Next base: position 430,875 of record NZ_OCVX01000005.1, read on the forward strand.
TCTCCGTTGGTGGCGTCTACCGACGATTCGCGAGCAAAGAGCAGTTGATCGAGGCGGTAAAACTGGCGCTCGCGGAGCGACTCGAAGAGGCCGTCGCCGCGGCATTCGACACGGCCGAGCCGTCACTGGGTGGTGTCATCGACGCCTTTACCACGGCACTGGCCGAAACCCTGAACCAAAATGGCCGGCTCATTCCCGCGCTTCTGGCCAGTGCACGCAGCGCTGATCCGCCAGAGCAAGGACTGCGCACTGTCACCGGATTGCAGCAGCGGTTCGTCGATGCTGCGGCGGCTCACCAACAGCAGATCCGCCACCCGGATCCCGTGACCGCGCTCAACATTGCGTTTCGCACCGTGATTGCGGCCGGGACGCACCGCGCCGCGATATCACCTTGGTTGCCAGACGGCCTTACCTGGCAACAGTGGGCCCGCGAAATGACCGACATGGTCACGGCGCATCTGACTGCCAAGCGAAAACACCCTTCTGCTGCAACGCAATTCGGACAGACATCGACCGAAACATGACTCAAGGCAAGGGCTCTCATGGTGAAGAGGGTGCGGCGGTACTGGCTCCCGCTGTTGGTTTTGGTGGCACTCACGCTAGGGGGTTTCGTGATTCACCGGATGCACGGGGTTTTCGGCTCAGACAACGAGATCACCCGCGAAGGCTCCGGGATCGCAAGAGACCCGAAGCCGTTTAATCCAAAGCAGGTGACCTATGAGGTCTTCGGACCACCCGGCACCCTCGCGACGATCAACTATCTTGATCTGTCGGCGAATCCGCAGAGCATCAAACAGGCCCCGCTACCCTGGACGCTCACGTTGACGACGACGGCCCCGGCAACCAGTCCGATCCTGCTGGCTCAGGGCAACACCCACACGATCGGCTGCCGCATCACCGTCGACGGCAAAGTCAAAGACGAGAAGTCCAGTCACGGCGTCGACGCTTTCACCTTCTGCCAGGTCAAGTCGGCATGAGCATTCCCCGGTTCATTCACACGTTCGCGGTGCCACTCCTATTGGGTTGGATAGCACTGGCCGTGCTGCTCAACGTTGCCGTACCGCCCTTGGAAGATGTGGGCCAGGAACACTCGGTGTCACTAAGTCCCGCGGATGCTCCCTCGATGCAAGCCATGAAGCACATCGGACGAGTGTTCAAGGAGTCCGATTCCGACGCCTCGGCGATGATCGTGCTCGAGAGCGACCAGCCACTTGGCGATGAAGCCCACCGCTACTACGCCGATCTGGTCAGAAAGCTCAAGGCCGAGAAAGCTCACGTCCAGCACGTTCAGGATTTCTGGGGAGACCCGCTGACCGCCGCGGGAGCCCAAAGCAGCGATGGCAAAGCCACTTATGTCCAGCTCAACCTCGCTGGCAACCAAGGTGAGTCGCTGGCCAACGAGTCCATCGCTTCGGTCCGCGAAATCGTCGACAGCACACCGCTACCGGCCGGCCTCCACGTCTATGTCACCGGCGGGGCCGCGCTGATAGCCGATCAGCACCACGTCGGGGATACCAGCCTGCGACTGGTCACCGCGATCACGGTGCTGGTCATTTTGGTCAGCTTGTTCATCGTGTATCGCTCGGTTACCACGGTGGTGCTGGTCCTGGTGATGGTGTTCCTGGAAATCGCGGCGGCCCGCGGCGTTGTGGCCGCGCTTGGGCACTACGACCTCATCGGGTTGTCGACGTTCTCGGTGAACCTCCTGACCATGTTGGGCATCGCGGCGGGCACCGACTACGCGATCTTCGTTTTGGGCCGCTACCACGAGGCACGCAACGCCGGCGAGGATCGCGAAACCGCGTTCTACACCATGTATCGCGGTACCGCACCCGTCATCCTCGGTTCGGGCCTAACGATCGCCGGCGCGACGTACTGCCTGCACTTCACGCGGCTGCCCTATTTTCAGACGCTGGGTGTTCCACTCGCGATCGGCATCATGGTGGCGGTGCTGGCATCGCTGACCATGGCACCGGCAATGTTGGTAGTCGGCAGCCGGTTCAGACTCTTCGAGCCGAAACGGGCTGCGCGCACCCGTGGTTGGCGACGAGTGGGGACGGCCGTGGTCCGTTGGCCGGGGCCGATCCTGGCCGCGGCGTGTGCCCTCGCACTAGTCGGGCTGATCGCGCTTCCCGGCTACAAGACGAGTTTCAACGACCGGAAGTTCATGCCGAAAAACATGAGTGCGATGGAAGGATTCGACGCCGCCGACCGGCATTTCTCGCAGGCCCGGATGAATCCGGAAGTCTTGATGGTGCAAGCCGACCAGGATCTGCGTAATTCCGCGAACATGCTGATCATCGAACGCATTGCCCGCAACGTATTTCACACTCCCGGCATCGCGCGGGTGCAGGGCATCACCCGACCGTTGGGCACCCCGATCGACCACACGTCAATTCCCTATCAGATGGGCATGCAGGCCGTCGGGCAGGAATTGACGCGTGACTACATGCAGCGCCAGATGGACGGCATGCTGGTCATGGCCAACCAGATGGAGACCATGATCACCACGATGGAAACCATGATCGGGATCATGAAAGAGCTCACCGGCATTACCCATAACCTCGTTGAGCAAACGAAAACCATGGTGGCCGAGGTCAACGATGTTCGGGACCGCATTTCGGAGTTCGACGATTTCTTCCGGCCCATCCGCAGCTATTTCTATTGGGAGAAGCACTGTTTCGACATCCCGGTGTGCTGGGCACTGCGGTCGGTGTTCGACACCCTGGATACCATCGACACGCTCAGCGACTCCATCGGAGAACTGGTATCGCAGATGGACAGACTGGACGCGATCATGCCGCAGATGCTGAAACTGCTGACCCCGATGGTCTCGATGATGAAATCGATGCACACGATGATGCTGTCGATGCACAGCACGATGGCCGGAATACAGGACCAGGGTGCCGCGATGCAGGGCAAGGGCAACGCGATGGGTCAGGCCTTCGATACCTCCAAGAATGACGACTCGTTCTACCTGCCTCCGGAGGTGTTCGACAATCCCGACTTCAAACGGGGCATGGACATGTTCATCTCGCCGGACGGTAAAGCGGTGCGGTTCATCATTTCTCACCTCGGCGACCCCGCCACCCCTGAAGGCATCGCCCACGTCGATTCCATCCGCAACGCGGCCTTTGAGGCCATCAAGGGCACCCCGCTGGAGAACGCCCGCATCTATATCGCCGGCACCGCGGCCACCGCCAAAGACATGAAAGAGGGATCCACCTACGACCTGCTGATCGCCGGAGTGGGAGCGCTGATCCTGATCTTCATTGTGATGCTGATCTTGACCCGCGCCGTGATCGCCGCAGCGGTCATCGTCGGGACGGTGGTGCTCTCCCTCGGGACATCGTTCGGGCTGTCGGTGCTCATCTGGCAATACATCCTGGGCTTCGATCTGCACTGGATGATCCTTGCCATGTCGGTGATCATCCTGCTGGCGGTGGGATCCGATTACAACCTGCTGCTGGTATCGCGGTTCAAAGAGGAAATCCACGCAGGCATCAAAACCGGCATCATCCGATCCATGGCGGGCACCGGCGCGGTCGTCACCTCGGCCGGCCTGGTATTCGCGTTCACCATGATCTCCATGGGAGCCAGCGCGCTGCTCATCCTCGCGCAGGTGGGCAGCACCATCGGTATGGGCCTGCTGTTCGACACGCTTGTCGTGCGTTCGTTCATGACACCGTCGATCGCAGCGCTCCTGGGTCGCTGGTTCTGGTGGCCTCAACACGTACGCACGAGACCCAAGCCGGTGCCGACTCCGGCACAGCCGCGTCACATCTCAGAACTGGTGGGCTCGTGACTGAATGAGGGCGACCCGCAGCGCTCGGCAAACAGCGCCGAGCTTGCGCTCACCCTCTTAGGCCCCAGCGTGCGTTACCCGAAGAAGGCCGCAGCGTCGTCGTACCGGCTTTCCGGCACCAGTTTGAGCCGGCGCACCGCGTCCGCCAGCGGCACCCGGCCGATGTCCTGCCCGCGCAGCGACACCATCTGGCCGTATTCCCCGGCATGCGCGGCGTCGGCGGCGTTGACCCCGAACCGCGTGGCCAGCACCCGGTCGTAGGCCGTCGGGGTGCCGCCGCGCTGGACGTGGCCCAGCACGGTCACCCGGACGTCCTTGTTGATGCGCTTCTCCACCTCAACGCCCAGCTGGGCGGCGACGCCGGTGAATCGCTCATGGCCGAACTCGTCAATTCCGCCCTCGCGCAACTGCATCGACCCCGCAATGGGCTTTGCCCCTTCGGCCACGACGCATATGAAGTGGGAGTCGCCACGCTGGAAACGCCGTTTGACCAGCCGGCACACCTCTTCGACGTCGAAGGGCTGTTCGGGGATCAGCGTCATATGAGATCCGGAAGCCAGCCCGGCGTTCAACGCGATCCAGCCGGCGTGCCTGCCCATCACCTCCACCAGCATCACCCGCTGGTGGGATTCGGCGGTGCTGTGCAACCGGTCTATGGCCTCGGTGGCTACCGTCAACGCGGTGTCGTGGCCGAAAGTCACGTCGGTGCAATCGATGTCGTTATCGATGGTCTTCGGCACGCCGACCACGGGAACATTCTCCTCCGACAGCCAGTGCGCGGCGGTCAGCGTGCCTTCGCCGCCGATCGGGATGAGTACGTCGATGCCGTTGTCATCCAGAGTCTGCTTGATCTGGTCCAGCCCGGCACGCAGCTTGTCGGGGTGCACCCGGGCGGTGCCCAGCATCGTTCCGCCCTTGGCCAGTAGCCGGTCATTGCGGTCGTCGTTGCGTAGCTGCATGCGCCGGTTCTCCAGCAACCCGCGCCACCCGTCCTGGAATCCGACCACCGACGAGCCGTACCGCGCGTCGCAGGTGCGCACCACCGCCCGGATGACGGCGTTGAGGCCGGGACAGTCGCCGCCCCCCGTGAGAACTCCGATCCGCATGCCTTCATCTTGCCTCGCGGCCGCTAGGTGGCGCGAGCAGACGCAGAATCGCCTAAAACGGCACGTTTTAGTGCGATTCTGCGTCTGCTCGCCGTTAGATGGCGCTCGGCAGTGGGCCGCGGGCGGCCTCGTAGGCCGCCCCCACCCGGTACAGCCGATCGTCTGCCAAGGCGGGTGCCATGATCTGCAGGCCCACCGGCAGCCCGGCGTCCGGGGACAATCCCGACGGCACCGACATACCGCAGTGGCCGGCGAGGTTGAGCGGCAAGGTGCACAGGTCGAACAGGTACATCGCCAGCGGATCGTCGACCTTCTCCCCCAGCGCGAACGCGGTCGTCGGCGTCGCCGGCGACACCAACACATCCACGGACCGGTAGGCCTTGTCGAGATCGCGGGCGATCAGCGTGCGCACCTTCTGAGCCTGGTTGTAGTAGGCGTCGTAGTAGCCGGCCGACAATGCGTAGGCGCCGATCATGATGCGTCGCTTGACCTCTGGACCGAAGCCCGCGGCTCGGGTCAGCGCCATCACTTCCTCTGCGCTGTGGGTGCCGTCGTCCCCGATCCGCAGCCCGTAGCGCATGGCGTCGAAGCGCGCCAGATTGCTCGACACCTCCGACGGCAAGATCAGGTAATAGGCGGCCAGCGCGTATTCGAAATGCGGGCAGTCGACTTCGCTCACTTCCGCGCCCAGTGTGGTCAGTTGCTCAACCGCGGCCTCGAAGGACTCGTGCACGCCGGGCTGGTAGCCCTCACCGCGCAGTTGTTTCACCACGCCGATCCGCACACCGCGCAAGTCACCAGCCGCACCTGCCTTCGCGGCGCCCACGACGTCGGGCACCTCGACGTCGATAGATGTGGAGTCGCGGGGGTCGTGGCCGGCGATCACCTGATGCAGCAGCGCGGTGTCCAGCACGGTACGCGCGCAGGGACCGCCCTGGTCCAGCGACGACGCACACGCCACGAGCCCGTAGCGCGACACCGTTCCATAGGTGGGTTTGACACCGACGGTCGCGGTCAACGCCGCTGGCTGGCGGATAGAGCCCCCGGTGTCGGACCCGATGGCCAGCGGCGCCTGGAACGCGGCCAGCGCCGCCGCACTGCCACCACCGGAGCCACCGGGCACCCGTTCGACATTCCACGGGTTGCGCGTCGGGCCGTAGGCCGAGTTTTCCGTCGACGAGCCCATCGCGAATTCGTCCATGTTGGTCTTGCCCAGAATTGGGATCCCGGCGGCGCGCAGCCGCATGGTGAGGGTCGCGTCGTAAGGAGACTGCCAGCCCTCGAGGATCCTGGACCCGCAAGTGGTCGGCATGTCGATGGTGGTGAACACGTCCTTGAGCGCCAGCGGCACCCCCGCCAGCGGCGATGGCAGCTGCTCGCCGGCGGCCACCTTGGCGTCGATTGCGGCCGCCGCGCTCAATGCCTGGTCGGCCGCCACATGCAGGAAGGCGTGATACCGGTCATCGGTCGCCTCGATCTGGTCCAAACAGGCCTGGGTGAGCTCGACCGACGACAGCTCCTTGACGGCGACCTTGGCGGCCAGCGTAGCGGCGTCAGCTCGCAGGATGTCATTCAATGGCGCCGTCACTCGACTTCCCCCAGGATCTGCGGAACTGCGAAGCGTCCATCGACGGCTACGGGCGCCTGGTCTAGCGCCTCCTGCTGGGTCAGGCACGGCGCGGTCTCGTCCGGGCGCGTGACGTTCACGTCCTTAAGCGGGTTGTCGGTGGCTTCGACGCCGGTGACGTCGACGGCCTGGATCTGGCTGACGTGCGTCAGGATGGCGTCGAGTTGGCCGGCGAAGCTGTCCAGCTCGGTATCGGTCAATGCCAGTCGGGCCAACCGGGCCAGGTGCGCAACCTCATCACGGGAGATGCGGGAGATCTGGGACACGAGCGAAAAGCCTACCCCGCCGCACCCGAGCCCTGAGCGTGACGCTGGCTTCACGTTCGTCGCCGAGTGTGACGCTGGCTTCACGTTCGTCGGCCAGTTCCCTGCCGAAATGCCACGGATACATCCCTGTGCAACAGTGTTGGTCGTGCCGTCGTATCTGTTACGCATCGAGCTAATCGACCGACCAGGCAGTCTAGGGTCGCTGGCGGTCGCGCTCGGTTCGGTGGGCGCCGACATCCTGTCGCTGGACGTGGTCGAGCGCAGCGGTGGATACGCGATCGACGATCTGGTGGTCGAGTTGCCCCCGGGAGCGATGCCCGACGCCTTGATCACCGCCGCCGAGGCGCTGCCCGGTGTCCAGGTGGACAGCGTCCGTCCGCATACCGGGCTGCTGGAGGCACACCGCGAGCTTGAGCTCCTCGACCATGTCGCCGCGGCCCGCGACAATGCATCCAGGCTGCAGGTTCTGGTCGACCAAGCACCGAGAATCCTGCGGGTGAGCTGGTGCACGGTGTTGCGCAGTTCTAACGGAGAGCTGCTGCGCCTCGCCGGCAGCCCGGGCGCGCCGGAGACCCGGGCGGATTCTGCGCCCTGGCTACCCATTGAGCATGCGGCGCCGCTGGATGGGGGTGCCGAATGGGTGCCGCAGGCCTGGCGCGACATGGACACCACCATGGTCGCGGCCCCGTTGGGCGACCCCCACACCGCGGTGGTGCTGGGGCGGCCCGGCCCGGAATTTCGACCTTCGGAGGTGGCTCGGTTGGGCTATCTGGCCGGCATCGTGGCGACGATGCTGCGCTAGCTACCGCGGGCAGCGTCAGTGACCGCCGGGTCGTCGTCTTCCCACAGCAACAGTTGGCGAACGGCCGGACGCGGCCCGTACGGGCGCAGCATTGTGCTGGCCGGACGCGGACGTACCCGCTGGGGCCACCAGAACCAGCGACCGAGCACGGTCGCGATTGACGGCGTCATGAAGGACCGCACGATCAGCGTGTCGAACAACAGCCCGAGGCCGATAGTGGTGCCTATCTGACCGAGAACCTGAAAGCCGCTGAACACGAACGCACACATCGTGACGGCAAAAACCAGGCCGGCGGACGTGACGACCGAGCCGGAACCGGCCATCGCACGGATGATGCCGGTCTTGAGTCCGGCACCGATTTCCTCTTTGAACCGGGAAATCAACAACAGGTTGTAATCGGATCCGACGGCCAGCAGCAGGATCACGGCCAGCGCAAGCACGACCCAGTACAGCTGGATGCCGAAAATGTATTGCCAGACCAATAAGGAGAGCCCAAACGAGGCGCCGAGCGAAAGGGCCACCGTCCCCACGATGACCAGCGCGGCGACCAAACTTCGGGTGATGATCATCATGATCAGCAGAATCAGGGCCAGCGCGGCGATTCCGGCGATCATCAGGTCGTATTTGGCGCCGTCCTGGATGTCCTTGTAGGTGGCCGCGGTGCCGCCGAGATAGACCTGGGCGCCGGCCATCGGGGTGCCCTTGACGGCTTCGTGCGCGGCCTTTCTGATCGGCTCGATATGCGAGATGCCCTCGGGGGTCGCGGGATCGCCGTCATGGGTGATGATCATGCGAGCGGCCTTGCCGTCGGGCGAAAGGAACAATTTTAGGCCGCGCTTGAAATCGGGGTTGGTGAAAACCTCGGGTGGCAGGTAGAAGGTGTCGTCGTTTTTTGCCACGTCGAAAGCGCGACCGAGTGCCGTCGCGTTTTCGATCGCCGCGGCCGTCTGGGCATAGATGCCGGACAGGGTGGCGTAGTTGGCCAGCGTCAAGTCGTGATTGGTCTGCTGGCTGGCGATTTGGGGTGGGATCAGCTCGACCAGTTTGGGCTGCAGCGCATCGAGTCGGTCCAAGGTGGCCGTAAGGTCCTCGAATTTTTCGGCGAGCTGATCGATCCCGTCGAGCGCGTCTAGCACCGACCTGATCGCAAAACATACCGGAATGTCGTAGCAATGCTTTTCCCAATAGAAGTAGCTACGAATCGGTCGGAAGAAGTCGTCGAAATTCGCGATCTTGTCTCGCAGGTCATTAATGGTGGCGATCGTGTCGTGGAAGCTTTCGGCCTCGCTGTGCGTGGTGGCCGCCAGCTCCTGCTGCAGGGCGTACTGCTGTTTGAGAATGTCGATCGTTTTCGACAGCTCCGCGGCCTGCCTCAGCACGTCGTTCGCGCGATCCCTTTGGTAGGTCAGGTTTTCGATCTGGTTGGCGCTTTGCGCACTGATCTGAAACGCGAGCGAGCTGTGGTCGAGCGGGGTGCCCAACGGCCGGGTAATCGACTGCACCTGGGCGATGCCGGGTACGTGGAACACCGCCTTGGCGACCTTGTCCAGGATGAGCATGTCGGCCGGGTTCCGCATGTCGTGATCCGTCTCGATCATTAGCAATTCAGGTTCCAACCGGGCCCGGGAAAAGTGCCGCTCGGCGGCCGCATATCCGACATTGGCCGGAGCGCTGGCGGGCATGTAGGGACGCGTGTCGTAACTCGTCTTGTATCCGGGCAGGGCGAGCAGGCCCACGAAGGCCAGCGCGCACGCCACCGCCAGCACAGGTCCGGGCCAGCGGACAATGGCCGTGCCGATCCGGCGCCATTCGCGTGTTCGCATCATGCGTTTGGGTTCGAAGATGCCCACCAGAGCGCCAAGGGTTATCACGGCTGGGGCCAAGGTGAGTGCGGCGGCAAGCGCAACGAGAATCCCCAGTGCGGCAGGAACTCCCAGGCTTTGGAAATAGGGCAGCCGCGTGAAGCTAAGACAGAATACGGCGCCGGCGACGGTCAGGCCCGAACCCAAGACGATGTGGGCCGTGCCGCGAAACATGGTGTGGTAAGCGGTTTCTCGATCCTCGCCGGCACCACGGGCTTCCTGGTAACGGCCGACGAGGAATATCGCATAGTCCGTCCCGGCGGCAATAACCAGCAATGTGAGCAGATTCGTCGAGTACGTCGACAGCCCGATGATCCCGGCGTGCCCAAGGACCGCGACGAGTCCGCGGGCGGCGGCCATCTCGATGAGGACCGTGACGAGCACCAGAAGTGTGGTGAGGAAGGAGCGGTAAACGAAAAACAGCATCACCGCGATCACGCCGATGGTTATCGCGGTGACCTTTGCGGTCCCCTTGCTGCCCACGTCAAACTGATCCGAGATGAGCGGCGCGGCGCCCGTGACGTAGACCTTGACACCCGCCGGCGGTTGCGTGTGGTCAATAATGTCGCGGACGGCTCCGACGGACTCGTTGGCCAACGCCGACCCTTGATTACCCGTGAGGTTCAGCTGCACGTACGCCGCCTTGCCGTCCGCGCTCTGTGATCCCGCCGCGGTCAGGGTGTCGCCCCAAAAGTCCTGAACGTGCTGGACATGCTTGCGGTCCCGTTCGAGCTTGCGGACCAACTCGTCGTAATAACGGTGCGCGTCCGCGCCCAGCGGCTGATCACCTTCCAGGACAACCATGGCCGTGCTGTCGGTGTCGAACTCGTGGAACCCCTGACCGATCCGTTTGGTCGCCTGCAGCGACGGCGCATCGGACATGATCAACGCCACGTTGTGGGTCTTGCCAATCTCCTCCAGTTGGGGCACCACGGCGTTGGTGACGGCGGCCAACGCAATCCAGAACAACAGGATCGGCACCGAGAGCCGGCGGATGGTGTGCGGTATGCGGGGCGGTCGCTGGTCGCTCATCCGGACTTGTCCAGGCAGAAGGTGTAGGCGGTCGGCGTGTTGACGGTGCGTTCGTCTTTGACTTCACCGTTGACGGTGATGCGGCAGCCGATGGTGTCGCCATTGCCCTGTGCCACAACGTTGCCGACCACCGCCGGCTCGGTCGTGGTGATGGTGAACGACCAGGGCAGGGGCGCATCCCGGACTTGCTGTGGCTGCGCGTTGACATCCAAGTAGTTGATGGTTGCCACGGCACCCGGTGCGCCAAAGACCTCGAGAACCACGTGCTTCGGGTTGAAAGGGACGATCTCATTGGAGATGCCACTATTGGCCGACACGTTGGTGTGCGAACCGAAGATTCCGTGAATGCGATAGATCGCAAATCCTGCGGTTGCCACGACGATCACCGCGACCAACGCCATCCAACCCCGCCTTACCCACCTCAAATCGAAATCTCCTTCACCCGTTGACCTTTCGATGATCGGGCGATACGCCTACGCCTCGGACGGCGGCGCTGCGAGCATGATCGATGCCTATGACAGTACGGTACTGAACCGTACTACACAAGAGACGCGAGCGTACACTTTCGGGGCTCATTACCCGGCGGATCGGGTGAGCCCAGGGATGATGAACTCGTCGACGAGTGCTTGCACCGTGCGGCGGGTGGGCGGACGGTTGGGGACGATCGACCGGAAGATGAGATATCCGGGCAACAGGTCCCATAGATCGTCGGTAATGGCGGCCTCGGCGATCTCACCGCGATCGAAGGCTTGTCGAAGCACGTGCTGGATCAGAGCTTTGCGCTGATCGATGAATTGACGCTGCATGGCCTCGTTGAGCGCGGGGTGGCGCGACACTTCGACGAGCACCGCGCGGATCGTGCTGGCCTGTTGGTGGGTCTGCTGGCAGATGATCTCACCGATTTGGAGCAGATCGCCCCGTAGTGTGCCGGTGTTCGGCGGGACCGCGACTTGACGGACTCCCTCGGTGAATGCGGCCAACACCAATTCGGCCTTCGAGTGCCAGCGTCGGTACACCGTGGCTTTGCTGGCACGCGCGGTGTTGGCCACGGCGTCCACCGTCAACCCGTCATAGCCGTGCTCCTGCAGCAGCTGCAAAGTCACCGCAAGCAACTCCGCCTCGCGGGGCGACCACGGCGATGCGTCCGCGGACCGGTCGGCGATCTGGGTCATAGCGCCCACGATAGATCCACCCCGGTGATCGCTACTGGCTGGCGAGGAGTTCGCCAAGCACTGCTTGGTTGCGTTCCAGCCATTCCGCCTCTTCGCCAGGGGCGGGCATGATCAGGCCTGCCTCCATGATCGAGGTGGGGTCCACGTCGTTCAGGCCGATCAACAGGGAGCGGGCATCCTGGCCGGTGATCGACACCCACGCCTGCGACAGCTCGGTGAGCAGTCGCGCCCGCGTCTCGCGATCTCTGCCGGCGCGAATGTTGCCGTTGATCACCGAACACGTGTTGGGTCGGCCGGCGGTGAAGTAGCAGGCCGGGTCGTATTGCACGAACAGGACGTTGACGAATCCGCGCGGCGCACCCGTTACGTTGCAATGAATTTCGGTGATGGCTTCTGCCAACGCGGAGCGGCTCTCCGCGCTAAGCGATCCCGCTGGGACGAGGCATTGATAGAACGGCATCAACCACTATGGCACTTCTGCCGCCTCGGTGTCAGGGGGTCCTTCCGCCAATAGTTTGCGGAACCCATCCTCGTCGAGAATGGGCACGCCGAGCTCAACCGCCTTGTCGTACTTGGATCCCGGCGAGTCCCCGGCGACGACGAAAGAGGTCTTCTTCGACACCGAACCCGCGGCCTTGCCGCCGCGCGCCACGATCGCCTCCTTGGCGTCGTCGCGCGAAAAGCCGGTCAGCGAGCCGGTGACCACGACGGTCAACCCGGCCAGCGTGCGCGGCACACTCTCGTCGCGCTCGTCGGCCATCCGCACCCCGGCCGCCCGCCACTTGTCGACGATCTCGCGGTGCCAGTCGACGGTGAACCATTCGGTGACCGCCGCGGCGATGGTCGCGCCCACACCCTCGACCGCCGCCAGCTGCTCGGTGGACGCAGCAACGATCGCTTCGAGGGAGCCGAACTCGGTGGCCAGCGCCCGCGCAGCCGTCGGCCCGACGTGGCGGATCGACAGCGCCACCAGCACCCGCCACAACGGGGCGGCCTTGGCTTTGTCGAGGTTGGCCAGCAGCCGTTTGCCGTTGGCCGACAGTCCCCCGGCCTTGGTCCGGAATAGCTCGGTGCGCAACAGATCATCTTCGGTGAGGGCGAACAGGTCGCCTTCGCTGGTAATCACCTGCGCTTGCAGCAGCGCCACACCAGCCTCGTAGCCCAGCACTTCGATGTCCAAGGCGTTTCGGCTGGCGACGTGAAATACCCGCTCCCGCAATTGCGCCGGGCAACCGCGGGCATTGGGACAGCGGATGTCGGCGTCGCCTTCCTTCTCCGGCGCCAACGTGGTTCCGCATTCGGGACATGTTGTGGGCATTACGAATTCGCGTTCGGACCCGTCGCGCAGATCGACCACGGGCCCAAGGACCTCGGGGATCACGTCGCCCGCCTTGCGGATAACCACCGTGTCACCGATCAGCACGCCTTTGCGCTTGACCTCCGAGGCGTTGTGCAACGTGGCCTGACCCACCGTCGAGCCCGCGACCTTCACCGGCGTCATGAACGCGAACGGCGTGACCCGTCCGGTGCGGCCGACGTTCACCCGGATATCGAGCAGCTTGGTCTGCGCTTCCTCCGGCGGGTACTTGTAGGCAATTGCCCAGCGAGGGGCCCGCGAGGTCGAACCCAGCCGGCGCTGCAGCGCCACCTCGTCAATCTTGACGACGACACCGTCGATTTCGTGGGCCACCTCATGACGTTGCTCGCCCCAGTAGTCGATGCGCTCCTGCACGCCGGCCATGTCATCCGCCACGGTGGTGTGCTCGGAAACCGGGAGCCCCCAGTCCCGCAGCGCCAGGTACGCGTCGTGCTGGGTAACCGGGCGAAAGCCTTCGGTGTGGCCGAGCCCGTGACAGATCATCCGCAGTTTGCGCCGAGCCGTGACCGCGGGGTCCTTCTGGCGTAGCGATCCCGCCGCGCTGTTACGCGGGTTGGCGAACGGCGCCTTCCCCGCCTCGACGAGACTCGCATTGAGCGCCTGGAAGTCTTCGAGCTGAAAGAAGACCTCGCCGCGGACCTCGAGAACTTCGGGCACCGGGTACTCGTCACTGGCGGTGAGGCGCTCGGGGATGTCATCGATGGTGCGGGCGTTCAGCGTGACGTCCTCGCCCGTGCGGCCGTCGCCTCGAGTCGCTGCCCGGGTCAGGCGGCCACCGCGGTAGACCAATGACAGTGCGACGCCGTCGATTTTGAGTTCGCACAGAAAATGTGCGGCGTCACCGACCTCGGCGTGGATGCGGGTGGCCCAGGCGCCGAGTTCCTCGGCGCTGAACGCGTTGTCGAGGCTGAGCATCCGTTCGAGGTGCTCGACCGACTCGAAGTCGGTCGCGAAGCCGGCCCCGCCGACCAGCTGGGTGGGTGAATCGGGTGTGCGTAGCTCAGGATGCTGCTCCTCGAGCGCTTCGAGCCTGCGCAACAGCTGGTCGAATTCCGCGTCGGTGATGATCGGCGCGTCGCGCACGTAGTAACGGAATTGGTGTTCGCGGACCTCCTCGGCCAGCTCCTGCCACTCGCGCAACACGTCGGGTGAGCTCACCTTGGCAGGTTATCGGAGTCGCCGGACAGGTCAGCGAGTGCCGCGGCCGCGTTGCTTGGAACCAGATTTGTCATCACGAATTCTTGCCGCGCTCAGCAAGAGGCACACTTTCGGTCGCACACAATAAAGACAGGACGCCTGGTCACCCCCGCATTCGCGGGGAACATGGCCGCTGTTTCAGCGTCCGTTTCGACGGGCCAGGATCATCCCCTCTTGCGCGGGGAGAATCTTTGCTGCTGAGTTGATAGTAATGGGCGGATCGACAAAGACTGATGTTGCATCCGCGAGGCGTCTGCCTACTCTATGTCGGCGGCACCTGAAAACTGACCCCGGCGCGGCAAGGTGGTTTCTAGGGCGGAATCACCTGCTCACTTTTCGACCGGAGCCGACACCTAGATCAATCCCGCGTTCGCCGAGTAACACGACGTGCCATTAGGCCCAGCGGCGCGGACCTTGGGATCACCTCCCGCCTTCCGCGGAGGACCACACCATGATCCTTGTGCACAACGGCCACCTGATCAGATCATCCCCGCATCCGCGGGGAACGCTCCGAGGGGGATCCACTCGATCTTCTCGAAGTACCGATCACCCCCGCATTCGCGGGGAACACTACCGGTGGGATATCAACACCACGGGTTGGGCCGGATCATCCCCGCGTTCGCGGGGAACACGTGTCCATTGAAAACGAACGAACAGCCGGCGCCCGATCATCCGGGCGGGATCATCCCCGCATTCGCGGGGAAAACTAAATATAACGGGAATGGAACAATTCAATCAACGGATCATCCCCGCATTCGCGGGGAAAACTTTCTCGCTACGGCCGGCAGTTACTCGATGAGCGGATCATCCCCGCATTCGCGGGGAAAACCTACACCCATGGGTCTACGGGCTCGACGAACACGGATCATCCCCGCATTCGCGGGGAAAACGCACGCAATTCCTCCGCCCGGTCCCGGGACATCGGATCATCCCCGCATTCGCGGGGAAAACGGACTCGGGGATTGGCGCCCGCGGTACGGGACCGGATCATCCCCGCATTCGCGGGGAAAACCGTTGCAGTTTTTGCATGCGCCTTGCAGGTTGCGGATCATCCCCGCATTCGCGGGGAAAACCGTCAACGAGTTGTCCTTGACGTCTTCCCACCAGGATCATCCCCGCATTCGCGGGGAAAACGCGCTCGAGAACCGCGCCGAAATGATGGACCGCGGATCATCCCCGCATTCGCGGGGAAAACCCGCCGAAGAATTCGGGAACCTTTTTGGTGAACGGATCATCCCCGCATTCGCGGGGAAAACCATTTCGTACCTTCTTAGGAGAGTGTTCCAGCAGGATCATCCCCGCATTCGCGGGGAAAACCTCATTGCGCAAGAGAAAGCCCCTCCCTACGACGGATCATCCCCGCATTCGCGGGGAAAACGCCGGGTGCGGTGTCGCGAGCTGGACGATGGCCGGATCATCCCCGCATTCGCGGGGAAAACTCGGGCGTGCGCGCGGCGACCTTCTCCGCGAACGGATCATCCCCGCATTCGCGGGGAAAACGGTCAACGACATTGCCCGGAATTCCTCAACGGCAGGATCATCCCCGCATTCGCGGGGAAAACTCAATCACCACGGTCGTCTTCAACGACGGGCGCGGATCATCCCCGCATTCGCGGGGAAAACCCATGGCGGGACACGACAACCTCGCCACCACGCGGATCATCCCCGCATTCGCGGGGAAAACTCGTCCATCCAGGTCGGCTCGACCCAATAAAGCGGATCATCCCCGCATTCGCGGGGAAAACCACCGGTATGCCATCGCGGGTTAGCGCTGATACGGATCATCCCCGCATTCGCGGGGAAAACCCTCTCGAAATTCACCGCGAACGCGCGAGGCTCGGATCATCCCCGCATTCGCGGGGAAAACGCGCTCGGTGATTGCCGTCATTGCGTGATTTCCGGATCATCCCCGCATTCGCGGGGAAAACTTCGGTTACGTAGTCGAAATCGCTACGAACATCGGATCATCCCCGCATTCGCGGGGAAAACGCCATAGTCACGCGCTCTAAGGCTTCCCACCCCGGATCATCCCCGCATTCGCGGGGAAAACCTCGGCTACCTTCTCCACACCCACACGTGCTCCGGATCATCCCCGCATTCGCGGGGAAAACGCACTTGTGGAAACTCAAGCCACCGAACTTTACGGATCATCCCCGCATTCGCGGGGAAAACAAGGAAGTACAGGACCACGCTTTTGGCGTCGTCGGATCATCCCCGCATTCGCGGGGAAAACTGCTGGCCGTGACCGCTCGGCGTTGCGGGTGTCGGATCATCCCCGCATTCGCGGGGAAAACCACGGGCGCCCTATCGTCGAGGTAACGAATGACGGATCATCCCCGCATTCGCGGGGAAAACCCATCGGCCATCGTGTCCAGGATGTTGGAGAGCGGATCATCCCCGCATTCGCGGGGAAAACACATGCTGGCGGCTGAGCTTGATGATCTGTTCAGGATCATCCCCGCATTCGCGGGGAAAACCTCGGCGTACTCGTCTTTGCGGGTGGTCATGTCGGATCATCCCCGCATTCGCGGGGAAAACCATGCGCACCGCCAACGGGTGAGACGTAACCACGGATCATCCCCGCATTCGCGGGGAAAACGCATTGCGTTGCGTGCGTGAGATACCCATGACCGGATCATCCCCGCATTCGCGGGGAAAACTAGCCGGATGGCTGTCGAGTCCTGCCCAATTACGGATCATCCCCGCATTCGCGGGGAAAACACGTTCACGCCGATAGCCGGGCTGATCGACAACGGATCATCCCCGCATTCGCGGGGAAAACATCAAGAGGGCAACGACATTGACTGGGCGAAGCGGATCATCCCCGCATTCGCGGGGAAAACCGAAGACGGGGTGATCACCAGTGTCGGCGGTACGGATCATCCCCGCATTCGCGGGGAAAACTCGACAACGCCATCGCCAGATACGAGTGGGTTCGGATCATCCCCGCATTCGCGGGGAAAACGTGTACGTCGAGGCAGCGGCCCGGCTGGGCGACGGATCATCCCCGCATTCGCGGGGAAAACGTACACGGTCCCATTCCAGGCCCAGTAGCTCGCGGATCATCCCCGCATTCGCGGGGAAAACGGTCCAGTGCCAAGGTTGACTAGAAGCACTAGCGGATCATCCCCGCATTCGCGGGGAAAACTTCGTCATCCGATACCTGCGCGACCATCCCGGCGGATCATCCCCGCATTCGCGGGGAAAACGCATGGACAGGATTCGAGGGCGACCCGCAAGCCGGATCATCCCCGCATTCGCGGGGAAAACGTCTCAGGTCTCCGCAATCGAGATTGATTTGACGGATCATCCCCGCATTCGCGGGGAAAACGAGGATCTGCTGGCGATGCTTTACGACGACCTCGGATCATCCCCGCATTCGCGGGGAAAACCTCAGGTTGAACTTCTTGCTGGCAGGGAAGGCCGGATCATCCCCGCATTCGCGGGGAAAACGCGTGAGCGTCGAAACCGATTGGATATACGAGCGGATCATCCCCGCATTCGCGGGGAAAACGTAGGGCAGCGCGACCAGCATCCACAGAAACGCGGATCATCCCCGCATTCGCGGGGAAAACCTTCTCCATCATCTGAACGACGCTCTGTAGCACGGATCATCCCCGCATTCGCGGGGAAAACGCAACTGAGCAGCACAAGCCTTGGGCTTGATCCGGATCATCCCCGCATTCGCGGGGAAAACGAGATTGCCTGGCCCTGGCCCTTGACTTACCCGGGATCATCCCCGCATTCGCGGGGAAAACGCTGTGACCCAGACCAGCACCACCATGGACACCGGATCATCCCCGCATTCGCGGGGAAAACGGTGGCTGGTTGCGGGTGCGCCAGGGGGCGAACGGATCATCCCCGCATTCGCGGGGAAAACGGCTGAGATCGTCGGGGGCAGCGTCCTGATCACGGATCATCCCCGCATTCGCGGGGAAAACTGGACGCAGCTGGGCCTGGCCACGGTGACCTGCGGATCATCCCCGCATTCGCGGGGAAAACTTGCGGGTGATCATCCCCTCACGGATCGCATCCGGATCATCCCCGCATTCGCGGGGAAAACCCTCCCCACGTCGGCGAGTTCGGGTCGGGCGACGGATCATCCCCGCATTCGCGGGGAAAACTTGCGGGTGATCATCCCCTCACGGATCGCATCCGGATCATCCCCGCATTCGCGGGGAAAACCCTCCCCACGTCGGCGAGTTCGGGTCGGGCGACGGATCATCCCCGCATTCGCGGGGAAAACTTGCGGGTGATCATCCCCTCACGGATCGCATCCGGATCATCCCCGCATTCGCGGGGAAAACCCTCCCCACGTCGGCGAGTTCGGGTCGGGCGACGGATCATCCCCGCATTCGCGGGGAAAACGCGTCGGGGTGCTCGTGAACAACCATGGCCATCGGATCATCCCCGCATTCGCGGGGAAAACGGCCGGACTGAAGTACATGGCCGAAATCCAAACGGATCATCCCCGCATTCGCGGGGAAAACGGACGAACTGGCATGATGCGTTCCACCAAATGCGGATCATCCCCGCATTCGCGGGGAAAACCGGGCTCACACCTCGGGCGCGGGCCACCCACTCGGATCATCCCCGCATTCGCGGGGAAAACAGCAAGTCCCTGGCCTCAAGCGTCACTTCGAGCGGATCATCCCCGCATTCGCGGGGAAAACCGTCGCCCATTGGGCCGGCGGTACCTCACCGGCGGATCATCCCCGCATTCGCGGGGAAAACCGGGAGCAGGTGTCGGTGCTAGATGTGCAGTGCGGATCATCCCCGCATTCGCGGGGAAAACGTCGCGCTGGGCTTATCGGCGACGGTGCCATCCGGATCATCCCCGCATTCGCGGGGAAAACTCAGTGACATCGCGGCTGAACCCGTAGACACCCGGATCATCCCCGCATTCGCGGGGAAAACGTTTTCGTCGAGTATCTGTTGGTGTTGCGCGGCGGATCATCCCCGCATTCGCGGGGAAAACCCATGCGGCGGTAATGCTGCCGATCAATCTCACGGATCATCCCCGCATTCGCGGGGAAAACCCCACGAACTCGTCGAGCACCTGCCGCGACAGCGGATCATCCCCGCATTCGCGGGGAAAACGACACCGGGCCACGCCCGTGACCGCGACGGTGCGGATCATCCCCGCATTCGCGGGGAAAACAGGCTACGGCACGCCACAGACCCTGTTGAGGCGGGATCATCCCCGCATTCGCGGGGAAAACGCGGAAGGTTTCGTGCCTATCCACGCTGACGACTGGATCATCCCCGCATTCGCGGGGAAAACGGCTTGAGGCGCGTGGCCCGAATTTCGTCGCTCGGATCATCCCCGCATTCGCGGGGAAAACCTCCTCTTGTGTCATACCAGCGGTTACCCGCGCGGATCATCCCCGCATTCGCGGGGAAAACCGGATACAGGCTGTTGCGGGGATTTGCATGACCGGATCATCCCCGCATTCGCGGGGAAAACATGGCCCGGCAATATTTGGTCAACGGCGTGGACGGATCATCCCCGCATTCGCGGGGAAAACAAAGCGGTTCATCAGCAGGGTAGCACGTTGAACGGATCATCCCCGCATTCGCGGGGAAAACGCCCGGATGCGCGCTCTTCTCAATAGTGACGACGGATCATCCCCGCATTCGCGGGGAAAACGGCACCATGGCCTCTCGTGGGTTGTTGCTCAACGGATCATCCCCGCATTCGCGGGGAAAACGACGAAATCGTCGAATCTGCTCGCCCCGTTCCCGGATCATCCCCGCATTCGCGGGGAAAACGACGACTTCATCGACTCCACCGCCGATCTGGTCGGATCATCCCCGCATTCGCGGGGAAAACCGGATAAACACCTTCGCCGACGCCGGCGACATCGGATCATCCCCGCATTCGCGGGGAAAACCCGATCCCCATGTCGTCGCCCGCGCCCGCAACCGGATCATCCCCGCATTCGCGGGGAAAACCGTCGGGAAATCCCCTGCCTTCATTGGCAATCCGGATCATCCCCGCATTCGCGGGGAAAACTCAAGGTGAGTTAAATCAGTATTAGTCTCCGTCGGATCATCCCCGCATTCGCGGGGAAAACATACATTCTTATGTTGATGGATTTCTGCAAGACGGATCATCCCCGCATTCGCGGGGAAAACTCCCGGCAGGATGAGATTTGGCTCTCCAATCGCGGATCATCCCCGCATTCGCGGGGAAAACCAACGGACCCTGAGATGGGTCAGGGGATCCGGCGGATCATCCCCGCATTCGCGGGGAAAACGCGGCCACGTCGTAGCTCCCGCACGCATTGCACGGATCATCCCCGCATTCGCGGGGAAAACTGGCTGCTGTGGTTGCTGCGGCTGCGGTTCGTCGGATCATCCCCGCATTCGCGGGGAAAACGCAACCCGTGCATGACAGTACTTGAGACTGGCCGGATCATCCCCGCATTCGCGGGGAAAACGCATCACCATCTACCGAGACCCCGAGATCACCGGATCATCCCCGCATTCGCGGGGAAAACACGACGAAACGCCTGACCGCTAAGGGTATTCCGGGATCATCCCCGCATTCGCGGGGAAAACGTACTCCGGTGCGCACGTCGCCGGGTCTGCGCCGGATCATCCCCGCATTCGCGGGGAAAACGCCGAGTAGTAGTGTCCAGTGCTTGCCGGACGCGGATCATCCCCGCATTCGCGGGGAAAACGCGAAACCACCGTCTGCCGACCGAAATACCACCGGATCATCCCCGCATTCGCGGGGAAAACGTCACACCACTACTGCGCGGCAGCATGATCGCCGGATCATCCCCGCATTCGCGGGGAAAACCCGAGAAGCTCCGGTATGAGCTCGCTCAGGAACGGATCATCCCCGCATTCGCGGGGAAAACAGGTGGATCTGCCCGACTCTGTTCGCCATCACCGGATCATCCCCGCATTCGCGGGGAAAACGCGTGCGGCATCCTGTAACTCGGCCGCCTGGGCGGATCATCCCCGCATTCGCGGGGAAAACCCTGGATGCGGTACGGAACGCTGGTGAGCCGCTGGATCATCCCCGCATTCGCGGGGAAAACCTCGGCGTCCCCGGCATGCCAGATCGACGTGGCGGATCATCCCCGCATTCGCGGGGAAAACGACCAGCTCGCCGACCGCGGCTGCGGTCATGGCGGATCATCCCCGCATTCGCGGGGAAAACACCGCCTGCGAATCGCCCGCGAGTTCGCCCGACGGATCATCCCCGCATTCGCGGGGAAAACCACCACAAGAGAGGCCATCGATGAAAGCCAAGCGGATCATCCCCGCATTCGCGGGGAAAACACCATGCCGGCGGCGGGGTTTTCAGTGATGTGCGGATCATCCCCGCATTCGCGGGGAAAACCTATACGGCGACACCGGCGGCGCCTCTCGCTTCGGATCATCCCCGCATTCGCGGGGAAAACGGGTCAACATGCGGGTATTTTTCCCGGAAGTGCGGATCATCCCCGCATTCGCGGGGAAAACCCGATATTGTGCGCGGCCAAGGCCTCGCCCAACGGATCATCCCCGCATTCGCGGGGAAAACCTCATCGATCGCCTTGATGAGCAAGTCCCTGGCGGATCATCCCCGCATTCGCGGGGAAAACGCGCTACTGATTTCCTTGCTCGATTTCCCGCCCGGATCATCCCCGCATTCGCGGGGAAAACCCTTGCTGACCAGGCTAGTCGCGTGCCCAGCCCCCAAATTTCAATCGGTTCTTGCGTTGCGGGGTGATGAAGTTGCCTTCATTGCTTTGGTTTCTTGAACCTCCTTCTCGCCTCCCGTCGCTTCCAAATCGTCTCCGAACCTACTCCGCCGGCTTGGCTCCTCGCGTGACCCGAGGACGGTCGGGTGTCTTTTTGTCTGGGTCGCGCGACCGGCACGTAGTCCGGCACGGTCTTTCTTCGCATCAAGGAAACACCTTCGTGGTCTACGGGTTCCCAGTCGTGGCCGTGAACCGCGAACGCGAGCCGTTGTTCGTTGCGCGCGGTGTACACCATCAAGGCGCGACCGTCGTTCACATATTCGACAACGCGCTGCCACATCAGCTCTCTAACTCGAGCCGATATGTGGCCCACAAAGACGCCCGGACTGATCTCGAGGAGCCACCGGGTCAGGTGGCCGCGCAAGCCGGTGGGAACGGCGGTGAGAACGACAACGGTCAAAACTCGTCTCCATAACCGTACGACGTTCTCCCTGCCACAGTCTCCGCGCGCTCATCCCAGAGCGCGAGGACCTCGAAGTCGAGATAGTCCGCCGGACCATCATCCGAATTCCCCACCAGCAGCCGCTGAATGTCTCCCGCACACCGACCCAGAAGTTTTAGGTCGTGCAAGCGATCTCGCATCCGTCGACGCGTCTCGGCGCCAATGTCGGCGGCAATCTCGGCGGCGACGTCGAAGGCCACCGGAATACTCAACTCTGCCTTGTACAGATCCGCGATGTCGTAGACGAACGAACGGTGATGGCCGGTGTGAATGAATCCAAGTGCCGGCGAGCAGCCAAGCGCCACGATGACGGAGTGGACGATCCCGTACAACGCCGCATTCGCCGCCGACAACGCCTGATTGACGGCATCATCATCTTCCCAGGCTTCGATGTCATATGTTCGACGCGTCCATTCCACGCCCGTCCTTCGCGAATGTTCGCGGTAAACACTGCGCACCCGAGCACCTTCGCGCCCACGTAGCTGTTGCATGGTCAGGCCGGAGACATCTTCGTCGGGAAAGCGCATCTGATACATCGCCCTGGCAACTTGCAAACGCGAGCGCGTGTTCGACACTGCCGCAGCTTGCGCATCCAGCAATCGTGAAGAACGCGAGAGAGTTTGGCCGTGGCCGTAGTAGCGCACGCCTCTTTCGCCGACCCACACCACCGTCGAACCGCTGTCAGACATCAGAAGTATCGCCTGATGCGTGATGGTTGTGCCAGGACCGAGAAGCAGTACACCCACCGATGCTGCCGGGACATGAACCGTGCCACGCTCGTCGGTGGCGGTGATGGCGTTGCTATCGCGATTAACCACACACCGCTCCAGGTATAGAAACGAGATCCGATCCGATATCCGGACAAGCTCTTTGGACTCAGTGGGCCGACGTGCGATCGAGTTCATCGCAGGCTGCTGCTTGGGCGAGCAAGGGTCAACAGACCACACCCATACGACTTGGCCCGCCCGATACCTCGAGTCAATGATCGACGCAGAGCAGCAACGTCGCAGATCTCTAGATGGCCTTCGAATGTCGCAGTCGCGATGGTAACCTGTTGGTCTTTCCTGCGAAAACGCCGAATCGATCGGTGGACCACGGCGAGGTCGACGTCTCCGTCGGCATCCGCGGAGATGTCGCGTGGCACGAGATTGAAGCCCGCATCTTTCGCACGCTCAATGAGCCATCGCTCCTGCTGTTTGATGGTCACATGCCCTAAGGGCTTGGTGTCTTCCCAGCCCTGCCTACGGCCGTGCCGCACCGGATTAGCGGCAAGCCGAAATTGCCAGCGTTGCCCGCGCTGTAACGACGCCAGCAGCGAATCGTAGCAACGAGTTTCCCAGGTTTCGGTAGTTGGCCAACCCGCTTGTTCAACAAGGTGAGTGAAGTCCGGTCGATCCGGGCTCACGGCGTAAAGCACCACCCGATGTGTGTCATAGACGTCCAGTCGCCACAGCACTCGACCTTCTTCGGTAGGTCGAGCGTCGGCAAACCCTGCCATGACGGCGGCGTGCATCGCTTGTGGCGACGACATCATTCGTCGTGCACCGCGGCGGCGTGTGTTGATCGTCATCTTTGTCAGAAACATTCCTTACCCCTCTAACGCAGAGATCGGGTCGTGCTGTGGCCGAGGCTCGTTCACACCGCGTGGGTTTGCGACCTCGACTTGGTCGCGGACGATTCGCCGCCACGTGTACTGCCTGTGGTTCGGGTCGAAGCTAAGCGGAACATCACGGACCAGCTCCGATCCCTCCGACGGCGAGTCGGCGTCACGGATAGTGGCAAGCCGCACAACTGTGGTTCGCTTCCGCGTTTGGTGCTCGCGATGTGCGAGCCAGGGCAACGTGGCCAGTGCACCCAGCAAGTCAGTATCGAAGACTCCCAACGCTATTGGCCCCGCCGGTGGGCACGAGCGCCGCCCAAGGTAAAGAGGGAACTGCGGGCTACGGATCGCTTCGTCGATCCCGGCGACGAGTTCACGTTCGCCTTCGAGCACCGCAAGATAAACAGCATCCGACATGTAGTAGCGATCCGAGAGGGGCAAGGACCGCCATCCGACGCTGCCGTCACGCTCCTTTACTTGCCTTCGAGCCGTTTGGAAATCACGGATAAGATAGCCCGGCTGATCAACGCGGACGCCGCACCGAAGCCCAAGGAGCGACTCAAGCGGATCCGAACGTCGGATCCCCTTGGCGGCAGCGACAAGTCCCAACACTCCGCTCTTGGTAGGTGCCGTGTCGGTACCCCGACGAACGAATCGGCTACGGGAGCCCCAGGATTGCAACGGGCCCGTGAGCCGCAGCGCAACGACACTCACAGCTGTTCCTGAAGCCTTGTGGCTACAAGGCCCCCAAGGGCCGAGACAAGTTCGTCAAACGAGACGTTTGTTCCGATGTCGTCGAGGCTGGCGGTGTCCTCACCCACCCGTGTCACCCAGCCAACAACCGGCGTTTCGTCGTAGGCGCGCTCGATCTCAACCGCTTCGTTCCGCAGTGCCTCGCAAGCCCGTTTGACTCGGCCGAACCGCTCCGACTCGCGCACCGGGGTCTCGAAAGCACCAACAAGATTGATCGGCTGAGTACCGCGGACCAGCACGACAACTGCTTCGGGTAGGGTCCGGTTGGCGAAAGTGTTCTGTTTGCCGCTGGGCATCGACCTGACAAACGATCGGATGAAGGCTTCGACAGCGCGCTGTGTAGCAGCGGAATCGCCCAGATTGTCTGCGAGGCGGTTGACGTCGACAGTCGCATACCGATACAGAGTCGATGAGTTGAACTCGACCGTGCCGATCATGCCGGCACCGGTTTCTTCTCCTTTGACCTCGATGACGTCGTCGACGGCGGTGAAGTAGTCGAACTCCGTCTCAACCGGGTGAACGCTGATCGCGTGTGCAACCTGAGCAGCGGCATCGACGTTCAAATCGGTCTGGTCGGCTACCATTCGCCCGAAAAGCGCGATATCCACCGAATGGTCGCGATCGGCCAGGCTCTTGACGTTTGCTTCCTTGAGCGCCTTTGGCACATCTCCGGCGGCTGCCGCATCCACGGCCGCTCTGGCCAACGCTTGGATCTGATGTCGACCGAGGAATACGAGATAACCCGCTTCGGCCGGCTCGTCTTTCTTCGCCGCCTTCGTGACGATGCCGACTTCCTTGAACACAGCGGTAGCCAACTCCTCGGCGCGGTCTTCGAGTTCCGACGCAAGCGATACGATCTCAGCAGCCAGCAGTCCGATCACCCGCCGAGTCCGGACTCCGAGCTCGTTGCCATCCAATGTTGCTTCGAAGTCGGTGCGAGCCGCGCGCTTCCAAGACTGGCTGGATACCCGCGCTCGGCGAACCCCGCCATAGATCGCGGTCTTGGGGCTCCCGGTGTCGTCCCTGTTGAGATTGCTCGGCGGGACGGTCTGCAAAATGTGGATGTCAATAATAGTGCGACTCATGAGATTTCACTCCTCCGTTGGTTGGATGGTTTCTGAATGTGCAGTGGTATCACCCTCAACCGCCTTGAATCGGTAGAACTCGCGGCCCCACGCGCGTCTCACGCTCTCGGACCGTTGAGGATTCAGCAACCCCAGCAGATCGTCAGCGAACCGGGCGTAGTCGAACCCATGCCTTGCGGCACGCAATTGCGCCACTAGTCCGCGAACATGCACCAGGATCTCGTCGATGGACGAGGCGGTCGCGACTGCCATGAATCGCCGCGTCACCGCCTTCTCACTCCGCTCTCCTCCGCGAGCTAGACAACCGACCGCACGACCGAGTGGCACCCCGTGCACGTGCGCCGGGCCCGACATGGATTGCTGATGTACGGCGAACAATGTGAGCGTGGCATGCGCGGCTTGCTCCGCACGGCTCGGTTCGTCACCAACCGATTGCAATGCCTCAGGAACCGCTGCGATCGTGTATTCCCAGATCTCGGGAACGCTGCCAGCGGTTTTGCCCAGAGCGCGGCGTAGCTTCGCCAGATCCGCGCGGGCACGAGGTGTTCCTGCTAGATACTCGGATTGCAGCCGATCCAGTCTCCAGTCTAGCGCCTTTCCGAGCTGACCAAGCCGCCTGGAAAGTGGTTCCGCCGGTGAAGAACTCGCGGTAGGTGTCGTCGTCACGATGCTGCTTCCTCCAATTTTGGATTCGATGGGTGATCGTGCACCGTCGGGAGTAGACGGCGAAGCGCGGCATGGAACCATGTCTCGGCGACCGCGACGTTGACCGCTCGATTGCGTATCTCCCGACCGACCCACGCCGACGGCGGTGCGGCGGATACGACGTCGTCGGCAATCAAACGCACCGACTCGACGACAACCTCACGCCATCTGCGCCGTGCCCCATCAAGGTCAACGCCGGGCATCAACGCCGCTACCCACCGTCGATATGGTTCTTCAAGCGCGACGTACAGGAGTTCGCGAGCCGAGTCACCAGCACCCGATTTGGGTTCTGCCCCGGCCGCTTGGGCGATGTTCTCGGCTAGCTTCCAGACTTCCGACGCGGCATGCTCTGCGTCCGCTACGGCTTCGACGGCTGTTCGGCCAGCTGCCGGCTGATCTTCACGCAAGATCATGATCGCTAGCGGCAACTCATCGTCGATGACGTCACCGATGGTCGCGTTCTGATCACCATACTGCGCACCGCACACGTGGATGGCGGGCCGGTAATTGTCCGGTAGATAGCCTTGCGCGACAAGGTCGCTGATCCATTGCAGCACTCCCGGCGCCAGGAAACGTTGGGGCTCAGAGCTGGTGCTCCCTCGACGCCCATTGACAGATGGGAGCAACGCAGCGATCCCACGCCACACCGATCGGTTCGGGTCATGCAGCAGCGGCATGTAGACGGTGGTCTTGAGTTTCTTCGTCTGCGGCTCGCTATAACGCCATGCGGTGTGTGGCTCTAGCCCATGGCGATTCTGTGAAGCGATCTTGTCGCCGTTGGCCAAGACCACCCCCACAACGTCGCCTCCATCGCGGGTGAGCCGAACCCGGCGGGTCTGCCAGGTGTAGAGCTCGATCGCACCATGCGGCGACCGTTCCTCCCATGAAGGCCCGTCCGGTTCCCTTTCCCAGGGCGGAAGGTCGTCAGGAGTTCCGACGCGGACATAGGTTTCGACGTCTCGCGCTATCAGGTTGAGCACAAGGGTCTCCCGAAGATTGCGACCTGTGGCCAAGACCGCGCCGACCTGGCCGGACCATCCGGTCCCGATCGGATAGCCTTTGCCACCCTTCACGGTCGGATCACCGACCGCGCCTGACTTGATCCCTGACGGGTCGAAAGCGTGGGTGTGCACGAGCCAGCGCGCGGCCTCAGCCGCACTGATGCGCTCCAGGCTCGCAGCTGATCGAGTGGTGAAAAACGGTGCGCCATTGGGCACATCACCGACCATCTTCTCCAGGCCGGAAACCTCGTCTTTTGAAGTGTGCAGCTCGGCGACTTGGAAAAACGGTGCGACAGAATCGAACAAATCAAACCGGTGTCGGACCCGGTCCGCATAGCGCTCGATCTTCTCGATTGGAAGTCCGTCCGCGGTCCACAACTCGTGCCACTGTTCGCGGCTACGCGGCCCTTCGAGCGCTCGGTGCAGGAAGGCCAACAGCATACGAGTGATCGCGAAGGCTTGAGTCGGCAGTTCGCCACCGACGGACGCGAAATCACTTGCGCACTGGAAAAGTTGGAGGATGGACACCAGCGCCTCGCGCCCGGCGTTGTCCAACACGATGATCCACGGCTCGTCGATCAGGTTGAAGCTGCCGTTGTCTGTCATGATTCGAGTACCTCCATGCCCCGATCGGGCGTGTATTTGATGGTGCGACCGGTAATGGCTCCCAGCCCGTCTCGGTCAATGACGACAACCGGCAGACGGTAGATGAGTTGGGAAAGTTCCCAGGATTCGGGCGTTGCCGCCCACAAGGCTTCTTCTGACTCCGCATTGCTGAATTCGAGCGGCAGCCGAAGCGAGCACGACGCCATAATCAATGCCAGCTCATCAGAAGGCGTCTGGTCGCGTGGCACCACCAAGCCAGCCTGCTCATCGGGAAGCCAAGCAGGAGTGAGCCATTCGCCGGACTCGGACTGTTGCATGACGATTGCCTCAAGTGTTGGCGCACCGTCACGCACCTGACCTTGGCCCTGAGCCTCGTCGTCCGTTTCACCCACGCTGCCCGAAACCCAGCCGAGGATGGCTGTACCTGGCGACGATGGATCGGCGACTTGGAATTCTCTTGCCCGCGCAGTCCGCATATCGATCTGGTGCAGCCATTTCGCGCGTGCACCCGTGATCTCGTCCTGCCACGACGCCGGCTCGATGGGTTCGGGCCCATATGCGGTCCGAACCAGCGGCGCGATATCGTCGGGAAGTTCGACGGTACCGCCGAGGCGAGGACGCAGCGTCGCTGCCGCGCGTAGCAGCGGATAGCTGTGGTAAACGTGTTTCGCTGCACCAGATTCCAGCTCAGGTGGATCCTGTGCGAAATCGATACCCGCGACATAAGCATGGGCAGAGCGCAGTTTGGGCGGTCGGCCAACCTGCCCATCACCGCGACTATGCCGATGTAGCCGCCCCATTCGTTGGAGCACCAAATCCACCGGTGCGAGATCGGTAATCAGCACGTCGAAATCGACGTCGAGCGACTGTTCAACGACCTGCGAAGCCACGACGATGTGTCGGTACGGGCGAGTCACAGCCATTCCCGGCGGTCCGAACCGGCTCAGCAGACCAGCGTCCTTTCGCAGCCTATCCACTGCGATGAAACGGGAATGCGCAACAGTTACCTCACCGGGGAACTCGGTCTGGAGCGCGTCTGCTGACCGCAGGACACGACGGACGGTGTTGCGGACCACCAGTGCGCAACCGCCATCCGACAGCAGCTCCCGAAGCAGGGCCGTCAACGCGGTCAGGTCGTCGTCAGCACCACCACCCAGTGCGTCGATGTGCACCGTGGTTCGCCGGCCAGAAGGCGGTACCGCGCGAGCATAAACCTGGCCCGACTCCGTCCATGAAATCAGGGGATACGCGCGATCTTCCGCCACGTCAGCACAATTGGACGAAGCCCGTGAATCCTCGCCGTCGGCTAGCCCACTTCGATAGGCCGCCATCAGATCGTTTCGACGTTCTGGCGGTAGGGTCGCCGACAATGCGAGAACGGGGACACGGTATGCGGCCAACCACGTTAAGACCTTGGTCAAGTAGGAGTTCATGAAAACGTCGTAGGCGTGAACTTCGTCCAAGACGACGACCTTGCCGGCCAACGCCAGATGCCGGAGCATCAAATGACGCGACTTGAGGCCGGCAAAGAGCAACTGATCGATCGTTCCCACGACAAAGTTGGCAAGTTGTGACTTCTTCCGGCCGGACAGCCACGCGTGCGCCACGACTGCGTGCTCGCCTGCGCGCGAATCGGATCGGCAACCCTCGTCGCTTCCGATCTGAGTCAATTGGCCCTCGACGATCCCCCGGAAAAGCCGGTTGAACCGCGCCTTCCCATGACTGAGCGTTATGGACCCCACCGATTGGTCGTGTGCGCCGACCGCGTCGAGCCACGCGATGACCCGATCGAACATCGCGTCGGTCGTCGCTTGTGTCGGCAGTGCGACATGTACTCCGCCGGCACTCCACCGACGCGCCATGATCTCAGCCGCTGCAAGTGCGGCCTCGGTCTTCCCTTCGCCCATGGGCGCCTCGATCACCACTAAACCGGGCGCCTTCATGGCCTCGGCCACTTCGCACACTGTGGTTTGAATCGGTCGCGGTTTTGCGTGGTGAGGCAAGCGGAATCGGGACGCGAAGAGTTCGTCAACTGTGCTAAGACGACCCGTCGCCCGCCAGGGTGCGGGCAACGCGAGTCTGCGCAGAGCCCGTTTTCCGCGAGCCGGGCTTTCGACGACATCCGGAAGCACTGCAGAGTAGAACGGCAAGAGCGATTCATTGCTCGCGATCCAGTCGGCCAGGATGACCAGTGCGGTAGTGACAACTTGGAATGAAGCCGACAATTCCACGGCGCGCCAATCGTCGAGATACTGTTGCGCACCGGTCCTGGCGGCTACATGCTCGGCCAGTTCCCGCTGGACGTCTGACCAACGGCCCTGGCCGTACAGGGTCGGATACTCGGCGGGCCTAGCCTCGAGGCTGACCGAATCAGGCGGGACGCCGTGATGACCGCCCAAGACCACCGCCCATGCCGCTACCAACCGTGGCGACCAGCCGCGGTCAAGCAGCCACAAGCGCAACAAATGATGACTGGCCAGCGAATGATGGAC
Source organism: Mycobacterium simulans (assembly GCF_900232995.1). Lineage (GTDB taxonomy): Bacteria > Actinomycetota > Actinomycetes > Mycobacteriales > Mycobacteriaceae > Mycobacterium > Mycobacterium simulans. The sequence continues at coordinate 461,566 of NZ_OCVX01000005.1, forward strand.
TTTTTGTCGGTCAACGAGATCAAACTTTCTCGGCGGCATATAGAGCCCATGCTCACGCATGCGCTGGGCAAGCGCATCGCTCTGGACAGCAAACGCCGGTGTGGCTTTACCCAAGTCGTGCAGACCTGCCAAGAAGGTCACCGCGGTGCGTGCGGCAACTACGTCACCGTTGAACGAACCCGCGAGAATGTTGATCACCGGCGGCGATAACCACTGGTCGAATAGGCCGCCCGCAACATCGGCAGAATCGTCCATGTGCTGCCACAGCGGAAGCCAGGCTCCCTCGTCGTTCAACGATTTGGCCCATACAGAGCGAGCGGCCTTGCTTAGCTCCATCACTGACTTCTTCCTCACGGTCCTCACACCGTCGCGAGCAGCATCGCATAGGGGACCGACAAACCACATGAGGTTCAACTACCGCGATGGACGCGGGTAGCGGCATACCCCGATGTAACAGGCGGCTCGACCGGGTCACCCCACGGCAAGCCGTGGCGCGCTAGGGTGCGCCCCTAAATGGCGTCCGGATCGTCTGCAAACGCCTCGGCGGTCTTGCGGGCCAGCTCGATCGCGGTGCGCGCCCACTCTTGGGTTGCACCGGCCAGGCCGCACACCGGGGCGACGCCGACGCGATCGCGCAGCACCGAGCGACCAAAGCCGAGCCGATCGGTCACCGCGACCACCGCGGCGGCCACCTCCTCCACCGATGGCCGCCGCTCCGGCGCGGTGCCGGCGACCACTCCCAGCACGATGCTGCGACCCGACTCGACGAATGCCGCGATGTCGTCCAAATCCGCGGCCCGCAGCGTGCCGGCATCCACCGATATGGCACTAATGCCGCTGCGCTGCAACAGGTTCCATGGCAATTCGGCTGCGCAGCTATGCACCATTACGTCCGCACCCACCGCTTCGACGCAGGTGTCGAGCAGCGCGCCGGCCACCGACTCGTCCAGCGGGGCCACCGGGCTCAGCGCGGTCACCCCGCTCAGCCGTCCGCCCAATGCCACCGGCAGCGACGGCTCGTCGAACTGCACTACCACCGGCGTGTCGAGCCGGCGGGCCAGCGCCGCGCGGTGCGCGGCTACCCCTTCGGCCAACGACGCCGCCAGGTCACGCACGGCACCGGGATCGGTGATGGCCCGGTGGCCGTTGGCCATTTCCAATCCCGCGGCCAGCGTGACGGGCCCGGGCGCCTGCACCTTGACCACCCGGCCGCCCCCGCGCAGGCCGGCCGTCTCCCAGGCCTCTTCCAGGGCATCCATGTCCTCGTCGAGCATGCTGACGGCTTTGCGGGTGACCGCCCCGGGCCGGGCGACGATGCGGTAGCCGCGTGGCACCGTGTCGATGGCCACGTCGATCAGCAGTGCGCCGGCTCGCCCCAGCATGTCGGCGCCCACTCCCCTGCCGGGCAGTTCCACAAGATGAGCCAACGCAACGGCCAATTCACCGACGACAACCTCGGCTGCCGGTCGCGCGGCGATACCGGGCCACGATCCGATACCGGTGGCCGCTGCGAAAACACTCACCGGGCAACCGTATTCGACATCGGGTAGGTTCGACCGAGAAGGGTGGCAGATGGCGAGGTTGATGCGGCCGCTGCTGTTGTTTTCCGCAGTGTTACTGACAGCGGCGTGCACACGGGTGGTGGGTGGCTCCGCGCTACCGGCGTTCGGCGCTCCGCCGTTGGGCGTGCTCGATGTCGGCGCGCTGCTGTTGGACCAATCGCGAATGCGTGCGATCACCGGCGCCGGTGACGACCTGACGATCATCCCCTCGATGGACGGCACGCAACCGGTGGACATCGAGTCCCTCGCCGAGACCGCGCCGCGGGAATGCCGGTTCATTTTCGCCGAGACCGCAACCTTCGGACCCGATGTTGCGGCGTTTCACAAGACGACCTTTCAGGACCCGCCGGACGGCAGTCTGATCTCCGAAGGCGCTGCCGCCTACCGCGACGCCGGCACCGCCCGGCATGCGTTCGACGCATTGGTGGCCACCGTCGGCGATTGTGCCGACAGTTCGAGCGGATGGCTGCTGGTTAGCAAGTGGAAGGCCGACGGTGACTCGCTGCGCATGCGGCCGGGCGGCTGCGGCCGCGACTATCGGCTGCTATCGGTGGCCCTGCTGGAAGTCACCTACTGCGGCTTCCCGGAATCGGTGTCCGACATCGTGATGACGAACATCGCCGCTAACGTGCCGGGAAGTTAGGCCCGGGCCAGTCGCGAAGTGCCGGCGATGGTGGCGCTGCCCAACACCTCGTCACCGTCGGGGTCGGGCCGGTAAAGCACCAGCGTCTGCCCGCGCGCGACACCGCGCAGCGGAGCGCCTAACCGCAGGCAAAGCTCGTCGCCGATCAATTCGGCTACCGCACTGGCGATTTCACCATGCGCACGCACCTGAACCGCACACTCGAACGGACCCCGCGGCGCACAACCGGCGGTGAAGACGGGCGCCCGTCCGGTCAACGCGTGCACATCGAGGTCGGCCACGTCGCCCACGTGGACGGTCGCGGTGTCGGCGTCGATTGCCGTCACGTAGCGCGGGCGACCGTCCGGCCCTGGCCCGGCGATGCCCAGGCCTTTGCGCTGACCGATGGTGAAACCATGCACACCATCATGTTCGGCAACCACGGCACCGTCGGAATTGACCACGGTCCCTCGGCGAATACCGATGCGCTCACCGAGAAACGCCCTGGTGTTCCCGGACGGAATGAAGCAGATGTCGTGACTATCCGGCTTGTCGGCGACCGCCAGGCCGCGACGGGCCGCCTCCGCCCGGATCTCCGGCTTGGGGGTGTCCCCAATCGGAAACGCGGCATGGCGCAGTTGCTCGGCGGTCAAAACGGCCAGCACGTAGGACTGATCCTTGTCCCGGTCAACGGCGCGGCGCAGCCGCCCATCGGACAGCCGGGCATAGTGGCCGGTCGCCACGGTGTCGAATCCCAACGCCAACGCTCTTGCCGACAGCGCCGAGAACTTGATTTGCTGATTGCACCGCACGCAGGGATTCGGGGTCTCCCCGCGGGCATAGGACGACACGAAATCGTCGATCACATCTTGCTTGAACTTCTCCGCGAAATCCCAAACGTAGAACGGGATTCCCAGCACATCGGCGACGCGACGGGCATCCGCTGCGTCTTCTTTGGAGCAGCAGCCGCGCGAGCCGGTGCGCAGTGCACCGGGCGCTGATGACAATGCCAGGTGCACACCGACCACATCGTGCCCGGCATCGACCATACGGGCGGCGGCAACCGACGAGTCGACGCCGCCGCTCATTGCGGCGAGAACCTTCATCTAGGAAGCCCCCGCAGCGGCCAGGGCGGCGCGCCTTGCGCGCGCTACCGCCCCGGGTAACACCTGCAGAGCAGCGTCGACATCAGCGTCAACACTGGTGTGGCCCAGCGAAAGCCGCAGCGACCCGCGAGCGCTCGCAGCGTCGGCACCCATCGCGATCAACACGTGCGACGGCTGCGTTACACCCGCGGTGCAGGCCGATCCCGTGGAGCATTCGATTCCGTTGGCGTCCAACAGCATCAACAACGCATCACCTTCGCAGCCGCGGAAGGTGAAGTGCGCGTTACCCGGAAGCCGCAGCGGGTCGATGGCGCCATTGAGGCGAACATCGTCGATCTCGGCGAGCACACCCTCGACCAGGCGGTCCCGCAACACGCGCAGCCGAGCGCTGTTGGCTTCCAACCCGTCCACCGCGATCTGGGCAGCCGCCGCCATTCCCACAGCACTGGCGACATCTGGTGTGCCAGAGCGGATATCGCGCTCTTGCCCGCCGCCGTGCAATAGCGATACACACGACACATCGCGTCGCAACAGCAACGCACCTACCCCCGGCGGCCCCCCGAACTTGTGGGCCGCCACGCTCATCGCAGAAAGGCCGCTGGCGCCGAAGTCGACCGGAAGCTGTCCGACCGCCTGAACGGCGTCACTGTGCATGGGGACGCCGAATTCTGCTGTGACGGCTGCTAATTCGGCGGTGGGCATGATGGTGCCCACCTCGTTGTTGGCCCACATGACCGACACCAGCGAGACATCGTCGTGACTCTGCAGCGCCTCGCGAAGCGCGCCCGCTGACACCGAGCCATCAGCAGCGGTGGGCAGCCAAGTCACCTGGGCGCCTTCGTGTTTGACGAGCCAGTTCACCGAGTCCAATACGGCATGGTGTTCCACCTCGGTGGTGACGATTCGCCGGCGACTTGGCTCCGCGTCACGGCGTGCCCAGTAGATACCCTTGACCGCCAGATTGTCACTCTCGGTGCCCCCTGCGGTGAAGATCACCTCGGACGGCCGCGCGCCGAGCTTGTCCGCGATCAATTCACGCGATTCCTCGATCCGCCGACGGGCCGCACGTCCGGTGGTGTGCAGCGACGACGCGTTGCCGACGGTGCCGAGAGCAGCCGTCATCGCCTCGATGGCGGCGGGGTGCATCGGGGTGGTAGCGGCGTGATCCAGGTAGACCATGACGCGCCCCAGGATACCGGCCCTCCCGAGGGTTCAGGCCACCAGCGCATGCCGGTGGCCAAGGTGCCGCATCGAGGCCCGCGGGGGGCTCAGGTGCACCGCGGCCTGGCAGCGTCGAGCCAGGTCCCGCCGATCGTTGGCCGGCAGCTGCAGAGATTCGACGCGCACCCATGCGACGGTGCGGCGCACCCGCAGCATCCGTCGCACCGACCGCAACAAGGTGTCGTCACCGACGAAGGCCGGAGCGGTCGACACACTGCCGTTGACGTGGTGATACGTCAGCCGAAGCGGCTGCACGGGGCGACCGGCATCGATCGCGGCCTGAAACATCGCCGGGTAGAACGGCCCGGACGCCACACCGCACCAGGTGGTGCCTTCCGGAAAGGCAACTACCGTATGACCGGCCCGCAACCGGCGGGCGACGGTCTCGACCACCCCGGGCAGCGTGCGCAGGCTGGACCGTTCGATCGGGATGACCTTGAGAATGCGGGCCACGATCCCGGTCGCCCGCCCGGTAAACATGTCGGCACGGGCAACGAACGACCCCGGCAACACCGCACCAATGGCGAAGGCGTCCAACCAGGAAATGTGGCTGCTAACCACCAGGACACCACGCAAGTTGCGAATCGGACTGCCCGACACCGTGATTCGCACGCCGAAACAGCGCAATACCAACCGGCAGTATGCGCGCTGCACGTGCGTACGGCCGGGCAGTGGCACGCCCAACAGCGGCACCCCCGGCGCCAGCAGCAGCGCCACGGTAACGCGCAGCGCTACCCGCAGTGCGACGAGCACGGGGCGCGCCCGGGCCTCGTCATCAAGGCCCACACAGCCGACATCGCAGGATGCGCGGGGTAGCCAGGAGTGTCCGGGCGGACCGTTCATTAGGCCGTTCCGCCCGCCAGCGCACCAGCCACCTCGGAGGCCGCGGAGACCGACCTCAGCCGTCGTAGATAGCGGGTATCGGCGTGCTGTTTGGCCAGCAGCACGCAGAAGTCGCCCACCCCGAAGTCCGGGTCGTGCGCCGGCTCGCCGCAGACCTGGGCGCCCAGGCGCAGGTAGCCGCGCATTAGCGGCGGAAGGGCCGGCCGTCTTGGCGGCGCAATGTCGTCGAGGCGACGGCCATCGACGCACACCGGTCGGTAGGGGTGCACCTGGTACGGGGCTGCGTGACGGGTCAGCACGAAGTCGCGCACGCCGCGGATCCGGCTCCCCGGCGGACCGTCGTCGCCACCGATCGGTACCGACACGCAGCCGGTCACGTAGTCGTAGTCGCATCGGTCCAGGTAAGCCAGGATGCCCGCCCACATCAGCAGCACCACCCCACCGTTGCGGTGACCTTCCCGTACCACCGCTCGGCCCATCTCCACCAGTGACGGCCGCAGCGGGTCGAGCGCTCGCACGTCGAATTCCGTGGCCGTATAGAGGCCTCCGGCGGCAATGGCACCCGACGGCGGCAACATTCGGTAGCAACCCACCAACTCGCCGGTGTCGTCGTCGCGTACCAAGAGGTGGTCGCAGTACTCGTCGAACCGGTCGGCGTCTCGGCCGTCACTGGCCGCGGGCAGGGCGAAGCCGGGTGTGCTGCTAAAGACGTCGTAGCGCAGCCGCTGCGCGGCCTCGATGAGCGAAGGGTCGGTGGACAGCAACAGGGAGTAGTGCGGCCCGGACGACGACCGTGTCGCCAGACCACGCGGCTTGTCGCTGGGTATGAGGACTGAAGCAATGCTCATGCCAACAACGTGGCGCAGCCGGTCAGCTAATCGGCATCGGGGCGCTGACATGTCGGTGCACGCCAGATGACGAAATGGGCCGAGCAGACGCAAAATTGCCCTGGAACGCTCGTTCCAGGGCAATTTTGCGTCTGCTCGCGCAGGGAAATTAGCCCTTGCGGGCCTTGATCCCCTCGGTCAATTGGGGCGCAACCTTGAACAGGTCACCGACCACGCCGTAGTCGGCGATCTCGAAGATCGGTGCCTCTTCGTCCTTGTTGACCGCAATGATGGTCTTGCTGGTCTGCATCCCGGCGCGGTGCTGAATCGCGCCGGAGATGCCCAGCGCGATATAGAGCTGCGGCGACACCGTCTTACCGGTCTGGCCCACCTGGAACTGGCCCGGGTAATAGCCTGAGTCCACCGCGGCACGCGACGCTCCGACCGCGGCGCCCAGCGAGTCGGCCAGCTCCTCGACCACCTTGAAGTTCTCGGCGCTCCCGACGCCACGGCCACCGGAAACCACCACGGTGGCTTCCGTCAGCTCCGGCCGGTCACCGGCAACCGCGGGCTCGCGAGAGGTGATCTTGGTCGCGTTTTCGGCGGGAGCCGGCACTTCCACGCTGACTTGCTCGCCCGCGCCGTCGGCCGGCGCGGCTTCGATAGCGCCGGCCCGCACGGTGATCACCGGGGTGTCGCCATTGGCCTGCGCCTCGACGGTGAACGCCCCACCAAAGATGGAGTGGGTCGCCTTGCCACCTTCCTTCACCTCGACCACGTCGACCAGCAGGCCCGAACCGATGCGGGCCGCAAGCCGGCCGGCGATCTCCTTGCCGTCGGCGGTGGCGGCCAGCAACACTGCGGCCGGAGCGTTCGATTCGGCCAGCGAGGCGAGCACGTCGACGACGGGCGTAATCAGATAGCTGTCGACGACCTCGGACTCGGCGACGTAGATCTTGGCGGCCCCAGCCGCCTTCAGCCCGTCAACCAGCGGCGCGGCCGTGCCCGGCGCGCCGACGACGACGGCGGCCGGCTCGCCCAGCGCCCGCGCGGCGGTGATCAATTCGGCGCTGACCTTCTTTAACGCACCTTCAGCGTGCTCGACGAGCACCAGTACTTCAGCCATGGGTTATATCGCTCTTCTCGTCTGTGGGAATTTCCGGGCCGCTTAGATGATCTTCTGGCTAACCAGGTACTGGATAATCTGGTTGCCACCTTCGCCCTCGTCGGTGACCTTTTCACCGGCCGTTTTCGGCGGCTTAGGTGTTGAGGACAACACCGTCGACCCGGCATTGGCCAGCCCGACCTCGTCGCCCTCGACTCCGATCTCGGCCAAAGTCAGGACGGCAACTTCTTTCTTCTTGGCGGCCATGATGCCCTTGAACGACGGGAAGCGTGGCTCGTTGATCTTCTCGTTGACGCTGACCACCGCGGGCAATGTGGCCTCGAGCGTGAACACGCCCTCGTCGGTCTCGCGCTCGCCGGTGACCTTGCCGCCATCTATGGACAATTTGCGCAGGTGGGTGAGCTGCGGCAGGCCCAGGTACTCAGCGATGATGGCCGGCACCGCGCCGCCGACGCCGTCGGTGGCCTCGTTGCCGGCGATGACCAGCTCGGTGCCCTCAATGGTGCCCAGCGCACGCGCCAGCGCCCACCCGGTCTGAATGACATCCGAACCGTGCAAGCCGTCGTCCTTGAGGTGGACGGCCTTGTCAGCGCCCATCGACAGAGCCTTGCGGATCGCCTCGGTGGCTCGCTCGGGGCCTGCAGTCAGCACGGTGACTGACCCTTCGATGCCGTCGGCGGCCTCCCGCTCCCGGATCTGCAGTGCCTCTTCCACTGCGCGCTCGTTGATCTCGTCCAGCACCGCGTCGGCGGCCTCGCGGTCCAGCGTGAAATCGCCGTCGGTCAGCTTGCGCTCCGACCAGGTGTCTGGGACCTGCTTGATCAGGACCACGATGTTCGTCATGAGTGTGGCTCGTCCTCCTCGAAGGCGTCCCACAGCGGTCGACTGCAGGACTTTGGTCACGCGATTCGCAACCGCACCGGCATGTTACTAGGCGGTAACTTCGCGCGGTCTGCCCTCACACCATAACTGGTCGCGGTTGCCCAATTGCCCGCTCCTCCTCGGTCCGCTAACACGGACCGCATCGTCGCCGGGCAGCACGTTCCCGCGCCCGCATCCGGTGCCCGGTTCGCGAATCGGAGGCTAGGGGTTAGCCTGCCTTAGCAATGAGCGCATTCGTCCCCGGCGTGCCCCCCGCCGACCAGCCCCCGGCGGTCGATGCGGTGTTGACCCTGACGGGCGAGCGGACCATTCCCGATCTGGACATCGAGAACTACTGGTTTCGCCGCCACGAGGTGGTGTACGAGCGGCTGGCTACCCGCTGCGCGGGCCGCGACGTGCTCGAGGCCGGATGTGGCGAAGGTTACGGCGCCGACCTGATCGCCGGCGTCGCGCGCCGCGTGGTCGCGGTGGATTACGACGAGGCGGCCGTTGCCCATGTCCGTCGCCGCTATCCCCGGGTGGAAGTCATGCAGGCCAACCTGGCCGAGTTGCCGCTGCCCGACGCGTCGGTGGACGTGGTGGTCAACTTCCAGGTCATCGAGCATCTGTGGGACCAGGGCCAGTTCGTTCGCGAGTGCGCCCGGGTGTTGCGCCCCGCGGGGCTGCTGATGGTGTCCACCCCCAATCGGATCACCTTCTCCCCCGGCCGCGAGACCCCGATCAACCCGTTTCACACCCGCGAGCTGAATGCCGATGAGCTCACCGAACTGCTGGTCCATGGGGGCTTCGCTGAGGTGGAGATGTGCGGGTTGTTTCATGGACCACGGCTGCAGGAGATGGACGCCCGTCATGGCGGCTCGATCATCGACGCCCAGATCGCGCAAGCGCTGGCCTGCGACGAAGGAGCACCCTGGCCGCCCGAGCTGGCCGCCGACGTCGCGGCGGTCACCACCGCCGACTTCGACCTGATCGGCCGCGGCGACCGTGAAATCGCTGACAGCTTGGACCTCATTGCGATCGCGGTGCGGGCGTGACCAATTTCGGGACGACTTCCGGTGACCGGGTACCCGGCATGTTCACCCTGGTGCTGCACACCCACCTGCCCTGGCTGGCCCATCACGGCCGCTGGCCGGTCGGGGAGGAGTGGCTCTACCAGTCGTGGGCGGCCGCGTACCTGCCACTGCTCCGGGTTTTGCAGACGCTGGCCGACGAGGGTCGCCGCGGGCTGATCACGCTCGGCATGACGCCGGTAGTCAACGCTCAGCTCGACGACCCGTACTGCCTCGACGGGATGCACCACTGGCTGGCCAACTGGCGGCTGCGAGCCGAGGAGGCCGCCAGCGTGCGCTCTGCTCCTCGCTCGAAATCGGCCGGTTATCTGTCCTGCACACCGAAGGCATTGCGGGCCTTTGGCATTCGCGAGTGCGCGGAAGCCGATCTGGCCCTCAACGACTTCGCCACCCGATGGCGACACGGCGGCAGCCCGTTGCTGCGCGGCCTGATCGACGCCGGGACTGTCGAACTGCTCGGCGGCCCGTTGGCCCACCCATTCCAGCCGCTGCTAGCGCCACGGTTGCGCGAGTTCGCGCTGCGCGAAGGCTTGGCCGACGCCCAACACCGGCTGGCCCACACCCCAACCGGGATCTGGGCGCCCGAATGCGCTTATGCCCCGGGCCTGGAAACCGAGTACACGGCTGCCGGCGTCTCCCACTTCATGGTCGACGGCCCGTCACTGCACGGCGACACCGCATTAGGCCGGCCGGTCTGCGACAGCGGCGTGGTCGCGTTCGGGCGTGACCTGCAGGTCAGCTACCGGGTGTGGTCGCCAAAATCCGGCTACCCGGGACACGCCGCCTACCGCGATTTCCACACCTACGACCACCTCACCGGTCTCAAGCCGGCCCGGGTCACCGGCCGCAATGTTTCGTCGGACGCCAAGGCGCCCTACGACCCCGAGCGCGCCGACCGGGCGGTTGACGTCCACGTCGCCGACTTTGTCGACGTGGTACGCAACCGGCTGCTATCGGAGTCCCAGCGCGTCGGGCGACCCGCCCACGTGGTGGCGGCCTTCGATACCGAGTTGTTCGGTCACTGGTGGTACGAGGGACCGACGTGGCTGCAGCGGGTGCTGCGGGCGTTGCCCGCCGCCGGCGTGCGGGTGGGGACCTTACGCGATGCCCTTATCGACGGGTTCGTCGGCGAGCCCGTCGAATTACCGCCCAGCTCTTGGGGTTCCGGCAAGGACTGGCAGGTATGGAACGGCGAGAAGGTGGCCGATTTGGTCCAGCTCAACGCCGAAGTGGTCGACACCGCGCTCTCCACCGTCGACAAGGCTCTGGGGGCGCAAACGGCATCGCTGGACGGACCACTGCCCCGCGATCACGTGGCCGATCAGATCCTGCGCGAGACGCTGCTCACCGTTTCCAGTGACTGGCCGTTCATGGTGAGTAAGGATTCCGCGGCCGACTACGCCCGCTACCGTGCTCACCTGCACGCACATGCCACCCGGGAGATCGCCGGCGCGCTGGCCTCCGGCCGGCGCGACAGCGCACAGCGGCTGGCCGACGGATGGAACCGCGCCGACGGCCTGTTCGGCGCCTTGGATGCGCGTAGGCTGCCCCGGTGAGCCCGCTGTCGTCCCGCGAGCGTGCGTGTCTGCCCGGCGACACGCCGGTGTACGTGGCATTTTGTGCACGCTCGCGCCGGAGAGGGACACGCGCATGAAGATCCTGATGGTGTCGTGGGAGTACCCACCGGTGGTGATCGGCGGGCTGGGCCGGCATGTGCATCACCTGTCGACCGCGCTCGCGGCGGCGGGCCACGACGTCGTGGTGCTGTCTCGCCGCCCCACCGGCACCGACCCCCGCACACACCCGTCGTCTGATGAGGTCAGCGAGGGTGTGCGGGTGATCGCGGCGGCACAGGACCCGCATGAGTTCACCTTCGGCGCCGACATGATGGCCTGGACTCTGGCGATGGGCCACGCGATGATCCGCGCCGGTCTGTGCCTCAAGCGACACGGCTCCGACCGCCCCTGGCGTCCCGATGTAGTGCACGCACACGATTGGCTGGTTGCCCATCCGGCCATTGCACTAGCCCAATTCTACGACGTACCAATGGTTTCCACGATTCACGCGACGGAGGCGGGGCGGCATTCCGGCTGGGTCTCGGGGGCGCTCAGCCGTCAGGTGCACGCGGTCGAGTCGTGGCTGGTGCGTGAATCCGATTCGCTCATAACATGTTCGGCGTCGATGAGCGACGAGATCACCGAACTGTTCGGACCCGGCCTGGCCGAGATTACGGTGATCCGTAACGGCATTGACGCGGCGCGCTGGCCATTCGCCGCCCGCCGCCAACCTCGCAGCGGGCCGCCTGAGCTGCTCTACGTCGGACGACTGGAGTACGAGAAGGGCGTGCACGACGCTATCGCCGCACTGCCCCGGATCAGACGCCACCACCCCGGTACCACGCTGACCATCGCCGGCGACGGTACCCAGCAGGAGTGGCTTATCGAGCAGGCCCGTAAACACAAGGTGCTCAAGGCAACCCGGTTCGTCGGGCACCTGCATCATGACGAGCTGCTCGCCGCGCTGCACCGCGCCGACGCCGCGGTACTGCCCAGCCACTACGAACCGTTCGGGCTAGTGGCATTGGAAGCCGCCGCGGCCGGTACCCCGCTGGTGACGTCGAACATCGGCGGTCTGGGCGAAGCGGTGATCAACGGCGTCACCGGGGCGTCGTGTCCACCGCGCGACGTGGCGGGCCTGGCCGCGGCGGTGCGCACCGTGCTCGACGATCCGGGGGCCGCGCAGCGACGCGCCCGCGCCGCCCGGCAGCGCCTCACTTCCGACTTCGCTTGGCAGACGGTCGCCGAGGAGACCGCGCAGGTGTACCTGGCCGCCAAGCGCGGCGAACGGCAACCGCAGCCACGACTGCCCATCGTCGAGCACGCACTGCCGGACCGTTAACGATCGGAGCCGTGAGATGAACCCGCAGAACGGCAATGGCCGCCACTTCCCGTACCGGTACGACCCTCGGCTGGCCCCGCTCTGGCTACCGTTTCGGTGGCCAGGCAGCCAAGGCGTGACACTGACCGACGACGGCCGTTTCGTCGCTCGCTACGGCCCCTTTCGCCTCGAAGCCCCGCTGTCTCAGGTACGCGATGCACACATCACCGGCCCATATCGATGGTGGACGGCGGTAGGCCCCCGATTGTCGTTCGTCGACGACGGCCTCACCTTCGGAACCAATGCACGCACGGGGGTTTGCGTCCACTTCGAGCCCCGTATCCACCGCGTGATCGGCCTGCGGGATCACTCCGCACTGACCGTAACCGTCGCAGATACTGAGGGACTGGTCGCCGCGCTCAAGGGTGCGACGTAGCGCGCTACGACACGTCGTCGACGCTACCTACGTCGTTGGGTTGCGACGGCGCCAATAGCGTCATCCGCGCTTCGATAGGCGCTGTGATCGCTGGACCACAACCTCCTAATGCGCTGGCCGTGCGCAACTTCGGGTCAGGCGATGCGGATCGCACCTGCGCAGTCCTGCCGCAGCAGATCACGATCGTCGTCGCTGCATCGAGTCGACGGCAGATAGTGTTCTGGGCGGGACCGACGGTGGTGCCTCGCGGCGGTTGGCGGCCGGGTCCGGCCCCCCGGATGTTGACCCGGTCACTGTTGCAGTTTGACGACCCGGTTGTTGTGGAAGTCGGCGACGTAGACCGCATGCGTGTTGTCGACGGCGACACCGGTAGGGTTGTAGAGCCCGGTGAACGGCAACACGGTCTGCTGGCTGGACCTGACGTCGAACTTCACGATCCGATTGTTGGCGGTGTCGGCGACATAGACCGCACCCGCGCTGTCGACAGCGACACCTTCGGGACTGTCGAGGCCTGTGAACGGCAGCACGGTCTGCTGGGTGGATCCGGCGTCGAGCTTCACGATCCGATTGTTGTCGGTGTCGGCGGCGTAGACGGCACCCGCGCGGTCGACCGCGACACCTTCAGGAGTGTTGAGACCGGTGAATGGCAACACCGTCTGCTCACTGGATCCGGCAGCCAGCCTAACCACCCGAGACTTCCTCTCCACGACGTCGGCGACATAGGCGTCCCCCCGATCGTCGACTGCGACACCCCCAGGGGCGTTCAGGCCGGAGAACGGCAACACCGTCTGCTCACCGGAGCCGGCAGCCAGCTTGAGTATCCGAGACTTGCCGATGCTGCCGATGGCGGCGTAGTCAGAGACATAGACGGCACCTTGACCATCGACCGCGACATCCCCAGGACCGTTTAAGCCGGAGAACGGCAATACCGTCTGGTGGGTGGATCCGGGCGTCAGCATGACCACCCGATCATTGCCGGAGTCCGCGACATAGACGGCACCCGTCCCGTCGACCGCGACACCCTCGGGGATGCTGAGGCCAACAAATGGCAGCACCGTCTGCAACACGGAAGCCGATGGCTGCGACACCGACCCGGACGCCGACGGTTGCTGGCGCCGGGTGCTCAGGACGACGGTGACCATGGCGATCACCACAAACAACGTCACAGCCAGGGCGGTCAGGACCACGGCAGTGCGGTGCCGGCGGTGTGCAGACCACACCCAGGCGGCCCGGCCGCCCGGCGGGCGCTGACTCCGGGCGGGCACCAGGCTGCTGGAGCGGGCCTGGATGCCATGTGAGGGCGTCAACGTGGGCTGCGGCTCGAGAGCCGTAGCGGTAGCCCCCGCCAGTGTCGGTGGTGGGGCCGCTGGCGGCACGGTGGTGAGGGCGGCGCGCGCTGCGGCGGCGAGGTCGACGGTGCTGTGGTAGCGCACGGAGGGATCTTTTGCCATCCCCATGGCGATGACCTCGTCCATCTCAGCGGGTATACCCGCCGGATCGTGCGCGGAAGGTTTCGGGGGTGCGTCCACCATGTGGGCCAGAGCGACCTGTTCGAGAGTTTCACCGGGGAAAGGCGGCTGGCCGGTGAGGCACTGATACAGCACGCAGGTCAGGGCGTAGATATCCGAACTGGGTTCGATTTGGCCCTCGCGGAATCGTTCGGGGGCCATGTAGGCCCAGGTGCCGACGGTAACGCCGGTGGACGTCAGACCCGTCTCCCCGGCAGCCCGCGCGATACCGAAGTCGATCAGGTAGGTGAAGTCGTCCTCGGTGAGCAAGATGTTGGATGGTTTGACGTCGCGGTGCACCAATCCTTCCGCATGGGCGGCAGCCAGCGCTTCAGCGACCTGCTCGACGATCCCGACCGCCCGCTGGGGCCGTAGCGGCCCGGCGCCCAGCACAGTCTGCAGGTCCTGTCCCTTGATCACCGGCATGGTCACGAACAACCGCCCGTCGACTTCACCAATCTCGAATATCGCCACCACGTGGCGTTGGTTGAGGCTCGCAGCCTTGTGCGCTTCACGCCGGAACCGCTCCCGGTATTCCGGATCGTCCGCATAGTTGGCAGGCAGGACCTTCAGCGCCACGGTCCGTCCGATCAATGTGTCATAGGCCCGCCAGACCTCACCCATGCCGCCACGGCCCAACAACTCGACCAGGCGGTAACGCCCGAACGGCGTTCCCTCGCCGTCGCTATCCATTTCGCCCCTCCGCCCGGTCGAGTGAGGACATTTGCCCGGAACTCGAACCCTAGAAGCTTAGGTCGGCCCACGGGACGGCAAGCCCGGTATCTGCCAAGCAGCGACGATAGTAGGAGGGTCCGGCACGTGCGGTGTGTGTCCCGCGATCCTCGGCTGGTCCCACTCCGGTTGCCGTTTCGGTGGCCGGCCAGCCAGGGCGTGACGCTGACCGACGACGGCCGTTTCGTTGCCCGCTATGGGCCCTTTCGCGCCGAGGCCCCACTGTCTCATGTGCGCGACGCACGTATCACTGGCCAATACCGATGGTGGACGGCGGTAGGCCCTCGATTGTCGATGGTCGATGGCCGCGCGCACGGGTGCGACCTAGCTTCGACCTTGCTCCGGCGTGCCGGACAATCCTGTCGCACGCCTCCGAACCGCCAACCCGCTGGCGTTTAGCGGATTCGGCTTCGAACAAGCTGGTTGGCGTGTCATTATCAGCCGATTCACAGCTGTCAGAAGCGCAGGAGGCGATATGGCTCACTCGATCGTTCGGACGTTAGTCGTCGCAGGTGCCGCTGTCGGCCTGATGGCCAGCGCCGGCGCCTGCTCATGTTCGATCGGAACCTCGTCGTCGCACTCGGTAAGCAAGAGCGATGTCGCCAGCCAGATCACCGCCAAGATGACCGACGCCGCCGGCAACAAGCCCGATTCGGTGACGTGTCCGGGCGACCTTCCGGCTAAGGTCGGCGCACAGCTGAACTGCGAGATGAAGGTCAAGGACGCCACCTATAACGTCAACGTCACCGTGACCAGCGTCAACGGCAACGACGTCAAGTTCGACATGGTCGAGACCGTCGACAAGAACCAGGTCGCCAGCATCATCAGCGACAAGCTGACCCAGCAGGTGGGCCAGCGGCCCGATGCGGTGACCTGCCCCGACAATTTGAAAGGCGTCGAGGGTGCGACCCTGCGCTGCCAGCTCACCGACGGCAGCAAGAAGTACGGCATCAATGTAACCGTCACCAGCGTCGATGCCGGCGATGTCAACTTCGACTTCAAGGTCGATGACCATCCCGAATAAACGGGCACTAGACGTCGCCCAAGCCGCTCATGCGATGGATGATGCGGTCGAATTGCCGATCCGATAACACGCGGCGCAGCAACAGCATTCGCTTCGCACCGGCCCCAACGGGGTACCGGGTGCGCGGTTTCTTGCTCGTTAGCGCGTGCAGCACGGCGTCGGCCACGACATCGGGCTTGGATCCTTGCGCCGCGTGCGTGCTGATCGCCTCGGCGGTCGCGGCGAGCTGCCCACCGTAACGGGACCGGCCCTCCTGGGGCAGTGACCGGATCACGTCGTCGGTATCCCGTTCCAGCTTTCCGCGCATATCGGTGGCGACGAAACCGGGTTCGATCACCGATACCCCAACTCCGAGCTGGCCGAACTCGAGGCGCAGCACATCGCTCAGACCTTCCAATCCGTGCTTGGCCGCGACATACGGGGCCATCAGCGGCACCCCGGCCTTGCCTGCCCCTGATGTGACGTTGACTACCCTGCCCCCGCCACGAACCAGCAGCGGCAGAAATGCCTTCGTAACAGCGAGCGGCCCAACAAGATTCACCTCGAGCTGACGGCGGAACGCGTCCAACGCGAGGTACTCCACCGGACACGGCAACGTGGTTCCAGCGTTATTGACCAGGCCCGCGAATCCGGCGTCACCGACCGCATCGGCGACGAGCTTCGCCGCCGCACCGATGGAGCTCTCTTCCGTCACATCGAGGAACACCGGTGTCAGATTCTCAGACGCGGAGGCTCGCAGCACTTCGCCATCGTCTTTCTTACGAACCCCTGCAAAGACCCGAAACCCGTTGCGGTCAAGCGCAAGTGCGCTGGCGCGCCCGATTCCCCTCGAAGCGCCGGTGATGACGACTGCCTTCATTTGTTCACTCCCTTGAAGTGCTGGTGGCGTTGCAGAATGCCGAGGCCATCGCATCGATCACCGTCTCCCTCGCCGGCACCGACGCACCCGCGGCGGCAAGCCGGCTCCGCGCCAACAAGTGGACGCTGATCGGCCCGATCAGTAGCGGCACCAACAGCGACAGGGGCAAGTCGACACAGTGGCCGACCTTGATCTGCTCTTGTAGCCAACCGCCGACCGTCGCGGTGATCCGCGGCAACACACGATCGCGAAAGAAGTGACTGCCAATCCCGTTGGGCCTGGCGAGGATTTCGGAGAACAGCGCCTCAAGTACGGCGGTATCGTCGGCTACCACGTCGAAGATCGCCGTATAGATCGCGCGCACTCCGGTGTCCAAGTCGGCGAACCGCTGCGGCTGAGTCGACAGCAACCGCTCGACGACGGGCAGCGGCGCGTGCCGCTGGAAAACCGCATCGAGCATCCCTTCACGCCCGCCGAATGCCGTGTACAAAGACGTCACCGCACAGCCCACCCGGCGTGCCACGCCCTCCACAGTGAGCGCCCCAACGCCGTCGGCGACGATCACCTCCGTCGCTGCGGCGATTGCCCGCTCACGGACGCCGACGCGGCTGCCCGGATCGCCACCGGCAGCGCGCACCGCGTCGTTCAGGGCGTCGCGGCTGCGGACCCGGCGATAGATCGTCGAGCGGGAAACGCCGGCACGGCGAGCGATCCGATCCAGCGACAGTTCCGCGACCGGTGTCCCGGTCTCCTCGGCCTCGGCCATTGCCGCATGGACGATCGCGCTGTCCATACTTCATGACACTATGGACTATGTTGCCTTGCGTCAAGTGTCAGCGGATTTCTAACGATGAGTTCTGCAGGCGCAACCGGTCATACCGTTGAGAACGGAAAATCGATCGTAAAGGTGGATCGCATGTCCCCCAACAACACGGCCTTGCCGCCAATCGTCGATAACCAAACCTGGCGCGCAGCGCTTGAAGACCTACGCAAGCGCGAAAAAGCCGCCACCCGCGAGCTGGACGCGATCGCCGCCCAGCGCCGCCAGCTGCCGATGGTCAAGTTGCCCGACTACACCCTGATCGGCGCCGACGGCCCCATTCGCCTCGTCGACGTGCTTAACGGCCGCTCGCAGCTCATCGTCTACCACCACATGTGGACCGACGGCGCGGAGTGGCAGTGCGGCGGGTGCACCGGCTTCACGTCACAGTTCACCCGGCTGGACTTTCTCGACAACTACGACGCTCGCTTCGTCATCGTCACCAACGGACCGATCGACGAGGCCCTGGCCTACAAGCGCAAGGTCGGCAACCGGATGGATTGGTACTCGTCATCGCAGAGTTCGTTCGGCGCCGACATGGACGCGCCGCCCGGCGGGGGCTTCGGGGTCAACGTCTTTCTGCGCGACGGTGACACCGTGTACCGCACGTGGCACACGAATGGACGGGGTACCGAGCAGCTCAGCCACTCGTTCGGCCTAATCGACATATTGCCCTGGGGCCGCCAGGAGGAATGGCTCGATTCGCCTGAAGGGTGGCCCTCGCGGCCTACCTACTCGGGATGGCTGGACTCTCCCGACATCGCCGCGGCCTACGGGCCCGGGAACGAGGAAGGACAGCAACGCATGACCACAGCCACCGAGAGCTACGCGGCCACCCGCACCATCGCCGCGACGCCGCATGAGATTTTCGCCGTCCTGGCCAACCCCACCCGGCACCGCGACACCGAGCCCACCGACTGGGTCCGCGACGCGGTGGACACCGCACCCATCACCGGCACCGGGCAGATGTTCGCGATGAACATGTTCCTCGACCGGGCCGGTGGTCACTACGTCATGTACAACGTGGTCAACGTGTTCGACGAGGATCGTGCCATCGGATGGGCACCGGGCACGCTGGACGACACGGGCAAGCACTCTCCCGGTGGTTGGTTCTGGCGCTACGACCTCGCTCCTAACGGGGACCGCACGGACGTCACCCTCACCTACGACTGGAGCGGAACGCCGCAGGATTTCCGCGAGCGGGTGGGCGGGATGCCCGTTTTTCCGAAGGGCTACCTCGCCGAGTCGCTGGCGACCCTCGAGCAATCCGTTACTGGTTAGTGGGCGGCCTTCTTGCGTTCGATATCGGCCAGGGCGGCGGCCAGTTCGGCGCGCTGTGCGGCCGAGGTTTCCCAGGACAGTTGCCGGTTCTTGATCACCTTGGCCGGGGCGCCGACCGCGATCGAATAATCCGGGATGACGCCGCGGACCACGGCGTGTGAGCCCAGCACGCAGCCCCGCCCGATCGACGTGCCGCGCAGCACCGTCACCTTCACTCCCACCCAGGTGTCGGGTCCGATCCGCACCGGGCTCTTGACGATCCCCTGATCCTTGATCGGCAGCGTGATGTCGTCCATCCGGTGGTCGAAATCGCAGACGTAGCACCAGTCGGCCATCAACGCCGAGTCCCCGAGCTCGATGTCGAGGTAGCAGTTGATGACGTTGTCGCGGCCCAACACCACCTTGTCGCCAAACCGCAGCGAGCCCTCGTGCGCGCGGATGGTGTTCTTGTCGCCGATGTGCACCCAACGGCCGATCTCCAACTGCGCCAGTTCGGGCGTGCAGTGGATCTCCACGCCCTTGCCGAGGAACACCATGCCGCGAGTGATGATGTGCGGGTTGGCGAGCTTGAACTTCAGCAACCGGTAGTACCGCACCAGGTACCACGGGGTGTACGCGTGGTTGCGCAGCACCCATTTCAACGACGCGAGTGTGAGGAACTTGGCTTGGCGTGGGTCCCGCAGCCGCGAGCCACGCCAGCGCCGATGCAGCGGCGCGCCCCACATGCTCGTCATGGCCCGAAAGCCTACGGTAAGCCCCGCAACTGCCTCCGGTTACCCTCAGCTGTACTCGATCCCCGAAAGGAGCAGATGGACCAGAAAGGACGTAGCACCCTGCGACAAGATCAGGTGCTTGCCCGACGTCTGCTGGCGGCCGTTTTTGCAGCTGCGCTCGCGGTGGCGCTCGCTGGTTGCGGCAACACCGACTCATGGGTTGACGCCGCACCCGCGCCAGGTTGGCCGGCGCAATACGGCGACGCCGCCAACAGCAGCTACACCACGACCACCGGTGCCACCAAGCTCAACCTGCAATGGACACGATCGGTCAAGGGAAGCCTGGCGGCCGGCCCAGCTCTGACTCCACGCGGTTATCTCGCACTCAACGCGCAGACCCCGGCCGGATGCTCGCTGATGGAGTGGGAGAACAACGACAACGGCCGGCAGCGCTGGTGTGTTCGGCTGATCCAGGGCGGGGGCTTCGCCGGTCCGCTGTTCGATGGCTTCGACAACCTCTACGTCGGGCAGCCGGGCGCGATCGTCGCCTTCCCGGTCACCCAATGGACCCGCTGGCGGCAACCGGTGATCGGGATGCCCACAACGCCGCGGTTCCTGGGACACGGCCAACTGCTGGTAACCACGCACCTGGGACAGGTGCTGGTTTTCGACGCGCACCGCGGCATGTCGGTCGGCACCGCGCTTGATCTGGTGGAGGGCATCAATCCCACCGACGCGACGCGCGGTTTAGCCGATTGCGCGCCGGCTCGACCGGGCTGCCCGGTTGCGGCGGCCCCCGCGTTCTCGGCGGCCAGCGAGACCGTGGTGATCGGCGTCTGGCAGCCCGGCGCTGCCGCCGCCGGGTTGGTGGGATTGAAGTACCACCCGGGACAGAGTCCACTGCTGGTCCGCGAGTGGGCCAGCGACGCCGTCACCGGCGGTGTCATTGCCAGTCCGGTGCTGTCCGCGGATGGAAAGACCGTCTACGTCAATGGTCGAGACCAACGGCTGTGGGCGCTCAATGCCGCCGACGGGAAAGCGAAATGGTCTGTGCCACTTAACTTTCTGGCGCAGACACCACCGACGGTCACGCACGAGGGCCTGATCGTCTCCGGCGGCGGGCCCGACACCAGGCTGACGGCGTTTCGGGACGCCGGTGACCACGCCGAACCGGCCTGGCGCCGCGATGACGTCACTCCGCTGTCCACGTCGAGCCTGGCCGGCACCGGCGTGGGCTACACGGTGATCGGCGGACCGCCCCACGAAGCCGGGCCCGGCTTGTCGTTACTGGTCTTCGATCCGGCCAATGGCCATACGCTGAACAGCTATCCACTACCGGCGGCCACCGGATATCCCGTCGGGGTGGCGGTAAGCACCGACGGCCGCGTGGTGACCGCCACCAGCGACGGCCAGGTGTACAGTTTCGCGCCGGCTTAGTGCCGATCGCAAGCGCGGCGCTAGCGCCGGGCGCGGCGGGTCGGCACCATCAGCCTTAGTGCCGATCGGAAGCGCGGCGCTAGCGCCGGGCGCGGCGGGTCGGCACCATCAGCCTTAGTGCCGATCGCAAGCGCGGCGCTAGCGCCGGGCGCAGCGGGTCGGCACCATCAGCCTTAGTGCCGATCGCAAGCGCGGCGCTAGCGCCGGGCGCAGCGGGTCGGCACCATCAGCCTTAAGACTCAGATGGCAAGAGGCGGGATCGCGCTGCGCGGCACCTGAGCCTGGGTAGGCCCGACAAATGATGGCAGCAGCTCACCCTGAGCAAAGTAGAAAATGAGCTGGTCATCAGTGATGGCAAAGTTCTGGTAGTTGGACGGGTCCCGACCGGCGCCAGGCGAAATCGCCAGCGCTAGCCCCGTCTGACGTCCCAGCTCCCGCTGCACGATCGGGAAGATGGTGTCCAGCGGGGCGGCGCCGGGCGCAAACAGGTTGTCGAAGGTGATGGGCTGCTTGGAGCCGAGGTTGTAATTGAAGGCCTTGTACCAGGTGGACGGATGTGCCCCACCGAGGTCCTGGAAAAACTTGAGCACCACGCTGCGGGTGTTGTGCGGTGGCTGCCCAGCGCTGTGTTGTTCCGTGGTTGCTTCCATCTGATAGGGCTGGTCGCGCCGCCCGGACCCCTGCGCGACGTTGACGAACCCGTCGCGGTTTTGCGTGATGTAGTCGGTCAGTGCCTGCTGGTCGGGGTAGTCGACGGGAAATGTCATGTCCAGCATGTACGTGGCGCCGGAGGCGTGCAGATGGCACATCTGAGACGCCTCGATGGTGGCGCCCAAGCTTGCACATGACGGCGGCGCGGCGGCTGCCGGACAACCCACCAGGACCGCAGGAGCCAGCACTGCGGCCGCTATGAAATAACGCATATGTCGAATTGTCCTCGCAAACCAAAGAAGGCGTGTGACACCAAGTCAGTTGCATTAGTAATCGCCGTCAGCGTACCCGGGCGTTACTCCGAGGGATCGGCAGACGAATGCCGTCGCCCGACTGGCAGCACCGGAGCCGATGCGGGCAATGACCACCGCCAGCGGTCGGCTTCCTCTTAACCGCAGCCTCCGGCGCAGCATGTCAGGATCAACTCCGACACCGCGGACCAGGATCTCCAGCGCTCCGCAGTCCAGACGTGTCAGGGCCTGACGCAGCCGCCGCTCGTCGAATGCCAGCTGCTCGACCACTTCAAAGCCGCGCTCCCCGGGCGGTAATCGGTCACCGGATAAGTAGGCGATTTCGGGATCCAGTTGCCATAGCCCGTGCCGGGCACCGTAGTGGCGTACCAGGCCGGCGCGGACGATGGCTCCGTCGGGATCGAGGATCCATCGCCCGGCGGGCCGCACCTGGCAGTCGTCGGGCTCCGCTGAGGTGATCTGAGTGACCTTGCCCCCGCGATCGAGAACGCTGGCACGTCGGCGCACACCCCGCTCGGCCAATCCCGCAGACCACAGACACGCCTCCCGGACCGAACCGCAGTATGACGTCACCTCGATCTCGCCGTCGAAACCGAGCCGACCTAAATGATCGAAATCTATTCCGGGAGAACACTTTACGACCAGATCACGGCCACGGTAGGTGTCCAGCAGCGAGCCGAGGCCGGGCTGGTAGTCGGCCGGATTGAAGCGTCGCCGCCCACTGCTGCGACGCGCCGGATCGACGACAACGGCGGCGTCGCGGGTGACCGGATGCAGGGCGTCGGCGCGGCACAGGTCGACCCCTCCATCAGGGGCGCCCAGGTTGTGCCGCGCCATCTTCAGCCGCACGGGATCGATGTCACTGCCAACAGCACGGGATACCGTCGAGCGCAGTGCAGCCAATTCGGTGCCGATAGAACAGGTCACGTCATGCACGACAAGACCGGCGAGTCGCCTCGCCCTGTGCCGGGCCACCGACGCCGCGGTGGCTTGTTGCAGAGCCTCGTCGGTGAATAGCCAATCCGAGATGTTGCCCAGGCCGGCCAGCTTGTCCGCGGCGCGGCGCCGCAGCAGGGTCGTCTCCACCAGAATCGCCGCCCGCGCGCCGAATCGGGCACCCACCGCTGCCGTATCGGCGACCCGGGTGGCGTCGGTCAGAGGTAGCTCAGCGACCTCCTGAAGCGCCGCGGCACCCGATTCCGACCGCAGGTAACCGACGTCATCGAGAGTGAAGCGCAGACCACCGCTCAGGAGGGCTTAACCCCGGTGACCATCACGTTGTAGAACCAGCCCTTCGGCGTGAGGTGTCGCCACACGTTGGCGTCCACCCAGCTCAGCGCCTTCCAGCCGGTGAACGCGAACCGCGCCCAGCCCCAGCCCAGTCGTTCGGGCGGCACCGCACATTCAAACGTGCGCATTGGCCAGCCGAACATGGCGGCGGTGAACTCCTCGGTGACGGTCTCGACCTGCGCCGCGCCCGCGTTGGTCGCCATCCGCTCAAGATCCTCAGGTGTGAATGTATGCAGGTCGACGAGTGCCTCCAGCGCCGCGGCGCGCGAGGACTCGTCGAGCTCGGCCTGCGGGCGCCGCCAGCCGCCCAGACCGGGCAATTTGGTGGCGTTGGTGACGACCCGCCAGGTCAGCGTGGACAACGTGCGGGCATATCCGTCGCCGACGGTGGTCGGTTCGCCTGCAAACACGAACCGGCCGCCCGGCTTCAGTACCCGGATCACCTCACGCAGCGATAGCTCCACGTCGGGAATGTGATGCAGCACGGCATGCCCGACCACCAGGTCGAAGGTGTTGTCGTCATATGGGATGCCTTCGGCGTCGGCCACTCGGCCGTCGATGTCCAGCCCCAGCGACTGCCCGTTTCGGGTAGCGACCTTGACCATGCCGGGCGAGAGGTCAGTGACCGAGCCACGACGCGCCACCCCGGCCTGGATCAGGTTGAGCAGGAAGAAACCGGTGCCGCAGCCGAGTTCCAGGGCGCGGTCATAAGGCAGTTCCCGGATGACCTCGTCGGGCACTATGGCGTCAAAACGGCCGCGGGCGTAGTCGACGCAGCGCTGGTCGTACGAGATTGACCACTTCTCGTCGTAGCTTTCGGCTTCCCAGTCGTGGTAGAGCACCTGGGCGAGTTTGCTGTCGTGTCGCGCGGCTTCCACCTGCTCCGCGGTGGCATGCGGGTTGGGAGCCGCGTCAGCGCGGATTTCCGTACTCCTCGTCATGCAGGGCAGCCTAACCGGCGTCCGCATCTCCCCTGTCGCCAGCTCGGAACACCTCGACATACCGGCGACGCTCGGTGGCGAGCCGCTCTGCCGGTTCCAATTGAAAGACATCGTCGATGCCGGCCTTGGCGGCGGCCAGCGCGTACGACGGGCCGTCCAGGAAACGCCGCGCCCACTCCGCTGCGGCGTCGTATACGTCGTCGGGGGCCACCATCTCGTCGATCAGACCCAGCGCAATGGCCTCCTCGGCATCGAAAAAGCGTCCGCTGAACACCAGTTCCTTGGCCTTGCTCGCGCCCGCCGCGCGCGTCAGCCGGGCCATTCCCCCACCACCGGGGATGAGGCCCGCCAGGATCTCAGTCGCGCCGAATTTCACGTTGTCGCCGCTGATCCGCCAGTCGGCTGCCAACGCCAGGGTGAGGCCGGCGCCCAGCGCGTATCCGGTGATGGCGGCCACGGTCGGTTTCGGAATCGCCGCGACGGCGTCGACGGCTTCCTGCCGTACCCGGGCCGCGATCTCTGCCTCCGCTGCATTCAGCGTCCGCAGTTCGGGCATATCGTCGCCGGCGGAAAAGATCTCGCGACCACCGAACAAGATCACTGCGGCGACGTCGTCGCGGCGCCCCAGTTCGTCAGCCGCGACGACGATTTCGCGGTAGACCTGACGGGTCATCACGTTCGTGGGCGGCCGCGACAACAGCAACATCGCCAGGCCGGCATCCTGCGTGCCGTCGCTGACCACGACGCTGACAAACTCACTCACCGAAGCCGTCATAGCGGCCAACCGGTGGACCCGCCCGATATCCGAGCCTGGTTGTAGCGGTCGGAGTCGAAGAACTCGATTTCCCAGTTTTCGCCCTTTTGCGCCAGGTGTGGCTGCACCGGAACGATTTGGCGTTCCACGGCGAGCACCTCGGCGACAGTGTGGCCGGCCAGCGCGTCCAGCTGCGTCCAGGTCGGCGGCAGCAGGAAATTGCGGCCGGCCGCGAAATCGTCGATGGCGTGCTGCGGCAATATCCAATCGGCACGGTCGGACTCGGTGTTCTCGCCGTCGGCCCGCTGACCTTCCGGTAGTGCTCCCACAAAGAAGTAGGTGTCGTAGCGGCGGGTCAGCTCGGCTTCCGGGGTGACCCAGTTGGCCCACGGCCGTAGCAGATCGGATCGCAGCACCAGACGTTCGCGTCGCAAGAAGTCCGCGAAGGACAGTGAACGGTCCGCGAGCGCGGCGCGGGCGTCGCCGTATACCGAGGCGTCGCGGACAATACTGTTCGATGCCGAATGGGCCTGGTCGGCCGGGCCGGCAAACAGCACCCCCGACTCCTCGAAGGTCTCGCGGGCCGCGGCGCAGACCAACGCCTCAGCCAGGTCGGGTTCGATGCCGAAACGCTGCGCCCACCACAACGGCGACGGGCCGGCCCAGGCCCCCAGCCGCCCCAAGTCGGCGTTGCGGTCGCGGTCGTCGACACCGCCACCGGGAAAGACCATTACGCCGGCGGCGAAGTCCATGGCCGAGTGCCGGCGCATCAGGAACACGGAAAGCCCGGCCCCCGAGCCGGCCTCGGCGTCGCGGACCAGCATGACGGTCGCGGCCGGCCGGGGCGCCAGGGGCTCGCGGGGTGTACTCATATCTGCCTCCGATGGGCTGCGCGGGTGCGAACCCGCCGGGCGAAATATCGCCCGTCGACGACATCCAGCGCGATCGACTGGCCGAACGCGGTGGACAGATTTTCGGCGGTCAGCACATCGGGCAACAGACCCGCCGCAACCACCCGCGCCTCCGACAGCAGCATGCAGTGGCTAAAGCCCGGCGGAACCTCCTCGACGTGGTGGGTGACCAGCACCAGCGCGGGCGCGTCGGGGTCGGCCGCAAGATCGCCCAGCCGCGCCACCAATTCCTCTCGTCCGCCCAGATCCAGTCCCGCGGCGGGTTCGTCGAGCAGCAGCAGCTCCGGATCGGTCATCAAGGCACGGGCGATCAGCACCCGTTTGCGCTCACCTTCGGACAACGTCCCGTAGGTGCGATCGGCCAGGTGCTCGGCGCCAAGGCTTTCCAGCATGTCGATCGCCCGGCGGTAGTCGACGTCCTCGTAGCGCTCCCGCCATCGGCCCAGCACCGCGTAGCCGGCCGATACGACGAGGTCGCGGACCACCTCATCGCTGGGCACTCGTTGCGCCAGGGCCGAGGAACTCAGCCCGATGCGCGCCCGCAGCTCCGAGACATCGACTCGGCCCAGCCGTTCGCCGAGCACGAAGGCGACGCCCGTCGACGGGTGCTCGGTTGCCGCGGCGATACGCAGCAGCGTGGTCTTGCCGGCACCGTTGGGGCCGATGACGACCCACCGTTCGTCGAGTTCGACGGCCCAATCCAGCGGGCCTACCAGAACCCGCCCGTTGCGGCGCAGCGACACGTTTTTGAAGTCGATCAGCAGGTCGGGTTCGGCTTCGGGGGGGCCGGTTTCGGGCACCCGACCATCGTGCCGTATGCCCCGCGAGCAGACGCAAAAGCCCCCATTTTGGGTCAAAATTGGGGGCTTTTGCGTCTGCTCGCGCAACCTACTCAGCCAACTAGTCGGCCGGGATTTCGACGCGGCGCAGCACGCCGTCGGCCGCGTCCGCGGCCTCGATCTCCCCGCGTGTGACGCCCAACAGGAACAGCACCGTGTCCAGGTACGGATGACTCAACGACGCGTCGGCCACCTCACGCAACGCCGGCTTGGCGTTGAACGCGATTCCCAGGCCGGCGGCGGTCAGCATGTCGATGTCATTGGCGCCGTCGCCGACGGCGACGGTCTGCTCCAGCGGCACCCCGTACTGGTCGGCGAAAGCGCGTAGGGCCTTGGCTTTGCCGGGCCGATCGACGATCGTTCCGACGACCCGGCCGGTCAATATGCCATCAACGATCTCCAGTTCGTTGGCAGCGACGAAGTCCAGCATCAGCTCCCGCGCGAGCGGTTCGATGATCCGCCGGAAGCCGCCGGAGACCACACCGCAGCGAAAACCCAAGCGCCGCAACGTGCGTATCGTGGTCCGAGCACCGGGCATCAGTTCGAGCTGGGCGGCGACGTCGTCGATTACCGTGGCGGGCAGCCCCGCCAGGGTGGCAACACGGCGCTCCAGTGACTCCGCGAAATCCAGCTCACCACGCATCGCGGCCTCGGTGATCGCCGCGACGGCTCCCTGGGCACCCGCCCGGGCGGCGAGCATCTCGATGACCTCGCCCTGGACCAGGGTGGAATCGACGTCGAACACGATGAGCCGCTTGGTGCGCCAGGCCAAGCTGTAGTCCTCGACTGCCACGTCGACATGCTCGTCGACGGCCACCTTGGTCAGGGCGGTCTGTAATAACCCGTCGACTCCGGGTGGCACCGAGACCCGTAATTCCAGGCCGGTGACCGGATAATCGGAGATCCCGCGGATGAAGTCGATGTTTACGCCCAGCTCGGCAACTTCCCTGGCCACCGCGCCGAAGGCGCGGGCGGTAATCGGCCGGCCCAGCACGAAAATGGTGTGCGTCGACGGTTCCCGGATGATCGGCAGGTCGTTGCTCCGCTCGATCGTGACGTCGAGCCCCTTACCGTGGATTGCGGCCTCCACGTCGCCGCGCAGTGCGGTGCCGTCGGCGACCTCCAGCGCGCAGGACACCAGCACACCGAGCGTGAGCCGGCCCCGGATTACCACCTGCTCGACGTTGAGAAGCTCGACTCCGTGCCGTGACAGCACCTCAAACAGCGCCGACGTGACACCTGGCTGGTCTACTCCGGTGACCGTGATGAGCACCGAGACCTTGGGTGACGTGCTCACCCGGGACTACCGCCTACTAAGGCCATCAGGTGCGGACGCTGACGTCGTCTGCTCTGGTGACGTCGTCGTCCTTCGGGGGGTGGGCTCGCCCGACATGTGCTTCGGCGCGAAGCCGTTCGACCATGTGCGGGTAGTGCAACTCGAACGCCGGACGCTCCGAGCGGATGCGCGGCAGCTCGGTGAAGTTGTGCCGCGGCGGCGGGCAGCTGGTCGCCCACTCGAGCGAGTTGCCGTAGCCCCAGGGGTCGTCGACGGTGACCACCTCGCCGTAGCGCCAACTCTTGAAGACGTTCCATACGAATGGGAACATCGACGCGCCCAGGATGAATGCCCCGATCGTGGATACGACGTTCAGCGCCTGGAAGCCGTCGGTCGGCAAGTAGTCGGCATAACGGCGCGGCATGCCTTCGTCGCCCAACCAGTGCTGCACCAAGAACGTGGTGTGAAAACCGATGAACGTCAACCAGAAGTGCAGCTTGCCCAGCCGCTCGTCGAGCAGCCGGCCGGTCATCTTCGGGAACCAGAAGTAAATGCCGGCGAAGGTCGAGAACACGATGGTGCCGAACAGCACGTAGTGGAAATGGGCGACGACGAAGTAACTGTCGGTGACGTGGAAGTCCAGCGGCGGGCTGGCCAGCAGGACACCGGTCAGACCGCCCAACAGGAAGGTGACCGCGAAGCCGACCGAAAACAGCATCGGCGTCTCAAAAGTCAACTGGCCCTTCCACATAGTGCCGACCCAGTTGAAGAACTTGATCCCGGTCGGCACCGCGATCAAATACGTCATGAACGAGAAGAACGGCAGCAGCACGGCACCCGTGGCGAACATGTGGTGCGCCCACACCGCTACCGACAACGCGGCGATCGACAGCGTCGCGTAGACCAGCGTGGTGTAGCCGAAGATCGGCTTGCGGGAGAACACCGGGAAAATCTCCGAGACGATCCCGAAGAACGGCAGGGCGATGATGTAGACCTCGGGGTGTCCGAAAAACCAGAACAGGTGCTGCCACAACAGCACTCCGCCGTTGGCGGAGTCGTAGATGTGGGCACCGAGGTGGCGGTCGGCGGCCAATCCGAACAGCGCCGCGGTCAGCAGCGGGAACGCGATCAGCACCAGAATGGACGTCACCAGGATGTTCCAGGTGAAGATCGGCATCCGGAACATTGTCATCCCGGGTGCGCGCATGCAGACCACAGTGGTGATCATGTTGACCGCGCCGAGGATGGTGCCCAAACCCGCGACGATCAAGCCCATGATCCACAGGTCGCCGCCCGCACCCGGGGAATGGATGGCGTCGGTCAACGGCGTGTAGGCGGTCCAGCCGAAGTCGGCGGCCCCGCCCGGGGTTATGAAACCCGCCATCCCCATCGTGGCGCCGAACACGAACAACCAGAACGAGAAGGCGTTCAGTCGCGGGAAGGCCACGTCGGGCGCGCCGATCTGCAGCGGCAGCACCAGGTTGGCGAAGCCGAACACGATCGGAGTGGCATAGAACAGCAGCATGATCGTGCCATGCATGGTGAACAGCTGGTTGAACTGCTCATTGGACAAGAACTGCAAGCCAGGCGAGGCCAACTCGGTACGCATCAGTAACGCCAGCAGCCCGCCGATGAAGAAGAAGATGAAGCAGGCGACGCAGTACATGATGCCGATCAACTTGTGATCGGTGGTCGTGATCAGCTTGTAGACGAGGTTGCCTTTGGGACCAGTGCGGGCCGGGTACGGACGAACGGCCTCGAGTTGTCCCAACGGGGGCGCTTCGGCTGTCAACAGCTCCTCCAAACATCCATCCCGGACCGGGCGGCACTACCCATTAATGATGAGGATCTTAGCCCGCGATCAGGTTGGCGGCAGGCCTGGTCCTACAAACTGTCGTAATTGGCTTGACGCCCTGATGGCGTCGACTGTGCGCACTGGGCGTTGACTGTGCGGCCAGGGCGGGCCAATCGCGAAATTTGCCACCCCACATACACCCTCAAAGCCGCCTGAACATACTCGATGCGCAGCGACGGGCGTCATCCCGTGTCGCCGGGCGTGAACTGGCCGGATGCTACCGTCGGACGCGTGCAATTCGGCGCGATGCGACCCATCGTTACGGCCGCCTCGCTAGTAGCGGCAATCGCGATGTGCAGCGGTTGCGGCTCCGATCACGCGCCCAGCAAGGCGTCGCTGTCGGTGATCACCCCCACCACCCAGATCGCGGGCGCAGGCGTGCTGGGAAACGACCGCAAGCCGGATCAGTCGTGTGCGCGCGACGCGGCCGCCGCCGATCCCGGACCGCCCACCAGGACGGCGCATAACGCGGCGGGAGTCAACCCGGATGTCGCCCAAGTGCCGGCCGACCCGCAGCGCATCGTGGTGCTCTCCAGTGATCAGCTCGACGCGTTGTGCGCGCTTGGCCTGCAATCTCGGGTTGTGGCCGCCGCGATGCCGGACGGCGCCTCGACCCAACCCTCCTACCTGGGCAAAAGCCTGCACGACGTGCCCGGCGTCGGCATCCGCAGCAATCCCGACCTGAAGGCCATCGCGGCGGCTCACCCGGACCTGATCCTGGGCTCGGTGGCGTTTACGCCGAAGCTGTACCCGCAGCTGGCGGCGATCGCCCCCACGGTGTTCACGGCGGCGCCGGGTGCGGCGTGGGAGGACAACCTGCGTGGTGTCGGGGCCGCAACAGCCCGTGGCGGCGCTGTGGAGGCATTGCTCAAGGGATTCGCTCAACGGGCCAGCGACGTCGGAGCCAAGCATGACGCGGCCCACTTCCAGGCATCGATTGTGCAACTGACCACGAACACCCTGCGTGTCTACGGCGCCAACAACTTTCCAGCCAGCGTGGTCTCGGCGGTCGGGGTGGACCGGCCCGCGTCGCAGCGATTCACCGACAAGCCCTACATCGAATTCGGCACCACGGACGCCGATCTCGCGAACACACCCGATTTCTCGGCAGCCGACGCCGACATTGTCTACGTGTCCTGCGCGTCCGCCGCAGCCGCCGAGCGCGCGGCAGCCGTCCTCGATAGCGACCCCTGGCGCAAGTTGTCGGCCAACCGCGATAACAGGGTCTTCGTGGTAAACGACGAGATCTGGCAGACCGGTGAGGGCCTGGTCGCCGCGCGTGGCATCGTCGACGACCTGCGCTGGATCAACGCCCCCATCAACTGATTCCGACGGCGAGCTAGGCTTTTTGCCATGAGTACGGTTTCCGCATACGCCGCCACCTCAGCAACCGAGCCGTTAACCAGGATCACGATCACCCGCCGCGACCCAGGACCGCCCGATGTCGCGATCGACATCAAGTTCGCCGGAATCTGCCACTCCGACATCCATACCGTGAAAGCCGAGTGGGGCCAACCGATTTACCCAGTGGTGCCCGGCCATGAGATCGCCGGCGTGGTGAGCGCCGTGGGTTCCGAGGTGAGCAAGTACAAGGTGGGCGATCATGTCGGCGTGGGCTGCTTCGTGGACTCCTGCCGTGAATGCAGCAGCTGTCTTCGTGGGATCGAGCAGTACTGCAAACCGGGCGCGAACTTCACCTACAACTCGATTGGCAAAGACGGCCAGCCGACCCAGGGTGGCTACAGCGAAGCGATTGTCGTCGACGAGAACTACGTACTGCGCATACCAGACTCGCTGCCGCTGGACGCCGCGGCGCCGCTGCTGTGTGCGGGCATCACGTTGTATTCGCCACTGCGCCACTGGAACGCCGGGCAGGACACCCGCGTGGCGATCATTGGCTTGGGCGGACTCGGGCACATGGGCGTCAAGCTCGGCGCGGCGCTGGGCGCCGACGTGACGGTGCTGTCGCAGTCGCTGAAGAAGATGGAAGACGGCCTGCGCCTGGGGGCCAGCAAGTACTATGCGACCGCCGACCCCGAGACCTTCCGCAAGTTGCGCGGCAGCTTCGACCTGATCCTGAACACGGTCTCAGCGAACCTCGATCTCGGCCAGTACCTGAACCTGCTTGATGTCGACGGCACACTGGTCGAACTGGGCATTCCCGAGCATCCCATGCCGGTTCCGGCGTTCGCGCTGGCGTTGATGCGCCGCAGCCTATCCGGCTCCAACATCGGTGGGATCGCCGAGACGCAGGAGATGCTGAATTTCTGCGCCGAACACGGCGTGATGCCCGAAATCGAAGTCATCACAGCGGATTACATCAACGAAGCCTACGAGCGCGTGCTTGCCAGCGACGTGCGCTACCGCTTCGTGATCGACACCTCAAGCTTGTGAGGCAGCGGCCTCGGCCGCTTCCCCATGCTCATCGCCGGGCTCAACCTCACTGACATCAACACCGGCCAGCGGCCAGCCGGCAGCCGCCAGGGTGCTGGCCACTCGGGTGATGTTCTCCGGTCCGGCGTTGTAATGCGTTACCTCCGAGATGAATTCGGCAATCTCATCGCGGTCGATCACACCATCGGCGGTGGCCGGTGAACCGTTCGCGGTGATGTTGTGAACGACCTCCCTGATTTGGTCCTCCGTTAACGGGGTGCTGCGCAGCAGGGCCAGCAGCGCGACTCGGTCGGGCCCCGGAACGCCTTCGGGGTAACCGATCTGCAGCCAGCGCACCACTGCACGGAGAAAAGCGGTCGGAGAGAACGTCGGTTTCGCCAGTTTCGCCACGCCACCAGTGTCATTGCAGTCGCGTCACCTACGCCACCGCGGGAGCACGCAAAACGGACAATTCATGAGCCGTTCATGGCCCGAACATGTGCACGCGTTTCTAGAAGTCCCAGTCCTCGTCCTCGGTGACGACGGCCTTGCCGATGACGTACGACGAGCCGGAGCCGGAGAAGAAGTCGTGGTTCTCGTCGGCGTTGGGTGACAGCGCCGAAAGGATCGCCGGGTTCACGTCGGTCTCGTCCCGGGGGAACAGCGCCTCGTAGCCGAGATTCATCAACGCCTTGTTTGCGTTGTAGCGCAAGAACTTCTTGACGTCCTCGGTCAGCCCGACCTCGTCGTAGAGGTCCTGGGTGTACTCAACCTCGTTGTCGTACAGCTCGAAAAGCAGCTCGTAGGTGTAGTCCTTGAGCTCGGCGCGCTTGACCTCGTCGACCAGCGCCAGGCCGCGCTGGAACTTGTAGCCGATGTAGTAACCGTGAACGGCCTCGTCGCGGATGATCAGCCGGATCATGTCGGCGGTGTTGGTCAGCTTGGCCCGGCTCGACCAGTACATCGGCAGGTAGAAGCCCGAGTAGAACAGGAAGCTTTCCAGCAGCGTGGAGGCCACCTTGCGCTTGAGCGGTTCGTCGCCCCGGTAGTACTCGAGCACGATCTCGGCCTTGCGCTGCAGGTTGGGGTTCTCCTCCGACCAGCGGAACGCGTCGTCGATCTCGGCGGTCGAGCACAGGGGGGAAAAGATCTGGCTGTAGCTCTTCGCGTGCACCGACTCCATGAACGCGATGTTTGTGTACACCGCCTCCTCATGCGGGGTCAGCGCATCAGGGATCAGGCTTACCGCGCCAACGGTGCCCTGGATGGTGTCCAGCATGGTCAGGCCGGTGAAGACCCGCATCGTCAGCTGCTTCTCGCCGGCGGTCAGCGTGCCCCACGAGGGGATGTCGTTGGACACCGGCACCTTCTCGGGCAGCCAGAAATTGCCCGTCAGCCGGTCCCAGACTTCAGCATCTTTCTCGTCTTGCAGCCGGTTCCAGTTGATCGCCGAGACTCGATCGATCAGCTTTGCGTTTCCAGTCACCAGGGCCCCACTTCACCAGGACGATAAGTTGCCGTATTAGGCCTCAAACACTACTCCTGGGGGCCGACACGCCGACGCAACACAAGAAGTTGTGTTTAGCGTGTCGCGACCTTACATACCGAAGTGCGTCCTATGCACCGCCGCGACGGCCTCCGGTGGTCCGCTCACGTCGACCTGCGCTGCCGACTGGCGTCCGAAGAGGTATAGCAGGAGTTCGCCCGGAAGGCCGCTGAGTCGAGCCGTCGGATCGCTCGGTTTAGCCGTGACCCGCTCACCTGTTCCGGTCCACTCAATCTCGAGCCCACAACCGTCCAGCCGCCTACTCAGGAAGCGACAGCCGCGACGAACGTTTCGCCACAAGGCGCCGTCCATTGCTGGTGTCAGGTTGCGGGGTTCGCGTCCGTTGGCCCTACGAACGTCCTCGTGATGAACAAAGAACTCGTTGAGATTTGCCAGCGCACGCACCCACCCGATCCGGAAGAACCCGATGGGCGGACCGGACCGGATCCGCCCGACGAGCCACGAAAAGTCCTCGCTCCGGGCCAATCTGGCTCTACGCCGTTCGGCGAAACGTTGGAAGGGGCCGGGCAGCACGATGCACGGGCCGGCAACCGGATCGTGTTCTCGCAACACGAGGTGAGCAGCGAGATCGTGAGCGGTCCAACCCTCCAGGAGCGTGGGAGCGGACGGGCCGAGTTCGTCGAGCAGGTCACAAAACTCAAGGCGCTCTTGTGCGTCTAGCCAAACATCGGCCATGCCACCGGAGTCTATCCATGCCCGAACCAATCATGTACCATTTGGTACATGATTACCGAGGACAGTGTCGAGATCGATGCGCCACCGCAACTGGTATGGGAGGTCTTCAGCGACGTCGAGCGCTGGCCCGAGTGGACGGCCTCGGTGACGTCCCTGGCGGCGGTGGACGGACCCGGCCTCGCGGTCGGCAAACGGTTTGCCATCAAGCAGCCCCGCATGTCGAAGCTGGTGTGGCAGGTCACCGAGATCGACCCGGGCTCGTCCTGGACGTGGGTGCAGCGCGCTCCCGGCGCAACGACGAGCGCTCGCCACGATGTGATCGCCCAACCGGGCGGTCGCACCTTGGTGCGCCAGCGGCTCGACCAGAACGGCGTACTTGGCGCGCTTGTCGGGCGGCTCATGGGATCGATGACCAAGCGCTACCTCAAACTCGAGGCCCAAGGCCTCAAGGCCCGGTCTGAGCAGCTCAGCCGCGC
Source organism: Mycobacterium simulans (assembly GCF_900232995.1). Taxonomy (GTDB): domain Bacteria; phylum Actinomycetota; class Actinomycetes; order Mycobacteriales; family Mycobacteriaceae; genus Mycobacterium; species Mycobacterium simulans. The sequence goes on from NZ_OCVX01000005.1 coordinate 496,431, forward strand.
CAATGGCTCGCACCCCTGACACCGAACGGCGCCGGCAGCTACTCGACGCGCTCGTCGACGAGTTCGCGGCGGGCGGCGTCGGTGACCGGTCGCTACGCGACGTGGCCGCCGCGGTCGGCACCAGTCATCGAATGCTGCTGCACCACTGCGGGTCTCGAGAGGATCTGCTAGTGGCGATCGTGGCGGAAGTCGAGCGTCGCCAGATGACCCTGCTGCCCCATTTGCCCACGAGTCCGGCCGAGAGCTTCTCCGTCATGTGGGCCGACGTTCGCCGACGGGAGCTGCGCCAGCTGGAACGGCTCTTCTTCGAGTGTTACGCCCGCGCCGCCCAGGGCGAAAAGCCTTTCGTCGCAATGGTTCCCGGCGCCGTCAACGGCTGGCTTGCGGAGGTCCAGACCGTCGCCGGCGGTCCAGTCGACCTCGCCATGGCGAGGCTCGGGCTGGCTGTCATCCGCGGCCTGTTGCTGGATCTTGTCGCCACCGACGACGAGGCCGGCGTTGATGCGGCCGCCAACGCCTTCGCAGAGCTGCTAGGCCGACACCGCCCGACGCTTGGCGCGTGAGCTCTTACCCAGGCCAAAGAACTGGTACTCCGCCGGCTTGACCGAGCGGGTTTCCCGCCAGTACTGCCAGGTGTAACCGCCCCACAGCACGGTGTTCTTGCCGTGCTCGTCGAGATACCAGCTGCTGCAGCCGCCGGTGTTCCACACCGAGTCGGCAAGCTTGCGTTGCAGCTCATCGTTGAACCGGTCCTGGGCCTCCCGGGTCGGCGCCAGTGCCTGCGCGCCCATCTTGTCGCATTTCGCGATCGCGTCGACGACGTAGCGGATCTGCGATTCGATCATGAACACCACGGAGTTGTGGCCCAGCCCGGTGTTGGGGCCTAGCAGGAAGAACAGGTTGGGCACATCGGCGACGGTGATCCCGCGATGCGCAGCGATGCCCTCGCGGTTCCACCGGTCCACCAGGTCCTCGCCGTGCTGCCCCTTGACCTGGACGTAGGTGTAGGAATCGGTGACGTGGAAGCCGGTGGCGTACACGATGACGTCTACTTTTCTTTGGGCCTCCCGGCCCTGGCCGTCGGCGGTGACGATGCCGTCGCGCGTGATTCGGGCGATGCCGTCCGTGATCAGCTCGGTCTTGGGGTCGGCAACCGCACCGTAGTAGGTGGAGGAGTTCAAGATTCGCTTGCAACCAATGCGGTACTTCGGGGTTAGTTTGCGGCGCAGCTCACGGTCTCGCACCGACCGCCAGATGTTCCACTTGCAGTACGCCTCAATAAATTTCAGCGCATTGGGGCGCTTGGTCATGCCGAACGCCAGCGCCTCCTGCGCCCAGTAGATCACCAGGCGCACCAGCGCGCGCAGCCCGGGGATGGTTTCCATCGCCGCCCGCAGCGGCCGCGGGATCTCGGGGTTGGAGCGCGGCACGACCCACGGCGGAGTGCGTTGGTAGAGCTGAAGTTCGGCGACTTTCCCGACGATCTCGGGCACGATCTGGATCGCGCTGGCGCCGGTACCGATGATCGCCACGCGCTTGCCGGTGAGGTCGACGCTGTGGTCCCACTCCGCGGAATGGAAAGCGCGACCCCCGGCATCCGCGAATTCGTTGCGGCCCTCGATGTCGGGGAAGGACGGAATGTGCAACGCGCCGGCCCCCGACACCAGGAACTGCGCGACGTATTCACGCCCGTCGGCGGTGAACACATGCCAGCGGTATTCGTCGTCGTCCCAGTAGGCGCGATCGACCAGGGAGTTGAACTCGATGTAGCGGCGCAGCCCGTACTTCTCGGTGACGCCCTTGAGGTAGTCCCAGATCTCGGGCTGGTAGGAGAACGGGTTCTTCCAGTCCGGCTTGGGCTCGAACGAGAACGAGTAGAGGTGCGACGGGATGTCGCAGGCGCAGCCGGGATAGCTGTTGTCGCGCCAGGTGCCGCCGACGTCGTCGGCCTTCTCCAGGATCACGAAGTCTTGGCCGGAGAAGCCCTGCTGCTGAAGCGCGATGGCCATGCCCAGACCGGAGAATCCCGTCCCAATGATGACGGCGCGAGTATGTATCGGCGGCCGGTCCGGCTTGGACTCGTCGACCGCTTCGGTAGCCGGGGTCACGACATTGGTCATGGTAGGTAGGTCTTTCCTATTGAGGTCTGTATGAGTCGGCGCCGCTGAGGAGGTAGGCGCCTAGGCATATACCCAGTAAATACCCAGTACCCAGGGTATCGGATATGAGTGAGTGTTACCGATAGCCGCGGTGATGTCAACGGCGCCGGGTCTAGAGCTGGAATGCCCAGCTCGCCCCCGCAAGCGGGATGTACCCCCACCTCACCCGGCTTCGCCGGCTCCATGGTCGCCGGGCTCAGCTCACAGCGGGATTGCTGGGGACCACGTTGTGTATCGGCTGGTCAGGGTCCATCGCGATACCCAACGCCTCGGCCGTGCCGACGATGACTCCCATCATGATCGTCGTCAGGTGCGCGACGAACTGCTCACGCGACATGCGTCGTGGGCTGTCGGGTTGGGGCCCCAACCACCACTCGGTGGCCGACGCCGCCGATCCGAAGGCCGCGTGTGCGGCGAGTTCGAAGGCCGCGTGGTCCAGTTCCATCTCCCGCAGCTCGTTGTCGAACATGTCGGCCATGGCCAAGGTGATCCCGCGACCTTCGTCGAGGATCCGGACGGTCGCCTGGGGAGTGGCCCCGGTGCGGCCCTGAATGAAGACCCTCAGCACGTTGGGATGCATGTCGACCAGGGTGACGTACTCGTCGACACTGCGCCGGATGACTTCGCGGGCGGAGTCGGTCTTGAGGTCGACGGACGGGAAGATGGCCGCCCACAACATGTCGCGCAAGCGTTCGCCGATGGCCTGAAACAGATCGGACTTGTCAGCGAAATGCCGGTAGATCTTCGGCTTAGCCGTGCCGGCCTCTTCGGCGATTTCCCGCACACTCAGCTCGGGCCCCAGGCGGTCGATCGCGCGAAAAGCCGCATCGACGATGTCGTTGCGCACCTTCTTGCGGTGTTCGCGCCAACGCTCGCTGCGCGCGTCGACCTTCACGCCGGGCTTCACGCTCGGATGGGGTCGAGAGGGTCGGGGCATTCTCACCACGTCAAGCACCTTACCGCGTGCGGCCGCTGACCTGGGCGAACTGGTTATCCCATGCCGTGCCGAGTGTGCATCTCACGGCGCGACACGCCGTGGAGCCGTCGCCGGATTCGCACTCGGCGTGGTGGTTTGCGCCTCAATCCGGACGACGGTCGGTTGGGACTTTCAATCGGTCAGACACGCCCTGTCGCCGACCTACGCCGCTAGCTAGTCTTGCGCCCGGGCCCCGGTGCCCACCGATCTGACGGGATACCCGCGCGGTAGACAGCATTTCTGGTGGCAATTCCTGTGGAGGCATCCCCGTTAGGGTAGAGACTCTCACAAGAGATCCCGATGTGCGTTCGCACCCACGGCATTGAGCGGTCGTACATCCCCTTTGAAGCCAGCCTCTTGCAACCGAGCTAACTCTTCCTATATCTCTATTTCTGTCTGGGCTCCTACAGCATGCAGGACACGCAGCCCTCGACCTCGGTTCCTTCTAGCGCCATCTGGCGCAGCCGGATGTAGTACAAGGTCTTGATCCCCTTGCGCCAGGCATAGATCTGCGCCCTGTTGACCTCACGCGTAGTGGCCGTGTCCTTGAAGAACAGCGTCAGCGAAAGCCCTTGATCCACATGCTGAGTGGCCGCCGCGTAGGTGTCGATGATCTTCTCGTAACCGATCTCGTAGGCGTCTTGGTAGTACTCCAGGTTGTCGTTGGTCATGTAGGGCGCCGGGTAGTAGACCCGACCGATCTTGCCTTCCTTGCGGATCTCGACCTTCGACACGATCGGGTGAATCGACGACGTCGAGTGGTTGATGTAGGAGATCGATCCGGTCGGCGGCACCGCCTGCAGGTTCTGGTTGTAGATGCCGTGCGCCTGCACCGATTCCTTGAGCCGCTGCCAATCCTCTTGCGTCGGTATGCGGATCCCTGCATCGGCGAAAAGCTGACGCACCTTATCGGTCTTCGGCTCCCAAACCTGCTCGGTGTACTTGTCGAAGAACTCCCCCGACGCGTACTTGGACCGTTCGAAACCCTTGAAGTGCGTGCCGCGTTCGATCGCGATGCGGTTGGAGGCCCGCAGCGCATGATAGAGCACCGTATAGAAGTAGATGTTGGTGAAATCGATGCCCTCTTCGGAACCGTAGAAGATGCGCTCGCGGGCCAGATAGCCGTGCAGGTTCATCTGCCCCAGCCCGATCGCGTGGGAGTCGTTGTTGCCCTGCTCAATTGAAGGCACCGACCTGATATGCGTCTGGTCGCTGACCGCGGTCAGCGCGCGGATCGCCACCTCGATCGTCTGGGCGAAATCCGGGGAGTCCATCGTCTTGGCGATGTTCAGCGACCCCAGGTTGCACGAAATGTCTTTGCCCACTTTGGCATACGACAAGTCCTCGTTGAACAACGACGGCGTGGACACCTGCAGGATCTCCGAGCACAGATTCGAGTGCGTGATCTTGCCCTCAATAGGATTAGCCCGATTGACGGTGTCCTCGAACATGATGTACGGGTAGCCGGACTCGAACTGCAGCTCGGCCAGCGTCTGGAAGAACTCCCGGGCCTTGATCTTGGTCTTGCGGATCCGCGCGTCGTCGACCATCTCGTAGTACTTCTCGGTCACCGAAATGTCGGCGAACGCCACTCCATACACCCGTTCAACGTCGTAGGGCGAGAACAGGTACATGTCGTCGTTGCGCTTGGCCAACTCGAAGGTGATGTCGGGGATCACCACCCCCAGGCTCAGGGTCTTGATCCGGATCTTCTCGTCGGCGTTCTCCCGCTTGGTGTCCAGGAACCGATAGATGTCGGGGTGATGGGCGTTGAGGTACACCGCACCCGCGCCCTGGCGCGCACCCAGTTGGTTGGCGTAGGAGAACGAATCCTCGAGCAGCTTCATGATCGGAATGACACCCGAGGACTGGTTCTCGATGTTCTTGATCGGCGCGCCGTGCTCACGAATGTTAGTCAGCAGCAACGCAACTCCCCCGCCACGCTTGGACAGCTGCAGCGCGGAGTTGATCGATCGACCGATCGACTCCATGTTGTCCTCGATGCGAAGGAGAAAGCAGTTGTGCACGACCGTGCCACGAATCGTGTACGTATGCGTGTCCTCGACGTGGAGGTTGTAGACCTTCGTTGGGATGTCCTGCGTGCGCCTCACTTCGCGGATTCCGTACACCTGCCGGCCATGCACGACCTGATAAGTCGTGCGCGACGATCCCTTCTGGCCGACGTAGTTGTGCAGGTTCTTGCCGACGTCGAAGATGAACTCTTCGTTGGCGCCGGGCAGACCGGGCACGAATAGCTGCCCCGTCACGTTGCCCGCTTGGTTGACGTACTGGCGGATCCTGGACACGATCCCGATTCGGCGCAGCAGAAGCTGCACCTGATCGACCAGCTCCGGATTCACAAGGTCCAGCACCATGCCGCCGGTGGTGCTGCACCCGTCCCCGCGGAACAACCCGGCCAGCAATCCACGCTGAAACTCTTCGTCGGCCGTTAAGACGTCGTGAGACAACCGCTTTGAGCCATATCCTGTGCCGACCATGGAGAGGAACAGCGACGCAACGACTTTGCTGTTGCAGATCATGCGCACCGACTGATCCGACACGCTCTGGTGTATGGCGAGATCCGCCGCGAACACTCGCTTGAATGCCGCCGCCAACTCCTGCTGATAGTCGAGTTCGTGTGTGCCGATCGTGAAGTGGATGCCGTTGGGATTGCGACCCGCGGATCCCGATCGCTTGGAGACATGCCCTTCGGCGACGTACCAGCCGAGGATAAGGCCGAGATCGTACGACTCTTCAACGTAGCGATTCACTGATATGAAGCGCATGTGGTGGCGCTGCTTGTTGCGGTGCTTCCGATCGGAGGTGACCTTACGGATAAGCCCGTCGACCTCTTCGTATTCGCCCGCGCCGGCGTATTCCATCAGGTCATAGACCCGCCGCGGCCGTCCCTCCAATGGTGCAGCCGTCACGATGAAGTCCGAGGGACAAATGTCTTCGGCAGCCAACCATACGAATCCGTTGAAGGGGTCCGCACCGTCACCGTCGATAAGTGTCTGCACATCGCGCGTGGTCCACACCAGGATCGGATGCTCGGGAGTGCACAGGATTGGTTCCCCGTGCCCGAAGTGTGAGATCGAGATGAGTGCTCGTTCGTTGGGGTTCTCGACGACAGCCTCCACTACGGAATAGGCCCCGTTGTGCGAGAGCACGCGGTCACCCGCCTGCAGAGTCTCGATCGCCTTCGGCCCTTCGAGGGTATCCACTGGAGTCCCGGCTGGAAAACAACTCACTGGCTCGCCGCGTTGCTTCTTGCCAGAGTTCAAAAACGTCGGGGTGGCCGGCTGGAACCTGCCGTCGATGATCTCGTCCACCAGTTTCTCGGCCAACGCGTTGTCGCCGGCCGCCAGCGTGAGCGCGACCATGACCACGCGATCCTCGAAGCGCTCCAGGTAACGCTTTCCGTCGAAAGTCTTCAGCGTGTAGGAGGTGTAGTACTTGAAGGCGCCCAGAAATGTCGGGAAGCGGAACTTCTTGGCGTAGGCGCGATCCAGCAGCGTCTTGACGAAGTTGCGTGAGTACTGATCGAGAACCTCACGCTCGTAATAGTTTTCACGGATCAGGTAGTCGAGCTTCTCGTCCTGATTGTGGAAGAAGACCGTGTTCTGGTTGACGTGCTGCAGGAAGAATTGACGCGCGGCCAGCGTATCCTTGTCGAACTGAATCTTGCCGTCCGCGTCGTACAGATTCAGCATCGCGTTCAGCGCGTGGTAGTCCGTCTCCCCCGGCAGCGCGTGCGCGCCGGCGGTTACAGGCTCTGCAGCTGTGGCGGTTGGTGGCACGTCTGTTCCTTCCAGAAGTCGGCAAGTCCCGCGCGGACGGCGACGACGTCGTCCTCGGTACCCATCAGTTCGAAGCGGTAGAGATAGGGAACGCCGCACTTGCGCGAGACCACGTCGCCCGCATAAGCGAATTCGGCGCCAAAGTTGTTGTTGCCCGCGGCAATCACACCGCGGATCAATGACCGGTTGTGCTCGTTGTTCAAAAAAGCGATGACCTGTTTAGGGACATAGCCGCCGGCGTTGAGGTCCGGTGTGGCCCGGCCACCGCCGTACGTGGGCAGCACCAGCACATACGGTTTGTCGACCTCTATGCGGCCATGCAGCGGTATCCGTGTGGCGGGAACACCCAGCTTCTCCACGAAGCGGTGGGTGTTCTCCGACACGGAGGAGAAATAGACCAGTGGCGATGCCGCGGACGCGGCAGCAATATCCCGAGCCGGGCGCAGCGGGTCGCCACTCATCCAACCTAGGTTGCGTCCCGTGATGTCCATTGCACCGCAGCGTCCTTACCTGTCCTCGACTGATCCTGGGCGCGCTAGGCGGTCATCGCCGCACCGGTCAGCGCCTTGATGCGATCGGGCCGAAAGCCCGACCAGTGGTCGTTTCCCGCCACCACGACGGGAGCCTGCAGGTAGCCCAGCGCCATCACATAGTCGCGCGCCTCGGAATCCAGGCTGATGTCGACTTTCTGGTAGGCAATGCCCTGCTTGTCCAGCGCCTTGTAGGTCGCGACGCACTGCACGCATGCGGGCTTGCTGTAAACGGTGATGCTCATGGGCGTACCGCTCCTTTGCGGAAGTTAGGGGAACAAGACTGGCAACTATTCGTGTGGTACATCTGCGCTACGTTCAGCGATCCGTCAGGCCCCGAGATTCCCGTCCTGCGGCTGCCAGGACGCGCGATCTGGCGGTGCCGATTCCGGGAAGTTCATGGGCCCCTTGGAGCTGGTGGGACCGGCTGAACTTGGGATCTGCCGGTGCCCGAAACACTACACCTAGGGGGTGACAAGAAGAAGAGATACAAGATGTTCTGAATAACATTTCTGAAATTCCCTGGTCGTAAGGCCTGCCTTCGGGCTCACCTCGGCGTGTCGCAGATCACAACATCCGCGGGAGGTGTCCATGCGCCTGGTTTATCACCGACCACCGACAACGTGGGCGCTGGACCCACGGTCTACCGGCCGTCAGCAAACCGACCAGCAGCGGCTGGGTTGATGTAGCGTGCGCCTCATGAAGCTGCACGTGCCGCAAGCCGTCATGCTGTTCGCGCTGGGAATGCTGGCGTCACTGATCGGCGATCACGCTCATGTCGTCACCGGCACCACCGAGTACCTCACCAACCCAATTCCGTATGTGTGGAGCAGCCCCGTCTGGTTCCCCCTGCTCGTCGGATCCGCGACCGTCGTGCTGGCCGAACTGCGGTTGCACCTGCCCACGCCGCGTACCACGGTCAGCGCACGCCATGGACTCGCCGGAGTGGCCGCCGTGCTCGGCATCTACGTCATCACCGCCTTAGCGCACTCGGCGCCCGCGGTCCCGACGAACGTGCTCATTTATGCACTCGCGATACTCACCTGGTGCGCCCTGGGCGACGGTCCCGGCGCGGTCTGCGGCCTGCTCGCCGCTGTAGGCGGTCCAGTCTTCGAAGCCGTCCTCGCCGAGTTCGGCGTATTCAGGTACGCCGCCGACTCGAACGCATTGTTTAACGTCGCGCCGTGGCTCCCAGCGCTGTACTTCGCATTCGGCGTTGTGACCTCACTGCTTGCCGAGATCACCGCCAAACAGCGACAACTCAGCTGACCTCGGCGACGAGCTTGCCGACAACATCACGCACGTTCGCCGAAAGCTCTGCGTGATCTGCAGGAGCCTTGCCCTCCAGGGTTTGGAACGGCACCGAGAGTTTGACGTCGATCACCCGAGCGCCGGCAATGCCGAACGACTTGCGCGTCTCGTCGTGCGCCCACACCCCACCGAAGCGGCCCAGGGATCCACCGATCACGGCCAACGGCTTGTCCTTCAACGCACCGTTGCCGAACGGTCGGGAGAGCCAGTCGATCGCGTTCTTGATGACGGCGGGAACGCTGCCGTTGTATTCCGGCGTGACCACCAACGCGGCATCCGCATCGCCCGCCGCGGCACGTAACGCAACTACCGGGTCCGGCGCATGGTCAACCGCAGTGTTGACCGCATCGTCAATGTCTTCGTTGTAGAACGGCAAGTCCGCCAGCCCTTCGAACACGGTGACGGCTACCCCGTCAGGGGCGACGTCGGCCGCGAGTTCGGCGATCCGGCGGTTGATGGACTCCGCACGCAAACTTCCTACCAACGCCAAGACTTCGATGTCGGACATTTCCCGTTCCCTTCAGCTCTTGGTCTACATCTTCGCACGACAAAACCGGACCGTGGTCCGGTTTATTCCTACCCGCGTTACAGTGCAAGGGTGAGCGACGCGGTGCGATTCAGCGAATTGCCAGTGTCGGCCCCGCAGCGGCCTCCGCGCGAGCGGGGTGACGCCGCGCGCAATCGCACCCTCATCTTGGAGGCAGCGCGCCGCCTAGTCGCCAACCGCGGCGCCGACGCGATCACCATGGACGACGTCGCCGCCGCCGCCGGCGTCGGCAAGGGCACCGTGTTCCGCCGGTTCGGCAGCCGAGCCGGTCTGATGATGGTGCTTCTCGATGAGGACGAGCGGGCCAGTCAGCAGGCTTTTCTGTTCGGCCCACCGCCGCTGGGACCTGAAGGCCCACCACTGGATCGACTGGTCGCGTTCGGCCGGGACCGGATCCGCTTCGTGCATACCCACCGCGAATTGCTGTCGGAGGCCAACCGTGATCCGCAGACCCGCTACGGGCCCGCCGCCGCGGTAAACCGCACCCATGTGCGGGTGCTGCTGCGGTCCGCTCGGGCAACGGGTGATCTCGATGCCCAGACCGATGCCCTATTGGCACTGCTCGACGTCGACTATGTCGAGCATCAGCTCAGCCATCGCGGCCATACGCTGCAATCGCTGGGCGACGCATGGGAAAGCCTGGCGCGCAAGCTATGCGGCCGGTGACCGATCACGATAGGTTAAGAACACAGCGGTGGATCCTGCATGTGGATCTCGATCAGTTTCTGGCGGCGGTCGAACTGCGCCGACACCCCGAACTCACCGGCCTGCCGGTCATCGTCGGTGGCAACGGCGATCCGGCGGAACCGCGCAAAGTCGTCACCTGCGCCTCGTATGAGGCCCGCAAGTTCGGGGTCCGGGCGGGCATGCCGCTGCGCACAGCCGCCCGCACTTGCCCCGACGCCACGTTCTTGCCGTCGGATCCGGCCGCCTATGACGCGGCGTCCGATGAGGTGATGGGGTTATTGCGCGACCTGGGCCACCCCGTGGAGGTCTGGGGCTGGGACGAGGCATACGTCGAGGTGACCGCCCTGGACGCCGACAACCCCGTCGACCCCGCCAAAGTCGCCGAACAAATCCGCACCGTCGTCATGGCGGAAACCGGCCTGTCATGCTCGGTCGGCATCAGCGACAACAAGCAGCGCGCGAAGGTCGCCACCGGGTTCGCAAAACCGGGAGGGATATTTCAGCTCACCGACGCGAACTGGATGGATTTGATGGCCGAGCGCACGGTCGACGCACTGTGGGGCGTAGGTCCCAAGACAATGAAAAAGCTTGCAGCCCTTGGGATAACGACAGTCTGGCAGCTTGCGCATGGCGACGCCGAGTTGCTGGTGTCCACATTCGGCCCGCGAACCGGACTCTGGCTGCTGTTGCTCGCCAAGGGCGGCGGCGATACCAAGGTCAGCACCGAGCCGTGGGTCCCGCGGTCGCGCAGCCATGTCACCACCTTTCCCCGCGATCTCACTGACCGAGCCGACATGGACGTGGCGATAACGGAACTCGCGCAGCGGGCGCTGAACGACGTTGTGGCGTCGGCGCGGATAGTCACCCGGGTCGCGGTCACCGTGCGCACCGCGACGTTTTACACCCGCACCAAGATCCGCAAGTTGCAGACGCCCACCACCGATCCCGACGTCATCACCGCCGCCGCCCTGCGCATTCTGGACTTGTTCGAACTAGATCGGCCGGTCCGATTACTCGGAGTGCGCCTGGAACTTGAGATGCCGAAGTAGCGCACCGCACCCGCCCCACAATCGGCTCTGACCAGCGCACTTCATGATTTGCGAAAGATTCCAGAAGTCCTGTCCGGCACATTCGGCTGGGCCAACAAACCACACGCCGAGGACAAAACGTCGGCAGCAGGATCGCCGGCTTGTTCCTACAAGGCATCGGGTCGTAAGGGGGCGGGCCGCAGCGCACGCGTGAAGAACACATTCACCCGCCGCATCACCAAGCTGTAGGGCCACCAAGCCACGCGCTTGAACGCATACAACGCCCGGATGTCGCCCGACGTGTAGATCAGGTATCTGTTCCTTGCGACGCCGGCCAAGATCTTCTCGGCGGCCTTCTCCGGGGACACGGCATGACCACTGAAGCGTCCGACCCACCGGTTCACCCTGGGATCATCGCGGTCGACGCCGGCGATCTCGACGGTGTTGACCAGTGGGGTCTTCACCGCACCCGGCACCACGACGGAGACCCCGATGCGGTGCCGGGCCAGGTCGAAGCGCAGCACTTCAGAAAGCCCGCGCAGCCCGAACTTGCTGGCGCTATAGGCCGCATGCCAGGGCAGCGCAACGAGACCGGCCGCCGAGGACACATTGACCAGATGTCCGCCCCGACCGGCCGCCACCATCGGCGGGACGAATGTCTCGATCACGTGGATCGGACCCATGAGGTTGATCGCGACCATCTTGCTCCATTGGTCGTGGGTGAGCTGGTCAACGGTCCCCCAGGCCGACACACCGGCGATGTTCAATAAGACGTCCATGCTGGGATGACTGGCGTGGATGTCGGCCGCGAACGCGGCGACCTCGTCGTAGTCAGAGATATCGAGAACCCGATGGGCGGGCACTTGTGCGCCCAGCGCGCGGGCGTCGGACACGGTTTGCGCCAGACCGTCGAAGTCACGGTCGGTCAAGTACAGCTCGGCGCCCTGCGCGGCAAGCCGCAACGCGGTGGCGCGCCCGATGCCGCTGGCTGCACCGGTGACAAAACACCGCTTACCCGCGAAATACCGCCCGGATGCCGTCTGCAACATGGCGGTGACGATACCGGCGGTAACGGCGTGGCCCATCACGCCCCGGCCAGCGGGGACTGGCACATGAGATTAGCGACGCAGGGAACGCCGCATTAAACGCTATGTCCAATAAAGTTCGGATTTGTCAAAATAATTGACCTTAGGTGTAAATCAGTTTGACACTGCGCGTGCTATCGAACAAATACATGCCGGCATGCGTGAAACGAAGCCAGTGTAGCGGTCTACTCACCAAAAGCGTTATGCACCAACAGTTTTAGTCGTATCCACGATGTTGTAGCGCCCCGCCCAGATCCGGCCAGATGCAATTTATTATTCATCCGGACATGACTGCATGAATATCATCAGCGAACCTATTTACGGCACCGGCCGAACACGTTAGCGTTTGACATCCCAAACTTCTCAGTAATCCATGAACGGAGGCTTCGATGAGCGCAAAAAGCGACAATCGGATGGGCCGGGCCCTGATCGCCGCGCTGGCTGCGGCGTTCGCAGTCATGGCCGCAGGCTGCGCAACCAACGCGCACGGAGAGTCGGCTCCCATCGCGAGCGATCAGGTGCTGCTACAGGTCGATCGATGAGGGCGGCGGCGACGGCCGTCGCGATTTAGCCGCTACCGCGGCCTACCACCCCACAACGCGTTTAGCCACATCTGCTCAAGCACCTGCACACGACGCTCTACGTCGTCGTTGCGGCCCACAAAAAATGGATCACCGGTGAGCATTTGTGCGGTGGTGGCCGCCAGGGTGCGGATCAGCGTGGGGAGATCCTCGCTGATGGGGTGCGCTGTCCCGGCCTTCACCTCGGTTTTGACAATCCCGACAAGCGCGCGCAGCACACCCTCAAACTGCTGCTCGAGGATCTCGCTTATCTCGGCATCGCTGTGGCGGGCGGTATTGCAAGCCGTCATCAGCGGTTTGGCGTGCGCATAGACGGCGGCCGCACTGGCGACCATCCGCTTGGCGAACTGCTCCGGCGACTCGCCCGGTTGCCGAGGGCCGAAGTGCTCCGTGCGTTCTTCGAGATCGCTCGCGACCTCGGCCAGGATTTGGGCAAGCACCGAGTACTTGGACTCGAAGTAGAAGTAGAAACCCGACCGGGCCACACCGGCTCGGTTGCTGATCATGCTGACCGACAACTCGGCGAACGGCCTCTCCTGGAGGAGTTCGCGCACCGCCTGCATAATCGCTTGGCGATGCTTGTCGCCACGCCGTCGAAATGCCTGAACGCCCCGCTCTCCCCAGTCGGCACCGGTAATCACCCCCTGACCTTGCACCACGTCGCGCAAAAAGGGAACTTGACATGCGTCAAGGTCGTCCGAAGCATAATTGATAGTGGCGGCTGCTGCAACCGATAAGGAGTGTCAATGGCGACAATTAGCACCCCAACATACCTTGTTGACCAAGCCAAACGTCGGTTAACCCCGTCAATCAACAACTTCCCCGGCATGGGTCTGCTGGAACGCACGCTGCGGAAGACTCAATTCCCGGAGAAGACGCTGGCGGACCCGCCGCCGGACAGCGACCTCAAACCGGTCCTCGGTGACGCGGGGTTGCCGATCATTGGGCATCTCATCGAGATCTTGCGCGGCGGACCTGACTACCTGATGTTCATGTACCAAACCAAGGGTCCGGTGATATTCGCCGATTCCCCAATCCTGCCGGCCGTCGCGGCCCTGGGCCCGGACGCCGCGCAGACCATCTACGCCAACCGCAACAAGGACTACTCGCAACAGGGCTGGGTCCCGGTGATCGGGCCGTTTTTTCACCGCGGGCTGATGCTGCTCGACTTTGACGAGCACATGTTTCACCGGCGGATCATGCAGGAAGCGTTTGTCCGGTCGCGGCTAGCCGGCTACGTCGAGCACATGGACCAAGTGGTGTCGCACGTCATTGTCGATGACTGGGTGACAAACGATCCGCGCTTCCTTCTCTATCCGGCTATGAAGGAGCTCACGCTCGACATCGCCTCGATGGTGTTCATGGGCCACGAGCCGGGTACCGACCGCGAGCTGGTGACGAAGGTGAACAAGGCCTTCACCACGACGACACGCGCCGGGAACGCGATCATCCGCACCAGCGTGCCGCCGTTCACCTGGTGGCGTGGCATCAAGGCGCGTGAGCTGCTGGAGAACTACTTCGAAGAACGAGTCAAGGAGCGCCGCGGCGAAGAGGGCAACGACCTGCTGACGGTGCTGTGTCAAACCGAGGACGAGGACGGCAACCGGTTCTCCGACGAGGACATCGTCAACCACATGATCTTCTTGATGATGGCCGCCCACGACACGTCGACATCCACGGCAACCACGATGGTGTACCACCTGGCCGCCCACCCGGAATGGCAGGACCGCTGCCGCGACGAATCGGATCGCCTGGGCGACGGGCCGCTCGACATCGAATCGCTGGAGAAGCTGGAGTCGCTTGATCTGGTGATGAACGAGTCGATCCGTCTGGTGACGCCCGTGCAATGGGCGATGCGCCAGGCGGTGCGCGACACCGACCTGCTGGGCTACTACCTACCGAAAGGCACAAACGTCGTCGCCTATCCCGGGATGAATCATCGCCTGCCGGAGTTGTGGACGGACCCAATGAAGTTCGACCCGGAGCGGTTCACCGAGCCGCGCAACGAGCACAAGCGGCATCGTTATGCGTTCACGCCGTTCGGCGGCGGTGCGCACAAGTGCATCGGGATGGTGTTTGGCCAGTTGGAGATCAAGACGATCCTGCATCGGCTGCTACGCCGGTACCGGCTGGAACTCTCCAGGCCCGACTACCAGGCGCACTGGGATTACGGCGGCATGCCGATTCCGATGGACGGGATGCCGATAGTCCTGCGCCGGCTCTAGCCGCCTTCTCCTCGCGAGGAGACGCAAAATCGCCCTGGAACGCTCGGTCCAGGGCGATTTTGCGTCTGGTCGGCGGATTTAGCCCAGCAGCCGGTTAGCGCAGGCGATCACTGCACGAAGGGCAGATTGAGTGGGGTCGTCGGCCGAGCCCATGGACCACTCAACGCGAAGCCCGTTGGTGCCGCAGACAAAAGTGGCGGTGCACGCACCCGATTGCATCTGATGGAACTGCAGTGTCTCGAACTTGATCCCACGGTCGTGCAACATCGCGGTGAGCGCCGCGATCGGTCCGCTGGCGGCGGCGGTTGACGTACTGATGCGATCGCCGTCGGCGATCATCGCCCGATAGTTGCGGGCTTGCGGACCGAGCCGCCCGGCGGGCCGAGCCGCGTCGGTGCAGGCCCAGTGCCCTAGCCGCAGGGGGCCGGCGCTGTAGCTGTAGGTCGCAACGAAGTTTTCCCACGACATGGCGTCGGCCTGCTCTCGCAGCCCACGCGGTAACGCAGTCCCGAAGTGATAGCCGAACCAAGCGTTGGCGTCGCACTGGCGCGACGAACCGCCGGGGAGATTGAGATTCAGCGAGCGGATTGTCATTGCGCCGGGTCTTCTCTGGCTAGCAGGGGCGACCGACGGCAGTAGCTTCCGACCCACAGCGGGGGTCGGTCTGGATCAGACCCCGCTGTGGGTGCTGGCTACTACGGCACGCTCAAGACGACGCACGAGCGGTGACATTAGACGCCGCGTTCCGGCGCCGCAAGTTCGTTTCCAGCGTCCTGCCGGCTCTGGGACCAAGATGCAAAAACGCCTCGGCACAGTAGCTCGTGGCGATAGCATCTGATGGCGGCGGACGCCGCCGACGGGTGCGGTCTAGCAAGGAAAGGCGCGGCCGATGAGCGCAAAGAAGACCAGGCAAACGGTTCGGATGGTGGTCGCGGGACTGGCCACCGTACTCGCACTGCTGGCGGCGGGGTGCGCGGCACAAAGGACACCCAACGTCGAGGTGCCCGCCAACCCGGTGCCCGCGGCTGCCGTCGGCTAGCTGGCACACGCTGGCGTTTCACCCACAACGTCGGGGGATCCGCCGGGGACCACTGCGCTGCCGGCGATTCCGCGGCAAGCGCATCGGGTGGCCGAATAATCGGTTGGTCCCCGGCGGCTCGACGTATTCCAGATCCTCGGCATGAGGTATGCGCACTGTCGGTGAAAGTTCGCGAAGGGGAACCCAATTCGTTGCGCAATGCGGCGAAACGACGCTCAGAGGGCGTAATGCGGGGATAGCATCGCAGGCGGTGTTCATAGCAAACCAACCACGCTGATGCATGAACAAAGAAAGGCACGAACCATGAGCTCCAAGAGCAAGGTCTCCCGAGTGGTAGCGGCAGTGTTATTCGCCGCGTTTGCGGTGTTCGCGGCGAGCTGCTCGGAGCAGGTAACCGCGCCGCCCGCGCCGGAACTGCCGTCGTCGTAGGACCCATACCGTCGAAACCGATAGCGCGGTCGATGAACCGCGCCAGACCGCCGTATCGACGCAAAGCGACGCATAATACTCGGCGCAGCACGACAAGTATCCGAAATCGAGAAATTTGCGGATCGATAAAAATCCTGTGACAGATCACGCGTCGCCTCAAGTCACCGCGCGATTTTTAGTTCGGCTACCCATATTTGCGGCAACGTAGCTTTGACCTGGGCGTTGGTCCTGCGTCACCGATATTGCGGATTCACTTGTGGAGCGTATGCTCCATTCGTCCCCTGCACTCGCCGACAACCGACCTCCAAAGAGCGGTGTGTCGACGAAAAGAGGCTATTCACTGCCGCTTATGCCGCCGTTAGCATCCGAATGCCGCGGTTGTTGTACAGCGCGGTTCCGATCCAGCAAACGAAAGGCACAAAAAATGAGCGCTAGGAAGAACGGCATACGGATGCTCGGCGCGGTGCTCGCCGCGGTGGCGGCGATGCTTTTGGCGGGTTGTGCCAGCGGTGGCCACCCCCTAGCGCAGGGCGACACCGCGGTCGTAGCGCCAGCGTAAGCCGCCATCTAGAAGCAAAGCTGCGCTAACGGAATCGCCCGATGACCCACGGCTTACCTCCCTTCTCAAGCCGTCGGCCGGTCTGGCTGCGGCCAATTTGGCCAGTTCCGCTGGCACAGTATCCACTCGCCTCGGGGTGACCGCCATCAGTCACCCCGAGGCGAGTCAAACCGCAACTCTGACCAGCGGCGCCATCGTTGCGCCGCAGCCGGTTACCCCGTCGATCCCTGCGACGGGTTAAGCCGAAGGTAGGCCTGGATGGTCGTCCCATTTGCCGAGGTGTGGGTACGCACCAAATCCGCCACTGCATTGACCAGGAATAGACCGCGACTGGCAGTGCCGCCCGTGCCCGGATGCTGGCGTCCCACCAGCGGGTCATCGAGCCGTCCCCCATCGCGCGCCTCACAAACGAGATGGTCATTCTGCCGCCAGAAAGCGAGCTGGCACGCTCCTCCGGTGTATTGCAAGCTGTTGGTGGCCAACTCGGTGGCGATCATTTGCAGGTCCTTGATGCCCTCCTGCGAGAGGCCGACCCAACCGGCATAGTCGACCGCGAACGACCGAGCCGGACGCAGGTCCGTGCTTTGCCGCACCGTGTAGGTGACAGCGCCGGGATTGGGCGGTAACGGCTGGTTGCAGCGCGCCAGGGCGTCATCCGGCGCGTACTCGGTGCTGCGGTAGGCCGATCCGCATTTCCAGAACAACGGGTGTGTGCTGCGGGCGTCAGCCAGAACATCGTCGTCTAGCCGCTCTGCGTCGTAAAGGCATAATCCCATCACGTTCTGGCTTTCTAATGCCCCGTTGCTCAACGCCTCGTGTTGCACACAGGCGAGGCATTCATCGGTTGTGCGACCGGGCCAGACAAGTTGACTGATGATCCGAACGCGTTGATCGACGTACTTGGCGGTAAAGGAACTCTCCGTTGCCAAAAATCGGCTCGGATTGCGGGCCACCTCGGTGATATCGACCATCCGCAACTCGGCGGTCGATCCCGCGCGGGCGGCATTCAACTCCGGACGCAATAGCGCCAGCAGGTCGCCCGGTACTGCGACCAGGACGGGCTCGTCGACCGCGAACCCGCTGGCAACGAAGCGCACCACGAAATCCAGATATTCCCTTTGGGAGTGGTAGAACAGCGCGCAATGGACGAAGCCTCGCTGCTTCGTCTCGGTGATCGAAGCCATCTAGCGCTCCCGCTTGCGTAAATATGCCGGCCCTCTATTGGACCGGCGATCGATATGTTTATCTACATACCCCAGACATGTGTTAGCTATGCGCACCACCGGATTCTCGGGCGGGTCGAACTACAACCACCAGGACGCGGCGGCGTCCAAATGGCGACGGACGCGGTAGCGGGCCAGGCTGTCGTCGCCAATGCTGATTGCCTCGAGAATCCGCTCGTGGGCGTGTTCCACGGCGACCACGTCGCTCCAAGTCGGCAGTGCCTGGCCGCTGCTGGACCAGTGACGGCGGAACAATTCGACGATTATCCGGAGAAATAGCTCGAGCAAAGAATTGCCGGCCAACTGGGACAGCCCGACGTGGAAGCGGAACTCCTCGACCGCGGCCTTACGCAGATCGTCTGTTGCTCGTGCTGTTGCTTGAGTGGGGGCGGGTCGATTCGGTTGAAGGTTCGGTTGAAGGAAGGCCGCGACCTCAGGTTCGGAGCGCCGCCTGACGACTCTGGCCACATTGTCGATCTCGATGGCATCGCGGACGCAGCGCAGATCTTCACGGCTGGGTTTGCGGTACTGCAGGTAGAGTGCGATCGTGTCAATGCTCGCCTGCGCCTGGGGTTGTGTGACGATCAGACCGCCGCCCGGTCCCCGGCGCATCCGCGCGATCGTGTGATATTCGAGCAGCCGCACGGCTTCGCGCAGCACCGACCGACTCACTCGGTAGCGCTCCAGCAGCGCGGCCTCTGTCCCGAAAACCGAACCGACGTGCCAGCCGCTGGCGGCGATATCGTCGCTAATCGTGACCGCCAACACCTCGGCGAGTTTGCCTCGGGGGGCATCGATTTCGAGTCGTGCTCGGCGCGGCCCGCGTACCCGTGCCGTGGCATCGGCCCCGTCCTGGTGCTCCTGCAGCCAGGCGGTCACCGCCTGCACGTGTCGCTCGGTGAGCGTCCTGGCGCGTGCTGAATCGCCCGCGGTGACCGCTGCGACGATGTCGGAATGCGCATGGTGCATCTGGTCGACCGCTTCGATGGCCTCATTTTCCGACGCGGTCTGCGATTCAAATGCATATCGCTTGGTCAGCCTCATCAAGACATCGATAAATAGCTGTAACACAGGGTTTTTCGAGCGCTCAGCGAGTGCGACGTGAAACTCCTCCCGTGGTGCGGGCATACCGGGATGCCACTGTTCCTCGGCGCGTAGGACTGCGCGCAACGCCTCGATGCCGGTTTCGTCGATGTGCTCTGCGGCGAGAGCGGCCGCCAACGGCTCGAGCACCAGCCGCGCGTTGAGCAGGTCGCCGAGCGTGGTGCCCAGGTATTCGAGATAGATGACGACGGCGCGGGTCGCCGGGCCGGCATCGGGCTCACAAACGAGCAGCCCGCCGCTGGGTCCGCGCCGCATCCGGGCAACCTGATGGTGCTCGACGAGGCGAACGGCTTCGCGTAGGACCGATCGGCTCACGCAAAAGCGTTGTTGCAGAGCTTGTTCGGAACCCAGCGATTCTCCGACGGGCCAACCGCGGCGTACGATATCCGCCTCGATGCGGCGGGCGATCTTCGAAGCTCGGCTGTCCGTCCGCGGGATGTCGGCGTCGGAACTCATCGAGGGCTCAACATGTGAGCAACATGCATCCGGCCACCGGACCGCCGCCTACCGAAACCACGCCGACCTCCGGTCGTTGCGATACTTGCCGCTCCCCCGCTTCGCCGCGCAGCTGCAAGCATCCTTCGTGCAGTGCCCAGTAACCGTGCATGCGCCCCGCCGAGAGTTGGCCACCATAGGTGTTGAGGGGTAGTTCGCCTTCTCGGGCGATTCGCGCACCGCCCTCGACGAACGGGCCGGCCTCGCCGTCGGCACATATTCCAAGGGCTTCCAACCATGCGATCGTGAGAAACGTGAAACCGTCGTATAACTGGGCGACGTCAAGGTCGGTGGGCCTCAATTCCGTCCGCGACCACATCTGCGCCGCGGCATCGGACATCGCCATCTTGGGGTAATCATGGCGGTGGAACCAGCCGCCGGCACCGTCGGACCCGCCGATCGCCTCGACCGCAACGACTCGGTGCGGGCAGTCGCGGGCGTAGTCCGCGCCAGAGACCACCACCGCGATGGAGCCGTCAACGGGCACATCGCAATCCAGCAACCCGAACGGTGTCGACACCAATCGGGCGCCCAGATAGTCGGCCATCGTCATCGGGTCGCGATAGACCGCGAGGGGATTCAGCGCCGCGTTGCGCCGGCCGTTGAGAGCCAGCCAGCCCAATTGCTCCTTGGTGGTTCCATACAATTCCATGTGGCGTCGGCAGTTCAGGGCCAGCCAATTCGCAGCGGAGTAAGCCTGGGCCGCAACCAGATCGGTGATGTCGTCCATCGGACCCACAGCCGGCCGTGGAGCACCTTCGGGCACATCGAGCATCCGCGCAAGCGGCGGCGGGGGCGCGTCCTCTTGCGGTTTGACGGGCACGGTACCGCCGAGCATTTGAATGGTCCGGTAGACGACCACATGCCGCGCGCGGCGTTCCGAGACCGCGCGGCACGCCGACATGACCGGACTCAGCAGGCCGCCGGTGCCGAATCCGGTTCCACAGTCCGCAGCCTCGACCCGCAGTTCGGCGTTGACCTCGCCAGCCGGAGTGTCGCCCAAGGTCGCAATGCCGTCGATATCGGCGGCGGCTAGGCCGGCGTCATCGATGGCGGCCCGCACCGCCTCCATGGTCAGCTCCAGCCCCGGGATGCCGGTACGACGACCGACTCGCGAAATGCCGATGCCGGACAAGATCGCGTCTTTCTCGAAGTAGCTCATCTGCACCGTCCGTAGGCGTGCGGCGGACACCGGACCAATAGAGTGTACTGTATTGGTCGTGCCAGCCGAGCCGACTTCCCAGCTGCTCATCGAGCACTGCGACGGATGCGCCCGCTGGGTGCATCCTGCCGCGGGCGAATGCCCGGATTGCGGTGGCCCGCTAGTCGCGCGCCCGGTGTCCGGGCATGGCACGGTGTTCACCTACACGGTCAATTACCACCCGTATAACCCGGATGTGCCAACGCCTTATGTGATCGCCATCGTCGAGCTCAGCGAGCAGAGTGGGCTTCGCGTAGCAGCCAATATTGTTGATTGCCAGCCAGATTCGGTGACGTGCGGAATGCCCGTCGAGATGCGACCGGAGAAGGGTCCCGGCGGCGCACCGTTGTTCGCCCCGGCCTAGTGGCGCGAGCAGACGCAGAATCGCCCAAAATCTTTGATTTTGAGGCGATTCTGCGTCTGCTCGCCAGCGAACTCAGCTGATCAGCGGGTCGCGGGGCATGCCGAGGATCCGCTCGGCGATCTGGTTGCGGGCGACCTCCGAGGTGCCACCGGCGATCGCCATGCCGCGGGCACCCATGACCATCCGGCCGCCTAGCGCACCCGGCCCGTCGAGCAGCGCGATGTCGGGACCCAGCAGCGCTGCCGAGATCGCCGCGCCCTCGATCATGTGCTCGGCCAGCTTGAGCTTGGTGACGTTGCCTTCCGGCCCCGGGCCCGCACCTTCGACGCTGCGGGCCGCGCGGCGCAGGTTCAACAGTCGCAGCGCGTGATCATCGGCGAGGAACGAACCGACCCGTATTCGCCCACCCGCCAAGGCATCTGGCCGCTGTAGTACCCGCTTCACCAGTTTCGCCCCTAGACCCTCGTAGTATCCCCCACTGCCGCCGATGCTGACCCGCTCGTTGCCCAGCGTGGCCCGCGCGACCGTCCACCCCGAATTGGGCGCGCCGACGACGTCCTCGTCGGGAACAAAAAGGTCGTTGAAGAACACTTCGTTGAATTCCGAGCCGCCGGTGATCTGCCGCAGCGGGCGCACCTCGACGCCCGCGCCCTTCATGTCGACGATCACCGTTGTAATGCCGGCGTGCTTGGGCGCATCGGGGTCGGTGCGCACGGTGGCCAAGCCACGTGCGCAGTACTGCGCCCCACTGGTCCACACCTTCTGCCCGTTGATCTTCCAACCGCCGTCCACCCGAGTGGCGCGGGTCTTGACCGAGGCGGCATCCGACCCGGCTTCGGGCTCGGAGAACAGTTGGCACCAGACCTCGTCCTGACGCAGCGCCTTCTCAACGAATCGTTCTATTTGCCAAGGGGTTCCGTGTTGGATCAAGGTCAGGATCACCCATCCAGTGATCGAGTAGTCCGGGCGCTTGATGCCCGCCGCGCGAAATTCTTCCTCGATCACCAACTGCTTGACGGCGTCGGCCGCCAATCCCCACGGCTTGGGCCAGTGCGGCATCACATAGCCCGTCTCGATCAGCTTGTCCAGCTGCGCCTCCTTGTCCAAGGCCGCAATCTCGGCCGCGTCGGCGCGGATCTGGGTGCGCAATTCTTCAGCCTCGGGCGGCAGGTCAAGGCTGTTGGCGCGGGTGACTCCAGCCGCGGTGCCGTTGAAAACGTCTGCGGCGGGCGCGTCTCCGCCGAACAACGCAGCGATCACCAGCGCGCGTCGCAGATGCAGATGCGCATCGTGCTCCCAGGTGAAGCCGATGCCGCCGTGCACCTGGATGTTGAGTTCGGCATTGCGCGCGTAGGCAGGGAACGCCAACGCCGCCGCCACCGCTGCGATCAGACGGAACTGTGCCTCGCCCTCTGATGGGTCGTCTTCTGCCGCGCGCGCGGCGTCCCATACCGCGGCGATCGCCGACTCGGCGGCAACCAACATATTCGCGCAATGATGTTTCACCGCTTGGAAAGTCGCAATGGTGCGGCCAAACTGCTGACGCACCTTGGCGTAGTCGACGGCGGCGTCGACGCAGTCAGCCGCGCCGCCGACCGCCTCGGCGGCCAGCAATGTCCGGGCGCGCGCCAGCGCCGACTCCCGCGCACCCGGCAGGATGTCAGCGGCGACCACGCTCACGTTCTGCAGCCGGACACGTCCGGAACGCCGGGTCGGATCGAAATTCTCCGGAACATCCACGGACACGCCGTCGCGCCCACGGTCCAATACCAGCACGTCATCACCGGCGGCAATCAGCAGCAGTTCAGCCAACCCGGCACCGAGCACGACCCCGGCCTCCCCGTCGGCAACACCGTCCTTCAGCTGCACCCCGCCGCGCAGCCCAACGCCCGCGGTGACGGTTCCGTCGATCAGTCCTGGCAGCAGCCGAGCTTTTTGCTCGGCCGTACCCTCTTTCGCGATCACGGCCGATGCGATCACCGTCGGCACGAACGGCCCGGGCGCTATCGCGCGGCCGAGTTCTTCGATCACCACCACGAGTTCGGGAAGTCCGTAGCCTGAGCCGCCGTGCTCCTCGTCGATGTGCAGACCAAGCCAGCCGAGCTCGACCAGGTTCGGCCAAAACGGCGGTCGGGCCTCGTCGGGCGCATCGAGCAGGGAGCGCGCCGCCCAGCGCGCCTTCTGCGAGGTCAAGAACGCGCGGGCTACCTCGGCGAGTTCGCGATGGTCGTCGGTCAGTGCGATACCCATCAGGGGCCCTCCTCGTCGCCGAGCTACACGCTAAAGAGTGTACTTAATGCGACGAGGGCTCTCGCGGTTACTTGGGCGCGAACCGCTGGCCCGCGTCCAGTCGCAGGCACTGACCGTTGAGCATCGGGTTGTCCACAATGGCCGCCACCAACTTGGCGTACTCCTCGGGCCGACCCATGCGCTTCGGAAACGCCGCATCGCGGACCAGGGCGGCCGCCATGTCCTCGGGAACCATCGCGGTCAGACCCGTCAAGAACAAGCTCGGAGCGATGGCCAGCACGCGGATGCCCAATGACCCCAGGTCTCGCGCCATCGTCAGGCACATGCCCGCAATACCCGCCTTGGCGGCGGAGTAGGCGACCTGCCCGATCTGCCCTTCGAACGCAGCGATCGAAGCGGTGTTGATGATGACGCCCCGCTCACCGGTTGTTTCGGGGTCCTCTGGTTCGTTCTTGCTCATGTGTGCCGCGGCAAGCCGGTTGATGTTGAAGGTTGCGATGAGGTTGAGATCCACCACGGCGCGGAAGGATTCGAGATCGTGGGGGCCGGACTTGGTCATGGTGCGCTTGGCGATGCCGCCGCCCGCGGTGGTCACCGTGACGTGCAGGCCGCCCAGGTCGTCGACCGCATTGTGTAGCGTCTGCTCGGTTCCGGTGAAGTCGGTGACGTCGACCGGATAGAACTTGCCGCCGAGCCCGTCGGCAACGGCCTTGCCGTCGGATCCCTCACGATCGAGCACGGCAACCTGCGCCCCACGCTCGGCCAACAGTTCGGCGCTGGCACGTCCCATCCCCGACGCGCCGCCGATGACGACGACCTTCTTCCCGTTGATCTCCATCCGGACCTCCCTTTTGCGGCTTGTCAGAATCCATGCAATCTGTAACGCTAGCGTGTCCGCTCTGCGGGTTTGTCGGCGAGCCATGCCAAGCTTTCACAGTGCTCCTAGTCGACGTAGCAAGCACATCGCTTAACGTGGGCGGCACCTCGTCGCGTCTGACCAAGGTCGCGCGCATCGCCGAGCTGCTGCAGCGCGCCGCAACCGATGCCGAGGTGGTCGCGATCATCGTGTCGTGGCTGTCCGGGGAACTACGGCAACGCCAGATCGGTGTTGGCTGGGCGGCCTTGCGGTCGCTACCTCCGCCGGCGTCGGATCCGGTGCTGACCGTCGCGGGTGTCGATGCCACCTTCTCCGAAATCGGCGCGGTATCCGGAAAGGGGTCACAGGCACGGCGCGCGGCGCTGATCGCGCAATTGTTTTCCGCGGCAACCGAATCCGAGCAGACCTTTCTGCTCCGGCTGCTGGGCGGTGAGCTGCGCCAGGGCGCGCTCGCCGGAATCATGGCCGACGCCGTCGCCAAGGCCGCCGGCATCCCCGCCACCGCGGTGCAGCGTGCGGCGATGCTTGGCGGGGATCTGCCGGCAGTGGCGGCAGCGGGTTTATCCGGTGGCGCCCCAGCTCTGGACGCATTCACGCTACGGGTGGGCCGGCCGGTCGGCCCCATGCTCGCACAGACCTCGACCGGTGTAGGCGACGCGCTCGAACGCCATGGCGGCACAACCATTTTCGAAGCAAAGCTGGACGGAGCCCGAGTGCAGATCCACCGGGCCGGCGACGAGGTCACGGTCTACACCCGAAGCCTCGACGATGTCACCGCGCGACTTCCGGAGGTCGTGGAGGCGACGCTGGCACTACCGGTGCGCGACTTCATCGCCGACGGCGAGGCGATCGCGCTGCGCGCGGACAACCGCCCCCACCGTTTCCAGGTCACCGCGTCGAGGTTCGGCCGGTCGGTCGATGTCGCAGCAGCCCACGCAACACAACCACTTTCGGTGTTCTTCTTCGACCTGCTGCATCGAGACGGCGTCGACCTGCTCGACGCGCCAACCACCGATCGGCTAGCCGAACTGGACGCTTTGGTGCCCGCCCAACACCGGGTCGACCGGCTGGTCACCTCCGACGCGGCAGCAGCCGCCGACTTCCTGCAAGCGACGCTCGACGCCGGCCACGAGGGGGTAATGGCCAAGTCACCGACCGCGTCCTACCTTGCCGGCCGTCGCGGAGCGGGCTGGCTGAAGGTCAAGCCGGTGCACACCCTCGACCTGGTGGTGCTCGCCGTGGAGTGGGGTTCGGGGCGCCGTCGCGGCAAGCTCTCCAATATTCACCTGGGCGCGCGCGACCCGGCCACCGGTGGATTTGTGATGCTGGGCAAGACATTCAAGGGCATGACCGACGCCATGCTGGACTGGCAGACCGCTCGGTTCACCGAACTGGCCGTCGGCGCGACCGACGAGTACGTGGTGAAGGTGCGCCCCGAGCAGGTCGTCGAGATCGCGTTCGATGGTGTCCAAGGGTCCTCGCGCTACCCCGGCGGACTGGCGCTGCGGTTCGCCCGGGTGGTGCGCTACCGAGACGACAAAGGCCCGGCCGAAGCCGACACCATCGAAACCGTGCGCGCGCTGTACTAGACGCACCTCGACCGTGAACCTCACGACGCGACACGCTGATCAGGCGTCGGTAGATTCACACTCGCTGCCAACACTGGGAGGGAGCTCGGGTGGAGCGCGATGTCACCTATATCCGCACCGACGCCGCCCTGCCGCCTGTGGCGATCGTCGACCACTCCCCGATCACCGTCAGGCACAGGATCTTCTTCGGCGTGATCGCCGCGCTCGGGGCCCTCGCCTGGGCGATCATCGCGTTCGTCCGC
This sequence comes from Mycobacterium simulans, assembly GCF_900232995.1. Taxonomy (GTDB): domain Bacteria; phylum Actinomycetota; class Actinomycetes; order Mycobacteriales; family Mycobacteriaceae; genus Mycobacterium; species Mycobacterium simulans. The sequence continues at coordinate 522,732 of NZ_OCVX01000005.1, forward strand.
GGCGAGCCGGTGAACGCGGTTTGGCTGGTGGTCGCCGCGAGCTGCACCTACGTCATCGCCTTTCGGTTCTATGCGCGGCTGATCGAGATGAAGATTGTGCGCCCCCGCGACGATCACGCCACGCCTGCCGAGGTCTTCGACAATGGCACCGACTACGTGCCGACCGACCGGCGCGTGGTGTTCGGCCACCACTTCGCCGCCATCGCCGGAGCTGGGCCGCTGGTCGGTCCGGTGCTGGCCACCCAGATGGGTTACTTGCCGAGCGCCATCTGGATCGTCATCGGCGCGGTGCTCGCCGGCTGTGTACAGGATTACTTGGTGTTGTGGATTTCCACCCGGCGGCGGGGTCGTTCGCTGGGCCAGATGGTTCGCGACGAACTCGGCGACAGCGCCGGGGTGGCGGCACTGATCGGGATCCCCGTCATCATCACCATCGTGATCGCGGTGCTGGCGCTGGTGGTGGTGCGGGCACTGGCAAAGAGCCCGTGGGGCGTGTTCTCGATAGCCATGACCATCCCCATCGCCCTGTTCATGGGCTACTACCTGCGGTTCCTGCGGCCCGGGCGGGTGACCGAAGTATCGGTGATCGGCGTGGGACTGCTGCTGCTCGCCGTCGTCTCCGGCGACTGGGTCGCCAATACATCTTGGGGCGCAACGTGGTTCGGCCTTTCGCCGGTCACGCTGTCCTGGCTGCTCATCGGTTACGGCTTCGCTGCATCGGTGCTGCCGGTTTGGCTGCTGCTCGCGCCGCGCGACTACCTGTCGACCTTCATGAAGGTCGGTACCATCACGCTGCTCGCCGTCGGCGTGTGTCTGGCCCACCCGGCGCTCGCGGCGCCGGCGATCTCGCAGTTCGCCGTCAGAGGCAACGGACCCGCGTTCGCCGGCTCCCTGTTTCCGTTCCTGTTCATCACCGTCGCGTGCGGCGCCCTCTCCGGATTCCATGCACTGATCTCGTCGGGAACCACGCCGAAAATGCTGGAGAAGGAAGGCCAGATGCGGCTGATCGGCTATGGCGGCATGATCACCGAGTCGTTCGTTGCGATCATGGCGCTGATCACCGCGTCGATCCTCGACCAGCACCTGTATTTCACCCTGAACGCACCCGCCGCCCAGACCCATGACACTGCAGCCGGCGCAGCGCGCTATGTCAACGGGCTCGGCTTGCCGGGTAACCCGGTGACCGCTGACCAGCTCAACCGGGCTGCCGCCAGCGTGGGCGAAAAGTCAATCGTGTCGCGTACCGGCGGAGCACCGACACTGGCGTTCGGCATGTCGGAGATGCTGCACAAAGTGTTCGGTGGCGAGGCGCTCAAGGCGTTTTGGTACCACTTCGCGATCATGTTCGAGGCGCTGTTCATCTTGACCACCGTCGACGCGGGCACCAGGGCAGCGCGATTCATGATCTCCGACGCGCTGGGCAACCTGGGCGGTCCGATGCGCAAGCTGCAAAACCCGAGCTGGCGTCCCGGCGTGTGGCTTTGCAGCCTGGTGGTGGTCGTTGCGTGGGGCAGCATCCTGTTACTCGGTGTCACCGATCCGCTGGGCGGTATCAACACCCTGTTTCCGCTGTTCGGCATCGCCAACCAATTGCTGGCGGCGATCGCGCTGACGATCATCACCGTCGTCGTCATCAAGCTGGGTCGCCTCAAATGGGCTTGGATACCAGGGATTCCGCTGCTGTGGGACCTGGCCGTCACGCTGAGCGCATCGTGGCAGAAGATCTTCTCCGCCGATCCCGCCGTCAGCTACTGGACTCAGCATTCCCAGTACGCGGCGGCCAAGCAGGCGGGCAAGACTGCGTTCGGGTCGGCGACGAACCTCGACGAGCTCAACGCCGTCATCCGGAACACGTTCATCCAGGGCACGTTGTCGATCGTCTTCGCGATGGTGGTCGTCATTGTGTTCGTTGCCGGAGTCGTCGTGGCGCTCAAGGCAATTCGGGGCAACGGCCGGCCGCTTACCGAGGACCGCCCGGTGCCGTCCAGGAAATTCGCGCCGTCGAGCCTGATTTCTACAGCCGCGGAGCGACAGTTGCAAAGACAGTGGACTCGGCACGCCGAGCAGAGCGGGCCGTAGCGTCCCGAGCCAGCCGCGATCAGAGGGCCTTCGTGGTGCCGACATACGACAGCACCACGTCGGATTCATCAGTAATGCGGGTCAGGGTCGAATAAGAGCGAATGAACGACTGGCCGACGCATCCGTCGATTTTGACGTGGAAGTCGTGGATCATGATCCAAGGATTTGGACTGTGGAACTCTTTCCTGACCACCGGCACGATGACGACGAACCCGGGCTTGAGCCCCACGCTGATCACGTTGTTGTACGACCCAGTGATCAGCGGTATGAGAATAGGTGGCTGACCAGGTCCTAGCGGTAGCTCCGAGCCAAGAGAAGGCGCGACCCCGCTGCCATTCGCCATGACGAAGCCGTTGGACGTGCTCATGTCGATCCCACAGCCGATCTCATAGCCGGCCTCGAGGTAGCCTCGAGGGGATTCCGGCCCGGTTAACGAAGCGCCGAATATTCCGCTGGAGAGGTATTCACGAGACGACGTCGCGGTGGTCAGCGGCGGCACGGCAACGTGTCTCTCGTCCTTCGCGCCGAGAGCCAGGATCCACCCGTCAGGTGTGTTCACCCTCACTGGTGCGCCAGGGGGTATGGCCCCGTCGGCTGGTGGCACCGCGCCGGGAGGGGGTTCGGCGTCGGGTTGCGCGCCTGCCGAAGGTGCGGTCATCGATACGACCAGCCAGACAGCGAGGACCGCGGCACGGCGAATCACCGCGGAAATCGGCATCACGGCCAATACGCTATGCACGTCCCGATTCGCTCACGGCTTTGCTGGTTGACGAAATCGGAGTTGTTGCGGGTTTGTAGCTGGTTTGCGATGCGGACAAGGCAGGCTGGCAAGAGCGGTGCCGCTCGTCAGCCCCGGGGGTGCGCAATTCGTGCACGTTCTTCGTTCGCCGGACCACTCACACGTTGGCTTGGCGGGTAAGCTTCGGACTTAGCCAGGGATCCGCGGAGGATGGCAGAGAGGGCGATCAATGACCCTTCAAAGGTTGGCACGCGCAGCGTTGGCCGCCCTTATCGGGGTGGCGGCTCTCCTCGGCAGCAGCGGCGTCGCTCGCGCAGACCCAAGCGACGATGCATTTCCCGAGATAATCGATGATTTGCTCATCATCATCCCGGGACTGACACAGGATCCGCGCGCGCTAAATCCGGGCATCAAAGGCGGCCCACAACGCGACTGGGGTGGTATCGGAATGTACTGCCAGAATCGAAATGTCACGTGCAAAAAGATGGGATTTTAGCAGCCGCGTCTGCCGAAGCACTCCGCAGAAATCAGTTGGCACTCAAAACAATTTTGTTGTTCCGGTCGGCTTAATAGCGATCACGGGTTGATCGGAAGGAACGTTTGCGATGTCCACCTGGCTCATCACCGGTTGTTCGACCGGACTTGGCCGCGCACTGGCTGAGGCGGTCATCGGCGCCGGCCACAACACCGTCGTCAGCGCACGCGACGTCGCTAACGTCACCGACCTGGCCGACGCCACGCCCCAGCGGGTACTCGCCGTTGCCCTCGACGTCACCAAATCCGAGCAGGTCACCTCCGCCGTGCGACAGGCGCAAGAACGATTCAGCGGCGTCGACGTCCTGGTGAACAACGCCGGATACGGCTACCGCGCCGCGATCGAGGAGGGCGACGACGCCGACATCCGCACCCTGTTCGAGACGCACTTCTTCGGCGCAGTCGAGATGATCAAGGCCGTCTTGCCGGGCATGCGGGCCCGACGCTCCGGTGCGATCGTCAACATCTCCTCGATCGGCGTTCAGCTGACTCCCGTGGGATCGGGCTATTACTCCGCGGCCAAGGCCGCGCTGGAGGGCATCAGTGGAGCCCTGCACGGCGAACTTGCCCCGCTTGGCATCTCGGTCACGGTCGTTGAGCCCGGCGCATTCCGCACCGACTTCGCCGGGCGCTCGCTCACCCAATCGGCCACTGCCATAGGCGATTACGCCGACACCGCCGGGCGACGCCGCAAAGAGAACGACACCATGCACGGCACCCAGCCCGGCGACCCCGAGAAGGCCGCCGCCGCGATCATCGCCGCCGTCGACTCAGGCGAACCGCCCGCCTTCCTGCTCCTAGTGTCCTGAGTCATTAATTCATGGGTTCTTGTTAGAATGGGTGATGCCGTCACCGCATGCCGCGCAGATCGTGTTGACCGAGGATGAACGCGCCGAGTTGGAGGGCTGGGTCCGGCGTCGCAACCGACATCCGCGCCTGGATCGAGCACTGGAACGACGATCCCAAGCCCTACGTCTGGACCAAGACCGCCGACCAGATCCTCGAATCAGTCGCCAACTACTGCAAACGAATTAATGACTCAGGACACTAGGTACCGACGCCCTGCTCGCGTACCGCTACATCGCCGACCGGCGGTCGACGGAGATCGCGGCCTGGGAACCGCTCACCACCAGCACCAACCTCGACAGCTAAGCCGTTGCGAGCCAACCCGACTAGCTTCTGGGTCTCGCGGCGCGCAGCGCGTCGATCGAGTAACTGCCCGCCCCGGTGAAGACCAGCAGGAAGAAACCAAAGCAGAAGAGTATCGCCAGAATTCCACCGTTGCCGTCAGGCGGATCACCGATCGGCCAGAGCGAACGCGGTTGATGCATCCAGAAATAGGCGACCGCCATTTCACCGGAGGCAATGAACGCGGCGGCGCGGGTAAACAGTCCCGCGGCGATCAAGACGCCCGCGACCAGTTCGATCAGCCCGGCGTACCAGCCGGGCCACGATCCGAACTCGACGTGCTGCGCCAGACGAATGGGCCAGCCGAAGAGGATCATTGAGCCGTACCCGGCAAACATCAGACCGTAGACCAACCGGAACAAGCTCAGCACGGCCGGCGAATACCCAGTGAGGCGGCGGTTGAGGTTCATTGTCATACCATTCATGTTTTAGTCGACGTCAGCGGTCAGAGAAGTCTCAGAGATCGCGGCCCAGTTCTGCCGATGCTCGATCTCGTTGTGCCGCTGAGCCTTTCCCCCCGTAACCAGCATGGCGATGACACCCAGCACCCACATCGGGTACTGCACCGTCCAGGCCAGCCGAAACGAGCCAAAGGAGTAGTCGTCGGCTACCTCGAGAATGAGTCCCATTACCGGCATGATCACCAACGCAGCGACGAACCCGCCCATGTTGACGATGCCCTTTGCGATGCCCAGCGTCGCGCTTGGGTTATGCGTCCGCGCGAAATCCAAGGCGACGATCGCCGCGGGGCCGCCGGCGGACATCACGACGACCAGGACGAGCAGCAGCCACCGCGGGGCGGGGTACGGCAGCGCTAACACCGCGGTCCAGGCCACGGCATTGCTGGCGACAATGGCGAGCACCATGAGCAAGCGCCGCTTTGGGTGCCTGCCGGTCCAGACGCCTACCACCACGCCGGCGGCAGAAGTCGACACCACCGACACGGTGAGCAGGGAGCCGGCAACGTTCGTCGGCATTCCTTGGGCCTGGGTGAGGTACGGCACGCCCCACATGAAGCTGAACACCATGATCGGGAAGGTACTGCTCAGGTGGATGAAGAAACCCAGCCTCGTGCCCGGGTTGGACCACACGGTCCGCACGCTCGCGACGAGTTCGCGAAAGGTTGCGGTGCCGATGCAAGCGTCGTGTCCGTGAGGGGTGTCACGGATCAGCGCCAGGCCGATAGCGGCGCACATCACGCCGAGCGCGGCGGTCGAAGTGTAGGCGGCGGTCCAGCCCGCGCCGGTGAGCATGCCAAGAAACGGCACCGCCGATAGCACCTGGCCCAGCTGACCGCCGATGAAGGTCAGCTGAGTGACCAGGGGGACACGGGTGGGCGGAAACCAGTACGAGACCAGCTTGACCACGGAGATGAAAGTCACCGCGTCGCCCAGCCCAACGACCGCTCGAGCGGCGACGGCCGTTGGGATCGACACGGCGAACGCCAGAATGAGCTGACCGGCGGCCAGCGCAACCGCACCGGCGCAGATGAGCGCCTTGGAGCCGAACCGGTCGAGTAGTACCCCCGCGGGAATCTGCGCGCCGGCGTAAACGACGACCTGAACCACGACGAACGTCGAGAGCACGCCGGGAGTGACGGAAAAGCGCTGCGCCGCGTCCATGCCGGAGACGCCCATCGTCGTGCGGTCCAACACTGCGACCATGTAGGCCAGAAGTCCGGCACCCCAGATGATCCAAGGACGCACAGGGTTGCCTCCTCGATTAGCCACAGCTTTCGTCATTGTTGCGTAACGGGCGGCTGTGCGGGTCAATTTGGCCATGCCAGCTGTTGCTGATCCGGCCAATCCGTTTTTGTGTACATTTGTACATGTACATTCGTACACAAGGAGGCGTCTTGAGTTATCTGTTCCTGTTGTGCGCGATATTCGCCGAGGTCGTGGCGACCAGCTTGCTCAAAGGCACGGACGGCTTCACACGACTATGGCCCACTTTGGCATGCCTTGTCGGCTACGCCGTCGCCTTCGCCCTGTTGGCGCTGTCGATTTCGCGCGGGATGCAGACGGACGTCGCCTACGCACTCTGGTCGGCCATCGGCACTGCCGCCATCGTGCTGATCGCGGTGCTGTTTCTCGGGTCGCCGGCTTCGCTCGCCAAGATCGTCGGCGTCGGGTTGATCATCGCCGGCGTGGTCACGCTGAACCTGGCCGGTGCCCATTGACCGCGGCGCCCGACCGCCGTCCGCGCGACCCCGCCGGGCGCCGGCAGGCGATTGTCGAAGCGGCCGGGCGGGTGATCGCGCGCCGGGGCCTCGGCGAGCTGACCCATCGCCGGGTCGCCGCCGAGGCGGATGTACCCGTTGGGTCGACGACGTATTACTTCAGTGACCTCGGCGCGTTGCGGCAAGCCGCGCTCGCGCACGCCGCGACCACGTCGGCCGAGGCGCTCGAGCAGTGGGGCCGCGAGCTCGACGAGAACGCCGACCTTCCCGCTACCCTGGCCCGGCTTACTGCCGACTACCTGACCGACCGGGACCGGCACCGCACGTTGAATGAGTTGTACATCGCGGCAACGCATCAACCGGAATTGCAGCGCCTGGCCCGGCTGTGGCCAGAGGGTCTGGCGGCGCTGCTCGAACCACGGATCGGGCAACGGGCCGCCGAGGCGGTCGCCGTGTTTCTCGACGGCGCCACGCTGCATGCGCTGATTACCGGCAGGCCGCTGGGCCTCGATGTGCTGACGGACGGGATCGCCCGGCTGGTTGGGGCATCCAGCGCTTGAGTTTGTCGATACAGCCGCAATATTCGGCGCGAAATCTCCAAGGATTCGCAGAGTACTTCCCAAGAATCGATGGCGATAATTCGCTGATCCACTCCGGAGTGAAGGAACGGCATGATCCGCACCCGCATCGCGGCCGCGGCCCGGGCGGCGGTCCTTGCGGTAGTAGGCGCCGCGGCCGCACTGGGATTGGCGATCGGCACAGCCCAAGCCGCTCCCGATCCTCCCCGTGGCGCGCGGACACTTTACGGCGACCCCGCGGCCGCGGCCCCATTCTGGCGCTACCAGAAATACGACGACGATTGCGTGGAGATGGCGGTCGCCGACGTGGTCGGTCAAGTGACTGGTCACGAGCCCTCCGAGGCGGCGATCATCAGGGTGGCCCAATCGACGCCCAGTATCGTCCACCCCGGACCCGTCTACACCAGGCCGGGGAAACGCAAGTCCGGAGAAGGCACCTATTTTGATGACGAACCAACGCTGCTGGCGCACTACGCTATCCGCGCGGTGAGCACGGACACGGACAGCACGGGCGTCCCGACCGGCATGGATGCACTTGAGCAGGCGCTGAGCGCTAGCCGCAAGGTGATCGTCGGCGTCAACTCCGAAATCCTTTGGGGCGAGCCGGTCGTGGACAAAACCCCGGACGGTCAACCCGATTCCAACCACGCCGTCGTGGTGATCGGTATCGACACCGCGGCGGGCGTCGTGCACCTCAACGACAGCGGTAGCGAAGACGGCCGAGACGAGCAGGTACCTATCGCCGTCTTCATCCGATCGTGGGCCACCAGCGACAACCAGATGACCGTCACGACTGTGGCGCGCTAAACGCTTGGCGGCCAAGAGAACCAGCAGCGAACGTGACTCCGGCCGACAGACCTTGCGCTTCGCTGCCCGATGTGTCGCCCCGCGGATTAGGGCGGCGACGGCCTTCGATCCATTCGTCGTGCTGTTCCGCTAACACAGCGCGGCGATAAAACACCGACAAGAACCAACACAGCAAATGCGAACTTGCGATCGCGAGTGGGTCTGCCAACGGCTTCTCAACATCGATAGGTCAGAGACTGGTCGTCACGATTGCCCACCTTCGATCGAATCGGCAGTTGTTCGACAAATCACACGATGGCCGTCCTCCATCGGGCTACAACACGCCCGATCCAGCGCGGATACTCGCCGATCTCTGCGCACGATTTCCCCAGATAGGGCATGTGACCAGGCACGACGAGGATATTTCGGCGTTGTGACGGGTTGCGCTTGAGGGAGCGACTGGCGTCAGGATTGTCGTCGAAATTGTCGCGAGCGAAAAAATCAGCGGCTACACCAATTGCGGCTTTTCGTACAATTTGCACAATCGACGGCTGGCGCTTTCGTGCAAATTGCACTATCGAAATGTATTTGCATAGCTGGCTCTCAGCAACACCTAGCAAATGCTTAAGTCAATTCGACTCCAAACGGACACATCCATCGTTGGGGTCTCGTTAAGGTCGGGAATCGCCGAGCGGCAATGAGGCCGGACGCGGCAGTAAATATGAAGGCGATTGCCAGGAGGTTTGTGATGTCTTTCGTGTTCACGGTGCCAGAGATTGTGGAAACTGCGGCATCAGACTTGGCTGCTATCGGTTCGACTATCAGCGCGGCCAACACGGTGGCGGCGGCGCCGACTACGGCATTGCTGGCGGCCGGAGCGGATGAGGTGTCGGCGGCGGTGGCATCGCTGTTTTCCGCACACGCGAAGGCTTATCAAGAGCTCAGCGCGCAGGCTGCCAAGTTTCACACCCAGTTCGTGCAGGCGTTGACCACCGCCGGAAGTGGTTATGCGGCTGCCGAGGCCGCCAACGTTTCGCCGTTGCAGCGCCTGGAGCAAGCCGCGCTCGCTGCGATCAATGCACCTGTTGCTGGCGTAGGTGGCGCCGCCTCGGCAGCCGCCGCCGCCCTACCCAACTTCGGCTACGGCAACGTCGGCGAGGGCAACATCGGCTTCTTCAACACCGGCACCCTCAACTTCGGCATCAACAACGTCAGCCCCAACTTCACCCCCACCGACCCCATCACCACCTTCGGCGGCTTCGGCCTGTCCAACAACGGCATCGACAACATCGGCGCCTTCAACACCGGCATGCAAAACGTCGGCCTAGCCAACAACGGCACCCTCAACATCGGCATCGCCAACACCGGCACCGGCAACAGCGGCCTGCCACTGAGCATCCTGCAGACACTCGGCATCGGCAACCACGGCAACTTCAACCAAGGCCTGTTCAACACCGGCAACTACAACCTCGGCATCGGCCTAACCGGCGACCACCTGATCGGAATCGGCCCGCTACACATCAGCAGCGGCACCGCCCCGGCAGCAGCGGCACCTTTGTTCGCGCCCGCACAGGCGGTCCAGGACATCGCCAACTTTGGTTACGGCAACATCGGCGGCGGAAACATCGGCTTCTACAACAACGGCCTCTTCAACACCGGCATCAGCAACACCGGCAGCCTCAACGTCGGCATCGCCAACCTTAGCCCGCACTGGGACATCGGCTTTGATGACCCCATCACCACCTTCGGCGGCTTCGGCGCCTTCAATTCCGGCGTGGAAAACCTCGGCATCGGCAACGTCAGCCCCTTCGATGTCGACCCCAGCACGATCGGCTTCGGCGGCGCTGGCCTGTTCAACACCGGCATCGAAAACGTCGGCGCCTTCAACACCGGCCTGCAAAACGTCGGCGCCTGGAACAACGGGACCTTCAATCTGGGCATCGCCAACACAGGCACCGGCAACAGCGGATTGCCACTGAGCTTCCTGACCACGCTCGGCGTGGGCAACCACGGCAACTTCAACCAAGGGCTGTTCAACACCGGCAACTACAACATCGGTATCGGGCTCACCGGCGACCACCTGATCGGTATCGGCCCGCTGCACATAACCAGGTAGATGCGGATCGGTTCACCGGTCGAGTCCGCGTCCGGCTGTTCAGCCCTCCTGGTAGCTCCAGCTGCGCAGTTGTTCTACGATCTCGTCGAGGTCGGACATTGCACCGCTGGCTACCCCGATCACAAAGTCGAAGCGCTCGTCCTCCGGCGCACCAATCCACTGATCGTTGATGGCAAGAAACGTCCGGCACGCCGTCCACGCAAGTCGCTCGTTGCCGTCCACCAGCGCGTGATTGCGTGCCAGCGAATGCATGAGCGCCGCTGCCTTAAGTTGCAGATCTAGGTAGGCATCCTGACCAAACACCGAGGCGCGAGGCCGCGCCACAGCTGATTCGAGCAAACCGTAGTCCCTGACCACGACATCCTTGCCAACGGCTTCTCGGGCAATCTCCAGCAGGTCTTCGAGGTCCAAGTAATCCGTCATGCGTCCTTAAGACGCTCCAAAACACTGGCCTCCTCGCGGACCACGCGCTGCAGCGCCGCAGCAACCTTGGCCTTGTGCGCCCGCCGGGCGATGTACTCGTCGATGGCCGATAGTGCAACGGCCTGCATCGATCGGCCTTCGGCGGCCGCCTGCCGGCGCAACGCTTCTGCCTGCTGCTCGCTGGGGCGCAAAGTCATTCCCATGCCGGGATGATACCTGATTGATACCACCGTGTGCTGCGTGGCGGTATCGCAGGATTGACGTTGAACGACACGGACCCGATTTGGTTACAGCTCAAACACACCATCTTTTTACAGCAGTCACATTGTTAACATCACGCGATGGACATGTCGGTGTGTCTACACCTCCGGCGGCCGCGCCCAATTTCCCGGCGTGACGTATTGCGCTACACCATCGCTATGTCCGCAGCGCCAGCCTTGTCTGCGGCATCGGCCATGGCGTCTGTTGCCGCCCCAGTAGCGGCTGCTGCGACTCCCAAACTGATCGACTTCGCCCAGAGCCAAATTCCAGCGGAGCACATTCGAGCTGCTGGCTATTCCGGCGTCATCAACTACGTCTCACTGTCGCGGCCCGGTGCGTCCTTTGGCGCCAAACCGATCACCCGGCCCTACGCCGACCAACTGAAAGCAGCCGGGCTGATGATCGTCAGCAACTACCAATACGGCAAGCCAGGCGGGACAGCATCATCGGACTTCAAGCGCGGGTTCAACGGCGGCGTCGCCGACGCTCGCACCGCCTGGAAGCTGCATACCGCGGCGGGTGGCGGTCAAAGTGCCCCAATCTTCTTTACCATCGACGAGGACATAGACCACCACACCTGGAACACTCTGGCGCTGAAGTGGTTTCGCGGAATCAATTCGGTGTTGGGAGTGCAGCGCACCGGCGTGTACGGCGGTATCGATGTGTGCCAGTGGGCGGCCGCCGACGGCGTTATCGGAAGTTCGCGCACCCCCGGCCACCGGTGGGCCTGGCAAACCAAGGCTTGGTCGCGCGGTCGGATCGACCCTGCCGCAGTTCTCTACCAACGCGTGGTGAGTACGGCGTCGAATCCAGGCCCAGTCGTCGGGGGACACGAAGTTGACGTCAACGACGTCCTTGCCCCGGATTACGGTCAGTGGAGCCTGCATCCATGAGCCGTGATTCATACCGTGAAAACCAGTGGAGCTACGGGGATTCGAACCCCTGACCCCCACACTGCGAGGACCCGGGCCGATGCGGTGACCAAACGTCGACGGTGTTTGTGCCGTCAGCAGTGGCGGTTGAGGGAGCCATTGTCGTAACGGTTGTCGTCACAACGCCAAAAGCGAACTCTGTGCCAGCCGAACATGTTCTCAGCTAGCAGGTTATTTGTATCCGTTTGTATTACAATCTGCATGTGGCGGACGAATTGTTCGATCTCGATCTGCTCGACGAAGAGGATCCGTTCGAGATCGACGCACAAGCCGCCCACCTGTTTAAGCACCCACGCCTGGGCATCGAGGACATCCGCGAAGTCTGGGCATCCGATCCGATGTTCTACCCCGCCAAACCACCCGCCCACTGACTGATGGTCGCCGAAGTCGACGGCGCCGTCCTGATGGTTCCCCTCGCCCCTGCCCGCGCCGGCGACCCACGACGATGTCGCCCCATCGGCTGTTACGAGGCCTCCAAACAACTCGCCGACCCATACCGGAGAGACAGATGAACCACCCCATGACCCCCGACGAGGAATACGAGTTTTACGCCGGCCCGGAAAACCAGGAACCTCAGGGACCAGGGCGCCGCCGGCTGACCGCCACCGTTCCCGTTCGCTTCCCACCCGAGCTCCTGGAGCAGGTACGTGCTGCGGCCGCGGCAGACGATCGCTCCGTCTCGTCTTGGATTCGCCGCGCAGTCGAGCACGAACTCCGACATCCCGCGTAGAGGCGAGCAGACGTAAAGGCCGCCAAAAACGGTTGGTTTTTGGGGCCTTTACGTCTGCTCGCCACACTGACCCCACACTGCCTTGTGTTGCATGCAACAGTCGTTTCATGAAACATGTAGAGCATGGGCACATCGACGCGGAGAGCTCGCCAATACCGCGAGCGCATGCGCCTGCGAGGGTATCGCCCCGTCCAGGTGTGGGTGCCGGATGTCCGCTCAGCTGCGTTCGCCGCTGAAGCACACCGTGAGGCGCTGGCCCTCGCAGAAGCTGATCGACGCAGCGACGACATGGAGTTCGTCGAGGCGATCTCCGCTCTTGGTTCGCTGGACGACGACGCGTGAACCGTGGCGAGCTGTGGACCGTCACCGGTGGTGTCTACGCAGCCAAGCCGCGCCCAGCGATCATCATCCAAGACGACCTGTTCGCGGAGACAGATTCGGTCGTCGTCATCCCGCTGACCACGACGGTCACCGACACGCCGATATCCCGGGTTGCCGTGCCGAACGACGAGACGACGAACATCACCGAGCCCACCTTCGCGATGATCGACAAGATCACGACCGTGCGCCGGTCGAACCTTGGCGCGCGTATCGGTCGGGCGCCGACAGCACTCTTGGCGGACATCGAACGGTCTTTGATGGTGTTCCTTGGACTGGCTCGCTAGTTTGCACAGCCCGCGGGAACCCGTGGCCGAACCTATGCCGGCACCCGCGTGATGGGCGATGCGCTGGCTGATGATCTGGTACCGGCGCGCACAGTGCGTACTTCGCAACACGCCGGTGCGGCTCTTCTCTGGTGGAGCTAAGGGGACTCGAACCCCTGACCCCCACACTGCCAGTGTGGTGCGCTACCAGCTGCGCCATAGCCCCAAGAAGTTGTGCCCATCGAAGCTACACCACTGGCAACACGGGTTCAAAGCCCCTGGTCAGACGGCTCTACCCGATGACCTGATTGACCACTTCGCGGGCGATTTTCTGCACTTCGGCCAGATGCTCCGGACCGCGGAAGGACTCGGCGTAGATCTTGTAAACGTCCTCGGTGCCCGACGGCCGGGCGGCAAACCACGCATTGGCCGTCGTCACCTTGAGCCCGCCCAGCGGTGCGCCGTTGCCTGGCGCCGAGGTCAGCTTGGCGGTGATGGGCTCGCCAGCCAATTCGGTGGCGCTGACCTGATCGGCCGAGAGCCTAGACAGTCGCGCCTTTTGCTCACGGTCGGCGGGCGCATCGACCCGCGCATACGTCGGCGCGCCATACTCGGAAGCCAGCTCGGCATACCGCTGCGACGGCGTCTTGCCCGTGACTGCCAGGATCTCCGAGGCCAGCAACGCCAGGATGATGCCGTCTTTGTCGGTGGTCCACACCGATCCGTCCCGCCGCAGAAACGACGCCCCCGCCGACTCCTCGCCGCCGAACCCGATGGTGCCACCGATCAGACCGTCGACGAACCATTTGAACCCGACCGGTACCTCGACGAGCTGACGGCCGATGCCGGCGACCACGCGGTCGATGATCGACGAACTCACCGCCGTTTTGCCAACCGCAATGCCAGAAGGCCAGGACGGCCGGTGGGTATAGAGATAGTCGATGGCCACGGCCAGGTAGTGGTTCGGGTTCAGCAGGCCCTCGTCCGGGGTGACGATGCCGTGACGGTCGGCGTCGGCGTCGTTGCCGGTGGCGATCTGGTAGCGATCGCGGTTGCCCAACATCGTTCGAATGAGCCCAGCCATCGCATCCGGCGAGCTGCAGTCCATCCGGATCTTGCCATCGGTATCCAGCGTCATGAACCGCCACGTCGCATCGACCAATGGATTGACCACGGTCAGCTCTAGGCGGTGCCGCGAAGCGATCTCACCCCAGTAGTCCACGCTCGCCCCGCCCAGCGGGTCGGCCCCGATGCGCCCCCCCGCATCACGAATGGCCGCGATATCGCCCACGTTGGGCAGGTCGTCGACATAGTTGCCCAAATAATCATGACGCTGCACGGCCCCCAACGCCCGCGCAAAAGGCACCCGCCGAACCCCTGACCCGTTTCGCAGAATCTCGTTGGCGCGCTTGGCTATTGCGTTGGTGGCGTCACTACCTGCCGGGCCGCCGCTGGGCGGGTTGTACTTGAAGCCGCCGTCGGACGGCGGGTTGTGCGACGGGGTCACGACGATTCCATCGGCCAGCCCCTCGGTGCGGCCGCGGTTGTAGGTCAGGATGGCGTGGCTGATCGCCGGCGTCGGCGTGTAGCGGTCACGACTGTCCACCACTGCTAGCACTTCATTGCCCGCCAGCACCTCCAGCGCCGACACCCACGCCGGTTCCGAAAGACCATGCGTGTCACGGCCGATGAACAGCGGCCCGGTGGTGCCCTGGCCCGCGCGGTATTCGACGATGGCCTGGGTGATGGCGAGGATATGGGCCTCATTGAACGCCCCGGTCAGGGCCGAACCGCGGTGACCCGAGGTCCCGAAAGACACCTGCTGCGCGACGTCGTCGGGGTCGGGCGCCACGGTGTAATACGCAGTCACCAGGTGGGGCAGATCGACAAGGTCCTCGGGCTGTGCCGGCTGTCCGGCTCGCGGGTTGACCATGGTTACCAATTCTGCCCATACGCCGCGGTCCGGCCCTAGGCTGCGTAGGCGCACACTTGGCACACCGAAGGGAAACATCCAGTGGCAAGCCACGATTACCGGGAGTTGGCTGCGATTTTCGTCGGCGGAGCGCTCGGCGCACTCGCCCGAGCGGCGCTGGGCACCCTGGCCGTCCCCGACCCGGCACGGTGGCCCTGGCCAACGTTTACCGTCAACATCGTCGGGGCCTTGCTGGTGGGTTACTTCACGACACGGCTGCTGGAACGGTTGCCGTTGTCGAGTTATCGGCGGCCGTTGCTCGGCACGGGATTGTGCGGCGGGCTCACGACTTTTTCGACGATGCAGGTCGAGACGATCAGGATGATCGAGCACGGCCATTGGATCTTGGCCATCGCCTATACGCTCGTGAGTATCGTGCTCGGTTTGCTGGCTGTGCACCTCGCCACCATCTTGGTGCGCCGGGTGCGGGTGCGCGGATGACGGCTCCTATGACAACGGCGGCGCTCTGGTTAGCAGTGATGCTCATCGGCGGCATCGGATCGGTCACGCGTTTTGTCGTGGATCGCGCGGTCGCCCGTCGAATGGCCCGGGCGTTTCCGTACGGCACGCTCACCGTGAATATCACTGGCGCGGCCCTGCTCGGATTCCTCGCGGGGCTGGCGTTGCCCAAAGAAGCGGCCCTGCTGGCCGGCACCGCGTTCGTCGGCTCCTACACCACCTTTTCCACCTGGATGTTGGAAACCCAGCGGCTGAGCGAGGATCGCCAGCTGCGCGCAGCGTTCAGCAATATCGCCGTCAGCGTCGCGCTCGGCCTGGCCGCTGCGGTGTTGGGACAATGGATCGCGGGGCTGTTATGAGCGAGCAATCGTTGAAGTTGACCGCGTACTTCGGCGAACGGCAACGCGTCGTCGGCGAACCAAGGCGGTTCTTGGCCGATGCCATGTTGGATCTGTTCGGCGCCCGTCGCGTCGCGACCAGCGTGATGATGCGCGGGACTACCAGCTTCGGCCCTAAACACGAGCTGCGCTGTGACCAAACGTTGAGCCTGTCCGAAGACCCGCCGGTGACCATCGCCGCCGTCGATGTCGAGTCGAAGATACGCACGCTGGTCGACGATGTGACAGGGATGACCGGCGTTGGGTTGGTGACGTTGGAACGCGCGCGGCTCGTCACCCGGCACAGCGGCGCCGCCGCCCTGAGCGATATCGACAGCCGAACGGGAGACGCCACCAAGCTCACCGTCTATGTCGGCCGGCAGGTGCAGGTCGCAGGCGCGGCGGCCTACTACGCCGTGTGCGAACTCCTCCATCGACATGGATTCGCTGGTGCCACAGTGCTTCTCGGCGTCGACGGCACGGCATACGGACACCGCTACCGGGCCCGCTTCTTCGGCCGCAACGTCAATGTTCCGCTGATGATCATCGCCATCGGGTCGGCCCCGCAGGTCACGGCCGCCGCGGCGGAAGTCACCAGGCTACTTCCCAATTCATTGCTGACCATCGAACGGGTGCGGTTGTGCAAACGCGACGGCGAGCTGTTCGCCCGCCCCCAACGGCTGCCGCCGACCGATGACCAAGGACGCACCCTTTGGCAGAAACTGATGGTGCACACGGCCGAAGCGACCCATCACGACGGCCAGTCGATCCACCGCGCCCTGGTCCACCGCCTGATGCAGTCCGAGACGGCTCGAGGCGCAACCGCCCTGCGCGGCATCTGGGGTTTTTATGGCGATCATAAACCGCACGGAGACAAGCTATTTCAGATTGTGCGCAGGGTACCGGTGACCACCATCATCGTCGATACACCCGACGCCATCACACGTAGTTTCGACATCGTCGACGAGCTGACAACTCGTCATGGGCTGGTAACCAGCGAAATGGTTCCTGCCGCGGTTTCGCTCACCGGGTCAACGCCCACGGGTGAGACGCCGCTGGCGCGCTACGACTACTGAATCCATTGCTCGGCCAGCGACGAAACCCAGGCGGCCACCGCGTCGGGATCCTCCGGCGGCGCCTCGACTAGCACCAACTCGTCAACGCCCAGTTCGGCAAGGCCACCGACATCGTCAACGTGTGGGCTGCGCAGGGCCACCGCCAGCCGCAGCTCACCGCGGTCTCGACCCGATTCGGCGCACAACCGCTCCAACACGCCGACCCGCTCACGCACAGCGGCGACACCGTCGAGGTTGAACCCGTACCAACCGTCGGCCCACGTCGCCACTCGCCGCAGCGCCGGATCGCTGTTACCGCCGACCACGATCGGTATGCTGCGCTCGCGAACCGGCTTGGGATTGACCCGAATCGAGTCGAAGCCAACGAAACGCCCGTCGAACGAGGCGAGGTCGTCGCGCCACAACGTGCGCATCGCGGCAACGTATTCCGCGGTGCGGGCCGCGCGATGCTCGAACGGCACCCCGAGCGCGTCGAACTCTTCACGTGACCATCCCACGCCCACACCGAGTATCAGCCGTCCGCCGCTCAGCCGATCCAGGCTCGCCGCTTGTTTGGCCACGATCACCGGGTTGTGTTCCGGCAGCAGCAGCACGCCGGTGGCGACAGCGATCCGGGATGAGGCGGCGGCGGCAAAGCCCAGCGCGACCATCGGATCAAGCCAATCCGCCTGTGCCGGAACGGCAATGACGCCGTCGTCGGAGTATGGGTAACGCGAGGTGGATCGGTCCACCATCACGACATGTTCACCGGCCCATAGGGTGACAAAACCGCAATCGTCCGCCGCCGCGGCAACGGCGTCGATCACCGCTCGGTCGGCGCCGGCCCCGATTCCTAGAGCATGCAATCCCAACTGCATCCGATGATCGTCTCACCCCGGTCGCCGACGCCCACAGCGCCGAGCACTCTAGGTCAACAGACTCGCCAGGACCGCGGCGTGACTGCCGTCGAGCTGACGCGTGGCGGTGACCAACGTGACAACACCACGCTTGGCCAGCTCGCGCAGCTCATCCAGCGCTGGGCTGCCGGCCAGTTCGGCCTCGTAGCGCGCGGCGAATTCGTCGAATCGCTCGGGTTGGTGGTGATACCACTCGCGCAGTTCCTTCGATGGCGCAACGTCTTTGCACCAGATGCCCACTCGTGGGTCGTCCTTGCGCATCCCCCGCGGCCAAATGCGATCCACTAGCACGCGCTGGCCATCCTCGGGATCGGCGTCGTCGTAGATTCGCGCTACCCGGATGCGACTCATGAATCATGCGACCTTTAGTAGTGGTAAGTGTCCGTCGGAGCGGGCATGTGAACCGGTTCGTCCTCGAAGTCGGACACTTCGATGCCGTAGGAGCGGGCCAAATTGAGGATCTTGGTGGCCCGGGCGATGCGCGGAAGATCGGATCCATTTCGGATCTCTCCGCCGTCGCGTTCGAACTCCGCGAAAAACTCTTTCGCCCAACCAATTTCGTCCGCCGAGGGAGATAGTCCCTCGTTCACCACAGCGCACTGATCCGGTGACAGGCAGATCTTGCCGGTCATCCCAAACTCGACGGAGACCGCCGTGGCCTCGATGAGCTTCAGCGGATTGGAGCCGATGGTTGGCCCATCGATGGCACTCGGCAGGCCGGCCGCCTTGGCCGCGATGGTGAAGCGCGACCGCGCGTACGCCAGGGTGCTCGGGTCTTCCCCAAATCCGGTGTCCCGTCGGAAGTCGCCGATACCGAATGCGAGTCGGAAAGTGCCTTTGGCCGCAGCGATCTCGGTGATGCGCTCCAGACCCCGCGCCGTTTCAACCAGCGCAACGATCGGCACATTCGGCAGTCGCTTCGCGGTCTCGGTGACATGGTCCACCGATTCGACCATCGCCAGCATCACCCCACCGACCGAACTGCCGCCAAGTGTGGCTAAGTCATCGGCCCACCAGGGGGTGCCGAATCCGTTGATGCGAACCCAGTCGTTGTTACCGCGGTTAAGCCAGTGCACAACGTTGTCGCGCGCGGCGACCTTGTCCTTGGGTGCGACCGCATCCTCGATGTCGAAGACAACGATGTCGGCGCGCGAATGCGCCCCAGCCTCGAACCGGTCGGCATGCGCGCCGTTGACCAATAACCAACTCCGGGCCAATAGGGGGTCGATGCGGGTGCCTATGTCGGCGGCATCCGCCGAGTCATAGTTGACATGTTCATACATTCGTGATCTGTCGTCTCTTCGTTCCGTCGTTTCGCTCGAATTGCCTAAACCGTAGCGGTGCGCCACCTGCGGGTATCAACCGGAGCATGCTGAGCACGCTCAACGCACGACCCCCTGCGGCAATCTCGGCGCCAAACGGCATCAAATGGTGTTGGATGGCGGAGTGGCAGACATCAGTCGCAGCCGGACGATTACCGCCCCGCCGCAGGCGATCTGGGACGTACTTGCCGACTTGGGTGCACTGAGTTCGTGGGCCGACAACATCGACCACTCATGTGTGCTTAACCACGGCCCCGACGGCGCCCCGTTGGGCACCACCCGCCGCATCCAGGTGGGCCGCAACGCACTGGTGGATCGCATCACCGAGTTCGATCCACCCGTGGCGCTGGGCTACGACATCGAAGGCCTACCTCCCCGGTTGCGCAAGGTCGCCAACCGCTGGACGCTGCGGCCTGCGGGGAACCGTACCGTGGTGACAGTGACCAGCACGGTCGAGGTCGGGTCCCTTCCCCCCGCTCGCCTGGCGGAACAGGTGGCACTTCGTGTCCTGGCCAAGCAGTCCGACACGTTGCTCGCCGGGCTGGCACACCGATTGGAGAATTCGCATGTCTGAGCGCCCCGACATCGTCATCGTGATGACCGACGAGGAGCGTGCGGTGCCGCCGTACGAGTCGGCCGACGTACTCGCCTGGCGCCAACAAACTCTGGCCGGCCGCCGCTGGTTCGACGAGCACGGTGTGAGTTTCACGCGGCATTACACCGGTTCACTGGCCTGTGTGCCCAGCCGCCCAACGATTTTCACCGGCCAGTATCCGGACCTGCATGGAGTCACCCAGACCGACGGCATCGGTAAGCGATTCGACGACTCCCGGCTGCGCTGGCTGCGCGCCGGCGAGGTGCCGACACTGGGCAACTGGTTTCGCGCCGCGGGCTACGACACCCATTACGACGGCAAGTGGCACATCTCGCACGCCGACCTGCAAGACCCGACAACCGGCGACCCTCTGGCCACCAATGACGACGACGGCGTCATCGACCCGGTCGCGGTGCGGCGCTATCTCGACGCCGACCCGCTCGGCCCGTATGGCTTCTCGGGATGGGTGGGCCCCGAACCCCATGGGGCGTTAATGGCGAACAGCGGTTTTCGCCGTGACCCGCTGATCGCCGATCGTGTTGTCGCGTGGCTGAAAGACCGCTACGCACGGCGTCGCGCCGGTGACGCCGCGGCGATGCGCCCGTTCTTGCTGGTAGCCAGCTTCGTCAACCCGCATGACATTGTGCTGTTCCCGGCGTGGGTGCGCCGCAACCCGCTCAACCCCTTCCACCTGGATCCGCCGCATGTGCCGCCGGCACCGACCGCCAGCGAGGACCTGTCCACAAAACCAGCCGCGCAGATCGCGTTCCGGGAGGCCTACTACTCCGGATACGGTCCGGCGGCGGCCGTCAGCCACAGCTACGAGCGCAACGCGCAGCGCTACCGCGACCTCTACTACCGCCTGCACGCCGAGGTCGACGCACCGATCGACCGGGTGCGCCGCGCGGTCACCGAAGGCGGATCCGAGAATGCCGTTTTGGTGCGCACTTCCGATCACGGCGAGCTTCTCGGGGCGCACGGTGGGCTGCACCAGAAGTGGTTCAACCTGTACGACGAGGCCACCAGGGTGCCGTTCGTGATCGCCCGCATCGGCGAGAACGCGACGCAGGCGCGCACGGTCTCCGCGCCGACGTCTCACGTCGATCTGGTGCCGACGCTGCTCGGCGCGGCCGGTGTGGACGTGGAGGCGACGGCCGACGCGCTCGCCGAATCATTCTCCGAGGTTCATCCGCTGCCCGGCCGCGACCTGATGCCCGTGGTGGACGGGGCGGCGGCCGACGAGGGCCGGGCCGTCTACCTGATGACGCGCGATAACGTGCTCGAAGGTGACACTGGCGCGTCGGCGTTCGCCCGGCAATTGGGTCAGACCGTGAATCCGCCTGCGCCGCTGCGCATCAAGGTTCCGGCGCATGTGGCCGCGAACTTCGAGGGCCTGGTGGTACAGGTGGACGACACGGACGCAGTCGGCGGCGCGGGGCATCTATGGAAGCTGGTCCGGACCTTCGACGACCCGGCTACTTGGACCGAGCCCGGAGTGCGTCACCTGGCTACCAACGGCATTGGCGGCGAGGCGTATCGCACCGATCCGCTCGACGATCAATGGGAACTTTACGATCTGACCGCCGACCCCATCGAGGCCAACAACAGATGGACCGACCCCGAGCTGCACGAGCTGCGACAGCACCTAAGGATGCAGCTCAAACAGCAGCGGGCTTCGTCAGTTCCGGAGCGCAACCGGCCATGGCCGTATGCCAACCGACAGCCGCCCACCGGCGAGTCAGGTGTGGTGCGTCGGGTGTTGAGTCGAATCCGACGCTGATTACGCCAGCTCTCTGCGACCTCGGCTGCCAACCAGTCCGGAGCAGGTGAGCGATCTCACCTTCAGTGAGATCACGTCGAACGAGCTGACCGAATGCGAACGTCGCTACTGGTCGCTGGTGTCGAGCGCCCGCTGAGCGGGCCCCCGGCGCGTTGCGCCCCAGAGCCCAACGCCAATGCCAATCACGGCGCCGCCAAGGCCGATGAGGTGTGAGCGTTTCAGCTCGTCGCGGACGCTCATCCCGCCCAACAGATCGGACGCGTCGGCCCCGGCGGAGGCCAAAAACCAGCCGCGCGTGTTTTTGCCACGCAACCCTGACGCCAAGAGCAGCCCACCGATCAATGCGTCGCGGTAGCCCATCGACCGCAACAACAGTCGAGCCGTCGGCGACGGCTCGTCCCGGTCGCCCCAGAGCCGGTTTGCGCGGAGGGGGTCGACGAGGAACTGGACGCCCGAGGCGAGTCGGATACTGCCCGCGATGAGCGCGGCACGATCGATCGGCATGGCTCCTCCTTTTTTCGGAGCCTATCCGACCACGCCGACCGCTATCGATTGGCGGCCGAACGAATTACCGTCGAGGGGTGACGGATCTGCGGCGCGGGGCCGCTTTCGAATCCGAATTTGACGTGGACGGCTGTATCACCGAGATTGCCGCTCGGCTGAGCACACGACTGCCCGAATTGGCTTCGAACGTCCAGCTTTTCGTCGAAGACGCGATTCCACAGATGCGCGGGGACGCCCTTCTCATGGAACTCTTCCGCGCCAGCGCCGAAAGCAACATCGATACCCTGTTGAGCGCTCTGCGCTATCACATCGCGCTGGAGCGAGTGGATGCACCGAGCGCCGCAGTGGAACACGCCCGGCGATTAGCACAGCACGGCGTTCCCGTGAATGCGTTGGTGCGTTCTTACCGACTCGGCCAAGGCCGCATGAACGAACTGGTATTCGACGCGGTACGGACGACCAACCTGCCTCCACAGGCCAAAGTCGCAGTGCGGAAAAGGATCACCGCCACTCTCTTCCAGTACGTCGACCGGATATCGCAACAGGTCATCGCCGTCTACGAGGAGGAGCACGAACGCTGGCTGGAGAATCAGAACAGCATTCGCGCCCTCCGGGTCCGGGAACTACTGGCCGCGAAGAAGGCCATCGATGTCGACGCGGCAACCACGTCAATCCGCTATCCCCTTCGATGGCATCACCTTGCGGTCGTCATCTGGTACCCCGATTCGCGAGCCGACGAGGACGTACTACCGCAATTGCAGCGCTTCCTTGTCGAACTAGGGCATGCCGGCGGCGCTGCGGCCAACCCGTTGTTCGTCGCAGCGAACCGCGTCACCGGATGGGGATGGCTGCCCTATAAGACGCCCGTTCACGATGCCCGGGAAAAGTCCGCAAAGATAGACAAGGTTCGTGCCCTAGCTGCCGGGCGGCCCGACTCGCCTAGCGTCGGCATCGGGAATTTTGCGCCAGGCGTCGACGGTTTCCGACGTTCCCATCAGCAGGCCCAGCGGGCACGTTCGGTCGCAATCGCTCGACGGCAGCAGGAGCCCACCGTGCTCGCCGCGGCCGATCCTGGCCTGTCGTTGGCCGCGCTGCTGGCCGCCGACATCGACGAGGCGCGGGACTGGGTCGCTGATGCACTCGGTGATCTGGCCGGCGACGGCGAGAACGACGAGCGCTTGCGGGAAACGTTGCGGGTGTTCCTGCGTTGCGGATCCAGCTACAAGTTGGCCGCTGAAGAACTCACCCTGCACTTCAATACCGTCAGATACCGTGTCGGCCGGGCGATGGCCCGGCGCGGTCGGCCGATCGATGCGGATCGGCTTGACGTTGAGGTGGCGCTGCTGCTGTGCGAGTGGTTCGGGACCGCCGTCCTGCAAAGTCCGCGATAGCACGAGAATGCTTGCGGCACCGAACCATTCATGACACGTAGTTGGCGATCCGTCGACGCCTCCGCCGGCGCGCGTCGTTGATCGCGCCGACCGCCTCCACGGTCGCCGGGATGAGAATCGGGAACAAGATGATGAAGAAGACTATGGCGATCGAGAGCATGGGTGCACTCAGCTTTCTCCGCGAGGCGGATCGGTTGGTTTTAAGTGGAATTCGGCGTTTGCGCGCACCGAGAACGATAGGAAGCGCACAACCGGCCAACAACGTCCCCGGCTTACCAACTCCGGGTGAACTCTTGTAGCCCCGATACAAGCCTGTGCCGGTGCCGCGATGCGACAGTTCTGGCATCGCCAAACCGGAAGGACATATCAAATGCGTACCTACGACTACATCGTTGTCGGTGCAGGCTCGGCCGGAGCCGTCGTCGCCAGCCGACTATCCGAGGACGCTTCCGTGCGCGTCCTGCTCATCGAGGCTGGAGGGTCCCACCGCCACCTCAACGTGCAGATGCCCGCGGCGTTCCCGAAGCAGTTCAAGACCGCGTTGGACTGGGAGTTCTACACCGAGCCGGAGCCGTTTCTGGGTGGCCGGTCGCTGTTTCACCCGCGGGCCAAGATGCTCGGCGGCTGCAGCTCGATGAACGCGATGGTCTACATCCGCGGCAATCGCGACGACTATGACTCCTGGTCCAAGGAGGGCGCGACGGGCTGGTCCTACGACGAAGTCCTACCGTTTTTCCGGCGGGCGGAGAACAACTCTCGTGGCGAGAGCACCTATCACGGCGGGTCCGGCCCGCTGCACGTCGAGGACCCTCGGTCCCCAAACGACTTGAGCCGCTTGATCGTCGAGGCGATGGTGGCCGCCGGCATCGAGCGCAACGACGACTTCAACGGCGCCGAGCAGGTTGGTGCCGGGTTCTATCAGGTCAGCCAGCGCCGGGGACGGCGGTGGACGACGGCGGACGGCTACCTCCGCCCGGCCCGCCGGCGCCCGAACCTGACCGTGCTCACCAAGACGCACGTGCTCGGCGTGCACATCTCGCAAGGGTGTGCGGTCGGTGTCGACGTAGCGCGCGGCAGCGCCCGTGAGTTTCTGCGCGCCGAGCGCGAGGTCGTCCTGTCAGCCGGTGCGCTCAACACGCCCCAGCTGCTGATGCTCTCCGGCATCGGCCCGGCCGATCATCTCGCCGAGCACCACATCACCACGGTTGTGGACAACCCCAACGTCGGGGCACACCTGATGGACCACCCCCTCTACACGGTCAACTTCGAAACTTCCGCGAAGAACACCCTCGACTCGGCGGAATCGCCGAAGCAGCTGGCCGACTACTTCCTCCGCCGCCGGGGCCTGCTCACCTCCAACATTGCCGAGTGTGGCGGGTTCATCCACACGCGGACGGGGGACGCAGCACCCGCGATGCAGCTGATGTGCGGCCCGGCCTATCTGCAGGACCACGGGCAAGGCGTCCACGACCGACCCGCCTTCACGATCGCGTGTTCGCTGGTCGGTTCTCTAAGCCGGGGAGCGGTGCGGTTGCGCAGCGCTGACCCCACCGCGAAGGTGGCCACAACCTACAACTACTTCGCCGAGCGGGCCGACATGGAGGCCATGGTGGACGCCATCGAGGTGGCTCGCCACATCGCGGCCACCGGGCCACTGCGCGGCCGCACCGGCCGCGAGATCCACCCCGGCGAGGTTGCCCGCACCCGCGCCGAGCTGGAGGAGAAGGTACGCCGCGAGGCGGAACACACCTATCACCCGTCGTGCACGGCCCGCATCGGCACCGACGCCGACGGCGTTGTGGACGCGCAGCTCCGCGTACACGGCGTGGACGGGCTGCGGGTGGCGGATGCCTCGGTCTTCCCGACTGTGCCACACGGCAATACCCATGCCCCCACCGTCATGGTGGGCGAGAAGGCCGCCGACCTGATCCGCGAAACCCTCTGAGCAAGAATGTATTTAAGGATCCCCCCATGACTTACCCGCTCGCGGTCACCATCTCGACTCGGCCCAAAAGGGCCGCGCGCACGCACTCACGGCGCGGCTGCTGGGAGCCCGAAGCTGGCGTCGGTGTCAGGAATGCTCGAATGAACTAACTCGAATGAACCAAAGAGCCGGCACCGGCGGCGCTAAACGAAAAGGAGTCTGGAGATGACGTGGCAGATCGCGCTGTTAGTCATTTGCTTGATCGTCGCCGGCGTTGGGGGCTTGTTCTGGCTGCTCAAACGGACGAGCCCAAGCTCCCGCGCCAAAGCGGTCACGATAGGCGCCCTGGCGGCAGCGGTGCTGTTTTTCCTGTGGGGCTGCTTCACAATCGTCGGGACCCGGCAGATCGCGATCGTCACCACCTTCGGCCGCCCGACGGGGGTAAGCCTGAACAACGGCTTCCACGCCAAGTGGCCCTGGCAGATGACTCACCAGATGGACGGCGCGATTCAGATCGACAAGTACGTCAAAGTCGGCAACCACGACGAGCGCATCATGGTGCGGCTGGGCAATCAATCCACCGCCCTGGCCGATGTCAGCATCCGCTGGCAGCTCAAGCAGCACGCCGCCCCAGAACTGTTCCAGCAGTACAAGACCTTCGACAACGTGCGCGTCAACCTGATCGAGCGGAATCTGTCGGTCGCGCTCAACGAGGTGTTCGCCGCGTTCAATCCCCTGGACCCGCAGAACCTCGACGTCTCCCCGCTGCCTTCGCTGGCCAAGCGCGCCGCCGACATCATGCGCCAGGACGTCGGCGGCCAGGTCGACATCTTCGATGTCAACGTGCCCACCATCCAGTACGACCAGGGCACCGAGGACAAGATCAATCAGCTCAACCAGCAGCGTGCCCAGACCTCGATCGCGGTGGAGGCCCAAAGGACCGCCGAGGCGCAGGCGAAGGCAAACGAGATCCTGTCCCGCTCGATCAGCAACGACCCCAATGTTGTTGTGCAGAACTGCATTACGGCTGCCATCAACAAAGGGATCAGCCCGTTGGGGTGCTGGCCGGGTAGCTCGGCTCTGCCCACCATTCCCGTGCCGGGACGCTGATGCTCATGCAGTTCCCGTTGATCAACGCGGTGCGCAGCCGCTTGGGTCGTCGCGGCAACGCGCTCGACCTGGTCCATGAAATCGATGCGATCGACGACGAGACCCGTGACACCGATGCGTCCCTCGACACTGTCGACCTCCCTTCGACAGAGCCGAATCTGCTGCTGCAAAAGATGGAGAACCGGCTCGTCCGGCAGCACCTTGCCAACCCCGACGTGCTGAGCGGTGAGGACCTGCGCCAGCTGCGCTACATCCTCAACTTCGCCAGACTCACCGATTTCGAGCCGGGTGCCGCGGGTCCGGGCGGCACGCGAGGGCGCGGTGACATTTCGGTGGGCGCCGAAGTCGCGCCGTGGCGGTCCAGGGTGACCGACACCCTGTACGGCCCGCTGCGCGAGGAGCCAGATCCGGTCACTGCCTTGAAGGCGGCCCGCGACGTGCTGGCCGGTCTGGCAGCCGACCAGGACGATCAGCGGCGAGTCCTCATCGAACGCCACGGCAACGACTTCTCCCCCGCCGAACTGGATGCCGAGGTGGGCTACAAGAAGCTCGTCACGATTCTCGGCGGCGGTGGCGGTGCGGGTTTCGTCTACATCGGCGGCATACAGCGGCTGCTGGAGGTCGGCCGGCTGCCCGACTACATGATCGGCGCGTCGTTCGGGTCGATCATCGGCAGCCTGGTGGCCCGCGAGCTGCCGGTGCCGATCGAGGAGTACGTGCAGTGGGCGAAGACGGTGTCCTATCGGGCCATCCTCGGACCCGAGCGGCTGCGCCGCCGTCATGGCCTGGCCGGCCTCTTCGCGCTGCGCTTCGACCAGTTCGCGCTCGCCATGCTCAGCCGTGCCGACGGCGAACGGATGCGCATGTCGGACCTAGCGATACCGTTCGACATCGTCGTCGCCGGCGTGCGCCGGCAGCCCTATGCGGCATTGCCGTCACGGTTCCGCCGCCCGGAACTGGCGGCGCTGCAGTTGCGATCGCTGCCGTTCCGTCCGATCGGCATCGGCCCGGTGGTGGGGGCCCGCATGTGGCAAGTGGCGGCGTTCATCGACTTACGGGTGGTGAAGCCGATCATCGTTACCGGCGACGACCCGGACTTCGACTTCGACGTGGTCGACGCGGCATCGTTCTCATCGGCCATCCCGGGCGTGCTGCACCACGAAACCAGCGACCCGCGCATGGTTCCGCTCCTCGATGACCTTTGCGCGGACCGGGAGATCGCGGCGATCGTCGACGGCGGCGCGGCCAGCAATGTCCCGATCGAACTGGCGTGGAAGCGAGTACGCGACGGCAAGCTCGGCAGTCGCAACGCGTGTTATCTGGCCTTCGACTGCTTCCATCCGCAATGGGACTCCCGGCACATGTGGCTGGCCCCGATCACCCAGGCGATCCAATTGCAGATGATGCGCAACCTGCCCTACGCCGATCACCTGGTTCGCTTCGAGCCGACATTGTCCGCGATCAACCTGGCGCCTTCGGTCGCCGCGATCGATCGAGCGTGCGAGTGGGGGCGCAACAGCGTTGACACCGCGATTCCGGTGACGACGGCCTTGTTGCAGCCGACATGGTGGGAAGGCAGTTGCCCCCCAGCCGCGGAACCCAGGGCCCACGCCAAGTCCGTGGCCTCGTCGATGAGTTCGGTGATGGACGCAATTCAAATGCCGACGGGCCGGATCCGACGGTGGCGCAACCGCCGCCTGACCTAGACCTGCGGTCGGTGCCGAGACATCGAAACGTGGCTACCATGGCCGTCATGGTCGAGCCGGGTTCGGCTGGCAACGAAACAGATGCAGCAACCGCAGCAGTAGACGGCGAGACCGTTGCGGTGCCCAACCCCGCGCCCACGGACGCCGTTGAAGTCGCGTGGTCGCGCGGAGAAGATGTCGTTGCGGACGTCTACGAGAACGTCGAGAACGACGAGATTCCGAGCGAACCCCTGGCCGCCCGAGAGACCTGGCGCTCAACGTGGGGCAGAGCCACCGCGATGCTGATGGTCGGTGTCGGACTCGCCGGGGCAATCGTATTGGGACATTGGGCTTTAACCAGGTCGCCGACCCCGGCCAAGCCCACGCAGGCACCGGCAGCACCAACCGCATCGGCGACAACTACGGCGCCGGACCCTGCCTCCATCACATCCACGCCGGATCAGGACAACAAGTACATCCAGGACCTCGGCGACCGGGGCATCTCGTTCGCCAACCCCGATGCCGCCGTCTACAACGGCAAGATGGTTTGCCTGAACATCCGCCAAGGGATGACGGTGCAACAGATCGTGGCGGAGTTTCGTACGAACAGTCCCGCGTTCAGCGGCGTCGCCAATGACTATGTGGCCATTTCCGTTCGCACCTACTGCCCCCAAAACAACAATCTCGTCGCGGGCTTCTGACCAGCCGGCAATTCGGTCGAGCGTTTTAGCGCACCGGTACCGGGGTATGCGGCGCCTAGCGGCGCAAAGCCCCCAGCCCGCATTTCTCAAGTCTCCTCCGTAGGAGGTGTTTCGGCGTGGCCGAAATGATGGTTCAAACGCCCGAAGAAGTCATCGGGTTTCTCAAAGCACAGCACGACCTCATCGAGGACATGTTCGACGAGGTGCTGCATGCGTCGGATCCACAGGCACGCGAAAAACCGTTCATTGAGTTACGCCAATTGCTTGCCGTGCACGAAACGGCCGAGGAGATGGTGGTGCATCCGCGCCTGCGCCGCGAGGTCGACGATGGCGACGCGATTGTTGATGGCCTTTTGCACGAAGAGCATGACGCCAAGGAGCAGTTGGCCAAGATCGAAAGCCTCGACATCACCTCACGGGAATTCATCCGCGAGCTATCCAAGCTTCGTAAAGCGGTACTGGCCCATGCTGAGCATGAGGAGTCCCGGGAATTCGCGAAGTTGCAGCGGGAAGTCGAGGCCGACGACCTCAAGCGAATGGGAACCGTCGTGAAGGTCGCTGAGGCTATCGCGCCGACCCGGCCACACGCCGGTGTGGAATCGGCGAAGTTGAATCTCGCCGTCGGGCCGTTTGCCTCGATGCTCGACCGTGCCCGCGATTTGATCCAGCACGCCATCGGCGTACACATTTAGGGGTTTGAGTCGTCTCCGTAGTGTGGATGGAGTGAGTCCAACCGATACGACACCGGACGTGACGGTCCCGCTGCAGGACCGCTTCGCCCGTGAGTTGCCGGAGCTGGCCATCCGGTGGCAAGCCGAGGTGCCGCCCGACCCGCAATTGCTGGTGCTCAATGAGCCCCTGGCGGCGCAGCTCGGTCTCGACGCAGCCTGGCTGCGCAGTCCCGACGGGCTGCGATTCTTGGCAGGCAACCTGGTACCCGATGGCGCGGTTCCGGTAGCCCAGGCCTACTCCGGGCACCAGTTCGGCGGTTTCGTCCCCCGGCTGGGCGACGGGCGCGCGCTGCTTTTGGGCGAGCTCACCGACACCAACGGGCAGCTTCACGACATCCATCTCAAGGGTTCCGGCCACACACCATTCGCGCGCGGTGGTGACGGCCTGGCGGTAGTGGGACCGATGCTGCGCGAATACATCGTCAGCGAGGCGATGCACGCGATGGGTGTCCCGACGACGCGATCGTTGGCCGTAGTGAGGACGGGGCGACCGGTAGAGCGCGAGGCACGACAACTGCCCGGCGCCTTGCTCGTCCGCGTCGCGAGCAGTCACGTGCGGGTGGGAAGCTTCCAATACGCCTCGGCCACCGGCGATGTCGATCTGTTGCGGCGCCTCGCCGACCATGCGATCGCCCGTCACCATCCAGGCGCTGCAGAGGCCAGGCGCCCCTATCTCGCATTGTTCGAAGCGGTGGTCGCGGTGCAGGCCTCCCTGGTGGCCCAGTGGATGCTGATCGGTTTCGTCCACGGGGTGATGAACACCGACAACATGACGATCTCCGGCGAAACCATCGACTACGGCCCTTGCGCGTTCATGGAGGCCTACAACCCCGAAACCGTCTTCAGTTCAATCGATTTCTGGGGACGCTACGCCTACGGCAATCAGCCGGTCGTCGCTGAGTGGAACCTTGCCCGGTTCGCCGAAACGCTGCTCCCCTTGATTTCTGACGACGTCGAGGAAGCAATCGCACTCGCGCAGAAGGCATTTGGCGAGTTCTACCGATACCGCGACATTTGGTCATCGGGTATGCGGGCCAAGCTTGGCTTGGCGGCTGACATCGCTGCCGAGATCGCGACGCCGCTGATTGACGAGTTGCTCTCCCAGCTGCAGGAGAGCCGCGTCGACTACACCTCGTTCTTCCGTCACCTCAGCCACGCCGCCCGCGGCGACCTGGAAGGTCAGCGACCGGCACGCGGGCCGTTCCTCGATCTCGCGCGGTTCGACGGCTGGTTGTCGCGCTGGCGCGGCCTGGGTCCGGATGCCGCATTGATGGACCGGGTCAACCCGATCTACATTCCGCGCAACCATCTCGTCGAGGAAGCGCTGACCGCGGCGACGGCGGGCGATATCGAACCGCTCCAGCGGCTCCTTGCCGCGGTGGCCGCCCCGTATGAGGAGCGCCCCGGCCTTGAGCGCTATGCGAGTCCGGCCCCGGAGGATTTCGGCGCCTACCGCACCTTCTGCGGCACGTAAAACCGTCGCCGGCCGGCCTGAATCAGGTGCACGACCACAACGACCACGGCTCCGACGATCAATCCAATCACCGCAGACACACCGGTATTGACCAACCAGGCCAGTACGGCACCGGCGGAATGCACGGCATGACGAAGGTGCTCCTCGGCGTGGTGCACCACGCCGTAGGGGGCGTGCCAGCCGAGATGGTCGCTGCCCACCAAGAGTATGTGGCCGCCCACCCAGAGCATCGCCACCGTCCCGACCGCGGAGAGCGCTGAAAGCAGTTTCGGCATAGCGGCGACGAGGCCCCGGCCGACCCGCTGCCCGAAGCGGGATTTGGTCTGGGTGAGGCGCAGGCCGACGTCATCCATCTTGACGATAGCGCCGACCACGCCATACACCGCGGCGGTGATGACCAGCGCAACGATGATGAGGACGACGAGCCGCCGCAAGAACGGCAGTTCGGCTACCTCGTTGAGGGCGATCACCATGATCTCGGCGGACAGGATGAAGTCGGTACGGATCGCTGACGTCACCATGTGACGCTCGGTTTCGGGCAGCGCGGCGTGGCCGTCGTAGCCGCGGATGGTGCCCCAACCTTTCTCGGCGCCTTCATAGCAGAGGTAGGTGGCGCCGAGCATCAGGATGGGGAACAGCAGCCACGGCAGGAACTGACTGAGCAGCAACGCGCCGGGCAGGATGAACAGAAGCTTGTTGCGCAGCGATCCGATCGCGATGCGCTTGATGATGGGCAGCTCTCGCTCGGCACTGATCCCGTCTATGTATTGCGGTGTCACCGCGGTGTCATCAATGACCACTCCGGCGGCCTTCGCGGTCGCGCGACCCGCGGCGGGGGCAACGCCCTTGACAGAGGCGGCGGTTAGCCGTGCCAGCGCCGCGACGTCGTCCAGGAGTCCGAAGAGACCCGCACTCATCGCGGCTTCCCCATGGCGCTGGAGGGTACTCGCGTGTCCTCGCTGTCGTCGGATCGAGGATGATGACCTAGCCTTATGCCTGGCCCGCCACCGCGGGGTGAGGAGAGAGTCGGCAATGGGTGACACCGCGGGTTCGCGGGAGGGCTCGCAGTTCGGGCCGTATCGGCTGCGGCGCCTGGTGGGGCGCGGCGCCATGGGCGACGTTTACGAGGCCGAGGACACGGTCCGTGAGCGAGTGGTGGCGCTGAAGCTGATGTCGGAGACGCTCTCCCGCGATCCGGTCTTCCGCACGCGTATGCAGCGCGAGGCGCGCACCGCGGGGCGGCTGCAGGAACCCCACGTGGTACCGATTCACGACTATGGCGAGATCGACGGGCAGCTCTATGTGGATATGCGCCTGATCGATGGCAAGGACCTGGCCGCCATGTTGAAGCGCTATGGGCCGCTGCCCCCGCCGCGTGCTGTGGCAGTTGTCCGCCAGATCGGCTCGGCGCTCGACGCCGCGCACGCCGCCGGGGTGACGCATCGCGACGTAAAGCCGGAGAACATTCTGGTCAGCGCGGACGACTTCGCCTATCTGGTGGATTTCGGGATTGCCAGCGCCACGTCCGACGAAAAACTCACTCAGCTCGGTAGCACGGTGGGCACCCTCTACTACATGGCCCCGGAACGATTCGGCGAGTCCGAGGTAACCTATCGCGCCGACATCTACGCCCTGGCCTGCGTGTTGTTTGAATGTCTGACCGGGTCACCGCCATACCGCGGCGACCAGCTCAGCGTGATGGGCGCACATCTAAGCCAGGCCATCCCGCGGCCCAGCGCCGTCCGGCCGGGCATTCCGATCGCCTTCGACGGCGTGATCGCCCGCGGCATGGCAAAAGATCCCGCGGACCGCTACGCCACGTGTGGCGATCTGTCGGCGGCCGCGTACGCGGCGCTAGCCACACCCGATCAGGACCGTGCGACCGATATTTTGCAGCGCAGCCAGGTGGCGCAGCTGCCGCCGCCCGGGTTTGCCGCCCCGGCGCCGAGTGGTTTTGTCGGGGCCCCCCATGCGCCGGCTACCCAGGGTCCGTGGCACGCGCCGTCGGCTCCGGGGGCTCCGGGGTCGCCGTATGCCTCGGGGCCGATGCCGCAGCCGACGTCCTGGGCCAGGCCCCCGGCTTGGGGCGGCAGCGCGGGTAGCGGCGGAGCACCGCTGTGGGGTCAACCGGCGCCTGCGCCAAGCAGTCGCAAGCCGTGGATTTGGGTGGGTGCGGCCGTGGCCGTCGTGGTGGCCGTCACCGGCGGGCTGATCATCGCCCTTGCCCATCCGTGGCGGTCATCCACGTCGCACTCGACAACGTCGTCATCGCCGCCGCCGGCAGACGCGGTTGCGTTGCGAGTTCTCGATGACGGTGTGTTTGTGGGCAGCTCGGTGGCATCCGCAACGATCGACGTGTTCAACGAGCCGATCTGCCCGCCCTGCGGCGCCTTCATCAGGTCATACGCAAGCGAGATTGACGCAGCCGTGGACAACAAGAAACTCGCGGTGCGCTATCACCTGCTCAACTTCCTCGATGACCAGTCGCACACCAAGAATTACTCGACCCGCGCGGTGGCGGCCACCTACTGCGTCGCAGGACAAAACGACCCGAAGATCTACGCCAACTTCTACTCAGGCCTATTCGCCAGCGACTTCCAGCCTCAGGAGGGCGCCGCAGCCGATCGCACCGACGCCGAACTGGCCCATCTGGCTCAAACCGTCGGCGCCAATGCGACGGTGATCAGCTGCATCAAGGCGGGAAATGACCTCGGCACCGCCCAGACGAAGACCGCAAACGCCGACGCGACGCTGGCCGGGCTGAGTGCTCAGGGCACGCCATTTGTGTGGGATGGCAAGAAGTCGGTGAACCTGCAGGATCCAAGCTGGCTCACACAGCTAATTGGCTGAAGTCAACCCGGAAGTTAACCGAGTGTGAACCCACGGCTTCGACCGTGAACCCGCGGCGGTCCCACGCGCGATTCGCCGCCCGGCACGCACACTCGAAGCCGTAGACGCACACTCAACGCGCGTCGAGCGCGAGCACCAGCTTGCCGGTGTTATCGCCGCGGAACAACGCCAATAGCACCTCGGGAAATTCGGCGACGTCGCCGTGGACGACCTGCTCACGCGAACGCAACTCACCACCGCGCAGCCAATTCGCCAGCTGCGCAACGGCTTCGGCATATCGGTCGGCGTAGTCGAAGACGACAAAGCCGGTCATGGATGCCCGTGCGACCAGCAGCTGCATGTAGTTGGCCGGTCCCCGTAACTCGCCGGCGGCGTTGTACTGCGAGATGGCCCCACAGATGACGACGCGCGCGCCACGAGCCAGCCGCGACAGCGCAGCCTCCAGCACCGCTCCCCCGACGTTGTCAAAGAAGACGTCAATCCCATTGGGGGCGTGCGCCTTTAGCTGCGCGCGCAGATCGCCCGCTTGGTAGTCGATGGCGGCGTCGAATCCGAGCTCGTCTACCAGCCAGCGACACTTGTCCTCGCCGCCGGCGATGCCGATGGCACGGCAACCGTTGATCCGGGCAATCTGGCCGGCGATGCTGCCCACCGAGCCGGCGGCCCCGGAGACGACGACGGTCTGACCCGGCCGCGGCCGGCCGACATCGAGCAGCCCGAAATAGGCCGTCAGGCCACTGATTCCCAGAGCACCCAGATGTACCGGCGCGGGTGCGACGGTGGTGTCCACCGCAGTCACGCCACTCCCGTTAGAAACCGCGTAGCGCTGCACCCCGAACATGCCGTACACCTCGTCGCCGGCCGCGAAATCGGGGTGACGAGAATCGATGACGCGCCCAATGCCACCGGCGCGCATCACCTCACCGATCTCGACGGGCGGCACGTAGGAGCGACCCGCGTTCATCCAGGTCCGCATCGCCGGATCGACCGACAGGTACTCGACCCGCACCAGAAACTCGCCCTCGGCCGGATTCCCGGCGGGCTCATCGATGATCTCGAAGTTCGAGGGTTTGGGCATTCCGATCGGACGGGCGGCCAGACGGCACACGGTGTTGACGATGCTCACGATTCAGATCTCCTGGACTAATGCTTGAAGAGTCGCTCGGCCTCCCGGGTCTTCGGCCGTAACGGGCACGACGGCCACGCAGTCCGCGCCGGCTTCGCGGTAGGCGCGCAGCCGCGCCGCGACTCGATCAGCGCTGCCCAACGCGCATACGGCTTCGAGCAGCTCGACCGGGATAGCGGCCGCAAGTTCGCGGCGAGTTGCGCCGGCACGGGCCCTCCGAACGAGGTCGTCAAAGCCGAGCGCACTGAACATTTCGCCGTAGCCGGGCGGACCGAGATACACGGCCAACTGCGCGGCCAGTTGGGCGTGCGCGGCGTCACCGGGGTTGACGGCTATAGGTACCCACACCGTGACGCGCGGTGCGGCGCGGCCGGTCACCGCAGCATCGATCGCGCGACGAACCTCCGCGACGCGGGAGGGCGACGCAAGGTTGAGCGCGACCTCATCCGCGTGCTGCGCTGCCAGACGAATCATGCCGGGACCGAACGCCCCCAACGCAATTCGCGTGTCGGGACATGCGGTGCGCAACCGAAAGCCGCGGCTGGTGACGTGCCGGCCCGCGTACTCGAGGCGTGCGCCGGTCAATATCGAACGCAGGCATTCAATTGTTTCGCGCACCACCGGCACGTGGTGCGCCCATGGACGGTCATGCCAGCCACTCACGATCGCCGGGCTGGAGGCCCCCAAGGCGATGTCGACCGGGCTGCCGGTGAGTGAGGCGACCGAACTTACCCCCAGCGCCAGTGCCACGGGGCTGCGTACGCCGACGGCCAGCGGTCCGATCTTGAGGGTCATTCCCGGCGCGCGCAGCCCGATCGCGGTCGCGAGCGCGAATGCGTCGTAAGTTGCCATTTCGCCAATCCACACCGCGTCCAAGCCCGCGTCAGAAGCGGCCTGCGCGACGTCCACGGCCTCGAGGTCGGGTCGGTCAAGCCAAAACGGTAGGACGACTTCGATGCCGCTCACAGCATCAACACGTCGGCAGGCTGGTCCAGCAGGACGCGGCCGGGCAGCTCGCGCGATGCCTCGTTGACCTGGAAATGAGCGGTGGCCGTGAATGCGTCCCGGAACCGACGTTGCAGGGGTGCGCCGTCGTAGATGGCGCTGCCGCCGGCGAGGTCGTACATGGTCCGCACCACGTCGGCGGAGGTCCGTACCGAGTGCGTGGCCGCCAGCCGGAGCCGGTTGCGCATCGCGACCGGTACCGGTTCCGGTTGCTGGCTGGCCCGCCAGGCTTCGTCGATCGCCTCGTAGTACAGCGCGCGGGCGGCGCCCAGCGCCGACTCGGCAGTGGCCACCGCCGCTTGTGTCGCCGGACGCTGCGCCAAGGTGCGCGTCGCGCCGAGTCCCTTCTTACCGCCGGCCAGCTCGACAAGGTCGTCAATCGCGGCGCGCGCATTCCCCAACGCGGCCGCCCCGATCGACAACGCGAAGAAGCCGAACACCGGAAAGCGATACAGCGGCCGATCGATGGCCGGTCCGTCAAACACCGAGAACACGCGATCGGCGGGCACGAAGACATCGTCGGCAAGGCTGTCGTGGCTCCCGGTGCCGCGCAGGCCCAGCGTGTGCCACGTGTCCAGGACCTGCAGGTCGTCTTTGTGCAGTGCCACGACCGATGGCACGCGTTTTTCATCGACAAAGCAGCCGGCAAACATCATGTCAGCGTGGTTGATTCCGCTGCAGAATGGCCAGCGGCCGGACACCACTACACCGCCGTCCACTGACCTCGCCGTGCCCCGCGGCGCCCAGACCCCCGCCGCGACACGCGCTGGTAATCGCGATTGACACGCACCATCCTGCCGAGGCGTCGCCGCGCGCTACCGCTTCGGCGCACCGCAGCGCCCGCCCGGGCGGCAGCTCTAGCGCCCGCACCTCGCGCGGCATGGTGGCACGCAGTAACCCGGCCTCAGCTAGACGCGCCACCAGCTCGTCGGGAAGTCGGCGATCGCGGTCGATCTCCGCGGACATCTCCCGAGCCGACAGCGCAATTTTCTCGGCGATTGCCTCGATCTCGGTGTCGCTTTGATTCATCGGCGGCTCCCGGTAGCGGTGGTGGTTGCGGTTCAATCACGTTACCACCTATGGTTCAGTAATTGAACCGGGTACAGTGGTTGAACTATGGCCGCTGCCGACCTATCCCACCGTTTCGAAGGCGAATCGGTCGGCCGAGCGCTTGAGCTGGTCGGCGAACGCTGGACACTGCTCATCCTGCGCGAGGCGTTCTTCGGGGTGCAGCGCTTCGGCCAGCTCGCGCGCAACCTCAACATTCCGCGTCCCACGCTGTCGTCGCGGCTGCGGATGCTCGTCGATGTGGGCCTGCTGGACCGGGTGCCGTACTCGCAGGAGCCCGAGCGCCACGAGTACCGGCTCACCGACGCGGGACGCGAACTCTTCGGAGCGATCGTCGTCCTGATGCGGTGGGGGGACGAACATTTGCCGCACCCAGGCGGCCCACCAATTCTGTTGCGTCACCACAGTTGCGGGGAATTCGTCGATCCCCGCCTGGTGTGCGCCCGCTGCGGCGAAGAGATCACCGCCAGAAACGTGACACCGGAGCCCGGGCCGGGTTTCCGCGATCGGCTGGCATCGCCGTAAGCCGCTGCGACACAACGAAATCATTGCGAATCGATAAGCAAGGCTAAACACGTCGCCGAGCAAGCCTAAACACGTCGCCGAAAAACTTATCGTCTGTTCGTGCACCGCCGAACCGCCCTGAAGTTACCGCTGGCGCTGGCAGTGGGCACGGCGCTCACCCGAGCTCCCCGCGCCACCGCCGAACCCGGCCGTTGGCCCGCTGACCGTGCCCATAGCTGGTATCAGGCGCAAGGCTGGCTCGTCGGCGCGAACTACATCACCTCCAACGCCATCAATCAGCTCGAGATGTTTCAGCCCGGCACCTATGACCCCCGGCGCATCGATGCCGAGTTGGGGGTCGCGCGGCTGCACGGGTTCAACACTGTGCGGGTCTTCCTCCACGATCAGCTGTGGGCCCAGGATCGCCAAGGATTCCAGAGCCGTCTCGCGCACTTCGTCGCCATCGCCGCCAACCGCGGCATCAAGCCATTGTTTGTCTTATTTGACTCCTGTTGGGATCCGTTCCCCAGGCTGGGTCCTCAGCGCGCGCCAAGGCCT
This sequence comes from Mycobacterium simulans, assembly GCF_900232995.1. Lineage (GTDB taxonomy): Bacteria > Actinomycetota > Actinomycetes > Mycobacteriales > Mycobacteriaceae > Mycobacterium > Mycobacterium simulans. The sequence goes on from NZ_OCVX01000005.1 coordinate 561,029, forward strand.
GGTGTGCACAACTCCGGTTGGGTGCAGAGTCCCGGTGCTGACCGCCTCGGCGATCGCCGATACAGCGGCGTTCTGCACGACTATGTCACGGGAGTGTTGAGCCAATTCCGTAGTGACAACCGCGTTTTGGGGTGGGACCTGTGGAACGAACCCGACAATCCCGCGCGCGTGTATCGGAATGTGGAGCGGAAAGACAAGCTTCAGCTTGTCGCGGACTTGCTCCCGCAAGTGTTTCGGTGGGCGCGCGCGGTTGATCCTGCTCAGCCATTGACGAGTGGCGTCTGGCAAGGAAGCTGGGGAGATCCGGGGCGCCGCAGCACAATCAGTGGCATTCAACTCGACAACTCGGACGTGATCACATTCCACAGCTACGCTCCGCCAGCCGATTTCGAGAGCCGGATCGCCGAACTTTCCCCGCTGGGGCGGCCGATCCTTTGCACCGAGTATCTGGCTCGGTCCAAGGGCAGCACGGTCGAGGGAATCCTGCCAATTGCGAAGCGGCACAACGTTGGTGCGTTCAATTGGGGTTTGGTCGCCGGAAAGACTCAGACGTACCTGCCATGGGATTCGTGGGACCACCCGTACCCCAAGCCGCCGAAAGTATGGTTCAGCGACCTCCTACTCCCCAATGGACGGCCCTTTCAGGACAGCGAAATTCAAACGATTCGGAAGCTTGCCAGCTTGCAAAATCAGGACTAAACGTCGCCTTCTGGACTTCACCACGTCGGTGCGGGGTCTAACATCGCGACGTGGTCGCGTTGCCACTGATACCTCACGGTGGTGATCGGTCCAGAGCATGCGGTACAGACGTTCCGGTCGTCTTTGTAGTTGAGGGCGACCGTGTCGTCAGTTGTCTGAGCCCCGTTGATGGAGGTGAAAGCGTATGCCTTTAGCGTGCCTACCCCAGCGAAAGTGCCGTTGTGGAAGAGCAATGCCAGATCAGGCGAGCCGCCGGTCGCTCCTTCGACGGTGATGATGACCGCCGAAAGGGTTGTGCACGGGTTGTAATTGCTGCTCGGATCGAAGCTTTTTGGGTTGGTGCTCCATGGGTAGCTTTGCGGCAGCGCCGGCAACGAGCTGATCGCGCTTTGGATCTCCGGGGCACTCAGGTTGACCCCGCACGTCGGTGCTGCATGCGCGGGCGCTGCCGGCAGTGGGTTCAGCATGCAAAGAACGGCGACAAGCGCGGCCCATGTAACCACTCGCACGATTCGCATCGAAGCACTGCCTCCTGTTCCCGGAATGCGCAGTCGCAGTGTGGCATCCCCGCGCTCAAAACTGCTGCGACGCTGTCAAAGAGATGAGGAATCGATAACTCGCCTTTATCTGGCCTTGACGGACAGCCAAGCCCAGTGGCCGCCCTACCGGGGTTGGTTCGGTACGCCTGGGAACAGCTGGTCGGTTGGTCCCGAGGTCACCCAACCTCCCATCTTCGTAGCTAGGTGGGGCGCAAAGACCGCCCCGTAGAGCAGGTTTCCGATGACGACGACCGCGGCGATGGATACGACTGACGACTGCAGGCGGCTCGTCGACTTCTTGTCGGCCCACATCTCGATGACATTTCGCCCCTTGGAATCCGTGCGGCCCAATAGGTACGTGAACACCATCATCTGCACGCCTAACGCAAGGGAGTCATAGATCGGGTACTGGTGCTTGGTCCCCTCAAAGATTGCAAGCCCGGGAATCACGTAGCCGTAGTGGAAAACGCCGAGCCGGGCGCCAATGAACGCGTTGAAGACGAAGGCCCAGCAGAAGCCAACCGCAAGGCCCAAGGTAAGGAGAGTGATCGGGCCCCTTCTCCCTGCGAGCCAGCCGAACCGTGCGCTCAACCATCGCCCGAGCGGGGCGCCGATCACGGCGGGCATCACGAAATAGCCGATGTAGCCGACCGGCACGGACGAGGGCAGCCCACCCCAAGTCATGTTCAGCGGCCACCATGACGGCATGCGAGGCAGAGCGGGCGGGAACTGCGCGTACATCGCCCAGTCGTAGGGCGCTTCGATCCACGAGAACGAGATCGCCGAGATGCAGAGCAGTAAGAGTGGGTGGATGCGACGGCCGCGGATGCTCAGGTATACGCCCATTGCGGTAAACAGGATGCCGCTGCCCCAGCCGAAGATAACCGCCGCCGTCAGCAGGGGCGTCAACTCGGCGCTCATTGCTCGTCAGCCGCGCCACCGCGCGCTTCGGGGTCGAAGTAAACGACCAAGCCAACGACGAGGGCGATCAGTCCAAACAATGTGCCGAGCATGATGACCGCACCCATATTAATAGTGGACACTATTCTATAAGGACCGGTCAAGGCCGACTATCGTGAACGCCGTGGCAGACAGGTCGGGTCCGGCGATCCGACGGCCCCGCGGGGAGCCGCGCAGACTCCTGCTCGATGCCGCCCGCGAGCTGTTCGCTCGCCAGGACTACCGCAGCACCACGACGCGTGAAATCGCCGAGGCCGCCGGGGTCAGCGAATACTTGCTGTTCCGCCACTTTGGCTCGAAGGCAGGACTGTTTCGGCAAGCCCTGGTAGTTCCATTTACGAGCTTCGTCGACGAATTCGGCCGAACGTGGCAGTCGGTGGTCCCCGAGGAGACCGACGAAGAGGAGCTGGCCCGGCATTTCGTCGAACGACTCTATGACGTGGTCGTGGAACACCGAGGCCTGTTACTGACGCTGGCGGCCTCGGAGTCGTTCAGCGAGGAGGAAATTGCCAGCGCGGGCATGGCCGACATCAGGCGGGCCATCGCGGTACTCGGTCAGATCAGCGCCGAGGGCATGCGCTTACGCGGGATGCGATCGAGGCAGCCGGACCTGCCGGCTCACTCAACGGTGGCGATGATCGTCGGCATGGTCGCGTTGCGTTCGGCCTTTTTCGGAGAAAAGCCACCCCCGAAAGAGGCGATTGTCGACGAACTCGTCCAGGCGATACTGCACGGCTTCCTGCATCGACACTCCTGAGCAGCAGCAGCACCACCGAAGGGAGAAACTTTTGGCGAAGTACCTTGTGCTCTATTCGTCCACGCACCGAACCGGCCAGGAACTTCGATGGCGGCTTGCTGCTGATGCTGATCTCGACGAGGTTCAGCGGCGGCTAGATCGAGCACAGCCAGGAGAGTTCGTGAAAGTTCCTGTGGTCCTAGAAGACGAACTCGACACACTTCAATTGCGGCTGCAACCGTATCAGTTTGGAGCGTGGCTTGTTCTCGACCTGCCGGAGGTGCAGGGCGCCCCGGCGCCGTTGCTGGCCGCTCGGGGCCGGATGCCTGACTGGGGCCGGCTGTTCCGGCAAGTGCACCAAGCCGCCGACGTAGCTCGTGAATCCAAGCGACAACAGTCTGAGTGAATTCGTGCCTGAACGAATTCAGTTCCGCCGTGACAAAGGACGGCGCTAGGCGACTCGGACTTGTCAACCAGGATTAAGAGCGGCCATGGCCGGAATGGTGGTCGGTCGTGTCGTTTCGGCCGTCGTCGAAGGCGGAAATCCGTTCTATCCCAACTGGGCTTACGCCATCGCGGAATTGGGCGCCGCCGCAGCGCTGCTGCTCACCGCGCGGGGATAAATGGCATCCTGAGTGCGTGTTCGACGCGCTCGACCATGTGATCGTCGCGGTGCGCGATCTCGACGACGCCACGCGCAGCTACGCCGCGCTGCTGTCGCGCAACCCATCATGGCGCGGCGATCATCCGGGCTGGGGCACGGCGAATGCGCTATTCCGGCTCGACAACACCTACCTAGAGCTGATCACGCCGTACGGCGATGGCCCGCTCGGGCGCACGGTCGCATGGCACCTGGATCGGCGAGGCGAGGGGCCGATCGGACTCGCGTTCGCCAGTTCCGATCTCGACACCGCACACCGGCAACTGGCCGCGAACGGCCTCGAGCCGCCGGCTGTGTCCCCCGGCGTCGGCCGCGATACCGAGACTGGGCTCACCCGGCGCTGGCGCAGCATGCTGCTACCGGAAACGTGTACCCGTGGCGTGTTGATGATCGCGATCGAGCACGAGACACCGAATCGCCTTCCCGAGGCGCTGCCGGTCGGATCCGAGGATGCGATCGTCACCGGGATCGACCACGTGGTGGTGCGGACGTCGGATGCGGATGCGGCGATCGCGCTATACCGCGATGGGCTCCGCCTGCGCCTCGCGCTCGACCGCAGCTTTCCGGACTGGGGCATGCGGCTGGTGTTCCTGCGCGTGGGCGGGGTCACCGTCGAGCTCGCGCAGTCGTTGTCCGACGCGGAGGTCCCGGACCTCACCGATCAGGTGTGGGGGCTTTCCTGGCGCGTTCCGAACGCCGATGCCGCGCGGACGCGGCTCGCGCAAGCCGGGTTCGACGTCTCCGACGTGCGACCGGGGCGCAAGCCTGGCACGCGTGTGATCAGCGTGCGGGATGGCACGTGCGGCGTACCGACGCTGTTCATCGAGGCCGCCCAGTCCGCGTAGCGAGGCGACCAACGAGCCAGCTTCGTGACGGCCAATCATGCAGCGATACCGAGTTGCTGGTTGATCTGCGGCCAGTATCGGAGACCGTCCGGGGTGAGAATGAGCCAGTCGTGTATTTGGCCGTTGGCCAGCACGAAGCTCATCTGGGCTCCTTGAGTTACGGCCGCCTGCTGGAGGCGAAACACGTCGGGCGAGAGTATGTCCAAGTTGCCCGAGTAGACATACGTCGGCGGGAGGCCCGTGAGTGTCCCGTACAGCGGACTCACCATCGGGTCGTTGATAGCTAGATTGCCTGCCCATACCCTGCCGATCTGTTGCGCAGGCCCAAACGGGAGCAGGGGGTCTTGGACGAACGCAATATTTGGGTTGGTCATACCTAGGTCGAGCCATGGAGACAGCAGAACCATCGACGACGGCCCGGGGTCAAGCGGGTGGTTCACCAAGTTGTACTCGACGGCCGCGAGCGCGAGGTTGCCGCCCGCGGAGTCACCGATCACGCTGACGTTGGAGGATCCGTGTTGCGCGACTTGCGAGGAGATGAAGCCGGCCATTTGGGGTACCACCGTGCCGGCGGTACCTCCTTCCTGCAGCAGCGGGTAAATCGGTACCTGGAAGGTCGCGCCGGTCTGGTAGGCCGTCACCGAGTAATGGATCCAGTGGAGGAATGAGGGCGGGAAGATAAACCCGCCACCGTGAACGGCTACCACGTATTCACCGGTTGGATTAGCCGGCGTGATCTGCACGACGCGCATCCCGTTGTAGGTGGTGTACTGGACCGTTTCGCCCAGCAGCAAGTTCAGCAACGGTGGCGGGGAGTTGCCGATAAACCACGATAGTGGCGGGATGTCGCTGGCCAACAGCTGCAAAAGTGGACTATTGGGCAGTGCGATTTGCGTTTCCAGTCCGGACAAATTCAGGAGGGGCTTTACCGGAAACAGCGCAGCTTCTTCAAATCTGGTTAACAGTGACGGTGTGCCGGTGAAGGTCCCCGCCTCCGTTGCCGGGAAGGGGGATACAGCCGGCGACCCGAAGATCGTGCTGACGAGCGTCTCGAACACCTGCGGGAATCCGGTGGCCGCTGCGATCGGGGTCTGCTGAATTTCCTGCTGGACAGCCAGCAGCGCCTGCTCGACCGCCGCCAACGGCGCAGCGTTGGCCGCCTCGGCGGCGGCGTACGCCCCGCTCGCGCTGGACAATGCCTGCACAAACCGCTCATGAAAAGCCGTCACCTGTGCGCCGACGGCTTGATAACACTGGCCGTGGGCGGAAAACAAAGCCGCGATCGCCGCTGACACCTCGTCTTCGGCAGCTGCTAATACCCCGGTGGTGGCAGCCGCCACGCCTTGGTTTGCCGTTGCGACCGCCGAACCAATGGAAGCCACGTCCGTGGCCGCGGTGGACATCGTCTCGGGCAACGCGAGAACATACGACACTGGCCGCTCCCACTACCTGGGGCAACCTCCCCAGTTGCCCAGCCAAACCGATCGCCGACTAGCCGGAGCCTATGCCCACACCGAGGAATCAGGTAGTCGTTCGCATGAATTACCGCGCTGGGGGCACCCAATCTGTCGACCGCCGCAGTGCGCTTGCCGCAGTCTTGCCTAGCTTCCGACAACAGCGCACCGGGCAGCCTCAAAGTGAATTTCGAAGAGCGCCCTGAGCCAAGACATCACTGTGTCGTCGTCGGCATCCAGTCCAGGCGTAGTTAGGCCATCATGCGTATCGCTGAGCATTAGCATGAACCGCCATTTCTTTGATCGGTTCAGCAGGCCGAATTCGTTCGGCGCATCGAGTGGCGCGAGCATGAAGTCGATCCCGCTGTCCCGCGCGGACCAGCACACTTGAAGTTTGCAGGTAGAACTGCGGTAGAACACAGCCCATGCTGGGCGATCGTCGTACACGCTATCAGGGTCGACCTCATCAAGGTCAAAGCCGAGGTTCGCCAACATCGACCCCATGTAGCGTTCCACATCACTTGGGCTCATCGGCGGCTACTCAGCCCTGGTTTCACTTTCCTTCAACTATCGCTGCATGTGCCGATTCGAAATACCGGGCTATGTGCTCCCTATTGAGCCATTCGAGCCGTTTCGGGGTAGTTTCGAAACTGGCCCGTTCCTCGCGAAGCTTCCGCACGAGCTCCTCTACGGGCAGGTTAGGCAGCTCGGTGAAATCGTTGAAATAGTGCCATTTTCGGGATCGGTCGTACAGGCCGTAATCATTCGGCGCATCCAGCGGCGCGATCATCGCATTGATTTCGCCTTCCCTCGACGAGTGATAAATCTGAATTTTGCAGTCCTGGCCTCGATAGTAGACAACCGAACCCTTCGGCCCCTCGTCAACAGCACTGTCGACCTCATCGACGGTGAAGCCAAGGTCGGACAGGAAGGGTCCAACTATTATCTGCACCTCTTGTAAGAAGTCGTCTACCACCACTATAAATCCTTCACCCCATGCGTTGAACTCGATCTCTTTCGCAGAAAGTGCGTCGGGGAAACTCTAGGACAACCCGACTCCAACGAAGGATCCTTGACATTCAGCACGTACTCAATGCGGGAACACGCCGTTCTCCATTTGGCTTCGGAGAAACTGCTCGTTGATTTGCCAGCCTAGCGCGTCGACGTCGGCGGGGCCGAGCTCCTGACCGGTGGCGTCCCAGCTGTCTCGTAGACGCTGCATGAGCCAGCGTCATAGCGCTTCGCCGATGTCCGGGAGCAACGAAATGTCCTCTGGCTGGTCATTACGGAAAATATTGGCGAGTTCACGCACCCGCCTTTTCGCCCAGTCGATTTCGAATTGGCTCAATACTTGGTACTCGTATTTGAATCGTTCTGAGCGATCACCAATCAGTTTGGCCGCTTCACGAGTGACAACATCTTCGCAGTACCAGTAGAGAAGATCATCTAGACTACCCGACTGGTCGAAACCAAGTTTTCCTCGCTCGTAGAAAGTGAAGTGATATGAGCCATCGTCGGCAATATAAATGTTCAAGCCATCGTTGGTTCGGAAGCCGACAGGCATGGGGCGGACCCCAAGCTTTTCCGACAACTGATTTATCTCAGTTTGAAGTTCGGCCGATTTATCTTCCAAGTCGCGGTCCGTATTCATCAAGGATTCCCCTGTCGACTAGCTCTTTTACGCTCACTTTCACTCCGTCTGGGCCCAAAATCATGTATTGAAGGCTGCCAGGCGACGGCGTCTGGCCGAACCATGGTTGAACTGGTCCTTCTACAAGTTGCCAGCCCGGAGGTAGTGGCTTTCCTGTCACCATGTATCGGTTGTAACCGCCCCCAACCGATTCTGGCGCTAAAGCACGATCTGCAAAAGGGGTGCCATCGGGCGCAAGATAGCGACCGTACTCCGATCCGAACCGGTCGATGATGGCACCCTCAGGCAGCTGGGCAGGCTGGGGGACATATCCTGGTGGAAAACCATCATTCAATGGGTAATGGCGCGATTGTGGAGTGCCGAACTGGGACGCAAAGTCGTCCCACGACATTCCACCTGTGGGCTCCCAGCCACGCACAACGGCTAAGGGTGCACCACCTTCGCTGACGACTTCTGCGGGAAGTCCCGCACGAACAGCGGCTCCCTCGCCGCCGAAAAGGAGCGTGGGCAGGGTCGTGGCGGCGTCGGAGGCTTTGCCGCCGAGATAGTAGGCCGCACTGGGTGAGTCCAACGCACTCTTGACTTCATCGATCGCCGCGCCTATCGGGTTTTGGACCGTCTCGACGGTGCCCTTGAGCATCTGTTGCCATGACTCGAGCACGCCGGGTGCTCCGGGTCCTCCCTGCCCGATTAGGTTTTTGATTCCTTGTTCGGTAGCCCGCCAACGGTCACCGAATCCTTCACCAAATCCCGGTGGCGGCGGGCGCGGCGGCGCGGGGGGAACGTAGTTGGGCATACCGTTGTCGATCCACTGCTGGGTGCGCCCCACAATCTCGTTGAGGCGCGCCTCGATCTGATCCGGCGGCACGCCATCGCGGATCATGGTTGGACGCACCAGCGCCTTGAAGCTCTCCACGTCTGCAGGGTTCAGCCGAGGCCGTGGTGCCCCCGGGGCAACGGGTTGCTGCAGCCGGCTCAGCAGATCCGGCATGCTGCCTGGTGCAGGTTCTTGGCCGCCAGGGCCGGGGGTCTGAGCCCTGCCCAGCAAGAGGTCTTCCAGCGATGGCGCCGTGCCCCCCGCACCTGCGGGCACCGGCGGACCCGTCGGCGCGGCACCACTGGGCTCGGTGCCTGCCGGGCCAGCGGGCAACAGCATGTCTTGCCACGTCCGCGGCGTACCCCCAGGCGCGGGATTGGGCGCACCGAGCGACGTTGGGGCACCACCTGACGGGGGGCCCACGGCATCCAGCGGGACTTCGCCGACGGCGGCGCGGATGGCGGTAGCCAGCTCGTGGTCGGCGGTATGGGCATGCAACTTGCAAGCGGTGAGTTCGTCCTGCAAGATCTGCTGCTCGGCGGCCAACGTGATGGGATCGCGCCCAATCCAGGTGTCGCCCATCTCGATTCGCCAATCCGGCGTGATCGTCCAGCCATTAGCCGCAGCGGCCCGTTCGATGTCAGCCAGCTCGCGCTTGCACGCGCTGACGTCGGCCTCGGCGCGCGACCCCGCCGCCGCCCCCCGCTGGGATTCCGCGCCGTCGGCCTCGATGTCGCGGCGAATCCTGCCCACGTCGGCGCGAAAAGCATCCCCCGCCTCGCCATGCCAGTCGGCCAGAACATTGGCGGCCTGATCGAGGCTGTCCCCCAAGCGCTGCAACGTATCCGCGCGTCCACTGGCCGTCTGGAACACCGCATGGATCGCGCCCAGATCCCAGCGCTTGACGTCCGCAGGAGTCAGCGACGCCACCCGCTACCCCCGCACCGACCTAAGC
>NZ_OCVX01000005.1:570445-574930 GCF_900232995.1 Mycobacterium simulans
CCCGCCCACCGGCGATCCGGGACCGCCCCCCGCCCGGGTCAACGCGGCCGCGGGGGGGCCAACCGGAATCGGTGTTTCCCGTTTCGTCGCGGTTGGCGGGCCGCCCCCGCGGACGTGGCTTTTCGGGAGGAATCCCTTCTCCAGCTCCAGCGACCAACCGTTCGAGCGTGCCCGCGCCCCCCGCCGGGGGCAGGGGGCGCGGATCGCTGCCCTGAGCCCGCCGATGCGGCGTGATCGATAAAGGGCTGCTGAACGCGGGCGGGATCCGGGTTGGGGCCTTCACCGCACGGCCCGTAAACATCCCTGTGGAAACCGCCTTTTCGGCTGGCACCTTCTTGGCCCCGCGTTTGGCCGGGGCCTGAACCAACGCCTTCGCAGCGGCTTTCTTTGTCGGACTCTTCGCCGCGACGACTTTCTTCGAGGCCTTCTTCGTCGTGGCCACTTTCTTCAACGGTTTTGCCATGTCACTACCTGCCTCCTGAGATGCGGAGGGCTTTGTCGAGTTCGCCCTTTCGGGCCTTCATGCAATGGATCACAAGGTCTTCCTGGGCTTTATGGAGCACGATCATTTCCACCAGGATTCCCTTCGCCGTGAAGCGGAACACCCAGGTCCGAGGCGGCTCGTCGTCGATTACGTCGTAGGAAATGTGGACGTGCTCTAGGGCGTGTCGTATGTCGTCCTCGGTGTACTCGCGCTTGAGGGCCGAGTCGTGGACCTTCGTCGGCCTCACACGATTAACGTAACACGAAATTGTGTGGTTGCTGCCCGGCCCGGGCGCCCTGCAGAGCGTCGCGGCTTGCACACAATTACAGAACGAAGGGTTTCCGACTTCCGCCGAAACCCCGTTCTGGACTGCTGCGTAGCGTTGTCGCTCTCGTGGAGCTGCCGGGAATCGAACCCGGGTCCTACGGCATTCCCTCAAGGCTTCTCCGTGCGCAGTTCGCTATGTCTCTGCTCGGATCTCCCGGTCACGCGAACTAGCCGAGATGACGATCCCAGTCGCTGTTGGTGTCCCGATGAGTCCCGCGACCGAACTCATCGGTGGATCCCTCTAGATGACGCCAGGGTCCGGGTCGAGGGCTTTCCCGGTCTGACGGACTTGCTGTCGCTTAGGCAGCGAGAGCGAAGTCGCGCTGAGTGTTCTCGGCGCTTAATTGGTTGCAACGACGCTTACGGTGGTCTCTTGCCTGCACCGGCACGCTTCCCTTGATTCGATGCGCGAAGTCGAAACCGTTCAGCCCCTCGCATCCCCGCCGACTTTCGGCAGGACCATCAATGGTACGCCGCTACCAACAACCGACAACGGAATTAACTTCCCGATCAGATCACGAAGTTCAGCCGCTCGACGATTCGCTGAGCGACATCCTGGTCGCCCTCAAGCGCAATGTCCTGACCGCGCCCCGCGTACATCGGGCGACCACCGGCGAGCCTGGTGAACTGCAGCCCGTCCAGCCGGACCGTCGCCGTCGGGTCCTGCCCGCCGAAGTCGTCGACTACCTGGGCGCGACCGTCGACGGAGACGCGGACGGTACGGGCCAGCGGGCCGGTCAGCTCGAACAGGACCCGGGATCCGTCAGGCGCGTTGCCGCGCTTACCGACGACGAACCCCATGGTGGACGAGATCTCGTCGAGGGCCAGTTGTGACGCCGGCCCGGCGAGCTCCTCATCGGACGACGGCCGGTTCAACCCAACCCGGATGTCTTGCTCATGCATCCAGCAGTCGAAGACCCGGACGCGCATGAACCGCCCATAGGTGTCCGGACCCGCCGGCGTCGGCGTCACCGCGTTCCAGTCGTCGGCGGACAGGCTCTCCAAAACCGTGCGCCGAGCATTGGTCACCGCACGAAACCGCGCAACCACCTCGGCGCCCGACTCCCCGCTGAGATGGCGCACCCAGCACTCATTCATCGCGCCGATGTCGTTGCGGACATGCTCAAGCGTCGAGACATCGATGTCCGGCTGGGGTGCGGCGACGCCGGCCAGGAACGACTCGGTGCCGATCATGTGCGATACCACGGCTTTCACATCCCAGCCGGGTAGCGGTGACGGCGCCTGCCAGTCCGTTTCGGCCAACTCGTCCAGCAGAACACCGATGTCGTCCCATACGGCAAAAAGGCCAGCTAAAACATCGGATTTGTCGAGTTGGGTGACGGGACGATCGGCCATGGTCGAATAGTAGGCCCGAATCACATGCCCTTGGCGCGACGGCCCAGCTCGCGCAGCACCTCACGTTGGGCGTCGCGGCGGGCCATGTCCTGGCGCTTGTCGTGCGCTTGCTTGCCGCGCGCCAACGCGAGTTCGACCTTGACCTTGCCCTCGGTGAAGTACAGCGACAACGGCACCAGCGCGAAGTTGCCTTCGCGGATCTTGCCGATCAGGGTGTCGATCTGGCGGCGGTGCAGCAGCAACTTGCGGTTGCGCCGCGGTTCGTGATTGGTCCAGCTGCCGTGCTGGTATTCGGGGATGTGCAGATTGCGTAGCCAGATTTCACCGTCGTCGACGGTAGCGAACGCGTCGACCAGGGACGCGTGCCCCTCCCGCAGGCTCTTCACCTCAGTCCCCTGTAGTGAGACGCCGGCTTCGTACACCTCGATGATCGAGTAGTTGTGACGGGCTTTGCGGTTGCTGGCGATGATCTGTTTGCCAGTCCCCTTAGTCCCCTTAGCCGCGCCAGGCTTCTTGGACACCGCTACCGCCGTACGTATATGCGCAACGTTATGTATGCCGTCACGCCGGCCATCGCCACGCCCAGCAAGAGCAGGAATGGGGATATATAGAGAATGTCGGCATAGTCGACTCGGGCTATCAGATTTGCTTGATAGAACTGGTTGAGCGCATTGTCCAGGAACAACGCCCGCACCAACATCAAGCCGGCGATCGCGATGACCACACCGAAAGTCGCGGCCAGCGTCGCCTCCACCAGAAAGGGCAACTGGGTATACCAGCGGCTCGCGCCGACCAGGCGCATGATGCCGATCTCGGTGCGCCGCGTATAGGCAGCCACTTGGACCATGTTGGCGATCAACAGAATCGCACCGACGGCCTGAACCAGCGCCACGGCGAAAGCCGCCTTACTCAAACCGTCCAGCACCGCGAACAATCGGTCGATCAGATCCTTTTGATTCAGCACCGAAAGCACCCCGGGCTGACCCTGCATTGCGGAGTCGAAGTCTTTGTGCTGCTCGGGGTTGTTCAGCTTGACGATGAACGACGCCGGAAAGGAGTCCTTGCCGGCGACGTCCTTGTACTGCGGAAACTTCCGAATGGCATCGTCGTAGGCCTGCTGGCGGTTGAGGAACCGCACGGATTTGACGTCTTGTCGCCCTTCGATCCGCTCCCGCAGCGCCTTACACGGGTTGGCGTCGCAGGATGGGTCGTTGGCGGAGACGTCGTCGGTGAGGAACACCTGCGTCTCGACTCGGTCGAGGTAAATGGCGCGGGAGTGGTCGGCCAGCAAAACTACCAGCAAACCGCCGCCGAACAGGCCGATCGAGATCGCTGTCGTCAGGATCATCGCAATGGTCATCGTGACATTGCGACGAAAGCCGGTGAGGACCTCGTTGAGCAGGAAGCCGAATCGCACTTAGCGATCCATCCCATAGACACCACGCTGTTCGTCGCGAACCAGCCGGCCCAGTGACAACTCGACCACTCGCTGCCGCATCGAGTCGACGATGTGGTGGTCGTGTGTGGCCATCAGCACCGTCGTTCCGGTGCGGTTGATCCGCTCCAACAAATCCATGATGTCCTTACTGGTATCTGGGTCGAGGTTGCCAGTGGGCTCGTCGGCCAGTAGTACCAGCGGCCGGTTGACAAATGCGCGGGCGATCGCGACGCGCTGCTGCTCGCCACCCGAGAGCTCATGTGGCAGCCGGTTGGCCTTGCCCGACAAGCCCACCGTCTCGAGCACCTCGGGCACCACCCGGTTGATCGCGTCGGTGCGTTTGCCGATCACCTCCAGCGCGAAGGCGACGTTGTCGTAGACCGTCTTTTGCTGCAGCAAACGGAAGTCCTGGAAGACGCAGCCGATCACCTGGCGCAGCTTCGGCACGTGGCGGCCGCGGAGCTTGTTGACATGAAACTTCGAGACTCGGATGTCGCCGGTTGTCGGCGTGTCCGCGGCCAGCAGCAGCCGCATGAATGTCGACTTACCCGAACCCGAAGGGCCGATCAGGAAGACGAACTCACCCTTGTCGATTTTGACGTTGACGTCATCCAGCGCCGGACGTGCCGACGATTTGTACTGCTTGGTGACATGGTCCAGGGTGATCATCACGGCACGCCAGTGTAGCGGTGCGATTCGCTGGCACGCGAAATTCAGCTGGCCGGGGGCGTCATGTTTGGCACTGGGCCCGGCCCGGGCTCCGGCGGCGGGGTCGTGCTCGGAGGACAGAAAGGCGGCGGCAGCAGGCACGGCGGCGGCGGCAGGGTGAACGGAGGCGGGGTGGTCGTGGTGGTGGTTACGGGCGGAGTGGTGGTGGGTG
>NZ_OCVX01000005.1:575030-628872 GCF_900232995.1 Mycobacterium simulans
GGTGGTGGGTGGGGGCGACGTTGTCGTGGTCGGGATCCTCGTCATTGGGGGTGCCGGCTGCTCCACTCGGGTGCGGGGCACCCAGGTGTAGTTGGGGTCGGGCACGAAACCCGGCGGCACCACCTGAGCGGGTGGCGTGGTGTTGCGGGGCGGCGGCTCTTGCGGGCGGTAGGTCTCGTAAACCCACCACACTGCGAGGAACGCAACAATCAACGCCAGGGTCGAGGTGCGAACCCGCCCCCCAAACAGGTGGGTCGGCCAGCGCCGTTTCACGTCTTCGCGACGCTTGTTAAGGAGGTTCAGCGTGAACTTCACCCCTGCTGCACCGCGGGATCGTCAACAACAGCCACCCTCGCCTCGGCCGCGGTCACGATACCGGCGCGGGCAAGTGCGCGGATGACCAGCACTCGCAACTGTCGACCGGCCTCAAACTGCTTGCCGGGCAGCGTACGGGCCACCAGCCGCAATGTGACGGTGTCGATTTCGATGCGTTCCACCCCCATCACCGTGGGCGCGTCCAGCAGCAGCTCCCCCAACGCCGCATTGTCACGGGCGTGCTCGCATTCCTGGTGCAAGACCTCGTTGACCCGGTTGAGGTCGGCGCTGGTTGAGACCGGGATGTCCACCACCGCGCGTGCCCAGTCCTTGCTGAGATTGACCGATTTGACGATCTGGCCGTTCGGAACGGTGAACACCTCGCCGTCAGGGGAACGCAATTTGGTGACCCGCAACGTCACGTTCTCGACGGTGCCGGTCGCATCCGTCGTCGACCCCTGAATGGTGAGCTTGACGAGGTCTCCGAAGCCGTATTGCCGCTCGGCGATGATGAAGAAGCCAGCGAGCAGGTCTTTGACCAGCTGTTGGGCACCGAAACCCAGCGCCGCGCCCAGCACGGTGGCCGGCGCGATCAGCCCACCCACCGAAAATTGCAGGACGTCGCCGATCTGCATGATGACCACGATCGCGATGATGACGATCGATACCCAGGAGATCACCGACGCAACGGCCTGGCGGTGCTTGGTTGCCTCCGAGCGAACCAATGCATCACTTTCAGCAAAGCCGATGTCGAGCTGCTTGGTCACTCGTTGCGCCACCCAATTGACGAAGCGGGCCGCCAGCACCGCCGCGATGAGCAGCATGACAATGCGCAGACCCCTGGTGATGATCCATTCGCCGATCTGTCCACGCCAGAAGTCGTGCCAGCGCTGCGGCCAGGAAGCCCCCCAGAAGGCCCCAGCTACGGCAAGAACGCCTGCGTTAGTCGTCATCTTTTCGGTTGCGCCACCGGATGCCCGCTTCCAGGAACCCGTCGATGTCTCCGTCCAGAACGGCCGCCGGATTGCCCACCTCGTACTCGGTGCGCAGGTCCTTGACCATCTGGTAGGGGTGCAGCACGTAGGACCGCATCTGGTTACCCCAAGAGCTACCGCCTTCGCCTTTCAAGGCATCCAACTCGGCGCGCTCTTCTAAACGCTTGCGCTCCAACAACTTTGCTTGAAGCACCCGCATCGCCGCCACCTTGTTTTGTAGCTGCGACTTCTCGTTCTGACAAGTCACGACAATACCCGTCGGGATGTGGGTTAAACGAACCGCGGAGTCGGTGGTGTTCACCGATTGACCGCCGGGCCCGCTGGATCGGTAGACGTCGACCCGGATATCGCCCTCCGGGATATCGATGTGGTCGGTGGTCTCCACGACGGGCAGTACCTCGACTTCGGCGAACGAGGTCTGCCGTCGGCTCTGGTTGTCGAATGGGCTGATTCGCACGAGCCGGTGGGTGCCTTGCTCGACGGACAATGTGCCGTAGGCAAACGGCGCGTGGACGGCGAATGTGGCGCTTTTGATCCCGGCTTCTTCCGCATAGGAGGTGTCGAACACTTCCACGCCGTACTTGTGCTGTTCCGCCCAGCGGATATACATCCGCATCAGCATCTCGGCCCAGTCGGCGGCATCGACCCCGCCCGCGCCGGAACGGATCGTGACTAGCGCCTCACGCTCGTCGTATTCGCCCGACAGCAGCGTGCGCACCTCGGTGGCCTCGATGTCGGCGCGCAGCGCCTTGAGTTCGGCGTCGGCCTCGGCGAGCGCCTCGTCGGCTGCTGCGCCTTCTTCCTCTGCAGCGAGCTCGTAGAGCACAGGCAGGTCATCGAGGCGGCGGCGCAATTCTTCGATGCGCCGCAGCTCGCCCTGAGTGTGGGACAACTCGCTGGTCACGCGTTGCGCGCGAGCCTGGTCGTCCCACAGTTTCGGATCGGACGCCTCATGCTCGAGCTTCTCGATGCGGCTCTTCAGACCGTCGACGTCGAGCACCCGCTCCACTGTGGTAAGGGTGGAGTCAAGGGCGGCGATGTCGGCTTGACGGTCAGGTTCCACAGCCGCCCACGTTACCGTCATCAGCGATTAGCATCAGATCACCATCATGTGCACCCCGCGACTGCGATGCTCAGCCCCTCGCGCGCAGCCGGGCACGAACAGAAGGCTAACGAATTGCGTCCATACCACATAGCCATCGTCGGCTCCGGGCCGTCCGGGTTTTTCGCCGCGGCGTCTTTGCTGAAGGCCGCCGACAGTTCCGACGAGATCGATGTGGCCGTCGACATGCTGGAGATGTTGCCGACGCCCTGGGGTCTGGTGCGCTCCGGCGTGGCACCCGATCACCCCAAGATCAAATCGATCAGCAAGCAATTCGAAAAGACCGCCGAAGATCCGCGCTTCCGTTTCTACGGCAACGTGATCGTGGGCGAACACGTAGAGGCCGCTGAACTCGCCGAACACTACGACGCCGTGATCTACGCCGTCGGCGCGCAGTCGGATCGCGCGCTGAACATTCCGGGTGAGGATCTGCCGGGCAGCATCGCGGCGGTCGATTTCGTCGGCTGGTACAACGCACACCCACACTTTGAGCAGATGTCGCCGAACTTGTCTGGCGGTCGCGCAGTTGTCGTCGGCAATGGCAACGTCGCACTCGACGTCGCACGCATTCTGGTCACCGACCCCGATGAGCTCTCACGCACCGATATCGCCGATCACGCGTTGGAATCGCTACGCCCGCGCGGCGTGGAAGAAGTGGTGATCATCGGCCGGCGCGGCCCGCTGCAGACGGCATTCACCACGCTGGAGTTGCGCGAGCTGGCTGACCTGGAAGGGGTTGACGTGGTGGTCGACCCGGCCGAGCTCGACGGCATTACCGACGAGGATGCGGCAGCGGTGGGCAAGGTCTGCAAGCAGAACATCAAGGTGCTACGCGACTATGCAGTCCGCGAACCCCGCCCAGGACACCGTCGAATGGTGTTCCGGTTCTTGACATCTCCCATCGAGATCAAGGGGGACGGCAAAGTTGAGCGGATCGTGCTCGGCCGCAACGAACTGGTTACCGACGACAGCGGGTGGGTATCGGCCAAGGACACCGGCAAGCGCGAAGAGTTGCCGGCCCAGTTGATCGTGCGGTCCGTCGGCTACCGCGGTGTGCCAACTCCCGGGCTACCGTTCGACGACAAACGTGGGACCATCCCCAACACCGACGGCCGAGTGGATGGCCGTCGCAACGAATACGTCGTGGGATGGATCAAGCGCGGACCGACGGGTGTGATCGGCACCAACAAGAAGGACTCCCAAGACACCGTCGACACCTTGCTCGGCGATCTTGCCAACGCCCAGCTCGCAGATTTCCCGGAGGACCATGCCGACAAGCTCACCGACTGGCTGGCCTCACGCCAGCCGAAGCTGGTCACGTCGGCGCACTGGCAAAACATCGACAAGTTTGAGCGCGCGGCCGGGGAACCGCACGGCCGTCCGCGCGTGAAACTGCCGAACCTGGCCGAGCTGCTGCGCATCGGGCACGGCTGATCCGTCGCGGTCATCTAGTCGAGAAGCACCCCGGGGTTGAGAATCCCGGCGGGGTCCAGTTCGGACTTCACCGCCCGCAGCGCGGCCGCGAACGGGTCGGGGCGCTGCCGGTCGTACCAGGGGCGGTGGTCGCGGCCGACGGCGTGGTGGTGGGTGATGGTGCCGCCGGTTGCGCTGATCGCTTCCGAAACGGCGGCCTTGATCTCGTCCCACTGCGCGTCAAGGGAGCCCCACCGCCCGCCGGCGTAAACGCCGTAGTACGGGGCCGGACCGTCGGGGTAAACGTGGGTGAACCGGCAGGTCACCACACCGGTTCCGCAGACCCGCTCGATCGCTGCCCGCGCGGCATCCATCACCGCGGCATGCAGGGTGTCGAATCCGTCCCAGGTGCACGCGGTTTCGAATGTTTCTGCGATGATTGCGCGGCGCGCCAACGCATCTCGTTGGTAAGGCATCCGCAAGAACGCCGACCGCCAGGTTTTGGACGCGTCGGAAGCATCGTCTTCGGTTGTATCACTTTCGGTTTCGCGGCTGCGTCGTGCGGTGACAGTGCCGCCATGTTCGACGGCGATCTCCACAGCTCGGTTGAGCCAGGGGTCTATTGGGTGGTCAGCCGATTCGAAAGCCAGTACCAGCAACCCACCGGCTACCGGCGTACCGGCGTTGAGGAACGCCTCGGCCGGGTCCAGCAGCCGGCAATTAGCCGGGAAAAGCCCGGCCTGCGCGATCATGCGGGTCGCGGCGACCGCAGCGGCCCAATCCTCGAATGCCACCGACGCCGTGACCTGCCACCGCGGCCGGTCCTGCAACCGCATCCACGCCTCGGTAATGATGCCGAGCGCGCCCTCGGAGCCGAGGAACAACCGGTCCGACGACGGTCCGGCGCCGGAGCCCGGCAGCCGCCGAGATTCGCTGACCCCGGCCGGGGTAACGACCCGCAGCGATTCGGTGAGGTCGTCAATGTGCGTGTAGAGCGTGGCGAAGTGTCCGCCGGCACGGGTGGCCAACCACCCACCCAGGCTGGAGAACGCAAACGACTGCGGAAAATGCCGCAAGGTCAGATCATGCGGGCGCAATTGTTGCTCGATCCACGGCCCAAGCGCCCCCGCCTGGATGCGCGCGGCCCGGCTGACCTGGTCGATCTCGAGGACCGCGCTCATGACGGAGACGTCCACGGTGACCGCCGGCCCGTCGAAGCGTGGCTCCACGCCGCCGACGACTGAGCTGCCACCGCCGTAGGGGATCGCCGGAATCCCCTCACGCGTACACCAATCGAGCACGTCGACGACGTCTTGTTCGCGGCGCGGCCGCAGGATCAGGTCGGGCAGGTGGTCGAGGTGGCCCTGTAAGTTGCGAGCGACGTCGCGAAAGGCCTTGCCGCGCGCGTGTGCTGCCCGATCGACCGGGTCGGCGGAACAGATCGCGGCTAGCGACGGCGGCGGGGCAATCCGCGGCGCGACCAAACCGAGCTCGTTCGGATTCGGGGGCCGATGGTCGGTTAGGTCATGGCCGGGCAACAGCGTGGCGACTCGTGACTCCAGGTCTCGCGTCTCCTGCTCGGACAGCGCGTCCTCGACGGTGCCCCAACCCCACCAGGAACGCATGATGGCGCTGTCAGCGTTTGAGCACGACGAGGGCTCCGCCAGCGACCAGCAGCACGAGCGCCGCCGCGATCGCCCAGCCAGCGCCGGCGAGCCACCAGATGACACCCAATACCGCGATCGCGGGCGACAGCGCGAAGAGCACCAGTAGCGGGTGCTGCTTGATCACCTCGAGCGCGCTCTTCGCCCGGATCCGATCGATTTCCTTGCCTGCCATACGTTCAGAATGCCAGACAGTCGCCATCGTCTTCATCGTTGTCGCACAAAAGTCGTTCCGGATGGTGAAACCCGTTGATGCGAGGCTGCCCATAGTCGAGGTGCGGAGGCGGAATCCACTCGGTGTCGCCGTTGGCGTTTTTGCGGGTGGTCCAACCCGTTTCGGCCAGTGGGTGATGGCTGCCGCAGGCGAAGGTGAGGTCGCTGACGTCGGTGGTACCGCACTGGGCATAGGGTGTGCAATGATGCACCTCGCAGTAATACCCCGACACATCGCAGCCCGGTGCCGTGCAGCCACGCTCCTTGGCGTACAAGACAATTCGCTGACCCGGAGAGGCCAGCCGCTTCGTGTGATACAACGCGACCGCTGTGCCGTGGTCGAAAATGGCCAAGTAGTGGTGGGCGTGGCGGGCCAGGCGGATCACCTCGGACATGGGCAGCAGGGTGCCGCCACCGGTCAGGCCCCGGCCGGCGGCGGCCTCCAACTCTTGCAGCGTGGTGGTCACAATGATCGAAGCCGGCAGCCCGTTGTGCTGACCCAGCTTCCCTGAGGCCAGCAACCCGCGCAACCCGGTCAGCAGTCCGTCGTGCTGACGCTGGGCCTCGCTGCGGGTGTCGCGGCGCACCGCCTCCGGCGACGCTTCCCCGTCAACCGTCGGAATCTCATCTGCCGGGTTACACATGCCCGGGGCGGCCAGCTTGGCCAACACAGCTTCCAGGCTGGCCCGCAGCTCCGGGGTGAGCAGGCCGCTAATGCGTGACATGCCGTCGAATTCCTGATTGCCGATGCTGATCCCGCGCCGCCGTGCCCGGTCGTCGTCGCTGTAGTTGCCATCGGGGTTGAGGCAATCCATGAGCACCCGGGCGTATTTGGCCACCTGGTCGGGCCGATACTGGCTGGCCTTGTGTGCCAGGTCGGCTTCGGCCGCTTCGCGGGTGAACAGGTCC
This sequence comes from Mycobacterium simulans, assembly GCF_900232995.1. GTDB lineage: Bacteria > Actinomycetota > Actinomycetes > Mycobacteriales > Mycobacteriaceae > Mycobacterium > Mycobacterium simulans. The sequence continues at coordinate 581,642 of NZ_OCVX01000005.1, forward strand.
ACCGCGTCGGGCAACCGCTTAAAGAAGCTGCGGATCTCATGCACGTGTCCCTGGCCGAGCAGCCCATCCCGCTGCGCCTTAGCGGTAGCGGACAGCCGCGCCGGCAACGGCTCACCGGTCAACGCCCGCCGCTCCCCCAGATCCTGCGCTTCGGCCACCCGCCGGCCGGCCTCGGCGCGGGTGATGCGCAGCCGGTCGGCCAACGCCGCAGGCAACCTTCCGCCCAGCTCTTCCTCGCTGGATTGTTCGGCGAGCTGGTTGATCAGCGCGTGCCCGGGCACCGGCAGCCGCCGTGCGATCCGTTCCAGTCGTTCCAGCAACGCTAATCGTTCCGGGGTGGTCAACACCTCGAACGTCAACCCGCACAACCGATCCAGCCCGGCATCGAGCGCGTCGAAGACCTCAACGATCTCCTCACGCGTACCCGAACCCATGCCTGCATACTATGAGCACCCACCGACAGAAATCCCCGCGCTGAAACCACTGAAACTAAAGTGATGCAAGGGGTTTGGCCGAGATGACCAACGGCCCTTCAGCCCCGCGTCAAACTTCTATACCGTTAGCAACGTGGACATTATGGTTCTCAAGAACGCAGTCCAGCTGGCCTGTCGGGCGCCGTCAGTGCACAACAGCCAACCCTGGCGATGGGTGTCGGAAAAAGGCGGTGTCCACCTGTTCGTCGACCGTCGCCGAACCGTCCCGGCCACCGATCATTCCGGCCGGGAAGCGATCCTCAGTTGTGGCGCTGTACTCGATCACCTTCGCATCGCCATGTTTGCCGCACGCTGGCAGGCCAGTATCACGCGCTTCCCCAACCCGAACAACCCCGACCATCTGGCGACAATCGAATTCAGGCCCGCCGATCACGTCACGGCAACGCAGCGAAACCGTGCTCGGGCGATCCTGCAGCGCCGAACCGATCGACTTCCCTTTGACCGTCCCACGTTCTGGGATCGGTTCGAACCGGTACTGCGTAGCACCGTCGATGGCAGCGTTGCCATGCTGGAGGTCCTCCCCGATGATCTACGGCCGCGATTAGCAGAGGCGTCGCAACTCAGTGAAGCCCTGCGACGTGACGACTCGTCCTATCACGCCGAACTCGAGTGGTGGACTTCGCCATTCGCACTGGCTCAAGGTGTGCCGCCGGGAACCCTGCCTTCGAAGGCAGAACGCCGCCGGGTTGACGTGGGCCGGGACTTCCCAGTCCGCAGCCACCAGGATCGGCGCAAGGAAATCACGTCCGACTACTCGAAAATCCTTGCGCTATCGACATCCGAGGACACCAGGACCGACGTATTGCGTTGTGGCGAAATGCTATCCACCGTCTTACTCGAGTGCACGATGTCCGGCATGGCGACCTGTATCTTGACCCACCTGATCGAATCGAGCCAGAGTCGCGACATCGTGCGAGGCCTGACCGGTCAGCGTGGCCAGCCCCAGGTCTTGATCCGCGTTGGAATTTCCCCACCATTAGAAGAACTTCCCGCCCCGACACCGCGGCGCCCGTTGCACACTGTCCTCGAGATTCGTTAAGTGAAAGGCTAATCCCATGACCGACGAGCCAGTTGCTGTCCTATCCGAAGACGAAAGTTGGCAGCGACTGAGCGGCGTCACCCTGGGACGGCTGGTTACCACCTTCGCCGGTGAGCCCGAAATTTTCCCGGTCAACTTTGTCGTGCAAGACCGGACCGTACTGTTTCGAACTGCCGAGGGCACCAAGCTATTTTCGGCCGTCGCAAGCAAAACTGTGGTATTCGAGGCGGACGATCATAACGTCGCCGAAGGCTGGAGCGTAATCGTCAGGGGACGCGCCCACATCCTGAAGACCGACGCCGAGATCCAGAAAGCCGAACGCGCACAGCTAATGCCATGGACCGCGACTCTCAAAAATCACTACGTGCGGGTAACCCCTTCCGAAATCACCGGCCGCCATTTCAAGTTCGGCCCGGAGCCAGACAGCAACGAGACCGCTACCTGACACCTGCACGGCCAGTCAGCCGGCGCTCCAGAGCGCCGGCAATCCTAATGGCCTGGACCTTCGCGCGCTCGGCAACCGGTCCGCGATACATCTCGTCGACCGTGCTATGCCAGATGGTCAGCCACCGGGCAAAGTGGCGATCGGTCAGCGGAGTCCGCTGGTGAACCGCTCGGTGAGCCGTTAGCGCGTTGCGGCGCTGGTTTCCGGGGTAGCGTCCGGCCCGAAATAACACAGTCTCCCAAAAGTCGCACATCGTTGGAATATGTGCATCCAATCCGATTTCTCGCACAGGCGCGAACGGCTCGACCAGGACATCGTCCACCAATGCCCGGTTGTAAAAGCGGCGCAGCAACGCCTCAACGTCGGCACGGTCGGTCAAATCACCCATCATCACACAACCAACGACAGCGGTCCGCGAGTGCGAGACGCCTTGCGCCGCTTGCTGATCGCCACCAGCCGCGCTACCGCGGCCTCGATTCCCCGGGCCAGCTCGTCGACGTCGGCCACCACGTCGTAGTCGGCGAGGATTCCGAAGAACAGGTCGTCGGCGTAGCTGAGCATCGCAACACCGGTCCGCAGCTGCATCGCGATTGGCGGGATCGGGTACACGCCAAGCACCCGCCTGCCCATGACTCGCAGCGGCCGGCGCGGGCCAGGCACATTCGTCGCCACGGTCACGACACCACGCTGCGGCAAACGAGTCAGCACCCCGATCGCCCATGCGGTAAGCACAAACGGAACACGATTCGCAATGGATACAAACGCATTTCCTGCCTGGCGCTGACCTCCAGCCTTGGCCCGACGCAATCGCGCGTGCACCGTGCGCAGTCGCTGCACTGCGTTCTCTTCGTCAACCGGCAAGTCCGGCAGCATCACCGACACCCGGTTATCAGCCTTGTCGAACGCGTCGGCCGAACGCACGGACACCGGCACCAAAGTGCGCAACGAATCGGCTCTGGGTCGCTGTCCCCGCGCCACCATGACGTTGCGAAAGCTCTCCGTAATCGCGGCAAGCGCAACGTCATTGACGGTGACGCCGAACGTCTGGCAGACCAATTCGATGTCAGCCAGCGGGACCCGCGCGCCGCTGTAACGACGCAGATCGCCGATCGGTCCATTCAGCGGCGACGCGGCCGGGCTCAATAGGCCGGCGGCGACCTCGCCAGCACCCTGGACCGCGTGGAACGCGCCTGCCACGACGGCCACCGACGTCTTCCACAGGCCGCCAAGCACACCCCATGGACCCGATGCCGCTCCACTCGGCTCTCCGGCGGCGCGAATGTGGTGCGCGAAGCTGTCGCTGACCCCGTCATCGGACAAGCCGGCGAGCATATGGGTGATCGCAATTCCATCGGCCATGCAATGGTGAACCTTGGTCAGCATGGCCCAGCGGTCCCCGTCGAGGCCCTTGCTGAGGCCTTCGATAACCCAGATTTCCCATAGCGGACGATTCCGGTCCAAACGCCGCGCCATCACGTCGGCAATCAACCGGAACAGCTCTCGGTCGTCGCCGGGATGCGGCAGCGCAACGCGGCGCACATGCCGGGCGATGTCGAATCCAGGATCGTCCACCCACTCGGGCGCACCGAGGTCGAATGGGCGCAGCCGTAGCCGCTGCCTCAAGCGAGGACACGCGCGCATCCGTTGCGCGAATGCCGACACCAGCGTGTCTTGGTCAGGCACCGGGCCTTCGATGAGCGCAAGCCCGCCGATCGCCATACTTACCCGGCGATCGGCGTCCTCCGCTTTGAGGAACCCGGCATCCAGTGGCGTCAGGTGGTTCATGATCTGTGCCCTTCCCAGGACCTTCCCAAGTTATCTGCTACTTGCAGTACCACTATCCGCCGGCAGGACCGGGTGTGGCAGGGCCAAAGGTCCTGTGCTGCCGGGGGCTTCGTCCTCTGCCGCCGCGAGCGTTGACGGACGATCCTGAAGTATGGCCGCAATCATCGATAGGAGGGCTTGCCCGACCAGAAAGGCAGAGATGAACGCCGATTTCCCGGACGCTGGCACCCTCCGCACGGTACTCACTCTGGCCACTCGTGCGCCCTCGATCCACAACACGCAACCGTGGCGTTGGCGGGTGAACGCTACGAGCCTGGACCTGTTCTGCGAACCGGACATGCAGCTGCAGAAAACCGATCCGGACGGGCGCGACCTGATCATCAGCTGCGGCATCGCGTTGCATCATTGCGTCGTCGCTTTGGCGTCGATGGGGTGGCATGCCAAGGTAAGTCGCCTTCCCCATCCCGACAACCCGTGGCACCTGGCCACCATCGAGGTCCGGCCCCACACTCCCGATCAGGTCGACATCGCGCTGGCCGCAGCCATACCGCGGCGACGCACCGACCGGCGCGCCTACAGTAACTGGCCGGTAGCCGGCGGTGATATTGCCCAGCTGGTTGCCCGGGCAGCCCGCAGTGGTGTCATGCTACGTCGGGTCGATGCCGTGGACAAAATGAAAGGCATTGTGGCGCATGCTGTTCGGGACCATGCAACAAATGAGGAATACCTTCGGGAGCTGACCACGTGGAGCGGGCGCTACGGTTCGGTGGCCGGTGTGCCGGCCCGCAGCACGCCGCCGTCTGACCCGCACGCCCCGATTCCCGGGCGACTCTTCGCCGGACCCAAGCTGGACCAACCGTCGGGCGTTGTACCAGAAGATGACTGCGCGGCGATCCTGGCACTGGGCACCGAGACCGACGACCGGTTGGCGCGGTTGCGCGCCGGCGAGGCCACCAGCGTCATCCTGCTGACTGCGACGGCGATGGGTTTGGCCTGCTGCCCCATCACCGAACCCCTTGAGATCGCCGAAACACGCGAGGCGGTCCGTGCCGACGTCTTTGGCGCCAGCGGTTACCCCCAGATGCTGCTCCGAGTGGGCTGGGCCCCGATCAATGCCGACCCGTTGGCCGCGACGCCCAGACGCACGCTATCCCGCGTCGTTGAGTGGCCCGCGCTATGGCAACAGCGGAGCTGACCAACGCAACAGTGTGCCACCCGCGTCGGGTATGTCCTCGATCGCGAAAACCCCCCCCGCTTGCTCTGCCCGCCGACGTAGGTTCGCCAAGCCACTACCGGTGAACTCCTCGGGCATGCCACGACCGTTGTCGATCACCTCGATGGTCAAGTTGTCGTCGACGGCAACCCGTACCGTCAATGTGGTGGCCTGCGCGTGGCGGACGGCGTTGCTGACCGCTTCTCGCACCACCGCCTCGGCGTGGTCCGCCAGCGCGCCGCCGATCACCGACAATGGCCCGACAAATTGGACAGTGGTGCGCAACCCCGAGTCCCCGAATTGGGCGACCGCCGCGTCGATTCGCTGCCGGAGCCGAGTGATGCCCTGTGACGTTCCGTGAAGGTCGAAAATGGTGGTACGGATTTCCTGGATGACACCCTGCAGCTCATCGACGGCTTCCGAAAGCCGCTGCTGCACTTCGCTATCGCGGGTCCGCGCAACGGTGCCCTGCAAGGACAAGCCGACGGCGAAGAGCCGCTGGATCACGTGGTCGTGGAGATCACGCGCAATACGGTCGCGGTCGGTCAGCACGTCGAGCTCACGCATCCGGCGCTGCGAGGTGGCCAACTGCCAGGCCAGCGCGGCCTGGTCGGCGAATGCGGCCATCATCTCAAGTTGTTCGTCGGTGAACGATCCCGGACTGCCTTGGCGCAGCAGAACAACGACACCGGCGACGGTGTCGGTGGCCTGCAACGGCAGCAGTAACGCCGCGCCGGGGTCGGCCAGCCCGTCCAGACCGACCAGCTCCAGCCGGTCGACCTGTCGCGGGGTGCTATTGACGAAGACGTCTCCAAGCGCGGTGCCTGCCACCGGGATGGTCCCCCCGGCAATGGAAACCACAGCGCTACCTAATGTTTCAATTACCAGCAACTCCGCCACCTCATCGGCGGGCATGTTTTCGCCGATCGGGATGGCCACGAGGGCCGCGTCGGCCGCGGTCAGTTTCAGTGCTTCCGCGGCGACAAGCCGGAACACCGAGGCGGGATCGGTTCCGGATAGCAATTCGGTGGCGATGTCTCGAGTGGCCTCGATCCACGACTGGCGCGCCTTGGCCTGCTGATAGAGCCGAGCATTCGCGATGGCGATACCCGCGGCAGCGGCCAGCGCCTGCACCAGCACCTCGTCGTCGTCGCTGAACGGCTGCCCGTTGGTCTTGTCGGTCAGGTACAGAGTGCCGAACGATTCGCCGCGCACCCGAACCGGTACCCCAAGAAAAGTCCGCATCGGCGGATGGTGCGCCGGAAAGCCGACTGACGCCGGATGTCTCGAAAGGTCGTCCAGCCGTAGCGGTTTGGGTTCGTCAATGAGCAGACCGATGACACCTAGGCCCTCGGGTAGGTGACCGATACGACGGACGGTCTCCTCGTCGATTCCCTCGTAGACGAAGTGCAGCACGCGTTTGTCCCGGTCGTGCACTTCCAGGGCGCCGTACCGGGCGTCAACCAGATTGGTCGCGGAATGCACGATCGAGCGCAGGGTTGCGTCCAGCTCCAGGCCGGAAGTAACCACCAGCATGGCGTCCAGCAGCCCATCGAGGCGGTCGCGACCCTCGACGATCTGCTCGACACGGTCCTGAACCTCAACGAGAAGCTCGCGCAGACGCAGTTGGGAAAGCGTTTGGCGGAGCGGACCCACGGCGTCTGATGCCCCATCGTCTCCCGTCATGGTCCATCACCCGGCGGCCGGGAACGCTTCAATTCCGTTGCGAATACCGCGGCTTGCGTCCGCCGCTCCATGCCCAGTTTGGCCAGCAGCCGCGATACGTAATTCTTTACCGTCTTTTCGGCCAGGAACATCCGGTCGGCGATCTGCTTGTTGGTCAGGCCCTCGCTGAGCAAGCTCAGCAGTGTCCGTTCCTGATCGGTAAGACCGGAAAGCGGATCCTGCTTTTCGGTGGCCGCGCCCCGCAGTTTCGCCATCAGCGCGGCCGCGGCTCGATTGTCCAGCAGCGACCGCCCGGCGCCCACTTCCTTGACGGCGCGCGCCAATTCCATGCCCTTGATGTCTTTGACCACGTAACCGCTGGCGCCGGCGAGGATCGCATCCAGCATCGCCTCGTCGGAGGTATACGACGTCAGGATCAGGCAACGCAGATCAGGCATGCGGGACAACAGATCACGGCACAGTTCGATGCCGTTGCCGTCGGGTAACCGGACGTCGAGTACCGCCACATCCGGGCTCGCCGCCGGAATCCGGGCCATTGCTTCAGCAACCGAGCCGGCCTCACCAACAACATCGAGTTCGGGGTCCGCGCCGAGCAAGTCGATCAGGCCGCGCCGCACCACCTCGTGATCGTCGACCAAGAAGACTGTTACCACCGCTTCTCTCCGGCCCCTCTCCCCGTATTTGGCTCCCTACAGGTTGCCGCAACGTACCGTCAGTACCGAGCATCCCGCGCCGTACGCACCGCAGAGGTCCTCCGCGGTGCGCGAGTCGGTCACGAAAAGCTGGCCTTCCTTGCTGGCGGCCAGATAGCGGCCAATACTGCCGCGGACCACCGTCGACTCGACCCGCACGTCGGGGTACAGCCTCGTCCAACGGGCCAGCCGGCGGCTCAGTTGCGCTTGCGCCAAACGGTTTACGTCACCGACATCATCGGGTGTCTCGGCAACATGTGCGCGGATTGCTCGCAGCGGGACTTCTCGCAGCCTGGCCTCCTCGAACGCGTGTCGCAGCACAGAACCATTGTCCACTTCCGCAACAATCGCGCTGACCTCGGGGGTTGCCGGCCCACCCGGTGGACGATGGATCACCGCCACCGGGCACATGGCCGACCCGGCCAGGGTCGCCGCGACGGAACCCCCGCCGCGGCGGGCATGGTTGAGCCCAATAGACCCGACACAGACCATCACCGCATACCTCGACTCCTGCATCAGCTTGGTGAGCGGCCTTCCCCACAGGATCTCGGTTTCGATCTTGACCGGTTTGCCGGTGTTCTCGACGGCTCGGTAGGCATCGAACAGCGCTGCACGAGCAGCTGCGTGTGAGCCTTCATCAACTGCTGGGCCGGCAGAGTCCAGTGAGTCGATGACGTATACGAGGCGCAGCGGGATGTCTCGGCTGACCGCCTCATCGATCGCCCACAGGGCCGCATGCGTTGCCGCCGTAGATCCGTCGACACCGACGACGACTGACGGAGCCGGATTGATGTCGCTCATTGCAGTCTTCCTTTCCCAATGCTCACCTCGTACGTTATTGATTTGGAACCCCAATCTCCCAGGGACATTGGTCCCCAACCGAGTGCCATAGGTCCCTAGGACCCGACTGCGAGACCTAGCGTTAGCCAGCGCGATAACGCCCTCGTCGGCGGCCGAGGTCATCCCACTGACCTTCCTGACCGTGGAAGCGTGGGCGTTCCTGCAACTGGGAGCGCTCCAGCAGTCCGGAGACGCCACCCGTTCCCACCCGCTGGGCGGTGATGTTCCTTGTCGCGGTGGGCTTCTGGAATTTCCTGGGCGCGGGTTTCTTCGGCTTCCCGATCATCCTGCCGGTGGTGTCCTACTACCAGATTGGGACAGCGCTGACGGCCAACCACGGGCACCCCGCCATAATGGGCGTCTACGGCATGCTCGCCGTCGGCCTGACCATGTTCGCGTTCCGCTATGTGATCTCGCCCGACAAGTGGCCGGAGAAGCTGGCGCGAATATCGTTCTGGTGCATGAACATTGGCCTGGCATGGAGCCAGATCCGCCGCCGTTACGTCTCGGGCTGTTCCTCGGGCGGCTCCTCGGGTGCGAACTTCCAGTTGTCCGGATTGTTCGGCGAATATACGACCGGAAGCAGTTGGCCCACCGTCGGCCAACGATCGATGCTGACGACCATCCGCTGATACACAGCGTGCTCACTCACGGTGGGTCCGTTGATGACCCCGGCGATGATGACGTACTGCTCGCCGACACCGTCTGGCGGCGAGCTGACTCCGGTCACCAACAATGTGCCACTCGCCAGGGCTCCGCGCGGCCCGCGCGGAATGATCCGCGGAGCAAGAAACACCAACAGAACCGCCACCAGCAGGATCAGTATGGCAAATTCCCACATGCGGCCCATGGTAGGACTGCGGGTATGAGCCGCACCGGCGACGATGCAGAGCGAAAGCGATGAGGAGGAGCGGTGCAGATGACTGAGACCGATCTGACATTCGCGCTGGCGTTGGCCGACCGCGCGGACGTCGCAACTCGCGCCCGATTCGGTGCGCTGGACCTTCGTATCGAAACCAAGCCGGATCTGACCCCGGTAACCGATGCCGATCGAGCGGTCGAAGCCGACTTGCGCCAGGTGATCGCCCGCGACCGGCCCGGCGATAGCGTCCTGGGCGAAGAGTTCGGCGGAACGGCCACCTTCAGCGGACGGCAGTGGATCGTCGACCCGATCGACGGCACCAAGAACTTCGTTCGCGGGGTGCCGGTGTGGGCCCGTTTGATCGCGTTGCTGGAGGACGGTGTGCCGTCGGTCGGCGTTGTAACTGCGCCGGCACTACGCCGACGTTGGTGGGCGGCGCGCGGTCGGGGCGCGTTCGCATCGGTCGATGAAGCACAGCCACGCCGCCTATCGGTTTCCTCGGTGGCAGAGCTGGATTCGGCGAGTTTGTCGTTCTCGAGTCTCTCGGGATGGGCACAGCGGGGCCTGCGCGAACGCTTCATCGAGCTGACGGATGCCGTATGGCGAGTACGCGCCTACGGCGACTTCCTGTCGTACTGCCTGGTGGCCGAGGGCGCCGTCGATATCGCCGCCGAGCCGGAAGTGTCGTTGTGGGATCTTGCCGCCCTCGACATCCTGGTGAGTGAGGCGGGCGGGCGGTTCACCAGCCTGGACGGCACCGCCGGACCGCACGGCGGTGACGCGCTGGCCACCAACGGCCTACTGCACGAACGGGTGCTCAGCCACCTTCGACCAGGTGTGAATTAGCTAACACGTCGCTACTTATCTTACTCAGGAGTAAGATACGGTTATTCGCATCGCCCCAACGACCGAGGCCGCTGACATGACCGACACCACGTCTGCAAAACCCACTCGCTCACGCCCCCGCCGCCCCAAACGGCGTGGCCGCCAGACCGGAATCGGGATGCAGCCACACAAGCGCACCGGGACCGACATCGCAATTGCGCTCCTGACCCCGATCGTCGGCCAGGAGTTCTTGGACAAGTACAACCTGCGCGATCCGCTGAACCGGACGCTGCGCTACGGCGTGAAGACGACGTTCTCCACCGCCGGCGCCGTCACCCGACAGTTCAAGCGGGTGCAATGCCTGCGCGGTGGACCGACCCGGCTGAAGTCCAGCGGCAAGGACTACTTCGACCTGACGCCCGACGACGACCAGAAGCTCATCGTCGAGACCGTCGATGAATTCTCCAAAGAGGTACTGCGACCGGCCGCGCACGACGCCGACGAAGCCGCGGCCTACCCGCCCGATCTGATTGCCAAAGCCGCCGAATTGGGCATCACTGCAATCAACATCCCTGAAGATTTCGACGGTATCGCCGAGCATCGCTCCAGCGTGACCAACGTGTTGGTCGCCGAGGCGTTGGCGTACGGCGATATGGGACTGGCGCTGCCGATCCTCGCACCCGGTGGCGTCGCCTCGGCGCTAACGCATTGGGGCAGTGCGGATCAGCAGGCCACTTACCTCAAAGAGTTCGCCGGCGAGAATGTCCCGCAGGCCTGTGTGGCGATCGCCGAGCCTCAGCCGTTGTTCGACCCCACCCGGCTGAAGACCACCGCGGTGCGCACCCCATCCGGTTACCGGCTCGATGGGGTGAAGTCATTGGTTCCGGCGGCGGCCAACGCCGAGTTGTTCATCGTGGGCGCACAACTGAACGGCAAGCCCGCGCTATTCATCGTCGAGTCGTCGGCCAAAGGGTTGACCGTCAAGTCGGACCCGAGCATGGGAGTTCGCGCGGCAGCCCTCGGCCTGGTTGAACTGTCCGGTGTTGCGGTGCCGCAGTCCGCCCGGCTGGGCGAGGACGAAGCCACGGATGACGACTACTGCGAGGCGCTCGCGCTGGCTCGGCTGGGCTGGGCGGCGCTGGCGGTCGGTACCTCGCACGCCGTGCTCGATTACGTCGTCCCGTATGTGAAGGAACGCCAAGCTTTCGGTGAGCCCATCGCCCGCCGTCAAGCGGTTGCCTTCATGTGCGCCAACATCGCCATCGAGTTGGACGGGCTACGGCTGATCACCTGGCGCGGCGCGTCCCGCGCGGAGCAAGGCCTGCCGTTCGCCAGGGAAGCCGCTCTGGCCAAACGGCTCGGCTCCGACAAAGGCATGCAAATCGGCCTGGACGGCGTCCAGCTGCTGGGCGGCCACGGCTACACCAAAGAGCACCCGGTCGAGCGCTGGTACCGCGACCTGCGGGCCATCGGTGTCGCCGAGGGTGTTGTCGTTATCTGATACGAGCTGAAAGTTTAGTCATGGCAATCAATCTGGAGCTACCGCGCAAACTGCAAGCGGTGATGCACAAGACACATCAGGGCGTCGCGGAACTGGTGCGGCCGATCGCCCGCAAATACGACCTGAAAGAGCACGCCTATCCGGTCGAGCTCGACACCCTGATCAATCTGTTCGAGGGAGCCTCGGAATCATTCGCATTCGCCGGAGCCGACGCGCTTCGCGACGAGGAGGAAACCAGGGACGAAAACCACAACGGCGCCAACATGGCCGCACTTGTGCAGACGTTGGAGGCCAGCTGGGGCGATGTCGCGATGATGCTGTCCATCCCGTATCAGGGGCTGGGCAACGCGGCCATCTCCGCGGTCGCCACGGACGAGCAGCTGGAACGGTTGGGCAAGGTCTGGGCGGCAATGGCCATCACCGAGCCGGGATTCGGGTCGGACTCGGCAGCCGTCTCGACGACGGCCACCCTGGACGGCGACGAGTACGTGATCAACGGCGAGAAGATCTTTGTCACCGCCGGCTCGCGCGCCACCCACATCGTGGTGTGGGCCACGCTGGATAAGTCGCTGGGCCGCCCGGCAATCAAATCGTTCGTTGTGCCGCGCGAGCATCCCGGTGTCACGGTGGAACGCCTCGAGCACAAGCTCGGCATCAAGGGTTCCGATACCGCCGTGATCCGGTTCGACAACGCCCGCATCCCCAAGGACAATCTGCTGGGCAACCCGGAGATCGAAGTCGGTAAGGGTTTTGCGGGGGTGATGGAAACCTTCGACAACACCCGGCCGATCGTCGCCGCAATGGCCGTTGGAATCGGCCGCGCCGCATTGGAGGAAATCCGCAAGATCCTCACCAATGCCGGGGTGGAGATCGACTACGACAAGCCCGCAAACGTCCAAACCGCGGCTGCGGCAGAGTTTTTGCGGATGGAGGCCGACTGGGAGGCCAGCTACTTGTTGTCGCTGCGCGCGGCCTGGCAGGCCGACAACAACATCCCCAACTCCAAAGAGGCTTCGATGAGCAAGGCCAAGGCTGGCCGGATGGCCAGCGACGTCACCCTCAAGTCTGTCGAATTGGCAGGCACCACAGGCTATTCCGAGCAAACGCTGTTAGAGAAGTGGGCTCGCGACTCCAAGATCCTGGATATCTTTGAGGGGACGCAGCAGATCCAGCAGCTGGTGGTCGCCCGCCGACTGTTGGGCCTGTCGTCGTCCGAACTGAAGTAGTCGCGTTTGTACCAGTCGACCTCGTCCGACTACGCCGTCGTGAAGTTTCCTATCCCTGCCAATAGAGAACAGCCGCAAGGCGTCCGCCCGGCCTGAACCAGGCAGACACGTCGAATCAGTCATCTGTCTTTGTTGGTCAATCCGTTTCTTAGCACCCACGAAAGCCGTCGTCATCGGCTCCGTCGACTGACACCCAGAGCGACACGTAGCGACTTCCGCGACAAGATGCGTGGTTACCCCATGGGCCAGCGCCAGTCCAGCCATCTACAAGCTGATGGTCTCTAGCGCCGGCTACACACTCGAACGCTTCGAGGCCCTGGCTCACGGTGACCCGCCAAACCATGCTTCTTTGACCCGGTCGCGGCCGCGACGCATCCCTCGTGCAGAAGCGCCATGGTATGGAAGCTTCTTAATAAACGATTGCATCGACCGCAAATATTGCACACGGCACTAACGAAGTGGATCCAGCCAGCGTCTCGAGCACGGGTGCACGCAGCGCGACGCGGCTCGGCAACCGGCGATGTCGCGACCCCTGACGGGAACCGCCAACGCTTCTACTTGATGCAAGATTTTATTCAAAACCTTCTACTAGACGCCCCACTACATCCGGCGCACCTGCTGGGAGCACCAGCTAAACGGCCTGTTGTTCAGGTGTGGTGGGAGGAAAGACGATGTCGTTTGTCAATGTGGCACCGGACTTTGTAACGGCCGCGGCTTCGGATCTGGCTGGCATTGGCTCTGCGATCAGCGACGCCAACTTTGCGGCCGCACGCTCGACAACTGCGATTGCCGCCGCGGGTGCTGATGAGGTATCGGCCGCGATCGCGGCATCGATCGCCACCCACGCGCAGCAATATCAATCCCTGAGCACGCAAGCGGCGACCTTCTATGACCGGTTTGTGCAGGCGTTGGCTACTGCCGGAGGCTCCTATGTGGCTGCAGAAGCCGTTAACGCTTCCCCGTTACAGACCTTGGAGCGCGACGTGCTGGCCGTGATCAATGGGCCCACCGAGGCGCTGTTCGGGCGCCCGCTCATCGGCAACGGCGCCAACGGGACGGCACCAGGACAGGCCGGCGGAGCTGGTGGGCTGCTGTATGGCAACGGCGGTAACGGGGCGGCCGGCGCCAATGCCGGGATGGCCGGTGGCGCCGGAGGTGCTGCAGGGCTAGTGGGCAGCGGCGGGGCCGGCGGAGTTGGTGGCGCCGGCGCGGCCGGCGGTTCTGGCGGCGACGGTGGCTGGTTGTGGGGCAATGGCGGCGCCGGTGGGACCGGCGGGATTGCCGGTGGGCTCGGCGGTAATGGCGGTAATGCGTGGTTGCCGATATGGGGCGAGACCCCCCCCGTCGCCCCCCCCCCGGTCCCCCCGCCCGTAGCCCCGCCCCCGGTCGTGCCCCCCCCGGTAACCCCCCCCCCGGTGGTGGCACCGCCGCTGGTGCCGCCACCGGTCGTGCCACCACCGGTCGTGCCACCACCGGTCGTGCCACCACCGCTAGTGCCACCACCGGTCGTGCCACCACCGCTGGTGCCACCGCCGGTGGTGCCGCCACCGCTGACTGGTTCTCCGTTGACCACCAAATTCGTCGGTGCCGAGTACGCACCGGTCTGCGAGGCCTGGAAGCCGACGGTAACCGAACCGCCCGGTGCAATCGTCTGCGTCCACGACTCAGGGGTCACGACGTAGTGCGTACCGGACTGGGCAACCTGCCCGCTCCACAGACTCGTGATGGATTCATTTGCGGGAAGATCGAATTCGAGCTGCCAGTTGGTCAGCGGAGTCGTACCCGAATTTTTGATCGTGTAACTGGCCACAAAGCCGCTATCCCAGTGCGACCCCACCGCGTACGTCACCCCTACCCCGGTGGCCCCGCCTGTGGTGGCGCCGCCGGTCACAGCACTGGTGGTTACGGTGCTGCCGCCAGTGGTGCCGCCGCTGGTGGTAGCCGTGCCACTGGCGGCGGCACTGGCGGTTACGCCGCCGTCACTGCTGCCGCCGGTGGTGCCGACACCGCTGGTTGCGGCGCTGCTGCCGCCGCCGGTGGGCATAGTCGTATCGCTGAGCGCCTCCTGCGTGACGCCCTGTAACGGCGACGCGTTGGTCGCCTCCGCTGTCGCATACGACTGCGAATTCCCGGTCAAGGTCTGAACAATCCGGGCCTGAAACGCCGCAACTTGGGCGTTCACGGATTGATATTCCTGACCAAACCTCCCGAACAACGCCGCGATTGACGCCGACACCTCATCGGCGGCGGCCGGCATCAACCCGGTAGTCGATGCCACCGTCGCCGCACTGACAGCGCGCAGCGCTCTGCCAATGCCCTCCAAATCTGCCGCCGCCGAAGCTAATACCTCCGGCACTGCCACCACATACGCCATAGCCGTCTCCTAATCAACATTCACGACCATCGGCGGCAGGTGGAGTATCGCAACCATAGGCCGACAGTCGGATCATGTCTAGGCCCTGTGGTGTACGAACTGCGGTGTGATTCTTCGATTTATTGCTTAACACGGCTTACTATCGCGGTCGACGTGCACAAGGCGGTCGTCCGAGCCCGCATAGCGGGAAATTAGAGCGCCGTTCGAAAACTGTGCACGCAGTAGCCATCTCGCACACTCTTGAGAATGGTCCTGAACAACAGTCCAGGCACCCAGAGCACGCCGAAGTCGCGTGCGCGGCCCACGATCGAGATCGGATCGTCGTTGTGCTGATAGCCGTTGCCAAGAAACAAGTATTCAGGCTGAGGCTCAAGCAATTTGAATTCACTGCCGAGGGCGGTGATGGCTTCGTAAGCCTTGCCCATGTGCTTTTCAAAGAACGTTTTGTTCATCAGGTCGCAGATCAGGGTGTGCATCGGCAGCGCTTCGCGCAGCGCTTGCAGCAAATCGATTACTTGCACGCGATTTAGATACATGAACACCCCTTCCATCACGATCAAGGTGTTCGCGCCAGGATCGCAGGCACGCAACGCGGTTAGCAGTTCGTCGTTGTCGAACTCCACAGCGATGCGCTGCAAGGGGTTGGGGCAGTCCTGTTCCGGTAGCCGAGCATTCTTGTGCTCGATGATGGCTGGTTCATCGATCTCAAACCAGCGGCCGCCGGCGATCCGAAATGCGCGGCTGTCGAAGCCGGCACCGATGTTGACGACCTGCAGATCCGGATCTGCTTTCAGATGCGCAGCGATCTCATCCTGGAAGATCCGCGACCGCACCACGGTGCTGACATTTTGTCGGGACGAACCGTGAAACATCGCAAAGATCGCCCGACCTTCGTCAGTCAAGAGATCGTCGGCGTAGATGTCGGCGCATATCGATCGCGCCGACCGCGCGTCTGCGGCGCGCATGCCACAGCAATAGAAGGCGGTCTTAGAGATCGGCGTCAAGCCTGGTTCTGTTGCGGTTTCAATGCTCACCTGGTTGCACCTTTCACGAGCCCGGAGATTGCCGAAGCCATGGAAATGTCAGGAATTTCGACAGATCCTGGGACGAAGGGTCGCGGCCACCAAAGCCAACGACCAAGCAAAGCAATCAGCGACGGCAGGATGAAGCTGCGAACAACCAGGGTGTCCAACACCAGCCCGACGCCGATCGTGGTGCCGATTTGCGCGACGCTCAGTACGCTGCTCGACGCGAGCGCGAACATCGTCATCCCGAACACAAGTCCGGCGGTTGTCACCACACCACCCGTGGCGGCGAAGGCTCGAACGATACTGATACGTGGCCCTGCGCAACGTTCTTCCCGGATGCGTAACGCCAGGAGCAGGTTGTAGTCGGAGCCAACAGCGACCAGCGCACCGAACGCGATCGGCGGTACCGCCCAATGCAATTCATGACCAAGCAGCTGTTGCCAGATCAACGCGCTGGCGCCGAGCGCCGCGGCATAGGAAATCACGACGGTGCCGACCACCACGAAGCCGGCGACCGGGCTCTTTAGTAGCAGCGCAACGATCGCGAAGACAACGATCAGTACTGCGGCCGCAAGCAATGTGAAGTCCCCGCGCTCCAGACCCTGCAGGTCGTGCGTGGCAGGCCCGACGCCCGCCAGTTCGACAGCGGTCGGCTTCAAGGTGCCCTCCTTGGTCGACTCCCGGATTGCGGACTTGATCTCGCGAACACGTTGGGCGCCATCACTTCCCCACTCGTGCCCGTCGCCGAAGACCAGTAGAACCGTGGCACGCCCGTTTGGGGAGATGAATTCGTCTAGCACTTCGCGCATGAGCGGGTCCGTCATGGCTTTGCTGGAGACGTAGTAGCCGGTACCGGGGCTGCCCTGGAAAGCGTCGGCCAGGTCGTGCAGGTACCCGGACAGTTGTCGTATCGGCGAGCTGACGCCGTCGACGAGTTGCTTCAAGCTTGCCGTCGCCGTTCGGGCCCGCTGCAATTCAACGGCCACACCGTTCAATACGTTTGGTAGCTCAGCCAACCCGGCTTCGGAGGTAGCAGACCCGGTGGCGAGCTGTCCTGCGCTGTTGGTCAGCTGCGTGGAGCTCTCGACGACGGTGTCCGCCCACTGCACCATTCCTTGGACATCCGCACATAACGGGTTCATCGAGCAGTTCGGTATTTGGGTGGTGAAACTTCGCAAGGGAGCCAAGTTCTGGGAGACATCGTCGATGGTGCCCGCGAGCCTGGTCATCGCGTCGTGCATCCGCGCGGCGGCCGACGTCACCTCGCCAAGTCCGGCGGCACCGCGGTGCAGTCCGCTCCGAAACCCATCCAGCGCCGTTGCCATTTGACCGAGTGAGGCGTCCAGGTCATTGAACGTCGCCTGCCGCGACGTGAGCTGTTGGAGGGCATCGTCCAGCCGATCGCCAATGGTTCCCGCTTGAGCGGTCAGGGTAGCTTCCTGCGGAACTGTCCCGTCGGGACGACTCGCTGACTGCACCCTGCGTACGCCCGGAATTGCCATAATCGCGCTGGTGATTCGTTCGACAGCAACCAGGCCCGCGGGGTTGCGGATGTCGTGATCCATTGCGATGGTGACGACGTCGGGCAGCAGTTGATTGGGGGCGAAGTGACGATCGACCGCCTGGTACCCGCGGTTGGATTCAGCGTCGGCCGGGGTTGACGCGGTTTCGTCCCAACCAATATGTAGCCCGCACAGCGGAATCGCCAGCGCAAGTATCAATGCGCCGCTGGTTACCAGTATCGGCCCCGGCCACCGCGCCACCGCCACCCCGATGCGTCGCCATCGGCGCGCTATTGCAGGACGTTGCGGCTTGAGCAGACCCCGGCGTTCCGCTACCGCGATCAGCGCTGGTGTCAACGTCAGCGCCGCCAGCATCGCGGTGACAACACCTACGGCACAAGCGATTCCGTTGGTGCGAAAAATGCTGATGCGCGCAAAAGCCAGGCACCCGAATGCTGTGGCCACGGTCAGCGCCGATCCCACAATTACTGGCGCCACGCCCCGGTGGGCGTCTTCCAGCGCCTCCGCCGGGGCAACATGCTGCCGTCGCCGTTCGTGGTAACGCCCGAGCAGGAAGATCCCGAAGTCGGTCCCGGCGCCGAGAACCACCCCGGCACCCAGTGCAATCGACAACGGTGAGACCTCAATGAGGTTGTGGTCGCCGAGGATGGCAAGGATCGGCCGGGCCACCGCTAACGCCAAGCCGACCGACGCCAGCGGCACCATCGCGGTGATAAGGGATCGATAGACGATCAGTAAGAGAACTAGGAGCGCCACCGCCGTTGCCGTCGAGATGGTAACCGTCTGCCTGTCGATAGCCCCAAACTCGTCCATGATGGTTGCGCCTGGACCGGTGACATAGACGTGCAGTCCGTCCGGTGGATGCAGCCGTGCCACGATGTCGCGCATGGCGGTTATCGACTGTCTGGCTTGCGATGTTCCAATCATTCCCGATGGACGTGCCACTGCTATCGCCACGTTATGGTCATTGCTCACCGCAGACTCTGAAGCCGCCGGGGTGCCCCACCAGTCCATGACATCGCTAACATCGCGCGAATCGCTGCGCAACGCCGCGATCAGCTGATCGTAGAATTTGCGGTCACGATCATTGAGGGGCGCGCCGCGTTGCAGGACCACGTATCCGATGTTGTCGGTGCCCTTTTGAGAGAGTGCCGCTGCCGATCGTTGCACTGCAAGCGAACTCGCAGCATCGGCAGGCAGCAGTGGCCGCTCGTGGGCGGCGACCACGCGTTCCAGTTGCGGGACAAAGGTGTTCGCCACCCCGGCAACCAGAACCCAGGCGACGATGACCCATAGGGCGTAGCGATGGCTATATCGTGCGAGCGCGGTGAAGGCATTGGCCATGCTCGCGGCTCACATCGTGAGAGCGGCACCGACGTCGGTGGCTAATGCAACCACCTCCGCGACCAGGTCGGCTGTTGTTACCAATTGCTCCTGGCTGTGCTCGCTTGTGACGAAGAAGCGCAGCCGTTCCTGGCCCGGGCCGACACCCGGAGCTGCCACCGGGCCGACGTAGACGCCGCGTTGCAGCAGCAGCGAAGACGCGTACAACACTTGAATCTCGCCCGGCACCAACACCGGTACGATCGGTGTGCCCTCTGAGAACCCCAGGTTGAGATTGCGCTCGCGCAGTGCGGCTGTGAATAGCTTGGCGTTGTGCCACAGCTGCGAAACCCGCTGAGGCTCGCTCTCAAGTACCTCAAGTGCCGCAAGTGCGGCTGCTGCGGCACTCGGTGGCGGTCCGACGGTAGGGGTGGCCACAGGCGAGGTGTGCGGGGCTTGAACGATCTCGGCACTCCCGGCAATGACCCCGCCGCAACTGCCCAACGCCTTGGACAGGCAGCCCATCCAGATGTCCACGGCGTCGCCGGGCAGTCCAAAGTGTTCGCGTACGCCGTGCCCGTGGGCGCCAAATACCCCTATCGAGTGCGCCTCATCCACCATTACCGCACAGTCGAATTCACGTGCAACTGCTGCGATCTCGGGAAGCCTCCCGACGTCGCCGTCCATGCTGTAGTGGCCCTCGATGACGACGAGTACTCGGTCGAAACGCTCGCGCGACATGCGCAGCACACCCCGTAAGGACTCCGGGTCGTTGTGGCGGAACGTCATGCTGCGCGCACCCGCCCACCGTGCACCGGTGACCACGCTCGAGTGGATGAGCGCATCGGCCACGACGGCGTCGCGTTCGCCGAGGAGGAATCCGATAACTCCGGAATTCGTGAGGTATCCACTCGTGGCGATGATGGCCGATTCCACGTCATAGATTTCAGCCAGCCTGCGTTCCAGTCGAGGGTAGATCTCGATCTCCCCGGACGTGATGCGGCTGGCCGAAGCCGAGGCGCCGTACTGGCCTACCGCATCCTGAACTGCCTTAATGACTTTCGGATGGTGAGCCATGCCAAGGTAGTTGTAGTTGGAGAAATTGGTCGTGGCCCCGTAGGGACCTTCGATGACGGAGGTGTTGGGCCCTTGCCTCGGGATGAACAACGGATTCGGCATCCCGGTCAGCTCGCCCATCGTCAGCGCGCGCGCCGCGCGCTCGCGGGCGGCAACGACACCAGTCTGATCGCCGAACTGTCGGCCCGTGTCGCGTCGCGGCTTGCCAACTGCGGGCGGTGCCTTGACGGCCGGGGTCACCTCTGCCGCCGACGCCGTCGTGTCGGCGCCGTCCGAGTTGGCGAGCAAACTGCGCGCGATGTCGCGCGCGGAATTGCTTGTCAGACCTGCGGTCATGCTGCTACGACTCCTGTTCCCGTGGTGATTACTTCGGCGATGTGCGATCCCGCCTGCCGAAGGTCGAAGGTGCGTCCCATTTGCAGCGTGGCCAGATGCACACCAAGCGCTTGACTGGCGCGGGCACCGAACTCCACGGCCATAAGTGAGTCCAGGCCGAGTTCGGTTACCGGGATGTCGATCTCGATCGACTCGGCCGATACACCCATGACGGCGGCAAGCTGTTCCGCGAGCATGTACGCCACCACCTCGCCGCGCTTGCCCTCGTCGAGCGCGGCCAGGTTGGCGCGCAGGCGTTCCCCGGTCGAATTCGCGTCGGCCGCGGCGGAAACGAGCGCGGCGGTGCGTAGCAGGTTCCGTAAGTGGCCTACCGTGGCGTTCACCTTGGACCAGTTGATCGGGATGATCGCCGCTTGCGTGATGCCCAATCGCATCGCCGCTTCCAAATAGATTGGACCGTCGTCCATGTCGATCGGATCAAAGCCGGCGGCATTGAGATACCGCGCGGCCGTCTCGTCGGAGGCCATACCGCCCGCCAAACCCGACATGTGGCCCCAGCCGATGCAGATCGCGGACTGCCCTTGGCGAACGATCTCTTCGGTAAGACACTGCAACGCGAGATTGGCGGCCGTGTAACTGAACTGCCCCATGGTGCCCAACATCGAACCGCCAGAGGAGTAGAACGCGAACTGGTCAAGTGTGATCCCAGCGTCGGCGACGGCAGCCCACAGCGCACGAGCGCCCTGGACCTTGGCGTCGTAGACACGCTTGAGGCTTTCCAGTTCCAGATCAGCGACCCGCTGATCGGCAACGGCACCCGCGGTATGGAAAATGCCACGCAACGGGCGCTCGGCGCGGTGGCTGCGGCGCACCAGCGCCTTCACCGCGTCGGCGTCGGTCACGTCGAGCAATTCCTCGGTGACCTCGATCCCCACCGTCCGCCACTGCGCCAGTTGCTTTTTCGCTATCTCTGTTGTCGCGCCGCTCCTGCCGACCAGGATTAGGTGTCGGGCGCCCCGCCGGACCAGCCACCGTCCGGTCGCCAGTCCGAATCCGCCGTATCCGCCGGTAATCATGTAGGCGGCTTCGGGGTCGGTGACGACCTCCTGCCAACTGGGCCGCACCGCTGGCGCGACGTCGTTGAGCCGAACCGCAACGCGACCGGTCCGGTCCGAGCGGAATACCTCCTCGCATGCCCGCGCTAGGTCCGCGGTGCCGAAAACCTCCACCGACAGCGGCTGGTAGGTGCCGTTGCTGAACTTTTCGCAGATGCTGGTGATCAGCTCCACGAAGCCCGCCGAGTCGTGAGCCAGCATTCGGTCCATGTCGATCGAGAAGTAGCCGACGTTCTTGTCGAACGCCGCCAAATCCAAAGTGCCACCTTGGTAGATGTCGGCCTTGCCGACCTCCACGATGCGGCCGAACTCGGCGACCGCATCGAAGTTGTGGCGCAGGATCTCCCCTGGCGCGCTGCTGATGATCACGTCGGCGCCGTGGCCGTTGGTGATCTCGTACACGTCCTCGACGAAATTCAGCGAACGTGAATCGATCACATGGTCAGCGCCGGCGGCCAGCGCATAGGCACGGCGTTCATCCGTTCGGGCGGTACCGATAACCGCTGCGCCGCGCGCCTTGGCGACCTGAATCGCAGCCGATCCCACGCCGCCGGCAGCACCATGAATCAGCACCGTCTCACCCGGCTGCAATCGCGCCAAGGTCAGCAGCGAACGCTCGGCAGTGAGAAACGCGGTGATGCTGGTGCAGTGCTCGGGACGGATGCCGCCGTGCCCCGAAGCCGGCAATAGCTTCCCGCACAACGCCGCCTCGGCGAGGTGATACCGGGTCAGCATGCCCTTGGCTGCGGTAATGACAACGTCTCCAACCTGAGGCTCGCTGACGTCGGGTCCGACGCGGGTCACCACCCCGACGCCTTCCATACCCAACTCCGTGCCGAAATGTGTTGGCGCCAACTCTCGTTCACCCAGAAGGCCGAGCACCTTGATAGCGTCCTTATAGTTCAAGCCGACGACCTGCATGCGCAGCTCCACTTGACCGCGGCCCGGCGACCGCCGCGGGCAGCGCCGCCAACCGAGTTCTGACATGATTCGCGACTTTGGAACCTCGACAGTGAAGTTTGCTTCCGGGTCGTGGAGCGGCTCGATCTTGGCCATCTCGCCGAGCCGCTGCGACAACGTACGCATAATGACGGGAGTGAACCGTAAACCGCTGCGCAACAGCACTTCATCAGCCATGTCGTTGCTGAATGCGCCGGGCACCAGCAATTCCGAAACAAGGTCGGCCATGTTGGTGTCCGGGTCGACGTCAATCAGACGCCAACGCAACCGTGGCTGCTCGCCGACCATGACGCGCCGTGCTCCGGCCAGGCCGGCATGACTGGGGTTGGGCACCGAAACATCGGTATGGTGGGCAAACGCTCGTTCGGTGACCAGGCTGACATAGAAGGAGTCGTCGCCAACCGAACCGTCGCCGAACACCGACTTCTCCTCGGATCCCGCGCCAGCCTGCTCGTCGAGAAACCTCTCGGTGGTGATGGCGATCCGTTGCAGCGCCCACAGCGCGCCGGTGTCGTCGGTGATATGCCCCGCAACGACACAGACATGAAGTCGCGGACGATCCCGTGACACGTCCCAGAGCTGTTGCATGAGTTGGGCTTCGGCATCTGCCTCAAGGCCCACCCCGGCAGTCCACTCGTGGTAGGTGGCGTGCGGCAGGTTGTCGCACAGTTCCTGGGCCCGCGCGTGCGGCCCGTCCCCAACTGCCACCACCAACGTCGCGGTCTGCTCAGCGGGCACCAGCGCATCGAGGCTGAGCGGATCACGTAGATCCCAAACCTCTTCGTAGAAGAGCGGATCCATGTGGTCCAGCGCCCCACGTCCGGGAGTGATGGAGCCGAATCGAACGCCGACAATCTGCATGCATGCGCGTTGTTCGGTGTCGAGGATCACGATGTCGGCGCACATCGGTTCGGTGACGTGCCGGCGGGCGATCACGGTCACGTCATCGGTGAATGGGGCGAAGGCACGGATCGCATCGACCGCGATCGGCACCACGGTTCCGTAAGTGCGACCAACGGCTTGGTCAATGAGTGGAGCCACGGTTTGCAACGCAGCATCAATGACGCAGGGATGAGCCAAGTGCCTTGTCACGTCGGACTCTGGCCTTGCGTCTACGGTGGCGACCGCCTCGATGGCGCTGGCGTGTAGCGACCGGATGCGCTGAAAGTTCGGGCCGGTGGTCAGTCCTCGAGTACCCAGAACCGCGTACAGCGCCGCCGGAGCGATCTCCGTCATGTCGCGGGTGTCGGGGACGGAATGTTTTGTGACCAGGTAAGTTCCGTCAACCAGGCGGCCGGTGGCGTGGACCGTCCACGCGGTGTTGGCGGCGGCGCGAGAGCGAATGGTGAACCGGCGACTCGGTTCATCGAACTCGGTGCGCAGTATGGTGCCGTCTGCCGGGTCGACAATTAACGGCGCGACGAACCGCACATCTTCGGCCGTCACGGTGTTGGCTCCGGTGCGCGCTGCGGCGGCGCTCAGGGCGGCATCTAGATACGCTGCGCCAGGAATCAAGCAGGCGCGATTGACAACGTGATCCGCGAGCCACGGCAGCGATTGCCCACTTACTCGCAGTTCCCAGGCGAGCCGGTCATAGAGGTCTGGATCGCCGAGCATCGAGTAACCGTCGGGCGTGCCGTACTTGGCTTGCACGTGTTCGGGTAGCTCTTGGTGCAAGAGTTGTCGCTGCCAGGGGTAGTGCGGAAGATGGTAATGCGCTGCGGGTTTCGTGAACAGGTCGGCTGGATCCAGATGCCCGGCCACGTAAAGTCCGGCGATCGTTTGCCGGATGCTTTCAGCGTCCGGGCGGTTACGATCCAGGGTTGAAACCGTGGTGCCCGATTCGCCTTCTGCCAGCAAGATTTCGCGAATGTTCGCTGACAGGACGGGGTGTGGGCCGACCTCAACAAAGATGCGGTGTCCGGCACGGATCAGTGTCTTGACCGCATCGGCGAATCGCACAGGTTGGCGTACGTTGTCGCACCAGTAGTCGGCATCCCAGTTGGTGGCGGCTTCGCTGGTAACCGAGGAGTACAGGGGGACGCTCGGTTGTTGCGGTGCGATGTCCGCGAGCACGGCCCGCAGTTCGTCGAGGATTGGGTCCATGCGGCGGCTGTGGTAGGGCACTTCCACCCGCAGCATCCGAGTGAAAATGCCACGGTCACTTAAGCTCTCGGAGAGGCTTTCCAAGTCACGCGGATCGCCGGCAACCGTCACCGATGACGGGCTGTTGATTGCCGCCACGTCGACTTCGGTGTATTCGTGCAGCAGCGGTCGGACCTCATCGACCGGCAACCCCATTGCGAGCATGCCGCCGGTCCCGGCCGTAGTGGCCTGCAGCCTCCCGCGATGATGGGAAACCCGGAGCGCGTCCTCCAATGACAGCATCCCGGCTACATAAGCCGCGGAGACCTCACCGACGCTGTGCCCGACCACAACGCTCGGCGTGATTCCGAACGTGGCCAGTTCATGCGTGAGTGCGACCTGGACAAGGAAGTTCGCCGGCTGCGCGATCGCTGTTGAAGCAATCTGTGACTCGTCCTCGGGGCGCAGCAGTTCTTCGATGATGGACCAGCCCGCGATACCTGTGAACACCTCGTCAATGCGAGCCGCTTCCGATGCGATCGCGCCACCGGCGTTAAGCAGGTCGCGGCCCATCGCCCACCATTGCGGCCCCATACCGGAGAACACGAACACCGAACCGGCAGAGCGGCCCACCACCGATCCGACGGGGGCAGCGCCGGACGAGATCTTGCGCAGCCCCTCGGCGAGATCCTCGGCATCAGAGAACGCGAGTCCGGCTCGATGGCGGTGGTGCGCCCGGCGCGTCCATGCCGCCTTGAGGAAGTGGTCAAGATCCGTCGTTGATTCCAGCAGCTCGGCGTACGTACCGGCCAGTGCACGTGCTGCGGCCTCGCTACGCGCCGAAAGCGGAAACACGTTTATGTCGGGGCGACTCGACGCCAGGGGAAGCGGCGTCTGCGAGGCTGATGAGCTCTGTGGTTCGGTGAGAATTGCATGTGCATTGGTGCCGCCGTAGCCAAAACCATTGATTGCGACCGTCATCCGCTCGACGTCGGCACCAACCTTCTCCGCCTCGAGCTGAACCGCGATCCGCAGATCCTCGAACGGAATGTCGGGATTGGGATCCTCGAACCAGCCTTGTGGCGGCAGCGTTCGATGGTAGACGGCTAGCGCGCCCTTGATCACGCTGGCGACGCCGGCGGCCGCCTCGGTGTGCCCCAAGGTCGACTTCACCGACCCCACCGGAAGGCGTTCGTTGCGCCCTTCAACGGCGCCGTATACCCGTCCGAGCGCACGCAACTCCACCGGATCACCGACCGGCGTTCCGGTGCCATGCGCCTCCACGTAGGTGACCCGATGTGGGGCGATGCCGGAGCGTTCGCACACCGAACGCGCCAGTGCCTCTTGGGAATCCAAGCTGGGAACGGTGATCGCGGTCGTTCGGCCGTCCTGATTGGAACCGGTGGCTTCCACGACCGCGTAGATCCGATCCCCATCGCGCACGGCGTCGTCGAGCTTGCGGAGCAAGACCATCCCGGCTCCTTCGCCCCGGCCATAGCCGTCGGCGGATGCCGAAAACGACTTGCAACGTCCGTCAGTAGCCAGGAATCCGCCCTTGCACATCGTGACGAACGTTTCCGGCTGCAGCATCATGTTGACCCCGCCGACCAGTGCCATGTCGCAATCACCATTGGAAATCCCTTGGCATGCAAGATGAAACGCCACCAGCGACGACGAGCACGCGGTGTCGACGGTGAGCGCGGGCCCCTTCAGGTTTAGCGCATACGCCAGTCGATTCGACAGCATGGTGAACGAGGCGCTAGCCGCCGAGTGCATATTGACGTGGGCCAGGGCCGAACCCGAAACCGCGTTGATCACGTGATCGGTGGTAAATGCGCCGACATAAACACCGACCGCCTGGCCCGATACCTGGCCTGCCACGCCGGCGTCGTCGAGTGCTTCCCACGCGACCTCCATGATCAGTCGTTGCTGTGGATCCAGGGTCGTTCCTTCGCGCGGCGAGATGCCGAAGAAGTCCGAATCGAACTGCCACGGATCGCATTCCAGGAATGCGGCTCGCTTGGTGTACATCCGTTCGGCGGCGCGCTTGTCCGGGTCGTAGTAACGCCGATAGTCCCAACGCTCCGCCGGTATGTCCACCACACCGTCGCCCTTGCGCACCACAAAGTCCCAGAACGACTCCGCGGAATCGATCCCGCCGGCGTACCGGCACCCGATCCCCACAATTGCGATACGACTCACTGCCGACACTCCTACGATAATTGTTTTGGCACAAGGCTTTCGACGCTGGACGCCACCGGGCCACCGGGGACTGACTACTAGCACCGGGGGATGTCAACCACCCCGCGCGCCAAGACATGTTGCTGCGCTGCACGCGTTGTCATATGCATCCGTTGCGATGCGCAACTGTTGCTTATGTAATCATTCGATTGTTTATATTAGGCCGTGGGTAGCTAGAACGCAAGAGGCATTATCGCCGGGGACAAATTCCTGACGACCCGTTGGATCAGACGAGCTGACGATCGCGCGCACCTCAGCAACCACCACAGCTACGGCGGCCCAGTAATTTGATTGTCCCGCAATATAATCCGCGGTCGAGTGTTGCCACGGAATTTCGCCGGCCAGACGCAATCGGGCCGGCACTTGCGAAAGATCGGCACGTCCAGTTAATGGATGGCTGCGTGGCGTGACGTTAGCTGGCTAGCCCGCGCAGTGGGAGATCAAACGCAGCGGCTCAGGCAGTCGCTACAGTCGCCTCCATGGGAGTCGTGACGTCCACCGGCTCGAAGACAAAGACGTAGCGCGCACCCCCGCGTTTTAGGTAGGTGTCATGCGCCGGCCACATAGCGATCAAGCTCGGCATGTTGCGGTCGATCTCTTCCTGTGTCGCAGACCGGGCGATATAGCTTGCGGCGGTTCCCTCGATCTCGATGCGCGCCCTGGGGTCAGAGCGCAGATTCTTGGGCCAGCTGCTGGCGGCTTCCAATCCGAAGTTCTCGCAAACGGCGACCACGTTCTTGCCGTCGAGCACGTAGAACACCGGAACCGTCCGCTTTTTGCCGGTCTTGTTGCCGGTAGTGGTGAGCAGCATCGTGGGCATTGCGCGGCCCAGCGCCGATAGCCGGCCCCGAGTCACTCGCAGCAGCGCCCGGTCGAACTTCGAACCAATGTGCTTCACATACAGCGAGAACCAGCGATAGTGGCCCAGCCACCGCATCATGCGGACGTATAGGCCATACAGCCCGTTCACCGTCGCACCCGCGTGAAAGCTGCGCTCAATGTCATTCATCCTGAACTCGCTTCGTTCGATAAGGGGGCGAGCACTCCTCGCCAGCGTTGCTATATGCAACTATTGCGCTATGCAAGCGTATGGTTACGCCATCGTAGGTTGCGACTTGCTAAAGCGCAACCATCCGCCGCCGACGTAGCGATCTCGGGCTCGCCGGAACCGGCGACAAAGCCGTCCACCTCGAGCACCAGCCGGCGGCATCATCGGCACTCGCCGAGCGGACAAGCATCAGCCAGCGACTGCATTGAGCCGCTCGCGGGTGTCATCGTCGAGCTCGATGTCCGCGACGGCGAGATTCTCCTCCAGGTGCCGCACCGACGAGGTGCCCGGGATCAGCAGCACATTGGGTGCCACATTCAGCGTCCACGCCAACGCGATCTGAGCCGGAGTCCGGCCCAATTGCGCGGCCGCCCGCTGGACCACGTCGTTTCCCAATACCGGGTTCGATGGCGCGAATGCCGATCCCAGTGGGAAGAACGGCACGAACGCAATGCCGCGCGCGGTGCATTCTTCCAACACCGGAGTCGATGTTCGGTGGACTAGGTTGAAAGCGTTTTGCACGCAAGCGATTTCCGTGCGCTGCAACGCGTGCAGCAGATGTTCGCGGGTGATTTCACTGAGCCCGATGCCGCCGATCAGCCCTTCATCGCGGGCCGCGATCATCGTCGAAAGCTGGTCGTCGAACAGCTGGTCCGGCCCCTCGCCACCCATCAGTCGTAGGTTGACCACCGCCAACCGGTCGACGCCGAGGGTGCGGAGGTTGGCTTCCAGATCCCGGCGCAGGTCGCCGGGATCTGGGAGCGGCAGCCAGGCGCCGGCCTCATCGCGGCGCGCGCCCACCTTGCTCACCAGCGCCAGGTTCTCCGGATACGGATACAGCGCCTCCCGGATCAGTTCGTTCGCGACATCCGGCCCGTAGAACTGTGCGGTGTCGATGTGATTGACGCCGAGCTCGACCGCCCGCCGCAGCACGGCCAGCGCCGCTTCGCGATCCCGCGGCGGACCCAACACGCCCGGGCCCGGCAGTTGCATCGCGCCGAAGCCGATGCGGGCAACCGAAAAGCGCCCAAGTGGGCCAAACGTAAAGGAATCCATCTTGTGAGGCTAGCGTCGAGGCCATGGACACATTTCAAGCGCTGGTGGCGCGCCAGGACGGCGACCGGATATCAGCATCGGTCGAGACACTCACCGAGTCCGACCTGCCGCCCGGTGAGGTGACGATCCAGGTGCTGTATTCCAGCGTCAACTTCAAGGACGCGCTGGCGCTGACCCCGGGCGGCGGCGTGGTGCGCAACTACCCCCCAACAGGGCTGGTGCCGGGCATCGACCTGACCGGCCAAGTCGTCGAGTCCCGGTCACCGGACTTCGCGGTCGGAGACAGCGTCCTCGCCCACGGTTACGAAATCGGCACCGGCCACCACGGCGGCTACGCCGAATATGCGCGGCTGCCGGCCGATCAGTTGGTGGCGCTGGGCGCCATAAGTCCGCATGACGGCGCCGCGATCGGTACCGCGGGCTTCACCGCCGCCATGAGCGTGCAGGCGCTCATCGACTGGGGCATTAAGGCCGACGCTGGACCCATCGTCGTCACCGGCGCCTCCGGCGGCGTCGGCTCGGTCAGCGTGGATCTATTGGCAGGTGCCGGCTATCAAGTGGTGGCCTCGACCGGCAAAAAGAGCGCCGTTGAACTACTGAAAGCCCTTGGCGCCGTGGAAGTTATCGGCCGGCTGCCCGCCGATCCCGACGCCCAACCGCGGCCACTGGCCAAGGCGCGCTGGGCGGCAGCGGTGGACTGTGTGGGCGGCGCGACGTTGGCGGATGTGCTCAGCGCCGTCGACTACCGCGGCGCGGTGGCCGCGAGTGGGCTCACCGGTGGCGCGGGCCTACACACCACGGTGATGCCGTTCATCCTGCGCGGCGTCGCATTGCTGGGCATCGATTCCGTACAGCTACCCATAGGTCCGCGACGCGAACTGTGGGCGCGGCTCGGCGATTCGTTGCGGCCGCGTCATCTGGGCCAGATCACCACCGAGGTCGATGTCAAAGACGTTGTCGGTGTGCTCGACCAGGTACGTGCCGGGGCGTTCACCGGCCGGGCTGTGGTGCGGGTCGCCGGCGGATTCTGAACCGGAAGTACGCTGTTCGCCATGCGCGCAGCACGGGTGACTCGACTGGATGGTCCCGACGCGGTTGAGGTGGCAGAGGTCGATGACCCCGCCCGCGATGGCGTCGTCGTCGGGGTGCCCGCCGCCGGGGTGGCGTTCCCCGATGCGCTGCTCCCCCGCGGCCTGTACCAGTACCGACCGGAACCGCCGTTCGTGCTCGGGGCCGAAATCGCCGGCGTGGTCCGTTCGGCACCCGATGCTGCGCGGGTGCGGCCTGGCGACCGTGTTGTCGGCCTGACCATGCTCACCGGCGGCATGGCTGAAATCGCGGTGCTGCCACGCGACCGGGTGTTCAAGCTGCCGGACAACGTCAGCTTCGAATCGGGTGCTGGCGTACTGTTCAACGACCTGACCGTGTATTTCGCGCTGAGCGTGCGTGGCCGATTGCAAACGGGCGAGACGGTGCTGGTGCACGGCGCAGCCGGTGGGATCGGCACATCTGCGCTGCGACTGGCGTCGGTGCTCGGGGCGTCCCGCGTCATTGCGGTGGTCAGCACCGAGGAGAAAGCCCAAATCGCAACCGCTGCTGGGGCAACCGATGTGGTGCTGGCCGAGGGTTTCAAGGACGCGGCCAAGGAGCTGACCGGCGGCCGCGGCGTCGACATAGTGGTCGACCCCGTGGGCGGTGACCGGTTCACCGACTCGCTCCGCTCGCTCGCCCCGGGGGGACGCTTGCTCGTCATCGGCTTCACCGGCGGTGACATACCAACCGTGAAGGTAAACCGGCTGCTGCTCAACAACATTGACGTGGTCGGTGTCGGCTGGGGCGCCTGGGCCGGGACCCCCCCCGGCGCGCTGACCGAACAGTGGGCCGCGCTGGAGCAGCTGCTCGCCTCGGGCAAGCTGTCCCCGCCCGAGCCGGTGGTCTACCCGCTCGAGGAGGCGGCCGCCGCGATCGCATCGCTGGAGAATCGCAGCGCCAAAGGGAAAGTCGTCCTGCGCGTTCGCGATTAGCCCCGCAAGTGTCCGCGACACTAACACCACACACAAGACACGCCGCGAAGCGTGTGCGTGGCTTGAGTCTGAGCGACGGCTGTTGCGCCCGTCGAGAAGCAAAGTAATGTCACTTTTAGTTTGGCAAAGATCCCCGGGAGCTAGCCATGGAATCCTTTGTCCACCTGCGAAAATGCAGCGACACGCGAGAATGACCATCACGAGGGCGTCGAGGACGACCAGCTGGGCCGCGGCGGCTTCACCGGGCGAACGGCCATCATGATGGCCCGCGAGAACTTCGCGAGAAGCGATGAGGTGGGGGCACCTCCCGCTTGCGGGGGAGAGCGGCGCATAGCAGCCACCGGGCCGCTCGACGGCATCCGGGTGCTCGAACTCGGCACCTTGATCGCCGGTCCGTTCGCCGGCCGGCTGCTCGGAGATATGGGCGCCGAGGTCATCAAGATCGAACCGCCTGGCGCTCCGGACCCGCTGCGCACCTGGGGCCAGGCCAAAGTCGACGGACACCACTTCTTCTGGACGGTGCACGCCCGCAACAAGAAGGCCGTCACGCTCGACCTTCGCAGGCCGCGTGGTCGGGAGCTGTTCCTTGAACTCGTCGCCAAATCCGACATAGTGGTGGAGAACTTCCGCCCGGGCACTCTGGAGAAATGGAACCTCGGTTACGACGAGCTTCGGGACCGCAATCCAGGCATCGTCCTGGTTCGGGTGTCCGGCTACGGGCAAAACGGACCCGAATCCCACAAGGCCGGTTACGCCTCCATGGCCGAGGCCGCCAGCGGCCTACGCCACCTCAACGGATTCCCCGGCGGGCCGCCGCCCCGACTTTCGGTATCGCTGGGCGACAGCCTCGCGGGCATGTTCGCCGCCCAGGGCGCTCTGGCCGCGCTGTACCGCCGCGGGATCACCGGGCAAGGCCAGGTGGTTGACGTGGCGCTCACTGAAGCCTGCTTGGCGGTCCAGGACTCCACGATCCCGGACTACGACGTCGCCGGCGTGGTGCGCGGCCCGTCCGGCACCCGGTTGGAGGGCATCGCGCCCTCCAACATCTACCGCAGTGCCGACGGCCACTGGGTGGTGATCGCAGCCAACCAGGACAGCGTCTTTGCCCGCCTGTGTCAAGCGATGGGCCGCCCAGAGCTGGCCACCGACGAGCGATTCGCCAACCACCGCGCACGCGGCCGCAACCAGGATGAGCTCGACGAGATCATTGGCGACTGGGCCGCGCAACGCAAACCCGGCGACATCATCGAAACGCTCAGCGCCGCCGGCGTGATCGCCGGGCCAATCAACACGGTCGCCGACGTCGTCATGGATCCTCAGCTGCGGGCCCGCGGAATGTTGGTCGATCACTATGACGAACGCATCGAGCGTAACGTGTTGGGCCCCGGGGTGGTGCCGGTGCTTTCCGAATCACCGGGCAGTGTCCGCCACGCCGGGCCCGCGCATCCGGGACAACACAACGACGATGTCTATGTCGGGCTGCTGGGCAAGACCGCCGCCGAGCTTACCGAATTGCGAGCTGAGGCGGTGATTTAACTGACGCACATCGACATCCGCGAGGTTTCGCTACGCGACGGCCTGCAGATCGAGAAGCCAATTCCGTTGTCGGCCAAGCTCGAACTGCTCGCCGCGGTTGCGGCCACCGGTGTGCGCGAGGTGGAGGCGACGGCGTTCGTGTCCCCGTCGAAGGTGCCGTCGATGGCCGACGCCGCTGAGCTCGCGGCCGAACTGCACAACTACCCCGACATCGAATTCTCCGCGCTGGTAGCCAGTCCCAACGGCGCCAAGCGGGCCATCGCCGCCGGACTACGCGCTATCGAATACGTCGTGGCGGCCGACGACTCATTCAGCACCGCCAACGTCGGACGGACCAGTGCCGAAGCCACCGCTCAGATCGGCGACATCGTCACCATTGCGCATAACAGCGACGTCTCCGTCGAGGTCATCGTCGCAACCGCATGGGACTCCCCCTTCGAAGGGCCTACCCCGCCGCGGCGGGTCCTCGACATCGCCGCGGCGGCGCGCGACCAAGGCGTCGATCGCTTCTCGATCGCCGACACGATCGGCACCGCCACCCCTGGACGGGTGACTTCACTGATCGCACAGCTACGTTCGATGATCGGCGACCTTCCGCTGGGCGGACACTTCCACAACACCCGCGGCGCCGGACTGGCCAGCGCCTATGCGGCCGTCAACTCGGGCGTCACTCGGCTGGACGCGTCGGTCGGCGGGCTCGGTGGTTGTCCATTCGCACCGGGGGCCACCGGAAATATCGCTACCGAGGATCTGGTGTACCTGTTGACCGACAGCGGTTTCGATGTCGACGTCGACCTGCACGCCGCCGTCGCCGCGGCTGGCGTGGCGAAATCAGTTGTCGGACATGACTTGCCGAGCGCTCTGTTACGTGCGGGAGACCGGATCAGAAACTGAAGTCGCCGTACGGCGCGTAAGGAGATCATCATGGACTTCTCTCTCCCACAACACCTTCCGGGCCTGCTCGCCGAGATGGACGAGTTCATCGAGATCGAGATCAAACCGCTCGAGCGCCAACATATTCAGTACTTCGACCATCGCCGAGAACATGCCCGCACCGACTGGGACAACGGCGGCATACCACGGCGCGAGTGGGAGGACCTGCTGGACGAAATGCGCAGGCGCGCCGATAAGGCGGGCTGGCTGCGTTATGGTCTGCCGGCACAGTTCGGCGGCCGCGACGGCACCAACATCGACATGGCCGTCATCCGGGAGCATTTGGCGCACAAAGGACTCGGCCTGCACAACGACCTGCAAAACGAGTCGTCGATCGTCGGCAACTTCCCCCAGGTCATCATGATGGACCGGTTCGGCACCGACGCCCAGAAGCGGGAATGGACCGAGGCGCTCATCAGTGGCGAGCGATCCATGGCGTTCGGGCTGACCGAGCCCAACCACGGATCGGACGCCACCTGGCTGCAGACCCGCGCCGAGAAAGATGGCGACGGCTGGGTCATCAACGGCGCCAAGCGATTCAACACCGGCGTGCATCGCGCCACGCACGACCTGGTGTTCGCCCGCACCTCGGGTGAGCCGGGCCAGGCCCAGGGCATCACCGCGTTCCTAGTCCCGACCGACACTCCCGGCTTCGACGTGCCGTACTACTGGTGGACGTTCAACATGCCGACCGACCACGGCGAGGTCGAGCTCAACAACGTTCGGGTGCCCGACGACGCGGTGCTCGGCGAGGTTGACCGTGGCCTCGAGGTCGGCCAGACCTTCTTGCACGAGAACAGGATTCGCCAGGCCGCCAGCAGCTTGGGCGCCGCACAGTACTGCATCGACCGCGCCGTCGCCTACGCCAGCGCACGTACGGTCTTCGGCAAGCCGCTGTCGGTGAACCAGGCCGTACAGTGGCCACTGGTCGAGCTGCAGACCGAGGCGCAAATGGTGCGGCTGCTGGTGTACTACGCCGCCGAACACCTGGACCGCAACCACCACATGGAAGTGTCCGACAAGGTCTCGATGGCCAACTACCGCGCCAACCGGTTGGTGTGCGAGGCGGCCGACCGCGCCATGCAAGTGTTCGGCGGCGTCGGCTACAGCCGTCACGAGCCGTTCGAACACATCTACCGCCATCACCGTCGTTACCGAATCACCGAGGGCGCCGAGGAAATTCAGATTCGCCGAGTGGCGCAGCGGCTGTTCAAGTTTGGCAAAAAGTGAGGCTGCAGGAGAGCTTGCCGTCGGTACTGCGGCCGGTACTCGGCGAGGTGGCCGTCGAGAACCTGCGCGCGCTCAGCGGCGGAGCCAGCCGCAGTACGTGGGCATTCGACGCCGTAACAAGCGCCGGATCCAGGCCTTTGGTCCTGCGTATCGGGCCGCCCGATGACGTGCACTCCGGGATGGAACTGGAAGCCCGGGTCCAGACCGCAGCCGCTGCGGCCGGGGCTCCCGTCCCTTACGTCCTGACAGCCACCGATTCCCCTGCAGCACTGGGTAATCCGTTTCTGATAAGCGAAGAGATCAAGGGCGAGACCATCGTCCGACGCATCCACCGGCAACTCGACGAAGCGGGCCGGGCGCGGCTGCTTCGGCAATGCGCTCAGGCGATTGCAGCCATTCACCAGGCCGATTCGAGTGACCCCAGCCTGCCTCGCGAAGACGCAGTGACGCAGTCGCGCGAGCGGCTCGACGCGATGGGCGACACCACCGCCACCTTCGAATGGGCCTTCCGCTGGCTCGCGGCCCACCGGCCTCGAACATCCCAGTCGTCACCCGCAGTTCTGGTGCACGGGGATTACCGAATGGGAAACCTGATCGTCGACGGATCCGACCTTGCCGCCGTTCTGGATTGGGAGCTGGTACACATCGGCGAAGCCTACGAGGACCTGGCGTGGTTCTGCGTGCGCGCCTGGAGGTTCGGTGCGCCCGCCAGCCGCGGTGCCGGCGGCCTAGGCAGCATCGACAGCTTTCTGCGGGCCTACGAAGAGGCCAGCGGGGTAGGCGTCGATCGCCAGGCGTTTCGCTGGTGGCTAGTGCTGGCCACGCTGCGCTGGGGAATCATCTGCCGGTACCAGGCCGAGCGCCACTTGAGCGGACAGGTTCGTTCGGTGGAGTTGGCGACGATCGGCCGCCGGGTATGCGAGAACGAGTGGGACCTGCTCAACCTGCTTCAGGAAGGCACGCCATGACAGCAGCCTATGGCCGCCCGACCGCGGCCGAACTGGTGGCGGCCGTCGCCGAATTCCTCGAGAACGATGTCCGCGAGGCAACCAGCGGGCAGGTCAACTTCCACGCGAGGGTAGCGGCCAACGCGCTACGCATCGTCGAGCGCGAATTGCTCGCCTCCGATGAGTCCAGCGCCCCGCTGGCCGAGCTCGGTTTCGCCGACGAGGCCGCACTCGCCGCCGCGATCCGGGCCGGCGAGTTGGACGGGAGCGCCGACGAGGTCATCGCGTGTCTGCGCGCACTGGTACGACATCGGTTGGCTGTTGCCCACCCCGGATATGACAGCGAATAGGAGCCAGTCACATGCCCGCTACCACCGCGAAGACCATCGTCGAGGTGGCCAATCGGCTGTTCACGGCCATCGAGAACGGCGACCTGGCGGCGGTGGATCGACTGTGGAACGACAACATCGCCGTGTGGCGGGTCGGCACCCGCCGGGACAACGACAAGGCCCGGGCGCTGCGGGTGATTGATTGGTTCATCTCGGCCACCACTGAGCGCCGCTACGAGGTTCTGGACCGACAGATCTTCGACTCCGGGGAGGCCAGCACCGGGTTCGTCCAGCAGCACGTGCTGCATGCGACCGGCCAGGACGCCCAGTCGATCGCCCTTCGGGTGTGCATCCTGATCAAGCTGGACGAAAATGGACTGATCAACCGTATTGACGAATATTTCGACCCGGCCGGGCTCGCCCCCCTGCTCGAATCCCAATGAGGCGACGATGACGACACTGGAAACCCTGCTCAGCGACTCCGACGCCGCCGGCGCGTGGAATCTCGTCCCAGATCGCTCGGCCATCACCTTCAGGATCAAGAACATGTGGGGCCTGCTGAACGTCAAAGGCAGGTTCACCGATTTCAGCGGAACCGGTCAGCTCACCGAGAAAGGCGAGGTGACCGGGCGAGTCGACATCAATGTTGCGTCGTTGCGCACCGGCATTCGGCGCCGCGACAAGCACCTGCTCTCCGCCGACTTTTTCGAAGCTGACCGCTTCCCACAGATCGCCGTCGTCGTCACCGCCCTGCGCCCGACCGCCGGCAGGGCGGCTGACCTGCGGGCCAGCTTCACCATCAAAGGCAATACCGAACCCGTGCCCCTACCGGTGACGGTCACCGAGCTCGATGACGGCTCGGTGCAGGTCTCGGGAGCAGCTAAGGTCGATCGATCCCCGTTCGGTGTCGACTGGAACCGGTTCGGCATGATCGCCGAAACCGCGACGGTAGCTGCAGACGCCCTCTTTGTTCGGGCGCCGCGGTAGCTGTCGCTCGGTCACTCGTCGCCGCTGGTTTCGGCGACGTCATGCCGCACCACCCGCAGCTCGCCGTGCGCCATGCAGGCTGCGTATCCGTGGTACTTGCCATACAGCTCCCACGCGGTGACGTGCTCATCCGGGCGGACGTCGATTTGGTGACCGTCGGAGAAGTCGAGGTGGAGATCTCCGGTGTCAGTCCAGGCAACACCCGTGCACGTAGCCCCGGCGAAATCGAAGAGTGGACGCTCCTGGTCGGCTGGATCGTTCGGATCGATAACGACCACCTCCGCGGGCGCGCTTTCGATAACCGGGAGGGTCAGGACTATCGGTACCGATATGACAAGCTCGTTGTAATCCTCGAAATTCAGCACCAGACCGTCGCGGAACATAATCCGCTGTAAAGCACAGCCCTCAAGCCATTGCTCGATCGTTTTCTGTTCGGTCATATATTCACTCTGGCCCCTATATGTCACGTGCACAACCGCCGCGCGCCTGGCTGTAGGTGGATGCCAGTACCATCTGCAGCGTGCCCGACTCCAATCACGACCTGCGAATCCTCGTCTACAGCGACAACGTACAAACCCGCGAACAGGTAATGCGGGCACTGGGCAAGCGGCTACACCCGGATTTGCCGGAGTTGAGCTACGTCGAAGTGGCGACGGGTCCGATGGTGACACGGCAGATGGATGGGGGTGGCATTGACTTGGCCATCCTCGACGGGGAGGCGACGCCGACCGGAGGCATGGGAATCGCCAAACAGCTCAAGGATGAACTTGAGGCGTGCCCCCCGATCCTGGTACTCACGGGACGTCCCGACGATGCCTGGCTGGCCAGTTGGTCACGAGCGGAGGCCGCGGTGCCGCATCCGGTCGACCCCATCGTGTTGGGCCGGACGGTGCTTGGGCTGCTGCGCACCCCCGCGCACTAGCGGCTAGTTCAGCCGCCTCGCACCTGCAGGCGCGGGCCTTCTTCTGCCGCCCGAGGCCGCAATTCGCCGGTGGCCGCATCCGGCCTTAACGGCGCCACTGTTTGCGCTGCCTCCGTCGAATTCTCCGCAGCTTCCTCGGCCTGCGGTGTAGCCGCCCGCAGTGCCGACTCCGGAATTCCAGAACCGGTTGCCTGTGTTGCGGCCGTTACCGAGGACGGAGCCGCCTTCGCGGCAGCGTCCGGCACCGCTGTTGGCAATACACCAATTTGCGGAAGGGACGTTTCGGCTTCTGGAGTTTCAGCAGGCGGTGCTTCCGCTGCCGGCGCAGCGGGGCCGGCATTTTCAGTTCCCGGCTTCGGATCGCCAACCACCGCTGGTTTGTCGCTGGTAAAACCGGCTGCGGCGCTATTGCTGCCGGCCATCATCGCGCTGCCGGCTATCATCGCGGCCGGAACGAAGCCGACCGCGGGATTGACCGAGCCCGCGTAGGAGCCGGTAGCGGCGGCCCCCATAGTCGGGCTAGTGGCGCCAGTAGCGCTCGCAGTACCAACGGTTGGATCGCCAACGCTGCCGCTGTCGACGCCGTAAGTCCCCGCTGCACTGCCAACGCTGCCGCCAACGTAGCCGCCGCCGACGTTAGCGGTGCCCACACCACCAGACCCGGAACTACCGTCACCCGCACCGCCACCAGTGCCGCTGCCTGTGCTGCCGTCGCCCCCACCGGCGATGCCCGTGCTACCACCACCAACGCCGCCGCCGGCAAGACCAGCGCCAAGACCGGGAAGGCCCTTGAGCACACCCGCCCATGGCACCAACTGCTGGGCCACCGCCGACGCCCCGGAGTAGTACCCGGCCATAGCCGCCACGTCCGCGGCCCACATCTCCTCGTAGATGCTTTCGGCAGCCGCTATCAACCCCGCGTTCTGGCCGAACAAATTCGTCATCACCAGCTGCACGAAGGCGTTGCGGTTGGCATCTATCGCCCCTGGATGGATGGTGGCCGCCTGGGCTGCCTCAAAAATGCTGGCCACGCTACGTGCCTGCCCGGCCGCACCGCCCGCCTGAGCCGCCGCCGCGGCAAGCCACCCCGCATAGGGAGCCGCCGCCGCGGCCATCGCCGCAGCCGCCGCGCCCTGCCACGCCTGTCCGGCCAACCCTGCCGTCACGGAGGCGAACGAATTCGCCGCAGTCCCCAACTCTTCGGCAAGCCCCTCCCAAGCCGCCGCAGCCTGCAACATCGGCGCAGTGCCCGCTCCGATAAACATTCTCAGAGAATTGATCTCCGGTGGCAGCGTAAAGAAACTCACAGCTCAGTCCTTCCAGATCAGCTGCCGGCACCCCACTGACCTCGCGATTGCGATGCGACTACCCAACCCCAGACCTGAGAGTAACAACGATCGCTCCGTCCGTCGGCCGGTTCGCCTGACATTCATATAATCCCGTCGCTAATCCTCCCGCAATGCCAAAATGCGCATCTTTGACTCGCCTCTAAGCGATCGCTGACATTTCGCCAGGGTGCGTTAACCGATCCTCGCCTGGACCCCGGCCATGTGCTTCGGCCGTCGCGCGACTATGTTGAAGGTCACTGTGACGGCCCACAAGCCCGGTCCGTCACGGCAGCCCAGCCACCGCCTGGCCGCCGTGCTGGCGGCCCGTACGACGGATCATGGAGCGAGTTGAACGTCTACATACCCATCCTGGTGCTGGCGGCACTCGCCGCAGCCTTTGCCGTGGTGTCGGTCGTGATCGCGAGCTTGGTCGGCCCATCCCGCTTCAACCGGTCAAAGCTGGCGGCCTACGAGTGCGGGATCGAGCCCACCGATACCGGCGCGAGAACCGGGGCCGCAGTCCCCGGCGCCGCCGCCAGTCAGCGCTTCCCGATCAAGTACTACCTGACCGCAATGTTGTTCATCGTCTTCGATATCGAAATCGTGTTCCTCTACCCCTGGGCGGTTAGCTACGACTCGCTGGGGACCTTCGCTCTTGTCGAGATGCTGGTGTTCATGCTCACGGTATTCGTGGCCTACGCCTACGTGTGGCGCCGCGGGGGCCTGACGTGGGATTGATGGCCGAGATGGGATTGAGGTAAGGGCGTGGGACTGGAAGAACAGCTACCCGGCGGGATCCTGCTGTCGACAGTCGAGAAGGTGGCAGGCTACGTCCGAAAAAACTCACTGTGGCCGGCGACGTTTGGGTTGGCTTGCTGTGCGATCGAAATGATGGCGACCGCCGGGCCGAGGTTCGACATCGCCCGGTTCGGAATGGAGCGATTCTCGGCGACGCCGCGGCAGGCCGATCTGATGATCGTCGCAGGGCGGGTCAGCCAGAAGATGGCGCCGGTGCTGCGCCAGATCTATGACCAGATGGCCGAGCCGAAATGGGTTCTGGCCATGGGCGTATGCGCTTCCTCGGGCGGGATGTTCAACAACTACGCGATCGTGCAGGGCGTCGACCACGTCGTCCCGGTCGACATTTACCTGCCCGGCTGCCCACCGCGGCCGGAGATGCTGTTGTACGCAATCCTCAAGCTGCACGAGAAGATTCAGGAAATGCCGTTAGGCGTCAACCGGGAGCGCGCCATAGCCGAGGCCGAGGAGGCGGCGTTGGCCGCCAGGCCCACGATCGAGATGCGTGGATTGCTCCGATGAGCTCGCCAGACCAGGACCCGCGGGAAGCAATGGCGCGCCCAGGTGAAGAAGTCGTCGATGTTCGCCGCGGCATGTTCGGGGTCAAGGGCAGCGGCGACACCTCCGGGTATGGGCGGTTGGTGCGTGAGATCACGGTCCCGGGCAGCAGCCCGCGGCCCTACGGCGGCTACTTCGACGACGTCGCCGACCGGTTGGCCGAGGCACTGCAGCGTGAGGGCGTCGAATTCGAGGACGCGATCGAGAAAGTCGTGGTGGACCGCGACGAACTCACCCTGTACGTCAAACGGGAGCTGCTGCCGCAGGTTGCTCAGCGTCTTCGCGATGAACCCGAATTGCGCTTCGAACTCTGCCTTGGTGTCAACGGCGTGCACTATCCGCACGAGACCGGCCGGGAACTGCACGCCGTGTACCCGCTGCAGTCGATCACCCACAATCGTCGTCTCCGGCTGGAAGTGTCTGCGCCCGACAGCGATCCGCATATCCCTTCGCTGTTCGGGGTCTATCCGACCAACGACTGGCACGAGCGCGAAACCTACGACTTTTTCGGGATCATCTTCGACGGCCATCCGTCATTGACCCGGATCGAGATGCCCGATGACTGGCACGGGCATCCGCAACGCAAGGACTATCCTCTCGGCGGCATCCCGGTCGAATACAAGGGCGCGCAGATACCGCCGCCCGACGAGCGGAGGGGCTACAACTGATGACAGACGTCGAAACTGTCCTGGTCGCCGGCGGGCAGGACTGGGACAAGATCGTCGACGCCGCGCGAGCCGCGGATCCCGGCGAACGCATTGTTGTCAACATGGGGCCCCAGCACCCGTCCACCCACGGAGTGCTGCGTTTGATCCTCGAGATCGAAGGCGAAACGGTGGTCGAGGTGCGCTGCGGAATCGGCTACCTGCACACCGGGATCGAGAAGAACCTCGAGTACCGCTACTGGACCCAGGGCGTCACCTTCGTGACCCGAATGGATTACCTGTCACCATTTTTCAACGAAACCGCGTTCTGCCTGGGTGTGGAAAAGCTGCTGGGCATCACCGATCAGATTCCGGAGCGGGTCAACGTCATACGGGTGATGATGATGGAGCTCAACCGGATCTCCTCGCATCTGGTCGCATTGGCGACGGGCGGCATGGAGCTGGGCGCCATGACTCCGATGTTCGTCGGCTTCCGGGCGCGTGAAATTGTCCTCACCTTGTTCGAAAAGATCACCGGGCTACGGATGAACAGCGCCTACATCCGGCCCGGCGGCGTGGCCCAGGACCTACCGCCCAACGCCGTCGACGACATCGCCGACGCCCTCAAGCAACTGCGGCAACCACTACGCGACATGGGCGACCTGCTCAACGAAAACGCCATCTGGAAGGCCCGCACCGAAGGCATCGGCTACCTGGACCTCACCGGCTGCGTGGCACTGGGCATCACCGGCCCGATACTGCGCGCCACCGGGTTGCCGCACGACCTGCGCAAGAGCGAACCCTACTGCGGATACGAGAACTACGAATTCGACGTGATCACCGATGACCGTTGTGATGCTTACGGGCGCTACATCATTCGCGTCAAAGAGATGTGGGAATCATTGAAGATCGTGGAGCAATGTCTGGACAAATTGCGGCCAGGCCCAACCATGATTGAGGACCGCAAGCTCGCCTGGCCGGCCGATCTGTACGTGGGACCCGACGGGATGGGCAACTCACCGGAGCACATCGCCAAAATCATGGGCAGCTCGATGGAGGCGTTGATTCACCACTTCAAGCTGGTGACCGAGGGCATTCGCGTTCCGGCGGGCCAGGTTTACGTCGCCGTGGAGTCACCGCGCGGCGAGCTCGGCGTGCATATGGTTAGCGACGGCGGTACCCGCCCCTACCGGGTGCACTACCGCGATCCGTCGTTCACCAACCTGCAGTCGGTCGCGGCGATGTGCGAGGGCGGGATGGTCGCCGACCTCATCACCGCGGTCGCCAGCATCGATCCCGTCATGGGCGGAGTCGACCGATGACCGGCCCGCAAGGCGAGCCGGTGTTCCTCCGGCTGGGA
The DNA here is from genome assembly GCF_900232995.1 of Mycobacterium simulans. Classification (GTDB taxonomy): domain Bacteria; phylum Actinomycetota; class Actinomycetes; order Mycobacteriales; family Mycobacteriaceae; genus Mycobacterium; species Mycobacterium simulans. The sequence continues at coordinate 624,012 of NZ_OCVX01000005.1, forward strand.
CCGCCGCCGGAGGAGCCCAATCAGTTTGTGGTTGAGGGCGCCCCGCAGACATACCCACCGGAGGTGCGGGCGCGGCTGGAGGTCGACGCTAAGGAGATCATCGGCCGCTACCCCAACAAGCGTTCGGCGCTGTTGCCGCTGCTGCACCTGGTGCAAGGCGAGGACTCCTACCTGACGCCGGCGGGTTTGGAGTTCTGCTCGGAGCAGCTGGAATTGACCGGGGCAGAGGGGTCGGCGGTGGCGGGCTTCTACACCATGTACCGCCGCGGACCCACCGGGGACTATCTGGTGGGCGTCTGCACCAACACGCTGTGCGCCGTCATGGGCGGCGACGCCATATTCGACGCCCTCAAAGACCATCTCGGCGTCGGCAACGACGAGACCACCTCCGACGGCAAAGTCACCCTGCAACACATCGAATGCAACGCCGCCTGCGATTACGCACCGGTGGTGATGGTCAACTGGGAATTCTTCGACAACCAGACGGTCGAATCGGCACGCGAACTCGTCGACTCGCTACGGTCGGGCACGCCAAAGGCGCCTACCCGCGGCGCGCCGCTGTGCGCCTTCCGAGAGACGTCGCGCATCCTGGCGGGCATGCCCGACCAGCGACCCGATGACGGACAGGGAGGCGCCGGCGCGGCCACATTGGCCGGACTTCGGGTGGCGCAGGAGAACGGCATGCAAGCGCCGTCAGGACCGGAAGGTCAGTGATGACTGCCCAGGCAACACCATTGACGCCAGTGATCAGCCGCTACTGGGACGACCCCGAGTCCTGGTCGCTGGCAACCTACCAACGACATGACGGCTATCAGGCCTTGCAAAAGGCCCTGGCAATGGAGCCCGACGACGTTATCGGCATGGTCAAGGACTCTGGACTGCGCGGGCGCGGGGGTGCTGGCTTCGCGACCGGCACGAAATGGTCGTTCATCCCGCAGGGCGACTCCGGACCAGCAGCCAAGCCGCACTACCTCGTCGTCAACGCCGACGAGTCCGAACCCGGTACGTGCAAAGACATTCCGCTGATGCTGGCGACACCGCACGTACTGGTTGAGGGCGTGATCATCGCCGCCTACGCGATCCGGGCCAATCACGCGTTCATCTACGTGCGCGGTGAAGTGCTCCCGGTATTGCGCCGGCTGCAGAACGCGGTGGCCGAGGCGTACGCCGCTGGCTACCTGGGCCGCAATATCAACGGCTCCGGCTTCGATCTGGATCTGGTGGTGCATGCCGGGGCCGGCGCCTACATCTGCGGCGAGGAGACCGCGCTACTGGATTCGCTGGAAGGCCGGCGTGGCCAGCCGCGGCTACGACCGCCCTTCCCCGCCGTCGCCGGGCTGTACGGCTGCCCCACGGTGATCAACAACGTCGAAACCATCGCCAGCGTCCCTTCGATCATTCTCAACGGCGTCGACTGGTTCCGGTCGATGGGCAGTGAGAAATCGCCTGGCTTCACGCTGTATTCGTTGTCCGGGCATGTCACCCGCCCGGGCCAGTACGAGGCCCCGCTGGGCATTACGTTGCGAGAGTTGCTTGAGTACGCCGGCGGAGTGCGAGCCGGGCACCAGCTCAAGTTCTGGACGCCCGGCGGTTCGTCCACACCGCTTCTCACCGACGAGCATCTCGACGTCCCGTTGGATTACGAAGGCGTCGGCGCAGCCGGCTCGATGCTGGGGACCAAGGCGCTGGAAATCTTCGACGAGACAACCTGCGTGGTGCGTGCGGTGCGCCGCTGGACCGAGTTCTACAAACACGAATCGTGCGGAAAGTGCACACCGTGCCGGGAGGGCACCTTCTGGCTGGACAAGATCTACGAACGCCTGGAAACCGGCCGGGGCACCCACGAAGACATCGACAAACTGTCGGACATTTCCGACTCCATCTTGGGAAAGTCGTTCTGCGCGTTGGGCGATGGCGCTGCCAGCCCGGTGATGTCGTCGATCAAGTACTTCCGCGACGAGTACCTAGCTCACGTCGAGGGAGGCGGTTGCCCGTTCGACCCCAAAGACTCCATGCTGACGCCGAACGGAGTGAATGCGTGACCCAAACGGCCGACACCGAAAACCGCGTCGCCCAGCCGGAGATGGTGACGCTGACCATCGACGGCGTCCAAATCAGCGTTCCCAAAGGCACTTTGGTGATTCGCGCGGCCGAGCTGATGGGCATCCAGATCCCCAGGTTCTGTGACCACCCGCTGCTGGACCCGGTTGGGGCATGCCGGCAATGCCTAGTCGAGGTTGAGGGCCAACGCAAGCCGCTGGCGTCCTGTACCACCGTGGCCACCGACGACATGGTGGTGCGCACCCAACTCACCTCTGAGGCCGCCAACAAGGCCCAGCATGGCGTGATGGAACTGTTGCTGATCAACCATCCGCTGGACTGCCCGATGTGCGACAAGGGCGGTGAATGCCCGTTGCAAAACCAGGCAATGTCCAACGGACGCGCCGATTCTCGCTTCACCGACGTCAAGCGCACCTTCGCCAAGCCGATCAACATCTCCTCGCAGGTCCTGTTGGATCGCGAGCGCTGCATCCTATGTGCGCGCTGCACGCGGTTCTCCGACCAGATCGCCGGGGATCCGTTCATCGACATGCAGGAGCGCGGCGCGCTGCAGCAGGTCGGCATATACGCCAACCAACCGTTCGAGTCCTACTTCTCCGGCAACACGGTGCAGATCTGTCCGGTGGGAGCGCTGACTGGAACCGCCTACCGGTTCCGCGCCCGCCCGTTCGACCTGGTTTCCAGCCCAAGCGTGTGTGAGCATTGCGCGGGCGGTTGCGCCGAGCGCACCGACCACCGCCGCGGCAAGGTGCTGCGCAGGCTTGCCGGTGACGACCCGGAAGTCAACGAGGAATGGAACTGCGACAAGGGCCGGTGGGCTTTTACCTACGCGACCCTGCCGGACGTGATCACCACTCCCCTGATCCGGGACGCCTCGGGCGAGCTGGTGCCCGCGTCGTGGTCGCATGCGATGGTGGCCGCGGCACAGGGACTCGAGGCCGCCCGCGGACACACGGGTGTGTTGGTCGGGGGCCGAGTGACCTGGGAGGACGCCTACGCCTACGCCAAGTTCGCCCGAATCACGTTGGACACCAACGACATCGACTTCCGCGCCCGTCCGCACTCGGCAGAAGAGACCGACTTCCTGGCGGCCCGCATCGCCGGTCGCCCGGTCACTGTTAGCTATTCCGACCTGGAGTCGGCCCCGGTGGTGCTGCTAGTCGGCTTTGAACCCGAGGACGAGGCGCCGGTCGTTTTCCTGCGATTGCGCAAGGCGGCCCGGAAGCATGGTGTGCCCATCTACGCCATCGCGCCGTTCGCTACTCGCTCGTTGCAGAAGATGTTCGGCCGGTTGCTGAAAACCGTTCCCGGCGAAGAGCCTTCGACGCTCGATGGGCTCGCTACCGGTGAGCTAGGTGACCTGCTGAGCACACCGGGGGCGGTCATCATGGTCGGGGAACGCCTGGCTACCGTGCCCGGCGGATTGTCCGCCGCGGCCCGGTTGGCCGACGCCACCGGGGCGCGGTTGGCCTGGGTGCCGCGGCGGGCCGGGGAACGCGGCGCGCTGGAAGCCGGCGCACTGCCCACGCTGCTGCCCGGTGGCCGTCCACTGGCCGACGACACCGCCCGCTCGCAGGTCAGCGCCGCCTGGCATGTCACCGAATTGCCTGCTGCGCCTGGACGTGACGCCGACGGCATCCTGGCCGCTGCCACCGATGGGACGCTGGGCGCGCTGCTGGTCGGCGGGATCGAACCCGCTGACTTCGCCGACCCGGACGCTGTGCTGGCCGCGCTGGACGCCGCCGGCTTCGTGGTGAGCCTGGAACTGCGGCACAGCGAGGTCACCGAGCGCGCCGACGTGGTGTTCCCGGTCGCACCCACGACGCAGAAGGCCGGCGCCTTCGTCAACTGGGAGGGCCGCTACCGCGGCTTCCAACCCGCCCTGCCCGCCAGCGCCCAGCCTGATCACCGGGTGCTCGACGCGCTGGCCGACGAGATGGGCGTTCACCTCGGTTTGCCTACTGTCGAGGCGGCCCGCAAGGAGTTGTCCGCCTTGGGCATGTGGAACGGCAAGCACGTCCCCACCCCGCACGTCGCGTCGGTCAAGCCCGCCCAGCCAGGGTTGGGTGAGGCCATACTGACCGGCTGGCGGATGTTGCTCGACCGCGGCAGGCTGCAGGACGGCGAACCATATCTGGCGGGTACGGCACGTAAGCCCGTGGTTCGGCTGTCGCCCGATACGGCCGCGGAGATCGGCGCCGTCGAAGGTGAACCGGTCACGGTCAGCACGCCGCGCGGCTCAATCACCTTGCCGCTGAACGTCACCGATATGCCCGACCGGGTGGTGTGGCTCCCGCTTAACTCAGAAGGTTCGGCGGTGTACCGGGAACTGGGCGTGACGCTTGGCAGCGTCGTGAAGATTGGGGTGAGCTCATGATCCGTTGCCGCGAGCGTGCGTGTCTGCACGCCGACACGCCGATTTCGACGTACAGTTGCGCACCCTCGCGCGATGGGGCAGCGGCATGACCACCTTCGGGCACGACGTCTGGTGGCTGGTGGGGGCCAAGGCGATCGCCATCTTCGTATTCCTGATGCTGACGGTCCTGGTGGCGATCCTGGCCGAACGCAAGCTGCTGGGCCGAATGCAGCTGCGGCCTGGCCCCAATCGGGTGGGTCCGAAAGGCGCCCTGCAGAGCCTGGCCGACGGAATCAAACTAGCGCTCAAAGAAAGCATCACACCCGGCGGCATCGATCGCTTCGTTTACTTTGTAGCGCCGATCATTTCGGTGATCCCCGCGTTTACCGCGTTCGCGTTCATCCCGTTCGGTCCGGAGGTGTCCGTTTTCGGGCATCGGACACC
>NZ_OCVX01000005.1:628972-698600 GCF_900232995.1 Mycobacterium simulans
TTGCTGGGCGGCGTGCGCTCGACCGCGCAGGTTATCTCCTACGAGGTTGCGATGGGACTGTCGTTCGCGACCGTGTTCCTCTACGCCGGCAGCATGTCGACGTCCCAGATCGTGACCGCACAGGACCGCGTCTGGTACATCTTCTTGTTGCTGCCGTCGTTCGTGACCTACCTCATCTCCATGGTGGGCGAAACCAACCGGGCGCCGTTCGACCTGCCCGAAGCCGAGGGTGAACTCGTCGCGGGTTTCCACACCGAGTACTCGTCGCTGAAGTTCGCGATGTTCATGCTCGCCGAGTACGTCAACATGACAACGGTTTCGGCGCTGGCCGCGACCATGTTCCTCGGCGGTTGGCACGCGCCCTGGCCGCTGAACATGTGGCTGGCAGCCAACACCGGCTGGTGGCCGCTGATCTGGTTTACCGCCAAGGTATGGGGCTTCCTGTTCATCTATTTCTGGCTGCGGGCCTCGCTACCCCGGCTGCGCTACGACCAGTTCATGGCGCTGGGCTGGAAGTTGCTGATCCCGGTTTCGCTGATCTGGATCATGATCGCGGCCGTCATCCGCTCCATGCGCAACCAGGGCTACCCGTATTGGACCCCGGTGTTGGTGATCAGCAGCCTCGTCGTCGCGACGGCCCTGGTGCTCTCGCTGCGAAAACCGTTCAGCGTTCCCGGCGCTCGCGCGCTGGCGCGGCAGCGCCGTAAGCATCGCGAGGCCGGCCTGGAAATTCCTGAACCTGCATTCCCGACACCGCCGCTGCCGACGCAACCAGTCGCTGCGAGCAAGGAGAACGCACGTGCCTAAATTTCTTGACGCCATAGCAGGATTCGGCGTGACCTTCGGCTCGATGTTCAAAAAGACAGTCACCGAGGAGTACCCGGAGAAGCCGGGCCCGGTAGCGCCGCGCTACCACGGCCGGCATCAACTCAACCGGTATCCCGACGGGCTGGAGAAATGCATCGGCTGCGAATTGTGCGCCTGGGCCTGCCCGGCCGACGCGATCTATGTCGAGGGCGCGGATAACACCGAAGAGCAACGGTTTTCGCCCGGGGAACGGTACGGCCGGGTGTATCAGATCAACTATCTGCGGTGCATAGGTTGCGGTCTGTGCATCGAGGCCTGCCCCACCCGTGCGCTGACCATGACCAACGACTACGAGATGGCCGACGACAACCGCGCCGACTTGATCTACGAGAAGGACCGGCTGCTGGCCCCGCTGCTGCCCGAGATGACCCCGCCGCCGCATCCGAGGGCGCCGGGCGCCACCGATAAGGACTACTACCAGGGCAACGTGACCGCAGATGGCTTGCGCGAGAGCCAAACAGCCGGAGGCCCTCGGTGATCGCGGTATTGGCCTCCGACACCCTCGTTCGCACCTCCACCGGTGAAGCGGTGACCTTCTGGGTGCTGGGTGCGCTGGCCGTCATCGGCGCGCTGGGCGTGGTGCTGGCCGTCAATGCCGTGTACTCGGCGATGTTTCTGGCCATGACGATGATCATCCTGGCGGTGTTCTACATGGTCCAGGACGCACTGTTTCTGGGTGTGGTTCAAGTCGTCGTGTACACCGGCGCGGTGATGATGTTGTTCCTGTTCGTGCTGATGCTCATCGGTGTGGACTCGGCGGAATCGCTGAAGGAGACGTTGCGCGGCCAGCGGATCGCCGGGGTGGTGACCGGTGTCGGGTTCGGCGTGTTGCTGATCGCCGCCATAGGCAACGTGGCGACCGGAAGTTTCGCGGGATTGACCGCTGCCAATGCCAACGGCAACGTCGAAGGCCTGGCGGCGCTGATCTTCTCCCGCTATCTGTGGGCGTTCGAGTTGACCAGCGCGCTGCTGATCACCGCCGCCGTCGGGGCGATGGTCCTGGCACACCGGGAACGTTTCGAGCGCCGCAAGACCCAGCGGGAGCTCTCCCAGGAACGTTTCCGTCCCGGCGGACACCCCACCCCGCTGCCCGGCCCGGGTGTCTATGCGCGTCACAACGCGGTCGACGTGGCCGCACTGCTCCCCGACGGCTCCTATTCGGAACGATCGGTCTCCCGGATACTGAGGACCCGCGGGGCCGACGGGCAGCACACGCCCTCCGCCGAAGCCGTTAAGGGAACCCCGTCATGAATCCAGCCAATTACCTTTATCTTTCGGTGCTGCTGTTCACCATCGGGGCCGCCGGTGTGCTATTGCGACGCAACGCGATCGTCATGTTCATGTGCGTCGAGCTGATGCTCAATGCCGTCAACCTGGCGTTCGTCACCTTCGCACGAATGCACGGCCATCTCGACGGACAGATGATCGCGTTCTTCACGATGGTGGTTGCCGCCTGCGAAGTGGTCGTCGGCCTGGCCATCATCATGACGATTTTCCGTGCCCGCAAATCGGCGTCGGTCGACGACGCGAACCTACTCAAAGGCTAAGAACGCCAAGATGACTCACTACACCTGGCTGCTGGTGGCGCTGCCATTGGCGGGTGCTGCGATCTTGTTGTTCGGCGGCAGACGCACCGACGCGTGGGGCCATTGGCTGGGCTGCGCAGCGGCGCTGGCGGCCTTCGGTGTGGGTGCGACACTGCTCACAGACCTACTCAGCCGGAGCGCGGACGACCGGGTGATCCACCAGACGGTGTTCACCTGGATTCCCGTCGGCGGTCTGCAGATCGACTTCGGGTTGCAGATCGATCAGCTGTCCATGTGCTTTGTGCTGCTGATCACCGGCGTCGGTTCGCTCATCCACATCTATTCGGTCTCCTACATGGCCGAAGACCCGGACCGCCGAAGGTTTTTCGGCTATCTGAACCTGTTTCTGGCCTCGATGCTGCTGCTGGTTGTCGCCGACAACTACCTGCTGCTCTATGTCGGTTGGGAAGGTGTCGGCCTGGCGTCCTACCTGCTGATCGGTTTCTGGTACCACAAGCCGTCGGCGGCCACGGCAGCCAAGAAGGCATTCGTGATGAACCGAGTTGGAGACGCCGGCCTGGCGCTGGGCATGTTTTTGATGTTCAGCACCTTCGGCACCCTCTCTTTCGCCGGCGTGTTCGCCGGCGCGCCTGCGGCCGGCCGGGGGGCGTTGACCGCGATGGGGTTGTTGCTGCTGCTGGGCGCCTGCGCCAAGTCCGCCCAGGTTCCGCTACAGGCCTGGCTGGGTGACGCGATGGAGGGCCCCACCCCGGTGTCGGCATTGATTCACGCCGCCACCATGGTGACCGCAGGCGTGTATCTGATCGTGCGGTCCAACCCGCTGTACAACCTGTCCCCCGATGCGCAGTTGGGCGTGGTTATCGTCGGCGCCGTCACATTGCTGCTCGGGGCCTTCATTGGCTGCGCCAAAGACGACATCAAACGCGCACTGGCAGCCTCGACAATGAGCCAGATCGGCTACATGGTGCTCGCCGCCGGCTTGGGCCCGGCCGGCTATGCGTTTGCGATCATGCACTTGCTCACCCACGGTTTCTTCAAGGCCGGCCTGTTCCTTGGGTCCGGGGCGGTGATCCACGCACTGGATGGGGAGCAGGACATGCGCCGCTACGGCGGCCTGCGCGCCGCCGTGCCGGTCACGTTCGTCACCTTTGGGCTGGGATATCTGGCGATCATCGGTGTGCCGCCGGTCGCGGGCTTCTTCTCGAAGGACGCCATCATCGAGGCGGCGCTGGGGGCCGGCGGCGGCCGGGGCTACGTCCTTGGCGGCGCCGCGCTGCTGGGTGCCGGCATCACCGCTTTCTATATGACGCGGGGGATGCTGATGACCTTCTTCGGCCAGAAGCGTTGGGCGCCAGACGCCCATCCGCACGAGGCGCCGGCGCTGATGACGTGGCCGATGATTCTGCTGGCTATCGGCTCGGTCTTCTCCGGCGGCCTGTTCGCGATCGGTGGAACTCTGCAGCACTGGCTCGAGCCGGTTGTCGGAGCTCATGAAGAAACCGCCCATGCCCTCCCGGCCTGGGCCAGCACCACCCTGGCGCTATCCGTCGTCGCGATCGGCATCGCGGTCGCCTACCGGATGTATGGCACGGCACCCGTCCCGAGAGTGGCGCCCGTCCAGGTGTCGGTGCTGACCACCGCCGCACGCGCCGACGCCTACGGCGATGCCTTCAACGAGGAGGTGTTCATGCGCCCTGGCGCGGAACTGACCAAGGCTGTGGTCGCGGTCGACGACGCCGGTGTGGACGGCTCGGTGAACGCACTGGCCGCGCTGGTGAGTCAGACGTCAAATCGACTGCGGCGAATGCAAACTGGCTTCGCCCGCAACTATGCATTGTCGATGCTGGCCGGAGCCGCACTCGTGGCCGCGGTGCTCCTGGCGGTGAACCTGTGGTGAACCGCGCCGGCGACGCTGCAGAGCAAAAGAGCGCTGTGGGGGCACCTCCCGCTTGCGGGGGAGAGGAGCGGCGCTCATGAGCAATGTCCCCTGGCTGTCCGTGCTGTGGCTGGTGCCATTGGCAGGTTCCGTGTTGATCATCCTGCTCCCCCCCGGGCTGCGCCAGCTCGCCAAATGGACGGGCCTGGTGGTCAGCGTTCTGACGTTAGCGGTGGCAATCAAAATCACCGTCGGCTTCAAACCCGGCGGCGATACTTACCAATTCCTCGAAAATCACTCGTGGATACCGGCTTTCGGTGCCGGCTACACGCTCGGTGTGGACGGCATCGCGGTAGTGCTGGTGATACTGACCGCGTTGCTGATTCCGCTGCTGCTGGTCGCCGGCTGGAACGATGGCGGCGAACGTACCCGTGGCGTACATGCCTACGTCGCTTTGACGCTGGCCATCGAGTCGATGGTGCTGATCTCGGTGATCGCACTGGACGTGCTGCTGTTCTACGTGTTCTTCGAAGCAATGCTCATCCCGATGTACTTTCTCATCGGCGGCTTCGGCCAGGGTCCCGGGCGCTCGCGCGCCGCGGTGAAGTTCTTGCTGTACAACCTGTTCGGCGGGCTCATCATGTTGGCCGCGGTCATCGGCCTGTACGTGGTCACCGCTCAGCACGGTTCCGGCACCTTCGACTTCCGTGAAATCGTTGCAGGCGTGACCTCTGGCCGCTACGCCGGTGTGGATCCCGCAGTGTTCAAGGCGCTGTTCGGCGGCTTCATGTTCGCGTTCGCCATCAAGGCACCGCTGTGGCCGTTCCACCGCTGGCTGCCGGACGCCGCGGTCGAATCCACACCCGCGAGCGCGGTGCTGATGATGGCGATCATGGACAAGGTCGGTACTTTCGGCATGCTGCGCTACTGCCTACAGCTATTTCCCGATGCCTCAACATATTTCCGTCCGCTGATTGTGACCTTGGCCATCATCGGAGTGATCTACGGCGCGGTCGTGGCGATTGGCCAGACCGACATGATGCGCCTGATCGCCTACACGTCGATCTCACACTTCGGCTTCATCATCGCGGGCATCTTCGTGATGACTAGCCAGGGACAGAGCGGCTCGACGCTGTACATGCTCAACCACGGCCTGTCTACGGCGGCGGTATTCCTGATTGCGGGCTTCCTGATCGCTCGCCACGGCAGCCGCTCGATCGCTGACTACGGCGGCGTGCAGAAGGTGGCGCCAATTATGGCGGGCACATTCATGGTGTCGGCCATGGCCACCCTATCGTTGCCCGGCCTGGCTCCGTTCATCAGCGAATTCCTGGTTCTGCTGGGTACTTTCAACCGCTACTGGTTGGCGGCGGCGTTCGGCGTCAGTGCGCTGGTCCTCTCGGCCATCTACATGCTGTGGCTCTACCAGCGCGTGATGACGGGGCCGGTGGCCACCGGCAACGAAAAAATCGGCGACCTCAGGCCGCGTGAAATGGTCGTCGTGGCACCCCTGATCGCATTGCTGCTGGTGCTCGGGATCTATCCCAAGCCGGTGCTCGACGTCATCAACCCGGCGGTCGAGAACACTATGACCACCATCGGCCAGCATGATCCCGCGCCCAGCGTGCCAATGACGGGCGGCGCGCCCCGGACAGCCGAAGGACCGCACCAATGACCCTGCCCAGTCCCAGCATCGAGTACTTCCTGCTGTGCCCGATGCTCATCGTCTTTGCAGTTGCGGTGGCCGGTGTGCTGGTCGAGGCGTTCCTGCCACGCCGGTTCCGCTACGGCGCGCAAGTGATACTGGCCCGCGGCGGGTTGGTCGCGGCCCTGGTAGCGATCATCGTGGTGGCCAGGTCAATTCCGGCGTCCGGTCGTCGCACCGTGCTGGGCGCAATGGCCGTGGATCGACCGACGCTGTTCCTGCAAGGCACCGTGGTGCTGGTCGCGATATTGGCGGTGATATTCATAGCCGAGCGCAGCGAGGTTGCTTCGACGAGCAAGATCGCTGTGGGGGTTGGGCGGCTCAGGGGGCTGGATTCCTTTACGCCACAAGCCTCTGCGGTTCCCGACAGCGACGCCGAGCGCGAGGCGGAACGCGCGGGTGCGGCCCAGACGGAGCTCTTCCCGCTGGCGCTGCTCTCCGTCGGCGGCATGATGGTGTTCCCCGCGTCCAACGACCTGCTGACGATGTTCGTCGCGCTGGAAGTTCTCTCGCTGCCGCTGTACCTGATGTGCGGCCTTGCCCGGCACCGCCGACTGCTGTCGCAGGAGGCGGGGATGAAGTACTTTCTGCTGGGTGCGTTCTCGTCGGGCTTCTTCCTCTACGGTGTCGCGTTGCTCTACGGCGCGACCGGCACGCTGACCCTGTCCGGAATCCGGAATTCATTCGCAACACACACCGACACCTCGATGGCGTTGGCCGGCGTCGCGCTGCTGTCGGTCGGCCTGCTGTTCAAGGTCGGCGCGGTCCCGTTCCACTCCTGGATTCCCGATGTCTACCAGGGCGCACCCACCCCGATCACCGGCTTCATGGCGGCGGCCACCAAGGTCGCGGCGTTCGGCGCACTGCTTCGCGTGGTCTATGTCGCGCTACCGCCGCTTCATGATCAATGGCGTCCGGTGCTGTGGGGGATTTCGATTCTGACTATGGCGGTTGGCACCATCACCGCGGTGAATCAGACCGACGTCAAGCGGATGCTGGCCTATTCGTCGGTCGCGCACGTCGGCTTCATCCTCACCGGTGTGATCGCCGACAGCCCTTCGGGCCTCTCCGCGACGTTGTTCTATTTGGTCGCCTACAGCTTCAGCACAGTGGGCGCCTTCGCCATCGTGAGTTTGATCCGTAAACCCGACGGCTCAGACGGTTCAGAAGACGCCAACCTGTCGCACTGGGCAGGGCTTGGTCAGCGCTCACCGATTGTGGGCGTGATGTTTTCGATGTTTCTGCTGGCTTTCGCCGGCATCCCGCTGACGAGTGGATTCGTCAGCAAGTTCGCCGTGTTCAAGGCCGCCGCGCAGGGCGGCGCGGTGCCACTGGTGATCATCGGTGTGATCTCCAGCGGGGTGGCGGCGTACTTCTACGTCCGGGTGATCGTGCTGATGTTCTTCACCGAGGGATCCGATGACACACCACAGGTGGTGGCTCCCGGGGTGCTGAGCAAGGCCGCCATCGCGTTATGCGCGGCGGTCACCCTGATTCTGGGGATCGTGCCACAGCCGGTGCTCGATCTGGCCGAGCACGCCGCCCAGTTGGTGCACTGACCAATCCGGCCGCCGCCGAGCTGGCGGGGCCTGAGTCGACGGCGGACCTTAAGCCGGTCCGAAGATACCGGCCTGGTTATTGCCCCTGTTGAACGCACCAGCGTCGTTGTCACCCGAATTCCCAATGCCGCTGCTGTTATTGCCCGAGTTCGAGATGCCGGAACTGAACTGGCCCGTATTGAAGAAGCCCGCGTTTTCGAGGCCCGAATTGCCCCAGCCTGTGTTTAAGCTGCCCGAATTATTGATCCCGACTTGAAAGTCGCCTGAGTTATTGAAACCCGAACTCACGCCGGAGCCCGTATTCGTGTTCTGAAATCCGGAAGTGTCGGTGCCGGAATTGAAGAATCCCGAGAGACCGGTGCCGGTGTTGCCGAAGCCCGACGAGGTCACGCCGGCCGGGGTGATCGAGCTGCCGACACCGGTGTTCAGGTCACCGGAATTGAGCAGTCCAGTGTTCGTTGCACCTGAGTTCCCAAAGCCGGTGTTCAAGCTGCCGGAGTTGAACCAGCCCGTATTTGCCCCTAGCCCGGTGCCAGAGCCGTTGGCACCACCCGCATTAAAACTGCCGGTATTGCCTACGCCCGCGTTTGCCGAACCCATGTTGAAGTCGCCCGCGTTCCCATTGCCGACGTTGAAGTCGCCCGCGTTCCAGAAGCCGAAGTTGGTGTGACCGGCGTTTCCGAAGCCGGTATTGACATTGCCCGCGTTCCATAACCCGGTGTTGCCCTCACCCGAGTTCCCGAAACCGAAGTTCCCATTCCCCGAGTTGAAGAAACCAAAGTTTCCATCACCAGAGTTGAAGAACCCGATGTTGTTGTTACCCGAGTTTCCGAAACCCATGTTCCCGGTCCCCGAGTTCAGCGCACCAATACCCACCTGATTATCGCCGGTGAGCCCGAAACCAATGTTGTTATTACCGTTATTCCCAAACCCGAAGTTCAAATTACCTTTGTTGCCAAACCCGATATTGGAAGAACCAATGTTGCCGCTACCCACATTGAACCCACCCTGGTTCCCACTGCCGAAGTTGGTCCCACTAGTGAAATCGATGGGGCTGAAGCTGTTCCCACCACCGAAGTTCCTCGAGCCAACATTCCCCCAGCCGAAGTTCCCATTACCCTCATTACCACCGCCAAAGTTGAGGCGGCCAAAGTTTCCGCTACCAAAATTGGTGTGGCCGATATTCCCACTGCCCAGGTTGGCAAATCCGAAGTTCCCGCTGCCCAGGTTGGTGTCGCCGATGTTCCCGCTGCCCAGGTTGACGTTGCCGAAGTTCCCACTGCCCAAATTAAACGAGCCGTTGTTCCCGCCGCCCAAGTTCCAGTTACCGATGTTCCCCAGACCCGTGTTGATGGCCGGGAGAACACTTGCCGCGGGCGCCGCAGCCGCAGCCGCCACCTGACCCAGACCCGGCAAACCCACCAACGCCTGCTGCCACGACGGCAACGCCCCCGCCGCCGCGGCCGCCCCACCGTGATAACCCACCATCGCGGCCACATCGGCGGCCCACATCTCCTCATAAATGCCCTCAGCAGCCGCAATCGCCGGCGCATTCTGACCAAAAACGTTCGACAACACCAACTGCACGAACGCATTCCGATTAGCCGCCACCGCCAACGGATGAATCATCGCCGCCCGCGCCGCCTCAAACGCACTCACTACCGCCTTAGCCTGAGCCGACGCCCCCGCAGCACGCGCCGCCGCCGCGCTCAACCAGCTCGCATACGGCGCCGCCGCAGCCGCCATCGCCGCCGCCGCCGCACCCTGCCAGGCCTGACCCGACCCCCCCGACGTCACCGACCCAAACATCTCCGCCGCCGACCCCAACTCCACCGACAGCCCATCCCAGGCCACCGCCGCCTCCAACATCGGCGCCGAACCCGCTCCCGAGAACATCCGCAACGAATTAATCTCCGGCGGCAACACCGAGTAGTTCATGACAGTCGATCCCTTTCCTAGGTGGACTTCCGAAACGTGCCACACCGAAATAGTTCAGGCATGCGAATGAACCAGCCGCGACGCCTTGTCGATGCCAATGGGTAAATCCGGATTACTTAGGGCTGACCGAAAATACCCGCTTGGTTGTTACCCTGGTTGAAGGCGCCCGCGTCGTTGTCTCCAGAGTTCCCAACGCCGGAGCTAAAGGTTCCGGAATTGTATATACCGGAATTGTTGCCGCCAAACCCGCTGTTGGCAATGCCGTAGTTGAAGCTACCCGAGTTGCTGATGCCCGTGTTGTCATTACCCGTGTTAAACAGGCCGGTTTGTCCGTCGCCCGAATTCATGAATCCCGAGCTACTGTCGCCCGCATTCTGGTAGCCAGAGGTACCGTCTCCCGAATTAAAGAAGCCCGAGACATTAGTACCGGTGTTGCCGAAGCCCGACGAGGTCACACCGGCTGGGGTGATCGTGCTGCCGAAACCGGTATTCAGGTTCCCGGTGTTGAACGCACCCGTATTGGTGTCACCCGCATTCCCGAAGCCCGTGTTCAGGCTGCCCGAATTAAATAGGCCCGTATTATGGCCGAAGTCCAGGCCTTGCGCACCCCCGGAATTAAACGCGCCGGTATTGTCGATGCCCGAATTCCCAAATCCCATGTTGGCGTCGCCTGCGTTTCCGAAGCCCACGTTGAAGTTGCCCGAGTTCCCGGAACCGAAGTTTATGACGCCCGAGTTCCCGAAGCCGGTGTTGAAATTACCGGAGTTCCAGAACCCCGTGTTGGTCTCACCCGAGTTCGCGAATCCGAAGTTCCCATTCCCCGAGTTGAAGAAACCAAAGTTTCCATCGCCAGAGTTGAAGAACCCGATGTTGTTGTTACCCGAGTTTCCGAAACCCATGTTCCCGGTCCCCGAGTTCAGCGCACCAATACCCACCTGATTATCGCCGGTGAGCCCGAACCCAATGTTGTTATTGCCGTTATTCCCAAATCCGAAGTTCAAATTACCTTTGTTGCCGAACCCGATGTTGGAAGAACCGATGTTGCCGCTGCCCACATTGAACCCACCCTGGTTCCCACTACCAAAGTTGGTGTTAGCAGAGAAATCCATGGGGTTGAAGGTATTTCCGCCGCCGAAGTTCCCGGAGCCAATATTCCCCCAGCCGAAGTTGCCACTACCATCATTTCCACCGCCAAAGTTGAGGCGGCCAAAGTTTCCGCTACCGAAATTGATGTGGCCGATATTTCCGCTACCCAAATTATAAGAGCCGAAGTTGCCACTACCAAAGTTCAAATTTCCGATGTTTCCGCCACCGAGATTGACGTTGCCGAAGTTCCCACTGCCCAAATTAAACGAGCCGTTGTTCCCGCCGCCCACGTTCCAGTTACCGATGTTCCCCAGACCCGTGTTGATGGCCGGGAGACGGTCTCTTCTACGCGCCCGTATTTGGGCTGAAGGCATGTTCCGGCTCCAAATCCGCCGACAGCCCATCCCAGGCCACCGCCGCCTCCAACATCGGCGCCGAACCCGCTCCCGAGAACATCCGCAACGAATTGATCTCCGGCGGCAACACCGAGTAGTTCATGAGCCAATCCCCTTCCGCAGAGTCGCGACAGGACCCTCCCACTAAGGCCCGCCTGCAACTGCCTCACTCGACCTATACGACGAAACCTTAGAAAAATCTCTGCCAAATATTCGCGGATTGGCGGATTTGGAGCCGGAACATGCCTTCAGCCCAAATACGGGCGCGTAGCCAAGACGTAGATCGCCAACACCGCCAGCGGCGCTACCAAGGGCAACCACGGCAGCTGTAGCGGGAACGAAGTCCCGACCAACCCGACGAAGGTAAACCCCGCGGCGGCAATGATTGTCGGCGAGCTGCCCATGACATGACCGGCCGCAGTGCCGGCTCCATGCCGGCACACCAGATAGGCGGCGGCGCAAAGTCCCGAGAGTGCGGCGAGTACCTGCGGCTGATCGGACATTGCCATCACGGACACCGAGAGCAGCACGGCCAGTGTCGCCGCCGCGCGAACCACCGTCCCCACCCCCACCGCGATCACGGCTGCAACGGCGGCGATAATCGCCGGTCCGTGCGATTCGACAGCGGCTGCCCCCACCATCAGCAGGCCGAATACCGGTGCGACGGCATGGCTGCCGGACTGCGCGATGGACGCCATCTCAGTGCCTTCCCGCAAGCCGTCCCCGCAGCCGACGGCGGCGGACCGGCAGCGCACTCATCGACTGGTCCAGCGACCGCTCCCCCGGCCAGGACAGCACATCGACACCAATCGTGGCCATGTCGCGATACATCGCGGAGCGCTGCAGCGCCCACATCCGGACCACCAGCGGGTCCTGCTGGGCCTCGAACGGAGATGTGTCGAGAACGTCGACAGCAACCACCACATGGCCGCGTTTGCGCAAGTCGATCAGCGCCAGCGCGAACTCGGTATCGAGCAGCGTGGAAAAGGCGATGACGATCCCGCCCGAGGGAACGGCGGCGCGCGGCGCCAGTGTCCCGGTGGTGTTTTCGAAGCGGTCACCGGCTCCGAGCACGGTATCGAGCACCCGATAGAACTGGCGTTGACCGATGTCCGCGCCGAGCCATCGTGGGCGGTTGCCCCCGAGCGCGACGATCCCGGCACGATCGCCGTTTCGCAGCGCAGTCTGCACAACCTGAGCCGCACCGCGCACGACGCGTTCGGTCGCTTGGGTCGCCGGGCCCGCGGGCTGCTGATATGTGTCGATCAGAACCACCACGTCGGCGGCACGGTCGGTCAACCGCTGCGTTACGTGTAGTCGGCCGCGGCGCGCGCTCACCGCCCAGTTCACGGCGCGCAGTTGGTCACCTGGGACATAGGGACGTATGTCGGCGTATTCCACACCCGGGCCGATGTGCCGGGTGAGGTGAGCGCCCAGACGGTCGAGCAATTCGGTCTGTGGGATCGACGTCGACTGCGGCGGTGTCAACGGAAAGACTATGACTTCGGCGGCGTCGACGGTCCCCGTCCCCCTCAACAGCCCGCCGCGCGCGACGACGTCGACCCGCGCCCGGATCGGATAGCGTCCCCAACGCTGGGCTAGGACCGCAACGGTTTTCGCTTGACGAGAGCCCGATTCGACAGGTTCGAGTTGCATTCCGTCGATAGCCGAGACGGTGAGCTCGACTGCCCCAGCATCGGAATCCGTTGTTGCCCACACCTTCACCCGTGCCTGCTCGTTCTCGAAGCATCGCTGTGAATCCGGCTCCCCGCGCACATGAATCGTCGGGACCGGGCGCTGCCAACTAATCGAGCACAGCACACCGAGTAGCGGTGCCGCGAAAGCGATCAGCTGCCAGCGACCACCGATGACGGCAGTGGCCAGTGCAACTCCGGCGCAGGTGGCGATCGCCAGCGTCAGTTGCGATGCACGCCAGCGTAACTCGACTTCACGAATCTCGATCACACCGATCCGGTCACCCCATCGGCTCCCTTAGCTCGAGGCACCGGCAAGCGCCGCAACAGTTCTCCGACCACATCGGCGCCCTGAATTTTTCGCACCCACATCTCTGGACGCAAGGTGATGCGGTGCGCGACCGTGGCAATCGCAAGCGCCTTAACGTCTTCTGGGATCACGTAGTCCCGGCCGAGCAGCAGCGCCCGGGCACGCGCAAGCTGCACCAGGTCGAGTTCGGCACGCGGACTCGCGCCCACCGCCACCTGCGGATGATTGCGGGTCGCCGTGGCCAGCGACACCACATAGTGCAAGACGTCTTCATGCACTGTCACCTGCTCGACCGATTCCCGCATAGCCAGCAGATCGTGCGCGTCCACGACCTGGTTCACCGTCGGCTCTGCTGAACCACGTTCGAGGCGACGGCGCAGCATCGAGGTTTCGTCGCGCTCCGAGAGATATCGCAGTTCTAGCCGGATCGCGAACCGGTCCAGTTGCGCCTCGGGCAAGGGATAGGTGCCTTCGTACTCGATCGGGTTGTCCGTGGCCAGGACGATGAAAGGCATTGGCAAGCGGTGGGTTTGGCCGTCGATACTCACCTGGCCCTCAGCCATCGCCTCCAGCAGCGCCGCCTGGGTTTTGGGTGGCGTGCGGTTAATCTCGTCGGCAAGCAGCAGGTTGGTGAAGATCGGCCCGCGCCGAAACTCAAAGCGTCCCGACTGCATGTCGTAGATGGTCGAGCCGAGCAGGTCGGCCGGCAGCAGATCGGGCGTGAACTGGACCCGCGTGAATTCGAGCCCCAGCGCCGCGGCAAAGGATCGTGCGATCAGCGTCTTGCCCAGGCCGGGAAGATCTTCGATCAGTACGTGCCCACGCGCAAGGACGGCGGTGAGGATCAGCGTCAGCGCCGAGCGCTTCCCCACAACGACCCGTTCGATCTCGTCGAGCACCGCCTCGCAATGGGCGGTGGTGGTAGCCGCCGGCATAGTCATAGTTCAGTCATGGCTGAGTCATACCTGTTCTAACTTTTGCAGTATTTCTTCTAGGGCTCCACGACCGGGACCGGGCTGGCGGTCACCGGTATGCGTGACGTTGTTCGGGTTGACCCATTCCCATAGTTCGGCGCCGAACAACATTTGGCCGGTGGCAGTAAAGGCCGCCGGATCTCTCGCATGCCGTTGCCCGGTGGCGATTTCGAAACGCCGGGCAAGCATCGGGCGCAGGTGCCGGTCCCAGTCCGCGCGGGTAGAGTCCGACCACCGGATTGTCGTTTCGGTGTTGGACAGCCAGCGGCGCAACCCCTCCCCCAGATCGTCGGACTCCGGTTCGGCGACGGGTTCGTTCGGATGTCCCAGAACTCGGCGAATGTTGAGCAGCACCATAGCCAAGGCGACGCCCGCCGCAGCCAGCACATACCGGCGATCTTGCAGTATCAGCGCTAATAGCTCTGTTCCGACCATGAGGCAAACGCCCAGTGTTATAAGCTTTTTCATATCGGACTCCGGGCGCCCAGCTCGTCGAGAACCAGCCGAAGTATCCGCACCGCAACCTCGCGATGCCCCTCGTTCATCACATGCGGACTAAATCGCGCCTCGGTAAACAGGTCCACCAGCTGGACAGCGTTATCGGCGTGCAACGCATGGTGTTCCACGGCTCTGGCGACGACTTCGGTTGGGGTGTCGAAGTCCTGAGGTGCAGCTCCGGGAACATTGGCGAGTTCACGTTCCATCGCCGCATAACACGCAATAATCGCTTGACGTGGTTCGCGACTAAGGTCGGCGATCTCGGCCAGTCCGACTTCGGCTGCCCGTGCCAGTGATTCCGAACTTCTTGGCGGTGGGGGCGGCGGCGGGATTGCGACGTCATCTTTGGCGACGAGGCCCGGTAGAGCTGTGCGCCGGCGCCGCCGGGACAGGATCGCTCCGGCCGCGACGATCATCAGGAGGACCGGCGTGCTCGCAATCAGGATGCCGAGCATGTCCCTGTCGTTTCTGTGTTGCGGATGCGGCTGGGGCGGCGGTGCGTTGCCGTTCACCGACGGCGGCGCGCCCGAATCCGGGGTGGGGGCTTCGAGAACGACCTCGGGTGGCGCGAATAGTCGCGAAAGCAATAGCACGATGAGTAGCCAGGCCAGGATCACCCCAAATCCGATCAATAGCGCGCGCCAACTCGGCCGCCCCTTGCCGGTGCCAAGCATGTCGGACAGATCGCCCACGCTGGGCGCCACCGTGCGGGGATCCCGCAACCGCGTGACGATGGAGAACGCCAGTATGGCGAGCGTCGCGGCGATGGCCGTGACAATGAACATCAACGCCGCCCGATTGCCGCCCGCCTCCGCGAGCCGTGAACCGTGGCGAGCCGGAAGATAGCCGCGCAGCGCGGCCGCAACCACGATCAACAGAGCGATCAGGACGGTAACGCGCCCCGTGGGCGAGGCAGTGATGCGCCTCATAGCCGAAGGCTAGCGGCGGTGGGCAGCACGGGTCCAGCTTGTCACCGGGCTCAGTTGTGCTCGAACACACATGTTCGAGCTCGATCCGTGCCGCGAAAGCCGAAAACGACCGCACGGTGACGATACGGCCGGCCCTGACACCATGACCTGGATCAGCGCCTTGCTCCCGGTCGCGCAGGGCGTAGGGGTCGTTGCAGCCTGGCGCCGCGCCGCGGACACCACGTTCGACGACCGTTCGCGAGGTCAGGTGATGGCCGATAACTTGGTCGACCTTGTTTGGGGACGACTCCGCCCCGGCGGTGGTCGACGGCTATGGGCCAATCTCCGCCGGGGTGGCGAGCATCCTGGTCACTCAGGCCGCACCCCTTATTGCGACGCTCCCATCCGACACCGTGATCACGCTCGGCCGCGCAGTCGCGGGGGACCCACCACGGCGGACAATGGCCTCGGATTGTGCGAGCGCTGCAACTACGTCAAGGAATCACCGGGTTGGCGAGTCACCACCGGTATCGAAAACGGCAGGCACACAGCTGAATACGTCATGCCAACCGGCGCTTGTCACCAGTCCACCGCGCCACCGCTACCAGGTTACCCAATGGTCGAGATCAGCAAAGTCGAGAGTGGCATTGCGGTCACGCTGATCGACCTGCACGCCGCTTGACGATTCAGGCGGTGAAGGGCGCGAAGCTGCCGTCGAGCACCTGACGATGACCGATCACACGTCCGGTGACCACGGCTGCGTCTACCCGCGCCAGCTGCACCGCTGCCTGCGCGAACTCGTCGGCGCTTGCTACGTCATCGAAGTCACGTGCGTAATAGGACAGCCCCGGGGTGAGGATCGGCTTGGACGGCGCCAGCACGTTTACCGCGATGTTGTGGGCGGCCAGGTCGAACGCCACGCACTGGGTGAGGTGCTCGAGTGCCGCCTTCGAGCCCCCGTAGCCGGGCAGGACGCCGCCGCTACGGTCGGCGTAAGGCCCGCTGCCGGGCAGCCGGGATGCGACCGAGGTGATGTTGATGATCGAGCCGCCACCCGCGGCGATCATGTCGGGCGAGGTAAGTTGCATCAACTCATAGGCGGCGAAGACTGCTATGTCGAAATGCCGGCGAAACGCGGCCAACGGCGTGCTCACGAACCCCGGCCAACCCGGCCTAGTCGATCTAGCGGGTTTGGCTCGCGGCTGATCGCCAGGCGCCGGCGGGCGCCCAGGAGCGGTGAATGCGGCGTTGTTCACCAGAATTGTGGTGGGGCCCAAGGCATCTCGGGCGGCTTGAACTAGCCGCGCGACATCCTCTCGGTCGGTCAGATCGGCGCGGACCGCCACGGCTCGTCCGCCCGCCGCCTCGATGTCGGCGACCGTCTCGCCGATGGTGCCAGGCAGCCGGTCATCCCACACCTGTTCGGTGCGTCCGGATACCGCCACCGCGGCGCCCTCTGCCGCCAGCGCCAAGGCGATCGCGCGGCCCAATCCGCGGCTGGCGCCGGTGACGATGGCGACCCGCCCGGCAAGTCTCATCGGGTAACTCCGTGCACGAGAATGGCGGTGGTCTGATCCACCCAAGTGTCATCAAGTTTGTCGTCCGGCGATAGCAACATCCGCAGCATCGTGGCTCCCCCGATCAACTCGATCAACCGGTCGGGGTCGACGTCCGGGTGCGCCTCGCCGCGGTCGACCGCCTCACGCAGCCGAATCCGCACCAGGGTAAACAGGTCGGCAAAGCGGGCAAGTACGCGGGCATTGAGCTCGGCGTCGGCGGTCATGTCGGCGACCAGACCAGGCAGCGCGGCCCGCACCACCGGGGTGGTGAATACATCGCGGGTGGCCTCGATCATCATCCGGATATCAGCGGCGAAGTCGCCGGCCGGAGCCTCCAGCGCCGTGGGCGCAACCGGGAAAGCAGCCTCGTGCACCAGTTCGGCCTTGCTCGACCAACGTCGGTACAGCGCGGATTTCGTGGTCCCAGCGCGTTCGGCGACGGCGGCCAAGCTGAGATTCGAATAGCCGATCTGCACAAGCAGTTCCGTGGTCGCCGACAAGATCGCGGAGTCTATGCGCGGATCGCGGGGCCGTCCGGCGCCGGGCCCCTTGTCAACGGAGGACGGGTCTGCTTTCATAACGCTACCTACCGTATCGTAATTACTTCACGAAGGAAGCCTCGTGGCCAAAGAACCGGCCCTCGACAATGTAGACCGCCTGCAGCGCTCGAGCCGTGATGTCACCATGCTGCCGGCGGTGATGTCGCGATGGTTGTCCACGGTGCTGCCCGGCAACGCGATACCCGACGTGACCGTGGAAAGCGGCGTGGACGCCACGGGCATGTCGTCGGAAACCATCATCTTGACCGCTCGTTGGGAACAGGATGGCCAACCGGCCGAGCAGAAGCTGGTGGCCCGGGTGGCACCGTCTGCCGCGGACGTGCCGGTGTTCCCAACCTATCGGCTGGATCATCAATTCGAAGTCATCCGGCAGGTCGGCGAATTGACCGATGTCCCCGTCCCCGAGGTGCGCTGGATCGAGACCACCGGCGAGGTGTTGGGAAAGCCCTTCTTCCTGATGGACTACGTCGACGGTGTGGTGCCGCCCGACGTCATGCCCTACACCTTCGGCAATAACTGGTTTGCCGATGCGCCCCCCGAATGCCAACGCCAATTGCAGGACACCACCGTGGGGGTGCTGGCGCAGTTACATTCGATTCCTAACGCAGAGAACGTATTTGGCTTCTTGAATGAGGGCCTCGCCGGCGATACCGCGCTGCGACGGCACTTCAGCTGGGTGCAGTCCTGGTACGACTTCGCGGTCCCGGATATCGGTCGGTCGCCGCTGCTGGAACGGACTTTCGAGTGGCTGCTAGACAACTGGCCAGACGAACCGGCGGCACGCGAGCCGGTATTGTTGTGGGGCGACGCCCGAGTGGGCAACGTGCTGTATCGCGACTTCGCTCCGGTCGCCGTGCTGGACTGGGAGATGGTGACCGTCGGCCCGCGCGAGCTCGATGTTGCCTGGATGATATACGCGCACAAGGTCTTTGAAGAGCTGGCCGGTTTAGCGACGTTGCCCGGGTTGCCGGAGGTGATGCGCGAGGACCACGTGCGCGCCACCTATGAGCGGCTCACCGGCGTGGAACTCGGCGATCTGCACTGGTTTTACGTGTATTCGGGCGTCATGTGGGCAATTGTGTTCATGCGCACCAGTGCGCGGCGGGTGCACTTCGGCGAGATCGAGAAACCGGGCGATGTGGAATCGCTGTTCTATCACGCCGGATTGATGAAGCGTCTTATCGGAGAGGAGCGCTAATGCCGCAAATGCTTGGCCCGCTCGACGAGTACCCGGTACACCAGGTACCCCAACCCATCGCTTGGCCGGGCTCTTCCGACCGCAACTTCTACGACCGCTCCTACTTCAACGCCCACGACCGCACCGGGAACATCTTCGTCATCAGCGGCATCGGCTACTACCCCAACCTCGGCGTCAAGGACGCGTTCCTGCTCATCCGGCGCGGGGATACCCAAACCGCAGTACACCTCTCGGACGCCATTGACCAGGACCGGCTGCACCAACACGTCAACGGCTACCGGATCGAGGTCATCGAGCCGCTGCGCAAATTGCGACTGGTCCTCGACGAAACCGAAGGCATCGCAGCCGATCTCAGCTGGGAGGGACTATTCCACGTGGTCCAGGAACAGCCCCATCTGCTGCGGTCGGGCAACCGGGTCACGCTGGATGCACAACGATTCGCCCAGCTCGGTACCTGGAGTGGACGGATCGTCGTCGACGGCGAGGAAATCGCCGTCGACCCCGCCACGTGGATCGGCAGCCGCGACCGCTCCTGGGGGATTCGGCCGGGGGGTGAGCCCGAACCGGCGGGCCGGCCCGCCGACCCGCCGTTCGAGGGCATGTGGTGGCTGTACGTGCCGATGGCGTTCGACAACTTCGCCATCGTGCTGATCATCCAGGAAGAGCCCAGCGGCTTCCGATCACTCAACGACTGCACGCGGGTGTGGCGCGACGGCCGTGTCGAGCAGCTGGGCTGGCCTCGGGTCAAGATCCACTACCGCTCCGGCACCCGAATCCCAACCGGCGCCACCATCGACGCGACTGCGCCCGACGGCACCCCCGTCCACTTCGACGTGGAATCCAAGCTGCCGGTGCCGATTCACGTCGGCGGCGGCTACGGCGGCGATTCGGACTGGTTGCACGGCATGTGGAAGGGTGAAAAGTTCGTCGAGCGGTTGACCTACGACATGACCGATCCGGCGATCATCGCGCGGTCGGGCTTCGGTGTGATCGACCACGTGGGTCGCGCGGTCTGCCGGGATGGGGACGCCGACCCGGTGGAGGGCTGGGGTCTCTACGAGCACGGGGCGTTGGGACGCCACGACCCATCGGGATTCAAGGACTGGTTGACGGTCGCGCCGTAACTTTGTGGCCACGGCAAGGATGCCGCGATAACACGGCCTGGTGTCAGGGCATAGGTGCACTGTGCAACGCCCGTTCCGCCAGCTTTAGTGAATTTGCCCTGGTGCCGCTGTGACGCGGCCGGGATCGTTTTGCCATGCCGATACCATTGCCGCCATTCAATAACGACACCACGACGTGGTCGTGGTTGCACGGGTGGTATTACGAGAACGTCGTGGCGCCGGCCGTCCTTTACACCGGCTATGTGATAGACGAGCACTTCCTGGAACACCTACCGCCGGGAGCCCGCATCCTCGATGTCGGATCCGGCGGCGCGCAATTCACAAAGCACATCGCCGATCAGCGACCCGATATCAACATCGTCGGTATCGATTTGTCACTGCCGCAGATTCGCCGGGCCAGCAAACGCATGCACGATTACGGCGATCGGGTGAAATTCCAACTCGGTGACGCAACCCATCTCCAATTCGACGACTACAGCTTTGACGGTGTGATCAGTTACGGCTCCATCAAACACTGGACATCGCGCGATGCCGGCCTCGCTGAATGCGTTCGGGTGCTCAAACCGGCAGGACCGTTGCTGATCGTCGAGGTTGATCGCAGCATGACATTCGACAATGCCTACGCGTTCGTCTGCCGGTACCGAGCACCGCGATTCCTGCGTGGCCCAATGCTCGCAATGTTTCGCACCTGGGTCGCGGGTCGCTCGATCGACATGGAAGACGCTCGCGCCATCGCAAGCGGACTCGATCTGATCGACAACGATTCTCGTCGCATCCCTGATTCGCCGCTGCTCATGATCTCCGGTCGCCGGGCTCCCGCGAAGGTCGGCAGTCCCGCTATCAGGTCCTCTGCTTAGGGATTCCGAAATCATGGACCTGTCAATGCCGGGCGCCGTGAAGACGATGCCATATCACTTGCCCGCGACTTTCAACTGGCTGGATCGGGACACTGGCTGCACGATTGTGTTGTCGCAACCGGAGTGCGAACCGAAATTATGGGAGCAATACCTATCTGGGGCACTCGCCAGCTACAGCAAATACGGCGTCGAGAGTGCGCTCGATTTTGAGCAGATGCGCGACGGGCGAGACACAACGCTTTTCTATACCGCCGTAGACGATGGTGGGCGGGTGCTGGGCGGCGTACGGGTCAGGGGTCCCCTACGCAGCGCTGAGGAGGCGCATGCACTCGTTGAATGGGTCGGCCAACCCAATCAGGGTGCGGTTCGCAAGATGATCACCGAACGGCTGCCATTCGGAATAGTGGAGATGAGGGCGGCGTGGGTGACCGACCACCGGAACTACAGCCAGTTGATAACCAAAGCGTTGGCCCGCGTGGCGTTTCCGACGCTGTCATTGCTGGACGTTAATTTCATTCTCGCCACGGCGGCCGCTCATGTGTTGGAGCGCTGGCGTACCTCGGGTGGCGTTGTGGCCGCTGAAATCCCCGCCGCACCCTATCCCAGCGACCGATACCGCACGAAAGTCATGTGGTGGGACCGCAGGACATTCACCCGACTCTGCGAGCCCACCCAGCTCACGAAGATGCTGCAGGAAATGCGCGACTTGGCGACGCAGATGGCTGAGTGGCATGTGAGGTTTGACGCTTCGCGCATCGCGTGTCCAGAAGCGTTTGCGGAACTCGCAGCACACTGACGCATGCACGACAAGAAGGCATTGCTGCCGCTGGCCCCGAAGAATCCTCTGCCATACCGGCAGCGGGCACGAGCGATCAGGTCATTTCACACCGGCATCGATCAACTGCGGGACGCCGGTGGTCCGGTTTCTCGGGTCACTTTGGGACCAAAATGGTTGATACCACCAATCGTTGTGGCCACCTCACCCGAAGCCATTCACGACATCCTCACGAACAGGGACGGATCCCTCGACAAAACCAGCCGGGTCCTGTCGGAGTTTCGTCGGGTGATGGGCGACAACCTCTTTGATTTGCCACATGCACTGTGGTTGCCCCGCCGGCGCACGCTGCAACCCGTGTTCACCAAACAACAGGTCCAGCGGTTTGGTGGACACATGGCCGAGGCCGCCGAGTCGGTCTCGTCGTCCTGGCAGGACGGGCACACGATCAACCTGGATACGGAATGCCGCAAGTTGACGATGCGCGCTCTGGGGCGGGCAGTGCTGGGGATGGACCTGACCGAGCACGTCGCTGAGGTCACCGAGCCGCTGCGAACGGCGCTGACCTATGTGGTGAGCCGGGCATTGCATCCCCTGCGGGCCCCTGCCTGGTTGCCGACGCCCGCGCGCCGCCGAGCCCGCGCCGCCGCGGCCACACTCCACCGGCTGGCCAGGACCATCCTGCGGGAATGTCGCGCACGCCCAGATACGGACGCGCCCCTGGTGCAGGCGTTGATCGAGGCCAAAGACCCGCTCACCAAGAAGCGCCTTTCCGACGGTGACATTGCCGCGGAGCTGATCCTTTTTTTGTTCGCCGGTCATGACACCACCGCGACAACACTGGCTTACGCGATGTGGCAGCTCGGCCGTCATCCGGAGATTCAGAGTCGCGTCGCCGCCGAGGTCGCCAAGCTGCCGGACCGGCAATTGAGGCCGCAGGACATACCGCGGCTGCCCTACACCGGGCAAGTGCTCATGGAGGCCCTGCGAATGTGTCCACCGGGCGCCACCGGGACGCGAATGGCCACGCGTGATGTCGAAATCGCCGGCTACCGAGTGGAAGCCGGAACGTTGGTCGCATTCGGGCGCATGGCAGTGCATCGGGATCCGACACTGTGGGACCGGCCGTCGACATTCGACCCGGACCGGTTCAGTCCGCAGCACATGAAAGACCACAGTCGTTGGCAATACATACCATTCGGCGCCGGCCCACGGTCGTGTATCGGTGACCATTTCGCCATGCTGGAGGCCACGCTCGGTCTTGCGACATTCATCCGGCGCGCCGCCGTGCACTCGTTGCACACAGATTTCCCGCTGACCGCGCCGTTCACGATCATCGCCGACGGCCCGATCTGGGCTCGCGTCCAGGTCCGCCATTGAAAGGATCGACACAAAATGTTTCAGGACGCAGAATTCGCCATCACCGGAACACTGCCGGCAAGCGCGGAATGGTCCTACGAAGAAGCTTTTTCACGCAACCTCGGGTTGATTAGCCCGAGCGAACAACAGCGCCTTCGGCAGAGCCGCGTCGCCATCGCTGGGCTAGGCGGAGTGGGCGGTGTGGATTTGGTTGCGCTTGCGAGATTGGGGATAGGAAAATTCACCATCGCCGATCCGGATGTGTTTGAACTGCGCAACATGAATCGACAGTACGGTGCGACGCGTTCGACAGAAGGCCACCTCAAGGCAGAAGTCATGCGCGATGTCGTCCTCAATATCAACCCCGGGGCAGACATTCGCGTCTACTGCAAACCTATCGGGCCCGAGAACGCGGCGAGCTTTATCGAGGGCGCCGACGTTTTCGTGGACGCCATCGACGCATTCGAAATCGATCTGCGCCGCCTGCTGTATCGCAAAGCGCAACAACGCGGGATCTACGCACTGGGCGCCGGTCCGTTTGGGTTCAGCACCGCCTGGTCGGTTTTCGATCCCACGGGTATGACGTTCGATCGGTACTACGATCTCTCCGATCAGATGAGCGCGGTGGAGAAATTCGTCGCCTTCGTGGCCGGAGCGGCGCCGTCGTCGACACATCGACCCTATATGGATTTGTCCTACATCGATCTCGAGAATCACACCGCACCGTCGGCAGGCCTCGCATGCCATCTGGCGTCGGGTGTGGTCGCGGTCGAGGTACTGAAGATCCTGCTCGGGCGTGGACGCATTTACTCGGCCCCCTACTTTCATCAGTTCGATGCCTATCGCGGCATCTATGTCCGCAAGCGCCTGCGGGGAGGCAATCGGCATCCTTTGCAGAGATTGAAGCGTCGTCGGCTACTCAACTTCATCAATCAATCGAACAGCGCGATCCAAACGGGGTGACAGGGATATGACGGAATTGGATTCGAGTGAATTTATGTCGCTGGTAGAGGCGGCGATGCTTGCGCCCTCCGCGGACAACAGGCAGACATTCCAGCTCGAACATTCGGGAAGTGTGGTGCGGGTCTGGGGTGACGAAACCTACGTGTCAGGACCGAAACAACGCCGCATCCTGGGGCTGGTGTCGATCGGCGCCGCCGCCGAAAACATGCGGCTGCGCGCCGCACGTCTTGGTTTCAACATGGAGGTGCGATGGTTTCCCAGCCAAGACTCGGCCGGGCTGCTTGCGGAAATTGACTTTCACCGCGTTCCGTCGACAACAACGGATCCGCTAGAAGCAGCTATCGCGCAACGGCACACGACTCGTCGCATGATGTTCCACGGACCGGCGCTGGCGCAGAGTGAATTGCACGCCCTGTCGGCTGAAGTCAACGGCATCGACGGTGTCGAGCTGCACTGGCTTGACTCCCCCGAGAAGAGGGCACAGATCCTGCGGTTGGTCAGAATTGCCGAAACCGATCGTTTCCGGTGCCGTGAGCTTCACGAAGAGCTCTTCTCCGCAGTGCGCTTCGACGTTGGCTGGAAAGCAACTTCAGACGACGGGCTGCCGCCCGGCTCCCTGGAGATTGAGCGCTGGATGCGGCCGATGTTCCGGTCACTGAGGCATTGGCATGTCATGCGCCTGCTACAGAGAGTAGGAATGCACCATGCGCTCGGACTGCGCGCTGGCTACCTACCCTGCCGTTTGGCGCCTCACGTGGGTGCTTTGACCACGTCACTCGATACCGAAGCGGGTCCGATCGCCGCCGGCGCCGCTTTCGAGCGCATCTGGCTGCGAACGACACTGCTGGGCATGGCCCTGCAGCCCCTCGCGGGTTCCGCATTGCTTGCTTTGCCGGACTGCGAGTGGGTATCACCCAACGTGCGCTCGGAACTTGCTGACGGCTGGAAAGGTTTGGCACCGGGGCGTTTGCCAATGATGCTGTTCCGCATCGGTCACGCGCGCGCACCGTCAGTGCGTACTGCGCGACCATCGCCGCAGGCGTACTGCTGCGCACCTTCGGTGCAGCCAACGGTGGGCTGACTTGCGGGCCAATTGGGCTTAGGCCCTGGGGTTTTCGATATGCTCGCTCGGGGCCTCGAGATCGAGTGTGAACTCACGGCTTTCAGCGTGTATCCAGGGCGGGATCCGGCCGGTTGCAGCGCCCAGAATTCACCCTCAAAGGCCAGGATTCACACCCGATCGACTCGTCGCGAACTGCCTGGCTGACGATGGGAACACCGGCGATCAAAAGTTTTCCTACGGAGAGCCGACGAAATGGGGTTGACTAAGGGACGTGACAAACCCGCCGTGGACTGTCGACGTTGTGGTGGTGGGCGCCGGCTTTGCCGGGCTATCCGCGGCCCGCGAGCTGACGCGACAGGGCCATGACGTGCTGGTACTGGAGGGCCGTGACCGTGTGGGTGGCCGCTCCTTCACCGGTAGCGTCGCTGGTTTGCCAGCCGATATGGGCGGCTCGTTCGTTGGCCCGACCCAGGACGCGGTCCTGGCGCTGGCCGCCGAGCTCCAGGTCGTGACCACCCCGACCCATCACAACGGCAAGAACGTGATCCAGTGGCGCGGTGGTGCGCGAGTCTACCGCGGCACCGTCCCCAGGCTTTCGCTGCCCGCGCTGCTCGACATCGCGCGGTTGCGTTGGCAATTCGAAAGAATTTCCCGCAGCGTCCCCATCTCCGCGCCCTGGGATGCGCCGCGAGCCCGGCAGCTCGACGGCGTGTCGCTCGGTCAGTGGTTGCGCTTGGTGCACGCGACCGCCTCATCGCGCGACCTGATGGGCATCATGGCCAGGGTGACATGGGGGTGTGAACTCGACGACGTGTCGATGCTGCACGCCGCCCGCTACGTCCGGGCCGCCGGCGGCCTGGACCGACTGCTCGACGTCGAGAACGGTGCCCAGCAGGACCGTTTCCCGGGCGGCACACAGCAGATCGCCGAGCTGGCGGCGGCCGAACTCGGCGCCCGAGTGGTGCTCAACGCACCGGTCCGTCGCATCGAGCGGCACGGCGCCGGTGTCACCGTCACCTCCGATCAAGGCGAGGCCGAGGCCGGGTTCGTCATCGTGGCGATCCCGCCGGCCCATCGCGCGGTCATCGAGTTCACTCCCCCGCTGCCCCCGGAGTACCAGGAACTCGCCAGGAACTGGCCACAGGGGCGCCTGAGCAAGGTGTACGCGGCCTATTCGACGCCGTTCTGGCGAGCCAACGGGTTCTCCGGCCAGGCCTTGTCCGACCAGGGACCGGTGTTCATCACCTTCGATGTCAGTCCCCATGCCGACGGGCCCGGCATCCTGTTGGGGTTTGTCGATGCCCGCGCATTCGACTCGCTGCCCACCGACCGGCGCCGCCGCGATGCGCTGCGCTGCTTCGCGACACTGTTTGGCGACGAAGCGCTCAAGCCCCTCGATTATGCCGATTACCGTTGGGGCACAGATGGATTCGCACCAGGTGGTCCGACGGCCGCAGTGCCGCCGGGGTCGTGGACGAAATACGGGCGGTGGTTACGGGAGCCAGTCGGACCGATTCACTGGGCCGGCACCGAGACCGCAGACGAATGGACCGGTTACTTCGACGGTGCCGTGAGGTCGGGCCAACGGGCGGCCGCCGAGATCGCCGCCCTGCTATGAGCTGATGCGACGGACCCGCGCGTGCCGGGTCACCGATTCGGCGAGTGCACGCAGTTGGCTGTTCACCGCTTGCGGCTGTTCCAGCATCGAGCAATGCCCGCCGGGCAATTCCACAAGCCCGACGACATTGGGTGCGGTGGCTGCGATCCTGCGGGACTGGCTGATTGGTGTCAGCCGATCACGTTCACTGCCGATGACCAGGGTCGGCACCGTCAGACCTTCCAGGTTGAGGTACCGCGATCCCAATTCTTCGACGAGCATCCGCGCGCAGCCACCCCGACCCACCGGCGATGTCTGCACGAACAGCTCGTAGACCAGATTTGCGGCACTCGGATCGGCGTCGGCCGCGACCGCCAACATCGCGACCAGGTAGCGAGCCGGAATACGGACCGCATCCGGAAGCGGAACCCCGCCAAGCGCGTTGATCAAACTCCGGGCCGCCAAGACCCGAACCGGCGACAACCCCCGTGGCACCGGCAGCAGCTGCACCTTGCGCACCAGGTCCCCCGTGGTGGTGTTGATTAGCGCGATGGCGTCCGCACGCCGGGCAACCTTGCGGCGGTAGTGTTCCGACCAGGCGGCAATGGTGATGCCGCCCATCGAGTGGCCGACGATCACCGCACGCTCACGCGGGGCCAATGTCGCGTCCAGTACCGAATCGAGATCGGACGCAAGGTGTTTGAGACTGTAGCCGCCCCGCCTCGGGATGCCGCTTTGTCCGTGGCCGCGATGGTCGAATGCGATCACGCGGTAGTCGGTGGCCAGGTCGGCAATCTGGTAGGCCCACGCCCGGACCGCGCACACGATGCCGTGCGTCAACACAATCGGGTAGCCATCGGGCGGCCCGAACACTTGAGTGTGCAGTGGGGTGCCGTCGGCGGCACGGACGGTCAGGGTGCGGCTTGGCGGCAGAGCCTCGGGCACCTGGCCGCGCGGACCACCACGGGTGGTCTTTCGAGCACTCATAACCGCTCCCCCCTCGAACACGGCCCCATTGCCGCCCTCCGGTTGTCGCGAGTTTACATGACCGTAACGGCGAACCCGGTCAATTTCGCCAAAGTTTGACGTGTCAAAACGCTGGACAAAGCACAGGTTGGTGCTGTGGAGCATATGAGAAGCTGACACGCGTGTGCCAGATATCCCGTCGGGCGTTCCTGGCGGCAACGGCGATCCTAACCAGCGCGGGGCTGGCGGCCTGCACGTCGGCGCGTCGGCAGCCACTCCCCGCACCATCACCACAGCCGGCACCACCCGACACCAAGTCCGTCCTCGTCGTCGGCGCTGGCATGGCGGGGTTGTCCGCAGCCCGCAGCCTGGCCGACGCGGGGTGGCCCGTGCGATTGATCGAAGCCCGCAACCGAATCGGTGGCCGAGTGAACACCAACCGCGACTGGGGGCTGCCGTTGGAAATGGGCGCGTCCTGGATCCACGGCGCGACCAACAACCCGCTCGTGGAGCTGGCCGAGAAAGTGCAGGCGCAGACCAGTCCCACCGACTACTACAGCTGGACGAAGCTGGCGGTCGACCCCGGGCTGCCGTCCATCAGTTACGACGAAACCAAGTGGCGGCGTTTCGTGGCGGAGGCCCGCTACGAGGTCGACGGCGGGTCCCTGGCCGCCGCGGTCGACGCCGCTGCCAATCGCGAAGACCTCTCCGATACCGAGCGCGCCGAGTTGGCCTTCTATGTCAACACCGAGATCGAGGAGGAGTACGCCGCCGATGCGAACCAACTCTCCGCCACGACGTTTGACATGGGCAACTACACGGGTGGGCCGCAGCTTGCTATCAGCAGCGGCTACGACGCCATACCGCGGTTACTCGCCGACGGGCTCCAAGTCGTCCTCAACACAGCCGTCAACGCCATTGTGCGGCATGGCAACTCCGTTACCGTGCGGGCCGAAAGCCAGTCGTTCGAAGGCCCTGCCGCGATCGTCACCGTTCCGCTGGGCGTGCTGAAATCCGGTGCGATCGCCTTCGATCCGCCGCTTCCCGACGGACACGCCCACGCGGTGCGTGCGTTGGGATTTGGCGTGCTAGCCAAGAGCTACTTCCGCTTCGACCGGCGAACCTGGGACGTGGCCAACTCTTTCTACCAATTCCTGGGGTCCGACGACGGCATGTGGGCACAGTGGTTCAGCTTGCCGACCGCCGCGGGGCCGATTGTGTTGGCTTTCAACGCCGGTCATCGAGGCCGATACGTGGAGTCAGCCGCACCTAGTGAGTTGATGGCCAGCGCGCTGCCCATCGCACGACAACTGTTCGGCAGCGACATCGCGCCGGTGGCGATCAAATCGTCGAGTTGGACCGTGGATCCCTTTGCGCTCGGCGCGTACTCATTCCATGCGCCCGGATCCGGCCTTGACGACCGTCGCCGACTGCAGGAACCCGTTAGCGACCGGCTTTATCTGGCCGGTGAGGCCGTCGGGGTGGACAATCCCGCAACGGTGCACGGTGCACTGCTCAGCGGGCGATATGCGGCCGCCGAACTGATGCGCCGATTGCGTTGATATTCAGTAACTTTCGAATGCGGCTAGATCGCGCCAGCTCGGCCAGGTCGTTTCCCAGATCCGATGTATTCGCCCGTTGCGGTAAGCCGCGATGAGCACCACTTCGATTCGGGTCGGCTTTTCGCCGGGCCGCGACGTGGTGATCCACACGCGACAGGCGACCTTATCGGTGGTCTCCACCCACGCCTGCTCGTCGTACTCGACGGCGTAGCGGATGGCCGTAGCGTAGATCTCGCGGTGGCTATCGCGAAACTCGGCGAAGGTCTGACGCAGTCCGTCGGAGTACATGACGAAGTCGGGGTCGTAATAGCGCTCAACGAGCCCAGCGTTCTTGGCCACGACCATCTGGTCGAACATTTCGCGAAGCAGGGCCCCTGGGCCTGGTTGGCTCAAGCCGGCAGCTCTTCCCGCCTGCCACGGCCCAGATTGCGGAAACCTGCCGCGGGCTTCTTCAAGCCGGTAACAAACGGCAACGACTTCATCTGGAGGTTCAGCTTCGCCGTCAACCGGCCGAGGGCGCCGAGGGCTGGCTCCACGTCCGACGCCTCGTACGTCGAAAGATCGAGGTAGAAAGTCGATGTCTCGCCGATGCCCTCGAAATCGTGGATCAGCGGCTTTGACAGCTGGCGCATCGAATCGTCGAGACACTCTGCAACGACGTCGGTCATTAGCACGTACTCCGGTATGGGCACCGAGTTTTTCAGCATGCGATGGACCAAGATGACGTCGACACCAGCGAGCTCGATGCGGCGCTTCACCTTTTGCTCGGCTACCTCGCCGACGTGCGTGACGAATTTCAAGGACAGCTGGCCCAATTGTTCGCAGCTTCGGCAGTCACAGATGGCGTCTTTTTTATACCGCTCGCGCCGCGCCACAAACGACCGCCGCATCGCCGGCAGCCGTTCGCACACTAGTCGGGCATCTCCGTCTGGCGCCCAGAAGAAGGCGGCATCGCCCTCAAGCTTGGCCAGCTTGAGGCCTTTACCGGTGTCGATGACCGCCTCCAGCAGTCCGGCCACCGCTTGCTGCGCATGGGCCAGGTGCATCCGGTTCCAACTCATGTACTGCGTGTATCCACCGATGTCGGCAATGAGCAGAACGGCACGCCGGATGGCCATGATTTCGGAAGTTTAGTGGCCCGTGCGCCGCTGGTCGATCTCAGCCGGCCGAGTGGCTCAGCGATGGCGCGGAGTTTCGTCGTTTGCAGGGTAGAAGAAGTCGACGGCGCATAGGTCCATCCCGCCGTGAAGCCGACCAGCACCACAGCGGTTAGACCACACCCGTTCGTTTCATCGTGGCTAGGTTGTGCCAGAAGTTCTTGAGACTGTCGGTGCCGCCGAAGAGTGTCGTGAAGTTCGTGGAGTCAACGAGCACGATGTCGCCAGCCCGCTCACCGGACGGCGGCATCCAAATCAGCGCATTGAACTCGGTGTTGCCCGCCTCGATAAATGGATGGGGCCGCTTCACATCGACAGGTTGCCTGCCGAGAACGCGGAGCGAATCGCTTTCCGGAGCGGTCAATTGGTAGTGCGGCAGATGCGGATGAAAGTTGAACGTCGTGACGTTGTCGAGCAGTCTCGGCGCGTCCAGATCGCGGAAGCCGGTGAGCGGCGCGATGTCGTTGGTGCCCTCGACAACGGCAGGGCGTAGTCCCCAGGTGTTGTGAACGGGAACATCCAACGACTTCATCAACGAGCGGGTGTACGCCGTGAACCGCTGTTGCCGCGGGACCAGAGGATCACCGTGGTGAAGGAATTCGATCTGTCGCTGCGCGGTGTCGTCGGTGAATCCGACGTCGTGGTGCGGAGCCAAGAGCAGGCACGTGTCTTCCCGTTTCAGCCATTCCCGAATGGCCGCGACTTCTTCCGCCGCTGCTTCTGCTTCGCCGGCCACATGATCGAGGCCAAAAACCATCAGGGTGTCAGTGTCAGCCAGTACCCGTTCGTCGATATGCAGCTTGTATCCAGCCTGGTCGACACGTTGGAACACCGCTACCCGATGGCCCGTTGCTTCACCCGCAAGCTCCTGAAATGCCAGCGTCGAGCGGTGGAACAACTCCAAGGTGCCGGCAATGCCTTGCAGGAAATGCGCCGCGTCGTATTCCGGTGTTTCGTACGCTGGCCACGCCGCGTTGCGGACCTCGGTCATCGTTGAGAAGCGGTTATAGATTTCGGCCGGATCGCGCTGAGACTCCCACGGGTAGCTCCACGTCCAGTAAATGCTGATGCGTCGCCCGCCGGTGTGTGGGCGCCGAGTGTGACTTTGGTTGTATGTCCGGGCGGCGGGCAGTGTGCTCATGGTGAATCCTTGCTGATCAGTTGAGCCCCGCGAGATATCGCATCGCGTTGATGCCTGGCACAAAGAAGTACGCTCCACCCTTGAGGGTCGTGAACGCCGGCAATCCCTTGAGGATCTTGCGGATCGGCCTCTTGGGAATTGCGAAATCCATTGTGCCGTCTTGTGTTCCGCAAATCGGGTCGTGCTCGTTGCCAAGCTCATGAAAGGTGCGGTCGTTGATCCACACGTTCTGGGCGAACTCAAACTGACGAACCAGATCCGCACAGATGATGAATGCTGCGATACCACGCTCCACGCCGTCATCGGGAGCACCCTCGGGCAGCGCGGGACCGTAGGTGGCGCCGCGTCGAATCATCCTGCGCCTGTTCACGTAGTGTGCGGTGTCCCGCGGATTGAGACGCCTGGCGTGTGACCCCAACGGGCAGGCGTACCCGTGCGGGTCCATCTCCTTGTAGTTGAAGTTGTTGTTGCGCATCGGATCTGCGCCGAGATCCGGATCATCCTGCTCCGGAGCGAGCACGAGTGGGGCGCCGCTGCGCCAGCGCCCCATGAACTTGGCGGCCAGCAATTCCTCTGCTTCTGGGCTGTGCGCATTGTCCCTGATGTAGCCCCGGAATAGGGAAACGTGTTCCTGAAGCCGGCGGTATGCCATGTAGCTTCCATTGCGCGAGAGCACATCCGGTTGGGGGAGGTTGGCGACGGGTCCATTCTCGTCGGGATAGCCGAGAATGAACTCACCCGGCTTCAGCGGCGCCCCCGAGCCCGGCGTCGGTTCTTCGCCTGAACCTTCGATCACCGGCTGCGACAAGCGGTCCCGGAATCCGAAATGGTCATGGGCGTAGTTGAACGGCGGCGTCGCATTCAGGTCGAG
Source organism: Mycobacterium simulans (assembly GCF_900232995.1). GTDB lineage: Bacteria > Actinomycetota > Actinomycetes > Mycobacteriales > Mycobacteriaceae > Mycobacterium > Mycobacterium simulans. Next base: position 661,082 of record NZ_OCVX01000005.1, read on the forward strand.
AAACGACAATCTACGCACACCGTCACAACGGGCCACGAGCTCGTCGTGCACCCCGGTGGCCCTGGCGTGTTCGCCGTCATCGCGGGCGAACAGGATTGCGATCGCGTGCAGGTCATCTCCCGCGAGTCCGCCGACCCAGTTGTCGGGGTGGCTCATCCCAGTGTCTCCAAGGATATCCGCGCGGGCCGCCATGCCCTCGCGAAATGCGTCGGGGAACGTTGCCAGCGATACGTCGGAAACTCCCAGCGCCCGAAGGCCATTCCAGGTGAACGCCAGCGTGACCCACCGCCGGGTGCTGTCGACCGTAACCGGCGCCGTTGCAGCGGATTCCACGACGGGAATGAGCTCGGACAGCCACGCTCGGGCGCCGGCGGGGTTGTCGAACGACAGGAACTCGTAGCGCCCGGTCATGGCCGGAGTTCGGGTCAGCAGGATGTGCTGGATGTCATCGAGCTCAAGCTGGGACGCTTCGGCGGGTGTCACTGCATCTGATCCAGCATCGTCTGGAACGCCGCTTTCAAGCGCAGCGCTTTCTTGATCTCGTCGGCGGTGACGAACGGGTATTCGCCGTACTCCAGAAAACTTGGACACTGATGGTCACGTACGAACTTGACGAACGCCGCCGGGTTTTCTTTCCAGTCCTCCGGAAACCCCTCGAGGTTCGTGAACACGGTCGTGATGCCGGTCTGGCTGAACAGCTGCACCGCGTCCTCGGTGTACTTGTCGAAGTCGGTGTCGAAAATCCCCTGATACTGGAAGTGCAGCCCCGATCCCACGTCGAAGAGCACCCAGCGCAGGTAATGCAGGCGCAGCGGCGCGAGCACATCGGGACTGCTCTTGATCGCTTCCTCGATCTGCTTGCCGTAAGCGCGGACGGCCTCCTCGCGGCCCTCCTTGACCTTTGCGATGATGGAAAATCCATAGCATGCGGGCGTCCTCGGAAAGATCGGGCCGTATCGGCCGCGCTCGAGTTCGAAGTAGCCCTCTCTAGGGATCGCTACAGCCGCGGGTGTGCTCCAGTCTTGGTCACTCGCCATGTTGCCGTCCTCCCACTGGGCCCCGTGCTTATCGTCGGCGCGCTCGTCGTTCTCCGCGCTGGTGTTTCGCTTGTTCGGCGACATTGATTCTTTCTGAGACGCGACGCCGGCGTAAATAGCTTCGAGTCAGCCGCTCGCAGGATTCCGGCCAAGTCGTTGCCACTGCGATCGTGCTCCCGGAGAGGTCCCTCAGGGCCGTTCCGTTGGTAGCGGCATCATCTGGCCCAAACGGATGCGCCAAGGCTTATCGGCCGCCGCCTCTTTCCTCTTGATGATCAGAAGCGGCTCGCGACGTGCGCTCTACCAGACATATGGCACTAGCCGGTGGCGCACCTGCTGCATGTATTCGACGTATCCGGGCAATTCCTGCCTGAGCGCCTTCTCCTCATCGAGGATTCGGAAGACAAGAACGATCACGCCCAGGATGAGGAGGACAAGCCCCCAATAGGAGCCCAGCGCAAGCGGAATGCCGACCGCCATGATGAGCGCTCCGGAATACATGGGATGGCGCACCAGCCCATACAGTCCCGTGGACACCAGCTGCTGCTCCGTCTCGATCCTGATGTTGGCGGCCGCAAAGCTGTTCTGTTCCACCACAAACAGGGAGATGCCGAGGCCAATCACTACCAGCACATCGCCGAGCACGACGACCGGTACCGGCACGTTCGACCAACCAAACCGGTAGTCGAACGCACTGACCACCAGAAGCCCCGCGAACCACTGTTGTAGCCCGAGGACGATGATCTTCTGCGCGGGCCGGGTTTCCGCCATGGGGCCGGAGCTCATCCGTCGCTGCAGAACCTCGGGCTTCTTCTTGGCCCAATAGATGCTGGGCCAGGCCGTCGTGAGGGAGAACACGGCGATGAAAACCCAAGCCTGCCAGTAATTGAACGTGCCTGCGGGCAAGAACAACAGCACGCCGAAGAAGACAAGCCCCAACAGACTGAATGCGATTGTCTTGAAACCGATGCTCATGGTTCCTTCTTTCGGCGCCGCAGCCGCGGCGGCCGGTTATTGACGCCGTCGGGTGTGACCACGCCGGCCCGCACCTGCTCGACTGGCGCATCGACAATGCTCTGCCGTTCGACGATCATTGCGCTCCAACGTATCCGACTGGACCGAGTGGCGGCTAGCGATGTGTGTGGATCCGGCGCCGAAGATCGCACCGGAGCTGGCGACGAGCCGCTCCTTCAGGTAGCGTCTGCAGCCCTCAAGCGCGGGTGTACGGTGCATGTCGCTTGTCCTGCACTCGAATCCACCAGCGCGCTACAGAGTTTCGGCGCGTCGCGATGCGCCGCGCTTGATGCCAAAGTAGGCCATGAGGTCCTTGACCTACAGCCCAGGCCCCCAATATCGGGAGAATTGATCGTTGACTTTACCGATGATCCAACGATCGCCGCGGCCGCGGTCTCCGGTCTGCCCTTAAGTCGGAAAATCGCGGCGACACCGGCCGCGGCGCATGAACGGGGGGCGTCGGCACGCAGTGTGGGCCTCGACGTCGAAATACGGTCGCCGGGGTGGTGTGAATCGCTGGTGCGATGCGTGCTTTGGCATCAGCCACCCGCGTGACGAGCGCACGTGCAGGAGGCAATCGAATGTGTAGCATTTTGCTACAATCTGTAACAGATCGCTACACACAGGGGGTGACGTCATGCCCGAAGCCGCCGATCGCGTCACGCGCGTCGCCGCGGATCTGGTGGAGAGCGCGGCCGCCGAGGGCGCTCGCCAGAGCCGTTCGGCCAAGCAGCAGCTCGACCATTGGGCCCGGGTGGGGCGGGCGGTGTCGAGCCAGCAGACGGCATCGCGGCGCCGCGTGGAAGCCGCTCTTGCGGGCAATCTGCCGATGACGGACCTGACGCTGGAGGAAGGTGTGGTGTTCAACGCCGAGATCTCCGCTGCCATCGAGGAGAGCTTGTCGCGCACCAACTACGGCGACGTGCTCGCTGCGCAGGGCGTCACCACGGTCGCCCTGAACGACGCGGGTGACATCGTCGAGCACCGGCCCGACGGCACCTCGGTCGTGCTGGCGGGCACGCGGTGACCGCGAATTTGAAAGCAACGCGCCACCGTAGCGCGTGAAGCGACTCGATCTGGTCGCCGGGCCTAACGGCGCCGGCAAGTCGACGTTCGTCGCCCTTACGCTGGCGCCCTTGCTGCCCGGCAGCGTCTTCGTCAACGTCGACGAAATCGCCAAACAACGCTGGCCCAACGACCCAGCACCGCACGCCTACGAGGCGGCCCAGGTAGCCGCCGATACCCGCGCAAGGCTCATCGAATTGGGCCGGCCGTTCATTGCCGAGACGGTGTTCTCGCACCCCTCGAAGCTCGAGCTCGTTGGCGCCGCCCGCGCGTCCGACTACACCGTGGTCCTGCACGTGCTGCTCATCCCCGAGGACCTGGCGGTCGAGCGCGTCAGGCATCGCGTACGTGCGGACGGCCATGATGTGCCGGAGACCAAGATCCGTGAGCGTCACCGACGGCTATGGAAGCTTGTCGCCCAAGCCGTCACGCTGGCCGACAACGCCACCGTGTACGACAACAGCCGCCTCGCGGGCCCGCGGATCGTCGCGCAGTTCAGCAGGGGTGACATCATCGGGCGCGCATCTTGGCCTTCGTGGACACCACAGCCGTTGAAGTCGAGCTGGCCAGACTGACGTATTTCGACCTGCATGACCATTTCCGAGCCAGCAATTGGCGGCAAGTGCCACCTGTTCGCCCATTCCGTTCAGGTAGGCCATGACGGCACGGCGGCCCGCGCGAAGGCCGCAGTCCAACATGCGCAGTCGCAGCAGCACTTTTCGACCGTCCGCTCGACCCGAACCTTAAGAAGCTCCTCGACGAGGAACTCACGGAGATCGCCTACTCGCCCCGCGAGACCCCACCGGGCCGGAAAATCGAAAGTTCGAGCTTGTGCCCCATTTATCAGGACACAAGCTCGAACTTTCGAACTTTGGTAGCGGGGACAGGATTCGAACCTGCGACCTCTGGGTTATGAGCCCAGCGAGCTACCGAGCTGCTCCACCCCGCGTCGGTAAACGCAAGGTTACCCAACGCGTGGGAACCTCACCAAATCGCGCGTTCGCGACCACCGTCGCCCCGCAACTACACGTCCGGCAGGCGCTTGCTCAGCTGATCCATCGTCAGCAGCTCTCGCCGCTCGTCGTCGAGGTAAGGGATGCCGATCCCGTACTCGTCCCAGCGGGCAGCGATTCGGGATTCCAGGTCGGGAGCGATCTTGTTGATGGCCGGGTAGTGGCGGCCACCCCACTCCGGCCGAGGTTTCGAACTCCCAGCTTTGGGTGGCGTCGATCAGCACCCGGGTCCATTCGCCGCTGCCGTACTTGGCCATGTTCGCCTTCGCGGGCGGGGTCGACGGATCCAATGGCGAGCTAAGAGTTGGCCCATAGAACCTGATATCACCTAGGCCGGCGTTCACCCGATACGCCATGGCCGTCGAGTGCCTCCGGGTCGTGGATGTCAATATCCTCGTCGACGACGATGACGTGCTTGTAGAACCATCGGGAAACCCGCTAGTCCCCCACAGCGCTGCGCCACCTGTTGCGCGTGGCCACGATAGGCCTTGTTGATCTGCACCACGATGTTGGTGCCATTCGATACCTGCGACATCCACACGTCGGTGACGCCGCCGACCCCGAGACTTTCCAGCACGTTCCAGGCGATCGCCGAGCGGCGCGTAGTTGCACATGGCGTCGCACCCGCCGGTGGCTAGTCATCGCGGTCAGGTCGAAAGGACCCAATCGAGCTGCCCTGCGTGATTTTGAGATCGAGCTTGGTGTACACCTTGCGAAGGTGGTGCACGCGCGCTATTCGGGCCAGGGGTTGTTCAGGATGACGTCGACGAAGTCCTGGCGGACGAATGTGGGTCGAAGTGCTGCAGCACATCGGCGTTCATGGTTCTGTAGGTGCTCTCGGGGCGGTGCTTCATACCGTCGTTGAATGCCGCCAAGATGCGGTTCTTGAAGTCCGGACGCGGATGGGCTGCCGTGACCGCGGCGATGGCTTCGGCAGACAGGTCGTCGCGACCGACACCTACCACGTCGGTCTTGACACCTGCTGCGAACAAAGCGATTTCGGGTTGGAGGTACTCGGGCACCTCGGGCGTCGTGTCCAACGCGATACCCAACCACACCTTCTCGGCGTCGGCTTCGTCGAACCCACGTTCCAGTAGGAAATCTCGAGCAGCGTCGGCGCCGTCGACCTCAAAGCGTCGGGCGGAACTGCGGTAGCGCGCTGTCAGGCCGATGTCGTGAAACATTGCCCCCACATAGAGCAGCTCCCGGTCTAGCTCCAGGCCGAGCCGACGGCCATGCAGAACACCGAAGAGGAACACCCGCCGGGAATGGTCGAAGAGCAGGTCGTTTTCGGCGTCCCGAATGAACTCGGTGACCTCACGAACCAATGGCGTGTCAGGTATCACGATGCCGGCAATTCCAACACGACCCGCGTCGTGGCGATCGTCGTCTTCGGCGGCGGGAAGCTGTTGGACGCGGCCGGACCCGCTGAGGTGTTCGACGAAGCCAACCGGTTCGGTGCGCATTACTCGCTCGAGATCGCATCCGTAAACGGACACGACGTAACCACGTCGATAGGAACGCATTTCGCCGTTACCACAGTATTGCGTCGATCGACGCCGCCGACACCGTCCTGGTCGCCGGCGGCGATCAACTGGTCGGCCGGCCAATAGATCCCGCGCTGATCGATGCCCTTAAGACCGTGCCGGCACGCACCCAGGTTTCGCACCGCGTCTCGCAACTGAAACCGACAGTGCCAGTCCGCCCTTCGGGCATACTGTGCAGCCATGCACATCGATGTGATGGCGATCCCGCAACCGCTGGCCCGGATCGGCGACCTGGCGCGTCGAACCCAGGGCGCGGGGTTCTCGGGTCTGCTGTTTACCGAGACCGGCCGCACCGCGTATCTCAACGCCGCGGTTGCCTCGCAGGCCGCACCGGGCCTTGAGCTGTCCACCGGGGTGGCGGTGGCATTTCCGCGTAGTCCGTTCGTCACCGCGGCCACGGCGTGGGAGCTCCAGGAAGCAACCGGCGGGAAGTTCCGGCTCGGTCTCGGCACGCAAGTGCGCACTCATGTCGTGCGGCGTTACGGTGCGGTCTTCGACCGTCCCGGACCGCGGATGCGCGACTACGTCCTTGCGGTGAAAGCGTGTTTCGCCGCCTTCCGAACCGGGACACTTGATCACCACGGTGAGTTCTACGATCTCGATTTCCTCACTCCGCAATGGAGCGCGGGACCTATTGATGCACCCGATCCCAAAGTCGATGTCGCAGCGGTGAATCCGTGGATGCTGCGGATGGCGGGCGAAGTCGCCGACGGCGTGCACGTCCACCCGATTGGCGAGCCCGGCTATCTCACCCGTCACGTCCTGCCGAACGTCGCCGAGGGCGTGGCGAAAGCGGCGCGCACCCCGTCGGATGTCGCGGTGATCGTACCGACGATGACGATCGTCGGCGACAGCGACGAAGAGCGCGACAACGACCGCGAGTCGGTGCGAGCCAGCTTGGCCTTTTACGGAAGCACACCGAACTATGCGTTCATCTGGGACGAGGCTGGGTTCGAGGGGACGACGGCGCGGATTCGCGAGAAGCAGAAGGCCGGGGGCTTCGCCGGCATGGCGGCCCAGATCACCGATGAGCACATCGCCGTCTTTGCGACCGAGTCGACCTGGGACGGGTTGGCCGACGCGCTGACCGAGAAGTACGCCGGGATCGCGACCCGCCTGGTGCTGTACAACGCCCTTGGCGATGCACTTGGCGATCACGAGCGCTTCGAACGCTACGGCGAGGTCGCGCGCCTCATGCACCGGTAGCACTCGGCGAGAGTGCGCAAAATGTCAGGGTTTACGGCGTGTCGCTGTACAAACACGCACGCTCGCGGCCCGGGCCGCGTAGCGGCACGCACGCTCGCGGCCCGGCGGCCCGGCGGCCCGCCACGCTACTTGGTGTTGTTGAACTTGGTGATGGCCTCGTCGAGTCGCTGCAGCGCTGCCCCGTACGCGGCGAAGTCACCCTTCTTCTGCGCGTCACGTGCGGCACCGATCGCGGCCTGAATCTCTTGCATGGCAGCGGCCTTGGCCGGTGACAAGGCGACCGAACCATCGGGGGCTGGCGGCACCACCGCCGCCGGCGGGGGCGAGGCCGGTCCATTCGCCGGCGGCGGTGGGTTGGCAGGCGGTGCCGCCGACGGCACACCGGCGTCGGTGGGTTGTATTCCGGTCGCCGTGGCGCCGGCGCCAGGTCCGAATAGCCCGGTAAGAGCATCACCCACCGTCGGCCCGTATCCGACCTTGTCGTTGTACATCATCGCCACCCGAATCAGTCGCGGATACGACGAGGCTGCGTCGCTGGCTCCCGGCGACGCATAAACGGGTTCGACGTACAGCAGCCCGCCCACGCCCACCGGAAGCGTCAGCAGGTTGCCCCACTTGATCCGGTTTTGGTTGTCACGCCCGATCACGCCGAGGTCCTGGGACACCGCCGGATCGGTGGTGATCGCGTTGTTGGCCAGCTTCGGACCGTTGACCTGGCCCGGGATGGTCAGCACCGTGATCTTGCCGTACGTCGCGGGATCGGAACTGGCGCTGATGTAGGCGGCCAGATAGTCGCGCTTGAACCTGTTCATCGCGCTGGTCAGCTGATACGAGGCCGTATTGTCATTCTTGGCAATGTTTTTCGCGACGATGTAATACGGCGGCTGGTAGCTGCTCGCGGTCGGATTCGGGTCCAGCGGCACGTCCCAGAAGTCCGAGGTGGAGAAGAACGTCACCGGATCGTTCACGTGGTATTTGGCCAGCAACATGCGCTGCACCTTGAACAGGTCTTCGGGATAACGCAGGTGCTCGGCAAGCTCAGGAGTGATATCGCTCTTCGGTTTGACCGTGCCCGGAAATACCCGCATCCAGGCTCTCAGCACTGGATCCTGCTCGTCCTGCTGGTACAGCGTGACGGTCCCGTCGTAGGCGTCAACCGTTGCCTTCACCGCATTTCGGATGTACGAGACTTTCTTGTCGGGGGCCAGGCGGTTGAACGCCACCTCGGTGGAATCCGCCGTCGCCGACGACAGTGATGTCAGTTCGGAATAGGGGTAGTTGTCCAATGTCGTGTAGCCGTCGACGATCCAGACCAGTCGCTTGTTGACGATCGCCGGGTACACCGCGCTGTCGGTGGTCAGCCACGGCGCCACCGCCTCTACCCGCTGCGCCGGATCGCGGTTGAACAATATCTTGCTGTTTGATCCAATCACATTGGAGAACAAGAAGTTTCGCTCGGCGAACTTTGCGGCGAACACGCTGCGCGAGATCCAGCTGCCGATCGACACCCCGCCAACGCCGGTGTAGGTGTAGTTCTTGGTTTCGGTGCTGGTCTCATAGTCGTATTCCCGGTCGGCACCGTTTTTCCCGACGATCGCGTAGTCGGCTGACGTGTTGGAGATGACCGGACCGAAATAGATGCGGGGCTGGTCTAGTGGCGCCGGACCGTCGGACACCACGCTGCCGTTGGCACCGACCACGTTGACCAAAAACTCGGGGTAACCGCCGTTCTGGTTCGGGTCGTTGGCGATTCCGCGGACGGTGTTCGCCGGCGACGCGATGAACCCGTTCCCGTGTGTGTACACGGTGTGGCGGTTGATCCAGTCACGCTGGTTGTCGATCAGTCGGTCGGGGTTGAGCTCACGCGCAGCGACAACGTAGTCGCGCAGGCTGCCGTTACGGTCGAGGTATCGGTCGATCGACAGCTGGTCGGGGAAATAGTAGAAGTTCTTGCCCTGCTGAAACTGGGTGAACGCCGGGCTGACGATGGTCGGGTCGAGCAGCCGGATGTTCGACGTGGTGGCGCGATCGGCGGCGACCTGCTGCGCCGTCGCCTGGCCGTCGCCGGTGTAGTTGCGGTAAGTCACCACGTCGGACGTCAGGCCGTAGGCTTGCCGTGTCGCGATGATGCTTCGGTTGATGTATTCGCTTTCTTTTTGCGCAGCATTGGGTTTGACGCTGATCTGCTCGACGATCAGCGGCCAGCCGGCACCGACGATCAACGACGACAGCAGCAACAACGCCAGACCGATTGCCGGAATGCGCAAGTCCCGCAAGGTAATCGCGGAGAACACCGCGGCCGCGCAGATCACCGCGATGGCCAGCAGGATCAGCTTGGCCGGCAGCACCGCGTTGATATCGGTGTACCCGGCGCCGGTGAACGGCTTACCGCCACGCGTATGCGACAGCAGCTCATACCGATCCAGCCAATAGGCAACGGCTTTCAGTAGCACCAGGATGCCGACCAGGCTGACCAACTGGATACGCGCCGAACGACTCACCGCGCCGGTGCGCCCGGACAGCCGAATGCCGCCGAAGAGGTAGTGCGCCACTAGGTTCGCTATGAATGCCAGGAAGATTGCGACGAACAGATAGGTGAGCACCAGCCTGTAAAACGGCAACTCGAATGCGTAAAAGCCGAGGTCCTTGCCGAACTGTGGATCTGTGATCCCAAAGTCGCCGCCGTGGATGAACAGCTGGATCCGAACCCAGTAACTCTGCGCCACGACGCCGGCCAGCACGCCGATCGCCGCCGGGATTCCAATGCCCACCAGCCGCAGTCGGCTCAGCACCACGGCGCGATACCGCGCCACCGGATCGCTGTCGTTATTGGGAACGAAAACCGGGCGAGTGCGGTAGGCCAGCGCGAGCCCACCGAACACGATGCCGCCAACCAGCAACCCGGCCACCAGGAACACCACGATGCGGGTAACCAGCACGGTGGTGAACACCGAGCGATAGCCAAGCTCGCCGAACCACAGCCAGTCGACGTAGGCGTCGATCAGGCGTGGGCCAGCGAGCAGCAACACGATCACACCAAGTGCGACCAGGATCAGAATCCGGCTGCGCCGAGTCAACTTCGGCATCCTTGCGGCGGGCCGCATTCCCACTAGCTACGCTCCCTGCTCTGTCTTCCCGATGGTCACAACTGTACGCATCGTCAGCCCGCACGTCGCCGGGCTAGCAACTTGGCGTCGCAGCCCCGGACCGCAAAGCGTGCAACGCGTCCACCGCTTGGCTGAGGGTCTCGACCTTCACTAACCGCAAGCCCGGCGGGTCGTCGGAGCTCGCCTCATAACAGTTCTTGGCGGGCACCAGGAACACCGTGGCACCGGCCGCGCGAGCGGCGGCCATCTTGTGCGTGATCCCCCCGATGGGCCCCACCTTGCCATCGACGCTGATCGTGCCGGTGCCGGCGACAAACGTCGACCCGACCAGGTCTCCGGTGGTGAGCTTGTCGACAACGGCCAGGCTGAACATCAATCCGGCCGAGGGTCCGCCAATGTTGGCGAGGTTGAAGTTGACGACGAAGGGCGCCCATGGCGCGTCAAGCACCGCGACGCCCATGAAGCCGTAGTCGCGATCCTTGTTGGTGCCCAAGGTGATTTCCGCGATGCCGGCCGGCTCGTTCTTGCGCCGGAAGTCGATCGTCACCACCTGGCCGGGCTTCGTCTTTTTCAGCAACCCCGTGAACTGCTCGACGTTGGCCACCGGAGTGCCATTGACGGCGTCGATGGCATCGCCGGCCTTCAGCTTGCCGGCCGACGGACCGGGGTCAGTGACCGTGGCGACGGTGACGGCTTCCGGATATTTAAGATATCCCAGCGCCGCATACTCGGCGCTGTCCTCGGACTGCTTGAAGTCCGCGTTGTTTTCCTTATCAACTTCATCACGCGACTTGCCCGGCGGGTACACGAGATCCCGCGGCACGAGCTGCTCTTGACCCGAGAGCCACAGGGTAAGTGCCTCACCCAGGGTCAGATCGTCGCGCTGGGACACCGTCGTCATGTTGAGGTGACCCGAGGTCGGGTGGGTTTGGGTTCCCTCGATCTGGACTACCTGCTTGCCGTCCACCTCGCCGAGGGTGTCGAACGTTGGTCCGGGGCCCAGTGACACAAACGGCACTGTCACCGCCGCGAGCAACACACCGAACGCCACGATCGGCACCAGCGCGACCATCAAGGTCAAAATCCGCCTGTTCACGCCGCATACACTAGACGGACCTGTCCCAGGCTCATTCAGCTGCGAGCGTGACGGCGCCTCGCGCTTTCTGTTGGCCCGGTGGGTACCGTTGGGGTTATGGGTGACCTGCCGTTCGGCTTCTCCTCCGGAGAGGACCCCGACCGCGACAAACGCGGCAAGAACGATCCTGGCTCGGGCTCGGGCGCTAACCCGTTCGGTCAAGGCGGGGAATTCGACATGGCCGACTTAGGGCAGCTGTTCACCCGTCTGGGTGAAATGTTCGGCGGTGTCGGTACCGCGATGGCCGCGGGCAAAGCTTCGGGTCCGGTCAACTACGACTTGGCCCGACAAGTCGCGTCGAGCTCGATCGGGTTCATCGCACCCATCCCGGCCACGACCAACTCTGCCATCGCCGACGCAGTCCACCTTGCCGAGACCTGGCTCGATGGGGTGACCGCAATACCCGCCGGCACTACCAAGGCACTGGGCTGGAGCCCGACTGACTGGGTCGACAACACTTTGGAGACCTGGAAGCGGCTGTGCGACCCCATGGCCCAGCAGATTTCGGCGGTATGGGCGTCGTCGCTGCCGGAAGAGGCCAAGAGCATGGCAGGGCCACTGCTGTCGATGATGTCGCAGATGGGCGGCATTGCGTTCGGGTCGCAGCTAGGCCAGGCGCTCGGCCGGTTGTCTCGCGAAGTGCTGACGTCCACCGACATCGGTCTGCCGCTCGGCCCCAAGGGGATCGGCGCAGTCCTTCCGGATGCCGTCGAATCGTTCGCCTCGGGACTCGAGCAGCCGCGCAGCGAGATCTTGACATTCCTGGCCGCCCGCGAAGCCGCGCATCACCGGCTGTTCAGCCATGTTCCCTGGCTGTCCAGCCAGCTGCTGGGCGCCGTCGAGGCCTACGCCATGGGCATGAAAATTGACATGACCGGGATCGAGGAGCTGGCCCGCGATTTCAACCCGGCCTCGCTGGCCGATCCTGCCGCCATGGAACAGTTGCTGAGCCAAGGTGTATTCGAGCCGAAAGCGACGCCGGCGCAAACACAGGCACTCGAGCGACTCGAGACGCTGCTCGCTCTGATCGAGGGCTGGGTTCAGACGGTGGTGACCGACGCGCTGGGTGAGCGGATTCCGGGCACCGCCGCCCTCAGCGAGACGCTTCGCCGGCGCCGGGCCAGCGGAGGCCCCGCCGAGCAAACATTCGCGACCCTGGTGGGCTTGGAGCTGCGGCCACGCAAGCTACGCGAGGCCGGCTCGCTATGGGAGCGGCTAACACAGGCGGCCGGTATGGACGCCCGCGATGGTGTCTGGCAGCACCCGGACCTGCTGCCCGACGCCGAGGATCTCGATGACCCGGCCGGGTTCATCGACCGGGTTATCGGCGGCGACACCAGCGGCATTGACGAGGCGATCGCCCTACTCGAGCAGGACCGCGACGACGACGGCAACGAAGACGAAGACGGCCCTGTGGATAACTGAGCCGGGCGGCCAGGCTTGGCGTGGCACAGTGTCAGGTCATGCCTCGGGCTACCTCCTCCTTAAAGCCCGCCTCCTATTCGTTAGATCCTGCGATGCCGGTGCTGCTGCGTCCGGACGGTGCTGTACAGGTGGGCTGGGATCCCCGCCGCGCCGTGCTGGTCCGTCCACCGTGCGGTCTGACCGCGGCGGCTTTGGCCGCACTGCTGCGGTCCATGCGATCACCGATGCCACTAGCCGAGCTGCAGCGCCAAGCCTCCGACCGCGGATTGGTGGACGGAGACGACCTGGCCGATCTCGTCGCGCAACTGGTCGGCGCCGGTGTAGCCAACCGCCGACACCGGGACTCCGCGGCCCGGTCGGCGTCGATCCGGGTGCATGGTCGCGGGCCGTTGTCCGACCTGCTCATACAGGCTCTGCGCCGCTCTGGGGCGCGGATTGGACACAGCAGCCAACCTCATGCTGCGGTGACTCACACCGCTGTGGACCTGGTGGTGTTGTCGGATTACCTGGTTGCCGATCCGCGCCTGGTTAGGGATCTGCACAGCGACGGCGTGCCGCATCTTCCCGTTCGGGTTCGGGACGGTACCGGGCTGATCGGACCGCTGGTCATTCCCGGTGTCACTAGCTGCCTGAGTTGCGCGGACCTGCACCGTAGCGACCGCGACGCCGCGTGGCCGGCGATCGCGGCCCAATTGCGAGACACCGTCGGAGTGGCCGACCGGGCCACCCTGTTAGCGACCGCGGCGTTGGCACTCAGCCAGGTCAACCGGGTGATCGCAGCCGTACGCGGGGAGGAAACCGCGACCGATCCACCGTCCGCGTTGAACGCCACTCTGGAGTTCGACCTCAACGCCGGCTCCATCGTCTCGCGGCAGTGGACCAAGCACCCGCTGTGCTCGTGTTGACGCCCCTCCGTGATGCCTGCTAGCCCAGTCGACCTTGCTCCGGCACGTTCGTGGAGACGGACGCGTAGGCCCGGGCCAAATCGTCCAGCACTCCTGGGGTCAAGGTGCGGTCATTGCGGTGCTTGTCCAGCGTTTCGATGAGCGCCCTGAAGAGGGCTTCGGCGGCGTCGTGCTGCGCTGATTTTGCTGACATGGTTTCTTGCGGTCCACCCTCCGGACGTGGGTTTCGATGAGTGACCTGCAAGAGACTACATATCTGTCTGGTGGTCTGTCGGACGGCGATCTCGCCGGTCGGACGGCGTGCGCCAGCGGGCATGAAAACGGTTGTTGCCAGATCGATGCCCGGAGGAACAACCCGTCATGGATGATGGTCGTGTGACAGACATCAAGCGTGGCCGTGCGGCCCGCAATGCCAAACTCGCCAGCCTGCCGGTCGGCATGGCCGGCCGGGCAGCACTCGGCTTCGGTAAGCGGCTCACTGGAAAGTCGAAAGACGAGGTCAGTGCCGAGCTGATGGAGAAGGCCGCCAACCAGCTCTTCACCGTCTTGGGCGAGCTTAAGGGCGGGGCAATGAAGGTGGGCCAGGCGCTGTCAGTGATGGAAGCCGCCATTCCCGAGCAGTTCGGCGAGCCCTACCGCGAGGCACTGACCAAGCTGCAGAAAGACGCCCCGCCGCTGTCCGCAAACAAGGTGCACCGGGTGCTCGACGCTCAGCTGGGCACCAAGTGGCGCGAGCGGTTTACTTCGTTCGAGGACACCCCGGTGGCCTCGGCCAGCATCGGTCAGGTGCACAAGGCGGTGTGGTCCGACGGCCGCGACGTTGCCGTCAAAATCCAGTACCCGGGGGCCGACGAGGCACTTCGTGCTGACCTCAAGACCATGCAACGCATGGTCGGCGTGCTCAAACAGCTCTCGCCGGGCGCCGACGTCCAGGGCGTGGTCGACGAACTGATTGAACGCACCGAGATGGAGCTCGACTACCGGCTGGAAGCCGACAACCAGCGCGCCTTCGCCAAGGCGTATCAAGGCCACCCACGCTTCTTGGTGCCGCGCATTGTGGCGAGCGCCCCCAAGGTCGTGATCCAGGAGTGGATCGACGGCGTGCCGATGTCGCAAATCATTCGCCACGGGACACCCGAACAGCGCGACCTGATGGGCACGCTGCTACTCGAGCTCACCTTCGACGCGCCGCGCCGGTTGGGGATGTTGCATGGCGATGCCCACCCGGGAAATTTCATGCTGCTGCCCGACGGCCGGATGGGCGTCATCGACTTCGGCGCCGTGGCGCCCTTGCCGGGGGGCTATCCGGTCGAGCTCGGAATGACCATTCGCTTGGCCCGCGACAAGAACTACGACCTGCTGTTGCCGACGATGGAGAAGGCCGGGTTCATCCAGCGAGGACAACAGGTGTCCGTCCGCGAGATCGACGAGATGCTGCGCCAGTATGTCGAACCCATCGAGGTCGAGGTCTTCCACTACACCCGCAAGTGGTTGCAGAGAATGACCGTCAGCCAGATCGACCGCTCGGTGGCGCAGATCCGCACGGCGCGGCAAATGGATTTACCGCCCAAGCTCGCACTTCCGATGCGGGTGATCGCGTCGGTCGCCGCGATGCTGTGCCAGCTGGATGCGCATGTACCGATCAAAGCCCTGTCCGAAGAGCTGATCCCGGGTTTCGCAGAACCCGATACAGCGGTCGTCTAGACCTAAGCAGCGACCTTCCGTGGACGTCCGCGCGGACGTTTGCGGCTCACTATTGATCCCCGCTCGAATATTTCGCCGCCCCAGACACCCCAGGGTTCGGCCCGCTCGAGTGCCGCGGCCAGGCACTGGCGCCGGACGGGACAATCGACGCAGAGCGTCTTGGCGCGCTCGAGGTCGGCTGGGGTGTCGGCAAACCACAGGTCGGGATCGCCGACATGACAGGGCAACGCCAGCTGGTGGTCGGGCCGGCGCGTCTGTTTGGGGACTGTCGGTGCCGACATGTCCTGTTCACCTGCTTCCTGGTCTGGTGGCTGTCCTTTTCAGTGATCCGGACCAGGTTGGTGGTGATCGACCCAAAATTTGTGGCCACGGATCCTTGTGACGTCCGGTCCGTGGCCATCGAGTGGGCTGGTTACGTAGTTACGTGGAGCCTCGATGCACGGACACTTCGGTCGCGGCGGCGACACGGTGCTTGACCGCTGCCGCCGGCACGGCGGCATGGGCGACATGGGCGGCGAAGAGAGAAGCCGCCATGCCTACACCGAACGCGTTTGCGTTGATCATCGTGGCGACCCTCCTCTCGTGTTGCCTACCCGGAGTCCAGCCTTCAGCTACAGCTGGCGGAATGCGCTATCGAGGGTAAACGGTCACCGTGGGCGATGACAACCGATTTTCTGACCTGCGCGTTTGTCACTCAGCGCGATTGTCGAACCAACTCCAATACGTCTGGCCCGTACTGTTCGAGCTTGCGGGCGCCGATCCCCGGGATCGCGATCAGCGCCGCGTCATCGGTGGGCCGCATCTCGGCGATCGCGATCAGAGTGTTGTCACTGAAGATGATGTAGGGCGGCATCTTCTGTTCCTTGGCCATGTCCAACCGCCATGCCTTGAGTTGCAACAGCAACTCCTCGTCGACGTCGCCGGCGCATGTTTCGCAGCGCCGCAACATGACCGAGGCCGGCGTGGTCAGCGCGTTGTTACAGACCCGGCACCGGGTCGCCGCACCTCGGCTGCGCCGGGACTTGCTCGGTGGCTCGACCCGCGTCTGCGGCGCAATGCCGTTCAGGAACCGCGACGGCTTGCGACTCTGACGCCCGCCGGGGGCGCGCGCTAGCGCCCAGCTGAGCGCCAAATGCACTCGGGCTCGGGTGATTCCGACATAGAGCAGTCGGCGCTCTTCTTCGACCCGCTCGCTGTCGGGGCCGTGCGCCAACGCGTGCGAGATGGGCAATGTGCCGTCGACCAATCCGACCAGGAATACCGCATCCCACTCGAGGCCCTTGGCAGCATGCAGCGAGGCCAGCGTGACGCCCTGGACAACCGGTGGGTGACGCGCGTCGGCGCGGGCCCGCAGCTCCGCCAGCAACCCGGGAAGTTGCAGCTGCGGACGCTGGGCCACCTCGTCGTCGACCAGCTCGGCAAGCGCGTGGAGCGCCTCCCAGCGCTCCCTGGCGCGGGTGCCGACGGGCTCCTCGGCCGTCAGGCCCAGCGGCTCCAGGACGCCGCGCACCACCTCGGGCAAGGGACCTTCGGCGCCGCGTTCAGAAGCGCGCTGCAGTGCCAGCAGTGCCTGCTTGATTTCCTGACGGTTGAAAAACCCCTCGCCGCCGCGGACCTGATAGGCGATGCCGGCCTCGGTCAACGCCTCCTCGTAGACCTCCGACTGCGCGTTGACCCGATAGAGGATGGCGATTTCGGCTGGCGCAGTACCGGATTCGATCAGCCGGCTGATCGACGCAGCCACCGCGGCGGCTTCCGCGGCCTCATCGGGATGCTCGTGGAACGACGGCGCCGGGCCGGGCTCGCGTTGGCCGACGAGCTGCAGCTTGCTGCCCGCGACACGACCCCGGGCCGCCGCGATCACCTGGTTGGCCAGCGATACCACCTGCGGCGTGGACCGATAGTCGCGCTCTAGGCGCACCACCGTGGCGTCCGGGAACCGCCGCGAGAAGTCGAGCAGGAAGCGCGGTGAGGCTCCGGTGAACGAATAGATCGTCTGGTTGGCGTCGCCGACGACGGTTAGGTCGTCTCGATCGCCCAACCAGGCCGCAAGCACCCGGTGTTGCAGCGGGGTGACGTCCTGGTATTCGTCGACGACGAAACAGCGGTAGCGGTCCCGGAACTCGTCGGCCACCGCTGCATCGTTTTCGATCGCCCCCGCGGTGTGCAGCAGCAGGTCATCGAAGTCGAGCAGGGCGAGGTTTTCGTCGCGGACCTTGAGCGCCTCGTACGCGGCGTAGACGTCTGCGATTTTGGTGGCGTCCAACGGGATGTCCCGGCTGACGGCCGCCACTTTGCCCGCATATTCCTCCGGGCCGATCAGCGAGGCCTTGGCCCACTCGATCTCGCCGGCGAGATCCCGCACGTCATCGGTGCTGACATTCAACCGGGAACGACTGGCGGCTCGAGCGACGATAGCGAACTTGGTGTCCAGCAGCGCCCAGCGGATGTCACCGACCACCCGAGGCCAGAAATACCGCAGCTGACGGTGTGCGGCGGCGTGAAAGGTCAACGCCTGCACGGCGCCAACGCTGGCACCGGTCCGAGACGCGGTACCGAGCGCCCGCAACCGGCTGCGCATCTCCCCCGCCGCACGCTGGGTGAATGTCACCGCCAGCACCTGCCCCGCGGCGACATGTCCGCTGGCGACCAGCTGTGCGATCCGGTGCGTGATGGTGCGGGTCTTGCCTGTTCCGGCACCCGCGAGCACACACACCGGTCCGCGCGGAGCCAGCACGGCTTCACGTTGCTCGTCGTCCAGCCCTGCGGTCAACGGGTCTGCGACCATTGGCATGGCGTCCATCTTGGCTTTCATACTGGCAGGGGTCGCCGACAAAGCGGGCGTGTCGCCACGCCGTTTCGCACCGCCGGTGCCGGAATGATCCGCTGTCACGTTAGGTTAACGGGCTATGACCAACGCTGCGCTCACCATCTACACGACGTCATGGTGTGGCTACTGCCATCGGCTCAAGACGGCGCTCCAGGCCACCGGGATCCCATACGACGAGATCGACATCGAACACGACGCCGTGGCCGCGGAGTTCGTTGGCTCGGTCAACGGAGGCAACCGGACGGTTCCGACGGTGAAGTTCGCCGACGGGTCGACGCTGACCAATCCAAGCGCGGGCGAAGTCAAAGCGAAGCTGGCCGGGTAGGAATCTCGGTACCTGGACCTACACGGCCGGTTGCACACATTTCGGCGAAATCCGTCGGTACGATAACGCCAAATCGACCGCGGACGGCAGTCCGCAGAAAACGGCTATTAATGATCGGTATCGCTGTTGCCCGGGCCTGCCGGTCGGCTTTGATCGTCTGCTGTGCTGCGGTCACGATCACGGCGTGCTCGCATAACAGCCCAGCTGCCAAGCAGACCGTTACCGCGCCTCCGTCAGGAGCCGATGCACTGATCGTCAGCCTCGACGATGTGCGGCGCATCGCCAACTATGACCGGCTGACGTCACAGGTGCATTCTGACTTGCGCCATCCGCCACAGGGAGATTTGAACGCACCGGGTCCCTGCCGGGCAGCGGGAACTAGCGATGTCACCTTCGCCAGTGGCTGGTTGGAGTTTCGTAGCGCCGGTTACAGCGGGGTGACCGACGACCTAGAGCCCGGCGGGCCCGCGATGATCGACTCAGTCAGCCAGGCCGTTGCGATCTACCCAGACTCGCATGCGGCGCGCCAAGCGCTCGATCAGCTGGAGTCGTCGCTGCAAGCATGTATCGCCTTGCACGACCCTAACTACGATTTCACCCTGGACAAACCGGATTCATCCACCCTGAGGATCACCGACCAGGGTTGGAGCCACCTGTATCGCGTGAAGAATGCGGTGTTGATCTCCGTCGGCGTGTTGGGCATCGAACCAGCAGAGCGGATCGCGACGAACGTCCTGCAGGCCATCACCGAACGAATCAAGTAGCGGCACGCCCCCCTCAGTCGTGCGCCGCCCAGGATTCGATAATCACGCGGGCGATCGAAATCGACCCGGGCAGTAGCAGTTTCGACTCCGCTCCGCTGGTCCAATCGCCAGCTTCCAGCGCTGCGCGCACTTCCTCTCGGGTGAACCAGGCGGCCTCGGCGATCTCGCCGTCATTGAACGAAAACTTCTGATCCGGGTCAGCCAACGCATGGAAACCAACCATCAGCGAGCGCGGGAAGGGCCAGGGCTGGCTGCCCAGATAACGCACATCGCGAACGGTCAGGCCGATTTCCTCACGGATCTCCCGGGCGACACAGACTTCGAACGACTCGCCGGCCTCGACGAATCCGGCCAGCAGAGAGAACATCCGTTGTGGCCACCCCGCCTGACGCGCGAGCACCGCGCGATCACCGCCGTTGTGAACCAGGCAGATCACCGCCGGGTCGATACGCGGAAATTCTTCTCGGCCGGTGATCGGGTTGACGCGTGACCAGCCGGCCCTGGCCGGTTTCGTCGGCGTCCCATCCACCGCGCTGAATCGGGAGCTGTCATGCCAGTTCAGCAATGCCGTTGCCAACGACACCAACTGGCCGCTCGTATCATCGATGATCCGGCCGAGCCTGCGTAGGTCTACCACCTCGGCCCGCATGTTGGGATCCTCGTGCGGTTCCAGCGCACTACGGATCGCCCACACGTGGCGTCCACCCTCGATGCGGCCCAAAAATACCGCTTCCGGCGGCGGCTTGTCGCCCAGCGCGGCGGCCTCGCCGAGCACTACCCGACCATCGGCGGCCAACACCTGATTTCGAGAATCTATGCGTAGCAGTGCCGCCTCCGCCCATCCGGCGGCGGCCGCTTCGACGTCGGTCCGCAGCTGATCGGCCCGGTCGGCGCCGACACGCGACAGCAGCGGAATGCTTCGCAACTGAAACTCCACGGCTAATACCGCGTTTTTCGGTGGCGTCCAGCTGCGCCCGGCTGCTGACCCCAACAGTGGCGACCCGCTACGCCCAGGTTCGCCGCACTCGCGACCGCCACGGCGCTTGCGATCGCCACCGCTACGGCCCCACTTGGCGGACGTAGAGCAACCGGTCGCTGGCCTCGATGGCGTCAACCTCGGGCGCACCGATCCGCAGCAAATGGCCGTCGCGCACCACGCCGAGCACTATGTCGCGCAGGTGCCGCGGTGACCCGCCGACCTCGTGCTGCTCCACCTCACGTTCGGCGATGGCCAGCCCGGCATCCGGAGTAAGCAGATCCTCGATCATCTCCACCACGCCGGGCGTGGTGGTAGCGATGCCCAGCAGCCGACCAGCGGTCTCCGATGAGACGACCACCGAGTTCGCGCCCGATTGTCGCAACAGGTGCTGATTCTCGGCTTCGCGGATGGACGCGACAATCTTGGCCTTAGGCGCGATTTCCCGAGCCGTCAACGTGACCAGCACGGCAGTATCGTCGCGGCTGGCGGCAACGATGATCGAGGCGGCATGCTGAGCCCCGGCGAGCCGCAGCACGTCGGACTTGGTGGCATCACCGTGCACGGTTACCAGGCCGGCCGCCGCCGCGCGCTCGAGAGCCGCCCGATCGGTATCGACGACGACGATCTCACCTGGGACTGCCTCGTCACCGAGCATGGCGCCGACGGCTGTTTTGCCTTTGGTCCCGTAGCCGATGACGATGGTGTGGTTGCGCACTCTGCTCCTCCAACGCTGGATCTTCAGTGCCTGACGAGACGTTTCGGTGACAACCTCAAGCGTCGTACCGACCAGCAAGATCAAGAACGCGATGCGCAGCGGCGTGATGACCAAGACGTTGATCGCGCGCGCGAATTCAGAGATGGGCGTGACGTCGCCGTAGCCGGTCGTCGATAGGGTCACCGCCGCGTAGTACAGGCAATCCAGAAATGACAGTTGATCGCCTTGGGCGTCTCGGTACCCGTCGCGATCGACGTAAACGGCCATCGCAGCGATGAACAACGCCACCAGGGCGATGGCCACTCGCCGCGAAATGATGCGAGCCGGACCGGCCCGCCCCTGCGGAATCCGCAGCACGCCGACAAGCGCATAACTGGGCTGGGCGGTCAACGTTTGATCCAGACCGCTCAAGTGCCGCGACTTAACGTTGCCCACAACGATCCGTCATCGGCCTAATCCCAGCGCATAACCTACGCACGAGACAAATGTAACCACGCTCAGACGGCGGCAGGACGGCCGGAGTCAGCCAGCAGCGCTGCCAACTCCTGGGGGTTGGGCAGTTCCTCGGGGACAACGGTGATTCCGGTGCGGACGTAGTGAAACGCGGTACGCACCGACGATTCCGGGCATCCGCGCAGAGCGGCCCACGCCAACCGGTAGACAGCGAGCTGGACGGCGGCCTGACGCATGGCTAGCGGCCCGCGCGGCGGCTCACCGGTCTTCCAGTCCACGACGGTGGCCCCGCCATCGGGGTCGGCGAAGACCGCGTCGATGCGCCCGCGCACGACGGTATCGCCGATGGGCATTTCGAACGGCACCTCGACCGCGACCGGAGTGCGCGTCGCCCACCGCGACCGAGTGAATGCCGCCTGCAACGCGGCCAACTCCTCCGTGTCGCCAACGTCGGAGTCCGCGGCACCAGGAAGGTCGCCCAGATCGAACAGCAACTCGACACCATAGAACCGCTGGACCCAGGCGTGAAAAGCATTGCCCAACAACGCATGCGGGCCCGGACGTGTCGGCAGCCTATGCCTCAGGCGCTGTCCGGCGCCCGCGGGGTCGCGTGCCAGCTCCACTAGCCCGCTGACCGACAACTGGCTTGGCAGAGTTTGGTCGGGCGGTTGCGTCGCACGGGCACGCTCAGCCAGCAACGCATCGACATCGGCGACCCAACCGTCTACATCTGCACCGGCGACAGTCACGTCCGCCGACATCACCTGGGCCACCAGCGCTGCCCCGCGTTCGACGTCGCGGCGACGCGCGGCCAACGGATCGGCCGGCCAAACTGCTTCGACGACATTGTCACGCAATGGGTTTCGGTCACCATCGGCCGGGGCTGGCGACCACTGTTCGATGACCCCGCAGGGATCGCCGGCCGCGGCTGAACTGTCGATGACGTCCTTGAGCTCGCACAGAAAATCCGACGGCCCCCGCGGTTTGATCCCCGTGGCACCCCAATGATGACCGGACACTAGCAATGTGTCCTCGGCCCGCGTGACGGCCACATACAACAGCCGGCGCTCCTCGTCGACGCGTCGCTGATCGAGCTGGCGACGATGCTCAGAGATCTTGTCCGACAACTGCTTTCGATTGAGAACGGTCGAGGTGTCCAGGACCGGAATCCCCAGCGTGCCTGGCGAGGCGCGATCACCTCGCAGCAGCGGCGGCAGCTCACCGGGGTCGGTGAGCCAACTGCTCCTCGACACGGTCGACGGAAACGCCCCGGCGGACAGATGTGCCACCGCCACCACCTGCCACTCCAAACCCTTCGCGGCGTGCACGGTGAGCACCTGGACCCGGTCGCGGGAGACGGCTACCTCGGCCGGCGCCAACCCGTTCTCCACCACCGCGGCCACGTCCAAGTAGGCGAGCAAGCCGGCTACCGAGGATTCGTGGGACACCGCACCCGCGCGCTCCGCGTAGCCCGCTACGACGTCGGCGAAAGCTTCCAGATGCTCGGCGCCGGCCCACTCCCCTGCAACCCCCACCCCAGCGCGCACCTCGCAGTCGATGCCTAATACCCGACGCACCTCGGCGACCAGGTCAGGCAGGGAGTAGCCGAGATGGCCGCGCAGGGCGCTCAGTTCGCCGGCCAGCGCACCGATGCGCTCGAACCCCGCCGCCGAATATCGGTCTGGCGGACCCGGGTCGCAAATGGCGTCCGCAAGACACGGCGTGTCGGCATCCGAGTCGGCCGCAATCGCGACCGACTCGGGCGACGGCGGTGCGCTTGGCCCAGTTGTGCAGGATCGCCCAGCCAAAGCTTGGGCGCGGTGCCACAGCGCCGCGAGGTCCCGGCCACCGAGCCGCCACCGTGGACCGGGAAGTACCCGCATCGCCGCCGCGCCGGCCATCGGGGCGGCGACGAGTCGCAACATCGCAACCACGTCGGCGACCTCGGGAACCGACAGCAGACCGGCCAGCCCGACGACTTCAACCGGGATTCCACGGGCGCGCAGGGCCTCGGCGACGGGCGCGGCGTCCGCGTTGCGACGCACCAGCACCGCCGCGGTGGGTGGTCTGACGCCGTCAACCTGGGCCCGCCGGTAATGCCCGTGCAAATGGTTGGCGATCCATTCGCGTTCGGCCTGCACGTCGGCCAGTAGGGCGCAGCGGACGGTTCCCGGTGGGGCATCCGGTCGTGAGCGCAAGGCGCGCACGGCGACTGATCGCCGCCGCGCCTCGGCCGAGATGGCGTTGGCCACATGCAGCGTTCGCGGCGGGTTGCGCCAGCTGGTGCGCAACTCCAGGACCGGTGCTGGGGTCCCGTCGGACAACGGGAAGTCGGTGGTGAACCGCGGCAGGTTGGTGGCCGAGGCACCGCGCCAGCCGTAGATCGACTGAACCGGGTCGCCGACCGCGGTAAGCGCCAACCCGTCATCGACTCCACCGCCGAACAGTGCGGACAGCGCGACGCGCTGGGCGTGCCCGGTGTCCTGATACTCGTCGAGCAACACCACCCGATAGCGGTTCCGCAGGTCCTGTCCAATATGCGGGAATGTTGCGGCTAACCGTGCGGCTGACGCCATCTGCAAGCCGAAGTCCATCACCTTCTGCGCACGCATGCGTTCGGCCATGGCGTCGAGCAACGGCACCAGCTCGGCACGCTCGGTCTGGGTGGCCAGCGTCCGCAGCAGCCACTGACTGGGGCCGCGCTCCCGCTGGTAGGGGCCTGCCGGCAGGGTGTGGACCAACCGTTCCAGCTCAATGTGGGTATCGCGGAGCTGCCGGGTGTCCACCAGATGCTCGGCGAGCTGACCCCACAAGCGCAGCACCATTGAGGTAACCGCCGCCGGGGTCTTGTCAGTGCGCAGCCCCGGGCCGTGCCCGTTCACCACATCGAAGGCCAACTGCCACAGCTCGGTCTCGCTGAGCAGCCGCGTGTCGGGCTCTACCGGCAGCAACAGGCCGTAGTCGCGAAGTAGTGAGCCGGCGAAGGCGTGGTAGGTGCTGACCGTCGGAGACCCGGCCGCCGGACCAGCTGCCGCCGAGCCGATGCCGGCCAACCTGGCCAGCCGGGACCGGACGCGGCGTAGCAGCTGGGCAGCGGCCTTGCGGGTGAACGTCAGTCCCAACACCTGTTCGGGCTCGGCGTAGCCGTTGGCGATCAGCCACACCACTCGGGCGGCCATCGTCTCGGTCTTGCCGGCTCCCGCTCCCGCAATGACGACCAGCGGCCCCGGCGGCGCGGCGATAACGGCGGCCTGCTCATCGGTGGGCGGGAAAAGACCTAGCGCACAAGCTAATTCGGACGGGCTATACCGCACGGCTGCCCGCGATGATCGCAACAGCGGCGCGCCACCATCGGACCCAGCCGGTCGCAGCGGGTCACCACCAGCAGGCCCGGTCACCGCGTTGACCCGTCGGCGTGGGCCGGACAGCACGACCGGATTGGACAATGCGAGCAACCGTCGTTGCGCCGCGCGACGAACTGCGGCCCGGCTGTCGCGTCGGCCGCCTGCCGGATGAGGTGGCGCCATTCGTCACCAGCGGCCGGGGTCAGCGGATCCTGCTCACGCTCGGTGGCGCCGGCGGCCCCGGTCTTGCCCAGATAGACCAGGCGGGCGCCGCCGGGCTCACGAACGTCGGTACAGGCCGCCACCAGGCCTTCGGCGACAGCCAGTTGGTACATCGCCAGCTGAGCGTGCCGTTGGGCGTCGTCCTTGCTGACCGGTGTCTTGCCGGTCTTGATGTCGACGATTACCAGTCGACCGGCGGCATCGCGTTCGAGCCGGTCAACCCTGCCGCGCAGCCGAACGTCGCCGCCGTCCTTACCGAGTCCCTTGAGGATTCCGTCGATGTCGACCTCGACGCCGGCCTCGGTCAGCTCACCACGAGACTCCGCCCGCCACTCGACGAATGCCCGGATCATGGCGCGGTGTCGGACAAGCTCGTTGGCCGAATACCACTGCGCGCCGAAGGGCAAGTGCTCCCACACCCGGTCCAGCTCGGCCAGCAGCTGCGATTCGCTCTTGGTCGGGTCGGCGATCAGGGCGTGCATTACCGAACCGACAGTTGACCGAAGCTCGCGGGCATTGGTACCCCCGTGCCGCTCGACCAGCCAGCGCAGCGGGCAGTCGGTGAGAGTCTGCAAGGTTGATGGTGTCAATGTGACGAGATCGTCGCTAGCCCGCAGCGGAGCCGTGGTGCTGACAGGGATCAGGCCGTGCCAGCCGACTGGATCGGCGCCCGGGACACCAGCTTTGGCCAACCGGGCCAATTGCTTTGCCGCACAACCGCGAGCCTCCTTGGTTACGGCGCCGTCGGGCGCGCACACCACACCGCGCAGCCGCCCCACCACCGCCGCCGCGGACAACACCCGCGGCGCCGAAACTGGCTGCACGGCAGCAAGTTCACCGTCAGCTTCGGCTAACTGCGCGATCTCGAAGAAGAACGCCGACGGCAGCGATGCTTCCAGCGAACTCGCACCGGTTTCACTGTCGACCGCCGTCACCAACAAACGCTGCCGAGCCCGACCCATTGCAGCCACCAGTAGGCGACGCTCCTCGGCCAGCAGCGGCGCACGCGCTGAGGCATCCGCGGTGACACCGTCGAGCTCGTCGAGCAACCGCTGGGTGCCCAGCACACCGCCACGCGGAATCGTGTTGGGCCACAATCCATCTTGCAGTCCGGCGATGACCACAAAATCCCACTCGTGCCCGAGCGCAGCGTGCGCGCTGAGCACCTTGACCTGTTCAGTCTCCGATACCGGCTCGCGCCTGACACTTGGCAACTGCAATGCCGCGACGTGCTCGATGAGGCCGCGCAGCGACGCGCCGGACGTGCGTGACACATACTGATCGGTGGTATCGAACAATGCGGTGACCGCTTCCAGGTCCCGGGTGGCCTGCGCGCCGGCCGGGCCGCCGCGCTCGCTGGCCGCCAACCAACGACGCTGTAGACCGGACCGTTGCCACGCCGCCCATAGCGTGTACCGCGGATCCAGTCCTTCCCGATGGCAGCGAGCCGCCGCGGCCAGGACGGCACGCACCCGGCGCAGCGGGCGCGACTGGGCACCCGACACCCGCGCGTCGCCGGTGAGCGTCGCCACCAGCAGGTCGCCGAATTTCCCCGGCGCGCAGTCGTCCCGGGCACGCAGCAGTGTGCGGCGCAGTTGACGAAGCGAGACCGGGTCGACGCGCGCAATAGGCCCGGTCAGCAGGGTCAGCGCCTGGTCGCCATCGAGCCCGTCTGCCGTCGCCGCCAGGACCGTGAGCAGCGCACGCGCCGCCGGCTCCTCGGACAGTGCCACGCCAATCGCGGGCAACGCCACCGGAACCCCAGCGGCGGCCAACGCGCGCGGCAGCCGCGCGGCAGCCCGCGGCACCGACCTCACAATCACGGCCATCTGCGACCACGGCACGCCATCGATGAGATGCGCACGCCGCAGCGCATCGGCAATCAGCGCCGCCTCTGCGTGCGCGGAGGAAGCCAGGCGCACCACAACCGATCCGTCCTCGGGTCCGGCGCCCTCAATCCGCCTACCGACGCTGCGGCCGGGCAAACGCCGCGCAATGCCGCTGACCGCACGCGCCACGGCGGGGGCACAGCGATGCGACACCGTTAACGTCACCGACCGACTGTCATCGGCCAACAACCCGGCGGGCTCGCCGCCGCGGAAACCAAACACCGCCTGGTTCGGATCTCCGGCGACCAGTGCCAGTTCGGCGCCCGCCGCCAGCACCCGGATCAGGCGGGCCGCCTGCGGATCGAGCTGCTGGGCGTCGTCGATCAGCAGGACTCGGACCCGGCCGCGTTCGGCGGCCAGCAACTCAGGATCGACCGCGAAGGCCTCCAAAGCCGCACCCACCAGTTCGGCGGCACCCAGGGCCGGTGCGCTCGCCTGCGGTGCCGCCGTCCCAACCGCCGCCCGCAGTAACATCACTCGCTCGTACTGTCGGGCGAATTGGCCGGCGGCGCTCCATTCCGGGCGCCCACACCGGCGGCCCACCCTGTCCAGCTCCAGCGGATCCACGCCGCGTTCAGCGCAGCGCGCCAAAAGGTTTCGCAGTTCGGTGGCGAAGCCCGCGGTACTCAGCGCGGGCATCAGATGCGCGGGCCACGCGGCCGCCGCAGCCGGCCCGTCTTCGAGGTCACCGGCCAGCAATTCCCGGACGATTGCGTCTTGTTCGGCGCTGGTGACCAGTCGCGGCGGCGCGTCACCGGCGCGCTCGGCGGCCCGTCGCAGGACCGCGTACGCATAGCTGTGCACGGTGCGTACCAGAGGCTCGCGGACCGCGGTACGGCAGGGGCCGGCGCCACGTGATCGCAGCAACGCCGTCGTTAGCGTGCTGCGCGCCCGCATGCCGAGTCGTCCCGAACCGGTAAGCAGCAGAACCGATTCCGGATCGACACCGGCGGCAATGCGGGCGACCGCCGCGTCGACCAGCAGGCTGCTCTTGCCCGTTCCGGGGCCGCCCAGGACCCGCATCACGCCGCATAGGTCCGGCGTTAGAACAATCCGCGCCGACGCATCCCACGTGTATGACATAGCGGCATGACATCACGAGGGTCTGACAAGTCCGCTGGCGCAGGACCGCTCACCTTTGCCGAAGTGCCACTATTTGGCTATTGCGGCTGCCAACGTAGACGGTGCCCAGGTTGTCGACCGCCAAACCCCACGGATAGTCGAGGCCGGTGAACGGCAGCTCGACTTGCGTCGTGGAGCCTGCTGGGAGTTTGAGCGTCCGATTGTTGCCGGTGTCGGTGACATACACCGCGCCCTTATTGTCGACCGTGACACCGCCCGGTTGCTTGAGGCCCGTAAAGGGCAGCGGCGCTTGCATCTTCGAGCCCGCAGGCAACGCCAGGACCCGATTGTTGCCGCCGTCAGCAACATAGACCGTTCCGTTGCCGTCCACCACTAAGCCGGTCGGATCGTTAAGACCGGTGAAGGGTAGTTCGATCTGCGTGTTCGAACCGGCGAAAAGCGCCACGACGCGATTCTTCGCCGTGTCGGTGACGTAGACGGTGCGGCTGCTGTCAACCGACAAGCCGGTCGGATTGCTGAGGTCGGTAAAGGGAAGTGTGATTTGGGTTTTCGACCCGGCGGGAAGTACCACCACCCGTTTGTTGCCGGCGTCGTTGACGTAGACCGTGCCGGTGTTGTCCGCCGTCACACCGGTCGGGTAGTGCAGGCCCTGGAAGGGCAGTTCGGCTGGGGTGGTCGAGCCCGCTGGCAATGCCAACACCCGATTGTGGTCGGTGTCACCGACGTAGACCGTGCCGCCATTGTCTACCGACAAACCTTGCGGATCCCGCAAGCCGCTGAAAGGCAGCGTCACCTGATGGGGTTCTTCGGGTTCTGGACGCAACTTGCTCACCGTGACCATGGCCGCAACGGTCGCAGCCACGGTGAGTAGGGCAGCGGCCGCGATAACGACTGTCTTGCGGCGCCACCATGGCGGCGACAGCGACCGAGTCAACTCGGCTGGCCATCCAGCAGGGGGTTGTCGCGCTGGGACCGGGAACGCATTGGGCAGCGGTCGCGGGCTGGTCGGTGAGACGAAGGCATCTTGCCGCGGAGGGGTGTGCGATTCACCATTGTCCGGACGGGCGTGGCGATCGATATGGTCGGTGGTTGCCGATTGTGTCCATACGGACGACTGCAGCGGAGGCGTGGCGAGGGCGTCGTGGGCGGCTCGCGCCAACTCCGTTGCGGCGTCGTAGCGATCGCCGGGACTTTTGGCCATGCCTTTGGCGATAACCATGTCGAAGCCCAATGGCACCCCAGGATTGGCCCGCGACGGCCGTGGCGGCGGAGTCGCGATGTGGTTGCCGATCTCTTGGTCCAGACTGTCGCTGGGGAATGGGTACTGCGCGGTCAGGCACTCATAGAGGACGCAGGTCAACGAGTAGATATCCGAGTGAGCGTCAATCTGTGTGGTGCTGAACCGTTCCGGCGCCATGTAATGAGCGGTTCCCATCACATCGCCGGTCGCCGTCAGACCCAGTTCGCCTGGCGCGCGCGCGATCCCGAAATCGATCAGGTACGCGAAGTCGTCGTCGTCGAGCAAGATGTTGGACGGCTTGACATCTCGGTGCAATAGCCCGTCCCGGTGCGCGGCGTGCAGCGCCTTGGCAACCTGCTCGATGACGTGCACCGCCCGGACCGGCGGCAGCGGCCCGCGGCTGAGCACCGACTGTAGGTCACGGCCCTCGATCAACCGCATGTCCACGAACAGCCGTCCGTTGATTTCCCCATAGGTGTGAATCGGGATCAGATGCGGACTGCTCAATCGCGCGGCCGCATGGGCTTCGCGACGGAACCGCTGCTGGAACACCTCGTCGTGGGAAATCTCGGCAGGCAGAATCTTCAGGGCGACGACTCGGTCGGTGACAGTGTCATAGGCACGCCACACCTCGCCCATGCCGCCTCGGCCCAGTACCTCGATCAGCTGGTACCGTCCGAACGAAGTCCTCTCCAACGAGACCTCCCACAGCAACCGGCCGGCAACCGCCAGACCATAACGCGGCGCCGATAACAGTCGCAGGCGTTTCGATGCGTCTTGGCTATAAAGAAAACTAGCCAACGCTATGCTCCCCTGTCGTCCGGGTCCGCTTGCACTCCCCCGCGACGACGGCAGCCGTCCGAATCCGTCACGAGTGCTGGCATTATCGACGCGTGACCGCCGACCTTCACGTGCACCGCTACGGTCCGTCCGGCCCAGCGCAGGTGTTGACGATCCACGGAGTGACCGAGCACGGGCAGTCCTGGGAACTGCTAGCCGGCTACTTACCCGAAATAACCGTTGCCGCACCAGATTTGCTGGGCCACGGCAGATCGTCGTGGGCGGCGCCGTGGACCATCGACGCCAACGTCTCGGCACTGGCCTCGCTAATCGACGACCAGGCCGACGGTCCGGTCGTGGTCGTTGGCCATTCGTTCGGCGGCGCTGTCGCGTTGCAGCTGGCCGCCGCTCGCCCAGACCAGGTGGCCGCCCTGGTTCTGCTCGATCCGGCGGTTGCTGTGGACGGCACCCGGGTGCGCGAGGTCGTCGACGCGATGGTGGCGTTTCCCGACTACACCGACCCAGCGGAGGCCCGCGCAGAGAAGGCGTTCGGGGCCTGGTCGGACGTGGATCCCGCCGTGCTCGACGCCGAAATCGCCGAACACCTCATCGCGCTGGCGAACGGAAGGTACAGCTGGCGGATGAACCTGGCCGCGATGGTGTGCTACTGGAGCGAACTGGCCCGCGACATCGTGCTGCCGCCAGCCGGCACTCCGACCACACTGGTGCGGGCGGTCCGCGCCGATCCGCAGTATGTCAGCGAGGGGCTGATTACTGCGCTTCGGGACCAAATGGGTGCCGATTTCGAGCTGCTGGAGTTCGAGTGCGGACACATGGTTCCCCAGGCCAAGCCCAAGGAGGTCGCCGCGGTTGTCCGCGATCGGCTGAAAGGGCGCTGACGATGGCACGGGTAACCGACGAGCAGGTCGAGCTGGTACGGTCGTTGGTCGCGTCCATCCCTCCCGGGAGGGTCTCCACCTACGGCGACATCGCCGCTGTCGCAGGGCTTTCCAGTCCGCGCATCGTGGGCTGGATCATGCGAGTCGACTCCTCCGACTTGCCCTGGCACCGGGTGATCACCGCCTCGGGCCGCCCGGCCCGGCATCTGACTACCCGGCAGTTGGAGCTGCTGCGAGCAGAAGGCGTTCTGGCCGTAGACGGCAAGATTGCATTGGGCGAGGTCCGCTACGAGTTCGGCAGCGAGGGTTAAAGCACCAGGCGCACCAGGGCCGCAGTGCGAGTCAGACCCGGGAAAGCCTCGGCGGTGGACCGCGGGTGCAAAGCGTGCACTGCCAAGCGAAACATCAACGCGCGCAACAACATCTGTGGCCAGTCCGGTAACGCACTCCAGCGCTCGATGAGGCCGTCGTCGGCCTCGCCCCAGGACAGGGCGTCGACGACGACAACGCCGGCCGCCCAGGAAGCGGGCCGCCAGTACGGCGTGATGTCGGTGATCCCGGGTGCGGCAGTGCCGATGAAAAGCACTGTCCCGTAAAGATCTCCGTGCACGAGCTGGTTCGGACTCCTGGGCGGCCTGCGTAGGGTGGCGAGCTGATTGATCAGATCGATCGATCGCTCGCCATCCGCCGTCACCGGCGCCGTTCGCGCTCCCGGCGGAATCGACTGCAGCGGCCGCTCTTCCCACGCGGCGCGGTCGGCGGCGATGAACACATCGATGTCCGCCCACGGTGTGGTGGGTCCCTGCGTCAGAAATCGAGGGCGCTCCAATTTGCCGGTGGCTTCGTGCAGTCGCACAGCCGCTGACACGACTTCATCATGGCGGGCCTCGGGTGTGCCGGCGACGAATGTATCTGCCCGCCACCCGGAAACCACGTATCGACCGTCCGTCGAGCGGACCGGCCGGGCGAGGCGTACGCCGTCGACGAACAACGTCTCCCGGACGCGAGCCGACCAGGCCGCGCGAGCATGGTCGGCCACGATCGACAACACGACCTCGCCGCATCGCCAGCCGCCGTCCCAGCCGGGACCCAACGGGGTGGGCTGCACACCGGTCAAACCGAATGCCGTCAACACATGCTCTGGCGGCGGCTCGACAGTCACACGCGTCAGCCTAGTGGTGACCGCCAGCGCCGCGACGCGGGGCGCAGCGTGTCGCCACCCAGCAGAACCCGTGGTGACCGCCAGCGCCGCGACGCGGGGCGCAGCGTGTCGCCACCCAGCAGAACCCGTGGTGACCGCCAGCGCCGCGACGCGGGGCGCAGCGTGTCGCCACCCACTAGTCATCGGGGAGGCCTTGCGGCCTACCAGCTAGTACATGACCATGTCGGGCTGCATCTGCTTGGCCCAGGCCACGATCCCGCCCTGCAGGTGGACCGCGTCGGAGAAACCGGCCTTTTTCACCGCGGCCAACGCCTCGGCTGAGCGCACACCGGTCTTGCAGTACAGCACCGTGGTGCGGTCCTGAGGCAGCTTGGCCAGGCCCTCACCCGAACTGATCAACGATTTCGGGATGAGCTCAGCGCCGTCGATATGCACGATGTCCCACTCAACCTGCTCGCGAACGTCGATCAGGGCCAGCTTTTTGCCGCGGTCCATCATCTCGCGCAATTCCTGGGGAGTGATGCTGGAGCCGCTGACGGCTCGCACGGCATCGTCGGACACCACACCGCAGAACTGCTCGTAATCGACCAGCTCGGTGATCTTGGGCGTGGACGGGTCCTTGCGGATCCTGATCGTGCGGTAGGTCATCTCCAGCGCGTCGTAGATCATTAGCCGGCCCAGCAGTGTCTCACCCAACCCGGTAAGCAATTTGATCGCCTCGGTGCCCATCACCGACGCGATCGAGGCGCAGATGATGCCCAGCACGCCGCCCTCGGCGCAGGATGGCACCATCCCGGGCGGCGGCGGCTCCGGATACAGGTCGCGGTAGTTAACGCTGGAGCGGCCGACGTCAGCCACGCCATGGATGATCTGACGCTGCAGATTGGACTCGTCGACGACGTCGAAGTCGACGATGCCGATGGTCCCGACGCCGGCGGCCGCCAGGTACAGCAACGCCGGTGATCCGAGCCCTCCCGCGCCAATCACGAGCACACGCGCGTTCTTGAGCCTCTTCTGCCCGTCGACGCCCAGGTCGGGAATGATGAGATGGCGGCTGTAGCGGGCCACCTCGTCGCGGCTCAGCTCAGCTGCGGGCTCAACTAGTGGCGGCAGTGATGTCTGGGATATCGACACCTAAACATCTCCTCGGCTTCGCTTCGATCAGCTCTCACCATCACAGCAGTTGCTCTGAATAACGGCAAACATGCCGCGACGCTTCCCCCAACACATCGCCGAACTAGGCGATCGGGTAAGGCCACGGATTGAACCGGCAGGTCTTGCCGTCCGCCTTGACCCATTCGGGGTCGAACTTGGCGCCGTCGTCGTTGGACGTGGAGAACGTCTGCTGCATCATCACCGGAGCCAGGGCACCCTGCTTGTCACACGGCTCGTGGCGCAGGTACCCGATGCCGTGCCCGACCTCATGGTTGATTACGTACTGCCGGTAGGACCCGACGTCGCCTTCGAACGGAACCGCGCCACGCACCCAGCGCGCCTCATTGATGAACACCCGTGACTGCCGGTCCGCCCCGAACGAAGGGTTGTAGCAGGAGGTCTCCAGCCGGAATTCATAGCCGCATCCCTCGCGTACCGTCATCGGTGACACCAGCGAAATGCGGAAGTCGGGCTTGGCCCCGCTGGCTCCGTCGACGCGTACAAACGCGAATTGCGGGTTGTGGGTCCATCCCTTCGGATTGGCCAGCGTCTGGTCAACCATCTGGGCAAACGCGCTGTCACCGCCGTACATGGTGGGGTCTAGACCGTTCTCGATCTCGACGGTGTACCTGAACACCTTGGCCGTGCCCTGACCGACCTGTGCAGTCGCGCCCGGGATCAGGTGGTAGGTCTTCTCGCCCGCCTCAGTGAAGGGGCCGCCATCCGGCAGCGTCCCCGCCGGCAGGTTGGCGTCGAACGCCGCCAAGCCCCGAGGCGGCGTGTCGAGGATCGCGGTACCCACCACGCCGATAGCCGGCGGGTCGTGAATGGCCTGGGCCACCGCCCGCTTCGGCACGCTCGTCCCGGTCACCGTCTGGTAGATCACCACCGTGGTGACCACCACCAGAACCGGCAACGCATATGCGCGCCAGCCATAGGTGGACACGAACCGTCCCAGCCAGGTTTGTTTGCGCCAGCGACGGGGCCGGTCGCGGTCGGCCCGAGCCCGTCCGGCCGCCGCGGCGAGCGGGTCGCGCTGAGCACGCAGTGGCTCGCGCCACTGCTCATGCAGCACGGGAACTCGACCGGTGCTGCGCACAGGCCTCGGGAACGTCATTTCCTCAGGATTGCACAGCCGGCTCCGGCTGCGACCCCTGGCGCGCCCGAATACGGCGCCTTAGTCGGCTCGACGGGACCATCGATGACGCCGGTTAGGGCCGGTCGAACGCCTGGGGTAGTAATGTCATTGCGACAAACGTGCGGCCGCGGGGATGGGATAGTGGCCCGAAAAATCAGCGCGAATCAGATTGAGGACCGATGAGCGATCTCGCCAAGGCGGCCCAACGGCGTGCCGTCAGGTCGGCCGAACGCGGCCGGCCGGCCGACGCCACGGTGACCTCGAGCCGGCGCGGTAACCGGCTACCCCGCGATGAGCGTCGTGGCCAATTGCTAGTCGTTGCCAGCGACGTCTTTGTCGACCACGGCTACCACGCGGCCGGCATGGACGAGATCGCCGACCGTGCGGGTGTAAGTAAACCCGTTCTGTATCAACACTTTTCGAGCAAGTTAGAACTGTACCTGGCGGTGCTTCATCGGCACGTGGACAACCTGGTTTCCGGGGTGCAGCAGGCACTGCGCACCACGACCGACAACCGAGAGCGGTTGCATGCCGCGGTTCAGGCGTTCTTCGACTTCATCGAGCACGACAGCCAGGGCTATCGCCTGATCTTCGAAAACGACTACGTCACCGAACCCGAGGTTGCCGCACAGGTGCGGGTGGCCACCGAGTCCTGCATCGACGCGGTCTTCGCCCTGATCAGCGCGGATTCCGGACTGGATCCACATCGCGCCCGCATGGTCGCGGTGGGCTTGGTCGGTATCAGCGTGGACTGCGCCAGGTACTGGCTGGACTCCGACCGTCCGATTTCTAAAGCGGACGCCGTCGAGGGCACCGTCCAGTTCGCCTGGGGTGGGCTCTCACACGTGCCGCTTACTCGCTCGTAGCCGCTCTCGCGACGGCCTCAGCGCCGATTCCGAAGCCAACCCGGCGGGCGTCGGCAACCCCGATCTCGACGTAAGCGATCTTTGCAGTGTTGACCATGAAGCGACGGCCACGCTCGTCGGTGAGATTCAACACACCGGAACCCTCGCGCAGCGCGCTGCTTACCAGCTCTTCGACCTCATCGGGCGTCTGCGTACTGGAGAACACCAGCTCGCGCGGACTTTCCGTGATACCGATCTTGACCTCCACGGTGGCCCCCTTCCTTGAAAAATCGCAGCATTTCGTCGCAGGCGTGTCAGCAGCAGGCTAGTGGACACGCCTCCGGCGCATTGCGCCACGGCCCTTACGGGCGGTTCGCGGTGAGCGAAACGGCTTCATTACGGTTGAGTCCCAGCCGTGTCTACCCGCCCGCGCGACGCCCGACCGCCGGCCTCCGCGTCGATAACATCGGCACCATCAGTAACACAGTTAACACCCTCTATGACGACGTGCGGGACTACCCGGACGACGAGAGCTATGACACCACCGGAGTCGACTCCTATGGTCAGGGAGGCTACGGAGAGCTGGTTTGGCCGGCTGATCGTCGATGGCGCCCGGTCGCTGCGATCATCGGCGGTGTGGTGGCGCTTGGCGCGATCGCAACGGCGGTCATCATCAATAGCGGAGACAGCGCGACCACCAAGGCGACCGTCGGAGCACCTGCACCCCGGCCGGTGCTGTCAACCACCCCACAATCGACGGCCCCGCCCAGCATGTCACCTCGTGTCACGCCGACACCGGCACCAAGCACCTCACGGCCCCAGCTTCCCCCGGAGACGGTTACCACGCTGACACCGAGCAGTCCCTGGCCCAGTACCGCACCGCGAAGCCCCACCGCCGCACCGCCGCAAGCCACCGCTCCGCCGGGCGCCGCGTTGAGTCCACGCACCGTCGTCTACAGCGTGACCGGAACGAAGCAGCTCCTCGACCTGGTGAACGTGGTCTACACAGATGAGCGAGGCTTCCTCAAGACGGACGTCAATGTGGCGCTGCCGTGGACGAAGGTAGTGGTCTTGAACCCGGGCGTGCAGACCGAGTCGGTCATCGCGACCAGCCTCCGCGGTCGTCTCAATTGCGCGATCGTCAACGCCCAGGGTCAGCTGGTCGTGGCGTCGACCAATAACGGGATCATCGCGACCTGCACACGCTAGCGCCCGCCTGAGCTCGGGGATGACTCGCGCGCCCTTCCGGGCGCTGGCTCGAGATCAACAGTGATCAGATACATTTCCATATCAAATCTATTGCTATATCGTATACGTGAATGTATCTTATAGTTGCCCCGGACAACGCAGTCCGCACGGGGCGAAACAGTCGCGTCGACCCTCTCGTGGGTGGCGCCTCCTCGCGGGGTGCGGCCGGTCTTTCAAGCTCCCCGGCTTACCCGGCTTACCTGGCTTAATGGAAGGCCGTTCTATGTCATATGTGTTCGCAACCCCGGAGTTGGTGACGCTGGCAGCTTCGGACTTGGCCAGGATTGGGTCGATGATCAGCTCGGCCAGCGCCGCCGCTGCAGCCCCAACGACGGGCGTGCTGGCCGCGGGCGCTGATGACGTATCAGCGGCGATTGCTGCGCTATTCGGCGCGCACGCGCAGCAGTATCAGGCGATAAGCGCCGAGGTGGCGGCGTTTCACAACGGGTTTGTGCAGACCCTCCAAGCGGGTGCCGGCGCGTATGCCAGTGCTGAGGCGGCGAACACCTCGCCGTTGCAGAACCTGGAACAGGGCGTACTGGGAGCGATCAACGCGCCCACCGAGGCGCTGGTGGGGCGCCCGTTGATCGGCGACGGCGCCAACGCGACGACGCCTGGCGGAAACGGCGGAAATGCCGGGATCTTGATCGGTAACGGCGGCAACGGCGCGCCCGGCGCGCCCGGCACCGGCCAGGCCGGAGGCAACGGCGGAGCGGCCGGGCTGCTGTTCGGCTCCGGTGGATCCGGCGGCGCCGGAGGGAACGGCACCAACTCCAACACCTTCGCCCTCGGCGGCAACGGCGGCGACGGCGGTGCGGGCGGGTCCGCCGGGCTGATCGGCGCCGGTGGAGCGGGCGGAAAGGGTGGCGCCGGCGGAAACGGCATGGGCGGCGGCGGTAACGGCGGAAATGGCGGGGCTGCCGGCGCGGCCGGGCGGCTGTTCGGCGACGGTGGCACCGGCGGCGCCGGCGGGGCTGGGGGCTCCGATACCGCCGGCTACCATGCGGGCGGCGGGAAGGGCGGTCGCGGCGCTGATGGCGCCAGCGGCGGTTTGTTGTCGGGCGCCGGCGGACATGGCGGCGCCGGCGGGAACGGCGGCAACGCCGATAATGGCAGCGGGGACGCCGGCAACGCGGGGATGGGCGGTGCCGGCGGTAACGGCGGTTCCGCCCAGCTATTCGGGGTAGGTGGCCATGGCGGGGCCGGCGGCTCCGGTGGGCAAGGCTTCGTTGCCGGGGCCGGAGGGGCCGCAGGTAACGGCGGCAATGGCGGACAGGTGCTCGGTGATGG
>NZ_OCVX01000006.1:0-11253 GCF_900232995.1 Mycobacterium simulans
CGCCAGGGCCGACGCGAGGGGTATCGTCGGCGGCGGCAGAGGTGTATAAGAGAGAGACCGACGGCGGCGCCGGCGGGACCGGTGGGCCCGGCGGGCTGTTCGGCAGCGGCGGGACCGGCGGTAGCGGCGGGACTGGTAACGGCGGCAACGGCGGCAATGGCGGGGCCGGCGGTAACGCCGGCATGCTGATCGGCAGCGGCGGCGCCGGCGGCAGCGGCGGCACCAGCCAGGGGGGCGGGAACGGCGGCAACGGCGGGGCCGGCGGTAACGCAAGCATGCTGTTCGGCCCGGGCGGCAACGGCGGCAACGGCGCAGCCGGAGACACCGGCGACCCGGGCAACGGGGGTAAGGGCGGCGACGGCGGGGCCGCCGGCAAGGCCGGAATACTGATCGGCAACGGCGGCAACGGCGGTAACGGCGGCGCGGGCGGTGCAACTTTCCAGATCGGCAGCAGCGGCGGGGCCGGCGGCAACGGCGCGCACGGTAGCAACGCCGGGCTCTTCGGCAGCGGCGGCTCCGGCGGTGCCGGTGGAAACGGCGGCTCCGGCAGCCTCGTCGGCGCCGGAGGTGACGGCGCTAACGGCGGTAATGCCTGGTTGATCGGCAATGGCGGCAACGGCGGCAACGCGGGGACCGGGTCGCCGCCTGGCCTGCCCGGCACCGGCGGAACCCGCGGGCAGTTGTTCGGCCAAAACGGGACCAACGGTTCTTAAGTGCCGCCGTCCGGCTCACGCGAACGAGTAACGGACCGGCAGGTGCTTGAGGCCGCCGACGAACGTCGTGGCTATGAATTGCGGATCACCAGTCAGCTCAACGGATTTCAACCGCGGCAGTAGCTCGGTGAAGAAGCTATTGACTTCCATGCGGGCCAGGGCGGCACCCATGCAGAAGTGCACACCATAGCCGAAGGCCACATGCTTGTTGGGTTCACGCGCGACGTCGAAGCGGAACGGGTCGTCGAAAATATCCTCATCGCGATTGGCCGACACATACGACAAGAGCACGGATTCGCCTGCAGCGATGGGTATTCCGCGCACATTGGTGTCCTTGGCAGCCGTCCGCATGAAGTGCTTGACCGGGGTGACCCAGCGGATCATCTCCTCGGTCGCCAGGGGCATGAGGCCCAGATCGTCGCGCAGGCGTTCCAGCTGGTCGGGATTCTCGATGAGTGCATGTAGGCCACCGGAGATGGTGGAGCTGGTGGTGTCGTGACCGGCGGTGGCGACGATTAAGTAGTAGGACACCGTTTCGATATCCGACAGCGGCTCGCCGTCGATGCGCGCGTTGGCGATCGCGGACGCGAGATCCTCGGTGGGCTGCTCGCGCCGTGACGCTGTCACACCGTTGAAGTATCCGAACATATCCAGCAGCGCCGGCAATTGGTCTTCACTCGTGGTGCCACGCTTGAATTCGCTGTCGTCGCTGCCGAATAGCTCCTGGGTCAGCTTGAGCATGCGAGGGAAGTCGGCTTCCGGCAAGCCGAGCAGCGACATGATGACGTAGAGCGGGAAATTGACCGCAACCTGCTGCACGAAATCGCATTCCGGGCCGACTGCCATCATCTTGTCAACGTATATCTTCGCCAATTCGTCGATGCGAACCTTCAGCGCCCGCATCGCCTTTGGGCGAAACCAGTCCGAGCCAATAGCGCGCACCACCCGATGCTGTGGGTCATCGAGGTGAATCAGCGTGCGCACGCCCGCGGCGGCCTGCACCTCGTCACCCTCTTTCGTCGCCAAGACGGGGCGCGGCCAGTTGGTGAACAGCATGTTCTCGCGCTCGATGCCCATGACGTCGTCATGCTTGGTGATCGCCCAGAACGGCCGGTAGTTCGGCACGTCGACCCACGACACCGGTGCGCTGGAACGCAAGTGGGTCAGCGCGTCGTGCAGGCGCGGCTCGTCGGTATATGCCAGTGGATCTGCCAGCAGCTTGGCGGCCTCGTCGATCATCATCGTCCTCACTGGCGAAACTCCTTCAGCGCGGCGCTAATACAGTCCTGAGTCGCGGCATGGAAGATCGGCATCACGCGATCGACGATGCCCTCGCAACGACTACGAACGGCGTCGCCAACCTCTGCGACCGGGCCGACGACGGCGAACGCTCCCAACATGTCATCGTCGATGAGCGAGCCCATGGTGTCCCACTCACCTTGCTTGGAGAGGCGATTCAGTTCAGTGTGCAGGTCGCCCCAGCCATGCAACTCAAGCACCTTGCGGTAAGCGGGTGTGGATCCATAGAAGGCGATTTGCTTGCGCGTGGCGGTGATCGCGGTAGCCAGCTCGGCGTCGTTCTCGCCGGTGGCCACCATCACTTCGGCCGACACCTCGAAGTCGCTGCGGTCGCGACCGGAGCGCTGAATGCCGCGCAGCAGCACCGGCATCGTCACCTCGGTGAGGTACCGCTTCGAGACCATAGGGTGTCCGAGGTGGCCGTCGGCAATCTCGCCACACATCTCGGTCATCGCTTCACCGACGGCGGCGAGGAAGATCTTCGGCGCGGGGTAGGGCTGCGATTCGGGCGTGAACATCGGGGTCATGATCTTGTGGGTGTAGAACTCGCCTTCAAACCGGAGCTTGCCGCCGTCGCGCCAGGCCGACCAGATCGCGTGCAGGGCGGCAACGAATTCGCGCATGCGACGCGCCGGATGACTCCAGGGCATGCTGAATCGTTTCTCGATATGGGCCTGGATTTGAGTTCCAAGCCCGAGGATGAACCGGCCCTTCGAATAGGTCTGCAGATCCCAGCCCAGGTTGGCGACGATCATCGGATTGCGGGCGAACGCCACCGCGATGTTGGTCCCGAGGTCGATTCGCGACGTGTGCTCGGCCGCTAGCGCCAGCGGGAGGAACGGGTCATGACTGGTTTCGAACGTCCAGCCCCCGTCATACCCGGTCCGTTCGAGGGCGCTGGCCGTCTGTGCCGCGCGAGCGAGTTGGTTGGAGATGCCCCCATCAATTTTGAGGCGCGGGGCGCTACCCATGCGGGCTACTTTACAGTAAGCAATCCAGTATGTAGGACGGATGCATGACGAAAGCCGAGGACTGGGAGGAGACGCTCGAGGATCTCGAACGTCGCCGTCAGCACGCGTGGGGTATGGGCGGACCGGACCGGCTCGACAAGCACCACGCCAAGGGCAAACTCGACGCCCGCGCACGCGTCGAACGACTCCTCGACCCGGGTACATTCCGCGAAATCGGCACGCTTGTCGGCGGGGAAATCGCTGCCGACGCGATCGTCACCGGCTCCGGCCATATCAACGGCGTGCCGGTGATGGTGGGCGCGGAGGACTTTACGACGGTCGCTGGAACCATCGCACCGGGCAGCAATTCCAAACGCTACCGCGTCGCCGAATTGGCGTTGCGCGACAAGATCCCGCTGGTGATGTTGCTCGAGGGAGCCGGGTTTCGCCCTACCGGCGTGCACTACGGGCGAACTCCGACCGACCTGTTGGCTCAGGCTCGTTGCTCGGGCCGAGTTCCGACGGTAACGGCGGTGCTGGGCGCCTCGGCGGGGCACGGCGCGCTGGTAGCCCCGGTGTGCGACTTCTCTGTGATGAGCCAGCAGGGCGCGATCTTTACGGCCGGGCCGCCGGTAGTGAAAGAGTCTACGGGAGAAGACATTTCAAAGGAGGATCTTGGCGGGCCGGATGTTGCGTTGGCCAGCGGGGTAATTCACAATGTCGCCGAGGACGACGAAGCGGTGCTCGACACCATCCGCCGCTATCTGTCGTATTTTCCGCCGAGCGCGTGGTCCTATCCGCCTGAGCTGGCGGCCGACGCGACCGCCGAACCGCGCCCGACGCCGGAGTTGCTGGGCATCGTCTCTCGGGACAACCGCCGCGTCTACGACATGCGCGCGGTGCTCGATGTGGTGTTCGATCGCCCCGATTGGTTGGAAGTTCAACCATGTTTTGGCAAGGCGATGATCTGCGCCCTCGCCCACCTCGGGGGGCATCCCGTCGCCGTCGTCGCCAACCAGCCGCAAGTACTCGCGGGGTCCATCGACGCCGATGCCGCCGACAAGGCCGCACACTTCATCATGGTGGCCGACTCATTCCACCTTCCGCTGATCTTCTTGGCTGACAACCCCGGCATGTTGCCGGGCAGTCGATCGGAGCGCCAGGGCGTGTTGCGCAGTGGCGCACGAATGTTCGCTGCACAAACGGCGGCAACGACGCTGAAGCTGCACGTGACGCTGCGCAAGGCATATGGCTTTGGCTCCATGGTGATGTCGCTGATCGGCTTCGATTCCCAGGTAGCCACATTCGCCTACCCGGGAGCGACAATGGGCGCCATGGGCGCCGGCGCGCTGAGCCGCGCGTCGCACGCCGACGAGGACCTGTCCGCTAAGTTGCGCCACGCCGAGCTGAAAGCGTCTTATCGCTCGGCCGAACACATGGGCTTCGACGAGCTCATCGACCCGCGCGAGACGCGTGATGCGCTGCTCGCCGCGCTGCAACGAGGCCTCCACAGCCGCCAGGCCGCCCCGGAACCGGTAACCCGCACGCTGATCATGCCGTGACTTTGTCCGGCGAGCAGACGCACACCGACACCCGCCGCAGCGTGCACATTTCATAATTCATTAAGGGTTTCCCAAGGTCGGCTCAGCACAGTTGCCCTATCAAGAAAACATTCGCCGCGACCAGCGGCGGCGCTCCGGCACTTCGTTGCGTGCCGAGTCGCAGGGCAACGACGTAGGAAGTGTTGGGCATGACCGCACTGAGTCAGGTATCGGGCTCCCCACCCAGATCCGCAAGACGTAGATTCGCCGCCACCCGTGGGGCCCCCGTCGAGATCATCGAGACCGGCCCCAGCGCTGCCGCCCGGTTGGCGGCGGTGGTGTCACGACTGACAATCAGGCCATTTCTGGCCGCGGGTAGCTACGCCCCGCTGCTGCCGTGGCCGTGGGGTCTGGTCGACGCCGTGTGGCGAATCCGCCAGCGGTTCCCAGGCACCATCCAAACCACGATCAGTTTGCCCAACACCACCGCGCAGTTGTGCCGCGCGCCCGGAGTGCTGCCGGGCGACGGTACCCGAAGGGTGGTGCTCTACCTGCACGGGGGCGCATTCGTGCTACGTGGGTCGAATTCGCACAGCAGTATTGTTAGTGCGCTCTCAAGCTTCGCCGACTCACCCATTCTGGTGGTCAACTATCGGCTGCTCCCCAAGCACACGATCGGGATGGCCATCGACGACTGCTACGACGCCTATCGGTGGCTGCGGCTCCAGGGATATCGGCCGGACCAGATCGTATTGGCGGGGGATTCCGCGGGTGGCTATCTTGCACTAACGCTCGCACAGCGACTGCAGGAAATGGACGAGAAGCCGGCGGCACTAGTGGCGATCTCCCCGCTGATGCAGCTGGCGTCTCGACCAAAGCTATCGCATCCCAACATCAGAACCGACGCCATGTTTCCGGCCAGGGCGTTCGACGCGTTCGTCGCGCTGATCGCCACCGTCGCAGCCAAGCACACCGTCAACGACACGCCCGAGGCGCTCTATGAGCCGCTCGACCATATCGAGGCCGGCCTGCCGAAGACACTCATCCACGTGTCGGGGTCCGAAGTGCTACTGCACGATGCGCGGTTGGCCGCCGCCAGGCTGGCGGCGGCTGGCGTGCCGACCGAATTGCGGGTCTGGCCGGGTCAGATTCACGATTTCCAGGTCATCGCCCCCAACGTGCCCGAGGCGACCCGCTCCTTGCGTCAGATCGGGGAGTACATTCGCGAGGCAACTGCCTAGGCGCGCCGGCTGCTGCGCTTGGTAGTGGCGCGAGCGCGCGCGTCTGTACGGCGACACGCCGTATCGCACGGCATTCTGCGCACGCTCGCGACTAATCGGTGGCCTTGTACCATCAGATCGCCATTGACGACCTGATCGCGGGCTAGCGTGCGCGCTTCACCAGCCTCGTGGCGAGTGACTGCGAATGACATTGTCGGCGAACAACTCTTCGGCCAGCGCCAGATTGCGCTCGTTCCAGACCACGAGGTTGTACTGTTCCACCGCTTTGCGTGCCGTCCGGGTGGCCATTACCCGTGTACCTCGGCGACGCCGCGCAGGAATCGCTCAGAGACCTGTTGCACGCGCCGGGAGAACACGTGACCGACGTGGCTGCCGTCGTACCAGTACAGCTCGCCGTTCCAGCGCTCTTGCAACGCAATTGCGGGCTCGCGCATGGCCATCCGGTCGTGCCAGGCGCCGACGATGAGCCGGCGCTGCGGCGGCGGCGCCGGGTCGACAGCCAGCGGGTCGATCACCGACGTCAGCTGCAAAACCGCAGGGGATTCCAGCAGCTCCCGGAATCCATTGCGCGACGGGCCCCAGCGCCCCAAGTGCCGCGCGATCATCGAGTTGAGCCCCAGAATCGGTGTGTACAGCGCGACTGCGTCGAGCTGGCGCTCCAGGTGCGACACCAGCGCGGCAACCGGGCTGCCCATCGAAATGCCGGCCACCACAACCGTCGTGGCCTTGGGCTGTACCCATCGCAGCACCGCGCGCACCTCCGACACGGCGCGCATCATCCCCGCGACGTTGCCCAGTGGATCCATGTCCGGATAGCGCGGCCATTGGCGACGTCGGCTCCCGTGTCCGGGTTGCACGGGCATCGCGACGTTGAATCCCAGCTTGCGATGCACCCGGTCGATTCGAGATAACAACAGGTCCTCTGCGCCGCCCTGCCCGGCGCCGTGCACCCACACGAGCCAGGGTCGCGGCCCGTCATGATGTCGGCACAGGTGGACCACGGCCGTCGCCGGACCGCCAAACCCCTCATCCAGCAGTGTCTTTGGCAACGTCGGCTCATGTCGAAATGTCATCCGCTCGTAGGGCAGCCCGCCGATACGGTGTCGCCGTATCGTGCGTATCCGCAAGGGTTCTGGGTCGACATGTGCGCCGTCGATGCCCAGCACGGACAATTCCTCGGCGGCGGGTGCGCACGCATCCAGCGGGCGAACATCGGTCGGCAGCCTTCCGCCCAGCAGCGAAAAGCCACTCAGCACAAGCTCATCCAGAAAGACCTCGCCGAACTGACGCACACCGCGCGCCGAACCCGGGACCCAGCCGGTCGATTGGTTGAGACCGGATACCGTCCGCGGCACCACAAGGGCGAATTCGCGGGCGATGTCCCAGGCATGTGTTGCCGGCGATAAGCGCTCCGCTCCGGTCATAAAGCTCCTTGCCGCGCTCTGGACGAACTTCCGACGACCTGCTGAAATCTATACTGTAACGGATTTAGTATCATCCGGATCGAGGAGCCGATGTGAAAGTCCCGTTCACCTGGAAGGTCACTGGTTGGTTCATGATCGGTTGGTCGCCGGAGTTTCCGATCGGCGAGGTCCGGCCACTGAGGTATTTCGGTGAAGACCTGGTCGCCTACCGCACCGAGTCCGGTGAGGTGCAAGTTCTGGAGGCGCACTGCAAAC
Source organism: Mycobacterium simulans (assembly GCF_900232995.1). Taxonomy (GTDB): domain Bacteria; phylum Actinomycetota; class Actinomycetes; order Mycobacteriales; family Mycobacteriaceae; genus Mycobacterium; species Mycobacterium simulans. Next base: position 7,424 of record NZ_OCVX01000006.1, read on the forward strand.
ACCTCGGGGCCCACATTGGCCACGGCGGCAAGGTGGTCGGCGATTGCGTGCAGTGCCCGTTTCACGGCTGGCGCTGGGGTCCGGACGGCACCAACCGCTACATCCCGTACCAGCCGGACCGACCCAATCGAGCGCTGCGATTGCGGGTGTTTCCGGTGATGGAGCAGTACGGTTGCGTGTTCGCCTGGCATCACCCGCATGGCAAGGAGCCGCAGTGGCAGATGCCGGACATCTTCGGAAAGTTCCCGCAGTTCGAGACCGATCCGGCGGCCTACTACCGGGCCTATCCGGAGTTCTCCCGGCGCGCGGAGCGCGAGCCCGTGCATCCGCAGATCGTGGCGGAGAACGCCCCCGATAGCGCCCATTTCGAGTACGTGCACCACGCCACCGTGACGCCGAGGGTGCTGGACTGGAAGATCGTCGACCACGAATGGCAATTCGTTGCGGGTTGGCCCGACGCGAATAGCGACAAGCCCGAGGATCTCGCGTTGCGGTTCCACAGCCACTTGTTCGGCCTCGGCGGCGCGATCAGCGTTTTCGAGGGCGCACAGAACCATCGGCTGATTTTCACCTGCACGCCCGTCGATGATGAGTGTTCGGACCTGTTCTACTCAATCTGGTGGCCCCGAACCCCCGGCGATACCGCCGACGTGCCCGAGGGCAAGCTGCGCGAGATCATCGAAAAGCAGTTCCTGTCCACCGTTTTCGACGATCTGGAAATCTGGCGCTACCAAAGATATGTCGAACGCCCACCACTGTCCAAGGTCGACGCGAAAGGCTATATGGCGCTGCGGAAGTGGGCCACACAGTTTTATGACGTGCCGCCGACGGTCAGCGCATCCGCATGACACCCGCACTTGCCGAGCTCGCGGCGCCTGGGCACACGGCGATCGTCACCCAGGAGTGCCAGGGCGCGGTCATGGGCCCGGATGCCGGGCTGGCACTGCTCGCGGAGGAGGCGCGTCGCGTTGCGCTGCCCAACATCGTGCGGCTGCTGCCGGCGGCCCGGACGGCCGGGGTTCGGGTGGTGCACTGCCTGGTGCAGCGGCGACCCGACGGGCTCGGCGCCAACCACAACGCACGGATTTTCGCCGGCGGACGCGGCAGCATCGACATCGCGCCGGGCTCTGCGGGAGCGGCCTTGCTAGCCGAATTGGGTCCGGAGCCAACGGATCTGGTGCTGAGCCGATGGCACGGCGTGGGACCGATGGGCGGCACCGACCTCGACGCGATCCTGCGCAACCTTGGGGTGTCGACCATTGTCGTGGTCGGGGTTTCGCTGAACATCGCGATACCGAACGTGGTGATGGACGCGGTCAACGCCGCCTATCGCGTCGTCGTCCCCAGCGACGCCGTTGCCGGCATACCCACCGAGTACGGCGAGGCCGTCATCGCCAACACGCTGTCCCTGCTGGCGACCATCACCACCACCGACGAGCTGCTCAACGTTTGGAAGGCGATATGACCGAAACCGCATCCGGGGCCCGCGGCGGGTTTCCAGACATCAAACCTGTGGACGTACCACATCCGGAGCTGGGGCGGTTCGCGACGGCGATGCGGCGCTTGCAGGATCTGGCCGTCTCCACCAACCCGGACGCGGCGTTGTGGAGCGCCGCCGCCGAGCGGGTCGAGGGCGCCTGTGCGCTGCTCGAATGCCATCAGGTGCCCGAAGTGGAGGCACCCGGTGGCCGAGTCCTTGATCTGCCCGGGTTGGGACATCCCTTGCTGCCGCCATGGATTCTCGCGGAAGGCGGTCCTGCCGGGGTGACCATGACAGGCCACTTCACCCGATCCCACGTCGGCGGCAACAATGCCGTGCACGGCGGCATGATCCCATTGCTCTACGACTGGCTCTTCGGCATGGTCGTCTCCACCGCGAACATCCGCCCCACCCGCACCGCGTATCTGTACGTCGACTACCGCAGCATCACACCGATCGATGAGCCGTTGACGGCGCGCGGCCGCATCAGCAATGTCGATGGTAGGAAGGTCTTTATCGACGCGACCATGACTAGCGCCGACGGCACACTGCTCAGCGAAGCCAACGGCCTGATGGTCCGGCTACTCCCCCACCAACCGTGATGCGCGAGCAGACACAGAATCGCACTGCGCGGGCCTCGCGAGTGCGATTCTGTGTCTGCTCGGCGGAGAGGATTTACCTTGGGCACCACCGCATTTACTGTGCCGGCGGTCGCTGCGGCTGTCGCAGCAGCTATTGGCGAGCGCGACTTGGTCATCCAGGGAGACCGGCACTTCACCTACGCGCAGATCGTCGAACGATCCAACCGCCTTGCCGCCTACCCACATTCACGAGGGCTGGGGTGCCACACCGAGCGCTCCGCGCTGGCCGGCCACGAAACCGGCCAGGACCTGCTCGGCATATACGCCTACAACGGAAACGAATTCGTCGAAACACTGCTCGGCACCTTTGCCGCACGAGTCGCACCATTCAACGTCAACTTTCGGTATGTCAAGAACGAGCTGCAGTATCTGCTGGCTGACGCGGGCGCGACCGCGCTTGTTTACCACGCCGCATTCGCGCCCCGCGTAGCCGAAGTCCTGCCGAACCTTCCCAAGCTGCGGGTGCTGATTCAGATAGCCGACGACTCGGGCAACGAATTGCTTTACGGAGCAATTGATTACGAGGACGCCCTGGCATCCGCTACAGCCGCACCCCCACCAGTGCAGCACTCCCCCCACGACTTGTATGTCCTGTACACCGGCGGAACCACAGGCATGCCGAAGGGCGTGCTGTGGCGCCAGCACGACATCTTCATGACCTCCTTCGGCGGCCGTGACCTGATGAGCGGCCAACCTATCGGTTCGGTCGACGAGATCGTGGCGCGAGCGAGCGCCGGCCCCGGGACGAAGCTGATGGTGTTGCCGCCGCTGATCCACGGCGCCGCCCAATGGACCGTGATGACGGCAATGAACACCGGGCAGTCCATCGTATTCCCCACTGTGGTGGACCATTTGGACGCCGACGAGGTGGTTCGCACCATCGAGCGCGAACGGGTGATGGTCGTGACCGTGGTGGGCGACGCGATTGCGCGGCCGTTGGTGGCCGCCATTGAAAAGGGCATCGCGGACGTCTCGTCGTTGGCCGTCGTCGCCAACGGCGGGGCGCTGTTGACCCCATACGTCAAACAGCGGTTGATCGAAGTCTTGCCCGACGCCATGGTCGTCGACGGCGTCGGATCCTCGGAGACCGGTGCGCAGATGCACCACCTGTCCACTTCGGGCGCGGTATCCACCGGCACCTTCAATGCCGGACCCGACACTTTCGTCGCCGCCGAGGATCTGTCCTCGATCTTGGCGCCCGGACACGACGGCATGGGCTGGCTTGCGCAGCGAGGCTACGTTCCGCTCGGCTACAAGGCGATGCCACCAAGACCGCCGCGACGTTCCCCGTCATTGACGGCGTGCGATACGCCGTCCCCGGCGACCGGGCACGCCACTACGCCGACGGCCGCATCGACCTGCTGGGCCGTGATTCCGTGACGATCAATTCCGGTGGCGAGAAGATCTTCGCCGAGGAGGTCGAAATGGCGATCGCCTCGCATCCCGCGGTGGCCGACGTAGTGGTGTCCGGACGGCCGAGCGAACGTTGGGGCCAGGAAGTGGTTGCGATCGTCGCGCTCGCGGAAGGGGCCAGCGCCGGGGCGGACGAGTTGGTCGCACACGCGGGGCAGTCACTGGCGCGATACAAACTTCCCAAGGCGATCGTGTTCCGTACCGTGGTTCAGCGCAGCCCTTCGGGCAAGGCCGACTACCGATGGGCGCGTTCGGAAGCGCTCAAAGGCTGACTAGTGCGCGCCGCGGTCAGGCTG
>NZ_OCVX01000006.1:11353-36272 GCF_900232995.1 Mycobacterium simulans
CACAGGGTTGCAGTGGTAGGCGGGGGCGGCGCGGAGAGAGCGCGAGGGGGGGTGGCGGGGGGGGCGTCGGGTGTGTAAAGGAGCCGGGGGCGGGGGGGGGGGGGGCGGGGGGGGCGGGATCGCCCCGCCGCAGCCACCTGGCGGTGCCGGGCCCGGGAGCGGCTCGTCGCCGCTGACGCAGTCGTAGTAGAACTGGGGGCCGACTATCCAGGTTTTCATCCACTGGTGCCAATACGACCCGTCGGGGTACTTCTCGCCGTCGCACACGGCCAATTGGCCCCAACCCCATCGACCACCCGGGCACCAGCCCTTCGTCATGTCCGGCTGATGCGGGTCAGGCGGGTCAGCGCTGGCAACCGCACCGGAAAACATAAGCGCCGCAGTACAACCCAGTATCGCAGCGCCGAGGCGAGTGAGTTTCAACTTCATTTCGACTCCTGAGTCGCGGCGATGAGGTGCTGGTGGACGGGCCTTCGTTCTAGCACCCATTCGCGTCAGCGGTCAATCCTCGACGGTCTACTCATATGGGACATATGCCCTAGTCACACCGGTAGCACGATCCCGGTGGCCTGGCCCAGGATGATCTGCTGGCCGCCTGGGGGCACGTAGCCGCCGGTGGGCCCGTAGGTGCCGTAGGTCGGGTTGGTCGGGACGGCCCCGGCGTACATGTCGTTGATCCAGCCGGTGGACAGGGTGTACACGGCCGCGGTGGCGCCGGGCGGGGAGAAGCCGGTCAGCAGCTGGGCGGCAAAGTCGATGAGGGGGTTTCCGCCCAGCATCGCGTCGACATGCGAGCCGCCGACAATCTCGACCCCGACGAACTGCCCCGGGTACAGGCTGACCAGTTGATTCGTGGTGGCACCGAAATCGTTGAACGGCTGTGGGGGTGCGGCCACCGTATAGACGGGGATATTCGCCGACTGCAAGGTGGATATCGCAGTCCCGAAGGCCGCGGAATCGAATCCGGCCCCGTCGAACATCACCACACCGCGAAGGTGGTTGGTGTTTGTCCCGAGCGCCGCGATGTAGTCGCCGCCGGCGATTGTGGCCAGGGCACCCCCGGCGGAGTGTCCGGTCAGGACGAAGTCCTCCGGTAGCTTGCCCAGGTAACCGGCTTGGTTGGCACTAATGTTCAGCGCCGTCTGGTTGCCCAGGAACAACGAGCCCACGCCCTGCTGCAACTCCGCGCCGCCTATCCAGGTACCGAACGGCAACGGAATCGAGGGCACAGTGGGAGTGACCACGACGCTATTGGTCTGCTGGGCCAGCTCGATGGCCAGTGGCTGGTAGAACCAGCCGATCGCCCCCCAACCGTGCTGCAGATAGGCGGTGCCGGTGGCGTTCACCGAACCGCTTGCCTGCGTCGGGAAGTACCACAGTGCGGGGGCCGGGTAGCTGAACTGGGGAATCGGGATTCCCAGCAAGGAGGTCGGACCAACCGGGATTTGTAGGAACGAGAACCCGATCCTGACACCGGTCACCCCATTGGTGCCTGGGGCAGTGACGGCCACGGTGGAGGGGAAGTTCAGCACCCCACCCAGGCCTACCGCGTTTGTCGCCGAGTTGAGCAGCGCTCCCAGCGTTGCGATCTCGGGACTGGCAGCCGCGGCGCCGCCGAACAGCGGACCCCCGATCAGGCTTTCGGCCGGTTGCAGCAAGGCCCGCAGCGGCAACACATTTGCGGCCTCGGCGGCCGCATACTCGGCCGCTGCCGCACTCAACGCACGGACAAACTGGGCTTGCAACTGGGCCGTCTGCGCGCTCAGCGTCTGAAACTCTTGGGCGTAGCCGCCAAAAGGCTTGCGAGAGCCGCCGATATCTCGTCGCCGGCCGCTGCGATAATCCCGGTCGTCGGAGGCGCCGCGGCGGCAGCGGCCCGCTTGATCGCCTCCCCGATCCCGGTCAAGTCCTCCGATGCTGCGGCAAGAGCCTCGGGTACTGCAATCACGTACGACGACATCGGCGGCTCCCTTCTCCGAGATGGTAGGCAGGTTCGCCCCGGGTTGGCTAACGATTCGACATTCGGAGGTGGCGCCGAGACTCGTAGGGCTAACGCAGCACGTGAACCGGCACGTTGCTCCAGCCCGCTACGTTCTGCATGTTGACCCGCTTGCAGCCATTCCAGTCGACCTCGTAGCGAGGCATGAAATCCAGCATCCGGTCCAGTGCGATCGCGCTTTCCAGGCGCGCTAGTGCCGCACCCAGGCAGCTGTGGATGCCGTAGCCGAACCCCAGATTCAGTGACTGAGTGCGGTCGCGGTCCAGGTCGAAGGTGTCCGGGTCGGCCCACGCCAGCGGATCACGGTTAGCCGAGGCACCCACCTGGAACACCGGCTTGCCCGCCGGAATGGTCACGCCGTGCAGCGTGATCGCACGCGTCGAGCGCCGCACGTTGTACTGCGCGGGCGCCTCGTAGCGCAGCAGTTCCTCGACCGCGCGCGGGATCTTGCTGCGGTCGTCGAGCAGCTTGCGCCACTGGCCGGGATTTCTGGCGAACACCACTGCGGCATTGCCCAGCAGTTTGGTGACGGTCTCGGCGCCGGCACCGCCCAATAGCGTTGCGAATTCCGTGATTTCGACATTGTCGAGCGGTGTCATCTCGCCGTTGTCGCGTTCGATCTCGGATTCGATCAGCCTGCTCAGCAGATCGTCGGCCACGTTCTCCCGGCGCTTCTTGATGAGCCGGAAGTAGTAGATGGCCATGTCGACGGCGGACTTCAGACCGGCCTCGCTCATCTCGACCTCACCGGGGTCGCGGTGCAGCAGGTCATCGATCCATAACCGGATCTGCTGGCGATCCTGCTCCGGAACGCCCTGCATCGTCGTCATCACGTCTACCGGGAACAGAGATGGTTCGATGCCGATCAATACCGACGGCGGCCTGATCGCCGACGGCGAGCCAATCGGCGCATCGGGTTTGCGTCAGATCCACGAGATCGTCCGCCAGCTTCGCGGCCAAGCCGGTGACCGTCAGGTTCCGGGCACACCCAAGGTCGGCTTCACCCAGCTCTACGGGGCACCCGGCACGGCTGCCGCCACCATCCTGACCACCTGACGTTCTTATGCCGACCAGACGCAGAATCGCACGCAATCTTGCGATTTCGTGCGATTCTGCGTCTGCTCGCGAGGGAAAGGCGACCGTGCCGAGCAGGCGGAAGACAACCACCAAATCGGGCGTTACGCGGGTTGCTACCTTATAAGGTAGCATCGTGGCATGGCCGTCATTCGACCTCCATCGCAGCGCAGCATTGACGCTTGGGCCGGCAACGTTCTTCGGGTGGTACGCGCGAAGGCCGGGCTGACGCAACGGCAATTGGCCGCTAAAGCCGGGGTTCCATACAGCACGATCGCCAAGATCGAGTCGGGATCGCGCCAACCCACGCACCCCACGATGGCGAAAATTCTTGCTGCGGTGGATCTGTCACTGTCCACCCACTTGGTGCCGTATGACGATCACGACGATGTGCTGTGGGAGCAGGCGCAACGCCGTAGCGCAGCCGAGCAGACAGGCATCCAAGCCGAGCAGGCAAGACTGGCTCGGGAGGCGACCTGAAGGAGTTCAATCCGACGGCCATCCTCACAATCCTGGCCCGTCACCACGTCACCTACGTGTTGATCGGCGGCTATGCGGCCCTCCTCCGAGGCTCGGGTTTCGCCACCATCGACATCGATATTGTGCCCGACCGCACCGCAAGAAACTTGGCGAATTTGGCTGCGGCGTTAAACGATCTCGATGCCAAGATCCGTGCCGCCGGCACGGACGGACTCCCGTTCAGTGCTACCGCGGGATCGTTGCAGGGCATCAGCGTTCTGAATCTGACCACACGCTTCGGCGACCTGGATCTGGCGTTCTCGCCCTCCGGCTTCAGTGCCGGCTTCAACGCGATGCGCCCGGCAGCCACTACGATGACCGTCGACGGTGTGAGCGTTCTGGTCGCCTCCCTCGATGACGTGATCACATCGAAGGAAGCTGCCGGGCGAGACAAAGACTTTCAAACCCTCCCGGATCTCATTCGCCTTCAGCAAGAGCACCAGAAGTCAGGCGGTCGGGACTAGTCGTGACGATTTGCACGAACGGCGGACCCGGCACGGCGGTGGGCATTTTTCAGGAGGCCTTCCTAGCCGTCGATGAGTAGTTCGGCTTGCCGAGGCCCAGCACGTGCTGCGCGATCATATTGCGGAAGACCTCCAGCGTCCCACCGTAAATCCCAGCCAGCGGAGCGAACCGGTAAAGATACTCCGAAGCCCCGCCGTCGGCGGCCCCGTCGGTTTCGATAGGCAGCACCGAGGCAGCCCCGGCGATGTCCATCAGATCGGCACCAATGTCGCGCATAGTCTGTGCCTGCGCGACCCGGCCGAAGATGCTCGGAGTGGCCAATGCAGCCTCCATTCGAGCGGCGCTGCGGCCCAACCGATATGCCACCGACGCGTCATCGATGGGCCGCACCCCGCCAACGCCCGGTCGCCCGACCCGAGCCGCCACGGCATCGACCGCGGCGGACATGAACCCGGCCTGGTGCGCCATGATCGCGACGTCCTGCAACCCATCGGGTGCCGCGGCGACCGCACCGTGTTCGACGTCCAGCGGTCCGCGCAGCACGGTCCAGCCGCCATTGACCTCGCCGAGCAAGTACTTGTCGTCAACACGGACATCGCTGTAGTACACGATGTTGGTTCGGTCGCCGTCGACGGTACGAATGCCCTGGATGTCGATGCCGGGTAGGTCAAGCGGAACTAGAAACATGGTCAGGCTCTTGTGTTTCCGCGCATCCGGGTCGGTGTTGGTGATCAGGAAGACGTACTGGCAATTGTGCGCGCCGGTGGTGAACATCTTCGAGCCATTGATCACCCACTGATCGCCGTCGCGCACGGCCCGCGTCTTGCATGTCGCAACATCGGATCCGCCCTCAGGTTCGGTGTAACCCAGGCACATCCGCACCTCGCCGCTGAGCACCTTGGGCAACACCTCGTCGACGAGCTCGGGCTTGCCGAACGCGGCCACGGCGCGGGCCACCATCGACGTGGTGCCCCAGGTCACCCACGGCGTATGGAAACGGCGCTTCTCCAGCTCCCAGATCCGCCGACGAACCCGGCTGAAACCGCCTTCCTCGAACGGCTTCCACTCCTTCTCCAGGTATCCGGCCGCGCCGATGGCCAGGTGCACGCCTTCGTCGAAGTTGTCGCCGGTGTCGCGGTCGCGCCGGCGAACCTCCTCGGTCACGTGTTCAGCGAGGAACCCGCGGACCTCCGCCAGAAACGCCTGGTCGTCGGCGTCGAGTTCGACAAGCGTGAAATCCATTGTGCTACGCGCTTTCGCGCTCGGCGACGAGTTGCCCGACCCGTTTAGCCGTGGCGCCCGGATCGCCGCCGGCCAGCGCCCAGCCCCGAGCCCGGACTAGATACGCCGTTGCGGCGGCCTCGACGGACACCCCGAGACCGCCTTGGATGTGGACCGCCATGGTCGCGGCTTTGGGCGCCTCCTCGGCCATAAACACAAACGCGCACCCGGGCAATTCCGGTCGCTCGTCGGGCTCGTTGTCGAGGAACCACGCGGCCCGACGGGCAAGGTTGCGGCCGCCCTGCACGGCAATCGCCATGTTGGCCAACGGATGCGAAATCGCCTGCAGCGTCGAGATCGGAACCCCGAGCGTGTACCGCGTCTTGGCGAACTCTGCCGCGATCGTCATCGTCTGCTCAACAAGTCCAACCAGCGCCGCGGCAGTCAGCACCCGCCATTCGTCGAGCGCGCGACGATAGGCCGCGACCGCCGTAGGACCCGAGCCCAGCACCGTCCGCGAATCGGCCGCGGCGGGATCCACCCACGCCATCGGAAGCTGGCCGAGGTTGGGCACCCGCGCGGGCCGGGTAGCAAACCGAAGCAGAACCACATCATCACCGTCCCGAACCAAAAGGCCGTCAGCGATCGCGGCCGCCGGGATAAGTCGCGACCCTGCAACGGGTTCCAGCGCGACGTCCAGCCCGAGAATCCGGTTGCCCTCGATAACGTCAACCTCCATGGCCCCCAATCGTTCGGCCAGCCGCGCTGCACACACGTGGTCGATCCACGGCACCGGCGCGAGCGCTCGGCCCAATTCTTCGGCGACCAGTGCGAGATCCACCAGGGTCGCCCCGTCACCGCCGGTGTCCTCCCCCACCGCCATCGAGGTGGCGCCCATCGCACACAACCGCTCCCACAGGCTCTTGTCGAACCCGGCTTCCTGTGCGGCCCAGACCGTCTCGATCGGGCAGTGGGCCTGCAGCAGTTCGCGGTAGGCGGCCTGCAGGGCCTTGTGATCCTCGGTCAGGCTGTAATCGAGTCGGCGCAATTCGTATCTATCCATCCCTCACCGCTCCCTGAAGAAGAATTCGTTGGCGTTGTTGTAGAGGTAGTTGTCCAGGACTTCGGGGGGCAGATCGAGGGCATTCGCTTCGGGCACCACGCGATGCTGGCGCAGCACCGGCCAGTCGGAGGCGAAGATGACCTTGCCCGGCCCTCGCGTGCGCATGTAATGAATAAGGCTCTCCGGCAGCCGCTTTGGCGACCATGCCGAGGTCATCAGTCGCAGGTTGCGGTATTTGATCAGCATCCGGATCGCGATGTCCCACCACGGATCCGCGCCGTGGATCATGCACAGCTTCAACTCCGGGAAGCGCACGCAGACCCGGTCGAGGTGGATCGGGTTTTGCACCTCGCCGGGAATCGGCGGGCCGGGAATGCCGGTGTTGACGCACAGCGGCAGGTCGAGCTCGGCGCACTTGGCATACAGCGGGTAGTACACGGCATCGCTGGGCGGGTACATGCCGTCGGCCCAGAAGCTCGGGCCGACAACGGCATAGGCAACCGGAAGGTCGGCCACCGTCGAGGTCAACTCCCGTAACGGCCCCACCGGGCGCAGCAGGTTAACCCCACCGAGAGCCAGCGCGAATCGATCGGGGCGCGCATCGACGAACTTGCGGGCAGTCACCGACGGCTTGGCCAGGTTGTCCATCAGGATGGCCTTTTGCACGCCGAGTTCGTCCATCTCGTCGAGCAGCTCGGACAAATCCACCGGGTCGAACATTGACGTGGGGCCCTTGAAGTAGTCGTCGCGGACCTTGGTCATGAATTCCGGCTGCGTTTCCGTCTCACCGAAGTGCACGTTGACCAAGCAGTCGATGACGGGCCGTGGCGCGGTCATTGTCCGGCCGTCCTAACCGTCTCAGCGGCTTGTTGTTTGGCCCATCGGTAGTCGGCCTTGCCGTTGCCCAGTCGGCGCACCCTATCGACCACAAGGAACGCCTTGGGTGCCTTGAACCGCGCCAACTCGGCGGTGCAGTGCGCGCGCAACGCGTCGTCGTCGGCCTCGAAACCGCCACGCAATTCGATCAGCGCCACGACTTCCTCCCCCCACCGCGAGCTTTCCCGGCCGACCACCAACGCGTCGGCCACAGCAGGGTGCGCGCGCAGCACCTCTTCGACCTCTTCGACGAAGACCTTCTCGCCACCGGTGTTGATTACCAGCGAATCCCGGCCGAACAGCCGCAGCGTGCCGTCGGCCTCCACCGAGGCGCGATCGCCCGAAATCACCACCCGCTGCCCATCCACAACAGGAAACGTCTTGGCCGTCGCCACACGATCGTCGAAGTAGCCCAACGGAATTCGGCCGACGCGGGCCACCCAGCCGATCTCAGGATCACCCGGCGATAGAAACCGGCTGTAGTCCTCCGACAACACCAGCCCGCCCGTGCGGAGCACGAAGGTATCGGCGCGGGTGCCGTGCCGACTGTGCCCGAAGCCCATGTTTCCCGTCTCCGAGGAGCCGTAGCCGTTGATCAAGATGATGTGGGGCAGGTACTCCAGCAGGGCTCGTTGATATTTGACGTTGGTGGCCGCCCCGCCGGTACCGATGGCAAACAATGAAGACAGGTCGTAGCTGCGCCGCCCAAGTTCTTCCACGAACTGCGCCGCATAGGCATCGCCCACCATCGTCATCATGCCGACCTTCTCGCGTTCGGCAATCGCGAGCGCCGCCGCCGGGTCGAACTTCTGCCGGGTGTCATACAGTACAGCCGTCTGTCCGGCCAGGAACGCCGCGAACGCGGTCCACATGCCGGCGGCATGCATCAACGGCGAAACCGCGAACCACGGCGGGCCTGCGTTTCGCGCCCGCTTATGGATCTCGTCGACGACGGCGTGGTCCTCACCGTTCATCGACGCAACGTAGATGTCGGCCTGCCGCCACATCACGCCCTTGGGCCGGCCGGTGGTGCCGCCGGTGCAGATCATCAGCACGTCGTCGGGCAACGGTGTATTGCCGTGATCGGAATCACCGTGCGCCAGTGCGTCTTCGAAGGAAACGGCACCAACTAGCTCCGGAAAGTCGCTGCCGTCGTCAACCGAGATCAACAATTCGACGCCCTCACAAGGCAGGACGTCGGCGAACTTGGCCCCTAAAGAGCGGTGGTACACCACCCCACGCGGTTTGACGTAGGCCAGCAAGTCGGCGACTTCTCGCGGTGTGTAGTAGTGGTTGACGTTGACCGGCACCACCCGAGCCTTGAGACAGGCGATGACCATGTCGGGGTACAGGTCGTTGTGCATGATGAGCGCCACGCGGTCCTGCCCACACTCCCAGCCATCGAGCCCCTCACGTTCGGCGTGCGCGCCAAAACCCTTAGCGGCCAGATAGTTCGCCAGCCGACGGGTCCGTTCCGCCGACTCCGCGAACGTGCTTCGGCGCGACCCGCAGACGGTCATCACGCGATCCGGCACGGCTTCGGCGACCGCGTCCAGGACCGCCCCGATCGTCCATTCGGCCATGAGCTAGGCCGACACCCGGACATTCGCACCGAGTAGGTCAAGCGCGTTGTCGCGCATGACCTTTCGGGTGTCTTCGGTGCTGAACTCCGGGAACTGCGGAATGTCAGCGGTGAACGACATCGGATCGGCGAGCCCCTCACCATGAGGCCAGTCCGAGCCGAACAGGATCTTGTCCACGCCGATCGTCTCGGCGAGCAGCTTCACGTCGTCTTCGTAATAAGGTGCGATCCACACATTGTTCCGCAGCTGCGCCACCGGATCCTCTTTGAAGTGATACGGGGCGGTGTTGGCGGCCTTCTTCAGCCGCTTGATCAACCGGTAGACGAAGTACGAGCCGTTCTCGATGCTGACGACCTTCAGCTTGGGATGCCGGGTGAAGACCTGGTGCACGATCATCGATGCCATCGTGTCGTGAATCGCCCGGTCGTCCAACAGAACTTGGTCGAGCGGGTCCTTCTTGCCGAACCCCTCGAAGGTCGCCGTGCCGCCCCACAGTGCGTTGATCGCCAGATAACCGCTGTCACTGAGGTGAAAGCCAACGGGCACACCGGCTTCGGCCAGCCGAGCCCAGACCGGATCGTGCAAGGGGTCACCCAGCGAACGCGGCTTGACCCGTCCGGGGACCGGGGCCGGACGTACCAGCACCAGCCTGGCGCCCCGGTCCAAGACGAACTCGACTTCCTCGATGGCCTTATCCGGGTCGGCCAGGGAGATGATCGGCGCCGCGATGATCCGGTGATCGGGCCGGTCGAAACCCCAGTCCTCATCGAGCCACAGGTTGAAAGCGTGCACCGACGCTATCGTGGCGTCGATGTCATGCTTGAGCGCCTCCTCGACACCGCAGCCGAATGTCGGCAACATGAACACCGTCTCGAGATTCTGGGTGTCCATGACCTTCACCCGGGCATCCCGGTTCTGGTATTCGGGATGGTTCTCCAGCCGATCGACCTTCATCAGCGACGCCGGATCGACACCCTCGGGGATCTCGCCGCGAAACAGCAGATCCAGACAGCCCGGCTCGATGATGGGGTCGAAGGTCGGGTTCGGGATGAACTGATTGATCCGCTCGCCGATCACGGCCCAGGTGCGCTTGCCGTCGTGGAGCATCTGCACGCCGCGACGCTTGAATTCCTTCGGCAGGTGCCGGGTGAACGAGTCGATCGGTTCGTAGTAGTGGTTGTCGACGTCAATCGCCTGGTAGTCCAACGTCGTCATGGTGGACATCCCTTCAATCGCTGCGAGCCGCGAGCGTGATGACTAATACATACTGTATACTTATCGGTACCGCTTTCTACAACGCGGGCCAAGCCGGCAGCCGATCCGTCAAATGCCTGATCAATCCGGGTGCCCTGGGCTATGCGATGGCACCGGAGTTCTTCAGCACTTCGATGCGGTCCCAGTCCATGCCCAATTCCATCAACACCAGTTCGGTGTGCTCGGACGCCTGCGGGGCCCGCGTGGTGGTCAAGGGCTCATGGTTGAACTGCACCGGCCCGCGGACGACCTTGAACGGCGCTCCCCCGTCGGCGGCTTCCACTTCGACGATCATGTCGTTTGCCAGCGCCTGTTCGTCGTCGGCCAGGTCGATGAGGCTCTGGAACGGCGCCCACTGGCCCTTCATCGTCTTGAGGTGCCGACGCCAGTAGTCAAAAGGCTTGCCGGCGAACGCCTTCGCAATCAATTCGGCGGCGGCGTCGGCGTTCTGGATCAACGGCAATACATCGGAAAAGCGCGGATCGTCAGCGGCCTCGGGGATGCCGAGATGTTCGAACGTGTCGCGGATCAGCCCGGTCGGGCTGATGATGCACAGATTGATCGTGCCACCGTCGGAGGTCACATAGTTGCCCATGAACGGGTTCACCGATGGCGCACCAGATCCCGGCATGGGCGTGCGCATAACCGCGCCGGTCTCCATGCCCTGGGTCACGCTCGCGCCGGCCGCCCACCATGCGGTGCTCAGCAACGATACGTCCAGCTCGAGAGCTTCGCCGGTGCGTTCGCGGTGCAGCAATGCGGCCGAGATACCGCCCGCGATGAACATGCCGCCAATGGAATCGCCGAACGCGGGAATGCCCTGTCCCAGTGCACCGCCCAGCTCCTCGGGCGTCAGCGCGTAGCCGACCCCGCTGCGGGTCCAAAAGGCCGTGCCGTCATAGCCGCCGACATCGCGCTCGGGTCCCTTGTCGCCGTATGCCGACCCGCGCGCATAGACGATGTCAGGGTTCGCAGCGCGGATGTGCTCCACGTCGAACCTGTGCTTCTGCCGAACCCTGGGCATGTAGTTGGTCAAGAACACATCCGATGTCTTGGCCAGTTCGTAAATCACTTCCTGGCCGCCCGGCGTGGAAACGTCGATGCCGACGCTGCGCTTGCCCCGGTTTGGATGTTCCATCAGCGGATGTCGGTCCGGATTTACCTGGATGCCACCCATATTGAGGAAGCCGCGCTGGGTATCACCGCGCACCGGATGTTCGACCTTGATGACGTCGGCGCCCCAGTCGGCCAGTATGGCGCCGGCGGCGGGGACGAACGTGAACTGTGCGACCTCCAGGACCCGGAAGCCCTCCATCACCTTGATCATGTGACCCCATTCCGTGACGCCGTCGATCGGTCCGCAAGTGGCGCAGAGTAATCGGGTTTGCCCAAGCCAAGCGTGTATTCCGCGATCATGTTGCGGAACACCTCGAGCGTGCCGCCGTAGATGCCCATCAGCGGAGCGAACCGGTAGAGATATTCGGCGCCGGACGACAGCGCTGAGGCTGTACCGAGTATGTCCATCAGGTCCGGTGAGATGTCCCGCATGGTCTGGGCGATCGCCACCCGGCCGAAAATGTTCGGGGTGCTCAGCGCGGCCTCCATGCGAGCGACGCTACGCCCCAGCCGATATACCACCGAGCCGTCGGGATCGGCCTGCGCGGCACACGCCGCGGCCTGATCGACCGCTTCGGCCATGAGCCCGGCCTGGTGCATCATGACCGACGTGTCCTGCAACCCATCGCGCCCGGCCTTCACCGCGCCGTGCTCGACATTGAGCGGCTCACGCAACACGGTCCAACCCTCGTTCACCTCGCCCAGCCGATACTTGTCGTCGACGCGGACGTCGCTGTAGTACACGAGGTTGGTGCGCTCGCCGTCCACGGTGCGAATACCCTGGATCTCGATGCCCGCGGAGTCCAGCGGCACCAGGAACATTGTCAGGCTCTTATGTTTTCGCGCCTTCGGATCGGTGTTGGTGATCAGGAACACGTACTGACAGTTATGGGCTCCGGTGGTAAACATCTTGGCGCCGTTGATGACCCAGCTGCCGCCATCACGCACGGCTCGCGTCTTGCACGTGGCGATGTCGGACCCGCCCTCAGCCTCGGTGTAGCCCAGGCACATCCGGACGTGGCCGCTGAAGACTTTGGGTAGCACCTCCGAGACGAGCTCGGGCGAACCGAATTTCACCACCGCGCGCGCCACCATGGCAGTCGTCCCCCACGTCACCCACGGCACATGCACCCGCCGCTTTTCCAGCGTCCAGATGCGTCGTTGCAGCCGGGTCATGCCGCCGTCGGATGCGGCCGTCCACTCGGCTTCCAAATACCCTGCCGCGCCGAATGCCAAGTGCAGTCCCTCGTCGAAATTGTCGCCCGTCTCGCGGTCGCGCTGTCGAACCTCGTCGGTCATGTGCTCGGCGAGAAAGCTTCGGGCATCGTCGAGGAACGCCTGGTCCTCATCGGAGAGCGTGAGACGCGAGAAATCCATCGTTTGCCCCTAGGAATCCAGCGGCGGAAACCGCGGCGGCCGCTTCTGCAAGAAGCTCACGATCCCCTCGATGACGTCTGGGCGCGGCAGCGCCTCCCACATCAGCGCTTCGGCATCGGCGGTGGCGGTCGCAACATCACGGCCGGTGTCGGCGTATGCCTGCCGTTTGATCACTGAAAGCGCAGCTGGAGAACAGTTTTGGGCGATATCCTCGGCGTAGTCCAGCACCCGCGCCATCAGATCCTCCGGTGCCACGACTTCCTTGACGAGGCCGAGCCGCGCCGCCTCGTCGGCCAGAAACGTACGTCCGCTGAGCAACAGGTCAAGCGCTACGCCCCACCCTGTGAGGCGCGGAAGTATCCACGAGATGCCAAACTCGGCGATCAGTCCGCGTCGGGCGAACACCGCGGCGAACTTGGCGCCGGCCGCGGCGAACCTGACGTCGCACATCAAGGCCTGGGTAAGGCCGATGCCGACGCAGGCACCGTTGATGGCCGCAATGACCGGTTTGCGCAGCTCGGTCACGAAATGCGGCGGACGTTCACCGACCAGGTCCGCCACCGTCTTGCCGCCAGCCTTCTCCAACGAATCGCTAACGGCGGGAGCAGAACCCGATGAACCGAGATGGGCACCGGCACAAAACGCCCGACCCCGGCCGGTCAGCACAATCACCCGGATGGCCGGGTCCTGTTCGGCACGATCGATGGCGGAATAAAAGGCGGGCGCCATATCGGGACCCCAGGCGTTGAGCCGCTCCGGGCGATTGAGCGTGACGATCGCGACACCACGCGGAGTGGCCTCGTAGAGCACCGCGTCGTCAACGTGGCTAAGCATCAATGAGTCCCAACCGCCGATAGGCCGCTTCGATCTGGGCCTTCGCTTCGGGCGGCACTTCGGCCTGCGGGGGTCGCGAATGCGGATATGCACCGATCGGCAAACCAAGCAGCGACGCAGCGTATTTGAACGCACCACCCCAGTGGGTGAAGTAGTCGGATCGTCCTGGGTAGCACGTGAACCACGATCCGAGGTCGATGTCGAACTGGTCCAGGCCAGACTCCCGCCCGTAGTCCATGGCCTCGAGCAGCTTGTCATTCAAGATCAGATCCCAATACTCGGAAAAGATTCTGCGCTGCGGAGTCTCGAACAAATAGCCGGCCGTTCCCAATTGTGCCGGGCAAACGATGCCGTCCCGCAGCCAGCCGGCGCGGTACACCGTCTTGTCGCATTCCCAGACCATCAAATCGGGCGCCAGCTGATGCAGCAACCGGCTGCTCTGCGGGCGAAAGGCACCCTCCTTGGTGGCACACACCGCGGGCACTTCGTCGTAAATCCGCGCCCCTTCGGCGGGACTCAACACGTAACCCGAGGACGGCGAATTGAACATGCCCAGTGCGATATCCGTGCGCGCGGCGATGTATTGGAAAAATCTGAGCACGCCGGCGCCACCGTGCGCCTCCATCATCGGCGTTTGGATATAGGCGATGTCGGCGCCCGCCTGCTGCGCATGCAACGTCAACTCTAAACAGTCCTTGACCGCCGTGGCCGCTGTGCAAGCCTGGACGACGACACCCGGGTTCGCTCTGCGCCCCACTTCGATTGCCACCTCTAGCAGCCGTTTTCGCTCGTCGAGGGTCAGCGACCAGAACTCCGCGATCCCGCTGGTGCACCACAACATCGGGTGGCCGAGATCGGCGACGCAATAGTGCACCAAAGTCCGGTACGCGTCCCAGTCGATATCGTCACCGTCGGTGCCGCAAAACGGCGTATAGAGCGAGTCTCCGATTCCGCGCAGAGCGCTGCGCGCCCATCTCCTGGCTTCCGCGGCCGTGGCCATAATGCCTCCTCCTCAAGACAGTTAGGTGAAATCCGAACCGCCGTCGACATTGATGTTGGCCCCCGTCATGTACGAATTACGCCGTGACGCGAGGAAAGCCACCACCGGCGCGATCTCGGTTGGCAGGCCGGCACGCGGCAAGTGCGCCGGATGCCCAAAGTGCTTGGCGATCGCCTCCATCAAGGCGTAGGGATCGTTGCCGTCGACACCGACCGATGAAGCCCAGCCGACCAGTGACTCGGATGCGATGCTGCCCGGCGAGACGACGTTGACCAGGATCTCGTCCTTGGCCAGCAGCAGGGACAGGTTTTTGGAGACGCTGGTCAGCATCGCCTTGGCACCCGTGTAGGCGGGCAGTATCACGCTTTGCCGCTGCGTCGAGTGCGCCGAGAAGTTCACGATCCGCGCCCACTGCGCCTTGCGCAACAGCGGAAGTGCAGACCGAACGCAGCGCACCATGCCCATCACGCCCGCCTCGACGGCTTGGCGCCACTGCTCGTCGGTCAAGTCTTCGAAGCTGCCTACCGAGCCCGGACCGACCGCGTTGATGAGGACATTGAGTTCGCCGCCCCATCGCTCACCGAGCTCCGCGAACAAGGCGTCGACCTGTGCGGCGTCGCAGACGTCGGCGACCAGCCCGACGGCATCGGGGCTACCGCAATCCGTCAGCTCGTCGGCCGCGCTGTCAACCTTGGTTTGCTGCCGACCGACGACGGCCACTTTCGCGCCGTCGGCGGCAAGGCAACGAGCGGCGGCAAAACCCATGCCACCACTGCCGCCCACGACCACCGCGGTGGCATCTGCCAGGCCTAGATCCATAGCGCACCGAGTGTTACCAAAAAGCCTACGATAGGTATTACAGTAGCAGACAGCGGATGTACCCCGGTAAGGTTGACGACCGCGTACCAGGATAGATCTTGATGGAGGTGCCCGTAGTGGCAAAGCAGGCGACCGCCGAGAAGCGTCAGCGACGCGAACGCGGTTCCATCAATCCCGATGACATCATCAGCGGCGCATTCGAACTCGCGGAACAGGTTTCAATAGACAACCTGAGCATGCCGCTGCTGGGCAAACACCTTGGCGTCGGCGTCACCAGCATCTACTGGTACTTCCGCAAGAAGGACGATCTGCTCAACGCGATGACCGACCGCGCGTTGAGCAAGTACGTCTTTGCCACCCCATACGTCGAAGCCAACGACTGGCGCGAAACGTTACGCAATCACGCGCGGTCGATGCGGAAGACGTTTATGGGCAACCCAATACTGTGCGACCTGATATTGATCAGGGCAGCCTTGAGCGCAAAAGCGGCCCGCCTGGGTGCTCAGGAGATGGAGCGAGCGATTGCCAACCTGGTTGAGGCCGGACTCTCGCCGGAGGACGCCTTCGACACTTACTCCGCGGTTTCGTTACATGTGCGGGGGTCGGTGGTGCTGCAGCGCCTCTTCGAAAAGAATCAGTCGTCGGACGACGGTTCGCGCACGATTGAGGACGCGGTTGCCATCGATCCACATACCACTCCGCTGATCGCTCAGGTGACCGGTAAGGGCCATCGCATCGGGGCTCCCGACGAAACCAACTTCGAATACGGCCTCGACTGCATCCTGGACCACGCCAGTCGATTGATCGACGACGGCGCGAAGGCCGCCCGCAAGGCGCCGGCCCGCCAACGCAAGACCACCGCTAAACGTTAAGGTTCCTATTCCGTTTCGGGTTCCGGGACGTGGAAGTGCTCGTCGCGCAACCGGAATGCCTCCTTGGTGCCGTGCTCAGCGCGCGTCTTGACGAAGTTGAACTCCCCCGGTGCGAATTGCAGATTCGTGCCAAATGCATGGAATAGATAACTCGCGACTTCCTCACCCTGGTACGCCTGGCTCTGCTCGACGAGGCGGAACGCCTCCTTGGCGATGACGACACCGTCGGCGGGCATCTTGGCCGCCTTTTCGGCCCAGTATCGAGCACGCGCCGCGACCGATCCGGGATCGCAAGTGTCAGTGAAGATTCCGAGGTGCTCGATCTCGCCAGCCTCGAGGATGTCACCGGTCAGCAGCAGTCGTCGGACCAGTACCGGTCCCAAGCGGTGGAAGAACATGTGCAGGCTGCCCAGCGCGGGGCCGAGGAAGCGTGTTGCCGGCATGCCGATCTTCGTGTCGCGCGCAATGACCGAGATGTCGGTCATCAGTGCGATCTCGAAGCCACCGCCCAGGGCATAGCCGGCGATCTCCCCCACCGTCACCTTCGGGAAGCCCATGAAGTTGTGGTAGAAGCCAAATGACTTGCGGTCCACGGCAAGTCGGCGACGCTGACTGGGCCGACGTTTTTCGGCCGGCGAGCCGCTTTCGCCGTACCAGCCGTAAGCATTGTTCATGTCCGCCCCGGTGCTGAAGACTCCGTCCGCTCCGCGCAGCAGCACCACCGTGAGATCGTCGTCGTCGGCCACGCGGTCCAGACAGCGGGCGATCGCCTCGCGCATGGCGGCGTCGTAGGAGTTGCGTTGCTTGGGGTTGTTGAGCGTGATGGTGGCGATTCGCATGTCGTGATCGACCTCGAAAAGTACTCGCTCGTCCAAACCCTCCGAGGAGGTCATGTGCCGAACTCCTTTCGCCGCGCGCCGAATTGATATCCGGCAAGCCTGTCGGGCTGCGACGCCAACGTATTGACCTCACCCGTGCAGAGCACCTGGTCGTCGAGCAGCAGACGCGCCGTCGACGCGACCCCTCGTTCGGTCTGCGATCGGGCAATGTCGAAACGCAGCTCGGTAAGCAGAGGTGTCGGTCGGCGGAATGTCACGGACAGTGCTCGTGTCTTTCCGGAAAGCCCGGCGACGCAACTGTGATGCTGGATAACGCAGTCGAAGAAGACACCGAGAAAGCCACCGTGCACCAGCCCGGGCGGCCCCTCGTAGACAAGCGGGAAACTGACCCGGCCGCTGGCATTCTCGGCATCGAGGTGATCGAACTGGTACTCGGGAAAGCAGGGGTTGTAGGCGGCAATGTCGGTTGCGTGATTCAGATAGACCCGACGGGCGTCGTCCGCGCGGTCACCGATTCGAGGGGCAGGATCGGCGGGAGCCGCTGCCGCAAGTTCGCGCTCCCAATCGGCGAATTGCGCCAGCATGGCGTCAACCGGCGGGTGGGGATGTTCCAGCGAAAGCAGCAACGAACTCAGGCGGCGGATGGCACCCGCGGCGGCGACGGTCTGGGCCAGCGGCGTTTCTCCGAACTTCGGCCCCATGCGTCCCTTCCTCTTTGGGTTTCACCCGCTTATTCCGTCGGTAGCGTTTCCTTGCTAACTTATACAGCGTAGCAATCGTATCGCCTACTGTAGGGGTAACGATATAGTGAGTCACGACGCCGACTCGGCCGAAGCTGAGGGCTCGGTAACAACGAGCCGGGACGGCGCGGTACTGCGAGTCACACTCGACCGCCCGCTACGGCGAAATTCGTTGACGCACAGGATGATCGATGGGTTCGTCGACACGCTAACCGATGCTGCGGCCGACGACTCGCTGCGCGCGATTCACATCCGCGGGGCGGGAGACGACTTCTGCGGTGGCGCCGACTGGGTGGCCACCAACAACGGTGGGCCACGTCCTCGCACCGGTGACCTGGTGCGGCGCATCCCCCACGCCGCTCACCGAGTCATCGAGCTGGTGCACAGCATCCAGCTGCCGGTGGTGTGCAGCGTGCGGGGCTGGGCCGTGGGCATGGGCTGCAATCTGGCGCTGTCCGCCGATTTCACCGTCGCTACCACCGACGCCGTGTTCTGGGAGCCGTTCGTGGATCGCGGGTTCAGCCCGGACTCGGGCTCGACCTGGCTGCTGCCCCGACTGGTCGGCCTCGCCCGTGCCCGGCGGATGCTGCTGCTCGGCGAGAAGGTGAACGCATCCGACGCAGCTGACTGGGGTCTGATTCACCGGGCCGTGGACGCCGGTGAGCTCGACAAGACGGTGGACGAGCTGCTGACACGACTGTCTTCGGGTCCCACGGTTGCGATTGGGCTGGCCAAGCAGGCGTTGAACTTCGGTCAGCACGCAACGCTGAGCCAGTCCCTGACCCAGGAGCTGTACAACTTGGAACTATCCTGCCGAACAAGCGATTTCAAGGAAGGCCTGGAAGCGTTTCGGCGCCGGCGCGACGCGAAGTTCGAGGGCCGTTGATGTTTGACACCATTACCTACGAGGTGGACGCGCATACGGCCACTATCACGCTGAATCGTCCAGAGGCCCTCAACGCGCTCAGCCCGCACATGATCACCGAACTGCGGGCCGCCTACGACGAGGCCGAAAACGACGACAAGGTGTGGCTGCTCATAGTCACCGGCACCGGCCGCGCGTTCTGCACCGGAGCCGACGTCAAAGCGATTCCCGCCGACGGCAAAGTGATCTACGAGCGGCCCTACCTGTCGACCTACGACCAGTGGGAGGCGCCCCAGGAAGGCACACCGCCGTTTCGCCGCATGGCGAAGCCGTTACTGGCGGCCGTTAACGGGTTGTGCTGTGGCGCGGGCCTGGACTGGGTTACCACGTCAGACATCGTCATCGCATCCGACAAGGCCACCTTCTTCGATCCACATGTCAGCATCGGGTTAGTCGCCGGCCGGGAGTTGGTGCGGCTGGCCCGAGTGCTACCCCGTTCCGTCGCCCTGCGAATGGCGTTGCTGGGCAAGCACGAAAGGATGAGCGCGCAGCGCGCATTCGACCTCGGATTGATCAGTGAGATCGTCGAACACGGCCGCTTACTCGAACGTGCCCACGAAATCGCCGACATCGTGAACTCCAATGCACCCCTTGCGGTCCGGGGGACGCGGCTGGCCATTCTCAAGGGTCTGGATCTCCCGCTGCACGAGGCCGAGATGCTCGCCGAAGCATTCCGCGAACGCGTGCTGCGGACAGAGGACGCGCAGGAGGGCCCCAAGGCGTTTGTCGAAAAGCGGAAACCGGATTGGCAATGCCAATGAACGCCCCCGGTTTCGAACGGATCCTGCTCGACATCGACACCACCGACCACGTCGCGACCATCACTCTGGATCGGCCCGAAAAGCTCAACGCGTTCGACCGCACCATGTGTGAGGAGATGGCGCAGGCGTGGCGCATCGTCAAACTCGACGAATCTGTGCACGCGGTGGTGCTAAGGGCATCCGGCCGCGCGTTCAGTGCAGGTCTCGATATCAAGTCCCCCTATGGTCAGCCCAAAAACGTGTGGAATCACGAGGATCCCGGTGAATCGCTGAGCCCCAAGTGGCAAAAGATGTGGAAGCCGGTGGTGTGCGCCGTTCAGGGCACGTGCACCGCGGGCGCGTTCTACTTCATCAACGAAGCCGACGTGGTCATCTGCTCGGCAAATGCAACCTTTTTCGACTCGCACGTATCGGTCGGTCTGGTCTCCGCAATGGAGCCGATCGGCCTGATGCGCCGCATCGGTCTTGGCGAAACGTTGCGGATCGCGCTGATGGGCAATGATGAGCGAGTCCACGCCGACACCGCGCTGCGGATCGGATTGGTTTCGGAAGTGGTTGACCCAGAACAGTTGTGGACACGTGCCCATCAGATCGCGGCGACGATCGCGGCCAAGCCGCCGTCGGCGACACAGGGCACCGTGAAAGCGATCTGGGAGTCGCTGGACCGGCCCTACCGGGCCGCCATGGAACAAGGGCTCATCTATACCCGGCTGGGTAATCCACTCGGCACGGCGGAATTGGCGGCCAGCAAGGCTCCTCCCGCGCACGAACCAAAGATCCGGTGATGCACCCGCTGAGCCAACGCATCGCCGACGTACTGGATTTGCAGCCTGGTGCGCATGCCGTCGAGTATGACGGCCAATGGTTTTCGTGGGGCCAGCTCGGCGTGACGGCGCGGCGTATCGGGTCACTTGCCGCACCCGAGCTCCAGATCGGGATCCTGCTGCGTAACCGCCCCGCTCACGTGGCGGCGTTCCTCGGCGTTCTGCTGGGCGGCGGAACCGTGGTAACCATCCACCCCGCTCGCGGTGATGACCGTACCAGAGCCGACATCGCCGGCCTGGGTCTGCCGGTGATCGTCGGCGAATCCGACGATCTGGAAGCACTCGTTGCCGATACGCCTAACATGACCGCGGTGTCGCTCTCGGGCATCTTCGACCGGTCCGACGAACCGCCGGCGGCGTCACCAGGAAACCCGTCTGCCGTCGCGGTTCGAATGCTGACCAGCGGAACCACCGGCCCGCCAAAACGAATCGACCTCAGCTACGACATGTTGGCGCACAGCGTGATGGGCGCCGACTACGAGGGCGCACCGGCGCCTAGCGAGCTGCGCCGGGGCGTCGCGATCGTCAACTCACCGCTGGTCCACATTGGCGGTGTCTTCCGGGTTCTGCAATGCGTCGCCCAGGCGAGACCGTTTGTGTTGCTAGAACGATTCGAGCTCAACGCCTGGATAGAAGCGGGGCGCAAGCACCGTCCCCGCACGGTATCGCTGGTGCCAGCCGCGCTGCGGACGGTGTTGCACGCCGACCTGTCGCGCGCCGACCTAGCCGGCATCCGCGCCGTTACCTGCGGTACCGCCCCGCTATCGGCCGATGATGCCGACGCCTTCACCGAGAAGTACGGGATACCCGTCCTGACTTCTTATGCCGCAACCGAATTCGGTGGTGGAGTTGCCGGCTGGACCCTCCCCGATTACCAGCAATTCTGGCGAACCAAACGCGGCAGCGTCGGCCGGGCCAAACCCGGCGCGCAACTACGCGTGGCCGATGAGGGAGGCGCCATACTCCCGCCGGGCCAGGTTGGCCGGCTGGAGGTCAAGCCGGGACAGCTGGGGCCGTCGGCGGAGTGGATGCGGACCTCAGACATGGCGCGCATCGACGCCGACGGCTTTGTCTGGATCGTCGGTCGGGCCGATCAGGCGATCATCCGCGGCGGCTTCAAGGTCATGCCCGACGACGTTCGCATCGCCCTCGAGGCCCACCCCGCGGTGGCCGGCGCCGCTGTGGTCGGACGTTTCGACGAGCGTCTTGGCCAGACACCGGTAGCCATGGTGGAATTGCGCGGGTCAGCGTCTACCGATTCCGGCGAGTTGGTCGAATACCTACGGACTCGCCTGGCGGCCTATGAGATTCCGACCGAAATCGCGATCGTCGACACGATCCCCCGAACGCCGTCCGGCAAGGCCGACCTGAACGCGATTCGGCGCTTCTTTAGTAACACAGCTGATCATGCCCGGTGACACCGTCGCCGAAGTCCTGCGACGCCAAGCCCGTTCGCGCGCAGACCATCCGCTGTTGGTGTGCGACGGTGACCGCATGAGTTACGCCGGTGCCGATCGCCGCTCGGCGGAACTAGCCCGCGGCCTGATCGCTCTTGGCGCGGGCAAGGGAACCCATGTGGGGCTGCTCTACCCGAACGGCGTCGATTTTGTCGTGGGAATGTTGGCGGCGGCGCGTATCGGCGCGGTGGTTGTCCCGTTCTCCACCTTTGTCACCGCTCGCGAGTTGCGCGACCAGCTAGTAGATAGCGACGTGCGGATTCTATTGAGCGTCCAGTCGTTTCGCTCCCATGATTACCTGGACCGGCTGACGCAGGTACTAGGTACCGAGTTCGACAATGACGAGCGGTTGTTCTGCCCCGCCACACCGCAATTGCGCCACGTCGTCACCGATTTCGAACCTGGATGCCGACGTGGCGACACAATTGAACCCGCCCTTCTAGCCGCAATGGAAGACGATGTCGACGGCTCCGACGTGCTGGCGATTGTGTACACCTCGGGCTCGGAGAGTGCGCCTAAGGGAGTAGTGCACACCCACGCCGCACTGCTGCGACATCAACAGAACCTGAACACGATTCGTGGCCTGATGGCCAACGACAAACTGTTCTGCAACTCGCCGTTCTTCTGGATAGGTGGTTTTGCATTCAGCCTGCTGGCCACGTTGGTTGCCGGGGCGACTCTAGCGTGTTCCAACACGACCGACGCTGACGAGATGCTCGACTTCCTAGAAGAGGAAAAGCCCACCATGACAAACGGTTTCGCTGCCGGAATCGCGCACCTGCCCAACAGTCCGAGCTTCGCCGAGCGCGACCTCTCGTCGATGCGCCGGGGCAACCTCTATCCGATCATGGCGCCCGAGGCCCGGCCGGCCGATCCGGAATTGCGACACAACATGCTAGGGATGACCGAAGCAGGCAGTGTCCTGCTCATCAGCGGGGACGAATCGGACCAACCCGAAGAGCGACGCGGGTCGTACGGCAGGCCGGCGCCAGGATTCGAGACGCTGATAGTCGACGGGGAACTGTATATCCGCGGACCATTCGTGATGCAGGGCTACCACAAGCGTGGTCGGGAAGAGTGCTTCGACGCCGACGGCTGGTTCCACACCGGTGATTTGGTGCACGCCGACGGCGAGGGGTTCATGTATTTCGTCGGCCGGCGCAGCGGAATGATCAAGACCGCGGGCGCCAATGTCTCGGCGGCCGAGGTTGAAAAGGCTATTGCCAAACTCGGTTTAGTAGCACACGTCGTGGGCATTCCGGATGCCGGGCGTGGACAGTTGGTAGCCGCAGTAGTCGTCCTGCCGGACGATGGTGAGAACTTTGACCAAGCGGCGCTGCTCGATCGCCTCAAGACGGAACTGTCGGCCTACAAGATTCCCAAACGGTTTATCGCCCTGCCGCGCGCCGAGGTGCCGCTGTTGTCCAGCGGCAAGGTCGATACGCAGCAACTGAAGAAGCTGTTTGATGCTTGACACCATCGACCAGCTGGTGCGGTCGCAAGCTGCGGAGCACGGTTCCAAACCGATGGTGATTGACCCGGCGTCGCGGATCAGTTACCGCGAACTCGACACGACCACAAGAGATTTAGCCGCGGCATTCATTGACGCCGGTGTGGGCAAGGGCACCCGGGTCGGGTTGATCATGCCCAACGGCACTCGCTGGGTGCAGGTCGCTGTCGCACTGACGCGCATCGGCGCGGTATTGGTCCCGTTGAGCACCCTGTTGCGGCCGGGCGAGCTGATCGCGCAGCTGCAGGTGGCGTCGGTGCAATTCCTGGTGAGCGTCGAGGAATTCCGGGGACACCGGTATCTCGACGACCTCCCGCAAGCGGAACTGCCTGCCTTGCAGGCGGTTTGGCCCGCCCAACAGCTCGCCAACGCCACGGCAAGCCAACGCGCTGGCCAAATCGTCGACGCCATGACCGAGACGGTCACCCGGGCTGACCCGCTGGTCATCATCTTCACCTCGGGCAGCAGCGGATCACCGAAAGGAGTCATACACTCCCACGGCAGCGCATTGGGCGCGGTGCAATCGGGCCTCGCGGCGCGCTGCATCACCTCTGACACGCGCTTGTATTTGCCGATGCCGTTCTTCTGGGTCGGCGGCTTGGGCGGCGGGATACTGTCCGCGCTGTTGGCCGGTGCCACGCTGGTGACCGAGGAATTGCCAAGACCCGAAACGACGTTGCGTCTGCTGGAAGCCGAGCGGGTCACGCTCTTTCGAGGCTGGCCCGACCAAGCCGAAGCACTAGCGCGGCACCCCGACCGCGCAGGCGTCGACCTCTCGGCGTTGCGCCCGGGCAGTCTGGAGGCCCTACTGCCGCCCGAGCAGTGGGCTCAACCAGGAGCACGCGCGGTCTTGTTCGGTATGACCGAGGCATTCGGACCATACTGCGGCTACGCCGCCGACGTGGACATGCCGCCGACGGCCTGGGGCAGTTGCGGAAAGCCGTTCCCCGGCATGGAAGTTCGCATCGTCGACACCGACACTGGCGATCCCGTCCCGGCCGGGACCGTTGGCATGATCCAGATCCGGGGACCGCACACACTGCGCGGCATCTGCCGTCACAGCCGAGAGGAACTATTCACCGCCGATGGCTTCTACCCCACCGGAGATCTCGGTCGGCTCAACGAAGAAGGCTACCTGTTCTACCACGGCCGATCCGACGACATGTTCAAAATCAGCGGTGCCACCGTGTATCCGGGCGAGGTCGAGCGGGCACTGCGCACCATAGACGGCGTCGACGACGCGTTCGTAACCAATGTGACTGGCGCTCAGGGAGAAAGAGTGGGCGCCGCGGTGGTGTGCGATGCGCTGACGGCCGAACAACTGAGCGGCGCCGCCCGCGGGTTGCTGAGCGCCTTCAAGGTGCCGACAGTATGGCTGCTGCTCGATTCCGATGACGACGTTCCCCGCGGCGGCACCGGCAAGGTCGACGTCCGTCAGCTGCGGGACATGTTGTTGAAAGCGAATCACGAGACCCGGGTCCAGGATTGACAGTTCGGGTCGACGGTGTCGCTACCGGTCCGCCTTAACCGGTCGGGCCGGGCGCACCGGGCCTGCCGAACAGCGTCCCACCGGCGCCGCCGAGGCCGCCATGCCCGCCGGCTCCACCGGGTTGGCCACCGGGCCCGCCGGCCCCGCCGTCACCGCCGTTACCGAACAGCCTGGCGGCCCCGCCATTACCACCTTTACCGCCGGTACCGCCGTCAGCGGGGGCGCCGTTCCCACCGGCTCCGCCGACGCCACCGGCCCCGCCGGCACCGATCAGCCCGCCGTTTCCGCCGGCCCCGCCCGCC
>NZ_OCVX01000006.1:36372-84982 GCF_900232995.1 Mycobacterium simulans
CGGCAGGGGCGGGTTTGGGGTGGTCTATCGCTGTGTGCAGATGGGGTTGGGTCGGGTGGTGGCGGTAAAGGTGCTAACCGCGCTCTCTGATCAGGATCGGGCCCGGTTTGCCTCTGAACAGCAGGCAATGGCGCGGTTGACCGGCCATCCCCACATCGTGGCCGTGTTACAGGCGGATCAAACGGTCAGCGGGTGCCCGTTTTTGGTGATGCCGTTGTGCGGCCGGGGGTCTTGGCAGGAGCATATCGCCCAGCACGGAGTGTTAGGGCTGGGTGAGGCGTTGGGGGTGGGAGCCAAGATAGCCGGGGCGTTGGCGGCCGCACATCAGGCGGGAATAGTGCATCGTGATGTAAAGCCGGCGAACATTTTGTTCACCGAATACGGCGAGCCGGCATTGACCGATTTCGGGGTCGCCCGTACCAATGACGGACTTAGGACCGCCGGCGAGGCATTTGTCGGCACACCGGCATTTACCGCGCCGGAGGTAATCGCCGGGGCTAGCCCCGGCCCCGACGCCGACGTCTACGGTTTGGGGGCCACTTTGTTCGCCGCGCTCACGGGCCATGCAGCCGTTGAGCGCCGCCACGATGAGCGGGTGGTGGCCCAGTTCGTGCCGATCACCAGTGACCCGGTGCCCGATCTAGGCGAGCACGACGTCCCCGCCGAGGTGGCCGCCATCATCGCCGCCGCGATGTCCCCCGAACCCGCCGATCGGCCATCGGCGGCCGACCTGCGCGAGCAGTTGCGCCAGGCCCAACTGCGCCACCCCGGTGATGCCGGCGGGTCGACACGACCCGTCGCGTCGGCCACTGCGGCACCCTTGATGGCGGGTTATCTGCCGGTGCTGCCCGGCGAGGTGGTGGGCCGGGCCGCCGAGGTGGCCCAGCTGCGGGAGCTGTTAGCGGGGTCGCGGCTGGTCACCCTGACCGGTGTTGGCGGGGTCGGCAAAACCACCCTGGCTGTGTATGCCGCGGCCGAGCTGCGCACGGAATACCTCGACGGGGTGTGGCTGGTCGAGCTGGCCGGGCTGCACGATGGCACGCTGCTGACCGAAATAGTGGCCGCAGCACTGGGGGTGCGTGATCAGCCCGGCCGAGCGCTGAGCGAGGTACTGATGGACGTCCTGTATGAGCGCCGCGCGCTGCTCGTATTGGACAATTGCGAACATCTCATCGCCGACGCGGCGAAGTTCGTCGACATGGTGGTGCGCCGGTGTCCACGCCTGCACGTTCTGGCGACCAGCCGCGAGGCCCTTGACATCGCCGCAGAAACCGTAATGACGGTGTCCCCGCTCGCCGTGCCCGACCCCGAGACCGACCCCGAGTTGGGCAGCTTGGCCGCCTACCCCGGGGTGGTGCTATTCCTGCAACGCGCCAACGCCGCGATCCCCGACTTCACGTTGAACGACCACCACGCCACCGCGGTGGCCCGCATCTGTACCCGCGTGGAGGGATTACCACTGGCCATCGAGCTGGCCGCAGCCCGCATGCGTGCCATGTCGGCCGAACAAATCGCCGACGGGCTCACCAACCGCTATTCCCTACTCACTCGTGGCCACCGCGGCGCCCCCACCCGACACCGAACCCTCGCTGGCTGTATCGACTGGAGCTACCAACTCTGCACGCAAACCGAACAATATCTGTGGGCGGCGTTTGCGGTGTTCGCCGGAAGCTTCGACGCACCCGCCGCCCGTTACGTGTGCGCCGACAACCTACCCACCAACGACGTCCTTCCCGACCTGCTTAGCTCCCTGGTCGACAAATCCATCCTGATCCGCACCCAACACCGCGACCAGGTGCGCTTTTGTCTCCTGGACACCCTGCGCGATTACGCAAAAACTCACCTCACCCAAACCGAGCAAGACCGATTGCGCGCCCGCCACGCCCGCTGGTACCACCAACTCGTCACGCAAGCCCGATCGCAATTGTGGGGCCACAGTCAGCTGCACTGGTCGGAGCGCCTCATCGAAGAGATGCCGAACATCCGTGAAGCGCTGCAATTTTCCCTCGGTTACGACCCGACTATGGCGTTAGGGATAGCGGTGGCTATGCGCCCGGTGTGGATGTTCCGCGGGATGCTCGGCGAGGCACGCCGCTGGCTCGGGCTGGCCCTGGACGCGACTTCTCTTCAGCAACCGAGCCTCCCGCGCATTCACGCCTTGGGCGACATCGCGCTGACCAGCTTTCTGCAAGCAGATCTTTCGGCCGCTCGCGCTGCACTCGCCGAAGCCCGCGACCACCTGGCTGCGACGCACAACGCTGAAGCTAGCGTCGAAATCGACTCCATCGAGGGTTACATCGCCAGCATTGAGGGTTACATTGCCAGCCAAACGGGTGAGATTGAGCGGGCAGCTGAGTGTTTCCGGCGGGCTTTGGCGCTAACGACCGATTTCGAGGTGCGGTTTGCATCGATGCACTACCTGGGCTGGGTTTTCGAGATATCGGGTGATCTTGACCAAGCGATGAGCTGCTTTGAAACGGCGT
This sequence comes from Mycobacterium simulans, assembly GCF_900232995.1. Taxonomy (GTDB): domain Bacteria; phylum Actinomycetota; class Actinomycetes; order Mycobacteriales; family Mycobacteriaceae; genus Mycobacterium; species Mycobacterium simulans. Next base: position 38,856 of record NZ_OCVX01000006.1, read on the forward strand.
TGGACCTTACGAAATCGCACGGGGAGTCGATGTTTCAGCCACGGGCGCTGGTGTCGGTGGGCATGGGGCACTGGCTGCGTGGGGATCCCCAGCTCGCAGTGCCTGTCCTTACCGAGGGCCTTCGCCTAACGCACGTGGGCGGCGATCGTCTCAACGGGGCACAGTGCTTGGAGGCCTTGGCGTGGATTGCTAGTTCACGTCACGATTGGCGCCTTGCCGCCGTCATGATGGGAGCAGCCGACGCGCTGAGCCGAGCTATCGGTAGCCCGCTACTGTACTTCCCCGATCTGATTGCCTGTCATAACGAGTGCGACACGCAGGCTCGCCAAGAGCTAGGTCCGGTGGGATTCGAGGCCGCTTGGGCTGACGGCTCCGCACTCAAATTCGACGAAGCAGTCGCCTTGGCCCTGGATAGGTGTAATGACTGGCATGACGTGACGCCACAGCGGTGGGGTGCCACTGGGCCTGGGGTGCCTCCTCCCAGTTGAGCGGCCCATACTGCCGCTCCATCAACGCGGCACTTCCGTCAAGACGACGTTGTCCGGTCTGAGGGCATGGCCACATGCCGCAGGGGCACGGCTGCATCGAAAATCCGGTAGCGGTGCGCGGCGGTGTTTGCGGTTTTATCATTTTGAGCTTGATGCGATGGGCTGATGATGGTTGAGCGGGATTGCGCGCCGGCCGTCGATGTGGTGGCGGAGTTAGCCGGGGCAGGGTTCGTTGATGCCGTAGAAATCGGCCGGGGTGGGTTTGGGGTGGTTTATCGCTGTGCGCAGGTGGGGTTGGGTCGGATGGTGGCGGTCAAGGTGTTGATCGCACTCTCTGATCAGGATCGAGCCCGGTTTGCCTCTGAACAGCAGGCAATGGCGCGGTTGACCGGCCATCCCCACATCGTGGCCGTGTTGCAGGTGGGCCAGACCGTCAGCGGCTGCCCGTTTTTGGTGATGCCGCTGTGTGCACAGGGGTCGTGGCAAGAGCGCATCGCCGAGCAAGCGGCGACCTTGGGACTCGATGAGGTGTTGGCGGTGGGCGCCAAGATGGCTGGGGCGTTGGCCGCCGCGCATCGGATCGGGGTGGTGCACCGCGATGTGAAGCCGGCCAACATTTTGTTCACCGAGTACGGTGAGCCGGCGTTGACCGACTTCGCGGTCGCCCACATCGGTGCGGGGTTTCAGACCAGGGAGATGGTTGTCGGCACGCCCGCGTTTGCCGCCCCGGAGCTAGTCGACGGCACCCCACCCAACGAGGCCTCCGACATCTACGGACTGGGCGCCACCCTGTTCGCCGCCCTGACCGGCCATGCCGTCGTCGAGCGCCGCCACGATGAGCAGGTGGTGGCCCAGTTCGTACCGATCACCCGGGACCCGGCGCCCAATCTCGGTGGGCACGACGTCCCCGCCGAGGTGGCCGCCATCATCGCGGCCGCGATGGCCCCCGACCCCGCCGATCGACCATCGGCAGCCGAGCTGGGCGAGCAACTACGCCACGCCCAACTACGCCACCCCGGTGCCGCCGGCGGGGCGGCGCGGCCCGCCATATCGTCGGCCACTGCGGCACGCCCAACGATGGGTCAGGTGCCCGCGTTACCCGGCGAGGTCGTGGGCCGCGAGACCGAGGTGACCCAGCTGCAGAAGCTCTTGACAGGTTCGCGGCTGGTCACCCTGACCGGTGTCGGCGGCGTCGGCAAGACCACCCTGCCTATCCACGCCGCAACCCAACTGCTCACCCACTACCCCGACGGGGTATGGCTAATCGAACTGGCCGGGCTACACGACGGCGCGCTACTGACCGAAACCGTGGCCACAGCGCTAGGGGTACGTGATCAACCCGGCCGAACACTCGGCGACGTGCTACTGGGAATCCTGGCCCAGCGCCACACACTGCTGATCCTGGACAACTGCGAACACCTCATCGACGACGTGGCCAAATTCGTCGACACCGCCCTTCGCCACTGTCGACGGTTACACGTCCTAGCGACCAGCCGCGGGATCCTCGACAACGCCGGCGAAACCGTAATGACCGTCTCCCCGCTGGCCGTACCCGACCCCGAGACCGACCCCGAGTTGGGCAGCTTGGCCGCTTACCCCGGCGTGGTGCTATTCCTGCAACGCGCCAGCGCCGCGATCCCCGACTTCATATTGACCACCCACAACGCCGCCGCCGTGGCCCGCATCTGTACCCGCGTGGAGGGATTACCACTGGCCATCGAGCTGGCCGCAGCCCGCATGCGTGCCATGTCGGCCCAACAAATCGCCGACGGACTCACCAACCGATACACCCTGCTCACTCGTGGCCACCGCCGCGCCCCCACCCGACATCGAACCCTCGCCGCCTGCATCGACTGGAGCTACCAACTCTGCACCGACACCGAACAACAACTCTGGGCGGCGTTTGCGGTGTTCGCCGGAAGCTTCGATTTGCCCGCCGCGCAACATCTCTGTTCCGGCGACTTACCCGCCAACGACGTCCTACCCGACCTGCTGGGCTCCCTAGTCGACAAATCCATCCTTATCCGCACCCAACAGCGCGACCAGGTGCGCTTTCGACTGTTGGAAACCCTGCGCGACTACGCCAAGACCCACCTCAGCCAAAGCGAACAACACCGGCTACGCACCCGCCATACCCACTGGTACCACCAACTCGTCACACAAGCCCGACCGCAATGGTTCGGCCACGGTCAGCTGTACTGGTCGGAGCGGCTGATGCGGGAGATGGCAAACATCCGGGAAGCCCTGCAATTCGCCCTCGACCATGACTCAGCTATCGCGCTAGAGATGGCGGTGGCTATGCGCCCAATCTGGCTCAACACCGGGATGCTCGGCGAAGCACGCCGCTGGCTCAAGTCGGCCTTGGACGCGACATCAGATCAACCGAGCCCCCTCCGCATCCACGCCCTGGGCGACGTCGCGTTCATCGCCTTTGTACAAGGTGATCTCGCGGAGTCCTGCGCTCGAGTGGCGGAGGCCCGCGATCACCTGGAGGGAATGGACGACGCAGAGCTAAACGCCACGATTGACTGCATGGAGGGCTACATTGCCGTGCAAATGGGTGAGATCGAGCGGGCGGCGGCGTGCATCCGGGGGGCTTTGGCGGGAGTCGTCGAACCCGAGGTGCGGTGGGCGTCGTTGTACTACCTGGGCTGGGTTTTGGCGGCCTCGGGCGACCTGGCCCAAGCGGTGAGTTGCTTTGAAACGGCATTGGAGTTCTCCAGATCCCACGGAGAGTCGATCTACCAGTCACGGGCGCTGGTGTCGGTGGGTATGGGGCACTGGCTGCGCGGGGATCCCCAGCGCGCAGAACCCGACCTCATTGAGGGACTTCGCCTTTCGCAGTTTGTCGGCGATCCTTTTAACGGGGCACAGTGCCTCGAGGCCTTGGCGTGGACGGCCGGCTCGCGTCACGATTGGCGACATGCCGCCGTGTTGATGGCGGCAGCCGACGCGCAGAGCCGAGCCATTGGCAGCCCACTACTGTACGTTCCGGATCTGATTAGCTGTCATGTCCAGTGCGACAAGCAGGCTCGTCAAGAGCTAGGTCCGGAGGGCTTCGAAGCCGCTTGGGCTGAGGGAGCCGCGCTCAATTTCGACGAAGCAGTCGCCTTGGTGCTGGAATCGTATGGCGTAAGCACAGGCGCACGGTCAGGAGCGCAGCCCTCTTAGAGCGCCGTGCGGGCCAGAGTCATCCCGGCGATGTGATTCAAGTGCCCGATAGCCACCGCAATAGAACTCTGCCCGGGCACTGCCGGAACACTCTGGTACGAGATGTGCGGCAACGTCGGCGGGTTCGTGCCGTAGAACCGAACGGCAAGGTCGATCGCCTCGACGATCGCTGGGCCCCCCACAATCGGATCCGTGACCAGATCCTGGACCTGCTGCGCCAGGCTTCCTTGACCGGTGAGCCCGGCGATAAGGGCAACGATCACGTTGATGTCGATGCTGAGTTGGACGGCGGCTTTGTAGACAGCGGTGATGTCGGCGCCGGCGGTGTCGTTCGGCGTTGTCGAGTACAGGTCGCCGGGATTGGCGAAATCCCACCAAATATCAACGCCGTTCGCGTCTTTCGGGATCTGCGCCGCGATGAGGTTGATGTCGGCGATACCACGCCCGCCCGGGTCGGTGGCGCCGGGGAAGGTGTGCCCGGCGAGCCGCCACGGGTTTCCAAAGGTGTACCCGCCGATCAGGTTTGGTCGCGCCCATTGCAGCGAGCCGGTCATGATCTCGGCCAGCACGCGCGACGCCGCCTCGGCACCCTGGGTGTACCCGCCCAGCGCAAAAGTCCGGTTTGGGTTAGCAGTGATCCACCCTGTCGCGTTGGTAACGGCGATCTGGACGGATCGGGCGTAGCTCGGCGAAGTCGGCGCGCCGGGCGTTCATCGATTTGGAAAAGACATGGTTACGACGCGGCCGTGTTCGGTATCGGTTCGGCAACCAATCCAGTCGCACTTCTAGAGAAAGCCTTCGGGACAGCGATACAGTTCCGCCGCGCCCATCTTGATTGCGGAAATAACTTCATGAGCGCGAATACCAGGGAGTGCCCATTGAAAAGGTTTGATCGCTGCAGCATGACCGTACTTGCCAGTGCTGGGTTGTGCGGAGCCGCGTTGGCGCTGAGCCCGGGCGCGGCAGCCGCCCCCCTGCCAACGGGCGGCCCCGCGTGCATCGAGCAAATGAGTGCGCTTGGCCCCATGTGCATCGTGCAGATGGCGGGGGTCGCAGCGCCCGTAGGCGCAACGCCATTAGCGCCGATGGTCCTGCCTGGTCCGCCGGTTGTGGCTGCAGCCCCCGCTGCAGTGCCGGCGGGCGCTCCAATACCGGCTGGCGCACCGGTACCGGCGGTTGCTCCAATACCGGCGGGCGCGCCAGTACCGGCTGGTGCGCCGGTGGTCGCGGGTGCACCGGTGGTCGCGGGTGTGCCGGATGGTGCGGTACCGGCCGGCGCGCCTCTGCTGAAGCAGGCGGGAGCAGGCAAGGGTGTGCCAACGAATCCGGGGCCGGCCCTTTCCGCCGGCCCCGTGGTTCTGCCCGGTCCACCGCCTGCGCCTGGTCCGACGTTGGTTACGGCTACGGCACCCCTTCCCCCTGGTAGCCCCTAAGCGGAAGTTGCGCCATATCAACCATTTTCAGCCAGCTGGGGACTCGCCGACCTTGTGTGCGGGGTCAGGATCAGCCGATTTTTCTTCTCTAGGAATTCCTTCCTGAACGATTACCGGGTCACCAACGTTGACTGTGTTGAAGTACCACTCGGCGTCGGTGGGGCTCAGGCTGATGCAGCCGTGGCTGACATTCTCAACCCCCATTGATCGAACCGCCCACGGAGCTGAATGCACATAGAGGCCGCGGCTGGTAATACGTACGGCGTAATCCACCGTGAGCCGGTAACCCTCGGGGTCGTCGACGGGAATGCCGACGCTGCTCGAATCCATAGTCACCGAGCGGTCTTTGGAGATCACCCGGTAGGTACCGACGGGCGTCGCGAATTCCGGCTTGCCCATCGTGGCGGGCATGACACCTGCTTCTCCAAAGTGCGGCCGGTGGTGCGGCGCTGGCAATGGAGGCGGCGTTTCAGCTTCAACTCCGTCGATGCTCACGGTGAAGGTGTGATTTGCGATATCGGCGACGCCGACGACGGCTGGACCTGTTTTGAAGTCCGTGCGCAGACGGCCCACCGAAAGTGCCACCGTGCTGTGAGCGGGCCAGAATCGGTCGGGAACCCATTGCACCACGTTGTCGTCAAGCCACTCGAACTTGCCGGTCATTGCGGGCGCCGATTTCACTTCTATGGCGCGCTCAGCCCCGCGCCGGTCGGCGACGGGGCCGCTAAACGTCACCACTACGGGGTGCGCGACACCCACTACCTCGCCCCGCCTGGGTAGCACGGATGCGATGGCGACGTAGTTGTACGACGGGCTCAGCGCCGCGAGACGCACGCCAGCCGGTTCAGCGACCACTGTCGCGGCGATCACGATCATCACCAGAACAGACCGAACGGCTGCCCGCATCGCTTCCAAACCCCTTGAGATTACTAGCTTGTCGTTGTCGGTGACGATGTTAGGGTGCCGTGGCGGTCGGGTGTGCAAGCGCGCGCCAGCAGCTCGGTCAAGTCTTCGCCACGATTTGGTTACGGCCAACGTCGAGAACTCAACGACGTGAATCGAGTACCGTGATCATCCAGTCAGGCGACGCACGACGTGCGGCAGCAGCGTTGGCGCACAGGGTTATACCAGCAGGCATCGGCGGACCCCCGTCCGGAATTCGCCGCACCTCTCGTCATAGGATGTGCTGAGTGATGAGACGGTCGAGCATCTGAACAGTCCGCTCCAAGGGATCGGTGGATTGCACCGCCAGGCAGAGGATGACTGCGCCCTCGACGGCGGCCACAATGGTCGTGGCCAGCGATTCCGCCTCGTCGATCCCGGCGCCCTCGGCCCTGAGGCGTTCGGTAAGCATCGCCTGCCACGCGGTAAATACCTCACCCGCGGCGTCTGCGGCCGAGGGCGACTCGGTGCGTCCGAGCGCGGCAGCGACGATCGGGCATCCGGAGGTGTAGTCGCTGGAGCGCAGCGTCTCCTTCCATGACTCGACGAACGCCGCCAACGACTCGCGGCCATTACCGTCCGGCGCAGCGCCCGCCAGAGTCGAATCGATGCGTCGGCCCGCCGCCAGAGTGGCCTCGGTTATGAGTTCCGACTTCCCGCCGGGAAAGTTCACGTAGACCGATCGTCGCGCTGTGCCGCTGTGTTCAAGCAGTTCAGCCAGTCCGGTGCCGGACACCCCGTTGCGGCCGAGCAGTTCGATGGCGCTTTCGATCAGTCGCTCGCGCGCGGTCATCGTCTCGTCCTCCCCGGATCCGTGGTCAAAGATCAGGACAGTTGCAGTATACCGATTGGTCTACTAATGTCAGGTAGACCAATCGGTATAAATCATGGAGAGGTCCCGTCGATGACACCCACACGGCCCATCGCACTGATCACCGGAGTGTCCTCCGGCATCGGCGCAGCCATTGCAGTGAAATTGGTGAACGGTGAATTCCGCGTGTTCGGCACGTCGCGCGCACCCCAGAACCTGCCCCCGACGCCCGGCGTCGAGACCTTGGCGGTCGACGTAACCGACGACACCGCAGTCCACGCGGCGGTTTCGGAGGTCATCGACCGCGCCGGACGCATCGACGTCCTAGTCAACAACGCGGGCTTGGGAATCTTGGGCGCCGCCGAGGAAAGTTCGATCGCGCAAGCCCGGGCATTGTTCGAAACCAACTTCTTCGGCGTCATCCGGCTCACTAACGAGGTGCTGCCGCACATGCGCCGTCGTGGCAGCGGGCGCATTGTCAACATCAGCTCCGTGCTCGGCTACCTCCCCGCGCCGTACGCGGCCCTGTACTCGGCGTCAAAGCATGCCCTGGAGGGTTACACCGAATCGTTGGACCACGAACTGCGCGAATACGGCGTGCGCGCGGTCCTGGTTGAACCCGGTTACACCCGAACTGCTTTCGAGGCAAACATGTGGGACGCCGACAGGCTCCAGGCGGCCTACGCCGACAACCGAGCGAACGCCCGCGCGGTGGTCGCCCAGAAAATTCGCAGCGCCGAGTTGCCCGAGGTCGTGGCTGAAGCCACGTACGCGGCGGCCACCGACAAGCGAGTCAAACTGCGCTACCCCGCGGGCCGCCAGGCGCGACAACTGACGCTGCTGAAGCGCATCGCGCCAGCCGCCCTGCTGGACAACGGAATCCGCAAGCGAAGCGGACTGAACAAACCGCGATCGACAGCGGTAACCGCTAACCGCTGATTGCTCAACACATTTGAAATGAGAGCTTGACATGACGAACATCAACGACGACAAGACGCTGCGAAAGTTCCGCAGAGAACGTGCATTCGGCCGCTATGTACTCAACCCGGTGGTGAAAGGGTTGGGCAAACTGGGAGTGCGAACCGCGATGGCCACCGAGCTGGAGACGATCGGGCGCAAGACCGGCCAGGCGCGCCGCGTTCCCGTGTCCGCTCAATTCGATGAAGCAGGGGCGTGGATCATCAGTCAGCATGGCACCCGCTCCGGGTGGGGCCGCAACATCGTTGACAACCCGAATATTCGTGTGCGACATGGAAATCAGTGGCGTATGGGAGTCGCGACATTGAGGCCGGATGATGACGTTGTCGCGCGTGGCCGCAAGTTCGGGCGGGTAGCAGCCTCGGTGGTAAAGGCGCTGGAGACGACACCCGTCTCGGTACGGATCGACTTCACCGACTAGGGGGACTAGGCGCGGGCGGCGTCCACCACGGTGCCCGCGCCCTCATTCTCACCGGAAGCGACTTGTCGAGTCGCGCGAGGCTTCCACACGTACCAACACCTCGTTGCGGCCAGGGGCTGGAGCTGGGCGTTGCTGTTTTCGTGACGATGCCCAGACCATACGAGCTCGCGACGCAGTCACAATCTTCGCGGGTCTACCGACGTCGCGCACCGACAATGAGCAGCGCGGCGCCGAACAACGGACAGACGGTGCGGACATGGTTCCACAACGTCCACGGGTCCGAGTAGTCACGCCACACCCGCGCCGGCTCCGCCGTGAGAGGCGCGCTGTCCAGGTGGTTGTTGAGCGGCACATTGAACGCGGCCGTGACGAGCACCGCCACAACCGACAGGATTGCGCCGGCCAGTAAGTATCCGCTACCGGGTTTGCGCAGCTGTGTCACCGCGGCGACGCCGACTGCCAACGCGGCGAGCGCCGAACCAAAGAACAACAGTAAGAATGGCGGGTTCGTTTGCGCCTCAGCGTTGATTCCGCGCATCGCGGTGATCGCGTCTAGCGGGTTGATGCGGTTCAGACCACGCATCACAAAGCTGGAAAATGCAAAGAATAGGCCGCCGACGGCGGCGCTGCCGATCGCGGCGACGGAGGCCAGGACGCTGATAGGGCTAATGTGCATGCCCGCAGTTAAATCGAGATCGGCGAGACGATCCAGTGTTTAACGTCCCGTGTCGGTATGCCAATGGCATCCGTGCCGCCGACACTGACCAAGGTCGCACTGACCGACCGTCGGCTGCCCACTTTGGCCCCACCGCGCGCGTGGAACCCTGACGGAATCCGCGCTTTGCCGATCAAAGGGGGCTAACGTCACGGTAATGCCGATCCTCCAGCATGATCGAGGCCGCGCCTACTACCGGCACTGGCCCGCCGCAGCTCCCCACGCTGCCGTCATTTTCCTGCACGGATTCGGTGAGCACACCGGCCTGTATCACCGGTACGCATTCGGACTCAATGCCGGCGGCATCGACCTGTGGGCGGTCGACCAGTTCGGCCACGGGCTCACCGGAGGAGAACGCGGCAATTTCGGCTCGATCGAGATCAGCTCCGCGCTGGCCGACGCCATTACCGATCTCGCCGAACGGCAGCGGCCCGGTCTGCCGCTGATCGCTCAGGGCCATTCGTTCGGTTCCGTCGTGACTTTGTGTCGCCTGCTGGATAATCCGGACCGCTATCGCGCCGGCATCATCTCCGGTGCGCCCCTGGCGCCGATACCCGAATTGTTAGACGGGGACGGCTCTTTCGACCTTGATCCGGCGTGGCTGTCGGCCGATCCGTTTTATCTCGATTCGCTCGAGAACGACCCGCTGGCGTTCGTCGACGCGAACGGGTCGGTACTTTCCCGCGAACTCGTCACGGCGTGGGATCGGCTCGGATCGCAGCTGCCGAACCTCGCGGTCCCCACGCTGGCGGTGCACGGTGAGGCCGATCCGATCACGCCGGTTGGACCTGTGCGTGCTTATGCTCAACAGATAGAGCGCTTGCAGCTCAAGACATTTGCCGGTGGACGCCACGACATCCTCAACGAGACCGTGCATCGAGAGGTCGCGGCAGCCGTCATCGAATTCGTGGATGCGCAGTAATGTTCACAGCTCAAGCCGTGAGTGAGATCAGCGGCGCGGCGGGCCAACTTCTGCGGGCGGCGCGACGACGCCCCGGACGTTGACGTCCCGCCAGATCGCAATCTCGCCGACCCTCTCGGGCGCCCGGCCGAACAGGTCGGTGAAGAACGCGAGCATCGTCTGCCACGCCTGCATCGGCCCGACGATCACGTGGCGCACCTCCGCGAACCGGAGGGTGGCGGCCACCTGCGCGCGAACTTCTCCCCGCGCCACGAGCGACGTTTCGCCGTCCTGGATCTCCAGCATGATCTTGGACAGCCGTGTTGCCGGCGGTCCCGAATTCGTCCCGCCGCCGGGCTGCGGCATGTACGCGTAGGCCTCGGGCATCCGAAGCCCATAGTCGGCCTGCGCCGCCCACAACATCGGCGCGGCCTGGCCCCCGTTGGTGAAATACGGTGCGACCAGGACTGTTTCGGTGGGCCCGATGTTGTGGCTGGCCCATGTGCGGAAGAAGGCCGGCGTGTAGAACGGCTGCCGTTGCAGCGGAGCCGGGAGGATCAGGACGAGCGCCGCGACCACCGGAAGCAGCCACCGCGCCGCCGGTCGCGGAGCCAGTCGGTTCGCCCGGGCGATGACGATCGCGACGATCACCGCGACTGCCAACCAGGCGAACAGCGTAAAGCGGCCCGGCAGAACATGTTTGAACAGCGGCAGCTTCCCGAAGGGCAGCCACGGAAGTGGCACGGGCAGAGCCTTTTTGCCAATGTGGAGCCAAGGCCCGAGCGACAGCACGAAGAGCAGCGCCCCAGTAATGCTCGCGACGCGGACCCGGAGGTCGTCCCACTGACGAACGGCCACGACCACCAGCAGGACGAGGAGCGGCAGGCCGAGGTAGCCCGTCGCCTCGTGATACAGGCCGCTGAACTCGCGGGACACATGCGTCACCGCGTCGGGGGCGACAAGCTGGTATGGCGTCGGAAGGACCAAGTTCAGGAGGTCGGTCGAGTACGTCTTGGGGTCCTGGACAAGCCCGTTGATCCGTTGCGGTCCGAAGAACTGGACGGCCAGCGGCCAGGCCGCGAGCGTGAGGAACGTCAGTGTGGCGACCGCGAGCGCCGGGGCGAGCCGGGCCGCTCGTTGGCGGCATCGCGTTCGAACCCGCCCGTCGCGGCGCGCGACGGCCATGACGCAGACCAGTACTACGGCTGCCACGACACTGGTGGCGAGCGTCTCCTCGTTGATCAAAAGCTGTGCGGCGCTGAGGACTCCGAGCGCCACCCCTGCGTGCCACGGCGGTCGACGCCTGGTCACCAGCAGCTCGTCGATGGCAAGTAGGAAGAGCGGCGGAACCCAGGCCGTGGCGAGGTTCAGATGCAAGGCCGCGTGGGAGGCGACGTAGGGCGAGAAGGCGTAGACCGCGCCACCGACCATCGGGCCCACGCCGTCACCGGTCCAGCGTCGGATCGCGAGCCAGGCGGTGAATCCGCTGAGGGCGATGCCGACGACCATGAGAACGTTGAACCCAAAGATTGGGCCCCCGATCTTCGCCGGGAGCCAGCCCAGGAGCCCCGGGAGCGTCATCGGGGTGTTCCACATGAGGTTCACGCCGTCGGGCGCACCGATCTGGGTCGTGAAGAACGGATCGAGCCCATTCGCGAGCGCGTGGGGCGTCCAGCCGAGATACCAGATCGCCTGCTGCTGGTCGCAGCAGTTCCCGGCCCAGCCGGACGTTGGGTCGCTCCAGGCGCCGATCGTGAGGACGACGGCCCCGAGGAGGTAGCCAAGGAACGCCGCGAATCCCCCGCGGCGGCCGCTGGTCCACCCACGCGTTCGCCCAATCGCCGAGCGGGGTGGCGATCTTCGCGGCCGTGTTGGCACTAGGCCTCCTTCCAGGAGAGCGCGATGTGCCTTGAGTCAACGGTTCCCGACCGTGTGCATGACGATACCGACGACGGCTACACGCTGCTTCCGCTCGCACCGAATAGCAGCCCACCGGACCCGCCCATGCCGTGACTGCCGTTAGTGGGTGAGCCGAGCCCGCCAATGCCGCCATTGCCACCGTTTCCGATCAGTACGGCGCTGCCTCCGTCGCCGCCGACACCACCGGTGGAATTGCTGTTGCCGGTCCCGCCGGTCCCGCCGAAGCCGAGCAGGCTGGCGTCTTTCTGTGTCCCGCAAGTCACCTCGACAGCAGAAGTGGCGACGTTCGCTGGCAAAAACGAGGACTTTTGCATGCCCATTGACACTGGCGCCGCCGAATGTTACAGCAATGTAAAGCAACAAAAAAGCAAAGGAGTTTACCAGACGGCCACACAGTGCCATCGATGCCATCGATCACCACGCAAACCAACGACCCTAGAGAACGGAACCACTGTCATGTTCACCGGCACCGCTACCCGCGCGGGCGCCGTGGCTACCGTCACCGTGATAGGTATCGGCGCCGCAATCCTGCGCGGCAGCACAGCAGTGGCCGACCCGAACCAGGACGACCAGTTTCTAGCATCGCTTGATCAACATGGCATCCCAGCCCTCGAGAACGCGCCAAGCCTGATCGCCGTAGCCCATCAAGTTTGTGGCCGACTCGACGGCGGGATGCCGGTGAATGGAGTCGTCGAGGCGATGACGACCTTTGCGTACGACAATGACCCGAGCATGAGGCAATACCCTCGCGACCGCCTCACGCGCACCTTTTCCCGGTTCGTCAGTGCGTCCGTGCAGGTCTATTGCCCCTTCCACCAGGACAAGTTGGCTTCTTTCAGCGCTATTGCCGCGCCGGGATCACATCAATCCACGCACCGAGTCGCTACCTACACGCACCATGCGACCACGTCGGAATGCGATTTGCGGATCAGCATGCCGACAGCATGGCCGGAACGGACACCCACACGTGTGGCGCGGCGCCCGCACCCAATCGTCGGCGGCGTCTTCGTCGCGAGCCACAATTGGGGCGACCGGTCGGACTGCACCGCACATAGCGATGTCCTCGCTCCGCCGATCGAAACCATTCCCGCAGGCGAGACCATCGCGCCGAAGCCCCCGCAGGTTCCGGCGCCACTGCCTCCGCCAGCGAACATCCTGATCCCACCACGGGCGCCCGCGCCGTCGCAGCCACCGCGGCAAACGCCGCCGCTGCCTCAGCAGCCGCCACCGCCACCGCAGGAGCCGCCACCTCCGCCCCAGCAGCTGCCCCCGCAACCGCAGGAGTCGCCGCCTCCGCCCCAGCAGCCGCCGCCTCCACAGGGCCTCCCGCGGCTGCCCCTCAGCCGGGGGGTGCTGCCGGTGGTGGCGGTATCGGTGATGGCGGAGCCGGCAGCGGCGGCGCCGGCAGCGGCGGTGGCGGCGGTGGCGGTGCTGGCGGCGGTAGCGGGCCGGCGGAGCCGTCGCCGACGCGACCCATGCCGCCGGGCATCATCCAGATCGCACCGTGAGACAGAACCGAGCCGCCGCTCAGCGGCCGCCGATGGTGATCTCACCGATCACCGCTTAGATGCGGTGCCTCGACGTCGTCGGTGCGCTGCTAGCACGTCGGCGTTTGCCAGCGTTTGTGCCTGAGCGGCCAGCGTCGATGCCGCGTTGGCATGGGCAATTGCTTCGTGGTCGCAGCTGGCTTCCTTTTCGTGCGCCGCTGCCAAATGGCGTTTCGCATCTTCGAATCGGGTCTGGGCCTCCGCGCCGATGCTCTGGCGATGCTTGGCGACATAGTTGGAGATTTGGCGCAATCTGGCATCCGCGGTGGACAACGCCTGCCCCAACGAATGATCGCGCCCTTCAATGTTCACCTGCCCATCGCTAGGGTCGACCCGCCGAGCGGCGCGCCGGCGGCGGCCCGCGCGACAGAGCACGAAAACCACGACTACCACGACCACGGCGATGACGGCGATCGCGATCAGCGGCCAGATCCGGTTTGACGTTGTGCTTGGCGATTTGTTCAACCCGTCAGCCGCAGCGACCGCGGCACCGCTCCAGTCTTTGGCACTCACCGCTGGCTCAATCTTGTTGCTCCGCAGACTGTTTAACTCGTCTGTCCGGACAGCTTGGACGTTCGGGGGCACGGTGAACGTGTATGACTTGGTGTTCGTGGCCACGGCCAGCAGCGCGTCATGGTCGCCCATCGCGCTAGCGCTGCGGGTTCGGCCGGCCCAATTGTCGGGTTTGAACTTGGAGAAGTTGTCGACGTAGACCACCCACAGTTGAATGTGCCGATCGCGATAAAGCCGGTCGATTGCCGAATTGACCGCCGCCCGACCGGAATCCGTCAACACCCCGTTGCTGTCGGTGATGTGATCCGTGAGCTTGAACGGCGGTTGCGCAATCGCGGGGGTTGCCAGCAGCAACGCCGATGTGAGCATCGTCAGAACTACGCCGAACAGGCGAACCATGCGCATACGGGCAATCTAGCCCGCCGCCATCGGCCCGTGGGTTGGGTCAGGCGTCTTGTTAAGGCTTGTGGATTTAGCTCTAGCAGGGACCACTCGGAATCGCCCGGGCGGGTGTGGTCTCCTGAGTGGGCATTACCTGAGGGAAGGGCACCCGATAAGGAGGAGTTACCTTCGCAAGAGTTGCGACGGTGTCAGGAACGCACTGCACCTGTTGCGGCACGGCCTTCAATGCGGGGTGGTCCAAGAACGGTGCCGATGCGTCGGGTGGGACGGCGAAGTTGAAGGTGGACGTCATATCGCCGGTCACACTTCTTCGCCACGCACTCAGGTTGGGAACCGGCACACCGAACCGTTTCTCGAGCAACCGCAGCTGCGAGGTGTGGTCGAAGGTGTCATGCACCATCGACGGCCCACGGCTGTAGGGAGAGATGACGAAGCACGGGACGCGGTAGCCCAAACCAATCGGCCCACGGATGCCGCCGGAACCCGTGACCGCGTCGATGTCGGGCACGGTGACGTATTCGCCGGGAGTTCCCGGCGGCGCGGTAGGCGGTGTGACGTGGTCAAAGAAGCCGCCGTTTTCGTCAAAGCTGACGATCAACGCGGTCTTTTCCCACACCGCGGGGTTGGACAGCAAGATGCGGAGGATATTGACGATCGCGGTGCCGCCGACGGCCGGCGCTACCGGAAGTGCGGGATGCTCGGACACCTGGAACCCGGGCAGCACCCACGAAACCTGGGGCAGCCTGTTGGCTGCGACGTCGGCGACGAAGTCCAAGGGATAGGTCGGGGCGATGCCGTTGCGGGCCACGTTCGAGCGCGGATCCAGGGCCTGTTTGAAGTCGACGAGCATCCCGTTGTAGCCAACGACCGTGTTGTTGAGCGCCCCCAAAAGCTTGTTTTGGTACACCTTCCAACTGATGCCGGCGTCGCTGAGGTTGTCCGGCATGGTGCGCCAACTGAATTGGCCTTGCGGCTGGATATTGGGATCGATAAGCAGCGGACCGCCCTGGACGCCATCAGGATCGATCCATGCGCTTATCCAGTACAGCCGGTTGGGTGACGTTCCGCCTAACAACGAACAGTGATAGCCATCGCAGATAGTGAAGGTATCGGCCAGCAGATAATGGATCGGTTGGTCTTGGCGGGTGTAGTAACCCATCGTGACCGGGACGTTGCCCTGCAGCGATTGTTGTTGGGCCTGAGCGGGCAGCCAATTGTCGTTGGCGCCATTGTTCCATGACTGGTGGATCGTGATCCATTGGTGGCCCGGGTCGTTGACACACGCGCCGTTGAGTACGGGTCCCCTGGTGGAGTCGAAGCGGTACGGGATGGTGACGCCGGCGGGGTCAAGCGACTGCGTTTGAGGGTTCCAGCCCTTTTGTTGGAATGCTGGCGAGGGCGTGTTGAAGCCGTTGATGCCCGACAGTGTGCCGAAGTAGTGATCGAATGACCGGTTCTCCTGAAGCATGAACACGAAGTGCTCGATGTCGGTTAAATGGCCGCCACACGGACCGGCCCCATACGCCTTCTCGATCACCGGGCCGGCCAAGGACATGAATGCGCCGGCACTGCTTGCGGCGGCGAGCCGGGCCATAAACTCTCGCCGCGACATCCCGTCGACTGGATGTTTGCTCACCACAATGTCCTTCCCGCCGCACACTGCGGTTCAGGGTAGATTTGCGGTGGTCACGAGACGCAAAATGCGCCCGGTGTGTCGTGCCCGGAATTCGGTGTTGTTCGCCAACAGCGGCTCGTCGTTTTCGCAACAGGCAAGCTTTTCCGGCGCTCCTGGAGAACACCGACCGCGGCTTGCGCGCGCCCGCCGGCAAGCCCCCACCTAAAGTCGGCGCGCGGATCACGACCGTAGCCAGCGTCTCGGCCGCCCGGGGAACGGTTAGCAGTGATGGCTCAAATCGCCCGTAGTGCAGCGTAATTGATCGTTACCGGTACGGTGCCCGTACGCCTGCGGTACGGCTACCAACCGCCCGCGGACGCCAGTGACGTCGCCCGCCACGCGCCGCGGCGACGTCGCCCGGGTCCTCCGAAGTATTGACGGCCACTACGGACTGCTTGTCTCCCATTGCGCGACAACCGGATTGGTCAGTGACAGCTCCAAATGCGAGCCGGATGACTCCGGTCGGTTCCCAGTCATTGGCGGTGGTCCCGAACGTAGAAGGAACTTAGATGTGGGTGGAGCTTGCTGAAGCGGTGCTGCGCGCCGAAAAGTGCCGAAATCTTGCGATTTGGGCATCGTCACAGCTTCCGATAGTGAAGAATTTGCGGGGTGAAAGGACCACAATGTCGTATCTAGTCGCCGCGCCGGATCTGTTGATTACAGCAGCGGTAGATGCGGCTGCGATCGGCTCCTCAATGAGGGCGGCGAACCTAGCGGCGTTGGCTCCGACCAGCACTCTGATGACTGCCGCTGCTGACGAAGTATCGGCAGCGATTGCATCGCTGTTTTCTGGCTACGGCCAGGAATACCAGGCGATCAGTGCGCGGGCGGCGGCGCTTCATGAGCAATTTGTGCAGGCATTGAGTAACGCCAGCGGGGCGTATGCGGCCGCGGAGGCGGCCAATGCCACCCCCCTGCAGCCCCTCGTTGACAACATTCTGGGTGTGATCAATGCCCCCACGAACTTCCTGTTGGGGCGTCCATTGATCGGCAACGGGACTAACGGCATTCCCGGCACCGGGCAAGCCGGTGGAGACGGCGGGATTCTGTGGGGCAATGGCGGCACGGGTGGGTCGGGTGGATTCGGTCAGAGTGGAGGGCGCGGCGGTAATGCCGGGTTGATCGGTAATGGTGGAGTCGGCGGCGCCGGCGGTAGCCGCGGCGGGACAGGCGGGGCCGGAGGCACGGGCGGGTTGTTGTGGGGCAATGGCGGGGCCGGCGGCGCTGGCGGTGTCGGCGGAGGAAGCATCGCCGCTGGGGCCGGTGGGATCGGCGGCAGCGCATTGTCCTTGGTCGGCGCCCCGGGCGCGACCGGCAACGCCGGGACGTATTACCCAGACGTGACATTCGCGACCCCAGAAGAGGCACTTGCTCTGCTCCTGGCGACACCAGACGCGAATTTCCTATTGATCGGCACCGACGGCACGAATCTGGCTGCAATCCTGGCCGACCCGGCTGGCACCCCGAACTTCCATGCGTTCATGCAGCAAAGCGTCACCTCCGCGTCGACGATCGTCACGCACACCACCATCTCCAACCCCTCGTGGACGACCATGCAGACGGGTGTGTGGAGCGAGACGGCCGGCGTCAGCAACAACGTCTTTACCCCTTGGACGTACGACAACTGGCCGACCATCTACAACCAACTCGAGAACACCTATGGCGACCAGGTCAACACCACGGTCATCGCCAACTGGTTACCCATAACCGAAATCGCCGGCGCCGGCTCGAACCCCGCCGACCACATCGAATTCGTCCCGCAGGTCGCGGGCGACACGGATTGGATAGCGACACAAAACCTCGTCGGCCAGAAGAGCCGGGCCGCGATTCTGGCGGCCGATCCAGCCAAAGGCAATCTCATTTTTTCCTACTTCGTAGGTGTCGATAACAACGCGCATCAATACGGCGGCGATTCACCGCAATACCGGCTGGCCATTCAGAACATGGACTACAACCTCGGTTCCCAGACCCTAGACGGTGGTGGGCTGTTGGGAGCGGTAGCCGAATGGGAGTTCAACCACCCCGGCGAGGAATTTTCCACGCTCATCGTCACCGACCATGGCGAAATAGGGCCCAACGAGTTCGGCCGCGGTCACGGCTTCCAATCACCCCGTGAGACAGCGACATTCCTCATGTTCGATCAGGCCGGCAATGATCTGCGAGACGGGTACATCAACAACTCATGGCAGATCGTGAGTGTGACGCCAACAATCATGGATCAATTCGGCATTCCGACGCCGACTTATATGCAGGGCGCGCCCCTGACGGCCCACAGCTTCGACGGCACTTACGTTGATCCCGGCGCCAACCTGTTCACGGTGCTCAGCGCCGATTTCGCTGCACAGGGTTATCCCGATATTGCGACCAACGTAAATCTGGTGTCGCGCACGGTCGTGGCCACGATTCCCTCCCTGGTGTACGACCAGGTAAGCAGCATCGTCAATTCGGTGCCCAGCTTCCTACAGGTACCGGTCTCATGGCTCGGCGCCGGCGTGTACCAGGCGGTTAATATCCCCGCACAAATCTGGGTCCGGCTCACCGGCGTGACCGGCAACCAAATCACCCCGCCGGTAATCAACCCATTCCTGCCCTAGGGCATGTCAACCCTGTTCGCACCCGCGCCTAACTTCGGCGGCGGCCTGGGTGATCTGCTGGGCTTGAGAAGCGTTGCGGGGCAAGCCTGATCGGAAAGACCGAGTCAATACACAGGTCGCTGATCTCCTCGACCGATCCATCGCTGTGGGCGCATTCCGGCACCCACGGGCGACTCATCGTCGATCCGGCGCACACGAATTCAAATACAATCCGCAGCAAAATCTCAGACGTACTCGTCAACAGATATCATCAGTGTCGGCGCGGGACTATTCAAATCATCGATATACTGATGGCCAGGCCCTTCGCTATCGATCAATGGCAGTAGCTTATCGAGGATCTCTACTAGTTTCGCATCATCCAGGCGCCATACAACGGTTTGCAACCCCAGCTCGATATCGACCATTCCGCGTTCGCGCACTATCCCGTGGTGGACACCATCGATCTCGAGAGTCGCCTGGCCGCCCTCGTGGGCCAACCGCACAGCTGACTGGAAAAGGCGAAGCCCATCCCGATCCGCAGCAGCCAGAACCACGTCACCAAAGTAATTGGCCGGCTTGACACGAAAAATGGTCATTCTGATCCAATCACTTGTGAGTTGGAAGGTCCCCGATGGGAATGTTTGCCACCGAGAGGTCGGCGAATCGTGCGGATTGTAATCCCGGCATCGGTGGTCGCCTGACGCTTCTTAGCTGGCTAACCGGGTGTGCCGCGTGCGGCACAATACTCCCATCTTCTCGGCCACGTGCGAGATGGACAAATCATCGGCAATTACTGATATCACGGCCTGATACCGCTGCTCGGCCACGCTCAACTCCTTCATCGAAGGAGTGTCAAGCATCAGCCGAAACAATGTCATGCATCAACCGACGCCAAATGTCAAGCATCAGACGAGACAATACAGCATTTCTTGTGGGGCGGGCGGGGCTCGAAACCGTGACCAACGGATTACGGAACGGCCAATCTCGCCAGGTCCCGATAATACGCAACAGTTCTGTGCGGTAAGGGATTAGCCGTCCCGACGATCCCGCCAAAACCGGGCAGATCAGGTCTTTTCTCCATCATTCGCGATGGATAAACGATGACTGCTGCGCCGCCTTAAGCACACTCTGCCACTGCGGCGCCGGCTGTGTCGCAGGCGAGGACCTAGTCGGGAGCAGTCTGGAACAACACGCTGGGCACATGCTGAACGACCCTGTGCCTACTCATCACCCACCTCGCCACAGACCGACCCCAGGACGTAGCGGTAGCGCGTTTTGGCAGGTCGCCGGTGATTCTCGCGCCGGCAGCGGGATGCTTGACGTTCACGGGCACAGGTCGTTCGGCATCGTGCATAACGTGTGGCCCCTCGATGGTCCCAGCGCGACGTCCGTACGACTGCCTCCGGGAATCAGCTCTAACTGATATCAGTTAAAGCTGATAGTATGCCATGGTGCGGAAATGGGAGGTCGATCTGACCCTCATCGAAGCGTGGATCGACAGCCTCGACGACGAGGAATACGACAACGTGATTGCGGCTCTTGAGCAACTGGAGGAACACGGACCGGTCACGCGCCGACCTTCGTGGACACCCTCGAGGGATCAGAGCACCCGAACATGAAAGAGCTTCGGCCTCGCGCCACGAAAGGCGGAGCGCACATACGAGTGCTCTTCGCCTTCGACATCCAGTCTCGGGCGATCATGCTGGACGCCGGAGACAAGAAAGGAAATTGGACGAAGTGGTATACGAAGAACATCCCTATCGCCGATCGCCTGTTCACCGAACACCAAGAGAAGCTATTGAAGGTGACTGAGCAGCCAAAGCCGCTAAGCCGAAGACAAGAAAGGGAAGAAACGATGACCACGCTTGATGATCTTCGGCGTCGCCGTCCGGGCAACCGTGCCCGCATTGACGCAATCAAGAACGAGATGGACCGCGAGGTTGCGCAGTACCGTCTCCGCGAGTTGCGTGAAGAAGCTGGTTACACCCAGACCACCCTCGCTGCAGCCATCGGCGTCGGACAGAACCGCGTTTCCCAGATGGAGCACGGCAATCTGGGCACCAGCCGGGTCGATACCCTCCGCAAGTACGTCGAGGCCACAGGCGGCGAGCTGGAGGTCGCGGTGAAGCGCCCCGACGGGTCTCGCGTCTTACTGAGCCTCTAGCATCCGCCGGGGAGTTCTATAGGAAAACCGCGGTCCGCCCGCAGAGTCAAGATAGCTCTCGGCCAATTGCAGTGGCAACAATGTGATGTGGACCAGCAGCTAGACGTCAATGAGACGCCGGCCCCAGTGCGCTGATACGGTTGTGGCGCAACATATTTCGCCGTATGCAAAGTCGAGGCCGGTAATCGCCCAGCGCCAGGCCGAAGCCCACCCGCGGCTGCCTACTTCGTTGCCGGCGCCACCACCGCCAAGACGGTGATGCATGCGTCACGGCGCGTTACCGTTGATCGCCTTCCCTGCGCGCTTGCGCTGCTCGCTGCGCTCGCGCAACGGCCGCGGGCGACCGGTAGAAGTCACACTGGTCATTCGCCTTATGGGCGAAATATTGAACGATGTCCGCCGCGGCCGCCAAAACCAACACCTTCCTCGGCGAACGCTACCGGCGCATCGTCAAACGCCGCGGCAAACTCAAGGCCCTCGTCGCGGTCGCCCGCTCCATCCTGGTCATCATCTGGCATCTGCTTTCCAACCCCAACGCCCGCTTCTGCGACCTCGGCCCCGACTACCACGCCAACCGCATCGCCACCGAACGCCGACTGCGCAACCACATCGCCCAACTCACCGCCATGGGCTACCGGGTCACCCTCGAACCCGCCGCCTGACCCAAATACGCACTTCCGCAACGACACCCGACTCCACAAACTCCACAAGCTCCGCCGGGTCGCTTTCCGCTGCCCACTCACCCTGGGTATTTTTCGAACCAGAGCGAGCGTCGGCGACGTCTACGGTCGCAGCGTGAAGTTGATGAATCGTTCGAGCTGCACTGCAGCCTGTTTGGTTGGCGTGGGGCCGGCCAGGTGCAGCATGCCGATGCCGGCAGCGAACGCGGTGTTGGCCCGCATTTCTAGCTCTTCGTCCTCAAAACCGTAGTCGCGGTACGCTTGTTTCATCGCATTCAGCAATCGGCCGTCCGCCGATCGCACCGCCGCCGCCACAGTCTCATCGGAGCGGGCCCATTCGCGCATCGCCAGTTCGAGCTTCCAAAGGCGTGACCTGACTAGGATCCCCGCCATTCGCAACAGGCGCTCTCGCGGTGGAATCTCGCCCATCCGCTCGACCTCGCGGCGGTCTTTATCGTGCAACTGCGCCCAGGAGTCGATCAGTGCGCGCCGGTAGGCCGCCATGTCGGCAAAATGCCAGTAGAAGCTGCCCTTCGTCACGTCGAGTCGGGCTGTCAGACGATCGAGCTTGAGCGCGTTGAGACCCTCTTCGGACAGCAGGGCGTATCCGGCTTGCAGCCAATCGTCGACCGTCAGCCGGCTCGTTCCCGACTTGCGACGGCTCACCATAGCAAGCTTACGGGTGCTGCAATCGCATCCGCAGCCCGGTCGCCCGCGCCGCCTGTCGCTCGACCGCACCACGCACTTCGGCTTCGCCTCCGATGACCCGTACCTTGTTCTTCGCGCGCGTGACCCCTGTATAGAACAACTCCCGTGTCAGCAACCGCGAATCCTGCGGCGGCATCAGCACCGTCACTCGTCGGCCTGGCTGCCCTGGCTCTTGTGGATCGTCATCGCGTGCATGGTCTCGACGTCGGAAAGCCGGCCGGTGGCGAAGTCAAGCCGCCCGGTCGCCCCGGCGATCACGGCCCCGAAGGCCGTCGGGACCGGCCACCGCTACACCGGTGTCGCCGTCGTACACCCGCAGTCCGTAGTCATTGGCCGTCACCAGCAGGGGTCGTCCGGCGTACCACTGTGACCACGGCGGTTGGCCGGTCTCCTCGGCGAGCCAGATCTCTGCCTGCCGGTTCCAGTGCTGCACACCAAACGGCCCGCGCCGGTGCGCGCACAGCAGTCGGTGTTCGTTCAGTGCGCCCAACGCCGTGTCCGCTGCGCCCAACAGCGCAGCCTCACGCAGCCGCAGCGCATGCGGCAGCACGACCCTTCGTCTCGGTGCCGTTGGATCGTCATCCTCGATGAACTCGATATGTTCGTCGGCCGAACGCAGCAGCGCCACTACGTGATCCGCGTCGCCGGCTCGTATCGCCTGCGCCAAGGTAGCGATCGATTTCCCAAACCGGTGCGAGGTGCGCAGCGCCGCCACCCGCACGTCGCCGCGTGCCGACACACCATCCACCAGATCCGCCAACACCGCCCCGGCTTCCACAGAGGCCAGCTGGTCGGCGTCGCCAACCAGGATCAGCCGCGCTGCGGGACGGACCGCCTCGGCCAGTCGGGCCATCAGCGTCAGGGACACCATCGACGTCTCGTCCACCACGATCACGTCGTGCGGCAACGATTTTGCGCGATCGTGGCGAAAGCGCGCTGATGTGTTCGGTTTACGGCCGAGCAGACGATGCAGCGTCACCGCATCGAATTCGCCCACCTGCTCCTGCATCGCCTCGGCCAGGCGTGCCGCGGCCTTACCCGTGGGCGCCGCCAACGCGATCCGGATTCGTGACCCGCCGACGATTTCGGCCTGCTCGGCCGCGGCCGCAAGCGGCCGGGCGATCGTGGTCGTCCTCCCGGTGCCCGGCCCACCGCTCAGGACGGTAACCGCGACCGCAACCCGCTCATCGTTCTCCCGGCCGAGTACGCAAAGCCGTTGCGCGACATGTACATCAGTAGCCTCTAGGACTCCGGCCTTCGTTGAACAGGCGCAGTACGTCGCCGGCGGCTACGGCGACCTCGACGTCGCTGACCGTCACACCGGCCTCGCATCCAATAGGCCAGACAGCGCCGTCACCAACCCGTCCGGTGGAAGCCAGCCGAAGACGCCGGTCGGATGGCTACCCAACTTGACTCAAGATTCACAGTCGTCGCGCTTGAGCAAACTAATTTGACAAATTTCGGGTCAGAGGGCACTTTCCTCATTCCGACACCCTATGACCAGCTAATTCATCGGTGGATTCAGGCTCAGGATGTCGCCGCGGCGTCGCTGCGTAGCGTCGCGCGGCACTGCGGGCAGCGGCAGCGAATGTCCAGCCAGTCGCCGTAGCCGGGGTGATCGCGCCACGCGACGGGTAGGGCGTCCAAAGCGTCTTCGATCGCGGCCCAGATCGCGTGCGACGGCGCCATATCGGGGGCGGCGGCACGTATCCGACCTTCGGCGGCCGGATTCGGCTCGTGCGGTGCGTTGGAGATGGGTGCGAGGGCGTTGATGGCATTCAGCGCCCGGGTTCGGCGTGCGGCGTATGGAAGTGCAGTCAATTCGTCGGGCATGATCGGCGATCCGAAGATGTAGTCCTGCGCGGTGTGGCGCCACGGAACCTCGAGTTTGTGGTTCAGCGGCTGCTCAGGCAGACCACCGGCGAAATGCACGGGCACGATCGGCAGTGACATCTGCACCGCCAAGTCCAGCAGCGTGGAGGTCAGTGTGCCGACCCGCTGCGTCGATGAGGTTTGGCGGGTGCCCGCGGTATGGACCATCAGCGAAGAACCGCGCTCCGCAAAGTCGTGCCGCGCCTTGTCGAGAATGGTGAAGAAATCGTGGGGATTGCTTTGATCGAAATAGTGAATGTTGCGCAGGCCGGTGGATTCTCCGCTTCCCAGCGCCCGGGACAGTTTTCCGACCCATCGGTCTTGATGCTTGGCGTTCGATATGGTGGCCACGGTGGTGTCGGTCAGCCAGGAGGCGATCATCGTTCCCAGAATCGATTCCATTTGAACCTGATGATTAGCGAGCAGGAGCACGCTGCGCCCTCGCAGCTCCTGGAAGGCAGCGGGGTCCTCGACGATGACATGGCGCGCATATCGGGAAAGCAGCGCCCACGCCAGCAGATCCCCAAACCAGCCCTTTGGCTTGCCGGTTTGTTGGCTCCACCAAACGCGCATTGGTTCCCAGTCGCATTGCAGTGTCGCGCATGCGCGATAAGTCTGTGAATCGGTGCGGTCAACCGCAATCGAAACCTGCTCGAGCGGCAGCACCGCGCAACTGGCCTCACCATTTCGTAGCTGCACCTGTGATGGGTGGATTGCGCCGTGCGCGGCGTGGGCAACGGCTTCCTTGACCGCCACCTCGGCCACCAATGCTTCACCGTTGGTATTGCACGCATACACTGCGTGGATGGTGCCCGTGAACCAGTTGGCTTCGCCGACTCGTTTCGCGTGGAGCACGATTTCACCTGGTGTCCGCCGCTGACCCAACGACATCTCCGGCACGGCTCGCCGCTCCAGGAAGGCACGCCGCTTCACACCATCGACGTGACCGAGTGACGTCTTGGGCAGCAAGACCTCAACCATGCGGATCTGTGCCCACGCTTGGTCACCTACGCCATACCAAAGATCGACGATCGGAAACTGGTGTTGCGCATCTTCAAAGCCGGCAAAGCGCGCCTCGGCGCTCACTTTTCCGTACTGGGGTGCATCGCGGTAGAACCGCGCCCACGCGATGTGGTGTGGGAAACCTACCGTCGAATCGATTGAACTACCGTCCGGCCCAAGGCTATTCGCGCTCCACAGGCTCATCTCGGTGTGGGGAACAATGTGCAAACCCGCGTCGAGCACTCCAGGGTGCACCAGGGCGCCCGGAACGGCACATCGCTCGACCGTGAGGGTTCCGCTGGCACCGTCGTGGCTGATTTTGGCGCCGTCATCGAGGCTCTGAAACGCTGGACCGTGGAACACGGCGCCGGAATCGTAGGGGCTGGCCAACGGGCGCGGCTCGGCCAACGGACTCGGAGGTGGTGGTCCATCCGGGTAATGGGCAGCCGTCGAGATGGTGCCGGTGCCGATCGTCTCCCAGCGGGACAACTTCGGGTTGGCAGCGTCGCGCCAGGCCTGCAGACGCGCATCGTAGCTGCCCGGCGCCGTCGGCTCGATCTGCGTGCGAAGGCGAACGGGGCGGTCAACGACGATCCACCGCGACAAACGCAGGTTGTTTACCTCCACCACTGCCGCCCCATGCGCGGCCTGATGAGCGGCTTCGGCCAACAGGTTCAGCACCGACATCAGCGGTAACGCGGGAGCGGTGTACGTCGGGCGGTGATCGGCGATCCAGGTGTCACGCGCCGGGTCAATGACGGTTTCTACGGTCGTTATCCGGGGTGTAGTGGTCGGTGGTTCGCCGGCCGCGGCGGCGGGGCTGCGTGGGTTGCGTGTGATGCGCATGCCGAGATCGGTGGCCGAGTAGATCCGCATCCCGTCGACCCACAACGACGCGTCGGCGAGGGCGAGGATCCCCTCGTCGCCGCGCTCGATCCTGGTGATTTCCAGCTGCGTGGTGATCAGCTTGTTTTTCGGCCGAACCTGACCGCGATACCGCCATGTCATCGACCGTTCGATGGCGATCGGTTCGAATTGCGCGGTCGGGCCTGCCTCGTGACCGAGCCCGAGATCCAACATGGCGAATTGCAGAAGGTTGATCATTGACTCGATACCCAAAGACCCGGGCTGTACGGGGTCGCCGAAGAAATGCGCTTTGAAAAACCACTCGGCGGGATCGACGTCCTTGACCGCACGCCAGCGTCCCAACCCTGCGCGCCCGGAGCCGAGCCACCGTCCGGTGACCCGGTCAATCATCAGCAGCATCGGTTCGGGCAGCCTCGCGCCGGGGCCGACATACTGCTGTGGACGGGCGGTCAGGTCGACATCGGCAGCCGCGGATGGCTCAACGAACTGCTCGCGCTCGGCGTCGCTGGTCGGCAGACCCACCTGCTGGTCCAACGCGGGGCCGGGAAAATAGCCGAACACGGTCTCGGCACTGTAGACCTGGGCCTCACCCGCATAGGCCTGCACGCTAAAGCTGACGATGATGGTGTCCGCTATCTTGGCGACGTTCTTCAACTGGACTTCGGTGCGTAACGTCCCGGCGGATGGCGTGACCTCTTGATGCTGCACGCCGGTGCCGTCGAGGTTGCGGAAGAACAAGTCGGTGTCGGTCGATAATGGGCAGCCGATGTAGCTGGCCAGCCACCCGCAGGGCTGCAGGCAGACTTCCATCAGCACCGCGCTGGGCATCGTGGGCTGACCGTTGGCGGTGAAATACCAGGCGTCCGGTGCTACGTCGTACTCGGCGACCAGGGTCGCACCCGATTGCATCACCCCGATCTCGCCAACCACCTCGGTAATGCGCGACATGAAGTGGTAAGGCGGGCCGGGCAACCGAGCGACGTTGCGGGTCGTGTCGAATGGTTGGTAGAGCTCGCCGAAGGCGTGCGACGGCTTGCCCCATGCGCACGCCATGAGCGACTTGTAGTCGAAGCTGAATCCGTCGATGACCGCGACCGGCTTCGGTTCAATGTAGTGGTCGAGTTCTTGTAAGCCCTGATCCATGGGCCATCCAGGCGAGAGCTTCAGCCCTAAGCGGGGGCAGTGGAAGGCCGCCAACCCGTCGACGGTGCACAGCACGTCGGCGAACAACGTGGGCTCGGGACCGCTAATGAGTTCTCGGACGAACACCTCATAGACGACGTCGCGCGAGTCGGGGGTGACCTGGCCGCGGCACTTCAGCTTGTAGGTCTGAAACGGGACAGGTTCGAAGCGCCACCCGTCGCAGGCCAACGTCATGCCCGCGGCAGCCATGTAAGTGGCCATTGCTTGTATTGTGCCTTCGAACATCAAGGTTCCCGGCATGCATGGGTCGTTCTTGAAATGCCCGTCGAAGAACCAGGTTTCGGGCGTGATGTGCTGCACGCCGCGCAGATACCCGCGGCCCCACGGTCCTCCGGAGAAGTCGATCTGCGTCACTTCGTCGATGAACAACATATCGCCGCCGGCGGTGGTGGGCGTGCGGGTGTGGCTTGCGGCGCGCTCGAACCCTTCGCCCAGGGTCGGCCATAGCTTGCCGGTCGCCAGTGCTTTCAGATCGGTTCCGGACAGCGAGCGTCGTGACGTGGCACAGGGCGGTGGATCGAGGCGACCGGTGATGGTGTGGTCCTCGGGGCTCCACAGGATTCCGCCCGAAGCCGCCAGTTCCGCATCGGAGAAAAAGCCGGCCTGTCCGTGGCGAACCGCCAACCGTTGGGCGGTGCCGATGGTGCAGTCGTAGTGGAAAAAGAACAGCCGGATGTCACCCTGGCTGGCGTGACCGTCAACGTGGATATCGAAGCGCAGCGTGTCACCGATCTCGGGCAAGCCGCCGAGGAAGGTCAATTCGCACCCCAACAGGCGGTACACCCGTTCACCCTTATTGACTAGATCCGCCCCCATCCAGGAGATGAGCATGAGGTCGGCCTGCCCGCTTTCGATCATGATCCCGGCTGGCATTCGGCCTTGGTGAAGCCACCACGCATCGGCGGTGACGTCGGTCTCGGTCCACAGGGTGCCCGCGCCGGGACAACCGGGCTCTGCGTCGATGCCCAGCAATCGATCCGCCAGCAGCAGTGGCGGTTCGGGCATGCGGGTCTGCCGCGGATACTCATCTTGAGCCGCGAAGGCGGGACCGTAGATTTGGGAGATTTTGCCCGAGGCATGCACCCGCAAACCGTCCTTGTTCAACGTCAGCCCGGTGGGGATGCGCTTGACCGTCGGCGCTGGAAGCACGGCGTCGCTAGGCGGCACCGGCTGGATCGCCCGGTGCGCGCCGTTGTCGGATCGCGAGGGGGTGGCCAACGGGGATATGTGTGTTGCGCCGCTATCGGCGGAGACTGGCCGCGGGTTGGGGGCCGATTCGGTTGACTCGCTAGAGAATTCGGCCCTGTAACCGCGAGGATGCGTCGTCGTCGGCGCTGACGGGATGTCGGCGAGAGCCGGCAACGCATAGGCCTCGGCAGTCTTGGCTATGACCGGGGGCCTCGGTAGAACGGTCGCCGGATGGTCTGCGGTGTGACGGGCAGCCGCCACACCGGCGGGAACGGGCAGCCGAACCGGCGGCATATGTGCGGCGAACTCCAACAGCCTTGCCTCGCCGGTGTCACCGCGCGCGGCGGCCAGCTGCCGCACCAGCGTCTGGTGTCGTGCCGCGCGGTCCTGGTGTGGCCGCGTTGGTGCCAGCAGTGTCAGCTGTTGATGTTCGCCGGCCAGCCCGTCCAGAGTCACGACGACCTCACGCTGCTGATGTGTTGTCGGGGAACCATCGGGTTCGATGCCCAGGAATCCCAACAGGACTCCGGCTGATACCTGCAGCAGCCCGGAGGCCGCGTGGGCATGGCCCAGCAGCGGTGTGACGTTCAACCCTCCTGGGGCCGTGCCGACGCGAAGCTGCTGACCGGTCGTGTGCGGCATGGCCGGCAACAGGGCGTAGATCGTGTCGTTGTCTCGGCGAGCATCCTGCGCGCGCTTGAGCACCATCAACACTGCAGCATCACCGGGAATCTGCTCATCCTGGGTGAGCAGCACCCTCGCTGCGGCCTCATGGACCGGTTCACAACTGAGATCGACCGCGCCCACCACCGCGGCGTCGATCTCCCCGTGTCGCAGTGCGCGGGCCGCCAGCTCCAGTGCCGTTGTGCCGGACAGCTGCTCACGCGACACGGTGAAACTCGGGCCTCGTAGGTCGAATTGGCTGTTAAGCCGGTTGGCGACGATGTTGGGCATCGAGCCGACAACGGAGCTGGCGACTAGGCCCGGAACCACATCGTCACGCGTCTGCGCCAGCTGCTGTGGGTCATCGATCGTGTCGGCAAGACGCCAGCGCAGGCCCCATCGAGCCACCTCGGCGTCACAGCCCATGCCCATCAGCACGCTGGTGGTCTCCGCGGGCAGGTCCTTAATGACCTCCGCGATGTTCAGGGCAGCCCGCAGCGCGGCTATCTGTTGCGGTAGCGCATTTTTCAGATCGCTGGGCGGGAATCGGACCTTCGTCACGTCCAGTGACAGCGCGGACATGCGCACGCGATTGACACCGTCGGCTTCTTGGGTGGCCAATGTTTGGCCCGCGGCAAGGTGTTCGGCCACCTGCGCCGTCTCGTAGCCATCACCGGCGACGATACTGAGGCCGACGATCGCAATGTCGGCGTCCTTGGGAGGTAGGGTCACACGCCAGGCCGGGGCACCGCCGGTCACCGCGGTCGGCTGCACCCATTCCTCGACGATCAAGTGCGCGTTGCAGCCGCCGAAACCGAAGTTGTTGACCGCGGCGCGCCGCGGTGTACTGCTGGTCCACGGCTCGGCGGCGGTTAACAGCCGAAACGGCGACGTCGCGATGAACGGCACCGGATCTTCAACGTGCAGCGTCGGGGGACGCAGCTGCGTACGCATAGCCGCCAACACCTTGATCAGACCGGCGATACCCGAGGCCGTAATGGAATGGCCCAGATTGGATTTCAGCGAGCCGATCGGCACGTCTTTGCTGTCGGCGAAGATGCGGGCCATGCTTGTCAGTTCGGTGAGGTCGCCCAGTGGGGTCCCCGTCGCGTGACACTCGATCATCGAGATGTCTTGGGGGTCAAGGTCGGCCATGTCGTAGGCCGCCCGCATCGCGCGTTCCTGGCCCTCCTGCGAAGGTGTCAACATGCCGCTTCCGCGGCCGTCGTTGGCCAGACCTACCGCCCGGATCAGCCCGAGTATCTGGTCACCCGCGGCGAGCGCCTCGTCGAGCCTGCGGAGGGCGACGAAGCCGGCACCCTCGGCGGGAACCAAGCCGTCGGCTTGCTGGTGGAACGGACGCGACGTGCCGGCACGACTCAATGCCTGCAATGCGCTGAAGCCGACATGCAGAAACAGATCGTCGGCGCGATTGACGCCACCGGCCAGCATGACGTCGGCGGTCCCATCATGAAGCCGGTCGCAGGCCAGCTTGATTGCATACAGTGAAGACGCGCAGGCGGCATCGAGTGAAAAAGCCCCCGCGGTCAGGCCCACGGCGCGAGCGACAAGGTGTGCGGGCAGCCCGGAATTGAATCGGTTGCGCCAGTCGATGGTGGCGGGTTGTTCCCGCCACACGCTCGCGGCGAGATCGGCCATGGTGTTGGTGGGATAGCTCAGGTTGCCCAACACGACGCCGACGCGGCCGGGAACGCTGCCAACGTGCCACCCGGCGTTCTCAACGGCTTGCCGGGCTGCGTAAAGCGTCCATCGATAGAGCGGGTCGAGGGTCCGCAGGGAATCCGCGTCGAGCAGGAAACCATTCGGGTCGAAGGCTTCCTCGAAGCCACACACGTAGCCGCCCCGGTCCGACCAGGTGTGGTCGAAACACGGTCCGGTGACCTGATCCCGCATGATGCGAGCCGGATTCACCCCCCAGCAGCCCTGCGGGGGCGCACCAATGACGTCTCGACCTTGCGCGATCGCCGTCCACAGCTCATCGGGACTCAGTCCGCCCGGAAAGACGCAGCCCTGCCCGACGATCGCGATCGGTTCAAATCTCATGTCGCGACCGCCCTGATGGCCGAATCAGTGGTGTGCTCATTGCCGTATGCATACATTTCGACCCGTCTGCATTCAGCGATCAGCGCGCCGCTGTCGTCGGTCAGCCGCAGATCGCAGACGATCCGGTTACTGGTTGATTCGCCGTCGTCGAGATGGCAGTACAGCGTGCCCTCGGCAGGTCCCGTGCGGTAGCGAGTGATCTGCCCAATCCGCAGCGGCAGCATCCGACGCCCGGTTCGCTTCAGACCCCACAAAAAGCCGAGTTGCAGACAGCCGTCCAGCGCGGCCGGATCGGTCGCCCAGCGCTGCTGCGGCCAGCCTGCCCGGTTGAGACCGTGGATTTGTGCGATCGCACCGGATGGTTCACAGCCGGTGAGCCGCTCGATCACTTGGAAGGCCGGACCGTGGAATAGTGCACCATCGCCGTAGCACGGCTGTTGGACGAGCCGTTCGGGATCCACCTGCGCGGTGGCCAAGACCGGGGTGTCCAGATCGCCGGAGCCCACCTCGGCTGTCGCGCAGTAGCGGACCATCCCGGCGGCGTCGAGCAACGAAAGTTCCAGCCGCTGCGGCGCGTGTTCTACTGGCACACACCGCACCACGAAGGCCTCGCCGGCGTTGTCGAAGTCCGGAAACTGGACGCCACGAAGAACCCGAAGGTCGAGCAGCCGCGTCACGCGCTGGCCCGGCCGGCAGCCCTCGGCCGCGCGTACGAACCACTCCGCGACCTGCACCACCGGTAGCACCACCTGATGCTGAACGCGGTGATCCTGTAGGTAAGGCTGCTGTTCCGCGTCTGCGGCGACACGGGCCAGGCGCCCGGTATCGGGCAGTGGATGCGGAAGCCCGCCGGCGATCACACCGCCTCCGAGCAGGACCTGCACGTCTTGGGTCTGACTGTCGAGCGCTTCGGACACGAATGCGCACGCACCATCGTCAAGCGATATCGGTGTGATGCCCCGGGACTCAAACACGGCTTGCAGGGCCGGCGTCACCATGCCTGCCCCCCAGGGCCCCCAGCCCAGCGAGCGGACAAGACACGACGGACCCCGCCGGATGCGCTCCGCCAATGCGACCTGGTTCAAAACCTCGTTGGCCATCGCGTAGTCGCTCTGTCCGATGTTGCCAGCGCGGGCGGACACCGATGAGAACAGCAGGATCATTTTCAGCGCGTCGGACGCGGTCGCGTCGAGCAGCGCGGACAATCCAGCGACCTTGGTGCCGAAGACTTGGTCGAACTGGTCACATGTCTTGCGGCTCAGCCGCGCGTCGGCCAGCACACCGGCACCGTGCACCAGTGCGGTAATCGGACCGAAGTCAGTTCGGACGCGATCGAGCAGTGCACCAAGCTCGCTGCTGTCGCGAACGTCGATCGCTTGGTACACGACCCGTGACCCGGCGGCCTCGATCGCAGCGATCGTTGCACGTATCTCACGGTCGGCCTGCAGTCGCCGGACTTGTTGTTCCAACTGCCGCGGAGTCGGCTTGATGCCCCGCCGTTGGGCATCCGCGAGCAGGGCCCGTTTGAGTGCGACATCGGTCGTTTGACCATGCGCCGCGGGAGGTTCGTCGCCCAACCCCGACCGCCCAACCAAGACAAAACTGGCTTGGGTCTGCTTGGCTAGTGCGATCACCGATGCCGCGGTCACGCCGCGCGCACCCCCGGAGACCAACACGACGTCACGATGGTCCAGGCGAGCTACCCTGCCGGTGACACCAGACTCTTCGGTCGCCACCGTCACGCGGCCGTGAATGCTACCGAGGCCCACCTCGAGTTCGGGGCCGCCGGCCAAGATTTCCGTGGCGATCCCCTCGGCGACTTGCTGCGGCAACCGATCCGTGGTGTCGATGTCAATGGCCTTGGCATAGGTGTTCGGCCACTCGAGTGCAACGGTCTTCGCCAGCGCCGCAACGCCGCCCGCCCACGCGCGCGGACCGGCGTCGGTAAGTAAACCGAACGTGCCGCCGGTGTCCTGAACCGTCACAAACACGCCCCCGCCGAGCTCCATGCGGGGCGCGACTCGCAGTGCATCGGCGAAGACTCGATGGTTCACCGCCAAGGCCTCCGCGCGGCCCCGGACCGATCCGAGGCCGCCCAGGTGCAGCACGCAGGCCGAATCCTCACTCGGCTGGTCAACGACCACCGCGGAAATGCCATGGCTTCGCAGAATGGCCTGCAACGCATCGGCGACGGCAGTTTCGCGGCCGACAATCTCCACCCGAGTGGCCTCGTGCAGCCCGGGAACGCCCATCCCACGAACCGGAGCGGCGATCGCGCGCACTGCGTAGCGAGCCATCGGCGCTCCGGTCGACTCAAAAGGGAGGCCATCACCCCTCTCGGTCGACGGCACGGCCGCCGACACCCCGGTGTGCTGGCCGTTGCCATTGGCGGTATGTACCGCCGGCGGCGCCTGCACCGAGGTCAGGTAGTCAACGATCTCCTGCAAGGTGGACAACTCGGCCAACGCCGAAGCCTCCACCTCGGGCAACGACGGCACCCGCTGCTGAACCGCCGACAAAATCTCCACCCGCTTGATCGAATCGATGCCCAAATCAGCCTCCAGCGCCATCGACAGATCCAAAATCTCCACCGGATAACCCGTCTTATCCGCAACGACCTGCAACATGTCAGCCACCAAATCCGCACCGAATCCGGCACCCGCCGGCGCCTCAACCACCGGCGCAACCAGCACCGGCTCCGGCATAACCGCCACCGGCCGCGGGGTCGGCGCCACCGATACCCCGGTGTGCTGGCCGTTGCCATTGGCGGTATGCGCCGGCGGCGCCTGCACCGAGGGCAGGTAGTCAACGATCTCCTGCAACGTGGACAGCTCAGCCAACGCCGAAGCCTCCACCTCGGGCAACGACGGCACCCGCTGCTGAACCGCCGACAAAATCTCCACCCGCTTGATCGAATCGATGCCCAAATCAGCCTCCAGCGCCATCGACAGATCCAAAATCTCCACCGGATAACCCGTCTTATCGGCAACGACCTGCAACATGTCAGCCACCAAATCCGCACCGAACCCGGCGCCCGCCGGGGCCTCAACCGCCGGCGCAACCAGCGCCGGCTCGGGCACAGCCACCACCGGCTGCGGGGTCGGCGCCACCGTCACCCCGTTGTGGTGGCCGATGCCATTGGCGGTATGTGCCGCCGAACGTGAATTCCGCTCTGACGCTGGTGATGTCGGTGCTGTCGTGCCCGGCGCTGTGGCGGTGACCGCGGCGCTTGGTGGAGTCGTCGGCTGCTCGTCGATCTGGGGCTTGCCGTAGTTGGCGCCATTGATCTTCAGCACCAATTTGGGCTTTTGCCGGGCCCGAGGATCATCGATCGTCCGGTAGTCAGCACACAGGCCACTAAAATT
Source organism: Mycobacterium simulans (assembly GCF_900232995.1). Lineage (GTDB taxonomy): Bacteria > Actinomycetota > Actinomycetes > Mycobacteriales > Mycobacteriaceae > Mycobacterium > Mycobacterium simulans. The sequence continues at coordinate 73,122 of NZ_OCVX01000006.1, forward strand.
CATTGGCACTCCGGCTGCCACCAACTGAGCAAGCCCAAGCCAGAGTGCGCGAATGCCGTTGGTGCGCTTGCGGTCAAGCGCGATGGCATTGTGCGGCAGGCCCTCTAGGCACTTGCCCACCAGATTGGTCAATACACCGTCAGGGCCGACTTCCACGAAGGTTCGTGCGCCCGCGGTCCACATTGACCGCACCTGGTCGACGAACCGGACCGGCTGCGCTATCTGCCCGGCAAGCGTGGCACGCATTTCGTCGGGGTCACCGTCATAGGGCTTCGCGGTCGCATTCGCGTACACAGGTACCGCCGGGGTGTCGAATGGAATGTCGGCCAGGTAAGCCCCGAACGGCTCCGCGGAGGCAGCGACGATCTCCGAATGGAACGCGGTGGCCACCTTCAATTGCGCCGATTTGATACCGACCGCAGACAGCCGTTCGGTAGCTTCGGCAACCGCGCTAGCGGCGCCCGACACGATGACTTGTGTTGGGCTGTTGTGGTTGGCGACCGTGACCGGGAGTCCCCACTGTTGGAGCAGTTCCTGCACTATCTCGCGGGGCGCCGTGACCGCACACATCGTCCCTTGGCTGGTGCGGGCCGCTTCGGCCATGAGGGCACCTCGTTTACGGGCTATCCGAAGTGCTGCTTCGTCGTCGAATACCCCGGCAGCGCACAGTGCCACGACTTCCCCGAAGCTGTGCCCGCCCACCGCAATAGGTTGGATGTCAAGGGCGCGAAGGATCTGAAGCAGGCTCAGGCTGTGTGCGCCAAGGGCAGGTTGTGCCCATTCGGTTCTGGTAAGCGTGGCGCCTTGTTCTGCTCGGGCTTCCTCGCTGAAAGCTGGCTTTGGCCAAACGATCTTGTGCAGGTCGCAGTCAGTGCCCAGAAGGGAGGCGCGGGCGGCCTCCCAGGGAGAAAGTGCCGGCTCGAACAACTGCGGGATGTCGGCGCCCATACCCACGTACTGGCTGCCCTGGCCGGGGAATAACAAAGCGACCGGTCCGGCTTGCCGCGAGGAATAGAAGTAGCCCTGCGGTGAGGCGAACTCTTCCGCATTGTTTCCCTCGGCGAGCCTGCCGGCAGCTTCATCGAGCATGGAACGCAGACTTGCCAAATCATCAGCCACAAGAGCCAAGCGGTGTTGCTGGGCGGCGTCATAGCGGCTCTGCGTCTCCTGGGCGATATAGCGCAGCATGTCCTTGTCGTCTTCGAGCGAGGCAGACAAGCGTGCCGCTTCGGTGGCCAGTGCCACTGCGGTTGACGCACCGAGCACGACCAGTTCGGACTTCCAGGATCGATGGCGCTTGGCTCGGACACCGCTGCCGGTGTATTCCTCCAGCGTCACATGAAAATTGGTTCCGCCGAATCCGAACGAACTGACCGACGCGCGACGCGGAACGCCCTCTTCGGCGATCCACGGCTGTTGGTGCGTGGATAGATAAAACGGCGACTTCTCGATCTCAAGAGCAGGGTTGGGCTGACTAACTTTGATCGTCGGCGGCAGAGTCTTGTGGTGCAGCGCCATCACCGCCTTGAACAGTCCGCAAGCGCCCGACGCAGCTTTTGTATGACCCACTTGTGATTTCACCGAACCGAGCGCGCACCATTGGCGATCTTCACGTCCGGAGGCGTCGAAAACTTCTCGAAGTGCCGAAAACTCAGCAGCGTCACCGGCTTTGGTTCCAGTCCCATGCGCCTCGAGCAGCTCGACTGTTTCCGGGCCATAACCGGCCGCGTCGTAAGCGCGGCGCAACGCTTTTGCCTGTCCCTGCGGGCTGGGCGCATAAACGCTTTTCGCTCGACCGTCCGACGATGAGCCCATGCCGCGAATCACGGCGTATATGGGGTCACCGTCGCGCTCCGCGTCCTCTAGACGCTTCAGCGCCATCATGGCAAGCCCCTCGCCAAGCATCGTCCCGTCCGCGTTGTCGGAGAACGGCCGGCAGTCGCCTGACGGAGATAGCGCCGTGACCTTGGCAAAGCACATGAACATGAGGATGTCGTTGAGGGCGTCTACCCCACCGGTAATGACCATCTCCGAGTCACCGAGATACAGCTCGTTGAGCGCGATTTCGATAGCCGCGAGGGAACTTGCGCACGCGGCGTCGACGACGCAATTCGTTCCGCCGAGATCGAATCGGTTGGCGATGCGTCCGGCAACGACATTGCCTAGCATTCCTGGGAAAGTGTTCTCCTGCCATGGCGTGTACGCGGCAGCGATGCGCTGCTTGAACGACTCCAGCTGGCCGCCTGCCAGCCCGGCGCCGCGAAGTGCCCTATCCCATACGGGAGCCTGTAGGCGACCCGCCATGTGGGCGAGCATCTCGGTGGCACTGCCGGCGCCCAGCACCACTGAGATACGTTCACGATCAACATGGGCGAAGTCCCCTCCAGCAACGTCTTCCAAGACCTGCTTGGCAACCGCCAACGCGAGCAGTTGCGCGGTGTCGGTGGCTGGAACAACGTTGGGAGGGATGCCGAATTCGGTTGGGGAGAAGTCGATGTAAGGTAGGAAACCACCACGCCGGGCATACATCTTGTCTGGCGTGCTTAACCCCGGGTCATAGTAATCGCTGAGACGCCAATGCGATTCCGGTATGTCCGAGAGGAGATCCGCGCCGTCAACGATGTTGCGCCAGAAGTACTCGGCGTCAGGCGAATTGGGGAACAGGGCGCTGACGCCGACAACGGCGATGGGGGGACGTTTAGTCATGTTCTACAAGCACTTTCGTTATTTGTGACGAGGTAGAAATTGATCGGGCTCGGCATGGTTCGGCATTGTTAAGACACGGCGTCGATGCCGTCCTCGTGGTGTGCGATGGCTCGATGACCATCTCAACTGCTTTCGTCGACTGCCAGTCGTCGAGGTCTAAAGTGAAATGCTTCAGTGGGTACCGGAACACCGCATACCCGCGCCTGCTGAGCGCGTGTGGTTTGTGCGGCACCCTCAAGCAGATTGAGCGCAACTTGAACGACCTCACGCTGCTCGGGCGGCTCCAGGAAGCTGTCGCGGACCCAGCTATTGAAGGCGCCCATGGCCGGCCCACACCAGATTTGGTAGTCGAGCGTACGGTCGGCGACGCCGTCTATAGCCCACCGGCTTGACTTACCCAGATACCAGCGAAACATCAGCGCCATCTGGTACTTCGGATCTCTCGCGGCCAACTGCAACACCGCTGGATCACGGCCGAGCCAGAACCGCTCTGTGTCCGACCAGACTTCCTCGACACTCTGGCCGAAAATCTTCTCAAGATCTTCTCGCTGCTTGCCGACGATCGCATCGACGCCCGGCTTGGTGACGTACAGCTCATAGAGCTTCTTGGCGCGTGGACCGAACATCGAGCCACGCTTGAGTACCTGAAGGTCAACGCCTAGCTCGAACATGTCGGCCGCGGGCGCCATCATGACATCCGCAATTCCAACGTTGGCGAGCAGCTTGCGTCCCTGCCTAGACAAGCCGGACTCTACGCAGGCTTGATTTACCGAGCCTGTCATTACATAGGCGGCACCCATGGCGAACGCACCAGCAACTGACACAGGCGTGCCCAACCCGCCCGCTGCGCCTACCCTGACTGGGCGTTGAAAGCCATGTTGACTCGCAAGTTCATCACGCAACATGACAATCTCAGGGAACAGCGCCGATAGCGGTCGGTTGTCGGTGTGGCCTCCGCTGTCCGCCTCGACGGTAATGTCTTCCGCCACTGCGACATACCGACCGAGGTCGGCTTCCCGGGCTGTGAGCTTGCCCGACTCCACCAGCATCGAGACGATCGCCGGGGGCGCCGGTGCGATGAATTGGCGAGCGACCTCAGGACGGGAAACCTTGGCGAAGACGCTGTTCTTACGCACAATATTGCCCGCTGGATCGGTCGACAGACCGCTAAGGGAATAGTGCACCACCGAAGGGGTGATCCTCATGAAGGCCGAGGCTTCGACCTTACGGACACCTCTGGCTATAAACAGTTCGGCCACGCGGCTTTCCAGCGATGCCTCGTTGGGGGAGTGAATCAGATTGGCGCCCCACACACCCGTGGTCCCCGAAAGTCCCTCCTCGATCTTTGCCAATGCCCGCTCCACATTCGGGTAGGACAAACCACCCGCGCCGAAGAACCCCAGCATTCCGGCTTTCGCCATCGCCACAACCAAGCTCGCAGTGGCGATACCGTTAGCCATCGATCCCGCGAGGTATGGGAAGCGGACACCATGGGACTCGCAGAATGCTCGATCCCCCAGCCACTCCGGATATATCGGCGGCAAGGTGCCGACCAGGGTAGTTCGCCCGGACCCGCCGGATGCACCGTCGCCCATGGCCATACCCAGGTGCCCAGTCTGCTCATCGCGCAAGACTCGGACAGGTTGGCGAACATGCTCAACGATGCGCGCCAGGTCTGCCGGGGCAAAAGCGGCACCACCCGCGGGATGCCGATCGGTGTCGGGTGGATAGGTCGAGGTAGCGACGTCCGTCACGCTCACCGGTACACCAACTCCATGATCTGTGGCAACGCCTCACGGGCCGCGATCCGGCCCGCCTCGCGGGCGCGGTCGATCTGGTGGTACTCCATGAGTCCGACGCCAGTTGGGTTGGGCTTGATCACAAGGTCGGCCTGTGCCAGTACCCCCGCGGACGCCATTGCGCTGCTGATGGTCATAGTGCGCAGGAGGGTGTCGGTGATGCCGGGCACCCGCGGTTTGCTGCGGCGGTGGCTGCTGGAGGCCGAGCTGGGGCTTCCGTTGGCGGCCACGTCCACCGCGATCAGCGGGCCGTCCTTGCCGACCAGTGTGGTGACGGGCACGTTGTCCAGCACCCCGCCGTCGACGTGCAGTGTGCCGTTGTAGGGCATTGGCGCGTACAGGAAGGGCAGCCGCATCGAGCAGCCGACGACATCGGCGAGTCGCCCTCGGCGGTGCACAACGAGCTGGCGGGCCAGCAAGTCGACACTGACACAGCGGAAGTGCTTCGGCAGCTCCTCCACCAACCGGTCTCCGAAGATGGTGCCGAGGGAAGCCAGGGTACGCTTCCCACGGATGAGCCCCTTCGTCGGCAGGGTGTAGTCGCCGTGGCTCGTGCGCACGAAGTGCTCGTAGATTTCCGCGTCCACACCCGCGGCGTCCACACCGTTGGCCGCCAGAGCTGCGATAATCGCCCCCATGCTGGTGCCGGCGAAGCGGTCGACGGTGACCCCGGCGGCTTCCAGCTCCTCCAACACACCGAGGTGGGCACACGCCCGCGCGGCCCCACCGCCAAGGACCAGTCCGATGGAACGCCCCGCGACGCGCGTGGCGAGCACGCGCAGGTCATCGGCGACACGTCCGCATCGGACTACATGCATCGACCGCGGTGTGATCAATTCCTCCCACGCGCGCCGGTGCTCCCGGCCGGCGGGTGGTCCGGCCAGCACCAGGTCAGCGCCGGTCGCTCGCACCGGCAGCGGTGCTGAAGGCGGGGCCGGGTCGCCGGCGACCAGCACCACGCGATCGGCAACGCGCAGGCAGAAGGACCGCCACTGCGCGTCATCGACCGTCGCGTGCAACAGCACCCGGTCGGCGGCCTGCTCGGCGCGTTCCAACCCGTCACGGTCGACCCGGCCGGGGGCGACCGCGCGTAGCCGAGTCGACAGCGCCCTGCACAACTCGGTGGCCACCATGGCTACCGGTGCGTGGGCGTCGACACCGATAACCGCGACAACGGCCTCGGGCGATGTCCGCTGGCCGGCCGCGCGCGTCTCATGCTGCCGCTTGGCCAATACCCGCGCGACTGCCCCGAGCACGCGAGCATCGGCGACCCTCTCGAATTCCGCCTTGGTCAGTCGGGTGAGGGACGAGTCGCGCACGGCCCGAACCGACGCCGAGCGAGGCGCATCAATCAGCACCCCGAGCGCACCGACCAGCTCCCCGCGACCCAGCTCGGCGACCACGCCGTCGTCGTCGAGCACCTGCACCCGGCCGTTGCGCACGACGTAAAGCGAATCCGACACGTCGCCCACGCGGAACAAATACGAACCCGCCTCCAGCTCAACCTGCTCTCCGTCCACCCCGGCAAGCCGCAGAGCCTCCAACATGTCGACATCGTGCGCCGCCTTGAGCATCGGGGGAACGGGCGCCGCCGATGCGGGCACCCATGAGGGTCCCGGCGACTGCGCCCCCAGCGGCTCGGCCAGCCGACTGGGGTCGGGCTCAACCACCCCAGCGGGGGCTTGGCGGTTGCGGCCCAAAAACACCGCCCCGATCGCGACTGCCACAAAGCAGATCACGGCCATCGTCCATCCACGGCGTAACGCCTCTTCGGCCTCGGCCAGTGCCGGTGTGCCGATCAGGACCACCAGTAACGCGACGCCGATCACGGCGCCGACCTGGCGGATGGCGCCTATCACGGCCGAGGCGGTGGCGTAGCTGCCGCCGGCGGCCAGCCCGGCTAGGGCGGCACTGCTGAGCAGCGGGAACGTTGCGCCGACCCCGATCCCTGCCAGTATCTGGCCGGGTAGCCATTCACCGAGAAAGTTGGGTTTGGACCCGACACATTCGAGGTACCACAACAAGCTGCCAGCCCAGGTCAGTGCGCCGACGCCGACGATGACGCGGTAACCGTGCCGGTCGGCGACCCGGCCAAGCAGTCCTGCGACGACGGCGGCGACAAATGCGGCGGGGGCAACGGCCAGCCCGGTCTCTAGCAGCGTGTAGTGCCACACGTACTTAAGGAACAAGACGTGTGTCAGCAGATAGGCATAGAAACCGGCACTCGCGATGGCGGTGAGCCCGCTGCCGGCCACGAACGACCGGATACGTAACAGCGTGGGCTCGATCAGCGGCGCCGGGTGGTTTCGCGAGCTCATCACGAATCCGACCATCGCGACCGCCGCGGCCACCAAGGACCCGATTGCCGGCAGGCTGGCCCAGCCCCAATCCGGGCCCTTGATCAGCCCGAGGGTCAGCAACCCCAGCGCGACGGCCAGCAGTGCCGCGCCACGCACGTCGGGCACGCGCCGCCCTCCGGAGGCTCGGCTCTCCACCAGCGCTCGCCGCGCCGCCAGCACAGCCACAGCTCCCAGCGGAATGTTCACCAAAAACACCCACCGCCAGCCCCACGCCTCAACGAGGGCACCACCGATCGGCGGGCCGAGGCCCGCGGCAATGGCCCCCGCCGCGCCCCACAGGCTCACCCCATGCGCGCGCCGCTCGGCTGGGAAGGCCTCGACGACGAGTCCGAGCGATGCCGGTACCAGAACCGCTGCGCCGATGCCCTGCAGCACGCGAAAGACGACGAGCTCACCGACGCTATCGGCGATCGCGCACAGCGCCGACGCAACCGTGAACAACACCACTCCATAGATGAAGATCCGCTTGCGCCCAAGCAGGTCGGCGAGCCGGCCCGCGGCCACCAGGAACGCCGCGAAGACGATGTTGTAGGCGTTGAGCACCCACGACAGGTCGGTGATGTCGCTATGGAAGTACCGCTGGATGTCGGGAAACGCGACGTTGACGATCGTGGAATCAAGGAAAGCGAGGAAGGCGCCGAAACCAGCCACCAGCAGGACCGCCGCGGAGGAGGGCTGGCGGCGTCGAGCGGGTGTGTGCGGGCTGCCGGCATGACGACCCCGTCTGCCGGGTATAACGGGCCCGGCGTCGACGACGGGCGCGGGCGCAGGATTCTCAGCGGAGGGGGCGTCGACGGTCATGGTGAACTCCAGATCTGCGAGGGTTGATGCTGTCGGCGGCTCCAAAACCACCGATCCACATGCCGGAGAACCGCGAATGGGGCGGGATCCCGGAAGTCGATCTGCAGTCGAGGCGCGGCGTGGGCAGCGACGCCGCTGATGATTTCGTGGGCGGCCAGATAGCCGGAGCTTGCGGCCTTCTCCATGGTGGGGACGAACAAGGTCAAGTCCGGTGAATAAATCGCTTCACCGGCGAGAAAAAGGTTGGGCACCTCTGTGCGAATGTTCGGGGACCGGTGGCGAGCGCCAGGCATCAATATGGCGAGCGGCGAGAAATTCACCATGCGCTTCCCGTACGCGGGCGCCGAAGCAGTGTGGGGAGGCAGCTCACTCGCCAGCCTTTCGTAGTCGGCCTCGCCCAGGTGCTTCAGCTCCTGATCAATCTGCCAGCCCAGGATGTGCGACCGATCGAGACCGCACTGCGCCAGGCACTCGGTCAAGATCTCGTCTGGCGTACATTTGTTCAACGGCCGATGCAAGACCGGACCGGGCTTGTCCACATCACTCCAGGTGATCGACAGAACGTACTTGGTTCGGTCCGGGAGGCGGACATCTCTCCAGAAGCCTTCCCCCTGGAGAACGGAGACTAGCGACCACGCGCTCTCGGGGTGGGCAGTGACTACGCCGGGGCGGATGAATGAAGGCCACGTCGAGGGAATGTCGCGCAGAAAACACTGCATTCCGTTCGATGCCTCGAGCGCAATGGCATGCTCCTGCGCGAGCTTGGGAAGACATTGCTTGACATGATCTGATTTGGCCATCTTGCGCAGCGTTAGATAGGGCACGGCGAGGATGGAATAGTCGCAGGCATACCTACGGCCGTCGGTCGATAACAGTGCGGTGACACGGCCGTCCTCGAACTCGAGATCGCTGATGCGCGTGTCGAAGTGTATGTCTACGCCGAGATTTTGGAGGTGCCGAGTCCAGGGATCGACCATGCGCTCGCTCGTTGGTCCATCCATCATCATGATCGAGGGCAGCTTTGTCTTGTTGAGAGTTTGGGGGCAGTTGCTTTTCAGGCGAAACAGCCCCTTGAGAACCAAGGGAGTAATCGCCGCCGCTTCTGCGCTCGGGCTCGCCGCGACGTAAATGCGTGGCAAGGCGGCAAAGAATTCCCGCGCCTGGGGAGACCTACGACTGAACTTCAGATAGTCCGCATACGAGATATCGCTCAGTTCCGCGAAGAGTCGCTCCTTGCACATCCACAGCAGGCGCAGATGTGCGTAGAGGTAGTGGATGATCTCTCCGGGCGCCAGTCCTTTTTGCGACAGACCGACAACCACCATTAGGCTCCGCGAAATGATCTGGCCAAGTTGCCGGAGCGGTTCGGCTACCTTGTCAACGATCTGCGCGAAGGCCGGCCGCTGACGTGCCAACGCCACGGGCGCAGCCCATCGGCCAATCACGCCCCTGGTGGTAGCCGAAATCAGGCTCACGCCAAGCAGATTGTCGAGCACGGTCCTGCCGTTCTCGCTGGGTATGCGCGAAAATAGCGTCAGCAGGGTCTGGTAGGTATCCGTGTAGACCCGCAAACTGTGCTCGGTCGGGTGACCATCCGGCAGGCGAAGACTCTTGGCCTTGCCCCCGGCTTCGGGCGCAGCTTCGCACAACGTGACCCGCACTCCGGCTTCGGCCAGCATCATGGCGGCGGCCATCCCCGCGATTCCAGCACCGGCGATGACAACGTGAGGTTCGGCAGGCATCGAAGGTTTCATGTGGCCTCGTACTCGCTACTCACCAAACCAGGAAAAGGTTGGAGAATCCTCGGCTTCACATACACCTCGCTGCGGGTGACGACAAACCCAACGTCCTAGACCTGCTTGGCGCTCAACGTCACCGGTCGGGCCGGCCGCGGGTCGTCGACCAGTCCGATCCAAGCGGGCCTCAACGAACCGGCGCCACCACTTGCCCACCGCGGACGGTGACACCCGCTCGCGCGCCGCGTTCGACAGGCCTGGGGCGCAACCCACACGATCCGCGACCGCAACGCCAGCGCTTGGGGAGGACTTGCGCCGCCGCGCCCACCGTGTCAACGTCTGGTGTTCCTCCTCGGTCAGACCCAGCCCCCCCGTCGGGCATCCGCGTGACGTGATACGCGAATCACCCCACCTGCCAACGTGGTTCACTGGCAAACACCGCCGATCCGTATCGATTGCAATTTTCGTAACGAACTAATGGCGCGGGACACAAGTTAGAGCCATCAACTAGGGACCGCCTGTTGAGGTCAGCGAGCAAAATACCATACGTTTTTGTATGTCATCTAGGTCTCGGCGGCCCCAAGCAAGGGAGCAGGCCTGCTGCAAGACATCTACCTGCGCAGAAACCGACGGCACAGTCAAGTCAGCGGGACGACGACCGGCGTTACCCACTGCGCTTCCACGGATCCCCCCATGGATTCGATTTCCGTCAGCCATAGCCGCATCCAACGGCTCGAGCAAAACAATCATGCGATTGCAAAAAACTCTCTGTCACGTGTCCACCAACCTCGCGTCTTCGAACTACGAAGATCCAGCGTGTTCAAACCGCACGAGACCGCTAATCGTGCATTCCCTGAACTGCTTGGACACAGCACTGATGGAACGATCACCGGTAGCCAACAGCCCAACCACACCAGATGACGCCGCCAGAATCGCATTAGTGCTCGCAGATTGATGAGTCTTGGGCTTCATGAAACCTCGTTACGGATGACTAACAAACCCGAGCTAGGCGGCGAGACCACTCCCACGCGAACGGCAACCCGGAGTATTTCTCGACCGCCTTCCGCCTTGCGCTAGTACCGCAGCACAGAGCGATGTGACAAATATTTGTCATGCTATCAACGAATAGTCAATATACTTGAGGGCGGAAGCGCGCACAACGGCGTACCTCACATAATTTGAGCGCGTGGCCGGTGGTGGTGGTCGCGTCCTAAAGCCGGTGTAAAAGGGGCCGGGCATAGGTCCTGCTTCGAGACCTACCAAGTCATCGAAGAAAGGACCTATGCCCGTGCCTGCACGAGTATCGCCGACCGATCGTGTTCGCGCCAAGATCGACGAGCTGTTCGCCTCGGATCGTGAGCTGCCCGAGATTCTCGATGAGGTGGCTCGCCTTGGTGCGCAGTTGTTGATGCAGGCCGCGTTGGAGGCCGAGGTGACCGAGTTTCTGGGCCGTGAGCGTTACCAACGCAGCGCGACTGCGCCGGATGCGCAGTCTGGGGCACGTAACGGTTATCGGGCTGCGACGGTCAACACCACCGCCGGCCCGATCACCCTGGAGCGGCCCAAGCTGCGGGGCACCACCGTCGCGTTCGCCTCACGGCTGTTCGGCAAGCACGTCACCAAGACCAACGCGCTGGAATCACTGGTGATCGCGTCGTTCGTGCGCGGGCTGTCGGTGCGCGATGTCGAAGCCACCCTCGCCGATGCGCTGGGCGATCAGGCCGCGATCTCGAAATCGACTGTCTCCCAGATATGTCAACCCATCAAGACCGAGTACGACACCTGGGCACGGCGCCCGCTGGGCGATGTCGTGCTCGATTACCTGTTCCTGGATGCCTCCTTCTTCCGGATGCATCCCGGCTCACCTGCCGAGCCGATCCTGGCCGCCTGGGGCATCACCACCGCCGGCAAGCCGATCTTTGTTGGACTGGCCCCCGGCGTGGTTGAGGCCACCGACGCCTGGGCGGGCTTCCTGACCGATCTCACCGACCGCGGGCTGAGGTGTCCGCTGCTGGTCGTCTCCGATGGTGCGGCCGGCTTGATCGCGGCGATCGAGCAGATTTTCCCGACCGCGCTTCGCCAACGCTGTCTGATTCATCGACTCCGCAACGTGCTGGCCAAGATTCCTGCCGGCATGCAGGCCGAGATCCGCGACGGCTACTGGGCTTGCTTCGACACCCCCGACCTCCCCAACCAGACCGGCCCCAAACTCGTCGAACTCATCGACACCCGCCTCGGTGCCTTCGCGGCCCGCTACGCACCCACCTGCCCCGCAGCGATGAAGATCCTCCTGGCCGACCGCCCGGGCCTGACCGCCTATCTACGGTTCCCGCCCGAACACCATCACCGTATCCGTCACTCCAATTTCATAGAACGCACCTTCGGCGAAACCCGGCGCCGCGCAAAGGTTATCGGCCGCTTCCCCGGAGAAACCACTGCATCAGCATCGCCTGGGCCGT
>NZ_OCVX01000007.1:0-168027 GCF_900232995.1 Mycobacterium simulans
CAACCATCCTTCCCGCCGGGGGGGTTGGCGGGTTCGGCGGGAACGGCGGTGCGGGCGCGGGGCTGCTCGGCTTCGGCGGCGCCGCCGGAATCGGCGGAGCAGGCGGAACCACCGACGGCACCGTCACCGGCGTGGGCGGCTACGGCGGCCAGGGCGGCACCGGCGGCCAAGGCGGCCTGCTGTACGGCGTCCCGGGAGCTGGGGGCGCGGGCGGTGCGGGCGGCAACGGCTTCGGTACCGACACCGTCAGCTTCGGCGGCCACGGTGGCTCCGGCGGTAACGGCGGTGCCCTCGGACTATTCGGCAACGGCGGGTCCGGTGGCAACGGCGGTGTTGGTGGGGACGGAGCCGCAGGTGCCGCTAAGGCGGGCGGCGACGGCGGTGTCGGTGGTCTCGGCGGTGACGGCAGCCCAGGTGGTCTGCTGTACGGCAACGGTGGCGCCGGCGGTAGCGGCGGCCTCGGCGGCAACGGCGCCACGGGCGCTACCACTGGTTTTGCCGGCTCGGGCGGTTTTGCCGGCTCCGGCGGCGACGCCGTGCTGATCGGTACCGGCGGAGTTGGTGGCAACGGCGGTGGCATAGGGACCGGTAGCACGACCTTCGTTCCAGCCGACCGGCAACCGGTGGGCGGTATCGGTGGTAACGGTGGGCGCGCCGGGTTGCTGTTCGGCACCGGCGGCAACGGCGGCAATGGCGGCGCCACCAGCGTCGGCGGCACCCTCTACGCCGCTGGCGGAAACGGCGGCAATGGCGGTTGGGGGTTCGGCGGCGGCGGCACCGGCGGAAACGGCGGCGCAGGCGGGGCCAACAGCGCCGGCAACGGCGGTGTTGGCGGCAATGCAGCGCTGCTGTTCGGCAACGGCGGGGCCGGTGGGACCGGTGGCACCGGCGGAATCGGCGCCGGCGGTGCGGGCGGTAGCGGTGCCATTCTCATCGGCAACGGGGGTGTTGGCGGCAATGGGGCGCCCGGCGGCAATGGCGCGGGTGGTAACGGCGGAAGTGCCGTGCTCATCGGCAACGGCGGCAACGGTGGAAACGGGACCGGCACGGGTGCCGGCGGCGCCGGGGGCGCCGGCGGATTCCTGTTTGGTCAAAACGGGACGCCGGGGACGTAGCCGACGTACCCAACGCTTGGCGCAACCGAAAGGGCAATCTGCACAACGTCCGGCGATTTCGCCGGCATACGGCACACAATGCGGTATCGCCCCGGATTCAGCTCGCGCCAACACGTCAAAGCGCCTATGAGAGGCGACCCTTGTTCAGTAGGGTTACGGCGTGCAAAACGTGGCCGGTCGCGAGCAACGTCCAAACGGGCCGGTCAGGCTGGACGCACCGGGCCGGCTGCAGCGCTACGAAGAAGCGTTCGCCGATTACGATGCGCCCTTTGCGTTCATAGACCTTGACGCAATGTGGGGAAATGCCGAGCAGATGCTCGCGCGCGCCGGTGACAAGCCGATCCGGGTGGCGTCGAAATCGTTGCGTTGCAGGCCGATACAACGCGAAATCCTCGACGCCAATGCGAGATTCGACGGCTTGATGACGTTTACCCTGTCGGAGACCTTGTGGCTGGCGAGCCACGGCTTCGCGAACCTGTTGCTTGCCTATCCGACCAGCGATCGCGCCGCACTGCGCGAACTTGGCGAGATAACTGCCGAGGATCCCGCTGGCGCGCCGATCGTGATGGTCGACAGCATCGAGCACCTGGACGTGATCGAAAGCGCCACCGCCAGGCCCATCCGGTTGTGTATTGACCTCGACGCGGGCTATTGGCGTGCCGGAGGGCGCGTGAAAATCGGCCCCAAGCGCTCACCGCTGCACACGCCCGAACAAGCTCGCGTGCTGGCTGCGGAGATCGCGCGGCGACCGACGCTGGAGCTGGTTGCGCTGATGTCGTACGAGGGCCACATTGCGGGGTTCGGTGACAAGGTCGCCGGCAAACGCGCGCAAAACGCCGTCGTGGGGTGGATGCAGCGCCAGTCGATCGCGGAGCTGCGCGAACGACGCGCCCGCGCGGTTGAGCTGGTCCGCGAAGTCGCGGACATCAAAATCGTCAACGCCGGCGGCACCGGCGACCTGCAGCTCGTGGCGCAGGAGCCCGCGATCACGGAGGCGACCGCAGGCTCAGGGTTTTACGCGCCGACGCTTTTCGACTCGTACTCGTCGTTCACGTTGCAGCCCGCGGCGATGTTTGCGCTTCCGGTGTCTCGTCGACCCGACGCGAAGACGGTGACCGCGCTCGGCGGCGGTTACCTGGCCAGCGGAGTCGGCGCCAAGGACCGCATGCCCACTCCCTACTTGCCTAGCGGACTGAAGCTCGACCCGATGGAGGGCACGGGCGAGGTGCAGACGCCATTGCACGGCGAGGCTGCTCGGCGATTGAACGTCGGCGATAAGGTCTATTTCCGCCACACAAAAGCCGGCGAGTTGTGTGAGCGGTTCGATCGCCTGCACTTGGTTCGCGGCGCACAGATCGTCGACACCGTCCCCACCTACCGGGGTGAGGGGCGGACCTTTCTGTGATGCAGACAGTCGAAACGAACTTTTCGCTGGCAAGATGCTCACCGGGCAAATGCGGCGCGGCCCGGTGACACCGTCCAAGGCGCGCGAAAAGGAGCTGCCATGACCGCGATCACCGCGCTGCCGACGGAGCTGGACGCGATGCGCGAGGTCGTTGAGACCTTGGCGCCGATCGAACGTGCCGCAGGCGAGCCCGGCGAGCTGGAGGCGGCGAGGTGGATCGTCGAGCGCCTGGCTGCGGCCGGCGCTCAGAATTCGCGCATCGAGGAGGAACTGTACTTCGATGGTTATCCCCGGCTGCATCTCAAGTTGTCGGCCATCGGGGCGGCGGCCGGCCTCGCAGGTCTGGTCAGTCGGCGGTTGCGCGTTCCCGCCGCGCTGGCCGGGTTGGGTGCCGGATTGGCGATTGCCGACGACTGCTCCAACGGGCCGCGTGTTGTTCGCAAGAGAACGGAAAAGCCCCGGACAACTTGGAATGTGGTAGCCGAGGCCGGCGATCTGACGGCAGAGCGCACGGTTGTTGCCTGCGCCCATCATGATGCCGCGCACAGCGGCAAGTTCTTCGAGGCCCATATCGAGGAGGTTCTCGTCGAGCGTTTCCCGGGGATCGTTGAGCGCATCGACACCCAGCTGCCGAACTGGTGGGGGCCCGTCCTCGCGCCGGCGCTCGCCGGCGTCGGCGCCCTGCGCGGCAGCCGCAAAATGATGATCGCCGGAACAGTGGGCAGCGCTCTGGCGGCCGCTTTGTTCGCCGACATCGCCCGCAGTCCGGTAGTGCCCGGTGCCAACGACAATCTCTCCGCGGTGGCACTGCTAGTCGCCCTCGCGGAGCGGCTGCGTAAGCGACCGGTGAAGGGCGTGCGGGTGCTGCTGGTGTCACTAGGCGCGGAGGAAACGTTGCAGGGCGGGATCTACGGGTTCCTGGCTCGTCACAAGCCCGAGCTCGATCGAGAGAACACCTACTTCCTGAACTTCGACACCATCGGCTCACCCGAGCTCATCATGCTCGAGGGCGAGGGCTGCACGATCATGGAGGACTACTTCTATCGGCCGTTTCGCGATCTGGTCATACGGGCCGCCGATCGCGCCGACGCGCCCGTGCGGCGAGGTATCCGGTCGCGCAACAGTACCGACGCGGTAATGATGAGCCGCGCCGGCTACCCGACCGCGTGCTTTGTGTCGATCAACCGTCATAAGTCAGTGGAGAACTACCACCAGATGTCCGACACGCCCGAGAACCTATGCTACGAGACTGTCTCGCATGCAGTTACCGTCGCCGAGTCGGTGGTACGGGAGCTGGCGCGATGAGCACGGTGTGGCGCAACTGGCCCCGCGAGCAGGTCTGCACCCCGTCGGCGATCGCGCGGCCGGAGTCGGAGGCCGAGTTAGCAGAAGTCGTCGCACGTTCTGCAAAGCGTGGTGAGCGGGTGCGCGCGGTGGGCAGTGGGCACTCGTTCACCGACTGCGCGTGCACCGATGGAGTAATGATCGACATGACCGGCCTACAGCGGGTCATCGACGTGGACCGGGCGAATGGCCTGGCGACGGTCGAGGGTGGTGCCAAACTGCATTCGCTCCTTGCGCAGCTGGCCGAGCGCGGCCTTGCGTTGGAGAACCAAGGAGACATCGACAAGCAGTCGATAACCGGCGCAACCGCAACCGCCACGCACGGCACCGGTGTGCGCTTTACCAACCTATCTGCGCAGATCGCATCGCTGCGGCTGATCACCGCCAGCGGCGAGATCCTGAGCTTGTCGGAGGGGGATGACTACCTGTCGACGCGGGTGTCGATTGGTGCCCTTGGGGTGATCTCGCAGGTCACCCTCAAGGTGGTGCCGTTGTTTACGTTGCATCGTGATGACGAGGTGCGGCCGCTGGCTGAGACACTCGAGCGGCTCGACGAGCACGTGGACGGCAACGATCACTTCGAGTTCTTCGTGTTCCCTTACGGGGACAAGGCCCTGACGCGCACCACGCGCCGCAGCGACGAGGAGCCCAGGCCCAGGCCTGCGTGGAAACGCCGGATCGACGAGAACGTCGAAAACGCTGGGCTGAGCATGATCTGCCGCGCTGGGCGGCAATTCCCAAGTGCGGCACCAAGACTGAACCGCCTCATCACGAGCTTCATGTCGCCGTCCACCGTTCAGGACCGTGGCTGGAAGGTCTACGCGAGCGCACGCAACGTCAAGTTCACCGAGATGGAATACGCCATTCCTCGCGAGCATGCGCGCGAGGGAGTCGAGCGTGTCATCGACCTCGTTCGCCGTCGCAAGTTGCCGATCATGTTCCCGCTCGAGGTGCGGTTCTCGGCGGCGGACGACGCCTTCCTGTCGACCGCGCAGGGGCGTGACACCTGCTATATCGCCGTTCACCAGTACACCGGCATGGAGTTCGAAACCTATTTCCGTGCCGTCGAGGAAATCATGGACGAGTATGCGGGACGACCGCATTGGGGCAAGCGACATTACCAGACCGCGGCTACGCTTCGCGAGCGCTATCCGAACTGGGACCGCTTCGCGGCGGTCCGCGACCGCCTCGATCCCAACCGCATCTTTCTCAACGACTACACCAGACGCGTGCTCGGCAGCTGATTTCGCCCACGACTAAACCACGCCGACCACTTGCGATTACGAAAGCGTGGTTGGTTTCGGCTTGCATATCAACACGATTACAGCCCCATATCGATACCGGCGGTGGTGTGGCGCTGGTAGCGGCGTTGCACAAATCATGGCAAAGGGCGCCATAGGGGACCAGGGTTGTGAGCCGGGCGCACCGGAGGACGCTAGGGCTCAACAGGAGGTACCACGGCATGACGGCGAACTGGGTTCCCACCCAGATCTCGTGCGGCCCGAATTCTGGTCGCATTCTCGATACCGCACGGGGCATTCTGATTGGCCTTCGACGCTGCACCTCCGAAACGGCCTTCGAAGAACTGTTCAGCGCGGCACAACGCCACAAGGTGCCGTTGTTCGCGATGGCGTGGGCGCTGGTCCATCTCGCCGACGACTCTGGAAAACCAACTCCCAGCTTCATGGAGGCACAGTCCGCGGCGCGCCGCGAGTGGGGTGAGCTCTTCGCCGAATCCGCGATGGCCCCCTGCTGAGTACTGCGGTTGACCGTCTTCAGCGCGTCCAGGCCGGCGACTCGGCGGCGATCCGCAAAGCAGCGATGATCTGCTGCTCTTTCTCCAGAAATCGCTCGGTGGGGGTAGGCACCGAAATCGCAATCACGTTGTCGCCCACGGCTCGTCGCGCAATTGCAGCCGCGGAGATCCCGGTGGTGTGTTCGTCGCGATCGAAAGCGATTCCGGTGCGCCGGATCTCGACTATCTCGCGACGCAACCCGTCGGCAATCTCGGCGTCGAACCGCGAAAGTGCCGCCTCGGCGTCGGCGTCGTCGAGCCGCGCTAGCGCGGCTTTTCCGTTCGCCGTTCGGTCCAACGGAAACCGGATACCGACGGCCGAAACCGCGCGAAGTCGGTGTGACGATTCGATCTGGTCAATGAACAGCATGCGTTGGCCCCGCAAGATCGACAGGTCGACCGTCTCGCCATCGGTTGCGCGAGCTACGCGCTCGATGGTCGGCCGGAATATCGCCGCGATATGGGCGCCGGTGGCGGTACCGAATCCCAGCAACCGCTCACCAAGCGAGAATCGGCCCTGCGAATCGACGCTTACCAAGCCGACTTCGGACAGGCCGACAAGTAGTCGCCGAGTGGTCGACTTGGCCAACCCCAGGCGCTCACCGAGGTCGACCAGGCGCAAGCGTCCCGGCTCTGCGGCGATTTCGTCCAGTGCGGCCGCGGCGCGTCGCAGCACCTGGATTCCCTCGTCGCGATTGGTCGGCGCATTTCGTTCCGTTCGAGGCACCATTCCACTATAGTGACCCGCATCGCGGACTTAAAGGAACCGAAATGTGGATCAAAGGAGTTCCAGAATGAGCGCTCTTCCGGCCGGGCGGCACTTCTTCCGTGGCGATGACGGGTACGAGGCGGCCCGTGCCGGAACCGTGTGGCACCAGCGCGTGCCCGAACGCTATCCCGAGGTGATCGTCCAGGCCGTTGATTCCGACGACATCGTCGCGGGCCTTCGCTACGCCAAGGCCCACAGTCTTAAGGTCAGCGTCGTATCGGGAGGGCACAGCTTCGCGGCCAGCCACCTTCGCGACGGGGCCGTGCTGCTCGACGTCAGCCGCCTCGATCACGCCAGTATCGACGCCGAGAAGGGCCTCGCCGTCGCCGGTCCGGGCAAAGGCGGCAGCCTACTCATGGCCGATCTGGAGGCGCGGAACCTGTTTTTCCCAGGCGGCCACTGCAAGGGCGTCTGTCTCGGCGGATATCTGCTGCAGGGCGGATACGGCTGGAACAGCCGGATCTACGGCCCGGCTTGCGAGAGTGTCGTCGGCCTGGATGTCATCACCGCCGACGGCGAGCAGATCCATTGCGACGCAGACAATCACGCCGACCTCTACTGGGCTGCCCGCGGCGCGGGTCCGGGCTTTTTCGGCGTCGTCACGTCGTTCTACCTCAAGCTGTACCCGCGGCCCGCCGCGTGTGGCACCAGCGTCTATGTCTACCCGTTCGACCTCGCCGACGACGTCTTTACCTGGGCCCGTGCGGTCAGCGCCGAAGTCGATCCTCGAGTCGAGTTGCAGGCCGTCGCCTCCCGTGGAGAACCGAATATGGGCATCGACGTCCCCGTCATCACATTTGCCTCACCCGCGTTCGCCGACTCCGACGCGGACGCCGAAAAGGCCCTCGCCCTGTTCGGCACCTGTCCCGTTGCGGAAAAGGCGATCGTGAAAGTCCCTTATATGCCAACCGATTTGCCTACCTGGTATGACGTCGCGATGAGCCACTATCTGTCCGACCACCACTACGCGGTGGACAATATGTGGACGTCGGCGTCGGCCGAGGACCTGCTTCCGGGTATCCGGACGATCCTGGACACGATGCCCCCGCATCCGGCGCACTTCCTTTGGTTGAACTGGGGTCCGTGCCCTCCCCGCCAAGATATGGCGTACAGCATCGAAGCCGACATCTACCTGGCGCTCTACGGCTCCTGGAACGATGCGACGGATCCGGCCGACAGCGACCGTTACGCCGACTGGGCGCGATCCAACATGGCCGCCATGTCCGACCTGGCCGTCGGGATTCAGCTCGCCGACGAGAACCTCGGCCAGCGTCCGGCGCGGTTCGCCAGCGACGCGGCCATGGCCAAGCTGGACCGGGTGCGCGCCGAGTATGACCCCGACGGTCGCTTCAACAGTTGGATGGGAAGAATCTGATGGCCAGCGAACTGTATCTAGGCTACCGCGGCGACGACGCGAACACGCCATGGGGCAAGTTCTTCAAGCCTGAAATGGCGCCGCTGCCACAGCATGTCGTCGAGGCGCTGCAGCACGGCCCGCAGGGCGGGATGGCGCTGTTGGCGTACGACGACGCGGCGAGCGTCGCCGGCGAGGGGTACCAGCAGACCGAGAACGGTTACGGGGTTCTCGAGGACGGCAGCTACCAAGTATCGGTACGCACCGACATGCCTGGTGTTACCCCGGCGATGTGGTCATGGTGGTTCGGCTGGCACGGTTGCGACACCCGCCGCTACAAGCTCTGGCACCCGCGCGCTCACCTCTCCGCCGCCTGGAAGGACGGGAAGGACGACCTGAGCTACATCGGCCGCTGGTCGTTGATCAGCGAGTACATCGGCTCATCGCTGCTGAACGGCGCGATCCAATTCGTCGCGCCCCAGGAGATGGGCTGTCCCCCCGACAGCGACGATGCGGTGGCGGTTTGTGCCCGACTGGGCGCCGGTGACGCCCCGGTGGATGTTGGATGGTTCATCCACCACATCAGGTCGACGCAAGGCGGCTCCGAAATGCGTTCCCGGTTCTGGATGGGCGGATCGCACATCGCCGTGCGCAAGGCCCCCGGCGTGGCGTCAAAAGCGGTGCGTCCCATCGCGTCACGGATACTTGGCGACCCGGTGGCCAGCGGTCGCAATCTGCTGGTGCACTGTGCGCAGGAGATGAATCACCTCGCCGGTTTCCTACCGGAGTTGTACGACGCCTTCGGCGACGAGTAATCACCGCTGGTCGGTGAAGGCTGGCGCGACGAATCGTTGCACTAGCTGGCGTTCCGCGTGATCATCAGCGGCGGGCCAGTACATCAGCGACAGGACGACGCGGACTACCCAATGCGCGGCCTCTGGATCACGGCCGGAAAGCCCGGCTAGATCGGTGGCGAAGTCCGCCAGCAGTGGCGATCCGGTCAGCCACATCATCTCGTTGGCGCGGACCGAGCTGAACATGAGTGGTGCGAGTGGATCGGCTCGGATCAGCTTGAGCGCCACCGTGATTGCGGTGACAACGCGCTGCGGCCCGCTCATATTCTCGACAGCTTTACGCACCGACTCGACGATGCGAGACGCGGCGCGGGCAACGACTGCGTCGCGGATTTCGGCTTTTCCTCCGACATACCGGTAGATAGTGGCCCGTGAACAGTGGATGCGCTTGGCCAACGTGTCGATATCGAAGGCCTTTGGCCCGTCGCGCGCGATCATGTCCGTGGCGGCGGCATAGATGCGTTCGGCGGCGATCGCGCGGCGATCACCGCCGACCAGCCAATCGTCTCTAGGCATGGGTGCCTATCCTTCCGGGCGAGATGAGTACTGAGCCTGGTCTCATCGTGAGACAGATCCGGCAAATTTCTCTCAAGATAGTCGCAGCTCCGGCCCGTGCCGTGAGACGGCCGTATGCGACGGCGCTCGGTGCTGGGTTTCAACTTTCGCTGCGCCGTTGACGTGCAATTATCGCCCCCTCAGCCTGGTGGGATGACCGTGACTCACGATCCCATCGAGTTGTTCGGGGCCGCATCCATCCAGGATCCGTATCCGCTCTACGACCGAATGCGCGCCGCCGGTCCGGTCCTTCGTATCGGTGATTCCAATTTCTATGCGGTGTGCGGTTGGGACGCGGTCAATGATGCCATCAGCCGCCCGGAGGACTTCTCCTCGAATTTGACCGCGACAATGATGTATACCGCCGCAGGCACCGTCGTGCCCTTCGATATGGACCCGCTCGGCGGACCCACCCATGTCCTGGCTACCGCCGACGATCCTGCGCACGCCGTGCACCGCAAGTTGTTGATACGTCATCTGGCGGCCAAGCGAATCCGTGCAATAGAGGAATTCACCACAGAGACCGCAGAGCGACTGTGGGCCGAGGGACTCAGCGACGGGCGCATCGAATGGATGAGTGCCATGGCCAACCGCCTGCCCATGATGGTGGTGGCTGAGCTGATCGGTGTCCCCGACGCGGACATCGACCAGCTGGTGAAATGGGGATACGCTGCCACCCAACTACTTGAAGGGCTGGTCAGTGAGGAACAGCTCGCCGCCGCGGGCGTCGCCGTCCTGGAGCTCGCCGGCTATATCAACCAGCAATTCGACCGGGCCGCAGCGGACCCGCAAGACAATCTGCTGGGCGCACTTGCGACTGCCTGCGCTTCGCACGAGGTGGACACCATCACCGCTCAGGCGATGATGGTGATCTTGTTCGCCGCGGGCGGGGAGTCCACCGCATCGTTGCTGGGTAGTGCCGCATGGATCTTGGCGAACCGTCCCGACATTCAGCAGCAGGTCCGCGACGATCCCTGCCTGCTTCCTACATTCATCGAAGAAGCGTTGCGCTATGAGCCACCGTTTCGAGGTCACTATCGGCACGTCCTGGTGGACACCACCCTGGGCGATGTGGAATTGCCCGCCGGCTCGCGGCTATTGCTGTTGTGGGGAGCGGCAAACCGGGATCCGGCACATTTCGAGGCGCCCGATGAATTCCGCCTTGACCGCACCTTGGACCGAGCCGACGCCAAAGGCCACATCAGTTTTGGCAAAGGAGCTCACTTCTGCGTCGGCGCCGCGCTGGCACGTCTGGAGGCTCGGATCGTTCTGCGGCTGCTGCTTGATCGCACTTCGATAGTCAAAGTGGCTCCGGAAGCGCACGTCGGCAGGTGGCTGCCGAGCATTCTGGTGCGCCGCCTCGAACGTCTCGAGCTAGCCGTCAAATAGCCTTACTGATTCGACTGCAGCACAACGGGTTTTAGGAGCCGGCTGCCGTCCGCTTCTTCCGCAACCTATCGAACGCGTCAAGAACCGCGGAGCTGGTGGCGTGGGCACCGAAGACGCCGCCCTGCATTGTGATCATCTTCAGTGCGGCAAGGTGGTTCGCATAGTCTGTGGCACCGGTGCAGTCGGACAAGACGAGACATTCGTAACCGCGGTCGTTCGCCTCGCGCAACGTGGTGTGGACGCACACGTCGGTGGTGATACCGGTGAAGATCAGGTGGGTGATGCCGTGATTTTTGAGGATCAAGTCCAGATCGGTGGCGTAGAAACTGCCCTTGCCCGGCTTGTCCACGATTGTTTCACCCTCCAGCGGTGCCATTTCAGGGACGATCTCCCATCCCGGCTCGCCGCGGGTGAGAATGCGTCCGCACGGCCCGGGCGATCCGATCTCGGCCCCGATCTGCTTCGATCTCCATCTTTTGTTCGGCGGTAGGTCGCCGAGGTCGGGCCGGTGTCCTTCCCTGGTGTGAACAATGAACAGGCCCGCCCCGCGCGCGGCGTGCAGCACCGCCTGCGCCGGACCCAGGGGAGTGCGGGTCAACGACAGGTCGTAGCCCATGATGTCGACGTAGCCACCCTCGCCGGCGAAGTCGACCTGCCAGTCGATGTTGACAAGTGCCGTTCTGTCGACCGGGATGTCGCCGTCGTAGGGCCAGACATAGGGTGTGGCGTCGACGGTAACGAAATCGGCGGCACTCATACCGATGCTCCCGTTCCGAGCCAATCCATCTGTCCAGTGAAAGTGATTGCCGCGGTAGACATTGCGACGATCGACATTACCCGGCCGGCGGGGACGGAAGTCCTGCGCTCACCACGAACGCTTCGACCGCTGTGGCCTGCTCGTAGCCGTCCACTTCTACCCGCCACTCGTATATTCCTGGATCCAAGGGGATTCCGCCTGGGATGTTGAGCGTGAGCGGCATGCGAACCGATGTGCCGTGGATTGCCCCAGGAGGCCTGCCCGCCTCTGCGGCGGCTTCGAACAGGATCCGCTGCGGCCCTTGCGGTCCGGGCACTACCACCGATTCTCCATCGGTAGTAAGCAATTGGCATGTTAGCTTATGCTGCTTGTTGGTCTCATCCCAGTCGATGTCGAGAAACAGCACCAAAGCAAAAGGGGGAGTGGGCGTTTGGCACTGGCGCCAGCCGAGCCCAAGCGTGTGGACTTTCCCCGACTGGACGTCGGCTTGCGCCGCATCGGCGAGGAACAGGCTGACCTTCATCGGGCAGCCGGCGTTCGGATCGATGTTCGGTGCAATGCCGCGAGATCCACGTTCTGCTCCCAATCCGTATGCAATTGCTCGAAAAACGCACTCCTCGGCAGGATAATACGCCGCGACCGATCGACCTATTCGCGAGGATTTGCTTCGAGATTCTCGGCTATTTCGGGGGCGGCAGCTCGCGTGGGCCTTCGGGCGGACTCAGTTCATGGGGCCCATCCCGCCCGACCAGCGCATGCCGGCCGTCGCGCTCCGTCGAGCCGCGCGCTAGACCCGTAAGGTCGCTGGGCGCCACCCCCTCCAATGGGGGGTGCGCCTGATGCGCACCCAGGTGGCCCTCGTCGCTGGCAACTCGACGGTAGTGCCCAGAATTACCGGCGCCACGCGATGATTCGATCCGGTTGCTTTCCGCAGGCGGGTCGGCCGCGGGGGCTGCGAGCTGCCGGTCGCCGCCGTCGGAACTCTCGGAATTGACCGTCACCTTTCGGGTGCGCTTGAGCGAGAACGCGATCTCCTCGACCTCTTCGAAAACT
Source organism: Mycobacterium simulans (assembly GCF_900232995.1). Classification (GTDB taxonomy): domain Bacteria; phylum Actinomycetota; class Actinomycetes; order Mycobacteriales; family Mycobacteriaceae; genus Mycobacterium; species Mycobacterium simulans. The sequence goes on from NZ_OCVX01000007.1 coordinate 12,391, forward strand.
TGACGCGCGGTGCGCAGCGGCTGGGTCGTGTTGTCGATGACCCGGGCAACAAACGGCGGCACCAGCGGGCGAATCCACCGAGCAGCGGCCTTGGTGGCATCCGGGATCGACGGGATCAGTGGCGTGCCGCGCTCCTGTGTTTCGTGCTGTTCCTCGTGATATTCAACGGCTCCGGCCGGTTCGATCTGCGCGGGCAGGTTCTCCGGCACGTCGGCGCCAGCGTGGTGTTCCGCTGCGGGCAACTCGGCGACTGCCCGGCTGGCAGCCTCGGCTTCGGCGGCGATCGGCAGATACATGGCTTCCTCCACTGGCTCGAAACTACGCTGCGATGAAGCGTGCACCGGACCCTCGAGTGCTTCCGTGACTCGACGGCGTTGCTGTTCGCGATCGATTTCGGCTTGGGCCTCGATGGCAAGGCGGGTCTGGGTAAGTTGATGCTCAGCCCACATGATTTCGGCAGCCCGGCGAACCTCGGCTCGCTTGATCGCAATCGCCGTGTCAGCGTCCAGCTCGGCGCGTTCTCGCGCTGCGCGCGCGGCCGCATGGCGGTCATGGGTGGTCTCGCCACGCCACAACCGCAAAATCAGCGGAAGCAGATAGAGCAGCGAAAAGAACGCGATCGTCAGCATTCGCAGCACTAGTGCCCCGCTACTGGACATTGTCAGATCGTTCATGGCTACCCAGCGCGCGCCCAACCCGCGACCCGCATCGGCGACCACGCTGTGGCGCGCCGCAATGAGGGCCTGGTCGTCACGGGCGACTTTGGCATCCCGCTCAGGCGCCTGCCGATCGCGGGCCGCTAGAGCGTTGTCCAGTTCACGCTGTGCATCGGCGAGAAGTCCGTTTGCCGTGCGTGTTTCGGGCCCTTGACCGGGAACACCGGTGATTCGGGTCTGCGGGCAGTCCGGTGTCGGGTGGTACTCGCAGCGCGCGACGACCAAGGCTTTGTCCAGGTGTTCACGAGCCTGATCGACTGTGGCGTCCAACGAAGCGCGTGCGGCTCGCGACTGTTGCAGGGACGCCGATGCTTGCGCGACCGCAGGCGCGGCGTCGGCATTGCGCAGGGCGCGTTCGTCGAGTCGGTGGTCGATCGCGCCGGAAAAAGCGACGAGCGCGGCGAGCTCACCGACCACGACACCGACTGCTACGGCGACCGCCGCGCGGCCCGCAATGCCGGGCCAACCCCGGACGGGGCCACTGGCGGTACCGCGGATTACCGCGCCGACCAGCAGGCCGAAAACAAGGGTCAGCCCGATCAGCGCCCATGTTGGCCAGTGCACGGCCTCGGTTATGGCCTGGCTCGCCACCAGTGAGGCCAGCACGGCACCCAGCGCTACAACCGCGCCGGCCACGGCGTGGGTAGACCTTTCGTAACGCTCGGCGAGTTCGCGCCAGTGTCCGCCGCCGAGCCAGGTGAGCAACCCCTCGATCCGCGATACGGCCGAGCGCTGCTCAGGAAATTCGTGGGCGCACATGAGAGTCCAACACCTCCAAGTAGCTCAAGCCTGACAGGCCGCCGCCCGACACACCGAATCGAGGAGGCCGCTTGTGGCGTTGTTCACAACTCGCCGGAGATGACCCGGATCACACCGCTGCGGGGCCCAAGCGGGCATTTGCGCCGCGTCTGATGGCAATATTCCTGCGACGCGAGCGGATCAGCGGCCGTCAGACCTGGTGACGTGAGACCGTATCAGTCTATGCAAAACCACGACTTCGTCACCTACGAAGAGTTCGGCCGGAAATTCTTCGAGATCGCCGTCACCCCGGACCGGGTTGCCGCCGCATTCGCCGATATCGCGGGCAGCGAGTTCGCCATGGAGCCGATCGCTCAAGGTCCCGGCGGTATCGCGAAGGTCAGCGCGAAGGTCAAGATCCAAGAGCCCCGCGTGACGCGAAAACTTGGTGACCTCATCACGTTCGTCATTCACATTCCGCTGTCAATTGACTTGCTTCTCGACCTACGGCTCGACAAACAGCGATTTTTGGTCGCCGGAGATATCGCGTTGCGAGCGACTGCGCGTGCTGCCGAGCCGCTGCTGCTGATTGTCGACGTGTCTAAGCCGCGGCCGTCAGATATCACCGTCAACGTGTCATCGAAGTCCATTCGCGGCGAGGTGTTGCGCATACTCGCAGGTGTTGACGGTGAGATCCGGCGATTCATAGCCCAGTACGTCGCTGAAGAAATCGATTCACCACAATCCCAAGCCGCGCAAGTCATCGATGTAGCCAACCGTTTGGACGCTGCCTGGACCGGCCTACACGGCTGACACGCGGGCCTTCTCCCACCGGCCTGCGGCACCGACTGATCGCGCGAGGAAACGATCGGGTCTTCGGCTAAGCGCCTTGCTCGATCGAAGGTACTGAAAATTGTTTTGTCACAACGGTATTCGTCACCCGTTACAGCGTCTGGTGGCGCCCAAAATACTTGTGGTCTTCGCTGTATCCGCCGTAACCGCTGCCGATTTCAGAGTAGTGGGCGACGAACTCGATACCTTTTATCCACTTGACCTGCTTAAAGCCGTGCTGCAGCTCGTTGCGCAGTCGTAGCGGTCGGCCGTGCAGGTACGGGAGCGGCTGATCGTTCATGTTGTAAGCCAGCATGCTCATGTGATGCGTCATCTGCTCGATGGGATGCGCGTTGTAGTAGATCCCGCCGGTGGCGCCCTCGCCCATCGAGTAGAAGACAACCCACTTTGCCTCTGGCAGCGGCTTGACGATGTCCATCATGGTCTGCATTGATACGCCACCCCACTTGGCGACACCCGACCACGCCTGGATGCAGAAGTGTTGAGTGATCTGGTCGTGGTAGGGCAGCGCCTTCAAGTCTTCAAGCGAAAACGCCGTCGGATTCTCGACGAGGCCGTAGACCCGCAGCCGCCAGTCGGCGAAGTCGTTCTTTTCCAGCTCTTTGTATTCGACAGTCTCTGGCAACCGGCCGTTGCGCCAGTGATACGGCGAGATGTCTTTTTCGGTGAACGCACCGGGCTTGGGGTTGAGGTTTTCCAGCACTCGCTGGAAGGGGCCGATGAGCGCGTATCCAACACGCTGCACGACACGAGGATGCCGAATCGTAAACGGAGTGGCTGCAACCCAACCGACGGCAACTACCACCATCGCCGCGACGAACACCAGGAAACCCATCCAGCCGTTGTCGTCTCTGGCGGCGAAGATGTGATTGAGGTTGCGCAACGCGTCCGTCGCGAACACCAATGTGACGTGGACCAGGATGAAGAACACGAAGTACACCAGCACCAGGAAATGCAGCGAGCGCGCGTGCTGAATGCTGAGGCGCTTGCTCAGCCAGTGAACCCGCTGCGACAGCGCCGGCGACATCCCGAGTCCGGTGATCAGCGCGGCCGGCGCGGCGATAAATACGGTGGTGAAGTACGCCAGCAACTGCAGAGCGTTATACGCGACCCACCCGTCGTCGGTGGGCCAGTCCAGTGACAGGTACTGAATTGCGACAGACGCGGCCTCGGGGAAGACATCCCAGCTGGTTGGCACGATGTGTCGCCACTGTCCGGTTGCGAACAGCAACACGTAGAAGACCAAACCGTTCACCAGCCACAAGACGTCGACGCCCAGGTGCCACCACCGGGCCAAGCCGATGGAGTGTCGAAAACCTGGCAAACCGAACTGCGGTGGCAGGGCGACGGTGTCGGAGTTGGCGGTCCATAACGGGTCGTCCGGAACGGGCGGTCCGACCCGCAGCCATTCGTCCCTACCGGGAGTCGCGTTGCGGCTGAAGTAGAGCCGCGGGTGGTCGCACAGGATCTGAATCCCCGATCGGATGATGAACATCATCATGAAAAGGTTGAAAAAGTGCGTCCATCCGATCCATGCGGGGAGGGTTGGGCTCACGGCGTGAGTCGTGTCAGTGCCGGGATACCGGCGAATGAATGACTGCACCGCCGGCATGTTGTGCAGCCCTTTGCCGATCGCCACCGCGGCCACCAGCAGCGCGAAGCCAATCGGGATCAGCCAAAGCAGGTTGAACCACTTGTCGCGGCCTACCCGCAGCCGCGGCGCAGTCGCCCGCCGAGTGAGGTCGAAGCCACCGCCGTACGTGTCGACGTCGACGACGTCCTCGGCGGTATGGACCTCCTTGGCGTAGTCCACACCCAGCTGCTGCGCAAGCCCGGAGATCTCCGCCGCGGCGGCGGATGGCGCTGTAGCTCCCGCCGAAGTTTCCCGGATTTCGGCGTTGTTGCGTTCGTTGATCACAGCCCCAAAATACGCCGATTTGTTTGCGCAAGCGCAAATAATCTCGTAGCTCGTCCTCGCCGTCACGTTCGCGCGAAGCAGGCTCAGCTTGGGTCGCGGGGCAGCAGCCTGCGCACCGGCCGGGTTTCGATGGCAATGATCGTCAAGTCGCGGCAGCTGATCCGCCAGTGCGCATCGGTCAATTCATACTCGTCGTCGTAGCGCAGGTGCCAGACCGCATCGACCAGATCGTCGGCGCGTTGACTGAAATGATGTGCAATACAGGTGATCCGGCCGCGCGCGACGCCGGATCGTGGGCCTTCGTCATAGACCTCGCCGACGATCGCGTGTTCGGTGCGCACCGCTTGGGCGACAGCGGCTACCGCGCGGGCGATCGCGTCCCGGCCGCGGTGCTGATGGACCGGCTTTAGCGCGGTTGGTGGGTCGGGTACCGTCAGGGCCGCTGAAGCGGTGAAAAGCGCTGCAACGGAGTCGAATTGACGGTCATCGACGTACGCCGCATAACGATGTACCAAGTCGCTGAGAGCCGCCCGATCGGCCAGTGCGAGACTCACGAGGCCTCAGGCGTCAACGCAAGCCGTTGTGCGCAGGCCGACAAGACGTCCTTGGCCTGTTCGATCTCGGTGGTTAGCGGCATGGCCAACACGATCCGGTCGGCGCCCTGGTCAACCATGCTGGCGGCGCGTTCGGCATCGATCTTGTTCACCAGGTGGCCCAGAGACACCTCAAGGCTCGCCGGATCACGACCCACCGACGACGCCTCCGCACGCATCAGCGCGATCAGCGAAGCCAGTTTCGGACCGGTTACGCCCAGCGGCTGAAATCCGTCGCCGAAGCGTCCGGCGCGGCGGGCGGCCGCACGGGTGTGCCCCCCGATGTGAATCGGAAGTCGCGCAACCGGTTTGGGGTAGCACATGGCGTTGTCGAAGCTGAAGAACTCGCCGTGATAGGACGCGCCGTGCGGTTGGTCGGTCCAGAGCGCGCGCAATACGGCCAACTGCTCGTCGGCCCGGCGCCCGCGGCTTTCGAAATCCGCTCCGCATGCCTCGAGCTCCTCCTTGAGCCAGCCCACACCAACGCAGAGCCGCAGTCTGCCGCCGGAAAGAGCATCAACAGTGGCTGCGCGCTTGGCGAGCACGACCGGATGATGGTTGGGCAGCACCAAGACTCCGGTGGCCAGTTTCAGCCGCGTGGTACGGCCGGCAAGAAAACCAAGCAGGTCGAGCGGGTCGGGGATCGGACAGTCAGGTGCCAACTCAACCCGGCCGGAACTGTCATACGGATAGACACTGTCGTACCGCGTGACCAGGACGGTGTGCTCAACGACGATGATGGACTCGAAGCCGCAGGCCTCGAGGTGCTGCGCGAAGGCCGTCATCCAGTCCGGGTTCGCGGTGACGCCGGCAGCCACTGGAGCAACGACACCCACCTTCAGCGGGAACTTCATGGCAACCGAAGCTAACAGGTGGGCCTCAGGTGCCGGCAGGGCTCGTCTGAGCGCGCACCGCCTCCGCCAGACTGGCCGCCCTGCGGTCGGTGAAGATGTCCTCAAGCAGCATCTGCCGGCCGTTGGGTCCGGTCAGGGGGACCCGCCAGTTCGGGTACTCGTCGGTGGTGCCGGGTTGGTTCTGTGTCCGACGGTCACCGACCGCATCGGTCAGCGCGACCCCCAACATCCGCGACGGAGTTCGGCCCAGGTAACGGTAAAGCGCCAGAATCGTTTGTTCCGGGTCCCCGATTTCTGGGTCGGTGTCTTCAAGTAATCCGACTCGGCGCAACTCGGCCAGCCAAGCCTGCCGTTCGGCCCGAGCGGACTCGAGTTCGGCCTCGACCGGGCGGGTGAGCAATCCCAGTGACTCCCGTAGCCGCACATGATCGCCGGCCAGGTAGCCCGCGGTCGGCGGCAAGTCATGGGTGGTAACCGAGGACAAGCAGTACTCCCGCCAACGCTCTGCCGGCAGCGGGCCGCCATTTCCCTCGCGATCCTGCTCAAACCAGAGAATCGAGGTGCCCAGCAGGCCACGCAACAACAGGTAGTCGCGCACCCAGGGTTCGACGGTGCCGAGATCTTCGCCGACGATGAGCGCACCGGCCCGATGGGCTTCCAGTGCGACGATGCCGATCATCGCTTCATGGTCGTAGCGCACGTACGTGCCCTCGGTGGGCGGCGCGCCCTCGGGAATCCACCACAGTCGGAACAAGCCGATGATGTGGTCGATGCGCACGCCGCCGGCGTGCCTCAGCATCGCCTGGATCAGTGCGCGAAACGGTCGATACTCCTGCTCTTCCAGCCGGTCCGGTCGCCACGGTGGCTGTGACCAGTCCTGACCGAGTTGATTGAACTCATCGGGCGGCGCGCCCGCGGTCACGCCCAGCCCCAGCACGTCTTGTAGTGCCCAGGCATCGGCTCCGTCGGGGTGCACGCCAACCGCGAGATCATGCATGATGCCCAACGACATTCCGGCCCGTTTGGCCTGTGATTGGGCCGCCGCGAGCTGCTCGTCGAGCTGCCATTGCAGCCAGCGATGGAAATCGACCGCTTCCTTATTCTTATGGACGAACTTCGCGACACCCGAGGCGTCCGGATGTTGCAGCGACTTCGGCCAGCGATGCCAGTCACCGCCGTACTTCTCGGCCAGCGCACACCAGGTGGCGAAATCATCCAGGGCGCGGCCCTCCCGGGCACGAAAGGCGGCGTAGGCCAATTCGCGTGCCGCCGACCGTGGCACCCGGTGGATGAGTTGGAGGGCCGCCCGCTTGGCCGCCCACGCTGCGTCACGGTCGATGGCGTCGAGCTGGTCGGCCAGGCGCTGCACGTCCCCTCGTAACCGCCGCAGCCGGCCCCGCTTGGGCAGGTCGACGGCTTCTGGAATGGCCTCGACCCGTAGGTAGATGGGGTTGACGAAGCGCCGCGATGTCGGCAGATAGGGCGACGGCTCCATCGGCGCCGTGAGTGTCGCCGCATGCAGGGGATTGACCAGCACATAGTCAGCGCCGTGCCGAGAAGCCGACCACAGCGCCAGATCGGCGAGGTCGGTGAGATCGCCGATGCCCCACGACTGCCGCGACCGCACGCTGTACAGCTGGATGGCCAGGCCCCAGGCGCGGCGGGTTGCGAGCTTTTCCGGCAGCCCGAGCCAGTCCGGCGTCACGATGAGTGCGGTGCTGGTCTGGTAGTCACCGGAACGCAGATGCGCGCGGTGATAGCCGAGCGGCAGGTCAGCGGGCAATACGAAGCTCGCCTCGCCGACCCAGCGCCCGTCAAGACCAAATGGCGGAGTGAAGTTGTCCACCTGCACCACCCCGTCCCGTATGGTGCCGTCCTCCAGGCGCAACCACACTTCGGCGGGAGCGCCATGGGTTACATGCGCCCAGAACCGCGTCTGGGCGCCGGCGCGCGCAACAATGACCGGCGGCAACGGGCGCGCCCAATAGGACCGCAGATGTGCAGTCAGGGCGGCGTTGCGCTGCTGTTCGGTCTCAGCAGAAACGTCTAGGGCAGCCAGAACGGCCACCAGCGTGGTCTCGGAAACGACCACATGGCGACCCATCCAGTCCTCATACCCGGTGGCGATGCCGAAGCGCCTGGCAAGTTCGACCAGAGAGGGCGCGAGCTCAGTCATGTCGCCAATCTTGCGTCTGGCACCCGCACCTGGTGAGGGCGGGGCAATTTGCCCGTCTGGGGCCACCGCGCGGCCAATAGAGTCGTATCATTACGTCCCAGGTCAGCGCGATGGACCGGGGAGTGGATGTCTCGACAGGCCGACTTGGTCATTCGCCGCTACCATGCCTTTGAAGACACGGTGAAATCTTGGGGGATTCCAGCGCGGTCGGCGCCAGCGTGGCGAGGCCTGTTCGGGTGCCCTACGGTTATCGAAGTGACTAGCGCTTGCCAACCATGCAGGCCGAATAAGCAGGTCAATATCCAGGCGTTTTGACAGACCGGATGGTGAATTAGGTGGCTGAAGAAAGCCGGGGACAGCGAGGTTCGGGCTACGGGCTCGGGTTGTCTACGCGGACCCAGGTAACGGGTTATCAGTTCCTGGCGCGCCGAACCGCCATGGCGTTGACCCGCTGGCGTGTTCGGATGGAGATCGAACCGGGCCGGCGTCAGACACTGGCGGTGGTTGCGTCGATATCGGCGGCGCTGGTGATCTGTCTGGGCGCGCTGCTGTGGTCGTTTATCAGCCCATCGGGCCAAATAAACGACTCACCGATCATCGCCGACCGTGACTCCGGCGCGCTTTACGTCCGGGTGGGGGACAGGTTGTACCCGGCGCTGAATCTGGCATCGGCGCGACTGATCACTGGGCGACCAAACAACCCGCACCTCGTTCGGTCCAGCCAGATCGCCAGCCTGCCGCACGGGCCGCTGGTCGGAATTCCGGGCGCGCCGTCGGAATTCGCGCCAAAGAATCCGCCCGCGTCGTCGTGGCTGGTATGTGACACCGTGGCCACGTCGACCGGTGTCGGCTCTCCCGGGGGCGTCACGGTGACGGTCATCGACGGCACCCCCGACCTGACCGGCCACCGGCGGATCCTGAGCGGATCGGACGCCGTGGTGCTGAACTATGGCGGCAGCACGTGGGTCATCCGGGAAGGACGCCGGTCGAAAATCGACGCAACGGACCGGTCGGTGTTGTTGCCGTTGGGGTTGACACCGGAGCAAGTCAGTCAGGCGAAGCCCATGAGCCATGCGCTATACGACGCCCTGCCGGTGGGACCCGAGTTGTTGGTGCCAGAAGTGCCTAACGCGGGTGCACCGGCAACCTTTCCGGGCGCTCCCGGCCCCGTCGGGACCATAATCGTTACACCGCAAATCAGTGGGCCACAACAGTATTCGCTGGTTCTGGTCGATGGAGTGCAAACGCTTCCGCCGCTGGTGGCCCAGATCCTGCAGAACGCGGGCCGCCCGGGCAACACCAAACCCGTCACCGTTGAGCCCTCAGCGCTGGCGAAGATGCCGGTGGTCAACAGGCTGGATCTGTCGGCCTACCCGGACAATCCGTTGAACGTGCTCGATATCCGGGAGAATCCGTCCACCTGCTGGTGGTGGGAAAGAACCGCCGGTGAAAACCGGGCCCGCGTCGAGGTGGTGTCCGGGCCGACCATTCCGGTCGCGCCGAATGAGATGAAAAGAGTGGTGGAGCTGGTAAAGGCCGACATGTCTGGCCGAGAAGCAGACCAGGTTTATTTCGGGCCCAACTACGCGAACTTCGTAGCCGTCACCGGCAATAACCCGGCCGCCCAGACGGCGGAATCGCTGTGGTGGCTCACCAACGCCGGCGCCCGGTTCGGAGTGGAAGACAGTAAGGAAGCACGCGAGGCGTTGGGTTTGACGTTGCAGCCAAGTCTGGCGCCGTGGGTGGCGCTGCGGCTGTTGCCACAGGGGCCGACGCTGTCACGAGCGGATGCGCTGGTCGAGCACGACACCCTACCGATGGACATGACCCCTGCAGAGTTGGTGGTACCAAAGTGAAACGTGGTTTTGCGCGCCCAACACCGGAAAAGGCTCCGGTAATCAAGCCCGAAAACATCGTCCTACCAACACCGTTGAGCATCCCCCCGCCGGAGGGGAAGCCGTGGTGGATTGTCGTAGTTGGCGTCGTCGTGATCGGTCTGCTGGGCGGCATGGTGGCCATGACCTTCGCGAGCGGTTCACACGTGTTCGGGGGCGTGGGCTCGATCTTCCCGATCTTCATGATCGGCGGGATGATGATGATGATGTTCGGCGGCCGGTTCGGCGGTCAGCAGCAGATGAGCCGGCCGAAATTGGACGCCATGCGCGCCCAGTTCATGCTGATGCTGGACATGCTGCGCGAGACGGCTCAGGAGTCCGCCGACAGCATGGACGCCAATTACCGGTGGTTCCACCCGGCGCCCACCTCGCTGGCGGCAGCAGTGGGATCGTCGCGGATGTGGGAGCGCAAGCCCGACGGCAAGGACCTCAACTTCGGAGTGGTCCGGGTCGGCGTTGGAATGACGCGCCCCGAGGTGACCTGGGGTGAACCCCAAAACATGCCCACCGATATCGAGCTGGAGCCGGTAACGGGCAAAGCCCTGCAGGAATTTGGGCGCTATCAAAGCGTCGTCTACAACCTGCCCAAGATGGTTTCCCTGCTGGTTGAGCCCTGGTACGCGCTGGACGGAACGCGCGAGCAGGTACTGGGATTGATGCGGGCAATCATCTGCCAGCTGACGTTCTCCCACGGGCCTGACCATGTCCAGATGATCGTTGTCAGTTCCGATCTGCAGGAATGGGACTGGGTGAAATGGCTTCCGCACTTCGGCGATTCGCGGCGCCATGATGCGGCGGGGAATGCGCGGATGGTCTACAGCTCGGTGCGCGAGTTCGCGGCTGAGCAAGCCGAGTTATTCGCCGGCCGTGGGTCTTTCACGCCGCGGCACGCTAGTTCTTCGGCGCAGACCCCGACACCCCACACCGTGATCATCGCGGACGTCGAGGACCCCCAATGGGAGTACGTGATCAGCGCGGAGGGCGTCGACGGGGTGACGTTCTTCGACCTGACCGGTTCTTCGATGTGGACAGATGTCCCTGAGCGGAGATTGCAGTTCGACGAGGTTGGCGTGATCGAAGCCTTGCCCCGCGACCGCGACACCTGGATGGTGATCGACGACAAGGCTTGGTTCTTCGCCCTCGCCGACCGACTCAGCATCGCCGAGGCGGAGGAGTTTGCCCAGAAGCTGGCGCAGTGGCGGCTCGCCGAGGCTTACGAAGAGATCGGCCAGCGGGTCGCCCACATTGGCGCCCGAGACATTTTGGCCTACTACGGGATTGACGATCCCGCGGACATCGACTTCGACGCGTTGTGGGGCAGCCGCACCGACACCATGGGCCGGTCCCGGTTGCGGGCACCCTTCGGCAATCGATCCGATAACGGCGAGCTGCTGTTCTTGGACATGAAGTCGCTTGATGAAGGCGGCGACGGCCCTCACGGGGTCATGTCGGGAACCACCGGTTCCGGCAAGTCGACACTCGTGCGGACCGTGATCGAATCGCTGATGCTGAGCCACCCGCCCGAAGAGTTGCAGTTCGTTCTGGCTGACCTCAAGGGTGGTTCGGCGGTGAAGCCGTTCGCCGGGGTGCCGCACGTGTCGCGCATCATCACCGACCTTGAAGAAGACCAGGCGCTCATGGAGCGCTTCCTGGACGCGCTGTGGGGCGAGATCGCGCGCCGCAAGGCGATCTGCGACAGCGCGGGCGTCGACGACGCCAAGGAGTACAACTCGGTGCGGGCCAGGATGCGGGCACGCGGCCAGGACATGGCGCCGCTGCCGATGCTGGTGGTGGTCATCGATGAGTTCTACGAATGGTTCCGGATCATGCCGACGGCCGTCGATGTCCTCGACTCGATCGGCAGGCAGGGCCGTGCCTATTGGATCCACCTGATGATGGCCTCCCAGACCATTGAGAGCCGAGCCGAAAAGCTCATGGAGAACATGGGTTACCGTCTGGTGCTGAAGGCGCGCACCGCCGGCGCGGCGCAGGCGGCCGGCGTCCCCAATGCGGTGAACCTGCCGGCTCAGGCCGGTCTGGGCTACTTCCGGAAGAGTCTTGAGGACATCATCCGGTTCCAGGCCGAGTTCCTGTGGCGGGACTACTTCCCCGCCCCCCCAATTGACGGCGAGGGACAGCCCGTATTCGTGCACAGCATCGATTACGTGCGCCCGCAACTGTTTACCAACGATTTCACCCCGCTCGAGGTGAGTGTGGGTGGCCCCGAGGTCGAACCGGTGGCCTCGTTCACGAATGGCGAGGTTCTCGATGTGGACGAGGACCTAGACGAGGAAGAGGAAGCGATCAGGACACCGAAGGTCGGGACGGTGATCATCGATCAGCTGCGCAAGATCAAGTTCGAGCCGTACCGGCTCTGGCAACCCCCCCTCACCCAGCCCGTCGCCATCGACGAATTAGTGAACCGGTTCCTCGGACGCCAGTGGCAAAAGGACTACGGCACGGCCAGGGATCTGGTGTTCCCGATCGGGATCATCGACCGTCCGTTCAAGCATGACCAGCCGCCGTGGACGGTCGACACCTCCGGGCCTGGTGCCAACGTTCTGATTCTGGGCGCCGGCGGTTCGGGCAAGACGACGGCGCTGCAGACATTGATCTGTTCGGCTGCCTTGACCCACACTCCAGAGCAGGTCCAGTTCTACTGCTTGGCATACAGCAGCACCGCATTGACCACGGTGGCCCAATTGCCCCACGTGGGCGAGGTGGCAGGTCCCACGGATCCGTACGGTGTCCGCCGGACGGTAGCCGAGCTGTTGGCGCTGGTGCGCGAGCGCAAGCGCAGCTTCCTCGAATACGGCATCGCGTCGATGGAGATGTTCCGCCGCCGCAAGTTCGGCGGGGAGGCCGGGCCGGTGCCCAACGACGGGTTCGGCGACGTCTACCTGGTGATCGACAACTACCGGGCGCTGGCCGAGGAAAACGAGGTGTTGATCGAGCAGGTCAACGTGATCATCAACCAGGGCCCCTCGTTCGGCGTCCACGTGGTGGTCACCGCCGATCGTGAATCCGAGCTGCGGCCACCGGTGCGTAGCGGCTTCGGTTCGCGTGTCGAGCTGCGCCTGGCTGCAGTCGAGGACGCCAAGCTGGTTCGTTCCAGGTTCGCCAAGGACGTTCCGGTCAAGCCGGGCCGCGGCATGGTTGCGGTTAACTACGTCCGGCTCGACAGCGACCCGCAGGCTGGTTTGCACACCCTCGTCGCCCGCCCGGCGCTGGCCAGCACGGCCGACAATGTCTTCGAATGCGACAGCGTGGTTGCCGCGGTCAGCCGGCTCACGAGCGCACAGGCACCGCCGGTGCGTCGGCTGCCGGCCAGGTTCGGCGTGGAGCAAGTGCGCGAACTGGCCGCGCGCGACACCCGTCAAAATGTTGGCGCGGGCGGAATCGCCTGGGCGATATCGGAATTGGATTTGCAGCCGGTTTACCTCAACTTCGCCGAGAACTCGCACTTGATGGTGACGGGCCGACGCGAGTGTGGGCGTACCACGACGCTGGCCACCATCATGTCCGAAATCGGACGGTTGTATGCGCCGGGCGCCACCAGCGCACCGCAGCCTCCGCCGGGGCGGCCCTCTGCACAGGTATGGCTGGTCGATCCGCGTCGGCAGCTGCTGACCGCCCTGGGTTCGGACTATGTCGAGAAGTTCGCCTACAACCTCGACGGCGTCGTTGCGATGATGGGTGAGCTATCCGCTGCCTTGGCCGGCCGTGAGCCACCGCCGGGTCTGTCCGCCGAAGAGCTGTTGTCGCGGTCGTGGTGGAGCGGTCCGGAGATCTTCCTGATCGTCGACGACATCCAGCAGCTGCCACCCGGCTTTGATTCGCCGCTGCACAAGGCAGTTCCGTTTGTGAACAGAGCCGCCGATGTGGGCTTGCATGTGATCGTCACCCGTACCTTCGGTGGCTGGTCATCAGCCGGCAGCGACCCGATGCTGCGGGCGCTGCATCAGGCCAATGCGCCGTTGCTGGTGATGGACGCCGATCCCGATGAGGGCTTCATCCGCGGCAAGATGAAGGGCGGTCCGCTGCCCCGCGGTCGTGGTCTGCTGATGGCAGAGGACACCGGTGTGTTCGTACAGGTGGCAGCAACCGAGGTGCGCCGGTAATCCGCCACCGGCAAGGGCGCGGCGCCGGGCTCAGCTCCAGCGCAGGGGCAACGCCTTGAGCGCGAACGACTTTGACGGGAAACGGATCTCGGGTGTGTACCCCGGAGCCAGTTCGAACTCGGGGATTCGCTTCAGCCATTCGCCGACAACGAGGGTGAGCTCTAAGCGCGCCAGGTGAGAACCCAGGCATCGGTGCGGTCCGCCGCCAAACCCCCAGTGGCGGTGCACCTTTCCGTCCATCACCAAGTCATCGGTGGATACCTCGTCGGTGCCGTCGCGGTTTATCGCGGCCATGCATAATCGCACGGGTGACCCTGCGGGCAGGGTCATGCCACCGACGTTGACAATCTGCGTGGTAATCCGGGGGGCCACCGGCGCCGACGGCTCGAGGCGCACGATCTCTTCGATGAAAACCCTGATCTGCTTGGGATCGTCTCGAAGCATGGTGCGAAGCTGCGGTCGGCGCGCAAGTTCAAGCAAACAGAAACCCACCGCGGCGGTCACCGTGTCTAGCCCTGCGAGTATCAAGAGGTGACTCAGGCCCAACACTTCGATCTCGCTCAGCGGGTCCTCGCCGATGAGCACTTGCGACAAGACGTCCGGACCCGGGTTTTGTTTGCGTTCGGTGATCGCTTGTCCGAGGTATTCGAAGAGCTGGCGCGATGCCGCGATGTCGGCATCGGTCGGATAGGGCTTGTCCGATGTGGCGATGACAGCGTCTTTCCAGCCAATCAGGCGGTCGCGATCCTCCAGCGGCAGCCCGTAGAGAACCAGAAAGAGCTGAAACGGGAACAGATTCGCGAGGTCTGCCATGGCCTCACACTCACCACGGGTGGCGATGGCGTCGATCAGGGCGACCGTATGTTCCAGCAGCACCGGTCGGACTTTGGCCAACGCCGCCGGGCTGAAGTACGGTTGCAGGATCCTGCGGTAGCGAGTGTGCTCCGGCGGGTCGAACGCCAGCGGCACCACGGGCAACGGATTCCCCGGCGGTTGGAGCGCTTCCTTCGAAGAGAAAACCTTCGTATTGCGCAGCGCCGAAAGCACATCCTCACGGCGGGTCAGGTAGTACCAGCCGTTCATGAACACCACCGGCCCGGCATCGCGGAGGATCTTCCACCCGAGACCTCTGTCGGCGGTCATCGGTAATGTCGAATACTCAAGGCGCGGCAGGTAAAACGAGCCTTGGCCGGCGTCGGGAGTGCTCATGGTCTTTCGCTTGTCCGTCCTCTTGGTTGGCGGTAGCCGACGCAGCCAAGGCTGATGGCACAGCCAATATTGCACGTACAGCAGGACAGCCACCACTCGGCGGTTAGGCACATCCACCACCAGGTGTGCTGCCGTGCCGACCGGCTAATCTACGTCTGACCGATCCGGCGCGGGCCCGGAGCGGTCAGGAGGAAACCCGTGAAGGTTCGTCTGGAACAGTCGAGATGCGTAGGACACGCCCAGTGCTACGCGGTGGATCCCGATCTGTTCCCGATCGACGATTCGGGCTACTCGATCCTTCAGGAGCGAGAGGTCCGGCCCCAGGACGAGCAGTTGACTAGAGACGGCGTGGCGGCCTGCCCTGAAATGGCACTTATTCTCGAAGTCGACTGATGCGATCGTGGTCCCGGCTGCGCTGAGCGCAACTCATCGAAAGCTCATAACTTATTTGCAATCGACCAGAGCGCGGTTCCGACCTCCACCGAGTGACGGTGTCACGTTTCCCCTGGTGGCGCAATCCAATATGAATCTTCAAGCAATGCTTAATTAACAGCAGCTGAACACTGGTTTGTAGGGAATGAATAGTTGGCGTCCGCGGCTCAGGATGTCGGTTTGGCAATCTAATGTGTTTGATATGCAACGGTTCCGCAACGAAGCAACTGTTGATTGCCGATGTTAAACTGCGCGATTTTTCTGGCTAAGACCGCGTTTCGGTGGTGACCGGATATCGGGGAGGTCGCGTAGTTGACCCCGATTTTGGCTCAACGATGAATGCCTGAACCTATCGGCCGGTCCGTCGACAACGGACCACTGACTTAAAAACGTTCGCAGCGATGGACGAGTTCGCGCCCACGGCGCCGACCGCAGACGATACCAACGCTACCCAAGGTCGCTAAGGCGATCGCGGTCGGCTGAGGAGGAGTGGTTTTGGACTTCGGGGTATTACCGCCGGAGATCAACTCGGGCCGCATGTACGCAGGCCCGGGATCGGGATCTATGCTCGCCGCCGCGGCAGCCTGGGATGAGCTGGCTGCCGAATTGGCTTGGGCAGCGGCCGGATACGACTCGGTGGTTTCTGAGCTCAGCAGCTCGCCGTGGGTCGGTGCGGCATCAATGGCGATGGTGGGAGCGGCCACAACGTACGTCGCGTGGCTTAGCGGTGCCGCGGCGCAGGCCGAAGACGCGGCCTTGCAGGCACGGGCTGCCGCAGCGGCCTATGAGGCGGCGTTTGTGATGACGGTGCCCCCGCCGGTCGTCACAGCCAACCGGGTGCTGTTGATGACGCTGATCGCAACGAACTTCTTCGGCCAGAACACACCGGCGATCGCGGCCGCCGAGGCGCAGTATGCCGAGATGTGGGCCCAGGATGCCACCGCCATGTACGGCTACGCGGCCTCCTCGGCAACCGCATCACAGTTGACTCCGTTCACCGAGCCCGCGAACACCACCGATCCCGCCGGGGTTGCCGCACAGTCGATGGCCGTCGCCGAAGCGGCCGCCACTCCGTCAGCGACTTCCGCGCCGGCGTTATCGTCGGCGGATTCGCTGATCACCTCTGCCGCGATACCGGACCTGCTGCAGCAGCTTTCGTCGTCCGCGTTGGCGAGTTGGCCCAATCCTAACGACTGGTGGATTGTGCAGCTCCTGGGTTCGCTTAACCCCGCTAACCGAACTGCGGCAGTCCGTTTAGCGGGTCTTTCGTATTTCGCGATGGGCATGTCGCAGTTTTTTGCATCGATCGGGCAACAGTTGACGTTCGGTCCCGGGGGCACGACGGCCGGTTCGGGCGGCGCCTGGTACCCGACGCCCCAATTCGCCGGCCTCGGGCTCGGTGGTGGGCATGCTTCGGCGACCTTGGCTTCGGCCAACAAGGTCGGAGCGTTGTCGGTCCCACAGAGCTGGGTCAATTCGACTGCCGCGGCCGAACGTGCCGCCGCGGCGACGATGAGCAGCAACATAGTCAGTCAGTCTTCGCCAAATGGAACCGGGGGTCTGCTCCGGGGAATGCCGCTGGGGTCCGGCATTGGCCGCCGTAGCGCCGGCGGCTTCAGCAACCGATATGGGTTCCGCTACAGCGTTCTGACCCGCACGCCGTCAGCCGGATAACGCCATGAACGCAGTGACAGGCCGAGGAGAGACAGAAGAGAAAGTGGCTGGCGGATGAACAATAGTTGTCCGGGAATGAATAGTTGGCAGCGGTGGAGCGCTGCTAAATCCAATCCAATTAGCGTCATTAGTAATCAAGTTCCCGACGGTCTTTTTGGCCCGAAGGTTATTGAGGAGGAGATCGCATGTCGTTTGTGACCACACAGCCAGAAGCGCTGGCCGCGGCGGCCGGCACGTTGCAGGGGATCGGCTCGGCGCTGAGTTCCCAGAATGCGGCTGCGGCGGCCCCGACGACGGGCGTCGTTCCGGCGGCGGCCGATGAGGTATCGGCGCTGACGGCGGCTCAGTTCGCCGCACATGCGCAGATGTATCAGGCCGTCAGCGCTCAGGCTCAGGCAATTCACGAGATGTTTGTCAACACCTTGGGCATCAGCTCCGGGTCGTATGCGGCCACTGAGGCCGCCAATGCCGCCGCCGCCGGCTAAAAGGCGTTCTAAAAGGGGTTACTGCCATGGATTTTGGAGCGCTACCGCCAGAGATTAATTCCGGGCGAATGTATTCGGGCCCGGGGTCGGCGCCGATGGTCGCGGCCGCGGCGGCCTGGAATGGGCTGGCTACAGAGCTGGGTTCGGCGGCCCTCGGTTATGACAAAGTGATCGTTCAGCTCAGCAGCGAAGAGTGGATGGGTCCAGCCTCGGCGGCGATGGCCGAGGCGGTCATGCCCTATGTGGCGTGGATGAGCGCGGCTGCGGCACAAGCCGAACAGGCGGCCACTCAGGCCAGGGCGGCCGCGGCGGCCTACGAGGCGGCGTTTGCTGCGATGGTGCCTCCGCCGCTGATTGCGGCCAACCGAGCCCAGTTGGCGCAATTGATCGCCACCAATGTTTTTGGTCAAAACACGTCGGCGATTGCGGCAACGGAGGCCCAGTACGGTGAGATGTGGGCCCAAGACGCGGCAGCGATGTACAGCTACGCCGGTACCTCTGCCTCCGCCGCGTCGGTCACGCCGTTTGCCGCGCCACCGCAGATTGCCAACCCGGCCGCTCAGGGCACTCAGGGTGCCGCGGTCGCTGCGGCAACTGGCACCGCGGCCGGCTCGGCACAAGAGTCGCTGAATCACGTGCTGTCCGCGCTGCCGTCGGCGCTGGGAAGCCTGGCGTCGCCTCTCACTAGTGCGGCCCCGGCCGCTGCGGCCGACCCCTTGTCGTGGCTGTGGCAAATTCTGTTCGGGTCGTCCACATTCCCAACCTCGATTTCGGGGCTGCTCAACGCACTTCAGCCCTACGCAAGCTTCTTCTACAACACCGAGGGTCTGCCTTACTTCAGCATCGGTATGGGCAACAACTTTGTTCAGTCGGCCAAGACGCTGGGGTTGATCGGGGCGGCGCCGGCGGCTGCGGCCGGGGCGGCCGGCAATGCCGCCAAGGGCCTACCCGGGCTCGGCGGGCTACTCGGCGGCGGGGGTCCGGTATCTGCGGGCCTGGGCAACGCACCTTCGATCGGGAAGCTGTCGGTACCGCCGGTCTGGAGCGGACCGCTGCCCGGGGCGATGAACCCGGGTGCCGCTCCACTGCCGGTGAGCACCATCAGCGCCGCCCCCGAAGCCGGGGCCGGCAACCTGCTGGGCGGCATGCCGCTGGCGGGTGCGGGGGGCGGCGCGGCCGGCGCGGGCCCGCGGGACGGGGTCCGCCCCACCGTTATGGCCCGACCACCGTTCGCCGGATAACGCACGATCGCACTGACCCGCAACGACGGAACCGGGCCGCCAAGATTCGGCGCCCGGCTTTGTCGTCACGCGTGCTGCGCAATAAACACCGAATGCCGATGAATTTGATTGCCTTATGATTTTTATTCGTCGGACATAGTTTCTATAGACAACGCATAACCACCGCGCGGCCGGTGGCGTGCTCGCGGTGCAGTCTTCCCAGGCCGCGTTCGTGGGTGTATTTGTGCAAGTCGGAGATGGGAATTGGGCGTCCGCCGCCCGGTCACGCATCGCATCTGGTCCGTGTGCGGCACGCCCGTGAGTCGGTAGTTCATCACCGGTCGACGTCGACGCACCGAAAGGCAGCACGCGGCTGTTCGATCTAGCCTCCCAGAGAAGCGACCTGCTAATGATCGCTGAAACTCAAACCGGGAGTGCGAGATGCCGTTCGTACTGACGTCGCTGGCGACGCCTGCGGGCAACTTGCCGAACCCGACGGGGATGGTTCACTGCGTTGCCGCAGTTGCCAGCCCGGTCGCCGCCGGCTGAGCATCCGGCGGTCTACCGACAATGCTGATGGATTATGGGGCACTGCCCCCAGAGGTGAACTCTGGTCGGATGTATTGCGGTCCGGGTGCCGCGTCGATGCTGGCCGCGGCGGCGGCCTGGGACGAGCTGGCTTCGGATTTGGCCGTTGCAGCAGCCGGCTACGGGTTAGTGCTGGCGGAGCTGACACGTTCGGGCTGGGTCGGTCCGGCGTCAGTGGCGATGACAACCGCGATCAGACCATTTGTGACCTGGCTCGGCGACACAGCTGCCAAGGCGGAGCGCGCAGCTAGTCAGGCTTGGGCAGCGGCGGCGGCCTACGAGACCGCGTTTGCGCTGACCGTGCCCCCGCCAGTGATCGCAGCCAACCGGGCGTGGTTGACGTCGTTGATCGCGACCAACTTCTTTGGCCAGAACACTCCGGCGATCGCGGTCGCCGAGGCCGTGTACGCCGAGATGTGGGCCCAGGACGCCGCCGCCATGTACGCCTATGCGACCTCGTCGGCAACCGCGTCGCAGTTGACTCCCTTCAGTGCGCCGGCGATGACCACCAACCCGGCCGGATTGGCCGGGCAGGCAGCGGCGGTCGCCGAGGCCGCGGCAACGTCGTCCGGGATCAGCGGGGTGACCGACGCTGGCCTGTTGTCCGGATCCGCACTGCCCCAAGCACTGCTACCGGGCTCGTCGTCAGTTGCTTCGTTGTCCTCTATCTGGACATGGCTGCTGGCCCAGCTCAGCAATATCTCACCCGCTGAACGAACCGCGTTGGTTCGTCTCCTGGTAGGGCTGCCGTACTACACGTTGGGGATCGGGCAGGTGGTTGTCTCGCTGACACAGACGCTGATCCCGGGCAGTCCTGCCACTGGTGGGGGTGATGCCGGGTCGTCGGTTGCTGACTCGTGGGGACCAACTTTCGGAGCGAGCCTGGCCCAAATACCGGGCACCGCGACCGGCAGTTCGGTCGCGCCTGGCATGGCGTATCCGTTGGCGCACCCACTTGATCCCAATCCGGTATCGGGAGCTTTGGGCAACGCAAACTCGGTCGGGGGTTTGTCGACACCGCCGCGTTGGACCAGCAACACGGCGATGCACCCGACGGACACCGAGGCGCCGCTGACCAGCATCGCAGGGCACGGCAAGGGTGGCGCAGTCGACGGCTTGCTTCGGGGCATACCGCTGACAGGGGCCAGCCGGCATGCTGGCGACTCCTATGTGCACCGCTACGGGTTCCGCTACAGCGTCATGGCGCGTCCGCCGTCAGCTGGGTAACGACGATGTGCAGCAAATTCAGTGAAGAGGACTAGCGCGATGGACTTTGGAGCATTGCCGCCAGAGGTCAATTCCGGACGTATGTATGCGGGTCCGGGATCGGCGCACTTGGTGGCCGCGGCGTCGGCGTGGAATGGGCTGGCGGTCGAGCTTGGCTCGGTGGCCACCGGCTATGACACGGTAATCACTGCGCTCAGCAGCGACGAGTGGCTGGGACCGGCATCGGCACTGATGGCCGACGCGGTTGCGCCATTTGTTGCGTGGCTGAACGCGGCGGCGGTTAAGGCCGAGGAAGCGGCTACGCAAGCGAGGGCGGCGGCGGCGGCTTTTGAGGCGGCATTTGCCGCGGTGGTGCCTCCGCCGCTGATCGCGGCCAACCGCGCCCAGCTGGCACGTTTGATCGCGGCGAATGTCTTTGGCCAAAACACCTCGGCTATTGCCGCTACCGAGGCTCAGTACGGCGAGATGTGGGCCCAGGACGCCGCCGCGATGTACGGATACGCCGGCTCCTCGGCTTCCGCGTCGGCAGTCACCCCGTTCACCGCGCCGCCGCAGACCACGAGCCCGGCCGCCTCGGCCCTGCAGGCGGGGGCCGTCAGCGAGGCTGTGGCGACCTCGGCGGGCACGGCCCAGTCAACCCTGTCCCAGCTGATCTCGGGGGGTCCTACGGTGCTCCAAGGCCTTACCTCGCCAATCTCGTCGGCGTTGGTCCACTTCGCTTCGTCGGATTCACCCTGGTCCTGGCTGTGGCAGCTGCTATTCGGGACGAGCACGTTCCCGACGTCGATTTCGGCCCTGTTGACCGACTTGCAGCCCTACGCGAGCTTCCTCTACAACACCGAGGGTCTTCCTTATTTCAGCATCGGTATGGGTAACAACTTCGTGCAGTCGGCCAAGACGTTGGGGTTGCTTCCCGCGGCGGCGGCCCCCGCGGCGGCGGCGGCCGCTGGCGATGCGGCCAAAGGCCTGTCCGGCTTGGGAGGGCTGCTGGGCGGCGGACAGGTCACGGCGGGTTTGGGTGATGCCGCCTCGCTTGGCCGATTGTCGGTTCCGCCATCGTGGGCGGCGGCAACTGGTCCGGGGCTAAGCTCGGGAACTGCGCCGGTGCCGATCAGCACGGTCAACGGCGTCCCCGAGGCCGGGGGATCCGGAAATCTGCTGGGCGGCATGCCCCTGGCCGGTGCTGGATCCGGGATGGGCGGTTCTGGTCCCCGATACGGATTCCGCCCGACCGTCATGCCCCGACCACCGTTTGCCGGATAGCGGTTGCACGCACCTCAGTAGCTAAGGACGGGGCTTAACTGCCGGCGAGATTTTATCGCCGGACACCTCGATAGCCCACAAATGTGTTGCTGAGCCCGCTGTTATGGGCCGAAACCGGCGATCTGTGCACTCGCTCGGCGTGAACTGCTCCGAGAGGGCCACCAACCAGGTCAGACGCTGTTACTGTGTCGTTACAGCAGGTGAATTCGTCGTGCCGCTGGGTGAACAAATGCAAACAGGGGACGTCGAAAGCGACCTGGTGCGGCCTAGTCATCTACTCTCGTGCAGAGAGCGGTTGCTGGGGATGATTCAAGAGAGGAAAACAGCATGTCGTTCGTGACCACACAGCCGGAAGCATTGGCTGCGGCGGCCGGAAACCTGCAGGGTATCGGCTCGGCGATGAATGCCCAAAACGCTGCAGCGGCGGCTCCGACCACCGGGGTAGTGCCAGCGGCCGCCGACGAGGTGTCGGCGCTAACCGCGGCTCAGTTCGCCGCGCACGCGCAGATGTATCAGGCAGTCAGTGCTCAGGCCGCGGCGATTCACGAGATGTTCGTTAACACTCTGGCAACCAGTTCCGGCTCGTACGCGGCCACCGAAGCCGCCAATGCAGCTGCTGCCGGCTGACCGGGCTGACAGTTCACGGCTGGGACGAATTGGCGAGGACCTACGCCGTGGTTTGGCTGCTACGTCCACATCGACGGGATGCAAACCGGCGGCCGCGGAGTGACGGAAGGGGGTCATCCGTAGTTCGGGTCGGCGGTTGTGCCGTGGCATAGCCGAACCCGGCCAGGTCCACAACAACAGATGATCTAGGCAGCAAATAACCAAGTACTAAAGGAGACAATCGAGTGACCACGCGCTTTATGACTGACCCGCACGCGATGCGGGACATGGCGGGCCGTTTTGAGGTGCACGCCCAGACCGTCGAAGACGAGGCCCGCCGGATGTGGGCGTCCTCGCAGAACATTTCCGGCGCTGGCTGGAGCGGTCTTGCCGAGGCAACCTCGTTGGACACCATGGGCCAGATGAACACCGCTTTCCGGAACATCGTCAACATGCTGCACGGCGTGCGCGACGGCCTGATCCGCGATGCTAACAACTACGAGCAGCAAGAGCAGGCATCCCAGCAGATCCTCAGCAGCTAGCGACCAGAGCCACAGCTGCGTACGCTTCCTCACATTAGGAGAACACCAATATGACCATTAATTACCAGTTCGGGGATGTGGACGCCCATGGCGCTCTCATCCGCGCACAGGCCGCAAACCTGGAAGCCGAGCACCAGGCCATCGTTCGCGATGTGCTGGCTGCCGGGGATTTCTGGGGCGGTGCCGGTTCGGTGGCGTGCCAGGAGTTCATCACCCAATTGGGCCGCAACTTCCAGGTGATCTACGAGCAGGCCAACGCTCACGGCCAGAAGGTTCAGACCGCCGGCAGCAACATGGCGCAAACAGACAGCGCCGTCGGCTCCAGCTGGGCCTAATACCGAACTTCAGGCGCGGCAGCACACCACCAGCCGGTGTGCTGCCGTGTCCTGCAGTCAACTGGGACGCGAACGACTGAGGACCTCTGAGGCTAGGGATGGACCAACAAAGTACCCGCACCGATATCACCGTCAACGTCGACGGCTTCTGGATGCTCCAGGCGCTGCTGGATATCCGGCACGTCGCGCCGGAGCTGCGGTGCCGGCCGTACGTATCTACCGACAACAACGACTGGTTGAACGAGCATCCGGGGATGGCGGTCATGCGCGAGCAGGGCATCGTCGTCAACGACACCGTCAACGAGCAGGTGGCCGCTCGGATGAAGGTGCTCGCCGCGCCTGACCTCGAGGTCGTCGCACTGCTGTCCCGGGGCAAGTTGCTCTACGGCGTTGTCGACGACGAGAACCAGCCGCCCGGTTCGCGTGACATTCCCGACAACGAGTTCCGCGTGGTGTTAGCGCGCCGCGGCCAGCACTGGGTGTCGGCGGTCCGCGTTGGCAACGACATCACCGTCGACGACGTTTCGGTCACCGACAGCGCCTCGATCGCCGCGCTGGTGATTGACGGCTTGGAGTCCATCCACCATGCGGACCCGGCGGCGATCAATGCGGTCAACGTCCCACTGGAGGAGATGTTGGAGGCAACGAAGTCGTGGCAGGAATCCGGTTTTAACGTCTTCTCCGGCGGAGACCTACGGCGAATGGGCATCAGCGCTTCCACAGTGGCCGCTCTGGGGCAGGCCCTTTCGGATCCCGCGGCCGAGGTCGCGGTGTACGCGCGGCAATACCGTGACGACGCGAAGGGGCCCAGCGCCTCGGTGTTGTCGCTGAAGGACGGATCCGGTGGGCGCATCGCGCTGTATCAGCAGGCGCGGACCGCGGGGTCCGGCGAGGCGTGGCTCGCGATTTGCCCGGCTACCCCGCAGCTAGTGCAAGTGGGGGTAAAGACGGTTTTGGACACATTGCCGTACGGCGAGTGGAAAACGCACAGCAGAGTTTAACAACACCGTTACCAAACACGCAGTGCAACAACAGTTTTGAACATAGAGTGCGAGTTGGATGCGAACACGACATACTGCTCTAGAACCGGCTGCAATAACTGAAAAGCAAGGTCAACCGCAATTAATAGTCGCGAGGCGAGGCAAATGAAATCGGAGTCAGTCGAGCCGCTACTCCCAGAGGGCTTTGACATCTTGGGCGTCTCGGTGCGCACACCGAAAGAGCCCCACGTGCCGCCGAGAACACACCGCAACACATTCGCCATGGCAGGGGGAGCAGGACGATGACTGCAGTAGCTGATGCGCCACAGGCCGATGTCGAGGGCGTCTCGTCGCCGCGAGCCGTTGTAATCGGCATCATGGCCGGTGAGGGTGTCCAGGTCGGTGTGCTGTTGGACGCCAACGCTCCGGTTTCAGTGATGACCGAGCCACTGTTGAAGGTTGTCAACAGCCGACTCCGGGAACTCGGTGAGACTCCATTGGAAGCCACTGGGCGCGGCCGATGGGCACTGTGTCTCGTTGACGGCACGCCGCTGCGCGCCACCCAGTCGCTTACGGAACAAGACGTCTACGACGGCGACCGACTGTGGATTCGGTTTATTGCCGACACCGAACACCGCTCGCAGGTCATCGAGCACATCTCCACTGCAGTGTCGTCCAACCTCAGCAAGCGATTCGCCGCAATCGACCCCATCGTCGCAGTCCAGGTCGGTGCGGCGATGGTGGCGACTGGGGTTGTGCTGGCATCCGGCGTGCTGGCCTGGTGGCGCTGGCACCACAACACGTGGTTGACAACCATCTTCACCGCGGTGATCGGCGTGCTCGTGTTGGTAGTGGCTATGTTGCTGTTGATGCGCGCCAAGACGGACGCGGATCGGCGCGTTGCCGACGTCATGCTGATGAGCGGGATCGTGCCGGTGACGGTTGCGGCCGCCGCGGCACCGCCAGGTCCGGTCGGGTCCCCGCAAGCTGTGCTCGGATTTGGGGTCCTCACCGTCGCCGCCGCGCTGGCGCTGCGGTTTACCGGTCGCCGACTGGGGATCTACACCGCGGTCATCACCATCAGCGCGCTGACAACGCTTGCGAGCCTGTCGCGAATGGTCGCAGCGACCAGTGCGGTGACCTTGCTGTCCTGTGTGCTGCGGGCCTGCGTGTTTTTCTACCACGCGGCGCCGGCGCTGTCCCGACGACGGGCCGGCATCCGGCTGCCGGTGTTCCCGTCCGCCACGAGCCGATGGGTTTTCGAGGCCCGCCCCGATCTGCCGACGACTGTGGTGGTGTCGGACGGCGGTCCGCCGACTCTGGAAGGACCGGCGTCGGTGCGGGATGTGCTGCTGCAAGCAGGGCGCGCCCGGTCGTTTTTGAGCGGCTTGTTGGTGGGACTCGGCGTCCTCGTGACTGTGTGTGCGACCGCGTTGTGCAATCCACACACCCACGAACGCTGGCTGCCGCTGATCCTGACCGGGTTCACCGCAGGTTTCCTGCTGCTGCGTGGTCGCTCCTACGTCGACCGTTGGCAGGCGATCACCTTGGCCTCGACCGCCGTGATCATCGTCGCCGCGGTGTGCGTGCGGTACGCGGCCGGGCTGCACTCGCCGCTGTCCGTGTCGATCGCGGCGGCGATCCTGGTGCTGCTGCCCGCGGCGGGGTTGACAGCCGCGGCTGTGGTGCCCAACACCATCTACAGCCCGCTGTTCCGCAAGTTTGTGGAATGGATTGAATATCTCTGCCTGATGCCGATCTTCCCGCTGGCATTGTGGTTGATGAATGTCTATGCAGCGATTAGGTACAGATAGCAGCAAGTCGTGGCGTGGTCGCGCAAGCACCGCGACCGTCGCCGCGATTCTGCTTGCCTCGGGTGCGTTAGCCGGCCTCCCGCCGGCGTATGCCATCTCGCCGCCGACGATTGATCCGGGCGCGTTGCCGCCTGACGGTCCACCCGGACCAGTGGCGCCGATGAAGCAAAACTCCTACTGCACCGAGGTCGGGGTGATACCAGGCACGGATTTCCGGTTGCAGCCGAAATACATGGACATGCTGAACTTGACAGAGGCATGGCAATTCGGACGTGGCGGTGGGGTTAAGGTCGCCGTCATTGATACCGGTGTGACACCACACCCACGACTGCCGCACTTGATCCCGGGCGGCGACTACGTGATGGCGGGTGGTGACGGCCTGTCCGACTGCGACGCACACGGAACCATCGTCGCGTCGATGATCGCCGCGGCTCCCGCCAACGGGGCAGTAGCGCCGCCGGCTGCGCCACGTCGGCCGGTGACCGTGCCCACCACAGAAAAGCCACCACCGCCGCAGACGGTGACACTGTCGCCGGTACCCGGCCCGACGGTGACGGTGATTCCGGCTCCGCCGCCGTCGCCGCAGGAAGGGGCTCCACCCGGGCCACCGCCAGGACCTGGTCAGGCGCCGGCCGCGAACCACGGCGGCGGCACCGTGACCATTCCCGGCTATTCCGGTGGCGGGCACGTGATTTCGGTCGACAATCCACACCCGCTGGCCCCGCACCCGCTCGCCCCGTCGACCACCTCGACACCCGCACCGCCACCGCCTCCACCGCCGGCTGCATCCGCGGCACCAGCCCCGGACGCTTTCAGCGGAATCGCACCGGACGTTGAGGTGATCTCAATTCGCCAGTCAAGCCAGGCCTTTGGCCTCAAGGACCCCTACACCGGGGACGAAGATCCGCAGACGGCGGCGAAGATCGACGGCGTCCAGACGATGGCGCGAGCGATCGTGCACGCTGCCAACATGGGAGCTTCGGTGATCAACATCTCCGACGTGACATGCATGAGCGCGCGCAACGTCATCGACCAGCGCGTCCTGGGCGCCGCCGTTCATTACGCGGCGGTCGACAAGAACGCCCTCATCGTGGCCGCAGCCGGCGACAGCAGCAAGAAGGACTGCAAGCAGAACCCGATCTTTGACCCGTTGCAGCCCGATGATCCTCGCAACTGGAACGCTGTCACCACGGTGGTGACGCCCTCCTGGTTCAGCGACTATGTGCTGACCGTCGGAGCAGTCGACTCCAACGGGCAGCCAATGAGTCAAATGAGCATCGCCGGACCATGGGTATCGATCTCCGCACCCGGAACCGACATCGTCGGACTCTCACCCCGCGACGACGGTCTGATCAATGCGGTTGACGGCCCGGACAACACGTTGTTGGTTCCGGCGGGCACCAGCTTCTCGGCTGCGATCGTGTCCGGCGTGGCCGCGCTCGTACGCGCCAAGTTCCCCGACTTATCCGCGTACCAGGTTATGAATCGGTTGATTCACACGGCCAGGGCGCCCGCTCGCGGCGTCGACAACCAAGTCGGCTACGGTTTGGTTGACCCGGTGGCGGCACTGACATGGGATGTGCCCGAAGGCCCCGCCAGGCCGCCAAAGCAGCTATCAGCACCACTGGTACTGCCAAAGCCGCCCGCCGATCGCAACATGGTGCCAGTGTGGGTGGCAGCCGGTGGATTAACCGGTGCACTACTGATAGGCGGCGCGGTGTTTGGTACGGCGACATTAATGCGGCGATCAAGGAAGCAGCGATGAAGACTCAGCGCAGGTTTGGGTTGTCGTTGTCGTGGCCGCGCGTTACGACGGTGTTTTTGGTCGACGTCCTGATTTTGCTGGCCGCCAGCCATTGCCCGGAATCATGGCAGGGCGACAAGCATGTGGCGTGGTGGGTCGGTGTGGCCCTCGCGGTGCTGGTAACGCTGCTGTCGGTGGTGACCTATCGCGGGATCACGGTGACATCGGGTGTGGCGGCGTGGCTATGGGATTGGTCGGCTGACCAGGGTGCGGCGCTCGGGGCTGGATGCACGCCGGCAATCGACCACCAGCGTCGCTTCGGGCGTGACACCGTAGGTGTGCGTGAGTATCGGGGCCAGTTGGTCACCGTGATCGCTGTTGACGACGGTGAAGGCGATCCGTCGGGTCGCCACCGCCATCGGACTGGTTTTGCGACGGGGACGGCAGCCGTTTTGCCGGTGACCGCAGTCGCTGAGACGTTGCGCCAGTTCGACATTCAGCTTGATGGCATCGACATTGTGTCGGTGCAGGCGCGTGGCGCAGCGGAGGCGGCCAAGGCCTCGGCTTCGCTGGAGGAGTGGGGGCCTGAGGAGTGGGATGTGGTGGGTGATCAGCCCGCCGCCGATCGGCGTAGCACCTGGTTGGTGTTGCGGATGAATCCGCAACGCAATGTGGCTGCCGTGGTGTGCCGCGATTCGTTGGCGTCGACGTTGGTGGCGGCCACCGAGCGGCTGGCCCAGGATCTGGATGGGCAAAGTTGTGCAGCCCGGCCGTTGACTGCGGATGTGCTGGCCGAGATGGATAACGCGGTGCTTGCGGATTTGGAGCCGACATGGAGTCGCCCGGGTTGGCGGCACCTCAAGCATTTCAATGGATACGTGACGAGTTTTTGGGTGACGCCAGCGGACATCAGCTCTGAGACATTGGAGCAGTTGTGGTTGCCCGACGCCCCGGAAGTGGCAGCGACTGTGCTTACGGTGCGGTTGACCATGCGGGTGGAGGGGCCTGCGGTGTCGGCGTGGGTGCGCTATCACAGTGAAGCCCGTTTGCCTAGGGAACTATCAGCAGGGCTCAACCGACTCACCGGCCGACAGTTGGCCGCTGTGCGCGCCAGCGTGCCTGCGCCTACGACCCGGCCCCAATTGGTAGTACCTAGCCGCAGGCTTGGGGAGCATGACGAACTCGAGCTGCCAGTCAGCCACGAGCCGGAACACGCAACAAGCTTGTCCACAGGGCAATGACCCGCGCGCAGTCAGCCGCCGAAGACGCCCGTAACGCACTGGTCGCCGGTCTGCTGGCATCGGGAATCTCTGTCAACGGCCTGCAACCTAGCCACAATCCGCAGGTGGCCTCGCAGATGTTCACCACCGCTACCACCCTGGATCCAGCGATGTGCGATGCCTGGCTGGCGCGGGTGCTGGCCGGGGACCAGAGCATCGACGTGCTGGCTGGCGCATGGGCGGCAGTAAGGACCTTCGGTTGGGAGACGCGCCGCCTTGGCGTCACGGATCTGCAGTTCCGCCCTGAGGTCTCCGACGGGTTGTTTCTGCGGCTGGCGGTAACCAGCGTGGACTCGCTCGCCTGTGCGTACGCGGCGGTCCTCGCCGAGGCTAAGCGTTACCAGGAGGCGGCGGAACTGCTGGACTCCAGCGATCCCAAGCATCCGTTCGATGCTGAGTTGGTGAGCTATGTCCGGGGTGTGTTGTACTTCCGCACCAAACGCTGGCCGGATGTGCTCGCGCAATTCCCCGAGGCAACGCCGTGGCGTCACCCCGAGCTGAAAGCCGCGGGCGCGGCAATGGCCACGACGGCACTGGCGTCACTCGGCGTCTTCGAAGAGGCATACCGCCGCGCCCAGGAAGCCATCGAGGGGGACCGGGTACCCGGCGCGGCAAACATCGCCTTGTACACCCAGGGCATGTGCCTGCGGCACGTCGGGCGCGAGGAGGAAGCGGTAGAGCTGCTTCGCCGCGTGTATTCACGCGATGCGAAGTTCACCCCCGCCCGCGAGGCGTTGGACAATCCCAACTATCGGCTGGTGCTAACCGACCCGGAAACAATTGAGGCGCGGACGGATCCGTGGGATCCGGATAGTGCGCCGACCCGCGCACAGACGGAGGCCGCTCGCCATGCCGAGATGGCCGCGAAGTACTTGGCCGAAGGCGACGCCGAGCTGAACGCGATGCTCGGTATGGAACGAGCCAAGCGAGAAATCAAACTCATCAAGTCCACGACCAAGGTGAACCTTGCGCGAGCCAAGATGGGCCTTCCGGTCCCGGTGACTTCGCGCCACACGCTGTTATTGGGGCCCCCGGGAACCGGCAAGACGTCAGTCGCGCGCGCTTTCAGTAAGCAGTTGTGCGGGCTGACCGTGCTGCGCAAGCCGGTTGTGGTGGAGACCAGCCGAACCAAGCTGTTGGGCCGCTATATGGCGGATGCGGAGAAGAACACCGAGGAGATGCTCGAGGGCGCGCTGGGCGGGGCGGTTTTCTTCGACGAGATGCACACGCTGCACGAGAAGGGGTACTCCCAGGGCGACCCTTACGGCAACGCGATTATCAACACGCTCCTGCTGTATATGGAAAACCATCGTGACGAGCTAGTGGTGTTCGGCGCGGGTTACGCCAAGGCGATGGAAAAGATGCTCGAGGTGAATCAGGGTCTGCGGCGGCGTTTTTCGACAGTTATCGAGTTCTTCAGCTACACCCCGGACGAGCTGATCGCGCTGACGCGCCTGATGGGCCAGGAGAACGAGGACGTCATCACCGAGGAAGTGGCCCAGGTGTTGTTACCGTCCTACACCAAGTTCTACAGCGACGAGACCTACTCCGAAGACGGAGATTTGATTCGCGGAATAGATGTGCTCGGCAATGCCGGTTTCGTGCGCAATGTGGTGGAGAAGGCGCGCGATCATCGCAGTTTCCGGCTCGATGACGCAATTCTCGACGAAGTGCTCGCCAGCGATCTCACCGACTTCAGCGAAGCCCAATTGCGCCGATTCAAAGAGTTGACTGCCGAAGATCTCGCCGAAGGACTCCGCGCTGCAGTGGCGGAGAAGAAGACAACCTAGACAATTCTGGTCTAGCCTCGGCCAGCTAACCGCGGCTCCGCGTAGTCCCGATTCAGTCCGTCGAATGTCCCGGACATTTACGACCGTCACGTTTATCGCTCATCGCAACCTCCGGGAGTCGCGTTGGCGTGCATAGGGCGCGATAGCCCCGGGGCACCGGACACTGGCTCGCCAGTGATGTTTCTGCACGGAAATCGGCCCGGAAATAGAGATTGGCGGTTACCGCCGAAGGCGCCCAGGGGCCGGCACGACACGCCAAGTGTATGGGTTGTGTCTAACTCGCTTCGGGCAGCGCCGCAGCCGGATACGCTGTTTGGTGCCGAAGCTCAGACGAGCGGGATGCCGAGTCTGGCAAATTTTGCCGGGTCGACGGTTATCCCAATTTGCGCAACACGGCGGCACTCCCGGGTGACCGAAACGTGACGGGAGGTGGGCCGGGACCGATCCAATTGACAGTGGTTGTACGAAGTTGATGATCGTTTCTTTCCGATCCGGTCAAGGCGAATTTTCCGCCGTCTGAATCGATTGGCGCCGAGTACCCGAAACACGCTGCGCAGTGATTGCCTAGGTGCTTTCGGCCACACCCCGACACCACCACAGCGGCCGAGGCCGAACTCCGGGTCGGACTATCCCGACGAGGAGACGTCCATGCTATCTAGGCCCGCCGCAACACAATTCGCGTTGCGCGCCCCAATCTATCAAGGTCCGGGCCGCAAAGCGGCGATCCTTCACGAACTGTTCATGGCCAACGTGGCCAATGCAGTCATTGCCGGTTAAAGGAGGTGTGGCAATGGATTTCGGAGCGTTACCACCGGAAGTCAACTCTTTGCGCATGTATTCGGGGCCAGGATCGGCCCCGATGCTGGCTGCTGTGACGGCCTGGGACAGCCTCGCCGCAGAGCTGCGTTCGACGGCGGACGCATACGAGACGGTGATCTCGACACTGACCAGCGACGAATGGCTGGGCCCGGCCTCGGCATCGATGGTGGCCGCAGTCACCCCATATCTGGCGTGGATGACCATCACGGGAATGCAGGCCGAGCAGACTGCCCGTCAGGCAGCGGCAGCGGCGGGCGCATTTGAGTCCGCGTTCGCGATGACGGTGCCTCCACCTGTGGTGGCGGCTAACCGGGCTCAATTGGCGGCGCTGGTCGCGACCAACTTGATTGGTCAGAACACGCCCGCCATCGCCGCGACCGAGGCTGCATACGGCGAGATGTGGGCCCAGGACGCGGCGGCGATGTATGGCTATGCGACCGGTTCTGCTGCCGCCGCGACGCTGACACCGTTCACGGAGCCGGCGCAGACGACCAACCCGAGCGGGCAGGCCGACCAGGCCGAAGCGGTCACCCAAGCCGCCGCCAGCGCCGCGGGCAGCCTCGCGCAATCGGAGTTGCCGCAACTAATGTCCGCGGTGCCGGACAGTCTGCAAGGACTTGCATCACCAGCCGCGGCGTCGCCGCTCGACGCCATTCCGGGGACGGGATTGCTCGCCGACATCCTGAATTTCCTGGATGGCAACGACGGGAATCCTTATGGGATCTTCTTGAACTCCTCGTTGATGAACGGCTTCGTCTCGGCCGGGTACGTCAGCCCCGCCCTCGTCGGCCCGGCCGTCTGGGCTGCAATGGCAGACATCAACGCCGTAGCGCTCGGCGCGCAAGAAGGTGTCGCGGTACCACCCATGGGCTCGGGCGAAGGAAATCCGGGGTGGATACCGGCAGACTCGCCGGCCAGCCCTATAGGCGTGCCCCCTTTGGGCACTGTGACTCCGGCCTCGTGGAGTACGGCAGAGGTGTCGGCCGGCACCAACAAGGCGGCGTTAATCGGGCGATTGTCCGTCCCACAGAGCTGGACGGCGGCGACCGCGGTGGCGAACCACGCCGGAGCTGCGGCAGCAGGTGGCGGCTGGACCAGCACCGCCGTCCCAGAAGCGGCGGCCGGTATGCCCGGCGTGCCCGGCATGCCCGCCGTGGGCGCTTACGGGCACGGGTTCGGAAGTGCCCCGCGGTACGGATTCCGGCCCACAGTCATGGGACGCCCGCCAGCCGCTGGATAACGCAACGGTCTTCGTGACTTTGGCCTATCGGTGCTGGCACGTATGCGGTCACCGAAGCCAACAACGCGCTGCGCGATCGGTTAAAGGTCGGCCAAAAGGAGGTGCAGGCAATGGATTTCGGGGCGCTCCCGCCTGAAGTCAACTCCCTGCGCATGTATTCCGGGCCAGGATCGGCGCCACTGCTGGCTGCTGTGACGGCCTGGGATGACCTTGCTGCCGAAATGCATTTGACCGCAACGGCATACGAGTCGGTGATCTCGGCGTTGGTCAGTGAAGGATGGCTGGGGCCGGCATCGGCAGCGATGGCGGCTGCGGTCGCCCCGTATGTGACTTGGATGAGCGCGACGGGCCTGCAGGCCGCACAGACAGCCGCTCAGGCCGCGGCGGCCGCGGCGGCGTTTGAGGCCGCGCACGCGATGACCGTGCCCCCGGCTGTGGTTGCGGCGAATCGTGCGCGATTGCTGGCACTAGTGGCGACCAATTTTCTCGGTATTAACACACCTGCGATCGCGGCTACCGAGGCCGAATACGCCGAAATGTGGGCCCAGGACGCGACGGCGATGTACGCATATGCGGCGAGTTCTGCCGAGGCCGCAGCGCTGACACCATTTACTGAACCGGCGCAGACCACCAGTACCTCCGGGCAGGCCGGCCAGGCTGCGGCGGTCTCTCAAGCGGCCGGTTCCGCAGTGGGCAGCGTTACCCAAACGCAGTTGCCCCAACTCATGTCGGCGGTGCCGGCGAGCATACAAGAATTCGCATCACCTGCGGCGGCGTCGCCATTCGACGCAATTACCCAGCCGGGACTGCTTGCCGACATCCTGAATTTCCTGGATGGAAACGATGGGAACCCCTACGGGATCTTCCTGAACTCCTCGCTGTCGAATGGGTGGGTGTCAGCCGGATATACGGCTCCCGCAGCGGTCATGCCCGCAATCACGAGCGCGCTTGCCGATGTCAATGCCGTGGCTCTCGGCGATACGGAGCAGGTCTCCTTACCGCCGATGGGCTCCGGTTCCGGCAATCCCACGTGGACCGGGGCGACGGGCACTCAGCCGGGATTGGGTGGCGTTACGACCGGCACGAACCAGGCGGCCCTGGTTGGGCGACTGTCTGTTCCACCGAGCTGGACGGCGGCCGTCGAGGTGGCAAATTCCCCCGGTGCCGCAGTATCCGGCACAGGTTTGACCAGCACCGCTGCTGCGCCTGAGGCTGCGGGAGTGCCCGGCGTGCCCGGCATGCCGGCCGCTTACGCACGTAATTTTGGCAATGGTCCCCGATACGGATTCCGGCTGACGATCATGCCGCGCCCGCCCGCCGCCGGCTGACAGAGACTGCGGACCGCCCGATAGCCCCGAATTGTGCTTTTGCGCTGGTTGCTCGGTTTGTACACCGATATTTGCAGTCGGTTGCGTGTTGGGTTGACTCCCATCGCTGCGAGTGCCACGATGGGGCCGGTATGCACCTCGCTAGGTGAGGCGTCTGCACGGATATAGGCCACTGACCTCGAACGTCGAAAGACGCCCAGGGTCAGGACAGCTCTTCCCGGCTTAAGGGTTGAGCCCAAGTGGCTTCTGGTTTTACCAGCCAGATACGCCGTGTGGTGCCAAAGCTCTGACGAGAGGGGTGCCCGCCCGATCGCTTTGCGTTGGGCCCTCATCCCTATGTGCGCGGTACCCGGCATCCCCGTGTGCCCCGGCCCTGAGGAGGTGAGAGCGAATGAGTCCCGGCGATAGTCCCTATCCGAGATCGACGACCATTTCGTTCCGATCCGACCCTGGCGCCGTTTTCGCAGTCTGAACCGCGTTACAGCAATTTCCTGATCTCACGTTTCGCCACGCGAAACGTGTGTGGGTTGCGCGGAAATGCCACCGTCCGGGTTGGGTGATTTCCCGTGAGGATCATGTCCGATGTCATTTGTCACTACCAATCCGAAAGCCTTAGCCCTGGCTG
The DNA here is from genome assembly GCF_900232995.1 of Mycobacterium simulans. Classification (GTDB taxonomy): domain Bacteria; phylum Actinomycetota; class Actinomycetes; order Mycobacteriales; family Mycobacteriaceae; genus Mycobacterium; species Mycobacterium simulans. Next base: position 47,455 of record NZ_OCVX01000007.1, read on the forward strand.
CCGGTCTCTTGCATGACGTCGCGTTCATTCCGACACAGTTCAGCGCCCACGGCGCCCTATATCAATTGGTGGGCGCGCGTGCCACGGGAGTCCATGAGCGGTTTATCGCGACCCTGGGCACCAGCGCCGATTCCTATGCGGCCACCGAAGCCGCCAACACCATTTCCGCCAGCTAACGAGAAGGGGGCAACGATGACCGCCGCCCTGGACTTTGCCGCATTGCCGCCCGAAATCAACTCCACTCGCATGTACATGGGAGCGGGCTCGGGGCCAATGCTGGCCGCCGCGTCAGCCTGGAGCGGATTGGCCGCAGAACTGCGTGCCACCGCGTTGTCTTACGGCTCGGTGCTCGCCGCATTAACCACCGAGGAATGGTGCGGCCCGGCGTCAGCATCCATGGCGGCCGCCGCGGCCCCCTACGTTGGGTGGATGAGCAGCGTCGCCGTCCAAGCCGAGCAGACCGCCGCGCAAGCCGAGGCCGCCGCGGGTGCTTACGAAGCCGCGTTCGCCGCAACGGTGCCACCAGCGGCGGTCGCGGCCAACCGTGCTCAGCTGATGGCGCTGATCGCCACCAACGTCCTGGGGCAAAACACGCCGGCGATCGCGGCCAACGAGGCCCAGTACGCCGAAATGTGGGCCCAAGACGCGATGGCCATGTACGCCTACGCCGGTTCCTCGGCTGCAGCAACGGAGTTGAGCCCGTTCGTCGAACCGCACCAGACAACCAACCCCAGCGGGCTGGCCGCCCAGGCCGCTGCCGTTACCCAAGCCGCCGGCAACTCGGCCGCCAGCCAGCAGAACGATCTGTCGCAGCTGATCTCCGCTGTGCCCAGCGCATTGCAAACACTTACGGGCTCCAACAACACATCATGGTGGACAGAAATCCTGAACATTCTGACTGGGAATGGGCCTTCTTGGTGGAACAACTTCTGGAACACGTGGGGGCCCAACGCGAATATCTGGAACACCATCACTTCGACTGGGTTCTTCACCCCGGGCGCCACCATCGGAACCCTTTCGAGCTTGCTCGGTGCGGGCGCCATTGGCGATGTGGCGGGGGACATAGCCGCGGAGGCAGCACCTGCCGCGTCCAACGCGGTGACAGGTGCTGTCGGATCCCCGGCCGGGCTTGGTGGAATGATTTCCGCCGGCGCGGGCAACGCAGGCATCATCGGCAAGCTATCGGTACCGCCAAGCTGGACCGGCGCCGCGCCGGTCAGCCCTCTTGGCTCGGCGTTGGGAGGCACGCCAATGGTCGCGCCGCCGCCAGCGATGGCAGCCGGGATGCCCGGAATGCCGTTAGGCAGTATGGCCGGCCAACCGTTTGGCCGCGCCGTGCCACAGTACGGGTTCCGCCCCACCTTCGTGGCACGCCCACCCGCCGCCGGATAGCCTGCGGCGGGTCAACGAGGGCGTCCTCCCAGGGAATGTCCAGCAACTGGGCAGTCAGGTGGCAGCTGTATCGGCATAAGTTTTTGAACGTTTTGCGTACGCTTTCCCAGTGTCAGGAGAACACATCACTACGATCAGTAATCCATTCGGCGCTCGACCATCAGGCCGCCGCCCGCGAGTGCTGACGCAGCCATCTGTGGGGTCGGTCGTAGATGATTGAGGGGTATGCCAGGGCACACGACCACTGGTCTCGACCGCGGTCAGCGGTGCGAAATGTTTGCCGGCGACGATCAGGCGAACGATAAGCTGATTGCAGTAACAATGCCGCTGGATATCCTTAGCCAATATCGTTCGTACGCTCCGAAGCCCTACCGCCGCGGCGCAGCATTTGTGCATATTTTGAAACCCTCCAAAGCATTTTTTAAACAGCGAAAAAGGGGGTCGCATTATTCGCGATTGACGCAGTGAAATGCCTTTCTTTCGCACATCGCGACAATGCAAGTCGAGTCGTCAAGCTGCAGATACTTGTATCGGCCTCGGGTCCATTGCCGGATGGTCGCCGATCATAGTTGTGACCACGGTGTTTAGTGTGACAGAGCGATAGCTGCGCGCTCGTCTCACCAGTCGTCAACGACCGGTGACACTGACTGTTTACATTTCGCTTACGTGAGCGGAACGCTAGGCAAATAATTTTTTCGCAGCATGTTCGTATCGTAGGCCAGAAACCTGAAAAGGGGGAGGAAATGCCTACCGCGACAGATTTTTCGAACGGGCGTGAGCGGGTTTGTCGTCACTAAAACATGTGAAATTACTCACAGAACCTTATTTGCGTATCTGGTGAGTTTGATAAGAGCCAGATCGATTTGTATGCACAACGAGGGAGCCGTGATTACCATGGCGGCCGTATAGGGGACCGGAGGTAACACATATGGACTTCGGGGCGCTCCCGCCGGAAATCAACTCCGGGCGGATGTATGTAGGGGCGGGGTCCGGACCGATGTTGGCTGCAGCTGCGGCATGGGACGAGTTGGCCGTGCAATTGCACGACATGGCCGCCTCATATGGTTCCACGATTGAGGGCTTGACCATCGGCCCATGGGCGGGTCCGTCCTCGATCACGATGGCGGCTGCGGCCGCTCCGTATGTGGCGTGGATAACCGCCACGGGGGCTCAGGCTGAACAGGCGGCCACGCAGGCCAAGATCGCCGCGGCGGCGTATGAGACGGCGTTTGCCGCGACGGTGCCCCCACCGATGATTGCCGCAAACCGCGCGTTGTTGATGACGCTGATCGCCACCAACATTTTTGGACAGAACACGCCGGCAATCGCGGCTACTGAAGCCGAGTACGCCGAAATGTGGGCGCAGGACGCCGCCGCGATGTACGCCTACGCCGCTTCGTCTGCGACCGCGTCGGAGGTGACACCGTTCACCGAGCCACCGCAAACCACCAATCCGTCGGCGGCCGCCACGCAAGCGGCCGCGGTTGCCCAATCCGCCGGGACCGCTACCGGCTCAGAGTTGACGACGCAGTTGTCCCAGTTGATCTCCGCGGTGCCGAACACGCTGCAAAGCCTGGCGACGACCACGGGGTCAACGGCCGCGGCTACGGGATTGCCATTGCCGGGGATCACCCTGCCACCGTGGCTGGCGACCGACATCGCAAACTGGAACACAATCATGTCGGCCCTCACCGGGCCGTACTCCCTCCAGGGGCTGACCTCCATACCCGGCGGCCCGTTCCTGTCGTTCGGTCAGATATACGCCTTCGCCCAAAACGGGCAAGGGCTGCAGGCCTTCTACGCCCCTGCGAAACCCATCACCGGGGCATTGGCACCTATCGCTGGGCAGGGGTTCAACCTGACCTCCGCAGCGGCAGGTGGGGCGCCGCCAGTGTCGGGGGCCATGGGCCGCGCGGCCTTGGTGGGAAGTATGTCGGTGCCCGAAGGCTGGACCACAGCCGCGCCGGCGATGAGAACGCTCGCCTCGGTCCTACCCGCCAACATGGCAGCCGCACCGGCTGCTTCCCTGGCCGGCGGCGAGGCCGGCGTGTTCGGCCAGATGGCCCTGTCGAGCCTGGCGGGACGTGCCATGGGCGCTACCGCGTTCGGCTCCGGAGGTGGTGGTGCGGCGAGGTCACTCGGCGGCGTCGTCGCCGAGGCGGACCCAGCCGCCGCCACCATCATCGTGATCCCGGCGGTCGAGGACTGACCAGGACGGCTACGACCAGGTAAGAGGCGAAGACATGTTGTATGCAGCACTACCGCCGGAGATCAACTCGGGCAGGATGTACACCGGGCCTGGCTCGGGGCCGATGCTGGCCGCCGCGGCCGCCTGGGACACGCTTGCCGGAGAACTACAGTCCACGGTGGCCCTCTACTCGTCCGCGATCTCGAGTCTGACCAGCGGGCCGTGGGTAGGTCCATCATCGGCAGCCATGGCGGCCGCGGTCGCGCCATATGTGACGTGGCTCAGCGCAACCGCGACGCAGGCAAAGGAAGCAGCGACCCAGGCGACCGCGGCGGCAAGCGCCTACGAGGCAGCATTCGCCGCACACGTGCCGCCGCCGGTGATCGCGGCGAATCGCAGCCAACTCGCAACACTGATCGCTACCAACCTTTTTGGGCAGAACACGTCGGCAATCGCGGCCACCGAGGCTCAGTACGCGGAATTTTGGGCCCAAGACGCCACCGCGATGAACAGCTATGCAACCTCGTCGGCGACCGCTACCCAAGTGACGGCGTTCACGGAGCCACCGCAGATCACCGATGCGAGCGGTCTGGCCAGCCAGGCGGCCGCGGTAGGGCAAGCCGCCGGCGGCGCAGCCGCCACGGATACGCTCCTTGGGGCCGGGCCGATATCGGAGCTGCTGCAATTGGGTGCTGACCTCGCCACGGCTTACAACACCGCTGTTCCAAAGCTCATAGACGCCCTGCTTGGGCCGGGCACGGCAGCGACCTATAGCAGCTTGTACACGGCGATCAAGGTTCCTCTCGGGTTTACCACTCAGTTCAACGACATCGGGCTGATCATCAACTTCCCGGCGTCGCAATTCCTCAAGTTCGCGACCAAGCCGGCTGTGCTTGGCGAACTGCCGAAAGATGCGCTGGGAGGTGGACTTGGCCTTGGGGCACCACACTGGGGCCGGGGCTGGCTGACCAGCGCGCCGGTAACGGCGGATTTCGGACGCGGCACCTTGGTTGGAAAGTTGACAGTTCCGCCGAGTTGGGCCCCGGCGACTCCGGATATCAGGATGGTCGCTGCCGCGCTGTCGGCCGCGGGGCCGGAGGCGGTGCCGGCGGCCGCGCTTAGCGAGGGCAGCCTGCTCAGTTCGATGTCGGCGGCCGGAATGCTCGGCAGTGCCTTAGGCGCAGGGGCTCCCAGCGCTTTCGCTGGCACTGGCGTCCGAGGTCGTCTCACGCCCATCAAAGACCTCAAAAACAAGCACTCGCCCGAGAAGCTCAAACGTCTGGTCGCACAAATTTCGGAAAAGCCCGAGAGCGTACAGCACCATAATGTCGATCAAGAAGGTCTTGACAGCCTGCTCGAGCAACTGTCGAAGAAACCCGGCATCCACGCGGTCCACCTGACCAAAGGCGACAAGCCAAAAGTCCTGCCGCCAAATACGCAGTTAGGTTAGCTTTTTACCGTATTGCCTTGGGACAACGGAATTTTGGCCCACTGTACCAATTCTGCAAGAATTGCCTCGACATGGGAGAATGGTGAGATTATGAGACGGCTACTTGCGCTTCTCGGCGTCTTTGCCATGATTGGCCTTGCCGCGCCCGCGTACGCCGATCCCGATGACAACGGCGGCGGTGACGACGCGGGCTTCCTCGCGGCCCTCCGACAAGTCGGCATCACCTACGGCAGCCCCGCCCAAGCCATTGGGTCCGCCAAGGCGGTGTGCGGATGCTTGGATAACGGCGAAACGGGTTTGGAGCTAGTCAACGACGTAAAGACTCGCAATCCCGGCCTGGATATGGACGCGGCGGCACAGTTCGCATTGATCTCGTCGAAGTACTACTGCCCGCATCACCTCAGCCACGCCTGATACCTGTAGGCCACGCGCCGTTCACCTAGGCGTGGTTAGCTGCCGCGCCGAGGGGTGGGGGCGGATACGCAGCCCTGCGGTCGGGGAAGGAGTGCGCCGTCATGCAGACGCTGAGCACCGCCGATTTCGCACTCCGGCTTGGCGTCGGAGTGGGTTGCGGCGCCCTCATCGGATTTGAGCGGCAATGGCGGGCGCGCATGGCCGGCCTTCGAACCAACGCACTAGTGGCGGCCGGCGCCACGTTGTTCGTGCTTTACGCGGCCGCCACCGAGGACAGCAGCCCCACCAGAGTCGCGTCTTATGTGGTGTCGGGGATCGGCTTTCTCGGTGGCGGGGTAATCCTGCGCGAGGGGTTCAACGTCCGGGGCCTCAACACCGCCGCCACCCTGTGGTGCTCGGCGGCCGTCGGTGTGCTGGCGGCCTCCGGGCACTTGGTGTTCACTCTTATCGCCACCGGCACCGTCATCACCATCCATGTGCTGGGGCGCCCATTGGGCCGGCTGATTGACCACGACAACACCGTCGAGGAAGACGAAGGTTTACAGCCCTATCAGGTTCAGGTGATCTGTCGCCCCAAGTCGGCGAAATACGCGCGTGCTCAGCTCGTGCAGCACACCACCAACAACGACATCACATTGCGGGGCGTTCATACGAGCCCGGTCGACGACGACAAGGTCACTTTGACTGCGCACCTGCTCATGGACGGCCATACGCCGGCCAAGCTGGAGCGGATGGTTGCCGAATTGTCTTTGCAGCCAGGCATTTACGCGGTGCAGTGGTATGCCGGTGAACAGGCGCAGGCGGAGTGACCAGGGTCCCGCTCAGGGACGCGCCTGCAGATCAGGTGCGGCTGCGGCCAGCAGGTCCGAGCGACTTCGCGTCAACGGAGGATAGATCCGCCGGGTATTGATGGTCTGCTTGGTGGCCTTGGCCTCCACGCCGCGCGACACGACCATCCGATCCCACCCTTCCGTGTACACCGCGCCAGCCGGTCCTAGATCGAGAACCGTGACATACCAAGGGATCCGAAGCGCCAGCAGGGGCTGGTCAAATAGGTCGCTGATCACGTTGTAGCCGGCATACCGGCCCATCGGGCGGCCATGCTGACACGACATCACCGACACGTGTTCGTCGTCCATGCGGGCGGCGGAGACATCGCCGGCGGCAAACATTGCGGGCACCCCGATCACTCGCAGATAGTCGTCGACCTCAACCCGGCCCAGCCGATCACGGGCCACCGGCAATTGCTCGGTCAGTGAGCTGGCCCGCATGCCGGCACACCACACCACCGTGGCGGCTGCCAGCTGCTCACCCGACGACAGCGACAGCCCACCCCGACCGACTGCGGCAACGCTGACTCCCGTCCTGGTCTCAACACCGTTGTCCGACAAGGCTTGTTCGATCACGGGCCGCGCAGATGCCCCCATGTCGGAGCCGACAAAAGCGTTGTGGTCGACCAGCACCACCCGGGGTGTGACGCCCAGTGCTCGTAGTCGGTGCGGCAGCTCGCAGGCCGTCTCGATACCGGTTAGGCCGGCACCGACTATGACGACGGTGGCCGCCGCCGGCGTCGCCGGACCATCGGCCAGCTCTTGAAGGTGGTGTTGCAGCCTCATCGCGCCGTCATAGGTGTCGACATCGAAACCGAACTCCCGCAGACCCGGTATGTCCGGTTTGACCACACGGCTACCCGAGGCGAGCACCAGTCGGTCGTAGTCGTGCGTCTCACCGCTGGCGGTGGTGACGCGGCGACAGTCGGCGTCAATCCCGGTCACCTCGGTCGTGATGTGCGCGACGCCGGCTGGGTCGAGCACGTCGGCGAGTGGGATGCGGCATGCACTCAAGTCAGCCTCGTAGTTGCGAACGCGGATGTCATGAAACGGTTTTGCGCTCAACACCGTGATGCAAACCGTTCGTTCTGTCACACCGAGCTCATCGAGTCGCCTGGCAGCACCGAGCGCTGCCCATAAACCCGCGAAACCCGAGCCGATCACCACGACTTTGATCAACGCAGCTCCTCTTTTCTGGGCCGGGCTCGGCCATGGCTGCCATCAGTGTGTACTCCGGGCGACCAATGGTCACCTCCTCGGCACCAGGAGTCGTAGTCTGTTTGGTGTGGATTCCTTAGCAGGGTTCTGGTCCGCGCTGCCCCCGCTAATGCGGGACCCGGTGTTATTTGCCATCCCGTTTTTCCTGCTGCTGTTGACTCTCGAGTGGACGGCGGCGCGCAAGCTGGAGAGCATCGATGCCCTGGAACCCGATGCCAACACCGGCAAACCGCGGCCGGCATCAGGGGCGTACTTCACCCGCGACTCCATGGCGAGCATCTCGATGGGGCTGGTGTCGATTGCCAGCACCGCCGGCTGGAAGACGCTGGCCCTGCTCGGTTATGCCGCACTGTATGCCTATGTAGCGCCCTGGCACCTCCCGGCGAGCCAGTGGTATACGTGGGTCATCGCCATCCTGGGCGTCGATTTGCTCTATTACACCTATCACCGCATCGCCCACCGGGTTCGACTCATCTGGGCGACTCACCAGGCTCATCACTCCAGTGAGTACTTCAACTTCGCCACCGCACTGCGCCAGAAGTGGAACAACAGCGGCGAGGTCCTCCTGTGGGTCCCGTTGCCGTTGTTGGGGCTTCCCCCTTGGATGGTGTTCTTCAGCTGGTCGTTGAATCTGATCTACCAGTTCTGGGTGCACACCGAACGTATCGGCAAGTTGGCGCGGCCGTTCGAATTCGTCTTCAACACGCCTTCACATCACCGGGTTCATCACGGGATGGACAAGGTGTACCTCGACAAGAACTATGGCGGCATCTTCATCATCTGGGATCGGCTGTTCGGCAGCTTCCAGGCGGAGTCGTTCCGACCGCACTACGGCCTGACCAAGCGGGTCGACACCTTCAACATCTGGAAGCTGCAGACCCGCGAATACGTGGCGATTGCCCGCGATTGGCGATCGGCAACACGGCTGCGGGATCGGTTGGGCTATGTCTTCGGACCACCAGGTTGGCAGCCGCGAGCCACCTCTAAAGCACGCGGTGCGATCCCGCTGGCGACGTCGCGGTAACGCCGGGCGGGGCCGGGGCGAAAAACTCAACGACGGTGAACCTACGCCGCAACCTCGCCCTTCGGTCGGCGCCACGCCGGCCTCGACGGATCGGAGTCCATAGTGCGCCGCCTGGCAACGCGTGCATTGACCGCATCGATTGTCATCGCGGTGCTGGCCTTGGGGTATTCATCTCCGATCGCCGGCGCCGACCCGATATTGGTGTTCCCCGGCATGGAAATCCGCCAGGACAGCCACGTCTGCACTCTGGCTTATGTTGACCCCGGCCAGCGACTGGCATACACGGCAGGGCACTGTCGGGGCGCGGGGCCTGTCACGGACAGGGACAACAATGTCATCGGGCATCTCGCGGCCTTCCGCGACAGCACACCCAGCGGCTCGACCGTGGCCACCGACCAGACGATCGATGACTATGAAGCGATTGCGCTGGTCGGCAACGTCGCGATGAACAACATCCTGCCGGGCGGACGGGCGCTGATGTCGAGTCCGGGTGTGGTTGTCGCGCCCGGCCAGGCCGTCTGCCATTTCGGCATTAGCACCGGTGAAACCTGCGGGACTATCGAGGCAGTCAACAACGGCTGGTTCACCATGACGGGCGGCGTTGCCAGCCAGCGGGGTGATTCGGGTGGCCCGGTGTACCTGACCCCCAACGGGGGCCCCGCGCAGCTCATCGGGATCTTCAACAGTATCTGGGGGCAGTTTCCCGCGGCCGTCTCTTGGCAGTCCGCCACCGAGCAGGTGCGCCAGGATCTAGGGCCGTCAAGACACTAGGCTCGCAGCTCACGAGCGCACAACACCGGGATCAGTGGTGCCGCGGCACGCAGTTCGTCGTCGCTGGCTTGCGGTGTCAACCCACCGACATACCCCTTCACCTGCCAATACCATCTGCCCAGATAGTGCCTGAGGAGTCGGTGCCACAACCCTGACTCAAAGCGCATTGGGCGCTGCTCTACGGCAGCCCCGTGCCCGGATATCACGCACCGCCCGAGCGCACCATCGGCGTCGGCACCCGCGTGGTCGGAGCGGTCCTCGACGCGATCGCGGCCGGTATTGCAACCGGTGACATCATGTTGACCGATTATCAAGCGCGGCAACCGATGTCATCGGACTTCGAACGCATTCGGCACGAGTTCGAGTTTCCCGGTGACGATGGCGTCGTCGCCAAGTTTGCTGTGGGCCGGTGTCGTCGGCGCGATCAGTCTCGAGGTATTTGGGCAGTACGGCACCGATACGTTGACCGACCCTGAGGCGGTCCTGAGACGGTCGTGCCAACCGGAATTAGAACGTGTTCACCATGCCCGTGGAGGCCGGCCATCGCCGATTCCGGCAAAGTAGGTTATTCTGCGAATCGATGAACTTTTCCGTTCAGTCTCCGACACAGATCGCATGGGTAACCGCGGACCTGGACGCCACCGAAACGACCCTCACCGGCCTGTTAGGTGCCAAAAAGTGGGTGCGGATACCCGATGTGCACTTTGCTCCAGACACCTGCAGCTATCAGGGCAAGCCCGCTGATTTCGTCGCCAGTATTTCGTTGAGCTATCTCGGCGACATGCAGTTGGAGCTGATCTCTCCGGTTAGAGGGGAGAACATCTATAGTGACTTTTTGCGGGAGCGCGGGCCCGGTTTGCATCACATCTGCGTGGAGGCCGAAAGCTTGGAGCGCTTCGACGCCGAGGTGGCGCAAGCCGCCGCTCACGGCGCTGAGCTCGTGCAGCAGGGCGTAATGCCCGGCGGTATGCACTTCGCCTATGTGTCGGCGCCGCGGGCGGGCGTGCCGTTTGTCGAGATTGCCTATGTCTCGCCAGAGATCAGATCGTTCTACGAGTACATAAAGCGGGAGCAGCGGTGACCCGCGCCAGCGGCGATGCGGTGGGGGCACCCCCAGCCGCGCAGCGGCGAGGGGGACGTAGCGATGAAGAGGAGTGGTGCCAATGAGCACCGAGATACCAGCGACGGTCAATGCGGACACGGTGACGTCGTGGTCGGATGAGGTCGACGTCGTGGTGATCGGTTTCGGTATTGGCGGGGGCTGCGCGGCGGTCAGCGCCGCTGCCGCCGGAGCACGGGTCTTGGTCCTGGAACGCGCCGCCGCGGCCGGCGGCACCACGTCGCTTGCCGGGGGGCACTTCTACCTGGGCGGAGGGACGGCGGTCCAGCAGGCGACCGGCAACCCCGACTCACCCGAGGAGATGTATAAGTACCTGGTCGCGGTGTCGCGACAACCCGACGAAGCTAATCGGACCAAAATTCGTGCCTACTGCGATGGCAGTGTCGAGCATTTCAACTGGCTGGAGGACCTCGGGTTTCAGTTCGAGCGCAGCTTCTTCCCGGGCAAGGCGGTGATCCAGCCAAACACCGAAGGGCTGATGTACACCGGAAACGAGAAGGTGTGGCCATTCCTCGAGATGGCGGTGCCGGCGCCCCGCGGTCACAAGGTGCCCGTCCCCGGCGACCCCGGCGGGGCCAGCATGGTGATCGACCTGCTACTCAAGCGAGCCGCAAGTCTGGGCGTTCAGGTCCGTTACGAGACCGGCGCCACCGAGCTCATCGTGGACGGCTCTGCCGGCTCGGGCCCGGGGACCCGCGTTACCGGTGTGATGTGGAAGCGGTTCTCCGAATCCGGTGCGATCAAAGCGAAGTCGGTCATCATTGCCGCCGGGGGCTTCGTAATGAACCCCGCGATGGTCGCCAAGTACACCCCGAAGCTGGCCGAGAAGCCGTTCGTGCTCGGCAACACCTACGACGACGGGCTTGGCATTCGGATGGGCGTCTCGGCAGGCGGGGCCACCCAGCATATGGATCAGATCTTCATTACGGCTCCGCCGTATCCGCCGTCGATTCTGCTGACCGGGATTATCGTCAACAAGCTTGGGCAACGGTTTGTCGCTGAGGACTCCTACCATTCCAGGACCTCGGGATTCATCATGGACCAGCCGGACAGCGCGGCCTTCCTGATCGTCGACGAGGCACACCTAGAGCACCCCAAGATGCCGCTGGTCCCGCTGATCGATGGGTGGGAAACCGTCGCCGAGATGGAAGCTGCGCTTGGCATCCCACGGGGCAACTTGGCGGCGACGCTGGACCGCTACAACGGCTACGCCGCGCGTGGCGAGGATCCCGACTTCCACAAGCAGCCGGAATTCCTTGCGCCGCAAGACAACGGGCCATGGGGAGCCTTCGATATGTCGCTGGGCAAGGCGATGTATGCCGGATTCACCGTCGGCGGGTTGGCCACGTCAGTGGACGGCGAGGTACTGCGTGACGACGGCTCGGTGGTAGGCGGTCTGTACGCAGTCGGCGCGTGTGCCTCCAACATCGCTCAGGATGGCAAGGGATACGCCAGCGGAACGCAGCTGGGTGAAGGGTCGTTCTTCGGGCGCCGGGCGGGGACGCACGCGGCAGCCGCGGAGCACGCGCGGTAAAGCCTCGAGCGCAGGGGCCCGCTACACCGGCGCCGGCTTGTTTTCGACCCGACCCAGCTCCCACGCACCGCCGCCAAGCAGCTTGAGTTCCTGTTCATGGAGCAGCTCAACCGCACGCCGATGGCTGACACTGACCACGATGCAGTCCGGGAGTTCGCTTCGAAGCATTTGGTAGAGCGCGAATTCCAGCCCTTCGTCGAGCGCCGAGGTGCTTTCGTCGAGAAAGACCGCCTGGGGCTTGGTGAGCAGGATACGGGCAAAGGCAACGCGCTGTTGTTCGCCGGGCGAGAGCACCTTGGCCCAGTCCTCGTCTTCGTCGAGCCGCTCGGCTAGGGGAGCCAGCGCGACCTTGGTCAGCGTGTCCCGGATGACCTCTTCGGAGATGTCGTCCGGCGAATTCGGATAGCACACCACCGCGCGCAAATTTCCCAGCGGCACATACGGCAACTGTGACAAGAACATAGTTGCGTTCTCGCCGTCGGGGCAGCGCAGTATTCCGGAGGCAAACGGCCACAATGCGGCGAGACTGCGCAACAACGTGGTCTTGCCGACCCCCGAGCGTCCCGTGACGACCAGCGAGTCGCCACGTTCTAGGCGCAAGTCCAGCGGGTCGATCAATTGGTCGCCGGCCGGCGTGCGGACTTCTACATGGGCCAGCTCGACTGTCCCGTCGTCACTCGGCCGCGCCAGCACCGCCGGCAACGCGCGGCCCTGTTCGTTGGCGTCAACCAATCCATGCAACCGGATTATCGCCGCACGGAAACCCGCGAACGCGTCGTAGTTGTTTCGGAAGAACGACAGCGAATCGTGAATATTTCCGAATGAAGTCGCCGTCTGACCAACGTCGCCGAAGTCGATCTGACCGGCGAACAAACGAGGCGCCTGGATCACCCATGGCAACGGCACGATCGTCTGGCTCACCACCAGGTTCCAGCCATTGAAGCCGATGCTTCGATTAACAAACCGAAGGTAGTTGTCGATGATCGGAGTGAACCGCCGCTGCAATTGGGTGCGTTCCACGCGTTCACCACGGTAGAAGCCCACAGCCTCCGCGGCATCGCGCAAGCGCACCAGTGCGTAACGGAAAGCGGCGTTGAGCTTTTCGTTGCGGAAGCTCAGCCAGATCAATGGACGACCAATGATAAACGAGATGATCGTGGCCGCGAGCACATAAACGATGACGGTCCAGAACATGGCACGTGGGAAGGACACCCCAAAGATATTCAGGGTGCCGGAGAGCTTCCATAGGATCGCGGTAAAGGAAATGACTGAAATAATCGATTGCACCGCACCGAATAGCAGCGTGCTAGCAGTCCCGTTGGCGGGCTGATTCGGAGTACCGCCGCTCCCGGCAGTGAAGATGTCGACGTCTTGCTGGATGCGCTGGTCGGGGTTGTCGATCGTTTCGTCGATGAACAGGTCCCGGTAGTAGGCCCTGCCGTCGAGCCAGTCCTGGGTCAAGTGGCCGGTCAGCCATACCCGCCAGGCGACTATGAAGCGCTGCGTCAAGTAGATGTCCGCCATCACGCGCGCCACGTGCAGTACGGCCATGATGCTGAACACCCCGATGGACATCCAAAAACCGCGTACGCCTGAGCGTTTGACAGCGTCATCGCCGGAGGCGATGCCTTCGAAGGCTTTCTGCAAAGCCGTGTACATGTCGTTGCCCTGATAGCTGAACAGCACATTCAGGCGCACCGCCAGCACCACCGAAAGCAGCAAGACGCCGAGCATCAGCCACACCCGAATGCTCTTTGTCCCGACGAAGTACCCGCGGGTGATCCGCCAGTACTGCTGTCCCCAGGGTGTCACGAAACGCAGCACAACCAGCACGACGAGCACACAGACCGCGCTGATCGCCCACGCTTTGCCGGTCCAATACAAAGAATCCAGGAGTGCCCTAGACCAGTCGATGGATGGCTTAAACGGTTTGGGGCCCAAGGTCGGTGTCTCCTCACAGGCGAGGTGTTCCGGCGGCGGCTGGAACAGAAATCCTTCGGCGAAGGTACCCGACTGCGGTGGATAGGCTCTCCAAATATGAGCGATATGAGCACCCAAGCCGTCCCCGCCCAGACGATTCATGCCGGCCAGCTCGTCGCGCGCCGACTCAAAGCCAGTGGTATCGACACGATCTTCACGCTGTCGGGCGGCCATCTGTTTTCCATCTACGACGGCTGCCGCCAAGAAGGCATCCGGCTGATCGACACCCGGCACGAGCAGACGGCGGCTTTCGCCGCCGAGGGCTGGTCGAAGGTGACCAGGGTGCCGGGCGTTGCCGCACTCACCGCGGGTCCTGGGGTTACCAACGGGATGAGCGCCATGGCCGCCGCACAGCAGAACCAGTCGCCGCTTGTCGTGCTTGGCGGACGGGCGCCGGCGGGGCGCTGGGGCATGGGCTCCTTGCAGGAAATCGACCACGTGCCGTTCGTGGCGCCGCTGGCGCGGTTCGCCGCCACGGCACAGTCAGCCGACGACGCGGGCCGGCTGGTCGATGATGCCCTGCGGTCCGCGATGGGTGCTCCGTCGGGCGTGGCGTTTGTCGACTTCCCGATGGACTACGTGTTTTCGATGTCGGACGACGACGGGCGCCCAGGCGCTCTGGCCGAATTGCCCGCAGCGACGAGCCCGGACAACACCGATCTGGACCGGGCCGCCGCACTGCTTTCGACGGCTCGGCGGCCGGTCATCATGGCGGGAACCAATGTCTGGTGGGGACACGCCGAAACGGCGCTGCTGCGTCTGGCCGATGCGCTGCAAATCCCGGTGCTGATGAATGGAATGGCCCGTGGCGCAGTTCCCGCCGACCATCCGTTGGCCTTCTCGCGGGCGCGATCAAAAGCATTGGGAGAGGCGGACGTTGCGCTGATTGTCGGCGTGCCCATGGATTTCCGCTTGGGCTTTGGTGGGGTATTCGGGTCAGATACCCAGCTCATCGTCGCAGACCGCGCCGAACCAGAGCGCGAGCATCCGCGCCCCGTTGCGGCTCGGCTCTATGGGAACCTCACCGCGATCCTGTCGGCGCTGGCCGTACCCGGCGGAAGCGACCGTCGGGACTGGATTGATGAGCTTCGTACGGCCGAGACCGCCGCGCGCGATCTTGAGAAGGCCGAACTCGCCGATGACCGCATTCCGCTTCATCCGATGCGGGTATATGCCGAGCTGGCATCGCTGCTGGACCGCGACGCCGTCGTCGTCATCGATGCGGGCGATTTCGGGTCTTATGCCGGCCGCCTGATCGACAGCTACTTGCCGGGCTGCTGGTTGGACAGCGGTCCCTTCGGCTGCCTTGGTTCAGGTCCCGGGTACGCCCTGGCCGCGAAACTGGCGCACCCCGAACGCCAAGTCGTGCTGCTGCAAGGCGACGGTGCATTCGGGTTCAGCGGCATGGAATGGGACACGCTGGTTCGCCACAACATTCAGGTCGTGTCGGTGGTCGGCAACAACGGCATCTGGGGTTTGGAGAACCATCCCATGGAGGCGCTGTATGGCTACTCGGTTGTGGCCGGGCTGCGGCCGGGAACGCGCTACGACGAGGTGGTCCGCGCCCTCGGCGGTCACGGCGAGCTGGTCTCGGCGCCCGCCGAGCTGCGCCCGGCGTTGGACCGTGCCTTCGCCAGTGGTCTTCCGGCCGTCGTCAACGTCCTTACCGACCCAACAATTGCCTACCCACGTAGATCCAACCTCGCCTGATCCCGAGGCCCGCGAACGTGCGTAGTTGTTCGCTTGTACTCGGTGTGTCGCGTGCAAACACGCACGCTCGCGCCGACCGCGTACGGTGGGGCTGTGCCTAAGACGATCCGCGCTCAACCAGGCCGTCTGAGCGGCCGATTCTGGCGGCTGCTCGGCGCCAGTACGGAAAAGGACCGCAACCGTTCCCTGGCCGAGGTCGCAGCTTCGGAGGAGTTCGACGAAAAGGCGGCCGATCTCGACGACGAGAAGCTGCGCAAGGCGGCTGGCCTGCTCAACCTCGACGACCTCGCGGAATCCGACGACATCCCACAGTTCCTAGCGATCGCCCGGGAAGCCGCGGAAAGGACGACCGGCTTGCGACCATTCGACGTGCAGTTGCTGGGCGCGCTGCGCATGCTCGCCGGTGACGTGATCGAGATGGCAACCGGTGAGGGCAAACCCCTCGCCGGCGCGATCGCGGCCGCGGGATACGCGCTGGCCGGACGGCACGTGCATGTGGTGACCATCAACGATTACCTGGCCCGCCGTGACGCGGAGTGGATGGGCCCCCTGCTTGAGGCGATGGGCCTCAGCGTCGGCTGGATCACCGCCGAGTCGACGAGTGCGGAGCGCAGGGCCGCATACGGGTGCGACGTCACCTATGCCTCGGTCAATGAGATCGGATTCGATGTGCTGCGTGATCAGCTGGTGACCGACGTCGACGACCTGGTATCGCCCAACCCGGATGTGGCCCTCATCGACGAAGCCGACTCCGTGCTGGTCGACGAAGCGCTGGTGCCCCTGGTACTCGCAGGCACCACGCACCGTGAAACGCCGCGGCTAGAGATCATCAAGCTGGTCGGTGAGCTTGTTGGCGACCACGACGCCGACGAGTACTTTGCCACCGACTCGGACAACCGCAACGTCCACCTCACCGAGGTGGGTGCCCGCAAAGTCGAAAAGGCGCTGGGCGGCATCGACCTGTACTCCGAGGAGCACGTCGGCACGACGCTGACCGAGGTCAACGTCGCCCTGCACGCGCATGTGCTGTTACAGCGCGACGTGCACTACATCGTCCGCGACGACGCGGTGCATCTGATCAACGCCTCGCGCGGCCGCATTGCGCAACTGCAGCGCTGGCCGGACGGCCTGCAGGCCGCTGTTGAGGCGAAGGAAGGCATCGAGACCACCGAAACCGGTGAGGTGCTCGACACCATCACGGTGCAGGCGCTGATCAACCGCTACACAACCGTGTGCGGCATGACCGGCACCGCGCTGGCCGCCGGTGAGCAGCTGCGCCAGTTTTACAAACTGGGGGTCTCGCCAATACCGCCGAACACCCCGAACATCCGCGAGGACGAGTCCGATCGGGTCTACATCACCGCCGCCGCCAAGAACGACGCGATCGTCGCGCACATCGCCGAGGTGCACGAGACGGGGCAGCCGGTGCTGGTCGGCACCCGCGACGTCGCCGAATCCGAGGAGCTGCACGAGCGGCTGTTGCGGCGCGGCGTTCCCGCGGTGGTGCTCAACGCCAAGAACGACGCCGAGGAAGCCCGGGTAATCGCCGAAGCCGGCAAATACTGCGCGGTCACGGTGTCCACCCAGATGGCCGGGCGCGGCACCGACATCCGCCTTGGCGGATCCGACGAAGCCGACCATGACCGGGTTGCTGAACTCGGTGGTCTGCACGTGGTGGGCACCGGCCGGCATCACACCGAGCGACTGGACAATCAGTTGCGTGGGCGGGCCGGACGCCAGGGTGATCCGGGGTCGTCGGTGTTCTTCTCCAGTTGGGAAGATGACGTCGTTGCCGCCAACCTCGACACCAACAAGCTGCCAATGCAGACCGATGAGGACGGCCGGATCGTTAGCCCCAAGGCCGCCGGGCTGCTCGACCATGCGCAGCGTGTCGCTGAGGGCCGGATGCTGGATGTGCACGCGAATACGTGGCGCTACAACCAGTTGATTGCCCAGCAGCGCGCCATCATCGTTGACCGGCGAAACACATTGCTACGCACAGCAACCGCGCGCGAGGAACTCGCCGAACTGGCGCCGAAGCGGTATGAAGAGCTGTCGGAAGATGTTTCCGATGAGCGGCTGGAGAACATCTGCCGTCTGATCATGCTGTATCACCTCGACCGCGGCTGGGCCGATCACCTGGCGTATCTGGCCGACATTCGCGAAAGCATCCATTTGCGCGCGCTGGGCCGGCAGAATCCCCTCGACGAGTTCCACCGGCTGGCCGTCGACGCGTTCGCGTCGCTGGCCGCCGACGCGATCGAGGCGGCTCAACAGACGTTCGAAACCGCGAACGTCCTCGAAGAGGAGCAGGGGCTGGACCTGTCCAAGCTGGCACGGCCGACGTCGACGTGGACCTACATGGTCAACGACAATCCGCTGTCCGATGACACGCTGTCCACGCTGAGCCTGCCTGGCGTGTTCCGCTAAGGCCGGCGCCACCATTCGCCGGGCTCGGCCTGATTCGCCCGGCTCCTTTTCGGTCCGCCGTGCGGACCATGTCGTCGCCGGGCTAAGGTCACGGCTCATGGAGCCCGTGCTCAGACAGAATCGGGTGCTGACGGTGCCCAACGTGCTGAGCCTCATCCGACTGGCGCTCATCCCGGTATTCGTCTACCTAATGCTGGTCGCCCATGTACATGGCTGGGCGGTGGCGATCCTGGTATTCAGCGGCGTCTCGGATTGGGCCGACGGCAAGATCGCTCGGCTGCTCAATCAGTCGTCGCGGTTGGGCGTGCTGCTGGACCCGGCCGTCGACCGTCTCTATATGGTCACCGTGCCCATCGTGCTGGGGTTGAGCGGGATTGTGCCGTGGTGGTTTGTGGTCACATTGTTGGCCCGCGACGCGTTGCTGGCTGCGACGCTGCCGGTGCTGTGGAGTCGCGGATTGTCGGCGCTCCCGGTGACCTACGTCGGCAAGGCCGCGACATTCGCACTGATGGCCGGCTTTCCGATCCTGCTGTTAGGGCAATGGGACGCGTTGTGGAGCCGGGTGTTCCGGGCCTGCGGTTGGGCGTTTCTGGTCTGGGGTATCTACGCCTACCTGTGGGCGTTTGTGCTGTACGTGGTGCAGATGACGATGGTGGTGCGTCGGATGCCCAAGATCAAACACCGGGCCTACCAGCCTGCGGTTCAAAAAGCAGATGACCATGGCTGACTCCGACCGGCTACTCGGCGGCTATGACCCCAATGCCGGGTACAGCGCCCACGCGGCGGCCCGCCCGAAGCACATTCCGGTGCCATCACTACTGCGCGCCCTGCTCTCCGAGCATCTAGATCCCGGTTACGCGGCCGCGGCCGCAAAACGTGGCCGCCTTGCCGCTTCGCAGTCGGTGAGAGCCCGCACTTTCGGCTGGATGTGGCAGGCGTTGGCGGCGACCCTGGTCGCCGCGGTATTCGCCGCCGCGGTCGCACAGGCCCGTTCGGTTGCGCCCGGCATGCGCGCCGCCCAGCAGCTTTTGGCGACGAGCGTGCGTTCGACACAGGCCGCCGCAGCCAAATTGGCCCAAAGCCGCGGCGCGCTCTCAGCAAAGGTCGACGAGGTGCAGCGGGCCGCGCTCGCCGACGACGCCGAGGGGCAGCG
The DNA here is from genome assembly GCF_900232995.1 of Mycobacterium simulans. Taxonomy (GTDB): domain Bacteria; phylum Actinomycetota; class Actinomycetes; order Mycobacteriales; family Mycobacteriaceae; genus Mycobacterium; species Mycobacterium simulans. Next base: position 66,669 of record NZ_OCVX01000007.1, read on the forward strand.
GCTGTTGACCCGTATCGACGCCCTCACCCTGGCAGCGGCTACCACACCGGTTATTGGCCCCGGTTTAACGGTGACCGTGACCGACCCCGGCGTCGGCCCGAATCTTTCCGACGCGTCCAAACAGCGAGTGAACGGCAGCCGGCAAATCATTTTGGACCGTGACCTACAACTGGTCGTCAACTCGTTGTGGGGGAGTGGGGCGGAGGCCATCGCGGTCGACGGCACCCGGATCGGGCCGAATGTGACCATCCGGCAAGCCGGCGGAGCCATCCTGGTCGACAACAATCCCATCAGTAGCCCCTACACAATCCTCGCTGTCGGGCCGCCGCACGCGATGAAGGATGTCTTCGACAGCAGTCCCGGTCTGCACCGCCTTAGGCTGCTGGAGATCTCGTACGGCGTGGGTGTCAGCGTGAACGTCGGCGACGGTCTGGCACTGCCCGCCGGAGCAACCCGGGACATCAAGTTCGCCAAACAGATTGGGCCCTAGTGAGACAACCGTGGACGGGAATCCGACAAGCATGATCGGCATCGCGGCGCTTGCCATTGGCATCGTGCTGGGCTTGGTTTTCCACCCCAGCGTGCCCGAGGTCATCCAGCCCTATTTGCCGATCGCGGTGGTTGCCGCGCTGGACGCGGTATTCGGAGGGTTGCGCGCCTACCTCGAGCGGATCTTTGATCCTAAGGTCTTTGTGGTTTCGTTCGTGTTCAACGTCTTGGTGGCTGCCTTGATCGTCTACGTCGGTGACCAATTGGGCGTTGGCACCCAGTTGTCCACCGCGATCATCGTTGTGCTGGGCATCCGCATCTTCGGTAACACTGCCGCGTTGCGACGCCGGCTATTCGGCGCATGACCGCGCCGGCGACGATGCAGTGGGGGCGCCCCGAGCCGCGAAGCGGCGAGGGGGACGAAGCGATGAGGAGGAGCGGCGCCGTGACCGCGCCGGCGACGATGCAGAGCGAAGCGATGAGGAGGAGCGGCGCCGTGACCGCGCCGGCGACGATGCAGAGCGAAGCGATGAGGAGGAGCGGCGCCGTGACCGCGCCGGCGACGATGCAGAGCGAAGCGATGAGGAGGAGCGGCGCCGTGACGGAGATGACGTCAGGATGACCCACGATGTGCCAGAACCCGCCCCTGACCCAGCCGCAGCCGAAACTCGTGGCGCGGCAACCTCTAAGGCCGACACTGGTACGCACGGAGCCCTACGGCACGGTCGTCATGAACTGCCCGCCAACCACCCGCGTCCCGGGATCGGAGCCTTGCGTCGGACGGGGCGCGGCGGGCGCTCGCGTCTGGTGTTCGGCACTCTCGCGATCTTGTTGTGCCTGGTGTTGGGGGTCGCCATCGTCACCCAGGTCCGCCAGACGGAGTCCGGAGATTCTCTGGAAACTGCCCGGCCCGCAGACCTGTTGGTGCTGTTGGATTCCTTGCGGCAACGCGAGGCCACGCTCAACACCGAGGTGACCGAACTTCAGAACACCCTGAACGCGTTGCAGGCGTCCGGCAACACCGATCAGGCCGCCATCGAAAGTGCCCAGGCCAGGTTGGCGGCGTTGTCCATCCTCGTCGGCACGGTGGGTGCCACCGGGCCGGGTGTCACGGTGAAGATCGAGGATCCCGGGCCAGGAGTGGCACCGGAAGCGATGCTCGACGTGATCAACGAGCTGCGCGCCGCCGGCGCCGAGGCGATCGAAATCAACGATGGGCGGCAGTCCGTGAGGGTCGGTGTTGATACCTGGGTGGTTGGCAATCCCGGCTCACTGACTATCGACACCAAGACCCTCTCGCCGCCGTATTCAATTCTGGCGATTGGCGATCCACCGACGCTTGCTGCGGCGATGAACATTCCCGGTGGTGCGGAAGATAGTGTCAAACGCGTTGGCGGGCGGATGTTTGTGCAGCAGGCAGACCGAGTAGATGTGACCACCTTGCGACAACCAAAACCGCACCAATACGCTCTGCCCGTCAAGTGAGCAACAGCGACCAGAACAGGAGCACCGTGAGCGATATCCCGCCCGATCTGCACTACACCGCCGAACACGAATGGGTTCGCCGCAGCGAGGCGCATACCGTGCGGATCGGGATCACCGACTACGCGCAGTCTGCACTGGGTGACGTCGTTTTTGTTCAGTTGCCCGGATTGGGCACATCGGTAAGCGCCGGCGAAGCCTTTGGCGAAGTGGAATCGACGAAATCTGTCTCGGATCTGTATGCGCCGGTCTCGGGCAAAGTGTCCGCGGTCAACAGCGAACTGGAAGGCAATCCGCAACTGGTGAATTCCGACCCGTACGGCGCTGGCTGGTTGCTGGAACTCCAGGTCGAAAGCTCAGAAGTCTCAGCGCTGGAGTCGGCCATAGCAACACTGCTTGACGCGGAGGCCTACCGCGACACCTTGACCGAATGACGATTGCTAAGGTCCCGAAGGCGTCGCGTGGCGACGAGGGGGCGCGTGTCAAAGACCCGGACAAGGCAGGAGATGCTTAGGAGAAGCCGGGGCATCGGGCTTACGATCCAGCAGTGGAGGGCACGCGGCAGACCCGTGCGCGGTACGGTCGAGACATCAGGGTTTGAAGCACTAATAGGCAGTAAATGGCAGTAAAAGCGGTAAATCCTAGGGGAAGCGGGCCGAAGGGCCCGGTCAGACAACGCCACAGCGGCCAGTGAGGAGCAGCGGGTGACGGACAAGGACGCAGACCGAGAGCAGGACCAGACTTCTGACGAAGTCACCGTGGAGACGACGTCCGTCTTCCGCGCCGACTTCCTCAACGAGCTGGACGCTCCCGCACAGGCCGGTGCCGAGAGCGCCGTATCCGGGGTGGAGGGACTCCCCGCGGGCTCAGCGTTGCTGGTCGTCAAACGGGGACCCAACGCGGGGTCTCGCTTCCTGCTCGACCAATCCATCACTTCCGCGGGCCGGCATCCCGACAGCGACATCTTCCTCGACGACGTCACGGTGAGCCGTCGTCACGCCGAATTCCGCTTGGAAAGCAACGAGTTCAGCGTCGTTGACGTCGGCAGCCTCAACGGCACGTACGTCAACCGCGAGCCTGTGGATTCCGCAGTGCTCGCAAACGGTGATGAAGTCCAGATTGGCAAGTTCCGCTTGGTGTTCTTGACCGGGCCCAAGCAAGGTGACGACGACGGGGGCACCGGAGGCCAGTGAGCGCACCCGATAGCCCCGGGCTGGCCGGGATGTCGATCGGGGCGGTTTTGGACCTGCTACGACCGGACTTCCCGGATGTCACAATCTCCAAGATTCGTTTTCTGGAGGCCGAGGGGCTGGTGACGCCGCAGCGCGCTGCATCGGGGTACCGCAGATTCACCGCATATGACTGCGCACGGCTGCGCTTCATCCTTACCGCCCAGCGCGATCATTACCTGCCGCTGAAGGTAATCAGAGCGCAGCTCGAGGCGCAGCCCGACGGTGAGTTGCCGCCATTCGGATCTCCTTACGGTGTACCGCGATTGGTGTCGGTAGCCGACAACGGTACTGATCGCGCAGAATCTGACACCGCAGCCGTGTCGCCCACCCGCGTCCGACTCAGTCGCGAAGACCTGGTGGAGCGTGCAGGAGTTGACGACAACCTGCTCGCGGCCCTGCTCAAAGCCGGCGTCGTTACCCCTGGACCCGGTGGCTTCTTCGACGAACACGCCGTAGTGATCGTCCAGTGCGCGCGGGCGTTGTCCGAATACGGTGTTGAGCCGCGGCATTTGCGCGCGTTTCGTTCTGCGGCCGACCGGCAGTCGGATTTGATCGCCCAGATCGCCGGTCCGTTGGTCAAGGCCGACAAGGCAGGTGCCCGTGACCGTGCCGACGACTTGGCTCGTGAGGTCGCCGCGCTTGCCATTACTTTGCATACTTCGTTGATCAAGTCGGCCGTTCGCGACCTTCTTCACCGCTGAGGACTAGACTTCGTTCGACAGCTTGGTGTTCGACGGCACCGCGTCGTCGTGCTGAGTGCGGACAGTCGGCGGCGGCATGTGCGGAGGGCAAACACAGATGGGTGAAGTTCGTGTTGTCGGCATTCGCGTCGAGCAACCGCAGAACCAACCGGTGCTGTTGCTGCGCGAAGCCAACGGTGATCGGTATCTGCCGATTTGGATCGGCCAGTCGGAGGCGGCGGCCATCGCGCTGGAACAGCAAGGCGTCGAGCCACCTCGTCCGCTGACGCACGATCTGATCAGGGATGTCATTGCAGCGCTTGGGCATTCGCTCAAGGAGGTGCGGATCGTCGATCTTCAGGAGGGTACTTTTTACGCCGATTTAATCTTCGACCGCGATATCAAGGTATCGGCACGCCCCTCCGACTCGGTTGCGATCGCACTACGGGTCGGTGTTCCGATCTACGTTGAGGAGGCAGTCCTCGCCCAGGCCGGTTTGCTGATACCCGACGAGAGCGACGAAGAGAGCGACAGCGCTGTTCGCGAAGACGAAGTCGAGAAGTTCAAGGAGTTTCTCGACAGTGTGTCACCCGACGATTTCAAGGCGACCTAGCCCGCCGACGATGCGCGCCGGGACGGCGGGCTGAGGAGGTGGGCAATTAGGCCTGAGCCCGCCGACGATGCGCGCCGGGACGGCGGGCTGAGGAGGTGGGCAATTAGGCCTGAGCCCGCCGACGATGCGCGCCGGGACGGCGGGCTGAGGAGGTGGGCAATTAGGCCTGAGCTGAGAACTTGCTGCCAAACGTCACGGATGAGTCTCATCTCACACACTGCGGGGTCGACACGCCTGGCGGATATCGCCCACAAACCCAGGCGGCGGCCATACTTTGAGGACGATTGATGATCAACCGGGAGCACAGCAGCAAGCGAAAAGCGTATGCTCTCTAGCACTCGGGCCTGAGAAAACGTGGCTGTCCGAGGCAGCCAGTGACGCAGCTATTGACATAGAGCGCGATCGGCGAGAGGAAGCACCGTGAGCGAGCAGCCACGTCAAGGACAGCTGGATCTTGCTGACCACGCGGCCACCAATGGTGCCGACGACGGCGCCGTAATGAGCCGGCCCGTGCAGCCCGGACTCTTCCCCGACGATTCCGTGCCCGACGAGCTGGTCGGCTACCGCGGCCCAAGCGCCTGTCAGATCGCCGGAATCACTTACCGGCAGCTGGACTATTGGGCACGCACATCGCTGGTTGTCCCCTCGATCCGCAGCGCCGCAGGATCCGGCAGCCAGCGGCTCTACTCCTTCAAGGACATCCTCGTCCTCAAGATCGTCAAACGCCTGCTCGACACCGGTATTTCGCTGCACAACATCCGGGTCGCGGTCGACCATTTGCGCCAGCGCGGTGTCCAGGATCTAGCCAACATCACGTTGTTCTCCGATGGCACCACGGTCTACGAATGCACATCTGCCGAGGAAGTCGTCGACCTCCTGCAAGGTGGCCAGGGCGTGTTCGGCATCGCCGTCTCGGGTGCGATGCGTGAGCTGACCGGCGTCATCGCCGATTTCCACGGCGAGCGTGCCGATGGTGGCGAGTCGATTGCCGCCCCGGAGGACGAGCTGGCATCGCGGCGCAAGCATCGCGACCGCAAGATCGGCTAGCCGCACCGGAGACACCCGGCCGAGTAGCCTAGGCCTAAACTGGTATAAGCATCGCTCTAGCGCGGGAGAGTTCCGTGGCTGCCAGCTACGGACGCCGAAGGAGCAATACCTCTCCGTCAACCTCTCAGGCACCAGGACCGCGCCAGATAACGATGCCTCTGGAAAGCGGTGGCGACCTGGAGATTTCCAGCGGTTGCCACCCGCCGATGGGGAAAGGCGCCGCGACGCATGCCGGCGCCGAATCTCTCAGGCGCCCGACGAACGGGTGAAGACAGAGGGAGAGGGCCGCGAGTCCGTTTCCCTTTGGGGTGCCTAGTCGTCAGGAGTTCCGCCTTGACCGAACATTCGAAGCTTTTCGCGTCCGACCATTCAACGTTTGCCGACCGGCACATCGGCCTGGACAGTCAGGCCATCGCGAGCATGCTTGCGGTCATCGGTGTCTACTCACTCGATGACCTGGCGACAAAGGCGGTCCCGACGGGCATCCTCGATCCGCTGACCGGTATCGGCGCGGCACCGGGTCTGGACCGGCTCCCACCGGCCGCCAGCGAGGCCGAGGCACTTTCGGAATTGCGGGCGCTGGCCGATGCGAACACCGTCGCCGTGTCGATGATTGGCCAGGGTTACTACGACACATTCACCCCCCAGGTGCTGGTACGCAACATCCTCGAGAACCCGGCCTGGTATACGGCCTATACGCCGTACCAGCCAGAGATAAGTCAGGGTCGACTGGAAGCCCTGCTGAACTTCCAGACCATGGTCACCGATCTCACCGGCCTCGAGATCGCGAACGCATCGATGCTCGACGAGGGCACCGCAGCCGCAGAGGCCATGACGCTCATGCATCGCGCAGCGCGCGGCCCGGCGAACCGGCTCGCTGTTGACGTCGACGTGTTTACCCAGACGGCGGCGGTGCTGGCTACCCGCGCCAAACCGTTGGGCATCGAGATCGTGTCGGCCGACCTGCGCGAGGGGCTGCCAGACGGCGAGTTCTTTGGCGTCATCGCCCAGCTTCCCGGGGCCAGTGGCCGGATCACGGACTGGGCCGCTTTAGTGGAGCAGGCCCACGAGCGTGGCGCGCTGGTGGCCATCGGCGCCGACCTGTTGGCGCTAACACTGATCACCCCGCCCGGCGAGATCAGCGCGGACGTGGCGTTCGGCACCACCCAACGTCTTGGTGTACCAATGGGATTCGGCGGTCCGCACGCCGGCTACCTGGCAGTACACGCCAAGCATGCCCGTCAACTGCCCGGCCGGCTGGTTGGAGTATCAGTCGACAGCGACGGCACGCCCGCATATCGCTTGGCGCTGCAGACACGCGAGCAGCACATCCGCCGCGACAAGGCGACCAGCAACATCTGCACCGCACAGGTGCTGTTGGCGGTAACGGCCGCCATGTACGCCAGCTATCACGGCTCCGACGGACTCAGCGCAATCGCTCGACGGGTACACGCGTATGCCGAGACCATCGCCGGCGCCCTCGGCGATGCGCTGGTGCACGACAAGTACTTCGACACGGTGTTGGCCCGGGTGCCGGGGCGTGCCGATGAGGTGTTGGCCGCAGCCAAGGCGAATGGTGTCAACTTGTGGCGCGTCGACGCCGACCACGTGTCGGTCGCATGCGACGAGGCCACTACCGACGCCCACGTGGCCGTAGTCCTGGATGCGTTCGGTGTATCGGCTACCGACCCGGCGCGTGTCGATATCGCAACGCGCACATCGGAATTCCTGACCCACCCCGCGTTCACCCAGTACCGCACCGAAACGGCGATGATGCGGTACCTGCGGACCCTGGCGGACAAAGATATCGCTTTGGACCGCAGCATGATTCCGCTCGGCTCATGCACGATGAAACTCAACGCCGCCACCGAGATGGAGTCCATCACCTGGCCGGAATTCGCACGTCAGCATCCGTTTGCCCCCGCATCCGACAGTGCCGGGCTGCGTCGTCTGATCGCCGATCTGGAGCGCTGGCTAGTGGCGATCACCGGCTACGACGCGGTCTCGCTGCAACCCAACGCAGGCTCGCAAGGCGAGTACGCCGGCCTGCTGGCGATCCACGAATACCACGCCAGCCGAGGGGAACCGCACCGCGATATCTGCCTGATCCCGTCCAGCGCGCACGGCACCAACGCCGCGTCTGCCGCGTTGGCCGGGATGCGGGTGGTCGTGGTGGGCTGTCACGATAATGGCGACGTCGACCTCGACGATCTGCGCGCCAAGGTCAGCGCCCATGCCGATCGGCTGGCGGCGCTCATGATCACCTACCCGTCCACGCACGGCGTCTACGAGCACGACATCGCCGATATCTGCGCCGCCGTGCACGACGCCGGTGGCCAGGTGTACGTCGACGGCGCCAACCTCAACGCGCTGGTCGGCCTGGCCCGGCCGGGCAAGTTTGGCGGCGACGTCAGCCACCTCAACCTGCATAAGACTTTCTGCATCCCGCACGGCGGCGGTGGCCCGGGTGTCGGGCCGGTCGCGGTGCGCTCGCACTTGGCCCCGTTCCTGCCGGGTCACCCGTTCGCACCGGAATTGCCTGCGGGGCATCCGGTCTCGTCGGCACCCTACGGGTCGGCATCGATCCTGCCGATCACCTGGGCGTATATCAGGATGATGGGTGCCGACGGTCTGCGCGCGGCGTCGCTGACCGCGATCACGTCGGCCAACTACATCGCCCGCCGTCTCGACGAGTACTTCCCGGTGCTGTACACCGGCGAGAACGGGATGGTGGCCCACGAGTGCATCCTGGATCTGCGCGGTATCACCAAGGCAACCGGCGTCACCGTCGACGATGTCGCAAAACGGCTGGCGGACTACGGCTTTCACGCGCCAACCATGAGTTTCCCGGTTGCGGGGACGCTTATGGTCGAACCCACCGAGAGCGAGAGCCTGGCCGAGGTGGACGCGTTCTGCGAGGCCATGATCGGCATCCGCGCCGAGATCGACAAAGTCGGAGCCGGACTTTGGCCTGCCGACGACAATCCGTTGCGGGGCGCACCCCACACGGCTGAGTGCCTGCTGGTGTCCGATTGGAACCATCCGTACACCCGCGAGGAAGCCGCCTACCCGCTGGGCGCGACTTTCCGACCCAAAGTCTGGCCGCCCGTGCGGCGCATCGACGGCGCCTACGGCGACCGCAATCTGGTGTGCTCGTGCCCGCCGGTGGAAGCGTTCGCCTAACGGGTCAACCGAAGCGCTCGACGATCGCGGTGGCGATGCGGTCGGGTGCGTCCTCTTGGATGTAATGCTTGGCGGTCGGTAACTCGACGAGGACGTGATCCGGAAACGTCCTGCGCATGCGGGGGATTGACGGACCGGGCCTAAATGCCATGTCCTTCATCCCCCAAACCAACAGAGCGGGCTTGGCACCCAACTTGGCGGGCACTTCCTGGGCGAGCCGCGCGAGCAATGGGTGGGCGGCCAGTATCTGCTTGGGCATCTCGGCAACGCCCACCCGGGCCGCGGCGTCGGGCTGCACCGCGCGGTAGTGGGTCATTACCGCGTCGCTCGGGCGGTGCTCAGTTCCCGCGGGGATCAGCCGCTCGACGAAGAAGTTGCGCTTCAGGATCGCGTACTGCATCGGTGGGCTGGACATCACCCTGCTGAACGCCTTCGTCGCCAGCGTGTCCGCCGGCCAGAACCACGTGTTGCCCAACACGACGCCGCGCACCCGGTCGGCACGCTCGATGCCGACCGCCAGGCCGATCGGTCCACCCCAGTCCTGGCCCATCGTCAGGTAGCCCTCCAGGCCCAGGTGATCGACGAATTCGCCGATCACCTGCGCGTGCTCGTCGATCTTGTACCCGAATCCCGAGGGGCGCTCCGATAGCCCAAAACCCAGATAATCCGGAGCGATACAACGGAAACGGCTCCGCAATGCGACGATGATGTGCCGATACAGGAAACTCCACGTCGGGTTGCCGTGACACAACAGAATCGGCGGACCCTCGCCCTCGTCGACGTAGTGGACCCGCCCGCGCGAGCTATCGAACCAGCGCGACTCGAACGGATACAGCTGCGGATCCGGTGTGAATGTGACAGTCATGACTCTCCTCTGGTGCGTTCACGATGGTATGCCCGAAGGGTGACATCACCGAGTATTCGTGACTGGCGCGACGGTGGCCGTTGGTTGCACACGCCGATAGGAAAAGTGTTCGTTCGGTCGAGACCGGGTGAAGCGCCGACCGTGTTGCTGCTGCACGGCTATCCGTCCAGTTCGTTTGACTTCCGTGCCGTGCTCCCGCATCTGGCCGGCCATGCCTGGATGACGATGGACTTTCTGGGCTTCGGCTTGTCCGACAAGCCGCGCCCGCACCGCTACAGCCTTCTCGAGCAGGCCGACCTGGTGCAGACCGTAGTCACCCAAACCACGACCGGCCCGGTGGTGGTGCTTGCCCACGACATGGGCACGTCGGTAACCACCGAGCTGCTGGCCCGCGATCTGGCCGGCCAGCTGCCCTTCGAGCTGCAACGTGCGGTGCTCAGCAATGGCAGCGTGATCCTGGAGCGCGCCAGCCTAAGGCCGATCCAGAAGCTGCTGCGCAGCCCGCTGGGACCGATCGCCGCCCGGCTGGGCAGCCGCGGCGCCTTCAAGCGGGGCCTTAGCAGAGTTTTTTCGCCCGCGCACCCGCTGTCGGCCGACGAGGCGCAGGCCCAATGGGAATTGTTGTGCTACAACGACGGCAACCGGATACCGCACCTGCTGATCAGCTACCTCGAGGAGCGGGTGCGGTACGCGCAGCGTTGGCATGGCGCCGTGCGCGATTGGCCCAAACCGCTTGGCTTCGTATGGGGACTCGACGATCCCGTGGCAACAACGGACGTGCTCAAGGGTTTACGGGAATTGCGTCCGAGCGGTGCAGTCGTTGAACTGGCCGGCTTGGGCCACTACCCGCAGGTCGAGGCGCCGAAGGCGTACGCCGACGCCGCGCTGTCACTGCTCGTCGAATAGCCGGCTATGGGTGTACGACGGGCAGATCGATACGGGAGGCATGCGACCGGCTGCGGTAGACGCACACGGTCGGTGGTCCGCCCGGCAGGATCGCGAAGTGGCTCGCGTCGGCGCCAGCGATCGCGATGCGGATGCGGTGCCCCGGCTGGAACAGGTACGACGTCGGCAGCAGGTCGAACGTCAGCTCGGCAATCTCGCCTGAGACGAGGGGCTGCGCGTCGCTGCGCTTGAACGTTCGGTATGGGACGGTCTGGCGGTACAGCGGCGCGTCGCTGAGCCGACGGTTGATGGCGCGCAGCTGACCCTCGGTGATGTAGGAGACGCGACCGCGCCGATCAACGTCTTCGAGATAGACGAAAAATGTGCCGTCGCTGGCTGTCGAGGTCACGAACAGCGTGATTACCGGATGACCGGTCACCTCCAGGGGGTGCTCGAGCCGTGCAGAGGTGTAGGTCAGCAGCTTGGCGTCCTGGGCGTTGCGGTCCGGGTAGCGAATGTGTCCACCGATGCCCACCTGCGCATGCCAGCGTGAGTGCTCCCCGGTTCCGGCTGTCTGATCCACCGCGTACTCATCCGCGCCGCTGTCGGAATCGGGCGGGTTCAGGCTGAGCTGTCGCTCTGCGGCGAGGTAGTAGCTTTGCCTGGTTGCGGGCGGCGGCCAGGTGTCGGCCGACTTCCAACGGTCTTCGACCATGGTGAAGTAGTGAACCGGCGGCTCTGAACCGATACCTGTATCGATGCCCTTGAGGTGATGGTCGACGAACCGCAGCAGCTCGCTGTCGTGATCGAACACAGGCTTGCTCAGCCCGCGGAGGGGATCGACCTGCCAGCCGCCGGTGTGGTTCCACGGTCCCAGGGTCAGGCGGCTGCCGGGGGTGGAGATGGTCAGAAAGCGCTTTATCGCGGAATGCGCATATCCGCCGTCGAACCAGCCGCTGTAACTGTAGATGGCTGCCCCGGACGCCTCGATGTCGTGCCAATAGTTGTGCGGGCTAATGAGATCGAGGATGCCCGCCTCATCGTCACGGAAAGTCAACGACCGCGTCAGCTTGTGGACGTCGTAGTTGTCGCGGTGTGCGGCGATGGCCCCATCTCGCAGTGAGCGGTCATGGTCGTCTTGCACCGGTTGCATGCCGGCCAGTGGGAGCTTGGCCCACCAGACCACCTCGTGCAAGGCATTGCGGTCGAGTGCGTCGTTGTAGCGTCCCCATGTTTCGGTGAACCAGGTGGCGTGGATGCCGCCGGGGAACGCGATGTCGGTGTAGACGTCGAAGAGCGCGAAGCACGGCGCGGTCACCCGCACCGCGGGATGCTGGTTGACCAGCAGAAAGTCAGCCGACGTGCCGTCGTACGAATTTCCTAGCGCCGCGACTTTTCCGTTGCACCACGGCTGGCGCACGATCCAATCCACGATCTCGCCGCCGTCACGGATCTCGTCCGGGGACCATTCGCACCTGCGGGAGCCAAACGACGCGCCCGCTCCGCGCACATCCACATCGACCCACGCATAGCCGCTGGCAACGAAGCGTCTCCGGCGCCCCCTATCTGCGGCGATGTGCTGAAAGGGCTTGCCCCCGAGGAACATCCGCAACGGCCAGCGCAGCTCCATCGACCGGTAGTAACGGGTCTGATGCAGGATCGCGGGCAGCCGTGCGCCACTCGTCAGGTCCGCGGGCAGGTAGAGGTCGATGGCGATCCGCACCCCGTCGCGCATCGTCAAATAGCACGACGAGTAACGCATGCCCCGGTATCTCCGGATCGCAGGCTTTGGGCAGTGGGTGATGTACCAGGCCGCATCCGAGCCGCTGTTCACGATGGGACCTTTGCGGCAGCCGATCAGCTCAAGAAGGTGTCGACTGCCGTGGCGAGGTCAGGAGTGGCCGACGTCGGCAGGTTCTGGTAGCTGCCGCCGCTGAGCCGTGCGACGGCTTCCCAGGTTGCCCGGTCCGGGTCGCCACCGAAGTCGATGACGTTGACCGCGACCGGCTTGGCGGGGTCGGCGCTGGTGCGAATGAAATCCTCCAAGCCCGGCCCGTCAAGGGTCTTGTCCGTGTGCGGCCCCGCAGTGATCACCAGCACCGAATTCTCTTGACCAGCACGGAAATTGGCCTGCATCTCCTGATAGATCATGCGCAGCGTGGTAAACGACACCGCACCGCCGTTGGATGAATACTGCTTGTCCAGCGCGGCCAGCAGGGCCGCTGAGCGCGGCTGACCGTTGACCTGGTCGGCCAACGGCCCGGCCGACACCTCCGCGCGCCCCTCGTGGCCGTCGAACGTCCACAGCCCTACCACCGAGCTGGGGGGCAACACCTTGATCCGGTTGTCGAGCGCCGTGACCACGTTGGCCAGCCGGGTCTTGCCGCCCTCATCGTTGGGCATCGACTGGTCAAGCATGATGGTTGCGGCCACTCCGGTCGACGGCGTGGCCATCGTGTCGGCCAGGGTAGCCCGCATTCCGTCGTCGCCGACCGACAAAGTGCCGGGCAGTGCCGCAAAACTGGTGACCTGGCTGCTCGGCGGCTTGACTCCGCTGACGCGGAACCCCGCCTTGGCCAGCTTCGCGAGTTGCTCTGGCTTGTGCATGTACCTGGCGAAAGCGCTGGCAGCCGTGGTCTGTTCCGGCGATAGCCACGAGCCGCTGAGCAGCACGGTGGGGTAGTCAGCCAGTGCCACCGGCCCGGGCGGTAGCCAGGATCCCAGCTTGTTCTTGGCATCGGAGAGCGACTGGCCGCGCTGGAACAGCTCCTGTTCGGTGGTGATCACCGCGTGCACTGGTGCCGCCGCCACATCGCCAGGCTTGAGCAGCGCATTCATCGCCTCGCCGAGAGAGTCGTCGCCAAGCTTGGGTTGCGCGCCCATCAGTGTGCGCACCGCACCGGTGCCGGCGGTTGGTGGCGCGCCAGTTGGTGCCGACGCGGCTGCAATGGCCTCACCGGCCAGAAACGCGGCGTCGCCATTACCGCTGACCGGCAGAGACAGCCGCAACGATCCCCAGGTCGGCATGTTCAAACCGGCCAACGAATCGGGCTTCGTTTGTAAGCCGGGGAGCGCGGCCCAGTTCTGGTTGGACAGGGCCTTCTGGAATTCGGGTCGGATGGCAAGCAACACCGGCGACGTCACCAGCGAACGGCTGTCGCTAATGATTTTCTGGCCCGCGGCTCCGGCGAGCCGTGCCGCAGAGATCGAGCTACCGGGAATCCCCAATCCGGGTTGGCCGCCCAGCTCGGATGGCCATTTGCCGATGAAACCTGCGATGACGGCGTCGGAGCCGGCCGGTTTCACTGCCACCGCCACACACCGGTCACCGATCGGGCCGGCCGACGCGTTGTAGCTGTCGGCGAAACCCTTCACCTGGTCGGCGATCGTCGGGTCAGCGATCACGGCAACTGTGTCCTTGCCTCCCACACAGCGCGCGGCCGCCGTGTGCGAGCGGTGCGACAACGCGTCACTGAAAAAGCCCCACAGGATCACCCCGGCCACCACCACCACGACAGCAACAAGAGCCACGATCACACCGACGCTCACGCCGCGTCGTCCGCCTGGGCTGCGGTGGCCGCCTTGCCATTCGCCCAGACCCCGGCGTCCGGCGGCACGGAACAGGGGCGGGGGCGCGGCCCCTGGCTCCGGCCCCGCCGGCTCAGAGCTCGGCGGGCGCGATCCAAAGTCGGGGTACTCGTCGGCATTGGGTGCCGAATACGCGCCGAGCGTGGGGTAGTGGTCCTCGTCGGTGTAGCTGTAGCTCGTCGGGGAGTCGAAGGGCAACGGGCCGGGCGCAGCCTCAGGGAACCCGGCGTCGGCGCCAGGCCCGGCTTCGTGGGCACCACCCGGGCCTTCGGCTACCTCATCGCCCGCGCCCTGATGATCGGCAGGGTATTCATCAGACGGCTCAGGGGCGGAATCGGGGGCGTAATCCTCAGGGTCGGGCTTACTGTGCCTACCCATACTGGCGTGTGCGTCCTCTCCGTCGAACGTTGCACCGCTTCAAGCGGCAATCATGCACCAGAGCGGGCCTTAAATTCGCGACGACGGCGATGCAGGATCGGCTCTGTGTAACCGTTGGGCTGCTGCCCACCGGACAAAATCAGATCCTGGGCGGCCAGGAAGGCGACGCTGTCGTCGAAGTTCGGCGCCATCGGACGATATGCCGCGTCGCCGGCGTTTTGCTGATCGACGAACGGCGCCATTCGTTCCAGGCTGGCACGCACGTCCTGGCTGGTGATCACGCCGTGGCGCAGCCAGTTGGCCAGCAATTGACTGGAGATCCGCAGGGTGGCCCGGTCCTCCATGAGCGCCACATTGTGGATGTCGGGGACCTTCGAACAGCCGACACCCTGCTCGACCCAGCGCACCACGTAGCCGAGGATGGACTGGCAATTGTTGTCGACCTCCTCGCGGATCTCCTCAGGGGCCCAGGCCAGTTCCTTGGCCAGCGGAATCGTCAGCAGCTGGTCGATGGTGGTGCGGGTCTTGCCTTCGAGCTCCTTCTGCACGGCGAACACGTCCACTTGGTGGTAATGCATCGCGTGCAGGGTTGCCGCGGTCGGCGAAGGTACCCAGGCGGTGGTGGCGCCGGCCTTGGGCTGGCCGATCTTCTGCTCGACCATGTCGGCCATCAGCTCGGTCATCGCCCACATGCCCTTGCCGATCTGAGCCTTTCCGGTGAAGCCGGCGGCAAGCCCGATGTCGACGTTGGCGTCCTCGTAGGCCTTGATCCACGTGGTGTTCTTCATCGCACCCTTGCGGATCATCGGGCCGGCCTCCATCGACGTGTGGATTTCGTCGCCCGTGCGGTCCAGGAAGCCCGTGTTGATGAACACCACTCGGTCGGCGGCGGCCTTGATGCAGGCCTTGAGGTTGACCGTGGTACGGCGTTCCTCGTCCATGATGCCGACCTTGAGGGTGCCCTGCGGCAACCCGAGCACATCCTCCACGCGGCTGAACAGCTCGCAGGTGAAGGCCACCTCGGCCGGGCCGTGCATCTTGGGTTTGACGATGTAGATGGAACCGGTACGGCTATTGGTCAACGGCCCGTTTAGGTCACCGGTCTTGAGTCCATGGATCGCGATCAGGCCGGTGAACAGCGCATCCATGATGCCTTCGAAGACTTCATTTTCCCGGCCGTCGGCCTCGCTTACAAGGATGGCGTCGTTGGTCATCAGATGGCCGACGTTGCGGACGAACAACACGCTGCGTCCGGGCAGGGTCAATTCGCCGCCGTCGAGGGTGCTGTAGGTGCGGTCCGCGTTGAGCACGCGGGTGAAGGTCTTGCCGTCCTTGGTGACTTCCTCGGTCAGGTCGCCCTTGTTCAGGCCGAGCCAATTGCGGTAGCCGAGCACCTTGTCGTCGGCGTCGACGGCGGCCACCGAGTCCTCGAAGTCCATGATTGTGGTGATCGCCGACTCCAGGATCACGTCCTTAACACCAGCCCGGTCGGTGGCACCAATGGGTGATTCCGGGTCGATCTGGATCTCGATGTGCAGACCGTGGTTGACCAGCAGCACCGACCAGTTGGGGGACCCGAGTTCGCCGGTGTACCCGAGGAACTTCTCCGGGCTGGCTAACCCGCTGGCCTCCGCACCGACGGCGATCTGCAGCTGGCCGTCGACAATGCTCACCCCCGTCGCGTCGGCCCATGAGCCCGACGCCAGCGGGACAGCTTGATCGAGGAACTTGCGTGCGTAGGCGATGACCTTGTCACCGCGAACCTTGTTGTAGCCGCTGCCCTTTTCAGCTCCGTCATCTTCTGAGATGACGTCTGTCCCATACAGGGCGTCGTAGAGGGAGCCCCAGCGTGCGTTGGCCGCATTCAGTGCGAATCGTGCGTTGAGAACCGGCACCACAAGCTGGGGACCGGCAGTCGTGGTGATCTCGTCATCGACCCCGGATGTGGTGATGGTGAAGTCGTCGGGTTCGGGTAGCAGGTAGCCAATTTCGGTGAGGAACTGACGGTAAGCCTCCACGTCGAGCGGCTCGATCACCCGATGCCGGTGCCACTTGTCGATTTGCGCTTGCAGCTCGTCGCGGGTGTTCAGCAGAGCCTGGTTCTGCGGTGTGAGGTCGGTGACGATCTTGTCGACGCCCGCCCAGAAGCTGTCCGGGTCAATGTCGGTGCCAGGAAGGGCCTCGCTGTTCACGAAGTCGTAGAGCACCCGAGCGACGCGCAAGTTGCCCGCCGACACGCGATCAGTCATGGTTCTCCTCTGTCATGGCCGTCCCCGGCCCCTCCACTGGCTACTACGTCAGCCTACCGAGCTGCAGCCCGACGAGCGTATCCGGCCGACCCGCAACAGCAGGTCACGCCGCGCTAGAAGCTTCGCGCGCTGCGACCCGGCGGGCCATACGAACCGCTTTCTGGCAACACGTGTACATGGGATTGATACGTTTTCCCTACGCTCCCGTTACCCATGGCCGCTCAGATCATACGGGCTGCACACGACGACGCCCGGCGGCCCGGGCGTCAGTCTCGGTGTATCCCGTCACGCATGGTGCCGACCAAGTCGGCCACTAGATCCTCCAGCGCCAACATGGCAACCACCGTGCCGTCATCGGCGGTCACCAATGCCAGATGGCTATTACTGCGACGCAGGTGTGACAAGGCATCGGGGAGCCCCAGCGAACTGGGGACAAGCGGCAGCGGACGCACCAGGGCTAGATCGATCACGGTGTGCGGATCGTCACCGAGCGCCAGCACGTCTTTGATGTGCAGGTATCCGACGTACTTGGCATCGCGGCCCACGACCGGAAACCTGGAGTAACCGGTCTGAGCGAGGGCCTCTTCGATCGCGCCGATCGTGGGCCCGGAGCCCGGTGCCGCGACCGGCACTGCGTGGACGTTGACCAGCGGCACCGCAACATCGCCAACCACCCGAGTGCGAACCCGCAACGCGCGGGTTAGCCGCGTGTGCTCCTCGGGATCCAGCAGACCTTCGGATACCGATTCCGCCATCATCTCGCTCAGCTCGACCGTGGAGACGGTGATGTCAAGCTCGTCTTTGGGCTGCACCCCAAGCGCCCGCAGTATCGCCTTGGC
Source organism: Mycobacterium simulans (assembly GCF_900232995.1). GTDB lineage: Bacteria > Actinomycetota > Actinomycetes > Mycobacteriales > Mycobacteriaceae > Mycobacterium > Mycobacterium simulans. Next base: position 84,199 of record NZ_OCVX01000007.1, read on the forward strand.
ACTCCTGTCATAGAGCCCGACGAACGGGCGAGCGGCCCGCATATAGATCAGGTATGGCGGCACCAATAGCATCGCTGTCTTCTCCGGTCCCGCGATGGCGATATTCTTCGGCACCATCTCACCGAGCAACACATGCAGGGCGACCACAATCGCCAGCGCAACCACGAAAGCCAGCGGATGCAGCAGCGCGTCCGGCATGCCGACCAGGCGCAACGGTGTCTCCAGCAGATGGGCGACAGCTGGCTCGCCGATCCGGCCGAGCAGGATCGAAGCCACCGTGATACCCAACTGAGCTCCCGTCAGCATCAGCGCGAGCTGCTCATTGGCCCGGATCACCGTGACCGCGCTTGCTCTGCCCTGCTCAGCTAGGGCTTCGAGTCGGTCGCGGCGGGCTGAGATGAGTGCAAATTCGGCGCTCACCAAGAATGCGTTGGCACCCAGCAGCAGGATCGTCAGCAGCACTGCCAGCATGGCATTCATCGGCTGCCCCCGCCCAATCCGGATTCATCGTGCCGGCCCAATTGAGTCAGCTCCAGGAGGTCGATCCGGCGGCCGTCCATCTGGACTACCGTGGCCTGCCAGCTCGCCGAATCATCTGGTAGGCCATCGGTATTCAGGGCGGTCAGCTCAACGGTTTCGCCGGCAACCGGGATGTGGCCCAGCTCCCGAAGAACCAACCCGCCGATTGTCTCGTAGGGCCCCTCGGCCGCTCGATAGCCAGTGGCGGTTGCCACCTCGTCGATGCGCAACAGGCCCGATACCCGCCATCCATTGTCTGCCGCTTGCACATGGGGCGTTGCGTCGTCGTGCTCATCGCGGACGTCGCCAACAATCTCTTCGATCAAATCCTCGACGGTGACCATGCCGGCGGTGCCGCCATACTCGTCGACAACCATCGCGGTCTGTAAAGCGTTGGCGCGAATCTGCGCCATCACCGCATCCCCATCCAGCGTCGAGGGCACCACTGCCACTGGCTTGGCGACCGTGGTCAGCAACGTGTGCGAACGAGCGGCGGGCGGAACCTCGAACACCTGCTTGACGTGCACGATGCCGACGGTCTCGTCGAGATCACCCCGGACCAACGGGAAACGCGAGAACCCGGACGCGGCGACTGCCGCGACCAGATCTGCAATGGTGTCGTCGGTCTGCAATGCCACGATCTTCGACCGGGGCGTCATCAGCTCCTCGGCCGTGAGAGCGCCGAACTGCAGTGAGCGGTGCATCAGCGAAGCGGTGGCGTCGTCAAGCGAGCCGCTGCGTGCCGAGTTCCGTACCAGCGACACCAGTTCCTGCGGTGTGCGGGCCGACCGCAGCACTTCGGCCGGCTCGATGCCGAGTCGACGCAGGATCCAGTTCGCCGCGCCGTTCGTCAGCCGGATGGCCGGCGTGAACAGCACCGAGAACAGCCATTGGGGAAGCGCGACCGCGCGGGCGGTCCGCAGGGGCCGAGCCACAGCGAGGTACTTGGGGACCAGCTCGCCGAACACCATCGAAACCGAGGTCACGATGACCAGCGCCAAGAACGTCGTGATTGTGTCGGACATTTTGTCCGGTATCCCCATGGCGTCCAGCCACGGATGCGGCAGCTCTGCCACTAGCGGTTCGGTGAGGTAACCGGTTGCCAGCGTGGTGATCGAGATACCCAACTGAGCCCCCGACAACTGGAACGACAACCTGCGGTGGGCACGCTGGATGAAACGGTCGCGGCTGGCGCCGCTTCGGGCGTTGGCCTCAACTGTGCTGCGATCCAGCGCGGTCAGTGAGAATTCCGCCGCGACGAACACCGCGGTACCGAATGTGAGCGCCAAAATGGCCAGCACGCTGACCACGGTGCCGATCAGGATCATGGGCCGCCCGGATGTCGTGCTGCCGCAGCAGCTCGCGCCGCCCCGGATGGCCGCTCGTCCCGGATGCCTGCGGCCCCGACGGGTGCCTGCGGCACGTCAACCCTTTCCCTCGATGCCGCGCAACGCGTTGCTGCGGGGTGAATTCACATGGTAGCGAAGATGTGAATCGGACCCCGCCGAGACGCGGTCACCAACCGGTGGGCAGGGGATGGCCTTCGGCGAAGCCGGCCGCCGACTGCACACCGACCACGGCCCGCTCATGCAGCTCCGCCAGGTTCGAGGCACCAACGTAGGTGCAGGTGCTGCGCACGCCGGAGGTGATGTGGTCGACGAGGTCTTCGACCCCACCGCGGTCGGGGTCGAGCCCCATCCGCGATGTCGAGATGCCTTCTTCGAACAATGCCTTGCGAGCTTGGTCGAAGGGACTGTCCGCGGCCGTGCGGGCGACGACCGCCCGCTTGGACGCCATCCCGTAGCTCTCCTTGAAAGGCTGATCGTCACGGTCCCGCATCAGGTCACCGGGGGACTCGTAGGTACCGGCGAACCAGGACCCAATCATCACGTTCGACGCGCCGGCCGCTAGCGCCAGTGCCACGTCGCGCGGATGACGGATTCCGCCGTCTGCCCACACGTGGCCACCGAGTTCTCTTGCAGCAGAGGCACATTCGAGCACCGCGGAGAATTGCGGGCGGCCCACACCGGTCATCATGCGGGTGGTGCACATGGCGCCGGGGCCGACACCGACCTTGACGATGCTCGCGCCGGCCTCGAGCAGATCACGAGTTCCCTCCGCGGACACCACATTTCCCGCCGCCAGCGGCACACCCAAGTCCAGGGATGAGACCGCACCGATCGCCTCCAGCGTCTTGACCTGGTGTCCGTGAGCGGTGTCGATGACCAGCAGGTCGATACCGGCCTCGGCAAGGGCACGGGCCTTGGCGCCCACGTCGCCGGTGATACCGACGGCCGCGCCGACCCGCAGCCGGCCCGCGGTGTCGGTGGCGGGGGTATATATACCGGCGCGGATCGCTCCGGTGCGACTCAGCACTCCCGCCAACTTGCCATCGGTGCTGGTCAATACCGCGACATCGATCGGAGCGTGCTCGAGCAAATCGAAGACCTTGCGCGGTTCGGTGCCAGCGGGGGCGGTCACGAAATCCGCCACGGCGATGTCCCGCACCCGGGTGAAGCGATCCACACCCATGCACGACGATTCGCAGACCAAACCGATTGGGCGGCCCTCGAAGACCACCACCGCAACCCCGTGCGCGCGTTTGTGGATCAGGGCCATCGCATCCGATACCGAATCGTCGGGCGCCAGCATCACCGGGGTGTCGAGCACCAGATCTCGGCTCTTGACGAAATCCACCGTCTGCTGCACCGCCGGGATCGGCAGATCCTGGGGCAGGATCACGATGCCACCGCGGCGGGCTACCGTCTCGGCCATCCGTCGTCCGGCTACCGCGGTCATGTTGGCGACCACCACCGGAATGGTGGTGCCCGAGCCGTCGGTGGTGGACAAATCGACGTCGAACCGCGATGCGACGTTGGAGCGGTTCGGCACGATGAACACGTCGTTGTAGGTCAGGTCATACCCGGGTCGGTGCCCGTCTAAAAACCTCATCGCTGGTGCAATTCGTTAGGCCGGTACTTCGCTGCGATCTCCGCTCCACAGGGTGTGGAACTTGCCCGGCTCGTCGATCCGCCCGTAGGTGTGCGCACCGAAGAAGTCGCGCTGGGCCTGGGTGAGCGCCGCAGGCAACCGCTCGGTGCGCAACCCGTCGTAATACGAGAGGGCCGACGAGAATCCGGGAGTTGGAATACCCAATTGAGCCGCCGTGACTACCACCCGCCGCCAACTGTCGATGGCCGCCTCCACGGCGCTGCGGAAATACGGCGCGACGATCAGGCTGGCCAGGTTTGGGTCGGCGTCGAAGGCTTCCTTGATGCGGTTGAGGAATTTGGCCCGAATGATGCAGCCACCGCGCCAGATGGTCGCCAGGTCGCCCGCGGTGATCTGCCAGCCGTAGTCAGCGCTGCCGGCCTGGATGTGGTTGAAACCCTGCGCATACGCCACGATCTTGGACGCATACAAGGCCTGACGGACGTCTTCGGTGAAAGTCTCGTGATCGGTGGGTTTCTCGCCGAGCTTGCCCGACGCCAGCCCTATGGTGGCCTTGCGTTGCGCCACCGAACCGGACAGGGCGCGGGCGAACACGGCCTCGGCTATTCCGGTTACCGGCACCCCGAGATCCAGTGCTGACTTGACCGTCCAGCGGCCGGTGCCCTTTTGTTCGGCTTCATCCAGAATGATGTCGACCAGCGGCTTACCGGTCTTGACGTCGTTCTGGCGCAGCACCTCGGCGGTGATCTCGACCAGGTAGCTGTCCAGGTCGCCCTTGTTCCAGTCAGTGAATACGTCGGCGATCTGCGGTGCATCCAGGCCTAGTCCATCGCGCAGTAGCTGATAGGCCTCGCCGATGAGCTGCATATCGGAGTACTCGATGCCGTTGTGGACCATCTTTACGAAGTGTCCGGACCCGTCGGGGCCGATGTGGGTACAGCAGGGGACGCCGTCGACGTGGGCGGAGATCTCCTCGAGCAGCGGGCCCAGCGACTTGTACGACTCGGCGGGCCCACCCGGCATGATCGACGGACCGTTCAGGGCTCCCTCTTCGCCGCCGGAGATGCCGGCGCCGACGAAGTGCAGGCCACGCTCACGCATCGCTTTTTCCCGGCGCATGGTGTCGGTGAACAGCGCATTACCGCCGTCGATGATGATGTCGCCGGGTTCCATGGCGTCCGCGAGCTCGTTGATGACGGCATCCGTGGCGTCACCGGCCTTGACCATGATCAGGACCCGACGCGGGGTCTGCAGCGCGGCAAGGAATTCGGGGATTGTTTCGCTACGGACGAACTTGCCCTCGGACCCGTGCTCTTTAAGCAGGGCATCGGTCTTGGCGACGGACCGATTGTGCAGAGCCACGGTGTACCCGTGCCGGGCGAAGTTTCGGGCGATGTTCGAACCCATCACGGCCAGGCCGGTGACGCCTATCTGTGCGGTGGCGGTGTTCGATTCCGACGAACTCATGTCCTGCCTCTCGGTCGGGCCTCTCACGTTGGAGAATCTTGTCTAGAGCTTTATCGAAAGCCATTCGGACACACTGTGGCACAGCGGACGCGTGATACTCCAATGTGTTGCGGCGCTAGATGGTGATCAGGCGTTGCAGCTCGGTGAGCCACGGTACGGCCAGCGCGATAGTGGGCACCACCAGCACCGCGGCGGCGGCGAGGTAGGCGGCCACGGACAGCGCCAGGCTATTGCCGCGGCCCGAGAGCCGCCGCACCCGCAGCACCGTGGACGGACCCGCTGCGGCCAACGCACCCGATGGCGCCCGCCCGGATGCGCATGCCACCAAGGCGCGGGCCAGGGGAGTGCGCCCGGCAGCCCGCACCGCCGCGTCGTCGGCCAGCAGCTCGACGAGCAGCTGCACCGCGCCCAGCGCATTGGCACTGCGGACCACTCGCGGAAAGGCGGCGTGTACCGCGGTGAACGCTTCCAAGACAAGGTCATGGCGGGCCCGCAGATGAGCTCGCTCATGGGTGAGGATTGCCGCGACTTCGGCGTCACCCAGGGGGTTCAGCGCCCCTTCGCTGACCACGACCCGGCTACGTACGCCGGGCAGACAGTAGGCGAGCGGCTGGGCCACGTCCAAGACGCGAAGGTCGCGAGTCCGCGCGCACGGCTGGGCCAGAGCAGCGTCGCGCCCGACGTGAACCAGATCAATCACCATGCGGTGATGAGCCCGCCGCCGCCGAGTGGCGATGGCACCCCTCAGCACCGCGGCTACCAGCCGCACTCCCACCAGGACCGTTAGCGCGAATACCGCGATGTATGCCGTCCACAACGGCCAGCCGAGCCGGCCCTCGGCTCCGAGAATTGTGGCGGTGGGTCGCCCGTCGGGACCGGGCATGAGCACCCGGCTGGCAATCGCGATGCCTGCGCTGAATGCGGACAGCGCTGCGGCGAGCGCAATGGCCTGCCAGAGCACCATCGCGGCTCGCGGGGCGCGCAACGGCCACGTCGCTCGTGCTAGTAAGGCTGGTGTTGGGCCAGCCAGCAGCACCGCGAGGATGGTGAAGGCCAGCGCGGACACGCTGCTAGTCTCTCTCAGTCCTCCGCTGGAGCGCCAGCAGATGGCGAATTGCGGTGACTCGCTTCCAATTCGGCGAGCGCACGGCGAAGGGCATCCGCCTCATCGGCGCCAACCCGCTCGACAAAGTGCACCAGTGCTGCCTGCCTACTGCCGGAGTCCTCGGCCTGGGCCAGTGCATCGACCATGAGCCCGGCGACTAGTTCGTCGCGGCCATGTACCGGCGCATAGCGGTGCGCCCGATCGTCGCGAATTTGAGAGACCAGATTCTTCTTGGCCAACCGTTGCAGCACGGTCATCACCGTCGTATAGGCGAGGTCGCGCCGCGCCGACAACGCTTCGTGGACTTGGCGAACGGTTTGAGGTTCCGCCGTCGACCACAGGTGATCCATCACGGCGCGTTCCAGATCCCCTAGCCGCGTCAGCTTGGCCATAGTTCACTCATCTCCATCAGGTTGAAACCAGCGTACTCCGGCTTACTACCGACTGTCGTATCCAAAACCGGTCGATGCCAAACGAACGCTGCTAGACCGGCACGCGACATCGGCTCTCTGTGACCGACGTCACGGCGCTGCACATCCGCAAACCGGTCTCTCACGTTGGCAACACTACGCGATGGATGCTTGCAAAATTAGGGCAGCCTTGCCTATGCTGATACCGGTCGAGCGAACAAATGACCGCGGCAGAGTCCTGAGGGCTGCAGCGACCCCCGGTCCACTCGATCGGCGAGCCCCGTGCCTGGTGCACGGGGCTCGCCCGTTTGGGGCTGGGGGCGATGGGGTCGATGGTGTAGACACAAGGACGTGCCATCCTCGCCTGACCCGTCAGACACACCCCAACCGGTTACTCCGCAGGATTTCACGGCCCCGTTCGACACCCAGCTCGGTCTGCAATTCACCGAACTCAGCCCGGATGGCGCCCGCGCGCAGCTCGAGGTCAAGCCCAAGCTGTTGCAGCCGATGGGAATCGTGCACGGCGGCGTCTACTGCTCGATGATCGAGAGCATGGCCAGCGCGGCCGCCTTCACCTGGCTCGCCGCGAACGGAGGCGGAAACGTCGTCGGCGTCAACAACAACACGGACTTCCTGCGCGCCATCACTTCCGGGACGGTGCACGGCAAGGCCGAACCTGTCCACCGTGGTCGGCGTCAACAGCTGTGGTTGGTCACCATCACCGATGATCGCGACCGGGTGGTGGCCCGGGGTCAGGTGCGGTTGCAGAACCTCGAGCCGTAACCCAACGACTGAGGTTGGCTCCGCATGTGCTGAAGTCAGTAACGTGGCGTGGCAGGATCGCAGAGCATGCGCCTGACTCCGCACGAACAGGAGCGATTGCTGCTGTCTTACGCCGCCGAGCTGGCCCGTCGGCGTAGGGCCCGCGGCTTGCGTCTCAACCACCCGGAAGCGGTCGCGGTCATCAGCGACCACATCCTCGAAGGCGCGCGTGACGGTCGCAGCGTCGCCGAACTGATGGTCAGTGGCTGCGAAGTGCTAAACCGCGACGAAGTGATGGAGGGAGTGCCGGAAATGCTGGCTAGTGTTCAGGTGGAGGCGACGTTTCCGGACGGCACCAAGTTGGTGACCGTCCACCACCCGATCACATGATTCCCGGCGAAATCTTCTACGGCAGTGGCGATATCGAGATCAATCCGGCGGCCCAACGACTCGAGATGCAGATCGTCAACACCGGCGATCGCCCGGTACAGGTCGGTAGTCATGTCCACCTCCCCCAGGCCAATGCGGCGCTATCGTTCGACCGCGCCGCGGCCCACGGTTACCGCCTGGACATTCCGGCAGCCACGGCGGTCCGCTTCGAGCCGGGCGTGCCCCAGACTGTCCAATTGGTGCCGCTGGGCGGGCGGCGCGAGGTCCACGGTTTGACGCTGAATCCGCCCGGACGACTGGACATTTGATGGCGGCGCTGTCTAGGCAGAGGTACGCGCACCTGTTTGGCCCCACCACCGGCGACCGGATCAGGCTGGCCGACACCAACCTGCTCGTGGAGATCACCGAGGACCGTAGCGGGGGACCAGGACTGGCCGGGGACGAGGCCGTGTTCGGCGGCGGCAAGGTGTTGCGCGAGTCGATGGGCCAGGGGCGCACGACCCGCGCCGAAGGCGCACCCGACACCGTCATCACCGGCGCGGTGATCATCGACTACTGGGGAATCATCAAGGCTGACATAGGGATTCGCGATGGGCGCATCGTGGCGCTCGGAAAGGCCGGCAACCCCGACACCATGGCGGGCGTGCATCCGGCGCTGGTGGTCGGACCATCGACCGAGCTGATCAAGGGCAATGGACGCATCATCACCGCCGGGACCATCGACTGTCATGTCCACTTGATCTGCCCGCAGATCCTGACCGAAGCGATCGGTGCAGGCACCACGACGATTATCGGGGGTGGCACCGGTCCGGCCTTGGGCACCAAGGCCACCACCGTCACTCCCGGCGAGTGGCACCTGGCCCGGATGCTGGAGTCGCTGGATTCCTGGCCGATGAACTTCGCGCTGCTCGGCAAGGGAAATACCGTGAGCGCCGACGCGCTCTGGGAGCAATTGAATTGCGGTGCTTCAGGTTTCAAGCTACACGAAGATTGGGGATCCACGCCCGCGGCCATCGATGCCTGTTTGACCGTCGCCGATGCGGCCGGTGTGCAGGTGGCGCTGCATTCCGACACCCTCAACGAGATGGGATTCGTCGAGGACACTCTCGCTGCGATCGCCGGTCGTTCGATTCACGCCTACCACACGGAAGGCGCTGGTGGCGGACACGCTCCGGACATCATCACCATTGCGGCACAGCCGAATGTGCTGCCCAGCTCCACCAACCCGACCCGCCCGCACACGGTCAATACCCTCGACGAGCACCTCGACATGCTGATGGAGTGTCACCACCTCAATCCCCGGATTCCGGAGGATCTGGCGTTCGCCGAAAGTCGGATCCGGCCGTCCACCATCGCCGCTGAGGATCTGTTACACGACATGGGCGCGATCTCGATGATTGGCAGCGATTCCCAGGCGATGGGCCGCGTCGGCGAAGTGGTGTTGCGCACGTGGCAGACCGCGCATGTGATGAAAGCGCGCCGTGGAGCTCTTGCCGGTGATGGTGCAGCCGACAACATGCGCGTCCGGCGCTACATCGCCAAATACACCATCTGCCCTGCCATCGCGCACGGCCTGGACCACGAGATCGGTTCGGTCGAGGTGGGCAAGTTGGCCGATCTGGTGTTGTGGGAGCTGCCGTTCTTCGGGGTCCGCCCGCATACCGTGATCAAGGGCGGCGCAATCGCGTGGGCTGCGATGGGTGACGCAAACGCATCGATCCCGCCCCCACAGCCGGTGCTCTCGCGGCCGATGTTCGGCGCGGCGGCGGTAACCGCGGCAGCCACCTCGGTGCACTTCGTCGCGCCGCAATCGATCGAGGCGCGCCTGGCGGACCGGCTCGCGGTCAACCGCCGGCTAGCGCCGGTAAACGATGTGCGTGCGGTCAGCAAGGGTGACCTGCCGCTCAACGATGCCATGCCTAACATCGAAGTCGATCCCGACACCTTCACCGTGCGTATCGATGGGCAGGTGTGGCAACAGCAGCCGGCAGCCGAACTTCCCATGGCGCAGCGGTACTTCCTGTTCTGATGGCTCAGATTCTCTCGCTAGCAACGCTTTTGGCCTTGGCCGACTCACGGCTGCCCAGCGGCGCGCACGTGCACTCCGGTGGCATCGAAGAAGCTGTCGTCAGCGCGATGGTGACCAACCTGGCCACCCTGGAGGCGTTCCTTAAACGGCGGATCCGCACGCACGGACTGGTCACCGCGTCGATTGCCGTCGCAGTACAGCGCGGCGATCTCGCCCTTGATGACGCCGATCGCGAGACCGATGCGCGCACCCCGGCGCCAGCCGCCAGACAGGCGTCGCGCAGCCAGGGCCGGGGGCTGGCGCGTCTGGCGCGTGTGATTTGGCCCGACGCGCAATGGGATGCACTGGGCCTGAGCCCGCATCTTGCGGTTGTCGCCGGGCGCGTCGGAGCGCTGAGCGGCCTCGCCCCCGAGCACAACGCCCTGCACCTCATCTACACGACGATGACCGGTTCGGCCACCGCCGCACAGCGACTGCTGGCGCTGGACCCCGCCGACGTGGCCGCTCTGACCTTCCGACTCTCCGACCTATGCGAAGGCACCGCCGTCGAGGCAACCGCCGGACTCGCCGACTTATCCGACCCCTTGCTCGACGCGCTCGCACAGCATCATGCCGAACGCGATCGGCCCCTGTTCGCCTCCTGAAAGGTAAAAATGCCACCACATTCCCACTCTCACACCCACTCTCACACCCACTCTCACACCCACTCTCACCCACACGCACACATCGATCGGCCAAAGCGGGTCCGCCAGCCCGGAGAGCCGCTGCGGATCGGCGTCGGCGGCCCCGTGGGGTCCGGCAAGACAGCGCTGGTCGCCGCACTGTGTCGGCAGTTGCGGGACGAGCTGTCGGTGGCGGTACTGACCAACGACATCTACACCACCGAAGACGCCGACTTCCTGCGCAAACACGCGGTCCTGCCCGACGATCGGATCGCGGCCGTGCAGACCGGCGGCTGCCCACACACCGCGATCCGCGACGACATCACCGCGAACCTGGACGCGATCGACGACTTGACCGCCGCCCACGAACGTCTGGACCTGATATTTGTCGAGTCCGGCGGCGACAACCTGACGGCCACCTTCTCTTCGGGCTTGGTGGATGTGCAGATCTTCGTGGTCGATGTGGCAGGCGGCGACAAGGTACCGCGTAAGGGCGGACCCGGAGTTACCTATTCGGATCTATTGGTAGTCAACAAAACTGACCTGGCTCCGCTGGTGGGGGCAGACCTGCGGGTGATGGCGCGCGACGCCGACGCGGTGCGCGGGGGCCGCCCGACCGTGCTGCAATCGTTGACCGAGGATCCAGCCGCCAGCCAGGTTCTGGCCTGGGTTCGCACCCAGCTGGTCGGCTGATGGACACTGATGCTTTCTAGGGTACTGGTTGTCGCGTCACGAAACCGCTTGCCGCGCATCGACTGCCGTGGCGGTATCCAGGCGCGCCGCACCGCACCGGATACCGTGCACCTGGTATCGGCGGCCGCCACGCCCTTGGGAGGCGACACCATAGACATTCGGGTGATCGTCGAGGAAGGCGCGCAACTCAGGCTCCGTAGCGCCGCGGCCACCGTCGCCTTGCCCGGCGGACAGACCCCGACGTCGCATGCCAGCTGGCGGATCGATGTGAGCGGGACCCTGGATGTGGATCTCGAGCCGACGGTTGTCGCTGCGTCAGCCCGGCATTTGTCCCGCGTGGTCGTTGCTCTGCACGACGACGGCCAGATTCGCTTCCGGGAGCGGGTGCAGATCGGCAGATGCAATGAGCGCGAGGGGTTTTGGTCGGGATCGCTGAAGGCCGACCGGGGTGACCGGCCACTGCTGCGGCACCGGGTCGAGCTGGGAGCCGGGTCGGTGGCCGACGACGTCCTTGCCGCACCGGGCGCCACTATCAGCGAGCTGTGCTACCCGGCGAAGGAGATTCCCGACGGGATAGACGCGCGGGCGACCGCGTTGGCGTTGGCCGGCGGCGGGACGCTGACCACCTGGCAGGGCGACCGGTTAGCCGGTTAGCCGTTTATCTCGAAGCAAGTTGTCTAGCTCGGATACATCCAGGCCCGGCGCCGGTATGATCCTTTCGCGAGTCGGCCAGGACCTCGGCGGTGGCGATCAACGCCTGAAACTGGGTCATTCGTCGAAGCAGAATACCGCCGCCCGCGCCGCCGGCGGTGGACCCGCGGTTCGGCGCCCGCGTCACATACGCTCAACTCAACGTCACTGTGGCCGTAAGTGAACCCGGTTGCACCGTAATCACAGCGGGCCCCACTGTGCCCTGGGGTCCAAGCCCAATGCTGATCGTGGCTGACGTGATTGCGCCTGATGATAATTGCTGCACCAGCGCATCAGGCAACGGCAGAGTTAGCGTATATGTCCCGTTAATGCCGTCGCTTACGGCGGTGAGGGGAGCCAACAGGAGTGTCTGGAGGGCGGCCGGCACCTGTCCCCCTAGGAGTTGGCTGACAGCTATTGCGGCGGAATTTTGGAACGACGCCACCATGTTGGCCGGTACAGCCCCCAAAGTAAGGAGCCTTAAGGGGGCCAGTACGGCCTCACCCACGGCAAGATTGCCCGAATAGGAGACGGCCCCTGAATCCGATACCACCTGGTTCATCGTCAGCGTCCCCGGGAACCACGGAATTGGACCATTGTAGATCTGGGTGGCTGCCGCGGGTGCGGTCGAGCCTGTCCCTATCAACGGGTGACCCAGTAACGCCTCGGCGTGGGCATTGGTCACGGCAAGCGCGTCCTGCCCCAGGGTCTGCAACCGCGAGGCGTTGGCGGCCTCGACTGCCGCATATTCCCGCGCACCGGCATTCAGCGCCTGCACAAACTGGGCATGAAACTTCGCCGCCTGAGCACTCAACGCCTGATATTCGTCGCCGTAGGTGCCAAACAGCCTCGCGATCGCCGCCGACACTTCATCGCCGGCCGCGGTCAGCACGTGCGTTGTCGAGCTGGCCGCCGCCGCATTGGCAGCTCCAATCGTCTCCTCGAGCCCGGTCAAACCCTCCGCGGCCGACGCCAAGATCCCAGGAGTCGCTATCACGAAAGACGACATCAACAGCCCCGATCACGATGGGGTCAACACGACCCCACGAAGAAACTTCCGACTGTGCGATCGTCCACCAACAAGGGCGTGCGTAGGCGCGTAGCCGACTACCTAACCTCCACCCCTCCACACCCATCGAACTACCCCACTCAGACCAGCCGAGGTGAACGGCGCCACCGGCGAGGTCCTGGCCGACCTGCGAAAGGGCCAAACCGGCGCCGACGTGTTGCGATATTTCGAACGGATCGACGCCGCAGCCAAAAGGACGTCATTGGCCCTCGGCCCATGAAAGTGACACGACCGAAAGCGCCGCTAACTTAGCTAGCCTTCCAGGCCATCGAGGATTGGGCCTCGGCGGCCAGCTCCGCCAACTGTTCGAGCCGCGTCCGCGCGAACGCCTGCTGGTCGGTAATCGTCAGCTGGCCTCGTCGGGTGCTCAGGAAGGTCACCGTCCAGGACAGCAGCGTGGTGATCTTGGTCTTAAACCCGATCAGGTACACCAGGTGCAACACAAGCCAAATCAGCCAGGCGATAAAGCCGCTGAACTCGAGCGGCCCAATCTTGGCTACCGCCGAGAACCTCGAAACCGTAGCCATCGAACCCTTGTCGAAGTACTGGAAGGGCTCTCGCTCCGTCGGGTCGGCCCCGGCCAGCTCGGCCTTAATGGTGCTGGCGACGTACTTGGCGCCCTGAATCGCACCCTGGGCCACACCCGGCACACCCTCGACGGCGGCCATGTCGCCGACAACGAAGACGTTCGGATGTCCGGGGATGGACAGGTCGGGCAGCACTTGGACGCGCCCGGCCCGGTCAAGCTCGACGTCGGACTGCTCGGCGAGATCCCGGCCGAGCCGGCTGGCCTGGACCCCGGCGGACCACACCTTGCACGCCGATTCGATTCGCCGAATGGTGCCGTCGGAGTCCTTTACCGTGATGCCGTTGCGGTCCACGTCGGTGACCATTGCGCCCAGCTGGATCTCCACACCCAGCTTCTTCAGCCGTGCGGCCGCGCGCTCACCGAGTTTTTCACCCATCGGTGGCAGCACCGCGGGCGCGGCGTCGAGCAGGATCACCCGTGCTTTGGTCGAGTCGATGTGTCGAAACGCACCCTTGAGGGTGTACTCGGCCAATTCGGCGATCTGCCCGGCCATTTCGACACCGGTGGGACCAGCTCCCACGACGGTGAACGTCAGCAGCTTCGCGCGTCGTTCCGGATCGCTCGACCGTTCGGCCTGCTCGAAGGCGCTCAGGATGCGGCCGCGCAATTCCAGCGCGTCGTCGATTGACTTCATGCCCGGCGCAAACTCGGCGAAGTGGTCGTTTCCGAAGTACGACTGTCCCGCGCCGGCGGCGACAATCAGGCTGTCGTAAGGGGTTTCGTAGGTGTGGCCGAGCAACTCCGAGACGACGGTCTGGTTGGCCAGGTCGATGTGGGTGACGTTGCCCAGCAATACCTGGACGTTGCGTTGCTTGCGCAGCACGACGCGGGTAGGCGGTGCGATCTCGCCCTCGGAAATGATCCCGGTAGCCACCTGGTACAGCAACGGCTGGAACAGGTGATGAGTGGTGCGCGCGATCAGCTTGATGTCGACGTCGGCGCGCTTGAGCTTCTTTGCCGCATTGAGTCCGCCGAACCCTGACCCGATGATGACAACTCGATGCCGATCGCCCTGTTGCGCTGTGGGTTCTGGCTGGGGACTCATGTTCCGCTGCTCCTGACGGGGTCTCCTTGACGGGCGGCTGCAGTTAGCTACTGACCCTTTGAGGGTAGTCAATCGCGCCCTCACACGCCCAGGCGCGGGCATGTGTAATTAGCCACACTTACGGAAGCGTCCTGGTCGCAGGGCACCGCTTATCGGGCGCCTACAGACCGAGCAGCGGACGCAGCGCCTCGGCCGCGGTGGTAACGACGCCGGGCGTGTAGCCGTGTGGGGAGAGGTTGATTATCAATCCGTCCACACCGACGTCGAGCACTTTGGTTTGGACTTGCTCGGCGATCTGTGCCGGACTACCCACCACCATGCGCCCGCTAACCTGCTCGGGAAGCTGATCCGGCTTGACGTTCTCATCGATCATCACCGTCAGCATCAAGCTGGTCTCCAGTGTCGTCCTGTCCCTTCCGGCCTCCTCACAGCGGGCCGTCAGCGCCGCCACCTTGCGCGGCAGCTCGTCGAGCGAGGCGACGATGTTGAGATGGTCGGCATAGCGCGCGGCGATCGCGAAGGTCTTTTTCTCGCCGCCGCCGCCGATCAGAATCGGGATCCGGTCGCGGTAGCGCGGCTCGGCCATTGCGGATTCGGTGGTGTACCAGTCACCTTCGAAGGTCGGACGCTCACCCGTGATCATCGGATCGAGGATCTGCAGGGCCTCCTCGAGCCGGTGAAAACGGTCGGTGAAAGTGCCGAACTCGAAGCCGAGCTGGCGATGTTCAAGCTCGAACCAGCCGGCCCCGATGCCCAGGACCGCGCGGCCGGCACTTACCACGTCAAGGGTGGTGATGATCTTGGCCAGCAGAGCCGGATTGCGATAGGTGTTACCAGTCACCAACGCTCCCAGCTGCAGCCGTTCGGTCGCGGTGGCCAGCGCGCCGAGGGCGGTGTAAGCCTCCAGCATCGGATCTTCGGGCGGACCCAGCATGGGCAGCTGATAGAAGTGGTCCATCACAAAGAGCGAGTCGTAGCCCGCCGCCTCGGCCTCACGGGCCTGCGCGATGACCGACGGGAAAAGCTTCTCCACGCCGGTGCCGTAGGAGAATTTGGGAATTTGGAAGCCAAGCCTGATCGCCACGGTATCTACCGTAGTGAAGGGCCCGTCAAACTACAGAAACCGACAAGAGGCTCACGCGAAGTGAGCGAGCGCGCCGTGGCTGACGTGCAACGTTTGGCCGGTGATGTGGCGTGCCGCGGGGGTGGTGAGGAACTTCGTCAGCCGCGTGATCTCGGCCGCGGCAGGCGCGGGTGTGCGCGAAAGTCCTTCGTAGCCGTCCTGGACGCTGCGCCCGCAGGCGACGGCATTAACGGTGATGCCGCGGGTGCCGTACACCTCGGCCTGCCCGCCAACCCAATTGGAGATCGCGGCCTTAATCGCCGCGTCGACGCTGCCCGGGGCCGCGTTTTCCGGTACCACGCTGATGATGGAGCCGCCGGAGCGTAGGTGGTCGCCCACCGCCTGCACGGTGAGCACGGCCGAAAGGACTGTGGCATCGAGCGCGTTGCGCCACGCGGTGGCCGTGTCGGAGAGCGAGTAGGTGCGTGGGTCGCCGGCGTCCCATGTTGGGGCAGGCACGTTGACAATGGTGTCCAAGTGATGGGGGAACAAGCGACGAGCTTCGCTGAGGCTCGCTGGGTCGGTTGTGTCGCAGACGATCGCATCCACGTCGAGTTCCTTGGCAACGACCTCGAGGTCGCCGCGGCGGGCGCCCACAAGAGTCACGTTGTGCCCGTCGTCGCGAACCCCCTCGGCTACTGTGCGTCCTAGATCGGTGTCCCCGCCAGTGACCACAACCTCCACTGCCATGACCTCCTCGTGTTCAACGTTGAACCCAGACCCTGGCGTTCACCAGCGCTTATGCTTCGCACTCGGCGCGTCAAACATCCTTTCGATGGTCGCACACCACAGGAGTGTCGCCTGGGATCTCAGCGTGTTATGGCGTCAATCCCTGTAGATGTTACTGGACAGTAGCTATTTGACGAAACTCCCGACACCACGCCACGCAACCGATTTGCGTAACGGACTGGCAACGGCCTGGCATCCGCCACGGCATTAGGGTTTGACTCATGCGTCGTGTCGGGGTGCTGGCCGGAGTGCTGGTCTGGAGCCTGGTAGCTGGCCTAGTGGGATGCAGTTCGAACTCACAGCCATCGCAGGGCTCACTAACGCTCGTGGTGTTTGCGGCGGCCTCCCTGAAGTCCGCGTTCAATCAGCTCAGCGAGCCATTCAAGGCGGACAACCCCGGCGCGGACATTAGCTTCGAGTTCGGTGGTTCCTCGGAATTGGCGACTCAGTTGAGCCAGGGCGCCACCGCCGACGTCTTCGCCTCGGCGGACACCGCGCAAATGGATACGGTCGCCAAGGCCGGCTTATTGGCCGCTGAACCGACCAACTTTGCGTCCAACACGCTGGTGATCGTCACGGCGCCGGGGAATCCGAAGAAGGTCGGATCGTTTGCCGACCTCGCCAGGCCCGGGCTGAGCGTGGTGATCTGCCAACAGCCGGTGCCATGCGGGTCGGCGACCCGTCGCATCGAAGACGCCACCGGGATCCACCTCAACCCGGTCAGCGCCGAACTCAGCGTGACCGATGTCCTCAACAAGGTCACTACCGGACAAGCCGACGCCGGGCTCGTTTACGTCACCGACGCGCTCAACGCCCGAAGCAAAGTGACGACGGTCAAGTTTCCCCAAGCCGCCGGCGCGGTGAACGTCTACCCGATTGCCGTGCTGAAGAAGGCGCCTCAGCCAACGCTCGCGCGGAATTTCGTGGCCATGGTGATGTCCGAGACCGGTCAACGGATTCTGAATCAGTCGGGCTTCGCCAAACCCTGACAGCCAACCGTGCACCGGCCTACCGATCTGCCCCGCTGGGTCTATCTGCCAGCCACCGCGGGGATGGCCTTCGTGGCCTTGCCGCTGGCCGCGATAGCGATCAAGGTTGATTGGCCGCATTTCTGGTCGCTGATCGCGAGCTCCTCCTCGCAGACGGCGCTCTTGTTGAGCCTGAGAACCGCCGCGGCCAGTACGGTGCTGTGCGTCCTGCTCGGCATCCCGATGGCCCTGGTGCTGGCTCGTAGCCGGACCCCGCTGGTGCGGTTGCTTCGGCCACTGATCCTGCTGCCGCTGGTGCTGCCGCCGGTGGTAGGTGGCATCGCGCTGCTCTACGTGTTCGGCCGGCTCGGGTTGCTAGGACATTACTTGGAGGCCGCCGGCATCAGCATTGCTTTCAGCACCACCGCCGTAGTGCTGGCGCAGACCTTTGTTTCGTTGCCGTTCCTGGTGATTTCCCTCGAAGGCGCGGCGCGCACCGCCGGAGCCGACTATGAGGTGGTAGCCGCGACGCTTGGGGCGCGGCCTAGCACGATCTGGTGGCGAGTCACCTTGCGGCTACTGCTTCCGGGCATGGTTTCGGGAGCGGTGCTTGCGTTCGCTCGGTCGCTGGGGGAGTTCGGCGCGACGCTCACGTTTGCCGGTTCAAGGGAAGGGGTCACTCGCACACTGCCGATCGAGATCTACTTGCAGCGGGTGAGTGATCCGGATGCCGCTGTGGCTTTGTCAATCCTGCTGGTAGCGGTGGCGGCACTGGTTGTGCTGGGACTGGGGGCTCGCAGGCTGACCGGGACCGACACGAGGTAGCCGCCCGTGACCGAACTGCAGCTCCGCGCGGTCGTCGCAGACCGCGGTCTGGACGTGGAGTTCTCCGTGTCGGCGGGCGAGGTGCTCGCCGTGCTAGGACCCAACGGCGCCGGCAAGTCCACCGCCCTTCACGTCATCGCGGGGCTGGTTCGCCCCGATGCGGGCCTGGTGCGTTTGGGACACCGAGTCTTGACGGACACCACCATCGGGGTGCATGTGGCGACGCACGACCGCCGCGTCGGCTTGCTCTTACAGGATCCGTTGCTGTTTCCACACATGAGCGTGGCCGCCAATGTTGCCTTCGGACCCCACAGCCGTCGGAAGCTGTTCCGGTCCAGCCGTGCTCGTGACAGGAAGTCGGCCATGCGCTGGCTGCTGGAAGTGGACGCCGAGCAATTTGCCGACCGCAAGCCGCGGCAACTGTCGGGTGGACAAGCCCAGCGGGTCGCCATCGCGCGGGCGCTAGCCGCTGAACCCAATGTGTTGCTCCTAGACGAGCCGCTGACCGGACTCGACGTGGCCGCCGCAGCGGCAATTCGTGGGGTGCTGCGCAACGTGGTCACTCGCAGCGGCTGCGCGGTAATCCTGATCACCCATGACCTGACGGACGTGTTCACCCTGGCCGATCGGGTGCTGGTGCTCGAGGATGGGAAGATCTCGGAGATCGGTCCGGTGGCCCAGGTGCTCGCCGCACCGCGCAGCCATTTCGGAGCCCGGATCGCGGGCGTCAACTTGGTAAACGGGAGCATCGGTCCCGACGGCTCATTGGTCACGGCGTCTGGACAGCACTGGCATGGCGCGCCGGCCCCGGAGTCCGGCGAAGAGCTTGTGGTCGGGGTGCAGGCGGTCGCGGTGTTCGCGCCGGCGACTGTGGCCGTGTATCAAGATCGGCCGCATGGCAGCCCGCGCAATACCGTCGAGGTGACAGTGGCCGAGCTGGATACCCGCGGGCCCGCGGTCGTGGTGCGCGGCCACGACCAACCCGATGGCGCACCCGGTCTGGCCGCAAACATCACCGTCGATGCCGCCGCAGAGTTACGGCTGACGCCAGGTGCGCGGGTGTGGTTCAGCGTCAAGGCTCACGAGGTGGCGCTGCACCCGGCCCCGGACCGACACGCCCGCTGCTCGGGCCATCTTCGGATCGGTTCCTGATGAACCGCCTAGAAATACCTGTTCGAAGGGCAGGTCATCCTTGCTTCACGGCTGTAACACGGTAGGTTCGTCGCCATGCATGAGGTGGACCCGAATTCGACACGTCGCAAAGGACTCTGGGCCGCGTTGGCGACCGCCGCGGTGACCAGGGCCAGCGCTGCCACCATTGCGTTGCCGGCAACTTCGAGCGCCGACCCGGAGCCGGCGCCCGCGCCACCTACGACTGCGGCCCCTGCGCCCGCTAGTCCTACGGCGGCACCGCCACCGGGCACCGCCAATACGCCGAATGCTCAGCCGGGCGATCCCAACGCGGTGCCGCCGCCGGCCGACCCGAACGCAGCGCCGGCGCCCGTCGCCGACCCCAACGCACCACCGCCGCCCGTCGTCGACCCCAACGCACCGCCGCCACCCGTCGTCGACCCCAACGCACCCGAGCCCGGCCGCGTCACCAATGCCGTTGGCGGATTCAGCTTCGTGGTGCCCGCCGGTTGGGTGGAGTCGGACGCCTCGCACCTCGACTACGGATCGGCGCTGCTGAGCAAGTCGATCGGCGAGCCGCCGTTGCCGGGGCAGGCGCCACCGGTAGCCAACGACACGCGCATCGTGCTGGGCCGGCTAGACGCGAAGCTTTACGCCAGCGCCGAGACCACCAACCCCAAGGCGGCCGTCCGGCTGGGCTCCGACATGGGTGAGTTCTTCATGCCGTACCCCGGCACGCGGATCAATCAGGAATCCATTCCGCTCAACGCCAACGGAATATCGGGCAGCGCGTCCTACTACGAAGTCAAGTTCAGTGATGCATCCAAGCCCAACGGACAGATCTGGACGGGCGTAGTGGGTACCCCGGCGGCCAGCACCCCCAATGCAGGGCCCCCGCAGCGCTGGTTCGTGGTGTGGCTTGGGACGGCGAACAACCCCGTCGACAAGAACGCAGCCAAGATTCTGGCCGAGTCAATCCGACCCTGGACACCGCCACCGGCCCCCGCGCCGGCACCGGGTGAGCCCGCGCCGGTTGCGCCCGCTCCGGTGCCGGGCCAAGCGCCTGCTGGCGGAACCGCACCCGCACCCGCGCCGACACTGCAGCGGAGCATGCCGGCCTAACCGGCCGGGCCTGACAAAACGACGGCCAAATCGTTACACAGACGGGGTATACCGAAGGCACGGCCCGGTATCTGAGCTGGGCTTTGCCAGTGATAGCGAGGAGAGCCCGATGGACGTCATGGCAGCTACTGAATACCTGGCCCGGTCGACAACGCTGACGAGCGTGGGCTGGGTCGGCTACATCATCATCGGTGCTATCGCGGGCTGGATTGCCGGCAAGATCGTCCGGGGCGGTGGAGCCGGCATCCTGATGAACATCGTGATCGGCGTCGTCGGTGCGTTGATCGGCGGCTTCCTGTTGAGCTTCTTCGTCGATACCGCAGCCGGCGGCTGGTGGTTCACGTTGTTCACTGCGATCCTCGGCTCGGTGATCCTGCTCTGGATTGTCGGCATGGTGCGACGAACTTAACGTGCTAACCCGTTGTGGCCCTTGTGATCAGAGGGCGGGAGCAAGGAGCGATGGTGCCGACCACCACTACGATGACGGCGTGGCAGGTCCGCAAGCCCGGCCCGATGGAAACTGGCCCGCTGCAACGAGTTACGACCGACGTGCCGCGGCCCGAACCATCCGAGCTGCTGGTGGCGGTGCACGCATGCGGGGTGTGCCGCACCGACCTGCACGTCGCCGAGGGCGACCTTCCGGTGCACCGCGACGGGGTAACGCCCGGCCACGAAGTGGTGGGGGAGGTCTTGGAAGTGGGCTCAGAGGTGGGGTCGGCGGTGGAGGCCGACGCCGGCGCGGGTTTCAAGGTGGGGGACCGGGTGGGGATTGCCTGGCTGCGGCACACCTGCGGAATGTGCAAGTACTGCGTTCGGGGCAATGAGAACCTGTGCCCAAAGTCCCGTTACACCGGCTGGGATGCGGACGGTGGATACGCCGAATTTGCCACGGTCCCTGCGGCTTTCGCACACCGACTGCCGAGTGGCTACAGCGACAGCGAGCTTGCGCCGTTGCTGTGCGCCGGAATCATCGGATACCGTTCCCTGCTGCGTGCCGAGCTGCCTCCAGGTGGGCGATTGGGCCTCTATGGGTTTGGCGGAAGCGCCCACATCACCGCGCAGGTCGCGTTGGCACAGGGCGCCGAGGTGCACGTCATGACCCGTGGTGCCCGGGCCCGTGAGTTGGCGCTGGAGCTTGGCGCCGCATCGGCACAAGGCGCCGCTGACCGGCCGCCCGTGCCGCTGGACGCCGCGATCCTGTTCGCGCCGGTGGGTGACCTGGTGCTGCCTGCTCTGGCGGCGCTGGACCGGGGCGGCACCTTGGCGGTGGCCGGGATTCATCTAAGCGATATTCCGGTCATGAACTACCAGCGGCACTTGTTTCAAGAGCGTCAGATACGGTCGGTCACGTCGAACACCCGGGCCGATGCGCGCGCGTTTCTCGACTTCGCTGGCCGGCATCGCATCGAGGTCACCACGCCCGAATACCCGCTCGGACAAGCGGACCGCGCACTGAGCGACCTTAGCGCGGGGCGAATCGCCGGGGCGGCTGTGCTGCTGGTGTAGCCGGGTTCAGCTGTAATTCAGCAGGTTCAGCTGGACTTCAACTAGATAGGTGCCAGACCAGCGCGGCGGCCAGGGCACCCATCCCGTTCAGCGACCAATGCAACGCGATCGGTGCGATCAGGCTGCCGCTGCGGCGGCGCAGCCAGCTGAACACGAGGCCTGCCGCGCCGGTGGCCAACACGGCTAGCGTCACCCCCGCCATCATCCCGAGGATTCCGCCGCCGAACAGCCGCGTGAAGCCCACATTGCCACTTGTCAGACCCAACGACGTGCTTACGTGCCACAGACCGAATAGCAGCGAGCCCGCCACAGCGACACCGCGAAATCCCCAGGCCCGGTTCAGCGCCCCGTGCAGCACACCGCGGAAGGCGAGTTCCTCGGGAATGACGGTTTGCAGCGGAATGATGACCATCGAGGCGATCAGCGCGCCGGAGATCGTCGCGTAGTGGTTGTTCAGGAACATCGGCCGGGTCATCGGGAGCAGCACACCGATCGAGATCACCGAGACGACGACGGCCACGGCCGCAAGCGCATATCCCAGGCCCGACTTCCAATGTTCCCGGCCCAGGCCGAGGTCGGCCCAGCCCAGGCCGTTGCACCGGACCAGGATCACCAGTCCGACGGCAGCGGCCGGGACGGTGGCAATACTCGCCCAAACGGTAGTGAAGTGCGCAATAAGGTTGGTCAGCACCAGCACCACGACGACGACGGCAACGTCGACCTGAATTCGGAAGCGATGCAGCGCCGACAGCTGCGACAGCAGCGGATGGGTGTCAGCGGTCGCGGCGTGCATCCCGCAAGTTTACCTGCGGGCGGATCATCGGCCGCTCACTTCGACGGTTGACTCTCCTTCAACGCTAGCCGGCGACGTACGTCTGTCTTGATCTGTGCTGAGAGCGCGTCCGCTGCCAACAGCCGGGGGAGCAGCTCGGGTTCCGACATTCGGGCCCGAAAGACCAGACCGATGGTCACGTCATGATCGGGGCGGTACTCAACCGTGACGGCGTCGCAGGCGCGAACCTTTCCGGGCGAGATCACCCGCAAGTAGGCGCCGGGTTTGCCCGCCTGGGTGAAGGTCTTGATCCAGTGGTTCAGGTTCAGGAACGCGGCGAACGTCCGGCAAGGAATCCTGGGCGCGGAGACTTCGAGCACCAATCCGTCGGTGCCGACCCGCCAGCGCTCACCGATCCGCGCGTTGGTCACGTCGATGCCCAAAGTGGTCAGATTCTCGCCGAACATTCCGTTGGTGAGCGTGCGCTGCAATTGGGCTTCCCATGCGTCGAGATCTTCTCGCGCATACGCGTACACGGCCTGATCGTCACCGCCGTGAACCTTCTGATTGCCGATCGTGTCGCCGACGAGTCCGCTGCCGAGACCACCGTGCATCGGCCCCGGGGCCCGCACCATCACCGCGTCGGTCGTGGCCACCTTGTCGATGCCGGTCAACGTCGACTGCGCGTGCGGATCAGGATTTGTTCGGCCGCGAGCCAAGTTGACCGATAACACCTTGGACACCCGCACAGGCTAGCGCGTTACGTGCACCGCCGCCGTCAGCCGCTCCCGTCATTGCGCTTCCCAGGCCCACCCGCTGATCTGGGGGTCGTCCTCGCCGTGTTCGCGTGTGTAGCGGCGCGCGGCGAGCCGGGCGTCGGCCATCCGCTGACGTAGCACCGCGGCTCGGCTCGCCAACCCCTCAACCCGGTCGATGACATCCATGACCAGGTGGAACCGGTCGAGATCGTTGAGCATCACCATGTCGAAAGGCGTGGTTGTGGTGCCGCGCTCCTTGAATCCGCGCACATGGATCTGCGAGTGATTAGTGCGGCGGTAGGTCAGTCGGTGGATCAGCCACGGATAGCCGTGGTAGGCGAAGATGATCGGCTTGTCGCGAGTGAACAACGCGTCAAATTCCCCGTCCGGCAACCCATGCGGGTGCTCGGAGTCCGGCTGCAAGCGCATGATGTCGACGACGTTGACCAGGCGCACCGCGAGGTCGGGCAGTTCGCGGCGCAGGATGTGGGCGGCGGCCAACGTCTCCTGTGTGGGGATGTCACCCGCGCAGGCGAGCACCACGTCCGGCTCGCCGGTCGCCGTGCTCGCCCACTGCCAGATCCCCAGCCCGCGGGTGCAGTGGGTAATCGCCTCATCGATCGAAAGGTAGGCAAGCGCCGGTTGTTTGCCGGCGACGATGACGTTGATGTAGTCGCGGCTGCGCAGGCAGTGGTCTGCTACCGACAGCAGCGTATTGCCGTCCGGCGGCAGGTAGACGCGCACCACCTCGGCGCGCTTGTTCGCCACCAGGTCGATGAATCCGGGATCCTGATGCGACGCGCCATTGTGGTCCTGGCGCCACACATGTGAGGTCAGCAGATAGTTCAGCGAAGCGATCGGACGCCTCCACGGCAGTTCGCGGCTGGTAGACAACCATTTCGCGTGTTGGTTAAACATCGAGTCGACGATGTGCACGAAGGCCTCGTAGCAGTTGAACAGGCCGTGGCGACCGGTCAGCAGATAGCCTTCCAGCCAGCCCTGGCACAGATGCTCGGACAGCACTTCCATCACACGACCATCGGCGGCCAGGTGTTCGTCGTCGGGCAGGGTTTGCGATAACCAGACCTTGTCAGTCGACTCCAAAACCGCGCCCAGGCGGTTGGAGGCGGTTTCGTCGGGCCCCATGAGACGGAAGCGGTCGAGATTGCGTGTGATCACATCGCGCAGGAACGTTCCCAACACGCGCGTGGCCTCGTGCGTCGCGACTGCGGGTTCCGCGACCGGCACCGCGTAGTCGCGGAAGTCCGGGAGGTCCAAGTCGTGCAACAGCACCCCGCCGTTGGCGTGCGGGTTGGCGCTCATCCTGCGATCACCTTTAGGCGCGGCGGCCTTCAGCTCCGGGCGCAGCGCGCCACGCTCGTCGAACAACTCCCCAGGACGGTAGCTGCGCAGCCATTCTTCAAGCTGGGCACGGTGCGCGGGGTTGTCGTGCGTCCCCGCAAGCGGAACCTGGTGTGATCGCCAGGTGCCCTCCACGCGCTCGCCGTCGACCACTTTCGGCCCGGTCCAGCCTTTGGGGGTGCGCAGCACGACCATCGGCCACACCGGCCGCTCGGTCTGCTCGCCGTTGCGCGCGGCCCGCTGAATTGATGCGATGTCGTCGAACGCGTCATCAAGGGCGGCGGCCAGCTGCTGGTGTGCGATCGCCGGCTCTTCACCAGTCACCGTGATCGGCCGATAACCATGGCCGCGCAACAGCGATTCGAGCTCGGCGTGCGGGATCCGCGCCAACACGGTCGGATTGGCGATCTTGTAGCCGTTGAGGTGCAGAATCGGCAGGACCGCACCGTCGACGGCTGGGTTGAGGAATTTGTTGGAGTGCCAGCTGGCCGCAAGGGGCCCGGTCTCGGCTTCACCGTCCCCGATGACACAGGCAACCACCAGATCCGGGTTATCGAAAGCCGCACCAAAGGCATGCACCAGCGCGTACCCCAGTTCACCGCCTTCATGGATCGACCCCGGAGTCTGGGCGGCGACGTGGCTGGGTACGCCGCCGGGGAAGGAGAACTGCCGGAACAGCTTGCGCAGACCTTCGGCATTTTCTTCGATGCCGGTGTACACCTCGCTGTAGGTGCCCTCGAGGTAGGCGTTGGCGACAAGTCCCGGGCCGCCGTGCCCGGGCCCGGTGACGTAGATGACGTTGGCGTTGCGGTTGCGGATGATCCGGTTGAGGTGGACGTAGATCAGGTTGAGCCCCGGCGTGGTGCCCCAGTGGCCCAAGAGCCGGGGTTTGACGTGTTCGGCGGCCAGCGGTTCGGTCAGCAGCGGGTTGTCCAGCAGGTAAATCTGCCCGACCGACAGGTAGTTGGCGGCACGCCAGTAGGCGTCGATGAGAGCAAGTTCGCTATCGGACAGGGTTGCGGGCGCAGTTCTTGTTGCGGTCTGTGTGCTCATTTGGGTGGCGCTACTCCTCTTCACCGCGAGCCCGCGCCTCATAGGCCCGGCGCTTAGCGACATCGACGTCATCGGTGAAAACGTGTTCGCCGCCGAGTATCCGGTTCAGACCCTCGGCAAACGCGCGGGGCATGAACTTCTGGGATACGACCATCGCACCAGCCGCTTTGGTGACCCGTACCCGAGGCTTGGGGCGAACGATGAGCCCGACGATCGCGTCAGCAATGTCGGAGGGGTCGGCATTCTTAAATCCCTTGGCTCCCGCGGTGCCAGCGGTGAGTTCGGTGTTGACGAAGGTTGGCAACACCGCTGAGAACATCACGCCCGCCGAGCGGTACTCGAGTCTGGCCGAGTCGGTGAACGCGAGCACCGCGTGCTTGCTGGCGCAGTAGGTCGCCAGCCCGACGATGTGGAGTTCGCCAGCAAGCGAGGCGACGTTGATGACGTGTCCGGATCCGCGAGGAACCATGCGCTGCGCCGCCAGCTTGCTGCCCAGGATGACGCCATAGACGTTGATGTCCAGGATGCGTCGGGTGACCGCGTCCGGCTCGTCGACAATCCGGCCGACGGGCATGATCCCAGCGTTGTTGACCAGCACGTCGATCGGGCCAAGTTGGCGCTCGACCTGGTCGAGGAATTCCGAAAACGAATTTCGGTCAGTGACATCGAGTTTGCCGTACACCTCGAGGCCGAGGTCGGCGCCCGACTCCTTCACCGTCGCCTCGTCGATGTCGCCGATCGCTACCTTGGCACCCAGTTTGTGCAGCGCGGTCGCCGTGGCCAGTCCGATTCCCCGTGCGCCGCCGGTGATCACAATTACTTTGTCCCGAACCTTGAGACCAATGGATGCCGTGTCTGCCATGCAGCAAGCACAGCATTCGACGTCACGGCCGCGCAATCTCGGCGGTCGATACTGCATAGGTGACTCTGGTGCGATGGGCCGTTCCGGAAGACGCGCTCGACGTGGCCCGAGTGCACGTCCGATCGTGGCAGTCGGCCTACCGAGGGCTTATTGCTCAGGACTACCTCGACAGCCTGAACCCTGAAATCTGGGCCCGCCGATACACCTTTGGACGCAGGGGGATTCACATACCATCCACCATGGTCGCGGTCGATGGTGCTGCGATCTGCGGCCTGGCTACCACGGGCCTGTCTCGGGACGAAGACTTGCCGAATTTCGGTGAGCTGATGGCCCTCTACGTCGATCCCGGATACATGCATTCCGGAGTTGGGCGTTTGCTGATCACCGCCGCGCGGAAGCAGCTGGGGAGGGTCGTCGTGAAGGCGTCGCTATGGGTGCTCGACAGAAATGTCCGGGCTCGGCGGTTCTACGAGCGCGACGGGTGGTGGTTCGACGGGACACGCCGGACCGCGACGTACGGCAGCGTGCCACTGGAAGAAGTGCGCTATCGACGCGCGCCCGTCTAGTCACGGCGGAATCCGGCCACAGCACCCGCGGGTGGTTCACACCCAACACGAATCCCCTTTTGGGAGACGTGCCGTTGTGCCCGCATCCAGGCGACAAACGGGGTGTTGCTGACTCTGACGAGCTCGCAGACGGCTCAATCAGCGGTCCGAGGGGACCTCCGCCAGCACGCTGTTGTGGTGAGGCTCGGTGGGAACCTGCACGGGGTCGCTGGCTTTATACCCGCGCCACCGTAGCGCTTCTAGCGCGACGCCAACACGGACCGTGGTGTATTCAAGGGGACGGGGAAGAAGTCGTTCGGCGGTGGCGAGGCGATGCAACAGGGTATTGCGGTGGATGTAGAGAGCCTTGGCGGTCCGGGACGTGTTGCACTGCTCATTGATGTAGGTCAACACCGTTGCGTGCAGTGTTGGGCCGGCCGACTCGAACTCTCCAAGGGTGTGCTTGATGAAGTTGCCGGCGGCGGGGTTTTGCGTGAGCAGCGCAACCATCTCAACGTCGTCGAAGCAGGCAATCCGTTGCGGTGACTTCAGTCGAGCCAGCATGCGTTGCGTGGTGAGTGCGTCGTTGTGGCTGCTCCGGAAGCCGTCGATGCCTTCGGCCACGCTGCCGATTGCGATGCGCGTGTGCGGCGCGAGATCGAGTGCCTGGTGAACCCTGCCTAGGTCGTACGTGACGATGTCTCCCAGCCATACCCAACGAGTCGCACTGCTGGCGAACACTGTTAGCGATTGCGGGCTTTCCATGGCTTGGCCGAGCGCGTCCGCGGCTTCGTCAACACCGTGGTGGTTGCTGTCGGGGTCGTCGGACCAGATGATGGCGGCAATGTGGGATCGGTTCAGCGAATAACCCAATTGGACTTCGGCCCGGTCAAGGTCGTCGGTTGCGCCGTCGAGGATGAGCTCGACGAACTTACGACGTTCGGCGCGTAGGTCGCGGGTCAGCGCGTCGTGTTCTTTCTCCATCCGCGCGGTGAGCCTGGCAAGCGTGGCGTCCACATATTCGTTGGCAGTCAGGAAGGGTGCGTCGATCAGGTCGCGCAATTCGTGAGGGTCAGAAGTGAGTCCGAACGCGATTTCCGTCCAGCGCCGTAAGGCCACATTGTGTCCGATCCGGTAGATCTCAAGCGCCAGCGTATCGAGACCGCGCCGCACCAGTTCGCGCGCCATGTGCAGCTGTTCGTCGCCGAGGTGCGGTGGCACCGGGGCGCCGGGGTCACGCAAGTGGGCCGAGGCGAAGTGGACCAGGTTAGCGCGGTTGCTGCGGCTGACGACTGCGGCTAGCTCAGGGTCATCGGCGATAGACGGGTGGGCGGCTAGCGTGGCGCGGTCCAGGTCTTCGAGCCATTCCGGACTGGGATTGAGGGCTATCCACGAACCCTCGCGAATCAGATCGCGAACTCGCGGTGAGAACTTGCGCCGACTCACACGGCGATCGTAGAGCAGCTGTGCATCTTTTACAGCGAGTCGGGATACCGAGACGGATATTGCTGGGCGTTGGGCATATAGGTTTTGGTGCCGGAGTTGGCGGTGGTGGCGGCGGACTCGCCGGGCCGATGGGCGCACCCGGGCCGAATGACCCGGTGCGTTCGGCTCGATGTTGAGCCCGGCGGGGCGGCTACGGTAAGCAGATGGCCGACAGGCTGCTTGCTGGGGTACGCGTTCTCGACTTGGCCGGTGCCGAGGCCGACGCGGTGACCCGTCTGCTCGCCGACCTGGGTGCAGACGTTCTCAAGGTGGAGCCTCCCGGCGGTAGCGCGACGCGCCGGATGCTGCCCACGTTGGCCGGTGCGGGGATCGCGTTCGCCGTGCACAACGCGAACAAGCGCAGCGCGGTGCTGGACCCTCTCAGCGAAGACGACCGCCGCCAGCTCCTCGATCTGGCCGCAACAGCCGACATCGTCGTCGACAGCGGCCTTCCAGGACAGGCCGCCGAGTACGGGACGTCATGTGCCGAACTCGCCGATCGGTATGACACGCTCGTGGCGCTGTCGATCACCGACTTCGGGGCCGCGGGTCCGCGATCGTCCTGGCGGGCAACCGATCCCGTGTTGTACGCAATGTCAGGTTCGCTGTCACGGTCGGGTCCCACCACGGGCACGCCGGTGTTGCCGCCGGAAGGAATCGCTTCGGCAACCGCCGCCGTGCAGGCCGCGTGGGCCGTGCTGGTCGCCTACTACAACAGATTACGTTGCGGGACAGGTGATTACATCGACTTCGCACGCTTCGACGCCGTTGTGATGGCGCTTGATCCGGCATTCGGCGCGCACGGACAGGTCGCCGCCGGCATCCGCAGCAGTGATCGGTGGCGAGGCCGCCCCAAGAACCAGGACGCCTACCCGATCTATCCCTGCAAAGACGGCTTCGTCCGGTTATGTGTGATGGCGCCGCGGCAATGGCACGGCCTGCGCCGCTGGTTGGGGGAGCCAACCGACTATCAAGACCCCAAGTACGACGTCATCGGCGCGCGTTTCGCCGCATGGCAGCAAATCAGCGTGCTGGTCGGCCTCATTTGCCGAAAAGACCATGAAGGAGCTGGTCGCCGCGGGACAGGCGCACGGGGTGCCGATCGCTGCGGTGCTGACGCCGTCGCGAATCCTGGCCTCCGAACACTTCCAGGCGGTGGGCGCCATCACCGACGCCGAACTCGTCCCCGGCCTGCATACCCGCGTGCCGACCGGATATTTCGTCGTCGACGAGCGGCGCTGCGGTTTCCGCACCCCCGCCCCGACGCCCGGACAGGACGGACCGCGCTGGCTGGCCGCCCCAGCACCGACACCGGCGCCGTCCGGTCGGGTGGGCGGATATCCGCTTCAGGGGCTGCGAATTCTGGATCTCGGGATCATCGTCGCCGGCGGCGAGCTGAGCCGGCTGTTCGGCGACCTGGGCGCCGAAGTCATCAAGG
Organism: Mycobacterium simulans; assembly: GCF_900232995.1. Lineage (GTDB taxonomy): Bacteria > Actinomycetota > Actinomycetes > Mycobacteriales > Mycobacteriaceae > Mycobacterium > Mycobacterium simulans. Next base: position 114,260 of record NZ_OCVX01000007.1, read on the forward strand.
TCGAAAGCGCTGAGTATCCCGATGGACTGCGGCAAGCGCGCACCGGCGACGCGATGAGTGAGTCATTCGCCTGGACGCACCGCAATCACCTGGCCCTTGGCCTGAACCTGCGCGACACCGAGGGCAAGGCGATCTTCGCCCGGCTGGTCGCCGAGGCTGACGCGGTCTTCGCCAATTTCAAACCGGGAACCCTTACCTCCCTTGGGTTTTCTTACGAGGCACTGCATGCGCTCAACCCGCGGATCGTGCTCGCCGGCAGCAGCGCGTTCGGTAATAGGGGGCCGTGGAGCACCCGGATGGGCTACGGACCGCTGGTCCGCGCCGCCACCGGTGTCACCCGGCTTTGGACCTCCGAAGAGGCGAGCACTGACGCCTCGAAGCATGCCTTTTTCGACGCGACGACGATCTTCCCCGACCATGTTGTTGGGCGCGTCGGCGCTGTGCTTGCGCTGGCAGCGCTGATCCACCGCGATCGAACCGGCGATGGAGCCCACGTTCATATCTCGCAGGCTGAAGTCGTCGTGAATCAACTGGACACGCTGTTCGTTACCGAGGCCGCCCGGGCGGCCGGCGTAGCCAAGATCCGCAACGACGCCAGCGTGCACGCGGCCTACCCATGCGCCGGCGACGACGAATGGTGCGTCATCTCAATCCGTTCCGATAACGAATGGCGTTGTGCTACATCCGTTTTCGGCCAGTCTGAACTGGCGGACGACCCGCGCTTCGCGACAGGAGAGTCACGCATCGCACACCGGGCGGAGTTGGTGACACTGGTGTCGGCATGGACCAGCACTCGCAGCCCAGTGCAGGTGGCCGAAGCATTGCAGTCGGCTGGGGTTCCGGCCGGCCCGATGAACCGCCCGCCAGACATCCTCGAGGATCCGCAGTTGATCGAGCGGAAACTGCTGGCCGATATGGTTCATCCCCTCATCACCCGTCCACTACCAGCGGAGACGGGGCCGGCGCCGTTTCGCCAAATCCCGCCGGCGCCGCAACGCCCGGCGCCGCAGCCGGGTCAGGACACTTGGGAGATCTGCCGGCGGTTGCTAGGCATGAGCCCGAAGGAGACCGCGCGCTTGATCGCTCGCGGCGCGCTGTTCGGGCCGACCGGCACCTCCGAGAGTCGCGCTAGAGTGACGTTCGGTGGCGACCGCAACACCAGCGTGACGCTCGGCCCCACGGCCGCCGGTAATCGACCCGATTCATAGTCACGCTAAGTTAAAGCCATGCCCGTCGACCCCAGGACACCGGTATTGATCGGCTATGGCCAGGTCAACCATCGCGACGAAATCGACCCGGAAAAGCGGTCCATCGAACCGGTCGACCTCATGGTCTTCGCGGCCCAGCGAGCTGCGGACCCCCGGGTGCTCGAGGCCGTGGATTCCGTCCGCGTGGTGCACATGCTCTCGGCGCACTACCGAAATCCCGGCCAACTCGTCGGCGAACGCCTCCACGCCAAGAAATTCGTCGCTAGCTACAGCAGCATCGGCGGCAACACGCCACAATCACTGCTCAGCCAGGCATGCCTGGACATTCAGCGGGGACGAGCCGGCGTAGTGCTCATTGCCGGCGCCGAAACCTGGCGTACCCGCAGCGGACTCAAGTCCCAGGGCAGCAAATTGGTGTGGACGATTCAGGACGAATCCGTTCCGCTGCCCGAAATCGCCGGTCACGACGTGCAAATGGCAGGTGCGGCCGAGCTGAAGATCCGCCTGGACCGGCCCGCCTACGTGTATCCGCTTTTCGAGCAGGCGCTGCGAATCGCCAATGGCGAATCGATGGCAGACCACCGCAAGCGAGTCGGCCAGTTGTGGGCGCGGTTCAACGCCGTCGCGGTCAACAATCCCAACGCGTGGATCCGCAAGCCGGTGACCGCCGAGGATGTCTGGCAACCCGGACCTCAGAACCGCATGATCAGCTGGCCCTACACCAAGTTGATGAACTCCAACAACATGGTTGACCAAGGCGCCGCGCTGATTCTGACCTCAGTTGAGCAGGCGACACGCCTAAAGATTCCCGCCGATCGCTGGGTCTACCCCCAGGCGGGCACCGACGCTCACGACACCCCTGCCATCGCCGAGCGCGCCGAGCTGCATCGGTCGACGGCAATCCGGATCGCCGGTGCGCGGGCGTTGGAGCTGGCGGGCATCGACGACATTGGCGGAATTGACTATGTCGACCCGTACTCATGCTTTCCCTCCGCTGTTCAGGTCGCCGCGGGCGAGCTAGGCCTCGATTCCGACGATCCCGCCCGGCCGCTTACCGTCACCGGTGGACTGACCTTCGCCGGCGGCCCGTGGAGCAACTACGTCACCCATTCCATCGCCACCATGGCGGAGCTGCTGGCGGCAAACCCCGGACGACGTGGCCTGATCACCGCCAACGGCGGCTACCTGACCAAGCACAGCTTCGGCATCTACAGCACCGAGCCGCCTCCTAAAGACCGCGCATTCCGCTGGGAAGATGTGCAATCAGCCGTGGATCGGGAACCCACCACTACCGGCGTCCTCGATTGGGAGGGCGTGGGCACCGTCGAAGCGTGGACGACACCGTTCAATCGAGACGGCGAGCCGGAGAAGGCCTTTCTGGCGGTCCGCACGCCAGAGGGCTCGCGCAGCTTGGCCGTGATCGCCGACCCCGCTTCGGCCGCGGCTACTGTGAATGAGGACATCGCCGGCGCCAAGGTTGCAGTCGCCGCCGACGGCAGCGCCACGCTGCAGTAACCGGGCGCGGGGCAGCACAGCAGGATGAGGGCCTGCTGCGAAGTCACGGTTAAGGTCACGTTCAAGCGTCAATAGTCGCGGAAGCAACGCCGACGTGCCTATTGTCATGGAGAGAGGTTGGGGGAGGTGAGGCCAGCTGCAGGTCCTGGTTACCGACGCCACAAGCACCGTCGGGCGGTTGGTCACACGCCAATTGATCGCGGCCGGACACACGGTCAGCGGCATAGCGCCCTACTCACACGACTGCCTGGACGCGGGCGTCGATTTCGTTTGCGCGTCGCTGCGCGACCCGGTGCTGCTCGAGTTAGCCGCCGAAGCCGACGCGGTGATCCATCTCGCGCCGATCGACACTAGCGCGCCGGGTGGCGCCGGCATCAACGGCCTCGCCCATGTGACCCATGCGGCCGCCCGAGCCGGTGCCCGGCTGCTGTTCGTCTCCCAAGCCGCTGGACGCCCGGAACTCTACGCGCAGGCCGAGACGTTGGTGTCCACCGGTTGGGCGCCGAGCTTGATCATTCGGATCGCGCCTCCGGTCGGCCGGCAGCTGGACTGGATGGTGTGCCGTACGGTTGCCACGCTAATGCGCAGCAAACTCTCTGCTCGGCCAATGCGGATGCTCCACCTCGACGACCTAGTCCGCTTCCTGGTGTTGGCGATAAACACCGACCGTCATGGTGTGGTTGACCTGGCCACCCCGGACACCACAAATGTGATCACTGCCTGGCGATTGCTGCGCTCGGTCGACCCGCGGATGCGGCTGCACGGTGTTCGCGGCTGGGCCGAGTTGATTCCCCAAATCGATATCACGACGGCACAAGAAGATTGGCAGTTCGAATACGGCTGGCAAGCGCTCGACGCGATCGTCGACACCGGGCGAGGACTCGTCGGCCGCAAACTCGGTCCCGCCGGCGCGACCAGCGGGTCAGGCCCGCTGTCGCTACCGGTAGACACCATCCCGCGGTTCGAGCCCTCCGACGGCGCACCCTTGAGCTGCGCGGCGCCCGATGGCCTGGAGGGCGAATTCGACGACCGGATCGATCCGCGGTTCCCGGTCTTCAGCGCCACGACACTAGCCGAGGCGCTACCGGGACCGCTGACCCCGATCACGCTGGACGTCCAGTTGAGCGGCCTGCGGGCGGCCGGTAGGACGATGGGTCAGGTGTTAGCGCTTGGCGATGTGGTTGCCGATGAATGGGGCAGTCGGGCGATCGCGGTTTTCGGTCATCGCCCTTACGTCGGGGTGTCGGCCAACATCGTGGCTGCCACCCAATTGCCCGGCTGGGACGAGCAAGCCGTCGCCGAGCGCACCCTGGGCGGGCAAAAGCTCAAGCCACAGCCCTCCGACTTGCTGCCGTTGGGTCCGCCTCAACTGGCGACTGGACCGCTCGGGTCGGTCGCCAAAGCGCTCGCCACGGCGCGGTCGCTGGCCCTGCTGCGCCATCTCCGGTCCGATACCCAGGCCTACGTTGCCGCCGCGACGGCCGAACATCTCGATGAGGGACAGCTCACCTCGCTACCGGACGCCAGCCTTGAAGTTCGGATACGACTGCTGCGGGATCGGATCCACCAGGGCTGGATTCTCACGGCGCTGTGGGTGATCGACACCGGCGTCACCGCTGCGACGCTGGAACACACTCGCGCGGGATCCAGCGTGTCCGGAGTTGGGCTAATCATGGAAAGCGACCGCATCGCGGCCGAAACCGTCTCGCTGGCGGCGGTGTTGCGCACCGATTCGCTGCTATCCGGCCTGGCATCCGAAGGCAACGTCGCCAGCATCCGGGCACTGTCTCCGGCCGCCGCTGCGGCTCTGGACGAAGCGGTAACCCAGCTCGGACACCGCGGGCGCGGAGAAGCCGAGCTGGCCAATCCGACGTTTGGCGACGATCCGGCACAACTGCTGATGACTGCGGCCGAATTCGCTGCAGCACCGCACGAGCCGGCGCCACCGCTCAAGTTGTCGCAGCGATTAGCCGCCAGCGCTCGCCGTTCCCGCGAGCTGGCTCATGACACCACCATCCGGTTTACCCATGAGCTTCGGATGACATTGCGCGAGCTGGGATCTCGCCGAGTTGCAGCGGACCTTATCGACGTCGGTGACGACGTGTACTACCTGACCTGCGATGAGCTCGTCACCATGCCGGCCGACGCCCGCCTCCGAATCAAGCGCCGTCGCACCGAGCGGGAACGCCTGCAGGCGCAACACCCGCCCGACATCATCGACCACACCTGGAATCCCACTGAATAGTGCTCAATTCACCAGCTCGCCTAGTGGCGACTGCGGATCGGCCAGACGCTCGGCGTCAACGGGAGTCCTCGATTGGATCAGGCCTTTGACGTCGTCGAGGACATCCCAGATGTTGACGTTCATCCCGGCTAGCACACGGTTGTCGCCGTCGAGCCAGAATGCGACGAACTCGCGCTTGGCGACGTCGCCGCGGAAAACCACCCGGTCAAAACTTGGCGCATGCCCCGCATACTCCATCCCAAGGTCGTACTGATCGGTGAAGAAGTAGGGCAGCTCGGCGTATTCTCCTGGCCGGCCAAGCATCCCGGCGACCGCCACCGCGGGTTGCTTCAGCGCGTTGGCCCAGTGCTCGGTACGGATCCGAGTGCCAAAGAGCGGATGTTGCGCGGCAGCGATGTCGCCGACAGCGTAGATGTCGGAATCGCTGGTGCGTAACGACGTATCGACCAGTACGCCGCCTGCGTCGGAGCCTGAGCCGAGCGCTAGCCCCGCCTGCTCGGCCAGTTCGATATTGGGCTTCGCGCCAACGGCCACCAGCACGGCATCGGCGGAGACGGTCGACCCGTCGCCCATCCTGAGGCCGGTGGCCTTGCCGTCGGACGTGGTGATTTCGGCGACCTGCGCCTGCAGCCGTAGGTCCACGCCGTGGTCGCGGTGCAGGTTGGCAAAGACTTCGCCGACGGTTTCGCCGAGCGCGGCCAGCAGTGGTTGTTTGGCCGTTTCGACGACGGTGACGTCGACGCCACGCTGACGAGCCCCGGCGGCGACTTCCAGGCCGATCCAGCCGGCGCCGACCACTGCCAACGAAAACCCCTCGGCCAGTACCGAATTCAGCGCATGCGCGTCGTCATAGGTGCGCAAGTAATGAACTCCGGCGGCGTCGGATCCGGGTATCGGTGGGCGACGCGACCCCGATCCCGTCGCTAGTAACAGCTTGTCGTAGTGCACCGTGGTGTCGTCGGCCAGTCCGACACAGTGGGCCGCGGGATCCAGCGATATCGCCCGCAAGTTGAGTCTCAGGTCGACGTGATTATCGCGGTACCAATCAGAATTGTGCACCGTGAAGTCATTCAGTGACTTCTTACCGGCAAGGTATTCCTTGGATAATGGCGGGCGCTCGTACGGCAGCAGCTCCTCTTCGCTGACGAGGATGATTTGACCGTCGAAGTCGTTGTCTCGCAGCGCTTCTACCGCTTTGGCCGCGGCAAGTCCGCCGCCCACTATGACGAATGTTGTCGACCCAGCCATGATCGCTACTCCATTCTGTTTTCGCCGAATTTTCCACCCTACTCGGGCATGCCTAACCCAAAAGTTTCCGCAGCGACAACGCATTCCGGACGGCGTGACCGCCCAGGTCGTTGTTGAAGTACATCCACACGTCGCGCCCTTCGGCAGTCCAGGTACTGATGCGCTGGGCCCACCGCGCCAATTCGTCACGAAGGTAGGAACCCGCGTACATCGCGTTCTGATCGGAGCCGTGCATCCGGACATACACCACGTCGGCGGTGGCCCGCGGGATACAAGCCAGGCCGCCGCCGCTCATCACCACATATGCGGCGCGGTGGCGTTCCAGCACCGCATAGACCGCCGGGTGGTCCCAGGACGGATGTCGCAGTTCGACGGCAACCCGGATCGGCGAAGGCACGCCGTCCAGGAAGGAGTCCAGGCGAGCATCATCGCGGTGCTGCTCGGGATGCAGTTGAACGAGCAGCATCCCGTGGCGGTCGCCCAACACCTGCCAGCAGCGTTGGAATCGTTCGATCCAAGGTCCGGGTGACGCTAGCCGGCGGTAGTGGGTTAGCCCGCGGTGCGCCTTGATCGACATGGTGAACCCATTCGGCAGCTGGTCGCGCCACCCGGCGAAGGTCGAGTCCTTGGGCCAGCGGTAGAAGCTGGCATTCAATTCCACCGTGTCGAACACCTCGGCGTAGCGCGCTAGCCGGTCCCCAATAGGCAGGCCGAGCGGGTACAGCACGTCGGTCCAATGGTCATACGACCATCCGGAGGTGCCGATTCGGACGGTCATCACCGGATCAACCGGCCACCTGCCGGCGCATGTCGGCATCCAGCGACGTTCGCACGAGCGCGGCCGCCAGCCGCGCGTTGGTGCGCGGCGCTAAGGCGGAAAGCTCCGCCGGATCGGTGGGCAGGCGCAATGCCTTGGCCGCAACAATGGCGCGGTCGTCGAAGTATGGTCGCACCCAGGTCCACACATCCTGCACCTCGCGCAGATAGATGTCGGCAGCTGTGTCTCCAATCCCGTTGAACTGCTTGAGGGTTCGTCTAGCCGCCGCCGGATCATGCTGGCTGCGCCGAGGGATTTGCCGCAAGTCTCCGGCGAATTCGTCTCGCACCCGCTCGGCCATGTCGGTAAGCCGGGTAGCCGAACTCTCGTCGTACCGCACGTAATGGGCGCGGCCGAACGCCTTGATCATTGCGTCCCGATCGGATGCCAACACGGATTTCGGTGTACGTAAGCCCGCCTCGAAGAGTTCCCGCGCCGCGCGCATGGCGACCGTGGCGTCGATGGGTTTGCTCGCCAGCATGCACAACACCAACAGCTGAAACAGCGGCATGGGCGTGTCCTTCAGCCGGATTCCCGCCTCCTCGGCGTACGTGGTCCCGGCGACCTTGAGCAGTCGTCGCACTCGTTGCTCGGACTTGTCCATAAACGCGGCGTACCCGCACCGCGTCATCGCAAACCGAGCCGGTCATTTGGGAGGCAAGCTGCGTGCGTAACCGGCACCCCGCGAGACCCAACTGGCAAGCTGGCGTTTGGTTTTCACGCCGTCGGCGGCGACCCGCAACCAGCCGCGGGTTTCTCGGCCTGCCATCACCATCGGGCTAACGTGCGCACGGCCTAGGAGCGTGTCGGTGTCGTCCGGCGGCACCCGCACCAGCAGTCCGCCCTGACCACTGACGGCGACGGCCATGTGTCCACCAATCAGGAATGCAAGACCGCCGAACATCTGCTTCTCATCGACCCCAGGCTGGGATGCCAGTAGCTCGCGAATACGGTTCGCGAGGTCGGTGTCGTAGGCCATGACGTCGGTGTCAGTCCAAATCCACCCGGATCGTCAGCAGGTCGGTGCCCATGGTCCGCACTCCCGCGCTATTGAGCCTGGGCAGGCTGCGCAGCCGGTCGCGCGGTTCATCGTCGGGCAGCAGATGCGCCGTTCCGCTGCGCCACTTGCCACCGATACGTACCCGAACGGCGGGGTTGGCCTTGATGTTGTAGACGTAATCCGAGTGCTCGCCGTGTTCGGAAACCATCCAGAACTTGTTGTCGACCACACTTCCGCCCACCGCAGTCCGCCGTGGCTGTCCTGACTTGCGGCCCGTGGTTTCGAGCATGGTCACCGGCAGTTGCCTCCCAATCGGATTGACCACCAGCCGCTGAACGCGATGAACGACCTGCCGTTTCAAATCTCGAAAGTCCGCCATAACTTTCGATTCTGCACCGATATTAGGCAGGCCGCGGGGCCGGGACACCGACGGCGCGCAACACCCATTCCCTGGGGACGGTTAACAGCAACGACCGGCGGGGAACGGTGGTCAACACCGCCTCGGGGATCGCGGTCTTGTAATGCATGGACAACCGTCCGGAAAACCCGGGGTCGACTTGGCTGACGTCGACCTCGATTGCCAGACCGCTTGCGGACAAGTCGGCTTTCACCGGGCCCTCGTCAGGTTCATCCCAGCGCTTATCGATGGCTCGCCCGGCGACCTTCGGCACCGTCGACAACGTGCCGAGGACCCGCTGGGAAGTGAGTACCAGGGCTCCAACGTAACTGCGGATGTTTCCCTTGGCGGCCATGCCCGGGACCGAACCGCTGAATCGGAAGGTGACGGGGACGAACTCGGCAAGATGGAGGATTCCCTCTGGTTCGAGTTCGGCCCGCATGTCGGCGGGTAGCTTGCCAATGCCAAGAATTCTGCGCAGGATCACGGCCATCCCTGCACAGTAACGGCCTCGGCGCAGCGGCGAGCCACTTTGCTCGAGCATTGATGTTTGTCGGGCCCTCGGATGAAGCACCGACCAACGCCGCGAAGACAGGCGCCGCCATGCCGGCGGCGCCTGTCCGAGTAGCTGCTACGTTGCGTACGGAACGAACGGACCACCAGGCACGTAGACGCCCCAAGCGGATACCTCCGGATTCCACACGATCGGATACGCCACTACTGAATTGGGCGGCATCCAGACAGCAGGAAGCCCGTAGCTGACCGGGTCATTGTAGTGGCCCGGCGGGGGAGCTCCACGCTGTCCCGGCGGAAGCGGAGTGCCTGCGCCATCGCAGTTGACGCCCGGACCCCCGGGGCAAATCGGCACCGGCGGCGGAACGGGATCATACGGATCGGCTTGCGCCAACCCGGCACCAAACCCGAGCGCTCCGAACGCAAAACCACCAGCGATCGCCGTACTAGCTGCGACTTTCTTCAGTTTCATGGTGAACTCCTTGTCGAGCAGTCTGGCTGCATCGTCGACTTGTGCACGACCCCCCGATCAGGGCGGACGGGCAGTGGTATGACCCCCTCAGCGGCCGGTTACCCAGTACCGAGGAAAGCTAAAACAGGACATTCCAGGGGTCTCGCCGGCGATGGCAAGCCACCGCAGGCGAGCAACCCAGAGCTGTCAGGCGGCGACCGTGGCGGTCTTGGCCGCAGGTTCCAGCGCCTGCCCGACGATCTCCGCCACGTCACTCATGGGCTTGACTGTCAGGGCATCGAGCACCTCGGCAGGGACGTCATCCAAATCGGGCTCGTTGCGCGCCGGTATGAAAACCGTTGACAGACCGGCACGTTGGGCGGCCAGCAGCTTCTGCTTGACACCACCGATCGGCAACACCCGGCCGTTCAACGTGACTTCGCCAGTCATGCCGACATCGGACCGGACCTGACGCCCGGTGGCCATGGAGACCAACGCCGTCACCATGGTCACCCCGGCCGACGGCCCGTCTTTGGGCACCGCACCGGCCGGCACGTGCACGTGAATGCGCCGATCCAGCACCTTGGGGTCAACGCCCAACTCCGTCGCATGTGATCGCACGTAGGACAGCGCGATCTGCGCCGACTCCTTCATCACGTCACCCAACTGCCCCGTCAGCTGGAGCCCTGGTTCCCCGTCGGTTGCTCCGGCTTCGATATAGAGCACGTCGCCGCCCAATCCGGTGACCGCCAGGCCGGTGGCCACGCCGGGCACCGCGGTGCGTTCTGCCGACTCGGGTGTGAACCGCGGCCGGCCCAGGTAGCCAACCAAATCGGGCTCGTCAACGGTGACGGGCGCGGGGTTCTCGGCCAGCTTCGTGGTCACCTTGCGCAGCGCCTTGGCGAGTAAACGCTCGAATTGACGCACGCCAGGCTCGCGGGTGTAGTCGGCGGCGATCTTGCGCAACGCGGCGTCGCTGACCATGACCTCCTCAACGGTCAGCGCAGCCCGCTCCCGCTGTCGGGGCAGCAGGTAGTCACGGGCGATGGCAACCTTGTCGTCCTCGGTGTAGCCGTCGATCTGCACCAGCTCCATCCGGTCCAGCAACGCCGACGGGATGTTCTCAATCACGTTGGCGGTAGCCAGAAACACCACATCGGAGAGGTCTAGATCCAGATCCAAGTAGTGGTCGCGGAAGGTGTGGTTCTGCGCCGGGTCGAGCACCTCGAGCAGCGCCGCACTCGGGTCGCCGCGGTAGTCGGAGCCTACCTTGTCGATTTCGTCCAGCAGCACAACGGGATTCATCGATCCTGCTTCGCCGATCGCTCGCACGATGCGGCCTGGTAGCGCGCCGACATAAGTGCGCCGGTGCCCCCGGATCTCGGCTTCGTCGCGCACGCCGCCCAACGCCACGCGCACGAACTTGCGGCCCAGTGCCCTGGCCACGCTCTCACCCAAGGATGTCTTGCCGACACCCGGGGGACCGGCCAGCACCATGACCGCGCCGGAACCGCGACCACCGACGACCTGCAGCCCACGTTGAGCGCGGCGAGTACGCACCGCCAGATATTCGACGATGCGGTCCTTGACGTCCTCTAGTCCGTGGTGGTCGGCATCCAGAATTTCCCGCGCCGCTGCCAAGTCCGTCGAATCCTCGGTCCGGACGTTCCACGGCAGGTCGAGCACGGTATCCAGCCACGTACGGATCCAGCCGCTTTCCGGGCTTTGGTCGCTGGCCCGTTCCAGCTTGCTGACCTCGCGTAGCGCTGCCTCGCGAACCTTTTCGGGCAAACCGGCGGCCTCGACGCGAGCCCGGTAAGCCGTGTCTTCGGGACCCTCCGGTCCCAACTCGCCGAGTTCCTTGCGGATGGCGGCCAGCTGTTGGCGCAGCAGGAACTCCTTCTGCGTCTTTTCCATGCCGGTCCGCACATCTTCGGCGATCTTTTCGTTCACCTCGACTTCGGCCAGATGTTCGCCGGTCCAGTCGATCAGGACCCGCAGCCGTTCTGCGACATCCGCAGTCTCTAGCAACTGCCGCTTCTGCACATTGGTCAGGTAGGACGCATACCCTGATGTGTCCGCCAGTGCCGACAGATCGGTCAGGCTGTTGACGTAGTCAACGATCTGCCAGGCTTCACGGCGTTGCAGCATGGCCAGCAGCAGTTTCTTGTATTCGGCTGCCAGAGCCTTGATCTCGTCGGTCACCTCCGCCTGAGGGACCTCGGTCACCTCGACCCATAGCGCCGCACCCGGCCCGGTAGCTCCGGCTCCGATGTGCGCCCTGTGCTCGCCGCGCACGACCGCGGCGCTGCCACCACCGGCCATGCGTCCAACCTGCAGGATTTTCGCCACCACGCCGTGGGTCGGGTAGCGGTCCGCCAACCGGGGGGCGATAAGCAGCTGACCCGACTCGCTCGCCTGAGCGGCGTCAACCGCCACGCGTGCGGCGTCGTCAAGCGCAATCGGCAGCACCATTCCGGGCAAGACGATCTCGTCGGTGACAAACAAAACTGGCAACGACATGGCTTCAGCCATCAATCCTCCAAAGTTAAGCCTGATGCGCTCAACTCGGTAGCGTCCCGGTTTGTTCCCCGAGATGGCGAGACTCGTTACGCAGCTAGTTGTGGATCGCGGGCTGCTCTGAACGCGCCGAAGCGCGCTGGCGTGCCCGGAAGGCTTCGACCTTGGCGCGGTTGCCACATTTGATCCCGCACCACTGTCGGTTCTTTGCTCGCGACGAGTCTATGAAGAGGCGGGTGCAACCCGGGTCGACGCAGCGCTTTACGTACTCGATGTCGGCACCCGCAAGGAGATCCAACAGATCCGCGGCCAGGGTGGCGAGCAGTTGCGCTGTGGTGCCTTCGCGACGAGCGAAGCCCGTTCGCTGCAATCGCAGCGTGAGCTGGCGCTGGCAGGCTCGCTCGTTGAGAAGGTTGACATCGCCAGGCTTGGGCCGGCGCTGCTCGAGCCGGGCCATAACCGACCGGTAAATGGCCTCGCGCAACTCGATAGCGGCCGCGAGATCGCTGTCCGTGACATCGATCGCGGTGTCCACCAGCCCAGCTTGAACCGCCCAGTCGGACAACCGTTCCGGGTGCGTCAACAGTTCCTCCGACGCGGGACTTCCGCGGTATCGCACGGTGCCCGCGAAGTCGAGGCAGCGGCGGCCGCTGACGAAGCGAAACGTCACGTAACCACCTTGACAGGTTTCATGATCGTCGACAAGCTGTAACGGTATAAACAGGTTACGCTGCGGAACCGGATGCATCCCGCCCGCACGTGAACCGCAACGGCATCGCCGCCGTTTACTAGTGCGAGAGGTGGAAGGAGCCAACGCAAATGGACCTCTACCGCATTACCCACCCACTGCGGTTGGCCAAGGGATCGCACCAGCCGGGATCAGGCAAAGGCTGCGCGATGAATGTGATTTCCTACATCAACGGCGATGCCCGAGTTACCGACTTTCCGGAATGCTCGGCGCGGCCGTTGAGCATCCTCGTCCAGTCGTGTAACGACCTGCTGGCGGCAGGAGACGGCTACCTGTCGCCAGAAGACAGCATGCTGGCCCTCGACCTCGCCTGGCAGACGGTGGGTACGGCGGACGTTCCCAACACCGTCGTACACGCCTGGATCGCCGAATTGCTGGCCAGTCCGACGTGGGGAGTCTTCGGCTACGCAAGACTTACCGCGATCAAAGCGATCATCGATCTTGCCGAGCTGCATCGCGCCGCCGCGTCTGGCGACATGCCACCTGCCGCCGACTGGGACGCCGCCACCCGTGCCATCCGGATGACCAACTGCAGCGCCGCCGGACTGCATGCCATCCGCGCCGCATACGAGTCAGCTGCCCTCGTGGATACCGATCTGCTGCCGGGACTGGATGAGGTGGTCGCTCATGCCATGAACGCCCACGCGCTGGGCGCCGAGGGTACCACCACAAGCCGAATTGTCGAGCTCACCCGTCACGCGATCCGGTCGTGGCGTGATCTTGCCGGACTGGACAACCCGGCGCCGCTGGAGCGTGCAGTCATTCCCGCGGAAGCGGCCTAAGACTGCGCAGTTGCGTCACATGCTTGGGCGAAAGCTCCTCAAGGCAGGTCACGCCGAGTAACGCCATTGTCCGGGTTACACCGCTCGCCAGGATTTCGATCGCGCGTTTGACGCCGGCCTCGCCGCCGGCCATTAGGCCGTAGAGATAGGCTCGCCCAATCAGTGTGCATCGCGCGCCGAGCGCGATCCCCGCCACGATGTCGGCGCCCGACATGATGCCGGTGTCCAACAGAATCTCGGTGTCCTTACCCAGTTCACGCGCCACCGTCGGCAACAGATGGAATGGCACCGGGGCCCGATCGAGTTGACGGCCACCGTGATTGGACAACACGATGCCATCGACGCCGCGATCCACCACGGCGCGGGCGTCTTCAACTGTCTGGATCCCCTTGACGACGAGCTTGCCGGGCCATTGCGACTTGATCCAGGCCAGATCGTCGAAGGTGACGCTGGGGTCGAACATGGTGTTGAGGTACTCGGCGACGGTGCCCGACCATCGATCCAGTGACGCGAACGCCAGCGGTTCGGTGGTCAACAGATCGAACCACCAGTGCGGGTGCGGCAGCGCGTCAAGCACGGTTCGCAGTGTGAGCGCTGGGGGGATTGACATCCCGTTGCGGACATCGCGCAGTCGCGCGCCGGCAACCGGAACGTCGACGGTGACCATCATGGTGTCGAATCCCGCGTCGGCGGCGCGCCCCACCAACGCCATCGAACGGTCGCGATCACGCCACATGTACAGCTGAAACCATTTGCGGCCCTGCGGGACAGCAGTGACCACATCTTCGATCGAGCAGGTGCCCAGGGTGGAGAGTGAGAACGGGATCCCAGCCGCGGCCGCTGCCCGCGCACCGGCGATCTCGCCCTCGGTGTGCATCAACCGGGTAAATCCGGTCGGCGCGATCCCGAACGGGAGTACCACCGGCTGACCGAGCACGTTCCATCCAGCAGTCACGTTGGTGACGTTTCGCAGGATCGTCGGGTGAAACTCGATGTCGCGGAAGGCTTGTCGGGCCCGCGCAATGGATAGTTCATCCTCGGCGGCACCGTCGGCGTAGTCGAAAGCCGCCTTGGGGGTGCGCCGTTTGGCGACGCGTCGCAGATCCTCGATGGTCAGCGCGGCGTCTAGGCGACGCTTCGTGCGGTCGAACTGGGGCCGTTTGAACTGGATCAGCGGCGCCAGGTCGCGAATTTTGGGCACCCGCCGTTTGATCGCCACCAATTCATCTAACCAGATGTGCGACCGTAGTCTGATGAAATCGACAAGCGATCCATTCGATCTGCAGCGCTTTGTCGACGCGCAGTCGCCGGTCTATCGCAATGTTGTCAACGAGCTGCGCGCCGGACGAAAACGCAGTCACTGGATGTGGTTCGTCTTCCCGCAACTTCGCGGGCTCGGCAGCAGCCCAATGGCTGTACATTACGGCATCTCCTCGCCGGAGGAAGCTCGCGCCTATCTTGCGCACGACATACTGGGGCCGCGCCTGCACGAGTGCGCTCAGCTGGTCAACCAGATACCGGGCCGCTCGATCCAGGAGATCTTCGGCCCGCCCGACGACCTCAAACTGTGCTCGTCGATGACGCTGTTCGCCCGTGCTACCGACGACAACGCGGACTTCGTCGCGCTACTGGCCAAGTACTACGGCGGCGGAGAGGACCAGCGGACCGTGGCACGGCTGAGATCCAAATAGGCCCAACAATGTGACGAGCCGCCGGAGCCGGTGCTGAACCAGCCCGGCGGCTCCGATATGCGTGCTGTCACGACGCCACGATCAGCCGACTGCCTCCAGTGTCTGGGCGGCGGTGATCGCTTGTGCCACACCGGAAACGATCGCTGCAACCTTCAACGCCTCCAGTACAGCCTCTCGGCCAATGCCCGCCTCACGCAGCGTGTGCTCGTGAGCGACCACGCAGTGCGAGCACCCATTGATCGACGACACCGCGAAGGACCAGAGCTCGAAATTCGCCTTGTCCACACCCGGATTGGCGATGATGTTCATCCGTAACCCAGGGCGCAGATCGTCGTACTGTCCCTCGAGGAAGCCGCGGCCACGGTAGAACACGTTGTTCATGCCCATGATCGACGCGGCTCCCAGCGCCGCATGATATGCCTCGGCAGACAGATTGTCGGCTGCTTCGGCGCCAATCTCGGCCAGCACCTGCGTGTTCCGTGTCGCCGCGGCACTGGCCAGCAAGGTGCCCCAGAGCTGCTCGTCGCTCAGCACCGCGCTGCGGCTGATGGACCCCAGGTTCAGCTTCAGGTCTTTGGCGTACTCGGGTATCGCGGCCTTGAGGTTCTCTACACTCATCTCACTCTCCGATCAGGCGTCAAACGTCGGGCGTCGGGCATCAGGCGGAAGCCTTGAGCAATTCGCCGGCATCGAGGGTGGGGTCGCCCTTACGCCAGTTGCACGCGCATAGCTCGTCGGATTGCAGGGCGTCCAGGACCCGCAGCACCTCATCGACGTTGCGTCCCACGGATCCGGCCGTCGCTGAAACGAATTGGATCTCGTTGTTGGGGTCGACGATGAATGTCACCCGGTCAGCGACGCCGTCGGCGTTGAGCACTCCGGCGGCTTGGACGAGCTCGCGCTTGATGTCCGAGAGCATCGGGAAGGGCAGCGTCTTGAGATCTTCATGTTGTGCACGCCATTGGAAGTGCACAAATTCGCTGTCGATCGAGACGCCAAGGACCTGCGTGTCGCGGTCTTCGAATTCGTCGTTCAGCTTGCCGAACGCCGCGATCTCTGTCGGGCATACGAAGGTGAAGTCCTTCGGCCAGAAGAACACTACTCGCCACTTGCCCGGATGGTCGTCGCTGGAGACGGTGGTGAAATAGTCGCCGGGCTGCTTAGCGTCGACCTTCGACAGATCGCCACCGATCAACGCAGTCAGGCGGTAGGCGGGGAATTGATCGCCAATTGTCAGCACAGCCATATCACTTCTCCTCATTTGACTTTCAACACACAGCTCTTGGTCGCTCGCCACCATGGTGCCTGCATTTGACTGTGAGGTAAAGGTGATATGTCCCACTATACTAATAGGTATGACCGATAAGACTTATCAGCCGACCCTTGCCGGGCTTCGCGCGTTCGCCGCGGTAGGTGAAAAACAGCATTTCGGCAGTGCGGCAGCCACTCTCGGCATCAGCCAGTCGACGTTGTCGCAGGCGTTGGCGGCACTGGAAGCCGGCCTGGACACCCACCTCGCCGAGCGATCGACGCGGCGTGTCTTCTTGACGCCAGAGGGCAAACAACTTCTGCCGTTCGCCCGTGCTGTGATCGAGGCGGCGGACGCATTCACTGCCGCCG
Source organism: Mycobacterium simulans (assembly GCF_900232995.1). GTDB lineage: Bacteria > Actinomycetota > Actinomycetes > Mycobacteriales > Mycobacteriaceae > Mycobacterium > Mycobacterium simulans. Next base: position 131,015 of record NZ_OCVX01000007.1, read on the forward strand.
CCGCGGGGGTATCGGATCCACTGCAGGGCACCATGCGGTTGGGATTGATTCCCACCGTGGCCCCATACGTACTGCCGACCGTCTTGGCCGGACTGGCACGTCGGCTGCCGTCTCTGAGTGTGCGGGTGATCGAAGACCAGACCGAACGGCTACTCGCGATTCTGCGGGAAGGGGCATTGGACGCGGCCCTGATCGCGTTGCCCGCCGACGCCAACGGCTTCACCGAAGTCCCGATCTACGAAGAGGATTTCGTACTGGCACTGCCCCCGGCACATCCGCTGTCCGGCAAGCGTCGGGTGCCAGTTGCGGCGTTGGCGGACTTGCCGCTGCTCTTGCTGGACGAAGGCCATTGCTTACGGGATCAGGCTCTCGACGTGTGCCATAAGGCCGGTGTACGGGCCGAACTTGCCGACACCCGGGCAGCTTCGCTGGCAACCGCCGTGCAATGCGTAATTGGCGGATTGGGGGTGACGCTGATACCGCAGAGCGCGGTGCCCGTCGAGGCCGCGCGCAGCCGCGTCGGGCTCGCGCAATTTGCCGCGCCGTGCCCGGGACGGCGGATCGGCCTGGTGTATCGGACTTCCAGCGGTCGCGATCAGCCCTACCGGCGGCTCGCCGGGATCATCGGCGAACTGATCAGTGCTCAAGAGCGAGTGCGGCTGGTCAAATAACAGCCGGGGCATCGGCAAGGTGCGCGGGTTAAGTTCGGCCTTATGGAGAAGGTAATCGCCGTGCTGATGCGGGCCGAGCCGGATGACGAGTGGTGCGCCCGACAGCGGGGTCCGGTCGCCGACGCTCTGTTGGGACTGGGTGTTCCCGGGCTATCGATCAATGTTCGTGACGGCGCGGTGCGCCACTCCTTGATGACATTGACTACGTTGAATCCGCCGGTGGCCGCGGTGGTCAGCCTGTGGACCCAGCAATGCTACGGCGAGCAGACCGCGGAGGCGCTGCGCCTGCTCAGCGCGGAATGTGAGCAGTTCGCCGCCTACTTGGTGACCGAATCGGTACCACTGGCCGGCCCGACACTCGAATTCGGCGCTCGCACACCGGGTTTGGCCAACATCGCGCTGTTGCGCCGGCCCAGCGGCCTCGACCGGTCGACCTGGCTGAACCGCTGGCAACGTGACCACACGCCGGTAGCGATCGAGACACAGTCGACATTCGGCTACACCCAGAACTGGGTGGTACGAGGCCTCACCCCGGACGCGCCGGGAATCGCGGGCATCGTCGAAGAGTTGTTCCCCGCGGAGGCGATCACCGATATCAAGGCCTTTTTCGGCGCCGCCGACGACAACGACCTGCAGCACCGGCTCAGCCGGATGGTCGCCAGCACAACTGCATTCGGTGCCAACGAGAACATCGACACCGTTCCAACCAGCCGTTACGTGTTTAAAACACCTTTCGCTGAATGTGAGGACCGCGTATGACAACGCTGAATGAAGCTACGGCGCTGGCCGCGGCAGAAAGTGGTCTGGCGGTGGTTTCCACGGTTCGCGCCGACGGAACCGTTCAGGCTTCACTGGTCAATGTCGGCCTGTTGCCGCACCCTGCCGAGGGCGAACCGGTGCTCGGGTTCACCACCTATGGAAGGGTCAAACTCGCCAACCTGCGGGCTCGGCCGCAACTGGCCGTCACATTCCGCAACGGATGGCAATGGGCGACCGTTGAAGGCCGCGCGCAGCTGGTGGGCCCTGACGATGCCCAACCGTGGCTGGCCGACGCGGACCAGTTCCGGCTGCTGCTTCGCGAGGTCTTCACCGCTGCGGGCGGCACGCATGACGACTGGGACGAGTACGACCGGGTGATGGCCGCCGAGCGGCGGGCCGTGGTGTTGATCGCGCCCCCCCGGGTCTATAGCAACGGCTAGCCCGGCGAGCAGACACAAAATCGCCCTGGAACGCGCGGTCCAGGGCGATTTTGTGTCTGCTCGCCGGTAGGTTGGCAACCTGTGACGCTGCTCATCGACGACGAAAACCGCGTACGCACCCTGACATTGAATCGGCCCGAGGCGCTGAACGCGTTCAACGAAGCTCTTTACGACGCCACCGCCCAAGCCCTGTTGGATGCGGCCGATGATCCTCAGGTCGCCGTGGTGTTGCTGACTGGCACCGGACGCGCCTTCAGCGCGGGCACCGACCTCGCCGAAATGCAGGCGCGAATCACCGACCCAGACTTCACCGAAGGGAGGTACGGGTTTCGCGGGCTGATCGACGCGCTACGCAGTTTCCCCAAGCCGTTGATCTGCGCCGTGAACGGCCTCGGAGTGGGGATTGGCACCACGATCCTCGGCTACGCAGACCTGGCGTTCATGTCTTCGACGGCGCGTCTGAAGTGCCCATTCACCAGCTTGGGTGTGGCACCCGAAGCGGCGTCTTCGTACCTGCTGCCACAACTGGTTGGTCGGCAAAACGCTGCCTGGTTATTGATGTCCTCGGAATGGATTGACGCCCTGGATGCCCTGCGCATGGGGCTGGTGTGGCGTGTCTGCGATCCCGATGCGCTGTTGCCCGAGGCCCGTCGACATGCCGAAATCCTTGCCGCCCGTCCCATTGCGAGCCTGATGGCCGTCAAACATACGATCGTCGAACCCATGCGACCCGAGATCGCGGCCGCGACCGCGCGGGAAAATGCGCACTTCGCCGAGCTTATGGGCACGCAGGCCAATACCGCGGCTCTGGCGGATTTCAGCGAACGGCGTCGCTAAGGCGCCGCGACTGCGTCGAGTTGGACGGCGGCGATAATTGCCCGCAGCGTCCGACGGCAGCGTCCACAGTCCCCGCCGGCCCCGCACGCAGCGGCGATTTCTTTGGAGGTCGACGCGCCCCGCGCCACGGCGTCACACACGGTCTGATTGGTGGCTCCGACGCACAGGCACACGTACATCAGCAAACCCCTGCCACACGCTTGCGCATCGCAGCCCGCATCATCGGGATGCCTGCCGGAGACCAACGTCGCATATTAGTGGAGTCTAACCTAAGTAGGTTAGTGGAGTCTAACCTAAGCTACTGACACGCGGCCGACGCGTTGCGTCGGCGTGACGCGCGGAGGGCGCAACAAACACGCGCCGACCCCTAGTTACTGCACTAGATTTAGACGCGGCACCCAAAGGTGCTGCAAAACCCCAGCATGGTGGCGCTCCAGCCCAGCCCACCTGTTGCGGTCAGACATGCCATCCTTCACACCGTAGGAGTGCTCATGCAAGGTGATCCGGATGTTTTGCGCCTACTCAACGAGCAATTGACCAGCGAGCTCACCGCTATCAACCAGTATTTTTTGCATTCCAAAATGCAAGACAACTGGGGCTTTACCGAACTAGCGGAGCACACCCGCGCCGAGTCCTTCGACGAAATGCGGCACGCCGAGGCGATCACCGATCGCATCTTGTTGCTGGACGGGCTGCCGAACTACCAGCGTCTGTTCTCGGTACGCATCGGCCAGACGCTGCGCGAACAGTTCGAGGCCGACCTGGCCATCGAATACGAGGTGCTCGACCGTCTTAAGCCAGGAATCATCATGTGCCGCGAAAAACACGACAGCACCAGCGCCATCCTGCTGGAAAAGATCGTGGCCGACGAGGAATCCCACATCGACTACCTGGAGACGCAACTGGAGCTGATGGACAAGCTCGGCGAGGAGCTGTACTCGGCGCAATGCGTCTCGCGGCCACCGAGCTGACACCCGTACCAGGCGCTGCCGAATAGCGCTCGCAAACCTGGGCACCCGTTAGCGTCGGACGCCGACCGGAAGGCAGGTATGACGAGCGCGACACCATCGGCGATCCCGTCGCTCCAAGCCGCCGATCCCACCCCAAGCAGCGCACTCATCAGCCCACAGCGGCGCAACTTCATCTTCCTGGCCATTGCGCTCGGCATGCTGCTCGCGGCGTTGGACCAGACCATCGTGGCGACCGCGCTGCCGACCATCGTCGCCGACCTGGGCGACGCCGGCCGTCAATCATGGGTGGTCACCAGCTACCTGCTGGCTTCGACAATTGTCACCGCATTGGTCGGCAAACTGGGTGATCTGTTCGGCCGCAAGCGCGTGTTCCAGGCGGCGGTGGTGTTCTTCGTCGTCGGCTCGGTGTTATGCGGGCTCGCGCAATCGATGGTCATGCTGGTAGGAGCGCGGGCGCTGCAAGGCATCGGGGGCGGCGGCATCACCGTGACAGCCAGCGCTCTGATCGGTGAGGTGGTCCCGCTCCGGGAGCGTGGTCGGTATCAGGGGGTTCTGGGTGGGGTATTCGGTGTCACGACGATCGTCGGCCCGCTGCTGGGCGGCTACTTCACCGACTATCTGACCTGGCGTTGGGCGTTTTGGGTCAACATCCCGGTTTCGGTCGTGGTGTTCTTCGTCGCCGCGGCGGCAATCCCGGCACTGGCCGTGTCCGCCAAACCGGTGATCGACTACGCCGGGATTGTGTTTGTGGGCCTCGGTGCGGCGGGCCTGACTGTGGCCACCAGCTGGGGAGGCACCCTATATCCGTGGGATTCGGCGACGATCATCGGGCTGTTTGTCGGCGCCGCGGCGGCCTTGGTGGTGTTCGTGTGGGTGGAAAACCGGGCGTCCGAACCGATCCTGCCAATGCGACTCTTCCGTAGCCCGGTCTTCACCGTGTGCTGTGTGCTGGCCTTCGTCGTGGGTTTCGCGATGCTCGGCGCAATGACCTTCTTGCCGACATATATGCAGTACGTCGACGGCGTGTCGGCAACCACCTCGGGTTTGCGCACACTGCCGATGGTTTTCGGCATGCTGGTCACCTCAACTGGCTGTGGCACGCTGGTTGGCCGCACCGGCCGGTACAAGATCTTTCCGGTGGCCGGGACGACATTGATGGCGGTCGCGTTTCTGCTGATGTCGCGCATGGACCCAACGACCTCGGCCCTGGTTCAGTCGCTGTTCCTCCTTGTCCTGGGTGCCGGCATCGGCCTGTCCATGCAGGTGCTGGTCCTGATCGTGCAAAACACGTCGAACTTCGAAGACCTGGGTGTGGCGACCTCGGGTGTGACGTTCTTCCGCACGATCGGTAGTTCGTTCGGCGCCGCCATCTTCGGTTCGCTATTCAGCAACTTCCTCAACGAGAGACTGGGCCCGGCGGTGGCGTCCAGTGGCGCATCCGCCGAAGCGGTCAGTTCTCCCGCCGGGCTGCACCGGCAACCCGCTGCCGTAGCCGCGCCGATCGTGCAGGCTTATGCCGAGTCGCTGTCGCAGGTGTTTCTATGGGCGGCTCCGGTGGCAGCGGTCGGGTTCATTTTGGCGCTGTTCTTGCGTGAGGTACCGCTCCGGGATATCCACAACAGCGCGGTCGACCTGGGCGACGGCTTCGGGATGCCAAGCACCGACACCCCGGAACGGTTGCTGGAGAACGCGATCGCACGCATGCTGCGCGGGGATCCCGGTGTGCGACTGCGCAGCATCGCAATGCGACCCGACTGCCGGCTTGACGTGGCGGGGCTATGGGCAGTGTTGCGCATCAACCGGTTCGGGCAGTTCTTTGGGACGGCCAGGCTCACCGATATCGGCAACTACCTCCGGGTTCCCTTCGAGGTCTTGGAACCCACGTTCGCCAGTTTGGTCGCCTCCGGCTACGTGGTGCGCGACGGAGACCGCATGTGGCTGACCCCGGCCGGGGTCCAACAGGTCGACTATGTGTACTCGTTGCTGCTGGGCTGGATCATGGAAAGATTGGCTCGAGCACCCGGCTTCGACGGGCGCCCCGACCGACGCGCAGTCGAAGCCGCCCTGGGACGTGTCGCTTATCGCGTTCTCGTCCAGCGGGACTGGGGCGACGACGCACCAACTGCGGCTATTCCGGCTGAGGGTCTCAGCGGCGACGGGTCGCGCGGGCGTAGCATCTCGCCATGAGCCGAATCGGAACATTCGCCGACGACGACGTGGCCGGGTGGGTCTTAAAATCCCCCGAACTGGGCGGCGCACTCGCCAATTTCAGCCACGCGGTCTACAGCAAGAACCGACTGCCACCGCGCACGCGTGAGCTCGCGCGTGCGGTGATCGCCAGCGACAACGAATGCGTCGTGTGCGCCAATACCCGCTTTGCAGATGCCGACGGCGGCGACGTGGATGTCCCTGAAGAGCTGTACGAGCATGCGACGCAATGGCGTACTTGGCAGGGCTATAGCGAACAGGAGCGGCTGGCGGCCGAATTCGCGCACCGGTTTGCCACCGAACACACGGTGCTGCGCGACGACGAAGACTTCTGGCGCCGCTGCAGCGAACACTTTTCCGACGAATTGCTCGCCGACCTGGCCTTGTCGTGCGCCCTCTGGGTGGGCATGGGACGGGTGCTGCGGACGCTGGATATCGGCCAGGCGTGCAAGCTGACCCTGCCGAGCCGCGGCTAGCTGCTTTGACCGCCACACCGCTCGCCGCCGCGGCGATCGCCCAGTTGGAGGCCGAGGGCGTGGACACCGTCATTGGCACCGTCGTGAACCCCGCCGGGCTCACTCACGCCAAGACCGTGCCGATACGCCGGACCAACACATTCGCCGACCCCGGCCTCGGGGCCAGCCCCGCGTGGCATGCTTTCGCGATCGACCACAGCGGCATCGCAATCACCGATGATGTAGGTGCAGTTGGCGATCAGCGCATCCGTATCGACCTGTCAGCGCTGCGCATTATCGGCGACGGGTTGGCGTGGGCGCCCGGCGCGTTCTTCGAACAAGACGGCACACCCGTTCCCATGTGCGGTCGCGGAACCCTCAGCCGGATCGAGACCGCACTTGCTGAAGCCGGCTTTGACGCGATGGTCGGCCACGAAATCGAGTTCCTTCTGGTCGACGCGAACGGTGGCCGACTGCCCTCGACGATGTGGGCGCAGTACGGCCTTGCCGGTGTGCTCGAGCACGAAGCGTTCGTCCGTGATGTCATCACCGCAGCATCGACGGCCGGGGTTGCGATCGAGCAGTTCCATCCCGAGTATGGGGCCAACCAGTTCGAGCTCTCGTTGGCACCGTTGGCGCCGGTGGCCGCCGCCGACCAGTTGGTACTTACCCGAATCATCATCGGTCGCGCCGCCCGCCGCCACGGAGTGCGCGTCAGCCTGTCACCGGCACCATTTGCCGGTGAAGTCGGATCCGGTGCCCACCAACACATCTCATTGTCTACTCCAGAAGGGCCGCTGTTTTCCGGCGGCACGGGTGCACACGGCATGACGCCGGCCGGGGAAGCTGCGGTGACAGGGGTGCTTCGGGGACTGCCGGGGGCACAGGGCATCCTGTGCGGATCGATCGTGTCCGGCTTGCGGATGCGGCCCGGCAACTGGGCTGGCGCCTACGCGTGTTGGGGCACCGAAAACCGGGAAGCGGCAATACGATTCGTTGAGGACGGCCCGGGCAGCCTGCGTGGCGGCAACGTCGAAGTGAAGGTGATCGACCCATCAGCCAACCCGTACCTGGCGTCAGCGACCATCCTCGGGCTGGCGCTCGACGGTATCAAGCACAAAGCAGCGTTACCGCCGGAAACGACAATCGATCCGGCAAAGCTTTCGGACGCCGACCGTGCCCGCACCGGCATCGTAGGGTTGTCCAAATCCCAGGCCGACGCGATTGCCGCGCTGGATAATTCGGATTTACTGCGGGGCATTCTCGGAGATCCCATCGTCGACATTGTGGTAGCAGTCCGCCGTCTGGAACATGAGCGTTACGGCGATTTCGGTCCCGAGCACCTAGCCGACCAGTTCCGCATGGCGTGGAGCCTGTGACGGGTCGCGTTGGAAGTGTCTGACTCCTCGGCGCTGGCCCGACACATCGATGAAGTGGCGTTGATCGACCAGCACGTCCACGGATGCTGGTTGTCGGCGGGGGAGCGGCCGCGGTTTGAGAACGCGCTGAACGAGGCCAACACCGAACCCCTTGCGGACTTCGACTCCGGATTCGACTCACAGTTGGGCTTTTCGGTCCGCAATCACTGCGCTCCGGTCCTGGGACTGCCCAGACACGTTGACCCGCAAGTATATTGGGATCGCCGCAGTGAACTTGGCGAAGTCGAAGTGGCCCGACTTTTCCTGAGAGCCGCCGGCGTATCCGATTGGCTGGTCGACACCGGAATCGGCAATGCGACCGCAGATGTCGCCACGTTGAGCGAATTGTCCGGAGGCCGCGCTTTCGAGGTCGTTCGGCTCGAGCAAGTGGCCGAGCGCGCCGCACAGGCACCTGGCGACTATGCGTCGGCATTCGAAGAGATCCTGCGCAGTCGGATGACCACAGCGGTCGGCACCAAGTCCATCCTGGCGTACCGGGGCGGATTCGAAGGCGATCTGATCGAGCCGCCAGCGTCACAGGTCGCCGAGGCCGCCGCGCGGTGGCGGGACCAAGGGTCGACCCGATTGCACGATCGAGTGTTGCTGCGCTTCGGGCTGCACCAGGCGCTACGTCTTGGCAAGCCGCTGCAACTCCACGTCGGCTTTGGCGACCGGGACTGCGACCTGCACAAGACGAATCCGCTGTACCTGCTTGCCTTTCTTCGCCATTCGGGAAACACCCCGATCGTGTTACTGCACTGCTATCCCTACGAGCGCGAAGCTGGCTATCTGGCCCAGGCCTTCAACAACGTCTATCTCGACTGCGGGTTGAGCGTGAACTATCTCGGGGCTCGGGGACCCGCCTTCATCGCCCGTCTGCTGGAGATGGCACCCTTCCGCAAGATCCTGTACTCATCGGACGGTTTCGGGCCCGCCGAACTGCATTTTCTTGGTGCAGCCTTGTGGCGCAACGGTATTCACCGCGTCCTGGGCGGGTTCGTGGACAGCGGCGACTGGAGCGAAGCCGACGCCATCCGGGTCGTCGACCTGATGGCCCACCGCAATGCCGCCCGCATCTACCGCCTTGCCAGGACGACCGATTAGAGGGGAACGAATCGGCGCAGCTTCCCGCTGGCCTGGTGGCGTTGCAAGCTTTCGGCGACCCGGATCTGGATTGTTGGCTCCGGCAGTCCATAGCGGCGCAGCGCGGAAATCAGCGACGCGGTCAATGCATCGAGATCGGGACAGCCGATGACCAGGATGTCCGCGCCGGTCGCGGTCTGGGTGACCTGGTATTCCGATACGTGTCGATCGGTACCCAGTACGTGGCGAAACGCCGTCGCGGGCACCGTCGTTTCCCCGTAGCGGAAGTCGTCGTCGCGACGTCCACCGATGTCGGCGACGCGCGCGAAGGCGCTGCCGCACGCGCAGCCGCCCGCCAGCGGGGTGACTTGATCGCCAAGGTCGTAGCGGATGAACGGGAACGTTCGGTTAGCCAGTCCGGTGGCGAGCGTGCGGGCCGCCGGCTGGTCGGGGCCGACCGGGTTGCCATTGTCGTCGAGACGCTCGAGGATGACCTCGTCCTCGCACACGTGCAGTCCCGCGCCGCGTCCGCAACCGACCGCCTGTACACCGATTTCGGTTGACCCCCAAAGGTTATGGACGACGGCATCCCAAGCCTGGGCAATTGCCCGTCGGTCCTCCTCGAGTAACGGTTCCGAGTTGGTGCTAATCCGTACCGGGTCGATTCGGAGCTTGCCGGCCAGCGCCGCCCGCGCCAGGCGGCCGATCACCGACGGATAACCCACCAGATGGGTGGGCTGTGCTGCCACCACCGCGGCGAGCACCTCATCAAACGGTGCACCCGCGGCAATCACCACCGTCTCCATGTTCGGAGCGGTAGGCACGTCGAACAGCGGGGTGCTGGCATGCGGTGGGACACCGGCCGATAGCACGGCAAGCCGCGCGGGGTTCAACACCCTCGGGTCGCGCCGTTCTTCGCGCGCCTGCATTCGCCAGGCAAGGCAAGCCGCCGAAACAAAGAACTGCCAATCCCATACGTAGACACCGCGTACCCCGCTGGAGCCCCCCGAGCTGAACACCTGCAGATCGCCCGCGGCATACGAAAACCATTGCTGCTCAGCAAGAATGCCTTCGGCGCGGTCGCGATCAAGGTCAGCTGTGACGATGTCGTCCCAGTGCTCCTGGGCGTCCTGTTTGGTCATCATCGGAAGGGACGCCAGATCGGCGACCGAAGCGCGGGACGCGTCGAGGCCGCGCAGTCGCCGAGCGTGAAAAGGCGAGCGGTGCATTGCGTAGCCGAGCAGTGCCCGCAGGCGCTGGTTCTGGTAGTCCGAAATCTGCCGACGCGACCATTCCAGCCGAGCAATGTGGTCGGACATGTGGGCCTGTACCGCATTGAGGTGCGCCCGGCGCAAACCCGCATAGGCCGCCCGCGCCATCACGGCTGCCTAAATCACGCCCGTCGCGTCAAAAATCCAGCTGGTATCAACATTCTCCAAGCCCTCGAAGTGGTTGGGAGGCGCGAAACTGGTCAGGCTGGCCATGTCCCAATAGTCTTTCCACAGCGTAACTTTGCCGTCGATGACCTTGTGCACCGTTACGAACCTCAGGACACCTCGCTCGCCCGTCCTGAACGTCCAGGTCTCCGAATGCTCGTACATTACGTCGGGACCATCGGATATCAGCAGACCGTCGTGGTTTTCATAGCCGGCCAACGGCTCCAGCCCGATCTTGAGCCGTTTCAGGATGTTGTCCGGGCCGCGTGCCGCCAACGCGGGAACGGGCATGTCGACGTAGAGGCAGTCGTCGGACAGGAACGTCTTGACCGTGTCCCAGTCTCGTCGCGAAAGTGCCTGCCATAGGCCCAGCACCGCATCCCGAACCGCTAACGTCGAATCTTCTGCCACAGTCGTTATGACACCCTCTCACGCCACTGGTGTCAACCAGCCCGACCGGCGGCCGCGCAGTACGATCAGGTCCGCCGCGTCGCTACCACCCACACCGCATCCGGTCACGAAACGAGGACCCTCGCCGTGCACACATATTCCGGAAGGTTTCGCCCGGCGATCATCGTAGGCGCGCTCGGTGTGGTGTTCGGCGACATTGGTACCAGCCCGATCTACCCATCCAGACCGTCTTCAACCCCAGTGACCCTCATCCGATACCGATCAGCCCCGACAACGTGTACGGGGTCGTGTCGTTGATCTTCTGGTCCGTGATGATCATCGTGACCACCGCCGACGCCGCCGAATACTTCGGGCTGCCGCTAGACCGCACGGTGGTCATGGGGTCGCGCATTGAGGTGTAACCCTCTAGCGCGAGCGCGTCACGGCGCGTGCGGCGCGAGCGCGTCACGGAGCAACCATCGACCGCGCCGGCCCGAGGATCACCGGAAGTGTCGACCAACCACGCAGCACCCGGGTATCGCGCCTGCTTCCGACGCCTGCTGACCGTACGTCAGGGAAGCGGTCGAAGAAGGTTCGTAGACCGACCTCGCCCTCGGCGCGGGCGAGCGCGGCCCCGAGGCAGAAGTGGCGGCCGGTGGAGAAGGCGAGATGCTTTCCCGCATTGGGGCGTTCGATCTCGAAGCGGTGCGGATCTGGGAACACGGCCGGATCGCGGTTGGCCGCGGCCAGGTAGATCACTACTAACTCGCCGCGTTTGACCACCGTGCCGGCTACCTCGACGTCCCTGCGTGCCACTCGCGCACTGATCTGGACCGGCGAATCCAGCCGCAGGATTTCTTCCACCGCGTTCGGCCACAGCTCCGGGCGCTGTCGCAGTTTGTCGAGTTGCTCGGGCGCATCAAGCAACATGCGAATTCCGTTGCCCAACAAGTTCACTGTGGTCTCGAAACCGGCTACCAACACCAGCCCGGCAATCGCCTGAAGTTCGGTCTCATCGAGATATGTTTCGGCACTCCCGCTTTCGGCCGTCCGGATCAATTGGCTCATCAGGTCGTCGCCGGGAACACGTCGCAATTGCCCCAGATGCGCTGCGAGCCAAGCGTTAAATCCCGTTATGCCCCGCTGCATGCGCTGATACTGCCGATAAGGCACCCCGATATCCAGACTCGGTGCACCCAGTTCACCGAATTCCAGGACGCGTCGCCGGTCATAGTTCGGTACTCCCAAGATGTCGCTGATGACCGCGATCGGAAGTTGCGAACAATATCGCCCAACAACGTCAACAACACCGGGCTGATCCGCGAGCCGATCCAAGAGGCTGATCGCAGTTTGTTCCACGCGATCGCGTAGTGCGGCAACCGCCCGCGAGGTGAACACCGCCGATACCGTCTTGCGGTAACGCGTGTGATCGGGCGGCTCAACCGCCAGCAATGACGGCGGTCGCAACGGATGGAGTTGCCCATCTCGGGTGCGGCGCTCCAGCCAGCGAAGCGGTGTCGCCAGATTCTCACCGAAGGAGATGACACGGAAATCGTCCGATCGCAACAGTTCGTGGCTGAGTCGATAATCGGCGGTCAAATAGTTGGCGCGAGCCCGTATAAGGCGGCCATGGCTGCGCACTTCGTCGTAAAAGGGCACCGGGTCCACGGCGACCGCAGGGTCGGCGATAAGCCTTGCCTGCAAGTCGCCTCGCCGCATCGCGATTACTGCTAAACCACGGATGACTCCGTGCATCGCGAACCAGTGCAGTCTGTCCTTCACCGCTCCTCCATCGATCGGCTGGCCCAATAGTTCGAAGCGTCAGCAGTCAGCGATGATCTGGAAGTCTGTTGTCACGACCTTATTGGGATTGCTGTTGTTGATTCCATACGCGCTTCCGGTGATTGTGTAGGTGTGGTTGGCGAGGTTGACATGAGCGTCGCCCACCCCGCCTTGCCAGAAGCTGCCGTTGAACCCGTCGACGTTGTGGATCTTCACCCACTGAGGGATCACCCGGTCACCGCTGAGCAAGACGACCGCTTGGACTTGGCCGTCATGGTCCCGGATGTCAATCGTCCGATACGACTGCTCCTGACTGCATGCCGGTGGACGTGTTGTGTGGCTATTGCCGTCGATGGTCAGGCGCGCGGCCTTTCGAGGCACGGTCTGGGTTTGTGCACACCCCGATATGCCGACGACGACAAGTGCGGCTCCTGCCACCGTGACCAAGCGCTTGTCCACGAGCCACCTCCATGTTCGGCCTTCGCATCGTGGAGGAAACATTACTGCCGTATTGGGTCCAGCCTCGGTAGCGCTTTAAGGATGCGACTCCGAACAAACTCGGGGCTGATGCCCTTGAGCCGGTCGATCCAGCGGATGCTTCGCGGTACATACCAATGCAACCGCGTCGGGTGGTGGTATGCCTGCCACGCCACCTCGGCCACGCTGGCCGCGGGCATCAGGCGGAACATGCCCCTCTTGGGTGCGGTCACGCGAAGTTCCTCGGCCGAAATCGGCTCCGCGTCCTTCTCGGAGTGCTGGGGCGTCGAAGTGAGAATCGCGGTGTCGATCAGGCCCGGTAGCACGTCGGCAACCCGCACGCCGTGCCGCTGCCATTCCACACTCAATGCCTCGGTCAACCCCTTGACCGCATGCTTGGTCGCCGAGTAGACGGCGAGGCGTGGCATGCCGTACGTGCCCGACGACGATGACGTCGAGAACATCAGACTTCCGGGCGCTTTCTTGAGGTAGGGGAGCGCGCCATAGGCCCCGGTCAGTACAGCCTTGAAGTTCACGTCAACGACGCGCATCGCAGCCTCGTAAGGCACGTCCTCGAACCAGCCGCCCTCGCCGATGCCAGCGTTGTTCCACATCATGTCGAGTCCGCCACCGACATGGCCGGCACAAAAATCAGCGAGGCCGTGATCGAGCGCGACCTTGTCCGTCACGTCGACGACGCGGGTCCACAACCCTGGGCCAAGCTGCGCACTCAGCGATTCGAGACCGTCCTCGTAGCGGTCTATCGCGCCCACTCGCCAGCCCTTGGCGTGGAACAGCTTTGCGCCTTCACGGCCCATTCCACTGCCCGCACCGGTGATGAATATCGTCTTCATCGATGTGCTCGAAGCCGCCCCTCAGCCTGCTTCGACCACATCCTTGATGCGCTGCAGCGTCTTGTTCATGTCGCGGATGTTATTGCGCTGTCGTAACCACCCCCCGAACACCCAGTAGTACACGGTCGTCAGCACAGACGGAGTCAGCCGAAATGACTCGGTCACATCGGTGCCGTCACCGGCAGGCGTCAACCGGTAGTGCCAGTTGTTCACCGGTTTGTCGCCGAGCATCGCAGCAAATCCGAACTCCCGGCCCGGCTCGCACGCGGTGACCTCGCAGGTCGTCCAGTAGACCGGCCCGATCCCGTTGCGCCGGACGTGTCCGCGGAACCGGGCGCCGAGCTCGGGGCCGGTCGACTCACCGAGCCACTCGGCCTCGAAGGTTTCCGGTGAGAACCGTCCGGTATTTCTAATATCTGCGATTAATTCCCAGATCTTGTCCGCTGGCGCCGCCATATGAACTGTCGCTGAACCCTCCATAGGAGAATCCAAACACGTTCACTGTAACGAAACCAGACCAGTCGCCGATATTCACTGTTTGGGCGTGAATATCCCGAGGATCCCAAGGACGGTCTGCTCCAGTTGACGTACCGGCTTGGGCAACACCACGGGCACGGGTGGCAGGCCGCCGGCGCTGGCGCACTTCGGCCATGCGGCGGGCCCCTGGCCGGCCAGAACTCGGTTGGCTACAGCGATTTGTTCCTGCTTAGAGGCATTTGCCGGGTTCCCGACACCACCGTATTCCTCCCACGTGGCTTGCTTGAACTGCAGACCTCCGTAGGCGCCATTGCCGGTGTTAGCGCGCCAGTCGCCGCCGGACTCGCACTCGGCGACGGCTTCCCAGTTCATGACATCGGCGTCCGCGACACCGGTGGATAGCGACAGCCCCGTCGCGATGAAACCCGCGGCCATGGCGGACTTGATGAGGGGCTTTGCGATGTTCGTCATGTCCGGCATTTCGCCGGGCGTAGTCAAAGCGTTACCGATAGGAAAAAAATGTGAGATCGGTTATCAATCACTTTGAGATTGGCGCAAACGGCATTCAGCCGAGCCGATCAGGCGGGCGGCGGAGCCTGGCAGTGCGACCGGGCCGCGGCTTCCAGGACCCGTTGATACAGGTTGTCGAAGCCGCGCGCCCGCACCGTTTCGCGGCTCGCTCTCTCGAGCTGGCGAGCGCATCGCGGCGAGTTCAGCAAACTCCAATTAAGCGCAATCTGAGAGAAAATCTTATCGTTCAGGGCCTTGATTGCCGACCGCGAGCCTTGCCGGACGCGGTCGGGATCGAGCTCGACCGCGGATGTCTGTTACGGCAGCGCGTCAACGGCTATGCACGTTGACGGTCTCGATCGCGTCGATCACCGGCGTCGGATCATCCAAGGCGACAAATGTTTTCGCTCCGGGTACCTCGATCATGGTGGAGTTCGGGAACAAGGCCGCCATCCGTCTGGCCAGCGATGGGGTGAAGCATCGGTCGCGCATCCCCCATACCAGCGTGACCGGCTTGCCAAATTGCGGGAACCGCGTCGACACGTCGGTCAGATCGGTGGCGGCGACGTGCCGTAGCAGTGTCGCGAGATCACCGCAGATACGAGCGTCCTTACGGCAGGGCTGGATCCACGCGGCCGTAAGTTCAGGGTTCGGCTCGTTGAGCAGCAGTCCGAAGCCAAGCGGAGAATGCCGGACCCACTTCCATCGCAGCATTGCGAACAATGCCTTGATGGATCTCGGACCGCGCAGCACCGCAAAGACGACGGTGAACGGGAACGGCGGGAACCTGTCGAATGCGTCGCAATTGGTGAGCACCAAGCGCGCGATTCGGTCAGGATAGGCGTCGATAACGAGCTGGCACAGACCTCCACCGGTGTCGTTGCCGACCAGGGTCACCTCGGAGAGGTCGAGGGCGACCATAAATTCGTGGATCATCGCGGCAATTCCGCGCGGGGAAAGGTCGGCACCGTCGTTCACGGGGATGGTGTGCGAGCCCAACGGCCAGGTCGGCAGGATACAACGAAACCCCTTGCGAGCAAGCCCTTCTGCGACACGCTCCCACAGACGTTCGTCGACAAGGATCCCGTGGACAAATAGCACCGGGGGGTGTGGTGAGTCGGCCGGCCCCAATACTCGGTAGTCAATCGTTGCCTGTGACAGCGCCACCTGTGCCATCTCAACTATCCTTTGCACTAACTTACAAACTCACAGTACGGAAGTTACGTACAGAGTGCATGAAAGTCAAATGTCTTGGTGGCGCGGCCACGAAATGACGCGCGTCGCGGGAAGTGTCGACGCCCGCTGATGACCTGGCACGATGGCAAGAGCGCCGCATCGTTACGCACACCGGGAGTGCGGCCGGTGATTTCTGCCGCGCTAGCGGTCTCGCTGATCCTGGGCGCAGCTTTCCTGGTGGTAACCAGGGTCCATCCGTCAGCCACTGACTCCCTCGGGCATCCTCATGGGCCGGCCACCGACGATCAGACCAAGTCTCAAGTCATCGAGTCGGCCAAACAAATCGTCATCGTCGCCGGACTGCGGACCACGACCGCCGGTTATCTACTCATGTCGTGCACGGACCAGGAAAGCCCTCCCTACCAAGGCGCGATCCACCTGACGTTCGAGCCGCCGACCGATGCACCCACCGACGCTTACTTTAGGGAGATCGCCGCGGCTCTGGTTGCGCACGGCTGGACGGAGGGCCTACCGCCAACCCAGCACGTGTTCGGCAGGACCCTTTCCAAGGACGCCGTCACGGCAATTGTGTACCGCCACAGCGATAACCCGAGCCTAGGGGTGATGCGTGTGTACGGCGAGTGCCGCAACATGAACGATCACCGCGGCGACACCAGCGCGTGGACCGACATCACGGGGGAGTTCACAGGGCCCGTTAGGACCCGGTAAAGCTCGCTAATGCGCTACTGCGCTTGACGGTCCATTGAATCGGCCGTCAAGCGCAGTAGCGGGGGTGCAGTGGGTTAGACCCTTGTCAGCGAGCGCCCAGTGAGCTCTGCAGGTCACCCTTCATGGCGTTGAGCTGAGCGCCCCAGTACTCCCAGCTGTGCGTTCCGTTGGAGTCGAAGTTGAACACCGCGTTATGGCCGCCGGCGGCGTTGTAGGCATCCTGGAACTTCAGGTTGCTGCTGCGCACGAAGTTCTCCAGGAACTCGGCGGGCACGTTGGCACCGCCCAACTCCGACGGGGTGCCGTTACCGCAGTAGACCCAGAGCCGGGTGTTGTTGGAGACCAACCTCGGGATCTGGATCGTGGGGTCGTTACGCGCCCATGCCGGGTCACTCGACGGGCCCCACATGTCCGAGGCCTTGTAGCCACCGGCGTCGCCCATCGCCAGGCCGATCAGCGAGGGACCCATCCCCTGGGAGGGGTCCATCAGGGCCGACAGCGAGCCGGCGTAGACGAACTGCCCGGGGTGGTAGGCGGCCAGGATCAGTGCCGACGAGCCGGCCATCGAGATACCGACCGCGGCGCTGCCGGTGGACTTGACGCTCCGGTTGGCCGACAGCCATTGAGGCAGCTCGCTGGTCAGGAAGGTTTCCCACTTGTAGGTCTGGCAGCCGGCCTTGCCGCAAGCGGGGCTGTACCAGTCACTGTAGAAGCTGGACTGCCCGCCGACGGGCATGATGACCGACAGGCCCGACTGGTAGTACCACTCGAACGCCGGGGTGTTGATGTCCCAGCCGTTGTAGTCGTCTTGGGCACGAAGGCCGTCGAGCAGGTAGACCGCAGGTGAGTTATCCCCGCCGCTCTGGAATTGGACCTTGATGCTGCGACCCATCGCCGCGGAAGGCACCTGCAGGTACTCAACCGGCAGACCCGGACGGGAGAACGCTCCCGCGGTCGCGGCTCCGCCGGCAAGTCCGACCAGACCCGGCAGTGTGGCAGCGGCGGCTGCGCCGACCAGAAGTCGGCGGCCCCAGGCCCGTATCTTCCCGCTCACCTCTGTCATACGTGTGCCCCTTAGTTCCTTATGTGTGGTGCCCCCGGCAGAACTTACCGCGCGAGTAGGTCAAATGTCGATCTGGACGCGAACTCGTTTCGTTTCGGTATCGGTTACCGACGTGGATATAGCAACTGTGCTATGGGGGCCGCGGCGGTTGTGCCGCATTCGTTATAGCCCCCGCCCAGACCGGCCAAACGGCGCACACGCCAAGCGTTATGCACGCGTTACGCACTTGGAACCTCCGACGGCCGGTTTGCCGATCCGGGTCAATTTCGGTGAGGCCACCTGCTGGTTTCCGTTTGGTAACGACACCGAGGAAGCCGAACTCGCGTCGACCGCGTAGGCTCGCTCGAAGTAAGCCGACGGAGACCACGCTATTCCCGGTCCGTTCCGGCGCTCACGTCCCACCGCACCTGGGCTTTGAGGTGCGCCATGGGACTGGTGGAGGGCGTCGAGGGTCCGGGACTGAATGAGGTGCGAGATTTTGGATACGGTACTTGGGCTGTCAGTCACGCCGACCACAGTCGGGTGGGTACTTGCAGAAGGACACGGCGCAGACGGCACCATCCTGGACCATCACGAACTGGAACTGCACGGCGGTCATGGGGTACGCGCCGTCCGCACCGCGCAGCAGGTGGCGGCGGAGGTATTGCGCGCCAGGGAAGTGGCCACCGCGGGCGATCATCGGCTGCGTGTCATTGGCGTCACCTGGAACGACGAAGCGTCGGCGCAGGCGGCACTGCTGCTGGAGGCACTCACCGACGCCGGTTTCGACAACGTCGTTCCGATTCGGATGCTCGATGCCGTGGAAACTCTGGCGCGGGCCATCGCACCCGTCATCGGCTACGAGCAAACCGCGGTGTGCATTCTCGAGCACGAGTGGGCCACCGTCGTCATGGTCGACACCCACGACGGCGAGACACAAACGGCCGTCAAGCATGTGCGTGGCGGCTTTAACGGACTGACTTCCTGGCTGACGGGAATGTTTGACCATAGTGCATGGCATCCCGCCGGGGTGGTTGTGGTCGGTTCCGACCGTGACGTCAGCGACCTTTCCTGGCAACTCGAAAAGGCTTTGCCAGTGCCGGTTTTCGCACAAACGATGGCGCAGGTGACGGTCGCGCGGGGTGCGGCCCTGGCGGCAGCGCAAAGCACCGAGTTCACCGATGCGCAACTGGTGGCCGATATCAGTGAGCCCGTCGATGTGGCCGCGCGGGCTCGGCGACTGTCCTACACCGGAGCTGCGACCACGTTGGCCGCCGCTGCAGTAACCTTCGTCGCCTCCCTGTCCCTGGCCGTGGGTCTTCAACTGGCTCCAGACAAAGATCCCGGAACGCCAAGACCCGTGGTGCACAAACCGGCGCCTCCTGTCGCAGAAGCCGCGGCTACCGCCATTGCACCGCCGGCATCGGCTCGGCCACGTATTCCCGCGGCAGCCCCCCAACCCCCAGCGCAGCACGAACCCGTCCGGCTGACCGCCGGCGAACAGCTCACGGAGTCCACTGCGGAGGAGACCCCAGGCTCCGTTGCGCCCCGGACGGATCCGACCAATGGCCTCATATTGACCAGGGTGCTCGAACACATCCCTGGCACGTACGGCGAGATCGGCGGGCGGCCACCGGAGTAGTCATCAGCGGTCAGGTTTGAATTCGGGTTGGGCTTGTGCCGTCCTTGGCGCGAATTGCGTTAAAGGACACGATGACTTCGTCGGCGACGTGCAGCGAACCCATCAACAGCGAGTACGGCTTGACGTCGTAATCGGACTGGCGGACGGCAGACTCCGCAGTCATGCGCCACGAGTCACCGAGATCGTCTGTGCGCACATCGATTACGTGTTCGCGTGAGCGTTTCCGGATGTCTAATTTGCCGGTTAGGCGGTATCCGTCGGCGGTTTTGTCGAAGGCCTCCGCGGTGAAGCGGATAGCGGGATAACGACCCGCGTCAAGCGATCTCAGCGCATTCGACCGAACCAAGACCTTCTCGGGCCCGGACAGGCTTTTGACGCCACCTTCGCCGCGCAGCACCTCCAACGAACTCACCTCGACCGCAAGCTCTCCCGTAGTGGGTTCATCCCCCACCCAGCTCACCGTGGCCCGCCACCGCCTCATTGCGATGGTAAGCCGATGGCCCATTCGCGCAGCCCTGCCGCTAACATCGGTCCGAACAATCAACTCGCCGTCGGATTCGTCCAAAATCCAGGTGTCGGTCACAGACCGACTGTAATCACATCGTCAGAACGGTGCGGTAGCGTGACCGCCCCTGCTCCATTGCCGCGTAGCCGTCGGCCGCCTGCGACAACGGCAGCTTCTCGATCCACGCCCGCACACCGGACACGACCGCGAAATGCATTGTGTCTTCGATATCTTTCGCAGTCCCAGAGGGATGGCCGACAACACTGAGCCCCGGATTTATCAGCTGCACAGGACTGATCGGCAAGGGATCTGCCGTGACACCGATCGCGACCAGTTCACCTTGCGGCAGTAACCCACCGATCGTGTCGGCCATCGCCGCCGCGTTCCCAGCAGTGGCCAGCACGACCGCGGCACCGCCCAAGGCCCGCAGTGCGTCGGCTACGTCACCGCTGGTGGAATCGATGTAGTGATGGGCGCCCAGTTTCCGGGCATCCTCAGCCTTAGCGGCACCGCGAGCGATCGCAATGGTCTCGAAGCCCATCGCGGCGGCGAACTGCACCCCAAGATGGCCGAGGCCGCCGACACCGAGAACCGCGACACGATCGCCGGGTAAGGCCTTTGTGTGACGCAGCGCGTTGTACGTCGTGACACCGGCGCAGCCCATCGGGGCGGCTTCTGTGTCGGACAGTTCGGCAGGAATGCGGGCCAACGCATTTGCCGGAACCGTTACCGCCTCGGCATAACCGCCGGGATACTGCCAGCTCGGCACTTTCATGTTCGAGCAGTGGATGAAAATGCCTTTGCGGCAGCAGTCGCAGTGGTTGCAGTTACCGCCGAACCACCCGACGGCGACGCGATCACCAACCACGAAATCATCGACCCATTCGCCGAGTTCGGCTACGGTTCCGGCGATCTCGTGCCCGAGGGTCAACGGCCACGACATGCCCGGAAAGCCACCTTGGGCAAAATGGCGGTCAGTGCCGCATACGCCACACGCGGACACCGCTACACGCACCTCGTCGCGGCCAGGTGAGCGAGTCGCGACCTCGACAACCTCTAACGGTGCACCAGCCGACTGGATCTGGGCGGCTCTATGGGTGGTCACACGTGCCCTAGTGTGCGACAGGGCATTTGGCTGCCCCATTGCTGTGATAGTCAACCTGCCAGTGCTTGATCCCGTTGAGCCAGCCGGAGCGCAGCCGCTCGGGTTTGCTGATCGATTCCAGGTTAGGCATCGCGTCGGCGATCGCGTTGAACATCAAATCGATCGTCATCCGCGCCAAGTTGGCACCGATGCAGTAGTGCGCGCCAGTGCCGCCAAATCCCACGTGCGGATTGGGATCGCGCAGGATGTTGAAGGTGAATGGATCGTCGAACACGTCCTCGTCGAAGTTGGCGGATCGGTAAACCATCACCACCCGCTGACCCTTCTTGATCTGCACGCCGGATAGATCGTAGTCCTCGAGGGCAGTGCGCTGGAACGAGGTGACTGGGGTCGCCCACCGGACAATTTCGTCGGCCGTGGTGACGGGGCGTTCCCGCTTGTACAGCTCCCACTGGTCGGGGAAGTCGGTGAAGGCCATCATGCCCTGCGTGATGGAGTTGCGGGTGGTCTCGTTGCCAGCGACCGCCAGCAGAATGACGAAGAAGCCGAACTCGTCTTCGGAGAGCTTGTGACCGTCGATGTCGGCCTCGACCAACTTGGTGACGATGTCGTCCCCTGGGTTCTTGGCCCGGTCCGCGGCCATTTGCATGGCATACATAATCAGTTCCACCGAGGCGGCCGTCGCGTCATTGCTGGCGAACTCGGGATCTTGGTCGCCCACCATCTCGTTCGACCAGTGGAAGAGCTTCATGCGGTCCTCTTGCGGTACACCCAGCAACCCGGCGATTGCTTGCAACGGCAATTCACAGGACACCTGTTCGACGAAGTCACCGGAACCTTCAGCGGCCGCTAGCTCGACGATGCGCCGCGCACGTTCACTCAGGTCACCGCGCAACCGCTCGACGGCGCGGGGAGTGAAGCCCCGCGAGATGATCTTGCGCAGCCGGGTGTGCTGCGGAGCATCCATGTTGAGCAGGACGAACTTGCCCCTTTCGATGTGCTCGCCAACGGTGCCGTCTTTGTAGCGTGGCAATGCGGTCTTCTGCAGGCTGGAAAAGATATCGCTGCGCAATGAGACCTCTTTGACGTCCTTGTGCTTGGACACCACCCAGAAGCCGCCGTCATCGAAGCCACCCCTGCCGACCGGCTGCTCGTTCCACCAGATCGGCGCGGTTCGACGCATCTCGGCGAGCTCCGCTACCGGCAACCGTTCGGCGTAGATGTCCGGGTCGGTGAAATCGAACCCGCGGGGCAGGTTGGGAATCCGCTTGGCTGTCGTCATGGGCTCACTCCTCGATACACCATGCTCTAGTAGTTGGCTCATGCCACTAATTCATTGCTACACCACCGTTGGGAAGGATCGGAAGAAGTTCCCCGAAGCCGAATTGCAACATGTTCACCCGCGATGGGTTTCAAGCCCGTCACAGGTCTGCCCTGACACAGCACCAATCAGCGCCGCTGCACAGCGGAACGGCCTGATCGGTGCGCTTCGTTCTGAGTGACTTCATTGGGTCACGGCGGCCCCGGTCCTGGACTTGTTCGAACGGTACCTAGAGCCCGACACTATGGGCCACGACCCATCAAGCCCGCCCGCTCGGACGCTCGACTGCCTAGGCAGTATCGCTGCCCCGGCGGGAAGCCGCGCCGAGCTCCTCTGAGCGCCGCGGCGACGAGCTCTCGATCGATGGGAAAGTTCGACTCCGTGGGCGGCGGGCCGACCTCCAAGATCCCCTGTACCGCTGCGCGCAGGTACTCCCGCAAGGTGCCGTCGCTGTATCGCGCACTTCTGGTGAGGATGCGGTTGGGCAGGTCGGCAACGCAGGCTGAAATCACTTCAAGCGTCTGAGCGTCCTGGCGGTCCCACAGTTGGACCGACAGTCGCGCGATGACCTCGAGAAATTCGTTTTCGACACAGCGCAATTGATCGGTGACTTCACTCGGTAGTGCCAAGTCAACGAGTTCATAGCGACTCACGACCAAACGGAACGCTCCCGAGCCCGGATACCGCCTGGGATAGATGAGCGAGGTCTCTGCCGCCGCGAGCACCTCGTCACGAGGGTTAGCAACGGTGTGGGCATCATCGACCAAGGCGACCAACAGCTCGACAAAGCGCCGCGCGGCACGCAGCCACGCGTGACCGATGAGACCCTCGCGCGACCCATACATTTGGTAAATCGCGGCCGTAGGGACCCCGGTGATTCTGGCAACCGCTCGAATCGTCAACGCCTCGAGTCCAGCCTGACCGGTAAGCCATTCGACGGCGTCCATCACCGAATCCGGATCAAATGGCTGAGAATTCGACATAGGTCGGCGCTCGTGCACGGCGTCGCCGCTTCGCTGGATCGCGCATTTGTGCATGCCTTCGACGCCTCTCGTGGTCTCGTAATCGCCGCAACTAACTCCACCGGGTGGATGTACGACTGTGCCGCGAGGGTGATGCGCAAATGCTGCAGAATGTTGAAATGCGCAGGTAAACGCCCAAATTGACACGTTTCGCCGCGGTTGTGGCGGCTATCGCGATCGCCGGCGAGCCCGCATCATCAACTATCAAACGGGCATCACTGACTTGCTTCATAGCTGGTTGACGGTGGCACCGCCGGGACGGCCGCATAGTCGGCGTAACGCTGCAGGCTCGATCTCGCCCGAACGACCGCTTCGGCGCCGCCGGCGGGCGACGCGCTATAGGTCTCGAGTGGGTTTGCGCCCAAACTATTGACGAGGCCGTCCAACTGCGCAGCGCGCAACGGCGGAGGCTTACCCGCGTTTGCAATCGCGCAATGCAGAAACACCGCATCATCCGCCGCGCCGACCCTGGCGAAGAACCGCGTGGCGTAGCGCAACCCGACCCATTGCTCGACCCAGTCTCCGACCCGGTCCCAATGGTCGAGCGTCTCGATCAACATCCGCGCCGCAGGGGCGGGATCGCCATGCATGGCGCGAGTCCCCGCGCCTTCCAGTAATGCAATGCCGAACCACCACCTATTCCGCACCTCACCGGCCAGCCGCGCCGCCTCGTCGAACAAGAACAGCGCACGCTCCGGATCGGATTTCTTCAGCAGATAGCCAAGCGAGAAGTAGGCCATCGACCGCGCTGTGGGGTTGCCGGTAGCGTCGGCTATCTCCACCGCCTCCTGAGTGGGAGGCAAAGCGGCGT
Source organism: Mycobacterium simulans (assembly GCF_900232995.1). Classification (GTDB taxonomy): domain Bacteria; phylum Actinomycetota; class Actinomycetes; order Mycobacteriales; family Mycobacteriaceae; genus Mycobacterium; species Mycobacterium simulans. The sequence continues at coordinate 155,136 of NZ_OCVX01000007.1, forward strand.
CCGAGTTGCCCAGTAAACCTTGAGCAACCGCGAGCGCGGAGATCGCCTGCACCGTGCGAATCGGGTCACCCTCACGACGGGCGCGCTCCGTCTCGCCATCCCAGTGCGCCAGGGCGCTGCGCGGGTCACCGTTGACTAGGGCCATGTCTGCCTGCACGTCGGCGGGATAGGAAATGCGCCCTGCCCCGCGACCGGGGATCCGCACACCAGCCAACGCCGCCAGGGAGCCTGCGCGGGACGGGTCACCTGCGCTCCACGCGCCGCGCGCGGCCGTACCAGCCACCGCAGCAAACAACGGATGATCCGGATCGGCAATCGCTATAACCCGTTCGGCCCAACCGCCCACCTCTTAACCGATGCGTAGGCCGACAAGCTCCGCCGACGACGCAACCAATCGCATCCCATGGTCGACATCCTCGTCGGCCATGGCTCGCTCGAAGGCCGCACGCGGCGGACTCCAACACATGCTCGCAGTTGTCAAACACCAGCAACACCTCGCGCGATCGCAAGTATTCGATCACCGACTGCTCGATGCCTAGGCCTTGGTGTTGTTGTAGCCGGAGGGCTGCGGCGACCGTGTGTCCAACGGCGTCACCGTGCTCCAGCGGTCCCAATTCGCAGATCCCCACGCCGTCGCCGAAGCGATCCTGCTCGCGTCGGGCGACCTCGGCGGCAAGCCGCGTCTTACCGACACCACCGACGCCGGTCAACATGACCAACGGGCCCGCACGCAACGCATCAACGGTGCACGCCAACTCATCCTCGTGGCCAACGAAACTGGTTGTACGCCTCAATATGCGCGAATGGGGCCGATCGCAGACAGGCGGATGCGTTGCGCGCTGATCGACCAGCTGTAGCTGCTCGGCCTCATGATCGGCGGCCTGGCCGGTAAGGATCAGCTGATGCACCTCGCACAACAACTGGCCGGGTTCCACACCGAGTTGATCGGCCAGCCGCATCCGCGTCTGACGATAGGTATCGAGCGCATCACCCTGCCGACCACACCGGTACTGGGCCAACATCAACTGCCCCGCCAACCGCTCATCCAGCGGATGCGCCGCCTGCGTCGCGATCAGCTCCACCAACAACTCACCATGCCGCCCCACCCGCAACGCCGCATCATTGCGATCCAACTCCACCGCAAACCGCTCGGCCAGCACCGCACTACGAACCTCATTGACCCACGGCGTATCCAAAAACATCAACGGCTCACCCGACCACATACCCAACGCCCGATCAAACAACCCCACCGCCTCAACCGGATCCCCACACCCACGCGCTGCGGACACCAAATATCGGAACCGATGCAAATCCACCGACAACTCATCGGTCGCCAGCATGTACCCCGCGGACCCCCGCGAAATCACCACTCCCTCAGCCACAGCCAACAGATTCCGCAACCGAGACACATATCCCGCCACCGAATTGCGAGCACGCCGCGGCGGCCGATCCGACTACACCCGATCCACCAACTGCTCCGGCGAAACGGCACGATTCACATCCACCAGCAACGCCACCAAAACACACCGACGACGCGCATGACCAATATCCAGCAGGCGCCCATAAACGCGCACCTCGACGTCGCCGAGCGCGTGAAACTCGACGGTCATTCGGCACACCCTCCCTGACAAAGGCACACAGCAAACGCAGCTATTGCTGGTGACGGAAAGCATACGATCGCAGCTTTGCAGAATCGGCGCTTCCGATAAGGCTCCCGAATCTGCCCTCAGCTCTCTCAGGCCGCAAAGGCCATAACGGCCTTGTGGGCCTGACGGCAATCGTTATGCTTTGGTGAAAGTCACTGGTGCGATGGAGGGGTGGAACATGATTCGCGAACTGCTAGCCGCAGCTGCGATCACGGGTGCCGCGATCGGTGTTGCCCCAGACGCTGGCGCCGACAACGGGCGTTGGCCCGGAGACGTACCGGGAATGAACTATGACGCCTCGCTGGGCGCCCCGTGTGACAACTATGAACGCTTCATCTTTGGACGGGGCCCCAGCGGTCAGGCCGAAGCCTGCCACTTCCCGCCGCCTAACCAGTTCCCGGCGGCCACGACCGGGTACTGGGTGATCTCCTACCCCCTGTATGGCGTCCAACAGATCGGTGCGCCATGCCCCAAGCCACAGGCTGCCGCGCAGTCGCCGGCCGGCCTGCCGATGCTCTGTCTGGGAGCTCAAGGTTGGCAAGAAGGGTGGTTCACGGGGGCAGGATTTTTCCCGCCTGAGCCATGACACGCGACCGTCAGCTTGCCGAATCGCCGATCCCACGGTGGTTACGGTTTGTGCTGACGTCTGATCGTGCCGGCTCGGCGTGGTACATCGGGGCCGGCTTCTTCTTCGCGCCAGTCCTCGCCGTGCTGTCGCCGTGGCCCACGGTCACAGCGGTGCTGTGGTGGCTCATCGGGCTGGCCGGCCTTTCGCTCGGCCTGCTTGGAATCGCTATGGCCGTAGGCCTCGCGCGGGTATTGCGGTCCGGTGCCGAAATACCGGAAAGCTACTGGCGCACCCTCGTCGACTACTGAACTTGATTCTGGCTGGGCGAATTCGCCGGGATTACAGTCGTATCAAGCGTTCGCCAAGGAATAGGAGACTCCGATGGCCTTCAACCCCAAAGATGCCGTCGATGCGGTCCGAGACATCGCGACCAACGCCGTCGAAAAGGCCTCGGACATCGTCGAAAACGCCAGCGACATCATTCGCGGGGACATCGCGGGCGGAACCAGCGGGATCGTCCAGAATTCCATCGACATTGGTACCCACGCGGTCGAGAGGGTGAAAGAGGTGTTCACCGGTCGCGACGACGACCTGGATTAATCGGCTGTCGTCCGCCGTCACACGGCGGCGGCGGCGTTGAGTTCGTCCAACCTGGTGGTGGCCTCGAGGTACTCCTGCACCCAGCGCTCGATGACGGTAGCCGTCTTCTCCACCTTGGTGAACTGTCCGACCACCTGCCCCACAGGGTTGAATGCGACGTCGACGGTCTCGTTCGGGTACTTGTTCGTTGCCCGCACCGCCATGCCGGAGACCATGTACTGCAAGGGCATACCGAGCGGCTTCGGGTTGTCCGGCTGCTCCCAGGCCTCGGTCCAGTCGTTGCGCAGCATCCGCGCCGGCTTACCCGTGAACGACCGGCTACGGACGGTGTCACGACTGCTCGCCTTGGCGTAAGCCGCTTGCTGAACAGGGGTATTCGAGGCCTCCTCGACCATCAGCCACTGCGAGCCGGTCCAGGCACCTTGGGCACCAAGTGCCAATGCCGCGGCGATCTGCTGTCCACTGCCGATGCCACCCGCCGCCAGCACCGGGACCGGGGCCACCGCCTTGACGACTTGCGGCCACAACACGATCGAGCCCACCTCACCACAATGGCCGCCGGCCTCGCCGCCCTGGGCAATGATGATGTCGACGCCCGCGTCGGCGTGCTTACGGGCCTGCGAAGGCGACCCGCACAAGGCGGCCACTTTGCGCCCCGAGTCGTGGATGTGCGTGATCATGTCCGCCGGTGGAGTGCCCAGCGCATTGGCGATCATGCTCACCTTGGAGTGTTTAAGCGCCACCTCAACCTGCGGGGTGGCGGTCGCCTCGGTCCAGCCGAGTAGCTGCAAGCTGTCCTCGGCCGCGTCTTCAACTGGAACACCGTGATCGGCAAGGATTTTGCGCGCGAAGTCAAGGTGCTGCTGGGGCACCATTGCTTGCAATGTTTTGGTGAGCTCTTCGGCGGATAGGTGCGAGTCCATTCCCTCGTACTTGTTCGGAATGACGATGTCGACCCCGTAGGGATGATCACCGATGTGCTCATCGATCCAGTTGAGTTCGATCTCTAATTGTTCGGGGGTGAAGCCGACCGCCCCGAGAACGCCGAAACCGCCGGCTTTGCTGACAGCGACAACGACATCGCGGCAATGGGTGAAAGCGAAAATGGGAAACTCGATACCGAGTTGGTCGCATATGGCGGTGTGCATGCCTGCTCCTGGGGCGCTCGCCGATCGTTCTAAGAATTGAAACGTGTTCTAGTTTAGTACGGGGGGCGTCGACGTGGCCAGCCAGGTCTTGTCGCGTCGCAACTAGAACCCGTCAGGGCCGGTCAGATCGCCAGCGTGTGCCCCACCCACAGGACCAGGAACGTGAACATGCAGCCAGCGCAGGCGAGGTGATCCCGACAGATGGATCGCGCCAGGCGACTTTGCTCGGCCGAGCTGTCGAGGCGCTTTCCGAGCCGAACCGCGCAAGGGACGGTGTGTAGCAGGGCCAGTATCACTGGAACGCCTGCGAGACCAGCCGACGTTGGCAGGAGCCACTCGAGTTGGTACCCCCGGAGGCCTTCAAACGTTAACGCGCCCAACAAGATCACCATGACCAGAGCGATCAGCCAGTTCATCGGGCGCGACGTCGTCGTGGCGCGGTGGTAATAGGCAGCAATAGACGCGAGCACGGGCTCGGGCAATTCCGCGCCCACACGTCGGTACCGCAGAACCTGGACGTCGAACATCAAATCCATCCACAAGATCGCAAGCAGGAACCCGCTGCAAGCCGTGAGTATTGGTGCCACGACGCTTATCCACCTCCGGGTTGCCACAGACTACCGGTGCCGGGACGGATTAGAACAGGTTCTAATAGCGTTCGAATGCCTCCGGGGTGCCGTGATGGTTTACGGATGCCACCCAAAATCACGGTCAGATAACCGCGTGAGCCGGGCCCCACCAGTGGGTTGGCCCTCACTCCGCTGAGCTACGGCCCAGTATGCTTGGCGCGCTCAATCGCTGGATGACAGCGCTGCGACGCCCTTGATCCCGTAGGAGACGCGGGGTAGCGTGATGCTGGCAATTACGAAACTATGGGTATCGTAATTGCAGTCCACCGAAAGGATCGGCTCGATGCGCAGCGTGTATGCCGGCGCGCCCTTTACGACGACCACAGCCGAGATCGCCGCCGCGCTAGAAGACGTCAGCATCCCCACCCTGCTCCTGTCGCTGGTTCACATCACCGGGGATCCGCGCTTTATCCGAGACTTCAAGCCCATGGGTCTGTTTCTCAATGAAATCCAGGGGTTCATGTCTGAGGAGGACAAGGCCCGGGCCCGTGCCGAGGCGCTACCGGTGATCGCCGCGTATCGAGACCGCGGCTGCCCCGAGCCCGAGCCGCTGGACCTTCGGCTCATTAGGGAAATGATGGACTGGGCGGCCTGCGAGCACGTTCTCGACGACTACCTACCGCTGCTCTTAGAGGAGATGGACCTCGAAGGGGTCGATCCTCGACGCCCGGCCGCCCTGGCGGCCGAGCACCCGGCGGAGCTGCCGGTCCTCGTGATCGGATGCGGCGAATCCGGCATCCTGGCCGGAATTCGCCTCAAACAGGCCAACATTCCCTTCACCATCGTGGAGAAGAACCCCGGTCCCGGCGGAACCTGGTGGGAAAACCGCTATCCCGGCGCCCGGGTCGACGTGGCAAACCACTTCTATTGCTACAGCTTCGAACCCAACAACGACTGGACACACTACTTCGCCGAACAGCCCGAATTGCAAGGCTATTTCACAAGAGTGATGAACGAGCACGGTCTAGCCGAGCAAGTGCGCTGGAACACCGAAGTTCTCGCCGCCGAGTGGAACGACGACGACGGCACCTGGAGCGTGTCGCTGCGCGCAGCCGACGGACAGACGAGCACCATGCACGCGCGAGTCGTCATCACCGCGGTTGGGCAGCTAAATCGACCGTATGTCCCCGAATTCGACGGTGTCGAGACCTTCGAAGGACCATCGTTTCACTCCGCCGCCTGGGATCATTCCGTCGACCTGACCGGCAAGCGCGTCGCCCTCGTGGGCGCCGGCGCCAGCGGCTTCCAGATTGCGCCGGCGATCGCGCCGGATGTCAAGCAGCTCACGGTATTCCAGCGTACCGCCCAATGGATGTTCCCAAATGTGATGTACCACGACGAAGTTGGACCCGGTGTGCGGTGGGCCATGCGACACCTGCCGTTCTACGGCAGGTGGTACCGATTTCTCCTCCTATGGCCAGGCGCCGACAAGGGCCTCGACGCCGCGCGCGGCGATCCGAACTATGCGGACCAGGACTACGCCGTCAGCGATATGAACGCCGCCGCCCGCATGATGTTCACCCAGTGGATCACCAGCCAGGTCTCTGACGACGAGCTGTTGAGCAAGGTCTTACCCGATTATCCGGCCACCGGAAAGCGGACACTGCAAGACAACGGCAGCTGGCTGCAAACACTGCAACGAAACAACGTCCAACTGGTCCGCACGCCGATCCAGCGGATAACCCCTCGCGGCATCATCACCGAAGACGGTTTGGCACACGACGTCGATATCATTGTCTACGCCACAGGATTCCGGCACACCGACGTCTTGTGGCCGCTAAAGGTCGTCGGCCGCAACGGTATCGACCTTCGCGACATGTGGGGACGACGACCCTACGCCTACCTAGGCATCACGGTTCCGGGTTTTCCCAACCTTTTCCTCATCTACGGGCCGGGCACCCATCTGGCACACGGGGGCAGCCTGATCTTTCAGTCCGAGCTTCAGATGCGTTACATCAACCTCTGCCTAGAACGCCTGGCGGAGGCCGATATTCATTCCCTGGAGCCGACGGCGGCTGCTGCCACCGAATGGCATCAACGGACACAGGCCGAAATCAAGAAGATGGTGTGGTCGCATCCCGCCGTCAAACACTCTTACTTCAAGAACGCTGACGGTGAGATCCACACCGTCAGCCCTTGGCGCCTCAGCGAGTACTGGGCCGCAGTACACCAGCCCGATTGGTCTCAATTCGTTCTACGACACCGAAAGTGAGCACGCCGACATGCGCACGGTAGTCATCGACGGGCCCGGCAACATCCGGGTCGAGACCCGTCCCGATCCGGCGCTTCCGGGGCCCGACGGCGTCATTGTCGCCGTGACTGCCGCTGGCATCTGCGGATCCGACCTGCACTTCTACGAAGGCGAATACCCGTTGGCCGAATCCGTTGCGCTCGGTCACGAAGCCGTAGGAACCGTTGTCGAGGCCGGCCCGCACGTACGCACCGTCAATGTTGGCGACCTTGTCATGGTGTCGTCGGTGGCCGGCTGCGGCGCCTGTCCGGGCTGTGCCACCCGGGACCCCGTCATGTGCTTCTCGGGCCTGCGAATCTTTGGGTCGGGCGCGCTCGGCGGCGCCCAAGCCGATCTGCTCGCCGTGCCCGCCGCCGACTTCCAGGTGCTCAAGATTCCGGACGGCATCAGCACCGAACAGGCGCTGCTGCTCACCGACAACCTCGCCACCGGCTGGGCGGCGGCCCAGCGCGCCGACATACCATTCGGCGGCACGGTGGCGGTGTTCGGCCTCGGAGCAGTAGGCCTATGCGCTCTGCGCAGCGCGTTCATGCACGGCGCTGCAACAGTTTTCGCTGTGGATAAGGTAGACGGACGTCGGCAGCGTGCGGCCGACTGGGGTGCCACACCCGTCGCACCGGCCGCCACAGAGGCGATTCTTGCCGCGACCGGTGGCCGCGGCGCCGACTCCGTCATCGACGCGGTCGCGACCGACGCTTCGCTGACCGACGCGCTCAATGCGGTGCGGCCGGGCGGCACCGTTTCGGTAGTCGGCGTACACGACCTGAAACCGTTTCCTCTTCCCGCCCTCAGCTGCCTGATGCGCAGCATCACGCTGCGAATGACCACCGCGCCGGTGCAGCGCACCTGGCCGGAACTGATCCCGCTGCTTCAGTCGGGCCGCCTCGATGTCGACGGCATCTTCACCACGACCCTGCCGTTGGACGAAGCGGCCAAAGGCTATGCGACCGCCGGGTCTCGGTCCGGCGACGACGTGAAGATCCTACTTACGCCGTAACGCGTTCACCGCGAGTAACCAGCCAAGTGATGCAGGATCCCCGCAGGCCCAACCCGCGTCGATTTCGGGAAGAGCACCGGCCATCCGTGCGCAGTCGCGACCGTCGCCAACTCGCGACGGGGGTTCACCGGCCGCGGAAAGCCGACGAGTGACATTAACGCCAAGTCTTCCTCACCATCGGCGTAGCAGTAACTGTCTTGCAGCACAACATCATTGGCTGCACAGAACTGGCGCACCGCGCGAGCCTTATTGGCGCCCCACACAATGGGTTTGACGATCCCGCCGGTCAATCGGCCGTGCTCATCGAGGTCGAAATGATTGCACAGTACGTCAGCCATGCCAAGGAAGCGTGCGACGGGCAACGCGTGGATGCTGAGCGCCGACGAAGCTAGTACCACCGTGTGCCCCTGGCGTTGGTGGGCTTGTACGATCTCGCCCATAATCGAATACACCCGCGATGCAAGTCGATCCACAAACAACTGGTGGCCCAACTTGTTTAGTTCAGCGATGGATTCACCGCGCAAGTAGCCTGCCGCCCGCGTCAACACGTGCTCAAACTGCACGCGGCCGAATCGATACCGAAGGGCGGCGTCGGCCACTCGCAGCATCTCGCCAATCCCAGCCTGGCGACGCCGAACACGATCGCCGACGTGCGCCATTGCCGTAAAGCCGTCCACCAGCGTTCCGTCGAGGTCGAAGAATGCGCCAACTCGCGGTCCGCGTGCTCCCGCATTGATTGCTTCGATTAGGTCAACCCCGCCGCCGTCGAGTTGCCTTGTCATCAGTGCAGCGTTGCAGACTCGCCTTGTATGCGAGTTGGAGAAGGCTGTAAATCCGCTGGTGGCGTGCCGCTATCGTCGCGTTGCCGTTATGTACTGCGACCGCATGAAACTGTCGATTTTGACGTCCACGTCCGGCGGGGTCATTCCGTAGCCGGCCTGCAATTCAAGCGTCGTCCGGACGGGCTCGACCGCCCATCCGTGGGCAACCAGCCACTCCGCGGGGTCGGTGGTGGTGTCGTCGTAGCTGAGGGCGGAGAAGTCCACGTCACCGGACATATTGACCCCGGGGTGGATCGCTTCCAAGGCGACGAGCTGCTCGTGATCGAAGCGTGAACCCAAGGCGCCCAAGGCAAGTCGGCTGCCCGGCGCGCACAGCTCGCCGATGCGGGTGAGCAGCGACTGCTGCGCGTCGCCGGTCAAATAGGGCAGTAGGCCTTCGACGGACCAGGCACTGGACCGTTGTGGGTCGAAGCCGGCCGCTTTCAACGGGGTTGGCCAGTCGGAGCGCAAGTCGGCTGCTACTTCACTGCGCCGGGCTTTGGGCTCAGCACCTTGTTCGCCTAGCACATGTGCTTTGAATTCAAGGACCTTCGGCAAATCGACTTCGAAAACTGTTGTTCCGGAAGGCCAGTCAAGGCGATACGCCCGAGAATCCAGGCCGGCGGCGACGATCACTGCCTGTCGTACGCCGGCGTCAGCGGCACTGCGAAAGAAGTCGTCGAAGAATCGAGTCTGCACGCCGTACAGACGTGGGAACGCGGTCTCGTCCTCCGAGGTTCCGGGGTTGGCCAGTAGGCCCGTGAGATAGGGGTCGGCTGAGGCTTCGATGAAGGACTTTGCGTATTCGTCGGTAACCAGCGGCGCTGCGCTTACGGCGTGCAATGCGCGCCATCCGGCCACCAGCAGTGCGGTGTAGCCCACGCCGCTGACGATGTCCCACTGGTCGTCGTCGGAACGTAGTGATCCAAACTTCGGTGTTGTCATCAACGCCAACGTACCCGCACCGGCAACCGCTCAGAGTTCCAGCAGGACCGTCACCGGACCATCGTTGACCAGTTCGACCCGCATGTGCGCACCAAAGACACCGGTCTCCACGTGTGCACCCAACCCACGTAATGCTCCCGCGAACACGGCGATCAATGGCTCAGCAATCGGCCCCGGTGCGGCTGCGTTCCAAGAAGGCCGCCGGCCCTTGGCCGTGTCGGCGTAGAGAGTGAACTGGCTGACTACCAAGATCGGTGCGTCGACATCGGATGCGGATTTTTCCTCGGTGAGAATACGTAGATTCCAGAGCTTTTCGGCGAGTCGCTGCGCAGTATCAGGGCCATCGCTATGAGTGACACCAACGAATGCGAGCAGGCCCTGCCGGTCCGGCCCGATGGCGCCGACCACCCGGCCGTCCACTGACACCGCTGCCGACGACACCCGTTGCACCAGAACTCGCATGGGGCTCGATGCTGCCATGCGACAGTAGAGCAGTGTCTGTGCTAGTCGCATTTTCGGTGACCCCACTCGGTGTGGGGGAGGGTGTCGGGGAGATCGTCGCCGAGGCTGTTCGCGTTGTTCGCGACTCTGGTCTCCCCAACAAGACGGACTCGATGTTTACCGTGATCGAGGGCGATAGCTGGGAGGAAGTGATGGCAGTGGTGCAGCGCGCCGTGGAAGCGGTCGCCGCTCGTGCACCCCGAGTCAGCGCAGTCATCAAGGCGGATTGGCGAGCGGGGGTCACCGACGCGATGACACGCAAGGTCGATTCCGTCGAGCGCTATCTATCCGAGCATTAGGCCTGCGCTGCGGCGCGGAAGGCCCGCTCGGCCGCGTCGCCATGGACTGCGAACACGACACGTTCAAGCGAGGCCGACTGGTGCTGTCGCACCGCGTCGACCATGAGCCGTGCCGCGTCCTCGAGCGGAAAGCCACCGACGCCGGTGCCGAATGCGACCAGCGCCAGCGAGCGGCAACCAAGCTCGTCGGCCTTTTGCAGGGTAGAAGCCGTGGCCTGGCTGATGATTTCCGATGAGGTCGGGCCGCCAAGCTCCATCGTGGCGGCGTGGATCACGTAGCGCGCCGGCATATCACCGGCGGTGGTTTCGACCGCCTCACCGAGTCCGATCGGCGCCTTTTCATTCGATTCGCGCTGCACGACCGGGCCTCCGGCGCGGGAGATCGCCGCGGCCACGCCGCCACCGTGTCGAAGCTGGGTGTTGGCCGCGTTGGTGATCGCGTCGACCTCGAGCTTGGTCACGTCCGTCTGGAGTACTTCTAACTCGGTCATCGACACATTCTCTCGCAGCCAGATCGTGAATCGAAGCTCGGCGGGATTTGCCGAAACGCAGAACTCACCCGACCCCGATGTGTAAGTTGGCGCTCGTCACTTTTCACCTGCAGGCGATGGGGAGGATGCCGCAATGTCGTACTTGACCGCCACGCCGGAACTACTGGCGGAGGCGGCCGCGAATGTGGCGGGCATCGGCGCGTCCCTCAGTGAGGCCAACCTCGTCGCGCTAGCGCCGACCACCCAGGTGCTGGCCGCGGCGGGTGATGAGGTGTCGGTAGCCATCGCGTCGCTGCTTTCCAGCCACGCCGCGGAATATCAGGCGCTGGGCGCTCAAGCGGCGACATTTCATGCCCAGTTCGCACGCGCCTTGAACGGCGCCGGCGGGGCGTATGCGCTCGCCGAGGCGGCTAATGCCTCACCGCTGGAGTTCCTCGAGCAGCAATTGTTGGGTCTGATCAACGCGCCTACCCAGCTGCTGTTGGGACGCCCCCTCATTGGGGACGGCGCTAATGGAGCGCCGGGCACCGGGCAAAACGGCGGTGCTGGGGGGATCTTGTGGGGCAACGGTGGTACCGGCGGATCCGGCGCTGCCGGGCAGGCCGGCGGCAACGGCGGTAGCGCTGGTCTCTGGGGCAACGGTGGGGCCGGCGGTACGGGCGGTACCGGCGCCGGCGCCGGCGGCAGGGGAGGCAACGGCGGCTGGCTCGTCGGCAACGGCGGTACCGGCGGTGTCGGCGGGACGGGAGAGGCCGGCGCGTTGGGTCAGGCCGGCCTAACAGGCGCTACCGGCGGCAAAGGCGGCCAAGGCGGCACCGGCGGAATGGGCGGTGCCGGCGGTAACGCGGGGCTGTTGTTCGGCAATGGTGGAGTCGGCGGCCAAGGCGGTGCGGGCGGCGTCGGCGGTCAGGGCGGCCTCGGCGGCAACGGCGTGACCGGTGTGCACGGCATCGACGCCGGCACCGGCGGCGACGCCGGCAACGGCGGCATCGGCGGCATGGGCGGCACCGGTGGAGTAGGCGGGGCCGGCGGCAACGGCTCAATGTTCGGCGGCCAGGCCGGCGCCAACGGCAACGGCGGTATCGGCGGCGACGGCGGCGTCGCCGGGCTTGGCGGTACCGGCGGCGCCGGCGCGGCCGGCGACGCTGCCAACCCAAACGGCGGCGCGGGCGGTCACGGGGGTAACCCAGGGACTCCAGGCGGCGGCGGCAACGGCGGCGCCGCTGGCGGGGCTGGCGCAATCGCGGGGGCGAACGGCGCTACCGGCGCCGTCATCGCCAGCGGCGGCGACGGTGGCGCCGGCGGCGCTGGCTTCGACGCCAGCAGTGGCGCGGTCCTGGGCGCGAACGGGGGCAACGGGGGGGCCGGCGGAGCCGGCGGCAAGTTCGGCAATGGCGGTGCCGGCGGAAACGGCGGCAATGGCGCGCAGGGCGCCCCCGGCACCAACGGTGACAGCGCGGGCGAGGGTGGCGGCAACGGCGGAACCGGCGGCAACGGCGGCAGCGGCGGCAATGGCGGCGCCGGCGGCGCGGTGTCCGGCAACGGAGGTAACGGTGGATTCGCCGGCGCCGGCGGTGCTGGCGGGGACGGTGGTAGCGGTGTCGACGGTGCGCCCGGCGTGGTCGAGATTAACGACGGCGCCGGCGGCGACGGCGGCGCCGGCGGTAGCGGCGGCAACGGCGGCAAAGGCGGGATGGGCGGCCTCGGCGGCGCAGCCATAAACGGCACCGCGGGATTGGACCGCGACGGTGGGGCCGGCGGCAGAGGCGGCACCGCCGGGCTGGCCGGCAATGGCGGCAACGGAGTGAGCTCAGACGTCGCCGAAGGCGGCAACGGCGGCAGGGGCGGTGATGCCGGTAGCGGCGGCAACGGCGGGGGCGGCGGGCAACGGCCAGGGGGGGGCCAACGGGGGGACCGCGGGGGCGGCGGGGGCGGCCTCCTTCGCGGGGCGGGCGGGGGGGCGGGGCGGGGGGGCCGCGGGAGCGGCGGGGGGCGG
>NZ_OCVX01000007.1:168127-196498 GCF_900232995.1 Mycobacterium simulans
CCACCATGGGTGGGGCCGGCGGCTTAGGCGGTCACGGTACGGCAGGCGGCTCGGGCACCAGCAACGGCGGCGACGGCGGCAGCGGTGGCAACGGCGGCAACGGCGGCATCGGCGGCGACGGGGGTAACTCCGTAAGCGGCACCGGTGGGAACGGCGGGATCGGCGGCTCCGCGGGAAGCGGCCTCGCGGGCGGCGACGGCGCCTCCGGCAGCGAATACGTCTTTGGCGGCAACGGCGGCAACGGCGGCGACGGTGGAGCTGCGGGCGTGGCCGGGACCGGGGGGAATGGCGGCACCGGCGTTTTCGGAGGCGACGGCGGGCGCGGCGGGAACGGCGGCACGGCCGGCGACGGCGGCACGGGCGGTGGCGGCGGCGGCTCGCAAGGCGCGTTTGCGCCTGGCGGTAACGGCGGCAACGGCGGCAACGGCGCCAACGGCACCGACGGCGGTGCGGGTGGCAACGGCGGCAACTTCACCTCCCCGGACGGTCTCCCGGGCGGGGGTGGCCCGGGTGGTGGCCCAGGCATCAACGGCGCAGGTGGCCCGAGCGGCACCGGCGGCACCCCCGGTCGTGGCGGCATCGCCGGCAACGCCGGCAACGATGGCACCGACGGCACCGCCGTCACCCAGCCAGGTGCCAATGGTCAAACGGGCCACCAAGTCTGAGGCCGGAGAAGCCGGTTCCCTTCCGCCGCTGCGCGTAACGTGACTCCAATCGCCTTACATAGCTGACAAGGAGGCGGACTGATGACCAGTGATCCGACCCAAGAACCGGTGCGGACCTCATGACCGACGACATGCCCGGCGGTACCGGCGGTCGCGGCGGCGCTGGGGGCAGGGGTGGCGCCGGGGGTAAAGGCGGTGCCGGTGGCGCCGGAGGTAAGGGCGGCGCTGGAGGCCCCGGCGGTAGGGGCGGCGACGGCGGTCGAGGCGGCGACGGCGGTCGAGGCGGCGAGGGCGGCATGGGCGGGGCGCCCGGAGCCGGCGGTCAGCCCGGCCAGGGCGGCGAGGGCGGCGCCGGCGGCGCACCCGGCCCGGGCGGAACCCCCGGCCAACCCGGCCAACCTGGCCAACCCGGCCAACCTGGCCAACCCGGCGGCTAGGACTTCACCGTCGCGGTTTCGCGCACGAGTGCGTACAACCGCCACAGACCGGGCACACCTTTGAGTTCGCGTTCACCGCGCTCGGCGAATCGATGCCGCGATCCGGTGACAATGTCGCGCACCGTCGAAGACACCAGCACCTCGCTGGGCTCTGCCAACGCCGAGACACGCGCGCCGATATGCACCGCCATGCCGGCGACATCACTTCCCAAAGCACCGCGCACCTCGACCTCGCCCGCGTGAATACCCACGCGAACCTCGATGCCGAGTACACGCACCGCGTCGACGATTTCGTTCGCACAGGAAATCGCCGCGCTCGGGCTGGTGAACGTCGCAACGAATCCGTCTCCGGCCGTGTTGACTTCGCGCCCGCCGAATCGCTGAATTTCGTGGCGGACGATGGCGTCGTGGTTGTCGAGCAAGTCTCGCCACCGGTCATCTCCGAGCGCAGCCGCACGCTGCGTGGAGCCGACAATGTCGGTGAAAACGATGGTGGTGAGCACGCGCTCGGCCTCACCGCCACTCCGCACACCCGTGACGAACTCCTCGATCTCGTCGAGCATCGGCGCCGTGTCGCCAACCCAGTAGAGAACGTCGGCGCCCGGCAGTTCGACGAGGCGTGATCCTGCAATGTGCTCGGCGAGGTACTTACCGTGTCCAACGGGAATGTAGGTCGAGCCGACCCGGTGCAGAACTAGGGTCGGTGCGCTGATGCGCCCCAAGGCATCTCGTACATCGGCCTCGGCGACGACTTTTGACACCGCGCGGGCCATGCTCGGCGGCCCCGCACGGTTGCCAGCAAGATCCCACCACGCACGAAACACGTCATCATGCGCGACGGTAGGCGCGACGAAGCGGAGCACATCGAAACCCTGCTCGAGCGCGTCGGGCTCCAGAGCGACCGTCAGGAACGGATTAACGCGTCGCACCTGGGCGCCAACCGGATAGTCGGGTGCCCACAGCGCGCGCGCCGAGCCGTTGACCACAATCAGGCCGCGGACCCGCTCGGGGTAATCGGCGGCAAGAACCAGCCCGTTCATCGCGTGGAAGTTGGGCGCGAAGACCGTGGCCTGCTCGCATCCGACCGCGTCCATTACTGCGATCGCGTCCTGCGCCCAGAACTTGGGGCCGAGCTGGTTCCGCGAAGGCACCCGTGACGACAGACCGATGCCACGATGGTCGAACCGGATCACCCGGGCGAACGACGCCAGGCGCCGGTGGAAGCGGTGCAACGATGGCTCGTCATCGATCGAGTCGATTGGCACGAATGGTCCTGGCAACACCAGCAGGTCGGAAGGACCGTCTCCAATAATCTGGTAGGCGATGTCCATTTCGCCGCACTTGGCGTAGCGAGTCCTGGGAGTTCGGGGCGCCTGCGCCACGGCCTCAGGTTAATCGATGCGTAGGCTCATGGCGGTGAGCGCACGCGCCGGAATCGTGGTCACCGGAACCGAAGTCTTGACCGGTCGAGTCCAAGACCGCAACGGCCCCTGGATCGCCGATCGACTCTTGGAACTCGGACTCGAGCTCGCACACGTCACCATCTGCGGCGACCGCCCCGCCGATATCGAAGCGCAGCTGCGCTTCATGGCCGATCAGGGTGTGGACTTGATTGTCACCAGCGGTGGCCTGGGACCGACGGCCGACGACATGACTGTCGAAGTGGTGGCGCGCTTCTGCGGCCGCGAACTAGTGCTGGACACCGAGCTCGAAGAAAGAATCGCCAACATCCTCAAGACCCTGATGAGGCGCAATCCCGCCTTCCAATCGCTGTTGGAGCCGGGCAACTTCGACTCGATAAGAGCCGCCAACCGCAAGCAGGCCCTGATTCCCGCCGGCTCGGAGGTGATTGATCCGGTGGGCACCGCACCAGGTGTGGTCGTACCGGGAAAGCCCGCGGTGATGGTGCTGCCTGGACCGCCGCGAGAGCTTCAACCCATGTGGGGCAAGGCTATTCAGACTCCCGTGGCGCAGGAAGCGATCGCCGGCCGAACGACCTACCGGCAAGAGACCATTCGGATGTTTGGGCTACCGGAGTCGGGACTGGCCGAAACACTGCGCGGCGCACAGGCTTCCATCCGCGGTTTTGACTCACTCGAGATCACTACTTGTCTGCGGCGCGGTGAGCTTGAGGTGGTAACGCGGTACGAGCCTGCCTCCGCGAATGTGTACGCACAGCTGAAACAACTTCTGCGCGACCGGCACCGACACCATGTCTACTCCGAGGACGGTTCGCACGTCGACGATTTGGTCGCGCGATTGCTCACGGGCCGCCGGATCGCGACCGCCGAATCCTGCACCGCCGGGTTGCTGGCGGCACGGCTGACCGACAGGCCCGGTTCGTCCGGCTACGTCATGGGCGGCGTGGGGAGCTACTCGAACGAGGCCAAGATCCAGCTGCTCGGCGTCGACCCGGCACTGATCGAGGCGCACGGCGCGGTGTCTGAACCGGTTGCGAAGGCCATGGCAACGGGCGCACTGCAGCGCTTCGGCGCCGACACTGCCGTAGCGATCACCGGAATAGCCGGACCGGGCGGGGGAACGGCGGAAAAGCCGGTGGGCACGGTCTGTTTCACGGTCATGCTTGCCGATGGGCGCGGCGAAACCCGCACGCTGGGGCTTCCCGGGAACCGGTCCGATATCCGTGAGCGCGCGACGACCGTCGCCATGCACCTACTGCTCCGCACGCTCAGCGACCCAAAATCCAACTAGATCACGTAGCTAAGCATCTTGATGCCAAGCTATTGATGCTAAGATGTCACGGTGCGCACCACGATCCGAATCGATGACGAGCTCTACCGCGAGGTGAAGACGCAAGCCGCCCGGTCGGGGCGCACCGTGGCGGCGGTTCTCGAAGATGCGGTGCGGCGTGGTCTCAACCCCGCTAGCCAACGTGCTGGAGGGCGTTATGCCGTCCGGGCAACGGGCCGGGGAGGACTTCGGCCCGGCGTGGATCTCTCGTCGAACGCAGTTGTCGTCGAGGCGATGGACGAAGGCAAATCACTCGATGCGCTGCGTTGACGTCAACGTTCTTGTGTATGCGCACCGGAGAGACCTTCCCGAACATTCGGACTATCGACGGCTGCTCGAGCGGCTGGCCAACGACGACCAGCCGCTGGGTCTGCCTGACCTCGCACTCGGTGCCTTCGTTCGGGTGATGACCAACCGCCGGATCTTCACGGAGCCGACCACCTCGGATGAAGCGTGGGAGGCCGTCGACGCGCTCCTCGCCGCCCCGGCCGCGATGCAGCTACGCGCGGGAGAGCGCCACTGGAGGTTGTTCCGTCAGCTTGCTCTCGATATTGATGCGCGTGGCAACGACATCGCCGACGCCTATTTGGCCGCCTACGCCCTGGAGAACAATGCGACCTGGCTCAGCACTGACCGCGGCTTCGCGCGTTTCCATCGATTGCGGTGGACTCATCCGCGGGATCTCGAGCTCTGACCGTCACCTGACTTCGGTTGCGAGAAAAGCGCTTTCCTTAGTGCCGAAGCGGATTCCGGTGGCGTCCTTGCCCATCGCCGTCAGTACGGCAACCGCGCACAGCACCGGCACGATGGTCGCGGCCAACGCGAAGGGATAGCCGTGAGCTTCGGCCAGCTCTTCTTGAATGGGCAGATTGAACGCCGCCAGCAGATTGCCCAGCTGGTAGGTCACGCCGGGGTACAGGCCGCGGATGGCATCAGGCGACAGCTCAGTCAGATGCGCCGGTATCACACCCCACGCGCCCTGAACGCAGACTTGCATCAAAAACGAGCCCAGGCAAAGCATCGCGGCCGTGTGCGAGTAGGCGAACAGCGGCACGATCGGCAATCCAAGGAGCGCGCAGAAAACGACGGTGTAACGCCGGCTGAACCGCTCTGACAGCGTGCCGAAGACTAGCCCACCGACAATGGCGCCGATGTTGTACACCACCACGATCCACCTCGCGGTCATGCTGGACAGGCCTGCACCGTGGTCGGTGGTCGCCGTCAGGAATGTCGGGTAAATGTCTTGAGTTCCGTGGCTCATCCAGTTGAAGGCTGTCATCAGTAGCACTAGATAGAAGAACCGACGAATGATCGTGGCGTCGCGCAGCACGTCTCGGATCTTGGTGCTGGTTAGCCGCATACGGTCTTGAGCGGCCTCCCACACCTCGGATTCCTTCACCCGGTATCGGATAATCAGGCTGATCAAGGCCGGGACGATGGACAGGCCGAACAACCAGCGCCACGACAGTCCCAGCAAGTTCATCACCACCAGCGATGCGACGGTGGCCAGCAGATATCCGAATGCGTAGCCCTCCTGGAGCAGCCCGGAGAAAAACCCGCGTCGCTCGGTGGGAACCTTCTCCATGGCGAGCGCGGCGCCCAGCCCCCACTCTCCGCCCATGCCAATGCCGTACAGCAGTCGCAGGATCACCAGAACCGTGAAGTTGGGTGCAAATGCACACAGAAATCCGACAACCGAATAGAACGCCACGTCGACCATCAGCGGGACGCGCCGGCCGACCCGGTCAGCCCAGAGGCCGAACAGCAATGCACCAACGGGACGCATCACCAGGGTGGCGGTGGTGACGAATGCGACTTCGGCCTTGGTGTGATGGAAGGTCTTTGCGATATCGGCATACACCAGCACCACAAGGAAGTAATCGAACGCATCCATTGTCCAGCCCAGAAACGCCGCAATGAACGAGTTGCGCTCGTCGCTTGTCAACCGCTGTGTTTTCACGACTGCATCGTGCAGCACTCGGCGCGATACCGCGACTCGAACGCGCCCGAACGCGAGTAAGTTCAGCGCATATGCGAATCATCGATGCCGATGGGCACGTCGCCGAGAACTCGTCGTTGACGATCGAAGCAATCAGACGCTGGCCAGATCACGTGAAGCCCAGCGCCGACAAGCGGCTACGGCTGACGATCGAAGGGCGCAACTATCCCGAGGACCAAGGCCCGGGCGCCGGTTGCCCGCCCGAGCAGGGGATTACCAAGGCGCCCAACATCAACTGCTCATCCGCCGAGGGGGTGGTGGGCGACGCTGACCGCGACCACATCGACACCATGGTCCTGTATCCCAGCCTGGGGCTGTGCATTCCCAGCCTCGAAGACCCGCAGTTTGCCGCGGGATTCGCGCGTCTCTACAACCAGTGGATCGCGGATTACTGCGCACCCACGAATGGCCGGCTGCGCGGCGTCGGTGTGACTCCGGTTGAACACGGTCAGGTGGCGATCGACATCATGGCCGAGGCCAAGGACCTAGGACTGGTCGCGACTCTGGTCCCGCCGGCGCTCAAAACCCGCAACCTCGACCACCCCGACCTGGACCCGTTCTACGCCGCCGCCGCAGAACTCGGGATGCCTCTTGGCATCCACGGCGCGCCGGGCATTCATTTGCCGAAGATCGGCGTAGACCGCTTCACCAACTACATCCAGGTGCATTGCATCAGCTTCCCGTTCGACCAGATGACAGCGATGACCGCGCTGGTCTCCGGCGGCGTCTTCGAGCGTCATCCGGACCTGCGCGTCGCCTTCCTCGAGGCCGGCGCGGGCTGGGTCCCGTTCTTCATCGATCGACTGCACGAGCATTACGAGAAGCGCGGAGATTGGATTGAGCGCGGCTGGCGGCGTGATCCGCACGACTACCTACAAGCCGGCAACATCTGGGTGACCTGTGAGCCCGAGGAGCCTATCCTGCCCGGCGTGATCGACGTGCTCGGCGCCGACTTCATCATGTTCGCCAGTGACTACCCACACTGGGACGGCGAATGGCCCGAAAGCACCAAACATCTGCGCAACCGCACAGATATCGGCGAGGAAGCGCGAGAAAAGATCGCCGGGCGCAACGCTCAACGCTTCTATGGGCTCAACTGAAGGGGCCCCGCGGATGAAGGCTTTTCTGGTACGCGCGGCATTGACCGGATTCGCGTTGTGGGTCGTCACTCATTTTGTATCGGGGATGCGCTTTGTGGGCGGAGATACCACCCTTCAGCGGATCGGGATTATTTTCGTGGTCGCGGTGATCTTCGGTCTGGTCAACGCGATCATCAAACCCGTCGTGCAATTCCTGTCGATCCCCCTGTACATCCTGACACTGGGCCTTTTCCACATCGTCGTCAACGCATTCATGTTGTGGATCACCGCCCGCATCACGGAGAACACCACCCATTGGGGGCTGCAAATCGACCACTTCTGGTGGACCGCAATCTGGGCGGCGATCTTGTTGTCCATCGTGAGCTGGATATTGTCGCTGCTGACACGCCGCGTATCGCGCACGCGGCAGTAGCTTCTTCCAGCGCTACTGGTTAAGTCAGCGCGCCCGCCACCGAGGCGGTCGCTTTTCGGCGAAAGCGCGGGGTCCCTCCTTGGCGTCCTCGGTTTCAAACACCCGGTTGCTGTGCCGCGTCTCGTTGGCGTAGGCGGACTCGAGATCTAGCGCCAGTCCTTCGACGGCCGACTGCTTGGTTGCAGAAACCGCGAGCGGTGCGTTTGCCACGATGCGTTCGGCGTAGTCGTAGGCGGTGTCCATTAGCTGGTCGGGTTCGACCACCCGGTTGACTAGGCCCATTTCCAGAGCACGCTGCGCGTCCACCATGTCGGCGGTCAGCAGCATCTCCATCGCGAGCGCGTACGGAATCTGACGCGGCAGCCGCACGGTGCTCCCGCCGCCGGCGAACAATCCGCGCTTGGGTTCCATCACCGCAAATCGCGCCTCGGGTACGGCAACGCGAATGTCGGTGGAGCCCAGCATCTCGAAGCCGCCGGCGACGCAAACCCCATTTACGGCAGCGACAATCGGTTTGTACACAGGGAATTGATGCAAGACGGCATGGATCGCATCGGTCTTGTTCCACCCCTCGGGGCGGGGGAGCGCACCGGTCAGTTCGGGGATGAACTTCTTGAGGTCGGCTCCAGTACAGAAGTCCCGGCCGGTGCCGGTGATAACGGCGACCCAGGCGTCGGGATCGTCGCGAAACGCAGCCCAGGCCTGCGCCAAATCGCGGAAATGCTCCATGTCGAGCGAGTTGCGCGCCTCGGGACGGTTGATCGTGATGGTGACGATGTGGGCGTGCAGCGCGTAGTCAATGCTCACCGGGGATCTAACCGTTTCACTGTTTAGCAGTTGCTAACTAAATGCAAGCATTTCGTCTTCGGCCCCGATCGACATCCCGGCGCGGCTTGCAATAACACGAAATTTCGTCCCAGACATCCTATGTTGTCAGGGTCTGTTACACATATGCTTACTTGGACTGCTTGCTAACGCCGTCATGACACGCCTGTCGCTAGGTATGTCGAAGATACCCCTGACGCGTTACGACACCCACAGACGGCATAACTCAACCGGCCACGACGACGGGATATGGCAAAACATGAACACTGTCGCTGTCGGATCACTTCCCGGTCCTTCGAACTCAAAGCTGAGTTCACAACTCAGCGACTCGCATAGTGGTCTACGAGCAGTCACCGAATGCACAGGAACGGCCGTGGTGGTACATGTCGGCGGCGACGTTGACGCCAGCAACGAAGCCGTTTGGCAACGTTTGGTGAGCCGGAGCGCCGCCATCGCCATCGCTCCCGGCCCGTACGTAATCGATGTGCGCGAGCTCGATTTCATGGGGTCGTGTGCCTATGCTGTTTTGGCTCAGGAATCGGTGCGGTGTCGACGCCGTGGCGTGAGCCTGCGGCTGGTCAGCAACCAGCCGATCGTGGCGCGCACGATTGCCGCGTGCGGACTGCGCCGCCTGTTGCCGATGTATTCGTCAGTAGAGACCGCACTGGCGCCGCCAAGCAGCGGGTAGCGTCGCGGCCGGCGGGTCTCACCGATCACCATTGGCAATACGAGCAACCTCGCGCGCGCAGCCCCACGACAGCGTCACACCATCACCGCCGTGGCCATAGTTATGAATGCACCGTGCTCGCCCGAGTTGCTCTGCCGCCACGCGTACCGACGGCCGATCCGGACGCAACCCAGTAATCGTCTCGATCACCGCAGCCTCGGTAAGCCGCGGTTCGATCCGCCGGCAGTCCTGCAGGATCCGATCGGTCACCCCGGGGTCCGGGGTGGTGTCCCATCTGTCCGGAATGCTGATGCCTCCGCAGACCACGCGCTGCGGGTGGGGAAAGTAGCAGGTCCATTCCGAAGGGTTGGCGAGTTCGATAAATAGTTGTTCCAGCCCGGGATTGGTGAGAACGACGTGCTGACCGAACCGCGGCCGCATCGTGTCATCACCGGCTAACTCTCGAGCGCCGAGGCCGGTGCAGTTGATCACCATCGGTGCGGCGTCGGCGGCCTCCGCGAGCGAACGCACCGGGTGCAATTCGATTTCAGACCCCGCCGCGGCCAGTCGCTTAGTCAGGTAGTCGAGATACTGGGGCATGTCGATCATCGGCATGGTGGCGCGAAATCCCACCCGAAAGCCCTCGGGGAGGTCAGCGGCATCCGCAGGCCGCAGGTCCGGAATCAACTCCACGCCCGGCGGCATCCCGCCATCCGCGGGTGATTCGGCGACCGACAGCGCCGGTGCCAGGCGCACGCCGGTGTCCGGATCCTTGGCCAAGTTGCGGAACTCGTGCAGCGATCGCTCGGTCCACGCAAGGGTCTTGGCAACCGGCCCGATTGCTGACGGTCCCCAGCCCGCACCCGCCACCGCGGAGGTCGTCTGCTGGGGCATCGCGGCGGTCCACACTCGGACCGACCACCCCGCTTCAGCCAAGCACAGGGCCGACGTCAGGCCACTGACTCCGGCACCACCCACAATGGCCTGTTGCACACCAACTGCCATAACACGACGGTAGCCCGAGCCGATTCAGGGTTGCGGTACTTGCTGTCCGACCTGACCGAGCAGTCCGTTGAGAATGCCGAGATTCGCTTGCAGCTGGGCCCCGGCAACTGGTCCTGGAAGCTCGCCGGGCACATTGCCATCGCCCGGCGGGGCGATCTGCCAGGGCTGACAGCCGTTCGTCTTGAACGCCTTATCGGTCGCCTCGATCTGCACCACCTGTGGCTTCTTGCTGATCGCGTTGTCGATCAGTGCGCCGTCGGGGTTGCCCATCCGCTTCCAATAGCACGTGCCGTTGCCAACGGGTCCCGCGGAGGTGTAGGTGCCCGGTGCGATATCGGTCCCGACGGCATAGGTGCCGTCCTTGTCGATGGTCGTCTTCAGTGCGGGAGCTGGTGCCGGGGACGACGACGGTGCAGGCGACGGGGCCGGTGCGGGCGACGGCTGCGGATCGGCAGCGGCAACGCCCGCCGATGCCACCCAGCCCGCGAGGATCAGCACCGCCGCGGCACATCGTGCAGCAATGGGTGCTGTTGCTGTTGAGCGCATAGGCCCGCAGTTTACCCGCGCTTTCGAATCGCCAGTCTGGATACGTTGCACAACCTCCAGCGCCGAGATGGAGATGCGGTGGAGAGTGCCGGTTGCCGTAATGGCGGGGTGCGTCGCCACTTTCGCCGGTTCAGCCGCCGTCGTCTGAGTCAGACGCGGCAACGGATTTCAAGAGCTTAGGGCAGCCGCTTGACCCGGCCCGCGTAGCCGAGCGCGTGCTCGTACGTGTTGAGGTTGTCCCGAGAAATTTTCGCGTATACCGGGCGTTCCAGGAAGAAACGCAACACCGGGTTATAGGCGTGGTACGTCTCATGGAAGGTCAGGACGGTGGTGCCGTCGGGCTGTTCGTCAAGTTGGTGATAGCCCTCGGCGCGGGACCACAGGGGCGCACCGACGGCCACGTAACGCGACAGCTTGTGGATCTTCGCCTCGGTGACGGTCTCCCAGGAGCGCGCCTTGCCGCCGGAGAGCAAGTACTTTGGCACTTCAAAGATGCAGGTGCGAACCAGGCCTTCGCCGGCTTCGTCGCCCTCGTTGAGGATTTCCATGCTGCCGGTAGGCCACTTGAGGACCCGCGGCCGGGGTGAGTTGGGCGGCGCGGGCGGATGGAGCACCCGCCACACCTTTTTTGGGGGCGCGTCGACGTGGAATCGCACGGTGTAGGACTGCATCAGCTTTCTCCAACAGGCTGTTCCCAGGTATTCCAATAAGTAATCGTCTCCACGGGCGGCCGAGTGGCCGGGCGGAAGTTAGCGCCAATCGTGTACGCCACCGGGAACAGGGCGGCTTGCGTGACGGTGGCGGGAATGCCGAGCACCTCCGCTACCTCCTGCTCCTTTGCCAAATGCATCGTCGTCCACACCGATCCCAAGCCTCGCGACCTGAGCGCGAGCAGAAAGCTCCAGCCGGCCGGGATGATCGATGCCCACGCAGACGCGGCAACCAGCCGATTGCCGTCATCAAAGCGCTGCGCTAGGCATGGGATGACATGCACGGGAACGTCGGCGAGCGTTTCGGTCAGGCCCAGCGCGCTGCGATAAACGCGACGGGTCTGCGGATCGGAGGCGTTGGCCTCGGCCGCAGCGAGGTAGGCGGCGCCGACGCTGCGGTAGATCTCGGCGATCGCGGCGCGCTTATCGGCGTCG
Organism: Mycobacterium simulans; assembly: GCF_900232995.1. GTDB lineage: Bacteria > Actinomycetota > Actinomycetes > Mycobacteriales > Mycobacteriaceae > Mycobacterium > Mycobacterium simulans. Next base: position 179,680 of record NZ_OCVX01000007.1, read on the forward strand.
GTTATCACCAACCAGCGCCAGTCCTGCGCGTTGCTTGCGGTGGGCGCTTGCGTCGCCAGCCGCAGGCACTCGACGATCACGTCTCGACCCACCGGTCGGGTCAGGTCGAGGCGTCTGCGCACCGACCGCGTAGTGGTCAGCAGCTCGTCGACCGTCGCGATATCCACTCGCTTCCTTCCCGCTGTTCGCTCAGATGTCTAGTGCGCAGGACTGGTCGACGCCAAGCACCGTCAACGAGCGTCCTAGACCCAAATACACCGCAACGCACAACGTGAGATCAAGGATCTCCTCATCGGAGAACAGGTCCCGCAGCCGCCCAAAGAACGCGTCGTCCATTGACGCGTGGTCAATGGCGAAGCGCTCGGCAAACTCGATAGCAAGACGCTGGCGCGGCGTGTACCCCGGGTAGCTGGCGTACGCCGCGACGTTCTCGTAGAGATCTGGCGCTGGGGCATGCGGGCCTTCGGCCAGCACCGACGGCGCGCGAAAGCCTGAACACGCGACGCAGTCGTTGATCTGCGCGATTCGCATCCTGGCCAGTTCACGCTCGCCGGCGGGCAGGATGCTCTGCTGGTACGCACCGCGGATCATCCGCTCGACCATGCCGCCGAGCGGCGGCCGTAGCTTCCAGATCATGGCAGCTTCGCCACCGGGCCCATCCGGCACGCCGAGTCGGGACATGATCGAACTCCTGCCCTGTGAAAGTACGTACCGAATCGAGCAAACCAGATTCTCGACTCAGCTGTCCAGGCCACGGCTATCGATGGAAGAAGCCCGAGACAAAGTCGACGACGTTGAATCTCCCCGAGTTTTGGATCCCGGAATTCATGACGCCCGACGTGGCATCATTAAGCGCAATGGTGATATCGAAGAGACGAGAAAGAAGTCTAGGTCTTTATTGAAGACGCCTAAGTTCCCCGGACCCGCGTTATAAAACCCCGAGCTTTTCAGTGCCGTCGGAAGCCGGAGTTCGCTAGGCCCGTGTTGCCGTCGCCCGAAATTACGATGCCGAAATTGCCATTTCCGGAGTTGAAAAAGCCGGTATCTCCGTTGCGGGCCCACGTTCAGGTTGCCACTGGCAACAATGCGAAGTTCCCCAGCATCACAACGTCCCCTCAACACAAACGGACTTTTGCCATCGCGCGAGCTTAAAAACCGCCCCATGCCGAAATCCTGGGTTGGCTGCAAACAGCGGCCACCATCCCGCCGCGCATGAGAGGCCGTGGACGACCCACGCCTGAGCATCCGTAGCGCCGCCGTGGACAGGACGAATCGCCGCGATTACCGTCCGATGCACGAGGTGTGCACGGTGCTACGCCACGTCTGGGAGGTCTCGGCGTGCTGTTCATGCACGAGGTACACAAGGTACGCGGGCGCGCCGAAGACGACTTCGAGGCCGCATTTCGAGACGGCTGGATGGCCATGCTCGCCGGCGGCGACGACGCCCGGTTGCTGTGGTATGCCAACCATGCACACGGCAGTGGCCCCGCCTACACCGTCGTCACCATCACCGCCATTCGGGACGGCGCCGCATGGGAGCGCCTCGCGTTGCGGGTGCAGAAGGGCGACCTACAGAAGTGGATGCGCGACCTCGACGAGCTTCGCCACGAGGTCGAGGCCAAGCTGCTCGTACCGCTGTCGTGGTCGCCGATCCGCGACGTACCGTTCGGCGAAGTGCCGGTCGATGCGCGGGAGCACGAGCTCAGCCTCTACATGGAAGACACCATGTGGCCGTATCAGGACAAGTTCGAGGAATACGTCGACCGCTGCGGCGAGGTATATGCCAGCATCGTCGAGCGGCCGAAGTCGATGCTGACGATCCAGGCGGCTTTCCAGCCGGCGCTGGGCAGTCACGTTCGCCGTGAAGTGACCTTGATGCAGCGAATAAGGCGGCCCGACGCACTGCTCGAACTGCTCCGGACCGAGATTCCACCCGAATACCGCGCCCCAGGGACCTGGCTGTACGACGCCCTGGACCTGCGCGATCAGTGGACGAGCCGGCTGCTGCGCACCTCCGCGTGGTCACCCCTTTATTGAGCCGCGCATGAACATCGGCACGATCATCGACGCCGCGGCGGCAAGCGATCCCGCCCGCCCCGCGCTCATCATCGAGGGGCGTTCCATCAGTTATGGCGAGCTCGGCGGGGCGGTCCGGCAGTGCGCGGCCGGCCTGCTCGCCGGCGGGGTGGTGGCCGACGACCGGGTGGCCGTCGTCGACGGCGCAAGCCTGCTGTCGATCGCAACAGTGCTCGCGGCGGCACGCATCGGTGCCGCGGCGGCACTGATGAACCCTGCGCTGACGCCTTCGGAGCTGCAGGTGCTGCTGACCAACGCCGGGTGCTCGAAAGTAGGGGTTGCCGGGCAGGCATACGTCAACCGGGTTCGCGAAGCTGGTGCCGGCACGGTGCTGACGGTCACCGACCTCGTCAGTGACGGCCAGGCCTCCCCGGTGCCCGACGTCGACGACGTCGATGACCGGGAAGCCTTGATTCTGTTCACGAGCGGCACGACCGGGCTCCCGAAAGCCGTCGCCATCACCAGCGGGCAGCTCAGCATGCGCATCGGGAGGATGTCGCTACCCTTCCGGGCGGACGCGCCGCCATCGGTTGGGATGATGTGCGTGCCGTTCTTCCATGTTGGTGGCGCGCTCGGCGTGCTCGGCAGCTTGTACTCCGGCAACACCTCGGTGGTGCAGACACGGTTCGACGCCGGGGAGTGGTTACGCCTGGTATCAGAGCACCGGGTGGCCGCCACGTTCCTGGTGCCGACGATGCTGCAGCGGATTCTGGACCATCCCGACTTCGCCAGCGCCGATCTGACATCACTTATCGCCATCGCCTACGGAGCCGCCGCCGCACCCGTCGCGTTGGTGCAACGAGCGATGGCCGCCCTGCCACATGTGGCGTTCGCCAACGTGTTTGGTCAGACCGAGACGCTCGGCGCGTATACGACTCTGCTGCCTCAAGATCATCACAATCCCGCGCGCGTGAGCTCCGTCGGGCGACCGCTGCCCGGGGTTGAGGTGCGTGTAGTGGACCCCAACACCGGCAACGATGTCGAGGCTGGGGCGGTGGGAGAGTTGTGGGTGAACACCACACAGAACGTCTCCGGAGGCTGGCTGCACACCGGCGACCTCGGCCGTCAGGACGCCGATGGCTACCTTTACCCGGCCGGCCGCCTGAACGACACCATCAACCGGGGCGGCGAGAAGTTCGGGCCGATCGAAGTCGAGGAGGCGCTTCGCTCCCATCCCGCGGTAAGCGACGTCGTTGTCGCCGGAATCGCCGACGATGAAATGGGCCAGCGGGTCGGGGCCGCGGTGGTAGCAAACGCCCCGGTGACTCTCGACGAGCTGCGTGCGCACTGCCGTGGGCTGATTGCCTACTTCAAGCTGCCCGAGCGGTTGGCGATCGTCGAGAGTATTCCTTACAGCGCGACCGGAAAGGTCAATCGCCGCGAGCTTGCCGCGCTCATTGCGGCCGAAACCTAATCCCTCCCAAGGAGTTCCCAGTGCTGTTCCTTCATGAGACCCACAAGGTAGTCGGCACGCGGCAGAACGAATTCGAGGCGGCCTACCGTGACGGCTGGATGCCCACCCTGGCTCAAGAGGACAGCGCTCGGCTGCTCTGGTACACCAACCACGCCCATGGCTCCGGGGTGTCCTACAACGTCGTCACCATCACGGCCGTCGCCGATGGCGCGGCTTGGGAGACCCTGGCACGGCGCGCCCAGAGTGGCGACTTGCGGCCATGGATGCGTGAACTCGACAACCTGCGCCATGAAGTCATGGGCAAGCTACTGCTGCCGGTCGGGTGGTCGCCGCTGCAGACAGTCGACCTCGAATCCGTACCCGCCGACGGCGCCACGCATCCGCTGAGCCTGTTCATGGAGGACACCGGCTGGCCTCACGCGCCGCTGGACGACTACATCCGCTCTTGGGACGAGATTTACTACCGGCCGCTAGCCAAGGCAGCCGCCCGGATGCGGATACTCCATATCCAGGCTTGCTTTCAGGTCGCACACGGCAGCTACCGGCGGCGAGAAGCGATGCTATGGCAAAAGATTGACGACTCCAACAACTACGCCGCCCTAGTCCACCTGCTGACCAATGAGATTCCGCCGGAGCACCGAGGTCCCGGCAGCTACATGTTTGAGGCGCTTAAGTACCGCGACCAGTGGGAGAGTCGGTTGCTGCGGACGTCGGCCTGGTCACCGCTCTACTGATTCAGGATTCGTGTGGCGTCACTCGCCATTTCGCGCACGATGTCAGCGGCGGGGCGAACGTCGCGAACGAGCCCTATCGCCTCGCCCACCAGCTGGGTGACGACATCGAAGTCCTGCGCGGTGAGTGCCTTCTGGAAGGCACTCACCGTCTCGGGCAACCGCGCCACCAGTTCGGAATCTTTGCCGTGCCAGGTCTCGATCAACGAGTTCGTGATCAACCGCGCGTCGTATTCGTCGGGCCAATCTCGTTGTCGTACGAGGTCATAGACTCGGGTGCGAACGGTGTCGTCTCCACCGGCCCGGATGGCTCGCTGTTGGGCTTGCGGTGTCACCAGCGCTTCCGTGCTGGCCCACAACCGGGTGCCGACGAGCACGCCGTCGGCGCCGAGCGCCAGCGCGGCCGCTAATCCGCGACCGTCTGCGACACCTCCGGCGGCCACCACACGCGTTTTGGCCGATTGTTCGGCGACGAGGTCGACGACGTCGGGCACGAGCGTGAACGTTGAGCGAGCACTCATTCCGTGCCCGCCCGCCTCGCCGCCCTGCGCCACGATGATTTCCGCGCCGGTGTCCAGGGCACGGCGAGCCTGGTCGAGGGTCTGCACCTGCAGGGTGAGCGGAACGTTGGCCCGGCGAATGCGGTTGGCGAATTTCGTTGGGTCGCCGAACGACAGCATGATCGTCGCCGGCCGCCTCGCTAGGGCCAGGTCGAGCAGTTCGGGATTGCTTGCCAGGCTCCAGGTGATGAACCCGACTCCGACCCTTGAGCCTTGCGTCTCGTCAAATTCGCGCTGCAGCCAGTCGGCGTCGCCGTAACCCCCTCCGATCAGACCCAGGCCACCGGCGGCTGTCACGGCCGCGGCCAGCCGGCCCCCGGACGCCTCGGCCATCGGCGCGAGCAGGATCGGATGTTGGATCCCGAAGAACTCGGTAAGACGGGTATTCAGTGGCATAGCTAGCCTCCTCCGGGTCGGTAAGGCGCTGCGGCCCCAGCGACGGTCTCGCGAATTGCCTCTACGCCTCATTGGCCGCCTGCTCGTAGTTCAGCGCCTCTCGCTCCAAGCGATCATCGCCGCAACCCGACGGCAGCCAAGAACGGTTCGACGACGGCGAGAAAACCTTGCGGATCCGAAGAGAAAGCTACGTGCCCAGTATCGAGGATCTCCAGCCGGGAGCCGCGAATGGCTTTCTGGGTCGCGCGTCCGGCGCGCAGCGGTATCGCGATGTCCTGCTTGCCCCACACGATCAACGTGGGCGCGGACAGCTCGGCGGCGCGGCCACGCAGATCATGCCCGGGTGTGGCGAAGCTTCGCCAGAGCGCTGTGCCAGTTCGGATGCCGTCTGCCGTCTTCGCCTTGGCGATGGCGCGCTCGACGATCTCGCGATCGCTGTCGGTCTTGGCCTTCATGTAGCCGCGCACGAAGATGGGAGCGGCGGCGTGGGTTGCTTCGCCTGGCCACCGGAGACCGGGGCTGAAAGTTAGCCCAGCGGAGCCAAACCGGACCTGACCAGGTCCAGGCTTGCGACCACCAGCTCTCCGAGGTCATCGGCACATCCATTGCGGCCCCAATTCTCTACCGCCACAACAAGAGCCGCCGCCAACGCGGAGCCCGCGACCTCGGAGGCCAGATCGATGTTCGCCACGTTCGGGTGCCGATTCCTGATGAACTCGGTCAGCACCTGCGCAAACGACGACTGCACCACCCGCAGATGGCCCGCGATGCGCTCTGCGCTGATCAACTCCGTTCGCGCGATGGCGGCCTGGCGCACCACCTCAAGGTCATGAGGGAAGGCGCCGACGCTTGCCAGGACGGCGTCGAAGAGCGGCTCGGATGCCGGACGCTGGGCAAGTGCCTCGGCCAACCATTCCAGCTGCGTCTCGTAGTCCTGGAACAGCACCGCTTCCTTAGTGGGGAAGTGGCGGAAGAAGGTCCGTTCGGTGACGCCGGCTTCTTGCGCCAGTTCCGTCACGGTTACATTCGCAAATCCCTTGCGGGCAAAACTCTTTAATGCAGCCTGGCGCAACGCCTCGTGTGTCGATCGACGGCGTTGTTCGTGACGGTTTGGCGGCTTACCGACTAGCACAGTCATGTCGCCTCGATGGTATCCCGGCCGTACAGAATTAGTCAGTACTGACATCTTCCTATTATGTCAGTACTGACATAATCTTGACATGCGGATACCAAGCGAGGAGGCCACTCGAGATGTCGGACTACGACGCAATCGTCGTTGGAGCCGGGCACAACGGGCTGACCACGGCGGTGGTTCTGCAACGCGCAGGGCTGCGCACCTTATGTCTGGAAGCCAACTCCTACGCGGGTGGCATGGCAGCGACGGTCGAATTGATCGACGGGTTCCGGTACGAGATCGCGGGCTCGGTGCAGTTCCCCACAGCGAGCCAAATCACCAAGGACCTCGGGCTCGACAGGCTGCCCACGGTGGATCCCGAGGTGATGTCGACGAACATCGGCGAATCCGGCGAAGAGCCGATGATCTTCTACCGCAACCCAGTACAGCTGATGACACACCTCGGCGAGAAGCACGGGATCGAGGCTGTCACCGGCATGGCGGAACTGATTGGCTGGAGTCAGGGTCCCGCAAAGGCTCTGGGCCGCTTCGACATACGCAAACCACCCAAGACACTGGACGAGATGTACGCCTGCGCGATCAACGATGCCGAACGCCGAGCGATTCACGAAATGCTGTTCGGTTCGGCGATGGACGTCATCGACCGCTTCCTGCCCGACAAAACCAAGCACGCCGTCATGCGGGGCATGCTCGCGTTCCTGGCCGTCAACTCCACCTACCGCGGACCGTACACGCCCGGCAGCGCCACTTGCTTGGCGTTCGCCCTTGCGGTCCCCCCGGACAGCACAGACAGCACCGCGATGATGACGAAGCTCAAGGGTGGCATCGGGGCACTCACCGAATACCTACGTGAACAGTTCATCGCCCACGGCGGTGAAATCCGATTCCGCACGAGGGTGCAACAGATTCGTGTCGACGATGCTGCGGTGACCGGTGTGCAGCTACGTGACGGGTCGACGATCACCGCGCCCATTGTGGTGTCCAACCTCGCACCCGATGTCACACTCGCCGAGCTCATCGCGCCCGAACACGTTCCCGCGCAGCTACTCTCGCGTGTATCTGGTCGCGATCACCGGGCGTCGTTCGTACAGATGCACTTCGCCCTTGACGGGCTGCCCGAGTTCGCTGCGCCCTACGAGTTCTTGAACGAAGCGGGTATGCAACAGTCGGTGGGCATTTTCGGATCTCCAGAAGAGCAGCAACTGCAATGGGAGAACTGCCGCCGCGGCATCGTCCCGGACAACCCATCGATGGGAATGCAGATCCCCTCCGTACACGATCCCAGCCTGGCGCCCCGCGGAAAACACGCGGCGAGCGCCTACGCTTACGCCTTCCCTGTCGAAGTCAGCCGCGACCAGCACGGACACCTGAAAAACGAAATGGCACAACGTGTTATCGACAAGATCACCAGGTTTGCGCCCAATTTCAAAGACATCGTGCTACGTCATATCACGTTTGCGCCGTACCACATGCAGACCATGTTCTCCGCACCCGCCGGCGACTTCTGTCACGGGCTGCTGCACCCGGATCTAATGGGACCCAATCGTCCTGGGCCCAAGGGGTTTCTGGACTGTGCTATTCCGATCGACGGCCTATATTTGGGCGGCGCCGGATGCCATGGCGGCCCAGGCATTACGTTCACGCCGGGCTACAACGCCGCCTATCAGGCACTCGACGACATGGCGCTGCGGTAATGCCGTCGGGTCAGCCTCCGAATGTTCCCGTGAGCTGGGCCTGCGCGGTGGCCGCTTGTGCTATCGCCTGGGCGGCTTGCACCCCCGTCAGTCCCGAAGGCAGTTCGAAGGTGTTCGGAAGCTGGTAGAGAGTAAACCGGTAGTGGTGCGTCCCCGTGCCGGCCGGCGGGCAGGGCCCCATGTACGCGGTCTGACCAGCCGAGTTCGGCAGGCTGATCCCGCCACCCGGGGTCTGACCATCGGCGGTCCTCCCCGAACCGAAGGCAATTCCGGCCACGATCCAGTGGACGAACAACCCGCCTCTGGCGTCGGGGTCGTCAACCACCAGTGCCGCCCCCAACGGAGCCGACCAAGTCAACGGTGGCGCAACGTTTGCCCCCTTGCAGGTGTATTGCGCTGGGATTGGGGCGCCATCGGTGAACGCAGGGCTGGTGATCGTTAACGGCTCGGTCGTCGGCGCTGCCGCAACAGTGTTGTTGCTACAGACGGCTAGCCCCGCCAGGAGTGCCAAACCGATGCTGGCCGACATCGTCTTGTACTTCATGTAGAACATCTTCGCGAAACCGGTCCAATTATGGAACCAGCACGACCTTGCCGATGTTCTCCCGTGCCGCGAGAATGCGGTGCGCCTTGGGCGCTTCGGCGAACGGCACAGCGGCATGAACGATCGGCGCGAGCGCACCGTCGAGCACCTTGGTCAGCGGCGTGATCCAGGGCTCGATCGAGCCACGGTCGTCCCACAACCGCAGCATGTTCAGCCCGATCACAGTTTTCGACTCCTCGAGTTGTGTCATCAGGTTGAAGCCTCGCAACATCGACAATGCGTGTGGGGCGACTCTGCGCAACGATCGCTTCTCGCCCTGCTGCATATTCGAAATCCCGTAGCCCACAAGCCTTCCGCCCGGGCGCAGCAGATCATAGGACCGCCGCAGTGACGAGCCGCCGAGCGCGTCGAGCACGAGGTCATACGGTTCTAGGCCTTTCCACCAGCCGTCGCGACGGTAATCGATCGCACGGTCGACACCCAATTCGGCAAGCGCTCGGTGCTTTCCGGGCGATGCGGTGCCATGCACTTCGGCTCCGGCGGCCTTGGCGAATTGAATGGCCGCGATGCCGACACCGCCCGCCGCGGCATGGATCAGCACCCGTTCGCCGGCGCGCAACGACCCATAGCCGTGCAGGGCCGCCCACGCGGTCGCGTAGTTGACCGGGATGGCGGCGCCTTGTTCGAAGCTCAGCGCGTCGGGCAATGGCACCGAGTCGGCGGCGGCCACGTTGACGATTTCGGCATAGCCGCCGAATCGCGTGCCGGCCAAGACTCGTTCGCCGACGCGGTTCGGATCGACCCCGTCGCCAACGGCCTCCACGGTGCCGGCAATTTCATAACCCACCACCGCCGGAAGCTTCGGTGCGTCCGGGTACAGGCCGACGCGGGCGAGGTGGTCGGCGAAGTTCACCCCCGCAGCGCGAACTGCGATCCGCAGCTGACCCGGGCCCGGTGGTGGCGGATCGGGCCGGTGCTGCACCTGCAAGACCGATGGATCGCCATGCCTGGTGATGACGACTGCGCGCATTGTGTTCCCTCCTGGTGGGTTGGCTCTCAGATGGCTTCGGCGAGGCGGGGGAGAACAACGTCGCGCCAGCCGGCTCCCATGCGGTTGAATGCGTCGGCCATCCGCTTGTCATTGAGGTCAAAGCCGGTGTGCTCCAAGAACACCCGAGTGCCGGTGCCTTCCGCTTCCAGGCGCCAGGTGAGGGTCCACGCGTCGGTGAAGGTGTAGACGAAGCGGTGTGGTGCGTCCACCTCCAGCACCTTGCACCGTTGCTTGCCATAGCCCGGCATGTCGAGGGTGAATTGGTGGCCGACCACCGCGGCCACCTGGCCCTCGGCCCACCAGAGTCGCATCAACTCCGGCTCGGTCAGCAACCGCCACACTCTTGCCGGAGGCGCAGCCACGAATTGATCTACCCGGATCGTCGCGGGTGCCGATGTTTCGGTCAATCCAGCTCCTCTGCTGCCTCGGCGAGTGCGGCCAGTCGCCCACGCCAGAACTTTTCGAACGGATGCAACCACTCGCCGAGCTCGGCCAGCGGTTCTGCGGTCAGCCGATAGATGCGCCGGCGTCCTTGCGGCTGGTCGTCCACCAGGCCGGCGTCCCGCAACACCTTGAGGTGCTCGGCGACGGCCGGACGGCTAAGCGCGAACCGCTCACTGAGTTCCCCGGCGGAAAGTGGCTGCCCGCTGAGGATCTCAAGTAGCTTCCGACGTACGGGATTAGCCAGCGCCGCGAATACGCGGTCGCAGATGCAGTCGCAGCCGGCCACGCCGGAAACTATATGTCGGAAATTCCCGACATGTCAATAATTTCCGACACGTTGAGGCTCGAGCCGGTCAAGGGACGATCAAGGGCCAGTCAAGAGCCGATCATCTGCCGGCGAACCACGCCGTCACCACGGTGCGAGTCTGTGGTGGCGGCAAGTGCGCTTCGCCGGAACCGAGTGAACCGACCTTGACCGTCCACAGCGCCTGAGAGCGATCGATCGCAGACTCGCCACCCCCCGGTCTGACGGGGACGAGGACCGCCGGGGTTTCATTCGGACAGCCGTAGGCGCCGACCAGGCCGTCATCCCGTCCACCCCAGGCGCCGCCGTTGCGTAGGCGACATTGCGTCCCGTCATCGAGAAGGAGGGCAAACGGCGCCGGCGTTGGTGGCGCAAGCACGTGGGGAACCGGATCGGTGGAAGTCACCCGCCGGAGTCCCTTGCTCCAGGGGTCGTCAAGACACCACAGGGTTTCCGGGGCCGACGGCCCCGCCGGCCAACAGACGTCGGCACCAGCCGCATTGGGGGCGCAATAGTAGATGTCGTCGGCGACCGCCGCCGGTGACGCGGCACAGCCGAACACGTCCGCGACGTTGCCGGGATCCTGGGAGGGGGGCAACTGCCGGTAGCCGTCGATCGGCTTCCCGTTTGCGTCGACAGCCACCACGGTAATGACCTGGGTGCCCTTCGGTATGACCGGCGAGGTGAAGGACGGCAACGCTACATCTGGCCCGCCGATCAGGCGGTAGTGCAGCAGCGCCCATGCCGCCACGACGACGAGGACCGCTACGAGGCCGGCGACCGCAACTCCGATCCATCGCGAAGATCTCGATGCCATTGCCGAATCGTACTTTCACACGCGCGCTACGTTTCATTCGTGCACTTCGCCTGGGAGCCGGTGACTGACACCATCCATCGGTGCCGGCTGCCGTTTTGTGACGTCACGATCGGGCTGGTGCTGGGCCGCACCGGAGCGCTGGTCGTCGATACCGGCACCACGCTCGACGAGGCGGCCGCTATCGACGCCGACGTACACGAAATCTCCGGCAGCGCGGCGACACATGTTGTGTTGACACACAAGCACTTCGACCATGTGCTGGGTTCTTCGATGTTCGCCGGAGCCGAGATCTACTGCGCGCCAGAAGTTGTCGACTACCTCTCGTCGGCCACCGACCAACTGCGGGCCGACGCACTGAGCTACGGGGCGGAGCCGGCCGAAGTGGACCGTGCGATTACGGCCTTGCGACCGCCCCGGCGCGGCATCTACGACGCCGACGTCGATCTCGGTGGCCGCACAGTCACGATTACGCACGTGGGCCGCGGCCACACCACCGCGGACCTAGTCGTGGTGGCCCCAGCCGCACACGATCAAGACGGTCCGCTCGTGGTTTTCACCGGTGACCTGGTCGAGGAGTCCGCCGAACCCAGTATCGACAAGGATTCCGATCTGGGGGCATGGCCCGCCACCCTTGATCGGCTTCTGGCGGTAGCCGGACCCGATGCCTGCTACGTCCCGGGTCACGGAAACGTGGTCGATGCGGAGTTTGTCCGTCGCCAACGGGATTGGTTGAGAGAACGCGCGGCGCGCTAGCGCGCACGGCGGGTCGATCGTCAGATCGATCTCAAGGGAATGTCGGCGGTAAATACCCAACCCATTTCGACGTGAAGGTTGCCTGCTCGACTCGAAGGTCGCTGTTGGTCGGACCAAGTCCGAGCGGCACCGATAGGGGAAGAAGCCGCGGCACGTACCGACGGTGATTTTGCTCACCTGCTCGGGGCTACACTCACTGCGTCAGGGAATTTGGGCTGAAGAGGAGCGTACGGGCATGGCCATCGCCGAAACAGATACTGCGGTCCAAACACCGTTCGAGCAGGACGTAGCCGCGACGCAGCGATACTTCGACAGCTCACGCTTCACCGGGATCACCCGGCTCTATACGGCGCGCCAAGTCGTCGAGCAGCGCGGCACGATTCCCACCGACTACACGGTGGCGCGAGAGGCAGCTGCGGCTTTCTACGAGCGCCTGCGCGAACTGTTCGCGGCAAACAAGAGCATCACGACCTTCGGCCCCTACTCACCCGGCCAAGCAGTGAGCATGAAGCGAATGGGCATCGAGGCGATCTACCTGGGAGGCTGGGCAACCTCCGCCAAGGGTTCCACCACGGAAGACCCCGGGCCCGACCTTGCCAGCTACCCCCTGAGCCAGGTGCCCGATGACGCCGCGGTGCTGGTGCGTGCCTTGCTCACCGCCGACCGCAACCAGGAGTACCTGCGCCTGCACATGACCGAACGGCAGCGCGCCACGGCGCCCAATTACGATTTCCGGCCGTTCATCATCGCCGACGCCGATACCGGCCACGGCGGTGATCCTCACGTACGCAACCTGATTCGCCGCTTCGTCGAGGTCGGTGTGCCCGGATACCACATCGAAGACCAGCGCCCGGGTACCAAGAAGTGCGGCCACCAAGGGGGCAAGGTTCTGGTTCCGTCGGACGAACAGATCAAGCGCCTCAACGCCGCCCGGTTCCAGCTCGACGTAATGCGGGTACCCGGCATCATCGTCGCCCGCACCGATGCCGAGGCGGCAAACCTGATCGACAGCCGCGCCGACGAGCGCGACCAGCCGTTCCTGCTCGGCGCAACGAACCTGAAAGTTCCTTCCTACAAGTCTTGCTTCCTGGCATTGGTGCGGCGCTTCTACGAATTGGGCGTCAAGGAGCTGAATGGCCATTTGCTGTATGCGCTCGACGACGGCGAGTACGCGGTCGCCAGCGCATGGCTTGAGCGCCAAGGGATCATGGGCCTGGTCTCCGACGCAGTCAACTCGCGGCGGGAGGACGGCCAGCGGTCGATCGACGACCTCTTCGACCAGGTCGAGTCACGGTTCGTGGCCGCTTGGGAGGACGACTCCGGGCTGATGACCTACGGCGAGGCGGTCGCCGAAGTGCTCGCATTCGGTGAGAGCGAAGACGAGCCGGCAGGCATGAGCCCCGACGAGTGGCGGCAGTTCGCCGGGCGTGCGTCTCTCTACGCCGCCCGGGCGAAGGCGAAAGAGCTGGGTGTCGACCCGCCATGGGATTGCGAGCTGGCGAAGACCCCGGAGGGCTATTACCAGATCCGTGGCGGCATTCCCTATGCGATCGCCAAGTCGCGGGCGGCGGCGCCGTTCGCCGACATTCTCTGGATGGAGACAAAGACGGCAGACCTCGCCGACGCTCGACAGTTCGCCGAGGCAATTCATGCCGAATTTCCCGAGCAGATGCTGGCCTACAACCTCTCGCCGTCGTTCAACTGGGACACCACCGGCATGACCGATGAGGAGATGAAGCAGTTCCCTGTAGAGCTCGGCAAGATGGGCTTCGTCTTCAACTTCATAACCTACGGCGGTCATCAGATCGACGGCGTCGCAGCTGAGGAGTTCGCGACCGCGCTACGGCAGGACGGGATGCTGGCGCTGGCGCGCCTACAACGCAAGATGCGGCTTGTCGAATCGCCTTACCGCACACCGCAAACCCTGGTCGGCGGGCCACGCAGCGACGCCGCATTGGCCGCCTCCTCGGGACGCACGGCGACCACCAAGGCTATGGGCAAGGGGTCCACCCAGCACCAGCATCTGGTGCAGACGGAGGTGCCCAAGAAGCTGCTCGAGGAATGGCTTGGGCTGTGGAGCGAGCACTACCAGCTGGGCGAGAAACTCCGCGTGCAACTGCGGCCCCGCCGCGCCGGTTCGGACGTGCTCGAACTCGGAATTCATGGTGACGGTGGCGAGCAGCTGGCCAATGTCGTCGTCGATCCCATCAAGGATCGCCACGGCCGCAGCATCCTGCAGGTGCGCGATCAGAACACGTTCGCCGAGAAGCTGCGGCAGAAGCGGCTGATGACGTTGATCCACCTATGGCTGGTGCATCGATTCAAGGCCGACGCGGTGATTTACGTTACGCCGACCGAGGACAACCTCTATCAGACCTCGAAGATGAAGTCCCACGGCATCTTCACCGAGGTCTATCAGGAGGTCGGTGAGATCATCGTCGCCGAGGTAAACCACCCGCGCATCGACGAGCTACTTACCCCCGATCGGATAGCTCTGCGGAAGTTGATCACCAAGGAAGGCTAGCGATTCTTCGCCTTGGGCAACGTGTTTCGTGGTTGCCGTCGGTTATGGTCGCGGTTGCTATGGGGTTGAGCTCTGGAAGAGCCAGCCCGACAGGTAATTTCCGACGTTCGAGAACCCTGAGATAAGGCTGGTCGCTGCGAACGGCAGGGTACCGGTGTTGGAGAAGCCCGAAACGCCGCTGCCCAGGTTGTAGAGCCCGGACACGAGGCCGCCGTAGTTCTGGTAACCCGAACCACCGAGCAGTCCCACCGGATTCGAGTTGTACCAACCCGACAGACCCGCGCCGTTGTTGCCGAAGCCCGAATTCCCACCGGCCCCGGAGTTGAAGAAGCCGGACGAGGGCGCCGTGCTCGAATTGAAGAACCCAGGCGCCGCCGGAAGGTCGAAGCCGGCGATCGTGGTGCTGGGCAAGTGGATGCTGGGCACCGTGAGTGGTGGCGTGGTAAACGCCGCCAGGCCAATGGGCGGAACGCTCAGCGGCGGAGTGGTGATGGCTGGCGTGATGATCTCCGGCAGCAAGAAGTTGCCGACACCGATCGGGTTGATCGTCAACGGCGGCGTCACAATCTGCGGCGTGGTGATCTCCGGCAGGGTGAAGGCGGCGACGCTGATCGGGTTGATCGTCAACGGCGGCGTCGTAATCTGCGGCGTGGTGATGTCCGGCAGGGTGAAGGCGGCGACGCTGATCGGGTTGATCGTCAACGGCGGCGTCACAATCTGCGGCGTGGTGATGTCCGGCAGGGTGAAGGCGGCGACGCTGATCGGGTTGATCGTCAACGGTGGCGTCACAATCTGCGGCGTGGTGATGTCCGGCAGCGTGAAGGCGGCGACGCTGATCGGGTTGATCGTCAACGGCGGTGTGGTAATCGCCGGCGTCGTGATGTCCGGCAGCGTGAAGGCGGCAACACTGATCGGGTTGATCGTCAACGGCGGCGTCACAATCTGCGGCGTGGTGATGTCCGGCAGCGTGAAGGGGGCAACACTGATCGGGTTGATCGTCAACGGCGGCGTCGTAATCTGCGGCGTCGTGACGTCCGGCAGCGTGAAAGCACCCACCCCGATCGGGCTGATCGTCAACGGCGGCGTCACAATCTGCGGCGTCGTGATGTCCGGCAGCGTGAAAGCACCCACCCCGATCGGGCTGATCGACAACGGCGGCGTCACAATCTGCGGCGTCGTGATGTCCGGCAGCGTGAAAGCACCCACCCCGATCGGGTCGATCGACAACGGCGGCGTCGTAATCGGCGGCGTGGTGATCTGAGGCAGCATGAAGTTGCTGACAGCAATCGGGTCGATCACCACCGGCGGCGTCACGATGACCGGCGTGATGATCTCCGGCAGGTTGAAGGGCGCGACGCTAATGGTTGGAACATTGATGCCCGGAATGGTGAAGTTCGGCAGGTTGAAGCCTGAAACGGTGGCCCCGCCGATGGTGAAACCGCTGAGGCTGATAGGCCCAAGTACTAAGGTGCCCGTCTCTATATATGCACCGGGCATACCGTAAAAGTTGCCGATTGCAGGGTATACGCCCGCTACATTCGTCTGCAAGGCAGTAATATTGTTGGGAAGGAATACGCGGAATGGTAAGTTGAACCCGGGTATCGTTAGTGTTGGTCCGACTATGCTGGGTGTCGTTATCGTCGGCGTGACGAACTGGCCGGTCGATATATTGCTCACGTGAATAGGCTGAGTTACTAAGCTAGGCGTGTTAAATCCACCGATAGACGTTCCGGCGGGTATTGTCAAGGACGGAATAACCACCGACGGAACCGACAACCTCGGCAGATTAAACGCGCCCACCGCGGTGCCAACCGGTATCGTAATCGGAGGAACATTCAACGCTGGAATCGACAGAGGTGGCGAGTCAAATGCACCCAGTGCGGTCCCCGTCGGAATCGTGAACGATGGAATCGTCAACGACGGCACCGACAACGCCGGCAAATTGAAAGCTCCCACTGCAGTACCGACCGGTATCGTAATCGGGGGAATATTCAACGGTGGAATCGATAAGGTTGGTAAGTTAAACGCGCCCAGCGCGGTCCCCGCCGGAATCGTCAACGACGGAATCGTTTGCGACGGAATACTCAATCCCGGCAAATTAAACCCACCCAGCGCAGTCCCCGCCGGAATCGTCAACGACGGAATCGTTTGCGACGGAATACTCAATCCCGGCAAATTAAACCCGCTCAACGCGGTCCCCGCCGGAATCGTCAATGACGGAATAGTTTGCGACGGAATACTCAACGCCGGCAAATCAAACGCACCCAACGCCGTCCCCGCCGGAATCGTCAACGACGGAATCGCTTGCGACGGAACCGGCAACGCCGCCAAATCAAACGCCCCCAACGCCCACCCCGCCGCCATCGTCAACGACCG
>NZ_OCVX01000007.1:196598-248891 GCF_900232995.1 Mycobacterium simulans
CAACGACGGAATAGTTTGCGACGGAATACTCAACGCCGGCAAATCAAACCCACCCAACGCCGTCCCCGCCGGAATCGTCAACGACGGAATAGTTTGCGACGGAATACTCAACGCCGGCAAATCAAACGCACCCAACGCCGTCCCCGCCGGAATCGTCAACGACGGAATCGTCAACGACGGCACTGACAACGCGGGTAGATTGAAGGCCGGAACAGATATACCCTGTATATTAAGAGGCGGCAGCATCAAGTCGGGCGTCGTGATGGCGAAGTGCAGGCTGCCCTGACCCACGCCGCGGTAGTAAACACCGGTGTTCATATCGCCTGTGTTGAACAAGCCGTTGTTCATGTTGCCGAAATTCAATACACCGGTGTTGATATTGCCGCTGTTGAACCAGCCGGTGTTAGAGCTACCTGTGTTTAAACCACCGGTATTAGAGGCGCCGACGTTGAAGTTGCCCATGTTGTAGCTGCCGACGTTGAAACTACCCGTGTTCGCATTGCCGACGTCGAATATACCGGTGTTGAACGAGCCGGCATTGAAGAAGCCGGTGCTGCCTTGTCCGGAGTTGAACAGACCCGTGCTGAAATTACCGGAGTTTCCAATCCCGAAGTTGCCATTACCCGAGTTGAAGAAGCCGATGTTTCCAGTGCCCGAGTTGAACAAGCCAAAATTGCCGCCGCCGGAGTTCAGCCCGCCGATGCCGATCTGATTGTTGCCGGTAAGCCCGAAGCCGATGTTGTTGTTGCCGGTGTTCGCAAATCCGAAGTTTCCGCTCCCGGTATTGCCAAACCCAATATTGAGGTTGCCTACGTTTGCGAAACCGAAGTTGCCGCTGCCGGCGTTCCCGGTGCCCAGGTTGTTGCTCCCCAGGTTTGCCCAGCCGAAGTTAGAGGTGCCGAAGTTTCCAGAGCCGAAGTTGACATTGCCCAGGTTCGCGCTGCCAATGTTTCCGAAACCGTTGTTGGCATTGCCGACGTTGCCGCCACCGGCATTGCCCAGGCCGAAGTTCAGAGTCGTGTTCCGGCCCGGAACCGCGATCTCGCCGGCGGCCGCAGGCACCGCGCCGGCCAACCCCCGCAGGGGTTGGATGAACGGCGTCAACGCCGAGGCCACCGCCGAAGCCCCGGCGTGATACGCGGCCATTGCCGACACGTCCAGGGCCCACATCTCTTCGTAGAGCGACTCGACCGCTGCGATCGCTGGGGCGTTTTGCCCGAAGATGTTCGAAAACACCAGCGATAGCAAGTCAGAACGGTTCGCCGCCACCAGAGCCGGACTCACCATTGCCGACCGGACCGCATCAAACTCGGCCGCCATGGCTCCGGCTTGCGCTGCCGCCTGGCCCGCCCGGGCCGCCGCGGTAGCGAGCCACTCCACGTATGGGCCGGCGGCTGCCGCCATCGCCACTGACGACGCACCCTGCCACGATCCGTTCACCAGCCCCGATGTCACGGTTCCGAAAGAAGCCGCCGCCGAGCCTAATTCGTCGGCCAACCCGCCCCAGGCGGCTGCCGCTTCCAGCATCGGTTCCGACCCGGCGCCGGCAAGTATCAGGGCCGAGTTGACCTCGGGCGGCAAGACCGAAAAGTTCATCACTGCAACCCTTCTCAGGTGGGATCACGTCCAAATATGACAACTCGAGACGACCGGTCACCGGCCCGACCCTTCGCCGGTCGTCAAGCTGATGTCGTTGCGGACAAGCTACGCGGCGACCCGAGGGCATTCCCGCAATTTATCGAAACGATTACAAAACGTTATCTAAACGTAATAACATTTCGAGACAATTGCCAATTCTCTTTACACTGACTAAATGGAGCTGATGCTCCACTTTATTTGTCAAGGTCAGGATCGCTGCCGTGGGCTTAGATTTCGCCGGTGCCAGCGGATTTGGCCGAAGAGCTTCCCCTCGGAGTTAGTGTCGCTAACAAATGAGATGGGGACCTAGATTGGAGAAAGGGCAAATGCCGGGCGTGTCCAAAAGATTGACGTAGTGCGCAAATCATTCACAAATATATCCGTCGTTTCACAGAAGATGCGGTGATGTTGATGGCGGAAATGCCTGGTGCGCAACGTCGCTCATGTCGAAAGTCCGGCAGCTACAGCGAAGGCGCGTAACTCGCGCGAAATGTCCGATCCCGCAGGCTGATACACGAGTTCGGTGACCCCGAGCGACGCGAGCCCAGCGATTTTCTCCGAGACTTGTTCAGCGGTACCCGTCAACGCCATAGTGTTGGCGAACTTGAGGAAGTCAACGACATAGGGTTCGTCAATCGGGTTGGGCTTCATCGAATGTCCTTCATACATAGCAAGATGCCGCTCCGCGACGGGCCATGACTCGATCGCCTCGCGCCATCCCTTTCCACCCGGCAAGGCATCGACCGCCTCGGCGCCCGCGCGCTCGTACATTGCGTGATAGAGCACGACCGCCGATGGAGCCGCAGCGTCGATCGCCCGTGGCGAGTTCAGGTCCTCCCCGTCCTCGAGCACCGTGCCAAAGGTCAGTAGCGCGCGCCAGTCCGGCACACCCGGGACAATCGGTTGCGGCATGCCGGCCGAGAACACGCCATCACCGAGTTCAGCCGCGACGGCCAGCCCCTTCGGACCGTCGGCGCCGATGAGAATCGGCACCTCAATTGGGCGCGGTGCCCCGCAACCGGATAGCTGCAACAAGCGGATCGCCGACCCTTCCCACTCCGCCGTCTCGCCGGCGAGCAGGGTCCGCAAACAGCGAACATAGTCAGCCACGTGCTGCCACGCCATGGGTCGCTTGCCCATTGCGAGACGACCGGTGAACCCGGTCCCGATTCCCACGACCACCCGGCCCGGCGCCTGTGCCACCAGCTCCGCGATGGCAGCAGCGTTGACCATTGGATGCCGCAGGCTGGGGACGAGCACACCTGGCCCGATTCCGATGCGCGTCGTTCGCTCCGCACACCTGCTCAGCACCATCCACACATCGGTGACCAGCGCCGGTGAGTCGTACAGCCAGGCACGCTGGTAGCCAAGTGTTTCCGCCAACTCCACCTGGCTGGGACTATCGGAGGCGGTGGCAAGCGCGCACGAAATGTCCACTCCGTCGATACTTCCATCAGCGAACCATGATTGTTCGAATGGATAGCGCTGTCGGCGACCTGCACTTAGCGGTGTGCCGGAGGTTCGGTTCGGCGATCAACCGGATGCCCAGTCGCGGCTGCTGGCTCGTCTCGGGCGCGATCCGTCCTGGCGGTCCGTTTCCGCGGGCAAATAAGGGGTACGAGAGTCACATGGCCGCGAGACGAGAGTTGAGAACGCGAAATCTGATGCGCTGCGAAGCTAGGACGGCCTTCGCGATCTTGGGCGGCGGAGCATTGCTTGTGTTGACCGTCGCTTGCGGCGGTGGCACCAATAAGGCACCGACTAGCACCACGACTCCGAGCACCACTCCAACGACAACGACGCAGACCACTGCGCCCGGCGGGACGCCGACACCGGGGGAAACCGCGCCCGGCGGTCCCACCGGTGGCGGCGGACCCGGCGGCGGGGGCGGCAGCATCCCCGGCGGTCCCACCGGCGGTGGCGGACCCGGCGGCGGAGGCGGCACCATACCCGGCGTCGGCGGTGGTGGCGGCGGACCCGGCGGTGGCGGCGGCTGCGTCGGGAACGTCTGTGGCGGCTACCCGTGATCGCACCCTGATCGCCGAACCTACAACTTATTGAGGCCCAAGATTTCCTAGCCCCACCGGTTTTGGCGGGGCTATGTTCGTCCAAGGTTCGGTCAAGCCGATCGCAAGGGAGCCCCAATGGCCAAACTCAGGTTCGGATATTTCATCGCACCATTTCACCGTGCCGGCACCAATCCAACGCTGGCGTTACAACGCGACCTGGAATTCATCGAACATCTCGACGCCCTCGGCTTCGACGAAGTGTGGTTGGGAGAGCATCACTCGGCGGGCAGCGAGATCATCAGTTCACCGGAGGTCTTCATTGCGGCCGCGGCCGAGCGAGCCAAGCGGATCCGGTTCGGCACCGGGGTTATCTCGCTGTCGTATCACAACCCGCTCTGGGTCGCGGATCGGTTGATGTTGCTCGATCACCTCACCCACGGCCGCATCATCGGGGGAGTAGGACCGGGGTCACTGCCCACCGATTCGGCGATGATCGGGCTCAACCCCACCGATACTCGCGAGCTTCTGGAAACCAACCTCGATATCCTCGCGCGGCTACTGGCGGGGGAGACCGTCACCGCCAAGACCGCCACACACCAACTCATCGACGCCCAGTTGCAGCTTGCGCCGTACTCCGACGGCGGGATTCCGCTGGCGGTAGCCGCCGTCGCCTCGCCGACCGGAGCCCGGCTCGCCGGCAGACACGGCATCGGCCTGCTGTCCATCGGCGCGACGCTCACGATCGAAGGCTTTAGCGCGCTCGCCTACCACTGGGGCATCGTCGAAGAGCGCGCCGCGGCCTTCGGCACACAAGTCGACCGCAAGAACTGGAGCCTGGTCGGACCGTTCCATATCGCCGAAACCGACGAGCAGGCGCGCGCCGACGTGAAATTCGGCATCGAGCCGTGGGTCCGCTACTTCCAAAAGGTGGCCGCCTTCCCGCAAATGACCATGCCCGGGGAGCGGCTCGACGAGATGATCGACATCATCAACGACAACGGAGCCGGGGTCATCGGTACGCCGGAGCGAGCGCGGGCCCAGGTGCAAAGGCTGTGGGATCAGTCCGGCGGATTCGGCTGCATGCTGCAGATGGGCCACGAGTGGGCCAATCCCGCCGCGACCAAACGATCGGCCGAATTGTTCGCCGCCGAAGTGATGCCGCATTTTCAGGGGCAGGCGCAACCCACGATCGACGCCGCTGCGCGGGCTAGCGAAGCACGCGACGACCTCGCGCAGACGCACCTGCAAGCCATCGAGCACATGACTAAGAAGTATCAGGACGAGGTCGGTTCGAAATAGCTCAACACTCGCTAGCTGCCTCGCGCTCGGCGGCCTTGACCAGTCGACCGGCGAACAACTTGACGGCACCTCCCAGCGCCGCCCGCATCACCGGACCTGTTGCGGCGACTCCTTCGATGAACGAGCCACTCCAACGGATGTCGGTACCACCCGACGCATTGGGCGTCAGAACCACCTCGCCCGTGTAGTCCTTGGCCGGCGTCGAGGGCCCGACCAGCTTGTAGACGTGGCGGCGATCCTGCTCGTACTCGATGGTCTCTTCCTGCACGAATACCGGCCACATCCCCAGCCTGCGAATCGCACCAATGCCCCCCGGTTCCGGATCACCCTTCCGGACCCAACTCGATTGCATGACGATCGGCTTAGCCCATTCCGACCAGCGCGCACCATCGGTTGCGAGCCGAAACAGTGTCGCGGCAGGCGCGCTGCTGGTCTTGGTGACCTCGAACGAAAACTTGCGACCCGACATGCGCGACTCCCGGATGCGACCGACGACACTGCCGCGTACCCTACCGCGCAGGCCGCCGATGTCCGGCATGCCGGCGAAAGTAATGCCCCGGTGAGCGCGGCAAGGGCATACTCACGATGTGCCAAACGCCGATGCCGATTCAGTTCCGGCTGCGCCCACAAAGGATGACGTCGCCGCGGCGCTGCGTGTCATGAAGCCGCTGCGAAAGGTGATCAAACCCAAGGTCTATGGGATCGACAAGGTGCCGACCGAGCGCGCGTTGTTGGTTGGCAATCACAACACCCTTGGCATGGTCGACGCGCCGTTGCTCGCCGCCGAGCTTTGGGAGCGGGGCAGAATGGTCCGATCCCTCGGCGATCATGCTCACTTCAAGATTCCGGGATGGCGCGAAGCGCTCACGCGAATGGGCGTCGTTGAGGGCACCCGAGAGATCGCATCGGAATTGATGCGACGAGGCGAACTTGTCATGGTCTTTCCCGGCGGCGGCCGTGAGGTCAACAAGCGCAAGAACGAGCAATACAAGCTGGTGTGGAAAAACCGACTTGGGTTCGCGCGCTTGGCAATCCAGCATGGCTATCCGATTGTGCCGTTCGCTTCGGTGGGGGCGGAACACGGCATCGACATCGTCCTCGACAACGAATCAGTTCTGCTGGCACCGGTGCAGTTCCTGGCCGAGAAGGTGCTCGGCACACCTGACGGGCCGCCCCTGGTCCGCGGCGTCGGACTGACCCCGCTGCCGCGTCCCGAACGCCAGTACTACTGGTTCGGCGAGCCGATCGACACCACAGAGTTCCAAGGACAGGAAGCCGACGACAACGCCGCACGCAAAGTGCGCGAACGCACCGCCGTCGCGATCGAGCACGGGATCGAGCTGATGCTGGCCGAGCGCGAAGCCGACCCGAATCGTTCGGTGGTCCGACGGCTACTACGGACCGATGCCTAGCACCGAATGGTTGCGAAAGATTGTGTTGGACAGGCTGATTGATGGCTAGGGCGGACCACGAACAGCGCATCGGGCGACCGTTGCGGCTAATCGCGGTCGCGCTCTTGCTGGCTGCCTGCGGTGGCAAGCAGATGACGAACGCTGCTGTGACCACCACCACCGGGGCCACACAAACCCTCACCGTCAAGGCCCACAACAGCCAGGACGTATTGAACGGTGCAGTCCTGGATGGTGAGCCTGGCTGCTCGGCTGCGGTGGGTATCGAGGGGAAGGTCGCGTGGGCCGGGGCCCGTGGCCTAGCCAACCTGGCGACCGGCATCCAGATCACTGCGGACACCGTGTTCGATATCGCCTCGGTGTCCAAGCAATTCACCGCCACCGCGGTCCTGCTGCTGGTCGACGCAGGAAAGCTGACACTGGAAGACGCGCTATCGGAATACGTGCCCGACCTGCCGGCGTGGTCGGACAAGGTCACTATCGCGGAGCTGATGCACCACACCAGCGGCATCCCCGATTACATCGGACTGCTGCAGGAGCAGGGGTATCAATTCAACGAGCGCACCACCCAGTCCGAAGCCCTGCAGGCATTGGCGGCCGCGCCGGAGCTGGTGTTCAAGCCCGGCTCTCGATACGAATACTCCAATTCGAACTATCTGCTGCTCGGCGAAATTGTCCACCGACTCTCCGGGCAGTCGCTGCCGGAGTTCTTGAGCACACAAATCTTTCAACCACTCGGTTTGGCGATGGTGTTGGATCCGGCCGCGAGAATTCCCAACAAGGCCCTGTCGTATGCCAAGGGCGATGCTAGCCACGGCGGGTACCAGGTGGCCGATTCTCCATGGGAGCAGATCGGCGACGGTGGCATCCAGACCACGCCCACCCAGCTGGTCCGGTGGGCGGACAACTACCGAACCGGCAAGGTAGGCGGCCCGCAACTGCTCGACGAGCAACTCGCGGGGGCGGTGCAAACCGAACCCGGTGGCGGTGACCGTTATGGCGCGGGAATCTTCTCGCTCGCCAACGGCATGCTCGACCACGACGGCGCCTGGGCGGGATTCGTCACGGCCTTCCGCGTCAGCAGCGACCGGCGTACTTCGGTGGCGATCAGCTGCAACGTCGATAAACAGGACCCGGAGGCGATGGCCGACGCGTTAGGACGCATCTGGATGTAGCCCGTCCGGCCAACCGGTCCGGGATTCGCGTCAGCGCGTGCAATCATTCACGGTATGCCGAAACCGTCTGTGCTGACGACCGAGGGTGGCCTACCATCCGGCGCGCAAGGTGCCTGCGATTCACGTTTCGCCAACGTCGTCCGAGCGTTCGCTGCGCTATTTCCCGCGCGCATGTTCGGGGGTGGGGCGTTGTCTGTGTACATCGACGGTGTGCAGGTCGTCGACGTCTGGACGGGTTGGTCCGATCGGCGCGGCAAGGTGCCATGGACCGCGGACACCGGAGCAATGGTGTTTTCAGCGACCAAAGGGTTGGCCGCGACGGTGATCCACCGGCTCGTCGACCGCGGTCTGTTGTCCTACGACGTGCCAGTCGCCGAGTATTGGCCGGAGTTCGGAGCCAACGGCAAGTCCGAGATCACGGTCCGCGACGTGCTGCGGCATCGAGCCGGGCTGGCGCACCTCAAGGGTGTTGGCAAGAAGGAGGTATTGGACCACCTCCTGAT
Organism: Mycobacterium simulans; assembly: GCF_900232995.1. Classification (GTDB taxonomy): domain Bacteria; phylum Actinomycetota; class Actinomycetes; order Mycobacteriales; family Mycobacteriaceae; genus Mycobacterium; species Mycobacterium simulans. Next base: position 204,632 of record NZ_OCVX01000007.1, read on the forward strand.
GGAGGAACGGCTGGCCGCGGCGCCAGTGGACCACACGCACGGGAAGACGGCCTATCACGCGATCACCTATGGATGGTTGCTGTCCGGGCTGGCGCGGGCCGTGACCGGTACTGGCATGCGCGACCTGTTCCGCGAAGAGCTGGCACGCCCGCTCAACACCGATGGTTTGCATCTCGGCCGTCCGCCGGCCGATGCACCCACCGAGGCGGCGCAGACGCTAGTACCGCAAGCGAGAATCCCCACTCCGGTGCTCGACTTTGTGGCGCCAAAGGTCGCGGGGCTGTCGTTCTCCGGTCTTCTCGGCTCGATCTACTTCCCCGGCATCATGTCCATGCTGCAAGGCGACATGCCGTTTCTCGATGGCGAGATCCCGGCGGTCAATGGCGTCGTGACCGCGCGTGCCCTGGCCAAGGTGTACGGCGCGATCGCCAACAACGGCATGATCGACGGAACACGGCTGCTGTCCTCAGATTTGGTGAGCGAATTGAAGGGGGAGCCCGATCTGACGCCGGATCTGAACCTGGGCATTCCGTTTACCTATCACCAGGGCTATCAGTCGTCCCCGATCCCCGGCCTGCTGGCGGGGTACGGCCATATCGGCCTCGGCGGAACCCTCGGGTGGGCCGATCCGGACACCGGCAGCTCGTTCGCCTACGTGCACAACCGACTGCTGACGCTGATGTTGTGGGATGTTGGCTCATTCGCCGGGTTGGCTCCGCTGCTGAGCAACGCCATCGCGGCCGCGCGCCGAGCTGGCCCGCTAGAGGTACCGCATCTCGGTGCAACCTATTACGAACCCGATCAGCAAGAGACCGGGTAACTACCCGCGAGCGTGCGCATTTGTACACGAATTGCGGCGTGTCGCCGTACAAACGCGCACGCTCGCGGGACTACAACCCTAAACGAATTCGTAGACAAGCCACCACACCAGAGCGGCGGCTACCAGCAACAAGCCGGTCAGGATCGCCGCGCGGACCAATCCCGACTGACGATGAAACCAGTCACGCATCTGGGTGAAGCGCCAGTCGGTCCACGCGTAAGCGCGTGCGGCCCAATCGATCTCGACCGCCAGAAGGCGGAATGACACCAGCAGCGCCGGGATCCCGGCTTCAGGAAGCAGCACGATCAACGGAATGCACGAGACGAGCAGCGCGCCGCCGATGATGGCCAGCGTCGCGCGAACCGGCATTGGCCGGGCCTGGCTCCGCTCGCGGTAGGCCAGCACCCGACCGAGCGCAGCGTCGCGGGCCGGATTTCTATGGTCGTCTGGGTCCACGGATGCGCCTGCGTTCGGCATCGTCATCGCAGGGACTCTAACGTCTTTCGGGGGACACCTAGACTGCGCCTATGGATTACGGTTCCCGGCAGGACTCCGTGGCTCCAAAAGGCTTGCTAGAGATCGAGGACTGCCTGGGCGCCGACGGCAGCATCGTGTTGCCGCCAGGCACCACGCTGATCTCTCTGATCGCGCGCAACGTCGCCAACGTCGGTGATTCGGTGGCGTATCGCTACCTGGATTACGCCCGTTCGGCCGACGGACAGGTCGCCGAAGTGACGTGGGCAGAGTTCGGCGTGCGTCTGCATGCCATCGGCGCCCATGTGCAACAGTTCGCGGATCCTGGCGACCGTGTCGCGATTCTCGCGCCGCAGGGCATCGACTACGTTGCCGGCTTCTACGCCGCGATCAAGGCGGGCACCATCGCGGTGCCGTTGTTCGCGCCTGAACTTCCGGGCCATGCCGAACGACTCGAAACGGCGTTGCGCGATTCGCTGCCCGCCGTCGTCCTCACGACAACCGCAGCCAAAGACGCCGTCGAAAGCTTTCTGAATCACCTCACCCAGCTGCGACGGCCGCACGTCATCCTCATCGATCAGATAGCCGATTCGGCGGGGGAGTTGTTCACCCCGGTGGATCTCGACATCGCCGCCGTTTCCCACCTGCAGTACACGTCGGGCTCGACCCGACCGCCGATCGGCGTCGAGATCACCCACCGCGCGGTCGGCACCAATCTGGTGCAGATGATCCTCTCGATCGACCTGCTGAACCGAAACACGCACGGCGTCAGTTGGTTACCGCTCTACCACGACATGGGCCTATCGATGATCGGATTCCCGGCGGTGTACGGCGGACACTCAACCCTGATGTCACCAACGGCGTTCGTCCGTAGGCCGCAGCGTTGGATCCAAGCATTGGCCGCCGAATCACGAACCGGCCGTGTGGTCACCGCGGCCCCCAACTTCGCATACGAATGGACCGCACAGCGGGGCCTGCCCACGCAGGGCGAGGATGTCGACCTCAGCAATGTGGTGCTGATCATCGGTTCCGAACCGGTCAGCATCGATGCCGTCACGACGTTCGATAAGGCGTTCACGCCCTACGGATTACCGCGCACGGCGTTCAAGCCCTCGTATGGCATTGCGGAGGCCACGCTGATGGTCGCAACCATCGGTCACACCGCAGAGACCTCCGTTGCGTACTTCGACCGAGAGCAGCTGGGCGTTGATAGGGCGGTACCGGTCGCCGCTGATGCTCCCAACGCAGTTGCTCATGTCTCATGCGGCCAAGTAGCGCGCAGCCTATGGGCGGTGATCGTGAACCCTGCCAGTGGCACCGAACTGCCGGACGGTGAAGTCGGGGAAGTTTGGCTACAGGGCGACAATGTTGGTCGCGGCTACTGGGGACGACCCGAAGAGACACGGCAGACGTTTGGCGCCAAGCTGCAATCGCCGCTCACGGAAGGCAGTCACGCCGCAGGCTCGGCCGTCGGGGGCAACTGGCTGAGGACCGGGGATCTGGGGGTATACCTCGACGGTGAGCTCTACATCACCGGTCGTATCGCGGATCTGATAACGATCGATGGACGTAACCATTACCCGCAGGACCTCGAGGCCACGGCTGCAGAGGCGTCGCCGATGGTGCGACGCGGATATGTGACGGCCTTCGCGGTGCCCGCTGACGACGGCAGCCAACGCTTGGTGATCATCGCCGAGCGCGCGGCGGGGACCAGTCGCGCAGATCCGCGGCCGGCGGTCGAGGCAATCCGAACGGCAGTGTCGCACCGCCATGGTTTGTCCGTCGCCGATGTACGTTTCCTGCCAGCCGGCGCCATTCCGCGAACCACTAGTGGCAAGCTGGCGCGCCGGGCGTGCCGCGCCCAATACCTCAGCGGTGTATTAGGGGTGCATTAATACGGCTTACGGCCCCCAAATCAAGAGGTCTTCCATTCCGTTGTTCATGGCAACTATCGTCGGCGACGGACCGGTGACATCGAAGTAGATTTTGCCGCTCGCTTGTGCGCCTTGCGGGATAGTAGCTCCGCTAATGGTGTTTGGTCCCGAGGCTTGCCACAAGACCCGATAGTTGACTCCGTCGGCGGTGCGGGCATTGAACTGCGAGATGGCCGGGGTGACGGTACCCGAGATCGCATTGACGGTAGCGGTGGCTTCCCAGACCTGGCCGGCGACCGGATAGCCCGGGACAGTGTCGGTGCTGGATTTGAGATCGCTGACTTTCCAGCCGAGGACAACTTGCCCGACGGAGTCGGTCATCGTCAATTCATTGCCAAGTTTGCCGATGACGGGATAGGCCGCGGACGTAATTGGCGCACTGGCGACAGCAATCGTTGTCATACTCACGATCGCGGCTGCGGTCTTTATCATCGTGGTGATCGTCATTGCTCCTCCACTACTCGATTTAGGTTGATCACATCATTCGAGGCCACCCGACGCAATACACTCTAATCTGCAAATGACCAGCGGTTCCATAAATTCAGCCCTGAAACCCGCGCAATTGCGCTAGCGCAACGCTAACCAGAAGGCGGCCAACCGACAACAATTCGGTGCCTCATACCCGACCGTCGTAACCTGCATGCCACGATGATTCGATGATCGCCACACCTGGCCCGTGCGATACCGGATCTGGTGAGGGTTCGGCACTAGCGGGGTATCCGGTCACACCCCCGCCCCTTCCTGGTCCGGTTGCCTTCGACCAGCGGTGGAGTGAGGTGACGTTCGTCCATTGGCCGGTGCGGCCCGAAAGTGTTGAACACTTGTACCCGCCGGGAACCCGCCCCGACGTCTTCGCCGACGGCATGACGTACGTGGCGTTGGTCCCGTTTGTCATGAGCAGCACCAAGATTGGCACGGCGCTGCCGCTGCGGTATTTCGGCAGCTTTCTGGAGACCAACATCCGGCTGTATTCGGTCGACGACGCCGGCCGCCACGGCGTCCTGTTCCGATCGCTGGAAACGGCTCGGCTGGCGGTGGTGCCCGTCACCAGGATTGGCCTCGGCGTCCCATACACGTGGGCCAAGATGCGGATGACGCGGTCCGAGGAACAGATCACCTATCACAGCGTGCGGCGCTGGCCCCGACGCGGCCTGCGCAGCCTGCTGACAATCACCATCGGCGACGTGGTCCAGCCGACGACACTGGAAATCTGGCTCACCGCCCGCTGGGGCGCGCACACCCGCAAAGCCGGCCGTACTTGGTGGGTGCCAAACGAGCACGGACCGTGGCCGTTGCAGGCGGCGCAGATCGTCGAGCTGCATGACGAACTGCTGGACGCGAGTGGCGTGCAACCCGCGGGCGACCGCTTGCGTGCGTTGTTTTCACCAGGCGTGCGAACCCGTTTCGGTCGGCCGTGTCTGGTTCAGTAGCCCAGCACATGGAAATGCCCCTGCAGGCAATCGCCCTCGACACCGCTATGGGGATCGTCTTCGAAAGTTCGCCAGTTCCAATGATCTCCGCAATAGGACGCTGCGCAATCTGGGCAGCAGAAGGGCGCATAGCTGTACCCGATGCGATACAGCGCCGATGCATCGGCTCCCGCGATCGCTTCGGCCACAGGGTCGACGCGCTCGACCGAGACGGGCCGGCTGGTTACCCCAAAGAAGGTCTCCACCACCAGCGCGGCTTGGCCCGCGGGACGGACTGCGGCATCCAATTCGGCCAAAGCTGTAAGGGCCGGCGAAGACGGATCGGGAACCCGTTGAACAGATTTCACGAGCCGGACGCGTCCCGCGATCTCGCCGCAAGCCGCACAGCGGAAGCTGGTCTCAGGTGCAGGTGTATCCACCGTCGATCACAATGTCGGAACCGGTCATGTAGCTGGACGCCTCGCTGGCCAAGTAGAGGTACAGGCCGGTGAGTTCGTCGGGCCGGCCGATGCGGCCGAGCGGAATCTTGGGCTCCCACAGCGCGTGGTACTCCGCTAGCGGCTCGACGAGCTCGGTGAGGATATAGCCCGGACTGACACTGTTCACCCGGATGTTGTGCGGAGCCAACTCCACGGCCATTGCCTTGGTCAGGTGAATGACCGCCGCCTTGGAGGTGCAGTAGTGGCTCACCTGTTGCGGGATGTTGATGATGTGCCCCGACATCGACGCGGTGGTAATGATGGCCCCGCCCCGACCCTGCTTGACCATCGCCCTGGCCGCTGTCTGGGCGGTGAGGAATACGCCGGTCACATTGGTGTCTTGGATCCGCTGAAACTCTTCCAACGACATGTCCAGCATCGGAGTGACATCCACGAGGCCGGCGTTGCAGACCGCGATATCGATCCCACCCAGCTGGGCGGTCACCTGGTCGACCATACTGGTGACCTGATCTTGCTGGGTCACGTCGCAACGGATTGGCACGGCCGTGCCGCCGGCAGCGGCGATATCGGCTGCGACCTTCTCCAAGGAATCGAAATGCCTTGCGGCAACGGCTACTTGAGCCCCGGCTTGGACGTAGGCCAGGGCCACCTTCTTGCCGATGCCGGTGGACGCCCCGGTTATCAGGGCCGTCTTACCATGCAAGTCGAACAAGTCCAAGACGCTCATAGTTCTAGTGTGTCCGGTATGGGCAAGTTCTCCAAAGCCGAGATCGACAAAGCAATCAGGCACTACACAACGGTCGTCGAAGGATGCTCCGCCTCAGGTGACTGGCGGCCCTTTGCAGATCTATTCACTGAGGATGTGGTCTACACCGAGCACCACTATGGGGTATTTCGCGGGCGTGAGGAGGTGCGTGAGTGGATCGTCGCGGTCATGGCACCCTTCCCGCACATGCGTTTTCCGTCTGACTGGATCGCATACGACGTAGACAATGACGCGGTCGTCCTGATGATCAAGAATCTGCTCGACCACCCGACAGACCCCGACGGTGAGCCGTTCTGGTTTCCGAACTGGACTCGACTCGTCTACGCCGGAGACGGGCTGTTCTCCAGCGAGGAAGACATTTACAACCCCAGCCGTGACGCTCCGGGCGCTGTCGGCGCCTGGCTGGAGGCCGGCGGCCGGTTCGCTTCGGACACGTTCTTGCAGCCCAAGGGGTCGCAGCCTTAGGCGGACGAACCCACTCGATGTCGCCGGCGCCGACGCGACCGCGCCGCGTTTAGCGCCTGCTCCCACGCGAGCAACGTGGTGGCCTTGAGGTTCGCCGGCTTGACGCTGTCCTTGGACAGCAGGGCCGTCGCAGCGGCTTTCGTAGTGGCCGACGCCTTTGACATGTGGCCGCAGTCGAACGGTGGCTGGGGATCGTATTCGATCGCGAGCTGGATTGCCTTCGCGCGATCTTCCCCGCCCATCTCGCCGGCCAGCCACAGCGCGAGGTCAAGTCCCGCCGATACGCCCGCACTGGTAACGATGTTGTGCTGGTGGACAATCCGTTCGTCGGCGACGGGGACAGCGCCGAAGGCCTTCAGCGCAGGAATGGTCAGCCAGTGCGACGTCGCCCGCCGGTCCTTGAGCAGACCGGCCGCCGCCAGAATGACCGAACCCGAACACACCGACGTCGTCCAGGTAGCTGTCTGGTGGGCCTGACGCAACCAGTCCAGCAGCTTCTCGTCGCGTGCGTGCACCGGAGTGGACGGGCCCCCGGGCACGAGAACGACATCGGGCGAAGGTGTTTCGGCCAGCGAGTGCGTAGCGCCGAGCACCAGCACGCCCGAGTCGGCAGTGATCGGCCCGGCTTCGTGCCACACAAACCTCACCTCGGCGTGCGGCAGCTGTCGCAGCACCTCGTAAGGGCCGATCATGTCCAGAGCGGTGAAGCCTGGGTACGCCACGAACGCGAACTGGGTCATCGGTATCTCCTTACTGGTTAGGCGAACGCTTTGCGGTACTGATCTGGCGGGATACCGATACGACGAATAAAGTTGCGCCGCATGGTTTCCGCCGTGCCGAAGCCGCAACGGGCGGCGATTGCCACCATGGTGTCGTCGGTCTCCTCCAATTGTCGGCGCGCGGCTTCGGTGCGGATGCGTTCGACGTATTGGCCGGGCGCCTCACCGACTTCGTCGGTGAACACTCGGGTGAAGTGGCGTGGACTCATCGCCGCACGTTGGGCCAGATCGTCAATGCTGTGCGAGCCGCCGGGATGAGCTTCGATAGCTTCCTGAACCTGGCGGATCGAGGTCCGTTTGGCTCGCGGCATCCATACCGGGGCAGCGAACTGAGTCTGCCCGCCCGGGCGGCGCAAGTAGAGCACAAGCCAGCGCGCCACGGTTTGGGCGACTTCCGTGCCGTGGTCATCCTCGACAAGTGACAGCGCGAGGTCGATTCCCGCGGTGACGCCCGCGGCGGTCCATATCGTCTCCGAGCTACGAACGAAAATAGGGTCGGCATCGACCGCGACGGCGGGGAACTCGCGGGCCAGCCGCTCGGCAAATGCCCAGTGCGTGGTGGCACGGCGGCCGTCCAGCAGCCCCGCTTCGGCAGCGAGAAATGCGCCCGTGCAGACGGAGACCACGCGGCGGGCGGTGCCGGAGGCCGTCCTGATCCACTCCATGAGCTGTGGGTTGGTTCGTGCGGCATCGACACCTGCACCGCCGGGCACCACGACCGTGTCAACTGGCTCGCTCGGGCGTGGCAGCGGCGTCGACACGAATGCCAGGCCGGTTGCGGTGGTGATGGGTTGGCCGTCGATTGAGCCCACAACCACGTCGTATCCGCCGCTGGTCAACAGCGATGCGGCGGTGAATACCTCGTACGGCCCCACCACGTCGAGCGCCTGCACGATCGGGTAGCCGACAATGACCACCTTGCGAGCCATGGACCCAGTGTTGGCCATGCGGCCGTATGTCGTCTACGACACGCACCCCACAAATTAGGACATGGGCCCTTACGCAGCCCGACCGAACGGGGTCCAACTGGCCTTGGCAGACTGTGCCCATGGCACAGATAACCCTGCGTGGAAATGCGATCAACACCGTCGGCGAGCTACCCGCCGTCGGATCCTCGGCACCTAACTTCAACCTGACCGGCGCGGATCTAGGACCAGTCTGTAACGAGCAGTTCCGCGGCAAGCCGGTGTTGCTCAACATCTTTCCGTCTGTGGACACGCCGGTGTGCGCCAGCAGTGTGCGGACCTTCAACGAACGCGCCTCCGCAAGCGGTGTTTCTGTTCTGTGTGTCTCCAAGGACCTGCCGTTCGCGCAGAAGCGGTTCTGCGGCGCCGAGGGCATCGAGAACGTAGCGACCGCGTCGGCATTCCGGGATAACTTCGGCGAGAACTACGGCGTCACCATCGCCGACGGTCCGATGGCCGGCCTGCTCGCTCGAGCCGTCGTCGTGATAGGTGCCGACGGGAACGTCGCCTACACCGAATTGGTGCCAGAGATCGCGCAAGAACCCAATTACGATGCCGCGCTTGCGGCGTTGGGCGGATAGCTTCGTTAGGCTCCGTTAAAGCGTGGCCGGCAACCCGACCACTGTGCCCGACGCGCGCGGGCCGTATTCGCCCCCTTGTGCGTTAACGGGGCAGCCGGCTAATGTCGCCGCAGCCGCGGCGGCCAATATCGCGCCTAGCACCACGCGAACGGTCAGCTTCCTGCGGTTGGCATTCATCGATTGGTCCTTTCATCGTCCGGTTACTATTGCGCGCAGCGCCGAAATATTATCGCCCCTATAATCTCCCGCCAATAGCTATTGAGAAAAATTCCTACGATGCCTTGGCGTCAATCTGTCACGTCACGAACGGCATCGTAATATGCTGCTACACAATACTTTTGGTTATCGACGACGATCAACGCGATGCAATTGTAAAGTAATTTGACATCCGCCTGTCGACCATTTTGACAATTTTCGGAATTTAACAATAATGCCGACAGCCGACATTCGCAGAATCGGCATGCGCCGGGGGACTACAGGTCCACCCGGCCGGCGAGCGGAGCACGATGGTGGGTGCTGCTGCCGAATAGTGTCTCGGTCGTCTTGGCACGAAGAAAGTACAAGTGCAAGTTGTGCTTCCAGGTGAAGGCGATGCTGCCATGAATCTGGCCTGCGGAGCCGGCGCACAACACGTAGGTGTCGGCGGCCTGCGGGGCATCTCCGATTCTGACTGACAGACTTCCTGCAGCGCCGGGCTAACCCCCGCAGTCATCGCGACGGCCGACTAAATTCGCCGGGCTCACTCGCGAAGGGAAGCCATATCAAGTTCACAGCTCTATCACCGTCAGCATCGTCTGGAGCCCGTCGAAGTCGCCGACGTTTCGGGTAGCCAGGGCTGCGTTATCAGCGACCGCCACCGCCGCGATCATGAGGTCGATTCGCCGCCGGCCGCTAGGTACTCGTCCGGCGATGGCGACCGTCGCGCACAATTCGCGGTAGACATCGGCTTCTCGTTGAGCAAAAGGCAGCCCCTTCCCGTAGGCGTTGCGGAGCTGAATAAGGTCAAAGCGGGCACGAGCTGCGATTTCCGAGTCAGGATGCGCTGTGCCTTCGCTGAATTCGGCGAATGCGATGGCGGAGACAAAGAGCTCGTGGGTCCCAGGCGGAAGAAGTTCCCAGCGTGGTTCCTGGATCAGCAGGTTGGTGTCGATGTGGATCTTCATTGCTCGCCGATGCGGCTCGCCTGATCGCGTCCGCGCTCGACGATCTCTAGCAGCGCCTCTTGGTACCCAGCGGGCCTGAGCTGGGCCTAGACACCGGACTTCACGATCTGTTCCGGTGTGACCCCGTAGCGTTCTTCTTCCGCGCGGTCTGCAAAATGCAGTTGCCACTTGACGGTGCCCGCCCACATGACGAGTTCGTCGGCGATCTGCTGATCGGTAGCGGCGCAATCCGTCGTTCGACGTCAAGACGCAGCCGGGCTAAGCGGGCCCGAGTTGATCCGGCCGCTGACCGGGTTTGACGCCACGTGGGTCGATGAGGTCGCGAAAACCTTCGGCCCGGTAGACGGATGCGCCCAAGCTTCGTACCCGGTCGGCCAACGCCTTGTCCGATGTCACGACGCGGATTTCCTGCGGTTGGCCGTCGGCTTGCACCAGCCGGACGATCTCGTCATCGGCAGAGTTGGCGGCCGCCTTGGGCGCGTGCGCTACTTCGATCACCGAGGAGCGGATGGTGGTTGATGGCGGCCGCTCGAAAACCACCATCACCCGGACAGCGTCTTTATTGGCGGCAGCCCAGCGCTCCAGCATTTCGACCAACGCGACCATCGCCCGGTGCCGATCCCGCCACCACCCGTCCGGACGACTCCCGATCACGTTCATGCCATCGACGATCCACCGCACAGCTCAGGTTACGACGAGGTCCCTGCCTCACTGCCTTAGAACCATCTGCGCTTTCGGTATTTCTTGATGTCGTTCCGGAACTTCTGGAGGTGCTCCTCGGTGGCTCTCTCTTCCAGGGCCCCGAGGGCGTTGACGACCTCTAGGTGCGAAAGGATGAGCAGCCCATTCAACTGCTTGAGCCGTTCGGGCTTCGCCAGCGACTCATCGTCGTCGACATGGATGAGCAAGAAGTCACGCAGCGCCTTGCTGCCGGTCATCTGCTCCGGGACTTTCATTTGCCGCAAGATTGTGGCCATGTCGGGGCTGGTCACAGCATCCCTCCTTCAGGATCAAGTAACAGCGCAAGCGTAGGAGACCGTGGGCTAAAGGGAGACGCAGGAAGCGTCGCTACCGGTCGTTGACTAGCAACCCGGGGTGGTTCGGTTTGCGGTCGGATGCTGTTAGGTCAGGCGCTCACCAGGTTGTAGCTCGCCACCGTCTTCGCGATCATCCTCGTCGGCGGGTTCGGTAGCCGAGACCAACCCCGGTTTGCCAGCACCACCAGCCGGCGCCCCCGCACCCATCCCGCTGCCCAACGGAGCAGCACCGGCCGTCGATCTGGCCCGCATGGCGGGGCTGCAACCCGCGGGGGCGATCTGTGAGATCGTCAGCCAAAAAGACGAGGGTTCGATGGCCCAGACCGATGAGTTGCGGGTCTTTGCCGATGAGCACGGGCTGGCCATGATCACCATTGCCGACTTGATTTCATGGCGGCGCAAGCACGAAAAACACATTGAGCGGGGTGCCGAGGCGCGGATCCCGACTCGCCATGGGGAGTTCCGCGCGATCGGCTATACCAGCATCTACGAGGACGTCGAGCATGTGGCGCTGGTGCGCGGTGAGATCGCTGGGCCGCACGCCGACGGCGATGACGTGTTGGTGCGGGTGCACTCGGAGTGCTTGACCGGCGACGTGTTCGGGTCGCGCCGCTGCGATTGTGGGCCGCAGCTGGATGCGGCGATGGCGATGGTGGCCCGCGAGGGCCGCGGTGTGGTGCTCTACATGCGCGGTCATGAGGGCCGCGGGATTGGGCTGTTGCATAAGTTGCAGGCCTATCAGCTGCAGGACGCCGGGGATGACACCGTCGACGCGAACCTCAAGCTCGGGTTGCCCGCCGATGCCCGTGATTACGGGATTGGTGCCCAGATTTTGGTCGATCTTGGTGTGCATTCGATGCGGCTGCTGACCAACAACCCGGCCAAGCGGGTGGGGCTGGACGGGTACGGCTTGCACATCATTGAGCGGGTGCCGCTGCCGGTGCGGGCCAATGCGGACAACATCCGCTATCTGATGACCAAGCGCGACCGGATGGGCCATGACTTGATCGGTCTGGACGAATTCCACGACTCCGGTGCGCTGCCAGGCGAATTCGGTGGTGCCCTATGAGTGGTGGTGTTTTATGACCACCGGCGACGATACAAATGGCGATGTGGGGGTACCTCCCGCTTGCGGGGGAGAGGAGCGGCGCAGATGAGCGGCGGGGCAGGTGTGCCGGCGATGCCGGCACTGGATGCGTCGGGTCTGCGGGTGGCGATCGTCGCCAGCACGTGGCACACCAAGATTTGTGACGCGCTGCTCGATGGTGCACTTAGGGTGGCGGCCGATTCGGGCGTCGGCAGCCCGACGGTGGTGCGGGTGCTGGGTGCGATCGAGATTCCGGTGGTGGTGCAGGAGTTGGCCCGCAACCATGACGCCGTGGTGGCGTTGGGGGTGGTGATCCGTGGTGAGACACCGCATTTCGACTATGTGTGTGATGTGGTGACCCAGGGATTGACCAGGGTGTCGTTGGATACTTCCACGCCGGTGGGCAATGGGGTGTTGACCACCAACACCGAGGAGCAGGCGCTGGACCGCGCTGGGCTTTCGACGTCGGCCGAAGACAAGGGCGCCCAAGCCACCGCGGCTGCCCTGGCCACCGCCTTGACCCTCCGCGATCTGCGTGCGCAACAGTTGTGAACACCTCGCCCGATTGGGATGTTGAACTGCGTCCCCGCCTGACACCGTTATTCGCTTACGCCGCAGCATTTGTCATCGCTGCTGTGCACATTGTGGTGGGAATTCTGCTCAAGGTCGGGTCCAGCGGAGTGGTCTTCCAGACCGCCGATCAGGTGGCGATGGGTGTTCTGGGGCTGGTCATCGCCGGCGCTGTGTTGTTGTTCACGCGGCCGCGACTACGGGTGGGTTCCTCCGGCCTTGCGGTGCGTAACCTGTTGGGCAACAAGCTAGTTCCGTGGTCTGAGGTGGTCGGTGTGTCGTTTCCCGGCGGTAGCCGGTGGGCGCGAATCGATTTGCCCGACGACGAGTACATCCCTGTGATGGCGATTCAGGCCGTCGACAAGGAACGCGCGGTGGCGGCCATGGACGCCGTGCGCTCGTTGCTAGCCCGGTATCGACCGGACCTCATATCATCATCCAATGGCAGGCCTTCGGCGTAGTTGCGCGGCGGTCGCTTTGGTCGTCGCCGCGGTGATGTTGGTCGCCTGCACCGCATCGGTAACGGGCCGGGCGGTTCGGGCCGCTGGCCGGTCGCCCGCGCCGATTTTGGCCCGCGACCTGCTTCTGCACGACGGAGACCGCACACCGCTCGGACCAGCGGTCGCGATGAAGGTGGGCGACAATTACTTCACCAGCGCCCGTCCACCCGAATGCTCTGCGGCTCTTCTCTTTAGGGGGTCGCCGCTTCGGCCGCCCGGCTCCTCGGACTTCGCCGAGTCGGCATACCGGGTCGACGGCTCCGCGCTGTACGCCGAATCGGTTGACGTCTACAACAATTCGTTGAATCCACACGATGTCGTCTGGAATGGATTCCGTGCAGTATCCCGCTGCCACGGGGAGGCCACTCCGGTGAGTCCGAGCGGCGCATTTGCGCCAATGCAGCTCGGCGGCTTCGCCATCACGGAAGATGGCGTCCTGTCGTGGACGATGACTCATCCGAGTTGGACCTGTAACTACGGCTTGGCGGTAGTCCCACAGGTGGCTCTGCTGATATCGGCCTGCGACAGCAAGCCGGGATTCCCCATGGCCGAATGGGCGGCCAAGAGGAAAGCGCAAATCGACGCCCGAACCTGACAGGCTGTCGGCGCAGCCATCTGTTCACCAACTGGTCGGATACTGCATGTTGCGTTTCACCGCCAGAGGTCAGACATATTCATCAACAGATATGAGGAGCGTGGGTGCAGGACTATTTAAGTCATCAACATATTGATGACCCGGTCCTGCAATATCAATCAGTGGGACTATCATATCGAGGATCTCTGCGAGTTTAGCGTCGTCGAATCGCCACGCAACGGTTTGCGACCCCAGTTCGATGTCAGCCGCCCCGCTTTGTCGCACTATTCGATGCTGAATTCCGTCAACTTCGAAAGTCGCATTACCGTTTTCCCGTGCCAATCGCACAGCGGACTGAAAAATGCGAAGTCCCTCCCGATCAGCGGCTGCTAGAACTACATCGCTCCATTTGAAATCGGGAAAAAAATTGACACGAAAAACACTCATGGCCCCTCCTTCAAGTATGGGAGATCGCCTATGGGAATGTTATCCCATCGAGAATTTGGCGTATTGTGAGGATTGTAATCCCAATGTGGATGGTGCCACTTATCACCGGCGTAGTAGCGCCATTCGCCACCGTTTTGGTCCCAGAGACTTTGACCGCCGCGAGCCTGTTCGCCAGGGCGGCTCGGCGGCCCTACCGTCAGGGATCCTTCGACAGGAGGGGTAACACCGTCTGGAGGTAAACCTCGGCCCTGAGGTTCGCCCGCGGGATCGGGAGCGGGAGGGAGCTCAGCTTCAACCGGTATGCCCAGGTCCGTTAGGCGGGCTCGGATCGCGGCTTGCCTCTCAAGGAGAGGGCCCCTACCGGCCATGCAGGCGTCGTAGGCTGCCTGTTCGTTCGGCAGGACGAAGGTGCGTCCACATCGAGCGTTATAGCGGGCAATGTCAGCGTTGACAGCCTCCCATGCTGCGCGGGCTTGCGCTTCGGTCATATCTTTCGGGTCGTCCGGCGCGGGTAATTGCGGGTCTTGTTTCCAGTGGCTGTCGACGGCGTGGATGGCGCCCCTGCGGCTGTCGATCGTGGTGTGCGCGGGTGCGGTCGCGTCGGTGCAGGCGGGGACGGGCCCGGCGAATTCGGTGACGGGCTGGCGCCAATGCGCGGGCGCCATGCCCGCCATCTGCGCGGCCCCGGCGTGCAGCCTGGTGGCGATGGTTTCGTTGGTGTCTTGCAGCCGCACCGCCCGGTGAGCGATGAAGCTGCGATGCGTCTGCGCCGTTTGTTGGCGGACAACCCGCTCGGCGGGCGAGTTGTGTGAGCGGTTGTCGGTGACCGACAAATCCTCACCCACACGAAAGCCGTCGATCTCGGCTTCAGCGATGGCCTCTAGCACCTCCTCACGGGCGCCGCGTAGGGCGTCGCCGCCCCGCTTGGCGACATCAGCCATTTGCTGCGCGTGATCGACAGCGCCGATCACTGCCGTCTTGTCGGCGTGGGCCATCTGCACGGCCGATCCGGCGGCCTGCCCCCGGCCATTCGGTCCCACTGGGGCTGTTCATTTGGTCGAGGTAGGCGTTTGCGGCGCGCTCCAGCAGCGCTGCCCGCGCCCGCCATTGCGCCGCGGCAGCGGTCAACATGTCGGCGGTCTGATCAAATGCCTCGATACGCGATCGTGTCAGCGGCCCCTCGACGGCCCCCACAGCTAAGGCACCGGAACGGAGTCGACCGACGCCAGCGCCGCGCTATTGGCTTCCTCCATCGCCGCAAACCCCCCGGACGCCACCACCAGCGCCGCCGATACCGACCAAAGTCGCTGGCCGAATGCGCCGCAATACTCACCCAACCCGGCATGCATCGCCGCAGCGGCCACACCCGACAACTCCAGCGACCCGCTCAAACTCCCCACCGACGACGCCACCTGCTCCGCATGCCCGCCGACGATCCCCGACGCGGCCCGCAACGCTCCCGCAACCACATCCAACGTCTCACTGCCACTTGCCACTTCGGCCCTCCACACAAACCGTGATGACCCCGAACTCCAGACATCGCCACATGAGGTTGTCACACCGACGGCCGGATAGTCGAACCGGTAGTGCAGGCCGTGATCGGTGAATTGATGTCAGGCACGTTTCCTCGGACTTCGGCGCGGCAGTGTACCGGGTCGACGGGCTGGCGCTATACGCCGAATCGGCTGACGTCTATGGCAATTCGTTGAACCCGCACGATGTGGTCTGGCTCCGCGATCACGGAAGATGGCGTTCTGTCGTGGACGATGACTCATCCGAATTGGACGTGTAACCACGGCTTGGCGGTAGTTCCACAGGTGGCTCTGCTGATATCGGCCTGCGACAGCAAGCCGGGATTCCCCATGGCCGAATGGGCGGCGAAGAGGAAGGCGCAAATCGACGCCCGAACCTGACGATGTGATGGGAACATATCGCCAGCGATAGAAGGTTTGTGCAGGCTGTGGTAGAGAAATGCGTATATCCGTGGCAAATTGTCTGCGGCGGTGGTGCTCTCGGTGTTGACTGCGCCGCTTTTGGGGGGTGAGTTGAACCAAGAGAGGCTGCAATTGAAATGCATGAATCACGGTTGATGCACAGTGTTCGGCGGATCCTTGTCGTAGTCGGCGTAGTGCTAGGTGTTGCGGTGCTCAGCGCTGGTGTAGCCAATGCCGACGGCCCGGTCCAGTTGAAGAGCCGATTAGGCGATGTTTGTCTGGAAGCCCCGAGTGCGGGCTGGTTCACCGCGCTGGTGATCAACCCCTGCAATGGGTCGGATTTCCAGCGCTGGAATCTCAACCCTGACCAGGAGATCGAGAGCGCGGCCCGCCCCGGGGACTGCGTGAATATCGGCAATATGTTGTACGCATTTGTGCAGCCCTGCGTGAATGGGATCAGCCAGCACTGGACCGTCCAGCCCGATGGCTTGGTCAGCAATCTTGGTAGTAACTGCCTCACCGTTCTCGGCGGCCCGGACCCTGGGACTTGGGTGTCCACCCGCCTCTGTGCCCCCGGTGCACCCGACCAAGAGTGGGATACCGTTCCGTGACCGGGCTCGCTGGGGCACTTCTCGTCAGTGCAGCTGAAATGCCTGGGTCGCGGTTGATGGGCGGTATTTGCCGGGCCCTTGTCGCAGTCGGCGCAGTGTTCGGTATCGGGCTGCTCAGCGCCGGTGTGGCCAGCGCCGACGGCCCGGTCCAGCTGAAGAGCCGATTAGGCGATGTTTGCCTGGACGGCCCGAGTGGGAACTTCAATGCGCCGGCCGTGATCAACCCCTGCGACGGGTCGCCAACGCAGCGCTGGAATTTCAACTCCCCCGGGCAGATCGAGAGCGTGGCCTTTCCCGGCAACTGCTTGGCAGTCGACGTACTGAGCGAGTGGCCGGTGACCCTGGTGCCCTGTAACGGTGGGCTCGGCCAGCGTTGGAGTGACCAGCCCAACGGCCAGATCTCGACCGTCCTCGCTGGCTGCCTGAATGCTGGCTTCGGCGCGCCGAACCCGGGAACTGAGGTGAACCACCTCAATTGCGGCCTCGATGGACCCGGCGAGGAGTGGGATCGCATTCCGTGACCGGACCTGCCACCCGATCCCAACGAGCGCCGTGTTTGTAGGCGCCTTTCGAGCGCCCGCTAGCCTGGATACGCGCGCCAGATCCCGGGGCGGGTCGTCTACATCGGCAAGGCCAGGAGCAGCAGCGGCAGTCCGGCGTAATTTAACTCTTATTGAGGTTACTGTTTGCAATGGCGGTCGACGGGTCGGGCGAATTGGCGGATGGTTGCACTGCGTGAACCGCGACGCGGAATGGCGACCTCGTGGTGTTGTTGCGTTTTTGCCGCCAGACGTTAGACGTGTCTTGGCTCAAAGCGGTGCGCACCATAGATCGGGCACATCGCACCGTCACAACAGTCACATGTGTCGCTGCCCCGGTGGACACCCGATGCGCCCGGCTCTTAGCGACAACAGCCTGAGCTGCGGTGTCGTTGCCACGTTTGTAGTGGCCGCGCGGGTTTCGAGGTGGCGTTGACCTGCAGAAACCGCGTTGTCGCGCGGAGGTGGGCAGCGCGACCATAGCCTCCGGCACAGGCCAGTGTTGCAGACGTGACTAGAGAGCAATACAGACAGCCAGAGCAGAACCTCGCGTCAAATTTGAGTCATGGTGCGCGCCACCGCCGTTCGACGTAGCCCCGATTCGCTATCTTCGTGACCAGGTGCTCCGGAGCGACCGGCCCACCAGGAAGACTCTAGCGGCGCACTGCAGGTCTGGGTTTAGTGCACAATTGAACTCCACTTCGTGCCCTCCACACCAAGCAGTGATGACCCCGAACTTCAGACATCGCCATGAGGTTGTCACATCGACGGCCAGATAGTCGAACCAGCAGTGCAGGCCGTGATCGGTGACTTGATGTCAGGCACGTTTCCTCGGACTTCGCCGAGTCGGCGTATCAGTTCGACGGTCCGGCGCTGTACGCCGAATCAGTTGACGTCTGCGGCAATTCGTTGAACCCACACGAGCTCGGTGGCTTCGTCATCACGTAGATGGCGTCCTGGCGTGGACGATGACCCAATCTGAATTGGACCTGTAGCTACGGCTTGGCTAGCGACCACTAGCCTGGAATGCGTGCCAGATCCCGCGACGTATCGCCCCGCGCCCGGGTCCATCCCGGTCGAGCCGGGCGTGTACCGATTCCGCGATCTGCATGGCCGCGTCATCTACGTCGGCAAGGCCAAGAGCCTGCGCAGCAGGCTGACGTCATACTTCGCCGACGTTGCCAGCCTGCACCCACGGACCCGCCAGATGGTGACCACCGCGGCCAAGGTCGAGTGGACGGTGGTCAACACCGAGGTCGAAGCGCTGCAGCTGGAATATAACTGGATCAAGGAGTTCGACCCGCGGTTCAATGTCCGCTACCGCGACGACAAGTCGTATCCGGTGCTGGCCGTCACCCTCAACGAGGAGTTCCCCCGGCTGATGGTCTATCGCGGCCCACGACGCAAGGGTGTCCGGTATTTCGGGCCGTACTCGCACGCGTGGGCAATCCGCGAAACGCTGGACCTGCTCACCCGGGTGTTCCCGGCGCGAACCTGCTCAGTTGGAGTTTTCAAGCGGCACAAGCAGATAGACCGTCCGTGTCTGCTTGGCTACATCGACAAATGCTCGGCCCCGTGCGTCGGCCGGGTCAGCGCCGAGCAGCATCGCCAGATCGTGACGGACTTCTGCGACTTCCTCTCCGGCAAGACCGACCGCTTTGCCCGCGAGTTGGAACAGCGGATGAATGCTGCGGCCGAGGAACTCGACTTTGAGCGGGCCGCGCGGCTCCGGGACGACTTGGCCGCGCTGAAGCGGGCCATGGAAAAGCAGGCCGTGGTGCTCGGCGACGGCACCGACGCCGACGTGGTGGCGTTTGCCGACGACGAACTGGAAGCGGCGGTGCAGGTGTTCCATGTCCGCGGCGGCCGGGTTCGTGGCCAGCGTGGCTGGATTGTCGAAAAGCCCGGAGACACAGGAGATTCCGGTGAGGAACAGTTGGTCGAACAGTTCCTGACCCAGTTCTATGGTGAGCAGGCCGAACTCGACGGCTCAGCCGACGAATCCGTCAACCCCGTTCCGCGCGAGGTGCTGGTGCCATGTCTGCCGTCCAATAGCGACGAACTGGCCAGCTGGCTGTCCGCCCTGCGCGGATCCCGCGTCGCGCTGCGGGTACCGCGCCGCGGGGATAAGCGGGCGCTCGCTGAAACGGTGCAGCGCAACGCGAAAGAAGCACTGCAGCAACACAAGTTGAAGCGCGCCGGCGACTTCAACGCCAGATCCGCTGCGCTGCAGAACATTCAGGATGCACTGGGCCTGGCCGATGCGCCACTACGGATCGAGTGCGTTGACGTCAGCCACGTGCAGGGCACCGACGTGGTGGGCTCGTTGGTGGTCTTCGAGGACGGCCTGCCGCGCAAGTCTGACTACCGCCACTTCGGCATCCGGGACGCGGCCGGACACGGGCAATCCAACGACGTGGCCTCCATCGCCGAGGTCACCCGGCGCCGGTTCCTACGTCACCTACACGACCAGAACGATCCGAATCTGCTTTCTCCGGAAGGTAAATCGCGCCGGTTCGCCTACCCGCCCAACCTGTACGTGGTCGACGGCGGCGCACCGCAAGTCAACGCGGCCAGCGCCGTGCTCGAGGATCTCGGTATCACCGATGTCGCGGTGATCGGCCTGGCCAAGCGGCTCGAAGAGGTATGGGTGCCGTCGGAGCCGGATCCAATCATCATGCCGCGCAACAGCGAGGGACTCTACCTGTTGCAGCGGGTGCGCGACGAGGCGCACCGATTCGCCATCACCTACCATCGCAGCAAGCGATCCAAGCGGATGACGGCATCGGCGCTGGACTCGGTGCCGGGCTTGGGCGAGCATCGGCGCAAAGCGTTAGTCACCCATTTCGGATCGATAGCCCGCCTCAAGGAGGCCACCGTCGACCAGATCACCGCCGTCCCGGGCATCGGCGTAGCCACGGCCGCGGCCGTCCTCGAGGCACTGAGACCGGACGAGCCCGCAGCGTCTGGCGGCGCGGGAGGCACGGCATGACCAACGCCGACGCATCGGCCGGCATCGACGTCGTACTGGTCACCGGTTTATCGGGGGCCGGGCGCGGCACGGCGGCCAAAGTGCTCGAAGACCTCGGCTGGTATGTGGCCGACAATCTGCCTCCCCAGCTGATCACCCGCATGGTGGACCTCGGGTTGGCAGCCGGATCACGCATCACCCAACTGGCGGTGGTGATGGACGTGCGGTCGCGCGGATTCACCGGCGACCTCGACTCGGTGCGCACCGAACTGGCAACTCGTAACATCACCCCCCGCGTGGTGTTCATGGAGGCCTCGGACGACATGTTGGTGCGCCGATACGAACAAAACCGCCGGAGCCATCCGCTGCAGGGCGAGCAGACCCTGGCCGAGGGCATTGCCGCCGAACGCCGGATGCTGGCTCCGGTTCGCGCCACCGCCGACCTGATCATCGACACGTCGGCGCTGTCCGTACGCGGGTTGAGGGAGAGCATCGAGCGCGCATTCGGCAACAGCGGCGGCGCGACCACTAGTGTCACGGTCGAGTCGTTCGGCTTCAAGTATGGACTGCCGATGGACGCCGACATGGTGATGGACGTTCGGTTCCTGCCGAACCCGCACTGGGTGGACGAGTTGCGGCCACTGACCGGCCAACACGCCGCGGTGCGGGACTATGTGCTCGGCCAGCCGGGCGCGGCCGAATTTCTGCAGACTTACCATCGATTGCTATCCCTGGTTGTCGACGGCTATCGCCGGGAGGGAAAGCGGTACATGACGGTCGCCATCGGCTGCACAGGTGGTAAGCACCGCAGCGTCGCGATCGCGGAGGCATTGATGGGACTGCTGCGGTCGGATCTGAAACTGGCGGTGCGGGTACTACACCGGGACCTGGGTCGCGAATGACCGACGCGCTGAGCCAACCCGCAAGTCACAACATCGTTGCGCTGGGCGGCGGACACGGCCTATACGCGACGCTGTCGGCGGCTCGCCGGCTGACTCCCTACGTCACCGCTGTGGTGACCGTCGCCGACGACGGCGGATCGTCGGGCCGGCTACGCAGCGAACTGGACGTGGTGCCGCCAGGTGATTTGCGAATGGCCTTGGCGGCGCTGGCATCCGACAGCCCGTATGGCCGGTTGTGGGCGACCATCCTGCAACACCGATTCGGCGGCAACGGCGCGCTTGCCGGACATCCGATCGGGAACTTGATCCTCGCCGGCCTCAACGAGGTGCTCGCCGACCCCGTCGCCGCCCTCGACGAACTCGGGCGCATCCTCGGCGTCAAGGGCAGGGTGCTGCCGATGTGCCCGATCGCGCTGCAAATCGAGGCCGACGTCTCCGGGCTGGAGTCTGACCCGCGAATGTTCCGGTTGATCCGCGGTCAGGTGGCGATCGCCACCACACCTGGAAAGGTGCGACGGGTGCGCTTGCTGCCCGCCGACCCACCGGCTACCCGCCAAGCTGTCGACGCCATCATGGCCGCCGACCTGGTGGTGTTGGGGCCCGGGTCGTGGTTTACCAGCGTGATTCCGCACGTGCTGGTGCCGGGTCTGGCGACAGCGTTGCGGACCACGACGGCCCGCCGTGCCCTGGTGCTCAATCTGGTGGCCGAGCCGGGGGAGACGGCCGGTTTCTCGGTGGAGCGCCATCTACACGTGCTGGCCCAGCACGCGCCCGGATTCACCGTGGACGAGATCATCATCGACGCCGAACGAGTGCCGAGCGATCGGGAGCGCGAGCAGCTGCGCCGGACCGCAACCCTGCTACAGGCAGAGGTCCACTTCGCCGACGTGGCCAGACCTGGTACACCTTTACATGACCCGGGCAAGCTGGCGGCCGTCCTGGATGGGGTGCGGGCGCGTGACCTGACTAGTGAGAAAGGCCCGGCAGCGGCTTCGACGACGGCCACAGCTGAGGTACCGATCGACGATGGACGACCGAGGGGTGACGACGCGTGGCGATGACGACCGAAGTGAAGGACGAGCTGAGCCGTCTGGTAGTCAAATCGGTCAGCGCGCGGCGCGCAGAGGTCACCTCCCTGCTGAGGTTCGCCGGCGGGCTGCACATCGTGGGCGGGCGCGTGGTCGTGGAAGCCGAGGTGGATCTGGGCAGCATCGCGAGGCGGCTGCGCAAGGACATCTTCGACCTGTACGGCTACAACGCGGTGGTGCATGTCTTGTCGGCCAGCGGGATTCGGAAGAACACCCGATACGTCCTGCGGGTCGCGAATGACGGTGAGGCGCTGGCACGTCAAACCGGACTGCTCGACATGCGTGGGCGTCCCGTGCGCGGTCTGCCGGCTCAGGTCGTCGGCGGCAGCATTGGTGACGCCGAAGCGGCGTGGCGCGGAGCCTTTTTGGCGCACGGGTCGTTGACCGAGCCGGGACGTTCCTCGGCATTGGAGGTCAGCTGCCCCGGTCCCGAGGCGGCGCTGGCCCTGGTGGGGGCTGCGCGTCGGCTCGGGGTAAGTGCGAAGGCCCGCGAGGTGCGTGGCGCGGATCGCGTCGTGGTACGTGACGGCGAGGCGATCGGCGCGTTGCTGACCCGGATGGGCGCGCAGGACACCAGGCTGATCTGGGAAGAACGCCGGATGCGTCGCGAGGTGCGAGCCACCGCCAACCGGCTTGCCAATTTCGACGACGCCAATCTGCGCCGCTCGGCCCGGGCCGCGGTTGCGGCGGCCGCTCGGGTAGAGCGTGCATTGGAGATACTCGGCGAAAGCGTGCCCGAACATCTGGCGTCGGCCGGCAGGCTGCGCGTCGAGCACCGGCAAGCGTCCCTGGAGGAACTCGGCCGGCTTGCCGACCCGCCGATGACGAAGGACGCGGTCGCTGGACGAATTCGGCGTTTGCTGTCGATGGCTGATCGCAAGGCGAAGGTGGAGGGAATCCCCGACACGGAATCGGCGGTGACTCCCGACCTGTTGGAAGATGCCTAGCGCGGCACGGCAGCGTCCCACGCCTATTTCGGTGCGACGCACACGAGCTGACTGACCGCAGGCGGTATCGCGGGCCCTTCGACTTCTTCGGGCGGCTGCAGTGACACCGACGCCGAATCGCAGCGTTGTCCGGAACCGGGAGTCTTGATATCGGTGACGACGAATTTGGAAAACTGCCTGCCGTTTTCACCCGCGGAAAGATCAGCCACTTTTGGCAACGGCAGCGATTCGTCGCACGCTAATGGTGCGTAGAGCAGTACCCCCGGTGGTGTCCCCGAACCGGTCACCGCCGGGTAGCAGTAACCGACCCGCACCAGGTATTTGAGGCAGTAATACTTCCGGCCGTCTCGGGTGATCGATTCATAGTCGATCCGGACGCAGCCCGAAGCGTTGGCATGAAATCCGTCGTTGCGCAGTTGGGCGTTCGGGCTGTCACAGGGCACAACTTCCGGATGAGGGGGCGCCAACTTGGAGTTGTAGGTAAACCTGTTCAGGCACTGGCCGGTGTCCATCGAGAACACTAACTTCAGGGTCGACGCGTCGTAGCCCCGTGGCTTGTTGTATCCCCACACCGAACTCGCATCGCACCCGCCCAACAGCAGCACAATGACTCCGAGTATCGCCGAAATAGCAAGCTTTTCAGCGCGAGTCCGCGATCGGTCCGAAAAGCCCGACGAAGCCCGCGGCGCAGCCTGCACATGCCGACGATAGCCGCCCCTGCCATCGCTTCACACCGAGATCGTGGGCGGGATTGTTCGCTCATAACCTGGCCCGGCGGGCAGGCGAGGGCTACGGTCATGGCATGAAGCGGCTCTCAAGCGTTGATGCGGCGTTTTGGTCAGCAGAAACAGCAGGCTGGCATATGCACGTTGGTGCGCTGGCGATTTGCGATCCGAGTCACGCCCCGGACTACAGCTTCCACCGACTCCGCGAACTGATCAATGAGAGATTGCCGGAGTTGCCGCAGTTGCGGTGGCGCGTCACCGGCGCCCCGTTGGGACTCGACCGGCCATGGTTCGTCGAGGACCAGGAGCTTGACGTCGACTTTCACGTCCGTCGCATCGGCGTTCCCGCGCCCGGTGGCCGCCGCGAGGTCGAGGAGCTCGTGGGCCGGCTGATGTCCTACAAACTGGACCGTTCCCGCCCGCTATGGGAGCTATGGGTCATTGAGGGCGTCGAGGGCGGCCGCATCGCGACCCTGACCAAAATGCATCACGCCATCGTCGACGGGGTTTCTGGCGCCGGGCTAGGCGAAATCCTTTTGGACGTAACGCCGGAACCGCGACCGCCGCAAGAGGAAAATGTGGGATCGCTGGTCGGGTTCCAGCTCCCGGGCTTGGAAAGGCGCGCCATAGGTGCTCTCATCAACGTCGGGATCATGACTCCGTTCCGCATAGCCAGACTGTTGGAGCAGACCGTGCGTCAGCAGATCGCCGCGTTGGGTGTTGCTAGCAGACCGCCGCGATACTTCGAGGCGCCCAAGACGAGGTTCAATGCAGCCGTGTCGCCGCACCGGCGGATTAGTGGCGCGCGCGTGGAGCTGGCCCGGGCCAAGACGGTCAAGGACGCGTTCGGCGTCAAGCTCAACGACGTGGTGCTTGCGATGGTCGCCGGAGCGGCCAGCGCTTATCTGCAGAAGCGCGACGAGCTGCCGACCAAGCCGCTGATCGCTCAGATCCCGGTCTCCACCCGTACCGACGAGACGAAGGATCAAGTGGGGAACCAAATCAGCTCGATGACCGCGTCGCTAGCCACCCACATCGAAGACCCCGCCAAGCGCCTGGCGGCCATTCACGAGAGCACCCAGAGCGCCAAGGAGATGGCCAAGGCGCTGTCGGCGCATCAGATCATGGGGCTGACCGAAACCACGCCGCCCGGCCTGCTACAGCTGGCCGCCCGCGCCTACACGGCCACCGGGCTGTCGCACAGTTGGGCTCCCATCAACCTGGTCGTCTCCAATGTCCCCGGTCCACCCTTCCCGCTGTACATGGCCGGCGCCAAGCTGGATTCCCTGGTGCCACTTGGGCCACCGGTCATGGACGTGGCATTGAACATCACGTGCTTCTCGTATCAGGACTACCTGGACTTCGGATTCGTGACCACACCCGAGGTGGCCAACGACATCGACGAGATGGCCGACGCCATCGAGCCGGCGCTGGCCGAACTGGAGCGCGCCGCGGAATCCCTGTAGGCGCACCTGTGACTGGGGTTTAGCGTGGCTAGCCGCCGGAGGGCGGGCGGCTGGTCACGTATACCCAGGACAAGAACCGGGCTACGGCCTCCGCGGTTTGATGCGCCCGCGGCGATCCGAAGATGTCGAAGGCGTGCTGGGCGTTGGGCAGGTCGGCGTAGGCTACGGGCGCCTTGGACACGCTTCGCAGTTCCTCGACGAACGCCTGCGCTTCGCCGACCGGAATGAGCGAGTCGTCGTGACCGTGCAGCACAAAGAACGGCGGCGCGTCAGCGTGCACGTGCCGGATCGGTGACGCGTCCAGGAAGACGTCGCGGTGAGTGCTGAATTTCTTTTTCACGACGAACTTTTCGAGCAGCCCGACGAACTCGGGACGGCCCGCACCGTCGGTGGAATACCAGTCGTAGCGCCCGTAGATTGGCACTGCGGCGACCACCGAGGTGTCGGCTTCTTCGAAGCCAGGCTGAAACATCGGATCGTTGGGAGTCAGGGCTGCCAACGCGGACAGGTGACCGCCGGCGGACCC
Source organism: Mycobacterium simulans (assembly GCF_900232995.1). Classification (GTDB taxonomy): domain Bacteria; phylum Actinomycetota; class Actinomycetes; order Mycobacteriales; family Mycobacteriaceae; genus Mycobacterium; species Mycobacterium simulans. The sequence goes on from NZ_OCVX01000007.1 coordinate 230,373, forward strand.
CCCGCTGATCGCGACGAAGTTCGGGTCGCCACCGTAGGCCGCGATGTTCTCCTTGACCCAGGACAGGGCGCGTTTGACGTCGACGATGTGGTCGGGCCAGGTGTGCACCGGAGAAACCCGATAGTTCAGCGATACGCACACCCAGCCGCGCGAAACCAGGTGGCTCATCAAGGGATACGCCTGCGGTCGGCGCCAACCGAGCACCCATGCGCCGCCGGGCACCTGCACGAGCACCGGCGCCTTGCCGTCACGCGGCAGGTCGCGGCGCCGCCAGATGTCGGCCAGGTTGGCGCGCCCGTGCGGACCGTAGCGCACGATGTTGGTCTTTTCGACATAGCGCCGGCGCGCCACGGTGGTGCGGAAAGGCGGATTGCGCGAGCCAATTCCGTTGCGACGTGTCGGTTGCGCTGGTAGGGCTTCCAGTTCCTTGGCGTAGTCGGGCCCGAGTTGCTCGCTTAGGCCCGCCTCCAGCACCGGGCCGGGCGTGGTGACACCGCGGTAGCGGATCACCGCCAGGATGGCCCAGGACGCCGCCGTCAAGCCCAGCGCCGCCTTCCCTTTGCGCCCGGCGAAGTCGCCACGGCGGCTGCGGCGCAGTACGTCCAGCAGCGAGGCGGTGAAGTAGATTCCTGGCACCTCGGATGTCGGCCAGCCGAACCAGAACACCAGTACGGTGCTGTAGCCTTTACGTGCTATTGGCCGTAATCCGTTGGCGGCGTTGATGAATTCGACTGCCGCGCGCGCGAGTGGTCTCGGACGGATTCTCATCAGCCGCTGATCCGTGATTGCAGTTCGGCGCGCAGGATCTTGCCGGTGCTGCCGCGGGGAAGTTCGTCGAGGACGGCGATTTCACGGGGCACCTTGTAGTTGGCAAGGTTGTCCCGAATGTGTTGCTTGAGTGTCTCGGGAGTGGCCGTCCCATCCGTTTCCAGTACCACGAAAGCCGCCAGCCGCTGGCCGTACTGCTCGTCGTCGACGCCGATCACCGCGGCCTCCGCCACATCGGGGTGCGCGGCCAGCGTCTTTTCCACCTCGATCGGATACACATTTTCGCCTCCGGAGACGATCATCTCGTCGTCACGGCCCACCACGAACAACCGTCCGGCGGCGTCGAGGTAGCCAACGTCGCCCGACGACATGAACCCGGCCTGGAAATCTTTGGTTGTGCCCGAGGTATAGCCGTCGAACTGGGTGTCGTTGCGGACATAGATGCTGCCGATCTCGCCGGCGGGCACCTCGTTGAGTTCGGAGTCCAGGATGCGGATTTCGGTTCCTTCGGCGGGCATGCCCGCGGTGTCGGGAGCGGCGCGCAGGTCGGCCGGGGTGGCAGTGGCGATCATGCCCGCCTCGGTGGCGTTGTAGTTGTTGTAGATCACGTCGCCAAACTGGTCCATGAACGCGATCACGACGTCGGGCCGCATCCGCGAACCGGAGGCGGCGGCGAACCGTAATGACCGGCCGCTGTAGCGGTTTCGCACATGCTCGGGCAGTGCCATGATGCGGTCGAACATCACCGGTACCACCGCCAGGCCCGTCGCCCGGTAGCGGTCGACGAGGTCAAGCGTGGCCTCGGGGTCGAACTTGCGCCGGGTCACCACGGTGCAGGCCAGCGACGCCGCGAGTACCAATTGCGAAAAGCCCCACGCGTGGAACATCGGTGCCACTATTACGATCGGCTCCTCGGCTCGCCACGGTGTGCGGTCCAGGATCGCCTTGAGTGTGCCAATGCCGCCGCCCCCGCCGGAGTGCTTGGCGCCCTTGGGTGTTCCGGTGGTACCGGAGGTCAGCAGGATTACTTTTCCTTTTTTGCGCCCGTTTCCCGCGCGTACCGGCCGTTGCCCGTCATGGGAGGCAATGAGTTTCTCGACGGTGAGGTCGTGCGGCTCGTCGGCCCAGGCGACAATGCGGGTGGCATCGGGTGTGTCGGCCAACGCGCGATCCACGGTGGCGGTGAACTCTTCGTCGTAGACTATCGCGTCGACGTTTTCCCGGGCCACCACGTCGGCCAGGGCCGGGCCGGCGAACGATGTGTTGAGTAGCAGGATGTCGGCGCCAATTCTGTTGGCTGCCAACAGTGAATCGACGAAGCCACGGTGATTGCGGCACATGATGCCGACGACGCGCGGCGGCCCGTCCGGCAGACCCTGCAGCGCGGCGGCGAACGCATTACTGCGCTCGTCGAGCTCTCGCCAAGTCAGGGGCCCTAATTCGTCGATCAAACCTGGGCGGTCCGGGCAGCGTTGCGCCGCACCGGCGAAGCCCGATGTGAAGCCCATGCCTTCGCGGCGCATGGCGGCGGCGATTCGTAGGTATCGGTCCGGTCGCATGGGCGCGATCATTCGGGCGCGCCGCAAGGTGTTGATCAGGCTGCGGACTTGGCCGATGCGAGATGCCACGCTCAGCCCACGATCGGGAAACGACGTTTGGCGGCAAGCTCGTTGAGGCCCTGTTGCATCACCGACCGCACGTGCTCGTCGACTTCGTCAACGTCGGGCTCATCGCCGAATTGCTTGGCGATGTCGATCGGCTCCAGCACCTGCGTCACGAGCTTGCTGGGCAGCGGCACGTTGGGTGGGATGACGGCGCTGAACCCGAACGGAAAGCCGAACGACAGCGGCAGAATATCGCTGCGCAGCAGACGTTTCAGCCCGATCCGCTCGGCCAGCCAGGTGCCGCGGGACAGGTAGAGCTGCGTTTCCTGTCCACCGACGGAGACTGCGGGCACTATGGGCACACCGGCCTCGATTGCCGTGCTGACGTATCCCTTGCGGCCGTTGAAGTCGATGACGTTCTCCGAAGCCGTGGGCCGGTAGGCGTCGTAGTCGCCGCCGGGAAAGACGATCACCACCCCACCGCTCCGCAGCGCCTTGGCCGCATTCTCGCGGTTGGCCCGGATGTAGCCGATACGCCGGAACAGCGGCCCGGTGACGCCCATGAAGAGGATGTCGTGGCTCAGTGTGTAGACGGGTCGGTCGTAGCCGAACTTCTCGTAGAAATCGACGGAAAAGATCGGAACATCCATCGGGAACATGCCGCCGGAGTGGTTGGCGACGACAAGGGCCCCGCCCGGTGGGAAGGAATCCAGGCCATGCACCTCAGAGCGGAAGTACGTCTTCAATACCGGGCGCATCACGCTGATCACGCGCTGCGTCATCGCAGGGTCGAACTTACCGATGTCGTCTTCGCCATCTGGACTGCTCACTTGAGCTCCCTTGCTGTCGAGTCCCTCGATGGTAGCGACGGGGGCTTTGCACCAGCGCCTCAGGCGGGCACAGTGATGGGTGGGTGGTCGGCAGAAGGGACGCAGAGGTGGTCCAGGTCGATGATGAGATCGATGGCAGGCCCATTTCGTTGATCGTTCGACGGATGGACAAGATTCGCGACGAGTTCATCGCGGAGCTGTTCGACGCCATGAAGGCCGAGATCCAAGGCCTCAATTACGACACCCGGATGATGGACATGTGGCGGGCGAGCCTCACCGAGAACGTGGTGGCGGCCATTCACTACCTGGATCGAGACGCGCCGACGTCCTTGATCGAGGCCCCTGCGGCCGCGCTGGCGTACGCTCGCGCGGCCGCCCAGCGCGATATCCCATTGGCGCCGTTGGTTCGCGCACACCGGCTTGGGCACGCGCGGTTTCTCGAGGTGGCGATGCAGTACGTCTCGGCCCTGGAGCCAGCTCAGCAGGTGCCGACGATTATCGAGCTGGTAAATCGCGCGGCCAGGCTGATCGACCTGGTGGCCGACCAGCTGATCATGGCGTACGAGGAGGAGCACGAGCGCTGGGTGAGCCGCCGCGGCGGCCTGCAACAGCGGTGGGTCAGTGAGGTGCTTGCCGGTACCCCGGTCGACGTTCCGCGTGCCGAAAAGGTGTTGCGCTATCGGTTGGACGGTGCGCATCTCGCGGCGGTGGTGTGGGTGGACGCGGCGGTACCCATCGGAGAGGTGGCGGCATTGTTCGATCAGGTGCGCTGCCTTCTGGCCCTGGAATTGAGCCCGGAAGTGGGCCCAGCGGCGGGCTCGATGATGGTGCCGACGGACGAGCGCGAGGCGCGGCTGTGGTTCACGCCGGTGTCAAATCTGGCCATCGATCCGTCGCGGATTCGCGCCGCGGTCGAGACGGCGGGAATCCGGGCCCGCCTGGCGGTCGGTCGGGTGGGGGACGGGCTGCACGGCTTCCGGGCGTCGTTGCGACAGGCCGAGCTGGTGAAGTCGGTGGCCCATGCCGGCGGACGCCGTTGCGGCGCCCGGATCGTTTTCTATGACGACGTCGCGCCGGTGGCGTTGCTGGCTGGCGATGTGGATGAGCTGCGCCGCTTCGTGGCTGATGTGCTGGGCGATCTCGGGGTTGACGATGAGCGCAACGAGTGGCTGCGTGAGACACTGCGCGAGTTCTTGGCTCGCAACCGCAGTTATGTTGCGACGGCCGAGGCGATGATCCTGCACCGCAACACCATTCAGTACCGGGTGGCCCAGGCGATGGAACGCTGCGGACAAAGTTTCGACGATCCGGATGCCGTGTTCAAGGTGCAGGTAGCGCTCGAGGTCTGTCGATGGATGGCTCCGGGAGTCCTGCGCGCGGCCAATTAGCCGTGCTTTTATGCGGGGCGCACAAAGGTGATCTTGAGCTTCATCGTCGGCGCATATGGTGCTCGCCGGACTCTGCGCGATAGCGTGTGCCCGCATCAAATCGCAAACCCTGGGCGAGGCTCGCCCGAACTCTCGGAGGGCGCGGTGTGCGGTCCGGTAGGACCGCAAAGTCTCGCGTGGCCGCATCGAGGAAGCATCCCTGCGTGATGAGGGGTCGCGCGGAGGGCTGTCCCGTTGCGATCCCGCGCCGATGACCCGCGCCCGTCCGAGCTCAGAACTATATCCGCGCTGCGGCAAGGGGTGAGTCCCCCCTTGCCGCAGCATCTTTCGGCGCCGTCGGCAATTCGGAGTCGGTGAGCTTGCCCAATCCGGTCGGCAGGATCGACCCGCCCGTCTGGCGCTGCCGATACATTGTTAATCGCAGGTTATCGCCAGCCGGGTTTCACATCTCTCGGGAATGAGGCCGCCATGGGATTCATGTCACCGGAGCTTCCGGACGTTGACCACGCCACGTGGCCGGCCCTGCCCCGGGCAACGCGACTACAAGTGGTGACCCGGCACTGGGCGGAACACGGCTTCGGTACGCCGTACGCGGTGTATCTGCTCTACCTGTTCAAGATTGCGCTGTATATCGCCGCCCCCGCTGCGATCATTTCGTTGACCCCCGGCCTGGGCGGGCTGAGTCACATCGGTGACTGGTGGACGCAACCGATCGTGTACCAGAAGGTCATCATCTTCACGCTGCTGTTCGAGGTCCTTGGCCTTGGCTGCGGATCCGGACCGCTGACCGGGCGATTCATGCCGCCGATCGGCGGAGTCCTTTATTGGTTGCGACCCAATACGATTCGATTGCCCGCCTGGCCGGACAAGGTCCCATTCACACGCGGCGACACTCGCACCATCGTCGACGTCGCCCTCTACGCCATCGTGTTGATCGGGGGGTTTTGGGCGCTGCTGTCATCCGGCTCGCCCGGTCAAGGCGGGTCCGGTCTCACCCCCGCCGGCGATGTCGGGTTGATCAACCCCGTCCTGGGGATCCCTACGATCGTCGCTCTGGCGCTGTTGGGACTGCGTGACAAGACCATCTTCCTGGCCGCCCGCGGTGAACACTATTGGCTGAAGCTGTTCGTATTCTTCTTCCCGTTCACCGATCAGATAGCGGCTTTCAAGATCATCATGCTCTGCCTGTGGTGGGGGGCGGCGACTTCCAAGCTCAACCACCATTTCCCGTACGTCGTGGCGGTGATGACGAGCAACAACGCCCTGCTACGCAGCCGGCTGTTCAGGCCGATCAAGCGGCTGCTCTACCTGGACCACGTCAACGACCTGAGGCCGTCTTGGTTGCCGAAGTTGATGGCCCACGTCGGCGGGACCACGGCGGAATTCCTGGTTCCTGCGGTACTGGTCCTCGTGGCCGACGGTCAACCCTGGCGGTGGTTCCTGATCGGGTTCATGGTGATCTTCCACCTCAACATCCTGTCCAACCTCCCGATGGGAGTCCCGTTGGAGTGGAACGTGTTCTTCATCTTCTCGCTGTTCTATCTGTTCGGGCACTACGGCGCGATCGAGGCCACCGATCTTCGGTCACCGCTGTTGCTAGTCATCCTGATCGTCGTGGTGGCCATTGTGATCGCGGGAAACATGTTTCCCGAAAAGATTTCGTTCTTGCCCGCCATGCGCTACTACGCCGGCAACTGGGCCACCAGTATCTGGTGCTTCCGCGCCGGCGCCGAGGACAATATAGAGGCCAACATCGTGAAAAGCTCTGCGCTCGTTGTCAATCAGCTGGCCAAGCTCTACGACGTAGACACCGCCGAGGTGATGGCCGACAAGGTCGCGGCGTTCCGGGCGATGCACACCCATGGCAGGGCGCTCAACGGCCTAATACCGCGCGCGATCGACAACGACGCGGATTACAAGGTGCGCGAAGGAGAGATCGTTGCCGGGCCCCTGCTGGGATGGAATTTCGGCGAGGGCCACCTGCATAACGAACAGCTGCTGGCCGCGGTACAGCGGCGGTGCAACTTTGCGGAGGGTGACGTCCGGGTCATCATCCTTGAAGGCCAACCGGTCCACGTCCAGAAGCAGTGGTACCGCATTGTCGACGCCAAGACTGGTTTGATCGAGTCCGGCTACGTCAACGTCGAGGACATGCTGTCCCGCCAGCCGTGGCCCGAAACCGGCGACGAGTTTCCGGTCCACATCACGACGCAACCGGTCGTCCACGGCGAGTCATGACCAACGCGGTCGTGGTCGGTGCCGGGCCTAACGGCCTGGCCGCGGCCATTCACCTCGCGCGTCACGGCGTTGACGTCCAGGTGCTGGAGGCCAGCGACACGATCGGCGGCGGAGCGCGCTCGGGCGAACTGACGCTGCCCGGAGTCATCCACGACCACTGCTCAGCATTTCACCCGCTCGGTGTCGGCTCACCGTTCTGGAAGGAGATCGACCTTCAAAGCTACGGGCTGACGTGGAAGTGGCCGGAGATTGACTGCGCGCATCCGCTCGACGACGGCACCGCCGGACTGCTGTTCCACTCGATTGACGAGACGGTGGGCCGCATGGGTTCCGATGGCAAACGCTGGCGCTTCGCCTTCGGCGACCTTGCCGCTGGGTTCGACGAGTTGGCCGGCGATCTCCTTCGCCCGGTGCTCAACATTCCGCGGCATCCGGTCCGACTGGCCCGGTTCGGTCCGCGGGCGGTGTTGCCCGCCACCGCAATGGCGCGCTGGTTTCGCACCGAACAGGCACGTGCACTGTTCGGAGGGGCGGCTGCCCACGTCTACACCCGGCTGGACCGGCCCCTGACCGCGTCACTTGGGTTGATGGTCTTGGCCAGCGGCCATCGCTACGGCTGGCCCGTGGCGCAAGGCGGATCGGGATCGATCGTGCGGGCTCTGGGCGCAGCCGTGCAGGCGCACGGCGGGAGTATCACCACCGGCGTTGCCGTCATGAGCCGTCGCGACATTCCCGATGCCGACATCGTCATGCTTGACCTCAGCCCGGCCGCGGTCCTGGCCCTCTACGGCGATGTGATGCCGGCCCGGATCAAGCGGTCCTATCGGCGCTTTCGCCAAGGGTCGTCGGCCTTCAAGGTGGACTTCGCGATCGAAGGCGACATCCCGTGGACGAATCCCGACTGTGGGCGTGCGGGCACCGTCCACCTCGGCGGGACGTTCGCCGAGATCGCCGATACCGAACGTCAACGCGCACAAGGGAAGATGGCGCAGCGCCCGTTCCTGCTGGTCGGGCAGCAGTACCTGGCCGACCCGTCGCGCTGCGCGGGCAATATCAACCCGATATGGGCTTACGCGCACGTACCGTTCGGCTACACCGGTGATGCCACCGCCGCCATAACGGACCAGATTGAGCGGTTCGCCCCGGGATTCCGCGATCGCATCGCCGCAACCGTCAGCAAGTCCACCGCCGAACTACAGGCATACAACGGCAACTACATAGGTGGCGACATCATCGGCGGTGCCAACGACGGGCTGCAGGTCATCTTCCGGCCGCGGGTGGCCGTCGACCCATATGCGACCGGTGCGCCGGGGGTCTACCTCTGTTCGCAGTCGGCGCCGCCGGGGGCCGGAATCCACGGATTGTGCGGCTACCATGCCGCCGAGTCAGCGCTGCGGTCGCTGCGTAAACGGCGCGGCCGATGAAGCCACCATCGGTCGCGACGAACCGGCTCCTGGGCCCGGGGTGGATGGGCCTGCGCAATCCGGAAGGGGAAATTAGCCTCAGCGCGCACCAGTCGTCGGAGCGGCAGCCGGTGGGCCGGGCGGAACCGGCTGACCGGGCACCGGCCCGCCAGCTGGCGCGTTACCACTCGGCGCATCCTTAACCCCGGACATGCCAATGAGTGGAGCACCGGCCACACCGTCCGCGGGAGCACCAGCCAACACCGGGCCAAGCGCAATCAGCGGAGTACCAGCCGGCACCACTGGAAGCGGCGCAACCGCTGGTACTGGTGCGACGGCGGGTACTGGTGCGACGGCGGGTACTGGTGCGACGGCGGGTACTGGTGCGACGGCGGGTACTGGTGCGACGGCGGGTACTGGTGCGACGGCGGGTACTGGTGCGACGGCGGGTACTGGCGCGACGGCGGGTATTGGGGCAACCGCTGGCACCGGCCCAGGCACAACGAACGGAACACCAGACATGTCAGTGAGTGCAGCACTGCACACGTCCGCGGCTGCCGGTCCGCTGCCTGCTGCTGGCCCGGTGCCTGCCGCTGGCCCGCCGCCGGCCGCTGGCCCGCCTCCCGGCCAGCAGCAACCGGCGGCTGCCGCTCCGCCGGCGGCTACCGGCGCGTCGCCCGCCATCCCCTGGATGCACGCGTGGCCGCCCGTTATCAGCGGGGTGGCTGCGGCAACCGGGCTTAACGCGATGGCAGCACCGCACAACCCGGCGCTGGCAACCACTCTGATGTTGAACCGATCCACAATCCCCATCAGCGTCAACTCTCCTTTATTTCGCGCTCAGATCTTCCGCAATCAATTGGTGCAGCAGAACCGCATAGCCCTACCGAGGTCTTTCTTCAACGTCCGCCCAATTGTCAGCGCTCACGTGGAACACGACCCGCGCCGCACCGCGCCGTTTCCAAATGGTGACGTCACGACGGTGTCACAAGTCGGCGTAACTTCTGTGGACACCGATGGACCTGCACGAATGTGGTTGGACGCGCCGCACTTTCACGATGCCTTGATTGCGGTGCGGCTTGCACCAGATTGGTCTAACCCTGCAGCCACGGGTGGCCCGATCGCCTCCGGCGGGATACCGATGTCGTGAACGAATGCCTGCGATATCGATGTGGTCCGCGCATGCCGGCCTTCGTCACTCGTGGCCGACTTCAACCGTACTTGCTGCAAAGGGTGAACCTGCCCTTTTAGGGGTGCTCGGCAACGGTTGGCCGTCTCATCTAGGCTGACGGCGAGCAGTTTTTCAGCGGAGGCGAATACGACCCCACAAGTAGACAAGGGAGAGACAGGTGACGGTCCGAGTAGGCATCAACGGTTTTGGTCGAATCGGACGCAACTTCTACCGGGCCTTATTGGCCCAGAAGGAGCAGGGCACCGCAGATGTCGAGGTGATCGCCGTCAACGACATCACCGACAACAGCACGCTGGCGCACCTGCTCAAATTCGACTCCATCCTGGGCCGGCTGCCCCATGACGTCAGCCTCGAAGGTGAAGACACCATCGTGGTAGGAACCGACAAGATCAAGGCGCTCGCGGTGCGGGAGGGGCCTGCGGCATTGCCGTGGGGAGACCTCGGTGTCGACGTCGTCGTCGAGTCCACCGGGCTGTTCACCAACGCGGCCAAGGCCAAGGGGCATCTGGACGCCGGCGCCAAGAAGGTGATCATCTCCGCGCCGGCCACCGACGAGGACATCACCATCGTGCTGGGGGTCAACGACGACAAGTACGACGGCAGCCAGAACATCATCTCCAACGCGTCGTGCACCACGAACTGCCTTGCGCCGCTGGCCAAAGTGCTCGACGACGAGTTCGGCATCGTCAAGGGCCTGATGACCACCATCCACGCCTACACCCAGGATCAGAACCTGCAGGACGGACCGCACAAAGACCTGCGCCGGGCTCGCGCCGCGGCGCTGAACATCGTGCCGACCTCGACCGGAGCGGCCAAGGCCATCGGCCTGGTGATGCCCCAACTGAAGGGCAAACTTGACGGGTACGCCCTGCGGGTGCCCATCCCCACCGGTTCGGTCACCGACCTGACAGCCGACCTGTCCAAATCAGCCAGCGTCGACGAGATCAATGCGGCGTTCAAGGCGGCCGCCGAGGGCAAACTCAAAGGGATCCTGAAGTACTACGACGCGCCGATCGTCTCCAGTGACATCGTCACCGATCCGCACAGCTCGATCTTCGACTCCGGCCTGACCAAAGTGATCGGCGACCAGGCCAAAGTGGTGTCCTGGTACGACAACGAGTGGGGTTACTCCAACCGGCTCGTTGACCTGGTCGCGATGGTCGGCAAGTCGCTATAAGTCCGGGCAGCTGTGACAATCCATAACCTAAAAGACCTTCTGGCTGAAGGTGTTTCGGGTCGCGGTGTGCTGGTGCGCTCCGATCTGAATGTCCCCCTCGACGACGGCGGCTCTATCACCGACCCAGGCCGGATCACCGCGTCGGTACCCACGTTGAAGGCGCTGCTCGATGCCGGTGCCAAGGTAGTGGTCACCGCCCACCTTGGCCGTCCCAAGGATGGCCCCGACCCCAAGCTGTCGCTGGCGCCGGTCGCCGCAGCGCTGAGTGAGCAGCTGGGCCGGCACGTGCAGTTGGCCGGCGATGTCGTTGGCACCGACGCACTCGCTCGCGCCGAGGGACTCACCGACGGCGACATCCTGCTGCTGGAGAACATCCGGTTCGACAAGCGCGAGACCAGCAAGGACGACGGTGAGCGCTTGGCCCTGGCCAAGAAGCTCGCTGAATTGGTTTGGCCCGGAGGCGCTTTCGTCTCCGATGGGTTTGGCGTGGTGCACCGCAAGCAAGCCTCGGTGTACGACATCGCCACCCTCTTGCCGCATTACGCGGGCACCCTAGTGGCCGACGAAATTCGGGTGCTGGAGCAGCTGACCAGCTCGACCGAGCGGCCCTATGCGGTGGTGCTGGGCGGATCGAAGGTGTCCGACAAGCTCGGCGTTATCGAGTCGCTGGCGACGAAGGCCGACAGCATCGTGATCGGCGGCGGCATGTGCTTCACTTTCCTTGCCGCACAGGGGTTTTCCGTTGGTACGTCGCTGCTGGAAAACGAGATGATCGAAACCTGCCGCAGGTTGATGGAGACCTACGAGGACGTGCTGCGGCTGCCGGTCGACATCGTGGTCACAGAAAAATTCGACACCAAATCGCCGCCACAGACGGTGGCCGCTGACGCCATCCCCGCCGGCTTGATGGGCCTGGACATCGGCCCGGGATCGATCAAACGGTTCACCACGTTGCTGTCCAACGCAAAGACCGTGTTCTGGAATGGCCCGATGGGTGTGTTCGAATTTCCCGCGTACGCGGCGGGCACCAGAGGGGTCGCCGAGGCGATCGTCACCGCGACCGGCAAGGGCGCCTTCAGCGTGGTCGGCGGTGGCGACTCCGCTGCCGCGGTGCGCGCTCTCGACATCTCCGAAGGCGCGTTCTCGCACATCTCCACTGGCGGCGGCGCATCGCTGGAATATCTGGAGGGCAAAACGCTTCCCGGCGTCGAGGTGCTTAGTGGGCCCCAGCCTGGTCAAGAAAAGGGAGGCGGGAATTCGTGAGCCGCAAGCCGCTGATTGCCGGCAACTGGAAGATGAACCTCAATCATTTCGAGGCGATCGCGCTGGTGCAGAAGATCGCATTCTCGTTGCCAGACAAGTACTACGACAAAGTCGACGTCACGGTCATCCCGCCGTTCACCGATCTGCGCAGCGTGCAAACCCTGGTCGACGGTGACAAACTGCGATTGACATACGGGGCGCAGGACTTGTCGCCACACGACTCCGGTGCCTATACCGGCGACATCAGTGGGGTCTTCCTGGCCAAGCTGGGCTGCAGCTACGTCGTCGTTGGGCACTCCGAGCGGCGGACCTACCACAGCGAGGATGACGCGCTGGTCGCCGCCAAGGCGACCGCCGCTCTCAGGAACGGCCTGACCCCGATCGTCTGTATCGGTGAGCATCTCGATGTCCGCGAGGCGGGAAATCATGTGAGCCACAACGTCGAACAGTTGCGCTGCTCGCTGGCCGGATTGTCCGCCGACCAGATTGGTGCCGTCGTCATTGCGTACGAGCCGGTCTGGGCCATCGGCACCGGGAGGGTGGCCAGCGCCGCCGACGCCCAGGAGGTGTGCGCGGCGATCCGGAGCGAGTTGGCGTCGCTAACCTCATCGGGGATTGCCGACACGGTGCGGGTGCTCTACGGCGGATCGGTGAACGCTAAAAACGTCGGCGACCTCGTCGCACAGGAAGACATCGACGGCGGCCTAGTCGGAGGGGCGTCGCTGGACGGGGAGCAGTTCGCGACGCTGGCGGCGATCGCCGCCGGTGGTCCGTTGCCCTGAGCCGCGATGACGAGCCGACGTTGTCGGGCTGACTGACCGGCGGGCTGATGCATCAACCTCCCGCGAGTGGGCGCGACATCACTCTAGGCGTGACACCGTATCGGGGCACGACGCCGGCGCGCCCGGTCCCGGCCGCGGCTACCCCAGGCATCCCGGGCATCCCGGGCGCCGCGCTGTCGCCGGCCGGCAGCGTGGTCATTGGAGTGCCCTGAAGTGCCCTGACCGTGGTGACCGTGGGTGTGGTCCAGCTGGGCGGTACTGACAATTGCCCCACCCAGCCAGCGCGGCGCAACCCCGCGGATACCTCGCCAAGTCCGATACCGAACCCGCCCTTAGATACCGCATCGCTCAGGGCTTTGACTGAGCTAGCCAGCGGGGCGAGTCCGGTCGGCGCAGCCTCGACTGCGGGAGCCGCGAGGTTGGGCAATATGCCCAAATTTTTCTCGGCCCCAATGATTCCGGTACCCATTGAGTTTATGTTGTTGATGGAGCTGACCGTTGCGTACCAAGCCATTATTCCGTCGAGAAAGGTGAAATCGTCCTTGACGAGCGATGGGAACGGCAACGCGTTGACGAATTCGCCTGCCCCGACGAAAAAGGGCGTCAGCTCGGGCGCGATTGGTAGCAGCAAAGTTCCGATCTCTATTAGTAGGTTCCCGATCCAATTACCGTCGTCGGCGACGGCGCCGGCCGCAGCGTTGGTGACCGCGGCGGTCTGGGCGGGTAGACCAGCGGGGTCGGTCGTCTGCTGCGGGGAGGTGAACGGCGTCAACGTGACTGCGGACACCGAGGTGCCCGCATAATCGTGCATCACGATTGCATCGGTGATCCACATCTGCGCATAGGCGAATTCGGCGGCGGCGATCGCCGTGGAATTCTGGCCGAAGAAATTGGTTGCATTCAGCCATAGCAGCTGCGCGCGGTTAGCCGCGATGATCGGTGGAGGCACCGTCATCTCAAATGCCAGTTCAAATCCCCTCGCCGCCGCCGTAGCCTGCAGGGCCGTTTGCTGCGCCTGCGCTGAGGTTGCCTCCAGCCACTCAACGTATGGGGTGACCGCGGCGGCCATCGACACCGACGATGGACCCAGCCACTGGCAGCTGGTGAGGTCCGAGATCACCGATCGGTAGATCTCGGCTGTGGACTGCAATTCGGCAGACACCTGCGCCCAGCTCGCCGCGGCGGCCCGCAGCGAGCCCGACCCCGGACCGGCGTACATCAGCCCCGAGTTGATTTCCGGCGGTAACATCGCGAAATCGGTCAGCATTGCTCTATGCCTCCATGGCTGTGGTCGTGGTGACGTTCGCGGCCCAGCTGGGCGCAGACGAACCCCGCGCCGGACCTGGTCACGTCCAGGGGTGTGGTGGCCGGCGCCGGGGGTGCGATTTGTGTTTGCCCTAGGGGGTCAGACGATGAGGGCGCTTACGCGGGGTGCCGCGGCACTCGCGGTGTCCGGCGCTGGACAAGCCGTCGACTTTCGTATGGGAGCAACCGGCGACGGAAAGTTAGCTACCGCTGGACCTTCAGGAATCACCCGCAATGCCATTAGCGACATCCTCTCCGGCGCGTCTCGCTCATCGACGCGATTCGCTCGCGTCGAGGCAGGAACCGACCATTGCTCTCTCCGGGACCATGAATCTCACGGAATGTCGCTGTGGTCAACACTATCTTAGAGGTATGATTTAAATTCGTGTGGCTTGGTCCGACAAGGTTGGACAGGCAAATGTACAAGCCTTAGACACAGTACTGCGATATCGGGAACCGAGAGTGTCGATGTACAAAATTTGTACATGAGTGGGTAGTCCGCTTTAGGCAGCAGCAACGCCCGAAATATGGTCGCTTTACGCAGGCATTTTGGCTATTTGCACGCACAGCGGGCCCGAGTGGTTTTCAGTCCGTGGCCATACCCGACGCCGGGGGATGGGATTCCAAATCACCATGAGTTTGCACGGGAGATTGTGTCGCCTGAAATTATGGTTGCACTTTTCAACGCATCCAAGTGTGGCGTTATCGAAACTTCCGCCGACCAATTGCGCAAGGGCAATCCGATGATGGACACCGGGAGATGGAGGTACTGAACAAGCGGCAACACTCGTATCGCGATCCTGGAGGCGTGTCCGGAGCTTGGTAGGCTGCCGGACATGGAATTGGCCCTGCAGATCACCCTGGTGGTCACCAGTGTGCTGGTGGTGTTATTGGTGCTGCTGCACCGTGCCAAGGGGGGTGGCCTGTCGACGCTGTTCGGCGGTGGTGTGCAGTCGAGCTTGTCCGGGTCGACGGTGGTGGAGAAGAACCTGGACCGGTTGACGCTGTTCATTACCGGCATCTGGCTGGTGAGCATCATCGGCATTGCCCTGCTGATCAAGTACCGCTAACGCCCGATCACGCTTCTGAGTCGATGCGCGCTTAGATCGGGCTGCTGGACAACCGCATCGCGGGAACCAGCCACGGTACATCCGCATAATTGCGCATGCCTGCGTCGCCGCATCCGAATACCTACGACAATTGCCCCCGCAACTTCCGTGAATTGACGGATGGCTTGCCAGCGCACGGCGATAGCCAACGCACTGCGTGACGTCGCCAATGACGTCGGCGACGTGGATTTCCTCGACCTGCACCACGCGCTGGAAGGCCAACGAGGTATGCGCCTTTGAGGGCCCCGCGTCCCAAATCGTCCGAACCTGAGGAAATTGCATCCGTCGGCGGTACTTGATCAACTGGGCTATTCCGGTAATGGACACCAGCCAGACGCCGGTGATGAAACGTGTCAAACCGACGACGGGAGCCCCGCGAGCGGAGTACGCGATCGCCACTGATACTGGGACCCATGGTTGAGGTTTCCGATGCCGCACTCGAACCGATCGGCGACGTCCACCGGACCCGGCTTGGTCGCGAGGCAACCGAGCCGATGCGTGCCGACATCAGGTTGCTGGGCACCGTCCTCGGCGACACCGTGCGCGAACAAAATGGCGACGAGATATTCGACCTCGTCGAGCGGGCGCGGGTGGAAGCCTTCCGGGTGCGGCGATCAGAGATCGATCGCGCCGAGATGTCGCGGATGTTCTCTGGCATCGATATCCACCAAGCGCTACCCGTCATCCGCGCTTTCACTCACTTCGCGCTGTTGGCCAACGTGGCCGAAGACATCCACCGGGAGCGGCGCCGCCGCATTCACGTCGCCGCCGGCGAGCCGCCGCAGGACTCCAGCCTGGCCGCCACGTACGCGAAACTCGATCTGGCGCAATTGGATTCGGCCACGGTTGTCGACGCGCTAAAGGGTGCCCTGGTTTCCCCGGTCATCACCGCTCACCCCACCGAGCCCCGCCGGCGCACCGTCTTCGTCACTCAGCACCGGATCACCGAGTTGATGCGGCTGCACGCCGAGGGGCACACCGAGACCGACAGCGGCCGTAGCATCGAACTCGAGTTGCGCCGCCAGGTGCTCACCCTGTGGCAAACCGCGCTGATCCGGCTCTCTCGACTGCAGATCAGTGACGAGATCGCGGTCGGGCTGCGGTTGTACCCGTCGGCGTTCTTCGAGGTGATCCCGCAGGTCAACGCGGAGGTCCGGGAAGCGTTGCGAGCCCGCTGGCCCGAGGCCGATCTGCTGTCCGAGCCCATCTTGCAGCCGGGTTCCTGGATCGGTGGTGACCGCGACGGAAACCCTAACGTGACCGCCGACGTGGTGCGGCTGGCCACCGGTGGCGCCGCGTTCACCGCCTTGTCGCACTACCTGGCCGAACTCGACCACCTCGAGCAGGAGCTGTCGATGTCGTCGCGTCTGCTCACCGTTACCCCCGAGGTGGCCGCACTGGCCAACGGCTGCCAGGACCAGGCTCGCGCCGACGAGCCCTACCGGCGGGCGTTGCGGGGGATCCGCGCTCGCCTCACCGCGACGGCCGTTGAAATCCTCGATCAACAACCGCAGCATCTGCTTGACCTGGGATTGCCGCGGTACGCCACGCCGGCCGAGCTGCGCGCCGATCTCGACACCATCGATGCGTCGTTGCGTACGCACGGCAGTGCGCTATTGGCCGAAGACCGGCTGGCTCTATTGCGTGAAGGAGTGCACGTCTTCGGCTTTCATTTGTGCGGCCTGGACCTGCGGCAAAACTCGGACGTGCACGAGGAGGTGGTCGGCGAGCTGCTGGCGTGGGCGGGCGTGCACCCGGATTACCGTTCGTTGCCGGAAGATGAGCGGGTCGCGCTGCTAGTTGCCGAGCTGGCAACGCGCCGTCCGCTGGTTGGTGTCCGGGCGCTGGGGGTACCTCTCGCTTGCGGGGGCTTGTCCGACCTGGCCCGTAGCGAGCTGGACATCGTCGCCGCCGCGAACCACGCGGTCGAGACCTACGGCCCCGCCGCGGTACCCAATTACGTCGTCTCGATGTGTCGTTCGGTATCAGACGTGTTGGAGGCGGCGATCCTGCTGAAGGAGGCCGGCCTCCTGGACGCCTCCGGGACCGAACCGTACTGCCCGGTCGGCATTTCGCCGCTGTTCGAGACGATCGACGATCTGCACAACGGGGCGACCATTCTGCAAGCGATGCTGGACCTTCCGCTCTACCGAGCCCTCGTGGTGGCCCGGGGCGGATCCCAGGAGGTGATGCTCGGCTACTCAGACTCCAACAAGGACGGCGGCTACCTGGCCGCCAACTGGGCGGTCTACCGCGCCGAGCTCGCTCTGGCCGAAGCCGCCCGCAAGGCCGGAATTCGGTTGCGGCTCTTCCACGGTCGCGGCGGCACCGTCGGTCGCGGCGGCGGTCCCAGCTACCAGGCCATCCTGGCCCAACCACCGGGAGCGGTGAATGGCTCGTTGCGGCTTACCGAGCAGGGTGAGGTGATCGCGGCCAAATACGCCGAACCGCAGATGGCCCGGCGCAATCTGGAGAGCCTGCTGGCCGCCACCCTGGAATCGACGTTGCTGGATGTCGAGGGCCTTGGTGACGCGGCCGAGCCGGCCTATGCGGTGCTCGAGGAGGTGGCCGCGCTGGCGCAACGGGCGTACGCCGAATTAGTCCATGAGACACCGGGTTTCGTCGAGTATTTCCAGGCTTCAACGCCGGTCAGCGAGATCGGCTCGCTGAACATCGGCAGCCGGCCCGCATCGCGCAAGCCAACTCGGTCTATCGCGGATCTGCGTGCCATCCCGTGGGTGCTGGCCTGGAGCCAGTCGCGGGTGATGCTTCCCGGCTGGTATGGCACCGGCTCGGCATTTGAGCAGTGGATCGCGGCCGGCCCCGAAAGTGAAAGCGAGAGAGTGGAAGTCCTGCACGACCTGTATCAGCGGTGGTCGTTTTTCCGCAGCGTGCTGTCGAATATGGCGCAGGTGCTGGCCAAGAGCGATCTGGGCCTGGCGGCGTGCTACTCCGAGTTGGTGGCCGATGAATCGTTGCGGCACAGAGTGTTTGACAAGATCGCCGACGAACACCACCGAACGATCGCCATGTACAAACGCATCACGGGTGACGACGATCTGCTTGCCGACAACCCGGCCCTGGCGCGTTCGGTGTTCAACCGCTTCCCCTACCTGGAGCCGCTGAACCATCTTCAGGTGGAACTGCTGCGCCGCTACCGCTCGGGCGAGGACGACGACCTCGTGCAGCGCGGCATCCTGCTGACGATGAACGGCCTGGCCAGCGCGCTGCGAAATAGCGGGTAACCGGCCGCGACGGTCACCCGTGCGTTCCGGGTTTGCCATAAAACGGTCCGCCTGCGCCGCGGGCACCGCCGGTCCCGTCGGGCACGCCGATGCCGGCGCTTCCTCCGTTGCCGCCGTCACCGACCACCTGGGCATTGCCGCCTATGCCACCGTCTCCTCCGGAGCCGTCGTTGCCCCTGCTGCCATGGCCGCTCCCAACCCCGTCAGCCCCACCG
>NZ_OCVX01000007.1:248991-305242 GCF_900232995.1 Mycobacterium simulans
CCCCCGCCGCCCCCGCCCCGCCCGCGTGTCCCCCCGGCCCCCCTTTCGCGGGGGGTGGGGGCCCCCCCCCCCGCCGCCCCCGCCGCCCCCCCCGCGCCGGGTCCCCCGGGTTTCCCCGCCGCCCCCCCCGGCCCCGCCGGTGCGTTGGCCGTGGGGTTGGGCGCCGGCCCCGCCGGCCCCGCCGGCGCCGCCCGAGCCAGCGAGGAGACCGGCGTTGCCGCCGGCGCCTCCGGCGCCGCCCTGTTGGGTGCCGCTACCGCCGGCGCCGCCGTGTCCGCCGGTGCCGCCCGCGCCGCCCGAGCCGAACAGCAGGCTGGCGTTGCCGCCGGCCCCGCCGGCCCCGCCGGTCAGGATGCCGGCCCCTCCGGAGCCGCCAGCGCCGCCGGCGCCGAAGGACAGTGCGCCGGCGTTGCCTCCGGCGCCGCCGGTCCCGCCGGTCTCGCCGCCCGAGCCGCCACTGCCGCCCGTGCCGCCGGCTCCGAACAGCCCGCCGGTCCCGCCGACGCCGCCGTTGGCGGCGTTTCCGCCAGCGCCGCCGGTGCCACCATCGCCGAACACCAGCCCGTTACCGCCGGCCCCGCCCGCGGCTCCGGCCCCGCCGGCTCCGCCGACTCCGCCGTTGGCGAACAATCCGCCTGTACCGCCGGTACCGCCCACGCCGGCGGCGCCCGGACCCGCGCCGTGCCCGCCCGTCCCGGCGGCGCCGATGAAGAAGCCAGCGTTGCCGCCGTGCCCGCCAGCCCCGCCTTTCGCGCCGGTGTTTATCGACTGTCCGGCGCTGCCGCCGGTGCCGCCGGCGCCGTTCAGCACCGCGTTGCCGCCGGCACCGCCGGTTCCGGCCACCCCGTTGATTCCGGTGGCGATGCCGCCCGTCCCGCCGGCGCCGCCGTTACCGAACAAGCCGCCGCCGGCGCCGCCGGCACCGCCCTCCCCGCCGCCCCCGCCGGTCGCGGTGTTGGTCGCCCCATGCGCGCCGTTGCCGCCGTTGCCGAACAGCCAGCCGCCGTCCCCGCCGGCAGCGCCGGTTCCTGGGGTTCCGTTGACGCCGTTGCCAATCAGTGGGCGCCCGGTCAGTGCCTGGATGGGCTGATTGACGATGCTGAGCACATCTTGCTGCAGGATGTGCACCGGGTTCGTGCTCATCGGAGCGTTGAAGCCGTCGGCACCCAACAGCAGCCCGCTGATGCCACCGAGGCCGGTCTTGCCCGCGGCCGCGCCCGTCCCGCCGCTGCCGGCGTTGCCGCCGTTGCCGATCAGCACACCGTTGCCGCCGGCCCCGCCGTTACCGCCGGTGGTCACGCCGGCACCGCCGTTGCCGCCGTTGCCGCCGTTGCCGAAGAGCCAGCCACCGGCTCCACCCGCTGCGCCGTTGCCGCCGTCGCCGCCGAGTGCGCCGTCGCCACCGACACCGGCTGCGCCGCCGTTGCCGCCGGCGCCGCCGGCCCCGCCGGTCCCGCCCGCGCCGCCAGTGCCCCACATTCCGGCGGTACCACCGGCACCACCGTGACCGCCGCGACCACCAGGGGCGCCGTTGAAGGGGGTGAGGTTACCATCGGCGCCGCTGGCTCCGGCGCCACCAATGCCGCCGTTGCCGCCGGAGCCGAACAGCCAGCCGCCGTGTCCACCGGCGCCGCCGGCGCCACCGACCGCGCCGGTGCCGGCCGCCGGGCTATAGCCGGCGCCGCCGACGCCGCCGTTGCCGATGAGCCCGGCACTGCCGCCGTTGCCGCCGTCGGGGTGGACGGCGTCGCCGGCCCCGCCGTTTCCGCCGTTGCCCCATAGCAAGCCGCCGGCCCCGCCGTTTTGGCCTGGTGCCCCGTCTGCGCCGTTGCCGACTAGCGGGCGCCCCAGCAGGATCCCGGTGGGCGCGTTGATCGCGGCGAGTAGCTGTTGCTCGACAGTCTGCAGCGCGGAGCCGTTGGCGGCCTCGGCGGCCGCATACGAGCTGGCGCTGGCGGTTAAGGCCTGTACGAACTGCTGATGAAACCCGGCCATCTGGGCGCTGAGCGCCTGATAGTCGCGGGCGTAGCCAGAAAACAGCGCGGCGATCGCTTGCGACACCTCATCGGCGCCGGCGGTCAGCACCGAGATGGTCGGACCCGCCGTGGCCGCATTGGCCGCGCTGATCTCCGATCCGATGCCCGCCGCATGCGTAGCCGCCGCCGTCAGCGCCTCGGGCGCCGCGATCAAGAGTGACATGCGAAACCCTCCCGACGGTTCATGACGACCCGTCCTCGAATGCATTGCGGGATCGAAAACTGCCTAGGAACTTCTTCCCTTTAACGAATTGCTGTTGTCCAAAGAAAAACACGGATTTTCGCTCGTATTCAATTCGTTTTCTGTCGCGCGATTTCAGGCCAAAAACCGCTGGTTAGCGTGGCTACATAGGCCAGCGTGCCGACAGCTGCTCGCATTCGGTTGCTTGGTTGCTGGGTTGTTTGGGTTGTTTGGTCTCGGAGCTAAACCCTTCCGAGGTGCTCAGCTGACTACCAACTGGCATCCTTAGACTGCGACAATGACGCAGATCTTTACGTCGACAACGCATTGGGGCGCATTCACCGCGCAGGTGCGCGACGGTGATATCGCGGCCGTGTCCCCGCTTCCTGGCGATACCAACCCGTCCCCGCAGCTACAGAACCTCCCGGGCGCGGTAAGACACCGCAGCCGCATCGCCAACCCCGCCGTGCGACGCGGCTGGCTGCAGAACGGTCCAGGGCCCAGCTCGACCCGCTGCGCCGAGGAGTTCGTTGAGGTCAGCTGGGACGAATTAATCGACCGGCTGGCCGCCGAGTTGCGCCGCGTCGTCGACCACTACGGCAACGAGGCGATTTACGGCAGCTCCTACGGTTGGGCCAGCGCGGGGCGGTTTCACCACGCGCAAAGCCAGATACACCGGTTTTTGAACCTGCTCGGCGGATACACCGCCTCCCGGCACAGCTACAGCGCCGGCGCCTCGGAAGTGATCTTCCCGCACATCTTCGGCTCGTCCCTGTTCGACGCCCTGCCGGGCAGTACCACCTGGGATGTCATCGTCGAGAGCACCGACCTATTGGTGGCGTTCGGTGGACTGCCGCTCAAGAACGCGGCGATGAAGCCGGGCGGGGCCACCACGCATGAGGACCGCGACTACATCACCCGGTACCGGGCCCGCGGCGGCCGGTTGGTGTCGGTCAGCCCGCTGCGCGATGACATCACCGCGATCGCGGGCCCGCTCAGCGACGGGTGCCAATGGATTGCACCGGTGCCGGGTACCGATGTGGCGATCATGCTGGGCCTTGCGTACGTGCTGGCCACCGAATCGCTGGCCGATCGTGGCTTCCTCGACACCTACTGCACCGGCTACGACCGGTTCGAGCGCTACCTATTGGGTCGTGACGACGGGGTCCCCAAGACGCCGGAATGGGCCGCGGCCTTGTCCGGACTCGACGCCGACGAGCTGCGGGTGTTGGCCCGCCGGATGGCTGCCGGCCGCACCCTGATCACCACCAGCCTGTCCTTGCAGCGAGCCGAGCACGGCGAACAAACGGTGTGGATGGGTGCCACCCTGGCGGCGATGCTGGGCCAGATCGGGCTTCCGGGTGGGGGATTCGGTCACTGTTACAGCGCCAACGGCGTGGGCAATGCGCCGGTGACGTGTAGCCTGCCCGCACTGCCGCAGGGCAACAACCCAGTGTCGACATTCATCCCGGTGGCGGCGATCAGTGAGTTGCTGGACCGGCCCGGCGAGCAACTGCCCTACAACGGCAGACTGCTCGATCTGCCCGACATCAAGGTCGTTTACTGGGCTGGTGGGAACCCGTTCCACCACCACCAGAACCTGCCCCGGCTGCGCCGGGCGCTTGCCCGGGTCGACACAATCGTTGTGCACGAACAGTTTTGGACCGCGATGGCCAAACACGCCGACATCGTCGTACCCACCACCACCAGTTTCGAGCGCGACGATTTCGCCGCCAGCAAGAACGACCCGATGTTGACCGCGATGCCGGCGCTGGTGCCGCGGTATGCGAACGCCCGCGACGACTACGACACCTTTTCCGCACTGGCGCACCGGCTGGGGTTTGGCGAACGGTTCACCGAGGGCCGCACCGTGCGCGAATGGCTGGCAAACATCTACGAAAAATGGTCGGCGGAGCTGGATTTCGCGGTGCCGTCATTCGCCGAATTCTGGCGCGCCGGCCAACTGCGGCTGCCGACGAAAACCGGACTGACGTGGTTCGCTGACTTTCGGGCCGACCCGCTCGCTTCTCCGTTAGGCACCCCCAGCGGGCGCATCGAGATTTTCTCCGAAACCATCGATGGATTCGGGTTGCCGGATTGCGGCGGGCATCCGAGCTGGTACGAACCGAAAGAGTGGCTCGGTGGTCCGCGGGCCGGGTTGTACCCACTGCACCTTATCGCCAACCAACCTCGGACTCGGCTACACAGCCAGCTCGACCACGGCGCCGCCAGCATGGATTCGAAAATCCATGGGCGAGAACCGATCCGGATTCATCCCAAGGACGCGGACGCTCGTGGGCTTACTAACGGCGACATCGTGCGAGTGTTCAACGATCGCGGCGCCTGCCTGGCGGGCGTTGTCGTCGACGACGGTCTTCGACCGCAAGTGGTGCAGCTGTCCACCGGGGCATGGTTCGACCCCGCCGACCCGTCGGATCCGGACTCGATGTGTGTGCACGGCAATCCCAATGCGCTGAGCAACGATTCCGGCACGTCGTCGCTGGCGCACGGCAGCACGGGCCAGCACGTCTTGGTTCAGGTCGAGAAATTCACCGGCGAACTGCCGCCGCTGCGCGCCCACGAGCCACCGCCATTGGCTTAGCGCCGACATTGGTACCGGGCGCAGTACTAGTGTGCGGTCCGGTTCCGGAGCCTGTCCAGCACACCGCGTACCGCGTGCTCGGTGACCGATAGCGGCGTCATCACCGTCTCACTGAGGCTCACGATGTAGTCGATCCGCTCGACGATCGCCTCCACCGGCTCGACAAGCACGATGAGCCGTTTGGCGAGATCATCAAGGCTGTGCAGCGTGCCCTCTAGATGATCCAGGCCCCCCTCCAAGCGTTCCACCGTGCCGTTCAACTGTGCTAGCGAGTTATTGAGTTCGACCATGGTTTTGCCCAGGCCGTCGAGGACGTCTTCGACCTGCTCCACCGTCCTGTCGGCGTTCAGCGCTGCCTGGGTGAGCGTCTTCATCCGGCTTCGCACGGGTGTGGTGCGCACCGTCTTGTCTGCCATGACGGCCATTATGACTCGGACCGGATTAGCGAGGAAGCCTGGCTGCCGCGTCCTCGTCCAGTAGCCAGAGCGTGGTCTCGCGCCCGATGGCGCCGGCGGCCGGCACGGAAACGGGATCGGCGCCGCCGATGGCGTCGGCGACCGCGGCGGCTTTGCCTGCTCCGGACACCATCAGCCAGACCTCGCGGGAACGCTGAATCGCAGGCAGTGTCAAGGTGATTCGTTGCGGCGGCGGTTTCGGGGAGTCGTCGACCGAGACCACCATACGGACGGTTTCACGCACCGCGGGGGTATCCGGAAACAGCGAGTTGATATGGCCCTCGGGTCCCATTCCCAGCAAGTGGACATCAAAATTCGGCACCCGGCCACCGGATACGGCGTTTGCGGCCAGGACCTGCTCGTACGCCAATGCCGCGGCATCCAGATCGGTGCCGAAATCCCCGTCGCTGGCTGCCATGGGGTGCACCTGGCTCGCCGGGATATCGACATGATCCAGCAATGCCTCGCGCGCCTGTTTGTCGTTGCGCTCGTCGTCGTCTTCGGGAACGTAGCGCTCGTCGCCCCAGAATAAATGGACCTTAGACCAGTCGACCTGGGCCCCCTGGGTGCCGAGGTATCGCAGCAGTGCGCAGCCGTTGCCACCGCCGGTCAGCACAATCAGCGCCTCCCCTCGGGCCTCGACGGCGGACTGGATGGTGTCGACCAGGCGTTTGCCGGCCGCCACAACAAGGGCCCCGCTGTCCGGAAAGATCTCGATGTCGGTACTCACACGTACTGAACCTTCTTGATGCCTTCGAGCGCGGCGTAATAGATCTCGTCGGGGTCCAGTCGGCGCAGGTCTTCGGCCAAGCACTCCCCAGTTACCCTGCGCGCCAACGGAACCAGGGCATCTGGCTTAGCGGTACGGCTCAAGGTGGCAGTCACCCCCTCCTGGGGTCGGCGTAGCGCTATCGTCTCGCTCTTGCGCACCAGCTCGACCTTCAGGTCGCCAACCGCGCGCCGCACCGGACCGTCGATGCGACTGGCGAGCCAGCCGGCCAGGATGTCGAGCGCCGGCTCGGTCTCCAGGCCCGAGATCAGTGCCGAGTCGATTGGCTCGTGCGGCGGCTGGTCGATGGCCGAGGTCAGCAGGGCACGCCAGTAGGTGATGCGGGCCCAGGCCAGGTCAGTGTCTCCCGCGGTGTATCCGGGAAGTCGGCTCTTGATGGCCGACAGCGGGTCGACACCGTTGGTGGCGTCGGTGATGCGCCGAATCGCCAACTTGCCCAACGGATCTTGGGCCGGAACGGCGGGGGCGATGTCGGGCCACCACGCCACCACCGGGATGTCGGGAAGTAGGAAGGGGATGACCACGCTGTCGGCGTGACCGGCGAGCTGCCCGGACAGCCGCAGCACCACAACCTCCCCGGCGCCCGCGTCGGCGCCAACGCGCAACTGCGCGTCCAGCCGTGGTTCGTCGGCGTACGGATTGCCCCTCATCGTGACGATGATCCGGCTGGGATGTTCGTGGCTGGCACCATTGGCCGCTTCGATGGATTCTTCGAGCACGGCGTCGCTGTCCGGCGCGATGATCAGTGTTAGCACCCGCCCCATGGTGACGGCGCCGATTTTTTCCCGCAGCTCGTCGAGCTTCTTGTTGACCGCCGTGGTGGTGGTGTCGGGCAAATCGACGATCATTTGTGCCGCTCCTCCTCGCCGATTTTGTCGCTACGCGAGCTATCGTCGCCGGCGCGGATCATGGCCGCCGCCATTCCCGGCCGGTGCGGCGCAGCATGTCGAACGCCGACTCCGGCCCCCAGGTGCCCGCCTCATAGGGGTCGGGCTTGCCGCTTGCCGCCCAGTTGTCCAGGACGGGATCGAGTATTTCCCACGCCAATTCGACCTCCGCGTTGACCGGAAACAGGGACGGCTCGCCGAGTAGGACGTCGAGAATCAGCCGTTCGTAGGCCTCTGGCGAATCCTCGGCGAACGCCGAGCCGTAGGAGAAGTCCATGTTGACATCACGGACTTCCATCGCGCTGCCGGGCACCTTTGACCCGAACCGCAACGTGATCCCTTCGTCGGGTTGTACCCGGATGACCATGGCATTGGTGCCCAGCTCATCGGTCATGGTGGCGTCGAAGGGCAGATGCGGTGCACGCTTGAATACCAACGCAATCTCGGTCACTCTGCGGCCCAATCGTTTTCCCGTTCGGAGATAGAACGGCACACCGGCCCACCTGCGGGTATCAACCTCCAGCGTGATGGCCGCGAACGTTTCGGTGGTGGAGTCCTTGGCGAATCCCTCCTCGTCGAGCAGTCCGACGACTTTCTCCCCGCCCTGCCACCCCGCGGTGTATTGGCCGCGACTGGTGGTCTCGTCAAGCGGCTCGGCGAGTTGCGTCGCCGAGAGCACCTTGATCTTCTCGGTCTGCAATGCAAACGGATTGAAGCTGACCGGCTCTTCCATCGCGGTCAGCGCCAGCAGCTGCATCAGGTGGTTCTGGATGACGTCGCGGGCTGCACCGATGCCGTCGTAGTAGCCGGCTCGTCCGCCGAGTCCGATGTCTTCGGCCATGGTGATCTGCACGTGGTCGACATAGTGTGCGTTCCAGATCGGGTCGAACAGCTGATTGGCGAAGCGCAGCGCGAGGATATTTTGCACAGTCTCTTTGCCCAGGTAGTGGTCGATGCGAAAGACCGATTCCTCCGGGAAGACCGTATTGACCGCCTTGTTCAGCGCCCGTGCGCTGTCCAGATCATGGCCGAACGGCTTCTCTATCACGACTCGAGCCCACCGGTCCTCTCGCGGGCGGGCCAGTCCGGATTTGTGCAGCTGTTCGCAAACCACCGGAAACGATTTGGGCGGGATCGCCAGGTAGAAGGCGTGGTTGCCGCCGGTGCCGCGTTCGGCGTCAAGCTTTTCCAGCGTCTCGGCAAGCCGGGCGAAAGCCTCGTCGTCGTCGAAAGAGCCTGGCACGAAACGAAATCCCTCGGCCAGCCGATCCCAGTTTTCCTGCCGAAACGGTGTCCGGCAGTGCTCTTTGACGGCCTGGTAGACCACCTTGCCGAAGTCCTGGGTGTCCCAGTCCCGGCGGGCGAATCCCACCAGGGCAAAGGTCGGCGGCAGCAGGCCGCGGTTGGCCAGGTCATAAATAGCCGGCATTACCTTTTTGCGGGCCAAGTCTCCGGTGACACCGAAAATCACCATGCCGCACGAGCCGGCGATTCTGGGTAGCCGCTTGTCCAGCTTGTCCCGCAATGGGTTGTGCCACTGGCCGGCGCTAGCGCTGCGGGCAGCTGCGGGGCTCATTTGCGCCGCTCCTCTCTCCCGCAAGCGGGAGGTACCCCCACATCGCCATGTATATCGTCGCCGGCGCGGCTCATTTGGCGGCGGAGTCGAGCTGCACCTGGGTCTCCTTGAGCAGCTCGTTCCAGGACGCCTCAAATTTCTCCACGCCCTCGTTCTCGAGCACGACAAAAACATCCGGGATGTCGATGCCGACCGCCTCGAGCTTGTCGAACACCTGTTGGGCCTCCGAAGCCTTGCCGATGACGGTGCCGCCGCTGATCACACCGTGGTCGGCGACGGCGTCAATCGTCTTCTCCGGCATCGTGTTCACGGTGTTCGGGGCGACCAACTCGGTGACATACAGGGTGTCGGAGTAGTCGGGATTCTTGACGCCGGTCGACGCCCACAAGGGGCGCTGGACCCGGGCTCCGTCGGCCTGGAGCGCCCGGTAGCGATCGCCGCTGTCGAAGGCCTCCTGGTAGGCGGCGTAGGCCAGTCGGGCGTTGGCGACACCGGCCTGGCCACGCAATGCAAGCGCGTCGGCCGAGCCGATCTTTTCCAGCCGCTTGTCGATCTCGGTGTCCACTCTGGAGACGAAAAACGACGCCACCGAATGGATCTTGGACAGATCGTGGCCCGCTTCGCGGGCCTTCTCCAAACCGGCCAGGTACGCATCCATCACCGCGCGATGCCGTTCAACTGAGAAGATTAGCGTGACGTTGACCGAAATCCCTTCCGCCAGAACGGCGGTGATCGCCGGCAGGCCGGCCTTGGTGGCCGGGATCTTAATGAACAGGTTGGGGCGGTCGACGATCTTCCACAGCTCGATCGCCTGCTGGATGGTCCTGTCGGTTTCGTGCGCCAGTCGCGGGTCGACCTCGATAGACACCCGGCCGTCGACGCCGTCGGAAGCTTCCCACTGACGCGCCAGCACGTCGCACGCGTTGCGCACGTCGTCGGTGGTGACAGTACGGACGGTGGCATCTACGTCGGCACCACGCTCGGCGAGTTCGGCAACCTGGGCATCGTAGGCATGGCCCTCCGACAGCGCCTTCTGGAAGATCGACGGGTTTGTGGTGACGCCGACGACGCTCTTGGTGTCGATCAGCTCCTGCAGGTTGCCTGACCGCAGCCGGTCGCGCGATAAGTCGTCCAGCCATACCGATACCCCTGCGGCGCTCAACGCGGCAAGGTTTGGGTTCTGGGTCATCTTTCAATCACCTTTTCTCAGTTATCGAGTGCTTCTTCCGCGGCGGCGGCGACGGCTTCTGGTGTGAAGCCGTACTCGCGGAACAAAGTCTTGTAATCGGCGGACTCACCGTAGTGCTCGATCGATACGATCTTCCCGGTATCGCCGACCAGCTTGTGCCAGGATTGCGCGACGCCGGCCTCGACGGCCACCCGGGCCGATACCGACGGAGGGAGCACGGCGTCGCGGTAGTCGTACGGCTGCGACTCGAACCACTCCACGCATGGCATCGATACCACCCGCGCGAGGATGTCCTTGTCCGCCAACAACTTTTGCGCCTCGACCGCGAGTTGCACCTCGGAGCCGGTGGCGATCAGAACGACATCGGGCTCCTCATCGCCGGGATCACCCAGCACATAGCCACCACGGGCAACTCCCTCGGCGTTAGTGCCCTCCAGCACCGGAACGCCCTGCCGCGTCAATATCAGGCCGACCGGACCGCTGCCGTTGTCGCGAGCCAGGATCGTGCGCCAGGCGTAGGCCGTCTCGTTGGCGTCGGCCGGGCGGACCACCGACAAGTTTGGGATCGCGCGCAGCGCCGAAAGGTGCTCGATCGGCTGATGGGTGGGGCCGTCTTCGCCGAGCCCGATCGAGTCGTGCGTCCACACGTAGATGGTGTCGATATTCATCAGCGACGCCAGCCGCACCGCCGGACGCATGTAGTCCGAGAACTGCAGGAACGTGCCACCGTAAGCCCGGGTGGGGCCGTGCAGCACGATGCCGGACAGGATGGCGCCCATCGCGTGTTCGCGAACACCGAAATGCAGCGTGCGGCCATACCAGTGCGCTGTGTAATCCTTGGTCGAAATCGACGGGGGCCCAAAGGAATCGACGCCCTTGATGGTGGTGTTGTTGCTGCCCGCCAGGTCGGCTGAACCACCCCACAACTCCGGCAGTTTCGGCCCGACGGCGGCTAGCACCGCACCGGAAGCCGCGCGGGTGGCCAGCGCCTTCGACCCGGGTTCCCAATGGGGTAAGTCGGCGTCCCAGCCGTCGGGCAACTTCTGCGCGAGCAACCGGTCCAGCAGCTGCTTGCGCTCGGGTTCGCGCTGCGCCCACGCTTCGAAGTCGAGCTGCCAGCGTTCGTGGGCCTCTTTGCCTCTGGCCACCAGCCCCCGCGTGTGGGTGATGACATCCTCGCGGACCTCGAACGTGTTCTCGGGATCGAATCCGAGGATCTTCTTCACGGCTGCGACTTCCTCGTCACCCAGCGCCGCGCCGTGCGCCTTGCCAGTGTTCATCAGGTTTGGCGCCGGATAGCCGATGATGGTGCGCAGCGAGATAAACGATGGCCGATCGGTAGCGGCCTTCGCGTTGGCAATGGCCTCCTCGATGCCGACGACGTTTTCGCCGCCCTCCACCTCTTGCACGTGCCAGCCGTAGGCACGGTATCGGGCGGCGGTGTCCTCACACAGCGCGATGTCGGTGTCGTCCTCGATCGAGATCTGGTTGTGGTCGTAGAACACGATGAGGTTGCCCAGCTGCTGCACCGCGGCCAGCGACGACGCTTCCGAAGTCACCCCTTCCTCGATGTCCCCGTCAGAGGCGATGACGTAGATGTAGTGGTCGAAGGGGCTGGTCCCCGCTTCGGCATCGGGGTCGAACAGGCCGCGTTCGTAGCGTGATGCCATCGCCATCCCGACCGCTGACGCCAGGCCCTGGCCCAGAGGCCCGGTCGTGATCTCAACGCCCTTGGTGTGCCTGAACTCCG
Source organism: Mycobacterium simulans (assembly GCF_900232995.1). GTDB lineage: Bacteria > Actinomycetota > Actinomycetes > Mycobacteriales > Mycobacteriaceae > Mycobacterium > Mycobacterium simulans. The sequence continues at coordinate 260,458 of NZ_OCVX01000007.1, forward strand.
GGTGTCCGGGGGTCTTGGAGCCCCAGGTGCGCAGCGACTCGATGTCGGACAGTTCTAGGCCGAACCCGCCGAGGTAGAGCTGCAGGTAAAGGGTCAGGCTGCTATGCCCGGCGGACAGCACGAACCGGTCGCGTCCCAGCCAGTGGGTGTCGCTGGGATCGTGGCGCATCGTCCGCTGGAACAGCGTGTACGCCAGCGGGGCCAGGCTCATCGCCGTTCCGGGGTGACCGTTGCCGACCTTCTGGACGGCATCGGCGGCCAGCACCCGGACAGTGTCGACCGCCGCCGAATCGATCTCGGTCCAGTCGTCGGGATGGCGCGGTTGGGTAAGGGCGGAGATCTCTTCGAGTGTGGTCACAAATTCAGTCCTCAGGTCAGTCCTCAGTCCGGGGTCATCAAACTGATCAATCCCACCCTAGTGCGGGATTGCGAGCGGCCGCAGGTCCAGATTTGGGGGTACCCATGGGAGCCCTGTGAAACGTAACCTGCGGGCTACTCGCGCTTTGCATTCGGTGCCGATATGCCGCAAAAATCATTGTGAATCGACCCTGCGGCGCCGCGGCCCGGGTCACGCGGTCTACCATCGTGCGTAGTAGAAGCTGCGCGCGGCTGCGATCCCCGAGGAGTTATTGCGTGAGCGTTCGCGGGCTCGTCGCGCCGAGGCGAGTAACAGGACGGGTAACCGGTAGGCTCCTGGCTTACCTTGCGCTGACCAAGCCGCGGGTCATCGAGCTGCTGTTGGTCACCGCGATACCTGCCATGCTGCTCGCTCACCGCGGTACCGTTCAGCCGCTGCTGATCCTCAACACCCTGGTCGGCGGGATGATGGCCGCCGGCGGGGCCAACACACTCAACTGTGTGGCCGACGCAGATATCGACAAGGTGATGAAGCGCACTGCGCGACGGCCGCTGGCCCGTGCCGCCGTTCCGACCAGAAATGCCCTGGTCCTCGGGCTGCTGCTCAGTGCCGGCTCGTTCTTCTGGCTGTGGTGGACCACCAACCTGTTATCGGGACTGCTGGCGGTGGCGACCATCGCGTTCTATGTGTTCGTCTACACGCTGCTGCTCAAGCGTCGGACGTCGCAAAACGTCGTATGGGGCGGCGCGGCGGGCTGCATGCCGGTGATGATCGGTTGGTCGGCCATTACCGGCACCATCTCTTGGCCGGCGCTGGTCATGTTCGCGATCATCTTCTTCTGGACACCGCCGCACACCTGGGCTCTGGCGATGCGGTACAAGGAGGATTACAAGGTAGCCGGCGTGCCGATGCTGCCCGCCGTGGCGACCGAGCGCCAGGTCACCAAGCAGATCCTGATCTACACCTGGCTTACCGTGGTGGCGACGCTGGCGCTCGCGCTGGCGACAGGGTGGCTGTACGCAGCGGTGGCGCTAGTGGCCGGGGTGTGGTTCCTGGCTATGGCGCATCAGCTGTACGCCGGGGTCCGCGCTGGCGAGCCCGTCAAGCCGCTGCGGCTGTTCCTGCAGTCAAACAACTACTTGGCGCTGGTTTTCTGCGCGTTGGCCATCGACTCGGCGATGGCGCTGCCGACGTTGCTTGGGTGACGGCACGCGGGTTGTCATGGTCGCAGTTGGAGCTCTTCTGTCTGCAGGCTTCGACGGTTGCGGAGGTCCGCAGGCGGGCGATGGGCTCACCCACACGGCCGACGTGAGCCACATGGAACTGCTCAGCACCGAGGACCACGGCCTGTACCACCGTCGGAGCGCCTTCGTATGAGCCGCGGTCGGAATCGGCTGCGGGCGACGGGTTGAGGTTCGGTCTCAGGCAGGAATTCGGCATGGCCAACGGGCGGCGATATCGTCTCGCACCGGCAGCACTCGTTGAGAAATCCCGCGCGCCGAAATTGTCGTCGTCCGGATGGCGCAGGCCCCGCTGACCGACAAACGGCCACGGCACTCTCGCTTTCTTCGATGGATTCCAGACGCCAGTTTGGCCGCTCCTACCCTCCCGTTTATCGGGCAGAATTTGTGTCACCCGAACGGCGGCTCCGCTGTCCCTTAACGGCTGCTCCGAATTCAAGCGGGGATGAGAACGATTGATCCGGCCGTTTTTCGGCCTTGCAGATCCTTATGCGCCTGGGCCGCGTCGGCCAGCGGATAGCGACCGCCGACTTCGATATTGACGGCCCCGCTGCCAATGACGTCGAACAGTTCGGTAGCGCGCCAGCTGAACTCATCGCCAGTACGGATGAAGTGGAACAGCGAGGGCCGGGTGAGATACACCGAGCCGGCGGCGTTGAGGAGCTGCGGATCGACCGGTGGGACGGGTCCGCTAGCGGCGCCGAATAGGGCCAGTGTGCCGCGTACTGCCAGGCTGGCCAGGCTGGCGTCGAACGTGGTCGCGCCCACTCCGTCGTACACTGCTTGCACCCCGACGCCTCCGGTTAGCTCACGGATCTTGCCGCCGAACTGGGCGGCGTCCTCAGGGTAGGGGAGCACTTCGTCGGCGCCGGCCTCCTTGGACAGCCGCGCCTTTTCGTCCGTCGAGACGGTGGTGAGCACCCGCACGCCGAGGTGAGCGGCCCATTGCGTCAGAATCAGCCCGACACCACCGGCGCCGGCGTGCACCAGCACGGTGTCGCCGCTTTGCACCGGATACACCGACTTCAGCAGATAGTGCGCGGTTAGCCCTTTCAGCAGTACCGAGGCCGCTACCTCGGAGCTGACGTGGTCCGGCACTTTCGCCGTCAAAATTGCTGGCGCAGTGGCGTACTCGGCGTATCCGCCGTTCGCTGAGGCACTGACCACCCGATCGCCCACGTTGAATCCGCTTTCGGCCCCCTCGCCAATGTCAGCTACCGTGCCGCAGACCTCGGAGCCGATGACGAACGGCAGCGGGCGTGGGTACTGCCCCGTGCGGAAGTAGGTGTCGATGAAGTTGACTCCGATGGCCTCGGTCTTGATCAGCAGCCCGCCAGGGCCGGGTTCGGGTTGCGGCCTTTCGACATAACGCAGGACATCTGGGCCGCCGGTTTCGCTGACTTCGATTGCGTGCACGTGGCTATCATGCCCGACCATGAAGCTCGCCCGGCCGGACGTCTTCCATCCACGCGTTGCGTTGGCAGGTTGTCCGCAGCAAGTTGCCGGTGACGCCGACGACGCCGGGCTGGTTGCCGCGCTGCGCAGGCGGGGGTTGCATGCGCGTTGGATGTCCTGGGACGACCCGGAAATCACCCGAGCGCATCTCGTCGTATTGCGTGGCGCTCGCGACTATGCCAAGCGACTCGACGAGTTCCTGGCTTGGACCGCCAGCGTGCGGAACCTGCTGAACGCGCCCGCGGTCGTCGCCTGGAATGCTGACCGGAGCTACTTGGGCGACCTGGTCGATCGGGGGGTGCCGACGCTGCCTTGGGACCGCTCCTCGCCGGGCGGGCCGGTTCGGCTGCCACGCGACGGCCGCATCTTTGTCAGCCCCTCTGTCGGCACCGGGACTCGGCGCTTTAGTGACCGGTCCATGGCGGCGGAGTACGTCGCCGATCTGCACGCCGCCGGCCGGAGCGCATTGGTGCAGCCCGGCGGATTTGCCCCCGAGGCAGTGCTGGTCTTCCTTGGGGGGAAGCCGTCGCATGCGTTCGTCACGCAGGAGAATGCGCTGCGTCAGGGTGATCCCGACTTTGAACTCTGGGATATTGGGGCCGCGGCGCTGGCCGCCGCGGCGGCCCGGGTGGGCGTCGAGGTGGGTGAGTTGCTCTACGCGCGAGTCCACCTGGTCGGCGACAGGTTGCTCGAACTGCAGTTGGTGGACCCGTTGCTGGGCTGGCGGCGCTTGGATGCGGATACCCGCGATTTGGCCCAGCGAGAGTTCGCGTTGTGCGTGGAGTCAGCTTTGGAGCGGCTCGGGCTCGGCCCGTTCTCGCATCGACGCCCATAACGCCGCGGTAGCCGCCGTGCATGCAGCGGCACCGGCCACGTGCACGGCCACCAGGGCCGCGGGCACGCCGGTGAAGTACTGGGTGGTGCCGACGGCGGCCTGCGCGAAAACCAGTGCCAGCAACACCGTGAGCCGCAGCATGATCGCTCGGGCGGCGTGCACCGCCAGCAGCCCAAACCCGAGCCCGACCAGCAGTGCGAGGTAGGAGACCAGCAGCGAGGAATGCATGTGCACCAGGGTGGTGATTTCGACTTTCAGCCGCGGCACCGTTCGCGTCGGGCTTCGGTCGCCGGCATGCGGGCCGGCTGCGGTCACCAGCGTGCCCGTGACCAGCACCGCGGCCAGGTTCAGCGCGCTCAAGGCCGTGAGCGCGCGCAGGGGCCTGGCTACCCGCTCCTGGACAACTGCGTCGTCTCGCTCACCGACCTTGACGTAGAGCAACACCGATAGCCACACCATCGTCATCGATGCCAGGAGGTGGATGGCGACCGTCCACCACAGCAACCCGGTGCGCACGGTGATGCCACCGATCACCGCCTGCACGACGGTGGAGGCCGGCATCAGCCACGCATAGACCAGCACCTCGGCACGCCGGCGCGCCCGGGTGACGGCGAGCACCGCGAGCGCCGCGGTGATGACTACCGCGAAGGTGATCATGCGATTGCCGAACTCGACGGCCTGATGAATCCGCGGCACCTCGGCGACCGCGACCGGGGTAAAGCTGCCCGGAAAGCACTGCGGCCAGGTCGGGCAACCCAGACCCGACGCCGTGACGCGGACAATCGCACCGGTGACCGCGATTCCGCCCTGGGTGAGGATTACGGCCGCGGCAATAACGCGCTGGACGCGCAGGCTGGGGTCGGGGAGCAGGTCCACCAACCGCAACAACCCTCGTCCGACGGCCACTGCCCGATCGTAAGGCACGAAAAACTACACCCTGTAGTAGGGACCTGCCCCTGCGCCCAAACTGAAACTACGCACACCGGTGTCGGTGTGTCGCGTGCGTGGTGTGAGTGTCGCGACGCACCGCGCGACCGTCAGGTGAACCGGAACCAGCGCCGCGCGGCGAGGGCGGCGATTATGCCCCACGCCGCCATGACGAAGATTCCGAACCAGTCCACTGACAGGATCATCGCCTGGGACAACGCCTCGGTAAGCGCGCCCGACGGGGTGAGCCGGGCCGCCCACTTGACCCCGGTGGGAATCACGTTGGTCTCGAGGGTCAGCGTGCCGAACCCGGCGAACACGAACCACATGAGGTTGGCGACCGCGAGGACGATCTCTGCCCGCAGCGTGCCGCCGAGCAGCAGGCCCAGCGCCGCGAAGCCCGCGGTGCCCAGTGCGATCACCGCCGCGCCCAACGCCAGGGCGGCCAGCACCGGCCGCCAGCCGAGCGCAAACCCGATGGCGCCCAAGATGATTGCCTGTAAGAACACCACGGCGACCACTGCCAACGACTTGCCGGCGATGATTCCCCAGACCGGCAGCGGGGTGGCCCCGAGCCGCTTCAACGCCCCGTAGCGGCGATCGAACGCGACCGCGATGGCCTGCCCGGTGAACGCGGTGGAAATCACCGCCAGCGCCATGATGGCGGGGACAAACGTGGCCGCGCGATCCTCGCCGAACGAGCCGAGCGGCAGCAGCGTGAGCCCGACCAACAGCGTGATCGGGATGAACATCGTCAAGAGCAATTGTTCGCCGTTGCGCAAAAGCAGTTTCAATTCCAAATTGAACTGTGCGGCAAGCATTCTGGGCACGGTGTTGGGATGTGGATCCGGGGTGAAGGTGCCCGCGGGGAACAGTGCGCCTACCTGCTTGTCTAGAGTCACTGCCGCAACCTCCTGCCGGTGAGATCGAGGAACACGTCCTCGAGGCTGCGCTGCTCGACCCGCATATCGGTGGCCAGTACGTCGATTTGCGCACACCACCCCGTGACCGTCGCTAGCACCTGCGGGTCGACCGGGCCCTCGACCAGGTACTCGCCCGGCGTCACCTCGGTGGCCTTGTAGTCCTCCGGCAGAGCGGAGGCCAACAACGACAGGTCAAGACGCGGCGGCGCGGTGAACCGCAACTGGTCTTTGGCGCCGCTGCGCATCAACTCCGCGGGTGTGCCCGCGGCCACCGTCACTCCGTGGTCGATGATGACCAGCCGGTCGGCGAGTTCCTCTGCCTCCTTGAGCTGATGGGTGGTCAGCACCACCGTCACGCCGTCGCGGCGCAGCGTGTCGATCAACTCCCAAACCAGCAGTCGTGCATGGGCGTCCATGCCGGCGGTCGGCTCGTCGAGAAACACCAGCTCGGGACGGCCGACTAGCGCACACGCCAACGCCAGCCGTTGCTGTTGCCCACCGGAGAGCCGGCGATAGGTCGTGCGGGCGGCCTCGGTCAGGCCCAAAGTGGCTAAGAGCCACTGCGGGTCCAGGGGGTTGGCCGTGTAGGACGCCACCAGGTTCAGCATTTCGCCGGCGCGTGCCGCCGGATAGCCGCCGCCGCCCTGCAACATCACGCCAATGCGCGTGCGCAGGCGCGCATTGTCAGCGATCGGGTCCAGGCCGAGCACCTCGATCGTCCCGGCGTCCCTGCGGACAAAGCCCTCGCACATCTCGACGGTCGTGGTCTTCCCGGCTCCGTTTGGGCCCAATAGCGCCATCACTTCGGCGGCGTGCACATCGAGATCGAGGTTGGAGACCGCTGTCAGGGATCCGTAATGCTTACATACCCCGCGTAGCCGCATGACGATGTCGGGGACTTTGGGGGCCATGCTCACGAGCGCCGCTCCTCTTCATCGCTTCGCTCTGCATCGTCGTCGGCGCGGCTCACGAGCGCCGCTCCTCTTCATCGCTTCGCTCTGCATCGTCGTCGGCGCGGCTCACGAGCGCCGCTCCTCTTCATCGCTTCGCTCTGCATCGTCGTCGGCGCGGCTCACGAGCGCCGCTCCTCTTCATCGCTTCGCTCTGCATCGTCGTCGGCGCGGCTCACGTGGAATCAGCGTAGGCGTCGGGCGCCGCCTTGGGACGAGGGGTGGCCGTCCGGGTCTCCGGGCCTTCGGTTGCCGTCACCACATCCACGACCGCTGGCTGATTCACGTCGCCGTCCTCCGGCAGCGGTCGCCATGGCAGCCGCGTGTACGTCAGCGCGATGAGCACCACCACGGTGGTTGCGCTGGCCAACGTGGCATCAACGATCTGGAACAGCGCGAAGCGGTCACCGTTGGCCGTCGGACCGAAGATGCCGACGATGAGGGTGACCATGATGGCCGCTACCCGAAATCCCGTGCGGCTGGCCCAGGTGGCCAGCGGGATGATGGCCCACAGCAGATACCAGGGCTGCACGACGGGAAACAGCAGCACTGTGATGCCGAGTGCAACCCCAAGGCCACCGATCGGGTGCAGTCGGCCGCGGAAGACGGCCAGCAACAGCCAGCAGACCATCACCATGATGATCAGCACGCCGATGCCACGGGTCAGCGACAGCACGGCTGTGGTGTGATCGCCCAGGCGCAGCAGAATCCCTACTTGTCCCGTGCCCAGGGCCAGCAGTGTCGGCGGGGACATCCAGCTGCGCACCACATTCGCGGTGCCGAGCGTGAAGATCCAGCCGAATCCGAGCCCACTGGCCCAGCCGACGATGGCCATCACCGCCAGCGACAACCCCGTCATCCCGCCCCCGGCCAGCAGCAGCGCCCGCAGGTTGCCGCCCAAGCGGTAGGCGAGCGCCATCGTCACAAAGCCCAGTGCCAGCAGGGAGGGCAACTTCACCTGCGACGACAGCACGATCAGGATCGAACCCCCCACCAGCATGCCCAGCGGTTCCCAGTCCGGGCCGAGCCGCCACGACGCGGGCTTCAGGCGGGGGGACTCGATGCCGCGCAGCGCGAACTCGGCGCCGGTCAGCATCAGGCCGAGCATCAACGCCTCGTTGTGGATGCCGGCGACCAGGTGCATAAACAGCAGCGGATTGGCAGGCCCTAGCCACAGCGCGCTGACTTCGGCGACTCCGCAACGCCGCGCCAGCCGCGGCGTCGCCCACACGATCAGAGCCACCCCGATCAGCACCACCAACCTGTGGCAGAGCACGGCGGCGACGATGTTTTCCCCGGTCAGCGCGGAGATTCCGCGTCCAATCCATAAGAACAACGGGCCATAGGGCGCCGGCGTCTCGCGCCACAGGCTGGGCACCGAAAGCGTGAATACGTGGCCGAGGCCCAAGCCTGACGCCGGGCCCACCCGGTAGGGGTCAAGTCCCTCCAGTGAGATCTGGCTCTGGGCCAGGTAGGAATAGACATCCTTGCTGTACATCGGCGGTGCGATCAGCAGCGGCAGCATCCACAACACCAATGTGCGGTCCAGCTCGCCCCGCGACATCCGCCTTTTGCCCAACGCGAACCGCCCCAGCATCAACCAGGCCAGCGCCATCATGACCGCCCCGGTGGTGGTCATTGTCAAAGACACCGTTTGGATCCGCGACGGCAGATTCAGCAACCGGACCCCGAAAGTGGGGTCCTGGACGACGGGCCGGGCCCCGGCGCCCAGGGCGCCGATGGCCATCAGGACGGTTCCGGTAGCGCCAAAGAGGCGAGTGCGCTGAAGTGCGGTGAACTCGGTAGCGTTCAGCGGCGAGCCCACCGCTGCCTCATCGCCGTGCAAGCTGGCGATGGATGAGCTCAGCGAGTGGTGGCGGGCTGCCATCAGAGCAGCCTAGCCCCGGCGACGATGCGGGCCGCGGGAAGCGGGCCGCTGAGGAGCGGGGCCATCGTGTCTAGCCCCGGCGACGATGCGGGCCGCGGGAAGCGGGTGGCTGCGGAGCGGCTGTTGCACTCGTCACGTGAGGGCACCCTGGCTAGACCGATGTCCGGAATTGCGTCACACTGGTGTTGTGAAAATCCGATCCGACGTGGATGCTGCCGTGCCTGCAGCGGCTGCTGCAGGGGCGGATGGCCACACCCGCCGCGCGGTGGTGCGCTTGCTGCTGGAATCCGGGTCGATCACCGCCGGAGAGATCGGCGACCGACTGGGGCTGTCGGCAGCGGGGGTGCGGCGTCATCTAGATGCACTGATCGAGGCCGGTGACGCTGAATCCGCGTCTGCTGCGGCATGGCAGCACGTGGGGCGCGGCCGGCCCGCCAAGCGCTACCGGTTGACTGCGAATGGCCGGGCCAAGCTCGACCATTCCTACGACGACCTCGCGTCCGCGGCCATGCGGCAGTTGCGCGAAATCGGCGGTGAGGACGCGGTACGGACGTTCGCCCGGCGGCGTATCGACTCGATCTTGGCCGACGTCGAGGCGGCCGACAGCGCCGACGACGCCGCAGTGGAGGCGGCCGCCGAGCGGGTCGCCGGCGCGCTGACCAAAGCCGGTTACGTTGCGACCACCACTCGGGTGGGTGGGCCGATCCACGGCGTGCAGATCTGCCAGCATCACTGCCCGGTGTCGCACGTTGCCGAGGAATTCCCCGAGCTTTGCGAAACCGAGCAGCAGGCCATGGCCGAGGTTCTCGGAACCCATGTGCAAAGGTTGGCGACCATCGTCAACGGTGACTGCGCCTGCACTACCCACGTACCACTGACACCGGCGCCCAGCTCGCGCCGCGCCGGCAACGATGCATCGCGAAGCGATGAGGTGGGGGCACGCCCCCACAAGTGGGAGGTACCCCCACCCGCTTGCGGGGGAGAGCGGCGCAACATGACCAACACGACGAGCATCAAAGGAGCATCCGCATGACACTCACGCCAGAGTCCACGAAGGCTCCGGCCGAGCCGCTGACCCAGGAAGAAGCGATCGCCTCGCTGGGCAGGTACGGCTATGGCTGGGCGGACTCCGACGTCGCGGGCGCCAGCGCACAGCGCGGGCTGTCCGAGGCGGTTGTCCGCGACATCTCCGCAAAGAAGAACGAGCCCGAATGGATGCTGCAGAACCGGCTGAAGGCGCTGCGCATCTTCGAGCGCAAGCCCATCCCGAAGTGGGGCTCCAACCTTGAGGGCATCGATTTCGACAACATCAAGTACTTCGTGCGGTCTACCGAAAAGCAGGCCGCGAGTTGGGACGATTTGCCGGAAGACATTCGGAATACCTACGACAAGCTGGGAATTCCAGAGGCGGAAAAGCAGCGCTTAGTTGCTGGGGTAGCCGCACAATACGAAAGTGAAGTTGTATACCATCAGATCAGAGAGGATTTAGAGGCTCAAGGAGTCATCTTCTTGGACACTGATACTGGTTTGCGAGAGCACCCCGAAATATTTAAGCAGTATTTCGGCACAGTAATTCCAGCTGGCGATAATAAGTTTTCTGCGTTGAATACGGCTGTTTGGAGTGGCGGGTCGTTTATTTACGTCCCCCCGGGCGTGCACGTCGACATCCCGCTGCAGGCCTACTTCCGGATCAACACCGAGAACATGGGCCAGTTCGAACGGACGCTGATCATCGTCGATGAGAACGCATACGTTCACTATATCGAGGGCTGCACCGCGCCCGTTTACAAGTCGGACTCGCTGCACTCGGCGGTGGTCGAGATCATCGTAAAGCCAAGTGGCCGTTGCCGTTACACCACAATTCAGAACTGGTCGAACAACGTCTACAACCTGGTCACCAAGCGGGCTCGCGCCGAAGCCGGCGCCACGATGGAGTGGGTCGACGGCAACATCGGATCCAAGGTGACGATGAAGTACCCGGCGGTCTGGATGACCGGTGAGCACGCCAAGGGTGAGGTGCTTTCGGTGGCGTTCGCCGGCGAGGACCAGCATCAGGACACCGGTGCCAAGATGCTGCACCTGGCGCCGAACACGTCGAGCAACATCGTGTCCAAGTCGGTGGCGCGTGGCGGTGGCCGCACGTCCTACCGCGGCCTGGTTCAGGTGAACAAGGGTGCCCAGGGCTCCAAGTCGAGCGTGAAATGCGATGCGCTGCTGGTCGATACGATCAGCCGCAGCGACACCTACCCGTACGTCGACATCCGCGAGGACGACGTCACGATGGGCCACGAGGCCACCGTGTCGAAGGTCAGCGAGAACCAGCTGTTCTACCTGATGAGCCGCGGGCTGACCGAGGATGAGGCCATGGCGATGGTGGTGCGCGGCTTCGTCGAGCCGATCGCCAAGGAACTTCCCATGGAGTATGCGCTTGAGCTCAACCGACTGATCGAGCTGCAGATGGAGGGCGCGGTCGGATGACCGGCGCCGTCGACGAGATACATGGCGATGTGGGGGTACCTCCCGCTTGCGGGGGAGAGGAGCGGCGCGCATGACCGCTGAGACAACAGCTCTAGAGGAGTCCCCAGCAGGGTCTGCCGCGCTGAATAAGGGAGAGCTGTTCGCCTCCTTCGACGTTGACGCTTTCGAGGTTCCGCACGGCCGCGACGAGATCTGGCGGTTCACTCCGCTGCGGCGGTTGCGCGGCCTGCACGACGGTTCAGCGCCCGCTACCGGTAGCGCAACGATCGCCGTCAGCGAACGGCCCGGCGTGCGGGTGGAGACGGTGCGCCGCGGAGACGAGCGGCTCGGGCAGGGCGGCGTTCCAGCCGACCGTGTTGCCGCCGAGGCGTTTTCGTCCTTCAACTCGGCGACGCTGGTCACCGTCGGGCGCGACACGCAGATCGCCGAGCCGGTGAACATCACACTGACCGGTCCTGGCGAGGGTGCGGTGGCCTACGGCCATCTGCAGATCCGGGTCGACGAGCTCGGCGAGGCTGTCGTCGTCATCGATAACCGGGGGAGCGGTACTTACGCCGACAACGTCGAATTCGTCGTCGATGACGCGGCCCGGCTTACCGTCGTATGGATCGCCGACTGGGCCGACGACATGGTTCACGTCAGCGCGCATCATGCCCGGCTCGGTAAGGATGCCGTGCTACGCCATGTCACCGTCACGCTGGGGGGCGAGCTGGTCCGAATGTCGGCCAATCTGCGGTTCGCGGCAACCGGAGGCGACGCAGAATTGCTGGGCCTGTACTTCGCCGACGACGGCCAGCACCTGGAATCACGGCTGCTGGTCGACCACGCTCACCCCAACTGCAAGTCGAATGTGCTGTATAAGGGTGCACTGCAAGGAGATCCGGACTCGTCTCGGCCCGACGCGCACACCGTCTGGGTGGGCGACGTGTTGATCCGCGCCGAAGCCATCGGAACCGACACCTTCGAGGTGAACCGCAACCTGGTGCTCACCGACGGTGCGCGTGCCGACTCGGTGCCCAACTTGGAGATCGAGACCGGGGAGATCGTCGGCGCCGGACATGCCAGCGCCACCGGACGTTTTGACGACGAGCAACTGTTCTACCTCCGCTCTCGCGGTATCCCCGAAGAGCAGGCCCGCCGGCTGGTGGTCCGCGGCTTCTTCGGCGAGATCATCTCCAAGGTCGCGGTGCCCGAGATACGCGAGCGCCTGACCGCAGCCATCGAACACGAACTGGCCATCACGGAATCGAGATCAACAGCCTCATGACGACTCTGGAAATCAAGGACCTGCACGTCAGCGTCGACAACCCCAACGCCGTCGACGGGGAACGTGAGATTCCCATCCTCAAAGGCGTCGACCTGACCGTGAAATCCGGTGAGACACATGCGTTGATGGGCCCCAATGGCTCCGGCAAGTCCACGCTGTCGTATGCGATCGCCGGTCACCCAAAGTATCGGGTGACGTCGGGATCCATCACGCTGGACGGTGCCGACGTTCTAGAGATGAGCATCGACGAGCGCGCGCGAGCCGGACTGTTCTTGGCCATGCAGTATCCCGTCGAGGTACCCGGCGTCTCGGTGTCGAACTTCCTGCGCTCGGCGGCGACCGCCATCCGCGGCGAGGCACCGAAGCTGCGGCACTGGGTCAAAGAGGTCAAAGCCGCGATGTCTGCCCTCGATATCGACCCGGCGTTTGCCGACCGCAATGTCAACGAAGGGTTTTCCGGCGGCGAGAAGAAGCGCCACGAGATCCTGCAGCTGGAGCTGCTCAAGCCCAAGATCGCCATCCTCGACGAAACCGATTCCGGTTTGGACGTTGACGCGTTGCGTGTGGTCAGTGAAGGGGTGAACCGCTATGCCCAATCCGAGCACGGCGGCATCCTGTTGATCACGCACTACACCCGCATCCTGCGTTATATCCATCCGGAATATGTTCACGTGTTTGTCGGCGGCCGCATCGCCGAATCCGGCGGGTCGGAGCTGGCCGACGAACTCGAGCAGAATGGCTATGTACGCTTCACACAAGCGGCGCCGATGGTGTCTGGGGGGGCGGGACCATGACCGTCTCGTTAGGCCGTCGATCGCCCCCATTAGACCTTCCGGCGATCCGTGCCGATTTCCCCATTCTCAAGCGCGTGATGCGCGGGGGAAATCAGCTGGCGTACCTGGATTCCGGTGCGACATCGCAGCGCCCATTGCAGGTGCTCGACGCCGAGCGCGAATTTCTCGTCACGTCCAACGGCGCGGTGCATCGTGGCGCGCACCAGCTGATGGAAGAGGCGACCGACGCCTACGAGCAGGGCCGTGCTGACATCGCGGCGTTCGTCGGCGCCGACGCGGACGAGCTGGTGTTCACCAAGAACGCTACCGAGTCGCTCAACCTGGTGTCATATGTGCTGGGCGACAAGCGGTTCGAGCACGCCGTCGGACCCGGTGAGGTCATTGTCACCACCGAGCTCGAGCACCACGCCAACCTGGTCCCGTGGCAGGAACTCGCCCGGCGTACCGGGGCCACGCTGCGCTGGTATGGCGTCACCGACGACGGTCGTATCGATCTTGATTCGGTCGAGCTGGACGAACGCGTCAAAGTCGTTGCGTTCACGCATCACTCCAATGTGACGGGCGCATTGACGCCGGTGACAGAACTGGTTTCCCGAGCCAAAGCCGTTGGTGCGCTGACCGTCCTGGACGCTTGCCAGTCGGTCCCGCATCAGCCGGTCGACCTGCACGGCTTGGACGTCGACTTCGCCGCGTTTTCCGGGCATAAAATGTTGGGCCCCAACGGGATCGGCGTGCTATACGGCCGCCGTGAGTTGTTGGCCGCCGTGCCCCCATTTATTACCGGTGGCTCGATGATCGAGACCGTGACCATGGAAGCCACCACCTACGCGTCGCCGCCGCAGCGATTCGAGGCAGGAACCCCGATGACCTCCCAGGTGGTCGGGTTGGCCGCCGCCGCACGCTATCTCGGCGCGATCGGCATGGACGCCGTCGAAGCGCACGAACGTCAGCTCGTTGCCGCGGCCATCGACGGGTTGTCCGATGTCGACGGCGTGCGCATCATCGGGCCCACAGCAATGGAAAACCGCGGCTCGCCAGTAGCATTCGTCGTCGACGGCGTGCACGCGCACGACGTCGGGCAGGTGCTCGATGACGACGGCGTCGCCGTGCGAGTCGGGCACCATTGCGCGTTACCGCTGCACCGCAGGTTCGGGTTGGCGGCCACCGCGCGAGCTTCGTTCGCGGTGTACAACACCATCGGCGAGGTCGATCGGTTGGTGGCCGGTGTTCGACGGTCGCTGGAATTCTTTGGGAGAGCCTGAAGTTGCGACTCGAGCAGATCTACCAGGACGTGATCCTGGACCACTACAAGCACCCGCAGCACCGCGGGCTGCGTGAGCCATTTGGTGCGCAAGTCTTCCACGTCAACCCCATCTGCGGCGACGAGGTTACCCTGCGGGTGACCTTGTCGGACGATGGTGAAACCGTGGCTGACGTTTCCTATGACGGCCAAGGCTGTTCGATCAGTCAGGCGTCGACCTCGGTGCTCACCGAACAGGTGATCGGTCAGAGCGTGCCCGAGGCGCTGCGGACCATCGCGGCGTTCACTGAAATGGTGTCTTCGCGCGGCACCGTTGAGGGCGACGAGGATGTGCTGGGCGACGGAGTCGCATTCTCCGGAGTGGCCAAATACCCAGCGCGAGTGAAATGTGCGTTGCTTGGCTGGATGGCGTGTAAGGACGCACTGGCCCAGGCCAGCGAATCCTTTGAGGAGGTTACTGATGAGCGAAACGACCGCGCCGGATGAGGAATTGCTCGCCGACGTCGAGGAGGCGATGCGCGACGTCGTCGACCCGGAGCTGGGGATCAACGTCGTCGATCTGGGACTGGTCTACGGCCTAGACCTGGAAGAGGGCGACGAGGGAACTGTCGCGCTGATCGACATGACCCTGACATCTGCAGCGTGTCCGCTCACCGATGTCATTGAGGACCAGTCGCGCAGCGCGTTGGTCGGCAGTGGTTTGGTCAACGACATACGCATCAACTGGGTCTGGAACCCGCCGTGGGGTCCGGACAAGATCACCGACGACGGGCGTGAGCAACTACGCGCGCTCGGTTTCACCGTCTGATCGCAAAACGCCTGTCAGAAGGCGTCTTCGGAGACGCGCATGATCTCGTCGTCGATGGATTCGATCACGGTACGCACTCCGCTCAGTTTCGGCAGCATGTTTTTGGCGAAGAACGACGCGACCGCAATCTTGCCCTGGTAGAACGACTCGTCGTTCTTCGACGGCCCATTCGCCAAAGCGGCGCGGGCGACATTGGCTTGAGCCAGCAGTCGCCAGCCGATGAGCAGGTCGCCAACGGCCAGCAGGTATCGCACCGATCCGAGCCCCACCTTGTAGATGTCGTTGGGGTTTTGTGCCGCAGACATCAGATACCCGGTCAGGGCGCCGGTCATGGCGGTGAAATCGTCGAGTGCGGTCTGTAGCAGCTCGGCTTGTGGCTTCAGCGACTCATCGATGTTCTCGATGGTGTGGCTGATCTGCGCCAGCACATGCTGCAGTGCCTGGCCGTGGTCACGCACGATCTTGCGGAAGAAGAAGTCCAGCGCCTGGATGGCAGTGGTGCCCTCGTAGAGAGAATCGATCTTGGCGTCGCGGATGTACTGCTCAATGGGATAGTCGACCAAGAAACCCGAGCCACCCAGCGTCTGCAGCGACTCGGTCAGGATTTCGTAGGCCCGTTCCGAGCCCACCCCTTTGACGATCGGCAGCAGCAGATCGTCGACGCGGTGCGCCATATCGTGATCCGCGCCCGAAACACGTTGTGCCACATCGTCATCCTGGTGTGCGGCGGCATACAGATACAGGGCCCGCAGACCCTCGGCGTAGGCCTTCTGGGTCATCAGGCTGCGACGCACATCGGGATGCCGCATGATCGTGACCCGCGGCGCCGTCTTGTCGGTCATCTGGGTTAGATCCGCACCCTGTACCCGCTCCTTGGCGTAGGCCAGCGCGTTCAGATAGCCCGTGGACAGGGTGCCCGCGGACTTGACTCCGATCGTCATGCGGGCGTGCTCGATGATGGTGAACATCTGCGCGATCCCGTTGGGCACACCGCCGATCAGGTAACCAACGGCCGGCACATCGGTTGCGCCGAAAGTTAATTCACACGTGGGGGACGACTTCAGACCCATCTTGTGCTCAAGCCCGGTGACGTACACGCCGTTGCGCGGGCCGAGTTCTAAAGTCTCGGGGTCGAAGAGGAAATTGGGCACGTAAAACAGGCTCAAGCCCTTGGTACCTGGGCCGGCGCCCTCGGGGCGGGCCAACACGAGATGGAAGATGTTCTCGCAGGTATCGCCGACGTCTCCACCGGAGATGAACCGCTTGACGCCCTCGATATGCCAAGTGCCATCGGGTTGTTCAATGGCCTTGGCGCGGGCCGCACCCACATCGGAGCCCGCGTCGGGTTCGGTGAGCACCATGGTGGACTGCCAGCCACGCTCTATACCCTTGGCCGCCCACTGCCGCTGCTGTTCGTTGCCCTCCACGTAGAGCGCATTGGCCATCACCGGTCCCAAGAGATAGAAGCACGCAGACGGATTGGCGCAAAAGATCATTTCGTTGACAGCCCAGGTGAGCGGCGGCGGCGCGGCCATTCCACCGATCTCCTCGGCCAGACCCAGGCGCCACCACTCGGCATCTTTGATCGCTTGCACCGTCTTGACTAACTCCTCCGGCACGCTGATCGAATGCGTGGCCGGGTCGAACACCGGTGGGTTGCGGTCGGCGAAGGCGAACGATTCGGCGATCGGGCCTTCGGCCAGGCGCGCGGCCTCGGACAGTATCGTGCGGGCGGTGTCGGCGTCGAGATCGCTGTACCTGCCGGCGCCGAGGACGGCGCCTACATCAAGAACTTCGAACAGGTTGAACTCGAGATCGCGGACGTTGGCGATGTAGTGCCCCAATTCGGTTCCCTTCAACCTCGGCTGATCGGTTATTGATCGGGAACAGTCTCGCCGAGTGGAGAAAACGTACGCAACCGTAGGTAGGGCTGCTACTACGTGCCGTTCGCGCCGTTTATGCCGAACAGCAGCCCGCGCTGGCCGCCGGTGCCGGGCGTGTTAAGAAGACCGAAGGCGTCGCCTCCGTCACCGCCGTTGCCGATCAACAGCGCGTTGCCGCCGTTGCCGCCATCGCCGATCACCGTCCCGCCGTCGCCACCGGCCCCGCCGTTACCGATCAATCCGGCCTGGCCGCCGATCCCGCCGTTACTGGTCGTTCCGCCGTCGCCGCCGTCACCGCCGCTGCCGTACAGGAACCCGCCGTTGCCGCCACTCCCGCCGTTGCCGAAGGAGAGGGAATCCCCGCCCGCGCCTCCGTCGCCTAGTAACCAGGCCCGACCACCCGCGGCGCCCCCGGCGGGGCCGGCGCCGCCGGCGCCGCCATTGCCGTAAAGGAATCCGCCGTTTCCGCCGACGCCGCCAACTCCCCCGGGAGCGCCGGCGCCGCCGGCGCCGCCCGCGCCGAACAACAAGGCGGAGCCACCGATGCCTCCGGTGCTGCCGATGCCGCCGATACCACCGTTGCCGTACAGCCACCCGCCAGCGCCGCCATTACCGCCGCCCGCGCCCGCTCCGCCGTTACCGCCGTTCCCGCCGTTGCCGAGCAGTCCGGCGGCCCCGCCGCTGCCGCCAGCGACCCCCATGGCGGATTGCGAGAAGCCGTTGCCGCCATTGCCGAACAGGATCCCGCCGGCCTGGCCGTTCGGGCTCGCCGCGGTGCCATCGGCTCCGCTACCAATAAACGGACGGTTGAACAGCGCTAGCGCGGGCGCATTGATAAAGTCCGCGATCGGCTGGAAGGCGCCGAAGTTGGTGGCCTCCGCGGCGGCGTACGCCTGGGCGCCGCCGGACAGGCTTCGCACGAATTCGCTGTGAAACGCCGCGACCTGAGCGCTCGCTACCTGAAAACTTTGGCCGTGTGCGGCGAATAACGCCGCGACGGCGGCCGATACCTCATCGGCGCCCGCGGCGGCCACCGCTGTCGTCTGGGCCGCCGCCGCCGAATTAGCCTCGCTAAGCATCGAACCGACGCGAGCCAAGTTCTGGGCCGCACCCGATAACAGCTCCGTATTGGCAACCACGAACGACATCCCGTACCTCCCCTGTGAAGCGTCAGCGACGCAATGAATCTTAGCGTGATTCGTCAGCAATAGTTACCCATTCTTCACCCGTTTCAGGATGAGTTGCGCAAACCGGCGCGGAAATCAATTTGCGTTGTGCCAGTGACCAATTCAATCGCATACCGCAATGCAATCGAGATTTTTGGCGATCGCTGCGTCCCTAGACTCGGTTCATCCTGACGTACTCCCACCCCTGTCGTGAGGCCGCCGGAATGACTTTGACCGCTTTCGAAGTGACTGCCCCAGAGGCAACTTTCGACCGCGCTCCAAGAACGATCTCCCAACCGTTGAGCTGGCGGGCCGCGCTGTGGACAGTGGTGTCCGTGCGCTGGGCGGCGATCGCGCTTGCGCTGTTCCTGGCGGGGTTGGCGGCGCAGCTGAACGGTGCGCCTAAGGCGATGTGGTGGACGCTGTATCTGGCCTGCTACCTCGCAGGTGGGTGGGGTTCGGCATGGGCCGGCGCACAGGCGTTGCGGAACAAGGCCCTTGACGTCGACTTGCTAATGATCGTCGCCGCGATCGGCGCGGTCGCAATCGGTCAGATCTTCGACGGCGCGCTACTGATCGTAATTTTCGCGACCTCCGGCGCGCTCGATGACGTTGCCACCAAACACACCGCAGACTCGGTCAAAGGGTTGTTGGACCTCGCGCCGGATCGCGCCGTAGTGATCGACGGGGACGGCAACGAGCGGGTGGTGCCGGCCAGTGAGTTGGTGATCGGTGACCGGGTGGTGGTACGGCCCGGAGAGGGGATACCCGCCGATGGGGTAGTGATGTCGGGATCCTCTGAAGTCGACCAATGCTCGATCACCGGCGAATCGATGCCGATGGCCAAGGACAGCGGCGACGAGGTGTTCGCTGGCACCCTCAACGGATCAGGGGTGCTGCAGGTAGTGGTCACTCGTGACCCGTCGCAGACCGTGGTCGCCCACATTGTCGAACTGGTGGCCGAAGCGTCGGCGACCAAGGCCAAGACGCAGCTCTTCATCGAGAAAATCGAGCAGCGCTACTCCGCTTGCGTGGTGGCCGCCACGCTTGCCCTTGTCACCATCCCGTTGATGATGGGCGCCCAACTGCAGCCAACGTTGTTGCGCGCCATGACTTTTATGATTGTGGCCTCGCCGTGTGCCGTCGTGCTGGCCACTATGCCGCCGCTGCTATCGGCGATCGCCAATGCGGGCCGGCACGGGGTACTAGTCAAGTCCGCGGTGGTCGTCGAGCACCTCGCTGACATCAGCATTGTCGCGCTTGACAAGACCGGCACGCTGACTTGCGGCATCCCGCAACTGACCACCGTGGAGCCGCTGAACCGTGACGCGGTCGGCGTCGATAGATTGCTCCAATTGGCTGCTGCCGCAGAGCAATCCAGCGAACATCCGCTTGGGCGTGCCATCATCGAGGAAGCTCGCAGCCGAGGCATCGCCGTCCCGCCGGCAGAGGACTTCCGCGCTCTGCCGGGCCGTGGGGTGCGCGCCACCATAGGGCGTGATTTTGTCGAGGTCTGCAGCCCACACGGCTATCGAGGCGCGCCCGTGCCCGAACTGACGCCGATCCTCGAGGCCGGTGCAACCGCCGCGATCGTCCTACTGAATGGTGTCGTGGTTGGCGTACTCGGACTCACCGACCAGGTCCGACCCGATGCCGCTGAATCGGTCGCGTCCCTGACCGCTTTGACCACGGCACCGCCGGTGCTGTTAACCGGAGACAACGGGCGCGCGGCCCGACGGGTTGCCCAGCACGCCGGGATCACCGACGTACGCGCGGCATTGCTGCCAGAACAGAAAGTCGAGGCGGTCCGCGGCCTGCAGGCCAGCGGTCACCGGGTGCTCGTCGTCGGCGACGGCGTCAACGACGCCCCCGCGATGGCGGCGGCCCGTGCCTCCATGGCCATGGGCGCCGGAGCCGACCTCACCCTGCAGACTGCCGACGGTGTCACCGTGCGCGACGAACTGCACACCATCCCGACGATTATCGGGCTGGCCCGGCAGGCTCGCCGGGTCGTGACCGCCAACCTGGCCATTGCGGCTACCTTCATCACGGTCCTGGTGTTGTGGGATCTGTTCGGCCACCTGCCGCTGCCGCTGGGCGTGGCGGGCCACGAAGGATCCACGGTGCTGGTCGCCCTCAACGGCATGCGTCTGCTCACCAACCGGTCGTGGCGGGCCGCGGCCCATTCTTGTCGGGGCACGTGCGCTGAGGGCTGAAACTCGGGCGTTTCCGCCAACCCGGACGTACGCTCCCAGACGTGGTTACTCGGAACCTGACGGCAGCGGTTTTCAAGCAAACCATCGACGTCAACGACAATGTGCTCGTCTACTTCTGGGCGCCGTTGTGCAGGCCGTGTGACTTGTTCACCCCGACCTATGAGAGCTCGTCGAACAAACACTTCGACATCGTGCACGCCAAGGTCAACTACGAAACCGAGAAGGACCTGGTAGAGCTGGCTAAGGTTCAGCACTTACCGACACTGATGGCATTCAAAAAGGGCACGCTGGTGTTCCGGCAGGCCGGTGTTGCCAATCCCTCGGTCATGGACAACCTGGTGCGGCAGCTTCGGACCTACAAGTTCAAGGTCGAATCGCCCCCGCAAGCCCAGCGTGGCCTGCTTTGAGCCCAGGGAACAAGAACAGCGCCGCGTGGCGTTAGGGGTGGCGTGACTACCCAAGACCTCACTGCTGCACAGTTCAATGAAACCGTCAACGGCAACGACATGGTGCTCGTCGATTTTTGGGCATCCTGGTGTGGCCCGTGTAAGGCCTTCGCGCCGACGTTCCAGGCTTCCTCGGAGAAGCACCCAGACGTTGTGTTCGCGAAGGTGGACACCGAAGCCGAGCAAGAGCTCGCGGCAGCCGCCCAGATCCGGTCCATCCCCACGCTGATGGCATTCAAGAAGGGCAAGCTGCTGTTTAACCAGGCCGGCGCCCTGCCGCCCGCAGCGTTAGAGGACCTGGTCAAGCAGCTCAAGGCCTACGACGTGGACGCCGCCCAAGCAGAACAAGCCTGATACGACCGGGCCGTTCTGGATTGCCCGGTTCCTCAGCCCGCCGCCACGCGGCGGGCATCGTCGCCGGGCTTGTGCCGGATTGCCCGGTTCCTCAGCCCGCCGCCACGCGGCGGGCATCGTCGCCGGGCCGTTCTGGATTGCCCGGTTCCTCAGCCCGCCGCCACGCGGCGGGCATCGTCGCCGGGCTGCGCTACCTTGCATGGGTGAGTTTGGTCCTTATTGAAAACCCCCGGCCCGAGATTGCGCTAATCACGCTTAACCGGCCTGAGCGGATGAACTCGATGGCTTTCGACGTCATGGTGCCGCTCAAAGAGGCCCTGGAGCAGGTCACCTACGACAACTCCGTGCGCGTAGTTGTGCTGACCGGGGCGGGTCGAGGGTTCTCTTCGGGCGCAGATCACAAGTCCGCGGGCACCGTGCCTCATGTCGAGGATTTGACCCGCCCGACGTACGCGCTGCGTTCTATGGAGTTGCTCGACGACGTCATCCTGGCGTTGCGCCGGTTGCACCAACCGGTGATCGCCGCGGTGAACGGCCCGGCGATCGGCGGTGGGCTGTGCCTGGCGCTGGCCGCAGACATCAGGGTGGCCTCGACAACCGCTTACTTTCGGGCCGCCGGCATCAACAACGGACTGACCGCAAGCGAACTGGGGCTCAGCTACCTGCTGCCCAGGGCCATCGGATCGTCACGTGCGTTCGAGATCATGCTGACCGGTCGGGATGTCAGTGCCGAGGAAGCCGAACGGATCGGGCTGGTGTCGTGTCAGGTGCCGGAAGGCCAATTGCTGGACACCTGCTATGCGATCGCCGCCCGGATGGCGGCGTTCTCGCGACCGGGAATTGAGTTGACCAAACGTACGCTGTGGGGTGGACTAGACGCCGCCAGCCTGGAAGGGCACATGCAGGCCGAGGGCCTGGGACAACTGTTCGTTCGTCTGCTGACGGCCAACTTCGAAGAAGCAGTAGCCGCGCGCGCGGAGCGAAGGCCGCCGGTTTTCACTGACGACAAATAGCCACAGGGGAGCGATTGTGATCACGGCTACGGACCTCGAGGTCCGCGCTGGTGCGCGCATTCTGCTCTCACCCGATGGTCCCGACCTACGCGTGCAACCCGGCGATCGGATCGGGCTGGTCGGACGCAACGGTGCGGGCAAGACCACGACGCTGCGCATCTTGGCGGGGGAGAGCGAGCCGTACGCCGGGTCGGTTACCCGCAGCGGCGAAATCGGTTATCTGCCACAGGATCCCAAGGAGGGTGATCTCGACATCCTGGCCCGCGACCGGGTGCTGTCGGCGCGCGGACTCGACGTGTTGCTCACCGATCTGGAAAAGCAGCGGGCGCTGATGGCCGAGGTGGCCGACGACGACGCGCGCGACCGCGCAATCCGCCGGTACGGCCAGCTCGAGGAGCGATTCGTCGCGTTGGGCGGCTACGGCGCCGAAAGCGAGGCGGGCCGAATCTGCGCGAGTCTCGGGCTGCCCGAACGGGTGCTGACACAGCAACTGCGCACCCTGTCCGGCGGTCAGCGCCGGCGGGTGGAGCTGGCGCGGATTCTCTTCGCCGCATCGGAAGGCGGAGCCGGTGCTTCGGGTTCGGGGACCACGTTGCTGCTCGACGAGCCGACCAATCACCTCGACGCCGATTCGCTTGGCTGGCTGCGGGAATTCCTGCGGGCGCATACCGGCGGGCTGGTAATGATCAGCCACAACGTCGACTTGATCGCTGACGTGGTCAACAAGGTGTGGTTCCTGGATGCGGTGCGCGGTGAGGTCGACGTCTACAACATGGGCTGGCAGAAATACCTCGACGCCCGTGCCACCGACGAGCAGCGTCGCCGTCGGGAACGCGCCAACGCCGAACGCAAAGCCGCCGCACTGCGTACCCAAGCCGCCAAGCTGGGCGCCAAAGCCACCAAAGCCGTTGCAGCACAAAACATGTTGCGTCGTGCCGATCGCATGATGGCCGCCCTCGATGAAGAGCGCGTCGCCGACAAGGTGGCCCGGATCAAATTCCCCACCCCGGCCGCGTGTGGTCGCACTCCGCTAGTGGCCAAGGGGCTGAGCAAGACGTATGGATCGCTTGAGGTATTCACCGGTGTCGATCTGGCTATCGACCGTGGCTCTCGGGTTGTCGTGCTGGGACTCAACGGTGCCGGCAAGACAACCCTGCTGCGATTGCTGGCCGGCGTCGAGCAAGCCGATGCCGGCGCGTTAGAGCCGGGGCACGGATTGCGGATCGGCTATTTCGCCCAGGAACACGACACGCTCGACAACGAAGACACCGTCTGGCAGAACATCCGCCACGCCGCACCCGAATCCGGTGAACAGGATCTGCGCGGTCTGCTAGGGGCCTTCATGTTCAGCGGCCCGCAGCTTGATCAGCCCGCGGGCACACTATCCGGCGGAGAAAAGACCCGTCTCGCGCTGGCCGGTCTGGTGGCGTCCACAGCCAACGTGTTGCTCCTCGACGAACCGACCAACAATCTCGACCCGGCGTCGCGTGAGCAGGTGCTCGACGCGCTACGTAGCTATCAAGGCGCGGTGGTGCTGGTGACCCACGATCCCGGCGCCGCCGAGGCGCTCGACCCGCAGCGCGTGGTGCTGCTGCCGGACGGCACCGAGGACTATTGGTCCGACGAGTATCGGGATCTCATCGAGCTGGCCTGAGCAACCGCAAGCGTTTTCGCCCAAATCGGCCCGCTGGCGGCAGCAGGTTCTTACGCTAGGTGCTCGGGGATCGTCAGCATGGGCGGAGGTAGCGATGCGGAAGTCGAAGAAGACCCGCGATCAGTTATTGCATGAGTTGCGCAACGCTTACGAGGGTGGGGCCAGCATTCGCAATCTGGCGGCCACCACCGGCAGGTCCTACGGATCCATCCACAGCATGCTGCGAGAGTCCGGTACCACCATGCGCAGCCGCGGCGGCCCCAATCACCGCTCCCGGCCTCGATAGGCGAATTTAGTTGCGGCGCACCGAGTTCTCCACCAGGTCGAGGACCGCGGACAGCCGTTGCGGGTCTTCGCCGGACGCAAGCCGGGCCACCAATCCGTCGAGCACCAGGTCCAGGTAACACTGCAACACGTCGCCCGGGACGTCGTCACGCACCCGGTTGGCCTCCTTCTGCCGGCGTAGGCGGTCCGTCGTCGCCGCGGCCAGTTCCGCGGAGCGCTCCGCCCAGCCGCGGCTGAACTCGGGGTCGTTTCGCAGCTTGCGCGCGATCTCCAACCGGGTGGCCAGCCAATCGAATTGGTCTGGGGCGGCCAGCATGTCACGCATCACCTGGATGAGGCCCTCGCGGGACGCGACGTCGGCCATCCGCTCGGCATCCTCGCGCGCCAGCGCAAAGAACAGCGCGTCCTTGTCGCGAAAGTGGTGGAAGATCGCACCGCGCGACAACCCGATCGCCTGTTCCAGTCGCCGGACGGTGGCCTTGTCATAACCGTATTCGGCGAAACAGCGGCGAGCGCCGTCGAGGATTTGACGACGGCGAGCCGCCAGGTGATCCTCGCTGACCTTGGGCACGAGAGGCCGGCTTAGTGGGCCTAGCCCGACTTGAGCATGTTGCGCAGCACGTACTGCAGGATGCCGCCGTTGCGGTAGTAGTCCGCCTCACCGGGGGTGTCAATGCGCACCACCGCGCCGAACTCTATTGGACCGTCGGCCCCGCCTTCTTTGGTGGCGGTGACTTTGACCGTCTTGGGCGTCTTGCCGTCGTTGAGCGCTTCGATGCCGGTGATGTCGAACACCTCCGTGCCGTCCAGCCCTAGGTCCTTGGCCGACTTGCCTGCGGGGAATTGCAGGGGTATCACGCCCATGCCGATCAGGTTGGAACGGTGGATGCGCTCGAACGACTCGGCGATCACCGCCCGAACTCCCAGCAGTAACGTGCCCTTGGCCGCCCAGTCCCGGGAGGAACCCGATCCGTACTCTTTACCGCCCAGCACAACCAGCGGAATGTTTTGTGCCGCATAGTTTTGCGCAGCGTCGTAGATGAACGCCTGCGGGCCGTCGGGCTGGGTGAAGTCGCGAGTGTACCCGCCGGACACGTCATCGAGCAGCATGTTGCGCAGCCGGATGTTGGCGAAGGTGCCGCGAATCATCACCTCGTGGTTGCCGCGCCGCGACCCGAAGGAGTTGTAATCCTTGCGCTCGACGCCATGTTCGTCGAGGTACTGCGCCGCCGGGGTGCCCGGTTTGATGGCGCCGGCGGGGGAGATGTGGTCGGTGGTCACCGAGTCACCAAGCAGCGCCAGCACCCGGGCCCCGGTGATGTTGGCGACCGGCTCGGGATCGGCGGACATGCCCTCGAAGTACGGTGGCTTGCGCACGTACGTCGAATTCTGATCCCATTCGAAGGTGTTGCCGCTCGGGGTCGGCAGGTTGCGCCAGCGCTCGTCGCCCTTGAAGACGTCGGCGTAGTTCGTGGTGAACATCTCCTGGTTGATCGCAGAGGCGATGGTGTCGGAGACATCCTGTTGCGAAGGCCAGATGTCTTTGAGGAAGACATCTTTACCATCACTATCGGTACCCAGCGGCTGCGAATCGAAGTTGAAGTCCATGGTCCCGGCAAGCGCGTAGGCGATTACCAAGGGTGGCGACGCCAAGTAGTTCATCTTCACATCGGGGTTGATGCGCCCCTCGAAATTCCGGTTGCCCGACAAGACGGCGGCCACCGAAAGGTCGTTGTCGTTAACCGCCTTCGAGATCTCCTCGGGCAGTGGGCCGGAGTTGCCGATACAGGTGGTGCAGCCGTAGCCGACCAGATAGAAGCCGAGCTTCTCCAGATACGGCCACAGGCCGGACCTCTCGTAGTAGTCGTTGACCACCTGGGAGCCCGGTGCCATCGTCGTTTTAACCCAGGGCTTCGCGGCCAGCCCCTTCTCGACGGCATTGCGGGCCAAAAGAGCTGCGCCCAACATCACCTCAGGGTTGGAAGTGTTGGTGCACGACGTGATCGCGGCAATCACCACCGCGCCGTGGTCGAGCACGAATTCGCCGAGTTCGTCGGATTTCACCGGCACGGGCTTGCTCACCCGTCCGTCGGCGTTCGCGGCGGCGGAGTGCACGACCTCGACGTCGTCGTTGGCGAACGTGAGTTGCCCTGGGTCGCTGGCCGGGAATGTTTCCTCGACCACCTCGTCCAGTTTGGAGTGCTGCTCGGGCGCGGACCCGTCACCGACGTACGCGGTGATCTGCTCGCGGAACGTGGACTTGGCCGCGGACAGTGCGATTCGGTCCTGCGGACGCTTCGGCCCCGCGATCGATGGCACCACGTCGGATAGGTTGAGCTCGAGGTACTCCGAGTACGCGGGCTCGTGCTTGGGGTTGTGCCACATGCCTTGCCGTTTGGCGTAGGCCTCGACCAACGCCACCTGCTCAGCTGTGCGACCGGTGAACCGCAGGTACTTGATGGTTTCGTCGTCGATCGGGAAAATCGCTGCGGTGGAACCGAATTCGGGGCTCATATTGCCCAGGGTGGCGCGGTTGGCCAGCGGCACCTCGGCCACACCCTCGCCATAGAACTCGACGAACTTGCCGACTACGCCATGCTTGCGCAGCATCTCGGTGACGGTCAGCACGACGTCGGTAGCAGTAACGCCGGGCTGAATCTCGCCGGTCAGCTTGAAGCCGACGACGCGGGGGATCAGCATCGACACCGGCTGACCGAGCATCGCGGCCTCGGCCTCGATGCCACCGACACCCCAGCCCAGGACACCGAGACCGTTGACCATCGTGGTGTGCGAGTCGGTGCCCACACAGGTGTCGGGGTACGCCACGCCATCGCGGGTCATCACCACGCTCGCCAGGTATTCGATGTTGACCTGGTGCACGATGCCGGTGCCCGGCGGTACCACCTTGAAGTCGTCGAACGCGCCCTGCCCCCAACGCAGGAACTGGTAGCGCTCACCGTTGCGCTGGTACTCGATCTCAACGTTGCGCTCGAACGCGTCGGCCCGGCCAAACAGGTCGGCGATCACCGAGTGGTCGATCACCAAGTCGGCGGGCGCCAACGGGTTGACCTTGTTCGGATTGCCACCCAGATCACCGATGGCCTCACGCATGGTGGCCAAGTCGACGATGCACGGCACGCCGGTGAAGTCCTGCATCACGACTCGGGCGGGCGTGTATTGGATCTCGATGCTGGGCTCCGCCTTGGGATCCCAGTTCGCAATGGCTTCGATGTGATCCTTGGTGATGTTGGCGCCGTCCTCGTTGCGCAACAGGTTTTCGGCGAGGACCTTGAGGCTGTAGGGGAGTTTTTCCGTATTGGGAACGGCGTCGAGACGGTAGATCTGGTAACTTTTGTCGTCGACCTTGAGGGTGTCACGCGCTCCGAACGAATTCACCGAATCTTTGCTAGTCACATCAACTCCCGGGATTTAGTTCTCCCGCCGACGGGCCGTGTCGACGGTGCCACATCACTTTAACAGTACGCTTGTCCTGCATTGAGTGGCGGTCGGGTTTTGTCAGTCCTATCTACAGTGAGCGGGTGCTGCGCCCCGATTCAAGCCACGCACCCCCCCGCCGGCGCGTCGTCTGCGTCGTGTGAGTGTCGGCGAAAGAGCGCGATCGGGGACGGGGACCGTGCTTCTAGTTCAGCGGGAGGAGCGACGCGATGTCCGGGCTAGATTCTTTCGGCCAATTGCCATTGCCCCAGACCGTCCCGTTCCTGCCTGCGTATATCCCGCAAGACGTGGACATGGCTGCGGTCAAGGCTCAAGTCGCCGCGACCGGCGTCAGTGCGCCACCGGAGGCGGTGCCCGGGCTGCTCGGCGTGGTTCATCATGCACACGACGAGGGCATCGACCTCAAGATCGTGCTGCTGGACCACAACCCCCCGAATGACACACCACTGCGGGATATCTCCACCGTCGTTGGCGCCGATTACCCGGATGCCACCGTGTTGACGCTGAGCCCCAACTACGTCGGCAGCTATAGCACGCATTACCCGCGCGTCACCCTGGAGGCGGGGGAGGACCATTCCAAGACCGGTAACCCAGTGCAGTCGGCACAGAACTTTTTGAATGAGTTGACAACTCCCGAGTTTCCCTGGACTGCATTGACCATTTTTTTGCTGATTGGTGTGCTCGCGGCGGCCGTCGGCACCCGGTTCCTGCAGCTGCGCAGTAGGCTGTCAGCAACATCGACTGAGACCGTGGAAGGTGTCGCGGAACAACCCGCCAAAGGCCTCTAACCTGGCTATTTCGTTCAATCGGTCTCGACCTTCCGCTTCCCTTCGGCAAACCCTCAAGGTAACCGTTCGGTCACATTAATTGCACGTACCGGGTGCACTTTGTGACATACGTTTCTTTAGCGTCAGATGTGACGTACGGTGCAAATGATGCTTGTGATGCCTTTGGCGCTTTCAGTGACAACTGGCGCTGTCCGTCCGATTTTGAGCCATAGGAGAACTGAGTCCGAATGAGACGGGCCCGCCGTAGCTCTGCTTCGCAAGCGGCCGCCAGGTTTGTGCGGCCGGCCATTCCGTCGGTCGTCGGTGTTGCCCTGCTCCTGTGCACTCCTGGGCTGGTTCACGCGGACCCCAGCACGGACGCGATCGCGGTCCTGATCGCCGATGTCGCCAGGGCCAATCAGCGCCTGGAGGACCTGAGCGCCGCCGTTGAGATGGAACAGGAAAGCGTTAACAAGGCGCTCGTCGAGGTGGAGACCGCACGTGAGCACGCGGCGGAAGCGCAACGCGAACTCGAGGTCAGCCAGCAGGCGGTCAAGGACGCCAACGAGGCCATTGCCGCAGCGCAACGTCGGTTCAACACGTTTGCCGCCGCCACATATATGAACGGTCCCTCGGACAGCTACCTCACCGCCAAGAGTCCCGAGGACATCATTGCCGCCGCGACCGCCACTCGAACCCTGACCGCCAGTTCTGCGACGGTGATGGCCAATTTGCAGCGGGCCAGGACCGAGCAGGTGAACAAGGAATCGGCGGCGCGGTTGGCCAAGCAAAACGCGGACAAGGCCGCCACCGACGCGACGGCCAGCCAGGACGCGGCGGTGGCGGCGCTCACCGATACGCGGCGCAAGTTCGACCAGCAGCGCGACGAGGTCAACCGGCTGGCCGCCGAGCGCGACGAGGCGCAAGCCAAACTCCAGGCGGCCCGGCTCGTGGCGTGGTCCTCGGCTGGCGGCCAGGGCGCGCCGCCGTCGGATGGCATGTGGGATACCGGAACAGGGCCCGGTGGTGGCCGTCGCTGGGATGGTTGGGACCCCACGTTGCCCATGATTCCCAGTGCCAACATCCCCGGCGACCCGATCGCCGTGGTCAACCAAGTGTTGGGGTACTCGGCCACGTCGGCGCAGGTCACCGCGCAAATGGGGCGCAACTTCCTGCAGCAGCTGGGCATACTCAAGCCCACCGACACCGGCATCACCAACGCCCCGACCGCTTCGGCGCCGAGCAGGATTCCGCGGGTCTATGGACGTCAGGCCTCCGAGTACGTGATTCGCCGCGGGATGTCTCAGATCGGTGTGCCTTATTCCTGGGGCGGCGGGAACGCCGCGGGCCCCAGTAAAGGAATCGACTCCGGTGCCGGCATCACCGGCTTCGACTGTTCAGGCCTGGTCTTGTACTCGTTTGCCGGGGTTGGCATCAAGCTGCCGCACTACTCGGGTTCGCAATACAACCTGGGTCGCAAGATCCCTACCTCGCAGATGCGCCGCGGTGACGTCATCTTCTACGGCCCGGGGGGCAGCCAGCACGTGACGATCTACCTCGGCGACGGTCAGATGCTCGAGGCGCCCGACATCGGTTTGAAGGTCCGTGTTGCCCCGGTACGAACCAGCGGCATGACGCCCTTTGTGGTCCGCTATATCGAGTACTAAACGAGGATCTATGCGCCACAAGCGATTTCGCATGATCAACCTAGCCTGGATCGCCGCATTGGTGACCGGGCTACTGATCGCTGTGGCCGCTCCAGCCACGGCCGAGCCCGGTCAGTGGGATCCCACGTTGCCGGCAACCGTCAGTGCGGGCGCGCCGGGAGATCCGCTCGCCGTCGCCAACGCTTCGCTGCAGGCCACCGCCCAAGCCACCCAAACCACGATCGATCTGGGCCGGCAGTTCCTCAGCGGACTGGGCCTCGGCCCCCCGAGCACTCCCGCCGCCAGCAGTCCCAACACCAGCCCGAGCCGGATTCCGCGTGCCAACGGCAGGCAGGCCATCGAGTACGTGATCCGCCGGGCCGGCTCCCAGATGGGGGTGCCGTACTCGTGGGGCGGCGGCACGTTGGAGGGGCCCAGCAAGGGCGTTGACTCCGGTGCGGGCACCGTCGGCTTCGACTGCTCGGGACTGATGCGTTACGCGTTCGCCGGCGTCGGCGTCCTGATCCCGCGGTTTTCCGGCGACCAGTACAACGCCGGCAAGCACATTCCTCCCTCGCAGGCCAGGCGCGGTGACCTGATCTTTTACGGCCCAGGCGGCAGTCAGCACGTCACGATGTACCTCGGCAATGGTCAGATGCTGGAGGCGTCCGGAAGTGCCGGCAAAGTCACCATCAGCCCCGTGCGGAAGTCGGGTATGACGCCGTTTGTGACCCGGATCATCGACTACTGATCCGGGTTCGATTTGCTGTGCGCGACCCGCGGCGTCGACGGAATCCCGGAGGCCTGGAATAGTTGAACGCGGGCACGTCGCTGCCCGGTGACATTTGTCGTGTTGGCAGTCGTGTCCAAATGAGCTGTGGAGGGTTATTGATGACATCAGCAGGTGGCGGTTACTCGGGCCCGGGTGGGCCGGCTCACGAGGCGCCTCCAGGTGGCGCCGACGGGCTGGCCGCCGAGGTACACACGCTGGAGCGGGCCATCTTCGAGGTCAAACGGATCATCGTCGGCCAGGACCAGCTCGTGGAGCGGATGCTGGTCGGTCTGCTGTCCAAGGGTCACGTGTTGCTCGAGGGCGTGCCAGGTGTGGCGAAGACACTGGCGGTGGAGACTTTCGCACGCGTGGTCGGCGGGACGTTTGCCCGCATTCAGTTCACCCCCGACCTGGTGCCTACCGACATCATCGGTACCCGCATCTACCGGCAGGGCAGGGAGGAGTTCGACACCGAACTCGGTCCGGTGGTGGTCAACTTCCTGCTCGCCGACGAGATCAACCGGGCGCCGGCGAAGGTGCAATCGGCGCTGCTGGAAGTGATGCAGGAACGCCACGTGTCCATCGGCGGCAAGACCTTCCCGCTGCCCAATCCGTTCCTGGTGATGGCGACACAGAACCCGATTGAGCACGAGGGCGTCTACCCACTGCCCGAGGCCCAGCGCGACCGGTTCCTGTTCAAGATCAACGTCGGCTACCCGACGGCCGAGGAAGAGCGCGAGATCATCTACCGGATGGGCGTCACCCCACCGCAGGCCAAGCAGATCCTCAACACCGGCGACCTGGTGCGGCTACAGGGGATCGCGGCCAACAACTTCGTCCACCACGCGCTGGTCGACTATGTGGTCCGCGTGGTCTTCGCCACCCGCGCACCCGAGCAGCTCGGGATGAACGACGTCAAGAGCTGGATCGCGTTCGGCGCGTCCCCTCGCGCGTCGCTGGGCATCATCGCCGCCGCACGTTCGCTGGCGCTGGTGCGGGGGCGTGACTACGTGATCCCGCAGGACGTCATCGAAGTCATTCCCG
Organism: Mycobacterium simulans; assembly: GCF_900232995.1. Taxonomy (GTDB): domain Bacteria; phylum Actinomycetota; class Actinomycetes; order Mycobacteriales; family Mycobacteriaceae; genus Mycobacterium; species Mycobacterium simulans. The sequence goes on from NZ_OCVX01000007.1 coordinate 292,345, forward strand.
ATGTGCTGCGACACCGGTTGGTGCTCACCTACGATGCGCTGGCCGACGAAATCACGCCGGAGATCATCATCAACCGGGTCCTGCAGACGGTCGCCCTCCCGCAGGTGAATGCCGTTCCCCAGCAAGGGCATTCGGTCCCGCCGGTGATGCAGGCGGCGGCTGCGGCTAGCGGCCGGTGACCGAAAGCAAAGCGCCGGCGGTCATCCACCCGCCGTCGATGCTGCGGGGCGACATCGATGACCCGAAGCTGGCGGCGGCGCTGCGCACCCTCGAGCTGACCATCAAGCAGAAGCTCGACGGTGTTTTGCACGGCGATTACCTCGGCCTGATCCCGGGGCCGGGCTCGGAGCCGGGCGAGTCCCGTCTCTACCAGCCTGGCGACGACGTCCGCCGGATGGACTGGGCGGTCACCGCCCGAACCACCCACCCGCACGTCCGCCAGATGATCGCCGACCGGGAACTGGAGACCTGGCTGGTGGTCGACATGTCGGCCAGCCTGGACTTTGGCACCGCAGTCTGTGAGAAACGAGACCTTGCGGTGGCGGCCGCGGCTGCCATCACCTTCCTCAACAGTGGCGGTGGTAACCGGATGGGTGCACTGATCGCAAACGGTGCGACGATGACCCGCGTGCCGGCGCGCACCGGGCGCCAGCATCAGCACACGATGTTGCGCACCATTGCGACCATGCCCAAGGCTCCGCCGGGGGTCCGCGGCGACTTAGCGGTGGCCATCGACGCGCTGCGTCGGCCGGAACGCCGTCGTGGGATGGCCGTGATCATCAGCGATTTCCTGGGCCCGATCAACTGGATGCGTCCGCTGCGCGCGATCGCGGCCCGCCACGAGGTGCTGGCCATCGAGGTGCTCGATCCCCGCGATGTCGAACTGCCCGATATCGGAGATGTGATCCTGCAAGACGCCGAATCCGGGGTGACTCGGGAGTTCACCATCGACGCGCAGCTGCAGACCGATTTCGCCAGGGCCGCCGCGGCTCACCGCGCCGACGTGGCTCGGACTATCCGCGGGTGCGGGGCACCGATACTGACGCTTCGCACCGACCGCGACTGGCTCGCAGACATCGTCCGTTTCGTCGCCTCTCGTCGACGTGGGGCAATGGCGGGGTCGCAGTGACGTTGCCGTTGCTTGGGCCGATGACGCTGTCCGGCTTCGAACACTCGTGGTTCTTTCTGTTCCTTTTCGTCGTCGCTGGGCTGATCGCCCTTTATGTCGTGCTGCAACTCGCACGGCAACGGCGGATGCTGCGTTTCGCCAACATGGAATTGCTGGAAAGCGTTGCCCCCAAGCGGCCCTCGCGCTGGCGGCACATACCGGCGATCCTGTTGACGCTTGCTCTGGTGCTGTTCACCATCGCGATGGCCGGGCCGACGAACGACGTCCGGATTCCGCGCAACCGTGCGGTGGTGATGCTGGTGATCGACGTGTCGCAGTCGATGCGTGCCACCGATGTCGAACCCAACCGGATGGTCGCCGCGCAGGAGGCCGCCAAGCAGTTCGCCGACGAGCTGACCCCAGGAATCAACCTCGGCTTGATCGCCTACGCGGGCACCGCGACGGTGCTGGTGTCACCGACAACCAACCGCGACGCGACCAAGAACGCGCTCGACAAGCTGCAGTTCGCCGACCGCACCGCGACCGGGGAGGCGATATTCACGGCCCTGCAGGCCATCGCCACCGTGGGTGCGGTGATCGGTGGCGGCGACACACCGCCTCCTGCGCGCATCGTGTTGTTCTCCGACGGCAAGGAGACGATGCCGACCAACCCGGACAATCCCAAGGGCGCCTTTACCGCCGCGCGTACCGCCAAGGACCAGGGCGTACCGATCTCGACGATTTCGTTCGGCACCCCGTATGGCTTCGTCGAAATCAACGACCAGCGCCAGCCGGTGCCCGTCGACGATGAGACGCTCAAGAAGGTCGCGCAGCTCTCTGGTGGAAATTCCTACAACGCCGCGACCCTGGCCGAGTTGAAGGCCGTGTACGCGTCGCTGCAGCAGCAGATCGGCTACGAGACGATCAAGGGTGACGCAAGCGTGGGCTGGCTGCGGCTGGGCGCACTAGTCCTGGCACTCGCCGGCCTGGCGGCACTACTGATCAACCGCCGCTTACCTACTTAGCCCTTAGCCCGCGAGCGTAACGTGGCTGCGATTTCGGGTTGGAATTTTCGCAGTGCGGTTACGCTCGCGAAGCGCGCGCCTCGGCGACCCGGCGAATGACATCGGCGGGGTGATCTTCTGCCACGACGCGGACCACGATCCAGCCGTAGTGGCGCTCCACTTTCTCGAGACGGCGGATGTCCTTTCGATAGTGGTAGCGACTGGTTTGGTGCTGATCACCCTCATACTCGGCTGCAACCTTGATGTCCTCCCATCCCATATCTAAATACGCTTCGGCCCAACCCCATTCGTTGCGGACTGGGATCTGCGTCTGGGGCCGGGGAAACCCGGCCTGGATCAATAGCAGGCGCAGCCATGTCTCCTTCGGGGACTGAGCCCCACCATCGACCAGTTCCAGGGCGGCTCGGGCGGCCTTCATACCCCGGCGGCCTTTGTAGCGGTCGACGAGTAACTCAACATCGACCCTCTTCAACTCGGTCGCCTGCACAAGCGCGTCGACCGCGGCAACCGCCGCGCCCAGCCGGTATCGCCTGGCCAGGTCGAGGGCGGTGCGGGCCGGTGTGGTGACCCGCATGCCGCTGACGACGGCGATCTCGTCAACCTCGATGCGCTCTTCCCAGACCTGCACTCCGGCCTCTCGCCGGCGATTGGTGTCGATGATCGCGGCGGGTTGGGCCGCGTCGATCCACTTCGAGCCGTGTAGGGCGGATGCGGAAAGACCCGCAAGGATGCCACGGCGCCGCGAGCGCAGCCAACAGGCACGCGCGCGTAAGACCGCCGTCAGCTCGGCATCCCTCGGCACGTACACGTCTTTGTGCAGGGCCGCGTATCGACTGCGCAGTTGGTAGGGGGTCAACAAGCCCGCAGCTAGGGCTTCGCTGCCCACAAATGGGTCGTTCATGGGCGGAGTGTGCCGACCCACACTGACAAGTGCGCGCCAGCGTAACCGCACTGCGAAAAACGGGGTCGAGAATCGCACCCAGGTCACGCTCGCGGGCAGCCGATTTCAGCCCGGTCGCGCGGAGGCGATAGGTTGACGTGGTGACTGACACGTCCTCCGATAGTGCTCCCGCCTGCGTCAAGCCACCATTCGTACCCCGTTCGGTCATGGTCACCGGCGGGAACCGGGGGATCGGTCTGGCGATCGCACAGCGGCTGGCCGCCGACGGCCACAAGGTGGCCGTCACGCACCGCGGATCCGGCGCGCCCGAGGGGCTGTTCGGCGTCGAGTGTGACGTCACCGACAACGACGCCGTAGATCGCGCCTTCAAACAGGTGGAGGAGCACCAGGGTCCAGTCGAGGTGCTGGTGTCCAACGCCGGCCTGGCCGCGGACGCGTTCCTGATGCGGATGACTGAGGAGAAGTTCGAAAAGGTCATCGACGCCAACCTCACCGGAGCGTTCCGGGTGGCTCAACGGGCGTCGCGGAGCATGCAGCGAAACCGGTTCGGCCGGATGATCTTCATAGGTTCGGTCTCCGGCAGCTGGGGCATCGGCAACCAGGCCAACTACGCAGCCTCCAAGGCCGGTGTGATCGGCATGGCCCGCTCGATCGCCCGGGAGATGTCGAAGGCCAACGTGACCGCGAATGTGGTGGCCCCGGGTTACATCGACACGGATATGACCCGCGCGCTGGATGAGCGGATCCAGGAGGGGGCACTGCAATTCATCCCGGCGAAGCGGGTTGGCACCGCCGCCGAGGTCGCCGGAGTGGTCAGCTTCCTGGCGTCGGAGGACGCGAGTTACATCTCCGGTGCGGTCATCCCGGTCGACGGCGGCATGGGTATGGGCCATTGATGGGCATTGCCGAAACCACAAGATTAGGACGGACAATGGTAGGACTGCTCGAAGGCAAACGGATCCTGGTCAGCGGGATCATTACCGACTCGTCGATCGCGTTTCACATCGCCCGGGTGGCGCAGGAACAGGGCGCCCAGCTGGTGTTGACCGGGTTCGACCGGTTGCGGCTGATCCAGCGCATCGTGGACCGGTTGCCGGAGAAGGCCCCACTGCTCGAGCTCGACGTGCAAAACGAAGAGCACCTGGCCAGTTTGGCCGGCCGGGTGACCGAGGCCATTGGCGACGGCAACAAGCTCGACGGTGTCGTCCACTCGATCGGCTTCATGCCGCAGACCGGGATGGGCATCAATCCCTTCTTCGACGCGCCCTACGAGGACGTTTCCAAGGGCATCCACATCTCCGCCTACTCGTATGCCTCGCTGGCCAAGGCGCTGCTGCCGATCATGAACCCCGGCGGTTCGATCGTCGGCATGGACTTCGACCCGAGCCGGGCGATGCCCGCGTACAACTGGATGACGGTCGCCAAGAGCGCACTGGAGTCGGTAAACCGGTTCGTAGCCCGCGAGGCCGGCAAGTACGGTGTGCGCTCCAATCTCGTTGCCGCCGGGCCGATCCGGACGCTGGCCATGGCGGCGATCGTCGGCGGTGCGCTCGGCGAGGAGGCGGGCGCCCAGATACAGCTGCTCGAAGAAGGCTGGGATCAGCGCGCTCCGGTCGGTTGGAATATGAAGGACCCCACCCCGGTCGCCAAGACGGTGTGCGCGCTGCTCTCCGACTGGCTGCCGGCCACTACCGGTGACATCATCTTCGCCGACGGCGGCGCGCACACCCAATTGCTCTAGAACGCAATGCAATTTGACGCCGTCCTGCTGTTGTCCTTCGGCGGGCCGGAGGGACCCGAGCAGGTGCGGCCATTCCTGGAAAACGTGACCCGTGGCCGTGGTGTGCCGCCCGAACGTCTGGACGCCGTGGCCGAGCATTACCTGCATTTCGGTGGGATATCACCGATTAACGCGATCAACCGCGCGCTGATCGCCGAACTGGAAGCGGAGCAAGAACTGCCAGTGTACTTCGGCAACCGTAACTGGGAGCCGTATGTGGAAGATGCCGTTACGGCGATGCGAGACAATGGTATTCGTCGTGCGGCGGTATTCACTACCTCCGCGTGGAGCGGTTATTCGAGCTGCACGCAATACGTCGAGGACATTGCCCGGGCGCGCCGAGTGACCGGCAAGGACGCGCCCGAATTGATAAAGCTCCGGCCCTATTTCGACCATCCGCTTTTTGTCGAGATGTTCGTCGAGGCCATCGGCGCGGCCGCCGCAACCGTGCCCTCCGGGCAGCGCGCGGCTGCGCGGCTGGTGTTCACCGCACATTCGATTCCGGTGGCCGCCGACCGGCGCTGCGGCCCGAATCTCTACAGCCGCCAAGTCGCTTACGCCGCAAGGCTGGTCGCGGCCGCCGCCGGATATGACGACTACGACCTGACGTGGCAGTCGCGATCTGGCCCGCCCCAAGTTCCCTGGCTGGAGCCCGACGTTGCCGACCATCTCACGGCCTTGGCAGCCGCCGGAACCACGGCTGTGATCGTTTGTCCCATAGGATTTGTCGCCGACCACATTGAAGTGGTATGGGATTTGGACAATGAGTTGCGATCACAGGCCGAGGCGCTAGGCGTGGCATTCGCTCGTGCCAGCACGCCTAATGCCGATCGGCGATTCGCCCGCTTGGCCGCTGACTTGATCGACGAACTCCGTTACGGCCGTGAGCCCGCCCGGGTGAGTGGTCCCGATCCGGTGCCGGGCTGTCAATCCAGCCGCAACGGCGAGCCATGCCGTCCGCCGCATTGCGTTGCGGCCGAAGATGGTGACACCATCGGACTAGTCGGTCCAGGCTGATTGCAGGATGGCGCTGACCGCTGCGATCCGCGCCGAGCGCACGACGGCGGTTAGCGGCCGCAGTGCATCGGTGGCTAGCTGACTTTCCGACGATGATTGCAGTCCACCGGAGCCGGGTAATCGGCTCAGTCCGGCGCTGACCGCAATGATCGCGTCGACGTGCGCAGCGTTCTCGAGCACCCGCAGCGCGCGCGACGGCGCATGGTCGGGAATCCGGTGTTGGCGCGAAGATTCCAGCAACTGTTCGACCAGCCCACGTGGATTGGCGATGTCGGTGGCGGCCGATCCCAACCCGATTGCGCCCAACGCGTCGGCTGCCGAGCGCACCGCCGATCGCAGCGCGTACTCGGCATCGCCCAGCTCGTGATGGTCGAGCACCGGGGCGCCGGGCAGGGAGTACACCATCCATGTCAGCGCAGACAATTCGGGTTGATCCGCCTCGCCGTCTCCGTCAGGCTCGTCGGTATCGCCGTAGCGGAACTCCGGGACGAGTCCAATGGCCGTCCCGGGATAGTCCGGATTGGTGATGATCACCGCCTCGCCGGCCGCCAGCGCGTCGCGCTCGAACTGCGTTCCCGCAAAGAGCCCGCGGACATCTCCAGGGACCGGCAATACCACGTTTATTGTCCCGCGCAATCGACACGGCGCCTCCGGTGTGGACATCGTCGGCCGGCCAACCGCCGCACGCAGAGTTTGTAGTAGCGCCACCGTGCCGACGTTGTGGACATCAGGCCACGGCAACCCGGTGTGCCCCGCGGCGACAGCGTCGTATGCGCTAACCGATTGCGTTGGCGCCCAAAGTGATAACGCGTCCAAGACGTCGTCAGGCGCGGCCTTGCCCGCGAGCCAGGCGTTGGCCCACATCGACAGCGAAACACTGGGACACCACATGATCTCGCAGTGTAGTTGTTCGCCGCGGTTGAAGCCGATCACGCGTATTCTGTGCGCATGCCCGTCGCGCTGATCTGGCTAATCGCAGCGTTGGTGCTAGCCGGTGCGGAAGCGCTCACCGGTGACATGTTCTTGTTGATGCTGGGCGGCGGCGCGCTGGCGGCGTCGGGGACAAGTTGGCTGATGGATTGGCCGGTGTGGGCCGACGGACTTGTGTTCCTGCTCGTGTCGGTGCTGTTGCTGCTGCTGGTTCGGCCCGCGCTGCGACGGCGGCTGGCGCCCGGCAGGGCAGCGCTGATGGGTGTCAAGGCGCTGGAGGGCAAGAATGCCGTGGTGCTTGATCGGGTTGCCCGCGATGAAGGCCAAGTGAAGCTTGAGGGTCAGGTGTGGACGGCGCGCCCGCTGAACGAAGGCGACATTTACGAACCCGGTCAGTCGGTCACCGTCGTGCACATCGACGGGGCCACCGCAGTGGTGTTTAAAGGCGCGTAGCGGTTCGAGAAAGGAATCCCGATGGAAGGTGCGGTTGCAGGTTTGGTGTTGCTGGCCGTCCTGGTGATATTCGCCATCATCGTGGTGGCCAAGTCGGTTGCGCTGATTCCGCAGGCGGAGGCCGCGGTGATCGAGCGGTTGGGTCGGTATAGCCGAACCGTCAGTGGACAGCTGACGTTATTGGTGCCGTTCATCGACCGCATCCGGGCCCGGGTGGACCTGCGCGAGCGAGTGGTGTCGTTTCCGCCGCAGCCGGTGATCACCGAGGACAACCTGACGCTGAACATCGACACCGTCGTCTACTTCCAGGTGACCGTTCCGCAGGCGGCGGTCTACGAGATCAGCAACTACATCGTCGGCGTCGAGCAGCTGACCACCACCACGCTGCGCAACGTCGTCGGAGGCATGACGTTGGAACAGACACTGACCTCCCGCGACCAGATCAACGCCCAGTTGCGCGGCGTGCTTGACGAGGCGACAGGTCGGTGGGGCCTGCGGGTGGCGCGGGTTGAGCTGCGCAGCATCGACCCGCCGCCGTCGATTCAGGCGTCGATGGAAAAGCAGATGAAGGCCGACCGGGAAAAGCGGGCGATGATTCTGACCGCCGAAGGTACCCGCGAAGCGGCGATCAAACAGGCCGAGGGCCAAAAGCAGTCGCAAATCCTGGCCGCCGAGGGCGCCAAGCAGGCCGCGATCCTGGCCGCCGAAGCGGACCGGCAGTCACGGATGCTGCGCGCCCAAGGCGAACGCGCCGCGGCCTACCTGCGTGCACAGGGTGAGGCCAAGGCCATCGAAAAGACCTTCGCCGCGATCAAGGCCGGCAGGCCGACCCCGGAGATGCTGGCCTATCAGTACCTGCAGACGCTGCCGGAGATGGCACGTGGGGAAGCGAACAAGGTATGGGTGGTGCCCAGCGACTTCAATGCGGCGCTGCAGGGGTTCACCAGACTTTTGGGAAAGCCGGGCGAGGACGGGGTTTTCCGGTTCGAGCCGTCCCCGGTTGAGGATGTCCCTAAGCATGCCGCCGGCGAGGAGGACCCCGACGTCGCCGACTGGTTCTCTACCGAAACCGACCCATCGATTGCCCAGGCGGTGGCCAAGGCCGAGGCCATAGCACGCAAACCGGTCGACGACGCGCTCGGAGGACCGCCCCAGTTACGTCATTAGGCTTTAAAACATGAGCGTTCTGACTTCACCGAAAACCTATGCGGCGCTAGCCGCGTTTCAGGCCGGCGATGCGGCGGCATGCGCGATACCCCTGCCGTATATCGATAAAACCTTGGATTACCTGGAGGTTCCGGTCGGCGTGCGGCCCATCCTGCCGGTGGTGAAAGTTGCGTCCATGGTCGGTCTCTTGTCGGTCACCCGGTTTCCTGGCTTGGCGAGGTTGACGACGGCGATGCTGACGTTGTATTTCGTCTTAGCGGTAGCCGCCCATATCCGGGTGAAGGATCGGCCTGTCAATGCGATTCCGGCAGCGACTTTCTTGACGACCTACGCCGTGATGACGGCTAAAGGGCCTAACTGTCGCGATCACAAGTGACAAGCGAGGCTCACCTCGGCTGTGTCGCCGGAGTTGTGGGCGCCGGGGTCGGCGCTGGCGATGCCGGACCGCCTGGTCCCTGACCCGGCACCCCCGGTGGCGGCCCAGGCGGAAGTCCAGGTGCAGGAGCGCCCGGCGGTGGGCCAAAGCGGAAAGCCGGGAATCCGGGTGGCGGAGGAAGCTGGGGCGGTCGACCATACATGGGTCCCGGGAGCATGCCCGGTCCCGGAGGCGGCCCGTGGTGCCAAGCCATTTGTGGCCCCGGCGGCCCGAACGGTCCTGGCGGCGGTGGTGGCCCAAAAACGAAGGCCCACAGGAAAATAGACGCACCGGCGGTGGCAACCGCGCCGATGACCAAGCCGCCTAGCCCGGCGCCGACGAGTGCGGCTGTTGAGTAGCGGCGGCGCGGACGTTCTTGGGGGCTTGCCGGTGCCGGATTGGCGACGGAGCCTTGGTCAACGGGGTGGGGGCGGGTGGTTGGGTTGGCATCGCTGTTTTCGGTGGTCATGTGGCTCAAGGTAAACAGCGAACTTGAAATGGGTCTGAAGAAAGCTCAGTGCTATCGCGGCGGCGAGGGCGGCGAGGGCGGCGCCGGTGGTGGCGGGTAGCTCACCGGAGGTGTCGACGACAGTTGCGGATATGGCGGCGGCGGAAGCTCGACGCGGACTTTCAAGGTGAGGCCCGATATCACAAAGGCGACGATCGCCCCGACGACCAGTCCCACAACCCCAGCGCCAACCACCGCGCCTGTGGAATGGCGTCGCCCGGGTGCGGCGCTGATAGCCGGAGGCGGCGGTGGCGTGTTGGCGTTGCCGTGAGTCATGTGGTTCCCCATGTCGTTGGTTGTGCGTAGTGAAGAAACTAGCTGCTTCAGGTCGATCTCAGAATGACGCGTTAACAATGGGGCCATGTCCGATTGTTCGCGCGCGCGGTCGGCCGGTCGCCGGGTCGATCAGTTCAGCGTCGGTGCGCCGCGGGTCCTCGTCGTCGAGGACTCCGAGACCATCCGCGAAATGGTGAGCGAGGCCTTGCGCGACGCCGGCTACCACACCGATACCCGTTGCGACGGAGACGGATTGGAAGACGGCCTGGAAGGGCTGCGGCCGGACCTGGTGGTGCTCGACATCATGCTGCCGGGACGTGACGGATTCACCCTCGTCGACGTCATCCGCGAATGGGGTGATATCGGCATCGTGTTGATCACCGCCCGTGACGGCCTGCCGGATCGGTTGCGTGGCCTTGACGGCGGGGCCGACGATTACGTGGTCAAACCTTTCGAACTCGCTGAACTCGTGTCACGGGTCGGCGCGGTGCTGCGCCGGCGAGGACGGCTGCCACAGGTAGTTCAGATCGGCGACCTGATGTTGGATGTCGATGCCGGTATGGCTGCACGCGATGGGCACCCGCTGGACCTGACCGCGACCGAACTGCGGCTCTTGCATTTCCTTGTGGAGCAGCGCGGCCGGATCGTCAACGCCCGCCAGATCCTCAACGCGGTGTGGGGCTACGACGCCTACGACCCCAACCTGGTGCAGGTACACGTCAGCGGGTTACGGCGCAAGCTCGAGGCACACGGGCCACGGATTCTGCACACTGTCCGGGGCATCGGCTATCGACTGCAACCGCACCGGTCATGATCGCCGACCCCGCGACTCCCACACCGTCGCTGCAGCGACGGGTGATCGTGCTAGTCGTCGCGTTGTTGGCGGTACTCCTGGTGGTGCTGGGCGTGACCATCGACGTGAGCCTGGGCCGGCAGGCCCGCCGAAATCTCCACGATCGGCTGCTGGCGGCCACGTCGCGCGCGGATGCGCTGGCGGCCGACCACACTGCGCCTGAGCTACTCGCCGCCCAGCTCAACGGCGGGAGCGTGCGGGCACTGCTGGTCACCGCGGACGGTGCTACCTACGGTGATCGCAGCATCAGTCCCGATACCCAAGCGGGTTCTGCTATCCCGCCATGGCCCGGCTATAGGCCGCCCGTTCCGCCCGGCCCGCATCCGGGACCGCCGCACGGCCCGCCGCCACCACCGCCACCGCCACTCGGACCGCCTCCCGGTCCCCAGGAGGCCACGGCAACCGCGGTGGTGCACCCATTGTCCGATGGTTCTCGGCTGATCCTGGTTGCCGATACCACGCAGACCACGCTGGTAACCCGTCAGCTACGTCAACTGATGATCGGTTCCGGGATCGCGACCTTGGTGGTGGCGGCGCTGCTGCTGGTCGCGGTGAGCCGGGCCGCATTGCGGCCGCTTGACCGGCTCACGGCACTGGCCAAAGATATCACGACCGGCGATCGCGGCCGTCGTCTTCGCCCCGATCGCACTAACACCGAACTTGGCCGTGCGGCAAGCGCTTTCGACGCAATGCTCGACGCATTGGAAGATTCCGAGCGACGCGCCCGGCAGGCCGCGGATGCAGCGCAGCGCGCCGAGAACGCGACCCGGCAATTCCTCGTCGATGCCGCCCACGAGCTTCGCACCCCGATCGCCGGGATCCACGCCGCCGCCGAACAACTCGCCGCCAGCGCCGGCCAACACGAAGCCGACCCCGAGGCGCGCGGTCAGTACTGGCGGGCCAGCCTGTTGCTGTCGGACGTGCGCCGCGCCGGGCGGCTGGTCGCCGACATGCTCGATCTCAGTCGCATTGACGCCGGGCTACCGCTCAACATTCACGACACCGACTTGGCCGCCGTCGTCGACGCCGAAGTTGGACGAACCGCCATGCTCGCGCCGCAGCTGACGGTTGCCCGGACCGGCCAGACCGGATTTACGGTCGCGGCCGATCCCACCCGGGTAGCGCAGATCTTGTCCAACCTGCTCGACAATGCGCGCAGATACACCCCGGCGGGCGGGTCAATCACGGTCGACCTAGGTACCGGCGGCGGTGTGGCTGAGCTGACCGTGACCGACACTGGGCCGGGTGTTCCCGAGGACGAGCGTTACCGCATCTTCGAGCGGTTGGTGCGCCTTGATGCTGGGCGCGCCCGCGACCACGGCGGGGCCGGCCTGGGCTTGGCAATTGCGCGGGCGCTGGCCCGCGCACATGGCGGCGAGCTGGAGTGTCTGCCGCATGACGGCGGCGCGCAGTTCCGGCTCAGCTTGCCCGCGGCGGCCGGCCGCGAGTGAATAGCGCCGTAGCGGCTGGCGTGGACCCGCGGCTGCGCGTCGATACCACCGAGATGCGGGGCGGCTCCGGTGCCGCCCTTGCCGCCGTTGCCGCCGGTGCCGGCGCTGCCGTTGGTGCCGCCGGCCCCGGTGCCGGCCAGCCCGCGGCGCCTACGCCGCCGGTGGTGTTGAGGTTGCTGCCGCCGTTACCGGCGGTGCCGCCGTTGGCGTCACCGCCGGCGCCGCCCTACCCGGGCTAAAACCCAATGACCGAACCCGAAATCGTCGTAATCGACAACACGGACCTAATGCCCGAGGGATGCAGCCTGCGCGGCCGCAAGACACCCTGGCCGGTAGGCTCCGTTGTCTGATCTCGACCCGGGCAGGTGCGTTGTTTCTCACCGAAATCTGTTGGGCCAGTTGTGTAGTCGGCTCGGGACTCGACATTACGACCAATTCCGCGACGAGCAGCCGGCCCCCGCTGCGGTCGATCCGGCGGAATGTCGGCCGCTACGAGCGATTCGCGCTGCTTCGGGACAACGCCGAGAACGTGGCCGAGTAGATGGCTGCACAAGGTAGTGCACACATTCCACCCCACCGCCAGGGCGCGGTGGTCTTGATGTCGTCTTGGCCGCGATCGCGTATCGCTGCCCCGGTTGCCGCCGGGGGGCGCCGCCGTCGCAGCGCTGGCCCGTCTCGCCTCACGTGTTAGCTGGACTGGCCTTGGCTGCCGTTGCCGCCAAACAAGCCGCCAAGTATGGAGGTGCCGCCCTTCCCGCCGGACATGGCGCCGCCGCCGTTCCCTCCGCCGGAGCCAATGTTGGGGCCAACGACGCCGGCAGTGCCGCCCTTCCCGCCGGCGTCACCCGCTGCACCGGGGTTACCGTCGGCGCCGGCGCTGCCGATGACGATCGCAGAGCCACCGCCACCTCCGCCGGTGCCGGAGCCGCCATTGCCGCCTCCGCCGCCGAACTTGACCGTGGCGCTGCCGGCTGTCGGCTGGAACACAGCCTGGCCGCCGGACCCTCCCTTGCC
>NZ_OCVX01000007.1:305342-344912 GCF_900232995.1 Mycobacterium simulans
GGCCGGGGAGTTGTTAAAAGGAGACGGCCGGGGGGGGGGCCCGGCGGTCCCCCCCCCCCCGCCGTTCCCCCCGTTGCCGATCAACACCCCGCCGGCCCCACCGGCCTGCCCGGTCCCCGCCGCGCCATCGGTGCCGTTGCCGATCAGCGGGCGCCCGAACAACGCGTTGGTGGGCGCATTGATCACACCCAAGATGCCGTTCTCCAACATCTGCAGCGGCGAAGCGTTAACGGCCTCGGCGGCCATATACCTCAACCCGGCCGCGCTCAACGCCTGCGCAAACTGCTGATGAAACAGCGTCGTCTGTGCGCTCATCGCCTGATACTGCTGGGCATAACCGCCAAACAGGCTCGCGATCGCCGCCGACACCTCATCGGCGGCCGCAGCCGCCACCTGCGTCGTCGAACCCGCCGCCGCCGCGTTGGCCGCCTCAATCGCCGACCCGATCCCGGTCAAATCCGACGCCGCCGTGGCTAGAGCCTCCGATGCTGCGATCACATACGATGACATTTTGGGCTTCCTGACACTGATAGCCCGGCTCAGGCTGACGTCGGGACGATTTTGACAGGTTCAATAATGACCCCCCCTGCGCCACATTTGTTGCGCATTGCGGCTATTGCTGGCCGCGTATAGCGGCTACGCCCACACGGCGTGGTAACGGCGGGCGGCGCCCCCCGGGAAACCCGGGCGAGACGCCGGACCCAACAGGGGAGTGCGTCCACCCTTCGATAGCGCCTGGCGCACAGCAGGTTTGGCGAACTCAGGTAAATCCTCGCGAATATGGATCCCGCCCGCGGTGGCAGTGCCTTGATGCTGGGCGCGCCCGCGACCACGGCGGGGGCCGGCCTTGGCTTGCCGATCGCGCGGGGGCTGGCTCGCGCCCACGGAGGCGAGCTGGTGTGTCTGCCGCATGACGGTGGCGGGCAGTTTCGGCTTAGCTTGCCTTCTCGTGCGATCGGGCGCTCTCACCGCAGACTCGGCGTGCCGGCTATCAGCGTGCGACGGCAGGCTCGCGCACCGGCTCGTCTTGGTGAGGCTCGTTAACCTCGCCGCGGTGATGCTGCCGCCGGTAATGGCGGATCTCATAGATCAGCCCAGCCAGACCTAGGGCGCCGGTGCATCCCGACACCAGGATCAGCAGCGGGCTGCCGCTACCCGCGAACGCGTCGCCCAGGATGACCACCGCCGCGGTGCCGGGGAGCAAGCCGGTCAAAGTGGCCCACGCGAACGGCATGACGCGCACGCCCGAGGCGCCGGCGGCATAGTTGATCGCCGCGAACGGAACGACGGGAATTAACCGCAGCGACAAGATGGCCAGCCAGCCGCGCTCACGCAGGCGCTCGTCGAGCCGGTCGATCGCCCGGCGGCGCACCAAACGGTTCAGCTGCCAGCCGGTCGCGCGCACCAGCAGCATCGCGATCACCGCGCTAGCAGTGCTGCCGACCACCGCGATGAGTACGCCCACCACGGGGCCGAACAACAGCCCGGCGGCCAACGTGAACGCGGTGCGGGGGAACGGCGGCACCGTGACGACGGTATGCACCAGCAGAAATGCCAGCGGGAACCACGCACCGAGTGACTTGGCCCAATCGCGCAATTCCACCGCCGTGGGCACCGGAACCAGCAGCGCGACTGCTACCAATACTGTGATTCCCACCACTGTTGCCACGATCCGCGGCACCGACGCCTGACGTGCGGCCGTGCCAAGCGAGATGGCGATACCGCGCACGGTATCGGTGGTTTTGCAGATGGCGGGAGCCGTCACGCTTTCCCAGCGTACGGGCTCAAGATGAATAACTCGTTTCCCCGGGCTGGCGTTTCGTCACACTCCGGCCTCGATTGCCGCACCTGGGCGCCTATATGGCCGTCCCAATCAATTAGCCTTATTAGTTAAGTGACAACCCCGAAGCAAGCCCAAGCAATATCGCTAATTGCTGCGGAAACAGGAGCAGTCGGTGTCCATTGATGTACCCGAGCTCGCCGACCTAGAACAGGTTCGCGGGCGTTGGCGCACCGCGGTCGCCGGTGTGCTTTCGCAGAGCAACCGTACCGATCCCGCGGAGCTCGGCGACAACCCCGAGCAGCTACTGGATACCACGACCCCTGACGGGTTCGCCATCCGGGCGCTCTACACCGCGTTCGACGAGCTGCCGGAGCCGCCGTTGCCGGGCCAGTGGCCCTACGTGCGCGGCGGCGACGCATTGCGCGACGTCAACTCCGGCTGGAAGGTTGTCGAGGCTTTTCCGGCGCCCGGTACCGCCCCCGGTGAGGCGAACGCGGCGCTGCTGAGCGCCTTGGGGGAGGGAGTCAGCGCGCTGCTGCTCCGGGTAGGGGAATCCGGCGTGGCTACGTGCCAGCTCGAGGCGCTGCTTGAAGGTGTCTACCTAGGCATGGCGCCGGTGATTCTCGACGCGGGAGCCGACTACACCGCGGCCGCTGACGCGATGTTGGCGCTGGTCGAACGGGTGGACGACGACCAGCGTGCCACGGTGTCGGTGGACCTGGGCGCCGATCCGCTGACGGCGACGTTGAGCGACCGCACCGCTGCGACGGTCGCGGACGTTGTCGCAGTCGCGAAACGCGCGGTCGGCACCCAAGGCATACGGGCGATCACCGTTGACGGGCCCGCGTTCCACAACCTGGGCGCCACCGCTGCGTGGGAGCTCGCGGCCACGATCGCCGCGGCGGTGGCCTACCTGCGGCTGCTCACCGAATCCGGGATCTCAGTCCGCGAGGCCCTTAGTCAGATCAGCCTCCGACTCGCCGCTGACGACGATCAGTTCATGACGCTGGCCAAGATGCGCGCCGTGCGCCAGCTGTGGGCGCGGGTCGCCGAGGTCGCGGGCGATCCGGACGGCGGCGCGGCCGTCGTGCACGCGGAGACGTCGCTGCCGATGATGACCCAGCGCGACCCCTGGGTGAACATGCTGCGCTGCACGTTGGCGGCCTTCGGCGCGGGCGTTGGCGGCGCCGACACCGTGCTGGTCTACGCGTTCGACGTGTCCATCCCCGGCGGCTGGCCAGGTACGGCAACCAGCTTCGCCCGTCGGATTGCCCGCAACACCCAGCTGCTGCTCCTGGAAGAGTCGCATGTCGGCAGGGTGCTTGATCCCGCCGGCGGGTCGTGGTTCGTCGAGCAGCTCACCGAACAGCTGGCCCAACAGGCCTGGCGCTATTTCCAGGACATCGAGGGGCACGGCGGATTTGTCGCCGCCCGGGAGTACCTGGCTGGCCAGATCGCCGAGCTCGCGGCCCGTCGCAGTGACGACATTGCGCATCGCCACATCGCGATCACCGGCGTCAATGAATTCCCCAATCTCGGCGAAGCCCCACTGCCGCAGGGTAATTCGCTACGCAGAGCCGGGCGCGTGGTGCGCTACGCCGCCGAGTTCGAGGCACTACGCGATCGGTCGGACGTCTACCTTGCGAAAGAGGACAAACGGCCGCAGGTGCTATTGCTGCCGCTGGGGCCATTGGCCGAAAACAACATTCGGACCACCTTCGCGGCAAACCTGTTGGCATCGGGCGGCATCGAGGCGGTCAACCCCGGAACCGTCGACGCCGAAGCTGTCGGTGAGGCCGTCACAGACGCGGGGTCACCGACGGTAGCGGTGATCTGCGGCACCGACAAGCGCTACCGCGACGAGGCCGCCGACGTTGTCCAGGCAGCCCGAAACGCCGGCATCGAGTGGCTGTACCTAGCGGGACCCGAAAAGGCGCTCGGCAACGCCCAGCGCCGTCCCGACGAATATCTGACCACGAAAATCAATGCGGTTGAAACGCTTTCGAATCTGCTTACCAGGTTGGGGGCCTAGATGACGGCCACAGTTCCCGCTATTGGCAATTTCGCCCAAATTCCGTTGCGCACCGATCGGACCAAAGAACCGCCCACCAAAGCCGCGGTGCAAAAGCATGTCTCCGCTGCCGCGGCGGCGCACGGGTACACGCCCGAACAGTTGCTGTGGCACACGCCGGAAGGCATTGACGTCAAACCGGTCTACATAGCCGCCGACCGAGCCGCGGCCGAAGCTGACGGCTACCCGCTTAACAGTTTTCCCGGCGAGCCCCCCTTTGTGCGCGGCCCCTATCCGACGATGTATGTCAACCAGCCGTGGACCATCCGCCAATACGCCGGATTCTCCACCGCCGCCGAGTCGAATGCGTTCTATCGCCGCAACCTGGCCGCGGGTCAAAAAGGGTTGTCGGTGGCCTTCGACCTGGCCACCCACCGCGGCTACGACTCCGACCATCCTCGCGTCCAAGGGGACGTCGGAATGGCCGGCGTCGCAATCGATTCCATCCTCGACATGCGGCAGTTGTTCGACGGAATCGACCTGTCGACCGTAAGCGTGTCGATGACAATGAACGGCGCCGTGCTGCCAATCCTGGCGCTGTATGTCGTCGCCGCGGAGGAGCAGGGAGTGCCGCCGGAGAAACTGGCCGGCACCATCCAGAACGACATCCTCAAAGAATTCATGGTCCGCAACACCTACATTTATCCGCCGAAGCCGTCGATGCGGATCATCTCGGACATCTTCGCCTACACCAGCGCCAAGATGCCGAAGTTCAACTCCATCTCGATCTCCGGCTACCACATCCAAGAAGCCGGTGCCACAGCGGATTTGGAGCTGGCTTACACGCTTGCGGACGGTGTGGAATACATCAAGGCGGGGTTGGACGCCGGGTTGGACATCGACCAGTTCGCGCCCCGGCTGTCCTTCTTCTGGGGCATCGGCATGAACTTCTTCATGGAGGTCGCCAAGCTGCGGGCCGGCCGGCTGCTATGGAGTGAGCTGGTGGCCGAATTCGGAAGCCAAAGCCCGAAATCCCGGTCATTGCGCACCCATTCGCAGACATCGGGCTGGTCGCTGACCGCCCAGGACGCGTTCAACAACGTCGCCCGCACCTGCATCGAGGCGATGGCCGCGACCCAGGGTCACACGCAATCGCTGCACACCAACGCACTCGACGAGGCGCTGGCGCTGCCCACCGACTTCTCCGCCCGCATCGCCCGCAACACCCAGCTGGTGCTGCAACAGGAGTCGGGCACCACGCGGCCGATCGACCCCTGGGCCGGCTCCTACTACGTGGAGTGGCTGACCCACCAGCTCGCTCAGCGGGCCAGGGCCCATCTCGCCGAGGTCGCCGAGCACGGCGGCATGGCTCAGGCCATCAGCGACGGCATACCCAAGCTGCGCATCGAGGAGGCGGCCGCGCGCACCCAGGCCCGTATCGACTCGGGTCAGCAGCCGGTGGTCGGGGTCAACAAATACCAGGTCGACGAGGATCACGAGATCGAGGTGCTCAAGGTCGAGAACAGTCGGGTGCGTGCCGAGCAGCTCGCCAAACTGCAAGACCTGCGCCAAAGCCGGGACCAGTCCAAGGTCGACGCCGCGTTGGCCGAGCTGAGCCGTGCCGCCGCCGCCCACGGCAGTGCCGGTGCAGACGAGTTGGGTAACAACCTGATGGCCCTGGCGATCGATGCGGCGCGGGTCCAGGCCACCGTCGGCGAGATCTCCGACGCGCTGGAGAAGGTATACGGGCGCCACAAGGCGGAGATCCGTACTATCGCCGGGGTCTACCGTGACGAAGTCAAAGGAGGCGGAAACATCGCCCCGCTTTCCCAAGCCACCCAACTCGCGGAGAAGTTCGCCGAGGCCGACGGACGCCGGCCGCGCATCCTGGTGGCCAAGATGGGCCAGGATGGTCACGACCGCGGTCAGAAGGTGATCGCAACGGCCTTCGCCGACATAGGGTTCGACGTCGACGTCGGGTCGCTGTTCTCCACGCCCGAGGAGGTGGCGCGCCAGGCCGCCGACAACGACGTGCACGTGATCGGTGTGTCTTCGCTAGCCGCGGGGCATCTCACGCTGGTGCCCGCGCTCCGCGACGCGCTGGCCGAGGCGGGCCGGCCCGACATCATGATCGTGGTCGGTGGCGTCATCCCGCCTGGTGACTTCGACGAGCTGTACGCCGCCGGGGCGGCCGCGATCTTCCCGCCCGGGACGGTGATCGCCGATGCCGCAATCGGCTTGCTGCACAAGCTCGCCGAGCGGCTGGGGTACACGCTGGGCTAGTGTGCGGCCAACTTTTTCCCGCGAGCGTAACGCCACGGCGAAATTCCACGCATTTTGTCGCCGTGACGTTACGCTCGGCGCGTTCAACGAGGCGGGGGCAGTGACATCCCAAGACAAGGACACGGTCGAGCAATTGGCGGCTGCCGTGCGCAGCGGCGATCGCGCGGCCCTGCCACGGGCCATCACGCTGGTGGAGTCCACTCGCACCGACCACCGTGAGCAGGCGCAGCAGCTGCTGCTGGCGTTGCTTCCGGCATCCGGGAACGCGCATCGCGTCGGCATCACCGGCGTCCCGGGGGTGGGCAAGTCCACCGCCATCGAAGCGCTCGGCATGTACCTCATCGAACAGGGGCACCGGGTGGCGGTGTTGGCGGTCGACCCGTCGTCAACCCGTAGCGGCGGCTCGATCCTGGGTGACAAGACCCGGATGGCCCGGCTGGCAGTGCATCCGGACGCCTATATCCGACCGTCGCCAACCTCGGGCACGTTGGGCGGGGTGGCAAAGGCCACCCGGGAGACGGTTGTCCTATTGGAGGCGGCCGGTTTTGACGTGATTCTGATCGAAACCGTCGGTGTCGGTCAGTCCGAGGTGGCGGTGGCGAACATGGTTGACACCTTTGTGTTGTTGACCCTGGCGCGTACCGGTGATCAGTTGCAGGGCATCAAAAAGGGCGTGCTGGAGCTGGCCGACATCGTGGTGGTCAATAAGGCCGACGGGGAGCACCTGCGCGATGCGCGGTTAGCCGCTCGGGAGTTGTCTTCGGCGATCCGACTGATCTATCCACGCGAGACACTTTGGCGGCCACCGGTTCTCACGATGAGTGCGATCGAGGGGAGTGGCCTGACAGAACTATGGGAAACCGTCGAGCGTCATTGTCAGGTGCTGACCGACGCCGGCGAGTTCGAAGCCCGTCGGCGTGATCAGCAGGTGGACTGGACCTGGCAGATGGTCCGTGACGCGGTCTTGGACCGGGTGTTTTCCAACCCTGCGGTGCGAAAGATCCGCGCCGACATCGAGGGTCAGGTCCGATCGGGGGAGTTGACCCCGGCCATGGCGGCCCAGCAAATACTCGACACGGCATCTTCCTAACGGAAAGGTAAATTAATCTTTGTTTGCCATTCGACACGTGTGAAATCGACGTAAATTCAAACTCGTGAAGGTTGACACCCGAGTCGATCGCCGTGCGGTCCTTCCCCACGATGCCCCTGACGCAGGTCATCGTGTGTCCGGTGCGGCGGACTCAAATTTTGCTTGCGTCGTTCGTGCCTTTGCCAAGATGTTTCCCAGTCGCCGATTCGGGGGCGGGGCGCTGGCGGTATATCTCGACGGACAACCCGTCGTCGACGTGTGGACAGGCTGGTCCGACCGAGGTGGCAAAGTGCCGTGGGTGCCAGATAATGCACCGATGGTGTTTTCGGCAACCAAGGGATTGGCTTCCGCCGTTATCCACCGGCTCGCCGACCGAGGGCTGATCGACTACGACGCGCCGGTTGCTGAGTATTGGCGGGAGTTCGGCGCCAACGGCAAGGCGGCTCTCACCGTTCGTGACGTGATGCGACACGAGGCTGGTTTGTCGGGGTTGCGCGGTGCGACGCAGCATGACTTGCTGGATCACATCGAAATGGAAGAGCGGCTGGCGGCAGCGGCTCCCGGACGGCTGCTGGGCAAACCCGCCTATCACGCGCTGACGTTCGGGTGGCTGTTGTCCGGGCTGGCCCGGGCCGTGACCGGTAAAGGGATGCGTGCGCTGATCCGCGAGGAACTCGCCGAACCATTGGGCACTGACGGCCTCCATCTGGGCCGGCCGCCCGCAGAAGCGGCGACACGGGTTGCCGAAATCATCATGCCGCAGCACATTTCCGGGCACCCGCTGCTCAACTATGCGGCATACAAGGTCGCCGACCGGCTGTCCGGTGGATTCCGTTCCATGTATTTCCGGGGCATCCTGGCGGCCGTGCGCGGTGAGATTCCGCTGCTGGACGCCGAGATGCCGGCTGCCAACGGGGTGGTGACGGCCCGTGGCCTGGCCCGGATGTATGGCGCGATCGCCAACGGCGGCGAGATCGATGGCACCCGGTTCCTATCACGCGAAATCGTCGCGGGGCTGACCGGCCGTCGCAGCCTGGAGATGGACCGAAACCTCCTGGTGCCGTTGTCGTTCCACCTCGGCTACCACTGCGTGCCCTTCGGCAACCTCATGCCGGGCTTTGGCCACGCTGGGATGGGTGGGTCGGTCGGCTGGGCCGACCCGGCGACCGGAACGGCGTTCGCCTACGTGCACAACCGGCTGTTGTCACCGTTCCTGGTGGTGGATCACGTCGGGTTGGGCACGCTGGGCAACCTCATCCGGCAAGGTGTCACCCGAGCCCGCAGACGCGGCTTCGAGCCGGTAAATGAGTTTGGCGCGCCGTTCTCCGAGCTGGGAGCCGTGGCGGGCTAAACTCGTTCCGAAGAATCTTCCAGGCGGAAGCCGACTTTCATGGTCACCTGGACGTGCCCAACCGCGCCGTCCACCAGGTGGCCACGAATCGACTGCACTTCGAACCAGTCGAGGCCGCGCATGGTCTGCGCGGCACGTTCCAGACCGTTGCGGATAGCCGGGTCAACGCCCTCGGGAGAGGTTCCGACAATCTCGATCACGCGGTAGGTGTGATTACTCATCGTGTCCCCTTACGTTCCTTTTCGGGCCAGCGGCGCCGAGGATAGCCCGCGCCGACGACCTGATGGGGGAA
The DNA here is from genome assembly GCF_900232995.1 of Mycobacterium simulans. Classification (GTDB taxonomy): domain Bacteria; phylum Actinomycetota; class Actinomycetes; order Mycobacteriales; family Mycobacteriaceae; genus Mycobacterium; species Mycobacterium simulans. The sequence continues at coordinate 314,153 of NZ_OCVX01000007.1, forward strand.
CTTTCGCCGGTGTTGTCGGCCGCTCATCCAGACTTTTGAATCTCGGGTCGTTAGGCACGCTAGTGGGTTAAACTGCCGGGCGGCTGAGCTGGGGGCGCGCCCTGGTCCCGGCACCATAGCTCGAAAACGGGGGAGATCGGGGGAGAATGTCGTGAAGCGACCCGTAGCGGTAGTACGGGGTGTGAAGGCGACGGTCCGACAACGGTATGCGGCGATCATCAGCCAATCCGAGCGCAGCCTCCTGCTCAGCGCCGTCCTGGTGGCGACAACAATTTCGGCGGTGACGGGATTTGTTCTCGCTCAGTACTACTCAATCGACGTCCTTTCCTCGCTGATTTTTGTCCCACATGACTGCTACCTCGATTGGGGAATGAACGTCGGTCGGCATTGCTTCAGCGACTACACGATGCCGGTGACCCTCGGGTTGCGGTCCAATCCGTGGGAGCCCTACCCGGCATGGACCTCAGCCGACCACGTGCCCTTCCAGAACAATTACCCGCCGGCAGGGATGGTGCCGCACGTGGCCTTTGGGTTGCTTGGTCAATGGCTGCACGCGCCGCGAATCGGGTTGCTCGGCTACCTGCTCGCATTGTCGATAGCTGTGTTTACGCCTGCCGCGTGGGCCTCGCGCGGTGGACGCGGCTACGAGCGAGTGGTGATCTTCATAGCGTGCGGCATTGCGGCCATTCCGGCCTGGATGGCCATCGATCGGGGCAACTCGGTGGGGTTCGTCGTACCGATCGCGCTGGTCTTTCTGGTGGCGCTGTGCCGAGGTCGGTGGAGACTCGCCGCGATCATGGTCATCCTGGCGGCGCTGGTGAAACCGCAGTTCGTGCTATTGGCGGTCGTGCTCTTCGCGGCCCGGCAATGGCGGTGGGGCGGCATTGCGGTCGCCGGGTCGATTTTCTTCAACCTCGCCGCATACGCGCTGTGGCCGCACGAGTTCCCGCAAACGGTCGTGCAATCGATGCGCGCCACCCTTGAGCCTGGTGCGTTCCAACGGCTCATCGGAGGATTAAACGTGTCGTTCGGGCGGGTGGTCCTGGCGATCCCCGATTCCATTGCATCGCTGCAACACGGCGGCGCGATACCGGAGGGCTTTCTTGTCGGCGTGCGGGGGCTGGCAGGTTATGTTGTCCTGCTCCTTGTCATTGTGTCCGTGGTGGCGCTCGGACGCCGGATTCCCCCGGTCATGGCGGGAATCGTGTTGCTAGCCACGGCATCGCTTTTCCCTGCCCTGAGTCAGCCTTACTATTTGGTGTTCGTGTTGCCGGTGGCCGCGCTGGTGGTCCGGGATCCGGACGGGCCGCTCGGATTCGGGATTTTCGACGATCCGGAGACTGTCGGTGGCCGCCGTCGAGCGGCTGGTGTTTGGGTAAGTCTTGCCGCGGCGCTCAGCATTGCGCAGATCGCCCTGCCGGGCCCGGCGTTTCAGGTACCGATCGTGGGAAAGCTGGGGCTCCCGGGAATCCCTGTGCCCACTGCACCGATGGTTGTCAGCACGCTGCCATTGACGTCGGGTTTGTGGTTCATTGCATGCTTGGCGGTCATCGTCTCGTACATACGTAGGCCCGCTTTCTCGCCCCCGAGCGATCCGGAGCCCGCCTCCGAACCCGAGAACTCGGTAAAACCCCCACACACTGCCGCCGAGAGCCCGGCACTCCAAGGTGAGCTGATGGCCGAATCGTGAACCGCAGGTCAGCCACGGCGAAATGTGAAATGCTGTACCCCACGGCTCCGATCGGCACTGGCGCCGCCGGGGGATCGGCCCAAACAGGTAACTGCGGGAAACGCAGCTCTTTGAGCGGCCATCTCGTACGCTCCAACACACGGTATCGGTCTACGTAAGGAATTGCTTTGTCTGTGGACGCGGGGGAAATCGGATCAACGTCACCGTCTGAACGGATCTGCATCATCGGCGGCGCCGGCCATGTGGGGCTGCCGCTCGCCCTGGTGTTGGCCGACGTGGGCTTCAATGTCGACATCTTGGACACGAACGCCCAGGCCTTGAAAACCATCATGGCCGGCCGGATGCCGTTCATTGAAAATGGCGCAGAAGATCTGCTCAAGCGACTGTTGCCCACCGGGCGTATCTCTGCGACCACGGATTCATGGGCAGTCCGGAATGCCGACATCGTGATCTGCGTGGTCGGTACACCGGTCGACGAATACCTGACCCCGCAGGCGCACGCTTTCTTCCGGATCATCAACGAGATCAGCCCGTACTTCCACGACGAGCAGACCCTCGTTCTCCGAAGCACTGTCTACCCGGGACTGACGCAACGCGTCCACGACCTGTTCCAGGAGCGCGGCATTGGCGTCCACGTGACGTTCTGCCCGGAACGCATTGCACAGGGACACTCGATTCGCGAGCTGCGGATGATTCCCCAGATCATCAGCGGATTCGATGACGAGGGGGTCCGCGTGGTCCGCAAGTTATTCTCGCGGATTACCAGCGAGATCATTGAGGTCGAGCCGCAGGAGGCTGAGCTGGCCAAGCTGTTCTGCAACAGCTACCGCTACATCCAGTTCGCGGTCGCGAACCAGTTCTATCTGCTCAGCCGTGAGGCCGGACTCGATTTCGATCGCGTCCACCATGCGGCGACGTACAAGAACGCACGCGTTGACAGCCTGCCAAGAGCCGGATTGGCGGCCGGGCCCTGCCTGCTTAAGGACACGATGCAGCTCGCGGCCTTCAGCAACAACAACTTTATGTTGGGGCACGCGGCCATGCTCATCAACGAAGGCCAACCGCAGTTCATCGTCAACATGCTTAAGCGCCGGGTGAACTTGCGCGACAAGACCGTTGGCATCCTGGGCATGACGTTCAAGGCCGACTGCGATGACACGCGCGACTCACTCAGCTTCAAACTGCGGCATCTATTGATGCTTGAAGCCAAGGAAGTTCTCTTGCACGACCCCTTCCTCGAGGGCAAGGATTATTACCCGCTGGACGCCGTCGTGCAGCGGGCCGATGTGTTGGTCGTCGGCGTGCCCCATTCTGACTACCGTGACCTTCGGGTACCGCGAGGCAAGATGGTCGAAGATGTCTGGGGCTGCCTGGATGTCAGTGAGCTTGATGAAGACGCACGCAATGGCGCGTACTTGGTGACTCTAGGGACGGGAGCAGCGGTCCAGTGAAGGTACTCGTAACCGGCAGTGCGGGATTCATCAACGGCTACGTCGTCGACGAGTTGCTCCGTGCCGGCCACGAAGTCGTCGGGATCGACAATTACTCGAAGTACGGCAAGGTCTCGAAAAGCTACGACGATCATCCGCGCTACCACTTCGTCGAGGGCGACGTCAAGGACGTTGACCTCATGTTCCGGCTGGTCGAGGGCTGCGACCAGATGGTGGCCAGCGCGGCCCGCATTGGCGGCATTACCTACTTCCACGAGTATGCCTATGACCTGCTGGCTGAAAATGAGCGCATCGCGGCCGCTCACTTCGATACTGCCATCTACGCATATAAAAAGGGCTGGCTCAAGAAGATCAACGTGATCAGTTCGTCGATGGTGTTCGAGAACGCGTCTGTGTTCCCGACGCCGGAAAAGCACATCACCGAATGCCCGCCTCCGACAAGCACTTACGGCTTCCAAAAGCTGGCCTGCGAGTATTTTGCGCACGGCGCCTACGAACAATACGGTCTTCCGTACACGATCATTCGCCCGTTCAATTGTGTGGGGACGGGCGAGCAGCGGGCGCTGGGTGGACGCGAAATTCCAAGCGGCAACGTCAAACTCGCGATGAGCCACGTTGTGCCGGATCTGATCCAGAAGGTGGCCAAGGGCCAAGACCCGCTGCACATCCTGGGGGATGGCACTCAGGTGCGCCACTACACCTACGGCGGCGACCTGGCCAGAGGCATTCGCACGTGCATGGAGCATCCGGCAGCGCTCAACGATGACTTCAACCTCTCCACCCCTGAGGCCACCACGGTGGTGCAACTCGCCGAAGTGATCTGGCGCAAGATGCGTCCCGGCACACCGTTTCGCTACGAAAGCGATCCGCCGTTCGAACATGACGTCCAGCTACGCTCCCCGGATGTGCACAAGGCATCCGAGGTGCTCGGGTACTCGGCGACGACCTCGCTGGATACCATGCTGGACGAGGTCATCCCCTGGGTCGCCAATGCCGTTGAGGCGGGGACCATCTGACATGGGTCGGTGCTACCCACAAGGACGACATGCGAGGTGACCCCGACCTTAAGCAGCTCTACCGCAATCGCTTCGGACACGCACGGGAGTCGCGATCTGCGATCTGGGATGTTTTGGTTCGCAACTTCTTCCAAGCCCGGATCAGGCGCAGCGATACGGTGGTCGACCTGGGCTGTGGGTATGGCGAATTCCTGAATCACGTGCGTGCGGCGCGTCGCATCGGCGTTGATCTGAATCCGGACAGTGCCGGCATGCTCGAGCCTGGGGTCGAGTTCCACGAGGGCCGAGCCGACGACCTTGGCTTCCTCGAGGACGGCTCGGTGGACGTCGTCTTCACCAGCAACTTGTTGGAGCATCTGCAGACCAAGGCGGAGGTTGAGCGGACAATCGCCGAGGCACGCCGGGTGCTCAAGCCGGGCGGGCATTTAATCGCAATGGGTCCGAATATTCGCTTCGTCCCCGGCGATTATTGGGACTTCTGGGATCATGCGGTGCCGATCAGTGATCGTTCGCTGATTGAGCTACTCGAGTTCAATCAGTTCGACATCGTTGAGTCGTACGACCGATTCCTGCCGTACACGTCGTCGTCGCCGTTGCCGCAAGCACCGATCTTGGTGCAGCTGTATCTGGGGTCCAAGATGGCGTGGCCGATCTTCGGCAGGCAGTTCGTGATCCGTGCGCAGAAGCCGCGATCGAAGACCAATGACGAGCGCCTGATCAGTGTCGTCATCCCGGTGTACAACGAGGGTGAGAATATTCAAATCTGCATCAGGCGACTCACGGAGGCGCTAGCGGACACACCACACGAACTGCTCGTGTGCTACGACTTCGACGAGGACACCACCCTGCCGGCACTTGCCGCCATGCCCGACAAGCCAACCACCGTGCGGCTGGTCCGGAACTCGCTGGGCAAAGGTGTGGCAAATGCGCTGATCGCCGGCTTCGCGGCCGCGCGTGGTGACGTCGTCGTCACCAGCATGGCCGACCTGTCGGATCCCCCTTCGGCAATTCCATTGATGGCGGCCAAGATTCGGGAAGACGGAGCCGACGTCGTCAGCGGGTCACGGTATATGTCCGGCGGCTCCCAGCATGGCGGACCGCGGTTGAAGACTTTGATGTCACGGACCGCGGGGCTCAGCCTGCACTACGTGGGTCGGCTGCCGACCCACGATGCCACCACGAATTTTCGCGCATACAGCCGGCGATTTCTCGAGGACGTTCCAGTGGAGAGCGTGCGTGGGTTCGAAGTCGGGCTCGAGCTAACGACAAAGGCGCACCTGCTGGGCTATCGCATCGACGAGGTCCCCAGCAGTTGGCATGACCGAACTGCCGGCACAAGCAAGTTCGATCTGGTGGGTTGGCTCCCTGCCTATCTGCACTGGTACGGGCTCGCCATGCGGCGGCCGATGTTACTTTGGACCGGCGGCGGGCTGGCAGCGCTAGCAGCCGCACGGCTCACGCGCCGACGCGGACTCGGGTACCGCGGCGGAGTTGGGCGCGAAAAGCTGTGTTGTTGAGGTGAATTGGAGCTGCCAATGAGCCTACTCAAGAGCCTTGCACTGGTTGCCACTGCGCTACTGCTTGCGGCGTGCGGAGGCGCTACGCACACCACAGCCTCCACTGTGACTGTCACGCAGCCTGTTACAGTTGCGCCGCCTCCCAGTCAAGCGGCGGCTCACCAGCCACCGCCGGCTACGGCGCCCAAGGCCGTGATCGACGACTACGGCAGTTCCTTGAGCGTCATCGACAACGACGGCAAGTATCTGGTTTACGCGGACATTATGCCGGGCAGGTATCGCAATGCTGGTGGGGCGATGTGTTATTGGGCGCGGCTACGCAGCCTTGATGCAAGCGACATCATCGATAGCCGGATGAGCGGTGTTTCGCAGATAGTCGAAATCCATGAGGATGACACCGCGTTCCTGACCCAAAACTGTGGGACCTGGCAGATGGTGCATGTCCCGAGCCCGTGGGAATTCTAGTGACGATCCATGGTGAAATCTCGCCGGCTGCGCAGAAAGCGTCTGTGCCGCAGACGGATTCAGACAGCCCAGTGCAACGCGCGGCCAAGTTGGGGCGGGTGCTTCGGTATCCCGCGAGGGCATCGGGGCAAGTGCGAACGTGGATCTCGACAACAAAGCAGGGCTCCGCCCGTTGGCAGCGTAGTCTTGTGGCCGTCATCGCTGGTCTCATCTTTTGGCCACAGTCGTCGGTCGACGCTAGCATCGGGCTCGACCCATCTTGGCAGGCTGGGCTCGCTCTGGCCCGGGTCCAACACATTGCGTGGGGTCCTGAGCTCGTATTCACTTACGGCCCCCTCGGATTCCTGCGCACCAGTGCCTACTACACGTTCGGTCAGTCGCTGTTCGCGGCGGCCTGCCAGGTGGCTATCATTGCCGCACTGTTCCTCGGCATCGCGGCGGTCCTGCGGCAGCGCCACGCGCCGATGACATCGCTCATCGGCGCTTTCGTCACGACCGGCATCGTCACCGTCCTGTCGGTCGGCCACGGCCTAGCTTTCAAAGCTCCTTCTTCGACGGAAATGATGTACCCCGAGCTCGTGGTTCTCGCGGCGTTCGCGTGGGCGAGCGTGCCCCTGTTGCAGCAGGAGCCCAGGCGGTCGGCAGTGCTCACCACCTGCCTCACGCTCGGCACGGTTGCAGGCTTTCAGCTGCTGATGAAGTTCAACACCGGCTTCGCTGTCCTGGCCATCGCGCTTGCCCTGTCGGTGCTGCTCGATTGGAAAGCTGTCGGTCGGCATTGCGCAACGGTGGGCGCGTTCGCGGCGTCCACCCTCATCTGCTGGGTTCTCGCCGGCCAACGACCCGGGGACCTGCCCGCCTGGCTCCGGTCCAGCCAGGCGATCGCATCGGGTTACATCGACGGGATGTCCAGCGCGCCGCTCCCACGGTGGGCCTTACCCGCGATCGTATTGAGCGTCGCCTGGATCGTGGCGCTCTGCAGATTGTTTGCGCGGGGCGGCTCGGAGATACCGCGCCGCTACCTGGCGCTCGCCGGCCTCGTGACGTTGATCGCCGGCAAGGCTGCGTTCGGGCGGTTCGAACCCTGGCACTTCGCGATTCTGCTCGGCGTGATCGTCGTTACGTTGGTCATAACCCCTTGGCCCCGCGATCGCCGCCGTGCTGTGGTGCTGGCCGCGGTCGCGGTCGCTTTGGTGTTCGAGCTCAATCTTGGCGGGCCAGCCGCGGTCCTGGACCGCGCCATGTTGGCGATGCGGGCACCTGGGGAAGCGGTCGACCGCCTGGCCACGCTCGCCCTACCGGGTCATGTCGGAAAGCGAATCGAACAAGCCAAGGCGCGCCAGCGTGCGCTATACGCAATCTCGGACCGCTTTCTCGCCGCCATCGGGTCGGGGACGGTTCACATTGACCCCCAAGAGATTTCGGCCGTGTGGGCCTACGATCTGGCGTGGCGCCCGGCGCCGGTCTTCCAGACCTATCAGGCTCTCACACCGATGCTCGATGACCTGAATGGCGAATCACTTGCTAAGGGGCCGCAATTCGTGCTGTCCCGGTTATCGGCGGTCTCACCGGCTATCGGCCTCGACGGCCGGCTCGCCGTCCAAGAATCGCCCAAATATTCGCGTGCGCTGCTGTGCAACTACACCCTGCGCGGCATTGAGGACCGCTGGGCGCTCTTCGCCCGCACCGGCCCCCACTGCGGACCCCTCACCAAGCTGTCGGAGGTCTCTGTCAAGGAGCAAGAGGCGATCAAGGTTCCCGCTCCGAGCGGACCGGACAGAGCGGTCCTGGTGGGAATCGATCTAGATCAGACTCTCAACGACCGGCTGTTCCAGGGAAAAGTCTTGCCGCTGACCACCTTCACGCTTGTGGTCGACGGGGTCACGTATCGCCTCATTGCCAAGAACGCGGCTGAGCCATTTCTGGTCAGCACCCCGGCTTCGGTCGCGGGCACGAATCTGCAGATTCACGCCCAAACCGTCGGTGTCGGCCGCACCATCAACGTAAATCAGCCCTTGGTCACTGCACGACTGCGCTTCTACGAGATGCGTGTCGGGTCGTAAACCGCTCAGGACGAGTTGCGCACGTAGAGCGTACAGCCGTCACAGCGGCCGGTGATGGGCACGGTATGGAATTGCCTCCCGATCAACTCGGCAAGTTGCGGGTAGGCGCGCGGTAGCGAGAACTTCGCCGAGCTGCAGAAGGTTACCAGTTGATCGGGACGGTCGACAGGGCAATTGGGGCGAATCATGCCGGTCGCGTCGAGGATGCAGGCCGCCCGGTCGATCCCGGCGCGGACAATCGGCTCGCCGGCCTCTCGATTGGCAGGGCTCCAGCTCAGAGCCGCCGCGTTAAGGTACGGCATAGCGCTCTGCCAGTCCTGCGCGATGTAGAGTTCGGCGGCCCAGCCCCAGACAACGGCTGGCAACCCGGGTGGGCAGGCGCGCGCCAGTGTGGGGTCGCGGTTGACCGAATTGGAAGAGAACGCAGCGACGACCGCCTGAGGCGGAAGCGGTGCCCAACGGGCGCGGGTGTAGCCGACCATAAGCACGACGGCCGCCGCCAAGCCCATCACTAAGGCCAGCGCGGTTGGCAGTAACCACTGTGGGCGCAGGCGGGCGTCTGGTTTGAGCCGCATTTTGACCGGCATTTTCACCGGCATGGTGGCGGCCAGGCCGACCGCTCCGAAAAACGCGATGAGGTAGTGCGGGTAGCCCATGCCTCCGATCAGCACGGCCGTCAATCCACCCGCCACAAGGACGACGCGGGCCAGATTGGATCGTCGATCGCTGAATCGGCTCAACCAGATTAGGCCGGCGAGCGTGACCAGCTGATACGCCCACGGCCTGATAAGCGCGGTGAAGGTGCTCGTGACCCGCTGCAGCTGAGAACGGCCGCTGCCATAGGACGCGATGAACGTGAAGGTCTGCTCGACCAGCGCCCAGTTCGTCGCTGGCGAGGCCACCATCACCAGCACGATCGCCGCCACTGGCAGTACGGCGCCCGCGATCCACCACAGCAGCGACACGACGACGTGCCTCGCGCTTGGACGCAGCACGATCAGCTGCGCCGCCGCGAAGGCGAGTGCGACCGGAGCGAGCTGATACTTTGCGCCGACCGCGAGGCCGGCCAACACACCGAGGACGCCGAACAACCAGGGTCGCGCCGCCAGTTGTTCGCGTGGTACCAGCGCCGACGCCACGATGAGCAGCGTCGGCAGGTACTCCGTACTTAGCGCACCGAAATCCACCGGATCGCCCACGAGAAATGTTGTCGCGACCGGAAACCACCACACCAAAGTGACGACGATTGCGGGTCCACGGCCGATCACCCGGGACGCGGCGACAAATAGCGCGGCGGCGGCGAGCGCCCACAGAACTGCCGCCAACAGGTGAGCGAAGGCCAGCGTCAACGGCGCGCCGAGCATGCTGAGACCGGCGAGGAAGAGCACCCAGTAGGGGCCGGTGGTCCCGGTTATCCAGGTGCTGAACGGGACCGGAGATACGAGCGCGGCGCGCGCCTGGACCATCAGCTCTGCCTCGTCAGGGTTCAAAAGGCCCCACGCCGTTATCGCCTGGCTGCGCAGGATAGCGGTGGCTACCACCAGCCCAGCCGCGACCGCGATGTTCAAGACTGCGGGCCGCGCGTGAATATTGCTGATGGTCAGTTCCTCCCCTCCGTGGCCGGCCCAAGCCTAACGTGGCGGAGAAAGCGGTGTGCCGGAACCAGATCCGCAACGACATCATCCCGAATTGCTATTTTTCGGTGATGGTCGCAGAGCGCTTGCAGCGCATGAGGACGTGGTGTTCAACCACAACGTGGGGCTCCGCGCGTTGGCAACAAGCTCTCGCGGCGGTGATCGCCGCGTTGACCATCGCGCCGCACTCCTCGGTCGACGCCGGCGTCGGTCTCGATCCGTCGTGGGAGGCTGTCGTCGCGTTAGCCCCGGTCCGGCACATCCTCTGGGGGCCCGACCTGGTGTTCACCTATGGCCCCCTCGGATACCTGCAAACCACCGCCTACTACGCGTTCGACCAATCGATGCTTGCCACGGTCTACCAGTTCGCCGTCGTAGCCGCACTATTCCTTGGCATCGCGGCGGTGCTGCGGCAACGCTGTGCGCCGATGACGTCGCTCATTGGCGCGTTTTTCGCCACCGGGTTAGCCGCCATTCTCCAGGTGGGTCACGGAACGTCGTTGGGCATGATGTACCCCGAGCTGGTCATCCTGGCGTCGTTGGCTTGGGCGTCGGTCCCGATGTTGCAGCAGGATCCCAAGCGTTCGACCATCTTTGTCACGTGCACTGTGCTCGGTGCGGTCGCTGGGTTACAGCTCCTGGTGAAATTCAACACCGGCCTGACCGTCTTGGTCCTCGCACTGGCCGCATCGATGTTGCTCGGCTGGAGGGCCGTGATTCGCCATTGCACAACGTTGGCGGCGTTCGCGGCGTCCACGCTCTTCTGGTGGGTGCTCGCGGGCCAGCAACTGGGGGACCTGCCCGGCTGGTTCAGGTTCAGCGCCGACATCCTGTCCGGGTACAACGAGTCGCAGGCCGTACCCCTCACGCGGTATGCCGTCCCGGCGATCCTGTTGAGCCTTGCGTGGATTGCGGTGCTGTGCGTGATATTTGTGCGCGGCGGCCCGCGCATTCCCCGCGGCTTCGCGCTGCTCGTGGGCCTGTTGACCCTGATCACCCTGAAGAGCGCGTTCGGACGCTTCGACATATACCACTTGAGCATGTTGCTAGGCGTGATCGTTGTTGCGGTGGCGCTGGCCCCTGGCGTCCGGATACGACAACGTGCGTGGGTGCTGACCGCGGTCGTGTTCGTATTCGCGTTCAATTACGGGGCGCCTCAGGTCGGCCAGCGTGTCGTGGCTGCGGTGCAGGGGCCCGTGCAATCGATCGACCGCCTAATAACGCTGGCGGTGCCCGGTCGCGTCGAGCAACGCATCGCACGCGCCAAGGCGCGGCAGCGTGCGACCGACGCGGTTCCGGAGCGCTTCATCAAAACCATTGGCTCACAAACGGTCCACGTCGACCCCGACGAGACATCGGTCGTGTGGGCCTACGACCTCGCGTGGCGTCCCGCGCCGGTGTTCGCGACGTACTCGGCGTACACGCCGTCGCTCGACAAACTCAACAGCGATGCGTTGGCTGCATCGGGGGCCGACGGGCCCGCGTTTGTCCTATCCCGCGTTTCCGCGAAATTGCCTGCCACGGGTATCGACAATCGGCTCGGCACGCAGGAGTCGCCACTGTATTCGCGTGCGCTGCTGTGCAATTACACGCTCAGCGGTGTGGAGAACCACTGGGCGTTGTTCACCCACAGCCGCCCCCGCTGCGGACCGCTTACCCCGCTGTCGGAAGTCCATGTCGACAACAACAACTCGGTCAGCGTCCCGACGCCAAGCCGGGCGGATATGGCCATCCTGGTGGCGGTAGATCTGGAGCCGACCATTGTCGACCGGATCTTCCAAGGCACCGTCGCTCCACTGACCACCTTCACGGTCGTGCTCGACGGGGTGAGCTATCGCCTCATCGCCAAAAATGCGGCCGAACCATTTCTCGTCGTCAGCCCGTCCTCGGTCGACGGCACGAACCTGGATATCCACGCCCACACCGTTGGTATCGGCAGGACCCGAAGTCTGGGCCAGGACGGTGTACGCGCCCGGCTGCGCTTCTTCGAGATGGGCGTTGGGTCGTGACGGATTTGGTGAGTGCGGGTGCGCGCCTGCTGGCGGAGCGGGCACTCGGCAGTGATCGGATCAAAGACCGGGTACTCGTCACCGGCGCGTCGGGCTGGCTCGGCAGGACCGCCCTCGACCTGCTCGGCCCGCTGGGCCTGCCCACGCTGGCGCTGGCGAGCCGGTCCCGGGCCATCCGGGTCGGTGACCTTGAGATCGTGTGCCGCGAGTGGGACGAGCATGAGGTGGCCGAATTCGCGCCGACCGTCGTACTGGACTGCGCGTTTCTCACCCGGGACCGCGTTGCCGACATGCCGCTGGACGAGTTCGTCGCGGCCAACCGCGCCCTCACCGACCGTCTGGTGCACGCGACGCAGCTACCCGGAGTACGCCTCGCGCTTACGGTCTCCAGCGGAGCGGGCGTCTACCCGCGCGACGCGCTAAGCGGCCCGATCGAGGACAACCCGTACGGCTACCTCAAGCGTGAGGCCGAGCGTCGCCTCGCCGAGGCCGCTTCCGAGAGTGGGGCCGTTCCGGTCGTCGCGCGGGCCTGGAGCATCTCCGGTGCCCACGTGCAGAAGCCGCAAGGCTACGCACTAGGTTCGATGATCCAACACGCTGACGCGGGAGCCATTCGAATCATGGCGCGCCGTCCGGTATTTCGCCGCTACGTGCTCGCCGAAGAGTTACTCGCCGTGGGCATCGCCGAGGGGGGCGTCGGGCCGGCCACGATCGACAGCGGCGGAGAATTGGTGGAAATGGCCGAACTGGCATCGCGGGTGGCTGCGGTAGTCCACCCCGGCGCACCGATCAGTCGTGGCGAGGTCGATGCTCGCGACCCAGATCGGTATCACTCCGACGGCCAGGATTGGGACCGGCGATGCCAGCGGTGGGGTTTGGCGAGCGCGCCGCTTGATCGTCAAATCGAGATCACCGCCCGTGGCGTGCTCAGCCGGGCGTGATCAGAACTGGCTCACGACCGCCGCGATTTCGCGCGGAGAATCGGCTTGAACCCATCTGCCGCCGATCGCCATCGTGTGCATGCGCGACGTGTTGATGAGCCAGTAGAACATGTCGAATTCCAGGCTTGGCGACGGCAGCATTGTCTCGGCTAGAAATGCCTCCAGCAGCGACTTGATCACGCCGACGCCCGCTACCAGGTGACCGCCGAAGACGTGCAGCGGATTTGCGGGAACGGGACTGGTGTGATTCGAAATGCCTTTTACCTCACCGTCATACGCGTCGACCACCAGGCGCGGAAAGCGGGAGAAGATCGGCGTGTAACTGATGAAGACGCCATCGACGAGCCGCGGATCGTCATCCGCGGGCGTCACGATGTCGCCCGCCACGAATACGTCTGGATAGCTGAACTCGACGACGCGGTCGGCTGGATATCCGGAGTCGAGGAACTCGCTGAGTTTGGTCAGCGTGGTGGATCCATCCGTGCAGGCGTGCACCCGAAGGGCAGCGGAGTAGGCCAGACGCGCGGCGACCGCCTCATATTCCGCCGTGAAGGCGGAGTCGCAAAGGATCACGACATCCCTGGGGACCCGCGGCTCAACGTGGTGCAGGAAGCGTTCAAGTAGCGTCTCGCCCGTGGGCAGAGTCTGTAACGGCTTGGGCACACCTGAATAGATGGGCGGGCCGCCGCAAAACAGGACAAGCGCTTGGCTCATGTCGAGATCACCAGTTTTGTCTCACGGGCGACCGCCTCGAACGTGATCGCCTCATTGGCGGATATGACCGTGCAAGCTTCATCGACAAATTCTTCATCGAACCCCGCGATCAGCGTCAGGCCGGACGCGCCAAGGTGATACCTGGCAGGCAAGCGGAACCAATCCAGCAGCGGGAAATAGGCAAGGGCATCCCACACGCGCACGTTATGACCGATGAACGCGCGGTGCCGACCGCGCAGCAGGTTGTACGCACCTATGCAAGCCGATCCGTAGCGGTACAGCCCGGCCGACCGCCGATCAACGAGATCGAGTAGCTCCGCGCGTGCCCGGCGCCCCGCCTCGGACAGGCGGGGCGGGTAGGCGTAGTAGATCGGCGCCGAGGCCGCCGCCGCCGGCGGCGCGAAAGGCTGGGACATCAATAGCTCGCCGCACTCGAAAACCAGGTAAATGTCGTGCTCGGGCAGAACCACAACGGAACCGGCGACGACACCGCCGACGACATAGGCGGCCATGAACCCATAGCCAGGCAGTGACAGGACGTAATTGTTCGATCCGTCCAGGGGATCGACCACAAGCCATTCGCCTTGCGCGAGCGCCGCGAGACCGTCCCCGGACGCGGCGCCTTCTTCCGAGAGGAGGCTGCAGCCGGGCATGCAGTCAACGACATAGGCCGCCGCCGTTGCGTGGAGGCGCTGATCCAGCGCCGACACGACATCGCGCGCCTGATCGTCCTTGACTTTCTGCACCATTCTCAGCGCGTTATCTCCGTCGGCGCCAAACACGTTGCAAACCTGCGCGGCGAGGGACAGCAGACTCATGCGAGCTCCCGACGAAGATAGGCGCTGACGCCCGCGAAAGACTTTTCGATGTAACGGGATTCAAGCGAGTCGGGCCGCAGCGACAGATGGTATTTCAAAAAGGCCGGCAGGCCAAACTCATCAAGATGCGACAGCTGGTGAAAGTCCTTGTCGTCCTTCGCCATATAGTGCAGCGCCGCACCGATGCCGATCGTGAGATAGACCGGCCGGACTCCGGAAGACAGAAGTAGTCGTAGGGCCCCGGTGAGACGGCCGGAGGGATGCAGCTTGCGGATCGGCTCGCGGGCGACGCGGCTGACCGGATCGAAAAGCAGCCTGTTCGAGAAGCGCCGGACCTCTTTCTCGGCATAGGACTCGATGAAATGGTGGTCATAGTGGGTCGTGACCTTGAGGGCGTAGAGCAGTTCCTCGATCACCCCGTTGACCACGCGGCGGATCTCCGGCTTGGCCAGCGCTTCGTGCAGGTAGGTGCATCCCGCCATGAAGCCGAGATACGCCGCGATGCAGTGCGGGGTGTTGTGGATGTAGAGCTTCGCGTCCCATTCCTGGTTCAGTCGTTCCACAGGCAGCCACTTCACGTCCGGCAGCGCCGCCTTCAGACTGTCGGACACACGGTCGCTGTGCTGCAGGTACATGACGCCGTTTTCGGTGTGGATCGCGAAGCGATCCTTGGCGAGGTTTTCGGGCGCGGCTGTCGATGAGGTGATGACGTCCGGCACGCCGAAATAGACCGCCTCCATCCCATAGCTCCGTTTGATCCAGTCGACGGTGATCGGATCGTTCTCGAGGCTGTAGATCGGGCAGGCGATTCGCGACACCCCGGCCGGCAGCCGCTCCACGTTTCGCGGCCCGACGGAAATGAAGACGATGTCGTAGTCGGCCGGGTTGAGCTCGCCGAAATCAGCCGTAACCTTTCGCGGCCTCACCCGCATGTGCGACAGGCTCTCGCCATCGCTCATATAAGTGCTGTAGCCGCCCTGCGCGGAAATCCCCGCGGCCAGGTCGTGCGCGGCGTCGTAGAAATCGACATCGAAGTTCGGCAGGATCCAGGGAACAAAGCCGCGGCCGATCGCGCCGCAGCCGATGATCAGAGCGTTAGCCACGAAGGGCCCTCCTTGTAGCTGCGTACGCGCTGCATCACGCCGGTCTCCAGCCCGACCAGAAAACCGGGGGCCTGCTGCGCCAACGCCCGCCCCTGCTGCACGATGGTCGGAGCGGTGAAGAACCGGGAGCAGAAACCTACATTTTCCGTCAACGAAGCAGAAGGCTCCAAGTCGGTTCGGATGCGCGCCAGATTGAATAGTTGGATGTGCGGCGAGAGTTCGTCGAGCCCCGAGCCGCCGGCATGCGGTGTCACCGTGCAATTGCGCAGCGCCGCCACGATCGTCACAAGGATCGCGTCGACGAGACCGAGCATGCGGCACGGGTCGGCCTGGAAGCGATCAATACCGCCATCGATGAGCGCCGACGCAGTGAAGTGATTGGGGCAGTTTTCGCCGGTCACGACTTCGCAAGACAGGCCGTTGTCCTGCTTGTATCGCGCGAGATCTCCGAACAAGCGGACATTGTCGGGCGCGAACGGCTCCTCGAGCCATTTGACGTCTTGGTCCGACAGCAGTCGCAGCCACGCCCGCGCCTCGTCGGCGTCGAGCGTCTGATTGGCGTCGACACAAAGATCGATCCCTTCTGGAACAAGCTGACGTATGTGCGACAGCTTCAGTGCAAAGCCTTCGATGTCGCTGCCGATCTTTATCTTGAACATGGTGATGCCGCGGTCGCGATGCTGGGCGACGATCTGCTTCGCAATCGTTTCAGCGTCATGGCCGATCCAAGTCGTGTAATAGACCGGCAAACCTTCCGCTTTCAGACGGGCGCAACGCGCGTCGATGTCGGAGAGGCCCAGGTCAAGAACCCGGCGCACGGTTGCCGCATCATAGCGCTCGTCGAGATGGCGCAGGTTGATCAGGCTCATCAGAACGTCGGTCGGCAGCCGCGCGAGAAATTCCCACGTCGGCAGACCCACGGATTTCGAGGCGGCGTCGAGCAGCGTGTTCACCACCAATCCGCCGGCCATCAATGGCAAGCCCGCATTCGGCGAAAGCCAGCGCAGCTGCAGGGGATTGGTCAGGGTTTCGTAGAACCCGCGTCCACGCGCCATAAGGTCGCCGACGGTGAATCCGTCGAGTTCGTTGACGATGAATTCCGCGCCGGCGCAGATCATCTCGTTGCCGGCGCCGAGCGTGAACGAGGCGCCGACCGCTGGACCTGCGTCGCGCTCCGCAATCGCCACCGGGTTGGAATACTGCGTGTGCGGGTTGATGGCGTCACTGCCGAAAGATCGGGGTGGGATGTCGAAGCGCAGATCGACGAAACGCCATTGGCCCGCTTCGAACCGGAAGTTGGTCAGGGCCGCCGCCAGCGCTTCAGACGTCACGGTCTCAGACATGGGCCGCTTCGATCGGCGGAGCCATGTCGGCCAGCGATGCACTGACGAACTGGCCTGCAGCGTTGCGGCGCGACGCCACAAGCGGTTCCACCGCCTGATCGACGTACGTAAACACTTCCAGCACGATCGGACCGGAAAGGCCTGGGAGCAACAATTCGTCCAGCACCTTGTCGAGTTCGGCCGGCGACCGCGCGCTGCGGTAGGGCAATTCAAACGTCGCGGCCAGCGATGCGTAATCGGGAATGAAGACGCCATTCGATCCGTCTGTGCCGAGCTTTCTGCCCTCGAAATAGCGATCGTGCGTGGAGCGGATGGAGACGTAGCCGTCATTGTTGTTGATCACATACAGCACCGGAAGGCTCTGCGCCTTGAGCGTCGCCAGTTCGGAGACACACATCATCGCGGATCCATCGCCAGTGACCGCCAGAACAGGCCTGCGCGTGGCGGCGGCCGCGCCAATGGCCAGGGGCAGCGCCATACCCATCGCGCCAAAAGACCCTGACGAGATGTAGTGTGCGCCGTCGGCAGGGAAATAGTGCTGCGCCAGCGCATACCAGACGATGCCCGCATCGGTAACCGCGGCCGAAAAACGATCCGCGCGAGCGTCCAGCGAGGAGACCGCGCGGTAAAGGCACATTCGGCCGGGCACTTCGGCATGTGCGGGATAGGGCAGCAAGTATTTCTCGCGCCACTCGCCGCAAATCGTTCGCCATTCATTCCAGCGCGCCGACTCGGCGCCGCTGAGCGCCGCGATCAACGTGTCGGCGGCAGTCTGTGCCGACAGCCCGAAGGCGTCGTCGACGAGCGCCCGGCGCGCGGCGAGCGTGTCCGGGTCGCATTCAAACCAGATCTTGCGGGACGGCGAGTCGGCGAATTGCGCTGCATCCCATCCGATCACCTGCTGATGCAGGCTGGTACCGATCGCAATCAGCAGATCGCAATTCATGAGTGCGAGATTCGCCGAGCGGTTGGACTTGATCCCGGGGGAGCCAAGGTAGAGGGGGTCGTCGCGGCGGCCCGCTTCGCGTCCGAACTGCGTACATATATAAGGAAGGCCGGCGGCTTCGAGCGCCTTCAAAAGCGCGCCCCGGATGCCCGCGCGAACGACACCAATCCCCATGAGAACTAGTGGGCGTTTTGCATCGCCCAATGCGGCGTCGAGCGCCGCGCGCGCGGGCGCGGCGTCGGCCTCCGTGGATCGGGTGGCACTGGCGGAAGGCGGTGATCGGCGATGCGCAGGCGCAGCGGCGCCCTGCACGTCGAGGGGTATCTCGATAAGGACGGGCCCCGGTCGTCCCTCCTGGGCGATGCGGAGGGCGGTTTCGATTTCCTCGGCCGCCGTCTCGGCGGATCGGAGCACCACCACGTGTTTGCAGATGGGCGCGAAAGCGCGGGTGGTGTCAAACTCGAAAGTGCCGTTCTGGCGAAGCGGAAGCCCCTGAATGGTCGAAGCATCCGCGGATTTGACCTGGCCGGCGATGAACAGGACGGGCGAACTATCCTGCCAGGCAGCCGCCACGGCGGTGAACAAGTGCGCCGCGCCAGGGCCAGTGGTGCCGATGGCAACACCGTAAGGTTTGCCAGAGCGCGCATATCCGTCGGCGGCGACGCCGGCGAATTCCTCGTGGTGGGTGGATATTAGCCTCACGTCCGGCGAGCGCGCGATCGCGTCGACTAGAAACATGATCCCGCCGCCTGTCACGCTGAAAACGGTGTCGACGCCATCATGAGCTATGCGTGCGATCAGCAGGTCGGCGACAGTCATGACGCTCATCACTGGACCCTCGTGCGCGTTGAATCCTGCTTCGTCGCCCCGCATTCGACCGCTGTCCACGCGCGGCAACATCCGTCGGACGGGCTCAATGGATTAAGTCTCTCCTGGCTGATCGACTGGTCTGTGAATTGTCAGGCGCGGTCATATGCCGACCTTCCTAGAAATAATGAAATTGGGTCGTTCTTTTACTTCCTCGTAAATGAGCGCGAGGTACTCGCCTACGACCCCGAGTAGCAAGGCAACTACCCCAAACCCGATCAGCATGACGCAGATAAGCGAACCGAATCCGGGGAAGGGCACCCCGTACAAAACGAATCGCGCTGCGAGCACGAAGACGGCGACTGCCGCGATGGCACTCAGGAAGAAACCCGTGAGCGTAATAAGACGCAGCGGCACGTAAGAGTGGGCGAGGATGCCTTTCCCCGCTAGATCGAGCACCGTGAGCGTGTACGCCTTGGAATCCCCGGCGAAGCGGGGCGCCCGCTTCATCGGCAGACCGATCGACTTGAAGCCAACCCAGGAGAACAGACCGCGGACGAAACGGTTGCGCTCGTTCATCGACCGAACCGTTTCATAGACTTTGCGGTCGACCAAGCGAAAGTCGCTGGCGTTGCTGGTTATTCGGTCGTGTGTGAGCCTGCCGGCCAGCCAATAGAACAGCTGCGAGTTCATCCGGCGAATAGGGCCGGTGCCAGTCCGCTCGGTGACTACTCCGTACACGTTCTCGTAGCCCTGCTCCCACGCGCGGATCATCTCCGGGATGAATTCGGGTGGGTCCTGTAGGTCGGCGGTCATGAGCACGACGGCGTCCGCGTCGACCACATTGAGGCCGGCGGTCAGACCGCCGTCCATCCTGAAGTTGCGGGCCAGTTGCAAGATCTTGAATCGGGGGTCTGCCTCGTGGATGGCGAGCAGCTTGTCCATCGTGTCATCACTCGAGCCGTTTTCCACGATGATCGCCTCGAAGTCGTACTCCGGCTCTGAGTCGAACACCTTCGCGAGCTGGCGAGCTAGTTCCTCGACGCATTCGCTTTCGTTGTAGGCGGGAGCGATCACAGCGATCTTTTTCTTCACTGCCACACCTACTCCCACACTTTCCACGGCGGTTCTCCGCTGTCCCACAGACTGTTGAGCAGTTGCGATTCCCGGAAAGTATCCATTGGCTGCCAGAAACCGTGGTGGGGGAACGCGGCGATCTGGCGCTCTTCGGCCAGCCGGAGCAGCGGCTTGTCCTCCAGTACGGTCTCGTCGCCATCCAGGTAGTCGAAAACTGCCGGCTCGAAAATGAAGTAGCCGATGTTGATCCAGTCTTCGGCCTTGGGCTTTTCCCGGAACGTGGCGACCCCGCCGTCTTGGTCGAGGTCGATGACCCCGAACCGGCTCATCGGCTGCGTTGCCGTAACGGTGGCGAGCTTGCCGTGCGCGCGGTGGAATTCCAGCAGGGCGTGGATGTCGACGTCGGCGATACCGTCACCGTAGGTGCACAGGAATGTCTCATCACCCACGTACTTCTGTATGCGTTTGATCCGGCCGCCCGTCATCGTGTTCAGGCCGGTGTCGGCGACGGTGACCTGCCAGTTGAACTCGGCATGGGAACCGTGGTACCGGATGCTCGACTGGTCACCGAGGGTGATGGTGAAGTCCAGGTTGGCGACCCCGTAGTTCGAAAAGTAATTCTTGATGTACTCACTCTTGTAGCCCGTGCACACTACGAAATCCGAGAATCCATAGTGGCCAAGGATTTTCATGATGTGCCACAGCACCGGACGGCCTCCGACCTCGACCATCGGCTTGGGGCGGAACTCGGTTTCCTCACGCATACGCGTGCCAAGGCCGCCCGCGAGGAGCACTGCTTTCATGACGGGTCGTCCAATCTCATTGCGCTTGTTCCCCCAGCGCGGTTTCGCTGACGCGGCGTCGCGCAGGTGACACACTAGCAATGCCGCCAAGCGCCCGGCGAGGTTTTGCGAGAGCGCTGCATACTATATGAATTACACACTCTTGAGGAGATCTCATTTCAAGACTCGATACCGACATCGGGGAGGGCGGGCTCGAGGAGGATCGCGACGATATCCTCGCGGCGGTTCGCCGCTATGCGAAGCGCAAGCTCGCGACATCCGAGTTCGTTCCCGGCACCACACCGGTCCCGGTGTCGGGCAAAGTACTCGACCCGGAAGACTTCGCTGCACTCGTCGACGCGTCCCTGGACGGCTGGTTAACCGCGGGCCGGTTCCATCCGCAATTCGAGCGCGCTCTCGCTCGGTATGTGGGAGCCCGCGATGCCGTCTTCGTCAACAGCGGGTCGAGCGCCAACCTGTGTGCCCTGAGCGCGCTGACCAGCCCAAAGCTGGGCAAGAACAAGAAGAGGTTCGGGAAACGGCCGCTCGAACCGGGCGACGAGGTGCTCACCGTGGCCTCCGGATTTCCCACCACGGTCAACCCGATCATCCAAAACGGGTTGCGACCGGTCGTCGTCGACATCGAGCTGGGCACCTACGACGCCATACCGGAGCGGCTTCGCGAGGCCGTCGGGCCCAAGACGCGGGCGATCATGATGGCGCACACGCTTGGCAACCCATTCGACCTGGACACCGTGCAGGAGTTATGTGATGAGCACGGCCTCTGGCTGGTCGAGGACTCGTGCGACGCGCTCGGCTCGACCTACGACGGCAAGCGCACTGGCAGTTTCGGCGACACCGCGACCCTGAGCTTCTATCCCGCACACCACATCACCACCGGTGAGGGCGGCGCGGTGTTCGTCAAGTCGGCGCTGGTTCGCAAGCAGGTCGAGTCGTTCCGCGACTGGGGCCGGGACTGTTACTGCGCGCCTGGCAACGACAACACCTGCCAGAAGCGGTTCGAGTGGCAACTGGGCGATCTGCCGAAGGGCTACGACCACAAATACATCTACAGCCACATCGGTTACAACCTGAAGGCCACCGACATGCAAGCCGCGTTGGGTGTGTCGCAGCTAGCGAAGATCGACGGATTCGTCCAGGCGCGCAAGGACAACTTCGCCCATTTGACGTCGCGACTGTCCGGTGTCGACGGGTTGATTCTGCCGGTGGCCACACCCAAGTCGGACCCCTCCTGGTTCGGCTTCCCGATCACCCTCGATCCTGAGCATCCGGCGGATCGCACCAAGTTCATGCAGTTCCTCGACGAGCGCAAGATCGGCTTCCGTCAGCTGTTTGCTGGCAACCTCGTCAAGCAGCCGGCCTACCGCAACGTCGACTTCAGGATCGTGGGGGACCTGACCAACACCGACATCGTGATGAACCGGACGTTCTGGGTGGGGACCTTCCCCGGGCTCACCGGACCGATGCTCGACTTTGTGGCCGATTCCATCCGCGAATACATGGCCGAGGCCGCACGATAGCCGTGCACTATCTGGTCACCGGGCACACCGGGTTCAAGGGGCCCTGGCTGACGCTGCTGCTGCTGAGCCGCGGACATCAGGTGTCAGGCCTGGCCCTGGATCCGGACGAGGGCAGCCTGTTCGATCGGGCGGGGCTGGCCGACCAGCTTGTCTGTGACTTCCGGGTGGATATCCGCGATGCGGAGGCCACTTCGGCGGCGGTAAAGGCGGCTGCCCCGGATGTTGTTGTGCACATGGCCGCGCAGTCGTTGGTCCGCGAGTCGTATCGCAACCCGCGATACACCTATGAGACCAACGCTTTCGGCACGCTCAACGTGCTGGAGGCCGTCGCGGCCACCCCGTCGGTGCGTGCGCACGTCGTGATCACCACCGACAAGGTCTACCGAAATGTCGATCAGGAGGCCGGTTACGTCGAAACCGACCCCCTGGGTGGTGACGATCCCTACAGTGCGTCGAAGGCGATGGCCGATCTGCTAACCCAGTCGTGGATTCGCAGTTTTCCCGGCGTTCCCACCGCAATTGCCCGGGGTGGCAACGTAGTCGGTGGCGGCGACATCAGTCACGATCGGCTGTTGCCGGACCTGGTGGCCGCCTATGCGCATGGCCGGGCGCCGCTGTTGCGGTTCCCGCGCAGTGTGCGCCCGTGGCAGCACGTACTCGACTGTCTCAACGGCTACCTGACCCTCGCCGACGCGTTGTTGGCCGGTTCCGGGCTGGGCCAGTGGAACTTCGGGCCCGGCCGCGACAGCTTCGTTGAGGTTGGCCAGGTCGCTACGCTCGCGGCCGAGCTGTGGGGCGGCGGCGCGCACTGGGACCGCCAACCCGGTGACCACCCGCACGAGGCAAACCTGCTTGCTCTCGATGCCGGTAAGGCCGAACGCGAACTGGGCTGGCGAAATCGGCTCGGCTTTCGCGATGCCGTGACCTGGACGATCGACTGGGCGCGGCGCGTGCACGCCGGTGCCGACCCGCTCACGGTGACCCGCCAGCAGATCGCCGCATTCGAAAGCCTCTGATGACCGAATTCGATCTGCCCCCCGAGTCGGCGCCGCCGGGGCCGCTGATCCGGCTCGTCCGCGACCAGCGCGTGGCATTCCTGATAGTCGGGGCGATCAACACCGTCATCGGGTTCGGGATCTTCGTAGCATGCTCGGAGACGGTGGGCCACCTGGTTGACCACCAGTTTGGCCGGGTCGCGGGATCGCTCGTAACCGTGGGCATCTCGCACGTGTTGGCCGTTCTCTTCGCGTTCGTAATGCATCGAAGGTTCGTGTTCCGCGTCTCCGGACACGTGCTGCGTGATCTCGCTCGGTTCGAGAGCGTCTACTTAACCGCGTTGGCCATCAACGCCGTCGCCTTGCCCGTGCTGGTCGAGCTGGGCTTGCACCGCATCCCGGCGCAGGCAATCATCGTGGCGTCGACCACGTTGCTCAGCTACTTCGGCCACCGCCACTTCTCGTTCCGGCGCGGCGTTACCGACACCTTGGACTAGCTGGGCGGCTTGATCAGAATCGCTTGCCCGCCGGTAGCGAGCCGAAGAATTTGAAGCCCCCGATCTTGGGCAAAGCGGTCGTAACCGATCTTCTGTTGGTAATGGCGGGGCCACCCGTAGTCGTCCATGATGACAATGCCAAAAGGTGAAATCTTCGGCCAGAAGTGCTCAAGCGCAGCGATTTCCGGCGCAGTGCAATTCATGTCGAGGTGCAGGTAAGCGATCTTCTCGCTGGTGACATTTTCCAGAGTATCTGGAACGGCGCCTCGAACCAGCCGCACAAAATCCATTCCGGCGAAGTTCTTCTTGACGCGTTCGTAGCAGTCGGGGTAGTCCATGTAGCCGGCGTGGGACGCCTCCTCCGGCGTCAGCTGGGCGCGGTCGAACCCCTGGAAGGTGTCGAGCAGCCAGAAGCGTTTCCCCAGCCGGTCGAAGTCGGTATGCGTGATGACGGCCATCGCTGTACCGCCGTGGTCAACCCCGCACTCGACGAAGTCGCCGTCGATGGCGGACGCGTGATTGGCGGCCCAGCACAGTACATGGATACGCCAACGGACGTTCCACCTGCCAAATGAGCCGGTGGCCTTCGCGGCCGCGTAGACGCGCTTGAAGTGCTCTGTCTTGCGAAAGTCTGCGTTGGTTGTGGTGAAAAGCCCGTCCTCGTAGAAGCTGGTCCGCATCCGCCGTGCCATAAATAGGGTATTGGCAATCGGGTGCGGCAGATTTTGAATAAAGCTTCGCATTGATCTCCCCGTGGCTTGGTCACTGCTGCAGTTTCGCCGAGGTGCAACTATCTCCCGACGATACGGGGCCGGGACCTGACCTGGTGGCAGGGAGCCCGCCGACGGACGAGAAGTGGTACTGGTGTGCTGCTACTGGGGCCGACCCGATCAAGGCCGCAGCTACCGGCGCCGCCGCCGCGCCACGCCGATCGCCGAAGGATTTCCCCAGCTCACAAGCCCATATCGGCTCGCGCCGGTTACAGCCACGTCAGCACTGGGTGAATTCGCCGGGCGATAATCGCGAAAGCCCCCCGCCAGGCGAACCTGAGAATTAGATTAACGGCCATGACTGCTTTATGTCGCCCGGCAGTCTCGGTGGTGGCCCCTTGCTATGACGAGGAGGCAGTGCTGCCGGAGTTCCTGCGCCGGGTCGGGGAGGTACTGGATTCGTTGGGGGGAACCAGCGAGATCGTCTTGGTTGACGATGGTTCTCGTGACCTGACCTGGGAGGTCATGTCGAAGGCGGCGGCGGAGGATCCGCGGGTTGTCGCGGTTCGTCTGATGCGCAACCACGGTCACCAGCTTGCGCTTACAGCGGGCCTGAGCGTATGCCGCGGCGAGCGCGTGCTGATCATCGATGCCGATCTGCAGGATCCGCCGGAGCTCTTGCCCGACATGATGGCGTTGATGGACCAGGGCGCCGACGTCGTCTACGGCCAGCGGCGCCAGCGCGAGGGCGAGAGCTGGTTCAAGCGGACCACCGCGAGCGTGTTCTACCGGGGTCTTAGCCGCGTAACAGAGGTTGATATCCCCTGTGACACAGGTGATTTCCGTTTGATCACACGCAATGTGCTCGACCTACTGATGGCGATGCCCGAGCGCCACCGTTTCGTCCGCGGGATGGTTGCCTGGATCGGCGGCAAGCAGGTGCCGCTGGTCTACGACCGCAGGGCCCGAGTGGCGGGGGAGAGCAAGTACCCGTTCACCAAGATGGTGCGGTTCGCGTCGGACGCCGTTACCGGCTTCTCGGTCGCACCGCTGAAGCTGTCGATGACGCTCGGTTGGATCATGGCGGCGGTCGGATTCTTCTTCGCGATCTACTCGAGCGTGGGCGCGGTGCTGGGACACACCGTTCCCGGCTGGAGTTCGCTGATGGCCGCGCTGGGTCTGCTCAGCGGCATGCAGTTCCTGATGCTCGGCGCCATCGGCGCCTATCTCGGCCGGTTGTACGACCAGAGCAAAGGCCGGCCGCTGTTCATGATCCGCGAAACCGTCAGTTCGGCCGACGTCGCCGTGCCGATGGTGCCGGCTGCGCCGACGGTGCCGGTTCCGGCGGTGTCCGTTGGCGCCGTGCTCTCGGCGGCAGATCACCTGCCGATTAGTTGAGTGCCATGACTGTCGAGACCTATGCGGACAAAGTTCGTCCGCCAGCGGGGATGACGGGCGTTCCCGGCCCGCTATTTCGGTTGATCCGGGACCAGAGGATCGCCTTTCTCATTGTCGGTGGAATGAACACCGCATTCGGAGGGTTCTGGTTCATCTTGTTCCTGTGGCTGTTTCCGCGCGGACCCGTCGGCTACATGAGCGCATTGACGTGTGCACACGTCGGCGCCGTGCTGTGCGCCTTCGTCCTCTACCGCAGGTTCGTGTTCCGGGTAACCGGTCATGTGTTGCGCGATCTGTGCCGGTTCGAGCTGGTCAACCTCTCGACTCTGGCGTTCAATTTCGCCGTGTTGCCAGTGTTGGTGGAAGTGCTCGGGTGGCCAGTGTTGGTGTCGCAGTTCGCCATTGCCGGGGTGACGGTGGTGTACAGCTGGTTTGCCCACCGGGGCTTCTCGTTTCGCCGCAGCGCAGCTGAGCTCGGCATGGCTGAGCATCAGCAAGCTTGACTGTCACGCCGCGGGTATCCGTTGTCGTCCCCGCATACAACAGCGTTGAGTTCATCGCTGCCACAATGGAATCGATTCTCGCGCAGACCTTCAGCGATTTCGAGTTGGTGGTTTCCGATCACAGCTCCACTGACGGCACCTGGGAGACGCTGCAGCAATTCACCGCGGACCCGCGGGTTCGCTTGAGCCGCTTGGCTTCTGGCGGTGGGGCTCCGGCGAACTTCAACGCCGTGACCGACCTGGCCGCCGGCGAGTTCATAAAACTGGTGTGCGGCGACGACCTGCTTTTTCCCGACAGCTTGGCAGCGCAGGTCGCGGCACTGGATGCACACCCTTCGGCGGTGATGGCCGCTAGCGCCAGGGACGTCATCGACGCTGCGGGAACGCCGGTGTTGCGCAACCGAGGATTGGCGGGACTACGCGGCGAGGTCAACGGCACCGAAGCCATCCGGCGGACCGTTCTGGCCGGCACGAACATTTTCGGCGAACCCGCCTCGGTTTTGTTCAAGCGCCGCGCCCTCGTCGACGCTGGCGGTTGGGACGGTCGCTTGCCGTATCTCATCGACCAGGCGACCTACTGTGCGGTGCTGCTGCGCGGCAACCTGGTAGCGGTTCCTCGGTCTCTTGCCGCGTTCCGGGTCAGCGAATCTCAATGGAGCGTGCGGCTGGTGCGTGCTCAAGCGGACCAAGCGATCGGTTTCAGCCGCGAATTCGCCGCTGCGCACCCCGGGCTACTCAATCGCCGCGATCTGCTGGTTTGCGGTGTGAGAGCTCGAGCGAACGCGGTCGCCCGGCGCGGGGTGTACCGCTGGCTGGGACGGCGCATGCGGGCCGACGCACTCAGCGGCAGCCGTTGAGCCGGCGGCGACCGTCAGGAGTTGATCACTTCCGCCGAGAGGGTAGCTTTCGGCGAAGCACCTCCAGGGCGGACGGCCCGATAAACACGGGCAGCCGCTTCTTGAACTCCTCGTCCTCTTTCTTGCTGAGCCCGCTCGTGTCGTTGTAGTTCGCAACAACGATGTCCATGTAGCGGGTAACCAGCGCGGGGTTGGAGAAGCAGCGGATATTGAAGTCCCAGTCAGCCCACAGCCGGTAGCGCAGGTTGTAAGGTCCGATGGTTTCGAAAAGCTTGCGGCGGTAGAAGATCGCCTGATGGCAGATGTTCTGCTCGAATAGCAGACGGTCCACGTCAAAGGCGCCGGCGTAGCGGGTTGACTTTGAGCGCATGATCACGTCGCCGTAGACCAGGTCGCTGGGCTCGTGTTCGCCGATGAAGGTGGCTACCCGCGCCAGGGTGTCCGGCTGGTACAACGCATCGTCGGCGCCCAGGAAGAACATCCACGTACCGTTGGCCATGCCGACGCCATGGTTCATGGCGTCGTAGGGGCCCTGGTCGGGGCCGGAATGGATGATCAGACGCCCGTCGAGGCCGGGGGCGTAGCTATTGGCGATGTCGGGTGTTCCGTCCGTCGAATCGCCGTCGACGAGGACCACCTCGAAGCCGCTGTAGGTCTGGCTGCTGACGCTGTCGAGGCACGCGCGCAGGGTGGACGCCACATTGAACGTCGGGACAATGATCGAGAACAGCGGCGCGTCTACCGGGCGACTCACTCGTCGTCCTCACGGAAGAAGATGCCGTCGGCCTGCAACGTTCGACCATTGCGCAAATCCGTAAAGCAGGGCTGCAACCCCGTCAGCGTGAAGCCCAGCGAGTAGGCGAGGTCGAGCGCTTCGCGTATGAGCATGCCGCCTTCGTAGAGAGGCAGGAACGACAGTTCAAGTTGCATCCCGACGCAACGTTCATTCACCGTTGAGGTGCTACCGGCCAGCACCTGCTTTTCAAATCCTTGAACATCTATTTTCAGGAATGCCGCATCGCCGGGTCGCAGAATTTCTGACACCACAGAATCAAGCCGGTGTATTGGTACTTCCTCGGTGCCAACATAATTTGCCGGAGGAAACGCGTCCTGATGGCTTTTCAGCATCGGTAATACCGAGCTGCTTTCCCCCGCATTGCCAGCGATATTTATCGTGATGGTTCCGTCGGAGTCGCCCAGCGCACACCGTCGGCACTCCCACCGAGGATCGGCCGATGCTTTGCGCTCCAACTGGGAAAATGGCCCCGATAGCGGTTCGAACGAGACGATGCGGCCGTTGAAGCCAGCCGCCCGGAGGCCGGCGCCATATTGCCCCGAGTTGGCGCCGACATCAAGGATGACGTCTACTTCATGTGATTTCAGTTGGTTCATGAAATTGCGCTTCGAATCTAAGTCAGCTCGGTAGCGGGACACCTCGATACCGGTGCGACGCACGATTTCACGAGCGCGGTACGACAAATTCACTGCGTCACACTAACATCCGCACTTCATTGCCTCGTCATTGCCTGACTGAGGCGGCGTTATCGCGATACCACGCGACGGTCGATTCGATGCCGTCAGGTAGCGCGATTCTGGGCTGCCATCCGACCTCCCGTAACACCGAAACGTCCAACAGCTTACGCGGCGTTCCATCCGGTTTGGTTGCGTCCCAGCGGGTTTCGCCGCAGTAGCCGACCGCGTCGGCAATCATCTCGGCGATTTCACTGATGGTGTGGTCCACGCCGGTACCCACGTTGACCTGATTCGGTCCGTCGAAATGTTCCAGCAGGTACAAACATGCGCTCGCCATGTCATCGACATGCAGCAACTCGCGCCGGGGCGTTCCGGTGCCCCAGTTCGTCACTTCCGGCGCGCCACTGGCTTTGGCCTCTTCGTACCTGCGGATGAGTGCGGGCAGCAGATGCGAGCCCGATGGGGAAAAATTGTCACCCGGTCCGTACAGGTTGGTGGGCATCGCCGAGATCCAGGCCAGCCCATACTGGCGCCTGACCGCTTGCACCTGAAGGATGCCGGCGATCTTGGCGATCGCATAGGCATCGTTGGTCGGCTCCAAGGGCCCGGTGAGTAGCGCGCTCTCCGGGATCGGCTGCGGGCTGAGTTTCGGGTAGATGCACGACGAGCCAAGAAAGAGTAGCCGCGGTACCCGCGCTGCCACGGCGGCGTCGAGCAGATTGACCTGTATCTGAAGGTTTTCGGAGAGAAAATCTGCGGGATAGGTGCTGTTGGCCATGATGCCGCCGACTCGGGCGGCGGCATCGATGACCACCTGAGGCCTTGACGTGAGGATGAAATCGAACGTCGCGTCGCGATCCGTCAGATCGAGTTCGTTACGTGACCGCACAAGAAGATTGGTGAATCCCTCTTCGGAGAACTTGCGTACCAAAGCCGACCCGACCAGCCCGCGGTGCCCGGCGATATATACCGACGCCGCCCGGTCAAGGGCGCCGACCGCAACGTCGGTAGTCATGCCTGACCGGCGAGGGTCGGCTTGTCGATCCACGGTTTGCCTTCACACTCCAAGGCGGCGATGTCCGCATCCACCATGATTCGAGCCAGTTCGGCACTGTGTACGGAAGCCTTCCACCCGAGGAGTTCCGCGGCCTTGGTCGCATCACCGATCAGCGAATCCACCTCGGTGGGGCGCAGATAGCGTTGGTCGAACTTCACATGTTTCTGCCAGTCGAGGCCCGCGTGATCGAATGCGGTCTGCGCAAAATCTTTCACGGTGTACCCACGCCCCGTCGCGAGAACGAAGTCCTCGGGCTCGGGAGCCTGCAGCATTCGCCACATCCCTTCGACGTACTCCGGTGCATACCCCCAGTCGCGAACGGCGTCGAGGTTGCCCATGTAGACCTCAGATTCGAGACCGGCCTTGATACGTGCCACAGCTCGCGTGATTTTTCGCGTCACGAATGTTTCACCGCGCCGCGGTGATTCGTGATTGAACAGGATGCCGTTCACGGCGAACAATCCATACGCCTCTCGATAGTTGCGCGTCGCCCAGTACGAGTAGACCTTGGCCGCGCCATACGGTGACCGTGGATAAAACGGCGTCAGCTCGTTCTGAGGTGGCGGTGAAGCGCCGAACATCTCCGACGAAGATGCCTGATAGAAACGGCATTGCACCCTGGACAGCCGGACAGCTTCCAGCAGCCGCATTGATCCCATGCCCGTGGTGTCGCCGGTGTGCACGGGTTCGTCAAAGCTGACGCGCACATGTGACTGCGCCGCAAGGTTGTACACCTCGTCGGGTTCGATGGTGCTGAGCAACGTCACCAACCGGGTGCCGTCGATGAGATCGCCGTAGTGCAAGAACAGTCGAGCGCCCGCCTCGTGTGGATCAACGTAGAGGTGATCGATCCGCGATGTGTTGAACGTCGAAGCTCGACGGATCAGCCCATGGACCTCGTATCCCTTGCTCAGTAGCAGTTCTGCGAGATAGGAGCCGTCCTGTCCTGTGATTCCGGTTATCAGCGCTCGCTTCACTGGATTCCCACTTCTGTCGGTGCACGCACCCCGGCGTGTCGCCGTCAGCGTGACACGGCGTGCGTGCGTCTTCCAGACCGCCTCTGTGCCCGGATTTAACGTACAGGACATCGCCGATTAGGGTGAATGAGTGCTCGACGGGGCACGGTCCTGCTATCCGTTCCGCCACGCCCGGTTCTCCCTCCGAGCCTGGATGCGAATCCCGCGAAGAGCGAGTTACCGGTTCCACCAAGGCTTTCCGGCAAAGAATGGTGTTGCCGTAGCACCAGCGTTTCCGTAGCCAAGCGCCCACGGGCCGAGCCAGCCGCTTGCCCACAGTAGGGTAATCAATCAACCCTGCTGCGGCGGGGGCGTGGTGGTCAGGACGCTCGGGGGA
>NZ_OCVX01000007.1:345012-484448 GCF_900232995.1 Mycobacterium simulans
GAGTGACCGATCACCGCGCCCGGCCGCACCCCGTAAGACTTCATCGTCGCCGCCAGCGCCACCTGCATGGCAAACACGGTCGGCTGCACCCGATCAATGCCCGTCACCACCTCCGGTGCCGACATCGTCTCAGTCACCGAGAATCCCGACTCCGCGGCGATCAACGGCTCCATCTCAGCGATCGTCGCAGCGAACACCGGTTCATTGGCCAGCAAATCGGCACCCATCGCCGCCCACTGCGAACCCTGACCGGAAAACACCCACACCGGGCCCCGATCATCCTGCCCGACCGCCGCCACAAACGGGACCTCACCACCGGCGACCCCACGCAACGCCCCGGACAGCTCTTCTGGGCTGCCGCCAATGACCGCCGTCCGCACCGTCCGGTGCGTGCGCCGCCGTGCCAGCGTGTAGGCCAAATCCGGGATTTCGATCGAGTCCGCGCGCTCGCTCACCCAGTCAGCCAGCCGCGCAGCGGTTTGCTGCAGCCCCTCGGCCGAGGTGGACGATAGCGCAAACAGGAGCGGACCGGTCGTTACGGATTGGGCCGCCTCGCGATGCTGCGCAGCGTCCTCGGGAGCTTGTTCAAGAACGGCGTGGGCGTTCGTCCCCGACATTCCGTACGACGACACCGCCGCCCGCCGGGGCGCGTCACGCCCATCACCTGGCCACGGTGTGTTGTCCTGTGGCACAAAGAGTTTGGTCTCAATCTCGGCGATTTTGTCGGGCAGCTTGGTGAAGTGAATGTTCTTGGGAACCTCACCATGCTGCAGCGCAAGGACCGCCTTCATCAGGGCGAGTGTGCCGGAGGCCGACTGGGTGTGTCCGAAATTGGTCTTCAGTGAGGCCAGCGCGCAGGCACGGTCGATGCCGTATACCTCGGCCACGCTGGCGTATTCGATGGGATCGCCGATAGGAGTCCCAGTGCCATGCGCCTCCACCATGCCGACGGTGGCCGGGTCCACGCCAGCCGCGGCCAACGCGGCCCGATAGGCCGCGACCTGTGCGGGCCCGGACGGTGTCGCGATGTTGACTGTTCGGCCATCTTGGTTAGATGCCGTGCCGCGTATGACAGCCAGAATCCGGTCACCATCCCGCTGCGCATCCGCCAACCGCTTGAGCAACAAAACGACGCAAGCCTCGCCGACGACGAACCCATCCGCCGCGACGTCGAAGGCATGACAATGTCCGGTCGGAGACCCCATACCGAGTGCCGATCCCGAGACGAACCTCCGCGGATCGAGAGTCAACGAGACGCCACCCGCTAGCGCAAGCTCGCATTCGCTCTCATGCAGGCTCCGGCAGGCTGAATGCACAGCGACCAGGCCGGACGAGCATGCGGTATCGACGGTCATTGCCGGACCACGCAGTCCCAAGGCGTAGGAAATCCGCCCGGAGGCGAAGCTGTAATTGTTGCCCGTGAATCCGTACGGTCCATCCAGCGCGTTGGCGTCGGCCGTTTGCAACGTGTAGTCGCCGCTTGTCATTCCCACGAAGACGGCGGTCTGCGAGTCGGCCAGCGTGGCTGGGCTGCTACCGGCGTGCTCTATGGCTTCCCAGGCGGTTTCCAGCAGCAAGCGGTGCTGCGGATCGAGCGCTGTCGCCTCCTGCTCGCTGATTCCGAAGAAATCGGAATCAAAGCCCGCAACGTCGTCAAGGAACGCGCCCCACTTGGATACCGACCGACCGGGCACGCCGGGCTCGGGGTCGTAGTACTCGTCCGCGTTCCAGCGGTCGGGCGGAACCTCGGTCACCAGATCGTCGCCACGCAGCAACGCCTCCCACAACAGGTCAGGTGAGTCGATGCCCCCCGGCAGCCGGCACGCCATGCCAATGACGGCAACTGGCGTAACGCGTGTCCTATCCACGGTCCTTCTCGTCTCCTTACCCGCGTTTCAAGCTCTTGTCGGTGGCCCATCGTCGAATCGCGGCCCAGGCTGAGACAACCGCAGCACCGGACGCACCCACCGACCCCCACACTTCACGCCAATCAAATAGTTCACTGGCGTGATCAGCAGCGTAGCCGGTTGTCCTCACGCGCGTGGAAAAATCGTGCGTACGTACAAAAAAACTTCCTGCCGTTGGCGTCAATTTCGGGGCGGTTTCCCGACATTATTGACTCGCCCGTCAATCGCAAAGTCCCAGCGTATGACGCACGCGGGGGGATGCGGAGGGTGGTTTCGACGGGTGCTGCTCGCCTTGCGGTCCGACGTCGCCTTCCGTGCCTTGCCGTCACGAAGTGGTGGTGGGCGACGGCTACTATCAGTCCGGCTTTGGTAGCCAGCCGGGCCCTGAACCACGCCAAGTACCACCGAAATTGCTCAGCTGTGGAATACGGATTGCCGAAGTGTGGAAAGCAGCCCGAACTCCGATGTTCAGGCTATGTCTTTCGGCGCTGGAAAATGGCGGAATCCAAGATGTTACGAGCGGATTTTACATCCCGTAATCAAGGTCTCTGCCGCTGAAGCTGTGCGGCATTGCGGCCAACTGCGGTCTCGTTGCGTTGGTCGATCAGGCCGTCGGCGACTTGGACGTATACCGATCTCATCTCTTCGAGGTACCGTGCCACCGATTCATGAGCGATCGGATTGTTCGGGAAGGACGCGGTGACGGTGGTCTCGTGCTGAAACTTGTTGACCCACATACATACCCGCGCTCCGATCCGGCCGTCGCTGAAGACCTTGGCGTTCATTCGCCTCAGATTCGTTGCGATGACAGCAGAAAGCGGAGGCACACCGGCATCGAGGAATGACAGCATCGGAAAGCCGCCTCGAGGTGTCTTGTTGAGCCAAGGCGCCAGTTCCAGTACGCGCTCGAAGGGCACGCCGGCTAGGTGGGTGCTCGCATCGAACGAGCTTTGAGCGCGACGGGCGGTCTCGGCGAAGGATGTGCCGACTTCGACGGTGAACGGTATGTGGCCGATGAACCAACCGGTCGTCATCAGTTCCGCCGTAGTACTGCGGGTGCTGGTAGGAGTAACCGCGTTGTAGGTGTCCGATCCCGTCAGTTCGTATTCGGTGAACGCAGCGGCCGCGAAAACGCCACCGCTGAACCGGGCACCCGCGCTTGTGCAGGCCGCTTCGAATCGTGCTGTTTGGGGCCCGTCCATCAGCTGCAGCGAGAGCAATTCACCCCTAGTGACCAGCGCTGGGTCACCCAGCGGCAAGGGGAAGCTGGGCAGGGAGCCCTCGTTGCTTTCGAAGAATTCGATCCACTGGCGTATCTCCGGTGATTCCAACGTCAACGCGGAGGTGTATGCACGCTCACGTAGGCAGTAATCGTCGTAGCTGCCGACGCTCGGTAGTGGGATCGGGCCGTCGCCGTCCATCAGGGCGTCGTACATCCCTTGGATCTCCCAGAACACGGCACAGATAAACGTCGCGTCGACGTGGAGGTGATCAACGCTGATGCAGAACGTGAAGTGGTCGTCACGCTGAATAATCGCGAACCTGAAGCAATCCCAATCCAGCGGACTCGGCGTGGTCAGTATGTAGTCTTGCCATTGCTTGGCCGTCATCTCCCCATGCTCAGCCGGAATCAATTCGATATCAGTGGGATCGCTGATCGTATGCCTGACGATGCGCCCAGCGTCGGTGAATTCAAACCAACTTCGGTAGGTGTCATGTCGTCTGAGGTGTGAATTGAGGACGTACGTCATCGCACGGGTATCGCATTGGCCGCGGAAATCCAAGGCGGCGACCACGAGTCGCGACATCTCGCAGCCACGCGCAGCTTGATCTCGATAGCCACGCAGGTGACGGGCTTGGATATAGCTTGGTGGCACATCACTTATCGGGGCTTGGCGTGCGGCCGCAAGTGAGGCCGGCGAGGCATGCCAACACCAAACCGAACCGGGGGCAGGAACCCAATTGTCGACGGTCTCTAGACCCAGATGGCCCAAGACAACCAACATCGCTCCTTCGGTTCAGCCCTGACCCCCAGGTTATTTCATGTCGGCTGTTGAGCCTTACATTGTCGCCGCGGCGTTTCGAGTTGGCGCGAGCGCTTCGCACAGATGATCCGCCAAGCCACGCACCGTGGTGATATCGGTCGATTGGATGCGTATGCCGGTTTCGGTTTCGATGCGGGTTCGCAGTTCCAGGTTGCCCAGCGAATCGAGGCCGTACTGGGACAGTGGACGGTCGGGATCGACCGTGCGGCGCAAGATCAGGCTCACTTGCTCGGAGATCAGGTGTCTGAAACGGGTTGGCCACTCGTCGAGTGCGAGCTCGCAGAGTTCGGCGCGGAACTTGCTGTTACTGGATCGCTTTGCGGCGGTGGACTGGAATGCTTCGGCGAAGCGGCTCCGTTGTGCCAGGGCAGTCAACCAAGGCGATCCCACGATCGGTGCGTAACCGCTGTAAACGCGAGTGTGGCGCAGCAGCGCTTCGAACGCGCGGGCACCCTCGTCGGGAGTGATCATCGCGGTATCGCCGCTTTCGGCCAGGCTTGCGCCACGGCCGATCTCGGCCCACGCGCCCCAAGCGATCGCGGTCGCGGGAAGGCCTTGGGCTCGCCGCCAGTGGGTGAAAGCGTCCAGCCAGCTGTTGGCCGCGGCATAGGCCCCCTGGCCGGGCGAACCCAACAGGGCTGCCGCCGAGGAGAACGAGCAGAACCAGTCGAGCGGCGCAGATGCGGTGGCCTGATGTAGATTCCACGCGCCATGAACCTTGGGTGCCCACACGTGCTCGATCAACTCGGCGGTGATGTTGGTCAGGGTGGCGTCCTCGACGACGGCAGCGCCATGCAGTACACCGCGCAACGGAAGCCCAGTCGCCGTCGCCGTGGCGACCAACCGCTGCGCAGTTTCCGCGAGCGCGATGTCGCCGCACTCCACCACGACGTCAGACCCGGTCGCTCGGATGAGTTCGATTGTCTCCATTGCCTTTTGGCTCGGTGTCGCGCGAGAGTTAAGCACGATACGCCCGGCGCCCGCGGCCGCCATCGCTTCGGTGAGGAACAACCCAAGGCCGCCTAGGCCGCCGGTGATGATGTAGGCGCCGTTGGGGCGGAAGACGCGAGCCTGCTCAGGAGGTATTACGACGCTGCTATTGCCGTCACGCGGTATGTCGAGGATGAGCTTGCCGGTATGTTCGGCCGCGCTCATCACCCGGATCGCCGTAGCTGCCTCGGCGAGCGGGTAGTGCGTGCTCTCGGGCATGGGCAGCACGCCGTCGGCGGTCAACCGGTACACCGTGCTCAACAGTTCCCGCACCTCGGTGGGGTGGGTGATCGACATCAACCACAGGTCAAGAGCGAAAAGCGTGAGGTTTCGGCGGAACGGGAACAGGCCCAGCCGGGTGTCGCCGTAGATGTCGCGCTTGCCAATCTCGATGAACCTTCCGCCGAAGGTGAGCAGGTCCACCCCGGCGCGTTGTGCCGCCCCGGTGAGCGAGTTGAGCACAATGTCAACGCCTTTGCCGTCGGTGTCGCGCCGGATCTGCTCGGCGAACTCGATGCTGCGCGAGTCATAGACGTGCTCAATCCCCATGTTGCGCAGTAGCTTCCGACGCTGCGGGCTGCCGGCGGTGGCGAAAATCTCGGCTCCCGCGGCTCGCGCGATCGCGATCGCCGCCCGGCCGACTCCGCCGGTTCCGGAGTGGATCAACACCTTGTCGCCGGCCTTGATCCGAGCCAGGTCGTGCAGGCCATACCAGGCGGTTGCCGCTGCGGTGGTCACCGCGGCGGCTTGGGCGTCGGTGAGGCCCGCCGGAATCTTCGCGGCCAGGTTCGCGTCGCAGATGACAAACGTTGCCCAGCATCCGTGAGCTGAGAGACCGCCAACGCGGTCGCCGACCTTCAGTGCCGTGACGTCGGGTCCGACCGCGGTCACCACACCGGCGAAATCGGTACCCAACCCAGGCTGTGGTCCAAAGCTGGTGCGGTACCTTCCGAATACGCCGAGAACATCGGCGAAATTGATGCTGGAGGCGGTGACTGCGACCTCGATCTGTCCGGGACCCGGCGAAACACGCTCGAATGCAACGAGTTCCATTGTTTCCAGATCCCCACGCGTGCGGATTTGCGTTCGCATCCCGTCGCGGTCATGGCTGACGAGGGTGGTGGGGCGTTCGTCGGGGCGCAGGGGAGCCGGGCACAGGCGGGCGGTGTACCACTGGTCGTCGCGCCAGGCGGTCTCGTCTTCGTCGGAGCAGGCCAGCAGTTGGCGTCCCACCTGCCCGGCGTTGGTCTGGTCGTCAATGTCGATGTGGGTGGGACGCAGCTGAGGATGCTCGGCGCCGATCACCCGCAGCAAACCACGCAATCCGGCTTGCTCGAGGTTGGCGCGGTCGTCCGGCAATACGGTCGCGGCATCTCTGGTGACGACATGCAGGCGCGGCGCGTTGCCCGGGATGTCCGAAAGCTCGTATGCGATACCCGCCAGACGCCGGATGTAATCACTGCGGAGGACGTTTCCGTTCTGGGGGCCGTTCTTGGGCCCCGCCAGGACGACCACACCGGTCGAGCCGTGGAAACCTGTCGGGTCGGCGTGCGGAGGCCAGCACATGCTTTCGCATTCCGCGCCGAGCAGCCGCAACGCGTCGGCCAATTCGGTCGCCAACCGATCGTCGGTGGCGGCGTCGATGTCGATCACCAGCCACCTGCCGGTTGCCTGCGCTGCGGTCTCGGGGAGTTCTCGGCGCTGCCATTCGATGGTCAAGAGCCGTTCGCCCAGCAGGCGATCTTGGTCGGCACTATCGGTGAGGCCCGTGCCCATCAGCAGCCCGCGCACCACGAGCAGCACGGTTCCGTGCTCGTCCATGACGTCGATGTCGGCCTCGACGTTCGTGGTGCAAGCGGTCACCGTGGTCAGGCAGTAGCGGGCGTTGCGCGTCGACGCGCAGGTGCGCAACTGGCGCACACCCAAAGGCAGCAACAGGCCGCCGCTACCCAATTCCTGAATCGCGGGATGGGCCGCAACCGACTGAAAACACGCATCCAGCAGGGCGGGGTGCACGTTGAATCCGGCTTGCTGGGTTCGCACCGAAGTCGGCAAGGCGATCTCGGCCAGTACCGCGTCGATCGTCCCTTCCGATATATAGGCCGCGGCCAGACCGGTGAAAGCGGGACCGAACTGGACACCGCGTGCGTCAAACCACTCACGCAGTTCGTCGCCGTCGATGCGATGCGGATGGGCCGTCAATAGAGTCTTGATATCCCTGATATCGCGCGTTGTGGGCTGGTCGTCATCGTCAGTGGCACACAGGATCGCGGTGGCCCGACGCACCCTGTCGCCCTGCTGGAGCGTCTCGACCTCGAATGTCGCAGCACCGGGCGTCTGCATCGACGCGACGACACCCACGGGGGTCTCCTCGTCCAGCAGCAGCATCTCCTCGAAACGAATGTCGCGGACTTCGGACTTCTCGCCAAGCACGGTGCGGGCCGCGGCCAACGCCATCTCGCAATAGGCGGCCCCCGGAAGTGCGGCCACATTATGTATCCGATGGTCACCCAGCCACGGAAGTGCGCCGGTGCCGAGCTCGGCCTTCCAGGCATGCCGCTCCGGCTCCTCCAATAGTTGTACGTGCGAGCCCAAAAGCGGGTGCACCACAACGATATTGGGAGTGTTGGCGCCTGCCTTGCGCCCGGCACCCTCTGGCTCCAACAGCAGGCGGCGGTTTGTCCACATCGGCAGCGGAGCGTCCACCAGGTGCCCGACGGAATGGCTCACCGAGAAATCCACTGCGGCGCCCACGCTGTACAGGTCGGCCACTAGCCCGCGCAGGCCGTACGGCAGCGGCTGCTGTCGTCGCATTCCGGCCAGGGCTGCCACCGGGATGTCGAGGCTCGCGGCGGTCTGCTCGACGGCGCGGGTCAGCAGCGGGTGCGGCGACAGTTCCCCGAATACCCGGTAGCCGTCCTCGAGCGCCGCACGCACCGCAGCGGCGAACCGCACCGCGTGACGCAAGTTGTCCACCCAATATCGGGCATCGCACACCGGCCGTTCGCGCGGGTCGAACAGGGTCGCCGAGTAGTACGGCAGCTCCGGTGTCAGCGGGGTGACCTCGGCTAGCACTTGGGACAGCTCATCGAGAATCGGTTCGACCTGCGGGGTGTGGGATGCCACGTCGACGGCGACCTCGCGGGCCATCACGTCGCGCGCTTCCCACGCCGCGACAGGGTCGCGAACGGTCGGGGGGGCCCCGCCGATCACGGTGGATTGCGGCGAGGCTACGACCGCGATGACGACGTCCTTGGAGCCGCGACTTGCCAACTCCTCGCGCACCTCTTGAGCGGGCAGCTCCACCGCCGCCATGGCGCCGATGCCCGCGATGTGGGTGCACAGACGGGAGCGGCGACAAATAACACGCACCCCGTCTTCCAGCGAAAGTGCGCCGGCCACAACGGCGGCCGCCACCTCACCGAGCGAATGGCCGATGACGGCGCCCGGCTGGACGCCGTGGGACTTCATGGTGGCGGCCAACGCCACCTGCATGGCGAACAAAGTTGGCTGCACCCAATCGATCCCGGTGACCGTCTGCGGTGCGGTCATTGCCTCGGTGACCGAGAAACCGGATTCCTGAGCGATCAGCGGCTCGGCGGCGGCCACGGACGCGGCAAACACCGGTTCGTTGGCCAGCAGGTCCGCGCCCATGGATGCCCACTGTGAACCCTGCCCGGAGAAGACCCACACCGGCCCGCGGTCGTCCTGGCCGACCGCGGGCCGGTACGCAGTGTCGCCGTCGGCGACCTCGCGCAAGCGCTCGACCAGCTCGGTGTGGCCGGCCGCAAGCCCCGCCGTGCGCCCGGGCCGGTGCCCCCGCCGACGTGCCAGTGTGTAGCTCAGATCCGACGGCCGCACAGGGTCGGTGTGGGTACGCTCGTCGATCCAGTCCGCCAGCCGACGGGAAGTCTGGCGCAGTGCCTCGGCCGAGCTGGCCGACAGCACAAACAGTTGCGGGGCGGCGGGCCCGGAAGGGGCCGCTCCGTTGTGCGGTCTTGTGGGTTCGGTGGCCTGCTCGAGAATGACGTGCACGTTGCTGCCAGACATGCCATACGACGACACGGCCGCTCGTCGTGGTTGGTGGCCGGCCGTCGGCCCTAGTATTGGCCGTACCTTTGGCCACGGCGTAATCTCCTGCGGCACAAAGAGTCCGGTGTCGATTCGGGCGAGTTCATCAGGCAGCCTGGTGTGGTGCACCATCGGCGGCACCAAACCATGCTGCAGCGACAAGATCGCTTTGATGATCCCCACGGCGCCGGCAGCGGCCTCGGTGTGCCCCAGATTGCTCTTCGCCGATCCGAGGGCACATGGACCGTTGTTGCCGTACACCTGCGCCAGGCTGGCGAATTCGATGGGGTCACCGACGGGGGTACCGGTGCCGTGCGCCTCAACCAAGCCGACGGTGTCGGCGTCCACACCGGCGGCCAGCAACGCCGCGCGATAAGCCTCGATCTGTGCATCCCGCGACGGTGTCGAAATGGTATCGGTGCGACCGTCCTGGTTGGTGGCGCTGCCGCGCAGCACCGCAAGGACCCGGTCACCGTCGCGCAGCGCATCGGGGAGCCGCTTGAGCATCAGGATGGCGCAGCCTTCGGAACGGACGAACCCGTCGGCGGCGGCGTCGAACGTGCGACAGCGCCCGGTGGGCGACAGCATCCCCTGCGCGGAGGCCGAGCTGAACACATGCGGTTCCAGCATGACCAGGCAGCCACCCGCTAAGGCAAGGTTGCTCTCGCGCTCGTGCAAACTGCGGCAAGCCACATGCACCGCAAGCAAACTCGATGAACACGCCGTGTCCACGGTCATCGCCGGACCGCGTAGCCCCATCGAGTACGACACCCGCCCGGACGCCATGCTGAAGGCGGTTCCGGTGAATGCATATGCGTCCGCCATGGCGCCCGCGTCGCCGGTAACAAACGCGTAGTCATCGTGGCACATGCCCACGAACACGCCGGTCAGCGAGCCGCTCAACGATTTCGGATCCAGGCCTGCGTGCTCAACCGCCTCCCATGAGGTCTGCATAAGCAAGCGGTGCTGGGGATCGATCGCGGTTGCTTCTCGCTCGCTGATGCCGAAGAAGTCGGGATCAAATCCGGCTACATCGTCGAGGAAGCCGCCCCAGCGCGACACCGACCGGCCGGGCGCACCCTGCTCGGGGTCGTAGTACTCGTCGGCGTCCCAGCGGTCGGTGGGAATCTCTGCGATCAAGTCATCGCCGGCCAGTAGTGCGTCCCACAGCCTGTCGGGGGAATCAATGCCCTTGGGAAGGCGGCATGCCATGCCGATGACAGCGACCGGGGTGACACGTGTGTGATCCACCGTCCTCCACCTCTATTTCACTAGGTTTGGAGGCCATCCTCCCTGTTCAGGACCGCCGGACCAGGGATCAACGCGCCGACGTTTTCTCCGTCGACGTCGCCAGACGCGACGTGGTAGGCGAACCGGAGCCACGCCGACGGCGAAACCGGTAGTGTTGCTGCACGTGGTCGGCTCTTCCATTCCTACTGTGCTGCGCGAGCGCGCCAGCCTGAACCCCAACGATGCGGCAATCACCTACATCGATTACGAGCAAGATTGGGACGGTGTTGCACAGACCCTGACGTGGTCACAGTTGTATCGGCGGATGCTCAACGTTGCCGAGCAGATCAGAGGTTGCGGGTCGACCGGTGATCGCGCGGTGATACTCGCACCGCAGGGTTTTGAATACATCATTGGATTTCTCGGCGCGTTGCAGGCCGGATTTACCGCAGTTCCACTGACGGTTCCCTACGGCGGTGCCCACGATGAGCGGACGATTTCGGTCCTGAGTGACACCTCGCCTGCGGTCCTGCTGACCACGTCGGCCGTCGTCGACAATGTCACTCCGCATGCGCAGCCGCAGCCGGGACGAAACGCACCATCGATCATTGAGCTGGATTTACTGGACCTGGATTCTCGGCCCCCGTCGGGCGCCTCTCGTGCCGTCAAGGACGCGCCGGAAATCCAGTATTTGCAATACACTTCGGGCTCCACTCGGGCACCGGCCGGGGTGGGAATCGCGAACAAAAATGTGTTCGCCAATTTCGCGCAGATGATCGCCGACTTCTTTGCGGCCGAGGGGGGTGTTGTCCCATCGGACATGACCGTGGTGTCTTGGTTGCCGCTGTACCACGACATGGGTCTGCTGTTGGGAGCCATCATGCCGATCCTGATCGGTTCACCCACCGTGCTAACGAGTCCCGTGGGTTTCCTGCAGCGGCCAGCGCGATGGATAGAACTGATGGCCGGCAACAGTTGCACGGTTTCCGGCGGGCCGAATTTCGCCTTTGAATTGGCGGTGCGCAAGACTTCGGACGAAGACATGGCCGGGCTTGATCTCGGGCACGTGCACAGCATCCTCGACGGCAGCGAGCGAGTACAGCCCGCAACCCTCAAGCGCTTCGCTGAACGCTTTGCGCCCTTCAACTTCAATGCCAAAGCGCTGCGGCCCGCATATGGCATGGCGGAAGCAACCGTGTACTTGGCGACCCGTACCGCGAGCGAACCACCCAAGATCGGTTACTTCGAATCCGAGAAACTGCCTGCCGGTCAAGCGATTTCGTGCCCAACCGGTAGCGGCACTCCGCTGGTCAGCTACGGCACCCCGGAGTCAGTGCTCGTGCGCATCGTCGATCCCGACACGAGTATCGAGTGTGCAGCTGGAACGGTCGGCGAGATCTGGGTCCACGGAGACAACATCGCGTCCGGCTATTGGCAGAAACCTGAAGAGACCAAGCGCACATTCGGCGCAAAGATTGCCACGCCTTCAGAGGGCACACCCGAAGGTCCCTGGCTGAGAACCGGAGATTCGGGCTTCTTCTCCGACGGAGAGATGTACATCATCGGTCGCATCAAGGATCTCTTGATTATCTACGGGCGCAACCATTCTCCCGATGACATTGAGGCGACGATCCAGGAAATCACGGCTGGTCGCTGCGCTGCGATAGGGGTTCCGGATGGTAGCGCTGAGAAGCTCGTTGCGATCGTCGAAGTTAAGAAGCGGGGCGAGTCCGACGAGGAGGCGAAGGACAGGCTTCGCCTGATCAAGCAAGATGTGAACGCGGCGATATATAAGTCGCACGGACTGAGCGTGGCCGATCTTGTTCTGGTATCGCCGGGGTCGATTCCGATCACCACGAGCGGCAAGATCAGGCGAGCACAGTGCGTCGAGCTGTACCGGCAACGCGAGTTCAGCCGCTTGGACGCTTAACGCTATGTCGGACGGCGCGGTGGCCCGGGCATTAGTGCTGCAGGCCCCGCGCAACCTGGTTATCCGGGAGTACGCGCTTCCCGACATCGGTGCGGACGACGCACTGGTGCGGGTCGAGGCCTGCGGGCTGTGCGGGACCGATCACGAGCAGTACACCGGCGAGCTTTCTGGCGGGTTTGCGTTCGTACCCGGCCACGAGACGGTCGGGACGATTGAGGTGATCGGACCGCAGGCGGCGGCGAGATGGGGTGTGTCTGCGGGCGATCGGGTAGCCGTCGAGGTTTTCCAGTCCTGTCGCCAATGCGCAAACTGTCTTTCCGGCGAGTATCGCCGCTGCGTACGTCACGGCCTGGCCGACATGTACGGCTTCATTCCGGTCGACCGTGCGCCGGGGCTGTGGGGCGGGTACGCCGAATACCAGTACCTGGCGCCAGATTCAATGGTGTTGCCGGTTGCCGGCGACCTCAGCCCCGAAGTGGCTACCCTGTTCAACCCGCTGGGCGCCGGAATACGTTGGGGTGTAACGGTTCCCGGCACCAAACCGGGAGACGTCGTGGCGGTGCTTGGCCCGGGTATCCGGGGGCTGTGTGCCGCCGCGGCGGCAAAGGAGGCGGGCGCCGGGTTCGTGTTGGTAACCGGGGTGGGCCCCCGTGACGGCGAGCGGTTGGCGCTGGCTTCCCAGTTCGGTGCCGACCTGGCCGTCGACGTTGCCGTTGCGGATCCGGTCGCCGCGCTGACACAGCACACCGGTGGGCTTGCTGACGTCGTGCTCGATGTCACCGCGAAGGCGCCGTCTGCGTTCGCGCAGGCGGTCGCGCTGGCCCGTCCTGCTGGGACGGTCGTTGTCGCCGGCACCCGAGGTTTCGGCAGCGGCGCGCCCGGATTCTCACCCGACGTGGTCGTGGTCAAGGAGCTGCGCGTGATGGGCGCCCTCGGCGTCGACGCCACCGCATACCGGGCCGCGCTTGATCTGTTGGTGCCCGGTCGTTCCCCCTTCGACAGTCTGCCCCGCCGCTGCGCGCGCCTCGAAGATGCTGAGGACCTGCTGGCTACCATGGCCGGAGAACGCGACGGCCTTCCCCCAGTACACGGAGTGCTTACACCATGACCTCACCCATGAAGTCAACCCGGGTACCTCTGTTGCCGGTCGACGAGGCCAAGGCCGCTGCCGATGAAGCCGGCGTGCCCGATTACATGGCCGAGCTCAGCATCTTC
Source organism: Mycobacterium simulans (assembly GCF_900232995.1). GTDB lineage: Bacteria > Actinomycetota > Actinomycetes > Mycobacteriales > Mycobacteriaceae > Mycobacterium > Mycobacterium simulans. The sequence continues at coordinate 358,401 of NZ_OCVX01000007.1, forward strand.
CAGGCATTGCTGAACCACCCGCGTCTGGCGCGGACCTTCAACGACCTGCTCGCCACCATGCTGTGGCACGGTGCCCTGCAGCCGCGGCTGCGCGAATTGGTGATCATGCGCATCGGCTGGCTCACCGCGTGCGACTACGAGTGGACCCAGCATTGGCGCGTCGCATCCGGGCTTGGCGTGTCAGCCGACGACCTGCTCGGCGTGCGGGATTGGCAGGACTACGACGGCTTCGGGGCGACCGAGCGCGCCGTGCTGGCAGCCACCGACGATGTTGTGCGCGACGGCGCGGTGAGTGCCGAGAGCTGGGCAGCTTGTGAGCGTGAATTGCAGGGCGATACAACGGTTCTCATCGAACTCGTGACGGCGATTGGCTCGTGGCGGATGGTCGCTTCGATCCTGCAAAGCCTGAAAGTCCCGTTGGAAGAAGGGGTGTCCAGCTGGCCGCCCGACGGCGTGTCGCCCAGCTGATCTCGCCGAGCGTGCAGCCAAAGCGAGATTTCGCGAGATCTTTCGCGCTGAGTGCACGTTGGGCGAAGGCGAAAAGCGTTGCGGTTCAGACGATCCGGTAGGTCTGCACGGCGTGGGCAACGACGTTGCCCTCGGGATCGGTCGCGGTGATCTCGGTGAAGATGAGTTCCTTGCGCCGCCGGGCAGTGCGGGCATGACACAGCAGGTCGCTGCGTTTCGCCGCGCCGGTGTACTGGATGCTCATCGCCACCGTCGAGGCGCGTACGCCCTTGTCGAAGTCGTGGTTCGACCATGCGGCTGCAGCACCGGCGGTGTCCATCACCGACGCGATCACCCCGCCATGAAAGTAGGTGCCGTCATTGGTGAGGTCTTCTCGGAACGGAAGCCGGATCGTCACGTCGTCGGGTTCGTATTGTTCGAACACGACACCGAGCCCGCCGATGAACGGCGTGCTCCGCATCAGGTCGCGCACCGCCTGGCGACGCTCGTGCTGCTGCTCGGTGGTCAATGGCTGGGCCATAGCGGGTAGGCTACCGTATTCGATTGACATATCAATCAATAGCTTTTAGCGTCGGCGAAATGCGAACAAGAGTCGCCGACATGCTCGGTGTGGAGTTCCCGATCTGCGCTTTCAGCCACTGCCGAGATGTCGTGGCTGCGGTGACCAACGCCGGCGGTTTCGGGGTGCTGGGTGCCGTCGCCCACAGTCCTAAGCGGCTGGACAGCGAGCTGACCTGGATCGAGGAGCAAACCGGCGGCAAGCCGTATGGAGTCGACCTGCTGTTGCCGCCCCGCTACGTTGGCGCCGAGCAAGGAGGGATCGACTCGGCGCAAGCCCGCACCCTGCTGCCGGAAGAGCATCGCGCCTTCGTCGAGGACCTGCTGGCCCGGTACGGGATCAATCAACCTGCCGAGCGGGAGCGCGCACCGTTATCCGGTGGCGGGCTGAACATCTCACCCAAGGGCTACGAGCCGCTGCTGGAAGTGGCCTTTGCCCACGACATCCGCTTGATCGCCAGCGCGCTAGGTCCGCCGCCGAGCGATCTTGTCCAGCGGGCTCACGACCACAACGTGCTGGTGGCCGCCCTGGCCGGCACCACGCATCACGCCCGGCGGCACGCTGCCGCTGGTGTGGACCTCATCGTCGCGCAGGGCACCGAAGCCGGGGGACACACCGGCGAGGTGGCGACCATGGTTCTGGTTCCCGAAGTAGTGGATGCGGTTTCGCCGACGCCCGTATTGGCCGCGGGCGGGATTGCCCGCGGCCGCCAGATCGCCGCGGCGCTAGCCCTGGGCGCCGAGGGCGTGTGGTGCGGTTCGGTGTGGTTAACGACCGAAGAAGCCGAGACGCCTCCGGTGGTTAAGGACAAATTCCTGGCGGCGAGCTCTTCGGACACGGTGCGGTCGCGATCGATGACGGGCAAGCCCGCGCGGATGCTGCGCACGGCCTGGACCGACGAGTGGGACCGGCCCGACACTCCCAACCCGCTTGGCATGCCGTTGCAGAACGCGCTGATCAACGAGCCACAGCTGCGTATCAACCAGGCGGCTGGCCAGCCGGGCGCCAAGGCTCGTGAGCTTGCGACCTACTTCGTCGGCCAGGTCGTCGGTTCGCTCAACCGGGTGCGGCCGACGCGTTCGGTGGTGCTCGAAATGGTCGAGGAGTTCATCGACACCATCGGACAGCTCGAGACCCTTGTCGATAGGTGATGCGAAATGAGCCGCACCAGCACCAGGCGGCGTCGCGCGATCAGCGACGAGGAGAAGTCCAAACGGCGCGAGGAGATCATGGCGGCGGCCAAAAAGGTGTTTGCCGGCAAGGGTTTTCACGCCACCACCATCGCCGACATCGCCAAGCAGGCGGGCCTGGCATACGGGTTGGTCTACTGGTACTTCGATTCCAAGGACGATTTGTTCCATGCGTTGATGGCCTCGGAGGAAGAGGCCTTGCGTACGCATCTCAGCGCGACGTTGTCGTCATTCACCGGCGAAGCAGCGGCGCCGCGGACCTCCTTTCACGCGCCCTTAAAAGCCGGCGTGCAGGCAACCTTCGAGTTCTTCGAAGCCGACAAGGCAACCGTCAAACTGCTGTTCCGTGACGCTTATGCGTTGGGCGATCGATTCGAAAAGCACCTCGGCGGGATTTACGAGCGATTCATCGATGACATCGAAACCTTCATCGTCGCCGCTCAGGAGCGTGGCGAGGTGGTGTCGGCGCCACCTCGAATGATCGCGTACACGGTGGCGGCACTGGTCGGCCAACTGGCACATCGGCGGCTTAGCACCGACGACGACGTCACCGCAGCTCAGGTCGCGGATTTCGTCGTTTCACTGGTTCTTGACGGGCTGCGCCCGCGCCCCGCTGGTAGCTGAGACCACGCGGCCATAAGGCCAGCTCAGCGGGTATAAACCTGGCCAATAGCTGTCAGCCCGCATCGTGGAAGCGTAAAGATTCGAACATGCGGCCCCGATGATGTTGACCGAGCCGGATGGGTCGTGCATCATCGTCGGGTAAGCACCTCGTTAGGTGAGGCGGCTACACGAACATAGGCCACTGACCCCGAACGTCGAAAGACGCCCCGGGTCAGGACAGCTCCTCCCGGCTTAAGGGTTGAGCCCAGGTGGCTTCCGGTTACCGGACACGTCGTGTGGTGCCAAAGCTCTGACGAGTGGGGTGCGGATTTCCGACAGTGGTCGGTTTTTCCTTCCCCCTTTGGTGCACCTGGATCGTGCGGTACCCGCACGCGTCGTGACCGTGAGGAGGTGAGGGACGAATGAGTTCCAGTGATAGTCCGGACCGATATCCGGGCTGTGTTTCGTCCCGATCCGGCCTCTGGCGCGACGTTGTCGACTGAGTCGTCAAACCCAGACATCACGCGCCTCTAGAGCGGAATCGCTACGGGACGGGACCAGGTCAGTTCAGGTCAGTGTCCACATGTTCCAAGTTTGATTTCCGTCCAGGAGGCGATCATGACCGCAGCTCTGTACGACGAAGTAGTAACCGTAGCGCCCGCGCCACAGCTGCACGTGGTGCGCGACGTCCCGACTCAGGCCCCCGCGCCCAAGAAGACGGCCCGGCAGATCGACACCCGGCCTTTCGGCGCCGGCGGCGACCCACTGGTCGACGGGGCCGCTCGCTTGCTGAGTGTTCCGCTGCGGCACGTGTACGCCGCGTTGTGGCGTGTCGGGCTTCTCGAGATCCAAGCCTGAGTCCGATGGCTAGTGAGCAATCTGGGCTCCAAGGGGCTACCCGGCCGCAGGCCTAGCCCGCGACCAGGTAACCCCTTGGAGCCGTCGACGCCGCCACGTGGATTTGTGGCGCTTAAGTAGAATCGGCCTATCGGCATCGATCCGGCTATCACCGGGGAGCCTTCGGAAGAACAGCCAGCCTGGCCTAGTAGAGCCGAACGGGTGGGCCCGTCACAGCCCCAAAGTTGAGCGGTCACGCACGAGCGTGGCAAGCGGGGTGGTACCGCGGCGGTTGTGCACCAGCGCATCGTCGTCCCCGGGCCTGACCTGGCACAGGGAGACGACGCACCTTGACCGAGAACGCTGACCCCAAGGCGTATCCGAAGCTGACCGGTGGTTCACCCGACTTTCCGGCGCTTGAGCTCGGGGTCCTCGATTACTGGACCCGCGACGACACCTTCCGCGCCAGCATCGCTCGCCGCGACGGCGCGCCGGAGTACGTGTTTTATGACGGCCCACCGTTCGCCAACGGTTTGCCGCACTACGGGCACCTGCTGACCGGCTATGTCAAGGACATCGTGCCGCGGTACCGCACCATGTGCGGCTACAAAGTCGAGCGCCGCTTCGGTTGGGACACCCACGGGCTGCCGGCCGAGCTCGAAGTCGAGCGCGAGCTGGGGATCACCGACAAATCCCAGATCGACGCCATGGGCATTGCCGCCTTCAACGATGCCTGCCGCGCATCCGTATTGCGCTATACCGACGAATGGCAGGCGTATGTAACTCGGCAAGCTCGCTGGGTCGACTTCGACAACGATTACAAGACGCTCGACATCAGCTACATGGAGTCGGTGCTGTGGGCGTTCAAGCAACTGTGGGACAAGGGCTTGGCATATGAGGGCTACCGGGTACTGCCGTACTGCTGGCGCGACGAAACCCCGCTGTCCAATCACGAATTGCGAATGGACGACGACATCTACCAAAGCCGCCAAGACCCCGCGATCACCGTCGGACTCAAGGTTGCCGGCGGCGAATTGGACGGTGCCTACCTGCTGGTGTGGACGACGACGCCGTGGACCCTGCCGTCAAACCTTGCGGTGGCTGTCCATCCGGACGTGACCTACGTGCAGGTCAGGGCCGGCGATCGGCGTTTCGTGCTGGCCGCGGCGCGGCTGGCCGCCTACGCACGCGAACTCGGTGAGGAGCCCGAGCTGCTGGGCACGTACCGGGGTGCCGACCTGCTGGGCACTCGGTACTTGCCGCCGTTTTCGTTTTTTATGGACTCGCCCAACGCTTTTCGGGTGCTTTCGGCCGACTTCGTTACCACCGAGGACGGTACCGGGATGGTGCACATGGCACCGGCTTACGGTGAGGACGATATGGCGACCACCGACCCGGTCGGCATTGTGCCGGTCACTCCGGTCGATTCCAAGGGCCGCTTTGACGCCACGGTTCCGGAATACCGGGGCCAGCACGTCTTTGACGCCAACCCGCAGATCATCCGCGATCTGAAGAACCAGAGCGGTCCGGCGGCCGCCAACGGCGCGGTGCTACTCCGCCACGAAACCTATGAGCACCCCTACCCGCACTGCTGGCGTTGCCGAAACCCATTGATCTACCGGGCGGTGTCGTCCTGGTTCGTCAGGGTGACAGACTTCCGGGATCGCATGGTGGAGCTGAACCAGCAGATCACGTGGTATCCCGAACACGTCAAGGACGGCCAGTTCGGCAAGTGGCTGCAGGGTGCTCGCGATTGGTCGATCTCGCGAAACCGCTACTGGGGCACGCCGATTCCGGTGTGGAAGTCGGACGACCCGGCGTATCCGCGGATCGACGTTTATGGCAGCCTCGATGAGCTGGAACGCGACTTCGGTGTACGGCCGACCAACCTGCACCGGCCCTACATCGACGAGCTGACCCGTCCCAACCCCGACGATCCCAGCGGCCGTAGCACGATGCGGCGTATTCCCGATGTGCTCGACGTGTGGTTCGACTCGGGTTCCATGCCGTATGCCCAGGTGCACTACCCATTCGAGAGCGAGGACTGGTTCCAGGGGCATTATCCCGGTGACTTCATCGTGGAGTACATCGGGCAGACCCGCGGCTGGTTCTACACGCTGCATGTGCTGGCCACCGCGCTGTTCGATCGTCCGGCATTCAAAACCTGCGTGGCTCACGGGATTGTGCTGGGCTCCGACGGCCAGAAGATGAGCAAGTCACTGCGCAACTATCCGGACGTGAACGAGGTGTTCGACCGTGATGGCTCCGATGCCATGCGGTGGTTCCTGATGGCCTCGCCGATCCTGCGCGGCGGCAATCTGATCGTCACCGAACAGGGCATCCGCGAGGGCGTCCGGCAAGTCTTGCTGCCGTTGTGGAACGCCTACAGCTTCCTGGCGTTGTACGCACCGAGAGTCGGTACCTGGCGTACGGACTCGTCGCATGTCCTGGACCGCTACATCCTGGCCAAGCTGGCCGGGCTGCGCGACGATCTGACCCATTCGATGGAGGTCTGCGATATCTCCGGGGCGTGCGAACAACTGCGCCAGTTCGCCGAGGCGTTGACGAATTGGTATGTGCGACGGTCACGTTCACGGTTCTGGGAGGAAGATGTCGATGCGATCGACACCCTGCATACCGTGTTGGAGGTGACCGCGAGGCTGGCTGCACCATTGCTTCCGCTGACCACTGAAATGATCTGGCGTGGTCTCACCGGACAGCGTTCGGTTCATCTGACAGACTGGCCGCAGACCGACGAGCTGCCCACTGATGCCGAGTTGGTGGCCGCAATGGACCAGGTCCGTGAGGTGTGCTCCGCCGCATCCTCGCTGCGCAAGGCCAAGAAGCTGCGGGTACGTCTGCCATTGCCGAAACTCACTGTGGCAGTGGAAGATCCGCAACGATTGAAGCCATTCACCGACCTGATCGGCGACGAACTCAACGTCAAGCAGGTCGAACTGACCGACGCGATCGACGCCTACGGTCGGTTCGAGCTCACCGTCAACGCCCGGGTGGCAGGGCCGCGTCTCGGTAAGGATGTGCAGGCGGCGATCAAGGCGGTCAAGGCCGGCGAAGGCATCGTTAACCCGGATGACACCTTGACGGCGGGTCCGGTGGTGCTGCAGCCCGATGAGTACAGCTCCCGGCTGGTAGCCGCCGACCCCGAGTTCACCGCGGCCCTACCGGGCGGCACCGGCCTCGTCGTCCTGGACGGCACGGTGACTCCAGAATTGGAGGCCGAAGGCTGGGCCAAGGACCGCATCCGCGAACTACAGGAGTTGCGCAAGTCGACCGGTCTGGATGTTTCCGACCGCGTCAGTGTGGTGATCTCGGTGCCCGCCGAACGCGAAGCCTGGGCGCGCACTCACCGCGATCTCATCGCCGGCGAAATCCTAGCCACCAGTTTCGAATTCGGGGAGCCGGCCGACGCTGTCGAGCTCGGCGACGGGGTTCGGGTGGCGATCGCTAAGGCTTGACCACGCGCCAGCGCTGCCTGCCTGCACCGACTTTGACGTGAGAAATAGCATCGGCAGTTGTGGAGTCCCGTTGGGTGCTGCACCTGGACATGGATGCGTTTTTCGCCTCTGTCGAACAACTCACCCGGCCCACCCTGCGTGGGCGGCCGGTCCTGGTCGGCGGGTTGGGTGGCCGCGGCGTGGTGGCCGGTGCCAGCTACGAAGCGCGGGTGTTCGGTGCCCGATCGGCCATGCCGATGCATCAGGCCCGCCGCCTGATCGGCGTGACGGCAGTGGTCCTGCCACCGCGCGGGGTTGTGTACGGGGTGGCCAGCCGCCGGGTCTTCGATACCGTGCGCGCCATGGTGCCCGTCGTCGAGCAGCTGTCCTACGACGAGGCATTCGGCGAACCTCCCCAACTTGCCGGAGCGTCGGCCGAGGACGTCGAGGTGTTCTGCGAAGGCTTGCGACGACGGGTGCGGGAGGAGACGGGCCTGGTCGCCTCGGTCGGCGCGGGCTCGGGTAAGCAGATCGCCAAGATCGCGTCGGGCCTTGCCAAGCCCGACGGCATTCGGATCGTGCGGCGCGCCGAAGAAGAATTGCTGCTCAGCGGGCTGCCGGTGCGACGGCTGTGGGGTATTGGTCCGGTCGCCGAAGAAAAGCTGCACCGACTGGGCATCGAGACGATCGGGCAGCTGGCCGCGCTGACCGACGCCGAGGCGGCCAACATCCTGGGCGCGACGGTCGGACCCGCGCTGCACCGGCTGGCCCGCGGCATCGACGATCGTCCCGTGGCGGAGGGTGGCAGAGCCAAGCAGATCAGCGCCGAGTCCACCTTCGCGGTCGATCTGACCAGCCTGGATCAGCTGCACGAAGCGATCGACCCGATAGCCGAGCACGCCCACCAGCGCCTGCTGCGCGACGGTCGCGGTGCGCGAACCGTCACCGTCAAGCTGAAGAAGTCCGACATGAGCACGCTGACCCGCTCCGCCACGCTGCCCTACGCCACGACCGAGGCCGGTGCGCTGATTGCGGTGGCCCGACGGCTGCTGCTCGATCCTCGCCAGATCGGGCCCATTCGCCTTCTCGGCGTTGGGTTTTCGGGTCTGAGCGACGTGCGCCAGGAGTCGTTGTTCCCGGACCTGGACACGTTGCCGGAGACGTCGGAGGAAGCCCATCAGGATTTCGACACTCTGCGAGCCGCGCTGCTAACCGGCTCGGACACCGCGGCGTGGCGGGTCGGCGACGACGTGGCGCATCGCGAATTCGGGCACGGCTGGGTGCAGGGGGCCGGCCACGGCGTGGTCACCATCCGGTTCGAGACTCGCGGTTCGGGCCCTGGCCCGGCCCGAACATTCCCCATCGACACCCTCGACATCACCAGCGCTAACCCGGTCGACAGCCTGGACTGGGCGGACTATGTCGGTGAACTGCGAGTTGAGGAGTCGAGCTCAGCCCCAGCGGTCGATGACCTCGGCGACCGGTAGCTGGGCCGCCAGCGCCGCCATCAGCAGGACCCGGGCTTGCGGCGGGGCTAGCCGTGGCACCATCACCGCGCCGGCTTCCACCAGGTCATGCCCGGGACCGTAACTCGCACCGACCCGCCCACCGGGGACTCGGGTGGACACCGCGACCGTGACCCCGTCGCGGCAATGCCGGCGCACGCCGTCGACCACCGCGGCCCCGGCATTGCCGGAGCCCAGTGCTTCCAGCACCACGGCTCGCGCGCCCGCTGCTATGCAGGCGTCTAGCGCAACCGCGTCACTTCCCAGGTATGCGGCGACAATGTCGACTCGCGGCGCCACGGCGGCGCTGACGTCGCCAAGGTACGGCCGGGTCTTGGTGCGCGTCAGTCGCACGCCAGCGTCGACGGTTCCCACCAGCTTGCCGACGAAGCCGCTCAGATCGTCGGTAGCGACCTTCCGCATGCCCAACGGCTGCACCCCCCGGCCCGCGAAAGAGACCAGCACACCGAGGTCGCGGGCGTCCGGGCTGGCCGCCACCGCCAGTGCGTCGCGCAGATTGGCCGGACCGTCGGCATCGGGTGCGTCGGCGCTGCGCATGGCGCCGGTCAGCACCACCGGGACATTGCCCGCATAGGTGAGGTCGAGCCACAGCGCGCTCTCTTCCATGGTGTCCGTGCCGTGCAGGACGACCACGCCTTCGGCGTCATCATCGATGGCAGCCCACATCGCTGCACGGATCCGATCCCAGTCGGCGGGTGTCAGCTGTGAGCTGTCGAGTGCCATCAAATCGATCACGTCGACATCGAAGCTCGATGTCAGTTGCGCACCGCTGTGGGTGGGCCGGCGCACCCCGTCGGCGCCGGTGCTCGTCGATATCGTTCCTCCGGTGGTGATGACGGTGAGCCGGCCCATGAGGGGATCATCTCGCATGTGTGGCACGCCTATCCGCGTGCGGGGACCATATTGCCTCTGGGGGATGATGGGGGAGTGCCTGACGAACCAACAGGATCGGCTGATCCACTGACCTCGGCGGAGGGGACCGGGGATGCCGGGGAACCCGAAGCGCCCGCGCCGCCCCGGCGGCTCCGTTTGCTGTTGTCGGTCGCGGCGGTCGTGCTGGTACTCGACATTGTGACGAAGGTGCTTGCCGTCAAACTGCTGCCCCCGGGACAGCCGGTGTCGATCATCGGCGACACGGTGACCTGGACTTTGGTGCGCAATTCGGGGGCCGCATTCTCGATGGCGACCGGCTACACCTGGGTGTTGACATTGATTGCGACGGGTGTGGTCGTGGGCATTTTCTGGATGGGGCGACGGCTGGTGTCGCCTTGGTGGGCGCTGGGCCTGGGGATGATCCTCGGCGGCGCGATGGGCAACCTGGTGGACCGCTTCTTCCGCGCGCCCGGGCCGCTGCGAGGTCATGTCGTGGATTTCTTGTCGGTCGGCTGGTGGCCGGTGTTCAACGTCGCCGATCCATCGGTGGTTGGCGGCGCGATCCTGCTGGTCGTTTTGTCGATTTTCGGCTTTGACTTCGACAGCGTGGGTCGGCGAAAAGCCGAAAGGGCCACTCTAGGCCGGCATAAGGCCGACCAGCGCTGATGACCCACCGCTCGATGCCCGTCCCGGAGGGATTGGCGGGCATGCGTGTTGACGCCGGGCTGGCCCGCATGCTGGGCCTATCCCGGACCGCGGCGGCGGCGCTCGCCGAGGGGGGCGGCGTCGAACTGGACGGGGTGCAGGCGGGAAAGTCCGATCGCCTGACACCGGGTGCCTGGCTGCAGGTGCGGTTACCCGAGGCGCCGCCACCGCTGGAGAACACGCCCGTCGACATCGAGGGCATGACGATCCTGTATTCCGACGACGACATCGTCGCGGTCGACAAACCGGCTGCAGTGGCGGCGCATGCGTCGGTGGGCTGGACCGGGCCCACGGTGCTCGGCGGTCTCGCCGCGGCCGGTTACCGGATCACCACATCTGGTGTGTACGAGCGGCAGGGCATCGTGCATCGCCTGGACGTCGGCACCTCCGGGGTGATGGTGGTGGCACTTTCCGAGCGCGCCTACACGGTGCTCAAGCGGGCCTTCAAGCAGCGCTCGGTCGACAAGCGTTATCACGCGCTGGTGCAAGGACATCCGGATCCATCCAGCGGCACCATCGACGCGCCGATTGGCCGGCACCCCGGCGGTGAATGGAAGTTCGCGGTCACCAAGAACGGTCGGCACAGTCTCACCCACTACGACACCCTGGAAGCCTTCGTCGCCGCCAGTCTGCTCGACGTGCATCTGGAAACCGGTCGCACCCACCAGATCCGGGTGCATTTCGCCGCGCTGCACCATCCATGCTGCGGCGACCTGGTGTACGGAGCCGACCCGAAGCTTGCGAAAAGGCTTGGGCTGGAACGGCAATGGCTGCACGCGCGGTCGCTGGCGTTCGCTCATCCGGCCGACGGCCGGCGGATGGAAATCGTCAGCCCGTACCCGCCCGATCTGCAACACGCGTTGGACGTGTTACGAGACGAGGGGTGACGCCTGTTCGGTGGCTGAATCGACCCCCGGTCTGGTTTGCGCACCGTCGCCGGTCCGGGGTCCCGGCCAGCACCTCCGCCTCGGTTGAACCCTCAGGATGTTTGGCAGACGAACTTGGCGCCTTGGGATACGCCACTGAAGTCAAGCCGCACCTCACCCTGGTGCTCCCAGTACTCAATGCCTTGGCGGCCGTAGCGGGCGCCACTGCCTGAGAGTTGGACGAACAAGATGTACTGCTCGCCTTTCCAGTTCACCACCGCCGCCTTCGGGTCGAACTGGTTGTAGAACTGCGCGGTTAATGGGCCGCGGTCGGCTGGGCACCGGTAGGTGATGACCGGGGGAGCCACGGTGGCGGGATCGGCGATGGCCAACTGGACCAGCCGGGTCTGGTATGCCTCCAGCACGCAGGTGGGCATGTCGACGTTCTGCGCGCACTGGTCACGGGTTGCTGCCCAGCTGTTTTGGCTTGCCGTCAGTGCGGCTTTGTCCGCTCCTGCGCGGTCGAGCGCCTGCTGGTAGATGGTCTGGAGTCGGTGGTCGAGCTCGACCAGTTTCGGGTCGGTGCACACCAACTCCTGGGCCGCATTTGCTGGTTTGGCGCAGTCGAGCGTCGACCCCGCCGCGGGTGCAGCTGCCGATGAAGCAGTCGTACCGGGAGGCGAACTGGGCGCCGGGGGCGTCGCTTTCGAGCTGCAGGCGCTCAGAATCAGGGTAGTCAGGACGGCTGCGATCAGTCTCATATGTGCTGACTACCGGCTGTTGGGTGGATGCGGGGCGCGACACGCCCACGCTCGCTCAAATTCGCCCGCGCTCAGACCTCAGCGCTGGTCGCTTAATCCCGAAGCGACGTCCGTGGCCAGCGGCGCGACGAGAGCTTCATGTTTGTGCCGGTGAAGAAGCTGGACGATTGATCGTCGCCGACCACACGAACTGATCGGCTCGCGCGTGCGCCAAGCGTGACAGTAATCCCATCGCGAATCCCATCGTGTCCGGGAATCATCGCCCCGGTGCACCTCCACTAGGGCGTGATCGATCTTGGATTACCTTACGTGACAAGACGATTGCTCGTTTACCATTCGCACTTCGACCGTCGGCGCCGCCCCTCTGCATCGGGTTGTTGGCGGATGCCCTAGGTTGGCCACATGACCTGTGTCACAACCCCCGCCATCAGGAGCAAGAATCGATGAATCTTGGTGACCTGACGAACCTCGTCGAAAAGCCGTTTGCTGCAGTGTCCAACATCATCAACACCCCCAATTCGGCTGGGCGATATCGACCGTTCTACTTCAGGAACCTGCTCGATGTGGTGCAGGGCCGTAAGCTTAGCGACGCCGTCGAGGGCAAGATCACCCTCATCACTGGGGGGTCGTCGGGCATCGGAGAAGCGGCGGCGAAGAAGATCGCCGAAGCGGGCGGCACAGTGGTGCTGGTCGCCCGAACCCTGGAAAACCTGGAGAAGGTCGCTGACGATATTCGCGACAATGGCGGGGCCGCCCACGTGTACTCGTGCGACCTGTCCGATATGGACGCCATCGCCGCGATGGCCGACAAGGTGCTTGCCGATCACGGCGGTGTCGACATCTTGATCAACAACGCGGGGCGGTCAATTCGGCGGTCGTTGGAGCTGTCCTACGAACGGATCCACGACTACCAGCGGACGATGCAGCTGAACTACCTCGGCGCGGTCCAGCTCATCCTCAAGTTCATCCCGGGAATGCGGGAACGCGGCTTTGGGCAGATCATCAATGTCTCCTCAGTCGGTGTGCAGACGCGCGCACCGCGTTTCGGTGCTTACATTGCCAGCAAGGCGGCGCTGGACAGCCTGTGCGACGCGCTGCAAGCCGAGACGATCAACGAGGACGTCCGATTCACTACCGTGCACATGGCGCTGGTCCGTACCCCGATGATCAGTCCGACGACGATGTATGAAAAGTTCCCCGCGCTGACGCCGGTGCAGGCGGCTGGAGTGATCACCGATGCGATCGTGCACCGGCCCCGGCGGGCCAGCTCGCCGTTCGGACAGTTGGCTGCGGTGGCCGACGCCGTCAACCCCGCGGTGATGGACCGGGTACGCAACCGCGCATTCGGAATGTTCAAAGATTCTGCCGCTGCTCAGGGCGGCCAATCCGCAACGGACACAACAGATCTCGACAAACGAAGCGAAACGTTTGTGCGGGCGACCCGAGGGATACATTGGTGACGTCATGAGTCTTCCGAAGCCAGGCAAAGAGACCACCGTCGTCATTACCGGCGCCTCCTCCGGCATCGGTGTCGAACTTGCTCGCGGCTTGTCGGGCCGCGGTTTCCCCCTGATGCTGGTCGCCCGGCGCCGGGAACGCCTCGACGAGCTGGCCGATCAGTTACGCGAGGAACACAACGTTGAGGTCGAGGTCTTGCCGCTGGATCTGGCCGACACTCAATCTCGGGCCCAGCTCGCCGATCGCTTGCGTAGCGATCCGATCGGAGGTCTGTGCAACAGCGCGGGCTTCGGGACTAGCGGGCGGTTCTACGAGTTGGCGCCCGAACGCGAACGTGAGCAAGTCACGCTCAATGCGCTGGCGTTGATGGAGCTGACGCGTGCGGCCCTGCCCGGGATGGTTGAGCGGGGCGCGGGCGCGGTGCTCAACATCGCATCGATCGCCGGTTTCCAGCCGATTCCTTACATGGCGGTGTATTCAGCCAGCAAGGCATTTGTGCTGACGTTTTCCGAGGCCGTTCACGAAGAGCTGCACGGAACAGGGGTCTCAGTCACCGCCCTGTGCCCGGGCCCGGTGCCCACCGAGTGGGCTGAGATCGCCAGTGCCGAGCGGTTCAGCATCCCGATTGCCCAAGTCTCCCCGCATGACGTCGCGGAAGCCGCGATCGCTGGGATGCTTGCGGGCAAACGCAGTGTGGTGCCCGGGGTGGTGCCCAAGGTCGTGAGCACCAGCGGCAGATACATACCGCGCAGTCTGCTATTGCCCGGGATTCGCATCGGCAACAAACTGCGTGGCGGCCCCGGTCGCTGACGGGGAGCGGCGGAGCCGGCTCGTATCAATCTCGTATCAATATCGACGCCACGGGTGGTCGGCCAGCATCGTGGTGACCATCTGAACGACCTCAGCATTCGCGCTGTCGTCGTGTTGGCGTAGTTGCTCGGTTGCCGTCGCAATCCGCTGTAGCAGTGCGCCGTAGGCGTTGGCAGCGGTGCTGGCGTAACTGTCGGCGGCGTCGATCTGCCACTGCACGGTGTAGTGCGAGGACAGGTTGTGCAATTCCTCGGCGAGATCGGCAGCCTGCACCTGCACCGTACGCACCAGGCTGCGCACGAGTTCGGTATCGATCGGACGCCGCGATTCGACATCGTCACCGGCGCCTTCAATGAGGCCCGCTTCGAGCACGTAATCAATCTGGCGCACCACAGAAACCGCATGCTCGATGCGCCCCGTATGGGCACTCACGCCCAGCGGTGGGACGGGAATGGTCAATAGTTGCGATGATGCGTCTGCTATCTCGGCTGCCGCTGCCGCACGGATCTGTTCGACCTGGGCTTCGGCGGCTTGGTGTGCGGCCGCAATCTCAGCATCGGCGCGCCCGCGGGCCGCGGCAACCTCGGCCGCGGCATCGGCACGGACCCGTTCGAGTTCGCCGCGTACCTGTTCCAGGGTTTGCTGCGCGGTCGCTCGTTCGGCGGCTCGTTCGGCGATCCGCTGTTCGGCGCGCGCCTCGGCGGCGCTAACTCGTTCACCAGCCGCGGCAACCTCGGCCGCAGAGTCAGCACGGACCCGTTCGAGATCGCCGCGCAGCTGTTCGAAGACTTGTCGCGCGGTCGCTCGTTCGGCCGTGCGTTCTTCCGTCCGCTGCCGGGCTCGCGCCTCGGCGGCTTTGAATTGTTCACCAACAGCGGCGACCTCGGCCGCAGCATCGGCACGGACCCGTTCGAGTTCGGTGCGCATTTGTTCGATGGCCTGCTGCGCGGCCGCCCGCTCGGCGGACCGTTCCGCGTCCTTGCGGGCGGCCTGCTCCTGTATCTGGCGAACGCGCTCACGCGCTGCCGTGGCGTCGCGCGCCGATTGTTCGGCTTCAGCCCGCGCCAGCGACGCAGCCGCTTCAGCGTCCTTCTTATCCTGCTGGGCCTGGCGTGCGTGGCCCTCGGCGATGACCCGCAAGTGGTCGGCCTCGACCACGCGCATCACTGCCGACGGGCGCTTCCGCGCCGGCCCCAAGCGGTTGCGGTGTTCGACGAGATCGCGTTCAGTCATCGCCACCACCGCGAGCAACTCCGCGGGTGGCGTGTTTCCGAAGCGCTCAGCGGCCGCGACGGCAACCTCTGCGGCACGTTTGGTGAGTGCGGCCCACGCCGCGGGGTCGAGGTCCTCGATGTGTTGCCGTGTGGTTGTCACCCGCGCCAACGCCTTCCGGTATCGGCGGAGCCGGCGTTGTGTGGTTCATTGGCCGCGGATGGCGCGGCAGAAGCGGGCGCCTCCTGCTGCGATCGGTCGTCCATCTTTGCGGCGTGCCAACCGGCCGCGGCAAGGTCGGCAAGCGAACCGGCTTGCTGTGCCAGGACCAACGAAAGCTGGTTGAGGTACACCGTCACGGACTTGGCCAGCGTTTCGTCGCCGAGCTGTTCGGCGTCGCGTAGCAGCCCTTGCAGCAGTTCCAAGGCCAGTTCCGGACCGAGTCCAAGGGTGGCATTCTCGCTGGCAGCGGGTTCCATCCCTGCGGTCTCCACCACCCACACCAGCCGCTGCCAGCATCGTTGCACTGCCGCGGCGCGTTGCTCGTCTTCGCGAATTTCCTGATGGTGGCGTTCTTGTTGTTCGAGCTGCATCTGGTGCCGCTTCGATGCCCGGCGCGCGGCGAACATCGCGACGAGGGCAAGCATTACGGCCGCGGCCAGGGCTGCGGCGCCGCCGAAACCTGCTGACGTTAAGAACTCGCGTGCGGGCGGTAAGGACGGCATGTTTCGGGGAAGTGGAAGTCCCTCCGCAACAAGACCTGGGTGTTGCACGCTCATGGCTCGGACCGTACCTGGGGAAGTGTTCGTTGAAAAAGCGGGGCTAGGCTGGGCGGATGGCTTCTGTCGACATGACCACCGATATGCCGATGGCCCCGGAGGAAATGTGGGACCACGTTTCGGATCTGTCGACACTGGGCGATTGGCTTGTGATCCACGAGGGGTGGCGAGGCGAGCTGCCTGACGAGTTGACCGAAGGCACTCAGATCGTGGGTGTGGCACGCTCCAAAGGCTTACGTAACAGAGTGACGTGGACGATCACGAAGTGGGACCCGCCGCACGAGGTCGCGATGTCGGGAGCCGGGAAAGGCGGAGCAAAGTATGGCGTCACCCTCACGGTAACGCCCAGCAAAGACGGGTCGACGCTCGGTCTGCGCGTCGAGCTGGGCGGGCGTGCGTTGTTCGGTCCGGTGGGTTCCGCGGCGGCGCGCGCCGTCAAGGGAGACGTAGAAAAGTCGCTGCGACGGTTCGTTGAGCTGTACGGGTAGCGGGCTCAAAGACACACTTTGCGACACGCCCGAAACACGTCAGTGCTCGGTCATAGACTGGCGTCCCTATGAACCAGTCCTCCTTCGTGCACCTGCACAACCACACCGAGTATTCGATGCTGGACGGTGCCGCGAAGATCACGCCCATGCTCGCCGAGGTGGAGCGGTTGGGGATGCCCGCGATCGGGATGACCGACCACGGAAACATGTTCGGCGCCAGCGAGTTTTACAACTCGGTGAGCAAGGCCGGGATCAAGCCGATTATCGGCGTCGAGGCGTACATCGCGCCCGGCTCTCGCTTTGACACCCGGCGCATTTCCTGGGGTGACCCCAGTCAGAAGGCCGACGACGTCTCGGGTAGCGGCTCCTACACCCACCTGACAATGATGGCCGAGAACGCTACCGGCCTGCGCAATCTGTTCAAGCTGTCCTCGCTGGCTTCCTTCGAGGGCCAGCTGAGTAAGTGGTCGCGCATGGATGCCGAGCTCATCGCCGAACACGCCGAGGGCATCATCATCACCACCGGCTGCCCCTCCGGGGAGGTGCAGACCCGCCTGCGCCTGGGGCAGGATCGTGAGGCGCTGGAGGCGGCCGCCAAGTGGCGCGAGATCGTCGGGCCCGACAACTACTTCCTGGAACTAATGGACCACGGGCTGACGATCGAACGCCGGGTTCGTGAGGGCCTGCTCGAGATCGGCAGAAAGCTCGATATTCCGCCTCTTGCCACCAATGACTGCCACTACGTGACCCGCGACGCCGCCCACAACCATGAGGCTTTGTTGTGCGTGCAGACCGGCAAGACGCTGTCGGATCCCAACCGGTTCAAGTTCGACGGCGACGGTTATTACCTGAAGTCGGCCGCCGAAATGCGCCAGCTCTGGGACGACGAGGTGCCCGGCGCGTGCGACTCGACGTTGCTGATCGCCGAACGCGTGCAGTCCTATGCAGATGTATGGACACCGCGCGACCGAATGCCCGTCTTTCCGGTGCCAGAGGGACACGACCAGGCGTCCTGGCTACGCCACGAGGTGGACGCCGGCCTGAACCGCCGATTTGCCGCGGGTCCGCCGGAAAACTACATCACGCGCGCGGCCTACGAGATCGACGTCATCTGCGCCAAGGGATTTCCGTCGTACTTCCTGATCGTTGCCGACCTGATCAGTTACGCGCGCTCGGTGGGCATTCGGGTCGGCCCCGGCCGCGGCTCGGCCGCGGGCTCGCTGGTCGCCTACGCCCTGGGCATCACCGACATCGACCCGATTCCGCATGGTCTGCTGTTCGAGCGGTTCCTCAACCCCGAGCGCACCTCGATGCCCGACATCGACATCGACTTCGACGACCGTCGCCGCGGCGAGATGGTGCGCTACGCCGCTGATAAGTGGGGTCAGGACCGCGTCGCCCAGGTCATTACCTTCGGCACCATTAAAACCAAAGCGGCGCTGAAGGATTCGGCGCGCATCCACTACGGCCAGCCCGGCTTCGCGATCGCCGACCGGATCACCAAGGCGCTGCCGCCGCCGATCATGGCCAAAGACATTCCGCTCGCCGGGATCACCGACCCCAGCCACGAGCGGTACAAGGAAGCCGCCGAGGTGCGCAGCCTCATCGAAACCGACCCGGATGTGCGCACCATCTACCAGACCGCGCGCGGCCTCGAAGGTCTGATCCGCAATGCGGGCGTGCACGCCTGCGCGGTGATCATGAGCAGTGAGCCGCTGACCGAGGCCATCCCACTGTGGAAGCGGCCGCAGGACGGCGCCATCATCACCGGCTGGGACTACCCATCGTGCGAGGCCATCGGCCTGCTGAAGATGGACTTCCTGGGGCTGCGCAACCTGACGATCATCGGCGACGCCATCGAAAACATCAAGGCCAACAAGGGAGTTGACCTCGACCTGGAATCGGTGCCGCTCGACGACAAGCCCACCTACGAGCTCTTGGGCCGCGGCGACACCCTCGGCGTGTTCCAGCTCGACGGCGGGCCGATGCGCGACCTGCTGCGTCGCATGCAACCGACCGGCTTCGAAGACGTCGTCGCCGTCATCGCGTTGTACCGGCCCGGCCCGATGGGCATGAACGCCCACAACGACTACGCCGACCGCAAGAACAACCGGCAGGCCATCAAACCGATTCACCCCGAACTCGAAGAACCACTGCGTGAAATCCTCGCCGAGACCTACGGCCTCATCGTCTATCAAGAGCAGATCATGCGCATCGCGCAGAAGGTCGCCAGCTACTCGCTTGCCCGAGCCGACATTCTGCGCAAGGCCATGGGCAAAAAGAAGCGCGAGGTTCTGGAGAAAGAGTTTGAGGGTTTCTCCGACGGGATGAAGGCGAACGGATTCTCGGCTGGCGCGATAAAGGCACTGTGGGACACCATCCTGCCGTTCGCCGACTACGCATTCAACAAGTCACACGCCGCCGGCTACGGCATGGTCTCCTACTGGACCGCCTACCTGAAGGCCAACTATCCCGCCGAATACATGGCCGGATTGTTGACCTCGGTGGGTGACGACAAGGACAAGGCCGCCGTCTATCTGGCCGACTGCCGCAAGCTCGGCATTACGGTGTTGCCGCCGGACGTCAACGAGTCCGGCCTGAACTTCGCGTCGGTGGGCGACGACATTCGCTACGGGTTGGGCGCAGTACGCAACGTCGGCGCCAACGTGGTCGGTTCGTTGATCAAGACTCGCAATGACAAGGGCAAGTTCACCGACTTCTCGGACTACCTGAACAAGATCGACATCTCGGCATGCAACAAGAAGGTCACCGAGTCGCTGATAAAGGCGGGCGCGTTCGATTCGCTGGGACATGCTCGCAAGGGCCTTTTCCTGGTGCACACCGACGCGGTGGACTCCGTGCTGGGCACCAAGAAGGCCGAGGCGATGGGGCAGTTCGATCTGTTTGGCGGCAGCGACGCCGGCGCCGACGCGGTATTCACCATCAAGGTGCCCGACGACGAGTGGGAAGATAAGCACAAGCTGGCCCTGGAGCGGGAGATGCTGGGCCTGTACGTGTCGGGGCATCCGCTCAACGGCGTGGCTCACCTGCTTTCCGCCCAGGTCGACACGGCGATCCCAGCGATCTTGGACGGCGATGTGCCCAACGAGGCCCAGGTCCGGGTGGGCGGCATTCTGGCCGCCGTGAACCGGCGTGTCAACAAGAACGGAATGCCCTGGGCGTCAGCACAATTGGAGGATCTCACCGGCGGCATTGAAGTGATGTTCTTCCCGCACACCTACTCCACCTACGGCGCCGACATCGCCGACGATGCGGTGGTGCTGCTCAACGCCAAGGTGGCGGTGCGCGACGACCGCGTCGCGTTGATCGCCAATGAACTTGTGGTGCCCGACTTTTCCAACGCGCAAGCGGATCGACCGCTGGCCGTCAGCCTGCCCACCCGACAATGCACGTTCGACAAGGTGAGTGCACTCAAGCAGGTGCTGGCGCGCCACCCCGGCACGTCCCAGGTGCATCTGCGCCTCATCAGCGGGGACCGGATCACCACCCTGGAACTGGATCAGTCGTTGCGGGTGACGCCGTCGCCGGCACTCATGGGGGACCTTAAGGAGCTGCTCGGTCCGGGGTGCTTGGGCGGCTAAAGCGGGCTCTTGACTTTGCTTTGTACGCTTAGCTAATGAGACACGTGTCGTCGCTGCTGGTCGTTCTGCTGTTCAGTGCCCTGATTCCCGCCGTGGCCCATGCCGACCCTGACCCGGACCCTCATATGCCGGACCCCAATACGAACTTTTGTCCCGGTGGCGGCAGCGGGAATGCTCCGCTGCTCGGCGCGGGACGTTGCGACGGGATCAAGTACCCGGACGGAAGTTACTGGCATACCGACGTCATGCAGATGGGCCCCTATCCGATGCCCTATTACATGCACGATGACATCACTACCGGTCTGCACTGCGTAATCGACGACGGATCGCCGGATCCGGCGCCCGCGCCACCCGGCGGGTGCGACGGCGCGGTGAAATAACCTAGCCGACAGCCGCAGCGCCGGTCGTCGCGAGGGTGCGTCATTGCACGGGATGTGCCGAGGGTGCGTCATTGCACGGGATGTGCGGCGTGCCGCTGTACAGACACGCGCGCTCGGTGGCCTGAACACCGACGTACTCGGCGTCGCGTCGCCGGCGATGCCAAGGGTGCGGGCTTCCGGCGCCCCATGACGCGGACGTACGCTCACCGATGTGATGCGGGCAGTGCTGATTCGGGGCTAAGGAGAACCGAAATGACCACAACCGGGCGTCCGACCACCATGTGCGAGGCATTCCAGCGCACCGCGGCGATCGATCCGGACGCCGTGGCGCTGCGGACGCCGGGCGCCACGCAGACGCTGACCTGGCGCGAGTACGCGGCGCAGGTGCGGCAGGTCGCCGCCGGCCTAGTGGGTCTTGGCGTACGGCGCGGCGACACCGTGTCGCTGATGATGGCAAACCGGATCGAGTTCTATCCGCTCGAGGTAGGTGCCCAACACGTTGGCGCAACCTCGTTTTCGGTGTACGCGACCCTGCCCGCCGAGCAGCTGACCTATCTGTTCGACAATGCCGGCACCAAGGTGGTGATGTGCGAAGAACAATACGTCGACCGCGTGCGCGCCAGCGGCGCCTCCATCGAACACATCATCTGCATTGACGGGACGCCAACGGGCACACTCTCGGTCGACGACCTGTACGCCGCCGGCAGCGCGGATTTCGACTTCGAGTCGACTTGGCGCGCCGTAGAGCCCGACGACATAGTCACTTTGATTTACACCTCCGGGACGACGGGAAACCCGAAGGGCGTGGAAATGACCCATACGAACATCCTGTTTGAGGGTCACGCCATCGACGAGGTGCTCGGAATCCAGTTCGGTGACCGGATTACGTCCTTCTTGCCGACGGCCCACATCGCCGACCGGATGACGGGCCTGTATCTGCAGGAAATGTTCGGCACCCAGGTCACGGCGGTGTCTGACGGACGCGCAATCGCGGCCGCGCTGCCCGACGTGCGGCCGACGGTGTGGGGAGCGGTGCCTCGGGTTTGGGAAAAGCTCAAGGCCGGAATCGAATTCACGGTCAGCCACGAGACCGACCAGATGAAGCGGCAGGCGATGCAGTGGGCGCTGTCGGTGGCGGCCAAGCGTGCCGACGCCCTGCTGGCCGGCGAATCGTTGTCGGATGACGTTGCCGCCGAATGGGCTAAGGCCGACGAGTTGGTGTTGTCCAAGCTGCGCGAGCGGCTCGGCTTCGGCGAGCTTCGGTGGGCCATCTCGGGAGCGGCGCCGATCCCCAGGGAGACCTTGGCGTTCTTCGCGGGCGTCGGTATCCCTATCGCCGAGATCTGGGGGATGTCCGAGCTCAGTTGCGTGGCCACCGCAAGCCATCCCCGCGACGCGCGTCTGGGCGCCGTCGGCAAACTGCTGCCCGGATTGGAAGGCAAGATCGCCGACGATGGCGAGTTTCTGGTGCGCGGTCCGCTGGTGATGAACGGTTACCGGCGGGAACCGGAGAAGACCGCCGAGGCGATCGACGCCGACGGCTGGCTGCATACCGGTGACATCTTCGACATCGACGCTGATGGTTACCTACGAGTGGTGGATCGCAAGAAGGAGTTGATCATCAATGCGGCCGGCAAGAACATGTCCCCGGCCAACATCGAGAACACCATCTTGGCCGCGTGCCCGATGGTCGGCGTCATGCTCGCAATTGGAGATGGGCGACCGTACAACACCGCACTCATGGTGTTCGACGCCGACTCGGTGGGCCCGTACGCGGTCAGACACGGATTGGAGGAATCGCCCGCGGCCCTGGCAACCGACCCCGAGGTGATCGCGCAGATTGCCGCCGGGGTGGCCGCGGGCAACGCGAAACTGTCTCGGGTGGAACAAATCAAGCGGTTCCGCGTACTACCCACCCTGTGGGAGCCCGGCGGTGACGAGATAACGCTGACGATGAAGCTCAAGCGCCGACCGATCGTCACCAAATATGCCGCGGAGATTGAAGAGCTCTACGCGTCCGAGCCGGGACCGCAGATCCACGAACCCGACGCCGCACGGGCGCAACGGGTGTGACGGGGGACCTGCGGTGACTGCGCGTGAGGTCGGCCGGATAGGAGTGCGAAAGTTATTGCAGCGCACCGGCATTATTGACGAGTCGACGACACCCTTGGCGACCGACCCTGACGAGGTGGCCGAGCTGTTGAACGCCCGATGGTTTGGCGACCGGCTGGATGCGCTGGCCGATGAGCTGGGCCGTGACCCGCACAGCGTGCGTTCGGAGGCCGCGGGATATCTGCGCGAGGTGGCAGCCTCTCTGGACGAGCGAGCGGTGCACGCGTGGCGTGGCTTCAGCCGGTGGCTGATGCGAGCCTATGACGTGCTGGTCGACGAGGACCAGATCGCGGAGCTGCGCAAGCTGGATCGCAAGGCGACGTTGGCCTTTGCCTTTTCGCATAGGTCCTACCTCGACGGCCTGTTGCTGCCGGAGGTGATCCAGGCCAACCGCCTCTCGGCGGCGCTGACGTTCGGCGGGGCCAACCTGAACTTCTTCCCGATGGGCGGCTTTGCCAAGCGCACCGGGACGATCTTCATCCGGCGGCAGACCAAGGACATTCCGGTCTACCGGTTCGTGCTCCGGGCCTACACCGCGCAGCTGGTACAGAACCACGTCAATCTCACCTGGTCGATCGAGGGGGGACGGACCCGAACCGGCAAGCTGCGGCCCCCGGTATTCGGCATCCTGCGCTATATCACCGACGCGGTCGACGAAATCGACGGTCCCGAAGTATATTTGGTGCCGACCTCCATCGTGTACGACCAGCTGCACGAGGTGGAGGCGATGACCACCGAGGCCTACGGTGCGGTGAAGCGACCCGAAGACCTTCGGTTTTTGATCCGGCTATCGCGCCAGCAAGGTGAACGGCTGGGCCGTGCCTATCTCGATTTCGGTGACCCGTTGCCGCTACGCAAGCGCCTTGAGGAAATGCGCGCCGACCCATCGGGCATCGGCACCGAAATCGAACGCATCGCGTTGGACGTGGAGCATCGGATCAACCGCGCCACGCCGGTCACGCCCACGGCGGTGGTGAGTCTGGCACTGCTGGGAGCGGACCGATCGTTGTCCATCAGCGAGGTGCTGGCCACGGTGCAACCGTTGGCGAGCTATATCGCCGCGCGGAACTGGAAAGTCGCCGGAGCCGCCGACCTAACGAATCGTTCGACGATCCGGTGGACGTTGCACCAGATGGTTGCGTCGGGGGTAGTAAGCGTCTACGACGCCGGGACCGAAGCGGTGTGGGGTGTCGGCGCCGATCGGCATTTGGTAGCGGCGTTTTACCGCAACACCGCCATCCACATCCTGGTCGATCGCGCCATTGCCGAGCTTGCGTTACTTGCGGCCACAGAGGCATCAGCGGACGGCAGCGTTGCCCCGGCGACCGTGCGCGACGAGGCGCTGCGTCTTCGCGAGTTGCTGAAATTTGAGTTCTTGTTCTCCGCACGTGCGCAGTTCGAGAAAGACCTCGCCGACGAAGTACGCCTGATCGGGCCGGTCGCGGACCCCACCAAGGCCGTCAGTGCGGCTGACGTAGGGCGGCTGTTGGAATCGGCGGATCTGCTGCTCGCGCATCTGGTGTTGCGTCCGTTCCTCGACGCCTATCACATCGTCGCCGACCGGCTGGCCGCCCTCGAGGACGAAGCGCTGGACGAGGATGTGTTCCTGGCTGAATGTCTAGAGGTGGGCAAGCAGTGGGAGCTGCAGCGCAGAATCGCCAACGCCGAATCGAGGTCGATGGAACTGTTCAAGACCGCGCTGCGGCTCGCCCGGCATCGCGAGCTGGTCTCGGATGTTCAGGGTGCTGATCATGGGCACATTGCCAAACGTCGACGAGAATTCGCGGACGAGATCGCGACGGCGATAAGGCGCGTCAACGCGATCGCGGAATTGGCCAGGAGGCGATGATCGGCACGGCGCACGCCGTCAGCGGCGAACGGTAGACGCGCAGTCATGGCGGGCATACGCTGAATGTGATCTCGGTCACTCGCTGAACACCGAGGAGGCGGGACGATGAATGTGGCCACGACGCATTTCCTGAAGCAAAAGGCGCCCTGCGGGCACATGGCAGATGGCGATCATCATGTCGAGGGTGACGATGACGGCCTCTCATACGACGACTTCAATTTCTCCTGCGGCTGCCGCGAGATCCGGCATGTGTACCACGACGGATCTACCCACATACGAACGATTCGACACGACGGCAAAATATTGCGGGACGAGCACTCCGGCGAACACGAGTCGTTCGAGGTGTAAGCCACGGCGATGACCGCGACACACAACATAGTGGTGATCGGTGGCGGTGGCGCGGGCCTGCGCGCCGCAATAGCGATAGCCGAAGCGAATCCGCGCCTGGACGTGGCGATTGTCTCCAAGGTGTACCCGATGCGCAGCCACACCGTCTCGGCAGAGGGCGGCGCGGCTGCCGTGGCAGGCGAGGACGACAGCCTGGACGAACACGCGCACGACACCATATCCGGTAGTGACTGGTTATGCGACCAGGATGCGGTCGAGGTGTTCGTCGCCGAGGCGCAGCGGGAGTTGTTCCAGCTCGAGCATTGGGGCTGTCCGTGGAGTCGTAGGCCGGACGGGCGCATTGCCGTTCGCGCATTCGGCGGGATGAAGAAGCAACGCACCTGGTTCGCCGCCGACAAGACCGGATTTCACCTCCTACACACGCTGTTTCAGCGTCTCCTGGCATACGGGGACATCGTGCGTTACGACGAGTGGTTCGCGACGACCTTGCTCGTCGACGAGGGCAGGGTTTGTGGTGTTGTCGCAATCGAGCTCGCGACCGGACGTATCGAGACAATCCTCGCCGACGCGGTAATCGTATGTACCGGTGGAGCTGGGCGGGTGTTTCCTTTCACCACCAACGCGAACATCAAGACCGGTGATGGAATGGCCCTCGCCTACCGGGCGGGCGCGCCGTTGAAGGACATGGAGTTCGTCCAGTATCACCCCACCGGACTGCCGTTCACCGGAATCTTGATCACGGAGGCCGCTCGAGCGGAAGGCGGCTGGCTGCTCAACAAAGACGGCTACCGCTACCTGCAGGATTACGACCTCGGCAAGCCCACACCCGAGCCGAAGCTGCGCAGCATGGAGCTCGGCCCCCGGGACCGGGTGTCTCAGGCGTTCGTCCACGAGCACGAAAAGGGTCGGACGGTCGACACCCCGTACGGGCCCATCGTCTACCTCGACCTCCGCCACCTCGGCGCCGACCTGATCGACGAAAAGTTGCCGTTCATCCGTGAGCTGTGCCGCGACTACCAGCACATCGACCCGGTTACCGAACTGATCCCCGTGCAACCCGTGGTGCACTACATGATGGGTGGCATTCACACGGATATCGACGGCGCCACAACACTTCCCGGGCTATATGCCGCGGGCGAGACAGCATGCGTCAGCATCAATGGTGCCAACCGGTTAGGGTCGAACTCGCTGCCGGAGTGCCTGGTGTTCGGCGCCCGAGCAGGTCGCGCCGCTGCGGAGTATGTGACTGAATTCGGAAAGAAGGCCCTTGGCGCCTCGCCCGCGGTGCAGGCTCAGGCACGCACGGAGGCGCTACGGCTGGAGCGTGAGCTCAGTCGCCATGCCGACGGGGACGACCGAATCGCCGACATTCGGGCGGAGATGCGGGCCACATTGGAAACCGCCGCCGGAATCTATC
The DNA here is from genome assembly GCF_900232995.1 of Mycobacterium simulans. GTDB lineage: Bacteria > Actinomycetota > Actinomycetes > Mycobacteriales > Mycobacteriaceae > Mycobacterium > Mycobacterium simulans. Next base: position 384,699 of record NZ_OCVX01000007.1, read on the forward strand.
GAGATGGACCCACCCTCACCAAGGCGGTCGATCAGATCCGGGTGCTACAAGAACGATTCGCGAAGGTAGGCATCGACGATCACAGCCACACGTTCAATACCGAGCTGATGGCGCTGCTCGAGTTGTCGGGGATGCTTGACGTTGCACAGACGATCATCGAATCTGCCTTGCGCCGAGAGGAATCGCGCGGCGCACACCAGCGAACCGACTTCCCCGAGCGCGACGACGAACATTTCTTGGCGCACACATTGGTTCATCGAGAACCCGACGGAACCGCGCGAGTCGACTACCTTCCGGTCACGATCACGCGCTGGCCTCCGGGCGAACGGGTATATGGGAGGTAGCGATGGCCGAACGAATTGTCATGGAGGTCTCCAGGTATCGACCGGAGATCGAATCCGCGCCTGTTCTAGAGGTTTACGAAGTTCCCTTCGACCGCGAGTGGGCCGTCCTGGACGGTCTGAACTACATCAAGGATCACCTCGACGGAACGCTGACCTTCCGCTGGTCGTGCCGGATGGGGATCTGTGGCAGCTCGGGTATGACGATCAATGGTGACCCGAAATTGGCGTGCGCGACGTTCCTCGTTGATTACCTGCCAGGACCGGTACGAGTGGAGCCGATGCGAAACTTCCCGGTGATCCGCGATCTCGTCGTCGACATCGATGACTTCATGGCCAAGCTGCCGAGGGTCAAGCCCTGGATCATCCGGGATGATGAGCTGTCCCCCGAGGAGGGCGAATACCTGCAGACCACAGCGGAATTGGACGAATTCAAACAGTTCAGCATGTGCATCAACTGCATGTTGTGCTACTCGGCATGCCCGGTGTACGCGCTCGACCCGGACTTCCTCGGTCCGGCGGCGATCGCTTTGGGTCAGCGCTACAACCTGGATTCACGCGACAAAGGTGCCGCCGATCGCAGTGACGTCCTCGCCGCGGCGGATGGCGCTTGGGCGTGCACCCTGGTGGGCGAATGCTCGACGGCTTGTCCAAAGGGAGTCGATCCGGCAGGCGCGATACAGCGCTACAAGTTAACCGCAGCAAAGGATTCGGTGAAGAGACTGCTGCTACCCAAGGGCGCGCGATGACAAGCGTTTCTCGTGAGCCGGTTGGCGCGTACCGTCAGCCCGTCGCCAGATTCTGGTGGGTGAAGCGACGGTCTTACCTCTTGTTCATGCTTCGCGAGATCAGTTGCGTTTTCGTTGCGTGGTTTGTTGTGTATCTGTTGCTACTGGTGAATGCGGTTGGCGCCGGTCGGGATTCATACCTTCGCTTCCTGGACTGGAGCGCTAATCCACTTGTGGTTTCGCTGAACGTCGTCGCACTGATTTTCCTTCTGCTGCACGCTGTTACCTGGTTCGGTCTGGCGCCGCGTGCGATTGTTCTGCACATCCGGGGAAACCGCGTTCCCGCTCCCGCGATTCTCGCGGGCCATTACGCGGCATGGCTCGCCGTGTCGGCGGTCGTCGCTTGGCTGGTCATGTCGTGAGCACAGCTGCGCACCATCGCGGGCCCCATCGAAGGTCGGCAGAGCCCTTCCTGTGGCTGCTGTTCAGCTCCGGGGGCATGGCCGCCGCGCTCGTTGTGCCCGTCCTATTGTTTCTGTTCGGATTAGCGTTTCCGCTCGGGTGGCTCGGGGCGCCGGACCATACGCACCTGCTGGCGATAGTGCGGAATCCGCTGACGAAACTTGTTCTTCTCGGCGTTAGCACGTTGGCGCTGTTCCATGGGGCACACCGCTTCCGGTTCGTGCTCGAGCACGGGTTGCAATTAGGCCGGTTCGATCGTGTAATTGCGCCGTGTTGCTACGGCACAGCCGTGTTGGGATCTGCGGCGGCGGGTTGGGTACTGCTCACCGCATGAGGCGGTTAGTGGTGCCGTTGCGCCAGCGTCTTGAGCACCAGCCCGACGACGACGGCTACCCCGGCGCCGGTCAGCACCGACGGTGCAGTGCTGGTGGTCAGCACCGCGACCAGCAACGCCGTTACGAACCCCGCAATCACGGCGAACAGCTTGTGCCGCGGCCACGGAACACCCGCGATCAGCACGTCCGCGCTGTTCGGAGCGCCGAACATACGTAACCGTTCACGGGTGGTCATAGCTTGAGAGACTAATAGCCACTCTGATCTTTGGGTAATCGAAACATCGATTACGGCAGGGCTAATAGCCGCTGGTGGCGGTCGCGCTGGGCCTAGGGTTGATGGCATGCCTCTTTCAGGTGAATATGCACCCAGCCCGCTCGACTGGTCCCGTGAGCAAGCCGACAAGTACATGGAATCCGGCGGAACCGACGGCACGGATCTGCAGGGCAAGCCCGTCATTCTGCTCACCACCGTCGGAGCCAAGACCGGCAAACTCCGCAAGACGCCGCTGATGCGAATCGAGCACAACGGCGAGTACGCGATCGTCGCTTCGCTCGGCGGCGCTCCCAAGAACCCGGTGTGGTACTACAACGTGGTGAAGAACCCTCGGGTCGAGTTGCAGGACGGAACCGTCACCGGCGATTACCAGGCCCGCGAGGTGTTCGACGACGAGAAGGCCACGTGGTGGGCGCGGGCGGTCGAGGTCTGGCCGGACTACGCGGAATACCAGAAGAGGACCGACCGCCAGATTCCGGTGTTCGTGCTGACCCCGGTGAGCTGACCTGTCCGTTGGGTGACATGGCACCATTGATCGGTGTCCGCTGAACTGAGCCAGAGCCCCCAAGGCCCGATGACTCTACCGCTGTGCGCGGCGGACATTGACAGTGCCGCGAAGCGGATCGCCCCGGTTGTCACGCCCACCCCATTGCAGCTGAGCGATCGGTTGTCGGCGATCACCGGTGGCAACGTCTACCTCAAACGCGAAGATCTGCAGACGGTGCGCTCCTACAAGCTGCGTGGGGCCTACAACCTGCTGGTGCAGCTGTCGGATGAGGAGCTGGCGAACGGCGTGGTGTGCTCGTCCGCCGGAAATCACGCGCAGGGTTTCGCGTACGCGTGCCGATCACTGGGTGTGTACGGGCGTGTCTATGTGCCAGCCAAGACGCCCAAACAAAAGCGCGACCGGATTCGCTACCACGGCGGGGAGTTCATCGAACTGATCGTGGGCGGTTCCACCTATGATCTCGCTGCCGAGGCGGCACTCGCTGATGTGCACCGGACCGGCGCCACGTTGATACCGCCGTACGACGACCTGCGCACCATGGCTGGCCAGGGCACCATTGCCGTCGAAATCCTCGACGCGCTCGGCGGCGAGCCCGATCTGGTGGTGGTCCCCGTCGGTGGCGGCGGCTGTATCGCCGGCATCACCACATACTTGGCCGAGCGGACCAGCAACACTGCCGTGCTGGGTATCGAACCTGCTGGTGCTGCCGCGATGATGGCCGCGTTGGCCGCGGGCGAGCCGGTGACGCTGGACCATGTCGACCAGTTCGTCGACGGCGCAGCGGTGAACCGGGCGGGAACGCTGACGTATGCGGCCCTGGCCGCCGCCGGCGACATGGTGTCGATCACCGCTATTGACGAGGGTGCGGTGTGCACCGCGATGCTCGACCTCTACCAGAACGAGGGCATCATCGCCGAACCGGCGGGCGCGCTGTCGGTCGCCGGCCTGTTGGAAGCCGACGTCGAGCCGGGGTCCACGGTGGTTTGCCTGATCTCGGGTGGCAATAACGACGTGTCCCGCTACGGGGAGGTGCTCGAGCGCTCGCTGGTCCACCTGGGCCTTAAGCACTACTTCCTGGTGGACTTCCCCCAGGAGCCCGGAGCATTGCGCCGATTCCTCGACGAAGTGCTCGGTCCCAATGACGACATCACCTTGTTCGAATACGTCAAGCGCAACAACCGGGAGACCGGTGAGGCGCTGGTGGGCATCGAGCTGGGGTCGGCCGCGGATCTGGATGGCCTGTTGACCCGGATGCGGGCGACCGAGCTTCACATCGAGCCCCTCGAGCCCGGTTCCCCGGCCTATCGCTATCTGCTGTAGCCCAAAATGCTCACAAGCCGACGCTCGACGGCTAGGCAAGGTATGCCGGCAGCGGGGTAGCGGCGTCGAGATCGTTGGCGGGCTGCGGACTTCCGGGCGTCAGGCGCAGTGGTATCACGCCCGCCCAATGTGGCAATGCGCTGTCTTCCGGGTCGTCGACCGGGCCGCCGCTGCGCACCTTGGCAGACACCTCGACGAGGTCCAGCGCTAGCACCGCCGTTGCGGCGAGCTCACGCGCGTTCGGGGATCTGCAGTCGGCGGCGCGCCCGGATCGGATGTGGTCGAGCAGGGCGCCGAGCGCTCGTCGCTTCTCGGCGGGATCTTCGACCAAGCGCGCGGTGCCCAACACGACGACGGAGCGGTAGTTCAGCGAATGGTGCATCGCCGCCCTGGCCAGCACCAGCCCGTCGACGAGGGTGGCCGTCAGGCAGACCGACAGTCCCGAAAGCTTGGCGGCGAGCATGGGGCCGCCGCCGGTCGAGCCGTGGATATATAGGACTTCACCGAGGCGGGCGTGCGTTGTCGGCAGGACCACCGGCCTGCCGGCGTTGACGTAGCCGAGGTGACAAATCAGCGCCTCGTCGAGGATGCGATGCACCGTCTTGCGGTCATAGTGCGCGCGTTCACGGTAGCGGGTCGGCGTAGTCCGTGTCGTCGGGCGATATGCAGTATCCAATTTGGTTGCCTTGCATATTGTACTAGTACATAATTTTAACTGTGCCAGTACAATACAGGATCTCGGGAAATGGCGCGGAGTCGATAGCGGGCAGCATCGAGGAGGCCATCTCTGCGGGCCGGTTGGCGCCTGGCGACACCCTTCCGCCGATCCGCGAAGTCGCAGCGCAAGTCGGCGTGAATGTCAATACCGTTGCCGCCGCTTACCGCCTGCTCCGTGATCGCGGGGCCGTCGAAACTGCGGGACGGCGCGGGACTCGCGTGCGCGATCGGCCCGCGACCACGCCCCGATCCCTGCTCGGCCTTGGCGTCCCCGCCGGTGCGCGCGATCTGTCGACTGGTAACCCCAACCCTGCGCTGCTACCCATCGCCAGCGTGAGATTGCCTGCCGGTTCCCAAACGCCCGTGCTGTACGGCGAGTCGGCGATGTCGGCCGAGCTTGCCGAGTTCGCCCGCGCAACCCTGACCGCCGACGGCGTCGGGGCAGATCACCTCACGGTGACCAGCGGTGCACTCGATGGCATCGAGCGGGTGCTCACCGCATACCTGCGTCCGGGTGACCGGGTAGCCGTCGAGGATCCGGGCTGGGCAAATTTGTTAGATCTTCTTGCGGCACTGGGGCTTTCGGCCGAGCCGGTTCGGGTCGACGACGATGGGCCATTGATTCTGGAGATGGCCCGGGCGCTGCGCCGCGGTGTGCGGGCGGTTGTCGTCACCAGTCGTGCGCAGAACCCGACCGGGGCAGCGTTATCCGCGGATCGCGCCGGCGCACTGCGCAGCCTGTTGGCGGGCCGGTCCGGCGACCTGCTGGTCGTCGAGGACGACCACTGCGCCGGCATCGCCGGCACGCCACTGCACTCGTTGGCCGGGTCCACCCGCCGGTGGGCTTTCGTACGGTCGGCGTCGAAGGCCTACGGCCCTGACCTGCGGCTCGCCGTACTGGCTGGAGATCGCCGCACCATTGAGCGGGTGCACGGACGGCTGCGGCTTGGGCCGGGCTGGGTGAGTGGGCTGCTGCAGGACCTCGCTGTCGGCTTGTGGTCCGACGACGCGGCGACGCGCCTTGTCCTCGAGGCCGAGGAGCGCTATGCCAGCAACCGCTCGCAGTTATGTGCGGCGCTCGCCGATCGTGGCGTCGCCGCCCATGGTCGGTCCGGGCTCAACGTCTGGATCCCGGTTACCGACGAGGCGGTCGCCATTACTCGGCTGCTTAACGCCGGCTGGGCCGCGGCCCCGGGAACGCGGTTCCGGATCAGCACACCACCTGGAATGCGTATCACCATCGCCGATCTGGCTAGCGACGAGATCGATCCGCTCGCCGACGCCGTTGTTGAGGCCGTGCACGGCACCGGCCGCCGCAGCGTGTAAGTCAGCGGCGCGAGCAGACGCAAAATCGCCCAGAACTGCGGCGTGTTGCGCGATTTTGCGTCTGCTCGCGCACTATATGCAGCGCAGGATTGCGAACGAATGCGCGGGTAGCTCGGTAGCTTTGGCGCCGATGCACGGCGGCTCCCAGGCCAGCACCAGCGAACCGCTGACCGGCACACTGGTAGCCCGAGCGCCGAGATTGCAGGCAATCGCAAGTTGGTTGCGGCGCACCACTATCCAGTGTTGGTCTTCGTCGTAGTCGACAACGAGGTGATCTAGCCAGGGGTCTGCCAGGTCGGGCGCGCTGTGCCGCAGCGCAATCAGAGTGCGATAGAGCTGGAGCAACCGGGCGTGCTCGCCGGTGCCGGCCTCATCCCAGTCCAGCTTGGAGCGCGCAAAGGTCTGCGGGTCTTGTGGGTCGGGTATCTCGTCGGCGTCCCAGCCGTGTTCGGCGAATTCCGCTTTTCGTCCCTCGGCGGTAGCCAGGGCTAGCTCGGGTTCCGGATGCGAGCTAAAGAACTGAAACGGGGTCGATGCACCCCATTCCTCGCCCATGAAAAGCATTGCGGTGTAAGGCGAGCTGAGAACCAACGCGGCTTTGATAGCTAGCTGACCGGCGGTGAGGGTTTGCGACGGGCGGTCCCCGAGTGCGCGGTTGCCGACCTGGTCGTGGGTGCAGGCGTAGGCCAGTAGCCGGGTGGCCGGAATCTCTGAGGTGTCCAGGGGACGCCCATGGCGCCGGCGCCGGAACGACGAGTACGTGCCGGCGTGGAAAAAGCCGTGACGCAACGTGTGAGCCAGGGTCGCCAGTGACCCAAAGTCCGCGTAATAGCCCTGGCGCTCGCCGGAGACGGCGGTGTGGATGGCGTGATGGATATCGTCGTCCCATTGCGCCGTAACACCATAGCCGCCTGCGTCGCGTGGGGTGATCAGCCTCGGATCGTTGAGGTCACTTTCGGCGATTAGCGCCAATGGGCGTCCCAATCGCCTCGATAACCAATCGGTCTCGGTCGCGAGTTCTTCGAGGATATGCACGGCCGTGGTGTCCACCAGGGCGTGCACGGCGTCCAGCCGCAGACCGTCGGCGTGAAAGTCGCGCATCCAGCGCAGCGCGCACCCAATGATGTAATGCCGGACCTCGTCGGAGTCGGCGTCGGCGATATTGATGCCTTCCCCCCAGGGGTTGCGTCCCGACGAGAGGTAGGGCCCGAACCGGGGCAGGTAATTGCCCGACGGACCCAGATGATTGAATACCGCGTCGATCAGCACGCCCAAACCACGCGCGTGGCACGCATCGACGAACCGGACCAGGCCGTCGGGGCCGCCATAGGGCTCGTGCACGCTGTACCACAGCACGCCGTCGTACCCCCAGCCGTGGGTGCCCGAGAAGGAGTTGACCGGCATCAGTTCGACGAAGTCGATCCCGAGATCGACCAGGTGGTCCAGCTTTTCGATGGCAGAGTCGAATGTGCCGGCCGCAGTGAAGGTACCGATGTGCAGCTCGTAGATCACCGCGCCTTCGACGGACCGGCCCTCCCAGTGGTCGTCGGTCCAGCTGGCGCGGGAGGCGTCCCACAGCTGCGAACGTGCGTGCACTCCGTCGGGTTGGCGCGCCGATCGAGGATCCGGCAGGACGGTGGAATCGTCGTCGAGCAAATAGCCGTACCGGGCATCCGGCGCGGCGTCCACGGTCGTGTGCCACCAGCCGTCGTCCGTGCTGGTCATCACGCGCACGACGCCGTCGACGTCGAGGCGCACCAGCTCCGGTTTGGGTGCCCAGACCCGGAATTCAGCCACGATCGCGCTCCAGCAACACGACGGGCAGGTCGGCGAACAACTCGGCGGCCGACGTCGGACCGCTTGCCACGGCGCCGCTTAGCCGGTCGGTCCAGGAGCCGTCGGGTAGCGGCACGACCGTATTACCCCAGCCCGTTTCGGCCAGGCGCACCGTCCAACGAGTCACCGCGACCAGAACGTCGTCACCACGACGGAACGCTACGACATGATCACTGGCCTGACCGCTAGCGAGCACGGGACGGTACTGACCGTGCTGGAAGCAGTCCGGACGGGCGCGCCGCAGCCGAAGTGCCGCGGAGACGACCCGAATTTTCGGATGCCGCAACTCCTTCAGCGCGGCTCGGCGAGCGGCGTAGTCGACCTCGCGGCGGTTGTCCGGGTCGACGAGGCTGTCGTCCCAGAGTTCGGTGCCCTGGTAGACGTCGGGGGTCCCGGGCACGGGCAGCGCCAGGAGCTTCTGGCCCAGCGCATCACTAGCCGCATGTGAGTTGAGTTGTGCGACAAGTTCGGTCAGCGCGCCGGCCACCGGCCCGTCGAGCACGGTATCCAGCCAACCATGTACCGCGTCTTCGAAAGCTGCGTCCGGGACGTGCCACGAGGTGTGCCAGGCCGCCTCACGAATGGCTTTTTCGGCGTAGGCATGCAGGCGCTCACGAAGCTGGTCAGTGACCTCGCCGCTCACCGGCCAGACTCCGAAGATGTTCTGCCACAAGAACAGTCCGGTAGCAGGATCGGGGGAGGGCGCATGTACTTCCCAACGCGCGACGAACTCCGTCCACAGCGACGGCACCTGCGATAGCACGCCGATGCGGGCGCGTACGTCCTCACTGCGTTTGGTGTCGTGAGTGGACAGCGTCGTCATCGCTTGCGGCCACAACCGGGCGCGGGTAGCGGCGCGGTGATGAAACTCCGCGGCACCGACACCAAACCGGTGCGGTTCGCCACCCACCTCGTTGAGTGACACCAATCGGGGATCGCGATAGAACAAACAGTCCTCGACAGCCTTGGCGGTCACGGCGCCGCACAGTTGTTGCAGGCGCGCAACCGGCACACCGCCGTGAGCCAGCGCCGCAGCGATCACCTGCAGCCCTGGCCCCAATCCCGGTGCTGCCGCTTGGGTTTCAGCCAGCGCGGTGGGCAGGATCGCGGACAGGCCAGGGTAATCGGTGCGGTAGACCTCGATGTGGCTGAGCAGCGCGGCTACCGCGTCGGACAGCAACGGGTCATCCGCACCGGCCGCTGCCACGATGCACCGCCGCAGTCGGCGCAATTCACTGGCCAAAGTGTCGGTGGCCGCGTGGATCTTGAGGTCGGCCAACATGGCTGGCATAGCGCGATAGACCAGACCCGCGGATTCGACCAGCTCAGTCAGCGCCGCTTCCCCGCTGGGATCCACGAAGACTCCACCAACCGCACGCATTACCTCGTAACCAGTGGTGCCGGCCACCGGCAGCGTCGGCTCCAGCGCCTCATCGACGGCCAGGATCTTTTCGATCACGATCCAGGCGTTCGGCCCCACCAGTTCCCGCAGCCACGCCAAATACCCTGACGGGTCAGACAACCCATCGGGGTGGTCGATCCGCACCCCGTCCACGAGGTCCTTGGTGAACCAGCGGGCGATTTCGGCGTGGGCGGTGTCGAACACCACGCGATCTTCCTGGCGCAGTGCGGCCAGCGAGCTGATCGAGAAGAAACGGCGATAGCCGCACAGTCCACGCCGCCAGCCGACCAGCCGGTAGTGCTGGCGGTCATGAACCTCCGAGCCGGTGCCTGTACCGGTTTCGGGTGCGATCGGCAAGGCCAGGTCGCCCAGCCGCAGCAGATCACCATCGACCGTCAGGTCCGCGACATCCTCGTCAGAACCTAAGAGCGGCAGGATGATCCGGCCGTCGGCCAGGTCCCAGTCGATGTCGAAGAACGTGGCATAGGGCGACGACCGCCCATGCCGCAAGACGTCCCACCACCACGCGTTCTGCTCGGGTTTCTCAATCCCGACGTGGTTGGGCACGATGTCGACGATTAGCCCCATGCCGCGGGCCCGGGCCGCCCTGGATAGCTGGGCCAGACCGTCGGGACCGCCAAGCTCGGCCGACACCGTGGTCGGGTCGGTGACGTCATACCCGTGGGTTGATCCGCTGGCCGCGGTCAGGATGGGGGACAGATACAAATGTGACACCCCGAGCTCGTCAAGGTAGTCCAGCAGGTTCTCGGCGTCGGCGAAGGTGAATCCGAATCCGCTCGATGCACCGCGCAGTTGCAGCCGGTAGGTCGATAGAACCGGAAAAACCATGTGTTACAAGGTCTTACGTAATATGAGAACGGAGCGTGCCGGCAGTGCAATCTCCTCCCCGTCCTTGACGACCCGTTCTGCGGCACCGGTGGGGCTGGTGGTGTCCAATTCCACGGTCCATTCCTTGGCATAGTCATCGTGAGGCATAACGAAGTTGACCTCATGATCGTGGGCGTTGAAGCACAACAGGAATGAGTCGTCGACGACGCGTTCGCCGCGTCGGTCGGGTTCGGGCAGGGCTTGACCGTTGAGAAACACCGCAATGCTCTTGCCGAAGTCGTTGTCCCAGTCCTGTGCTGTCATCTCCTGGCCGGCCGGTGTCAGCCAAGCGATGTCGCGGACTTCGGCACCGCTGCGGATCGGTTGCCCCTTGAGGAACCGGCGGCGCCGAAACACCGGATGCTCCTTGCGCAAAGCCGTCACCTTGGCGGTAAAGGCCAGTTGATCCGCGTTCTTCTCGACCAGAGACCAGTCCATCCAAGACAGCGGGGAGTCCTGGCAGTAGACGTTGTTGTTGCCCTGCTGGGTGCGTCCGATCTCGTCGCCATGCAAGATCATCGGGGTGCCCTGGCTGACCATCAGGGTGGCCATGATGTTGCGCATCTGCTGGGCGCGCAACGCCACGATGTCCGGGTCGTCGGTCGGGCCTTCGACACCGCAGTTCCAGGATCGGTTGTGGCTCTCGCCGTCCCTGTTGTCCTCGCCGTTGGCCTCGTTGTGTTTCTCGTTGTAGGAGACCAGGTCGTTGAGCGTGAAGCCGTCGTGTGCGGTGACGAAATTGATGCTGGCGCCGGGACGGCGTCCGGTCGCCTCATAGAGGTCCGACGACCCGGTCAGCCGGGAAGCGAACTCGCCCAGGGTTGCGGGTTCGCCTCGCCAGTAATCGCGCACGGTGTCGCGATACTTGCCGTTCCATTCGGTCCACAAACCTGGAAAGTTGCCGACCTGATAGCCGCCCTCGCCGACATCCCATGGCTCGGCGATCAACTTCACCTGGCTGACCACGGGATCCTGTTGCACCAGGTCGAAGAATGCCGACAGCCGGTTGACGTCGTAGAACTCGCGGGCGAGCGTGGCCGCCAGGTCAAAACGGAACCCGTCGACGTGCATCTCGAGCACCCAGTAGCGCAGCGAGTCCATGATCAGCTGCAGGGTGTGCGGGTGTCGGACGTTGAGGCTGTTGCCGGTGCCGGTGAAATCCTTGTAGTGGCGCAGGTCGCCGTCGACGAGTCGGTAATAGGCGGCGTTGTCGATGCCGCGGAAGTTGATGGTGGGCCCGAGGTGATTGCCTTCGGCGGTGTGGTTGTAGACGACGTCGAGAATTACCTCGATGCCCGCCTCATGAAAGGTACGGACCATCGCCTTGAACTCGGCAACGGCGCCGCCCGGCTTACGGGTCGCCGCGTACTGGTAGTGCGGGGCCAGGAAGCCGAATGTGTTGTAGCCCCAGTAATTCCGCAGACCTAGATCCAGCAGCCGGTGGTCGTGCAGGAATTGGTGGACCGGCATCAGCTCGATGGCAGTGACGTTCAGCGACTTGAGATGATCGATGATCACGGGGTGGGCCAGCCCCGCATAGGTGCCGCGCAATTCCTGTGGGATGCCAGGATGCGTCTGGGTCATGCCTTTGACGTGTGCCTCGTAAATGATGGTCTCGTGGTACGGAGTGCCGGGCGCGCGGTCGGATGCCCAGTCGAAGAACGGGTTGATCACGACGCTGGTCATGGTATGGCCCAACGAGTCGACCATCGGGGGAGTGCCGGTTTCGGACGGGTTCTCGGCCGCGACCGCCATATCGTAGGAGAACAGTGCCTGCCCGAACTTGAAGTCACCGACGAAAGACTTTCCGTACGGATCGAGCAACAGCTTGCTCGGATCGCACCGATGACCCGCGTCCGGATCGAACGGTCCGTGCACGCGAAATCCGTAGCGCTGCCCTGGCGTAACGGCCGGTAGGTAGCAATGCCAGATGTACCCGTCGACTTCGTCGAGATTGATCCGGGTTTCGGTACCGTCGCGGGCGATCAAACACAGCTCGACCTTCTCGGCGACTTCGGAGAACAGCGAAAAGTTAGTGCCTGCGCCGTCATAGGTTGCCCCGAGAGGAAACGGCGTCCCCGGCCATACCGTCGCCAGCGAGGGGGCGGTATCGGCGCTGTCGAATGGTTCCTCGGTCCCACTTTCGGTCCCAGCCATCACTCGACCTTATCCGCGTCCGGCGCGGTGGTGTGTCACCACCAGCCGGTGCTCGCCGCGATCTGCCGGCCGAGCTCAGGGGCTAGGGTCCGCATGTAGGTAGGGGTCAGGTGGTGAGCATCGCGGTAGATCAGGACGTTTCCTTCGACCGCCCGACAGATGTTTGGTCGGCAGATCGCGTCGGACATGTCCAGCGGCTTGAGGAGCGGGAACTGCGCGACGAAATCCAGGGTCGTGTTGTGTTCGGACAGCACGTCGGACCGCTTTATCCCGCACGAGTCCGCGTTGCCGCGCTTGGCCAGACAATCAGCGGGGTTGAACGGTTGGCCGTCTTTGACCAACCATGGGGTATCACGAATGCCGAGGATGGGAATGTTGTTGTCGGACAACGTTTGCCAGATCCCAATGTAGGTTGCCGGCATCACGTCGCCCGACTTGATGTTCCATGGTCGGGTGGATGTGGTGAACACGTAGTCGGGACGGTCGGTGACCAACTTGGCCATCGTCGTTTCCACCCATTCGCGGCACTGCGGATACGGGGCGTTGTTGCCCATGATCAGTGGGACTTGCTCGGTGGACAACGCGCAGCCCATCTTGAGATATGTCACCACTTTGAAGTGGTGTATACGACCGAGCAGGTCTAGCGCGGTCAGCCAGTGTTCGGCGTGCGATCCGCCGGCGAGTGCGATGGTGCGGGTGGCATCCGTATCGCCGTACGTGCAGTTCACTACCGCCGGGTTGAAGAAATCACTGATGCAGCCGTCCCTGGTGGACGCGGGGAGGTCTTCCTTGACTTCCAGCACGGTGGGCCGCATCCGCAGCTTGGGCACTCGCACGTGGTCGGTCAGGGCGCGCGCGCCGGGATAATCCAGGGCGCTGAGTCCACTCAGTTCTTTGCCGGAAGCACGCGCGACGATCACGTGCTCATGCCAGGTGAACGAGGTCGCGGTCAGGGTGACGCCCAGCAGCACCACTATCGAGCCCAGCGTGATGGTCGGGCGGCGCAACCGTAACCGCCAGGGAATCGCTGTGTTCGTCGCGGTTGATTCGGCGGCGGATGCGCGGTACCGCAACGGGTCCTCGACGTAGCGCATCGTCAGGTAAGCCAGCAACCCGGACACCAGCAGTACTGCCGTGCCCTCGACAAAGTTGGCGCGGCGGTGGCCGGTGTAGGAGAGCCAGAAAATGAGCAGTGGCCAGTGCCACAGGTACAGGGAATATGCCATCCCGCCCAGCGTCACCAGTGGGCCGATGCCCAGCAGTCGATTGGGTAGCGGCATCCGATCGCTGGTATTGGGGCGGCTTTGCAGGTTGGCCCCGGCCAGGATCATCAGCATCGTGGCTCCGACAGGTACCAGCGCCCATGGGCCGGGGAACTCTTTGACACCGTCGATCAGCGCGCCACACGACAGGATCGCCGCCAGCGCGACGGTGGCGACGATGCTGCGCACCCACATCGGCCAGCGGACGTAGGGCACCAGCGCGCCAACGAGCGCTCCGAGCAATAACTCCCACGCTCGCGCAAAGCTGTTGTAATACGCGGCGGCCTGGTCGGCCTGATGGGCGATGATCGCATAGCCGAACGAGGCAACCGTCAGTGCGCCCAGCAGTACCACAAACATGGCCCGTAGGTAGGGGACCCGCGAGCCCCGAAAAAGGCCCCTAAACAGGCCCCTAAAAAGGCTACGGAAGAGGTATGCGCAGCCGGCAACGAGGAGCAGGAAGGCAAGGTAGAACTGGCCCTGCACGGACATGGACCAGATGTGTTGCAACGGGCTGACGGCCTCGCTGGCGCGCAGGTAGTCCGACGCCGAGTTTGCGAGTTCCCAGTTTTGGTAGTAGCCCAGGCTCGCCAGGCTCTGGTCGGCGAACGTCTCCCACCGGGTTTGCGGTTGCACTAGGACGGTGAGCAGCGCGCACCCGGCGAGGACGACGACCAGAGCCGGAATCAGCCGTCGGACCAGCCGGACCACCTCGGTTACCGGTGAGAGTGACGCGTTGAGTGCAGCGCGGAGGATCTTGCCGCCAAAAAAGAAACCGGACAGCGCCAAGAAGACGTCCACCCCGCCCGAGACTCGCCCGAACCAGACGTGGAACACGGCCACCAGCGCGATCGCAATGCCGCGCAAGCCGTCGAGGTCGTAGCGGTAGAAACCGGTCGTTCGGACTGGCTCATGGGCTGGTGCCGTGGTGGCGACCGGTGCGGGAGGCGGCGACAGGCTGATCATGGTTGACAGCCAATTTACCCAACCCGCCACCCGCTTTCCTCCGCTGAGCAGCAGGGGAAGCGGGTGGCGGGTGGTTGAGGTTAGGGAATTATCGTGTGGGCGCGACGAGAGTCGGCTGCAATGGCGCCTGTTGCGTTGGCACCTGCTGCGTCGGCACCTGCTGCGTTGGCACCTGCTGCGCGGGTGGCAATTGTCCAGGCATCGTCTGCAACGGCGCCTGCCGTACCGGCGCCGTCTGTGCCGGCGCCGGTTGGCCGGGTACGGTCTGCGCCGGCGCTGGCAGTCCCGGCACGGTCTGCGCGGGTGCCGTTTGCCCTGGCGCCGTCTGCGCCGGGGTCAGTTGGCCGGGTACGGTCTGCGCGGGCGCAGGGACTCCGGGCGCGGTCTGCGCCGGCGCTGGCAGCCCTGGCGCGGTCTGTGCTGGTGCTGGCAGCCCTGGCACGGTCTGTGCTGGTGCCGGTTGAGTCCCGAGAATCCGGACCAGGTAGGGCGCCATGTTGCTGTTACGCACCGGCGAGACCTGGACGACGTCGCCCACCTCCACCATCTGCCCATTTCCGAGGTACATCGCAACACTCTGGGTGCCCTCGGGGCCGTAGAAGATCAGGTCGCCCTTGCGGGCTTGCTGCGGCAGTACCCTCTGACCGACCTTGTACATCTGGCCGGACGAACGCGGCAGCTTGAGCCCGGCGCCGGCATAGGCGTATTGGATCAGGCCGGAGGCGTCAAACCCGACTGTGTTGATACCCGTGCCGGTGCCACGGGTGGGGCCGGTGACACCGCCGCCGGCCCAGGAGAACGGCACGCCGCGTTGCGAAAGGGCGCGCGCGATCACCGCATCGGTGGCTTGCTGGTAGTCCATCGGCCTAGCGGCGGGGTCTGCGGCCGCGATGCCGGGGGCGGCCACCACCGGGGCAACCGCGATCGCCATACCGACCGCGAAAGCGTAGATGCGTTTCATGGGGTTCCAACCTCCTCGGCCCACTTGGTGGGCCCTCTTAGGATCCTGTGTGCTTCGGCGCGATGACCGCCGCGTCGGGCCTAGCGCCGCTGCATGACGCTTGGGAATGTGAACCAGCCAATTAGCCTCTGTATTCACACCCGTCACTACAGACACTTTGACAACAGAAGTTGCCGGTCGCCAGATCCACGGAGGAACCTTTGTCGGAACGTGACCGGACGGTGACTGGCACGCCCAATCTTGTATGGGCAGTTGTGATTTGGGTCTCACGGGCGTTGCCGCCGCGTGATCAGTCAGACACCGCCGTCAGTGCCAGTAACGCTCACTGAAGCCGGTCATTGCGTAGCCGAGCACCGAAGTGAGGGTGATGACGCCGATCGCGATGAACGGCCAGAACGACATGTACCAGCCCTTCAACATGGACACGAACGGGCCGATTATGGCTGCCGATATGGCCGCGCCGATGCCACCCCACATCACCGGGTAGATGTAGTAATTGAGGCCGTATGGCACCGGTGGGCAATCCTCAGCCAGGCACACGTTTTCGGTGAAGCCGAAGAGTCGCGTTGGCCAGCTGGTCATCGATACCAAGATGAGCAAGACCCCCAAGATCGCGGCGGTGCAGACCACGTCCCAAGGTGCGATCCGCAGCTTGAGTACTTGTGGCGCCCGATCGCCGGAGTCGTCGGTTACCGGCGGGGATTCGGCGCCCGGGCTGTCATCGTGCTGATTCGGCGAAGCCATGGCGTCTAATGCTCCCCGATACTTGGCGTTTGTGCGACCCGCGCCGTATGCATGGCGCCGCTCGTGCGGCGCGGCCTGCATTAGGGTCGGTCCCCATGTTGCGTCCTGGAACTTTCGGTCCGGGTTTGACGCCCGAGCAGATCAGCGCGATCGACGCCGCCCATCTGTGGCACCCCTACAGCACTATCGGCAGGGAAGCCGTCCAACCCGTGGTCGCGGTCGCGGCTCGCGGCTCTTGGCTGACGCTGATGCGCGACGGCACGCCGATCGAGGTGCTCGACGCGATGAGCTCTTGGTGGACGGCGATCCACGGGCACGGCCACCCCGACCTGGACGCGGCGCTGGCCAACCAGCTGCGCACGATGAACCATGTCATGTTCGGCGGCCTGACCCACGAGCCGGCAGCCCGGCTGGCCAAGCTGCTGGTGGAGATCACCCCGGCGGGTCTGGAGACGGTGTTCTTTAGCGACTCGGGTTCGGTGTCGGTGGAGGTCGCGGTGAAGATGGCGCTGCAGTACTGGCGCAGCCGCGGCCGGCCTGGCAAGCATCGGCTGATGACCTGGCGGGGCGGCTATCACGGCGACACCTTCACGCCGATGAGTATTTGCGACCCCGACGGCGGCATGCATTCGCTGTGGACCGACATCTTGGCGCGGCAGGTGTTCGCGCCACAGGTGCCACGGGACTACGAACCTGGCTACAGCGCCGGGTTCGAAAAGCAACTCGCGCAGCACACAGCCGAGCTGGCCGCGGTCGTCGTGGAGCCGGTCGTGCAGGGCGCGGGCGGGATGCGTTTCCACGATCCGCGCTATCTGGCCGACCTGCGCGATATGTGCCGTCGCCACGAGGTGTTGCTCATCTTCGACGAGATCGCGACCGGCTTCGGCCGTACCGGGGAGCTGTTTGCCGCCGGCCATGCCGGGGTGAGCCCGGACATCATGTGTGTCGGCAAGGCGCTGACCGGCGGATACCTCAGCCTGGCCGCAACCTTGTGCACAACGGAGATCGCACACACCATCAGCGCCGGCGAGGCCGGTGCGCTCATGCACGGCCCCACTTTCATGGCCAACCCGCTGGCCTGCGCGGTATCGGTGGCCAGCGTCGAGCTGCTACTTGGCCAGGACTGGCGGTCGCGGATCGCCGAGATCGCCGCCGGTCTGACCGCCGGCCTGGAGGCCGCGCGTGCGTTGCCCGGCGTCAGCGATGTGCGGGTGTGTGGCGCCATTGGCGTGATCGAGTGCGATCGGCCCGTTGATCTGGCTGTTGCCACGCACGAGGCGCTGGACCGCGGCGTGTGGCTACGCCCGTTCCGCAACCTGATCTACGCGATGCCGCCGTACATCTGCCCGCCCGCCGAAATCGCGCAGATCACCTCGGCGATGGTCGAGGTCGCGCGACTCGTAGGCTGATCCTCCATGAAAGCCTCCACGCAGGCTCCGATCGATAATTCACCGCTGGCCTGGTTGGAGGCCGTGGAGCGGCAGCGCCGCGAGGCCGGGCTGCGTCGCTCCCTGCGGCCGCGTACCGCCGTCCCCACCGAGCTGGATCTGGCTTCCAACGATTACCTTGGTCTGTCGCAACACCCCGACGTGATCGATGGTGGTGTCCAGGCGCTGCGTGTGTGGGGCGCCGGTGCGACGGGCTCTCGCCTGGTCACTGGCGATACCGAGCTGCACCAGGAATTCGAGTCCGAACTCGCCGATTACGTCGGCGCCGCGGCGGGCTTGGTGTTCTCCTCGGGATACACCGCCAACTTGGGAGCGGTCGTCGGCCTGTCCGGCCCAGGGTCTCTGCTGGTGTCCGACGCGTATTCGCACGCGTCACTGGTGGATGCCTGTCGACTGTCACGGGCCCGGGTGGTGGTGACGCCGCACCGCGACGTCGACGCGGTGGACGCGGCGCTGGGTTCGCGTGACGAGGAGCGCGCCGTCGTCGTCACCGACTCGGTTTTCAGCGCCGACGGCGCACTGGCGCCGATTCGCGAGTTGCTAGATGTGTGCCGTCGCCATCGTGCGCTGCTCATCGTCGACGAGGCGCACGGCCTTGGTGTG
Organism: Mycobacterium simulans; assembly: GCF_900232995.1. Lineage (GTDB taxonomy): Bacteria > Actinomycetota > Actinomycetes > Mycobacteriales > Mycobacteriaceae > Mycobacterium > Mycobacterium simulans. The sequence continues at coordinate 402,977 of NZ_OCVX01000007.1, forward strand.
CGTGGTGGCGGGCGCGGGCTGCTGCACGAGGCCGGGTTGGCGGGTTCGCCGAATGTGGTGATGACCACGACGCTGTCCAAGGCGCTGGGCAGTCAGGGTGGGGCAGTGCTCGGGCCGTCCGAGGTGCGGGCGCATCTGATCGACGCGGCCCGGCCGTTCATTTTCGATACCGGCTTGGCGCCCGCGGCGGTGGGTGCGGCACTGGCTGCGCTGCGCACCCTGAAGGCCGAGCCATGGCGGCCGGCAGCGGTGCTGCAGCATGCCGGCGAACTGGCCCGGATCTGCGGGGTACCCCAGCCACCACAGTCGGCGGTGGTGTCGGTGATCCTGGGTGATCCGGAGGTCGCGCTGGCGGCCGCGACTGCCTGCCTGGATGCCGGTGTGAAGGTGGGGTGCTTCCGGCCCCCGACGGTGCCCGTCGGGACGTCGCGGCTGCGGCTTACCGCGCGCGCCTCGCTGAATGCCGCCGAACTCGAACTCGCGCGACGAGTCCTCACCGACGCTCTTTCGCGCCGTTGACCGTCCTGGTTGTCACCGGGACCGGCACGGGTGTCGGCAAGACTGTCGCCGTTGCGGCGCTGGCATCTCACATGCGCCAGGCCGGCTTCGATGTGGCGGTATGCAAGCCGGTTCAGACGGGTACCGCCACCGGAGATGATGACCTCGCCGAGGTCGGCAGACTGTCTGGGGTGACCGAGCTCGTCGGGTTGGCGCGATATTCGCAGCCCATGGCGCCAACCGCCGCGGCAGAGCAGGAAGCGATGGCGTTGCCCACCCGCGACCAAGTCCTGAGGCTCATCCGTGACCTGGACCGTCCGAAACGGTTGACCCTCGTCGAGGGCGCCGGCGGACTACTGGTCGAGCTCTGCGACTCCGGCGCTACCTTGCGGGATCTTGCCGTCGACTTGGATGCCGCTGCCCTGGTCGTGGTCTCTGCCGAGCTGGGCACCCTCAACCATACCGCGCTAACACTGGAAGCACTTGCTGCACAAGGTGTTTCGTGCGCAGGACTGGTGATTGGCAGCTGGCCGGAGCGACCCGCCTTGGTGCAGGCCAAGAATCGGTCCGCGCTGGCCCGGCTGGCTGAGGTGCGAGCCGCGCTGCCGGCCGGCGCCGCATCGTTGGACCCGGCGGACTTCGCGGCCATGAGCGCGGCGGTGTTCGACCGCGACTGGGTGAACAGGTTGGTCGGGTGATGGTGCATTCGATCGAGCTGGTCTTCGACCTCGATACCGAGGCGGCGATCCGTCGCACCTGGGCGGACCTCGCCGCCGCCGGAATCCCCAGCCAGGCGCCGGCCAGTCGCCCCCACGTCACCCTGGCAGTTGCCGAACGGGTGGCCCCGGAGGTCGACGAGCTGCTGAGTCCGATCGCAGCCTGGTTGCCGCTGCGCTGCGTTATCGGTGCACCGGTGTTGTTCGGCCGGGCCAACGTTGTGTTCGCGCGGCTCGTGGTGCCGACGAGCGATCTGTTGACCTTGCATGCTGAGGTGCACCGACTGTGCCTGCCGCATTTGGTGCCGGCGCCGATGTCGAACAGTCTGCCCGGTCAGTGGACCGGACATGTCACGCTGGCACGCCGGGTCGGTGGCACTCAATTGGGGCGGGCGCTGCGCATTGGGGGTCGGCCATCGCAGATCAACGGCCACTTCGCCGGCTTGCGCCGTTGGGGCGGCACCAAGCGCACCGAGTATCCGATCAGCTAATTTAGCCGCCGAACAGCAGATACAAGCCGGTGAAGGTATAGCCGACCATGACCAGCATCATGGTGAGCTGCCCGGTGAGCTGATGGCCGTCGGGTAGGAGCCGCAGCGCCTTGTCGTGAGCCGCGATCACGGCCACGATGTGCCCGGTGACCACGCACGCAACCTTGATCGTCGCCAGCACCGGCGGGTGCATCGACAACACATAGGCGACGTGCCATCCGCGACTCAGCGGATCGGTCAGGGCTATGATCGTCTGCTGGCCGCGCTCCACGAGATACGACAAGTAGTGGGCGAATATGTAGCCCACCACGATCGGGATCAGCGAGTGCGCCATCCGGCCCGGCAAGGCGCGGCGCTGTTCGGGGTTGACACCGCCCGTAGCGCGTGCCGCAAGCGAAAAGGTCACGGCGACAACGGAAATGAAGATGATCAGCCCGATTGTTCGCAGCGCCGACGACGTCACCGTCTCGGGCACACCGTGGGCGGTACGCGCCACCCGGTCTGAGAAATTGCGCCACGTCAGTGACGCCGAATAGCTGTCGAAAGCCGTGGACCCGAGCAATACCGCCAGCATGACGACAACGCCCGGACGTACCGGCAGCGACGGCAGATGGTCAAAAGGATTGCCAATAACGATTTTTCCGGTTGTCGGATTTCGCCAGAACGGCGACAGGCGGGATATCGCCATGCTGTACACGCCGAACGGGTCCGCCCGAGCCAGCCACCGCTGGCCGCACAACCAGGCCCCGCCCAGCAACACCACCGCATAGATCAGCAGCCATGTTCGCACCGCCGGCAGTGACGCCGAGTCCGGACTGGCCAGCTCCAGCCAGACGAACGCGAACAGGCCCAGCGCGGCGGGGCGGTACCCCCACTTTTCCGGATACGTGAACCGCGGCTTCCGGTGCCGTCGTGGTAGCAGCAGATACACCGTGCGCATCGGTGACAGCACTCGCCAGACCGGGCCGAACAGCAGCGAGAGTGCCACCAATCCAACCCACAGCAGTACATAAAAGGCCCCGAGCAAACCGTTGGCTTGCGTTTGCGGACCCCACACACCGGCCAGCAGCACCCAGACCGCGAATGCCAACGCCAGCCCGGCGGCGGTCAACCGCGTGACGCGGGAATCGACCAGCGTCGCCAGGGCCGTCGGTAGCGCGTGTCCGGGCTTGGCAGGATCAAACCGTGGCTGCCGCCACGCGAAGGCAACGACCGCGAACGTGAACGTCAATGCCCACGCCGCTCCGACCATCGCATACGCATAGGGAACGGGAAGGTCGGTCGATCCGCCGAGGCCATGCGCAAGCACCGCCGCGGAGTGATCGCTGGTCACGGCTGCACTTGAATTGTGGTGATCGTGCGCTTGAGGTGATGCAGCTCGACGTCGACAGTGCCCGGTACGTCGACGCTGAACTGAAAATTCTGATTCGGTGCGGCCGCGACCGCGAACTTGTGATCGGGTACCGAATGCACGTGCAGCTCATCGGTGGCGTCGCTAGTGACCCGTAGCGTGATCTGGTCGCCAACCTTGGCCTGCATTCGGGCGTTCGCTGGCTGGACCTGCCCCGCAGCGATGGTGACGTCGATTACCAGGCCCTGCCCGGACGGCTTCGGCGGTGAACTACCACACGCCACCAGTCCCACTAACCATGCAGCGAGCAGAACGCGACGAAGCCTCATCGACTTACCAGGGGACGCTTGTCCTCCTCTGCCGGTTGGGGCGTGGATTCACCATTAATTCGGCCAGCTCCCCACGCGATGGACCCGATCACCATCAGGGTCAGGATCAACACCACCACCGAGCCGGCGTTGAACAACCAGACCGGACTGTCTTGGTCGCGTTCGCGCTGCAGGATGGTGATCTCCTGGACGAACGGACGGGTGATGGAGGCCAGGGCGGGAACCTCGGCGGCAGGAATGGCCTCATCGGCTGGCTCATAGATCGGCACCGCGGTCAATGTAACGCCGTCCTGGATTCGAAGCAGCGTCTTCCACGATCCCCAGACCGGAACCGGCGCAGTGGAGCGGTAGTGCCCCGGGCCGACTCGCTCGAGTCGATCGATCACCAGCCCCCGGTGATTCTCCATCCGCCCCTGCCACGACAGAATCGACAGCCATTCCGGATTGTCGCTCACGAAATTCGGCGGATTGAGCTGTATGTCAGCGGAAACCATGCGTTGTCCTGGCGGGCTGGGCAGGTCGGTCAAGGTTATGGTCGCCGTGTTCTGCTTCGGGACGACAATGTGCAATCCATTGGCCACCGCGCCGCCGATGACCAATACCGTCGCCGCGACCACGGAGATGCCGATCGCGCGGCTCGGTAGACGTTGTCCGGTCAGCACCATTCCCATCAGCGCCCCGCACACGCCCGTCAGCACCGCCACCGGCACCGCCATCGCCAGGGCTTCGCCCCACATGTTTACCGGCCACGGGTAGTGGTAGACCTCGCCGATCCACAGCGACTCCAGCCAAAGCCCCACGGTACCGACGCCCAGACCGGCAATGGCACCAAAAGCGATGGGGCGCCTAAGCAATGGCGTCAGCGCTAGCAACTCGACCACCACCGCGGGGCCCAGATACAGCGGGAACCAGTTCGTCGGAGCTCCCAAGATCGGCCCCACCAGCAACGCAACAAGGCCGCGCAGCCCAATCGCAAAGAGCGCAGCCAGGATTGCCGCGCCGCGCCCCATGGTGATGCGGGCCACCACCAGCCCCAGCGCCGCGACGCCTGCGATCATCATCGGCTGCAAAACCAGCCGGAACTGCTCGACACCAAAGTCGTATTCGATCTGGTAGACCGACAGGCCGATCAGCAACCCGCCGCAGGACAGGTAGCGCAGGAATACCACGAACGGACGCTCGGGGGCTTCCTGCGGCAGTGCCCGCCCGCCTTCGTATTCCAGCATCAGCACCGAAAACAGCGAAAATCCCGCGCCGCTGATCATCATCAAATGTGTTGGGCCCCAAAGGGTGACGTCTTGTCCGAAGAGGCGATGCCAGATGTCGTCGAGCGGAAATCCGATCAACGCGTAAAGTCCGCAGCCAGCCATCAGCACACCGCCGACGGGTGCGTGCCAATTGCTGGTAATGCGCACCGGGGCGGGTCCCGGCTTGTCGAACGGCAGCACGATCGCCAACATGCCCGCGACAAATATCCCGAACAGACCGATGATGATGAAGTAGTGCGCCGGATTGGCCAGCGGCCCGGGATCGCGGCCGTTGCCGATGTGCCAGCTCACATCCCAGATAAAGCCGAACAGCGCGCCAATGATCGACGTGGTGAACAGCAGCACGGGCAGCGCGACCCAGTTAGGGCGGTGGAATTTTTCGCCCATCCGGTCGGCGATCCGCTGCAGCCAGCTGATGCGATGGCTGCGGTGCGCATGACCCACCCACAGCATCACCAGGGTTATGACCAACGCGGCGATCGACAGCCCGATCACCTGGTTCAGGCCCGCACCGCGCGCCGGCGCCTCAGCGATAAGCATGCGTCCCATCGACTCCATCGTGTCCTCCCAACTGCGCCGACGACCGCTTCTTACTTCGAGGTAAGTTCGCGATCCAGTTGGTAGTGCCCCGATTCAGGGCCCGTCAATCACGCGTGTCGTCTGAAGTGTTGGTTCGTTGATTGGAGTCGTCCGACGTGCCGTCGCCCGCGTTTCGGCGGTCTCGGATCGCGGCGTACAAGACCACTCCGACGAGGATCACCGCGGGCAAGAAGGCCGGTATCGCGAGCAACAACCCGTGGTGCGCCAGGTACGCGACGTGCGCTGTGGTCATGGTGTGTGTATACCCGGCCGTAGCCGGAACGCCGTCCAACCTCAGGCTGCGATGGCCCCACCAGCCGGCCTCCGGCGAGTTAGCCGGACTGACCGTTCTGGCCAGCGCTGCCTGACGCTGAATTCGCTGGTCGTTCGCCTGAAGGCGGTGCAAAGGCGGCCATGCGAAAGTGCGGACTAGCCAGTGTGCGCCAGGTACCGACGCGTAGCCCGCTACCCTAGCCTCAACACCGTTCGGCTCGGCCGCGATCAGACCGCGGTAAATCTGCCGAAAAGCAAGAACCTAGGGGAGTACTTGATGACACAGGCGGCTGCTGGACCGATTGTCGACGCCGACCGGGATGCCGTGAACGCCTCAGACATCCTCGCGGTCGCGCGTCATCAGGTCCTGGAGCTCGGTGAGGGATTGACCAAGGACCAGGTGCTGCAAGTGCTGCAGCTACCCGATGAGCGGCTCGAGGAACTGCTGACACTGGCCCACGAGGTGCGGATGCGCTGGTGCGGTCCCGAGGTCGAGGTCGAGGGCATCATCAGCCTGAAAACCGGCGGCTGTCCGGAGGACTGCCATTTCTGCTCCCAATCGGGGCTCTTCGCCTCGCCGGTGCGCAGCGCCTGGCTGGATATTCCCAGCCTGGTCGAGGCGGCCAAACAGACGGCCAAGTCCGGCGCCACCGAGTTCTGCATCGTGGCCGCGGTACGCGGACCAGACGAGCGGTTGTTGGCCCAGGTCGCCGCTGGCATTGAGGCGATCCGCAACGAAGTCGAAATCAACATCGCCTGCTCGTTGGGGATGCTGAGCGTCGAGCAAGTTCAGCGGCTCTCAGCGATGGGTGTGCATCGCTACAACCACAATCTCGAGACCGCGCGTTCGTTCTTCACCAACGTCGTAACGACGCACACCTGGGAAGAGCGCTGGCAAACGTTGTCGATGGTCCGCGACGCCGGCATGGAGGTGTGCTGCGGCGGCATTCTCGGCATGGGTGAGACGCTGGAACAACGGGCGGAATTCGCTGCTGAGCTGTCCGAACTCGGACCCGACGAGGTCCCGTTGAACTTCCTCAACCCGCGCCCCGGTACCCCGTTCGGCGACCTGGAGGTGATGCCGGCCACCGAAGCGCTCAAGTCGGTGGCCGCGTTCCGGCTGGCACTGCCCCGCACCATGCTGCGCTTCGCCGGTGGCCGCGAGATCACGCTGGGCGACCTCGGCGCCAAGCAAGGCATCCTGGGCGGCATCAATGCCGTGATCGTCGGGAATTACCTCACTACACTCGGCCGCCCGGCCGAAGCCGATTTGGAACTGCTCGACGACTTGCAGATGCCGATCAAGGCGCTCAACGCCAGCTTGTAAAGCAGGACATCATGGCTGGAAACCTGGGCGCTCCCGTCGCCGCCGGCGTCTACAACGTCTACACGGGGGAATTGGCGGGTACGGTCACGCCGACCGCGGCCCAGTTAGGCCTGGAGCCCCCTCGGTTCTGCGCCCAGTGCGGACGTCGGATGGTCGTGCAGGTTCGTCCCGACGGCTGGTGGGCCCGCTGCTCGCGGCACGGACAGGTGGATTCGGCCGACCTGGAGGCACGACGATGACCGAACAAGCAGGCCTCGCGGCGTCCCCAGGGCTTCCAGACTGTCCCGGGCCCTCGGGATTTGAGCCTTTCCAGCGGGAGTCTTCCGGCGCGCTGTCCACTTCGCGAACGCGTGCGGTCACCGCGGTGGTGCTGAGTCTGTCGGCGACCGGCGTTCTGGCAGGTGCACTGTGGGCGTGGATCGCACCTTCGATCCACGCGGTCGTGGCGATCTCTCGAGCGGGCGAGCGAGTCCACGAGTACCTGGGTAGCGAATCGCAAAACTTCTTCGTCGCGCCATTCCTGATGTTGGGCTTACTGGGTGTGATGGCGGTGGTGGCAGCGGTACTGGTGTGGCAGTGGCGCGAACACCGTGGGCCTGGGATGGCCGTCGCGCTTGCGATCGGATCGGTGGCTGCGGCCGCGGTCGCGGCGGTGGTTGGGGCGCTGTTGGTCCGGCTGCACTACGGCGCGCTGAATTTCGACACCGTGACGCTGGCAGGCGGCGACCACTCGTTGACGTACGTCAGGCAGGCGCCGCCGGTGTTCTTTGCGCTCCAGCCGCTGCAGGTGGCGGCCACTCTTATGGCACCGGCCGCGGTGACGTCGCTGGTATACGCCTTGCTTGCGGCTGGCAGCGCGCGCGATGACCTGGGCGCGTATCCAGCCGCGGAGTCGGAAGCCTCGGTGTCGAAACCGGCGTCAGAGCGGACGCCGGCCGATCCTCATGCCCGTGATGACCTTGGCGGCGATGACCGCTAGTCGCGCCATCCCGGCGTAGGTCATCGGATTGAACATGGTCGGCCACTTGGTCCGGATGAGATGGTCGGTCAGCGGCCGACCGGCGAACCGGTCAGTGAGCCAGCGAAGTGTCATCGGCGCAGACAGCGGATGCAGGCACATGTGCTCGCTGAACGCGTCGCGGTGGTAGGTGACGTCGGCGCCGCCGGCTGAGTAGGCGTCGGCGAGCACGTCGATGTCATCGACGTCAATGAGGTAGTCGTGCACGGCCTGCACGATCAAGACCGGCGGTGGGGGCCCCGCGGCGCCAAGTTTGGTGGTCTCGAAGACGTGCGCAACCGCCGGCGTGGACAGGATGTCCTCGAGCGGCTCGTCGAGGTAGTCGCCGAGGTCCTTGTTGACCGTGCGAATGACGGCGGTCAAGGTCGTCATCGTCTCCAGGTCGCGAAGCAGTGCCTGCCCTTCGTCGTTGGCGTGTTCCTCGATCATCTTGCCTAGGTCGGGATAGCTATGTGCCAGCGCGGCCACCACCAAGGCCGGCAAACCGGATAGAAGAGTGCCGTTCAGCCGGCGGAAGGTGTGGCCCAGGTCGCCGACGGGTGACCCCAATACCGCGCCGACAATGTCAAGCTCAGGCGCGTATTCACCGCACATTTCGGCGGCCCAGGCGCTAGCTAGTCCGCCGCCTGAGTAGCCCCACAGCCCAATCGGTGCCGATGGCGATAACGCGAGTCGTTCTGAGCTCAGGGCGGCCCGGATCCCGTCAAGGATCCGGTAGCCAGGTTCATACGGTGCCCCCCAGAGCCCCTTGATTCCTTCGTGGTCAGGGATCGAAACCGCCCAGCCCTCCGCAAGCGCGGCACTGACCAACAGAAGTTCCAGTTGGGTCAATGAGCCGAGGGCCTTCGCCCGCCGGCGCAACGCATAGGACGGAAAACAGCGGGACGATATCGCGTCGATCGCGCATTGATAAGACAGCAGCGGGTAGGTCTCGCCTGGAGCGACTTCGGCCGGCAGGAGGACGGTGGTCACGGTCGCCTCGGGGTCGCCGTTCATGTCCGTCGTCCGGTACAGCAGCTGGGTCGCGGTGATGGACTGCGGGATCAGGCCCAGAAAGGCTACTTCGACGTCACGCGAGCGCAGCACGGTTCCGGGCGCGGCGTGCTGGAAGCCGGCAGGTGGTTCGTAGAAAGGGTCGTCGCACGGCAGTAGCGGGCGCACCTTGCGCTGCAATTCCTCGTGTGGCGGCCGGCCGATCCATTCCGGGCGGGTCGCGCCTGCCAAATTGCCGAGCTCCACCATTGAGGCTCCCTTCATGGCCACTGGGATTTTCGCGCTTCGGCAGTGCTAACCAAACAAGGTGGCGGCGCAGTTGGCCCTGTGACAGTCCAATGCTGACACTCGAATGCCAGCATCTCTTACTCGTTTCTTATACAGCCTTATCTGACTCTTATACAACTTAGCGGCATTGCCTGGGAAATCGGTGTGAGGCACAGCGTGCGGCGCGTCACATCTAGTCGTAAACCCCACGGCAACGAAATCCGAGGATCGCGAAACAAAGGTTTCGCGACCAGAATCACAATTGCCCCGGAGGCCGAAGTGCGGCGAACTCGTCGGTAACCCTGAGCTGCGAATCGGTGAACCGATACAGCGCTGCCGGGCGACCGCCGCTACGTCCGGACTGTGCGATAGTGCCGGTCTGTGTGATGACTTTGCGACGAACCAGGACTCGCTGCAGATTGGTAGCGTCGACCTGGTATCCGAGCGCCGCGCCGTAAATATCGCGGAGCGCCGAGAGTGCGAATTCTTTTGGCGCTAAAGCGAATCCGATGTTGGTGTAGGACATCTTGGCGACCAGCCTGGTACGGGCGTGCGCCACCATGGGGCCGTGGTCGAACGCCATCATTGGTAGGGAATTCACTGGGTGCCAGCGGGTGTCCGGCGGCAGTTCCGGGGTGGCGGGGGAGGGCACCAGCCCCAGGAAGGTCGATGCGATCATCCGGGTACCGGGTAACCGGTTGGGATCGGAGAACACCGCAAGCTGTTCCAGGTGGGCCAGTTCGCGTAGATCAACTTTTTCGGCCAGTTGGCGCCGAACCGATGTGATCAGGTCCTCATCGTTACGCAGGCGTCCGCCTGGAAGCGACCAGGCGCCTTTTTGTGGATCGCGCGCACGTTCCCACAGCAGGACGTTCAGCTGCGGTTTTTCCCTGGTTAACCCTTGATCAAGCCCTGTCGAAAACCTGCGAACTTGGAACACAACTGCCAGGACTTCGTGCGCGGTGTTACCATGGGACATGTTTTCGATTGTAAGTCGAAAACCTCCCCGGTGCGAAAGGAGCCGCCGTGACGGTCTTGACCCGCATGGACATGCTCGCCCCAGAAGTGACCGCCATGACTGCCCGTATCACCGATTCCCCAACTGGCTACGTCGGGATCGATGGTGACGAAGAATGGGCCGCCGAAGTTCGTCGCCTGGCGCGATTGCGTGGGGCGACCCTGCTGGCGCACAACTACCAGCTGCCGGCGATCCAAGATGTCGCCGACCATGTGGGGGATTCGCTGGCGTTATCGCGGATCGCGGCCGAGGCGCCCGAGGACACCATCGTGTTCTGCGGAGTGCACTTCATGGCGGAGACCGCCAAGATCCTTAGCCCGGACAAGACCGTGCTCATTCCGGATCAACGGGCCGGCTGCTCGTTGGCCGACTCGATCACCCCCGACGAATTGCGTGCCTGGAAGGACGAGCATCCCGGCGCCGTCGTCGTCTCCTACGTCAACACCACGGCGGCCGTCAAGGCCCTCACCGACATCTGTTGCACCTCGTCAAACGCGGTCGAGGTGGTTGCGTCGATTGACCCGGACCGCCACGTGTTGTTCTGCCCGGACCAGTTCCTCGGCGCGCATGTGCGCCGCGTGACCGGCCGCACTAACCTGCATGTGTGGGCGGGCGAGTGCCACGTGCACGCCGGGATCAACGGTGACGAGCTCACCGACCAAGCCCGCACGAACCCCGATGCCGAACTTTTCGTTCACCCCGAGTGTGGCTGCGCCACCTCCGCGCTCTACCTCGCCGGCGAAGGCGCCTTCCCGCCCGAGCGAGTGAAGATCTTGTCCACCGGCGGCATGCTTGACGCCGCGCACCAGACGCGCGCCCGCAAGGTTCTGGTCGCCACTGAGGTCGGCATGTTGCACCAGCTGCGCCGGGCCGCACCCGACGTTGACTTCCAAGCGGTCAACGATCGCGCGTCGTGCAAGTACATGAAGATGATCACCCCCGCGGCCCTGTTGCGCTGCCTGGTGGACGGCGCGGACGAAGTCCACGTCGACCCGGACATCGCGGCCGCGGGACGGCGCAGCGTGCAGCGAATGATCGAAATCGGACAGCCCGGCGGTGGCGAATGACGGCCGGCCCCGCGTGGCGGGCTACGGCCGACGTCGTCGTGATCGGCACGGGCGTCGCCGGATTGGCCGCCGCGCTGGCCGCCTACCGTGCCGGCCGCAAGGTCGTCGTACTGAGCAAGGCGGCCAAGACCCGGGCGGTGACCGCGACCCATTACGCACAAGGCGGCATCGCGGTGGTGTTGCCTCACAACGATGATTCGGTCGAAGCCCATGTCGCCGACACCCTGGCCGCGGGCGCGGGCTTGTGTGATCCGGACGCGGTGTATTCGATCGTCGCCGACGGATACCGCGCAGTTACCGAATTGGTCTGCGATGGAGCGCGCTTCGATGAATCGGCCCCGGGCCGTTGGGATTTGACGCGCGAGGGCGGGCATTCGCGGCGACGCATCCTGCACGCCGGTGGCGATGCCACCGGCGCCGAGGTCCAGCGGGCGCTCGACCATGCCGCCGACATGCTCGACATCCGCACCAGCCACGTGGCCCTGCGAGTGCTCCATGACGGCGTGGCGGTGACCGGGGTAATGGTGGGCAATCGGGACGGCTGCGGCATTATCAGCGCCCCGTCGGTGATCCTGGCCACGGGAGGACTCGGACACCTCTACGGCGCGACCACCAACCCCGAAGGCTCTACCGGCGACGGCATCGCATTGGCGCTGTGGGCCGGGGTCGCGGTCAGCGATCTGGAGTTCATCCAATTCCACCCAACGATGCTCTACTCAGCCGGTGCCGGCGGCCGGACCGGCCGTAGGCGGCCGCTGATTACTGAAGCCATCCGCGGTGAGGGCGCGGTATTGGTTGACGGGCAAGGCAATTCGATTACGGCCGGCGTCCATCCGATGGGCGACCTGGCGCCGCGCGACATCGTCGCAGGTGCCATCGACGCCCATTTGAAGGCCTCCGGCGATCCGTGCGTCTACCTTGACGCGCGGGGCATCGCGGGCTTCGAATCACGGTTCCCGACCGTCACCGCCGCATGCCGGGCCGCGGGCATCGATCCCGTACGGCAACCCATTCCGGTCGTCCCGGGCGCGCATTACAGCTGCGGAGGCGTCGCCACCGACGTATATGGCCAGACCGAGCTGCTCGGGTTGTTCGCAGCGGGTGAGGTGGCCCGCACCGGAATGCACGGCGCTAACCGACTGGCGTCCAATAGCCTTCTGGAAGGTTTGGTGGTCGGCGGCCGTGCCGGAAAGGCTGCGGCTGCCCATGCGGCGGCGGCGCGGCCTTCGCGGGCGATCTCGCCGGCACCATGGCCCGAGCCGATCACCCACACGGCGCCGGAGCGCGGTGACCTGCAACGCGCGATGAGTCGGGACGGCTCGGTGGTGCGAGACGCGGAGGGTCTGCACCGGCTGTCGGAAACGCTGAGCGCCGGGCCGGTTCGCACGCTGGCGGGCCGCCGCGATTTCGAAGACGTGGCGCTAGCGCTGGCGGCGCGCACGGTGACCGCCGCCGCGTTGGCCCGCAACGAAAGCCGGGGATGTCACCACCGGGCGGAATATCGGTGTGTCATGCCCGAGCAGGCACGCAGCAGCGTGGTCCGGCTGGCCGACGATCCAAACACGGTCGGTGTGGAGACATTGGCGGCGGTGAGTTGACGGTGCTGTCCGAATGGGAGCGGGCTGCAGTTCAAGACACCATTCGGCGCGGTCTCAACGAGGACCTGTGCTACGGGCCGGACGTCACCACGATCTCGACGGTGCCCGCTGGCATGAAAGCCACCGCAGCGATGGTGACCCGGGAGCCTGGCGTGATCGCCGGAGTGGATATCGCGTTGTTGGTGCTCGACGAGGTGCTTGGTAGCGACGGCTACCAGGTGGTCGATCGGGTTAAGGACGGGGCCCGGTTGCAGCCGGGCGAATCGCTGTTGACGGTACGTGCCGAAACGCGCGGCCTGTTGACCGCCGAGCGGACGACGCTGAACCTGGTTTGCCACCTGTCCGGAATTGCCACGGCGACAGCCGCGTGGGTCGACGCGGTGCGCGGTACCAAAGCCAAAATCCGTGACACCCGCAAGACCCTGCCCGGCCTGCGCGCGCTGCAGAAGTATGCGGTGCGCGTCGGCGGGGGCGTCAATCACCGGCTGGGGCTGGGCGACGCCGCCTTGATCAAGGACAACCATGTTGCCGCTGCGGGATCGGTAGTCGACGCGTTACGGGCCGTGCGTGCCGCTGCGCCCGATCTGTCGTGCGAGGTCGAGGTGGACTCGCTGGAGCAGTTGGACGCTGTGCTGACCGAAAAGCCGGAGCTAGTCCTTCTGGATAACTTCCCGGTGTGGCAGACGCAGACGGCGGTACAGCGGCGCGATGCGTGCGCGCCCGCCGTTTTGTTGGAGTCATCCGGTGGGCTCAGCCTCGAGACCGCGGCGACGTACGCCAGCACCGGTGTGGATTTCCTCGCTGTGGGTGCGCTGACCCACTCGGTGCGCGTCCTCGATATTGGCTTGGATATGTAGCCCCCGGACGACTGACTTCAAGTGCGCTCTGATCGCCCGTCAGCGGGCGGCTCGGCCGACGGGGCGGCCCTTCGGTTTGCCCGCACCTTGATCCTTGGCCAGCGCTTACCCGGCGATCGCTGGATGGCGTATTCCCAATCCAAGCCCTGCCACAGCTGCCAACCGCGCCAGCGGGCGAGCAGACACAGCGCAGCGCCGATGCCGGTCCCCACGACCGTGCCTGCGGGTGCGTGCCCGCTATAGGTGAAGAACACAACCACCAGGCTGGCAGCGACAGCGCAGGTGGCATAGAGGGTGTTACCGCCGAAGATCTGTGGAATTCGTCGGACCGTCAGGTCCCGCAACGCTCCACCGCCGACCGCGGTTATGGTGCCCAACAGCACTGCCGCCAGCCAGCCCAGGCCGACTTCCAACGTCTTCTGTGCGCCCGCTGCGGCCCAACAACCCAGCGCCAGGGCATCCACCACCGGAAATGTCAGTCTCCAGACGCGGTCGTGCACCGGCGCGAGGAAGGCGACGACCGCTCCAGCGACCGCGGTTACCACGTACAAATAGTCGGTGAGCGCGATTGGCGCTCCGTGTTGCAGCAGGGTGTCCCGGATAAGTCCACCGCCGAGGCCGGACAGGATTGCCAGCGCGACAAACCCGACGGGATCCATCCGCAGTTCGCGCGCCACGATTCCGCCGAGCACTGCATTGCCAAACACCCCGGCGAGATCGATCACCCGAAGAAATTCACCAACCGTGCCAGTCACGGCACAACGGTAGCCACGACTGTGCGTTTAGGGCGTTGATCGTGAATAGCGGGCGGAATTTCGGCCACATCTCCACTCGGACGTCACGCTCGATGCCCTGGGCACACACTCAAGCCGCTCAGGCGATATCGGCGACGAACACCCCCATCCGGCGCAGCTGCGCGCGGGCCATAAATGGCAACCCTTCACCGTCGGCGCCGGCGGGCAGAATTCGCGCGTTGGTGACGTGCACCGTACGGCGGGTGAATTGCACGTCTGCTTCGCCTGCGGCCAGCACGTTCTTGACCCAGTCGGTCTTGCCGTGGCCCAGTGCGATCGCCAGCACATTGCCTTTGCGGTAAGCGGTCACGATGGTCTGATACGGTTTGCCGGATTTGCGGCCGCGATGGGTGATGGTTGCCGTTCCAGGCAGGTAGCGCGCGATCGGCTTCAACGCTGGGTTGATGTATTTGATCTGAATGCGCTCGAACCATGGCGGGAACAACATCGGAACCCCAGGGGCGTTGTTGGGGTGATCCTTTGCGGACATGGGAGCCACACTACCGGTCGGATATCGACTTGAGCTGCTCTGGGACAATGGTCCACGTGAACACACCCCCTGCGGTACTGGCCCGCATCGACTTGCGGCGCGCGGATTTGACGCCTGCCCGGTTGCGGGCCGCTCTACCGCGCGGTGGCGCCGACGTGGAGAGCGTGTTGCCGAAGGTGCGGCCCATCGTGCAGGCTGTCGCTGAGCGAGGCGCCGAAGCGGCATTGGAATTCGGCGCGTCATTCGACGGCGTGCGGCCCGCAGCGGTCCGGGTGCCCGACGCCGCTCTGGACGCGGCGATGGCCGAGCTGGACCGCGACGTACGCGATGCGCTGCAGGTGATGATCGAACGAACCCGCGCGGTGCACGCGGATCAGCGCCGCACCGATGTAACCACGACGCTGGGTCCCGGCGCGACGGTCACCGAGCGCTGGGTTCCTGTCGAGCGGGTGGGCCTATACGTGCCCGGGGGCAACGCGGTGTCCCCGTCCAGCGTGGTGATGAATGTGGTGCCGGCACAGGCCGCCGGTGTGGGCTCGCTGGTGGTCGCGAGCCCGCCACAGGCGCGGTACCCGGGTCAGTTTCATGGACTGCCGCATCCGACGATCCTGGCCGCGGCCCGGCTACTCGGGGTCGACGAGGTTTGGGCCGTCGGCGGTGCGCAGGCGGTGGCGTTGCTGGCTTACGGCGACACCGATACCGATGGTTCTGAACTCGCGCCGGTCGACATGATCCCCGGCCCCGGCAATATCTACGTCACCGCCGCCAAGCGGTTGTGCCGCTCCCAGGTCGGCATCGACGCCGAAGCCGGGCCAACCGAGATCGCCACCCTCGCCGACCACACCGCCGATCCAGCGCATGTGGCGGCCGACCTGATCAGTCAGGCCGAACACGACGAGATGGCCGCCAGCGTGCTGGTCACCCACAGCCCGGACCTTGCCGACGCCACGGACACGGAACTGTCCGCCCAGCTGCAGACCACCGTGCACCGGGAAAGGGTGACGGCCGCGCTGTCGGGGCGCCAGTCGGCCATCATCCTGGTCGACGACCTGGATGCCGGGGTCAAGGTGGTGAACGCTTATGCCGCTGAGCATTTGGAGATTCAGACGGCCGACGCTGCGCAGGTCGCCGGTCGGATACGTTCGGCCGGCGCCATTTTCGTCGGTCCATGGTCGCCGGTCAGTCTCGGCGACTACTGTGCCGGTTCCAACCACGTGTTGCCGACCGCGGGCTGCGCCCGGCATTCCAGCGGCCTGTCTGTGCAGACCTTCCTGCGCGGCATCCACGTCGTCGACTACACCGAGGCGGCGCTCAAAGACCTCTCCGGCCACGTGATCACGCTTGCCAAGGCCGAGGACCTGCCGGCCCACGGTGAGGCGGTACGGCGGAGGTTCGAGCGATGACCGCACGCCGACCCACATTGGACGATCTGCCGCTGCGCGAGGACTTGCGCGGCAAATCGCCATATGGCGCACCCCAATTGCCGGTACCGGTGCGGCTCAACACCAATGAGAACCCCCACCCGCCTACCCAGGCATTGGTCGACGACGTCGTGCGGTCGGTGCGGGAGGCCGCCGCGGATCTGCACCGCTACCCCGACCGAGACGCGGTGGCGCTGCGCACCGACCTGGCCAGTTACCTCACGGCGCAAACCGGCACCCAGCTTGGCGTCGAAAATGTTTGGGCTGCAAACGGTTCCAACGAGATTCTGCAACAGCTCTTGCAGGCGTTCGGCGGACCTGGGCGGATCGCGATCGGCTTCGTCCCGTCCTACTCGATGCATCCGATCATCGCCGATGGAACCCACACCGAGTGGCTCGAAACGGTTCGGGCCGACGACTTCAGTCTCGACGTCGATGCCGCCGTCGCCGCCGTGGTCGACCGCCAGCCTGATGTGGTGTTCATCGCCAGCCCCAATAACCCGTCCGGGCAAAGTGTTTCGCTACCAGACCTGCGTAGGCTGCTTGAGGTGGCGTCGGGCATCCTGATTGTCGATGAGGCCTACGGTGAATTCTCGTCCCGACCCAGTGCGGTGGCATTGATCGAGGAATATCCGACCAGGCTTATCGTCACGCGCACCATGAGCAAGGCGTTCGCCTTCGCCGGCGGCAGGCTCGGATACTTGATTGCTACGCCGGCTTTGGTTGAGGCGATGTTATTGGTGCGGCTGCCGTATCACCTGTCGTCGGTCACCCAAGCTGCTGCCCGGGCTGCGCTGCGGCACGCCGACGACACACTGGGCAGCGTTGCCACGCTGATCGCCGAACGCGAACGGGTGACAACGGCGTTGACCGACATGGGGTTTCAGGTCATACCCAGCGACGCCAACTTTGTGCTGTTCGGGCAATTCGTCGCCGCGCCGGCCGCCTGGCAGCACTATCTGGACAGCGGAGTACTGATCCGCGACGTCGGGATCGCCGGCTACCTGCGCAGCACCATCGGATTGGCCGACGAGAACGATGCTTTCCTGCGCGCGAGCGCCCGGATCGCCGCCACCGACTTGGCCCCAGCCACCCCCGTAGGAGCACCGTGACAACGCTTGCGACCCGCCGCGCGCGCATAGAACGCCGCACCAAGGAATCCGACATCGTGATCGAGCTCGACCTGGACGGCACCGGACAGGTTGATGTGGACACCGGTGTCCCGTTCTACGACCACATGCTGACCGCGTTGGGCAGCCACGCCAGCTTCGACCTGATCGTGCGAACGAAGGGCGATGTTGAGATCGAAGCGCACCACACCGTGGAGGACACCGCGATCGCGCTAGGCCAGGCGCTCGGCCAGGCCCTGGGCGACAAGAAGGGCATCCGCCGGTTTGGCGACGCCTTCATCCCGATGGACGAGACACTGGCACATGCCGCTGTCGACGTCTCCGGCCGTCCCTATTGTGTGCACACGGGGGAGCCGGATCACCTGCAGCACACCACCATTGCGGGAAGCGCGGTGCCTTATCACACGGTCATTAACCGGCACGTGTTCGAATCGCTGGCCATGAACGCGCGTATCGCGCTGCACGTGCGCGTCCTATACGGACGCGACCCGCACCACATCACCGAAGCGCAATACAAGGCCGTCGCCCGCGCGTTACGTCAGGCTGTCGAGCCCGACCCGCGCGTTTCGGGAGTGCCATCCACCAAAGGCGTCCTGTGAAATCGGTGGTGGTCATGGACTACGGTTCGGGCAATTTGCGGTCGGCGCAACGTGCGTTGGAGCGCGTCGGCGCCTCCGTCGATGTGACCGCGGACGGTGACGCTGCATTGGCCGCCGACGGACTCGTAGTGCCCGGCGTCGGTGCGTTTGATGCTTGCATGACGGGGTTGCGGAAAATCGGTGGTGACCGAATCATCGCCGAGCGGATAGCCGATGGACGCCCGGTATTGGGGGTCTGCGTCGGCATGCAGATCTTGTTTGCTCGCGGCGTTGAGTTCGGGGCGGAGACAACAGGGTGCGGACAATGGCCCGGTGCCGTCACTCGGTTGGACGCGCCGGTGATCCCGCACATGGGCTGGAACGTCGTGCAAGCCGCACCAGGCAGTGCGCTCTTCAAAGGTTTGGATGCCGACGCCCGGTTCTATTTCGTGCACTCCTACGCCGCCCAGCGATGGGAGGGGTCTGCCGGAGCCCTGCTGACGTGGGCCACGCACCAGGTGCCGTTCCTGGCTGCGGTTGAGGACGGGCCGCTGGCCGCCACCCAATTCCACCCGGAGAAGAGCGGGGACGGTGGCGCGGCGATTTTGAGCAACTGGGTCGAGGGGCTTTAGAAAATGCAAGCGATGCCGTTGATTTTGTTACCCGCTGTCGACGTGGTCGAGGGTCGCGCCGTGCGGCTGGTGCAAGGGAAGGCCGGCAGTGAAACCGAGTACGGCTCAGCGCTTGACGCCGCTCTGGGCTGGCAGCGCGATGGAGCCGACTGGATCCACCTCGTCGACCTGGATGCCGCCTTCGGCCGCGGCTCCAACCGGGAACTCCTGGCCGAAGTGGTGGGCAAGCTTGACGTGCAGGTCGAGCTGTCCGGCGGTATCCGTGACGATGATTCCTTGACCGCTGCGCTGGCCACTGGCTGCGCACGGGTCAATCTGGGTACGGCTGCGTTGGAGAACCCGCAGTGGTGCGCGCGGGTGATCGCCGAGCATGGTGACAAGGTCGCCGTCGGTCTGGACGTCCAAATCGTCGATGGCGAGCACAGATTGCGTGGTCGCGGCTGGGAGACCGACGGCGGCGACTTGTGGGATGTGCTGGAACGCCTTGACGGTGAAGGATGTTCGCGGTTCGTGGTCACCGATGTCACTAAGGACGGCACGCTGGGCGGTCCCAATCTCGAGCTACTGGCCGGGGTCGCGGATCGCACCGACGCCCCGGTGATCGCGTCGGGTGGTGTGTCCAGCCTCGACGACCTGCGCGCCTTGAACAACCTAGCCACTCTCACCGGCCGGGGGATCGAGGGCGCGATCGTAGGCAAGGCCCTTTATGCGGGGCGCTTCACCCTCCCGCAGGCGCTGGCCGCGGTCCAGGAGTAGGCCTGCGATGGATCTGGACGCGCTGGTGGTCGAGGCGTCGGCAATTCTCGATGCCGCCGCCGAGCCGTTTCTCGCCGGCCATCGTGCCGATTCAGCGGTCCCCAAGAAGGGCAACGACTTCGCCACCGAGGTCGACCTTGCGATCGAGCGTCAGGTGGTCGCCGCGCTGGTCGAAGCGACCGGAATCGACGTACACGGCGAGGAATTCGGCGGCCCGTCCCTCGATTTGCCGTGGGTCTGGGTGTTGGACCCCATCGACGGCACGATCAACTACGCTGCCGGATCGCCAATGGCCGCGATCCTGTTGGGCTTGCTGCACAATGGCGAGCCGGTGGCGGGCCTGCCCTGGTTGCCGTTCACCGACGAGCGATACACCGCCGTAACCGGCGGCCCGCTGATGAAAAACGGTGTAGCGCAGCCCTCGCTGGCTCCGGCCGAGCTGTCCGACACGCTCGTCGCCGCCGGATCCTTGAGCGCGGACTCACGGGGCCGGTTCCCGGGGCGCTATCGGGCGGCGGTGCTGGAGAATCTCAGCCGTGTGTCGTCGCGGTTGCGTATGCACGGTTCCACCGGCATCGATCTCGCCTATGTCGCCGACGGAATTCTCGGTGGCGCAATAAGTTTCGGCAGTCACGTGTGGGACCACGCCGCCGGCGTCGCGCTGGTGCGGGCCGCAGGCGGCGTGGTCACCAACCTGGCCGGCGAACCGTGGACTACGGCGTCGCGGTCCGCTCTTGCGGCCGCCCCTGGCGTGCACGCCGAGATTATCGAGATCCTGCGCAGCACAGGCGAACCGGAGGACTACTGAGATGTCCCCAGGTAATGGTCTCGCGGTACGAGTGATCCCGTGCCTGGATGTTGACGATGGTCGGGTGGTCAAAGGAGTCAATTTCGAGAACCTCCGCGATGCCGGAGATCCCGTAGAGCTTGCCGCCGTCTATGACGCCGAGGGTGCCGACGAACTGACGTTTCTCGACGTGACCGCGTCGTCCTCGGGCAGGGCCACCATGCTGGAGGTGGTGCGCCGCACCGCCGAACAGGTGTTCATTCCGTTGACGGTTGGCGGCGGGGTGCGCACCGTGACCGACGTCGACATGTTGCTGCGCGCGGGGGCCGACAAGGTCTCGATCAACACCGCCGCTATCGCCCGTCCCGAGTTGCTGGCCGAGATGGCAAGGCAGTTCGGGTCGCAATGCATTGTGCTGTCCGTCGATGCGCGCACGGTTCCCGCCGGCTCCGCACCGACACCGTCGGGCTGGGAGGTCACCACCCACGGTGGCCGTAGGGGCACCGGTATCGACGCGGTCGAATGGGCGGCCCACGGTGCCGCGCTTGGAGTGGGGGAGATCCTGCTGAACTCGATGGATGCCGACGGCACCAAAGCCGGTTTCGACTTGGCGATGCTGCGCGCGGTACGCGCCGCGGTCACCGTTCCGGTCATCGCCAGCGGCGGAGCCGGCGCAGTAGAGCACTTTGCACCCGCGGTTGCGGCGGGAGCCGACGCGGTATTGGCGGCCAGCGTCTTTCACTTCCGGGAGCTGACGATCGGACAGGTGAAGGCCGCGATGGCGGCAGAAGGGATCACCGTGCGATGACGCTTGATCGGGCTATCGCCGCGCGCCTCAAGCGCAACGCCGAAGGGTTGGTTACCGCCGTCGTTCAGGAGCGTGGCAGCGGCGATGTGCTGATGGTCGCATGGATGGACGACGACGCATTGGCTCGCACGCTCGAAACCCGCGAGGCTACCTATTTTTCGCGCTCGCGTGGCCAACAGTGGATCAAAGGCGCGACATCGGGCCACACCCAGCACGTCCACTCCGTGCGATTGGACTGTGATGGGGACACGGTGCTTTTGACCGTCGACCAGGTTGGCGGAGCCTGCCACACCGGTGACCACAGTTGCTTCGACGCCGCCGTGCTACTCGAACCCGAGGATTGACTACCGCGGAGCAACATCCAATCCGTTGGCCGCGGCCAGTGCAGGGCGGCTCCATTCGCGTTTGACGACGGCGGGTTCGATGCGGTCGCGCCGAATAGTCTCGATGTCGACGGCCCTGCCGGCGGTGACCGCGGCCGGCACCCGGAATGAGAAGACCCGTGTGTCGGTGGCGATAGCGAGGATGGCATCGGAATCGGCAAAACCGTTGGCGCGCATGATGTTCTCGGCCCACCTGGCAGGTTTCAGGCCGCCGAAATTCGTAACGTACACCACCCAGAGCCGGATCCCGCGCTCGTCATAGAGCTTTCTGAGGGCCCGGTCGATGATGTTGCGCTCGCCCGCGGTCAAGACTCCCGAGTGATCGGTGAGTTGGCTGGACAGCCGGAGCGTTGGCGTAGGGGCAGCACTACTGCTGGGTGGTTCCGTTGACTGGGGCAGGCCACTGCCGGCCCGCTCGCTCGGGTGGCCGAGCAGTAGCTGGGCCCCAAGGACGATCGCTACCGCGACCAGCACGACGGCCGTGAGTGCCACAATCACTGATGCGGGTGCGCGCCGGTGCCAGCGCGCTTTGGGCGATGTGGTTGGCGACGGTGCGATTCGTTGCGTAGGGCGGTCGACGAATGTTGTGTCGTCTTGCTCGTCGTCGGCGTCGTCGGCGTCGTTGGCGGGTTGGGAGGCGGGCTGGGCGCCGAGCGCGGCAGCGAAATCCGTGCACGTCGGGTATCGGTCGTCCGGACTCTTGGCGAGCGCTCGGGCAATGACGGCGTCGAGGTGGGCCAATTCCGGGCGTCGCTGGCTGATCAGCGGTGGTGGCGTGGACAAATGCTGGGTGATGACCACGGCTGGGTCGGAATGCTGAAACGGGGCAGACCCAGCCAGTAGATGAAACGCGGTGCAGCCGAGCGCGTATTGGTCGGCTCGCCCATCGAGGTCGGCACCCTGCAGTTGCTCGGGTGCACAGTAGGCGGTGGTCCCCATCAGCATGTTGGTTGCGGTCAGTCCACTGATCTCACCCAGCTGGCGGGCGATGCCGAAATCGGCGAGGAGTATCCGTCGTCGCGGATTGGGTTTACCCAGCAGGATGTTGGCGGGTTTGACGTCACGATGGAGCAGTCCGCGCGAATGCGCGTAGTCGAGCGCGTCGGCGATAGCCGCAACGATGTCGACGACGTCGGCTCGTGGCATTCCGGACGGGTACTGGCTGCGCAGCAATCCGGCCGCGTCGGTCCCCTCGACATAGTCCATCGAGATCCACAATTGCTCTTCGTACTCGCCGCGGTCGTGGATGCCGACGATGTGCTCGTTGTACAAGCTCGCCGCAAGGTCGGCTTCCCTATTGAAGCGTTGGCGAAATTCGGGGTCGGCAGTGAACTCACCCGGCAAAATTTTTAGGGCATCGCGCCGGGGCAACCGCGGATGCTGAGCTAGATACACCTCACCCATGCCGCCACCGCCCAATCGCTCCACGATGGTGTATCCGGCGAACACCTGCCCTTCCATCAGGCCTGCCCCGGGGTCATCGCTTCGTGACATGTGAGCATGCTACTGAGGCGAGCAAACGCTGATCGTGCCGAGGGCGATGGAAGCGCTGGTACAATTGAGCCCTGATGTGCTGATAGGCGTAATCGGTTGTGGTCCAGCGTGATTCGTAAGCGCTGGGCCAATTCGGCGGTGTTTTCTTAAGTTTGGCGTGTATTGCATCGCTTCCGAATCATGCTGCACCACAACACTTTTGCTTGCACCAACGTCGGCTTCGAATTGATTCGAGAGGAAGCATCGAGTGTTTTGCCACTGGACCTGCCTTACGTCGCGTCCACGGCGGGGCGCCCGGTCGGCTGGTGACTTTGGTGAGAATGGCGGTCGACGGTGAAGCGAATGTCATGGACCTTGGTGGTGCCGCTGCTGGCCCTGCTCGCGCTGGCGCTGACCTGGGGCAAGGAGATTGGGCCGGCGGTTGGTCTGATCGAGGCCGTGCTGCTCGCCGGCGCTGTTCTGGCCGCCGTCCACCATGCCGAGGTGGTCGCGCTCCGGGTTGGAGAGCCATTCGGGTCGCTGGTGTTGGCCGTCGCAGTTACCGTCATCGAGGTTGCCCTGATCGTCACGCTCATGGCGTCCGGCGGGCACGAAGCGTCGACGCTTGCGCGAGACACCGTGTTCGCCGCCGTCATGATCACCAGCAACGGGATTGTCGGGTTGTCGTTGTTGCTTGGTTCCCTGCGTTACGGCGTCACGTTGTTTAATCCCCATGGCAGTGGCGCCGCGTTGGCCACCGTCACCACGTTGGCGACGCTGAGCCTGGTGCTGCCCACGTTCACCACCAGTCAGCCAGGCCCGACGTTTTCACCGGGTCAGCTCGTCTTCGCCGCGGTCGCATCACTGGGTCTGTATTTGTTATTTGTCTTCACGCAAACCGTCCGGCATCGCGACTATTTCCTGCCGGTTGCCCAGCAGGGCTCGACCGAAGATGACAGCCATGCGGAGCCGCCGAGCATCCAGGTGGCACTGGCGAGCCAAGGTTTGCTGCTGGTCGCGTTGGTTGCGGTGGTGGGTCTGGCGAAGGTGGAGTCGCCAATCATCGAGCGGGCGGTGTCAGCGGTTGGATTTCCACAGTCGTTTGTCGGCGTGGTGATCGCCACGCTGGTGCTACTCCCGGAGACACTCGCTGCGGCGCGCGCCGCGCGCCAAGGCCGTGTCCAGATCAGCCTCAACTTGGCTTACGGCTCCGCGCTGGCCAGCATTGGGTTGACCATCCCGACCATCGCGTTCGTGTCGCTGTGGCTCAGCGGTCCGCTGCTGCTCGGTCTCGGTTCGACCCAGTTGGTGCTGCTGGCGCTGACGGTGGTGGTCAGCGTGCTGACTGTCGTGCCAGGCCGCGCCACCCGCCTGCAGGGTGAGCTGCATTTGGTGTTGCTGGCCGCGTACATGTTTCTCGCGGTTATTCCGTAGCTTCTCGCCCTCAGGAGCTAGGCGGAAGGTCGTGCGCGCAGCGTCGCTAACGCCTTGTCGGCGTGCGTGTCCATGCTGAATTCGCTGGAGATCACGTCGAGCACCTTGCGGTCGGTGTCGATGACAAACGTGGTGCGTTTGACCGGTATCAGTTTGCCCAGCAGACCCCGTTTGACACCGAACTGCGTGGCGACCATGCCTTCGGTGTCCGAGAGCAGCGGGTAGTCGAAACGCTCCTTGTCGGCGAACTTTGCCTGCTTTTGGACGGGATCGGCGCTGATCCCGACCCGGCTGGCTCCGACTGCGGCAAATTCTTGCGCCAAGTCGCGGAAATGGCAGGCTTCTTTGGTGCAACCGGGGGTCATCGCCGCCGGGTAAAAAAACAGAACCACCGGCCCGTCGGAAAGCAGGCCGCTGAGTTTGCGTGGCGTGCCGGTCTGATCCGGAAGCTCAAAGTCGGCCACGGTGTCACCAGTCTTCATGGCCATCAGGCTACGCGTGCTGCAGCCGAGCGTAACCGCACGGCGAAATCGCGGGTTGAAAGTCGCCGTGGCGTTACATTCGCGGGTGGGCCGGCGCTGATCAGCGCGTCTGGGAGGATAGTTCGGTGCACGCCAACCTCGCAGCCACGACCACGCGGGAAGATTTTCGCGTGCTTGCGGCCGAGCACCGGGTAGTTCCGGTGATTCGCAAGGTCTTGGCCGACAGCGAGACTCCGCTGTCGGCCTACCGCAAGCTCGCCGCCAACCGCCCGGGGACTTTTCTGCTTGAGTCGGCCGAGACCGGCCGCTCGTGGTCGCGGTGGTCATTTATAGGCGCGGGAGCCCCCACCGCGTTAACGCTGTGCGACGGACAAGCGGTGTGGTTGGGTGCGGTGCCGCAGGACGCTCCCACCGGCGGTGACCCGCTGGACGCTCTGCACGCAACCTTGGAATTGCTGGCTACCGCACCGATCCCGGGCCTGCCTCCACTGTCGGGCGGGATGGTCGGCTTCTTCGCCTACGACATGGTGCGGCGGCTCGAACGTTTGCCCGAACTGGCCGTCGATGACCTTCACCTGCCGGACATGCTGCTGTTGCTGGCCACCGATATTGCCGCGGTAGACCATCACGAGGGCACCATCACCCTCATCGCCAATGCCGTGAACTGGAACGGCACCGACGAGCGGGTCGACTGGGCCTACGACGACGCGATCGCGCGGCTGGACGTGATGACGGCAGCGCTCGGCCAGCCGTTGCCGTCGGCCGTCGCGACGTTCAGCAAGCCCGAACCACAGCACCGCGCGCAGCGCACGGTCGAGGAATACGGCAAGATCGTCGATTACCTGGTGGAGCAGATCGCAGCGGGCGAAGCCTTCCAGGTGGTGCCGTCGCAGCGCTTCGAGATGGACACCGACGTCGATCCCATCGACGTGTATCGAGTGCTGCGGATGACCAACCCAAGTCCATACATGTATCTGCTTCAAGTGCCGAATAGTGATGGTGCCGTTGACTTTTCAATTGTGGGATCCAGTCCGGAGGCACTGGTCACCGTCCAAGACGGTCGGGCGACGACGCATCCGATCGCCGGAACCCGGTGGCGGGGGCAAAGCGACGATGAAGATCAGCTACTGGAAAAGGAGCTGCTGGCGGACGACAAGGAACTTGCCGAGCACCTGATGCTGGTCGACCTCGGCCGCAACGACCTCGGCCGCGTCTGCACGCCGGGAACGGTCCGCGTCGAGAACTACAGCCATATCGAACGCTATAGCCACGTAATGCACCTGGTGTCCACGGTGACCGGATTGCTCAGTGAGGGCCGCACCGCACTGGACGCGGTGACCGCGTGCTTTCCGGCAGGCACGCTGTCGGGCGCGCCGAAGGTCCGGGCCATGGAGCTGATCGAAGAGGTCGAGAAGACGCGCCGGGGTCTGTACGGCGGCGTGGTTGGTTACCTCGACTTCGCAGGCAACGCCGACTTCGCCATCGCCATCCGCACCGCGCTGATGCGTGACGGTACGGCCTATGTCCAGGCCGGCGGTGGAGTAGTGGCCGACTCCAACGGGCCCTACGAATACAACGAGGCACGAAACAAGGCGCGCGCGGTGCTGAATGCAATCGCCGCCGCCGAGACGCTGGCCGCTCCCGATGCGAGCAGCAGTGGGTCGTAGTACCAGCAGCGTTCGGTCCGACCGCAGTCGGCTGACGATCGGGATAGCGCAGTTGCTGCTGGTGGTTGCCGCCGGGGCGTTGTGGACGGCCTCGCGGCTGCCGTGGGTTGTGATCAGATCGTTCGACGGACTGGGGCCGCCGAAGGCGGTGACGTTGTCAGGCGCAACATGGTCGACCGCGCTGTTGCCGTTGGCGATGCTGATGCTGGCCGCCGCCGTCGCTGCGCTCGCGGTGCGCGGCTGGCCACTGCGGGCCTTGGCGGCGCTGCTGGCGGCTGCGAGCTTTGCGGTCGGGTATCTCGGCATCAGTCTGTGGGCGATCCCGGATGTGGCGGCGCGCGCGGCCGACCTTGCGCATGTCCCGGTGGTGACGCTGGTCGGCAGTGAGCGGCACTACTGGGGTGGGGTGGCCGCGGTAGCGGCAGCGGTGTGCACCCTGACCGCGGCCGTCTTGTTGATGCGCTTGGCGTCGATTTCGGGGGCGGCTCGTGAGGGCACTGCGAAATATGCATCGCCGGCGGCACGCCGATCGGTGGCTCGTCGCAACGAGGCAGCGACGGGCACCGAAGATGCCGTATCGGACATGTCGGAACGGATGATTTGGGATGCTCTTGACGAGGGTCACGACCCGACTGACGGGCCGCGCAGGTCGGACACCGAGGGTCGGTGACGGACCGCGCGCTTACGGTCGCTACCCTTCATGGACGTCGTCGAAATCGACGTGCCGAGCGTCGGTCACGGTGGGAAGGGAAACAGCAGGCATGAGTCCGGCAAACGTGCTCGACTCCATCCTCGAGGGAGTCCGGGCCGACGTTGCCGCGCGCGAAGCTGTCGTGAGCCTGCCGGAGATCAAGGCCGCCGCCGCCGCGGCGGCACCACCCTTGGACGTGATGGCCGCGCTTCGTGAGCCCGGCATCGGTGTCATCGCCGAAGTCAAGCGCGCCAGCCCATCGGCCGGTTCGCTGGCGCCCATCGCCGATCCGGCAAAGCTGGCCCAGGCCTACGAGGATGGCGGCGCTCGGATCATCAGTGTGCTGACCGAGGAGCGACGTTTTCAGGGCTCGCTCGACGATCTGGACGCGGTGCGGGCCGCGGTCTCTATTCCGGTATTGCGCAAAGACTTTGTGGTGCAGCCATATCAGATCCATGAGGCTCGTGCGCACGGCGCTGACATGCTGTTGCTCATCGTTGCGGCGTTGGACCAGTCGGCGTTGGTGTCGATGTTGGACCGCACCGAATCACTCGGCATGACCGCGCTCGTCGAGGTGCACACCGAAGAAGAAGCTGACCGAGCATTGAAGGCCGGGGCCAACGTAATCGGCGTCAACGCCCGCGATCTCACGACACTCGAGGTCGACCGGGATTGTTTCGCCCGAATCGCTCCCGGACTGCCCAGCAACGTGATCAGGATCGCCGAATCCGGTGTGCGTGGCACCGGCGATCTGTTGGCGTACGCCGGTGCTGGCGCTGATGCCGTGCTGGTCGGTGAAGGTCTTGTCAAAAGTGGTGACCCGCGCGCGGCGGTTGCCGATCTGGTTACCGCGGGCACGCATCCGTCCTGTCCAAAACCGGCTCGCTAGCCCTCGATAGGCCACCGATGAGCCGCGTGTGCATTGAGCATTGGTGATGGCAGATCTATCCGGCCCGGATCTTCCGCGCACGAGTGCTGCCATCGCCGAACGGACCCGCCACGATCCTGATTCGGGCGGGCATTTCGGCGGCCCCACTGGTTGGGGTGGCCGCTACGTTCCCGAGGCCCTGATGGCGGTGATCGAGGAGGTCACCTTCTCCTACGAGAAGGAACGCGTCGATCAGGAATTTCTGGACACGCTCGACAAGTTGCAGACACACTATGCGGGCCGGCCGTCGCCGCTGTACGAGACAACTCGGCTCGGCGAGCATGCCGGCTCGGCGCGCATCTTCCTCAAGCGAGAAGACCTGAACCACACCGGATCTCACAAGATCAACAACGTGCTCGGTCAGGCACTGCTGGCTCGCCGGATGGGTAAGACCCGGGTGATCGCCGAGACCGGCGCAGGCCAACACGGGGTCGCCACCGCCACCGCGTGTGCGCTGCTCGGCCTGGACTGCGTGATCTATATGGGTGCGGTCGACACCGCGCGCCAGGCGCTGAACGTGGCGCGGATGCGACTGCTCGGTGCCGAGGTCGTCTCGGTTGAGACCGGCTCGCAAACGCTCAAAGACGCCATCAATGAGGCGTTCCGGGATTGGGTCACCAATGCCGAGAACACGTACTACTGCTTCGGCACTGCCGCGGGACCGCATCCTTTCCCGACGATGGTTCGCGATTTCCAGCGGATCATCGGCATGGAGACGCGGGTGCAGATCCGGCAACAGGCGGGCAGGTTGCCCGACGCAGTCGTGGCTTGCGTCGGTGGCGGATCCAACGCGATCGGAATCTTTCACGCGTTCCTCGACGATCCCGGGGTGCGGCTGGTCGGATTCGAGGCGGCCGGCGACGGGGTCGAAACCGGCCGCCACGCGGCGACATTCACCGGTGGTTCGCCCGGGGCGTTTCAAGGTTCATTCTCGTACCTGCTACAGGACGAAGACGGCCAGACCATCGAATCCCATTCGATCTCAGCGGGTTTGGATTATCCGGGCGTGGGCCCCGAACACGCCTGGCTCAAAGAGACCGGGCGCGTCGACTACCAGCCGATCACCGACTCCGAGGCGATGGAAGCATTTGGCCTGCTGTGTCGTGCCGAGGGCATCATCCCGGCTATCGAGTCCGCACACGCGGTGGCGGGTGCACTCAAGCTGGGTGTGGAATTGGGGAAGGGCGCCGTCATTGTGGTGAACCTGTCGGGTCGCGGTGACAAGGATGTCGAGACGGCCGCCAAATGGTTTGGCCTGCTGGACTGATGATGACCGTGGAACAAAGCGAAGCGAGCAAGCTGGCACCGGTTTTTGATTCGTGCCGGGCGGACAACCGTGCCGCGCTGATTGGCTATCTGCCTACTGGTTATCCGGACGTGCGCACGTCCGTGGACGCGATGACTGCATTGGTCGAATCCGGTTGCGACATAGTCGAAGTCGGTATTCCATACTCTGATCCGGGTATGGACGGTCCCACCATTCAGCGGGCCACAGAGGCGGCGCTGAGCGGGGGAGTGCGAGTGCGGGATACGCTGGCCGCGGTCGAGGCGATCAGTTTGGCCGGTGGTCGCGCGGTAGTGATGACGTACTGGAATCCGGTGCTGCGCTATGGAATTGATGCGTTCGCGCGGGATTTGGTATCGGCTGGCGGACACGGCTTGATTACCCCTGACCTCATTCCTGACGAAGCGCAACAATGGTTGGCGGCCGCCGAGGAGCATCGATTGGATCGCATCTTTCTGGTGGCGCCGTCGTCGACGCCCGAACGTTTGGCAACCACCGTCGAGGCGTCGCGCGGATTCGTCTACGCTGCGTCGACGATGGGGGTTACCGGGGCACGTGATGCGGTTTCGCAGGCCGCACCCGAGTTGGTGGCCAGGGTGAAGGCAGTATCTGATATAGCCGTTGGCGTAGGCCTGGGTGTGCGGTCGGGAGACCAGGCCGCGCAGATCGGTAGCTATGCCGACG
Organism: Mycobacterium simulans; assembly: GCF_900232995.1. Classification (GTDB taxonomy): domain Bacteria; phylum Actinomycetota; class Actinomycetes; order Mycobacteriales; family Mycobacteriaceae; genus Mycobacterium; species Mycobacterium simulans. The sequence goes on from NZ_OCVX01000007.1 coordinate 433,050, forward strand.
GCGTCATCGTTGGTTCCGCGTTGGTATCGGCGTTGGGCGACGGTTTACCTAGGTTGAGCGCACTGACCGAGGAGCTTGCTGCGGGCGTGCGCCGGAGGGTGTCTTTATGACGACGACTTGGCTCGCGTATTTCCCCAGCCCGCCACGGGGGGTCTGGCACCTCGGGCCGCTGCCCATTCGCGCCTACGCGTTTTTCATCATCACCGGCATCGTGGTTGCTCTGCTGATCGGTGATCGACGTTTTGCGGCCCGCGGCGGCGAGCGGGGAGTGACCTATGACATTGCGTTGTGGGCGGTACCGTTCGGTTTGATCGGTGGCAGGCTCTATCACCTGGCCACCGATTGGCCGACCTATTTCGGCCAGGGCGGCGCCGGGTTTGGCGCCGCGCTGCGAATCTGGGACGGGGGCTTGGGCATCTGGGGCGCGGTGGCCCTCGGCGTGGTCGGAGCGTGGATCGCCTGCCGACGGCGCGACATCCCGCTACCGGCGTTTCTGGATGCGATGGCGCCCGGGATCGTGTTGGCGCAGGCCATCGGCCGGCTGGGAAACTACTTCAACCAGGAGCTTTACGGCCGGGAGACCACGCTGCCGTGGGGTCTGGAAATCTTCTACCGGCGGGATCCCGCGGGATTCGTCGACGTTCATTCGCTAGACGGCGTCTCCACGGGGCAAGTCGCGCTCGTCGTGCAGCCGACATTCCTTTACGAATTGCTTTGGAATGTCCTGGTATTCGCCGCATTCCTCTACCCCGACCGCCGCTTCACGATCGGTCACGGCAGGCTGTTCGGGCTCTACGTGGCCCTCTACTGCGTCGGCCGATTCTGCGTCGAGCTGCTGCGTGACGACACCGCAACACACATCGCCGGCATCCGGATCAACTCGTTCACATCGACTTTCGTGTTCATCGGCGCCGTGGTCTATGTCATCTTGGCGCCGAAGGGCCGCGAGGACCCGGCAAACGTGCGTGGTCGTGTTGGTGTTGCCGTCGAATCGGCGGAGCCCGAGCCGACGCCAGAACTCGCAGATGTTGCGACGGCTTCCGCCGCAACCGCCGCGGCGCCCGTTATCCCGGGCGAAGACGGCGAATCAGTCGATTCGGCTGAGACCGTGCAAGCGGCCGAAGTGGCCGAGGCCGAAACCGCCAAGGCTGAAGTTGCGGATTCTGAAGAGTCGGAGGCCGAAGAGCCCGAAGAAGAGCCGGAAGTTGCGGAGCCTGAAGCCGAGCCGGAGGCCGAGGAGCCTGGGGCCGAAGCGGAGCCGGAAGTTGCGGAGTCTGAAGCTGAGTCGGAGGCCGAGGAGCCTGGGGCCGAAGCGGAGCCGGAAGTTGCGGAGCCTGAAGCCGAGCCGGAGGCCGAGGAGCCTGGGGCCGAAGCGGAGCCGGAAGTTGCGGAGCCTGAAGCCGAGCCGGAGGCCGAGGAGCCTGGGGCCGAAGCGGAGCCGGAAGTTGCGGAGTCTGAAGCCGAGCCGGAGGTCGAAGAGCCCGAAGAAGCGCCTCAAGCCGATGCGTCCGACGTCGTGGCAGATGACGTAGCCAGCGAATCCGACACCGAATCGGAGGACCGGGGAGAACAGTCCGAACCCGAGGCTGCCCAGGAAGCGGTGGAAGCGGTGGAAGCGGCGGAAGCGGCGGAAGCGCAAGATACGGATGTCGTCGAGGAAGTTGAGCTAGAGACCGAGGCAGATACCGAGCAGGCTGCGGCAGCCCCTGACGACAATGAGCCGACCTCGAGCGCGCCCGCGGAGGAGCCCGCCGACTCAACGCGACAGGGTTGGCGCGCCCGGCTGAGGAACTTCAGGCGGCGGTCGGGCAGGTAGCGGCTCCGGCGGCTGCCCGAGAAATCTGGCATGCTGAAACCCGTGACTGACCAGCCGTGGGGGAACGCTGCAGATTCTAGCTCGTCATCTCCGCCGCCGTTTCCGCCGCAGTATCCGTCATATCCGCAATATTCGGCGCCCGGCTCTTACTTCGACCCGTCGGCACCGTTTGGTCGTCATCCCGTCAGCGGCCAACCGTATTCGGACAAATCCAAGACCATCGCCGGCCTCTTGCAGCTGCTCGGTCTGATCGGCATCGTCGGCATCGGCCGCATCTACATCGGGCACACCGGACTGGGCATCGCGCAATTGCTCGTGGGATGGCTAACGTGCGGAGTGGGCGCCGTCATCTGGGGCATCATCGACGCGCTTCTGATACTGACCGACCGAGTGAGCGACCCTTGGGGCCGCCCGTTGCGCGATGGAACCTAAGCGGGCTTCCCAGACGTCGGGGGATTGTGGCCGCGACGGCCGTCGTCGCGCTCGGTACGCCGCCGTTGGGTCGGCCGCGCTGTTTGCTGGCGGGCTCGGCTACGTCGGCCTCGTGGACCCCCACGACACGAGTTCGATTTATCCGCATTGTCCATTCAGGTTGCTCACCGGCTGGAACTGCCCCGCCTGCGGTGGCCTGCGGATGATGCACGACCTGCTGCATGGCGACCTAGTGGCCAGTCTCAACGACAATGTCTTCTTGCTCGTCGGCATCCCCCTGCTGGCCGGCTGGGTTTTGCTGCGCCGCTACCGCGGCCAATCCGCGCTGCCGATGCCCGCAATCATCACGGTCGTGGTGACGATGATCGCCTGGACGGTGCTGCGTAACCTCCCCGGATTCCCGTTGGTACCGACCGTTCTGAGTGAGTTCCGCCGAGGCTGTTGGCGGCAAAAGCTGCGCCTTGGTCGATCATCGCCCCGTCATCTGCGTACGCGTTGTGCGCGGCGAAATTCATGCCTTGAGAGCACACTGGGTCCTCGGCGGCGCACACCTTGATGGTCTTCGCCTGATACATCGGACCAATAGCGACTGGAGGCTGGCCAAGGAATTCCATCGCCCGGACATTGGGCATTCCGAAGAGAACGACCGAGGAAACATGGTCGGCCACATCGGGCGCGAGCGGTTTGGGTACGGTCGCGGGATCAACCCCGTCCGGAACGGCAGCGGAAGTGACGAAGCCCATGACGGCTGCACCCTGCGAGTAGCCGCCGAGCACCATCTGCGTCTTGGGACAACTGCCGGCCATGGAAACCACATGGGCGCCAGCGTCTCTAATACCGTCGACGCCGGTGGCCCACTCCTCACTGGCTGGGTAGTTGACCGGATAGACCCCCAACGACTTTGCGCCAACGCGTGGACGAAGGGAGTCGATGAATGCCTGCCCGGTCGGGCCAACGCCAGGAGGCTCACCGGTGCCACGGGCAAACACCACCTCCACATCGGGGCACGGCTCGGCGGACGCGGATGGGATAGCGAAGACAGGAAGAACGGCGGCGCTGAGGCCCCACGCTGCGGCTGAGGCGGGGCCAACGAACGGAACAAGCTGACGTGCGATCATGTCGCACTATGTAACCATGCAAGCGGTGGCCCAAACCAGGAGATTTTGAATGTCTACTGTGGTTTGCGTCGCTTTTGGCTTCCGGCATCGTGGAGCCGAGTACGTCTTCGTGCCGCCGCGTTCCGGATGCGTTCGCGGCGCGAGCTTTTCGGGATCTTGGGTGCGCGTGCACGCCAACGCTCGATGCGCCGGTACCGGCGAGGCGCGCCGCAGGCAGATAACCAAGACTATGCTTTGTCGTCGTGACTAGACGCGGAAAGATCGTCTGCACTCTCGGGCCGGCCACCCAAAAGGACGACCTGGTCAGGGCGCTCGTCGAAGCCGGAATGGACGTCGCCCGAATGAACTTCAGCCACGGCAACTATGAGGATCATAAGGCCGCCTACGAGCGCGTCCGCGCAGCCTCGGACGCCACCGGGCGCGCGGTCGGTGTGCTCGCCGATCTGCAGGGCCCGAAAATCAGGCTGGGGCGCTTCGCCACCGGGCCTACGTATTGGGCCGACGGCGAAACGGTTCGGATCACCGTCAGCGACTGTCCAGGCAGCCACGACAGGGTGTCCACCACCTATAAAAGGTTGGCTAGCGATGCGGTCGCCGGTGACCGAGTTCTCGTCGACGACGGCAAGATCGGATTGGTGGTCGACGCCGTCGACGGCGACGACGTGTTGTGCACCGTCGTCGAAGGCGGCCCGGTCAGCGACAACAAGGGCATCTCGTTGCCCGGGATGAACGTCACCGCCCCCGCCTTATCGGAAAAGGACATCGAGGACCTCACATTCGCGGTGAACCTCGGCGTCGACATGGTGGCGCTTTCGTTCGTGCGCTCGCCGTCGGATGTCGAGCTCGTCCACGAGGTGATGGATCGGATCGGGCGGCGGGTACCGGTAATCGCCAAGCTGGAGAAGCCGGAAGCCATCGACAACCTCGAGGCCATCGTGCTGGCGTTTGACGCCGTTATGGTGGCCCGCGGCGACCTGGGTGTTGAGTTGCCGCTGGAAGAGGTGCCGCTGGTGCAGAAGCGGGCTATCCAGATGGCCCGGGAAAACGCCAAGCCCGTCATCGTGGCAACCCAGATGCTCGACTCGATGATCGAAAATTCGCGGCCGACCCGAGCCGAAGCCTCCGATGTCGCCAACGCCGTGCTCGATGGCGCCGACGCGCTGATGTTGTCGGGAGAAACCTCGGTAGGGAAATACCCGCTGTTGGCGGTCAAGACTATGTCGCGGATCGTGTGCGCGGTTGAGGAGAATTCGACGGCTGCTCCGCCGTTGACACATGTGCCGCGCACCAAACGGGGCGTGATCTCCTACGCCGCGCGCGACATCGGCGAACGGCTCGACGCCAAGGCTTTGGTCGCGTTCACTCAATCCGGCGATACCGTGCGGCGCCTGGCCCGCCTGCATACCCCGCTACCGCTGCTCGCCTTTACCGATCTGCCTGAGGTACGCAGTCAGCTGGCCATGACCTGGGGCACGGAAACCTTCATCGTCCCGCACATGAATACCACCGACGGCATGATCCGCCAGGTCGACAAGTCGCTGCTCGAACTCGGCCGCTACAAGCGCGGTGACCTAGTGGTCATCGTCGCCGGTGCCCCACCGGGGACAGTAGGCTCGACCAACCTGATCCATGTGCACCGAATCGGCGAGGACGACGTCTAGACGGGCCGCCACCTCTCCTGCGCCTTGTTTTGCACGCGGGTTACATCCATTAGCGCCGGCACCAATCGGCATAGGTCAGTGCTGGAAACGCCACACGGCCAGCGTCATCGAGACCGCCCCGGTTACAACCGAATCGGTCGTATCAGCGATGTCCTGACAGCACCGTGACTGGGAAAGTCGCCGGTCTCTTAGTCATCCGATGGTCGTGGATGAATGAAAACCCCTTTCGCTGACACCGTCACGCCCGAGCCGTCACTCAGCTCGCTGGCCGCGAAAGTCTTTACTCCTTCCGTTCTTTCAATCCATGCTTCGGCTCGCAGAGGGTGCCGCAGGGGCGTAGGCCGGTGATACCGCAGGGTCAGGCTGCCGGTGTATGCGGGCCGACCCGGCTGGTGAGCGGTAGCCCCGAGCACGTGGTCGAGCATCATGGCGCTGACGCCGCCGTGCACATGCCCGGGTGGGCCTTCGTAAGCGGCGCCGAGGGTGAATTCCGCCCACACCGATCCGTCGCTTTCGTGGTGGACCACCAACGGGGGAGCTGACGGGTTACGGGTTCCGATCACCACGTTTCCCGACGCCGGTCCCTGCCCATCATCGATGATGCGCTCGCCGAACGTTCCCGGCATCAGCTCCGCACTGAGTTGGCTTGTGACGTTGTCGATCTCAGCCGCCGCAGACGCGATGACATCGTGCCCCACCTCGGTGCGTATTGTCGCGTCGATCAAGCGTCGGACTGATGCCGCCAGCGACTCGTATATCGGCGACGAATCAGGCATTGCTGCAATCGAATCCATCATATCCGCCACGATAGAACAGCAAGCGGTCTCGGCCTGGGCTGCCGCACATCGCGAGGACGGCCTCGACGGTCGCCAGGGTGCCATCGTGGACGGGAGCGCCGTTGGCGCATGGCGCCAACCCATTGGCCCGGAACCCGGTGTCGCGCACGGCCGGCCAGCTCGACGATGTCCGCGCTGGATAGCACGAAAGGTATGGAGGATCCGGTGATATCGACGCCACGGACTGGTAGGCGACACCCCCTGGACGCGCAGAAATGCCCGAGCACTCGCGCATCGATGCGGCGCTGGGCATTGGGACTCGGTGATTCGTGGGAGGTCATTAAGTAACAGCGTGCAAATGTGCGGCGATGGCTGCAACGCGATGTCCCGGCCAGCGGTCGTAGCACGTGGGGTTGTGACTTGTGTTGCTAGTCTGGCGAAGTGGACCCCGAAGCGGACCCGGCCAGCGAGAAGTCGGTGAAGTCGGCCCTTGCCGCCACCAGTTGGGCGTTGCTGGGCATGATGTCCTACGAAGAGGAAGTCTCGGGCTACGACCTCAAGAAATGGATCGACTGGAGTGTCGACCTTTACTACTGGAGCCCGTCCTATAGCCAGATCTACACGGAGCTGAAGAAGTTGGAGGGCCTGGGTCTGGTCACGTCGCGGGTGGAGCGTGACGAGGGCACCCGCAGCCGTCGGCTCTACAAGATCACCCCGGCCGGCATGGCCGCGGTCACCGAGTGGACCAATAATGCGCCGGTGGACCCGCCGGTGCTCAAGCACAGCGTGCTGCTGCGGGTGACGTTCGGACATCTCAGCAACCCGACGCGGCTCAAGGAACTGCTGCAAGAGCATGTGGCATACGCGGAAGCCCGGCACCGCAAAGCGGTCGAGGACGCCGAGGGGGCCGAGGCCCAGCCCGCCTGGGCGTACTCGGTAATTGCGCTACGCTGGGCCGCCAAGTACTACGCCGCCGAGCGCGAGTTCGCTCTGGAACTGATGAAGGAAATCGACGAGGCCGACGCCATCATCCAGAAGGCCGCCAAGAGCGGGTTCGGCAAACCGCGCCCCAAGCCGGGCTACTGGCGTGAGGTCGAGAAGCAGGTCGAAGCCAAGCGCGCGGTCGACTAAGCTAGCCGGCGCTTGCCATGGCACTGGCCGCCTCCCCGGCCGCCCCCAGGGCAGCAATGTAGCCGTAGACGAGTCCCTGAGCGATTGTTGCGCCCGCGCCCGGGTACGTCGCGCCGAATGCATTCGCGGCGGTGTTACCAACGGCATAGAGCCCGGCGATCGCGCTGCCGTCCTCGCGCAGTACCCGCGCCCGCTCGTCAGCTTTGATGCCACCGCAGGTCCCCAGGTCGCTGAGCACCAACTTCACGGCGTAGAACGGCCCTTTTATCAATGGACGCAGGTTGGGATTCGGCTTTATCGTGGGGTCGCCGTAGTAGCGGTCGTAGGCGCTGCGGCCGCGGCCGAAATCGGGATCGGTTCCGGTAGAGGCATTTTGATTGAAACGAGTCATGGTCCGGCTGAACTCCGCTACCGGGACACCGATTCGTTCGCCTAGCGCGGACAGGCTGTCAGCCCGCACCGCAATGCCCGCGTCGTACCAAGGCTGCGGGATCTTCATCCGCGGAAATAGTTCGGCGGCAAAGACATAGCTGTTGCGGTAGTGCTGATCGAAGATGATCCACATTGTTGCGACGGGAGAGCCGGACCGCTCCAGCTTGAGTAGCCGCTGACCGAACGACATGTAGTCCGAGGACTCGTTGGCGAACCGGTGACCATTCTGGTCGACGATCAAACAGCCGGGCAGTGAGCGTTCGGCCAGCATCACCGCGGGTGCCTTGCCTGGCAACGGCGCGACGGCCGGAAACCACCACGCCTGGTCCATCAAATCAAGGCCGGCGCCGAGTTCCTGCGCCACGCGTATCCCGTCCCCGGTATTGGTCTCGGCGCCCAGGCTTAGGTTGGCGCCCAACGATTCGGACTGGAATTTCCAGCGCAAGTCCATGTTGTGGTCGAATCCACCTGTGGCCAGTACGACCCCGTGGCGGGCAGTGACCGTCACCGTGCACCCGTCGTGCTCCACGATCGCGCCCCGCACGCGGTTTTTGTCGCCGGTGAGGCGCAGCAGAGTGGTATCGGTCCACACCGGGATACCGGCCCGTAGCACACCCGCGAATATTCCGGCCGTCAAACCTTGACCACCCGCCGCGTAGCGCCGGCCCAGCAGCAGGCCTCCGACACCCTGGGTCAGGCGCTTGGCGACTGTCGGAATTCCTTTGCGCGGAACCCGACTCATCAGATTCATCCAGCGGTAGTCGGCGCCAGTCGTGGGTACCGGGATGCCGGCTTCCATGACGCCCGGTCGTAGCCGGGAGCGGTATTCGCCAAGAACGGAGGTGTTGAACGGGCGACACTCGCAGGTGCGGCCGGCCGCACTCCCACCAGGCTCCTCCGGATGGTAGTCGGAATAGTCGCGGGCCCAGAACAACCGCAGCGGAGTCGCCCGGCGCAGCATGTCGACCGTCGCGGGCAGGTGCGTCAGAAATCCGACTGATCGTTCGCGGGGCGCTGTTCCGGCAACCACTGAGTCCAGATAAGTGGCCGCCCTGGCGGCAGTGTCGCCGGCACCGGCCTCTTGCAGAACCGGGCCTGCGGGCAGCCAGAGCGCACCGCCGGACCGAGCGGTCGACCCACCCACATATGACGACTTCTCCACGATCAACACCGACAGCCCCAACTCGTGGGCGGCCAGCGCAGCTGCCATCCCGGTGCCGGAGCCGACCACGAGCAGGTCGACACAGGTGTCGGTGACAGTAAGGCCAGCGGGGATCGTCGCGCTTTGCGATGTCACGTTGGGAACGTTAGGGCGGTGATGCACGAGGGCGGAAGACTCATCCTGATCAGTGGAACAAGTCACCTCCACCGGGCGGACCGAGGGTTGAATGTCGGTATGGAGTCGCAATCCGACGCCCGCCAAGTTCGGTTTATTGAAGCACAGACAGCGCCGACGCGATTCGCCCGCGGCTGGCACTGCCTCGGCCTAATCAGAGATTTCGATGACGGCAACCCGCACGCGGTCAATGCTTTCGGGCAGAAGCTTGTCGTCTTCCGCGGCGGTGACGGCACGATCAACGTCCTCGACAGCTACTGTCGCCATATGGGCGGTGACCTCTCGAACGGTGAGGTCAAGGGCGACGCAATCGCTTGCCCTTTCCACGACTGGCGTTGGGGTGGCGACGGTCGGTGCAAACAGGTGCCTTACGCCAAGCGCACGCCCCGGCTGGCCCGCACCGTCACGTGGACCACCCTGGAGCAAGACGGGATGTTGTTCGTGTGGAACGACCCCGAACACAACCAGCCTGTCCCCGAAGTCACCATCCCGCGCATCGAAGGCGCCACCAGTGACGACTGGACCGACTGGCACTGGTACACCACCGTCGTGAACACCAACTGCCGCGAAATCATCGACAACGTTGTCGACATGGCGCACTTCTATTACATCCACGGCTCGCTGCCCACGCATTTCAAGAACATCTTCGAAGGGCATGTGGCGACGCAGTACATGAACAGTGCTGGCCGTCCCGATCTTGGCGGCACCGAAGGTGCACGGATGCTCGGCACTACATCGGTGGCGTCCTACTGGGGCCCCTCCTTCATGATCGATGACCTGACATATCACTACGAGCACGCCGACCATCACACCGTACTCATCAATTGCCACTATCCGATTGATGCGAATTCCTTTGTGCTGCAGTACGGCATCATCGTCAAGAAATCGGCAGACCTGCCCGACGACCTGGCCATGGAGACTGCGATCGCTCTCGGTGACTTCGTCAAACTCGGCTTCGAACAGGATGTCGCGATCTGGCGCAACAAGGCGCGCATCGACAACCCGCTACTAGTGGAGGAGGACGGCCCGGTCTATCAGCTGCGTCGCTGGTATCAACAGTTCTATGTCGACGTCGCCGATGTGCAGCCAGACATGGTGGACCGCTTCGAGTTTGAGCTCGACACCACACGGCCCTATGCAGCGTGGCTGAAAGAAGTCGAGGCGAACATCGCCGCAGGGGCGGGCTCAGTGCCATGAGGCTGGATTTGTCGGTCAGGACCGACAACCGCCTCGACGATATGCCGATGATGCCGGTCGCATGCCGCAATTGCGGCGCGCAGGTGCTAGCTCGCAAAAGCAGCTGGAATCAGACCAGTGTGCAGTGGAACGCCGAGGCGTCCGCGCTGTGCGCCGAACGTCGCGAAGCCGACCGGATCGCCGGTCACCACCGTGGATTGTTTCTGGCATGTTCGGCCTTGCGGGCGTCCATCGAAGCCGCCGTCGCGGCCGGGGAACTGGCGATCGTCGATGGCCGCCCAGAGCCGGCGTAGTCCGGTAGGTCAGGCGTGTGCGCCTCCGTCGATACGGATCTCGGTGCCGGTGATGAACGCACCGTCGTCGGACGCGACCATCGCGATGACCGCAGCGACAGCGCTTGTGTCGCCGAGGAATTCGCTGGTTTTGCCGTGGATGAGCGGTGTCTGCTTGGCCCACAGGCCGATGTCGTAGCCCTCGGGCATCTTGTCCAAAGTGGTGTTGGCCAGTGGGGTCGACACACCGCCGGGCTGGATGTTGACGGCTCGCAGACCCTGCTTACCGTACTCCAGGGCCAGCGAGTGCGTGAAGCTGAGGATCCCACCCTTACTCGCCGCATAGGCCGCCATGTACGGGTGGGCGAAGCTGGCCGACGTTGACGTGAAGTTGACCACTACACCGCGACCGCACCGATCACGTCGTCCTCTACCGAGATGTCGAGCACGGCCGTGGTCAGCCGCTTGGCGGTGCCGGCCTCTTCGGCAGCGGCCGTGGTGGCCGCCAGCCCGACTGTAGAGATGTCGTAGGCCACGATGGTGGCGCCCTCGTCGAGTAGCCGGGCGACGGTGGCTTGGCCGATGCCTGAGCCGGCGCCCGTGACGATGGCGCGTCGATCAGCGAAACGCCGCATTGCACAATCCTTTTCGCTCACGCCAGCTGAAACGCGCTGAGCTGCGCCTCCTCGGGGTATACCGAGGGTCCGCCCAGATCGTAGGCGGCGTTGAGCGCGCTGATGAACGCCGGATCGTGTAGCGGTTCGCTGGGTATGTCGAGTTTGATGCCCCTGGTGTTGACATCGTCGACCATGATGTCGATGGCCTTTTCGATGGTCAGATCGTGGGAGCCCTCCATGTTCATCTTCAGTTCGTCGAAGTCGGAGAACACCTCGGCTGACCAGTGCACCAGAAACCGCAGGTCGTCGGTGTGATGGCGGGCTATCACGTCCTCACCGTTCTTCAGCAGCCAGTGCTCGCGATCCTCGGGATCGCCGGTGAACATCGTGTCGAATGCCAAGTCGGCCGGAATCTGTTGGTCCAGTGGTCCGTTCGCCTCGCCGCGGTGCACCATCATCTCGTTCTGCACGACTACGCCGCGGTTGTTGATCGGCGGCAGCACCCGTTTTGGCGTCTTGAGCGGACCGTCGGGCCAGTAGGTAAAGCCGCTGCCGGCGTCGAGTGAGAACCAGGTGATGACCTGTGCCATCTTGATCAGGTAGTCGTTGAACAAACCCGACTTGCCCATCACGCTGCACAGCCACGTCGGCGCGTTCTCGTGCCGCACGCCGCGGAAGCTGGGCGAATCCAGGTGTCCAGGATCGCGGTTAGCGCACGGCCCGTTGATGTTGAACAGCATCAGCTGCGGCTTGGCGTACTCCGCGCTCCAATAGCTCTTGGCCATCTGCAAGAACCGCGCGTTGTAGAAACAGTCATGCAGCTGCGGATAGAGCACCGCGCCGTAATTGGCCAGGTAGCCGCGGAATGTCGGGGTGAGGAACAGGTCCAGTGACGGGGTGAATCCTTCGGGGAACAGGCCGCTCATGGTGGCGATCAGTTCGTCGGCAGAGGCGAAGTGTTGGGCGATGATCAGCTTCCAGGGGCCTTCGGTGCGCACGACGTCAAGCAGACGCTCACGCTGATCATCGGTATAGACATTGTCGATTTCTCGCGGCGGTGCGACCGGCCGCAGCACATCGGAAAGCTCCATCCGCCGCTCGTCGGTGAGCATCAGCTGTCTCCTTTATCAGGTTCTGTATCTCCGCAGACGAATGTGATTGTGCGCAGCGTCACCGCGCGGCGGTTGCTTGCTGTCCGGTCATCGGGACGTCAAAACAGCAGCGGATTGGCGAACTTGGCCCGCATCAATCCTCCGATCTCAGCGATGGCGAGCCGACCGCGCGCGGTCGCGTCGGATCGCATGAGGAAGCCGTGGTACACCCCCGGACAGCGGGTGATGGTGGTTTGCACGCCGGCATGCCGTAGCCGCTCGGCGTAGCGTTCGCCCCAGTCGCGGATCGGGTCACAGCCCGCGGTCACCACGATTGCCGGTGGTAATCCGGTCAGGTCGGAGGCATAGGCGGGAACCAAGTAAGGGATGGTGGGTCCGCCTGTTTCGCCGTCGGCGAGCGCGTGCATGTAGTCGATGTCGTCGCGGCTGAGCAACGGTGCATTGGCGAGTGCGACGATGGACGGAGCGGTCATATCGCGATCCAGACCTGGATACAGCAGCACCTGCGTCGAGATCGCCGGACCACCCCGATCGCGGGCGGCCAGGGCAACCGCCGCGGCCAGCGAACCGCCGGCGCTGTCGCCGACCACCGCAAGGCGGTCGGCGTCCACCCCGAGGTTGTTCGCGTTGCGCGACACCCACTTGGTCGCGGCGTAGGCGTCGTCGAACTGTGCGGGCGGTGACGACTCCGGGGCCAACCGGTAGTCGACGGCCACCAGTGTGGCTTGGCAGGCTGCGGCCAAGGCACGCGCCAGCGGCTCGAACGAGTGGTTGGACCCCATGATCAACCCGCCGCCGTGAAAGTACACCAGCACCGGCTGTGCGGATTCGCTTATGGGGCAGTAGATCCGCACCCCCAGCGGCCCATCCGTCCCGGCAATGACGGCGTCGCTAATCGCGGCCATTGGCGGCATGTCGTCGGGCGGGGGTGCGGACTCGATCGCGGCGCGCAACGCGGCCAGGCCACGTTGGCGCATCGGCGGGACGTCGCCGAACGAAGCGATCCGCGCAGCGGCATCTGGGTCAAGCGTGGGTTCCGACGACGGCGTCATTGCTGAGCGGGGTCGAAACGGCTGCGGCGCAGTATTGGAGGTCGTTGCGATGCAAGCACATTCGCCCGTTCGGTCATCGCCGAACTCACCTGCTCCGGCTGGGTCAGCAGGTAAAAGCGGCCCTCGGTGGCCTGATCGAAAATCATCTCGGCAGCCGCCAGCGGATCCATTGCCGCCGCCTTGATGTCGAGCATGGCCGAGCGCTGCGCATCGGCGGCAGCAGCGTCCGTGGCAACGGAATTGTCGACGCCGCCGGCCGACTCGAAGATGTCGGACACCACCGCTCCGGGCAGCACCGCCTGGATGTGAATGTGGTGGTCATGTCCGGCTAACTGAACATCCAAATGCAGGCACTCGGTCAACGCGAGCACGGCGTGCTTGCTGGCAATGTAGGACGCCTGCAACGGAATCGCCACGACCCCACCGACCGACGAGAGATTCCACACCCAGGCGTGCTCGTCGGTGGCCATCATCTTGGGCAGAAAGGCCCGCACGCCATAGAAGACTCCACTGACGTTGATGTCGACGACGCGCCGCCAGTTGGCCACGGGCGTGTCCCACAGATAGCCGAACTGTTCGACCCCGGCGTTGTTTACCAACAGCCGCACCGAACCGACATCGCGGTAGGTCTTGTCGGCGAGCCCTTGAACGGCGTCGGGATCGCGCACGTCGCACACGACGTCGACCGCCGCGCCGCCGGCTGCGTGGAGTTCGTCGCGAAGTGCCGTGACGGCGCCGGCGTTGACATCGGCCAGCACCACCGTCATGCCCAGTCGACTCGCGTATCGCGCCAGCCCCGCACCAATGCCCGCGCCCGCCCCCGTGATGACGGCGACGCCGCCACAGAATGTTTCGCGTGCGCTCACGAACCCGCGGCGCTGTCGGCAGTGAGCTCGGACAGCAGGACCGAGTTGGTGGTGTCGAGAACGACGTCCATCTTGGCAAACTCCAGCCCGCTCGCGCCGCGGCGCACGCCGAGCTCGGCCACGCCGCTGGACACGGCGAACGGCACGAAGTTGGCGACCTGGTTGACCAAGATGTAGCAACGTACGTGTGTGACGTCGCCGTCGGTGCCCGTGCGGTGCACGTTGGTGGCGTGGTGGCGCAACGGATAGGGGCTCTGCTTGCGATGCTCCGTCAGCCATTCCACGACGCCGTCACGGCCATGCAGTTCGGGTGACATCAGTTCCTCGAATGGGCTGGCGCCTGAGTCACTGCGGCTGATGTAGTGCAGATCTTCCGCGAAGCTGGCCGCCAACTCGTCGTAGTGTGCCTCGTCGTAGTGGTACCAGAAGGCGGCGATGAACTCCTGCAGTTCTTGCAGGCTGATGTCGTTGCTCATGCCTGGGAGTCAACCCCGGTGTGGCGCCGGTTACACCGGCTCTGTCCGGTCAGTGGAATGCTATCTCTGCTGTTATCCCTTCAGTGACTGGTGAATTCGAGGCTGAACTGCTCACGCAGTGTGCGTTTGAGCAGTTTGCCGCTGGGGTTCTTCGGCAGTGCATCGACGAAGAAAACGTGCTTGGGCGCCTTGAACCCGGCCAGATGCGCCCTGCAGTGCACCAGGACGTCGTCCTCGGTCAGGCTGACGCCGTCACGCACGACCACCGCAGCCGCCACAGCCTCCACCCAAACCGGGTGCGCCAGGCCGAATACGGCGACTTCCTCGATTCCGCTGTGCCGGTACAGAACTTCTTCGACCTCCCGGCTGGCGACGTTCTCGCCGCCGGTCTTGATCATGTCCTTCTTGCGATCCACTACATACAGCAGACCGTGCGTGTCGTAGTAACCGAGGTCTCCGGAATGAAACCACCCGTGGCGGAACGCTTCGGCAGTCGTCGCCGGGTCGTCAAGGTAGCCCAGCATCAAATGTGGGCTGCGGTGCGCGATTTCGCCGATGATGCCCGGCGCGACGGGTTTGTCCCGATCGTCGAGGATCGCGGTCTCCACGTTGGCCACCGGGTGCCCCGCTGAGCCGGCATGCTTGTCCTGCTCCTCGGGCCCCAGCGCCGATGCCAGTGGCGCCATTTCGGTCTGGCCGTAGAAGTTCCACAATCGCAGATTCGGTAGCCGATCCCGGATTTCGGTCAGGACCTCGATCGGCATCGCCGAGGCGCCGTAATACCCCTTGCGCAGGCTCGACAGATTGACGTTGTCGAAGGCCGGTGAACGCAGCAACGCGATCCACACGGTTGGGGGAGTGAAGTAGTTTGTGACGGCGTAGCGCTCGATGGTGTGCAGGACCAACTCGGGGTCCGGCCGGGGCAGAATAATGCTGGTGGCGCCGAGGTAGATGGCAGTGGCCAGGAAATTGTCCAACTGCGCGCAGTGGTAGAGCGGCAGGGAGTGGATCTCGATGTCGTCGTGCGACATTCCGCCGGCCATGATGGTGCTGATGTAGTTCCACATCAGGCTGCGGCTACTGTGCATGACCCCCTTGGGGCGCGACTCGGTTCCGCTGGTGTACATCACTCGCAGCAGCTGGTCGTCGTCGACGTGCGGGCGCGGGGCCGTGGTGGTGGTGGTCAGCCACCGCGCGAAGTCCTCCCAGCCGGGCGGTGCGACATCCCCGGGTGGCGCCAGCGCGACCTTCGTCGAAACCGCACCACCCAGATCCATGGCTTGCTCGGCGGTCGGCGTCAATGTGGCTTCGACGATGAACCCGCTGACCTGACTGTGGCCCAGGATGTAGGAGATTTCCTTGGCGGCGAGCATGAAGTTGATCGGAACCAAGACCACCGCGGCGCGCGCCGTCGCGAAGGCCAGCACCGCGTACTGCCAGCAGTTGTGCGACAGCAGTGCAATGCGGTCACCGGGCCGAAACCCGTTGTCGTGCAATGCGGCCGCGGCCCGGTCTACCAGATGCTCGAACTCGGCGAAGGTCAGGACGACGTCGTGGTCGATGATCGCGGTCTTGTCGGGCTGTCGACGCGCCGAGCGGCGGGGAATGTCTCCGAGCGTGTGACTTCGAGCCTGGGCGACCACCGCGTCGAAATCGTCAAGCTGTGTCATGCTGCACCCGTTGCATGTACGTCACGGTAGGCGCGACGACCCGATATCGGCTTGGGGGTGTCCCGCTGAGTAGACAAGCGCCAGCACGCGGCGGCCGAGGGCCACGATACTCGTTTGTCATGAGCAGTGGCGCATCCGTGACGACTGACACCACCGGACGCGCGAACGTGGATCCCGACCAACTCCGGATCAACCTACGTCAGGCAGACCCCGGAATCCTGGTGGCTGTACTGGCACAGCTGACCGGCGACCCCTTAGTGGTCGACCGCTTTGCCCCGAAGATCAGCTACCTGCCCGACCCGCCCGAGCAGGCCGGAGTCACCGATCCCGAGACGCTGGCGGCACTGGCCGACGCGGTGGTTGCGGCGCTGCAGTCGCCTCGGCCCGCCACCGCCCTACCCGCAGACGACACCGATCTGTTCGCGCGAATCGCGCCCGTAGCACTCGGGGGCGCTGTCGGCACGGAGTACCTGGGGCTGCTGCTGGAACAGGGCGGATTCCAGCCGTCGCAACCTGTGCTGCCGCGCACGGCCAAGCTGCCCGCCGGCTTCCGGGTCGCGATCATCGGGGCGGGTATCGCCGGGCTGACCGTCGCGCTGGAGATGGCCGCCGCCGGGATCGACTTCCAGATATTCGACCGAAACGACGAGGTCGGCGGCACCTGGTACACCACCACCTATCCTGGTATCGGCGTAGACACCCCGTCGGCGTACTACTCGCTGTCGCGCGACATCAACGGCGATTGGTCGAGCTATTACCCGCAGGGCAGGGAGTACCAGCGCTACCTTGTGTCGGTGGCGGACAAGAACGCTCTGCGCAAGCACACCCGGTTCGGCACTGAGGTCGAAGCGCTGTGGTGGCACGACCAGCGTAACCAGTGGCAGATTCACGCGACGGGACCCGACGGCACCCACGACGTCAGCTACGCCAACGTCGTCATCCCGGCCGTCGGTTATCTCAATCGGCCACGCTGGCCCGCGCTGCCCGGGGCGGGAACGTTCTCGGGAGTCGAAATCCATTCGGCGCAATGGGATCCCGATTTGGATCTGACAGGGAAGCGGGTCGCCGTCATTGGGGCGGGCTGCACCGCGGTCCAGATCGTCGACGCATGTGTGAACCAGGTGGCGCATATGACGGTGTTCCAGCGCCAGCCGCACTGGGTGGCGCCGCGGCGGCGCCTGTCCGACGATGTTCCCGACTACCAGCGATGGCTGGGCACTCATCTGCCGTACTACGCCAATTGGGTTCGGCTCAAATCGTTTTGGGGCACAGCGGACAACAACTATCCGGTCATCCTGCATGACCCCCAGTGGGCGGCGGAGCACTTGTCGATCTCGCCTGCGAACGACGTGCTGTTGCAGATGTGCCTGGACTACATCAATCGAGTCTTCGGTGCCGGCAGTGAACTGGCTCGCAAGGTCACGCCGGACTTCGCGCCCTACGGTAAGCGGATCATCCGCGATCCCGGGGGGTACTACGCGGCGTTGGCGCGCGACCACGTCGACGTCGAGGCCAGCGAGCCGGCCAAGATCAACCGGGCCGGAATCGTGACGGCCGACGGTCGTCAGATCGACCTCGACCTCATCATCTACGCCACCGGCTACCACCTGGATTTCCTATCCACCGTGGATATTCGGGGTCGCGACGGCAAGAAGCTGGCCGACGAGTGGGGCGACATCCCACGTGCCTACCGGGGTGGAACGGTTCCCGGGTTCCCGAACCTGTTCATCTCGTCGGCGCCCAACTACAGCCCAGGACACGGTGCCGGCCACAACTTCGGTGTCGAAGTGATGGTGCACTACCTCATGGAATGCCTGCAGCTGATGGCGCTGCGCGAGGCATCCGTCATGGAAGTGACGCAGCGCGCCTACGATAACTACGTCGCCGACATCGACGCGACCATGGCCGGCACCGTGTGGTGCCACACCCCGTCGGCCCATACGTATTACCGGTCCGGCGGGGGACGCATCGTCACCGCGTTCCCTTACCGCCTGGTCGAGATGTGGCATGCGCACCGAACGCCGATCACGGCCGACTTCGAGCTGCGATGAGTCAGTTACTTTCCGGCAAAACGGCTTTGGTCACGGGCAGCAGCCGCGGAATCGGCCGGGCGATTGCGCAGCGGCTGGCCGCCGAGGGCGCCACCGTAGTCGTTACCGCCCGCTCGCGGACACCGTCCTCCTCGACGCGGGCCGGTGCGGCGTCCGTCCTGCCCGGCACGATCGGCGAGACGATTGAACTCATCGAGGCCGCGGGTGGACAGGCAGTCGGCCTCGCGGCCGATCTGGAGGATGCCGAGCAGCGCGACGGGCTGGTGGACGAGGTGCTCGACCGCACCGGCCGTATCGATATCCTGGTCAACAACGCCGGCTTCGCGGACTACTCGCTGGTCGAGAACATGAGCCTAGAGGGATTCGATCGCACACTCGAGCATTATCTGCGTATCCCCTTCGTCTTGACGAAAGCCGCTGTGCCGCATATGCGCAAACAAGGCGCAGGCTGGATCGTCAACATCGGTTCTGTCACCGGGGTGGCCCCGGTACGGCCGTACCGCGAGTACAACAAGACCGCAGGTGACGTGATCTATGCGTCGACGAAGGCCGCGCTGCACCGCTTCACCCAGGGCGTGGCGGCCGAGCTGCTCGACGCCAACATCGCGGTCAACTGTGTCGGACCGTCGACGGCGGTACGTACACCCGGTGCGGCGCAACTGATTCCGGACACCTTTCCCACCGAACCAGTGGAATACCTGGCCGCGACGGTGCTGGCGATGTGCCACCTTCCCGCCGCCGAACGTACCGGGCTGGTCGCGTTCAGCCTGCACTATCCGTGGTCACAGCGGTTGCCGGTACACACCCTGGACGGCACGCAGCTACTGCCGCCGCTCAAGCCGCCTGACACGGCCAACCCGAACATCCTGCGCGCCGGTCTATAACCTGGCGCGAGCAGACACAGAATCGCATGGATTAACCGCCGATGATGCGCTTCTATGTCTGATCGCGAGGAGAGGGTGCGGTTTGAGGATCAGCTCAGGACAGGATCGTCCATTGTGCAGAAGCTGTGGCAGACGCGGTCGCGGATGATCACATCGGGGGTCTCCGGGTCGAACCAACGGTCCACCACGGCCCAGTGGATCGGGTGCATTACGTAGGGCCCCATCAGCCCCTCGACGTCAGAGAACTCCTGCTCGAACACATGGCTCCACGCGTTGTCGCCGACGGCCTCGGTCACTCGGCTCAGCTGCCAAGCGCGGATCGTAGCGACATAACGCGGCATTAGCGACAATTCCCGCTCGAAGCATGCGACGGTGGCGGCGTCGGTCTCGGGCAGTACCCGAAACAGCAGCGCCCGATACACCGTGCCCGAGGCAGCGTTACAGCGGACCGGCTCACCCGGATAGCTCGCGCCGTTGACCCGGGTCACCGCGGAGTTGTCGAGGACTGCGGTGAATATTGCTGCCGCACAGTGCCAGTGATCTGCTGAGGCAAAGCGCAGGTGTATCAGAATGTCACCGCCGTTTCGCGATCCGGGCAACGTCGGTTTGACCACCCAGCGCAGCGCGCCGACTGCGGAAGCAGCAGCACGCAACTCACCAAGGACCCGGTCGCGATCGCCTTCGGCAACGTCGAGTAACCGTGTCACGCTATACATCGCAGAGACCCTCGACGTCGTGGGCCGCCGCCGCGACAGACCGGGACCGCTCCGCGACCAATTCGTCTATCCGCGACCACCATTGGCCCAGGGCGGCATCGGGCCTGCCCTTCCAGGTCATCTCCCACCAGGCCTGCGCGCTGGGCAGCATCCAGGTCATGGTGATCGTGTTGACCTCGTCGTCGAACCAGATCGGTGGACTGACGAGAACATCGCGCAGGGTCATGCCGCGCTCGCGTGCTCCCGGCGCGTACTCGGCGAGATAGGTGTCGACGAATCTTCTGGCGCAGCCGGGGCGGGTGACTACACGGTCGATGACGAAGAGCTCACCGTTAACCATGTGCCCAAGGCTAGGCGCCGAAGTGGATGTCGGGCCCGGGCAATCCCGGCCACTGGGAGTCGCGGTTGACATGCCCCGAGGGGTGGGGTGACGGTGGGGAAGTGAGGCCGCCTTACCGTAGCAGCAGATCGGCTAGCGCCGCGGACGCCGCCTTACGTGCACGGTGCGCGAGGTCGAGTATCGGCATGGTCATGAAGCCGTGGATGCCCCCTTCGTAGGGCAGCAGTACGGTCGACACACCGGCCGCCTCGAGCGCCGCGTCGAAGGCCAATCCCTCGTCGCGCAGCGGATCATGCCCCGCGATCACCACGACTGCGGGTGGCATTGCACGCAAGTCGGCGCGCAGGGGCGAGGCGTACGGGTGCAGCCGGTCGTCGGCCGCGGGTACATAGCAGTCCCAGTACCATTGCAGCGCGGGCTTGGGGTTGTAGTAGCCCTGACCGTACAGTCGATAAGACGCGGTATCGAAGTCGGCGGCGATCATCGGGTACAGCAGCAACTGACCGGCCAGTGCGGGCCCGCCGCGGTCACGGGCCATCAATGCAGTACCCGCCGCGAGGTTGCCGCCCGCGCTGTCCCCGCCGACGGCGAGGCGCCGCGTGTCGCCGCCGAGGGCGGCGGCGTGGTCGGACGCCCAGCACGCCACCGCGTAGACGTCTTCGGCGGCGGCCGGCCAGGAATTCTCCGGCGCCAATCTGTAGGCTACCGAAACAACCACGGCTGGAACGAGATTCGCGAGGTTGCGGCACAGGCCATCGTGGCTGTCCAGGTTGCAGAAAACGAATCCACCACCATGCGCGTAGACCAGGATCGGCAGTGGCCCCGCGGCGTCGGGCCGGTACACGCGCACCGGAACGGGGACTTCAGCGCCGGCGATGGTGCGGTCGGTGACTATTCCGACGGATTCGGACCGGGCCGCAGGCACCAACCTGGACTGGATCAGCGCCCTGGCTTCGGCGCCGGTCATCTCGTGGACGGGCGGAAATCCGCTGTCCAATTGTTGGATCAGCCCGGCGATCTGCGGATCGAGGCTCACCTGTCAAGACCGACTCAGCGTGAGCGCAGGCGGCGGCTCTGCTGATACCGCTGCTGGTTCATTTGATTGATGCTTCGCACCAAATAGACCAGCCAGCATGGTATTTCAGACCTGCGCTGGATCCGATATCACGCGTATTCCAGAACGGCTCCGGAATGAGCGTTGCGTCGCGCGCCCGGTCCGGGGCGCAGCGGGCGGATCTGCTGCAGTGTCGGGGCGACCCGCCGTGGGCCGACCTCGATATTGCGCCAAATGCCCATCGCGGTCATTCGGACCGGGGCGGCGAGCCGCTGGTCAAACATCATCCGGTTCATCGGCCCGCAGACCGACAACGCGGCGACGGCCTCGCCCGGGTCACCGACAGGCGCGGCGACGCAACCGAATCCGGGTACGGACTCTTCACGGTCGAAGGCCACACCGTGGGCGCGGACCTTGGCCAGTTCGGCGGTGAGCTGGGCCGGGGTACTGATCGAGTATTTGGTCTTGCGTGCGGTCAGGTCTATCGGGTCGTGGTCGTCGTTGTAGGCCAGAATCGCCTTGCCGACTGCGGCGCAATGCGCGCGCTGGCGGCCGCCGACCCGGGTGGGGATCGCGGCGATCATGCGGTCACCGACCTTGTCGAGGTACACGACGTCGGATCCGTCCAGGACCGCGAGGTGTACGACGAGTCCCGTCGTGCGGTGCAATTCGCCGAGCATCGACCTAGCGGCTCGCACGAGCCGGTCCTGGTGCACGGCCAGCGAACCCAGCTCAACCAACCGCATGCCGAGTTCGTAGTCGCGACCGCTGCGGCGCAACCAGCGCAGCTGCACCAGGCGCTCGAGCATCCGGTGCGCGGACGACCGGGGGAGTCCGGTGCGGCGCACTATCTGGGCTAGCGTGAGTCGTCCTGGTCCGTCAAAAGCATCCAGAACCAGTGAGATGCGGTCGATCACGGCGCTGGGGGTGGTTGGTTCGGCGGTGGCGACGGCGGTCATTGACAGCGGTCCTCCCAAACTCGGGTCGTGCGATGTTCCTAATAGGAATATGACTGTTTGTAGCATATTCTGTGGCTGTTGTCACACACCAAGAGAAAAACGACGTAGGGCACACCTGAAAACGGGTGCGCCAAACGTCGATTTGCGGAATTAACGCAGGCCAGCCTGATTTACCCGCGGCCTGACAACCTTCCGGCCGACGGCCGTAGCAGCTGCCGTCCCGGAGCGAGATGCCGCCGGCGTAGCCCCACGCGGGCTCACCGTCGACATGCAGGACTTCCGCATCCACCGAGGTGCGCAGCCCACTCAGGGTGAAGCCGCCGGTGCTCTCCCGCACGTCGATAGCGGCGATCGGGGAACCGATCGGCCGCAAGCACTGCGCCGGGCAGCAGTCAACGATCCAGTGCTCGTCGGCATCGGGGCCCATGGCGACGTTGAGGTACGCCGCCCATGGTCCCTTGCGCTGATCGATGTCGCCGGGACGGGTGTGTTACGTCGTAGTTGAGTATCACGGCCGCATCGCCGCGGGCAGATCGGTGACCCACTGGTGGCCCCAGTAGCTGTCAGCGGTGATTTCCTCTGCGGTGTAATAAGTTTCGTCGACCCGAATACCGCCGGTGCCGAATTCGATGTCCCAGTCACCGGGGGCCCGGACGTAGAACGACACCATCTTGTCGTTGGTGTGGCGCCCCAGGTTGGACGACAGCTGGAAGCCGTCGGCGTTCACCCGGTCCAGTGCCTGACCTACCGCGTCCAGCTTGTCGACCTCCACCATGACATGGACGAGGCCAGGGGCGCGCAGATGCGCGGCCGGGCAGATCGCCAGGCTGTGGTGGCGCTCGTTGATGCCGAGAAAACGCACCCGTACCGGCGCGAACTCTGGCGGCACCGGTACCCGGAAGGCGCCGCGGGAACGGAAGCCGAGTACCTCGGTATAGAAGCCGAATAGTCCGTTGGGATCCGTGGCCGGGACCACGACATGACCCAATCCCTGGTCGCCCGTTACGAATTTCGCCCCGAACGGGGTGATCACCGGGCTGTGGTCGAGCACCGCGCCGTGGAACACCTCGAGCGTGGTTCCGGTCGGGTCATCGAAGCTGATCACCTCCTCTACGCGCCGGGTGTCAGCCTCGTGCAGAGACAGCTGCTTGAACGGCACCCCGGCGCCGTCCAGCGTCGTCTTGACCCGCTCCAGGGCTGTGTGGTCGCGCACCTCCCAGCCGACGGCCAGCACCCGGTCCGTCTCGCCGGGCACGACGATGATCCGGGCCGCGCGTTCGTCCATCCGCAGATACAGCGCGGACTGATCGGGGCCCTTACCCTCGGCGAAACCCAGCACACCGAAGGCGAAATGCCGCCAGCGGTCGATGTCGTTGGTGGAAACGGTGATGTAGCCGAGGCATTTCAGGTCGCTCATGGGTACTCCTAGATCATCGCGCGCAGCGGACCCTGTGGATCGATGCCGAGCGAGCTCAGCGACGACGCGTGAAACACCGTGCCCGGGACATGGATGGCGTGCATTTGGCCGACGTGCACATCGCGCCAATACCGTTGCAGCGGTTTGTCCATCCGCGCCGCATTGCCGCCCGAGCGGGCGAAGATCTCGTCGACCGCTGACACGGCGCGCCAAACCGCACGAATCTGCGTGCGGCGGCCGGCCGCACGGTCGTCGAATGAAACCTCCTTACCGGCTGCGACCATGTCGTAAATGCGGTCGGTGTTGGCCAACAGTTCCTGGCGGGCCGCGTTGATGTCGGCGGCGGCTTCGCCGATGGCATACATCACGTACGGGTCGTCCTTGATCGCGGTTCCGGTGGCGCCGACGCGCTCCCGCTGGTAGTCCAGGTGCGCGGCCAGCGCTCCCTCGGCGATACCGATTGTGGCCGAGGAGATACCCAGGGGGAACATGGTCGACCACGGCATCAGGTACAGCGGCTCGGTCATGCCGGCTTCGCGCTGAGCGGTCCCGTCCATCACCTTCGTAGCGTCCATCGTCCGGTATGCCGGGACGAATGCGTCCTCGACGATGATGTCTTTTGAGCCGGTTCCGCGCAGCCCCACGACATCCCACGAGTCATCGACGATCTGGTAGTCCTTGCGGGGCAGGATCATGTGCAGCATCTGTGGCGGCATCAGGGGTTTGCCTTCACCGTTCCCGAGCATCGCACCCAGGATGATCCAGTCGCAGTGGTCGGTACCCGAGCTGAACTGCCAGCGTCCGTTGAAGATGTAGCCACCGTCGACGGGCTTGGCAACACCTTGTGGCGCATACGGGGAGGCGACCCAGGTGTCAACGTCGTCGGCCCAGATCTCGTCGGCCACCTTCGGGTCGGCATACGTCAGCTGATACGGGTGCACGCCCACCACCCCGACGATCCAGCCGGCGGCGGGGTCCAGTGCCGCCGTGGCCATCGTCGTCTCGGCGAACTCGCGGGGATGAACCTCAAGCCCGCCATGGCTCTTGGGCTGTAGCAGCCGGATCAGGCCGGCTGTCCGCATCATCTTGACGCTGTCGTCGGTGAGACGGCCAATTCTCTCGGCCTCGGCGCCCTGCTCGCGCAGCTGGTCGGCCATGTCGAACACCCGATCGAGTACCCGATCGCTCATCCTTTTTTTCCTTACGTGTGTGGGCTTGCGTCTGGTGTACCGCAGTCCGCACCCAGTCCTGCCGGCGATCCCGGTGAGCGGGCGGAAATGCGGACCGTGCTTGCCGCTACCGACCCGACCTCCGACGGTGAAATGCCACCAGGCGCCACAGGTAACGCACCAGCTGCGCTGTCGGCACTTGCCGGGGCGAATCGTCGGCACGGAAGTACGCGTCCGTGCCACCATCAACGAAAACTACACTGCCGCAAAGGAAATCGGCCGCATCTGACAACATGAAGACTATCCAGTCCGCGAGCTGTACGGGGTCGCCGAAGCCGCCGACCGGTACCGGGAAGGAGTGCACCGCCTTGGCGGCACGTGGAGTCGCCAACTGCTGCGCCAACAGCGGCGTCATGATCGCTCCGGGGGCGATCGCGTTTAGCCGGATGCCCGCGCCGGCCCATTCCGGTGTTACCGCGGTGCGTCGTACCCATCGTGAGACGGCGATCTTCGACGCGCCGTAGGCCATCGAGGGGGCCACCGAACGGTACAGTCGGACCGCCCGGCCAGCGGCCGCGACGTCGCGATCCAACAATGCCCGCACCGCGCGCTTCGGCACCGCTGGCATTGTCGTTGTGGAGTTACTGCCGACCACAACAACTTTCGCATTTCCGGCAGCCGCGAGTGCCGGTAGCCAGGCCTCCGCCAACTCGACTACGCCAAGAAAATTCACCGCCAGGATCCGTTCCGCGTTAGCCGCGCCGCCGGTCGGGCCGACGCCAGCGGCCAACACCGCTCCGTCCAGGTAGCCAGCACTGGCAGCGGATACCGCGTCGCAGGCGCCTGCGCGACCTTCGGGAGTTGACAGACAGCGACAACATCGGCGTCCTTGATGTCGACGCCGATCACGCGGTGGCCGGCGGCCCTGAGCTTTTCCGCGACGGCGTGTCCCATTCCAGAGGCCGATCCGGTGACGGTATACACGCCCATGAGGTCATTCCCTACGCTTTCGCACTCAGGCCGGCGTCGACGATCAACTGGATGTCGGTGAGGTAGCGGGCTTGGTCGAAGGCCAGGAACACCGCCGCCGCTGGGACGACGTGACCGTGCAGGCTCGACATCACGGCGTTTTGATCAGCGAGAAGCCTTTGTACCCGGCGTCGGCGACTTCGTTGCAGATGTTGAGGTAGACCCCGAATCCGCCGAGGAACAGCATGAACACCCGGGGCTTTCCGGGCACGTTGGCGCCGAGGTACCACGAATCGGCCTTGGTGAACAGGGTCGCATCGGCCCGATGGGCGCACTCGTCGACCCAGTCGTCGACGGCATCCGTGGTGGCCTCAATCGCGGCATAACCATGCTCGTCGAGATAGCCGATGCAATCGGCTATCCAATTCACGTGCGCCTCGGCGTGCAACACCATATTGGCCAGCACCGCGGGAGCGCCCGGGCCACAAACGACGAACAGGTTGGGGAAGCCGTCGACACCCAGACCCAGGTAGGTGCGCGGCCCATCGCGCCAGTTGTCGTGCAGCCGAGCGCGTTTCCGGCCGACGATGGCCACCTTGGCCAGTGCGCCGGTCATCGCGTCGAAACCGGTTGCGAGCACGATCGCGTCGAGGTCGTAATGGGTGTCGGTGGTGCTGATCCCGGTGGCGTCGACAGAGACGATCGGCGTGTTACGCACGCTGACCAGCTTTACATTCGGACGGTTGAACGTCTGGAAGTAGTTGGTGTCGGTGCAGATTCGCTTGGTGCCGATCGGGTGGTCGTTGGGGATCAGCAGATCTGCTACCGCCGGGTCGTCGACGACTGCGCGGACCTTCTCCTCGTAGAACTTGCGGGCCTCTTCGTTGGCAGCCGGATCGATCATTTGGTCGGTGAAGGTCTTGGAGAACAGCACTCCGCCCAGATCCCAGCGCGTCTCGAACGCTTCGCGCCGCTCCTCGGGTGTGGCCTCCATGGTCAGCTTCGGGTGGGGGATGTGGGGTGAGCCGCCCCCGCTGCGCCACGACAAGCGCCGGCGTTCGGCGTAGTTGGCTTTCACCGCGGCGCGGTCCGCGTCGGTGAGCGGCCGGTTGCCAGCGGGCACACTGTAATTCGGGGTGCGCTGGAAAACGTACAGATGTGACGCCTGCTCGGCGATGATCGGAATCGACTGGATGCCTGAGGAGCCCGTCCCGATGACGGCCACCCGCTTGTCGGAGAAGTCCACCGGCTCGTGTGGCCACGCGGCGGTGTGGTACAGGTCGCCTGCGAACGTGTCCAGTCCGGGAAACGGCGGGGTCAATGCCGCCGACAACGGGCCGGTTGCCATCAAGCAGAAGCGGGCGGTGACTCGTTCTCCTGCATCGGTGGTCACCGTCCAGCGCAGATTATGTTCGTCGAGGATCGCGGAGGTCACTCGGGTGTCAAAGGTGATGTCACGGCGCAGATCCAGTCTGTCGGCCACCCAGTTGATGTAGCGCAGGATCTCGTCCTGGGTGGCGTATTTTTCCGACCAGTCCCACTCCTGTTGCAGCTCTTCGGAGAAGGAATAGCAGTAGTCCACGCTTTCGACGTCGCAGCGGGCCCCGGGGTACCGGTTGAAATACCAGGTGCCGCCGACGTCGGGTCCGGCCTCGAATACTCTGACCGTCAACCCATTGGACCGCAACTTGTACAGTGCATAGAGGCCGGCGAAGCCGGCACCGACGACCACGATGTCGATTTTGGGGTCGATTTCCGAGTCCAATGCCTGGTCGACTTCGGAGGCCACGTGTTGGCCGGAGCGCCGATCATTGCCACTGATCACGGAAGCCTACGTTAAGTTGTGGCCCGCGCCGGTCAGGTGGGGCGTCCCGGTGACCGGACGTCGGGGTGTCCGCGTCCCGGCCACCGGAAACGGACTCGCAAGTCGGCGGAGGAGGTGAGCAGAATCGCGGCATGCCGGAAGCCGGAGAATGCGCCGCCGTGCAAACTGGCGTCGAAGCAGCCACGGTCGAAGTCGACGTGGACGGAGCGCGGCATCGGCTACCTTGGCCGCGCGACCAGAGTCTGGTGGACACGATGCTCGACGCGGGAATCGACGTGCCGCACTCGTGCCGCGAGGGTCATTGCGGTTCCTGCGTAGCGACCCTGACATCAGGCGAGGTGTACATGGGCAGCTGCGACATCTTGGAACCACACGATCGCGCAGACGGACTCATCCTTGGCTGCCAGGCCCGACCGGTTACCCCTGAGGTGCACGTTGAGTTCTAGTGTCCTGAGTCATTAATTCATGGGTTCTTGTTAGAATGGGTGATGCCGTCACCGCATGCCGCGCAGATCGTGTTGACCGAGGATGAACGCGCCGAGTTGGAGGGCTGGGTCCGGCGTCGCAACCGACATCCGCGCCTGGATCGAGCACTGGAACGACGATCCCAAGCCCTACGTCTGGACCAAGACCGCCGACCAGATCCTCGAATCAGTCGCCAACTACTGCAAACGAATTAATGACTCAGGACACTAGCGCCCTGCTGGCGCCGCGCTGAAGAGGGATGGATATGGCAATCGACACTCCGGTGATCCAGAACGACGCCGTCAGCAGCGCATTTCGCCCGGGGTGGGCCCGGTCGATGAGGCCAATTCGACGCTGTTTTTAGCTTCCGACGAGGCGCGCTACATCACCGCGGTAACGCTGCCCCTTGACGCCGATCGGCTCAGCGGGATAGGAAAGCCAGAACTGTGCTTTCGAAGGCGTCTTTGGCTTCGATCATCGCCCAGTGCCCGCAGTTGGGGAATACATGCAATTCCGCGTTGGGGATGGTGCGCATCGGAATGATTGCCATGTCAAGGGGACTCACGCGATCGTCCCGACCCCAGGTCAGCAGGGTGGGTGCGGTCACCTTGTGCATGACGCCCCATGGCAGCGGCCGATCGGAGGCGTTCATCGCTGCCATCATCGCGGCGTAGGTCGCCTTTCCGTACATGCGGCGCGCGGCGGCCAGCGTCTCGGGGTCTGTTGCCAATTGCCAGCGTTCCTCGACCAGTTCGTCCGTGATCAAGGACTGGTCGTAAACCATCGATTTGAGCCAGTCGACGAGCCGCTGCCGGGTGGGGTCCTCGGTGAATTCCTGCAGTAGCCGAATGCCCTCGCTTGGTCCGGGGCTGAACGTGTTGGTACCGATACCTCCGATCGTCACCAGGCGGTCAATGCGATCCGGATGCTCGATGGCGAAATTGATGCCGACACCGCCGCCCATCGAGTTGCCGACGATGCGGACCGTGTCGATGCCAAGTGCCTCGAGAAAGGGGGCCACG
The DNA here is from genome assembly GCF_900232995.1 of Mycobacterium simulans. Lineage (GTDB taxonomy): Bacteria > Actinomycetota > Actinomycetes > Mycobacteriales > Mycobacteriaceae > Mycobacterium > Mycobacterium simulans. Next base: position 461,885 of record NZ_OCVX01000007.1, read on the forward strand.
ACGCCCTGGGCGGTGATCATCGGGTGGCCTCCGAAGTCGTCGGTGACGCCGAATCCGGGAAACTCCAGGATCAAGCACCGGTAGTGCTCGGCGAACGTGGGCAGGACCCCACGGAAGTTGCGCCACCCGGTGACTCCGGGGCCGGAGCCGTGCAGGAACAGCACCACCGGGGCGCCATCGAGGCCGCAATCGTAGTAACGCAAAGTTCCCGCCGGAGTGCTGATTTCACGGAAGTCGTGGTCGACGTCGGCGATCGCTTGGGAATTATTGGCCACGGATGTCACCCTGCCATCCCGTCTGGAGTAATGGGAGGGATGTTCCGCTGATTGGGTCTGTCGTTCCCGGTCAGTCTGAAACCGGCTGACTGTTCTGCGTGTCGCGGCGGCCGCCAGGCAAAAGGGGTTAAGTCCAGCGCGTCTGTCGGCAGGGCGGCGATCACCGAATTGCATCCCGACACCGCGAAAGTCCTGGTCTTCCTGAATCAAGTCACGGTCAGCCAGGACCGGCCCGACCCCGTTCAGGCCGCCACGAGCGGCGTTGCACGACTGACCAAAGTCGATGGCAGTTGGTTGATTTCGGTGGTTGACCCGATCTAGTCCGAGTCGGCTTTCCCGCTTCCGCAGCTGTCAACGGCTTGATGGAGGTGTGCCTACTCCCGTGAATGTGTTAGCGGCGACGACTCGTTGCGAACCATGCTGCTTGCCGCGACATAGCCCGCCACTTGCGCGATCCTGATTTGCTGTATCGGGTGACACACCGAACCGCGGACCCAATCGGGCCGAGCCCGAGGGCAGCTCTATGCATACGGCTACCTTGGGTTCTTGCCAAGCCAGTACAGTAGGCGGCCGCCCACCGAACTGGTCTCCCCGACACCGTCAGTTCCGCGACTATGCTGTGTCGTCGTGACGGGACGCGGGAGGTACGTCAAGCACCAAGGAGAGCTCCGTGCCGACGGGCGATGAGCCGAACGCATCTGATTTCACCGAATTGCTGGCGGTACTGGATCTCAGTCGTGTGGCCGACGACCAGTTCATCGGATCGCATCCCAGCAAGAACCCGCTACGAACATTCGGCGGCCTGCTCATAGCGCAATCGTTCGTCGCGAGCAGCCGCACGCTGATCCGTGACGACCTTCCACCCAGCGCATTGTCGGTGCATTTCATCAACGGCGGCGACACTACCAAAGACATCGAATTCCACGTGCTGCGGCTGCGCGATGAGCGCCGCTTCGCCAATCGGCGCGTCGACGCGGTGCAGGACGGCACGTTGTTGTCTTCTGCGATGATCTCGTACACGTCCGGGGGCGCCGGACTTGAGCACGCCGTCGATCCGCCGCGAGTGCCCGAGCCGCATACGCTGCCGCCAATTGGCGAGCTCTTGCGCGGCTATGAGGAGACCGTCCCGCATTTCGTCAATGCGCTGCAGCCCATCGAATGGCGATACACCAACGACCCGGCCTGGGTAATGCGGGACAAGGGCGATCGGCTGGACTACAACCGCGTCTGGCTCAAGGCCCGGGGCGCGATGCCCAATGATCCGGTGTTGCATACCGCGACGATGCTGTACTCCTCGGATACCACCGTGCTGGACTCGGTGATCACCACCCACGGGCTGTCGTGGGGCTTCGACCGCATCTTTGCGGCGTCGGCCAACCACTCGGTGTGGTTTCACCGGCAGGTCAATTTCGATGACTGGGTACTGTATTCGACGTCGTCGCCAGCAGCAGCGGATTCACGCGGGCTGGGCAGCGGGCACTTCTTCGATCGCTCCGGGCAACTCATCGCCACGGTGGTGCAAGAGGGCGTGCTGAAATATTTCCCCACTCCTCCCCGATAGACACTGCGGAACGTCGGATTTCGGCTCAGCAACGCCGTGATTAGGCGTACCGTTTTTGGGTAGTGGCAGCTCATCGGGAGGTGAGTGTGAAAGAGCCATCGGTCGGCGTCGCACGGCGGTCCCTCGGTGATCGCGCTCGCGAACGCGTTGTGGTCCACGTCGATTCGCTCCGGGCGCGCTGCATTGGTGCGCTGGCGGTGTTTTGCGCGGCATGCTGGCTGATCGCACTGTTTGCCCGCGATTATCGGCACGGCGATTGGCAGACCGACGGCCGATTGGGTTGGTCGCTCACGGTTTTGGCTGCGGTGGCGTTGATCGCTCGCGGCATCTTCCTTGGCCGGCCGGTGACGGCCTTGCATGCGATGACAGCCGGAGCATTCCTGGTTGTGGGTTTGGGCGCGCACGTGCTGTTCTTCGATTTGCTTGGTGAGGTGCTGATCGCCGGTTCCGGACTGGTGTTGATGTGGCCGACGGCTGCGCATCCGAGGCCCGAAGACCTGCCTCGCGTGTGGGCTTTGATCAACACCACCAAGGCGGATCCGTTGGCGCCGTTCGCCATGCAGGCGGGTAGGGGCTACCACTTCAGCGCTGACGGCGCCGCTGCGCTGGCGTACCGAACCCGGATGGGATTCGCGGTAGTGGGTGGGGACCCGATCGGGGACGAGGCGCACTTTAGCGAGCTGGTCGCCGACTTCATCGCCATGTGCCACACCCGCGGCTGGCGGCTGGTGGTGGTGGCCTGCAGTGAGCGCCGGCTTGGATTGTGGACCGACCGCGCCGTAGTCGGCCAATCGTTACGAGCGATCCCCATCGGCCGAGATGTTGTCGTCGACGTGACCAGTTTTGAACTGGCGGGACGCAAATTTCGCAACCTGCGTCAGGCAGTGAACCGCACGCACAACTTCGGTATCACCACCGAAATCGTGGCCGAACAAGACCTTGACGATCGGCAGCGAGCGGAACTGTCGACCGTACTGCTGGCATCACCCAAAGGGGCCAGTACCGATCGCGGCTTTTGTATGAACCTGGACGGCGTGCTGGAGGGCCGCTATCCCGGCGTGCAGTTGATCATCGCCAGGGATGCTTCGGGCCAGGTACAGGGTTTCGACCGATTCACGACGGCCGGCGGTGGCAGCGACTTGTCCCTTGATGTGCCGTGGCGGCGGCGTGGGGCCCCGAACGGAATCGACGAACGGCTCAGCATCGACATGATCGCTGCGGCTAAAGAACAAGGGGCACAACGGGTATCGCTAGCCTTCGCGGCGTTTCCCGAGCTTTTCGACGGCGACCAGCGGGGCCGCCTACAGAAGCTGTTCTCCGCCCTGATCCATGTTCTCGACCCGTTGCTCGCCCTCGGGTCGTTGTCCCGATATGTACGCAATTTTCCCGCGATGGATTCCCGCCGCTACGCGTTGGCCTCGTTGACTCAGGTCGTTCCGTTGATGTTCGTGTTGCTGTCGCTGGAGTTCATGCCGCGCCGTCGACACCTGTGATCTTTAGTTCGGCGCAGCGGATGTCGTTGGGCAAGTGATGAGTAGCTACCACCACCGTCTTGGTAGCGGGTATCAAACCGGCATTCTCGGCCAACAGATGACGCAGCACGATGTCGGTGTCGGTCGCATCGAGGTGTTCGGTCGGTTCGTCGAGCAGCAGGATCCGGGCGGGCGAGAGCAGCGCCCGTGCCAGCAACAGCCGCCTGCGCTGGCCCGCCGAAACCGCCTGGGCGCCACCGGTCAAGACCGTCGACAGCCCCAGGGGCAGACTGGCCAGCCAGCCGCCGAGGCCGACGGCGTCCAGGACGTCGGTGAGTTCGCCATCTTCACAATCGCCGCGGGCGACCAGCAAGTTGTCTCGGACCGTGGTGGCGAAAATATGCGCATCCTCAGCGAAAAATGTTGCAGCGTTGCGCAGTTCGGCTTCATCGAAGTCGTTGAGGTCGGTTCCGTCCACCATTACCTGTCCGCGTAGCGGCGGCAGCAAGCCGGCCAGGGTCATCAGCAGCGTTGTCTTTCCGGAGCCGCTGGTGCCCGTGACGGCCAACCGCGCACCGGGCGGCAGATCGATAGTTGCGTGGTGTGACTGGGCTTCCGAGCGACCGGAACACACATCGGCAGATAACCTGCCCGTGACTGCGTGGCACGCGGGTGCTACCGCGGTTTTCGCGCTGACGTCCGCCGGAGCCAACTCCAGCAGGCGGCGCGCCGCGATCCGCGATCGGGTCAACTGGACGGCCGCCGCCGGCAGGGCGCTCGTCGCCTCAAATGCGGAGAGCGGCAACAACATCAGGACGCCCAATGTCGTCGGTGCGACCGTAGGTGCCATCGCTATCCCGGCTACCACCGCGCCGAGCACGCTGACGCCGATGGCCGCGGTTGGCATGGCCTCGGCGATAGCTGCCGGTTTGGCCGCGGCGTCGAGCGCTGCACCCCAAGCGCATTGCCGACTTTTCGATTCGGCGATGACCTCGGTCAGGCACCCAGCGACACGTAGTTCGGGTGCATGTTCGAGTGCGAGTAATGCCGCTGTGTCGCGTTCGGAATGATGTTGGCTGGCAAGGGCTTCCTGCTTTGCCGCGGCGTGGGCGGCAAGGCGCGGCGCGATAACTCCGGCTATGAGTAGACAGAGCGCCAGTACGACGGCGGCCGGCAGCGATATGACGCCGACAACCACTGTCGCCGCCGCCGCCAGCACCGCGGCGACGCCGATCGGAACTACGGCGCGCACCAGCACGTCAGCCAATGCGTCAACGTCGGCGCCGACTCGGGCCACCAAGTCACCGCTGTGGAATCGGACGGCGGCGGCTGTCGGCCCGGTCGCCAGCCGATGATAGATCCGCGCGCGCGCCGCGCTGGCCGCACGCAACGCGGTGTCGTGGGTTGCCAGTCGCTCGCAGTAGTTCAGCACGCCGCGCGAAATCGCGAACGTCCGAACCGCCACGACCGCGACCGATAGATCGAGCACGGGCGGCATCTGCCAGGCGCGCATGATCAGCCACGCCGAGACGCCGGCCAACGCTAGGGCGCTGCCCAGCGACAGCACGCCAAGTGCGATGGCGGCCAGTATGCGCGGTAGCTGGGGACGCAGTAGGTCGGAGGCGGCGAATAGGGCGTCAGACCGGCGCATAGTCCACCTGACTGTCGGCGGTGACCTCGACGATCCTGTCGCCGATGGCGACGACTCGCTCCCGATGGGCGACGACCACCACGGTCGCACCGGCTCGGGCGCGCTCGACAATGGCCCGTAGCACCCGGTCCTCGGTGCGGTCGTCCAGGTGTGCGGTGGGTTCGTCGAGCAGCAGCACGGACGCGGCTGATCCGAGCGCTCGGGCCAGAGCCAATCGTTGTCGTTGCCCCAGCGACAGCCCGACGCCATCGCGGCCGAGTAACGTCTCCATCCCGTGCGGCAGATCGGCCAGCACCGCATCGAATCCTGCTGTGGCACAGGCGTTATCGACGTCAGTCAGGTCGCCGAGCAGAGCAAGATTGTCGCGGACTGTACCGGGAACCAGCACCGGACGTTGCGGCAGCCAGGACACCTGCCGCCACCAATCGCTGGGTGCCAGCTCGCCGAGGTCGACGCCGGCGACGGTGATCCGTCCCGCCGACGGCGGCGTAAGCCCCGCGATTACCTGCAGGGTGATGCTCTTGCCCGCGCCGTTGTGTCCGGTCAGCACGGTGACCCGGCCGGGTTCCATTACGGCGGTCAGGTCATTGGGCGCACGGCCGTCTCGGGCTGCGACGCTAAGGCTCTCCAGGCGGATCTGTGCGCCACGTGCGGCCACGGTTCGTTGGCCCTGCCTTTCCGAGCCTCGTTCGCCGATAAGGGCAAAGGCTTTGTCGGCCGCGGTTCTCCCGTCCTGGGCTGCATGGAACTCCACACCGATGCGGCGCAGCGGCCAGTAGACGTCCGGCGCCAGCAGCAGGACGGTCAAACCAACGGCCAGACTCATCTCGCCGAACACCAGGCGAAGACCAATGCCGACAGCGACCAGTGCCACGCCGAGCGTGGCCAGCAATTCCAGCACCAGCGCCGACGAGAACGCGATCCGCAGTGTCGCCATCGCCGAGCGTCGATGGGCGGCACCGAGTTCGGCGATACGCTGCTCCGGGCCGGACGCGCGGCCCAGAGCCCGCAGTGTGGGGAGGCCGGCGATCAGATCCAGCAACCGGGCCTGCAGTGTGGTCATCGCCGCCAGCGCGGCCGCCGATCGGTCAGCGGTGGCCAGTCCGATCAATACCATGAAGATCGGTATTAGCGGCAGCGTAATCACCACGATCACCATCGATTTCAGGTCGTACATGGCGACCACGGCTACGGTGGCCGGAGTCAGGATCGCGGCGAGCAACAGTGTCGGCAGATAACCGGTGAAGTAGGGGCGCAAGCCGTCCAAGCCGCGGGTGACCACCACCGCGGCGGCGTCCCGCTGCGCTGCCAGCTCACTGGGCTGCCGAGCGGTCACCGCCGTGAGCACCTGACCACTGAGGTCGGCGATTATCGCGCTGGCGCCTCGTTGCCCCAGTCGCGCCTGTAGCCAGTGTGTCAGGGTGCGGATTGTCCATAGCCCCAACAAGATCGAGACCGGTCCGAGCCAGCCACGCGGACTGCCCGCTGGGGGATTGCTCACCACCCGCGCAACGATGTTGGCCAGGACGATCGCCGAGCCGATCGCGCAGCCGGTGATCACGACCCCGCAGGCCACGGCGGCCACCAGGTAGCGGCGTAGCGCGGGCGACGCCCGAAATAGTCGCGGGTCCAGCGGCGCCCGCGATGTCGAGTCCGTGGCGCTCAGAACGAACGCCTCGTCAGGCCGATCGAAGTCGGTATCCGCTCAGCCGAGATCCGTTGCCGGAAAACCCAATACGTCCACCCCTGGTATACCACCGTCAGCGGAGCGAATAGTGCGGTGACCCAGGTCATTATCTTGAGGGTGTATGGGGTCGACGAGGCGTTGTAAATCGTCACGCTCCATTGCGCATTCAGCGTCGAAGGCACCAGGTTTGGATACAGCGCGCCGAATAACAGGACCACGACGGCGGCCACGACTACCGCCACGCACACAAATGCCCAGCCGTCGGACGCGCGCCACCACACCAATAGCACCGCCGCCAACTGTGCGATCACCGCCACTCCCAGCACCGCCCAGGTCCACTGCTTGCCGTACACGAGCTGGGTCCAAACTCCAAAACCTGCAACCAGTCCCGTCACGGGAAACGAGAGCCACCTGGCGAATCGGTATGCGTTGTCCCGGATCGGTCCGGCGGTTTTCAAGGCGATGAACACCACGCCGTAGAGCAAGAACAAACCAGCCGTGGCCAAACCGCCAAGCAGCGTGAAGGCGTTGAGCACGTCGCCGATCGACAGGTGCACATGACCGTTGGCAGCTACTGGAAGCCCGCGCACCAGAATCGCGAACGCCACGCCCCACAGCAAGGCGGGCAACCATGAGCCTGCCGCGATACCGAAATCGGCCAACGCTCGCCACTTCGAGTCGTCGATCTTGCCGCGCCATTCGATCGCCACTGCGCGGACAATCATGCCGAACAGGATCGCCAGCAGCGGCAGGTACAGGGTGGAGAACACCGTGGCGTACCAACCGGGAAACGCGGCGAACATCGCTGCGCCGCCGGTGATCAGCCAGACCTCATTGCCGTCCCAGACCGGGCCGATCGTGTTCAGCGCTGCGCGCCGGTTTGATTCCTTATCGCCGGTGCTAACGCGAGCGAGCGGCTCCATCAACATGCCCACGCCGAAGTCGAAGCCCTCGAGGATGAAGAAACCGAGGAACAGCGCGCCGATCACACCGAACCACAACTCTTGGAGTCCCATTAGTCAGCTCCTTCCGGCTAATAAGCGAAGGACAGCGGCGCCACCTCGTCCTCGCTGGGTGCGTGAGGCGCTGCGGGTTCGGCGTCGTGTTCCAGCGGCCCTTCGACGATGTAGCGCTTGAGCAGCCAGAACCAAATGACCGCCAGCACCCCGTAGACCACCGTGAACGTCGCCAGGGAGGTGATGACCATGCCGGAGGCGTGGTTGGAGACGCCGGCCGCAACGGTGAGTCGAAGCTGTTGATCGCCGGTTGGGTTCGGGACAACAATCCAGGGCTGACGGCCCATTTCGGTGAATACCCATCCGGCGCTGTTGGCTAGGAACGGAGTTGGAATGGTGAGCAGCGCAAACCAGGCGAACCAGCGCTGATTCGGGATCCGGCCGCCGCGGGTGAGCCACAGCGCAAGCAACGCGAACAGCACCGGAATTGCCAGCAGCCCGATCATTACGCGGAACGACCAGTAGGTGACAAACAGGTTGGGCCGGTAGTCATTTGGCCCGAATCGCTGTTGATAGTCCTGTTGGATGTTGCGTACGCCTTGCAGTGTGACGTCATTGATGCGGCTTTCGGCCAGGAACGGCAGCACGTAGGGCACCTCGATGACACGGGTGAGGCTGTCGCAGTTGTTCTGCCTGCCGACGGTCAGGATGGAGAAGTCCGGATCGGTCTGGGTGTCGCACAACGATTCTGCTGATGCCATTTTCATCGGCTGCTGCCGGAACATCAGCTTGCCTTGCATGTCACCGGTGAAGAACAAGCCGACGGTGGCCGCCAGCGCGACCCAACAGCCCAGAACGGTCGCGGGGCGATACATGGCGCGGGTACCGGGGTCGACGGTGGAGGTCCTGGAACGGACCAGCCACCACGCGCTGACCGCGGCGACGAATGTTCCCGCCGTCAGCAACGATCCGGTGATCGCGTGCAAAAACGCCCACTGCGCAGTGTTATTGGTAAGCAACGCCAGGATGCTATCCAATTCGGCGCGTCCGGTCGCCGGGTTGTAGTGTGCCCCGACCGGGTGCTGCATGAACGAGTTCGCCGCAATAATGAAGAACGCGGATACGTTGACCCCGATCGCGACGATCCAAATACATGCTAGGTGCACGAGTCGGGGCAGCCTGCTCCAGCCGAAGATCCACAGACCGATAAACGTGGATTCGAAGAAGAAGGCGGCCAGGCCTTCCATGGCCAGCGGGGCGCCGAACACGTCGCCGACGAAGCGGGAATACTCGCTCCAGTTCATGCCGAACTGGAATTCCTGCACGATCCCGGTCGCCACGCCGATGGCGAAGTTGATCAAGAACAACTTGCCGAAGAACTTGGTGAGGCGATACCAGGCGACGTTGTCGGTGACCACCCATGCCGTTTGCATCACGGCGAGCAGGGGAGCCAGGCCTATGGTGAGCGGCACGAAGATGAAGTGGTAGACGGTGGTGATACCGAACTGCCACCGCGATATGTCGACGACATTCATCTGTCATCTCCCGGGGCTGCGGGGCACTTGGAACAGCTACGACGAAGTGTAGTAGACAGGGTCGGCTGACGCTACTGCTCGAGCGATTGCGACGCCTTGCGGATGCCGAACGCCGAAACGATCTCGAAGACGCCGATCACGACAAACCAGATGCCGACCACGACCGCCAGGGTGATGATCGATTCGAAGGGCGCTGCCAGCACCACGATGCCAGCGATCAAACTGATCAGGCCCACGAAAATTGACCAGCCTCGACCTGGCAGCGTCGGATCGCTGATGGCGGAAACGGTTGTGGCGACGCCGCGGAAGATGAACCCGATGCCGATCCAGATGGCCAGCAACAGAACCGCGTTGCCGAAATGCCGGAACGCCAGCACGGCCAGGATCAGCGATGCCGCGCCGCTGATGAACAACAGGATCCGGCTACCTGCCGAAACATGCAGAGCGAATGCGAAGACGACCTGCGCGACACCGGTCAGCACGAGATAGACGCCAAACGCGATGGCGGCAGCCAAGACGGATATTTGCGGCCAGGCCAGTATCAGGATGCCGAGGATCAATGACAGAACGCCCGACGCGAACGTGGATTTCCATAAATGTGGCAGCAGCGGTGGGACAGGGGTGTGTTCCATGGCACCAGTGTGACGCATGTGGCGTTTCTGGTATAGGGGCTGTTGGTTCAGACGTGGGCCGTGCGCGGTTCCTCGACGAGCAGGTCACTGGGCTCTTCGCCCGCTTTGCGGCCGATCAGGTACCACGTGCGCATGATGCCTTTGCCCTTGACGTCGATGTGGCCACGTTCCCGTAGCACAAAGTCGTCTTTCAGGCGCGCGTACACCTCATCGGGTACTTGGATCTGCCCCACCGAGTCGGTGGATTCCATACGCGATGCGACGTTGACCGCGTCGCCCCACACGTCGTAGAAGAATCGCCGAGAGCCCACGACGCCGGCGACCACGGGCCCGGTGGCCAAGCCCATCCGCAGCGGCACCGAGCGGCCGTGCGGATCCTTCATCGTGGCCGCGACGGCGGCCATGTCGAGCGCAAAGCCTGCCAGCGCGTGGACATGGTCGGGCCGTGGCCGCGGAACCCCGCTGACGACCATGTAGGAGTCGCCGCTGACCTTGATCTTTTCAAGTTGATGCTTGTCCACCAGGGCGTCGAAGGCGCTGTAGAGGCGGTCTAGGAAGCGCACCAGGTCAGCCGGTGCGGTGCCGCTGGCGCGCTCGGTGAAGCCGACGATGTCGGCGAACAGCACCGAAGCCTCGTCGTATTTGTCGGCGATGACATTGCGTTCGGGTTCCTTGAGCCGGTCGGCGATGCTGGCCGGCAACATGTTTGCCAGCAAAGCCTCGGATCGCTCGTGCTCGGCTTCCATGATCGCCTCGGCGCGCGCCGTATCACGCAGGGCGAACCACACGGTCACTACCACTACCACGCAGGCGGACACGGTGGTGATGACGAAGCCCGTCGACTGGGCCCACGCCGGCTGCAGCCCGGTGTTGCGTGGAATCAGGAACTCCGATGCGATGACCAGGCCCGCGGCGATCGCCGCCAGGCCACTGGCCAACACGATGTGCTCAATGCCGAGCAGCAGCACTACCAGGCAGGCCCCTACCACGAAGAAGAGCTGAGCGCCTGAGCCGGTCCCCACGTCCCAGCAGCTGGCGAAGATCGTGACGTAGGCGGCGCCGATGAACGTCAGCGGTGCCACCAATTCTCCGAAGCGATGCAGCATCGGGACGGTGGCAAACACCAGAGCCGCCGCGACGTTGATCGAGATGACCTGCCAGAGCCATGCACCGATGAACAACTGCACGGCCACAAAGCTCGCACTGACCACCACGGACATCCACGCGGCAATATTGAGCACCCGAGCACGGCGTGCGGCAATGTCGGCGTAGTGCTGATTGGGAGCACGGGTCTGAGCCCGCACCGCCGCTACACAGTCCGGGCGTCGCGTCGAGCCGTTCGCTCCTATTGGTGGGGCGCCACATTTTTTAGCCGCCACGAAACACAGCCTAACCGTTGAGCTCGATGTTTACCGAGGACGACGGCGATTTTCCGGCGGCTCTGACTCGGTGCCCTCGGTGAGATTCGAACTCTAATTATGCGTTGCTGTGACCTGGGGCAAACGAGGGTAAATGGCGGATTGCCTGCGGTTTGTCATTAACCTAGTTGAACCCGGATTAGCGGTGGTTAACGGCGAATGTAGTCACCATGTAGTCACGTCGATCAGGCGTTCGGGCGATGGGTTCCGTGCCTCGTCGCTCGCGTATACGCGAGCGGGTCGTAGCCGCCGGTGACTTTGCGCGCCATCAGGGCGCGCGGTCCGGCGTTGTTGCCCACCAGTGATGCCTTGATCTCGTCGATAGTTGGCCGCCCGTTGGTCACCTTGCGGGTAAGCCAAGCCGGCGGCGGGGTGTTGCTCTCGAGGTCGACCGGGCTCGCCAACCTAACTCCCTGACCCGTCCTGGGCGCCAGCACGTTGAAACAGATAACGGCTCCCGCGAGTTGGTCGGGCTGATGCTGCCCGGCCTGCCATTGGGTCGCCGCCGCCTCGAACTCGGGCAGGCTCCCGGCGATGACGCACCGTCCGGTTTCGAGCGCCTGCAGCATCGGGGCGGCGCGCGCGACGGCATCGCCCTTGCGCGGGTGGCCCTTTGGTGGCCAACCGCGGACCGAGATATGCCCTGCCCCCGTGATGTGAGCGAGAGCTTCACGGACGATCCGAACATAGGTCGTCCCGCTGGCGAACGCTTCGACGTGGATTTCGCTCGCTCCGACGTCGAGGGCCAGGGCGATAGCGGCCCGGGCCCACTGGTCGCTGGTCATTCTCCCCGACCGATCCGCGATCAGGTGCACCCGGCCATCGGTGGACAAGCTCGCGGCGATGATGCCGGCGGCATCGCGTTCGCCGCTGTCGGCCGGGTCCACCGCGACGACCGTGCGCACCGGATGCGTTGGCGCGATCGGCACTCGGTGGTCGTCGAGCCACGCGCGTTGAATCAACCCGCCTTCGGGCGCCGAGGGCACGCCCAGGTACATCGCCGCCCATGTCCGTGAGCCGACCTCGAGCTTGATCTGGTCGAAATCGACTTCGCCGAGTGCCGTCGTCATGGGCACGCCTGGCGGGCGGCCCAGCGCATCGGGGACACCGGGCGTGCTCACCGCCGGCACGTTGACATGGATCCAGCCGCCCTCGGCCAACAACTCGGCGGCAAGGTCGCGTTCGTGCCATCGAGTCATGACAATGACGGTGCTCGCTCCGGGCATGCGTCGGGTGAGCAGCGAGGATTTGAACTCATTCATCAACCGACGCCGTGTGGATGGGCTGTCGGCGTCCTGGGCGCCTTTCACCGGGTCGTCCACCAATAGCAGGTGAGCGCCGAAGCCGGTCGTGGAGGTGAAGATGCCGCCAGCAAGCAAGCCGCCCTTGCGATTGGCTACTTTCCAGCGAGCGGACGCGGTCTTATCGTCGGCCAACTGGAAGCCGAGCATGTCGGTGTTCTCGGCGATGATCCGGCGCGCCTCCCGGCTGTGTTCCTCAGCCAGTTCATCGGAATAGCTTTTGAGGATTAGCGCGTGGTCGGGGTTGCGCATCAGCGCGAACACCACGCCAACCTGAGATACCAGCACGCTCTTGCCGGTTCGTGGCGGTGTGCTGATGACCGTCCGCCTACCCGAATTCTCGATCGCGTCGACCAGAACATCGGAGATCAGCGCCAGCGTGGGTGTCACGGTGTAGAAGTCCGGGAACACACGCTTGGCCAGTTCGGCCGGTGTCGCCGGGCGGCGCAGGGCACGCTGTGCGGCCACGGCGCGTGCGGCGGTGAGCGCGCGGACGACCATGGTCATGCGGCCACGGTGATGGGCAGATCGACGTAAGTCCGGCCGCCGATCTTGAATGCGTGGACCCGACGTGCCTGGTGCAACTCGACCAATGCCCGGACTTTTGCCCAGTAGGGTGCGTCCGGGAGTCGGGTACGCAGCGCGGACCAAGCCATGACGTCGCCGGCTTCACCGAGCACTGTAAGGATCGCGTCGTCGAGCGTGACAGCGCCCGCTGTCACGACACTTGGAGAATGCCTATAAGAGTCGGTATTAACCTGTCTGCCAACGGCATTCACTGGTCTGCCTCCGGTTCGGGGTCGGGCTCAATGCCCTCGATTTGGGGGCTGTGCGACCCGCTGGCAGGTGATTCGGTCTGGGCGGGTATGTCGGGCCCCTGCAGGGCTGTGTCGCCCTCAGCGCGACGCTGTAGCACCGCCAGCCATTCCGAAAGTTCGTCGGCGGACACACCGTCCAGTGCGAGCACTTGGCGAGCGATGTCGACGTGCAGCGGCCAGAGCGGGTCACCTTCGCCGGCGACGGTGCCGAACAGCTCACGGCACGTGACGACCAGCTCGGCGTTCAAGTCGGCAGGATCGAACCGACCCTGTTCGGCCGCGGCGGTCACGTCCTTGGCGATCGACATCGCGGCCTTGATGATGTCCTGCGCTGTCGTCACTGCACCACCTCGGCGTCGATAACGTTGGCAGGGTTGACGGCATTGGCGGGCGGCGGGTGTTGGCGTTCAGCCCGTTCGGCCAGGGCCAACAGTTCCGATTCGGCGCGGTCCAGGATCGCGGTAGCCGACTGGTGAACGTTGATGTCCACCTGGGACCGGACCGGAGCATAGGCACCGTGCAATTTGGCGTCTTCGGCAATGTTGTTGCGCAGCTCGCACGCCAGGCTCACGAGGTCCTTTGTGTCACCGTTTTGCCTGCTGAGCACGAATTGCTCGAAGAGGGTTGCCCGGACGATTCGAAGTCCTTCGGAGGCGGATCGCCGCACCGATTCCACCGCCCTATACGGCGTCCGCCTGTTGAGGCGAGTGACCGCGTTCTGTACTGCGCCGTGCGATTTGTAGCCGAGCTCGTCGGCGATCTCTTGCCAGGTTCGGCCGGTGGCGCGCAACCGGAAGGCTTCCTCGGCGCGCAACTTGCTGTCCTGGTGTGACCGGTCGGGGGCCATGCCTCAATATCGCCTCAAAGGGTGCAACCGGAATGTCAGCAAAACATGTAGGTGGTTGTCGCTGTCGTCTGATAGACCAAGACAAGACGGAAGGACGCCATCATGAGGATCGCAGCAACTCTGGCAGCGGTGGCTGTCGCCGCCACTGTGACGGGCGTATCGATTGCTCCCGCCGCCGGCGCCGACCCTGGACTACCAGGCACCAACTGCGAGACCAACATGCTCGGTGCGCTCTACTGCGACGGGCCGGTGCAGGCCGACGGGTCATGGGACCGATGCGTCGACGTGTATCCCCAGCCCATCTACGGTGGCCCCTCCGGCGGGGTCAGTGGATGGTCGCCGCCGTATCACTCGTGCTATCACTACGACCCGGCCGCGCCGCCGTTCAAACTCGGGCAACCGGATTATCACATCGGTCTGTGACCGCGCGCAGCGCTGGCCAGCTCGCGGCGAGGCCGGGGTGCAACCCGAGCTTGGGCACGTCGCGTTGGGGTACCCAGCGCAGCTCGGCGCTCTCGGCAGACGTCACCGTCGCCAGCAGCTCGGCCGCATCGGCAATCACGGTGGTGTAGGTCCAACGCCGCCCGCTGGGCAACATAGCCTCCGCAGTCACGATCGACGACCGCACGGTGATCTGATCGCAGCGCAGGCCGGTTTCCTCGCAGGCTTCGCGGATTGCGGTCGCCTCGGGGCTTTCGTGGCTGTCTCGGGCGCCGCCAGGTAGCCCCCACGTGCCGCCGTGGTGGCTCCAGGTCGCCCGGCGCTGCAACAGGATTGCCGTTGCGGCGTCCGGCCGTGGTGCGCGCAGCAGTAGGCCGGCGGCGCCGTAGCGGCCCCAGTAGCGCGTGCCGTTGGCCGTTCGCACCCATCCGTCGCCGTCACCGCGCATGGGTCACCCTGGACTCGTCAGGGAATGGTCGGCCGATCAGGGCGTCCACGTGGTACTTCGTGCGCCAGGGCTCGGTGCGCATCCATTGGGGCCGGGTGTCCCAATCGTGTCTGGTGAATGTGGGAAGGCCGGCAACCGCCTCGACGCCGAAGGTTGTCGCCAGGCGCTCGGCAACCTCGACGGCTGCCTCGGCGCCGATCAGCTCTCTAGTCACAAAGATGCGGATAATCTCAGCCGATGCGGCCCGGATAACCGGTGTGCTGGTGGCGATTTGCTGCCGCACGTGCGACAGGGGGCACCAGGTGCCGACATCGTCGTGGGCGACTGCCCCCTGCAACATGACGTGCGTCAGGACCGGTGCCATGCCACGGTTCGGGTGGTACGGAAACCAAGAGTTATAGGTGTCTTCGCGACGGATGTTGGCGGTCATGGCACGCACGCGGTAGAGGGCATCGACACCGTTGCCCACGCCGTAGATGCCGCACGTGCAGCCAAATGCGGGTGGCTCGTGATCTGGATCTATCGAGCAGGTAGCGCGAATGATCCGGTTATTGGTGCGGCAGTTCGACAGGCGCAAGCCTTCGTGTCGTGCTCCGTGACAAGGGGAGTACAGCGTCAACTGTGCTTGGCCCGGCACTGTGTAGCAGACTCGCCAACCGGCGGTGGCCGGTCGGGCGGCGATCTGCGCATCGACCCAGGCATGCAAGCCGGGCAGTGCGGACTTGATCTCGTCGTAGACGCGCTGGACCTCGTGATTGAATTCGGGGTCGGCGACGTCAGGTGCGGCTGCGCCGGAGCTGAATTTCGGATCAAACGACCGCAGCAGCCGGATACGCTCGGCCGGCGCGCCGAGCTCGCGCAGTTTGGCCACGTGTCCGTGGTCCATCGCGACGATGAGATCTGCGCCGAGGTGATCGGCGTTGAGTTGCTGTGCGCGGTGGCGGATAGTCCGAATTCCCCAGCGGCGTTCCAGCAAGTCGGCGACCACCGGCGCAATGCCACCGCCAACGTTCCGAGTTCCCCAGCGGGGGTCGTCGAACGTGCCAGCGCTGGTGACCCTGACCAAACCCGACGACCCGCGATTGTGGCGAATCTGGTCGGAAAACATCAGCTCCGCCATCGGCGACCGTACGAAATTGTTGGTACAGACGAACGTAATATGCAGTGGCTCAGGAACGTTCACGGCACAGCCGCTCATAGCGGCACCACCTCGACACGCCGGTTCTCGAATCCCGCAAAGCCTGGACTGAATTGGTCAGCTCGGTACTTGGCGGTGAACGTGTTGCTGCCCGGTATCAACCCAGTCACCACAAAACTGGCCCCTAGCGAAGCGCTAGCCCCCGCACCCGCGCCAAACGGCGTTTGAAACGCGATACGCCGATTGTCATTAGCGGCAATGGTCGTGGCACCGGAAACCGCAAATGACATACTGCCCTTTACGTTTACTGATGTGCCTATGTGGGAACTCAGGAACACCATCGCCGCGCCGCTGGCCCCGACATTTGCCGTGACCTCGGGACCGGTGGTGGCCAGATCGGTGTAAGACGCTGACGATGTGGCCTGAGACGTTGAGACGTACGAGGTGCCTGCCGGGCCCGGCAACAGACCTAAGGTGTTGTCGGCCACAGAGAAGCTTTTAATTGTAGGAGGTACACTCACTACATCTGGATTTTCTTCATCAATTTTATATGCTCCCTGTTCGAACCCCCACCACCTATTCGAGGGACCAAACAAACTTAAAGAGTCATTTGCTGGTAAAATTAATGATCCATTGCAAGTAACTTCAAAAAAACGTACTCCCTCGGAAGTGCCACAAAACAAAGAGTATTCTGCCCCAGGTTGTAACAAAAATGGTGTTGAAGCTAAAATTGTGGGGCTTACGCCAAGACGCCAAATTTGACAAGTGTCCGGAATTCCGAGGCCATCGCCTTGAAAAATCCTTGCCTGAACCCTTTGACTACCACTTAAGTTGGCTCGACCATAAATTACAAAATGCCCACCTGGGCCAAGATCGGGGACAACAACAGAAATTTTTTGATAGTCAGTTGCAGATTCAGAAACATTGTATCTTGCTGTTACCGTCTGTCCAGTGTTAAATGGATGATCCGGGTCTGGGTCCCAAGCAACAACTCCATTGTGAATACTTGCGGCCCCAAAGGCACTGTGACTTACAGTAAACATACTTGGTATGGGGCCATCGGCAAAGTTTGCAAAATCAACTAAGTCAGACACCCCAACGCCGGAATACATTCCCAGCATTTGGTTTGTAAGCGCGTTGATTTGGGTCGAGTGCGCCGCAATGTTCTCTTTGACGGCCTCTAGTCCACGATTAACGACAGCCGGCACCGCCGCGGGCGTGGGTACACCGAATAAGCTGTTGACCATCCCGCCGAACTGCGCCGCTACGGCGTTTCCGAAAGCGGTTGCTGTGGTGGCGGCACCGCCGAAAGCATTAACGGTCGCATCGTTGATCTGGCCCAGCGCAGATTGTGCCGCTGTGTTGGCGTTTCCCAGCATGGTCCCGACATTGGCGACGGTGCCAGCGACGGCGTTTTCGACAATGGTCTCGAAGTTGTTCGTCGCGGTTTGAGCCTGGCCAATGGCTGTCTGCAGAGCCGAGCCCAGCACTGCCGCGCTGCCAGCCGCTGAGTTGGTGACCATATCGGAGAATCCGGTCCAGAAACCGGCGATATAGGTTTGAATATTCGCGATCGTGTGGCCGGGTCCCTCGAATCCCAGCGCGTGTGCAATGGCGTCAAGTAGATCCTGAAAACTCTGCGCGGACAGCAGCTCGGTCAGGAAAGTGACCAGATCTTGCATCTGGTGTCCGGTGCCGAGCACACCGTCCAACAGAGTGCCGATGTTCGTGTTGGCCAACTGTGCCCCGGCCTGCGCGACGGTGGCCTTGTTGTCTGCTCGGATGGTTCGGACGTCGGTGCCGCCAAAGTCGATGTACTTGGCAGGCACTTCACCGGCCACGGTGTCGCTGCCCACGCCGGGACGTGTGGCGATCAGGGCACCGTCGCGGTGAGAGAGCACCCACGGTCCCACCCGCTGGGTACGCGGGTTTTCCAATTGGCCGAGACGGCGTTCAACGTCACGTGCCCATTCGGCGCCGGTGCGCGGTGTGCGCCCTGTAGCGATCCCGCTCACGAGATCCCACCTGGCACAGCCCGCAGCCCGGCCCGAATGCAAGCCAGTTCAAAGCTGCCTGACCCGCCCTGGTCGGACAGACCCAGGGCCGCGCACACCTCGGCGTGACCAACCTGGCCGGTGGTGAACAGCGTGCCGGCCACGGCCAGCACCGCCGGCCAACAGCGTTGTTCCATCAGCGGGACGACACCGAGACCCGCGGCTGGGCCGCCGGCGGCGACGAGCGCTTGCCAGTCGACGCAGGTGGTCGGCAGTGCCTGGCCCATGTCGTGCAGGTTGTGCACGCGTCGACCGCCGAGCCGGGCCAGTCCACGGGCCTCACACCAGGGGCCGGCGTAGGTGGTGCGTGCTTTGATGTCCTCGGGCAGCGAGTTGTATTCGGTGCGCGGCCTGCCGTCGTCGATCACCGCCTTGTGGACTCGGCCCCCGAGCACGCAGCAGGCGACAGCGTGGCCCGACTCGTGTAGTGCGGAGGCAAAGCGTTGGCGCTCGTCGGGCCCGGCCTCGGTCAACAGCACTGCGATGCCCGCCCAGTCTGCGTCGGTGAGGTCGTTGGTCAGTCGCATCGGCGCTCCTGGTGTGCGTGGTGTTCGTCGTCGCGGTGGCGGTGCGGCCCGCAGCCAGTTCCACCGCCACCACGACGACCTTCGACAGGAAGACCGTGAAATGCCTTGCGCAGCAGCTTCTCGCGTGTCTTGTGCGCCTTAGCTTCACCGCGGGCGGCAGCGTCTTCGAGGTAGCGATCGAGGCAGCTTCGGCACCGCCACTTGTGGACGGTGCCCTTGTGGGTGAGGCACGGCCCGCCGCAGTCCCAGCAGATGCCGGGCGTACTTGGTGGGGTCTCGGTCAGGGCTGCGGTCATGGGGTGATTTCCACTGCCGCGATGGCGGATTCGTACCCGAGCAACACCGACCTCTCGGCCAGCGCGACGAACTGGTTGCTGGTGTGCCGGATGGCCTCACGCTGCGACACTGGTCCGCGCCACCCGAACACCGGTGAGCTGGCTACCAGCTTGTCGCCGAGTGCGTCGACATAGCCGCCACCGAAGACGACCTGATGGCCCATCGCGGTGCGGAAGCCCGTGCCATCGGCAATCAGGGCTTGCTTGCTCAGTGCGCGGGTGGCCCACTGCGCACCGGCGTGGATCACGCCCGGCGTCTGGGCCTTGGCCAGTGCGCCTTCAAGATCAGCGATGGCGTCAACGATGTCGGCGGCCGAATCCGCGGTGCCGGCATCGTTGAGTAGCCGGGCGGCGAAACTGGTCTCCACTGCCCGCTGTTCCAGCCGGGCCAGGTTGCGGGCCGCGCGGTCACGCACGTCCTGCCGCTCGCTTTCGCGCATATCACCGCAGTAGTTGTGATCGAACCCGTAGACGGTCATGGCCTCATGCGCAGCCAGGTCACTGATGTCAGGTCGCTCGCCGGTTTTGAGGTCGTCCTCGGTGAGGTCGTCGGGATCAACATTCCACGGCGCGTTCCAAATGCCGAAGCCGTCGTCGCCGGGGAAGTTGAAAGGCCGAATGACGACGCCGGACGGCAACCAGCGCAGCGGCTCGGTACCGTCCTGAGCCCAGGTGACGACTTGATAGAGGCCATACGGGGGCATGGGCAGCAGCGGCGCATCGAACCGCACCGGCGATAGGGCTGTGGTCATCGTCTGACTCCTGTCGTGGTAGCGGGGGTGATCTTGGACAGTGCGCGTTGCACGCGGTCAGCGTCGGCCTGAGCCTTGCGGGCGGCTTCGACCTCCTCGAAGGTCGGCAGTGCTTGGTAGCGAGCGAGTTTCGGGATGCGCCGGGCCAGATCCAGCGCGGCCGTATCGAGCACCCGCAGCGCGTCCTCAAGGCGTTGTGACGCCGAAGGGGAGCGGCCCAAACGGCCGGCCAGGTCGGCGGTCAGCCGGCCGGCGTAGCCCACAAGCACCACCGCCCACTGCCCGGAGATGATTTCCGCGTCGGAGATCTCGGGCGCGGTGGGTCGCTGCGCCAGGTCGCGCACTGCCTGCACTATTCGGGCGTGACTGGCAGGGTCGAGCGGTTTGGATTCGGCGAGCATCCCCACAACGGTGGAGACCAGTTCGTGCGTCGCGTCCGCGATCTTGTCGATGTCCACGCGCACCGCCAGTGGTCGTGGCAACGTGCTCACTTCGCGAGCTAGTGGGCCGAGAATCTCGCCGACCTCAACGCTCAGGCTGAAATCGGCGCGATAGCGCACCCGCATCCAGTGCCGCCGGCGCTCGCGCTGCTGAGCCTGTGTGTAGACGGGCTCGGGTGCCGCGGGCCGCTGCAGGTAGACCGGTTGCAGCCTCATGCGGTCACCGCCTGCAACAGAGCGACCAGGGCCGGGATGTGATCAGTTGCCAGGCGCCCGCGCTGGGCGTCGATCACCCGGCGGACCTTCAAGTACGCAAGCGCCTGGTCGCATTCGCGGACCCTTGGATCATCGACGGTGGCGCCGTGGGAGAGCAGGGACGCGCGTCTACCTCGCCAGCTCGACGACGGGGCAAGGGAGGGGTCGCTCGCACAGATGGTTGCTGCCATGCGGGGCACGGTAGTTGGCGTGGGTGCAATGCAGCATTGCGGTGATATGAAAGTTTGCCATGCTGATCTTAAATACCTCGAAAGTCGGCATTGTGATTATTCAAGCGCCAAAAAATTTTGTGAGTACGAAATAGGTTGGGCTGCAGCCCAATTCAAGCGATAAGTCAATAGCGGACGGCTCTTGATCTTGCGATTTCGGAGCGCTTTGATAATGGTATGGATATACAAAACCCTCGTATAGTTCATTTGCTGAACACCATTTCCCGGTTCGCGCTCGCCCTCGGCGTCGCGACCGCCCTGCCGGCCATTGCGGTCACCGAAGCCGCCGCCACCCCACCAGGGCAGTGCCAAGAAGATGAGCACGTGCTGGAACTGCGAAACCATGGGAAACCACGAATGCGGTCCCGGCATCGTGATGGATTCACGAGGGATGATGCGCGACTGCACCGTGACCGACATCACCGGCAACCGCGCCGACTGGTCACCCGAGTGCGACTCGTACTGGGACGCTGGCGCGTACGTGGGCGGGTGGAACTGATGACCACCGCCCAGACCATCATCGTCACCGCGGTCACCGCGCCGCTGTGGATGCAACTGCTCGTGAACGCAGTCTCTTCGACCAGCCGGTGGTACCACCGATGACCGACCGGCACGTGGTCACCGCGCGGTTCCTGTTCTCCACCAAAGGGGATGCCGACCACGCGGCTGACCAGCTCGACCGTCTGACATTTGTCGGCCTGCTCGCCACCGAGTTCGTTATCGAGGAAGCACGATGACCGCACCACGTCGCCACACCCGCACCGCCCCGACCGGCACTGTCGTCGCTTACGTTCGCGTGAGCACCGATGAGCAGGTTGCCAGCGGCGCCGGGCTTGAAGCCCAGCGCACCGCCATCGAAGCCGAGGCCGCACGTCGCGGCTGGACCGTGGTCGGTTGGCATGCTGACGAGGGCATCAGCGGCGGCAAGGGTGTCGATCAACGGCCCGGCCTGGCGGCCGCTATCGAGGCTATTGAAGATGCCAAGGCATCAGTGCTCATGGTGGCCAAGACTGACCGGGTGGCCCGCAACCTGCGGACCCTGCTCGACGTGATCGATCGGGTCGAATCCACCGGCGGTGTCGTCGTTGCGGTCGATGGCACGATCGACACCTCCACCGCCGCTGGGAAGTTTCAGACATCGATCATGGGCTCCGTCGCCGAGCTTGAGCGCGCGATGATCAGCGACCGGACCAAAGCAGCGCTCGCGGTCAAGCGCGCCCAGGGTGTCCGGCTCGGGCGACCCTCGACACTGCCCCGCGAAGTCGTGGTACGCATCGTCGAGGCCAGGGCCGGTGGGGCGTCGTTGGGGTCCATCGCCGCCGAGCTCACCGCCAATGGTGTTCCCACCGCCCACGGTGGTCGATGGCACGCCGCCACGATCAAGCGCGTGCTTGAGGGCCAGGACGCCGAGCAACTTCGGGCCGAAGCGGTCGCAGTCGCCTGACTTACCGTCATGCCCGATGTTCGAATCACGTTGCAACACAACACTTCCGACGTTGCACTAGTCGCGAAATGCGCTGTAGCGCAATGGATTTCCCGTCACGAAACACGTTGTGGCACAGCGCTTTCTGGTGTCGGGCGAGGCTTGCCTCATTATTGCCTCAGTGGATTGACGCCGCGGACGCGTTCGGGCTTGCCTCATTATTGCCTCAGTGGATGGACGCCGCGGACGCGTTCGGGGAAAGGTTCACACAGCCCGCAAACGCAGCATGTGACACGACGTCGAGGGGGTGGCACCCCGAAAGCGGGGTGGCACAAGGGGGGTGGCACCCCAAACAGTGACATTTACGC
>NZ_OCVX01000007.1:484548-528472 GCF_900232995.1 Mycobacterium simulans
ACCTTTCCCCGAACGCGTCCGCGGCGTCCATCCACTGAGGCAATAATGAGGCAAGCCCGAACGCGTCCGCGGCGTCAATCCACTGAGGCAATAATGAGGCAAGCCTCGCCCGACACCAGAAAGCGCTCGGCGGCAGATGCGGACTCGGCGGTGACGACACGGGCCACCGCCGAGGAGACCTCGATCAGCCGTTCGGCCCGCTGCCAATCCTCGGGACCGACCTCGGTGCAGTTGTGCAGTATCGCCAGCGCGGCGGCGACCTTGAGCTGTGCGAGCAGGCGGTGACCAGCCAGCGGGTCGGCGCTGCGCCCGAATGGATCTGCGTCCTTGGCCGCGTCGGCGTCAATGATCTGCTGAGCTATCACCGACGCGACACCGATGGGGACCAGGGGCCGCACGGCCGGGCCGTAATCGTCGGGATCGGAGTCGAGGGCAGCATCGGCGACAACGAACGGGTCAATGCCGAAGTCGGGCACCGCCACAGTCAGCGGGTCGATGCGACCGGCATCGGCACGGCGACGTGGCCGGGCGATTCCGGGCCGCACGGGCGCCCAGATGAACCGCTGCGGCACCCCGTCACGATGCGCCCGGTCGTTGAGTAGTACGGCACCGTTGTCGGGCTGCACGCCGGCGGACAGGCACAGCCGATAGGTGTGCATCGGCAGGATGACGCGGCGGTCCTTCTCGGCGTTGGCGAATCCAAGTTCCTCACCCATATAGGCCTTGAGCAGTTCGGGGACGAGAGTCGATCCTTGGCGCGCGATCAGTGCATCGAGTGTGGCGATGTCGCGGCACCCGAACAGCGCGCGGTCGGTATGCCATCGCAAGCGCACCTGGCCACTGCCGTGCTTGTCGCGCTCGGCGTGCGCGTAGGTCCGGTTGATCCCTTCGCCGGTGCCGATCGGGATCATGGGCAGCGGCGCCAGAATGCTGCGGCCACCACGCGACAAGCGAACGGTAGCCTCGGCGGTCTTGTCGGCGGTACCCTTGCCGGCCCCGCTGGCACCGACCAGCGCGAGCAGCAGATTCATCGAGACCTCACCGCCGATGATGGGCGGCAAGACCACTTGCGGCGGGACGGCCAATACCGCGCGCATCAGCACGCCGAACGTGGTTGCATAGCGCTCCGCGCCGCGGGCGTCGGCGAACTGTGCGACGTGGGTGAGGATCGCACTTGACGCCAGAACGTCGGCATTGCCGGCCATCACGTTGCGCAGGTCGGCCATCGCGTCGTTGACCGCCGCGTCATGCTGCTGTGCGGCCTGTGCAGCGGCATTGATGTCACGGGCGCGATACCTGTCGGCGGTGCGTTGCTCAGCTGCGCTGTGTTGACGGTCCTGGCGTACCCGGTCCAACTCCGTTGCCATCTTGCAGGTGTCGAACGGGTAATAGTCGGGATCGTCGGGCATGCGGCCTTGTGAATCGAGCGGCAATGCGCGGCCGTTGCGTTCGTTGGCGGCCTCTGGCGATACTGCGCGGGTGCCCTGGCGGGCGGTAGGCTTGCTCACGTCATCCTTTCCGGGGATGTTGTTGAGTTGGGTGGGGCCGTCCCGTTCATCACCGCCGAGGCCAAAACGGCGCGAACGGTTCGGCCCCACTGTCTTTGGGGGCCGTCCCAGGTCAATCTCGTTGTGGCGATGACGATCCCGGCGTCACGGCGTGTTGCTGTAACCAGGCTTCGAGGTCAGCGATCCGGTAGCGCACCTGTCCGTTTTCGAGCCGGACGTAGGCAGGACCGATGCCCCTGGCGCGCCACCGCTTTAAGGTCTGCTCGGTCACGCGCAGGCGTGGAGCGGCTTCCCGCGCCAAGACGGCGGTGCCCGCGGTGTCAGTCGCTAGGTCGTTCATGTGGTCACGGTCCTTTCGGGGTCGTTACCGGTGCCCGGAGAGTACGAAGTCACCGTGCAATCGTCTGCGGCAGCCAACGCGGCCGCGCGGATCTCGCTGTCGTCGATTCCGACGTACCGCTGGGTGGTGGCCACGCTGCTGTGCCCCAGGAGGGCCTGGACCGCCCGCAGGTTGCGCCCGCCGTGCCGGTATGCCCGCGTCGCGAAGCGGTGCCGCAGTTTGTGCATCGACCAGCCCGGCCCCAGCGCCGCGGCGACGATCTTGCCCACATGCATAGCGGTCAGGTGTCCGCCGGCCGGCCAGGCCGGAAACAGCCACCCGCCGGCGTAGGCCGCCAATGCGGGTGTGTGGCCGGCGGCGCCGCGGCGGATGTCGGCGGCGAGCGACGCGGTGATCGGCACGGCCCGAGTCCGGCCGCCCTTGCCGCAGACGATGAGCTGCGCGCCGCCGATACCCTCGACAACGTCGCGCACGTGCACCTTGGCGACCTCACCGCGGCGCAACCCAGCCTCGGCGGCGAGCCGCAGCATCAGCGTGACGCGCGCGTCCGCGGCTGTGGTCGCCAGCGTCTGTTGCCACACGTCATCCGGCACCGGTCTTGGTATAGCCGGCGGTATCCGTACCGAGGGCAACTCATCGGCGAGATAGTCGGGGACACGGCCTTTGCGGTATGCCCAGGCAAAGAATCCGCGCACCGCAGCGCGGTTGTTGCGCCTAGTCTCTGGCTTCCAATGGGTCTGCCGGCCGAACCACGTGATCAGTTGGGCGGCAGTTACTTTGGTCGGCGGACAGCCCAACTCGCGGCCGAGGCGTGCTAGCGTCTTTTGCCGCGCGTCGATGGTTCGAGCGCTCTGTCCGGCTGCGGCCAGGTGCAGGCAGTAATCGGCGATGTGTTGTTGCCAGGCCGCCGGTACGGGCGCCTGCGCCGGCCCTGGCGGTCGGTGCACAGCCCGCCCGGCCAGGTAGGCCGAAATGGTGCTCAGGTCGCCGGAATCGACCACCTGGCCGTCAACGTCGTAGAGCGCGATCACGGCGCCGCACTTGACCATGCGCAGACCAAGTCGTTTGGCTCGGGTGCGGGCCTGGCGTACTCGGTTGGCCGTGGCCGTGTCCCGCATCGGGCTCCCCCCCCCGCCGCCGCCGTGTCCGCGATACCAAGGTCGAGCGGCGCCACGTCGTCCAGGCCGGCGGGGTCGACGACGTACTCGCTGCCGATGGCAGCCAACAGGTGATCGGGTTGCACGGTGGCGGTGAACCCCTGCCCGCCGCAATGCTTCCGGGCGAACCTGCGCGCGGCGCGAAGATCGCGTGTCCAGGCCATGCCGGCGGTGGTGTGCCAGGATTCGACGATTTCGCCGTAGGGATCGAGGGGGCACCCGAAGGTGTCCACAGCGACCACAGCGACGAGGTGACCACTGGCGTCGAAGTGTATGAACATCGGGACACAGCCCCGGTAGAGGCGGACCGGTTCAGCCGGCCGGTCGTGGAATCCATTGGCTACGAAGAGCTCGACCCAGCGCCACCGGCTCAGCGCAGATTCCGCGTACTCATCGGCCGCCCAGATGGCGGCGACGGCGCCGGCCATGTCCGGCCGGGCCAGATCCAGTGTTCCCTCGGACACCAAATCGTCGAGCAGTGCCGGGCCATTGAACTTGCCCACGGCGCGAACGCACTCGTCGAACGTTTCGCGGTCCAGGTCGCCGCGGTCGTAGTGGTGGTGCCCGTCGCTGTCCTCGTACAAACCGGGTGGCCAGTCCGGCCAGGTCCAGCGGCGGTGCTGTGCCGGCACAGGGAAGGTGAGAATGGTTGCGGCGGGCATGCTTGATCTACTCCTTTGAGGGGTGGGGTTGAGGTTGAGGTTCAGATGGTGGAGTTGAGACGCTGCGGACAATGCCGCCATTGGAAGGTGTTGTGAGGGTTCGCTATTCGGACGACTCAGTGTCGGACCCTGGCTGCGTCACGGCGTTCATCAGAGTGCGGCGGCAATGCGCGATGGCGTTGTCGATAACCTCGAGCTGAGGATTGATATCGTCCAGCACGCTGACTATTTTCTTCAGCGTCGGGTGGTTCAATGGGCCTAGCAGCGCTTTCATGTCGCCTACCCGCCTAGAGAGCAACAGGTGATGGTCGTCTAACCTGGCGATTTCCCCAGAAATTAAGGCAACAAATGCGAGGAAGGTCGAATAGTTGTCGCTATCGGTGTGGTGGACGTTCATCGGTCGGCTGCGTCTGGTGTTTGTGTGTTCGCGTCGAGATAGGCGCGTATATCGCTGGCGCGGTAGCGGATTCGGCGGCCATCGCGGATGAACCGCGGGCCAGTGCCTTTGTGGCGTTCCTGCGCCAGTACCGCAACCGTGGTTCCGCGGTAGTCGGCGACCTGTTGGGGAGTGAGAAGCTCGTCGAGCTTCGGCAGATTGGCAGTGGACATTTTTGGTTGTGCACCCTTTCGCCGGTTCTTGGGTTAATCCCTTGGCGGTGGGTGCAATCCCTGCCTTAGCGTGGGATGCTAACACGCAATGATTGGGATTGACAGTATCTGATGTGGATTGATCGTACGAATGTTGTTGTTAAGTCAGAACATTAATGCCGACTCTTGTAGGCGTTGTGGTTGCAGGCACCGGCACGATTAAAGGGGCGTCGCGATGGCAAGCATCACGAAATACACGACAGCTTCGGGAGCGGTGAGGTGGCGCGTCCAGTACCGCACGCCGGACAACAAATTGACCGGTGCACGCGGGTTCACAACCAAGCGTGAGGCCGAGAATTACGCCGCCACGGTCACTGTGAGCAAGGCGCGCGGGGAGTACGTCGACCCCGCCGACGCGCGGGTGACGATCGGCGATCTCGCGCCTGGCTGGTTGGCGCGCCGTGCCCACCTCAAGCCATCGACCCGACGACGCGAAGAGGTTGCCTGGCGCGTGCATGTACAGCCCCGGTGGGGCCGGGTCAAACTCGCCGATATCCGGCACAGCGCCGTGCAGTCGTGGGTTGCCGAAATGGGGCGCGAGGTCAACGACGTAGACGGCCGGATCATCAAGCGCGCCAGCGGACCGGTCAGTGTGCGCGCGGCCTTCGACGTGTTGGCAAAGATCCTCGACGAGGCGGTGCGCGATCGTCGCCTGATGACCAACCCGGCGCGCGGGGTGAAGCTACCGCGCAAGGTGAAGCGTGACCACCGTTACCTGACCGACGCGCAGGTCTGGGAGCTGGCGGGCCAGGCGGGGCCGGAGAAGGGCGTCATCGTCCTGGTGCTCGCCTACTGCGGCCTGCGGTGGGGCGAGCTGGCCGGGCTGCACGTCGCCGATGTCGACACTCTGCGCCGACGTATTCACGTCCGGCGCAACGCTGTCAACGTCGGCGGCATGATCGAAGTCGGTACACCCAAAACGCACGAACGCCGGTCAATCCCGTTTCCGCGGTTCCTGGTCGAGCCGCTGGCCGCCGCCTGCCGTGGCAAAGCGCGTGACGGCATCATGTTCCCGACGACTGCCGGCGACTACGCGAAGTCGCCGGGAGTTAACACCTGGTTTTCGGGCGCGGTGGGTCGGTGCATCACCGCCGCCGGCAAGGCCCGTGAGGCCGAGCGCAAGGCGTATCCGAACCGCGATCCCGCGGTGCCGGAGTTCCCGCGCATTACACCGCATGACCTTCGCCACACTGCTGCCTCATTGGCCGTGTCGGCCGGTGCAAACGTCAAAGCGGTGCAAAAGATGCTGGGCCACAAGTCGGCTGTGATGACGCTGGATACCTACACCGATCTGTTCGATCGCGATGCAGAGGCCGTGGCCGACGCGCACGATGCACGCCTGGCCGGGGTCGTTTTCCCGGCAAATGTAGTCAGAATGTAGTCACAGGCTGCCGGCGGGCGCCGCGATTGGTGACTTATTAAGCCGCTGACCTGCAGTGACATTCTCAACAAGCCTGGTGC
This sequence comes from Mycobacterium simulans, assembly GCF_900232995.1. GTDB lineage: Bacteria > Actinomycetota > Actinomycetes > Mycobacteriales > Mycobacteriaceae > Mycobacterium > Mycobacterium simulans. The sequence goes on from NZ_OCVX01000007.1 coordinate 490,325, forward strand.
CCTCGGTGAGATTCGAACTCACACTGTACGGGTTTTGAATCCGTTTCCTCTGCCAGTTGGGATACGAGGGCCGATCCGCATTCGTGGTCGAGTTTCTACCTTAGAGGAGCCCGATCCCGACTCACCGCCCCCCAAGGTTCCCAGTTGAACACGCCCACGACACAATGTCCGTCATGACGGGCACCACCACCGACGCCGATGCCGCTCCGCCGCGCCGCGTTCTGATCGCCGAAGACGAAGCGCTAATCCGAATGGACCTCGCCGAGATGTTGCGAGAGGAGGGGTACGAGATCGTCGGGGAAGCCGGCGATGGCCAGGAAGCCGTCGAGCTAGCCGAGCGTCACAAGCCCGATCTGGTGATCATGGATGTCAAGATGCCGCGTCGCGACGGGATTGATGCTGCGTCGGAGATCGCCAGTAAACGCATCGCTCCGATCGTCGTGCTAACCGCCTTCAGTCAGCGCGACCTCGTCGAACGTGCCCGCGATGCGGGGGCGATGGCCTACCTGGTCAAACCCTTCACCATCAGCGACCTGATCCCGGCCATCGAATTGGCGGTGAGCCGGTTCAGTGAGATCGCCGCGCTGGAACACGAAGTGGCGACCCTGTCGGATCGGCTGGAAACCCGCAAACTCGTCGAACGCGCCAAGGGCCTGCTGCAGGTCAAGCAGGGGATGACAGAGCCCGAGGCGTTCAAGTGGATTCAGCGTGCCGCGATGGACCGGCGCACCACGATGAAACGGGTAGCCGAGGTGGTACTCGAAACCCTGGGGGACACCCCCAAGGACCCCGCCGAATAACCCGCGAGCGTGCGTGTTGGTATGGCGACACGCCGCTACGGCCGTGCATTTGCGCACCCTCGCGGGGCGGTGTGAGGTCGTTAACGCGCCACGATCACTGACGAGCCGTGGCCGAATAGGCCCTGATTGGCCGTGACGCCGACCCGCGCGTTCTCCACCTGCCGGCCGGTGGCCTGACCGCGGAGCTGCCAGGTCAGTTCGCAGACCTGAGCGATCGCCTGGGCGGGGATGGCTTCGCCGAAGCACGCCAACCCGCCCGACGGGTTGACCGGTACCTTGCCGCCGATGGTGGTCGCGCCGCTGCGCAGCAGCGCCTCGGCTTCGCCCTTGGCGCAGAGCCCCAGATGTTCGTACCAGTCGAGTTCCAGCGCGGTGGACAGGTCATACACCTCGGCCAGGCTCAGGTCTTGCGGCCCAATGCCGGCCTCGGCGTAGGCGGCGTCGAGGATCTGATCCTTGAACACCCGATCGGGAGCCGGCACCACCGCGGTGGAATCCGTTGCGATATCCGGCAATTCGGGCAGATGCTGAGGGTACTGCGGGGTAACGGTGCTGATGGCGCGCACCGACGGCACGCCCGCCACTGAGCCAAGGTGCTTCTCCGCGAAGGACTTGCTCGCCACAATCAGCGCGGCCGCACCGTCAGAGGTTGCGCAGATGTCAAGCAGCCGAAGCGGATCCGAGACCACCGGGCTCGCCAGCACGTCCTCGATCGAGTTCTCCTTGCGGTAGCGGGCATTCGGGTTGTTGAGCCCGTGCCTGGAGTTCTTGACCTTCACTTGAGCGAAATCCTCGAGCGTGGCCCCGTACAGGTCCATTCGGCGCCGCGCCAGCAGCGCGAAGTACACCGTGTTCGTCGCGCCGATCAGATGAAAGCGTTGCCAGTCAGGGTCGTTCTTCCGCTCTCCGCCGACTGGTGCGAAGAAGCCCTTCGGGGTGGTGTCGGCGCCAATGACCAGGGCCACGTCGCAAAAGCCGGCCAGGATCTGGGCGCGAGCACTCTGCAGCGCTTGGGAACCGCTGGCACACGCGGCGTAGCTCGAGCTGACCGGCACACCGTTCCAGCCGAGTTTCTGCGCGAACGTGGCGCCGGCGACGAAGCCCGGATAGCCGTTGCGGATGGTATCCGCGCCGGCCACCAACTGGACCTGGCGCCAGTCCAGGCCGGCGTCGCGTAACGCGGCGCGGGCGGCGACCACGCCGTACTCGGTGAAGTCGTTGCCCCACTTGCCCCAGGGGTGCATCCCGGCGCCGAGGATGTAAACGGGTTCCGGTGTCATGCGATCCTCCACGCGTACACGATGCGCTCTACGCCCTCGTCGTCGGTGAACAGCGGCATGGTGGTCAGCTCCATCTCCACGCCGACTTTCAAGTCGGCCGCCAGCGTGCCCTCGACCACTTTGCCCAGCACGATCAGGCCCTCGTCGGCCAGCTCCACCGCGGCCACGGCGAACGGTTCGAACGGCTCGGGTGCGGGGTACGGCGGCGGCGGGGCGTACCTGTTTTCGGTGTAACTCCAGAGCTTGCCGCGGCGCGACAGTGCGACGGACTCTAGTGTGTCGCCTTCACATGCCGGATTCGGGCAGTTGTTTTCCCGGGGCGGGAAGACGTAGGTGCCGCACTGCGGGCACTTGCTGCCGATCAGGTGCGGGTTGCCGGTGTCGTCGGTCGCGAACCATCCGTCGATCGCGGGTTCTTGGCTGGTGAGCTCTGGCACCTGGCCAGCGTACCCAGCGCAAGAACAGAACTGAAACGTGTTCCAGTTCTGGCCGCGCACGACGCGTCGGAGCGGGTGCTTAGAGTGTGAGCTGTGAGCGCTCCGCCTATTGAGGCCAGCGAGGCCGCGCCTAAGCCGACGCTGATGTTGCTGGATGGCAATTCGCTGGCGTTTCGAGCGTTCTACGCCCTGCCCGCGGAGAACTTCAAGACCCGGGGCGGGCTGACCACCAACGCGGTCTACGGCTTCACCGCCATGCTGATCAACCTGCTGCGCGACGAGGGGCCGACGCACATCGCGGCGGCGTTCGACGTGTCGCGGCAGACGTTTCGTTCCGAGCGCTATCCCGAGTACAAGGCCAATCGCTCATCGACCCCCGACGAGTTTCACGGCCAGATCGACATCACCAAGGAAGTCCTTGGCGCACTGGGCATCACGGTGCTCTCCGAGCCGGGATTCGAAGCCGACGACCTCATCGCGACCTTGGCCACGCGAGCCCAGGACGAGGGCTATCGCGTGCTGGTGGTCACCGGCGACCGCGACTCGCTGCAGCTGGTCAGCGACGACGTGACGGTGCTCTACCCGCGAAAAGGTGTCAGTGAGCTCACCCGCTTCACGCCCGCAGCCGTCGTCGAGAAATACGGCCTCACCCCCGAGCAGTACCCGGACTTTGCTGCGCTGCGCGGCGACCCGAGCGACAACCTGCCGGGCATTCCCGGGGTGGGGGAGAAGACGGCGACGAAGTGGATCGTCGAGTACGGCTCGCTGCAATCACTGGTCGACAACGTCGATTCGGTGCGCGGCAAGGTCGGCGATGCGTTACGCGCGCACCTGGCCAACGTCGTGCGCAATCGGGAGCTCACCGAACTGGTCCGCGATGTGCCGTTGGCGCAGACCCCGGACACATTGCGGCTGCAACCCTGGGATCGCGACCAGATTCACCGGCTTTTCGACGACCTGGAGTTCCGGGTGTTGCGGGACCGGCTGTTCGACACGTTGGCGGCGGTTGAGCCCGAGGTCAACGAGGGGTTCGACGTGCGCGGCGGCGCGCTGGAGCCCGGGACGATAGGGCAGTGGCTGGCCGAGCATGCCGGCGACGGGCGCAGGTCCGGCCTGACCGTTGTCGGTACCCACTTGCCGCACGGTGGGGACGCCACCGCACTGGCGATCGCCGCCGCCGACGGGGAGGGCGCCTACATCGACACCGCCACGTTGACGCCAGACGACGACGGCGCCCTGGCGGTCTGGCTGGCCGATCCCGCAAAGCCGAAGGCCCTGCACGAGGCCAAGCTGGCCATTCACGATCTGGCGGGCCGCGGTTGGACGCTGAACGGCGTCACCTCCGACACCGCACTGGCGGCGTACCTGGTGCGGCCGGGACAGCGCAGCTTCACCCTCGACGACCTCTCGCTGCGCTACCTGCGTCGCGAGCTGCGTGCGGAAACGCCTGAGCAACAACAGCTTTCGCTTCTCGATGACTTGGACGAGTCGGGCGGGGTGGACGAGCAGGCCGTACAAACGACGATCTTGCGGGCTAGGGCCGTGATAGACCTCGCCGACGCATTGGACGTTGAGCTGGCCCGCATCGACTCCACCGCGCTGCTGGGTGAGATGGAGCTGCCGGTCCAGCACGTGCTGGCCAACATGGAGCGCGCCGGTATCGCCGTCGACATGGAAATGCTGAGCGAGCTGCAAAGTCAGTTCGGCAACCAGATCCGCGACGCAGCCGAGGCCGCATACGCCGTGATCGGCAAACAAATCAATTTGGGCTCGCCCAAACAGCTACAGGTCGTGTTGTTCGACGAACTGGGCATGCCGAAGACCAAGCGAACCAAGACCGGCTACACCACGGATGCGGACGCCCTGCAGTCGCTGTTCGACAAGACCGGGCACCCGTTCTTGCAGCACCTGCTCACCCACCGCGACGTCACCCGGCTCAAGGTCACCGTCGACGGCTTGCTGAACTCGGTGGCCGCCGATGGCCGCATACACACCACCTTCAACCAGACGATCGCGGCGACCGGCCGGCTCTCGTCGACCGAACCCAACCTGCAGAACATCCCGATCCGCACTGACGCCGGCCGGCAGATCCGGGACGCATTCGTCGTGGGGTCGGGTGACTACGCGGAGCTGATGACCGCCGACTACAGCCAGATCGAGATGCGCATCATGGCGCATCTGTCGGCCGATGATGGCCTCATCGAGGCGTTCAACACCGGAGAGGACCTGCACTCGTTCGTCGCATCCCGAGCGTTCGGCGTGCCGATCGACGAGGTTACCGGCGAGCTGCGGCGTCGGGTCAAGGCGATGTCGTACGGGCTCGCGTACGGCTTGAGCGCCTACGGCCTGTCCACCCAGCTCAAGATCTCCACCGAGGAAGCCAAGGACCAGATGGACCAGTACTTCGCGCGGTTCGGCGGAGTGCGCGACTACCTGATGGCCGTCGTCGAGCAGGCCCGCAAGGACGGCTACACCTCGACCGTGCTCGGCCGGCGGCGCTACCTGCCCGAGCTGGACAGCAGCAATCGCCAGGTCCGCGAGGCCGCCGAGCGCGCGGCGCTCAACGCGCCCATCCAGGGCAGCGCCGCCGACATCATCAAGGTGGCGATGATCGAGGTCGACAAGGCGCTCACGGAGGCCGGGCTGGCGTCGCGCATGCTGCTGCAGGTCCACGACGAGCTGCTGTTCGAAATCGCGCCCGGTGAGCGGGAGCGGGTGGAGGCGCTGGTGCGCGACAAGATGGGTGGCGCCTACCCGCTGGACGTCCCGCTGGAGGTCTCGGTGGGCTATGGCCGCAGCTGGGACAGTGCGGCACACTAGCCAGGTAGTAGCCGAGTTTGTCCAGCGTGTGCCCTGTCGAGTAGCCTCAACAGGTAAACCCCAATTTGTCCCTACGATGAACCCTGTCCGGAGCAACCCAACAATATGCCGAGTCCCACCGTCACCTCGCCCCAAGTAGCCGTCAACGACATAGGCTCCAGCGAGGACTTTCTCGCAGCAATAGACAAAACGATCAAGTACTTCAACGATGGCGACATCGTCGAAGGCACCATCGTCAAAGTGGACCGGGACGAGGTGCTCCTCGACATCGGCTACAAAACTGAAGGGGTCATCCCCGCCCGCGAGCTCTCCATCAAACACGATGTCGACCCCAACGAGGTCGTTTCGGTGGGCGATGAGGTCGAGGCCCTGGTTCTCACCAAGGAGGACAAAGAGGGCCGGCTGATCCTTTCCAAGAAGCGCGCGCAGTACGAGCGCGCCTGGGGCACCATCGAGGCGCTCAAGGAGAAGGACGAGGCCGTCAAGGGCACCGTCATCGAGGTGGTCAAGGGTGGCCTGATCCTCGACATCGGGCTGCGCGGCTTCCTGCCTGCCTCGCTGGTGGAGATGCGGCGGGTCCGCGATCTGCAGCCGTATATCGGCAAGGAGATCGAGGCCAAGATCATCGAGCTGGACAAGAACCGCAACAACGTGGTGCTGAGCCGCCGGGCTTGGCTGGAGCAGACCCAGTCCGAGGTGCGCAGCGAGTTCCTCAACCAGCTGCAGAAGGGCACCATCCGCAAGGGCGTGGTCTCGTCCATCGTCAACTTTGGCGCATTCGTCGATCTGGGCGGTGTTGACGGTCTGGTGCACGTGTCCGAGTTGTCCTGGAAGCACATCGACCACCCGTCCGAGGTGGTCCAGGTTGGCGATGAGGTCACCGTCGAGGTGCTCGACGTCGACATGGACCGCGAGCGGGTTTCGTTGTCGCTCAAGGCGACCCAGGAAGACCCCTGGCGGCACTTCGCCCGCACGCACGCCATCGGCCAGATCGTGCCGGGCAAGGTCACCAAACTGGTTCCATTCGGCGCGTTCGTTCGCGTCGAAGAGGGCATCGAAGGCTTGGTGCACATCTCCGAGCTGGCCGAGCGCCACGTCGAGGTGCCTGACCAGGTGGTTGCCGTTGGCGACGACGCGATGGTCAAGGTCATCGACATCGACCTGGAGCGGCGCCGGATTTCGTTGTCGCTCAAGCAGGCCAACGAGGACTACACCGAGGAATTCGACCCGGCGAAGTATGGCATGGCCGACAGTTACGACGAGCAGGGCAATTACATCTTCCCGGAGGGCTTCGACCCCGAAACCAACGAGTGGCTCGAAGGATTCGACGCCCAGCGCGCCGAATGGGAAGCCCGCTACGCCGAGGCCGAGCGCCGGCACAAGATGCACACCACGCAGATGGAGAAGTTTGCCGCGGCCGAGGCGGCCAGCCATGCTGCCGGCGACCAAGCGCCGTCCAGTGGCGGGTCCTCGGAGAAGTCCGCGGGCGGATCGCTGGCCAGCGACGCCCAATTGGCGGCGTTGCGGGAAAAGCTGGCCGGCAACGCCTAACCTGTCAGCTGATCGCGCTCGGTAATGCTGCGGATCGGGTTGACCGGTGGCATCGGTGCCGGGAAATCTGCGCTGTCCACGGCCTTCTCGCGGTGCGGGGCCATCATCGTCGACGGGGATGTCCTGGCACGGGAGGTAGTCGAACCGGGCACCGAAGGGCTGGCTTCGCTGGTCGAAGCCTTTGGCCCTGACATCCTGCAACCAGACGGCTCCCTCGACCGGCCAGCGTTGGCTGCCAAAGCATTTCGAGACGACGAGACGCGCGGAAAACTCAACGGGATCGTTCACCCCCTGGTCGCCAAGCGCCGCGCGGAGATCCTTGCGGCGGTGACTGGGGATGCCGTTGTGGTGGAAGACATTCCGCTGCTGGTCGAATCTGGGATGGCGCCACTGTTCCCGTTGGTTGTCATCGTGCATGCCGACGTGGAACTGCGGGTGCGACGGTTGGTCGAGCAACGCGGCATGTCTGAAGACGACGCCCGCGCCAGGATCGCCGCCCAAGCCGACGACGAGCAACGCCGTGCCGTCGCCGATATCTGGCTCGACAACTCAGGCGAGCCGGGGGACTTGGTCGAGCGGGCTAATGACGTGTGGCACAACCGGATAGTGCCGTTCGCACACAACCTGAGCAGCCGTCAGGTCGCCCGCGCACCCGCGCGCCTGATGCCGGCCGACCCGAGTTGGCCCGCGCAGGCACGCCGTATCATTGCCCGGCTGAAGACCGCATGCGGCCACCGGGCACTGCGAGTCGACCACATCGGATCAACTGCCGTACCGGATCTCGACGCCAAGGACGTGATCGACATCCAGGTCACCGTCGAGTCACTAGAGGTGGCCGATGAACTCGTCGAGCCGTTACTGGCCGTGGGATACCCGCGCCTGGAGCACATCACCCAGGACACACCCAAAGTCGACGCCCGCAGCACCGTTGATCATTACGACCACAGCGATGATCCATCGTTGTGGCACAAGCGAATTCACGCATCGGCTGACCCTGCCCGGCCGACGCACGTGCACATCCGGGCAGACGGTCGACCCAATCAGCAGTTCGCCCTGCTGTTTGTCGACTGGCTGGCGGCTAACCCCGCTGCGCGCGCCGACTACCTGCGAGTCAAGCGCAGAGCCGAAGCCAGCGGGAACGGCGATATGGCGCGCTACGTCACCGCCAAAGAACCGTGGTTCCTGGACGCGTACCGGCGCGCATGGGAGTGGGCCGACACCACCGGCTGGCGGCCTTAGCTGAATACCGTTACTCGCGCTGACAACGCGGGCACCACAGCGATGCCCGGCCGCCCACCCGATCGCGCGCGAGGCGGGTGCCACAGCGCGGGCAACTCGGATCCGGTTCGTCTCGTGCCGCGGTGAGCCAGCGGGGCAGGCTGGGCACTCGGCCGTGACGCACCGCGGTGCGCAGCACTCGGATCATGGCGCTGTGCAAGCGCCGCACATCGTCGGCGTCAAGGTTTTCCATCGCGCGCGACGGCCGCATCCTGGCCCGCCAGCAGATTTCGTCGGTGAGCAGATTGCCCAGACCGGCGATTACCGATTGGTCCATCAGCGTGGACTTCAGCCGACCGCGCCGGCCGGACAGCGCGCCGCGGAACGTCCGCAAGTCGATGTTCAACGCATCGGGGCCTTGTGGCCCCAGCACGTCCGCGACCTCGTCGGCGCAACCGGCCAGCCACACGCCGCGCAGCTTGCGCAGGTCGGCGTAGCGCAGTTCGCCGCGATCCAGCGACACGACTAGCCGTTCGTAAGCCAGATGTTCAGTGCCGTCGCTGGCGTAGTACGGATGGCCCGTCATGCCACTGTGTACCAGCAGTGTCGGGCCGTCCGTCGGCAGGATCAGCCACTTGCCGCACCGGCGCGGGGCATCGAAGCGGTGACCGTCCAGCCGGTATCCGAGCGCTTGCGCGGTGACGTTCCGCAGAATGCCCGCATCGTGGACGGTCACCCGGCGGATCCGCCGGCCCGGCAGCGTGCCGGCCAGCTCGCGCCGAAACCCTTCCACGTCAGGCAGTTCAGGCATGTAGCTTCGCCTGGCGCTGCAGAGGTCCGGATAGCGAGCGAGCGTGCCGGGACATGTCTGCCCACGGATCACGTTGGCCGGCAAGCCGTTTGGGGATGTCGCGGATCGTGAAGCGATCGGCACGCAAATCCGGGCTGTCTAGTTCGTCCCATTCCAGCGGAGTTGCCACCGGAGCACCGGGACGGGCCCGGACCGAATATGGCGCTACCGCCGTCTGCGCGTACGCGTTTCGTGCGACGTCCAGGGGAAACCGCTGCACTGTGAGCGGCCGGCCCTTGAGGTGCGGCAGCATTGTGTCGACCACTTCGCAGTAGTAGTCCACCAGGTCGCGCTTGGTGATTCGTTGTTGTGAGGACCGGCCGGGAAACAACACCCGGTCGGTGTGAGTCACTTCAACTTCAACGCGGGACATCAACGGCTCTTCTTCACGATGTCTTTGGGGTCGTTGGGTTCGTTGTCGGTGCGCAGACCGGCGGGATCGGTCATGCCAAGTCGTCCAGCGTGCGACCCGACAGCACCGACTCGGGCTGACTGCGCACCGGTTTGCGTCGCGCGTCGGCATCCCGGTCTTTTCGCTTGACCAGCAGCCACGTCTCGTCCTTCCCCTCGCGGATGCGGGTCAGCGCGTAACCGCCGCGCAGCTTTTCACCGTGTAAGCGAAACGAGAGGTGGCCGCGTTCAAGGCCCTCGGTCATTTCATGCTGGGTCGCGTTGGCGTAGGTGCCGTGGTCCCAAACGATGACGCCACCCGCGCCGTACTCCCCTTCGGGGATCACTCCCTCGAATGTCGCGTACTCCAACGGGTGATCCTCGGTGCGACGGGCCATCCGTCTGTGCTTCGGGTTTATCGACGGCCCTCTGGGGATAGCCCAGGACACCAGCACGCCATCGATCTCGAGACGAAAGTCATAGTGATCGCTGCGCGCCGCGTGGTGCTGGACGACGAACCGTGGCTCTTCCTGGGGTTCCGGGTTCTTCCGCCGGTGCCGCCCCCGTGGCTCGGGACTGCGGCCGAATTGCCGTTTGCGGCGGTATTCGCTCCAGGGCATACGACTGAGGTACCCGTCTGGCGGCACTGAAAACTGCTACGCCTCGCTCCAGGTCAACTCCATGCCCTTGGAAGCCAGCCAGCGTGTGAGGTCATAGTCGTTGCGGGCCAGGCCGTCGACTGCGTCGACGGCACGTCGTACGGCCCGCTCGGCGACGTCTGGGGCCAATAGACCGTGGCGAACGGCGTCCAGCAGCTCGTCCACGTCAGCCAATGAAGCGTCGCTGCAAGTGCGAACCTCGATGTCGAGGTAATGGTCTTCGGAACGCCACACTGCCGGGCCGGGCGTGTATTCGCCAATGTCGAGGTAGTAGTCGTGGTTGCGTTCATGGCCCGGGTTGAAGTGAAAGACCGTGGCGCGCAAGCCCAACGACGGTAGTAGCCACGACTCGAGGTAATGGAACTGCGCCCGGCCCGGGGTCGGACGGGCCAGATAAAGCCCCCACGGGCGCACCGCGTACTCATCGACGGCCCGCACCACGCCTTTCGGGTCGGTGTTGGTGCGGGCCACCAGGTCGAATGTTTCGTGCTTGGGCGGATGGATGCTCTCACCTTAGCGACCCTAACGACGCAGCCGGATCTTCCACCGCACAAAGCAGGCATAGAACACCGACAACGCGGCCAGCATCGCCATGTCGAACAGCCAGATCTTCGACGTGTGTTGCCAGAACCGGTCCTCGGAGACCAGCGAACCGGGTACCAGGTGGCGTACATCGACCGTCGACGCGGCCGCCGCATAACCCCAACGCGCGGGCGTCGCAAACGAGAGCTGGTCGAGCACGATCCGGCCGGTCACCGGGACCATCCCGCCGCACAGCACCAGCTGCGCCATGATCGACACCACGAACAGCGGCATGATCTGCTCACTGGAGCGGACCAGCGCCGAAATGGCCAGGCCGAGAATCGCCGACGCCACACACGTCCCGGCGACAGCGAGGAACAGCTCAGCGGTCGCCGCGACGTTGCTATGTTGCGGGCCATGCCCGAGCGCGAGAGCGCCTCGGGTCGGCGTGCCCTTGCCGACCACGACGATCGCGGTGGTGATCGCCGATTGCAGGATGGCGAACAAGCAGAACACACCGGTCTTGGCCATCAGGTAGGCGGTTGTCAACAGACCGACGGCTTGTTCCCGTTGAAAAATCGCACGTTCGCCAACCAAGTCGCGAATCGTCAAAGCGGTGCCCATGAAAGCCCCGGCGAGCACGAGCAGGTTCAGTATCTGTGCGGATTCGTCGGGAGTACCGCCATGCTCGCCGACAATCCGGAATCCGTTTGAGCCCGGAACCGTCAACGACAGCGCACCCAGAATGAACGGCAACAAGGCCAGGAACACAAAGTAGCCGCGGTCGGCGACAACCAGCCGAACCTGCCGGCGGGCGACGGTCGAAACCTGCCGCCGCACGCTGGTATGTACCGGCTCGCCGAGATCGGCGGGTTCGTCCGCTGGGACCGGCGGTTTCGGCGCTTGGTTTTGGGAGAGGAAGCGTCGGTTGGCTTCCTCGGGGTCGGCGCCCACCTGGCCGAAGATCTTGGCCCAGTTGGTGGTTCCCATCGCGTCTCCGATCCGGTCAGGCGGACCGCAATAGGCCGTCTTGCCACCCGGCGCCACTAACAGCAGTTGGTCGCAGGTGTCCAGGTAGGACAACATGTGCGTTACCACGATCACCACGCGGCCGGCGTCGGCGAGCTGGCGCAGCATCGTCATCACTTGATGGTCCAGTGCGGGGTCCAGCCCTGACGTCGGCTCATCGAGGATGAGCAGCGACGGGCCGGTCAACAATTCCAGTGCCACCGAGGCACGTTTGCGCTGGCCGCCCGACAGCTTGTCCACCCGGGTGTCGGCGTGCTTGGTCAGGTCGAGCTCCGCGAGGACCTGGGCAACCACCCTGGCACGGTCCGCCTTGCTGGTGTCGGGCGGCAGGCGCAACTCGGCGGCGTAACCCAACGCCTGGTTCACGGTGAGCTGGTGGTGCACCACATCGTCTTGCGGGACCATCCCGATTCTGCTTCGCAGCGAGGCGTATTCGGCATGGATGTCGTGGCCCTCGAAGCTGACCGAGCCCGAACTGGGGCGTGCGTAGCCGGCAATCAGCCTGGCCAGTGTGCTCTTTCCGGCGCCCGATCCACCGATGACGGCGGTCAGCGTGCCGGGTCTGGCGACCAGCGAGATGTCATCCAACAGTTGTTTGCCGTTGTCGACGGTGTACTTGATGTTGCGCACCTCCAGGCCACCGGTGCGCGTCGCGGCCTCATCGCGCTGGATCAGGGTGCCGTCTGTGAACACCAGGTCGACATTGCCGATGGTGACAACGTCGCCTTCGGTCAAGATCGCCGACCCCACTCTGGTGCCGTTGACGAATGTTCCGTTGATGCTGCGGTCCCTGATCTCGGTGCCCAGCGGTGTCGGCCGGAGCGTCGCGTGCTGCCGCGAGGCCAAGACCTCGGCGACGACGATGTCGTTGTTGGTGGCGCGACCGATCGTGGTGATACCACCGGTCTTGGTGGCCGGCGAGGACCGCAACGACAAGGACTTCACCATCCTTGTCGCGAGGTTCGACACGTCGGCCGATGTGGCGTTGACCACGGTGAGCTCGGCTGCTGGTGGGCCGACGTTGATCGCCGTGAGTTCGTCGAGCGGCGGCGGGGTCGGACGCCGGGGTGGGCGCCTCTCGATCGGTGCTGGCGATGCGGGCACCGGATGTAGCGACCACGCAAGGGTGGGCGGCCCGCTGTCCCGCGCCGACCTGGTCTGCGCTGGCCGACTGGTCGGCCCATGGTTAGGTCCGATCTGGAAGGTCAGCCGCGGCCCCGCGGGATTCCCGACGTTGATGCTTTGACCGTCGTGGATATCAACTACCGGCATCCGGTAGCCGTTGACGTAGGTTCCGTTCAGCGACCCGTTGTCGATGGCCAGCCAACGGCCCTGATCGAAGCGCAGGATCAGGTGCGCGCGTGAGATGCGTGGATCCGGGATACGTAGGTCGGCGTACAGGTCACGCCCGACGATCACCTCGTAGCCGGGTGCGAAGCAACGGTGGGACCCGTCATGTCGAATTGTCAGCGCAGGCAAGGCTAGTCGGCTCACCTCATCAGTATCGGCCGGCTAGTGGGTCAGCTTATTTGTGCCAGCTGTGAGTTGGCTTTGTTTTGGGTTTGCGGGCATACATAGCTCTTTCATAGCGAGCAGCGGCATCATTACGCACTAATGATCTGGCCTACCAAACCGCTATCTTCAGCGACCGTGGCGCACGTACTGCGCCGCGCTCAATCGGTCCGCCCGACCCCAAGCGCGCAGCCGGGCTCAGCCGAGAATGGCCCCGCACGCCGGTCGCCGGCCTGCGGTGCGTCCTTTGCCGGATACACCATCCTGCGGCCGTTGGGTGCCGGCGGAATGGCCGAGGTCTATTTAGCCCTGCATCCCAGGCTGCCGCGCCGCGACGTCATCAAAGTTCTCGCCGCTGCGATTACGGCGGACGGCGAGTTCCGCGAGAGGTTCAACCGGGAGGCAGATCTCGCCGCAACGCTTTGGCACCCGCACATCGTCGGTGTACACGATCGCGGCGAATTCGACGGTCAGCTCTGGATTTCCATGGACTACGTCCAAGGCACGGATGCATCCCGACTGGTGAAGGAGCGCTACCCGAACGGGATGCCGGCCGATGAGGTGTGCGCCATCCTCAATGCCGTTGCGGGGGCTTTGGATTACGCTCACGACCGCGGTTTGTTGCACCGCGACGTCAAGCCGGCCAACATCCTGCTCACCCATCCCGATGACCAGGAACGCCGGATCCTGTTGGCGGACTTCGGTGTAGCGCGCCACCTCGGTGATATCAGCGGAATCACCGAGACCAATGTCGCCGTGGGAACGGTCGCGTACGCCGCGCCCGAGCAGTTGACGGGCTCCAACATTGACGGGCGGGCAGACCAATATGCGTTGGCGGCAACGGCTTTTCACCTCCTTACCGGCGCGCCGCCATTCCGGCACTCCAACCCGGTCGTGGTGATCGGCCAGCATCTACACGACGATCCGCCCCGGCTGAGCGACTACCGTCCGGATCTGGCGCGCCTAGATGACGTGTTCTGCAAAGCCCTCGCCAAGCAACCCGAAGCCAGATTCGAACGGTGTCGCGCGTTCTCCGCTGCGGTCAGCGCCGCTATCGCAGACAACGCCGATGACGCCCAATCCGTTTCGGTCGCGCTACCACCCAGACGCCGCGGCGTTGTTGGGCTGCTACGTCACAAGTTTTCGCCACGGGCGCGGTGGGGGGCCGCGTTGGTTTGCGCGGTGCTTATCGCGGTGGCTGCCACCTGGTCCACCCTGTACACCTTCCAGACCGAGAGTCCGCCGCCCGAGCCCGCGCTTGCCGCGAGACCCGGCGCACCGGCTGCCAGCCCGGGTGGTTCGGCGAGCTCAGCCAAGGTCCTCAACGGCACCTACCGATTGGACTACGACCGCTCGAAGCGAACCACCAACGGCATCCCGATCCGCCACGACGGAGTCAAGACCGAATGGTGGGCCTTCCGTTCCGCGTGCACCGCCAATGGGTGTGCGGCCACCGGAATCCGGTTGGACGATGCCAACCACCAAATCGCCCGTACCACTGACGGCGGCCAGTCTGACGTTTTGCGATTTGTCTCTGGATATTGGCAAGGCGCGCCTGAGCAAGTGAGGGTGGGCTGTCGCCAGCCGAACGGGCCAGTGCGAACCACCCAACAGGAAACGGTTTCCTTGTCGTTGGCGCCGCAAGCGGATGGCACGCTGCGCGGCGTGGAGACCGAAACAGTGCGCAGCGATGAGTGCGGCGCGCGAGGAGCGGTGCTGCGGGTCCCGGTGGTAGCCACCCGGGTGGGTGAGGTGCCGCCCAGCGTGACATTGGGTGATCCCGCGCAAGTGGTCGTCGCACCCGCTGTGTCGGCCGCCAAGCCCGTCCTCGGTGGCACGTGCAACGACGTCGACAAACTCGGCTACGACCAAACCAGCAATGAGCAGGTCGTGTGCGAGGGCAACACCTGGTCGAAGGCGCCGATCACGACCGGAGTCCATGCTGCGGGCACGTCGTGCGACCGGCCCGACATCCCGGTCTTCGCCATTTCGGCCTCCAACGATGGCTACCTGATCGAATGCGATCCGGTGACCCGGATGTGGAGCCGTCACGGGGGTTAGGGCCTGCCCTTCCCTGACACACCTGCGTTCAGGGAACCTCGGGCCAGGTCGCTGACCCAATTATTTGAATTTGGACCGTTGCGCGGCGTCTCTGCAGTGGTTTGGGTATTTTTCGCTTGGTTGTGGCGATTTCGGGGCTGCCTAGGTCCGATCGATCTGCGCGTCACCGCCCGACAGCCGACAGTGAGTTTCTCGTTGAGTCAGGGGTGGCAGATGTCGTTCGTGATCGCGACGCCGGAGCTAGTGTCGTCCGCTGCTACGAATTTGGTGGGAATCGGTTCGTCGATCAGTGCAGCCAGTCTGGCTGCGGCGGCTCCGACGACCGGGCTAGTCGTGGCAGCGGCTGACGAGGTATCGACGGCGATCGCGGCAGTCTTCCGCGCGTACGCCCAGGAATATCAGACGCTGAGCTCACAGGTGGCTGAGTTTCATGACCAGTTTGTGCGGACTCTCAACGGCGCCGCCGGTGCCTACGCGGCCGCCGAGGCCGCCAATGTCGAGCAGAATCTGCTCAACGCCATCAACGCACCGCTGCAAGCGTCGACGGGGCGGCCGCTGATCGGTGACGGTGCCAACGGAGCACCCGGTCAAAGCGGCGGGGACGGTGGGTGGTTGTACGGCAATGGCGGGGGCGGGGGGGGCCGCGCCACCGCCGGCGGGGGGGGGGGGGGGGGGGGGGGAGGCGGGGGGGGGGCGGGTGCGCAAGGGGGGGGGGGGGGGGGGGGGGGGGGCCGCCGCTCTCAAGCTCTACGCCGAACTCATCGACCTGCTCGACATGGTCGTCGACGTCGACATCCTGTCCGGGACGAGTGCGGGTGGCATCAACGCGGTCCGGCGGCAGCGGCACCGGTGGTAGCGGCGGGAGCGGTGGAAGCGGCGGCAGTGCGACGCTAATCGGTGACGGCGGCGACGGTGGGGCCGCGGGTGGTGGCGGCTCACTTGGGGGACCCGGCGGAACGGGTGGACGTTTCTTCGGGAAGCCAGGGGCCGACGGGCCAACGTAGGTCGCGGCCTGTTGCGCTAGTCGACGGCCGCGAAGCGTGGCTGTCGGTGCGCAGTTCTACCCTGGTCGGTATGGCGTTTGCCACCGAACACCCAGTTGTCGCGCATTCCGAATACCGCCCAGCCGCAGAGGACGTGGAAGGGTTGGTGCGCACCGGGGCCCGCTTCGAAGTGGTCAGCCCACACGCCCCGGCCGGTGACCAGCCCACCGCCATCGACGAGTTGGAGCGCCGCATCCGTGCGCGGGAGCGCGACGTGGTGCTGCTCGGCGCCACCGGCACCGGCAAGTCGGCCACCACCGCGTGGCTCATCGAACGGGTACAGCGGCCCACCCTGGTGATGGAGCCGAACAAGACACTGGCCGCGCAGATGGCCAATGAACTGCGAGAGATGTTGCCGCACAACGCAGTCGAGTACTTCGTGTCGTACTACGACTATTACCAGCCGGAGGCGTACATCGCGCAGACCGACACCTACATCGAAAAGGACAGCTCCATCAACGACGACGTGGAACGGCTGCGCCACTCCGCAACGTCGTCGCTGTTGTCCCGCCGCGACGTGGTGGTGGTCGCCTCGGTGTCCTGCATCTACGGCCTGGGCACCCCACAGTCCTACCTCGACCGTTCCGTCGAGCTGCGGGTCGGCACCGAGGTGCCGCGCGACGGGTTGCTGCGGCTGCTGGTCGACGTGCAGTACACCCGGAACGACTTGTCCTTCACTCGCGGCTCGTTCCGGGTGCGTGGCGACACGGTGGAGATCATTCCGTCCTACGAAGAGCTGGCGGTTCGGATCGAGTTCTTCGGCGACGAGGTCGAGGCGCTGTACTACCTGCACCCGCTGACCGGCGACGTGATTCGGCAGGTCGACTCGCTGCGGATCTTCCCGGCCACTCACTATGTGGCCGGTCCGGAGCGGATGGCGCAGGCGATCTCCACCATCGAGGAGGAGCTCGCCGAGCGGCTCGCCGAATTCGAAAGGCAGGGCAAGCTTTTGGAGGCGCAGCGGCTTCGGATGCGCACCAACTACGACATTGAAATGATGCGGCAGGTCGGCTTCTGCTCCGGTATCGAGAACTACTCCCGCCACATAGACGGGAGGTCGGCTGGGTCCCCTCCCGCCACCCTGCTCGACTATTTCCCGGAAGACTTCCTGCTCGTCATCGACGAGTCACATGTCACGGTGCCGCAGATCGGCGGCATGTACGAGGGTGACATTTCACGCAAACGCAACCTGGTCGAGTACGGATTCCGGTTGCCTTCGGCGTGCGACAACCGCCCATTGACCTGGGAGGAGTTCGCCGACCGGATCGGGCAAACGGTGTACCTGTCGGCCACCCCGGGCCCCTACGAGCTCAGCCAGTCCGGCGGCGAGTTCGTCGAGCAGGTGATCCGGCCGACCGGGCTGGTGGATCCGAAGGTGGTGGTCAAGCCGACCAAGGGGCAGATCGACGACCTAATCGGCGAGATCCGCAAACGCGCCGAGGCCGACGAGCGGGTGCTGGTGACGACGCTGACCAAGAAGATGGCCGAGGATCTCACCGACTACCTGTTGGAGATGGGTATTCGGGTGCGCTACTTGCACTCGGAGGTCGACACGTTGCGGCGGGTGGAGTTGCTGCGCCAACTTCGCCTCGGTGACTACGACGTGCTGGTCGGGATCAACCTGCTCCGCGAGGGATTGGACCTGCCCGAGGTATCGCTGGTGGCGATCCTCGACGCCGATAAGGAAGGGTTCCTGCGGTCGTCGCGCAGCCTGATCCAGACCATCGGCCGCGCCGCCCGAAATGTGTCCGGCGAAGTGCACATGTACGCCGACAAAATCACCGACTCGATGACCGAGGCCATTGACGAGACCGAACGGCGGCGGGCCAAGCAGATCGCTTACAACGAGGCCAATGGGATTGATCCGCAGCCGCTGCGCAAGAAGATCGCCGACATCCTCGACCAGGTTTATCGCGAGGCGGTTGATACTGAAGCCACCGAGTCCGTTCCGGTCGGGGGCTCCGGGCGCAATGCGTCCCGTGGCCGGCGTGCCCAGGGCGAACCCGGCCGGGTGGTCAGCGCCGGCGTGCTTGAGGGCCGCGACACCTCCAACATGCCGCGCGCCGAGCTGGCTGACCTAATCAAAGACCTCACCGCACAGATGATGGCCGCCGCGCGTGATCTGCAATTCGAGCTGGCCGCTCGGTTCCGAGACGAGATCGCCGATCTCAAGAAGGAACTGCGCGGGATGGATGCCGCCGGCCTGAAGTGACCGAAACCGCGAGCGAAACCGGCAGCTGGCGTGAGCTGCTGCGCGGGTATCTGGGCGCCGCCACCGTGCTGGCCGGCGGCGTTGCGCTGTATGCCACCAACGAATTCCTGACCATCAGCCTGCTCCCGAGCACCATCGCCGAAATCGGCGGCGCCAGGCTGTATGCCTGGGTGACGACCCTGTATTTGGTCGGGTCAGTGGTCGCGGCGACCACCGTAAATCCGATGCTGCTGCGCGTCGGGGCGCGCTCGTCGTACCTGATGGGGCTGGCCGTGTTCGGTGTTGCCAGCGTGGTGTGCGCGGTGGCGCCGAGCATGGAGGTTCTGGTCGCGGGACGCACTTTGCAGGGCGTGGCGGGTGGTCTATTGGCCGGGCTGGGCTATGCGCTCATCAATTCCGCGCTGCCGAAGTCGCTGTGGACCCGCGGCTCAGCGCTGGTCTCGGCGATGTGGGGGGTTGCGACGCTGGTCGGGCCCGCGACCGGTGGCCTGTTCGCCCAGTTCGGGCTGTGGCGGTGGGCGTTTGGTGCGATGGCGATGCTGACCGCGCTGATGGCCACGGTGGTCCCGGCCGCGCTCGATCCGAGGCGCGTCGATCGCAACGGCGAGCAACCATTGCATAAGGTGCCGGTGTGGTCGCTGCTGTTGATCGGCGCAGCCGCGCTAGCCGTCAGCGTTGCAGAGCTCCCGCGCTACCTGGTGCAGACCGCCGGGCTGCTAGCCGCCGGCGCGCTGCTGGTCGGTGTGTTTATGGTCGTCGATTGGCGGATGCACGCAGCGGTGTTGCCGCCCAGTGTCTTTGGCCCCGGGCCGTTGAAATGGATCTACCTCACCATGTCGCTGCAGATGATCGCTGCCATGGTCGATACCTACGTGCCACTGTTTGGACAGCGGTTGGGCCATCTGACGCCGGTGGCCGCCGGATTTCTGGCCGCGGCGCTGGCGGTGGGGTGGACGCTCAGCGAGATTGTCAGCGCGTCGCTGAAAAGCCCGCGAGTCGTCGGAAATGTGGTCGCGGCAGCACCATTGGTGACGGCGTCGGGTCTGGCGCTAGCCGCAATAACGCAACGGGCCGACGCGTCGCTCGGGATTGTCGCGCAGTGGGCGCTGGCGTTGCTGATCACTGGAACCGGAATCGGGATTGCCTGGCCGCATCTCACGGTGCGAGCAATGGATTGTGTCGACGACCCGGCTGAGAGCAGCGCGGCGGCCGCGGCGATCAACACTGTGCAGTTAATGTCGGGCGCGTTCGGTGCCGGGTTGGCCGGGGTGGTGGTGAACACGGCCAAGGGCGGCGCGGTGGTGGAGGCTCGCTGGCTGTTTTCGGTGTTCACCGTGCTGGCCGCGGGTGCAGTGATCGCTTCATACAACGCGACCCATCGTGATCGCCGTTCAGCGCGTTGACTTGACCACCTGCGAATAGTGAAACTGCCAACGCTCGACGATGCGGAAGCCGAGGTAGCTGGGGAACGAGTAGACGGGCGTACGCCCGAAAGCCGTTCCTGGAGGCAATGATTGGCCAACTTGATGATCAGGCAGCGACTTGTCTCGGTTAGAGATGGTCCACAGTGTGGCGCATTTGTTGATCTTGGCCGTCGTCAGCCACACCGCGACGTGGCCATCCCAGAGCGCCCCAACCTTCGGGCCGTAGAAACCGCGCTCGACGTCGATCAGCGATCGGAAGGCCGCCGGTCGGGTGGCGAGCAGCGCACGGATCGGCCCGGGCCTCCACGGCACGGTGTTGTCCACCAACAAGCAATCCCCGGCCGCGGCATGGGCGCTGATGACATCGGCGACCTGGCTGTAGTCCCAGCCCTCTTTCGCATACGGCCCGCGTTGGGTGAAGTAGTAATTCGGAAACGCGGCGACGGCAAAGAGCACGAGGACTCCGGCAATGGCCCACGGCATGCGGGCGATTGTGACGATGCAGATTGCCAGGACGACCGCCGCCGCAGGCGCGGTGAGGATCAAGTAGCGCGGGTAGTAGATGGGCTCCACCCTCGCCGAGTAGATCAGGACGACGACGGTGGGGACGAGGATCCATGCTGCGGATGCCAGCAGGAGTTGACCACCATCGCCGGCGGGTCCGGCCCCGCGGAGCAGCGTCACCGCGACGGCGGCGACGACGGTAACGCCCGCGAGGATGGCGAATGGAACGCTGTGGTCGAAGTACTGCCGATGCACCACGTCGAGAAAGAGGTTGCGAGTCAGTCCCGAAATCCAGCCGACCTGCCACACCTGCTTATGGGCGAACACAACGAACGGTGTGATGGCCGCGAGTCCGGCCACTGACGTGGCCGCCCACCAGATGACCGGAGATTTCCACGCTTTCCCGGCGACCAGCAGCGGCAGCATCGCAGCGTAGACCAGCACTAACAAGCCTAAGTTGACGCTGACCAGGATCGACAGCGTCAGCGTCAGCATGTAGATCAGCCACAGCCACGGCCTGTTGCGCCGCACTGCGGCCACGAGAAGGACCGTCAGCCACACAGCGGCTGCCACCGACAGTGCCGACGAGCGGGCTTCGATCCCCGCCCAAGTCACCCGCGGGAGGATGGCGAAGATCGCACCCGCGCACACCGCGATAGCGCGATTCTGCGGGGCGAGCTGCTTGGCGAAAACCACCACACCTGCGGCAGCGGCGCCAATCGCCAGACTGCTGGGAACCCGCGACCAGAATTCCGTCGGCGGGAATATCGCGAACCAGCCGTGCATGAGCAGGTAGTACAGCCCGTGCACGGCGTCGATGTGGCCCAACAGCTTCCACAGCTCCGGCAATGTTCGACTGGCTGACGCCGATATCGTCGCACCCTCGTCGAACCACAGCGATGGTCTGCTCGCCCACGCGGCGCTGATGGCTGTGGCCAGCACAGCAATCGCCACTGGGTCGAGCCGCCTGCCTCGCGGACGCGCCGGCGCGTGCTCGTCAGCGAAGCGCGCTGTGCGATCGGCAATCGTCGGCACGGACATGATGCTTGTCACTGTAGGGTTCCCGGGATGAGCCTGGTCACCAGTTGTCCCGCGGGCGAACAGCCGGTTGCCGGCCAGTCTGTCCGCACGGCGCGTCCGGGGCTGCCGCATCCGACGAAAGACGGTGCACAGCAAGGCTTTCCGTGATCAGCATGAGCGTTTGGCGGTGGTGTCATCGGCAATATTGTCCGTTGGCGCACGGTGACCGAGCAAATGCGGGTTGCGCCACGCCGTTGCGGTGTGGTTAATCTGACCCATCTGCATCCGGCAACGCGATACTGTCTTGGGTTGGCTGAGCAACCGACACTGGGAGGGTTAATGGGCGCCTATCAGACCGTGGTGGTAGGGACGGACGGCTCGGATTCGTCGATGCGCGCGGTGGACAGGGCGGCACAAATTGCCGGGACAGACGCCAAGCTGATCATCGCGTCGGCGTACCTGCCCCAGCACGAGGACGCCAGGGCCGCCGACATCCTCAAAGAGGAAAGCTACAAGGTCAAGGGCACCGCCCCGATTTACGAAATCCTCCACGACGCCAAGGAGCGGGCGCACAACGCCGGGGCCAGGAATGTCGAAGAGCGGCCCATCGTGGGCGCTCCGGTCGACGCGCTGGTGCACTTGGCCGAAGAGGAGAAAGCCGATCTGCTGGTTGTCGGCAACGTCGGTTTGAGCACGATCGCGGGCCGGCTTTTGGGATCGGTGCCGGCTAATGTCTCGCGGCGGGCGAAGGTCGACGTGCTGATCGTGCACACCACGTAACGAGGGCACACGCGCGGGTCGGCTCGCTCACGGTCCCGTTGGTGCTTACCAGCCCCGGTTGCGCCATTCCTCGAGGTGCGGACGTTCCGTCCCCAATACCGTGTCGTCGCCGTGGCCCGGATAAACCACGGTCGAGTCTTCGTACACGTCAAATACTCGGGTGGTGACGTCCTCGAGCAATTGGGTGAAGTCTCCCGGTTGCCAAGTCTTGCCCACGCCTCCCGGGAACAGGCAGTCGCCGGTGAACAACTGTGTTACCTCGCCGGTGGCGGGTCCACCGAGTGCCAGCGCGACCGATCCGGGGGTATGTCCGCGCAAGTGGAGAACGTTGAACGTCAGCTCGCCGATTTGCACGGTGTCGCCGTGGGCAAGCAAACGGTCGGGCTTGACCGGCAGCGGCTCCGCGTCGATTTTATGGGCGGCCGTCGGCGCACCGGTGGCCTCGGCGACCGCTTCCAGTGCCTGCCAGTGATCGAAGTGCTGGTGGCTGGTCACGATCAGTGACAGCTTCGGGGCGTACCGTCGGATCAGGTCGACGAGGATGTCGGCGTCGTTGGCGGCGTCGATCAGCAGTGTTTCGCCGGTCGCGGAACATGTCACCAGGTAGGCGTTGTTGTCCATGGGGCCCACCGATGCCTTCAGGATGGTGGCGCCTGGCAGGGTGCGACGAGCGGCGGTGCCCGGTTCGACGTGTCCGGTGTAGTTGTCCTCGACGGTAATCATGTGCGCCACTCCTCCATCCCGGCTGCGAGCGCGGGTCATATCGGTCAGATTACTGGTCCCCGAATACTTGTCGGTATGGCCACATAGCATGGGGGACGAGCTTCGTCTGTGAAGGACTTCCTCTGTTTGAAGGGAAGGCATTGGCTGATCGCCTGATTGTCAAGGGTGCGCGCGAGCACAACCTGCGCGGTGTCGACCTCGATTTGCCCCGCGACTCGCTGATCGTATTCACCGGGTTGTCCGGATCGGGCAAGTCCTCGCTGGCCTTCGACACCATCTTCGCCGAGGGGCAGCGCCGCTACGTGGAATCTCTGTCGGCCTACGCCCGTCAGTTCCTGGGGCAGATGGACAAGCCGGACGTCGACTTCATCGAGGGGTTATCCCCGGCGGTATCGATCGATCAGAAATCCACGAACCGCAATCCCCGGTCTACGGTCGGGACGATCACCGAGGTGTACGACTACCTGCGGCTGCTGTATGCGCGCGCGGGCACACCGCACTGTCCGATCTGCGGTGAGCGAATCGCGCGCCAGACGCCGCAGCAAATCGTCGATCAGGTGTTGGCTATGCCCGAGGGAACCCGATTCCTGGTGCTGGCCCCGGTGGTCCGTACCCGCAAGGGCGAGTTCGCCGACCTGTTCGACAAGCTCAACGCCCAGGGCTATGGCCGCGTACGGGTCGACGGTGTGGTGCACTCGCTGACCGACCCACCCAAGCTGAAGAAGCAGGAAAAGCACGATATCGAGGTCGTGGTAGATCGCCTCACCGTCAAGGCCACCGCCAAGCAGCGGCTCACCGATTCGGTGGAAACCGCGCTGAATCTCGCTGACGGCATCGTGGTGCTGGAGTTCCCCGATGACCGTGACGAGCATGACCATCCGCGCGAGCAGCGCTTCTCCGAGAAACTGGCCTGTCCCAATGGGCACCCGCTGGCCGTGGACGACCTGGAACCGCGTTCGTTCTCGTTCAACTCGCCGTACGGCGCCTGCCCCGAATGCGTTGGCTTGGGAATTCGCAAGGAGGTCGACCCGGACCTGGTGGTCCCCGACCCGGACCGCACCTTGGCCGAGGGCGCGGTGGCGCCATGGTCGAACGGCCACACCGCGGAGTACTTCACCCGGATGATGGCAGGGCTTGGTGACGCGCTCGGCTTCGACGTCGACACGCCGTGGCGCAAGCTACCGGCAAAGGCCCGCAAGGCGATTCTGGAAGGCGCCGACGAGCAGGTGCACGTGCGTTACCGCAACCGGTACGGGCGCACCCGGTCCTACTACGCCGATTTCGAAGGCGTGCTGGCATTCCTGCAACGCAAGATGGCTCAGACCGAGTCCGAGCAGATGAAGGAACGCTACGAGGGCTTTATGCGGGACGTGCCTTGCCCGGTGTGTGAAGGAACCCGGCTCAAGCCCGAGATTCTCGCGGTGACGCTAGCGGGAGAGTCTGGGGGTGAGCGGGCGTCGAAGTCCATCGCCGAGGTCTGCGAACTGTCGATCTCGGACTGCGCAGATTTTCTCAATGCTCTCACCCTCGGTGCGCGTGAGCAGGCGATCGCAGGTCAGGTGCTCAAGGAAATACAGTCGCGGCTGGGCTTTTTGCTCGATGTCGGGCTGGAGTACTTGTCGCTGTCCCGCGCGGCGGCCACGCTGTCCGGCGGTGAGGCGCAACGCATCCGGCTGGCCACCCAGATCGGCTCCGGCCTGGTGGGCGTGCTCTACGTGCTCGACGAGCCATCCATCGGGCTGCACCAGCGCGACAACCGTCGGCTCATTGAAACCCTTACCCGCTTGAGGGATTTGGGCAACACGCTGATCGTCGTCGAGCACGATGAGGACACCATCGAGCACGCCGACTGGATTGTCGACATCGGCCCGGGCGCGGGCGAGCACGGCGGCCGCATCGTCCACAGCGGCCCGTACGCCGAACTGCTGCGCAATAAGGATTCGATCACCGGGGCCTACCTTTCCGGCCGAGAGAGCATAGAAATCCCCGCCATCCGGCGTCCCGTTAGCCCCCGACGGCAACTCACCGTCGTCGGGGCCCGCGAGCACAATCTGCGCGGGATCGACGTGTCCTTTCCGCTCGGTGTGCTGACCTCAGTGACTGGTGTATCGGGCTCGGGCAAGTCGACGTTGGTCAACGACATCCTGGCCGCGGTGCTGGCCAACCGGCTCAACGGCGCCCGGCAGGTTCCGGGCCGGCACACCCGGGTCACCGGGCTGGATCACCTGGACAAGCTGGTGCGGGTCGACCAGTCACCGATCGGGCGAACGCCGCGATCCAACCCGGCGACCTACACCGGTGTCTTCGACAAGATCCGCACCCTGTTCGCGGCCACCACCGAGGCCAAGGTTCGGGGCTATCAACCCGGGCGATTCTCCTTTAACGTCAAGGGCGGTCGCTGCGAGGCGTGCACCGGCGACGGCACGATCAAGATCGAAATGAACTTCCTGCCCGATGTGTATGTGCCGTGTGAGGTGTGTCAGGGCGCTCGCTACAACCGCGAAACCCTTGAGGTGCATTACAAGGGCAAGACGATCTCCGAAGTGCTGGACATGTCGATCGAGGAAGCGGCCGAGTTCTTTGAGCCGATCACCGGTATTCACCGGTACCTGCGCACCCTAGTCGACGTCGGGCTGGGTTACGTACGGCTCGGTCAGCCCGCACCGACCCTGTCCGGCGGTGAGGCGCAGCGGGTCAAGCTTGCCTCCGAGTTGCAGAAGCGCTCGACCGGGCGCACCATCTACATCCTCGACGAGCCCACGACAGGGTTGCATTTCGACGACATCCGCAAGCTACTGAACGTCATCAGCGGCCTTGTCGACAAAGGCAATACGGTGATCGTCATCGAACACAACCTGGACGTGATCAAGACGTCGGACTGGATCATCGACATGGGTCCCGAAGGCGGCGCCGGAGGCGGAACGGTTGTGGCCGAAGGCGCTCCGGAGGATGTCGCCGCGGTGCCGGAAAGCTACACCGGGAAGTTTCTCGCCGAGGTGGTTGGCGGCGGGCGCGCGCCCGCGAGTCCACCGCGGCGACGCCGGAAAGTCAGCGCCTAGGCAGGCTTCGCGACACTCACGCCACGCACACGACACTCCGAAAAGTGTGTGCGTGGTTTGAGTTTCGCCGCCGGCCTTGGACAGCGGCGACGGGAAACGCGGGCTAGCCCCACCGGTCGGCAATGACTTGGGCCACCAGGCGCGCGTCGGGCAGAAACTGCCTGCGCGCCAGTCGATTACGTCGCTCGACGATATCGAATTTCCGCATGGCCGCTATTTGGGTACCTTGGCCGCCATCGCGTTGGCTATCAGTCTGGCTTGATTAATGGTGCCGGGTGCGCAGACGTTGACGTCGAGGACCATATTGGCTACCGCGCTGAGGACGTGCTGACAAACCACAGGGCTACCGGCCAAACTGCGTTGCAGGGCGATGTTGGGCGGATTGCCGCTGACTTCGCGGAATGTCCATTCGGACGTGTTGCCATTGTTGACCTGAGTCACCGATCTCCCGGCGCAGTTTCGCCACTGCTCCACCTGACCGGTCACAAAATTGTTTGCCTGGTTCTCGGAGGCAAAAATCACGGCGCCTTGGACCACCACGTAGCCCGGGTCGCTGTTCGGCTTCTTCAACAGCTGCGCGAGCATGGCCGTGTAGCCACTGCTCTTATAGGTCGGAGTTTGGTAACCGATAAGCGCGCCGAGGCATCGCTCGTCCGACAACGTATTTCCCGGCCCGGAGTCGGTCATCTCGGTGGTGTTGTGGTCGACGACCATACCCGTCGTGAGCATGATGGCATCGATCTGCTCGGGACTGAGTAGGAACGAATCCAGTTGCGCGGGAACCACTGCTGCGACGGAGGTGGATGTCGTGGCGGCACTGGTGCTGGCCGTGGTGGGCGCGGTGGCCGTGGTGTGACCGTTGGACTGGCGGCCACCGTCGTTGGCCAGCATCAACCAGATTCCGGTGCCGGCGAGCATACCTATGACGATCAGGACCGCGCCGATGATGAGCCACGGTCTGCGCTTGGGTGGCGCCATGGGTGGCCACGGCGGCGGTGCTGGCGGACGCGAAGGTATCGGGCCTGGGGGTGGTGGGGCAAAGTGTCGAGTGTGTTCGAGCATGGTCGCCGCGCGGTCTCGGTCGGGAGCGCTGAGCGCCTGTTGGGCGGCCCGCGCCAGCTCGCCCGCGGTTGGATAGCGGTCGGTGGGCGATTTGGCCATGCCCCGGGCGATGACCTCGTCGAAGGAGGTCGGGATCCCCTGACGTTGCAAGCTGGGACGTGGGATGGGCTGCATGAGATGCGCACCCATCAGGGTGCTCAGGTTCTGGGTTTGGTAAGGCGGTGTGCCGGTGAGGCACTCGTAAAGCACACAGGCCAGTGCGTAGATATCGGAACGGTAGGTGATGTCGTCGTCGCCGAAGCGTTCGGGTGCCATGTAGCTCCAGCTGCCCACAGCGGTCCCGGTTTTGGTGAGGTGTTGATCGCTGGCTGCGGCGGCGATGCCGAAGTCGACCAGGTAGGCGAAGTCGTTGCCGGTGATCAGGATGTTCTCGGGCTTGATGTCGCGGTGAATGACTCCGGTGCGGTGGGCGGCATCAAGGGCTTCGGCGACTTGGCTGACTATGGCTACCGCGCGAGGTGGGGGTAGCGCCCCATTGCGGTGCAGCAGTGCCCCGAGATCGGCGCCCTCGATGAGGCGCATGTCGATGAAGAGTTGCCCGTCCAGTTCTCCGAAGTCGTGGATGGGCACGATGTGGGGTTCTTGGAGGCGTCCGGCGGTATGGGCTTCGCGCTGCATCCGTCGGCGAAAGACGCTGTCAGTGGTGTACTGCTGGGATAGCAGCTTGAGCGCGACGGTGCGGTCTTTGACGGTGTCGTGTGCCTCGTAGACTTCGCCCATCCCGCCGCGGCCCAGCAGTCGTCTTAGCCGGTAAGGCCCGAACTGGGTGCCCACTCGCGAAGTCGGCACGGTGTCACTCATCGGTGTGCATCGACTCCCGGATCTGGGCCAAGCGCTCGGCCGCAGCACGTTGGCGCTTTTCGTACTGTTCCTCGACACTTTGGCCCCCGGGTGTCTCGGCGTCGAGCTCTTTGGCACCCTGCGCCGTCGCAAACCGGTTCTCGATCTTCTCGCGGACGGACTCAAAGGTCGGCACGCCGGCCGGGTCATAGCCGGGGTCGGACGGCGCCTCGTCGGGCGCGGTCGGTTCGTCGGGCATGCCGCAACGTTACTGCGGCCGCGCGACCGCCTATCGCTGCCGGTGATCCTGCCGGCGGTCGGGGCCGCCACGAGATGGCGAACCAGCCTGATATCCCGGTGTCGGGGCCGTGCCGGGTGATCGCTGTCGTCCCGTGTTCGGCAAAGAATTGCTGTGAGGTAGCTGGGGGCGTGGCGCCCGGGCTTAGTGCGGCTTGGCGAGGGGGAAAGGCAGCGTCTCGCGAATGCTGCGGCCGGTGACCAGCATGACTAACCGGTCAATACCCATCCCGAGCCCCCCGGTGGGCGGCATCGCGTACTCCATGGCTTGCAGGAAGTCTTCGTCGAGCTGCATCGCCTCCGGATCTCCACCGGCTGCCAGCAGGGACTGCTCGTGCAGACGCCGCCGTTGCTCGACCGGGTCGGTGAGTTCGCTGTAGGCCGTACCCAGCTCGACGCCCCACGCCACCAGGTCCCAACGTTCGGCGACTCCGCGCTTGCTGCGATGTGGTCGGGTCAGGGGCGACACCGACGTTGGGAAGTCGATGTAGAACGTCGGATTCTCGGTGCGGTCCTCAACCAGGTGCTCGTACAGCTCCAGCACGACCGCGCCGGCGTCCCAGTGCGCCCGGTATGGGATGTGGGCGGCCTCGGATAGCTTGCGCAGCGTCGTCAAGCCGGTGTCCGCGTCGATGTGCTCCCCGAGGACTTCGGACACCGCCTCATGCACCGACTTGACCGGCCAGACGCCGGAGATGTCTACCGGCTCGAGGCGATCACCGTGGCCCGGCCGCATCGCGGTGGGCGCACCATTTGCCGCTCGGGCAGCGTTTTGGATGAGCTCGCGGCACCCGTCGATCCACACCATGTAGTCGGCGTGCGCTTGATAGGCCTCCAGCAGGGTGAACTCCGGGTTATGGCTGAAGTCGACACCCTCATTGCGAAACGCGCGGCCGAGTTCGAATACGCGTTCCACGCCGCCGACGCACAGGCGCTTTAGATACAGCTCCGGTGCGATGCGCAAGAACAGGTCCATTGAGTAGGCGTTGATATGCGTGACGAACGGTCGTGCGGTGGCTCCGCCGTGCAGCTGCTGCAGGATCGGAGTTTCGACCTCGGTGAATCCCTTGGCGAATAGCGTCTCTCGGATCGATCGCAAGATGTCGCTGCGGGCGGTGATCAGCGCACGGGATTCGGCGTTGATCGCCAGGTCCACATAGCGGGTCCGTACCCGGGCCTCGGGATCGGTGAGCCCCTTCCACTTATTGGGCAGCGGCCGCAAGCACTTGCCGATCAAGCGCCAACGGCTCACGATCAACGACTGGGTTCCGTTCTTGCTCGAGCCCATCTGCCCGGTCATCTCCACCAGATCACCCAGATCGATCGCCGCGTTGAAATCCGCAGCGCGGCCCTGCTCTAGGCGCGAATTATCCAGCAGCACTTGGACTTCGCCGGACCAATCGCGCAGCTGGGCGAATAACACCCCGCCGAAATTGCGCACTCGCAATATGCGTCCGGACACCGAAACGTCGGTCTGATCGTCCGCATCGAGCGCCCGAGCAACCGTGTGGCTGGGCTGATTTCCTACCGGGTAGACATCAATACCACTGTCCTGCAACTTCTTTAGCTTCGTCAGTCGCACGCGAACCTGCTCGGGCAGGCGACGCTGAACCTCGGTGCCGTTGACGGTGTCCGGCTGTTGCAGCCCACTCACGTCCGGGGCCGTGCCGTCGTGATGCAACAGGCCGGTAGCCACCAGCGGCGGTGGCACTGCCGGATGATGGCCGGTGTGTACCCGGTCGCGCCGGCTGAACGGCAACACCAGGAAGCCCTCGGCGATCACCGAGGCGACGCCGACTTTGGGAATCAATCGAGCGTCGTCGTAGCAGGAGTAGCGCGGGACCCATTCGGGTTGGTACTTCATGTTCGAGCGGTACAGCGTTTCGAGCTGCCACCAGCGCGAGAAGAAGACCAACAGCCCGCGCCACAACCGTGCAACCGGTCCCGCACCTAGCCGCGCGCCCTGTTCGAAGGCGGACCGGAACACCGCGAAGTTCAGCGAGATACGGGTGATACCAAGGCTTTCAGCGTGTAAGGCGAGCTCGCTGACCATCAGTTCGATGGTGCCGTTTGGAGACTGCGGAGAACGGCGCATCAGATCCAGGGAGACACCGGTGGTTCCCCAAGGCACCAAAGACAACAGTGCCAGTACCTCTTTGTCGGGGGTTATCGCCTCCACCAGCAGGCAGTTGGAGTCAGCCGGGTCACCGAGTCTGCCTAGCGCCATGGAGAAGCCACGCTCGGATTCGGTGTCGCGCCACGCGTCCGCGCGCTCAATGGTCTTGGCCATCTCGTCGTCGGAGACGTCGCGGTGACGCCGGATGCGCACCGTCAGCCCCGACCGGCGCGCCCGAGTCACCGCCTGGCGGACGCCACGCATCTCCGGCCCGGTCAATTTGAATTCGGCCGGCCGCAGAATGGCCTCGTCGCCCAACACCAGCGCATTCAGGCCCGCTTCGCGATACACCTGTGCGCCTTGCGAACTGGCGCCCATGACACCGGGGGACCAGCCGTAGGACTGACACAGCCGTAGCCAAGCGGCGACGGCCTGCGGCCATGCGTGCGGGTCGCCTACCGGGTCGCCGCTGGCCAGGCAAACGCCGATCTCGACCCGATACGTGATGGCGGCGCGACCACTGGGTGCGAAGACCACCGACTTATCACGACGGGTGGCGAAGTACGCGAGTGAGTCGTTCTGCCCGTACAACTGGACCAGCCCGCGTATGGCCGACTCGTCCTCTCCGGTCAGTGCATTGTCGGCGCGCTGGGATTGGAACAACACAATCGCCGCCGCAATCAACGCGAAGGCGCCGAACAATCCAAAGATCGCGTTGAGAAAGACATGCGGTTTGCCGCTAAACAGATCGGGGTCGGCCAGGCCGAAGCCGATCACCCGGTTCGCGACATAAGGCAACCGGTCTTGCGGCGCAAGCGATCCCGGGAACAGTTCCACCAGACCCCAGGACACCAGGATTCCGATCGCTCCGCCGGCAAGCAGCACTCCGGCCGCCTTGAATAGCGCGCCCCTGCGGACTTTGGCCCAAAACTGCCGATAGCTCAGCACCAGAAGAACGATTGCGACGACGTGGAAAGCGAATCCGAGATTCTCGCCGAAGTTCTCGGCGGCGGTATTGTCGCCCGCGGCGATATCGGCGACATTCAATACCGCGGCAAGGACCATGTTTCCCAGCAACAGCAACCAGGCAATACGTTTGCGCGCGGCTAGGGCACCGGCCAGCAGTGCCAGCACGAAAGACCACGCAAAGCTGGTGTCGGGAAAGTTGAACAGGTAGCTATTGATGAATTCGCGTGGAGCATGGATGAGCCATCGGACCAACGGCGACACACTCGCCAGTAGCGACAGGGTCGCGATGACTCCGACAGTCCAGCCCGCCGCCGCGGGGACCCAGTGATACCGGGAAACCGGCCTGCTCTCCCCAGAGAGAGGCTTGATGAGTGTCACAGACCGCGAGGATATTCCCTAAAACTACGAAATTGTTGGCGATGTGATCGCCAGGTTGCACAAGCTTGGTGCGCTTAGGTTGCTACTTCTGCCCGGTTCGTTGTCCGGATGCCGCGTCATGCCTGTTAAACTGGCTGCTGCGACCATCCCGGCGAAGGCCAGGGACAGTTAAGTGGAGTCCCACTCCCACCGCTTGCCGAGAAGGCTTCAAGGCTCTTCCAGGCAATGCGGTCCGGTCACAGGCATTTCGGAATGCCTGTTCTGCGTGTGACGCAGGCGGCTTGAGTAGATCCAAGCCGCGATCGGTCGGCATTGGGCCCTGCTTCTGCAGGGCTTTTTTGCTGATGGCAGGTGTGTTCCCCGCACTGATCCCGACCCGGCTCGGGCACAGGTCGCGATGGAACAGTCAAGCCTACGAGGAGGCCCCATCAGCACTGAGACCCGCGTCAACGAGCGCATTCGCGTACCTGAAGTCCGATTGATTGGCCCAGGGGGGGAGCAGGTAGGCATCGTGCGTATCGAAGACGCACTCCGCGTTGCCGCGGACGCCGATCTCGACCTTGTCGAAGTTGCTCCGAACGCCAGACCGCCGGTCTGCAAGATCATGGACTACGGCAAGTACAAATACGAGGCGGCGCAGAAGGCGCGCGAATCCCGCAGGAACCAGCAGCAGACCGTTGTCAAAGAGCAGAAGCTGCGACCAAAGATCGACGACCACGACTACGAGACCAAGAAGGGCCACGTAGTCCGCTTCTTGGAAGCGGGATCGAAGGTCAAGGTCACCATCATGTTTCGCGGACGTGAGCAGTCGCGGCCGGAGTTGGGCTATCGGCTTCTGCAGCGACTGGGCGCCGACGTTGCCGACTACGGCTTCGTCGAAACCTCCGCCAAGCAGGACGGGCGCAACATGACGATGGTGCTGGCACCCCACCGCGGCGCGAAGACTCGCGCCAGGGCGCGGCACCCGGGTGAGCCGACGGCGGGGCCTGCCGACGCGGCTGGCGACAACAAAACTTCACCGAACTGACCTGATAACCAGAACTGAGGAAACATGCCCAAGGCCAAGACCCACAGCGGGGCCTCGAAACGGTTCCGGCGCACCGGCACCGGGAAGATTGTCCGTCAGAAAGCCAACCGACGGCATCTGCTCGAGCACAAGCCGACCAAGCGCACCCGGCGGCTGGATGGCCGTACGACGGTGGCGGCCAATGACACCAAGCGGGTCAATTCGCTGCTGAACGGCTGATCGGCGCCCAGCAAGACTCGGCCGCCGGCCCTGACCATTTCGCCCGAACGAGAGTAGGAACAATCCATGGCACGCGTAAAGCGGGCAGTCAACGCCCACAAGAAGCGGCGCTCCGTCCTGAAGGCCTCCAAAGGTTATCGGGGTCAGCGATCCCGCCTTTACCGCAAGGCCAAAGAGCAGCAGCTGCATTCGCTGAACTACGCCTACCGCGACCGTCGCGCGCGTAAGGGCGAGTTCCGCAAGCTGTGGATCTCGCGGATCAACGCGGCTGCGCGCGCCAACGACATCACCTACAACCGACTGATCCAAGGTCTGAAGGCCGCCGGTGTCGAGGTGGACCGCAAGAATCTCGCCGATATCGCGATCACCGATCCCGCGGCGTTCACCGCGCTCGTTGATATCGCCCGGGCGGCCCTGCCCGAGGATGTCAATGCCCCGTCCGGAGAGGCCGCCTGACCCGGGGCTCTGGTGCTTACCGAACGCTCGGCCCGGGTGGCCGCGGCGGTCAAGCTGCATCGTCATGTCGGCCGTCGGCGCGCTGGTCGGTTTCTCGCCGAAGGACCCAACCTGGTGGAGGCCGCCGCAGAGCGCGGGCTGGTCCGGGATGTCTTCGTCACCGAGGCCGCCGCACGACGTCACGAGTCGTTGCTGGCCAGGCAGGAGTCGCCGGTCCATCTGGTGACCGAGCGTGCTGCCAAGGCGCTGTCCGACACGGTTACACCGACGGGTTTGGTCGCGGTTTGTGAGATGCCCGCCACCCGGTTAGCCGAGGTGGTGTCCGGCACGCCCCAGTTGGTCGCGGTCGCCGTAGACATCAACGAGCCAGGCAACGCCGGGACGCTCATCCGCATCGCGGACGCCATGGGTGCGGCGGCAGTGATTCTCGCCGGGCACAGCGTCGACCCGTACAACGGCAAATGTCTGCGCGCGTCCACCGGCAGCATCTTCGCCATCCCTGTCGTTGTCGCGCCGGATACCGCGGTCGTCGTCGAAGAGTTGCGAGCGGCCGGTCTACGGGTGCTGGCCACCACAGTGGACGGCGAGACGTCCCTCAACGATGTTGATCTTGCGGCGCCGACGGCCTGGCTCTTCGGGCCCGAGTCACATGGCTTGTCAGCCGAAACCGCGGGCGGGGCGGACCACCGGGTGCGCATCCCGATGTCGGGTGGGGCCGAGAGCCTCAACGTCGCCGCCGCCGCGGCTATCTGTCTGTATCAGAGTGCGCGGGCCCTCGAGGGACCTTAGGCGGCCTTCCTACGGCCCCGGGCTGGGCGCAGGCCGGCGATCGAGAGCGTGCCATGCACCAGCGATCCGGCGCGCTCCATTATCAGCCTGGCTGGGTTGGCACGAGGTGGAAAGTAGTGCATCGGCAGGCCCCGACGGTCCCGTGGCGGCGCGACGAATGACGGCGCCTCGACCAAGGGTGCGTCGCTGCGAATTCGTCCTTCCGCCCGGCGATAGGCGGCCAACGCGCGCGGATGCAAGCGGATTTCGTCGGGCACTGCCAAGAAAAGCAGCTCGACCAGCTTGCCGAACACTCGCAGCAACACCTCATCGCCCGGTGTCCAGTGCATTCCCGCCTTCTCCCGGATCGCGGGCTCGAATAGGCCGGCGGCGATCCAGCGTTGACCGGCCACCAACGGCTTGAACAATTGGTCCCAGATTGGGGTGGGGATCAGAACGAATTTCGGCTTGGGGATTCGCATCTGGAAAATGTCCAGCGTCGCCTGGTTGATCTCCAGCTCGTCGCGACCTATCCGCTCCCAGTACTCCTGAAAGTCTTCCCACGATTGGGGCACCGGTCGCATGCTCATCCCGTACATCCGGTACCACTGCACGTGCTCGTCGAACAGCTGGCGCTTCTCGGCATCGGTCAGGCCGCCGCAAAAGTACTCGGCCACCTTGATGACCAGCATGAAGAAGGTCGCATGCGCCCAGTAGAACGTCTCGGGATTGAGGGCGTGATACCGACGTCCCTCGGCGTCGACACCCTTGATCGTGCGGTGGTAGCCCTTGATCTGCTGACCGGTTTGAGCCGCGCGGTTACCGTCATAGACCACACCCATGATCGGGTACACCGACCGGGCCACCCTTTGCAATGGTTCTCTGAGCAGGATTGAGTGCTCGGTGACACCCGCGCCCAGCTCCGGATACATGTTCTGGACGGCGCCGATCCACACGCCCATCATCCCCGTGCGCAAGTCGCCGAAATATTTCCAGGTCAGCGAGTCGGGCCCGAGCGGCTCCGCGGATGTAGTCGACACGACAGTCATCACGGCCTCCATGCGCGTAATTTGCGCTCACGATAATCGTTGACAACGCGCGTTGTCTACGATTTCGGCAGATGCCCGCATGTGGTGTTATCCACCGTCCACATCAGTGTGGTGCGGCTGTGATCAGGCCGTTTGTCGCGAGTTCCGAGACCGGTGCTAACCCATGGGGCGGCTGGTCCGCCCACGGCCGACCGCACGCCGGATACCGCGATGCGGCGTCGGGTGGAGTGGCGGCAGCGTTTCGCCGGCCGCCGCTTACGTCGTTCCGTCCCGTGTCGCTAACTCTGAATAGAACGGCCGACCGAATTACGAGAATCGTTCGCGAATCCGGGTCGATCGCGCATGGCAATTGTCAACGCGATGCACAGTAGAAACAGTGGTTGGTACCCGCCAAGCGCTTTTCGTTGCTCCCGGTAACGCCGTGAACGGCTTTGGCCATGAAACGATTTCGCAGACGGTGACCGCAGCGGGGGAACGGGAGACGGGTCACTGTGTTCGGGGTTCCGAGTTCCGGACATTGACGCCGACTAGCGGAACGCCGACGACCACTAAGTTGGGCGGTCCCTATGCGAATTGCAACACACGCGGCGGGTACCTGATTGCCTGGCTTAGCCAACACCACCTACCCTTGCCAGGTGGAGGTCGGGCCTGATGATTTGGAGTCCGACGTGCCCGACGAGACGGCGACTGCGTTAGCGCCGTCCGATTCTCGTCGCCGTTCCCCGGTGCAGTGGCTGCGTTCCACGAACAACAGTCCGGCGGTGGTGGCGTTTGTCCGCCGCGCGCGACGGCTGTTGCCCGGCGGTCCGGAGTTCGGCGACCCGTTGTCCACCGCAGGCGAGGGCGGCCCCCGCGCCGCGGCACGGGCCGCCGACCGGCTGCTGGGGGATCGCGACGCGGCGTCTCGCGAAGTCAGCCTGGGTGTGCTGCAAGTCTGGCAAGCGTTAACCGAGTCCATTTCGCGGCGTCCGGCAAACCCGGAGGTGACGCTGGTATTCACCGATCTGGTCGGTTTCTCGACGTGGTCGCTACAGGCTGGTGATGATGCGGCCCTGATGCTGCTGCGGCAGGTAGCCCGGGCTGTGGAGCCGCCGCTGTTGGATGCCGGCGGGCACATCGTCAAGCGGATGGGCGACGGGATCATGGCGGTGTTCCGCAGGCCGGACGTTGCCGTGCGGGCCGTAGTTGCCGCCCAGGATGCTGTGAAATTGGTTGAGGTACATGGATATACGCCACGGATGCGGGTCGGCATCCACACCGGCCGGCCGCAGCGTCTGGGCGCCGACTGGCTCGGCGTCGACGTCAATATCGCCGCGCGGGTTATGGAAAGGGCCACCAAAGGTGGGATCATGATTTCCAGCCCAACCCTAGACCTGATCCCGCAAAGTGAGTTGGACGAGTTGGGTGTGGTCGCCAAGCGAGCACGCCGACCGATATTTTCCAGCAAACTCACCGGCATCCCACCGGATCTGGCGATCTATCGCCTGAGGACTGGTAGGGAGTTGACAGCTGCCGATAACCAAGATGAGACACAACTCGATGCATAGTGGAACGCGATGATTTACGGCCTGTTGTCCCGGCTGGCCCGGGTCCGATTCACCGTGGGTTACCTGGCAGCTCTTGCGTGGGTCAGCACCGCGATCCTGACGCTTAGTCCGCAGGCGCACGACCGCCTGATCCGGCACGCCAGCACCAACCTGCACAACCTGGGGCATGGACGGTTGGGAACCCTATTGAGTAGCGCGCTCGTCGTCGAAGCGGGTCCGCTCTACTTTTGGATGCCCTTCCTGGCGTGTCTGCTCGCGCTCGCCGAGCTGCATTTGCACACTGTCCGGTTGATCGTGGCGTTTGTCGTCGGCCATGTGGGGGCCACGCTGGTAGTGGCGGCAGCTCTGGCCGCGGCGGTGGAGTTTGGCTGGATGCCCTGGTCGATCACTCGCGCCACTGATGTCGGGATGAGTTATGGGGCGCTGGCGGCGCTGGGAGCGCTGTCCGCGGCGATCCCGCGGCGCTGGCGGCCGGCGTGGATTGGCTGGTGGGTCTCGGTGAGCGTGGTCGCGGCGGTAGTCGATGGCGAATTCACCAACGCAGGGCATGCCATCGCCATGATCTTGGGCGTGATTGTGGCCACCCGCTTTCGCCGGCCGGCCCACTGGACGCCGTTGCGGTGCCTGATGCTTGCCATGTCCTCGGGGTTCGGTTTCCTGGTGCTGGCTCATAGCTGGTCCGCGATGGCCATGGGGCTGGTGCTTGGCGTGCCGTGTGCCGTGCTGGCGCATCTGGTGGCCCGCGGGTTCGCCCGCCGCGACGCGATGGCCACCGCGCCGGTGTTATCGGACGCGTTGACTGTCCCGCAGCCCGCGCTGAGCGTCTGAGTTGCGTCCAAATTCAATTATTGACGTCATCGTCGAGACTATTGCCGCAGCCGGATGAATGGCCAAATTGAATCCAAAATTCCGTTAAAGCCCAGCGGCGGGTCATATCCGCAATTTTTACAATTGAAACTCCAATAATTTCGTGGGACTGTAGCCGGGTCAGATAGGTCCGCCGGAGGATGATGCATGTCTTTTCTGATCGCTGATCTGGAGATGGTGGCGGCCGCGGCGACGGATTTGGAGGGCATCGGCTCCGCGGTGAGCGCGGCCAACGCAGCGGGTCCGACGACGGGGATTGCGGCGGCCGCCGCCGATGAGGTGTCGGCGGCCATCGCCGCGTTGTTTGGCACCTACGCGCAGGAATACCGAGCTGTGAGCACCCAAGCGGCGGCGTTTCATGCCCAGTTTCTGCGGTCCTTGACCGCGGGCACGGGGCGGTATGCGAACGCAGAAGCGGTCAACGCGACGCTATTTCAGCGCATCGAGCAGGAGGCGCTCGGCATTGTCAACGCGCCCACCCGGGCGTTGCTGGGCCGCCCCTTGATCGGCGACGGGGCCAGCGCAACGATGCCGGGTGGGCGCGGCGAGGACGGCGGACTGCTTTACGGAAACGGTGGCAATGGCGCCGCCGGCGGGACCGGCCAGGCCGGCGGTGCCGGCGGTAACGCCGGGTGGTTCGGAAACGGCGGGGCCGGTGG
>NZ_OCVX01000007.1:528572-576129 GCF_900232995.1 Mycobacterium simulans
GGACGGACCGAGGTGCGGTACCTCCCCTGCGGGGGAGGACCGGGCAGCCCGATCAGCCTCGTCAGCAAGGAGAGAGTCGCCGCGTGGGTGATCCCCCCCTCGAGTCGATAGTGTCGATGTTGTCGCCGGAAGCACTGGCGAAGGCGGTCAACGCCGCTCAGCAGGCCATCGCGCTGGCGGACAATCTGGACGCGTTGGCGCGTATCAAGACCGAACACCTCGGTGACCGCTCGCCGCTGGCGCTGGCGCGCCAAGCGCTCGCCACCCTGCCCAAGGCAGAGCGCGCCGACGCCGGCAAGCGGGTCAACATCGCGCGCGGCGACGCCCAGCGCAGCTACGACGAACGGTTGGCGACGCTACGCGCGGAGCGTGACGCGGCGGTGTTGGTCGCCGAAGGAATCGACGTCACGCTGCCATCGACGCGGCAGCCGACAGGGGCCCGGCATCCGATCACAATCCTGGCCGAGCACATCGCCGACACCTTCATCGCGATGGGCTGGGAACTGGCCGAGGGCCCAGAGGTCGAGACCGAACAGTTCAACTTCGATGCCCTGAACTTCCCAGCCGACCACCCGGCCCGCAGCGAGCAGGACACTTTCTACATTGCGCCCGAGGATTCCCGCCAGCTGCTGCGCACCCACACCTCGCCGGTGCAGGTGCGCACCCTGCTGCAGCGCGAATTGCCGGTCTACATCATCTCGATCGGCCGCACCTTCCGCACCGACGAACTTGATGCCACCCACACGCCGGTCTTCCATCAGATTGAAGGCCTGGCGGTGGATCGCGGGCTCACCATGGCGCACCTACGAGGAACGCTGGACGCGTTCGCGCGCGCCGAGTTCGGACCGTTGGCGCGCACCCGGATTCGGCCGCATTTCTTCCCATTCACCGAACCCTCCGCGGAGGTTGATGTCTGGTTCGCCAACAAGAAGGGGGGCGCCGACTGGGTGGAATGGGGCGGCTGCGGAATGGTGCATCCAAACGTGTTGCGTGCCGCCGGAATTGACCCGGAGGTCTACTCCGGCTTCGCGTTCGGGATGGGCCTGGAGCGAACCTTGCAGTTCCGCAACGGCATTCCCGACATGCGCGACATGGTCGAGGGAGACATTCGATTCACGTTGCCGTACGGGGTGGGGGCGTAGTGCGCGTTCCGTATAGCTGGCTGCGCGAGGTCATTTCGGTCGGCGCACCCGGTTGGGATGTTGACCCCGGCGAGCTTGAGCAGACGCTGGTGCGCATCGGCCACGAGGTCGAAGAGGTAATCACCCTGGGGCCGGTCGAGGGCCCGCTGACTGTCGGTCGGGTGCTCGAGATCGAGGAGCTCGCCGGGCTCAAGAAGCCGATCCGAGCCTGTCTGGTAGACATCGGCGACGGCCAACAGCACGAGATCGTGTGCGGTGCAACTAATTTCGCTGCCCGTGAGCTAGTCATGGTGGCGCTGCCCGGCACCATATTGCCTGGCGGATTTACCATCACGTCCCGCAAGACCTATGGCCGCAACTCCGACGGCATGATCTGCTCGGCGGCCGAACTCGGATTGGGCGCGGACCACTCCGGCATTCTGGTGCTACCACCCGGAACGGCCGAACCCGGAACCGCGGGTGCCGGGGTGCTGCAACTCGACGATGTGGTCTTTCACCTGGCCATTACCCCTGACCGCGGTTACTGCATGTCGGTGCGTGGCTTGGCGCGTGAAATCGCCTGCGCTTACGACTTGGACTTCGTAGACCCGGCCTCTAATACCGTGGTGCCTGCGCTGCCGGTCGAGCGGCAGGCATGGCCGCTGACGGTGCAGCCGGAAACCGGGGTGCGCCGCTTCGCGTTGCGCCCGGTCACCGGGATTGACCCGACCGCCGTATCGCCCTGGTGGCTGCAGCGCCGGCTGCTACTTTGCGGCATCCGCGCGACCTCGCCGGCCGTGGACGTGACCAACTACGTGATGCTCGAACTTGGCCACCCGATGCACGCGCACGACCGCAATCGGATTACCGGGGGCTTCGGCGTGCGCTTTGCCCGGCCCGGCGAGACCGTCGTCACTCTTGACGACGTCGAGCGCCGACTGGACCCGGCCGATGTCCTCATCGTTGACGACGTCGCGACCACAGCGATTGGCGGCGTGATGGGGGCGGCAAGCACCGAGGTGCGCTCCGAATCGACCGACGTGCTGCTGGAGGCCGCGGTATGGGACGCCGCGGCGGTGTCGCGCACCCAGCGGCGGCTACACCTGCCCAGCGAGGCGGCCCGTCGTTACGAGCGCTCGGTAGACCCGGCCATTTCGGTGGCCGCCCTGGACCGGTGCGCCGCATTGCTCGCCGACATTGCCGGGGGAGCGGTGGACCCGACCCTGACCGATTGGCGCGGGGAACCGCCGCGTGATGACTGGTCGTTGCCGCCGATCAGGATCGCCGTCGATCTGCCGGATCGCCTTGCCGGAGTGGCTTATCCGCAAGGCACGACCGCTCGCCGGCTGGCCCAAATCGGTGCCCGGGTAACCCAAGACGGCAACAACTTGACCGTGACGCCGCCGAGCTGGCGCCCGGATCTGCTGCAGCCTGCCGACCTTGTCGAGGAGGTGCTGCGATTGGAGGGCCTGGAGGTGGTTCCGTCGGTGCTTCCCGCGGCACCCGCGGGTCGTGGGCTCACGGCGGTACAAAAGCGTCGCCGCGCGATCGGTAAGTCGCTGGCGCTGTCCGGCTATGTCGAGATTCTGCCGACGCCTTTTCTGCCCGCCGGTGTGTTCGACGTGTGGGGGCTTTCGGCGGATGACCCGCGACGTATCACGACGCACGTACTGAACCCGCTGGAGGCCGATCGTCCGCAGCTCGCTACCACGCTGTTGCCAGCTCTGCTGGAAGCGTTGGCGCGCAACGTATCCCGAGGTCTCGTTGACGCCGCGCTGTTTGCCGTCGCCCAGGTGGTACAGCCCACCGAGCAGACTCGTGGCGTCGGGCTGATCCCGGTGGACCGCCGACCGACCGAAGCCGAGATCGCCATGCTGGACGCGTCTTTGCCTCGGCAACCGCAACATGTCGCCGTGGTACTTGCCGGCCTGCGCGAACCGCGCGGTCCGTGGGGTCCCGGGCGACCAGTGGAAGCCTGGGACGCCTTCGAAGCCGTGCGAATCATCGCGCGCGCCAGCGGTGTTGACCTAGCCCTCCGGGCGGCCCAGTACCTGCCGTGGCACCCGGGCCGGTGCGCGGAAGTACGCGT
This sequence comes from Mycobacterium simulans, assembly GCF_900232995.1. Classification (GTDB taxonomy): domain Bacteria; phylum Actinomycetota; class Actinomycetes; order Mycobacteriales; family Mycobacteriaceae; genus Mycobacterium; species Mycobacterium simulans. Next base: position 531,783 of record NZ_OCVX01000007.1, read on the forward strand.
CGGTGAAATTGTTGTTGGTCACGCAGGGCAGCTACATCCCGCGGTGATTGAGCGCTCGGGCCTGCCGAAGGGGACCTGCGCGATCGAGCTGAACCTGGACGCGATTCCGATCGTCGAGGCATTGCCGGCGCCCAGGGTCTCGCCCTTCCCGGCCGTATTCCAGGACGTCAGCTTGGTGGTGTCCGCGGATGTTCCCGCTCAGTCGGTGGCGGACGCCGTTCGGGAAGGGGCCGGCGCCCTGCTCGAGCACATTGAGCTGTTCGATGTCTTCGCCGGCCCGCAGATCGGCGAGCATCGCAAGTCGCTGACGTTCGCCCTGCGGTTTCGCGCGCCGGATCGCACGCTTACCGAAGACGACGCCACCGCGGCCCGCGACGCCGCGGTGCAACGCGCGGCCGAGCTGGTCGGCGCCGTGCTGCGCACCTGATCCGCGTCACCCTCATCGACCAGCAGAAATGCATTCACATTCGCGATCCGTGTGTCGCTGACGAACGCCGGTTCTGGCATCACCTGTCGAAAACCGTACGAAATACTGGCAATTCCCTGAAAATTCGACACATGTAGAGCTGTGCGGGCGACGTGAGATTTAGATTCATCTGTGGATGACCATCGGTCATTTTGGGGATGAATCAGGGAGATGAATATGTCGTATGTGATCGCGGTGCCGGAACTCGTCGAGGCGGCGGCCCAAGAACTTGCCAGTATTCGCTCGGCGCTGAACGAGGCCGCTGCGACCGCCGCAGGCCCCACGACTGGGGTTGCTGCTGCGGCCGCCGATGAGGTGTCGATGGCGATCTCGCAATTGTTCGGTGCGCATGGTCAGGAATTTCAAGCACTTAGCGCCCAGGCTGCGGCGTTTCATGACGAGTTCGTCAACTTGCTCAACGCTGGTGCCGCTGCCTACGGCAACGCCGAGGCCACCGGCGTACAGGCCATGCTGAGCGCGGTGAACGTGCCCGCACCGATTCAGGCGGTCGCGGCGCCATACGAAACGCTCTTGTCGCACACCGCTACCAACCTGCAAAGCCTCGGAAGTGCCGTCGCCGCGAACCCGGCGCCCTTCCTGCAACAGCTCGTCAACAACCAGATCGGCTACGGCCAGTTAATCGGCACCTCGTTGCAAAACACGGTGACCAACTTGCCCGCGACATTGGCCGAGTTGCCGGCGGACGTCCAAGCTGCATTCCAGGGCCTACAGGCTGTCAATCCGGCTGCCGTCGTGCAGCAGCTGGTGACCAACCAGGCCGGCTTCGCTCAAACGATTTCCTCGGCACTGCAGAGCGCCGGCCAGGACTTTGTCGTCGGGGCGCAAGCTTTGCCGGCGAGCCTCCAAGCCGCGTCGCAAGCCCTTTCGGTGGGTGACTTCACCGGCGCGGCGGACGCTGTTGGCGCTGGCGTAACAAACCTGTTCATAACGGGATTCGACGTGACGGCAGGGGCGGATGGAGTCTTGGCCATCACGCCCACCGGGACATTGGGAGAGTTGTTACCCATCTTCTCCATCCCCGGACAGATGGCGCAGAACTTCACCAACATGTTGCCCGCAGGCTCCATTTCGGCAATGGTGTCGCAGAACTTCACCAACTTGGTTCAGACCGCCACGGATGCCGGTGTCACGTCAACGATCAGCATCTTCTTCGACCCAACAACCCCGACGGGCATTGGAGTGGCCATCGACGCCACCGTGGGTTTGCCGCTCGCGTTGGGTATCGATGCGCTCGGCGGGCCAATCAACGGGCTGAATGCGCTGGGCTCCAGCGCGATCACGTTCGTCAACGCCGTGCAGACCGGCAACGCGCTCGAAGCCGCCACTGTAGTCCTGGGTGCTCCAGCCGTCGTCGCCGATGCCTTCCTCAACGGCCAGTCAACCTTCCCCCTCACAATTGACGCGCTGGGGATTCCCACCACCCTCAACTTGCCGTTGGATGGAATTCTTGTTCCGCCAGGGCCCTACACCGCAACGATTCCACTTCTTGGTTCAACCGCTACCGTCACGGGCACGCCCCTTGGCGGCATCGTTCCCGCGCTGCTGACCTTCCTGCCCGAACAGCTAGCGGAGGCAGTTGGCGCGGCTGCGTAACCTCTGGTGCCAAGTCGCTAAAGGTTGACAACCCTCGTCGAATGCTACGTACTGCCGCCCATGTAATTGCGCGCAAATGTTTGCTGTGCGCCTCTGTGGGGAGTGCGGATGACCGTCGAGTTCCGGTTGCTCGGCGACGTCGAAGTTCGAGTCGACGGGCGCCGGCTCGACGCTGGCCATGCGCGGCAGGTCGGATCGCGCCCCATATTCCGCACGAAGTTCGTTGACCCGTTATCTGTCTCGGCTGAGGAGTTTGATTGCACCGATTGCACCGGTAGATGGCGTGGTGATTTCACGTGGGCCGGGGGGATATGTGCTCATGACGGATGCGTCTTCGGTCGATTTGCATCGGTTCCGAAACTTGGTCGCTACGGCGAGGGCTACCGACAACCCCGTTGGGGCGGCTGCATTGTTCGATCGCTCGCTGGCTCTGTGGTCTGGTGAGCCGTTCGCGTCCTTGGACGCGCCGTGGGTAAACGATTTGCGCGGCGCTCTTGTTGCCGAGTGGCGTTCGGCCACATTGGATCGCAACGACGCCGCGTTGCAAGCCGGGCGGCATGCTGAGTTGCTGGTGGAGCTGACCGCTGCGCATGCGGCCAGCCCGCTCGACGAACGCTTGGGCGGACAGTTGATGTTGGCCCAATACCGCGGTGGGCGGCAGGCCGATGCGCTGGAGACCTACCGGCAGATGCGCAAGCGGTTGGTCGACGAACTCGGAGTTGAACCCGGACCTTCATTACGCAAGGTGCGCCAGCAGATTCTCACCGGCGATGAGGCGAACCGCCGGCAGCAGAGCAGGGCTGAATCGCTGGTCCGTGCTGTGGTGTCGCCGGGGCCTAACTTCGATCGGTCGCGTTCGGGACTGCCGCGGCGGGCAACCAGCTTTGTCGGCCATGAGCAAGAGGTGAAGCGCGCCGTCGACGCGCTTCGTGCGGGACCGCTGGTGACGTTGACCGGGGTTGGGGGCGTCGGCAAGACACGGCTGGCTATCGAAGTCGCGCGCCACGAGGAAGAGCGATTCAGCGATGGAGTAGCGATTTGCGAACTGGCGCCGGTGGAGCACGGAGGCGCGATCGGGCACACCGTCGCAACGGCCTTGCGGTTGCGCCAACAGTCACACATGGACATCGAGGAATCGGTAGTCGAGTATCTGCGGGCGCGTCAGGTTCTGTTAGTCGTCGACAACTGCGAGCATCTCCTCGACGCGACCGCAGGTTTGCTGGAGCGCATTGTGCAGCACTGCCCGGGTGTGTCGGTCCTGGCGACCAGTCGACAACCGCTGGGCGTGGAGGGGGAGCGGATTGTCGTTCTGCCGCCGTTGTCGGTGGAGGATGCCACGCGGTTGTTTGCCGACCGCGCGCGCCTGCAGGCCGGACTTCAACCTTGACCAGCAGCCGACGGGCGCGGTGGCTGAGATTTGCCGGCGGGTTGACTGCTTGCCGCTGGGTGTGGAGTTGGCCGCAGCGCGGATGCGGATGATGAGCACGTCGGACATGGTCCGGCGGTTGGACGGCCTGGGCATGTTGCGTGGCGGGATGCGAAGTAGCCTTCCCCGGCACCAGAGCCTGACCGCGACTATCGAGTGGTCTTATCGAATGCTCACCGAATCCGAGCAGGCGTTGTTTGCGCGGCTTTCGGTGTTCGCCGGCTCGTTCGACTTGGATGCCGTCCACGGTGTGTATGGGGCCGACGACGGCCGGGGGGTCGAAGCCGTTGACGCGCTCGAGGACACGCTCGAGTCGCTTGTCGGTCTGGTCGACAAGTCGATGGTGGTCGTGCGCAGCGTCACCGACCGGACCCGGTACGGGGTCTTGGTAACGCTGCGCGCCTACGGTCGGGACCGTCTGAAAGAGCAAGGGATTGACAAGCAAGTGGCCAAGCGCCACGCGGTTTATTTCACCGAGCTTGCCGAGCGTGCTGGGATCGGCCTGCACACAGCCGAAGAGCGGGCCTGGGTCGAGCGGATGTTGCCCGACTACGACAACCTACGTACGGCATTCGAGCACGCGATGGCCGACAACGACACCGACCTGGCGTTGCGAATGGTCGCCGCGGGCGCGGAGGTGCTCGGCGTACGCGTCGGCTGGTTGCTCTTGCTCACGGGCACGTTCCTGGCCGCGGTACCTTGCGTGTTGCCTATCCCGGAGACGTGCTGGCCGACGTGGCTCTTTTTGAGGGTGACGCGAGCGGCTTTCTGGCGTACTGGGAGAAGGAGGTGGCCCGTGCACGTAGCGACGCCGACCCGATCCGGCTGGTGCACACGATCTGCGTCCTGGCTACCTGTCAGGTAGTGCTGGGCAATCCTGATACCGCGTTACCTGCCGCCGAGGAGGCGGTGGAAGTCGCCGACAGCACGGCCAACCCTACGACACAGTCGACGGCCTACTTCACGCTTGCCTACTCGCTCAAGAAGTCTGAACCAGAGCGTGCTTTGAAACTGTTCGACGAGGCTGCCCGGCTGGCCGGCGAGGTGCAGAATTTCTGGTGGTACGGCATCGCGTTGATGGAGGCAGCGGCGACGCGTGCTGTGCATGGTGATCCCGTGGCTGCGGCGGGATTGTTTATCGAGGGGCTTGACCACTGGGATCGGGGTGGGGACTGGGCCCAGCAGTGGATCACACTGCGTCACGTCACCCGGTTGTTGGCTCGGCTCGGCGCCGACGACGACGCGGTAGTCGTGCACTGCGCATTGCTGTAAGCGGGCAAGCCGTCACCGCTGCACGCCGCGCAATTGAGCATCCTGCAAGACCGGCTGGGAGCAGACCGGTTCCAAGCCCACGTTGCATCCGCCGCCGACGGCACTGCCGCGGTCGCTCGGGCGCGATCCGGACTGCAGCAATTCGCCGAACGTACCGCCATGTTTGCGGTGTAACAGCTAGATTGAACCGAGGGAATTGCGCCGGTGGATTCAGCCGGAAATATGGTGCAATTTGGGAGTTTGAATAGTGGGTCTCGGCGGGTATAGACCGCAGCAATACCCGCTGTCGTGTCGAGACGACGGTTGAGGGTGCCCGGTTGAGTCGAGGAGAGGCCAAAATGTCGTTTGTTATCGCGCCGGAATTGGTGAGTGCGGCAGCTGGGGAAATGGAAGGAATTGGGTCCGCACTTGGCGCGGCAACCGCTGCGGCGGCGGCTCCCACGACAGGGGTGGCCGCGGCAGCAGCCGATGAGGTATCAGCGGCCATCTCGAGGCTTTTCGGCGCTTATGGGCAAGAATTTCAAGCTATCAACGCCCAGGCGGCGGCATTTCATGCCGAATTCGTGCGGCTGTTGAACGGTAGTGCGGCCGCCTATCTCAGCACCGAAATCGCCAACGCTGAGCGGAATCTCCTCAACGCGCTCAGTGCTGGCGGCTTGGCCGCCGCGTCGAGCGGCGCGGCTGCGGCCGCGGCCGAGCCCCTTCTTGGCTTGCCGATCCTCGGCGGTGGCAGCGGCGGAATTGGCGAGATCCTCGGCGGTAGCGGCGGGCTGCTGGACCCGATCATCTTCGGGGGCACTGGGGGACTGCTGGGTCCGCTCATCGGCGGCAATGGCGTCCTCACCTCGCTTGTCTCGGGTGGTCCGTTGGGCCCGTTCTTCAGCAGCCTTGGTCAGCAATTCGGTACCGCGTTGTCCGCTCTGATCGGCGGCAATGCGGCCAGCCTGCTGGCCAACCCGCTCCCGCTGCTTACCGGCAGCCTCCCCAGCCTGCCCGTGCTGGGGCCGCTACTTCCAGGCCTGCTACCCGGGCTGTTCCCAACGCCCACCGGTGGTGCTCCGGCACCCGTCAGCCCGTGGTACCTGCTCATCTCGAACACCAACAACAACTTGGCCGCACTCGGCAGTAATTGGGCTGCCGACCCATTCCCATTCCTGCGTCAGATCATCGCCAATCAACAGGGTTATGCGGTGCAGGCAGGCAATGAGATCTCACTTTTCGTCCAGAACCTGCCCAACGAGATAGCGCACTTACCGGAGAACATTCCACAGCGTCTACAGGACCTCGCGAACGTTAATCCGGCCGCGTTCGCGCAGATGATTGCCAACGACACGGCCAATGACTGGCAGACAATCGGCAGGTCGCTCGCAGAGGCGAACCGAGACCTGCAGACCGGACTGGCCGGCTTCCCGGCCGATTGGCAGGTGGTCCAACAGGACATCGCGACAGGCCAGTACAACCTGGCGGTTAATGACGCGACGAAGGCCTTGCTCAATGTCTTCATCACCGGATTCGACACCAGCAACTTGAACGACGTCAGGTTGCTCGGGCCGGTGGCCGATCTGTTCCCGATACTGGCCATCCCCGGCGAGAACCTTCAGGGTGCCGCCACCCTCATGCCTCCTGGCTCCATCCCTGCACAGATGACGAATAACTTTGCCAACGTGCTTAATACCCTGACGGATACCAGTATCTCGACGACGATCACCGGAACCCTAGATCCACCCGCCTTGGTGCTCGGCGCCAACTTCGGGTTGCCCCTATCGGTTCTTTTTGGGGTAGCGGGTGCGCCGGTCGCCGCACTCGACGGGCTGGCTACCGCAGGAACGGTAATCGGAACGGGCATTGCTACCGGAAACCCGTTGCTGGTGCTCGGCGGTTTCGCGGATGCTCCGGCCTACGTGCTGAACGGATTCCTCAATGGCGAAACCATCGTCGATATGGCGCTGCCGGTAACGTTCAGCGTGCCGCTGCTTGGGGACATCAACATACCCGTGGTGGTCCATCTGCCCTTCCAAGGGCTGCTTGTCCCGCCGCACCCCATAACGGCGACGGTGCCGCTGGAGATCCTTGGAATCGATATCCCCATCAACCTGACCCTCGGTGGAACGCAATTTGGCGGGCTGCTTCCTGCTTTGGTGAACACCGTGCCCCGGGCCCTAGCCGATTCGATTACACCCGCCGCATAGTCGCCGCTGACCCTGGCTCAATGTTTGGCTGTTGCGCCGCTAGATCGGACGCAACGAATACGTGCCTGAACTGAACACTCAGAAGTGCGGCTACCCGAGGCGGACGGATCGGCTGTCGCGGTAATTTTGCAGGTGTTCGGCTCATGCAGCCCGGAATTTCAAATGCATACCGTTCGCTGTCAGCGATTCAGCAAGCTTACAAATTCACAAATCTGTTGCCTGCTGGCTTCTATTTCTGTCCAAATGTTGCGGAACTCACCGATGTGGCCAAGTCGCTAGCCGACACAACCATCGCGACGAGATATGGCCGAAACACATGCGTCCACTTTCCCGACTCTCTTCGATGCGCCGGGGGTCGTCGCGAACGGCTTCCGGTGACACTGCAGTTTCGTTTCGACTGGATTCTCGGATGACGCATGGCATTACGGCGACTCCAACAGTTTCGGTGCTGGGCCTCAACGGCTCGGCAGGTAATCGCACGCGCGGGGTAGTCGGCCCCGACCTCGACCGGGATGGCGGGTCGGGGCACTGCGGCACAGCGCTGGCGTCGAACGCCACAACTGTGCGGCCATACTTGAGTCAATGTCTGGACATGCTTTGATGGTGAATTCGTGCACACTTAACCGCAGATCTGCACATGTCTGACCTTGGATACAAAATACCTCGACCCCTATTGCTCTGGTCAACGTGCCTTGATGGCAATTGAGTGAATGCTTATTTGCGTCGAGGCGAGGCTGAATATGTCATTCGTCCAACGCGCGGCAACACCTGCGGTGTGATCGCAGCCAAGGCTGCCAGCGTGCGATGCATGCTCGCACAACCCATGTTTGCTGCGTGCCTTTGTCACGAGGCTGTACCCGATGACGGTTCAGTTTCGCTTGCTCGGTGACGTCGAGGTGCACGTTGATGGGCGGCTGCTGAATATCGGTCATGCGCGTCGTCGGTGTGTTTTGTTGAAGCAGGAGCGCTTCGATTGGGACGTATGCCTGTGCGAATTGGCGGTGGAACACGGTGAGGCAGCGGAGCACACGAGAGAGGTGCTCGACCACTGGGATCGCGCCGCGGACTGGGCGCAGCAGTGGCTCAGCGTGCGCTCCATCACCAGGTTGTTGGCTCGCCTCGGCGTCAACGATGACGCGGTGTTCCAGCACTGCGCATTGCTGAAACGGGCAAGCCTCCGTCGTTGCGCGCGGCGCAGTTGGACGTCCTACAGGACCGTCGGGGCGCAGACCCGTCTTTGAGGCCTACCGCGCATCGGCCGTGGACCGGGCTACGGCGGTCATCCGGGTGCGTGCCGCTCTGCAGCGGATGTGATGCCGGGATCCATATCTACTCGAAAAACACGCGACGCCTACGCCACAGCCTCTGACATCTTCCGGCGGCTTATGCGGTTTCCGGCGGCTTATGGCGGCCTAGGCGGCCGCGTTGAACCCGATGCTGGCCCTCAAGGCCGCTTCAAGAGCGAGCTGAAGGTTGATCAGGATATCGCGAACGTCGGCAGCAATTTCTACACCCGCAACGTTTACCGCCGTTAAGAACGCGACGCCGGTTTCGCTGAGCTCAGCGACGGCACCCTCAACGCTCGCCACCAGGGCCTCGCCGGTTTGTCCAAGTCCGGCCAGCCCGACACCGAAGCTTGCACCCGTAGCGCCCTCAATTGCGGCGGTTATTTGGGCGCTGGCATTCAACCAAATCCTCGCCAGCGAGTTGCCGGTCTGCGCCACGCTGGCCAGCCCCGCACCGAGGCCGCCGGCTAGGGCCTCACCGGTCTGCACCAGCCCCGTCAACCCTGCACCCAAGCTGGTTACCAGCGCGCCGCCGGTTTGCACCAGCCCGGAAAGCCCGCTGCTCAGGCTCGCAGACAATGCCGCACTGAGCTCTGCGGCCAGTTCGGCGCTGAGGCTTGCCGATAGGGCTGCGTTGAGGCCGCTGAAGGCCGCGTTCACGGCGCCACTGAGGCCTGAGAGCCCACCGGTAAACATGGCACTGAGGGCGGCGGACAGGCCGTCGAATCCGCCGCTGAAGGCGCCATTAAGGGCGGCGTTGAGGCCGGCCAGGCTCGCGCTGAAACTGCCGCTGAGTTGAGCCGCCAGGCCGGGCAGCGCCGCGGTGAAGCTGGCGGCGAAGTTTTGGCTGGCGTTGATCAGTGCGGTTAGTGCCGCTTGGAAGGCTGGGGCGCCGCTCAAAGCGGCGTTGAGGGCGGCCTGGAAGGCGGCGTTCAATCCGGTCAGGCTGGCTTGGAAGGCGGGCAGGCTGCCGGACAGGATGGCGTTGAGGGTGGCGTTGAAGGCGGCGCTGAGGGCGGGCAGGGTGGCCCCGAAGGCGCCCGAGAGCGCGGCATTGAGTTGAGCGGCCAGGCCGGGCAGCGCCGCGCTGAAGCTCGCGGCGAAGTTTTGGCTGGCGTTGATCAGTGCGGTCAGCGCCGCTTGGAAGGCTGGGGCGCCGCTCAAAGCGGCGTTGAGGGCGGCCTGGAAGGCGGCGTTCAATCCGGTCAGGCTGGCTTGGAAGGCGGGCAGGCTGCCGGACAGGACGGCGTTGAGGGTGGCGTTGAAGGCGGCGCTGAGGGCGGGCAGGGTGGCCCCGAAGGCCCCCGAGAGCGCGGCATTGAGTTGGGCGGCCCAGGCCGGGCAGCGCCGCGCTGAAGCTCGCGGCGAAGTTTTGGCTGGCGTTGATCAGTGCGGTCAGCGCCGCTTGGAAGGCTGGGGCGCCGCTCAAAGCGGCGTTGAGGGCGGCCTGGAACGCCGCATTCAATCCGCTCAGGCTGGCTTGGAAGGCGGGCAGGCTGCCCGACAGGACGGCGTTGAGGGTGGCGTTGAAGGCGGCGCTGAGGGCGGGCAGGGTGGCCCCGAAGGCCCCCGAGAGTGCGGCATTGAGTTGAGCGGCCAGTCCGGGCAGGGCGGCGGTGAAGCTGGCGGCGAAGTTTTGGCTGGCGTTGATCAGTGCGGTCAGCGCCGCTTGGAAGGCTGGGGCGCCGCTCAAAGCGGCGTTGAGGGCGGCCTGGAACGCCGCATTCAATCCGCTCAGGCTGGCTTGGAAGGCGGGCAGGCTGCCGGACAGGACGGCGTTGAGGGTGGCGTTGAAGGCGGCGCTGAGGGCGGGCAGGCTGGCCCCGAAGGCCCCCGAGAGTGCGGCATTGAGTTGAGCGGCCAGGCCGGGCAGCGCCGCACTGAAGCTCGCCGCGAAGCTTTGGCCGGCATTGAGCACTGCGGTCAAACCGGCTTGGAAGGCTGGGGCACCGCTCAAAGCGGCGGTGAAGGCGGCGTTGAGGGCAGCGTTGAGGCTGGCTAGGCCAGTGCCGAAGCCGCCGCTGAGTTGCGCGGCCAGCGCCGGCAGCGTGGCGCTGAAATTGCCGGCCAGGTTTGCACCGGCCGTGATCAGTCCGTTCAAACCGGCGCCAAAATTGGCCGCCAAGGCGCCACCGGTGGTCGCGAGCTGTGACAGCGCAGCAGAGAAGTTGCCTATCAGGATCCCGCCGGTTTGGGCGAGTTCAGCGAGCGTGGGGAGCTGAGCACTCAGGCTTGCCGTGAGGGCCGCGCTGAGGTTGGCGCCCAGTGCACCGTTTAGGAGAGCCGAAAGGGCGGCATTGCCCTGGGCAGTCAACGCGGCGCCGGTTTGCGACATGGCGGCACCGATGTTCTCGAAGGTCAACCCAGCGTTGATGATGGCCTGGCCAGTCTGGGCCAGCCCACCGCCGAACCCCGACGCGAGCGCTCCACCGGTTTGTAGGGCCAGCCCAGCGGCGAGGCTCGGAAGGGCATTCAGAGCACGGAGAAGAAGCGAAATATCGAAGCCAAACGTTAGCGTGCCACCGAGTTCACCGCTGACCCCAGCAGCGGCGGCTACGGTATTTTGCGCGGCGGCCGCGAAGGAACCACCTCGGAGCAGCGACGCGACATTAGCTGCCTCGGCGGCGACGTAAGAGGACGCGCCACGGCTCAACAGATTGACGAACTCGTCGTGAAACGCGGTCGCCCGAGCGCTCATGGCTTGGTAGTCCTCGCCGAAGGTGCCGAACAACGTCGCAATTGCGGCCGATACCTCGTCGGCGGCCGCAGGCGCCAACCTGGTAGTAGCGCTTGCTGCTGATGCAGTGACCTCGGCCAACGCCGTCCGAATGCCTGCTAAATCCCGGGCTGCTTCCTCTACGAACTCCGGCACCGCGACCACAAAAGACATGTCCACCACCCCGTTGGACCCACATGAACAAGCTCTGACAGTGACCCGACGACCCCGCGACCATCGAGGCAACATGTGCCCAATTGGTGCCCCGTTGTGGGCCTGGTTAAACCGACATTTTCAATAAATGTTTTTTCCCGATACGCAGGCATTTCGAGCGATCGAGCGGTAGTATCCGACCCCCGAATTCGACTGCGGGAAAGAGCAATTGCTCCGTTCGTAGAGACCCGGATGCGCGCGCGAAGATCCCCGACCACCCGAGCCAGGCCCCCAGGGAGAGCCGCCAGCAGCGCTGGACGTGCGAAAGAATGGATTTGCAAACATCTGCATAACCATGCAGAATCGCCAAATGGCCGATCCGACAAAGGTAGCGGTTGCGGGTGCCAGCGGTTATGCGGGAGGTGAGATCCTTCGGCTGCTGCTGGGCCATCCGGCGTACACCGATGGCCGACTGATAATCGGCGCACTGACCGCCGCCGCCAGTGCCGGTAGCGCGCTCGGTGAGCATCATCCACACCTGACGCCGTTGGCCCAACGGATACTCGAACCTACCGAGTCCGATGTACTCAAAGACCACGACGTTGTCTTCTTGGCGCTGCCACACGGCCATTCGGCGGTGCTGGCCGAGCAACTTGCCGCACAGACTGTGATCATCGACTGCGGTGCGGACTTCCGGCTGACGAACCCCGCTATATGGGAGCGCTTCTACGGATCTCCCCACGCCGGCAGTTGGCCATACGGGTTGCCCGAGTTGCCCGGTGCGCGGAAGCGATTACAAGCGGCGCGCCGCATTGCAGTGCCAGGCTGCTACCCGACCGCGGCATTACTGGCTTTGGTACCTGCCGTGGCCGAGGATCTCGTCGAGGCCGCGGTCACTGTTGTCGCCGTCAGCGGTACCTCCGGCGCCGGTCGTTCGGCCAAGACCGAACTGTTGGGTTCGGAGGTCATTGGGTCGGCGCGCGCCTACAACATCGCCGGCGCCCACCGGCACACTCCCGAGATCGCGCAAGGGCTACGGACCGTAACTGATCGCGACGTCACGGTGTCGTTCACGCCGGTCCTCATCCCGACCTCGCGCGGCATCTTGGCAACCTGTACCGCACGCACCCGCGCTCCTCTGTCGCAGCTGCGAGCTGCCTATGAAAAGGCCTACCAGGCCGAACCTTTCATCTATCTGATGCCCGATGGGCAGCTGCCCCGCACCGGCGCGGTGATCGGCAGCAACGCCGCGCACATCGCCGTCGCCGTCGACGAGGAAGCCGAGACGTTTGTAGCGATTGCGGCGATCGACAATCTGGTCAAGGGCACGGGCGGCGCCGCAGTGCAATCGATGAACCTGGCACTCGGATGGCCGGAGACCGACGGCCTGTCGGTGCTGGGGGTGGCGCCGTGACCCGCGCCGACGACGATGATGCCGGCGCAGCCGGGATTGAGGAGTGGCGCCAAACGGCCGGAGTGATCGATGCAACAAGACTGGTGCGCGCCCAAGGCGTCACCGCGCCGGCGGGATTTCGCGCCGCCGGCATCGCTGCTGGGATCAAAGCGTCAGGTGCGCCGGACCTGGCACTGGTGTTCAACGAGGGCCCTGACTACGCAGCCGCCGGGGTGCTCACTCGCAATAAAGTCAAAGCGGCGCCAGTGCTTTGGACTCAGCAAGTACTGACCACCGGGCAGCTTCGCGCAGTGATCCTTAACTCCGGTGGCGCCAACGCTTGCACCGGGCCGGCTGGCTTTCAGGACACTCATGTCACCGCTGAGGCGGTAGCGGCGGCATTGTCGGATTGGGGGACTGAGACCGGGGCCATCGAGGTCGCCGTCTGTTCCACGGGCCTGATCGGCGACCGACTACCCATGGACAAGGTACTCAGCGGCGTTCGTGACATCGTGCACGAGATGCACGGTGGGCTAACCGGTGGCGATGACGCCGCCCACGCCATCATGACCACCGACACCGTGGCCAAACAGGTTGCGCTGCACCACCAAAACAATTGGACCGTCGGCGGGATGGCCAAAGGAGCAGGTATGCTGGCGCCCTCTCTGGCCACCATGCTGTGTGTGCTCACCACGGACGCGGTCGCCGAACCGCCAGCGCTCGAGCAGGCGTTGCGTCGGGCCACTGCCCGCACCTTCGATCGCCTTGACATCGACGGCAGTTGTTCCACGAACGACACCGTGCTATTGCTTGCTTCGGGAGCTAGTGAAATCACCCCTACTCAAGCAGATCTCGACGATGCAGTGCTCAAGGTCTGCGGCGATCTGTGCATACAGCTGCAAGCCGACGCCGAAGGCGTCACCAAGCGTGTCACGGTAACCGTGATTCGCGCCGCCACTGAAGACGACGCCGTGACCGCCGCCCGGGTAATCGCACGCGACAGCCTGGTCAAGACCGCGGTATTCGGGTCTGACCCCAACTGGGGCCGGGTGCTTGCAGCCGTCGGCATGGCGCCAATAGCCCTTGATCCGAACCGAATTAGCGTGTCGTTCAACGGGTCTGCGGTGTGCATCGACGGTGTGGGGGCCCCGGGTGCGCGTGAGGTGGACCTGTCGGCCCCAGACATCGACATCACCGTCGACCTCGCTGTCGGCGACGGCCAGGCCGCGATCCGTACTACCGACCTGTCGCACGCCTACGTCGAAGAGAACTCGGCGTATAGCTCATGAGCGTGGAAGCGTTGCCCACCGAGATCAAGGCGCAGGTGCTGGCTGAAGCGTTACCTTGGCTCAAGCAGTTGCATGGCAGGATCGTTGTCGTCAAATACGGCGGCAACGCGATGACGGATGACACCCTGCGGCAGGCGTTCGCCGGGGACATGGCCTTCCTGCGCAACTGCGGTATACACCCCGTCGTCGTCCACGGCGGCGGACCCCAAATCAGCGCCATGCTCCGGCGACTCGGCATCGAAGGTGACTTCAAGGGCGGATTTCGGGTCACCACACCGGAAGTGCTGGACGTGGCGCGGATGGTGTTGTTCGGGCAGGTGGGTCGTGAACTGGTCAACCTGATTAACGCGCACGGACCATACGCCGTTGGAATCACCGGCGAGGACGCACAACTGTTCACCGCGGTACGGCGAAGCGTCACTATTGACGGCGTGGCCACCGACATCGGCCTGGTCGGTGACGTCGACCACGTCAATGCCGCGGCGGTCCTGGATCTCATTGCGGCGCGGCGGATTCCGGTGGTATCGACTCTAGCCCCGGATACCGACGGCGTGGTGCATAACATCAACGCCGACACCGCTGCCGCGGCCCTGGCCGAAGCCCTGGGAGCCGAAAAGCTGTTGATGCTCACCGATGTGGAGGGTCTGTACACCAGCTGGCCGGACCGCGCTTCGTTGGTCAGCGAAATAGATACGGCCACATTGGCACAACTCCTGCCCACGCTGGAGGCCGGCATGATCCCCAAAATCGAAGCGTGCCTGCGGGCGGTCACGGGTGGCGTACCCAGTGCGCACGTGATCGACGGGCGGGTCAAACACTGCGTGTTGGTGGAGCTGTTCACCAATGAGGGCACCGGCACCAAGGTGGTATCTGCATGACGAACACCGACACGATGCAGGCCAGATGGCAAGCAGTGATGATGAACAATTACGGAACTCCACCGATGGCGCTGGCCAGCGGTGATGGTGCCGTGATCACCGACGTGGACGGCAAGGCCTACGTTGACCTACTCGGCGGCATCGCCGTCAATGTCCTCGGTCATCGCCATCCGGCCGTCATCGAGGCCGTCATGCACCAGATGTCGACGCTTGGCCACACCTCAAATTTGTATGTCACCGAACCGGGGATCACTCTGGCCGAGGAGCTGGTAGCCCTGCTGGGGGCCGAAACCCAAGCGCGAGTGTTCTTCTGCAACTCTGGCACCGAGGCCAACGAGGTGGCGTTCAAGTTGTCCCGGCTTACCGGACGGACGAACCTGGTTGCCGCGCAAGAAGCGTTCCATGGTCGCACGATGGGCTCGCTGGCGCTGACCGGCCAGCCCACCAAGCAGGCGCCATTCGAGCCGTTGCCGGGCCATGTCACGCATATTCCATATGGAGACGCCGACGCACTGGGTGCCGTCGTCGATAACGACACTGCCGCAGTGTTTCTCGAACCGATTATGGGGGAGAGTGGGGTCGTGGTCCCTCCTGAGGGCTACCTGGTGGCTGCCCGCGAGATCACCGCACGACACGGCGCCCTACTGGTCCTCGACGAAGTGCAAACCGGAATGGGCCGCACCGGAGCCTTTTTCGCGCACCAGCACGATGGCATCACACCGGACGTGGTGACGCTGGCCAAGGGACTTGGCGGTGGCCTGCCGATCGGAGCGTGCCTGGCCATCGGACCAGCTGCGGATCTACTGACTCCCGGTTTGCACGGCAGCACATTCGGCGGAAATCCGGTATGCACCGCGGCGGCGCTGGCGGTGCTGCGGGTGTTGGCCGCCGACTGTCTGGTCCGCCGCGCTGAAGTGTTGGGCAAATCGCTAAGGCACGGCATCGAATCGCTCGGCCACCGGCTGATCGACCATGTCCGTGGCAGGGGATTACTGCAAGGAATCGTCATGACAGCACCATGTGCCAAGGGCGTCGAGACCGCCGCACGCGAGGCGGGTTACCTGGTAAATGCCCCTGCGCCCAACGTCATTCGGCTGGCGCCGCCGCTCATCATTACAGAGTCTCAGCTGGATGGCTTCGCCGCCGCCCTGCCAGGGATCCTGGACAAGGCCGGGGCCCAAGCATGACTAAGCATTTCCTGCGCGACGACGACCTCTCGCCGCAAGAACAAGCCGAGGTCCTGGAGCTGGCCGCCCAACTGAAAAAGGACCCGTTCAGCCGGCGTCCCCTCGACGGTCCGCGCGGGGTGGCGGTTATTTTCGACAAGAACTCCACCCGTACCCGATTCTCCTTCGAGATCGGCATCGCGCAGCTCGGAGGTCACGCCGTTGTCGTCGACGGCAGTAGCACCCAGCTGGGACGGGACGAAACTCTGCAGGACACCGCAAAAGTGTTGTCCCGCTATGTTGATGCCATCGTCTGGCGGACTTTTGGCCAGGAGCGGCTCGCCGAAATGGCGTCCACCGCGACCGTTCCGGTCGTCAACGCCCTCTCCGATGAGTTCCACCCTTGTCAGGTGCTGGCCGATCTCCAGACCGTCGCCGAACGTAAGGGGGCACTGAAAGGCGCACGACTGTCCTACTTCGGAGACGGTGCCAACAACATGGCCCACTCGCTCATGCTCGGCGGGGTTACCGCTGGCGTGCACGTAACCGTCGCCGCTCCAGCAGGGTTTACGCCCGATCCAATCGTCCTGGCCGCGGCCGAACAGCGTGCCCAGGTGACCGGAGCCTCGGTAACGGTGACGACTGACGCCGACGCGGCCGCCAAGAACGCCGACGTGCTGGTGACCGATACCTGGACATCGATGGGCCAGGAGAACGACGGGCTAGACCGGGTCAAGCCGTTCCGGCCGTACCAGCTTAACGAGCGACTTTTGAGCCTGGCCGACCCGGAAGCCATTGTGCTGCACTGTCTTCCGGCTCATCGGGGAGACGAGATCACCGACGAGGTGATGGACGGACCGGCCAGCGCGGTGTGGGACGAGGCCGAAAACCGGCTGCACGCGCAGAAAGCGCTGCTGGTGTGGCTGCTGGAGCGGTCGCGATGACGAGCGAAGCCAAGCCCCGAGCCGTTCAGGGGCCCGAAGTCACCGTCAATCGTGCCGGGCGCCAAGCCCGCATCGTGGCGATCCTGTCGTCGGCCGAGGTGCGGAGCCAAACCGAACTGGCGACATTGCTGGCCACCGAGGGCATCGAAGTCACTCAGGCCACGCTGTCGCGCGATCTCGAAGAACTTGGCGCGGTGAAGTTGCGCGGCGCCGACGGCGGTACCGGCGTCTACATCGTGCCCGAGGACGGCAGCCCGGTCCGCGGGGTCGCGGGTGGCACCGACCGGATGTCGCGCCTGCTCGGTGAGTTGCTGGTGTCCACCGACGCCAGCGGTAACCTCGCCGTGTTGCGCACGCCCCCGGGTGCGGCGCACTACCTGGCCAGCGCCATCGACCGCGCGGCCTTACCCCAGGTCGTCGGCACAGTCGCGGGTGATGACACCATCCTTGTGGTCGCCCGCGAGCCGATGACTGGCGCGGAACTCGCCGGCATGTTCGAGAACATTCAGTAAGGGAGATTGGTTCATGTCAGAGCGCGTCATCCTGGCGTATTCCGGCGGCCTGGACACCTCGGTGGCCATCAGCTGGATCGGCAAGGAGACCGGCCGCGAGGTCGTGGCGGTGGCGATTGATCTCGGCCAGGGCGGCGAGGACATGCAGGTCGTGCGCCAGCGGGCCCTGGACTGCGGCGCGGTCGAGGCCGTCGTCGTCGATGCCCGTGACGAGTTCGCCGAGGGCTACTGCCTGCCCACCATTCTCAATAACGCGCTGTACATGGACCGCTACCCGCTGGTGTCGGCCATCAGCCGGCCGCTGATCGCTAAGCACCTGGTCGCGGCCGCGCGTGAGCATGGCGGAAAGATCGTCGCCCACGGCTGCACCGGCAAGGGCAACGACCAGGTCCGCTTCGAGGTCGGATTCGCCTCGCTGGCACCGGATTTGGAAGTGCTTGCGCCGGTCCGCGACTACGCGTGGACGCGGGAGAAGGCGATCGCGTTCGCCGAGGAGAACGCGATCCCGATCAATGTCACCAAACGCTCGCCGTTCTCGATCGACCAAAACGTCTGGGGCCGTGCCGTGGAAACCGGCTTCCTCGAGCACCTGTGGAATGCGCCCACCAAGGACGTCTACTCCTACACCGAAGACCCCACCGTCAACTGGAACACCCCCGACGAGGTGATCGTCGGCTTCGAACAAGGGGTACCCGTGTCGATCGACGGCAAGCCGGTATCCATGTTGCAGGCCATCGAGGAACTCAACCGGCGTGCAGGCGCTCAGGGCGTCGGGCGCCTCGACGTCGTCGAGGACCGGTTGGTGGGCATCAAGAGCCGCGAGATCTATGAGGCGCCGGGGGCGATGGTGCTCATAACCGCGCACACCGAACTCGAACACGTCACGCTGGAGCGCGACCTGGGCCGGTTCAAGCGTCAGACCGACCAGCGCTGGGCCGAGCTGGTATACGACGGACTGTGGTACTCGCCGCTGAAGGCCGCGCTGGAGAGCTTCGTCGCCAAGACCCAGGAACACGTGTCCGGCGAGGTTCGAATGGTGTTGCACGGCGGCCACATCGCGGTCAACGGGCGGCGCAGCGCCGAATCCCTCTACGACTTCAACCTGGCCACCTACGACGAGGGCGACACCTTCGATCAGTCCAACGCGAAGGGCTTCGTCTACGTCCACGGCCTGTCGTCCAAGCTCGCCGCCCGCCGGGATTTGCGGTGACGGTTTCCCGGCGAGCAGACACAGAATCGCACCGACACGCCCGTCGGAGTGCGATTCTGTGTCTGCTCGCGGAGAAAAAGTGAGCACCAACGAGGGGTCGCTGTGGGGCGGCCGGTTCGCGGGCGGTCCGTCGGACGCGTTGGCCGCGCTGAGCAAGTCCACCCACTTCGACTGGGTGTTGGCGCCCTACGACATCACAGCGTCGCGCGCCCACGCGAAAGTGCTGTTCGGCGCAGGGCTGCTCACAGAAGAGCAGCGCGATGGCCTGTTGGCCGGCCTCGACAGCCTCGCTCACGACGTCGCCGACGGCAGCTTCACACCGCTGGTCACCGACGAGGATGTGCACGCCGCCCTGGAGCGCGGACTGATCGACCGCGTCGGCCCGGACCTGGGCGGCCGGCTACGGGCCGGCCGGTCTCGCAACGACCAGGTGGCCACGCTATTCCGGATGTGGCTGCGCGACGTGGTGCGCCGGGTCGCCGACGGTGTCATCGAAGTCGTGAAGGCGCTGGCCGATCAGGCCGCCGCGCACCCGACGGCCATCATGCCCGGCAAGACCCACCTGCAGTCCGCCCAGCCGATCCTGCTGGCACACCATCTGCTCGCCCACGCCCACCCGCTGCTGCGCGACGTGGACCGCATAGTCGACTTCGACCAGCGCGCCGCGGTGTCGCCGTACGGCTCCGGAGCGCTCGCCGGATCGTCCCTGGGCCTGGACCCGGACGCGATCGCCGCGGATCTCGGTTTCACTGCCGCTGCCGACAATTCCGTCGACGCGACCGCAGCCCGGGACTTCGCCGCCGAGGCCGCGTTCGTGTTCGCCATGATCGCCGTCGACCTGTCGCGGCTCGCCGAGGACATCATCATCTGGAGCTCGACGGAATTCGGTTACGTCAGCCTGCACGACTCGTGGTCCACGGGCAGCTCGATCATGCCGCAGAAGAAGAACCCGGACATCGCCGAGTTGGCCCGCGGCAAGTCCGGGCGATTGATCGGAAACCTGGCCGGGTTGCTCGCGACGCTGAAGGCGCAGCCGCTGGCCTACAACCGCGACCTCCAGGAAGACAAGGAGCCGGTGTTCGATTCGGTGGCCCAGCTGGAGCTGCTGTTACCGGCGATGGCTGGATTGGTGGGCACCCTGACTTTTCACGTCGAGCGGATGGCCGCCCTGGCCCCTGCCGGCTACACCCTTGCCACTGATGTCGCCGAATGGCTTGTGCGGCAGGGTGTTCCGTTCAGGTCCGCCCACGAGGCCGCCGGCGCGGCCGTGCGCGCCGCCGAGGAGCGCGGGGTGGGGCTGCCGGAGCTCACCGACGAGGAGCTGGCCGCCATCAGTCCCGAACTGACACCGCGGGTGCGTGAGGTGCTGACGGTCGAGGGCTCGGTGTCCTCCCGTGATTCCCGCGGTGGTACCGCGCCGGGTCAAGTCGCCAAGCAATTGGGTGTGCTATTGGTGAACGCCGATCGGCTGCGGCAGCAGCTAAGACGCTGAGCGTTTCTTTGCCGGTCAGATGCCGGCCGACTAAACTCGCAGCTCTAAAGCGATCGGGTTGACCGCCGGTTGAATCTTGTGGCCTTGATGTCCGTATCAAAGGGGTGGGACCAATGAGCGTCATCGCAGGTGTATTCGGTGCGTTGCCGCCATATCGGTATTCCCAGCGAGAGCTCACCGACTCATTCGTCAGCATCCCGGATTTCGAGGGTTACGAAGACATCGTTCGGCAGCTGCATGTCAGCGCCAAAGTCAACAGTCGCCACCTGGTCATGCCGCTGGAAACGTATCCGAAGCTGACCGACTTCAGCGAGGCCAACAAGATATTCATCGAAAAGGCCGTGGACCTGGGCGTGGAGGCGCTGGCCGGCGCGCTCGATGAGGCCGGGCTGCAGCCGCAAGAACTCGACGTGCTGATCACCGCGACCGTGACCGGTCTTGCGGTCCCGTCGTTGGATGCCCGGATCGCCGGCCGGTTGGGACTGCGGGCCGATGTGCGGCGGGTGCCGCTTTTCGGCTTGGGCTGTGTGGCCGGAGCGGCCGGGGTGGCGCGACTGCACGACTACCTGCGCGGTGCCCCCGACGGCATCGCGGCCTTGGTCTCGGTCGAGCTTTGCTCGCTCACCTATCCGGGATACAAGCCGTCTCTCGCGGGTTTGGTCGGCAGTGCGTTGTTTGCTGACGGCGCCGCCGCCGTGGTTGCCGTCGGTGAGCGTCGTGCCCAGGAGGTCGGTGCAGCGGGGCCGGACATACTCGATTCACGCAGCCACCTCTACCCCGACTCGCTGCGCACCATGGGCTACGACGTCGGCTCCGCCGGGTTCGAACTCGTCCTGTCCAAGGACCTCGCGGAGGTTGTCGAGCAGTATCTGGCGAACGACGTCACCACGTTTCTGGCCGCCCACGGACTCACCACGACGGACATCGGCGCCTGGGTGACACATCCCGGGGGCCCCAAGATCATCAACGCGATTACCGAGAGCCTAGGGCTGCCGCCGGAGGCCCTGGAGCTGACGTGGCGTTCATTAGGCGAAATCGGCAACCTGTCGTCGGCGTCAGTGCTGCATGTGCTGCGGGATACCATCGCCAAGCCGCCGCCCAGCGGAAGCCCGGGTTTAATGATTGCCATGGGGCCCGGTTTCTGCTCCGAACTGGTACTGCTGCGCTGGCACTGATTCGCGCCGCATGGACAGCACTCATCAAGACCTCGTCAAGGCCCTCCGCAAATCGCTCAAGGAAAACGAGCGACTCAAGCGAGAGAACCGCGATTATCTGTCTCTGATCACCGAGCCAATCGCGGTGGTGGGGATGGGTTGCCGGTATCCGGGTGGTCTGGAGTCGCCCGAGGCGCTGTGGGAAATGGTGGCCGATGGCCGTGATGTCGTCTCGGAATTTCCCACGGATCGTGGCTGGGATCTGGCCGGCTTGTTTGATCCGGATCCCGACGCGGTCGGAAAGTCGTATACGCGGTGCGGCGGCTTCTTGACGGATGTGGCGGGTTTTGACGCCGAGTTCTTCGGCATAGCACCCAGCGAGGTGCTGGCAATGGATCCCCAGCAGCGGCTGTTGCTGGAAGTGTCGTGGGAGGCGTTGGAGCGCGCGGGGATTGACCCGTTGCGACTGCGGGGTTCGTCGACGGGCGTGTTCGCCGGAGTGTTCCACGGATCGTATGGGGGCCAAGGCCGGGTTCCTGGGGACCTGGAGAGGTATGGGCTGCGCGGTTCCACGTTGAGCGTTGCGTCGGGTCGGGTGTCGTATGTGCTGGGATTGGAGGGGCCGGCGGTCTCGGTGGACACCGCGTGTTCGTCGTCGTTGGTGGCGCTGCATTTGGCGGTGCAATCGCTGCGTTCCGGGGAATGTGATCTCGCGCTAGTCGGTGGGGTTACGGTAATGGCCACCCCGGCCATGTTCATCGAGTTCAGCCGGCAGCGGGCGCTGTCTGCCGACGGTCGGTGCAAGGCGTACGCGGGCGCCGCCGACGGGACCGCATTTGCTGAAGGTGCCGGCGCTCTCGTGGTCGAACGGTTGGCTGATGCGCGGCGGCTGGGGCATCCGGTGCTGGCAGTGGTGCGTGGATCGGCGGTCAATCAGGACGGTGCATCCAACGGGTTGGCCACGCCGAACGGGCCGTCGCAACAACGGGTGATTCGAGCCGCGCTGGCCAATGCGCGGTTGGGTGTGACGGATGTCGACATGGTGGAGGGACATGGCACCGGGACCACGTTAGGGGATCCTATTGAGGCGCAGGCGATTTTAGCGACATACGGGCAAGAGAGGGCGGAGCTCGGGAAAGAACCGCTGTGGCTGGGCTCGATCAAATCCAATATGGGTCATACCTCAGCCGCTGCGGGGGTGGCCGGGGTGATCAAGATGGTGTTGGCGATGCGGCATGGGGTGATGCCTAAGACGTTGCACGTGGATGTGCCTACGCCGCATGTGGATTGGTCGGCGGGTGCCGTCTCGTTGTTGACCGAATCCCGCGCGTGGGACGTGCACGGTCGACCTCGGCGGGCTGGGGTGTCGTCGTTTGGGATCAGCGGGACGAATGCACACGTCATTCTTGAGCAAGCGCCGGCAGTGGAACGGCCTGTCGCCGAACATGATCGAGGTGTGCCGGCGGTTGCGTGGGTGATATCGGCGCGGTCGGCGCACGCGTTGGCTCATCAGGCAGAGCGGCTGCTGGCGTGGGTCGGGGCCGCTGACGGCCCGCGTGCGTTGGATGTGGGGTGGTCGTTGGCATCAACGCGGTCACTGTTCGAACACCGTGCGGTGGTCGTCGGCAACGATCGCAAGGAGTTGATGGAGCGACTCGTCGGCCTGGCAGCCGGTGAACCGGGATTGGGCGTGGTCGTAGGTCGTGCCCGGTCCGTGGGCAAGACGGTGTTCGTGTTCCCGGGACAAGGATCCCAGTGGCTGGGTATGGGCATCCGGTTGCTTGCTGATTCGACGGTATTCGCCGATCAGTTACACCGCTGCGGGAAAGCCCTTAGCGAATACGTGGATTGGTCGTTGATCGATGTCCTGCGTGGCATGCCAGGCGCACCGGGGCTGGATCGCGTCGATGTTGTGCAGCCGGCGCTGTGGGCGGTCATGGTGTCGCTGGCCGCCTTATGGCGCTCGATGGGTGTGATGCCGGACGCGGTGATCGGGCATTCGCAGGGCGAGATCGCGGCGGCCTATGTGGCCGGAGCGTTGTCGTTGGAGGATGCCGCGAGGGTGGTCGCGCTGCGGAGCCAGTTGCTACTGCAGTTGTCAGGCGCCGGCGGCATGGTTTCGGTCGCGTGTGGGCCTGTGCGAGCCCAGGAGCTGGTGGCTTCATGGGGCGAGCGACTGAATATCGCTGCGATCAACGGTGTTTCGACAGTCGCAGTGGCTGGCGAGGTTGCCGCCATCGAAGAGCTGATACAGCGGTGCGAGGCTGACGGTATCCGCGTGCGGAGGATCGACGTCGATTACGCCTCACATTCACCTCAGGTGGACGCGATCCATGCGGATCTTGTTGCGTCGCTGGACCGCATCGATCCTCGCTCCTCGACGGTGGCGTTCTATTCAACGGTCACCGGCAAACCGATGGACACCGCAGGTTTGAACGCGGAGTACTGGTACCGAAGTATCCGGCAGACCGTGCGCCTGGAACAGGCTGTCCGGAGTGCCTTCGGCGACGGATGCCAGGTGTTCATCGAATCCAGCCCGCACCCGGTATTGATCGCCGGTATCGAAGAAACCCTGGCCGACGCCGGTCGGCGCGGCGCCGTTGAACCGATCATCGTCCCGTCTCTGGGCCGTGATGACGGTGGGCTCGAGCGGTTTTGGCTGTCGGTGGGGCAGGCCCATGTTGCGGGTGTGGGTGTGGATTGGCCCGCAGCGTTTGCGGGTCTGGGCGCCCAGCTGGTGGAGTTGCCGACGTATGGGTTTGTGCGCCGCCGGTTTTGGTTGGGGCCGTTGGGTCTTGACAGTGGCGATGTGAGTGGCATCGGTTTGGTGGGGGTTAGTCATCCGTTGTTGGGCGCGGCGCTGGAGCGGCCCGATTCCGGTGGAGTGGTGTTGACGGGTCAACTATCGATGACCGCTCAGCCCTGGTTGGCCGATCATGCGGTGGGCGGGGTGGTGTTGTTTCCAGGGGCGGGGTTCGTGGAGTTGGCAATCCGGGCCGGTGATGCGATCGGATGCGGGGTGGTGGAGGAGTTGACCTTGTTGGCGCCGTTGGTGTTGCCACCGGCGGGTGGCATGCGCGTACAGGTGGTGGTGGGAGACGCGGGCGAATCCGGCAGCCGGGCGGTATCGGTGTATTCGCATGGCATGGCGGCAGATTCGGTATGGGTCTTGCATGCCCAGGGCGTGTTGAGCGGGGCGGCGAAGGCGTTCAGGGCGTCGACCACGGATCTGTCCGTGTGGCCACCGGTAGGAGCGCAGGCGGTCGGTACCGGTGATGCGTATGAGGTGTTGGGCGGGCTGGGATATGGATATGGACAGTCGTTCCAGGGTTTGCGCGCGTTGTGGCGACGGGGGCGTGAGGTTTTCGCTGAGGTGGGCCTTCCAGAGGGAGTAATGGTTGGGGGGTTTGGGATTCATCCGGTGCTATTGGATGCGGCCCTGCATGCGTGGGGGGTTGTTGAGGGTGGCGATCACACGGTGTTGCCGTTTTCGTGGCAGGGAGTGTGTTTGCATGCGGCGGGAGCGACACGGGTTCGGGTGAGGTTGGCGCCGGTAGGTGTGGGGGCGGTGTCGGTGGAGTTAGCCGACACGGACGGGTTGCCGGTGCTATCGGTACGGGAGTTGGTGCTTCGTCCGGTCTCGGCGCATGCGCTGTCGGCGGCGGTGGCCGCGGCGGGTGGTGGTGCCGGCTCTGGCGGTGGGGGGCTGTTGGAAGTTGCTTGGTTACCGATGTCGTTGGGCGCTAGCGATGTTGGTCGCCGAAAGGTGTTCCTGCGCGAGCTCCATGTCCGAGGCGACGTCGGCGACGATGGTCTCACGGGCTCGGTCCATGCGGGCGTACACGAGGTGCTGGCGGGGTTGCGGTCGTGGTTGAGCGGTGCTGAGGACGAAGCGTTGGTGGTGGTGACGCGGGGGGCGGTGGGCTTGATTGGCGAGGACGTCACGGATTTGGTGGGTGCGGCGGTTTGGGGGTTGGTGCGTGCGGCTCAGGCCGAGCATCCGGGTCGGGTGGTCCTGGTTGATTCCGACGGGTCAGTGGAAGTTGCAGACGTAGTCGCATGTGGTGAGCCGGTTTTGATGGTTCGTGGGGGTGTGGTGTATGCGGCTCGGTTGACGCCGGTGGGTGCGGGATCGGTGTTGGAGTTGCCGTCGGGGTCGGTGGGATGGCAGCTCGCCGTAGGGGGCGGGGGCACGTTGGAGGATTTGGTGGTGGCGCCTGTTGGGCGAGCGGAGTTGGCGGCTGGGCAGGTGCGGGTGGCGGTGGCTGCTGTGGGGGTGAATTTCCGGGATGTGCTGGTGGCCTTGGGGATGTATCCCGGCGGCGGGGAGTTGGGCGCCGAGGGTGCTGGGGTGGTCGTGGAGGTCGGCCCCGGGGTCGAGGGATTGGTGGTGGGCGACGCGGTAATGGGTTTGTTGGGAGTGGTGGGCGCCGAGGCGGTAGTGGATGCACGGTTGGTGACGGCGGTGCCGGCGGGGTGGTCGTTGGTGACGGCCGCCGGTGCCCCGGTGGTGTTCTTGACGGCGTATTACGGGTTGTCAGTGTTGGCCGGCGCGGCGGCCGGGGAGAAGGTGTTGGTGCACGCCGGCACCGGTGGGGTCGGCATGGCGGCCGTGCAGCTGGCCCGGCACCTGGGTTTGGAGGTGTTCGCGACCGCCAGCCGTGCTAAGTGGGACACATTGCGGGCCTTGGGTTTTGATGACGATCATATCTCCGATTCGCGCAGCCTTGAGTTTGAGGAGAAGTTTCGAGCGGTCACTGGTGGTCGTGGGGTGGATGTCGTGCTCAATTCGCTGGCTGGCGAGTTCACCGACGCATCACTGCGGTTGTTGGCTCCGGGTGGGCGTTTTATCGAGATGGGCAAGACCGATTTTCGCGACCCGCAAGTCGTGGCCGAGCGGTATGGAGGGGCGTACTATCGGGCGTTCGATCTCATCGAGGCCGGCCCGGAGCGTATTGCGGCGATGCTTGTCGAAGTGGTGCGGTTACTGGCGGTTGGCGCGTTGACGCCGGTGCCCGTCCAGACTTTTGATGTGCGGGGTGCCTCGGCGGCATATCGGTTCGTCAGTCAGGCCCGTCACATTGGAAAGGTGGTGCTGACGCTACCCGAAGGGCCGGAAGGGCCCGGTCATGAGGTGCTCAGTGGGGCCGGTGCTGAGCTAGCCGGGGGCGCGGTGCTGATCACCGGCGGTACCGGAATGGCCGGTTCGACGGTGGCGGCTCATCTGGTGGAACGCTACGGCGTGGCCAATGTGGTGTTAGCCAGTCGTAGTGGTGAGCGGGCCACTGGGACGGCACAGTTGGCGGCCCGGCTGCGTGATGCTGGAGCTCAGGTGACAGTGGTGGCCTGTGATGTCGCCGATCGTGAGTCAGTGGCGGCGTTGTTGGCCGGTCTGGATCCGCGGTATCCGCTCAAGGGGGTGTTTCACGCGGCGGGGGTGCTCGACGATGCGGTGATTACGGGGTTGACAGCCAAGCAGGTGGATACGGTGTTGCGGGCCAAGGTCGATGCGGCGTGGAACCTGCATGAGCTCACCGCGGATCAGGATTTGGCGGCGTTCGTGATGTTTTCGTCGATGGCTGGAATCGTGGGAACCGCGGGCCAGGGCAATTACGCGGCGGCGAATGCGTTCTTGGACGGGCTGGCGGCCTATCGACGGTCAAGGGGATTGGCGGGGTTATCGGTGGCGTGGGGATTGTGGGAACAGGCTTCGGCGATGACCCAACACTTGGGAGAGCGGGATCGCGCCCGGATGAATCGCATCGGACTCGCTCCGATATCGACCGAGGCGGCGCTGGGCCTACTAGATACCGCACTGCTGGCCGATCGCCCGGTGCTGGTGGCCGCCCGGCTGGATCCGGCCGCGCTCCCGGGGGCCGAGGTGCCCCCGCTCTTGAGTGGGTTGGTGACCCATCCGGTCCGCCGAGTCATCGAAGACACGGACACCGCGACGTCGATGTCGGGATTGGCGCGGCGGCTCGACGGACTAACCCCTGAGCAGCGTCGCCGGGAACTGAGTGAATTGGTCTGCACCAACGCGGCAACGGTATTGGGGCGCTCCAGCATCGCAGACATCAACGCCCACCGCGCTTTTCAGGATCTCGGGTTCGATTCGTTAACCGCCGTGGAATTGCGCAATCGGCTCAAGAACGCGACAGGGCTCGCCTTGTCACCCACCCTCATCTTCGATTACCCCACTCCCGCCGATCTGGCCGAACACCTCGTCATCCGACTTAACACGGTCGCATCCGCCAGCAACGAGCCAAGCCCCTTGGCCCGCTTTAACGAAATCACCCACGAACTACAGACATTGCTCAACCGACCCGACTGGAGCCAGGACGACAAGACACAGCTGAGCAGCCGGCTGCAAACACTGCTGTCCAGCCTCAGCGTCCCATCCATAGACGACGACATCACCAACGCCACGGAAAGCCAACTCTTCGCCATCCTCGACGAAGAACTCGGCCCCTAAGGCCATCCCGGACAAGGAGCCACCATGCCGGGCAGTACCAAGCATGTTGATTACCTGAAACGCCTCACGGCGGATCTGCGGCGCCCCCGAAGACGCCTCGCCGGGTTGGAAGCCAAGTCGACCGAGCCGGTGGCGCTGGTCGGCATGGGCTGCCGGTATCCGGGTGGGGTGGATTCCCCGGAAGCGTTGTGGGAGATGGTCGCGACGGGACGTGACGCCGTGTCGGATTTTCCAACCGATCGTGGTTGGGACGTGGCCGGGTTGTTCGATCCGGATCCGGACGCCGCCGGGAAAATGTACACCCGCCGGGGCGAGTTCTTAGACGATGCAGGCGCTTTCGATGCCGGCTTCTTCGGGATCGGGCCCAGTGAAACGCTGGCGATGGACCCACAGCAGCGGCTGATGTTGGAGGTGTCATGGGAAGCGTTGGAGCGCGCCGGGATTGACCCGACGACGTTGCGAGGCTCGGCCACCGGAGTGTTCGCGGGGGTCATTCACGCCGGCTATGGAGGTCGCGTACAGGGCGAATTGGAGGGCTACGGCCTGACGGGTTCGACGTTGAGTGTGGCATCCGGGCGGGTGGCGTACGTGCTGGGATTGGAGGGCCCGGCGGTGTCTGTGGACACGGCGTGTTCGTCGTCGTTGGTGGCGTTGCACTTGGCAGCCCAGTCGTTGCGGTCGGGGGAATGTGATCTGGCGCTGGCCGGTGGGGTCACGGTGATGGCCACTCCCGCCGCGTTTGTGGAGTTCAGCAGGCAGCGGGCGCTCGCGCCCGACGGTCGATGCAAGGCATACGCCGGCGGCGCCGATGGGACGGCTTGGTCGGAAGGCGTTGGTGTGCTGGTATTGGAGCGCTTGGTCGATGCGCAGCGGTTCGGGCATCCGGTGCTGGCGGTGGTGCGCGGGTCGGCGGTCAACCAGGATGGCGCCTCCAACGGGTTGACGGCACCGAATGGGCCGTCGCAACAGCGGGTGATTAGGGCGGCGTTGGCTAATGCGTGCCTAGGGACACCCGATGTGGATGTGGTGGAGGGGCATGGGACGGGCACCAGGTTGGGCGATCCGATTGAGGCGCAAGCGCTTCTAGCGACCTACGGTCACGATCGGCCAGCGGATCGGCCGCTGTGGTTGGGGTCGATCAAATCGAACATCGGCCATACGTCTGCGGCGGCGGGTGTGGCCGGCGTGATCAAGATGGTGCAAGCGATGCGCCATGGGGTGATGCCGAAGACCCTGCATGTGGATGTGCCCACGCCGCACGTGGATTGGTCGGCGGGTGCGGTGTCGCTGTTGACCGAGTCACGTCCGTGGCCGGTCGCGGACCGGCCACGCCGGGCGGGGGTGTCATCGTTCGGGATCAGCGGCACAAATGCGCATGTGATCTTGGAGCAAGTTCAGCCGGAAACCGCTGTCGCGGAGCCGGATAACGGCCTGTCGGTCGTGCCGTGGATTCTATCGGCGCGGTCCGTGCAGGCGTTGACCGGTCAGGCAAAGCGGCTACTGTCCCGGGTGCAGGACGATGAGGCGCTCGACCCTATGGATGTGGGGTGGTCGTTGGTCAACACCCGCGCGGTGTTTGAACATCGGGCGGTGGTGCTGGGCAATGGTCGCGCATCTCTGCTAAAGGGGCTGTCGGAGTTGGCCGCTGGCGAGCCGGGCACGCAGGTAGTGGTGGGCCGTGCGCCGACGGTGGGCAAGACGGCGTTCGTGTTCCCCGGGCAGGGTGCGCAATGGCTCGGCATGGGAGAGCAGTTGTATGCGGAGTTGCCGGCATTTGCGCAAGAGTTCGACGCCGCAGCTGAGGCGTTGGACCCGCACTTGCGGCTGCCGCTGCGAAAGGTACTTTGGGACTCCGATGAGGCGCTGTTGACCAGCACCGAATTCGCCCAGCCAGCCCTGTTCGCAGTCGAAGTTGCGCTGGCAAAGCTGTTGCAGTGCTGGGGAATTAACCCGGACTTGATGATCGGCCACTCGGTGGGCGAGATCGCGGCCGCACATGTGGCGGGGGTGTTGTCGCTGCCCGATGCTGCGCGGTTAGTCGCGGCCCGGGGGCGGCTGATGGCAACATTGCCGGCCGGAGGCGCGATGGTGGCGGTGGCCGCCGGCGAAGACGAAGTGTTGCCGTTGTTGGTTGATGGCGTAGATCTCGCTGCGGTGAATGCGCCGAACGCGGTGGTGATTTCTGGCAGCGAGGCATCGGTTCGCGCTATTGCGGATCGGTTTGCCCGCCAGGGTCGCCGCACGCAGCGACTGACTGTCTCGCATGCGTTTCATTCGTCATTGATGGAACCAATGCAGGAGGAGTTCGCACGAATCGCCGCCGGTGTTGCCGTGGCAGATCCACAGATTCCGGTGGTGTCGAATGTGACTGGGCAGCTATCTGGGGCGGGGTACGGATCGGGGCAGTACTGGGTTGAGCACGTGCGCCGCCCGGTGCGGTTCGCCGATGGCGTGCGGTCGTTGGAATCGGTTGGCGCTACCGCGTTTGTTGAGGTAGGTCCAGGCGCTGGGTTGGCGGCTTTGGTCGAGCGGTCTGTGTCGTCGGCGGAGCCGGTGTCGGTCACGGTGTTGCGCCGTGATCACCGGGAACTGGAGTCGGTGCTGGATGCCGCGGCGCGGCTGTTTTCCGCTGGTGTTGCGGTGGACTGGCCGGAGATATATGGAGGCCGTGGTCGGCGGATTGATCTGCCCACCTATGCGTTTGAGCGGCAGCGGTTCTGGTTGCCGGTGGGATCGACAGTTCTAGGAGACATTAGTGGCGTGGGTCTGACCAGGGCCCAGCACGGCTTGTTGGGTGCGGTTGTGGAGCAACCGGACTCGGGCGGGGTGGTCTTGACGGGCCGGTTGTCGACTGGGGATCAGCGGTGGCTGGCCGATCACGCCGTTGGTGGGGTAGTGCTGCTAGCGGGCGCAGCTTTCGTGGAGTTGGCGTTGCGGGCCGCTGACGAGGTGGGCTGCGGGGTGGTGGAAGAGTTGACAGTGGTGTCGCCGTTGGCGTTGCCGGCCGTGGGTGCGGTGCAGTTGCAGGTCGTCGTTGGGGCACCCGGGGAATCGGGCCAGCGCGCGGTGTCGGTGTATTCACGCGCTGCCGAGTTGGATTCGGAATGGGTACTTCACGCCCAGGGCGTGCTGGGAGTGAAGCCGGTTGCGCCGTCGGCGGGTTTGTCGTTCTGGCCGCCGGCGGGTGCTACCCCGGTGGATATTGATGGTGCATATGACCGGTTGGCTGGACGTGGCTATGAGTATGGTCGAGCGTTTCGGGGCTTGACCGCCATGTGGCAGCGGGATTCTGAGGTTTTTGCCGAGGTCGCGATTCCCGCGGGGGCTGATATCACCGTGGCCGGCTTCGGCATTCACCCGGTGGTGTTGGACGCGGCCCTGCATGCACTGGGGATGGTTGACCACCAGGAATCGACGATACTGCCGTTTTCGTGGCAAGGGGTGTCGCTGCATGCCGCGGGTGCCTCGCGGGTACGGGTGCGGATTGCCCCGGCCGGCGATGGGGCGGTGTCCGTGGAATTGGCCGACGGAGCGGGGTTTCCGGTGCTCTCGGTGCAAGCACTCGTCATGCGTGCGGTTTCGGCTCAGCAGCTATCGACGGTGATCGCTGGTGCCGATGCGGCCAGTCGTGGACTCCTCGAGGTGATGTGGTCGCCGGTCTCGACGGCCGACAACGACCTCGGCATAGAGGCCGAAGTCGTCGAGCCGGGGACCGCTGATGGGACCGTGGAGTCGGTGCATTCGGCCACGTATCGGGTGTTGGAGACATTGCAATCCTGGTTGGCCGACGAGCGGGCTGGGCTACTGGTGGTGCTGACGCGCGGGGCGGTGGGGTTGGCCGGCGACGATGTCACCGATTTGGCCGGCGCTGCCGTGTGGGGGTTGGTGCGGTCTGCCCAAGCTGAGCATCCGGATCGAGTGATGCTAGTCGACTCCGATGATTCGATAGAAATCAGCGATGTAATCGGTTGCGGTGAACCACAATTAGTGATCCGCTCCGGCAAGGTGTACGCCGCTCGGCTGACGCCGGTGAGCCAAGTGCCGGTATTGCAGGTGCCTGACACCCAGTGGCGGCTGGTCGCTGGCGGCGGCGGGACGTTGGAGGATTTGACATTAGTGTCATGTCCGGCAGCGGAGTTGGCGCCCGGGCAGGTGCGGGTGGCAATGCAGGCGATGGGGGTCAATTTCCGGGACGTGTTGGTGGCGTTGGGGATGTATCCGGGCGCGGCGGAGTTGGGAGCCGAGGGGGCCGGTGTGGTCAACGAAGTGGGTCCGGGGGTGACGAGCTTAGCTGTTGGCGAACGGGTGATGGGGTTGTTGGGGCTTGCCGGCTCCGAGGCAGTGGTGGATGCGCGGTTGGTGACGAAGGTGCCCGCGGGCTGGTCGCTAACCGAAGCGGCAAGTGCCCCGGTGGTGTTCTTGACGGCCTACTACGCGCTGCGTGTGTTGGCGGACGTGCGGGCGGGGGAATCGGTGTTGGTGCACGCCGCGGCGGGCGGGGTAGGGATGGCGGCGGTTCAGCTCGCACGGTTGTGGGGTTTGGAGGTGTTCGTCACTGCCAGTCGTGGTAAGTGGGACACGTTGCGGGCAATGGGGTTTGACGACACGCACATCGCCGATTCGCGCACGCTGGCGTTCGAGGACAAATTCTTTGTGGCCACCGAGGGCCGCGGTGTGGATGTCGTGCTCAACTCCCTAGCTGGCGAGTTCAACGATGCGTCGTTACGGCTGCTGCCGCGGGGGGGCCGCTTTATCGAGATGGGCAAGACCGACATCCGGGATCCGCGGGTCATCGCCCAGGCTCATCACGGCGTGGTGTATAGGGCTTTTGATCTGATGGAAGCCGGGCCGCAGCGCATTGAGCAGATGTTGGCCGAATTGGTCGCGCTATTCAAAGCCGGTTCCCTGCAACGGCTTCCGGTCAGGTCGTGGGATGTGCGGCACGCCCCGGAGGCGTACCGTTTCTTGAGTCAGGCCCGCCACGTCGGCAA
Organism: Mycobacterium simulans; assembly: GCF_900232995.1. Lineage (GTDB taxonomy): Bacteria > Actinomycetota > Actinomycetes > Mycobacteriales > Mycobacteriaceae > Mycobacterium > Mycobacterium simulans. The sequence goes on from NZ_OCVX01000007.1 coordinate 564,406, forward strand.
AGTCGTGTTGACCATGCCCGATGCGTGGGCGGCGGGCACAGTACTGATCACCGGTGGCACCGGGATGGCCGGTTCGGCGGTGGCGCGTCATCTGGTGAGCCGATACGGGGTACGGCAGCTGGTGTTGGCCAGCCGTGCCGGCAAGCGCGCCGACGGGGCGGATGAGTTGGTGGCCGAGCTGGGCGCGGCTGGTGCTCGGGTGCAGATAGTGGCGTGTGACACGGCCGACCGCGGCGAGGTGTCGGGTCTGGTGGCAACATTGCCCGATCTCACGGCTGTGTTTCATGCCGCGGGCATTGTTGATGATGCGGTGATCGCCTCGTTGACCCCAGAGCGTGTCGATACGGTGTTGCGGGCCAAGGCCGATGGAGCCTGGAACTTGCACGACGTCACCAAGGAACTGAACCTGTCGGCGTTCGTGATGTTTTCGTCGCTGTCGGGGATCGTGGGCGCGCCGGGGCAGGGCAACTACGCGGCGGCAAACGCGTTCTTGGATGGGTTGGCGGTGTATCGGCGCTCCCAGGGGTTGCCGGGGTTGTCGGTCGCGTGGGGATTGTGGGAACAAGCTTCTGCGATGACGCGACACCTAGGGGAGCGGGATCGCGCCCGCATGAATCGGGTCGGGCTGGCGCCGTTGAGCACCGAGGAGGCGATGGGATTCCTCGACAGCGCGCTGCTGGCTGATCGCGCCGTGTTGGTGGCCGCCCGGCTGGATCGCGCCTCGCTGGGTGCTAGCGGGGCGGCGATACCCCCGTTGTTTAGCGCGTTGAGAACCGGCCGGGCTCGCCGGTCCGTCGCTGCAACCCATGCCGCGGTCTCGATGTCGGGACTGGTGTCCCGGCTGCACGGGCTGACGCCGGAGCAGCGGCAGCGCGAACTCACCGAATTGGTGTGTACCAACGCCCTAGCCGTGCTGGGGCAATCCGGCACCCCAGATATCGACGCCCACAAAGCATTCCAAGAATTCGGGTTTGACTCCCTGACCGCTGTGGAACTGCGCAACCGCCTCAAAGCCGCGACTGGACTCACCCTCTCGCCGACCGTGATTTTCGACTACCCCACGCCGGCCGCCCTAGCCGAACACCTCGACAACCAACTCAGCTCCGCACCCGCAGTCGTCAGCACCGAATCGAACCTATTGGCCCGCTTCAACGACATCGCCCGTGAGCTCGACACTCTCGTCAACCAACCCGGCTGGACCCCCGAAGACAAAACGCACCTCAGCAAGCGGCTGCAGACGATCCTGACCGAGCTGACCACCCCACGTCCCATAGTCGAGCCAACGCCGGACGACGAGGACCTCAGCACCGCAACCGAAAGCCAACTCTTCGCCCTCCTCGACGAAGAACTCGAACCTTAGATAGCGCAGACTCGATCAGTATGTCGACGGACATCGCCATCATCGGGCTTGCGTGCCGGTTCCCGGCCGCAGCCAACCCGCGGGAATTCTGGCGACTCATCCAGGATGGACGCGAAGCAACCGAATACCTCGAGGACGTCAAGGCGTTCGACGCCGACTTCTTCAACCTGTCGCCGCGCGAGGCGTGCGCCATGGATCCCCGGCAGCGATTGGCACTGGAGCTGACCTGGGAACTATTCGAAGACGCGTTTATCGTGCCGGAAACGGTGCGCGGGCAGCAGGTCGCGGTGTACCTGGGCGCGATGAACGACGATTACGCGTTCCTGACGCTGCGCGACGCCGCGGATGCCGTTGACCACCACTCATTTGCCGGCACAAGTCGGGCGATGATTGCCAACAGGGTCTCGTACGCCTTTGGACTGCGAGGCTCAAGCATGACCGTTGACTCCGGGCAATCGTCGTCACTGGCGGCGGTGCACCTCGCGTGTGAAAGCTTGCGGGCAGGTGGCACGCCGCTAGCGGTAGCCGGTGGGATCCATCTCAACCTGGCACGCGAAACCGCAATGCTGGAAACAGAATTCGGAGCTTTGTCAAGGACGGGCCACACGTATGCGTTCGACGACCGGGCCGACGGCTACGTACGGAGCGAAGGCGGCGGGCTCGTTCTGCTGAAGCCGCTGCGCGCTGCGTTGGACGACGGAAACCGGATCCGCGCAGTCATTGCCGGCAGTGCGGTTGGTAACGCCGGGCACACTTCCGCTGGACTAGCCGTGCCCTCGCTCTCCGGAGAAGCCGACGTAATCCGCCGCGCGCTGTCCAACGCGGGCCTCGACTGCACTCAGCTCGACTATGTCGAGGCACATGGAACCGGCACCGAAGTCGGCGATCCGATCGAGGCCCGGGCGCTGGGTGAGATCTTCGCCGAGCGTCGGCATCGTCCGGTGAGCGTGGGATCGGTGAAGACCAACATTGGCCATGCCGGTGCGGCCGCGGGCATCGCGGGCCTGCTAAAGACGGTGCTGGCGGTCGAAAATGGCTTTGTTCCACCGAGTCTCAACTATGTCAGCTCACGCGTCGACTTGGAAAGTCTTGGCCTGCACGTCAACACCGCCCTGACGCCCTGGCCCGTGAACGGACAGCCGCGGCGGGCCGGGGTTTCGTCGTTTGGAATGGGCGGCACGAATGCGCACCTGATTGTGTGTCAGGCGCCCGCGACCACGAAAGATTCTGCAGAACAACATGACCCGACAACCGTGCCATGGGTGCTGTCGGCCCGGTCGAGCCAAGGGTTAGTGAACCAGGCGCAGCGTTTGTTGGCATGGGTTGATGCGGAGGAATGGTTGAGCCCCGTCGACGTGGGGTGGTCGTTGGTAAGTACTCGATCGGTGTTCGAGCATCGCGCCGTGGTAGTGGGCGCCGAACGTAGTCAATTGATGGACGGGCTGGCGGGTCTGGCGGCAGGTGAGCTCGGTGCGGGTGTGGTTGCGGGTCAGGTCCGATCGTCGGGCAAGACGGCGTTTGTGTTTCCCGGACAGGGCTCGCAGTGGTTGGGCATGGGGCAACCGCTGTATCAACGATTCCCCGTGTTCGCCCAGGCCTTTGATGATGTCGCCGCCGCGTTGGATGCGCAGCTGAGATTGCCGTTGCGGCGGGTGTTGTGGGGCGCCGATCCCGGGTTAGTGGAGAGTACGGAGTTTGCGCAGCCGGCGTTATTCGCGGTCGAGGTGGCGCTTGCCGCATTGTTGGCGGACTGGGGCGTGGTGCCCGATGTTGTGCTGGGGCATTCGGTAGGCGAGCTTGTCGCGGCGCATCTAGCCGGGGTGATGTCGCTGGACGACGCCGCAAAGGTGGTGGCGGCGCGGGGTCGGTTGATGGCGGCGTTGCCCGCGGGCGGCGTGATGGTCGCGGTAGCCGCCAGCGAGCAGGAAGTGGCGCCGTTGCTGCATGAGGGCGTGAGCCTCGCCGCGGTGAATGCGCCTGATTCGGTGGTGATTTCGGGTGAGCTGGCTGCGGTGGATGCGGTGGTGGATCGGTTAACGCGCCAAGGTCGCCGGGCGCATCGGCTGGCTGTGTCGCACGCGTTTCACTCGGCGTTGATGGAGCCGATGGTCGAGGAGTTTTCGCAGGTGCTGGCGCAGGTGTCGGTGTCGCAGCCCCGGATCGAGTTGGTGTCGAACGTAACTGGTCAGCTGGCCGGTGCCGGCTATGGATCACCGGCGTATTGGATAGAGCATGTGCGGAAGCCGGTGCGGTTTGCCGACAGCATGGATTACACGAAGTCGTTGGGGGCTGAGTTCTTTGTCGAGGTGGGCCCCGAGGCTGGGCTGACGGCATCGGTGGCGCTGTTGGTCAAGGACCGCCCCGAGGTTGATTCGTTATGCACCGCGGTGGCCCAATTGTTCGCCGCGGGTGTGGCGGTGGACTGGCGCCCGGCCTACCAGGGCTTGGGTGCCCAGCGGGTGGACCTGCCGACGTATGGGTTTGCGCGGCAACGGTTTTGGTTGGATGCCAGTGGCGAACCACCCGCCGGCGATGGCGACACTGAACCGGGGATGATGGCGCGGTTGCGAGCCTTGACCCCGGTCGAACGGCGCCGTCAGTTGGTGCAGTTGGTATGCAAGCATGCGGCGATCGTGTTGGGCCATTCGAACAGTCATGACATCGATCCCGAACGCGCCTTTGAATACCTCGGCTTTGAGTCAATGACCGGCGTTGAACTACGCAACCGTCTTGCGACGGCTACCGGGTTGGTGTTGCCACGCTCTCTGATCTTTGACTATCCGACACCAACAGCTTTGGCCGATCATCTTGTTGCCCAACTATCGACCGGTTATCACCCGGGATCGGATGACCAGAATATTTGGTCTGTGTTGAGAAATATTCCTATCCAAGAGCTTCGACGGACCGGATTACTCGACAAGCTATTGCTGCTGGCTGGACAATCCCAAGAATCCGTATCCTATCGACCTGTCAGCGACGATGTCATCGACACTTTAAGTCCCGAAGCTCTGATCGCAATGGCGCTCAATCCAGATGTCGAGAATGACATTCACTGACGTGTAAATGCGACAGGTGTTGAATACGTTCGACTTTGCGGGAATGCGGAAATCCGCCTAAACTTCGGACTCCGGGGGAGTCCAATGGGGGCCGGCTTTAGTTACTTATGAAGGCAGGGCATGAGCGTCATCGCAGGTGTGTTCGGTGCGTTGCCACCACACCGGTATAGCCAGAGTGAGATCACCGATTCGTTCGTTGCGTTTCCCGGCCTGAAGGAGCACGAGGAGATCGTTCGGCGCCTGCACGCGGCCGCCAGGGTCAACAGTCGTCATCTAGTTCTGCCGCTCGAGCAATATCCGTCTCTCACCGACTTTGGCGACGCCAATGAGGTCTTTATCGACAAGGCGGTCGATCTCGGCATCGAAGCCCTTACCGGCGCGCTGGACGAGGCCGGGCTCAAACCACAGGACATCGACCTGATCGCCACCACGACGGTCACCGGCGTCGCGGTGCCGTCACTGGATGCCCGGATCGCCGGACGGATAGGGCTGCGCCCCGACGTACGCAGAATGCCGCTGTTCGGTCTGGGCTGCGTGGCGGGGGCGGCAGGAGTGGCCCGCCTGCACGACTACTTGCGCGGAGCGCCCGACGGTGTGGCGGTGCTGGTATCGGTTGAGCTCTGCTCGCTTACTTACCCGGCGGTCAAACCGACGGTGTCGGGCCTGGTCGGGACGGCCTTGTTCGGCGACGGCGCCGCTGCGGTGGTCGCCGTGGGTGACCGGCGTGCCGAACACCTGCGCGCCGGCGGGCCGCAGATCCTCGATTCCCGAAGCAGTCTTTACCCTGAGTCGCTGCACATCATGGGCTGGGACGTGGGCTCCCACGGCCTGCAGCTGCGGTTGTCGCCGGACCTGACGAATCTGATCGAGCGCTACTTGGCCGACGACGTCGATGCTTTCCTGGCGACACACCAGCTGACCAGGGACGACATCGGCGCGTGGGTGAGCCACCCGGGTGGTCCCAAAGTCATCAGCGCGATCACCAAGGCCCTCGATCTGCCCCCGGAGGCGCTCGAGCTGACCTGGCGCTCGCTCGGTGAAATCGCCAACCTGTCGTCGGCTTCGGTGTTGCACATCCTGCGCGACACCATCGAAAAACGGCCGCCCAGCGGAAGCCCTGGGTTGATGCTGGCGATGGGTCCGGGATTCTGCGCGGAGCTCGTGCTACTGCGCTGGCACTGAGCCGGCGACCTCGGTGACTTCCAGGGTCAAACCGGGTCGCGGGCATAGTGCCGCCATATGTCCCGCGCGGATGCGCTGAGCGGGCATTCGAAGCCTTGTCCTGGCGATGAGCCGGGCGAGCATCACCGTCATCTCGGTGGTAGCCATGACCGATCCGATGCAGCGGTGCAAGCCGCCACTGAACGGGATGAATTCATGGGGCGCGGGTTTGCGATAGTCCGGTGCGGAGGGGTCCCAGCGCCGCGGACGGAATTCGGTTGGTGCGGGCCACAGTTCGGGGAGCCGGTGGGTGACGTAGGCGCTGAAGATCAGCAATCGTCCCGCCCGGATGCGATGACCGTCGAACCACAGGTCTCGCGTCACCCTGCGGGCCGAAATCACTCCAGGCGGGTAGAGCCGAAGCGTCTCGTGCACAACACCATTGAGGTAGGTGAGCTTGTCTAGATCGCTAGCGACGGGTGGTCTGTCTCCGAGCACGCGGTCGACCTCTTCCGCGGCGGCGTCCCAGGCCCCCGGCATGGTCAGCAGCGTGTAGGCCGCCCAAGCCAGGGCGCCGCTGGTGGTCTCGTAACCGGCCGTGATGAGCGAGACGATTGAATCGCGAATCTCATTGCCGCTCAACGTGTAACCGTCTTCGGAGCGGCCGTTGATCAGCATCGACAACATGTGGTCGTCTGGCTTGGGTTTGGCGCGTGCGTCGGCGACTTGGGCGTCGATGAGGTCGTCGATGCGCTTGCGGGCGGCCATCGCCCGCCGCCAGGCAGGGGAGTTGAGCCGCTGTTGCAGTTTCATCACCTGCGGCGGCCGGTGAGTCAGGTCCAGCAGGGGCTGCAGTTGTTCGCCGAGGAAGTCCGAGTGCACGGCCAAGCGCTGGCCGAACAGGCTCTCGGCGGTGCTGCGCCGGACCGCCGAGCGGAACGCTCGATAGATGTCCAGCCGCTGCCCCGGCCGCCAGCTATCGATGAGGACATCGATATTGGACACCATTGTGTGCACGTATTCCTGAATCTGGCGGTGCCGCAGGCCGGGCGCCACCACGGCGCGGCGGCGCCGATGGTCCTCGCCGTCGCTGACGATCAGCGCGGTCGGACCGTCGACCGGAGCCAGGCTCTCAAAGGTCTCGCGCCAGGAGAACGCGTCGGCATTGGCGAAAACGAACTTGTTTGCCTCGGCGCCCAGCAGGTAGGTGTAGCCGCGTCTACCGAATCCGGAATTGATCACCGCTCCCCGGCGCCGATACAGCGACAGCAACAGCTCGCCGGGCCGGTAGGGCACCGTCCGGTAGGAAGTCATTCGAGTGCCTCCGATAGCTCGAGCCATTTCGCCTCCGTCTCGGCGACCTCGTCTTCAAGGGCGCGTAACTCCTGGGTCAGGCGGGTGATTGCGATGTGGTCTGACTGGTCATGCTCGGCGAGTTCATCGTGTTTGGCCCCGATCCGGTCGGCCAGGCGTGCCAATTGTCTGTCGATTGCCGCCAGCTCCTTCTCGGCGGCGCGTCGCCGCGCACCTGACATCACCTGTCCATCGGGCGCGGCCGGGGCGGCCTTGGCTGGTGGCCGGGCGACGAGCCGCAAGTATTCGTCGATGCCGCCGGGGAGATGCCGCAACCGGCCGTCCAGAATCGCGTACTGCTGATCGGTGACACGTTCGAGCAGATATCGGTCGTGCGAGACGACGATCAAGGTGCCCGCCCAAGAGTCGAGCAAGTCCTCGGTGGCGGTCAGCATGTCGGTGTCCACGTCGTTGGTGGGTTCGTCGAGCAGCAGCACGTTGGGCTCGGACAACAGCGTGAGCATCAGTTGCAGCCGCCGACGTTGGCCGCCGGAGAGTTCACTTACTCGCGCGGACAATTGGCCACGGGCGAAGCCGAGTCGCTCCAGTAGCTGGGCCGGAGTGACCTCGCGGCCCTCGACCTCATAGCCGACGCGTAGCCTGCCCAACACATCGGCGATCCGTTCGTCGGTCGCTAGCGCCTCTATCCCGATGCCTCGCTGATCGAGCACCGCAAGCCGGACCGTCTTGCCGTGCTTGACGCGCCCCGCGTCGGGCCGGATGGTGCCCGCGATCAATCCGAGCAAGGTGGACTTACCGGCGCCGTTGGCGCCGACGATGCCGGTGCGTTCCCCGGGCCCGATCCGCCATTCGATATCGCGCAGTACGGTTTGGCCGTCAAACGAGACCGACACGTCGAGCAAATCGACTACGTCCTTGCCGAGTCGGGCGGTCGCCAACTTGGCCAACTCCACCGTGTTTCGCAGTGGCGGAACGTCGGCGATCAATTGGTTGGCGGCCTCGATCCGGAACTTGGGTTTCGAGGTCCGCGCCGGTGCACCGCGACGCAGCCAGGCCAGCTCCTTACGCATCAGGTTCTGTCGCTTGGCCTCCGCCGCGGCGGCAAGCCGGTCCCGCTCGACACGCTGCAGAATGTAGGCGGCGTACCCGCCTTCGAAGGGCTCGACGATTCCGTCGTGCACCTCCCAGGTGGTGGTGGCGATTTCGTCAAGAAACCAGCGGTCGTGGGTCACCAGCAGCAGCCCGCCGGTGTTGCGGGCCCAGCGTTGTTGTAGATGGCCGGCCAGCCAGGTGATGCCTTCAATGTCGAGGTGGTTGGTGGGCTCGTCGAGAGCGATCACGTCCCAGTCGCCGACGAGTAGCCTGGCTAGCTGGACTCGTCGCCGCTGACCACCGCTGAGCGTCGAAACGGTTGCGTCCCAGGCGATGTCGGACGCCAGTCCGCCGACCACGTCGCGGATGCGCGCGTTACCGGCCCACTGATGTTCGGGTTGGTCGCCGACGAGCGTCCAGCCGACAGTGCGGTCAGGATCCAGGGTGTCGGCCTGGCTCAGGGCACTCACCCGCAAGCCGGTGCGCCGGGTGACCCGGCCGGAGTCCGGCCGCAGCTGGCCGGTGAGCAGACCTAGCAGGCTCGATTTGCCGTCGCCGTTGCGGCCCACGATTCCGATGCGTGCGCCGTCGTTGACTCCGAGTGTGACTGAGTCGAAGACCACCTGGGTCGGATATTCCAGGTGTACGGCCTCGGCTCCGAGCAGGTGTGCCACAGGACCGACGCTACCGACCGAATTGCTCAGCTATCGCTTACCCGTGCCGAATGCAACAATGTCACGCGTAAGGCGATGACGATGCAGGAAGCCGGTGCAAATCCGGCGCGGTCCCGCCACTGTCATCGGGGAGCGACCCTCGTGTGCCACGGCGTCCAGCTGGAAGGCGAGGCGAGCAGTGATCCGAGAGCCAGGAGACTCGCGTCATCGCGTCCTGTGACCCGGGGCGGTGTACCCCGAGAGAGCGGCATTAGCGATGACCGTCCCGATCTGGATGGCCTCACCTCCGGAGGTGCACTCGGCGCTGCTGAGCAGCGGCCCGGGCCCGGGCCCATTGCTGGCTGCCGCCGCGGCCTGGCATTCGGTGAGCATCGAATACGCGGCGACGGGCGAGGAGCTCGCGGCGCTGTTGGTCGCGGTGCACGGCGGGACCTGGGATGGCCCGACCGCTGCGGCGTATGTGGCCGCCCATGTGCCGTATCTGGCGTGGCTGATGCAGGCCAGTGCCAACAGCGCGGCGATGGCTGCCCAACAGGAAACTGTGGCCGCCGCCTGGACCACCGCACTGGCTGCCATGCCGACATTGCCGGAGTTGGCCGCCAACCACACCGTGCACGCAGCGTTGGTGGCGACGAATTTCTTTGGCATCAACACGATCCCGATCGCGCTCAACGAGGCCGACTACGCGCGGATGTGGATTCAGGCCGCCACCGTGATGAGCGTCTATCAGGGCGTTGCCACTACGGCGGTGGCCGCTGCGCCGCCGACCCCGCCGGCGCCGCAAATCATGAAAGCCAACGCGCCTGCGGCCGCCCAGTTGTTGCCGCAACCCTCCGACTGGCAGCAGCTGATCCTGCAGTTCTTGCAGGAGATCGGGTATACCGCCTTCTACAACAACGTCATTCAACCGTTCATCACGTGGCTGGCGAACATCCCGTTCTTGCAAGCTTTGTTCGCATTTGATCCTTACCTGCTAATCCTCGGTAATCCACTGACCTACCTCAGTCCGCTCAACATCGCCTTTGCCATCGGCTATCCGATGGACATCGGTACATATGTTGCTTTGCTTTCAGAAACCTTCGCATTCATCGCGGCGGACCTCGCAGCGGCATTCGCTTCGGGTAATCCTGCGACCATCGGTTTCGCCCTGCTGTTCGCCACCGTCGAGGCCGTCGGCACGATCATCACCGATACCATCGCGCTGCTGAAGACTCTGCTCGAACAGACTCTTGTGCTGCTCCCGGCGATTGTGGCGCTGGTGAGTGCCCCGTTGGCGTCGTTGGCTACCGGCGCTGTGTTAGTGCCGATCGGCGCCAAGGGCTTGGCGGTGCTGGTTGCCGTGCCACCTGCGCTGCCGGTCACTCCCGCAACGCCGCCCATCGCGGGGCTTGCCCCGAACATCCCGACCTCCACTTCGTCCCCGACACCGACTCCCGCGGACGTGACGGCTCCGCCCCCCACATCCGCGTCGCCACCACCGCCGGCGACCGCTGCTCCGCCGGTGACGGGTGCGGGCATCGGTGCGGGCATGGGCGCGGGCATGGAGAACTTCGCCTACCTGGTGGGTGACCTGAACTCGGTTGCCAAGAGGGGGGCTGACAGCAGCGCCCGAAAGAAGGCACCGGAACCCGACAGTGCCGAGGAACCAACGGCCGCGGCGACGCCTCAGGAGCCGGCTCGATCACAGCGCCGCCGGCGCACGAAGGTCAGACAGATCGATCGCGGTTGGGGATACATGGACCTGGAGCCCGATATTGGCGCTTCGGGGCAGGGCGCGGGAAGCCTGGGATTTGCCGGGACCACACCTAAGGAGACGGGCACAGCGGCGGCGGGCTTGACAACACTGGCCGACGACGAGTTCGGCGGCGGTCCGCGTATGCCCTTGATGCCGGGGACCTGGGGGGAAGCCGACGGCTGACGAGTCAACCCGTCGGTGGAGTGTGGCATAATCGAATGTATGTTCGAAGAGATCCGTGCACGGTTCGATGAGTACTTCGAACGCCATCATCCTTCGACGACGGCGGAGTCGGCGGCGATGGTGGATCGGATCTGTGCGTCGGCGCGGGCGGAGAACCGTGCGGCGGCCGCGCAGTTGGTGGCGATCGGGGAGTTGTTCGCCTACCGGTTGTCGCGGTGTTCGGAGACCGAGCAGTGGGCGATCGACACGATGGCGGCGGTGGCTGCCGAGGTGGCCGCGGCGTTGCGGATCAGCCAGTCGCTGGCGGCTGGCCGGGTGGGTGATGCCCGGGCGATGCGCGAGCGGCTGCCGCAGACCGCCGAGGTGTTCAAGGCCGGTGATATCGGTTACCAGATGTTTCGGACGATCGTGTTTCGCACCGATCTGATCACCGATCCCGAGGTGTTGGCGGGAGTGGATGAGCAGTTGGCGCTTAGCGTGCGGTGTTGGCCCTCGATGACCAAGGGCCGGCTGGGTGCGCAGGTCGACAAGATCGTGGCGAAAGCCGATGCCGATGCGGTGCGGCGGCGCAAGGAGCGTCAGAGCGATCGTGAGTTTTGGATTGGGCCGAGCCACGACGGGCTCTGTGAGATCGGCGGCAGCCTGTTGGCCCTCGAGGCCCAGGCCCTGTATCGGCGGTTGACGGCGTTGGCGGCCACGGTGTGTGAGCATGATCCGCGCACTTGCGAGCAGCGCCGCGCCGATGCGTTCGGGCCGTTGATGTCTAACGCTGATCGGCTGGGCTGCCGTTGTGGGCGCTCCGATTGTGCGGCGGGGCAGCGGCCTGCGGCCTCGCCGGTGGTGATTCATGTGATCGCCGACCAAGCCACCCTCGACGGCGCCGGTTCGGTGCCGGCCTCGATGGTCAGCGCCGATGGGTTGATCACTCCGGAGTTGGTGGCCGAGTTGGCTCAGTCGGCCAGGTTGGTGCCGCTGATCCATCCCGGCGACGCCGCGCCCGAGCCCGGCTATCAGCCCTCCCGGGCGTTGGCCGATTTTGTGCGGTGTCGGGATTTGACGTGTCGGTGGCCGGGTTGCGATCAGCCCGCCACCAATTGCGATGTGGACCATACGGTTCCCTTCGCGCAGGGTGGGCCTACGCATGCGTCG
>NZ_OCVX01000007.1:576229-620300 GCF_900232995.1 Mycobacterium simulans
GCCGCCGTACCCGCGCCCAAGACCGCGCCTACCGCGTCGCCGCCGAACGCCGTCAAAACCACGCCGCTCGCATGGCCGCCCGCGCCACCCGGCGAGCCGAACTCACCAGCTACACCGGGCCCGCCCCGCCGGATCCCGACGACGACCCACCGCCATTTTGATGTGGGACGGCATGTCAGTGACAACTGAAAGTTGTTGCAAAGGGACTTGTTTAGGTTTCGGTCCTTCCCGATCCGTGCCGCCCAGGACCGCGTCACGGTGCGGACCACGGAGCTGCCCGCCTTGGTGATATGACCACGGCGGATCCTGTCGCCTGAGGATCGCTCGCTGCGCACCAGGCCGGTGAATGCCATAAAAGCTTGCGCTCGCCCGCACCGGCGCCAAACCTGATGGCACGCTTCGGCCATCAGCGGAAACGGCGTGACCAGGAATCGCCGCGAGGAGCATGTGCCATGATATCCACGCTGGTCAAGGCCAAGTCAGGGAGCATTCAGGAGCATTCGTGGATCTAAGTTTGTCGGTGGTGACACGCCCGGTCGAGCGTCTGGTGGCCACAGCCCAGAATGGTTTGGAAGTCCTCCGACTTGGGGGCCTGGAAACCGGCAGCGTCCCGTCGCCGTCTCAGGTCGTCGAGAGCGTACCGATGTACAAGCTGCGGCGGTACTTTCCACCGGACAATCGTCCTGGACAGCCGCCGGTGGGCCCGCCGGTGCTGATGGTGCACCCGATGATGATGTCGGCGGACATGTGGGACGTCACCCGTGAGGAGGGTGCGGTCGGCATCCTGCACGCCCGCGGGCTGGATGCCTGGGTCATCGACTTCGGCTCACCCGACAAGGTAGAGGGCGGAATGCGTCGCAACCTGGCTGACCACATTGTGGCCCTCAGCCAAGCCATCGACACGGTGAAGGACACCACTGGTCAGGACGTGCATATCGTCGGGTATTCGCAGGGCGGCATGTTCTGCTACCAGGCCGCCGCCTACCGGCGTTCCAAGAACATCGCCAGCGTCGTGGCGTTCGGCTCCCCGGTGGACACCCTGGCCGCGTTACCCATGGGCATCCCGGCGAACTACGGTGCCGCCATTGCCGATTTCATGGCCGATCATGTCTTCAACCGGTTGGACATCCCAAGCTGGTTGGCGCGCATGGGCTTTCAGATGATGGATCCACTCAAAACCGCCAAGGCCCGGGTCGATTTCGTGCGTCAGCTGCACGACCGTGAGGCTCTGTTGCCGCGGGAGCAGCAGCGTAGATTCCTCGAGCGCGAAGGCTGGATCGCCTGGTCCGGCCCGGCGATCTCCGAGCTGCTCAAGCAGTTCATCGCCCACAATCGAATGATGACCGGCGGCTTCGCCATCAACGGCCAGATGGTGACGCTCACCGATATCACCTGCCCGATACTGGCGTTCGTCGGCGAGGTTGACGACATCGGCCAGCCGGCCTCGGTGCGCGGCATCAGGCGGGCCGCGCCCAACACCGAAGTCTACGAATGCTTAATCCGGACAGGCCATTTCGGTCTGGTGGTGGGATCCAGGGCGGCGCAGCAAAGCTGGCCGACCGTCGCCGATTGGGTGCGCTGGATCTCCAGCGGCGCCGACAAGCCGGGAAACATCGGCCTGATGGTCGAGCAGCCGGCCGAACACACCGACAGCGGTGTGGTGTGGAGCTCCCGGGTCGCGCACGGCCTCGGAGAAGTGTCCGAGGCGGCGCTGGCACTGGCCCGTGGCGCCGCAGACGCCGTCTTCATGGCTAACAAATCCATGCGCACCCTGGCCGTCGAAACCGTCCGCACGCTGCCGCGTCTGGCCCGGCTGGGACAACTGAACGACCACACCCGGATCTCGCTCGGCCGCATCATCGACGAACAGGCACGCGATGCCCCCCAAGGCGAATTCTTGTTGTTCGACGGACGCGTGCACACCTATGAGGCCGTCAACCGGCGCATCAACAACGTGGTTCGTGGCCTGATCGAGGTCGGGGTGCGGCAGGGCGACCGGGTTGGTGTGCTGATGGAGACGCGGCCCAGTGCGCTGGTCGCCATTGCCGCGCTGTCGCGCCTTGGGGCGGTTGCCGTGTTGATGCGGGCAGGCGCCGATCTGGCCGCACAGGTGCGGCTCGGGGGAGCGACCGAGATCCTGACCGATCCCACCAACCTCGATGCGGCGCGTCAATTGCCCGGACAGGTCCTAGTTCTGGGCGGCGGTGAGTCGCGCGACCTACATCTGCCGGAGGACAGCGATGTCATCGACATGGAACAAATCGATCCGGACGCCGTCGAGTTGCCCGCCTGGTACCGGCAAAACCCGGGACTGGCGCGCGACCTTGCCTTCATCGCCTTCAGCGCGGTCGGCGGCGAGCTGGTCGCCAAGCAGATCACCAACTACCGCTGGGCGCTGTCGGCCTTCGGAACCGCCTCGACGGCCGCCCTGGACCGCAAAGACACTGTCTACTGCCTGACCCCGCTGCACCACGAGTCCGCACTGCTGGTCAGCTTGGGTGGTGCCGTCGTCGGCGGCACCCGGATCGCGCTGTCCCGCGGACTAAAGCCCGAGCGATTCGTCTCCGAGGTTCGGCAGTACGGCGTCACCGTCGTCTCCTACACCTGGGCCATGCTGCGTGACGTCCTTGACGATCCCGCTTTTGTGCTGCACGGCAACCATCCGGTGCGGCTGTTCATCGGCTCGGGTATGCCCACCGGATTATGGGAGCGCGTCGTCGACGCGTTCGCGCCCGCGCACGTCGTCGAGTTCTTCGCCACCACCGACGGACAGGCGGTGCTGGCCAACGTCTCAGGCGCCAAGATCGGCAGCAAGGGCCGTCCATTACCCGGTGCCGGCCGTGTCGAACTCGGCGCCTATGACGCGCAACACGACCTGATCCTGGAGAACGACAAGGGCTTCGTACAGGTCGCCGATGTCAACCAGATCGGAGTGTTGCTTGCGCAATCGCGCGGGCCGATCGATCCCACCGCATCGGTCAAGCGCGGTGTCTTCGCTCCCGCCGACACCTGGATATCCACCGAGTACCTGTTCCGCCGCGACGAGGACGGCGATTATTGGCTGGCGGGCAGGCGCGGATCGGAGGTCCGCACCGCGCGCGGGATGGTCTACGCCGAGCCGGTCAACGACGCGCTCGGCCTGATCAACGGTGTCGACCTCGCCGTGACGTACGGCGTCGCGGTGAAAGGTCGACAGGTGGCAGTGTCTGCGGTGACTTTGCGCCCGGGAGCCACGATCACCGCTGCCGACCTCATGGAAGCCGTTGCGGGCATGCCGGTGGGGCTGGGACCTGACGTCGTGCACGTGGTGCCGCAGCTGACGCTCAGCGCGAGCTACCGACCCACCGTGAGTGCCCTGCGGGCAGCCGGTATCCCCAAGGCGGGGCGTAACGCATGGTATTTCGATGCCGTCAGCAACGAATTCCGGCGTTTGACTCCGGCGGTACGCACCGAGCTGAGCGGCAAGCCGAAGCCCGCCGATGCTTGACGACACGCTGCTGAGCATTCTGGTGTGCCCGGCCGACCGGGGTCCGCTGCTGCTGGTCAGCGACAGCACCGGCGGTCAATCTCCTTACAACCCGCGGCTGCGCCGGGCCTATCGCATCGAGGATGGCATCCCGGTCCTGCTGATCGACGAGGCCCGTGACGTCGACGACGAGGAGCACGCACGGCTCATGGCGTCAGGCCCGGCAGATCCCCAGTGAGGTAGCGCTGCAGGTTCGGCGCGATGGTTTGCGCGATCTGTTCGGAGGGCAGCGACGCGAACGGCTCGATTTTGACGATGTAGCGCGCCATAACCACACCCATTAACTGAGACGCGACGAACTGCGTGCGGATTTTGCCCGATCCTGGGGGGGTGTCGACGCGCGAACCCACTTCCACACTGATTACCTCCTGCAGGAATGAGCGCGCCAAACTCACCTCGGAGCCCGAGATCAGCGAACGCAACGTGGCGATCAACCCGGCGCCCAATTCGGAATCCCATAGCGGCAGCAATAAAGACGGCAGCTTGTATCCGAGTTCCTCGACTGGCGTTTCCCGCATGGGCGTGATCACTTCCATCGGATCGATCGGAAGGTGAATCGCGGCGGCGAACAGCTGTTGCTTGGTGCCGAAGTAGTGGTGCACCAACGCAGCGTCCACTCCGGCCTTTGCCGCCACAGCCCGTATTGATGTGCGGTCAATGCCATTGTGCGCAAACAGCTCTCGGGCACTGGCCAGGATCCGCTCTCGGCTGTCGGAGCTTCCAACGGGTCGGCCGGGCCGCCTGCGTTCGCCGTTTACCGTCGCCACTAGAACCCTCCGTGGCGACCCGCTGCGCCCGGCTGCGCCGCGCTTGCGATCGCCACTAGGGACTCTCCGTGGCGACCCGCTGCGCCCGGCTGCGCCGCGCTTGCGATCGCCACTAGGGACTCTCCGTGGCGACCCGCTGCGCCCGGCTGCGCCGCGCTTGCGATCGCCACTAGGGCGTCCGCCGCCGTAGGGTCGCTGCGGCCAGGCAAAGCGCGGCGATCGCGAACACCAGCACGACGACGATGTCGCGCAGAGCGATGTAGGTCAGCTCTGGATGCGCACCGACTTGCTGTAAGGCCTCCAGCGCGTAGCTGGCCGGCATTACGTTGCTTATCCATTCCAGCCAGTTTGGCATCAATGGGCGCGGGACGATGATGCCGGCCAGCAGGAGCTGCGGCACCATCACCAACGGTATGAACTGGACGGCCTGAAACTCCGTGCGGGCGAACGCACTACACAGCAGGCCCAGGCCAACGCCCAACACGGCGTTGACGATTGCTATCACGAACACCCATACCGGGCTGCCCGCGGTATTGAAGCCGAGAAGCCAAAATGACACCGTACAGGCCAGGATGGCTTGCGCCGCCGCGGCGATAGAGAACGCGGTCCCGTAGGCGACGAGCAGGTCGAGCCGACGCAACGGGGTGGTCAGGATGCGCTCCAATGTTCCTGAGGCGCGTTCGCGCTGCATCGTTATCGACGTGATGATGAACATCAAGAACAGCGGGAACAGGCCCAGCAGGATCAGGCAGGCGTTGTTGAACGGCGATGGGGCGCCCGGGCGGTGCGGCGCATTTTGGAACATGAAGTACATCAGCGTGATAACGAGGATCGGCACCACCAGGATCATGGCGACGCTGCGATGATCGGCCGCCAGTTGGCGCAGGATTCGCGCGGTCGTCGCCGTGTATCCCTTGAGCCCTATCCGGCTTTGGGTCCGGCCTGTTGCGCGGTGCTGCGTTTGATGATGGACAGAAACGCTTCCTCGAGTGACGTGCATGACGTGTCCTCTCTTAGTTGGGCCGGGGTGGTGTGTGCGACGAGGCGGCCTTCGCGCATCAGCAATAGGTCGCCGCAGTGGTCGGCTTCGTCCATCACGTGACTGGAAACCAGCAGCGTGGTCCCGGTGCGTGCGAGTTCGGCGAACTGGTCCCAAAGGTCCACGCGCAGTACCGGATCCAGGCCTACGGTGGGTTCGTCGAGCACCAGCAGATCGGGTTGGCAGACCAGCGCGCAAGCCAGCGAAACCCTGGTGCGTTGACCACCGGAAAGATTGCCGCAGTAGGCGGTTCGGTGATCCGTCAGGCCCACCCGGTCGATGGCTTCGTCGGCGGCGTGGCCGTCGAAGCCATACAGGGACGCGATATAGCGGACGTTATCGATGATCCGCAGGTCGTTATAGATGGTCGGATCCTGTGGCAGGTATCCGACTCGTCGCCGCAATGCCGCGGACCCGGCTGGGTGACCGAGCACGGTGACGGTGCCCGAAGCGATGATCTGGGTGCCGACGATACAGCGCATCAGCGTGGTCTTGCCGCAGCCGGACGGACCAAGCAGGCCGGTGATGGCGCCGCGGGAAATCTCCACCGAGAAGTCGTGCAGTGCTGGGCGTTTACCGCGAATCACCCGCAGGTGCGCGATGCGGACGACCGGCGCACTTGACTGGGCGAATAATTCATCGCGTGATGAAGTCATCATGTGATGAATAGTCGGCCCTTTCGCGAAGCTTGTCAAGTGCCGGGCAGAATCTGTCCGGTGAGCGCTGAGCAACTTGTCGACGATCCGGTTGCCGCCGCGCATCGACTGCTCGGCGCCACCCTCGCCGGACGCGGCGTGCGCGCGGTGATTGTCGAGGTAGAGGCATACGGCGGTGTTCCCGACGGCCCCTGGCCGGATGCGGCGGCACACTCCTATCGCGGTCGCAACACCCGCAACGCCGTCATGTTCGGGCCACCGGGTCGGCTATACACCTACCGCAGTCACGGCATCCATGTCTGCGCCAACGTCGCGTGCGGACCCGACGGCACGGCCGCCGCCGTCTTGCTGCGGGCCTGTGCCATCGAAGGCGGTATTGACGTCGCCCGGTCCCGGCGTGGCGAGTTGATCCGGACCGCCGCACTGGGGCGCGGTCCGGGCAACCTGTGCTCGGCTTTGGGAATCACAATGGCTGACAATGGGATTGACTTGTTTGACCTGGACAGCCCGCTGACCCTGAGGCTCAACGACGCGGTCCCGGCGGTGGCAGGCCCGCGCGTCGGGATCAGTCAGGCCGCCGACCGGCCGTGGCGACTTTGGCTTGCCGACCGACCGGAGGTTTCGGCTTACCGGCGAAGTCCGCGAGCGCCGGTCCTGGGCGCCAGCGACTAGAGTCTTCCGCGATGTCTGTAAAGATCCTCGACGAGCTGGCCTGGCGCGAGTTGATCGCGCAATCCACCGACCTCGATGCGCTGGCCGCCGAAGCACAGCGCGGGCCGATGACGGTATACGCCGGCTTCGATCCCACCGCGGCGAGTCTGCATGCCGGCCATCTGGTGCCGCTGCTGGCGTTACGGCGCTTTCAACGCGCCGGTCATCGCCCCATCGTGCTTGCGGGCGGGGCCACCGGCATGATCGGTGACCCGCGCGAGGTCGGCGAGCGCAGTCTCAATGCGGCCGATACCGTCGCCGACTGGACCGAACGGATCCGCGGCCAATTGGAGCGCTTTGTCGATTTCGACAATTCGCCGACGGGCGCGATCGTCGCGAACAACCTCGACTGGACCCGCCCCCTCTCGGCTATCGAATTCCTGCGCGACATCGGAAAGCACTTCTCGGTCAACGTGATGTTGGATCGCGACACCGTCCGGCGGCGGCTGGAAGGGGAGGGGATCTCCTACACCGAGTTCAGCTACATGCTGCTGCAGGCGAACGACTACGTCGAACTGCACCGGCGGCACGGCTGCGTGTTGCAGGTCGGCGGCTCGGATCAGTGGGGCAATATCATTGCCGGGGTTCGCCTGGTGCGCCAAAAGCTCGGTGCGACAGTGCATGCGCTCACCGTCCCGTTGGTAACCGCCGCCGATGGCACCAAGTTCGGCAAGTCCACCGGCGGCGGCAGCCTGTGGCTGGACCCCGAGATGACCAGTCCGTATGCCTGGTACCAGTACTTCGTCAACACCGCGGACGCGGACGTGGTCCGCTACCTGCGGTGGTTCACCTTCCTGTCGGCCGACGAGCTGGCCGAGCTGGAACAGGCGACGGCGGAGCGCCCGCAACAACGCAAGGCCCAGCGTCGGCTCGCTGCCGAACTGACCGTCCTGGTACATGGCGAGGCCGCTGCCGAAGCCGTCGAGCATGCCAGCCGGGCGCTCTTCGGGCAGGGCGAGCTGGCTCGCCTCGACGAAGCAACGCTGGCCGCGGCATTGCGCGAGACGGCCGTCGCCGAATTCAAACCCGGAAGTCCCGATGGAATCGTGGACCTATTGGTGGCCACCGGCCTCTCGGCGAGCAAGAACGCGGCCCGGCGCACCATCAGCGAGGGCGGGGTCTCGGTCAACAACATTCGGATCGAAACCGACGAATGGGCGCCGCAGGCAACGGACTTCCTGCACGGACGCTGGCTGGTGCTGCGTCGCGGCAAGCGGAACATCGCCGGGGTGGAGCGGGTCTAGAACGCCCGGACTGACGGCGTGGTCGACTGGTAAATCGGGGATACGGCAGATGCCAACAGCCCTGGGGCGATGACTTTGACGACGGGAACACAGGCGTCGACAAAGTCGCACACGGTGGCAAGCGGTTCGGCTCCGGCTTGAGCCGCCACAGCCGTTGCCGCCGAAGCCACCAGGTGCGCCAGCGAGTTGGTGGCCTCGATGTGCCAGGCAGTGGGTTGCGCGATGGGTAGTTGCCATGTCGACCGCCGCAACGGGGCATAGCTGTGCATCCGGGCGAGGCGGTGATAGAGCAGCGGCGGCAGATCTTCGCGGGCGCCGCTGATAGCGGTCAGGCGCGATTGCGCGGCTTCGGTAATCGCCCGTGACAGCGCTACGTTCGGGTCATGGTGCAATCCGTGACCGCTGAACGGGATTTCGATCGTCGGTGAGGTCAGTGCCACGGAGAAGCAGAAGAAGCCGTCCCAGGCGTCGACGCGGGTGACGTGCAGTTCGCTTCCGGCCCGATGAATCATCTCGACCAGCTCGGCGCAGTTCGAGCCGACGACATCGTCGAGTGGCACCTCGAAAAGCGTCGATCCAGATTTGGCGGTGGCCAAAGCATGGCGCTCCATGATTTCGTACATGGCGTGCAGGGCGGCTTCGTGGTAGCTGTTTCCGGAGGCCAATCCCGTGGTGTCCATCGAAAACAGCGGCGGATCCCAGGCGTCGCGAACCGCCACGTTCACTATGACGGCCGTCCACGGCACCCAGGTTTGGCGGCCGGTCAACAACGTCGTCGCGATCTTCCAATCGAGCTTTGTGCCGGGGGGGTAGAAACGGCCGGCTGGGCGGCGCAGCTGTTGGGGGTCGTAAGTCAGTACAGGCGCGAGATCCGTTGCAGGCGTTGATAACAGATCGGCAGTGACGTTCTCGGCATGCCAGTTCTCCAGCGATTCCATAACTGCGGAGACTTGGGCGGCCCGGTACGTGGCCGCCTTTCCCTGGCTTACCGACAAGGTCAGGGAAGCCGGGCGCACCGCCTGCACGGCGGGAATCCCGATATCATCCAGCCAGGTGAGGTCGGCGACGCGAGTAATACCTGCTGGTTCCAGCAGAGGTTGGATGGCCAGCCAGGTTTGGTCGGGGGAGATGATGCGGTAGGTGCCGGTCCGGTGGCTGATTTTCGTCGGGTTGGCAGAGCCCAATGTGCGTGCGGGCCATTGGGACCAGTCGGGACCGGCAGGGGTCTCGTACGACGCGCTTACGAGACCCCTGCCGGAATTGCCATACACAGACGCTGTGCTCACTCGAACACGCTGTCCTGGCAGAACACCACGGGAACAGTTACGCCGTAAGCAGTTTCGTGCTCGGTGAACAAAAGGTCGTGGGCCATGTGATCACCTCCTTTCCGCCTCAGATGGAGCGCAGTATGTATCCTCCACCGGATGTCGGTAGCCAGCTGTCCCACAAATGGCTGACGGGCGGAGGAATCCCCAATCCCCCGATTGGGGGACAACCGTTGGTGCGCAACCAGTTACACTGCACCCAAGGTGCCGACCTCGAACGACGGCAGCTGATCGTCGGCGGCAGCCACCGCGAACAGGGTGGCGGCGTTGTAGAACGAGTCTTCGGTCATCAGGCCGCGCCGGGCCAATTCGATGCGGTCCACCGGGGTGCCCCAGCGCTTACCGAAGAGGGCCTTAAGCTGAGCCGGATCCGGCCGGCGCAAGTTCAAATGCGGCTTTTGGCGCGCTAATTCGTCACGTCTCGCCAAGGCTCGTGCCGCCAGGGCGCGCCATTCGGGTAGCCGAGAGTCGTCGCGCAGCAGGTCGAGGAAGTGTTGGATGGCAGGCAGCGACCGGGCGAAGAACAGCGTGCGGGTGACTAGTCGAGCCGAAATCGCAACGGGGTCGTCGCGCAGGGTTTCATTCTCATCGGTGGTAAGCCAATGTGACCGGACCGATTCGGGAAAGCCCGACTCGTTAATCATCCCGATGGCTATCGCATACTGATGTGCGACCGTCTCCAGTGCGCGCTCATAGGTGTCGGCTGTGACTTCGTTGACGGCACGTGAGGCGCGCTCGCGAACGCTGCCGTCCTCGCCAGGGTGCAGCAAGCTCCAGTGCCAGGCAGCGACTTGCTCCAGTGCGGGCAGATATGCCCACCGATCGTTTGCGCAAATGCTCAGCAACGCAAGCACATCGACATCGTGGACATCGATGATAGCTTCGCCGTCGCGGCCCATCACGGCGACGGGTGACGGCGGCGCCCACCGCTGCCGCCAGCGCTCCGACCAGACGGTCGGAGGCGGTCCAGACCGGACTGCGACATTTCTTGGGCCACGGACGATCTCGTTCAGCGCGAGCACCGCGTCGGAATGTTTGATATCCATCCGCAGCGCCTTCAATTGACTCGCGAGTTTGCGGCTTTCCGGCGCGCCGACAGCGTCGAGCAACCGATTCCAGGTCCGCATGGTAAAGGGCGTGCTACGGGCGAACTCGATCAGCTGGTCGGCCAACGACGCTGACAACAGACCGGATTCGACGGCCCGTGCCGCCGTTTGCCTGATATTGACCAGCGCATCGACGAAGACCGGGTAACCGTCTTGCGCGTCGCCGTGCACCATGCCGACCTCGTCGTCGGCCTCGAGGACTCCGTCTCGGTACCCCTCGAAAACCCAGCCGTAGCCCTCCATGCCGAACGGATGCAGCTCCGCCGCGCGCAATGCTCCCATGCTGGATGAACCGACCACTCGTATTCCGTCGGCCATCAGGGTCAGCAGCTCTTTGTGCCGAACCGATGCGTGCTGGAAAAAGAGTCCGTCGACGATGAGCAGCGTGTCACCCGGTAGCAAACCGTACCGGAACGCATCGCCGAATGAAATCGGTGGCACCACTTCGGCATTGGGTATCACCGTGTGGATATCCGCGGCGCTAATTGTTGGTCCTGCGGTGACGACGACGCGTCCACTGGTCGTCATGCGTGTTCCTGTAACGGGGTGCGCATCGGCGAAACAACTGACGCGGACAGGCCGGGGGCAATGACCTTCACGACCGGGACATTCGCGGCGGGGAAGTCACACACCACCGCGATCGGCTCGATGCCGGACCGGATCTCCACAGCGGTTGCCGCCGAGGTTGTCAGATCGGCCAGCGAGTTGGTGTAGTCGATATGCCATGGCGTTGATTCCCCGGTGGGCATCGACTGCATGGATCGGCGGGCCGGGGCGTAGGTGTGCATCCGCGCAAATCTTTGATAGATCGCCGAGGGCAGGTCCTCGCGGGCGCCACTGATGGCGGTCAGGCGTGACTGTGCGGCTTCGGTAATCGCTCGCGACAGTGCCACATTGGGGTCGTGGTGCAGGCCGCTGCCGCTGAACGGGATCTCCATCATTGGTGAGGTCAGCTCGGCGGCAAAGCAGTGGAATCCGTCCCAGGTGTCGATGCGGGCAATCTGCAGCTCGCTTCCGGCCTGATACACCATGTCGACCAACCCGGCGCACTCCGAACGCCTTACGTCCTCGAGGGGCACCTCGAACAGCGTCGATCCGGGCTTAGCGGTGGCCATAGCGTGGCGTTCCATGATCTCGTACAGCGCATGCAGGGTGGCCTCGTGGTAGCTGTTGCCGGAGGCCAATCCCGTGGTATCCATGCCGAACATCGGCGGTCCCCAGTGATCGCTGACCGAGACGTTCACAACCACAGCGAGCCACGGCACCCAGGTTTGGCGGCCGGTTAACAACGTCGTCGCCATCATCCAGTCAAGCTTGGCGCGAGGGTGGTAGAAGCTCCCGGCCGGGCGGCTGAGATCGGCGGGGTCGTACGTCAGACTCGAGGTGAGATCGGTTGTGGCCGTAGATAACAAGTCGGGAGTGACGCTTTCGACATGCCAGTTCTCCAAGGATTCCATGACGGCTGAGACCTGGGCGGCGCAATATGTAGTGGCTTTTCCCTGACTGACCGACAACGTCAGCGAGGCGGGGCGCACCGCCTGCACGGTGGGAATACCGAGATCATCCAGCCAGGTCAGGTCGGCGACGCGGGTGATACCGGCCGGTTCCAGAAAGGGTTGGACGGCCAGCCAGGTCTGCTCGGGAGAGATGACGCGGTGGGTTCCTGCCCGGTGCCCGATCGTCATCGGGTCGGCATGCCCTAAGACGCGTGTCGGCCAGTGCGACCAATCCGGTCCTACCACTTCGTTGATTGGTTGCAGAGTGCCCAGGCCCGCAGGTTCCGACATGGCTTCACGCTACTTAGTAAGGGCCCTGATGATGGGCCATTAAGCAAATAAAGAATCCAGCGGGATCTCATCGGGAGGGGGGAAAGGGGGACACCGATGAGACCCCGCTGGTGAGATTCGGCGGGGATCTCAGATGTGGGGGGATTGGGAGGTGAAGAGACCCCCGCCGAGCTTTGACATCGAGTGGTTAATTCACTCGGCGGCGTCGCCGGCGGGGAAGAACTGCAGCGAGTAAGCCGTCTGGGTCTCGCGAAACAGAACTTCGTGCGACATGTGCGTTGCCTTTCCGTTTGAGTTCGGCGGGGGTCTCAGACTGGGGGGAGGTGGTGAGACCCCCGCCGATGCTCGTCAGTGTGGAAATACGTCACTCAGTGGCATAGCCGGCGTGGAAGACCTGAGCCGCGAACTCCGTCTCGCTCTCGCAAAACAGCAACTCGTGGGACATGTGTCACCTCCTCACTTCGTTGTGATGGTCGAGCGGAACTGCGCTCTGGCCGGCTTCCGCTTCGATACCCATCTTGAAGCGGTTTGCGAAGCTCCTGTATCCCACGAATAGCCGATGGCGGGAGGAAATTCCCATCCTCCAGTGGCACCACAGCTGGTGTCCACCGATCGGGGGACAGCTGAGGCCCGTTGCGCTCTAGCGCCGGTTGGACGCGAAGTCTGGCGGTGAAACGCGTTAGTGTGCAAACCTTTACCGCACTGTGCTGTGAATGTGACTCTCATTCAGCACCGTTGTCACGGTGATTTGAGTGACCCAAGTGCAATAGCGGACAGATGAGAAACGAGACATGACGGCACACTCACACGGCGAGGCACGGACCTGGCAAGCGGGCCGGCAAGCGGCGGCCCTGCTGACGTTGATTGCCGGAGTGCTCGGCGCCTCGGCATCCATGGCGGCGCCGATACACGCCGACATGATGGGCAACGCATTCCTCAGTGCGTTGAACAATGCGGGAATCTCGTATGGCCAGCCGGCAAGCACGATGGCTCTGGGGCGATCGGTCTGTCCAATGGTGGTACAGCAGGGCAGCACGTTTGAGTCCGTCGCCTCCAAAATGGCAGAAGACAATGGTATGTCCCGTGAGGTCGCGGGCGCGTTCACCATCGTCGCAATAGCGACGTTTTGCCCGGCTGTGATATCGCCACTAATGCCAAACCGGCTGCAGGCCTAGCCAGCTGGCCCAGGCTGGCCGGCGTTGCCAGCGGTGCCTGCGCCGCCGGTGTCACCAAACCCGCCGGCACCGCCCGCTCCACCGGCACCGCCGAGGCCAGTATCGCCAGCGTTGCCCGTGACCCCGCAACCGCGGTCGTCCGGACGGCCGCCGCCAATTCGCCGCGCCGATCGGCGAACCAATTCCCGCCAAATCTGACGCCGTCGTTGCCATCATCTCTGGCAGAACGATTACAAACGACATGTCGGGTCCTGGTAGTAGCCCTAAACATGGGCCCTGGCCTGCAGCGCAGTGACGGCGGCAGTCGCCGCGGCATAGGTGGCCGGGCACTTGATTGTCGGCGTGCCGGACGTGCCCGTAACCTCTAGCGAGTGGTCGACGACAGGCACGGTCGCGGCGGTGAGCGACGTCCGCGACCGTCATCGGGCGGGGCGTCGCGGCGCGGCCCACAGCGCAAACGCGAGGTTCCCTGGTCGGGTCCTGGTCGGGCACGTCCAGTCCAGCCGCAAACGACGCCCGCCGACTCACCTCATCGACCGCACGAGGGTCCGGCGATCCCACCGGACATCGACGCCAGGCAACTCGCGCCCGAGATCCGGCGCGAACTGAGCACGTTGGACCGCGCGACCGCCGACGTCGTGGCTCGCCACCTGGTGGCTGCTGGCGAGTTGATCGACCACGACCCCGAAGCCGCACTGGGTCACGCGCGTGCGGCCCGGGCGCGGGCCAGCCGGATCGCCGCGGTTCGTGAAGCCGTCGGAATCGCTGCCTACCACTGTGGTGATTGGGGCCAAGCGCTCGCGGAGTTGCGCGCTGCCCGTCGGATGGGCAGCAAGTCCGAATTGCTTGCGCTGATTGCCGATTGCGAACGTGGTCTTGGCCGGCCGCAGCGTGCCATCGAACTGGCGCGCGGCTCCGAGGCGGCTCAGCTCAGCGGTGACGACGCCGACGAGTTGCGCATGGTTGCCGCCGGAGCGCGCGCGGATCTGGGGCAGTTGGAGCAGGCGCTGACGGTATTGTCTACGCCGCAGTTGGATCCAGACCGTACCGGTTCGACGGCGGCGCGGCTGTTTTATGCCTATGCCGATACCTTGCTGGCGCTGGGCCGCCGCGACGAGGCACTGCAATGGTTCCTGCGCTCGGCGGCCGCAGACATCGACGGCGTGACCGACGCCGAAGATCGAGTCAACGAGCTCGGCTGAGGTCAAATTACCCAGTAGTGAGTGCATGCAAATGCCGGTCGACCCGGCGCGACGCATAATTTGACGCAGCAGATTGTACAGCAACGTACAGATCAGACATGTCCTATACGACTGTGTCGCAAGCTATTTGTATTGCGACACGCCGTCAGACGTATTTGGTGCATTAGGGCCTTCGGTACGGCCGCCCTCGTTCCTTGTCTTCCCGTTGTTTTGCCGATGGCCAAAGCGAATGCGCATGGCTACATTTCAACTCCACCTAGCCGCCAGGCCGAGTGCGCTCAGGGTGTGGTCCAGTGTGGCCCCATCAAATACGAACCGCAGAGCGTGGAGGGGCCCAAGGGACTCCGAAGTTGCAGTGGCGGCCTTCCGCAGTTCGCCGAACTCGATGACCCGGGTCGCATACGTCGATGGGAATGACACGCCACCAAACGCGACCGTCACACACACACGGTCGATTTGAGCCAGTTCAGTGGCCGTCAGAAACTCCTAGCAATCTGGAACATTGGCGATACTCCCAACGCGTTCTATAACTGTGTCGACCTGCTTCTCGGCGGTAGTCAGCCATCGAGCACTACAAGTTCGACTCCGACCACGACAACTCCACCGACCACCACAACGACGCCGTCAGCCACGACGACGCCGCCGTCCGGCACGGCCAAAGCGTGGGCCCCGGGTACGAAATATGCGGTCGGCGACACGGTCACCTACAACGGAAAGACGTACCAGTGCTTGCAGGCCCACACTGCCTATGACCCGACCTGGACCCCGGCCACTACACCCGCACTCTGGAAAGAGATCTAAACCGCAGCGCCGGCGGGCTTGCATCCCGAAGCGATTGCGGCGCATTAATTGTGAGCATGCCGGACGGGCCGTAGTCTCTACGAGTGGTGACGACTGGCATGGCGATTCCGGGACTGACGTGAAAAGTATTGCGCAGGAATATGACTGCCTGCTGATCGATCTGGATGGCACGGTTTTTCGCGGCCGTGAACCCACCAACGGCGCGGTGCAGTCGCTCGATGACGTGCAGAGCCGCAAGTTGTTCGTCACCAACAACGCCTCCCGCAGCGCCGACGAGGTGGCCGCGCACCTGCGCGAACTGGGCTTCACCGCTACCGGCGAGGACGTTGTCACCAGCGCCCAAAGCGCCGCTCACCTGCTGGCCGCTCAGCTGTCGCCGGGTTCCAAGGTGCTGATCGTGGGCACCCATGCGCTCGCTAACGAGATCAGCGCGGTCGGGCTGTGCCCGGTGCGGCGCTACGACGACAACCCCGTTGCCGTCGTACAGGGCCTCTCTATGACCATCGGATGGCCAGATCTCGCCGAGGCGGCGCTGGCCATTCGGTCCGGCGCCCTGTGGGTGGCAGCCAACATCGACCCGACGTTGCCCACCGAGCGGGGTCTGCTGCCCGGCAACGGATCCTTGGTGGCCGCGCTGCGAACCGCCACCGGCGCCGAGCCCCAAGTGGCGGGCAAGCCGGGCCCGCAATTGATGACAGACGCGGTGGGCCGCGGTGATTTCCGGGCGCCGCTGGTTGTCGGTGACCGGCTGGACACCGACATCGAAGGCGCCAACGCCGCGGGCCTGCCCAGCCTGATGGTGCTCACCGGAGTGAATACCGCGCGAGACGCCGTGTATGCCAAGCCTGCCCAGCGGCCTACTTACATCGGCCACGATCTGCGTTGCCTGCACGAGGATGGTGAGCTGCTGAAGGTGGGACCGCAACCGGGCTGGCAAGTCGACATCGGTTCCGGCTCGGTAACGGTCAACGCGAACGGCCACTCTCGCGGCGACGACCTGTCGATCGTTCGTGCCGTTGCTAGCGCGGTATGGGGCGCCCGGCACCCCGATTCCGACCGGCGGCCACTGCGCATCGAGGCCGGTGACGACTCGGCCCGCGACGCGCTGGCCCGCTGGTCCCTGATGCGCACCGACTAGCCGGCCGCTAGCGTAGGGAGCGCAATGACTATCGATCCTGACCAGATTCGCGCGGAAATCGAAGCCCTCCTAGCCCAGTTGCCCGATCCTGGAGGTAATCCGGCCGACTCCGCTAACGGCCCGTCTCTCGCCGAGCTCGAAGACATCGCCCGTCGGCTTTCCGAGGCGCACGACGTGCTGTTGCAGGCCTTGGAGTCGGCGGAGAAGGGCTGAGCGCATGCCACGGCGTGCCCGCGTCGATGCCGAGTTGGTCCGGCGAGGTCTGGCGCGATCCCGTCAACAGGCCGCGGAGTTGATCGGTGCCGGCAAAGTACGCATCGACGGCTTGCCGGCACTCAAGCCGGCCACGGCAGTGGCCGTCACCGCGGCGCTGACGGTCGCGACCGGTGGCGAACGCACCTGGGTATCGCGCGGAGCGCACAAACTTATAGGTGCACTGGATGCCTTTGAAATCTCGGTGACAGCCCGGCGCTGCCTGGACGCGGGTGCGTCGACCGGTGGGTTCACCGAAGTCCTGCTGGACCGCGGCGCCGCCCAAGTCGTTGCCGCCGACGTTGGCTACGGCCAGCTCGCTTGGTCGCTGCGCAGCGATCCACGGGTCGTGGTCATCGAGCGGACCAACGTTCGCGAGTTGGCGCCCGAGGCGATCGGCGGGCCGGTCGACCTGGTAGTGGCTGACCTCTCATTCATCTCGCTAGCTACCGTGTTGCCCGCGCTGGTTGGTTGCGCTTTGCCAAGCGCCGATATCGTTCCCATGGTGAAGCCGCAGTTTGAGGTCGGAAAGGGCCAGGTCGGCCCGGGCGGGGTGGTCCATGATCCGCAGTTGCGGACCGACTCGGTACTTGCCGTCACGCAGCGCGCCCAAGAGCTGGGTTGGCACACCATCGGCGTCACGGCCAGCCCGCTGCCGGGCCCGTCGGGCAACGTCGAATACTTCCTGTGGTTGCGCGCCCAGACCGATCGGCAACTGGAGGGTGATGCGCTGGTGAGTGAGGTGCGGCGGGCCGTCGAGGAGGGCCCGCAGTGAGCGCGCAACGTACCGTCCTGCTGGTCGTGCACACCGGGCGGGACGAAGCCACCGAGACCGCCCGGCGTGTGGAAAAAGTCTTGGGCGACAATGGGATTGCGCTTCGCGTGCTCTCCGCGGAGGCGGTCGACAGGGGATCGCTGCACCTGGCACCTGACGATATGCGGGCCATGGGTGTCGAAATCGAGGTGGTCGACGCGGACCCTCGCGCTGCCGACGGCTGCGAACTGGTGCTGGTACTCGGCGGCGACGGTACCTTCTTGCGGGCGGCCGAGTTGGCCCGCAATGCCACCATCCCGGTGCTGGGCGTCAACCTGGGACGGATCGGCTTCTTGGCGGAAGCCGAGGCGGAGGCCATCGACGTGGTGCTCGAACACGTTGTCGCTAAGGATTACCGGGTGGAGGACCGCCTGACACTCGACGTCGTCGTCCGCCAACAAGGTCGGATCATCAAACAGGGATGGGCGCTCAACGAAGCCAGCCTGGAAAAGGGGCCGCGGCTCGGCGTGCTTGGGGTGGTCGTGGAAATCGAGGGCCGGCCGGTGTCGACGTTCGGTTGCGACGGGGTGTTGGTGTCCACGCCCACCGGATCCACGGCCTACGCATTCTCGGCCGGCGGCCCGGTACTGTGGCCCGACCTTGAGGCAATCCTGGTGGTACCCAACAACGCTCACGCGCTGTTCGGCCGGCCGATGGTCACCAGTCCCGACGCAACTATCGCGATCGAGATAGAAGCGCATGGCCATGACGCCCTGGTGTTCTGCGACGGACGTCGCGAGATGCTGGTCCCCGCCGGCAGCCGACTCGAGGTGACCCGCTGTGCTACCCCCGTGAAATGGGCGCGGCTGGACAGCGCGCCCTTCACCGACCGCTTGGTGCGCAAGTTCCGGTTGCCGGTGACCGGCTGGCGCGGGCAGTAGTCGGTGCGCACTGAATGCTGACCGAAATTCGCATCGAGTCGCTGGGCGCCATCAGCGTCGCGACGGCCGAGTTCGATCGCGGCCTGACCGTATTGACCGGCGAGACCGGTACCGGCAAGACCATGGTCGTGACCGGCCTGCACCTGCTCGGGGGTGCCCGCGCCGACGCGACCCGGGTGCGGTCCGGGGCTGATCGCGCCGTTGTCGAAGGTCGTTTCACCACAACCGATCTCGACGGCGGCGTGGCGGCCCAGCTGGACAAGATCCTGGACGCTTGTGGGGCAGCGCGCGACGAGGACGACAGCGTGATCGCGTTGCGTTCGGTCAGCCGCGACGGGCCGTCGCGTGCCTTCCTCGGCGGTCGCAGTGTCCCGGCCAAGTCGCTGAGTGGTTTCACCAACGAGCTGCTGACGTTGCACGGGCAGAACGATCAACTGCGGTTGATGCGCCCCGAGGAGCAGCGCGGTGCGGTGGACCGCTTCGCGGCGGCCGGCCCGGCGGGTGAGCGCTACCGCAAGCTGCGCGACGCGTGGCTCTCGGCCCGGCGCGACCTCGTCGACCGCCGTAACCGGGCCCGCGAGCTCGCCCAGGAGGCCGATCGCCTGCAATTCGCGCTCAAGGAAATCGACGCCGTCGACCCGCGACCGGGGGAGGACGAACAACTGGTCGCCGACATCGTTCGGCTCTCGGAGCTGGACACGCTGCGAGAAGCTGCGCTCGTTGCGCGTGAGGCGTTGTCCGGCGCGTCCGAAGACGGGTTAGCTCCCAGCGCGGCCGACGGCCTGGGGCGGGCGAAGGCCGCGCTGGAATCGACCGATGATGCCGCGCTGCGGGCGTTGGGCGCCCAAATTGGCGAGGCACTGACCGTCGTCGTCGACGCCATCGGCGAACTCGGCGACTACGTCGACGAGCTACCGGCGGATGCCAGCGCGCTGGATGCCAAACTGGCTCGCCAGGCCCAGTTGCGCACGCTGACTCGCAAGTACGCCGCAGACATTAACGGGGTGCTGCGATGGGCTCAGGAATCCCGCGAGCGGCTGGCCCAACTCGACGTCTCCGAGGAGGGTTTGGCGGCGCTGGAACGCCGTGTCAGCGAACTGGCACGTGAATTAGCCCAAGCTGCAATCGATCTCAGCAAGATTCGGCGCAAGGCAGCCAAGCGGCTGGCCCAAGAGGTCACCGCGGAGCTGGCCGCGCTGGCGATGGCCGACGCTGAGTTCACCATCGGTGTGACCACCGATCCGGCCGACCAAGAGGATCCGGTGGCGCTGATCTTGCCTTCGGGCGAGCTCGCCCGTGCCGGTGCCGACGGCATCGACGATGTTGAGTTCGGCTTCACGGCTCACCGCGGGATGACGGTGCTCCCGTTGGCCAAGAGCGCGTCCGGAGGCGAGCTGTCGCGGGTGATGCTGGCGCTGGAGGTGGTGCTGGCCACCTCGCGCAAGATTTCGGAGGGCACCACGATGGTGTTTGACGAGGTCGACGCCGGCGTCGGCGGCTGGGCCGCGGTACAGATCGGGCGTCGGCTTGCGCGGCTGGCCCGCACACACCAGGTCATCGTCGTCACACATTTGCCACAGGTCGCCGCGTACGCCGATGTGCATCTCATGGTGCACAGCACCGGAAAAAACGGTGCCAGCGGGGTGCGCCGACTGAGCAGCGACGATCGGGTCGCCGAGCTCGCCAGGATGCTGGCCGGGCTAGGTGAGTCCGACAGCGGCCGCGCCCACGCCCGCGAACTCCTCGACGCCGCCCAAAGCGACCAGATCTGAGCGCGAGCGTGCGTGTTTGTACGGCGACACGCCGCAGAACTTGTACAACTGCGCACGTTCGTGCGACATCGAACCGTTACAGATGTGACATCTTATAACTTATGGGGCTAATGTTACGGCGCGCCTCCTCGCCCTAATCCAGCTTCACCGACAGAATCGCCCCATGAAGATGTCAGCGCTTCTGTCCCGTAACACCCCCCGTCCAGGCCTGATCGGCACCGCGCGAGTCGACAAGAACATTGACCGCCTGCTGCGCCGGGTTTGTCCCGGCGACATCGTGGTCCTCGACATCCTGGATCTGGACCGCATCACCGCTGACGCACTAGTGGAAGCCGACATCGCGGCCGTCGTCAACGCATCGCCGTCGGTTTCGGGTCGGTACCCCAATCTCGGTCCCGAGGTGTTGGTCAACAACGGAGTCACCCTGATCGACGAGACGGGACCCGAGATCTTCAAAAAGGTCAAGGACGGCGCCAAGATTCGCCTGCACGAAGGTGGGGTGTACGCCGGCGACCGCCGCCTTGTCCGCGGTACCGAGCGCACCGACCACGACATCGCCGATCTGATGCGGGAGGCCAAGAGCGGACTGGCGGCCCATTTAGAGGCATTCGCCGGCAACACAATTGAGTTCATCCGCAGCGAAAGTCCGCTGCTGATCGACGGAATCGGCATTCCAGATATCGACGTCGACATGCGTCGCCGCCACGTGGTGATCGTCGCCGAAGAACCCAGCGCGGCCGATGACCTGAAATCCCTCAAACCCTTCATCAAGGAGTACCAGCCGGTGCTCGTCGGTGTCGGCGCCGGCGCGGATGTCTTACGCAAGGCGGGTTACCGTCCGCAATTGATCGTCGGTGATCCCGAGCAGATCAGCACCGAAGTCCTCAAAAGCGGTGCGCAGGTGGTGTTGCCTGCCGACGCCGACGGCCACGCCCCCGGCCTGGAACGGATCCAGGATCTCGGGGTCGGAGCGATGACGTTTCCCGCCGCCGGCTCGGCGACGGATCTGGCGCTGCTGCTGGCCGATCATCACGGCGCGGCGCTGCTCGTCACGGCCGGCCACACCGCCAACATCGAGACATTCTTCGACCGGACGCGTTCGCAGAGCAACCCGTCGACCTTCCTCACCAGGCTGCGGGTCGGGGAGAAGCTGGTGGACGCCAAGGCGGTTGCCACCCTGTACCGCAACCACATCTCGGGCGGCGCCATTGCGCTGTTGGCGCTGACCATGCTGATCGCCATCATTGTCGCGCTGTGGGTTTCCCGCACCGACGGCGTGGTGCTGCACTGGATCATCGACTACTGGAACCGTTTCACGCTCTGGGTACAGAATTTGGTGAGTTAGGGCGGTGGCTTCATGATCTCGTTACGCCAACACGCGATCTCGCTGGCCGCCGTCTTTCTGGCGCTGGCAATCGGAGTGGTGCTGGGTTCCGGTTTCTTCTCGGACACCCTGCTGTCCAGCTTGCGTAACGAGAAACGGGATCTGGCAGAGCAGATCAGCGGGCTTAACGACCAGCGCAACGCGCTCAACGAGAAGCTCAGCGCGGCAAACAATTTCGACATCCAGATGCTGGGCCGGATCGTGCATGACGCCCTGGCTGGTAAGACGGTAGTCATCTTCCGAACCCCGGATGCCAAAGACGATGATGTCGCCGCGCTGTCGAAAATCGCGGGCCAAGCGGGCGGCTCGGTAACCGGAACCGTGTCACTGACCCATGAATTCGTCGAAGCCAACTCCGCGGAGAAACTGCGGTCAGTGGTTAACTCGTCCATCCTGCCGGCCGGTACTCAGTTGAGCACCAAGCTCGTCGACCAGGGTTCGCAGGCGGGTGACCTGCTTGGCATCGCGTTGCTCATCAACACCAAGCCCGATGCGCCCACCGTTGATGACCTGCAGCGCGACACCGTGCTCGCGGCGCTGCGTGAAACCGGCTTCATCACCTACCAACCCAGCGACCACATTGCGGCGGCCAACACCGCCATCGTGATCACCGGTGGTGCACTTCCTGCCGATGCCGGCAACCAGGGCGTTAGTGTCGCGCGGTTCGCCGCGGCCCTGGCACCGCACGGCTCGGGCACGCTGCTCGCCGGCCGGGACGGTTCGGCGACCGGTAGCGCCGCCGTCGCCGTCGCTCGCGCCGACTCCGGTATGGCCGCCGCGATCAGCACTGTGGATGACGTGGACGCCGAACCCGGGCGGATCACCGCGATCCTGGGCTTGCATGACCTGATCACCGGCGCGCGCACCGGGCACTACGGCACCGGTCATGGGGCCAGTTCGGTCACTGTGCCCCAGTAGGGCGTGTTCCCCACGGCGAGGCGTCGTGGATGTTAGGGTGGGTTTCCGTGGGTCGGCAGGCCCAGCTCGAACGGCTCGACACGTCAAGCCCTGCCCGTCTTCACGGAGGTTGCCCAGTTGCGTAAGCACCCGCAAACCGACACCAAGCACCTCTTCGTCAGCGGCGGCGTCGCTTCCTCCCTCGGCAAGGGCCTGACCGCAAGCAGCCTTGGGCAGCTCCTTACCGCACGCGGGTTGCACGTGACAATGCAGAAGCTCGACCCGTACCTCAACGTCGACCCGGGCACCATGAACCCGTTTCAGCACGGCGAAGTCTTCGTCACCGAAGACGGGGCCGAGACCGACCTCGACGTCGGCCATTACGAGCGGTTCCTCGATCGCGACCTGTCCGGCTCGGCGAATGTGACTACCGGGCAAGTGTATTCGACGGTCATCGCTAAAGAACGTCGCGGCGAATACCTCGGTGACACGGTCCAGGTGATCCCGCATATCACCGACGAGATCAAGCGGCGCATCCTGGCGATGGCCCAACCGAACCCAGACGGCCAGCGTCCGGACGTGGTGATCACCGAAATCGGCGGCACCGTCGGCGACATCGAATCCCAACCATTTCTGGAGGCAGCGCGCCAGGTCCGCCATGACCTGGGTCGGGAGAACGTCTTTTTTCTGCACGTGTCGCTGGTGCCCTACCTGGCGCCGTCGGGCGAACTCAAGACCAAGCCGACGCAGCACTCCGTAGCGGCGCTGCGGAGCATCGGTATCACTCCGGACGCGCTGATCCTGCGCTGCGACCGTGACGTCCCCGAAGCGCTGAAGAACAAGATCGCCCTGATGTGCGACGTCGATATCGACGGCGTCATCTCCACCCCGGACGCGCCGTCGATCTACGACATCCCGAAAGTGTTGCACCGCGAGGAACTCGACGCGTTCGTGGTGCGCCGGCTCAACCTGCCGTTCCGCGATGTCGACTGGACCGAGTGGGACGACCTGCTGCGCAGGGTTCACGAACCGCACGATGTGGTGCGAATTGCTTTGGTAGGAAAGTATGTTGAACTGTCCGACGCCTACCTGTCGGTGAGCGAAGCGCTGCGTGCCGGCGGCTTCAAGCACCGCGCAAAGGTCGAAATCCATTGGGTGGCTTCCGACGACTGCGAGACCGCCACCGGCGCCACCGCGGCATTGGCCGATGTGCATGGGGTACTGATTCCCGGAGGGTTCGGTATCCGGGGCATTGAGGGCAAGATCGGTGCCATTTCCCACGCGCGGGCGCGCGGCTTGCCGGTGTTGGGGCTTTGCCTCGGCCTGCAATGCATCGTGATCGAGGCCGCCCGCTCGGTCGGACTCACCGAGGCCAATTCGGCCGAATTCGAACCGGACACACCGGACCCGGTTATCTCTACGATGGCGGATCAAGAACAGATCGTGGCTGGCGAGGCCGATCTCGGCGGAACCATGCGGCTGGGTGCCTATCCCGCGGTTCTGCAGCCGGATTCGGTTGTGGCCAAGGCCTATCAGCAGACGCAGGTGTCCGAGCGGCATCGGCACCGCTACGAGGTCAACAACGCCTATCGGGACAAGATCGCCGAAAGCGGCCTTCGGTTCTCCGGAACCTCGCCCGACGGACACCTGGTGGAATTCGTTGAATATCCACCCGATCGACATCCGTTCGTCGTCGGCACTCAGGCCCACCCGGAGTTGAAAAGCCGGCCCACCCGGCCGCATCCGCTGTTCGTAGCATTCGTCGGCGCGGCCATCGAATACAAAGCAGGCGAGCTGCTGCCCGTCGAGATCCCCGAGATCCCCGAGCAGCACGCGCCCAACGGTAACGAGCATCGCGAGAGCGTAGGTAAGCCGCTAGTTGAACCCGCAACTCGTGGCTGAACACGTTTTCGAGACGGTATCGTCCGAAACCCTGCATACGGGAGCGATTTTCGCGCTGCGCCGCGACGTCGTGCGGATGCCGCACGATACCACTGCGGTGCGAGAAGTTGTCGAGCACTTCGGCGCGGTCGCCATCGTGGCGTTGGACGACGACGGCAACATCCCGATGGTCTACCAGTACCGCCACGCGTTCGGTCGGCGGCTGTGGGAGCTGCCCGCCGGGCTGCTCGATGCCGCGGGGGAGCCGGCGCATCTCACCGCCGCGCGGGAGCTGCAGGAGGAGGCCGGCCTGCAGGCCGCGAATTGGCAGGTGCTCGTCGATCTGGACTCCACGCCGGGCTTCAGCGACGAATCGGTGCGGGTCTATCTGGCTACCGGGCTTAGCGAAGTGCAGCGGCCCGAGGCGCATCACGAAGAAGCCGACATGACACTGGAGTGGTGTCCACTGGCCGAGGCCGTCCGCAAGGTGCTCAGCGGCGACATCGTCAATGCCATTGCGGTAGCGGGTATTTTGGCCGCTCACGCCGTGACCGCGGGGTCGGCTCGGCCGCGCCCGGTGGATAGCCCGTGGATCGACAGGCCGACGGCATTCACAAAGCGCAAGGCCTCGCAATGACGACGCTGGCGCTGGAAACGCAGCTGCAGGGCTACCTTGACCATCTGACGATCGAGCGCGGTGTTGCCGCAAACACATTGAGCTCCTACACGCGCGATCTGCGTCGCTATTCCAAGCATCTGTCCGACCGGGGGATAAACGATCTGGCCAAGGTCGGCGAGGACGACGTCAGCGAGTTCCTGGTGGCCTTGCGTCGGGGCGATCCCGAGTCCGGGGCCGTGGCGCTGTCCGCGGTGTCCGCGGCGCGGGCCTTGATCGCGGTGCGCGGGCTGCATCGGTTCGCCGCCGCCGAGGGGCTGGCCGAACTGGACGTGGCACGGGCGGTCCGCCCGCCAACGCCGGGCCGGCGATTGCCCAAGAGCTTGACGATCGACGAGGTCCTCGCACTGCTCGAGGGCGCGGGCGGCGACAACCCGGCCGATGGCCCGTTGACGCTACGCAACCGGGCGCTTTTGGAACTGTTGTATTCGACCGGGGCGCGGATCTCCGAGGCCGTCGGCCTTGACGTCGATGACATCGACACCCACGACAGGTCGGCGCTGCTACATGGCAAGGGCGGTAAGCAGCGGTTGGTGCCGGTGGGACGCCCGGCTGTGCAGGCGCTGGACGCCTATCTGGTTCGGGGACGCCCCGATCTGGCCCGACGAGGTCGCGGCACCCCGGCTATCTTTCTCAATGCACGCGGTGGCCGGCTGTCGCGGCAAAGCGCCTGGCAGGTGTTACAGGATGCTGCCGAGTCCGCTGGCGTCACCTCGGGTGTGTCGCCGCACATGCTCCGGCATTCCTTCGCCACCCACCTGCTCGAAGGCGGCGCCGATGTCCGGGTTGTGCAGGAACTGTTGGGTCACGCCTCGGTGACCACCACCCAGATCTATACCCTCGTCACCGTCCACGCGCTGCGGGAAGTGTGGGCCGGAGCCCATCCCCGGGCCACTTAGCCTGGGCTAGCCTGGGCCCAAATACTCGGACTCCAGCACGAGGTCGGGCGCCAGTGTCTGGTATTCCAGGTGTGTCTTGTGCTCGATGGTGTTCCATAACGCGCCTTGCTGTCGGCGCATGTATGCGCGGTAGATCGGCGCTCCCGGCAGCTTGACGTTGTCGGCAACCACGATCGAGCCCGGATGTAGCCAGCCCCGCTTCATAATGCGCTGCAGGTCGGCCAGGTAGAGCTTCTTATCGTGGTCGATAAATACGAAATCTAAAGTGCCAGTGCTGAATCCGTGTTCGGTGGCCAGCGCGTCCAGGGTGCGTCCGCCGTCGCCGATGGTGCCCACCACACACGTCACCCGATCGGCAACGCCGGCATGGGCCCAGATCCGGCGGGCGTTCACGGCGTTGGCCTCGGCGAGTTCCACGGAGTACACCTTCGCGGTCGGAGCGGCTCGGGCGATCCGCAGCGCGCCGTAGCCGCAGTAGGTGCCCAATTCCAATGCCAGTGCCGGGTCGGCCCGCCGCACTGCGGCGTCGAGCAGCAGACCCTTTTCGTCGCCGATGTTGATTAGCAGCGACTTTTCGTACGAGAACTTGTCAATGGTGGCCAGCACATCGTCGATGTCGCCGGCCCGGGCGTTCTCGAGTACGTAGGCCACGGCCGCTGCTTCGCGTCCGTCACCGATCTGGCCCGTCTTGGTGATGTTGCGGGCGCCTGTGGCCAGGCGCCAGACGGACCATCGCAATGGGGCAATGTGTGCTTTGAGACTCACCGACTTCCAGCTTACGCACAGCTTTCATTGGGCCCCGGAATCGGCGGACCGCAGGTACCATCACTTGCTTAGAAAAGCTATTTCGACCGCGCCATACACTCGCGGCGTTTGCAAAAGGACCTCGCGATGGACCAGGACGGCACCCATGCTGTGAAGCGCTGCGGTCTCTGGCTTACCGGCGCCCGAGGATCGGTGGCAACGACCTCGATCGTGGGACTGTACGCACTTAGCGCGGGCGTGATCCCCGACACCGGATGCGTGACGGCGACTAACGACTTCGCCGACGCGCCACTGCCGGCATTTTCTGACTTCGTGGTGGCTGGGCGTGACCTTTCGACCACTGCTTTGGTCAAGCGTGCGGAGACGTTGGTGGAGGCGGGCCTCCTGCCGCCACGGGTGGTCGCGGCGGTGTCTGATCGACTTGCGGCCACCGATGACGAGATCGTCGGACCGTCATGCATGGCGACGGCGGAACCGGCCAGCGCCGGTGCCAGAACCCAAGCCGAGCTAGTCGACCGGCTCAGCGATGCAATGGCGTCCTTCGTTTCGCGGAACTCACTTGACGTGTTTGTCGTCATCGATGTGGCATCCACCCAACCACCGGTGGTGGACCTGCCGGAATACCAGGACCTTGAGCTGCTGATGCGGTCGCTGGCTGAGACCAACCGCATTGTGCTGCCGGCCAGCGGCCTGACCGCCATTGCTGCCATCCGCAACGGTGCCGCGTACTCCTGCTTTACCCCCTCGCCGAGCCTGGGCCTGCCCGCGCTGCACAGCCTTGCCGAGGACGCGGGCATTCTTTACGCGGGCCAGGACGCCAAGACCGGTCAAACGTTGCTGCGAACCGTGTTGGCGCCGATGTTCGCCAGTCGCGCGATGACGGTCCACTCCTGGTCCGGGACGAACCTGCTGGGCGGTGGAGATGGCGCCACGCTGGCCGATCCGGTCGCCGCCGCGTCCAAGCTCGCCAGTAAGCAACGGGGCATTCAGCAGATGCTGGGTGGCGCCGTGACCGCTCCGCTGCATATCGACTACGTCCCTGATCTTGGCGAGACGAAGGTTGCGTGGGATTACATCCACGCAACCGGATTTCTCGGCGGCCAGATCACCCTGCAAACAATCTGGTCCGCACCCGATTCTGCGTTGGCCGCGCCGCTGGTTCTCGATGTAGCGCGCCTGTTGGCGATGGGCCGGATACACGGAGCGCGTGGCGTTGTGCCGCAGCTGGGTTTCTTCTTCAAGGAACCTTGGGGTTCTGAAACGCATTCACTTGCAGCACAATACGAAGCGCTGCTGCAGTGGAGCACGTCGTTTTCGGCTGACCGGTGAAGGCCAAGGCGTACCTCGACTTGATGAGGGCGCCTGCTGCGCTCACAGTTTTGGGTGACACTGCAGTAGGCGCCATCTGGTCGAGACGCCCGCTGGTAGGACGTCGTCTTGCGCTGCCGCTGGCCTCGGCCCTGTTGTATTGGAGCGGCATGGTGCTCAATGACTGGGCGGATCGTGAGCGCGACGCGATCGAACGCCCCGAGCGGCCCATTCCTTCCGGTCAGGTGGCGCCGGGCTCGGCGCTGTCGCGCGCTGCGGCGCTGGCGGTAGCGGGTGTCGCGACGGCACCCGCGGTTGGCGGGCGTCACGGCTTGGTCGCCGCTGGTCGGATCACGTTGTGCGTCGCGGCTTATGACCTCGTCGCCAAGGACACCACCGCCGGACCGCTGGTCATGTCGGGCTGCCGGTTCCTCGACGTCATGCTTGGCGCCAGTCCGAGTTATCGCTCCGCGCTGGTTCCGGCGTCGGTCATCGGCTTGCACACCGCCGCCATCACCGTGTTGTCCCGGAGCGAGGTGACGGGTTCGGACCGCAGCGTGCCCGCCATTGTCGGGGGTATGGCCGGGGCGGTCGCCACGTCGGCGATGGTGAGCACCGCAGGGTACCGCGCGGCGCCGGCGGGGGCGGTGTACCTGTGGTCTTTTGGGCCCGGCCTGTTCAGGGCGTGGCAGCACCCCACAGCGGAGGTGATCCGCGGCGCGGTCCGTAATGGCATCGCATCAATGATCGCGGTGCAGGCGATGTTGGCCGCGCGTGCGCCACGGACCATGCTTGCCCTATCCGGGCTCGCAATCGGATTGCGGCTCAAGGTATCTGCGCCAAAACCCACCGAGGTGACGTGATGCATGTTGGCTACAACACCAATAGCTTGGCCGACCATCCGCTCGCTGATGCGCTCGCCCTGATCGCCGGCGAGGGCTATACCGCGGTCGCGTTAACGATCGGCCATCCACACGTTCGGCCATTTGATGCCGACCTGGGTTCTCAGCTGGGTGCGCTTCGGGCATTGCTGGACACCAACGGCTTGAAGGTGGCCATCGAAACC
The DNA here is from genome assembly GCF_900232995.1 of Mycobacterium simulans. Lineage (GTDB taxonomy): Bacteria > Actinomycetota > Actinomycetes > Mycobacteriales > Mycobacteriaceae > Mycobacterium > Mycobacterium simulans. The sequence continues at coordinate 605,302 of NZ_OCVX01000007.1, forward strand.
GGAGCCCGCTACCTGCTGGATCCGCGCAACAAACACAAACCGTCACTGGTGGACATTGCCGGCGAACCTCGCGTCGAATTCCTGCGGCGGGCAATCGATATCGCCGATGAACTCGGCGCCACCTGCGTGTCGCTGTGGTCGGGCTACTCCGTCAGTCACAGCGACCCCGACAGCACCCGCGACCTGCTGCTGAGCAGGCTTGCCCGAGTCGTTGACTACGCGGACCGCAAGGCGGTCACCCTGGCATTCGAGCCCGAACCCGGCATGTTCATCGAGACGGTGCAACAAGCGCGCGAGCTATGCCAGGCGCTCGGTGACCCTCCGCGGCTTGGTATCACCTTGGACGTCGGTCACTGTGTGATGACGGAGCCGACCGGCGCGGCCAGAGCGATCGTCGAGCTGGGCGATCTGCTGGTCAATGTGCATCTCGACGACATGACGCCGCTCAAGCATGAACACCTCGAGTTCGGTGACGGCGACCTCGATTTGGGCGGGGTAATGGATGCGTTGCGCGACAGCGGTTTCGATGGTGTTGCGTCCGTTGAGCTGCCGCGCCACTCGCACGACGCACCGAATGTATTGCGCAGAAGCATGTGGGCAATAAATCTGGCCAGGTTACCTGCGGCGGCCAGATCTTGGATCGATACCGCCGCAGCCGAGATTAGGCGCTCTCCCGACAAGATGGTGGAGCTGTTCCCCGGGGCGACCAGGGGGGTGGCCGGATCCAGCGCCGCCACCCTGCTTGCTCGGGAGAAGCTCTTCACCACCGTGGTGGCGGCGACCAGCGATGCGACTGCCGGTCCGCTCATCGAAAAGCTCTACCGCTGGGGCGACAGCGACGAGCGCCTGGCCGTGTTGCGCGGACTGGAGATTGCGGCGCTGGACGGGGGACTGGGGCCCATTGCATGCGCCACCGGCGTGGCGCTGGTCGAGGATGCGTTGCGGTGCAACGATCCTCGGTTGGTTGCTGCGGCGCTCGGCGGGTTTGGTGGCCGATTCCTGGCCCAGCACGCGTGGCGCCACGGAGTGATGAAGCTGGTGTTCATGGAGGTGCCGCTGCGCGCGGTGTACGGCTTAACCAACCGCGTCGACGCCGAATTGGGGCGCATGGCCAACGATTACGTCAGCGAACGATGCGCGGCCGGTCGTTCGATATCCGATGACGTCAAGATGCTGCAACGCCTGACCGCATCAGAAAGATCTGCAGTGACGGTGTCCGGGACGGAGGTTGCCAAGTGAGGATCTTCGACCCCCACATTCACATGACATCTCGCACCACCGATGACTACGAAGCGATGTACGCAGCGGGTGTGCGCGCGATCGTCGAACCGGCCTTCTGGTTAGGCCAACCGCGCACCGACGCCGCATCGTTCATCGACTATTTCGACAGCCTCATCGGGTGGGAGCGATATCGCGCCTCGCAGTTCGGCATCGCCCACAATTGCACGATCGCCCTGAATCCCAAGGAAGCCAACGATAGCCGCTGCCGGCCCATCCTTGAGCACATACCGCGCTACCTGTCGAAAACCGGCGTCGTGGCCGTCGGTGAGATTGGCTACGACTCCATGACCGCGGACGAAACCGCGGTGTTCGAAACGCAATTGGAAATGGCGGCCGAGCGAGGCCTGCCCGCGCTCGTTCATACGCCCCATCGTGACAAGCTTGGCGGAACCCTGGCCAGCATCGAAGTGGTGAAACGGGTCGGCATCGATCCCAGGTTGGTTTTGCTTGACCACCTGAACGAGGTGACGATCGAGCCCGCACGCGACAGTGGTTGCTGGATGGGCTTTTCGATCTATCCCGACACAAAGATGGACGAAGACCGTATGGTCGCCTTGATGCAGCGCTACGGCCTGGAACGGATCATCGTCAACTCCGCGGCTGACTGGGGCCGATCAGATCCGCTCAAGACAGCCAAGACGGCGGAGGCGATGCTGGCGGCCTCCCTCACCGAAGACGACGTCGACCAGGTGCTATGGCGCAATCCCGTCGAGTTTTACGGTCAGAGCGGGCAACTGCAGCTATTGACTGCGGAGCAAGAATCCGCGTTTGCCGGCAACACGATTCACCGCGGGGAGAAACGGTGATGCTGTCCTATTGCAGCAACGTCGTTGCCGCTGACACGCTGCTGGTGTTGGAACGCCAATTGCTGTCGGTATTCGCGCCGGCGCGGGAGCGCGCCGGAGTAGAGCAACTTGGTGTCGGACTGTGGTTGCCGGCCCGCACCATGGCCCGGCTGGCGGGCGATCGTCGAGCGCGCCGCCGGCTGGCCGCGATTCTTTCCGATAGTGGACTCGCGGTGACGACCCTGAACGCCTTTCCCTATGGGGATTTCCACGGCGGTTCGGTTAAACATGCGGTTTATCAACCAGATTGGACAACGCCGAAGCGGTTGCGGTATACGAGGGACTGCGCCGAGGTGCTGAGCGATGTGCTGGGCGATACCGAACACGGCAGTATCTCGACGCTGCCGTTGGGGTGGAGCGACCCATGGGACGACGTAGCCGATAGGAGAGCTCGCAACAGTCTGTCCTCGTTGAGTGATGAGTTGCGGCGCATCGAAGACGGCACCGGGCATCGGATCAGACTTGCCATCGAACCCGAACCCGGCTGCGTCATCGGATCGTGTCGCGATGCAATCGGCTGGCTCGGGAGCGCGGTCGAGGCCGGTGATGTGGACCCGCGATATGTGGGTGTGTGCCTGGATACCTGCCACCTCGCGGTGATGTACGAAGATCCCGTCGACGTCTTGTTGGGTTTGGCCGAGATAGGAATTGAAGTGGTAAAGATTCAGGCCTCCAACGCAATTCAGATCGATGACTTGGCGACCGAGGGTGTTGCGGAAGCCTTCGCCGACTTCGCCCATTCCCCGTACCTGCATCAGGTCAACGGTTTCGACGCGGCCGGTAACCAGTGGTTTCGAGATGACCTCTGCTTTGACGACGCGTCGACCCCGCGGTCGGGCAGCGCCCGGGTGCACTACCACGTGCCGTTGCACGTCAGTCCACCTGCACCGTTGGGCAACACGTCGCACATTCTTAGCGGCGTGATGGGCATGCTGCGCGACGGGACGATGGCGGGGCCCATCGACGTCGAAATCGAAACCTACACGTGGGAGGTGCTTCCGCCGTCGCTGCGCATGGGTAGTTTGGCCGACGACATCGCGGCCGAGATCCGTTGGTTGGACGAACTGGTTCGGGTTCGGGATCCGGCATGACTCAACCTGTACTGCTGGTCAATGTCGTCGGCCTGACGCAACCACTGCTGCGGCACATGCCGAATCTGTCCGCCTTGGCAGCCCAGGGGGCACTGGCGCCGCTAGCACCGGTGTTTCCGGCGGTGACCTGCTCGGTGCAATCGTCGATGGTTACCGGTCTGATGCCCAATCAGCACGGAATCGTCGGTAACGGTTGGTATTTCCGTGACCTTGGGGAGGTGCTGCTGTGGCGCCAAAGCAACAAACTGGTGGCGGGGGAGAAGGTCTGGGAAACGGCCGCCGGCCGCTTCGACGGCTACACGTCGGCCAACGTCGGCTGGTGGTATGCGATGAACGCGAGCAACGACGTCATCGTCACGCCGCGGCCGGTCTATCACCAAGATGGGCGTAAGTCGCCGGACTGCTACGTCGTCCCGCCGGAATTGCATGACATCCTGACCGAAAAGATCGGCACCTTTCCATTGTTTCAGTACTGGGGGCCAACGGCGAACATCACGTCGTCACGCTGGCTTGTGGATGCGTCCATCGAGATTATCCAGCGCTATTCGCCCACACTGCTTACCGCGTATATCCCGCACTTGGACTACGACTTTCAGCGCTATGGCCCGCGGTCGCCGCTGGCGATTGCCGCCGCGGTGGACGTCGATGCCGCCCTGGCCCCGCTGCTGGCCTTAGCGGCTGATCGCGGCATGACCACCATCGTCGTCTCCGAATACGGGATCGCGCCGGCCCACAACCCGGTGGACATCAACCGCCTGCTCAGGCGCGAAGGCTACCTCAACGTCTACACCCAACAGGGCCGGGAATACCTGGACCCGTGGACATCTCGGGGCTTCGCCGTCGCTGATCATCAAGCCGCCCACATCTACGTGCGCGACGACTCCGACATCGCCCGGGTGGCTGCGCTCGTCAAGGATCTAGACGGTGTCGACGACGTGTTGGATCGAAACAAGCAGCAGGCGTTGGCGATCGATCACCCCAGGTCGGGCGAGCTGGTGGCGATCGCCGAACCGGGCGCCTGGTTCACTTACTACTATTGGCTCGACGACGACCGCGCCCCGGAATTCGCGCCGTGCGTGGATATCCATCGCAAGCCCGGCTATGACCCCGCGGAATTGCTGATGAATCCCGATGATCGTGCGGTTAAGGCCAAAGCCGCTGCGGCCCTGGTGAAGAAGGCGGTGGGTCTTCGGTACACGATGGGGGTCATAGCACTCAACGGCGCGGCCGTTGGTGGCACCCACGGGCGACTGCCGGACTCGAAGGAAGATACGCCCGTCGTCATCACGTCGTCGCCGAACTTGTTGGCCGAATCGTCGGTGCCCATGCCAGTCACCGCCGTGCGTGACTTGGTGCTCACTGCCCACGGCTCGCGCGGATAGAGTTCATCCCATGTGTCCAACCGTGTTTGAAGCCAGCCTGCCGGAGCTCGCCTATAGGGACGCCCAAAGCCCGGAGGAGGCGCACCGGCGTATTCGGCGGGCCCGGGAGCAGAGCCCGATCGCGATGGGCTCGCTTGGCCCGGAAATCCTGAGCTACGACCTGGTGCGCACCGTGTTGTTCGATAGCCGGTTTTGTGTAGCGAAGGGTCTTTTCCTTGCGGCACAGGGCATTACATCGGGGCGCTTGTGGGACAGATTCCGCAATACACTGATGAGTCTGGACGGGACCGAACACCACCGGTTGCGACGGCTAGCTGGCCCGGCGTTCGGTCCACGCTCCGCGGCGCGGCTGGAGACGACGATCACCGAAGTGATCACCTCACTGTTGGACCCGCTGACCACGATTGGCGGATGCGATGTCGTCGACGATATCGCGCGACGTTATCCGAGTCCGGTCATCGGCGCCTTGCTCGGCGCCCCGGCACAGGACTGGCGACTCTTCTCGGACTGGGCCGACGACATCTTCCAAATGTTCACCTGGAACGCCGCAGCGAAGCAGGACGTCATTATGAAGGCTTATGACGAACTCGATGCGTACATCGTCGATATGGTCGCGCGGCGGCGCGACAACCTTGGCGACGATTTCATGTCCGACTTAATTCGCGCTGAAGACAGCGGTGACAAACTCACCCATGACGAGCTGTGCAGGTTGGTGTCGGCGCTACTGATCGCCGGGACCGACACCACCCGGAACCAGCTCGCCGCGGCGGTGCAGGTGCTTTGCGATCACCCGAAGCAATGGGCACTACTGGGCGAACATCCCGAGCTGGCGCCAAACGCTGTCGCCGAGCTTGTGCGGCACACCTCGGCCATTATTTTCGTGGTCAGGCAGGCCGTCGAGGATGTCGAGCTCGCCGGAGTCGTCATTCCGGCCGGCACGCAAGTCGTGATCAACTTCGCCGCCGCCAATCGCGACCCCGACGTGTACGACGACCCCGAGCGCCTCGACATCACCCGTGAAGTTCCCGTGCCGGCGCTGGCGTTCGGTGCCGGCATCCACAACTGCCTGGGCGCGCACCTGGCCAGGGCCGAACTCACCCAGGCGCTGACGGTCATGACACGGCGGATGCGCAACCCGCGGCGCACCGGACCCGCGCCCTGGAAACCGTTTGCGCCGGTCACCGGACCGGCCACGTTGCCCATCGAATTCGATATCGAAGTGGCTTAAGCTGCAGACGTCGACACTCGATGGGCCGGCTTCTTCGGCAGAATCGCCACCGGTATGTACGTCAACCCCACTAGCACGACGGCCACCACGAACACCACGGTGTAGGCGTGCGAAAGGTCGTGCAGCAGGTTGCCTGGGAAATTTGGGTCGAGTGCCTGGGGCGGCATTGTGGAAGGGTCAACAGGCAGCCCTCGCCGGGCGGCATCTTCGCGCAGCATCTCGATCTGGGCTGCCGCGGAAACGTTTGCGCTGCGGTTGAAGTGGCTCGTCAGTATCACTGACATCAGCGCGGTCCCGACCGAGGCAGCCACCTGTTGGTTGACGTTGACCAGCGTCGAACCCCGCGCGATCTGATGTGGGGCCAGGGTTTGCACGGCCGCCGCGGATAGCGGCATCATCGTGGCGCCCATGCCCAGACCCATGATCGTCAGCCCGGTGACCAGCGTCGGCAGGTAATCGGCTTGCTTGGCCACCCCATAGGCGAAAATGCCCATGCCCGCGGCGATCAGGGTGATGCCGACCAGCAGAATCTTGCCCGGACCACGTTTGTCCATTAACGATCCGGCAACCGGCATGGTCAGCATGGCACCGATTCCCCGGGGGACCATGCTCAACCCAGCCTGCAACGGCGTCTGATGCAGCAATTCCTGAAAGTAGCTCGGAAACAGCAGGCCGGCGCCGAAAAAGGAGGCGGCGAAAAGGAACACCGCCGCGTTGGCCAGTGTGACCACCCGATTCTTGAACAGCCGCAGATCGATCAGCGGATGATCGCTGCGGTGAAGCGCATGAAGGACGAACCCGATGATCAAGACCAACCCGATCGCCACCGGTATCCACACATGGCGATCGGCCACCGTCCCGCGACCTGGGACGACCGACACTCCATACAGGAACGTCGCCAGGCCGGGGGAGAGCAGCAGCATGCCGAGGAAGTCGAAGGTTTCCGACGGTGCCGAATGATCTTGTGGGAACACGATTGCCGCTAGGACGAATGCGATCAGCCCGATCGGCAAGTTGATCCAGAAGATCCACTCCCAGCTGTAGGCGTCGATGAGCCAGCCACCCAGGACGGGTCCGAAGATCGGGCCGAGCAGCATCGGGATGCCCAGCACCGCCAACACACGGCCCATCCGCTTGGGACCGGCCTCGCGGGTCAAGATAGTGAGGACCAGCGGCATCAGCATGCCGCCGGCGAGGCCCTGCATTACCCGAAATGCAATGAGAAGACCGATGTTTGGCGCCATCGCACACAACAGCGAGCCCAGCGTGAACGCGGCGAGCGACCCCATGAAGAGTCGCTTGGTACCGAACCGGTCTGCTGCCCAACCCGCCAGGGGGATCACCGTGGCCATGGCGAGCGTATAGCCGGTCATCGTCCAGGCGACGACGGCCTGGGTGGTTTGGAATGCGGAGACGAAGGTGCGCTGTGCGACGGTGACAACGGTCGTGTCGACAATTGTCATCATCGAGCCCAGCACACACACGCCGGCGATTCGGAGCAACCTGGCGTCGAGTTGATCGGGTGCTTGAGGTATTTGTGGATCGACAGCGCCGTAGTCCATGGCTATCAGCTCCTACGCCTGTAACGCACTCAGCCCCGCGGGAGAGCATCTCATACGCCCAGCGCCGCCATGCACGAAGTCGGCCTTGGTGATTATGTCGCACTACTGCCGTGCGGTTATGCCGTGGCCGATAAGTTGGTCGAATTGGCCGATATTGCAATGATTTACGGTGGCCATGCCGTTTTCCAGGAGCGAGCTCCCGCGCGACGGTTTTCTCGGGGATTTCCTCATGCGCACAACGACGGGGTTGGGCGGACCCGGAGGGTTCGCCAAGTCTTGTAAGTTGGTGGCGCACTGGTCAGTTGCGCAGCGCAGGCAACGTCGCCAGCGTTAGGTGTTGCCTTTTCTAGGGTCTTTACGGCATCTTTACACCAGGGAGTGCCGGTAAGTCTGGTCGGCAACTCGGCCCGCAGCGGGTCGGGTTCGGGTTCGCTTGGCTGGAAGGTGCTTGCCTTGGTGTTGGAACGAATCGCACGAGAGCTCTTGTCCGGCGTGGCCGTCGCGATTGTTGCGCTGCCCCTGGCGATCGCGTTCGGCATCACCGCCACCGGAACATCTCAGGGCGCGCTTGTCGGGCTCTACGGCGCCATCTTCGCCGGATTCTTCGCGGCTGTATTCGGTGGGACACCCGGCCAGGTGACTGGCCCCACCGGTCCCATTACGGTCGTTGCTACGGCAACCATCGCCGCCCACGGACTCGAAGCCGCCTTCGTCGCATTCATCATGGCCGGTATCTTTCAGATCCTGTTCGGGGTCTGCCGGCTGGGTTCGCTCATCCGCTACATTCCGCTTCCCGTGGTCTCCGGATTCATGGGTGGAATCGCGATCATCATCATCATGACCCAGCTGGATCAGGTGCGGCGCAGCTTCCTGCTGGTGTTGGTGACGCTTGCGCTGCTGCTGGGTTCGGGCAGGCTTGTCAAAGCGATTCCGCCGAGCCTGATAGTTCTCGTTCTTGTCACGTTGACGTTGCCCCTCGTCGAGCCGTGGGTAGCCGACGTCCGCATTGGGCCGGTCTGGATCAACAGAGCGGTCGAGTACATCGGCGCGATCCCCGAGGCGATGCCCTCTTTCGAAGCGCCGGAGGTCAGTGGTTCGCTGGTGTTGCAGCTGCTGTTGTCGGCGCTGGCGATCGCGCTTCTGGGATCCATCGACTCACTGCTGACGTCCGTCGTCATGGACAACATCACCGGCACCCGGCACCGCAGCAACAAGGAACTGATCGGCCAGGGACTCGGAAACATCGCCAGCGGGCTGTTCGGCGGGCTGGCCAGTGCCGGAGCGACCGTCCGATCGGTGGTGAACATCAGAAACGGTGGCCGGACCGCGGTTTCGGCGGCCACCCACAGTGTCGTTCTGTTCGCATTCGTTGCGGGTCTCGGTGCTGTGGTTGAGCACATCCCGCTCCCCGTGCTGTCGGGAATCTTGATACTCACCGCCGTCGGTATGTTCGATTGGAAAGCCATGCGTAAGGCACACGTGTCACCCAAGGGCGACGTCATTGTCATGTTCACGACGATGATCGTCACCGTCCTGGTCGACCTCACTGTCGGGGTGCTAGTGGGAATCGTCCTCTCGCTGATCGTCCACGCGTTCGGATCCCGGCAGCGTAAAGCGACGGTCACCCAAGACGACACCGGCACCTACCGCATCGAGGGTCCGCTGTCGTTCCTGTCGGTCGACGGCGTGTTCAAATCGCTGCGTAACGGCCACACGGAAGTATCGCTGGACCTAGAGCACGTCACCTATCTCGACACCTCTGGCACCCGCGCCCTGCTGTATTTCATCGACCACTCCGAGAAGGATGGTGTCGAGGTAAGCATCAAGCAGATCTCACCACACGTCGAGGACCAACTCACCGCGCTCGCCGACAACGTTCAACGTGACAAGCTGCGAACCATCCTCGAATCAGCCTGACACTATTGGCGGCCGATTTGCCTGCGGGTCTCCCGGCCCAGGCGTAGCTACCCGTTAGACTTTCCTGCGATGTCCACCCTGACGCCCGTCACCACCGGTCGCGGCCGGGCATGACCGATCACCTTGACGGCGGCATTGAGATCGGCCTGACCGGCCGGCCGCCGCGGTCGATTCCGGATCCCACCCCGCGCACCTCGCACGGCCCGGCCAAGGTCGTCGCGATGTGCAACCAGAAGGGCGGTGTTGGGAAAACCACTTCGACGATCAACCTGGGTGCGGCCCTCGCCGAGTGCGGCCGGCGGGTACTGCTGGTGGATCTGGACCCGCAGGGCGCCCTGTCGGCCGGCCTGGGCGTGGCGCACTACGAGCTGGACCAGACAATCCACAACCTGCTGGTGGAACCGCGGGTGTCGATCGACGACGTGCTGCTGCACACGCGCGTCAAGCACATGGACCTGGTACCCAGCAACATCGACTTATCGGCCGCCGAGATTCAGCTGGTCAACGAGGTTGGCCGGGAGCAGACGGTGGCCCGGGCACTGCACCCGGTGCTGGACCGCTATGACTATGTGCTTATCGACTGCCAGCCTTCGCTCGGCCTGCTCACGGTCAACGGGCTGGCCTGCGCCGACGGCGTTGTTATCCCAACTGAGTGCGAGTTCTTCTCGCTGCGTGGTCTGGCACTGCTCACCGACACCGTTGACAAGGTCCGTGACCGGCTTAACCCGAAGCTGGACATCAGCGGAATCCTGATTACCCGCTACGACCCGCGGACCGTCAACTCACGTGAGGTCATGGCCCGTGTCGTGGAGCGGTTCGGTGACCTAGTGTTCGACACCGTGATCACCCGCACTGTCCGTTTCCCGGAAACCAGCGTTGCGGGCGAACCCATCACCACATGGGCCCCCAAGTCGGGGGGAGCCCTGGCCTACCGCGCGCTGGCTCGCGAGTTCATCTACCGATTCGGCGTGTGAACGGCACCGCGAACGGTGAGGCGGCACCCGAAAACGGCTTTCAGGTCCGGCTGACTAACTTTGAGGGGCCGTTCGATCTGCTGCTGCAGCTGATCTTCGCGCATCGCCTCGACGTCACCGAAGTGGCGTTGCACCAGGTCACCGATGATTTCATTGCCTACACCAAGACGATCGGTTCCCGGTTGGAACTGGAGGAGACCACCGCCTTTCTGGTGGTCGCGGCGACCTTGCTCGATCTCAAAGCGGCGCGGCTGCTTCCGGCCGGGCAGGTCGATGACGAAGAAGACTTGGCCCTGCTGGAAGTAAGGGACCTACTTTTTGCGCGGCTGCTGCAATACCGGGCGTTCAAGCATGTCGCGGACATGTTTGCCGAGTTGGAAGCCACCGCGTTGCGCAGCTATCCACGCGCGGTGTCGTTGGAGGAGCGCTTCGCCGGCCTGCTTCCCGAGGTGATGCTCGGTGTCGACGCCGACCGGTTCGCCGAGATCGCCGCGATCGCGTTTACCCCGCGCCCGGTGCCCACGGTGGCCACTGGACATCTGCACGAGGAAACCGTTTCGGTTCCTGAGCAGGCCAAACACTTGCTGGCGATGCTGGAGGCGCGGGGCAGCGGGCAGTGGGCCACATTTTCTGAGCTGGTCGCCGATTGCAAGGCTTCGATCGAGATCGTTGGGCGTTTCCTGGCGCTGCTCGAACTGTATCGGTCGCGGGCGGTAGCATTCGACCAGTCAGAGCCCCTTGGCGTGCTCCAGGTTTCGTGGACCGGGGAACGGCCGACTCCCCAAGCCTTGGTAGAAGGGCAAGACCAATCATGACCGAACATGCGGATGACGATGTGGGCGGCCTGCCGGACATCGCCGAGCCCGCGGAGTTGGAGCCCGACGAACTCGGCCGCGTGCTCGAGGCGTTGCTGCTGGTGGTCGACACTCCTGTGACCGCCGAGGCGCTGGCTGCCGCCACCGAGCAGCCGGTCTATCGCGTGGCCGCGAAGCTGCGCCTGATGGCAGACGAACTTGCCGAACGCGACAGCGGAATCGAGCTTCGGGAAACCGGCGAGGGCTGGCGGCTGTACACCCGCGCCCGGTTCGCACCGTACGTCGAGAAGCTGCTGCTGGACGGCGCGCGCACCAAGCTCACGCGGGCTGCGCTGGAAACCCTGGCTGTGGTTGCCTACCGTCAGCCAGTGACGCGTGCGCGGGTGAGTGCGGTGCGCGGCGTCAATGTCGACGCTGTCATGCGTACCTTGCTGGCGCGCGGGCTGATCACCGAGGTTGGTGCCGACTCCGACACCGGCGCGGTGACATTCGCAACCACCGAACTATTCCTGGAGCGTCTGGGCTTGAATTCCTTGGCAGACCTCCCCGACATCGCTCCGCTGCTTCCCGATGTCGACACAATCGACGACCTGAGCGAATCCCTGGACACTGAGCCACGTTTCATCAAACTCAACGGTGGCCAGGCAACTGACCAGACCCTGACCTTCGATGTGGACCGCGATTGATGGTCGAGATTGAAGGCATCCGTTTGCAAAAGGTGTTGTCCCAGGCGGGGATTGCATCGCGGCGGGCCGCCGAGAAGATGATTGTCGATGGCCGAGTCGAGGTGGACGGCCAGCTGGTGACGGAGTTGGGTACTCGAGTTGATCCGAACATCTCGGTGATTCGCGTCGACGGAGCCAGGGTGGTCGTTGACGACTCGCAGGTGTACTTTGCGCTGAACAAGCCGCGCGGCATGCACTCGACCATGTCCGACGATCGCGGCCGGCCGTGCATCGGTGATCTGATCGAACGCAAGGTTCGGGGCAGCAAGAAACTGTTCCACGTCGGGAGGCTGGATGCCGACACAGAAGGGTTGATTCTGCTGACCAACGACGGCGAACTGGCACACCGCTTGATGCACCCCTCCCATGAGGTGCCCAAGACCTACCTTGCAACGGTCACTGGGGCGGTGCCGCGCGGGCTGGGCAAGAAGCTTAGGGCGGGAATCGAATTGGAGGACGGCCTGGCTAGCGTTGACGATTTCGCGGTGGTGGATGCGATTCCCGGTAAGACGTTGGTGCGGGTGACGCTCCACGAGGGACGCAATCGCATCGTACGCCGCCTGCTGGCGGCCGTGGGCTTCCCGGTGGAGGCGCTGGTGCGCACCGAAATTGGCTCGGTTTCGCTGGGCAAGCAGCGCCCGGGCAGCATCCGCGCGTTGCGTCTGGAGGAGATCGGGCAACTGTACAAGGCGGTTGGGCTGTGAGCGAGATCGTGGTCGCCGTAGACGGTCCGGCCGGTACCGGAAAGTCCTCCGTGTCAAGGGGATTGGCGCGTGAACTGGGCGCACGGTACCTTGACACCGGGGCAATGTATCGGATCGTGACGCTGGCCGTGCTGCGTGCGGGTGTTGATCCGGAAGATCCCGAAGCGGTCGAGGAGGTCGCGGCGGCGGTAAAGATGTCGGTGGGCTATGACCCCGACGAGACCAGCTGTTACCTTGCCGGGGAAGATGTTTCGGCGGAGATCCGCAGCGACGATGTGACCCTGGCGGTTTCGGCGGTGTCGTCGGTTCCTGCCGTGCGCCGCCGGCTCGTCGACATGCAACGCGCTCTGGTCGAAGGGCCGGGCAGCGTGGTCGTTGAGGGTCGCGACATCGGGACCGTGGTGTTGCCCGAGGCGCGCGTGAAGATCTTCTTGACCGCGTCGGCCGAGACCCGTGCCAAGCGCCGCAACGACCAAAATGTCGCGGCCGGTTTGGCCGACGACTACGACGGCGTGCTGGCCGATGTACGCCGGCGCGACCATCTCGATTCCACGCGCGCGGTGTCGCCGCTGCGGGCCGCCTCGGATGCGATCGTCGTCGACACCAGCGACATGACGGAGGCCGAGGTGATTGCCCACCTACTGGAGTTGGTGACGCAGCGAAACGAGGCGGCATCGTGATCCGCGCCGATGCAGACGGTACCTGGACCGACGAAAGCGATTGGGAGCTCGACGATTCCGACCTAGCAGATCTGGCTGAGTTCGGACCGGCGCCGGTGGTGGCGATCGTGGGCAGGCCAAACGTCGGCAAGTCGACGCTGGTCAACCGGATCTTGGGCCGCCGCGAGGCGGTGGTACAGGATGTCCCCGGCGTGACGCGCGACCGGGTTTCCTATGATGCGCTGTGGACTGGACGTCGATTCGTCGTGCAGGACACCGGTGGCTGGGAGCCCGACGCAAAAGGCCTGCAGCAGTTGGTCGCCGAGCAAGCGTCGGTGGCCATGCGTACTGCAGACGCGGTGATCCTGGTTGTCGATGCGACCGTCGGTGCCACCACGGCCGACGAGGCCGCCGCGCGCATCCTGTTGCGATCCGGTAAGCCGGTGTTCTTGGCAGCCAACAAGGTTGACAGCGAAAAGGGCGAAGCCGACGCGGCGGCGCTATGGTCGCTGGGGCTTGGTGAGCCACATCCGATCAGCGCGATGCATGGGCGCGGCGTGGCCGACCTGCTCGATGAGGTGCTGGCGGCGCTGCCCGAGGTCGGCGAGTCGGCGCCGGGCGGTGGCGGCCCCCGCCGGGTCGCGCTCGTCGGCAAACCCAATGTTGGGAAGAGTTCGCTACTGAACAAGCTGGCCGGTGATCAGCGCTCGGTGGTGCACGAGGTCGCCGGAACCACGGTCGACCCGGTGGACTCGCTGATCGAGCTGGGCGGCAAGGTCTGGCGATTTGTCGACACCGCGGGCTTGCGCCGCAAGGTCGGACAGGCCAGCGGGCACGAGTTCTATGCGTCGGTGCGCACGCACGGGGCAATCGATGCCGCCGAGGTGGTGATCGTGCTGATCGATGCGTCGCAGCCGCTGACCGAGCAGGACCTGCGGGTGCTGTCGATGGTCATCGAGGCTGGGCGTGCGCTGGTGCTCGCCTACAACAAGTGGGACCTGGTCGACGAGGACCGTCGCGAGCTGCTGGAGCGCGAAATCGACCGGGAACTCGTGCAGGTGCGCTGGGCGCAGCGGGTCAATGTCTCCGCCAAAACCGGTCGAGCACTGCAGAAGCTGGTGCCGGCGATGGAGAGCGCTCTGGCGTCTTGGGACACCCGGATCGCGACGGGTCCGCTGAACGCCTGGATCAAGGAGGTGGTGGCGGCGACGCCGCCGCCGGTGCGCGGCGGAAAGCAGCCGCGCATCCTGTTCGCCACCCAGGCCACCGCCCGGCCGCCGACGTTCGTGCTGTTCACCTCGGGTTTTCTCGAGGCGGGCTATCGGAGATTCCTGGAGCGGCGGCTGCGCGAGACATTCGGGTTCGAGGGCAGCCCGATCCGGATCAACGTGCGGGTGCGCGAGAAGCGGGGAAACAAGCGCCGCTGAGGTTAGCCGGCTGGGCCGTCGTTGCCGAACAACAGCCCTCCGGCACCGCCGACGCCGCCGACCCCGATTGGGGGAACTCCCGCGGCACCGCTGGGGCCGCCGGCTCCGCCGTTGCCGTTCAACCGAGCGTCGCCGCCGTTACCGCCGTTCCCGGCTCCCGAGCCGGACCCGCCGGCGCCGCCGGAGCCGCCGTTGCCCTGGAGCCACCCGCCGTTGCCGCCATTACCACCGCTACCGCCGGCGCCGCTCGGGACAGAGGGGTCGCCGCCGCAGCCAATATTTCCGGGACCGTCACCAGGTAGGACATTGCAGCACTCCCACCCGGTCATCCTTGACCGCAGTACATTAAAGAGTATCGCCGTCGCCACGGCCTGAGTTTGCCAATCCGG
>NZ_OCVX01000007.1:620400-645734 GCF_900232995.1 Mycobacterium simulans
GGGCAGTGGGGCTGGGGACGCTGCCGTTGCTCGACGCCGTCTTGGATGCGGTGTCGGTGCCGGTGCTGGCCGGCGGCGGCGTTGCCTCGCCGCGAAGTCTGGCCGCCGTGCTTGCCGCCGGCGCCAGTGGGGCATGGGTGGGCACTCGCCTGGCGGCATGTCCGGAGGCGCTGACCGGTGAGGCCAGCCGTTGGGCGTTGATCGCCGCGGCCGAAACCGACACCCGGGTCACCCGGGTCTTCGACGTCGCGAACGCTCTGCCGTGGCCGGCCCGGTTCCCGTCGCGGGTGTTGGCCAATGAGTTTGTCGCGCGCTGGACGGGCAACGAAGACGCGCTGGCCGCCGATCCGTCGGCCCGCGAGGAGCTGGCCGCCTCGGTCGCTGCCGACGACCCGCGGGTCGCCCCGGTCGACGCGGGTCAGGGCGTCGGCATGATCCGTGACGACGCGTCGGTGAGCGAGGTCATCGAGCGGCTGTGCGTGGGTGCAGAGAGTTTGCTGGCTCGCTGGGCGGGCGCCTGAGCACGACGCAACATCGACCCGGTCCGGGCTGTAGCCGGACATCGGGGCCATGCGGTGCCAGAGTGTCGGCGACGCCGGTGATCAGCGCATGGTTCATATTGCAGGCCAGCTCGGTCTGTGCCTGGGCCAGCGCGTGGAACGGGCAGTTAGCTAGCTCGATTTCGCCCGCGATTTCGCCGTCGGCAGTGCGGGGCTCGTAGCCGTATTTGCGCAGCACGCTCAGCGCCACCCGCAGCGCCGCTGCCGCGTCGATGGGCGGTCGGTCCGCAGCGGTCGCGCCGATCGCGTGCCCGAATTCGCGGGCGACCCGATTGAGCACCTCGACGACGGGTTCGCCGGTTTCGGCCGATCGCGCAATGGCCGCGGCCATCAGCCGGCCGGCCAGCTCGTACTCCCGCTGCGGCAGGCTGACCGCGATGTCGCGAGTCGCCCTGCGATACAGCTTGGCCGTTCGCCCCGCGCCGGGTCCGGATCGGTTCGTCAGGCGTGCGTACTCGATGTCCAGCAGGCCTTGGGCCGTGAGCCGGTCCAAGTGAAATTTGGCCTGGTGGTGAGGGATGCCGACGGCGGCGGCCGCCTGGTCACGGCTCACCGGCGCCGGCTGCGAACACACGAATTGGTAGAGCCGGTGACGCACCGGGTCCGCGAGCGCACCGATCCCTGCGGCGTCACGCTGCGGCGGGGTCGTGGCATCCACTTCGGCGCCTCATTTCTGTTGTTTCAACGGAATTTCTAACGGACAAAAGACTTGACGCTACAGTCTACTGAATCTAACGTTCAAATTACTATCTGTTAGAAACTGGAGTACGTCATGACCACCAAACAAGCCACCACCCCAGCCCTCGCGGACCAGTTGAAGGATCCGGCCTACTCGGCCTTCCTGCTGCTTCGCACCGTTTTCACGATCGCGCCGATCGTGTTCGGGCTGGACAAATTCTTCAATTTGCTGACCCATCCCCAGCACTGGAGCATGTATTTGGCCAGCTGGATCAATGACCTGGTTCCCGGCACCGCAGATCAGGCCATGTACCTGGTCGGGGCGATCGAGATCGTCGCCGGAATCCTGGTCGCGGTCGTGCCCCGTTTCGGCGCGCGGGTGGTCGCGGCCTGGCTGGCCGGGATTATCCTCAACCTGGTCACCGGACCCGGCTTCTACGACGTCGCGCTGCGTGATTTCGGTTTGCTGGCCGGTGCCGTTGCGTTAGCCCGACTGGCGCAGGGCGTACACAACGGAGCCATCGGGCGCCATTAGTCGGGCCGCGTCAAACCCCGCGCAGGTAGCGCTTGGCGATGATGCGCTGCGTTGCCGTGACAAGCGGCCCACCGGCCTTGCTCCACCAGGTCGCTGGCCGGGAGAACGCCGACACCTCCGCGTAGACCGCGGAGGTGGTCGGGTCGTGGCGCACGGCGAACCGCTCCTCGCCGGACTCCGGATGGCCCGGCAGCGTGCCATAGGCGAACCCGCGCACATCGGGTTCATCGATGACGTACACGACGCGGCACGGCGCGCGCAGCAAACCCATCAGCCTGACCACCACGACCGCGGAGACCACAGCGACATCGGAGCTCGCATGCACTCCCAGGCCAGCTCCGCGCTGCATGCCCCAATGCATGACGCCGTCGGCGGCCTCCTCGAAACGCCGCGCGCCGGTACCGATCTCGGCCGAGACGCTCAGGTGGTCGTATCCCGCAGGCAGTTGGCCGGCTGCCGTCGCGCCCACTTCCGAATAGGTCAGCGGCAGGTCGGCGAGCGCGTCTAGGTCCACCCGATCAGCTTGCCACGGGACCCGACGAGTCAGAGCGCGCACGCGCGCGCCGCGTACGGTCGTAGGGGTGAGCACCCAAGCCTTAGCATCGGCATCCGGAACCTTCGCCCTCGGTGGTGACCTGATCGTCAACCGCCTTGGCTTCGGCGCAATGCGCCTGACCGGCAAGGGCGTCTGGGGACCGCCCGCCGACCGCGACGAAGCCGTCAAGGTGCTGCGCCGCGCCGTCGAGCTTGGCGTGAACTTCATCGACACCGCGGACTCATACGGCCCCTACATCTCCGAAGAGATCATCCGCGAGGCGCTGCACCCGTACACCGGGCTGGGCAGCGGGCTGGTGCTAGCGACCAAGGCGGGGTTGTTGCGTACCGGCCCGGATGTGTGGATCCCGCTGGGCAATCCGAGCTACCTGCGCCAGGAATGCGAGATGAGCCTGCGGCGACTGGGCGTCGAGACCATCGACCTGTTTCAGCTGCACCGCGTCGACAGGAACTTCCCGCTGGCCGACCAGATCGGCGAACTCGTCGCCCTACGGAACGAAGGCAAGATCCGTCATATCGGCCTGTCCGAGGTCGACGTCGATCAACTCAACGTGGCACGGCAGATCGCCCCGATCGCGTCGGTGCAGAACATGTATAACCTGTCGGCACGCGCCGCCGAACCGCTGCTGGATGCCGCCACCAGCCAGGGCGTCGGCTTCATCCCGTGGTTCCCGCTGGCTGCTGGGCCGCTGGCCGCACCGGACGGCCCGCTGCAGAAGATCGCCGCCGCCCATCATGCGACGCCGGCGCAGCTGGCCGTGGCCTGGCTGCTGAAGCGGTCGCCGGTGATGTTGCCGATTCCGGGCACATCGCGCGTGGCGCATCTGGAGGAGAACGTCGCCGCTGCCGAAATCACGCTTTCCGACGAGGAGTTCGAGACGCTGGAGGCTGTTGCCGGCGCTACGTAAGCCGCCGCAAAATACGGTGTTCTGGTGGCAGGTGACCAGACACGACACCCCGGCGGTGGATTCAATCCGCCCGAACCGACGACCAAGGGCGGCCCCGACTACGGCAGGTTCATCGACGGGGTACGCAAGCTGCAGGACCACGCCCGCGCTGTCGACGCCCCCGACGAGGTGATCACCGAGGCGGCCGACCTACTCGACAAGGTCTCCGCGCTGCTGTCCCCGTTCGACGCCGACGAATGGCAGTCGCCGTCGGGACGCCGGATGGACCTGCCCGTTCGCGGCAACATCCTGACCGTGCCCATGTCGGCGCGAAAAACCGACGACGGACGGATCCAGGGCTGGGCGCGGTTCGCCCGATTTCATCTCGGACGCAATGGCGCGGTGCATGGTGGGGCGCTGGGACTGCTATTCGATACCGTGCTCGGATTGACGTCCTCGGTGCTCACCGGCGGCCCCTACCAGCGCACCGCCTATCTCAAGATCAATTACCGCCATATCGTGCCGATCGATAAGAAGCTGCAGATCGAGGCGGGGGTTGACCATGTCGACGGGCGCAAGATCTTCGTCTCGGGCCGGCTCACCGACGGCGATACCTTGCTGACCGAAGCCGACGCGTTGTTTGTGCGGCTCAAGCCCGGGCAGCCCTGAATAGATCATTGCAAGGTCGGATCATGTCGTTGACATAGTATTGCATAGGTGTAGATTAACCACCGGAGCGATCTCGCTGGCGAAGTGGCGGTCACCTTGCAGTCAGTGCGGCCAGCAAAGACCCGCCACCCTTCCCGCGGAGTCGTCAAAACCTTCCGCCGACATGACGGCACCCCCTGGGCTGCATCGGCACGGTCGCGATCGGATAAAAGATTGCGAGTGCTTACTAACTATGTTAGCGTCCTCGCAGCCGATGACCTGAAGGGGCGTGACCTACGACGCTCGCGGTCAGCAAGTGAAGTGGAGCCAGACAATGATCGAGAGTCCGTCTGTGGCGATCGTTATCCCCGCATTTAATGAGGAACGCTTCATTGCGAAATGCCTCGATTCCTGCATCGACCAAACGTCGTTGGCCGATGAGATTATTGTCGTCAACAACAGGTCGACCGACGACACCGCATCGATAGTGCGTCGGTATCAAACAGAGAATCCACATATCAATATCCGCCTGCTCGATCAAGACGAGCACCAGGGCATCGCTCCAACGCGCAACTGCGGGTTCGATAATGTTCGCAGCGACGTCATCGGAAGGATCGACGCCGATTCCATCGTCGCCAATGACTGGGTAGCGACGATTCGTCGCCGCTTTCGGGACCCGGCCATCGACGCTGCCACAGGCCCAGTTCTGTATTACGACATGCCGATGCGCGGGCTCATTTTCCGGATCGACGACATGACCCGCGCCAGACTGCATCGCAACGCGACCGACCAGCGGTTCCTGCTTGGGTCGAACATGGCAATCCGCACCTCCGCATGGCAGGCGGTTCGCCACCTCACGCGGCTGGACCTGGAAGATCTCTTGCATGAAGACATCGACCTTGCCGTGACCCTGTTCAAGAACAATTTCGAGGTTGCTTACGAGCCCGCACTGGTTGCCGGTATGTCCGGCCGGCGGGTGGAATCCTCACCGCGCGATTTCTACCGGTACTCCACGCGTTATCTCAGGACCACAAAAGCGCACGGCGTCAAGAGCGGTACGGCGCTGATAACGATATTCATCCTGTTGCTGGGATACTTCCCGGTCCGCACCCTGCGGTTCTTTTATGACGTCGAAAACAATCGATTCACATTGTCAAAGCTGCGCGACAAACTCGCCGAGATGGGCCGCAGGGTGGGCGGTGCGCTGCGACGCGATGCGCAGCGGGCGACGGGCCGTGTCCCGGTTGGGGAGCCGCGATTGCTCATACCGCATGAGGCGCCGCACGCAGTGCGCTACGCGGAGGTCCCAGACGAGGTTCGTGGCCACGCGGCGTGACGGACGGCAGTAGTCCGGCGGTTTGGGTTCGTCGAGGTGCGCCCGGATAGCATGGCAACGATTAGTTAGTGACTAATTAGTCCCCCCAGAATCCGGCAGACCGCCCAAGCCCTGGAGACCAACGCGATGAGCGCCCCCGCAGACCCCACCCGAGGAACCGATGGCGGCGACCCGCGGCACCCGGTTGCGGCGGGTTTGCGATCGCCCGGAACCGGCGGCGGCGACCCGCAGCACCCGGCTGCGCCGCAAGCCCCGATCCGGGTACCTGCTGGCACTACCGCTGCCGCCGCCGTCGGCGAGGCGGGGTTGCCGCGGCGGGGTTCACCGGACGCGATCGTGGTGGTTCGCGACGCCGACGGCAAGCTGCGCGACTTGAGCTGGATACCCGACGTCGACGCGGAGGTCACCCCGGTGGCGGCCAACACCGCGGACGGTCGCAGCGTGATCAGGCATTCGACCGCCCACGTTTTGGCGCAAGCCGTCCAAGATCTGTTTCCGGAGGCCAAACTGGGGATCGGGCCACCCATCACCGACGGCTTCTACTACGAGTTCGACGTTGCGGAACCGTTTACGCCTGAGGACTTGGAGGCGCTGGAAAAGCGGATGCGTCAGATCGTCAAGGATGGACAGCTGTTCGACCGGCGGGTCTACGAGTCCACCGAGCAGGCCCGAGAGGAGCTGGCCAACGAGCCCTACAAGCTCGAGCTCGTCGACGACAAGTCCGGGTTTACCAAGAACACGACCGAAATCATGGAGGTCGGTGGCGACGAGCTGACCGCCTACGACAACCTCAATCCCCGCACCCGGGAACGGGTCTGGAGTGACTTGTGCCGTGGCCCGCACATCCCCACCACGAAGCACATTCCGGCGTTCAAGCTCACCCGCAGCTCCGCGGCCTACTGGCGGGGCGACCAGAAAAACGCCAGCCTGCAACGCATCTACGGGACCGCGTGGGAGTCCCAGGAGGCGCTGGACCACCACCTGGAGCTCATTGCCGAGGCGCAGCGCCGCGACCACCGCAAGCTGGGCATCGAGCTGGACCTGTTCAGCTTTCCCGACGAAATCGGTTCCGGCCTAGCGGTTTTCCATCCCAAGGGCGGCGTGGTGCGCAGGGAGCTGGAGGAGTACTCGCGCCGCAAGCACATTCAAGCCGGCTACGAGTTCGTCAATACCCCGCACATCACCAAGGCGCAGCTGTTTCACACGTCGGGCCATTTGGACTGGTACGCCGACGGCATGTTTCCGCCGATGCACCTCGACGCCGAGCTCAATGACGACGGCACGGTGCGCAAGCCGGGCCAGGATTATTACCTCAAGCCGATGAACTGCCCGATGCACACGCTGATCTTCGCCTCGCGTGGGCGGTCGTATCGGGAGCTTCCGTTGCGGCTCTTCGAATTCGGCACCGTATACCGCTACGAAAAGTCCGGCGTGGTGCACGGGTTGACCCGGGCACGCGGGTTCACCATGGACGACTCGCACATCTTCTGCACCCGCGAGCAATTGCGCGACGAACTGGCCTCGCTGCTGACGTTCGTTCTCGACCTGCTCGGTGACTACGGGCTGGACGACTTCTACCTGGAGCTGTCCACCAAGGACCCGGAGAAGTTCGTCGGCTCCGAGGAGATCTGGGACGAGGCCACCGCCACCCTCGCCGAGGTCGCACAGGAGTCGGGCCTGCAATTGGTACCCGATCCCGGCGGCGCGGCGTTCTACGGCCCCAAGATTTCGGTGCAGGCGCGCGACGCGCTGGGCCGCAGCTGGCAGATGTCGACCATCCAGGTGGACTTCAACTTCCCGGAACGTTTCGAGCTGGAGTACACCGCCGCCGATGGGACTCGGCAGCGCCCGGTGATGATCCACCGCGCTCTGTTCGGGTCGATCGAGCGGTTCTTCGGCATCCTCACCGAGCACTATGCGGGGGCGTTCCCGGCGTGGCTGGCGCCGGTCCAGGTGGTCGGGATCCCAGTCGCCGATGAGCACGTCGCATACCTGGAAGAGATTGCCGCACAACTGAAGTCGCACGGCGTGCGGGTCGAGGTGGACGCCAGTGACGATCGGATGGCCAAGAAGATCGTCCACCACACCAACCAGAAGGTGCCGTTTATGTTGCTTGCCGGTGACCGCGATGTGCAGGCCGGTGCGGTGAGCTTCCGGTTCGGTGACCGTACGCAACTCAACGGTGTGGCCCGTAATGGTGCGGTAGCGGCCATCGTGGATTGGATCAACGACCGCGAAAACGCCGCTCCCACAGCCGAACTGCTAAAGGTGACTGGGCGGTGAGCGACGAGAACAGCGCCGAGCCCACCGACGACACCATCCTCGATCGAGGCGTCGGCCAGCGCGATGAGTTGCAGCGGTTATGGACGCCCTACCGCATGACCTATCTCGCCGAAGCGCCGCTCAAGCGCGACCCTAAATCCTCGGCCAACGCCGAGCAGCCGTTCACCGACATTCCGCGGCTGTCCGACGAGGAAGGGCTGGTGGTCGCCCGCGGCGAACTCGTCTACGCCGTGCTCAACCTCTATCCGTACAACCCCGGGCACCTGATGGTGGTGCCCTATCGGCGGGTATCGGAGCTGGAGGACCTGACCGAAGCTGAAAGCACCGAGTTGATGGCCTTCACCCAGAAGGCGATTCGCGTTATCAAGAACGTGTCGCGGCCGCACGGTTTCAATGTCGGTCTGAACCTGGGCACCTCGGCGGGCGGGTCGTTGGCCGAACACTTGCACGTGCATGTCGTGCCGCGATGGGGCGGCGACGCGAACTTCATCACAATCATCGGCGGCGCCAAGGTGATTCCGCAGTTGCTGCGTGACACCCGCCGCCTTCTTGCGACGGAGTGGGCCAGGCAACCATGACGCAACCATGTGGCACTCATGAGTAAACTGCCCTTCCTTTCCCGGGCGGCGTTCGCGCGCGTCACCAATCCGCTCGCCCGGGCGTTGCTGCGCGTCGGCCTCACACCCGACGGGGTCACCATATTGGGCACCACCGCGTCGGTGGCTGGGGCGCTGGTGCTTTTCCCGATGGGCAAGCTGTTCGCCGGTGCGTGTGTCGTCTGGTTCTTTGTCCTGTTCGACATGCTTGACGGGGCGATGGCCAGGCAGCGCGGTGGCGGCACGCGCTTCGGCGCGGTGCTGGACGCCGCGTGTGACCGCATCAGCGATGGCGCGGTGTTCTGCGGGCTGCTGTGGTGGATAGCGTTTCACATGCGCGACCAACTGCTGGTGGTGGCGACGTTGATCTGCTTGGTCACATCGCAGGTCATCTCATACATCAAGGCCCGGGCGGAAGCCAGCGGGCTGCGCGGCGACGGCGGCTTCATCGAACGGCCGGAACGGCTGATCATCGTGCTCACCGGTGCCGGCGTGTCGGACTTTCCGTTTGTTGCCTGGCCGCCGGCACTGCCGATAGGTATGTGGGTGCTGGCCGTGGCCAGCGTGATCACCTGCGGTCAGCGGCTGTACACGGTGCGCACCTCGCCCGGGGCCACCGATCGCTTGACGTTGCCCGGAAAGGGCGAGCCGTGATGCCTACCGCGGCGAGCCTGAAATTTACCGGGGGCCCTCGCCGCCTATTGACCGGCACCGCGACGGACTGGGCCTATGCCGCCGGCTGGATGGCTGTGCGGGCGATGCCAGAGTTCGCCGCCCGCAACGCATTCGACACCGGTGCGCGCTTCGCGGCCCGCCGCGGCGGTCCGGAGCAGCTGCGCAAGAACCTGGCCCGCGTCATAGGTGTGCGGCCCGCCGACGTGCCGGCCTCACTGATGCGCGCTTCGCTGGAGTCCTATGGACGATACTGGCGGGAGGCCTTCCGGCTGCCGACAATGGACCACCGTGCGATCGCCCGCCACCTTGACCATGTGATCCAGGGGCTGCGTCACCTGGATGCTGGGCTGGCCGCGGGCCGGGGCGTGGTTCTGGCGTTGCCGCACAGCGGCAACTGGGACATGGCCGGGGTATGGCTGGTGCAAAAGCATGGCACTCTCACCACCGTCGCCGAGCGTCTCAAGCCCGAATCGCTCTACCGGCGCTTTATCGCCTACCGCGAGAGCCTCGGCTTCGAGATACTGCCGTTGACCGGTGGTGCGCAACCCCCATTCGAGGTGTTATGTCAGCGATTGCGGGCTAACCAGGTCGTGTGTCTGATGGCCGAGCGAGACCTCACCCGCACCGGTGTTGACGTCGATTTCTTCGGTGAGCCCACCCGAATGCCGGCTGGCCCGGCCAAGCTGGCCATCGAGACCGGGGCGGCGCTGCTGCCGGTGCACTGCTGGTTTGAGCCCGACGGCTGGGGTTTTGCGGTCCACCCGGCGGTGGACTGCGGCAGCGGTGACATCAACGCCATCATTCAGGCGCTGGCCGATCGGTTCGCGCACAACATCGCCGCCCATCCCGCCGACTGGCACATGCTGCAGCCGCAGTGGCTGGCCGATCTGTCCGATGCACGCCGGGCACGGCTGAGGTCCAAATGAGGAAAGCCTGATGCGGATAGGGATGATCTGCCCTTACTCGTTCGACGTGCCGGGCGGGGTGCAGTCGCACGTGTTGCAGCTGGCCGAGGTGATGCGCGCCCGCGGCCACGATGTCAGCGTGCTGGCACCGGTTTCGCCGCACACCTCACTGCCGGACTACGTCGTCTCCGGCGGCAAGGCAGTCCCCATTCCCTACAACGGCTCGGTGGCCCGGCTGCGGTTCGGCCCCGCCACGCACCGCAAGGTCAAAAAGTGGCTTGCCGAAGGCGATTTCGACGTGCTGCACCTGCACGAGCCCAACGCGCCGAGCCTGTCCATGCTGGCCCTGAACATCGCCGAGGGGCCGATCGTGGCGACGTTTCACACGTCGACCACCAAGTCGCTGACGCTGACGGTTTTCCAGGGCATCCTGCGGCCGATGCACGAGAAGATCGTCGGGCGGATCGCGGTGTCGGATCTGGCCCGTCGCTGGCAGATGGAGGCACTGGGGTCCGACGCGGTGGAGATTCCCAACGGGGTGGACGTCGATTCGTTCGCTTCGGCGCCACCGCTGGACGGGTATCCGCGGCCGGGCAAGACCGTGCTGTTCCTGGGTCGTTACGACGAGCCGCGCAAGGGGATGGCGGTACTCCTCGGCGCGCTGCCCAGGGTGGTGCAGCGGTTTCCGGATGTGCAGTTGCTGATCGTCGGCCGCGGCGATGAGGACCAATTGCGTGGCCAGGCAAGCGGATTGGACGAGCACCTGCGCTTTCTCGGTCAGGTGGACGACGCCGGAAAGGCATCCGCGATGCGCAGCGCCGACGTCTACTGCGCACCCAACACCGGCGGCGAGAGCTTTGGCATCGTGTTGGTCGAAGCGATGGCCGCCGGTACCCCCGTGGTGGCCAGCGACCTGGACGCCTTCCGGCGGGTGCTGTGCGACGGCGAGGTCGGTTGCCTGGTGCCGGTTGGCCCCCCCGATTTGCAGGCCGCCGCGCTGGGCGACGCGCTCATCTCGGTGCTCTCCGACGACATGCTGCGGCAGCGCTACGTGGCGGCCGGCGCCGAGGCGGTCACCCGGTACGACTGGTCGGTGGTGGCCACCCAGATCATGCGGGTGTACGAGACGGTCGCCGGGTCGGGCACCAAGGTTCAGGTGGCCAGCTAGTGACGTGGCTGCTGATAGCCATTGCGGTGCTGGTCGTGCTGCTGGTGGCGGTTGGTGCCTGGGGGTATCAAACGGCCAACCGGCTGAACCGATTGAACGTGCGCTATGACCTGTCCTGGCAGGCGCTGGACGGTGCGCTGGCCCGGCGCGCTGTGGTGGCCCGGGCGGTCGCGATCGACGCCTACGGCGGCACCTCGAAAGTCGGCTCCGAGGGCCGTCGGTTGGCGGCACTGGCCGACGCCGCCGAACGTGCGCCCCGGCATTCGCGCGAGGCGTGCGAAAACGAGCTCTCCACCGCGCTGGCGATGGTTGATCCGGCGTCGCTGCCGGCGGCCCTGATCGCCGAATTGGCCGACGCCGAAGCCCGGGTGCTGCTGGCCCGTCGATTCCACAACGATGCGGTCCGCGACACCCTCGCGCTGGCCGAACGACCCCTGGTGCGGAAGCTTCGGTTGGGTGGAACCGCGGCGCTGCCAACATATTTCGAGATCGCGGAGCGGCCGCACGCGTTGGCGCACAGTGGTCACGGCGTGGTCAACCACCGCACGTCGGCCCGGGTGGTGCTGCTCGACGACACGGGTGCGGTGCTGTTGCTGTGCGGTTCGGACCCAGCCAAACCCACCGCTTTGAGATGGTGGTTCACCGTCGGCGGCGAGGTGCGGCAAGGCGAGCGGTTGGCGGAGGCGGCCGCGCGTGAGCTTGCCGAAGAAACCGGTCTGAGGGTCGCGCCAACGGACATGGTCGGACCCGTTTGGCGACGTGACGAGGCCTTCGAGTTCAACGGCTCGTTGATCGATAGCGAGGAGTTCTACCTGGTGTACCGCACGCGACGGTTCGAGCCGTCCGTCGCGGGGCGCACCGAGTTGGAACGGCGCTACATCCACGGCGCCCGATGGTGCGACGCGAACGACATCGCGGAGCTGGTAGCTGCTGGGGAACTGGTCTATCCACTACAACTTGGCGAGTTGCTGCCCGTAGCCAACGAAATGGCCGACGCGTCGGCGAAGCGAGCCGCCGCCCTCAATGCGGGTGTACCTCGATCGATCCGCTGAGCGCGGTGAGTCAGGGCTGCAACCTCTCGAGTCGGCCATTGGTGACGCGGATCCGGTTGTGTAGGCGGTTCTCGCGGCCCTGCCAGAATTCGACGATCTCAGGTGCGATGCGGTAGCCGCCCCACCGCGGCGGCACCGGAATCCGGTCCTGGCCGTCGAAGCGACGCGTCACTTCCGCGAGCTGATCGTCGAGTTCGGCGCGGGACCCCACGGGACGTGACTGTTGTGATGCCCACGCACCTAGCTGCGCCCCGCGCGGTCGCTTGGACCAATAGGCGAGCGTCGCCTCGGTGCTGACCCTGGTGACCGCGCCGCGCACGTGGGCTTGGCGGCCCAATTCGTACCAGGGAAAGGTTGCCGACGCGTATGGCGTCGCTTCGAGCTGCGCACCTTTTTCCGAGTCGTAGCTCGTAAAAAACGCCACACCCGACTCGTCCAGCAATTTGCAGAGCACCGAACGGCTCACGGGTTTTCCGTCCGAAACTGTCGCCAACACCATCGCATTGGGTTCGATCACACCGGCGCGTTGCGCATCGCTCATCCACCGGCGCAGCAACGCCAGCCAGCCATCATCGAGCCATTGAAAGTCCAGATCGCCGCAGCCGTCCTTCTCCGGACCATATTCGCCGCGCATCTGAGCAAGCTGGTCATCGTTGAGATCGATGATCTTGGCGTCATCGTCCATTCCGGCCTCCGATACTCCGCGAGGTACTAGCTACATTAGCCGCGCGGTATTGGCCGTATCGTGGTGGAGATCGAAGGAGGCAACCATGGATGCTGCAGGTAGCCCAGCAACCGGTACGGCGCGGGTCAAGCGCGGCATGGCCGAGATGCTCAAGGGCGGCGTCATCATGGACGTCGTCACGCCGGAGCAGGCCCGCATCGCCGAGGGAGCCGGCGCGGTCGCGGTCATGGCGCTGGAGCGAGTGCCCGCCGATATCCGCGCCCAGGGCGGGGTTTCGCGGATGAGTGACCCCGACATGATCGAAGGCATCATCTCCGCGGTCACCATCCCGGTGATGGCCAAAGCACGCATCGGGCATTTCGTCGAGGCACAGATCCTGCAGAGCCTGGGCGTGGACTACATCGATGAGTCCGAGGTGCTGACTCCCGCCGACTACACCCACCACATCGACAAGTGGAAGTTCACCGTGCCTTTCGTGTGCGGGGCGACCAATCTCGGCGAGGCGCTGCGGCGTATCAGCGAGGGGGCGGCCATGATCCGGTCCAAGGGCGAGGCCGGTACCGGTGACGTCTCCAACGCGACCACACATATGCGGGCCATCGGCGGCGAGATCCGCCGGCTGACGTCGTTGTCCGAGGACGAATTATTCGTTGCCGCAAAGGAATTGCAGGCACCTTACGAACTCGTTGTTGAGGTGGCCCGGGCGGGCAAGCTGCCGGTCACGATGTTCACCGCGGGTGGCATTGCCACGCCCGCCGACGCCGCGATGATGATGCAGCTCGGGGCCGAGGGTGTCTTCGTCGGGTCGGGCATCTTCAAGTCCGGCGATCCCGCGCAGCGCGCCGCGGCGATCGTCAAGGCCACCACGTTCTATGACGACGCCGACGTCCTGGCGAAGGTGTCGCGTGGGCTGGGCGAGGCGATGGTGGGCATCAACGTGGAGGAGATCGCGCAGTCGCATCGCTTGGCCGAACGCGGCTGGTAAGAATCATTCGTGGCGATCGAAGAGATCCTTGATCTCGAGCAACTCGAGGTCAATATCTACCGCGGGAGCGTCTTCAGCCCGGAATCGGGTTTCCTGCAGCGGACTTTCGGCGGTCATGTGGCCGGTCAGTCGCTAGTTTCGGCGGTGCGCACCGTCGATCCGCGCTACCACGTTCATTCGCTGCACGGCTACTTTCTTCGGCCCGGGGATGCCAAGGAGCGCACGGTGTTTATCGTCGAGCGCATCCGCGACGGCGGATCGTTTGCCACCAGGCGGGTTAACGCCATCCAGCACGGGGAAACGATCTTCAGCATGGCGGCATCGTTTCAGACCCGTCAGGAAGGCATCAGACACCAGGACGCCATGCCGGCAGCGCCACCGCCCGACGATCTGCCCGGCTTGACGTCGATGAAGGTGTTCGATGACGCCGGGTTCCGGCAGTTCGAAGAGTGGGACGTGCTCATCGTGCCGCGGGAGCGCCTGCAGCTGCTGCCGGGCAAGGCATCCCAGCAGCAGGTGTGGTTTCGTCACCACGATCCGTTGCCCGATGACCCGGTGCTGCATATCTGCGCGCTGGCCTATATGAGCGACCTCACGCTGCTGGGTTCGGCGCAGGTCACTCATCTGGAGGAGCGCCAGCATCTGCAAGTGGCATCGCTGGACCACGCGATGTGGTTCATGCGTTCCTTCCGCGCCGACGAATGGTTGCTCTATCACCAGTCATCGCCTTCGGCCGGCGGTGGTCGCGCACTCACCCAGGGCAGGATCTTCACCCAGCGTGGCGAGTTGGTGGCGGCGGTAATGCAGGAGGGGTTGACCCGCTACAAACGCGGATACCAGCCGTGAGCCGGCCGAAGATCGGGGTCCTGGCGCTGCAAGGCGACACCCGTGAGCACCTCGCGGCGCTCCGCGAATGCGGAGCCGACTCGATGACGGTGCGACGCCGCGACGAGCTCGACGCGGTCGACGGGCTGGTCCTACCGGGTGGGGAGTCCACCACCATGACCCATCTGCTGCTCGACCTCGACTTGCTGGAGCCGCTGCGGGCACGGCTGGCTGACGGGCTTGCGGCCTATGGCTCCTGCGCGGGGATGATCCTGCTGGCCAGCGAGATCCTGGACGCAGGCGCGGGCGGGCGCCAGGCGCTGCCGCTCAACGCGATCGATATGACTGTGCGGCGCAACGCTTTTGGGCGTCAGGTCGACTCGTTTGAGGGCGATCTCGCGTTCGCGGGTTTCGACGACCCGGTGCGTGGAGTGTTCATCCGGGCGCCGTGGGTCGAGCGAGCCGGTGATGTTGTGCAGGTGCTGGCTCGGGCGGCGGACCACATTGTCGCGGTGCGGCAGGATCGCGTGCTGGCGACGGCGTTTCACCCGGAGATGACCGGCGATCGCCGCATCCACCAGTTGTTCGTCGACATCGTCAACGGGAAGGCGTGACGCTGGGCGCGACTGACCCGCCACGTAGACTCGTCTGGCGAACTTTCGAGCACCAGAAGGCAACAGAAGAGGTAAAGCACACAGATGAGCGGCCATTCCAAGTGGGCCACCACCAAGCACAAAAAGGCCGTCATCGACGCCCGCCGCGGCAAGATGTTCGCCCGGCTGATCAAGAACATCGAGGTTGCGGCCCGCGTCGGCGGCGGTGACCCGGCAGGCAACCCGACCCTCTACGACGCGATCCAGAAGGCGAAGAAGAGCTCGGTACCCAACGACAACATTGAAAAGGCGCGCAAGCGTGGCGCCGGTGAGGAGGCCGGTGGCGCCGACTGGCAAACCATCACCTACGAGGGTTACGCGCCCAACGGGGTCGCGGTGCTGATCGAGTGCCTGACCGACAACCGCAACCGCGCGGCCAGCGAGGTGCGGGTCGCGATGACGCGTAACGGCGGCGCAATGGCCGACCCGGGTTCGGTGGCCTACCTGTTTTCCCGTAAGGGCGTGGTCACCTTGGAGAAGAATGGCCTGACCGAAGACGACGTGCTTACGGCCGTGCTCGACGCGGGCGCCGAGGACGTCAACGACCTCGGCGATAGCTTCGAGGTGATTTCCGAGCCGGGTGATCTGGTCGCGGTGCGGACCGCATTGCAAGACGCCGGCATCGACTACGAGTCGGCCGAGGCCAGCTTCCAGCCCTCGGTCAGCGTGCCCGTCGACCTCGACGGGGCCCGCAAGGTCTTCAAACTC
Organism: Mycobacterium simulans; assembly: GCF_900232995.1. Lineage (GTDB taxonomy): Bacteria > Actinomycetota > Actinomycetes > Mycobacteriales > Mycobacteriaceae > Mycobacterium > Mycobacterium simulans. Next base: position 636,135 of record NZ_OCVX01000007.1, read on the forward strand.
GTCGACGCGCTCGAGGACAGCGACGACGTGCAAAACGTCTGGACCAACGTCGACGTGTCCGACGAGGTCCTGGCGGCTCTCGACGAGGATTGAGGATTGAGGATTGAGGTCGATTGATTGTCGCGCTATTGCGGGGCTTCGATTGCCACGGCAACGCGAACGCTGGTGTGGTCGAGGGTTGCGGCTAAGCGGTCCGCAGGTTGCTGCCGACGGGGGTGCGGCTGGCATCGGCAGCGCCGGCGACAATGGCGGCCACGGCGGCGAGCGAATCGCCGGCCCGGCATCACCGCCCAGATCCCCGGCATGGTCCTTGTATTTGGTGGAAACAAACGCGAATGATTTATGAAGTATTTGTGTTTCATGGGGTCGTTATTCGGCGCGGTGGGCATTTCGCTAGCTGTGCGAAATAATTTTCGACTTGCTGATCGGCTGAGCGGAGGGGTAACCGGGGCGCCGACTGTCGGCGTTGGTGGTGGCAGCGACCGGGGTATGTGCAGTTTGCTGAGCCGGGTGGCGTCGGCGTGCGTACTCGGGTTTTTGCCGGCGCGCCACGGGCAAGCGTGGGGGGCAGTCGGCCGTCGAACAGAGTGTCCGTCGACGTGAAGAACGGCGATGAAGTGCAGAAAGTCTGGCGAGTGTCGATCTACCCGATGTCGTGCTGCCGGTGTTTCGACAAGGATTGACTGGGCTGTAATTCAAGCCTTCGGGCATTTGCGGTCAGCGTGTCGAGGCGTGGTGGCTCGGTGTTGTCAGATCAGACGCCGGCGCCCACGAAGTCGCCCGGGCCAATTGGGCACTTTGTTGTGCGAATGTGGGCATTTTGCACAAGATCTGGTTGTGCGATCCCCCTCACAATCCCGTAATGCGCGATGACGTAAACCGTGCAGTCGCGCGTTAATCGCCTAATTCGTCGGCGTAACGGATCCCAATGTTGGTGACCCGTTGTTGGGAGGTGCGGGATGTCGTTTGTGATCGCGGTGCCGGAAATGGTGGGAGCGGCGGCGTCGAATCTATCTAGGCTGGGTTCCTCGCTGGGTGCGGCGAATGCCGCTGCGGCGGCCTCCACGACGGGATTGTTGCCGGCGGCCGGCGATGAGGTGTCGGCCGCGGTTGCGGCGTTGTTCGGAACTCACGCGGCGGAGTATCAGGCGTTGAGCACCCAGGTGTCGGTGTTTCATGAGCGGTTTGTGGCGGCCCTGAATGTGGCCGGAGGGGCGTATACCGCTGCTGAGGCGGCCGCTGTGCGGCCCATGCAGGCGTTTCAGCAAACGGTGCTCGACATCATTAATGCGCCCACGCTGGCGTTGGTGGGTCGTCCGCTGATCGGTAATGGCGCTGATGGGGCTGCGGGCACCGGGCCTGCCACCGTTGCCGGCACCTCCGGCAACGGTGGCAGCGGTGGCGCTGGTGGGAACGGCAGCGACGCGGGCAATCTCAGTGGCAACGGTGGCGGTGGTGGTGCCGGTGGCCGCGGTGGCGGCGGTGGCACCGCTCAGACTGGCGGCACAGGCGGCGACGGCGGCGACGGCGGCAAAGGCATCGGCGGCGCCGGTGGCAACGGCGGCCACGGCGGCACCGGCGGCGCCGGCGGCCACGGCGGTCTGACACGTAATGGCGGCGACGGCGGCCGCGGCGGCAACGGCGGCGAGGGTGCGTTCGGTAACACGGTCGGCGGCAATGGTGGCCACGGCGGCACCGGCGGCACCGGCGGCACGGGCTCTGCCATACCGTTCGGCACCGGCGTCGGTGGCACCGGCGGCGCGGGCGGTGATGGCGGTGCCGGCGGTAACAGCAACACCAAGTCTGCAGGCGTCCCCACCGGCGGCTTCCCGGGCAGTGCCCCCTTCGGATTTCCCGGCCAGAGCAACATCAACGGCGGCGCCGGTGGCAGCGGCGGCTCCGGTGCGATCGGCGGCGGCAACAGCTGAGGTTGCAGGCGGTCATGCCATGACCCGGCGCCGGATGGATCAGCCGTGCGTGCCCGCCCCCTTGTTGGGCGGCCCTGGGATCTGTGGCGGCTAGTCGTAACCGTGGCGCATGTCCTCGACGATGCGCGGATTGTCCAGCGTCGAGGGCTCGACCGGGCGCGGCCGGACGTCGTCGGAGAACACCGTGGCGGCGTCGAGCACCCGCTGATCCAGGTAGCGCAGCGGGGGCGCGTCGTGGGGCACCGTAGGTAGCGGCGCCGCGTCACCGCGACCCGCCAAAACGAAACCCCAGTCACCAAACGTGGGCACATGCACGTGGTAGGGCGTGACCCGGTAGCCGGCGGCCCCAATCGTCGAGACCGCTCGCCAGAACGCCGTACGTGTGGAAAACGGGCTGCCGGCCTGCACCACCATCAGACCACCGGGTGCCAGCACGCGACCGACCAGCGCGTAGAACTCGGTGGAATACAGCCGGCCCAACACGGGTGTGTCGGGGTCGGGCAGGTCGATGATCACCGAGTCGAAAACATCGGTGGCATGCGAGCCGCGCAGCCAGTTCAACGCATCGTCGATCACGACATGCACACGTGGATTGTCCAGCGACCCGCCGTTGGCCTCACGCATGGTGGTGCGCGCCAATTCGATGACGGCCGGGTCCAGCTCTACCTGCATGATCTGCTGAATTCCGTTCAGGCGCAACAGCTCTCGTGCGGCCAAGCCATCGCCGCCGCCCAACACCAGCACCGAACGGGCGCCATTGCCCACAGCGGGGTAGACGAGGCTTTCGGTGTAGCGGTATTCGTCCCGGGTGGAGAACTGCAGTCCCCCGTCGAGGTACAGCCGCGTGTCGTTGCCCCTGCGGGTGACCACGATTTCCTGATAGGCCGAGTGCCGGTAGGCGATGATCGGGTCGGCGTAGAGCCGCTGTCTGCTGGTGGTCTCGATGTCGGTGGAGCGCACCAGCAGCGTGGCCAGCAGCCCCAGCGCCGCACATAGCGCACACAGCGCGGCCATCAGCTGGCGCGGGGAAACGATGCGTCGCAACAAGAAGATCGACACGATCGCCGCAGCCGCCAGGTTGACGATGCCGGTGGCAGCCGCGCCGCGAATCATTCCCAGCTGCGGCAGCAGGATGAACGGCCAGACCAGCCCGCCCACCAGCGCGCCCAGGTAGTCAGCCGCGTTGAGGTTGGCCAGCGTGCGGCCGGTATCGGCAGCCCCGGAGAGCCGGCCGCGTTGCAGGAGCGTCATCAGCAGCGGTACCTCGGCGCCGACCAGGCAGCCGATCAGCGCGGTGCTCACCGCCAGCACGAAAGTCGACCCACCCGGCTCGTCCAAGAACGCAAACGCCACGTAAAGCGCCGCTGTCGACAAGCCGCCGACGACTCCCAACACCGCCTCGACGGCGATGAACGTGACGGCCGCTCGCGCCAGTAGCGGCTTGATCAGCAGCGCACCCAAGCCCAGCGCGGCGATGTAGCCCGCGACGATCAACGAGGTGGCGACGATGCCGCCGCCGTTGAGGCTCGTCGACAGGGTCAGCAGCGCGAGTTCGTAAACAATGCCGCAGGCCGCACAGGCGGCGACTGCGGCCAATAGCACGGCCCGCCATCGCCCCGAAGACTCCTCCGAAGACGCCCCTGCCGGCGCCGCTGCGGTCGCAACCTCGACGGCGGTCATGACAGCGCGGCCGCCGTCACCCCTCCCACGGCCAACAGCATGGCGGCCGTCGCGAACGCAGCGGGATGCAGCTCGGCTTGTTCGACATGCTCGTGGAAGTTGCCTGGCACCACGATGCGCAGAATGAACAGCGCCAAGCCCTGCAGGATAACGCCGATCGACCCGTAGATCGCCACTCCGAGAAGACCTTCACCCAGCTGGCTGGAGCTGGTGTAGATCGCGGCGATGATCACCGTGGCCAGCGCGGCGTACATGGCCGAGGCCAGGACGACTGCGTTGGGGCGGCGTTCCAGGAACACCAACCGGCGCAGATTCCCGGGCGTCAGGATGTCCACCATCAGGAAGCCGGCGATCAGCACCGCGATGCCCACCACGAAGTACAGCACCGTGGCCACCGCCCCATGCAGGAGCGGGGTGAAGTTGACGGTGCCGAAGTCGACTCCGGCCGCATTCCTGGCCTGATGCATGGCTGTCTCCTTTACGTGGTCAGCTACTTACTTCCGCCCGGCCCACCGGGGCGGCCGCCCGAGCCACCAGACGGAGATCCCGGGGTGAACCCGGGGCCGAGGAAAATGAATCCACCGTGGCTGTAACGGGCGCCCAGGTCTTCGACACGGATGCTGCAGGGATGCGTGCCGTCGGGTCCGACGATCACAATGTTGCGGCTGTAGCGCAGGTATTGGTTGTTGCCGCTGGACGCGCGCGCCTCGGGCGCCTGATAGCTAGTGAGCGTGTCGGCCACCTGTTTGGCAGATCCGGTGCAGACGTAGCGGGTGCCATTCGCATCACGGGAGTACTCGTGATAGTGGGAGGCGATATACGAGCCAATGTCCTTGTGCAGCAATACCAATCCGGAAATCAACGACACCATCGCGGCAACGGCCAACCCGCCGGCAACCCAGAACAGGCGATTGCGGCTCATGGATGCCACCGGCTTGCGGTGTGCACCACCGTCCCGCCGGACCCGCAAGGGTGCAGCGGGTACAGGTGCCACGTCTGCCAACGCCAGCCGCTGCCGTCGGGTTCGGCGGACAGCGCGGTCAACGCCGCGTCATCGCCGGGAAACACCCCACCAAGCCATCCGCTCTCGCGCGTGCAGCGCTGCCGAAGTTGGTGCGCCAGCCGTCGGAACCCCTGTTCATCGCGGGTATCGGTGCGGGATTCGAGGTAGTAGCCGGGTGCCTCGGTGTGGTCGGGCAGGCCGCTCTCATGGTTGCGGGCCATGCACGAGACCTGCTCGGAGAATTGTCCGGTCACGTGTTCGACGGTGACCAGGTGCGATGCGCCCAAGACTCCCAGCAGGAGAGTGCCGCCGCGGGGATGGTCCAGCCGATAGGTCGCCAGTGGCTGCGGAGCGGGCTCGTTGAGAGCCAGTGCCAGCCGGGCCCCCGAAACGTCAGCTGGAGCTACGGCAAGCTGATGAAGCGGCACCGACGGTCCTATGCGGAGGGCGCGGGGTAGACGGTGAGTTCGCCGGTCAAGACGGTCTTGCCCGTCGATATCTCCCAGGGCATGTCCGGCGCCCAACGCTCGAAGGAAAGCAGGGCGGACTGGTCGGCGTTCGTGTAGTCGACGTAGTCCATGTCGCCACCGGCCGGTAAACCGGTCGTGCCCTCGGTCGTGTATCCGGCATGGCCGCGTTCGGACTCCCGAAATGTCACACCGTCGACCACGTGCTCGCCGCCCGGCTGTAACGCCAGGTCAGTGCGTTTCAACCACATCGCAAGTTCAAGGCGCCCGTCGTCGTCTTCGACGCTGAACCAGACCGGCTGCTCGCCGCCTTCTAGCAGGTGCTCCCACCACACGAACGGCCCCTGGCGGAACGTGACCGATCCGCGGACCACGTAGTCGGTGCCGCCGTAGCTGACGATCGCGCCGGGACCGAGCGAACGCGGCCCGAACTGCGGCATCGCGTTGAACGACAACGGGTCTTGACGCCCCGTACTCGGCTGCGGTCGCTTGGGCCGGCGCAGCGCCATGACGAGAACGACGATGGACGCCACGAACAATACGAATGCGACGACGACCAGCAGTGTCCCCACGCATTACCTTCCATAGTGCGGTAGCGCCGCGGTTGATCGAACGTGGTCTAAATTAACAGCTTCCGACGCGCCCGAACTGGGCGCCGGCCGGACGGTGATGGTCGTGCCGGGCACAACCGGGACCGCAGCCGTGATTCCTCAGGTCACCAGCTCAAACTCCAGTTGCAACCGCTCGTAGGTGGTGACCGCTCGCACGTCGCGCGTCAGTAGCGTTGCCCCGGCGGCTTTGGCCGTCAATCCGACCACCGCGTCGTAGGTTGCGCCACCGGTGACACCGTGCTCGGCGAGATGGTCGATGAGATCACGGTGTGAGCGGGCATCGAGCGTCAAGTACTCGCTGGAAGTGACATCCGCAAGGTAGGCATGAACGGCAACAGGTTCAATGCGATGCGGCGGTGGCAGACGGGTCAAAAACGTCCTCATTGCCGGATTCGCAACATGGCACGACGGGCACGAGTCCGCGGTTGGTGTCTGGCGCGATCACGGCCGTACGCGATCGAGCGTTTCGCGAACGATTTCGTCGGTCAACGGCGGAAGAGGACGTTCCGGCCGCGCGACGAGGACCGAGCCTTCCCGAACGAGTTCGACACCGGTCGGGGCCGGTTCAATCTCGATGCGCCCATCGCGCTCGGTGATCTCCACCTGCTCGTTCCCGCGCAAACCAACGCGGTCGCGAATCCGCTTGGGAATCACGAGGCGCCCCGCCGCGTCGATGGTTGTGCGCATGGCACGAATTTTACCGTTTCTATCTACGCTGGTAGCGGGGCGGGAGGTGCCGTGATCGCGTGCCCGTTTGTCTACCCGGGCGTGTCCTCCCGTCCGCTGTCGGACCCACCCGCTAGGCTATCGAACAACTGTTCGGGTAAGGAGCTGCCGTGCGGGTGATGGGTGTCGATCCCGGTTTGACGCGGTGTGGGCTGTCGCTGGTCGAGAGCGGGCGCGGTCGGCACATCACGGCGCTGGACGTCGACGTGGTGCGCACGCCGTCGGATGCGCCGGTGTCGAAGCGACTGCTGGCGATCAGCGATGCCGTCGACCACTGGCTGGACACGCATCACCCGGACGTGCTGGCCATCGAGCGGGTGTTTTCGCAGCTGAACGTGACGACGGTGATGGGCACCGCGCAAGCCGGTGGCGTGGTCGCCCTGGCGGCGGCAAAGCGAGGTATCGACGTGCACTTCCATACCCCCAGCGAGGTCAAGGCCGCGGTCACCGGGAACGGCGCCGCAGATAAGGCGCAGGTCACTACGATGGTTACCAAAATCCTTGCGCTGCAGTCCAAACCGACACCGCCCGACGCGGCCGACGCGCTGGCGCTGGCGATCTGTCACTGTTGGCGGGCACCGATGATCGCCCGGATGGCTGAGGCTAAAGCGCAGGCCGCTAAGCAGCGTCACGCCTACCTGGCCAAGCTGAAGGCAGCGCGATGATCGCCTCGGTTCGCGGAGAGGTACTCGAGGTGGCACTCGATCATGTAGTGATCGAGGCCGCAGGAGTCGGCTACCGGGTGAATGCGACGCCTTCGACGCTGGCGACGCTGCGGCAGGGGACCGAGGCCCGGCTGATCACCGCAATGATCGTGCGCGAGGATTCGATGACGTTGTACGGGTTCGCCGACACCGATACTCGCGACCTGTTCCTGACGCTGTTATCGGTCTCGGGTGTGGGACCCCGGCTGGCGATGGCGACGCTGGCCGTGCATGACGCCGCGGCGCTGCGGCAGGTGCTGACCGACGGCGACGTCACCGCGTTGACCCGGGTGCCCGGCATCGGCAAACGCGGCGCCGAACGCATGGTGCTGGAATTGCGGGACAAGGTGGGGGCGGTGGCCGCGACCAGCGGGGCACCCGCGGTGAACGGCCACGCGGTGCGCAGCCCGGTGGTCGAGGCCCTCGTCGGCCTCGGCTTTGCGGCCAAACAGGCCGAAGAGGCCACCGACAAGGTGCTGGCCACTGACCACGAGGCGACGACATCGAGTGCGCTGCGGGCCGCCCTGTCGTTGCTAGGGAAGTCGAAATGAGCGAGGACGCGGCGGATCGCGACGTCTCACCCGCGCTGACCGTCGGCGAGGGCGACATCGACGTCAGCCTGCGGCCCCGCTCGTTGCGGGAGTTCATCGGCCAGCCGCGGGTCCGCGAACAGCTGCAGCTGGTCATCGAGGGGGCCAAGAACCGCGGCGGCACACCGGATCACATCCTGCTGTCCGGCCCGCCGGGGCTGGGCAAGACCTCGCTGGCAATGATCATCGCCGCTGAGCTGGGGTCGTCGCTGCGGGTAACGTCCGGGCCCGCGCTGGAACGTGCCGGGGACTTGGCCGCGATGCTGTCCAACCTGGTCGAACACGATGTGCTTTTCATCGACGAGATCCACCGCATCGCCCGACCGGCCGAAGAGATGCTCTACCTGGCGATGGAGGACTTCCGGGTCGACGTGGTCGTCGGCAAGGGCCCCGGGGCGACATCGATTCCTCTCGAGGTCGCGCCCTTCACCCTGGTCGGCGCGACCACCCGATCCGGCGCGTTGACCGGCCCGTTGCGCGACCGGTTCGGCTTCACCGCGCACATGGACTTCTATGAATCTGCGGAGCTGGAGCGGGTGCTGGCTCGTTCGGCCGGAATTCTGGGTATCGAGCTGGGAGCTGAGGCCGGCGCGGAGATCGCCCTCCGCTCGCGGGGAACGCCCCGGATCGCCAACCGGTTGCTCCGCCGGGTTCGCGACTTCGCCGAGGTACGCGCCGACGGCGTCATCACCCGCGACGTCGCCAAGGCCGCGCTGGAGGTCTACGACGTCGACGAGCTGGGTCTGGACCGGCTGGACCGTGCGGTGTTGTCGGCGCTGACACGCAGCTTCGGCGGCGGTCCCGTCGGGGTTTCGACGCTGGCGGTGGCGGTCGGGGAGGAGGCCACCACCGTGGAGGAGGTGTGCGAGCCTTTTCTGGTGCGCGCCGGCATGGTCGCGCGTACCCCGCGCGGCCGGGTGGCCACCGCGCTCGCCTGGACCCATCTGGGCATGACTCCACCAGCCGGGATGGGTCAACCCGGGCTTTTCGACTAGCGACGCGTGGTTACGGTGATCCGTCCGCCCCGTTAGTCCCAAAAATCACGCCGCCGCTGCCACCGGTGCCGCCATCCCCGCCGTTGACGCCGTTACCGCCGTTACCGCCGAAGCCGACCAGCGCGGGCTGGAAGGAGCCGGTGCCAATTAGCCCGACGTTGCCGCCGTTGCCGCCGTTGGCAGGCCCGACGCCGCTTCCGGCATTGCCGCCGCTCCCGCCGAGGCCAATGGTGAGGAGGCCGCCGCCGTCACCGCCGTCACCGCCATTGCCGCCAGTTCCGTCGAATGTGGTGCCGCCAGCACCGCCGGCGCCACCCGCACCCACTCCAACGAGCGCACCGGCCTGGCCACCCTGGCCGCCCACGCCGCCGGTGCCGCTAGCGAAGCCACCGATGCCGCCGACACCGCCGACGGCCGTGCCCATGAGGGTTGCGCCCATACCGCCCGCGCCGCCCGCGCCGCCGGCGGCATCGCCGGCACCGCCGATTCCGCCGACACCACCGACGCTCATGCCTATAAGCGCAGCGCCGACGCCGCCCTGGCCGCCCGCGCCGCCGGTGCCGCTAGCGAAGCCACCGATGCCGCCAGCACCGGCCTGGGCGAAGCCGAACGTGGCGCCGCCGCTACCGCCGGCGCCACCCGCACCGCCCGTACCGGTGACGTCAGTGGCCGCGCCGCCGGCTCCACCGGCACCGCCCAGGCCAAAGATCTGACCCACTCCGGCGCCGCCAGCGCCCCCGGCACCCCCGGCAATGTCGCCGGTTCCGCCGGCGCCGCCGGCGCCGCCCAGGCCAAACAGTAGACCGCCGTCGACGCCGCCAGCGCCTCCTGCGCCGCCGTTCGAGCCCGGCCCTCCGGAGCCGCCGCCTCCGCCGCTGCCCCCGACCATCCCCCCC
>NZ_OCVX01000007.1:645834-715632 GCF_900232995.1 Mycobacterium simulans
CCCCCGATCCCGCCGGTTCCGAGAGCGGCACTGCCGCCAGCCCCGCCGTTGCCGCCCCAGCCGAACAAGAGAGCGTTGCCGCCAGTCCCGCCAGCACCACCTGTTTCGCCTGCACCGGCCACCGCACCTCCGGCACCGCCAGCGCCGCCGTTGCCGGCCAGGAAGCCCCCAAAGCCGCCGGTACCGCCGGCAGCACCAGCCCCACCGGCCCCACCATTGCCACCGTTGCCGATCAGGCCCGCAGAACCACCGGCACCACCAGCGACACCAGCGGTCGTTTGCGAAAAGCCGTTACCGCCATTGCCGTACAAGATCCCACCGGCTCCGCCGTTGGGATTGCTCGCCGTCCCATTCGCGCCATTACCAATCAGCGGACGGCCCAACAACGCCTGGGTCGGCGCATTAACCGCACCCAAAACCTCGCGTTCGAACGCCTGCAACGGTGAAACATTGGCCGCCTCCGCGCCCGCATACGCCCCACCGGCAGCATTCAACGCTTGCACAAAACTCTGATGAAGCTCCGCAGCCCTAACACTTAGCGACTGATATTGCTTGGCGTAGTTGCTAAACAGCGACGATATGGCCTCCGACACCTCGTCAGCACCGGCCGACAGCACCCCGGTTGTGGACGCGGCAGCGGCAGCGTTTGCCGCACCCAGCGACGTACCGATGCTCGCCACATCCTGCGCCGCCGTCGCCAGCATCTCCGGAGCTGCGATCACAAACGACATCAAACCCCCCTCGAAACGAACGTGATGAGCGCCACATGTTCGTTACCACCGCTAACTATCAATTGTCAATAACCCGTGGATCAGCTTGGGGCGCACCATCTCGTGACCTGCCGAATCGCAAAACGAGACATCCGTGCCGGTTACATGCGACGTCGTCCGGGTATCCAGCACGGGTGTCTATCGAGGAGATGTCATGAAGCATGCGGAAAAGGACCGCACCATGGGACTTCACATGCCGCGGTCCCGCGGCGTGGTGTGTGGATTAATACTGGTCATCCTGGGTGCCTGGGGCGCGTTGATACCGTTTGTCGGGCCCCACTTCGATTTCGCCTATACGCCCAACCAGGTATGGACATGGACCACCGCCCGGGGTTGGCTCGAGGTGCTCCCCGGCTGTGCCACCGCCGTGGGCGGTCTGCTACTGATCGCTTCCAGAAATCGCGTCACCGCGATATTCGGCGGATGGTTGGCCGTCCTCGCCGGTGCCTGGTTTGTCGTCGGCGAGCAGGTCGCTCCGTTGTTACGGATCGGATCCGTCGGTGATCCGATCGCAGCAACCGAGCGGAAGCGGGCGTTGCTGGAGGTTTCGTATTTCTCCGGTCTGGGTGCGTTGATCATCTTCGTGGGCGGAGTCGTCTTGGCGCGCGTGGCAGCCCGGTTGGCGCGCGATGTCGAACCCTTCGCACCCGCAGAAACGGTGGGATCGACGCCGGAAATCGAGCCGTACCGGGACGAGTCGTACCTGCCAACATCGGAACCCGCCGATGTTTCTTCGGGGGCGGTCACCAAACCACGGGCGGAACAGGTCGCGTCGCCGGAGCCTGAGCCGCGGTTCCGCAGGCGGTTCCGCCGTGAGCGCGAAGGCGCTGCGGCGGGCACACCGAATGCGGCCTATCTACGCTGGCCTCACCCGCAGCAGTAGGCTCACCGCGCGATCACAGTAGCCCGAGCAGTCGCAGGTCGCTGACGTACTTGGTGATGATCGCCGGTGAGATGTGCGGAATGTCTTTGTCCGGGCCAACTTTCGCGTCCCGGACCGCGGCGCGGAACCGATCTGTCGGCGCCACCGAACCGCGCACCGGCTTTTCCGGCTTCTGGTAGTTGTGCAGCAGCGGCAGCAGGGACGCATGGCGCTGCCGTTCCGGGAGGGCACGCAGCGTCGTCTCGAACCGCTGCAGCCATTCGCCGTAGTCGGCAATCCGCTGTATCGGGCACCCGGCCCCGTTGGTTGGGGAGATCAGCCAGTCGACGAACTCGTCGAACCCGATGCCGTCGTCGTGGGGGTTCATCACGTGGTACGTCTGGAACCCGTCGCCGCACCGAGCGCCCAAGCTAACGATGGCTTCGGCGATGAATTCGACGGGCAGACCGTCGTAATGGGCGCGCTGCCGGTTGCTGTCGGCGTCCAGCTCATAGAACGAGCCGGGCGCGACGCCGGTGGCCACCAGGCTCAGCATCATCCGGGTGAACATGTCGGGCACGTTGAGCTGACCCGCATAGGTGGTGTCGGCCAGGATCATGTCGCAGCGGAAGACCGACACCGGCAGACCGCACAGATCGTGGGCTTCCCGCAGCAACACCTCGCCGGCCCACTTGCTGTTGCCATAGCCGTTGGCGTAACTGTCGTCGATATTGCGGTCGGCGCTGGCGACCCGGATGTCCGCGTCCTCGGTGAACGCCGCTGACGGGATCTGATCGCCGACGCCGATCGTCGAGGTGTAGCTATAGGGCTTTTGCTTGCCGGTCAGCGCCAACCGGATCAGCTCGGCGGTGCCCACCACGTTCGGGCCGAACAGCTGGCTGTACGGCAGCACGTGGTTGACCAGGGCCGCCGGGTCGACGATCACATCGACCGTGTCGGCGAGCCGCTGCCAGGTGCGGCGGTCCAGGCCGAGGTCGGCTTCGCCCTTGTCGCCGGCAAGCACCTCCAGGTGATCGGCGGCCAGCTGCTGGTAGTGGCTCAGAAGTTTCGGGTCGCCGCTATCGAATGTCTTGTCCAGCCGGGCCCGCGCCTCCTCGTTGGACTTGGCCCGGACCAGGCAGATCACCTTGCCGTCGACCAGGTCCATCCGCTCTAGCCACTCCAGGGCCAGGTAGCGGCCCAAGAAGCCGGTCGCGCCGGTGAGCAGCACGGTGCGCACCCGGTCGCTCGGGGCCGGCAGGTTCGGTGCCGCGGCCAGGGTCGCGGCGTCGATGAACTTGTCCAGGGTGAGGTCGCTGGCGTGCACCTCGGTTGCGTCGCGGCCGTGTACCGAGGCGAAGCTAGGCCGCTTGGCGCCTGGCTTGCGCTCGGTCTCGATGTAGAGGGCCAGCGATTTCAGGTCACTTGCCGGGCTGACGATCACACCCACCGGCACGTCGATGTCGAAGATCTCGTGCAGCAAGTTGGCGAAGGACAGCGCCGAAAGCGAGTCCCCGCCCAGATCGGTGAAGTGCGCGTCGGGCTGCAGGTCAGCTGCCGCGGTACCTAGCAACGCTGCCGCGGCGCGGCATAGCGTCTGCAGCACCGGCGCATCAGCGCCGATTTGCCGCAGGGTGCGCAGCTCATTTGCCTGGCTGTTGGCCAGTTCGACGTAGAGCTGCTCCAGCCGCTCGCCATAGTGTTTTTTGGCTTGCGGGCGGGCCAGCTTGCGGATGCCGGTGAGCAAACCGTTTTCCAGGGTCCACGGCGTGGTCTCGATGATGAAGTCGCGAGGGATCTCATAGGACTGCAGGCCGGCCGCCTTGGCGACCCCTTGCAAGGACTCGCCCAGTAGTGGTTTCAGCTCCGCGACGCTGTGGCGCGCAAGTGCCTCTTCGGTGGGGACGATCACCGCCAGCAGGTAGGCCCGGGCGCTGTTGCCATAGACGAAGATCTGGCGAACCAGCGGGCTGTCGCCGAAAACGGCCTCCAGCTTTGAAACGGTGACGAACTCACCCTGCGACAGCTTTAACACGTTGTTGCGGCGGTCGAGGTAGACGAACCGCTCGGGCCCGATCTGGGCCATCACGTCGCCAGTGCGGTAGAAGCCGTCGGCATCGAACACTTCGGCAGTCACTTCCGGGCGCTTGTAGTAGCCGGGGAACAGGCTCTGCGTTTTGACGAGCAACTCGCCGCGCGGATAGGGCTGGTCGGTCAGGAAGTAGCCCAGGTCGGGCACGTCGACCAACTTGTAGTCGATCACCGAGGAGCGCCGGATATGGTCATCGATCAAGATCATGCCCGCCTCGGTGGAGCCATAGCCCTCGACCAAATGCATGTCGAGCAGGGACTCGACCCACGCCTTCATCTCCGCCGAAATCGGTGCCGAACCCGTCAGCGCGGCGACGAAACGTCCGCCAAGCACGTCGTTGCGCACCTCGAGCCGCACCTGCTCCTCGACAGCGGTCCGATCGCTCTCATCCAGCAAGCGACGGTCGACCTCGCTCTGGAACTGCTGGAACACCATGTCCCAGACGCGCGGCACAAAGTTCAACTCGGTCGGCCGGACCAAGGCGAGGTCCTCGAACAAGGTCGACAGGTCGCTCTTGGACACGAAATAGGCGGTGCCGCCGTTAGATAGCGTCCCGTATAGCACCTGACGGCCCATGACGTGGCTCATCGGCATGAAGTTCAGCGTGATCGACGGCTGGACGGTCGGCTCGAACCATGCGCTCGACCGGCGCCAGAAGTTCGCGACACGGTTCACGGGGTACATGGCGCCCTTGGGTGCGCCGGTGCTGCCGGAGGTGTAGATCAGCAGCCCTAGCTCGTCATCGGACCGGTCGACGGCTGCGGCGGCAGGCAGCGCATGCCCCCGCTCGATCAGCTCGGTCAGGGTCTCGACGACCACCCCGGCGTCGGCCAAGCGGGCGCGGGCGGCTTCGAGGGCTTCGCGCTGTTCGTCAACCTCGGGGCGGTACTCGAATACCACCAACCGGGTCGGAGCGTGACCGGTCAGGATCAGCTCGACGGCGTCCGCGAGGCTGGTGATGCTCGCGGCGACCACTGTTGGCTCGGTCTCGGCGACGATGGGCCGCAGTTGAGCGGGCGCGGCACTCGTCTGCAGCGGCACCGACACCGCGCCGAGCTGAATCACCGCGATGTCGATCGTTGTGTAGTCGATGCTGGTGAAGCCCAGCACGCAGACCCGATCACCGGGGCGGACGCTCTGGGTCAACGCCGTGGCGAATGCGCCGGCGCGGTTCCATAGCTCGCGGTAGGTGAGGGTCTCGAACTCCGGCAGCAGCTGGAGTGCCGTGCGGCCGGTGTTATCGGTGACGAGTTGGACTGCACGCTGGCCAAGTGCCGGGCGGTCGGCATAGGCCTCCATGATCGTGCGAATGATCTGCGGTAGTGGGATCCCCGGCTGGCCGATCGCCCGTGTGATCGATTCGTCGGACTTGGCGGCGGCGAACTGCTCGTCGTTGGTGTAAAGCTCCTCGATGCGGCGTGCGAGCCGCTCCTCACGGGTAGTAGTCGACATGGCAGATCCCTTGAATAACGAAGAATTAGAACCGCGCGACGCTGCGCTAACGGATAGAACGTTAGTAAAAGTAACTATCTTCCGAAAGAGAAGCCAGGTGTGACATGCGTTACGTATTAGGCGGGCTAGCGGCGGGAATCCTCCGGATCGAGCATGTCCAGCAGCCGCTGCATGGTGGCGCACATGTGCGCGAAATCCGCAGAGCCCAGCAATTCCGACCATCGCGCCTCGATGTCTGCCACCCGGTTGCCTGCGTCGGCGAGCAGCGCACGTCCGCGATCGGTGAGTTCGATGAGCTTGGCACGCCCATCCTGCGGATCGGGCCTGCGGGTCAGGTATCCAAGCGCGACCAGGTCGTTCACCAATTCCGAGGTTGCTGCGAGACTGAGTTGCGCCCGTGAGGCGAGCTCGGTCAGCCTGATGCTGCCGGTTCGAATGTTGCCGAAAATTTGCAGATGGGGGTCACGGATGTCGCCGTACCCTCGCTCCACGCGAGGCGCGGCCAAGTCTCGGCGAAATTCCCTGGTAAGTCTCACCAATAACTGACCGACGGCCTGCCGATCCGTCGGCAAGTTCATTGACTCCTCTGCCATGGAGAGAGAAGATACTACGGAAGCCGAAGTTTCGGGTTCCGAAGTAATTTCCGGGGGAGTGAGTGATGGCCAAGTTGACGGATGAGTTTGTCTCCACCAGGTTGGGTCGCCTGCACGTGCTGCGGCGGGGGAGTGGACCAGCCACGATCCTTTGGCACAGCTTGTTCATCGACTCCCGTTCGTGGCTGCCAGTGATCGACGCGCTCGGCGAGCTGGCGTCCGAACGCACGGTGGTTGCGATCGACGGACCGTCGCACGGAATGAGCGACCCGGCCACCCGCGACTTCACCTTCGACGAATGTGCTCAGGCCGCTGCCGACGTCTTGGATGGCATCGGCATCGGCGAGCCGGTCGACTGGGTCGGCAACGCCTGGGGCGGACATATCGGTATCTTGTTGGCCGCTACCCAACCGCACCGAATACGCACGCTGACCACGATCGGCACTCCGGTGCCCGGGCTGACCATGCGATTCCGCGTGACGAAGGGCTGGCCGCTGGTAGCGCTTTACCGACTGGCTGGACCGACCCAGTTTGTGTGCAGCCGGCTTTCCGATGCCCTGATGGGACAGGACGCCTCCGAAGAAGTCATCGACGCCTTCCGGCAAGCAGACCGGCGTGGGATGTATCACGCGATGCGCTCGATGATGCTCAAGCGGCCGAGCCTGCAGGACCGGCTGCCGCACATCGGCGCCCCAACTTTGATGCTGGCCGCTCACGATGACGACGAAGGCTGGCCTCCGCACGAGGCCGAGGCTGCCTGCGCCACCATGCACAACGCGCGTGCGGACGCGGTGTTGGGTGGCGGTCGAGTGGCGCCACTGTTGGTGGACGCGAGAATGGTCGCGCAAACTCTGGTCGACTTCTGGGCTGCACCGCGACATTGACACCAGGCACAAGACTCGCCGCCGGGGGTGTGCGTGGTTTGAGTCTGGGCGTGGGCGTCAGAGTTCGGCCAGAATCCCGGCCAAAACCTCCAGGCCTTCGAGAAGCAGTTCGTCGCCGATGGTCAGCGGGGGCAGCAGCCGGATGATGTTGCCGAACATGCCGCACGTCAGCACGATGACGCCGGCGGCGTGAGCCGTATTCGCCAGCTTGAACGTCAGCTCGGGGTCGGGGTCGGCCGTTCCGGACTTCACCATCTCGATGGCGATCATTGCGCCGCGCCCCCGCACGTCCCCAATGCGGTCGTCGGTGGCCTGCAGCCGCAGCAATGGTTCTGTCAGCAGTCGTTCGATCTGCTGCGCCCGCTCGATCAGACCGTCGCTTTCGATGGTCTCGATGGCGGCCAACGCGGCCGCACAGACGACCGGGTTACCGCCGAATGTCCCGCCCAGGCCGCCGGTGTGCGGGGCGTCCATGATCTCGGCCCGTCCGGTCACCGCAGAGAGCGGCAATCCGCCGGCGATGCCTTTCGCCGTGCAGATCAGGTCGGGCTCGATACCTTCGTGGTCGCAGGCGAACATCGCCCCGGTGCGGGCGAATCCGGTTTGCACCTCGTCGGCGATGAACACCACGTCGTTCTTGTGGCACCAGTCAAGTAGGGCGGTCAGGAACCCTTCGGCCGGAACGATGAAACCGCCTTCGCCCTGGATCGGCTCGATGATCACGGCGGCGAGATTTTGAGCGCCTACTTGCTTGTCGATCACGCTGATGGCACGCGCCGCGGCCAGCTCACCGTCGGTCGCCAATTCCTTGTCGAGCAGACCGTCCCGATACGGGTAGGAGAGTGGGGCCCGATAAATCTCCGGCGCGAACGGACCGAATCCGCTCTTATACGGCATGGACTTGGCGGTCAGCGCCATCGTCAGGTTGGTGCGACCGTGGTAGGCGTGGTCGAACGCGACCACGGCGGGCTTGCGCGTATACGAGCGCGCGATCTTGATGGAGCTCTCGACCGCTTCGGCGCCTGAGTTGAACAGCACCGAGCGCTTCTCGCCGGAGCCCGGGGTAATCCGATTGAGCTGTTCGGCGACGGCCACATACTGCTCGTAAGGATTCACCATGAAGCAGGTGTGGGTGAATTCGGCGACCTGGGCGCGCACCGCGTCTACCACACGGGGCGCGGAGTTGCCGATCGTGGTGACCGCGATGCCGGACCCCAGATCGATCAGCCGGTTCCCATCGACGTCTTCGACGATGCCGCCACCGGCGCGGGCTACAAACACCGGCATTGTGACCCCAACGCCGTGGGACACCGCCGCCGCCCGGCGCTTATTCAGCTCCACCGACGCGGGACCCGGGATTTCTGTGACCAGGAGGCGAGTCTGCTCGAGGCTGGCCACGGATCCTCCTTCCGCGTCGCGCCGGTCACGTCGCGGATAAAGCGTAGCCGGTCGGTTTGCCAGTCGCGGTGCTGGCAGACTGGACCGTTACGAGCAGCGTGATTCCGAAACGAATTCCGATACGAATGACCTAGAAAGACATTGGTGATGGAGAGCTTCGTCTTATTCTTGCCGTTCCTGCTCATCATGGGTGGGTTCATGTATTTCGCGTCGCGGCGCCAGCGGCGCGCGATGCAAGCGACGATCGACCTGCACGACTCGCTGCAGACGGGCGACCGGGTGCACACCACTTCGGGTTTGGAAGCCACCGTGGTCGGTATCGCTGACGACACCGTCGACCTCGAGATCGCGCCGGGCGTGGTGACCACGTGGATGAAGCTGGCGGTTCGGGACCGGATCGCGCCGGATGAGGACGAGGATCTGGATGCCGATCTCGACGAGGAGGACGAAGACAGCGATGACGAGAGCCGCGCGACCAAAGATTCCTGACACTATGCTCTGTCGGGGTCTTTTTCGGGGGCTCTGTCGGCCGTACGAACCGATTTTCAAGGAGATATAAGGAACGTGGCATCGTCTTCGGCGCCGGTGCAACCTGCCCGCTACCTGTCGGTGTTCCTGCTCATGCTCGTCGGCGTCTACCTGCTGGTGTTTCTCACCGGGGACAAGAAGGCCGCCCCCAAACTGGGTATCGACCTGCAGGGCGGTACCCGGGTGACGCTGACTGCGCGTACCCCGGACGGCTCGCGCCCAAGCCGCGAGGCGTTGGCGCAGGCGCAGCAGATCATCAACGCGCGGGTCAACGGGCTGGGGGTCTCGGGTTCCGAGGTCGTCGTGGATGGCGACAACCTGGTCATCACGGTTCCCGGCAGCAGCGGCAATGAGGCCCGCAACCTGGGACAAACCGCACGCCTGTACATCCGGCCGGTACTCAACTCGATGCCGGCGCAGCCCGCCCAGGAAGAACCAAAGCCCGCGCCCCAGCCGCCCGCCGAAACACCACCCGGTGCCCCGCCACCCGCGGGTGCGCCTGGTGCCGAACCGGGCGCGCCGCCGCCTGGCAAGCCGGGCGCCCAACCGCGGCCCTACCCGCAGGAACCGGCACCGTCACCAAGCCCAGCACCCAGTCCAGCTCCCGCGCCGGCACCGGCTCCCACGGGGGCGCCCCCGCCGCCAGGTGCGCCCGCCGATCAGCCCGCGCCTCCCGACCCGCGCAAGGATCTCGCCGAGCGGATCGCGCAGCAGAAGAAGTGGCGGCAAAGCACCAGCCAGTACATCCAGTCGGTGGCCCTGCAAGTCCAGGCCACCCAATGCGACAAACAGGACATCCTTGCCGGCAACGACGACCCGAAGCTGCCCCTGGTGACCTGCTCCACCGATCACAAGACCGCGTATCTGCTGGCGCCGTCGATCATCAGTGGTGACCAGATTCAAGACGCCACCTCGGGTATGGACCAGCGCGGCATCGGCTACATCGTCGATCTGCAGTTTAAGAGCGGAGCGGCAACCGTCTGGGCCGACTACACCGCCGCCCATGTCGGCACCCAAACGGCCTTCACTCTGGACTCGCAGGTCGTCAGCGCACCCGTCATCAACGAAGCGATCCCCGGCGGGCGGACCCAGATCAGCGGTGGCGATCCGCCGTTCACCGCGGCAACCGCACGCCAGCTCGCCAACGTCCTGAAATACGGGTCGCTGCCGTTGTCCTTCGAATCGTCGGAAGCCCAAACTGTTTCGGCGACTTTGGGTTTGACCTCTCTACGGGCCGGTTTGATCGCCGGGGCGATCGGTCTGGTCCTGGTGCTGGTGTATTCGTTGCTGTACTACCGGGTGTTGGGACTGCTCACCGCGTTGTCGTTAGTCGCTTCCGGCGCAATGGTATTCGCGATCCTGGTGCTACTGGGAAGATATATCAACTACACCCTCGACCTGGCGGGTATCGCGGGTCTGATCATCGGTATCGGTACCACCGCAGACTCGTTCGTGGTGTTCTTCGAACGCATCAAAGACGAGATCCGCGAGGGCCGTTCGTTCCGTTCGGCGGTGCCGCGCGGGTGGGCACGGGCGCGCAAGACGATCGTGTCGGGTAACGCGGTCACCTTCTTAGCCGCCGCCGTGCTGTACTTCCTGGCGATCGGCCAGGTGAAGGGTTTTGCGTTCACCTTGGGGCTGACGACGATCCTGGACCTGGTGGTGGTGTTCCTGGTGACGTGGCCGCTGGTATACCTGGCCTCCAAGTCCGCGAGGCTGGCGAAGCCGGCCTACAACGGCCTGGGGGCTGTTCAGCAAGTAGCACGCGAACGCCGCGCCATGGCCCGGGTGGGGACAGCAAAGACGGGACAGGGATAACGCGATGGCGTCCAAAGCGAAAACCGACAAAGCAATTCAGGCGGTCGAACCGACCGAAGCCACCGCATCGGCGGTGGAGTTGACCGACAGCGACACCACCACGGACACCGCCGCGACGCTGCCGCACCACAGCTTCCTGTCGCGGCTCTACACCGGCACGGGCGCGTTCGAGGTGGTGGGACGTCGCAAGCTCTGGTTCGGCATCAGCGGTGCGATCATCGCGATCGCCATCCTGTCGATCGTCATTCGTGGCTTTAGCTTCGGTATCGATTTCAAGGGCGGCACTACGGTGCAGTTCCCACACGGCAATATCGAGGTCGAGCAGGTCGAAGAGGTTTTCAAAAAGACCATCGGCAGTGATCCCGAATCGGTGGTCATCGTCGGCACGGGTGCCTCGTCAACGGTGCAGATTCGTTCGGAAACCCTGTCCAACGACGAGACGGCGAAACTGCGCAACGCCTTGTTCGACGCGTTTCAGCCCAAAGGCACTGACGGCAAGCCCAGCAAGCAGGCCATCAGCGACTCGGCGGTTTCGGAGACCTGGGGCGGTCAGATCACCAAGAAGGCGGTCATCGCGCTGGTGGTGTTCCTGGTGCTGGTCGCGCTCTACATCACCGTGCGCTACGAGCGGTACATGACCATGGCTGCGCTCGCGGCCATGGTCTTCGACCTGACCGTCACCGCCGGCGTCTATTCGCTGGTGGGCTTCGAGGTCACACCTGCCACGGTCATCGGATTGCTGACGATCCTCGGCTTCTCGCTTTATGACACCGTCATCGTGTTCGACAAGGTCGAGGAGAACACCCACGGCTTCCAGCACACCACCCGGCGCACCTTTGCCGAGTGGGCCAACCTGGCGGTCAACCAGACGTTCATGCGCTCGATCAACACCAGCCTGATATCGGTGCTGCCGGTGCTGGCGCTGATGGTGGTGGCGGTGTGGCTGCTGGGCGTGGGCACGCTGAAGGACCTGGCCCTGGTGCAGATGATCGGCATCATCGTGGGCACCTACTCATCGATCTTCTTCGCGACCCCGCTGCTGGTCACGATGAGGGAACGCACGGAGCTGGTGCGCACGCACAACCACCGGGTAGTCAGGCGGCGCAAGACGGGTTCGTCGGCCTCCGATGCCACCACCGAGGAGCCGGAGGAGGCCACCGCGACGCCCGAGACCGAGAAGGCGCCCAGCAAGCCGGCGGCGACGAACAAGCCCGCGCCGGGTGCGCGGCCGGTCCGACCCACCGGAACCCGCCGTCCGACCGGCAAACGAAACGCCGGCCGCCGGTAGTCGCGATGGCCACCCGGTGTTGGTTGCGGGGTGCCCCAGAAGCCCTAGTGGGTGTTGGTCTGGCGGCGACGCTGGTGGCGTCCACGCTGACCGCATGTTCCGGTAGCGCCGCGGGCCAGATCGACTACGTGGTCGACGGCGCGTTGTCCACTTACAACACCAACACCGTCATCGGGGCCGCATCTGCGGGAGCGCAGGCATTTGCACGCACGCTCGGTGGGTTCGGTTACCACGGACCAGATGGCCAGGTGGTCGCCGACCACGACTTCGGAACCATCTCGGTGGTGGGCGGTGCGCCCTTAGTGCTCGACTATCAAATCGCCGACAACGCAGTCTATTCCGACGGTAAGGAGGTGACCTGCGACGACCTGGTGCTAACCTGGGCCGCCCAGTCCGGACGCTTCCCTGGCTTCGACGCCGCCACGCAGGCCGGCTACATCGACATCGCCAACATCGAATGCATGCCGGGGCAGAAGAAGGCCCGAGTGTCGTTCATCCCGGACCGCGCTGTCGTCGACTACACCCAACTGTTCACCGCAACATCGCTGATGCCGTCGCACGTTATCGCAGACACCTTAGGCATTGATGTCACCGCGGCGCTGCTGACCAACAAGGCGCCCCTGGTGGAACAGATTGCGCGACTGTGGAATACCACCTGGGACCTCAAACCGGGCCTCAAACCCGACGAAGTCCGCCAACGCTTCCCGTCGTCGGGCCCGTACCGGATCGACTCCGTGTTGGATGGTGGCGCCGTGGTGCTCGTCGCCAACGACCGTTGGTGGGGCGCAAGGGCGATCACCAAGAGGATCACCGTATGGCCCCAGGGAGCCGACATCCAGGATCGGGTCAACAACCGCAAGGTGGACGTGGTCGACGTCGCGGCGGGGTCGTCGGGGGCGCTGGCCACTCCGGACAACTACCAGCGCAGTGACTCGCCCTCGGCGGGGATCGAGCAGCTGATCTTCGCTCCGCGGGGACCGCTGGCGGATGTCCGCAACCGCCGCGCGCTCGCGCTGTGCACGCCACGAGACGCGATCGCCCGGGATGCCGGGGTGGCGATCGCCAATTCGCGGCTGAGCCCGGCCACCGAGGACGCCGTCGCCACCGCCGACGGCGTGACCGAGGCCGGTCCGTTCAATAAGGCCGATCCGGCCGCCGCCCGGGATGCGCTGGGCGGCGCGCCCCTGACGGTGCGCATGGGTTACCGGGGGCCCAACGCGCGCTTGGCAGCCACCATCGGGGCGATCGCCAAGTCGTGCGCCCCGGCCGGAATCACCGTTTCCGATGTGACTCTGGACACATCGGGTCCCCAGGCGATCAGGGACGGAAAGATCGACGTCTTGCTCGCCAGCACCGGCGGAGCCACCGGTAGTGGATCCACCGGATCGTCGGCGATGGATGCCTATGACCTGCACAGCGGCAACGGAAACAACCTTTCGGGCTACGCGAACCCTCAGGTGGACAGCATCATTGGCGCGTTGGCGGTATCCGCCGACCCCGCTGAGCGTGTCAGGTTGCTTGCCGACGCAGCGCCGGTACTCTGGGCAGAGGTGCCAACGTTGCCGTTGTACCGACAGCAGCGGACGTTGCTGATGTCGAAAAAGATGTATGCCGTGAGCAGGAACCCGACTCGTTGGGGAGCGGGTTGGAATATGGACCGATGGGCCCTAATGCAATGAGGCTGCAGTGACATCTATCAGGGGGAGCGCCCCCGTTGCCGACGTGATCGCGTCGCTGACCCGGGATGTCGCCGATTTCCCCAAGCCCGGCATCCAGTTCAAAGACCTCACCCCACTATTCGCCGACCGCGAGGCGATGTCCGCGGTGATCGACGCGCTGGCTGACGTTGCGTCCGGCGCCGATCTGGTGGCTGGCATCGATTCTCGCGGTCTGTTGGTGGCGGCGGCCATCGCCGCGCGCCTAGGCACCGGCATGTTGGCGATCCGCAAGAGCGGCAAGCTGCCTCCGCCGGTGCTCAGCGAGGACTACGACATGGAATATGGCTCCGCCACCATGGAGATTCCCGCGGACAGTCTCGAGTTGCGCGACCGCAGCGTCGTGATCGTTGACGACGTGTTGGCTACCGGAGGCACTCTCGGCGCGGCCACCAGGCTGCTGGAACGCACCGGCGCCAACGTGACCGCGGCAGCCGTGATCATGGAATTCACCTCGCTGGGCGGTCGCGAGGCGATTGCGCCGCTACCGGTGCACAGCCTGAGCAAGGTCTAGTTCGCGGGCTTACGCGATATCCTCGAGGTCGGAGGTGACGACCGTGGCGGATGATCAGAGTTCGACGCAAGCTGTTGCGCCGCCACCCAGCGAAGCCGCACCACTGCCCGTCGAGCCGATTGTCGAAACGCCCGAGCCGCCGGTAGAGACCCTAAAGACGACCAGTAGCGCGTCTCGCCGCGTCCGCGCCCGGCTGGCCCGGCGGATGACCGCCCGGAGCGGAGCCATCAATCCGGTGCTCGAGCCGCTGGTTGCCGTGCACCGGGAGATCTATCCCAAGGCCGACCTTTCGATGGTGCAGCGCGCCTTTGAGGTCGCCGACCAGCGGCATGCCAGCCAATTGCGCCACTCCGGTGACCCCTACATCACCCACCCGCTGGCGGTGGCCAACATTCTCGCCGAGTTGGGCATGGACACCACGACTTTGGTGGCCGCGTTGCTGCACGACACGGTCGAGGACACCGGCTACACGCTGGAGGCGTTGTCCGAAGAGTTCGGCGAGGAGGTTGGCCACCTCGTTGACGGGGTGACCAAGCTGGACCGGGTGGTGCTGGGCAGCGCCGCCGAGGGCGAGACGATCCGCAAGATGATCACCGCGATGGCCCGCGATCCACGAGTGCTGGTGATCAAGGTGGCCGACCGACTGCACAACATGCGCACCATGCGCTTCCTGCCGCCGGAGAAGCAGGCCCGCAAGGCGCGCGAGACGTTGGAAGTCATTGCGCCCCTTGCGCATCGGCTGGGCATGGCCAGCGTCAAGTGGGAGCTGGAAGACCTGTCGTTCGCGATCCTGCACCCCAAGAAGTACGAGGAGATCGTGCGGCTGGTCGCCGGCCGCGCGCCGTCTCGCGACACCTACCTGGCCAAGGTCCGTGCCGAGATCATCGCCACCCTGAGCGCGTCGAAAATCAAAGCGACCGTGGAGGGTCGGCCCAAGCACTACTGGTCGATCTATCAGAAGATGATCGTCAAGGGACGCGATTTCGACGACATCCACGACCTGGTCGGCATTCGTATCCTTTGCGACGAGATCCGCGACTGCTATGCCGCTGTGGGTGTGGTGCATTCGCTGTGGCAGCCGATGGCGGGGCGGTTCAAGGACTACATCGCCCAGCCCAGATACGGTGTGTACCAGTCACTGCACACCACGGTGGTGGGGCCGGAGGGCAAGCCGCTCGAGGTCCAGATTCGTACCCGGGACATGCACCGCACCGCGGAATACGGCATCGCCGCGCACTGGCGCTACAAAGAAGCCAAGGGCCGCAATGGCGTTCTGCATCCACATGCCGCCGCCGAGATCGACGACATGGCGTGGATGCGTCAGCTGCTCGACTGGCAACGGGAGGCCGCTGATCCCGGCGAGTTCCTGGAATCGTTGCGTTACGACCTTGCAGTGCAAGAGATTTTCGTGTTCACGCCCAAGGGTGATGTCATCACGCTGCCGACGGGTTCGACGCCGGTGGACTTCGCCTACGCGGTGCACACCGAGGTCGGCCATCGCTGCATCGGCGCCAGGGTCAACGGCCGGTTGGTGGCGCTGGAGCGCAAGCTGGAAAACGGCGAAGTCGTCGAGGTTTTCACCTCCAAGGCACCCAATGCCGGGCCGTCGCGGGACTGGCAGCAGTTCGTGGTGTCGCCGCGCGCCAAGACGAAGATCCGGCAGTGGTTCGCCAAGGAGCGGCGTGAGGAGGCGCTGGAGGCGGGCAAGGACGCGATGGCCCGCGAGGTGCGCCGCGGCGGACTTCCGTTGCAGCGCTTGGTGAATGGCGAGTCCATGGCGGCCGTGGCCCGCGAGCTGCACTACGCCGACGTGTCGGCGCTGTATACCGCCATCGGTGAGGGGCATGTGTCGGCTCGGCACGCTGTGCAGCGGCTGCTGGCGGAGCTGGGCGGCATCGACCAGGCCGAGGAGGAACTGGCCGAGCGGTCCACGCCGACGACGATGCTGCGGCGCACGCGCAGCACCGACGACGTCGGGGTCTCGGTCCCCGGCGCCCCTGGCGTGCTGACCAAGCTGGCCAAATGCTGCACGCCGGTGCCGGGCGACCAGATCATGGGATTCGTCACCCGCGGCGGCGGGGTCAGTGTGCACCGCACCGACTGCACCAACGCCGCGTCGCTCCAGCAGCAGGCCGAGCGCATTATCGAGGTGCTGTGGGCGCCGTCGCCGTCGTCGGTGTTCCTGGTCGCGATCCAGGTTGAGGCGCTCGACCGGCACCGGCTGCTGTCGGACGTGACGCGGGTGCTGGCCGACGAGAAGGTCAACATCCTGTCCGCGTCCGTCACCACCTCGGGTGACCGGGTGGCGATCAGCCGGTTCACTTTCGAGATGGGCGACCCGAAGCATCTGGGGCATCTGCTCAACGTGGTGCGCAACGTCGAAGGCGTCTACGACGTCTACCGCGTGACGTCAGCGGCCTAACGTTCCCGACTTTCCCGGCGAGCAGACGCGAAAGCCCCCATTTTCGTGCCGAAAAGGGGGCTTTCGCGTCTGCTCGGCCGGACCTACGAGGCGCCGATTCCGCCAGTTCCGGCGGTGCCGCCGACGCCGCCGAAGATCCCGTCGGGGGGGCCGCCGCTGCCACCGCCGCCGCCGGTGCCGCCGGGGATGATCAAGCCCCCGGAGAACTTGGTGCCGCCGTCTCCGCCTCTGCCTCCGGTGCCTCCGGTGCCGCCGGGGCCGCCGAAAGGCGGGCCCTTGGCGCCCATGCCTCCGGTGCCCGAACAACAACCCGCCGTTGCCGCCCGCACCACCGGCCGCACCCGCTCCACCGGCACCGCCACTGCCACCGGTCCCGATCAGCCCCGCAACGCCGCCGGCGCCGCCGGCCACCCCCGGATTGATACCGGCCATTCCATTGCCACCATTGCCGTACAGCAACCCGCCGGCCCCGCCGGCCTGCCCGGGCGAGGTTCCGTCAGCGCCGTTGCCGATCAGCGGTCGGCCAAACAACGTCAACGTGGGCGCGTTGACCGCATTCAGTATCACCTGTTCTGCATTGGCCGCTTCGGCCTCGCCATAGGCACCCGCGCTGTCGGTCAAGGTCCGCACAAACTCGTCGTGATACGCAGCCGCCCGGGTGCTGAGCAGCTGGTACTCCCAGGCGTGCGCCTCAAACAGCGCTGCGATGGTCGTCGACACCTCGTCCGCGGCCGCTGGCAGCAAGCCTGCGGTGCGGGTGGCTGCTGCGGCATTCGCCGCATTCATCGTCGAACCGATTCCTGCAACATCCG
Organism: Mycobacterium simulans; assembly: GCF_900232995.1. GTDB lineage: Bacteria > Actinomycetota > Actinomycetes > Mycobacteriales > Mycobacteriaceae > Mycobacterium > Mycobacterium simulans. The sequence goes on from NZ_OCVX01000007.1 coordinate 662,983, forward strand.
TTGCCGCCGCCACCAGCAGCTCGGGTATCACGTTCAGCAATGACACCAGCCACCTGCCGTTTCATGCCGACGCTGTGTGCGATGGCGAGGAAGTCGAGGTCCGTGCCAGTAAAGGTAGGTATTGGGAGCCTGTGAAGGGCCCGGAATGCCCAACTTTCCCGGCGAGCAGACGCGAAAGGCCCTTTTTTTGTGCCGAAAAGGGGGCTTTCGCGTCTGCTCGCCCGAACTCAGTCGAGCAGCACGGGCTTGATGATGACTTCGGGGGCGGGCGGGCCGTCCTCGCCGCCCCCGGCCACGCCCGCCTGGGCGATCTTGTCCAGGGTGGCCAGCCCGTCGGCCTGAATGGTGCCGAACACCGTGTACTCCGGCGGCAGCTGCGAGTCCCGGTAGACCATGAAGAACTGGCTGCTATTGGTGTTCGGCCCGGCGTTGGCCATCGCCAGCGTGCCGCGCGGATACAGGACCGGCTCGTTCAGCTTGGGATCATTCGGCGGGTACTGATCGGTCGGATACTCGTTGGCGAACTGATAGCCGGGGCCGCCGGTGCCGTCGCCCTTCGGGTCGCCACATTGCAATACCGCCAGCGTGGGCGAGGTGGTCAGCCGGTGACATTTGGTGTCGTTGAAAAACCCTTGGTTCGCCAGGCTGGCGAAACTGTTTACCGTGCAAGGGGATTCGTTGTTGGCCAGCATGATGCCGACCTTGCCCTGGTTGGTCACCATGCTGACGCTCACCTGAGCCGGTTCGGTAGGCACCTTGCCGGTCCGCGGCGGCTTGACCGGTTTGACGGCCTTGTCCGGCGACGGCGGGTATTGGCAGTTGGCGCCGACGTTGGCCGACGGCTGGAACGGCGGCATCGGCGCGACGGGCGGGGTTTGCGGGGGACTGGTCGAGGCCGAGCTGCTGGGGGACGCCGCGGGCTTGTTCTTGTGGTCATCCTTGTTGATGACCACAGTGACCACCACCGCGACGATCACGGCTACGGCAGCGCCCGCGCCGCCGACGATCGTCAGGATGCGACGACGTTTGGCTTGCTTGGCGCGGCGCTCCAGTTGCCGCTCGAGTTTGCGTTTGGCTGTGGCACGTCGCTGAGCATTGGTCGGCACGGCCGATATCTTCCCATGGCCGCCCGGTGCGGCGAGCCGGGTGGGCAGCTGGGAAACTGGGAACCGTGTTGATCACCGGATTTCCCGCCGGGTTGCTGCAGTGCAACTGCTATGTGCTCGCCGAACGGCCTGGCAGCGACGCCATCATCGTCGACCCGGGCCAGCGTGCGATGGGCCCGCTGCGACAGATCTTGGACAAGAACCGGCTGACTCCGGCGGCGGTGCTGATCACGCATGGGCACATCGACCACATGTGGTCGGCGCAGAAGGTCTCGGACACCTTCGGCTGCCCCACCTACATCCATCCCGAGGATCGGTTCATGCTGAAAGACCCGATCTACGGCATGGGCCCGCGAGTGGCGCAGCTGGTTGCGGGCGCGTTCTTCCGCGAGCCCAAACAGATCGTCGAGCTGGATCGTGACGGCGACAAGATCGACCTCGGCGGCATTTCCGTCAACGTCGACCACACACCGGGACACACGCGCGGGTCGGTGTGCTTCCGGATTCTTCAGGCCGCCAAGAACGACGCCGACGTCGTGTTCTCCGGTGACACCCTGTTTGAGCGCTCGATTGGCCGTTCCGATCTTTTCGGCGGCAGCGGCCGGGACCTGCTGCGCTCTATCGTCGATAAATTGTTGGTGCTCGACGACAAGACCGTGGTACTACCCGGGCATGGCGACTCGACCACCATCGGCGCCGAACGCCGGTTCAACCCGTTCCTCGAGGGCCTGAGCCCGTGACGCAGTTCAGCGCACCCAAGGGCGTCCCGGACTACGTGCCGCCCGACTCGGAGCAGTTTGTTGCGGTGCGTGACGGGCTGCTTGGGGTTGCCCGTCGCGCCGGCTACGGCCACATCGAGCTGCCGATCTTCGAGGACACCGCCCTGTTCGCCCGCGGCGTGGGCGAATCCACCGACGTGGTGTCCAAGGAGATGTACACGTTCGCCGACCGCGGTGACCGTTCGGTGACGCTGCGTCCCGAGGGCACCGCAGGGGTGGTGCGTGCCGTTATCGAACATGGCCTGGACCGCGGCGCGCTGCCGGTGAAGCTGTGCTACTCGGGCCCGTTTTTCCGCTACGAGCGCCCGCAGGCCGGTCGGTATCGCCAGTTGCAGCAGGTCGGCGTCGAGGCGATCGGCGTCGACGATCCGGCGCTGGACGCCGAAGTGATCGCGGTTGCCGACACCGGCTTTCGCTCCCTGGGGCTCAACGGGTTTCGTTTGGAAATTACCTCGCTGGGCGATGACAGCTGCCGACCGCAGTACCGAGAACTGTTACAGGAATTCCTATTTGGGCTCTCGCTTGACGAAGAGACGCGGCGCCGCGCGCAACTCAACCCGCTGCGGGTGCTCGACGACAAGCGCCCGGAGGTACGTGCGCTGACGGCCGAGGCGCCGGTGCTGCTCGATCATCTCTCCGATAGCGCCAAGCAGCATTTCGACACCGTGCTGGCCCATCTGGATGCACTCGGGGTGCCGTACGTAATCAACCCGCGGATGGTGCGCGGGCTTGATTACTACACCAAGACCACATTTGAGTTCGTGCACGACGGGTTGGGGGCGCAGTCGGGGATTGGCGGTGGCGGCCGGTACGACGGTCTGATGCGTCAGCTTGGCGGGCAAGACCTTTCAGGCATTGGGTTCGGGTTGGGGGTGGACCGGACGCTGCTCGCGCTGCGGGCCGAGGGCAAGAGCGTGGGGGAGACGACCCGCTGCGACGTGTTCGGGGTGCCGCTGAGTGAGGCGGCCAAGCTGCGGCTGGCGGTGCTGGCGGGGCAGTTGCGGGCCGCCGGTTTGCGGGTTGACCTGGCCTACGGTGACCGCGGGCTCAAAGGGGCTATGCGCGCCGCCGACCGATCCGGGGCCCGGCTGGCGCTGGTCGCCGGCGATCGTGACCTCGAGGCCGGCAGTGTTGGCGTGAAGAATCTGGCGACCGGCGAGCAGGTGTCGGTTCCTTTGGATTCGGTTGTTACTGAGGTGCTTTCGCTGTTGAGTGCGTAGCGGGCAATTGCGAAATCACTTGTGTCACTTTAGTTTCAGTGGTTTCAGCGCGAGGATTTCTGTCGGTGGGTGCTCATAGTATGCGGGCATGGGTTCGGGTACGCGTGAGGAGATCGTTGAGGTCTTCGACGCGCTCGATGCCGGGCTGGATCGGTTGTGTGGGTTGACGTTTGAGGTGTTGACCACCCCGGAGCGGTTAGCGTTGCTGGAACGACTGGAACGGATCGCGCGGCGGCTGCCGGTGCCCGGGCACGCGTTGATCAACCAGCTCGCCGAACAATCCAGCGAGGAAGAGCTGGGGGGAAAGTTGCCTGCGGCGTTGGCCGAGCGGCTGCGCATCACCAAGAAAGAAGCCAGCCGGCGCATCGCCGAAGCCGAAGACCTCGGCCAGCGGCGGGCGTTGACGGGTGAGCCGTTGCCGCCGCGGCTGTCCGGTACCGCTAGGGCGCAGCGGGATGGGCTGCTCGGCGGGGAGCATGTCAAGGTGATCCGCGGGTTCTTTAAGCGGTTGCCCGACGCGGTGGACCTGTTCACCCGCGAGGCCGCCGAAGCCGACCTGGCACACAAGGCCAGCCTGTATCGGCCCGACCAGGTGGCCAAATACGCCCGGGTGCTCATGGATTGCCTCAACCCCGATGGCACCTACACCGACGACGACCGGGCCCGCCGGCGCGGGATCACCATCGGTAACCAGGGATTCGACGGCATGTCACGCCTTAGCGGGCTGCTCACCCCCGAGCTGCGGGCCACCCTGGAAGCCGTGTTGGCCAAGCTGGCCGCCCCGGGCATGTGCAACCCCGCCGATGAGACGCCGTGCGTGGACGGGCAGGCCTCGGAGGAGGCGGTGCGCCGCGACACCCGCAGCCAGGCCCAAAGAATCCATGACGGCCTGCTGGCCGGGCTACGAGCGTTGCTGGCCTCAGGGGAGCTGGGTCAGCACAACGGGCTACCGGCCTCGATCATTGTGACCACCACGCTGCAAGAGCTGGAAAAAGCCGCCGGCCGGGGCCTGACCGGCGGGGGCACCCTCTTGCCCATGAGCGAGGTGATCCGCCTGGGCCGCCACGCGCACCATTACTTAGCGATCTTCGACAAGGGCAAAGCGATCGCGTTGTATCACACGAAGCGGCTGGCATCACCGGGACAGCGAATTGTCTTGTACGCCAAGGAACGTGGCTGCACCGCACCGGGCTGCGATGTGCCGGGCTACTACTGCCAGGTGCACCACTGCACCCCCTACGCGCAGTGCGGTACCACCGACGTCAACGACCTCACCCTGGCCTGCGGCAGCCATCACCCGCTGGCAGAAAAGGGCTGGACCACCCGCAAAAACGCCAACAGCGACACCGAATGGACTCCGCCACCCCACCTCGACCGCGGACAACCGCGAACGAACACTTTCCACCATCCCGAGGATCTGCTAGCGGGCGACGACCCATGAGGGGCCGGCACAGCTTGACATGTTATCGAACTATTGTTCGAATAGAAAGTATGCGCTGGGCTGGTCAGGCCGTCGCAGTCGACGGAGTTCCCGTCGACGACGGAGCGCTACCGGGCTTGCAACGGATCGGTTTTGTACGAAGTGTCCGCGTCCCGCATTTCGAAGGCATCACCTTCCACGAGGTGCTGTGCAAGTCCGCGCTGAACAAGATTCCCGACGTGGCCGCCCTACCGTTTCGATACACGGTCAACGGCTATCGCGGCTGCTCGCACGCCTGCCGCTACTGCTTCGCCCGTCCCACCCACGAATACCTGGACTTCAATCCAGGCCACGACTTCGACACCCAGATCGTCGTCAAGACCAACGTCGCCGAAGTCCTGCACCGCGAGCTACGACGGCCATCCTGGCGGCGTGAGACCGTGGCACTGGGCACTAACACCGACCCGTACCAGCGCGCCGAGGGTCGTTACGCGCTGATGCCAGGCATCATCGGTGCGCTCGCCGGATCCGGTACGCCGTTCTCCATCTTGACCAAGGGAACCCTGCTGCGCCGCGACCTGCCGCTGATCGCCGGTGCGGCGCAACAGGTCTCGGTGTCGGTGGCGGTATCGCTCGCCGTAGCCGACGCAAAGCTGCACCGCGACGTCGAGCCCGGCACGCCGACACCGCAGGCGCGTCTAGGGCTGATCAAGGCGATCCGCAACGCCGGCCTGGACTGTCACGTGATGGTCGCGCCGGTGCTGCCATATCTCACTGACTCAATCGAGCACCTCGATCGGCTGATTGGCCAGATCGCCGCCGCCGGTGCCACCGGGGTGACGGTGTTCGGCCTGCATCTACGGGGTTCGACGCGCGGCTGGTTCATGTCCTGGCTGGCGCGCGCGCATCCCGAACTCGTCGCCAAGTACCGCGAAATGTACCGGCGCGGAGCATATCTGCCGCCCAGCTACCGCGAGATGTTGCGGCAGCGGGTGGCGCCGCTGATTGCAAACTATCGGCTGGCAGCCGATCATCGCCCGGCGCCGCCGGTGAATGCAGCGGCGGCAACGCCCAGCCAGCCCACCTTGTTTTGAGTGGTAGTACGTCGGCGCGCCGCTTGGCCAGCGGTCCGAGCAGGAAAGCCGGCGGCGACCACCAGAACCACCGGCCCAGCAGCCCTGCAATGCCGGGCACCATGAAGGTGCGCACCACAAGCGTGTCGATGATGAGCCCGGCCCCAATGGTGGAGCCGACCTGCTCGATGGCGAGCACATCGCTGGACAGCATCGCCAACATGGTGATTCCGAAGACGATTCCCGCGGTGGTGACCACACCACCGGTGCCCCCGAAGGCGCGGATCATCGCAGTGCGCAATCCCGTCCGGCCTCGCGTCTGGGAAAACGCCTCTTCGCGCATGCGCATGGTCAGCAGGAGGTTGTAGTCGGCGCCCACCGCCACCAGCGCGATGAGGGCCATAGACGGCACGGCCCAATGCAGATCTCGGCCCAGCACGTCACGCCAGATGAGAGTGCTGATACCCAACGCCGATAGGTACGATGCGACGACCGTTCCGATCACCGCCGCCGCGGCGACCGGACTTCGCAGCATCACGAGCACGATGAGGAACACCAACGCGAGCGCCACCGCGGCCAGTGACAGGAAGTCGTTGCTGACGTACCCGCGCAACTCGGCGGTCCCGGTCCCAAAACCGGTGATATCCACGGTGCTTCTCGCGAGGGTGCCTTCCTTTGTTGCCTCGTGCACAGCCGTGACGATTTGCGGCGACCTGCGGGCACCGTCGGCACCGAAAACCTTTCCGTCCCCATAAACCAAGATCCGTGTCACCTGGCCACCTGGAGCGAAGTACAGGTCGGCCGCTCGTCGGAAGCCAGGGTCATCCCAGGCTCGTTGCGGCAGGTAGTACCCACCCTCGCCGCTGCCCTGGAAGTCGCGCCGTACGTCTCGGAGGTATTCGGTGAGACCGGAGAACGTGGTGCGGGTATCTCCGACGGCCTCGGTGAGTTGTGCGGTCATCGAGCTGAGCTGCGCCACGAGGGTGCGCATTGTTCCTACCGATTGGTCGGCATTGGCAAGTGCCTTGGCAATGCCAGACGTGCTCACGCTCAATCCTGATGCGCCCTTTGTGAGTGAATCCGTCGCCGCTACAAGGGAATCCATCGGTTCGACGATCTTGAGCACCAGTGAGCAGATCGGGTCGTTCGGGCAATTGGGATTGCCGTTGGTGAAATCCCGTAGTGGGTCCAGGTTGCTGGACACCTGCACCACAGTGTCCTGGAGCTGCCGCATTCCGGATCCCATGAGGTCAGCATCGGAATTGAGATCGCCCAGGCCGTTCACGCCACTCGATAGCCCCACCTGCAGCCGCGATAGCGCCGTCGAGAACTGGGTGAGAATCGGTGCAAGCCGGTTGACCGCGGTAAGGCGCTCGTCCAGTTTGGCAATCCCGTCGTCGAGCTGGTCGCCAATTGCTCCCGCCTGGCTGCTGAACGTGGCCTGCTCGGGAACCGAACCCGCTGGGCGGGAAGCGGATTGGACCATGGTGAGCCCCGGGATCTCCATGAGCTTGCGGGTCACTCGCTCGACGGCGATGACGCCAGCGGGATTGCGCAGATCGTGATCGGCCTGGATGGACACGACCTCCGGCAGCAGCCGATTCGGCGGGAAGTGGCGGTCCATGGCTTGATAGCCCCGGTTAGCATGCGTCGAATCTGGTTGCGCGGCAAGCTCGTCGAACCCGAGCCGCAACCCGGCGAGGGGGAACGCACAGATCGCCAGCACGAGAGCCGAGGCCACGAGCGGGGGGCCTGGCCATCGCGCCACCATTGTGCCCACGCGCCGCCAGCGGCGCACAGTCCGCGGGTTCAGTCGGCGCGGTTGCGCGAGGCCGTATCGCCCCGCGAGGGCAATCAGGGCCGGCAACAAGGTAAGTGATGCCAGCATCCCGGTGAGAATTCCTATGGCACAAGGTAACCCGGCGCTGCGTAACATCCCGACTTTGGCAAATGTCAGGCACGACAGGGCTGCGGCGACGGTGAGTGCAGAGGCCACGATAACCGGCGCGACGCTGCGATTCGCGGCGCACAGCGCCCGCTCGTGGCTAGCGCCGTCGCGCCGCGCCTCGTGATAGCGCCCGATCAGAAAGATTCCATAGTCGGTGGCTCCGCCGAGCACCACGGCGCCCAGCAGCGCCACCGAGAAGATGGATACTTCGAACACGTCGCGCTCGCCAAGGATGGAGACTATCGATCGGGCCACCCCAAGGGCGAGTCCCACAGTCAGTAGTGGAATCGCGGCGGTGGTCACCGAACGGTACACCGCCAGGAGCAGCAGGGCGATGAGAACGACTGTCACGCAGGTCATCAGGAGCATTTGCCGGTCAACCGCGCTGAGTTCGTCGGCAATGGTCGCACCTGGGCCGGTGACGTACGCATGCAGCCCAGGTGGAGCGGGCTGGCTCGCGACGATTCGCCGCACCTCATCCAATGCTGCGTTCGCCCGTCCGGCCCCAAGATCCCCCGTTAGCCGCAGCATGGTGTACGCAGCCTTGCCGTCGTCGCTCAGCGCGGCCCGGGCGGTCACCGGGTCTGACCACAGGTCCGTGGCCGACTCCACATGCGCGTGATCGGCACGAAGTTTGGCCAACAGCTGGTCGTGGAAGGCGCGCTCGGGCGGGCCGAGCCGGTGGTCGCTTTCCAGCACCAGGTAGTTGAGGTTGGCCCCCGCCCCGTCACGGAATTGTGCGCCCATTCGGGCGCCCGCGATATTCACCGGCGCGTCCGGGGGGAGGAACCCTCGGGCATGGACCCGGGCCGTGCTCTCCACCGGTGGCACCAAGAGAGTGCCCAGCCCGGCGGCAACGATCCAGAGTCCGATGACGACCAACGCGTAGCGGCTGGCGAACCGTGCGACTGCGTCCCACGGACCGCGACGCTGCTGGTCAAGCGAGACCATCGTGGACCAGCCAAACTGGGCGGCGGCGCACTACTCGGAGCACCGACGGGATGAAGGCGGGCACCTGGGTGGCGTAGCTGCGGTAGGCCGCGCCAAACCGAGCGACCAGGTCACGTTCCTCTAAGAACGTGCCCAGCAGGATGTAGCCCGTCAATCCCGCCGCCCACAGCAGATGCCCGACTGTGAACGTGCTCGCGCACCAGAAGCAGAGCAAGAGGCCGGTCATCAGCGGATGGCGCACCAGGCGGTAGGGCCCGTGTACTTGCAGCCGGTCAGCGGAGGTGTCCGCAGACCCGATCACGTAGCGGCGGTAGGCCTGACTGATGCCGAGTAAGCGGAAGTGATTCAGCAGCAAGGTGGCCACGTAGACCAATACGAAGCCCAACCAGAACCCGGCGTCGAGAACCCTAGCGAAGATGCCGTCGGCCGCCCAGATCCGCTGCGGCAGTGGCTGCCAGCCTAGGCAGAGCACCCAAACAGCCAGGCAGGTCACGACGATGTAGACCGTGCGCTCAAGGGCTTGGGGCGCCCGGCGGGCAACGAAAGCCTTGACCGCGGGCCGCGCCATGCCGGAGTGCTGCAGGCCGAACAGCGCCAGTAGCAACACGTCGACCACAACCGAAGGCCCGGTCGGCAGATGGCTACCCACGTCGACCGACTTGGGCAGCCACCAGCTCCCGGCGAACAGCAGCAACAGCGGCACGGTCACCCCGGCGAAGGCGTATCCGGCGAAGGCCAGCAGGAACGGCACGAGCCGGCGACGGTCCGACAGCAGGCCCCGCACCTGGTGCGAGGTGATCAGATCCATGCGAACCACGGGAGGTAGCGGGAGCGGACGGTACCCTGCTCAATTCGCTTCTCTAGTTTGGCCTTCCACCGCTCGCCGTGGGGCGCGTCGAGGAAGCCTCCCGGCACGAACAAGCGCCAGGCCGAGGTGAGGGTCATCCAGTACGGCACGATGACGTCGGGCTCGACTTGCCGCATGAAGTCCAGCTTGTCGGGGATCTGGCTCCAGTGGATGCCGGGATAGCGGTGGTGCACGCTGTGGTAGCCCTGATTGAAGATGAAGAAATTGAGCCAGTTGCCCACCGTGTTCAACGATTTGCTCGGGTCATTGTCGAACGCTCGAGCCGGGGCGTGGGTCAGCCAGGCGAAGTACCCGGAGGTTGCCTGGGTCACCAGGAAGGGGATCCAGTAGAAGAGCGTGAACCGGACGGGGTCGGTGGTGAAAAAGGTGGTCCAGATCAGCGCGCAGATCAGCGTGAAGTCGAATATGAACTGGTAACGCCGCTTTCGCCGACTCGCCGACGGGTTGGCTGCGAAAACCGTTCGCGCGGTGTGGTTCTTGACGATGGAGCTGTACCGCATCCAGTACCAGACGGCGCGCAGCCCTCGTTCGCGCCCCTGCGTGGAGGTAATGTCTCCCGGCCCGTCATCGAATCGGTGGTGGTTGATGACGTGCACCTCGTGCATGTCGGCTGCCGTCAGCGCGGCGGGCATGCAGCACAGCAGGTCGACCACGCGGTTGGCCCGCCGCGAGACGAACAGCGGTCGATGGGTGTGCATGTGCAGGACGCCGATGGTGACCGAGAAGTTGAGCAGCGACAGCGTTGCGATCAGCGGCACCGCCAGATACCAGTTCGTGGCGGCCGGCACGAACAGGCCGAAGGCCAGCAGGCCGATCCAGCACGCGATGTGCAGCAGCGGACCGACATTCGCCGGGTGTTCGAGCTTGAGTACCCGGCGGCTGAACGGCATTTGATGGGCGGACGCGTCGAGTGTCGCGGTGCCGGGGACGGTTGAAGCGGTTGTCATGGGTAGATTCCCGGGCTAGTGGTGTCGAGGGCAGCGAGTTGGAATTGTGTGGCGAGGGCGTTCATCGATTCGGTGTCACGGGGGCGCAATCGCTCCACGGCGCCGAAGGCGAGATGATCGGCGATCATCATCCGGCGCTTGTCATGGCCGGGCAGCTTGCCGCTCAGCGGTTCTTCCGGCAGGGCCGCCACAAGGGCGAAGGTGACGTCGACGATCAGCGGCGCCATCGAGGGTGGCAGCGCGCCAGAGTCGCCCAGACCGAGTACCTCCGCAGCCGGGGCCGACCCGGGTACAGCGAGATCCGACGACGCGTCGAGCAGCCGGTGGACCGCCCCGTCGGCGGCACGCCGCACACGCTGCAGCATCGCGGACCAGTGCACGGGTGAGCGGGCGGCCAGCACGGCCGCACCCAGCCGCAGCCGGCGACGGTAGGGCGCGGGTGCCCCAACCGCGCGGCACAAGAAGGCGGTCGTTGTGATGGTCATGTAGGCCATCGCCGTCCGGGCGCCGCGGCTGGGTGTGCGCGGGCCGAGACGGGCCAGCAGGGCGAAGCTGCCCAGCGCGGGGACCAGCAGCCGCAGCATCACCGCACGCGTCAATTCCGCACGGTCGCCGGTGTCGTAGAGCGCCAGCTCGCCGTCGCGCAAGTCGTTGGCCAGTTGGGCGGCGACGCCGACGCATCCGGCCAGCTCGGTCAGATCGGCCCAATCCGCCTCCGTGAAGGCACCTTCGGCGACCAGCGAGCAGGCGTAGCGCGCCACCCGCCCGAGCACGCCCTCGCCGTAGCCGGTCCGCGGCAGCGGTGCCTCGAGGTTGCGGGCCATCACGCGGCCGAGGTCGACCAGCAGCTGGCCTACCCGTTGCTGTCCCTCGCAGGGCAGCGCCGACAGCATCGCCCGAACGTCGCGGATGCGTGCGGCCAGCACCAGGTCGACGGCTTCACTGTCGCGGACGGCGACCGCGCAGGGCGGCGGTGGAGGGGAGTCGGCGGCTCCGCTCAGATAGCTCGCCGCCGCCAGTACGGCGTCTGTGGCTCGCTGGCGGTCGATGAGGTCTTCGTAGGCGTCGAGCACCCGGCAGGCCAGCAGGGCGGCGGTGGCCTCCGCCCGTAGGTGCGCGGGTAGGAAGCCGATTGCGATGCCCAGGTTCCGGCCCGCAGGAACCAGCGCCCGTCGGGCCAGCTGATCCGGTGACCGTGCCGCCCGCATCGCGGCAAGGCCTGGTCCGCGGCGCAGCTGCCGCAGCCCGTACGCCAGGGTGCCGATCCGCCAGCCGCTCATCGAGAGACCACCCGCACCGACAGTTCGTGCAGGTGCTCACGCGCAGGCGAGGGCGGAAACACGCCCAACGTCCGGCTGGCGTTCTCGGCGGCCTCGATAGCGACGGCGCGGGCTGCCCGGGTGGCTCCACTGTGCACCAGGTCGGCCTGCAGTGCGGCGCTAGATGTCTGCCCCGAGAACCACATCTCACGAGCGCCCGGCCGCATGGCCAGCCATTCGATCACCGGCCAGGTCGGGATCCGCCGCTCGAGGTCGCCGCAGGCCTTCTTGCCCAGCACGGCGCCACCCTCGACGTCGCGCACGTCGTCCATGATCTGGAATGCCAAGGCGAGTTGGTCGGCGTACCGCATCAGGGCGCGCAGCCGATCCGGGTCTACGCCGCCCGCCGTGCCGCCGTACGAGCAGGCCAACCGAAACAGGGTGCCGGTCTTCGCGCCGGCCACGAGTCGATAGTGCCGGCGCAGGGCGGACGCGTTGATGGCCGGTGGCAGGGTCTCGACGAGCTGGCCGAAGGACAGGTCCGAGAGCCGGTCGAGGTAGCTGACGCCGGCCGCATCGCCGAGTCGCGCGAACACCGCCGGGTTGTCGGACAACACCCGAGCGAGTATCTGTAAAGCGGTGCCCGCCAGATGAAATCCGGCCCGCGCGGCGACCCGGACGCCGAACGCGGCCGGCACCGACGCCGCGTCGCGCCGTTGCAGCGACCCGTCACAGACGTCGTCGTGCATCAGCGATGCCTCATGGAACATCTCGATCGCACAAGCCAGGTCGACGGCGTCGAACAGCGGCACAGCGGCGGCCATTGGCAGCAGGCGGGTACAGGCCAGCCCCAGGCCGGCCCGGATCCGCTTGCCGGGGGCCGCGAGGACATGGCGGTAGATGGCGTCGAAAGCGCCGCCAGTGATGAGGATTTCGTGCAGCCGATCGGCTACGAGGGCCAATTGATCGGCGACGGAGTCGGCCGCCAACGTCGCCGGGTCCAACGTGGCCGCGTGGGCGTGCTGTTTGGCTGTCGTGTGCATGATGGGTTAACGCTTGGGCACCCTATGGCGCAGTCTGGGCACTGCTACCTACCTGGACGGTCAGGTGTTCCAGATCTCCACATGGCGACTTCGCCGGCGACGAAGATAAGGAACGAAAGCGTCTTCTCCTCCCCCTGATTAGAACAGCACCTGATGTGCTACGCGCCGTTAACCAGCAGCGTTGGGCAACATCGGGTATCTGTTCCATGGTGCATGCGGCCCGGAGGAGTCGCCATCCCACGATCGGTCGGAAATGTGGTCCACCGATGGGAGTAGCCCGATGTCCCCCCGTCGGGGGCCTAGCGCGTCGCGGAACAGGCTCCTCACCGGTCGGTACGTCGAATTACTTAGGGCCACAACGCGATCGGCCCGTCAATCCTCTTGTGGCCTAACCAGACGTACCGCCGCGCGGTTTGGTCAGGGTGAACTGATCGATCATCGTCACTCCGCCGAACGGCCCAGTCACCGCGTAGTACGTAGCCTTGATCGATGTGTTGCCGCCCGGCTGACCCGGGTCGACATCGAAAACCCCGAAGCCGTATGGATTATCGCGGTCGCGGAACGCCGACCACGGTGCATCCTCCACCACGCGGATCGATGGTCTGCGTCCGGTCGCGGGGTCGACATCGCCGACGCCGGTGATCACGCGGCATCGGGGCTGAGCGAACAGCAATGCGTTGGTGGGATTGGCTGTCCCGCCACCGCCGATCACGAGGTGGACCGTTCCCCGCGTGGCGTCGACAAGGTCGGTGCGGGTGTCGGCGGGCATCGGCGTTCGGGTTGCGGTATCCAGCGTTCCGCGCAATGGATGTGATCGTTCGTAGTGGTGTTCGTGGCCGCAGACCACCAGATCGACCCCGAACTGGTCGAACAGCGGCAGCCATTCCTGGCGGATCCCGAGATCGGCACCGTTGGAGTTGCCGCGTTCGCCGGTTGAGATTGCCGTTTGATGCATGCAGACGACGACCCAGTCGACCGACGGGTCGCGCCGCGCTTCAGCGAGTTCGGCTTGCAGCCAACGCTTTTGCTCGCCTGCGGAGTACCCATGCACGTAGGAATTGCCGCCGTCCTGGTAGCACACGTCATCGTTGTTCAAACTGATAACGCGGACTGAGCCGGCGGTAAACGAGTACCACAGGCCACGCAGTTCCTGCCTGGATCCCGAATCAGGTACGGCGAAGTAGGTCTGGTAGGCGCCGTAACCGATTGGCCCGTTACCCAATTCATTCTCGTGGTTGCCCGCCGCCGGCATCCATGGCCGATAACGCGCCGAGCGGGTGTTGTTGTCGAACCAGTCCGACCAGGTGCGTATCCGGTCCTGCGCGAGGTTGGCGTAGCACAGGTCCCCGTTGACCAGGTTGAACAGCGGAGCCATCCGTTCGATCGCGATCGTGGTATCGCCGGACCCGGGTGTCCCATTGCTGTCGCTGACATATTTGCCGTCGACCAACTTGCCTAGAGACGGGGTACCTTGATCGCCAAAGCTGGTAAATCGCAGTGGCTTTCGCCCTAACGGCGCGGTCCGTACGGTTCCCAGCTCCGGGTTAGTGCCGTCGTGCACAGCGGCATACACATAGTCGGTGTCCGGGGTCAGGTTGGTCAAGCGGGCGTGGTTGACGCGAATCTCTGTGTTGGACTTCGCATCCCGGTAGGTTCGGGTTTCGGCCGTGATGGTCCGACCAAAGCCCGACGTCGGCGCGCCCAGCATCACGCGCGGATTGCGGACGGCTTCGGTGGTATGCCAAGACACCACGACCTCGGTGCTGGCGTTGCGGCCGAATTGCAGATGCAGACCGCCTACCGGCGGCGCGCCACTTCGATCGGGCTGGTACCAGACCGCGGGTCCGCGTGGCTGCGACCACAACAGCGAAGCCCCGCCCACTCCGACTCCCGTGCCAACAATGGCGGACGCGGCGCCCGTCGTCAGCAACCTCCGGCGGCTGATGATCGGGTTGACGTCGCTCACCTGTCCTTCATACCGGCGCCGGTTTACCCGGCGGTAAACGGCCCCCGGCTCGGTGGGCCCTAATGGCGATGCGGCTCCAGCAATTCGGCCTGGCCAACCGCCGGAGGGTTGGCGGCCAACCAGGAGCGGGTCGCCGCATGCGAGCGCTCGATCAACGATGCGGCGTGCGAGAAGTCCACCCCGGAGATGGCCACTGGACAGAGCGGCCGGATAACGCGCAGGTCGACGGCTTGCTCAAAGCGGGCGACGTCGACCGCGAGGCGATGATTGACGGCAATGGTCATCGCGTGCAGCGCCATGTTCATTGCCGTCTTTGGTGACGCGGGTAGGTCGCACGAGTAGCCGGTCGGCAGCACCCAGACTCGGTCGGCGCCAAGCGCGACGGCATGCGACACCGGGGTGTTGTTCACGACGCCGCCGTCCATGAAGTCGCGCCCGTCGATGCTCACCGGAGGAAATACGCCGGGGATGGCCGCGCTGGCCGCGATAGCGTCGACCGCGTTTCCTGACGACAGCAGAACATCGGTGCCCGATACCACGTCGGTGGCCACGACATGCAGCGGGATCGGTGCATCCTCGAGTCGGGTGAATTCAAGGTTGTCCGCCAGCACCCGGCGCAAACCGCTGTTGGGTACCAGGTGCGTCCGGCGACCGAGCATCCCCAGCGCCCCTGCGATCGGGTGGGTGGGGAAGATGTCTTTGCGCGTCAACGAGATCCACAGGTCGGCGAGCCCGCGAATTCCGGCGGCATCGGGCCGCGACGCGATCCAGCCGCCGTTGACCGCACCAACGGACGTGCCGACGATGAGGTCCGGAGTTATCCCTTCGTCGGCCAGGGCGAGCAGCATCCCAACGTGAATCGCGCCGAGGCTGGCGCCCCCGGACAACACGAATGCTGTGGGCACAAGCGCATCGTAAGGATTGGGTGCATCGTTAGGGACTTTTGCGTCAAATTCGGCGGGTAACGAATCCGGTAGCGTTTTCGATATGACGAACGTGCGAACAATGGCAAGCGCAGTCTGGGCTTTGGTGGTTGCGGGAACCTTCGTGCTCACTCCCGCGGCTGCACATGCGGATCCGGCCGGCCACCAGGTGACCTACACGATCACCAGCACCGGCAACCTCACCGGCAACGTCCGGTACATCAACAGCGACCCGCCCAGCCAAGCGGCCTTCAACGCCAACTCGTCGCAGTACCTGAGCACCGTGCAGACGGCGTTCACTCCCGACCAGCCGTTGGTTTACACCGCCACACTGGCTAACCCGAACCAGTGGGCGTTCGTCGCCGCCAGCGGCGGGGGCAAAATGCCCGATTTTAGCTCGGGTGCGGTTGCCGGACTGCATTGCGAAATCGCCGTCGACGGCCCGGTGGGAGTGACACAAAACGCCACCACCGGCGTGACGTGCTCGACGCGGCCCTGGTAGCCGGCGCGATCGGACAGCGTCATATACCAGGTCACATACCAGTCAGTGCGCCAGTGATGCTTCGAGCCATTCGTTGGCTTCCGGATCGTCGGTGTCCAGCCGCAGGCCGACCTGGTCGAGTAGGGATTTGAGTTCCTCGCCGCTGACCCGATGCGCTTGAAACTGTTGGGTCAGCTTGCCTTCGTCGTCCTCCATTGTGAATTCGCCAGCGACAAACCCGGCCTCGTTGGTGAGGATGGTCATGGTCTGGCGCATCGTGCCTACGGTCCGGTGGTAGGTGCCCCGCGGCCATTGGGTGAACCAATGCGGTGATCTCCACTGGATGATGGCTTTTCCGGTCGGCTTGAGATGGTGTGCGACTGTGGCCAACATGTCGCGGCGCAATTCCGTACCCGGATAGTTGAGCAGACTGCTGCACAGCAGGACGGCGTCGAATTTCTCGCCTAGTCGCAACTTCTCGATGCTGGATCGGATGGTGCGGGCGTGCTGAACATGGGCGAGCATGTCGGTCGAGTCGTCCACCGCGGTAACTTGGTGGCCGAGTTCGGCCAGCGGGTCGGCGATCCGCCCGGCGCCGGCTCCGAGGTCCAACACCGTGCTGCTCGGCTCGAGCAGCGCCGCGATGATGTCGACCTCGGCCGTCCCCGGCACCCGACGATAGATCTCGATCAGGCTGCCATCTTTCGCTACCGGGCTGGCTGCCGGGCTCACCGGGTGCTCGTCCATGTTGATGGGCATCATGCCATCCACCTGCCATCAATGTGGCCTGGGAGAGAACTTCGGTGGCCGCGCGAATCACGCGGGCCGGCGAGGCCGACCCGGGTGATTCGTTCTCAATCCGCGATGTCGTCGACGATGAATGAGATCAACGAGTACGTCGTTTCGTCTGCGTTGAACAAGATCTCGTGGGACATGTCCGCCTCCTCAACTTTTGTTCCGCATCGCTCTTTTGTTCCGCGTCGTCCGCGGTAATCAATCAAATGATCGTTATGTTTCGACGTGATGGGAATCCCCCGGGCGGACGCCATTCGTGTCCTCCGATCGGGGGACACGAATGGTCCCCCCGATCGTAAGTGCCTTCAGCGGGTGCGGTGTTCGTTGTGGGTGACGACGATCACTTCAGCCGGCGCGGCCCCGAGCGCTCTTAGCTTGTGGCTCACCGATGCGTCGAAATAGGCGCTGTCACCGGTGTCGAGCGTGAGGGTCTGGTCCCCGTAGTCGAGCTCGACACTGCCGGCGTGCACGAACACGAACTCCTGGCCTGCGTGCTCGGGATGCGGATCCTCGGAGTGGTGGACCGTTGGTCGAACCACGAACGGCGACATGGATTTTCCAAGGAGTGTTGATGCCAGCGCTCGGTAGCGCTCGCTACCGGATTGCTGGGCCCGGTCGACGGTGATCTTCTCCTCGGCTGCGTCGTCGGAAAATAGTCGCCCGACATCGACGTCGAGTGCGCGCGCGACCTTGAGCGCCACCGCTATCGACGGCGTGCTTTGCCCGCGCTCGATCTTGGACAAGTAGCTCTTGGTCAGCCCTGCCTGTTCGGCGAGTTTCTCCAAGGTGAGGCCGCGTTGCCTGCGGACCGCCCGCAGCAGTGCTGTCACCGCAGCTCCTAGGACACAAAGTTTCCTATAGTGCTACTAGTGTGTCACATGGCGACCAGTTTCACCGTCTCGAAATCCGAATTGATGCGTCGGGCCCAAGAACGGCTTTCCGCCGAGGCAGCCGATTCGCAGCTCACCATCCGCCAGAAGCTAGCGCTGACTTGTCGTGCGTTGTTCGATGCCGGACACGACTCCGGCTTGGCCGGCCAAATCACCGCCCGGGCCGAGAAGGCCGGGACCTACTACACCCAGCGGCTGGGTCTCGGGTTCGACGAGATCACCGAAGACAATCTGCTGCTGGTCGACGAGGACCTCAATGTGCTCGACGGCTCGGGAATGTCCAACCCCGCCAACCGTTTTCACAGCTGGATCTATCGCGCACGCCCCGATGTGCACTGCATCGTGCACACTCACCCCTTCCACGTGGCGGCACTGTCGATGCTGGAGGTGCCGTTGATCGTGTCCCACATGGACACCACACCGCTCTACGACGACTGTGCGTTTCTTGCCGCCTGGCCCGGTGTGCCGGTCGGCAACGAGGAGGGGGAGATCATCACGGCAGCACTCGGCGACAAGAAGGCGGTCCTGCTGGCGCACCACGGCCAGGTTGTGGCCGGCGCCAGCATCGAGGAGGCGTGCTCGCTTGCGGTGCTCATCGAGCGCGCGGCAAAGCTGCAACTGGCGGCCATGGCTGCTGGCACCGTCAAAGAACTCCCGGAAGAACTTGCGCGTGAGGCCCATGACTGGACGCTGACGCCCGCGCGCAGCAGGGCGAACTTCGCCTATTACGCCCGTCGTGCCCTGGCCCGGCATCCCGACGCGCTCACCAACTAGATTCGAGGAGCCGCAGTGCCCAAAATCCACGGCGTCATCGCCTATCCGATCACCCCGTTCGTCGACAACGGCATCGACACCACGCGGCTGGCCGCACTCGTCGAGCGGCTCGTGTCTTCCGGTGTCCACGCGATTGCCCCGCTTGGCAGCACCGGCGAATTGGCGTATCTCGAGGAGCCGGAATTCGACACGGTGGTCGACACCACGATCGCGACGGTGGCGGGCCGGCTGCCGGTGATCGTCGGCGTGTCAGATGTGACTACTGCCAAGGCAATTCGGCGCGCCCAGTATGCGCAGCAGGCCGGTGCCGACGCGGTGATGATTCTGCCGGTGTCGTATTGGAAGCTCACTGAGCGCGAGATCGTCCAGCACTACCGCAGCATCGGCGAGGCGATCGACATACCGATCATGGCCTACAACAATCCGGCTACCAGCGGCGTGGACATGAGCCCCGAACTGCTGGTCACCATGTTCGAGACCATTGACGCCGTCACCATGGTCAAGGAATCCACCGGCGACTTGTCCCGCATGCAACGCATTACCGAACTCAGCGGCGGCCAGTTGCCCTTCTACAACGGCAGCAACCCATTGGTGCTCGAGGCGCTGAAGGCCGGTGCGTCTGGATGGTGCACCGCGGCACCCAATCTGAGGCCGCAGCCATGCATCGACCTCTATGAAGCGGTGCGGGCCGGCGATCTCGAGAAGGCGGGGGCCCAATACGACGATCTCAAGCCGCTGCTGCAGTTCATCGTCGCGGGCGGACTGGCCACCACGGTCAAGGCCGGGCTGGATCTGCTTGGTTTCCCGGTCGGGGATCCGCGGCCGCCCCTGCTGCCGCTGGACGAGCAAGGGCGTGCCGAGTTGCAGGGCTTATTGACCGGCGCCTAGGACGACCAACACTTCCTCGAAGCGGTTGAGCAGCGGGATCGGTTGTAGGCGTAATTCCTCCGGGGCGATAGCGAGTTTCAGGTTGGGGAAGCGGCCGATGAGGTTGGAGATCGCGATCTGGGTTTCCAGGCGCGCCAGGTGCGAGCCCAGACAGAAGTGACTACCCCTGCTGAAGGCGAGGTGGCGGTTCGGGCTGCGGGTGATGTCGAATCGGTCGGGTTCGTCGAACTCGGCAGCGTCGCGATTGGCCGAGACAAGCAGAGGTGTCACCATTCCGCCGCGCGGGATGGTGACACCGTGCAGCGTGATGTCCTCGGCGGCGAAACAGGTCGCCTCGGTGCTTCCGACGGTGCCGGTGTAGCGCAGGATTTCTTCGACGGCGCCTTCGATCAGTTCGGGGCGCCGTTGCAACAGGCTCAGTTGGTCCGGGTGGGCGAGCAGAGTGGCCACGCCGTTGGTGATCAGGTTGGGCGTGGTTTGGTAGTCGCCGGTGATGAGCAGGAACACCATGGCGACGATTTCGTTGTCGGACAGGCTCTCACCGTCCTCGTTGGCCTGGATCAACCCGGTTATGAGATCGGCGCCGGGGTCGGCTCGGCGCCGCTCGACCAGGTTGGTCAGGTAGTCGACAAAGTCGTCCATCCGCGCAGCGGCACTGTCGACGCCGCCGCTTAACATCACCTCGAAGAGCAGGTCGATGTAGGTGTAAAACCTGGGCCGGTCTGGCTCGGGTATGCCGACCACGTTGCTGATCACCGCGGTTGGGATCGGCAAGGCATAGGCCTGCTGCAGGTCAATGCCCAGTCCGGGTTCCAGCGCGTCGAGCACTGCGCGGGTGACGCCTTCGATTCGATTGCGCAGCCTGGCAATCGCCCGCGGGGTGAACGGCCGGCTGACCAGCTTGCGCAGCCGCATGTGTTCGGGATCGTCCTGGTAGACCATGGTGCCCGCGGTGAGTATGCGAATCGCGTTGGGCACCACCGAGGATTCGTCTTCGGCCACTCCGTCCAGGACTCGGCGGATCCGCGGATCGGTGACCAGATCCAGACAGTCTTGGTAGCGCGAGACGAAATAGACCTCCTGGTCGGGTGGCCGCAGCGCCAGCCGCCCCCGGTAGACCGGTGCGTTTCGACGCATCCAGTCGTAGTAGCGATGCTGATCGGCGTTGAACTCCTCAGTCCCAACCGTCATCGGGTGGTCGATGCGCAACTCGCCTACCCCAGGTCGGTTGTGGCGAAGGTGTTGCACTTGTTCGGGTCACCGGTCTGATACCCGACGGTGAACCACTTCTGTCGCTGCGCGGCCGAACCGTGCGTCCACGATTCGGGGTTGGTGCGCCCGGTCACCTGCTGCTGGATGCGATCATCGCCCACTGACGCCGCGGCCGAGAGGGCGTCTTGGATGTCCTTGTCG
Organism: Mycobacterium simulans; assembly: GCF_900232995.1. GTDB lineage: Bacteria > Actinomycetota > Actinomycetes > Mycobacteriales > Mycobacteriaceae > Mycobacterium > Mycobacterium simulans. The sequence continues at coordinate 683,727 of NZ_OCVX01000007.1, forward strand.
CTCAACGGTTCCAGGTAGGGCACTCCGGTAGTCTCCTGCTTGACCGTCGACGCGTAGTGCGCCCAGACCCCGGCATAACAGTCGGCCTGCAGTTCGGTCCGCACGCCGTTGCCGCCGGCCCCCTGCGCACCCTGCTGGGCGCGGCCGAGCACCCCCATCAGGTCCTGCACGTGGTGGCCGTACTCATGAGCCACCACATACTCTTCTGCGAATGGTCCACCGCTGGAACCGAATTGGGTGACCAGAACCTGGAAGAAGTCGGTGTCGAAGTATGCCGTTTGGTCCACCGGGCAGTAGAACGGCCCGACCTCGCTGCTGGCAGGTCCGCAGCCGGTGCTCACCTGGCCGCTGAACAGCCGCATGTGTGGCCGTGTGTAGCGGTTGGGCAATAGCTGTTTCCACACCGCATCCACGGAGTTTCCGGTGGCGACCACCCGGCACTGCACGTACTTGTTGGCGTCGGCTCCGGTCTTGCACTGGTTCAGATCGAAGCCCGGTGCCACATCACCGTGGGTGTCGACCGGCGCCTGACTCATAATGCCCCCCGGATCGACCCCGAGGAACATCGCGACCACCACCACCAAGAGCCCACCGAGGCCACCGCCTATGGCGATGCGCCGGCCGCCGCCGCCCGACGACGACGCGGTGCTGGTATCGATTTGCATACCCTCGTTGAAGGTCATCGCAACGCTCCCACTTTGACGAGAAAACCAGCCTATCGCTGCTGCGTAGTGGCGAATCGGGCGTCGGTGTAGCTGCGCAGGTTTTTCAGAAACTGGCGCAGCGCCAGGTTGATGACCGGTGCGAATACCCGCATCGCCAGCCGCGACGGGCCGGCGGGCTGCTGTGCCATGGTCCAGGTCAGCCGGCAGCCACCCGGGATGACCTCGACTCGGTAATCTTCGGCGAATGCGGTGACGGCTCGCGTGGAGCATTTGTTGAACCGGAAAGCCACGTGCGTGAACGGTTCCCACGTCAGGAACTCCTCGTCACCGACGATTCCCCCGCGCATCTCGACAGTGCGCGTGGTGCCGGCTCCGTATGGCTCGGGACTGGTCCAGGTCACCTTGGTGATCACCTTCGCCCAGCGCGGCCAGGACTCGGCGTCGGCAAGCACCTCGAACAGCTGCTCGGGGGTGATCGCAAGATCGACGCTATTGCGGAAAACAATGGGGGCGGTCTCGATGAAGCTCAGGTCGACGGGTTCGCAAGAGTGCATGACTCTAGACATTAGCCCGGTGACGATGCTCGCCGCGGAGCGGCGAGAGGAGGAGGCGGGCAATCCGATCTAGCCAGGTCCGTCGCTGGCCGCCGCCAACAGCGGGACTAACACCTCGCTGATCGGAACGGCCAGCCCGTGGGTGCGGGCCTTGCGGATGATCACGCCGTTGCGAAGATCCCATTCCAGCGAGCGCTGACTTTCCCGGTCGGACAGCATCGAGGTCGTCATATCCTCGGGAGCCGACCGGAACAGGTTGACCATTTCGTCAATTGCGTCTTCGCCGAGCTGGGCCCCCTCGGCGCGCGCGACCGTCAAGCACTCGGCGACATAGCGTCGAGACAATGCCGCGATGTCGTCGCGGCGGAACATTCCGGACCGCCGCCCGGACAACACCATGAATCCGGCCAGCGCATTGACCACGAGCTTGCGCCAGATCACGGTGGTGAAGTCGGGATCGCAGTCCACCCGGCAGCCGGCGCCGCGCAGCAGCTCGGCGATTGTCTCGGCGGCGGCCCCCGCGGGCAGAATCAGCGCGGGTTCACCACGTAAGCGCACCCAGCCTTCCGGTTGGGTCTCGGCCGCAAACCACACGCTGGCGGGAACTATTGCCGAGGACGGACAGTGCGGCCGGATCTGCTCGACCTGTTCGACACCGTTTTGCAGGACGGCCACCACGGTGTGCTCGTCGCACAGCCGGGCCAGCCAACCGCTCGCAGCTGCATTCTGGGTGGCTTTGACCGCCAGGATCAGCACTTTGACTGGATCGGAGACCGGGCCGGAAACCGCAGCGGGATCGGTGTGCACCGGGCCGGGAACCACGATCGGATCTGCGCCGTCGGGCCGCAATTCGATGCTGTCGCGGGGAGTGTGGCCGCACAGCAGTACCTGGTGTCCGGCCGCGTGCAACAGCGCGGCGACGGTCGTGCCGACGGCGCCGGGACCGACTAGTGCGATGGGAGAGATGAACCCAATCTAGACTGGGCAGTCATTCAAACCGGGTGAAGGGGAGTGTTTGTGCTGCGCAGCCACGCCGCTGGTTCGCTACGGGAAAGCGACGCCGGGCAGCAGGTGACACTGGCCGGCTGGGTTGCTCGCCGCCGCGACCACGGCGGCGTCATCTTTATCGATCTGCGGGACTCCTCGGGCGTCGCTCAGGTGGTGTTCCGCGACCCCGACGTGCTCGCACAGGCGCACCGGCTGCGCGCCGAGTTCTGTATCGCGGTGGCCGGCGTTGTCGAAATCCGCCCCGAAGGCAACGCCAACCCGGAGATTGCCACCGGCGACATCGAGGTCAACGCGGCGTCGCTGACCGTGCTGGGCGAATCCGCGCCCCTGCCGTTTCAGCTTGACGAGCCCGCGGGCGAGGAATTGCGGATGAAATACCGCTACCTCGACCTGCGCCGCGACGGCCCGGCGGCGGCAATTCGGTTGCGTTCCAGGGTCAATGCCGCCGCTCGTGCGGTGCTGGCGCGCCACGAGTTCGTGGAGATCGAGACGCCGACCATCACCCGCTCGACGCCGGAAGGCGCGCGCGACTTCTTGGTGCCGGCCCGGTTGCATCCCGGCTCGTTCTACGCGCTGCCGCAGAGCCCGCAGCTGTTCAAGCAGCTGCTGATGGTGGCCGGGATGGAGCGCTACTACCAGATCGCCCGCTGCTACCGCGACGAGGATTTCCGCGCCGACCGCCAACCCGAATTCACCCAGCTCGACATGGAGCTGAGCTTCGTCGACACCGAAGACATCATCGCGATCTCCGAAGAGATCCTGACCGCGCTGTGGGCGCTGATCGGCTATGAGATTTCGACGCCGATCCCGCGGATCAGCTACGCCGACGCGATGCGCCGGTTCGGCTCCGACAAACCGGACATGCGGTTCGGGCTGGAGCTCGTCGAGTGCACAGAGTTCTTCAAAGACACCACATTTCGCGTCTTCCAGGCGCCGTATGTCGGTGCCGTCGTGATGCCCGGCGGGGCGTCGCAGCCGCGGCGCACGCTGGACGGCTGGCAGGAGTGGGCCAAACAGCGCGGACATCGCGGGCTGGCCTACGTGCTGGTCGCTGACGCGTCATCTGGGGGCACGTTGGGTGGCCCGGTGGCCAAGAACCTGTCCGACAGCGAGCGCGACGGCCTGGCCGCTCATGTCGGCGCGCAGCCGGGGGACTGCATTTTCTTTTCGGCGGGACCGGTGAAGTCGTCGCGGGCACTGCTGGGTGCGGCCCGCATCGAAATCGCCAACCGGCTCAACCTGATCGATCCCAACCGGTGGGCGTTCGTTTGGGTGGTCGACCCGCCGCTGTTCGAGCCGGCCGATGAGGCGACCGCCGCCGGTGACGTCGCCGTCGGCTCCGGTGCGTGGACCGCGGTGCACCACGCCTTCACCGCGCCAAAGCCGGAATGGGAAGACAGCGTCGAATCCGATCCCGGCGCCGTGCTGGCCGACGCCTACGACATCGTCTGCAACGGCAATGAGATCGGTGGCGGCTCGATTCGTATCCACCGCCGCGATATCCAGGAACGGGTGTTCGCGGTGATGGGCCTGGACAAGGCCGAGGCCGAAGAGAAGTTCGGATTCCTGTTGGAGGCGTTCATGTTTGGCGCGCCGCCGCACGGCGGAATCGCGTTCGGCTGGGACCGGATCAACGCGCTGCTGGCCGGAATGGACTCGATCCGCGAGGTGATCGCGTTCCCCAAGACCGGCGGCGGCGTCGACCCGCTGACCGATGCGCCGGCTCCGATCACCGCCCAACAGCGCAAGGAGTCCGGAATAGACGCCAGGCCCAAATAGGTTGACGAGGCATGTATCCAGATCTGCAGGGCTTCAACAAGAACATCATCGAGGAGTTCCGGGCCAACGCTGGCAAGGTCGGTGGGCAGTTCGCCAACGCCGAGCTGCTGCTGCTCACTAGCACCGGCGCCAAGTCCGGACAGCGCAGGGTGTCACCGCTGGCCTGCCTACGCATTGACGGCAAGCTGATCATCATCGGATCCTTCGCCGGTGCCGACGTGAATCCGGCCTGGGTGCACAATCTGCGCGCCAACCCGCGAGCGCACATCGAGGTCGGCGCGGACTCGTTCGATGTGACGGCGCGCGAGCTGCCGCCGCTGGAGCGCGATGAGTTGTCCCCGAAGGTCACCGCGGCTGCCCCGGGCTTCGCCGAGTATCAGGCCAAGACCAGCCGGGTCATTCCGTTGTTCGAGCTGCAACCCGCCTAGGTACCCGCCGAGCAGACGCGAAATCCCCCGAACGCACGGCGTTTCGGGGGATTTCGCGTCTGCTCGCGCGCCGCGCGCTACTCCTGTCGAGATCAGCCGAGGGCGATTCAATGTACGCGTTTCGGCTGATGTTTTTCGGTTCTGACGGCTGCAGGCTGCTGGCATGAAACAGATCGAAGTGTCGTACAGATTCCCGGAGTTGCCCTACCGATCCGGCACGGAATTAGTCTTGGTGGACTTCCCGCGGGCTGACGTCGCGTTGATCACCCTTAATCGGCCCGAGCGGATGAATTCGATGGCTTTCGATCTCATGGTGCCGCTCAAAGAGGCGCTCGAGAAGATCACCTACGACAACTCCGTTCGGGTGGTGATTCTGACCGGGGCGGGTCGAGGATTCTGCTCGGGTGCAGACCTTAAGTCCGCGGGCGCCGTGCCACATGTCGAGGGGTTGACACGGCCGACCCGCGCACTGCGCGCGATGGAGCTTCTCGAGGACGTCATCCTGGCGTTGCGGCGGTTGCATCAACCGGTGATCGCCGCCGTCAACGGCCCAGCGATCGGCGGCGGGCTGTGCCTGGCGTTGGCCGCGGGTATCCGGGTGGCCTCCAAAAGCGCGTACTTTCGGGCCGCCGGCATCAGCAACGGGCTCACTGCCAGCGAGCTGGGGCTGAGCTACCTGCTGCCTCGGGCCATCGGATCGTCGCGGGCGTTCGAGATCATGCTGACCGGTCGCGACGTCGGCGCCGAGGAGGCCGAGCGGATCGGGCTGGTGTCGGCTCGGGTAGCGCAAGCCGAGTTGCTGGACACCTGCTATGCCATGGCCGCTCGGATGGCGGCATTTTCGCGGCCTGGACTGGAGCTGACAAAGCGGACTCTGTGGCGCGGGTTGGATGCCTCCAGTATTGAGGCGCATGTGCAAACGGAGAGCCTGGCGCAGCTCTATTTGGCCTTGCATACCAACAACTTCCGGGAAGCGGCTGCCGCACGCGCTGAGCAGCGGCCATCGGTTTTTGGCGACGACAAGTGGTGTGGCACATGCCCAATATGATGTCCACGGTGAACCCGCGCTCCCAGTGACAAGTTTCATCGGCCGCGAGGCCGAGATGAACCATGTGCGGCAGCTCCTGGCTGACAACCGGGTGGTGACGTTGACTGGCGCCGACGGGGTGGGCAAAACCCGCCTGGCACTACAGGTCGCCGGGCAAGTCGCATGCGACTTTGGTGGCGGGCAGTGGTATGTCGATTTACGGCAGATCACCGATCGCAATCTGATGTCGATGGCGATGGTGAGCGCACTCGGGCTGCCCAAGCCGCCGAGTCGCTCAACCATGGACACGCTCGTCCGTTTCATCAACGACCGTCGAATACTGGTGGTGTTGGACCATTGTGAGCATCTGTTAGATGCGTGCGCCACGCTGGTCGGTGCCCTGGGTGCCTGTCCAGGGTTGAAGGTTCTGGCGACAAGTAGTGAGTCGATCGGGGCGGCTGGCGAGGTGAGTTGGCGGGTGCCTTCGCTGTCACTGAGTGATGAAGCCGTCGAGTTGTTTGCGACCAGAGCCCGCCGCGCACGGCCGGATTTCGCGATCGACGCCAACAACGGAGCAGCGGTTGCGGCGATTTGCCAGCTTCTCGACGGGCTTCCGCTGGCAATCGAACTGGCGGCGGCGCGAGTGGGAGTGTTGTCGGTGGCCGAGATCCTCGACAGTCTGCATGACCGATTTCGGTTGCTCAATGGTGCGGTGCGGCGTGGGCAGACCCTGCGTGCGGCGGTCCAATGGTCTTATGCGCTATTGAGTGAGCCCCAGCGTGTCTTGTTGAACCGGCTGGCGATGTTCACTGGCGCGTTCGATCTCGACGCGGCCCAGGCCGTCGGCGCCTACGAAGAGTTCGAGCGCTGCCAAGTACTTGACCACCTCACCCCGCTGGCCGACAAATCCCTTATTGCGGCCGAAAGCGGTGGTAGTCAGACGCGATACCGCCTGCCGCAAACGGTACGTCAGTATGCGCTGCAGAAGCTCGCTGAATCCGGCGAGGCCGACGTGGTATGTACCCGTCTTCGCGAGCACTACGGGGCAGGCACCCACGGTTTACCGCTCATAGGAGTGGCCGGAAGCGAGATCAACTATCTCCCAACGGTATTGGCCCCGCGTCGTGAGAAGCCTGGCACTGTAGTTTCCCGGCAGCCGGCGTCGTTGCAACCATCGTCGCCTGGCTGGACGACATGGGCGACGTCAACGGCGCGGCCGACTCCAACACGCCCTCGTGATGGCACATGATTAGGAACAGGGGAGAGCACAGTGAGCACATTGCGCACCGATGGTGACACTTGGGACGTTACGGCCAGCGTCGGCGCCACCGCGGTCGTGGTGGCTGCGGCGCGGGCCGCCGAAACTGATCGACCAGATCCGCTGATCCGCGACCCGTATGCCCGGCTCCTAACGGCAAATGCGGTTACCGGAATATGGAAGGCCATGCTCGACGAGTCGATGTTTGCTCAGCTGGAATCGGCCGACCCCGGGACATCGGCGTTCATCGCCTACGTGCGCAGCTATCAAGCGGTCCGGACCCACTATTTCGACGGCTATTTCGCCGACGCCGTGAACTGCGGAATCCGGCAGGTGGTCATCCTGGCATCTGGGTTGGATTCTCGGGCCTACCGGCTGGCCTGGCCGGTTGGCACCACCGTGTTTGAGGTTGATCAGCCTAAGGTGTTGGGCTACAAGTCCACGATGCTGGCCGCGCACGGCGTGAAACCCGCAGTCGACTGCCGGCATGTGGCCGTCGACCTCCGCCAGGACTGGGCGGCCGCGCTCCGCGACGAGGGGTTTAGCTCGACGGCCCCGACGGCGTGGTTGGCCGAGGGCCTGTTGATGTACCTTCCGGCCGACGCCCATGACCGGCTTTTGGAGCAGATCACCGAGCTGAGCTCGCCAGGCAGCACAATTGCGGTAGAAACCCCGGCTAGTTACCCCTGTGATCGGCGGGCGCAGCTGCGGCAGCGGTTTAAGAGGGCAGCCGATGAACTCGGGTTCGAGCAGACCCTGTTCCTGCAGGATCTGATCTATCACGACCAAGATCGCGCGGTCGTCGCGGATTGGCTTAACGCGCACGGCTGGGAAGCGGTGACGCAAAGCTCGCGGGACGAGTTGCGCCGGCTGGGCCGCTGGATCGATGGCTTGCCGATGGCTAACGACAAGGATGCGTTCGCCGACTTCGTGACCGCGGATCGCCGGTAGGGTGCGCGGCGTGGATGGTGATTACAACCGGTGTCGCCGCTGCAACCCGCGAACAGGTCAGTGAGCGGAGCTAAGTGGGCATGAGCGTGCACCTGCCGACGGGCACCGTGACGTTGCTGTTGGGGGATGTCGAGGGTTCGACCCGGCTGTGGGAGCGGCGAGCTGAGGCGATGACCGCTGCCGTCGAGCAACTGTATGAGGCGGTGTCCCACGTGACCACAGCCCATGATGGAGTCCGGCCGGTCGAGCAGGGCGAGGGCGTCAGCTTTGTGATCGCGTTCTCTCGCGCGTCTGGTGCCGTGGCTGCCGCGTTGGATTTGCAGCGCGCGCAGCTCGCCCCGATCCGGTTGCGCATCGGGGTGCACACCGGGGAGGTGCTCCTACGCGACGACGGCAACTACGCCGGGCCGACCATCAACCGGGCGGCGCGCCTGCGTGATCTAGCGCACGGGGGCCAGACATTGCTGTCGGGTGCGGTCGAGCACTTGGTCGTCGACGACCTCCCCGATGGGGCGTGGTTGACCAATCTTGGGACGCACCAGCTACGTGATCTACCCCGCCCGGAGCGGGTGGTGCAGCTATGCCATCCCGACTTGCGTCTCGAATTCCCGCCGCTGACGACCAGTAATTGCCATGTAACTCACGGCCTTCCAGTGCAGTTGACGAATTTCGTGGGCCGCTGCGCACAGATCACAGAGGTGCGCCAGCTGGCGACCGGTAACCGGTTGGTGACCTTAACCGGTGTCGGCGGCGTGGGAAAGACACGGCTAGCGGTTCAGGTCGCAACTCAGCTGGCGGGCGAGCTCGATGGGGCATGGTACGTGGATTTGGCGCCGATCCGCGACCCTGATCTGGTGCCGATCACGGTAGCGCGCGCGCTAGGTCTGCGCGACCAGCCGGGTCGCTCCACCGTCGACGTCGTGCTGCGTTTCCTCAGCGCGCGTCGCGCATTGGTAGTGCTGGATAACTGTGAGCATCTGCTCGATGCAACCGCCGCCTTGGTATCGGCCGTGCTGGCGGCATGTTTACACATGAGGGTGTTGGCGACCAGCCGTGAACCGCTTCGCGTCGCGGGTGAAGTGAATTGGCGGGTCCCGTCATTATCGCTAAGCGATGAAGCCGTCGAACTTTTTTGTGACCGGGCCCGACGGGTCCGGCCGGATTTCCGACTTACCGACGCCAACTCCGAGGCTGTGATGGAACTCTGTCGCAGCCTGGATGGCTTGCCGCTGGCGATCGAGTTGGCGGCGGCGCGGGTGCGGGCGTTGTCACCGGCGGAGATCGTCGATGGCCTAGATGAGCGATTCCAATTGTTGACCGGTGGTGCGCGCATCACGACACGTCGCCAACAGACACTTTGGGCATCAGTGGATTGGTCTCATGCGCTGCTGACCGGGCCGGAACGGATCTTGTTCCGCCGACTGGCGGTGTTTGTGGGTTGCTTTTGGCTCGATGACGCGCAAGCCGTCGCAGGCGGGGGCGATATAGAGCGCTATCAGATCCTCGATGAGCTCACGCTCCTCGTTGACAAGTCGCTGGTTGTGGCGGACGACAGCCGCGGGCGAATGTGCTATCGGCTACTGGAAACGGGGCGCCAGTATGCGCTGGAGAAGCTTGATGAGTCCGGCGAGGTCGACGTGGTGCAACTGCGGTACCGAGACCACTACGTAATGCTGGCTGCGTTGCTTGAAGCTTCGGACTACACCGACTATGCACAGCGTATCGAGCGGGCCGAAACTCAAATCGACAACTTCCGCGCCGCCTTTGTGTGGAGCCGCGCGAACTCCGAGACCGAACTCGCCCTCGCTCTGGCCTCCTCGTTGCAGCCCGTCTGGCTGACGCGGGGTCGCATTCGGGAGGGGAGGGCCTGGTTTGACACCGTTCTCACCGGTGACGACGCCAGCCGACGCGAGCTGGCGGCCGGGGTGCGTGCACGAGCGCTTGCCGACAAGGCGCTGCTCGACATCTTTGTCGACGCCGCCGCCGGCATCGATCATGCCCAACAGGCCTTGGCGATTGCGCGCGACGTCGATGACCGGGCACTGCTGGCACGTGTACTCACGGCTTGCGGGTTCATTTCTGTCATGGTCCGCGCCGAGGTGGCCGCGCCGTACTTTGCCGAGGCGATCGGCCTTGCCCGCGAGTTGAACGATCAGTGGAGGCTGAGCCAGATCCTCACCTTTCAGGCACTCGAAGCGGTCTCGACGGGCTTCCCGCTCGTGGCGCGTGCAGCCGCCGCCGAGGGACTAGAGCTGGCGAATACGGTTGGTGACCAGTCAATATCGCTTTGGAGTCGGTGCTGCCTCGGTTTCGCACAGTGGATGCGAGGCGACCTAGCAGCGGCCATCGAACAACTCGGCGAAGTGGTGGATGAAGCCGAGGCGGCTGACGAAGTGATGCACAGGGCGAGCAGCCTGCATGGTTTAGCCTATGCCTGCGCATACCAGGGTCAGATAAGCGAGGCTCGGGCTGCCGCCGAGACGGCTCTCGAAGCTACCGAGCTGGGCGAGTACTTCGCGGGTATGGGGTACTCGGCGTTGGCCGTGGCCGCGCTGGCCGCGGGTGATGTTGAAACGGCGCACGACGCGGGGGAGGCGGCCTGGCAGAATTTGGCTTTGGCCGCGCCTCACCAAGCAGCGATACAGCGCGCGTTCAATTCCCAGATTGCGCTGGCCGCGGGTGATCTCATCGAGGCCCGCGGCTGGTGCGACGACGCGATGGAGACAACGAGCGGTCGGTATCTGGTGATGGCGTTGATCACCCGCGCTCGGATCGGGATCGCCGAAGGCGATCGAGAACAAGCCCAACGCGATGCCCAGAATGCACTTGCCCACCTAGCCAAGAATGAGTCGTACCTGGATCTTCCAGACGTTCTGGAATGCCTCGCCGGCCTAGCCAGCGACACCGACAACCACAAGTATGCGGCAATGCTTGTTGGCGCGGCCGGGGCCACGCGGCAGCGTATTGGCCTGGCCCGGTTCGTGGTCCACGAACCGGCATACGAAGCGTCGGTGGCGACACTGCGAGATGCGATGGGCGAGACGGACTTCGAGGCCGCGCGGATCGAAGGCGCAGCGTTGTCGATCAGTGAGGCCATCGACTATGGGCAGCATGACCTGGGCCGTCACAAGCGGCCGGACAGTGGTTGGGGAGCACTCACGCCGGCCGAGCTCGACGTCGTTCGGTTGGTTTGCGAGGGGCTAAGCAACAAGGACGTCGCCAGCCGCCTTTTCGTATCGCATCGGACCGTGCAAACTCACCTGACCCGCGTCTACGGCAAGCTTGGCATCACCTCCCGCGTCCAACTTGCTCAACAGGCAGCCGGCCGGGTCTGCGGGCGCGAGTAGCCGGTCGGATCGTTTCGTTCTACGCGCTTGTTTCGAGGGTGCGCCAACGCAATTCGGGTCTTAACCTTAAGAAACAGCGTGCGGACACATCAAGATCGCTAACGCCCGCCACGCCGCGACACGGCGTGAGGCGACGTTGTCGACTCCATCCCACTGATCAGGTACGGTCGCGCACAATCTCTACAGCGATCTGCCAGTGACGAATCGGTCAGGCCAAGGCCAGCGGCGTCGATGCGACGTTGTATGTCGGTGAGACTGATCCATCGGCTGACACCGTGCTTGAGGAGGGTGGCCCAATCTTCCCATCCAACGATTGCGGCGTCGACGTCGGCCTGCAGGACATTGGGACGGCTGATGGCGAGTTCGTCGTAATCGCTGTAGCAGCTATCGCTGACGGCGACTAGTTGGCCAAGGCAGTCGAACTTGCCGGGATCGTCCGGCGATGTTGCGTTGGGCCGAAACCGAAGTTGTAAGCGTCGACCGCCGGCGTCGACGAAGCGCCAGGCGACGGCATAGTCAATCTCCACGTTGCGAGTCCTTTCGGATATGTGCGGGTGCGGGTGTCGAGCGGATCGTCGGTGCGGCAGAAGCCATGCGCACCGCGTTCGCAGCCGAACGGAGCATGCGCAACGACTCATAGCCGATGCATCTCGCGTTCCAGGCCGGAGTTCTCGAGATAGTCATGACGCTTTGAGTAGTGCGGCGTACAGCGGCGCTGCCGGAAGCGAATTAGCCTAGATCTGAGCAAAATTCGGAGAATACCGGCGATCGCCGCTCCTTGTGATCTGCTGCTCCGCGAGGCGCCGCGGACATGCGGTTGTGCGGTCACCGTGACGGTAGGGACACATACGGCGTTGCCTTCGACTGCGTGTGTCACACTGCTCCTCCAGGTAAAGCGTTGGTTACTCAACTATCCGATTTCGGGGAGCAAAAACCATTGGCCACAACGCGTATATCCTGGTGCCCAGGGGTCGCAATGTTTTTCGAGCTAGCGGTTGCCGGTTGTACGCGCTTCCGCTGATTGTCATGAGGGTCCGGCGCTGGTGAGCGGACCTGCCCGACGCATGCCGATGGGTGTTGAGTGACACGGAATCTGCTTCAGCGCGAGGCAGATCCGCATGCTGACTTCGATGCTGGTCACCGTTTGTGATTCAGACGTCACCCACCCTGATGACCGCGCACTCGGCCGGCAGAACCCGCGGTGACTGTCGGGGTCGCCAAAGGTGGGGGCCCACTGTGTAATTCGGCGGATCAAACACCATCGGTTAGCATGCATAGAATGTCTCGCCCGAGGTTACACATCGCCGCGACGCGTACGAAGCGTATACGAGTTGGCAAAGCGCTCGTACGCCACGGCCGAATTGCAGCGATTTTGACGTGAGCGCATCGCTGCCGACGGGCACGGTGACGATGCTCTTGGCTGACGTTGAAGGATCAACCCGGCTGTGGCAGACACAATCTGAGCAGATGGAGGCCGTGATCGCGGCCTTGGCTTACACCGTGTCGGAAATCGTCGCGGCCCATGGCGGGGTGCAGTCGATCGAACAAGGAGCGGGTGACAGCTTCGTTGTCGCGTTTGATCGCGCCAGCGATGCCGCTGCATGCGCGCTGGATCTGCAGCGGGCTGCGCTCGCGCCGATCCGGCTGCGCATCGGTCTGCACACCGGCGAGGTGCAATTGCGGGACGAAGGATACGTCGGTTCGACGATTAACCGGGCTGCGCGTCTGCGCGACCTGGGGCACGGGGGTCAGACTCTGCTATCTGCTACAACAAGCGATTTGGCCATTGACGTGCTCCCCACCGATGCTTGGCTGATTGACCTCGGCAGTCACCCGCTGCGCGAACTAGCACGCCCCGAGCGAGTCTTTCAGATGTGCCACCCCGATCTGCAGAAAAACTTTCCGCCGCTGCGCACATCGAAAGCCGGTGCAATATCAAATCTTCCGCCGCAGATCACCACTTTTGTTGGCGGCGACGCACGGACGAAAGCCGTGCGAGAGCTGTTAGCTAAAAATCGGCTGGTGACACTGACCGGTGAAGGCGGTGTGGGCAAGACCAGGCTGGCGATCCAGATCGCGGCTGGATCGGAGTTTCATAGCGGCGTTTGGTACGTCGATCTGGCCCCGCTCACCGATCCCACGAACGTGCCGATTGCGGTGATTCGCGCGTTGGGCTTGACCGATCGACCAGGCCGCTCAACAGACTTCACCATTAGCCACTTCATCGGCGACCGCCACAAACTAATGGTGTTGGACAACTGCGAGCACGTTCTCGATGCGTGCGCCGAGCTGGTCGTCACGCTGTTGGGCGCGTGCCCGGCGTTAACGGTTTTGGCGACCAGCCGCGAGTCGATGGGGGTCGCCGGCGAGGTTGCGTGGCGGGTGCCGTCGCTGTCGCTGGCGGATGAGGCAATCGAATTGTTCGTTGACCGCGCCGGCCTGGTTCAGCCCGCTTTTAGCATCACTGACGATAACGCTGAGGCTGTGAGCGAGATCTGCAGGCGGCTGGATGGCATACCCCTGGCGATCGAGCTTGCCGCGGCGCGGGTGCGGTCGTTGTCGCCGGCTGAGATCGCGGATGGTCTGGATGACCGGTTCCGGCTACTGGCCTGCAGCACGCGCACCGCGGTGCGACGCCAGCAGACGTTGCGCGCGTCGATGGACTGGTCGCATGCGTTGCTGACCCCAAGCGAAAGGATGTTGTTTCGCCGCCTGGCGGTTTTTCCGGGTTCGTTCGACCTCGCCGCGGCGCGGGTAGTCGCTGGGGGCAGCGACTTCGAGTTTTATCAGGTTCTTGACCAGCTGACGCTGCTCGTAGACAAGTCGCTGGTGCTCGTCGAAGACATCCACGGTCGCACGAGGTATCGACTGCTGGAGACGGTGCGCGAGTACGCATTAGAGAGGCTCGATGAGTCGTGCGAAACCGATCTGCCTGCGCGCCATTGTGATTACTACAAGACACTGGCTGCTCTGCTGGACACGCCAGGGCGGTGCGACCGCCTCGAGCTTGTCGAGCAGGCTGAGATCGAGATCCACAACCTGCGCGCCGCCTTCACATGGAACCGCAAGAACGGCGATTGGGCAGGCGCATTGCAGCTTGCGTCTGAACTGCAACCGATCTGGTTCGGGCGGGGACGCCAGCACGAGGGGTTGCGTTGGTTCGACTCGATCTTGGAACGTGGAAATACCAATCAGCCCGTGGTGCCTGCCGGTATTTGGGCGCGCGCTCTCGCCGACAGTGTCATGCTCGACACCTTGCTGACCGCGAGTCCAGTGCCTGCCACTCACATCGCCGCGCGGGCGCACCAAGCCCTGGCTATAGCACGCGACATCGACGACTCCGCCGCGTTGGTTCGGGCGCTCACCGCCTGTGGCTACAGCGGTGGCTACAACACCGAAGCAGCTCAGGTCTACCTGCGCGAAGCTATGGAGCTAGCCAACGCGCTAGACGATAAGTGGACACTGAGCCAGGTCCTCTACGGACGGCTGGTCGGGAGCTACATTTCGGGTCAACCGATCGCATTGCGCGCAGCGGCCCAGCAAGCTCACGATCTCGCCGCAAGCATCGGGGACCGGTTCGTCTCACGTCAAAGCCGTTTGTGGCGCACTGCGGCACAAATGTGGGAAGGGGATTTACACGGTGCGATCGAGGGAGGGTGCGAGGTTATTGCCGACGCTGCGGCGGCTACCGATACGGTGACGACCGCTCTCGGCCTGTACATCCAAGCCCTGGCGCTGGCGCATCGGAACGCCAGCGAGGCCGGAGCCGTAGCCAGTGCATGCATCGAAGCCGCGGCGGAGTTAGGCGGGGTATACGAAGATTGTGGTTATGCCGCCATGTCCTGCTGGGCCCTGGCCGCGGGCGATCCCGAGGCGATCCGGGTCAATGAGGCGGTACGGCAGAAGTACTGCGCACAGCAAGCCCAATTGGCGACGCACCGCGAACTGATGGCGCAGCTCGCCCTGGCGCGGGGTGATGTGACCGCTGCGCGTCGCTATGCGGACGACGCCGTCCATTCGACCAGTGGTTGGCATCTAAAGACCGCGTTGATAACGCGGGCGCGCGTTGAGATTGCGCAGAGTGAACCAGAAGCCGCACGCGATGATGCCCATGCCGCTCTGCTTTGCGTCACCGGTTTGCGGGCGTGTCTATGCACGCCCGATGCCATAGAACTCCTCGCCGAGATGGCCGGTGGGGCAGGCAGGCACTGGGCAGCCGCGCGACTTTTCGGCGCGGCGGCGGCCCTGCGGCGGCGCACGGATGAGGTCCGCTTCAAGGTTTGGGATGCTGGCTACGAGGCCGCGGTTGCGGCGCTTCGTGATGCGATGGGCGGCGATGATTTCGACTCCGCCTGGGCCGAGGGCGCCGCTTTGTCCACGGACGAGGCGATCGTCTATGCACAACGAGGTCGCGGAAAGCGCAAACGTCCGGCCAGAGGCTGGGATTCGTTAACGCCCGCCGAGCTCAACGTGGTGCGGCTGGTTGGCGAGGGGCTGGGCAATAGGGACATTGCGACACGGCTGTTGGTCTCGCCGCACACTGTGCGGGCTCACCTCTCGCACGTATACGCCAAACTCGGCATCAGCTCCCGTGTCCAACTTGCGCAGGAAGCCGCGCGCCACAGCTGACCGATTCGCAGTCCAGGGCGGGTGCACCCCGCGTCCGATGAGTCAGCGCTATTTCTTCCTCCCGTTGCCGCTGTGGCCGCCGACGGGATTGGGCCCCAGCGGCCCGGTCATGCGCAGCTGGTGCGGCATCGGTGGTCACGGGGTGGGTCGACGGAGTAGCACCCACCGCAGCGGCGAATGCGGTAGGCAAGCCTCATGAGTGCGTTGCTGCCTACTCGGGCGACCCGCGGCCTTGAAGCTGTCCAACGATTGCGTGCCGTGTTGTGGCCGATCACCCAGACATCGATCGCTGCCGGCCTCGCGTGGTACCTCACCCACGACGTACTCCACCATCGGCAGCCGTTCTTCGCCCCGATCTCCGCGGTGGTGTGTATGTCGGCGACCAACGTGCTGCGCAGCCGGCGCGCCGTGCAGATGATCATCGGGGTGGCGCTCGGGATCGTCTTGGGCGCCGGTGTGCATGCCGGCCTCGGTTCGACATCGCTGGCCATGGCAGCGGCTGTCTTCGTCGCGCTGAGCTTCGCAGTGCTGATCGGGCGCGGTTTCATCGCTCAGGGGTTGATGTTCGTCAATCAGACCGCCGTTTCGTCGGTCCTGGTCTTGGTGTTCGCTCCCACGGGCGGTGTCGTCGCAGAGCGCCTCTTCGACGCGTTGATCGGGGGCGGTCTGGCGCTGGTGTTCGCGATGCTGTTGTTTCCTGCCGACCCGGTGGCCATGCTCTGCGATGCGCGCGCCGCGGTATTGGCGGGCCTGCACGACACCCTCGTCGAGGTGGCGAAGATGGTCAAGGATCCCGGCTGCGCCGCCCCCGACTGGCCACTTTCGGCTTTTGATCGAGTGCATAATCAGCTGGGCGCGCTGATCGAGGCCCGGCAGACGGCTCATCTGGTCGTGCGACGGGCGCCGCGCCGGTGGATGGCGCGCAACATAATTCGCGACGTCGATCAACAGTCAGCGCGATTGGGCATGCTGGTCAGTTGCGTGTTACATCTGGCTCGCGCTGTCACGCGGCCTCTCGACAAGGAAGTTCCCCAGCCCGTCCGGGACGCGCTTGGCGAACTCGCAGCCGGAATCGCCCTTGCCGACCAGGACGCTGTGGCGGCGGCGGCACGCGCCGCCGCGGCTCGTGGCCTGGCTGTGGAGCTTCAATCGCGGCCCGGCGACAGGACCGAGGTGGTGCTCGCCGACATCGTTTACGCCTGCGCCGACGATCTGCAGCGGGTGATCGAGCTTCCCGCCCGCAAAGCGGGGCGGGGATCACGATGAGTTGGCGAGAAACTCCTGGACCAGCTTTTTCGGTGCCTGGATCAGCCAGGCCTCGGTGATCAGCTCCTCGAGCTGGATGACGTCGATCTCGGCGAGTCGGACCAGCACCGCCGGGTAGCCGTCGAAGTGCGGGGTGGTGAAATACACGCCGGGCTCGTCGGCGATCAACGCGAACTTGACGCCCTCGTCGGAAACCCGGACCCCGAGGATGTCGCCGGTCGGCGGTTCCACGCCGGCCGTTTCCATCGCTTCCCGATCCGACTTGCGCAGCGGGCGCTCCCACGCCATCAGCTTCTTGCCGACCCGCCAGTCGTGCGGTGACTGCTCGGAGGTCAGCGGCAGCTCACCGACGATGCGGGCGACGTCGTCCCAGGTGGCCACATCTCGATTGTGCGCCGGATAGGGTGCGCATGGTGCCACTCTCGTGGATTAACGGAGTGGACGATCGGTCGATGTCGACATGTCAGGAGGTAGTTCTTGCCAGAAGCCACGCCTGAAGCCTCGACCGACCTTTCCGACAGGCACCGCTTCCGAGTCACCCACCGCACCGAATACCGCTATTCCGACGTCGTGACCAGCTCGTACGGTCGCGGGTTTCTCACGCCGCGGGACTCGCTGCGGCAACGCTGTGTCGCGCATCGGCTGACCATCGATCCGGCCCCTGCCGACAGCTCCACCAGCCGCGATGGCTACGGCAACATCAGTTCCTATTTCCATGTCACCGAGCCGCACCGCACCCTGACGATCACCAGCGACTCCATCGTCGACGTGGCCCCGCCAGCACCCGGGCTATACACCAGCGGGCCGGCGCTGGAACCGTGGGAGGCTGCCCGCCCGACCGGACTAAAGGGAGCGCTCGCGGTCGATTTCACCCTGGACTTGAATCCGCCGGAGATCACCGACGAAGTGCGTGAATACGCGGCCCCTAGCTTTGTGCCCGAACGCCCATTGGTCGAGGTGTTGCGCGATCTCGCGTCGCGGATTTTCCGCGATTTCACTTACCGCTCGGGGTCGACAACCGTTTCCACCGGTGTCAATGAGGTTCTGGCGGCTCGGGAGGGGGTATGCCAAGACTTCGCAAGGCTGGCGATCGCCTGCCTGCGAGCCAACGGCCTGGCGGCCAGCTACGTGTCCGGGTATCTGGCTACTGACCCACCGCCCGGAAAGGATCGGATGATCGGCGTCGATGCCACCCATGCCTGGGCCGCCGTGTGGACTCCCCAACAACCCGGTCAGTTTGAATGGCTGGGTCTGGATCCCACCAATGACCAGATGGTCGACCAGCGGTATATCGCCGTCGGGCGCGGCCGCGATTACGCCGATGTGCCGCCGCTGCGCGGCATCATCTACACCAACTCAGAGCACAGCGTGATCGACGTCGCGGTCGACGTCGTGCCCTTCGAAGGTGATGCGCTGGATGCGTGACTTCCACTGTCCCAACTGCGGCCAACGCCTGACGTTTGAGAATTCCGCCTGCCTGTCGTGCGGGAGCTCGCTGGGGTTTTCGCTCGAGCAGATGGCGCTGCTGGTGATCGCGACGGATGACGAAGTCGAGCACGCCGGCGCCGTGCCCGCCGGAGACTACCAACTATGCGCCAATCTTCATCTCGCCGAATGCAATTGGCTGGTGCCCGTCGATCGTCCCGGCGGGCTCTGCATGTCATGCGCGTTGACTACCGAACGCCCCAACGACGCCGACACGGTTGGCCTGGCCGAGTTCGCCCGGGCCGAGGCGGCCAAGCGGCGGCTGATCGCCGAGTTGCACGAGCTGAAGCTGCCGATCGTCGGCCGCGACGGGGACCCCGACTACGGATTGGCGTTTCGGCTGTTGTCCAGTGCGCACGAGGAGGTGCTGACCGGACACGAAAATGGAGTCATCACAATGGATTTGGCCGAGGGTGACGATGTCCACCGCGAGCAGCTGCGGGTCGAGATGGACGAGCCGTACCGCACCCTGCTGGGGCATTTCCGGCACGAGATCGGGCACTACTACTTCTATCGGCTGATCAGGTCACCCGAACACTTGACGCAATTCAACGAGTTGTTCGGCGACCCCGACGCCGACTACCAAGAGGCGCTGAACCGGCACTACAGCGACGGTCCGCCGGATGGTTGGCAGGACTCCTTTGTGTCGTCGTATGCGACCATGCACGCCAGCGAGGACTGGGCCGAGACCTTCGCCCATTATCTGCACATCCGCGACACCCTGGACACCTGCGCGTGGTGCGGTTTCGCGCCGGCGTCGGCAACCTTCGATCGACCTGCGTTGGGCCCCAGCGCTTTTCGCGCCATCATCGATATGTGGCTGCCGCTGTCGTGGTCGCTGAACATGGTCAACCGTTCGATGGGCCACGACGACCTGTATCCCTTCGTGCTGCCGGCGGCGGTGTTGGAGAAGATGCAGTTCATCCACACCGTTATCGACGAGGTGACCTCGGGTTCGAAAGGGCCCGCGACAGTAGACGGCTAGCGACGAGGCTGGTCTGGGTGGAGCCGTGCTTGGGTTTCGTTGTAGGTTCGGCGGCCGCCGTTGTCGGGAAACAATGCCGATCTCAGTGGGTGATGGCACAGCTTGCGTTGGATTGCTCGCAGTAGCAGAAGCGCTTTGTCGTCGCCGCCCGTGCCGTAGTCCAGCCCCGCGCCGATCAGATTGCTTGCCCAGCATGCTTCGGTGAGCAGCTGCGCGCGCGCCCAGTCAACCGCGGATAGAGGTTTGCTGTGCCAAATAGCGCCCCTGAGCCGGATCAGCAGTTCGCCGAATTCGTCGGCGGTCGATACCCCTAGGATCTTGATCGGGAATGGTGTGTAGCTGGCCGGGCCGTCAAACTCGCTGAGCACGCCCAGCATGAAATCGCGCTCGTTGTCGGTCAGGTCGATCGCGATGAGATCTGGCTGGGTCATTGGCTCAGCCTAGCCTGCGAACTGTATCGACACCTGGGCTGAGGCTGCGCCCGTACGGGGCTAGGGTTTGCGTGCGGATGCTTGGGTTTCGGCGTAGGTACGGCGGCCGCCGTTGTCGGGAAACAATGCCGATCTCAGTGGGTGATGGCACAGCTTGCGTTGGATTGCTCGCAGTAGCAGAAGCGCTTTGTCGTCGCCGCCTGTGCCGTAGTCCAGCCCCGCGCCGATCAGATTGCTTGCCCAGCATGTCTCGGTGAGCAGCTGTGCGCGCGCCCAGTCCAAGGCGGATAGCGGTTCGCTGTGCCAGATCGCTTTTCTGAGGCGGATCAGCAGCTCGTCGAATTCGTCGGCGGTCGATATCCCCAGGATCTTGATCGGGAAAGGTGTATAGCCAGCCGGCCCTCCAAACTCGCTGAGCACGCCCACCATGAAATCGCGTTCGTCGTCGGTCAGGTCGATCGCGATGAGCTCTGGCTCGGTCATTCGCTCAGCCTAGCTTGCGAAGCGTTTCGACACCGTTGCCCAAGTAGTGCAAATCCCTTGCCATGAAACCGCTGTCGTCCCAATTCGCTTCGTATCGTCACAGCTATGGATCTTCGATTTCGTCTGGAATCTCGCCCAATACCGGCAGGGGATGATGGTGATGTGGCGGGTAGACGGGGTGCGGTCCCGTCGCCGGCGAATCCCAGGGAGTCCCGATACTTAAGGGAAGCCTCGGAAGTCCCGCACCGCCTTCTGCGACGCCGGGTCCGGGTCTAGCCGGCGGTGCCGGCTCGACAGGCGCACGGCCCGGAGGTTTGGGCGGCCCGGGTTCGACTGGTGGCCGCGGACCGGCAGGTCGCGGTATGTCTTCAAGGCGGCTGGGTGGGAATGCATCGACACGTTCGGCGATCTTGGGCGGCTTGTTTCTATTTGGGTTGCCCAAGATGTAGTCGATGCCGGGCCCAGGTTTGAATACCGTCCCGGCGTCGGAACCCCTGCCTGCTCCCGTAGGGTCGCGGATCACGACGATGTTGGTTTTCGGGTCGTAGATCACGGGCGCGCCGTCGGACACGCTGTTGCCCAGGATCAAGTCCTTGGGGTTGTTGATGCTGTCGCGCAACATGGTGTAGATGCGTTCGGCCAGTTGGTCTTTGGTCATCCCGGGGAAGTCGGCCATGTGTCCGCCTGGCCCGCTGGCGTGCCCGTAGGCGATTTTCTGGGCGGCCCGCATGAGTGGATCGCTGCTCCAGCCGCCCGGCGGCGGATCGGGTGCTGGGTTCGGCGCCTCTTTGAAAGTGCGGTTGTCGACCGGCTGGATCCCGGAGTGCTTGTCGTCATCGACGATGGTGTCATCGATGCCGGGTGCCTCGTCGAATGTGAGGCTGTCGATGCCATTGGTGGCGGCGGCGATTTGTGTGGCGATCTCGTGATCTTTGGCGACCAACGCCGCCGCCCGGTGGCGGATGAAGGCAGCGTGCCCTTGGGCTGCAGCACGACGCGTGGCCCGAAACTCGGCCGAACCGCCCAATGCGCGGTCGGTGACCGAGTAATCCTCGCC
Organism: Mycobacterium simulans; assembly: GCF_900232995.1. Classification (GTDB taxonomy): domain Bacteria; phylum Actinomycetota; class Actinomycetes; order Mycobacteriales; family Mycobacteriaceae; genus Mycobacterium; species Mycobacterium simulans. The sequence continues at coordinate 705,080 of NZ_OCVX01000007.1, forward strand.
GACATCGAAGCCTTCCGCCCGGCCGTCATCGACCGCCTCCAGCACTCCCGCTTGGCACGCCCGCAACGCCTCATCCCCACGACGAGCGATCTCGGCGTCCTGGTGCAACTGGTCGCATGCCGCGCGCACCTTCAGCAAATCAAGCGCGGAGCGTTGCTCCTCGGCGGCCGCGGCCCGACCTTTCCACGGCGTGCCACCCGGGGTCGACACCCGCTGGTGGACTTCGCTGAACACCTCTTCCCACAAGTTGGCGGTGCGCGTCCAATACTTGACCGCTGCATCCAGATGCGTGGTGTCCATGGTCTGAACTTGCGACAGCGTCGGCAGTGCGGTGCTGACCGCCACCTAGTGTCCTGAGTCATTAATTCATGGGTTCTTGTTAGAATGGGTGATGCCGTCACCGCATGCCGCGCAGATCGTGTTGACCGAGGATGAACGCGCCGAGTTGGAGGGCTGGGTCCGGCGTCGCAACCGACATCCGCGCCTGGATCGAGCACTGGAACGACGATCCCAAGCCCTACGTCTGGACCAAGACCGCCGACCAGATCCTCGAATCAGTCGCCAACTACTGCAAACGAATTAATGACTCAGGACACTAGCACGCCTTCGGCCCGTTGAGCCCGCGGAACTGGGCTGCCGAGCCGGCTTCGGTTGCCGCATAACCGGTAGCGGCTGCCGCGAGTTTGGTGGCCGTCGCCTGCACGCGGACCGTGCACCTGACCGCGGCCGCGGAAATCTCGGTGTTGGAAAGATTGACCGCAGCTGCGCTTTCCAGCCATGTGGAACCCACGCCAATCGGCGCGCGATTGCCTGCCAGCGTGCTTGCCACGGACTCACACCAGCCAGCCTGGATACGAAGGCCGTCGCCGCTGACCCACAGTTCGGCAGCGCCATGGTCCGATTGCATGCGCAGAGTGTAGGAGCCCGACACCTCGCCAGCACGTCAGTGACAAGCCAACAAACTAGGCAGGCATGACCCGGCGTTCGTCGGGACCCCACAGTGGCTGCATACCGCCGGGCAGGGTCAACTGCGTCGCTGTGATGACCTCGGCCAGATCGCGCAACGCGGCGTGGATCGCGGTCAGCAGATCCGCCAGTTCCGCGCGACGGCCATCACTGACCTCCTCCAGCTCAGCCGGGTCTGATCGGCGCAGCCGGGTGCTGATCTCTTCGGCCATGCGCTCCGGACGCGACGATCCCGACGAGCCGGGCAGATCCCGCAGGTTGGTCCGAAGCCGCTCCAGCTGATACACCAACGACCGCGGGTTGTGCGCGTCGAACAACATCAGCTCCGTCACCGCGGCGACGCTGACCTTGCCCACCGTTCGGCGTCGGTAGATGACCGACGATTCACACGCCACCAGAGTCGACTCGGTGATGATTTGCTCGGCAGCGGGACTGCGGACGGTGGTCAGCGTGTCGCGCAGCAACGCGGTCAGCCAGAGGCCGCGTTCGATGCGTTTACCGATGTCCATCATCGTCCAGCCCACGTCGTGCACCATCGACTCGCTGGCCACGCCCGACAGCGTCAGCATCCCGGCCAGCGTCTGCGCCTGAGCCGAGGCGAGCAGGGCATCGGCCTCGGTCAGCGATTCCGGCGGCTCGGAGTTGTGCATAAGTGCGCGCTCCACGCCGGCAAGCACCATCCAGGTGTCGTTGGACAACTGGTCGCGCACCGCGCGAGCGGCCAACGCCAGCCCCTCCACAGACTGCAAGAGGGATCCCGGCCGGTCCGGGTCCACGGTCATCGACCACAGCGTCGAGGGGACCACGGCGATCGTCTCCGCATGGTCTTGATCCACCCCGGTGTCGGTCCCGGTGATCCGGCCCAGCGCAGCCATAAGCACCGGCACGCATTCGCTTTCCTCGGCGTCCGGATGGTGCCGGAAGACGTGGTAGCGCTCGCGGGCGACGATGAGCAACCGGGCCATGTTCTCCGCGCGCTCGCCATAGCGTCCCATCCAAAACAGGTCCGACAGCACCCGCGGCGAGCTCACGCCCCAGGTACCCGCGCCGGACTTTGCCGCCGGCTCCACCAACGACGGCAGGGTAACCGTCTCGGCCAGCGCGCGTTCTGTTGGGCGTACCCAAATATCTTTAGCCGCAACCGTATTCAGCGTGTACGCGGCAGGACCGGGGGCCAGCACGTAACCAAGCCCGCCGATCATTGGCGCATACCCGCCACGTTGAGCGACCGTGAACAACCGCATGCCGACGCCGGCCGACGACAACACCGCGGCATGGTCGGTGGGTGCCGACGAGAACGTCGGCAGCTCCTGCCCGACCCATTGCCAGGGCATGGTTTCGATCCGCGCCGCCAGGTCAGCCAGCTGAGCGGACGAAAGCGTCGGTCCGACAAGGGTTTGTCCGCCGGTGGTGGGCTTGAGCAACAGCGACGAGAGGTTGGCCAGTAGGTGTGCTCGTTCGCTGGCGATGCCACCCCAGTAGACCGGTGCGGTCTGCAGCAGGGGGGCTTCACCGAGGAGACGCTCGGCCAGTTCGGGCATGAAACGCAAGAGTCCAGGGCTTTCCAGGATGCCGCTGCCCAGCGTGTTCACCACGGTCACCGTCCCGCGGTGTTGCGCCTCCACCAAACCGACCACGCCGAGCCGGGAATCGGCGCGCAAATCCAATGGGTCGGCGTAGTCCGCGTCGACGCGCCGCAGGACGACGTCAACGCGTTTGAGCGTGCCCAGCGAGCGCATCCAGAGCTTGCCGTCGCGCACCACCAGATCCGCGCTTTCCACGAGCGGAAAACCCAGCAGCGTAGCCAGATACGCTTGATCGAACGCCGTCTCGGAAAAGATGCCCGGGCTGAGCACGACAACCACCGGGTCTTGGGCGACATCGGGTGCTGCGTCGATCAGCCCCAGCCGCAGCGCTTGGGCGAACGGGGTGTTCGGCCGCGGCGCGATTCTCTCGTACAGGTCGGGAATCGCGTGTGCGACAACACGTCGGTCGGCCAACGCGTAGCCGGCGCCCGAGGGGGCCTGCGTCCAGTCGGCGTTGACTTGAAAGCCGCCGTCGGGCCTTCGACTGATGTCGCAGGCGTGCATGAATAGCTGGTGGCGTCCGGGCACCTTGATTCCGTTCGCGGCTCGCACGTAACCGGGATGGGCGAACAGCAGTTCCGGCGGCAGGACGCCCTCGAGGATCAAGTTACGAGGACCGTACAGGTCGGCGAGGACGGCATCGAGCAGCCGCGACCGCTGCACCAAGCCGGCCTCGAGGACGTCCCAATCGGCCGCGGATACCACCAATGGCAGGGTGTCCAGGATCCACGGCCCGGGCTCGAGGCCGTGCCCGTCCACCTCGGTGTAGGTGATGCCGTCGTGGTCGATAAGGTCGTGCACCACTTTGCGCAGCCTGTCCAGCCCGGCCCTGCCGCGATCCGCGACCGCGTCGGCCAGCTCGGTCCAGGCCGGCCGCACATTGCCGACTCGGTCGACGAATTCGTCGTAGCCGATCCCCGGGCCATCCCGCAGGTCGAACAGCGCTTCCTGGGCGCGCGCGGTGCGGTAGCCGGCCAGCAGGCGGTCGACGTCATACCGCGCGGTAGCCGATCCACGCATGCTCCGTGCCAATTCTGAGAGCGCCATTACTGCTGCACGGTACGCACGCGTCGCAGGTCGAGGATCCCCGGCGCGCCGATGTCGGTGAATATCCGGGCCTGCTTTTCCCGAATGTCGGATAGGTCAAGTTTGCCCGGCGTGAAGCCGGTCGCCTCGAAGCGGCGCGCGCGGCGCGACTCCGCCTCGACCGCATTGACGGGTGGCTCGTCATAGGCGCGCCCCCCGGGATGGGCGACGTGGTAGGTGCAGCCGCCCCGTGAAGTTCCGGCTGTCAAATCGATGAGCTCGAATTGTAGTGGGCCGTCGGCCGATATGGTCGGGTGCAGCGCGCTGGGCGGTTGCCAGGCCTTGAACCGCACCCCACCCACATGGATGTCGGCGTTGTCGGTTGCCAGCAATGGCACCGGGTAGCCGTTGCAGGTCACCACGTAGCGGTGCCGGTCGGCGCCGATGACGCGGACTTGGATGCGCTCGACCGACGAGTCGACGTAGCGGGCGGTGCCGGTCGCGGTGGCTTCCTCGCCGAGGGTGTGCCACGGCTCGATCGCCCCGCGCAACTCGATCTCCACGCCGTCGAAGACGGCGGTCCCGATGCGTGGGAAGCGGAATTCGCTGAACGGGTCCAGCCAGCTGGTCTCGAACGCGATGCCGTGGGCGCGCAGGTCGGCGGCCACGTCGGCGATGTCATGAATCAAGAAGTGCGGCAACAGATATCGCCCGTGCAAGTTAGCGCCGTGGCGAATCAGCGGGGCGCGCAGCGGTTCGTCCCAGAACCACGCCACCAGGGAGCGCACCAGCAGCGACTGCACCATGGCCATCCGCAGGTGCGGCGGCATCTCGAACCCGCGTAGCTCCAGCAGGCCGAGCCGGCCGCGGGGCCCTTCGGGACTGTAGAGCTTGTCGATGCAGAACTCGGCGCGGTGAGTGTTGCCGGTGATGTCGGTGAGCAGGTGCCGCAGCGCGCGGTCGGTTACCCATGGTTGCGGCCGGCCGCCGCCGAAAGACGGAGACAATCGCGCGATCTCAGCGAACGCGATTTCGAGCTCGTACAGCGCCTCGGCACGGCCCTCATCGACCCGCGGCGCCTGCGACGTGGTGCCGACGAACCGCCCGGCGAACAGGTAGGACAGCGACGGGTGCCGCTGCCAGTAGGTCAGCAGCGAGACCAGCAGGTCGGGGCGGCGCAGCAGCGGCGAGTCCGCCGGCGTGACGCCGCCAAGGGTTATGTGGTTGCCCCCGCCGGTGCCGCCGTGGGTGCCGTCGATGTCGAACGACTCCGTGGAAAGCCGAGCAAGCCGAGCTTGCTCGTACAAGGTTTCCAGCTGCTGGTGTTGCTCCTCGAAACTCGCGGTGGGCGCTATGTTGACCTCGATGACACCGGGGTCGGGCGTGATCGTCGTCGACTTCAGCCGCGGGTCCGGCGGTGGGCCGTAACCCTCGATGACCACCGGACAATCGGCCGCTGCCGCCGATGCCTCGACCCGGGCTATGAGATCGATGAAGTGCTCCAGCGCTTCGGTGGGCGGCAGGAAGATGTACAGCAATCCGTCCCGAACCTCGGCGACCATCGCGGTCGTCGGCGCGGTCTCGGGTTCCTCCATTACCGCCCCCAAGCCGACCGGGTCCGGCGGGAGTGCGTACCCAACGCTGATCGGGTCGACGTCGAACGATGCCCGTGGCGGCAGCCAGCTGATCGAGTCCAGCGGCAGCCGCAGACCCGCCGGCGAATCGCCCTCCAACAGCACGATGCGACCGCGGCGCAACCGCCAGCCTGCGCTGGCCCAGCCCTGGCCGTCGGCACGGCGGTGCAGGGGCAGCACGAAAGCCGTTGGGGACGTGACGGATTCGTCGAGACGGGCCAGCAACGCGGCGCGGCCCGAGGCGGTGTCGTCAGCTAGGTCGTCGCCAGGATCCACCGGGTCACCGGACGGCAGTCGCACGGCGGCCGCCAGCCAGCTCAGCGGATCTTCATAGGCCGGCCGCACCTGCGAGAGCGGCAGTCCCAGACCCTCGGCAATGCCGGAGAGCACCCGCTGTGCCGCATCGATGTCGACCGGGGGCGGTTGGTCAAGCCAAGGGTCGGCCAGTAGCGCGTCGTTGGTCCACAGTGGGCGTCCGTCGGTGCGCCAATAAAGCGCAATCTGCCAGCGCGGCAACGGCTCTCCCGGATACCACCTGCCTTGACCGCGCTGAATCAGCCCCTGCGGGGCCCACCGGGCTCGCAACCGAATCGCCAAATCCGATGCCAGCCGGCGCTTGTGCGGGCCGTCGGCGGCCGTCCGCCATTCTTTGTCGACCTGATTGTCCACCGAGACGAACGTGGGCTCGCCGCCGACCGTCAGCCGGACGTCGCCGGCGGCCAGCCGCTCATCGACGCTGCGACCCAGCTGGCGGATCGCCTGCCACGCCGCGTCGGTGTAGGGCAACGTTACGCGCGGGTCTTCGTGCACGCGGGTCACCGTGTTGGAGAACTCCAGGACGCAGTCGCACGGGTCGGTGCCGCCGGTGATGGGGGCCGCGGTCGCGGGGTGCGGCGTGGCCGCCAGCGGAATGTGACCTTCTCCGGCGAACAGTCCCGACGTTGGATCCAATCCAATCCAACCCGCACCGGGGATGTACACCTCGGTCCAGGCGTGCAGGTCGGTGAAGTCGGCGGCGGGCCCCGACGGCCCGTCGAGCGCCTCGACGTCGGAGGCTAGCTGCACCAGATAGCCGGACACGAACCGGGCGGCCAGCCCCAGCTGACGCAGGATCGACACCAACAGCCACGCCGAGTCCCGGCACGAGCCGATACCGGTGCGCAGCGTGAAATCCGGTGTCTGGACACCGGCTTCCATGCGAACGCTGTAGCCGACGTCGATGTTGATCGCGCGGTTGAGCGCGACCAGGAAGTCGATGGTGCGGGTCCCGTCGGACACCGAGAAGTTGCGCACCCAGGCCCGCACCAGCTCACCGGGGCCGGACCCGTCTCCGTCCTCGTCGACGGGCCGCAGATATGGCTCCAAGTCATCGGCCAACGCCTTGGGGTAGGTCAATCCTGGCCAAGGCCATACCTCGGCCCAATCCTCGATAAAGAAATCGAACGGGTTAATGACCTTGAGGTCAGCGATCAGCCCGACTGTGATCGTCAGTTGCCGCAACGGCTTCGGAAAGACCAGCCGCGCAAGGAAATTACCCAGCGCATCCTGTTGCCAGTTGATGAAGTGGTCGGTCGGGTCGACGCGCAGTGAGTAGGCCTCGATGGGCGTGCGCGAGTGGGGCGCCGGGCGCAGCCGCACGATGTGCGGATACACCTGGACCAGCTGGTCAAAGGTGTAGCTGGTGCGGTGCTCCAGCGCAACTTTGATGCTCATAACCGCTGATCAGATCACACCGGTCAGACCACCGCATTCCGTAGTCAGCGAACGAGGTCCGGTTGTGCTTCCAGGGCTGCTCGGGCTGCGATCCGCCCGGCCTCTAGGGCGGAATCGATCTGTTTAAAGTTCAACACACCGATCTTCGAGACGTCCGGCTCGATGATGGCCGCAACGCGAGGGAGCTCCTGCAGGTTGGCGGTGGAGGCCGCCAGGTCAAATGCACGAAGCAATGTCTCTTGCAGCGGAGGTAAGGCGATATCAGTGCCGGTGAAGAGCCGCCGGACGAACCCGGGAGGCTGAACGATCGACGGCAGCAGACCAAAGCCTTTCGACGGCACGAACGTTCGACGTAGATCCACGCAGATGACTTCGCCATCTTGGTCGGCGCACATCACGTCGGCAGGGAGGTTGTTCAACAGTCCGCCGTCGACGAGCATCTTTTCGCCATGTTGCACCGGCGGAATGAGACCGGGGATCGAGATCGATGCGCGCACCGCGATCGACACCGGCCCGCGCCGGTGGATGATCTGATCGCCTGTGATCATGTCCGCGGAGACGGAGAAGAACCCTTTTGGCAGATGCTCGATCAAAGTACTGCCGAAGAATTCCTCAATCAGACGATTGACGCGACCACCTCGAGTCAGGGCTATCGCAGGGACCGTGTAGTCGCCGAGTGGGTCGCTGTACGCCATGAACTCTCGCGCCGCAGCGATCGCATCCGCGGCGTCCATCCCCAGCGCGAATGCTGCGGAAGCGATTGCACCGGAACTCGTTCCGCCAAACCGGTCGATGACAACGCCCGCCCGGGTGAGCTCTTCGTAAACACCAAAATGCGCAAATCCGCGAGCCCCGCCGCCCGCCATCACAAGACCTAGCGATCGGCCGGCGATTCTGCGTGCAAGAGCACCGAAGCCATCCTCGGTGGCGGGGTGATGCGAAACCGGCGCTAACCGATCCCACCAACTCGGATCCGGTTCCGCCGTGCAGGTGATCAGGTGGACTGGCCGTTGGGTACCGAGTGAATCAACCTCGTCCGGCGGTGATTGTCGATCCGCAAGGACCACGAGGCGGTCGCTTTGGGCGCCAACATACTGACGCCAAAGGCCACTAGAGCCTCGGTCGGCTACCACCAAAACCCAATCGTTGCTTCGCTCCGCCCGATCAAGGGTTTCGCTGAACGCTTCGACGAACTCGCCGTAAGTCTGCACTCCAGCGGTGATGTCGACGGGCGGAGCAACGACGGCAGTCCGGCCGTGAGAGCTGAGTCGGGTCGCGATCGCGTCAACGATTGGGGCGGCGGCGGTAGCCTCAGTTGCTAGCACCCCGATAACCCGAGGACGCCGAGATGCCTTCGTGCGTCGTGACTGACGCAGCATCCTCGCCATCACCCGCAGCATGGCCGATTGCAATTGCGGGGCTCTCTCAAGTATCTCGGTGAAGGTGTCGGCAGCGATCCGCCAGACGACGCCGTCTCGAAGAGCTTGTACCCCGGCCGAGCGAACACCGCCGGCGATCACGCCCAGGTCTCCGATCGAGTCACCAGATGCCATCTCAGCGATCACGTGTCCATCCGCGCCGATAGCCGCGAATCGCCCCGAGTCGACGATATAGATGGAGTCCGATTGGTCTCCCACGTGAAAGAGCCACTCGTTGGCGGGGACGTGGCGACGATCTATGGTGGTCGAGAGTCGGTCGAGCTGTTCGTCATCTATGTCGGCGAGTATCGGAATGTTCCGCAATGCGGCTCGCACAGCGGCACCACCTCGTTTGGCCAACCGCTCTTCATTCCTCAGTGACATCTCTCCCAGCTCTACCGTCGGGCAACCGCCGGGCTCGAAACGTACGAGATCGCCAGATGCGTTTCCTCAGTATTCCGAGATGAATTTACCTGCTACGGGTAGGTGGTTTGTTCACCAATTTGGTGCCACCGCAGCAAAGACAGCGTCCATGTCGGCCAGATAAACTCGATCGTGCGCCACCCCAACTGCTGCTCCCGCTTAGCCCATTGTGGCTGGCTGTTCGTCTGCGCCGCGGTCCAGGCTGCGAAAGCCTGCACAGGCTTTCTTGAAACCCAGCATGTACGGCAACGCGTGCCACTCGAACTTCAGATAGGCCCAGAGCCGGCCGAAGAAGCTGCGCTCTGGCGGCACGGGTGGCACTTCCGCCGTCGCGAGATCGATGTAGTGAGTTGGGGTATGTCCGAGGCCCTCGAAGTCGTGCGTCAGCGGCTTGCATAGCCCTCGCACCGGCTCGTCGAGGCACTGTGCCACGACGTCGGTCATCAGCAGGTACTCCGACACGGGGACGTTATTTTTCAGCATGCGGTGCACGAGGATGACGTCGACACCGGCGAGCTCGACGTTGCGTTTCACCCGTTGCTCCGCCACCTCGCCCTCGTGGGTGACGAATTTGATCGTCAGATTGTCGCGCTGCTCACAACTCTTACAGTCGCAGGGATGGTCCTTTTTGATCCGCTCCCGCCGCGCACGGAACGCGTGCCGCATCCGGGATGGCCGGTCGCACACCAGCACGTTGGCGTCGCCGTCGGGTGCCCAAAAAAACGCGGCGTCGCCCTCCAGCTTCGCCAGCTTCATGCCTTTGCCGGCGTCGATGACTGATTCGAGCAGCTCCGCCACCGTCCATTGCGCGTGGGCCAGGTGCTTGCGGTTCCAATGCATGTAGTTCGTGTATCCGCCGATATCGGCGATGAGGAGAACAGCGCGTTGAATGCCCATACGTCGGGCAGTGTAGCGAGGGCCGCAGCGCGCTGCGACCTCCGTTACTCGACCGTCGCTATGCCATCTGGGGGCCCGGCGGCATACCGGCCGGGGGGCCTGGCTGGGTGGCCTCGACGACCTGGCCGCCGGACAGCTTGCGGTAGGTGTAGGTCTGGATGAGTGAGGCGATCGGAACACCAACGAGCATGCCTACGTAGCACAGCAATTCGCCGACCAGCACCGCTGCCACCTGCACCAGCCAGGACAGCGCGCTGTTGCCGAGTTGGGCCCGGACGGTGGCGATACTGGCCTTGATGGAGTCGACGGGCGACAGGGACTTGTCGACGGCAAAGACGACTGCGAACTGCGCCACGAAGCCAAAGATCAGGCCCGGAATGATGCACAGCACAGTCCCGATGAAGGTCCCAATGGCGACCAGCAGCGCCGTGCCGGCGACCTTGCCCAGATTGCGCGGCTTGAAAAACGTTGCGATGGTCACCGGCTTTCCGTCGGCGATGTCTAGGCAGCCCGTCGCAAGTCCAGCATGCATGTAGACCGCCACGCAGAACAGCGCGATGTAACCGAGGAACATGACGATGCCCCCAACGGGGGTGATGTTCGCGGTCGTGGTTTCGCCGGTGACCCCGTAGGCGTCGGTGTAGCTGGTAGTCGTGCTCTCCGACGTGGCGAGAACGATCCCTACCATCGCACCGATCAGGGCGGCCAGCGTCACGGCGTACACGAGAAGCGGAACGACGAGCGCCGCGGCGTTCTGCGTGAATTTGTTCCACGACCAATTAAACGCATCACCCACGCTGAAGACCGATGTCGGTGGAACACCGTAGCCGGGCTGGGGCGGGTAACCGGGAGGCGGCGCACCTCCAGGTGGGCCGTAACCGGGAGGCGGG
>NZ_OCVX01000007.1:715732-784008 GCF_900232995.1 Mycobacterium simulans
GGGAGGCGGAGGCGGCGGGTAGCCCTGGGGGCCGTGGTTGCCACCTTCGGCGTCGGCTGGGTTACCTGGATACTCTGGGGGCTGGCTCATAGCCGTCCTAGTTTCTAGTCGGTACGCGCGCAGAACTAAGCAAATCGGAACTTAACAAATATCGGGCGGAGGCGCGCGGATGGGCTTGCCTCATTTCACGTCGGTCGGGCCTCCGGCGAAGCCGGGTGTCCGTGCCGCGTGGTATGCCTGAAACCGTGTCCGACGGTCTGTTTGACCTACCCGGCGCACCGAACGCGACGGGTCATGATCTGGGCGTGTCGGCCGGGGCGCCGCTGGCGGTGCGGATGCGTCCGGCGTCGCTGGATGAGGTAGTTGGGCAGGATCACCTGCTGGCACCCGGATCGCCGCTGCGCCGACTGGTCGAGGGCTCCGGCGTCGCGTCGGTCATCCTCTACGGCCCGCCCGGAAGCGGTAAGACGACGCTGGCGGCGCTGATCTCGCAGGCGACCGGCCGCCGGTTCGAGGCGCTGTCGGCATTGTCGGCTGGCGTCAAGGACGTCCGCGCGGTACTCGAATATGCCCGTAAGGCCCTCCTCGCCCGCGAGCAGACGGTGCTGTTCATCGACGAAGTCCACCGATTCTCCAAGACCCAACAGGACGCCCTGCTGTCAGCGGTGGAGAACCGGGTGGTGTTGCTGGTGGCGGCGACCACCGAGAACCCGTCGTTTTCGGTTGTGGCACCGCTGTTGTCGCGATCGCTGATCCTGCAGTTGCGACCGCTGACCTCTGACGACATCTGCACTGTGGTGCAGCGCGCCATCGACGACCCTCGCGGCCTGGGCGGGCAGGTCTCCGTGGCACCTGAGGCGCTCAAGCTTTTGGTGCAACTGGCGGCCGGGGACGCCCGTCGCGCCCTGACCGCGCTGGAGGTGGCTTCAGAAGCCAACGAACACGTCACCGTCGAGACCATCGAACAGTCACTGGACAAGGCCGCGGTCCGCTACGACCGCGACGGCGATCAGCACTACGACGTTGTCAGCGCCTTCATTAAGTCGGTGCGCGGCTCCGACGTCGACGCCGCACTGCACTATCTGGCCCGCATGCTGGTCGCCGGGGAGGATCCGCGATTCATCGCCCGCCGGCTGATGATCCTGGCCAGCGAGGACGTCGGCATGGCCGACCCCACCGCGCTGCAGACCGCCGTTGCGGCCGCCCAGACCGTGCAGCTGATCGGTATGCCGGAGGCTCAGCTGACGCTGGCCCATGCCACCGTCCACCTCGCCACCGCGCCCAAGTCGAACGCGGTCACGACCGCCCTGGGCGCGGCGATGAACGACATCAAGGCCGGCAAGGCCGGCCTGGTGCCGGCCCATCTACGTGACGGGCACTATTCCGGTGCCGCGGCGCTGGGCAACGCGCAGGGCTACAAGTACTCCCACGATGACCCGGATGGCGTTGTCGCCCAACAATATCCGCCGCATGAGCTGATAGGCGTGGATTATTATCGGCCCACTGGCCGAGGTGGTGAACGGGAGATCGCCGGCCGGCTCGACCGGTTGCGGGCCATCATCCGGAGGAAACGGGGGACTTCCGCGTGAGCGTGACGCTGGCCTGACGCTCGTCGCCGGACGTCACGCCAACGTGACGCTCGGCGACGAGCAACGCAGCTAGACCAGCTCGGGTGCCCGCAGGTGCGCGAGCGCGAGGTCAAACTCGCACTCGTCGAGTTCCTCGACGCCCGCTTCGCGGATTTTCGCGTTCTTGATGGCCCTCGATTGTTCCCTGTTCCGCTCCATCGCTTCGTGGCTGTCGAACGCTGCGCAGGACACGGCGCGACCTGACAAACGGTCGATCATCAGGCTGGCACTGCAGAATCCCTCGAGACCCTCCAGCTCGGGCAGCACGGACGTCTTGAAGTACTCGATGTTTTGGTCCGCGCGAGCCGGGTCTCCCTTGACCCACGTGGCCCGCACGCACGCGCCCTCACGTGAGCGGTGGTCGCGGTGCAGCACCGCAAGCTCCCACTCTTCGACGTGTGGTGTGCCCCCGAACGCTTCCGCGGCCCGGTACCGGATCGGCCGAATCTCGTCAGCGCTTGCGCGCATCGCCTCGTCGGTTTCCCAGGCACTGGTAGCGATACATCTGCCCGATTTGCCGGTCGACCATCAGAGACACCCCCACACACCCGTTGATCTGCTGAAGCGCTGGCATGACGACGTCGCGAATATGTGCAATCCCCGGGTCGATGTCGGTTGATTTCGCCTGAATTGTGGTAGAGCGTGCGTACACGATCCACCCCCCTCACCAGTTAGGGTGGCGCCCCGGCGGCGCCACCGGTGCACCCACTACCTTCCTCCATTGATCCTGGCGCGGCAAGGGGGCGGCAAGGGGAATGCCGTTGTGCTCGCACGGGATTGAGCTGTGCGTTCAGACGAGCTCGGGAACTCGCAGGTGGGCGATCGCCAGCTCGAACTCGGCTACGTCGATCACCTCGGCCCCTAGTTCCCGGACACGCCGGCTGCGCAGCTCGGTCGCCTGGTCGCGGTTTCGCGCCATCGCATCCATGCTGTCGAAGGTCGAGCATGACACGGCACGCCGACACGACGGGTGGTCGACCATCATGCTGGCACTGCAGAATCCATCGAGACGCTCCATCTCGGGTAGTACGTAGGTCCGGTAGAAGTCCAGGGAGCGGCCCACCTGATCCGGCACCACTTTGAGCCAGGTGGCCCGCACGTACGCTCCCTCATGCGAGTGGTGGTCGCGGTGCACCAAGGCGATCTCCCACTCCTCGACCTTGACGCTGCCGTCGAACATCAGCCCGGCACGGTCGCGGATGGGTGCCACCCGTTCGGCGCTGGCGCGCATCGCCGCCAACGACTCCCACGCGCTGGTGGCGATACATCTGCCGGATTGCCGGTCGACCAACAGCGACAGTCCGACACACCCGTCGATCTCCTGTAGGGCGGGCATGACGACATCGCGAACATGCGCAATTCCAATGTCGACCGACAAGGGTTGCGCCTGGATGGTGGTGGAGCGTGCGTACACGATCGACCCCTCCTGTGTCGGGGCAGCGCCCCGGCGGCGCCACCGGTCTCACCAGATACCTTCCTCCTACCGATTAGCCCTGGCAACAGTGGATTGGCAGCCCGCCAAGCGCCCACCGTAGGCTGGACGAGATGGATATTGATGTGCTGGATGTGGATACTTCGCGTCGCCGTATTGTCGATCTGACCGACGCGGTGCGCGGGTTCTGCGCCAACCATTCCGAGGGCTTGTGCAACGTGTTCGTCCCGCACGCGACCGCCGGGGTCGCGATCATCGAGACCGGCGCCGGTTCCGACGACGACCTGGTCGACACCCTGGAAAGGCTGTTACCGCGCGACGACCGCTACCGGCACGCGCACGGCTCCCATGGTCACGGCGCCGACCACGTGTTACCGGCGCTGGTGGCGCCGTCAGTGACGGTGCCGGTCTCGGGCGGTGCGCCGTTGCTGGGCACCTGGCAAAGCGTCGTTCTGGTCGACCTGAACCGGGACAATCCGCGGCGGTCTGTGCGTTTGAGCTTTGTAGAAGGCTAGGTTTACGTCTTTAGACAGCCTTCTAACGAGCCTTCAAAGAGCCCACGAACTAAGGAAGCGGAAACAGTGCAAACACACGAGATCAGGAAGCGGTTCCTTGATCATTTCGTGAAGGCGGGCCACACCGAGGTGCCCAGCGCCTCGGTGATCCTTGACGACCCCAACCTGTTGTTCGTCAACGCCGGCATGGTCCAGTTCGTGCCGTTCTTCCTCGGGCAGCGCACACCGCCGTACGCGACGGCCACCAGCATCCAGAAGTGCATCCGCACCCCCGATATCGACGAGGTGGGCATCACCACCCGGCACAACACCTTCTTTCAGATGGCCGGCAACTTCTCGTTCGGCGACTACTTCAAGCGCGGGGCCATCGAGCTGGCGTGGTCGCTGCTGACCAACAGCATCGCCGACGGCGGGTATGGGCTGGACTCGGAAAGAATGTGGGCCACGGTCTATCTCGATGACGACGAGGCCGCCGGCCTATGGCAGGAGATCGCCGGGCTGCCGCCCGAGCGGATCCAGCGCCGCGGCATGGCCGACAACTACTGGTCGATGGGTATCCCCGGGCCGTGCGGTCCATCCTCGGAGATCTACTACGACCGCGGGCCCGAATTCGGCCCCGAGGGCGGTCCCATCGTCAACGAGGACCGCTACCTCGAGGTCTGGAACCTGGTGTTCATGCAGAACGAGCGCGGCGAGGGAACGACCAAGGAAGATTACGAAATCCTCGGCCCGCTGCCCCGCAAGAACATCGACACCGGCATGGGTGTCGAACGGATCGCACTGGTCCTGCAAGGGGTGCACAACGTCTACGAGACCGACCTGCTGCGGCCGGTGATCGACCTGGTGGCCACTCGTGCGCCGCGCCCCTACGACCCGGACGATCGCGAAGGCCACCACGACGACAATGTGCGTTACCGCATCATCGCCGACCACAGCCGCACCGCCGCCATCCTGATCGGCGACGGCGTCAGCCCCGGCAACGACGGCCGCGGCTATGTGTTGCGCCGGCTGCTGCGCCGGGTCATCCGTTCGGCCAAGCTGCTGGGAATCGACACCCCGATCGTCGGCGACTTGATGGCCAGCGTCCGCGACGCGATGGGCCCCTCGTATCCCGAGTTGGTCAACGACTTCGACCGGATCAACCGCATCGCCGTTGCCGAGGAGACGGCGTTCAACCGCACACTGGCATCCGGCTCGAAGCTGTTCGACGAGGTTGCCGGTGCGACCAAATCCTCAGGCGCCACGGTGGTTTCCGGCTCGGACGCCTTCACCCTGCACGACACCTACGGGTTCCCGATCGAGCTCACGTTGGAAATGGCGTCCGAAGCGGGTCTGACCGTCGACGAGGCGGGCTTCCGCGAACTGATGGCCGAACAGCGCCGGCGCGCCAAGGCCGACGCTGCGGCGCGCAAGCACGCGCATGCCGATCTGAGCGCCTACCGCGAGCTTGTCGACGCCGGCCCCACCGAGTTCACCGGGTTCGACGAGTTGACCTCGCAGGCAAGGATTCTGGGCATTTTTGTCGACGGCAAGCGGGTTCCGGTGGTGTCGCACGGCGATACCCCCGACGGTCCGGCGGCCGACCGCGTGGAACTGGTCCTGGACCGCACACCGCTGTACGCCGAGTCGGGAGGGCAGATCGCCGACGCCGGGACCATTACCGGGACCGGTGCCGGCGGGAGCGCCAAGGCCGCGGTCACCGACGTGCAAAAGATTGCCAAAACCCTCTACGTACACCGGGTCAACGTGGAATCCGGAGAGTTCGTCGAGGGCGACACCGTCGTCGCGGCGGTGGACCCGGGCTGGCGCAAGGGCGCCACCCAGGGCCACTCGGGTACCCACATGGTGCACGCGGCGTTGCGACAAGTACTGGGGCCCAACGCGGTTCAGGCCGGGTCGCTGAACCGGCCGGGCTATTTGCGCTTCGACTTCAACTGGCAAGGGCCACTGACCGACGAGCAGCGCACCCAGATCGAAGAGGTGACCAACGAGGCGGTGCAGGCCGACTTCCAGGTGCACACCTTCACCGAGCAGCTCGACAGGGCCAAGGCGATGGGAGCGATTGCGCTGTTCGGTGAGAGCTACCCCGACGAAGTGCGGGTGGTGGAAATGGGCGGACCGTTCTCCCTGGAGTTGTGCGGTGGCACGCATGTGCACAACACCGCGCAGATTGGCCCCGTGACGATTCTGGGCGAATCGTCGATCGGCTCCGGGGTGCGCCGGGTGGAGGCCTACGTCGGCCTGGATTCCTTCCGGCACCTGGCCAAGGAGCGTGCGCTGATGTCCGGGCTGGCCGCGTCTTTGAAGGTGCCGTCCGAAGAGGTGCCCGCACGGGTGGCCAACCTGGTCGACCGGCTCAAGGCGGCGGAGAAGGAACTCGAACGGGTGCGGCAGGCGAGTGCCCGGGCGGCCGCGGCAAATGCGGCCGCGGGAGCCGAACGCATCGGTAACGTCCGTGTGGTGGCGCAGCGAATGTCCAGCGGAATGTCGGCCGCCGACCTGCGCTCCCTGGTCGGCGACATTCGCGGCAAGCTGGGCAGCGATCCCGCGGTGGTCGCGCTGGTCGCCGCGCCTTCCGGGGACGGGGGCTCCACCGTGCCGTATGCGGTCGCTGCCAATCCCGCTGCTCAAGACCTGGGGATCCGAGCCAACGATCTGATCAAACAGCTCGCCGTGGAGGTCGACGGCCGTGGCGGCGGTAAGCCCGACCTGGCTCAAGGCTCGGGAAAGAATCCGACCGGCATCGACGCTGCCCTAGAGGCGGTGCGTTCCGAGATCGCCGCGATAGCGCGGGTCAGTTGAGTGGTCGAAATACATCGGGGACCTAGACGCGGGAGGAGCCTCGGCATCGACGTCGGCAAGGTGCGCATCGGTGTGGCGTCCAGCGACCCCGACGGCATCCTGGCCACCCCGCTGGAAACAGTGCGCCGTGACCGCTCCGGTAAGCACGTGAAGCGGCTGGCCGCGTTGGCCGCCGAATTGGACGCCGTCGAGGTGATCGTCGGGCTGCCGCGCACCCTGGCCGACCGCATCGGCCCCTCGGCGCAGGACGCGATGGACCTCGCCGAAGCGTTGGCGGAGCGGATTGCTCCGACACCGGTGCGGCTCGCCGACGAACGGTTGACGACGGTCAGCGCGCAGCGGTCACTGCGGGAGGCGGGGGTGCGCGCCCGCGACCAACGCGCCGTGATCGACCAGGCGGCCGCGGTGGCCATCCTGCAGAGCTGGCTGGATCAGCGCCGCGCCGGGGCAGGTTCCGATGTCTGATGAAGAAGGACACCGCCGGGTCGATCCCGTGTCGGTCGGGCCGGCCAGGCACCGGAGAACTCGCGCCGAGCGTAAGCGCGCACAACGAATCCGCCGTCGGCGCCGCATCGCCGGCGGGTTCGCAGTTGGCTCGATCGTCGTCGTAGGAATTGCAACAGTCTTCCTGGGCTCGAAGCTGTGGCACCTGCTGTCCGGTGCCAACGACGACTACACCGGCAACGGCAAGCGCGACATCGTGATCCAGATCGAGGCCGGAGACTCGACCACCGCGGTCGGGGAGACGCTGCACAACAAGGGCGTGGTGCGCACCGTCCGGGCGTTTGTCGACGCCGCGCACGGCAACGCCGCGATCTCGTCGATTCAGCCCGGCTTCTACCGGATGCGCACCGAGATCCCGGCGGCCAGCGCGGTGGCACGGCTCGCGGACCCGCGGAACCGGGGGGGCAAGCTCGTTATTCCGGAAGGTCGTCAGCTCGACGACACCACCGACATGAAGACCGGCAAGGTGAATCCCGGCATCTTCTCGCTGATCTCCCGAGCCACCTGTGTGGATCTCGACGGTAACCAGCGCTGCGTTTCGGTGGCCGACCTGCGCACGGCGGCAAGCAAAAGCACCCCGGCGATGCTGTCGGTGCCGCCCTGGGCGGTTGAGCCGGTGATAGAGCTGGGAGACGACCATCGCCGGATCGAGGGCCTGATCGCGCCGGGCACCTTCAACATCGCTCCTGCCGCCCCGGCCGAGACCAGCCTGGCGACCCTGATCGGCGCCGGCGCCATCGAGTACACGAAATCGGGGTTGGTGGACACCGCTAAGGCCCTGAGCCTGTCGCCCTACGACATCCTTGTGGTGGCGTCGCTGGTCCAGCAGGAAGCGAACGTGCAGGACTTCCCTAAGGTGGCCCAAGTCATCTACAACCGGCTGCACGAGCACCGCACGCTGGAATTCGACTCGACGGTGAACTATCCGCTGGACCGTCGGGAGGTGGCCACCAGCGATGCCGACCGCGCCCAACGGACGCCGTGGAACACCTACGTGGCCGAAGGCTTGCCGGCTACGGCGATCTGTTCGCCCGGCGTCGATGCGCTACATGCCGCCGAACACCCGCAGCCCGGTGACTGGCTGTACTTCGTCACCATCGACGCCCAGGGGACGACGCTGTTCACCCGGGATTACCAGCAGCATCTGGCGAACATCGAGCTGGCCAAGCACAACGGTGTCCTCGACAGCACGCGCTAGCTCGGCGCCTCCTAGAAGGGCCGGGGTGCTCGGTTCGCCGATTGCGCATTCCCGGTCCCCGCAACTACACCTGGCCGCCTACCACGCCCTGGGCCTGGATGACTGGACCTACGAACGCATCGAGTGCGGCGCCGAGGAGCTGCCGGGCGTGGTCGATGCGTTCGGGCCGGAGTGGGTCGGCGTGTCGGTGACCATGCCGGGCAAGTTCGCCGCCCTACGGTTCGCCGACGAGCGCACCGCCCGCGCCGAACAGGTTGGCTCGGCCAACACTCTGGTGCGTACCCCGAGGGGCTGGCGGGCCGACAACACCGACATCGACGGCGTCGCCGGCGCGGTGGGCGCGGCATCCGGGCATGCGCTGGTGTGCGGGTCGGGTGGTACCGCTCCGGCGGCCGTCGTCGGGTTGGCCGAACTCGGCGTCACCGGCATCACTGTCGTGGCGCGCAATCCGGAGAAGGCGGCCAGGCTGGTGGATCTGGGAACGCGAGTCGGCGTGGCGACCCGATTCTGCGACCTCGATAGCCCCGGTCTGGCCGACGAAGTCGGTGCCGCGCAGGTGCTGGTCAGCACCATCCCCGCGGATGCGGTGGCGCATTATGCGGGCACTTTCGCGACGATCCCGGTGCTACTCGACGCCATCTACAACCCGTGGCCCACACCGCTGGCCGCCGCGGTGTCAGCCGCCGGGGGACAGGTGATCAGCGGCCTGCACATGCTGCTGCACCAAGCGTTCGCGCAGGTGGAGCAATTCACCGGGATGCCCGCGCCCCGAGAAGCCATGACTTGCGCATTGGCAGAACTGGATTAGCCTGCCGCGCATGCGGATTGGGATCGCTGGTGTGGTATTGGCCTGGCTCGCGGCGTTGAGCTACTACGACATCAAGCAACGCCGGTTGCCCAACCTGCTGACGCTGCCCGGGGCGGCCGTGGTCCTGGTGGGTGCTGCCGTGGCTGGCCGGGGCATGCCGGCGTTGGCCGGTGCGACGGCATTGACCGCGATGTACCTACTGGTCCATCTGTTGGCACCGACGGCGATGGGCGCCGGCGACGTCAAGCTGGCAATCGGCCTGGGCGCGCTGGCCGGGTGCTTCGGTGTCGAGGTGTGGTTTCTAGCGGCGCAGGCCGCGCCGTTGCTGACCGCGGTGATGGGTGTGGTCGGGCTGTGGCGCCGCGTGCGTACGGTGCCGCACGGACCTTCGATGTGCGTGGCCGCCGCCGGCGCGGCGGGGATAGCGCTGCTGGGTTAGCTGGCTTGGCCGTCGGTGCCATGGTTTCCGGCAACGCCGACGGTGCCGGGAGCTTGATAGTCCTGAGCGCGGCGGGAAAACAGTGCGGCGTTCGCCGCCGACACCTCATCCTGCGCGGCAGCGATCAAACTCGTGGTCGGCGCGGCCGCCGCCACATTGGCGGTCCTGATCATCGGGCCGAGTCCTACCCACTTTCACGTCACGATTTGGCTGTGACGTGTGCGCGCCGCCTTCAACGAACCTTGAATAGTTGTTGAGTCGCAGGTAGGGGGCACGGCGCGGCCCATCGGGCTAGGCAGCGGCGAAGGTGTGGCTTCACAGCGAGGCCCACCCGTGCGCCCGTGGGAAGATGGTCGGGTGTTGCGCTGGATAACCGCGGGAGAGTCCCATGGCCGAGCGCTGGTAGCCGTCGTGGAAGGCATGGTCGCCGGCGTGGAAGTCACGTCGACCGAGATCGCCGACCAGTTGGCCCGTCGCCGGCTGGGTTATGGCCGTGGCGCTCGGATGGCGTTCGAGCGGGACGCGGTGACCGTGCTGTCCGGGGTGCGCCACGGCAGCACCCTGGGCGGGCCCATCGCCATCGAGATTGGCAATACCGAATGGCCCAAGTGGGAAACCGTGATGGCCGCCGACCCGGTCGACCCGGCAGAGCTCGAAGACAGTGCTCGCAATGCGCCGCTGACTCGGCCGCGGCCCGGGCACGCCGACTACGCGGGCATGCTCAAGTTCGGCTTCGACGACGCGCGTCCGGTGCTGGAGCGCGCCAGCGCCCGGGAGACCGCCGCTCGTGTGGCGGCGGGGACCATCGCGCGGGCCTTCCTGCGTCAGGCGCTGGGTGTTGAGGTGCTGTCACATGTCATCTCAATTGGTGCGTCTGCGCCGTACGAGGGTCCGCCGCCGCGGCCCGAGGACCTGGCGAAAATCGACGCCAGCCCCGTTCGCGCGTTCGACGAGGCCGCCGAACAAGCCATGATCACCGAGATCGAAGCGGCCAAGAAGGACGGCGACACGCTGGGCGGGGTGGTCGAGGTCGTGGCTTTGGGCCTGCCGGTGGGGCTGGGTTCCTTCACCAGCGGCGAAAACCGGCTGGACGGACAGCTGGCCGCCGCGGTAATGGGCATACAGGCAATCAAGGGTGTGGAAATCGGCGACGGATTTCAGACCGCGCGCCGCCGTGGCAGCCAAGCCCACGATGAGATGTACCCGGGTCCGGACGGTGTCGTGCGCTCCACCAATCGGGCGGGTGGGCTCGAAGGCGGCATGACCAACGGGCAGCCGCTGCGGGTGCGTGCGGCCATGAAGCCGATCTCCACCGTGCCGCGGGCGCTGGCCACCGTCGACATGGCTACCGGCGACGAAGCCGTGGCCATCCACCAGCGTTCCGATGTCTGCGCAGTGCCCGCCGCTGCAGTCGTGGTCGAGACCATGGTGGCGTTGGTGCTGGCCCGCGTGGCGCTGGAGAAGTTCGGCGGGGATTCGCTGACCGAAACCCGACGCAATATCGCGGCCTACCAGCGTGCCGTCGCGGACCGCGAAGCCCCGGCCGCCCGAGCAAGGGCCTTCGGGGAGTAGTCGATGTCCCCCAAAGCGGTCCTCGTAGGCTTGCCGGGCTCCGGCAAGTCCACCATCGGCCGGCGGCTGTCCAAGGCGCTCGGCGTCACCCTGCTCGACACCGACGCGGCGATCGAACAGCGGACCGGACGTAGCATCGCCGACATCTTCGCCGACGACGGCGAGCAAGAGTTCCGACGCATCGAGGAGGAAGTGGTGCGCGCGGCGTTGGCCGAACACGACGGTGTGCTATCGCTGGGTGGCGGCGCGGTCACTAGCCCCGGGGTATGCGCAGCGTTGGCCGGTCACACCGTCATCTACTTGGAGATCAGCGCCGCCGAGGGCATTCGGCGCACGGGCGGCAGCACGGTGCGCCCGTTGCTGGCCGGAGGCAACCGCACCGAGAAATACCGAGCCCTGATGTCCAACCGCGTCCCGCTGTACCGGCGCGTCGCAACCATCCGGGTGGACACCAACCGTCGCAACCCGGGGGCGGTGGTGCGCTACATCCTGTCGCGGCTGCAGGTTCCCAGTCCGAGTCAGGCCGCCACATGACCGATATCAGGGAACCGGTCACCGTGCACGTGGCCGTTGATCCGCCGTACCCGGTGGTGATCGGCACCGGATTGCTCAACGAACTGGACGAACTGCTCTCCAGCCGGCACAAGGTCGCCATCCTGCACCAGCCCGTGCTGGCGCAGACCGCAGAGGCGATGCGAAACGTCTTGGCCGGCAAGGGAGTCGATGCCCACCGGATTGAAATACCGGACGCTGAGGCCGGTAAGGATCTGCCCGTCGTGGGATTCATCTGGGAAGTGTTGGGCCGCATCGGAATTGGCCGCAAAGACGCCCTGGTGAGCCTGGGCGGTGGGGCGGCCACCGACGTGGCCGGTTTCGCGGCGGCCACCTGGCTGCGCGGCGTCTCGATAGTGCATGTGCCCACCACGCTGCTGGGCATGGTCGACGCGGCCATCGGCGGCAAGACGGGCATCAACACCGACGCCGGCAAAAACCTGGTCGGGGCCTTTCATCAGCCCCTTGCCGTGCTGGTTGACCTCACGACGCTGGAAACGCTGCCGCGCAACGAAATCGTCTGCGGGATGGCCGAAGTGGTCAAGGCGGGGTTCATCGCGGACCCGGTGATCCTGGATCTCATCGAGGCTGACCCGCAGGCCGCGCTGGATCCGAAACGCGATGTGTTGCCGGAGCTGATCCGCCGCGCCATCACTGTCAAGGCAGAGGTGGTCGCCGCCGACGAGAAGGAATCCGAGCTGCGCGAAATCCTCAACTACGGCCACACTTTGGCACACGCGATCGAGCGCCGGGAGCGCTATCAGTGGCGACACGGCGCCGCGGTGTCGGTAGGCCTGGTGTTCGCGGCCGAGCTCGCCAGACTCACCGGACGCCTTGATGACGCCACCGCACAGCGTCACCGCACCATCCTGACGTCGCTCGGCCTCCCGGTCAGCTACGATCCCGACGCTTTGCCGCAGCTGCTGGAATACATGGCGGGCGACAAGAAAACCCGTGCCGGGGTGTTGCGATTTGTGGTCCTCGACGGGTTGGCCAAGCCGGGCCGATTGGTGGGGCCGGACCCGGGGCTGCTGGTGACCGCCTACGCGGGAGTATGCGCCCCATGATCGTCAACGTGATCAACGGCCCGAATCTGGGCCGGCTGGGTCAGCGCGAGCCCGCCGTCTACGGCAGCACCACCCACGACGAGCTGGCGACTCTGATCGAGCGTGAGGCCGCCGATCTGGGGCTGAGAGCCGTTGTGCGGCAAAGTGATAGCGAGGCCCAACTGCTGGATTGGATTCATCGGGCCGCCGATGCCGCGGAACCTGTGATACTCAACGCCGGCGGTCTGACGCACACATCGGTGGCACTGCGTGATGCCTGCGCCGAACTGCGCGCACCGCTGATCGAGGTGCATATCTCCAATGTGCATGCGCGCGAGGAGTTTCGGCGCCACTCCTATCTGAGCCCGGTCGCGACCGGCGTGATCGTTGGGCTGGGCATACAGGGCTATCTGCTCGCCCTGCGCTACCTGGCCGGATCCTCCGGGGCTTCGGGCTAGTCTTTCTTCTTCCGTGTGTCCGGCTTCGTCTGCTCGGCATCCGTGCGGATCACCTCGGTCGGTGCCTCACCCTCGGCGGTGGGAATCGTTTCGGTGGGTGACTCTTCCTCGGTCGTGCGGATCGTCTCGGTTGGTTCCTCGCGCTCGGCCGTGGCCAGCGCCGCGGTCCGTTCCTCCTGCTGGGCCCTGGCCGTCTGCCCGGTCGGAGTCTCGTCAGCGCGGACGGCGGCAAACACGTCGGTATCCGCGCGCTCATGCTCGGCAGCAAGCCCGTGGTGTCGCACGGGCTCTTTCGCGATCTGGCGGTCCACTCGCCACCGGCCGAAAGCCGCCCCAAGGATTCCGAACACGAAGACGAGGAGAGCGGTGAAGGCCGCGAACGTCGTCACCTCGTTGAGCAGCCCGCCGGTGTAGATGCCCTTGTAGAACAGGGCAATGATCCAGGCCACCACCCCGCTGACCAGTCCGGACAACAGGCCTGCCAGCAACCAGGTCATGGCCAGGTCCTGGCGACGGTCCGGATCCGGGTTCGCCCGGGCGTCGTTTCGGCCGTCGATCACCCCCCACACGATCACGCCGACTATGAAGAGCAGCAGCAGCACGATACTGATCAGCGCAGACTGTGTTTGCCACGCGTTGATCAGCGCCCCCTGAAAGAGGCGGACAACCACCATGGCGGCGGCAAACACTAATCCGCGCAGCATCCAGTTCCTCATGGGGCTTCAGCCTAGCGAGTACCGTCAAGGGTCGTGACACATTCTCAGCGTCGGGACAAGCTCAAAGGCGAAATTGCTGCCACCGGACTGGATGCGATGCTGGTCACGGAGCTGATAAATGTCCGATATCTATCGGGTTTCAGCGGGTCCAGCGGCGCGTTGCTGGTGTTCGCCGACGATCGCGAGGCGATTCTGGCCACCGATGGCCGGTATCGCACGCAGGCGGCGCAGCAAGCACCCGACCTGGAGGTGGCCATCGAGCGGGCCGTTGGGAGCTACCTGACGGGCCGGGCCGCGCAGGACGGCGTGCGACGGCTGGGCTACGAAAGCCACGTGGTCACCGTGGACGGCTTGGATGCGATGTCGGCTGCGCTAAACGGTCATGACACCGAGTTGGTGCGGGCCTCCGGGATCGTGGAGAAGCTGCGAGAGGTTAAAGACGCCGGTGAGCTGGCGTTATTGCGGCTAGCCTGCGAGGCGGCCGACGCCGCGCTGACCGACCTGTTGCAGCGCGGCGGCCTGCGGCCGGGCCGAACCGAACGCGAGGTGGGCCGTGAATTGGAGGGCCTGATGCTCGACCATGGCGCCGATGCGGTGTCGTTCGAGACCATTGTCGCGGCCGGGCCGAATTCGGCGATTCCACACCACCGCCCCACCGACGCGGTTCTGGCCGCGGGTGACTTTGTCAAAATCGACTTCGGCGCGCTCGTCGCCGGATATCACTCCGACATGACCCGCACCTTCGTGCTCGGCTCGGCGGCGGACTGGCAGCTGGAGATCTATCAACTGGTCGCCGCGGCACAAAAGGCCGGCCGCGAGGCGCTGCGGCCGGGAGCGAAACTGCGTGACGTGGACTGCGCGGCGCGCCAGCTCATCGCCGACGCCGGTTACGGCGATCACTTTGGCCACGGTCTGGGACACGGGGTCGGCCTGCAGATTCATGAAGCACCGGGCATCGGAGCGACATCCGCCGGTACACTACTTGCGGGCTCCGTGGTGACCGTGGAGCCCGGCGTCTATTTGCCCGGCCGCGGCGGCGTCCGTATTGAGGACACATTGGTAGTACCTGGCGGGACGCCAAAAAAGCCTGAAACCACCGGGCTGACCCCGGAATTGTTGACCCGGTTCCCTAAGGAACTGGCCATCTTGTAGGGAGATTTAGGAGATCGTGGCGACCACCGCTGACTTCAAGAACGGACTTGTCCTGGTTATCGACGGGCAGCTGTGGACGATTACCGAGTTCCAGCACGTCAAGCCCGGCAAGGGGCCGGCCTTTGTGCGTACCAAACTGAAGAACGTGCTCTCCGGGAAGGTCGTGGACAAGACCTACAACGCCGGCGTGAAAGTGGACACGGCCACTGTCGACCGGCGCGACACCACCTACCTGTATCGCGACGGTTCGGATTTCGTATTCATGGACAGCCAGGACTACGAGCAGCATGCGCTGCCGGAGTCTCTGGTCGGCGACGCTGCGCGGTTCCTGTTGGAGGGGTTGCCGGTGCAGGTGGCGTTCCACAACGGTTCGCCGCTGTACATCGAGCTGCCGGTATCGGTGGAGCTGGAGGTCACTCACACCGAGCCGGGGCTGCAGGGGGACCGGTCCAGTGCGGGCACCAAGCCGGCCACCCTGGAGACCGGTGCACAGATCCAAGTCCCGCTGTTCATCAACACCGGTGACAAGTTGAAGGTCGATTCGCGGGACGGCAGCTACCTGGGTCGGGTCAACGCCTAAAGATGCCTGACGGAAAGCCGGTTAAAGGACGTCATCAGGCCCGCAAGCGCGCGGTCGACCTGCTGTTCGAGGCCGAGGCTCGGGGTATGAGCCCAGTCGAGGTGGTCGACGCCCGCACCGCGCTGGCCGAAACAAAGCCCGACGTGGCGCCGCTGCATCCGTATACGGCCGCGGTGGCCCGGGGGGTCAGTGAGCACGCCGCCCATATCGATGACTTGATCACCTCACATCTGCAGGGCTGGACGTTGGACCGGCTGCCCGCGGTGGATCGTGCCATTCTGCGGGTTTCGGTGTGGGAGCTGCTGCACGCCGACGACGTGCCGGAGCCGGTTGCCGTCGACGAGGCCGTGGAGCTGGCCAAGGAGCTGTCCACCGACGACTCGCCGGGCTTTGTCAACGGCGTGTTGGGTCAGGTCATGCTGGTGACGCCGCAGATCCGAGCGGCCGCCCAGGCGGTCCGAGGAGGTGCGTCGTGACCCGGCTGGAGCTGCGTGTCGTCGTCGCCGCTTCGTTGGCCGCGACGGTGATATTGGGCGCGGTCATTTGCGCCGCGTTGGGGTGGGCAATCGTCGCGTCGGTCTTGTCGATCTACGCACTTGGCGTCGGCGCCTGGCTGTATCACTCGATCGAGCGCCTGATCCTGGCCCGACGCATCAGCACGGTTCGCACGGCGGCCAAGCCGCTGCAGCCGCTGCTGCCGGTGATGGCCGCGATTATGGGCCTGACGCAAGCCGTGGTCCGATCGCTCGGCGATGTCACCGAGATGCCGTCGCGCCATTGGGAGTTTCCCCAGTTCCCACAGCTGCCGGTGCTGCGATGGATGGAGCATCCCCTCGGTAATCGGAGCAAAGGGCGGATCGCGGAAAGTGATGACGAACTGGACGGCTGAGACGTCGAATCCCGGATCGAAAATGATCGCGCTTTGAGCGCGGCCGGGACACAATAGCGGCAACCGGATGGAAAGCTGACGACATGAATCGAGACAGCGCCCGCCCGCGACGACTGCGTGTCTCCGCACTGGCGGCAGTAGCCAACCCTTCATACGCGCGCATCGACACGTGGAACCTGCTCGACGACGCCTGCCGTCATCTCGCCGAGGTTGACCTGGCCGGGCTGGACACCGCCCACGACATGGCCAAAGTCAAGCGCCTGATGGACCGCATCGGGGCATACGAGCGGTACTGGCTCTATCCCGGCGCCGAAAATCTGGCGACTTTCCGCGCTCACCTGGAGAGCAAGTCCACGGTCCGGCTTACCGAGGAGGTGTCGCTGGCTGTACGTCTGCTCTCCGAATATGGCGACCGCACAGCGCTATTCGACACTTCGGCACCGTTGGCCGACCAGGAATTGGTGGCGCAGGCGAAGCAGCAGCAGTTCTACACCGTGCTGCTTGCCGACGATGCCCCGTCCACCGCTCCGGACTGTCTGGCGGAAAGCTTACGGGCGCTGCGCAATCCGGCCGACGACGTCCAGTTTGAGATTCTGGTGGCCCCCAGTGTCGAGGATGCCATCACCGCCGTCGCGTTGAACGGCGAGATCCAGGCGGCGATCATCCGCCACGACCTGCCGTTGCGGTCCCGTGATCGGTTGCCGCTGATGAACGCGTTGCTGGGCGCCAACGAGGACGTGGTCTCTATCGAGGGCGCCCACGACTGGGTCGAGTGCGGTGAGTGGATCAGGGAGCTGCGGCCACACATCGAGCTATATCTGCTCACCGACGAGTCGATCGCGGCGGGCGGTGACGACGAGCCCGACGTCTACGATCGGACGTTCTACCGGCTCAACGACGTCACCGATCTGCACAGCACGGTGCTCGCGGGCCTGAGAAATCGTTTCTCCACACCGTTTTTCGACGCGTTGCGCGCCTACGCGGCCGCGCCCGTCGGCCAATTCCACGCTCTTCCCGTCGCGCGTGGCGCCAGCATCTTCAACTCAAAATCGCTGCAGGACATGGGCGAGTTCTACGGTCGCAACATCTTCATGGCCGAAACCTCCACTACCTCAGGTGGACTCGATTCGCTGCTCGACCCGCACGGCAACATCAAGAAGGCGATGGACAAGGCCGCGGTCACCTGGCGCGCCAATCACACGTACTTCGTCACCAACGGGACCTCCACCGCCAACAAGATCGTTGTCCAGTCGCTGACGCGACCGGGTGACATCGTGCTCATCGACCGCAACTGCCACAAGTCGCATCACTACGGGCTGGTTCTTGCCGGGGCTTACCCGCTGTACCTCGACGCGTATCCGTTGCCGCAGTTCGCGATCTACGGCGCGGTGTCGCTGCGCACAATCAAGAAGGCGCTATTCGATCTCGAAGCGGCCGGGCAGCTGCACCGGGTGCGCATGCTGCTGCTCACCAACTGCACGTTCGACGGCGTCGTCTACAACCCCCAACGGGTGATGGAAGAGGTGCTGGCGATCAAGCCGGACATCTGCTTCTTGTGGGACGAGGCGTGGTACGCGTTCGCGACCGCGGTGCCATGGGCCCGACAGCGTACCGCGATGGTGTCTGCCGAGCGGTTGGAATCGAAGCTGGCGTCGCCGGAATACACTGAGGAATACCGGAATTGGTGCGAGTCGATGCAGGGGATCCCACGGTCGGAGTGGGTTGACCACCGGCTGCTGCCCGACCCGGCTCGTGCCCGGGTTCGCGTGTATGCGACGCATTCCACCCACAAGTCACTGTCGGCGCTGCGGCAGGCGTCGATGATCCATGTGCGCGACCAGGATTTCAACGCCCGCGCCCGGGATGCGTTCGGTGAGGCGTTCTTGACGCACACCTCAACATCGCCCAACCAGCAACTGCTGGCGTCGCTGGACCTGGCCCGCCGACAGGTCGACATCGAGGGTTTCCAACTGGTCCGGCAGGTTTACGACATGGCGCTTGTCTTCCGCCATCGCGTCCGCAAAGACCGCCTGATCAGCAAGTGGTTCCGCATTCTCGACGAGTCCGACCTGGTGCCCGAGGAGTACCGCGCGTCCGCGGTGAGTTCCTACCGCCAGGTCCGTCAGGGCGCACTGGCCGAGTGGAACGAGGCGTGGCGATCCGACCAGTTCGTCCTCGACCCGACGCGGGTCACCCTGTTCATCGGCGATACCGGAATGAACGGGTACGACTTCCGCGAGAAAATCCTGATGGAGCGATTCGGGATCCAGATCAACAAGACGTCGATCAACAGCGTGTTGTTGATCTTCACCATCGGTGTCACCTGGTCGAGCGTGCATTATCTGCTCGACGTGCTGCGCCGGGTGGCCACCGACTTCGACCGGACCAAGAATGCGGCCAGCGCGGCCGACTGGGCCCTGCACGAGCGCCGTGTTGAGGAGATCACCCAGGATCTGCCGCACCTACCCGACTTCAGCGAATTCGACGTTGCCTTCCGTCCGCAAGACGCGTGCATGTTCGGCGACACGCGGTCGGCCTTCTACGCCGGCTACGAAGAGTCGGATCGCGAGTACGTGCTGATCGGGATGGCGGGGCGACGGCTTGCCGAGGGAAAGACGTTGGTGTCCACCACTTTTGTGGTGCCGTACCCGCCGGGTTTCCCGGTGCTAGTCCCGGGCCAGGTGGTCTCCAAGGAGATCATCTATTTCCTGGCCCAACTCGACGTCAAAGAGATCCACGGCTACAACCATGAACTCGGGTTGTCGGTATTCACCCAGGCGGCGCTCGCCCGGTTGGAGGCCCAGCGGAATGCGGCGACGGCCGCGGTGGGTTCGGCGTTCCCGGTCTTCGAGGTGCCGCGGGATGCTTCCGCTTTAAATGGCGACCGCGTCGTGGGGACCGTGGCCGAAGACGTGTGACGGCTGGTGGTCCCCCGAGCGCAGCCCCCGCCCGCTCGTACGATGATGCTATGCGCACCACTTTGCAAATTGATGACGATGTGCTAGAAGATGCGCGCAGCATCGCTCGCGCGGAGGGTCGGTCCATAGGCGCGGTGATTTCTGAGCTGGCGCGCAGGTCGCTGCGGCCCGTTGGGATCGTCGTGGTTGACGGGCTGCCGGTATTCGACGTTCCGCCGGAGGCGCCAATCATCACCGATGAAGATGTCGCCCGGGCTCTTGAGGAAGACGGGTGACCGCCCTGCTCGACGTGAACGTCCTGATTGCGTTGGGCTGGCGCAACCATGTTCACCACACGGCGGCGCGGAAATGGTTTACGCGGTCGTCGTCGAGAGGATGGGCTACGACGCCGATCACTGAAATCGGATTCGTTCGCATTTCGAGCAACCGCAGGCTGATGAAGGTGTCGACAACACCGGCGACTGCCATCGCGCAACTAGCGGCTCTAAGAAGGCTTCCAGGCCATGCGTTTTGGCCCGACGACGTGCCGTTGGTTGTCGGCGAGGGCAGCGACCGCGCTGCTGTTTCGACTCACCGTCTTGTTACGGACCGTCATCTGATTGCATTGGCTGCCCGGTATGACGGGCGGTTGGTTACCTTCGACGCAACACTGGCCGATTCGGCGTCGGCCGGGGTCGTTGAGCTTCTGTAGCTCAACGGCGATGTGTGTCGTGTCACGCCCGCAGAAGACCTCGAAAACTGTTGTGGCGTATTGGTCGTCAATAAGCCACGTGAGCGCGGCGGCGATTGGTTCTGCGTTTTCCGTCTTCGAGGTTTCCGAAAACGCCTAGGACTGCCCGTTGAGGGCACGGTAGACGAACTCGGTCAACGCATCGATCGCCTCGTCGTCGTCGACGTGGTGTTCCCCGAACTGGCCATTCGACATCTGCCACTGTGATCCCAATCCGTCGAGCAACCCGACAAACATCGCCAGTACCACCTCGGGGCGCCCCGGCAGCGTACGGCCGGACGCACTGATGGGGTCGAGGTGATTGCGCAGCTGGTTGATGTCTTCGCTCATCAGGGCCTGCACTTGGGCGCCAAACTCTGGGTTCACCAGACCCGCCTGACGTAGCGCGGTCAGCTCGACGGCATGGCGTCGTTGAAAGCGCCAATACGAAGCGACATGCCAGCGGACCGCGGCGCGGTCGCTGAAGTCCGCGCGGTGCTGGGAATCGGGCGCAGCCACTTCCCGGTCGTGGTCGGCGAATATGTCTGCGAGCAGCGCCCGGAGCAGGTCTTCCTTGCTGGTGAAGTGGTTGTAAACCGATCCTGCGGCGCGCCCGGCTTCGTCGGTGATGTCGGTGATCTTCGTGTTCAGGTAGCCCTTTCGGGCGAACAACCGCCGAGCCGCGTCCTTAAGCGCAACCGCGGTGCCAACCGCCTTTTCCGCCCGTTTCACCAGCACCTCCTTGACAGGAAAGCTAGCACTAACCAAACTGAATCAATATTCAGTGAATTGAAGTTCAACCAAGGAGAATGGATGGACATCCAGGTGCTGATCGTCGGAGGTGGGCCCACCGGACTCACGCTGGCGATCGAATTGGCCCGCCGCGGTGTCCACGTGCGCATCCTCGATAAAGCCGAGCGGTTCGCTACCGGCTCCCGGGGTGACGGCCTGCAGCCACGCACGCTGGAGGTCTTCGAAGACCTCGGTGTCCTCGACGAGGTCTTCGCCAGCGGCATGGGTGCACCGCTGATGCGCATCTATGACGGCATAGCTGCGGTGGGGGAGCGCCGGCTGGCTACCGAGGAGCCACCAAGCACCGACACGCCTTTCCCGAACCCGTGGTTCGTGCCGCAATGGCGCACCGAGGAGATCCTGCGCTCTCGGCTCTTGAGGTACGGGGTGCAGGTGCAGCTGGGCGCCGAGGTCGTGGCGGTGGAGCAGGGCGACCCGCTGGACGGGGATGCGGTGACGGTGCACATGCGCAGCGGCGAAGTCGTGCGGGCACGGTACGTAGTTGGCGCCGACGGCGGCCCCAGCACCGTGCGCCGACAGCTCGCCATCCCATTCGTCGGCATCACCGATGACAAGCTGCGGTTGCTGCAGGCTGACCTACGGATCGAGGGTCTGGACCATGAGACCTGGGCCACCATTTGGCGAGTGAATGTCCGCATGGCGCAGAGATTTCGCGACGGACGGGTATTCCTGGCTGGCGACGCCGCCCACGTGCACCCGCCCACCGGCGGGCAGGGACTCAACACCGGTGTGCAGGACGCCTACAACCTGGGCTGGAAGCTCGCCGCGGTGCTCGCCGGGGCTCCCGACGAACTGCTGGATAGTTACGAAGCGGAGCGTATCCGCGTTGCCGAACGCATCCTTGCACTCAGCGCCGAGCTCCTGGCCAAGACCGTGCGTGGCAGCGCCGGCGCAATGGAGCGCGGCGCGGAAATTCGACAACTTGATTTGAGTTACCGTGGCGGGCCATTGACGCTCGATGACTGCTCCCGCGCCGTGCTGGCAGCCGGTGATCGCGCACCGGACGCGCCGATGCTCGCCAAGGGCCGCGCGGCTCGGCTGTTTACTCTTTTTGCCGGCGTGCATTGGACGCTGCTGCGATTCGGGCGTGGTGCACCGTATCTGGACCACCCGTGCGTCCACTCGTACGAGATCGGCAACGACATCCTCGACACCGATCGGCATATTCGGCGGGCCTACGACATCGACGACTGCGCGGCTGTCCTCATCCGCCCAGACGGCTACATCGGTGCTATCACCACCAACCTTGCCGCGCTTACCGCCTACGGCAACTGGGTGCTGGCTGGATGAGGTCTTTCGGTTTCTACACCGCCTGGCTGGTGCGCGCGGGCCCCCGATGTCCCAGCCGGGTGGACATCGGTTAGCCGACAACACCAGGGTCCAGGAAATTGTCAATCGAATGATGGGAAAGGGGGTGAGTATATGGAGCACGAGGTTTTGTTTCACGACGTGGAGACGGCCCAGTGTGTGATCTCCTTCATCGTCGGCGAACTCGCCGACTGAGAATCTGAACCGTTACCGACAGAGGTTCGGTTCACCGGTGCCGGCGGGCTTTCATGAAATGGTGAATCCCGCTGGCACCAAACATCTTCGGCCTTACCTAGCGATCTTGGCGTAAAGCAGGCTGTCGCGCGGTTCGCGACCCATGTTCGGGTAGACGGCGTGGCAAGCCAGGCGGCCCTCTAAAACGAACCCGAGTTGCTCGAGCATCCTCGGCACCGCTGCGTTGTCGACATGGCATGTGGCCCAAACGCGGTATACCTCAGGGTCATCGGCCAGCGCCGTCAGTTGCAGGTTCAACGCTTCAGGCATATAACCCATGCCCCACCACTGGCGGCCGAGGCAGCCACCTATCTCGGCGGAGTGGGGCGCATGGCGCAGGTAGCTGGTCAGGCCGATAACGTAGCCGGTGCTTCGGAGCGCGATGACCCAGGTCCGGTCATCCTCGCTGATATTGAGCTTCTCGGCGATCACACTTCGTGTGTGCAGCACATCCGGGTGCATCCCTGTCGGCAAATAGCGCATGACTTCGGCGTCGCTGCCGATCCGCTCGTACAACGCGTCCGCGTCATCGGG
The DNA here is from genome assembly GCF_900232995.1 of Mycobacterium simulans. Classification (GTDB taxonomy): domain Bacteria; phylum Actinomycetota; class Actinomycetes; order Mycobacteriales; family Mycobacteriaceae; genus Mycobacterium; species Mycobacterium simulans. The sequence goes on from NZ_OCVX01000007.1 coordinate 738,540, forward strand.
CACGGGTGGGCGTAGCAGTAGCCGCGGTCCGGTCATCCGTTCAGGCGGGTGCTTGGTCATGAGTCATGAGCCCGCATTCACGGCATCGCCTCGGCCAAGGCTCGATGCCCCTCGAAGCTCGCCGATTTCGCCATCTCGCGGTAGCGATCGCGCAGACTTGTGTACGTCGCGTCATCGCCGTGCGCCCGCGCCAGTAGCGCGCGCAACCGCAACAGCAGGACGTCGCGCACGCCCAGACCCTGGTCGGTCGCGGCCGCCGCCAACCGCTCGATCATGGTGTGGGCTTCGGCCACGTCGCTCTCGGTACCGCGCTCGAGCAGCGTGTGCACCAAAACACCCGTCGCTGGCACGCCCCAGGCCAGCAGTTGTCCGTCGCCGAACAGCTTGTCGACGGCGGCGCGCATCAGCGGTATGGCGCGATCCGGGTCTCCGCCGCGAGCTAGCTCACGCGCCAGGTAGACGTTCACCAGCGGCAACTCACCCAGATTGTGGCCTCGACGTACGAAGACTTCGGCCACCTCGGTCAAAACCGCTTGTCCGCGTTCACGTTCGGCGACCGTTGGTCGTTCCACCAGTGCGACACCCAATGTCATCCGAGCGAAGGCCAACGCAAGGTCGTCGCTGGAACGTTCGGCAACTCGCAGGGCGTTCTCGATCTCGCGCACCGCGGCATCGTCGGCCGTCAAGACTCCAATCGGTATCCCCATGAAATAGACGTAGCTGACAACCGTGGCGTAGGACATGTGGTCGGCGCGGCGGGCCATGGTCAGGCCCTGTTGTAGGTCGTCGCGCCAGTCCGGGAGACCCAGCCAATACCGGGCAATCCCGCGCGTCGTGAAGGCAAGTGCCAACGGCGACCCGAAAATCACTTTGCCTTTAGACGGATCGCCGTCGGCCAGTTCGATAACCCGCTGTGACCACCGCAGCGTGTCAGGCCACTCGTTGTTCAGGGCCTTGGCGTATATGCCCGCAAACGACAGTCCCACAGTCAAATTCGGATCGTCGATCGACTCGATGAGGGCCATGGCTTCGGCCGCCAGCCGCGAGGCCTCGGGTGTGCGAGCCTGATACGCGTGATGCATCACCAACCCCGCCATCCCGATGGCCAGCGACGGCTTGTCTCCGGTGGCGGCGCACAACTCCCGCAATTCGTCGAGGCGGGCGCCCGCAATGTCCGCACGGGCGACAAACGCGAGCCCGCACAACATGGTGCGCGGGGCGATGCGCATGGCCGCCAGGTTGCGGTGTTCGGGGCTTTCGATGGGCAGGGCATCGGCGATCCGGATGGCGCGCTCCCAACTCAGTCGCGCCGCGGTGATGTCGCGCTTGGCCGCCCACGACGCGGCGCGCATGTGCCAGCCGTAGGCGACCTGCAGATCACCCGCGACCTCTAGATGTTCGGCGATCAGCGCCGCGTTTTGGTCGGCCAATTGCGGTGCGCGCGATTCGATCGCGGCGGCCAGCCGCCGATGCATCTGGACCCGGTCGGACTTGAGTTGTGATTCGTAGGCCACGGCGTGAATCAGGTTGTGCCGGAATGCGTACTCGGCGCCGGGGGCGAACCGCACCTGATCAATGAGCTTCGCGGAGATCGGCTCCTCGACGGATGCATCCGCGCGCAGGCTGGTCAGCAGATCGGAGCTGAAGCGGGGCCCGATGACCGCCGCCGCGCTGAGCGTGTGTTTGGCCACCGGGCGCAGCCGGTCGATGCGGGCGGCGATGGTTGCCTGCACCGTGGCCGGCACGCGGATCTCCCCGACGTCGGTGGCGCAGGCGTAGCTACCGCGCTGGCCCACCAGCACGCCCCGTTCGGCGAGTTCACGGATCATCTCCTCGGCGAAGAACGGGTTACCGGCAGCACGCCCGGCGACGATCTCGCCGATCTGGCTCACCGAGGGATCGGCGCCCAACAGCTCGGCGACCAGCGTTGAGGTCTCCGAATCATTCAGCGCCCCCAACGCGATCGTCTGTGCGTCGGCGACACGTCCCAGTGCTCCGTGATACTCGGGTCGATAGGTCACCAGCACCATCGAGTGGGTCTGTGGAATAACCGCAAACAAGTCCATCAGCAGGGATTCGCTGACCTCGTCGATCCAGTGCGCGTCCTCGACGACAAAGACCGCGGGTTCGGCGCGGGCCAGCTGGGCCGCGCTGATCAGTGCGGTCAACCGCCGCCGCCGTGCATCGGGGTCGATCTTGGGCAGCTTCATGCCGGGATCGGCGATACCGAGCAACTCATCCAGCAGCAGCAGGTCTTGCGGATCGGCGTCGGGAACTTGCGCTCGCACCCGGGCCCGCGCCGCCTGGTCATCGAGACCGCGCAAGTGGCCGAACGCGCGCAACAAGCGCGCCACCACGCGGAACGAGACGTCGGCGGCGTGCGATTCGCAGAAGGTGGTGAACACCTCGACGCCGCGGCTTTTCGCCAGCTGCATGACCTCGCGGACCAGTCGGGTCTTTCCGACGCCGGCTGGGCCCGCCACCGAAACCACCGACCCACGCCCACCGATCGAGCGGTCCAGCATCGCGGCCAACGCCGACACTTCCCATTCGCGGCCCACCAGCCTTGAGTCCGAGCTGCGCTCGAGCTGCCCGGGCACACTGAGCAGCTGCCGCGCCGGGACCGCCTCCTCGGCGCCCTTGATGCGCACCATTTGAGGCTCTCCCAGCACCGCGGCGCCCTCAACCAGCCGCGCCGTGGACTCGCTCAGCATGACTGTGCCGGGCTGCGCGACCGACTCCATCCGCTGAGCCATGCCGACCTGCACACCGATCGCGGTGTAACGCAAACCGGCAGAGCCGATCTTGCCGGCGACAACCTGTCCGGAATTGAGACCCACCCGAAGCCGCAGATCAACACCGTCGCGGCGATCGATCTCGACGGCCAGGGCCTTGGCCTCATCCTGGACGCCGAGCGCAGTCAAACACGCCCGCAGCGCGTGGTCCTCCAAAGCGGTCGGCGCACCGAACACGGCCATGATGCCGTCGCCGGTGAACTGGTCGAGCGTGCCGCCGTAGCGCTGCACCACCGTCGCCGAGCGGGTGACCAGCTCGGCCATGATCTCGCGCCACCGCTCCGGGCCCACCGCCGCCGCCATATCCATCGAACGCACGACGTCGGCGAACAGCACGGTCACCTGTTTGTACTCGGCCGGCGCGTCGTCCTGGGCAACTGGTGACCCACATCCGTGACAAAATCGAGCGTTCTCAAGTGGTTCGATCCCACAGGTGCGACACACGATTGCGGCCGTCATCCGCCCCTCCGCCGATTCGGACCAAAGTTTCCGGCTCTCCCAGAATAGGGTCGTTACGCGCGCCAGGTGCCGGATCGCGCGGCCGGGTAGTCGGGCAGGTCGACGGCCTCGGCGGTGGTGAACCATTTCCGCTCGGCGAACGGCCGAAACGGCCAGCGTTGCATGTATTTCATCACCAACGCCGTCATGCGGATATCCGACGCGGATTTCGGAACATAGCCGTCGATGCTGTTGGGCAGCTTCTGGCATCTGTCGACATAGGGCCGCATCACCTTCTGGTAGCGGTCCAGCGCGGCCGGGATGTCGGTGCCCTGAACCAGCTCGCCGGCCAGCACATAGGCCCCACCAGGGCCAGGCTGGTGCCCATTCCGCTCAGCGGCGACGCACAGTAGCCGGCGTCACCGACCAGCACGACGCGCCCGGACGACCACCGGTCCATGTGGACCTGGGTGAACGCGTCGAAATAGAAGTCGTCCGCCTGGCGGGCGGCGGCAAGCAGGGCGTCGCAATGCCATCCGGCACCGTCGAAGCGAGCGGCCAGCAGATTGCGCTGGGCGCCGAGATCGCCGCGGTCGTAGTGCAGTGGCTCCGATCGAAATGCGAGCCCCGCCTTGGCGATTGCCGCGTCATGCGATGGGCGCATCGACGCGTTCAGCCCACCGGGCGCCTGGTACATCAGGTACCAACCGTCGAGTCCGACGGTATCGGGAGCGGTGAACCACGGTGCCGAATCGGTACTCGACGTCGGAGGCGGTCGCCCGGTAGAGCACGTCGGCCAGGTCGCCGCGCAGGATCTCGAGCTGGCTGACCACGCCGTTGCCGTGGAAGGCCGCCACCGGCATCTCGGCCCGGCGCCGCCCGTCGGCTTTCACCCAGGCGACGCCGCGCTGTTCGAGGCTGCGGTCACGCATGTCGTCAAGTAGCCCCATCCGCTCGACGATCGCCCGCCCGGCGCCACGTAGGTCGACGGTTTGGCCGCCCGGGCGGATGCCATCGGCAAGCTCGACCACCACCACCTGATATCCGCTGCGGCTGAGCCAGAACGCAAGCGCGGGTCCGGCGATGCCCGCGCCGCTGATCAGAACGGTCGGCTTTGCCACGCGCCTTACCCTAATGTCCCCTTGGTGGACGTCAGGGGTTTTCCGGCGAGACCACGAAGATGGCGCCCACTCGTGGGATACACAGGCCGCTGGCAGGCGTGGCTGCCGATGCGTTCGAACAATGCGTCAGCGTCGTCGAGCACGGCCGGGCGCAGGAGTACCGTGGTCCGGTCATCTGGTGGGTGCTTGGTCACATAAGCCCGAGCGCGCGATACGTGTGGCGGACGAACCGCGGTTGTGCCGTCCGCAGCTTCGCCAATGCGGGGTTAGCCGCGACTGCCTCGGCCTCGTTCACGGACAGATCAGGACAAAACTGAATCAGATACAGCAGGATCAGGTCCGCGGACGGGTCCGCTTGCCACCACGTCCCATACGCCCCGGGCCAGCTGAACGTCCCGACACCGCCGGGACCGAACAACGGGGCCGACTTCGCCGGATCGGTCACCACCGACAGGTTCAAGCCGAACCCGCGGCCAACCCAGAACGGCGACCCTAGGAAGTTATGCCGCTTCTGTTCGTCGGTGAGCCGGTCGGTGCGCATCAGGCGCACCGACTCAGGTGATAGCACCCGTACACCGTCGACCGACCCGTCGCCCAGCAGCATCCGCACGAACCGCAGGTAGTCGTCGGCGCTGGACCACAACCCTCCGCCGGCATTGCAGAACGACGGCGGCGTGACGTGCGGCGGCCCCATCACGTCGTGCCGCAACCGGTCTTGCTCGTCGTGACGGTACATGGTCGCGGCGCGCCGTTGGGCTTCGACCGGCATAAAGAAGCCCGTGTCGGTCATGGCCGCCGGGCCCAGCACTCGCTCGTCGAGCACCTGGTAGAACGGCTTGTCTTCGATGCGGGACAAAATGACCCCCAGCACATCGATGGCGTGGCTGTAGGTCACCCGGTCACCGGGTTGGTGTACCAACGGCAGCGCGCCTAGCTCGGCGAGCCAGGCGTCGGAACCCTGGTCGAACGGCAGGCGCATATATGCCCGCGAGATTGGCCCGGACACCGAGAAGGCGTAGGCAAGTCCACTGGTATGGGTGAGGAGGTCCTCGACCAGGATCGCGCCGTGCGCCGGATGGGTCCGGTCCAGCGGTCCGTGCGGGTCGTCGAGCACCGCCATCTGGGCGAGTTCAGGGACCCAGCGTGCGATTGGATCGCGCAGCGCCAGCTTGCCCTCGTCGACCAGGGTCATGGCGGCTGCCACCGTGACCGGCTTGCTCATCGATGCGATCCGAAACAGCGTGTCCCTGGTCATCGGCAGGCCCGCGCCGACGTCGCGGTAACCGATCTCATTGACCTGCAAGACCTTTCCGCGCTGCCAGACCATGGTCACGGCGCCTGGGAGCAGGCCGGCGTCACAGACCGCGCGAATCGACGTCTGGTTGCCTTCAAGGCCCACCAGGTAGAGGTTAGCTGGGCACGCGCCAGTTAATCGTGCCGCTGCGCGCGGACATACCAGAACGCCAGCTCGACTTCGGTGCCCTCCAGTTCGCGGCGCACCGTGGCCGGCTCGAGCGACTCGATGTCCCAGCCCGCGTCGCCGAGGACGTCGCGAACCGTCTCTTCAGGCACCACCGGTAAGGGGAACTCCTCGTTTGGCGGGTTGGCGTCGCAGAAGCAGCTGAGCAGCAAGGTGGCACCTGGCCTGGTGGCGCGGTGTACCGCGGTGGCGTAGCTGCGCTTGCCGTCGTCGTCGAGGCAATGAAACATCCCGCTGTCGATGACGGTGTCGAATGCGTCGGTGTAGCCCTCAAGCTTGGTCGAGTCGGCCACTGCGAATTTCACATCGACTCCGGCGTCCTTGGCCCGCCGTTCGGCGGTGATCAGCGCGGTCGGCGAGATGTCGAGTGCGGTCACCTGGTATCCGTTCTTGGCCAGGTAGACCGCGTTGTCGCCAAGCCCGCAGCCGATGTCGAGAACGTCGCCGTTGATCCAGCCCTTGGCCTGCCATCCGATGACATTCTCCTTGGGCGCCTTGGTATCCCAGGGCGGTGTCGTCACCGGAGGCAGGCCTTCACCAGGGCTCTCGCCGCGATAGAGGGCGTCGAAATCAATACCTGTCATGCTCGCCAGCTTAGGCCGCGTGAGGTTGGGCGAGTGCGACGCCGATCCTGGTCTCTACCTCACTGACGTATATCTCGAACGACCCGGGTAGTGGTGGCGCGGTGGAGTGGTAGCACATACCGGTGGGTGTCGTGAATTCGGCTTTGTGCCAACCTGTCTCGTCTGTCGTGGTGCTGACATGCCAGCCGGGCGATTCCTTGACGTAATTACATCGCTCGCACGATCCGAGTCCGTTTGCCGCGGTGGTCGGACCGCCGAGATGATGCGGCTGGGCGTGGTCACGGTGGCGGATTGGGGCGTCACAGTAGGGGGTGCGGCAGCCCTGATCGCGCAACCCGATGAAAGCGGCCAGTCCCTTCGGGAAGCAGCGCGACCGTGATTCCATGGCCACCAACGCCCCCGACCGGGGGTGACGGTAGAGCCGGCGCAGCGTGGCTCCTGACCGGGTATCGGCGACGGCGTCGCTGACGAGGTTACGGGCCACGGCTGCGGGGATCGGGCCATATCCGTCAACGACCGCCGGGGTATCGCCGTGACCCAGCAGCGTTTCATCGGAGATGACCAGATTGACCGCAACCGGTTCGGCGACATCGGCGCGTCGTCCGGTGACACGCTCGACCAATGTGTCTGCCATCACCTGGCCACGAGTGCGGTCATCGAATGTGGTGTCGGCGGCCCGCCTCAGTGCTGCATACACGGCCACACCTTGCGCCACCGGAAGCAACGCCGTCACCCAGGTCATCGTGTCGGGAGCCGGTCGAATCGTGACCGTGCGCTCGGATTCCGCCTTGGCGGCGCGATCCACCACCGCCTGGGCATTGAGTCTGTAGGCAATCGCGCGGGCCGTTGCTGCGATCCGCGCATTGCCCATCCCGCATAACCTCGACCCGTCGGCGCATAGCTCGGCGTCTAGTGCGCGGCGATCCTCAACGTCCAAGCAAGCCGATTCCCGCACGATCAGCGTGGCCCGCCATTCCGACAGCAGCCCGGTCTCCAGCGCGGCCAATGTGTGCGGCATCTCGTATACCAGCGCCTTCGCGAATCCGAGATGCCTGCCACCCCGAGCTGGAGAATCTTGTCGGGCCAGCGCGATCTCACTGGCCACCCCGCCGCCACGCTGGGCCGCCGGCATTCCGGCGTCGGCTTCATTCGAGCGCCGCAGCGCGTCGAGCGCTGCGGACGCCCGCGCCTGACCTGCGGCGGCCGCAGCCTTCATCCGCTCCAACTCGGCGATTCGCGCTATCAGCGCCGCCTCGTCGGCAAGGGGATCTAGCTCCGCTAGCCTGCCCAATTCGAACATACTTTCGATAGTAGACGTAGCCGCCGACACGTGGACCGCGACACAACACGGAAGGGCGGAAATGCTACGCTGCCGGGCAGTCGACATCCTTTAACGATCCGTCCAGAGAGGCGGAGAAGGAGGTCTCTGAAAAAGCGATGTCTCGTATTGGTCCCGCCTTTGGCCCGGAATCCCGAGAATTGATGTCCGCGGCTGACGTCGGACGCACCATTTCCCGGATGGCGCACCAGATCATCGAGAAGACCGCATTAGACAGTCCCGACGCGCCGCGGGTCGTGCTGCTGGGCATCCCAACTCGTGGCGTGATCCTGGCCAGTCGTTTGGCCACCAAAATCGCCGAATATATCGACGTCGAGGTCGGCCATGGTGCCCTGGACATCACCCTGTACCGCGACGACCTGATGATTAAGCCGCCGCGGCCCTTGGAGGCGACGGCGATCCCGGCCGGCGGCATCGACGACGCGCTGGTGATCTTCGTCGACGACGTGCTGTACTCAGGGCGCTCGGTGCGATCCGCCCTCGACGCGCTGCGCGACGTGGGCCGGCCGCGGGTGGTGCAATTGGCCGTGCTGGTCGACCGCGGCCATCGCGAATTGCCGGTGCGCGCCGACTATGTGGGCAAGAACGTGCCCACCTCCCGCAGCGAAAGCGTGCACGTGCTGCTGCACGAGTCCGATGGCTGCGACGGCGTGGTGATCACCCGGGAAGGTGTCTCGTGAGCCGACATCTGCTGACCGCCGGCGACTTGAGCCGCGACGACGCCATCGCAATCCTCGATGACGCCGACCGGTTTGCCCAGGCTCTGGTGGGTCGCGAGATCAAGAAGCTGCCCACGCTGCGCGGCCGCACGGTCATCACGATGTTCTACGAGAACTCGACCCGCACCCGGGTGTCGTTCGAGGTGGCTGGTAAGTGGATGAGCGCCGACGTCATCAACGTCAGTGCCACCGGATCGTCGGTGGGCAAAGGGGAGTCGCTGCGCGACACGGCACGTACCCTGCGTGCGGCCGGCGCTGACGCGCTGATCATCCGGCATCCCGCGTCGGGTGCCGCGCATCTGCTGGCCGACTGGACGTCGCCCGCGAAGGCAGGCGATGACTCTGCTCCGTCGGTGATCAATGCCGGCGACGGCACCCATGAGCATCCGACGCAGGCGCTGTTGGACGCGCTGACCATCCGACAGCGGCTGGGCGGCATCGAAGGTCGGCGCATCGTGATCGTTGGCGACATCCTGCACAGCCGGGTGGCCCGCTCCAACGTCATGCTGCTGCACACCCTGGGCGCCGAGGTGGTGCTGGTGGCGCCGCCGACGCTGCTGCCGGTCGGGGTCGACGGCTGGCCGGCCACCGTCTCCTATGACTTTGACGCCGAGCTGCCCGCCGCGGATGCGGTTTTGATGCTTCGGGTGCAGGCAGAGCGGATGAACGGTGGCTTCTTCCCGTCAGCGCGCGAGTACTCGGTGCGTTACGGCCTTTCCGATCGGCGTCAGGCGATGCTTCCCGGCCATGCCGTGGTCCTGCACCCAGGTCCGATGGTTCGCGGCATGGAGATCTCCTCTTCGGTTGCGGACTCCTCGCAATCAGCTGTGCTGCAACAGGTTTCGAACGGGGTGCATGTGCGGATGGCGGTGCTGTTCCATGTTCTGGTCGGGACCGAGTCGGCCGGAAAAGAGGGGGCGGCATGAGCGTGCTGATCCGTGGTGTGCGTCCCTACGGCGAAGGCGACCGTGTCGATGTCCTGGTGGACGACGGGCAGATCGCCGAAATCGGCCCTAAGCTCGATATCCCGGACACCGCCGACGTCATCGACGCCACGGGACACGTGCTGCTGCCCGGGTTTGTCGACCTGCACACCCACCTGCGCGAACCGGGCCGCGAATACGCCGAGGACATCGAAACAGGTTCAGCGGCAGCGGCCTTGGGCGGCTACACCGCGGTGTTCGCGATGGCCAACACCAACCCGGTCGCCGACAGCCCGGTGGTCACCGACCACGTTTGGCATCGCGGCCAGCAGGTCGGCCTCGTCGACGTGCATCCGGTCGGTGCAGTCACGGTCGGACTTGGCGGATCCGAGCTCACCGAAATGGGCATGATGGCTGCCGGTGCCGCCCAGGTGCGGATGTTCTCCGACGACGGCATCTGTGTCCATGACCCGCTGGTGATGCGCCGCGCCCTGGAATACGCAAAGGGCCTAGGGGTGCTGATCGCTCAGCACGCCGAGGAACCGCGGCTGACCGTCGGCGCGGTCGCGCACGAGGGCCCCGCAGCCGCCAGGCTGGGGCTTGCCGGATGGCCCAGAGCCGCCGAGGAATCGATCGTCGCTCGCGACGCGCTGCTGGCCCGCGATGCCGGCGCCCGGGTGCACATCTGCCACGCCTCGACGGCGGGCACCGTCGAACTTCTGAAATGGGCTAAGGGGCAAGGTGTTTCGATCACCGCCGAGGTCACCCCGCATCACCTTTTGCTCGACGACAGCAGATTGGCCGGCTATGACGGGGTGAACCGGGTCAACCCCCCGCTGCGCGAGGCCGCCGACGCGATCGCGCTGCGCAAAGCGCTAGCCGACGGAATCATCGACTGTGTGGCCACCGACCATGCGCCCCACGCAGAGCACGAGAAATGCGTCGAGTTCTGCGCGGCGCGCCCAGGCATGCTGGGCTTGCAGACCGCGTTGTCTGTGGTGGTGCAGACGATGGTGGCACCGGGGCTGTTGACCTGGCGCGGTGTGGCCCGGGTAATGAGTGAGAACCCTGCCCGCATCGTCGGACTGCCCGATCATGGCCGGCCGCTGGAGGTGGGGGAGCCGGCTAACCTGACCGTCGTGGACCCCGACGCCACCTGGACTGTCGCTGGGACCGATCTGGCCAGCCGCTCAGCCAACACGCCGTACGAGTCGATGACCCTGCCCGCCACCGTGACTGCCACTCTGCTGCGTGGGACGGTCACCGCCCGAGACGGGAAGAGCCCGGCATGAACCGCGCCGGCGACGATGCAGAGCGAAGCGATGAGGAGGAGCGGCGCGCATGAACCGCGCCGGCGACGATGCAGAGCGAAGCGATGAGGAGGAGCGGCGCGCATGAACCGCGCCGGCGACGATGCAGAGCGAAGCGATGAGGAGGAGCGGCGCGCATGAACCGCGCCGGCGACGATGCAGAGCGAAGCGATGAGGAGGAGCGGCGCGCATGAACCGCGCCGGCGACGATGCAGAGCGAAGCGATGAGGAGGAGCGGCGCGCATGAACACTGGCACGCTGGTGGGGTCGCTGATCTTCGCAGCGGTGCTGGTGGTGGTAATCGCGGTGATGATCCAGCTGATGATGCGGGGCTGGCGGCGCCGTTCCCAGCGGCAGGAGGAGCTGATCGGGACCCTGCCCGACGCGCCCGACACCCTAGGCTCGGCCGGCGTCACCACCCGCGGGCTCTACTGCGGCTGCACGCTGGCGCCAGAGTGGAACGAACGAGTCACCGCAGGCGACCTTGGCTACCGCAGCAAGGCGGTGCTCACCCGCTATCCCGAGGGGATCATGGTGGAACGCTTACGGGCTCAGCCGATTTGGATTCCCGCGGAGTCGATCTCCGCGATCCGCATGGAACGCGGCATTGCCGGCAAGGTGGTGGCCCGCTACGGGATCCTGGTGATCCGGTGGCGGTTGCCGTCGGGCGCCGAGATCGACACCGGGTTTCGGGCGAACAACCGCGACGAGTATTCGGATTGGCTACAGGAGGCCGCGTGAGTCGCGCCGGAGACGATGCAGGGCGAAAGAGCGATGCGGGGGATGCCCCCACAAGTGGGACGTACCCCGCCGCTTGCGGGGGCGAGGAGTGGCGCTCATGAGTAAAGCGCTGCTGGTACTCGAGGACGGCCGAATCTTCACCGGAAAGCCGTTCGGAGAGATAGGCCAGACGCTCGGGGAAGCGGTGTTCAGCACCGGCATGTCGGGCTACCAGGAAACGCTGACCGACCCCAGTTATCACCGCCAGATCGTAGTCGCCACTGCACCCCAGATCGGCAACACCGGCTGGAACGGAGAGGACGCCGAAAGTCGCGGCGACAAGATCTGGGTCGCCGGCTACGCGGTGCGTGACCCATCGCCGCGCGCCTCCAACTGGCGCGCCCCCGGAACGCTGGAGGAGGAACTCATCCGCCAGCGCATCGTCGGGATAGCCGGCGTCGATACCCGGGCCGTGGTGCGCCACTTGCGCAGTCGCGGCTCGATGAAGGCTGGGGTGTTCTCCGGGGCTGCGCTGGTCGACCCTGCCGAGTTGCTCGAGCGGGTGCGGTCCCAACAGCCGATGCTGGGCGCCGATCTGGCCGGCGAGGTCAGCACCTCCGAAACCTATATTGTCGAACCCGAAGGGCCGCCGGGCGTTTCGAGGTTTACAGTGGCGGCACTGGACCTCGGGATCAAGACCAACACGCCGCGCAACTTCGCCCGGCGTGGGATACGTAGCCATGTGCTACCGGCATCCGCCACCTTCGAGCAAATCGCCGACATCAAGCCACACGGTGTGTTCCTGTCCAACGGGCCCGGCGACCCGGCCACCGCCGACCACATCGTCGCCCTCACCCGGGAGGTGCTGGGCGCCGGAATTCCGTTGTTCGGCATCTGTTTCGGCAACCAGATCCTGGGCCGCGCACTGGGGCTATCGACTTACAAGATGGTGTTCGGTCACCGTGGCATCAACATTCCAGTCATTGACCACGCCACCGGGCGGGTCGCGGTAACCGCCCAGAATCACGGCTTTGCGCTGGAAGGAGAGGCGGGTCAGCGATTCGACACGCCGTTCGGCCCGGCCGCTGTCAGCCACACCTGCGCGAACGACGGAGTGGTGGAAGGTGTCAGACTCGCTGACGGACGGGCGTTTTCGGTGCAGTACCATCCTGAGGCCGCCGCCGGCCCCCACGATGCGGAGTACCTGTTCGACCAGTTCGTCGACTTGATGGCGGCCCACAAATGACGTCGAGCGTGCGTGTCTGCACGGCGACACGCCGTAAACCGTGTACAACTGCGCACCCTCGCGCCCAGAAAGGGGGTCGCTAGTGCCGCGTCGCACCGACTTGCACCACGTCCTTGTGATCGGCTCCGGGCCGATCGTCATCGGGCAGGCCTGCGAGTTCGACTATTCCGGCACCCAGGCGTGCCGGGTGCTGCGTGCCGAGGGACTACAGGTCAGCCTGGTCAACTCCAACCCGGCCACCATCATGACCGACCCGGAGTTCGCCGACCACACCTATGTCGAGCCGATCACGCCGGCCTTCGTCGAGCGGGTGATCGCCCAGCAGGCCGAGCGCGGCAACAGGATTGACGCTCTGCTGGCCACACTGGGTGGGCAGACCGCGCTCAACACCGCCGTCGCGCTGTACGAGAACGGCACCCTGGAGAAATACGGAGTCGAGCTGATCGGCGCCGATTTCGAGGCCATCCAGCGCGGCGAGGACCGGCAGCGATTCAAAGACATCGTCGCCAAGGTTGGCGGTGAATCCGCACGCAGCCGAGTGTGTTTCACCATGGACGAGGTGCGCGAAACGGTCGAGGACCTCGGCCTTCCGGTTGTGGTCCGGCCAAGCTTCACCATGGGCGGGCTGGGCTCGGGCATGGCGCACTCCGCCGAGGAGGTGGACCGGATGGCCGGCGCCGGCCCTCTCTTGCTTTCTCACTCTCACCCTCTCTGTCCCTCCGCTCCTCTTCCTTCTTTTTTTTTTTTTTTCCAACCAGAAGCCGCCATACGATTTTTCTCCCTGTCTCGGGGGCTGGGAGTTGTGTAAAAGAGCACTCGAGCTGATGCGCGACGGCCACGACAACGTGGTGGTGGTGTGCTCGATCGAGAACGTCGACCCGATGGGCGTGCACACCGGTGACTCGGTCACCGTCGCACCCGCCATGACGCTCACCGACCGGGAATATCAGCGGATGCGGGATCTGGGCATCGCGATCCTGCGCGAGGTCGGCGTGGACACCGGCGGCTGCAACATCCAATTCGCGATCAACCCACGCGACGGCCGGCTCATCGTCATCGAGATGAACCCGCGGGTATCCCGCTCCAGTGCGCTGGCGTCCAAGGCCACCGGTTTCCCGATCGCCAAGATCGCGGCCAAGCTGGCCGTCGGGTACACACTGGACGAGATCCTCAATGACATCACCAAGGAAACGCCGGCCTGCTTCGAACCCACGTTGGACTACGTCGTGGTGAAGGCGCCGCGGTTCGCGTTCGAAAAATTCCCCGGTGCCGATCCCACACTGACCACCACGATGAAATCGGTCGGCGAAGCAATGTCGTTGGGCCGCAACTTTGTCGAAGCATTGGGTAAGGTGATGCGGTCGCTGGAGACCGGCCGCGCCGGCTTCTGGACGGCCCCGGACCCGGAGGGCCCGGAAGATGGCGTCGCCGCCATCCTGACGCGGCTGCGGACCCCGACCGAAGGCCGGTTGTATGACATCGAACTGGCGCTGCGGCTCGGCGCGTCTGTGGAACAGGTGGCCGAGGCGAGTGGCGTCGACCCGTGGTTCGTCGCGCAGATCAACGAACTCGGCACGCTGCGTACCGAACTCGTCGATGCGCCGGTGCTTGATGCCGACCTGCTGCGGCACGCCAAGCACAGCGGATTGTCCGACCGCCAGATTGCGGCGCTGCGGCCGGAATTGGCCGGGGAAGGCGGTGTGCGGTCGCTGCGCGAGCGATTGGGCATCCACCCGGTGTACAAAACCGTGGACACCTGCGCGGCCGAGTTCGAGGCCAAGACGCCCTACCACTACAGCAGCTACGAGCTCGATCCGGCCGCCGAGACCGAAGTAGCGCCGCAGACCGAGAAGCCAAAGGTGCTGATCCTGGGGTCCGGCCCCAATCGGATCGGTCAGGGAATCGAATTCGACTACAGCTGTGTGCATGCCGCAACAACGTTGTCGCAGGCGGGTTTTGAGACCGTCATGATCAACTGCAACCCGGAGACCGTGTCCACCGACTACGACACCGCGGACCGGCTGTACTTCGAACCGCTGACATTCGAAGACGTCCTCGAGGTGTTCCATGCCGAAGCGCAGTCGGGTCACGGTGGCCCCGGCGTGGTCGGCGTCATTGTGCAACTCGGCGGCCAGACGCCGCTCGGGCTGGCGCAGCGCCTCGCCGACGCGGGTGTTCCGATCGTCGGAACCCCACCCGAGGCCATCGACCTGGCCGAGGACCGGGGCGCATTCGGCGACGTGCTGACCGCCGCGGGATTGCCGGCTCCTAAGTACGGCACCGCAACAACTTTCGCGCAAGCACGCCGCATCGCAGACGAGATCGGCTATCCGGTGCTGGTGCGGCCGTCATATGTGCTGGGCGGTCGCGGCATGGAGATCGTTTACGACGAGGAGACGCTGAGGGCCTACATCACGCGTGCCACCCAGCTGTCGCCGGAACATCCGGTGCTCGTCGACCGCTTCCTCGAAGATGCGGTCGAGATCGATGTCGACGCACTTTGCGACGGCACCGAGGTATACATCGGCGGGATCATGGAGCACATCGAGGAGGCCGGTATCCACTCCGGTGACTCGGCCTGCGCTTTGCCGCCGGTCACGCTGGGGCGCAGCGACATTGAGAAGGTACGCAAGGCTACCGAGGCCATCGCACACGGTATCGGTGTGGTGGGCCTGCTCAATGTGCAGTATGCGCTGAAAGACGATGTGCTCTACGTGCTGGAGGCCAATCCACGCGCCAGCCGCACGGTGCCGTTCGTTTCCAAGGCAACCGCAATTCCGCTCGCTAAAGCGTGTGCACGGATAATGTTGGGCGCCAGCATATCTGCGCTTCGCGACGAGGGAATGCTGGTGGCGTCCGGAGACGGTGCCAGCGCGGCCCCGGACGCCCCGATCGCGGTCAAGGAGGCGGTGTTGCCGTTCCACCGGTTTCGGAGCGCCGATGGGGCGGCGATCGACTCGCTGCTGGGTCCGGAGATGAAATCGACGGGCGAGGTGATGGGGATCGACCGCGATTTCGGCAGCGCGTTCGCTAAGAGCCAGACCGCGGCCTACGGCTCGCTGCCGGCGCAGGGCACGGTGTTCGTCTCAGTTGCCAACCGGGACAAGCGATCATTGGTTTTTCCGGTCAAACGGCTGGCAGACCTGGGTTTTCGTGTTCTCGCGACCGAGGGGACCGCGGAGATGCTGCGCCGCAATGGAATTCCGTGCGACGAGGTTCGCAAGCATTTTGAGTCACCGCAGGCAGGCCGTCCCGTGGTGTCGTCTGTGGATGCAATCCGAGCCGGTGAGATCGACATGGTAATCAATACCCCATACGGCAACTCCGGTCCGCGGATCGACGGCTACGAGATCCGGTCGGCTGCGGTAGCGGTCAACATCCCCTGCGTCACCACGGTGCAGGGTGCCTCTGCCGCGGTTCAGGGCATCGAAGCGGGGATCCGCGGCGACATTGGGGTGCGGTCGCTGCAAGAGCTGCACCGCGCGATCGGTCCCCGGAGTGCACAGCGGTGACCAGCTTCGGCGTGCGGCTGGCCGAGGCGAAGTCGCGCCGCGGGCCGCTGTGCCTGGGCATCGATCCGCACCCCGAGTTGTTGCGGGCTTGGAACCTGCCGACCACCGCCGACGGTTTGGCCACCTTCTGCGACGTATGCGTTGCGGCGTTCGCCGGTTTCGCTGTCGTCAAACCGCAGGTGGCGTTTTTCGAGGCCTATGGCACCGCCGGCTTCGCGGTGCTGGAACGCACCATCGCCGCGCTGCAAGGCAACGGGGTGCTGGTGCTGGCCGACGCAAAGCGTGGGGACATCGGATCAACCATGGCCGCCTACGCGGCGGCCTGGGCGGGTGACTCTCCGCTGGCAGCCGACGCCGTGACGGCGTCGCCCTATCTGGGCTTCGGCTCGTTGCGGCCGCTGCTGGAGGTCGCCGCGGCACACGACCGAGGGGTGTTCGTGCTGGCGGCGACGTCCAACCCGGAGGGCGCGACCGTGCAACGTGCCGACGCCGACGGCCGCACGGTGGCCCAGCTCATCGTCGACCACGTCGCGGCTGCCAACGCGGCGACGCAACCCGAGCCCGGATGCTTCGGCTCTGTAGGCGTCGTGGTCGGGGCAACGGTGATCGATCCGCCCGATCTCAGTGCCCTGGCTGGACCGGTGTTGGTGCCCGGTGTGGGTGCCCAAGGTGGTCGGCCCGACGCGCTGGCCGGTCTGGGCGGCGCGGCGCCGGGCCAGCTGCTGCCCGCCGTCTCACGGGAAGTCTTACGGGCCGGTCCCATGTTGTCGGAGCTGCGCGCGGCGGGCGAGCGCATGCTTGACGCCGTTGCCTACCTGTCGGCGGTGTAGGGGCCGAACTGCGTGTGACGGGTGCGACACGCGCGAACTGCGACGAAAATGCGTGATCCGCGGCACTGCGGCCAGTCGATGTCTGCTGCTGGGCACCCCAACTGACCGGCATCGTCGAAGGTGAGCCGGCTCGACACCACAAAACCGCTGCTAGAGGCGGTTATTTGGGTCCGTAACCGGCGCATCGGGGGCATGCCACGGTAAGCCATCCTGCCCCTGTCAATGTCGCTTGACGGACCGCTGGCCGGCGGCACACGCCGCGCCCACGCTGGACAAATGTCCCCGAAACGGGGGGGTCGGGTTAGATTTCGTTCTAAAGCGTGGGTACGGTCGTCTGCGCTGGCTGGAGTACCGGCCGAGACAAACAAATATCGATTGTTATCGATGAGAGACGGAGGAATCGTGGCCCTTCCCCAGTTGACCGACGAGCAGCGCGCGGCCGCGTTGGAGAAGGCTGCTGCCGCACGTCGAGCGAGAGCAGAGCTCAAGGATCGGCTCAAGCGCGGCGGCACCAACCTCACCCAGGTGCTCAAGGACGCCGAGAGCGACGAAGTTTTGGGCAAGATGAAAGTGTCTGCGCTGCTTGAGGCGTTGCCGAAGGTGGGCAAGGTCAAGGCGCAGGAAATCATGACCGAGCTGGAAATCGCGCCGACGCGCCGTTTGCGCGGCCTCGGCGACCGTCAGCGCAAGGCCCTGCTGGAAAAATTCGGCTCCGCCTAACCCCGGCCGGCGATCAAGCACCAGTGAGCGGGGGACCCGGCACAGGACGTGTGGTCGTCCTGTCCGGTCCCTCCGCGGTCGGCAAGTCGACAGTGGTCCGGTGTCTGCGTGAGCGGATCCCGAAGCTGCATTTCAGCGTTTCGGCGACGACGCGGGTGCCGCGGGCCGGGGAGGTCGACGGCGTCGACTACCACTTCGTAAGTCCTGGTCGTTTCCAAGAATTGATCGACCGGGGCGAGCTGCTGGAGTGGGCGGAAATCCATGGCGGGCTGCACCGATCGGGCACCCTGGCCGAGCCGGTGCGGGCCGCCACCGCGTCCGGAGTTCCGGTGCTCATCGAAGTCGACCTGGCCGGCGCCAGGGCGATCAAGAACGCCATGCCGGAGGCCATCACCGTGTTCCTGGCGCCGCCCAGTTGGGAGGACCTGGAGGCCAGGCTGGTCGGTCGCGGCACTGAGACACCAGACGTCATCCGTCGCCGTCTGGACACCGCACGCATCGAAATGGCAGCCCAAGGCGACTTCGACGAGGTCGTGGTGAACAGTCGATTAGAGTCTGCGTGCGCCGAATTGGTATCCTTGCTGGTGAGCAACCTATCGAGTTCTTAACCTTTGAGCCGCCCCTTCTAAGCAGCTCTGCGCAGCCGGGAGAAATTCTGAAGTGACTATTCCGCAGTCAGACGCGTCGTTAGCCGCCCTGGATCAGTTCGATCCCTCCGCAGGTGGGCTGGGCGCCTACGACACACCACTGGGCATCACCAACCCGCCGATCGACGAGCTGCTGGACCGCGTCTCGAGCAAGTACGCCCTGGTCATCTACGCGGCGAAGCGGGCCCGGCAGATCAACGACTACTACAACCAGCTCGGCGAGGGCATCCTCGAATACGTCGGCCCGCTGGTCGAGCCTGGGCTGCAAGAAAAGCCGCTGTCCATCGCGATGCGCGAGATCCACGCCGACCTGCTCGAACACACCGAGGGCGAGTAACGGGCAGGGCCGGGCGCGCTGTGGACAGCAAGCGGATCCCCAAACGGGTCATAGTCGGCGTCTCCGGGGGTATCGCGGCCTACAAGGCCTGCACCGTTGTCCGTCAGCTCACTGAGGCCGGCCATCACGTCCGGGTAATCCCCACCGAGTCCGCGCTGCGCTTCGTCGGAGCCGCGACCTTCGAGGCGCTTTCGGGTGAGCCGGTGCGCACCGGTGTCTTCGACGACGTGCCGGAGGTCCCGCACGTCCACCTCGGCCAGCTGGCTGACCTGGTGGTGGTGGCACCTGCCACGGCCGACCTGCTTGCCCGGGCCGTGGCTGGCCGGGCGGACGATCTGTTGACCGCTACCCTGCTGACGGCCCGATGTCCGGTGATGTTCGCGCCAGCGATGCACACCGAGATGTGGTTGCACCCGGCTACCGTCGACAACGTCGCCGTTTTGCGCCGCCGCGGCGCGGTAGTCCTCGAGCCCGCATCCGGGCGGCTCACCGGCGCCGACAGCGGGGCTGGTCGGCTGCCTGAGGCCGAGGAGATCACCACGCTCGCGCACCTGCTGCTGGAGCGCCACGACGCCCTGCCCTACGACCTTGCGGGCCGCAAGATGCTGGTGACCGCCGGCGGCACGCGCGAGGCGATCGATCCGGTGCGCTTCATCGGCAACCGCAGCTCCGGTAAGCAGGGCTACGCGGTCGCGCGGGTGGCCGCACAGCGTGGCGCCGAGGTCACGCTGATCGCCGGGCATACCGCGGGGCTCATCGACCCGGCGGGTGTCAATGTGGTGCATGTCAGCTCGGCGCAGCAACTCGCCGACGCGGTGTCCAAGCACGCTCCCGAGGTGGACGTGCTGGTGATGGCCGCAGCCGTTGCCGACTTCAGGCCGGCACAGGTTGCCACCGCAAAGATCAAGAAGGGTGCCGAGGGGCCGCCGACCATCGAGCTTGTGCGCAACGACGATGTGCTGGCCGGCGCCGTGCAGGCCCGTGCACACGGCCAGCTGCCCAACATGCGGGCCATCGTCGGTTTCGCGGCTGAGACCGGCGATGCCAACGGTGACGTGCTGTTTCATGCCCGCGAGAAACTGCAACGCAAGGGCTGCGATCTACTGGTCGTCAACGCCGTGGGCGACGGCAGGGCCTTCGAAGTAGACAGCAACGACGGCTGGCTGCTGGCATCCGATGGAACCGAGTCGGCGCTGCAGCATGGGTCGAAGACCCTGATGGCGAGCCGTATCGTTGACGCTATCGTGGCGTTCCTGGATGGCGGGAGCGGGTAGCGACTCAGCGGGCCTAGGTCTGTAAGGCTCCTGGACAGGTGCTGGACGATCCCTTGCCCGAATGGACGGGCGGGGATTATTGCCAGAGGATATAATTCGGCTTACTAATTATTGGAAGGATAGGGATAGTGAGCGTAAAGGGTCGGCTGTTTACCAGTGAGTCGGTGACAGAGGGACATCCCGACAAGATCTGCGACGCGATCAGCGACTCGGTCCTCGACGCGCTTCTCGCGGAGGATCCGCGCTCACGTGTCGCGGTCGAGACGCTGGTCACTACCGGGCAGGTCCACGTCGTGGGTGAGGTGACGACGAACGCGAAGGCGGCATTCGCCGATATCACCAACACCGTCCGCCGGCGAATTCTCGAGATCGGCTATGACTCGTCGGAAAAGGGCTTCGATGGGGCGTCGTGCGGGGTGAACATCGGCATCGGCGCGCAATCACCCGACATCGCCCAAGGCGTGGACACCGCGCACGAGGCGCGAGTCGAGGGCGCGGCTGATCCGCTGGACTCTCAGGGCGCAGGTGACCAGGGCCTGATGTTCGGCTACGCGATCAACGACACCCCGGAACTGATGCCGCTCCCGATCGCGCTGGCCCACCGGCTGTCGCGGCGGCTGACCGAGGTCCGCAAGAACGGCGTGCTGCCGTACCTGCGGCCCGACGGCAAGACACAGGTGACCATCGCCTATGAGGACAACGTCCCGGTTCGGTTGGACACCGTGGTCGTCTCCACCCAGCACGCCGACGGTATTGACCTAGAGAAGACGCTGGACCCCGACATCCGTGAGCACGTGCTCAAGACGGTGCTCGCGGACCTTGCGCACGACACCCTGGACTCGTCGTCGACGCGGGTGCTGGTGAACCCGACTGGCAAGTTTGTCCTCGGCGGGCCGATGGGCGACGCCGGGCTAACCGGCCGCAAGATCATCGTCGACACTTATGGCGGTTGGGCCCGCCACGGCGGCGGCGCATTCTCCGGCAAGGATCCGTCCAAGGTGGACCGCTCAGCGGCGTACGCGATGCGCTGGGTGGCCAAAAACGTCGTCGCAGCCGGGCTCGCGGAACGGGTCGAGGTCCAGGTGGCCTACGCCATCGGCAAAGCCGCCCCGGTCGGCCTGTTCGTCGAGACATTCGGCACCGAGACTGAAGACCCGGTCAAGATCGAGAAGGCCATCGGTGAGGTGTTCGATCTGCGGCCCGGCGCGATCATCCGTGACCTCAGCCTGTTGCAGCCCATCTACGCGCAGACGGCCGCCTATGGGCATTTCGGTCGCACCGACGTCGAACTGCCCTGGGAGAAGCTGGACAAGGTCGACGACCTCAAGCGCGCCATTTAGTTGGCCCTAAATGGCGGGTGGCAGTGGGTGGTCGGCGTCCACGGCGGGTAGACCGTCGATGCTGTGGCGGTTGCGCTCGACCAGGCGAACGTAGGCTTCGTCGTCCGCCTTGGTGAGATACGCGTCGAGCACCGGCCGTTCGTCGACCAGCTCGTAATACGGCACCGCGTAACCGCAGGCGTCGGCGATCCGCACGACGTCGACCACGATGGCGGCCCGGACACCGGGGTGCAGGGTTGCGAAATGCGTTCTAATGCGGCTGAATTCGGCGCTGTCCGGGCGCACCGCTCGGCCAGTTCCGCTCAGCCTCAAGATCCGCGAGTTGCGGGTGAACGAGCAGAACATGATGGTGATCCGACCGTTGTCCCGCAGGTGTGCGATGGTTTCCGCGCCGCTGCCGAACAGGTCGAGGTAGGCGACCGTATGCTCGTCCAGCACAACGAAGGTGTCGCGATATCCCTTGGGGGAGAGGTTGACTCGGCCCCCTTGCGAAGGTGCGGTCGCAACGAAGAACATGGCCTGCGCCTGAATGAACTCCCGCAGCGACTCGTCGATACGCGAAAACTCCTTCGCCATCCTGTGAGCGTAGCCGTCAGTGGAAGAAACCGGACTCCTGGTTCTGCGCGTTGAAGAGTCCCGAAACCTGGTTGCCCAGGTTCCCGATGCCTGAGTTAAAGGTTTCCGTGACGCCCGCTGTGATCGTGGCCGCGTTGAAGAGGCCTGAGATGAACTGTCCGGAGCTGTTGACGAAGCCTGACATGTAGGCCGGGCCGATGTATGTGGGGCCCGTGTTTCTGAAGCCCGAGCTATAGGCACCCGCGTTCAGGAATCCGGATCCATAGTTGCCGTGGTTTTCGAAGCCGGAGGAGTTGATGGTGCCAACGAAAGTTTCGCCATTAAGGGTCTGAATAATGTTGTCGCCGGAATCGATGCCGGAGTTATTGAAGCCTTGATTTGCGAAGCCAGATTGGTTGACGCCCCCATGGCCAAAGCCTGAGCCGGAGTTAGAAAAGCCGGAATTTACGACGGCTTGGTTGAAGGGGCTGGCCGGGCCGGTGTTCAGATTGCCCCCGTTGAGGAAGCCGGTATTCACGCCTCCCGAGTTTGCGTAGCCGCTGTTGATGTCGCCCGAGTTGAAACCGCCCGAGTTGATATTGCCGCCATTGAAGCTGCCGAAGTTTATGGAGCCCGAGTTGAACAGGCCCGTGTTGGTGTCGCCGGAGTTGAACAGGCCGGTGTTGGTGTCGCCGGAGTTGAACAGGCCCGTGTTGGTGGCACCCGAGTTGAAGAAGCCCGTGTTCGTCATGCCCGAGTCGAAGGCGCCGGTGTTATAGCTGCCGGACATTCCAAGACCCGTGTTGAGGTAGCCCGAGCTCCCGATACCCGTGTTGTAGACGCCCGAGGTGGCGAATTCGAGGCTCAGCGGTCCAACGCCGTGGCCCGAGTTCGCGATGCCCCAGTTTTCGTTACCGGAGTTGAAGAAACCGATGTTGTTGTCGCCGGAGTTGAACAGACCGATGTTTCCGTTACCGCTATTGAGAGCGTTGAAATTTATGCCGACCTGATTGTCGCCGACCAACCCGAAGCCGATGTTGTTGTTGCCCTTGTTCCCAAAGCCGATGTTATTGCTACCCAGGTTTCCATACCCGACATTCGCGTTGCCAAGGTTACCGCCGCCGAAGTTGTCGAAGCCCGTATTTCCACTGCCGAAGTTTGCGTTGCCGGTATTGCCGAGGCCAAAGTTTGCATCACCGGTGTTTCCGCTGCCCAGATTCATGCTGCCGGTGTTGCCGGAGCCAAAGTTCTGGCTGCCATTGTTTCCGCCGCCGAGGTTTGTGCCGCCGATGTTGCCCAGGCCAAAGTTGGTGTCGCCCGTGTTTCCGCTGCCCAGGTTTGTGCTGCCAATGTTGCCGCTGCCCAGGTTGAAGCTGCCAATGTTGCCGCTACCCAGGTTGAAGTTTCCCGGGAGTTGGGCGCCCGATAGTCCGTGCCCTGAGCTTCCATTTCCGCTGCCCAGGTTGAGATTGCCGAAATTGCCGGTGCCCAGGTTGTAGCTGCCGATGTTTCCGCTGCCCAGGTTCAGGTCGCCGATATTGCCGAGGCCCAGATTGAGTGCGCCGACATTGCCGAGGGTCAGGTTGATGGTGCCGTCGAGGAAGGGCACGTAGATGTAGATACCTTGTGACGCGGCAGCGCCCCACGGGGTCAACGACGCGACCGCATCGGACGCTTCTGCGTAATAGGCAGACATCGCGACCACATCCTGGGCCCACATCTCGTCGTAGGTGGCCTCGACGGCCGCGATCGCCGGAGCGTTTTGACCAAACAGGTTCGAGACCACCAACGACACCAACTGCGAGCGATTGGCCGCCACCGCCAGCGGATGTACCGTTGCCGCGCGTGCGGAGTCAAACACAGCCGCTACGGCTTTGGCTTGGCTCGACGCCTGCTCGGCTTGAGCCGCCGTCGCTCGTAGCCAGGTGGCATACGATTTCGCCACGCCAGTCATCGCCTGCGCCGCCGGGCCCTGCCACGCCTGGTCCGTCAAACCCGAGATCATCGAACCGAAAGAACTTGCAGCCGAGTCTAATTCACCGGCCAGCGTGTCCCAGGCGGCCGCCGTCGCCAGCATTGGAGCGGTCCCCGGGCCTGCCCAAATCAGTCCAGAGTTGACCTCAGGAGCCAACATTGTGAAATTCATGCCCCGATAGCCTTCCGATGGCGCGTTGAGTGACAAGCACAGAATCGTACGAAGAATCGAAGCCGGCGAAGGCGTTTCGCGAAACCCTGGTCAAAGTGCACAGTCGCTTCCAGGTAACGGCCCAGATCGATGGGCTCGCCACGGTGTGTTATGCATGGCAATCGGTTCCAGCGTTGATCGCCGAGTACAGACATTTCGACCAAGGGAAGCGATGGCGGAGCATCCTATGCCGATTGTGTGGACTTGCGACGAGCACGCCCGACGCCGTTTGCAGGTGACGGTGCTGACCGTTGCGGACGGGGGGAGGTTCCGCGTGACGCGGGTCGGTCCGGGCGGCGCATGCGGCGCGGGTTGTGGGGTGCCGGTGGTACTCGTTCCCGGGATGTTCGACAACCGCCGACTGTATCTGTGGCCGGGCGGGGGTGGATTGGCAGAGACTCTGGCCGGCGCCGGGTTCGACGCATGGATGGGTGGGAGGAGCTGGTCTCGGTCGATCTGCCGGCCGTCCAGAGGCTTGTCGCCGAAGAGTCCGGCCAAACGGCGTTTTGGGTCGGTCATTCGTTCGGCGGTGTGGCACTTGCCCGCGCAGCCGCTGAGACGATGCAGCAATCGCAGATCGCCGGACTGGTGTTGGTCAACTCAGCCGTCGATATCCCGTTGCTGGCCAATCCATTCGTCGCCGCGACAGTGCGGGCGCGCAGGTGGGATGGCCTGTTCCCAGCGCGGCGGTTCCGGCTGGGGCCGGAAGACGAGCCGGTCGCCGCCCTCGAAGACGCGATCTCGTGGGGCGCCGCCGAGCGTGCCTGCGGCCAGCTTTCGGCGACGCTGAATGCGGTCGACTTGCCGCTGCTGGCGTTCACCGGTCCGCGCGACGTCATCGCGCCGGCCACCCGCTGCGACCGGCTGGCACGGCCGTTCGCCAGCATCGACGGGCGGGTGCAATTGGCCGCACGGCGCTACGGATTTGCCCGCAATCATTCGCACGAATCACCGCTGCTGCATCCCGTCGCCACCACGGACGTGTTCCCGTTCCTGGTTGACTGGCTTACCGCCCGGACCGATGAAACGGCATCGGCGGACACCGTCGCCGGTTCGGCGGGCCGACCAATTTGTCCAAGGCTGCATTACACCGTCGAACTCGACGCACCAGCCGAGAAACTCTTTGAAGTCCTCAGCCACCAATGGTCGACGTTGTGGCCGGTCCGCCAGCGGCGAGTGCGTGACGGCGTGGACCCCGCCGACCCCGACGGCCTGCGCTCGGTCCGAGCGCAGCGAGTGCTGGGGATCTGGCCAATCCAAGAAGAAATCGTTACCTATCGGCCACCTCGGCTGATCGAATACCGCACCGTGCGCGGCCCAGTCCGCAATCATCTCGGACGTGTCGAACTCACCGACATGCCAGGTGGCGGAACACGTCTGGACTATCGCATCACCTTCGACACCCCAGCGTGGCTGCCCGGCCGCCTGCTGTGCGCCGTACTCGACACGACTTGGCGGCGCTATAGCCTTCCCAGGCTGCGTTGCCACATAGCTACCAGTGGCTAGGCCGTGAATCGGTAATCGTCGAGATCGAAACGTCTACTGCGCCAATAGGCTTCGACAGTCGTGGTGGGACGAAGCGGAACGTCGCCGTTCTTGTCGAAGTAGTAGCTGTTGGACAGCCGGCAACTGTCCTGCCAGAAGACCTGACGGTATCGCCGGCGCATCACCTCCGCGAAATAGCGGGAGTTGGCTTCCTCGGTGACCTCCACGCGGGTTGCGGCGTCGCGCCGGGCCCGCTTCAAGCAACGGACGATGTGGTGGGTCTGCGTTTCGATGAGCGCGAAGTACGACGACCCCACATACCCGTACGGTCCGAAGACCGCGAAGAAGTTGGGATAACCGGGAATGCTGACGCCTTCGTAGGCCTGCGTTCGATGCTCGTCCCAGAACCGGCTCAAGGACCGGCCGCCGGTTCCGATCACGGGGTAGGTAAGAACGTCGTCGGTGTCGAGCACCTTGAAGCCCGTCGCCAGCACCAGCACGTCCACCTCGTGGCTTGTGCCGTCGGTGGTAGCCACCGCGGTAGGTGTGACCTTGCTGATCGGCTCGGTGACGAGTCGCACATTGTCGCGATTGAACGTGGCCAGATAGGTGTTGTGGAAGCCTGGCCGCTTGCAGCCGACGGCATAGCGCGGGGTGAGTTGGTCACGCACCGCCGGATCGCTGACCTGTTGGCGCAGATAGCGCCGGCCTGCCGACGCCATCCACCGCGCCAGCGGAAACACCTTGAAGTATTGCGCCGCGATAGGGAAGGTCAGTTCGACGAAGGCTTGGCTGAGCCAGCGATGGACGGCTTTGCCGCCCGGAATTCGCATCGCCCAGCGCACCGGTGCGGGCAGTGGGACGTCCAGCTTGGGGAAGCACCAGATCGGGGTGCGCTGAAACACGGTGAGGTGACCGACAATTGGCGCGATCTCGGGGATGACTTGCACCGCCGAGGCGCCGGTGCCGATGATCGCAACGCGCTTACCGGTCAGGTCTTGAGTGTGATCCCAGCGCGCGGTGTGCATGGTCACGCCGTCGAAGGAGTCGACACCGTCGATGTCGGGCAACTTGGGAACCGTCAGAACGCCGCTGGCGTTGATCACGAACCTTGCGGTGATTTCGCCGCCGGGGTCTGCTTGCAGCCGCCATAGCTGGTTTGGTTCGTCGAACTCGGCGGCAAGGACCTTGGTGTTGAACCGGATTCGGGACCTGATGCCGTACTTGTCGACGCAGTGTTCGGCGTACGCCTTGAGCTCGTGACCCGGGGCGTAGGTTCGCGACCAGCCGGTGCTCTGCTCAAACGAGAACTGATAGGAAAACGACGGAATGTCCACTGCGATACCGGGATAGGTGTTCCAATACCACGTGCCGCCGACTCCGTCGCCCGCTTCGACTATCAAGTAATCGTGAAAACCCGCCTGGTCGAGTTTGATTGCCGCCCCGATCCCGGAGAATCCGGCGCCGACGATCAGGATCTGGTAATCGGGCCGGGCTGTCATCGGCGCTTCCTTCCTACGAGGTGCAGTCCGCGCTTGGGACGCAGGGTAAGCGTCGCCTCGAGTTCGACGGGGTGATCGGGCGCTAGGTCAAAGATGAAGTGCTGACTCATGATTGCCGCCATCAGCACCATTTCCATCAGGGCAAAGCTTTGCCCGATGCAGCTGCGTCTACCACCGCCGAACGGCAGATATGCCGAGCGCGGACGGCTCTTGGGGCCTGCGCCGAGGAATCGGTGCGGATCGAATCTATCCGGTTCGGGCCACCAGCGCGGGTCGTGGTGGATGTGGTGGATGGGGATGACGACGGTGGTGCCGCCACGAATGTGGTGTCCATCGATGTCGTCCTCGTCGATGGCCTCGCGCGCGATAATCCACACCGAGGAAAAGTAGCGCTGCGACTCCTGCACACAGGCGGTCGTCCACGGGAGCTTCCCCAGGTCGTCAGCGGTCGGACGGCGCCTTCCCAACACGTCGTCCACCTCGGCCACCATCCGGTCGCGGACATCGCGGTTGACCGCCATCAGATACCAGAACCACGACATGGCGTTCGCGGTGGTCTCATGACCCGCAAGCATGAACGTCAGCGCCTCGTCACGGACTCGCTGACG
The DNA here is from genome assembly GCF_900232995.1 of Mycobacterium simulans. Taxonomy (GTDB): domain Bacteria; phylum Actinomycetota; class Actinomycetes; order Mycobacteriales; family Mycobacteriaceae; genus Mycobacterium; species Mycobacterium simulans. The sequence continues at coordinate 766,210 of NZ_OCVX01000007.1, forward strand.
TGGCCACGAGCCGCCGTCGGCGCGCAGCAACACATTGAGTAGGTCATTGGCGTCAGTCGGGTGCGCGAGGCGCTGATCGATCACCGAGTGGACCGCGCGGTCGAGCGTCAGCGTGATTTCTTGCATTTCCCGCAATGGTGGCGGCAGGTGCACACCCGAATAGGTGCACCAGACCAGCGCGTCGTAGACCGGTTGCGGCATCAGACCCCACAGTCCGAGTCGCTCCAGCTTTTCCGCACGCCGCAGTCCTCGGGTCGCCAGATCGTTCATGCTCTGCACCAGTGGTCCGAAGTCCTGGCTGAACAGGGCATTGGCGACAACACGCAAGGTTGCCTCGACCATCGTCTCGTGCATGTCGAACTGCACGCCCCCGGTGGGTGGGCCGGCCGGCAAAGCGGCAGTGACGTCGGTGATCGGGTCGATCATCAGGTCGACCAGCCCGTTGAGGTGCCGCCGGGCGAATGTCGGGTTCAGCACGCCGCGGTGGCACGCCCACGAATCGCCCTCGTCGGTGAGCAGGTTCAGACCGGCCGCGGCCCGGATCGGCCCGTATTCGTCGGACTTGACGTATTTCAACCGCGCCTCATGCAGCACATGGTCGACGTAGTCGGGATGGCCGATCGAGACGAAACGCCTCCCGCCACAACGAAATCGGGCGATATCCGTGCCGCGCAGCCGGCCCAGGAAGCCATCGCCAGTGTCGAATCCGATGGTGAGCGCTTCCTTAGTCATAGTCCAGGTGCTCAGCCGTCTGGCCGGTCCCCGCAGGGGCCGCTCGGCGGTCAGAGTGGCCATGCCTTCACTGTATGGATGACGAGGATGGCTCGTAATGAGACTATGGGACACAGACTTGGGAGTTTGGGACAGCTCATGGAGCGCATGCTGCCGCAGGCCGGCGTACGGCATCCGGTGTATGCCACCCGAGTGCTGTGCGAGGTGGCCAATGAGCGCGGGGTGCCGACCGGCGATGTGCTGATGGGCACTTCGATCACGCCGGCCGACCTCGACGACGCCGACGCCATGGTCAGTGCGTCCGACGAGATCTTGGCCGTGCGCAGGCTGCTGAACCGGCTGCCGAACGACCCCGGTATCGGGATCGACGTGGGCAGCCGATTCACGCTGACTCATTTCGGGTTGTTCGGGTTTGCCGTGATGTCGTGTGCAACCCTTCGTGAGTTGCTGACCATCGCGATGCGCTACTTCGCGCTGACCACCATGCAGGTCGGCATCACGTTGCTCGAGACCGCCGACGACTGCCTGGTCGAGCTGGACGCCAGCCACCTGCCTGCGGACGTACGGGGCTTCTTCATCGAACGTGATATCGCCGGAATCATAGCCACCACAACAAGTTTCACGCTTCCGGTAGCCGAGAAGTACGCGGATCAGGTATCGGCGGAACTGGCGATCGACGAGAAACTGCTTCGGCCACTGCTCGACCTCGTGCCGGTCCGCGACGTCGCATTCGGCCGCGCGCACAACCGGCTGCACTTTCCACGCGCGATGTTCGATGAGCCGTTGCCGCAAGCGGATCGCCACACGTTGGAGATGTGCATCGCGCAGTGTGACGTGTTGATGCAGCGCAATGAGCAACGCCAGGGCATTACCGCGCTGGTACGCACCAAGCTATTCCGGGATTCGCGGCTTTTCCCGACGCTTCCCGATGTTGCCGCCGAGCTCGACATGCATCCGCGGACGCTGCGGCGTCGACTTGCCGAGGAAGGCACGTCTTTTCGGGCCTTGCTGAACGAAGCGCGCTCGGCGGTGGCCGTCGACTTGCTGCGCAATGTGGGGCTGACGGTGGAGGAAGTGTCCAGGCGGCTGGGCTATACGGAAGTCTCGACGTTCTCGCACGCGTTCAAACGCTGGTACGGTGTTGCGCCCAGTGCGTATTCGCACCGAGGCTACGGCTCGTCATCTCTGCCGTGACCGCCGGATTGTCCGAATAGCACCCCGCCGACGCCGCCGCTCGCGCCTGCCCTGTCGACCCCGTCGCGGACGAGATGCGCAAGGCCGTGGGATTCCGAAACATCCTTGTGTGCAGCCAGACGTGCCTGGATCATTGGGTGACTGCGCGCCGGACGGCGGAGGAGGCATTCACGCGGCTGGGCTTCGCTTAGCTAGACGCGCCTTGCTCGCCGCCCTTGCCGAACAGTGTCCCGCCGGGCCCTCCTCGCCGAACAGTCCGACCGAACCACCGATGCCACCCGCGCCGCCACCGCCGCCGCCGCCGATCGCGTTCCCTCCGGCGCCGCCGGCCCCGCCGTGGCCGACCAGCTGGACGGCGCCGCCCGCGCCGCCCGCGCCGCTCAAACCGCCGCCACCGAACCCGGTTCCGCCGACTCCGCCTGGGCCCCCGGCCCCACCGTTGCCAAAGAACGCGGTGCCGCCGGCACCGCCCATGCCGGCGGCACCGCCGCGTCCACCCGAAATTGTCGCGCCTTGTCCGCCTTGTCCGCCTTGACCGCCTGCTCCGCCGTCTCCAAACAGGCCGGCGGCCCCACCAATACCGCCGACCCCGCCGACGCCGCCAGTGCCGGTGGTGGAAGCCGCGCCAATTCCACCGGTGCCGCCGGCCCCGCCATTGCCGTACAACCAGCCGCCGGTGCCGCCGGCTCCGCCGGCTGCTCCCGTTCCACCGATGCCGCCGGCACCCCCATTACCGATTAAGCCGGCGGCGCCGCCGGGACCGCCGGTCTGACCGGGGGCGCCGGATCCGCCAGTGCCGCCATTGCCGTACAGGAGACCGCCGGCACCGCCGGGAGCCCCCGTCCCGTCGGGCGCATTGGCGCCGTCACCGATCAGCGGGCGGCCCAGCAGCGCCTGGGTGGGCGCGTTGATCGCATCGAGCAGACTTTGCTGGACATTGGCGGCCTCGGCCGCCGCGTAGACACCGGCGCCTGAGTTGAGTACCTGCACAAACTGGGTGTGAAACGTCGCCGCCTGGGCGCTGAGCGCCTGATACGCCTGAGCGTGGCTGCCGAATAGCGCCGCAAGGCCAGCTGAAACCTCGTCGGCACCGGCGGCCAGCACCGCGGTGGTGGGAAGGGCCGCGGCCGCGTTGGCCGCGCTGATACTCGAACCGATACTAGCCAGATCCGAAGCCGCTGCCGCCACGATTTCGGGTGCCGCAATCACGAATGACATTCCGCCACCTTTCGACAGGCTGAACCACAGATCGTATTCCTATCCGCGGCGGCGCGTTGGCGTTTGCTCTAAGAGCTCAGCGCCTTCTTCAGCGCCACCAACCCGCGGTTGGTGGCCTCTGCCGCGGCGGGCACCACCAGCGCGAAGTTGACGTATCCGTGGACCATGTTCGGCTCGTTGCTCAGCTCTGCCGGAACCCCGGCGGCGTTGAGCAGCTCGGCATAGCGGGCTCCATCATCGCGCAGCGGGTCGTGTTCGGCGGTGCCGATGAAGGCCGGAGGCAGGCCGGACAAGTCAGTGGCGTTCGCCGGGCACAAGGTGGCGGGGAGCGCGGTGTGGTCGTCAGTGATGTCGACTCCCGGCACGTACCAGCTCAGGAACGCGTCGATGACATCGCGGTCCAGGATCGGCGCGTTAGCGTTTTCGGTGAAGGACGGCAGCGATAGGTCACCCGTAACCGACGGGTACCACAGCAATTGGAAGGCCAGCGCGGGTCCGCCAACGTCGACGTTGTCACGGGCCAGCTGCGCCATGATCGCGGCGATATTGCCGCCTGCGGAGTCACCGGCGACGGCGATCCGGTTGGGATTGCCACCCAGCTCGGCGGCGTGCTCGCCGACCCAGCGCAACGCCGCCCAGCTGTCGTCGATCCCGGCCGGGAAGGGATTCTCGGGAGCAAGCCGGTAATCGACGGACACCACGATCGCGTCCGCGCCGACGGCGTGCGCCCGGGCGACGGGGTCGTGCGTATCCAGGCTGCCGAGGCACCAGCCACCACCGTGGTAGTAGACGACGATGGGCAGGTTGTCGTGCGCCGGGACTGGCGGCCAGTAGATCCGCACCGGAATGTCAGTCAATTCGCCGGATCCGACGGTCCGGTCCTCGATCCTCAGCTCCGGAAGCAGTTCCGGAGGTGCCTTCATCGCGGCGAGGCGCTCGCGGGCGACCTCGACACCGTCGGCCGCGGTGAAGGTCAGCGGAAACGTATCGAGCAGCATCTTCAGGATGGGATCGATGGCGGCTCGGGTCGTCGTCTGCTCCGTCATGGGCATACCTTACGCAACGTTCTCGGATCTAACCGTGCAGCGCAACGCGCAATGCGCCTAGTCCGCGCTCTAACGCGGCCGTGGCAGCCGGCACCACGCCGGCGTAACCGACGTAGCCGTGCACCATCGTCTGGGCATTGTGTACCTCGACGGGGACGCCGGCGGCGGCCAACAGCTCGCCGTACCGGATGCCGTCGTCGCGCAGCGGGTCATGACCCGCCACGCCGATGTAAGCGGGTGGCAGGTCGGCCAGATTCTCCGCTCGGCCCGGAGCCATTGCTACCGGCGGGTTGGACAAATCGATTTCGCCTGCGTACCAACGGGAGAACGCGGCGATGGCCGTGGTGTCAAGGATCAGCGCAGTGGCATTTTCGGTAAACGACGGCAGCGATTGGTCCCACATCGTGGAGGGATACCACAACAGCTGGAAGGCGATCGGCGGTGCTTTCTCATCGCGTGCCCGCTGCGCGATCGCCGCGGCAATGGTGCCGCCGGCCGAATCCCCGGCGACGGCGATCCGCGTGCTGTCGGCTCCGATTTCGGGACCGTGTTCGGCCACCCATACCGTTGCGGCCCAAGCGTCTTCGATGGCAGCGGGGTACGGGTGTTCGGGTGCCAGCCGGTAGTCGACCGACACGACCACCGCGTCCGCGCCCACCGCATGTTGACGGCAGGAGCCGTCGTGGGTGTCGAGATCGCCCATGACAAACCCGCCGCCGTGGAAGTAGAGGACCACGGGCGTGACGGCCGTGCGGTCGGAACTGCTTGGCGGCCAATATATCCGGATGTCGATGGCGCCCGCCGGCCCGTTGATTGCCCGGTCCTCGACCCGCAGCTCGGGGTGCACCGCTCGGCGCGGCAGGTCCCGTAACCGCTGGCGCACCGCGTCGATTCCATCGTCGGTTGATAGCCGAAACGGAACCGCATCCAGTACCTTCAGCAGGATGGGGTCGACATCGGGTTTCTCGGCGGCGGCGTTGTCCAAACTGGGCATGCAGGTACCGTACGCACCTCGTTTAGTCGCCGGCTTCTGGGTGGCCGCCGGCTGGGCAGCGCTCGCCTACGGCGTCTTCCTGACCGTAATCGCCCTGCGGACGCACCCCGGAACGGACCTGACCGGGCACTGGTTCTTGCAACCGCCATTCAAAGCATCGATGGCCGTGCTACTGACTGTCGCCGCCGTTGCCCACCCCATCGTCCGCGAGCGTCGCTGGCTGATGCCTGCGCTACTGTTCTCGGCCGCCGGCGACTGGCTGTTGGCGATCCCATGGTGGACCCAGTCGTTCGTCTTCGGGCTGGGCTCATTCCTGTTGGCGCACTTATGTTTTCTGGGCGCGATGCTGCCGCACGTGGCTCCGTCACGCCCGCGCATCGCCGCCGCCGCCGTGATGCTCTTGGGGTCTGCTGCGATGTTGACGTGGTTGTGGCCGCACCTGGGCCGGGAAAAGCTGACGATTCCGGTGACGGTCTATATCACCGCGATCTGTGCAATGGTGTGCACCGCGCTCTTGGCACGGCTACCGACAATCTGGACCGCGGTGGGCGCGGTGTCTTTCGCGGCGTCGGATTCGATGATCGCGATCAGTCGATTCATTCTGGGCAACGAGGTGTTAGCAGTACCGATCTGGTGGTCTTACGCCGCGGCGGAGATCCTGATTACGGCCGGATTCTTCTTCGGTCGCGAGGGTCCCGAGCCTGCCGAAATTGCTTAGCCGCAAGCCCATTGAGGTCGAACCGATAGCGCGGGTGCTGCCGATGCTGTCGGTGCCACACCTGGATCGCGAGTTCGACTACCTGGTGTCCGCCGAGCAGTCCGACGACGCCCAGCCGGGGGTGCGGGTTCGGGTGCGGTTCCATGGTCGGCTGGTCGACGGGTTTGTGCTGGAGCGCCGCAACGACACCGACCATGACGGCAAACTGGGCTGGCTCGACCGCGTCGTGTCGCCCGAACCCGTACTCACCCCCGAAATCCGACGGCTGGTCGACGCGGTTGCGGCACGCTACGCCGGGACCCGGCCGGACGTGTTGCGCTTGGCTGTGCCCGCCCGCCACGCCAGGGTGGAAAAGGAAACGGCGCCGCCGCCGGGCGCACCCGTTGTGGCCCCGGTTGATCCGTCAGGCTGGCAGGTTTACGGCCGCGGTGGACAATTCCTGGCCGCCCTGGCCGAGTCGCGCGCGGCGCGGGCCGTCTGGCAGGCGCTGCCGGGCGAACCGTGGGCCGACCGATTCGCCGACGCCGCAGCGCAGACCGTCCGGGCGGGGCGCACAGCCCTGGCGATCGTGCCCGACCAGCGGGATCTGGACGTGCTTGGGGAGGCGGTGGTGACCCGCATCGACGAGCAGCGCGTGGTGGCCTTGGCGGCGGGGCTGGGACCTGCCGCACGGTATCGACGCTGGTTGGCGGCGCTGCGGGGCCGCGCGCGGCTGGTGATCGGTACCCGCAGCGCGGTGTTCGCTCCGCTGAGCGACCTGGGCCTGGTCATGGTCTGGGCGGACGGCGACGACACGTTCGCCGAGCCGCGAGCACCCTATCCGCACGCCCGCGAGGTGGCGATGCTGCGGGCGCATCAAGCGCGATGTGCCGCGTTGATCGGTGGCTACTCCCGGACCGCCGAGGCGCACGCGCTGGTACGCAGCGGGTGGGCGCACGACATCGTCGCGGCGCGGCAGGTGGTGCGGGCCCGCGCTCCGCGTGTGGTTGCCCTCGACGACAGTGGGTACGCCGACGAGCGCGACCCGGCCGCCCGCACCGCGCGGCTACCATCCATCGCGCTGCAGGCTGCCCGTTCGGCGCTGCAGGCTGGCGCGCCGGTGCTGGTGCAGGTGCCGCGACGCGGGTATGTGCCTTCGCTGGCCTGCGGTCGCTGTCGGGCGATCGCCCGGTGTCGGCATTGCACGGGCCCGCTGGCGTTACAGGACGCCGGGCGGAGCACGGTGTGCCGCTGGTGCGGCCGGATGGACCCGACGCCTCGGTGTGCGCGCTGCGGCTCGGAGGCGGTTCGTGCCGTGGTCGTCGGGGCGCGACGCACTGCCGAAGAGCTTGGCCGTGCCTTCCCTGGTACCGCGGTGCTCACCTCAGCGGGCGACAGCGTGGTGCCGGAGGTCACCGTCCGACCGGCACTGGTGGTCGCCACCCCGGGCGCCGAACCCCGGGTGTCCGGCGGCTACGGGGCCGCGCTGCTGCTCGATACGTGGGCGCTGCTGGGTCGGCAAGATCTACGCGCAGCCGAGGATGCCCTGTCACGTTGGATGGCCGCGGCAGCGCTGGTGCGTTCCCGCGCCGACGGCGGCGTGGTGATGGTGGTTGCCGAATCATCCATTCCGACGGTGCAATCGCTCATCCGGTGGGATCCGGTGGGTCATTCCGAGGCCGAATTGTCGGCCCGGACGGACGTGGGCCTGCCGCCGAGTGTGCACATGGCCGTACTGGACGGCACGGCCGAGGCGGTGACGGCGCTGCTTGATCGGGCCCGGTTGCCCGCTGAGGCGGAGCTGCTCGGCCCGGTAGAACTGCCGACAGGTGTCCGCCGCCCGGCGGGCGCCACCGCCGGCGTGCCGGTTACCAGGATGTTGGTGCGGGTCCGTCGCGAGCAGGGCCTGGAGTTGGCAGCGAGCCTGCGGCGCGGCGTCGGCGTGCTCAGTGCGCGCCAGACGCGCGATCCGGTCCGGGTGCAGATCGACCCGCTGCAGATTGGATAAGCGTCAACTCCTACGAGCGGTGAAGATCAGGTATTCCCATTCCATTACGCCGTTGCGGAGGTAATCCTCGCTGATTGCGGCGAGTTCGGCGTCGAGCCGTGCGACGCACTCTGGACTATCGGCGATGTTGAGGTAGGCGTTGATCGCGGGGCCGTAGCAGCTCTTGATGTAGTCGCGGCATTCTTCGGCCCTGGCAAACCGGTCTACTTTCAGCGAGCCACGCCGCATTCGAATATCGGTGACGTGGTCGCGAAACAGGTCGCTCACGTAGTCCTCGTTTCCCCACCACACCTCGTGCGGCGCGGCCGTCGGCAACGTTGGGCGATAGGGCCTGATGGCGGAAAGCAGCTGGCCGACGAATCCCTCGGGTGTCCAGCTCAGGATGCTGATTTTCCCGCCGCGCCGGCAAACCCTGGCCAGCTCGTCGGCGGTGCGCTGATGGCGTGGGGCGAACATCACCCCGACCGTCGAGAGCACCGCGTCGAATTCACAGGCTCCAAAGGGCAGGGTTTCCGCATTGGCTTCCCGCCAGCCGAGCTCCAAGCCCTGGGCCGCCGCCCGCGCCTGGGCGTGGCGGAGCAGCTCCGGTGTCAGGTCGCTGGCAATGACGTGGGCGCCTCCGGCAGCAGCGGGGATCGCCAGGTTGCCGGTACCGGCGGCCACGTCAAGTACGCGATCGCCGGGACGAATACCACTGGCGGACACCAGGATTGGGCCAAGTGGGGCCAACAATTCCTCGGCGTAGGTGGCATAGTCGCCCAGTATCCACATGGCCCGGGGCGTGGTTGCGGGGGCCTGGCGCGTGCTGACCGTTGCGTCGATAGACATTGGATCTCCTGCCCGATGAAATGGAGTCCCAACCCCGATCATGCCCGCGGGAGATTCTATACAGCGGAAACAATCGATGTCTACGATTGTAGTTGTACACTTGCTCTGCTGTAGCCCGTGAAGTGCGACAACGAAGTTGACGGCCCGGGAAACCGGGGAAGGGGGCCCGCGATGCCAACTGAAAACGCAACCGCAGCCGACGAGTCATTGGATGCCATCACCGATTCATTGCTGACAGCATCGCGGCTGCTGGTGGCGATCTCGGCTCATTCAATCGCGCTGGTTGATGAAACCATTACCATCCCGCAATTCCGCACCCTGGTGATCCTGGCCAATCAGGGTCCGATCAATCTGGCAACTCTGGCGACGCTACTCGGTGTTCAGCCGTCGGCGACCGGCCGGATGGTCGACCGGCTGGTCAGCGCCGGGATGATCGACCGCCTGCCGCACCCGACTTCTCGGCGCGAACTGCTCGCGGCGCTAACCAAGCGTGGACGAGAGGTCGTCGCAAAGGTCACCGCAAACCGGCGCGCCGAAATCGCTCGGATTGTGGAGCAGATGCCGACGGCGGAACGCCACGGGCTGGTGCGTGCCCTAAAGGCGTTTACCGCCGCCGGCGGCGAGCCCGACGCACACGTCTATCTAGACGAGGTGTAGGGCGAGACCGGTCACCGCTTTTTGGCGGTGACCAGCAAGTACTCCCATCCCATGACGCCGTCGTTGAGGTATTCCGCGGCGAGTTCGACCAGTTGGGCGTCGAGTTCGGCCGCCAGCACGGCGTTGTCGCCGATGTTTTCGTAGACCTCGATCGTCGGACCGTAGTTGTTCTTGAAGTAGTCGTGCACGGCCTCTGCGGTTTCGAAACGCTTGACCTCCAACAATGCCCGTTCCGTCTGCACGTCGGTGACGGCGTCGCCCAGCAGGCCGGTGACGTAGGCCTCGCGGCCCCACAGCGCCGACGGCGGCAGCGCCGCCGACATGCTCGGCCGATAGGGGCGGAGGGCGGCCAGCATCCGGCCGAAGTAGCCTTCCGGGGTCCAGCTGATCACACCGATCGTCCCGCCCGGCCGGCACACCCGGACCAGCTCGTTTGCGGCGCACTGGTGGTCGGGCGCGAACATGATGCCAATCGCCGACATCGTGATATCGAATTCGCCGTCGCCGAATGGCAGCGCTTGGGCATTGGCTTCCTGGTACTGCAGCGTCAATCCCTGTTCGGCGGCCCGTGCCTTGGACCGCTCCAGCAGCTCGGGCGTGAGGTCGGTGGAAACGATTGTGGCCCCGGTCTTGGCGGCAGGAAGCGAAATGTTGCCAGAGCCGGCGGCGACGTCAAGCACCCGCACGCCCGGCGCGATACCCGCGGCGGCGACTAGGATCGGGCCGAGCGGCGCCATCACCTCTTCTGCCATCAAGGCGTAATCGCCCAGGGCCCACATCGCGGCGTGGGTAGCTGCGAGCGTCGTGTTATCGCGGACGGGTGTGTCGATGGTCATCGGAACTCCTGCGAAGTAGAGAAGTAGGGGAAGGGACCGCGTTCGACGTCGTCGTCGGCTTTCAAAGCATGCCCACTGCATACAGTATGCATTAGCAATAGTATACGGCGAGTATATTCGGGCGTGTCGGCGTTGTGGCCCGCGCCACATCGCATATTGGTGTGGCCCGGCTTCATAGACTTGTGCCCGTGCGCCTCATTTTCGCCGGCACCCCCACACCCGCGCTGCCCGCGCTGCGTCGCCTCATCGACTCGCCTCGTCACGACGTGGTCGCGGTCCTGACCCGCCCCGACGCGGCCTCCGGTCGGCGGGGCAAGCCACAGCCGTCGCCGGTGGCCCGCGAGGCGCTCGATCGCGGTATTCCGGTGCTGCGACCGGCCCCGCCGAATTCCGGGCAATTCGTCGCCGCACTGTCGGAATTGGCACCCGAGTGCTGTGCAGTAGTGGCCTACGGTGCGCTGCTCGGCGGCTCGCTGTTGGCCGTGCCCACGCACGGCTGGGTGAATCTGCACTTCTCGTTGCTGCCGGCCTGGCGCGGTGCGGCGCCGGTGCAGGCCGCGCTTGCTGCGGGTGACACGATCACCGGAGCGACAACGTTTCAGATCGAGCCCAGCCTGGACTCCGGGCCGGTCTACGGTGTCGTCACCGAGGCGATTCAGCCGTCGGATACCGCGGGCGATCTGCTTGAGCGACTTGCGATTTCGGGAGCGGCGCTGCTGTCGGCCACGCTGGACGGCATCGCGGACGGGACACTCCGGCCCCGACCACAACCGGCCGACGGCGTTAGCCTGGCGTCCAAAGTCACCGTGGAGCAGGCCCGGATTAGTTGGGATCTACCGGCCCCGGTTGTTGAGCGCCGGATTCGCTCGGTCACGCCCAACCCGGGCGCCTGGACGCTGATCGGCGACTTGCGGGTCAAGATCGGACCGGTCCAGCTCGATCCTGAATCCCCAGAACCCTTGCCGCCCGGGAGAATTCACGTCGAACGTAAGAGCGTTTGGATCGGCACCGGCTCGGATCCGGTGCGGTTGGGTCAGATTCAGCCGCCCGGAAAGAAACTTATGAACGCCGTCGACTGGGCCCGTGGCGCCCGGCTCGACCCCGACGCGCGGGCCTCATGAACCCGAAACCAAAAGAGTCCCGGCCACAAAGACCGGGGCGAAACCCCCGTGAGCCGCGCCGCAAGCGGCTCGACCCGGCACGTCGCGCGGCGTTCGAGACGCTGCGGGCGGTCAGCGAGCGGGACGCGTACGCGAACCTGGTGCTGCCCGCGCTGCTGCGCGAGCGCGGGATCACCGGTCGCGACGCTGCCTTCGCCACCGAGCTGGCCTACGGCAGTTGCCGGACCCGAGGCCTCCTGGATGCGGTCATCGGCGCCGCCGCCGCTCGTTCGCTTCAGGCAATTAACCCAGCCCTGCTCGACCTGCTGCGCCTCGGCGCCTATCAGCTGCTGCGAACCCGGGTCGACGCGCACGCCGCGGTGTCCACCACCGTCGAACAGGCTGGAATCGAATTCGACTCGGCGCGAGCAGGTTTCGTCAACGCCGTGCTGCGGAAGATTGCCGCGCGAGACGAGCGGTCCTGGTTGGACGAGCTGGCCCCCGACCCGTCGAGCGATCCGATTGGGCACGCCGCGTTCGTGCACGCTCACCCACGCTGGATCGCCCAGGCCTTCGCCGACGCGCTGGGCGCGGCGGCAGGAGAGCTCGATGCGGTACTGGCCAGCGATGACGAACGGCCGCAGGTGCATCTGGTGGCCCGCCCCGGGATACTGACCGCGGCGGAGCTGGCCCAAACGGTGGACGGCACCGTCGGTCGGTATTCGCCGTATGCGGTTTACCTATCGGGCGGGGATCCCGGACAGCTGGCGCCGGTGCGCGAGGGCCGCGCCCTGGTTCAGGACGAGGGCAGCCAGTTGGTGGCCCGGGCGCTGACGCTGGCGCCGGTCGACGACGACACCGGGCGGTGGCTGGACCTGTGCGCCGGTCCCGGCGGCAAGACCGCGCTGCTGGCCGCGCTGGGAGCCGACTCCGGCGCCCGGGTGATCGCGGTCGAGCCGTCGGCGCACCGCGCGGACCTGGTAGTGGATAACACTCGAGGGCTGGACGTGGAGGTGCTGCGGGTTGACGGGCGGCACGTCGATTTCGCCTCCGAAGATCTCGGCCCAGGGTTTGACCGGGTGCTGGTCGACGCGCCCTGCACCGGGCTGGGCGCATTGCGCCGCCGCCCGGAGGCGCGCTGGCGTCGTCAGCCAGCCGATGTACCAGCGCTGGCCAAGCTGCAACGCGAGCTGCTGGCTGCCGCGATCGCCCTGACCCGGCCGGGTGGGGTAGTGCTGTATGCGACCTGCTCGCCACATTTGGCCGAAACCGTCGGGGTGGTCGCCGACGCGCTACGCCGGTATCCGGTAGCCGCACTGGATGCCCGGCCGCTGTTCGAGCCGGCCACCGAGGGGCTGGGGGACGGGCCGTACGTGCAACTCTGGCCGCACCGACACGGCACCGACGCCATGTTCGCGGCGGCGCTGCGCCGCAAGTAGTGTGTCGCTCATGCCTCGCACGGGGGGACCGCTGATAGCGCCGTCGATCCTCGCAGCCGATTTCGCCCGACTGGCCGACGAAGCGGCCGTGGTTCACGGCGCCGATTGGTTGCATGTTGATGTCATGGACGGCCACTTTGTGCCTAACCTGACGATCGGCCTGCCGGTTGTGGAGAGTCTGCTGACCCACACTGACATTCCGATGGATTGCCATCTGATGATCGAAGACCCGGACCGGTGGGCACCGCCGTATGCCGAAGCGGGCGCGTATAACGTGACTTTTCACGCCGAGGCCACCGACAACCCGGTCGCGGTGGCGCGTGATATTCGCGCCGCGGGCGCCAAAGCCGGGATCAGCATCAAGCCGGGGACCCCATTGGATCCGTATCTGGCGATCCTGCCGCACTTCGATACCTTCCTCGTCATGTCGGTCGAACCGGGCTTCGGCGGCCAGAGCTTTATCCCGGATGTTCTGGGCAAAGTGCGCGCGGTGCGCAAGCTTGTCGACGCGGGGGAGCTGACCATCCTGGTCGAGATCGACGGCGGGATCAACGAGGACACCATTGAGCAGGCCGCCGAGGCCGGCGTCGACTGCTTTGTGGCCGGATCGGCGGTTTATGGCGCAGACGACCCGGCCGCGGCGGTAGAGGCATTGCGGCGACAGGCCGGTGCCGTGTCACCTCATCTACGCTCATGAACCAGCCCCAGGGACCCCAGACGGTCAAGAGCATCGAAGAGGCCATGCGCCTCGCTATCGAGCACTCCTACCAAGTCAAGGGCAGCACATATCCGAACCCGCCGGTCGGGGCCGTCATCGTGGACCAAGAAGGCCGGATTGTCGGCGTCGGCGCCACCCAACCGGCCGGCGGCGATCACGCCGAAGTCATTGCGTTGCGCCGGGCGGGCGGGTTGGCCGCCGGTGGAATCGCAGTGGTCACCCTCGAACCATGCAATCACTTCGGCAAGACCCCCCCGTGCGTGAACGCCTTAATCGAGGCCAGGGTCGGAACGGTGATTTACGGCGTTAGCGACCCAAACGCCATTGCGGGCGGCGGCGCCGGCCGGCTATCGGCAGCGGGGCTGCAGGTGCGCTCGGGCGTGCTGGCGGACGCGGTGGCTGCCGGACCGTTGCGGGAGTGGCTGCACAAGCAGCGAACCGGGCTGCCGCATGTCACCTGGAAATATGCCACCAGTATCGACGGTCGCAGCGCTGCCGCCGACGGCTCCAGCCAGTGGATCTCCAGCGAGGCCGCTCGGTTACACCTGCATCGACGGCGCGCCCTGGCCGACGCGATCATCGTCGGAACCGGCACCGTCCTCGCCGACGACCCGACCCTGACCGCCCGCTTACCCGACGGGTCGCTGGCGACACAGCAACCGCTGCGCGTGGTGGTGGGGATGCGTGATATACCACCGGAATCGAAGGTTCTCAACGGAGATTCGCGCACCATGGTGATCCGCACCCGCGAGCCCGTCGAGGTGCTCAAAGCGCTGTCGGACCGCACCGATGTCCTGTTGGAAGGTGGCCCCACCCTGGCCGGTGCCTTCTTGCGGGCGGGGGCGATCAACCGGATCCTGGCCTATGTCGCGCCGATTCTGCTGGGTGGCCCCATCAGTGCGGTCGACGATGTGGGGGTGTCCAACGTGGCGCACGCGTTGCGTTGGCAGTTCGACGGCGTCGAACAGGTCGGTCCGGATCTGCTGCTCAGCCTGGTGGCTCGCTAGCCGCTCTGGGGCGCGACGGCACGCTCCGCTGGGACTTCCGGTTCCTCGTCGGCGTGTTCCTTGCGCCCGCTGAGCAATAGACCGAGCAGCGCTCCCACCACGCAGATCGCCACCGTGACCCCGAAGATCCCGCCATACATCAGCGCGAACGCCTTCTGGTATTGGGCGCCAATCGCGGCCGCGCGCTCAAGCAGGGTGGCGTCGGGCGGAATCTGCGCCGACAACCCCGCCAAGATCTGGTTGAAGCGGTACAAACCCCAGGCACTCAGCGCGGCGACACCGATCAACATGCCGGTCATCCGTGCCACCACCACCGACGCCGATGCGATGCCGTGCTGCGCCGCGGGGACGACCCGTAGCGTCGCCGACGACAGCGGACCGATCACCAGACCCAGCCCGAGGCCCGCTACCAGCAGGTCGGTGTGCATCGCTGGGACGGTGAACAATCCGAAGATGTTGTGCTGATCGGTCTCCAGGTCTTGCCGCCATTGTGAGACCAGCAAATATCCGCCGGCGGCGATGAGCAGACCGACAAAGGTCACCGCGCGGTCACCCAGCCTGGTGGCGATCCAGCCGCCCGTCACCGCCCCAATCGGCAGTGCGATGAGGAACCAGAGCAGCATTCCGGCGGCTTGGACCTGGTCTTTTCCTAGCACTCCCTGGCCGAACAGCTCCACGTTCACCAGCGTCACCATCAGCGCCGCGCCAGCGCAGACGGACGCGCCAAGGGCGGCCAGGAACGGCCGGAAGTGAACGCCGGCCGGTTCGATCAGTCGTGTACGGGCGAGGCGTTCCCACAGGAAGAACGCCCCGGCGGCGCCAGCCGCGCCGATTACCAGGGGCAACCCATAGCTCGGCAGCACTTGCTTGCCGTCCGGGTTTGGGTTGTACAGGCCGATGACCGCAAGGCCCAGTGCGAGGGCAAGCAGCAAGCCACCGACGATGTCGATTCTTTCCGGCTCGGCGCTGCGGTCGTGCGAGGGGAGGCTGAACTGCACCATCGCCATGGCAATCAGCGTCAGTGGGACGTTGATCCAGAACACGTCACGCCAATCATGTAACAGCCAGACGATGAAGATGCCGTACAGCGGGCCCAGCACACTGCCGAGCTCCTGCGCGGCGCCGATACCGCCCAGCACGCCGGCGCGGTTACGCTGCGCCCACAAATCGGCGCCCAGCGCCAGCGTGATCGGCAGCAGGGCACCGCTGGCGATGCCCTGGATGGTGCGGCCTGCGATGAGCATATGGAAATCGCCAAAGTGGCCGGCGAGCGCGGTCACCACCGAGCCCACGATGAATCCGGCCAGGCTGACCTGAAGCATCAGCTTGCGGCCGAACCGGTCGGAAGCCCGGCCCAACAGCGGCATCGCCGCGATATAACCCAGCAGGTACATCGTCACGATCCAGGTGATCCGCTGTAGCTGGTTCACCGGGATACCGACGCTGTTCATGATGTCGCGCATTATGGTGACCACGACATACGTGTCGAGGGCGCCCAGCAGTACCGCGAGGCTCCCCGCGCTGATTGCGACCCGGCGTCCTGCCCGCATGCTCATCAGCTCACCTGAGGCTTCGTGACCTGGACCTGTACACCCCAGTTCGACAGGGTCATTTGGACCGAATTGCCCGTACCGCGCTCCATCTTGACCTGTGCCAGGTGGTGATCGCCGGCCTCCTGAATCCAGACGGTGGCCGGTACCGGCTCCGTCGCACCAAACGGCGGGGCAATCTGATTCACCGCCTGTGCCGTCACCTTTCCACTGATGCGGATGGTGGTCTGCCCATTGATGGTGTCGCGCCCCTCGGCCTTGGCGTCGGTGAAGTTCGCCAGCACGTTGGCTAAGCCGTTGTCCGGGCTCAGGATCTGCGAGGGGTCGTAAATGTCGGCGGCCCTACCGAAATCGCTCCACTTGTTGGGCGTGAGGGTGGCGTACAGGTTGCCGTCGACTACCACGAAGTCGGCGTCGACGTCAGCCCCACCGAGGGTGAGCTTCACGTTCCCCTTCGCGGCGGTGGGGTTGGTCGTGAGATCGCCACTGAGCGTCTTCATGGACAGTCCCGGGATCGTGCCGTTCACCGTCAACACGATGTGCGCGCTTTTGACATTCTTGGTGACTTCGGTGGACTGCTTAATCAGATTCGTCGCGTCGGGCAGCGGCCCACCGCTTGGCTTCGACTCCGATGAGCAGCTGGCAACTAGAACGGTTGCAACGCTCATGGCGGCAAGCAACGGCAAGAGGCGGCGGCGGGTTTGCATATCCTGCATCGTAGAGGGTGCCTACGACCTAGTCGGGGAGCGAGTCGGTGAACGACCGGGGTGCGAGTCCGCCGTAATAGCCATTAACCTGGTGCGATGTTCACCGGAATTGTCGAGGAACTCGGCGAGGTCACGGGCCGCGAAGCCCTCACCGACGCGGCGCGCCTGATCATCCGCGGCCCCACCGTGACCTCCGACGCGGGTCACGGCGATTCGATTGCGGTAAACGGCGTATGCCTGACCGTCGTCGACGTGTTGCCCGGCGGGCAATTCAGCGCCGATGTGATGGCCGAGACGCTGAATCGCTCCAATTTGGGTGAACTTCGGCCTGGCAGCCGGGTGAACCTGGAACGGGCGGCCGCTCTCAATAGCCGGCTTGGCGGGCACATCGTGCAGGGGCATGTGGACGGCACCGGCGAAATCGTCGCCCGCACACCCTCCGAGCATTGGGAGGTGGTGCGGTTCGAGATGCCCACCACGGTGGCTCGCTACGTCGTCGAGAAGGGGTCGATCACGATCGACGGGATTTCGCTGACGGTTTCGGGTCTGGGTGCCGAGCCTCGGGACTGGTTCGAGGTGTCGCTGATCCCGACGACCCGCGAACTTACGACGTTGGGTTCCGCTCCGGTGGGAACACAGGTGAACCTCGAGGTCGACGTGATCGCTAAATACGTGGAACGGCTGATACAAGCCACCTGAGCAAAGCGAGCGCAATAACTGCGGCGGCGCTGTGGTTCATACTGGGTGCAGTTAGCCGGTCTCACAGCAAGGTAACAACGATGACGAGGTTTGACTCCGTTGAGCGGGCGGTTGCTGACATAGCGGCCGGCAAAGCCGTCGTCGTCATCGACGATGAGGACCGCGAAAACGAGGGTGACCTGATTTTCGCCGCGGAGATGGCGACACCGGAGCTGGTGGCGTTCATGGTCCGCTATACGTCGGGGTACTTGTGCGTGCCGTTGGATGGCGCGGTCTGTGACCGGTTGGGTCTGTTGCCGATGTATGCGGTCAATCAGGACAAGCACGGCACCGCCTACACCGTCACCGTTGATGCCAGAAACGGTGTGG
>NZ_OCVX01000007.1:784108-789158 GCF_900232995.1 Mycobacterium simulans
GCGCCCGGGCGAAGTCCGGGCTTTCACGCAGTATTGGGGACGCGGGCTGGGGTGGCTTCGTTTTGATTCTGCGCGCCAAAGCGGAAGATGCTGGGCGTATCTGGATCGAGGTCGACCCCCGGCACACCTCGGATGGCTGCGAGGAATGTGGGTACGCAGCCGCCCACAACCGGGTCACCCAAGCGGCGTTCGTCTGCCAGCGGTGCTCGCATCGCGCGCAAGCGGACGAGATGGCCGCGCGCAACATCCTACGGGCCGGGCTGGCCCTTCACGCTCAAGCAGCGTGAGAAGAAGCCGGCGGCTTCCAGCCGCCGGAGAAGTCACTGCCGTTCGGCCGACATCGCTGGGTGTCACCCGATCGCGTGCCCGAACTCGAGATCGTCGCGTCGGCGCGGCCGCGGGCCGAGTTCGACGCTTGGCTCACCGAGCAGGCCGGCTCGCCCGTGGATGCCGAACACGGGCCCGCCTGGCACCTCGCGGTGCTGCCGTTCACCGACGGCGGCGCGGGCGTAAGCCTGGTCATCTCGCATTGCCTGGCCGACGGCCTCGGGTTGTGCCAGGCATTGGCCGACGCGGCTTGCGGCCGCGACGTCGCGGCCAGCTGGCCCGCCGCCGGGTCACGTCGGTGGTCGAAGGCATTGCGCGAAGACGCCCGTCAAACCGTGCGCGACGTTCCGGGCTTCGGCCCCGCTCTCGCCGCCGCGGCACGGCTCGGCCGGCGCGACCGCGCGCGTGCGACGGCTGCCACGCCAGCACCTGCCCGGCACACCACGCCGGACGAACCATCACGCTGCCGATGGCAACCGTCTTTGTCGATGCCGACGACTGGGACATTTGCGCACACATCCGCGGCGCGACCAGCAATGCCCTGTTCGCGGCGGTGGCAGCCCGCCTCGCCCGGCGAGTGGGACGGGTTGCCGCGGACGGCTCACTCACGTTGGCGATGCCTGTCAACGAGCGCACCTCAGGCGACACCCGCGCCAACGCGGTCACGAATGTCGACATCACCGTCGACCGCGTCCCCGGAACGACGGACCTGCGCGAGATGCGGGCCACGATCAAGCAAGCACTGATCCGCCACCGTGAGGTGCCTAACGAACGATGGGCCTTGATGCCCCTAATTCCTTTGTTACCCAAGCGTCTGGTCAGGAATCTGGTCAGCGTCGCCGCCGGCACCCCGAGCACCGTCGTCGCATCCAATCTCGGGGAGATCGACCCAACCGTCGCCCGGCTGGACGGCACCGACGCCGATCACTTCGCCATGATGTCGCTCTTTCCTGGCGTTACCACCGCGATGATGCATCGCACCGGTGGACGGTTGGCATTGGTCTCGGGACGAGTGCACGGCCGAATCTTCATCTCGCTCCTTGCGTATCAACCGGGCTACTGCAACACGAATGATGTTTTGCGGCAGGATCTTTTGAGCACTCTGGACGAATTCTCGCTCAGCGCCACGCCAGGCTGGTCACGCCCTGACGGTCAACGCGTGGCATCTCGGTTGGATCGGTTGGCCGCAATCTCCCTGGCTACGAATTCTTGCTCAGGCCTCCCAGTGGTGCCGTAACGCAGCCCGACGCTGACCTCACCGGTGTTGGCCAACGCCGCCAAGTAGCGTTGGGCTGTTGCCCTTGAAATGCCGATGGTCACGGAGACCTCCGCCGCCGACATTGGTGTCTCGGATGCTTGCAAAGCCTGTAGCACAAGCTGTTTGGTGGGCGAGGCCGCGGTCGCCGACGACTGAACGGGAGCGATCCTGGGGCGCAGCGCATCCAGTGCCGCGTCCACGTCGCCCGCGCGGAGATTGGGGCCGGCCAATATCTTGCGAAAGCGGGCATAGCCCGATAGCCGGGCGGCGAGGTCGGTGGTCGCGAACGGCTTGACCAAGTAGCTCACAGCGCCGGCCGCCATGGCAGCGCGGATCGTGTCGGCTTCGGTTGCGGCAGTTAGCACCATGGCGTCACCGCGCAGTTCGCGCACGAAGTCGATTCCGGATCCGTCGGGGAGGTACACGTCGACCAGGGCGAGGTCGACGGGCTCGGCCTCTCGCGCGGCCGCGAGGGTATTCGCGGTAGCGGTGACCGTGAAACCGGGCATGGCATTGACGATTCCGGCGTGCAAATTGGCGACGCGGAAGTCGTCGTCGACCACCAGCACGGTCAGGTCTGCGCCGCCCATTGCTCCTCCTCTGCCATCACGCCCGGCAGTCGGGCAATGAACTCCGCGCCGGAAAGTCCTAGCTGTGCGTCGGGATTGCCGGGGCTCGACAGCCATAGGTCGCCACCGAGGGAACGGCTGATTTGGCGCGACAATGCCAATCCGATACCGCGCCCACCGGGTATCCCGGAGTCCGGCTTTGTCGTCCTGCCTTCGGTGAACAGCTGCTCAACGAAGTCGGGCGCGACGCCGTCACCGCTATCGGCCACCGTCACATGCAGCGTCGAACCCTCTTGCAGCAGTTCGACTTCCACTTCTTTGGTCGTGTTAGCGCTCGTTCGCGCGGCGTCGATCGCGTTGTCGACCAAGTTGCCCACCACAGTGGTGACGTCCACGGGCAGTTCCAGCCGACCCGATACCCAGGTGTTCTCCCCAATTTTCAGAGTCACACCGGCTTCCCGGGCGGCAGCGGCCTTGGCGGCCAGGAATGCCTGCAAGTGAGTGTCGCGGATGGAGTCAACGCCAGCTAGGGAGGATCCCAACGGACCCGAACCGAGCAGCTCCTCTAGATACTGCAACCCCTCCTCGACGTGACCGCCGTGCAACAGCCCGTTCAGCAGATGCAGACGGTTGGCGAACTCGTGGCGCTGTGCGCGCAACGCCGTGCTCATTACCTGCACCGCGTCGAGCTGCCGCGTCAATGACTCGACATCGGTGCGGTCCCGCACCACCAGCACGGTTCCTAGCTCGCGCCCCTCACGCGAGACCGGTCGCGCCGAGACCACCACTATCCGCTCGCCGACGGTAGCCAACGTGGGCGCGGCGTCGGCGGCCTTGAACACGTCGAGGACTCGCGGAGTCAACCCGACGTCGTCGATGCGGCGGCCCTGTTCGTTGCCGATCCTGAGCAGCCGGCGTGCCTCGTCGTTGACGAAGGTGATACTCCCGGTCGTATCGGCCGCAAGCACACCCTCGTCAATGCCATGCAGGACCGCGGCCTGCGTTCGCACCAGCTCTGCCATTTCGGCGGGCCGCAGACCCAGGGTGAGTCCACGCCACCGCCGGGCCAGCATCACAGAACCGCCGACACCGATCAGCAGGGCCGCACCTCCAAGCGGGGCCAACACGCGAAGATTGTGCGAAAACTGTTCATCGAATGCCTTCGTGGAGATGCCAACGCTGACCATCCCCAGCACACGATCCGAACCCTGTTCCAGCACTGGGACTTTAGCGACGATCGAGCGCCCGAGGGTGCCGGATTGATGCAGCACCTCCTCATGTCCTGCCAACACCTCGGCGGGATCGGTACTGACCTTGCGGCCCAACTGGTCGCGATGGGGATGCGCGAGCCTAATGCCGTTCGTGTTGGCGATAACGACGAACTGCACATGGGTGCGTTGCTCAACTCGTGAGGCGACGCCTTGGAGCGGACCGGTCGCCAACTCGCCGATTAGTTCGGGGGTTGGGTTCGGCGGTGTGTTGTCGTAGTGACCGATGTTATTGACGACCGTTGGGGAAGAGGCCACAACGCGGGCGATATCCAACGCATGAACTCCGTACTGGAGGTCCAAGCGGTGTCGATTGAACTGTGCGAACAACCCGAATGCGACAACCAACGTCAGCGTCACGAGCACAAGTTGCAGCAGCAATACCCGGCTGGCGAGCCGCAAGTCGATGCGACCCTTGGAGGCCATTCGGGAACCCTACCATGCCGGCTGAGCAAAATGCGCAAAAGTCGATAAACGGATGCCCGCTCCTCCAAAAGGGGGAGGAAATTTCATCCACCAAATCGGTTATTTGTCCCATACACCCGCTGCAATCCGGGACCGACAGTAATCGGTGAGCCGAATAACGACTCAGTAACGAAATCCCGTCGAACAAAGGGGTCGAAGGATGTTCGTGTTGGTCACTCCGGAAATAGTTGCGAGGGCAGCGGCGGATGTGGCGGGTATCGGTTCGACACTGCGTTCGGCAAACGCGGCGGCAGCTGCCCCGACCACGGCGGTGTTGGCTGCAGGTGCCGACGAGGTGTCGGTAGCACTGGCGTCGCTCTTCTCCGGGCACGGCCAGGCCTATCAGCAGCTAAGCGCTCAGGCGACGGAGTTTCACGACCAGTTTGTATGGGCCCTCAGTTCGACTTCCGCCAGCTATGCGGCCGCCGAAGCGAGCAACGCGTCACCGATGCAGCAGCTACTCAACGTGATTAACGCGCCGACCGAGGCACTGGTGGGTCGCCCACTAATCGGCAGTGGGGCCGACGCGGCGCCGGGCTCCGGCGCGACCGGCGAAGCCGGCGGGATCTTGCTGGGCAACGGCGGCGACGGCGGGTCCGGCGGTGCGGGCCAGGCCGGGGGCGCCGGCGGCGCGGCCGGGCTGATCGGCAACGGTGGTGCGGGTGGGGCCGGCGGCGCCGGCGCGAACGGCGGGACCGGCGGGAGCGGTGGCTGGCTGTACGGTCACGGCGGTAACGGTGGCAACGGCGGGAACGCGACGTCGGTCGCCATGACCGGCGGCAGCGGGGGAGCTGGAGGCAATGCCGCGTTGTGGGGCTCGGGTGGTCACGGCGGGAACGGCGGCGCCGGCCTGTCCGGGGTAGACGCGGTCAACCCGACACCCACAAGCGACCCAAACCTGAATGGCGCGGCAGGTAGCAGTAATCAAGTCAACAAGGCCGGCACTGTCATCGGCGGGAAGGGCGGTCCAGGGCAACCCGGCAGCGCAGGCGTCAACGGCGGGAGCGGCGGGGAAGGGGGGCACACCCCCGCCCCCCCACCCCAAAGGGGGGCAATTGGGTCCCGCGCCCCCGCCCGGGAACGGGGGGGCGGGGGGGGGGGGGGGGGCGCGGGGGGGGGCCCCCGGGGGGGGGGGGGGGGGCGGGCGCGCGCCCGCGCGCGGC
>NZ_OCVX01000007.1:789168-910737 GCF_900232995.1 Mycobacterium simulans
CCCGGCGGCGCAGGCGGCGCCGGCGGTGGCGGCGGTAAGGGCGGCACCGCCGACGCCACTCAGGCCAACGGAGCGACATTGGCGTCCGGCGCCCTGGCCGGTAACGGAGGCGACGGCGGTGATGGCGGCGCCGGCGGCGGCGCCAACGGCGGTGATGGCGGCGCGGCCGGCTACGCGCGCGCTAGCCACAGTTTGGCCGCCGCGGGTTGGGGCGGTCACGCCGGTGACGGCGGCGGCGGCCTGGACGGTCAGAACGGCAGCGCCGGTGGCGCCGGCGGCAATGGCGGACGCGGCGGGCTGCTGGTCGGTAACGGCGGTGACGGCGGCTTCGGCGGAACCGGCGGCTCTGGCGGCAGCGGCTCGGGCGGCGGTGCCGGCGGTGCGGGCGGTGGCCACGTCCCCATGGATTCGTCGTCCACGCTCGCCGCATACAGCGCCAACAACAACGCCTTCGGCGGAAATGGCGGATCCGCCGGTGATGGCGGCGCAGGCGGGCAAGGTGGTCTGGGAGCCGCCGGCGGCGCGGGCGGTGACGGCGGTGCGGGTGGCCTGCTGGCCGGGAAGGGCGGCGTCGGCGGGCACGGCGGTGCCGGTGGTACTGGGGGCGCCGGTGGCCTGGGCGGCGACGGTGGCGACGGTGCCGCGGGCGGCAGCGCCGGTGCCCCCAATGGCGCGGCAACCGGCGGTAACGGCGGCGACGGTGGCGACGCCGGCCATGGTGGCGACGGCGGCGACGGCGGTGCCGGGGGTCATGGCGGCGCCGGCGGACGCGGCGGCCTGCTCGGCAAGCACGGCGCTGCAGGCATCGGCGGCGACGGCGGCGTCGGCGGCGACGGCGGCACGCGCGGCGACGCGGGTAGTGGGGGCGTCGCCGGCTTGGGCTTGGGGGCAGCATCGCATAACGGCTCTGCCGGTCCCGACGGAAACCCGGGCTTCGACGGGACCGATGGGACCGCCGGCAACCCCGGTTGACGGTCGGGCCGCAAAGCGAGCCGCATACCATCGGCGCATGCGCGCCTCGAAGATCCTGATCACCGGGGTGACCGGCCAGGTCGCCGCTCCCATAGCCATGGCGCTGGCTTCCGACAACGAGGTGTGGGGGATCGCCCGCTTCAGCGACGCCGCCGCTCGTACCCGCCTCGATCAAGCGGGCGTTCGGTGCCAACCGGTCAACCTCGCCGAAGGCGATTTCAGCGAGCTCCCGTCGGACTTCGACTACGTTCTCAATCTGGCGGTGGCCAAAAGCGGCAAGTGGGACAAAGACTTAGGGGCCAATGCGGAATCGATTGGCCTGCTGATGGCCCACTGCCGCGGCACCGATTCTGCCCTAAAGGCGTTCTTGCACTGCTCGTCGGCGGCCGTCTACGATCCGCCGGACGACGAACTGCGGACCGAGCGCGCCGCCCTAGGTGACAACCACAAGCCCTTGTTCCCCACCTATTCGATTTCCAAGATCGCGGGGGAGGTCGTCGCCCGGTCGATGGCGCGCGCTCTTGAGGTTCCCACCACCATCGCTCGGCTCAACGTGCCGTACGGCAACAACGGCGGGTGGCCGTACTTCCATATGGAGATGATGTTGGCCGGGATCCCCATCCCGGTCCCGCCCGGCGGACCGGCGCGCTACAACCCGATCCATGAAGACGACATCATCGCGGCCATCCCCAAACTGCTTGCGGCGGCGTCAGTTCCGGCCACCACCGTCAATTGGGCCGGCGACCAGATCGTCAGCATCCAGGATTGGTGTAGTTATATCGGCACGCTGGTCGGCCGCGAGCCGGTATTCGACGAGAGCCAACAAGCGCTGCGTGGCAACCCCGTCGACGTGACCAGGCTGCACGAACTTATCGGCGGCGGAACCACCGTCGACTGGCGCGACGGGATACGCCGCATGGTCGAAAAGTTTCACCCAGAGCTAGTCGGTGCATGAAATCTCTTCGCGGCGTTAAGCATACGTTTGACGCACGTTCCGTGCCCCAGTGGTTCGAGGACGCAAAATACGGCATCTTCATCCACTGGGGCCTGTATTCGGTTCCTGGCTGGGCACCGCTCGAGGCCGACATCCAGGAACTCATGGCAACAAGGGGGCCAGCGTATTGGCTCAAGCACAACCCATATGCCGAGTGGTACCAGAACACGATTCAGATCGCCGGCAGCCCGTCGCAACGACATCACCTCGAGACCTACGGTCCGGACTTCCGCTACGACGACTTCAAGCCAATGTTCAACGACGCCGCGCGCCAGTTCGATCCAGCCTCGTGGGCTGACTTGTTTGTGCGGGCACACGCGCGTTACGTGGTTCTCACCACCAAGCATCACGACGGATTCACCCTGTGGCCGAGCCGACATTCCAACCCGCACAAGGACTCCTGGCATGCCGACCGCGACCTCGTCGGTGACCTGACGACCGCGGTGCGCGACCGAGACCTGAAGATGGGGCTGTATTACTCGGGCGGGTACGACTGGACATTCAACCCGGCGCCCATTACCGACTTCGCCGGCATGGCCGGCTCGCTGGTTCAGACCGACGAATACACCAGGTACGCAAATGATCACGTCCGCGAGCTGGTCAACCGCTACCAGCCCTCGGTGCTGTGGAACGACATCGGATACCCGCCGCAGGCGGACCTCGCCGAGCTGTTCGCCTACTACTACACCCGCGTGCCCGACGGGGTCATCAATGACCGCTGGGCACAGCTGCAGCTTCCGGCGGGTCGTGGGACAAGACCGTTGCTCATGCGTGGCCTCAGCCTGGCGAGCGCAGTCTGGAAGTATCTACCCGACCGCGTAAAGGTTCTCGATTTTCCGACCGGTTTCCACTACGACTTTCGCACGCCCGAATATGCCCAGTACGACGCGATCAAGCCATACAAATGGGAGTCGACCCGTGGGGTGGGGCACTCCTTCGGGAACAACCGCTTGGAGGGTCCCGACGAGATGCTGTCCCTCGCCGGGCTTGCCCGCTCCTTCGCAGACCTGGTGAGCAAGAACGGCAATCTGCTGCTCGGCATCGGACCGTACCCCGACGGGACGATCCCCGAATTGCAGGCAAAGCTGCTCGCCGACTTCGGGGAATGGCTCGACGTAACCGGCGAGGCTTACTTCGGCACCCGCCCCTGGGTGAGGGCAGAGACTACCGCCACCGACGGCACCCAGGTGCGCTTCACCCAGAGTGACGACGCCGTGTACGCGACGTTGCTGCAGGCGCCGGGGGAGCGCCGCATCGGCATACCCGGCGTTTCGGGCGGCCCGGATACCAAGGTCGAGCTGCTAGGTGGCGGCGTCTTGGAACACAAACACACAGACGACCGCATCGTGGTCACCGTCCCCGACGTGTTGGACGTCTGGCCGGCCTACGCCCTCAAGATCACACCCAAGCCACGCGGGATCAGAGGTGAGTCAAAAGCCGCTCGGCAAACGTTTCGGGGTGCTCCCGATGCATGAAGTGGCCGCCCGGGACCTCCTCGACGACGTAATCGTTCGCGAACATCCGGGCGGCGCCCCGATAGTCCGAAGGCGCAACGATAGGATCGTCGAGCCCCGCAAAAACGACCGTTGGCACGGTGATTCGCGCCTTGAGTGACGCCGACGGGACAGGGGAGAGCTTTCGGTAATAGCCGAATGCGGCGTTCAAGCTCGCCGGGTTGGAAAAGCTTGCGCGGATGGCGTCGAACTCGCTCGGGTCGGGATTCCAAGTCGGCGACCAACGCCGATAGATCGCAGGAAGCGCTGCGAAGTCGTTGCGCGCGAAGCGTTTCGGCGCCCCCGGCAGCTTGTAGACCGCGAAGTGGCGGGCGCCCCAAAGCTTCTTCGGTGATGGCTTGAGCGCGGCGGGGTGGGGAATGCCGATGACAACCAGCTTTTTCACCCGCTCCGGGTCGAGCGCGGCCGCGCCGTATGCGGCCGAGGCTCCCCAGTCGTGCCCGATCACTATGGCGTCACCGGCGCCGAGTGCGTCAATCAACGCAAGTGGATCGCGCGCCAATGTCTCCTGATCGGGATCCCGGTTGGGCACTGCGCTCGGGTGGTATCCGCGCATGAATGGGCTGACTGCGCGGTATCCCTTGGCGGCGATTCGCGGACGAAGATCGTCCCAGGTGTGCGCCGTGTCCGGGAACCCGTGCAGCATGAGCACCAGGGGCCCAGCGCCCTCTTCGAGATAGGCGAATTTCAGCCCGTTCGCGTCGACGAAATGAATCGCATCGCCCATGGCTTGGGAACACTACTCTGCTCGTGGGCCATCGCGGCGAGTGCAGACGACGCCGTTGTGTCCTTGGGCTGAATTGCCGCTGTACCACGCTAATGTGGACGCCGACGACCCCGGTGGCAATGCGGACGCCGCGCAGGCCGGCCCCGCGGGGAGGAGCACGATGCGGTCCGCGACGGCTGGCCAACCGTGGCCGCGGGTGGTGGGCGCTATCGCTCTTGCCGTTCTCGGCACCTGCGGCCTGACCTTGCCGTTGACCGCACCGCACCCAAGTCGGGCCCACGGCTCAACGGCGAGCCTGGCGTCTCGAACGGACTGGACTCTCGCGACGGCGTTGCCCGCCAGCGCCGACTTCCCGGCCGACTGGGGCTACTCGTTGACGGGCCGGTTGCAGCGAGCCGCACCATCGCCCATCGACGCGTTGGCAGCCCAGTCCAGCCCCGATCCGGCGGCCGTCTACACACCCGAGATATGCGGGAGCATCCCAAAAGTCCTCGATCATTCTGGGGGCGCGCTGGCCGCCTACGTCCAAGTCGATCGGTATGCCCAGCTGTTCGTGCAGGACGCCCCGCAACCGGACGCTGCCGCGACTGGGGAGAGTCGCGAACACGGGCCGAATGCGCGGTTTGCGATCTGGGTCGTTCCCGACGGCACGGCCCGGATCGCGAATTACCTGCGATGGTTGGACCAATGCGGCGCCTACAAAGTCGCCAACTACTTTCTTGATGGCCAGCTCAAAGATCAGCGCAACGTTACGACCCGGGTAGAAGCCCGATCGGCGGACGGCGCCGACGCAGCCGTCACAGTCACCAGGACGTTCACCACGATCGGCAGCCGCGACCCTTCGTCGACTTATCATGTGGCCTACTACGCCGTGCGCGGTGTCCTGCTGGAATGCACGATCTACATGGAGGGCGCCGAACTCGACCAGGTGAAGCAGATCGCCTCCCACACGCTGACAAAGCTGCGTGGCTTGTGAACAACCCGTCTCGACTCCACAAGCCGCGCCGGCCGTGGCCGATCGTGGCCGCGTTGTGCGTGATCGCATCCGCCGCAGTGGTGATCACCGCACCGTCGGCGCTCGACGGCTGGCGAAACCGGGGCCCGTCGGGCCCCGAGGGGCTGGCTCCGAAGCTGGCCGCGCTGAGCGACCAGCAGTTGGCGGATCTGCTTCCGAAGCAGAGCGAGTTTCCGGACTCCTGGACGGTCAGCGACATCAAGGAGCTCTCGGATACGTTCGGCTACTTCAGATATCACGTGTCCGACGAAGGGCTGGGCATTGATCCCGCCGAATGCTTCTCGGTGGTGGGCGTGGCCTCGACCGGCGCTTTCGACGCCGCGGAGGTCTTTGGGCACGACCCCGCCGATCCGCCAGAGGTCGCCGACCGGAGAGACATCCGCCTGATGGTTGGCCGGGAATTCGATCCGTCCGGATTTGACGCGTTCACCGGCCTGGTCTCGCGGTGTTTGCGATTCAGCAGCGCCGCCGTCGGCTCCTATACGGTGAGCATCCTCGAAAACTCGCACCCCTCCGCCGGGCCCCAACGCTTTCGGTACTCGATCACCACCACAATCGGCGGTGACCCCGCCGACGCGACCCGGATTGACTATTACTCCTACGCACGCACATCCGGGTTAGTCCTGACCGGTGCCGCCAGCGCCGGCCATCAACAGGTCTTCGACACACTCTTCGACGGCACGCTGCGCCGTATCACCGAACGCTGACGCGACGAGCAATCGGCCCGAACCCCGGCACAGTTCGGACCGATTGGCGCTTGTGTCGTGACATCAAACACGTTCAGAGCCGGGCCCCTTGGTGTAGCGGGTCAGGAACCCGATGGCCGCGACAGCGGCGACCGCACCGATTACGCCCCATAGCACGAGTTGGAAGGCCAACGCACCCACGAACCAGCCGAACGTCATCGAGATGTACAGCAGCCAAATCACTCGGAACAAGGACCAAACGGCCAGGATGGCGCTGCCAATCCCGATGGCCAGGCTGTATTGGCGATCGACACGGTTGATCTTTTCTTCGATGCTGGCGGGCACGATCTTCATTTTTTCGGTCTTCCTTTCCTGAGCCGACGCCTCGATGGCGCCGTTGCTGCGATAAGTACAGACCCGTTGGGCGGCTACCGATCCCAACAACTCACCTAGCGGCGGCGACTTCCGGCAACCACCGAACGCGGCAGTCGGCCGGCGCGCGAATGCCCGCTCATTGTGTCGCCAACGACCGTGACGTCGAACGCCAGATTCAGCCGCAGGGGCTTGGTCACCGATTGGCGCCATGTCAGCCGGGTGCCGTCCGCAACGGCTTGACTCGTAATGTCTTGCAACGCAATCGTTTCGTCCTTGTATGTTGCAGTGCCCACGATCAGCTCGGACTCCTGCGCGAACACGTACCGCACCGCAAGTGTGCCGATGGGAGTCTTGATGCTCACGTCCCACTCGCCTTCGATGCCCACCTATACCTCCACCGGATCGCGGCCTGCGTCGCGCCACACGGTGCCTCGACGCTCGTACTCAAAGAGCTCCTCGACGGCATGTGCGATCCGCGGGCCGTACCAGCGATCCAGCAGATACAGCGCCAAATCCAGCCCGGACGTCACCCCGCCGGCGGTAATGAGATCGCCATCGTCGACCACCCGGGCCGTCACAGGGTGTACGCCGGCAGCCTCCAGCAGATCCATGCCCATGTGGTGGGTCACTGCGCGGCGTCGCTCTATCAGGCCTGCCATCGCCAACACCAGCGATCCACCGCACACCGCGGCCACGGTGACATCTGGATTGTCAAATGCCTTCCGCAGCAACGGTGTTAGGTCGGACTGCGCTGCCCGCGCCAGCAGTACCGGGATGGTATCAACTCCATCGTCGGGGTCACCGGCGACGGGCCCGCTGGCACCGGGCACGATCACACAACCGTGCTTGGACGGGTCGAGCGCAGCGGTGGCGGCTAACGCGAGACCGCGTGTGCCACTGGTGACGCAGCGCGGCCCCTGCGCGGAGACCAGCGTCACCGCCAGCTCGCCGCCCACGCTTTCGCTGCCCGCGGCGAGCACCTCGAATGGGGCAATGACGTCGAGCGGGTCAAACCTGTCGTACAACACGATTTGCGCATGCATCCCGTCATGGTCGCCGGTCCCTCCGATCGGGACCAGTGGCCGGATAGACACGCTGCGCCGGTATATTGCCAACGCATGCACCGTGTCGCCGTGCTGGCTGAGCCGGACGCCATCGCATTCGATCTGGCCATCGCGATTGAGGCGTTCGGCCGCGTCCGGCTAGCCAATGGTGATCCTGGCTATCAGGTTCGGGTGTGCGGCTGTGCGCCTGTGGTTGCGGCTGGACCGATCCGGATCGGTACTGACTTTGGCCTGGAGGAGCTCGCCAACGCCGACACCATCGTTGTGCCCGGGCGCAATGATGTCACCGCGGCAGTCGGCGATGACGTCGTCATTGCGCTGAAGTCCGCTTACAGCAAGAGAATTCGGATCGCTTCCATCTGCACTGGAGCGTTCACTCTGGCCGCAGCGGGGATCCTGGATGACAAACGTGCGACCACGCATTGGCTAGCGGCCGAATTGTTTTCGGCGACCTATCCCGCCGTCAGGCTCGATGCCGATGCGCTGTATGTCGACGAAGGCCAGATTCTCACCTCGGCCGGAGCCTCCGCGGGCCTGGATCTATGCCTTCACATGGTCGCTAGCGACTATGGTTCCGCCGTCGCCGCCGACGCAGCCCGACTGGCAGTAGCCCCACTTCATCGCATCGGCAGCCAAGCCCAGTTCATCATCCGCAATCGACGCGAGTCCCACACCGAACTCGACGGCGTGCTGGCCTGGATCGAGAACAACGCGCATCTACCGTTGACACTCGGCGACATCGCGCGCCACGCGTCCACCAGCGTGCGGACCCTTAACCGTCGGTTCCGGGCTGAGACCGGGCAGACACCCATCCAGTGGGTCAACGGTGTTCGCATCCGACACGCCCAGGAACTGCTGGAGGCGACCTCCGATAGCGTCGAAAACATTTCAGCCCGGGTTGGATTCGCGTCAGCGGCCAATTTCCGTGAGCAGTTCCGACGGGTGGCTGGGGTGGCGCCACATAGCTATCGCAATGCGTTTCGGGACAAGGCCGGTTTAGGCATCTGAGGGCAGACAGGTCGACTGCCAGTGGCCCAGTTGTGGGCCCGGACTATGCGAGAAACACGCCTCCTGACGTGATCACATCTCCGGCGGCAAGGTCGCTTGTAGTGAGCTTCTTGAAGAGCAGGCCAACATTGTCGCCCAACGTCGCGATGTCCACCTTTTTGCGGAATGTCTCGATCGCGTCGACCCTGACGCCCGGCCCGTCGTTGATTCGCACCTCATCACCGACCCTCAGCTCCCCGTACTCCACGCGGCCGGTAGCCACCGCCCCACGACCACGGATGAAGAACACGTCCTGGACCGTCATGCGAAACATGTGCGGCAACGCTACACGCCCGAAGGGGCTCGACGATGACGCGCACGGCAAGCTGGTTAACTGACATCCGTGGGCTGGTTCCAGCGAGCGAGGAAAGCCAGTGCGGGCCAGCGGGTCACGCGGTCCGACAAGCGGCAAGCGGTCGACACCTTGGCCGAACTCAACGCGCTCAACGCCGATCGGGAGCGCCTGATGCGCGAGGGACTGGCGGGCGTCGCAACGATCGTCGGCATCCGAGAAAACGTCGCGACCACGATGCTGGGCAGCTGGCATGAGCTGGTGCTGGACGTGCGACTGCCGGACCGCGATCCATACCGCGCCACGAGGCGCATCGCGCTCGAGCTGTCGACCGCCCCGCCCGTCAAGGTCGGTGCCGAGGTGCCGGTGCGAGTCGATCCCCGCGACCCATCGAAGCTCTTGATCGTTGCGACGCTGTAACGCCGTAACGCCGTAACGCCCGGCCTCGCCTATTGCTTGGCCATGGCGACGAGCAGCCGATCCTGCGGCTTGATCAAGTGATCCTGGCTGTCGCCGCCGATTTCCAGCAGTACCCAGGCGATTTCGCCGCTGAACGCGTTACCGGTTGCCTCGTAGTCGGGTGAGCATGGTGAGCCCGTGCTGCGCCCGACGTCGCACGCTTCGTCGGCCGAAAATGCCATGGGCTGCGTAATGTCCACTCGTCCCTTGCCCACCGGGGCGCCGTCGTAATACAGCGTGACGTCGCCGCCTTTGGCGAGTCCGTCACCGTCGTAGGCGAACTCCATGCGGAGCTGGTGGTTACCTGCTGGAATCGGCTGGTCGGCGGTCACCATGAACTGGTGGATGCCCAGGAAGTTGTAGCAATACTTCAGCCGGCCTTCATGGGCATACAGCGCCCACCCCCCGACGAGACCACCCTGGGTGACGATCACGCCATCGGCGCCGTCCTCGGGCACGGTGACATTGGCGGTCACTGAGTGAGAGGTGTTCTTCAGTCCCAGCACGCAGTTTTCGCTGACCCGCATTCCAGAGAACAACAGCTGCCGATTTCCGCGAATCAGCTTGGGACGCCCGGCGATATCGGGATTGAAGCGCTCGAACGAACGGTCATCGAGCGGCAGCACGTTGTACTTGACGGCCTCGATGAGCCAAAGGCGCTGTAGCGCTGCCAATTTCTGCGGATTGTCCTTGGCCAGGTCGTGGGCCTGGGTCCAGTCGCCGGGTCCGTAGAGTTCCCATTCATCGTCGTCGAACGCCGGCGCGTCGAGTAGCCACGGGGTGCGGTGCTTGGTTACCGCCATCCAGCCTTTGTGATAGATGCCACGGTTGCCCAAGCATTCGAAGTACTGCAGATCGTGGTTCTCCGGCGCGTTGCCGTCACGCAGCGTGGCCAACATGCTCACGCCTTCAATCGGTGCCTGCGCAATGCCATTGACCGACGCCGGCGCGGGTAGCCCGGCCGCCTCCAGGATGGTAGGGGCCACATCGATCACGTGATGAAATTGGTGACGGCACTGGCCGCTATCGGTAAGCCCGTTGGGCCAGTGCACAACCGTACCGTTACGGGTGCCGCCCCAATGCGACGCGATCTGTTTGGTCCACTGATAGGGCGTGCACAACGCATGCGCCCAGCCCACCGCGTAGTGGTTGTAGGCGCGCGGTGTTCCAAAGTCATCGATCTTGCTTTGCAGAAACTCCGGGCTTTCGATGCCACCCAGCCCGTTGAGCGTGGTCATCTCGTTGAAGCAGCCGAGCGGGGTGCCTTCGGCCGACGCGCCGTTGTCGCCGATGATGTAAAAGATCAGCGTGTCGTCCAGGACGCCGAGATCGGCAATCGCGTCTACCACACGTCCCACCTCATGATCCGTCTGCTCCAGGAAGCCGGCGTAGATCTCCATCTGCCGCGCCAGCACCGGTTTCAGCTCGGCCGGCATGTCGTCCCAAGCCGGAATCTCCGTGTGGCGCTTGGTCAATTCCGCGTCTTGGGGTATCACGCCAAGTTCTTTTTGCCTCGCGTAGATCTGCTCACGCAACACATCCCAGCCGTCGTCGAATTTGCCCCGGTACTTGTCGGACCACTGCGCGGGCACATGGTGTGGGGCGTGCGTGGCGCCCGGCGCGAAGTACATGACGAACGGCTTGTCAGGGGCGAGCGCCTTCTGCTGACGCACCCAGTTGATCGCGTGATCGGCGAGGTCCTCGGTGAGGGTATATCCCTCCTCGGGGGTCTTTGGGGGCTCGATCGCGGTGGTTCCCTCGTAGAGCCCGGGGTAATACTGATTGGCCTCCGCCCCGACGAATCCGTAGAAGTATTCGAACCCTGAGCCCGTAGGCCACTGATGAAACGGCCCAACCGGCGAAACTTCCCACGGCGGAACCTCGTGACACTTGCCGAACTGAGCCGTCGAATACCCGTTCAGCCGCAGAGTTTCCGCGATGGAGGCTTTGTCCTTCGGCCGCACACTGCTGTATCCAGGGGCCGAGGTGGCCAACTCGGTGACCCCACCCGCGCCGACGGAGTGGTGGTTGCGACCGGTCAGCAGCGCCTGGCGGGTGGGTGAACACAGCGCGGTGGTGTGGAAGCGGGTGAGCTTGAGTCCGTCGGCAGCGAGGCGCTCGGCGGTAGGGGTATCACAAGGTCCACCGAACGCCGATGACGCGCTAAATCCCACATCATCGAGCAGCACTATCAACACGTTGGGCGCGCCCGCCGGAGGGCGCAGCATCGTGATCGGCGGATACGTGGTGTCGGGATCCTTGGCGTCATACGTCGTCAAGCCAACATGCTTGTGGTCCGCGATCGGCAGACTTTCTCGCATCACCTGGTGCGGCTCCGTCATAATCGTTCCCTTCTGAAGCACTTCGGGTCGGCGGACCGGAACTAGCCGGTGCTGACGCACCCGCTGACGTTGACGTGGCGGCCCACGTTGGCGCAGACACTGGCGTAGCCGGCCGGCTCTGGCGGCGGTGGGGGTGGAGCGGACTCCGACGGCGGCGGGTAGTAGGCCGGCGGGGGTACGTATTGTTCGATGGTGCCGGCGACATCTGTACACCCGCCGACCGATACGTGGCGGCCGCCGACACTGGCGCAGGCGTCCGCCCGGGCTTGCGCGGGAGCCGCGAGGGAGAGGGCGCCAGCGGCCGCGGCCAGCGCCAACACCACCGCGCCGGCCGATGGCCAGGATCGCGCGCGCCCGGACGCTTTGTGCGTCCCGCTGCTCATCGGGTGGGCGGTGCCGTTCATGTCGATTCCCCTTGTCCTGATTGGATCTCGTGGCGAGCCGTTACTCGCCGTACTGCCCACTATCGGCCGGTGGTCGCGACAAATCTGTCGGATGAACGCCGGATTTGCCGGTTGAAGTTCTCTCCTCCTTTTGGGGGACGTTTAGCAGGTTCTCGCTATGGCGAGGAAAAGGTGCAAACTACCTGATTTCTACGAAACATGCTGTCGTGGTGCATATTTCGTAGAGGCACCGCACCTCGCGGACCGCCGCTGGGGCGGTGCGGCCGACCATAAACGGATCACCGAGGGCGCTGGCGCCGGGATGAGCGGTTGTGGCATACCTATGGCGTGATTGAAGTTACTTTGCTGGGCACCGGCAGCCCGATTCCGGATCCGCTGCGCGCTGGCCCGTCCACCCTCGTGCGCGCGGGTGGTCAAGTTTTTCTCGTCGACTGTGGCAGGGGAGTGCTACAACGCGCCGCCGCCGTAGGTCTGGGTGCCAACGCACTGACCGCGCTGTTGGTGACCCATCTGCACAGCGACCATGTCGCTGATCTCGGTGATGTTTTGATCACCCGGTGGGTGAGCACGTTTGGCCCCGATGCGGCGCCGTTGCCGATCATCGGTCCACCGGGAACCGCGGCGATGGTGGAGGCGACGTTGGCCGCCTTCAGCGCCGATATCGGCTATCGAATTGCTCACCACGCCGACCTGACCCAGCCGCCCGCCGTCGAGGTCCGCGAACACACCGACGGAATTGTCTGGGACCGGGACGGAGTTCGGGTCTTGGTGGCGCCGACGGACCACCGCCCTGTGTGTCCGACGATCGCGTTTCGTGTCCAGCATGACGGCGTCTCGGTCGTATTGGCCGGCGACACTGTGCCGTGCGAAAGCCTTGACCAACTTGCCAGCAAAGCGGACGCCATGGTGCACACCGTGATTCGCAAGGATCTCATCGCAGCGTTGCCCCTGCAGCGCATCCGAGACATCTGCGACTACCACTCCTCGGTGGAAGAGGCAGCTGCAACCGCCACGCGCGCCGGTGTGGGTACTTTGGTGCTCACCCATTGCGTACCGGCGATCGCGCCGGGTCAAGAGGAGGCCTGGCGAGCGTGCGCAGCCGCACATTTCGACGGGCGCATCGAGCTGGGACCCGATCTACACCGCGTCGAAGTCACCGGCGCTAGCCGATGAGCGCATCGCTGGCCGCCGTGTGGCAGAGTCGTTCACTGACACCCAGCAATTGCGTGACCGGAAGCGAGCAAACTGCCACGCCGTTCGGACCGGGAAGCAACAATGAGGAGGCGCCCGTCCGTCCCTCGGCCGTGGCGAGCAAGCTTTGCAGCGAGCACTTGGAGCAGCCCATGGCCGACCCCACTCGAGTCACAGTCGTCGTGGCCGACGATCACCCGGTAACGCGCCAAGGTGTGGTGCGCGCGTTGAAGTCCAGCGGACGGGTGCACGTCGTGGCCGAGGTGGCGGACGGTCGCGCGGCGCTGGACGCCATCCGGCAACTCAGACCCGCGGTAGCCCTGCTCGACTACAAGATGCCCGAGCTGGATGGACTTGAAGTCACTCACGCGATTACCCGTGATGGGTTGCCCACTCACGTGGTGTTGCTGAGTGCTTTTGATGACAGCTCGGTTGTCTACAAGGCTCTGGCCGAGGGTGCTTCGGGGTATCTAACCAAGGAATCCGATAGCGACGAAATCGTGAACGCCGTGGTCAAGTGCGCCAGCGGCGACGCGTACCTGCCGACCGGGATAGCCGGCGGGTTGGCTAGCGAAGTCAAGCGGCGGGCCAGGGGGGCGACGACGTTGTTGACCGAGCGCGAAAGTCAGGTGGTGAAGATGATGGCCGACGGGATGTCGGTTCCACAGATCGCGTCGCAACTTCACCTGGCAACCAGCACCGTTAAGACGCATGTGCAGAGCCTGTACGAGAAGCTTGGTGTCTCTGATCGGGGAGCGGCCGTCGCCGAGGCGATGCGGCGTCGACTGCTGGAGTGACGATCCGCTGAGATCCGCGGAAAGGCACGCCCAGTTATCCGCCCGCGACCGGGCGCACCATCACGGTCGGCCGGAACCCGTATCGCGGAATCGAGTCGCCACCGCTGCGACCCGCGCCCGTCGCCATCGGTATCCCGGGCATGCCCGGACCCCCTTCCATGACCATGGGTGCGCCGCCCCGTCGGGTACCCGGCAACCCCGCTGCGCCGTGGCCCTTCGGCGAAGCCATCGTGGTCCAGCTCGGCGGCACGGACATGCGGCCGATCGACGGAGCATGTCCCAGGTTCGCCGATATCGCCGGCGGCCGAACACCGAGACCCGCTGACTGCATCGCGCCGGCTACGGAACTGAGCCCGCCCGTAGCCGAACCCAACGCCTTCGCCGGCGCGGTGGCGGCGGTCGCCACCGCGTTCACAGCGGACATGGCCGACATGCACGCACCTGTAATCTGCGCAGTCGTAGTCCCAAACGCCGCCATGTCGGACAGAAACTCCAGGAGGTTGTACACCCAAAGCAGGAGGTTGTGCACCCAAGGCGGTGGCGTGACCGACGCGAGCCGTTCCAGCGCCTGGGGCACCGCAGCGATGAGCCCGGGGCCCGCCGACATGACGGCCTTGCCAACCTCGGCGACCCGCCCGGCCAGTGCGACCGCATTGGTGATCGCCGGCGGCGGGGTGAACGGTGTCAATCTCGTTGCCGCTGCCGAG
This sequence comes from Mycobacterium simulans, assembly GCF_900232995.1. GTDB lineage: Bacteria > Actinomycetota > Actinomycetes > Mycobacteriales > Mycobacteriaceae > Mycobacterium > Mycobacterium simulans. The sequence continues at coordinate 803,755 of NZ_OCVX01000007.1, forward strand.
GCGGCGGCGTAGCCGTACATGGCCGTGGCGTCCTGAGCCCACATCTCGGCGTAGAGCGCTTCGGTGGCCCCGATCGCTGGGGTGTTCTGACCCAGAAAGTTGGTCGCAATCAGCGACATGAGGAGGGCACGGTTGGCCGCGATCACGGGCGGCGGCACGGTCATGGCGAACGCAGCCTCGTAAGCGGCAGCGGCCGCGTTCGCCTGGACATGGGCCTGTGTAGCCTGCGCCGCAGTGGCGCTCAACCAAGCCACATACGCCGTCGCCGCGGACGCCATCGCTATCGATGTGGGACCCAGCCACGGCCCACTGGTCAAACCAGAGATCACCGAGGCGTACGAGGCCGTTGCCGCGTGCAATTCGGCGGCTAATTCCTCCCACGCCGCTGCGGCCACCAGCATCGGCATGATCCCGGGTCCCAAATACATTCGGCCCGAGTTGATTTCAGGTGGTAAGGCTCCGAAGTCCATTCCTGATCCTCTGACAGTCAGCTACTCGCTGCGATCGCGTTCGCAGCCTCGGTGCCCGCATACGAACCGGCGCTGGTCCGCAGGGTGGTCACAAACAGTTCATGAATCGCTGCGGCCTGGGCGCTGACCGCCTGATACATCTCGGCGTGCGCGGCGAACTGTGCTGCGGTTAGCGCCGATACCTCGTCGGCGGCAGCGGGAACCACCCCGGCGGTAGGGCTGGCCGCGGCCGCGTTCTGGGCACTTAACGCAGCGCCGACACCCCGTAAGTCGTCGCTCGCTGCCGCCAGTGTTTCCGGTGCGGTTATCACATAGGACACGGGTTCTCCTTTGCGAAACGGACCGACTCTGTGGAATTGCGTTTGCGCTTGGATGGGTTATTGAGTTCACGTTCCGTGTGATAAGTGATAACAACCACATATCTAAGGTGCCGCGTCGAGATGTCGATGCACATCGGCTGACCGGCTACACAGAGGATGAATTTGCGCCCCCCAATTGACGGAGCGCCTTTCTGCAAATTGGAATCAGGGCTGGTAGCGACGCCTCAAGCGGGCGCCATCAAGAGACTGCCGATTCGACCGTCACGTCACGACTTTGCTTGGCGCCCAGCGATGTTCAGACTAATGCGGTGATCGAAGAGAGCCGCTCGCCCACACGGTGCAGCGTCAGCGCCGTAGCGGCAGCTCCACGCGCAGGTGTGCCCCGACAGGCTCATTGACGATGGTCAGCGTGCCGCCGGCGGCTTCCACTCGCGACCGATGTGATGCCAGACCGATATGTCCCTGTGCGAGACGCCGCGCCGCGGCGTCACGGTTGATACCAATCCCATTGTCTACCACGTCGATACGAGCCACGTCATCGGCGACTTCCAGTTTCACCGATGCCCTGGTGGCCTGCGAGTGGCGAGTTACGTTGGCCAACAACTCGCGAACCACTCCGAACAGGATCGGGTCGATCCCATTGGCTTCCCGGTAATCGGTGTCGGTTGTGATGGCTATGCCCGAGCGAGCCGCCGCAACGGAAGCCAGCTTTTCGACGGCAGCGGCCAAGCCAACCTGATCGAGTACGGCTGGGTGTAGCTCGAAAGTCGCCTCGCGCAACAACCGCGAAGCGTCCTGCAGGCTCGCCAGTGCGTGCTCGAGGGGCGCATCGGGGGAGACCTTGACGAAGTCGGCGATGTCACGCCGGGCGGCGAGCACATCTTGCAGCGGTCCGTCATGGATGGATTCCGAGATCTGCCGGCGCTCGACCTCCGAGGCGGTCATCGTCTGCGCGAGTAACTCATCGCGAGACCTCGTCAGTTTCGCCATTTCGTCAACATTCCGCAGCCGAAAAAGCACCACCAATAGAGCTGTGCCGCAGACGAATCCATACATCAGCACTATCAACGCCGTGATCGCCGGACCAAGGCGTGGCGCGATCACCGGGTCCAGAAGAACCGATGCGGTAAATACCGCAAGGCTGCAAGCCAGCACAGTAGCGGCACGTCGCACCGACAACTCGACAGCCACCATCCTCGGCAGCAGCGCCATCACCAACAGCGGAATATATCCGCCGGGCGACAACAGCTTGAAGCCGAACACCGCCGCGACGTCAACCAATGCGAAAGTCAGTAGCGCCTTGTCACCGGTAAAACGCGACCTTGCCGCAGAAAACGCCACTGTCAGCGTGCATATCGCGATGAGTGCGTAGCTGCCAAGCAGCGCAATCTGCGCAGGCCATCGAATCGGATCGATGTCGATCACCATCCCCAGAAGCATGATGATGACGACCCCGGCGCGAAGCATGGATCCGGCCTGCAGTGAACGCAACCGCTGTTTGCGAAGGACCTGCTCGATATCCGTGCTGCTCATCGTTTCCCTAACATACGACGGGACCTCAGCAATTTTGGTGTTTCTCGCGTCCCCAAACCGCGAATGTAGATCGTTTCTGCTCGACGTCCTCCGCGCATCGAAGATGCACGGATTCCTTGTGGTGGTGTGCTGTCTCGCTATGCCCCTGTTGGGCGGGTAGCGCCGTGGGCTCACCAGCAGGGAAGGTTCGCGCCGAGCGGCTCTGTCGCTGCAAGGCCCTTCGGGCCTTGATACGCGCCACTGACCTCCGCGAGGACGGACACCTGCGGCCTCGCCGCTTAGATACTGCTACGGCCGGACCTCGACGCCCATCAACGTCGTGACGGTGGATCAGCCAACCATGGTTGGCTGCTTCCAGATCCAGCCGGTCGAGACCATCAGCCCCCTGGCGGACATGCAGCCCCAGGAATGCCGAAAACAGGTCCCGGTCTTCTTTGATGCCGCATGCGCAACGATGCACCCGTTGGAAGAGCGGCTTTTTCTTGCGGTTCCCACACAGACAGGTTTGCGACAAGGCAGTCGTTTTCGGGTTGAACTCATAAAGGCGATCACCGCCGGCGCTTTCAGCCTTGCGGCGCATCACCTCCACCAGTAACCCTGGTGCCCGGTCGCGCACACTGCGGGGGAAATTCTTCTGCCACGAAACGTAATTCAGCTTCTCGCACACCACATCCGCGCCGTGCGCCAACAACCTGTTGGCCAGCCCACCGTGCAGTGTCTTACGGTGCTCAGCCAGGCGGCGATGCTGCTCAGCCACCACCGTAGCGGCCTGTTTGGCGGCGCGGGAACGCTGCTGCCAGTGGCAGCGGCCAGTCTTATGCGTGCCGTCGGGGTTGAAGCAGCCCGGCGAGCCGGCACGGTGCTGACGGTCCACGTGCCGCTGCCCGCGGCGCAACCGCACCATGTTCAACCGGATCCGATCAGCCAGCGGCTCAACCCATCCCGTCCAGGCACCATCACTGCGCTCGATGGCCACCGCGATCTGACTGGGCCCCAAGTCGAACGACACCCGACCATCACCGACCGGATGCCTCCGCGTCGGGGACCCATCGCAGACCAGTTGCATGCGGTAGGTGTCGCGCCCGTTGATCACCGTGCGCACGATCCGGGTAGACAACACCTTGCCCACAGCGATCAGCGCCTCGATCTCGGCCAGCTCGGCGCGCTGTTCCTTACCGCGGCGACCCGACTGGGCCGCCGCCGCGATCGCGATCACCATCCCGGCGCCCCCACTGCAACCCGACCAACCGTCCGGCGGCGTCGGTCTTGGGTCGTAACGCACCGTTGCCGTCCTTAGCCGCCAACGAATGCAGCCCACGCTTTGTGCTCTTGAACCGTGGCTTTCCCCGACGCCGAACATGCCACTGCTTGACCGCATCAAAGGCCCGCGCACCCAGGTTCTGTGTCTCCTGGGCCGGCACGTGTTCACGCACCCAGGACTGGCGCAACGACGACGCGAACGACTGCGCGGCACGATCGCTGAACCCATGAGCCGCCGTCACAGCATCCAACGCCGCCCGCCGAGCGGCGCGTTCCTTCTTCGTACGCCGTGGCAGCTGGCATGCCACCTGCCACGCCGGATCGGATTTGACGGCGCGGCTACGCCCGATGAATTCGGCCAGCACCGAGTTATACACCCGCGCCCCCGCGAAAAACCGTGTCCGGATCACCCGGCACTGCCCCGCGTCCGGGCGCAGCGGCCACGACCGCACATGCGTGGGCGCATCCTTGGGGCGCTTGCGCGCCCGCGGCTTACGCTCACCGCGCGCCCTATCACAGCCACCAACAGTTGTTGCCGGTGCAGGCGGGTAGACACCTTCGGTGTGCACGCCACGACCATAAAAGACACCACCGACATCGCGGTTGCGGCAGGCAGCGCCAACCACCGGCGTGGCGCCCACAGCGTCTCGGCGCTGTGGGCACATCTTGTATTCGTAACCAAATACCGTCGGCGGATTCTGGATTCGGCGATGCTGGACTTCTGCGAGCACACCATGTCGGGTGTGCGCCGATCTGGATGCCGAGTTGGTTGAGTTCAACGGCGAGCCCGAGCACGTGCACCTATTGGATGCTTACCCGCCCACCCTGGCGGTCGCTACACTGCTACGCCGGCTCAAAGGCCGCTACAGCTACACGGTGCGCCGCGAGTACACCGGAACGTGTGTGCGCGCCCGGATGCCTAGCCACCTGTGGTCGCCTTCGCATTTCGCCGCATCGGCTGGCGGAGCGCCGTTGTCGGTGATCAAACGCTACATCGAAAACCAAAACCGGCCCCTTTAACATAGGCAACGTCCGACAGCGACCGGGTCCGCGCAGCTGCTACACCGCCACCCCTGCCACTGGTTACTTCAACCACCAACATGATGCACTAACCGCGCTATAAAGTAGCGCGGCTTGCGCGCTACGACTCCCGGTCAACCGGATTGCGATCAGACCACGCTTACTCGTGCAAGGGTGCAAATAGTCGGATAGTACAGATCACGATTCCATCCGACCGCGGGAAACACGACGCCCTGGAAGAGGCTTGGGACTGGAGTGCGCGCAAGTTCGTGCCCGGTTTCGATGTCGATCGCCACGACATGGTCTGCGCAGCGGCGCCCGCCTGCCGCGCGCACACCCCTGTTGTTCAACAGCGGCCCGCCGTACGTCATCAGGCGGCGCAGGCGATGGCCACGTAAGCCGGGGAGTCTGCCGTGGAAGTCGTTGATCACGACCTCGCCGGTGTCGGCGAATCGGACCATGTGACTGGCCGTGGCGTACGGGCGCCGCCACAGGCGTTCCAGTCCGGAATCGCCGAGGCGCCAGGCGGCAAGAACACCATTGGCTGAGTCATAGCCCAATGCGATCCGGCGCTGTGGGTCGTACAACGGTGGATTGGTGACGGCACCCCGAGCGATGCCGCAGACGTCGACGAACTCGTGATCGGTTGCGTCCGTTAGGGAGACACGGATCAGCTGATTGGCGCTGGGCGCCACACCGGCGGCGAGCATCGAATGGGTGTAGGTGTGTTCGCCGTTGTTAAGGAACCACATCTGGCCGCCGTCCACCACAGGATCCCAGCCGTAGCTCTGGTCCGGCCTGCCGCCATAGCGCAGCACCCAGCTGTCGTCCAGCTCAAGGCGTTCCGCCGACGGGTCCCAGATGTAGCGGTACGTCGTGGTTACACCCACCACGTAGATGGCGTGGCCGTCGCTGGACAGTCGTGCGATCGCTCGCTCGGGCAGCTCGACCTCGGCGCAACGCGGCTGCAGACTTTCGGGTTCCAGCAGCGAGAGCCGGGCTCGCCGCGAGTCATTCTTTCGATCGAGATCCTTTGTGGCAATGGTCCCATCGGCGAGGATGACGAACGAGTTGTACGGGCGGGGCTGGGGCAGCTCGCGCCGCTCGATCACCGAGCAGTCCGGCGCCAGTCGATGGCACCAGCGTCCGAACACCGTGTAGAGCGAGCCGTTGGCATGGGCCGCGAGCCCGCCGGGCCAGAACGGCCCCGCGGCCAGTTCCGGTGAACGTTCCAGTGGCCGTAGCGACTCGGGGTCGATGCGCTCGACCCACCCGGTCGACGGACTGTCGAGCATCCGCGGCCCCAACGTGTGCCGAAGCACGTACACCTCGCCGGGATCGCGAAGCACCACCATCGTCACCGCGTAGGCGTCTCGAGTCGTTACTTCAAGGCGTTCGCCGTCGGCGATGCCGAGTCCGCGGCTGCCGTGCGGCGCCTGGGTACGGCGCGGCCCACCGTCCTCGCCCGGCCACGGGCTCGGCCAATATCCTGCCAGTGCGTCGTCGCGACTGGAATCGTTGGTAAGCAACTGTTTTCAGCTGGCTAAACCTTGGCGAGCAGGCCAAGCAGTTCCCCGGCCAATTGCTCACCACGGTCTTCTTGAACGAAGTGCGCGGCACCCTCAATTCGCACCTGCTCGTGTGCAGAGGGGATCAAGTCGCAAAAAACCTGTCCCGACCTTGGGTAGGGGAAGACAGGGTCGGTGTCGGAGAAGGCAACGAGAGCTGGTTTGTGCCATCGCGACAGCTCGTCGCTGACCGCCTGCATTTCCGATACGCCAGGGGCGTCTTCGCTGATGGGGACCAGCAGCGGAAATTGCGCAGCGCCGGCCTTTGACTCTGCAGTAGGGAACGGCGCCTCATAGGCAGCCACGACGTCATCGGAAAGCTGGCTGGTCGTGGCTCCCTGGATGACGAATCCGACGGGCAAATCCGGATTTTTTTCCGCGAAGTCGCGCCAGGCCATGAATCCCTTGGACACCCGTCCGGTGAACAGACCGGTATTCAAAATCATCAGCGCCTCAACCCTATCGGCGTTTTCCACCGCCCAGCGCAGTCCGATCGGGCCGCCCCAGTCTTGGACAACCACCGCCGCGTTATGCAGGTCGAGAGCGCCCAGCACCTTCGCGACCAACTCGCTGTGTCGGTCGTAGGTGTACCAGCGCCGGTCGGTGGGTTTGTCGGAGCGTCCGAAGCCGGCGAAGTCGGGAACAATGACCCGGTGGCCGGCCGCGACCAGCGGCGTCACCATCTTGCGGTAAAGATAGGCCCACGTCGGCTCGCCGTGAAAACACACCACCGGCGACCCCTCCCGTGGCCCCTCATCCAGATAGTGCATCCGCAAACCGTCGACCTCCAGGTAGTGCGGTTCGAAGTCGTACCCAGGAAGGCGCTCGAAACGCGAATCGGGTGTTCGGAAAACATCCGGGTTGCTGGAGCTCATTGCTGCCATCTCCAATTCGGTAGGGCCGGCGATGGTGCACACCGTAACGGATTTTTGACCGACCAGTCAACTATTCGATAGGCTTTGTGGGTGCCACGAACCTCCGACGCCCGGGATCGCATCGTGTCAACCGCGGCACGACTGTTCCTCGAGCGCAGTTACCACGACGTGGGTGTGGAGGAACTCTGTGGCGCGGCTGACGTTCGCAAAGGCAGCTTCTACCACTATTTCTCATCGAAAGCTGAACTGGCGAAAGCGGTTATCGATCTCCACATGCAGGCTTTTCAAGCGCGCCTGACCAGCCAGCCCGGCGCCACGGCCGCCGACAAGTTCGCCGCGATTCCAGACGCGATCGGCGCCATCCAGACGGCACTGTATGCGGAGTTCGGACGCTTCGTCGGCTGCCCGTTCGGCAACCTGGCAGCCGAGCTGTCGACCACCGATGAAGCGGTGCGCATCCACCTCGCCGCGCGGTTGGCCGTACTGGAAGAGCAACTCGCCCAGGTCTGCCGCGAGGCCGCCGCTGACAAGATATTGCGCGATGACGTCGACCCCGATCGGCTGGCCCACGCGATATTCGCTCATTACCAGGGTCTTATCTTGCTCGCCAAGCTGCATGGCTCGAGCGCTGCTGCGCTGGCCCCCGCGCTGCACGACTTCGTTGACGGCTACCTAATCGACGAGGTCAGAGCTAGACCTTGACCATAAGCTTGCCAACATTCTTACCGTCGAACAGCATGTTGATCGCAGTCGGCAGCTGCTCGAAGCCCTCAACGACGGTCTCGAGCGGCGTCAGCTTGCCCTCGGAAATCAGGCTGGCGATCTCGCCAATTGCCTCCGGCGCACGGCCGAAGTGGTCGAAAACAATGAAGCCCTGCACCGTCGCTCGCCGGATCAGCAGGTTGGCGAAGGCGCGCGGGCCCGGCGGCGGGTCGGCGTCGTTATAGCCGGAGATCAGCCCACACAGCGCGACGCGTGCGCCAATGTTGAGACGCGCGAAGATCGCGTCCATGATGTCGCCGCCGACGTTCTCGAAGTCGACATCGATGCCGTCGGGCGTCGCAGCGACGAGCTGGGCGGCCCAATCCTCGGCGCGATGGTCCACGGCCGCGTCGAAGCCGAGCTGCTCGGTCAGCATCGCGCACTTTTCCGGGCCGCCGGCAATCCCGACGACACGGGCGCCACTGGCCTTGGCGAGCTGCCCGGCCACCGAGCCGACCGCACCCGCCGCGGCCGACACCACAACGGTCTCGCCCGGCTGCGGCTTGCTGATATCACGGATCCCGATCCACGCGGTGAGCCCGGTCATCCCGAGCGCACCCATGTACGCGCTCGGCGAGACGCCCTCGGCTACGTCGACCGGAAACAACGGCATTGTGTCGGAGGCAACCGCATACTCCTGCCAGCCGACGAGACCCTGAACGATCTGCCCGACCGCGTAGTTCGGATTCTTCGACGCAACAACCTCGCCGAGGCCACCCGCGCGCATGACTTCACCGATACCGACCGGCGGCAGGTAGGTCGGCGTGTCGTTGATCCACGCTCGGTTGGTCGGATCGAGGGAGATCCAATCGACGCGTACGAGTGCCTCGCCGTCGCCGATCTCCGGGATCGGTACCTCGCCGAGTTCGAAGGTGTCCGGACCGATGCGTCCGGTTGGGCGTTGCCGGAGCAGGAAACGGCGGTTTCGATCGGGCATTAGCGCACGGTACTCCACACGGCATCGGCGCAACATAGGCCGAACCGTTTCGCAACTCAGCCTGATGCCTACAGTCGAGCGAGTCGCTCCTCAAGGACGGCGTGGAAGTGCCCGATGGCGCTTTCGTGCCGACCAAACTCCACGAAAGCGCTCGCGCCTGCGCGTAAACCACGCTGCACACCTGCAGACATCTCGTTGTCTTCTACGGCCCCTCGGTGAAGGACGCTCGAAACGCTTGCATTGTGGTTGTACGGCACGGCATTTACCGTTGCTTGCCGTGCTCGCTCGGCGAGCCCTGGCGTCGTCATGACGTACGTAGTGACCGTGGAGCGGTCGACGCCGACAGGGTCGATCGCGATCACCGCCACGCGATCGGGCAACGTCGCCACAATCGTGTTCGGGAAGAGGTGATACACGTAGGTCAGCCGGCCACCGACCGTCCAGGTCGACGTCGGGCGCTGACGCAGTCTTTCAATATTGCGGTACGGGAAAGTGATTCGGCTGTTGGGGCCGAAAGTTTCTACGATACTGAGGTTGTCGTACTGACCCGGGTAGAACGTGTCACGGTGCGTTGAGCGAATATGATAGCCCTCCAAGAACTGTTCGACGAGAATCTTCCAGTTAATTTGCTGGACAATTGATTCCACGAACACTAGATGCTCAGCCGACACCAATATGTCTGCCCACGGACTCCCGTCGGTCAACTCCCTAGCGGCATCGGTAACCCTTGGTAAGGAATCAGTGCCGTGATCATCGAGCGCATCTATCACAACGAGGCCGTCGACCTCACGACTGGCAATTTCAACCAATCCGCGTGTCGACATGTCTAGATCGGGGAAGCCCCCCGCGTGGGGAATGTGGGCCAGCTCTCCATCGAGGCGGTACGTCCAGCCGTGATAGCGGCACACAAGCGCACGGGAACAGCCCGCGCCCGCAACGAGAGCCATTGCGCGATGACGACACGCGTTGCGAAACACCCGCGCCTGACGATCGCGGCCGCGTACGGCGAAAAGTGGCACGCCGAAACTGATCCGTTCGACGTGGTCGCCCGGATTCGGTATAGCCGCCGACGGAATGAACACACTGGGCGAACAGCGCAGTAACCGCAGTTCCTTGGCAAATCGGCTTGGCTGGAGATAATTCTGCACCGGTTCGCGCCAGGCCTCGCCCTCGTCGGTTGTGCCGGCCTCGATGTGGGCAAGGACTCGCCGGATGATCTCCAGATCATCGGCGACGCGAAACTTTCCGGACGCGGCCACGCGGATCAGCCCTCTACCGGACACTTGCCCGTGTAGTCGACCTGCCAATGTTTGATGCCGTTGAGCCATCCCGACCGCAGTCGCTCCGGCGCTGCAAGCGGTTTGATATCCGGGATATTGTCAGCGATGGCGTCGAAGATCAGCTCAATCGTCATCCGTGCGAGGTTCGCCCCAACGCAGTAATGCGCCCCGGTGCCGCCGAAACCGACGTGCGGATTGGGATTTCGCATGATGTCGAACCGGTACGGATCGTCAAACACGTCCTCGTCGAAGTTGGCCGACCGGTAGAACATCACCACCCGTTGCCCTTCTTCGATCCGCACTCCGGACAATTCGGTGGTCGCCAGCGCCGTACGCTGAAACGCCGTGATCGGGGTCGCCCAACGCACGATCTCGTCGACCGCCGTCGCCGGCCGCGTCTGCTTATACAGTTCCCACTGGTCGGGGAAGTCGATGAATGCCATCATGCCCTGGGTAATCGAGTTTCGGCTGGTCTCGCTGCCCGCGACGGCCAGCATCATGACAAAGAAGCCGAACTCATCGTCGGAGAGCTTTTCGCCCTCGATGTCTGCCTCGATGAGCGTGGTAACGACATCCTCGCCGGGGTTCCTTGTCTTGACCTCGGCCATCTTCATTGCGTAACCGATCAGCTCCGTAGAGGACACCTTCGGATCGATGTGGGAGTACTCCGGGTCCTCGTTGCCGGTCATCTCGTTGGTCCACCGGAATAGGTCCCTGCGGTCCTCCTGGGGTACGCCCAACAATCCGGCGATCGCCTGCAGCGGCAACTCGCACGACACCTGCTCGACGAAGTCACCTGAACCTTGCGCCGCGGCCAGCTTGACGACGCGCTGAGCCCGCTCGTGAAGCTCGTCGCGCAGCCTCCCAATGGCCCGCGGCGTAAATCCGCGGGAGATGATCTTGCGCAACCTAGTGTGTTGCGGCGCGTCCATGTTGATCAGGACCAGCCGCTGCAACTCGATGTCCTCACGTGCAATGTTGTCGTGAAATCGGGGAATCACGGTGTCTTGCCGGCTGGAGAAGACGTCGCTGCGCAGCGACACCTCCCTAACGTCTTTGTGCTTGGTCACCACCCAAAAGCCGCCGTCGTTGAAGCCGCCCTTGCCGACGGGCTGTTCGCACCACCAGATGGGTGCGCTCTTGCGCAGCTCCGCAAGTTCGGCGACGGGGATCCGATCGACATAGATGTCGGGGTCGGTTGGATCGAAGCCGAGAGGCAGGTTCGGGCAGATCATGGCTGAGCTCCTTGATTGCGACGTGTTCTACGGCGCGGTGGGTTGCGGTGCCATCGATGGCGCGCGGATCCACTCTTGTCTTAGCATCACAATATCAATGTCATGCGTCAATTAAAATGTGGTCAACATAGATCGCGTTTGGGTGGGCTAGTCAGCTCGTCGGACACCGCGAGCGCGGGAGCACTCGGGAACCGGTCTGGGCCGGTGACCCGCCGGACGCGAGCCTCGACGACCGTCGACCGGGCCCCACTAGCTCGACAACATCAGCCTGTTAGCTATGAAACTCTCGAAGTCAGAATCGATTTCCTGCAATTCGGCGGCAGCGCCGGGGCGGCAGGCACATCACGCGTCGCAGCGGACGAAGCCCGATGGCATTGGTGGGCGCGATTCGATTCGGGTAATCCGCAACCGGGGCCAACCGGCGCGCCACGGACAGCCTCACCCCTAGGACGTCCGTCCATGCGTTAGCATTACCATGCATCAGCAATTTTGTGCGCTCCGCGCCGCTGCGCAGGGAGAGGATGAATGCGAGTACACAGGTCCGACCCCCGACGAAGCCCCGTCCGGAGCAACAACGGGGCAGCGGCCAGTCCGCGACCTAGCCAAGCCAGCGAAGTGGTCGGGGACAGCCGGCTCAACGCGCGCTCGGTGCTCGCCTCGGCACTGCTGGGCGCTGATCAGCCCTGCCTTACGGTCGGTGAGCTCGTCGGGGTGGCCATGCTTTGCGGCATCACAGCCAATGCCGCCCGCACGTGCCTATGGCGAATGGTCTCCAGCGGCGAACTCACGTGCGATAACGGAACTTACGCACTCGCGGGGCACCTGCTGGAATTGCGCCAGCGCAAAGATGAGGCGGCCCAAATCAACAACGCGGTCACGAAACGTTGGGACGGCACCTGGGAACTGGCGGTCGTCGCACTCGACCGCCGGTCGAGAAACGATCGACTCAAGCTCCGCAAAGCTGCTGCGGCCCTGCATCTGGCCGAACTGCGAGAAGGAATCTGGGTCCGTCCGGACAACCTCGATGCACGACGGCTACCGATGTCACGTGCCGTGCTCGAGGGCCAGTGCGTTTACTTCCATGGGGCCGCGACTGCAATGCCCGCCGACATCGTGAATTCGCTTTTTGCCCTTGACACTTGGGCTGCCGACGCAAGAAGGCTGATCGCGGCGATGGACGCCGAGCTCGACATCGAACCAGCAGACTCTGATACTGAGCTCGCCGATGGCACCTACAACGCGTTCGCACTATCGAAGGCCGTGGTGGAGCATTTGCTGCTCGATCCATTGCTACCAGCCGAACTCACCCCGAAAGAGTGGCCCGGACATACCCTGCGCTGTACCTACCGCCGTTTCGACGATGCAATCAAGCAACGAATAAGGGACGCGTTCCGCCGATCGGTGCAGGGTCGTGTCTCACCGGCGATGTAGACGGTGCAACGGGGTAGCTGCATCACAATATAGCGGATACATAGCGCTTATTTCGTATGGCGCCACACGTGTGGATACGTAAGTGTCCCGTCAGGTAGGAAAGGTGTCGCCCGCGGAGTGTATAACGCAAGCCATGGCAGACGCGGGCCACGTCATCACCCATGTTTCCGATACCGCCCGCTGGACGGCGTTGCATCGGGCAACCGAATCGAAACGTCCGGACGCGTTGTTCAGCGACCCACTCGCCGAACGTCTCGCGGGTGAACGAGGCCGCGCTATCGTCGCCCGATCTCCACGGACGACCCGCAACGGTTGGTGGCTCGTTGCGCGCACCAAGATCATCGACGACATCATCTTCGAAGCGATCGCCGATGGCTGTGACCGGGTGTTGAACCTGGCAGCCGGGTTGGACACCCGACCGTATCGGTTGAGCCTCCCGCCCAACCTCACCTGGGTAGAGGCCGATCTGCCGCCGCTTCTTGCGGAAAAGTCGCGGCTGCTTGCCGACCAGACGCCGCGATGCCGGTTGATTCGCAGCGCCGTCGACCTAGCCGATCCGCGCCCCCGCAACGACTTCTTCAACCAAGCGTTGGACGGCGCGGCCAAAGCGCTGGTGCTCACCGAGGGCCTGTTGATGTACCTCGACGAACGTGATGTCGTCGCGCTCTCCGAGGCGATCAAGCGACCCGAGGTCGCGTGGTGGGTACTCGAGCTCGCCGGACCGGGCCTGAAGAAAATGCTGAACAAGAAGGTAGCCGGCATGCTGCAGAATGCGCCGTTCAAGTTCGCACCCGAAAACGGGTTGGCATTCTTCGAAGACCTCGGCTGGCGCATCGCGGAAACAGAACCGCTGCTTGCGGCCGCCCACCGGTTCCGTCGGTTGCCCATGTCGATGCGCCTGGTTGCCCGCCTGCCTCAGCCAGATCCGCGTCACCCCGGCGGTAGGCCATGGAGTGCGGTTGCCGTCCTTACCCGGTGAACCGGGATTGATCGACACGTGCCCATTCCGCATTCGCGTGAAACACCTCCGATATAGAGATTTCGGCATTACCGAAATCTCGACTCGAAAAAACATGAAAGCTGTTGAGCACCAATCTATTCGCGACCTAACCTAACCCTAGCCGGGAGCGGTGGGTGGAGCTTGCTGGGCAGGAGTGGCTGCGAGTTCACGCATTACCCGCTGGCCCTGATCGCGTCCCCGGACGTGAACTTGAACTTCGTGTCGAATTCGCCACCGACGTTTTCACCCCGGCTGGCGTTGAATCACGGATCGGCCGGTTGGAGCGAATACTGGTGACGATGGCTGCTCACCCGGGTCGGGCATTGTCATGCCTCAAATTCATGAGTTAGCGCGACGCAAGAGAGAACGTTACTGCCGTCCCGCCTCCCATATCAGCCCCGATTCCGGAATACCTGGCTCCAACCACACCAGCCCAAGAGGTGTTGGCCGGCGTCTACGCCCCGGGTATTCGATGTCGACCCAGTCGCGGCCTAAGTTCGCGCATCCACGCAGCCGCCCGTAGCCACATGTCCGTCCGCCAATATTCGAGGTGACTGATTCGCATATCACACCGGGCGAGCGGGCCTTCACCGATAACCTCTGCCGCCGATCCTCGGCATTTCGTCCCTTGGGAAGGCCTAACGAGTACCCTCAGCACCGGTGCCGCCAGTGATTTGCCTCCTATCGGACGTAGGTAAGGATCGGATTTCAAATTCACGGCTAATTCTCATCTTTTGCCACGGTTTGATCACAGGTTTGCTAGGAATCCTGAGCTCCAAGGCTAAGAACACATGGTTGTGGATTTGGCATTGCGCGTCGGAGAGGAGTTGACAATCGTGGCGAGTGCATCAGGGGCGAAGGTAATTTGCCTACAGTCACACCCGGCTTGGGCTGCTGCACAGCGGCGCGAACGTCAACTTCAAGAAGAGATGCGTCGCCATCCGGCATACCTGGGCCGGCAACGCGCCGCTGCAATGGGTGGCGACGTCGCGATCGGTGTGCGCAACTTCGCAGTGTGCCCAGGCACCGACACCCCAGCCTGACGATTCCTCGGTACCCCATAGTGGCTTGACCTCTGTGGGATAAAAGCTCGCCACCACGGGTTCTAAACCACCCTGCTGTTGCAGCGTGTCGCAAGCGACTTGAAGACCAAAACGTTCAGCGTATTGCGCCAGCCTCCCGGTAGTACTACAGTCGTAGTAGCATGAATTCACCGGTTGACGAATTATGGTCAGAAGGGCTGGTCGGCGATGACTGAGGAATTGACTGCGGTACTGATCGTCGGGGCTGGGCCGACGGGGTTGACGCTGGCGAACGAACTGACCCGGCATGGTGTCGCGGTGCGGATCGTTGATCGTGAACCGGCGCCGCTGACGACATCCCGTGCTCTGGTCGTACAGCCTCGGACTTTGGAAGTCTTTGACGACATGGGCGTTATTGATGAGGCGCTCGCGGCAGGTAGTCCGGCCACATCGCTGACGATCGCGTTCCGGAACAAGAAGGTACGAGTAGACCTCGCCGGCGTGCTGACCGGACCCCAGAACTACACGGCCTACCCGGCGCTGCGCACACTATCGCAGCACGACACCGAGCGGATTCTCACGCAGGCGCTGTCCAAGTGGGGCATAGAGATTGACCGCGGGCGGGCGCTGATCGATCTAACTCAGGACGGCGACACTGTGGAAGCGTCGCTGCGTGATCAGGACGGATCGATCGAGATCGTGCGATGCCGCTGGATCATCGGCTGCGACGGCGCACACAGTGCGGTCCGCAAAGCGGCTGGCATCGCGTTTACCGGTTCCACCTACCGCGACGACTTCATCATGGCCGACGCCGAACTCGACTGGGAGCTACCACACGGCGGCCTGTACGGTTTTCCCAGCGCTGCTGGCATATTCGCGGCGTTTTCGATGCCGGGGGAGAAGCGGTACCGCATCTTCGGCAATGTCCCGCCGGGGCTCGACGGGCCCCGGGCGGAGTACAGCGAGCCAACCCACGAAGAATTCCAGGCGATGCTCGACCAGCGAGTGCCGTTCCCCGCCAAGGTGATCAAGGAGCATTGGGTTACCCGCTACCGGGTGCACAGCCGTGTGGTGCCCATATATCGCCAGGGCAGCGTCTTCTTGGTTGGGGACGCCGCACACGTGCACAGTCCCGTCGGGGCCCAAGGCATGAACACGGGTATCCAAGACGCCTACAACTTGGCGTGGAAACTCGCGCTGGTTGAGCGCGGCATCAGCGACGAACCGCTCCTCGACAGTTACGAGGTCGAACGTCATCTCGTGGGCGTTCAGTTGCTCAAGACGACGGACCGGCTGTTCACGGCTTTGTTGGGCAACAACCCGTTTTCCAGGATCGCCCGCGGTTGGTTGGGCCCAACCGTGGCAGCGCGAGTGCTCACTCAGCGCTCATTGCGCCGTTGGTTCGTTGGCAAACTGGCTCAGTTGCGGCTGCGCTACCCGCACAGCCCGCTCAACGCCCAGGACGGCTCTGGCTGGGCTGATGCCCCAGCTCCAGGCGACCGGGCACGCGAAGCCGACGTGCTGATCGACGGGAAGCCGGGACGCCTCTACGAGGTATTCCGCGGCATCCACCACACCGTGCTGCTGTTCACCGGCCTCGACGACCAGGCGCGACCAGCCGTGGAGTTGTGCCGAATCGCCGAACAGATCGAGCGGGCCTATCCCGGTCTGGTGCGGGCGCGCGTAATCACGGCGGAACGCTTCGCCGACCATCCGATGGCACTGGGCGATCCGGATCGATCGGCACACCACCAATACGGGGTCACATCCCACTGCGCGTTTGTCATCCGGCCGGACGCCCATGTCGGCTACCGCGGTCGGGCGGTGGAACTAGACCGGCTTCTGGGTGACCTAACAACCCGACTGCCCCGCGGTGCTGCAAACTCGGACGCCACGAAACCGCCGGGTCGGGCCGCGGGCGTGGGCAACGGCTAAAGCAAGGTGCCGTCGGCGGGTTCGCTGACCCAAGCGGCAAATGCCGGCACACCGGCCCAAGGGGTCGCGCCACCGACGTCCGCCGGTCACTGCCACCACGGCAAAGAGATGGCCAAACCGCAGCGCCGCCGCCTCAAACCCGCACCGTCCATGCCGGACGACTGCGGACTGGCGTGCACGCGACAGAACCGCCGGGCGTAGCGCGCGACAAGCGGCCCGACGTCCATGGGTCGTGTCTTACCAGACGCGCACCCAGTCGACGAGCATCTGTGCGGGATAGGTCCCCGGACCGGGATCGCCGCCACCGGAACCAGCAACCGCGAGATTTAAGATGGGAAACACCTGGTAGCCGGGGTTGTTGAAGGGCCAGTCCGCCAGCGAGTTCGCCGCAACAGTGAAGTATGGCTGCGCGCCCTCCGCGTAGTCCTGCCAGAAGCGCATACCGGCCTCATCCCACTGGACCCGCCAGGTGTGCCAGGAACTGTCCAGCGCGAGGTTGTGGGTCTTCCATTCGGAGCCGTTGGCTTTTGCGTGAACCGTGGTCGCTGCAGGCCACTTGCCGTTGCCGTACCACTCAAGGATGTCGATTTCGCCCTGAGCATCACTGGACAACCACCAGGCCGGCCAGCAGCCGGCGGTGAGGCAGTCGAGCTTTATTCGAGCCTCCCAAGTATGGCCGATGCCCCCTTGCCACGGGCTGAACACCTTGCCGCCGTAGTACGTGTTGCCGTCCTTCGCGGCGCGGATGACCAGGTTCGAGTTGCCGTCGAGGAACACGTTCTGCCGATCGTCTCGGTACTGGCCGACATGCTCGGGTAACTCCCAGTACGTCGGGTCCTTGATCGTTTCGCGGGCTTTCGACACCGTCCATTTCGACGGATCGGGGGCAGCGCCAGCGGGTCCATCGAACTCGTCATGAAAGAGGAAGTTTCCGGGCTGACCGTTGGGTGCGGCACGAGCCGGTACGACGGGCGTCGCGGCTGCCAGCGCACCGATGCCCGTCATCAACAACAGGCTGCGACGATCCATGTCTGGCATAAGCAAGGCACCATAGCAGCCCAGGCCGTATGCCGCTAAAACTGAGATCGCCCGACCGGGGTCACCCGGCGGCAGGTGGTTTTGCCATCACCGAGGGCCTGAAACCGTAACTCGGCAGGTTGCGCCCGTACTGACCGCCGACAAACTGGCCAAACGGGGTCATCGGAAGGGTATTCAGCCCTTCCGCCCCCGCCGGGACCGTAGCGGCGTTGGTAAGTGCCGCCACCCCGGGGTTCGTCATGGCGTTCACCGGAGCCCAGCTTGCCGGCACCGACAACCCGCCCAGCGGAAGCGCCTTCCCCAGACCCGCCGCTACGCCACCGGCATTGGCTGCCGTCGATCCAGCCGATGCGCCTAATGCCTGCGCCGCACCTTCGGCGGCCTTTGCCGCGGGAGCCGCCAAACCCTTCGCAAACGTGGTCATGGCCGTGATCCCGTTGCTGATCTGCCCAAAGGACTGTCCCATCTGGACGGACATCTGCGCCGACGAAATGTATCCACCGAGATACTTCGTGTACATCGAGGCCAGGTCGTCGAACGGCGTGTAATTGACCAGAAAGTCATCGATTGGCTTGAGATTTGCCATGCTCAAGTTTGGCGAGGACAAGGTGTTCAACAGGCCGGAAACCTCGTTGTTCGTGCTGCCCAGTACCCCCTGCACGCCGTTCTGCGCGGAATTCTGGACCGCGGACGCGACCGCGTTGGCCTGGCCGGCCACCCCGGAGGGGGTGGTCACTTCCGCCGGCGCGTTGAATTCGGTCAGCTGCGATGCCGTCGACGACGAACTCGCATATCCGTACATAGCCGCGGCGTCCTGAGCCCACATCTCGAAGTACTCCGCCTCAACGGTGGCGATCGCCGCGGTGTTCTGGCCCAAGAAATTCGTCGCGATCAACGCCGCCAGCAGAGCACGGTTAGCTGCGATCACCGGCGGCGGCACGGTCCCCGCGAACGCCGTCTCGTACGCCGCCACTGCCGCCCCCGCCTGACTTGAGGCCAGCTCGGCCTGCTCGGCACTATTGTCCAGCCACGCGACAAACGGAGTCGTGGCCGCAACCAGCGACGCTGACGCCGGCCCCAGCCACGGACCGCTGGTCAGCCCGGAAATCACGGACCGATGCCCCGCGGCGGCCGCGTGCAAGTCGGCGGCCAGCCCGGCCCAAGCCGCCTCTGCGGCAAGCAACGAACCCGCCCCCGGGCCGGTGTACATGCGGCCAGAGTTGATTTCGGGCGGCAATACCCCATAGTCCATGTCTCAACCCCTCTAGCTCTCGGTTCGACCTGCCGACCCGCTCAGCCAGCCGCCGTTGCGTTCGCCGCCTCGGTCTCCGCATACGAACCCCCACTGGCCGCCAAGGTTGCCGCCAACGACTGTTGAATCCTGACCGCACGCGTAGCCAGCGCCTGATATCGCTGCGCATGGGCGGCGAAGTGCGCCGCCGTCAGCGCCGAGACCTCGTCCGCGGCCGCCGGAACAACCGCGGTCGTCGGCCCGGCAGCAGCAGCATTGCCGACGGAGAACGCGGCGCCGATCGATTGGAGATTGCTGGCTGCTGCCGACAGCAGCTCTGGATATGCAGTAACGAAAGACATGGGATTTCCCTTCAGCGATGCGGGAACTGCCGAACACGCCGATGTCTCGGCTACCTCGAACGCTATAAACCGGGAGCTGGCCTACTCAACGCTGCTGATCGCGCAGAATCGATGCTGATCTTGCTGTTTTGCCAACATTCATGCTGATTTTAATCACAGGAGCTTCACAGGAATTCCCCACGGTCTGTTCATTGAACATATGCACATTTTGTGCGCAGATACGCAGTTCCACAGCGCACGGCGTCTGCCCTTATCATCCGCACCGCCGGTTTCCAAGATAATTGTTCACCCAGAGTTAATGTATCCGCGTGCGATTCTCACCGCCCAAAGCGAAACAACCAACCGAGGCGCCTATCACCCGAACGAAATCAGGCTGATCACATGACTTTACCCAATTAGGTTGAGGTGTCGTTCGAGCGGCTGGCAATTTCGGAGTTTGTCGCGATCACCGAACCAGGCGCCCTGCCACTTGTTGGCCGAGGTGTATCTGGTCCGTGATCTTCATGCGACAGCGACGAAGGACGCTCATCTTCATGATGGCGCTTGCGGTTATCGCCGCACTGCTGACAGCACTGTGCCTCGGCTATCACTTAGGCCGCCGCGCTGGCTCGGCACCCGCAATCCGGAAAAGACGAAGACGTCGAGCGGCGCTGGGCAGGTTCGCGATCAGCCTGATCGTGCTGATGGTTGCTCGCCGTATCCAGCGGAGCTTTATGGTCAAACGTGCGCTTCCCGACGCGGCGGGAGGCTGGGGGCTGAAACTTATTGAGTCGCTTCAACTCCGACGGGGTCGGCGACGACTCCACAGACCGATGACCCGTTGGGCCCACATGACGCGCGCGTGATCGACTACAGCTTGCTCGCCACGAAGTCGGCAGCCTGGTTGGCCATGCCCGCCTGGACGTACGCATTGGCGAGATGTTGCGGCCAATTTTCTTTCCAGGTGTTCGGGTCGGCCGGGTTGCAGACCGGATCGGCGCCGTGGCACAACTCGATGGTCCGGTCGTTGTAGAGCGGGTTGAAGTTCGTGATGGGCCCAACCCACTGGCTTCCATTGCCGAACAATGCGACAGCAGCGATGTGCTGATCGATGCCGTCGGGCAGCGGGCTGTCGAATCCGAAGGCGGACATGGGAACCGCGAGCACTATGTCGGTGACCGCCGCACCCAGCGAGTAGCCGCCCAACACCAGCCGGGTGTCCGGGCAAGTGTTGACCATGTATTGAACATGGCGGCTCATGTCGTTGGCGCCGACATCAACTTCACTGTCGGCGGGGTACTTCACCGCATAGGTGCCCATGCTCTTGCCGCCGATCTTGGAGCTCAGCGCGTTGATGAAGGCATTACCGAGCACGCCGGGCCCCGGCGATTCGAATCGGCCGCGGGCGAAAACGACCTCCACTTGCGAACAGTTTGCCGCGGCGGCCGATGGCGTGGCCCGCAGCGCTGTTGGCGGCAACACCATGTCAGCGACCGCTAGTGTGGCGGCGATTGCGACTGCGGCGACGCCAACCCGAAGGCCAACGACAAGCGGTTTGAGGGGAAGGGAAGCGTGCACAGAAGGATGTTAGCGACTCACGCCCGGTTAGGTGCTTCGAAAAAAACATGAAAATCAGCGTCCGGGTTTGACGATACGGGCCGCCGCTTCGACAGCGGCGGCGCGGCGGCTGGCAAGAACGTGCGCATCGGTGGTTGCCATCGCGGGGTCGGGCCAGCGCGCCCAACCTAAGGCGATTCCGAAGAGCAGGACCACCAACTGCTGCGGCTCCCAGGCGGGATCGACGTAGCCCAGGTCCTGCGCCTGTTCCAAAGCGGCAATGCCCTGATCGTGTGGCCGCTCGCCCTCGATTTCCGGTGGGGCGAGCGGAAAGCCCTCCAATTGCGCCCAGGTGATCATCCGTATGTGCTCGGGCCGACGTTGGGCCAGATCGAAGATGTCGCCGACAAACTCGGGTACTGCCTCGGGGCGCAATTCGACGGTCCGGAAGAACTCGGCACCGTCGGCCGCAACCACGTCTCGAAAGAGGGTCTCCTTATCGCCAAAATGGGCGTACAGGCGTTCCTTACTCGCACTGGCTGCTCGGGCAATGCGGTCGATACGCGCACCGGCCAGGCCGTACTGCGCGAACTCCGCGCGCGCGGCCGCAAGAATCTCGTCGCGGAGCTCCGTTGTCGTTCTCACAGGAGAATTTTAAGCAGACAAACTAGTTTGTTTGTTAGCGTGCTTAGCAGATCTACAGGGAGGAAGGGCGGTCATGGGCGAGGTAAACCTGCTCGAGCAAGCGATTGTCTTGTTCTCCACTCCGGGCGGAGGCGAGCGTGGCTGACGGCCCAGACCTCGCCACCATCATGGAGCCGACGGGACGAGTGCAAACGCTGCGACGAGTTCTCGACACCGTTGTCGACGGCATCCGTCCCGTAGTGGACCTGTATCGACCGTATGTCGACGGTGTGGAAAATCTTCCCGCTGACGGGCGATTCCTGTTGGTGGGCAATCACACTCAATCCGGCGCGGAAGTCTTTATGATCCACGATGCCGTGCGGCGCGCCATCGGAACACGAGTGCGACCGTTGGCGGACCGAGGCTTCGGACGCATGCGTGGCCTACCGGCTGATCTGCTGGCGGCTTTCGGCGGCGTAGTGGGGGCGCCGGAGACAGCGCGCGAGCTCATGCGTCACGACCAGACCATTCTGGTTTTTCCTGGCGGCGGCCGGGAGATCGCAAAGTACAAGGGCGAGGAGTACACGCTGCGCTGGCAGGGCCGTTCGGGATTTGCGCGGCTGTCCGCGGAGAACAGCTATCCCATTGTCCCGGCCGGTCTTGTCGGCGGCGACGACGTCTACCGCAGTTTGACCACCCGTGACAGTGCCGTCGCAAGGTTCGGTGAAGCTTTGGGCCGCAGGCTGAATGGTCGGCCAGACATGGCCATGCCGTTGTTGCGGGGGATCGGCCCCACCCTCATTCCTCGACCGCAACGGATGTACCTCCGGTTCGGCGCACCGATCCTTACGACTAGGCCGCGCGGCGTCGGAATTGAGGCGTGGACGCAAACCGTCAAGGAACGAACACAGGTGCAACTGGAACGAATCCTGGCCGACTTGCTGCGGCTGCGAGACGTCGATCCCTACCGCGGGCTCAACCCGCTGGCATGGCGCGAAGCGACCAGGCCAGCGGTGCCTGCCCACCTGTGATGCCCGAATAGTCGCCGCGGCAGCCGATCTCACCATTGCGACGACATCACCGCGGCAGAGTTGAGATACTTCGCTTATGGGCGACGGCGGCGTAGGCACCGTGGAGTTTCTTAGCGGCACTGGACGCATTGCTATGGCGCACAGGGGATTTACAGCATTCAAGTTGCCCATGAACAGCATGGGGGCGTTCCACGAAGCCGCGAAGCTTGGTCTTCGCTACATTGAGACCGACGTTCGCGCTACTCGTGACGGCGTGGCCGTAATCCAGCACGACCGGATATTGCGGCCCGAGGCGGGTGCGTCGGGCGCAATCGACCAGTTGTTGTGGCGAGATGTTCGCAGCGCGGACTTGGGCGCGGGGGAGTCGGTCCCAAGCCTCGAGGAACTCCTTGTCGCCCTACCTGGCATGCGGATAAACATCGATATCAAAGCCGCCACGGCGATCGAGCCGACCGTCGACGTCATCGAGCGGTTGAACGCGCACAACCGCGTGCTGGTCACCTCATTTTCCGATCGTCGCCGACGACGCGCGTTACGCCTGTTGTCCAAGCGGGTGGCCAGTTCGGCGGGGACGGGTGCGTTCGTCGCGTGCCTGGCGGCGAGAACCCCCGGCAGCTGGGCATATGCCTGGCGGACGGTGCGTGACAGCGACTGCCTACAGCTGCCACCGCGATTGGGCGGTGTGCCGATCATTACGCCGGCGCTGGTGCGAGCCGTTCATGCTTCGGGACGTCAGGTTCACGCCTGGACGGTCGACGATCCCGGTGTCATGCATGCACTGCTCGACATGGATGTCGACGGCATCATCTCTGATCGCGCGGACCTACTTCGTGATGTCCTGATAGCCCGCAGCGAGTGGTGGGCGTAAGGCGTCTCGCTTGGTACCATCGCGCGGTGCCCGAATCGGCTGCCCCCGGTAGACGCGGCAAACACCGATCTGTTTCACGACGCGACGTCCTCAAGTACGCCCTAACACCGGTGCTGCTCACCGGAGGAACCCTGGCCGCCGCACTCGGTGGGCACAGGGCATCTGCCGCAAACATCAGGCTGATCGACTTTGCAGAACAACGGATAGCACCGCAGGAGATCAAAGCGGCCGGCTATGACGGGGTGGTCAACTACGTATCCGAGTCGCGGCCAGGCGCCAACTTCGAGGCCAAGCCCATCACTCGCCAGTACGCGGACGAACTGCGCGCAGCGGGTCTTCACATCGTCAGCAACTTCCAGTACGGCAAGCCGGGTTGGCCTACGCCGTCGGATTTCACCCGAGGGTACGACGGCGGCGTGGCCGACTCTCAGACAGCTCTGCGCCTGCACGCCGCGGCCGGGGGCGGCAGTTCTGCCCCGATCTTTTTCAGTGTCGATGAAGATATCGACCTCAACACCTGGAATAGCCTTGCGGTCGAATGGTTTCGAGGTATCAACTCGATACTGGGCGTGGCCCGTACCGGCATCTATGGGCATTGCCAGGCGTGTACGTGGGCAATCAACGACGGCGCAATCGGGCACTCAACCACCGCGGGGCGTCGGTGGGCGTGGCAGACGAAGTCGTGGTCGCATGGGAAGCGGGAGCCCGCGGCGGTGCTGTACCAAGAGATCGTCAATAGCGAGGCGAACCCAGGCCCCCTGCTGGGCGGTATTCACGTCGATGTGGACGAGGTGCTTGCGGCGGATTTCGGGCAGTGGGATCTCGATCGTTGACGTGACCGATCACGCGGCACGTTCACCCTCGATTCACCGAATTGGTGCATGAGTCATATAACCTGCAGACCACTGGGTTTCGCCAAATGGCGTCGGACACAACGACACTGTCAAGGAAAGGCCACAAAGAGTAACGATTTGCACAGCGCGCTGGCATGGCGACCGAGCGGATGGAAGTGTGATGCCTGTGAGTGTTGAGGTTGACGAGCCGGCGCACTGCTCGCGCACGCAATGGCTGGATAGACCACCCCAACGCTGTGCGCGTGGCCACTGGTTGCTGCCGGGACACATGATCGTCGGCACCGTTTCGTGTTCGCGCGGCATGCATATCTGCTGGGAATGCGAGTGTGGTGCCGCCACATATGCGCCGGCATTGGTTGAGTCGTGCACTGTCGCTACCGAACTGGCTTCGACCGCAGGCGTTCAGAGTAATGGAGGATAAGGGGGTTAGCTTTCATGCTCGGCTCAGTTATGGATGGTTGGGCAGCCGGGTGGCTTTGGCCGCATGTGGAGGTGACACTCGGCGCGTCGGCGTCCGGCCATTCTGAGGAAGAGCCGGAGATCTAACGCGTTGTCGCCGTGTCGCCCACGCGGCTGATGGCTCGGTAGTAGTGGAGGTAGGCGAGCGCCGGTACCACGATGAACGTGATCACGATCAAGGATATCGAGAAGTAGTTGGGCTGGCTTCGCGACAAGACGATGGACCGATAGTCGAAGGACACCGCCAGCCCGATCGAAATCGCGAACGCAACGACCGGTAACACTTTGTCAGTGAACGGGTTTCGCCGCACTGCCGCGTGCTCCTCCCGCTGAGACTGCGCCAAGGCGATGAGAGCGATTGGCACGATTATGAACTGTACGAACCTGGCGATCACCGCCAGGCCGGTGAGGTTCAGGCTGTCGAATCGAAGCGCCAGCGGAAATGCGAGTGCCAAAGAAGCCGTGATGGCGAAGGCGACCATCGGCACACCGAACCGATTGTTACGAGCCAGGCCGGTAGGCAGAACACTCCCGTCGGCCAGCGCGGTCCATAGCCGTGGAGCACCGAACGAGGCAGCCACGTTGATGCCGAACATCGAAACCAAGGCTCCAACGACAACGACCGTTCGGAAAGTATCGTTTCCGATGGCAGCCGCCAGTTTGACCGTGTCGGGGGAGGCGACGATCTTGTCCGATCCCAGCAGCATCGCTACGACCAACGCAAGCACATAGATCGCACCCACCGAGAAGATCGCTATGGGTATCGCCCTAGGGAGGTTCCGATCCGGCTCTTCCATTTCCTCGGCAGCGTTCGCGATCGATTCGAAGCCGGTGAATGCGTACAACGCCGCGATCGTGGCAAGCGCCAAGCTCGAGACAGTGCTCTTACCGATCTCGGCGATTCCGAGCACTGAGTATGACGCCGGGTGGTATGCCAACTGTGACGTTCCGTAGTTGTTCATGCGCTGCGTGACGATGATCCACAATCCGCCGGCAATGAACACCGAAAGCGCGAATACCTTGCCCAGCGTTGATGTTCCGTTCGCCCACTTGATCACCCGGTTGCCGAACAAGTTGATGACCAACAGCACGGCGATAAAGCCGAGGAACGCTAGCGTCTTAACGCTTAGTACTCGTTCGTCGTCGGCCCAGGTCTTGCCGGGGAAAGCGACCCTCAACAACGTTGAGACGAACAAGGACGCCAGCACTCCCCATGCGATCGAGGCGGTAATCGCATGGGTGACACCAACATAGATGCCAATCCGCCGCCCGAATGCGGCCGTCGTGTAAGCGTAGGAGGCACCGTTCGTCTTGACATACCGCGCCGCCGTTGCAAACACCATCGCCATGATGCCTGCGAAAAGGCCGGCCAAAATGTAAGCAACCGGTGCAAAGGGTCCGGCGAGTTTGATGACCGCACCTGGAGTCAAAAAGATACCCGCTCCGATGATTGCGTTGATCCCGAGCATGACGACGCTCCAGAAACCAAGCTTGCTAATCGCAGTTCCTCTCGCAGGCTTAAGGTCTTCAGCGTGCCACAGATTCATCTCAAACTTCTTTTGACGTCCTGCGCGCATTGAAGTAGCGCCGTGGGCGCACCAGCAGGGAAGGTTCGCGCCGAGCGGATCTGTCGCTTCGAAGCCCCGCGGACACTTTTATAGGCGCCACCGACCTCCGCGAAGGCGGATGCCTGCGGCCTCGCCGGTCACCCGCCGTATGCACCGATCTGGGTGCTGAGTTGGTTGAGTTCAACGACAAGGCTGACCAAAGTCTCTGCGCTCTAACGCGATTGCCTCGGGCCGAAATGACTAGGCGGCGCGGCTGAATCATGAGAGATCATGGCGTCATGGCCGACGACGAACTCGACAGCTTGTATTGGGCGCAGCCGGATGCTTTCACCGCCCAACGAACAAGACTGACCGCCGCGGCCAGGAAACGCGGCGACGCCGCCGCCGCTAGACGAATTTCGGCGGCGCGCAGACCCACGACAACAGCATGGATAGTCAACCGGCTCGCGCTCGAGCATCGGGATACCAAACAGCGCCTGGCCGACCTAGGCGACCGCCTGCGCGCCGCGCACAGCGCTATGGACGGCGACCAAATCCGGGACCTATCCGCCGAGCAACACAAACTCCTCGATGAACTCGCTCGAGCCGCATTCGCAGCGGCCGATGTACACAGGCCGTCGTCGACCGTGCGTGATGACGTGACCAGCACGCTGCAAGCTGCGGTGGCAGACCCAGCGGTCAGAGACCGACTTGGTCGATTGACCCGGGCCGAGCAATGGTCTGGGTTTGGCGCGTTCGGCGATGCTGCGCCGGTCGTGCGGACCGCCCGTGCCGGCAAGGCGAAACCGGAGCCCAAGACACGAGACGAAAAGGCAGAGCATCAGCGGTTGGAAAAATTGAACGCGGCGGTGGCCGCGGCCAAGCGCGCCAAGGTTGAAGCCGACGCCACGCTGTCGGAGCGCCAAGCCGAACGCGATGCGGCTCGGCTGCGTCGTGACGAAGCCCGCACAAGGCTTCGCGACGCACAGTGGGAGTTGAACAGTGCGGAGAACCGCTATGAGGAAGCAAAGCGAGCCAGCCGGGCCGCCGCGGAACTGGTTGACGAGGCCCATAAAGCTGCCCAGCGCAGTTGACATGGGGATATTGCTGCTGCCCTTGGCCTTTCGCACGGTGAGCGACAACTACGTACGCAACGGCCCCGATGAGATTACAACCCGAATCCGATAACATTCGCCAAACAGTGCATCGAGGATGACTTCTCAGGGTATGTCTTCGTGCAACACCGCAGGTCATCGCAGTTCGGGAAAGGCATGGGTCATGGCTGAGCTAACGCCGCACTTCGAAGATGTGCAGGCGCACTACGACTTGTCCGACGACTTCTTCCGGCTGTTTCTGGACCCGACCCAGACCTACAGTTGCGCGTACTTCGAGCGCGACGACATGACCCTGGAAGAGGCCCAAATCGCCAAGATCGACCTGGCCCTGGGCAAGCTGGGCCTGCAGCCGGGCATGACGCTGCTCGACGTGGGCTGCGGCTGGGGCGCCACCATGCGCCGGGCAATCGAGAACTATGACGTCAACGTCATCGGCCTGACGCTGTCCAAGAACCAGGCCGCCCACGTGCAAAAGTCAATCGACGAGATGGACACGCCACGGACCAGACGGGTCGAGCTCAAAGGCTGGGAACAGTTCGACGAGCCCGTCGACCGCATCGTGTCAATCGGGGCGTTCGAGCACTTCGGCCACGATCGTCATGCCGACTTCTTCGCGCTCGCCCACAAGATCCTGCCCGCTGACGGGGTGATGCTGCTGCACACGATCACCGGCCTGACTCGACAGCAGATGATCGACGAAGGCTTGCCGCTGACGTTGTGGCTGGCCCGCTTCTTGAAGTTCATCGCGACCGAAATCTTCCCGGGCGGCCATCCGCCAACGATCGAGATGGTGGAGGAGGATTCGGCGAAGGCCGGGTTCACCCTGACCCGCCGGCAGTCGCTGCAGGCGGACTATGCGCGGACCCTCGACCTGTGGGCCGAGGCCCTGGAGGCCCACAAGGACGAGGGCATCGAGATTCAGTCCGAAGAGGTCTACGAGCGCTACATGAAGTACCTGACCGGTTGCGCCAAGCTGTTCCGCGTCGGCTACATCGACGTCAATCAGTTCACCCTCGCAAAGTAAGGGCGCCAGGGTCGGAGCCGGCGGGTCGGGGCGTGACGACACCCCGCGAGCCGATAGCTCGCGGGGTGTCGCAAGGTGATGACCGTCAGGGTTACTTGAGATCGAACCGGTCGTTGTTCATGACCTTGACCCAGGCAGCGACGAAGTCCTCGACGAACTTCGCCTTGTTGTCATCCTGGGCGTACACCTCGGCCAGCGCACGCAGCACCGAATTTGACCCGAAGACCAGGTCATTGGCGGTCGCCGTCCACTTGAGCTGCCCCGACGAGCGGTCGAACCCTTCGTAGACGTTCTCCGCCGACTCCGACGCCTTCCACTCCGTGCCCATATCGACCAGGTTGACGAAGAAATCGTTGGTCAAAGCGCCCGGCTTGTCGGTGAACACGCCGTGCTTGCTGCCGCCGTGATTGGCACCGAGGGCACGCAGACCGCCGACGAGAACCGTCAACTCGGGAGCGGTAACACCCAGCAAGTACGCCCGCTCCAGCAGCAACTGCTCCAGGGGCGCTTTTTCACCCGGCCGCACATAGTTGCGGAACCCGTCGGCTCGCGGTTCGAGCACCCCGAACGACTCCACATCGGTGTTCTCCTGCGAGGCGTCGGTGCGCCCAGGCGCGAAGTGCACCGAAATGTCGTAGCCGGCGTCCTTGGCTGCCTTTTCGACCGCTGCCGACCCGGCCAACACAATCACGTCGGCCAGCGAGACCTTCTTGCCACCCGATGCCGAGCTGTTGAAGTCCTGCTGGATCCGCTCGAGAACGGGCAGCACCTTGTCCAGTTCGGAGGGCTCGTTGACCTCCCAGCTCTTCTGCGGCTCGAGGCGCAGCCGTCCACCGTTCGCGCCGCCCCGCTTGTCGGTTCTGCGGAAGCTACCCGCGGCCGACCAGGCCGTCTTCACCAATTGCGGAATGGACAGGCCGGACTCGAGCACCTTGCCCTTCAGGGCTGCGATGTCCTGCTCGTCGATCAGCGCATGGTCGACCGCCGGCACCGGGTCCTGCCACAGCTGCGGCTCGGCGACCCAAGGCCCGAGGTAACGCGAGATCGGTCCCATGTCGCGGTGCAGCAGCTTGTACCACGCCTTGGCGAACGCCTCCGCCAGCTCCTCGGGGTGTTCCAGCCACCGCTGCGTGATCCGTCGGTAGATCGGATCCTCGCGCAACGAGATGTCGGTCACCAGCATCGTCGGGGCCCGACCCGGTCCACCGTACGGATCGGGGATCGTGCCCGCGCCGGCACCGTCCTTGGCCTTGAACTGCCAGGCTCCAGCGGGGCTCTTGGTCAGCTCCCACTCGTAGCCATACAGGTTCTGCAGGTACCCGTTGCCCCACTTGGTCGGGGTGGAGGTCCAGACCACCTCCAGGCCGCTGGTGATGGCGTCCTTGCCCGCGCCGCTACCGTAGGAGCTCTTCCAGCCGAGCCCCTGTTGTTCGACCGGGGCGGCCTCGGGTTCGGGGCCGACCAGATCGGCGTCGCCGGCGCCGTGGGTCTTGCCGAAGCTGTGGCCACCGACAATGAGTGCGGCGGTCTCCTCGTCGTTCATCGCCATCCGGCCGAACGTCTCACGGATGTCGTGTGCCGCCGCGATCGGATCCGGCTTGCCTTCCGGACCTTCCGGATTGACGTAGATCAATCCCATGGTGGTCGCGCCGTAGGGCTGGGCGAGGTCGCGCTTACCGGAGTAGCGCTTGTCGGTGCCCAACCACTCGTCCTCTTCGCCCCAGAGGATCTCTTCGGGCTGCCAGACGTCTTCACGGCCGAAGCCAAAGCCGAAGGTCTTGAACCCCATCGACTCCAGAGCAACGTTGCCGGCGAAGATGATCAGGTCCGCCCGGGAGATCTTGTTGCCGTACTTCTTCTTGACCGGCCACAACAGCCGGCGCGCCTTGTCCAGGCTTGCGTTGTCCGGCCAGCTGTTGAGCGGCGCAAACCGCTGCATACCCTCGCCGCCGCCGCCGCGGCCATCGTGAATGCGGTAGGTGCCGGCGGCGTGCCAGCTCATCCGGATGAACAGGCCACCGTAATGGCCGTAGTCGGCAGGCCACCAGTCCTGCGAGGTGGTCATCACCGAGATCACGTCTGCCTTGAGCGCCTCGACGTCGACCTTGGCAAACTCTGTGGCGTAGTCGAAGTCCGCCCCAAGCGGGTTGGCCGCCGGCGGTTGCCGGTGCAGCATCGACACGTCGATTTGGTCGGGCCACCAGTCCCGGTTCGTCAAGGGGGGATGCGCCTTCGGCTTGGGGGAGGGGATTGCGGGGCTTTCGCTCTCGCTTGTGCTAGCCGTCTTGGTGTCCGGGTTGGGCGGACGGCTTTCAGATGTATCGGATGACACGGCATTCCTTCCGGGTGTGAGTGAATCGGGCTGTGATCACGGCTGTGATCCGGGCACTACGGTCGAGCAGTCGGGGCACAGGCCCCAGTAGATGACTTCGGCCTCATCGAGAACGAAGCCATCCAGAACGTTGTTGTCGTCGGACGGGGTCAAACACGGCGCCTCACCGACGGCGCAATCGATGTCGGCGATGACTCCACAGGACCGGCACACGACGTGGTGGTGGTTGTCGCCGACCCGGGACTCATAGCGGGCAACCGACCCCAACGGCTGGATCCGCCGAATCAAACCCACCGCGGTCAGGGCATTGAGAACGTCGTAGACGGCCTGGCGGGAGACATCAGGCAGGCCCTTCCGGACGGCCGAGAAAATTGTCTCGGTGTCGGCATGCGGGTTTGCGTGCACCGCCTCCAGCACAGCGAGCCTGGGGCGGGTCACGCGCAGGTCGGCCATGCGCAACTTTTCCGTGTAGTCCGCCGTTGGGGCCACTCCGCCACTATTACGCGCTTTTCTGGAATCAGTCAAGAGTTGACGGAGCCGGGTATGTCGGCGCAGATCCCGTGGTTTGGAACAGTTTGGAACAGTGACGTACGTGGCGGGCAATCTGATAAATTCTTCAACTGATCAACTAGCGAAACGTTGAAGTCTTGAGGTGTGGGTGTGGAGTCGGAGCCGCTGTACAAGCTCAAGGCCGAGTTCTTCAAAACGCTTGGTCATCCGGCGCGGATCAGGATTCTGGAGCTTCTGGTGGAGCGGGATCGCTCCGTCGGTGAGTTGTTGGCCTCCGACGTCGGTCTCGAGTCGTCGAACCTGTCCCAGCAGCTGGGGGTGCTGCGCCGGGCGGGTGTTGTCGCCGCACGCCGCGACGGCAACACCGTGACCTATTCGATCGCCTCGCCTGATATCGCCGAGCTGCTCGCGGTGGCTCGCAAGGTGCTGGCCAGGGTGCTTAGCGATCGGGTCGCTGTGCTGGAGGACCTCCGCGCCAGCGGCACGGCGAAGTAGCGCCATGGGCTGGCTCGCCAAGATCTTCCGCGTCGGCCGGGTGGTCGAGCCCGCCGGCGAAGCGCCGGCTCCGGCAACGGAACCGCTTGCGGGGATGCGGGGTTCGCTACAGATCCGGCATGTCGACGCGGGTTCGTGCAATGGGTGCGAGGTGGAGATTTCGGGCGCATTCGGTCCGGTGTATGACGCCGAGCGGTTCGGGGCGCGACTGGTCGCCTCACCCCGGCACGCCGATGCGCTGCTGGTGACCGGCGTGGTGACGCACAACATGGCCGGCCCGCTGCGCAATACGCTCGAGGCGACGCCGCGCCCACGGGTGGTGATCGCGTGCGGGGATTGCGCCCTTAACCGAGGGGTGTTCAGGAATTCCTACGGCGTGGCCGGTGCGGTCGGCGAGGTGATCCCCGTCGACGTCGAGATCGCGGGATGCCCGCCTACACCCGCGGCAATCGTGGCGGCCCTGCGATCGGTGACCGGGAAATGACCAGCACGCGAACAGACCCGGCTGTGTCGATGCCAAACATGGTGCCCCGCAATGGTTTCAGTTCAGCTGTCGGCGGAATTGTCACCTCGGCCGTGGGTGTTGTCGGGGTCGGGTTGGGTCTGCTGGGCATGTTTGGGTCGGCGCGCGCGGTGCACGCCGGCTGGCTGCTGCCGCTGTCCGGTATCCACATCGAGCTCGGCCGGTTGGGCGGATTCTTCATGGCGCTCACCGGTGCGGTAGCGATTCCGGTCGGTTGTTACGTGATTGGATATGCGCGCCGTGAACACCTGGGCCGGGTTCCGTTGGCGATCCTGCCGGTGTTCGTCGCGGCGATGGTGTTGGTGCCGGCCGCGGGTTCGGTGACGACGTTTCTGCTGGCGTGGGAATTGATGGCGATCGCGTCGCTGATCCTGGTGCTGTCCGAGTACACCCGCCCGCAGGTCCGCTCGGCGGGGCTGTGGTATGCCGTGATGACTCAGCTGGGCTTCAGCGCGATCTTGGTCGGACTGGTGGTGTTATCGGCGGCCGGGGGGGCGGACCGGCTCGCCGACCTCGGCAGAGTTTCTGACGGGGCTCGCCCCGCCGTGTTTGTGCTGACGCTGGTCGGGTTCGGTTCGAAGGCGGGGCTGGTTCCACTGCACGCCTGGCTGCCGCGTGCGCATCCGGAGGCGCCGAGCCCGGTGTCGGCACTGATGAGCGCGGCGATGGTCAACCTGGGCATCTACGGCATCGCTCGTTTCGATCTCCAGCTGCTCGGACCGGGCCCACGCTGGTGGGGACTTGCCCTGCTGGCCGTTGGTGGCGCCTCGGCGCTCTACGGGGTCCTGCAGGCCTCGGTGGCCACCGACCTCAAACGGCTACTGGCCTATTCGACGACCGAAAACATGGGCCTGGTCACGCTGGCGCTTGGTGCGACAACACTTTTCGCGGATACGGGTGCGTTCGGACCGGCGTCGATCGCCGCCGCAGCGGCGGTCCTGCACCTGATGGCGCACGCGGCATTCAAGAGCCTCGGGTTCCTGGCTGCGGGGTCGGTGCTGGCCGCGACCGGGCTACGCGACCTCGACCTGCTCGGCGGACTGGCCCGCCGGATGCCGGCGACTACCACGTTTTTCGGGGTGGCCGCGCTCGGCGCGTGCGGGCTACCGCTGGGCGCCGGCTTTGTCAGCGAGTGGCTGTTGGTCCAGTCGTTGATCCATGCCGCTCCCGGACATGACCCCGTTGTGGCGCTGACGACGCCGCTGGCGGTCGGCGTGGTCGCCCTGGCCACGGGTCTGAGCGTGGCGGCGATGGTCAAGGCGTTCGGGATCGGGTTCCTCGCCCGTCCCCGCTCCGGGCAGGCCGACGAGGCGCGGGAGGCGCCTGCCAGCATGTGCGCCGGGATGACAACCGTGGCCGCTGCCTGCCTTGTGCTTGCGGTGGCACCGGTGCTCGTCGCGCCTGCGGTGCGGGGGGCCATTGCGACGCTGCCGGCCGCACGGGCAGTGGAGTTCACCGATCTTGGCGCCGTGGTGCGGCTTCCCGGGGCGTACGGGTCGATCGCGCCCGGCGTGATCGCCGCCGGTGTGGTCGCCGCTGCGTTGGCGGCGGCCGGCCTGTCGCGGTCGCGTTTCCGCCGTCGCGCCGCAGCCGCCACGCTGCCGTTGTGGGCTTGCGGCGCAGACGATCTCACCGCGCGCATGCAGTACACGGCGACGTCGTTCGCCGAGCCGCTGCAGCGGGTTTTCGACGACGTGCTACGCCCGGACACCGACATCGAGGTCACCCCCACGACCGAGTCGCGGTATCTGGCCGACAGGATCACCTACCGCACCGCGATCGCCGACGCGATCGAACAGCGCCTCTATACCCCGGTGGTCAAAGCGGTGGCGGCCGCGGCAGGGCTAATGCGGCGCGCCCACACCGGCAGCGTGCACCTGTACTTGGCCTACGGCGCGCTGGGGGTGCTGATCGTGCTGGTGGTCGCCCGGTGAACGTGATCTCCTACTTCGCGGGCGCGGCGCAGATCGGCGCGGTCATGGTGGGCGCGCCGCTGGTGATCGGTATTACGCGTCAGGTGCGGGCACGCTGGGAAGGCCGGGCCGGCGGCGGGCTGCTGCAACCGTGGCGCGATCTGATCAAACAACTTGGCAAGCAACAGATCACGCCGTCGGGAACGACCATCATATTCGCCGCGGCGCCTGCGATCGTCGCCGGAACCACGCTGCTGATCGCCGCGATCGCACCGCTCGTCGCCACCGGATCACCCCTGGACACCAGCGCCGACCTGTTCGCCGTGGTCGGGCTGCTGTTCTTGGGCACCGTCGCACTGACACTTGCCGGTATCGACACCGGCACCTCGTTCGGTGGCATGGGCGCAAGCCGCGAAATTACTATCGCCGCCTTGGTGGAGCCGACGATCCTGCTCGCGGTGTTCGCATTGTCCATCCCGGCCGGATCGGCCAATCTTGGTGCGCTAGTGGCAAGTACGATCGACCACCCGGCCCACGTCGTGTCCCTGGCTGGCGTACTCGCGTTCGGGTCGCTGGTGATTGTCATTGTGGCCGAAACCGGGCGGCTGCCCGTGGATAACCCGGCCACCCACCTGGAATTGACCATGGTGCACGAGGCGATCGTCCTCGAATATTCCGGCCCACGGCTGGCACTGGTTGAATGGGCGGCCGGCATGCGTATCACAGTCCTACTGGCCCTGTTGGCAAATCTGTTCTTTCCGTGGGGAATTGCCGGTGCCGAGGCCACGGCTCTTGACGTGTTGACCGGCGTGGCAGCGGCGGCAACCAAGGTCGCGGTTCTCGCCGTGCTGCTTGCGACGTTCGAGGTGTTCGTCGCCAAACTGCGCTTGTTTCGGGTGCCTGAACTGCTGGCCGGCTCATTTTTGCTGTCCCTGCTCGCCGTTACGGCGGCCAACTTCTTCACGGTCCAGGGATGAGGAACCAGCGATGAGCCCAGTCATGTCCCAAGCCGATTTCTCAATCCTGGTTGACTTTGCCGCCGGTGGGCTCGTGCTTGCCTCGGTATTGATCGTCTGGCGCCGCGACTTGCGCGCCATCGTGCGATTGCTGGCGTGGCAGGGTGCGGCGCTGGCAGCGATCCCGCTGCTGGGCGGTATCCGCGATCATGATCACGCGCTCATTGGCGTGGGCGCCGCTGTCATTGCGCTGCGCGTGGTGGTCTTGCCCTGGCTGCTCTCCCGCGCGGTGGGCGCCGAGCCGGCCGCGCGACGGGAGGCGAGCCCGCTGGTGAACACCACCAGTTCGCTGCTGATCACCGGCGCGTTGACCGTCGCCGCTTTCGCGATCACCCGGCCGGTGGTCAATCTGCATCCGGGTGTGACCATCAATGCAGTGCCTGCCGCGTTCGCAGTCGTGCTGATCGCGCTGTTCGTGCTGGCCACGCGGCTGCACGCGGTCTCGCAGGCGGCCGGATTCCTGTTGCTAGACAACGGAATCGCCGCGACGGCGTTCCTGTTGACCGCGGGGGTGCCGTTGATCGTCGAGCTCGGTGCCTCCCTGGACGTGCTGTTCGCCGTCATCGTGATCGGCGTGCTGACCGGCCGGCTGAGACGCACCTTCGGCGGCGCCGACCTGGACAAGCTGCAGGAACTGCGGGACTGATGACAATTCTGTTGCTCGCCGCAATCCTTGCCCCGGTCACGGCGTCGATCGCCGCCCTGGTCGCCGGGTGGCGACGAATGACCGCAACGCTGACCGTGCTGTCCGCTGCGACCGTGCTCGCGTGCGCCGCGGCGCTGGGATTTCGGATTGGGTCCCGGGCGCAATTCGCGCTGGGCGGACTGCTGCGCGCCGACGCGCTCACCGTGACCATGCTCGTCGTTATCGGCATCGTCGGCACGCTTGCCAGCTGGGCGAGCATCGGTTATATCGAATCCGAGCTTGCACACGGCCACACCGATGAGCGCGGCGCCCGCCTCTACGGAGTGCTGACACCGGCGTTTCTGGCGGCGATGGTGGTCTCGGTGTGCGCCAACAACATCGGCGTGGTTTGGGTGGCGATCGAGGCCACAACGGTGATCACCGCCTTCCTGGTGGGGCATCGGCGCACCCGCACTGCGCTCGAAGCCACGTGGAAGTACGTGGTGATCTGTTCGGTAGGCATCGCTGTCGCCTTCTTGGGCACGGTGCTGCTGTACTTCGCCGCCCGTTGCGCTGGCGCACCGGGCGCTCACGCGCTCAATTTCGATATGCTCGCCGCGCAGTCCGGCCACCTAGACCCTGGGGTGGCCCGGTTGGCCGGCGGGTTGCTGCTCATCGGCTACGGCGCCAAGGCAGGCCTATTCCCGTTCCACACGTGGCTGGCGGACGCGCATAGCCAAGCCCCCGCGCCGGTGTCCGCGCTGATGAGTGGGGTGCTGCTGTCGGTGGCTTTCTCGGTACTCATCCGAATGCGGCCGATCGTCGACGCAGCCACCGGGCCCACCTTCTTGCGCAACGGACTGCTGGTGGTCGGGCTGGTGACGCTGCTCGTCGCGGTGCTCATGCTGACCGTAACCGGTGATGTCAAGCGGATGTTGGCCTACTCATCGATGGAGAACATGGGCCTGATCGCCATCGCCGCGGCGGCCGGCACGACATTGGCGATCGCCGCGCTGCTGCTGCACGTGCTCGCCCATGGGATCGGCAAGACCGTGCTGTTCTTGGCAGGTGGTCAGCTGCAGGCCGCACACGACTCCACCGCCATCGCGGAGATCACCGGCGTGATGCGACGGTCACGGCTGATCGGCGTGTCCTTCGCGACGGGCCTAATCGTGCTGCTCGGGTTGCCACCATTCGCGATGTTCGCCAGCGAGCTGGCCATCGCGCGTTCCCTAGCCAATGCGCGGCTGGCCTGGGTCCTGGGCGTGGCGATGTTGCTGATCGCGATCGGCTTTACAGCACTGGCACGCAATTCCGGGCGCATACTGCTTGGCGCCCCGACAGCGAGCATGCCCTCGATCGTCGTCCCGGCCACGGCCACAGCGGCCCTCATCATCGGCATCGCGGCCTCCGCAGCCCTTGGCATCACCGCGGGCCCACTCACCGACCTGTTCAGCGTCGCCGCCAGCACTGTGGGTGTCCCGCGATGATCCGAAGCTGGGTTAGACACCGGGTATCCGAGGGTGGACTGATCGAGATGGCCGAACAACTCCTGGCCGATTCGTTTCGCCTGGCCCTGGTCGCCGCCCACGACGATGGAGACAGTCTGCGTGTCGTCTACCTGTTCCTGGCCGGCCTATCCGACCGCCGTGTTGAGCTGGAATACGTTGTTCCCGTTGACAATCCGAACGTTCGATCGTTGGCTTATCTGTCGTTTCCGGCCGGCAGGTTCGAGCGCGAAATGGCAGACCTGTACGGAATCCGCCCCGTCGGCCATCCCAAACCCCGGCGGCTGGTACGCCACGCGCATTGGCCCGAATGGCATCCCATGCGCACCGACGCCGGGCCCGCGCCCGAATTCACCGCTACCGGCGCCTTTCCGTTCCTCACCGTCGAGGGGCCTGGGGTATACGAGATTCCGGTCGGGCCCGTCCACGCCGGCCTCATCGAACCCGGTCACTTCCGGTTCTCCGTCGCGGGCGAGACAATCGTGCGACTGAAGGCCCGACTCTGGTTCGTACACCGAGGCATCGAGAAGCTCTTTCACGGCCGCATCGCCACGGGCGCGATCGATCTCGCCGAACGCATCAGCGGCGACACGTCCGCCGCGCACGCGCTGGCCCACAGCCTGGCTATTGAAGACGCCCTCGGGATCGAGCTGCCCGACGAGGTCCACCGGCTGCGGGCGCTGATCGTCGAACTCGAGCGGCTGTACAACCACGCCGCCGACCTCGGCGCCTTGGCCAACGATGTTGGCTACTCCCTCGCCAACGCCCACGCCCAGCGGATCCGCGAAAAGCTGTTGCGGCTCAACGCCGCCGTCACCGGGCACCGGCTATTGCGCGGCGCCATCCACCCGGGTGGGATTGCGCTGCATGGTCTTCCGGACACCGCCGAACTTCGGATGCTCGCCGTTGATATCGCTGAGATGGCCACATTGACACTCGCCAACTCCGTTGTCCACGACCGCTTCACAGGCACCGCCATCCTGCACCCCGACGACGCAAACGCCCTCGGCTGCCTGGGGTACGTTGCCCGCGCCAGCGGCCAGCGCACCGATGCCCGCGTCGAGCACCCCACCACCGCGCTGCCCATCACCGAGATCAGCGCGCCTGACGGCGATGTCCTCGCCCGCTACACCGTGCGGCGCGACGAGTTCGCCGCGTCTGCGGACCTAATCCGATACATTGTCGAGTCACACACCGGCCCAATCGAATACACTGTCCTGGCTTACCCGGTGGGCGCCCCAAGCACCGGTATCGGCATAGTCGAAGGCTGGCGCGGCACCATCGTGCACCGCGTCGAAATCGACGCCGCCAACCGGATCACCCGCGCCAAAGTCGTTGACCCGTCTTGGTTCAATTGGCCCGCACTGCCCGTGGCAATGGCCGACACCATCGTCCCCGACTTCCCGCTAGCCAACAAAAGCTTCAACCAGTCCTACGCCGGCAACGACCTCTAGTCGTCAAGGCGGCCAGTCGCGACTGATAGGTTCGGCTGATGAGCCGCGACGATGCCCGTACCACCGAGCGTTTGTTCGCGCTTGCTGAGCAGGTGCGAGGTTTCATGCCGAGCGACGAGGGAAGCGCGCTTTACCACGCCGCGTTGCGGTACCTCTGCGGCGGTGTCGGGGTTGAGATCGGTACCTACTGCGGCAAATCCACCGTGCTGCTCGGCGCTGCAGCGCAGCAAACAGACAGTGTGCTTTTCACGATCGATCATCACCACGGGTCGGAGGAACACCAGCCCGGTTGGGAATACCATGACGCCTCCTTGGTCGACGAGGTCACCGGGCTGTTCGATACACTGCCGACGTTTCGTCGCACGCTCGACGCCGCCGGGCTGGAGGACCACGTCGTCGCCGTGGTGGGTAAGTCGCCGATTGTTGCTCAGGCATGGCTGTTACCGGTGCAGTTGTTGTTCATTGACGGCGGCCACACCGAGATAGCCGCGCGGCGGGACTTCGAGGGATGGGCCAAGTGGGTGACCACCGGAGGGGCGCTGGTCATTCACGATGTGTTCCCTGACCCCAAGGACGGCGGCCAGGCGCCATACCGAATATATTGCCGTGCAATCGATTCCGGTCAGTTTCGAGAGGTCGCGGTGACGGGTTCGCTGCGGGTGCTCGAACGCACGGGCGGCCAGCCGGGCGACCAGATCGACGTCACCGGCTAGACCCGGTAGCAACGCATTCGCAGTCGAAGTCGGTCTGCAGACCCACAGGCAGCCCGTCGCCACGGAAGATTCTACTTCCTGGTGTGGTCCCCGACAGCGCGTCGGCCGCCAGGATCATGGCCGCGCCCGTCCAGGTGGTGCGTTCCTCGGGCCAACGTTTTCCATCGGTGAACACCAACCCGGTCCAATAGGAGCCGTCGCCTTCACGGAGATGCTGCATCGCACCGAATAGCTGGTATGCAGCTGATCGGTAGCCGAGAGCATCGAGTGCCATCACCAGTTCGCAGGTCTCTGCGCCGGTCACCCAGGGCCGATCGGCGACACAGCGAATGCCGAGACCGTTGACCACAAAGTCGTTCCAGCGCTGCTCGATTCGCGCGACGGCCGCTGGGCCCCGAAGTGCACTGCCCAGAATGGGGTAGTACCAGTCCATCGAGTAACGGTTCTTTTCAGTGAACGCCTCGGGGTGCGCGGCGATTGCGTGGCCCAGTCTGCCGAGTGCCAGTTCCCACTCCGGTTGTTGTTCCCCGACACGCTCGGCGAGCGCAAGCGCACACCGAATGCTGTGGAAAACGCTGGCACTGCCGGTCAGTAACGCGTCGGGAAGCGGACCGGCATCACTTCGTGCCCAACAGATCTCGCCGTAGCCGACCTGCAAGTCGATGACGAAATCGATCGCCTTCCGCACCACTGGCCACATCGTCGCGGCGAATGACCGGTCGCCGGTGACCAGCACGTGGTGCCAGACACCGGTGGCGATGTATGCGCAGAAGTTGCTGTCGCTGTTAGGGTCTTCGACGACTCCGGCACTCAGCTGGATGGGCCAGGAACCGTCCGGCCGCTGCGTGCGACGGCTCCAGTCGAACGCGGCTCGCGCCGGCTCCAGCAGCCCGGCGGCGGTGAGCGCCATCGCGCATTCCACATGATCCCACGGATCGGTATGGCCCCCTTCGAACCATGGGATGGCACCCGATGATTCCTGAGCGGCGGCAATGGACAGCGCGGTCTGCCGGCATTGCTCGGGCGTCAGGACACCCGGTACCTTTGGTGGACTATCCCGACGCAACTGAATACCCTTGCGTCGCTGCGATTTCTGCCGGCCGCGCCTTGGTGAAATACATCGCCACGCTCTTACCGACGAGCGGATTGAGCAGTGACTCCGCTACCTGCGTTATCTTTGGTCGCTGCATCAGATCCCACACTAGGAGTCGGTGATAGGCCGCCACCACGGGATGGTCGGCATTCGAGACTCCGACCGCGCATTTCAGCCACCAGAACGGCGAGTGCAGTGCGTGCGCGTGATGGATATGCGTCAATTCCATTCCACGGCAGGTGATCTTGTCCCGCAGTGAACTGGCGCGGTAGATGCGTACGTGGCCGCCCTCGTTGCTGTGGTATTCCTTCGAGAGCATCCAGCACACCCGTTCGGGTAGCCATCGCGGTACGCTAACCGCCAGAGTGCCACCGACTTTGAGCACCCTGATCAGTTCGGTGATGGCGGCATCGTCCTGCGGAACGTGTTCCAAGATTTCGGAGGCGATGACGCAGTCGAAAGTTTCGTCATCATAGGGCAAGCTCAGCGCGTCGCCAACAACAGCTTTCGCTGACGCCGTGGCCGGCGCTTCACCGGATTCGGCCATTGCCTGCAGCATGGTCTCCACCGAACGCAGTTCGGCGGCATCGCGATCGAACGCGACGACGTCGCTGCCGCGCCGAAATGCTTCGAACGCATGACGGCCGGCTCCGCAGCCCACATCGATGACTTTGGTCGACGGCCCGATACCCAGCCGGTTGAAATCGACTGTCAGCATGGGGCTTCGCCTTCCGCGACGGCGGCCCTGCGGGCGATCGCCCGCTCGTAGACCCGCACGGTTTGAGCGGCCACCGACTCCCAGCTGAACACGTTGAGTGCGCGCGCTCGGCCGGCGTTGCCAAGCCTGTGGCGCCTTTCCGGCGAGTCGAGAAGCCCACCCAGCGCGTGGGTTAAAGCGTCGACGTCGGCGGCCGGCACCAGCTCTGCGCAGGAGCCGTCGGTCCCCAGGACCTCGGGTAGCGCGCCGACCTGGCTGGCAACGATGGGGGTACCGCTGGCCATCGCTTCGACCGCGGGCAGCGAAAAGCCTTCGTAGAGCGAGGGAATGCAGGCGACCTCGGCCGATGCAAACAAGGCGGCCAGATCGGCGTCGGAAAGTCCGTTGGCGATGTGGACGATGTCGGAAATCCCCAATTCGGCGATGAGCTTTTCGGTGGGACCATTGGGTTCCACCTTGGCGACAAGCCGCAACTCGAGATCGCGGTTCATGCGAAGCCTGGCAATCGATTGAAGAAGGGTGCTGACCCCCTTGAGCGGCGTGTCGGCGCTGGCAATCGCAATGACCCGGCCGGGTTGCCGCGGGCGCGTCTCCGGCTTGAACAACTCGGTGTTCACACCCAACGGCACCACGTGTAATTGATCCGGTGAGACTCCGAAGTCCGCCACGATGTCGGCAGCCGACGACGACGAGACGGTCAACAGGTCCGGGATGTGGCGCGCCACCTGCTTCTGCATATTGGAAAACCCATACCAGCGGTGTACCAAAGGTTTTCGCCACCACGGGGCGGCCGCGAGGTCGAGCACACGATCCCGGGTGATGGGGTGGTGCACGGTAGCAACCACTGGCAGGCCCATGGCCGCGATGCTCAGGAGGCCGGTGCCCAGGCTCTGGTTGTCGTGAACCAGGTCGAAGTCAGCGGCACGGTTGGCCAGTAGCCGAGCGACACGCTTGGTAAACGTCCGCGGTTCGGGAAAGCCCGCGGTCCACATGGTGACGAGTTCCAAGAGGTCGATCGAGTCGCGAATCTCGCTGGGACGTGGCATCCGAAACGGGTCGGGTTCGCGGTATAGATCAAGGCTTGGCACTTCGGTCAACCGCACTCGCGGATCAAGCAAGTCCGGGTACGGCTGGCCGGAAAACACCTCGACTTCATGGC
Organism: Mycobacterium simulans; assembly: GCF_900232995.1. Taxonomy (GTDB): domain Bacteria; phylum Actinomycetota; class Actinomycetes; order Mycobacteriales; family Mycobacteriaceae; genus Mycobacterium; species Mycobacterium simulans. The sequence continues at coordinate 846,151 of NZ_OCVX01000007.1, forward strand.
CGAGGTCCACCAGACCGCGGCTGAGATAACGGACATAGACCCCCTGTCCGCCGCAGTGAGTCTTACTACGATAGGACAGCAGGGCAATTCGCATACTTAACTCTTCTCCGCTGGTGAGCGATGGCAGATCGACGCCTCGAACCGTCACGATGACCGGACCCACGAGCACCGTGACCGCAAACTGGACACTTGTCCAGACTATAGTTCGATTATCTAACAGACGCAATGCGGTCCCGCAGACCTCCCACCAGCAGGTCAAGGCCGCCGGTAGGGCGCGTATGAAATCAATCGGCGGCCCCCGCCGTTCCCCGCGGTGCAGACTCCAAGGCCAGCTACGGCAGCACTACCGACATCGATGCCTGCGCCTGGCCGTCACGACCTGGACCCCAACTGCGGGACCGCTCGAACGCTCACGGGGAGGCGAAGTACTTCAAAGTAGTCATTTGGCAAAGTGCCGTTTTGGCATCGGCATGCTCATGACGAAAGCTTTGCCAGGGATTGCGACGTGACAACGCCAAATCCTGTCCGACTCTAACCGGACCCGAGGTACAGTTTGTGCCGTCCCCGCGTCGGTCAGCACGGTAGAGCAAGGAAAGACCCGCTTGAGGAGGCGGAGTCCGATGAATTTTGCGGTGTTGCCACCAGAGATCAATTCGGCGCGGATGTTTTCTGGTGCGGGATCGGGCCCACTATTGGCCGCCGCGGCGGCCTGGGACGGGTTAGCCAGCGAACTGAATTCGGCCGCGGCCTCGTTTGCGTCGGTGACCTCGGGGCTGGCTGGAGCGTCGTGGCAGGGCCCCGCGTCGGCGGCAATGGCAGCCGCGGCGGCGCCGTATGCGGAGTGGTTGCGCGTCGCCGCAACCCAAGCCCAGACTTCGGCTGGTCAGGCCAAGGCGGCGGCCTCGGCGTTTGAGGGGGCGTGGGCCGCAACCGTGCACCCGGTAGCCTTGGCGCTCAACAGGTCTGAGCTGATCGCATTAGTGCGATCGAACCTGTTGGGTATGAACGCCTCGGCGATCGGGGCGGTTGAGGCCCAGTACGAGCAGATGTGGGCCCAGGACGTGGCCGCGATGTCGAGCTATTACAGCGGGGTGTCGGCCGCGGCTGCCCAGCTGACGCCCTGGCCGCAGGCAGCGCAAGCCCTGCCGGGCTTCAACCTGGGGATCGGCAACATCGGCAGCTGGAACGTAGGCAGCGGCAATACCGGTAGCTACAACTTCGGTGGTGGCAACAGCGGCCCCAGCGCCACCGGCGGTGGTAACAACAACGTGGGCTTCGGCAACTTCGGCTCCTTCAACCTCGGGGCGGGCAACGGGAATGCGGCCATGGTCGCCGACGGCTTGGCTTACCCTGGCGCAGCCTCCGACAACGTTGGTACGGGCAACATCGGCCAATTCAACATCGGTATCGGCAACGTCGGCATCGGCAACATCGGCTTGGGCAACGGAAATTTGGCCACCGCAATCGCAGGTGCGCAGGCCGTGTCGAACGTGGGCATCGGCAATCTCGGCAATCACAACACCGGCATCGGCAACGTCGGCAACCACAACTTCGGCATCGGCAACGTCGGCAGCAACAACATCGGTATCGGGCTCACGGGCGACAACCAGATCGGCATCGGCGGACTCAATGCCAACAACGTCGGTTGGAACGTCGGGCTGGGCAACAACGGCAGCTTCAACTTTGGCTTCGCCAATACCGGCAATAGCAACTTCGGCCTGGCCAACACCGGCAACGGCAATATCGGCATCGGGCTCACCGGCGACAATCAGATCGGTTTCGGCGGATGGAACTCCGGCGCCGGCAACAGCGGCTTGTTCAACTCGGGCACCGACAACTCCGGGTTCTTCAACTCCGGCAGCTCCAACTGGGGCATAGCGAATACCGGAAGCCACAACTGGGGCATGGTGAACTCGGGCACGACCAACACCGGCATCGGCAATACCGGCAGCACCAACACCGGCCTATGGAACGCCGGCAGCGTCAATACTGGTTCCTTCAACGCGGGCAGTACCAATATGGGGCTCGGGAACTCGGGCAACGGAAATCTGGGCGCCTTCAACTCCGGCGGGACCGCACTATTCGGCCATAACGTTGGCTTCTTCAACGCCGGCAACCACAACGTCGGTTCGTTCAATGCCGGTTTCGGAAACGTGGGCTGGTCCAACACCGGCATCGGGAATACCGGCGGATTCAACAGCGGCGGCAACGGCACCGACCCCGTCTTCGGACCGGGAGTCATCGGACAGGCTGGCAATACGGGCTTCTTCAACTCGGGCTTCACGAATACCGGCTTCTTCAACTCAGGCGACACCAACACCGGTTTGTGGAACTCGGGCAACGTCAACACCGGCTTCGGCGGAACCGGCAGCTTTAGCGGCAACTCGGGCTTTGGCAATTCGGGCACCGGTAACTCTGGCTTCTTTAACACCAGCAACTACAACTCCGGCTTCGCCAATTCGGCCAGCGGCGGCTATAGCTCGGGCTGGGGCAACTCCGGCGGCGGCGACGACAACGTGGGCTTCTTCAACGCAAGCAGCGGCGGCACCAACACGGGCTTCTTCAACCGTGGCGCCTACGGGTTGCAGGTGGGCTTCTTCAATTCGGGCAATCATGACGTGGGTTTCATGAACTCGGGCTACTACAACACCGGGTTCCTCAACTCGGGCGAACACAGCTCGGGCGTCGGTAACAGCGGCGGGATGGAAAACTCAGGCTTCGGCAATTCGGGCGGCTTCGACTCGGGTGGATTCAACGCGGGGCCCGGGCAAGCGGGCTTCTTCAACCGAGCGTGACGCTGCTTGCCCTGACAGCTCGCACTGCAATCGGGTTCACCTGGCCCGCGCGGGCGACAACTCAGACACCAGAGTTGCCCAGACAGCACGCCGCTTGGGCGTGAAAGGCATCAACTTCCGCAGAATCAACGTATTGCACCGCTCAGTGCCGACAAGTCGGGTTATCAAAGCCGCGCAAACGTATTGGTGAGACCACAATCCGAGTCACCGCATTCGCGGATTATTAGCTAATTCTTTGAACTGGCGTGTTTACCCGGTGCGACATGGCCGGGGAGGGGCAGACTAGTGCGCTGGCGCGTTGTGGGCCCTGCCTGGTTACCGATGCGTGAAAACTGAGATGCAAAGTCAGCATCTGGATAGGCTTTAGCGACACGGATCGCTGACTCGACGTGGAAGGGGCGGAGTGTCACTTCTAGTCGTGGCTCCCGACTGGCTGGTGTCGGCCGCATCGGACCTTGAGAGCCTGGGTTCGGCGCTGAATGCGGCGAATGCGGCAGCTGCCGTTCCGACCACTGGACTTGCGGCTGCTGCCGGTGATGAAGTATCGGTCGCGCTGGCGGCGCTCTTTGCCGGGTTCGGTAAGGAGTATCAGGCTCTCAGCGTCCAGATCAGCGGGTTCCATCAACAGTTTGTACAGTCGCTGAACTCGGCGGTTGTGTCGTATCAGGCCACCGAAGCGGCCGTCACGGCGCCGTTGCGGGCCGTTGAGCAAAACGTCCTGGGCGCGGTCAATGCACCCACTGAGGCGTTGCTCGGGCGCCCACTGATCGGCAACGGAGCCGACGGGACGGCCGCCAGCCCGAATGGGGGCGCTGGCGGGCTGCTGTATGGCAATGGCGGCAACGGCTATTCGCAGACGAACCCTGGGGTGACCGGCGGGTTTGGTGGCCCGGCAGGTTTGATCGGCAACGGGGGAGCCGGGGGCGCGGGAGGAATGGGCGCGACCGGCGGCAACGGCGGTACCGGTGGGTGGCTGTGGGGCAACGGCGGAGTCGGCGGGGAAGGAGGCGGGTCCTTTGCCACCGGCGGCAACGGCGGGCTGGGTGGTGCGGCGGGTCTGATCGGCTCGGGTGGGACCGGCGGCGCCGGTGGCGTCGGCGCCGGTGGGATTCGCGGCTATGGCGGCGCGGGTGGCCGCGCCGGTTGGTTGGCGGGCGCCCCCGGGACAAGTGGTACCGGGTGGGACGGCAGAACCGTTCGGATGGACGTGTACGCCGAGACCGAGCCGGTGGTACACCTGTCCGTCAACGGCGGGCCGAGCATTCCGTCGCTCGTTGACACCGGATCCGAGGGCCTGGTCATCACGCCCGCCGCCCTCGGCGGCCCGTTGGGCGTTCTGCGCCTGGGCTTACCGGTGTCGTTTGGGATCAGCGGGTACAGCGGGGGGTTGACCTATATCTTCGCCACCTATAACGCGCCGGTCGACTTCGGGAACGGCATCGTTACCGCCGGGACCCCGGTCAACGTGGTCTTGCTGTCCTTCCCGCAAACCTTCGAGGGATACTTTGCGCCCGCCGGCGTAACCAGTGTCTTGGGTCTCGGGCCAAACGCCGTGGGCCCTGGGCCGAGCAGTCCGGTCACAGCGTTGGGCGGCGATCTCAATCAGGGCGTCCTGATCGACCAGCCCGGCCGCGAGTTGCAGTTCGGCCCCAACACGGGAACGGAAAGAGTCGCGGTTTCCGGAGCGCCCATCAGCACCGTGCATGTAAAGATCGGGGACGGGCCGCTCCAACCCGTCACGGCGATTATTGATTCCGGGGGCGTGACCGGAACCATGCCGTCATATCTATTGAATGGCCAGACTTCCGGAAGCTTGCCAGCGAATACCCTCATTACCGTGTACGCCAGCGACGGTGTGACAGAGCTGTACCACTACACGACGTCCGCGGGCTACAGCCCAATTGTCACGACGGGCAGCACAATGAATACCGGAAACAAGCCCTTCGAGCTGCAACCGATCTATATCAGCTACTCACCGGGCGGAGTTGGGACAACGATCTTCAACAACCCGTGAGCTGCTGCCCCGCTCAATCGCGTTGCGGCCCTTGACCGAGCTTGTTAGCCGCGAATGTCGCTGCCTGGCTTGTCATCCCGGATTGAATGTACGAAACGTGCGCCATGATGTTCCCGCCTCCGGTGCAAATCGGATCGTCGGGAGCGCACAAGCTAAGGGTCTTGGAGCTGAATTGCGGGCTGATTGTCGGCAGCGGCTGGCCGCCCCACAACATGCGCGAGAATCCACTGGATGGCTCGCCGAAGAGCGCGACAGCGGCGACGTGATCCGCCACCGGGGCGGGCAGCGCTGCGCTGGCCAAATCGATCACGGTCGCGCCCTGTGAATACCCCCCAAGGACGAACTTCGTGTTCGGGCAGCTGGCCGCGGTGGCCTGGATGTAGGCGCTCGCGTCATCGGAGCCGGTTGTCGCGCTGTTGTGGTAATCGTCGTTCGCTGGGTAATTGACCGCGTAGACCCCGACCGTCCGGCCAACAACCTGCGAACTCAGCGAGTCGACAAACGCCTCGCCGACGTTGCCAAGACCCGGCTCTTGATGGGTACCTCGAGCAAAAACCACTGCGACGTCGGAACATGCATCAGCTGAGGCAACGGGACTGACAGCGGGCGCGCTCACGAGCGCCCCAGCTATCACTGCGGCGACGCCGATGATGCGGACAAGGCTGCATGAAATCATCTGCACATGCTGACATACCGACAACGACCGCTGCCGGGCGCCCGTGCGGGGATCAGCGTCCACAACATACGAAAGGGAAAGGGACCGTACCCTTTCCCACTCGCGAGATATGGGAATAGGGCACGGGGAGGCTAACACCGGGGTGTCGGTGCAGTTGTTCGGTGGCCATGATCGCAGAAACTCCTTGAACTACAGCACTTCTGAGCTTCCCAGCATGGGGAGCCGCGCAAACGATTCGCCGCACTGTGGCAACGGTTGCCGCCGCGGGGCATTGCGAGGTCGCCATCATGAAGTCGCCATCATCGAGTTCGGCGATGCTCGTCGCGTCGTTACCGACAATGTCCCATCGGTGCAGCCGCCTCATATGCTCCGGACATGGAGAAGGCAGACCGCGTCATAACCCAAGTCGAGATCGCTGTCGTAGGTGTGCATGTCCTGGACACCCACGTCATTGGAATCACGTCCATTCCCGAAGGCTCGCAGGGCCAGCTCGTCGAGACGATCAAGATTTCCCCTGCGGGGACCGCGGGCGGCACTGCCGTCGTACTGAGTCGGCTTGGAGCCACGGTCCATTCCTTCGGTGCCATCGGCACCGACGCGATGGGCGACACCCTACTGGCGATGCTCAGCCTAGAAGGCGTCGACGTCGGTGGTCTGATTCGGACCTCGGCGAGCCAGACATCGGCATCAGTCATCCCGGTGCGCCCCAATGGCGAGCGCCCCGCCTGGCACTGCGTGGGCGCCAACGCCGTATTCACTCTCGACGACCTCGACCTTGACGAGCTCATTCGGTCGTCGCACCTGCATCTGGGTGGTCCCGAGTTCCTCGGCGGTCCGGCGGCCAGCGAGCTGCTTGAGTGCGCAAAGGCCAACGGGCTCAGCACATCCGTTGATATTCTTGCCGCCGGGGATCCCGGGTTACTGCAGTGGATTGCTGATGCCCTGCCCCACACCGACTACCTGTTGCCCAATGACGAGCAAGTGTTGGGCTTCACTGGGGCCCCTGACCTTCTTACCGGTGCCCAATATCTACTGGGCGCGGGCCCCGCATGCTTGGCGGTGACGCAGGGCAGCAAAGGTGCGCTGATCGTTTCGAATGAGGAAACGTTCGAAGTGCCCGCGTTCGCGGTAGATGTGGTCGATACCACCGGTTGCGGTGACGCGTTCTCGGCCGGATTCATCCTCGGCCGTGCGCTGGGACGCAGCCTTTCGGAAGCGGCTCGACTCGGATGCGCGACCGCGGCACAAGTTGCCGGCGGAATCGGAACCGACGCTGGAACATACGACCTCGACGCGGTCGACGCGTTCATTCACCGCGGCGACACCCGTTAAGCAGGGTTGCTGTACGAGGCTTAGCTTGCCAGTTCACCGATTCGGCCGGCGATGACATCGTCCCAATCATCGAGCCGCGAGAGAAAAAACGCCTCGGCCTCATCGAAGGTGATGTCCGGGTTAGGGCCGATCAGGCCTGCGACATCCTCGTATACGCGCGAGGCCTCCGGATCAACGAAATCCCATTGGCCGAGCGGCCATTCGGCGGTGAGGTAACCCGCATCCGAGTATTCCTGGTACAACGGCGTTCGGGGATACGGAAGGATCCGGCCGAGGAACTTGAAGGCGTTCGTGTATTTCGTCGTCGGACTTCCGGCAATGCTGCGTTTTGATTCCGTCGCATTCAACGGTTCTTGGCAGCCCGGGTTGACGGCGAACGGCTTGCTGAATCGTCGATCCCAAGAACTGTCGCGATAGTTGATGCCCACCAAGTCATTTGGCATCCAGAGTCGCTCGCGTCGGGTTCGGTCATGCCGACGCTACGGCGAAACGCAGCGCCGTATGCGGTTTCGGTTGCCAGAGCTTGATGGAGTGCCGCTACAGCCAGCTGCGTCTGTGAACGCGGCGGTCGCCGACCGCCTCGAGGCGTGCGCAGGTTGTGCAACACATCGACGACCGGTTCGAGCATGCCGCTACCGTTGTCACGCCAGCCTGCGGCGTGAAGCGCGATCGCGAGCTCGCCATAACCGCGGGCGTACACAGAATAAATGCCATCGATGAGCCGTCGTACCGTCGGCGGCTGTTCAAGCCAGTGCTCCGTCGCCTCGGTGATCCCCGCGCGAATGCGACGGCCGCCATGCCTCAGGAGTGCCTGCAGCAGCTCGTCCCGTGTCCCGAAGTGATGCGCGACGCCCGCATCGGTGATGCCGAGTTGTTGGGCGACGGCACGCATTTGAACGGCCCGCGGGCCACCCAAAATCAGGAGTTGCTCGGCCGCCTCAAGGATCGCCGATTTCGCTTCCTCCGGCTGACGCCGGACACGCTGCGCGGACACACAGTTAGCCTAACTTGACATGTCAAGGTAGAGAAACATACCTTGACATATCAAGGTATAGACTTGCCGCGGAAGGAGCCGACTATGCCGATGATCGATTTGACCTTGCCAAAGGGGAAATTCGACCGTGCCCAGCAGGAGGCATTGGCCGCCGAACTCACTCGCCTAATCATTCACTGGGAGAGCGGAACTGACCGGCCAGGCTACGACAAGGCGTCGTGGGCATTCGTGCAGGAGCTTGACCTGATCGAAGTGGGCGGGCGGCCGCGCGTCCCCGAAGGTCGACAGGTGTACCGCGTTGTTGTCAGCGTTCCCAAGGGCTCGCTGGACGACAGGCGCCGATGCGGGCTCATCACCGATGTTGCCCACGCCGTTGTCGCGGCAGAGGGTAGTGAACCAAGTCCGGGAAACCTCATGCGCGTGTGGTGCATAATCGACGAAGTCGCTGATGGCAATTGGGGCGTTGGTTCCGCACCTATGCGACTGCGGGACCTCGCAGCCCGCTTCGGTGTACGACCGGGCGACTCACGCTGGGAGGAACTTAGCTTCGACCAGCGCTGAGATCGTCGCCGAGCGCCTCGCCTCGCATATCAAACGAGGTGATCGCCTAGGCGCAGCACGGCCGCGGAGAACGCAAACGCCCGTCCACTGACTCGGCCTCGCCCACCCCGGCCGAACTGGTCGTCGTACGGCTCGTCAGCGAGGGCCTGGCCAACAAAGACATCGCCACAAGGCTTTTCGTCTCACCATGCACCATGGAAACCAGCTCACACACGTTTCTACCTAGGGGCAGCGTCGTTGCGACATGCTGTCAAGAGTCAGCCGGACTAAGCTGAACGGCAACAAGTGCGACAACGCTCAGAGGTGTGCAAATGTGGATGATCGTTTGCCGTCTGGTCTCCATAGCCGCCATGGTGTTAGCACCGATGGCCATCGCGACGGTCGTGTCACCAGGCGTGAGTTCTGCGCAATGCGCCGACGGCGAGTGGTGGGATTCAAAGGCGAACCTGTGCCGACCACCGGACGCGCCACTAGCTTTGCCGTGCGATGCCGGCCAGTGGTGGGACCCGACCGCCAATCTCTGCCGACCCCTGGGGATTGGGCCGCAGCCACTCGGCTGTGAGGCAGGCCAATGGTGGGATCCCACGGCCAACATATGCCGCCCCTTGGGCGTCGGACCGCAACCGCTGGCATGCGACAACGGCTGGTGGTGGGATCCGATCTCAAACGCATGCCGACCACCGGTGCTGCCTCCGCCCGGGTAACCGGCGACCCGCATCTCGGGGCGCGGCGGGTGATCTGCAGGGGCCTCGCCCGTAGCCCGGCCACCCCATGCCGGCGTCACTGGTTCGCCTGCACGGCAAGGTGTTTGCGGCCGTTGCGCAGAACGCGAGTACAGTAGCTGCGATGGCTATAGCCCCGTCGAATGAGCGGATGATCGCCGGGGTCGCCGCCGCGTCCATCTCGCTCGGGGTAGCCCAGCTGGTAGGTATCCCGTTCGGTTCGCGAGCCGACGCGCGTACTGCGATCGGCTCAATGGCCATCGATCTGACACCGGGGCCCATCAAGGAATGGGCGATTCAGATCCTGGGCTCTCTGGACAAACTCTTCGTGGCCGTCGTCGTACTAGTGGTGATCGCCACGATCGCTGCCATCGCCGGAACCCTCGAGACCCAGCGCCGCCCGCTCGGCAGCGCCGCGATCGCCGTGGCCGGCGCCCTGGGATGCCTCGCGGTGCTCTCACGGCAGGGTGCCACAGCACTCGACACGATCCCCACCGTCGCCGGCGCCGCCTGCGGCGTGGCGACCCTACGCCTGCTCACCCGTCGATTCTGGCCCGCCCCAGCAGACCCGGAAAGCAGACCCGACCACGAGGAGCCCGATGCCGGCAGGCGAACGTTGGTCATGGTCGGATTGCTCGGATTCGGAGTGGTGAGTGGCGTGGTGGGTGCGGTCATCACGCGGATGGTGCATTCGGTGGCCGCTGACCGTACCAGCTTCGCACTGCCGCGACCGCGTACGTCGGCGCGACCAATACCCGCTGATGTGCAACCGAAAGGTGTTGCGCTACCAAGCTTTGTCACCCCCAGCGCCGACTTTTACCGGGTCGATACCGCACTCGTTGTTCCCCAACTCAGCCATGGCGACTGGCGGCTGCGCATCCACGGGATGGTGGACCGCGAAGCCACGTACAGCTTCGACGACCTTGCCCACTTCGACGTCGTCGAAACGGTGACAACATTAACCTGCGTGTCGAATCCCGTTGGAGGCAACCTGATTTCAACGGGCATCTGGACAGGCTACCGGGTGGCTGATCTGCTGGCAGCGGCCGGTGTGCACCCGGACGCCGACATGATGCTCTCGATGTCGATCGACGGGTTCACCGCCGGCACGCCAGTGCAGGCACTCACCGATGGCCGCGACGCGCTGCTGGCGATCGGCCTCAACGGTCAGCCGCTGCCGATCGAGCATGGCTACCCAGCCCGGCTGGTAGTACCCGGGCTCTACGGGTACGTGTCGGCCACCAAGTGGGTCGTCGACATGGAGCTGACCCGCTTCGACCGAGCAAAGGCGTACTGGACGCGGCAAGGCTGGGCGCCGCGGGCACCCATCAAGACCGAGTCGAGAATCGACGTGCCGAAACGTGGCCAGAAGGTGCCGATCGGGCCCGTGGTGTTTGGCGGTGTCGCGTGGGCACAGAATCGTGGCGTGCGGGCCGTGGAAGTCCGCATCGACGATGGCGGGTGGCAGCCAGCTGAGCAGGGCGCGAGCTATTCCAACGAGACGTGGCGGTTATGGAGCTTCCCCTGGCAGGCGAAAAGCCCTGGGAAACACACCATCACGGTGCGTGCCACTGACAACACCGGAGCTGTCCAAACTGCAGATCAGGTTGATCCCGTCCCTGACGGTGCCACCGGCTGGCACGCGGTGGACTTCACCGTGACGAAGAGGTGAAGCACTATTTCGACGAGAGTTTGCGCCAGCTGAATACCGCGAGCACGATGCCGATCAGCACCGTGATCGGACCAATGACGGACCATGTCGTGGTGTTGCTCATCGGGCTGCCGCCAAGCACTCCGAATCCCTGAAGCGCCCAGATCAGACCGAACAGTGCGACGATCAAGCCGACCGCGAACGTTACGACGAAAGCCCTGTTCATATGGCGATGCTACGCGCCGGAGAACGCCATCCATCGTCGCAGCTCAGCTTGAGGCGCCGAGGATCTTGATCGCGAAGACGAGTGTGTCACCCGGCCGGATTCCAGCGCTGGGCTGGCCGCTGGGGTAGCCGTCCGCGGAGGTCATTGCGACGGCGACCGTGGACCCGACCTTTTGTCCCGCGATGGCCTTCTGGAAGCCCGGCACGACTCCGCCAAGCGGGAAGTCAACTGGGGCGCCGCGTTCGTAGCTACTGTCGAATACGGACCCGTCACGTCCATTGACGCCCATGTAGCAGACGGAAACCCTGGCCGTCCCCGGGACCACCGGTCCGTCTCCGGCGTGCAGCGTTTGCACCTGGGTCTGGGTGACGCTGAACGGTGCCGTCACGTTCACGCGCGGAGCTGTCGTATCCGTGGATCCGGTGACCGCGATGCTGCCGGTGGTCCCGGCCAGCGTCCAGTCGGGCGTTCCACCGTTCTGCGGTGCTGCGGTTGGGCACGAGCCCGCCGCGGTTGCCTCGCCCGATACGGCGGGCGTCAGAACGATTGTCGCGACACAGGCCGCGAGCGCGACGGACGAATACACCCAGGAGGACTTCACGGCAGTCACGCTACAACCACTTATTGCGTGCCGAACGGGTAGCCCTTCGCTGGGCGACAGGGCGATGCGACGTGGTACTTCGCAGTGCGGCGGTGCACTCGGATCAACTATCGCCGCCGACGTGGCGCACTGCGCCGATAGTGCGGTTGATTCGGTGAACATCGTTGCAGGGCAGTGTATTACGGTTGACTTAACTGGTAACACTGCACTCTCGGATCGTGCATACTATGCATGCACACAACCCCCGGTGATCGTGTCGGGACCAGAGCGCACGGTTCCGCAGGCACCGCCGCGCCGCCACTCACACCCATTCCTTCTCACCGGTGAGACACTCACGTCATGCAATCTGCGTTGTGCGCGATCTCCGTAACAAAGGGCGAGAGGTGCTAGACCGGTATCGGGGCCGTCTGGTCGCCATCGCGGTGGCCGCGATGATCCTATCGATCGGAATCAGTGCCCTGCTCGCCGGGCGCGGCGCGGCAGCTCCAGCGTGCGCAAACGGGCAATCCGATGCCAGCCCCACCGGCAAGGGCGAGCAGGTGATCGTGGACTACTTCAAGGCGGTCAACAACCAGGACTACGCCACGGCATGGGGATATCTGGGCCGTCAGATGCGCGCCACCTACGGCGCGATATCTCCGGCGCAGGACGCCGACGGCCTGTCCAGCTTCTCGTCGACCATGCGCCGACACCTAAAGTGCGTGCGAGTCACCACGATTGCCAGCGCGAACACCAACGACCCAGATGTCTCCGCATCACTCGGCCTCCAGTGGTACCGAGTGACATTCGACGCTGAGTACATCACCCCGTTCGAGCCCGGCGCCGCCGCACTGCCGCCGTTCTACAAGACGCTTGCCGACCCGCATGAACCAGCGCCACCGCCGCTCATCATCAACCAGGCAACGAGCCCCTGAAGCCAGCGCACGGCCTACCAGCAGTGCGGCGCCCCGGGCCTCGGCGCCTTGCTGCCCACGACCAGTTCAGAAAAGCTGATATGCCTCGCGGGAGATCGAAAAGCCATGGCCAGATCCAACATCGCGGCAAGTAATCCCCGACTCGGCACTCTCGCAGCGAATCGGCCCGGCTTTAATGGCCTGACCATAGGCCAGCGGTTCACCGGCGCCCCCAAAGGGGGGAAGCACCCGGACGGTGTCTCCTGCGCAGACGAAATGAGCCAGTCCACCGCTCCCGATCGAGATGCCTTGCCCGTAATCGAGTCTGCAATCAGCGGGCCGGGGCGGGGGCGACCAATCTCGCTGGTCAATGTCGCACCGCACACTTGTCGGGCTGATCTTGCACCCGACGTTGCCGCTCGGCGAGAGGAAACCGGTGAGCTCGTAGACCTCCCGGTCCACTGGCGCCAGGGCTGGCGACGTGCCGGGTGCTGTTTGCGCCGCCGAGGGCTTAGTCTGTCCAGCCTCGGGCGGGGAGCTTTCGGATTGCGTTTCCGAGGAAATGCCGCACCCGGCTAGCGCGATCACCGAAACAACGAGGACACCTACGGTATCGAGCGTCGAGGCGACCATCCGACTACTCCACGCCATAGCCAGCATTGATACCGACCTCCGTTCCACATCGGACGAATGGTCCGCCATTGATGCTACGAGGGGCCCGCGGCGATGAACACCGACGCTGACGAAATCGCCAGAGAGGCTTCGACAACAGCACGACGTCCCGGGCGAGATCGAGACGGTCAATAACCTCGACGGCCGACTCTGATGTCGCCGCGGATTAGGAGTTTGCCGATGCTCACGACCGCAGCAGTTGTCCCACCCAGGTAGGCCCTGGCCATCTGCGGAATAGACGCGTTCACGCCATCGGGTAGCGCGGCCAACCACGCCGCCGCCTCATCGCGCTCGTTGTTGGCATATACGCGCACCGGACATGGCATCCATCGACCAAGCTGACGCGCCGGCTCACGAATCCAGTTGACATCGCTGACGAGCGCGCAGCCGTCCAGCAACGGGAGGTAGCTAATACCCAGTCGCGTGTCCGCCACTAAGGCGCCCGGGGTCAGGCGCTTGAAGTCCGCACCGAATTGGTAGAGCAAACGCAAGCGCCGGTTGGCTTTTCGCGCCCGACCCACCAGTGGCGCGAACACATTCGCGTAGTCGGCTGCTGTCACCGTGCCGAGCGCCTCGAGGGCCTGCACATCGGCCGGCACGTCTGAAAGTTGTTTGAGCACAGAGAGCCTTTCCTACCACCGGGCTTCTCAGACGCGCGCCAAGTTACTACAGGACGCGTCCGAATCGAGCGTCGCATCCGAGGGTAATCCGGCACTGATCCCTTGACGGCGAATAGCCCGCGAGTGCGGCGTTACCAGACGGCCAGCCGTTGACCTACTCGGCATATACCCGGACTCGCCACGATCGAGTGGTTGGCGATAACGGCGCGAGAATGCGGGCGAGCCGGGCAGGGTCGGGGACTGCATCGGGTTCAAGCAGCCATTGCACGACCGGCGTGGTTATTACTTCGTGAAGACGAGTAGGTCGTGGGTGTTCCGGACTGTCTGAGGCGTGGTTTCGGCGCCTGCCTCGTCATTCAGTCGGCCCAGTCCGTCGGCGATCTCTTGGTCGCTGAGATGTTCGAATGTGGAGATCGCGCGCCGGGCAAGCCGTTGACTGTAGGCGGCAAGGGTGGGACTTACTTCGTGTTCGACTTCATCGATTGCGAGTGGGTTAGCCCGACTTGGCTGAAGACCTGTTTGCATGCGCAAGAGGTTGGGTAGAGCTGGGGGTTAGTGGGATGGATTCAGCTCGTCCGGCGATGTGATGCACCTCCGGCTGAAGGTGCTTGGCGACGGCGACCCGGCGCATCTGTTCCGAAGGCTCGATCGCGTAGACCGGGCCTTGTCCGATCGTTACCAGCATGGATGTGAATCGTCCTGTGCCAGAGCCTAGCTCAGCAATCCGCAGTGGACGCTGGGTCGGCAGTCGGCGAGTCACCGCCGCAGCCCATGCTTGCATTGCCTCGGCGGAGAGCCCTCGGCCTTGGTCGTAGCCGCGGTGCAGCCGGGTGTTGTAGTCCACGGCGGGCAACATGATTTCAGTATGACCACCGGCTTGCCGGAATCAAACGAGTTTGATGATCGACGCTGACACGAAGATCGCAACCCGGGCTGCGGCCAACATTGATGCCGCCACGCCGCACCCCGCGCGCAAACTACCTCACCACCTCCACACCACCCGGATGGGACCACCATTCGCGACGACAACCGGTCAAACCGGGCCCAGGTCAGGTAGACCACACTCAACACGCGCCGCAGACGATCCCAGGTAACGAACCGCATGGGGCACCGGCAATCCTCGTCGAACTCGACAATATGAACAACGCCGACGACGCCCGCTCAGATGCACAGCGCGGACGATCGGGCGCAGTGTGCCGCAGCTGTCACGCAAGGGATGATCGCCTACCTCAGCGCCAAAGCGTCGTCCGTCTTGTAGCAGGGTGAGCTGAAATGCACAAGCGTGAATAACGCCGAATACGCTGTGTATCTTGACAACTCGCGTGACAAGCTAACCTACGATATCGTAGGTCATAACTGAGCGCTCTGATGCAGTCCGGCCAAAAATACTCAGGAAATTCGAAGCATCGATGAAACCTGCTTGGCTGCAATAGAATTCGCGTTATTATCGCTGTCGTCTCGACTTTGCCGCGCTGCGGTCAGCTCTTCGGCCCGCTACTCTAGCGCCCACACCGGGCACCCAATCTCGGCGGAAGAAGAAGCTACAGGCTTGCTGGACAAGCACTTTCGAGAAAATTAGGAGATCTATCGTGTCGTATCTGGCCGCGGTCCCCGAAGCATTAGCAGCCGCGGCAGCTGATTTGACGAGTATCGGGTCGGCGGTCAACGAGGCAAGCGGCGCGGCGGCAGGATCGACAACGGGAATACTGGCCGCCGGCGCCGACGAGGTATCGGTCATGATCGCGGCACTGTTATCCGAACATGGTGAGGTTTATCAGGCGCTCAGCAAAGCCGCCGCCGAATTTCATCAACAGTTCGTCCAGCTATTAGACGGCAGCGCGGTTACCTATGTGGAAACAGAGCTACAAAATGCCGAGCAGAACGCGTTAAACGCGGTGAATGCCCCCACCGAGTATTTGTTCGGCCGTCCGCTGATCGGCAATGGCGCTAACGGTATTCCAGGGACGGGACAAAACGGCGGAAATGGCGGAATTCTCTGGGGTAACGGCGGTAACGGCGGGTCGGGCGCCGCCGGACAGGCCGGTGGAAATGGCGGCAGCGCAGGCATATTCGGCAACGGCGGCTCAGGTGGCGCTGGAGGCAGCTCGATCAATGGGACCGGCGGCGCTGGCGGCAACGCCGTGGCCGGAGCAATCAACGGCAGCGGCGGCATGGGCGGTACCGGTGGTATCGGCGGTCAAGGCGGCCTGGGCTACGCGGATGACGGAGTCAACCCAGCTACCTCCGGCGGAGCGGGCGGCTTCGGTGGCCAGGGCGGGGCCGGCGGCGCGACCGGATTCGGTGGCACCGGCGGTGCCGTCGGTGCCGCCGGCACCGGCGGCCAAGGCGGCCAGGGCGGCCAGGGCGGTGCTACGACCACGGCCGGTCACGTTGCCGGCCAAGGCGGCGAAGGCGGGCAGGGTGGCACGGGCGGCACCGGCGCTGGCGCCACTACACCTTCGGGCGGTGCCGCCGCCGGCGGCCAGGGCGGCCAAGGCGGCGCGGGAGGGACGGGCGGCAACGCCGTCGCCGGCGCGATCAACGGCAGTGGCGGCCAAGGCGGCACCGGCGGTCAAGGCGGCTTCGGCGGCGTCGGCTACTTCGACGACGGCTCCAACAATGCCGGCACCGGCGGCACCGGTGGCGAGGGCGGCCAGGGCGGCGCCGGCGGCGCGATCGGCACGGGCGGCGCCGGCGGGGCTGTGGGCAAGGGCGGCATCGGAGGCCAGGGCGGCACCGGCGGCCAAGGCGGCGACGGCGCGTTCCTTACCGGCCACGCCGGCGGCACCGGCGGTCAGGGCGGCGTCGGCGGCCAAGGCGGCACCACCAGCGGCGGGATCAATGGCATCGGCGGTACTGGCGGTACCGGCGGCCAAGGTGGAACCGGCGGCTCGGGAGCCACCGACGACGGTTCCGATAACGCCGGTACCGGCGGTACCGGCGGTACCGGCGGTTCCGCTGGTCTCGGTGGCGCGATCGGCACGGGCGGCACCGGTGGCGCGGCGGGCAATGCGGGCGTTGCAGGCGCCGGCGGCACCGGCGGCCAAGGCGGCGGCACCGGCTTTACCGGTCACACGGCCGGCGCCGGCGGCCAAGGCGGCCAAGGTGGCGCCGGCCTGGCCGGTGGCATCGGAAGGGACGGCGGCGCCGGCGGCGCCGGCGGCCAGGGAGGCCAAGGTGGCTTTGCCGCGATCGATGCAACCGCTGGTAGCGGCGGCCAGGGTGGCCAAGGTGGCACCGGCGGCGCTGGCGGCACGGGTTTGGCCGACACCGGCTCCAACGACGCCGGCACCGGCGGCAAAGGTGGGCAAGGTGGCCAAGGCGGCGGGGGCGGCGCGGCCGGCTTCGGCGGAACTCTCGGTGCGGTCGGGGCCGCGGGCATCGGCGGCACCGGTGGCCAAGGCGGCCAGGGCGGCGCCACCGCCACGGTCGGTAACATCGCCGGTGCCGGTGGCCAAGGTGGCCAGGGCGGCCAAGGCGGTACCGGCGCCTCGAACACGACACCGGCCGGCACCGGCTTCACTGGGGGGCAAGGCGGCCAAGGCGGCGCCGGCGGCGCCGGCGGTAACGCTATCGCCGGCGCAACCAACGGCAGCGGTGGCCAGGGCGGCACCGGCGGCCAAGGCGGCACCGGCGGTTTGGGCGCCATCGACGACGGCTCCGACAACGCCGGCGCTGGCGGCACGGGCGGCGTCGGGGGCACCGGCGGAGCCGGCGGCGCGAAAGGCACCGGCGGCAGCGGCGGGACCGTGGGCGACGGCGGCCTAGGTGGCCAAGGCGGCCAAGGCGGCGACGGCGGCTGGGGCGCGTTTGGCACCGGTGACCACGGCGGCCAGGGTGGCCAAGGCGGCGACGGCGGCGTCGGCGGCACCACCAGCGGCGGGACCAATGGCAGCGGCGGCCAGGGCGGCACCGGCGGCCTAGGTGGCGCGGGCGGCGACGGCCGCATCGACGACGGCTCCGACACCGCCGGCGCCGGCGGCATGGGCGGCACCGGCGGCCAAGGTGGCGTCGGGGGTGCTGTCGGCTCGGGTGGCACCGGCGGCACCGTGGGTGGCTTGGGCGTAGGCGGCCAAGGCGGCGCCGGCGGCCGGGGCGGATTCACCTCCTTTACCGGTCACACCGCCGGTGACGGTGGCCAAGGTGGCCAGGGTGGCCAAGGGGCCACCGGCGCCGACGGCACCGCATCCTCGACAACCGGCGCCACCGGCGGCGAGGGCGGCGCCGGCGGCAGGGGCGGAGACGGTGGCAGCGCCTTTGCTCCGGGCGCAACCGCCGGCAATGGCGGTCAAGGTGGCACCGGGGGCGCCGGCGGCGAAGGCGGCAACGGCTACGCCGACGACGGCACTATCGCGGCCGGTGCCGGTGGTCAGGGCGGGAAAGGCGGCGCTGGCGGACAGGGCGGCGAGAGTGGCTTCGAATTCGGCTTCGGCACAGGCACCGGCACTTCGGGCGATGGCGGCGTCGGCGGCCAAGGCGGCGCCGGCGGCCAAGGCGGCGCGACCACCACTAGCGGACATACCGCCGGTGCCGGCGGCCAGGGTGGCCTAGGCGGCGACGGAGGCATCGGTGGCCACAACGTGAACGGCGGTAAAGCCGCCGGTGTGGGCGGCCAAGGCGGCGACGGCGGCGCCGGCGGCGCCGGTGGCGACGCAGTCGTCGGTGCGACCAACGGCAGCGGCGGCCAGGGGGGCACCGGCGGCACCGGCGGCCAAGGCGGCCTCGGGAACTCCGACACCGGCACGGACGACGCCGGCGTCGGCGGCCAGGGCGGCAAGGGCGGCAACGGCGGGGCCGGGGGCGCGATCGGCACCGGCGGCACCGTCGGCGCCCCGACTGTGGGCGCCGCTGGCACCGGCGGGAACGGCGGCCACGGCGGCCAAGGCGGCGCGACCACCACTAGCGGACATACCGCCGGCGCGGGCGGTGCGGGCGGCGCTGGTGGTTCTGGAGGCGCAGGTGCCACCGGCCCGGCCGGCGGCAGCGGCGGCGGTGGTGGCCAGGGCGGTCAGGGCGGTCAAGGCGGCAACGGCGGCTTGGCCTTCGCTCCCGGCGCAACCAATGGCGACGGCGGCGCGGGCGGCGCGGGCGGCGCGGGCGGCATCGGCGGCCACGGCTACGACGACGACGGCGCCAACAACGCGGGCAGCGGCGGCACCGGCGGGCGAGGAGGAGAAGGCGGCCTCGGCGGTGGGCCAGGGGTCACTGGCGGTGGCTCCATAGCCGGCAGCGCGGGCGCCGCGGGCAGTGGCGGCGAGGGCGGTCAAGGTGGTGAAGGCGGACATACCACGTTCGCCGGCCACACGGCGGGTACGGGCGGCAGCGGCGGCCTGGGCGGTACCGGCGCCCAAGGCGCCAACAGTGCAGGCCCCACCGTCCCTGCCGGAGACGGCGGCCAAGGCGGCAAAGGCGGGAAGGGTGGCATCGGCGGCGCCAACGCACTTGGCAAGGGCGGCGCCGGAGGTCAAGGTGGGCAAGGCGGCACCGGCGGCACCGGCGGCGGCGGCATCATCGCCGGCGGCACCGGCGGTGACGGGGGGGACGGGGGCGAGGGCGGCGACGGGGGGGTCGGCTCCAGTGGGGACCCCGGCACCCCCCGGGGCGCTGGCACGGCAGGCGGCACAGGCACCGGCCCGTCCGGCTCGGTCGGCGGCAAAGGCGGCACCGGCGGCCCCGGCGGCTCCGGCGGTCCCGGCTCGCCCTAAGACGTCAAGGCCAGGAACGCGCCCAGGTCCACCAGACCGGCCGGCGTAGCGGGCAGATACTCGGTCAACATTTCCGAGCGCACGATTACCGTCGCATATTGTGCCCGGCTGATCGCGACGTTGAGTCGATTCCTGTTGAGCAGGAACGATATTCCGCGTGGTACGTCGTCAACGGACGAGGCAGTCATCGAAATGAAGACAACCGGCGCCTGCCCGCCCTGGAACTTGTCGACCGTTCCGACCCGTACCTCGCCCAGTCCGGCCGACCGCAACCGTTGGCGCACCAGCGCCACCTGGGCGTTGTACGGCGCCAGCACTAGCACGTCGGAGGCGGCCAACGGTCGGGTGCCATGCTCGTCGGTCCAATCCCGGCCCAGTAGGTCCTGGATCTCCACAACGATTGCGTCGGCCTCCTCCGGACTTTCAATCGAATTACCTTGGTGGTCAATGAAAAGCGCGCGCACACCGGGCTCAAATCCGTCGAGGCGACGCGCGGCGGTGAACTCGGCGCGCGAGTGCAGCCGGCCCTCGTAGGACAGCGCCGATACCGCGGCGCAAATCGCCGGATGCATTCGGTACGAGCGGTCCAGGAAGTAGCCGCGTTCATCGGGCAGCGTGCGCTGTCCGTCGACCAACCAATCCAGGGCGGAGGCGTCGACCGGTTCGGGATGTGTTCCCTGACTGACCTGCGGCAGTTGCTGCGGGTCCCCGAGCAGCAATAGATTGGCGGCCGCCGGAGCCACGGCAATTGTGTTGGCCAAACAGAACTGACCCGCTTCGTCGATCACCAGCAGATCCAGGCTGCGCGGGGCCACGCGATTGCTGTTGGCGAAATCCCAGGCCGTACCACCGATTACGCACCCGTGGTTACTGGCGATGAACGCCGCGTACTGGCTGCCGTCGATCTCCTGCCAGCGTGCAGCACCGTGATCGTGGGGTTTCTTGGCTACGAGCTCGGGGTCCAGGCCCGCGTCGATCACGCAGTCCAACAGATTTTCCACGGCCGCATGCGATTGCGCGACGACGCCAATGCGCCAGCCATGTTCGGTGACCAGTCGCAGGATCACCCCGGCCGCGGTGTGCGTCTTGCCGGTTCCCGGGGGCCCGTGCACCGCCAGGTACGACGAGTCCAGGTTCAGCACCGCCGCCGTAATGTCGGCGACGATATCGTTGCTACGCGGTAGCCCGGCCGCGTCGCGGGTGCGGGGCGGGCGGCGCAGCAGCACGTCGACCAGCGCGGTGCTGGGCAGCTGCGGCAGCCCGGCGGCCACGGCAGCCGCCGTCGACTCAATTGACTGCCGCAGCGTGGTGGTCGGAACCGGGGGCCCCGGGGCCAGCGCAACGGGAAGCTGGTGAAACACGTTGCCGTCATCGCCAATTCGTTCAACAATGACAACCTCGGTGGGCAGTGCCGGGTCGTCGACCTCGACAACCACCGCGCGGCCCGCGGCACGGCGATCGGGATCGTCGGTCATACCCGCCGGAGCCGGAGGCTCATACAGCGCAAAAACGTTCGCATTGAGGTCGCCACGGGCCACTTCACCGGTCAGGCGCACCCGGCGCTGCAGCTTGTGCGCCCGCGGAGGCTTATGCCAGTCAACGGCGACCTCGGCGTCGATGACGACGAAAACGTCTGTGTTGTCTGACCATTCGTCGACGGGATAATTCAGCCGATCGAAATGCGCCCACCAGAACGGCTTGTCCTCACGTCGATGATAGCCGCGGGCCGCCGCCACCAGAGCGACCGCCGCCTGTTCCGGGGTCCGCTCTGCAGCGGCCGCGTCACCGGTGAATGCCGACAACGTCAACGTCAACGGGTCATGGTCGTCGACGGGCTCGCCGTCGGCAACCGGCTGCACGCCGACCGGTGTGACGCCGGATTCCCAAGCGCGCATGACGAGCCAGTCACGCAGCGCGCGGGTGGACCGGCAGTCGTAATGGTTGTAGTTCTCGATTTCCTTGAGCACGGTTGCGGCCTCGTCATGGCGCCCTTGACCGATCAGTTCGCAGTAGCGGGCATAGGACGTGATCGAGTCGGTGGCGGTGGCGACGTCCCCGCAGCGCAGCTGTGTCCCCATGTAGAGCGGCTCCAGCGCCTTGAGGCTGACCGACTCGGCGCCGACCCGAATGCTCTTGCGCACCAACGGATACAAGTCGACCAACACCCCATTGCGCAGCAAGTCGTCGACCTCGTCCTCGCCGACGCCGTACCGCCCGGCCAGCCGCAACAGCGCGGTCTTCTCATACGGCGCGTAATGGTAGATGTGCATGTTGGGGTGGCGCCTACGGCGCTTGGCCACCACGGCCAGGAAGTCGGTCAGCGCCTTGCGTTCGGCGACCAGGTTGTGTGCCCACAACGGGCGGAAGGCCCCCGTCGCATCCAACACACCGAACAGATATTCCAGGCCCCAGTGCTTGCCGTCGGCGGTCCACAGCGGATCACCCTCGAAGTCGAAGAACAGGTCACCGGCGTTGGGCTCGGGCAATAGTGCCAGCGGCTGCGGGTCGGCGATCTCGAACTGCGGAATACCCGTATCACGTTGCCGCACTTGCAGTCTTGCCTGTGCGGCAAGTTTGTCCAGCGCACCGCTCGTCAGGCCGGGAACCGGCCGGTTATTGCCGGCCAGTTCCCCGATCGTGGTGATGCCGGAGTCAATGAGCTTCTCCCGCTGGGTCACTCGCATGCCGGCGACCAACAGCAGATCGTCGGCCGCGCGCAACTGTTCACTGCAGAGCTCACAACGAAAGCAGGCCCCAACCCGGTCGTCGTCCCAGCGGACCGCCCTGCCGGCGGCGTAGTGATCGTCGAGGAGGCGCTGCAAGCGCTCGCGCTGGGACCGATAGACCGGGACCAGATCGCCGACGCGGTAGCGCACCACGGTGCCGTCGCCAAGCTCGAGCTCGGCCTCGGATGCCACCGCCACGCCCGCGCGCGCCAGCGCATCGGCATAGGCCGCAAGCTGCAACAACGCGGTCGCCTTGGCCGACCGGGCCAGCTTGGTGTCGGCGACCCGATATTGCTCACCATCTCGGATCAGGAAGTCGGCGAAGCCGACGAAGCGGCCGTCGAACATGGCGGCCTGATACACCACGGGCGCGCACCGGGCGATGGCGCGCTGCGTCGCCTCGGCCGCAGCCGTTAGCCCGTCGACCGAGTATGCCGGGCGACCAATCACCGCAACCGCATCGCCGAACTGGTCGCGCAGCTGGCCGAGCCGGCGCCGCTCGTGCTCGGTACCGAGAGCCGCGGTGCGTGCGAACAGTTCGTCGTCGCCCGAGACCGCGGGACCTCGGCCCAGCTTCGCGTCGAAATCCCTGAGCAGCGCGTACTCGCACCGGGCCGCGGCCGCGAGATCCGAAGCGCTGTAGACGATGTTGTCGCCGGTGACGAACACAGCAGCCACTGTAGGGGAGAGGACCGACAAATCCGGTCGTTCGCAATGTCATGCGTCCACGAGCCCAGCATCGACCGCAGCGAACAACGAGACACAGATCGACCTCGACGACGAAGCGCTGGCCCGGTCCCGCGAGCAGGCGGAGGACTACGAGGGTTGGCTGGGCGCCCGGTGGTGCGTGCCCTGTCGGTCGTGGATCTGCTGATCTGCGGCACGGCCGCGGCCACGGGCCTAGTCGTCCTCCACGACGACGCCGATTACGAACTCGCAGAGCGCCACATTCCCGATGTCGTTGCGTGCCGCGCTGTTCGCGCCGACGGGTAGCGGGCCGTCAGCCGCGGGTGGTGTTGCCGATCAGTTCGACCCCGCTGCCGTTCCAGTGGAACTTCACATCGCCATTCAAGCCATGGATGCCGCTGGGGTACGTCAGCGCCACCGTGTCGCCATTGCACTGTGAGGTGTCAATGCCGTTGAATCCGTAGGTGTCTGGCACGCCCTGCGGAATGTAGCGGCCCAGATGGAACAGCACCGCGCGGGTGCTGGGGTTGAGGGCGTTGGTGTTGGCCTTGATAATCACCGCGGACAACTGAGCGCACTCGTTGTAGTTGCCGGCCAGCGGTTCGGGATTCCACGGCTGCTCGCTGCGCGGGTCCCGAGGCAACTCCGAGACGACTTTCGCGATGGTGGGCGAGGCGAGGTTGACGGCGCACGGATCGACCGGCGCTGTGCTGCTGCTGGGCGGTGCGGCCGTCGCCGACGGCGGTCCGGGCGTGGCGTCGGGTGCGTTGGCGGGAGCTGTCGGTGTGATCGGCGTGGCCGTCGGCGTCTTAGCGACGGTGGAGTCTCCGGAACCGCAGCCCGTCAACATCGTGGCGACCAAAACAGCGGCCACGCTCAGCGGCCGGGCGCGGCGGGGTAGCGACCACACATCGCGCACCGTACCGCCATCGGCCCCGCGGGTGTGGCAGGCGCGGCCGTGCAATCGCGATCACCGTCGCGAGGGTGCGCAGTTGTACGGCCGACGCGGCGTGTCGGTGTACAGACACGCGCGCTCGCCCAGCGGGCGGGCCACCCGCCGCGCCCTGCGCTGCCAGGCCCGGCACCGCCCGTAGACTCGATGTCCAAATGGCCATCTCGGACAACTCGCCTGCGGCGTCCCCTGTGACATTTGCCGACCTGCAGATTCATCCGCGCGTCTTGCGGGCGGTCGGTGAAGTCGGTTACGAATCGCCGACGGCGATTCAGGCCGCCACGATCCCGGCGCTCATGGCAGGCTCGGATGTGGTGGGGCTGGCGCAGACCGGCACCGGCAAGACGGCGGCTTTCGCGATCCCGATCCTGTCCAGAATTGACACGACCAGCAAGGCCACCCAAGCATTGGTGCTCGCGCCGACCCGTGAGCTGGCGCTGCAGGTGGCCGAGGCGTTCAGCCGCTACGGGGCCCACCTGCGGCAGCTCAACGTCCTGCCAATCTACGGCGGATCGTCCTACGGGGTGCAACTGGCCGGGCTGCGACGCGGGGCGCAGGTGGTGGTTGGAACCCCCGGCCGGGTCATCGATCACCTAGAACGCGGGACGCTGGACTTATCGCGGGTGGACTACCTGGTGCTCGATGAGGCCGACGAGATGCTCGCCATGGGTTTCGCCGACGACGTCGACCGCATCCTGTCCGAAACCCCGGAATACAAACAGGTCGCGCTGTTTTCGGCAACCATGCCTGCCGCGATCCGCAAGATCACCGCTCAGTATCTGCATGACCCGTTCGAAGTCACGGCAGAGGCGAAAACAGCTACCGCCGAGAATATTTCGCAGCGGTACATGCAAGTGGCGGGGCCACGCAAGATGGATGCGCTCACTCGAGTACTGGAAGTCGAGCCGTTCGAGGCGATGATCGTCTTCGTAAGAACCAAGCAGGCGACCGAGGAAGTTGCCGAAAGGCTGCGTGCCCGAGGGTTTTCCGCCTCAGCCATCAACGGCGACATCCCGCAGGCGCAGCGCGAACGGACCATTGCAGCACTGCGAGAAGGCTCCATCGACATACTGGTCGCCACGGACGTGGCGGCCCGGGGGCTCGACGTCGAGCGGATCTCGCATGTGCTCAACTACGACATCCCGCACGACACCGAGTCCTACGTGCACCGGATCGGCCGCACCGGCAGGGCCGGGCGCTCGGGATCCGCGCTGTTGTTCGTCTCGCCGCGGGAGCGTCACCTGCTCAACGCGATCGAAAAGGCCACCCGGCAAACGCTTACCGAAACTGAGCTGCCCACGGTTGAGGACGTCAATGCCCAGCGGGTGGCAAAATTCGCCGATTCCATCACCGGCGCGCTCGGCAGTCCGGGAATCGAGCTGTTCCGCAGGCTGATCGAGGACTATGAACGTGAGCACAATGTCCCGATGGCCGATATCGCGGCGGCGCTGGCGTTGCAGTCACGCGATGGCGAGGAATTCCTACTAGCACCCGACCCGTCGCCGCGGCGACCGGAAAAGCGAAGCCGCGAGGACCGACCCGAAAAGCCTAGGCGTAAGCCGGAGTTCACCACATACCGGGTCTCCGTCGGCAAGCGGCACAAGATCGGTCCGGGCGCAATCGTCGGCGCCATCGCCAACGAGGGAGGTTTGCATCGCAGCGATTTCGGCCATATCAGCATCGGACCGGACTCCTCACTGGTGGAACTGCCGGCCAAACTGCCCAAAGCGGCACTGAAAAAGCTTGAAAAGACCCGGATTTCGGGTGTTCTGATCAACTTGCGGCCAGACCGGGCAGGCAAACCCCGCCGGAGCCGTGCCGGATGACCCTGTCCGAGGAACGAGACGCCCAAGGCGGACTCGAGCAAACCGCGCACGTGGACCGGGTGGCGTCGCTGACCGGAATCCGGGCCGTCGCCGCGCTTCTGGTCGTCGGCACTCACGCGGCTTACACCACCGGCAAGTACACCCACGGCTATTGGGGCCTGGTCGGTGCCCGGTTGGAGATCGGCGTGCCGATCTTTTTCGTGCTCTCGGGTTTCCTGCTGTTCCGCCCGTGGGTGAAGTCGGCGGCCACGGGCGGTCCGCCACCTTCACTGAGTCGCTATGCGTGGCACCGGGTTCGGCGCATCATGCCTGCCTACATCATCACCGTGCTGTTCGCCTATGTCCTGTACCACTTTCGGGAGGCGGGACCAAACCCCGGGCATAGCTGGGTGGGACTGATCCGCAACCTTACCTTGACCCAGATCTACACCGACGGCTATTTGGGTTCCTATCTGCATCAGGGCCTCACCCAGATGTGGAGCCTGGCGGTGGAGGCCGCCTTCTACGTGTCGCTGCCGCTGTTGGCGTACCTACTGCTGGTCCTGATAAGTCGGCGACGCTGGCAGCCCAGGTTGCTGTTGGGCGCATTGGTGGGGCTGACGCTAATCAGCCCGGTTTGGTTGATCCTGGTGCACACCGATCACTGGTTTCCCGACGGCGCCCGATTGTGGCTACCTACCTATCTCGCCTGGTTCCTCGGCGGCATGATGCTGGCCGTGTTGCAGGCCATGGGTGTGCGCTGCTACGCGTTTGCGGCCATTCCGCTGGCGATCATCAGCTACTTCATCGTCTCCACTCCGATCGCCGGGGCGCCTACCACATCGCCGGCGACACTTAGCGAGGCGCTGGTCAAGACGGGCTTCTATGCCGTGATTGCCGCGCTGGCAGTGGCGCCGCTGGCCTTGGGCGACCAGGGCTGGTATTGGCGGCTGCTGGCCAGCCGACCGATGGTGTGGCTCGGTGAAATCTCATACGAGATCTTCTTGATCCATCTGGTGACGATGGAATTCGCCATGGTTTATGTGGTCCGAGCACACGTGTACACCGGCTCGATGCTGTACCTCTTTGTCGCGACGATGGCGATCACCATTCCATTGGCTTGGCTGTTACACCGCTTCACGCGCGTCAAGGCCGATTAGACGGGCTTGACTTAGTGGGCAGGCCGCGGACCCCTCGCCTCACGCTGATAGCGGTTTGCCTCGCGGTCTTCATGTTGTTGCTCGACATGACCATCGTGTCGGCTGCGCTTGCCAACATTCAGGCATCGCTGGACGCCGAGCTCAGTGGATTGCAGTGGGTAGTAGACGCGTACGCGCTGCCCATGGCGGGCCTGTTGCTCACGGCGGCCACGTTGGGCGACCGGCTTGGGCGGCGACGCCTCTTCCTGGCCGGAATGACGGTGTTCACGCTCGCTTCGGCGGGCTGCGCATTGGCCGGCAGCATCGAGGTGCTGAACGCTTGCCGGGCGCTGCAGGGCGCGGGCGGGGCAGTCTTGCTTGGCGTCTCACTGCCGATTGTGGCCGCGGCCTACCCCGAACAGCGCGGCAGGGGCGTAGCGATCGCGATCTACGGTGGCGTCATGGGAGCGGGCGCCGCCGTCGGGCCGCTGCTCGGTGGCGCATTGGTGGGAGCCTTCGGCTGGCAGTCGATCTTTCTGATCAACGTGCCGATCGGATTGGTCGCGCTGGCGATCGCGGTGTGGTTCGTGCCGGAATCCCGTGCGCCGCAAGACCGCCCGCTCGACTTGGTCGGTACGGCCGTGTTGACGGCCGCGCTGTTCGCCGGCACGTATGTGTTGATCGAAGGCAATCACCGTGGTTGGACCAGCCCGCTGATCGTCGGGCTGAGCGTGTTCTGCGTCTTGTCCCTGCTGCTGTTCGGCTCGTGGGAAGCACGCGTGAGCGCTCCCATGCTCGACCTGCGGGTGGTGCGCCGACCCGGTTTCGCCGGGGTATCGCTCGCGGCGTTCGCGGCGGCCGGAACACTGATCGCCTCGACCAACTACCTCGCGCTGTATTTCATGAACACCTTGGGATACAGCCCATTTCAGGCCGGGCTGCGAGCGCTCCCGCTGACCATCGCATGCGTGCTGGGCGCCCCGCTCGCCATGACCGCCGCGCCCCACTTTCCGGCCTGGATGTCGATACCCGGTGGCGCCGTGTTGATCGCGGTCGGGCTATGGCTAATGACAGGGGTCACCGAGAACACTCAATGGACACACTTCATCGGTGGTTCCATCGTGGCCGGACTGGGTCTGGGTGGCCTGTTCGCGTTGACTTCCGACATCGCTTTGCAATTCGTACCGGTCGCCGACGCCGGGATGGCCACCGGAACGGTGAGCACGATCCGTCAGGTCGGCATCCTAGCCGGCGTCGCCGGCCTTGGGGCACTGTTCAGCCGGCATGCGGCCAACGGCGCCGCCGACGGACTTGCCAAGCTGCACGGCGTCGCCCCAGGCCCGGTTCGCCAACTCGCCGACCGATTGTCCGCCGGCGCGGGCCTGCGGGTGCTCGAGTTCCTGCCCGACGACGTGAGGCCGGCGCTGCCGGCGATCGCGCGGGTGGCCCGGCAGGCAAGCGCCGACGGCATGCAGGCGGCCTTGGTGGCCGCCGCATTCGCCGCGACCGTCGCCGCGGTGGGCGCGGCCATCCTGATCGGGGTCGGCGGGCACCGCCAGCGGGTAGTCTCCGAATAACATGGTGGGTGACGCAATCCTGATCCCGGCGACCGCTACCGGCCGCTACAGCGTCATGATCTCCACCGACCCCGCCGACATCGAAGCCGCGCAGCGGCTGCGCTACCAGGTATTTGCCGAAGAGCTGGGGGCGGCGCTGCCGCGTGCCACCCGCGGGCCGCTGACCGGGGAAATGATCGATGTCGACCAGTTCGATCCGCACAGCGATCATCTGTTGGCCAGGGACGAGACGAGCGGACAGATCGTCGGCTGCTACCGGCTGCTGCCGCCCGACGGCGCCCGGGCCGCGGGTGGACTGTTCGCCGACACCATTTTCGATATCGGTGGCCTGAATCAGTTGCGCCCCAAGCTCGTCGAACTTGGTCGCGCGAGTGTGCATGCCGAACACCGCACGGGCGCTGTGATGGGTCTACTGTGGGCCGCAATACTGTGGTATCAGGAAATCACCGGCTATGAATGGGGGATCGGGTGCCTGTCGGTTCAAATGGAAGGCGGGTACCGGCGGGGCGCGTTGGTGCGAGGCGTGCGCGACGCGGCGTTCGGTACTCAGCCTGCGCCCGCCCAGTACCGAGTGATGCCGCGAAACCCAGTTCAGGTCAACGGATTAAGCCTGTCCGAGTTGCCTGACCCCGGACGCGTGCGGATACCGCCGATGGTGCAGGGCTCCCTGCGAATCGGTGGGATGATCTGCGGAGAACCCTCCTACGATGCCGATTTCGACATGGCCGATTTCGTCGTCCTGATTAACCGGGACATGGTGCGTGAACGCTATCTGGAACGGTTGACGCGTTCTCATGTCCACTCCTGAACGAACGGATTTGCTCGGTATCGGCTTCGGGCCGTCGAATCTCGCGTTGGCGATCGCGCTGGATGAGCGCAGCATGCACGCGGTGTTCGCAGAGACCCAGCCGAGATTCAGTTGGCACCGGGGCATGTTGCTGCCGAGCGCACGCATGCAGGTGCCGTTCCTCAAAGACCTGGTGACTCTCCGAAACCCAAAGAGCGACTTCACGTTTGTAAACTACCTGAGCGAATGCGACCGGATCGTCGAGTTCATCGGCCGGCACACGTTGTTTCCCAGCCGGGTGGAATTCCACCACTATCTCGAGTGGGCCGCGTGCCGTGTGGCCGCCGATGTCCGCTATGGACATCGCGTCGTCGAGGTGACTAGCGGCGAACCAGGCTTTGTGGTGCGGACGGATCCCGAGTGGTTGATTCACGCACGGACATTGGTGTTGGGGACGGGTCTGCGGCCCGTGCTGCCCGAGGGTGTTTCCGAAACTGCCCGACAGTGGCATAGCCACACGCTGCTTAATGGTCTCGCGACGCTGAATGCCGCCGCCCCAAGGCGATTCGCAGTTGTCGGTGCGGGTCAAAGCGCGGCGGAGGTGGTCGGCTACCTGCACGACACCTACCAGCAGGCGCAGGTGCATGCGGTCTTCACCCGATACGGCTACAGCGTGGCCGACGACAATCCTTTTGCGAATCGAATTTTCGACCCCTCGGCCGTTGACGATTTCTATGCTGCCGACCAACCGCTGCGTCAGCGACTGCTCGACTACCACCGGTCAACCAATTATTCGGCCGTTGATCCGCAACTGCTCGACGACCTCTATTCCCGCGAGTATTCCGAGCGGGTGTCAGGTAATCGACGCCTCATCATGCACAACGCCTCCGAAATCACCGGCGCCCAAGAATATCCGGATCGGGTGCGGCTGAAGATATCTCACCTGACCACGCACCGGCAGCAGACCCTGGACTGCGACGCGGTTGTTTATGCAACGGGCTATACGCCGGTGGACATCCGAGGATTCCTGGGAGATTTGGCTGGCCGCTATGAGTTCGACTCCGAGGGGCGGCCGGCTGTCACGCGAGACTACCGTTTGGTCCCCAAATCGGGAGCGCCGGGAGATATCTACCTCAATGGGTCGGTTGAGCACACGCATGGCCTCGCGTCCTCATTGTTGTCGAACGTGGCGGTGCGCGCCGGCGAAATCGTCGCGGCAATTGCCACGCGACAAGATTAGGTCGCCCGTCGGGCGGGCGTCGGCGTCAGGATCGGGACGACGAACTCCTCGACCATTGCCCGCTCGTCGGTTTCGTCACGGCCGGGGAACATCAGCAGGGAGATGATCACTCGCACCGCCCATCGAGCTCGTCGTTCGACAGTGGCTGGGTCGTCGGGCCCAAGAGAGCTCAGAAAGCCGGCGGCCAAGGCGGTGATCACCGCGGACTGCCCCGCCATCTCGCCGCCGATCGGCAGGCGGGTTGAGTCGAACCACGCCGCCAATGCCGGGTTCTCGCGAACCATCCCCAAGGTGGCGGTGATGCCGGCGATGAGCCGTTGGCGCGAGTCCTCAACATGAGCGATCCGCTGCAAGATCTCGCGACCCAGCCGGCGCGACTCGCGATGCACGTAAGCCGTTCGCAGCGCCTCTCGGCTCTCGAAGTACCGATACAGCGTCGCACGGGAACAGCCTGCGGCACTTGCGATCTCATTCATGCCGATCGTAGCCGGATCACGATCGGTGTAGAGCCGCTCGGCCGCATCGAGTATCCGGTCCGCAGCCGCCTCGGTGCGGTGCGCGGCCAGCCAGTCGTTACCCGGCATCAGGACCGGACCCGGATCGGCACCGACAACGGGCGCCGGACATAGCTGCCGCCCGCCCACACGATGCGCGACTCGTCGACTTCGAAGTCCGGGCAGCGGGCCAGCAGCTCGGTCAGCGCAACCCGGGATTGCATACGCGCCGCGGCCGCACCCAAACAGTGATGTGCACCATGGCTGAAAGTCAGAATGTTGCGGGGGCGCCGGTTCACATCGAGTTCGGCTGCGTCCGGCCCATATTGGCGTTCGTCGTGGTTGGCCGACCCATATAACAGCAACACCTTGCGACCCGCCGGGACGGTGATGTCACCAATTGTCACGTCGCGTGTGACCGTGCGCGCCAGCCCCTGCACCGGCGAGGTCAGCCGCAGCAGTTCCTCAACCGCGTCGGGGATGCGTTCGGGGTTGTCGACCAGCAGCTGGCGCTGGTCGGGCCGTTGGTGCAGCATCGGCATCGAGCTGCCGAGCATGCCGGTGACGGTGTCGTTGCCGCCGGTGACCATCGTGAAGGTGAACGCAAGTATCGACAGCACGCCGGCGATGTCGCCGTCGGCGCCCACCCCGGCCGCGACCAGGTGCGAAATGGTGTCGTCCGCG
The DNA here is from genome assembly GCF_900232995.1 of Mycobacterium simulans. GTDB lineage: Bacteria > Actinomycetota > Actinomycetes > Mycobacteriales > Mycobacteriaceae > Mycobacterium > Mycobacterium simulans. The sequence goes on from NZ_OCVX01000007.1 coordinate 877,704, forward strand.
GGTGCGGTACGGCGTCGCTCGATCAGCGCGCTGAAGTAGGCCATCATCGACCCGACCGCGTCCTCGACAGTGTCCTGTGCGCCGGCGACGGCACCCTCAACCGTATTCGCGGCGACGATGGCCTGGGTCCAGCCGTCGAACTGGACCCGGTCTGCTTCGGGGACACCGAGATAGTGCGCGACCACCATCGACGGCAGTGGCTTGAACAGTTCGGTGACAATATCGCCGCCGCCGCCCGCGCGCAGCGTCTCGATCCGCTCGACGACGAACTCGCGCACTTTCGGCTCGACCGCCTCGACTTGTCGCGGGGTAAAGCCGCGGGACACCAGCTTGCGAAACTCGGTGTGTACCGGGGGGTCCTGCATCACCATCGGCGGGTTATCTTGCAGCCCAATCATTTCCAGCTCGCCGTAATTGACGGTCAAGCCCTGCGCCGATGAGAACGTCTCGTGGTCCCGAGCCGCGGACCACACGTCGCTGTGCCGCGACAGCACGTAATAGTCGTGCTCGGGACGCCCGGGCGGGATGACATGGTGCACCGGGTCGTGATCGCGCAGCGCCTTGTACATCGGCCAGGGATTCGGCCAGGTGTCCGCGGTGGCGAGCTGAAAATTACACAGAACATCGCGAGACAAAGCTACCGACATGTCTTATTCGTACGACACCATCGTCGAGATGTCAACATACCTACGCCCGTTCCGCATCGAGTGTGCGTTCATGGCTTCGGGTGTGTACTCGCGGCGAGATTTCGCTGGATTTCTCGCCCTCATTTCACACTGAAAGCCCTAAGCGCACACTCGACGCCAGCAGCTAGATCCCGCTGCCCGGGTTCAGGATGCCCAACGGGTCCAGGGCCTGCTTGATCCGCCGGTTCAGGTCCATGACCTCAGGGCCCAGATAGCCGGCCAACCACGGCCGCTTCAGCCGCCCGACCCCATGCTCGCCGGTGATCGTGCCGCCCAGCCCCACGGCCAAATCCATGATCTCGCCGTACGCGACATGCGCGCGCTCCACCATCGCGGCGTCGGACGGGTCATACACCAGCAGCGGATGGGTATTGCCATCGCCGGCGTGGGCGATCACTGAGATCATCAGGTCACGCTCCGAAGCGATTCGCGCGATTCCGGCCACCAGCTCGCCCAATGCGGGCAGCGGCACCCCGACATCTTCGAGCAATAGCGATCCCTTACTTTCAACCGCCGGGATGCAGAACCGGCGCGCGGCCACGAATGCCTCGCCTTCGTCGGGATCGTCGGTGGAAAACACTTCTGTCGCACCGTTTTCGGCGAACACCGCGGCCATCAGTTCGGCGTCCTGACTGCCCGCCCGCCCACGTTCGTCGGAGCCAGCCACCAGCATCGCGGCCGCAGTGCGGTCCAGGTCCATTCGCATCGTGTCCTCGACAGCGTTGATCGCTACCGAATCCATGAACTCCAGCATCGAGGGACGTAGCCGCGCGGTAACCCCGAGCACGGCATCGATCGCGGCCCGGACCGAGGCGAAGCTGGCCACCACAATGCTCGACGCATTTTGCGCGGGTATCAGCCGCAGCGTCACTTCCGTGATGACGCCCAGCGTGCCCTCGCTGCCGACGAAGAGTTTGGTCAGCGAGAGCCCCGCCACGTCCTTCAAACGTGGGCCACCCAACCGGACCGCGGTGCCGTCGGCCAGCACCACCTGCATGCCCAGCACATAGTCGGTGGTGACGCCGTACTTCACGCAGCACAACCCGCCGGCGTTGGTGGCGATGTTGCCGCCGATGCTGCAGATGTCGAACGACGACGGATCGGGCGGATACCACAGACCGTGGTCGGCGGCGGCCTGCTTCACCTCGGCGTTGAACAGCCCAGGCTGGCATACCGCGGTGCGGGTGACTGGGTCGACGGTGATGTCGCGCATCTTTTCCGTCGACAGCACGATCCCGTTGTCCAGCGCGGTCGCGCCGCCCGACAGGCCGCTGCCGGCGCCCCGCGTGACCACCGGCACCCTGTGGGCGGAAGCCCACCGCAGCACCGTCTGCACCTCTTCGGTGCGCCTCGGCCGGACCACGGCTAGCGGTTTGCCCGCCGACGGATCAAACGCGCGGTCTTGCCGGTAGCCCTCGGTCACCGCTGGATCGGTAACCACCAGCCCTTCCGGCAACTCGGCAATCAGCCCCGCCAATACGTCCACCGGGCCGATCCTACGAGTCGACCGCGAACTCCGGTTCGCGGTCGAGTTCGTGCAGCGACGTCAGCCGGGCACAGATCAGGCCGGCGACCAGGATCGGCAGCGCCAATGCGAAGAACGTTGCCTTCAACCCGGCCGCGTCGGTCAGCGGACCGGCCAGCAGCAACCCCAACGGACCCGCGGCATAGGCCAGCGACGCCATCACCCCAACCACTCGGCCACGCAGATAATGCGGGGCCCGGGTCTGCATGACGTAGTTGTAGATCGGCTGGATTGGCCCGTAGACCAGGCCGATCATCGCGCACATCGCCAGGATGACGGGCAACGGCGGCAGCAGTGCGATCCCAGCCGTCGCCAGCCCGAGGGTGAGCACCGCGGTCAGCATGATGGTGCGCCGCGGCAGGTGCTTCGCCAGCGGCGCGTAGCCGAGCGCGCCGGCCAGGCCGCCGATGGACAGCGCCATCAACACCGAGCCCAGTTGCGCCGGTTGCTGCCGGTCGGTGAAGTACTTCGGGAAAAGCACGCTCTCCATGGGCAGATAAAGCGCGGTCACGGCCAGGTCGATCAGCGCCAGCGCACGCAGGACCCGCAAGCTCCACACGAAACGCAGCCCCTGAGCGACTCCGGACACCAGCCCGTCGGGCCGGGTCGTGTGGTGCGGCTTGCCCGCTCCCTCGAGCCGCAACGCGGCAATCGCAAGGATGGACAACCCGAATGCCCCCGCCGTGATCCACATCGTGTTGATGCCGCCGACCGTTGCGATCATCAAGCCGCCGACGCCCGGACCGACCACAAAGGCCAGGTTGATTATCGCCTCGTAGCTGCTGTTGACCCGGTCCAGTGACCAGCCCGCCCGGGCGGCCGCCTCGGGCAGCATCGACTGACGGGCGGTTATCCCGGCCGGGTCAAACGCGGCCGAAAGAGCGGCCAGCGTCGCCAGTACCACCAGGTTGACCGCGTCGGCGCCAAACGCCCACGCCACGAGCGGGATTGCGGCCACCGACGCTCCGGATAGGGCGTCGGACACCATGGACACCCAGCGACGCCCGAAGTAGTCGACGGCGGTGCCCGCGACCAGCGTGGAGAACAGCAGCGGCAGCATCGTCGCGCCGGCCACGATCGACGCCTGTCCGGCACTGCCCTCGCGCTGTAACACCAGCCACGGGAAGGCGACTATTGAGATGCCGTTGCCCGCACACGCCATCAGCGTGGCGAAAAGGACCAGAAATGCCGGGACGCGGCTGTTAGTGCGCATGGATATCGCCGCCGAATCTAACGCCAAGCCAGTGTAGGAAACCACCGAATTTCGCGGCGGTGGCCTGGCAGCGATTTTTGCGGGCAGGATGTTCGTGTGCTCACGCATCCCAATACCGGCCAGACGTTCGGTTCCCCGGTCGCGCCCGGTACCGGCTGGCCGGGTGATCCGGCGACGGCGCAGACCCCGGTGGCTGCCGACGCCGCGCAGGTCGTGACGCTGGCGCGACAAGCGCGCTCGATTTCGGAACTCGACGCGGTGATCAGCGTGTGCCGCGCCTGCCCCCGGCTGGTCACCTGGCGGGAGGACGTCGCCGTCACCAAGCGCCGAGCGTTTGCCGATCAGCCGTACTGGGGCCGCCCGGTGCCCGGCTGGGGATCTGAGCGGCCGTGGCTCCTGATCGTCGGTCTGGCCCCGGCCGCGCACGGCGCCAATCGGACTGGACGGATGTTCACCGGCGACCGGTCCGGGGACCAGCTGTACGCGGCACTGTATCGGGCCGGGTTGGTGAACCAACCGATCAGCATCGATGCCGCAGACGGCTTGCGGGCCAACCAGATTCGCATCGTGGCGCCCGTGCGGTGCGCGCCCCCGGCCAACGCGCCGACGCCGGCCGAGCGCCTCACCTGCTCGCCGTGGCTGGACGCCGAATGGCGCCTGGTGGCCGATGAGGTCCGGGTGATCGTTGCGCTTGGCGGGTTCGCCTGGCAGGTCGCGTTAGGCCTCCCGGGCCTGGCCCGGACGGCCGGGGGGCGCAAGCCGAAGTTCGGCCACGGCGTCGTGGCTGACTTGCCGTCGGGTGTGCGATTGCTAGGTTGCTACCACCCGAGCCAGCAGAACATGTTCACCGGTAGGTTGACTCCGGCAATGCTCGACGACATTTTCACCGAAGCCAAGAAGCGGGCAGGGATCAATTGACACGGACGGTTCTGGTATCCGGTGCCAGCGTGGCCGGTCTGACGGTGGCGTATTGGCTTGGGCAGTACGGCTATTCGGTTACCGCTGTGGAGCGCCATGCCGGCCTGCGGCCGGGTGGCCAAGCGATCGATGTGCGCGGGCCGGCGCTGACGGTGCTGGAACGCATGGGGCTGCTTCAAGCCGCCGAGGCCAAGAAGACCGGGATTCGCGGCGCATCCGTCGTCGACCGCGACGGCAATGAGCTATCCCGGGACACCGAATCCACGCCGACCGGTGGTCCGATCGACAACCCCGACATCGAGCTGCTGCGTGATGATCTCGTCGAATTGCTTTATGGCGCAACCCAACCGGATACCGAGTATCTGTTCGATGACAGCATTGCGGCGTTGGAAGACGACGGCACCTCGGTCACGGTGACGTTCGAGCGCGCTGCGGCCCGCAGCTTCGACTTCGTGCTCGGCGCCGACGGTTTGCATTCCAATGTGCGCAGCCTGGTTTTCGGCCCGGAGGAGCAATTCATCAGGAGGCTCGGCACTCACGCGGCGATCTTTACCGTGCCGAACTTCCTGGAGCTGGACTACTGGCAGAAGTGGCACTACGGCGACACCACCATGGCCGGCGTTTACAGCGCGCGCGACAATGCCGAGGCCCGGGCCGCGTTGGCCTTCATGGACACCGAACTGCGCATCGATTACCGCGACACCGACGCGCAGTTCGCCGAACTGGAACGACGGATGGCCGAAGACGGCTGGGTACGCGCGCAACTGCTGTATTACATGCGGAACGCGCCGGATTTCTACTTCGACGAGATGTCACAGATCACGATGGATAGCTGGTCGAAGGGCCGGGTGGCGCTGGTTGGCGACGCCGGGTATTGCTGTTCGCCGCTGTCGGGGCAAGGGACCAGTGTCGCACTGCTGGGCGCCTATATCCTCGCTGGCGAGCTGAAGCTGGCCGGCACTGATTACCAGCGCGGTTTCGCCAACTACCAGGCCGAATTCAACGGCTTCGTCGAGCGCAACCAATGGTTGGTCAGCGACAACATCCCCGGTGGTGAGCCGATACCCCAGGAGGAGTTCGACCGCGTCGTGAACTCGATCAACCTCGAGGACTATTGAGCTGGCGCAGACGGCACATCGGTGGCCGGGCGAGGTCCAGATCCGTGCGAGCTCACTATGGCCAGTATTGGTTCATGGGTTGGGCGAACCGGTCATTCTGGGTGAGTCGGGGCAGCTGGAGGGCGTCTTCGATGGTGCGCAGCAGGCTGTAGTGATTGTTGTAGTTTGGGGCAACGAAGTGGCCCTGGCGCATCCCGGAATTTGGTGACGGGATGACGATCATAGGGATGTGGTTGCCTTGGTTGTCGATGCCCAGCGACAGGTTGTCGTAGTCCTCGTCCCAGGTGATGAAAACAGCACAGCGCCGCGTTTGGAATGCGGGAGAGTTCAGGATCGTGGGGAGTGTGTCTGCGAGGAACGTGTCGCCCGCCGTGACATCGTATTGATGATCCCCGATTTGGCTGAGCGCGAACAGAACAGGATTGTCGCCTTCCATGTTGTAGGTCTCATCCGCGGCCCACCACACGAAGTTCGGGGTGGTCGCGACTGAGGCGAGATCGGTGGCCATCCGCGTCAGCGGCAACACGTGTGCTTGGCAGCGTGGGATGTCCGAGAAGATGTTGTGGAATGCGAGAAATGGCAACTCGTCGGTGGCGTAGCCGACCCCGGGCACGCGAGTGCAGGGGGCGGGCATGGACTGCGCGTAGCCAGCCCATGTTTTGCCCGCCGCTTCGATGTTGTCGGCCAGGTTGGGTTCGTCATAACAGTCCTTGGGGCAGTTGAAGTTAACCCCGAAATCGGATCCGCCGAGGATCGGAGTGTAGTTCGGGTCACTGGGGTGGGTTGCGGCGTAGTAGTTCGATCCGTAGCCATAGGTGCTGATGAGGCTGTTGATGTAGGGCGCGTTGGGGCTGCCGACGATGTCCGTCACACCATGATTTTCGAAATAGATCATGAATACGTGATCGAGAGCGCCGACCGTCGACACCGGTGGTGTGGGCGGTGGTGGCGCGGGCAGTGGAGCGCCAACAGTAAACGAAAGGTTGTCGGCGTAGGCGTCGTTGTAGCTGCCAGGCACCGGGTTGTTGTCTGTGAAGGTCACGACCACAACTGCGCTACGGGTGCCTGCCGGAATCGTTCCGGACGTTTCGCGTTTGAGCAGCACGGTCTTCAACCAGCGATCACCCACAGTGACCGGCCCGACCTTGCCGCCGCCCAGCCGCTGTCCGCTCGCCCCCAGGAAGTCGACGGTGGCTGACGCCGCAGACGGGTCGGTTAGATAGCCGCCGAACCATCCACTTAGTGAATATGGCACCGCCCGGGTGTCGATCTGGCGTGCCGCACGGCTGAGGTCGACAGCTTGGGTGAGTGTGGACGTGGCGACGTTTCCACCGCCGAAGAACTGCACGCCACCGTCGGGGGGGCCGCTGCTCGAGTCAGGAAATCCCAGCGCCGCTGGCAACGTTGGCGCCGGCCACGCCCATGGCGACGGCGGACGGGCCCGCGTGCCATATTTGATAACCGTAGGTGTGCCCGTGACAGTCCACCCCGGCACAGTCACCGAACCGTATCCCGATAGTGATGGGTCGCCGAACTCGGCGCCTGGGTTGATCAGCAAGTTCGGGCTCTGAACCGAAGTCGCCGACACCGGCGCGGTGGCGCTGGGCAACATCAACGCAATGATCGAGATCAGAGCACTCGTTGCACGACGAAAGCCGTTGGACATCGGGCATTCACATCGCTCGCGTCTGATGTTGGCACGCAGCGTATCTCACCGTCGATCGCGGCTCACGTCCGGTGTCGACCCGCAGTGTTGTGAATTTGAGATAGGGTAGTTACCTTCTCGTGCCTGAAGTCTTCGGGCTGGACGGCGTTCCGAGGCGGCCGGCGCTACGACCTCGGAGCTGACTGGATGTTATTGCACGCCAACAGAAACAGTCTTTAGCTCTAGATCTAGAAAACCTTCGATCTAAGTCAAAGGTCCAGTACGCGACGAAGCCCGCGGTCGACTTCCTGCATCAGGCTCGGCGGTACCTCGCCGACTCGATCGATGAGGTCGTCCTTGTTCAGCGTGACGAGTGCCGTGGCGTTGACAACCGAGTCGTAGATGCGGGTGGAACACGTTCCCGGCATGGCCGCCAGCCCCGTGTTGGAGGTGACGACGGCGGCCAGCACCGTGGTTAGTCGACTGGCGTTATACGGATCGGATTGGATCACTAACACCGGACGGCGCTTAGCGGGTCGGCTGCCGGAGGGCGCGGCGAGGTCTGCCCAGTAGATCGCAGCGCGGCTGATCACCAGCTGTCGTCCATCGAGTCGAGCACCCGGTGCCCGACCGCCACCGCAGCGGCTTGCGCCTCATCGCTCTCATCAAGTCGATGACCAAGCAGCTCTAAAGCGTTATCGATCTGCCTGGTCAGCGACTGGCTGTCTAGCTCGTCGAGGTAGCGCTGGGCGGCCCGGCGTGGTGCAGCCACGGGGCCGTAGTGTCGGCTGGGTGATCGCTGGGTTTATCACCGCGACGCCGCATCGGATCGGTTCCTTGTCGGCGCCCGTTGACGCCGCCTCGGGTGGCCCGATGGAACCTCACGGCCGCACGGACCAGGTCCGGTAGGCGCACTCATGGGGGCTTTGATGCTGACGCTTGCCGGGTTGGCGTTTCTGGACTCCCTCAATGTGCTCAACGTGGGTGTGGTTTCGGCGGTTATTTACGACGGTCGGCTGAGGCGGCAATCACCGGTTCCCGGCGCGTTGAGCTTCATCGCCGGTGTGTTCGCGGTCATGACCATTTTTGGCCTGCTGACCGTGCTCGGGCTTCACTTCATGACTCATTTCGTCGACTTCAGCATCACGCCAGCAGTTCGGTATTGGGGCGAGCTGCTGGCGGGAGGGGTGCTGATCGGTCTGGCCTACTTGCCTTTGACCGCCCAATCCTCGGCGCCTGGGTGGGCGATGGCGGCGACGCGGCGACGTCCGTGGCTGCTCGGATTTGTCGGAGTGGCAGTCGGTCTCGGCCAAGCGCCGACGGCGGTGCCGTATCTGACTGGCTTGGCAATGCTTTCGGCGCTGCATCCACGTCCAGCGATCTGGCCGGTGATCGTCATCGTCTACTGCGCGGTGACGCGTTGGCCGCTGCTGGTGATCCTTACCCTGTCGACTCGCCGAACCACCCGAGCCAAACGCATTCAGCGATCGATCGTGCGCCTTCTCACGCGCTACGGTCCGATTACCGTGCGGATCATTTTCCTCGTCGTGGGCGTCGGATTGGTCATCGACGCCCTGATGCATTACAGCGCGCTTGGGTGAAACGGAACCGCGGAGCCAGCCGTGTGCCGCTCACATTCAGCGGCGGGTCAATACGACCACGGGAATTGGTCGCGATGTCCGTCGCTGATAGGCGTCGTAGCGGTTGGCGTTGTTCTTGTTGACGATCTGCCAGAGCCGCGCGTAGTCCGCGTCGCTGGGCAGCAGCGGCCTCGCTGTCACCGCGAATCGTGTCGGCCCGACGTTGATTTCGACTTCCGGGTGGGCCGTGAGGTTGTGATACCAGCCCGGCGATCGAGGATCGCCGCCTTTGGACGCGACGATGAGGTACGCATCACCGTCGCGGGCGTAGGTGAGCGACGTGGTCCGCGCCTTGCCGGTCTTGGCGCCGGTTGTGTGCAGCAGCAAGCTTGGTGGTGCCCCAGGGATTCGATGTCCGATGCGGCCATTGGTGCCTTTGTAGATCGCGTCGTGGACGCGTAGCAGCCGCGTTCCAATCCGCTGCTCGACCCATTGGGATATGTCCATGGGCTCAGTCTTGCGTAGTGGGGTCCGGTTGGACCAGCGCCTCCCGCAGGATTCGTCCGGTGGCCTCCCGGTCCGGGTCTCGCCGTAGCACCAGTCCCTTGGCGACCGACAGCTTGTCGCCATTGCGTCGCGGCAGCACGTGCAGGTGAATGTGGAACACCGTCTGGAAGGCAGCGGACCCGTCGTTGATGGCGATGTTGGTCGCGTCGGCCAGTTCGGTCGCCCGGGCCGCCCGCGCGATCCGCTGGCCGATGATGATCATGTCGGCCAACGTCTGCGCCGGCGTGTCGGTGATGTCGACAGTGTGTCGTTTGGGCAGCACCAAGGTGTGGCCGCGGGTGAACGGGCGGATGTCGAGGATCGCCAGATAGCCGTCGTCCTCGTAGATCCGGATGGCTGGAGCTTCCCCGGCGGCGATCGCACAGAACACGCAGGACATGCCGCCACCGTACTGGACCCGCGGGCCGGGCCGGTTCGGTCAGCGGGATACGCTGCGGCAGTGGACCCTAGCGACCTGGCGTTCGCCGGCGCGGCTGCACAGGCGCGCATGCTGGCCGATGGTGAAGTCACCGCGCCGGTGCTGCTCGAGGTCTACCTGGAACGGATTGAGCGCCTGGATAGCGAGCTGCGCGCCTACCGCGTGGTGCGCTACGACGGCGCCCGCGAGGAAGCAGCGGCCGCTCAGCAACGCATCGACGCGGGGGAGCGGCTGCCGCTGCTGGGCGTACCCATCGCCATCAAAGACGATGTCGACATTGCCGGCGAGGTAACGACGTACGGCAGCGGCGGGCACGGTCCAGCTGCGACTTCCGACGCCGAGGTGGTCCGCCGACTGCGCGCGGCCGGCGCGGTCATCATCGGCAAGACCAATGTGCCCGAGCTGATGATCATGCCCTTCACCGAGTCGATCACATTTGGGGCAACCCGCAACCCGTGGAACCCCTCTCGCACCCCCGGCGGTAGCAGCGGTGGCAGTGCCGCCGCGGTAGCGGCCGGGTTGGCCCCGGTGGCACTGGGATCCGACGGCGGCGGATCGATTCGCATCCCGTCGACGTGGTGTGGGCTGTTCGGGCTGAAACCGCAACGCGATCGCATCTCTTTAGAGCCCCACGACGGAGCGTGGCAGGGCTTGAGCGTCAACGGGCCGATCGCGCGTTCGGTGCTGGACGCGGCGTTGTTCCTCGACGCGACGACAGCGCTGCCCAGCCCCGAAGGTCAGTTCGTCGACGCGGTCGCTCGCGAGCCCGGCCGACTGCGAATTGCCTTGAGCGCCAAGGTTCCAACCCTGATACCCCTCAGGTGCGGCACAGCGCAACTGGTAGCGCTCGAGCAGGCGGGGGCGTTGCTTCGCGACCTGGGCCATGAAGTCATCGACCGCGATCCCGATTATCCGGCCGCGCTGTACGCCAACTACCTGCCTCGCTTTCTCCGCGGTATCAGCGACGACGCGGACGGCCAGGCGTATCCGGAGCGCCTCGAAGCGCGTACCCGCGCCCTGGCGCGGCTTGGTTCGTTCTTCTCCGACCGGCGGATGGAGGCACTGCGTATTGCGGAAAAGTCGCTGAGCATCCGCATCCAGTCGATCTTCAACGATGTCGACGTGGTTGTTACCCCGGGCACCGCGACGGGCCCGTCCCGCATCGGCGCCTACCGACGCCGGGGTGGAGTGTCGACCCTGCTGCTCGCCGGGCAACGGGTTCCCTACCAGCAGGTCTGGAATCTGACCGGCCAGCCCGCCGCCGTCGTGCCGTGGGACTTCGACGGCGACGGCCTGCCAATGTCGGTGCAGCTCGTGGGCCGGCCCTACGACGAGGCGACGCTGCTTTCGTTGGCCGCGCAGATCGAAGCCGCCAGACCGTGGGCGCACCGGCGACCGCCGGTGTCATGACCCGCGCCGGCGACGATATGCATGGCGATGTGGGGGTACCTCCCGCTTGCGGGGGAGAGGAGCGGCGCTCATCAGTGAGGGACGACCACATGGACCAACCCGACAAGGAAGATCTACTCGACGGACTTGAGGGCACCGCGCGTGCCGAGCGCGCCGAGCTCGTGGACTGGCTGCTCGAGCAGGGCATCACCGCCGAAGAGATCCGGGCGACCAACCCACCGCTACTGCTGGCCACCCGGCACCTCGTCGGGGACGACGGCACCTATGTATCCACCAGGGAGATCAGTGAGAGCCACGGTGTTGACCTGGAGCTGCTGCAGCGGGTGCAGCGCGCCATCGGCCTGGCCAGGGTGGACGACCCGGATGCGATCGTGCACATGCGCGCCGACGTTGAAGCGGCCGCAGACGCCCAGCAATTCGTTGAGCTGGGCCTGCATCCCGATCAGGTGGTGCTTGTCACGCGTGTGCTCGCCGAGGGCCTGTCCCACGCCGCTGAGGTCATGAGGTACACCGCGCTGTCGGCGATCATGCGTCCAGGAGTTACCGAGCTCCAGATCGCACAGGCGTCGAAGGCGCTGGTGAGCCAGATGGTTCCGTTGCTTGGTCCCATGATCCAGAACATGCTGTTCATGCAATTGCGGCACATGATGGAGACCGAAGCGGTCAATGCTGGGGAGCGGGCTGCGGGTAAGCCGCTGCCGGGTGCACGTCAGGTCACCGTTGCCTTCGCCGACCTGGTCGGGTTCACCAAGCTGGGTGAGGTGGTATCTGCCGAGGAGCTGGGTCAGCTCGCCAGCGGGCTGGCTGAACTCGCGCGTGACCTGACAGCGCCGCCGGTGCGATTCATCAAGACGATCGGCGACGCGGTGATGTTGGTCTGCCCTGATCCAGCGCCATTGCTGGATACCGTTCTCAAGCTGGTCGAGACGGTTGACACGGACGACGCCTTTCCACGGCTACGGGCCGGAGTCGCCTCCGGTATGGCCGTGAGCCGGGCCGGCGACTGGTTCGGCAGTCCGGTGAACGTGGCAAGCCGGGTGACCGGCGTAGCGCGGCCGGGGAGCGTGTTGGTCGCGGAGTCGGTGCACGACGCCTTAACTGGCTCCGGTGACATCGATGGGTTCCACTTTTCGTTCGCCGGTGGCCGCCGCCTCAAGGGCGTTAAAAGCGAAGCGAAACTGTTCCGCGTCCGGCGCCACTAGCGGCACATAAGGGCAGGCCCGGGCGACTCCTGGGGGCGTCGGCACTCCGTCCTACGCGGGTCCGACACGGCCGGATTTCACCCCGTCCTTCCGGCACTTGAGACTGGTCGCTTCCGGGCCTGCTTCGTAACCAAAAATACAACTGTGACTGCTTACTAGCAACGGTTTTCCCGCATTGCGAGCACAACCTCCCGGGTCTCTTTCGCCGGCAGTGAACGGTGTTCCATTAGCACTGTAACGATGTAATCATGTAATCATGAAACACCACCACATGCACGGGCGCCGGTACGGGCGCCCCGGGGGCTGGCAGCAGGCCGAGCAACCCGATGCCAGCGGCGCGGCCGAGTGGTTCGCCGGACGACTGCCCGATGACTGGTTCGTTGGCGACCCCACGGTCATCGTCGACCGTGAGGAGATCACAGTCGTGGGCAAGCTGGCTGAACCCGAGAGCTCCGGAGAAGCCGAAAGCAAGGAGCGCTCGGAAGGCCGGGTATCGCGATTCCGTGAAGAAACCCGGCCCGAGCGGATGAACATCGCCGATGAAGCGCAAGATCGCTACGGGCGCAAGGTTTCTTGGGGCGTCGAAGTTGGCTCGCAAACCGGCACCGAACGAATTCTGTTCACCCACATCGCTGTTCCGGTGATGACACGCTTGAAGCAGCCGGAACGCCAGGTTCTCGACACGCTGGTCGACGCGGGCGTGGCCCGATCCCGCGCCGACGCACTCGCGTGGTCGGTCAAGCTGGTCGGCGAGCACACCGAGGAGTGGCTGGCCAAGTTGCGCGCCGCAATGTCGGCGGTCGATGACGTGCGCGCGCAGGGACCGGACCTGCAGGCCTAATCCGTCATCCCTTGTTGACCTTGGCGATGATCTGGTCGGCGATCTGTCCGCCTTGGTCGGTGATGTTGTAGCCACAAGCGTTGACGTCGACGACCACATTGTTGGCCACGCTCATCGCCCGCTGGCACTCCCAACCGTCAGCGCCTTCCTGGGTGTCCACCACGGTAATGCGCGGCGGGGCGCCCTCCACTTGGGCGAACGTCCACCGGTACGTCTTGCCCTTGTTGGTGACGGTGACGGTTTTGCCGGCACAGTTCTTCCACCTGTTGGCCGAGTTCTGCACGAAAGTGCGGGCTTTGTCGGCGGAAGGAAAGGCCACCGCGGCTTGGTTGACCCAGTGGTCGTAGTTGTCGCCGGGCTCGGATGACACCAAAGCGCTGATCCCGGTGTAGCCAGTGCCGCCGTACACCGGAGCTTGGCTGGTGTACAGCGCTCCTTGGCAGTCCGGCAAGGAGAGCGTTAGCGATGAGGAATCCATCGAAGTGATGGGTTTCCCGGGCGTCATCGACGATGAACCCATCACCGAGTTGACTTCCGACGGGCTCAGCAGCACGGAACTCAGCCGGTCCTCGGATATCGGCTTCGGCGGCGGTTTTGGCTTGGGCCGGGTCACCAGCCAGATGCCCACCCCTCCGACGACAAGGACGAGGCCTATGGCTATGGCAGCCACGACGGGCCACGGATTGCGCGTGCGGGGTGAGGGGCCCTGGTGCCACGGCGTCGGACCGGCGGGTTGCTGCGGTGGCGGGGTGCCGCTCCAGCCGGCCGGAATGGGTCCGCTCGGCGGCGACCACCCGGGCTGGCCGGCAGGGGTCGGCCGCTGCTGCGGCATTGGTCCCGACGAATGCACCGGGCCATAAGACGGAGTCGGCGCATGCTGGGGTCGCTGGGATGGCGGCGGGCTGGCGGCGGGGGGCGGGCGTTCCCGGGGGGGGGGGGGGGTTTTTTCACGGGGCGCGCTGCTACACGGTGGGCACCTGGTGGTCGTCCCGGACTCGGTGGTGCGTTCCCCAGAAGAGTTTCATGCGCTACTGGTTGGACACCACGTCAACGTACTCAGTCAAACCCCATCGGCGTTTTATGCATTACAAACCGCTAACACCGCACAGCATGAGATGAGCGCCCAGCTAAGCCTGGATACGGTCGTCTTTGGCGGGGAAGCCCTTGACCCGCAACGGATCGCGCCGTGGCTGGCCCGCCATCAGCGATCACCTCGGCTGGTCAACATGTACGGCATTACCGAGACCACGGTGCACGTGTCCTTCCGCGACATTGTGCAGCAAGACACCCACAGCAGCGTAAGCCCCATCGGGGTGCCATTGGCCAACGTGGGCGTGTTTGTGCTCGATGGATGGTTGCGTCCGGTTCCGGTAGGAGTGGCCGGTGAGTTGTATGTGGCTGGTGCGGGCGTGGGTTGTGGGTATTGGGGTCGCGCGGGATTGACCGGATCACGGTTTGTGGCATGCCCGTTCGAGACGGCGGGGATGCGGATGTATCGCACCGGTGATGTGGTGCGCTGGGGTCTCGATGGGCAGCTGGAATTTTTGGGACGCGCCGATGAGCAGGTCAAGATCCGAGGGCATCGGGTGGAGCCAGCCGAGGTCGCCGCGGTGTTGGCCGGTTGCGAGGGTATCGACCAAGCGGTGGTGATCGCCCGCCAAGCCCGTCCCGGTGATACGCGGTTGGTGGGGTATGTCACCGGGACTGCGGATCCGGTGGGTGTGCGCGCGCAACTGGCTGGCCTGCTGCCGGCATACATGGTGCCCGCCGCGATCGTGATGATGGCGCGGTTGCCGTTGACGATCAACGGCAAACTCGACACCAAAGCCTTACCCGCACCCGAATACACCAGCACCCAGAGCTATCGAGCCCCGACCACCCCAACCGAAGAAATCCTGGCCACAATCTATGCCCAAGTCCTCGGTATCCAACGCGTCAGCATCGACGACTCCTTCTTCGACCTCGGTGGGGATTCGCTGTTGGCCATGCGAGCCATCGCCGCGATCAACACCTCGCTGGACACCAACCTGAACGTGCGCGCATTGTTCGACGCGCCAACGGTGACAAGCCTCGTCTCGCTCCTTGATGCACCGAGCCGTGCGTTGGAGTTCGCGCCTGTCAGGGTCCTGCAAAACGGTTCTGGATCTCCGCTGTTTTGCATCCATCACGGCGGCGGCGTTAGCTGGCCATACCGTGCACTGGGACCATATCTAGATTGTCCGATCGTCGGTATCCAACAAGACGCACAAAGTGCTGGTTCGGAATCCGGATCGGTTCGCAGCCTGGCGAAGGATTACGCCCAGCGGCTCGTAGAATTCTATCCTGGGGGTCCGTACAACATTCTTGGCTGGTCCTTTGGCGGAAACGTGGCCCACGAACTCGCCATTGAGCTTAGCCGTCGTGGATATGTGGTCCGACGCCTAATAATCCTCGACGCTGCGGCCAGCCATGATGACGCAATAAACATTTATGGTGCTGAACCTATTGACGACGATGCTTTAGTTCTGGATCACTCTTTAGAGGATGCCTGGGGGCCGGATGGCATCAATGCTGAGGTCCCCCACGCCTGCCCCTTCGGAGAACTACGCGATCTTATCGTTAAGAACACGAAGGCGAATATTCGATATCGATCCGAGCACACGATTGATGTGTTTGATGGCGACCTGACCATATTTTCGGCGACCCGGAGCGCGCCGAGTGGAGCAATTCGACAAAGTTGGCGACCATATGTAACCGGTGATGTCACCGATTATCCGGTTGATTGCACCCACCATGAGATGTTGACCGTCCAAGCCGTCGAGTTGTTTGGTAAGCAACTCAGAGCGGTATTAGAAAGTTAACAAAGCCCGCAAAGCAAGTTTGAGGAGATAACTGTGAAAGTAGGCGTGATCGGAGCCGGCCCGTCAGGGCTGACGACGATAAAGCAGCTGCGCGACGAGGGGCATGACGTCGTATGCCTTGAAAAAAGCTCCGACGTCGGCGGTATCTGGTACCGCAATGGCGAGGACAGTGAATCGATGAAAGCATACGATGATATGTTCCTCACCATTTCCATGAAGCTCATGTCCTTTTCAGACTTCATGGTCGAGGACCGAGTGTTTGCGGATCGCCAAGGCTACTTGAAGTACTTGAACGACTACGCCGACAAGTATGATCTGCGGCAATGCATCAAATTCAATTCTACGGTCGATGCCATCGAAAAAGCTGGTGACCACTGGAAGGTTTCGGTTACCGCGAACGGGCGCTTAGAGCACCACACATTCCAAGCAGTTGCCATCTGCAGCGGTCCCTTCCAGACGCCGGCAACCAACATTCCTTACCTGAAGCAATTCTCCGGCGAAGTGATACATTCCTCTCGGTACCGGAATAATTGCAAGTTTGAAGGCAAGCGCGTGCTCGTTATAGGCCTTGCCGAATCTGGCGCCGATATCGTCAGGCAGATTTCGGAAGTCTCGTCCGAGTGCACGCTGGCCATCCGCTCGCGCTCCTATCTAGTCCCTCGTCTCTTTGATGGGCGATATTCGACAGATAGCACGACGGTTCGGGCTCATCATTACGAGATGTACGTCCGCTCGTCGGGCCAACCCTTCCCCATGGGGGCCTTATTTCAGGACGAGACAATGTCGATGGATTCGTTCATGGATGCCGTCAGGCACCACGGCATGCAGGCGGCAATGGCAAAAGCCGCAAGCTTGTTCGATCTGGAATCGTTCGGCGCCGACCTTTTGGCCGACGTCCGCGGAGAGCCGTTAACCGCAGTATCCAAGGCCATGGCGAACGTAATGCTTGGCGCGCCGACGGTCGATGTTGATGAATTTGACCCGCGGAACAGCCTGGGTCAACCGCTATACCCTCCGAAGCTTGATTTGTTCACCGAGGCAACAAAAGAGACCTTCGAATACATCACTGAATGGAATCTAAAGTCTCATAACGGAGAAGATTCTTACTCTCCGCGCGTGATCTTCTGTAAGAACGTTTCATTCGTGCCCAACATCTTGAATGGCAAGATCCAGGTGAACGATAGCGGCATCGAGAGCATAGACGGCAATACGGTCTACTTCAAGGATCAGACAGTCAAAGATTACGATTGCATAGTCCTGTGTACCGGTTTCGAACGCGATTTCTCGTTCTTGCGTGGTGTCGAAATCCCAGAGAACAACGTTCGCCACTTGTACAAACACGCATTCCATCCCGATCATGGCGGCCGGCTTGCGCTTATCGGGTTCGTTAGGCCATTTAGCGGTGGTATTCCTATTTGCGCCGAGATGCAGGCTCGATACTTCGCTCTTCTTTGCAGTGGTAAGCTTGAATTGCCCTCAGACGTGATCGACCGAATTAAAGCGGACAAGGCATGGGAGGAAAAGTGGACCGAGCTGAGTCCGCGTCACTCCGAGGCGGTTCCGTCACTAGTCTTTTTTCTTGACTCGATCGCGAAAGATATCGGATGCATGCCGACCTGCGAACAGCTAGTTGATGAACCGGAGCTCTTGGTAAAACTCTGGTTCCATTCATTCAACCAGTTGTGTTACCGGATTGTCGGGCCACATAGTATGCGGGGAGACGCAAAGAAATCACTTATGAACGAGAAGCTGCCGGGCGATAGCCTGCTGAGTATGTTCTATTTCATGGCAAGCTCACTTTGGCCCCATCATGTGCGTCCGAAAGCTTTGCCGCTGAACCCAAATCTATGGGAGGTGGAAGCTTAGCGGTCTGCCGCATTTCAGAACCGCCCAGCTGGCAAGCCAGAAGTTACACCAAGCTCGACCTTTCGTCCCGGGTCCAACTTGCACAAGAAGTTACCCGCCGGGGGTTGTGACTGATGCACGGCGAAGGTTCATGTGCTCGTACCGGCCGGTTTCCTCACGGTAACGCGGTCGCTCACGCGGGCCAGCATCTGTCTTACAAATTGTCGTACAATCTTGTCGTGGCTAACACGATTACCTTCCGGCCCGACGACGACACATCGAAGGCGCTAGAGATCTTGACCAAGGACGGCACACCCGTATCCGCGGCCGTTCGAACCGCTCTCATTGATGCCGCACGCCGGAAGGCCGGCGCGGCAATCCGCGCCGAGGCAGAAAGGCTTGCCGCAGACGAGTCAGACCGCGCTGAGGCCATGCAGGTGCTGCGCGACATGGAGACACTGCGTGCGTGGTGAGGTCTTTCAGTTGCCGGCGCCGCGGGGGAGCCGCGGTCACGAACAATCCGGCTCCCGCTATGCCGTTGTAGTCCAGTCAGATCAACTGCCGCTGTCGACCTGGCTGGTCGCACCGACGTCCACGTCAGCTCGTGCCGCGAGCTTTCGGCCCGAGATTGAAATCGGTGGCATGAACACCCGGGTGCTTGCCGAGCAGACCGCAGCGGTCGACCCGGGCCGGCTCGGCAAGAGCGTCGGGTTCCTCAGCTTCGACGAAATGCAGCGCGTTGATGCGGCAGTGCGCATCGTCCTAGGCCTCTAAGCGCCCGCGCTATTACACTGCTCATCTTTTACGAAACCCGTTGGGGTACATTGCAATATGCAGTGGGTTACTGGTAACCCAGCATATTCGATTGCTGCATATTGGCAACGAATGGGCGAGTAAAGACCGACATCACAGTGGCCTGTTCGTTTGGTGAACACATGGGACGATCCGCCATACCGTGTGTCTACAATTCGTCTACACTGGTTCCATGGCAGCAGAAACCACAACTGTCCGAGTCCGCCGTCCCGATTCTGAGCGGCTGCAATCTCTAGCCAAGGCTCGTCAAACCGCCGTCGTCGACGTCGTGCACGCAGCCATCGACGCCTTGGAAAGGCAGGAGTTCCTGCGGGGGCTCAACGGGGACTACCAGCGCCTGCGCAGCGACCCCGAACTGTGGGAGCAATACCTGGCCGAGCGTCACGAGTGGGACGCACTGGCTTGATCTGGCGGGGGGAGGTCTATCACGTCGATCTCGGCCAACCAATCGGACACGAGCCAGCCTTTCGCCGCCCGGCGGTGGTGGTGTCGGTCGACATTCTCAACAACGGACCGGGCGGTCTGGTGGTCGTCGTCCCGATCACCACCGCTGGTTACGGCCTGCGAAGCCACGTTGAACTCGAGCCAGCGAGCAGCGGGCTGGGCCACACTTCCTACGCTCGCTGCGATCAGCTGCGGGTGGTCTCCGTCGAACGACTGTCATCTCGCCAGGGAATGATTAGTCCAGAACAGATGCAAGCCATTGACCAAGCACTGCGCTTCGTCCTAGATCTGTAGTGCCCAGCCTCGTGCCATATTCGATTCCGCCGTATTCCTCCCGATACGCAGCGATGCATCAATTGAAATGTGGTGGGGGAGCGGCACTGATCGCCGGCGTGGCTGCAGCCTGATCAACCGGAGAGTCCCTGCAGAGGTTTTGAGGCAACTTAGTTCGCTGAAGCGTGTGCGATCGGCTAGTGCATCAGTGATCCTTCGGTTTGCTCGGATCGAGTGGCGAGACTTCCCGCCTATGCCGGGGCCCAGTTGCTCGTCACGTTGCAGCCCACGAAAAAAATTGGGTAGAGGGATGATATGGCTGCAAAAGAGGGGCCGCCGTCCGGCCCGAATCCGCCCCCGGCCGGGGCGGGCCCACCGTCCCCGGCTACGGCAGTAGGCCCTACGACGGCCTCCCCGTCGCCGACAGATGCGTGCCCGCCCGCACCACCGGCACCACCGTTCCCCCACAGCCACCCGCCGGCGCCGCCGTTCCCGCCGACCCCGCCGGTGGCCGTCGCGCCGTCACCGGAGGCGGTGACGCTCCCGCCGGCCCCACCGGCGCCACCGTTACCCCACAGCCAACCGCCGGCACCGCCATTCCCGCCGGCCGCGCCGGTAGTGGCGCCGGACCCGCCTTGGCCACCGGCCCCGCCGGAGCCGATCAGCCCGGCCGACCCGCCGTTACCACCTGCCTGGCCTGGCGCACCTGACCCACCGGCGCCGCCGTTTCCGTAGAGCAGCCCGCCGGCCCCTCCCGACTGCCCGGTTCCAGGCTGCCCGTCAGCACCGTTTCCGATCAATGGGCGCCCCAACAGTGTCTGGGTGGGCGCATTAATCGCGCGCAGCAGATTCTGCTCGGCGTTGGCGGCCTCGGCGCTGACATACGACCCGATACTCGTATTCAATGTCTGCACGAACTGGTTGTGGTACTCGGATACCTGGGCATGCAGCGCCTGATAGACCCGCCCGTACGACCCGAACCACGCCGCAATCGCGGCCGACACTTCGTCCTGGGCTGCCACCGCTATCCCCGTTGTGGGGGCGGCGGCTACAGCAGCGGCGGCGCTGAGTGACGAACCAATGCTCGTCAAATTCGCTGTCGCCGCTGCCATTAACTCCGGCACCACATATACAGAAGACATCGACACCCCATGCCATACCAGACGCAGTGCAGTCACTGTATCGCGACCGGGGCTCGACATCCGGCGTTTCCATCGAGCCGAACTGCAGCTGCGCACTGGATCGACGGTCACGTTTTCCGGGCGCATGTCGTCTTACAGATGAATGCATCCACCGAACACAGCCCCCAGTACCAAGGAGTAATCCCATGGAAACTGCTTACCTGGCGGTCGTCGGGACAACCGCGATCCTCACCGCCGGCGTCGCGCTGCCCGACCTCATCCCCGCCGAATTCGTGCTGGCGAATTCGGCCCGAGTGGGGGTGCCGCGCTCGTGGCTGCCGACGCTCGCGGTGCTGAAACTCGCCGGAGCCGGTGGGCTGATCGTCGGGCTGCTCGGCTTGTCGGGTATCGGCATCGCGGCGGCAACGGGCCTGGTCTTGTACTTCGTCGGCGCTGTTGTGTTCCACGTGCGGGCACGCGTGTTTTCCAACATCGCGTTTCCAGGCGGCTACCTAGTGCTGTCGCTCGCCTCGCTGGCGCTGATGATCATGCACTGAACAGGCGGCGAGCCGGTCAAGCGGGAAAGTACCGGATCCGGTTGATTGCATCACCGCGCCAAGCCACGTCGGCGAACAGGATGCCGCGTCCGCGGCCAGAGGCGAGTGACACGGTGACTGTCGAGCCCGCGCCGATCACCTTGGTCCAGCTGGCTCCGCTCAGTTGCTCGATGAGTTCGACAACGTCAAGCAGCTTGTCGTCGCCCAAAGTTATTGGGGCAGTGGATGCTAACGAACTCAGCGCGGCGAACTTGTCTCCTGAGACGACCGCGTCGAGGAAGGCTTCCACCAGCTTCTTGTGACGCGTTCCGGCTCGAAGGAAGCCGGTCATGAATCCTGCGGTACCGCCCGGGCCTTGGTTGCCCAACAATCCCCGCGACAGTTGCAGGGCGGGCGCCACCGCGCGTGATCCGTTCCGGAGGAACTGCAGCATCATCGCGGGCAACTCCCAGTACGCCCGTAAAACCGCAATCTGCCATTCCCCGTTCACTTCTCGGAGGTCGTAGCGCAGAAAGGCGGGGATGAACATCGTCACGGCCGAACCCATCGCCACCTCAAGTTCGACATCGCGCAGCACGGCTTTGCCGGAGACGATATCCAGGTCGCGATGGAACGTGATGTCACGCGGGGCGATGAAGGTGTCGAAAAAGCGGCCGATCTCCTCGGTGCCGACATGCGGGCGCGACCCGACTGGGTCTTCGACGCGGCCGTCACTGGTGAACAGTCCCACCCAGCCGGCGCGGTCGTGGGCCGCCGCGGCCTGCGGCGACCGCTCGACGGCGGCCAGCAGATCATCCCGGTCGGGTGCAGCCATCAGTGCCCTCCGATCAACGCGATACTGGCGGTGCGCATCTCGTCCAATGCCTGCGCGGTCGTATCCGCGGACACGGCCGCCGTCAGGTTCAGCAGCACCCGGGTGGCCAATCCTGCGCGGGACGCGTCCACGGCGGTGCGTCGGACGCAGTAATCGGTGGCAATGCCGACGACGTCGACCTCGTCGACGCCTCGCTGCCGCAGCCAGTCCAGCAGCGGTGTCCCGTAGTCGTCGATGCCCTCAAAGCCGCTGTAGGCCGCGGCGTAGGCCCCCTTGCGAAAGACCGCCTCGATGGGGCCGGTGTCGAGATCGGGAACGAATTCAGAGCCGGGGCCTCCCGCGCGGCAGTGCGGTGGCCACGACGACGAGTAGTCCGGATGGTCGGAAAAATGGTCGCCGGGATCGATGTGGAAGTCCTTGGTGGCCACGATGTGCTGGTAGCTGGGATCTTCGGACAGGTACTCGTTGATCGCCGGGGCCAATGTGCCGGCACCGGGCACCGGTATCGAGCCGCCTTCGCAGAAGTCGTTTTGCACGTCGACGATGATCAACGCTCGCACGCAATACACCATATCCTCGTCGGGCAATCGAGGGGTTTGTGCAACGGCCAGTGGGGTAACCATCGACCATGTTGAACCGCAGAATCGCGAGACCCATGCTGTCGGTCGCATTCATCGGCCAAGGCGTGGACTCGCTGCTCAATCCCAAGCCTGCTGCCGAGGCCGCGGCACCCACGGTGGACGGACTGCGGGCATTGCCGGATCCCGTTGGCAGCCGTGTTCCAGCGGACGCCGAGACGTTCGCTCGAATCAATGCGGCCGTTCAGATCGGGGGCGGCATCTTGCTCGCCACCGGCCGAACACCGCGTCTTGCTTCGGCCGCACTGGCGTTGACAGTTATACCGGGCAGCCTTGGCGCCCATATGTTTTGGAGTGAAGCCGATCCGGCGCTCAAGGCCGAGAAACGCCGCGCATTCCTTAGCGACGTAAGCCTGTTGGGCGGACTGATCATCGCGGCCGCCGATACCGGGGGCAAGCCGTCATTGGGTTGGCGTGGCCGCCGGGCGGCCGAACGACTCTCCGAGAAGGTATCCGGGGCGCTGCCGGGATCTCACGACACGCTGCTTGACCCGGAGCTCGGCGAAAGGATCGTCCACGGCCTGCAGGTGGGCGCCGAACGGGGACGCGAACTGGCAAGCACAGCCGCCGAAAAAAGCGCGCCATACGCCGAAGCCGCACTCGAACGCGGACGCGAACTGGCCAGCACAGCCGCCGAAAGGGGTGCGCCACTGGCCGAGGCCGCGCGCAAGCGGGGCGAAAAGTTGGCAAGCACCGCTCGGGTGCGCGGCGTGGAATTCGCCGAAACCGCACGTCACCGCAGCAGCCAGCTTGCCGACATGGCGGTAGTGCGGGGCGGTCAGCTGGCTGACGCCGCGCGCGACCGAATCGACGAACGAGTTAACGACCGTCGCAAGCGTTGGGGCCGTTAGCCAAGAACGCGTCGACAACTGCTTGCACATCGTGGCCAGCCGCGCCGATGTCGACGACGACACCGCTCTCATCGTCACCGAGCGGTTCCAGGACGTCGAATTGCGACCGCAACAGCGTGGGCGGCAGGAAGTGACCAGACCGTGCGGCCAACCGGCGGCCAATCAGGTCCGGTGACCCGGTGAGATGCAAAAACTGCAGCCGTGGGCAGTGCGCCCGCAGCTGATCGCGGTATTGATGTTTGAGCGCCGAACAGCTCACCACACCCCCCTGGGAGTGACCGGCCAGCCATCGGCCAACCCGTTCCAGCCATGGGTAGCGATCGTCGTCATCGAGCGGCTCGCCGCCAGACATCTTGGCGATATTGGTCGGTGGATGCAGCGTGTCAGCATCCATGAACGGCACCCGCAACCGTTCGGCAAGCGCCGCGCCCACCGTCGATTTGCCCGACCCGGCGACACCCATCACCACGATCGGTACCCGGGTCGCGCTCACTGAAGGTTGCGGTTCCATTCCATCCAACCCACCCCGCTTCGCCCGTCTGCGGTGCTGATGCTGACCCAGGCACGAGGGAACTGGCTCACCCGTCCGTCGCCGGCGGTCAGTCGGACCGGCGCTTGCCCGCACACATCGATATTCGCCGTGATCCCACCTGGGTCCAGACTCAATTTCGCGTTCAGCGGTAACCCGTTGTCGCCGAACGCTTCCCGAATGTCGACCGTGCGCAGCTCGCTGACTTTCCCCGCCGCGTCCTGGATGTAGCCGATGCCGATCGCTGGGGTGTGCGGAATTCGCACGTTCAACGCGTGCAGGTGGGTGCCGTCGTCCAGATGCAGCGCACTCCACATCCAGTCCATGCTCCACCAGTCGCGGCTACCCCAGGAGTGGTCGCGCTGCCCGGGAATCGAATTGAATTGGTAGCGAGTATCGTTCACGGTCACGCCGCCGGAGACGGTGCACGGGATCTCGTAACGGGTCGTCAAGCGGTACCGATACGGCGTACCGTCGGTGGCCCAAACCAGATTTATCGTGATGTCGACCGGATCTCCCGCTTCGCCGCGCAACAACGCCGACGGGTCCGGGTAGGCCTGGCCTTGCGCCCGCACGTCAACCCGATAACTCTGCAGCGGCGCGTCGGCGCGGTGGCCCACATCGATGGCGTCGGTGCGCAGCACCCACGGGTCTACCGGCAGCGGGACTTCGACGTCGACGACGGCGACGGTCGGTAGATCGGGTCCGCACAGCAGCGCGTGAAACCAGGCCGTGTGCTGGTTCGGGATCAGGCCGAGCCGGAACCAGCCGCCCAAACCCTGTGCCGCGTCCACGAAGTCGGCATACCAGCTCTCACTCCACAGCGGTTCTTTGGTCGGGGCATGGGCGAGTTCGTCTTGCTCCGAAGGCCGTAACGGCTCCAGGGGCGACGGAACCGGTAACGTCGCCAATGCGTCGGTATCCAGGACGTGATCGCAGTGCCGCTGCAGCATCGTCATGAACATCCGGTCGCCCCGCTCGGTGCGCTCCACCAACATTGACGAGACGATTGCCATCATCACACCGAAAAAGCTTTGTCGGCGTACGCCTTCGGCGACGTCGGCAAGGCTGATCGGCCTTCCTGGGCCCAATGCCTCGTGATACGCCCGCAGCAACACGTCGTAGTTAGCACGGCGATCCTGCGTAGGCAGGGCGCAGCCGAGAAAGTACGCCAGATCGGTTAGCGCAGGCCCCCAAGAAACGGTCTGCCAGTCGACCACAGTGAGCGCCCGGTCCGCCTCGGCGGTGCCGAAAAGCAGGTTGTCCAAACGGTAGTCGCCGTGCACCAAGCCTTGAACTCTCGCGGCCTCCTGGGCCAGATAGCCGTCGAACGCGGCGATCAGACGTTCGCATACCATCCGGCATTGCGGTGTGATCTGATCGCCGTAGCGGTCGAGGAAGCCGGCGTAGAGCGGCGTGAGCATGGCCTGGGTGAGCGGTGCGTCGCGGTTGAGCCACGGAGCTTCGGCCAGCGTGGTGTCGCCGACCAGCGGGCCGTGCAACCGTCCCAGTTGGGTGACGGCCAGCATGGCATGTTCGGTTGTGGCGCCGGCGATTTCATCGCCGACGACCGCCTGTCCGGCGTCACCGAGCAGTAGGTCGAATGCTCCGCTCGTGACGTCGACCGCAGCGTGGTAGCAAGGTGCTATCGGCCCGCCAAGACGTGGTGAGATGTCACGGTAGAAGCGGACTTCGCGCTCGTAGAGGCCCAGGGCCGACCCGGTCTGGCGGCTCATCGGATCGGTGGCCGCTACCTTCAACACCACCGATTCGGGCCCGCCCGGTTCCGCGTATGTCAGCAAGACGCGGTAGCACTCGCTCATCTGGCCGGTGCCGATGCGTTCGACGGTGAAATCGCTAACGACGCCGGCTCCGATCGTCGCGGTCAACCAGGACGCGGTGAGCTCGCTCGGTCGTTCGATCACTCGCTCGGTGCTGGGTTCCATGATGGTCAGCGTGCCAGGGAGAAGCCGTCCCATGCCATCCGGCGTTGCTGGTGCGGATCGAACTCGACGCGGCACTTGCGATCGAAAACCATGACGGCACGGTCAGTGTGGGTATAAGCCGGCCAGTCGTCGCCCGGTACACCGGTGCGGCCGAACGACCGCCATCGTCGTTGCACCTGGTTACTGACCCGCAGCGCGGCGCGCCGGTCGGCCGCCGCGGTCAGCAATGCGCCGAACCTGGTGCGGTAGATGTCGAAGACGGCAAACAGCTCGGTGGCATGCGTGGCCCCGATACCCGCCCAGCGCAGTGTGCGCGGCGCATAGTCATAGCGGTACATGTACGTCGGCGCATGGATGCCGTGAGCCTCGGCGATCTGCCAGGCGGCGGCGCTGAACGCGAAATCACCGCCGAGCTGGATGCATGCCGCCGGCGCTGGATATTCCGGATAGGCGGCGGTTATGCGTTCGCGAGCACCCGGTTCCGCGTCGACGAACAGCTCCTCGACCATCGCTTCGTTGGTTGGCAGCATTCCAAGGAAGCGGGTGAACAACCTGCCCTCTTCGGCGTTGGTGCCCACAATGAGCGGCACGCGGTGAGCTTGGCCGCATCGCATCGCCTCAACCGGATCCACGGGCAGAAAGTCGTCGCCGAAGACCGGACCAATTGGGAAGGCGCCCAGCCGTTTTTGCATGCCCTGGTCGATCAGTCGGTGTTGTGTTTTCACCAATTCGGCAGTCGACGCCCGCATCAGCGCGGCGGCAGCGTCCTCAGTGCGCACGCCGAGCAGGTCAGCGAAGCGCTTCGCGAACTCTGCTGCAACCTCTCGCGAGCGCACCATGCCCGCGGCTGGGCTTTCCGAGATCGCCCGGGCGAACAGTCCTTCGGCGGCTGGCACCGCCAATAGCGTGGCGGTGATGTGGGCGCCCGCGCTTTCGCCGAAGATGGTTACGTTGTCGGGATCACCACCGAATTCGGCGATGTTGTCCCGAATCCAGCGCAGCGCCAGCACCAGATCGCGCAGATACAGATTGCTTTCGAAGACGATGTCCGGTGTCGACAGCGACGAAAGATCCAGACAACCCAGGGCGCCGAACCGGTAGTTGACCGACACGTAAACACAGCCGCGGCGTGCCAGCGCCGCCCCGTCATACAGCGGGGTTGCCGAGCTGCCCAGGATGTACCCACCGCCATGAATGAAGACCATGACCGGCAGCGGTTCGGCAGCGGGAGTCTGTGGCGTGACGACGTTGAGGGTGAGGCAGTCCTCGCTCATGGGCTGGTACTTGCCGATTCCGAGCATGGTGTAGCGACGCTGCTGAGGCGCACAGTTGGCGAAGGCGTGACAGTGCCGGACTCCCGACCAAGGCTGCGCTGGCCGGGGTGCTCGGAAACGCAGGGGTCCCATAGGTGGCTTGGCATAGGGGATGGATCGCCAGCGGTTGACGCCGTCGCGTGTGAAGCCTTCGACGATGCCGATGGCCGTGTGTGCGCGGACGGTGCGCTCGTGCATATCCAGACGGTAGCCGACACTATGGATGTACTGTGCGCGCAGCGCCCAGAATCGTCTCCGTGGCGGCTAGCCTGACTGAATGCGGATCGCCGCGTTGGTCGCAGTGACATTGCTGATTGCCGGATGCTCACATGGCGCCGGCGACCGCGCGGGGCATTCGCAAACCAGTTCCCCGGTTACTACGAGCACGGTCTCCTCGACCAGCAAGCCGTCGGCGACCGCTAGCGTGCCAGCCCCGGGGGCGCCAATCTCCGACATCATTGCTTGGATCGAGGCCGGTCACCCAGGCGATCCGGCCCGGTATCACAACGCGAGCCGCGACGGCGTAACCACCCAGCTCGGCAGCGATGTCGCTTTCAGCGCTTCGGGCGGCGCCGTGGCGTGCATGACGGACTCCAAGCACACCGGCGACGCGCTGGCGTGTCTGGTCAAACTGACCAACCCGCCCCCTGCCCCCGCCACTGCCTACGGCGAATGGAAAGCCGGCTGGGTCGGCTTCGACGGCACGAACCTGCAGGTCGGTTCCGCGCGTGCCGATCCGGGACCGTTCATCTTCGGCGACGGGCCGGAATTGATGACGGGCGATTCGTTGTCGTTCGGCGATTACCGTTGCCGGGCCGATCAAGCCGGTGTGGTGTGCGTGAACTACGCCCATCAGTCCGCGGCCCGGTTCAGCCCCGCCGGCATCGAGACGTTCGGTTGTCTGCGGTCGGTGCCGCCGCCCGACGGTGTGGGCACCGCCTTCAACTGCGCATGAGCGTGGCGAGGAGCTCGCTCATCTCGTCAGCGGGTCCGTCGGGAACGGTGTAGCCGGCTTCGTCGCGGATCTCGTCGAGGTGGCCAGGCACATCCTCGATGGACAAATGCGGGGCTGTAGAAGCCGTTGCCTTTTGGTGAGCGAATGTGAGTTCGGCTCTCATCAGGCAGCCTCGCCTTGCGGTGAGGCGGTTCCCGTCTGATCCGCCTGGTGGTGGTGCGGGGTTGACGCTTCCTCGCCTGCTGCGTCGCCCGCCGGCGCGGGTTCGGTCTCATGCGTGGCTCCACGTCCTGCCACCGGGCCACTCCCGGCGGGACTCTGTTCACCCAACTGTGTGGGTACGCCGAGTCGGGCGAGGTTGATCGCGGCGCCCAGATCGCCGTCGATCCGCACACCGCAGCCGTCGCAGGCGAAGACTCGATCGGCCAGGGTGAGGTTTGGCTTTCGCCTCCCACAGGCCGTGCACGTCTTCGACGACGGAAAGAACCGGTCAGCCTCCACCAGATGGCAGCCGTACCAACGACTCTTGTAGCCCAGCATGCGCCGGATCTCGGCCACGGCGGCATCGGCCAGTGCACGATTGAGCCCGCGCTTGCGAGCCCCGCCGGCGGAGCGCATGCCCCCGGCGTTCAGCGTCTCTACCACCACGACATCGTGCTGTTGAGCCAACCTGGTGGTGGCCTTGTGCAGGACATCGCGACGCACTGCCGCGGCGTGGGCGTGCACGCGGCCGATACGGGCCTGGGTCGCGCGCCACCGCTTCTTGGGCTGCTGGCGGGTCCGGATCTGCCAGTCATAGCGCCCGTGCTGGCGGGCGGCCCGGCGTTGCAGGATCCGCGCCGATCCGGCCTCGATGCGCCGGGCCAGCTTGCGGGTCGACTCGTGCGTGCGGATAGCCCCCAGCCGCGGCAGGGTGACATGGCGGCGATCGGCCTCGATGCGGATGGTGCCGGTGGTGAACCGCACCGCCTTGGGGGTGCGGGCGGACCTGAACCGCGGGAAGCCGACCACCCCGCCGGCGCGCTGGCCGTGCCGCGACGACGACCAGGCGTCCAACCCGCGGGCCAACCCGTCCAGTCCGGTGTTGTAGGCCTCCTTGGAGTTCTCCGCCCACCACGGCGCGTAACCCGTTTTGCGCTGATTCCAGACCTTGCGTAGCGCGGGCAACGACCAGCCCAACACCGGGGTCAGTGCGGATTCGGAGATGCCGTAGCTGCGTTCGGCCGCCCGCTGATCCATCACCGCCTTCACCAACGCGAGCATGTGATTGTGCGCAAATCGAGCCGCCCCGGCATGAGACGCCAAGGCACGCAACTGCGTTGGCGTGGGATCCAACGCAAACCGGTACGCCTGCGCCGTCCACCCCTGCGGAATCTCGAACCTAGCCATCGGCAACAGCCCCAGCCCGCTTGGTCGCGGTCACCGCTCGCATCGCCCGGTTCCGCGCGCCCCGGCGGCCGTACGGGCGCGCGCACATCAAGGTCAGCACCTCGATCATGTCGCGAACCAGATCGTCGGTGGTCTCGCCTTGGTCGGCAACAATCACCGTGCGGCCTTGCGCGGACAACGCGGCTTCGAGGTGCTCAACTCCGAAGCGTGCCAACCGGTCACGGTGTCCCACGACGACCACCGAAACAGACGGGTCTGACACAATCCTGCTCAACTTCGGCCGTTTCCCGTTTAGCCCGGCCCGACCTCGGTCACCACCTCGCCAATCACTTGACCGTTCGAAGTAGCCCAGTCAGCCAGTCGTGCGACCTGCCGGTCCAGATCCTGGCACTGATCATGCGAGGACACCCGCGCATACACGACTGTGCGACCGGTCTCCCCGGCCGCCGCAGCGTCAACCCAGATCGTCCCAGACTCCAGCCTGCGAGCAAGCACCGGCATCCGATCCTCACGGAACCACCGGTACGCAGTCTGCGGATGCACACCGTTGGCACGCGCCGACTCAGCCAACTTCACACTCACCAAAACACACATTCGATCACGAAAGCTCACATCTAACCGAGCAGCTCAAAACCCCTCGTCCTGCTGATGAAGAACCGCCCGACATGTCCGGCGCCGACGGTGTAGATCTCGCCGGACACCGGGCAATCCGGGTGCACGAGAAAGGCCGCCACGGGAGCCACCAGCGCGGGGTCCAGTGTCCGAAGGTATTGGCCCACAAGGTCATCCAGTACGGCCTGCGCCGTCGCATCCTCTTGGGGGCCGGCGCCGTCCAGCGAATGCATCAGCTTCCGCGTATACGCGATCGGGGCGATCGCATTGACCTTGATGCCGTTGTCGATCCCTTCGGCGGCCAGCACCCGGGTCAACCCGATCAGCGCCGCCTTGGCCGCGCCGTAGTTGTTCATGCCGGCCGCGCCCAGGATGCCCGCCGCCGAGCAGGTGTTGAGCACTCGGCCATACCGTTGCTCGCGCATGCGTTTCCAGGCCGGCCTGGTCACGTAGAACGCGCCCCTGAGGTGCACATCCAGGAGCGGTTCGAACCGTTCGGCGGTCATGTCCTCGAACCGCCGCGCTGCCGTCAGATCTCGTCGCTGACGGCATGTGCGGCCTGGCCGTTGCAGCCGTCCCCGGTTACCGAGCCGCCGGTGTCATTGACCACGATGCGTGCGCCGCGTGACGCCAGCAGCAGCGCGTACTGTTTGCCCAAGCCGCCGCCGGCACCGGTGATCACGGCAACCTGCTCGTCGAAGCGCACGTCGTTCACCAGCTGACCGGGAGCTCCTTCATGCCGTAGATATCGGCGTCCTTGAACCGCAGCTGGTCGGTCGATACCGCCAGTTTCAGCCCCGGCATGCGCCGCGCCAGCGTCGCGAATGCGACCTGCATCTCGACCCGGGCGAGATTCGCTCCGATGCATTGGTGCACCCCATAACCGAAACCCAAGTGGCCGCGGGTGTTTCGGTCAGCGTCGAAAACGTCGGGATTGTCGACGAATTCGGAGTCCCAGTTCCCGGCCGGCAGGTTCATCACGACGAAGTCACCCGCGCGGATCAATTGACCGGCCAGAGTGAGATCTTCGGTCGCCACCCGATCCACCTGGCTGTGCACGATGGTGAGATAGCGCATGAGCTCTTCGACGACATTGGCGACCACAGCACGATCGTCGGTCTGGCCCAGCCGATGGAAAACCTTTGGATGCTCAAGCAGCGCAACGGTTCCCAGCGAAATCATGTTGGCGGTCGTTTCGTGGCCGGCCTGCATCATGATCACGCTCGTCATGGCCGCCGTGTCGTGATCGAGTTGGCCGGTTGCGACGTACTCGGTGACCAGGCGGCTGATCAAGTCATCGCCGGGTTCCTTCTCCTTGCGCTGCACCAGTTCCTGGATGTAGGCATACATCGCCGCAAAGCCCTGTGCCTTCTGTTCATCGGAGGACTTGGTGTCCAAACCGACCGTGGTGTGGTGCTGAAAGAGCCCGAGGTCAGCGGGCGGCACTCCCAGCAGCAAGGCGATTACCAGGGACGGCACCGGCAACGCGAAGTCGCGGACGATGTCGCCCGGCGGCCCGTTGCTGATCATTTCGCCCAGGTAGTGGTCGACCAGTTCCTGAATCTGTGGCCGCATGGCTTCGGTGCGGCGGAAGGTGAAGTTGGTGGTCAGCATGCGTCGCAACCGGTGATGCTCGGGGTCGTCAACCCGGGCGAATATCACCGGGGCCGTATCGCGGGAGCCCGAAGGCCTGATCGTGGCCGAGATGGTGTCCGCGGACAGCCGCGGGTCGACCAGGGCGGCTCTGATGTCCTGGTAGCGACTCACCACCCACGCCGGTTGACCGTGGTACATCGCTCGTCGCAGACCGGCCTCTTCTCGCCAGCTGGTGAACTCGGCCGGTGGTGCGAGCGGACAGTGTGCAGCACGCGGGACGGGGATGGTCGGTAGGGCCGTCTCAGCCGAAAATTCGGAAGTTGTTGACATCACCGGCGTTTCCCGTTAATTGTCAGTTAGCTGCCAATTGCTGAGCGTAGGACTTGGGCTTACTGGCAGTCAACTGTCAGTTAGGCGGTCATGATGACCACGGTTGAAAACCGGCCCTTGCGCGCGGATGCGGCGCGCAACGTGGACCGAATTCTGCGCGCCGCGCGAGACGTTTACGGCGAATTGGGGCCTGACGCGCCCCTCGAGGCCATCGCTCGCCACGCCGGAGTCGGCGAACGAACCCTCTACCGCAGGTTTCCCAGCAAGGCGGGCCTGGTCCGGGCCGCCGTCGAGCAAAGCATCGCCGAGGATCTCACTCCGGCGATCGAGGAGGCCCGCCGCAGCGACGATCCCCTGCGCGGCCTGGCGGAATTGATGGAAACCGCGATCTCGCTCGCCGCGCGGGAGCACCACCTGCTGACGGCGGCGTATCGGGCGGGGTTGCTGACCCCCGATATCTCGGCTCGGCTGTACGAGACGCTCGACGAGCTTGCCCGCCGCGGCCAGCGGGCCGGCCTGGTCCGGGCCGACCTGGTCGCCGATGATCTACCGCGGCTGATCGCGATGTTGCATAGCGTGCTGTGGACGATGGACTCGACCAGCGACGGCTGGCGGCGTTATGTCGCTTTGATCCTCGATGCGATATCAACCGGCCCACGACAGGCGCTTCCGCCAGCGGCCGCCATTCATTACCCACCCGAATCAACCGGTTGGCCACTCTGAGCCGGAAGCACGTGGTTGGGATCAGCCGAATGGGCCGTCGCTGCCACTGATGCCGAAGAGCGGTCCACCGCGGCCGCCGGCGCCGCCCGCTCCACCGGAACCGTCGGGCGGGCCCAGGCCGCCGTG
Organism: Mycobacterium simulans; assembly: GCF_900232995.1. Taxonomy (GTDB): domain Bacteria; phylum Actinomycetota; class Actinomycetes; order Mycobacteriales; family Mycobacteriaceae; genus Mycobacterium; species Mycobacterium simulans. Next base: position 910,542 of record NZ_OCVX01000007.1, read on the forward strand.
GCCGCCCGCCCCGCCATTGCCGCCGAGACCGATGAGCGGGGAGTTACCGCCGGTACCACCGGCCCCGCCGGCGCCACCCTGGGAGCCCGTCACGGCCCCGCCGCCGGCCCCGCCGTTTCCGCCGTTGCCGCCACTGCCGCACAGGCGCCCCCCGGTGCCGCCCGTGCCCCCGCGCGCGCCGGCCCCACCGGCCCAG
>NZ_OCVX01000008.1 GCF_900232995.1 Mycobacterium simulans
CGGGCGGCGATGGCGGCAGGGGGGGCGGCGGCGGCACGGGGAACGGCGGCGGCGGCAATCCAAACAACGGCAACGGCGGCAACGGCGGTAACGGCGGCAGCGGCGGCAACGCCGGCAAAGCCGGAACGGGCGGCGCAACGAGCCCGGTCGGTGGCGCCGGCGGCAACGGTGGCGCCGGCGGAGCCGGCGGCAACGCGAGCAGCATCGCCGTCGGTGGCATTAACCCCCAAGGCCTTTCCGGCGGTAACGGCGGCGCAGGCGGGAACGGCGGCGCCGGCAGCATCGGCGACCTCTCCACGACCGGCGGCAAGGGCGGCAATGGCGGGGCTGGAGGCAAAGGCGCCGATTTGGCAACCTACAGCTTCTCCGGCAAGGGCGGAGCCGCTGGCAACGGCGGAGCCGGTGGCGCCGGCGGCGCCGCCATCGGCGGCAGCTCCACCGCGCCCGGCGCCAACATCGGCGGAGCCGGCGGCAACGGTGGGGCTGGCGGCGCTGGCGGCACCGGCAGCCCAAGCAACACCGGCGCGCCCCTGTCCGGCGGCGCGGGCGGCAATGGCGGCAAAGGTGGCGACGGCGGTGCCGCCGGCAGCGGCGGCACCGCCGGTAATGGCGGCAATGGCGGTAACGCCGGCGCCGGCGGCGCCGGCGGGAAAGCCGCAGCCCGGTCCGGCCTCGCCGGGGGGGCCCGGGCGGCGGGGGGGTCGGGGGGGGGGGGCGGGGAGGGGGGGGGGAGCAGGGGGGGCGGGGGGGCGCGGGGGGCAGGCGGGAGCGGGGGGTGAGGGGGGGGGCGGGGGGAGGAGGGGGG
>NZ_OCVX01000009.1 GCF_900232995.1 Mycobacterium simulans
CGGCGACACTGCTGGCGGTGGGGCCGCCACCGCCAGCAGTGTCGCCGGTAACGGCGGTGCCGGCGGCGATGCAACCAGCCCGAACGGCGCAACTGGCGGCGGTAGCGGTGGGATAGGCGGCAACGGCACCGGCGGTGGTGGTGGCGGCGGCGCCAACGCCGTAGGGCCCGGTTTGGTCGGTAACGGTGATCCCGGCGACGATGGGGTCGCGGGCGGGGCAGGTGGCGACGGCGCCAACGGCGACGCAGTCGGCAACAGCGGTGGCGGTGGCGGTGCCGTCGCCACCGGGGGTGGCTTTGGCCAGACCTCCTCGGCCCCCGCCAATGGCGGGGCCGGCCAGGACGCCTAGCGAGTAGTCGTCGAGACGTCGTTCGGCACTCCCGGAACCAACGGGGACGACAGGCCCTAAAGTCCGGCGAGCAGACGCGCTCCCCTGCCGCCTTAACTACCTGATCAAAAGGCGCGATCACGGCCATGCCGAGCGCCTCGGCGGCCTCGCGCATCCGGTCGTCGTTTGTACACCCGGCCAAGATCTGCGCCGAGCCGCCGGGCCGTCGTCACGTGAACTGCGTCGAGGGCCCGTAGCTCGATTGGCAGCAGCCGTTCGGCTGTCCGCGCTGATTCACCCTTATCGAGCAAAGCCCGTATGACCTCGGTCCGTCACCGAAGGTTGCTCAACGTCCACTTCGAGTGCGACCGGTTCGGGCGGATCATCGAAGTCGGACGTCGCACGTTCGTTCTCGCCGGCCTCGACCCGACGAAGCAGTTGTTGGCCCGCTGCCGCAGCTCACGCGCAAACAGAAGGTATGTGCTGACTGTCGTACATGACTGGTTAACGGACCGCCCAGCAGAGGACTGCGAGCGGCGGTGAAAGCAAGCCGCAGGCCAATCGCAGGACCAATAGGCCTTGACCTACTCCACCGAGTTAGTCAGTTCATCGACCGGCTGACACGTCAGCTTAGTGACGCTCGCGTGGAGTAAGCGACGCCCGTCGAGATATTGGCGACATGTTCGCCTACCTGCGGGAAACCCGGACAGGGCACCGCCGCCGGAGCTACGCTCCGACGGCGGACGGGAGGCAGGACATGTCGTTTGTGATCGCGAACCCGGAGTTGTTGGCCGCGGCGGCCACGGATTTGGCCGGAATCAGATCGGCGATCAGCGCCGCGAGCGCGGCGGCTGCCGGGCCGACGGTGCAACTGAGCGCAGCGGCCTCCGACGAGGTGTCACTGGCCATCTCCGCGGTGTTCGGCCAACACGGCCAGGCCTATCAGGCACTCAGCGCACAAACCACCGCGTTTCATGACCAGTTCACCCGGGCACTGTCTAACGCCGGCAGCTCCTATGCCCTGGCCGAGGCCGCCGCCGCGACACCGCTGCAGACCCTGCTGGATGCGATCAACGCGCCGACCCACCTGTTGTTGGGGCGCCCGCTGATCGGCGATGGCGCCAACGGCACGGCTGTCAGCCCCAATGGCGGGGCGGGTGGGCTGTTGTTCGGCAACGGCGGCACCGGTTTTTCCGAAACCACCGCCGGGGTGGCTGGGGGTGCTGGCGGATCGGCTGGGCTGATCGGTAATGGCGGGGCCGGCGGTGCCGGCGGGGCC
>NZ_OCVX01000010.1 GCF_900232995.1 Mycobacterium simulans
CGAGCCCAGCTGGCGGAGCGGTTGCCGGGGTATATGGTGCCCGCGGCGGTGGTGGTGGTGGAGGCGTTGCCGTTGACGGTTAACGGCAAGCTTGATGTGCGGGCGTTGCCGGCGCCGGAGTATGGGCAGGCCGACCGGTATCGGGCGCCGTCGGGGCTGGTGGAAGAGATCCTGGCCGATAGTTTTGCGCAGGTGTTGGGAGTGGAGCGGGTGGGGGCTGAGGATTCGTTTTTCGATTTGGGTGGCGACAGCATTTTGGCGATGCGGGTGATCGCTGGGATCAACACAGCGTTGGATACCGACCTTCCGGTGCGGATCTTGTTGGAGGCGCCCACTGTGGCAAGCCTGAGCCAGCGGCTGGGCTCAGCAGACCGTTTCGAGGAAGTTGTGCCTATCGAGGTGCTCCAACAAGGTGACGGGGTTCCGCTATTCTGTCTACCTCCTGGCGGAGGACTCGCGTGGCCATATCGAAACCTGGCTCCGTACGTGGATTGCCCGATAATCGGCATTCAGCAAGTCCCGCAAAACAACGAGTCGGGTCCCGGATCGATCCGAGAAATGGCCAGGACATACGCAGACACCATTCAGAGGTTGCACCCTGACGGCCCATACAACCTTATCGGCTGGTCTTTTGGCGGCCTCGTCGCGCATGAGCTTGCCATTGAACTTCGTCGACGAGCATGTGTGGTTAACCGCCTGATAGTCCTGGATGCTCACGTCGACATTAAGGCCCCGGATGGCGACTTTATGGCAACCGAAAGCGATGTCCTTGAGGTCCTTTTGCGAGCCGCGGGGATTGACCCGGAACATTCTCTCCCTCTTAGCTATCGGCGGGCAGAAGAATTACTACGCCAGCACGAAGCGACGGAGTTTCCGCTCCCGTCAAAGCAGATGGTGAAAATCCTGGTCGAAAACAGCAATGCGAATGTATTACTCAGCTCACAACATGTACCAGGCGAATTTGATGGGGACATGACTATCTTCTCGGTTAGACGAGTTGATAGTTCAGCGCTTATGGCAAATTGGCGGCCGCACGTTGCCGGCGACATCACCGAATATGTTGTCGACTGCGAACATGATGAGATGCTGAACCCGGAATCCCTGAAATTGTACGGCGCGCGACTGGGCGCTCACCTACGTTGAACCCAAATCCGTGGGCTGTGACGTGCCAGGTGGTCTCTCGGCTGGTACGGCCGACCCCTTGACGGACAGACTTTCGCCGCCATCGAGCAGCTCGATGACGCCGAAATGTGGTCGCTAGCTGGTCACGACGTCAGGAAGCCTTCATTGTCCTCGTCGGATGTCAGGTTGACGTCCAACACCAGGTTGACGAGACCATCGAGGTCCATATCTTGCACGGAAATTTTGGTCTGTTCTTGGATGGTCCGTACTCCGCGATCAACCATTCCCAAGAGCAGGTCGAGGACGCCTTCCGCTCGAAGTCGTTTGACTGGGATGGATGCAACTAGACGCTGGATTTTGGCGTCCAATGTCTCGGCGGGGGGACTGCCGTTCTTGCCGCTCTGAGTGAGCTGGGTGAGCAGGTGATGGGCGATCGCGTTGGGGGTGGGGTGGTCGAAGACCAGGGTCGCGGGCAGAGTTAGTCCGGTGTGTTGGGTAAGGGTGTTGCGTAGTTCGAGGGCGGTTAGGGAGTCGATGCCGAGGTCGGTGAAGGGCCGGTCGGGGTCGAGGGTGGTCGGGTCGGGGTGTGCCAGCACGGTGGCGGTGGTGGTGGTGACGAGTGCGGTGAGTGTGGCTCGTTGTTGGTCGGGTGTTTGGGTGGCTAGTCGGGTGGTCAGGGTC
>NZ_OCVX01000011.1 GCF_900232995.1 Mycobacterium simulans
CCCCCACCACACCCACCGGCACCCGACGCAACCACCCATCCACCACAAACAACGCCGCCCCCGACACCGGCGCACCAATCGGCGGTGCACCCGACCCCGCACGCAGCGACCCAGTCTTGGACGCCCAAATCGTGGTCTCCGTCGGACCGTAGACGTTGATCATCACCCGCCCCGGCGCCCACCGATCCACGAGCTCGGCCGGGCACGCCTCACCACCGATCACCAAAGCCGTCGACTCCAAACCCTTAAGTGATAACGCCGTCACGGCAGAAGGAGTCTGGGTCAACACGCTGACCCGTTCGCTAACCAGTAACGCATGGAAGTCGTCGACCGAGCGGGTCACCGACCCCGGCACCACCACCAGCCGTCCGCCGTGCAACAGCGCACCCCAGATCTCCCACACCGAAAAATCGAACGCATACGAATGGAACTGCGTCCACACCTGCCCCGGCGACAGCGCCTGGCCAACCTGGAGCGAATCGAAAAGCTGCGTCACGTTGTGCTGGGTGACCGCCACCCCTTTGGGGACACCGGTGGTGCCGGACGTGTAAATGATGTGGGCAATATTGTCGGGGTCCGGGGCGGGCAGCACGGTGCTGGGATAGGTATCGAGGGCAGGGTCGGCCACATCGATGACCAACAGGTCATAGTCGGCCAGCCGGCCCGCCAACGCGGCGGTGCTGAGCACCACAGTCGGTGCGGCATCGGTGAGCATGAATGCGATCCGCGCCTCGGGCACCGCGGGATCGATCGGCAGATACGCCGCCCCGGTTTTGAGCACCGCCAAGATCGCGATGATCGCCTCCGCGGAGCGCTGCACCAACAACCCCACCACATCGCCGGCACCCACCCCATGACCAATCAGCAAGTGCGCCAACCGATTCGAGGCCTCATCGACCTCCCGGTAGCTGTAGGACTGCCCCTCAAACACCAACGCAACCGCGTCCGGCGAGCGCCGCACCTGAGCGGCAAACAACACCGGAACCGACACCGCAGCCGCCGCCGGGGCGCTCAACGCGGCCTGGTTACTCCACACCTGCAAATCGGCGCGCTCGGCGGGATCGAGCACATCGATCGACGACAACCGCCGATCAGGATCGGCGGTCATCGCCACCAAAATCTTGCGCAACCGCCCCACCAGCGCCTCAATGCTGGCC
>NZ_OCVX01000012.1 GCF_900232995.1 Mycobacterium simulans
CCCGGCCCCCCCCCCCCCGCCGCGCCCCCGGCCCGCCCTGCGCCCCGCCCCCCCCCGGCCCCGCACCCGGGGCCCGGCGGGCCCGTGGTGGCGCCCGCGGGGCCGCCCGCCCCCCCCCGGCCGCCCGGGCCCGCCGGTGCCGCCGCCGCCGCCGCCGACCCCGCCGATGCCCTTGCCGCCGGCGCCGCCTTGGCCGCCCTGGCCGCCCAAGCCGCCCAGGCCGCCGGCGGTCGGGTCGTCTGCAGTGGCGCCGGCCTTGCCTTGTCCGCCTTCTCCGCCTTGTCCGCCTTGCCCGCCTTGCCCGCCGGTGCCGTTCTTGCCACCCGCGCCGCCGGAGGGTCCGGCTTGCCCCCCGGCGCCCCCGGTTCCGCCGATACCGCCCTCACCGGGGCCGGTGCTGTCAGTGGCATCGGCGCCGCTCGTGCCCAATCCACCGGTGCCACCGGTGCCGCCGTTGCCGCCGTTACCGCCGGGGCCGCCGCCGGATCCGCCGGTCCCGCGTTACCGCCGGCATAGGCGTTGGTTCCCGTGGCGTCGCCGCCCCGCCCGCCTGTTCCTCCGGCTCCAGCGAGTCCGGGGTTGCCCACTTTGCCACCGAGACCGCCGGACAGCCCGCCTGCACCGGGCGCGCCGCCGGTGCCGCCGGTTCCTCCGTTTCCGCCGGCGCTGCCGCTGACCAGGCCCGAGCCCCCGTCCCCACCGGTGCCGCCGGTGCCGCCGTTTCCACCGTTACCGCCGTTTCCGCCCATCCCGCCGGGCAGCGCCGCCCCGCCGGTACCGCCTTTGCCGCCTGCACCACCGGTAATGCCCATGCCGCCGGTGCCTGCGGTGCCTGGCGCAGCAGAGATGCCGGGGTCAGCGTTGCCCCCGTTTCCACCCAGGCCCCCGGTACCACCGGCGCCCGGGGTTCCCGCCTGTCCGGCGGCGGACAATCCGGCGCCGGCACCTCCGGCGCCACCGTGGCCTGCGGCCCCTCCGGTGCCCCCGGTTCCGCCGGTACCGGGCGTGGCGCCGTCGCCACCGTTTCCGCCGATCCCACCGGTGCCGCCGGATCCGCCCTGGCCACCGGCGCCCCCTTTGCCGGACAGCAGCGGGGCCTGGCCTCCTGGGCCGCCGTCGCCGCCGGCGCCACCGGCGCCGGCGGCCCCGGAGGCCAGGCCCCTGTCTCTCCTACACCGCTGTCCCTCCCGCCGCCACCCCCTCGCTGGCCCCACGGGCCCCCACCGCACCTCCTGACGCACCACGGCCACACCTCACGCGCGGCG
>NZ_OCVX01000013.1 GCF_900232995.1 Mycobacterium simulans
GCGCCGGCGGCGGCGGCGGCGCGGGCGGTGCCGGCGGCCGAGGGGGCAATGGGGCCAGCGGCAACGGCGGTGCTGCTGGCGGCGGCAGCGGCGGCAACGGGACCGCGGGCGGCCAAGGCGGTAACGGCGGAGATGGCGGTGCGGCAGGCGGGGCCGGCGGCAACGGCGGCGCCGCCGGCAACGGCGGGGCCGGCGGCAACGGCGGCACTGGAGGCAACGGCGGAGCCCCCCTAACCGCTGGCGCCACTGCCGGTAACGGAGGCCACGGCGGCGCGGGTGGCACCGGTGGAAACGGTGGAACCGGTGGGCCCGCCGGCGCGGGCGGTGTCGCGGGTGCCCTAGGCACTGCCGGGAACGGCGGCCAAGGTGGCGCCGGCGGCGCCGGCGCCACCGGCGCCAACGGCGTCAACCCCACTCCCATCTCGGGAGGCCAGGCGAACCCCGGCACCCCTGGTGCGGACGGCTCCCCAAACGGGGGCAACGGCGGATCCGGCACCGCCGGTGTCTCACCAGGCACGGTCGGTGGCAGCGGCGGCAACGGCGGCGTCGGGACGTCACACTTCATGAACATCCCCGCCATCGGTGGCGACGGCGGCAACGGCGGCAACGGCGGCGAGGGCGCCAACGGCGGTACCGGCGGGACCGGCGGCGAGATCAGGCTCGAAGCCACTCCGGCGCATGCCGGCAGCGGCCACGGCGGCACCGGCGGCAACGGCGGCGCCGGCGGCGCGGGGGCCAACGGAGGCGTCGGCGGCACCGGCGGCGCCGTGTCCAGCCAGACGGGCGGCTTTACCTTCGATCAGACCTTCGGCGGCACGGGCGGCGTCGGCGGCGACGCCGGTACGGGCGGCGTCGGCGGCGCTGGCGGTACCGGCGGCGCCGGCGGCACACACGGTAGCGGCGGAGCCGGAGGCAATGGCGGCGCCGGAGGCAACGCCACGGGGCCTAATAGCGCCGGCGGCGCGGGTGGCAATGGCGGGGCCGGAGGCAACGGCGGCGCTGCCGGCACCGTCGGCAACTTGGCCGGTGTTACCGGTGGAACCGGCGGCGCAGGTGGAGCCGGCGGAGCCGGTGGTGTCGGCGCCAGCGGTGGTGCCGGCGGCGCCGGCGGAACCGGCGGCGCAACCAATGGGGTTGGTGTCACCGGCAACGGCGGCAACGGCGGCAACGGCGGCGCGGGCGCCGCCGGGGGCGCGGGCGGCAACGGCGGCGCAGGCGGCCACGGCGGCGCCGGCCCGGGCTCCACCGTGGGCGCCGGTGGGCCCGGAGGCGCCGCCGGAACTGGCGGCGCGGGCGGCACTGGCGGCGCCGGCGGGGCCGCGGGGGCTCCCGGTGCGGGCATCCGCACTGGCAGCGCCGGCACCGCCGGCGCCCAAGGCGCCCAAGGCAACCAAGGTGCCGACGGGACGGCCGGTGCGCACGGGTAGCACGCGGGCTACGCGCTGCGCACACGGTCTCCGATGACCTGTTTAGAAACCCCGCGCGTCAGCTGCGCCATGTCATACATCTGGTCGGCAGTAATCAGCACTCCACCGAAATGCCTTGACCTGGAAGGGTTTCCACGATCGCGTTCGCTGGCTTGTCCGGTCCAGCCGGGAACCATTTCGTCGAACGTGTCGTGGTCAAGCCCGTCGTGGTCAGGCATGGCTAGCGCCAGCCACACGTTGTCCTCGCACGTCGGGCAGACACCCTGCAGATTGCACGGTGCACAATTTCGGCGCGGTAACGCTCAGCATGTCAGTACCGCTTTGATTTGCTGGCCGAACAATTTCAGTGCTTGCGGCGTCAGCATCTGCTCGTGTTCGCAGTCGACGCGATATTCGGTGAGGTCACCGGTTACGCAGGGCCGCCAGCTCTGATGACGCGCCGAGGCGTTGGTGCCCGGCCGTGCCGAGAAGATGATCATGTCGCCGTCGAACACCTCCGGCACATGTTGCGACTGCAGCACCATGTTGGTGTTGACGTTGCTGGTGATGATCTTGACCAGCTCTCGGGAGGGCCGGACCAGCCCCTGGGCGTGGATCGCTTCGAGGACGTCGCTTTCGCTCAGCTGATCGCCGCCTGGTGCATCGACCGCTGGTGGTGGGTCCAGGGCGAGCAGGCGTTGCACGACGCATCCTTGCCGACGCAGCTGCACGGCCACCTGATGCGCGACGAGGCCGCCAAACGACCAGCCCAGCAGCTGGTAGGGGCCATCGGGGTGCAACGCCCGGATGGTCTGGGCGTAGTAGGTGGCCAGCTCGCGGATCGATTGTCCAGAGCGCGGGTCTTGCTGCAGACCGATGATCGGGCAGTCCAAATACGCCCCTAGGTTGCGATAGGGCCAGCTCAGTCCGCCCGCGGGCGGCAGGCAAAACAGCGGCACCCCCACACCCTCGTGCAGCCTCTCAACGGGAACCACTTCGACGGAACTGTCGGGTGAGTCCAGCCGTTGGCTCAGGCTCTCGATCGTGGGCGCCTCGAACAACACCCGCACCCCAAGGCTGGTGTCCAGGGTTTTGTTGACCGCGGCGATCAGGCGCATCGCCAGCAGCGAGTCCCCGCCCAGGTCAAAAAACGACTCATCGACCCCAACGCGCTCAACACCGAGCGCCCGGGCGAACAGGCCGGCCAGGATCTCCTCGACCGGGGTGATCGGGGCACGATAGCCCACGCCCTTGGCATACTGCGGGGCCGGCAACGCGCGGGTGTCGAGTTTGCCGTTGACCGTCAGCGGCAACGAATCCAACACCGTCACCACCGACGGCACCAGATATGACGGCAACCGCTCGGATAGCTGTGCCCGCACGTCGCTTGGTTCCAGGGTCCCGGTGACGTAGCCCACGAGGCGTTTGTCACCGGGGCGGTCCTCGCGGGCGATCACCACAGCTTGGGTCACACCCGGAAGGTCCAACAGTGCCGCCTCGACTTCGCCGGGCTCAATGCGGAACCCACGGATCTTGACTTGGTCGTCGGCGCGACCAATAAACTCCAAGTCGCCCTGGTCATTCCAGCGCACCACATCCCCGGTGCGGTACATCCGCGACCCCGCCGGCCCGAACGGGCATGCCACAAACCGTGATCCGGTCAATCCCGCCCGACGCCAATACCCACAACCCACGCCCGCACCAGCCACATACAACTCACCGGCAACTCCTACCGGAACCCGACGCAACCATCCATC
>NZ_OCVX01000014.1 GCF_900232995.1 Mycobacterium simulans
GGTTGTAGCTCGCCACCGTCTTCGCGATCATCCTCGTCGGCGGGTTCGGTAGCCGAGACCAACCCCGGTTTGCCAGCACCACCAGCCGGCGCCCCCGCACCCATCCCGCTGCCCAACGGAGCAGCACCACTCATCGCCGACGAACCGGCATTGGCAGCCGCCGACGCCACCGGCGACGACGACGCCTCGACCACCTGCGACACCACCGGCGTGCGCGCCACCGCCTCGGCCTGCCCAGCCAACGACCCCGCACCCAACACCCCCGCACCACCACCAACACCGGATCCCGCGCCCCCCACAGACCGGGTAATCGCCGCACCACTAAGCGTCACCGCACCCGCGGCATTGTCATCGGCATCGCCATACATCCGCGCGATATCGGTCAACGTCGCACCAGTGCGCATCAATTCTTCTTGCGCCGCGGTATTCGACGCCAACATCGAAGCAGCCTCCTGCGCAAACGCCAGGACCGCCTGCGCAGACACCTCTTCCGCACCGGCCGGAACCAACCCGCTCAACACCGACATCGCCGCCGTCGAACCCGCACTTAAACCCTGGCTCCCAATGTCGACCAATTGCGAACCAATGTCGCCCGCGGCCGGGTCGTGGGACATCGAATCCATCTACCTGCTGCTCCTACCGATTTTTGCGCACCGACCGGCCCGATGCGCACGACGATGGATCAATTCTAAGCCCCCTCAGCATCGGCTCACCCGCAAAAAACACAGCTCCATGGGTTCGGCCTCATCAGCATGAGTAATTGGCGCTAACAAAAAGTCGCTCGCGAATAAGCGTTCTACCTCTTCGCATAGCGCGGGAAACCTCGGCGCTACGCGATCGAGGAGCACACAAATGTAATCACCCTTATTTCAACCGTCGTTGCCGCCATTGGCGAACAAGTCGTCAACATGGGTACCAACTCGCTAGAGGCCGCCGCAGCATCGACGTCGGTGACCGGGCTAGCACCCGCCGGGGCCAGCGAGGTCTCGGCGCAGGCGATGATCGCGTTCGAGTCCGACGCCACTTCGGTGCCGGCGCTGAACAAAACATCCGCCATCCAGCCGTTGACGTCGTTGCTGAGCGCAATGCGCATCGCCACAAAGTCGGCACCTATTCCGACAATCGTGCATTAGTCGATCGACACCGAAGGATTGACGATTCGCAGGCCGCCCGCCGGATTCACTCGACAAGGTGGTCGCCCACAACGGACTTGCCGCCGACGCGGTCAGTGTGTTGTCCGACTCGGTGCGCCGCATGCTGGCAACGGGTGTGCCGGCGGCCCCACGGTCGCGCAGGCATGACATCCGCGTGGATCCGGTGGCCGGGCCGCACGGCAGCGTGTGGACGTACACTGCCAGCGCCAGACTGCCAACGATTCGGCCCGGCATCGCATCGTCAGCGAACAGGCGACGGCGGTCATCGGCTCGGAGATGCTGCGCCAGCGCAGCGTCGATGAGGCCGAAGAGCGTGCCCGCGGCGCCTTCATCCAAGCCCTGGTCCACGGCAGCTTCTCCATCTGGCTTGCTATCAGGCTTAACCTGCTGGCCGAGGTCACCGCGGCCACCGATCGAGAGGCCAGATTCCGCTGATCTGGCATTCCAGGGATGCCCAGGAATCGAGTGTTTCAATTCGATTGCACGATAATGGATCCCAGAGTTCAGTCGGGTTTGCGGGAATAGAGTCTTTGCGACCCTCGATAAGCCGTCATCTCGTATCGTTGACCCGAAGCCGGCACTGGAGGCCGCCGAAATGCGGGCAGACACCGGAGCGAATTTCTAATCCACTTTTATGGATCGCAGCCAATTCCGGGCCCGTTTAGCAAGCGACGAAGTACCCTGCAGCTAAGGAGCGCCTTCCTGCACGGGAACGTATGACATCTGCATGTCTAATTCCCTTATAGGACAGGCACTTCGGTGTTTTGGCGGGAATACCGATGCGGAGTCAGGAGGATCGGATGTCGTTTGTGGTCACCCAGCCAGAGACTTTGGCACTGGCGGCTGGCAACTTACAGGAGATCGGTTCAGCGGTCTCCGCTCAAAGCGCGGCCGCATTTGCGCCAACGACGGGGGTGGCTCCCGCTGCTGCCGACGAGATCTCGGCGCTAACGGCGGCCCGCTTCATCGCGCACGCTCAGATGTATCAAGCGATAAGTGCGCAGGCCGCGGCGATTCACGACATGTTCGTGACCACGCTGGCAGCCAGTGCCGGTTCGTATGAGGCCGCCGAGGCCGCCAATGCGACCGCTGCCGGCTAGGAAAGGTGTCTGGCAATGGACTTCGGGCTGTTACCGCCGGAAGTTAACTCGGGCCGAATGTATGCCGGCCCGGGGTCGGGCTCGATGCTGGCCGCCGCCACCGCCTGGGACGGGTTGGCTGCCGTACTGAATTCCGCGGCCGTTGGCTATGGGTCGGTGATTGCGGGACTGAGCCTGGAGTCCTGGCTTGGTCCGGCGTCGGCATCGATGGTCGCCGCGGCCGCACCCTATGCCTTGTGGCTAAGCACCGCTGCAGCACAGGCAGAACAGACGGCCGGGCAGGCCAGGACTGCGGCGGCGGCGTTTGAGACGGCGTTTGCGATGACTGTGCCGCCGCCGCTAATCGCGGCCAACCGCAGCCAGCTAATGTCCCTGGTCACCACAAACATCCTGGGCCAGAACAGCCCGGCGATCGAGGCCATCCAGGCGGACTACGCCGAGATGTGGGCGCAGGACGCCGCCGCCATGTACGGCTACGCAGCGGCATCTGAGGCCGCATCGACGCTGACGCCATTTATCCAGCCGTCGCAAACAGCCACCCCCGCGGGTGCGGCGACCCAGGCGGACGCCGCCGGCGGCACAGACGCGGCAATGCAGGCAGCGCTGCAGCAGCTGTTTTCCATTGCCCCCCAAGCACTGCAAGGACTCACGTCGCCCGGGTCTTCCGTTGCGCTTCCGTCGGCGGCTGCAGTCCAGCCGGCCGCGCCCATCGTCGTGCCCACTCCGATAGGGGACTTGGATGTGGTGGCTATGTTCATCGCCGGCGTCGCGACCGCGAGCCTGGCCCTTTCGGCGGTGAACACCACCAGGCCCTGGATCTTCGCCTACAACGGACCCCACGGAGGAACTGCCGGCGCAGATGCCGGCGGGCTGGAACCAACCCAGGAAACCATCGCCGATGTGGAACCCGTTACGTTGACCTCGGCGAGCGCCGGCTGGGGCGGCGCTCCCGCGGCCGCCGGTTTAGGTGAGGCGTCGTTGGTCGGGGCGTTGTCGGTGCCGCACAGCTGGACCATGGCCGCACCGGAGATCAAGCTGGCCGTCGAGTCGCTGCCGAGCAGCAGCTTCAATGCCATCCCGACCGATATGAGTGGCGCTCCAGCCGGCCTATTGAGCGGTATGGCGCTGGCGAGTTTGGCCGGGCGCGGTCTCGGCGGTGCTAGCACCCGCGCAACCAGCGACACCGCCTCCGACGACGAGAGTCAGCCCAACCGCAAGCCCACGGTCGTCGTCATACAGAAGCCGCCACCGGCCGGTGGCCCGGCTCGATAACGTGCTGGTACGCCGAAAAGCGTCGCAGCACTCTGCGTTTCATCCGACCACGGACGAGGAATATGCAAGGCATCGTCATCGACATGTTTGTCATCGGCGGCCGGTGGTAATGCACGGAAAGAGGTGGACGCGTTGGCCGGCCTACGTGTCCACCGAGGCCCCGTCGGTTCAGCCCGAGAGCCGACGGGGCCGCCATTTTATGGACCAGCTGGAGTACCGTGCCGCGTATGGATGGCACCACGGGCGTATGGATTCTGGGCGGCTATCAGAGCGACTTCGCTCGCAACCTCACTAGGGAAGGCCGCGACTTTGCCGACCTCACCGCGGAGGTCGTCGACGAAACGCTGGTCGCGGCCCAGGTGAATGCAGCCGATATCGGAGTGGTGCACGTCGGGAATGCGTTCGGTGAGATGTTTGCCAAGCAAGGCCATCTGGGAGCGATGCCAGCCACGGTTTGCGGCGCCCTCTGGGATACCCCGGCCTCACGGCACGAAGCCGCATGCGCCTCTGGCAGCGTCGCGACGCTG
>NZ_OCVX01000015.1 GCF_900232995.1 Mycobacterium simulans
TTTCTTTTTTTTTTTTTCCAAGCAGAAGCCGGCATCCGAGTTTTCTCCCTGTCTCGTGGGCTCGGAGTTGTTTATAAGAGCCAGCGCTCTACCCGCCGACACCTTCCCCCCCGCCGTGGCCTCGCCCAGCTGGGTCAGCATCGCCGCTGAGCCACATGGCCTTGGCCCCGACCTGCGCCAGGCCCCCGATCTAAGCCACCCCGACCTCGACGACACCGGCCTGGTCATCTGGACGCTGCCCATTCCTGAAGCAGCCGAACACGATCCGTTGCCCGGCGTGCACACCCTGCCCCGCCGCGTGTTGCCCCACCTGCACCACTGGCTGCCCCGCGCCGCCCCCACCCCCACCCCCCTAGCCACCCTGCCCCGCCACGCCGTGGCCACCAGCGTGCACGACAAAGCCCCCGACCTCGCGCACGCCGCAGCCTGGGCACTGATCCACACCACCCAAAACGAACACCCCGGCCGCATCACCCTGATCGACACCACCCCCACCACCGAGGACGGCCTGCTGATCAATGTCCTAGCCGCCCTGGACCACACCCCCACCGAACCCCAACTCGCCCTACGCCATAACGGCGTTCACATCCCCCGCCTAACCCGAACCACCACCCTGACACCACCACCCACCCCCGCCTGGCAACTCGGTACCACCGGCAAAGGCGATCTGTCGAATCTGGCTTTGATGCCAACAGAGCCCACAGTGCTGGCGGCCGGGCAGATCCGGGTGGCTATCCGCGCAGCCGGGCTCAACTTCCACGATGTGGTTGTCGCTTTAGGCGCCATCACCCACGAGGGCCTGGGCGGTGAAGCCGCCGGCGTGGTCATCGATACCGCGCCCGACGTGACCACCCTTCGCCGCGGTGACGCGGTGATGGGTTTGTTCCCCACCAACGCTTTTTCACACACCGCGGTCACCGACCACCGCATGGTGGTTCCCATCCCAGCGGGATTGTCGTTCACCCAGGCAGCGTCGGTGCCGGTGGCGTTTTTGACCGCCTATATCGCCATGGTCGAGCTGGGCGGGCTGCGCGCGGGCCACCGCGCGCTCATTCACGCCGGCGCCGGCGGGGTCGGTCAGGCCGCGATCCAGATCGCGAATCACCTTGGGGCTCAGGTCTTTTCCACCGCACACCCGAACAAACAACAGATACTCAGGGACCTGGGAGTCGCGCCCGCGCAGATCGCCTCCTCGCGCACCCTCGATTTCGTCGACGCCTTCGCCGAGGCCACCGACCACCAGGGCGTGGACGTCGTACTCAACTGCCTGGCCGGCGACTTCGTCGACGCCTCACTGCAATTGCTGCCCCGCGGTGGGTCTTTCATCGAAATCGGCAAGACCGACATCCGCTTGGCCGACGAAATCTGCGACGCTTATCCGGGTGTCGTCTACCAGGCCTACGACCTACTCGGCGCGCCACCGGAGGATCTTCGCCAAGCGTGGGCCACCCTGACCGACCTGCTCACCGCGGGCATCTTGCGGCCGCTGCCCACCACGACCTATGGCCTACTGCAAGCCCCCCAAGCCTTCCGCGACATGAGCCAAGCCCGGCACACCGGAAAAATCGTGCTCATCCCGCCCCGCACCTGGGATCCCGAGGGGACGGTGTTGATCACCGGCGGGACCGGCATGCTGGGCGGGTTGCTGGCCGAGCATCTAGTCACCGCGCACGGGATCAAGCATCTGCTGTTGGTGTCGCGCAGCGGGGCGGCCGCCCCGGGCGCCGATGAATTGGCCCAGCGTTTAACGGATCTGGGCGCCCACGTCACGATCACCGCCTGCGATACCAGCAGCCGGGCGGAGTTAGCCGCGCTGCTGGACTCGATCCCTGACTCTCACCGGTTGATCGCGGTCATCCACGCTGCCGGCGTCCTCGACGACGCTGTGGTCACTGAACTGACTCCCACTGCGCTCGACACCGTGTTAGCGGCAAAAGCCGATGCCGCCTGGCATCTGCATCACCTCACCGCAGACCGCGACTTGGCCGCGTTTGTCCTGTTCTCCTCGGCCGCAGCCACTTTGGGCAACCCCGGGCAAGCCAACTACGCCGCGGCCAACGCCGTCCTCGATGCCCTGGCCCACTGCAGACACCGCCACCAACTACCGGCCACCAGCCTGGCCTGGGGCTACTGGCAAACCCCCTCCGGGATGACCGCCCACCTCAGTCCGCTCGATCAAGCCCGCATCGGCCGCGCCAGCCTGACACCGATGAGCACCGCCCATGGCCTGGCCCTGTTTGACGCCGCCCTCACCCAACACCAGCCCGCCTTGGTCCTGGCCCCGCTCAATCTGCGCGCCCTAAACCGCCGCAATGACCTACCCCCGATCCTGGCGGCACTGACCAGCACCCGCCCCCAGGCCGCTGCCGCCAGCCCGCACACCCTGGCCACTCAACTAGCCACCCAAACCCCCGACCAACAACGACACACGATGACCACCCTGGTCGTCACCACCACCGCCACCGTGCTGGCCCACCCTGACCCCACCTCGATCAACCCAGACCGCACCTTCAAAGACCTCGGCATCGACTCGCTGACCGCACTCGAACTACGCAACGCCCTAACCCAACACACCGGCCTGCCCCTGCCCGCCACCGTGATCTTCGACCACCCCACCCCCACCGCCCTGGCACACCACCTCAACCAAGGGCTCTTCAGTAACGGCGACACCAAGCCAGCCCGGAATGCGCCAGAAAGTGAAATTCAGCGTCTGATTGCAACAATTCCGGAAAAAGAACTTATTGAGACCGGGATCTTGGACATGCTTCGCGACCTGGCGAACAACAGAAATTCCTCGGCTCCTAATCGTAGTCAAGACGCTCTCTCAAAAATGGCTCGCGATGAGCTGATAAAACTTGCTTTGCAAGAAGACGAAGAATGAGCAGGTCTCGAAAAAATGACTGAAATCGATGATCTAACAGAAGCTCTCCGTCGCTCCCTAATGCGGGTTGAGCAGCTGAAGCTGCAGAACAAGACCCTCCTGACGCGATCCTCGGAGCCCATCGCGGTCGTCGGGATGGGGTGCCGGTTTCCCGGTGGTGTGGATTCGGCGGCGGGTTTATGGGAGATGGTCAGCAGCGGCACCGATGTGATGTCGGAGTTTCCGAATGATCGTGGCTGGAATCTGGCGGAGTTGTTTGATCCTGATCCGGACGCGGTGGGTAAGACATACACACGATATGGCGCGTTTTTGGAAGATGCGGCGGGTTTTGACGCGGGATTTTTCGGGATCTCAGCGCGTGAAGCGAGAGCCATCGATCCTCAGCAGCGACTGCTGCTGGAGGTGTGTTGGGAGGCGTTGGAACACGCGCGGATCGACCCCGCGGGGTTGGCGGGTTCCTATACCGGGGTGTTCGCCGGAACCTGGGCACAGTCCTATGGCGACGCCAACTCCGATAGCGCCGAGGGCTACGCGATGACCGGCGGGGCCAGCAGTGTGGCCTCGGGACGGGTGGCTTATGCGTTGGGGTTGCAGGGCCCGGCGGTCACGGTGGACACCGCGTGTTCGTCGTCGTTAGTCGCCATTCATTTGGCGTGTCAATCCCTGCGCAGCAGCGAATCAAGTCTGGCGCTCGCCGGTGGTGTGACGATCATGACCGCACCGCTGATATTCACCGAGTTCGCCCGCCAGCGTGGGTTGGCCGTCGATGGGCGGTGCAAGTCGTTTGCTGCGGCTGCTGATGGCACGGGGTGGGGTGAGGGTGCCGCGGTGGTGGTGCTGGAGCGTCTTAGCGACGCCCGCCGCCACGACCATCAAGTGTTGGCGGTCATCGCGGGCTCAGCGGTCAATCAAGACGGCGCCTCCAATGGGCTGACCGCCCCCAACGGGCTGGCCCAGCAGCGTGTCATCACTCAAGCTGTCGCTAACGCCGGGATCGGCCTTGAGCAGGTGGATGCGGTGGAGGCTCACGGCACCGGCACCACCTTGGGCGATCCGATCGAGGCCGGCGCGCTGATCGCCACCTATGGCGCACACCATAACTCGGAGCAGCCCTTGTGGCTGGGATCGATCAAATCCAACCTCGGTCACACCCAAGCCGCTGCCGGGATCGCCGGGCTAATCAAAATGATCGTCGCGTTGCAGCACGAGATGTTGCCGCCCACCCTGCACGTCGATCGTCCCAGCCCGCATGTTGATTGGTCGGCTGGCACAGTGCGTCTGCTCACCGAACCCACCAACTGGCCCGTCACCGACCACCCAAAAACCGCCGCCATCTCCTCGTTCGGCATCAGCGGCACCAACGCCCACGTGATCGTCCAACAAGCCCCCGACGCACCAGAGCAACCACCTACCCCCGAGGTCACTCCCGTCTGTGAGCCGCCGCTGCGGATATGGCCGATCTCCGCGCGTACTCCTGGGGCTCTGGCCGCTCAGGCCGATCGTCTCCACCAACACCTGACCGAGCATCCCGACCTAGATCTGACCGAGGTCGCCTACAGCCTGGCCACCACCCGCACCCATCACCCCTACCGGGCCGCCATCACCACACCGGCCACCGAAGACGTTCGCGCGCAGTTGCTGGCCGGGCTGCACGCACTCCACACCAACACACCACACCCAAACCTGAACCAGCACCACTTAATTCAATCCAACAGCAAACTCGTCTTCGTCTTACCCGGCCAAGGCGCACAACACCCGGCGATGGGCGCCCAGCTTTACCGTCAACACCGCACCTTCGCCGACGCTATCGACGGGTGCGATCGGGCGCTGCGGCCATGGACCGGCTGGTCGGTGCGTGACATTTTGTGCGACGACCCGGCGTCCCCGTCGCTGAACCGCGTAGATGTCGTCCAGCCCGTGTTGTTTGCCATCGCGGTCTCGCTCGCCGAGGTGCTGAGCGGCTACGGCATCGTGCCCGACGCAGTCATCGGACACTCCCAAGGAGAAATCGCCGCCGCCTACATCGCCGGCGCACTCGCACTCGAGGACGCCGCCAAAGTTGTGGCGCTGCGCAGTCAGGCGCTTGGAGCTTTGGCTGGTACCGGCGCGATGGCTTCCGTTCTCGTGGCGGCAAGCGAACTGCACCCACGACTACAGCAGTGGGGTAATGCGCTCGCGGTCGCCGCGGTCAACGGCCCGTCGCACACCGTCATCAGCGGTGACCCAGCTGCGATGGAACAGCTCATCGACACATGCAATCGCGACGGCATCCAGATCCGGCTCATCGCCGTCGATTACGCCTCACATTCCGCCTACGTCGAACAAGTACACGAACAGCTGCTGCGCGAACTGGCCGACCTAAGTCCGCGTGCCGCCCGCATTCCGCTGTATTCCACTGTGGAAAGCGCACTTTCGGCCGATCCTCTCGACACCACGACCATGGATGCGGAGTACTGGTACCGCAACCTGCGCGAGCCGGTCCGCTTCGGCGACAGGGTGGCCATGTTGCTAGCGGCTGGTGAGCAAACATTCGTCGAGTTGTCCCCGCACCGGGTACTGGCTCCCGCGATCACCGACATCCTGGCCGAGGTACCCGAGCGCACCGGCTCCGCGGTGATCACTATCGGCCACCGTGACCACCCCGATCTGGAAACCTTGGCTAGCGGGCTGGCCCAGTTGCATACCCATGGCCACAGTCCCTCCTGGCAGAGCCTGTACCCCCAAGCCCGGACCATCGCGCTGCCGACTTATCCGTTCCAGCACCGCCGTTACTGGCTGACTACGGCCCGCAGCGCGGAGGTCAGCGCCGCGGGTCTGCACCGTCCTGATCATCCGCTGCTGGGTGCGATCACCACGGTGCCTGATCAGGATCAGACCCTGATCAGTGGGCGGCTTTCGGCCAGCACGCAGGGATGGCTGGCCGATCATCGCGTCGGCGGTACGGTGGTGTTTCCGGCCACGGGATTCCTCGATCTGGTGCTGTATGCCGGCGGCCACGTCGGTTGCCCGGGTGTCGACGAGTTGGTCCTGCACACTCCGCTGGTACTCGTCGATGACCATTCGACGGATTTACAGATCACCATCCACCCGGTCAGCGACACCGGTCGGCGATCGGTGACCGTGCACGCCCGCAGCAGCGGCGAGCAGCACGACAGCACCTGGGTCCTGCACGCTAGCGCTTCTGTGAGCGCTGAGCAGATCCCTACTCCTGACCCCTCACCCTTGGCGGTGGTAGAGGCCATCGACGTGGGTGGTTTCTACGACGATTTGGCTGGCGTGGGCTTGCAGTACGGTCCGCGGTTCCAGGGGGTGGAGGGCCTGGGTCACGACCCGGCCGATCCCGACACCGTGTACGCCGACATCGTTTTGCCCGCCGACACCGACATCACCGGCTACGGCATCCACCCCGCCCTGCTCGACGCCGCGCTGCACCCCCTGGTCACCCTCGGTGGTCCCGATGCCGACAGCACCGGCCCACGAGTGCCGTTCGCGTTGACGGGGATCACCCTGTATGCCGCTGCGGCCACGCATCTGAATGTGCGCGCGTCCCGCACCGGTCCCGACACCTACACCGTGCACGCCACTGATCCCGTTGGGGCCCCGGTAATTACCATCAGCGCCCTGAATCTGCGGGCGCTGCCCGACGCCCCCGCCCCCACCATTTCGGCCACTACGCGGGGCAGTTTGTTCTGCCTGGACTGGCCCGCTCTGCCCAGCGACACCGTCCCCGCGGCTGAGCTTTCGCTCAGCTGGGTTGTCGTGGCCGCTGGCCCACACCACTTACCCCCCGGCCTGCACCAGGCCCCGACACACCCAGATCTGTCCCATCCCGACCTGGATGACACCGATCTGGTGATCTGGGCGCTGCCCTTGTCTGGGGCGTCCGAGCACGACGCATTGCCGCTGGTGCATAACCTGGCCCAGCACGTCTTGACGCAACTGCAGCATTGGCTGGCCCGGCCCGAGGCGTTGAGCACTCATCTGGTCATCCTGACCCGTCACGCGGTGGCTACCAGCGTTCACGACCGGGCCCCAGACCTCGCGCACGCCGCGGTGTGGGCGCTGGCCCACTGCGCCCAGAACGAACACCCCGGCCGGATCACCCTGATCGACACCACTACCACCAGTGACGAGGCCCTGCTGATCAATACCCTGGCCGCCCTGGGTCACAGTCTCACCGAGCCCCAACTTGCCTTGCGCCACAACAGTATTCACAGCTGTCGTCTCACTCCGGACACCTCGCTGACGCCACCGCCGGGCTCGAGCTGGCAGCTCGGTACCACCGGCAAGGGTGATCTGTCGAATCTGGCCCTGGTGCCAACAGAGCCGGTCGCCGCGTTGGCTGCCGGGCAGATCCGGGTGGAAATCCGCGCTGCCGGTTTGAACTTCCACGATGTGGTTGTGGCGGTAGGCGCCATCTCAGACGAGGGCCTAGGCGGCGAAGCCGCCGGCGTGGTCATCGACATTGCCGATGATGTGAGCACTGTGCAACGCGGTGACGCAGTGCTGGGCCTGTTCCCGAACAACGCCTTTGCCCCGACCGCTGTTGCCGATCACCGCATGGTGATGCCCATCCCCGCCGGGATGTCTTTTGAGCAGGCCGCGTCGGTGCCTGTGGCGTTTTCGACGGCCTACATCGCCCTGGTCGAGCTGGGCGGGCTGCGTGCTGGCCAGCGGGTGCTCATCCACGGCGGCGCGGGTGGGGTCGGTCAAGCCGCGATCCAGATCGCCAGTCACCTTGGGGCGCAAGTCTTTTCCACCGCGCACCCCAACAAGCAGCAGATCCTCACCGACCTTGGGGTCCCGCCCGAGCAGATCGCCTCCTCGCGCACGCTGGATTTTGCTTCGGCCTTCGCCGAGGCCACCGACCACCAGGGCGTGGACGTGGTGTTGAACAGTCTTGCCGGCGAATTCGTCGACGCCTCACTGCAATTGATGCCCCGCGGCGGATCGTTCATCGAAATCGGCAAGACCGACATCCGCACGCCCAGCCAGATAGCGCACGATTATCCCGGCGTGACCTACCACGCCTACGATCTACAAACGGCTAGACCTGACGACCTGCACCACGCGTGGGCCACGTTGAGCGACCTGTTCACCGCACACATCTTGGAGCCGCTGCCCACCACCAGCTACGGCCTGCTGCAAGCGCCCCACGCCTTCCGCGACATGAGCCAAGCCCGGCACACCGGAAAGATCGTGCTCATCCCGCCCCGCACCTGGGATCCCGAGGGCACGGTGTTGATCACCGGGGGCACCGGGATGCTGGGTGGGGTTTTCGCCGAGCATCTGATCACCGAGCACGGGATCAAGCATCTGCTGCTGGTCTCACGCCGGGGCGAAACCGCCCCGGGCGCAGAAGAACTCACCCAACGGTTGACCGAACTGGGTGCACAGGTCACGATCACCGCCTGCGACACCAGTAGCCGCGCGGCGTTAGCTGCGCTGCTGGACTCGATCCCTGACCGCCATCGGCTAACCGCGGTCATCCACGCCGCCGGCGTCCTCGATGACGCCGTCATCACCGAACTCACCGAGACCCAACTCGACACGGTGCTAGCTGCCAAAGCCGATGCCGCCTGGCATCTGCATCGCCTCACCGCAAACCATGACTTGGCCGCGTTTGTCCTGTTCTCATCGGCCGCAGCCAGTTTGGGCAACCCCGGGCAAGCCAACTACGCCGCGGCTAACGCCGTCTTGGACGCCCTGGCCCACGACCGACACCGCCACCAACTACCGGCCACCAGCATGGCCTGGGGCTACTGGCACACAGCATCGGGGATGACCGCCCACCTGCAAACCCTCGATCAGGCCCGAGTGACCCGCACCAGTTTGACCCCGATCAGCACCGAACATGGCCTGGCGTTGTTCGATGCCGCGCTGGCCCACCACCAACCCAATCAAGTCCTGACCCCCCTGAACCCGCGCGCACTGGACCGGCTGGCCCGCACCAACGCCTTGCCACCGATCCTGTCCGCGCTGACCACCGCTCGCCGCCATGCGGCCACCATCAGTTCCGCCGCGAGCACCTTGGCCGCCCAACTCGCCGGCCAAACCCCCGACCACCAACGTGCCACCGTCACAGCTGTGGTCGTCAGCACCACCGCCACCGTGCTGGCTCACCCCGACCCGGCCAGCCTTAACCCCGAACGGCCGTTCAAAGACCTCGGTATCGATTCGCTGACCGCGTTGGAACTGCGCAACGCCCTGACCCAACGCAGCGGCCTGACGCTGCCGTCCACCCTGGTCTTTGACCACCCGACGCCCAATGCCCTCGCCGGGTACTTACTCACCCAACTCAGCGACACCGCCGAGGCGTCGATCCCGGTGCGCACCTTGACTGCGCCTGCCGTCGATGACCCCATCGCGGTCGTCGGTATGGCATGCCGGTTCCCGGGCGGGGTGGACTCGCCGACGGCGTTGTGGGACGTGGTCAGCAGCGGCACCGACACGATGGGCAGCTTCCCCACCGATCGTGGCTGGAATCTGGCCGAGCTGTTTGATCCCGCCCCCGACGCGGTCGGCAAGACCTACACCAGCAACGGAGCCTTCTTCCCCAGCGCCGCCGAGTTTGATGCCGAATTCTTCGGAATCTCGGCGCGAGAAGCTCAAGCCATTGGTCCCCAGCAACGACTGCTGTTGGAGATCTGTTGGGAGGCACTGGAAACCGCCGGTATCGATCCAGCCGGATTGATCGGCACCGACACCGGAGTATTCGCCGGAACCTGGACACAGCCGTATGGCGATTCGACGTCTGCAGGCGTCGAGGGCTACGCCATGACCGGCACAGCCACCAGCATGGCCTCGGGGCGAGTGGCCTATCACCTGGGATTGCAAGGCCCGGCGATCACAGTGGACACCGCATGCTCCTCGTCATTGGTCGCCACCCATCTCGCATGTCAATCCCTGCGCAACGGCGAATCCAGCTTGGCGCTCGCGGGTGGCGCCACGATCATGACCACTCCGTTCATCTTCACCGAGTTCGCCCGCCAACGGGGACTGGCCGTCGATGGGCGCTGCAAAGCGTTCGCGGCGGCCGCCGATGGCACCGGCTGGGGCGAAGGTGCTGGCGTCCTCGTGCTCGAACGTCTCAGCGACGCCCGCCGCCACCACCATCCGGTGCTCGCGGTCATCGCCGGTTCAGCGATCAACCAGGACGGCGCCTCCAACGGGCTCACCGCCCCCAGCGGCCCAGCCCAGCAACGTGTCATCGCTCAAGCCGTCGCCAACGCCGGAATCAAGCTCGACGAGGTGGACGCGGTAGAGGCCCACGGCACCGGCACCACGTTGGGCGATCCGATCGAAGCCGGCGCACTGATCGCGACCTATGGCGCACACCGCGATTCTGATCACCCCTTGTGGCTGGGATCGATCAAATCCAACCTCGGTCACACTCAAGCCGCTGCCGGGGTAGCGGGGTTGATCAAAATGATCCAGGCCATCAACCACGACGTGTTGCCGCCCACCCTGCACGTCGACCACCCCAGCCCGCACGTCGACTGGTCAGCCGGCACCGTGCGGCTGCTCACCGAACCCACTAACTGGCCGGTCACCGATCACCCCAAAACGGCGGCGGTGTCCTCGTTCGGTATCAGCGGCACCAACGCCCATGTGATCGTCCAACAAGCCCCTGCCGCACCAGCTGTCCGCGAGATCACCCCGATGGGTGAGCCTGCGCTGCGGATCTGGCCGATCTCCGCACGCACCCCCACAGCGCTGTCCGCTCAGGCCGACCGCCTCCACCAACACTTGACCGAGCACCCCGACCTCGATCTGACCCAGGTCGCCTACAGCCTGGCCACCGCCCGTACCCACCATCCCTACCGCGCCGCCATCACCACACCGGCCAACGAAGACGCTCGCGCACAATTGCTGACCGGCCTGCACGCACTACACACCAACACACCACACCCCAATCTGACCAAGCACCACCTCAGCCAGTCCAACAGCAAACTCGTCTTCGTCCTACCCGGCCAAGGCGGCCAACACCCCACCATGGGCCTCGAGCTCTACACCAATCACCGCACCTTCGCGCGCACCGTTGACGATTGCGACCAAGCGCTGCGGCCTTGGACCGGCTGGTCGGTACGCGATCTCATCTGCCAAGACCACGCAATGCCGATGGACCGAGCAGATGTGGTCCAGCCCGTTCTGTTCACGATGATGGTCTCGCTGGCCGAAACACTGAGCGGCTACGGCATCGTGCCCGACGCAGTCGTCGGACACTCGCAAGGAGAAATCGCCGCCGCCTACATTGCCGGCGCACTCTCACTAGAAGACGCCGCCAAAGTTGCGGCGCTACGCAGCACCACACTGGCGCGCCTGTCCGGCAGCGGCGCTATGGCCTCAGTCTTGTTGCCGGCACAGGACCTGCACCCACGACTGCAGAACTACGGCGAGCAGCTCAGTATCGCCGCAATCAACGGACCCGCCCACACCGTCGTCAGCGGCGATCCCGCCGCGATGGAACGGTTCATCAGCGCCTGCGAACACGACGGCGTCCAAATCCGGCCCATCGCCGTCGATTACGCCTCACATTCCGCCCACGTCGAACAGCTCCGTGACCAACTCCTTCATGAATTAGCTGACCTCAACCCACAGCCCGCCCGCGTTCCGCTGTATTCCACAGTGTCAAGCGCACTTTCGGACCACCCACTCGACACCACCGCCATGAACGCCGACTACTGGTACCACAACCTGCGCCAGCCCGTCCGCTTCAATGACTGTGTGGCCCGGCTACTAGCCCAGGGCCCACGCACGTTCCTCGAGTTGTCACCGCATCCGGTGCTGGCCCCCGCGATCACCGACACCCTGGCCCAGCCCGACGTACCTACCGGTTCGGCGGTGATCACCACCTTGCACCGTGAGCGCCCCAACCTCGACGCGTTGGCCGCCGCGCTGGCCCAACTACACACCCACGGCCACAGCCCCTCCTGGACCAGCCTGTACGGGCAGGCCCACACCGTGGCACTACCCACCTACCCCTTCGAGCACCGCCGGTACTGGCTGACCCCAGCCACCAGCACCGACGTCAGCGCCGCCGGACTCGACCGGCCCGACCACCCGCTACTCGGCGCCATCACCCACCTCGCCGACCAAGACCAAATCGTGGTCTCCGGACGCCTGGCCCTCACCACCCAGCCATGGCTGACCGGCCACCAAGTCAACGACCACGTGATCTTCCCCGCCACCGGATTCATCGAGCTGGTCCTACACGCCGGCCACCACGCCCACAGCCCCGTCATCGACGAACTGATCCTGCACACTCCCCTAGTGCTGTCCGAACAGGCGCCCACCGACCTGCAAATCACCGTCCACCCCCCCACCGAGACCCACCAACGCCGCGTCACCGTGCACACCCGCACCAGCAGCGATCACCCCGACAACACCTGGGTCCTACACGCCACCGGCGTCCTGAGCCCCGAGCAGCCCGCGCCCCCCGACGCCATCGAAACCACGATCGCCGGCCATCGGGCCGCGCAGTACTGGGTGCTGAAGCCGACCTATCACAACAGC
>NZ_OCVX01000016.1 GCF_900232995.1 Mycobacterium simulans
GACCTGCCCTTCAAACACCTCGGCATCGACTCGCTGACCGCCTTGGAACTGCGCAACGCCCTGACCCAACACTGCGGCCTGACCCTGCCCTCCACGCTGGTCTTCGACCACCCCACCCCCACTGCCATCGCCAGATATCTACTCACCCAACTCAGCGATACCGGCGCGGCGTCGGTTCCAGTACGCGCGCTGCCCGCCGCTGCCGCCGATGACCCCATCGTGGTCGTCGGCATGGCTTGTCGCTTCCCCGGCGGGGTGGACTCCCCAGCGGCGTTGTGGGACGTGGTCAGCAGCGGCACCGACACGATGGGCAGCTTCCCCACCGATCGCGGCTGGAACCTGGCGGAGTTGTTTGACCCCGACCCCGACGCGGTGGGCAAGACCTACACCAGCCAGGGGGCCTTTCTTCCTACCGCCGCCGAATTCGACGCGGAATTTTTCGGGATCTCAGCGCGGGAAGCTCAAGCCATTGGCCCTCAGCAGCGAAATTTTTTGGAGGTGTGCTGGGAAGCCTTGGAAACCGCCGGGATTGATCCCACGGAGTTGATGGGCACTAATACCGGAATATTCGCGGGAACCTGGACACAGCCCTATGGCATTTCGGCTTCTGTTGGGGTCGAGGGTTACGCCCTGACCGGCACCGCCATCAGCATGGCCTCGGGGCGAGTGGCCTATCACTTGGGATTGCAAGGCCCGGCGATCACGGTGGACACCGCGTGTTCGTCGTCGCTGGTCGCCACCCATCTGGCATGTCAATCTCTACGCACCGGCGAATCCAGCTTGGCGCTCGCCGGCGGCTCGACGATCATGACCACGCCGTTCATCTTCACCGAGTTCGCGCGCCAACGGGGGCTGGCCGTCAATGGACGTTGTAAGGCATTCGCCGCCGCCGCCGATGGCACCGGCTGGGGCGAGGGTGCTGCGGTGGTGGTGTTGGAGCGTCTGAGCGACGCCCGTCGCCACCACCACCCGATACTGGCGGTCATCGCGGGTTCGGCGGTCAACCAAGACGGCGCCTCCAACGGGCTGACCGCCCCCAACGGGCTGGCCCAGCAGCGTGTCATCGCTCAAGCCGTCGCCAACGCCGGCATCGGACTCGACCAGGTCGACGTGGTGGAGGCCCACGGCACCGGGACCACACTGGGCGATCCGATCGAGGCCGGCGCACTGATCGCCACCTATGGCGCACACCGCGACTCCGAGCATCCCCTGTGGCTGGGATCGATCAAGTCCAACCTGGGTCATACTCAGGCCGCCGCCGGGGCTGCGGGGTTGATCAAAATGATCACCGCGTTGCAGCACGAGATGTTGCCGCCCACCCTGCACGTCGATCAGCCCAGCCCGCATGTCGACTGGTCAGCCGGCACAGTGCGCCTGCTCACCGAACCCATCAGCTGGCCGGTCACCGATCACCCCAAAACCGCGGCGGTGTCCTCGTTCGGCATCAGCGGCACCAACGCCCACGTGATCATCCAGCAAGCCCCCGTTGGCGCGCGAACTCGGTGAAGATGAACGGCGTGGTCATG
>NZ_OCVX01000017.1 GCF_900232995.1 Mycobacterium simulans
GCTGGCGGGGGTGCGCGTCGCGGTGCCGATGATGCGGATCGACACGGTCGCGGCGGGCGGCGGGTTTCCTGGTCTTGAAGAGAAACATCCCCAACGAAGGTAGTCTGTTGGCCGTGGCTGAATCCTCAATTCCTACAGTGCTGCGCGAGCGCGCTAGCATGCAGCCCAACGACATCGCACTCACCTTTATTGATTACGACCAGTCGTGGGACGGTGTCGAAGAATCGTTGACGTGGTCGCAGTTGTATCGGCGAACGCTGAACCTGGCAACACAGCTCAGAGAAAATGCGTCGACCGGTGACCGGGCAGTGATCCTGGCGCCGCAGGGACTCGACTATATCGTTGGTTTTCTCGCCTCGTTGCAGGCCGGAGCTATCGCAGTTCCGCTCTCGGTTCCGTATGGTGGCGCCCACGACGAGCGCACCACGGCTGTGCTGGCCGATACCTCGCCTGCATTAATCCTCACGACATCCTCGGTCCGGGAATTTGTCGACCCCTACTTGGAGCCGCAGGCGAACCAGAGACCAGCAACAGTGATCGAGGTCGATCGGCTAGATCTGGACGGACGGCCGGCGCCGGGCCGTCGCACGACCAATCAAGAGCAGCCCGACACGTTGTATTTGCAGTACACCTCGGGGTCGACCCGTACACCGGCCGGCGTCATGGTCTCGAATAAGAATCTTTTCACCAATTTCGAGCAAATCATGTCCAGCTATTACGGCGTCTACGGAAAGGTCGCCCCGCCGGGCTCCACGATCGTCTCGTGGCTGCCGTTCTATCACGACATGGGGTTTTTTGTGGGGATCATCCTGCCGGTGTTAGGTGGTATACCTGCGAAGCTGACCAGCCCCATTGGATTCTTACAGCGACCGGCCCGGTGGATGCAAATGTTGGCGACCAATACGCTCGCGTTCTCCGCCGCGCCGAACTTCGCTTACGATTTGGCGTCACGCAAGACCAAAGACGAAGACATGGCCGGGTTGGACCTGGGCGGTATCCACAGCATCCTTAACGGCAGCGAACGGGTGCAGCCAGTGACGCTGAAGCGATTCATCGACCGGTTCGCCCCCTTTAACCTCGACCCAAAGGCGATACGTCCCTCGTATGGAATGGCAGAGGCGGCGGTCTACGTGGCGACTCGCAAAGCGGGCGAACCACCGAAAATCGTCAACTTCGATTCCGAGAAGCTGCCCGATGGCCGAGCAGAGCAAACCGAAAGCGAAAGTGGCACGAAGCTGGTCAGCTACGGCGTCGTGGACACCCAGCTGGCCTACATCGTCGACCCCGACACCCGCATCGAATGCCCCGAGGGGACGGTTGGTGAGATCTGGGTGCACGGCGGCAACATCGCCTCCGGCTATTGGCAGAAGCCTGACGTGACTGCGCGGACCTTCGGCGCAAAGATTGTCAATCCGTCCGCCGGCACACCGGAAGGTCCTTGGCTGAGGACGGGAGACTCCGGCTTCCTCTTCGAGGGCGAACTGTTCATTTTGGGTCGCATCAAGGACCTGTTGATCGTGTACGGGCGCAACCACTCGCCCGACGACATTGAGGCAACGATCCAAGAGATCACTCCAGGCCGATGCGCTGCGATCGCGGTTCCTCACGATGGTGCCGAAAAGCTGGTCGCCATCATCGAATTCAAGAAGAAGGACGAGTCCGCGGAGGAAGCGGCGGAACGACTTGGTGTCGTGAAACGCGAAGTCACCTCGGCGATTTCGAAATCGCACGGGCTGAGCGTGGCGGATCTGGTTCTGGTGGCCCAGGGCTCGATTCCTATCACCACAAGCGGCAAGGTCAGACGCGCGCAGTGTGTGGAGCTTTACCGTCACGAGAAGTTCACTCGCTTAGACGCGTAGTGGCACCCGCAATCTTCGCCGCGTAGTCAGAGACTGCTATGGATGGTCGATGCCGTTGGCGGGCCGCGCTTTAGGGCCAAACAGTGGTAACGCGTGGGTTGCCAGATCTTCGGCCGGTTGTGTCGCGTGACCGTTCCCGTTGGGTGGCGCGCCGACCAGGCTGAGCAGCGGGAGGGTCTGGTCGGCCGGCTGGTCAGCCGGGCATTCGCCGTTACCGCCGGTGATCTGCGCCGAAGCGGATGCCATTTTCCGCTGACCACCGTTCAGTTGAGGCAGGCCGACCGGGCCAAACAATGGCAAAGCGTGACCCCCGAGATCGTAGAGGGGGAATTTGCCGTTGTCCTTGGTCGGGATTGGGAAGTTCAACTTCGTCAGTGGCACGCCCTTGCCCACAACGTGGCCGCTGCGATGCGGTTTGGCTGCTGGAGCAGCGCGCTTGGCCAGCGATGGTACGGGGCCTCGCGGCTTCAGCCCAGGAATGTGCTTAACCCAAGGAAGCCGCCGATTGAGCTTGCGCACCCAGGGGGGCTGCGGCTTGCGCGGCCCACCCTTGCTCGGTCCCAGCTTCGACGGCCACCAGTTTGCCTGGCCGATCATCGCCGCGAGGGCCGGCACGGTAACGGTGCGTACTAGGAACGTGTCGAGCACAATTCCAATTCCGATGGTGAAGCCGGCCTGGGCCATAGTGTTGATGCTGGCGGCCACCAGACCGAACATCGAAGCGGCGAAGATAAGACCTGCCGAGGTGATTACGCCGCCGGTCGAACCTACGGTGCGGATGACCCCAACGCGCACGCCGTGCGGTGACTCGTCACGGATCCGTGAGATGAGCAGCATGTTGTAATCGGCGCCGACGGCGACCAGCAAGATGAAGGACAAGCCGGGCAGGCTCCAGTGGATATCCTGGCCCAATATTAATTGGAATACGATGACGCCGATTCCCAGGGCCGACAAGTAGGAAATCAGCACCGAACCGATTAAGTATAGGGGCGCAATTATTGCGCGCAGTAGGATACACAGAATCAAAAACACAATGATGATAGTCGCGATGACGATGAATTTGATATCGCCATTGTAGTAGTCGCGGGTATCGCGCAATCCAGTCGGAATGCCCGCCAGACCTATCTTGGCGTCCGAAAGCTCGGTATTCGGTCGAGTGGACTCCGCAACCCGGACTATCTCGTTGACCTGATCCATGGCCTCGGTGGTGAACCCATTGAGTGCGCTCTGTACGAAGTACCGTGCCGCATGCCCATCGGGCGATAGGAAAACTGCGGCGCCCTTCTTGAACTCGTCCCGCGTCATAATCTGCGGTGGGATGTTGAAGCCCGCCATCGACGGTTTCTCCGCGTCGTGTTTCATCCCCAGGAGAAAGTCGGAGGCCTCGTTGAGTCCGGAGCCCATCTTCTTGGTCTGATCGACCAATTGCTGCACACCTTCGGCCAATGCTGCGCTGCCCTGGGCGAGAGCGTCGGCGCCTTGTTGCATTTGAGCCAGCTTGGCGGGAAGGCCGTTAACGTCTTTGAGAAGTTTGACAACCTGCTTTAGTTGGTTATCTAGTTTGCCTACCGTCTGTGCGAGCGTCTGGTATTCCCGCGTCTGCTGCAGGGTGACAGCCAGCGCTGCGATCGATTTAAGAAGTCCGTTGTTTTCAGCCTCGACAATCGCTGCCAACTGGGCGCGCGATGTCACGCAGGCGGGGTCTTTGTTGCAGGTGGGGCTGGAATTTAGAGCCGTCACCATCGGGCTGGCCCATAGGGCAGTTTGCTCCGCACTCGTGATGGTCCCGCTCAGATTGTTACCAAGTGCCCGCATGCGCCCTACCATCTGGGACGCGTTGTCGAGTTGTTGGATGGTCTTATCGCCGCCCATCAGGGCCACCATGGTCTGGAGCATGCTGACCAGCCCGCTAGCGCTGGAAACGGCCCCATTGACTTGATCGCGCACCATGGCGAGGGCGTCGGCCAACTGGTGCGCACCGCCGGCCAGCCTGTCTAGATCGCTCCCATGATCCTCGATTGCATTCGATGCCTCGTCGAGTTTGCCGCCGACTTCGCCCGCCTGAAAAGACACCTTGGTCTCTTTCAGCGGTTCCCCGTTGGGCCGGGTTAGGCCGCGCACCATCACAACGTTGGGCAGGTCGGCTATCCGGCGAGACATCATCTCGAGGTCTGCTAGGGCGGTCGGTGTGCGCAAATCATGGGATGACTGGACGAAGAGCACCATCGGAGTCATCGCGTTCATCGGGAAATGGCGATTCATCGCCTCATAGCCCTTAACGCTTTCCACGTTTTGCGGGATCGTCTTCAGATCGTCGTAGTTGAAATGGATCAGGGCGGCGGAGCTAGCCAGGGCGGCGAGCACGATGAGACTGCCGACCAGATGGATCTTGGGCTTGCGCACGATGCGGGTTCCCGAACGCCGCCACATACGAGAGGTCAGGTCGCGTCTCGGTTTGATCCAGCCGCGACGTCCGGTGAGCACCAAGATCGCGGGTAGCAGGGTAACCGCCGCCAGCAGCGACACCATGATGGAGATTGCAATCGCCGGACCGACCGCCGAAAACACCTCCAGTTTGGTGAACACCATCGCGAGGAAGGTGACGGCTACGGTGGCCGCTGATGCGGCAATCACCTTGCCGATGGACATCAACGCCTTCTTGACTGCTACGTCCGACTTCTCTCCGTGCCGTACATAGTCGTGGTAGCGACTGATCAGAAAGACGGCGTAATCCGTGCCTGCCCCGATCATTACCGCACTCATAAAGACGATGGACTGCATGTTCACGACCAGGCCCAATTCGGCCAGGCCGGACAAAACGCCCTGTGCGCTTACCACTGAAACGCCGATGGTGATCAACGGCACCAGCATGGTGAGCACGTTTCGGTAGACGATTATCAGGATCAGCAGCACGCTGACGATGGTGCCGATTTCGATAATCTGGACGTCCCTCTCACCGAGCCTCTGGAGGTCGGCGACGGTGGCGACGGGCCCGCTGAGGTGGGCGGTCAGGCTGGTTCCGGCGACCGTCTTCTTGACGATCTCACCGATGTGTCGGAAAGCCGCTTGAGCCTCGGGCGCGACTGCGTCGGCTTGGATGGTGATGGGTAAGTTCCAGGCCTTTTTGTCCTTGCTTTCCAGGATCTCCCGCATTTGCGGTGTGCCGAGGAAGTCCTGCACGGTTATCTGGTCCTCGGTGTCTGCGTGCAGGTTGTCGACGAGTTTGCGATAGACGTCCTCGTCCGCCGGTCCCAGACCGTTTTCATTGGTCAAGATGACCATCAGGAGGGACGTGGGCTTTCCTCCCGTTTCGCGGAAAGCCGTGGCCATCTCTTTCTGCAGGACCATCACCGGTGCATCGGGTGGCAAGGGTTGTTGCTCGCGTTTTGCGGCCTGAACCTGCAGCGGCGGGAGTAGCAATGCCAAGGTTGCCGCCACCGCGATCCAGGAGGCGATGACTAGCAGCGGCGACCGTACGACGAAACCGCCGATGCGGTCGAAGAGCCCCCCGATTTTGGCTTGGTCATGCGAGACCTGCTGCCCTGACACCCTACAAACGTACAAGCCGAGCTACCGTTCGCGTGGGGGAATGATAATTCCCTTATTAACCGTGATGTGGGCGTTACTTTGGGTGTTCTCGGTGGACCGCGCAATGAATTGGCTGGTCACGGGCGTGTTCGGGGCGTGCGGGCAAGCTTTCCGTCCTCCCGGCGAGCAGGTTTGGAGGGTCCTGGCGAGGTAACTCGGCGATCTCAAACTTGCACGGCCGTCCTGATCTGCGCGTCTGTCCCAAATCCAGGCTTTCGGCGTTTTGCGCTGCCGATGCGTGCGACACTCTCTCGGTGGCCCTCAGATTCCGTTTCCAATCCAATCCATTGGTCGGCAAGCTCACTACGAAGTACATCCTGCCGCTCGGCACCCGCCAGGTGGGCGATGACGTGGTGTTCTTCAACTTCGGCTACGAGGAAGATCCGCCGATGGCCTTGCCATTGGACCCTTCTGATGAGCCGAACCGGTATTGCATCCAGCTCTATCACCAGACGGCGAGCCAGGTGGATCTAGCCGGAAAGAAGGTGCTGGAGGTCAGTTGCGGCGCCGGCGGGGGCGCGTCATACATCGCGCGAAACCTGGGTCCGGCCTCGTACACCGGGTTGGATCTGAACCCGGCCAGCATCAACCTTTGCCGGGAAAGGCATAAGGTGCCCGGTCTGGATTTCGTGCAGGGCGACGCCCAAGACCTGCCCTTCCCGGATGAAACCTTCGACGCGGTGATCAACGTCGAAGCCTCGCATCAGTACCCCGATTTCCGCGGCTTCCTCGCCGAAGTGACGCGCGTGCTGCGGCCCGGAGGGCATTTTCTGTACGCCGATTCCCGCCGGCCGGCCGCTGTGGCGGACTGGGATGCTGCGCTTGCCGAAGCCCCGCTGCGACAAGTCTCGGAAAGGAGCATCCTCGACGAGGCGAAGCGCGGGTTAGCCGCAAATACAGAGCGATCGCGCGAATTGCTTAGTCGTCGCGTGCCGCCGTTCATGGTCGCCGGAATGCGTTATGCCGTGGGCGTTTTGGACTGGGACCTGCGCCGCTCGGGCGGAATTTCTTACCGGATGTACTGCTTCGTCAAGGATTGATAAGCGGCGGCGAACGCCTACAGCGAGAGGCGATCCCGTAGCTGCTTGGCGTGAGCGAATTCGCGAATGGGTGCCTGGGTCAGGGTCTTCATCCGCGACTTCCGCTCTGGCCCAAGTACCATGGCCCCCAATTGCGCTCCCAGCCAGGTAGGTACCCACCACGCTCTGGCCATGGCCCGAATCGCGGTGGGCGCCGCCGGATCCACAATCAGCCAGGTGAGAATGCGCAGCCGATCCAGCCAACCCCGCCGCGTTTTCAAGTTGCGTACCGATTCGGTGGCAGCCGCGTTCGTGCGCACCGACAGCTTTCGTGGGACAAAACGGACTGCCGATCTGAGCAGCAAGCGATACCAGAAATCCAAGTCGACGAGCTGATAGATATCGTCGCGAAAGCATCCCACTTCCAGAGCCAGCTGGCGCCGAAACATAACGCAGGTCGGTTCGCCAATAAAATTGGCGGAGGCGCCGGCAAGAACCATCTGTGCCGCTAGCGACGATCCCTTGTTGTATTCTCGCAGCCTCAAAAAGTAGATGTGTCTTGGACCTACCCGCTGCCAAAAGGGCATGTTCTGATACACCATACGTCGCGGCGCGAAAGCCAGTCCGACGGTCGGATCATCGAAACACTGGGCCAGTGTCCGCAGGGCGCCCGGAAGCAACCAGTCGTCGCCGTGCACGAACTGTATATAGTCGCCCCGCGCGAGTTCCATACACCGGTTGTGGTTCTGGTTGAGGCCGAGTCGAATTTGATTGCGTATCAGGCGATCCCCGGGCCTCAGCAACGCCGCAGCCAGGGTCGCGCAATCGTCCGGCGAGTCGTCGTCAACGACTACTATCTCGAACTCGACACCGTCCTGATCCAGGATGCTGCGCAGACAACGCTCGATCGTCGCACCGTTGTTGTACATCGGTATGCACACCGAGATGGGCGGCTTCGCCGGCATTTCGTTCACGTTGTTGGGATTCACGGTTGCCTCACTCAATGGATTACCGGGCAACGCACACCCAGCCGCGCAGGTAGCTGACGACCTCCCAATTCGCCACTGACCATCGCAGCACGGCTTAGAGGCTGCCGAAACCCTTGAATAGAAAGACCGCTGCAGTGAAAGCCAGTATGAACTCAATGACCCGCCGACGATGAGTACGTAGCCACGTATTCATGGACAGCATCACCGTTTGGGTTTTCTGCGGCGCCGCCAGGTAGCAGACCAGCGGAATCTCGACGAACACAAGCACCAGCAGGACGAACAAGATAAATGCACCGAACTGCGTGTGGGTGCCAGCACCTGAGGCCATGATGACGGTCAACGCCATTGGTCCTTCGATGGGCGGCACCGACGTTCCGAGGCCGGCCACGAACGCTGGCCAAGCACGTCCGCGCTCCAGCATGTTCTGGGTGTGGGATGAAAGTCGCGACACTAGGGTCGTCTTGCCGGGCTGCTCCATTACGTCCAACGAGCCGCCGCCGCCTACCGCTACTGGCACTGGTGTGGCTACTCGCGCACGTTCACGGGCCAACATTGTGGCTAAACAAACCAGGGCAATCACCCCGATGGTGACGTGAAGTCCGCCGCCCGCGAGGATTACGACCGCGGACCGTAGATCATCGATGGTGGACGTCGCAGTTTGAATAGCTCCCAGCGCGATGTCGTGCAGCAGGATCAGGACAGCTATCCCAATGCCGATGCCGGCTGCGATGCCGCCAAGCCAAAACGCGACGAGACTGCGTATGGCCTGCCGCCGAGACGTCAATACAGCCGCAATGCCGATTCGCGCAGGGTCGATCAGCACTCCAAACCCCAGAGCTATGACGTAAGTCCACATCACGAAGGACGCTACTAGGTTGCGGCGCATC
This sequence comes from Mycobacterium simulans, assembly GCF_900232995.1. Taxonomy (GTDB): domain Bacteria; phylum Actinomycetota; class Actinomycetes; order Mycobacteriales; family Mycobacteriaceae; genus Mycobacterium; species Mycobacterium simulans. Next base: position 8,343 of record NZ_OCVX01000017.1, read on the forward strand.
TCGTGGCGTTACCGGCGAATTCCCCTCGCGGGTTCCGGCCGGCCGGGGCGCCCCGATGGAACCGGATAGCTGCCTAAAAGGCCACGTCAGACGCCCACGCGTACGGTTTTCTCCAAGAGGTCGGCGGCCGCGGCAACGCCGGCGGCGGGTTTGGTCATCTGAGGGGCGAGTTTCCGGGCTCTCGCGGCGCATTCCGGTGCCAGTATGGATCGGAGCTCTGCGACCAGAGACTTGCGGGTGATATTCGAAAGACGCCTGGCGGAGCCAATTTTCAGCCGTTTGACCGACCCCGCCCAGATCGGCTGATCGGCCACTTCCCAAAGGATCAACGTGGGGAGTCCGGCTCGCAAGCACGCAGCGGTGGTGCCCGCACCACCGTGGTGCACGGCCGCGCGGCAGGTGGGCAGGATGGTCGTGTAGTTGATCAGGCCGACAAGCTTTACATGGTCAGCGTGCGGGACGTCGGTAGAACTGTTCGGGGGAGAATAAATCAAGGCTCGTTCGCCCACCTCCGCGCAGGCATCGGAGATCATCGTGACCGTTTCGCTGGGGGATTGGACCGGTGTGCTGCCAAAGCCGAAGTAGATCGGCGGTGTTCCAGCCGCAATCCACGACTTGAGCTCATCGTTCGGTTCGGTGTGCAACTCCATGGTCAGCGCGCCGACAAAGGGGCGCTGGCCGTTCCATTCCGCGGCGAGGCCTGGAAATAAAACATGGTCATAGGCCTGGATTTCGGGCGTTCCGCGTTCCAGCATCCGTTGCGCGGCCGACGCCGCTGCCGGTGGCAGACCCAGTTCGTCGCGTTGGGCGCGATCGGCGTCCTCGGACATGTACGCATAGAGTCGCCAGGACACCGTCATTAGAGAGCGCATCAGTCGTGCCGGGGTCGGTATGAATGGAATCGCGATCTGGCCGTTGACCCGCATCGGGAAGTGATGCAACGCCGCCAGCGGAATGTCGTAGTGCTCTGCGACATTAGCGGCTACGCCGTGGAACACCTGGCCCGTCATCAGCAGATCGGCGCCCTCGGTCAACGTGGCCAGCGTCTTGCCCATTTCCGCCCAACCCTCGACGAAGAGTTCCTTGGCGGCGCGCGCGAGGTTGAGGGGATTCTGCGCCCTGGTGAGGTTGCGAACGAACGCTGCGACCGCGTTGATCTGTTCCCCTGAGTCGAGTCCGTAAGCGACGCCAGTCAACCCCGCCGTCTCCACGAATTCGAGCAAGTTGGGTGGGACGGCCATCTGCACTTCGTGTCCTCGCCGCAGCAGCTCCGCACCAACTGCGGCGCAAGGCTCGACATCGCCGCGCGTGCCGTGGACTGCCAAGACAAATTTCATCGACGGAGCTCAGCCTCCTCACTCGCGTTCTCGGACGTCAGGCGGGAGCAGGCGCATCCCCTTTGGAGCTCAGCTCGTCGTACAGCAGATCCGCCAACCACCGCACGGTGCTGTTGATGTTGGTGGCGGCAATGCGTATCCCCGTTTCGGCCTCGATCCGCGTGCGAAGTTCCTGGCTGCTCAGCGAGTCAAGGCCATACTCGGTCAACATGCGGTCGACATCGATGGTGCGACGCAGGATTAGGCCGACTTGTTCGGACACCATTCGGCGAAGCCGGGCGGGCCACTCGTCCTGAGGGAGTGTGTCCAGCTCGCTGAGGAACTTGCTGCCGCCCGAATGCTTCGCAGCGGATTTGAACGCCTCGGCGAACGGAGTGTGCTGGGCGAAGGCTGTCAACCACGGTGATCCGATGACCGGAGCGTAGCCGGTGTAGGTGCGATTGTGGCGCAGCAGCGCCTCGAATGCGTAGCCGCCCTCCTCCGGGGTGATCGCGTCGCCGGTTTGCTCGGCGAAGGTCGTGGCGCGACCGATCTCGCTCCAAGCGCCCCAGGCGATGGAGGTGGCCGGTAGGCCGCGGGCCCGCCGCCAGTGCGTGAAGGCGTCCAGCCAGCTGTTGGCCGCGGCATAAGCGCCCTGACCGGGTGAGCCGACCAGGGCCGCCGCCGAGGAAAACGAGCAGAACCAGTCGAGGGGTTGGTTGGCTTCCATCTTCTGCAAGGCCTCGTGCAGCTGCAACGCGCCGTGGACCTTGGGCGCCCAGTCCCGCTGGATCAGCTCCTCGGTGATGTTGGCCAACGTCGCATCCTCCACGACGGCGGCGGCGTGCAGGACACCGCGTAATGGAAGACCGGTGGCGGTGGCTGTTGCCACCAACTTCTCGGCGGTGCCGGCTTGCGCGATATCGCCGCATAGCACCACCACGTCGGATCCGATGGCGCGAATGAGTTCGATAGTCTCCAAAGCCTTTTGGCTGGGTTGCGAGCGTGACGTGAGCACGATGCGGCCGGCGCCGGCGCTGGCCATCTTTTCGGCGAGGAACAACCCGAGCCCACCCAAGCCGCCGGTGATGATGTAGGAACCATCAGCACGGAACACGTGCGTTTGTTCGGGGGGCATGACGACGCTGCTACGCCCGACGTGAGGGATGTCGAGGATGAGCTTGCCGGTGTGTTCGGCCGCACTCATCAGGCGGATCGCGGTGGCTGCATCGGCCAACGGATATTGGGAGCTTTCGAGCATCGGCAGCACGCCGTCGGCGGTCAGCCGGTACACCGTGTTGAGCAATTTGCGGACCTGATCGGGGTGACTTTCTGACATCAACGCCAAGTCGACACCGTAGAACGCGAGGTTCTGGCGGAACGGGAAGAGCTCCAGTCGGGTGTTGGAGTAGATATTGCTCTTGCCAATCTCGACGAATCGTCCACCCAGGGCCAGCACTTTGATCCCGGCCACTTGCGCGGCACCGGGCAACGAGTTCAGCACGATGTCCACGCCGTAGCCGTCGGTGTCGTGCCGGATCTGCTCGGCGAACTCGACGCCGCGGGAGTCATAAACATGCTTGATTCCCATGCCGCGCAACAGTTCTCGACGCTGCTCGGTGCCGGCCGTGGCGTAGATCTCGGCCCCGGCGGCGCGTGCGATCGCGATCGCCGCCTGACCCACCCCACCCGTTGCGGAGTGGATGAGCACCTTGTCACCGTCCTTGATCCGCGCCAGGTCATGCAGGCTGTACCACGCGGTGGCCGACGCGATGGTTACCGCGGCGGCCTGGGCATCGGTCAGTCCCTCGGGCAGGCTCGTGGCCAACCGAGCATCGCAAGTGACGAACGTGCTCCAGCAGCCGTTGTTGGACAGGCCGCCCACGTGGTCGCCGACCTTGTGGTCGGTGACGTCGGGTCCGACGGCGGTCACCACGCCCGCGAAATCGAGGCCCAGTTGGGGCAGCTGCCCGTCGAAGGTTTGGTAGCGGCCGAAGGCGACCAGGACATCGGCGAAGTTGACGCTGGACGCGTTGACCGCGACCTCGATCTGCCCGGGCCCCGGCGGCACCCGGTCGAATGCCACGAGCTCCAATGTTTCCGGATCACCGGACGTGCCGATCTGTAGACGTACACCAGCTTCGCTGTGGTCAACGACGGTGGTATGGCGTTCTTCGGGCCGCAGTGGGGTCGGGCATAACCGGGCCGTGTACCACTCGTCATGGCGCCAGGCGGTTTCGTCTTCGTCGCTAGCCAATAGCAGTTGGCGCGCCACCTGCTCGGTGCCGGTGTGCTCGTCGACGTCGATGTAGCTGGCCTTCAGGTGCGGATGCTCCGCGCCGATCACCCGCAGCAGCCCACGCAGCCCGCCCAGCTCGAGATTGGCGCGGTCCTCAGCCAGCACCGTTTGGGCGCCGCTGGTCAGCACATATAGCCGCGGCGCGTGGCCCAGGAGCTCCGGGAGCTCACGGGCGATACGCACGAGATGCTCAACATATTCACCGCCGCGGATCCCGGACTCTTGCTCTGGGTAGGTCTGCGGCGCGGTGAGCACGACGACACCGGTGAACCCGCCCGCCTCGAGCTGGCCGCGCAGCCGCTCGGCCTGGGCCGCATGGTCGGCGTCGAGCGGCCAGGACATGGCGGGGCATTGCGCGTCGTGGACCTTCAACGCATCGATCAGCTCGGTGGCCACCAAGTCGGCCGCATCACTGGTGCTGACCAACAGCCATGCCCCGGGCTCGGTAATGGCCTTGTCGGGCAGCTGGCGCTGGTGCCATTCGATGGTCAGCAACCGTTCACCCAAAACCCGATCGCGCTCGCTGTCTTGCGAGACGCCGGTACCCATCTGCAACCCGCGCACGACCAACAGGACATCGCCATGCTCGTCCAAGACATCCAGGTCGGCTTCCACACCTTGCGAGCCGCACGCGGTCACCGTCGTGTAGCAGTACCGAGCGCCGCGAGCCGAGCCGTAGGCGCGCAGCCGGCGCACACTCAACGGCAACAGCAGACCACCGTTGACCGCACTGCCGACGCTGGGATGGGCTGCCACCGACTGGAAGCACGCATGCAGCAACGCCGGATGCACCGCCCCGTAAGAACCCTGTTGGGGGCGGAGCGGGCCCGGCAGGGAGACCTCGGCCAGCAACGTGTTACCGGCACCTTCGGCGGTGTGCGCGCGGGCGAGACCCTCGAAGGCCGGACCCAGTCGGTGACCACGCTTGTCCATCAACTGTCGAATCTCACCGCCGTCCACCGCCCGTGGATGGTTCGCCAGCAGCTGGGCCAGGTCTTTCACGGGTGGCTGGTCGATGTCCTCGGCGAAGTGCAGGAAGGCGGTGGCCTGCGGCGAATATTTTCCGTCCCGGTTAGTCTCCACCGCGAAGGCGAAGACATCGGGTGCCTCGACCGTTGCGGTGATGCCGAGAGGGGTTGCTCTGTCGAGCAGCAGCGGTTGCTCGAAACGCATATCGCGGACTTCGGATGCCTCGCCGAGAACGGTGCGGGCCGCGACCAACGCCATCTCGCAATAGGCAACCCCTGGGAGGGCGGCCGCATCGTGGATTTGATGCTCGGCCAACCAGGGCAGTGCCTCGGTACCGACGTCACCGTGCCACACGTGACGCTCCGGCTCCTCAGGCAGCCGGACATGCACGCCCATCATGGGGTGCGCCGGAACCATGGAAGTGCGGCGCACCTGCGAATCCTGGCCGCCACGGGTCAACAGCAGCCGACGTTGACTCCAGGTCGGCAGCGGCGCGTCCACCAAACGCCCACCGGGGTAGAGCACCGAGAAGTCCACCGCCGCGCCCGCGGCATACAAGTCGCCCAGCAGCTCGCGCAACCCGTGTGGCAGCGGCTGCTCGCGTCGCATCCCGGCCAGGGCAGCTGACAACATGTCGAGGCTGCGGGCGGTTTGATCGACCGCGCGGGTCAACAGCGGGTGTGGTGAGAGCTCGGTAAAGACCCTGAATCCGTCTTCGAGCGCGGCCTGCACCGCCGCTGCGAAGCGCACCGTGTGCCGGAGGTTGTCCACCCAGTAACTTGCGTCGCAATACGGCTCCTCGCGCGGGTCAAACGACGTCGCCGAAAAGTAGGACACCTCCGGGGTCAGCGGGGTGATGTCGGCGAGCACCTCGAACAGGTCGTCGAGGATCGGGTCAACTTGCGGAGAGTGCGAGGCCACATCGACGGCCACCTCGCGGGCCATTACGTCTCGCTGTTCCCACGCCGCGACCAGATCGCGCACCGTCTCGGTGGCTCCGCCGATCACGGTGGACTGCGGCGAGGCCATCACCGCGACCACGACGTCGTTGACGCCGTTCCCCACCAACTCCGAAAGCACTTGCTGGGCAGGCAATTCCACCGACGCCATCGCCCCGCATCCGGCGATGCGGGTCATCAACTTGGAGCGCCGGCAGATCACCCGCACCCCGTCTTCCACCGACAGTGCACCGGCGACCACCGCCGCCGCGGACTCACCCAGCGAGTGGCCGATCACCGCGCCGGGCCGCACCCCGTAAGACTTCATCGTGGCCGCCAGCGCCACCTGCATGGCAAACAGCGTCGGCTGCACACGGTCGATACCTGTCACGACCTCCGGCGCGGTCATCGCCTCCGTCACCGAGAACCCGGACTCTTTTGCGATCAACGGCTCGATCTCAGCGATCGTCGCGGCGAAAACCGGTTCATTGGCTAGTAGATCGGCACCCATCGCCGCCCACTGCGAGCCCTGACCGGAAAACACCCACACCGGGCCCCGGTCATCCTGGCCGGCCGCCGGCGGATACGGGACCTCACCATCGGCGACCTCACGCAACGCGTCGCGCAGCTCGGCAGCGGTGCTCGCCAGCACGGCAGTGCGCGCCGATCGGTGCCCACGCCGGCGAGCCAGCGTGTAGGCCAGGTCCGAGATCGCGAAATCTTGCCCTTGTGCATCGACCCAATCAGCAAGTCGCGCAGCGGTTTCGCGCAGTGCCTCCGGCGAGCTAGCTGATAGCGGGAACACCAGCGCGCCATCGATGCCTGGGGCGTCGTCTGTCGTTAAGGCTTCGGGGGCTTCGGGGGCTTGCTCCACAATGGCGTGCACGTTGGTTCCGGAGAACCCGTACGACGACACCGCTGCCCTTCGGGGTGCATCGTGCGCGCTCACTGGCCACGGCGTCGTCTGCTGCGGCACAAAGAGGTTAGTTTCGATTCGGGCGAGCTCGTCGGGCAGCTTGGTGAAGTGCAGATTCTGCGGAACCACGCCATGCTGGACGGCTAGGACCGCCTTCATCAGCCCCAACGCTCCAGCGGCCGACTGCGTGTGTCCGAAGTTGGTCTTCACCGATGCGAGCGCACAGGGCCCGTGGCTGCCGTATACCTCGGCCAGGCTGGCGTATTCAATGGGATCGCCGACAGGGGTGCCGGGGCCGTGTGCCTCCACCATGCCGACCGTTGTGGGGTCCACGCCGGCCGCGGCCAACGCCGCCCGATACGCCGCGACCTGCGCGGGCTGCGACGGAGTCACGATGTTTACAGTGCGGCCGTCCTGGTTGGCGGCGGTGCCACGCACCACGGCGAGAATTCGGTCGCCGTCTCGCAACGCATCGGGCAACCGCTTGAGCAACAGCACCACGCAGCCCTCGCCAGAAACGAAACCGTCCGCGGCGATGTCGAAGGCGTGGCAGCGCCCCGTCGCGGACAACATTCCGATGGCGGATCCCGAGGCCAATTTGCGGGGTTCAAACATCACCGAAGCGCCGCCCGCCAGCGCAACGTCGCTTTCGCCGTCGTGCAAGCTTTGGCAGGCGAGGTGGATTGCGGACAGGCCCGACGAGCACGCGGTATCTACCGTCATCGCTGGACCGTGCAGTCCCATTGCGTAGGCGATGCGCCCCGATCCCATGGCGAAGCTATTGCCCATGTACCCGTATGGCCCCTCTAATGCCTGGGCATCTGAGTGCACGAATAGGTAGTCGTCATGCATCAATCCCACGAACACACCGGTCTGCACGCTGGCTAATGCGTCACGAGTCAGACCACCGTGCTCCATGGCCTCCCACGAGGTCTGCAAGAGCAAGCGGTGCTGCGGATCCATTTCCGTCGCTTCTCTTTCTGAGATCCCGAAGAACTCGGGATCAAAGTCGGCGACGTCATTCAGGAACGCGCCCCACTTGCACACCGTGCGACCAGGAACGCCTGGCTCGGGATCGTAGAACTCCTCCACGTCCCAGCGGTCTGAGGGAACCTCGGTGACCAGGTCGTCGCCGCGGAGCAACGCCTCCCAGAGCAGCTCGGGGGAGTCGATGCCCCCCGGCAGCCGGCATGCCATACCGATGACGGCAACTGGAGTGATACCAGTCCTGTCCACGGTCGTTCACCTCTCCCTACCAGTGCTTTCCAGCGCTTTCCGGTCCGATCAGCGGCTTCGAGTGGCATCAGCGATTCCGACTTCGAATCTCGATCCGGGCCAGGGAACATCGCTGCGCCGTGCGCCAGCCACAACCCCCGCGTCGAAGCCAACCTATAGTTCATGAAGTGATCAGCAGCGTAGCTGGTTAACACTGCAGATGTGGAAAAATCGTGCGGACGTACTAGAAATTTGCTGGCGGGACGCGGGGATCGCGCATTCTTTTGGTGGTGGGTGTCGCCAATCCGTGGGATATCAACTGTGGGCGAGCGCGCGGTCGGCCAGGGCCGCGATTGCAGGTGCCAACAGCCGGGAGTATTCGAGCGTCAGGTGACCCGCGTCGACGTAAACCAGGGTGTTGCCGATGATGACCGGGCAACGGTTCGCGGTGCAGAACAGGTCGGTGAGGTCGGCGTACTGTCCGCCGCCGGCTTTGGTGGCGGCGGCCTCGGCCGCGATGCCGGGCCGGTTGAACGCGAACGACATCGGCGGCGAGCAAGCCGTCGCGTCTTCGAGGTGCTCAGACACGCAGCCCGGCACCGATGTGTTCAGGTGCGGGAGTGGCCCGAGCACCAGCACCTTGGCACCGGTTTCGCGCAGTTGGCGCACCAGGCGGGTCAGGCCGTCGAGCCACGCCGGGTCGTATGACGAGAAACCCGACAGGAACCCGTTGCTGTGGGTGGCCGTGTAGCCCCGGAACACGCTGACCATGACCAGCTTCGGGTGCTCGGCGCGTAACCGGTCGAGGATCTGACCGCGCCATTGCTCGCAGCGTTGCATGTATTCGACCAGTGGCCTAACGAAGCGGTTGGCGATGGGCAGGTCCATCATTGGGCAGGCCGCCTTGGCCATGGCTTCCAGCCGCCACGGCCGCAGCGCGCCGATTTGCTGGAACGCCGGAATCCACATTGACGAATGCGAGTCGCCGACCATCGCCACGGTCGTTTTGGAGGCGGTGTCGCCCATCGCACACTCGGGCTGTCCGGCTTGGAAAGGCGCGCGCAGGCAGCCGTCGAACAACATGGCCCCAACTTCGCCGGGCGCGTCGGCAAGCGAAGGGTTCAGGTTCGACGGTACGGCTTTCAGGTCGGCAGATGCCGCGACCGCGGCTTGTACCTGCGAGAACACGTTCTGCACCGCCGCGTCGTAGGCCTCAATATCGTCCCCCGTCGGGACACGCGGGGGAGTGATCGTCAGTGGCGCAGCCTGCGCGCCGCGTCCAACCGGGATAGGCAGCGGTATCGATTGCACCCATAGCATCAACACCACGCTCACACAGGCCGCTAGTGCCGAGGCGAGACCGCCAACCGCCAGACTCTTCCCCGGAGACTTGCGCAGGAAGGCCGCGTACCGCAGCGGGTTCTCGACGAAACGCAGCGTGAGCACCGCTAACACGCCGGAGAGAGCAACCACCAACACCTTGCCGACCACCCCCAACGGGTGACCCACCAAGACCGCCGCGAACACCAGCGCCGGCCAGTGCCACAGATACCACGAGTACGACCACCGCCCGAGTGCCCGCATCGGCGCCACCCCCATGACGCGCCCGCAGCCCAGCGTCGGTGTGGCACAGCCCGCGCCGATCACCAGCGCAGTGCCCACCCAGGGCAATAGCGACGCGGTACCCGGATAAGGGGTGTCCGGGGTCAAATAGGCGCAGGCAAACAGAATCAGGGCCAGTCCGACCCATCCCGTGATCACCGCGACTCGCTTCGGGAGTCGGCGCCAGTGGCTGGCCGTGAGGGCGATCAGGGCGCCACCGGCCAACTGCCAGGCCCTCGTGGGCAGCGAAAAGTACGCCGCCAGCGGCATTACGTAGGTGATCATCAGCGACAGCGAGAACGACAGAACTGCAACTAGCGCAACGAGCACCACATATGGGGTTTTCGACGGGGGCGCATCGGTTTTGGCGCGCCGACGCATACGCCGGATGAGCCACGCGGTACCGACGATCATGGGTGGCCACAGCAGATAGAACTGTTCCTCCACGCCCAAAGTCCAGTAGTGCTGGAACGGCGAGTGCGACGCGTTGCCGGCGAAATAGTCGACCTGTTGGCCAATGAACCAGAAGTTGGGGACGTACAACGCGCTGGCGATGCCGTCCATAAGCGCGCTTTTGGCCTGCAGCGGGGGTAACAGGAGTGCCGAAGCGATCGCGGTGACGACGCCTACCGTGGCCGATACCGGCAGCAGTCGGCGGGCCCGCTTCCCATAGAACTTGCGCAGGGCGACGGTACCTGTGCTGCTCACCTCGCGCCAGAGCTGTCCGGTGATGACGAAGCCCGAGATGAAGAAGAATATGTCCGGGCCGACAAACCCACCACCCACACCCGGCATGTCAACGTGAAAGCCGAAAATGGCCAACAGGGTGAGGCCGCGCAGGCCCTCGATATCCGGACGAAACCCGATCTCTGAAGAGCCCTCACCCTGCACCTTTTCAACAGGGCGAACGGTGGCGGAAGGGCGAATTGTGGCGGAAGGGCTAACGGTATCGGAAGGGCTAACGGTGCCGGAAGGGCTAACGGTGCCGGACTGGCGCATGATCACCCAGGTATGTTAAGTGGACCCGATAGACCCATGTAGCGGATTCGTCGAGTAGCTGGCGTGGCGTGGCGCGTCTCGGCGCCTGATGTGGCGTACGTATCAGTCCTGCGTGTCGGCGGACATGGAGTGGGCAATCGCGAGTCTCGGTGGTGAAATGCCACCGAATAGACGCAGCCCAGCCTTTCTGGGCATTGGGGTCGGTGCTGCCGGACCAGAAGTTAGTGATAACACCCGCTCTGCCTAGATTTCGACGTTCCCGCGGATGCTCGATGCTGCTCACCGCACCGATGCTCTGGTTATGGGCGACGCCGCAAGTGGATCATCCGAAGGTGCGAGGCTGCGGACGTTCTCGATCCCGGCTGGTCGGCGCGGGCCCTGCGACACCGGCGTTGCTGGGGCCAGCACGATTTTCCGCGCTTGTGGGGCTGAGCCGGTAAGCTCTGATGACGCCGCGCACTTATGGTTGGCTTTCGATGGGGGTTGCTGGGCTATAGGTGCGGATGCCGCGGTTTGTTCCCGGCTCGTTACGAATTTCAGCGATGTTCTTCGAAGCGCTGATGGGGGGTCGAAGCCAGTGCTAAGAACTGACTCATATGTATGGAGAGAAACGGACCGTGGATACGACGCGCGTTACGCCAGTTGCCGTCATTGGGATGGCGTGCCGGTTGCCGGGGGGCATTGACTCACCTGACCGGTTCTGGGAGGCGTTGCTGCGTGGCGACGATCTGGTCACCGAGATTCCCCTGGATCGCTGGGACGCGGACGAGTTCTACGAGTCCGAGCCGGGCGCGGCTGGTCGATCGGCGTGTAGGTGGGGCGCGTTTTTCGATAACGCGGCCGACTTCGATCCGGAGTTCTTCGGCATCAGCGAAGATGAAGCAACTGCGATGGATCCGCAGCACCGGATGCTGCTGGAAACCTCGTGCGAGGCGATGGAGCATGCCGGTCTCACTCCGGGTGTGACGGCAGACTCTCGCACGGGCGTTTTTGTGGGTTTGGTTCAAAGTGACTACCAATTCGTCCAGGCCGAAGCCCGGGCCTTGGCGGGGCCGTACGGGAAGACCGGTACCAATTCCTCCTTCGCGTCCGGGCGGGTCGCCCATGCGTTAGGGCTCCGCGGTCCCGCGGTGACGATCGATACTGCCTGCTCGTCCGGCCTGTATGCAGCGCACCTGGCCTGCCGGAGCTTGCAGGACGGCGAAAGTGACCTTGCCTTCGCGGCCGGTGTCTACGCGATCTTTGAACCCCGGCGGTTCGCCTCGGACTCGGCGATGGGCATGTTGTCTGCGAAGGGACGCTGTCTGGCGTTCGATATCGCGGCGGATGGGTTCGTCGTCGGCGAGGCTTGCGTCGTTTTGTTGCTCAAGCGGTTGGCGGATGCGCAGCGGGATGGTGACCGGATTCTGGCTGTGGTGCGTGGCACGGCTGCCAACCAGGATGGTCACACGACCAATCTCACGACGCCGTCGGCGGAGGCGCAGGTCGAGGTGTATCGCGCGGCGTTGGCCGCGGCTGGCGTGGACCCGGCCACCGTCGGCATGGTGGAGGCGCATGGCACTGGGACTCCTATCGGCGATCCCATCGAATACGCCAGCGTGGCCGAGGTATATGGAGTCGACGGCCGGTGCGCGTTGGGGTCGGTAAAGACCAATTTTGGCCATACGCAGTCGGCGGCTGGAGCGCTGGCGCTGATGAAGGCGGTACTGGCCGTCCAGCACGGCGTTGTTCCGCAGAATCTGCATTTCACCGCTCTGCCTTACGAACTCGCCAGGATTGATACTGAACTCTTTGTGCCGCAAGCGAATACGCCGTGGCCCACGAACGATCAGGAAGTGCCCCGGCGGGCGGCGGTGTCGTCATATGGCATTTCGGGAACCAACGTGCACGCCATTGTGGAACAAGCTCCCGAAGCTCTCGAAGCCCCCGAATCCCTAGCGACGGACGAGGATTCGGGTATCGATGGCGCGCTGGTGTTCCCGCTGTCGGCCAGCACCGAGGAATCGCTGGGCAAAACCGCTGGGCGGCTTGCTGATTGGGTTGACGCACAAGGACCCGATTTTGCTATCTCGGATTTGGCCTACACACTGGCTCGCCGGCGTGGGCACCGCCCGGTGCGCACCGCGGTGCTCGCCAGCACCGCTACCGAGCTGTCCGGGGCGTTGCGTGAGGTCGCCGGTGGTGAGGTCCCGTTTGTGGCGGCGGTCGGGCAGGATGATCGGGGCCCGGTGTGGGTGTTTTCCGGTCAGGGTTCGCAGTGGGCGGCGATGGGTGCTGATTTGCTGGCCAATGAACCGGTGTTCGCTGCGACGATCGCTGAGATGGAGCCGTTGATCGCCGCGGAGTCGGGATTCTCGGTGACTGAGGCGATGTCGGCACCGGAGGTGGTGACGGGCATTGATCGGGTGCAGCCGACCGTGTTTGCCATGCAGGTGGCGCTGGCGGCGACGATGAAGTCTTACGGGGTGCGGCCGGGCGCGGTGATCGGTCACTC
>NZ_OCVX01000018.1 GCF_900232995.1 Mycobacterium simulans
AGCCAGAACGGCGATGGCGGCGGCACCGGCGGCACCGGCGGCAGTGCAACCATCGCGGGCGGAAACGGAATTGCCGCCGGCGGCAGCGGCGGCAATGGCGGCACCAGCGTCACAGGAGCCGGCGGCGACGGTGGTAACGGCGGCAGCGCAACCGTCGCGGCCGGCGGTGGCAACGCCATCGGCGGCGACGCCGGCCGAGGCGCGGGCGGCGCTTCTCGAGGAGGCAACGGCGGCGCCGGAGGAGAAGCGAACAACTACGGAACTGGAAACGCCGACGGCGGCAGGGGTGGCAACGCCAGCTTCGCCAACAACGGCACCGGTGGTATAGGCGGTAACGGCGGAAACGCATCCGTCGCGGGCGGCGGGATCGCCGTCGGCGGCGATGGCGGCAGCGGCGGTGACGGTGCGACCGGCGGGAACAGCGGCGGTACTGGAGGCGCCGCGTTCAACTTCGGAACCGGAAGCGCCTTCGGCGGCGCCGGTGGTACCGGGGGCTTCAGCGGCGCCGGAATCGGCGGCTTGGGCGGTAGCGGCGGCAACGCAACGAGCGCGGGCGGAAACGGAATTGCCGCTGGCGGCAGCGGCGGTAACGGCGGCACCAGCGCAACATTCATCGGCGGCGACGGCGGTGCCGGCGGCGGCGCGTCCGTCGATGCCGGCGGTGGAAACGCCATCGGCGGCAACGGCGGCCAAGGCGGCGTCGGCTCATCCGGCGCAGGCAACGGGGGAACGGGAGGGGAAGGGATCAACTACGGAGCCGGAAACGGCATCGGCGGCAAGGGCGGCACCGGGGGCAACATCGGCAACGGCGGGCTAAACCCCGGGGCCGCCGCGGGCAACGGCGGCACCGGCGGAGCCGGCCAAACCTACGGAGCCGGAAACGCCAACGGCGGCAACGGCGGCCGGGGCGGTGACGGCTACGTCGGCGGCAGCGGCGGCACCGGCGGCGCCGGCCAAACCTACGGAGCTGGAAACGCCATCGGCGGCATCGGCGGTAACGGCGGCAGCGGGTCCACAGGCCTCGGGGGCGACGCCGGCACCGGCGGCAGCGCGACCAACCTATCGGGAACCGGAGCGGGAAACGCCACCGGCGGCAGTGGCGGGCAGGGCGGCAGCGGCGGTGCCGGCGGGAAGGGCGGCGCCGGCGGCAGCGGCTACACCAACGGGATTGGAAACGCAACCGGTGGCAACGGCGGGAACGGGACTACCTACGGCGGTGACGGCGGTAGCGGGACGCGGTTTGCCACAGTCGGCGGCGGTACCGCCACCGGCGGCGACGGCGGCAGCGGCGCGGTTGGCGGAGCCGGAGGCAGGGGCCTCGCCTTTTCCGGGGACGCCCGTGGCGGCATGGGCGGAACCGGCACCTTGGTCGGCGGCGACGGCGGCGAGGCCTTGAACGGCGGAGCCGGAAACGCCATCGGCGGCGACGGCGGCGACGGGGCCTCCGCCACCGGCGGAAACGGCGGAAACGGCGGCAGCGGCGGTCAAGCCACCAACACCGGAACCGGAAACGCCGTCGGCGGCACCGGAGGCGACGGCGGCGATAGCTCCGGCGGCTCCGGTGGCAAGGGCGGCAATGGCGGTAAAGCGACCGTCATGGCCCCCTTTGGGGGATCGCCTGGCCCCGGTAGCGCGGCGGGCGGCCTCGGTGGGAACGGCGGCAATGGCGACAGCGGCGGAAACGGCGGCAGCGGCGGTCAGGCAATTAACCATGGAACCGGATCTACCGCAGGTGGCGCCGGCGGCGGCGGCGGAGACGGCGTCGGAAACAACAGTGGCGGCGGTGACGGCGGCGCGGGCGGCGATGCAAAGGCAGTCAATACGGGTCTAGCCACCGCCGGCATCGGCGGCACCGCGGGGCAGGGGGGACCGAGCGGTACGAACGGTTCACCAGGCCCCAGCGGAACCGTCAGCGCGCTTTAGCGCGACTGGCGGCGCCGCCAGCTGCACCTCGATCTGTCGGAGTGGGGTAGTTCGAGGAGTGGTCAGTAGTGGGGATTAGGTAGCCGGCTACGGACTCCGTTACGCGCTTGCGGGTTGACGATGCGACCGGTCGGAATTTCTTCGTTGTGATGGAGGCCGCTCATGTCGTCGTTTGTGATCGCGACGCCCGGATTCTTGATGGCGGCCACGCGGGACTTGACCACGATTGAGCAGGCGGTTGGGGCCGCCAATGCGGCGGCGGCCAGCTCAACGACACGGGTGCTGGCCGCCGCCGAAGATGAGGTGTCGGCAGCGATCGCAAGGTTGTTTGGCGCCTACGGCTACGAATATCAGGCGCTGAGCGTGCAGGCGGCGGTGTTTCACGCCCAGTTTGTGCAGGCGCTGGATGCTAGCGCCCAGGCGTATGCGGCAGTCGAGGCTGCCACCGCCTCGCAGTTGCAGACCCTGGGGCAGGACACGCTGGGCGTGATCAACGCCCATACCCAGGCGCTGCTGGGCCGCCCGCTGATCGGCAACGGCGCCGACGGCACGGCCGCCCACCCCGACGGTGGGGCCGGTGGACTGCTCTACGGCAACGGCGGCAACGGCTATTCCCCAGCGGTAGCCGGCGGGTCGGGCGGCAGCGGCGGGGCCGCCGGGCTCGTCGGCAACGGCGGGGCCGGCGGCAACGCCGGTGCCGGCGGCGTCGGCGGTAAAGGTGGCGCCGGCGGCAGCGGTGGATGGCTCTACGGCACCGGCGGGGCCGGCGGCAACGCCGGCGCCGGCGGCATCGCCGGCAACGGCGGAGCTGCTGGGCTGATCGGCACCGGCGGAGCGGGCGGCATCGGCGCCGGACACGGCGTCGGTGGTGCGGGCGGTCAGGGCGGACTGCTCTACGGCACCGGCGGAGCTGGGGGCAACGGCGGCATTGGCGGCATCGGCGGTCAGGGCGGGGCGGCCGGGTTGATCGGCACCGGCGGAGCAGGCGGTAACGGCGCAGGAAACGGCGACGGCGGTCTCGGGGGCCAGGGGGGGTTGCTCTACCGCAGCGGCGGGGCCGGCGGCAACGGCGGGGGGGGGGGGGGGGCCGCCGGGCCGGGGGGGGGGGGCCGGGGGGGCGGGGCCCGGGGGGCGGGGGGGCGAGGGGGGGGGGAAGGGGGGGGGGGGGGGGGGGGGCGCCGGGGG
>NZ_OCVX01000019.1 GCF_900232995.1 Mycobacterium simulans
CCTCCACCCCCCCACACGTCAGCCTTACTTTATACTCCTCAGACGCCCCCCCACACCACCACCCACACAGGCGCCCCCCCCGCCACCCCAAGAGCTATAAAAGCGCCCCCCCTCCCCCACCCCCCCCCCCCCCCCCCCCCCCCCCCCGGCCTGCCCCACTGCGCCCGAGCCACCACTACCGCCATTCCCCCACAACAAGCCGCCGGCCCCGCCGGCCTGCCCGGTCCCCGAAGCCCCATGGGCGCCATCACCGATCAGCGGACGCCCCAACAACATCTGCGTGGGCGCATTGATCGCATCCAGCACCGCCTGCTCCACGGCCCGCAACGGCGACGCATTGGTCACCTCAGCACCTGCATACGCATTTCCCGCCGCTGTCAGCGCCTGCACAAACCGGGTATGAAACACCGCCGCCTGCGCGCTGATCGCCTGGTACTCCTGAGCATGCGTACCGAACAAGGCCGCGATCGCCGCCGACACCTCATCCTCGGCCGCCGCCAGCACCACCGTCGTCGGACCCGCCGCCGCCGCACCGGCCGCACTGACCGCTGACTCAATACCCGCCAAGTCCGACACGGCCGCAGCCACCAACTCCGGCGCCACACTGACAAACGACATTCCACGCACCTCCCAGCAACCGAGTGAGCGCCCCGGCCATCGGCTCGCGAGCTCACCCACCCGTCATGGCAATCCAGGCAGTCCGTCACTCGATGAACCAGCACCGGTGACGCACCGTCGGCGAGAATTGTCGTGCCCGCGCGGGGACGCCCATAGGGCAAAATCACCTCTCTGAGCGAAAAAGCTGTGCATTTTGCACACAGCTCGCACATTGGCCGTTGCTTAGGGATCGTGGTGATTCACGGCCCGCGCCGTGGCCGGCGACGACCACAGTGTCGGCCGACAGGTCGATCTCCAGCGGCTGGTCGAAGGTGACCGGCGGTGTGTAGGTCCACGGTTTGCCGTCGGGCTGCACAGCTGACACCCAGCAGGCCGTCAACTAATGACGGGACACGGCGCTATGCCTCTTCGCTCGCCGCGGGAGCCTTGACGAGTGTGATGCGGTCGCGGCGGACAGCGGTCTCAATCCTGCTCTGGATCTCGCCGAGTTGCGCAACGACGTCCCCTCGCACCTTGAGCAGATCCTTGACCTGGGCCTCGGCGCGGCCCTTGATTAATTTCGCATCACGCTCAGCGGAGCCGACCAAGGCAGCCGCCTTGAGGCGGCTCTCCTCCTCGTAGGCCGCGACCTGGGTTTCGGCCTGGTGCCATCGCGACTTGACCTGCTGATCCAGCCGACGCTGCGCCTCGCGGCGACGGCGCTCGTCGTCCTCGGCCAGGCGCAGCTGCATCTCGCGGCGACGGCGCTCGGCTTCCTCGGTTTCCTCGGCCAGGCGGGCGCGCTCTTTATAAGCGCTCTGCAACACTTCCTCGGCCTCGGCCTTGACCTCGGCCAGGATCTCCTCACGGCGGGCGGCGATGGAAGCCTGGAATTCGGCGAGTACTGCGCTAGCGGTCGCACGGTCCTGACGAGCGGCCTCGACCTCTTCGCGTAACTCACGAGTGAGCGCGTCAGCCTCTTCGCGGGCCATCGCCTTGGTGCGGCGGGCCTCGTCGGAGGCGACGCGCATCATCCGAGCAATGCGGTCCGACATACCCTCGACCGAATCGATAGGGCCTGACAGACGGTCAATATCGCTTCTCAGCTTAGCAATCTCGATATTGAGCCGTTCGCGATCGGCTTCAACAAAGGAAGCGGCGTGCTCAAGGATACGGATCTGCTCTTGGAGGGATTCAAGCTCACCGTGAATACGCAGGATGTAGTCGGTTACTTGAGCACGATCGAGGCCGCGTATTTGCGTCTCAAATGCGGGAATTGCTCTTGCCATCGACGTTTCTCCCATTGCTAGAGATATTATGTTCTCCTCATATTGTTTTCGCCGCTGATGAACAGGCGAATATGTCTACTGCGCGTATTCGGACTATCCGACACCGTCAAGCAGCTCATGAGTGATACCAGCATCGCAAGCCGAATGCGCACCATGAGCGGAGGATGTGTCGGAATGAACCGGAGTCAAGAAGATGGTCCTAACCGGGTCAACTTCTCGCACCGGGCTCTCCAACGCTGTAAATTTGTCGTAGAAAAACTTCAGTTGCGTGATGGTTTTCGCGCGCACCTGATTGAGCTCATCCAACTTGGTTTGTGCCACTGCAATCTGGGCGTCTACGTCACGCTGCACCCGGGACAACACATCTCCGGCCAGGGCCTCGGCCTCAGCCAAAATCTTGGAGCCTTCGAGGGTCGCTTGCTCACGTAGTCGAGTGATATCTGTGCGAACCTGCTTACTCTGCGCCAAAAGGTCAGTCCACAGCTTGGCTGCCGCCTGATATTCCAGCTTGGCTTCGGCAATGATTCGGGCGGCACGCTCCTCCGCCTCGACTCGAGTAGCCTCCGCAAACTGATGCGCCTCGGCCCGAATCTCTTCCGCTTCCGCCATGGCAGCGTTCAAAACTCCACAGAGTCGATCACCCAGGTGGTCGACGTCAGCGGGGATCTCCGCAGCCGCCTGCGAAAAACGTAACGACATTGACTCCAGCTCGGCCTGTGACCTGCTCAGCTGCTCGCTTAACTCGGCGATCCGCGCTTCACCTCGCCGGGCCAGCGCCCGCAGGTCATTGAGCGGTTGATCTTGGCTCCCAACGAGCTGGGACAATCGTTCCATTTCAAAACTCACGTGCTTGCGCCTTCGTCCATGCGGGTATGCGTCGCTCACAGCCGGGGCCGCAACTGTACTTCAGCAACACTCCTTTAAATATCGAATTGATGCGATGAATAGCTGGTGGTCTAAGGTTGCTTAAATGGCCAATAGCTGCCCATGCGATTAAGTGCTAGAAGCATCCGAAGAGTCACCAGTCCGACAGAAAGCACCGACTCATGGCTCACTCCTCCCGTCGGGAACGGGAACCCAAGAAATAGGACATCGATTAACTGATACACCACACCAGCTCTTCGCCACCAGCCCGCGTTGGCCATTATCGAGCATGCTCCCTCCCGGACACGAATTAGCGCGTCAAGGCGAATCATGCCTATAACGAACGCCAGCCGTCCAATATCCAATTACTAACGCTTGATAACCAGAGGTTATCGGCGAGGTCACCCGGTGAATCTAAGCCTCGATTTTGGGCTCTACCGAGTTGATGGGGGTCTGGTGTGACCGATTCGGATCGTGTCGGTGGCTGATTAGGGGCTCGCGCCCTTGTGAACTGGGTGTTCTCACGCATCCAGATCGCAGAAAGGCGCGAGCTTGTCCAACGGTAGTACATTGCTGCTGGGTCTCGATGGAATCGTCGTCGACACCGTGGCGCCAGGCGAGGACGGTGTCCGCGTGGTCGTTGTCGGTACTGCCGACGAATGGGTCGGCAAATGTCCGAAGTGTCGGACGCGATCGTCGCGGTCGAAGGGCTGGGTTACGACCCGTCCGCGCGATATCAAGATCGGCCCGGACCGCCCGCGGATCATGTGGCGGAAACGTAAGTGGTTGTGTACCAACATTTTGTGTAGGCGCAAGTCGTTCACCGAGTCGACTCCGGCGGTCCCCGCTCGGGCGCGGATGACGACGCGGGCGAAGTCGGAGATGGCCTCGGCAGTGCTTGACGATGATCGGTCGGTGGCCGCGGTCGCCGCCGCCTACGGGTGCACGTGGAACACCTGTCATGACGCGGTAGCGGCTTCCGCCGACCCGGTGCTCGACACCGAACCCAAGCCGGTGACGGTGCTCGGCATCGATGAAACACGCAGGGGCAAAGCGAAAAACGAGACGTGCCAAAGCACCGGGAAACGAGTCTGGATCGATCGGTTCGACACCGGACTGGTCGACATCACCGGCGCGGGCGGTCTGTTGGTACAGGTCAACGGCCGCTCGGCGGCGCCGGTGATCGACTGGCTGGGCGAACGCGACCAGGGCTGGCGCGAGTCGATCACCCACGTGGCCATCGACATGTCAGTGACCTACGCCAAGGCCGTGCGCGACGCGCTGCCGCATGCGCAGCTGATAGTGGACCGGTTTCACCTGGTCAAACGCGCCAACCAGATGGTCGAGGCGGTGCGGCGGCGCACCACCTGGGACAGCCGTGGCCGTCGCGGCCGTAAGGCCGACCCGGAGTGGCTCAACCGGCGCCGGCTGCTGCGTGGCGCCGAACGGCCCACCGAGGCCCAACGCGCCCGCCTGATTACCGCGTTGGACGCCGCCGACCCCCACGGTGACATCCTGGCCGCTTGGATCGCCAAGGAGCTGCTGCGCGACGTGCCGGCGTGCACCTCCACCGGCGGTCCGCGCTATGACCTCGCCGCTGCCTTGTACCGGTTCTACGCCTTCTGTGCCGCAACCTCTGCCCCGGAGATCCACGACCTCGCCGAAACCATCGAAACCTGGCAACAGCCCATGATTCTCGCGGTCACCACCGGCCTGTCCAACGCTCGCAGCGAAGGCTACAACCGCATCGTCAAACACGTCGGGCGCATCGCCTTCGGATTCCGCAACCCCGACAACCAACGACGCCGAGTACGGTGGGCCTGCCCCCGCCAATCACGGCAGGCGCCACTCAGGACCAGGCAACTACGCCCCTGCTAAGTCGGTAGAGCCCGTATAGGTGCGCAGCTTGGTGCGGCCAATACCGCCGCGGCCGTTTCAACGACCCAACTGGTGGCCGCTAGTGCCGATGAGGTGTCGGTGGCGATTGCGGCCTTGTTCGGCGCCCACGCTCAGCAGT
>NZ_OCVX01000020.1 GCF_900232995.1 Mycobacterium simulans
CCCGCCGGCACCCGATCAGACCCATCAACCAGCACCACCCACCCCGACCCATCACCGGCCGCCTCACCACCGGCGGCCTCCCAGGAGTCCCCAGCCAACTCCACCCACGACAGATCGAACAAACCCTCCCCACCCGCGGCCGAAGACTGAGGTAACTGCTCAGGCAGCGCACGCATCGTCACTCGGTCGATGCTGAGCACCGGCTCCCCGGCCGCATCCACGGCCAACACCCGAAACGTCTCCGCGTCCAGACAGGTCATTACCACCTGCAGCCGCGTCGCCGCAGTTGCGTGTAAGACCACCCCGCTCACCGCGAACGGAACCCGCAGCACCGTAGGCTCAGCCGCAGGAGCGCTACCGTCGAACAAGCCGGAGCCCACAACTTGGAATGTGGCGTCCAGCAATGCTGGGTGGATGCCGTAACCAGCCACATCAGCGCCGGCGGGCAGTTCCACCTCGGCGTAGCCAATGTTGGGATCTACCGGGTCATGACCGATGCTGCGCACCGATCGAAACAGGTCACCTAAAACCAGACCACGCCCTGCCAGCCCCCCATAAAAGTCATCCGTGTCGATGGGCTCCACAGTCCCCGCCGGCACCGCCACGGGGCCATCTACCGGATGCTGGCCGCTGCCGCTCAACACCCCGGTGGCATGCAACACCCACCCCGACGACGAGTGTTGGCCGCCGGTGCGCGAATGCACGCTAAACCGCCGCCGCCCACCCTCATCGACCGGCTGCACCGTGATCTGCACATCCGTGGGCGCGTCCTCGGTCAATCGCAGCCGAGCCTGGATGACCAACTCGGCGATGACCGGGCACCCGGCGCGCTCACCAGCAGCCAACAGCATGTCGATGTACGCGGTGGCCGGCACCACCACCCCATCACCCACCACATGGCCCGCCAGCCAACTCTGCGTGCTCGTCGAAAGCCGCCCGGTCATCACCACCACCTGGTCGTCATCGACCAGACCGGTCACCGCCCCCAACAACGGGTGCTCCACCTGAGCCAACCCGGCGGCACTGACATCAGCCGCCGCGGCCGGGGCCAGCCAATACCGGTGATGCTCAAAGGGATACGTCGGCAACCCCACCACCCGCCCCCGCGGATACAACTGCCGCCACGACGGGCTATGCCCACAGGTATGCAACCGGCCCACCGCCGCGGCTAGCGCATCCAGATCCGCGCGGTCACGATGCAGGGTCGAAACCACCAGCGACTGCGAACGCTGCGGTGTGTGGGCCACAGTGTCACTGATCGCCGGGGCCAGCACCGGATGCGGCGACAGCTCCACGAACATCTGCTCGCCCTGGGCCAGCAGGCGAGAAACGCCGTCATGAAAGCGCACCGGTTCCCGCAGGTTGTGATACCAATACCTGGCATCCATGCTGGTGGTATCCAGGGCCTGCTCCGATATTGCGCTGGCCACCGTGGAATACAACGGGACGCGGGAGGCCTGCGGCGCCAGCCCGGCCAGGTCATTAAGCAATTGCTCACGCAGTTGTTCCACATGGTCCGAATGCGACGCGTAATCCACAGCCAAACCGCGGACCTGGATATCGTCCCGCTCGCAGCTGTCAATGAACTGCACTAGAGCTGTTGGCTCGCCGCTGATGACGGTGTAGGAGGGTCCGTTCGTTGCTGCGATGCTCAGTGCTCGCGCCCAGGGCTGCAGACGTGGCGCCAGGTCTTGCGCCGACACAAGCACCGAAGCCATCGCCCCACTACCAGCCAAACCGGCAAGTGCCCGACTGCGTAGCGCCACAATTTTGGCTGCCTCGTCCAGGGAGAACACCCCACCGATATAGGCCGCCGCGATTTCACCCTGGGAATGGCCAATTACCGCATCCGGCACAATGCCACATCTCTCCAGCACTTCGGCCAACGCGACCATCAGGGTGAACAACACCGGCTGGACTACATCGACGCGATCCAAACTTGGGGCGGCTGAGTCCTGGCAGACCACATCGCGCACCGACCAGCCCGTAAATGGCCGCAATGCGTCATCGCAGTCGTCCACTGCTTCGGCAAACCTTCGATGGCGCTCGTAGAGCTGCCGTCCCATGCCGGGATGCTGACCACCCTGTCCCGGCAAAACAAACACGAGCTGGCTCGACGCCTGACCCGGAAGGTAATGCTGAGTTAACCGTGGATGAGCCTGCCCCGATGCTAGGGCTTCCAGCCCGGCCACCAACTCCGTGTGAGTATCTGCGCCGGCGCCCCCAGCGGTGATGGCGGCTCGATACGGATGCTGGGTACGGGTGATCGCCAAGCTGTGGGCGACGTCGATCACATCCAGATCCGGATGCGCGGCCAAATGCCGGGACAACCGATCAGCTTGGGCGGCCAATGCCGCCGGCGTACGCGCTGAGATCGGCCAGATGTGCAGCGGGGCCGCTGCTGGTATGGAGTTTGCCGGGTCTAGTGCGGCGACGGACGCAGGGGGTGCCTGCTGCAGGATCACGTGGGCGTTGGTGCCGCTGATCCCGAACGACGAGACTCCCGCGGTCCGCGGATGCCCGGTCTGCGGCCACGGGACCGGCTCGGTCAACAACCGCACCGCACCGGCCGACCAATCAATGTGTGGGTTGGGCTCATCAACATGCAGGGTCGGCGGCAGGATGTCGTGGTTGAGCGCCAAGACCATCTTGATCAGCCCGGCCGCACCCGCTGCGGCCTGGGTATGGCCGATATTGGACTTAATCGAGCCCAACCACACCGGATCCTCCGGGCTACGGTGGGCCCCATACGTGGCCAACAACGCCCCAGCCTCGATCGGATCCCCCAACCGGGTACCGGTGCCATGGGCCTCAACCACATCCACCTGATCCAAACCGATCCCCGCGTTGGCCACCGCCTGGGTGATCACCCGCTGCTGCGCCGGCCCATTCGGGGCGGTCAACCCATTGGAAGCCCCGTCCTGATTGACCGCCGAGCCCGCGATCACCGCCAACACCG
>NZ_OCVX01000021.1 GCF_900232995.1 Mycobacterium simulans
GGGCCAGCACGGGGTGTGGGGATAGTTCGAGGAAGGTGTGGGGGCCCTGGGCTAGCAGGGTGGTGATGGCGTCGTGGAATTGGACGGGTTCGCGTAGTTGGCGGGTCCAGTAACCGGGTGAGCTGAGTTGGTCGGTGCTGGCCAGTTGGCCGGTGAGGGTGGAGATGATCGCGGTGGTGGGTGCGCCCAACGTCAGGGTGGCCGCGAGGGTGTGGAATTCGGGTAACGCGGGGTCCATCGCGGGTGAGTGGAAGGCGTGGCTGACCCGTAACGGGGTGGTTTTATAGCCCGCGGCGCGGCAGTGTTGGCCGAGGTGGTCGAGGTGATCGGCGGGGCCGGAGACCACCAGTGCGGTGGGGCCGTTGACCGCGGCCAGCGCCAGTTGGGGGTGTTGGGTCAACAGTGCGGCCAGCCCGGTGTGGGGGGCCGAGACCGCCATCATGGCGCCGGGTTGGCAGGCCTGCATCAGTCGGCCGCGGGCGCTGACCAGTATCGCGGCGTCGGCCAGCGTCATCACCCCGGCGACGTGGGCGGCGGCCAGTTCTCCCACGGAATGGCCTATCAGGTAGTCCGGGCGGATCCCGGCCTGGACCAGCAGGGCGTGCAGCGCGACCCCGAAGGCGAACAGTGCGGGCTGGGCGTAGGCGGTGTGGTTGAGCAGCTCGGCGTTGGTGGTGTCGGCGTCGGCGAACATCACCTCGTTGAGCGGGACCTGCAGGTGGGCGTCGAAGGCCGCGCACACCTCGTCGAGGGCGGCGGCAAACACCGGGTGGTGGGTGTAGAGCCCGGCGCCCATGCCCGGGTATTGGGCGCCCTGGCCGGGGAACACGAACACCGTCTTGGCGGCCTGATGGGTTTGGTGGTGGTGGTAGGCCACCCCGGGATGGGGTTGATCGGTCGTTAGGGCGTGGAGGGCATCCAGCAGCCCTTCGCGGGGGTCAGCGGCGGCGGGGATGGGGATGGCGGCGC
>NZ_OCVX01000022.1 GCF_900232995.1 Mycobacterium simulans
CCCCCACCCTGCGCGACAGCCTGTTCTGCCTGAACTGGCCCGCGCTACCCGGCGACACCTTCCCCCAAGCCGCGGTTTCACCCACCTGGATCGTCGTCGCCGCTGACCCGCACCACCTACCGCCCGGCCTGCACCAGGCCCCGATCCACCCCGATCTAAACCACCCCGACCTCAACGACACCGATCTGGTGATCTGGGCGCTGCCTATTTCTGAGGAATCCGAGCACGACGCGCTGCCGCGCATACACACCCTGACCCAGCACGTGCTAACCCAGCTACAACACTGGCTGACCCGCCCCGACACCCTCCACACTCCGCTGGTCATCTTGACCTGTCACGCGATAGCGACCAGCATCCATGACCGGGCCCCGAACCTCGCCCACGCCGCAGCCTGGGCATTGATCCACACCACCCAAAACGAACACCCCGGCCGCATCAACCTCATCGACACCGACCCCGCCGCTGACGAGCGCCTGCTGATCAATGTCCTTGCCGCCCTGGGCCACACCCCCACCGAACCCCAACTCGCCCTACGCCACGGCACAGCTCATATCCCCCGCCTGACCCGAACCACCACCCTCACACCACCACCCACCCCTACCTGGGATCTCGAGGGCACGGTGTTGATCACTGGTGGTAGCGGGGCGCTGGCTGGGGTTTTCGCCGAGCACCTGGTTACCAAGCACGGGATACGGCATCTGCTACTGGTATCGCGCCGCGGCCCCGACGCCCCAGGCGCCACCGAGTTCCACCAACGTTTAACGGATCTCGGCGCACACGTAACTTTCACCGCCTGCGATACCAGCAATCCCACCGAGCTGGCCACACTGCTGCAATCCATCCCCACCCAACATCGATTGATCGCAGTCATCCACGCCGCCGGCATCCTCGCCGACGCCGTCATCACCGAACTCACCGAGACCCAACTCGACACCGTGCTGGCCGCCAAAGCCGACACCGCCTGGCATTTACACCAGTTGACCGCCACCCAAGACCTGGCAGCATTCGTTGTGTTCTCCTCGGCCGCAGCCACTTTGGGCAACCCGGGACAAGCCAACTACGCCGCGGCCAACGCCGTCCTCGATGCCCTGGCCCACCAACGACACCGCCAACAACTACCGGCCACCAGCCTGGCGTGGGGCTACTGGCAAACCCCTTCCGGGATGACCGCCCACCTCAGTCAGCTCGATCAAGCCCGCATCGGCCGCGCCAGCCTGACCCCGATCTCCACCGAACACGGTCTGGCCCTGTTTGACGCCGCCCTCACCCACCAGCAACCCGCCCTGGTCCTAGCGCCGCTCAATCTGCGCGCACTGGACCGTCTGGGCCGCACCAACACCTTGCCCCCGATCCTGGCGGCACC
>NZ_OCVX01000023.1 GCF_900232995.1 Mycobacterium simulans
TTTGCCTCGTTTCCCATCCCCGACATTGGTCGGTGGAGCGGAGTCGGGGTCAAGGTGGAGCGCCCGAAGCGCAGCGAGGACGAACGACCTTGAGGCCGAGGAGGATCCGCCGCATACTCCCGGTCGGGTGGGACGAGGCAAAGACGTTGTAGTTCAAGCCATCTGCTGCCTCCCGTGCGCGAATGTGGTGCGCGAGACGACGTCGGGCGTGCCGACGCCCAGCCTTATCTGGGTCCACGGACGAGGTCCGGTGACATGATGATTGATGGGGTGCCCGGCGTGCGGGCTGGCGAGGATGTGCGGCCGCTCAGTCTTTCCGGGAAGTCCACCCAACAGCGGGGTGGCGACAGGACTCGTTCGGGAGCTGACCGCGGGCATCAGCTGAAATATGGGCAGGGCACGCGCACGACGCATTTAGGCGGCCACCTCCTGCACTGAGGTGTCGGGCAGCGCCAGGGCGGCATCGCCGAGCTCACGCAGCGTGTGATAGCAGCGGCGCAAGATCTTGCGCTCCACCGCCAAGGTCGGGTTCTTGCCGTTGTGGCCGTCGCGCTTAGCCGCCAGCCTCCGGTAGTAGGCGCGATCCGGAGAGCCGCGCCGGGCCGCACACTTAGCCGCCTCAAACGCCACCCACCGCAATTCGGGTGAGCCCTGCCGCGACAGGTGCCCCGGGGAGCGTTTGGCATCCGAGGAATGCACGGTGACATCCAGCCCGGCGTAGCGCACCAGCTGATCAGAACTGGTGAATCGGCGCGCATCACCGATCTCGGCCCACATGATCGCCGCGCATAACCAGCCGATGCCGTAGTGGCGCTGCAGTGCCCGACATCCGGCTTGGCGCCGGGCGAAGTCCACCAATTGGGTTCGCAGCGCGTCGATCTCCGGAGTCAGCTCATCAATGCGGCGCAGGGCAGCATCGACGTATTGGCGTCCCGCTGGCGACAACGGCGCGCCAGCGAGCGCCTCCCGGCCCCGCGCCGACAGCAGTGCTTTGACCGGCGGGCAGCCCTGATGGAACAACTGGGCATGAATGCGCTGCTGCCAGGCGCGCCGCTCATCCATCAAGGTGCAATACAGCCGTCCCAGATTGCGGATCTCCAACACATGCGCCGGCGGGATCCACGACTCGGGAAACCGGCCCTGCAACAGCAGCGTGCGCAGCAACCGGGCATCGGCACGGTCGGTCTTGGCCCGCTTCTTACGCCCCCGCAACGCCGCGATCTCGGCCGGATCCCCCACATGCACACGCACTCCCGCAGCCGCCAGCTCCTCGCTGACATACCGCCACCCGGTGCAACCCTCCAACGCGAACTCCGCGTCCCCATCCGGGCACCGCTCGCTCAACCAGCGCCGCAACGTTGACCGGGTCGCCGGCCGGATCTGACCCCAACGCACCAACCCGTCGTCATCGACGTAATCGAAAGTGATCTGCTGCCGATGCACGTCAAAACCGCCTACCATCGTCATCAGCGGGACCTCCTCGAGCTCCTGAAAAATTACCGACGCATAGATCATCGAGCGTCTGTGCCGAGGGGGTCCCCATCACATGTCATCTTTC
>NZ_OCVX01000024.1 GCF_900232995.1 Mycobacterium simulans
GAGCCGCCGGACCCGCCGTCGGTGCCGTCGCCAATCAACGGGCGCCCCAACAACAGGTTGGTGGGCGCGTTGATCAGCGCCAGGATGTCATCCACGACAGACTGCAACGGCGAGGCACTAGCCGCCTCGGCGGCCGCATAAGCACCGCCCGCGCTATTCAGCGCCTGCACAAACCGCGCATGAAAGGCCGCCGCCTCGACGCTGAGCACCTGATACTGCTGGCCGTGACTGGAAAACAGCGACGCAATGGCCGCCGACACCTCATCACCGGCGGCAGCCACTAGCGCGGTGGTCGACGCGGCGGCCGCCGCGTTGGCCGCGCTCAGTGACGAGGCAATGCCGGCCACATCACCCGTGGCGGCCGCCAACATGTCCAGATCTGCCAATACGTACGACATCGCTGCCTCCAGAGCACGGTTTGACTAGCGTCTTGACGATTGTCAAGTCATGCGGATAGTCCTCCTTACCATGACGTGGTCGCACAGTTTTGGGTTTTGACTCAATTCGCTGCGGCGCGGGGGATCATGATCTTCAAGCCAGACCTGACTCTCGCGACTCGACGCTTCGCCCGGCTCGTTACAGCGGCCCGGTTGTGCCGTCTAAGCCGGGGGTACCGGTGCTATGGCCGGCCCCGCCGGCCCCGCCGGCCCCGCCCTGGGCATTGTCTGGGTAGACATGTGCGTAGGCGTCGCCGCCATTGCCGCCATTGCCGCCCTTGCCGCCTACTACCTGCGGGCCGCCGCCGCCATTGCCGCCGTTGCCGCCGTTGGCTAATCCGGTTTGGTAGCTGAACGCGGAACCGCCTTGGCCGCCTTTTCCGCCTTGGGCGGCGGCGCCTCCAGCTCCGGCGTTGCCTCCGGTGGCGTTTCCGAGGCCATGGTTAATCGCCTCCCCGCCAGCCCCGCCGCTCCCGCCAACTAAGGTGGCGTTGCCGCCGGCGCCGCCGGTACCGCCGAAGGCGTTAACAGTAGAGCCGCTGCTAATGATCACCGCGCTACCGCCGTCGCCCCCGTTTCCGTTGAGGGGACCAACGTTGTCGAAGCCGATGCCGCCCGTTCCGCCTTTGCCGCCGACGATGTCGTGCGCATAGGCGTCGTTGTTGATTTCCACGCCTCCGCCCTTGCCGCCGTTGCCGCCACCTCCATTGCCGCCGTTGCCGCCCGCTCCGCCGTCGCCCGCGGTGACGTTTCCGGTTCCCTGGGTGAACGCATTACCGCCGGCCCCGCCGGACCCGCCGAAGGGACCACCGGAGGCACCTGCCCCGCCATTGCCGGCGGTGGCGGTGGCCGTGGAGGCGCTGTTATAGATAAGCGCGTCGCCGCCGGCCCCGCCGGACCCGCCAGCGAGGCCGGGTAAGCTCCCGCTGCCGCTGGTGCCGTCGGCGCCGGCGTGGCCGACGGCGTTTCCGGTTCCATAGTTATACGCCGAACCGCCCGTGCCGCCCCGGCCGCCCCCGGCGCCGGTGCCGCCGTTGCCCGCGGCGCCGCCGATGGCGTCTCCGCTTCCGCTATTGACCGCATGGCCGCCGGCGCCGCCGACGCCGCCGGTACCGGTGGCACCGGTCGCATTGCCGCCCGCGCCGCCTTTGCCGCCGATGGCGTTACCCGTAGCGTCGGAGCTCGTGATTTGCGCCTCGCCGCCGGCCCCGCCCTCCCCGGGCAGTAAGCCGCCTCCGTTGTCGACGCCAGTGCCACCCGCACCGCCGGCGCCGCCGACAGCGTCAACCGTAGAGGCGTTGCCAAAGATTTCCACACTGCCGCCCCGGCCGCCGGCTCCGCCGCCGCCGGTGCTGCCCGCGCCGCCATTGCCGCCGTCGCCGGCGATGACGGTTCCGGTTCCTTGGGTGTACGCCCTACCGCCGGAGCCGCCGGACCCGCCGTCGGTGCCGTCGCCGCCGCTGCCGCCGTCGCCGGAGGTCGCGCTGGCCGTAGAGAAGGCGTTCCAGATGCTCGCGTCGCCGCCGTCACCACCGGCCCCGCCGACGCCGGAGGCGCCCCCACTGCCGCCGGGCGCGCCGGCCTGCCCGATGGCGCTGCCGATTCCGTAGACCAGCGCACTACCGCCGCTCCCGCCGGCCCCGCCGCCCGCCGGGCCCGCG
>NZ_OCVX01000025.1 GCF_900232995.1 Mycobacterium simulans
ACCGACCACTGGGCCTACGTACCCGCACTGGAGCAAGTCGCCGCCTGGTACTGGACCCTGACACACCCCGACCAACCCGGCAGCGTTCGACAACGAGCAGCCAAGGCCGCCAACAGCATCCCCGCCGACAGCTACCAACGCGCACTGGAAACAGTGGCGTACCAATACACACTGGCCACCGGCATCATCGACGAATCCGGTTTCTCCGAGCAGGCCACAGCCCACTGGCTCACCGCCGAGGAGAACCAAACTCTACGCACCGACCTAATCGGTATCGCCGCCCGAATAACTACCCGCACACTGTTTTTCACCCGATCACTGCCGGCTATCGAGCACTTCCTCGATCTACTACGACACGACACCCGGCTGCCCCAATGGCGGGACTTGACCGCTCGCGCGCTGGCCAAGCGCGACGAACTAGCCCGCCAGAAGCCACACCTGAACCTGCACAGACCCGACCCGAATCAACTCGGAATACTCTTCGCCCAACACTGGGGCACCCCAATAGATCACATCGAACTCGCGCGACGCGGCCTCATGACCAACGACTCCTTCTACACCGCCGCCACCCCGTTCGCCGTCGCCGCCGTCAACAACCAACTACCCCGCATCACAGTCGGCGCCTTAGGCTGAATATTGCCCAACGTCGTTGCGACACAAACAATATGCCAACAGTCGCGGGAATGGATTTATCGCCAGTTGCAAACCCGTGAAATCGTGCGCATATTGCGGGCCCCATGAAGTCGAACGCCGGGTATGTAAGCGGCATGCGCGAGCACCGGGAGTAAGCAGTGACACTCACCTAACGGCTACCGGGTGGCACCGCCCCAATCCCGTTGTCCTCGGATATACCTCAGGCTTGTCGCGCTGCAAGCTAGTTCGCCGAGCAAGGTGGAAATCGGACGTGATCGAGAAGCGCCGCAGGACATCGTCGATACGTTCAGCAAGCTTGGGACCTTCGCGCGTTATGCGCTCGAGTTCCCGCACTCCGACGATTCGCCGGAGCTCGCCGTTTCGGTGCGTACGAGCACGCAACACCGACAGCGCGTAAGGTCAAATCATTTGACATGGTATCCGACAACCTCTGTCAGAAGTCTGGCGTTAAGCAGGACCTTTTCATACCGACCACTAGCGCGGGAAGAGCTTCAAGAAGGCTTTCGCCATCGATAAATTTCTTTTCATTGATGACAAGTATCGGGTATTGATCCGGTGTTGCGGCACAAGCGGTTTCACGGTTATCGTGGCGGTACGACGTTCGCTGGGTCATCTCCACCACCATTCGTTTCCACGACTCATTTTCTTCGCCCACTGCTATTGGCGGAAGGAGGTGATCACATGTCCCACGAACTCTTGTTCACGGAAAACCGGGCCGCCATCGAGGCGGCTGCTGGGTTCTTCAACGCAGACGGCGTCGAGTGACTGGCGACGCTACCGGGCGGCATAACAGCCGGCGGGTGACACAACGGCCGGCAGGGATCTCGGTGCCCCCAGAGTGTTCGAGACCCCTGCCGGCCATCCGCCCCCCCCAGTTGTGAAATCCGCTGAAACCTTCTGCAAGCAAGGAACATCCAGTCGATCAGCCACAGGTCATCGAGTTCAAGACGTGGACCCTGGCTGAACTCGGCGTCGCGCCGATCGTCGACCGGCGGCTCATCAGCGTCGACCTGCGTGATGGCCGGCTAGATGCGTTGTGCCAGTGATGGTTTGGCTTGGTTCAACGGCGACCTGGATCGCCGATGGCTGCTCGTTTACTTGCCACCGAACGCCTAGGATCAACTGTTCGACATCATCACCACGCTTAACGCCGCGGGCAGCCAGGTCGCCACCGAGCATTTCCCCGACTACCCGGGCCCTGCTGAATGTGCACGGCAGGTCTCGGTGCGCCTGAGTCGCCTGGGCCTCGACGTCAATCTGTCTGAGTCCATCGATAAATTTCGTTTCATTGATGACAAGAATCGGATATTGATCTGGTGTTGCAGCCCAAGCGGTTTCACGGTTATCGTGGCCGTACTACGTTCGCTGGGTCATCCTACCGCCATTCGCTTCTACGGCTCATTTTCTTCGCCCACTGCTATTTGCGGGTCGCGAGATAGCCCGCCCCTACATTCCCATATTGGAGTGACGGAAGGAGGTGATCACATGCCACACGAACTCTTGTTCACCGAGAACCAGGACCCCATCGGGATGGTTGCTGTGTTCTTTAACGCAGACGGCGTCGAGTGACTGGCGACGCTGCCGGGTGACACAACAGCCGGCGGGGATCTCACCTCCCCCACCTGTTCGAGACCCCCGCGGGCCATCCACCAGCCAGATGCGAAATCCGCTGCAAGCAAAGGAAGGAGGTGATCACATGTCCCACGAACGCTTGTTCACCGAGAACCATGACCCCATCGGGATGGTTGCTGTGTTCTTCAACGCAGACGGCGTCGAGTGACTGGCGACGCTGCCGGGCGGCACAACAGCCGGCGGGTGACACATCAGCCGGCAGGGATCTCGGCGCCCTCAGGGTGTTCGAGACCCCTGCCGGCCATCCACCCGTCAGGTGTGACATGCGCTGAAATCCTCTGCAAACAAGCAACATCCATCCGTGTCGGAAGTGTGTGGGCTTGTCGCTGGTGAGCTCGTGGGCCCGATGACTGGTTTACTGGCCCACACGCATATTAGGCCATGCGGACCCAACGACAAGTGCATCGGCGCGCAGCCATCAGATCATCTCAGCCGCCCGACCCGGCTGGCCTACTACCCGCACCGGAACCCGTCGGTACCGCCCTGATGGCTGACCCGACCTAGCTTGATGACCTCGTTACGTCACGACAGGTCGGCTGCGGTTTGGCCCCGATGGATGGTTCGAACTGGAAGGAGTTGGTGATGGGCATGCGGGCACCGGTGAATGCGCCCAACGTGGTGATGATCGTGCTGGATGATTTAGGTTTTGCGCAGTTCGGCTGCTTCGGCTCGGATATCTGCACACCGGTCATCGACCGGCTCGCGGCAGGCGGGGTGCGCTACAACCGATTTCATGTGACCGCATTGTGTTCCCCGACGCGCGCGGCGTTGTTGACCGGCCGTAACCATCATGCGGTCGGCATGGGGTTTCTCGCCGATCTGCCTATGTCGCTGCCCGGTTACAGTGCACGGATCCCGGCGTCCGTCGCCACACTGCCTGGATTGTTGCGCGACGCCGGGTGGAACACTTTCGCGGTCGGAAAGTGGCATCTGGTACCACGCGGCGAGCGCAGTAGCGCCGGGCCGTTCAACCGGTGGCCGTTGGGGCTAGGCTTTGAGCGCTTCTATGGGTTTTTGCGTGGCAGCGCTAATCATTGGGCGCCCGAACTAGTTCGAGACAATTCTTATGTCGACCCGCCTGCGGGCCCAGATGACGGCTATCACTTGACCGAAGAC
Organism: Mycobacterium simulans; assembly: GCF_900232995.1. Taxonomy (GTDB): domain Bacteria; phylum Actinomycetota; class Actinomycetes; order Mycobacteriales; family Mycobacteriaceae; genus Mycobacterium; species Mycobacterium simulans. Next base: position 3,403 of record NZ_OCVX01000025.1, read on the forward strand.
CTTGCCGATGAGGCGATCCGGATGGTGGTCAACCAACAGCAATCGGCACCGGGAAAGCCGTTTTTCCTCTACTTCGCCACCGGGGCGATGCACGCGCCGCATCACGTGCGGCCGTCGTGGGCTGATACCTACCGTGGCCAGTTCGATCTGGGATGGCAGCGCTGGCGCGACGAGGTGTTCGCGCGTCAGCTGGCTAGCGGCGTCGTTCCGGCCGGTACGATGTTGACCGAACGGCCGCCATGGATTCCCGCCTGGGATGAGCTGACCGCCGACCAGCGCCGCTTGTATGCGCGTATGCACGAGGTTTATGCGGGTTTTCTCACCCACACCGACGCTCAGATCGGTCGACTGATCAACACCTTGGAACACCTGGGTGTTCTCGACAACACGTTGATCTTCGTGCTGTCAGACAACGGGGCCAGCGCCGAGGGTGGAGTGAGCGGCACCATCAACGAGCACCGCTTCTCCCACCGCGTACCAGACGACCTCGCCGACAATCTGGCGCGACTCGACCAGTGGGGCGGGCCGCGCACCTACCCGCACTACGCGTGGGGGTGGGCCTGGGCCGGCAACAGCCCGTTTCGGCTGTGGAAACGCTACACCTGGCTCGGCGGCACCCGAGTCCCATTGATCGTGCACTGGCCCAACAGAATCGGCGATGCCGGGGCGATCCGAGGTCAGTTCGCCCACGCGATCGATCTACTTCCCACAGTGCTGGACGCCTGCGGACTGTCGCTATCCGAAAATGGCACCGAACCCTGGCAGGGTGTACAGGGAGCCAGCATGGCGGCAACTTTTACTGACCCCGCGGCCCCCGATGCCCGCTCGACCCAATATTTCGAAATGCTGGGGTCGCGCTCCATCGTGGCCGACGGCTGGAAAGCCACCACCGACCACGTCTGCGCCGGAATCGTCGACGAGGAGCAATTGCTCAGCGGCAGTCGCGATTTCGACGCCGACCATTGGTCGCTTTTTCGCCTGGACGACGACTTTTCCGAAGCCCACGACCTCGCCGACGCTCACCCGGAGGTGCTGCATCGCCTCCAACAGCAATGGCTGGTCGAAGCTGAACGCAACAACGTGCTGCCGATAGCTGACTCGCTGCTGGCTCGACTTTCGACGATCACCCCCCTGGATTACCCACCCGGCGGCAGCGTCGTTTTGTACCCTCAAGCCGGAGCGGTGTCCGACGAGGCGTTACCCAGCCTTTTCGGGGGTGGTCGTATCCTCGCCGAGATCGACGTCCCAACCAATGATGCCAACGGAGTGTTGTTCGCGCTGGGCGACTGTAATGGCGGCCTAGCCGCCTACGTCGTGGACGCCACACTCAAACATCACCCTCGCCCTGCCGGGCGCGTCCCTCACCGTCACCGCCGACCAACAACTCCCACCCGGACGCCACGAAGCCGGCTGCCTACTGCGCCCCAACCACGGCGGGGGTCTCACCGTCGATGCCATGATTGATTCAACCGTTGTCGGCACCGGGTCCAGCCACCACAACCTGCCCATCGTCTGGCAGCACTCAGGCACCTCGATCACCCTCGGCCACGACCGCGGATTGGCAGTATGCGACCGCTACCACCCACCCTTCACCTGGACCGGAAACCTACACCGAGTCCACATCCACGCCGACCAACACACACCACACCCGTCAGCCCAGGACGCCACCATTGCGCTGCACACGGAATGACTTCCGCCCAATGGACTTCCGCCCAATAGAGGACTTGTTTGATGTGAATGCCACCCTCTGCACCACCCCAAGACAGGAGCGATCTGAATGACTATCGAATCGGCGAGATCTGAAGGAGATACGTGGGACCCGGCTTCCAGCGTGGGAGCGACGGCCACCATGGTCGCGGCCTTCCGGGCGATGGCCTCACAGGGACCCGACGCGTTGCTGAACGACCCGCTGGCCGATCCGCTGGTGCGCGCGGTGGGCCTGGAACGGTTCGTCCGCCTCATCGACGGCGAGATCACAATCGAGGACGACCCGCTTTTGCGCCGCGAGGCGATGAACGAGCAGATCGCCGTTCGCACCAGGTTCTATGACGACTTCTTCACGGGGCCTTTTGGGGCCACCGACGCCGGCATCCGCCAGGCCGTGATACTGGCCTCCGGCCTGGATACCAGGGCCTACCGGTTGCGCTGGCCCGAGGACATGGTGGTCTACGAGATCGATCAGCCACAGGTCATCGAGTTCAAGACGCGGACGCTGGCCGAACTCGGCGCCGCCCCAACTGCCAACCGGCGGCCCATCGGCGTCGATCTGCGTGATGACTGGCCGGACGCGTTGCGCCAACACGGTTTTGACGTCAACCAACCAACGGCGTGGATTGCCGAGGGCCTGCTGATCTATCTATCGCATGACGCCCAGGATCGATTGTTCGACAGCATCACCGCGCTCAGCACACCAGGCAGTCGGGTTGCCACCGAGCATTTCCCAGACCCCGTGCGAACGTGGGGTGAGCACCCAGAGGGACTCTCGGCGCGCTTGAATCGCCTGGGAGTGGATCTCAACATATCTGAGTTGATCTACCCCGATGAACGCCGCACCGTCATCGAATACCTCACCACGCACGGCTGGCAGGTTACGGCACGCACCATCAAGGAACTGTACGCGCACAACGGGTTCGAGTATCCCGACGACGAGATGACGACCGCCGTCGGCGAAATGAGCTACGTCGCCGCAACGCTTGGCTAAGGTTTGGCTAGGTTTGTCTCATGCCACGTGTTCACGCGACAGCTGGGGTCTGGCGTTCCAGCGCGGGCGGGCGTGCGGCGATGGTTGCGGCCGCAACGCGGCACACCGTCCTCATCGACCTGCGAGCCGACTTGAACGGCTGCCGCCGTCAATGCTCAGCTTGTGAATACGAATCGGATCCGTAAACGTCCTGAAGACCCATTGGCCAGCAGGCGAGCCTGATCTCCACGATCGATGCTGGGTCATGGTCGAAGGTGACTTACCTCAAGCCATTCCGCCGATTCAACATCACTGGTGTCCAATTTCAAGCCCAGACGGTCGAGTTCGTCCCTGAGCTCGTCGCCCGTTACGCGCTGGAAGCGGGTCGGCTGTCTCCATATCTGACCGTCGCACTCAACAGTGACCTCACCATCGACAATTCCGTCGCGAGCGGTGTGGATGGTTCTCGTGAACGCCCGCGGGCCCTCAACTCGTCGGTAAGTCCGGCCTGGCAGATATGAATCGAACCACAGTGGCGGTCTCCATTGGATGATGGCCTTGCCTGTCGGTTTGAGGTGATGCGCCACCGTGGTCAATACGCCCCTTCGAAGGTCAATCCCTGGGTAGTTGATCAGGTTGGTCGCCAGCAGTACACCGTCATACTGCTCAGGTAGCCGCAGTTCCTCGATGCGGGCGCATATCGTTCGGGCGCCGCGAACCTCGGCGAGTAGGTCTGCGCAGTCGTCCACGGCGGTAACCTGATAGCCGTGTTCGACCAAGCGGTTGGCGATGCGGCCCACACCCGCCCCGAGGTCAAGCAGCGAAGAGTTCGGTTTGAGCAAGTCCCGGATCACCTCGACCTCACCCGTCGCGGGCAGCCGACGCAAAATCTCGAGCACACTGCCGTCGTTTGCCAGCAGTCTGGCTTCGGCCATCACATCGTCATTTGGGCACGACATTTTCCCTCCCGCGGAATTCTCCAGATCTATTGACGGACCACACAATCCGCACCTGCCCCGGGTCTACCTCAGCGCCGCATCTGGCGCCGGCAGGGACTACCCACATCACCCTGAGGTGCCCACCGGTAATGGTCAAAGAACCAACCCTCGGTGCTCTACACCGCCATACACGACCCGATTACCTTCCCTCGCATCACGCTTCGCCCGGGTACGCCGACAAAGCGCACCGGCATTTCCGATGCCGGCGAAGACAGGCATTCGGCGCTAATCCCCGCCGGCATCGCTACCAACCACCGCTGGCTAAAAGCCGCAACTCACGCTGCGGCGTCTTCAACGACGAAATCGAAAATTCCGCAACTGGTCTCATCCTCACGGAACAGAAGCTCATGGGACATGTGATCACCTCCCTCCGTTACTCCGATGCATTGACGAGATTCTCCAGGCACCAACCAGGGCGCCAGTCAGTATCGTGTAGTCCAGCAACGCAACCGTCCAATAGCCAATCGCTAACGCCTGATCAGCGCTATCTATCGATCCACACCACCAAACCGGAACCTAGCGGCAACGGAGGTACACCTCACACTTGAACTGACGTGAACCCGGGCTTCGAGGGTGAAGTCTGGGCGCGAAAACCCGCCGGATCCCACCCTGTTAACACATTGAAAGCCCCGAGATCACACTCGATCTCGATGCGACCCCAGCTGCAGGTCAAGGCTCAATGCCAGCACCTGAACCCGCACAGTGACAAAGTCAGGTCACTACGTCAACGGATGGGCCAACGCGACCACCGACTGTATGCCGGTCGGATGTCCTGTGGCAGCACCAAGTCTCCGCTATATAGCGCGGCCGAGATAGCCTGGCGCCAAGCACGTTTGCGCCGAGATGCGGCTACTGCCCCAGACGGCCACCAATTGGCATTCCGAATCAAGGCGGCGAGCGCCGGAACGGTCACTGTCCGCACCACGAAGGTGTCCAGCACCAAGCCGACCCCGATGACGAATCCGATCTGAACCAGGGCCCCAATCCAGCTGAACAATAGGCTAAACATCGACGCAGCGAAAATGATGCCCGCAGAGGTGATTACCGCTCCTGTCGAAGTCACGGCGCGAATGACACCAGAACGGATTCCGCGCCGAGATTCGCCGCGGATGCGCGAAATCAGCAACAGGTTGTAATCGGCGCCCACCGCAACCAGCACAATGAAGGTCGTGCTCGGCACAGTCCACGAGAGATCTTGGTGTAAGAGTGACTGGAAGACGATGACTCCGATCCCGAGCGCAGAAACATACGACAGGATCGCCGACCCGACCAGGTAAAGCGGCGCGACCACCGCGCGCACAAGCAGCATCAGGATCGCCAGTGTGACAACGATTGTCATGATGCCGATGTATCGCATGTCACTGTAGTAATAGTCACGCATATCGCGATTGGCCACAGGGATGCCGGCAAGCGATATCGTCGCATCCGACAGCGAGGTGTTCGGTTGCGCGCTGCGAGCGGCAAGCTGTATTGCGTCCACCTGATCCATCGCTGCGGTGCTAAACGGGTTCAGACTCGATTGCACCAAGTAGCGAACAGCGTGGCCGTCCTGCGACACCATCATCGCGGCAACCTTCTTGAAATCGGGCGACTCCAACGCTTGTGGTGGGAGGAAGAAGCCAGCCATCGACGGTTGTGCGGCATAGGTTTTGATCAGGGACAGAATCGTTGCTGCCTGCCCGAGACCGGCGTCGAGCTGCCTGGTCTGGTCGACCAGGGCCTGAACTCCGGCGGCCAGTTGCTGGGAACCCTGCGCCAGACCGTTGGCGCCCATACTCAAGGTATCCAGTTTCTGCCGAAGCGCCGACGTGCCCTGGATGCCTAACGACCGCAACGCACTAATGGCGGCGTTTACAAATCGCTGTAGGTTGCGCACGGCCCCGTCGAGAATGCTGTCATCTTGGATCGCTTGTAAGCTATGGCCGAGTTCGTTGAGCGCATCGAACGCACCGTTGTCGCGCGCCATGACCAGGCGCTGTAGCTGCGCCCTGGTGGTAGCACAGGACACATTGACGGCGCACACCGGACTGGCGTTGAGGGCATCCACCACGGGCACCACCACATCGAAGAAGTCCTGCTGCCCCGCCAGGCTCACGCCCATGATGTCGCCTATCGAGCGCAGACTTTTGGCAAGCGACGCAGCGTTGTCGATGAGCCCAAGTGCTTTCTCGTTATCGGATTGTGGCGCAAGGTCGGCGGTCGCATCCAAGAGAACCTTCGCTAGCCCGACTGCTTGGTCAAGCGTGGCGCGGATGTTCACGATGGTGTCCGCGAGGACGCGGGAGCCTTGGGCCAGCGAGTTGAGCAGGCCGTCGCCGTTGGCGACGGAGGATGCCGCGGCAGATAGCTGCGCACCCACCTGGCCAGCTTGATTGGAAACCTTAGCCTGTTCGAGGGGCTGCCCAGTGGGCCGGGTGAGGCCGCGGACCCCAGTGACATCGCGCACCTGGCTAACCCGCTGGGCCATCAACTCCAGGTCTGCAAGCGACTGCGCTGTCCGTAGGTCATGGGGCGACCGGACGAGAAGGTATTGCGGAGTTGTGGAATTCGCTGGAAAGTGTTGATCAATCGTGGTGTATCCGCGATTACTCTCCGACGCGGCCGGCAGCATTGTCCGGTCGTCGTAATCCAAGCGCATGAAAGTCACGCAGGCAGCCAAGCACGCCAGGACAACTAAACTCACCATCAAATGGCCAACGGGGCGCCGCACGATGTTGACCGCCGAGCGGCGCCAAAACCGAGCAGTGCGGTCTCGCCTCGGCGCCACCCAACCGCGCCTTCCTACCAAGCTGAGAAGGGCCGGCAGCAGCGTGACTGCTGTCAGTAATGCGATCGCCACGGTTATCGCTAGAGCCGGGCCGATCGTCGAAAACACACCGAGGCGGGCGAACGTCATACCCAGGAATGTGATGCCCACGGTCGCCGACGACGCGGCGAGCACCTTTCCCGCGCTGGCCAGTGCCCGGCGCACCGCGTCGTCCGACGACAATCCGCACCGCAGGCCTTCGTGGTAGCGGCTGATGAGGAACACAGAGTAGTCGGTGCCCGCACCGACGATCATGGCGGTCATGAGCACGATCGTCTGGCTCGACACCGCCAGTCCAAGTTCGGCCAAGCCCGCAACGATTTGTTGCGCCACCACAGTTGAGACGATGACTGTGGCCATTGGCAGTAACACAGTCACCGGATTTCTATAAACAATCAGCAGGATCGTCAGAACCAGTGCTGCGGTTATGATTTCGATCACGTGCGAGTCGACGTCGCCGACACTCGCCATTTCGCTAGCAGTCTCTGCGGCACCCGTGAACGTGACGGTCAACGTGGTGTTGGCCAGGGCGGCTTTGGCGGCCGATACGACCTGCTTGTAGGCATCGTCGGCTTGCGGTGTGCCCGGATCACCCGTGAGGCTGACCGGAACAATCCAAGCCTTGTTGTCGGCACTGCTCATCAGGTTCTGCAAGTCCGGTGTCGTCACGAAGTCCTGCACCGCAACGACATTGCGTTTGTCGGAGCGCAGCGTGTCGACAAGCCGCCGGAAAGTTTCCTGGTCACTAGGGGTCAGGCCGTGGTCGTCGGTCAGCACCAGCAGCAGGGTGTTCTGCGATCCCGATTCGTCAAACGCCTTGCTCATCGCCTGCATGGCCAGCATCGACGGCGCGGCCGACGGCAGCGGCGCTAGTGGCTTGCTGTCGGCCATCTCCTTGGGCGAGGGAAGCGTGAGTGACAACGCCGCCGCCACAATGATCCAGAAGCCGATGATCATCCACGGCCGGCGTACCGCGAAATCCCCCAGCCAGCCACACAGGCGATGCTTGTATTCACCAGTCGCTACCGCGTGGGGCCGAACATGTGGGTCGTTGGGCGGCGAAATGCCTTGGTTACCTTGTGTGTCGTCGTCGACGGTCCGACCACAGACTGCCGTCACGATTGAGGCGTCATAATCTGCGGTTGGAGCTGTTGGATGCCCGACGAATTCGGCAATAGTAGGAGGCTCAGGTCGGGAATCGGCACCCTCGCAGGGTCTGGAATCGCCACCTCGAACGGTTGGTGCAGCACGGTTACCGACGAATCTGGGGCGATCCCGGCATCCAAAGACGGCCCCAGTAGTTGCGGACGGCTCGGAGCCGTTCCGGCGTTCGGGTTCGCGGTTAGGGTGTTGACGAAACTCGCTAGGAGTGCGAACACATCGGGTACTGCTGGTGTTTCGGCCGTGGGTGATGTTGCGGTTGGCTGGGTGGGCGACACCGAGGGTGCCGGCGCAGCACCGGCCAAGGCTACCGGAGGCACTGACGGCCGAGGGTTCTGAAGCGTTCCGTTTAGGCTCGACTTAGTCAACGGTTGCGCCGTTGGCGCCGCCGGCTGGTCCGCCGCGATCGGGCCGTCCGGCTGTCTGATCGGAGGTGACGGGCTGACAGCTCGCTCGGCCGCTGAAGCGGTCGGCGAGGATATGCTCGCCGACCTATCGGTGAATGTCAATGTAACCGCTACGGCAAAGGTCGCGGCGGCCCCTATCAGTACTGCGGTGAGGACGTTCGCCGACGTAACCGCCCGCCGGTTGTGCAGCACCGACAGCGCCGGTGTCGCAACGCTTTCGGGCGTAGGCTCCAACACAGGCAATCGCGCGGAACGGGGGACGAACAGCAATGGCGCCGAATGCTCGTCATCCCATACCGGCTCGTCATCCCAGATAGGCTCTGCGCCGCCCTGGAGCTTTGTCTCCTTGATGCGCTCGCCGGCCGGCGAAACTATTGCGAGCGCCGGACGCTTCGACGCAATGGCAGCACCACGCGCTAGGGCCAATTCAGCCTCGGGGGCCGCCATAACCGGAAGCCGAGTTACGTCATCGAATTGCGCGGCGATCCAGTCGAAATCTCCCCCGGCCCTGGCCACAAACAAGGCATCGGGCACATCAGTCAAATGCGAGAACATTGAACCTACTAGGCTCTGCGGCGCCTCGCCGGGCATGAACTGGCCACGATATATCTGACTGATCACATGCGAGATAGCACCGCGACTATTGGTGACAGTGGTAGCGATCGCAGAATCCGACTCCACGATGAACACCGCCGTCTTGAGTCGGCCGAACTGCTCCGCGAGTCTGCAGGCAAATGCCTCCGCCGCGTCGAGCATCGGCACCGGCACTACGTTGCGAATCCCGAGGCTCTGCAACGCTTCCAAGACCAGCCACGCTTCGGTATCCAACTCCTCAGTCCAGGTGATCCCCACCCTCACCAGCGTGTGCCTTCGCGCTGCAGCCATCGCCTGCGTGCCAAGAACGGCGGCGACCACGTGCTCAGAGGTGCTCGGCGTCGACACCCCGCCCGCTCGGCTCGGTGCAAACTCGTCGTGATCCAGCGTTACGCCGCATCCATCCGCGCCGTGTGCCACCAGCAAGCTGACCGCATTCGCTGACATCGCCAGACCTAATGTGAGATCCACCAAAGAGCTTCGAACCTCCCCAATGTCTAAGTTCTAACCAGGTCTGGGCGGCTGTCGTGGGGTTGGCATCCCCTGGCCCAACAAGCGTGTGGGCCGATGTAACCAGTCCAAAGCCGACCGCGCGCAGTGCCGAATCCGACCACCCCATGCGTCAGCCCAGAACGATCGTGCAAGCAACGCCAGCCATCCGATGTTCATTCGTTAAGGCGACGCGAAGAATTGTTACCTCTCAAACGTCCCCTCGTTTCTCACCCATCTTGCGATGAGTGACTTGCCGACGTGGTCGCCATGCCTCAAACCCGGACAGCATTGACATCGTTGGTGATGCCGGAACGTTCGTGGAGCCCGGCCAGCCATCGCACGCCCACAACCACCCTGCCCACGGGAACGCCAGCAGTCCAATAACAATTCGCGAACAGTCAACAACAAGGAACTATCACGCGAGATCACCGCCACCGCGGTGGTTGAAGGGTGTCGCACACGGATTGCCGAACGGAGCATTGTCAAGCAATTTTACAGTCGCTGCGCCTATCAATGGCCGGCCAATCGATGCTGAGTTGTCCGTTACGACATTGCACCCCAATAGGTTTGGTGGCCTTGTGCTGACATTCGATGCAATGCCGGCCTCTCCTCTAATCATGCTTCCGGTGACGGGTTTACCCAGCGGGCGCGGCGACCAGAACACGGCGTAGGTCGGGCAGCATTGCCTGTAGCTGCGCGCCCCAGTAGCTCCACATGTGGAGACCATCGGAAGGGAACTGAAACACTGCGTTGTTACCGCCGGCAGCCTGGTATGCGGCCTTGAAATCCTGATTGGAATGCAACGTCACACCTTCGAGAGCCTGCGCCCCGACCAGTGCACTGCCCTGAGCGGCAGTGAGGTCTGATGGATTGCCGGTACCGCAGTACACCCAAATTCGGGTGTTGTTAGCGACGAGCCGCGCGGCTTGTCGAGTCGGATCGTTGCGCTGCCAAGCCGGATCGGTTGGGGGGCCCCACATACTGGTCGCATCGTATCCGCCTGCAGAGTTCATTGCCACATCTACTAGAACCGGCCACAAACCAGCGGACAGGTTCAGGTATCCCGATAACGAGCCGGCGTAGACAAAGCGGTCTGGGTGGTAGGCGGCCAGGATAAGTGCCGCGCCACCTGACATCGAAACTCCCACGACCGCGTTTGCGCCGGTGCGGATTTCCTTATTGGTTGATAGCCAGTCAGGCAGCTCCGAGGTGAGGAAGGTCTCCCACTTGTATGTGTAGCCTTTGCCGTCGGCAGGTTGGTACCAGTCCGTGTAGAAACTCGATTCCCCGCCGACTGGCATCAGCACGGAGATTCCGGAACCGTTGAACCATGAGAAGGCGCCGGTGTTGATATCCCAGCCGTTTCGATCGTCTTGTGCTCGCATACCGTCCAACAGAAATACCGCCGCCGGACCGCCGCCCTGAAATTGCACCCTGATGTCTCGCCCCATCGATGGCGATGGCACATCGAGATACTCGATCGCCTCGGCTTTCGCGGTGAGCTCACCGACAATCGGTTGAATGAGCGTCGACGCGAGTATCGCTGCTGTTGCGCCGACTGCTAGCCGCGTCCCTGCGGACCACACGTTATGGACGTTATGGATTGAAATCAATGTGGATATCTCCCTTATATAGTGTTGTGCCGCACAGTGATTCGCGATCGTAGTCGACCAAACCCCAGGTGCCCGGCACCATGCTACATGGCTCACATGGGCCCGCCGGCACGGCAAGACTACCCGGAAGACGCCCAGTACACAGCCCGGAAACTGGACGCGATTATGTTCTTCTGCAACGAGATTCGTCTTCACAAGGAATACGCACGCAATATTTGACCTTCATCAGCGTGCGGGTTCCGGTGGTGGCATAGGGTCTGGGCCTGCGCTCGTGGGCCCGAACCGCGGGACTATCCGAGGTCCGCCAGCTTCTCATCCGAGCGGTCGTCCTCGTACAGGCCGTCCGACTCGGCTATACCGAACCGTGCGTGCACGCGCGCCAAAGACGCCGGCGCCCACCAACTAAGTCGCCCGAGGATATGCATGGCTGCCGGCAAAAGCAGCATGCGCACCAGTGTCGCGTCCACTAGGACCGCCAGCGTGAGCCCGGTGCCGAACATCCGCATGAAAGATACCTGGGCACTCGTCAGCGCCACGAACGACACCGCCATCACCACCGCAGCGGCGGTGATGACTCGGCCGGTGCGAGCCAGGCCCAGCGCGACTGCTTCGTCACTGTCGGTGCGGCCGAGCCGTGGGGTTTTCAGCCAGAATTCTCGAATCCGCGATATCAAGAAGACCTCATAGTCGATCGACAGCCCGAACGCGACGCAGAACAACAGCACCGGGATGCTTGCCATCAGCGTGCCGGTCGCTGTTGTTCCAAGTCCGCCGAAGTGTCCGTCCTGGAAAAGCCAGACCAGAGCCCCGAACGCGGCACTCAGCGAAAGCACGTTCAACACAAGTGCTTTCACCGGAATGACGACACTGCCGGTAAGCAGGAATAACAGCACAAACGTGACAGCGCCAATCACCGTCAGCACGATGGGCAATCGGGAGGTAATCGCCGCGGAACTGTCCCGGTTAATCTGCGCCATGCCGGTCATGACAATGTCTCGGCCATCCGGAGTGGCAACCGCATGCAGCAGGTCCAACTGCTGCTCAGACGCCGCCGAGTACAGCGGCGCACTAGTACTGACCGTCAGCAGAGCACTTCCGGCGTTCAAACCCGCTGGCGCCGAAGGCGGTCCGACTCGCGCACCCTGGCGGTACGTCCCGGTAGGCCCGGACACTGCGGTGACATCGGGCACTCGTGATAGGTCGGCCGCGTAGCGATCGAGGACCGTCAGTGACACCCCGCAGGCGTTGGGAACCACTACAGACACATCGGTCAATGCATCTATGGCGAATCCCGACCGCAGCTCATCGCCAACTTGGCGTGCAGATACCGTCTGGGGCAGCACACGGTCGTCAGTGAAGCCCCACTTGACGCCCAGAAACGGCGCACCAAGCAGAAGCAGCACGGCGGTGACGGCGACAGCAATCGGAATCGATCGCCGCTGCACGAACTTCGCGCCCCGATACCACATCGTTTCCTGGATCGAACGTGCCGACGGCTCGGCTCGGCTCGGCGATCCGCGGAGACGGGAGCCGACATCGCGCGGGTCGATCCGACCGCCGAGTAGGACGATCACCGCAGGTGTCACGATCAACGAGGCAGCAGCCGCCAGGGCGACCACCGCGATGCCTGCGTATGCGAACGACTTGAGGAAGTACATCGGAAACAACACCATCGCCGCCATCGACAGGGCTATCGTCGTCGCCGAGAACAGCACAGTGCGGCCAGCCGTCAGCATGGTGCGCATCATCGCCTCTTCTCGTGCGGCGCCGCCGGCTAGTTCGTCTCGGAACCGGCTAATGATCAGCAGCGTGTAGTCGATGGCCAACGCCATCCCCAGCGCGATGACCAAGTTCAGCGCGAAGACCGAGACATCGGTGAAGAAGGTGATCAGCCGCAAGATGGCCAGTGAACCCACGATGGAGAAAGCAGCCACGAACAACGGCAATGCGGCCGCCAGCATTCCGCCAAACACCCACACGAGGACCACGAAAGTGAGTGGAAACGCTATGGTCTCCATGCGAACCAGGTCTCTCTCGCTCTGCTGATTGGCCTGCAGGTAGCTCATCACCTCGCCGCCAGCGTGTACGGTCACCCCGTCGCGATCCCGCAACAGGGGTTCCAACGCCTTCGCGTGCTGTTGGGCACCACTCTCCCCACCGGTGATGCCCGCCACGATGATTCCCGTTTTGCCGTCTTTGCTCGTATAGTCAGGCGCCGCCGGCGGCGGGACGGTCCATGCCGAGGACACTCCTGTCACATACGGCAGCCGGGTCAATTCGGTGACAAGGTCCGATCCGACGGCGCGTGCGCGGCTACTGTAGACGCCGTCCTCGGCGGTCACCGTGACGATCAGCTGCATGTCCCCCTGACCGAACTTCTTTGACAGAAGTTGTGACGCCGCCCAGGACTCGGAGGTCGGATCTTGGAAGCCACCAGCGGGCAGAGTCTTGATGACTGGGACACCGAAAACCGCCGCACCAACCATGACCAACAAAACCACCGCGACCACGCGGCGAGGCGCAGTGAGGGCAGCTCGCGTAACTCGGCCCACCAGGCCGCCCGACTTGCCCAACCCGGTCGTCATCGCGACTCCTTCCCGGCAGAAAGGCGAGCCGGTCGCTTCAGGATGCGAGCGGTCGAAGATTGCGCGGAGATTCCACAGCAACATTCGGCGCGCCCACAACGGCAGGTGATTAGGTTGACGCGTCCGTGGCTCTTGGTGATCTCGTGATCGGGTGGCCCTGGCGGACCGGACCAGCTGTCGAGGGTGTCGATGAACCTTTGGCGCACCGCGGCGACTTCGGCGGCTAGCTGCGCTTCGGTCCGGCCGTCCACTGAAACTGGTTCCAGGACGGCAATATCGACGGTACCGGGGTGCAGCACAAACTCACCCGGCGGTGTGATCGTGTCAGCGTTGCGAATAACCACCGGTACCACCGGCATACCCCACTTCCGGGCCAGCCGAAAGGGATAGGTGTCGAATGCACCAATCGCGGCGGAGTTACCGATCGCGCCCTCGGCCGCCGCGACAATGGGTCGGTGACCGACATCGGCTGGGTCAAAGGTGCATTCAGGCAGACGCAGCAGCTTTCGCATAGTCGACGTCACGGCGTCGGCGGACAGACTAGGCGATAACGCCGCCCACTCGCTCCGCAGCAGCGCCCCCATGATGGCAGCGTCGGCGGCGCTTCGGTGGTTGATCAGATACACCGCCCTACGGCTCCGATACATGTTCGCCATCCCGGTGACCCTGAGCCCAACCCGGGCGACCTTGAGCTGCCTGGTCGGCCAGTACGAGGCGAACAGCTCGTAGCCGCACTGGCGGTTCAGCCTCAACAGGGCGGCCACTGCGGCCACTGCGGCAAGCGGCAGAGCCGCCAGCGTTCCCACGAGGGTGCGCGCGCGTGCCACCGGCAGGTTTCCGCTGCGGCTAGTGAACCGAAGTATCGGCCAATGGTTTTCGTCTGCCACCCGGGCGAGCCGCTTGGCCGGGTTGGTGGGCCTGGGATTGCCCACCGCCACCATGAGCGGAATTTCCTCGTCGCCGTCGGCATAGAAGTAGCTACGCGCGAGATCGACACCATGGCCGTCGGCGAAAGCCACGACCGCGTCGGCCTTGGTCTTGCCACGCAGGATGGGTTTGCGGACCTCTCCGGTCAGGAATCCGGACTCATCGATCTCGAACCGGTTGCACAGCAGGTTCTCAATCCCAAGCGCTCGCGCTGCCGGTGCGAGCTGCACATGAAGCGCCGCCGTACTCAGCGTCACGACATGACCGCGGTCGAGGTGCGCCGCCACCAATTCCTTCATCTCCGGGTAGATCCGGGCCGCAATGTTCTCGGTGTACAGGCGCTCGCCGATCTCGGCCAGTTCGTCGGCGTGGCGGCCCCGCAGCGTTAGCGACCCGCGGCGGATGAACTCTGCGAAGTCGAACCGGCCCAGTGCGTAGTTGATCGCGACCCAAACCGTGGTGAGCAGCTCGGCGATCCCCATCTCGCCGCGCCGCAGTCGATCCAACGGCAACACCGCACCGGTGAAGCCCGCTGCCAGGGTGCCGTCAAAATCGAAGAACGCCCCAATCGTCGGCCCGCCCGGCGCGGACCTGATGTCGGCGATCGCCTGATCCAGTGGCCGGATTTTCATCACCATTCCCGACCCGCCGGAATCAGCGTGCCGGGGTTGAGATTACGGCGTGGATCGACACCCCTCAGCAGGGCCACCATCATGTCCGTGCCCGCCTCGGACAAGTCTTCCGGCAGCCATGGCGCGTGGTCGGTGCCGACGCCATGGTGGTGCGACAGCGTGCCTCCGGCGTCGATGAAGGCTTGCTGGATCGCACTTTTCACGATCCAGTAGCGGGTCAGTTGCGCACCTAGGCCTCCGCCTTCCAACCGAAGTACGAAAGTGAAGTACAAACAGGCACCACTGTGATAGCTGTGCGACAGATGGCACATGATGAATCCCGAGTCTCCGACCGCGCGGAAGGCGTTCTGGGCGGCAGCCACGACCGAGCTGTGCATCTCCTTGAGCTTCGACCACGGCGCCGCGGTCTCCGAAACATCGCCCATGGCACCGATGTCCAGCATGAAGTCCCGGATGTAGGGCGTGTCGAACTTCTTCTGGTCGTAGAGTTCACCGGGGCCGCGCCCCAGCGTGATACCTCCGTGGTTCTTGACGATCTTGCCCACAATCGCCTTGTCCGCCTTCACTCGGGCATCAGTGCCCTCGAAACCAATAAAGGACAAACACACAGCTTCCAGATCCCAGCCGCGAAGGCGCAGCAGAGCGAACAATGCACGCCGGCCCAGCTGAGCCAATCCCCTGCCCCCCTTCTGGGTGGCGAACGAGAAGGCCGACTCGTTGGCATCCGACACCCGGGTCACGCTGGGGTGTGCGTCGCTTGCAGCGATCGCCTGCATCGCGTCCAAACCGGCGCTCCACGACGGGAACAGATAAGCGATGATGTCCCGATTGGGCGGCAGCCGATGTACATTCACCCACGCCTCGGTGATGACGCCGAGCCGGCCTTCGGAGCCAATGATCATCTCGCGCACCGATGGGCCGGTCGAGGTGGAGGGCAACGGCCGCAACGCGACTACCTTGTGCGGCTGGACAATCCGCATCCCACGGGCGATGTCGGCGATATCGCCGTACTTGTCGGATTGCATCCCCGAGGAGCGGGTCGCGATCCATCCGCCCAGGGTGGAATGACGGAAGCTGTCGGGCTGATGACCCATCGTCCAGTTGCGCGCATTGAGCTGCTGCTCCAGATCCGGGCCAAGAGCCCCGGCCTGAATCCTCGCCAAGCCCGCGGCCTCATCGATCTCCAGAACCCTGTTCATCCGCCCCAGATCCAGCGATACGATTACGCGCTGCTCGTGGGACTGCGGCGTGAGCGAACCGGTGATGTTGGACCCGCCCCCGAACGGAATCACCACCGCGTCGGACTCGGCCACCGCGTCGACCACCGCGCGCACCTCCTGCTCGTTGGCCGGATAGACAACCACGTCCGGCACCCGCGGAAGATCTCCGGCGCGGATGCGAAGCAGATCCACCAGACCCTTGCCGTAGGTGTGCACCACGCGATCCCGATCATCGACCACGACGTGATCTCCACCGACTGCCACGGTCAGCTCCAACGCCAGGTTGTCATCCATCCGCGACGCCGGCACAACCAGATCATCGAAGTCCGGGATGGGACTGCGGGGGACATTGAGGTCCAGTCCTATCCGACGCAGGGCGAACGGAGCCAGATTGGGTTTGTCGCTGTGATCGAAGGCGATGCCCTCTTCACCCCAGCCCCACCACTTTTGGTGCGTCACATCAATCATCGGTCCTCCTAAGACTTTTCGGCACTGACGAGATCGAGACGATCGGTCGAACCGGGCCGCACAGCGGGGCAGGTCCGCATGGCGTTGACGGCCGCCATGATCCGGGCGTTGAAAGCCGTTGCGTCCTCGGTGGACAAGGGAACCAACGGCCTCCCGATGGTCATGTGTACGGCGGGTCGGCCGGCAACGGGCCAGGACCGCCCCACCGGCATTGCCTCGCCGGTGCCCTTTAGCGCGACAGGCACACACGGAACATTGGCGTCCACGCAAAGCGCCGCGACCCCGGGGCGGAACACAGCCATGGTGCCGTTACGCGACCGCGTTCCTTCGGGATAGATGAGCAGCGGCACGCCCCGCGCGAGATGACGCGCCGACATACCCTTCTCGGGTCGGCTGGCACCCGAGCAGCGGTGAATGGGATAAGTGTTGAACGCGAGCGACGTCGCCAGCCTGGTAAGCCAATTGGTGTAGAAGTGGTCCGCCGCGGCGCCCACGGCCAGCTGCCGGACCACGCGGTAGGGCATCCGCGACACGATCACCGCCGTGTCGAGGTGGCTGGCGTGATTGGCCACCACGACGAACGGCGGCCGAAGGTCGGCGACATTCTCGCGACCCTCGACGGTCGTGCGGGTTTTGACCGCCAACAGGGTTCGCAACACGATACGTTGGAGGACGAACCGGATCACCCGTCGCCTGCGCGACATGCAGCGGCGCAGATGCGGCGATTGTTTGGCTGACATTACCGACCCCCACGGATGGCGGCGGCAACACGGCGCACGAGTGGACGCGGCGCATGCTCGGCGAGACACGTTAGGGCGACATAGAGTTTCGACGGGACGGAACGCGATCGACCGCGGGCGACATCACGCAGACAATCCCGGGCCACCCGGTCAGCGTCGAGCCACAGTACGCCGGGAATTGACTCGGTGCGGATCCCGGCGCGCTGATGGAACTCGGTGCGGACCCATCCCGGCATCAGCGTGGTCACATGAACCCCGCTGCCCGCCAGTTCCAAGGCCAGTGATTCCGAATAGGTTGCGACCCAAGACTTGATCGCCGAGTACGCCCCCATCGGGATCAGCCCGGCCACCGAGGCCACGTTGACGATCACACCGTGTCCTCGGGCTTTCATCGACCGGCCGGCCGCCCCGCCAAGGATGAGTACCGCGCGGATCATCAGTGCGTGCGCACTGTCGATGGTGCTGGTGTCCTGCTCGAGGAGCGAAACGTGTAGGCCGTGTCCGGCACAATTGATGAAGGTCTCGATCGGTGCGGCAGGGTCTTCGAATCGCCGGGTCACGGCGGCCAAGCCGTCCTGGTCCGCCAGGTCGGCAGCCAGGATCTCGACATCGACACCGAAGTCATTGCGCAATTCGACGGCGGTGGCGGCAAGACGGTCTTCGTTGCGAGCGACTAGAACCAGGTCACATCTCTTGGCCCCCAGGGCACGAGCGAATGCCAAGCCGATACCCGACGTCGCTCCCGTGATCAGGGCACGCCCATGGAAAGGGTCGGCGGGAAGCGCCAACTCGGGCCATACCAGCGTGGCCATCACAGACTCACCTGCGTGTTACGCAGAGCCCGAACTAGCCGGTCTCCCAGACGAATAGCGGGAGCTAACCTACGCCGAACGTCCGGCATGTCGTCCCTCCTTCCAGGTTGACGATTTGCACGAGTGAAGCAAGGCCCCAGATTCTTGTCAAAACATGAGACCGCGTCCACTGTTTTGACAAACAGATGGCATATGTCAATACGGTTAAGAGCCCGCTCTCCCATGACGCATGGACCTCGACCGCGGCGACGCTGATGACACCGATAGCCAAAACCAGTGGGCACGTGACTATTTCGACGATCTGACGAACCGCCGCGGCGCCATCAACGCGTGACGGTACGACAACTGGAGTGTGCCGTCGCAACTCTCGTGGGCTCGGGCGCTGGCGCTTCCCGAATACCCGCCGCGCGGAGCAGGCCGGCCGGGTCACCGCCGAGTTCGGCGCCAGGCTCGGGTAGTTCGACAGCGACGTTCCGCGCACCACGAAAGTGCCGATGACCCGAGCAGCTGACCGGGCTGTTGCCAAGGACAAAACTCCGGGCCGCATCCCGCAAACACCCAGCGACATCGATGTCCGAATCGCTTGTGCAGCAGGGCTTTACAACGCATTCCCGCGTGCACATCAGCCTGCTTGATCGCCACCCCCCCGATGTGGGAACTGCACGTCGTGGAGGGCTAAACGGCGGCCGGGCTCGCCATCTTCATCAAGGTTCGCCACGCCTTGATCGACTTGGGCGGCGAACCTGATGCAGCACACGCAGACGGCCGACCCGAGGATCGCTGGCCCGATAGCTTCCGCTTATGAAGTGGTAACGAATGAATATTAGACGGCCGGCGTTGCCCACCGGCAACGTTCTGGCTGGCACCTAACAGGTTTCGCCGCTGCAGCAAAATGACGGAAGGAGGTGATGGTTCCGACAACTTGATCGCATGAGCACACCGTGCTCTGCGGGACTATCCCGGTGGGGGTCTCGTTCCTCCTTACCCCATCCTCAGTCGAGGCCCCCGCCGACCCCGTCGACTAGTTTCTGGAATTCCGCTTCCCCGACCAATTCCGAGATCTGTTATTCACGGCGACAACGGATCTCGCGTCTGCCTGACCCACGAACCTATGCAGCTTCGCCGCACCGCCCCACTCAAAGCAACCACCACTCAAGCGGTGCGTCGGCAGTTCACCGGCCGGACACCGGCGGGGCAGGCCACAACCGGAGTGCGGCTCACCAAGACCCAAGTCCAAGGAAGATTTCAGTGCTGATCCGCCCGGGTCGCAATTCAAGTACCGCTGGCTGGCCAAATTCCGTTGGGTGGTGCGGTTTTCCGGCACGGGGCGCCGCATTCTTGTTGGCGTCACAGCTGCGCCCTGTCGCTCCCAAACCGGGCGTCCAGCAGCTTGCACCGTCCAGCATCTTGCACTTTGATACACCAGATCGAGATCGTTCTAAGGAGATATCGGTGTCGACATCCCAGACATCACTGCCGCCACTAGTTGAGCCCGCTGCTGAGCTGAGCCGCGACGAGGTGGCCCGCTACAGCCGCCATCTCATCATTCCCGACCTGGGCGTCGACGGGCAGAAGAGGCTCAAGAACGCGCGTGTGCTCGTGATTGGCGCGGGAGGGCTTGGGTCACCGGCGTTGCTGTACCTGGCGGCCGCCGGCGTCGGGACCATCGGCATCGTCGACTTCGACGTCGTCGACGAGTCCAATCTGCAGCGTCAGATCATCCATGGCGTGGCTGACGTCGGCCGCTCCA
>NZ_OCVX01000026.1 GCF_900232995.1 Mycobacterium simulans
GTCCCGGCCAGCCGCCGGTGCCGCCGTCACCGCCGGTGCCGCCCATGCCGCCATTACCAGCACCGAAACCGTCGTCTTGGGTGCCGGAGCCGCCGGCGCCGCCGGCGCCGCCAACGCCGCCGGCCCCGCCATTGCCGTTGGTGCCACCGGTGGCACCGGGGCCACCGTCGCCGCCGTCGCCGCCGAGGCCGCCGTTGCCACCCGCGTTCCCGGTGCCGGCACCGCCAGCCGCGCCTGCGCCGCCGGCACCGCCGGCACCGCCAGTGCCGCCGGTGCCGTTGCTGCCACCCGTGCCGCCCGTCCCGGCGACACCAGTGAACCCGCCGAGGCCGCCCTTTCCGCCGTTGCCGCCCTTGCCGCCGCCGCTGCCGCTGTCCGCGGTGCCGGTTCCGCCGTCGCCACCAACTCCGCCGGCACCGCCATTGCCGCCGTCGCCGTTGGTGCCGCCGGGACCGCTGTTGCCGCCGTTGCCGCCCTCACCGCCCGACCCGGCGATGGTGCCATTGGCGCCGGTGCCGGGCGCGCCGCTGAGCCCGGCCCCGCCCGCGCCGCCGTCGCCGCCGCGTCCGCCGTTGCCGTAGCCGCCCGCCGATCCGCCCAACCCGCCGGTGCCCGCGGCCGCGCCCGCGCCGGCGGCGCCGCCGTCGCCGCCGTGGCCACCCATGCCGGCGCCCTTTCCGGGGCCGATTTCCAGCTGGGCCGCGCCGGTGCCGCCGGTCCCGCCCGCGCCACCGTCCCCGCCGCTACCACCACTGCCATTGACGCCGAAGGCGCCCGCGTTGCCGCCGGCCCCAGCGTTGCCACCGACGCCACCAGCGCCGCCACGACCGGCCGGACTGTTCAAGCCGCCGGGCAAGCCGTCACCGCCGGCCCCTCCAACGCCACCCGCGCCGCCGTCACCGCCGGCGCCGGCGGTGACGGCGGCGCGGGTGGCGTTGGAGGGGCCGGCGGTGACGGCTTGCCCGGCGGC
>NZ_OCVX01000027.1 GCF_900232995.1 Mycobacterium simulans
CCACAACTTCACAACAGACCCAGCCCCCCCCATCCCCGCCCAGCCCCCCCCCCCCCCCGCCCCCACCAGCACCGGCGTTGACCCCACCAACACCACCAGCCCCAGCCACACCATCGCCGCCATCACCACCAGCCCCACCAGCACCACCAGCCCCGGCGCGCCCGCCATCTCCAGCGACCGAACCACCCAGGCCACCATTGCCACCGGCGCCACCGGCACCGCCGGCGGTACCGTCGCCCCCGGACTCACCCGGATTGACACCATCAGCGCCGCTAGCGCCAGCGGCGCCAGTGCCGCCAGCTCCGCCCGCACCGCCGTTGCCGTAACTCCCGCCATTACCACCGGCCCCGCCGTTGCCCCCGTTCGCGCCGGCCGCGGTGGGACTAAACCCGTCCCCACCATTGCCACCGTCGCCGCCCGTGGTGACCGCGAGACCGTCAGCACCGGTCTGGCCAGCACTGGCGCCGCTGCCACCGGCCGCCCCACCACTACCACCGATACCCCGGGTGCCCGGGTTACCACCATTACCGCCGGCCCCACCATCAGGGTTGGCCGCGGTGCCAACCGCCCCATCCCCGCCGTCACCGGCGGTACCGGCGTCACCGCCAGCCCCGCCCGCTCCACCGTCACCATTGGCACCCGCGGCGCCGGCGGCAGCGCTACCACCGATGCCGCCCTTACCGCCAGCCCCGCCATCACCGGCCGAGCCGCCACTGCCACCGGCCCCACCAGCACCGGCGTTGACCCCACCAACACCATCAGCCCCGGCCACACCGTCGCCGCCATCACCACCAGCCCCACCAGCACCACCACCCCCCGCCCCCCCGCCACCTCCACCGACCGAAC
>NZ_OCVX01000028.1 GCF_900232995.1 Mycobacterium simulans
CCCCCCGGGCGCGCCGTTTTGCCCGGTGCCCGGGGCGCCGTTCGCGCCGTTGCCGATCAGTGGGCGCCCGGTCAGTGCCTGGACTTGTGCATTGAATCCGTCGAGCAGGCCCTGCAGCGGCGAGGCGTTAGCGGTCTCGGCGCCGGCATAGGCACTTGCGCCGGCGTTCAACGCTTGCACAAACTTCGCTTGAAACGCCGCGGCCTGCGCACTAGCTGCCTGATACCCCTGGCCGTGGGCGGAAAACAACGCCGCAATAGCTGCCGACACCTCATCCTCGGCCGCGGCCAGCACCCCCGACGTCCGAGCCGCGGCAGCCGCATTGGCCACGCTGAGTGTCCGACCCACGCTGGCCAAATCCGTTGCGGCTGTCCCCAGCACCTCCGGTGCAGCGATCACAAAAGTCATGTGACACCTCCCAACGGGTACAACGCCCCGGCTAGTGTCCGATTACCGTCGCTGCGCTCGACTATTCGCACCGTATCGCGTTTCGGGTCAAGACATCCCATGTTTCTCCAGGATCTTCCCCCGTTTGTTGCGCCCCGCGCCGGTTTGATTCACATGGTTCGCCGTTCCAACTCCGAAATTCTGCAAACAAACGGACTCCGTGAATCCGGCCCCGGCCCGAATGGCGTTCGTACACAACGAAACTTGGTCCATGTTTGGCGGTGTGCGGAGAGTGGGGAATGCTGACTAATTCAATAGCATTTCAATAGCATTGCGGGGCAGTCCGTCTGGGATGACCGCCCTCGGCAAACGCCGTGCAAGGCCTGGCCGTGAACGGAGATTACGGCAAGCCGTCGATCCCGTTTAGGCCCAACAGCAGACCACCGGCTCCACCGGTGCCGTGCTTACCACCGGTGACGGGTGTTGGACCGATCCCGCCGTTGCCGCCGTTGCCGCCATCGCCGATCAGAGTGGCAATGCCACCGTTCCCGCCGTCACCACCCTGTACGTCGCCTTGACCGCCAGCGCCTCCGGCACCGCCGATGCCTATTAGCTGGCCCCCCTTGCCGCCGGCCCCGCCGGCGCCGCCGGTGCCACCCGTTACGGCGAAGGTGCCGTAACCGCCGGCTCCACCGATCCCGCCGCAACCCAGCGGGCCGGCGTTGCCACCGGCCCCGCCGGCTCCGCCGACAAGGCCGAATCCACCGGCGCCGCCGGACCCGGCGCTGGACATCAGCAGACCCGCGTCGCCCCCGGCGCCGCCGTTGCCGCCGGTAACGGTACCGTTCCCGCCGGTCCCGCCAACTCCGCCGCCGCCGAACAACAAGCCGGCTTTGCCGCCGGCCCCGCCGGTGCCGCCGGTGTCGCCCAGCCCGCCATGCCCGCCGCTGCCACCGGCGCCGCCGAGCATCCCGCCGCTGCCCCCGGCACCGCCGACGCCGCCGGTGATGC
>NZ_OCVX01000029.1 GCF_900232995.1 Mycobacterium simulans
AAGATGGTCTTGGCGCTCAACCACGACATCTTGCCGCCGACTTTGCATGTTGATGAGCCCAGCCCGCACATTGATTGGTCGGCCGGTGGGGTGCGGTTGTTGACCGAGCCGGTCCCGTGGCCGCAGACCGATCATCCGCGGACCGCGGGGGTGTCGTCGTTCGGGATCAGCGGCACCAACGCCCATGTGATCGTCCAGCAAGCCCCCAAACCACCAGCGTCGTCACCGGCGCACCAAGCAAAACCGCGACCAGAGCCGCGGTTGGGGGTGTGGCCCATCTCGGCGCGCACTCCTGCGGCGCTGGCCGCCCAAGCCGATCGGCTGTTGCAGCACTTGGTTGCGCATCCGGATGTCGATGTGGCCGATCTGGCCTTCAGTTTGGCCACCAGCCGTGCCCAGCATCCGTATCGAGCGGTGATCACCACGGCTGATACCGGGGAGAATGCCCGGAAGCAATTGATGACCGGGTTGGAAGCTCTAGCAAAAGGGCGGTCCCATCCACGGTTGGCCCAACATCACCTTCCGGCCCAGGATGCCAGCAAAGTGGTGTTCGTCTTCCCGGGCCAGGGAGCTCAGTATGCGGGCATGGGCGTGCAGCTCTACGAACGTCATCCTGTGTTCGCTGAGGCCGTAGATGATTGCGATCGGGCATTGCGCCGGATTACGGGCTGGTCAGTGCGCGATGTGCTGTGTGAAAATCCGAACGCTTCGTCGTTGGATCGGGTGGATGTGGTCCAGCCGGTGTTGTTCACGATGATGGTGTCGCTGGCGCAGTTGTTGATTTCGTACGGCGTCGCCCCGGATGCGGTGATTGGCCATTCTCAAGGGGAAATCGCTGCGGCCTACATCGGTGGCGTGTTCTCGCTAGATGAGGCCGCCAAAATTGTGGCGCTGCGTAGTCGCGCGTTGGCCTGCCTCGCCGGTCAGGGTGCAATGGCGTCGGTGTTGCTGGCTGTCGAGGACCTGGGCCCACGATTGAGGCAGTGGGATGAGATGTTAAGTGTCGCAGCGGTCAATGGACCTTCGCAAACCATCATTAGTGGCGATCCCGTGACCGTGGCGAAATTCGTTGCGTCGTGTGAGCGTGATGGTGTTCAGGTTCGCGGTCTGGCGGTCGATTATGCTTCGCATTCGTCCCACGTGGAGGGGTTGCAGAAGCGGCTGTTGGCGGATTTGGATGGGTTGGTCCCGCAGGCGTCGCGGATTCCGGTGTTCTCCACAGTAGCCAGCGCATTATCGAATCAGCCGCTCGATACCAGCGTCATGGATGCGGACTATTGGTATCGCAACCTGCGCGAACCAGTGCGCTTTCACGACGGCATCACCGCGTTGTTGGCCGCGGGGGAGCGGGTGTTTGTGGAGTTGTCGCCGCATCCGGTGTTGGCGGCCGCGATCAGCGACACCGTGGCCGGTGTCGAGGGGGGTTCGCTGTCGGTGGTGATCCCGACTTTGCATCGTGAGCACCCCGACCTCGACGGTGTGGCTGCGGCGGTGGGCCGGTTGCATACCTGTGGGCATAGCCCGTCGTGGCGGCAGTTGTATCCGCGGGGGCGGGTGGTGGGGTTGCCGACGTATCCCTTTGAGCATCACCGGTATTGGCTGGCCCCGGCCG
>NZ_OCVX01000030.1 GCF_900232995.1 Mycobacterium simulans
GGCTCGGAGATGTGTATAAGAGACAGGGTGCGCAGATCGTGGGGTTGCCCACCTATGCCTTCCAGCACCGCTCCTTCTGGTTGGCGGGGTCGGGGTGGGCCAACACCGCGGCGGTGGCGGTCTGGATCAGGGTGGTCAGCGTGGCTCGTTGCTGGTCAGGGGTGTGGCCGGCCAGTTGTGCGGCCAGCCCGTCGGGGATCGCGGCGACACCGGTGGGGGTGGGGCGTGAGCCCAGTTCGCTGAGTAGGGGGTGGGCGCGGCGGGTGGTGAAGACGTCGTGGAATTGGTCCCAGTCGACGTCGGTGAGGGTGATCAGGGTGTCGTCGTTGTCCAGGGATTGTTGCAGCGCGGTGAAGGCGGTGTCGGCGGGGATTTGGCGTAGTCCGATGCGGGCCAGGTAGTCCAGGGTTTCTTGGGAGGCGGTTCGGTCATCAGCCCAGGTTCCCCAGGCCGGGGCCAGGGCGTGACAACCCCGGGCGCGTAGTTGGGTGGTCAGGGCCTCGATATGGGCGTTGGCCGCCGCATAGGCGCCTTGTCGGGTGCCGCCCCAGGTTGTGGCGGCCGAGGAGAACAGGATGAAGGTGTGGGGCAGCTGATCGCCCAGCGCGGTGATCAGGTTTTCCGCCCCGAGCGCCTTAGCGCTGTAGGTGCTGTGGAATTCCGCCAGGGTGGTCTCGGTGATGGTGGCCCAACCCTGAAACGCTGCGGCGTGCACCACGGTGTCGATGGGTCCGTGCTCGGCGCGGGTTTGATCGATCACGGCGGCTAGGGCGGGTTGATCGGTGAGGTCTATCGATGCGCTGGTGGTGCTGACTCCTAGGGCGTGGAATTCTTTTTCCAGTTCCGCCACGTGTGGGTCGGTGGCGGCGGTGCGGCTCAGCAATACCAGGTGGCTGGCTCCAGCGTCGGCTAGCCAGCGGGCGATGTCGGGACCCGATCGGCCGGTGATGCCGGTGATGACGGCGGTGCCCGAAGGTTTCCAGCTGGGGCGCTGATCCGGGGACAGCGGTGCGTGTCGGAGCCGTCGGGCGTGCACCCCGTGGGGGCGTAGTGCGAGTTGGTCTTCGGTTTGCGGGCAGGTCAGGATCGTGTGCAGGCGTGTGACGTCCTGGGCGGTGGGGGTAGCGGGCAGATCGATCAGTCCGCCCCACCAGTCGGGGTGTTCCAAACACACCGATTGTCCGAGCCCCCACACCGCGGCCTGACTCGGCGCCAACGGCCGCTCGTCGGCACTGACTTGGGCCCCGCCCTGGGTAAGAACCCACAACGGCACACTTAGCCCGCTATCCCCATAGGCCTGCACGAGTGAAAGGGTGGATAGCACACCCGCAGACGGTCCGGGCACATCAGGGGTGGTGTGGTCAAAGAGTGCCAGCACTGACAACACGCCATCGCAATCATGGGCGGCGCTGTGTTCGACCAGCAGCGCGGCTAACTCGTCTCGGTCTAGGCGGTCGGGATCGAGGACCGCGGTAACGAATTCCTCGGGGTAGTGAGCCACCAAGGTCTGCAGCCAGGGGTCTTCGGATTGCCCTGGGCGCGTCAAGACCAGCCATCGTTGCCGGGTGGGGGGGAAGGTGGTCGGGGTGATGGCCTGCCAGCTGATCTGGTAGCGCAGCTTGTCCACCACCGAGCACTCGGCTAGGTGTTTGCGCCAGTGTCGCAGGGCGGCCACCACCGAACCCAGCGACGCCGTGGGGGTGTCGGTGATACCCAATACCTGCGCGACGATGTCCACCGCGTCGTTGTCCACCGCATCCCATAACCGGCCTTCGGCGGGATCGCTCACCGCGCTTGGAGCTGACGCGGCTAGCCAATAAGGGCGGTGCTGGAAGGGGTAGGTGGGCAACTCCACGGTGCGGGTATCGGGATACAGGCTTGTCCAGGATGGGCTGTGGCCATGACTGTGCAGCCGCGCCATAGCGGTAGCTAGGGCATCAAGGTCAGCAAGGTCGCGGTGCATGGTGGTGATGACCGCGGATCCGGGGTGTTGGGTGTCGTGGGTCAGGGTGTCGGTGAGTGCGGGGGCTAGTACGGGGTGTGGGGATAGTTCGATGAAGGTGTGTGGGCTTTGGGTGGTCAGGGTGGTGATGGTGTCGTGGAAGTGGACGGGTTCGCGTAGGTTGCGGTACCAGTAGTCGGCGTCCATGGTGGTGGTGTTGAGGGGTTGGTCAGAGTGTGCGCTGGGCACGGTGGTGTAGAGGGGGATGGTTGAGGGTTGGGGGGTGAGGTCGGTGAGGTTGTCCAGCAGCTGGTGGCGTAGGTGTTCGACTTGGGGTGAGTGGGAGGCGTAGTCGACGGCGATGGTTCGGATGTGGATGTTGTGTTGTTGGCAGTGGGTGCTGAATTGGTCGAGGGCGTCGGGGTGGCCGCTGATGATGGTGTGGGTGGGGCCGTTGGTGGCGGCGATGGTCAGGGTGGTGTTGAAGGGTTGTAGGTGGGGGGGGAGTTCGTCGGGGGTTAGTCGTACTGAGGCCATGGCGCCGTGGCCGGAGAGGGTGGTCAGTGCTTGGCTGCGTAGCGCGACGATTTTGGCGGCTTGGTTGAGGGGTAGTGCGCCGGCGATGTAGGCGGCGGCGATTTCTCCTTGGGAGTGGCCGATGACGGCGTCGGGGGTGATGCCGTGGGTGCGTAGCAGCTCGGCCAGCGAGATCATGATGGTGAATAGGACGGGTTGGATGACGTCGACGCGGTCTAGTGGGGGTGCGTCGGGGTGGTGGTGTAAGACGTCGCGTACTGACCAGCCGGTCCAGGGGTGTAGGGCCTGGTCGCAAGCATCGAGGGCGGCGGCGAAGACCCGGTGGTGGGTGTAGAGCGTGGTGGCCATGGTCGGGTATTGGGCGCCTTGGCCGGGGAACACGAACACCGTCTTGGCGGTGTGGTGGGTTTGGTGGTGGTGGTAGGTCACGCCGGGGTGGGGTTGGTCGGTGGTTAGGGCGTGTAGGGCATCGAGCAGTTCTTCGCGGGGGTCGGTGGTGGCGGCGGGGATGGTGATCGCGGCGCGGTGGCGTTGTTGGGCCAGGGCGTCGAGGAAGGCGTTGGCGGCGGTGTAGGCGCCTTGTCCGGGAGCGCCCAGGGTTGCCGAGACCGAGGAGAACATGATGAATGCGTCGAGGTCTTGATCGGTGGTGAGTTGATGTAGGTGCCAGGCGGTGTCGGCTTTGGCGCCTAAGACGGAGTCGAGTTGGTCGGTGGTTATTTCGGTGATGACCGCGTCGTGCAGGGCGCCGGCGGTGTGGATGATGGCGGTGAGGGGGTGTTGGGCGGGGATATCGGCTAGGAGTGTGGTCAGTTCGGCGGGGTTACTGGTGTCGCAGGCGGCGATGGTGACCTGGGCGCCGAGGTTGGCGAGGTGTTGGTGCAGTTCGGTGGCGCCGGGCGCGGTGGGGCCGCGCCGTGAGGCCAGCAGGAGGTGGCGCACACCGTGGTGAGTGATGAGGTGCTCGGCGAATAGTTGGCCCAGCATTCCGGTGCCGCCGGTGATCAGGACGGTGCCGTCCGGGGTGAGCGTGGTGGGTGGGGTCAGCACAATTTTTCCGGTGTGCAGTGCTTGGCTCATGTCGCTGAAGGCTTGGGGGGCGTCGACGAGGCCGTAGCTGGTGGTGGCCAACGGTCGAAGCGCCCCTGTGGTGAACAGCTCGATCAAGGCGTTCCAGGCCCGACCCAGATCGTCGGGGTGTGTGGTGGTCAGGTCATAAACGAGGTAGTCCACTGCGGGGTGGGTGGTATTGACGTCGCCGGCCGCACGGATGTCGGGGGTGGCGATTTGGAGGAAACACCCGCCGGGGGAGAGCAGTTGGAGTGAGCCCTCGATGAAGTCTGGGGGAAGGGTGTTGAAGATGACATCCATGCCCTGTCCGTCGCTGGCATGGTCGAAGAAGTCGAGGAACTCGCGGGTTCGTGAGGAGGCGATGTGGTGGTCGGGGATCCCTAGGTCGGTCAGGACGCGGTGTTTGTGCGGGCCGGCGGTGGCAAAGATTTCCGCGCCGAGGTGCTGGGCGATTTGGATGGCGGCTTGACCGACCCCGCCGGTGGCGGCGTGGATGAGCACTCGTTGTCCGGCACGGAGCTGGGCGTGCTCGACGAGGGCGGTGTAGGCGGTCAGGAATGCGACCGGCACGGAGGCGGCCTGGGTAAACGACCAGCCCGCCGGGACCCCCACCACCATGCGGTGATCGGTGATGGCGGTGGGCGCAAAAGCGTTGTTGGGGAACAGGCCCATGACGGCGTCACCGGGAGCCACGGTGGTCACGTCGGGGGCGGTTTCGATGACCACACCGGCGCCTTCGCGGCCTATCCCGCTATCGGGGGTGGCTCCTAACGCGGCATCGACATCACGGAAATTCAGTCCCGAGGCACGGATGGTGACGCGGATTTGTCCGGGGGCTAACTCGGTGGCCGCCTCGGTGGGCACCAGGGCCAGGCCGGCCAAACCGCCGTTGCCGGTGGTGCTCAGTTGCCAGGTGGGGGTTGGTGGTGGGCTCAGGGCTAGCGACGGGGTTAGCCGCGGTGTGTGGGCGATGCCGTCGCGCAGTGCCAGCTGGGGTTCGCCGGGGTGTGCCGGCGTCGGGGTGGCCAGGGCGGCTAAGACGTTGATCAGGGCGTGGTCGGTGGCCGCGGTGGTGTCGATGTCGAGCGCGGTGATGCGCCCGGGGTGCTCGTTTTGGGCGGTGTGGATCAATGCCCACGCCGCGGCGTGGGCCAGATCGGGGGCGCGGTCGTAGACGTTGATGCTCACCGCGTGGCGGGTGAGGATCACCAGGTGGCTGTCGAGGGTGTCGGAGCGGGTCAGCCAGTCCTGCAGTTGGGTCACCGTGGCACGGGTCAGTGTGTGGACCCGCTGGAGGTCATCAGCCTCGGCGGGGTCTGGCAGGGGTAGTGGCCAGATCGCCAGCTCGGCGTGGGCGAGCTCGGTGTGGCGAGGGCTGGAGCGCAGGCTGGCGGGCAGCTGGTCGGGGTCCTCGGTAAGGACCGCCCACGCCGGTGGGGCGGCTGCGGCGGGGAACGCGTCCTCGGGCAGGGGCGGCCAGTGCAGGTGGAACAAGCTGTCCCGCAGTGCGGCGGGGGCGGCGGGCCTGATGTGGTCGGGCCGGGCCCGCAGGGTCAGTGTGTCGATGGTGATCACTGGGGCACCGGTGGGGTCGGTGGCGCGCAGGGTGAAGGTGTCGGCTCCCGTGGAGGTGAGTTGGACGTGCAAGCGGGTGGCCTGGATCGCGTGCAACGTGACCCCGGTGAAGGCGAACGGAATCCGCGGTGTGTGCGGGTCGCTGCTGGGTTCGGTCTGGTCGAAGGCCGCGGCCAACGGGTGCAGGGCGGCATCGAGCAGGGCGGGGTGAATTCCGTAATCGGTGATGTCGGTATCGGCGGGCAGAGCCACCTCGGCGTAGACGGTATTGGCCAGGGTGGGGTGGCGGCTGATCCCACGCAACGATCGGAACGGGGTTTGGTAATGGAAGCCATGTTCGGCCAGGTCTTGATAGAAGCTGTCGGCATCGATGGCGTCGACACCCGAGGGGGTGGCCAGCGGCCCGGACACCACACCAGCGGTGGTGCTCAACGCGCCGCTGGCATGCAACGTCCAGGCCGTGTGGCCATGGGTGGCGCTGGTTCGCGAGTACACGGTGACGGGGCGGCGCCCGTTGTCCTCCATCGCTTGCACCGTGATCTGTACATCGGTGGGCGCGTGCTCATCCAACGTCAACGGGGTATGCAAAACCAGCTCGTCGATCACCGGGCACTGGGCGTACTCACCAGCCTGTAGCAGCAACTCGATGTAGCCGGTTCCGGGAAACAGCACAGTGTCATCGACGCGGTGGCCGGCCAGCCAATCGTGGGTGGTGGTCGATAACCGTCCGGTCAACACGATCTGGTCCTGATCGGCCAGATCGGTCAACGCACCCAACAGGGGATGACCGGGCTTATCCAGCCCGGCGGCGCTGACATCCACACCCGCCGGCGCGGCCAACCAGTAGGGGCGGTGTTGGAAGGGGTAGGTGGGCAGCGCGACGGTGTGAGTGTCGGGGTACAGGGTGGTCCAGGACGGGCTGTGGCCGTGGACGTGCAGTTGGGCCAGCGCGGTTGCCAGGGTGTCGAGGTCGGGGTGGTCGCGGGCCAAGGTGGTGATGACCGCGGATCCGGGGTGGTCTGCGACGTCGGTGAGGGCGGGGGCCAGCACGG
>NZ_OCVX01000031.1 GCF_900232995.1 Mycobacterium simulans
GGCGGGGCCGCCACGGTCGTCGGCGGCAGTGGCGGCACCGGCGGTGCCGGCGGCAATGCCTGGCTGTGGGGCAACGGCGGGGCCGGTGGAGCGGGCGCGGCCGGTGCTACCGGCGCCAACGCGGTCAACCCAGGGTTCCACCAGGTACAACAGGCACCCAACGGCGCAGGCGGACTCAGCAACGTGGGCGGCAACGGCACGGACGCCGGGCCCGGCAGCGACGGCATTAACCCCGGTGTGGGCGGCGGTACCGGCGGCAAGGGCGGTAACGGGACTGTTGGCAGTGGCGCCGACCCCGTTTCCGGTGGAGCCGGGGGCGCGGGAGGCGCGGCCGGCAACTTCGCCTCGGGAGGTGCCGGCGGCGCCGGCGGGAACGCGACCGATTTTGGCTCCCCTCGCGCTACCGGGGGCGATGGCGGTGCTGGTGGCGCCGGCGGCGCCGGCGGTGCTGGCGGCGCGGGTGGTGCCGGCGGCTCGGCCGTGAGGGCAAACGCCGATAGTGGCGATGCGACCGGGGGAACTGGTGGCGCGGGCGGCGCGGGCGGTACCGGTGCTGCCGGCGGTGCCGGCGGTAACGGCGGTGGTGCCAATCTGAAAGTTGGCTCCACCGGTGCAGGATTAGGGGGCAATGGTGGTGCCGGCGGCGGCGGCGGTGTCGGCGCCTCGGCCGGCGCTGGCGGTGCCGGCGGCTTCGGGGGTGCCGGTGGTCGCGGCGGGCTGGTGGTCGGCATCGGCGGCGCCGGCGGCGCCGGCGGCATCGGCGGGGGGGGGGGGGGCGGGGCGCCCCGGGGGGCCGGGGGGGAACGGGGGGCCCGGGGGGACGCGGCCCGGGGGGGGGCCGGGGGCCCGTCTCTTTTACACAACTCCGCGCCCCCCCGGCAAGGCGGAAAGTCAGATG
>NZ_OCVX01000032.1 GCF_900232995.1 Mycobacterium simulans
TGGTGTTGTGGGGAGAGCTGCAGGGGGCGCAACGTCACGGTGGCGATCGTGAGTACCGGTGCGCCGGTGGGATCGGTGGCGTGCAGGGTATAGGTGTCCGCGCCGGTACGGGCCAAATGGACGTGGAGCCGGGTGGCGGTGCTGGCGTGCAGGGTGATCCCGGTTAACGCGAACGGCAGCCGAGGGCCGGAGGTGTCGGTGTCGGGGTTGGTGAGTGCGGTGAGCGGGTGTAGGGCGGCGTCGAGCAGGGCGGGGTGGATGCCGTAGCCGGTGATGTCGGTGTCGGCGGGCAAGGCGACTTCGGCGTCGACGGTGTCGGGGTCGGTGTGGTGCTGGCTGATGGCGCACACACCTTGGAAGGGCGGATCGTAGTGCAGGCCGGTGGTGGCCAGTTGGTCATAGAAGCTGTGGGGGTCGATGGCCTGGGCCAGAAGTGGGGGTGTGGCGGCAGGGATGCTCGGTTGCTCAGCGCGCAGCGCGCCGCTGGCATGCAAGACCCAGGGACTGTGGTGGTGGTTATCGCTGGTTCGGCTGTGCACCGTCACGGGTCGTCGGTCGGTGTCATCGACGGGGTTCACAGTGATCTGCAGATCGGTGGGATTGTGGTCGGCCAAAACCAGGGGGGTGTGCAGGATCAGCTCATCGACGACGGGGCAGTCGGCGTGTTGGCCGGCGTGCAGGACGAGTTCGATGAATCCGGTTGCGGGCAAGACCACGGTGTCGTGGACACGGTGAGCGGCCAGCCAGGCGTGCGTGCTGATCGATAGGCGCCCGCTGATGACGATCTGGTCTTGATCGGCTAGGTGGGTAACCGCACCGAGCAGGGGGTGTTCGGGGCGGTCGAGTCCGGCGGCGCTGACGTCGGCGGTGGGGGTGGGTGTAAGCCAGTAGCGGCGGTGTTGGAAGGGATAGGTCGGCAGCGCCACAGTGTTGGCATGCGGGTAGAGGGTGGGCCAGGCCGGGCTGTGGCCGCGGGTGTGCAACTGAGCTAGTGCGCTGGTGAGGGTGTCGAGGTCGGGGCGGTCGCGGTGCAAGGTGGTGATCACCGCCGATTGGGTGCGCCCAGCCGCGGTGGCCAGGCTATCGGTGATCGCCGGGGCCAGCACCGGATGCGGCGACAACTCAACGAAGGTGTGCTCACCAGCAGCCAGCAGTCCGGCCACACGGTCGGCAAAACGGACCGGCTCACGCAGATTGCGGTACCAATAATCGGCATCCATGGTGGTGGTATCTAACGGATGGTCAGATAGGGCGCTTGAGACAGTGGAATACAGCGGAACCCGTGAAGGGCCCGGGGTTATGTCGGCCAGTTCGTGCAGGAGGCGCTCGCGGAGTCGCTCGACTTGGGCCGAGTGGGACGCGTAATCCACTGCGATGGGCCGGATTTGGATGCCATCTTGCTCGCAGGTGGTGATGAGCTGATCCACCGCAGCGGGTTCGCCGCTGACAACGGTGTGTGTCGGGCCGTTGATCGCCGCGATGCTCAGCTGCTCGCCCCAGTTCTGCAGGCGCGGGTACAAGTCTTGCGCAGGAAGCAAAACCGAGGCCATGGCGCCAGTACCAGATAAGCCCGCCAACGCCAGGCTACGCAGCGCCACAACCTTGGCGGCATCCTCGAGCGAGAGCGCCCCGGCGATGTAGGCGCCGGCTATTTCGCCTTGCGAGTGTCCGACTACCGCATCGGGCACGATGCCGTAGCCGCCCAGCGTTTCGGCCAGCGAGACCATCATCGTGAACAGCACAGGTTGGACCACGTCGACGCGGTCCAGCGGTGGCGCTGCGCGGTCTTGGCAGATGAGGTCGCGTACCGACCAGCCGGTGAAGGGGCGCAGCGCTTGGTTGCAGTCATCAACAGCGCGGGCAAAGACGTGGTGCTCGGCGTAGAGCTGGTTGCCCATGGCGGGGTATTGGGCGCCTTGGCCGGGGAAGACGAACACGATCTTGGCGCCCTGACGGGCCAGATGATGTTGGGCCAAAAAGGGGTGGGGCTGGCCGGTGCGCAAAGCATCCAGCCCAGCCAGCAGCTGCGCGTGGACGTCCTCGGCGGCCGCTGGTGCGGTGATAGCCGCGCGATACGGGTGGTGGGTGCGCGTGGTGGCCAGGCTGTGGGCCAGATCGCTCGGATCGACGTCGGGGTGGTCGATGAGGTGCTGGTGTAACCGATCGGCGTAGGCAACCAGGGCCCCCGGGGTGCGCGCGGAGATCGGCCACACCGGCCGCAGGGGTGTGCCTGCCGGTTTTGAGGCTGGGCAGAGTGTCGCCGGCGGGGGTTGTTGGACGATCACATGCGCGTTGGTACCGCTGATGGCAAACGAGGAGACGGCAGCGGTGCGGGGGTGCTCGGTGTCCGGCCAGATTGTGGGTTCGGTGAGCAGCCGCACGGTCCCGGCCGACCAATCCACATGCGGGCTGGGCTGATCCACGTGCAGGGTGGGCGGCAATACGTCGTGGTTGAGAGCCAAGACCATTTTGATCAGCCCGGCAGCCCCGGCGGCGGCTTGGGTATGACCGAGGTTGGATTTGATCGATCCCAGCCACAACGGATGCTCGGCATCACGCGCAGCCCCGTAGGTGGCGATCAACGCCCCGGCTTCGATCGGATCGCCCAAACGGGTGCCGGTCCCGTGCGCCTCGACCACATCGACCTCGCCCAAGCCGATTCCGGCATGCGCCGCGGCCTGCTTAATGACGCGCTCCTGTGCCGGGCCGTTGGGGGCGGTCAACCCGTTGGAGGCCCCGTCTTGATTGATCGCCGATCCCGCGATCACCGCCAACACCGGATGGTTGTTGTCGCGGGCATCGCTGAGACGCTCGAGGACGACCACCGCGGCGCCTTCGCCCCAGCCGGTCCCGTCAGCAGCCGCGGCGAACGCTTTGCACCGCCCGTCGGCGGCCAATCCCCGTTGCCGAGCGAACTCGGTGAATATTGCCGGTGTGGTCATGATGGTGACGCCACCGGCCAACGCCAGACCGCTTTCGCCGTTGCGCAGCGACTGGCATGCCAAATGGGTGGCCACCAACGATGACGAGCACGCGGTGTCCACGGTGATCGCCGGGCCCTGCAACCCCAAGGCATAGGCCACC
>NZ_OCVX01000033.1 GCF_900232995.1 Mycobacterium simulans
AAGTCGGCGGGAGCCGGCGGCAGGTCCGCGGGTGGGGGTAGCTCGGCAGGAGCAGGCGGCAGGTCCGCTGGCGGCGCCAAGTCGGCGGGAGCCGGCGGCAGGTCGGCGGGTGGGGGTAGCTCGGCAGGAGCCGGCGGCAGGTCCGCGGGCGGCGCCAAGTCGGCGGGAGCTGGTGGCAGGTCGGCGGGTGGGGGTAGCTCGGCGGGAGCTGGCAAGTCGTTGCCGGCCAGTTCCACCGCGGGAGCCGGGTCAGCAGGCGCGGGATCGGCGGGCGGCGGCGCGTCAGCCAGCGGTGCCGGCTCGCCGTTAACTTCGGGCGCATCCAGCGGTCCGTCCAGCGCTGCCGGAGCAGGCACCTCGCGCGGCGTGGCCGCCGACAGCCCGTGACCGCATACCGGCCAGGCGCCGCGACCCTGAGTCGCCAGCACTCGCTCAGCGACCGCGATCTGCTGCTCTCTAGTGGCCAGCTGGGCAGACGGGGCAAACTCGCCGCCGCCATGTGATGCCCAGGTGCCTTGGGTGAACTGCACGCCGCCGTAGAAGCCGTTGCCGGTGTTGATCGACCAGTTGCCGCCTGACTCACAACGAGCTACCGCGTCCCATTCGTAGTCGGTTGCTGCGTTCGCATGGCCGGCGAGAGCCATGCTGCCGATGCTGCCGCCACCGAGCACCGCGCCGGTAAATGCAACCTTGGCGACGCTGACGCTCGAGGTGGTGGGCTTACGGTGACGTCCACTCATACTCTTTGAATTCCTCTCGGTACACGCCTACGAGGTCAGCTGTCGGGTTCGGGCTGGATTACGAAATAGAGAGGTCACCCGGCCAATGTCGTACTTCGGTGAACGACTTCGGCTTCACCCCAAGGGGCCATGGCTGACCCCGGTCCGATCTCGGTGGACCTGGTGGGTCCCCCGCCTCCATCCGCGGTCGGAATCCCTCTGCCTACTGGATGGAGCTCGGCGCGTTATAGGGAGGGAGGCAAATCACTCTGGGTTGGGTTGACTTGCCTCCCGAGACGGTAGCGGCTTACGGCGATCCCGTCACTGGGCAGAAATGTTGTGTTCGCCACGCGGCCACTGGGCAAAACGCCCGGGATCCCAGGTGTTTGCGCAGCTCATAGCACTCGAGATCGAAGCGTGGCCGGGTTGTTATCGTTTCGTTACGTGAGATATTTCACAGCGCTTTACCCGCCCGCGAAGGGCGGCAGTACATCAAGCGTGTCGCCGGCGGATAACGGTGTGGCGTCATCTCGGACGGCAATCCCGTCGCAGAGGTAGGAGCAGCGGCCCAACACCGTCGCAAGCCGGGCGCTCCGGGTAGTGAGATCCTTGACCAACTCGGCCACGGTGGTCCCGGGCGGCAGGCTCACGGTTTCCGACTCAACGCCGGCGGCCGCCCGCGCCGCCGCGAAATAGCGGACCGTCACTTGAATTTCGTCCGATTGGTCGGACACCTGGGCCTGCGGGTTAACCACCGATGGCGCTCATCGGGCGGTCGGGCTGAATGAAATTCGGGTCGTTTATGCCGTGACCGGCAGGCTTGCGCCACATTGCGGCGCGCCATGCGGCCTCGACCTGGCCGTCGTCAGCTCCGCCACGCAGCAGACCGCGAAGGTCGGTCTCCTCGGTGGAGAACAGGCAGCTGCGGATCTGGCCGTCGGCAGTCAGCCGCGTGCGGTCGCACGTCGAGCAGAAGGCGTGCGACACCGAGGCAATGACCCCGAATTTTCCGCTCGGTGTGGCTGGGCTCGCGTCGACCTGCCAGAGTTCGGCTGGCGCGGAGCCGCGCGGTGCCTGATCAGGCCGCAGCTGGAAGTGCTGCCGCAGCACGGCCAGCACGTCGTCGGCGCTCAGTGTGGCGTTGCGGCGCCACTGGTGCCCCGCATCGAGCGGCATCTGCTCGATTACCCGCAATTGGTAACCGTGCTGGAGGCAGAACCGCAACAGCTCGACGACGTCGTCGCGGCCGGTGATGGGGTCCAGCACAGCGTTCACCTTGACGGGCGCCAGCCCTGCTTCCTTAGCGGCGGCCAGTCCGGCCAGCACGTCGGGGAGTCGGTCCCGGCGGGTGATGGCCGCGAAGTGGGCGCGGTTGACGCTGTCGAGCGACACGTTGACCCGGTCCAGGCCCGCTGCCGCCAGAGTGGTTGCCCGCCGCGCCAACCCCAACCCATTGGTGGTGAGCGAAATTTCGGGGCGGGGCCTCAGGGAGGCCGCCGCCGCGATCACCGCTTCGAGGTGGCGGGCCAACAGTGGTTCACCACCGGTAAACCTCACGCTGGTCGCGCCGAGACGCGTGACGGCGATGCGCATCAGCCTGGCCAGTTCGTCGGGTCGTAGCAGTTGCTCGCCGGGTAGCCAGTCCAGGCCTTCTTCGGGCATGCAGTAGCTGCATCGCAGATTGCAGCGGTCGGTCAGTGACACCCGGAGATCAGTAGCGATCCGTCCGAAGCTGTCCAGCAATGGACCTTCCGAGGGGGGTGTTTGATTCGCGATGACGGGGTCGCCGGCCCGAGGCACCGCTGGTACGCCCAACGCGGTCACCGTCATGAGCCCACCCGTTCGAATTGGGCCGGCGAGCCGGCAGCAACGGGAACGATCTGCTTGCCCAGCGGCACCAGCGACACCGGAATCATTTTGAGGTTAGCCAACGCCAGCGGAATGCCGATGATGGTGATCGCCATTGCTGCCGCGCTCAGCAAATGTCCAATTGCCAGCCAGATGCCGAACAGCACCACCCAGATGACGTTGCCGATCAAGGCGCCGGTCCCGGAGGTCGGCTTTTCGACGATCGTGCGCCCGAACGGCCACAACGCGTATGACGCGATGCGCAGCGCCGCAAAGCCGAAGGGGATGGTGACGATGAGCAGGAAGCAGACAAGCGCCGCGACCAGGTATCCGAGGGCCAACCAGAGGCCACCGAAAACCAGCCAGATAATGTTCAGGACTAGGCGCATATCTCCTCCAGGCGGTAGTGCCAGCCTACCGAGTGACGGATAAACAGGGGTGCTTGCCTGCCAACCATCCGAGTAGGATCTGAGATCGTCATCGCGCCCTGCGCAGGCGGGGCGCGTCTTCTGTTGCCTCCAAGTGACTCGTTAGACAAGCAGGTGAGACCAGTGCCGACTGGCAAGGTGAAGTGGTATGACTCCGACAAGGGGTTCGGCTTCCTGTCGCAAGAGGACGGCGAGGACGTCTACGTCCGTTCTTCGGCATTGCCCGAAGGTGTCGAAGGGCTCAAAGCGGGGCAGCGCGTGGAGTTCGGCGTCGCTTCCGGTCGCCGCGGACCGCAGGCATTGAGTCTCAAGCTGATTGATCCACCGCCCAGCCTCTCGCGGACTCGCCGTGAGACGCCGGTCGAGCACAAGCACAGCCCCGACGAGCTGCACGGCATGGTCGAGGACATGATCACGTTGCTGGAGAGCGCTGTGCAGCCCGAACTGCGCAAGGGCCGTTACCCGGACCGTAAGACGGCCCGTCGAGTATCCGAGGTGGTCAAGGCGGTGGCGCGGGAGCTCGATTCCTAGCGCTGTGCGCGGAGACTACTTCCCGGCGTCTTGTCACATCCGCCACATTGGCCTCTGTCCGGGAGCATGTTCGTTGTGCGGGGCCATTTGAGCTGATCCAGCGGCCCAGATCGGATACGTGCGCTGCGAAGCTACTGGCGCGTAACATTCGGACAGGAACTGGGTACTCATGCCTCGATGTGATTCGTTAGCGAGGAGGCAACGATGGCACAGCAAGCGCAGGTCACCGAGGAGCAAGCAAGAGCCCTTGCCGAAGAATCCCGCGAAAGTGGATGGGATAAACCATCTTTCGCAAAGGAGTTGTTCCTCGGCCGTTTTCCGTTGGAGCTCATCCACCCGTTCCCCAGGCCATCGGACGTCGAGGAGGCTCGCATTGAAGAGTTTCTCGGCAGGCTGCGGGAATTTCTCGACACCATCGATGGCAGCGTCATCGAGCGTGACGCCCAGATTCCCGACGAATATGTGAAGGGCTTTGCCGAGCTCGGCTGCTTCGGCATAAAAATACCGTCCGAGTACGGTGGCCTGGACATGTCGCAAGTTGCGTACAACCGCGCCTTGATGATGGTTTCGTCCGTTCATCCCAGTCTCGGCGCATTGCTGTCGGCCCACCAGTCGATCGGAGTACCCGAACCACTCAAGCTCGCCGGGAGCCCGGAACAGAAGCGGAAGTTCTTGCCGCGCTGTGCTGCCGGCGCTATATCGGCGTTTCTGCTCACCGAACCGGACGTGGGCTCCGACCCGGCGCGCCTGGCCGCCACGGCGACGCCTGTCGACGGCGGGAAGGCATATGAGCTCGAGGGCGTGAAGTTGTGGACCACTAATGGCGTGGTCGCCGAGCTGTTGGTGGTCATGGCCCGAGTGCCCAAGAGCGAGGGGCATCGAGGCGGAATTAGCGCATTCGTTGTCGAGGCCGATGCACCCGGGATCACCGTCGAGCGGCGCAACAAGTTCATGGGACTGCGCGGCATCGAAAACGGGGTGACCAGGCTGCACGGCGTTCGAGTCCCCGCGGAAAACCTGATCGGGCGTGAAGGCGATGGCCTGAAGATCGCGTTGACCACACTCAACGCCGGACGGCTGTCCTTACCGGCCGTCGTCACCGGGTCCTCCAAGTGGTCGCTGAAGATAGCCCGGGAATGGTCCCGTGAACGAGTGCAGTGGGGAAAGCCCGTCGGCAAACATGAGGCGGTTTCCAGCAAGCTCGCCTTCATAGCCGCCACCACTTACGCGCTCGATGCGGTGCTCGAATTGGCCGGTCAGATGGCCGACGAGGGGCGCAACGACATCCGGATCGAGGCGGCGTTGGCCAAGTTGTGGTGCAGTGAGATGGCCGACGTGATCATCGATGAGCTGTTGCAGATCCGCGGTGGCCGCGGCTATGAGACCGCGGAGTCCCTTGCTGCACGTGGGGAGCGCGCGGTACCGGTGGAGCAGGCGGTGCGGGACCTGCGGATCAACCGCATCTTCGAAGGATCCAGCGAAATCATGCGGCTGCTCATCGCGCGGGAGGCCGTCGACGCTCATTTGACCGCCGCCGGTGACCTTGCGAACCCCAAAGCCGACCTGCGGCAGAAGGCTGCGGCGGCGGCCGGGGCAAGCCGATTCTATGCAAAGTGGTTGCCGAAACTGGTTTTTGGGGAAGGTCAGCGACCCACGTCGTACCGCGAGTTCGGCGCACTGGCGACGCATCTACGTTTTGTCGAACGCTCGTCACGCAAATTGGCCCGCAACACCTTCTACGGGATGGCGCGCTGGCAAGCCGGCCTGGAGCAAAAGCAAGGGTTCCTTGGGCGCATCGTCGATATCGGTGCGGAGCTGTTCGCCATGTCCGCGGTATGTGTGCGCGCCGAGGCGCAGCGAGTTGCCGATCCGGCCGAGGGCAAACAGGCATACGAATTAACCGAGGCGTTCTGCCGGCAGGCCACTCTGCGGGTTGAGGCACTGTTCCACGCCTTGTGGACCAACACAGACGGCATCGATGTTCGGTTGGCAACCGATGTCCTGGAAGGCCGTTACACCTGGCTGGAGCAGGGGATTATCGATCAGTCGGAGGGCACCGGTCCGTGGATCGCGCACTGGGAACCGGGGCCATCCACCGAGACGAATCTGGCCCGGCGGTTTCTGACGGTGTCGTCACCCGTGCAGACAAAATTGTGACGCATCCCTTACTTCCGATTCACTGAATCGGTTGTGCGGCAAGGTTTGTTGACGCCGATTGTGCGCACAGTTCCGTGCTGTAGAGAGCCTCCCGCTATCCCGCAAACGTGGGGCGCATCATCACCTTGGGACGGAACCCGTAGCGTGGACCGCTGCCTGCGCCGCCAAGGCCCGGACCCGCCAGCGGCATGCCGCCCAACAGGTTTCCAGTCGCCCCCGCCTCCGGCACGACCACGTCGCTAACTAGGGGCGCGGAGGCGGACCCCACCGTCGGGGCGAGCGCCGGCCCGGCCGCTGGCCAGCTGGCCGGAACCGAGAGCTTGCCGATGGAGGCCGCGTTGCCCAAACCGGCGGCTACCGGAAGATCGGCGCGCGGGATGCCGGCGCCGAGCGCGACTTCTGCACCGGCGACCGGCGCAGCAGCATCCGGACCGATCATTCCCATAGCCCTCTCCGCGGAGGCGA
This sequence comes from Mycobacterium simulans, assembly GCF_900232995.1. Taxonomy (GTDB): domain Bacteria; phylum Actinomycetota; class Actinomycetes; order Mycobacteriales; family Mycobacteriaceae; genus Mycobacterium; species Mycobacterium simulans. The sequence continues at coordinate 6,149 of NZ_OCVX01000033.1, forward strand.
TGCTGTTGGCGATACCAATGCCGAAGTATGGCAAGCCGGTGGTGTTATACCAGGTACCGGTCAACGGTGAAATGACGTTTAGGAACGTCTCCAAGTACTGCAGCCATTGCGGTGTTGCGGACACTCCGGCTGAGGTTGTGAGCGACATGAAAGGCCGTGTCAGCTCTAAAAGCGCGCTCGGCGCGCGAGAAACCAGCTGTGCCAACGTTGTCTGTATGGTGCCGGCTGAGGTGGCGGCGGCCTGGGTGACCGCGGCGGCCTGCAAGGCCCCGGCGGCTGCGTTGGTGGTGTCCGGCGGCGGCGCGAACGGTGTCACCGTCGAGGCGCTCGCCGAGGCCGCGGCATAGCTGTACATGGCCATCGCGTCCTGGGCCCACATTTCACCGTATTGGGCTTCCAGGGCTGCGATGGATGCCGTGTATTGGCCGAAGGTGTTGGCTTTGACCAGCGACACCAGCTGAGTACGGTTGGCCGTAACGAGCGGCGGAGGCACCACTGCCGTAACCGCGGCCTCGTAGGCGGCGACCGCCATGCGCGACTTGCTGGCAGCCTCCTCGGCTTGAGCGGCGGTGGCTCTCATCCAAGCCACATAAGGTGTGACGGCTGCGGCCATCGAACTGGACGCGAGGCCGACCCACTCCTCGCAGTGCAGTGTTGTGATCACCGTCTCGTAACCGGTTGCGGCCGAATCTAACTCGGCGGCCAAACCGTTCCAGGCCGACGCGGCTGCCGACATCGGCGCCGATCCCGGACCGGAGTACATGCGCAAGGAGTTGACCTCTGGCGGTAACGCTCCGAAATCCATCGCAATTAATCCCTTACCTCGTCGCGGTTGGTGCTGCGGGTGCTCATCGTCAAGCTCGTAGCCAGCAGCGTGGCGGCCGTCATCGACAATTGGGGCCTCGCTTGCGGTTGCATGGTTACTACTGACATGGCATGTCCCCTCAATGTCTCTCAGGCTCAATCGGTTTCAGGTGCGCCGATGTCCCCCCCATTCCCTTCTGCCCAATGCGCTAACCGATGGCCCGTGGGCCGACCACAGTGAGACGTGACCCGTATCGGCGTTGATCAAGGTTCTGCGTTCGTTCGGCGCCACCCATCGGCAAGCCCCGAAACAGACCTGTTGTCCCCTTTGCCTGCGCGGGATTTTCGGGAACCGGAGCCGAAATCGTCTCAGCCTCAATGTGTTCTGTGTAGGGGGAAGTAGCCCAGCTCGGTGGCGTCGACATCGGCCCGATCTTGCCGGCGTGTCCGAAACCCGCCGATACCGCTCCAGCGGTTAGGTGGTTGAAACCCGATTCCATGGCGGCCCCACCCGCTCCAATCGGTGCTGCACCGGCCGTTACCCCGGGCGAGGCCCAAGTGAGCGCCTGTCCAAGCTGGAGGATGTTGAGCGTATAGCCCTGGGTGTCGTATACCAGTCCCCCGATGTCATAGTCGAGGTTCAGTAGGTCGAGCCAGACTTGGGTCGGAATGCTCTCCAGCCACTTCAGGATTGCGTCGTACCAAGGCGTAGCCGAGAGAAAATGCACTACCTGCGCGGAGGCGGTACTCATCTCTGACGTCATCGACGATATCGCCGACGCAGAGTTTCCCGCCGGTGTGGCTGCGGCTTCGCCAACCGCGGCGGCCTGGCCGGGCAGGCCGGCTGGATTGGTGGTTTTTGGCGGCGCGGTAAAAGGTATCAACGTTGAGGCGGTCGTCGAGGAGCTGGCATAGCCGTACATGGCGTCGGCGTCTTGCGCCCACATCTCGGCGTAGTGGAACTCGGTGGTCGCGATCGCCGGCGTGTTCTGCCCCAGGAAGTTGGTCGCGATCAGCGTCATCAACAAGGTCCGGTTGGCAGCGATCACCGGCGGGGGGACGGTCATTGCGCGCGCTGTTTCGTAGGCGGCCGCGGCCGCCCTCGCCTGCATCCCGGCCAGGTCAGCGCGCGTCGAGGTGGTGCTCAGCCAATCCATATATGGCGTGAATGAGGCCAACATTGCCGCCGACGCGGGCCCTACCCACGGCAAGCTGGTCAGCTCCCAGATCACCGACTTGCAGCCCGTCGCCGCTAGGCTCAATTCCCCGGCCAGCCCGTCCCACGCACCCGCGGCAGCGAGCAGGGGCCCGGATCCCGGGCCGCTATACATCCGACCGGAATTGATCTCGGGCGGTAATGCCCCGAAGTCGAACACGATTCGGGAGTGACGCAGCAGCCGCGGCATGATATCGCCGATGCCAACGGTGGCATGCGTTTTGGCCGCGGCTGCCGATACATGATCTTGCCCGGCGGCGAGGCGAGCCAGCGGGAGTTCACCGGCATTGGCCGCCATCGATGAGCCGGCAACGGTCGCAATGGCGCCAAGCGCGGAGTCGACCAGAGGTGCGCGCGCCGAGCCGGCAGTTGCATCGACGGGGGTCTCGAAAGCCATGTAACCGTCCTGAGCACAGAGGGATTGGTGCAGCGACGCCGTCGTCGTAGAGTCATGCTGAATGTTGATTAGGGAAATAATCGATCAGCGCATGACTATTGCATGGCAATAGTTGTCTAGGTTTATTTCGGTTTGGTTAGGAGCTTGTGAAGTCGGTGCTGGTCACCGCGCTGGGATCCCGGTCTGCACGTGACCCCCGCCGCCCCGACCGCGTTCTCGGCACAGCCCAAGTAGTGGAACAGGTTTCAACACTGACGTCCATTGGGCAACACTGGCGCAATGGCTTCCTATGTTGCCGAGAGTGGCGAATTCACCCGTGACACCAACTACATCACCACCCGCATCACCGCCGACGGGCGTGACGGCTATCCGGTAGAGCCGGGCCGTTACCGGCTCGTTGTTGCGCGGGCGTGTCCTTGGGCCAACCGCACGATCATTGTTCGACGGCTGCTGGGTCTGGAACCTGTTCTCTCCATTGGGTTTTGCGGCCCCACCCATGACGAGCGCAGCTGGACGTTCGACCTCGATCCCGGGGGGGTCGACCCGGTGCTCAAGATACCGCGGTTACAAGACGCCTACTTCAAGCGTTTTCCGGACTACCCCAAAGGGATTACCGTCCCGGCGATCGTCGACATCCCCACCGGCGCGGTGGTAACCAATGATTTCGCGCAGATGACCCTGGATTTCTCCATCGAGTGGACCGCGCACCACCGCGACGGCGCACCGCAGCTGTACCCCGAGCAGTTGCGGGCCGAGATTGACGAGGTGTCGGCACGGATCTACACCGAGATCAATAACGGGGTATACAGGTGCGGTTTTGCCGGCTCGCAGGAGGCCTACGAGGCGGCGTACGACCGGCTGTTCACCGCGTTGGATTGGGTGAGTGGTCGCCTGGCGACCCAGCGATACCTGGTGGGCGACACCATCACCGAGGCCGATGTCCGGCTGTTCACCACGCTGGCCCGCTTCGATCCGGTGTACCACGGGCATTTCAAGTGCAATGGGTCCAAGCTCAGCGAGATGCCGGTGTTGTGGGCTTATGCCCGCGACCTATTCCAGACGCCGGGGTTCGGGGACACCGTCGACTTCGTACAGATCAAGCAGCACTACTACATCGTGCATTCGGACATCAACCCCACCCGGATTGTGCCCAAGGGCCCCGAGTTGGCCAATTGGCTGTCGCCACATGGCCGGGAAGCGTTGGGGTGCAGGCCGTTCGGTGACGGTATGCCGCCGGGGCCGCCGGTTGAGGGGGAGCGGGTGCCGACCGGTCACGGCGCATAGGCGCGTTCGCCGGGTGTCGCGATGTTTGCCGGCAGCTCGTCGTGCGGCCCGCAGAGTCTCGGGCAGGGTGACCCGGCGGGTCGACGGCTGGGGTGCCGAACGGCGTCGAATGGGCCACCGGGGCTCTTTGTCCGAGGGGCCTCGCCTTTGTTATATGTATTTCGTTCGAGAATATTGCCGCACTCGCAAAAAACCTAGGTTTGCTGCCAGAACACAGTACAATCTCGCGTCGTGTCGATGGCTCAATGGTTCGGTGGGGATAGCTGCGTGCGCATGACCAGGTTTCGAAAGTGACTATGGAAGCGAGTTGTCGTCCGTCGCCGAGGAGTGCCCAAAATGCGTCGACGAGGCGACACGCATGTGCGCATGCTGGCCTTATCTCGTTTGCTGACCTAGCCGGCCGTAACCGCTGTACCCCGCTCACGGGTGGTCTTACCGACTTCGATTTCCATCCACACCCGCGGCCACATCGTCACCGCGGCTCTCCGCCCCGAGCAGGCGAGGCGCGGGGACAGCCGGACCCACAGATCCCGTAACCAGCGGCGGTCGCATCCGCCTCTGTGAGCAGCCGGGCCGCCAGCACGGTTGCTCAGTCAATGCTTCCGAGCGCTGCCCGTAACAACACTTCAGCTCCGCCTTAGGCATCGAGGGCACCAACCGAGATAACTACGAAGTTAGGAACAGCTCATGTCGTTTGTGATCGTGTCGCCGGAGCTAGTCGCTGCTGCGGCTGCAGATTTGGCAGGTATCGGCTCGACGCTGGGCGCGGCCAATCTGGCGGCGGCGGTCCCGACGACGGGAATCGTGGCGGCGGCTGCCGATGAGGTATCAGCGGCCATTGCGGCTGTATTCGCCGCGCATGGGCAGACCTACCAAGCGATCACTACACAAGCGACGGCGTTTCATGATCAGTTCACGCGCTCTCTCAGTGCCGGCGCGGGGCTATATGCAAGCGCTGAAGCCGCCAGTGCCAGCCCGATGCAGAATCTGTTGAATTTGGTCAATGCGCCGACCGAGGCCTTGCTGGGGCGCCCCCTGATCGGGGATGGCGCCGACGGGCTGAATGGGACCGGGCAGGCTGGCGGGTCGGGTGGGTTGTTGTACGGCAACGGCGGCAGAGGCGGGGACGGTGGGCCCGGCCAGGCCGGTGGTGCCGGAGGGGCCGCTGGGTTGATCGGGCATGGCGGTGCCGGTGGGATCGGCTGGACTGGCGAGTCTGGCGGTCAGGGCGGTCGGGGGGGCCTCCTCTACGGCAACGGTGGTGCCGGCGGCCTAGGCGGGGGCGGTTCATTCAGCGGATTGAGCGGTAGTGGTGGGGCCGGCGGCAACGCCGGGCCGGGGGGGGAGGGGGGGGGCGGGGGGCCCACCACCCGGCTCTTATGAAAAACGGGAGCGGCCGGCGGGACGCCCGTGGGTGAGTCTGGGGGGCGGCGCGCACATTCATCAAAAAACGGTATGTG
>NZ_OCVX01000034.1 GCF_900232995.1 Mycobacterium simulans
GGTGGGTTGTGGGGGGGGGCGGGGGGGGGTGGGGGGGGGGTGGGGGGGGGGGGGGGGGGGGGTGGGGGGGGGGGGGGTGGGGGGGGGTGGGTGGGGGTGGGGGTGGGGGGGCTGGGGCGGCGGTTGGGGGAATGGGGTGGGGGGTTGGGTGTGGCCGCGGTCAATGGCCCATCGCAGACGATTGTCAGTGGTGAGCGGGCCGCGGTGGAGGACTTTGTGGGCGCCTGTGAGCGCGATGGGGTTCAGGTACTGCAGTTGGCGGTCGATTACGCCTCGCATTCAGCCCAGGTGGAGGAGCTGGGTGAGCAGCTGGTCGGCGAGCTGGCTGGGCTCATCCCGCAGTCTTCGCAGGTGGCGTTGTATTCCACGGTGGCTAGTGCGGTGGCCGAGGAGCCGTTGGATACCACCGTGATGGATGCCCGGTATTGGTTCTCCAATCTGCGGCAGCCGGTCCGTTTCCTCGACACGGTCGCGCATCTGCTCGCCCAGCGGGAGCGGGTGTTTGTGGAGTTGTCGGCGCATCCGGTGTTGGCGGCCGCGATCAGCGACACCCTGGCCGGTACCCAGGGGCGGTCGCAGTCGGTGGTGATCCCGACCCTGCATCGTGACCACTCGGATCTGGATGCCTTGGCCGGCGCGCTGGGCCGGCTGCACACCCATGGTCACAGCCCGTCCTGGCAGCAGCTGTATCCGCGGGGCCGGGCGGTCGGGTTGCCGACGTATTCCTTTGAGCACCGGCGCTATTGGCTGGAAGCGGCTGCGGCGGCGCCGGTGGAGGTGGTGGGTGATCCCGCTGGGGAGGCCCTGTGGAAGGCCATTGATGATGACGCGGTTGATGTGGTGGCCAAGATGTTGGGGCTGGGTGAGGTTGATAGTGCTGCATCGGTGGGGCAGTTGTTGGTGGCGTTACGTCACTGGCGCAGGGACGTGGGGCTGCGTTCGAGGGTTGATGGGTTGCGGTATGAGGTGGGTTGGCAGCGGGTTAGGCCAGTGGTGTTCCCGCGGACTCGTCCGCGGTGGTTGGTGGTGGCGCGTGCCGGACAGGCTGACGATGGATGGATTGCGGATTTATTGGCCCGCTATCCCGATGCCGTTGAGGTTCTTCTTGTTGAGTCGGGTGAGTTGGACAGGCACTCGTTGTCGGCCTTGTTGTCCAAAGCTGTCGAGCGGGGACATTGCGATGGGATTGTGTCGTTCCTGGCGCTAGGAC
>NZ_OCVX01000035.1 GCF_900232995.1 Mycobacterium simulans
CGTCACGGCCGGCAAGCCAGGACACGAACCTGCGGAACGGCAACGCCGCCGGCAGCGACTGATGGTGATAGACACCGAAAATCTCACGCAGCAGGATCGGCATCGACCAGCCATCGAGCACGATGTGATGATTAGTCAGCACCAACCGATGCTCATCGACCCCCACACAGATCACCGCCACCCGCAACGGCGACTGATCGCTGATATCACACACCGCGCCACGCTCAACCGCACACACCCGCTGGATCTGATCCTGCAGATCAACAGCAACACTGAGATCGACATAACGCCACGGCACGACGGGATCACGCGGAAGGATCTGCACCGGCTGATCGGCCTGCGGCCAGACAAACCGCGCCACCAAATGCGGATGACGACCCACCACCTCATCCACCGCGCGGTGCAACCGATCCACATCCAGCCGCCCACTCACCGTGAGCGCGAACTGCACCGCATACGGTTGCCCCACCTCACCATGCCCGGTGTTGGCGGTGTGGAACAACAATCCCTGCTGCAGCGGGGTCAACGGCAAAATATCGGCGACACGGTGGCGGCGCTCCAGCTCGTCGATCTGGGGCTGGTCAAGCCGGGCCGGCACGATATCGCTAGGGGTTAACCCGCCCCCGCCCGCGCTGACATGGGCACACATCCCGCGCAGCGCCTCAAACCACAACCCGCTGACCCGCTCGATCTGATCCCGATCCAACTTCGACGGCGCCCACAGCCAATCGGCCTGCAACCGCGGACCCTCACCACCATCAACGGTGACCGCGTTGAGGTCCACGGTATGCATCAACGGCATCGCCAACCCCGCATTGCTGTTAACGGCGCCCACCGAATCCGCCGAGCCGATCCGCCACCCCGCATCAGCGGCATCCTCACCTGCCGCACCGGCCCCTACACGCCCCAGATAGTTGAACCCGATCGCCGGATCACCACCACAGAGGTCGACCTCGTTGTTCAGATACCGCAACACCCCATAGGTCCAGCCCGGCGGCATCGCCCGCAACTGTTCTTTAGCGTCCTTGATCACCGCCCCCAAACCCGCATCCCCGGCACACACCCGCGCCCAACTGAGCCCACCAACGCCCAACGCCACCGGATACTTCGTGGTGAACCACCCCACCGTCTGCGACAAATCCAACCCCGCCGCTAACTCCTCAACACGCCCATGGCCCTCCACATCAATGCCCACCGGCGTGGCCCCGGTCCCCAAAAACTGCGCCCACGCCAACGCATAGGCGATCAACAAAACCTCACCCACCCCCACACCAAACGCCGCGGGCACCGCACCCAACACCATCCGAGTGCTGGCCACATCCAACGACACCGACAACGACCCCGCCGCAGCAAAGGTATCCACCGCCGGATCCACCAAAGGCAACACCGGCGCCACCTTGGCCACATCACGCCATGCCGGCGCCTGCGCCACCACCGCCTCAGCCCGGGCCTGCTCACCCAGCATCATGGCCCACTGCCGAAACGAGGTACCCCGCACCGCCAATACCGGCTCATTGCCGGCGCGCTGCAACTGCCACGCCGCATTCAGGTCACCAAACAACACCCGCCACGACACCCCATCAACGGCCAAATGATGAATCACCACCACCAACTGGGCCACCGCCGACACCCACACCGCACTAACCATCACCCCCGCACCCGGATCCAACCGACCCCGCGCCGCCACCAACACCTCCTCGGACAACACCGCCACCGACTCCACACACCCCGCGGCATCCACACACCCCACCGGCCCCACCTCCAACGACCACCCACCCACACCGTCATCAACCAGCCGAGCCCGCAACATCGCATGACGATCCAGCAACGCCTGCACCAACACCACCACATCGCCCTCGACCACCCCCGCCGGAGCCTGCAGCAACATCGTCTGATTGAACTGCCCCACCGGACCCTCAACACCGGCCAACCACCCCATGATCGGCGTGGCCAACACCGACCCCACCCCCTCATCGAC
>NZ_OCVX01000036.1 GCF_900232995.1 Mycobacterium simulans
CCATCACCACCCTGACCACCCAAAGCCCCCACACCTTCATCGAACTATCCCCACACCCCGTACTAGCCCCCGCACTCACCGACACCCTGACCCACGACACCCAACACCCCGGATCCGCGGTCATCACGACGTTGCATCGCGACCTTGCTGACCTTGATGCCCTAGCTACCGCTATGGCGCGGCTGCATAGTCATGGCCATAGCCCGGCCTGGGCCAGCTTGTATCCGGGTGCGCAGATCGTGGGGTTGCCCACCTATGCCTTCCAGCACCGCTCCTTCTGGTTGGCGGGGTCGGGGGGTGTGGACGTCGGTGCTGCGGGGCTGGAGCAGCCTGATCATCCTTTGTTGGGTGCGGTGACGGATTTGGCTGATCAGGACCAGATTGTGTTGACGGGGCGGTTGTCGGCTGTCACGCATGGTTGGTTGGCTGGTCATCGGGTTGATGACACTGTGGTGTTTCCTGGGACGGGTTACATCGAGTTGTTGTTGCAGGCTGGCGAGTATGCCCAGTGTCCGGTGATTGATGAGCTGGTTTTGCATACCCCGTTGGCGCTGGATGACCGCACGCCTACTGATGTGCAGATCACGGTGCAGGCTATGGAGGATAACGGGCGGCGCCCGTTTAGCTTGTACTCGCGGCCCAGCGGCATGCATGGTTCTCCGGCCTGGACGTTGCATGCCAGCGGGGCTCTCAGTGCTGATGCGGCGGTGGTGTCTGAGGGGTGGTCCACGCCTTGGGGTGTGGATCCGATTGACGTGGATGGCTTTTATCAAGATCTGGCGGAAGAAGGCTTTCACTACGAGTCCGCGTTCCGGTCGGTGCGGGGAATCGGTCGGCCTCCCACCCTGCCCGATACGGTTTATGCAGAGGTGGTCTTACCGGCCGACACTGATATCACTGGTTACGGTATTCACCCCGCGCTGCTGGATGCCGCTTTGCACCCGTTGGCGGCGGCGTTTTACGACACCGAGCACAGCGGTGACCCGGTTATACCGCGGCTTCCGTTCGCGTTTGCTGGGGTGACATTGCACGCGGTCGGGGCCAGCCGATTGCAGGTGAGCCTGACTTCCACTGGGGCCGATACCTTTACGCTGCATGCCACCGACCCGGCCGGTAGTCCGGTCATCACCATTGACACATTGACGCTGCGGGCCCGGCCTGATCAGATCGGCGCGGCTGCCCAGGCCGCGTTACGGGACAGCTTGTTCGAGCTGAATTGGCCGTGTCTGGCTGAGGATGCGTTTGCGGTGGCCGCGCCTTCATCGGGGTGGACGATTGTTACCGAGGATGCTGATCGGTTGCCGGCCAGCTTGGGTGACGGCGCCGTGCATGCCGAGTTGGCCCACGTTGAGCTGGCTCGAAGCGATCTGGTGGTCTGGGCGGTGCCAGTGCCAGGCCCCGCTGAGGTTGATGACCTCGGGCGGGTCCATACGCTGACTGAGCGTGTTGTTACCCAGCTGCAGGACTGGCTGATCCGTCCTGAGACTCTCGATACCCACTTGGTGGTCATTACCAGCCCCGCGGTGAGCGTCGACGTCTATGACCGTGCACCCGATCTGGCCCACGCTGCGGTGTGGGCGTTGATCCATACCGCCCAAAACGAGCATCCGGGCCGCATCACTGTCCTCGATGTCGATGCCACTGCGGCCAGCGACCAGACCCTGATCAATGTTTTAGCCGCGGCGGCCACTTCGACTTCGGCACCCGCGGGTGAACCCCAGCTGGCGCTACGCCGCGGCATCGTGCACACACCGCGGCTGATCCCGTCGTTGGCCTTGGCCCCACCACGAGCCCCGAGCTGGCAATTGAGTACCACCGGCAAGGGTTTACCCGGCCTGGCCCTGGTGCCCACCGAACCGGTCTCGGTGTTGGCCCCCGGACAAATCCGTGTCGCCATCCGCGCTGCCGGGCTGAATTTCCGTGATGTCGATGCCGCGTTAGGAGCCAGTCCCGATAACGGGATAGGTCGCGAAGGCGCCGGTGTGGTCATCGAAACCGCCCCCGACGTGACCACCGTGGCTCCCGGTGATGCCGTCATGGGTCTGTTCCCCAACAACGCTTTCGCACCCACCGCCATCACCGACCACCGAATGGTGGCAGGGGTCCCGGCGGGCTGGTCGTTTGCCCAGGCCGCCTCCGTACCGGTCGCTTTCCTGACCGCCTACACCGCCCTGGTCGAGCACGCCGACCTCCGCGCCGGACAACGAGTGCTCATTCACTCCGCCACCGGCGGGGTGGGTCCAGCCGCCATCCCAATCGCCCAGCACCTCGGCGCGGACATCTTTGCCACCGCCAGCCCGCATAAACACCCGGTTCTTACCGAGCTAGGAATCCCCGACCAGCACATCGCCTCATCACGCACCCCCGATTTCGTCCACGCCTTCGACCACACCACCAACGGACACGGCATGGACGTCGTCCTCAACAGCCTTCGCGGAGACCTCGTCGATGGCTCACTCCAACTGCTCTCCCACGGCGGGTGTTTCCTCGAAATCGGCGCCACCGACATCCGGCTCGCCAGCGACCTCAACGCCGCCCACCCCACAGTTGACTACCAGGTCTACGACTTAGCCACCACACCTGCGGACCGTCTTGGTCGAACGTGGAACGCCTTGAGCGAGCTGTTCAGCAGCGGGGCACTTCGGCCCTTGCCCACCACCAGCTATGGCCTGGTTCAGGCCCGCCAAGCTTTCAGCGACATGAGTCAAGCACGGCATACCGGAAAAATTGTGTTGACCCCGCCCACCGTATTCAGCTCCCAGGGCACCGTGTTGATCACCGGCGGCACTGGGATGCTGGGCCAACTATTCGCCGAACACCTGATCACCCACTACGGTGTGCGCCATCTATTGCTGGCCTCGCGCAGCGGCCCCCAGGCCCCTGGCGGCACCCAACTGCACCAGCACCTCACCGGCCTCGGCGCCCAGGTCACCATCACTGCGTGCGATACCAGCAACCCCACTGAACTCGCCGCGCTGCTAGCCAATATCCCGTCCCAACACCGGCTCACCGCCGTCATTCATACCGCTGGTGTTCTCGAAGACGCCGTCATCACCGAAGTGACCCCCCACCAACTCGACACCGTTTTTGCCGCTAAAGCCGACAGCGCCTGGCACCTGCATCAACTCACCGCCGATCAAGACCTCGACACCTTCGTCATGTTCTCCTCGGCGGCTGCCGTGCTGGGCGCTCCCGGGCAAGGCGCCTATGCAGCCGCCAATGCCTTCCTCGACGCCTTAGCCCAACAACGTCACCGCCACCACCAGCCCACCACCAGCCTGGCCTGGGGCTACTGGCAAACCCCCAGCGGCATGACCGCCCACCTGTCCTCCCTCGACCACTCCCGGATGGCCCGCGACGGACTCACCCCCATCCCCACTGACCACGGCCTAGCCGTGTTCGGCGCCGCCTTGACCCACCGCAAGCCGAACCTGATCCCCACCCCGCTCAACAAACGAACATTGGCCCAGCAAGCACGGCAAAACACCCTGCCGCCTTTGCTGTCCAGCCTGACCACCACCCGCCGCCAAGCCAACACCACCAGCCCCGATCGGTCGGGAAGCCTCCGACCGCGTCGGTGCCGCTGCTGACCAACTCCCACAACGCTTGGGGGGAATCCGCCCCGCCGGGTAACCGGCAGGCCATGCCCACGACGGCGATGGGTTCC
>NZ_OCVX01000037.1 GCF_900232995.1 Mycobacterium simulans
CTTCACTTGACGTTACGGACCGTTCGGTTGCACACCCCGCCACGCGGGATGCTCGACGCTGGGCTTCGGCCCCGCCCGTTTCCAGACGACACCGCCAGCCTGCTACCGGGCCTCCTGACAGCTACCCCGGACCGGACTTACACCGGCAAGCGACGACGAGCTTTCGAATCAGCCGTCAACCGTTCACACGATCAACCACCTTTCACAACTGGACACACAGGAGCTACCCCATGACCGCCACGGCTGACGCCGTCATCGTTGGCGCAGGAATCGTCGGCTCCGCCACGGCTCTGGAGCTGGCGCGGCGCGGAGTCGACGCGCTCGTACTCGACAAGGCCGGTGCCGCCGGCATGGGATCGACAAGCGCGTCCAGCGCCCTCATCCGGTTCAGCTACTCGACGTGGGAGGGTGTCGCGGCTTCCTGGGAGTCGAAGTTCCGCTGGGAGGAATGGGAAGAGTACCTAGGCTACCGAGACCCCAACGGAATGGCGCGGTTTCATCGATGCGGCAAGATCCTCCTCGACGTCCCGCTCATCCCACGACAGCGAATGATCGAACTGTTTGACCGGGCACGTATCCCATACGAGGTGTGGGACGCCGAGCCGCTCGCGAAGCGCGTGAAGGGCATTGATACGGGTTCTTTCTACCCGCCCAAGCCGGTCGATTCCGATGAGTTCTTCGAAGACCCGCATGGCCACCTCGGAGCGCTGTACAACCCCGACGGCGGATACGTCGACGACCCACGCTTGGCCGCTGCCAACCTCGCGGCGGCGGCCGCGCACCGGGGCGCGCGCTTCGCGTTCCGCCGCCGGGTCATGTCGATAGATCGCGTTGGTGACGTGTGGCGCGTAGCGATCGATGGACACGAACCGGTCGAGGCACCCGTGCTCGTGAACGCGGCCGGGCCATGGTCCAGCGCTATCAACAAGATGGTCGGCGCCACAAGCGATTTCACGATCAAGGTCGCCCCAATGCGCCAGGAGGTTCACCAGGTGCGGGCGCCTGCATCGCTGCGGGAGTCGGACGCCGAGTTCCCCGCGATCGGCGACTTGGACCTGGGCATCTATACGCGGCCCGAATCGGGAGGCAACATGCTGGTCGGCGGCACCGAGCCCGAGTGCGATCCGCTCGAGTGGATCGACGACCCCGATGCGGCCAATCTGAACTCGACCGTCGAGCGGTACGAGGCTCAGATCACCCGAGCCGCACGGCGCTTTCCGGAGTTGACCGTTCCGAACCGGCCCAACGGCATTGCCGGCGTTTACGACGTCGCCGAGGATTGGACGCCGATCTACGACAAGACGGCGCTTCCGGGGTTCTACGTCGGCATCGGAACTAGCGGGAACCAGTTCAAGAACGCCCCGATCGTCGGCTCCATCCTGGACCGGATCATCGACGCCGTTGAAAACGGCCACGACCACGACAGCGACCCGGTCCACTACACATGTAGGCACACAGGGCACGACCTCAACCTCGGGGCCTTTTCACGTAAGCGAGAACGCAACCAAGATTCCTCAGGCACGGTAATGGGATAGCCCCGAAACTCCCTCAGCGATGCGCCAATTCGGTCGGGGTTTTCCAGCTGGCCAGGGTGACACCGCCGGGGAAATTCATCGGTGATGCAGCCGGGCTGAACCCGGAGATCATTCGGCCGTCGGGGAACAGGCGGCGACCAGCGCCCTGGACGACGGGGTAGATGAACAAGCGGTACTCATCGACCACACCCGCGGCGATCAAGGTGTGGCACAACGTGATGCTGCCAGTGACCACGATGTCGCCGCCCGGCGCTGCCTTGAGTGCTCGGACATGCGTCACGGGATCGCCGGACAATACCGTCGAGTTGTTCCACTTTGGGTCGGTCATCGTCGAGGACACCACATATTTGGCGACGTTGTTGAGGTAGTCGGCGATGCCGCTGGCGTCGTTGGTCTGGTTCGGCCAGTAACCGCGGAAATCCTCGAATGTCTTTCTGCCCAGCAGTAGTGCGTCGGCAGTCTGGTCTTGACGACGCATCTCAGCCGTCAGTTCGTCGTCGTGTGCTTGCGGGTCAAACCAGTCCTCCAGCATCTCGACTGAGCCGTCGAGGGTCACGTTCTGCGTGATGATCAGTGAGCGCATATCAAGATTGACTCGATAACGATGGAACATTCATCGCCACTACGGGCCCCTCAGCGTGTCGCGACTATTCCGGGTTGGCTCTGAGCCATCCCAGCACCTGCTCGGCATGCTCATCGGGCGGAAAGACTGGGTAGAACGCATGCTCGATCAGCCCGCCACGGACGATTAGTGTCAGTCGCTTGTAGAGCGTGGACCCGCCGGCTTCGAATGTGGGCAGCCCGAGGTCATTGGCAAGCTTTAGCGTCGGGTCGGAGAGCATCTCGAAGGGCAGCTGCAGCCTTTCGACGGCTTCTTGCTGGTAGTCGGCTTCTTGGCTGGACAACCCGAATACCCGTGTAGCACCGGCGTTTAGAAGTTCCCCGTAGTGATCGCGGAAGCCGCACGACTCGGGAGTGCAACCACGCGCCCCGGGAATCGAATCCCAGCCCTCAGGCGAAGCGGTGCCGGGGCGACCGATCTTGGGATAGGCGTAAATCACGGTGCGACCTGTCCCCAATGCGTCGATGACGATCATCTCGCCCGCGGTGCTCAGCAGTGCCAGGCGGGGAACGGCTCGGCCCGGAAGATGGTCTGCCGCTCCATCATCCACGGGTGCGGGTGGGGGCGGGCTCACTAAGTCCATTAGCTGTTCTCCTCCGGGCAGACCGACGCCGTGGGATGATCGCCACGCTCAGCCTTCCATGATCGGATTACGGGAAGGCTGGGAATTGCGAAGACGGCCGCTACCGGCGCGAGTGCCGCAATTCCGAACATGATCGGATAACCGGCTGCTGCGATCACCGCGCCGAACACGGGGCCGGAGAGCGAGCCAATTAGCAGCTGCCCCATGCTTTGCACCCCAAGCGCTCGTCCGCTATAGCGCGGCCCCGCGTATTCCACCACCGCGGTAACCGTCAGGCCGTTGTCGGCAACACTGAGGATCGCGAGCGCCACGATGCACGGGATGGCAAGTTTGAGACCTGCCGCTTCGGCACTGGCCAAGATGACCACGCACACCGTCACCGAGATCGCGATCTGCCGGATAGGCGTTGTTCTCGATCCGGTCACATCTGACCAACGTCCCGCCACCACACGCCCCAGAGCGCTCACCAACTGAGTCGCTGCGACAAGAAGACCCGCGTCCACCGCCGCCCAGCCTTGGTCGGACCGTATCCAAGCGAACATGAATGTCCAGACGATCGCTTGGGGCACAGTGAGCAGCATGCCCGACAAGTGGATCCGCTGAAGATACTTGGAACCGTCCTTGTATGGGTTTTTTGGTTGCACAGAGTTTTGTCCAACGGGCTGCTGCACTGGGTCTGGGAATAACGGACAGAGGCAGCCAACGCAGCCGCATATGAACGCGGGCGCGAGCAGTGCGCGCCCTGGCCCGACCGAGTCGGCGAGGGGCGGGAGCAGCACCGCCGCTAGCGCGTTGCCCAGGGGTTGAGCTGTTTGACGGACGCCCATGGCCTTTCCGCGTTGCGAGGCAGGGAAATGGCCCGCGACCAGTCGGCCGGTCGCCGTGTTCACCGATGCTGCGGCAGCGCCCCCGAGAAACAAGAGAAGCCACAATTGGCGGTACTCGGCTACAGATGAGGCGACGGCGTAGGCGGACGCTGCCACGATGAACCCTAAAACGCTTGGGATCCGTTCTCCGTGCTTATCGATAACCCAACCCCACGGAACCAAGGCGAACATCATGCCCAGAGCGGGAGCGCCTGCCAGCCCTCCCGCTGCCGCAAGCCCCATCCCGTGGTTCGTCCACGTCGGGATGAGAAACGTCGGAGCGATCGTCAGGGTATGGGCGGTCAACGCGGCGAGCGTCCCCAGCGCGAGGGCGGCGTGCCTAGACGAACACCTTAACGACACGTGCTCCCCTCTGAAGACGGGGCATCGCGCCAATTCATAGCCACCCCAGCCTGTTTGGGCTTAGCGAACCGCACGCCGGACATCACTTCTTCGTGCGTGCGGACGGGGTCCCGCCGCCACGACTCGAGCCATTCCCGGTCGATTCCCGACAGATGGCCGAACGTCAAACCGGGGTAGTCGCCCGGGAGCGAGGCGGTGGTGGGCACGGGGAGCACGTCGCCATATAAACGCCCCGCCCACAGGTCCCCGCTCTCGTCAAGCGGCCGGACGTGTCGTTTGTCCAAAAGCCCGGCGACAGGCAGTTGCGTCGGAGTGCGCAGGCTGTTCTCCGCCCCAGGCAGGTCGTGCCGCACGACCCAGTCCACGATGGAGTCTTGCCGGTCGTTCAGCTCGTGGTCAGCGAAAGCTGTAGTCATGACGACCGGTATGGCGATTCCCCCGGCGGCCCGATATGCGAGCAGCGCATCAAACCTCTGCCTCAACTGGTTCGGTGTGTCGAATGCGCTGACGGAGACGCGCAGCTCCGCTCCGACGCCCGCCAGGCCGTGCGCTACCTCGGCTCGAATCGGCGTGAAGCATTTCGTCACGAACACCACGAACCGGTCTGTCTCCCCGATGATTTCGGCCAGCTGCAGGGCTTTCGGCCAATTCCATGAAGCATCGCTGTTCCAGCCGTTTCTCAGGAATCGTTGTGTCGTAGGGAGATAGCTAAGGTCCGCGAGCAAGACGCTTCGATCAATGATGTTCTCCACGCGCTCAGCGAAGTCGAACCCACTTTGGTATGCGGCTTTGGCCGCAAAACAGCTTCCGTAGCATGTTTGGGCCAGGCTGAGGCAGCCTCGGTACAAGTCCGTTGTAATGCTGTCGAATGGGAGGCCACCCACGCATCCCGCGCGGACCACATCAGGGTCCGCCACCCGCAGGGCGCCCTGCCCCCGCATGACACGCGCACTGTCTGCCACCGTTCGTCGCACGTGAGCCAGCACTTCTTTCGCAGCAGCAGTCCCAGTCGGAGTCGAGACGGCGTTGCCAGTCATCGCACACCCGCAGGGACAGCAAACTTGTCTTTCGGCGCAAAAATCTTTGCAGTTTTCAACCAGCGGCGCCCTTCGAAGGGCTCGCGGCGATGCATGAGTTGAGCGTTGTCGTAAAGGATCAAATCCCCCGTGGACCAGCGGTGCGAATAGACCCGACTCGGGTGCAGGAGATGATCGAGGACCAGCCGCTTGAGTGCGGCGGAGCTTTCTGCCCCGAGCCCTAAGAACTCGACGGTGTTCTCGCTGACGTACGCGAAACGTCTTTGGGAGGTGGGGCTTTTCAGTAGCGCCGGCTGACAGACTTGAACCGCAGGAATGTTGTCATGGTCGGACGCGGGTTCATACACAACTCGTAGCCCAGCTAGCCGATCGACCAGATCAGAGTCGAGCCCCGTTCTGTCTACGTCGGTGGACACGAAACTTGTTGCCCCTCCCGTGACCGACGGGACCAGACAGTACAGGAAGGCGAGTGTCGCCGGATTCTCTCGGTGTTGCTGGTCCGAGTGCCAGAAGTCCGTTGTGGTGCTGGCGAACCCGATGCGCTCCCCGTCGTTGTCCCGCAGATTTGAAAGGCTCCCGATCGCCGGGAACTGGGGTGAGAGACAGATTTTTCTGGACGATTCCTCCAGGCTTCCGATCCGGGTGGCAAATGCGTGCAAATCGGGATCGTCCAAAGCCTGCCGAGGAAATATGAGCAGCCCCCATTCCTCAAGCAACGAGAGCACGTCGGACAAAACGCGGTCCCCGATTTCATGCAGAGCTATTCCATCGATCCTGGCCCCGAACCCGTGACCTAAGGAAGTAACCCTCATGAACACCCGTCTCTTCAGCCGCGCCGACGAACGCTGTGTGGATAATAAGTGACACCCAGCATCCGTCGACTGGGCTATTTGCACATGAAAACCGCGAATTACGTTCGTAAATGCACGATCGCCACGGTCTACCGTTGGCTAACCGTCGTTGACGAGATTCGCGAGGTAAGCGGGTAACCGGCCAGCACCAAAGTCATAAAACCGTGCCCATTGCGGCTCGATCGAAATGCGCACCATCTGCTTATACGTCGACCGCACGTTGCGTTCGAACTCGGCGAGCTGGGGTCCGTCCATCGAATTCCTCGCTGCCGCAAGGTACTCATCGGTGACGCCGTCGACGGTTTCCAGTGTGGCGAGGCCACGCACTAAGAGGGCCTTCGCCTCTTCGGGCGTGGAGCCGGTGTCGATCGTCAATGCCACTTCCGGGCGAGACGAAAGCGCGCGGGCTTTCGGCGAGGTCGGCGCCGTGGAGACGACGATGCGTTCACCGGTCCAGTAGAAGCCGACTGGGATGACCCGCGGGAAGCCATCATGTCCGTTGTAGGCGAGCCTTGCCATGGAGCCGGAGAGCAGCTTCTGGGCGTCGGGGTGGCCAAGCTCTCGAGCCAGCTCTTGCTTGTTCATCACAGTCGTAGTCCTACCCGGTCCGCCCGAGCTGGACACCTGCGGACACACACGATCCCTCAATGCGGTCCCAAGTTCGTCGACGCGTCACGGGAGTCCAGGATCATGCGCCGCCGGAATTGCCATGACCCACAGGCTCATCGACATCACCCGCCCGATCAACCGAAGCCGCTTTGCGGATCCAGGCATGGTCTTCACCAGGGGCAGGCGGCCGCAACGTGCGGGCGGGAGGAGGGGCAGCTCATTGTCAGCACTCTTTGTGCGGGGGCCGCGCAACGTAATGCTGCGGCTATCTGCCGTCACTGCCCCGTAATACAGGAGTGCGCGACGGACGCGCTCGACAATGCGCTCGAGTACGGCATCTGGGGCGGCATGACCGAGCGCCAACGCAGGGCACTTCCCAACCGACACCCCGAGGTGGTGTCGTGAGCGGACATCTTCAACAACCGCAACCGCCGCGTCGCCGGATAGATAGTCAAGACCACCTCTGTCCTGCTAAAACGCTGGTCGGCTGAGTACATGACGTCGATGAAGGACGACCGGCTGCAGCTGCGCGTCGACGCGGCCACCAAACGGCGCTTGGAGGAGGCGGCAAACGAGGAGCACCTGAGCGTCACAGCGTTCGTTCTGCAGGCTGCCAACCGGGCTGCAGACAGTGCGCTCGCCGAACGGCAAAGCATCCGCCTCTCCCCCGTCGCCGCGGCTGCCTTTGCTGAAGCACTCGAACGTCCAGCGCAGGTGAATGAGCGGCTAGCGGCGGCGTTGCAGCGGTCGGCGAAGTTCAGCTGGCTCGACTGAGGTGCAGTTCCACCGGCCGACACTGTTTGACCCGGACAAACACCACCGCGACGAATTCGACTCTGGTGACACAACATTAGACGAGTGGCTGCGTCGATACGCAGGGCAGAACCACCGCGGCAATGCCGCCGCAGTGTGGGTGATTGCTGACGCCAGCCACAACGCCGCCTGCTATGCCACATTGTCGATGACTTCCGTCGATCGATCCGCCAGCCCCAAAACCGTTGGGCAGGGGCGCGCCACGACAGGTTCCCGCGCTGCTGATCGGCTGGCTGGCCACCGACGCTCGTGTAGCCGGACTTGGCCTCGGTACCGAGATGGTCAAACATATCCTGGCCACCGCCGTCGAACTGAACATCAAAGCGGCCTGCCGGGCAGTTGTCGTCACCGCGCTCAACTCTGACGAGCTCCGCTGGTGGCAGCGGTTCGGATTCGAACCGTTCGATGCCAACGAATGTCGCAACGCTGGATCTCTACGTGCTGACCAAAGACGCCCTGACCCAGGCGCCGGGGTACGTAGCCCCGGATGGGACGCTAACCCGCGCACTGGACCCGTGTCGACCGTGCCTACGAGCGAATCTGCATCGACATACAAACGCCGTTCGAACGACCTCGCCATCGAAGTACCACTAGCTGCTTGAGGATTCGGAGCAAGCTCGCCATTCCCCATCGACAACAAACTGTCGAAAGTCGATCCTCAAACGGCTAGTCATTTGTCATCGAAATACGATGAGCAACAGTGTAATTGATGATTCCGTGGCCGGGTCGTGCAACACTCTTTGCTTACCGTCGGGGTGGGCTTGCCTGCAAGCCCACCCCGCTGCCCGAGGAGGGGCGCACGCGCGAAGTACTCAAGTACATCATCGGGACGCTTTGTCTGTTCGCTATCGCCTTCGGGCTCTACCCGGTTCCCCAA
The DNA here is from genome assembly GCF_900232995.1 of Mycobacterium simulans. GTDB lineage: Bacteria > Actinomycetota > Actinomycetes > Mycobacteriales > Mycobacteriaceae > Mycobacterium > Mycobacterium simulans. The sequence goes on from NZ_OCVX01000037.1 coordinate 8,157, forward strand.
ACCCCCGGCTGGACCTGAGCCACTAACCCGATCGGCTTGCCCGTACGGCCGACATACGTACTCGGCAGTCGCGATGCCCTCGGGGACGGGCGGATGCACTACGCGCGACGGTTATCCCACGACGGATGCCGCGTTGCGGAGAGCGATGTCACCACAGCCACCGACCTCGACGTACATGTTCCGTGACGAACGCCGAAAAACCCAATCTCCCGGTTCGGCACTGCGATAGCGTTGCTACATCGATGCACTCGTTCCGCCCGTGGTGCCGCGACGACGTGACAGGGAGGCACAAGGTGGCATTTGTGACGGTAACCCCTGAACTAATAGCGGGGGCGGCAACGGACTTGTCGAGTATCGGTACGGCGATCAGTGACGCCCGTGCGGCGGCGGCGGTGTTAACCACGGGGGTGCTGCCCTCCGCCGGGGACGAGGTGTCGGCGGCGATCGCGGCGGTGTTCAGTGCCTACGCCAAAGATTTTGAGGTTCTCAGCGGTCGGATCGCGCAGGTTCACGACGGATTTGTCGAGACGCTGAACGGCAGCGCCGGCGCCTATGCCGCATCGGAGGCGGCCAACGTGCCGTCCTTGCAGGCCCTTGGGCAGGATGTGTTCGGCCTGATCAATGCGCCCAGTCAGGCGCTGTGGGGACGCCCGCTGATCGGTAACGGTGAGAACGGGGCTCCAGGGACAGGACAAGACGGCGGCCCTGGTGGGATATTGCTGGGCAACGGCGGAGCCGGCGGATCCGGGGCCAACGGTCAAAAGGGCGGTAACGGGGGATCCGCCGGTCTGATCGGTACGGGCGGGGCTGGTGGGGCTGGCGGAAGGACCCGCGAAGGCCAACCGGCCGGAGCAGGCGGGGGGGGGGGGGGGGGGGGGGGAGGGGGGGGGGGGGAGGGGGGGGGGGGGGGGCGCGGGGGGGGGCGCGCGGGGGGGGCGAGGGGGCCGGGTCG
>NZ_OCVX01000038.1 GCF_900232995.1 Mycobacterium simulans
ACCGCCATCACCGACTACCTAATCAACCTGCTCTCCGGGGCCGCCGCCCCCACCCGGGTCATCACCGCGGTCACCGCCCACACCGACGAACCCATCGCCGTGGTCGGCATGGCCTGTCGGTTGCCCGGTGGGGTGGATTCCGCGCAAGCGTTATGGGACTTGGTCCACAGCGGCACCGACGCGGTCGGAGGCTTCCCGACCGATCGGGGCTGGGATCTAGCCGGGTTGTTTGACCCCGACCCCGATGCGGTCGGCAAGACCTACACCCGCTCAGGCGCGTTCTTGACCGACGCGGCCGGATTCGACGCCGAGTTCTTCGGGATCTCCGCCCGCGAGGCCACCGCCATGGACCCCCAGCAGCGCCTGCTGTTGGAGGTGTGTTGGGAAGCATTAGAAACCGCCGGGATCGACCCCACCACCCTCGACGGCACCGACACCGGAGTCTTCGCCGGGATCGGAGTGCAGGGCTATGGGGTCAGCGATGCTGGCGGAGTAGAGGGCGCCGAGGGTTATGGGTTGACTGGGGCGGCTACGAGTGTGGCGTCGGGTCGGGTGGCGTATGTGTTGGGGTTGCAGGGTCCGGCGATCACGATTGATACCGCGTGTTCGTCGTCGTTGGTGGCCGCTCATTTGGCGTGTCAGTCGCTGCGTAACGGTGAGTCCAGTCTGGCTTTAGCGGGTGGGGTCACGGTGATGAGCAGCCCGGGACCTTTTGTGGAGTTCGCTCGTCAACGCGGACTAGCCCCCGATGGGCGGTGTAAAGCATTCGCCGCGGCCGCCGATGGCACGGGGTGGGGTGAGGGTGCGGCGGTGGTGGTGTTGGAGCGGCTCAGTGATGCTCAGCGTCATCGGCATCCGGTGTTGGCGGGGATCGCGGGCTCGGCGATCAACCAGGATGGTGCGTCGAATGGGTTGACCGCCCCCAACGGGCCCGCTCAGCAACGCGTGATCACTCAAGCCGCCGCCAACGCCGGTATCGCCCTGGATCAGGTGGATGTGGTGGAGGCCCACGGCACCGGCACCACCCTGGGAGATCCGATCGAAGCCGGTGCGTTGTTGGCCACCTATGGTGCTGGCCGCGACCCGCAGCGTCCGTTGTGGTTGGGCTCGGTCAAATCCAACATCGGCCATACCCAGGCCGCGGCGGGGGCCGCCGGGTTGATCAAAATGATCACCGCCCTCAACCGCGGGTGGCTGCCACCCACCCTGCATGTTGATCAGCCCAGCCCGCACATTGACTGGTCCACCGGTGCGGTGCGGTTGCTGACCGAGGCGATGCCGTGGCCCGATTCCGAGCATCCACGCACCGCGGCGGTGTCCTCGTTCGGGATCAGCGGCACCAACGCGCATCTGATCGTCCAACAACCCCCCACCCCTCCACCCACTGTCACCACGGCATCGACGGTTTCGGCGGGTCGGGCGCCGCTGCGGTTTTGGCCGTTGTCGGCGCGCACCCCCACCGCGCTGCGCGCTGCCGGGGCCCGACTACACCAACACCTACTCGATCATCCCGACCTGGATTTGACCGAGCTGGCCTACAGCCTGGCCACCACCCGCACCCACCACCCCTACCGGGCCGCGCTCACCACACCAACAGCCGACGACGACGCCCGCGCGCAGTTACTGGCCGGGCTGCACGCACTACGCACCGACCAACCCCACCCCCACCTAGCCCGCCATCACCTGACCCAACACAACAACAAACTCGTATTCGTGCTACCCGGCCAAGGCGCCCAATACCCCACCATGGGCAATCAGCTTTACGCCCACCACCGCGTCTTCGCCGACACCCTCAACCAGGTCTGCGCCGCCTTCGACCCCTACCTTGCAACCCCGCTGCGTGACATCGTTTTCGCCGACCCCGATTCCGCCCTGGCGCCGCTGCTGACCCAAACCGCCTACGCCCAACCCGCCCTATTCGCTTACGGCGTCGCCATGCACGCCGTACTCACCCACGCCGGCATCACCCCCGACATCCTGATGGGCCACTCCATCGGCGAACTCACCGCCGCCCATCTAGCCGGAGTGCTGTCCCTCGACGACGCCGCCACCCTGGTCAGCGCCCGCGGCCGACTCATGCAAGCCTGCACCCCCGGCGCGATGCTGGCCGTGCAAGCCACCGAACACGACCTGACCACCCTGCTCACCGACTACCCCGACACCGCCATCGCCGCGATCAACAGCCCCACCTCGATCGTCATCGCCGGACCCCACAACGACATCGACCAACTCACCCAACAGTGCACCACCCACGGCTACAAAACCACCCCACTAACCGTCAGCCACGCCTTCCACTCCCCCGCCATGGACCCCGCCCTAGCCGAATTCGGCGCCGTCGCCACCGGTTTGACCTTCCACCCTCCCAACCTGCCGGTCATCTCCAACCTCACCGGACAACTGGCCACCGACGACCAGCTCACCTCGCCGCGGTATTGGGCCCAGCATCTACGGCAAACCGTGCGCTTCGGCGACAGTGTGGCCGGATTGTTGGCCACCGGCGCCCACACCTTCGT
>NZ_OCVX01000039.1 GCF_900232995.1 Mycobacterium simulans
GCTCTGGGGGTAGCGGTGGCGCCACCGTCGCCGATGTTTCCGGCGGTAACGTGTCCGGCAAGGGCGGCACCGGCGGGTTAGGCGGCAACGGCACCGGCGGCGGTGGAGGTGGAGGCAGCTTCGCGAACACCATTGACGGCACTGGCGACGGTGACGCCGGTGTCGATGGTGCCCTCGGCGGGGCAGGCGGCGAAGGCAGCAGCGCCTTCGATAACAATGGCGGCACGGGGAGCGGCATAGGCATCGGGGGCATCGGCGGCAGCGGCGGTAACGGGATCGGCAACGGCAGCAACGGAATGTCGGCTGATGTGGCCTAGATCTGGCCTAGATCAGGCCTAGATCGGTCTCACTAAATGTCGTGCTCATTCTGTGCGACCAAGTCATCGCACCGATCCTCGCCGGAGTGTGCAGGCCCCCCGGATAGGGCGCAAACCTGCACACTGGACGCGCGTGGCCCATGACTACGAACGACTCCGAATCGATGTGCGCACGCTTACAACTGCCGCACCATCGAAATTTCTTTAGCCACTTACGGATTCGACGCAGCCCAGAACCTACATCCACAACAGATTGTCGAAAGTCAATTTTCAAGCGGCTGGCTAAACTAGGCGGCCCTGGATCAGTCTGCCTTGCTTGGAGGTGCTGGATGCACTACGCAATGCCGATGCTGCTGACTGGATTAAGCAAGCCGCCGAAACGATGTATCAATCGCTCATCGATGCGGCGCTAACCGCGGTGATCGGTGCTGGCCCGCACGAGCGGACCGAGTCGCGCAGCAATCACCGCAACGGATCGCGGCCGCGGACGCTGTCCACGATCGCCGGTTGATCTGGAGTTGCGGATCCCTAAGCTGCGGTCCGGGTCGTTCTTCCCGGAGCTGTTGGCCGCACGGCGAGGGTCACGCAATATCGAGCATGTCGGCTCTGCCGATGATGCCGCTCAGGTCGGGGCACTCAAGGCCGCAGCCAGCCAGCACATCGCCCAGGGCCAAGGCGAGTTGGACCTGAGGCTCGTACCGCCGAAACCGATAGCGGCCCAATGGAAATCATCGATTCGCGCCTATCTCATCTCTGGGATGGGGGCGGCACCACCGCAGATGTCGTAACCCCGATCTCTGCCTAAAGATCTCGACCCGGCGCGGTGTTCGCGGTAAGGGCCCTTACAACCGCTCCGCGGTCACAAGCTCGGCGAAGGCGTCCCTTGTCATCGGCCATCGGCACACCGTCGATCCAGCGACCCACCCGACGCATTTCGTCGCACGCGTTTTGGGCAGTGGCCCCCCAACCGTGGTTGTTGAGCCAGTCAGCGACGACCGCCCGGTCCTGGTCGTGGTAGATCAGCTCCTGCGCATCGACGGTCTGTTCGAAGCCGAGCACATCGGCCACCTTCGTTAACCGCTCCTGCATTTCCTGTCGCTGCTCCTCGCCGTGCAGCGGCGAGGTCTCGACCGCGATCCGACTACCCGCGGCGCTGAGCTCTCCGATTCGAGTGAAAAGGCGGTCCTGCGCGTAGGCAGGCAGATACATCAACAGCCCCTCGGCCAACCAGGCGGTGCGCGCTGCCGGGTCAAAGCCCGCCGCACATAGCGCGCCCGGCCAGTCCTGACGAAGGTCGATGGGCACCTCACGGCGATCCGCCGCCGGCGTCTCGCCCTTTTCCGCCAGCGTCATGGACGTATAGGCAAGCACCTTGGGCTGATCGATCTCATACACGGTGGTGCCGGCAGGCCAGTCCATCCGATAGGCACGCGAATCCAGTCCCGACGCCAAGATCACAATCTGGCGGATGCCGTCGGCGACCCCGCTATTACAGTAGGTGTCGAAGAAATTTGTCCGCACCGCCTGGTAGACGCGCGTATGCTGAACGCTCGCCGCCAATTCGGCGTCGATGGCTTCCATCTTCGCCAGCATTGACTCATCAAGCATCAAATTCAATATGGCGCCGGCACCCGCGTTCATAACCAGCAATTTGGCGTAGGGATCGTAAATCAACGGATCCGGTCCGTCGGTTTCGACGGCTCGGGCAGCCGCCACCATCACCGCGGTGGTACCGACGCTGGTCCTGACGTCCCAGGTGTCGTGCACCAAGCCCTACCAGGTGTCGTCATGGGTACGCATTGTGCTCATCACGGGCTCCAGTTCTTGTGTTCTTGTGTATTCGGTTTGGGCGAATTTCGATGCTGAATTCAGTTCGACGAATCGGCCAGAGGCCACCGCAGCAACACGGTGCGAATGGGCCGCGCCTGCCAGGTCTTTGGGAATCGGCTGGCCTAGCCGGGCGCCCTCAACGAGCAAACTGTCGCGGCGCGTGGTTCCTCGCCCGAAAATGACCAGGCGGCCGCCCAAGGGGCGTCAACTGCGCGAGGGCGCCTTCCAAATGCCAAGTTCTTGCATCAGCATAACCTGTCGATCGATGACCTCTTGTTTGTACTCGGCGTGCCTTCCTGGGATGCGATCCGCATAGAGATTTTTGGGATAAATTGGCCGTTCATAGATTATTTGGGCCAATTCCGAGCGAATATCTTTAAGCCAGTTTGTGACTTGAGCATTCTCGCGATGGTGACGCAATGCCTCGATATTGATGGTGCCTGTAACAAAAGTCGAGTTGTTCGAATACGGTTGCCGACCAATAATCGCACCACGATAGTCGACGATCATCGACTGCCCACCTTCAGCGTCGATGGGAACTGCGGTCTCAGGATACAAGTAATAGCCGCTCATGTTCGGGGCAACGATATACATGTTATTCTCAAGCGCGCGCGCCCTGTTCGAAATTTCAAAGAAATCATGCTGGGTGAATGGTGCGGGTAGAGATGCGCGATAGACTACTTCGGCTCCGTTAAGCGCGAGGCCGCGGCCATTTTCAGGATAGTTACCCTCCATCGCCATCATGATCCCAAGTCGACCTATAGCGGTGTCGGCGACCGGCCAGAACGCCTGCAGCGTTCGACCGTGTCTATCTATCCACCAATCGAACACGTCATGCGGAGACACCGATCGTTCACACGGCAACAAGGCAGAGATCTTGTAGTGCTTTAGAACGATTGCGCCGTCAGGATCGATAACAAAGCCAACATTGAAAAACCGGTCCGGCCAATCTTCGTGACGCGCCTTGGCTTGGGCCATGATGAAGACATTCCATTTGCGCGCCAATTGGCCAAGACGGTCGGTTTCCGGACCGGGAATGTCGATGGCACACGTATTTGCGAACTCGGCATGATCGACGTCAAGAATCTCGTCGTTGAATCCCTGTAGACCACCTTCAGGAATGGCAATAAGACGCACCGGAATATCTAGATTCGCCAACCAAAATGCCGCCTTCGCAAGGCCTTCGATATGATCGAGATTGTTGGTGATGTCGGCACGGCTGCGGATCCCCCAGAAATTGGGCACTAAACCCACTACCGTGTAAGGTTCGATCATCCCTAACCTCCTTTATCCCCTTCATCAAACGGCCCGCTTGGACTTCGGAAGCTCTGCGGCCTCTCACCGCGCGGGGCATAAGCAGGCTCAGTGCGCCTGGCCGCAGAAACGGCGCGGCCTGCGCTTTAATCAAGGCCGAACCCGTACAAACGACCTCTTTACGGTTCCACAGACGGCTAGCGCCAGCTACCCAGCTAGCTGGGTAGCGTACGGCGATATTCGTCGGTAGTCATGGTCGGGCGCGATGCAGCTGGTCGGCCGCTTCTGACGTAACCGTGGATGCACTGGTCAGAGGCCTTGGGTGCAATACCTTGTCCTGCTTGAGTTTTGGACTGCTTTGAGGTTCAGACGACGAAAGCGCTACGGCTTTCGGCGCCGTGCGGGTGGGCGCTGCTCACGAGGATCTGCCGCAGCCATCTATCAGCGGGTCGCCCGGCTGCTTACCTACGGCCCGGCCGGGCGATCCATGCAGGCGATGCCGAACGCGGAACCGACGCCGTGGCATATCGATTGCACCGACTCGCTGGCCGAGCTGATGGCTTAGGCGACGACCGCGATCGCCACCGGATCGGGCGCCGAACCGCTTGCGGTCGTGTGCGGCTTTGCCGAGGGCTGTGCTCCGGTCGTCAAGATCATCACGCCTGGCCTGGCGGCGTCGGTCGACTCGCCGATGCGCACCCCACCCCGACTTTCCGAATAGCGCGTCATCGCCGCCTAGGCCTTGGCCAACCGGGACGAATTAGTTTGCCAAAGACTGCATTTGAACCTACATGGACCGGATGCGAAGCAATTCAAAAATCCTCTTCGGCGAGCGCCGAGGTGCCCCCGTTGGACCGAATCGAATTGGCCAGGCACGGTGTGCCGACCGAGGACCTGTTCTACAACTCCGCTACCTGCTCGCTGTCGCAGCCGCCGGACATCCACGTCGGCACGCTGGGTCGGCCTAGTTACGCGACTATCCCCTCATTGGGGGACATTGCGATTCCTGCTGCCAGGGATTTGGATTGCCTCCTCGCTGTCTACTTTCAAGGGACGCCAGTGCCCCATGGAGGTGATCACATGTCCCACGAACTTCTCTTCAACGAGAAGATGCCCCACGAACTGCTCTTCACCGAGAATGCAGTTCCTTACGGCTTCACCGGTATCTTCTGCTCAGACCTGATTGAGTGAGCGCACTTGGCGCCGCGGCAGGCAGACTATCCGACCCATACCATGCCGGCGATATTCCGCCCGCCGCGGCGCAGCACTAACCAGCGGCCCCACTGATCCGAACCGCCGGCCTGCAAGCGGCCGCATGGACATCGCTGAGCGCCGAATCTGCTGCGGCGGCAGAAGAACTCAATACAATGTTAGCTGAGTTGCAGTCCCGGAGCATGGCAAGGTCCACGCGCTGAAGCCGATGTAACTGCGCACGCGCCGTACCCGGTCTAGCTGGAAAAGATCACCGCCAACGGTGCGAGGTGGCCGCCGAGCATGAAGTCGTGGCCACGGCAGATGCCACCACGCTAGTGGAGATCTCTTTACGTCCCAATCGCGTTGACTGCGATCGCCGCAGCACCCAAAGTGGAAGCGCCCTAGTGAACTGAAGGCTTTCAGTGTGTCCAGGGCGGGATCCGCCCCCGGCTTTCGCGGTCGGAATTCACCCTCAAATGCCAGGATTCACTCCGGATCGACTCGCCTCTTGTTGTCCCCCGATCGGGGGACATTGCGGCCCCTGCTGCCGGGGATTCGGATGTCGCCCGGGGCGTCTATGTTGTGTTGGCAAAGCACGTTCAGTAGCGACTCGCCCGGGTTCGTGTTGGGTCGAGTGTGGGGGCCAGCGCGGCTGCGCTGTGCTCATCAGGACCGGAGGTGAGCGGCACGTGATGATGTTGGCAGCGCGAATTCTGTTGGGGGGAATATTCGCACTCGCCGCGGTGGCGAAGCTGTCGGATCGGGACGGCGTGCGCCGGGCGGTCGTGGCATTCGGTGTGCCAAGACCCGCGGCCGCGATTCTGGGACCGGTAATCATCGCAACCGAATTCGGTGTGGTGCTACTGCAAGCGGGGCCATGGCCTGATGAAGGTGCGGTCCTCGCGTTGGTCGCGCTGACGGGTTTTAGCGCGGCGGTGCTGGTGAACCTCGCCCGCGGTCGACGCCTGGAATGCCATTGCTTCGGGCGGCTGTCGTCGGGGACGCTGGGATGGCCGACGCTGGCCAGGAACGGATGCCTCGCGTCGCTGGCCGCGTTCGTGGCACTCAACGGTCATTTACGTGGACCGCTAACGGCTTTCGCGGTCGTCATGCTTGCCCTGTGGATCGGCCCCGCCGCCTACCGGCGCTGGAGGACACGCGCGGGCGCTGCCGCGTCGGGCCTGGCGCTGCCGGACCACAGGGGGCAACTGTGGACGCTGGCCAGACTGTCGCAAGCGCACCGGCCGGTTGTGCTCGTCTTCACCCAACCCGGCTGCGGGGCATGCGAGGCGTTGCTGCCTGAGGTGGACCGATGGCACCATGACCTAGACGGGCGCGTCGCCGTCGCCCTGATCAGCGGTGGTCCCGCCAACCACGGTGTGGCGCTGGAACTTATCGATGAGCGGCGAGCGACGTTCGCCGCCTACGGCATCACCGCCACACCCAGCGCGGTGCTCATCGACGATGGTCGAAGGCTGGCCGCGGCCAGCGGAGCGCCTGCGATCAGGGACCTCGTCGAGCGAGCGGCGCAGGTTTCCGCGGAGTCCAGGTTCACACGCAGGAGACTGCTACGCCACGCCTCGGTCGGCTTGGCTTCCGCCGGTGCCCTTTCGGCCGTCGCCGCCTGCGACAACAGCCACAACAACACCGCGACCCCGGATGTCGATGCGCTGGAGGTTGACGGCGCCTGGCTATGCAATCAAAGCTTCGCACTGTGCACGACTGCGCCATGTGTTCCGTCGGCGACCGATCCCTCCATCTCGGTGTGTGACTGTGTTGTTGTCAATGGCTATTCGGTCGGATTCAAGACCTGCCCGGAGCGGGCCCAGTCAGGAACCACAGTGCGGTCGGCATTTTCGACGGTCAACGTCAACCCCAACTTCGGTGTGCTGAGTTGTCCTTCGGGGGTGCCGTGGGCGAATTGTCTTGACGTGGAGTGCGAGATCGATCCCACCAACCCGGCCCGCGCGAAATGCCAATGCATCACGGTGAACACAGGCGAGTCGTTGACCTTCGGCGGCGGGTGCAACACCGCCACCTGCACCTCGACGATATGGTCCGCCGCAACGCCCGACCTGCCAGGCAGCGCGCAATACAAAAAAGGCATGAAGAAGCTCGCTCAGCCAGTCAACTTCCCCAAGACCTGTCCAGCGCCACGGTAGGTCGACCCGTAGGTCAACGGGCCCTCCCAAGTTGTTTGTTCATTCCCAGATCAAGGCGTTGGGAAGGGAAGGGTCGACCCGCCGCAGCATGGTGTATCCGACGCCCGCGATTCCGCGGAAAAGACCAAGATTGAAGGGTCGGGTTCCGCTGGTCCATCGGTAGTCACCGCACGCCTGGGCAGTTTGCGTAACTGCGAGCAGCCGCTGTAGGGCGCTGTCGCGGAGATCGTCGCGGCCAAGCAAGCCGCCGGCTTCCCACATGAATTCGATGTTGGCGAGTGTCCCGCCGCTGAGCGTGTCGGTCGGTTCCGGCCATCCGCGCTCTGCCCCCGCGAGCGCGCGGCGGATGTCGGTGCGGATGAGTTGGCCGTCCAGCGCTGTGTGTTTTGTCATCGCCACCCGGGCCAGGCCGATGTCGGGCCAATTGCGATGTTCGGCATCAAATGTCGCGTTCTCGAAGGCGATGCATTCCTCTGCTGCGCTTGCGAACTCCGCACTCCCAGTGGCCGCGGCCAGTGCGCCCAACGCGTAGGCAAATCCCGCCGCGCCGTGCGACATCCCGCTGAGCGCGCTGCCAGAACCGGGCGCTGGCCAGCTGCGCTGGCCTAGGGTGCCAACGCGGTGTTCGGTCAGCAGATGCCGCCCGCAATTAGTTGCGCGTTCAAGTAGATCGCCGGAACCGGTCTGGCGGTACACCCGAAGCAGTCCCAAGATGGCGCCCGCGCTGCCAGCCAGAACGTCAAGCTGCCGATCCGCTGAAATGACGTCTGGGGTAATCAACTGCGCCGCCCTCGCAGCGTCGGACAGCACATCGTCGTTATCGAGCAGCGCCGCGATTACCGCGAGACTGTAGACGATCGATCCCAGACCGAGTCCACCGCCGAGACCGAGCATGCGAGCGATCTTCGAGGGATTGCGGCCTCGTATGGTTTCGCGGAGCCGGGAAATGGCAGCGATGGCAAGGGTCATCGACGATTCGGCGTTTGCGACGGCGGCGTGCGCAGCCAGGAATAGCGCGATGCCGCAGGTGCCGTTGTAGAGGTCGTCGCCGAGCGCAACAAGATGGGACACCGCGGAGTCGCCGAGCCAGTCGAGGCCGATCCAGGCCGCGTCCGACTCCCCGAAAAAGGCGTGGTCGAATAGCGTGCGAGCGGCGGCGTCGGCTTCGGCTGTGAAGACTTCGCGGCTAGGTGCGACCGTCATGACGGCCCGCAGCTCGCGCTTGGGCTCTGCGCCAGCCGATGCGCCCAGGCTGGCGGTGCTCTGTCGAATGACCTCGGCCTGCCAGGCGATGTCGTTTTCGTCGAGGTTGCGCACGCGGGCGCGCGCCCGGTCGAGGCCCGACATCCCCTTTACCGGGATCGAGGTTCCGGCCGCATCTCGGATCTCGTGGCCGTCGCTGGCCATCACAACATGGGGCACATTCAACTCCACGCCGGCCGCGCGCGCGAGGCGTTGCAGCGGCCACATGGGGTCGGAGTCGTCCTGCCAGTCCGCCAGCCGAGCGACGAAATCCGCCTGGGCGGACCACATGATGCCGTCGTCCATCGTGCGGTGATCTTTGAGGCGCTGCAACAACATGTAGTAGAACCTCGTCGGTCGGGCGACCCTGCGGACCGTCAATCCGGCGAACCCGCCGAAAAGGTCGTCCGGGCGCTGCCGTTGCAGAAACATCGCGTAATCGGTAAATCCGGACCTGAAGTCGTCGATGTAGTCACCGAGCTGGGCATGGCGGCCCTGCGCGTGCGGCAAGTTTGAAATGGTGTCGATATCAGCAACTTTCGCTGGCCGCATCTCGTCGGAATTGATGTCTGTCCAGGTCAGCTTGAACCGCGGAGTGGCATTCGAGGCCACCCCGCCAATCGAGACGACGCTGTCGGAATGCTTGCCGTAGGTCGGAAGCAGGCCCGTCGCCAGAACCGAGTCGCGCAGCTTTTCCATCGCGGCGTCGAATGCGCGTCCCACACCCTCGTCGGCGTCTAGACCAGGTGGCTCGGCGGCCTGAAGGATCATCTCCAGATCGATCGGTACCGGATGGTCACCGGCGGCGATGATGTTTTCCTGATGCATGTCAATGCCGGCAAAGCAGTGGAAGAGCGCCAGCCACGCTCCGGCGCGCCGGAAAAATCTCCGAAAGCCATGCGGGTCTGGGCAACTCGTATGATCAATGAACTCGGTCCAGCCGTAGCCCGCGCAGGATAACACGCGGGGCGCGCGGAGTTCGATCGGGGCGCTGCGGTTCAGTCTCTCGATCAGCGTGTACCACGCCACGTCGACGGCAAGATCCTTCGGCTTGTACACGATTCGCGACCCGTCGTCGAAGCCGATAATCCGCACGGTGCGGCCAAAGTTGTGCGGATCGGAGAGGTCAGCATCGATACTGGTTATTTCGCAACGGGTTTCGGCCGCAAGCAACCCACAACGGATCGCCGGCAAGTCCGCATCGAGCCGCGTGATCAGCTCGGCCGACGTGTCGATCCACTGCCGGGTGAGCGAGGCGATCAGGCGCAGCAGGACAGGCTTGTCGTCGAACAGGCGACGAAATCCGCGGACCTTCATGTCAGCAACGAACGCCTCGTAGCGAACGTCATTGCGGGCCGCCGCGAAACGCTCGTATATCGCGGGAGCCACCAGGTTTGACAGTTCAACCATGAGTGAACGGCGCAGGCATGCGCGCGCACGCTCGCCCACGATGGCCAACACGTGATTGTCAACTTTCGACCAAAGACGTGCCTCCGCGCCGCGGACCACCGGTTCCAGCAGATCTTCGAAGGCACACGATTCCGCATCGGGCGCAAGGGGTTTCGGGGCGGACTTGGCGGGACTATGCAACGCTTCGCCAATCCAGACAGCGTCGTCGATCCACGTCGGTGCCGGTTGGGAAGTGTTGCGACGGACGGTGGCGAACCTTGCCAACACGCTCTCGATCGACAGGCCATCCCGTGCTAGCCGGCGAGCGAATAGCGACCAGTCGCCACTGGCCGACGACCGGCACCATGCCGCGAGACGACGGGCGGCCAAATCGCTGTCGCTTTTTTGGCCGGGCAATTGCTCGAATGCGTCGGACAGCAACTCGTCGATCGTTGCAGCGCGATATACGAGGTGCTCGTAGGAAGGGTCCATCTCATTCTCCCGCCTTACGCCAAACGGCAGCGTGTTGAAGGCGCCTGGCCCGGCCGTGTTCTTGCCGGGACAGGCGCCGCTCAACTACTGAGAAGTTGCTTCCCACAGTCGATTTCGATGGTCGCTAGCGACTCACTTAGCTGTCGGAGTCAATATTGTCATGGCGGCTACCACGGCCATGCCGCCGGCGCTCTCCAATGCCTCATCGGAGCAGGTGGGGATGAGGATGTTATCGATGCGGTCGAAGGAATTTGCAGCGTTCATGTCGATCTTCTTTCGTTGATTTCGCGGGTCCTGGATAGTCGCCAAAAGAGCGGGATATTCGAACCCCTGGTCGTCACAAACGGTAGTTGGACCCGAGGTGCATCGTCCCCCCTGCTGCCCGGTATTTAGCAGGTGTAGGTGGCACGTAGGCGAAGGCGCGAAATGGTCAGAGTGGGGGTTAGCCGGGTTGACCGGGGGTCGGATCCCGGTAAGTGTGTGAGTCACATTTCTTACCTGTTCTACCTGTATCCGAGATGGAGGTAATTGCTTGGAAATCGACACGCTTCCAGGTGGCCCTCGACTCCCCGTCAGCGTTCAGACCGCCGCGTGGATAACCAGCCCGTGGCGATTTATGGAGCGTTCGGCGGCGCGCTACGGCGACATATTCACGATGAGGCTGGCCGGTGAGGGGACCTGGGTGATGGTGTCCCATCCGAACGCGGTTAGAGAGGTTTTCACGGCGCCGCCCGAGCTGATGCAGGCCGGGGTGGCGAATCGCGTTCTGCTGCCGGTGGTCGGCGCCAACTCGGTGCTCCTTCTCGACGATGACGCGCATAGGGAACAGCGCCAACTGCTAGTGCCGCCGTTTCGCGGCAACCACTTGCAGTGCTACGCGGACACGATGACCGCCATCGCCGAGAATGAGATCGCCCGCTGGCCCCGAGACGAGCCGGTGCTGTTGCACTCCCGCATGCAGGCGTTGACGCTGGAGATCATCCTGCGCGCGGTATTTGGGTTCTCGAAGGATGGGCGCCTCGACCAGCTGCGTGCGGAACTGGTGCGCGTGCTGACGACGACGGCGGGTGGCCCAGGCCGGCTTCTCTTGCTAGTCCTCAGCCCCGAGCGGATGAGGGCGGCGCTGACCCGAAAGTTGCTCAGCGGCGTCGACCGCTTGCTCACCGCCGAGATCCATGACCGACGTCGGGAGGGCGACCTGGATGCGCGCGACGACGTGATGTCCATGCTGTTGCGCGCCCGGCATGCGAATGGCCAGCCACTGAGCGATGTCGAGATCCGTGATGAGTTGATGACGCTGCTGTTGGCGGGTCACGAAAGCACGGCTACCGGGCTCGCGTGGGCGGCGGAGCGGGTGGTCCGCCATCCCGATGTCCATTTCCGAGTCATCGAGGAATTCCAAGCAGGCGGGCACGAGTTCCTCGACGCCGTCGTGACGGAGACACTGCGCTTGCTGCCGGTATTCTCGCTGATCCCGCGGCGGCTGAAGGCACCGATGGAAATCGGTGGCGTGCAGTTGCCGGCCGGCATGACGGTGGTGGCCTCGGTCTATCTGATGCACCGACGTCCGGAAATCTACCCCGATCCGGAACAGTTTCGCCCGGAGAGGTTCCTCGCGGAGCGAGCCGGGACCTATACGTGGATCCCTTTCGGTGGCGGCGTACGGCGTTGTCTCGGCGCGGCGTTCGCGCTGTTCGAGATGCGGGTGGTGCTCTCCGCGTTGTTCGGCAACTATCGGGTGCGGCCGGTCGACGCGAAACGTGAGCCGAGCCGCCGGGCCACGGTGGCGCTAGGGTGGCGGCCGGTGCCTGAGCCGTGTCGACTTCGCGTCTGCGTTGAGCGAGTATCTGCCTATGGCTGATGCTGACCTCGTCATTACCGGAAGCCTGCTCACCGTCGACCACGCACGGCCGACGGCCGAGGCGCTTGCCGTCACCGACGGCCGGATCGTCGCGATAGGCAGTGGTGCCGACATTGCCGGGTTCATCGGTCCGAACACTCGAACCATCGACGTTGGCGGCGGCTGCGTCATGCCGGGATTCGTTGAGGCACACGGTCATCCGCTCATGGAGGCCATCGCGCTGTCGGACCGGATCGTCGATATCCGCCCGGTTACCGTGCGCAGCGCTGACAAGGTCGTCGACGTGATCCGTCGCGAGGCCGCACAACGAGGGCCGGCCGGTGCCTACCTCAACGGTTGGGATGCGCTGCTGCAGTCCGGCCTTCCGGAGCCGACGCTGACCTGGCTCGACGACATCGCGCCGGATGGGCCGTTGGTGATCATTCATAACTCCGGGCATAAGGCCTACTTCAACTCGCACGCAGCCCGGCGGGGCGGGTTGACTCGGGATACTCCAGATCCCAAGGGCGCCAGTTACGGCCGTGATGCCAACGGGGAACTCGATGGCACCGCGGAGGAAATCGGCGCGGTGTTCCCGCTGCTGGCCGGTGCCATCCAGCCCAGCGACTATCCGGACATGCTGCGCGCCGAATGCGCTCGGCTCAACCGCGCGGGCCTGACCACCTGCTCGGAGATGGCTTTCGATCCGGCATTTCGGCCGTTGGTGGAGCAGCTTCGCGGCGAGCTGACGGTTCGGCTACGCACCTACGAGATTTCCAATCCCCAAATGTCCACCGATGCGACGCCCGGCCAGGGCGACGACATGCTGCGCCAGGTCGGCATCAAGATCTGGGTCGACGGCTCGCCGTGGATCGGCAATATCGCGCTGTCCTTTCCCTACCTGGACACCGCGGCCACCCGCACGGCCGGCATCGCGCCCGGTTCCTGCGGATGCGCCAACTACACCCGTGAACAGCTGACCGAAATCGTCGGTGCCTACTTCCCGCTGGGTTGGCCGATCGCCTGTCACGTGCAAGGCGACGCCGGCGTCGACACCATCCTCGACGTCTATGAGCAGGCGCTGCGTCAGCATCCACGCGACGATCACCGACTGCGACTCGAACACGTCGGCGCCATCCGGCCCGACCAACTCCGGCGAGCCGTCGAGCTGGGCGTCACCTGCAGCCTGTTCGTCGACCAGATTCACTACTGGGGCGATGTCATCGTTGACGGTCTGTTCGGGCCGGAGCGTGGGTCGCGCTGGATGCCGGCCGGGTCCGCGGTGGCCGCCGGTATGCGCATTTCGCTGCACAACGATCCGCCGGTCACACCCGAGGAACCGCTGCGCAACATCAGCGTCGCCGCAACCCGGATAGCACCGAGCGGCCGCGTGCTGGCTCCCGAGGAGCGATTGACGGTCGAGCAGGCGATCCGCGCCCAGACCATCGACGCGGCCTGGCAGCTGTTCGCCGACGACGTGATCGGCTCATTGGAGGTCGGCAAGTACGCGGACATGGTGGTGCTGTCCGCGGATCCGCGGACGGTGCCGCCGGACGAGATCGCCGATCTCGATGTGCGCGCAACGTTTCTCGCGGGCCGCCAGGTCTATCACCAGTGATACCGACGCTGCCCGACCTGCTGGACCGTCTGCATGTCGTGGCGCTGCCGATGCGAGTGCGGTTTCGCGGCATCACCACCCGGGAAGTGGCATTGATCGACGGCCCAGTCGGTTGGGGCGAGTTCGGAGCGTTCGTGGAATACAGTCCGCACGAGGCCGCGCACTGGCTCGCCTCCGGCATCGAGACCGCCTACGGTCAGCCGCCCCCGATGCGGCGCGACCACGTCGCGATCAACGCCACCGTGCCCGCCGTCGCCGCGGCGCAGGTGGCCGAAGTGCTGGCCCGGTTTCCTGGCGCCCGCACCGCCAAGGTGAAGGTTGCCGAGCCGGGGCAAAGCCTGGCCGACGACGTCGATCGCGTCAACGCGGTACGCGAACTGGTGGAAACCGTGCGGGTCGACGCCAACGGCGGCTGGACTGTCGAACAAGCGGTGCAGGCAGCCGCCGCCCTGACCGCCGACGGCAACCTGGAGTCCCTCGAACAACCCTGCGCCACCGTTGACGAACTCGCCGACCTGCGCCGACGGGTCGATGTCCCAGTCGCCGCCGATGAAAGCATCCGCAAGGCCGACGACCCCCTGGGCGTGGTGCGCGCGGGCGCCGCCGACATCGCAGTGCTGAAAGTGGCTCCGCTGGGCGGGGTTTCGGCGCTGATCGAAATCGCGACGCAGATCGACATCCCGGTCGTGGTATCCAGCGCGCTCGACTCGGCCGTCGGCATCGCCGCCGGGCTGACCGCCGCCGCAGCCCTACCCGCGCTCCGCCACGCCTGCGGACTGGGCACCGGCGGATTGTTCGTCGAAGACGTCGTCCCGGCCTCCGAGTTCACCGTGCCCGTCGATGGCAAGCTGGCGGTCGGCCCGGTGACGCCCGACCCTGCGCGGCTGGACGCGCTGGCCGCGCCGCCGGGCCGCCGGCAGTGGTGGATCGATCGGGTCAAGGCGTGTTACCCGCTGCTGTAGCGTCTCTCGGGTGATCAACCTGGCTTACGAAGACCATGGCAGCGGTGAACCCGTTGTCTTCATCGCCGGCCATGGCGGCCCCGGGCGCACCTGGCACCCGCATCAACTGCCGGCCTTTCTGGCCGCCGGGTATCGCGTTGTCACCTTCGACAATCGCGGGATCGGGGCCACCGAGAACGCCGAAGGCTTTACCACCCAAACCATGGTCGCCGACACCGCGGAGCTGATCGAGTCGCTGGACATCGCGCCGGCGCGCATCGTCGGCGTGTCGATGGGCTCGTTTATCGCCCAGGAGCTCATGGTGGTGCGGCCGGAGCTGGTCCACTCGGCCGTGCTTATGGCCACCCGCGGCAGGCTGGACCGCAGCCGCGAGTTCTTCCGCAAAGCCGAGTACGACCTCAATGCGGCCGGCGTCACGCTGCCGGCGGCTTACGATGCGAAAATCCGTATGCTGGAAAACTTTTCACCGAAGACCCTCAACGATGACAATGCGGCCGGCGACTGGATCGCGATGTTCACCATGTGGCCGACCAAGTACACCCCGGGCTTTTATGCCCAACTGGAGGTCTCGCCGACGACCAACCGGCTGCCCGCCTACCGCAACATCGCCGCACCGGCGCTGGTGATCGGTTTTGCCGACGACGTGGTGACCCCGCCGTACCTAGGACGCGAAGTCGCCGATGCCCTGCCCAACGGCCGGTATCTGCAGATACCCGATGCCGGTCATCTCGGGTTCTTCGAGCGGCCGGAGCCGGTCAACGCCGCGATGCTGAAGTTCTTTGCGGGTATCGGGGGCTAACGGCCCGGACGTCGGCTGGCCAGAGGTCGGCCGAATTGTGTGGGCAGTCGAGGCTCATTCCGGCAAGCGCTAGCTTCGCGGTTGCCGCCGTGCCCAGGGATGGGCGTGCGTCCGGCACAGCGCTGCTTGGGTTGTGAATCACCGAGTGACGGACTGCTGGATTGCCATGGCGGGTGGGTCGGCTTGCGCGCTGTGACCGGGACTGTCGTGCGGGTTGTGGGAGGTTTGAGATGTCGTTTTGCGAGTGTGGCGCGGGAGTCGATGGCCGCGGCGGCGTCGGATGTGGCGCGGATTGGGTCATCCCCATCTGCACGAATCAACGCGGCGAGCCCACCGGAACCGGTGAATCACTCCTCGCCATCGCCGCGCTCAAAATCTCGGCTTCGACCGGGTAGGCAACCTCGATGACCTTCTCTACTGGTACGCGGAAGGCGTGGTTTCAAGGCAGGCGGCGAAATGGGTGGGGGATCGGGCAGAACGCTTTAAATACGAGTACCAGGTATTGAGTCGAATCGATATTGGCTGGGCGAAGAGGCGGGTGCGTGAACTCGCCAGTCTTTTCCGTGATGGCCAGCCAGAGGACATCGCCTTACTTCCCGACATTGGTGAAGCTCTGTGACACTGGCTCGCGCGGCGTATGCGGGTGCGCCACAGTGCCGACCGGGCGGCTGGAAAACTCCTTCGCCAACACGATTGTCGCACTCCCTCAGCTAGGCCCGCCGACGCCGCGCTCGTGCATCTGTCTCGCATGGGCTCGCATCGAGAGCCCTTGGACCGTGAAAGTCCAAGAGCTGCCGTGTTGACGCGTCAGCCGTTCGCCCAGGTCAGCCGAACGATCTTCGGCTTCGATTCCCGGCAGCTTCACTGAGAATCCGTTGCCGGCCAGAACCATTAGTTCTGACCAATTCATCTTCAGCGCCCGCTCGTTGACGTCGACAACTGACGGAGCGACGGCTCAGGAAACGCCTCCTCTATGGCGTGAAGGATGTACGTTCCTGGAATGGGGCTGCTTAAGGGCTGATCGAGGGGAGCCTTAATGAGCTTTTCGGTGTGGCCGCCTGAGGTCAATTCGCTGTTGCTGCTTGACGGACCGGGTCCGGTGCCGATGCTGGAGGCGGCGGCTGCCTGGGACGGGGTCGGCAGTGAGTTGAGCTCAGCGGTGACCGCATTCAGGTTGGCAATCTCAGACCTGGCGGGCCAGGCCTGGCAAGGCCCGGCGTCGGTGTCCATGACGACCGTGGCCGCCCGGTATGTGGACTGGCTGGGAGGGGCAGCCGCTCAAGCCGAACAATCAGCAGCCCAAGCCCGGGTGGCGGCCATCGCATACGAGGCAGCGCTGGCAACGATCGTGCACCCCGGACTGATAGCCGCCAATCGCGGCCAGCTGGTGTCGCTGGTGATCTCGAACCTGTTCGGCCAAAACGCCCCGGCGATCGCGGCCGCCGAGGCTGCGTATGAGCAGATGTGGGCTCAGGATGTCGCCGCGATGATCGGCTATCACTCCAGTGCGTCGGCAACGGTCGCGCAGTTGGGGTCGTGGGGGCAGGCGCTGGAAAATCTGCCAGGCGAATTCGCCAGAGCTGTTCAGCAGACCCCCACGGCACTGGCCACCGGATTCACCGGGGTGTCCAACACGTTCTTCACCGAGATCTTCGGGGTGCCGGCTGCGCCGCCCTTCCCGGCAACGCAGGACGGGACCTTCACCGGCCTACCGTCACTGGCAAACAGATTAGAAACCGCTGCGCTGTACCCGGTAAAGCCCCTCCTGGCCCTGTCCGGACTCGAAACTCAACTTGCAGTGCCAAATAGCCCACTTTTAGCGCTGATTGCCAGCGACATTCCGCCACTGTCATGGTTTATCGGCAACTCTCCGCCACCGTTGTTGAATTTGCTGCTGGGGCAAACGGTCCAGTACACGACATATGAGGGGATGAGCGTCGTGCAGATCACGCCGGCTTATCCAACCGGCGAATACGTGGTTGCCATTCACGGTGGTGCGTTTATCTTTCCGCCGTCATTCCTCCACTGGATTAATTACTCATGGATGGCCCACCAGACCGGCGCGACCGTTCAGGTGCCGATCTACCCGTTGCTGCAGGAAGGAGGTACGGCCGGCGTCGTTGTACCCGCGATGGCTGGACTCATCTCCACGCAAATCGCTCAACACGGGGCCTCGAACGTCAGCGTGATCGGTGACTCCGCGGGCGGCAACCTCGCACTAGCCGCCGTCCAGTACATGGTGAGCCAGGGTAACCAGGTACCGGCGTCAATGGTTCTGCTGTCCCCATGGCTGGACGTAGGCATGACCAATCCAAATATTGCGTTCGTCCAGGATCCCCTGCTCCCGGTAGGGCCTGCGCAACAGATCGGCAGGGTGTGGGCAGGCAATCTTGCGGTGAACGACCCTCTGGTGAGCCCGCTGTATGGGTCACTTAGCGGACTCCCGCCGACGTATGTCTATGCGGGCAACCTGGACATACTCGCACCCGACGTGTTTGTCCTGCAGCAAGCAGCCGTAGTGGCAGGGGCCCCGATCAGCTTCGTATTGGCCAACGGCCAAATTCACGACTGGGTTCTGCTCACCCTGGACGGTTTGCGATACCTCCCGCAGATCAACCAGCAGCTCGGTATCGCGGCCTGATTGCGAGTCCAGCACGGCGCGGCGTAACAACCGTTCGAACAACTACCGTGTCCGCGCTGGCTCCAGGCCGCACACGAGCTCACGGTTCAATGACTCCCGCAGCGCGCTCACTACATCCGGTTCGAACCGGATGCCCATCTCCCTTGATGAGCGCGGCTTCGGCCGCGGTCGTGCGGAGTGCGTCGATCGCCCTGGCCACGGCCAGCGAAAGCCGGCGCAGTACCCAGTACTGCGACGTGACCCTACATTTGTCCCTATGTCAGACCGCTGCCGTTGGGCTTCGGTGGGGGAGTCTCCGATCGTTAATCGGTGTCGGCAGCAGATCTTGCCGAGGCCGTTAAGGCGGATCGAGTGACGGCGACGGTGTTATTCCGTGCTAAATGGACATTCCATTGCTGCCGTTGTTGATGCCGTTAACGCCGCTGCCGCCGGTGCCGCCGATGCCGACGCCGCCGCCGGCGCCTCCGTCGTTGCCGAAGGTGTCGAGATTGGCGCCGTCGCCGCCTGCCCCGCCGAGGGCACCGCCGACGCCGTCTTCACCGTCGCCGGTGCCGTCAGCGGTGTTGGCGATGCTGCCGCCGCCGCCCCCGCCGCCGGCGCCATTGCCGCCTGACCCACCGGTGCCGCCCGTAGCGGCGACGGAGCCAGCGCCGACCGTGGCCAGGGTGTCGCCTCCGTCACCGCCGGTGCCGGCGGTGCCAGCGGCTGAGCCGGCCCCACCGCCACCACCGCCGCCACCGCCGACGGCCTCGCCCTTAGAGCCGAAATTGCTTGTGGCGGAGGCGCCTCCGCCGCCTCCGCCGCCGGCGCCGCCTGATCCTCCGACGCCGCCAACGGCGGCCACACCGGTGCCGCCGCCACCGCCCAAGCCGCCAGTTCCCAGGCTAGAGGGCGGGTTGCCGTTGTGTGCGTTGCCGCCATCACCACCGCTGCCGCCGTCACCGCCGCTGCCACCGCCGCCGCCAATCCCGCCGGTGCCGACGTTGCCGCCCTTGCCGCCGGCTCCGCCGCCGCCGCCCCCGCCGCCGTAGAGACTGGTGTTGGCGAGGGCCCCGAGGTCGGCGCCGTCCCCGCCCCTGCCGCCGTCTCCGCCGTCGCCACCGGTGCCATTGATTCCGGTGCCATCGGAGTTGCCGCCGTCGCCGCCGTCGCCGCCCCGGCCGCCCATGCCGCCTCGGCCGCCGATGCCGTCACCGACGCCACCCGTACCACCATCACCAGCCATGCCGCCGTTGCCGCCTAGGCCACCGTTGGCGCCGTCGGTGCCGTTGCCGCCGTCCCCGGCCGCCCCGCCGTCGCCGCCGTTACCACCGGCACCGCCGCTCACTGGCCCAGGGCCGCCAGTGCCGCCGGCGCCGCCGGCGCCGCCATTGCCGCCCGCGCCGGCGGTAGCGCCGACGCCGCTGGCCGCCCCGCCGTTGCCGCCGCCGCCGCCGTTGCCGCCGGACCCGCCGGGGGATTCGTCCAAGGTGGCCGCGGCGCCGCTCCCGCCGGCGCCGCCGTTACCGCCGGCCCCGCCGTCGCCGTTGGTACCGCCGAGGCCGCCCGTGCCGGCCACCCCGCCGTCACCACCGTTGCCGCCCAGCCCGCCGTCACCACCGTCGAAGGTGCCCGTGGCGCCGGCGCCGGCGGCTCCGCCGGCGCCGCCCTTCCCGCCGTTGCCGTTGTTGGCGGCCGCGCCGCCGGCGTCACCACCGGTACCGCCCTTACCACCGGCGCCGCCGTCAGCACCGGCGTCACCGGTGCCGATCCCACCGGCGGCACCGCCGCCGCCAGCCCCGCCGTCGCCGGCGTTGCCGCCATCACCGGCCGTCCCGCCGGTGCCGCCCGCCCCGCCGTTGCCGCCCTGTCCGCCCTGTCCGCCGGCCGTGCCGGGCAGTGCCAGCGGGTCGGTGGCCGCGTTATAGCCGGCGCCGCCCTGTCCGCCGGTGCCGCCGCTGCCGCCGTTACCGGCCAAGCCCGCGCCGCCGGCGTTGCCGCCGGTGCCGGCCGCTCCAGCGGTTCCGGCGTCGCCGCCGGCGCCGCCGTTACCGCCGGTGCCACCGGTGGGTGTGTTAGCCGTGCCCGCGGTGCCCGCAGCGCCGCTGCCGCCGGTGCCGCCGCCCCCGGCGTTGCCGCCGCTGCCGGCGGTGCCACCGCCACTGGAGTTGCCGCCTGTCCCGCCGTTGCCGCCCTGGCCGCCCTGTCCGCCGGCCGTGCCGGGCAGTGCCAGCGGGTCGGTGGCCGCGTTATAGCCGGCGCCGCCGTGCCCGCCCGTGCCGCCGGCTTGCCCGGTCCCTGGCGCGCCGTCGGCGCCGTTGCCGGCCAGCGGGCGGCCGAACAGTGCGTTGGTGGGCGCGTTGATCAATGCCCAAAACTGCTGCTCCAGCGTCTGCAGGGGCGATGCGTTGGCGGCCTCGGCGGCCGCATACATGGCCCCACCCGACGTCAACGCCGCCACAAACTGCTCATGAAACCGCGCCACCTGCGCAGTGACGGCCTGATACTCCTGAGCGTAGGTGCCAAACAACCCCGACACCGCCGCCGACACCTCATCCTGGGCCGCAGCCACCACCTGCGTCGTGGAGCTTGCCGCCGCCGCGTTGGCCGCACTTAGCGCCGATCCGATACCGGTCAAATCCCGCACCGTCGCGGCGAAAGCCTCGGGGGTTGCGAAGACAAAAGACGCCATCTGTGGCTCCTATCAGCTCATCATCTCGGGGCGACACAACCTGGGGAGCAATCTTCTTGCGGCGTTACTGTACGCGCATGCGGTGTGATGGCAGTCACATCGGCGATTTCAATCGCAATTTCAGCGACCTGATGGCCGACAACAGCGGCGGCACCGTACGAATTACTGACCTGGTCGAGCTGATCTACTGGCTCGCAACCAGTTTCGCTACCCGAGCAGAAGCGCAGGCGACGCTGTTCCGCTACATCGACGGCTGGTACAACCCACGCCGCATCCAAGCCGGACTCGGCGGGCACTCGCCCGATGAGTACGAAGCTGCCTGGCAGGCCCGCCAGCAACAGCAACCCTAACCGGCTAGCTCCAACCCGAGGGTGCCAATACCAGATAGGTTAAGTCTCCGGGAAACCGGGGAGGTTCGACGCCACTTGGACGACCAGATCGACCAGGCGCGGTGTTGTCTCACGCTGGTGACCAACGCCGCGGTGTTGTGGACCACAACCTACCTTGGGGACGCACTCGACGCCCTGCACACCGAAGATCTCGACATCAGCGACGAGGCCGTCGCCCACCTCACGCCGGCGCGCCGCCCGCCCCGCCGTTGCCGGCCAACCACCCGCCCCCGCCGCCGGGCCCGCCG
>NZ_OCVX01000040.1 GCF_900232995.1 Mycobacterium simulans
CGATGTCGGCACCGGAGGTGGTGACGGGCATTGATCGGGTGCAGCCGACCGTGTTTGCCATGCAGGTGGCGCTGGCGGCGACGATGAAGTCTTACGGGGTGCGGCCGGGCGCGGTGATCGGTCACTCGTCGGGTGAGTCGGCGGCGGCGGTGGTTGCCGGGGCGCTGTCGGTGGAAGACGGGGTGCGGGTGATCTGCCGGCGCTCGAAGTTGATGACCCGCATCGCTGGTTGTGGGGCGATGGCGTCGGTGGAATTGCCTGCCCAGCAAGTGCTTTCGGAATTGATGGCCCGTGGCATCGACGACGTCGTGGTGGCGGTGATGGCCTCGCCGCAGTCGACGGTGATCGGTGGGGCCACTGAGACGGTGCGTGATCTGGTGGCGGCCTGGGAAGAGCGTGATGTGATGGCCCGCGAGGTGGCCGTCGACGTGGCGTCACACTCGCCGCAGGTTGATCCGATCCTTGACGAGTTGTCTGAGGTGCTGGGCGATATCACCCCGCTGACCCCGGAGGTGCCCTACTTTTCGGCGACATCGTTCGACCCCTGTGAGGAGCTCTACTGCGACGCCTACTACTGGGCGGACAACCTGCGGCACACGGTGCGTTTTACTGCGGCGGTGCAGGCCGCGCTCGAAGACGGCTTCAGGGTTTTTGTTGAGCTGTCGCCGCAGCCGCTGCTGATGCATGCGGTTAATCAGACCGCGAGCGGTCTGGATATGTCGGTGGCTGCGTTGGCTGGGATGCGGCGTGAGCAACCGTTGCCGTATGGGTTGCGGGGGCTGGTGGGTGATGTGTATGCAGCGGGTGCGGCGGTGGATTTCTCGGTGCTGTATCCGGGGGGGGGGTTGGTGGATGCGCCGCTGCCGGTTTGGGCGCATCGTCGGGTGTTGTTGAGTCCTGGTGGTCAGGATTCGCGGGCGCATGGGGCGTCGACGATTTCGGTGCATCCGTTGGTGGGGGCGCATGTGCGGTTGGCTGAGGAGCCGGAGCGTCATGTGTGGCAGGGTGAGGTTGGTACCGCGGCTTTGCCGTGGTTGGCCGATCATCGCATTCATGGGACGGCGGCTTTGCCGGGGGCTGCGTATTGCGAGATGGCGTTGGCCGCGGCGGGCACGGGTTTGGGTGTGGGGTCCGAGGTTCGTGATGTGCGGTTTGAGCAGTTGTTGTTGCTTGATGAGCAGACCCCGGTTGGGGTGAGTGCGACGGTGGAGGCGCCTGGTGTGGTCGCCTTTGTGGTGGAGACCGATCAGGAGGGGCAGCGTTCGCGGCGGGCTTCGGCGGTGTTGCATGCTGTCGAGGACGGTGATCGGCCGCCCGCGTGGGGTGTTGCGGCTTTGCTGGGTAAGCATCCGGATCCGGTGACCGGTGGTGATCTGCGGCAGGGGGTTGACCTGCACGGTATTCAGTATGGTCCGGCGTTCACTGGGTTGGCGGCGGTGTACACGGCGCCGGAAACGGGTGGCGCGAGCGTGTTGGCTGAGGTTGGGGTGCCGGGTTCGATTCGGGCGCAGCAGGGTGCTTATGGTGTGCATCCGGCGTTGCTGGATGCGTGTTTTCAGTCGGTGGCGGCCCATCCTGCCGTGCAGGGTGTCAGTGGTGGTGGTTTGCTGTTGCCGTTGGGTGTGCGCCGGTTGCGTGCCTATGGCTCGGCGCGCGGCGCCCGGTACTGCTTGACGACGGTGACCGCGGGCGGTTGCGGTGTGGAAGCCGACCTGGATGTGTTGGATGAGCACGGTGTCGTGGTGTTGGCGGTGCGTGGGCTGCAGATGGGCACCGGTGTCGCGCCGGGTAGCGAGCATGATCGGGTGTTGGGTGAGCGGTTGTTGAGCATCGAGTGGCATCAGCGTCAGCTGCCCGAGAAGAGTCACGCCGAGCCTGGGACGTGGCTGTTGGTCAGCACCAGTGATGCCGCCGATTTGGTGGCCGCCGAGTTGACGGATGCGTTGAAGGTGCACGACGCGCAATGCACGACGATGTCGTGGCCGTTTCAGGCCGATCATGGGGTTCAGGCGGGGCGGCTGCGTGATCAGCTCAAGACTGGCGGGTTTAGCGGTGTGGTGGTGCTTACGGCGCCGCACAACGGCAACCCGGATGCGGAGTCGGTGGTGCGTGGCGGTGAATACGTCAAGCATGTGGTGCGCATCGCCCGCGAACTCCCGGAGATCATGGGCCAAGAACCCCGGTTTTACGTGCTGACGCGCAACGCTCAGACGGTGCGGTCCGACGACCGTGCCAATTTGGAGCAGGGTGGGTTGCGTGGGTTGCTGCGGGTGATCGGTGCTGAGCATCCGCACCTGAAGGTCAGCTATATCGATGTCGACGAGCACACCGGCGCCGAGTCGGTGGTGCGCCAACTGTTGCAGGGCATCGATGAAGACGAGACCGCCTGGCGCCATGACGAGTGGTACACGGCCCGGTTGTCCCCGGCCCCGCTGCGGCCCGAGGAGCGCCACACCACCGTTGTGGACCATGCCGAGGCCGGGATGCGTTTGCAGATCCGCACCCCCGGTGACCTGCAAACGTTGGAGTTCGCGGCGTTCGACCGGGTGCCGCCGGGGCCCGGGCAGATCGAGGTGGCGGTCAGCGCGTCGAGCATCAACTTCGCCGATGTGCTGGTCACGTTCGGGCTGTACCAGACCGCGGATGGCCAGCAACCGCAGTTGGGTACCGATTTCGCGGGTGTGGTGACCGCGGTGGGGCCCGAGGTCAGCGATCACAAGGTCGGCGATCATGTCGGGGGCATGTCGCCCAATGGCTGCTGGAGCACGTTTGTCACCTGTGATGCCCGCATGGCCGTTAAGCTGCCCGAGGGTTTAAGCGATGCCCAGGCCGCCGCGGTGACCACCGCGAGCGCCACCGCCTGGTACGGGTTGCAGGACCTGGCTCGGATCAAGGCCGGTGACAAGGTGTTGATCCATTCGGCAACCGGTGGGGTGGGTCAGGCGGCGATCGCGATCGCGCGTGCCGCCGGGGCCGAGATCTACGCCACCGCGGGCAGTGAGAAGCGTCGGGACCTGTTGCGCGGCATGGGGATTGAGCATGTCTATGACTCGCGCAGTGTGGAGTTCGCCGAGCAGATCCGCCGCGACACCGACGGCTACGGCGTGGACATCGTGCTCAACTCGGTGTTCGGTGCCGCACAACGCGCCGGGATCAAACTGCTGGCCGTGGGCGGCCGCTTCGTCGAGATCGGCAAACGCGACATCTACTCCAGCACGCGATTGGACCTTTCCCTGTTCCGGCGCGGCATTTCGTTCCATTACGTCGATCTGGCCCTGATGGCAGGTAGCCAGGCGCGGGGGATCGGCGACCTGCTAGCCACGGTGTATCAACGCGTTGCAGACGGTCAGTTGCCGCTCCCTGAAAGCACGCATTACCCGCTGGCCGAGGCGGCTACTGCGATTCGGGTGATGGGGGCGGCCGAACATACCGGCAAGCTCATTCTCGATGTTCCGCACGCGGGGCGTAGCAGTGTGGTGTTGCCTCCTGAGCAGGTCCGGGTGTTCCGTGGTGATGGGTCTTACATCATCACTGGTGGTCTGGGGGGGTTGGGTTTGTTTGTGGCCGAGAAGATGGCCAACGGTGGTGCGGGTCGGATCGTGCTGAGTTCGCGCTCGCAGCCCAGTCAAAAGGCGTTGGAGACCATCGAATTCGTGCGTGCGATCGGCGCTGATGTGGTGGTGGAGTGCGGTGATATCGCCGACGCGGGCACGGCGCAGCGGTTGGTGGCAACAGCCACGGCTACGGGGTTGCCGTTGCGTGGTGTGCTGCACGCGGCGGCGGTGGTTGAGGATGCCATGTTGGCCAATATCACCGAGGACCTTATCGAGCGTGACTGGGCGCCTAAGGTCCACGGTGCGTGGCATCTGCATGAGGCCGTGCAGAAGATGGAAGCCGGCCAGCCGTTGGACTGGTTTTGTTCGTTCTCCTCGGCGGCGGCGTTGGTGGGCTCGCCGGGTCAGGGTGCCTATGCGGCGGCCAACAGCTGGTTGGACGCGTTTACCCAGTGGCGCAAATCACAGGGTCTTGTGGCGACCTCGATCGCCTGGGGTCCGTGGGCCGAGATTGGTCGCGCGACGACGTTTGCCGAGCAAGCCGGCGACGCGATTGCTCCGGAGGAGGGTGCCTACGCGTTGGAGGCGTTGCTGCGCCACAACCGCGCCTACACCGGCTACGCCCCGCTGATCGGATCACCCTGGCTGACGGCCTTTGCTCAGCGCAGCCCGTTCGCGGAGATGTTCAAGTCTTTGGGCAAACAGCGTTCGGGCGCAAGCCAATTGCTGGCCGAGCTGGCCGAGCTGCCTCAAGAAGAGTGGCCCGGGCGGCTACGGCGCCTGCTTTCCGAGCAAATCGGCCTGATCCTGCGACGCACCATCGACGCCGACCGCATGCTGGCCGAATATGGCCTTGACTCACTTGGTAGCCAGGAACTGCGCACCCACATCGGTGCCGAAACCGGGATACGCATTAGTGCATCCGACATCACCACCATCCAGGGTCTGGCGGACCGCCTTTACGACAAATTGACCTCAAAAGGCGACATTGCAGCACCTTCGTGAGGTAGGAATGGACCCAAGCGCCAACTGCACTGCAGGGCCGGAAATCGAGGAGGGACCGTGATCATAGGTGGGGGTTCAGCAGGTACCAGTATTGGCGTGGGAATAGTCCATGACTGGGAGCCTGGACCGGGTCCGGTGGTGACGTGGCAGCCAACACCTGCCTCGGTGGCAAAAGCCCGACAAGCACCGGTAGTTGAGGCGCCGCCGAGTTCGATGCAAGCTGCTCATATTCGTAAATTTCTCGAGTTCGAGCAGGAGCGGGGACTAGAGTTTTCCCGGCTGGTCATGGGCTCCTGGGAGATGCCCGGTAAGTGTGATATCCGCACCATGACGCACGTCATCAATTCGCACCTTCGCCGTCATGAAACCTACCGCAGTTGGTTTGAGGTCACGGACGACAACAATATCCTTCGGCACCGGATCAGCAATCCTCGTGACATCCAGTTTGCTCCGATTCAGCATGGCGAGTTGACACAGCCCGAATGGCGGGACTTGGTCTTATCCACCCCGAATCCTTTGCAGTGGGATTGCTTCAGGCTTGGCCTTATCCAGCATGAGGATTACTGCACTCTGTTTGCACTTGTCGATCATCTCCACTGCGACCCGGCGTTGATTACCGGACTGTATGTAGAGATTCTGGCGAATTACCAGGCGCTGGTAGCGGGCAAACCGCCCATCATGTTGTCCGGCACCGCCAGCCATGAGGACTTCTGCATGCGGGAGCGGGCACACGCGGAATCCATGACCCTGGATTCCCCGGAAGTGCGCAAATGGATCGAGTTCGCCGAGACCAACGGTGGAGGCGCGGCGGACTTCCCATTGCCGCTGGGTGAGCAGTCAAGGCTCTGTGGCGGCGACCTCATGGTGGTGCCGCTGATGGACCCAGAGCAAACAGCCCGTTTCGAAGACGACTGCATCGCAGCGGGCGCTCGGTTCAGCGGTGGCTTGTTCGCCTGCGCAGCCCTGGCAAACTACGAATTGACCGGGCAGGAAACCTACTACGGACTCACCCCAGTCGATAAGCGCCAAACGCCCGAAGAATACATGACAATGGGCTGGTTCACCGGGGTAATCCCGTTCAGCGTGACCGTCGACCCGAACTCTTTCCTCGAGACCGCCCGTGCCACTCAGGCGTCATTCGACGAGAACATCACCCTCGCCCAGATACCTTTCGACCGCGTCTTAGAATTAGCGCCCTGGCTGCCAAAGTATGGATCGCAGTTCTTCATGATGAACTACATGGACGTCGGCCTCCCCCCACTTTCCGCAGTGGTCGCTACCGCATTGGCAGGATCAAATGCAACCGCCTACAACGACGGCAGGAGCCCGGCATACCTGTATATGTCGGTAATCCGCCTCTTCGACGAAGTCTCGCTGATGATTTCCTTCCCGAACAATCCCATCGCACGAGAGTCCGTAACCCGCTACGGGGAAGTCTTAAAATCTGTATTCAGCCGCGCCGCCGCAGGCCAATACACAGCGCCAGCTGTTCACGCATCCAGATAAAAG
>NZ_OCVX01000041.1 GCF_900232995.1 Mycobacterium simulans
ACATACAACTCCCCCACCACACCCACCGGCACCCGACGCAACCACCCATCCACCACAAACAACGCCAGAGTGCTCAGCGGCACCCCGATCGGACTCACACCACTATCAGCGTCGTGCTCCACGATCGGACGAAGCGACGCATGCACGGTGGTCTCGGTGATGCCATACATATTGACCAACCGCGGCCGGTCGCCATGCCTAGCCAGCCACGCCCCCAACCGGTGCGGCTCCAACGCCTCCCCACCAAAGACCACCGCATCCAGCTGCAGCTGCGAGCCCAGCTCCGGATGTGCCGCATCAGCAGCCACCAACCCGTAAAACGCCGACGGGGTCTGGGACAACACGTTTACGCGCTCGGCGACCAACAACGCAAGCAACTCCTCGGCCGAGCGGGTCACCGACTCCGGCACCACCACCAGCCGGCCCCCACGTAACAACGCACCCCAGATCTCCCACACCGAAAAATCGAACGCATACGAATGACACTGACTCCACACCCGCCCCGGCCCCGCCCCGACCACATCGGCATCCAACAAATCCAACAGATGGCTCACATTGCGGTGGCTAATAGCCACCCCCTTCGGGACACCCGTAGTACCCGAGGTGTAAATGACGTACGCAATATTGTCGGGGTCCGGTGCCGACAACGCCGTGGCCGGGCACGTGCGGATCGCAGGATCCGCCACATCGATAACCAGCAGGTCGAACCCGTCCAGCCGCCAGCGCAGCTCCGCGGTGCTGAGCACCACAGTCGGTGCGGCATCGGTGAGCATGAACGCGATCCGCGCCTCGGGCACCGCGGGATCGATCGGCAGATACGCCGCCCCGGTTTTGAGCACCGCCAAGATCGCCGTGATCGCGTGGGCGGAGCGCTCCACCAACAACCCCACCACATCGCCGGCACCCACCCCGTAACCAACCAGCAAGTGCGCCAACCGATTCGAAGCCTCATCCAGCTCCCGATAGCTATACGACTGCCCCTCAAACACCAACGCAACCGCGTCCGGCGAGCGCCCCACCTGAGCGGCAAACAACACCGGAAGCGACAGCTCGGGCAGCGGTTGGGTTAAGGCGGCGAGGTTACCGATCGTGGTGAGGTAAGCGGGTTCCGATGGTGCGCAATCACCCATGGGCTGGTCGTCGAACAGGGCGCTCACGTCCCGCAGTGGACGGTCCCACATCTCCAACAGCCGCTGCATTATCACCAGCAGACGCCGGCCCAGCGTCTCAGCGCTGATCTCACCCAGTGCATGCTCATCATTGGTCGCTATCGTCAGTGCCAACCCGTTTTCGGAAAGTTCGGCTTGGATGACGACTGGGAAATGGGCCCGGCTCCAAAACTGCGGCGAGCGGAATGTCGCCGGGCCTGCGACCAGCTCGTGATTGCCGCTCAAAACGCCGGCGGGATAGTTCTCGAACGCCAGTACGGTGTCGAATAGTTCGCCTAAGCCGCCAACTGCGCGGATCTGCGAATGGCCGAGGTAGGCATGCTCGCGCAGGCGTGCGGCGTCCTGCTGGATGAACGCACATTGTTGGGCCACCACGGTCCTTGGGTCCAGGCGCACGCGCAACGGCACGGTGTTGATCAGCAGGCCGATCATCGATTCGGTACCGGCCAGCTCGGCGGGCCGGGTGGATACCGTGACCCCAAAGACCACATCTTGGCGGTCGGTCAGGACCGACAGCAACAGCGCCCAAGCCAGCTGGGTCAACGTATTTACCGTGACGCCGCGGCTGCGGGCGCCCTCAACCAGACGAGTCCTGGCGGCCTCGTCGAGGCTCAGTTTTGTGATTGTGGGTTGATGGTCTGGATGTGCCCCGTTGTCGCTGAATGGCACTGCCGCCAACAGAGTGGGCCCCTGCAGGCCGGTAAGATGGTGCCGCCACTGCTGTTCACCTTGCTCTGCGTTGCGGCTGGCCAGCCAACCGATGTAATCACGGAATGGCCGTGGTGGCGGTGGCAGCGAATCGATGTTGCCGCCGGATTTGTACAGCTTCAGTAGCTCGTCGACAAACAGGACCATCGACCATCCGTCGACCACAATGTGATGGGCGGCGACGTGGAATCGCCACTGCTCACCGGGTAACTCGATCAGCAGGAACCGGGTTGGCGGACCCTTCTCGAGGTCAAATCCTCTACCCCGCTCGTCGGCCTCGAGGGCGATCACCGCCTCGGCGGTGGCGGTGACATGGCTCCATGACAGATCGACTCCGGACGGCAGAACCTGGACTGGATGCGGCAAGCCGCGGGCTACGAAGCGAGCCCGCATATTCGGGTAGCGCTCGAGCATGACTCGCGCGCAATCGCGCAGCAGTTCCGCGTCGAGCGGCCCGGAAACATCGACCCCTACCGCGACCACGTAGGGATCATCGGCCGGGGTCTCGCTGGCCATCGCCAACGCGAACAGCCCCTCCTGAAGCGGGCTGAGGGTCATCACATCTTGGATGCCGGCGGCGTTGCTCGTCTGGGTCATGGCAGCACTGCCCCGTCGATCTCTGCCAGCAGGCCTCCTAGTGAACCCAGCTCCGCCGACGACAATCCCGACATGCTCATCGCTTGAGGCCGGTTGTTATCACCATCGTCGACAACGGTCTGACCCTCCTTTTCAGCCGTTCCGGGAAGGGCGTCCAGTGCCGTCGCCAGCTCTCTTACCGTGGGATGCTCGAAAATCATTTGGGGAGTCAGCGGCAGACCCGCCTCCCGTGTCCGGGCCACCAGTCGCATCGCGGAGACACTGTCGCCGCCGAGAGCCAAAAACCGGTCCTCACGCCCGATTTGGTCGATACCGAGAACGTGCGCGATCGCCTCGGCAAGCTTCTTCTCGGTCTCGGTACCGGGCGGCTCACTTGACTCGCTGACGCCGAATTTCGGTGTCGATAGCTGGGCTGCATTCGGGACGGTTGTCCGCGCTTGGCGGCTAACGACGGTTTCGGACCAGAACCGTTGGCGCTGGAATGCGTACGTGGGCAGCTCCACCCGCCGCGCATCTGAACCCGCATACCCGCTCGCCCAATCAATCGGCGTACCACCGACATACGCCGTCGCCAGCCCGCTTACAAACGCTGCGTCCTCATCGACGGAGGCCGGGAGCAACGCCGCCGCGCACCCTCCGCTGGTATCGACATCGTCACCTGCGAAGTGGCCGTTGATGCGAGTGACGAGCTCAGTACCCGGACCAACTTCCAGGAAATTGGTGACGCCACCTTGCGACCGCGCCCACTGCACCGCTTCGATAAAGCGAACGGGTTGCTTCAAGTGGTCAACCCAATATTCCTGAGAGCTCAGTCGACTCGTATCGATGAGTTCGCCGGTGACACACGATATGACGCTGATTGTTGGGACTTGGTAGTTCAGCTGCTGGCAAAGCTGCAATGCGTTGTCCACACTCAACGCATTGGATTCCATAAGCCGACCACGTTCCGCAACGAGATGGCAAGCATCCTGCAGCGACCATAGGCCCGCCACGTATGCGGCCGTCACCTCACCCAAGGAATGACCAACCACATAGTCGGGCCGAAGACCCCAAGATTCGGCAAGCCGAAACAGCGCGACCTCAACTGCGAACAAGGCGGGCTGTGCATACGCGGCTTGATCCAGCAATTCCGCCGGCGACGAGCCAGCTTCGGCGAAAACCACGTTTCGCAACGAAGCACCCATCCGCTCGTCGAAAATCGAGCACACCTCGTCAAATGCATTGCCATACACCGGAAACCGTGAGTACAGCTGTTGTCCCACGCCCAACAACCTCGCACCCTCACCCGGAAACACCAGGGCAGTCTTCACGGAGTCTCCCGCCACACCGCGCGTCAGCGCCGAGGACACCCCGCCGTCAGCCAGCGATCGCAACCCATCGAGCAATTCGCCTCGATCACGTCCGGCGATTACCGCCCGATGGTCAAACTGTGCCCGCGAGCTGGCCAACGACAGCCCAATGTCGATCGAACGAAAGTCGGAATTGTGTTCG
The DNA here is from genome assembly GCF_900232995.1 of Mycobacterium simulans. Lineage (GTDB taxonomy): Bacteria > Actinomycetota > Actinomycetes > Mycobacteriales > Mycobacteriaceae > Mycobacterium > Mycobacterium simulans. Next base: position 3,966 of record NZ_OCVX01000041.1, read on the forward strand.
AGATGCGCCACCAGCCGAGCGGCTTGCATCGGCAATGCCTCCGCGGAATTCGCGGTGATCACCCACGGTACGACCGGGACGCTGGTACCCGATAATCCAGTCGTCTCGCCTACCAAAGGCTCGTGCGCGGCCTCTTCAACGATTACATGCGCGTTGACCCCGCTGACGCCGAACGCAGACACCCCCGCCCGCCTCGCATCGTCGCCTTGCGGCCACGGGTGCGCAGTCGTGGCCAACCGGATGCAACCCGACGACCAATCCACGTACGGAGTCGGCTCCTCTACATGCAAGGTCGGTGGTATGACCCGATGGCGCAGTGCCTCAACCATTTTGATGACTCCGCCAACCCCAGCCGCAGCCGACGTATGGCCCACATTCGATTTGATCGATCCCACCCACAACGGCTGCCCATCCGGCCGGTGTTGGCCATATGCCTCCATCAGCGCCTCAACTTCGGTGAGGTCGCCCAGCGGAGTTCCGGTGCCGTGCGCCTCAACCACATCCACTTGAGACGCCTCCAGTCCAGCGTCCGCCAGCGCCCGGCGGATCACCTGCTGCTGCGCTAACCGGTTTGGAATTTCCGGCCCGTTCGACGGCCCATTGTGATTGACCGCCGAACCGCGAATTACTCCCAACACTGGATGCTGGTTTTCGAGAGCAACAGACAACCGCTCGAGCAGCAAGATACCCACACCCTCACCCCATCCGGTACCATCCGCCGACGCCGCAAACGACTTGCATCGCCCGTCAGCAGAAGACTTCATTGCAGCCGTCAACCCGACAAAACCTTCTTGCGTCATCAACGTGACGCCCCCGGCAAGCGCCATTGGGCACTCCCCCGACCGCAACGATCGGACGGCCTGATGAATCGCCACCAGCGACGAGGAACACGCGGTGTCGAGAGTGATAGCCGGCCCCTTGAAGCCGAAGAAATGGGAAATTCGGGCGCTGGCCATGCTTGACGCCCCGATGGTCGTCGCTGAAGGAAGGTGACCATCCAGGTCTTCAAGTGCCACGCCGAGGTTTTGCGGGTCGCCCAGAACAGACATCAGACCGAGGAAGACTCCGGTATCGCTGCCCCGCGCAGTCGAGGGGTCGATGCCCGCGTGTTCAAACGCCTCCCATGCGGCCTCCAGCACCAGCCGTTGATGAGGATCCATCAGCAATGCCTCACCCGAGCCGATCCCGAAAAAGTCCGCGTCAAATCCGGTGACATCAGATACGAAACCGCCGGCCGGTCCCCCCGATCGACGTTGTATCGCGAAATTTAGGTCATGATTGCTGTCAATGTCCCAGCCACGGTCGGTCGGCAGATCCGATACCAGGTCACGCCCTTCGCATACAGCACGCCATAAGTCTGTAGGAGAATTCAACCCACCGGGATAGCGACACGCCATACCGATAATCGCAACCGGCTCACGAACTCTCGCTTCCATCTCCCGCAAACGCCGACGTGTCTTCTCAAGCTCCAACACCGTCAGCTTCAGGTAAGAATGAAGTTCTTCAGAATTTGCCATCGGAATAACCTCTCGTGGGCAGTTGGCTGAGGTCGCGTAACGATTTCCGAGCACGGCATGATCGCGAAAAACATACGGACGTGGCTTTACAACTCACTGGAAGCTCCTCAATGGCAGCCCGTCGTAACCTGTAGCGCCTGGAAAACTAGTACCAGGAGCAACACTTGACTATCGACAAGTTGCCCTGTCGAGCCACCTACCACGCTGCACATCGCACATTGCGTATTGATGCGCGCAGCCAGCGGTGCTTGTCACCCAATATGTCAACGCTGATGCGCTCGCCGACGACTCCACTGCCCGACGGCAGGATGGCCGAGGCCGAGCGGCACCGCCTCGATCCGTTCTTAGGAAGGGGATCAAACTGAATGAACGGCAACAGGTTTGGCGACTTCCACAAGCCGCAAACGACCTGGTCGACGCCGTCCACAGGACTTCACCGTCAATCGGCTCTACAAGACCGAGCGACTAGGGCGACAGTCCTTCGGTCGTTCCGGGGCCGCCTATTGGGCTTACGACCCATTCCGGTCGGTCTCGGCATCTGCGGACACTCCGAGTGCTATTGCTAGCAATTCTTCGGGGGTTGAGGAATCGATGATACGTTCAAGTTCGTTGCGGTCGCGGTCCTTTTGATCTGCTATTGGATTGATTCCGACATTTGCCAGGTGCAATAGTTGGTCCAGTAGACCCGCGGCTCGGAGGTCGCTGATCGGGATCGCTTTAACGATGGACCACAGCCTTTCGTCCTCGGATGCTGCAACCCCCGATTCGTTGTTGTTGGAGTTGGGATGGTGGTCGGCGTTGAGTTGGTGGCTACAGTGTCGGGCCAGCTCGGTGGGAGTGGGGTAGTCGAGGGTCAAGGTGGGTGAAATAGTCAGTCCGGTAGCGGTCTTGAGTCGGTTTCGCAGTTCCACGGCGGTCAGCGAATCGAACCCGAGGTCCTGGAAGGTGCTGTCGTGGTCGATGTCTCGGGGGCTGGATTCACCCAGGACTAGCGCAACTTGTGCGCACACCACTTCGGTCAGGAGATCATGCCGTTGGTCGGGGGACAGTCCGTGCAGCCGCGCGGCCAACGCCGATTCGGTTGCGGTGTTGTCGTTAGCAGCGGCCCGCCGCGCTGGCCGGCGCGTGACTAGCCCGTTAAACAACAGTGGCAGCCCAGCATTCAGCGCGGGGTCAGCCAGTGTGTTGCGGTCAAGGCGAGTAGCCACCACCGCGGGATGATCGGCGATCATTGCCGCGTCAAAGAATTCGACGGCTTGCCCAGTGGTCATCGCCGCTAGCCCTGTGCGGCGCATCCGCGCCCTATCGCGATCGCTGAGGTGGGCGGTCATGGTGCTGGCCTGTTCCCATAGTCCCCACCCCAGCGAGATCGCCGTCAACCCGCTGGCACGCCGGTGGGCGGCCAACGCATCCAAGAACGCATTGGCTGCCGCGTAATTGCCCTGCCCCGGAGTCCCCACCACACCAGCGATCGAGGAACACAACACAAACATCGATAGGCCCAAATCAGCGGTGGCCTCGTGCAGATTCCACGCGCCATCTACTTTGGCCCTCAACACCGTATCCACTCGATCCGGAGTCAATGAGCCGATGAGCGCATCATCAAGTGTCCCGGCAGCATGAATCACCCCCGTCAGCGGCGGACACTGCTGACCCAACCGAGTCATCAACTGCGCCACCGCAGCCCGATCAGCCACATCACAAGACAACACCAGCACCCGAGCACCAGCGCGCTCCAACTCAGCGACGATCTCGGCCACACCGTGGGCGTGCTCACCACGGCGGCTGACCAACGCCACATGATTCACCCCGTAACGGGTCACCACATGACGGGCCAACACCGCACCGGCCATCCCAGTCCCACCAGTGATCACCACGGTGCCAGCGGCCAGTTCATCAGCGAGCTGCCCCACCTCCGGCGCCGGCTGGCTGGGGGCTAGCCGGCCGGCATAGGCCACACCGTTGCGCACCACCAGTTGAGGCTCCCCGCTAGCGACCAGCACCGACAAATCCGGTGCGCCCTCACCACCTACGGTTGTTGGTGTGTCGGTGTCGATGAGCATGATTCGGCCCGGGTACTCACTTTGAGCCGAACGCACCAACCCCCACACCGCCGCCCCGCCCAGATCGCGGATCTGCTCACCGGCCAACCCCACCGCACCACGCGTGAGAACTACCAGCGTCCCGGCGCGATCCTGCGCCAGCCAGGACTGCACTACCTCCAACGCCTGATGGGTGCCCGCATATACCGACCCCACTACCGGCTGATCGGCAGATCCCCACTGCCACAACACCACCGGGTCTTCACCCCCACCCTGAACACCGGAGGCGACGAAGTCGTCCCAACACAGCACCGGACGCGGGTCTTTCCGGTCAACGCTGCGCGAATCGAGCGTGATCGCTGACCATGCAACCTCCAGCAACCCCTGAGCCGACTCACCGGCAGCCGCGTTCACCTCGGCATGCAACTGGTGAGCAGTGACCGGGCGAGCAACTAACGAACCCACCGACAACACCGGAAGCCCCGCGGAATCAGCAAGATCCACCGACAATGCGTCATCCCCACATTGGGCGATTCGAACCCGCAGCCGCGTCGCACCAACCCCATGCAACGACACCTGCTGCCAAGAAAACGGCACCACCATGCCCCCGCCGTCGTCCGCGGCATACAGCGCGGCGTGTAACGCTGCGACCAACACCGCCGGATGGATCCCCATCCCGGCCATTTCCACCCCGGCGTCCTCGGGAGCAGCGACTTCGGCGAAGATTTCCTCGCCCGACCGCCATAATCCCTGCAGTCCCTGAAACGCCGGCCCATATTCAAACCCGCGCGCCGCCAACCGCTCATACGCACCAGCGATCTCCACGGGCTGAGCTTCCGCGGGTGGCCAAACCGACAAATCCACCGCCGGGGCCACCACATCGGGCGCTAGCGCGCCCTGGGCATGCAACACCCATTGCATATCGGGCTGATCTGCACGCGAATACACCGCCACCGACCGGCACCCCGACCCCTCAGCGCCGCCGACGACCACCCGAACTTGCACAGCGGCGTCTTGACCCAGTACCAGCGGGGCAGCCAAGACCAACTCTTGCACCAGCGCGCAACCCACCTCGTCCCCAGCACGGATCGCCAACTCCACAAACCCCGCACCGGGAAACACCACCACCCCACCCACGACATGATCGGCCAACCACGGCTGCGCGCCGAGCGACAACCGTCCGGTCAACACCACCCCACCGTCATCGGGGAGCGGCACCACCGCACCCAACAACGGATGACTGGCCTTAGCCAACCCCAACGCAGCCGCATCAGCTGAGCCCACGGAAGCCGACGACAACCAAAACCGCTGTCGCATAAACGCATACGTCGGCAGCTCGACCCGCCGAGCATCCAAGCCTGCAAACACCGCCGACCAATCCACCCCAACACCGGCGACAAACGCTTGCCCAACCGCACTGAGCAACGAAGCCACTTCAGGCTGGTCCTTACCCAACATAGGTACGACCAGCGCTTCAGCCGACGTCAATGTTTGTTGGATAGCGGCACTGAGGCCACCACTGGGACCGGCCTCGATGAAGTGTGTTGCTCCTTGGTCTTTCAGATAACTCACACTTTCGGCGAACCGGACCGGCCGGCGAATATGCTCAACCCAATACCGCGATGAGCCGTAATCAGGTCCAGCCAGCTCACCGGTTACATTCGACACCAACGCAATCCGCGGCGCGCTGACCGTGACGTCAGCGGCGATACGGGCGAACTCATCTAGCATCGGCTCCATTAGCACCGAATGAAAGGCATGCGAGACCGTCAGCCGGTGCACCCGCCAACCCCGGTCGGTGCACCGCTTGGCAACCTCGTCCACCGCGGTCTGCTCACCAGAAATCACTACGGACCCCGGCGCATTGATGGCCGCGATCCCTACTCCCTCAACCAGCAATGGCAGTATTTCGTCCGCGCCGGCGGCCACCGCCACCATCACCCCACCGGCCGGCAACGCCTGCATCAACCGGCCACGCGCGGCCACCAACATCGCCGCGTCCGGCAACGTCAACACTCCGGCGACGTGCGCCGCCGCCAACTCCCCCACTGAATGCCCCATCACGAAGTCTGGGTGAATACCCCAGTGCCTCAACAACTCCCACAATGCCACCTCGACAGTAAACAATCCTGGCTGAGCGAATTCAGTGCTATCAAGCAAATCCTGATCGCCACCCCACACCACATCCCGCAACGGCAACCGCAGATGCCGATCCAACTCGTCGGCCACCGCATCAAACGCCTGGGCGCACACCGGAAACCGCTCATATAACTTCCGACCCATCCCCAGTCGCTGGGCACCCTGGCCGGGAAACACCAGCACCGTCTTGCCC
>NZ_OCVX01000042.1 GCF_900232995.1 Mycobacterium simulans
GTTCGAGTGCGGTCAGCGAGTCGATGCCGAGGTCTTTGAAGGTGCGGTCTGGGTTGATCGAGGTGGGGTCAGGGTGGGCCAGCACGGTGGCGGTGGTGGTGACGACCAGGGTGGTCAGGGTCTGGAGCTGTTGGTCGGGGGTTTGGGTGCCTAGCTGTGCGGTCAGGGTGCTGGCGGTGGCCGTGGCGGCATGGGGGCGGGCGGTGGTCAGCGCGGACAGGATCGGAGGCAAGGTGTTGGTGCGCGCCAGACGGTCCAGTGCGCGCGAATTAAGCGGAGTCAGAACTTGATTCGGGAGGTGGTGGGTCAACGCGGTATCGAACAACGCCAGACCGTGTTCAGTGCTGATCGGGGTCAAACTCGTGCGGGTCACCCGGGCCCGATCGACTGTCTGCAGGTGGGCGGTCATTCCGGAGGGGGTGTGCCAGTAGCCCCAAGCCAGGCTGGTGGTCGGTAGTTGGTGACGGTGTCGTTGGTGGGCCAGCGCGTCGAGGACGGCGTTAGCCGCGGCGTAGTTGGCTTGCCCCGGGTTGCCCAAAGTGGCTGCGGCCGAAGAGAACAGCACAAACGCGGCCACGTCCTGCTCTGCAGTGAGGCGATGCAGATGCCAGGCGGCATCGGCTTTGGCCGCTAGCACCGTGTCGAGTTGGGTCTCGGTGAGTTCGGTGATGACGGCGTCGTCGAGGACGCCGGCAGCGTGGATGACCGCGGTCAGCCGGTGTTGGGAGGGGATCGACCTCAGCAGTGCGGCCAGCTCGGTTGGGTTGCTGGTGTCGCAGGCGGTGATGGTGACCCGTGCGCCTAGTTCGGTCAACCGTTGGGTGAGTTCGTCTGCGCCCGGGGCGGTTTCGCCCCGGCGTGATACCAGCAGCAGATGCTTGATCCCGTGCCTGGTGATCAGATGCTCGGCCACCAACGCGCCCAGCGCCCCGGTGCCCCCGGTGATTAACACCGTGCCCTCGGGATCCCAGGTGCGGGGCGGGATGAGCACGATTTTTCCGGTGTGCCGGGCTTGGCTCATGTCGCGGAAGGCGTGGGGGGCTCGCAGTAGGCCGTAGCTGGTGGTGGGCAACGGTCGCAGGATGTTTGCAGTGAACAGGTCGGTCAGCGTGGCCCACGCGTGGTGCAGGTCTTCGGGCGCGGCCGTCTGTAGGTCATAGGCGTGGTACGTCACGCCGGGATAATCGTGCGCGATCTGGCTGGGTGCGCGGATGTCGGTCTTGCCGATTTCGATGAAAGACCCACCGCGGGGCAGCAATTGCAGTGAGGCGTCGACGAAGTCGCCGGCCAGGCTGTTGAGTACCACGTCCACGCCCTGGTGGTCGGTGGCCTCGGCGAAGGCCGAAGCGAAATCCAGCGTGCGTGAGGAGGCGATCTGCTCGGGCGCGACTCCGAGGTCGTGGAGTATCTGTTGTTTGTTGGGGTGTGCGGTGGAAAAGACTTGAGCCCCAAGGTGACCCGCGATCTGGATCGCGGCTTGACCGACTCCGCCCGCGCCGGCGTGGATGAGGACCCGCTGGCCAGCGCGCAGCCCGCCCAACTCCACCAGCGCGATGTAGGCAGTCGAAAACGCCACCGGCACCGACGCGGCCTGCTCAAACGACAACCCCGCCGGGATGGGCATCACCATGCGGTGATCGGTGACCGCGGTCGGGGCAAAGGCATTGTTGGGGAACAAACCCATCACCGCATCACCGCGTTGCACGGTGCTCACATCAGAGGCAACGTCGATGACGACCCCGGCGGCTTCGGCACCCATACCCACATCGGAGATGGCGCCGACGGCCACGACCACATCGTGGAAGTTCAACCCGGCAGCGCGGATCGCCACCCGGATCTGCCCGGCAGCCAACACTGTCGGCTCGGTGGGCACCAGGGCCAGATTCGACAAATCACCCTTGCCGGTGGTACCGAGCTGCCAGTCAGGGCCCGCCGGTGGCGTCAGGAAGGCGGCCGGAGTGAGCCGGGGAATGTGAATGCTGCTGTGGCGCAACGCAAGCTGGGGTTCGCTGAGACCCTGGCCCAGCGCCGCCAGGACATTGATCAGCAGGCCCTCGTCGCTGGTGGCAGTGGTGTCGATCAGGCTGATCCGGCCGGGGTGTTCGTTTTGGGCGCAATGGGCCAACGCCCACACCGCGGCGTGCGCCAGATCCGGGGCCCGATCATGAACACTGGTCGCTACCGCATGACGGGTCAAGATGACCAGATGAGTACGCAACGCCTCGGGGCCAGCCAGCCAACCCTGCAACTGAGTCAACACACGCTGGGTCAGAGCGTGCACCCGCGGCAGCGCGTCGTGCTCGGATGCCTCAGAACAAGGCAGCGCCCAGATCACCAGATCGGTGTCGTCCAGATCGGGGTGCGACAGATCAGTGTGGGTGGGGATCTGACGCAGCCCGGGGCCAAGGTGATCCGGCTCAGCGGCGACGATGGCCCAGGTGGGTGAAACCCCAACCGCGGGCAAGGCGTCGGCGGGCAGAGCCGGCCAGTCCAGGGCGAACAAGCTGCCCCGCGTCGGGACCGGCATGGTCGGGACAGGGGCGTCGGGCAGCGCCCGCAAACGCAGGGCGCTGATGGTGATGACCGGAGCCCCGGTGGGATCGCTGGCGTGCAGAGTGTAGGTATCAGAACCGGTGCGAGTCGCGCGCACATACAGATGAGTGGCCGCAGCGGCATACAGGGTGATCCCGGTCAACGAGAACGGCACCCGCGGGCCCGCTTCGCCGTCGGGGCCATCCAGGGTGACCAACGGGTGCAGCGCGGCGTCGAGCAACGCGGGATGCATGGTGTAGCCGGTGATGTCGGTGTCGGCGGGCAGCACGATGTCGGCGTACACGGTGTCGGGATCGGCCGGGTCGTGACCAACGCCCACCACCCCCTGGAACACCGGACCGTACTGCAACCCGATGCCCGCCAAATCGTCGTAGAAACCACCCACGTCGATGGCCTCCAACCCCGCCAATGCCCAGGGTGCAGGAGTGGGGATCTGCTCAGCGCTCAACGACGCGCTCGCGTGCAGCACCCAGGTGCTGTCGTGCTGCTCGACACTGGTGCGCGCGTGCACGGTCACCGATCGCCGACCCGACTCGTCGACCGCGTGGATAGTGATCTGTACATCCGTGGCATGCTGATCGACCAGTACCAGCGGGGTGTGCAGGACCAGCTCGTCGACTCCCGGGCAACCCACGTGACCGCCGGCGTATAGAACCAGGTCGAGGAATCCCGTCGCCGGGAACACGACCGCACCGCCGACGCGGTGATCGGCCAGCCACGCCTGCGTGCTAGCCGACAGTCGCCCGCTGATCAGGGTTTGATCTTGATCGGCCACGGTGGTGATCGCGCCCAGCAGCGGGTGCTCGGGGCGGTGCAGGCCCGCGGCGCTGACATCGCCGCTACGGGCCGGGGTCAGCCAGAACCGGCGGTGCTGGGACGGGGACGTGGGCAGCGCGACAGTCTGTGTCTGGGGGTACAGGCTCGTCCAGGACGGGCTGTGGCCATGGGTATGCAGCTGGGCCAGTGCGCTAGCCAACGCGTCCAAGTCCGGGCGGTCACGATGAGCAGTAGTGATCACGGTGCCGGTGCCGGTGTCGGTGATAGCGGGAGCCAGCACGGGGTGGGGGGACAACTCAAGGAAGGTGTGGGCACCGGTGGCCAGGAGTCCGGCCACACAGTCGGCGAAGCGCACGGTGTGGCGCAGGTGTTGGGTCCAGTAGTTCGGTGAGGTGAGTTGGTCGGTGCTGGCCACTTGCCCGGTGAGGTTGGACATCACCGGCAGCCGAGGCGGACCGAACGCCAGACCGGCGGCGATGGCCTCGAACTCGGCCAGTGCGGGTTCCATGGCAGGGGAGTGGAAAGCGTGACTGACCGCCAGCGGGGTGGTCTTGTAGCCGTGGGTAGTGCACTGCTGACGAAGTTGGTCGATGTCAGCAAAAGGCCCAGCAACCACGATCGAGGTGGGGCTGTTGATGGCAGCGATCGCGGTGTCGGGGTAGTCAGCGAGCAAAGTGGTGACGTCATCAGGGCGGGTTTGGACGGCCAGCATGGCCCCGGGCGTGCAAGCCTGCATCAGCCGGCCCCGGGCACTGATCAAAATCGCGGCGTCCGTAAGGGAAAACACGTCGGCCAGATAGGCCGCGGTCAGTTCTCCGACGGAATGGCCCACCACAACATCCGGGCAGATCCCAACCTGAGCGAACACGGCGTGCATGGCCACCCCGAACGCAAACAAGGCTGGCTGAGCGTAAGCGGTCTGAGTTAACAACTCCGCCAGCGGCGATTGGGGGTCAGCGAAAACGACATCTCCCAGCGGCACGTCGAGATGGGGGTCAAAAGCGGCGCAGACCCGGTCGAAGGTCTCGGCAAAGACTCGATGGTGTTGGTAGAGACCCACGCCCATGGCGGGGTATTGGGCGCCTTGGCCGGGTAAAACGAACACAAGTTTGCTGTTGGCCTGACTGAGGTGGTGCTCGGTCAGATTGGGATGTGGCGTGCTGGTGTGCAGTGCGTGCAGCCCAGCCAGCAACTGCGCGCGAACGTCTTCGGTGTCCGGTGTGGTGATCGCGGCCCGGTAGGGGTGATGGGTGCGGGTGGTGGCCAGGCTGTAGGCCACCTCGGTCAGATCTAGGTCGGGATGCTCGATCAGGTGTTGGTGGAGACGATCGGCCTGGGCGGCCAAAGCACCAGGAGTACGCGCGGAGACCGGCCATATCCGCAGCGGCGGCTCACATATCGGGGTGACCTCGGGGGTGGGTGGTGAAGCTGGTGAGGCGGGGGCTTGTTGGACGA
>NZ_OCVX01000043.1 GCF_900232995.1 Mycobacterium simulans
GTTGCGACGCCGGACCCAGCCCTCCAACTCGGCGCGTTCATCCTCGGTCAACACGATCTGCGCGGCATGCGGTGACGGCATCACCCATTCTAACAAGAACCCATGAATTAATGACTCAGGACACTAGCTGGCAAGCGTGTACCTGGAACCTGCGGCGGCGCTAAGGGTTGCCCGATCCGGTAGATCAGCACCGGCATGGATGACAGTGAGCGCCGACGATGCAGTCGCCGCCTCGAGCGCGGACGTCAACGTGTGCAGCCCGATCCGCTGCAGGTCAGCTCGCTGGGTGGCGCCCATCAAGCCCAGCTCCCATAGCCTGTCGAGCAGGCCGAGCATGAACGCGTCGCCGGCGCCGACGGTATCCACCACCCGAGCCGGCCTTGCGGCCACCGTGCCTCGCCGGCCGCGCAGAACGCACCGCGCCCCGATCGCCCCTGATCAGCGCCACGATCGCGGGTCCGGGCGCCAACCAGGTGCGTGCGGTGTGCTCCGGGCTGTGGTTGGGATTGATCCAGCGCAGGTCCTCTTCGCTAGCCTTGACGAGGTCGCTGCGTTCGACGAGGTTCTCGATGCGTTCGCGGGCCAGATCTCGGTCGACGATCAGCGAGGGGCGCACATTGGGGTCGAACGTGACTGTGGCCGACACTCGATAGGTGTCGAGCAGAGCTGCGACGGCCAAGCATCCCGGTTCACGTACGGCGGCGATGGATCCGGTGTGCACGAAAAGCGGTGGCGGAACGGGCGGTATCCCGGAGAGCTGCCAGTCCAGGTCGAACTCATAGCTGGCCGACCCGTCTTCGGCAATCGTCGCCACTGCGGTGGGCGTGCGGGCGGCCGCGTTGCCTTCCGGAACAAGCTGTGCCCCAGAGGCTTTGACGTAGTCGCCGATGCGTTGGCCGTGCATGTCGTCACCGATGTGGGTCAGGAAATCGACGTCGCGGCCCAGCCTGGCCAGCCCGACGGCGACATTCAACGGGCTGCCGCCGACCTCCTTGACTAGCCCAGACCCGCGATCGCGGGCTCGGCCACCTGGAATTCCTGCAAGCACTGTGTGAGGACGACCTTACTCGCCGCGCTGACACGAAGATTGCGCCGCTCCAAGTTCGAAGCCCAAGCCACCATCGAAGACTTCGACTTCACGGCCAACCCAAGCTGCCTGGTGCGATGCTGCGTGATCTAGCCGCGCTGCGCTGGCTGGGCGCCGGCGAATCAGTCATCCTCTACGGCCCCGTCGGCGTCGGGAAAGCCTATGTGGGTCAAGCATTTAGCCACGCCGTAGCCCGCCGCGTCGGCGACGTGCGCTTCGCCAAAACCTTCCGCGGTGCCGACAACTTTGCCGAAGCCTGCCGACTCACCCGCCTTCAGCAACAACTGCGGGATCGACCTCCTCACAGACCGCCAAATCAGCAGGCCACACGCGTGCTAATCAAGAACTCAGGAGCCCTGTCTGTCACGGGCAAGTGCCGCGGTGTCCGTTGATCCGCACCAGCTGCAGCGGCGCCCGACCGATCTGTGGCAATGATTGTTATTCATCACCGCCGGCCCCACCCTGGCCGCTGGTTCCACCGGCACCGCCGTTCTGACCGGTGGGGTTGCCGCCGGGACCACCTGCTTCGCCGACGGAGCCGCTCCCTACGTCGTTGGAACCTCCGTTGCCGCCGTTTCCGCCGTTTCCGCCTTTGCCGCCGGTTGCGCCGTCACCGCCTCCACCACCGACTCCACCGTTACCACCGTCCCCGCCGAGGAAGGTGCCGTTCCCGCCGATTCCGCCGTTCCCGCCGATTCCGCCGATCCCACCAAGGAAGGTGCCGTTCCCGCCGATTCCGCCGTTCCCGCCGTTCCCGCCGGCCCCGCCGACCCCGTTGCTATATCCGGCGGCGCCGCCGGCGCCGCCATTTCCTCCGGAGCCACCGTGTGCAGCAGTCCCGCCGGCACCGGCAACACCGCCCGAGCCGCCGGCCCCGCCAACGGGCAGCCCGTACCCGCCGACACCACCGCTTCCGCCGTCACCGCCGCTACCGCCCGTCGCGTCGACACCACCTTGCCCACCGTCGCCACCAGCGCCGCCGGCACCACCGTCAGCACCAGCGCCCGACATGCCAACGCCGCCCTTCCCGCCGGCACCACCAGCGCCTCCGTTGCCCCCGTTGGCGAGGGCCTCCGTGGTGCTACCGCCCGCGCCACCGTTTCCCCCGGCGCCCCCTTGATAAGGCGTGTTACCCCCCAAACCAGTCTCCCCCGGGGTGGACCCGGTACCGCCAGATCCGCCGAAGCCGCTGGCACCAGCATCACCGCCGTTACCACCACTGCCGCCATCACCGGGAACTGCAAACGACCCGCCGGGCGCGCCGTGGCCACCGTTACCGGGGGCCCCGCCGATACCACCATTGCCACCGTTGCCGCCTGCACCGGCAGCAGCGATTATGCCGGTAGACAGCGCCGTGCCACCGGCACCGCCGTTACCGCCTTGGCCGCCGGTCCAACCGGCGCCGCCGTTCCCCCCGGCCTGGCCGTTATCGCCAGGGTCGACGCCGTCGGCACCGGTGGCGCCGTTTCCGCCGTTTCCGCCGGTCCCACCGGTCCCGCCGGCTCCACCTTTTCCACCCACACCAGCCAGGACTCCGCCGTTGCCGCCGGCGCCACCGTTGCCGCCGCTACCACCAAGACTGCCGTCATCACCGGTGCCGCCGGGGCTGGAGGCGTCTTGACCGTCTGCTCCGGCCGCTCCCGCTCCCCCAGGTCCGCCGACACCACCATTACCAACCAACCCACCGTTACCACCAGCCCCGCCGGTGCCCCCGGCCTGTCCCGGGGCAGTGCCTGCGGCTCCGGTCCCGCCGACGCCGCCGTTGCCGCCGCTGGTCGGAGTCAACCCAGACAGGCCGTCGGGCCCTTGGGTGGAACCGGCCCCGCCGGTACCACCAACCCCACCGGTACCCGGGTCGCCACCATCACCGCCGCGTCCACCCACACCATCATTGGCGCTCCAGTCACCCGCGGCACCCGCGCCACCATTACCGCCCTGGCCGCCATTGCCGCCATTCCCGCCAGCCCCGCCTGCACCTTGGGCACCGGTGGTCACGGTGCCGGTACCGCCGGCACCGCCGACCCCACCAGCACCGCCGGCGCCGCCCTTGCCTCCACTGAGCCCATTAGCGCCAGGCGTACCAGGTGCCACCCCGTCAGCACCATTGAGCCCGGCATCAGCGTCCCCACCCGCACCTCCGGCTCCACCCGCACCACCCGCAGCGCCGTGGACACCGCTACCACCGATGCCGCCGTTGCCGCCTGCCCCGCCGGTGCCGCCGTCGGCGCCTGTCGCGCCATTACCCCCATCGCCGCCGTTACCGCCGGCGTATGTGATATCGCCCGCCAGACCTGCGGCACCCGTCACAGAGCCGCTACCGCCGCTGCCGCCGGCCCCGCTTGCCCCGGCATCGCCGCCGGCCCCGCCAGCGCCACCGTTGGCGCCGGTACCCATCACCGCGGCGGTGCCGTTGCCGCCATCGCCGGGGGCGCCGCCCGAACCGCCGTTACCGCCCGTGCCGCCGACCCCGGCGGTCGCGGCGTGGCCGGTGTGGTCGGTGCCGCCGGAACCTCCCTTTCCTCCGTTTCCGCCGGTGCCACCGGCACCGCCATCACCACCGGCCTGGCCGTTATCGCCAGGGTTGCCGCCGTCGGCGCCGGTGACGCCATTTCCGCCGTTTCCGCCGTTTCCGCCGGTCCCGCCGGTACCACCGGTGCCCTCGCCACCTGCCTGGCCGCCGGCGGTGAACAACTGTCCGGCGCCCCCGGCGCCGCCGTGGCCGGCGGCCCCCCCGGTGCCGCCGGTCCCGCCGATGCCCGGAGTCGCTCCGTCGCCGCCGTTTCCGCCGAGGCCGCCGGCACCACCGACCCCGCCCAGGCCACCAGCCCCACCGCGGCCGGAAAGCAGCGGCGCTTGCCCCCCCGCGCCGCCTACGCCGCCGGCACCGCCGGTGCCGCCGATTCCGCCTTGCTGGTTGGCCAGGCCGTTCACGCCGACCCCGCCTTGTCCGCC
>NZ_OCVX01000044.1 GCF_900232995.1 Mycobacterium simulans
CGTATAACAGACAGCACCCCGGGCGGCACCACACACAACCCGGCATCAAGCACAAACACCCGCACATTGCCCAACGGGCCACCAATCGGCACCGACGGCCCACCAAGGTCGTCGCCGGCAGTGCAGGTGTAATAGGTGGCACACATGGTGGTTTCGGACGGCCCATAACCATTGATCACCTCAAGCTCGGAATGAACCGCACGCAGCCGGTCCACCGTCGCCGCCGACAACACATCCCCACCCACACACACCTGACGCAACGACGCCAAACCCTCCATCGACCCCGCAACCACCTGGTCGGCCACCGCCGGAGTCACAAACAGCGCGGTTATCCGATGCTCGGCGACCAAACGTGTCAACGCGCCGACATCACGCCGTGTGCTGGAATCGATGACCAAACATCCCCCGCGAAGCAGCGCAATCCACAGTTCATAGTTGGAGGCGTCAAACGCGATCGAAGAATGCACCAGTACACGTTGGTGCGCATCCCCCCAACACGAATCTCGCGCCAGTGCCACCACATTGCGGTGGGTGATCGCCACCGCCTTAGGAACCCCGGTCGACCCAGAGGTGTACATAATGTAAGCCAAATCGTCCGGATGCGGCCGCATCTCGGGCAGGTCGGGGGCGCCGTCGGCGCCCTGCTGATCCAGGACCAGCCGCGAAATGCCGATCTCGGGCAGGCTGGGCGCCGTCGCAGCATCGGTGATCAGCAACTGCGGGGCGGCGTCCTGCAGCATGTAAGTGGTGCGCTGGCTGGGATAACTCAGATCGATCGGCAAATACGCCGCCCCCACTTGACCAATGGCCAACAACGCGGTCACCAACTCCACCCGATGCGGCAACGCCACCGCGACTATGGACCCCGATCCCACCCCGACAGTCCGCAGCCGGCCAGCCAACCGGTGCGCCCGCCCCGCCAGCTCCGCATACGTCAAACTGCGGTGACGATCCTGAACCGCAAGCGCATCCGGGGTCCGCACCACCTGCGCAGCAAACAGCTCCGGGATGGTCGCGTCAGGCACCGGCGCAGTGGTGTCGTGGGCGAGCATACGTTGGCGCGCAACAGGATCGAGGATCTCGATCGTGTCGATACGACGGCTGGCATCCGCGGTCGCCACGTCAAGGATGTACAAGTAATACGCGGCAAACGCCTCGATGGTGGGGTGGTCAAACAGGTCGGTGGCGTACTCGATCATTCCGGGCAGTGGTTGCGGCTGCCCCCCGACCGGGGGTAGGTCGACTAGGTACATCGAGAAATCGAACTTGGCGGTATGCGTCGACACCGGCATGGCCTCAACACCTAGCCCGGGCAGCTCCAAGGTGGGTACCGGATTGTTCTGCAGCACAAACGAGACCTGGAACAGCGGATGATGGGCGGTAGAGCGCACGGGGTTAAGCAGCTCCACCAACCGCTCAAACGGCGCATCCTGGTTTTCATAGGCCGCCAACGCTTTCGCCCGCACCTGTCCCAGCAGCTCGGTGAAGCTGCGGTTGCCAGCGGTATCCACCCGCAACACCCAGGTATTGACGAAAAACCCGACCAGATCGGCCAACGCCGCATCCATACGCCCAGCGATCGGACCCCCAATGCAGACGTCATCACCAGCGCCCAGCTTGCGCAACAACACCGCTAAGGCGGCCTGCAAAACCATCGACATCGTCGTACAGGTGCAGCGCGCCAAACGCTCCACCCGCCCCCGCAACCCCGCATCGATGCTGAACGACACAACCTCACCATCAAATGACTGCTGTGGGGGCCGCGGCCGATCCCAGGGCAACACGATCTGCTCAGGGGACCCGGCCAATTCGGTTCGCCAATACGAGAATTGGCGTGCCAACAGCGACTCGGAATCATCCTCATCCCCCAGTACCTCCCGTTGCCACAGGGCGTAATCGGCATAGTGCACCGGCAGCGCCGACCAGATCGGGGACCGCCCGGCACAACGCGCCACATACGCCGTCGTCAAATCCGTAGCCAACGGCATCAACGAGGCCCCATCGGCGACGATATGGTGAATCACCAACACAACCACATGTTCGCTGGGCGATACCCGTAATACCTGGGCGCGGATCGGGATCTCGCTGGCCAACTCGAATCGATAAGAAACGACCCCGGCTACCGCATCAGCCAACTCTTGCTCACCAGAGACCTCGCTGACCCCCACACCTACCTCTAACCCCCGGGCCGGCAGGATCTGCTGCCAGGGCGCCCCGTCATGCGAGGGGAACACCGTGCGCAAACTCTCATGGCGGGCCACCACATCACCCAGCGCCGCACCCAACGCCGCCACATCCAGATCCCCGGTCAGCCTCAACGCCAACGGGATGTTGTAGGTCGCCGACGGGCCCTCATAGTTATGGATGAACCACAACCGAGTCTGGGCATACGACAACGGGATCCGCGCTGGGCGCTCTCGCACGGACAACGCCGCGCGGATCCCCGCCCCACCATCAGCACGCATCCAGTCGGCCAACCCCGCCACCGTGGGCGCCTCAAACATCACCCGAATCGGGACTTCGACCCCCAGCTCGGCGCGGATACACACCACCAATCGGGTCGCCGACAGGGACTGACCCCCTAACTCGAAAAACGAGTCGTCGATGCCGACCCGCTCGAGCCCCAACACCCGGGCGTAAATCCCGGCCAACACCGCTTCGACCGGTGTGGTGGGGGCGCGGTAGTTCTCTGCGGTGGTGTAGTCGGGCGCCGGCAACGCCGCGCGATCCAGTTTGCCGTTGACCGTCAACGGCAACTGCGGTAGGACTACGACCGCGGCGGGCACCATGTAGTCGGGCAGCCGATCAGCCAACGCCGCGCGCGCCGCACCCGGATCCACGTCGCCGGTGACGTAGCCCACCAAGCGCTTGTCGCCGGGGCGGTCTTCGCGGGCGATGACCACCGCTTGGTCTACTCCATCCAATTGCGCTATCGCAGCAGCGATTTCACCACGCTCGATGCGGTACCCACGGATCTTGACCTGCTCATCAACGCGGCCCACATAGTGCAATTGGCCATCGCTACCCCAACGCACCAAGTCTCCGGTGCGATACATCCGACCGCCGACCCCGCCGAACGGACACGCCACAAACCGCGACGCGGTCAACGCCGCCCGCCGCCGGCGATATACAACTCACCGGCCACCCCGACGGGCACCACACACAACCCCGCATCCAACACAAACACCCGCACACTGCCCAACGGGCCACCAATCGGCACCGACGGCCCAGCCAACTCACCATCACCGTCGCAGGTGTAATAGGTTGCACACATGGTGGTTTCGGTCGGCCCGTAACCGTTGATCACCTCCAGCTCGCGATGAGCCGTGCGCAACGTGCTCACCGTCGCCGCCGACAACACATCCCCACCCGCACACACCTGACGAAGCGACGCCAAACCCTCCATCGGCCCTGCCGCCACCTGATCCAACACCGCCGGAGTCAGACATACTGCGGTCACCTGATGCGCGGCGATCAAGCGTGTCAACGCACCGACATCACCGCCGGTGCTGGAATCGATGACCAGGGCGCCCCCACGAAGCAGCGGAATCCACACCTCATAGTTCGAGGCATCAAACGCGACAGAGGAGTGCACCAAGACACGTTCGTGCGCCGCACCCCAACACCGATCCACGACGAGCTGCACCACATTGCGGTGGGTGACGGCAACGGCTTTGGGCACCCCGGTGGACCCGGAGGTGTACATGATGTAGGCCAGATCGTCCGGATGTGGCCGTCGCTCGGGGTGGTTGGGGGCCATCTCGGTGTCGTGGGTGTCTGGGTCCAGGATGAGTTGGGGGACCGTGTTTTCGGGCAGGGCGGGTGCGGTAGCGGCATCGGTGATCAGCAGCTGCGGGGCGGCCGCGGCCAGCATGTAGCCCGTGCGTTGGCTGGGGTAGTGCGGGTCGATCGGCAGATAGGCCGCCCCGGTCTGGGTGATGGCCAACAACGCGGTGACTAGGTCCACCCCACGCGGCAGGGCCACCGCGATGATGGTCTCTGGTCCTGCCCCATGGCCGCGCAGCCGCGCGGCCAACCGGTGTGCCCGCGCGGCCAGCTCCGCGTAGGTCAGGCCGTGGTGATCATCGTGAACCGCAGGCGCATTCGGGGTTCGCGCCACCTGGGCGGCGAACAACTCAGGGATGGTCGCCTCGGGCAGCGGCGTGGGGGCGTCGTTGGCCAGCAGTCGCTGGCGCGCGGCAGGGTCGATGATCTCGATCGTGTCGATACCGCGGTCGGCATCGGCGGTGACGATGTTCAGGATGTGCAGGTAGTAGCCGACGAACGCCTCAATCGCAGCGTGGTCGAACAGGTCGGTGGCGTACTCGATCAAGCCCGGCAGCGACTGCGGCTGTCCGGCCTCGGTTGGGAGATCGAAGAGGTACATCGAGAAATCGAATTTGGCGGTACCCGTCGATACCGGCATAGCTTCGACGCCCAGCCCGGGCAACGCAAAGGTGGGTACCGGATTGTTCTGCAAAACAAACGACACCTGAAACAACGGGTGATGCGCAGTGGAGCGAGCCGGGTTGAGCAGCTCCACTAGCCGTTCAAACGGGGCGTCCTGGTTTTCGTAGGCCGCCAACGCCTTGGCCCGTACCTGGGCCAGCAGGTCGGTGAAACTGCAGTTGCCCGAGGTGTCCACCCGCAGCACCCAGGTATTGACGAAAAATCCGATCAGATCGGCCAACGCCGCATCGGTGCGCCCCGCGATCGGCCCCCCAATGCAGACGTCCTCGCCGGCCCCCAGCTTGCGCAGCAACACCGCCAGCGCGGCCTGCAACACCATCGACATCGTCGTCCCGGTGTGGCGGGCCAACCGATCCGCCCGCTCCCGCAACCCCGCATCCACAGTGAAGGAGACCAACTCCCCCCGGAATGACTGCTGGGCGGGGCGCGGCCGGTCCCACGGCAACGTGATCTGTTCGGGGGAGCCGGCCAATTCGGTTTGCCAGTAGGCGAATTGGCGCGCCAACACCGAATCGGGATCATCCTCATCGCCGAGCACCTGCCGTTGCCACAACGTGTAATCGGCGTACTGCACCCCCAACGGCGCCC
>NZ_OCVX01000045.1 GCF_900232995.1 Mycobacterium simulans
ACCGGTGGCGCCGCGGGCACCGGCACCGGCGGCGCCGGCGGTAAAGGCGGCACCGGCGGTAAAGGCGGCACCGGCGGCACCGGCGGCCAGGGCGGCAAGGGCACCACCACGCTGGCCGGCGGCCAGGGCGGCCAGGGCGGCCAGGGCGGCACCGGTGGAGCTGCCGGCGAAGGCGGCTCCGGCATCCTCAGCGGCACGGTAGGCACCGGCGGCCAAGGCGGCACCGGCGGCACCGGCGGCCAAGGCGGCACCGGAGGCGTGAACGCCGGCAACACAGCCGCTACCGCCGCAGGCCAAGGCGGCACCGGCGGCCAAGGCGGCACTGGAGGCAACGCCGCTGCCGGCGGCACCAACGGCGCCGCCGGCAATGGCGGCGTCGGCGGCCAAGGCGGCACCGGCGGCGCCCCTAGCGGCGGCACCGGAGGCGCCGGCGGCAAGGGCGGCACCGGCGGCGTCCGCGGAACCGCAGGCTCCGGTGCTGGCGCCGCGGGCGGCGCAGGAATCGGCGGCAACGGCGGCCAAGGCGGCACTGGAGGCCAAGGCGGCGCCGGTGCCAACGGCGGCGCCGGCGCCAACGGGTCGATCGGCTTCGCGGGCGGTGCCGGCGGCACCGGCGGCACCGGAGGGGCTAACGGGGGCAACGGAGGCCAGGGCGGCATTGGCGGCCAAGGAGGCACCGGCGGGAACGGCGGTGCAGGTAACACCGGCGCCAGCGGCGGCACCGGCGGCCAAGGCGGCACCGGCGGCACCGCCGGCGCGGCCGGCGCCGCCGGAAGCGGCGGGGTGGGAGGCGCCCTAGGTACGGGCGGAACCGGAGGCACCGGCGGCAACGGCGGCGTCGGCGGCAACGGCACCGGCGGCACCGGCGGCGGCCAGGGCGGTAAAGGCGGTCAGGGCGGTACCGGCGGGAGTGGCGGCGCCGCCGGAAATGCCGGCAGCGGCGGTCTCGGCGGAAACGGCGCAGACGGTGGAGACGGCAGCACCAGCGGCACCGCTGGGACGGTCGGGGGAACCGGTGGCGCAGGCGGCGCAGGCGGCACCGGCGGAGCCGCTGGCACCGCGACCGGCGGCGGTTCGGCGGGCAACCAGGGCAGCGGCGGCAACGGCGGCAACGGCGGCGACGGCGGCGCCGGCAGCGCGGCTGCAACTGGCGGCAGCGCCGGCAACGGCGGGGCCGCGGGTGCCGGTGGCGCTGGCGGCAACGGCTTAAACGCCGGCTCGGGCGGAGATGGCGGCGTCGGCGGCAAGGGGGGTGCT
This sequence comes from Mycobacterium simulans, assembly GCF_900232995.1. Classification (GTDB taxonomy): domain Bacteria; phylum Actinomycetota; class Actinomycetes; order Mycobacteriales; family Mycobacteriaceae; genus Mycobacterium; species Mycobacterium simulans. Next base: position 1,258 of record NZ_OCVX01000045.1, read on the forward strand.
GGCGCTGCGGCAACCAGCGCCCAAAACGCCACAGCCGGCGGCCAAGGCGGAAAGGGTGGCCAAGCCGGCAGCGCCGGTACCCCCTCCGGCGGCACCCAAGGCACTGTGGGAACTGCCGGCAAGGGCGGCGACGGCGGCAACGGCGGCGCCGGCCTCAACATAGACCCCACCGTCGCGCGGACCAACGGCGGCGCGGGCGGCCAAGGCGGCCAAGGCGGCACCGGGGCCGCGGGAGTGACCGGCGGAAACGGCGGCGACGGCGGTCTCGGCGGTAGCGGCGGCGCGGGCGGCCAAGGCGGCCAAGGCGACAACGCCACCGTAGCCGGCGGGACCGGCGGCAAGGGCGGCCAAGGCGGCCAGGGCGGCACCGCCGGAACCGCCGGCGCCGGCGGCATCAGCGGAAACGGCGGCCAGGGCGGCACCGGCGGAGTGGGCGGCGCGGGCGGCCGGGGCGGCGAAGTCGGCGGTAACGGCGGCATAGGCGGCCAAGGCGGAACCGGCGGAACCGGCGGCAGCGGCGGGGTGAGCGGCAATGGCGGCGCGGGCGGCCAAGCCGGCAACGGCGGCAAGGGCGGAGCGGGCGACAACCGCGTTAATGCTGGCGACGTCGGCGGCGCCGGCGGCCAGGGCGGCCAGGGCGGCACCGGCGGCCAGGGTGGAACGGGCGGCACCAGTGGCGGCAACGGCGGCGATGCCGGCGCCGCGGGCATCGGCGGCGGCGGTGGTACGGGCGGCAGCGGTGTCACGACTGGCACCGGCGGCGTCGGCGGCAAAGGCGGCGCCGGCGGCACCGCCGGCAACGGCGGCAATGCCCTCGGCGGCAACGGCAGCGGCGGCAACGGCGGCACCGGAGGTGCCGGCGGCACCGGAGGCACCGGAGGCACCGGAGGCAATAGCTCCGCCGGTGCCACCGGTGGCGCCGGCGGCAGCGGTGCCGCAGGTGGCACAGGCGGCAAGGGCATCGGGTCCGGCAGCGGTGGCGACGGCGGCGACGGCGGCGCCGCTGGCGTCGGCGGCACCGGCGGCAATGCCGGCGGCGGGAACAACAAAGGCGGCATCGGCGGCATCGGCGGCAACGGCGGCAACGGCGGCAACGGCGGAGTTGGCGGCGCCACCGGTGCCGGCGGCAAGGGCGGCGACGGCGCCATCGGCGGCACCGGCGGCAACGGCGGCAGCGGCAAGGGCTCCGGCACTGGCGGCAACGGCGGCAACGGCGGCAATGGCGGGAGCGGCGGCAAGGGCGGGACTGGTCATGGCGGCGCCAACCCGGGCATCAACGGCACCAGCGGCGGCAATGGCTTGGCCGGCAGCGGCCCGGTAGGTATCATCGGCGGCTCCGGCGGCAAGGGCGGCACCGCCGGCACCGGCGGCTCAGGCGGCTCAGGCTGATCGCGAGAGGCCATCTGCGCGGCGACAGAGCGGGCTACCAGCTCGCGGTGCCGTTGCGCCAATAACCTGGTTGGACACATCAATCACGCCAGCCCCAGCAATGACATCGGCCGTCAATCTCCATGTACCACTGCTCGACCTGATCAATCCGTGCACTCGGGCAATCCTTGGGCGCCCGCTGATCGGCGACGGCGCCAACGCGACCACGCCGGGCGGCAACGGTGGGGATGGCGGGACTCTGTGGGCCGACAGCGGTAACGGCGGCGTAAGGGCGACCGGCCAGGCCGCCCAAGCCGGCGGCTCGGCGGGCTGTCGGGGAACGGCGGGGCCGGGGCCGACGGCGAGGCCGGCGGGCCAGGGTGGCAATTCCGGTCCCGGCGGCCGGTATAGGCAGAGCCGCTGGCACGGCCGGCGGGCCACCGGCGGGGCCAGCTCCAGCGACGACGGGACTGAAGGCAGCGCACGCGCCGACGGCCTGGCCGGAGCCGACGGCACGGCTAGCGCGCCGGGCTAACGATCAGCCGGACAGCACGGCACGGGCGACGGCATGCGTCCGCGTGCCCGCCGCCGAACAGCACCACACGCGCCACTAGCGGAAAGAGCTGGTGTAGCTAAATGCAGTTGCGCCACCATGATTTCAGCGATCGCACTCGCTGTTAACCGTCGAAGATCGCGTCGAAATACGGGCAGCCGGACAGTGCCAGCATCGCCAGGTCGGACTCGTGGTGACCGGCGTGCGTCGCCGGATCGATCAGCACCACGCCACCAGGTGTCCACATCACGTTGCCGCTCCACAGATCCCGTGCAGCCGAGCCGGCCGATCGTTGTCGTCGAAACCACCTGCACGGCAACGTGATACCACCGCATCGATCGCCACACGGGTCGAAGCATCGAGTCGGGATGCCGCGAGCTCGGCCATGGGCACCAGCCGCTCCTCGGCATAGAAATCGCCCCCACCGCCGATGCCGGCGCAGCGACATCGGCAACGGCTGCGACAACTGCGCGAAGAACCCGGTCCCCTCCCATCCGTGCGACCCCGTGCCGAACGCCAGCCCGCCCGCGTCGTGCGTCACGGCCAGCTGACCGCCGAACAGATTAGCCGCTTCGCGGCTCGGCGTCACCGAATTAAGCCGCCACAGAATCAGACTCGTCGCCTCAACCAAAACAACGCCAGCACAGGGCACGCCGCCATCGACATCCGAAAGCCATTGCAACCCTGCGGCTTCCCATGCGAAGTAGCCGGTGGGCGCGCCTGGATGGTGTTCAACGAAGTCGGTCACGCACCCGTTGTCACATGACTCACACGCACATCATCGGGGGCCGCGCCTCGGTCTGCTCCTTAGCCCAGCGGTAGTCCGGCTTGCTCGCGGGTGAACGCTTCATCTCGTCGGCGAACCAAAGGCTGTGCGGCACTTTATATCCCGCGATCTCCGAGCGCACCAAACTGTCCAGGTCCGTCAGCGACAGCCGGCACCCGGCCCGAGCCTGCATCCCGACCACCAGTGCATCGAAGACGTCGGGATGACCCTTCAACGCTGCCTCCACTTCTTCGGGGTAGATCTTCTCGCCGCCGCTGTTGATCGAGACCGAGCCGCGGCCCACCATGGTGACCGTGCCATCCTCCTCGACCTGTGCATAGTCGCCCGGAATCGCATAGCGCACACCGTTAATGGTCCTAAATATCTCAGCGGTCTTCTTTTCGTCCTTGTAGTAGCCGACCGGAATATCGCCCTTCTTCGCGATGAATCCGCGCACCCCTGAACCGGGCCGCACCTCGTCGCCATTCTCATCGAGGACGACGGTCCGGTGATCGATGCTCACCCGCGGACCACCACTATGCGGCGCGTCCTTGGCGACGATACTGGTGCCACCAAAACCCATCTCCGAGGACCCAATTGACTCCGTGACAACTCGATTAGGCCCCGTCATCATCGCTCTACTCGACCAGATTCGCGTGCACAGCGGGCGCGGCGGATGCCCGGCCACGACGGTGATCGATTCCCAGTCGGTGCAGGGTTCTGACACCGCGCCGCGGCCGTCGACACCATTGGTCTGCTGCTGGTCGTGGTGGTCACCGCGGCCTCCATCCAGTACCGTGACGGCACGGTCCGGCTATTGGCCGTACTGCGTACCGCCTGCTCCACGATCGTTCTGGTCTGGGACGACGTTGGATACGCCGGCCGCCTCACCGACTGGGCGAAACGTGTTCTCGCTCTTGGTGTTCAGGTCGTCAGACGCAGCGACGACACCCGCGGATTCACGGTCCCGCCGCGACGCTGGGTGGCCGCGCGGACCTTCGCATGGATCTGCAAGTACCGCCGCTGCGTCCGCGACTACCAAACCCTGCCCGACCACCATCAGGCCATCGTGGATATCGCAATGACCGCGACCATGACCCGACGACTGGCCCGCGCCTGACGAGTTTTCATACGCGCTCTAAGACGCTCTAAGACTGGTCGCAGGTCAACAAGAGCTTTGCGAAACCCAAGACGCGCCGCAGCACGCACGTTAAATTTTGCAGGTCCCCCACTTGTGTCGAGGGTGGCGACACAATTCACCTCTTACGGTGCTCGGAGCCGCCTGATGTCGTACGTATTCGCTTCGCCAGATCTCATCGCGGCTGCGACCGAAAACTTGGCCGGCATCGGCTCGGCCGTCAGCGGCGCCAACGCAGCGGCAGCGGCCTCGACAACACAGCTGCTGGCGGCGGGCGCCGACGAAGTGTCCGCCCGCATCGCGGCGTTGTTCGGCCTGCACGGCCAGGAATACCAAGCACTCAGCGCGCGGGCGGCGGCGTTTCATGAGCAGTTCACCGCCGCGTTCGCCAGCACCGCCAGTGCGTACGCCACCGCCGAGGCCACCAATGTCGGACAAATCCTGTTGGACCTGATCAATGCGCCAACCCAGATCCTGTTGGGGCGTCCTCTTATCGGCAACGGCAGCAACGCGACCACACCCGGCGGCAACGGCGGGGACGGCGGGATTTTGTGGGGCGACGGTGGCAATGGCGCGCCCGGCGCAGCCGGTCAGGCCGGCGGGGCCGGCGGGGGCCCCCGGGTTTGGGGGCGTGTCTTTTTCACATCTCCCGGCCCCCCGGGCCGGCGGAAACATCGGGTTGCGGCTTCTCGTGGTGAAACAAAAAAGCAAACGGGG
>NZ_OCVX01000046.1 GCF_900232995.1 Mycobacterium simulans
GGCTGGGGCGCCGCTCAAAGCGGCGTTGAGGGCGGCCTGGAACGCCGCATTCAATCCGCTCAGGCTGATCTGTATGGCCGGCAAGTTGCCGGACAGGACGGCGTTGATGGTCGCGCTGAGGGCCGCGCTCAGGGCGGGCAGGCTAATGCCCAAACTGGCCGACAACTGAGCGGCGATGTTGGGCAGCGCCGCGCTGAAGCTGGCGGCGAGGTTTTGGCTGGCGTTGATCAGCGCGGTTAGCGCCGCTTGGAAGGCTGGGGCGCCGCTCAAAGCGGCGTTGAGGGCGGCCTGGAAGGCGGCGTTCAATCCGCTCAGGCTGGCTTGGAAGGCGGGCAGGCTGCCGGACAGGATGGCGTTGAGGGTGGCGTTGAAGGCGGCGCTGAGGGCGGGCAGGGTGGCCCCGAAGGCCCCCGAGAGCGCGGCATTGAGTTGGGCGGCCAGGCCGGGCAGCGCCGCGCTGAAGCTGGCGGCAAAGTTTTGGCTGGCGTTGATCAGCGCGGTCAGCGCCGCTTGGAAGGCTGGGGCGCCGCTCAAAGCGGCGTTGAGGGCGGCCTGCAAGGCCGCATTCAATCCGCTCAGGCTGATCTGTATGGCCGGCAAGTTGCCGGACAGGACGGCGTTGATGGTCGCGCTGAGGGCCGCGCTCAGGGCGGGCAGGCTAATGCCCAAACTGGCCGACAACTGAGCGGCGATGTTGGGCAGCGCCGCGCTGAAGCTCGCGGCGAAGTTTTGGCTGGCGTTGATCAGCGCGGTCAGCGCCGCTTGGAAGGCTGGGGCGCCGCTCAAAGCGGCGTTGAGGGCGGCCTGGAACGCCGCATTCAATCCGCTCAGGCTGATCTGTATGGCCGGCAAGTTGCCGGACAGGACGGCGTTGATGGTCGCGCTGAGGGCCGCG
>NZ_OCVX01000047.1 GCF_900232995.1 Mycobacterium simulans
TCTGTCTCGTGGGCTCGGAGATGTGTATAGGAGACGGGTTGCCGGCGGCGGCGGTGCCGGGCTGATCGGGGCGAGCGTCGGCGCCGTTGCTGCCGGGGTCGGCGGTGCCGGCGGGGGTGGGGTTGACGCCGTTTGGCCCAGCGAGTCCGGTGCCACCTTGCCCGCCGGCGCCGCCATCGCCGAACAGGAAGGCGTTGCCGCCACTTCCCCCTCGTCCGGGGTTGCCGTCGTTGATGCCGGCTATTGCGGTCCCGCCCTGCCCGCCGGCGCCGCCATTGCCCCACAACCATCCGCCGTTGCCGCCACCACCGCCGGCCGCGCCGGCGCCGCCCATCCCGCCAGACCCGCCGCTTCCGATCAGCCCGGCGTTGCCACCGTTGCCGCCGGCCTGGCCCGCGTTGCCGGGCGCACCGGCACCGCCGTTGCCGAACAGAATCCCGCCGGCCCCGCCGGCTGCTCCCGGCGTGGTCGCGTTGGCGCCGTTCCCGATCAGTGGGCGCCCGAGCAGTGTTTGGGTAGGCGCGTTGATCAGGTTCAGCACGTCCTGCTCCAGCGTCTGCAGCGGCGAGGCGTTGGCGGCCTCGGCGCTTGCGTACATGCCTCCGGCGCTAGTCAAGGACTGCACGAACCGCTGATGAAACGCCGCCGCGTGTGCGCTGAACATCTGATAGGCCTGGGCGTGTTCGGAAAACAGCGCTGCCACCGCCGCAGAGATCTCATCAGCCCCGGCCGCCAGCAACCCGGTGGTCGGGGCTGCTGCCGCGGCATTGGCCGCGCTGAGCACCGAGCCGATGTCCTGCAGATTCGTCGCCGCCGCCGCCAACATATCCGGCGTCGCCACCACAAACGACATAGCTGCCTCCCACCAAGTCATCAATCGCCGGCGCGACTACGGATGACGGTAGGTGGCCCCTATATGAGCGTCTAGCAGAAGTTTTAAAATACAACCTTGCGTGACACGCAAGTCTTGGTAGTCGACGTACCGGGTTGGCTGGCCGACGGTTACGCCAATTGGGCCAGTGCCGCCTTGATCCGGGCCTGCGCATCGTCCAGCGATTTCGGCGACGGGTTCCGGTCGACGTTGGCAAAACCGAAGTCGCTCAGGCTGCGGGTGGGGAAGACGTGCACGTGCAGGTGCGGCACTTCCAGCCCGGCGATGATCACCCCGGCACGCTCGGCTCGAAACGCCGTGCACACGGCCTTTCCGATCAGTTGGCTCACCGCCATGACGCGGCCAAATACCGTTGGATCGACGTCCTGCCATTGATCGATCTCGGCGCGGGGCACGACCAGCGTGTGCCCGTGCGTCATCGGCTCAATCGTCAGAAACGCGACGACCCCGTCGTCCTCGTAAACGAAGCGCCCGGGCAGTTCGCGGTTAATGATCTTGGTGAAGATCGATGCCATTCGACAAGCATATGCGCGTAACGCGGGCGGGCCCTGGGTACGGTCGTGCACGTGACCTCACGGATCGACAGGCGGTCGATGCTCGCGCTCTCAGCGGTTGGCGCCCTCACGGCGGCGCTGCCCTCCTGCCGCAGCGCGCAGCCATATCAGAACAGCGAGCAGCCGGACCATAGCGACGAGGAGCCCGTCGAGCTCGATGACTATGGATACGATCCCGACGTTCCGGAAACGGCGACACCGGTCACGCCTGTGCGCCGCGGTACAGTGCCGCCGGCCGCGTCTGTCCGGACCGAATGGTTGCCCCCGGTTGGCAGGCAGACCATGCCGAACTGTTTCGTGTGGGCTTCCGTATACGGTTTGGCGACGTTCTACGCGGCACGCAAAAGCGGGATTCCGCCAACCAGCCGTGCCCGGCAGGCCGGTCCCGACTACGCCTACGTTCGCTACGAAATTGCAAGCAAGACAGAACAAAACAGCTGCAAAGGCGGCCAGATCACCAAGTGTCTCGATTGGCTACGATCCAATGGTGGCACGCCATCGTTGGCCGCAGCCCCAAACCACGGTCGACAGGAATCGAAACCGTCGTGTGGCATCAACTGGTCGGCGTATGGTTCCCAAGCAATCCCGCCGGAACCGAGTTTTCTAATCCCCGAGTACAAGACGACAAAGATCACCGGTCCGGATGGCTTGAACAATCTACGGACCGTCATCGCGTCGGGCGTGCCAATCGCTTTTGGCACCTCCCTCTACACAGACTTCATGCGCTACCGCGGTTCGCCCTCGCCCTACGTGGGCAATAAGGAATTCGTCAAGAACAAGGGTGGCACGAAAGCCGGCCATGTGATGCTCATAGTCGCCTACGACGATGCCTACACAAAGACCACCGGCGCGGTTCGGATTCAGAACAGTTGGGGGAGACGTTGGGGCGAAAAGGGATTCGTATGGATGGCATATGACACTCTGGAATCACTCGCCCAGGGATACGGGGTGTACGTGCCCGAATCTGCATAACACAGCGCCACCGCTGAAGCTGAATTGTTAACGCGGCGTGTCCGTGTCGTAGTGCATGACCGTCAAAATCCACGATGACCCAATTCACGGGAGGGGTCTAAGGTGCGCATACCTGCGACTATGTTGGCAGTGCTAACCGCATGCGCCACGACCCTCTTCCCGGCGCCCGCGAGGGCGGCCGCGATGTTCGGGCCGCTGGCGCCGCCCAACCCGTTCATGGCTCCCAACGGGCTGGCGTCCATGCACAACGACGCGGGATCGGCCGACGCGGGACCGCTTCCGGGGCCGGGCAAGCGCTTCGTCCCGATCTTCGCCTACCCGCTGCTGGCTGCGTGTCCGACGATCACGCAGGGCACCGATGGCCTGGTATTGGCGCTGTGCACTGCCATCGTCGACCAGGCTCCGACCGTCCACCTGATCGATCCGGGAGGGATCCTCCCGCATGTGGTCCCGCTGGCCAGCCTGAAAGTCGCCAAGGGCGGCCTGCTCGGCGGTGTGTACGCCTACCTGGACAACAACAACCAGCTGGTGATGATCGACGGGACCAACCACCTGTTGCGCATCGCGCACACCCAAGACGGCCAGGGCGCTTGGCATCTGGACGTCACCGAGTCGATCGACGTGTCCAGCGTGATTCCGCCCGGGGACCAATCCGTCGGCGTGGTCCCCGACTATGCGGGCAACGTCTGGTTCGCTACCGGCACCGGGGTGGTGGGGGTGTCAAAGGT
>NZ_OCVX01000048.1 GCF_900232995.1 Mycobacterium simulans
GGCTCAGGTCAGCGATCAGCGCCCACTGCCGCAGTCGGTGGACGCGGACACGATCGAACGGTTGGTCGCTGAAGCTGAAGAAGGTATTCCTCCTGAAAAGCTACGTCGGCGTGGGCGTCCCGCAATCGGCGACGAAGCGGCAAGCACGTATTCAGTTCGGCTCCCCGACGACCTGTTGACCCTGGTCGATGAGCGTTCCGAGATCGACGGTGTGAAGAGGGGTGAGACGATCCGCCGCGCGCTAATTGAGTACCTGACGAAGTGACACCACCGCTCTTGATGCCGTCAAACTAGAGAACAAAACCGCAGCTAGCGAGGGGGACTGAACGGGAACGAGATGTAACGAAACCGGCAGTTCAGAAGCATAATTCCTGGTAGAGCGACGGGTTCGATTCCCGGCAGCTCCACTGAAGGGCCAGGTCGGTGGCCCATTTGCAGACTAGAACAGCCGTCACAGACCGAGGTATCGCGCCACGGCGTGTTCCACCTTGGCCATTGCGTCACGGTCCAGGTAGTCGACGGGATCGCCGTGCACATAGACGATGTCGATCGTCCGGATCTGGTCCACCAGGAACCGTGTCTTTGTTCCCATGATTTCCAGCTCTGGGCGGAAGACCGCGGGTTGGGCGCTTGTCGACGTCGGTACTACAGTTACGACACTCCACGGCATCGAGCCGGGACTGATGACCACGGCGTAGCGCCGCCCGCATTGCTCGTGCCCTCGCTTTGCATCGCCGAAGTCGACCCTGTAGACCGCTCCTCGAATCACCACGCGTCCGGTTCGGTGGAGATGTCCTCGTCTCGAAGCCGCTCAGCGTCGGTGCGAGCCTGCTTGATCCAAACTTCCCGTTCCAGCAGCTGCAGTGCCCGCCTGATGACGTCGCTCTTGCGCTCGCCGCTGCGCATCGCGGCCTTGATGATCTGTTCATCCTTTTCAGTAGGTCGGAAGCCGATGGTCGCGGGCATGAGTATGAAGATACGCCGATGTTGCACAATCGTTGAGCAATTGTTCAACAACCTATCGGGGACCCCGACGACGGCGTTCGCCGCCTCATTCCTTGTTGACGGCGTCAAGTCACATGGACCCTGACCGGTTCCCTCTTTTAGCGCGACGAGCTACGGATTGTGGTGCGGCGGTGCCTCATCACGCAGCCAGTCGTCGTTCGACGTCCGCCGCATCAGATCCTCGTCGGCGAACCTCTCCAAGTCCTCGGGCGTGACGTGCACCGGCTGCGGTTTCGGCGCGGCCGGTGGTCGGGGTTCGGGGTCCATGTCAGCCATTGTGCGGTATTGGGATCGGTAGCCAGGCACATCCTATGAACTGCCGGAGACACGCAAGCGAAGGCAAGCAGAGAGGACGACGACAGCTATGTCGTTTGTCAGCGTCGTGCCCGACATTATCGCTAAGGCGGCCGAAGAATTGGATCGTCTCGGCTCGACATTGAGCGCGGCCAATGGTGCGGCGGCTGCTGCCACGACCGGGATGCCTGCCGCGGCAGCTGATGAGGTATCGGCGGCTATCGCGACGCTACTGAACGCGCACGCGCAGGAATATCAATCGCTCAGCGCCCAAGCGGCGACGTATTACAACCAGTTCGTCAACCTGTTAAACGCCGGCGCGGGTTCGTATCTGAGCACCGAGATCGCCAATGCACATGCCGCCGCGTCCAGCGAAATCACCAAGTTCTACGGCGACGGCCCCCTGGGCATGCTGCTCAGCGCCCAAATGGAGTACATCGAGCTTCCGCTTGATCTCGTCGGCCCGGTGATCACCTCAACGAGCGCGCTCGGGCAGAGCGGGACGACGTTTGTCAATGCGGTGTTGGCGGCGAACCCGGACGCGGCCATGGCGGCACTCCGCGATGCTGGACCTAACGCCGGGAGCGCGTTCTTCTATGGCCGCAACACGGTGTCCGTACCGCTGCCGTCGAATATCTCGGGTGTATCGGTGGCGCTGAACATTCCGTTTGGCGGTGTCCTGGCTCCCCTGCAGCCCATGACGGTGACGGTGACGTTCGCCGGCGCCTTCGCGGACGTGGCGCCAGTTACCGTCCCGTTCCCAGTGGAGGTCGGCGGCATTGTTACCGAGCTGCAGGCCGATGGACCGTCAGTGGCCCTCGCACTGCTCCTTTTGCCTTTGTTTCTCTTATAGGTTCGCGCGGAATAAAAAGGCCGCAGTTCATAGTTGCGTTTGCCTATAGGTCGCCGAGGTCGCAGCTGGTGCTAGCGCAGGAGGTGCCATGACCACCGCCATCCTCCAGAGCCGCCTCGCGGCGGTGCGGAACGCCGGCCGATTCGATGCTGAAGTGGTGGGCGGCTTGGCCCGCTACATCGCCGAAGCGCCCGACGAGAAACTCTTCCGCATGAACCCATACCGCTACGCGGCGGAAGTCGGCATCGCTGAGCGCGACGCGGTTGACCTGTTCTTGCACGCCGCGCACGCCGGCGTCGTCGAATTCAGTTGGGGTGTCCTCTGCCCAGCCTGCGGAGCGTTCATCACGACCGACCATGCTCTGCGCGCACTGAACACGGAACGCGTTTGCGCGATCTGTGACATCCCCATCCCGCCGTCGATCGACGACAACGTCGAAGTCGCGTTTAGCGTCGCTCCCTCGACCAGGACGATCCGTTTCAATGCGTTCAATGCCCCGGAGAAGCTCGACTTTCTCCGCGACAGCCTCACGCTGTTCTTCTCGCCCAGCGTCGCAGACACCACCCACCTCGGCCGCTACCTGAACAACCCCGTGTGGTTCGGTACCGCTCCGGCGGGTGCGACGGTGGAGGCCGAAACCGAACTCGCGCCGGGGCGCTATGTGCTGGCGTTGCCGGAGTACCACGTGTTGCGGCGCTTCACCGTTGGCGAGGGCGTGGTCGGCTCGGCGATGAGCTACGAAGTCCTCGCTGGTGGCCAGCTCATTCAGGATGGCGAGCAGCTTGCGGCCGGCAAGGTGCGCATGACCCTGCGGAATCGGCTCGGGCGGTCAGTCGTGTTCGGCGCCTTCGCCGACCCGCGCCCGTCGTCGCCGGAGGCTCTCGCCGAAAAGACCGCAAAGTTGGCTTCGGGGTCGGGCCTGAACTTCCATCGCTTCTTTACGGTCAAGGAGTTGGTGACGACCCAGGTGTTTCGCGATCTCTTCCGCGCCGAGAGCATTCCTTCGCAGGGTGGTTTGGGGCTGAAGAACCTGACGGTGCTCTTCACCGATCTCAAAGGCTCGACCGAACTCTATTCGCGGATGGGTGATATGCGCGCATACAGCCTCGTCGGCGAGCATTTCGGCCTGTTACGCGAGGTGGTTGCCGCGCGCGGCGGCGCGGTGGTCAAGACCATCGGCGACGCGGTGATGGCGAGCTTCCCCACGCCGGCGCCGGCGCTCGAAGCGGCCATGGTGATGAACCGCGAGATCGCCAAGGTTGGCGATCTGGAGCTCAAGATCGGACTGCACGCCGGCCCCTGCATCGCGGTGGACCTGAACGAGCGCCTCGACTACTTCGGCCAGACGGTGAACATCGCGGCGCGCGTGCAGGGGATCGCCGACTCACGCCAGATCGTGTGCACCGACCCGGTGCGCGACGCGCCGGGCGCGGCTGAGGTGATAGCGGAGCTGAGCCTCGTCGGCGCGCGCGAGCTGGCGGCTCTCAAGGGGGTCGCCGATCAGGTGGGCGTCTGGCGGTATCAGTAGTTGTTGTATTCCGAGAAGACAACCGCGTTGCCTTCGCTATCGGTCGCGAGCAGAGTCAAGTAGTTTCCCTCATCGTCGGTTCCGCCCCTCGAATTGATCGACGGGATCACCGGAAAAGTCGAACCCATCGACTCGAGCTGGGCGCGTATCCCGGAGCGAATGGGGCTAACGAACGAAAGAATCGATGCCCGGACCGGCTAGCCCCAAATCCCGCAAAGTGCTCCGTGACTCGTCGGCGTCGGCATAAGCTCCGGCTACTCGGCGATCGGTAGGCAACTGAGCAAGTTGTCCTGATGTGGTGGGAGCGGCGCGGTGTCGTATGTTGTTGCGTTGCCCGAAATGATGTCCGGCGCGGCCTCGGACGTGGCTTCGATTGGTTCGCTGGTCGCAACGGCAAACCAGGGCGTGGCGGATGCCACCACGGGGATAGTGGCCGCTGCCGAGGACGAGGTGTCAGCGGCGATCGCTGCGTTGTTTTCCGCTCACGGCCAGGGCTATCAGGCTCTTAGCGCACAGGCGGCGGCTTTTCATGAGCGGTTTGTGCAGGCATTGAGCGGCGCGGGCGGGGCGTATGCCGCCGCTGAGGCGGCTAACGCTGCGCCGTTGGCGGCGTTTGAGCAGGCGTTGCTAGGTGTTCAGCAGCGAATTCAGCAGATCCCCACGACGCTGTCCCCCGGATTCGAATCTCTATTTTCGGTGCAAGGTTCTCCACTTTTGCGGCTGCTTGCCAGCGACGTCCCGCCGTTGTCGTGGGTTCTCGGCAACTCCCCGCCGCCGTTTTTGAATTTGCTGCTGGGCGAAACGGTCCAGTACACCACGTCTAACGGGATGAGTGTCGTGCAGATCACGCCGGCCCATCCAACCGGCGAATACGTGGTTGCCATTCACGGTGGCGCGTTTATCTTTCCGCCGTCAATCTTTCATTGGATCAATTACTCGGTGACGGCCTACCAGACCGGTGCGACCTTCGAAGTACCGATCTACCCGTTGGTGCAGCAAGGAGGTACCGCCAGCACGGTGGTACCGGCAATGGCCGGTCTTATCTCCTCGCAAATCGCTCAACACGGGGCGTCCAACGTCAGCGTGATCGGTGACTCCGCGGGCGGCAACCTCGCGCTAGCGGCCGCCCAATACATGGTGAGCCAGGGTGACCCGGTACCGGCGTCCATGGTGTTGCTGTCGCCGTGGCTAGACGTCGGGACCGAGGGGATCGGCAAGGTGTGGGCAGGTGGTCTGTCCGTCACCAACCCGATGGTGAGTCCGCTGTATGGGTCACTCACCGGACTTCCGCCGACGTATGTTTACTCGGGCTCGCTGGATCCGCTCGCACGACAAGCGGCTGTCCTCCAGCAAGCAGCCGTAGCTCAAGAGGCTCCGTTCAGGTTCGTGCTGAACAACTTCGGAATTCACGACTGGGTTCTGCTCACCCCGGAAGGTTTGCTCTACTGGCAGCAAATCGACCAGCAACTCGGCATCGCGGCCTGATTGCTGTCCGACTGCTTGACAAGCCGCGCCGCCGGATCGAGCATCGTGGCGGAACGACCACCTGTGGGATCCGTGAAACGCGCGGTGGGGAATCACGTGAACGTCGACAGCTTGCCTAGCAGCTGGGCCTTCGGTGACCAAATGCGAAAGGCTATTGCCGTTGGAAGTGTCTTGCTTGCGCTCGTCGCGGCATCCTCGTGTGGTCAAGCGGCACACCCAGCAGTAAGTGACGGCGCGCGGGTAACGCCGGCGCCGGCTGCGGCTCCGACGCCTGATTTCACAACAGTCTCCAAGCCGCCCGATGCAGCTACCCCACCCGGCTTCGCAGCGGTGTCGAAGCTGATCAACGATGCGATTGCGGCGGAGAAGCTGCCAGGCGCGGTTGTTGTGGTCGGGCACGGCGGCAATGTCGTCTTCCATCAGGCTTACGGCGTGCGCAGGCTCGCGAGCGAACCCGGGTTAGATGGATTGCCCGCACCTGCGGAGCCGATGACCGAGGACACGATCTTCGACCTGGCGTCGTTGACGAAAACCCTCGCAACGGCGACTGCCGTCATGCAGCTCTACGAACAAGGCAAGGTTCGGTTCGACGATCCTGTGCAGCACTATCTGCCGGATTTCAACATGGCGAACGATCCACGGCGTGCCAAGGTAACGGTTCGCATGTTGCTCACGCACACTTCGGGCGAGACGGGCGACGTCGAACTCAAAGATCCGTGGGGACTTGAGCGGCCCGATAGGGACCAAGGTATTCGTCGTGCGCTCACGACGCCGCTGGAGTCCGGTCCCGGTGAGGTTTTCCGCTACTCCGACATCAACTTCATTCTGCTGGGTGTGCTGATCGAGAGGGTCACCGGCGAGCCGCTAGACGCCCACGTTTCCGAGCACGTATTCGCGCCGCTTGGCATGGACGACACCCGCTACCTTCCCCCAGCCAAAGCTTGTGGGCCGCACACGATTAGGGGCGCGGCAATTGGGTGGGCTCCCACGCCGACACGCGGACCGGCCGATTGCCCCGCAGGTACCTGGAGCACCGATCTCTTGCCGCGCATCGCCCCGACGGCACGGGACGAAGAGAGCAGAGCCGATCCGGGTAAGAATCCCGATCTTGATTACCTACTTCGGGGCACCGTGAATGACACGACCGCGCGGCGCATGGGCGGCGTGGCTGGGCATGCCGGCGTGTTCTCGACGGCACACGATGTCGGCATCTTTGCGCAGGCCTTGCTTGATCGGCTTGCCGGACGCCCAAGCCAATTCCCGTTGCTACAAGCAACTTTGGAGTTGATGACGAGTCCGCAGCAGCCCGGCCATACAGCTCAACAAGTCCAAGCAGCGAACGATGCGGCTCGGGAAGCCGTCGCAAAGAGACCGAATACCAGGGATCCGCTACTCGCTCCGCGCTATCCGGCAATTGCGGGCCAGAACCTGCGTGGCTTCGGCTGGGACATCGATACGGGTCAATCCACAACCCGGGGAATGGTCTTTCCCATCGGTAGCTTCGGCCACACCGGCTTCACCGGAACCTCGATTTGGATGGACCCAGGCTCGGATACCTACCTAGTCCTGCTTTCGAACTCGATCCATACGCGAGGCAGTCCACCGATGTCGGATCTGCGAGGTGAGGTTGCCACGACAACCGCCCGGGCCCTTGGTCTTTAGCAGGTGCTCAAACCCGCTCGAAGTGCTGGTAGTCGATGGGAGTCGTCCAGGAGCCACCCCACCGCCAGCCACGATCCGTGAAGATGTTCACGGCCGGGTCGCCGCTGTGGAGGAGTCCGGGGTCGGTGCGGCTGCGATCCAGGTAGGCCGCGGCGTTGTGCGGTTCGAAATACCCGCGGGCGTAGAGGCACGGGTTGATCAACGGGTTGAGGTCGATAGCCCGACCGGCGGCGTGCGGAGACCATTCATTGGTTCCTGGGACGACTCGGCAGTTGAACGCCGAAGTGTTGTTGTCCTCCATCGATAACTCATCATCAGCGTCGGGGTAGCGGTCGACGGTACGGATCTTCTCGACGGGATAGCCCAGGCGGTAAAGCTGCTCGAAGATCGCGATGACCTCCGGCGCCAGGTCTTCATGCACGATCAGCTCGCCGCGGTGGGTCTGGCCGTCGAAACCGATGTGATCGACGTCGACCCGTCGCAGTTGCCCGGGTTCGACGGGACAACCCGGCCGCCAGGTCGTGCCGAGTTCGGCGGCGGTGACCGGCCGCACGGTCGCACCGGCAGGTCCGGGGGGCGCGCTGGCCGGAGGCGATGCGGTGGCCGGCGATGACGGCTTAGCAGACAGTGATGGTGCGGTGGCAGGAGGTGGCGGCGCGGCGGTGCACTGCATCAGCACGACGACCGTGGCGAGCAGTTGCGCCAGCAGGGCACCTCGCCGCTTGAAGGGCGTCACAATCTTCAGCGGCCGGTGAACATCGGGGCGCGGCGCTGGGCCGCTGCCGTCACGCCCTCGCGGAAGTCGGCGGTCGCCTGCAGCCGGATTTGTTCTTCGAGCTCGTGGGCGGTGGCCGCGGCGAACGCCTCGGCGAGTCCGGCGCGCATGGTGGCACGAATGCTGGTCAGTGCCAAGGGAGCCGAGGCGGCGATACGCTGGGCGAACCGAATCGCTGCCGGGCGCACGTCGCCTTCGGCGGCTAACTCGTCGAATAGCCCTGCTGTGTAGCCGATTTCATCGCCGAACCGCTCGCCGGTGAGCATCCACTCAAGTGCTTTTTGCTGGCCGACGACACGGGGTAGCGTGGCGGTGATCCCGAAGCCGGGATGAAACCCGAGCCTGCTGAAGTTGGCCGCGAACTTCGTGGACGGTGCAGCCACTCGGAAGTCCGCGCTGAGGGCAAGCCCGAGTCCGCCGCCGATCGCGGCACCGTGCACCGCGGCGACAACCGGCTTGCTGGTCCGGAACAACCGGATCGCTTGCGCGTAAAGCTCTTTGGGCGATCCGCGATTCGTGGCGGGCTGGGAGAAGTCGGCGCCGGCGCAGAAGTGTTTGCCCTCCGCGCACAGCACGATCGCCCGGCAGCCGACCTCGTCGTCGAGCCGCTCATAGGCGTCGGCGATGTTTGCGATCAAGGCGGTATCGAAGTAATTGTTCGGGGGTCGGTGAATCTCCACAATGGCTACGTGGCCGTCGAATTCGACGGTGACGTCCGCGGTGGTCATGCCTGTTCCAGCAGTTCGCGCACGGCGGCATTGAATGCCTCGGGCTGGTCCATATTCGCGGCATGCCCCGCGTTGTCGAGGACAACCTTGCGGGAATTGGGGATCTTGCGGTGCATGTAGTCGGCCCCGGCGTGAAAGTCGGTGTCGTCGGCGCCGACAACCACCAACGTGGGCACGGTGATGCTGTCGAGCGAGGTGATCACGCGGGCATCCTTTTGGGCCATGACGCCGCGGGCGGCGCGGGGCAGCCCCTCGGGATGTTCATGCACCGCCTGCGCGAGTTCTGCCGACATGTCGCGCGGTACTTCGCCCCGCTCAAGTTGTTGGGCGCGTCGTTCCACCCATGCGTTCCACTTGCCGCGGGCTTCGTCGTTGCGGTAGCCAGGTCCCGTGTCGACCAGCACCAGCGCGGCCACCCGCTGCGGATGGACGAGGTGGAAGGCCAGGGAAAGGTAGCCGCCCAAGGACATTCCGCCGAGCACGGCCCGATCGGCACCCACGGTGTCGAGAATAGCCGCCATGTCGGCGACAGCGATCTGCTCGCTGTAGCGGTCCATGTCGTCGGGTGCGTCGCTGGCGCCGTGGCCGCGCATGTCCCAGACGATCACCGGACGGTCGGCGCTCAAGGCATCGATGTTGCGGTCCCACATGCCCGCGGTGGCGCCGAAGCCGTGGGTGAGCAATAGTGGCACGCCCGGGGCCTTCGGGTTGTGCAGGTGGTAGGCCAGCGTGACCCCGTCGTCGCGCCGCAGCCGGTTCACTGCACCACCTCGGATCCGGATTGGATGGCGGGGTAGAGGGCGTCGGCACCGCGAGCCACCAAGGCGGTGCCGATCCGGTTCGCCCAGCGATGATGTCCTCCGGCCTCGTCTCGCCAGGCCCAGAGTCGACGGGTCAGATACTGCAATGGATACTCCTTCGTCATACCGATAGCGCCGTGCGTCTGATGGGCGGCCGCGGTCACCAGCTGCGCGGCCCGGTCGGCAAGCATTTTGGCGCAAGCGATTTCGAAGCTACCCCGGCCTGCTTCGACCGCTTCGACCGCACCGTCGATAGCCGATGCGACGACGGCGGCCTGCTGGTGGATGGTGACTAAGTGGGCTTGCACGGCCTGGAAACGGCCGATGGGGCGCCCGAATTGCTCACGTTCGCCGCTGTAGCGCAGTGTCATCGCGGCGACGGCGCCTATCGCGCCGGCCATCAGCGCCGCACGCCCCAAAGCGATGCGCTCCCACAGCGTTTGTTCGCTGACGTGGTCGGATGCGTCGGCGCGCGCGGTGATCGGCACACCGTCGAAAGTCACTGTGTCCCTTGGCTCGTCGGCGAGGTTGACTCCGCGGCTGACGGCCGGGCCGCCTGGTGCGGCCGGTCCGGGCGCGAGCACCACGACGCCGTCGACGAGTCCGATGACATGCTCGGCCTGGTGACCCCACGCCACGGCGGGCGCCTCTCCGAGCAGCAGATCGCCATCGAGACGCAGCGTGGTGGCCGGCGGCAGTACCGTACGAACGCCCTCGGGCAGCGCCAGACCTGCGGACGCCAGTAGCCAACCGCCGACCAGTCCGGCTTCGGCCAGGGGCACCGGCGCCGCGTGTGCGCCCGCGGCACACAGCAACTGGACCGCATCGGCGACGCTGCCGCCGGCTCCGCCCAGCACCTCGGGAACAGGGACATCGCTGAATCCGCTCTCTTGCAACGCATTCCACAGGTCAGACCAATCGCTGTGTGCGGCAAAGAGTTTGGCGGCCGCGCCATACAGTTCGGTTTGACTCATGACAGACCTTTGGCCGCGACGGAGCGCAGGATCTCGTTGGTGCCGCCCCGGATGGTGAACGACGGCGCGTCCAACGTGGCGCGGCGCAGCAAGCGTTCAAACAGCGACGGCGTCTGATCCAGGGGGTAGACGAGCTCGCGGTCCAACAACTGCCTCAGCGAGCTCACGACGTCCTGTTCGAACCGAGTGCCCATCTCCTTGATGAGTGCGGCCTCGGCCGCAGGCGTGCGGCCCGCGTCGATCGCCCTGGCCACGGCCAGTGAAAGCCGGCGCAACACCCAGTACTGGGCCGCGAGTTCGCCGATCAGCCGAGTCCCTTCGGGGCTGGAGGCCAGGTCCGGGTGCTCGCGGATGAATTCCTGAACGAGCAGGAACGTCGAGATCCACCGGTCGGGGCCGCTGCGCTCGAAGGCCAGTTCGGCGGCGTTTTGCGTCCAACCCTGCCCGATTTCGCCGATCACCCTCTCGTCGGGCACCTGCACACCGTCGAGGACCACCTCGGCGAAGTGGTCGGTGCTGCCGTCCAGGTAGGGGATTGGCTTGACCGTTACGCCTGGGCTGCGCATGTCGATCAGAAATCGGCTCAGCCCCCGATGGCGTTCGCCCTCGCCGGTGCGGCACAGCGCGATCATGAAGTCGGCGCGCATGGCGTTGCTCGTCCAGACCTTGACGCCCGACACCCGCCAGCCATCGGCGTCGCGCACACCGCGCGTGCGCACCGACGCAAGGTCACTGCCGGCGTCTGGCTCACTCATGCCGATGCAAAAACACAACTCGCCCTTACAGATTCGCGGCAACAGCCAGCGCTTCTGGTCTTCGGTGCCGTAGCGCAGGAGCACCTGGGCGATCTGTCGGTCGGCCACCCAGTGGTGCCCCACTGGGGCGCCCCAGCGCAGCAGCTCCTCGACGACGACAAAGCGGTCGACCGCGGTGGCGTCGCGGCCGCCATAGCGCGTCGGAACCGCCATGCCGATCCAGCCACGCTCGGCCAACGCGGCGGAGAACTGCGGATTGACCTCGGCGGCCATCCCGAGGCCGGGCTCGAATGTCCCCCAGGGCAGTGTTTCGGCAAGGAATGCGCGAACCCGCTGCCGCAATTCCAGCTCCGCGGCGGTGAGCGTGGCAGGCGAGGCGGCCATACGTTCTCCCTATGCCACGCCACTGCCGTTTGGCAAGGCCGGCGCGGGGGCACAGCGGCTTCGTCGTTGCGGCCCGGCGGATGCAACCCCCGCCGGAACCGGTTGCTCCGCGAAGAGGGCCGCAGCGATGCGCCGCTTTCCTTCAGCTACGAGTTCGATTGCGGACCGATCCGCAGCAGCTGATACCGAATCGCGACGCCGACGCCCGACGACGGCGGGGTAAGCGCGAGCCCTCCTACTGACCCGCCTTGCGGGCCAGATCGATGGCGAACTGATTGACGAAGGTGCCCGCCGGCGGATCACCTTTGTCGCATGTTCCATCGGATTCACCGGGACGTTTGATCCACAAGTAGGCGTCGGCATGTGCGCCCCCGGTGGCCGTGGTGGGCGGAGTGCCCAGTGCTCGGCCACTGGGATTGCACCAGTTGAGCGCGGAGTCGGGCGCGGGTCCGACGCCGTTGCGTGAGGTGTCGATCACATAGTGCGAACCATTCGTGAGCCCCGAAATCGCCTCGCCGTAACCGATTTCGTCCTCGGTGGTGAAGAAGTTCGCAGTGTTGAGGCTGAAACCCCGTGCGCGCGCAACGCCGGCCTGATTGAGCCTGGCGGCCATGTCCTCGGCGCTGTGCCAACGCACGTGACCACCGTCGACGTATACGGCCGCGGCCGGATCGTGGGTCAGCGTCTCGACGGCGTAGCGAATCAAGTCGTACCGTTCCTGGCGCTGGTCAGCCGACAGGCAGTCGGCCATCGCGAGCGCATCGGGTTCGACGACGACCGCCGCTGGCGAAGAGCCCAGGTCGGCGGCGATGCCGTCGATCCAGCTTCGGTATTCCGCGGCCGACCCGAACCCTCCCGCGGCGAAGCTGCCGCAGTCGCGGTGCGGGATTCCGTAGAGCGTGAACACCGGCAAGGCGCCAGCAGCCGCCGCGTCGCCGGCGTACTTCGCGACCGTAGCTGCCGACGAGCCCGGGACGATCCAGTACGCCTGCGGCGTGTTGGCGATGGCGCTCAACTCCGCACTCGGCGGATCGGCATGCTGCGCGGCGCGCATCGCCGCTGAGTTGGGATTGACGTAGAAGGGCATGCCGGCCAACGGGTTAGCGTCACCGGCCAAGCGCACCTCCGGGGCGGGACCGACTCGCGCCGGGTCGGCAACAAAACCCAGGCCGACAACGGTTGCAACCGTGAGGAAAGGGGCGATCCACCGCGAGACTGCACCAGCAGCTGAGAACATCACCCCAGGAAATTAGCGTCCCGGGGCATTGAGCGCCAATCGGCGACGGCAAGTCATGGCGCGGTTGGCGATCGGGTCGCCTAGCAGGAAGACAAGCTTACGCAGCCGCCTGCAGGGTGATTTCGGAGATTTCCGTCCGGCTCTCACCGTCGGTGGTGCCCAACGTGGAGATCCACACCAGCACATTGGAGGTCTTGGTCCCGTTATGCACCGCGATGCGGTTGCGCCCCGGCTGCAGTGACGTGGGTGGGGTCAGCTCGCTGGTATCGGACAATTTGGCGGGGGTTTCGGTGGGCGATGAGCGGATCTGCACCTGGGTGCCTGTGCTGGGCACGTCAAGCGACACGGCGCTCAGCGCGGTCGGTTCGGACAGGTGCAGCAACAGACCCATGCCTTGGATGAATTTCGGGAACGGGACGGCGTCCTTATAGGTAACGGTGGACCAGCCCGTGTTTGGGTTGCCGTCGATTGCCAACTTGGCGTCCTGCGGATTGTCGGGGGCACCGTCGGGTGAAAACACGGTTGCGCTCACCGGCTTGACGATTGGTCCGGGGCGGGTCTGGTGTCCGAAGCCGTCGGTGAACCACAAAACCGCAGCCGCGGTCAACGCGATCACACCTACGGCGCCGACGAGTGCCGCGATGAGGACCTTTCTGCCTTTCGGTGCCTTGTCTCGCGGCGATTTGGTGCGGGCCCGACGCCGGCGGCGTTTCGGACGAGCTCCTGCCGAGAGGTTGACGATTTTTTCGGCATCGAGGGTGTTGCCGTCCCAGAAGCCGCTGACCTCGACCTCGTCCCCGTCTGAGAGCTGACCCGCGACGAGATCAGTTTGGATCTCGACCGGGACGTCGGTGCGCCGGTCGTCTAGTGGTTCGTAGGGGATCAACTGGAACGACAAGGTTCCGACCTGATCTTGAGCACCGATCGCGCTTAGCTGTACGCCGCGTGCTGTCCCGTGAACGACCACACGCTCGAGACGCTGCGTGGATGGACGTTCGCGTGAACTGCGGTTCTCGGCGGGGCCGGGACCCTGCTGGGTGAGCGCTCGGGCAAAGTCGACGCAATTCGGGTACCGCTCGCTCGGATCTTTGGCCAGCGCCCTTGCCAGTACTGCGTCCAGGTGCGCGAGATCGGGTCGACGCTGTGATATCCGCGGTGGTGGCGTACTGAGATGGTTGCTGAGTACGACGGCGCGATTTGAGTCTTGAAAGGGTGGCGCGCCGGTTAGTAGGTGAAAGGTCGTGGCGGCCAACGCATATTGATCTCCTCGACCGTCAAGCGACTTGCCCAAAAGTTGCTCGGGGGCTACGTAGCTGATGGTTCCGATGGCGACGTTGGCCTCAGTGAGGTTACTGACGTCATCGATTCTGCGAGCGATGCCGAAGTCGGTTAGCAACACTCTGCGGCGGTGGCCATCGGCCGCGGTCACGAGGATGTTCTCGGGCTTGACGTCACGATGGAGTAGACGGCGTTCATGACCGAAGTCGAGCGCGTCAGCGACCGCTGTCACGATTTCTGCGACATCTTCTTCCGGCATGCCGCGCGGGTAGCGCTCCCGAACCAATCGACCTGCGTCTGCACCGTCCACGTACTCCATCGAGATCCACAGCCGGCCGTTGAACTCGCCACGATCGAGAACGCCGACGATGTGTGGATGCCACAGCGTCGCGGCCAATTCTGCTTCGCGCTCGAATCTCGCGCGAAACTCCTGGTCGCCCGTTGAGGCCACTGACAAGACCTTCAGCGCGTCGTGACGGGGCAGACGTGGATGTTGGGCGAGGTATACCTCGCCCATGCCACCGGTGCCGAGCAAGCGCTGAATCACGTAGCCAGCGAAGACCTCGCCGTTTTTGAACGGCATGCCCGAAAGCCTACAAACCGGCATGGCGGGGGAGCGAATCCCGCTGGTGAGAAGTGGAACCGTTGCAAACCGCCACGCGACCCCTAGGCGTGGGCATAAGCTCCGGCTACCCGGCGATCAGTATCGGTTGGGCAACCTTCGGAGTTGCCCTGAGATGGCGGGAGCGGTGCGGTGTCGTATGTCGTTGCGTTGCCCGAGACGATGTCCGCGGCGGCCACGGACGTGGCCTCGATTGGTTCGGCGGTCGCAACGGCAAACCAGGACGTGGCGGCTGCCACCACCGGGTTATTAGCCGCAGCCGAGGACGAGGTGTCCGCGGCCATTGCGGCCTTGTTTTCCGCCCACGGCCAGGGCTATCAAGCGCTTAGCGCACAGGCGACGGCCTTTCATGAGCGGTTTGTGCAGGCATTGACGCGCGCGGGCCCGGTGTATGTCGCCGCCGAGGCGGCCAACGCTTCGCGTTGGGAGGCCGTTGGCCTCGTCCAGCGGGGATTCACCCGGGTGGCCAACTCACTGGCAAACAGGCTGGACGCCGGCGCGATGTGGCCGGTAAGACGCCTACTCGATTTGTCCGGGCTCCAAACTCAACTCGCGGCGCCAAGTAATCCACTTTCGCCGTTGATGGCCGAAGCCACCTTGCCGGCAAACTACTGGGATTATTGGACGGGTGACGCCCCGACACCGTGGTTAACGTGGCCACTCGGACTAACGGTCGAGTACACCACGTATGACGGGATGCGCGTGGTACAGATCACCCCGCCTCATCCAAGCGGCGAATACGTGGTTGCGATTCACGGCGGCGGGTTTATCCTTCCGCCTTCGATCTTCCACTGGATCCATTACTCACTGATGTCCTCCCAAACCGGCGCGACCATGGAAGTGCCGATTTACCCGTTGGTGTGGCAAGGAGGTACCGCCAGCACGGTTGTACCCACAACGGCTGGCCTCATCTCCTCGCTAATCGCTCAACACGGGGCCTCCAACGTCAGCGTGACCGGCGACTCCGCGGGCGGCAACATCGCACTAGCTGCCGTCCAATACATGGTGAGCCAGGGTGACCCCGTACCGTCGCGCATGGTCTTGGTGTCCCCGTGGCTAGACGTAGGGTCTCCGTATCGAGACGCTTGGACTCTGCAGATCGCCAACATGTGGGCAGGCAATCTGCCTATGAACGATCCTGTGGTGAGTCCGCTGTATGGGTCACTTGCCGGACTTCCGCCGACGTATGTGTACTCGGGCTCATGGGATCCACTCGTGGCCCAGGCGTTTGACCTCCAGCAAGCAGCCAGAGCCCAAGGGGCCCCGTTCAACTTCGAACTGGCCTACTTCCAAATACACGACTGGGTTCTGTTCACTCCGGGCGGTTTGCTGTATTGGCCGCAGATCAACCAGCAGCTCGGTATCGCGGCCTGATGCGCTGAGCGCTGTCCAGTCCTGCGCGTGTGAAACGAATGCTGGCCGCCCGGCGATAACAGGAACGTAACGGGTTGATACCGCCTTCGTATGGCAGGGGGGAGCGGATGCAGACCAAGGTAATCGTGGCGGCCGTCGCCGTGAGCGGCTCACTCTCGCTGGTCGCCGCATTGGCTCCGTCGTCTGCGGTGCAGGCCACCGCGGATACGGCGATAAGCCGGACCACCGGCGCCACGACCGACCACAACCCCCTCAGCGGTTACGAGGGCTATTGCACCTGGGGCGCCCAAGAACAGATACACATCCACACCGGCTACTACGTGAGAGCGCTCACTGGGAACGCCGAAGACTGGGCTAACCAAGCCAAGGCGGCCGGCTGGACGGTGGTCGGCGAGGCCCAGCCCCGCTCAATTGCCGTCTACAGCAGCTCGCTCGTCGGGGGTGTCGGACACGTCGCGTGGGTCGACGCTGTCGACGGCGGGGACGTAGCGATCACTGAAATGAACTTCGGCCCTGGGGCCACCGCGGCCAACGGATACCGCACCGCAGGCTTCCACCAGTTCGACACACGCACCGTAAAAGATGTCCCGGGCGTGAGCTACATCTTGATCCCCTGAGCTGTCTGACCGGTTGAGGTGAGGGGCGTGTCCCCGCCAAACGGGCTAGGCTTCACGGCTCAGCGCCGACGGAAACGGGGGGTCATTGTGGCTGCGGAGTTGGATGCCGATCTCGTCGCGTTGCACGTTGGGAGCAATCATGTGCTCAATGCGGTTGGTGAGGCCGCTGTGGACTTCGTCGGTCATGAGGATGGGCTGGCCGAGGCGACGTCTAGTTGGGTGGGGTCTTCGCAGCTGGCGTTGGCCGAGCTTGCGGCGCGGTGGGAGGCTCGCCACTCCCAGCACAAG
>NZ_OCVX01000049.1 GCF_900232995.1 Mycobacterium simulans
ACCTGACCCACCCCGACCTCGCCGATAACGACCTCGTCATTTGGGCCCTGCCCAATCCCGACCCCAAACACGACTCTCTCGAACAAGTCCACGCCCTGACCCAGCACACACTGACCCAACTACAACACTGGCTCACCCGACCCGACACCCTCACCACCCACCTCGCCATCCTGACCCACCACGCAGTGAGCACCAACGCCCACGACCCGGCGCCCGACCTCGCCCACGCCGCAGCCTGGGCCCTGATCCACAGCGCCCAAAACGAACACCCCGGCCGCATCAGCCTGATCGACGCCGACCACACCAGCACCACCACCGACACCGGCCTGATCAACACCCTCGCCGGCCTCGGCCACACCACCACCGAACCCCAACTCGCCCTACGCAACGGCAGCGCCCACACCCCGCGCCTCACACCCACCACCCCGACACAACCACACACCCCCACCTGGGATCCCGACGGCACGGTACTGATCACCGGTGGTACCGGGATGCTGGGCGGGCTCTTCGCCGAACACCTAATTACCCGCTACGGAATGCGTCATCTGCTGCTGGTCTCACGCCAAGGCCTGAAGGCTCCCGGCGCCGCCGAGCTGCAGCAGCGGTTGACCGACCTGGGCGCTAAGGTCACCATCACCGCCTGCGACACCAGCAATTCCGACGAGCTGGCCGCAGTGTTGAAGTCAATACCCGACCAGCACCGGCTGACCGCTGTCATCCACGCCGCCGGCGTACTCGATGACGCCGTACTCACCGAACTGACACACGCACAGCTTGATAGCGTGCTGGCCGCCAAAGCCGACGCCGCCTGGCATCTGCATGAGCTCACCGCCGACTACGACTTGGCCGCGTTTGTCCTGTTCTCCTCTGCAGCAGCCACTTTGGGCAACCCAGGCCAAGCCAACTACGCCGCGGCCAACGCCGTCCTGGACGCGCTGGCTTACCACCGCCCCGGTGCTACCACCGTGGCCTGGGGCCCCTGGGAAACCCCGTCCGGGATGACCACCCACCTCAGCCAGATCGACCATGCCCACATCACTCGCACCAGCTTCACCCCGATCACCAACGACCACGGCTTGGCCGTGTTCGACGCCGCGCTGACCCAGCACCAGCCCACCCTGCTCGCGGCCCCACTCAACCGGCGCACCCTGACCCGCCTGGCCCGCCGCAATACCCTGCCGACGGTCCTGTCGGCCCTGACCACCTCCCGGCCCCAGGCCGCCTCGTCCGCCAGCCCGCACACCCTGACGACACGGCTGGCCACCCAGACACCCGACCAACAACGCCACGCGCTGATCGCCCTGGTGGCCAGTACCACGGCCACGGTGTTGGCCCATCGCGACCCGACCAGCCTCGACCCCGACCGGCCCTTCAAAGACCTCGGCATCGACTCCCTTACCGCCCTCGAACTCCGCAACGCCTTAGCCGAACACACCGGCCAAACCCTGCCGCCCACGCTGATCTTCGACCACCCCACCCCCACCGCCCTCGCCCAGTACCTGCTCACCCTTCTCACCCCCCCTCTTATACCCATCCGACCCCGCCCCCGCCCCCCCTTCCGCCGCCCCCG
>NZ_OCVX01000050.1 GCF_900232995.1 Mycobacterium simulans
CGCCGGGTTGGCTCAGGTGGAGCACCCGTTGTTGGGGGCGGTGACCGGTCTGGTCGATGACGACCAGGTGGTGGTGATGACCGGGCGGCTTTCGACGAGCACGCAGAGTTGGCTGGCGGGCCATGTGATGGGTGAGCGGTTGGTGTTCCCGGCGACGGGGTTTGTTGAGGTGGTGTTGGCTGCCGGTGAGGTGGTGGGGTGCCCGGTTATTGAGGAGTTGGTGTTGCGGTCGCCGTTGGTGTTGGCCGAGGACGCGCCCACAGATGTGCAGATCACGGTGCAGCCGGTCGATGAGGGTGGGCGGCGGCGGTTTAGCGTGCATTCGCGCGTCGGCAATCAGCAGGAGTCGTCGTCAGCGTCGTGGGTGTTGCATGCCAGCGGGATGGTCAGCGTCGCTGGCCGGCACCCCACGCCGGTGCCGGTGCCAGCGCCGGCGGTGCAGCCTATTGATGCCGACAGGTTTTACGGCGAGTTGGCCGAGCTGGGCTATAGCTATGAGTCGCTGTTCCGGTCGGTGCGCGGCGTCGGCGTCGACGCCGGTGATGCGGGTGTGGTGGCTGCGTGGGTGGAGTTGCCCACAGGTAGTGAGGTGGCGGGTTTCGGGGTGCATCCGGCGTTGCTGGATGCCGCGCTGCACCCGCTGGTGGTTGTCTTGTCCGGGGCAGCAGATGCTGGGGGGCCGGTCCGGCCGCGGGTTCCGTTTGTGGTGAGCGGGGTTCGTGTGTATGCCACCGGGGCGACACGATTGCAGGTGGTGTGGACTCGCACCGGGCCGGACACCGTTCAGATGCTGGGCGTGGATGCCGCTGGGGAGCCGGTGGTCAGCATCGACTCGCTGACCCTGCGGGACTTGCCGGAGGATATTGCCCCGCCGTCGGTGGCCGCGGGTGGGGAGGGTTTGTTCGATCTGTCGTGGGTGGAGTTGGCTGGGGACTCCTGGGAGGCCGCCGGTGGTGAGGCGGCCGGTGATGGGTCGGGGTGGGTGGTGCTGGTTGATGG
>NZ_OCVX01000051.1 GCF_900232995.1 Mycobacterium simulans
CCCCCTGGCCGGTCACCGACCACCCCCGCACCGCTGCCGTCTCCTCCTTCGGCATCAGCGGCACCAACGCCCACCTGATCGTCCAACAAGCTCCCGACCCAGCACTCTCCCCCACACCGTTATCGGCCAGCACACTCCCGCTGCCAGTGTGGCCGATCTCGGCGCGCACCCCGGCAGCCCTGGCCGCCTACGCCGACCGGCTCCACCAGCAGTTGATCGACCATCCCGATCTGGATCTGATCGATGTCGCCTACAGCCTGGCTACCACCCGCACCCACCACCCGTATCGCGCGGCCATCACCGCACCAGCAGCCGAGGATGTCCGCGCGCAGTTGCTGGTCGGGCTGGAGGCACTGCGCGACGGCCGGCCCCACCCTCACCTGGCCCAGCATCATCTGACCCATCAGGGCGCCAAGATCGTGTTCGTCTTGCCCGGTCAAGGGGCCCAACACCCCGGCATGGGTGCCCAGCTGTATGCCCAGCACGACGCGTTCGCCGACACCTTCGACGAGGTCTCCGCCGCCTTTGACGCCCACCTCGAAATCCCGCTGCGTGACGTCATTTTCGCCGAGCCGGATTCGGCCTCCGCAGGGCTGCTGACCCAGACCGCCTACGCCCAACCCGCCCTGTTCGCCTACGGCGTCGCCATGCACGCCGTCCTCGCCGACGCCGGCATCACACCCGACATCCTGATGGGCCACTCCATCGGCGAACTGACCGCCGCCCATTTGGCCGGCGTGCTCTCCCTCGAGGATGCCGCGATTTTGGTCAGCGCCCGCGGTCGACTCATGCAAGCCTGCGCCCCCGGAGCCATGCTCGCCATCCAAGCCACCCCAGAGGACATCATGGGCCCACTCGCCGGCTACCCCAACACCGCCTTTGCCGCGATCAACAGCCCCACCTCGATCGTGATCGCCGGCCCCTTCGAAGACATCGACCAACTCCGCGAACACTGCAGCACCCACGGCTACAAGACCACCCCGCTGACGGTCAGCCATGCTTTCCACTCGCCGGCCATGGATCCGGCGCTGGCTGAATTCGAGGCCATCGCCGCCAGCCTGACTTTCTACGCGCCCGGGCTGCCGGTCGTCTCCAACCTCACCGGGCAGCTGGCCACGCCCGACCAACTCACCTCGCCCGACTACTGGACCCAACACCTGCGCCACACGGTGCGATTCGCCGACAGCGTCGCCGGATTGTTGGCCGCCGACGCCCACACCTTCGTCGAGTTATCCCCCCACCCCGTACTGGCACCCGCCATCACCGACACCAGCGCCGGCACCGGGACAGTGATCACCACCGCCCACCGAGACCGACCCAACCTTGACACCCTCACTGCCGCCCTGGCCCACCTGCACACCCACGGTCACAGCCCCAATTGGCCTACCCTGTTGCCCCACGCGCGCACCACTGCGCTGCCCACCTACCCGTTCCAACACCGCCGCTATTGGCTTCCCCCCGCCACGCACACCGACGTCAGCACCGCTGGCCTACATCGACCCAACCACCCCCTCCTAGGAGCAGTCACCCCGCTGGCTGACCCGGACCAGGTGATGGTGTTGACCGGGCGGCTGTCGTCCGCCACTCACTCCTGGCTGGCGGCGCACCGCGTCAACGACACGGCAATACTGCCGGCGACCGGGTTCGTCGACCTGTTGCTCTACGCCGGCGAGCAGGCCGCTTGCGCCACCGTCGACGAACTCGTCCTGCACGCCCCTCTGACGCTGTCTGACCCCGTGCCCGTCGATCTGCAGATAACGGTTCAACCTGTCGACGACACCCAGCGACGGCAATTCACCGTGCACAGCAGTACCGCCGACGACAGCCGCTCGGGTACCTGGGTCCTCAACGCGACGGGCGCCTTTAGCGCCACCACTGCGGCCGCCCCCCCGTCGATGACGACACCGCTGGTGGAGGCGATCAACTCGGCTGGCTTTTACGACCAACTGGCAACCGAGTGCCTGCAGTATCACCCTCCGTTCCAGGGTGTGGTCGGCATCGGTCACGACTCGGCCGATCCCGACACTGTCTACGCGGAGATCGCCCTGCCGCCCGACACCGACGTTGGCGGCTACAGTGTGCATCCTGCGCTGCTCGACGCCGCCCTGCATCCGCTGAGCACGCTCGAAGGCGGCGATGACGAGCCGGCCGGGGCGCGGTTGCCGTTCGCGCTGGCCGGCATCACCCTGTATGCCACCGGGGCCACCCGCCTGTACGTGCGCCTGAACCGCACCAGCGCCGACACCTACACCCTGCACGCCGCCGACCCAACCGGCGCCCCGGTTATCAGCATTGCCGCCCTGACGCTGCGTGCGCTGCCCGAAACGATCCCCCCCACCACACCC
>NZ_OCVX01000052.1 GCF_900232995.1 Mycobacterium simulans
CGCCCCGAAGCGACGCTCGTGAGAGTGCCGGTGGTGTAGGCCTCACTTTCCGACCCTGCGTCTCCGTAGGGCTGTGCCCAGGTGCCGGCGAACACTCCAGTGTCTGAGCCGGCCAGAGCGGCTGGGTCGATGCCGGCGGTTTCCAATGCCTCCCAACACACTTCGAGTAACAACCGCTGTTGGGGATCGATCGCCTGGGCCTCCCGCGCAGAGATGCCGAAGAAATCGGCATCGAAGTCCGCGGCGCTGGGCAGGAATGCGCCTTGGCGGGCATAGGTTTTGCCGACCGCGTCGGGGTCGGGGTCAAACAACTCGGCGAGGTTCCAGCCACGATCCGTCGGGAATGCCCCCATCGCATCGGTACCGCTGGAGACCATTTCCCACAACGCCGCCGGTGAATCCACCCCGCCGGGAAACCGGCAGGCCATGCCAACGACCACGATGGGGTCGTCCACAGCCGTGCTGACTGCCGGCTGCGCGCCCTCGGGCGTGGCGATCGTCGTAGTGGTGAGCTGGCTCAGCAGGTACTGGCCGATGGCGTTGGGGCTCGGGTAGTCGAAGATCAGGGTGGGCGGCAGGGTGAGGCCGCTGTGTTGGGCCAGGGCGTTGCGCAGCTCCAGCGCGGTCAGCGAGTCGATGCCGAGGTCTTTGAAGGGCCGATCGGGATCAAGGCTGGCCGGGTCGGGATGAGCCAACACCTTGGCCGTGGTGGTAACGACCAGGGTGAGCAACGTGTCGCGTTGTTGGTCAGGGGTTTGGATGGCCAGTCGTGCGGTCAGGCTTGGCGGGCCGGCGGAGGACGCGGCCTGGGGTCGAGTCGTGGTCAGCGCGGACAGGATCGGCGGTAGTGCGTTGCGTTGGGCTAGGCGGGTCAGCGCCCGTGAGTTCAGCGGGGCGGGGGCCAGGGTGGCTTGGTGATGAGTCAGCGCGGCGTCGAACAGGGCGACGCCGTGTTCGGTGCTGATCGGGGTCAGGCTGGCCCGGGTGACGCGGGCTTGGTCGATGTCGGTGAGGTGGGCGGTCATGCCGGACGGGCTTTGCCAGTAGCCCCAGGCCAGGCTGGTGGCGCCGGCGCGGTGGTGGGCCAGGGCATCGAGGACGGCGTTGGCTGCGGCGTAGTTGGCTTGGCCGGGATTGCCCAGGGTGGCCGCGGCCGAGGAGAACATGACGAAAGCGGTCAGGTTCTGTTCGGCGGTGAGTTGGTGTAGGTGCCAGGCGGCGTCGGCTTTGGCGGTCAGCACGGTCTCGAGTTGTGCATCCGTCAGTTCGGTGACCACAGCGTCATCGATGACGCCGGCCGCGTGGATGACCGCGGTCAACCGGTGCTCGTCGGGGATGGACATCAATACCGCGGCAAGGTCGGTGGGGTTGCTGGTGTCGCAGGCGGCGATGGTGACCTCGGCGCCCAGCTCGGTCAGGCGTTGGTGCAGCTCGGTGGCCCCCGGCGCGGCCGCCCCGCGGCGCGAGACCAGCAGCAGGTGCCGCACGCCGTGATGGGTGATCAAGTGCTCGGCGAAGATCCCGCCCAACATCCCCGTTCCGCCGGTGATCAGTGCTGTGCCCTGAGGATCCCAGCTGGTGGGAGGTATCAGTACCAGCTTGCCGGTGTGGCGGGCTTGGCTCATATCCCGGAATGCTTGCTGGGCCTGCAGCAGGCCGTAGTTCGTGGTGGGCAATGGTCGCAGGACCCCGGCGGTGAAAAGGTCGCTCAGCGTGGTCCAAGCCTGGCGAAGGTCCGCTGGCCCTGCCACGTGCAGGTCGTAGGCCTGGTAGGTGACGCCGGGGTGTGCCCTGGCGATCTCGCTGGCTAGCCGGATGTCGGTTTTGCCGATTTCGACAAAAGACCCGCCCCGGGGCAAGAGCTGCAGCGAGCCGTCGACGAAGTCACCAGCCAGGCTGTTGAGCACCACGTCAACGCCCTGGTGGTCGGTCGCCTCGGCGAAGGCCTCAACGAAATCCATCGTGCGCGACGAGGCGATGTGCTCCGGCGGCACCCCCAAACCCGTGAGCACCTGGTGTTTGCTTGGGTGTGCGGTGGAAAAGACCTGGGCCCCAAGGTGGTTGGCGATCTGAATGGCGGCTTGCCCGACCCCGCCAGCGCCGGCGTGGATGAGCACTCGCTGGCCGGCACCCAGCCCCGCCAGCTCGACCAGGGCGACATAGGCAGTCAAAAACGCCACGGGCACCGACGCGGCGTCGGCAAAAGACAAGCCGGACGGGATGGGGACGACCATGCGGTGATCCGTCACGGCCGTCGGCGCAAAGGCGTTGTTGGGGAATAACCCCATCACCGCGTCACCGCGTTGTAGCACGGTCACATCGGAGGCCGTGTCGATGACCACCCCAGCGGCTTCGGCGCCCATTCCCTCGTCGGGGATGGCGCCCAAGGCAACGATGACGTCGTGGAAGTTCAGGCCGGCAGCACGGATGGCGACGCGGATTTGCCCGGGGGCCAGTTCGCTGATCGGTTCGGTGGGTACCAGAACCAGATTGGACAGGTCGCCCTTGCCGGTAGTGCCGAGTTGCCACGTAGGAGTAAGTGGTGGCGTCAGTGAGGTGGCGGGCGTCAGGCGTGGAGTGTGAGCGCTGCCGTGGCGAAGGGCGAGTTGCGGTTCGGCGGCGGGATTGCTGAGGCCGGCCAAGACGTCAATGAGTCCGGCGGTGGTGTGGTCGGTGTCGATCAGCCTGATCCGGCCGGGGTGTTCGTTTTGCGTGGTGTGGATCAGCGCCCAGGCCGCCGCGTGGCCTAGGTTGGGGGCTCGGTCGTGAGCGCTGATCGCCACGGCGTGGCGCGTCAAGATGACCAGGTGGGTGTTGAGCGTGTCCGGTCGAGCTAGCCAGCATTGCAGCTGTGCGAGGGTGTACCGGGTTAGCGTGCGCACCCCATCGAGGGCTTGCTCGGTTTGGGTTACCGGCAGCGCCCAGATGACCAGGTCGGCGTCGGATAGGGCAGGATGGCTCAGATCGGCGTGGATTGGGGCTGCGCGCAGGCCAGGGGCAAGGTGATCCGGGTCGGCGGCGACGACGGCCCAGGTGGGCGAAACCTCGGCCTCGGGGAAAGTGTCACGGGGAAGAGCGGGCCAGTCGAGTTGGAACAGGCCGTCGCGCAGTGCGGGGGTGGCCGCTTGGTGCGTTACCCAATCGGGCAGGGCGCGCAGGATCAGGGTGGTGACGGTGACGACGGGGGCGCCCATGGGATCCGTGGCGCGCAGGGTGTAGGTGTCGGCACCCGTGCGGGTGAGGCGGACATGCAGGCGGGTGGCCGACGTGGCATGCAGGCTGATCCCGGTTAGTGCGAATGGAAGTCGGGGGCCTGTCGGCTCAGCGTCCGGGTCGGTATCCAGTGTGGTCAGCGGGTGTAGAGCGGCGTCCAGCAGGGCGGGGTGGATGCCGTAGCCGGTGATCTCGGTGTCGGCGGGCAGGGCGACCTCGGCGTAGACCGTGTCAGGGCTGGCCGGGTCGTGTCCGATGGCCACCACCCCTTGGAAGAGGCCGCCGTAATGGAGTCCGTGCGTGGCGAGCCGCTGGTAGAAGCTCTCGGGTTCGATGGCCGCCACGCTCGTCGGGGCAGCGAGCGAAGGGGCAGCGGGCTGATCCCCGCCGAGGGTACCGGTGGCGTGCAGCACCCAAGATCCGCGCCGGTCTCCCACGCTGGCGCGGCTATGCACGGTGAAAGGCCGCCGGACATGCTCGTCAACGGGGTGAACGGTAACTTGCAGATCGACGGGCGCATCCTCGGATAGGACCAGCGGCGCCTGCAGGATCAGCTCGTCGATGACCGGGCAGTCGATGTGTTGACCGGCGTGGAGGGCGAGCTCGATGAAACCGGTGGCGGGAAAGATCACGTTTTCGCGGATGCGGTGGCCGGTCAGCCAGGCCTGTGTGCTGGCCGAGAGCCGCCCGCTGATCACGATCTGGTCTTGATCGGCCAGCTCGGTGACGGCGCCCAGCAGCGGGTGCTCGGGTCGGTCCAGTCCGGCGGCGCTGACGTCGGTGTGGGTGGTGGGGGTTAGCCAGTAGCGGCGGTGTTGGAAGGGATAGGTC
>NZ_OCVX01000053.1 GCF_900232995.1 Mycobacterium simulans
GGCCAGTACGGGGTGTGGGGATAGTTCCACGAATGTGTGGGGGCCCTGGGCTAGCAGGGTGGTGATGGCGTCGTGGAATCGGACGGGTTCGCGCAGTTGGCGGGTCCAGTAGCGCGGTGAGGCGAGTTGGTCGGTGCTGGCCGGTTGGCCGGTCAGGGTGGAGATGATCGCGGTGGTGGGTGCGCTGAAGGTCAGGGTGGCGGCGAGGGTTTCGAATTCGGGTAGCGCGGGGTCCATCGACGGTGAGTGGAAGGCGTGGCTGACGCGTAGTGGGGTGGTTTTGTAGCCCGCGGCGCGGCAGTGTTGGCCGAGGTGGTGTAGGTCATCGGCGGGGCCGGAGACCACCAGTGCGGTGGGGCCGTTGACCGCGGCCACCGCGATTTGGGGATAGTCGGTCAATACCGTGGCCAGCTCGGCGTGGCGGGCCGAGATGGCCATCATGGCCCCCGGTTGGCAGGCCTGCATTAGTCGGCCGCGGGCGCTGACCAGTATCGCGGCGTCGGCCAGCGTCATCACCCCGGCGACGTGGGCGGCGGCCAGTTCTCCCACGGAATGGCCTACCAGGTAGTCCGGGCGGATCCCGGCCTGGACCAGCAGGGCGTGCAGGGCCACGCCGAAGGCGAACAGTGCGGGTTGGGCGTAGGCGGTGTGGTTGAGCAGCTCGGCGGGGGCGGTGTCGGCGTCGGCGAACATCACCTGGGCCAGCGGGACCTGCAGGTGGGCGTCGAAGGCCGCGCATACCTCGTCGAGGGCTTCAGCAAAGACCGGGTGGTGGGTGTAGAGCCCGGCGGCCATGCCCGGGTATTGGGCGCCCTGGCCGGCAAACACGAACACCGTCTTGGCGGCCTGATGGGTTTGGTGGTGGTGGTAGGCCACCCCGGGATGAGGCTGGTCGGTGGTTAGGGCGTGTAGGGCATCGAGCAACTCGCCGCGGGTGCTGGTGCTGGTGGTGGGGATGGTGAGGGTGCGGCGGTGGGGGGGTTGGAGCGGCTCAGTGATGCTCAGCGTCATCGGCATCCGGGGTTGGCGGGGATCGCGGGCTCGGCGATCAACCAGGATGGTGCGTCGAATGGGTTGACCGCCCCCAACGGGCCCGCTCAGCAAACCGGGAGCACCCAAACCCCGCCGCCCGCCCGGACC
>NZ_OCVX01000054.1 GCF_900232995.1 Mycobacterium simulans
TTGCCGCCGTTACCGCCGGCCCCGCCGTCAGTGCCAGACGTGCCGGAACCACCGGTGCTGATGGAGGACTGACCGTCCTCGCCGGCAGTGCCGTTACCGCCGTTACCGCCGTTACCGCCATTGCCGACGGACCCGCCATGGCCGCCGTTGCCGCCGTTACCGCCATTCTTGCCTGCGCCGATGGCGGTTCCGCCGGCACCGCCATGACCACCGTTGCCGACATTCCCGCCGTTGCCACCGTTGCCGCCGTTACCGCCGCTCGTCCCGAATAGGGTGTTGGCGCCGTTGCCGCCGTTACCGCCGTTGCCGCCGCTGGTGGGCGCCGTGCCATCGGCACCGGCCGCACCCTTCATGGCCGGAATGGCGCCTTTCCCGGCAGCCCCACCTTGGCCACCAACGCCCACATCACCGCCGTTGCCGCCGTTACCGCCGGCACCATTGAAGTTGATCCCACTCGCATCACCACGGGCGCCGTTGCCGCCATTGCCGGCGGCCCCGCCGTTACCGGCGGCACCGCCGTTGCCGGCCTTAGCGAACAAGGCGGAGGAGTTTCCACCGTTACCGCCGTTGCCGCCGTTGCCGCCGCTGCCGCCGTCACCGCCGCTCGCGCCGTTGGCAAATGCGGAGAAGTCTTTGCCATCGATTCCGGTGGCGCCGTTGCCGCCGTTGCCGCCGTTACCGCCGGTGCCGCCTACCGACCCGCCGTTGCCGCCGTGACCGCCGTTGCCGCCGTTGCCGCCGCTGCTGCCGGCCGCGATGCCGCCGGCACCGGCACCGCCGTCGCCACCCGCACCGCCGTTGCCGACCGACCCGCCATGGCCGCCGTTACCGCCCTTGCCGCCGGTTGCTCCCGCGGCGGTCGGGGTGGCGCCCCGGCCACCGCTGCCGCCGTTGCCGCCGCTGGTGGGCGTTGCGCCGTCGGCGCCGGCCGTCCCGTTAAGAGCTGGATTGGAGCTAGCGCCGGCGGCCCCCCCTTTGCCGCCAACACCGGGGTTGCCGCCGTTGCCGCCGTCGCCGCCGGCACCCTGGTCGACAGTCAGCGTCACGTCTCCAGCGGCGCCGCCGCCGCCATTACCGGCGCCACCGCCGTCGCCGCCCTTACCGCCGTCACCTGCCTTGCCGTTAGTACCGGCGACCGCGGTGCCGCCGGCGCCGCCGCTACCGCCGGCGCCGCCCTTACCCCCATTACCGCCCGCACCGCCGTCATCGCCGGGCGAACCCGAGGCGGCCGCGTCGAACCCGTTACCGCCGGCGCCGCCGGTACCGCCGTTACCGCCCTTGCCGCCAGCACCGGCATTGCCGTGCTGCGCGCCGCCATTACCGCCATTACCGCCGTGGCCCCCGGCGGTGCCGTCACCGCCGGTACCGCCCGTCGGGTTTAAGGAGGTACCGGTAGCGCCGGCGGAACCGGTGAATCCGGTACCGCCGGCACCGCCAGTACCGCCGTTGCCGACCGACCCGCCATTACCGCCATTACCACCGGCCCCACCGGCATGAAGGGGCGAGTTGCCGGTAGCGCCAGTGCCGCCGTCACCGCCGTTACCTCCGCTGGTCGGGGTGGCGCCGGCGGCACCGTGCGCACCCGCCAGCATTCCGCCCGCGCCACCGGACCCGCCGACGCCGGGGTTGCCACCGTGACCGCCGTTACCGCCAGCACCATCGTTGAAGGCGAACGTCGGATCGCCGGCGCCGCCGACACCGCCATCGCCACCGACGCCACCGACACCGCCGGACCCGCCGTTACCGATCAATAACCCGCCGCGCCCGCCGTTACCGCCGGTCCCGCCGTTGCCGCCGTCGCCGCCATTACCGCCGTTG
>NZ_OCVX01000055.1 GCF_900232995.1 Mycobacterium simulans
CCACCCCCACCGCGCCGCCATCACCACACCCGCGGCCAGCGATGACCCCCGTCAGGACCTGCTCGCGGCCTTAGATGCGCTGCGCACCGGGCTTCCCCACCCAGGCCTCACCAGCCATCACCTGACCCCCCAGGCCGGCAAAATCGTGTTCGTCTTGCCCGGCCAAGGCGCTCAATACCCCACCATGGGCCACCAGCTTTACGCTCATCACCGCAGCTTCGCCGACACC
This sequence comes from Mycobacterium simulans, assembly GCF_900232995.1. Classification (GTDB taxonomy): domain Bacteria; phylum Actinomycetota; class Actinomycetes; order Mycobacteriales; family Mycobacteriaceae; genus Mycobacterium; species Mycobacterium simulans. The sequence continues at coordinate 230 of NZ_OCVX01000055.1, forward strand.
CTCGATGAGGTCTGCGCGGCCCTGGATCCCCATCTCGATGTGTCGCTTCGCAAGGTGCTCTCCGCCGAGGCTGACGGCGCATCGGCCGAGCTGCTTCACCAAACTACCTACGCTCAACCCGCATTGTTTGCCTTCGGGGTGGCCATGCACGCCGCGTTGGTGTCGGCCGGTATCACCCCCGATTGTCTGCTGGGACACTCCATTGGCGAACTGACCGCCGCCTACATCGCTGGAGTGTTCTCCCTGCCCGACGCCGCGGTGTTGGTCAGCGCTCGAGGTCGACTCATGCAAGCCTGCGCTCCAGGGGCGATGCTGGCGATCCAAGCCAGCGAACACAACATCCTGGCGTTGCTGGACCAGTACCCAGACACCGCCTTAGCCGCGATCAACAGCCCCACCTCAGTGGTCGTCGCCGGGCCCTTCGACCAACTTGACCGACTGCGCGACTACTGCGCCTCCCAGCACTACAAGGCCACCCCGTTAAAGGTCAGCCACGCGTTTCATTCCCCGGCTATGGACCCCGCCCTGCCGGAATTCGAGGCCATCGCCGCTGGTGTGACGTTAAGGCCGCCCACCGTGCCGATCCTCTCCAACCTCACCGGGCAACTGGCAACCCCCGACCAACTCACCTCGCCGCGTTACTGGACCCAACACTTGCGTCAGTCCGTCCGCTTCCATGACTGCGTGGCCCGACTACTGGCCCAGGGCGAGCACACCTTTGTCGAGTTGTCCCCGCATCCTGTGCTGGCTCCCGCGATCACCGACACCCTGGCCCAAGCCGGCGAACCCACCGGTTCAGCGGTGATCACCACCTTGCACCGCGACCGCCCCGACCTAGACACCCTGACCAGCACGCTGGCCCAGCTACACACCCACGGCCACAGCCCGTCCTGGACAAGCCTGTACGGGCAGCCCCCCACCGTCGCACTGCCGACCTATCCCTTCGAACACCGCCGGTACTGGCTGTCCCCGGCCACCAGCGCCGACGTCAGCGCTGCCGGACTCGACCGCCCCGACCACCCCTTACTCGGCGCCATCACCCACCTGGCCGACCAAGACCAAATCGTGGTCTCCGGACGACTCGCCATCACCACACACCGGTGGCTGACCGGCCACCAAGTCAACGACCGCATCATCTTTCCCGCCACCGGATTCGTCGAACTGGTTCTACACGCCGGCCAACACGCCCACACGCCCGTCATCGACGAACTCATCCTGCACACCCCCCTGGTGCTCTCCGAACACACGCCCACCGACGTGCAAATCACCATCCACCCCCCCACCGAGACCCACCAACGCCCCTTCACCGTGCCCTCGAGATCCCAGGTAGGGGTGGGTGGTGGTGTGAGGGTGGTGGTTCGGGTCAGGCGGGGGATATGAGC
>NZ_OCVX01000056.1 GCF_900232995.1 Mycobacterium simulans
GAGTCGGGTCGGGAGCTGGAAGGTAGATGATGTCTGACGGTAGGACCCAGGGCCTTTGTGCCGCCGGTTTCCCGGTCGGGTGTCCATCCCCTGGTGCCCGTGGTCAGGTCGGTTCCCTTCCAGCTCCCGCCACCTCAAACCGTGCATGCGGTTCTCCCGCACACGGCTTACCGACGCCGTTCACCGAAGGCATTCGGTTTCTCCCGCCAGGGCTTGTTGGCCCTGGGTGCGATGACGGTTCCGTTCAGGCTGTACAACCCGCAGTAGTCGGCCGACTGATAAGCGAGCACGGACAGGCCAAAGCCACGTCCGCGTTTGTGCCGCTTACCAATGAACAGCGCCAACCGATCTCGCGCGTGCTGCTGGAGTTTGTCGAAGCGGATCGCGGAGTGGCCGTAGCGAAAGTAGTTCGCCCAACCCCTCAGAAACCTGTTGAGGTCCTCTACCACCGCCTCCACCGGCAGCCACAGCCGGGACCGAACCGTCAGTTCGGTGATCCGGTCGCGTGCACGTCGCATCGCCCGATCACTGGGCCAGCGGGCCAGGAACTCAATACCGCGTCTGCCGTGGATGCCCCGCGAACACACCATCCGATGATGGAAGCCGAGAAAGTCGAAACCCTCTGCACCCACCACCAATTCGACGATGCGGGTCTTGGCCTCCTTCGGCGCCAGGCCGAGGTCGGCGAGCAGCACCCGCAGCCGCGCCAGCGCGGCTTGGGCCTGCTGCGCGGACTTACACATCACCAGCAGATCGTCGGCAAAGCGCACCAGCACCCCGAATGTGCGGGTGTCCCATTCCCGGTCGAGCCGGTTCAGGTACACGTTGCACATCAAGGGACTGATCACGCCCCCTTGCGGGGTACCGGTATCGGGGTGTCTGACCGTGCCGGATTCCATCACTCCCGCACGCAGCATGGCGCGCAGCACCTTGAGCACCGACTGGTCACACACCCGTTCCTGAATCGCTTGCATCAACCGGTCATGCCCAATCGCCGAAAAACAATCGGCGATATCGGTTTCCACCACCCACCGCCGACCCCGAAAGCTCTCGTCGACGAGAACCTGCAGGGCATCGTGCTGACCCCGCTTCGGGCGAAACCCGAAACTGCACGGGGCGAAATCCGCCTCGAAGATCGGCTCGAGCACGATCTTGAGCGCAGCTTGCACGATGCGGTCACGCACCGCGGGAATCGACAGCGGACGCTTTTCGGTCGTTTCCGGCTTGGGGATATACACCCGCCGCGCCGGAAGCAGCCGATACGACCCCTCCCGCAGTTCGCCAGACAGTTCGTCAAGGAGCCGGTCAATGCCGTGCTCCTTTTCGATCCACTCCAAGGTGGCCCGGTCAATACCCGGTGCGCCATTGTTTGCGCGCACCGCAACCCACGCGCGCCACAGGACGTCTCTGCGCAAGACCTTGTCCCACAACGCATGAAACCGTCGCCCGGGATCGGCCTTGGCCGTCCGGTACAGCGTGTGTTGCAGGGCACGCACCTTATCCAACACAACCTTGTCAGCGACAACGGTTTTGCTGTCGGCGGGACTAGCCTTACCGGCACTCACCGGGCACCTCCACAGTCATTCACACGCATCGACGAAGCAGTGGCCCTTCCCTTACCGGCGGTTATGTTGTCCGCACGGCTCGATCGGTGTGAAGTAGGGAGCAGGCGCGGTGGCCCAGCCCCGTTTCCTGCTCCCCCTTCCCAAACCGGACATGAAGTTCTCCCTCATCCGGCTTTCCCCCAGGCAGTCGACCCGCCGCATTCCACGAAGCCACCCGTGTTGGCGACGAGCCCAAGCATCCGAACCCGGTTCTCAGGCAGACGAATTCGAGGGCGAATAGCACACGGCAGTCCCTCACACCCTTCCCCGGTCGGCCGTGCACACCTGGCTGGAGGCCCTTCGCTACGACGGGTTGTGTTGTCCACGTCGATCACCGCTACTATGCCCTCCTCCGACTTCCGCTCGACGCTCCACCACTTCGCGGGATCACCGCTTATAGGCTTCGCCGCTACCGAGCACCGCAGGTTGGCAACCCGCGGCCACAACGCCGGTGCCGAGACGGATCTCTCCTGTTCGGTGATGAGCTGTGCAACCGTTCCACCCTCCATACGCCGACGGGTTCCTGGGTGCTGCACATCCAAGATCTTCACACCGTCCATGGCCTTCACCCCCATAGTCCGGGCTCGGCTCCCGCTCTTTCCCCTGACAAACAGGGGGAGGTTGACGATGCGGCAAGGTTCGCTTGATGCTGCGGACCAGTTGCTTGCTCGCCCCCAAAAGGGACTTTGTCGTGACGCTTCGGCGGTCGGGTCTCCCCTGCCGCCGGCCACCAGCTACAGCGCTGCTTGGTCACTACGCTGGCCGGACTCTCACCGGCAAGTTCATCACCGCTTCCAGGACACACACTATGGCCACCTCCAACGCCCTTCCGGCTGGCTTCCACTTCCCGGCTCCTCACCGGTTATAGGTCACCACGCTCCAACAGAATCACGCAGTCTGTCGGGCCGGGGAGGACCTCTCCAGTCCCCGCCGCCACTATCCAAACGTTCCGCGCCCCTTACGCCGGGGAGTCCTTCACGGCTGCACCTTCAGGATCTTCACCGCTTCCATGGCCTTCGCCCTTCTCCTCCGGGCTCGGCACTCCCTCGCCCCACCCGTTACCGGGCAGGTGATCTAACGACGCGGCAGGCTTCACTTGACGTTACGGACCGTTCGGTTGCACACCCCGCCACGCGGGATGCTCGACGCTGGGCTTCGGCCCCGCCCGTTTCCAGACGACACCGCCAGCCTGCTACCGGGCCTCCTGACAGCTACCC
>NZ_OCVX01000057.1 GCF_900232995.1 Mycobacterium simulans
GGGGGGAGCGGGCGGAGCCGGCGGCGGCGGCGGCGGCGGTGGGGTAGCTGGTGGTGACGGCGACGGCGGTGGCGGCGGCAGCAGCGGGATGGGCGGCGAAGGGGGTAACGGCGGGTTGGCCGGCAACGGCAACAAAGGGGGCACCGGCGGAACCGGCTCGACCAACGCGGGCAACGCCAATACCGGCAGGAACGGCGGCACCGGCGGCACCGGCGTCGGTACCGGCGGGGCCTTCGGGACCGGCGGAGTGGCCTGACGTCGAAGCTGCTAAGCCGGCGCGCTCGTGTCGAGCAAGCCCAGCGTCGCCTACCCGCACCGCGGCTCATTGCTGCCATTCGGGCTAGCCTCGGTCCGTGGTCATGCGCGCCGCTCTCCCCCGCAAGTGGGTGGGGGTACTCCCCCGCAAGCGGGAGGTGCCCCCACCCACTTGTGGGGGCGTGCCCCCGCGGCACCGCTTCGCTCCGCATCGTCGCCGGCGCGGCTCATGAATCCCCCACTACCGAACGTGGCGCTCAACGCAAGCTTCGACGAGCTGTCTAGCTCCGTGCCGGCAACCATCGGCATCGCGATCGCCCGGCCAGGCCTCGCCAAGGCGTACTCGCTGGGCCGGTGGTCGACCGGCGTCGCATGGTCAACCATAAAGGTGCCGTTGGCGATCGCGGCGTTGCGCCGGGATCGCACACACGCAGAACCCTTGGTAGTCAAGGCAATTACCGAATCCGACAACCATGCGTCGGAAGCCTTGTGGTCACTACTGGGAGCGCCCGCGGTCGCGGCTCGCGACGTGCAGGCCATCATCAGAGAGTCCGGCGATCCGGCCACCGTCGTCGAGGCACGACGAATTCGGGCCGGTTTCACCGCATTTGGCCAAACACAATGGACGCTGAGCCGGCAAGCGCAGTTCGCCGCAAACATTGCCGATATCCCAGGCTCGGCGAGCGTAATCGACCTGATGCGCCAGCTCACCACTGACCAGCGCTGGGGTTTAGCCACCAAAAGCATTGCCACGAAAGGTGGTTGGGGTCCCGGTCTAGCTGGTGACTATCTGGTTCGGCAATTCGCGATCGTGCCTACGGACGCTGCGCAGCTGGGCGTGGCGCTGGCGGTCCAGGCACAAGCGTTCCAGAGCGGCGTGGAGGTACTGACCGCGATGACGGATTGGCTTGTTGGGCACCTGCCGGATATCTGTGATCGGATTTCGCTGCTATAGCGGCGTTGTCGTCCCCGGCGGCGACGGCACCAACTGTTACGCGCACCACCACGAGGTGGGACCGGACTCCCTCGCGATCTCGCACTTGAAACTCAGCAAGGCGTGGACCCGTCGGACTCACGATCGTCACGAAACCAATTGCGGGATAAGAGGAGTTGTTAGTAGTTCCGCAGGCCGTTGGCTTATAGCCCAAGCCATTCGTGTGGCCGACAACGACCGCGCGAATGCATTCAAGAGTCCAAAGCGGTTGCAGTACCGCATTATTCGACGAGCGCGTGCACCCTCAACCGAGCCGCCACCAGAATTCCCGGACAGGCGCGAAACAACGTTGACCTGGGCCGGGTGTGCGGGCCGCATTTGCGGCGTATCGCCGCGCCCGCGGTGGACCCGACGAGATGGCCACCGCTCACACCGACGACCGGAGCGCCGGCTCCGACCCCTGCGGAAGCGTGTTGCCCAGAAGCTCTTGCGCGGCAATCGCACATGCAGTTATCACAAAAGGATTTCCTATTGGGCTCATGACTAATAGACTCCCGGCCTACCACCGCGTCAATTACGTTGACAATGCCGTCCCGAGACCGTTGGGAGCTGTGCCATGTCGTTTGTCATGATCTCGCCGGAAAGCGTCGCAGCCGCCGCCAGAGATTTGGCCGGCGTCGGATCGACGATCAGCGCAGCCAACGCGGCGGCGGCGGCTCCGACAACTCAGGTACTCGCGGCGGCCGGCGATGAGATATCGGCTCAGATCGCGGCGTTATTTGGCGGCTTTGGCCGGGAGTATCAGGCGCTTAGCGCGCAGGCGACGGCCTTCCAGGAGCAGTTCGTGCAGTCCCTGACCGCCGGGACAAGCGCATATGTGGCCGCTGAGGCGATCAATGTCGAGCAGAGTTTGCTCAATCTGATTAATGCGCCCACCCAGACGCTGTTGGGGCGTCCGCTGATCGGCAACGGCGCCGATGCGACCACCCCGGGTGGTGCCGGCGGGGATGGCGGGGTTTTGTGGGGCAACGGCGGCAACGGCGCCGCCGGGGGGGCCGGGCAGGCCGGCGGGGGGGGGGGGGGGGGGGGGCGGGTCCTTTTAACAACCTGCGCCGCCGGCGGAAACCCCTTTGGGGGGTCCGGGGGGGGGCGGTGCCGTTTGAAAAAAAACAGCAGCGCAGCAAACGCTGTGCG
>NZ_OCVX01000058.1 GCF_900232995.1 Mycobacterium simulans
GGCCAGCATTGAGGCGCTGGTGGGGCGGTTGCGCAAGATTTTGGTGGCGATGACCGCCGATCCTGATCGGCGGTTGTCGTCGGTCGATGTGCTCGATCCCGCCGAGCGCGCCGATTTGCAGGTGTGGGGTAACCAGGCCGCGTTGAGTGCCCCCGCGGCGGCTGCGGTGTCGGTTCCGGTGTTGTTTGCCGCTCAGGTGGGGCGTACGCCGGACGCGGTTGCGTTGGTGTTTGAGGGGCAGTCCTACAGCTACCGGGAGGTCGATGAGGCCTCGAATCGGTTGGCGCACTTGCTGGTCGGTTACGGGGTGGGTGCCGGCGATGTCGTGGGCCTGCTCGTGGAACGCTCCGCCCACGCGATCACGGCGATCTTGGCGGTGCTCAAAACCGGGGCGGCGTATCTGCCGATCGATCCCGGGCACCCGTCGGCGCGGATCGCATTCATGCTCACCGATGCCGCACCGGTCGCGGCGATCACCACCGCCGCGCTGGCGGGCCGGCTGGCCGGGCATGACTTGATCGTCATCGATGTCGAAGACCCCGTCCTCGAAACCTATTCCAGTGCAGGGCTGCCCGCCCCGGACCCCGACAACATCGCTTACATCATCTACACCTCGGGCACCACCGGTGTCCCCAAGGGCGTAGCCATCGCCCACCACAACATCACCCCTTTGCTGGAGTTGCTGGAGACGGGCATGGTTCCGGCGGGGCCGGGGCAGGTGTGGAGCCAGTGGTATTCCTACGGCTTCGATATTTCGGTTTGGGAGATCTGGGGTGCGCTGCTCGGCGGCGGGCGGCTGGTGGTGGTGCCCGAGTCGGTGGCGGGCTTACCGGATGAGTTCCATGCTTTGCTGGTTGCGGAGCAGGTCACTGTGGTTAACCAAACGCCGTCAGCGGTAGGGGCGTTGTCGTCGGAGGGTTTGGAGTCGGCGGCGTTGGTACTCGGTGGTGAGGCGTGCCCGGCCGAGTTGGTGGATCGGTGGGCGCCGGGGCGGGTGGTGATCAACGCCTATGGTCCGACCGAGGCGACGGTGTTTGCGGCCGTAAGTGCGCCGTTGATCCCGGGGTCGGGTGCACCGCCGATTGGTGCGCCGGTGTCGGGGGCGGCGTTGTTTGTGGTGGATGGGTGGTTGCGTCGGGTGCCGGTGGGTGTGGTGGGGGAGTTGTATGTGG
>NZ_OCVX01000059.1 GCF_900232995.1 Mycobacterium simulans
GTTGCGACGCCGGACCCAGCCCTCCAACTCGGCGCGTTCATCCTCGGTCAACACGATCTGCGCGGCATGCGGTGACGGCATCACCCATTCTAACAAGAACCCATGAATTAATGACTCAGGACACTAGCACACGGTAGGTACCCATCACGTTGGTTTCGAGGAAGCTCTCTGGATCACCGAGAGACTGGTCGACGTTGATATTGGCGGCCAGATGAAAAACGACGTGGTGCTCGCGCACTGCGCGATGGACCGTTTCTCCATCGGTCACCGAACCCGAGATAAAGGCAGCTCGCTCGTGCGAACGAAAGTCATTCGTGTTTCGGGTCGCACTCTTCGATGAGGTATTCAGGACAGTGACCCAATGCCCGTCGGCCAGTAGCGACTCGGATAGATGACTTCCCTGAAAGCCTGCGCCCCCTGTGACAAGTATTTCCATCTGGTTCGTCCCTCGCGTGTCATCCGTAAGGCGTGAGATTAATCGATGCTTGCGGCCAAGTCAGCGATCCGACTTGATACCAGTAAAGAAATTCTCCCACCGCAGGTCAGGGCGGCTTTCCCGTCGACTGTGCTTGCGGCAATGATCGCGCTGACCAGCCGCGGACTGATCGTGCCGGCGGCCAGCACCCGAGGCCATGGCGTGGCTGATGCCTTGCGCGGCGGCTACCTCGGCGCGCGCTGAGGCGTCGTGCTGCCGATCTGCTTAAGTGGACCTACAGCATCGAGAGAGGCCGGTTCTAGACGGCGGTAAGTCTGCACGCCAGTGGGCGTTTCCCAGTCGATGGTGCGAGAGCTGGTGAGCGTGGAGCGGGTAAGAAACATCGTGCCAGTGTTGGCGTCTTGAAACACCACGGGGTGATAGTCGGGGTGGATGCCTGGCTTCATATGGATTCTCCGTTGTTGCGATGGGCCGAAAATTCCCCGGCCGTGTCGGGCGTCTCGTGGCATGGGTCTTCGTGCCAGTCGCCAAACGGGTCGTCGTAGCTTTTCCAGCGCTGCGGATCGGCCATTTCCTCGTCGTTCAGCAAGGCGGCATGCAAAGCAGCTGTGATGTCGGCGGGGTCGGCGCCGCACACCAGGACCGTCATCGCGGTGTGCCGGTCACCGAAGCGGTACTCCCACATCAGCTCGGCGAACAAGCGCCGTTCCGGGTCGACGTAGGCCACCTCCGAGGCGGTCATGGCCGCCAACCACTTTCCGGCCGACGCGACTCTTAGGCCGCCGCCCGCTGATTCGAGCCACATGACCTGATCGGACCGGTTGGCAAGCCATAGCCGGCCGCGGGTTCGCACCACTTTGTCCAGGAGCACATCGACCGCGGCATGCAGGCGCTGCGGATGAAAGGGGCGGCGGGCATTGAACTCCACGATCGCGACCGCTCCGTCGCCGCCAAGCGGAGGCATGCCGGCCAGCAGCGGAGCATGCGGGCTATCACTGTCGCCACGTCGCGAACCGTCGTCCAGGTTCGCCAGCGCCAGCTCGAGGCGGTCGACGCCGACGGTGATCCGCGCTCGCGGAGCAAGGCGCCGCAGGACGGCGAGCGTGACGGGCTCCGGGTGGGTCAGAACGACCACATCGGCGAACTCGGCTTGGCAGACGGCGACTTGGGCCACCGTGCGTCCGTCCGACAATTCGCCGTCGCTCAGCGCTTGTGGCAGCCATTTGGCGGAGTCCACACATGTCACGACGCCGGCAATCCGCACATCGCGCGCTGCCGGTCCGTCAGCGTAGCCGGGTCCGACACTTACGCGAACGTGGTTTATTGCCCAACAGATTGGTTCGGGTTCCAACCATGGCGCCAGGTGCACGACGATTCGGTTCACATTGTCGCGCCGGGACAGTTTGCGCAACAGCACCAGCAGGTCGTTGCGGACGGTGCACGACACACAGCCGCGCGTCAACTCCAGGGCCTCCTCGACGCTGGTCAATTCGCCGTGGCTCAGAGTAATGACTATGCGGCGCACCACGTGGCCGTCGAAGCGGTGCTCGACGACCGCGGTTCCCGGCCGACGCAACAGAGTCCCAGTCACCTCGTCGGTATCGCCCTGACCCGATACCAGTAGCACGGGCGTCCGCATACTCACCCCTTATTGAAAATCGTTGTCATTAAGCTACGACCACGCTACAGTGCACTGCGGAGCTTGTCGAAAACGATTTTCAATAAGCAGGTTTCTATAGGAGGCTGCTATGTCCGCGCGTATGGCCGCGCGCTGCCAAGTCACCGGGCGCACTGTGGGTTTCGGTAACACGGTGTCGCCCTCGCACCGCCGCACGCGACGGCGTTGGTCACCCAACCTGCAGCGCAAGACCTATTACTTGCCGTCAGAGGACCGGCGCATCACGCTGCGGGTCAGCGCGAAAGGCACCAAGGCGATCGATCGCGATGGCATCGAAGCCGTGGATGTCCGGTTGCGCAGATCAGGTGAGCGCATCTGATGGCGCAAAACCAGGCTCGGCCAATCGTCAAGCTGCGCTTGACCGCGGGTACCGGCTACACCTATGTCACTCGCAAGAATCGGCGCAACAATCCCGACCGGCTCACGCTGACCAAATACGACCCGGTGATCCGCCGGCACGTGGAGTTTCGGGAAGAACGCTGAATGGCCAAGAAATCCAAGATCATCAAAAATGCACAGCGGCACGCGGTCGTTGCCCGCTACGCCGAGCGGCGCGCTGAACTCAAGCAGATAATTCGTTCGCCGGCCAGTACCTTCGAGGAAAAGTTGGCTGCGCAACGCGCGCTTTCCCGGCAGCCCCGGGACGCCAGTCCGGTGCGACTGCGAAACCGCGATGCCGTCGACGGTCGTCCCCGTGGGCACTTGCGCAAGTTCGGCCTGTCGCGGCTTCGAGTGCGCGAGCTGGCTCATGCGGGCCAGCTGCCCGGCATACGTAAGGCGAGCTGGTAGATGGGCCGCAAATCGAATCGCAACCGACGGGCCGGCCAAACCGAGCCGAAACGCGCCAAGGCGAATCTGCTCAACGCCGTCGGCCTCAAAAAGGTTGACTACAAAGACGTCGCCACGTTGCGGATGTTTATCTCCGAGCGAGGCAAGATCCGATCTCGCGGGGTAACCGGCTTGACCGTTCAGCAGCAGCGTCAGGTGGCCACGGCGGTCAAAAATGCTCGCGAGATGGCGCTGCTACCGTATCCCAGCTCCGCTCCGCGATAACACGAGATCGACTGCGGTTCGGCGATTGCCACCATGGCGGGCTCGGACCGGTGATACCTGTGGTGGTGGGTTTCGTCGTTCCTGGACGCTATCGCCCCGATGAACAAAAGGATTACCAGCAAGGCGATTTCGCATCCGCTGATCGTTATTCCGGCGATGGCCAAACCGTGCCCACCTTCACCGGACTGTTTGATCTGATTCAGGGCGATAATGCCGAAGACCAACCCTAAGATGGGCCCAATTCCGAGACATAGCAACCCGACCAAAGAAGAAACCAGGGCCGCAATGGCCATCGTATTTGTCCGGGCGCCGGGTGGTAGGGGATAACCGGGCAGCGGCGAATAGCCATAACCACCCGGTGCCGGCGGCGGATAACCATAGCCGCCGGCCGGTGGCGGATAACCGTAGCCGCCGGGCGGTGGCGGTGGCGGATAGTTAGGCGGTTGGTCCGACACGGGTACCTCCACGGATCACGGCAGGACATATGAACTTGCTGGATTCGAGCGTGAGCGGCACACACTTTACTCTGCGCGCCCAACTGTGTCGCCGGCCAAGGGCGCTACGGTCTCTCCAAGACCCGCAGGCCGAGTGAAAAGAGCAGCCGCACATCGGGATCGGCGAGCGAAGTCGACAACAGCTTCTCGATGCGCCGCACTCGGTAACGAACGGTATTGGGATGCACCTGAAGTGATTGCGCGGCAGCGCCGATGTCACCGAAGCTGTCCAGGTAGGCCCGCAGCGTCTCGGCCAGCACCGGATCCTGGGTGCGCAGGTCGCGAACCCTTGGGTCCACGAGCCGTGTATCGGCGCCCACCAGGGTGACGATTTCGTCGAGCAGCACGGTGGTACGTGCTTCGGCTAACGATGTCACCTGGCCTATCGAGATTGGGTGGCGCTCAGCGCTATCCAGCACGCGATCCACCTCGGTGCGTGCCGCCGCGACCGCGGCCAATCCGGCAACCGGCGCGGCGATGGCGGCCCGCAAGTCGACACCGAGCTCGGTACGCAGCGCAGCGATCGTGCCGCGGGCCCACGAGTTGACCGACCGGGCTGTCGCAGTATGTGGTAACAGCACATAGATCCGTGAGCCGTTCGACGCGACCTGGGCATCCCGGCGAAAAGCGCTGGCGCTCAGGGCCAAGACGTCGGCGAGCCGAGCTCGGCTGTCGGCAGTGTCGAAGCCGATCAGTGCGGCGTTGCCGTCGGCGGCGATGCCGAGTTCGCGGGCGACGACGGCCACGTCACCGCTCTGTGGGCCGGATTCGGTGTCGGCCAATCCCAGCAGCTGCTGCACTCGCCGCGCATGCGTCGATGGCCGAGCCGCCAGCCGCGACATGATCCGAGCGGCCAACACCGCTGCGCCCCGCAACATTTCGTCGGCGTCGTCGGCCAGCGGTTGCGACCCTTGCTGTACCCAGATGGTGCCGGCGAATGCGGGTGGCCTTCGGGCACCGATCGCCGGCTGGTGAATGCCAATCGCCAGCCGGGGACGCAGACCCAACTCCGGCCGTTCGGCTACGCGCACCACCTCGTCACCGGCCCGCAGCGCATCGAAGATGCCCCATTGGTCAAGCCACTTCAGGTGCTCGGGTGGACCGGCGCGGCCAAGGATGGACAGCCGCCGCAGCTCGTCGGCTCCGTCGTTGGAAGCCGAATAGGCCAGCACGTGCGATTGGGCGTCTTCGATGCTGACCATGCCATGGATGCGGTCGGCTAAGGACTGTGCCAGACCGAACAGATCGGTCCCTGAGTCGTCGGTCGCACGGTCTCGGTGATGCTCCAAGACATGATTGACCAATTGATAGACGCGTTCCCAGCGCGCCTGAGGCTCCACGGCCACCACCGCCGACCCGGCCCGGACCGCTTTACCCACCAGTGCGTCCGACGGTTGCTTGACAAAGATCGCGACGGGCGGCCGGATGCGTGCTTGCCCGTCGATCCATCGCAACGTCTCATTGTTGGTGACGCCCACCAGGAAAAAGACATCGGCCGAACCCGCGGCGGGCGCCAGGCCCAGCCGGACATCGTCGGAATCGATCAGTGCCGCCGACGCCACCGGAAGGTCCATGCCACGCGGAGCGTCTACCAGGCTGACCATCGTCGCATCCAGGGCAAGCAGCAACTGGCCCAGTCCGACACCGGCCACTCGCATATTGTCTGATTTTACTAGCAACCGGACCTGATATTGTCCGATCAGCCAATCGATTGAGATCGCCCGGCGGGGATCCTGGCAAGCATGGACGCGATAACCCAGGTGCCGATGCCGGCCAACGAGCCGGTCCACGACTATGCGCCAAAATCCCCCGAACGCACCCGACTACGTGCCGAACTGACCATCCTGGCCGATCACCCGATCGATCTCCCGCACGTCATCGGCGGTAGCCACCGGATGGGCGACGGCGAATCGATAGACGTCGTCCAGCCGCACCGGCACGCCGCGAAGCTGGGAACGCTGACCAATGCCACCCACGCCGATGCCACAGCTGCCATAGACGCAGCCATGGCGGCGAAAAGCACCTGGGCCGCCATGCCCTTCGATGAGCGGGCGGCGGTGTTTTTGCGCGCTGCCGATCTGCTGGCCGGGCCGTGGCGGGAAAGGATCGCCGCCGCAACGATGCTCGGCCAGTCCAAGTCGGTGTACCAGGCCGAGATCGACGCACCGTGCGAGCTGATCGACTTCTGGCGGTTCAACGTCGCCTTCGCCCAGCGGATCCTGGCCCAGCAGCCGATCAGCGGCCCAGGTGAATGGAACCGCAGCGATTACCGCCCGCTGGACGGTTTCGTCTATGCGATCACGCCGTTCAACTTCACCTCGATCGCCGGCAATCTGCCCACTGCGCCGGCCCTGATGGGCAACACCGTCGTGTGGAAGCCGTCGATCACCCAGTCGCTGTCGGCGTATCTGCTGATGCAACTGCTCGAGGCCGCGGGGCTGCCGCCCGGTGTGATCAATCTGGTCGCCGGTGACGGCTTCGCGGTTTCCGATGTGGCACTGACCGATCCGCGCTTGTCTGGCATCCACTTCACCGGCTCGCCCGCCACATTCCAGCACCTATGGCAACAGGTGGGCGCCAATATTGGCCGCTACCATAGCTATCCGCGACTGGTCGGCGAGACCGGCGGTAAAGACTTCGTCGTTGCCCACGCATCGGCGCGCCCAGATGTCCTGTGCACCGCGTTGATCCGCGGAGCTTTCGACTACCAAGGCCAGAAATGCTCCGCAGCGTCGCGGGCGTTTATTGCGCATTCGGTATGGCAACGGATGGGCGATGCCCTTCTGGGCACGGCCGCCGAGCTGTCCTACGGGGATATCACTGACCTGACCAATTACGGTGGCGCGTTGATTGACCAACGAGCCTTTGTAAAAAACGTCGACGCCATCGAACGGGCGAAGGGAGCCGCCGGGGTCACGATCGCGGTCGGTGGCGAATACGACGACAGCGTTGGATATTTCGTGCGACCAACCGTGCTGCTGTCCGACGACCCCACCGACGAGTCCTTCGCCACCGAATACTTCGGACCGCTGCTGTCGGTGCATGTCTACCCCGACGACCAATACGAACGGGTCCTCGACCTTGTCGACACCGGATCTCGGTACGCGCTCACCGGTGCGGTTATCGCGGACGACCGCGATGCGGTGCTGACGGCGCAGGACCGGCTTCGTTTCGCGGCGGGCAACTTCTATATCAACGACAAGCCGACGGGGGCGGTGGTCGGGCGTCAGCCGTTTGGCGGTTCGCGTGGGTCGGGTACTAACGACAAGGCCGGATCGCCGATGAATCTGCTGCGCTGGACATCGGCGCGCACCATCAAGGAAACATTCGTCCCCGCCACCGACCACACCTACCCGCACATGGCGGCCGACTGATGACCGGCCTATTCGCCCACACTGTGCGTCCTGCCCTGCTGGCGGCCAGCCGGGCCGACGGGCTACGTCGACTTGTCGAGCGGTCACCGGTCACCCGCAAAGTGGTGCGCAGGTTCGTGCCGGGCGATTCGCTTGATGATGTCCTGGGAAGCATTGCCGTGCTTAGGGATTCGGACCGCTACATCAGCATTGACTACCTGGGCGAAAATGTCACCGACGTCGGCGACGCTGCCGCCTCGGTGCAGGCATACCTTGACCTTCTCGATGCGCTGGGCCGGCGAGGCGATACCGCCGGCGACGGCGTGCGGCCATTAGAGGTATCGCTCAAGCTTTCGGCGCTCGGGCAGGCGCTGGACCATGACGGTCAGAAGATCGCACTGGACAATGCCCGCACGATTTGCGAACGCGCCCAGCAGGTAGGTGTCTGGGTAACGGTGGACGCCGAGGACCACACCACCACCGATTCAACGTTGTCGATCTCGGGCGACCTCCGCGTCGATTTTCCTTGGCTGGGCACGGTTTTACAGGCGTACCTGAGGCGCACGTTCGGCGATTGCGAGGAGCTGGCCACCGTTGGTGCGCGGGTCCGCTTGTGTAAGGGCGCCTACGAGGAGCCCGCAACGGTGGCCTACCGGAACGGCGCCGAGATCACCGACTCGTACTTGAGGTGCCTTCGGGTACTGATGGCGGGGTCGGGCTATCCGATGGTCGCTTCCCACGACCCGTCGCTGATCGCCGCGGTGCCCGACATGGTTCGTGAATCAGGCCGTGGCGCTGGTGATTTCGAATACCAGATGCTGTATGGAATCCGCGACGATGAACAGCGGCGGCTGGCCGCTTCCGGTAACCAGGTGCGGGTTTACGTTCCGTTCGGCACGCGATGGTACGGGTACTTCATGCGGCGACTGGCCGAGCGGCCGGCAAATCTGGCATTTTTCGCCAGGGCCCTGGCGCAGCGCGGGCACTGAGCCATAAGCGCATCGAGTGTGCAGAACGGGCGTGCAGTGTGCGCTCAGGGTGGAAAATTCGCTGAAATCTCGCCGCAGCTGCACGCTCAAAAACCTCGCGGCACACTCGATACGGCCATCGATGAGCCTGCACGGGCCACGGTCACGCGATCTGATTTTGGTAAGACTTTCTGCCGCTCGCCCATCCCGAGCGCTAGGATCCCAGTTGTTGTCGTGGGAGGTGCCAAGTGTCATTTGTGCTGGTCCAGCCGGAGGCATTGACGGCGGCGGTAGCTGATCTGTCGGGTATTGGTTCGGCGATCCGCGCGGCAACCGCCGAGGCGGCCGTACCCACGACCGGGGTGCTAGCCGCGGCCGAAGACGAGGTATCGATGGCCGTCGCAGCGCTGTTCGGCGCGCACGCGCGGGGCTATCAGGCGCTGAGTGCTCAGGCCGCCGCCTTTCACCAACAGCTAGTGCAGGTCCTCAACGCCAGCGCCGGAGCGTATGCCGGCGCCGAGGCCGCCAGCGTCGAGCAGACGTTGCTTGACGCGATCAACGCTCCAACCGTGGCGCTGTTCGGGCGCCCCTTGATCGGCAACGGCGCAGATTCCACGGCGCCGGGCGTGCCCGGTGGCGACGGCGGATATCTGTACGGCAATGGCGGGGCGGGCTTTTCGAGCACGACGTCAGGAGTAGCCGGAACTAACGGAGGAAACGCCGGCTTGATCGGCAACGGCGGCAGTGGCGGTAACGGCGGTCCCGGCGGCGCCAGCGGCGGCAACGGTGGCAGCGGCGGCATCCTGTACGGGAACGGGGGAGCAGGCGGTAACGGCGGCGCCGGCACCGTCCTTGTGGCCGGGGGAATCGCAGG
>NZ_OCVX01000060.1 GCF_900232995.1 Mycobacterium simulans
AAACCGATCCCCGCGTTGGCCACCGCCTGGGTGATCACCCGCTGCTGCGCCGGCCCATTCGGCGCGCTCAACCCATTCGAAGCCCCATCCTGATTGACCGCCGAGCCCGCGATCACCGCCAACACCGAATGACCGTTACGGCGGGCATCACCGAGCCGCCCCAGCACCAACACCGCCGCGCCCTCACCCCACCCAGTGCCATCCGCAGCAGCCGAAAACGCCTTGCACCGCCCATCCGGGGCCAACCCCCGCTGACGGGCGAACTCCGTGAACGCCGCCGGGGTCGTCATAATCGTCACCCCACCAGCCAAAGCCAGACTGGTCTCCCCATTACGCAGCGACTGACACGCCAAATGCGTGGCCACCAACGACGACGAACACGCCGTATCCACCGTGATCGCCGGACCCTGCAACCCCAACAAATACGCCACCCGACCCGAGACCACGCTGGTGGCCGTGCCAGTCAGCGCATAACCCTCCGCGCTCTCTGAGCCAGCGCCACCATACAGTTGTGACCAGGCGCCGGTGAACACCCCGGTATCCGAACCGGCCAACCCCGCCGGATCAATCCTGGCGTTTTCCAACGCCTCCCAACACACCTCGGCCAACACCCGCTGCTGGGGATCCATCGCGAGGGCCTCCCGCGCCGAGATCCCGAAAAACTCGATGTCGAAGCCGGCGGCATCGGCCACAAATCCTCCGTAGCGGGTGTAGGTCTTGCCCACCGCGTCCGGATCGGGATCAAACAGCCCCGCCAGGTCCCAGCCACGATCGGTGGGGAACCCACCCATCGCATCAATTCCGCCGCTGAGGAGATCCCACAACCGGGCCGGAGAATCCACCCCGCCCGGGAACCGGCACGCCATCCCGACCACCGCCACCGGCTCGGTGGTGCGTTCAGGCGCCCGGGTGGCCCTACGGGTCACCACGGTGGTCTGCCCCAACAACGTCACCAGATACGCCACCACCGCGGCGGGGTTGGGGTGATCGAAGGTCAAGGTGGCGGGCAGGGTCAGGCCGGTGTGTGCGGTCAGGGTGTTGCGGAGTTCCAGGGCGGTCAGGGAGTCGATGCCGAGTTCTTGGAACGGTCGTTGGACATCTAGGGCGCCCGGGTCGGGATGGGCCAACACCGCTGCGGTCGCCTCGCACACCAGCTTGGTCAGGGTGTGCAGTTGCTGCTCGGGGGTTTGACCGGCCAGCCGTGCAGTCAGCGTGTCGGGGCTGGCGGTGGTCGCGGCCTGGCGGCGGGTGTGGGTCAGCCCGGACAGGACCGCCGGCAAGGTGTTGCGGCGTGCCTGGGCGGCCAACGCCGACGCAGAGATGGGGCTGGCGACCAGCATCGGCTGTTGCTGGCTTAGGGC
>NZ_OCVX01000061.1 GCF_900232995.1 Mycobacterium simulans
GTTCCCCGGTAGCAGGGGCGGCACTGTTTGTGCTCGATGGATGGTTGCGTCGGGTTCCGGTAGGAGTTGCCGGTGAGTTGTATGTGGCTGGTGCGGGCGTGGGTTGTGGGTATTGGCGTCGGGCGGGGTTGACCGGTTCGCGGTTTGTGGCGTGTCCGTATGGGGTGGCCGGACAGCGGATGTATCGCACCGGTGATGTGGTGCGCTGGCGTGCCGATGGGCAGCTGGAGTTTTTAGGGCGTGCTGATGAGCAGGTCAAGATCCGAGGGCATCGGGTGGAGCCAGCCGAGGTCGCCGCGGTGTTGGCCGGTTGCGAGGGTATCGACCAAGCAGTGGTGATCGCCCGCCACGACCGTCCCGGTGATACGAGGTTGGTGGCGTATGCCACCGGGACTGCGGATCCGGTGGGTGTGCGCACGCAACTGGCTGGGGTGTTGCCGGCATACATGGTGCCCGCCGCGATCGTGATGATGGCGCGGTTGCCGTTAACGATCAACGGCAAACTCGACACCAAAGCGTTGCCGGTTCCCCAGTACGTCAGCACCGAGGGTTATCGGGCCCCGTCGACACCGACCGAGGAAATCCTGGCCGGGATCTATGCCCAAGTCCTCGGCATGGAGCGGGTAGGCGTCGATGACTCCTTCTTCGACCTGGGTGGGGACAGCATTTCGTCGATGCAGGTGGTCGCGCGGGCCCGTACTGCGGGTGTGATCTGCCGGCCACGCGATATTTTGGCCGAGCGGTCCGTGGCTGGGGTGGCCCGCGTTGCTGTGCTGGCCGGCGCGGGCGACAGCGTGATTGATCAGGGTGTTGGTGAGATTTTGCCGACACCGATCATGCGCTGGCTGGCAACCGTAGACGGCTCGGTTGAGCAGTTCAACCAGACGATGGTGTTGCGTGCTCCGGCGGGAGTGAACCATACCGATGCGGTGGCGTTGGTGCAGGCGCTGTTGGATCGCCACGCCATGTTGCGGTTGCGGGCCGATGGCTATCAGGCCGCCGACGGGCGGTGGTCGTTGGCTGTGCCCGAACCGGGATCGGTAAACGCGAATGACTGTGTGCAGTGTGTGGCGGCGCTTTCCGATGATGTGCTGGTGGCCGCCCGTCACCGGCTCAATCCGGCCGCCGGGGTGATGCTGAGTGCGGTATGGGTGTTCTCGACGGCCGAGCTGGTGTTGGTTATTCATCATTTGGCCGTCGACGGGGTGTCCTGGCGGATTTTGCTTGATGACCTGAATACGGCGTGGGACCAGCGCCGTGCTGGACAGCCAATTACGTTGCCGACCGCGGGAACATCGTTTCGCTCCTGGGCCGCAATGCTAGGCGAGTACGCGCGCTCTGCGGCGGTGGTCGATCAGCTGGCAGCGTGGCAACGCATAGCGGCTGCCGAACCGGTGCTGGTGGCGGTGGAGCCGACGGTGGATACGTTTGTCGGTGCCGGGCAGATGTCGGTGTCGCTGGACGTCGACACGACGCGGTCACTCTTAGGTGAGGTGCCCGCGGCATTTCATGCCGGCGTTCACGACATCTTATTGATCGCTTTCGGGTTGGCGTGGACGGAATTTCTGGGTTGGCCCGGTGTTCCGATCGGAATTGACGTTGAAGGTCATGGCCGCGACGAGGACCTGGGCCCCGATATTGATCTGTCGTCCACGGTGGGGTGGTTCACCAGCAAATACCCCGTCTCGCTTGTGGTGAATCGACTGGATTGGCGGCAGGTCCACGATGGAGCGCCGGCGCTGGGCGCGGTGATCAAAGATGTCAAAGAGCAGCTCCGAGCCGTTCCTGAAGGTCTGACTTATGGTTTGCTGCGTTATCTGAACACCGAGGTGGAGCTGGCCGGGCCTGATCCGTCGATCGGCTTCAACTACCTGGGTCGTCTGGGCGTTGCCACTGATTCGGCGCAGCCAGACGAGGTGTGGCAGATCGCTGGTGAGGGGCCGGTATTTAGCGATCCGGTTCGCGAGGCGATACCGATGTCGCTGACGCATACCGTCGGCCTCAACGCGGTCACGGTCGAGACGAAGGTCGGCCCGCGGCTATTAGCCAGGTGGACGTGGGCGTCCTCCAAGCTTGATCGCGCCGAGATCGCTCGGGTTAACCAACTCTGGTTTGAGGCCTTAGAGGGTATTTGTGCACAAGTACAGAGTGGTGGACGCGGCTTGACCCCCAGCGACGTTGCCCTTGCTGGGCTGAACCAACAACAGATCGATGAGCTCGAACGGCAGTACCAAATCGCCGACATTTTGCCGCTTACTCCGCTGCAGCAGGGCTTACTGTTCCACGCTCAGCGCAGGGATGACTGCAGGCAGGGCAGCACTGATCCGTACCTGCCGCAAATCAGCATCGGGTTGACCGGCGGAATTGATCGCGAGCGTTTGCGTGAGGCTGTACAAACGGTGATCAACCGTCACCCCAACGTCGGGGCCCGGTTCGTTATCGATCGGTTCCCACAGCCGGTGCAGATCATTTTGGCTGATCCCATGGTGGGGTGGCGGTATATCGACTTGGCTGGCAAAGAGGGCCAGGACGAACATATCCAGCAAATATGTGCCGATGAACGTGTCGCAGTGGCGGATCTGGCCCACAAGTCGCCTTTTCGTGCGGCTCTGATCCGCACAGCGCCGGAGCAGTATCGGCTAGTGGTGACCAATCACCACATCGTGTTGGACGGTTGGTCGCTGCCGATCTTATTGCGCGAGATCTTGGCGAGCTACGACATGCAGCCATTGCCCACCCCGGCCGCCTACCGCAGCTTCGTGTGCTGGCTTGCCGCTCGAGACCACGACCGCGCGCGAACGGTGTGGGGCAGGCTCCTGTCAGGCTTGACCGCGCCCACCCTGGTCGGCCCGCCCGACCAGTTAGACCTCAACAGCAAAGACGTCAAATCCTTCTCCTTGTCTGAAGCGACCACCGACGCGCTGACCCGAATGGCGCGTGCGCACAACACCACCGTGAGCACTGTGCTGCAAGCCGGCTGGGCGTGCCTGCTGAATTGGTTGACCGGCCAGCAGGATGTGGTGTTCGGGATGACGGTGGCCGGGCGACCCGCGGAATTGGCCGGGGTGGAGTCGATGGTCGGCCTCTTCATTAATACGGTGCCGGTGCGCGCCACCCTTACCGCGACCACCACTACTGCGCAACTGTTAGCCCAACTGCAACAGAACTATCACGACACGCTGGAGCACCAACACCTATCGCTGACCGACATCCACCGCGTCACCGGCCACGACAGGCTGTTCGACACCTTATTCGTTTACGAAAACTTTCCGATCGACACCGCAGCGCTGCTCGACGGCAATGACCTGACTATCACCGAGATGACCGGCCGCGAATCCACTCACTACCCCCTCGTCCTGCAGGCCCTGCCGGGCCGGGAACTCGGGTTTCGTGTCGAATTCGCGACCGATGTGTTCGATGACGCCAGTATCTGCAGTCTTATCGACCGGCTCGAGCGGGTGCTGGTCGCGATGGTTGCGGATCCGCAGCGGCGGTTGTCCTCGGTTGAGGTGCTCGATGAGGCCGAGCGTGCTCAGTTGGATGCGATCGGTAATCGTGGGGTGTTGGCGGGTGTGGGGCCGGGGTGGGCATCGATACCGGAGTTGTTTGCGGTTCAGGTGCGGCGTAGTCCTGAGGCGATTGCGGTGGCGTGTGGCGATCAGCGGCTGACGTACCGGGAGCTCGATGCTGCCGCGGATCGGCTTGCCGGGGTGCTGGCCGACGCTGGGGTGGGGCCTGGCGATGTGGTGGCGTTGTTGGTGCAGCGCTCGATTGCGGCGGTG
>NZ_OCVX01000062.1 GCF_900232995.1 Mycobacterium simulans
ACCGGGGGACGAGGCGAGGGGGGGGCGGGGTTGGGCGGCGTGCAGGGTGGGGGGGAGGACGGCGTGGTTGAGGGCGGTGATCATTTTGATCAGTCCGGCGGTGCCGGCGGCGGCTTGGGTGTGGCCGATGTTGGATTTGACTGAGCCCAGCCATAGTGGGTGCTCAGGGTCGCGGTGGGCGCCGTAGGTGGCTAGCAGGGCGCCGGCTTCGATGGGGTCTCCCAGGGTGGTGCCGGTGCCGTGGGCTTCCACGACGTCGACGTGGTGCAGGGCGATGCGGGCGTTGGCGGCGGCTTGGGTGATGACGCGTTGTTGGGCGGGTCCGTTGGGGGCGGTCAGTCCGTTGGAGGCGCCGTCTTGGTTGATCGCCGATCCCGCGATCACGGCCAGTATTGGGTGGTGGTGTTGTTGGGCGTCGCTGAGTCGTTCCAATACCACGACGGCTGCGCCTTCGCCCCAGCCGGTGCCGTCGGCGGTGGCGGCGAATGCTTTGCAGCGTCCGTCGGGGGCTAGTCCGCGTTGGCGGGCGAATTCGATGAAGGGTGTTGGGCTGGTCATGACGGTGACTCCGCCGGCGAGGGCCAGGCTGGATTCGCCGTTGCGCAGGGATTGACAGGCCAGGTGGGTGGCTACCAGTGAGGAGGAGCAGGCGGTGTCGATGGTGATCGCGGGGCCTTGTAGGCCTAGCACGTAGGCGACCCGGCCCGAGGCCACGCTGGTGGCGACCCCGGTCAGTCCGTATCCTTCGGCCCCGTCGGCGCCGGCGGCGCCGGGTTGTGCCCAGGCTCCGGCGAAGACTCCGGTGTCGGTGCCGTCGAGGGTGGTGGGGTCGATCCCGGCGGTTTCTAATGCTTCCCAACACACCTCCAATAGCAGGCGTTGTTGGGGGTCCATGGCGGTGGCTTCGCGGGCGGAGATCCCGAAGAACTCGGCGTCGAATCCGGCCGCGTCGGTCAAGAACGCGCCTGAGCGGGTGTAGGTTTTGCCGACCGCATCGGGGTCGGGGTCAAACAATCCCGGCAGATCCCAGCCCCGATCGGTCGGGAAGCCTCCGACCGCGTCGGTGCCGCTGTGGACCAAGTCCCATAACGCTTGCGCGGAATCCACCCCACCGGGCAACCGACAGGCCATGCCGACCACGGCGATGGGTTCGTCGGTGTGGGCGGTGACCGCGGTGATGACCCGGGTGGGGGCGGCGGCCCCGGAGAGCAGGTTGATTAGGTAGTCGGTGATGGCGGT
>NZ_OCVX01000063.1 GCF_900232995.1 Mycobacterium simulans
GCGGCGGTGGGCCGGTTGCATATCTGTGGGCATAGCCCGTCGTGGCGGCAGTTGTATCCGCGGGGGCGGGTGGTGGGGTTGCCGACGTATCCCTTTGAGCATCACCGGTATTGGCTGGCCCCGGCCGCGGCGGCTGATGTCAGTGCCGCCGGGTTGGCTCAGGTGGAGCACCCGTTGTTGGGGGCGGTGGCGGAGTTGGCTGATCAGGATCAGGTGGTGGTCACCGGGCGGTTGGCGATGGCTTCTCAGGGCTGGCTGGCGGGGCATGTGGTGGGTGAGCGGTTGGTGTTCCCGGCGACGGGGTTTGTTGAGGTGGTGTTGGC
This sequence comes from Mycobacterium simulans, assembly GCF_900232995.1. Lineage (GTDB taxonomy): Bacteria > Actinomycetota > Actinomycetes > Mycobacteriales > Mycobacteriaceae > Mycobacterium > Mycobacterium simulans. Next base: position 324 of record NZ_OCVX01000063.1, read on the forward strand.
TGCCGGTGAGGTGGTGGGGTGCCCGGTTATTGAGGAGTTGGTGTTGCGGTCGCCGTTGGTGTTGGTCGAGGACGCGCCGACGGATGTGCAGATCACGGTGCGGTCCGGCGATGAGGGTGGGCGGCGGTCGTTTAGTGTGCACGCCCGGGTTGGGGATCGCGCCGGTGGTCAAGGGTGGGTGTTACATGCCAGTGGTGTGGTGGGTGTTGATCGGGATCTGGTGCCGGGTGGGCCGGTTGGGTCGGTGGGTGTGCAGCCCATCGACGTCGACGGCTTTTATGAGCGGTTAGCTGATCGTGGTTACCGTTACAGCGGTCTGTTCCGGTCGTTGCGCGGAGTTAGCCAGGATCGGCTGGATGCGGGTGTGGTGGCTGCGTGGGTGGAGTTGCCCGCGGGTACTGAGGTGGCGGGTTTCGGGGTGCATCCGGCGTTGCTGGATGCTGCGTTGCATGCCCTGGTTGGCATGTGGTCGGAGGCGGATGGCGAAGGGGCGGTCCGGCCGCGGGTTCCGTTTGTGGTGAGCGGGGTTCGTGTGTATGCCAGCGGGGCGACTCGGTTGCAGGTGGTGTTGACCCAGACCGGGCCGGACACCGTCGGGTTGGTGGGTGTGGATGCGGCGGGGGAGCCGGTGATCAGCATCGACTCGCTGACCCTGCGGGAGCTGCCCGAGGATATTGCCGCGCCGTCGGCCGCCTCCGTGGGTGGGGAGGGTTTGTTCGATCTGAACTGGTTGCCGGTGCCTGAGGGTGCCTCGGTTTCGGCGGCGGTGGGCGTGGTGCCGGTGTGGGCGGTGGTCGGTGAGGATCCCGGTGGGGTGCCGGTGAGTTTGCGCGGCGGCCCGAGCTGTGCTGGTTTGGCTGGTTTGGTTGCGCCGTACCCCGATGTCGTGTTTTGGGTGTTGGCGCTGCCCGATGACCGCGATGGTGTTGTGGGTGATCCGGTGGGGTTGTTGCATGAGGTGAGTGGTCGGGTGTTGGCGGGGTTGCAGCGGTGGTTGGCTGATCCGCAGAGTGTGGATTCGCAGTTGGTGGTGGTGACCCGGCATGCGGTGGCCACCAGTGTGTTTGACCGGTCACCGGATGTGGTGGGCGCGGCGGTGTGGGCGCTGCTGCACAGCGCGCAAAATGAGCATCCGGGCCGGATCACCGTGGTCGATACCGATGCCAGTGCGGCCAGTGAGCAGGCGCTGTTAGAGGTGGTGTCAGCACGCCCGGCCGGTGAGGCGCAGCTGGCGTTGCGTAAGGGAGTCGCTTATCGTCCTCGGCTGGTCAAAGCGCAGGCGCTGACCCCGCCGGTGGGTGGGGCGTGGAAGCTGGATACCGCCGCGAAAGGCAGCCTGGACAAC
>NZ_OCVX01000064.1 GCF_900232995.1 Mycobacterium simulans
CGTTGGCCGCCGCATAGGCGCCTTGTCGGGTGCCGCCCCAGGTTGTGGCGGCCGAGGAGAACAGGATGAAGGTGTGGGGCAGCTGATCGCCCAGCGCGGTGATCAGGTTTTCCGCCCCGAGCGCCTTGGCCATATAGGTGGCGCGGAATTCTTTAACGCTGACCTCGGCGATAGCGGCCCACCCCAAAAACGCTGCCGCGTGCACCACGGTGTCGATGGGTCCGTGCTGGGTGCGGGTTTGATCGATCACCACCCCCACGGCATGTCGATCGGTCACATCCACTGAAGCGGTGCTGGTGCTGACTCCTAGGGCGTGGAGTTCTTCTTCTAGCTCTGCCACGTGTGGGTCGGTGGCGGCGGTGCGGCTCAGCAATACCAGGTGGCTGGCTCCAGCGTGGGCTAGCCAGCGGGCGATATGGGGACCCAGCTGGCCGGTGACGCCGGTGATGACGGCGGTGCCCGAAGGTTTCCACGTGGGGCGCTGATCCGGGGGCAGCGGTGCGTGTCGCAGCCGTCGGGCGTGCACCCCGTGGGGGCGCAGGGCGAGTTGGTCTTCGGTTTGCGGGCAGGTCAAGATCGTGTGCAGGCGTGTGACGTCTTGGGGTGTGGGGGTAGCGGGCAGATCGATCAGTCCGCCCCACCAGTCGGGGTGTTCCAAACACACCGATTGTCCGAGCCCCCACACCGCGGCCTGACTGGGCGCCAACGGCCGCTCGTCGGCACTGACTTGGGCCCCGCCCTGGGTAAGAACCCACAACGGCACACTTAGCCCGCTATCCCCATAGGCCTGCACCAGTGCCAGCGTGGACAACACACCCCTTGACGGTCCGGGCACATCAGGGTCGGTGTGGTCAAAGAGTGCCAGCGCCGACAACACACCCTCACAGCCGCGCGCTGTGGCCTGTTCGACCAGCAGCGTGGTCAACCCGTCGCGGTCCACACGATCGATATCAATAGCCGCGGTGCTGAATTCGTCGGGGTAGCCGGCCAGCAGGGCCTGCAGCCAGGGGTCTTCGGACTGCTCGGGATGAATCAACACCAGCCACCGCTGCCGGATTGACGGGAAAGCGACCGGAGTGACCGCTTGCCAGCCGACCCGATACCGCAACGTATCCACCACCGAGCGTTCGGCCAGTTGCTTGCGCCAGTGCCGCAGGGCGGCCACCACCGAACCCAGCGACGCCGTGGGGGTGTCGGCGATACCCAACACCTGCGCGACGGTGTCCACCGCGTCGCTGTCGACGGCATCCCATAACCGGCCTTCAGCGGGATCACCAACCACGCTCGACGCCGGCGCCGCCAACCAATACGGGCGGTGTTGGAAGGGGTAGGTGGGTAGCGCCACGGTGTGGGTGCCCGGGTACAGGGTGGTCCAGGAGGGGCTGTGGCCGTGGGTGTGCAGGTGGGCCAGGGTGGTGGTGAGGGTGTCGAGGTCGGGGTGGTCGCGGGCCATGGTGGTGATGACCGCGGATCCGGGGTGGTCTGCGACGTCGGTGAGGGCGGGGGCCAGTACGGGGTG
>NZ_OCVX01000065.1 GCF_900232995.1 Mycobacterium simulans
GCCCGAGCTGTGCTGGTTTGGCTGGTTTGGTTGCGCCGTACCCCGATGTCGTGTTTTGGGTGTTGGCGCTGCCCGATGACCGCGATGGTGTATGTGGGTCGGGCGGATGAGCAGGTCAAGATTCGTGGGTATCGGATTGAGTTGGGTGAGGTCAGTGCGGCGTTGGCGGCGGTGGAGGGGGTGGGGCAGGCGGTGGTGGTTGCCCGCGAGGATCGCGCGGGGGATAAGCGGTTGGTGGGGTATGTGACCGGTGCGGTGGATGTGGTGGGGGTTCGAGCCCAGTTGGCGGAGCGGTTGCCGGGGTATATGGTGCCCGCGGCGGTGGTGGTGGTGGAGGCGTTGCCGTTGACGGTTAACGGCAAGCTTGATGTGCGGGCGTTGCCGGCGCCGGAGTATGGGCGGGCCGATCGGTATCGGGCGCCGTCGGGGCTGGTGGAAGAGATCCTGGCCGATAGTTTTGCGCAGGTGTTGGGGTTGGAGCGGGTGGGGGCTGAGGACTCGTTCTTCGATTTGGGTGGCGACAGCATTTTGGCGATGCGGGTGATCGCCGCGATCAGCGCGTCGCTCGATACTGCGATTTCGGTGCGGGTGTTGTTTGAGGCGCCCACGGTGGCTGGGTTGGCGTCGTGTGTCGGTGCGGGTTCGGGTGGGCGTGTGCCGTTGGTGGCTGCGGATCGGCCCGCGGTGATTCCGTTGTCGTTTGCCCAGTCCCGGTTGTGGTTTTTGGATCAGCTTGCGGGTCCCTCGCCGATCTACAACCTAGCGGGGGCGTTGCGGTTGCGTGGGCGCCTTGATGGTGATGCGTTGGGCGCGGCGGTGGCCGATGTGGTGGGTCGTCATGAGAGTTTGCGCACGGTGTTTGTGGCTGTCGATGGGATAGCTCAGCAGGTGATCGTGCCGGTGGAGCGGGCGGATTTCGGTTGGCAGATCGTCGATGCTCGGGGTTGGTCGGGGCCGCAGTTGCAGGAGGCGATCGAGCAGCAGGCGCGGCACTGTTTCGATTTGGCGGGCGAGATCCCGCTGCGGGCCCAGCTGTTGCGGGTGGCTGAGCAGGAGCATGTGCTGGTGCTGGTGGTGCACCATATCGCCGCGGATGGCTGGTCGTTGGGCCCGTTGACCTCGGATCTGGGGGTGGCTTATGCCAGCCGGTGTGTCGGCCGGGCCCCGAGTTGGGTGCCGTTGGCGGTGCAGTACGTCGATTACACGTTGTGGCAGCGCTCCTATTTGGGTGAACTCGCCGATAGCGAGAGCGCTGCTAGTGCTCAGTTGGGCTATTGGGTTAGCGCGTTGGCAGGCATGCCGGAACGTCTTGAGTTGCCCACCGATCGGCCCTACCCGGCGGTGGCTGATCATCGCGGTGCGCGGGTTGTGGTGCAGTGGTCGGCGCAGCTGCATGAGCAGGTGGCACGGGTGGCTCGGGCCCATGATGCGACCAGTTTCATGGTGGTGCAGGCCGCGTTGAGTGCGTTGTTGTCGATGATGGCTGCCACCAGTGATGTGGCGGTGGGTTTTGCGGTGGCGGGTCGTGGTGAGTCGGCGCTGGATGAGGTGGTGGGCTTTTTCGTCAATACGTTGGTGTTGCGGGTGCAGGTCGATGGCGATGTGAGTTTTGCTGAATTGCTGGCCCAGGTGCGCGCGCGCAGTCTGGCCGCGTTGGAGCATCAAGATGTGCCCTTTGAGATGGTGGTGGATCGGCTCAACCCGGTCCGGAGCATGACCCATCATCCTTTGATTCAGGTGATGTTGGCCTGGCAGAACTTCGCTGGTCAGCACAACGATCTTGGCGCCGGGATGATGTCTGATGGTCTGGAGGCCACCCCGATGTCGGTGGATACCCACACCGCGCGGATGGATTTGTCGTTTTCGTTGGCTGAACGCTTCACCGACACTGGTGCGCCCGACGGGATCAGCGGGATGGTGGAGTACCGCACCGATGTGTTCGACGCGGCCAGCATTGAGGCGCTGGTGGGGCGGTTGCGCAAGATTTTGGTGGCGATGACCGCCGATCCTGATCGGCGGTTGTCGTCGATCGATGTGCTCGATGCCGCCGAGCGCGCCGATTTGCAGGTGTGGGGTAACCAGGCCGCGTTGAGTGCCCCGGCGGCGGCTGCGGTGTCGGTTCCGGTGTTGTTTGCCGCTCAGGTGGGGCGTACGCCGGACGCGGTTGCGTTGGTGTTTGAGGGGCAGTCCTACAGCTATCGGGAGCTGGATGAGGCCTCGAATCGGTTGGCGCACTTGCTGGTTGGTTACGGGGTGGGTGCCGGCGATGTGGTGGGGTTGTTGGTGCAGCGCTCCGCGGAGGCGATCATCGCGATCTTGGCGGTGCTCAAAACGGGGGCGGCGTATCTGCCGATCGATCCCGGGCACCCGTCGGCGCGGATCGCGTTCATGCTCGACGATGCCGCACCGTTGGTGGTGCTGAGCACTGCCGCGCTGGCGGGCCGGCTGGCCGGGCATGACTTGATCGTCATCGATGTCGAAGACCCCGTCCTGGAAACCTATTCCAGTGCAGGGCTGCCCGCCCCGGACCCCGACAATATTGCTTACGTCATTTACACCTCGGGCACCACGGGTGTCCCGAAGGGGGTGGCTATTAGCCACCACAA
>NZ_OCVX01000066.1 GCF_900232995.1 Mycobacterium simulans
CGGGTTGGATGCCGCCGATGTGGGGTTTTCGTTGGCCACCACGCGGGCGGGGTTGGAGCACCGGGCGGTGGTGGTGGGTACCGATCGGGGCCAGTTGCTGGCGGGGTTGGCCGGGTTGGCTGAAGGGCGTCCGACACCCGGGGTGGTGACCGGGCGTGTGGTGGCAGACGGCAAGACCGCGTTCGTGTTTCCTGGCCAGGGGGCGCAGCGGGCGGCGATGGGCGCCGGGTTGTACCGGTGTTATCGGGTTTTCGCTGAGGCGATCGAGGTAGTCTGCGCCGAATTGGATCCGCTGCTGGGCCGGTCGTTAAAAGAGCTGTTGTTCGCGCCGCCGGGGTCCTCGGAGGCGGCGTTGCTCGACGAGTCCACGTTCACCCAGCCTGCTTTGTTCGCGGTGGAAGTGGCGCTGTATCGGCTTGTTGAGTCCTGGGGGTTAAAGCCGGATTTCCTGATTGGGCATTCGGTGGGTGAGTTGGTTGCGGCGCATCTGGCGGGGGTGTTCTCGCTGGCTGATGCGTGTGCGGTGGTGGCTGCGCGGGGACGGTTGATGGGCGCTTTGCCCGCTGGTGGGGCGATGGTGGCGGTCGCGGCGACCGAACACGAGGTGGTTGCCGCGTTAGCGGGTTACGAAAGCCGTCTTTGTGTGGCAGGGGTCAACGCTCCGGGGTCGGTTGTGGTCTCCGGTGATGCCGACGCTATTGAGGAGTGGGTCGGGGTGTGGCAGCAGCGGGGCCGCAAAACCACCCGGTTGAAGGTGAGTCACGCTTTCCATTCCGCGCGGATGGAGCCGATGCTGCAGGAGTTCGGCGCGGTCCTTCAGGACGTGTCCTTCGGGCAGGCGCAGCTTGCGGTGGTTTCCAACCTCACCGGCAGGGTGGCCACCGGCGAGGAGTTGGGTTCTGGGCGGTATTGGGTGCGTCATGCCCGCGAGGCGGTGCGGTTCATGGACGGGGTCGGGTTTTTGGCCGGTGTGGGGGTGACCCGGTTCCTTGAGCTTGGCCCGACCGGGCCGCTCAGCGCGATGGTGGCTCAGTGCCTGGCAGAGCACGGCGATGACAAACAGGCCTTGTGTGTTGCGGTGTTGCGTGCCGATCAGCCCGAATCCGAGGCGGTGATGGGGTTTTTGGCGCAGGCCCATGTGGCGGGGGTGGGGGTGGATTGGGC
>NZ_OCVX01000067.1 GCF_900232995.1 Mycobacterium simulans
GTGTGCCGGGGGTCGACCTCGATCCAGATACGCCCAGCATCTCCCGCTTTGGCGCGCAGAATCAAAACGAAGCCCCCCCAGCCCGCGTCCCCAATACTGCGTGAAAGCCCGGCCTTCGCCCGGGCGCCGTTGGGCAAAAACTGCCCCGAATTATCCTCATCGACGACGGGCTTGGCCCGCCGCATCATATTGGCGATCTTGAGATCCTCCACCACCAACAGGTCATATCCCGCGATGAGCTTGCGGGCCTGTTTGTGGTGAAAGTCCTTACGCTGGTTGGCGATCTTGCGATGACACGCAGCGACAGTCTCCCGACGCTGCTGGCGGTTGTTCGACCCGCGCTTTGTTCGGCCCAGCCGCTGCTGCGCCGCCGCCAGCTTGTCCGCCGCTGCGCGGCCCCCGCGCGGGTTGTCGACGTGCTCACCGTCACTGGTGGTGGCGAAACTCGCGATGCCGACATCGATCCCAACTTGGCGGCCGGTGACCGGCAGTGGATTGGTTGGCACGTCGTCGCACGACAGCACCAGCATCCAGCGCCGGCCTTGGCGTTTGATCTGGATAGTCTTGACCCGGCCCGCCACCTGGCGGTGCAGCTCCACCTTGACCTGGCCGATGCCCTGTAAATACACCCGCTTCGTATCCGGCAGCCAGCGAGCGCCGTCACCGTCTTTAGGCCACTCCACACTGTCAACCCGCGCCTTGCCCTTAACCCGCGGATAGCCCGGCCTCACGCCGGGCTTGTCCGTCTTGACTCGGCGGAAGAATCCGCCGAACGCCTTATTGAGCCTACGCAGCGTGGCCTGTTGACTGGAAAACGACCACACCGCCACATCCGGGCGCGCCGACCGGATGTCGGTCAACTGCGCGGATTGATCCCCGTAGTTGATGCGGGTCTTGCTGTGCGCCCACGCATCCCGGCGTTCCTGTAACGCGGCGTTGTACAACTCGCGGTGGCAGTCCACGCACGCCGCCAACGCGATGTGCTGCCGGGCCGTCGGGCGCAGCCGAAACACGTACGCCCGCCTCATGAGACCAGCACCGCATCCCACTGATGCTCGATATAACGGCGAACCGCCGACTCCGACACGTAGCCAACCGAAACGGCGAAATACCACGGCGACCACAACACCTTCGCGCGGCTTACTAGGTACGGAAATTCTTGGCGCAGTACTCGCGCGGTGCGGCCCGTAAACGCTCGCACGACCGCCGCTGGCGCGTCAGCCGGCCCGACCCTCACGAACAGGTGCACGTGATCAACCATCACCTCCTTGGCCACGATCTGCCAGCCGTGCTCGTCAGCAATCTCCTCCACCAGCTCCCCACAGCGGGCCGCTACGCGCCCACCCAGAATCCGGCGCCGACACGTCGGACACCACACCAGATGCAACCCCAACCACGACACTCCTCCCCGAGTACGGCAAAACCGGCGCTGCGACACACCACGCACCATATGCAACGACACCGACAACTACCGGATGCGACGCTGTTCGCCTGGCCGGATTCCCCCGGCGGCTAAAGCCGCCGGTCCCCCCCGGCCGCAAC
>NZ_OCVX01000068.1 GCF_900232995.1 Mycobacterium simulans
GTGGCGGGGGTGTCGGCGGGGTTGGTGTCGACATTGTTGATGGCTCAGGCGCATTGCGATTCGGTGGTGGGGATTCCGTTGTGGGTGGTGACTCAGGGCGCGGTGAGTGTGTTTGCTGACGATGCGGTGGCGATTGGGTGTCAGTCGGCGGTGTGGGGGTTGGGTCAGTCGGTCTGTCTGGAGCATCCGGATCGGTGGGGCGGGTTGATCGATCTTGCCGAGGTTGCGACGCCGCGAATGGTTGAGGATTTGTATGCGATCCTTGCCTGCCCGCAGGTTGAAGATCAGCTGGCGATCCGCGGGGATGGTGTGCGTGCGCGGCGTTTACGTGCGGCGCAGTTACCGGTGGGTGGTGGGGATCGGCCGGGGGCGTGCAAGCCATTGGGGACGGTGTTGGTCACCGGTGCTTCGGGGCGTTTGGGAAGACGGATTGCGTGGTGGGCGGCTGGGGCTGGGGCTGATCATCTGGTGTTGTTGAGCCGTAGTGCGGCCGAACATCCTGACATGATCGGGCTTGCGGAGGAGTTGCGCAGGGCAGGTGTCAGTACCTCGTTGGTGTCTGTGGATGTAACTGATCGGCTGGGGTTGGCGGCTGTTGTTGACGAAGTCCGCGACCGGTGTGGGCGAATTGAGACGGTCGTTCATGCTGCCGCGGCCATTGGGTTCCAGACGGCGTCCGAGTTGACGGCCGAACAGTTCTGTCAGGAATATGCGGCCAAGGCGGTGGGGGCCGATAATTTGGTGGAATTGTTCGCCGCGGAACCGCCCGATACTTTCATCTTGTTTTCGTCTGCGGCCGGGGTTTGGGGTGGTGCGCGGCAGGGTTGTTATGCGGCCGCGAACGCTCATCTGGATGCGCTGGCGCAACAGGTGCGTGCCAGGGGGTGCTCGGCGGTGTCGGTGGCGTGGGGGCTATGGGCTGATGAGACCGGCCTCTCGCGCGAGGTCCTTGACGCTATGCAGCGGTTAGGGATCAACCCGTTGTCGCCCGATATCGCCTTTGCTGCGTTGCAGTGCGCGTTGGAAGCTGATGACACGCTGATCACGGTCGCTGATGTTTCCTGGGAGCGGTTCTTGCCAGCGTTTAGCGCTCGGCGTTCTTATACGTTGTTTAGTGAGTTGGGGTCGGCGGATGAGGTATCGGAACCCGCCGGTGGGGTCTCTACCGGTGCGGAGGGGTTGAGCGCACGGCTGGTCGATCTAACCCCCGACCAGCAACTGGACATCCTGACCAGGTTGGTGATCGAGGCGACCGCAGCGGTGTTGGCTCATTCTGATCCAGCCGATGTGGATGGTGAGCGGTCCTTTAAAGACCTCGGGATTGATTCGTTGACCGCATTGGAGCTGCGTAACAGTTTGACTGGACGCACAGGCTTGTCCCTGGCCGCCAGTTTGGTCTTTGATTACCCGACTCCGGTGACGGTGGCGGAGCATCTAGTGGGCTTGTTGACCGACACCACGCGGGCTGTCGCGGACCCACGGGTTTCGGCGCGTACGGATGAGCCGGTGGCGGTGGTGGGGATGGCGTGTCGGTTTCCGGGTGGGGTG
>NZ_OCVX01000069.1 GCF_900232995.1 Mycobacterium simulans
GTGGGGTGCGCGGTTGCAGTGGACCGGGGGACGAGGCGAGGGGGGGGCGGGGTTGGGCGGCGTGGAGGGGGGGGGGTAGCACGGCATGGTTGAGGGCGGTGATCATTTTGATCAGTCCGGCAGCCCCCGCCGCGGCCTGGGTGTGGCCGATGTTGGATTTGACCGAGCCCAACCACAACGGATGCTCAGGATCGCGGCCAGCCCCGTAGGTGGCCAGCAGGGCCCCGGCCTCGATGGGATCGCCCAACGTGGTGCCGGTGCCGTGGGCTTCCACCACATCCACCTGATCCAGGGCGATGCCGGCGTTGGCGGCGGCTTGGGTGATGACGCGTTGTTGGGCGGGTCCGTTGGGGGCGGTCAGTCCGTTGGAGGCGCCATCTTGGTTGATCGCCGACCCCGCGATCACCGCCAACACCGGATGCTGAAGGCGCTGGGCATCGCTGAGTCGCTCCAACACCACCACCGCCGCACCCTCACCCCAGCCGGTGCCGTCGGCGGCGGCGGCGAACGCTTTACAGCGTCCGTCGGGGGCTAGTCCACGTTGACGAGCGAACTCGATAAAGAGTGCCGGACTGCTTATCACGGTCACCCCGCCGGCCAGGGCCAGACTGGACTCCCCGTTGCGCAGCGACTGACACGCCAGGTGGGTGGCCACCAGCGACGACGAACACGCGGTGTCGATCGTGATGGCCGGGCCTTGTAGCCCCAACACATAGGCCACCCGGCCCGAGGCCACGCTGGTGGCCGCCCCGGTCAGCCCGTATCCCTCGGCCCCGTCTGGCCCGCCGCCGCCGGATTGTGACCAGGCTCCGGCGAATACTCCGGTGTCGGTGCCGTCCAGGGTGGTGGGGTCGATCCCCGCGGTTTCCAGTGCTTCCCAACACACCTCGAGTAGCAGGCGTTGTTGGGGGTCCATGGCGGTGGCTTCACGCGCAGAGATGCCGAAGAACTCGGCATCAAACCCGGCTGCGTCCGCCAAAAACCCTCCTGAGCGGGTGTAGGTCTTGCCCACCGCATCCGGATCGGGGTCAAACAACCCCGCCAAATCCCAGCCCCGATCGGTGGGGAACCCCCCGATCGCATCGGTGCCGGTGTGCACCAACTCCCATAACGCTTGCGGTGAATCCACCCCACCGGGCAACCGGCACGCCATCCCCACCACCGCGATGGGTTCAAGCGACGCTGCCAAGAGTTGCTTTAAACTCTCATTTTCAATGAGAGTCTTTCGAAAAGCCTGCGTGACTTTTTCTAATGAAACTTCCATTGCGTCCTTATCCTGAATTAATCCGCCACTAGAGTCAGTCGTCGAGCGCCGTAGCGACCAAGTCGTCCAGACTCATGTTCGCGATATCAGGTTTCCTCTTCCGATGAGTGTCGGTATCGGCGTCATCCACCATTAGTCGTTGCAAGACAGCTAATACGTTGGCTTGTGCTAAGCGTTCGGCCGGAATCGATGCAACCAATTCTTGGATCTGTTTCACATGGTCGACGCTCGCGGGCGTCGGGGTGGCGGCCCCGGAGAGCAGGCTGAGCAGGTGG
>NZ_OCVX01000070.1 GCF_900232995.1 Mycobacterium simulans
GCGCCCGGGCGAAGTCCGGGCTTTCACGCAGTATTGGGGACGCGGGCTGGGGTGGCTTCGTTTTGATTCTGCGCGCCAAAGCGGAAGATGCTGGGCGTATCTGGATCGAGGTCGACCCCCGGCACACTCCCCCGCAAGCGGGAGGTGCCCCCACGGATGGCTGCGAGGAATGTGGGTACGCAGCCGCCCACAACCGGGTCACCCAAGCGGCGTTCGTCTGCCAGCGGTGCTCGCATCGCGCGCAAGCGGACGAGATGGCCGCGCGCAACATCCTACGGGCCGGGCTGGCCCTTCACGCTCAAGCAGCGTGAGAAGAAGCCGGCGGCTTCCAGCCGCCGGAGAAGTCACCGACCGTCAGTCCGTCACTGGCGGCATGTGTCGGGGGAACTCGGCGATGTCACGGCCGCGGCGGTTTTTCGCTCGTAACACGCCAGGTCCACGAAAGTGCCGCATGCGGAGGGCGCGTACGAAGGCGCGGAAAACAAGCGCCGGAGAGAGGAATTCGGCGGGAGCAAGGGCGCGCACCGTCAATAATGCGTAGCGGTGGTTTAATTCTGCGTCCGCGCCAATGGTACGAAAGAGCAGTTTATCGAGCCAGAGCGGGGACTGACTAAAAACAGTGCGTTTAACCTGGCGAAGGGTCTCCATGTACATGGGATACATTTCTGCCCGCGCCGCCATCTCGTAACTGGCCATGGCTTGCTCATAGGATTGCTCCCCATACTGCCAAGCGGTGATGGCCTGAGCGAGGGCCTTGGCCTCGAATAACGCGTCGTAGATTCCCTGTCCGTCAATTGGATCTTTTTGATGGAGAGCATCGCCTACCAGCACCCAGCCTGGGCCACTCGCCACCCGGTAGACATTACCAATGTTGCGCATTCCGTGTACCCGGGTGACACGTTCAGCATGGGCTAGGCGCCGCCAAATAAGCGGATGTTGGCGAACCAACTTCATATATGCCGCTTCTCCGTGCCCGGCCCACGACGTAAATAAGTCCGACTGGCCTTCGACTGACACATTGAGGACACCGTCGGCGCTGTCAAACAGAAAGAAGAAATATCCCTTACCGGGCTGGTAAAAATGCACCGCAGCGCCGTGATCGTCATACGGTTGGGCTAGTCTCCAGCCGGCGTAATAGACGGTTGTAGGGAGGTCCGTTCTGATGTTGTGGATACCGGCTTTCACTTTGCGTGCCACGGTGCTAAAGCGGCCATCCGCTCCCACCACACAATCTGCGGTAAACGTCTCCGCGGGCTGGCCCGGAGAGTGGCCTTGAATTCCGACCACGCGATTGGCATCCCACACCACGTCGGTCACGGTAAAGGGCTGGCGAGCGGTCACTGTTGGCCAGCGTGCTGCGTTATTCCACAGTGCGTCGTCGAAGCGAGCCCGATCGAGCGCGTAGCCATAATCGCGCCCGAACGCCGCCGGGACCGGGATAGACGTGCAATATTGGTCGTAAAATTCATTGACCCAACGGTGAATCCGCGGCGTGTTGTACGCATAGACGTTTTCATCGCCGCCAACTTCGTCAAGCAGCCGCATAGCACTGGAGTAGATAACAGGAGAGGAAGCTGGATGGGGGCAGGGAAATGTCGCGCGCTCCACCAAGAGCACCCGGAATCCCTGTTGCCCCAGCCGAGCTGCCAAGGTAGCTCCGGCTGGACGGCCGCCTACGATAATCGTGTCGAAGTGATTGGCCGTAGGCATCGTTGAGTACTCTCGATAATAATTATGTCGATGAACATAGCAGCAGGAGCCATGTTTCTAAAAAATTGGATAGAAAGCATACTGCCGGCATCGTACTCAGGTCTTGATCAGATCCGTGCCACGACTGTTATCGTAACCTCGCTGGCAATTGCCGCATCCATGGTACTCCTTATTCTCTATTGGACTATCACAAAAAGCCTTGAGACGGTGAAATCCGTGTATGCGGCCATCGGAATCATCCTTTTGCTTATCTTCGGTATTGAACTGGTAATTCAAGGCCATGTCGTTGTGGCGGCTTGGATGCTGGTAACCGTTATGCTGCTCTTGAACTTTGCCAGCATGCTGGCTTATGGCATAGCAACCTCAGCCTCTTCGGGGTGTATCCTGCCTATTCTTTTGGCCATGTTTTGCCTCGGTGTGGGTGTAGGGTACGCGGTGACGGTTTTGTGTTGTGGTGCCGTGTTTATTATTCCGGCCCTGCAGTCCAGGGGCTGGGTGCGAACCATACTGCCGTATCAGGTTTCCAATCTTACTTTTGATGCGCCTACATTGACGCTAATTTATCTGGTTGCGGCTATCATCACTAGCAGCTCGGTAAACTTCATTGCGCACTAAATTCGGACACATGAGCGGAGCCCGATGATATTAGGTGGGAAATCCGTCAGGTGGCGATCCAGCCGCGCGGGGTTCTCTTGCCCAACCCCAAAATGGCGTAGTTTGTCCAATCTTCCAGTTTGAGATCTCCCTGAGACGCGTCGTCATTTTCGCGTTCGTACAGGTGGTCATAGAGAATTTTACGCAAACGCTCCTCGGTGAGGCAAAAAGTCGGCGCCTGCATGAAATAGAGGCTCGCTTTATTGATATCGAGCAGAGGAATGTCCCAAACTGCCGGCTGTCCTGAGCCAATCATCAGGTTTACCGGTTCAATCTCTACTCCGTAGTACGCACGCACAAGATGCTGTCCGTCGGGGACCGCTTGAGCTAGCGAGGCAATTCTCCCGAGACCTTCATCAGCGAAGAGCCCAAGCAATAAGCGACGTTTAGCTGCTCCGTGCGTCTCTTCCGTCAGCTGAGAAAGTTTTTCGACTGTTTGTGCATACCCGCTCTCCGTCATCGCCGCTCGCCAGTCGCCGTATAGACAGAGTTGGATTTCGTTCTCGACAAGCCAGGACCGATAGTCGTCCGTTACCAAACAACCCACAGCTTCCATGGCCATGTGCATGTACTCTGGCCCGCGCGTCAACAGGTCGTAGCCGAGCAGAGGCTGGATCAAGGTGGTCATCCCGTGCTCATAGCAAAGCTGGCTGACTGCTCGGTGTGCTTCTTGCGTGATTTTTTCGTAGAGTTGCCAATCCTTCATTTGACTCCGGAACCACCGGCGTGTCCCGTTGAAATAGAGGACGGTGGTAGCGATATGTTTTCCGGCGATGCGAGCGACCTCTTCGCGGCTTAATGTGAGCCAGTCGGACAAGGCGTGCGACGCCTTTTCTTCAGATCGGAGAGGGTGTCCAGAAAGCTCAGTGCACACACGTGTGCCGGGCGTGAAATCCATTGTCGCGGTAGATATTCGCCGACCTGGATCGATATCTTCGGGACTATCTTTGAGGTACGCCGGTGTATTCGCTCGGCAAGAAATCTCAACGAGTCGCCGTGAATTCGACGAGCTCGCCGAGGTCTTAATGTGGCCCATCATCGACTCCTGTCAACCACTACCTGCGACAGCGCAATGAGTTCGGCCGCAGTTGGTACCTCGGGGAGCAGCGCGATCGCTGCTCTTAGTCGTTCCTCGGCGTGGTGTTTGGCCGCCTGCCGACCTCCGGCCGCCTCGATGAGCTCGATGGCGCGTGCAACGTCGCGATATGTCATCGGACTTTCGGATCGATAAAGTTCGCGTAGCTCCGTGCTTGCATCGCAGTTTGAATTCAGGGCCGCGACCACAGGAAGAGTTGCCTTGCGGCGGACCAGGTCGCTACACACAGGCTTTCCCGTCTTCGTAGAATCGCCCCAAATTCCGATCAGATCATCTACAGCCTGGAACGCTAACCCGAGTTGGTAGCCGAATCTATCCATCGCCGACACCATTTCGTCGTCAGCGCGAGCGCTTAGTGCTCCGAGTGCACAAGCACTTGCCATCAGCGACGCGGTCTTGGCTCCGGCCATCTGCAGGTAGTCATCGGTGGTGACTGTGTCCTGCCCTTCAAATGCGCAGTCTTGAAACTGGCCTAGGCACAGTTTCAAGCACGATTTCTCGATCCGAGAAATAATGCTGAGCGCCAGGGAGTGCTCCAGCAAATCTGTTTCGGCGAGTAATCGTATGGCTAATGAGTGCAAGGCGTCGCCGAGAAGAATAGCGTTAGTGATCCCCCACACGCTCCATATGGTTGCTCTCCCGCGGCGGGTTTTGTCACCGTCCATAACGTCATCGTGGATTAGCGTGAAGTTGTGCAACAACTCGACGGCCGCGGCCGCTGGGGCGGCGGATTCTTCAGATCCACCAGTCACTGCCGCGGCGGCAAACGTAAGAGCGGCGCGAACAAACTTGCCCTGTGTGGCAGGAGTTAAAGAGCGTTCCGGATCCCACCAACCGAAGTGGTAGCCACCCATGGTTGCGAACGGTTCAGGAAGGGACGCCACGGCCGCACGAAGAATCGGATCACAGTTGCGCTGAGCACGTACGAGAATTTCAAGATCAGAATAGTCCGGAGCGTTGCGGAGTTTGGTCGCGTCCAGTGGCATTCGCAACACCTCGCCAGTCCCGACACAACCAAACCTGTGCCGCCTTCAACAAATAGTCGAGCAGGAAACCTAGCGCGAAAGTTGACAGCCGTCAAGTTTCTATGGAGCGCCAAGAGCTGCCGGATGTGGGGATTGCGTCAATGCCTATCGCCCAAGGGCAAGGGTGACGTGCTTGCGCTCGTCGCCGGTGAGCTCGATCTCGGGCGAGTGCGGAGTCGGTCCATGCTGAGGGGACGATGCAAGGGTGCTCGCACGCAGGTGGCTTGCTCGGCGGCTGGGTGGCTTTCTGTAGGAGTGGAAGAAGCCGCGGATACGTGCTGACTTTCTGTTGCAGCGAGCGCAATATCTTGAACGAGTTTTCGATTACCTTCGTATTTTTCCTAGATCAACTTGGCGAGTTGGTCTTTGGTCATTCCAGGGAAATCGCCGGAGTGTGCCCGGGGGCCTACTGGCGTACAGCTGCCCCGTGTGGGAACGGGCTCCGGATTCGCCGCGTCTTTGAAAATGCTTGTCGCCGAGTTGAACCCATCGGATTTCGGTGAAACCTGCTCTGCTCGGTACCGCCGCGACGCCCGGTCAGCAGTTCAACGACTAGTGTCCTGAGTCATTAATTCGTTTGCAGTCGTTGGCGACTGATTCGAGGATCTGGTCGGCGGTCTTGGTCCAGACGTAGGGCTTGGGATCGTCGTTCCAGTGCTCGATCCAGGCGCGGATGTCGGCGTTGAGTTGGCGGACTGAGGTGTGGGTGCCG
>NZ_OCVX01000071.1 GCF_900232995.1 Mycobacterium simulans
GGTGGTGATTCATGTGATCGCCGAGCAGGCCACGCTCGACGGCATCGGGACCGCGCCGGCCTCCCTGATCGGTGCGGACGGGTTGATCACTGCGGAGTTGGTGGCCGAGTTGGCTCAGTCGGCCAGGCTGGTGCCGCTGATCCATCCCGGCGACGCCGCGCCCGAGCCCGGCTATCAGCCCTCCCAGGCGTTGGCCGATTTTGTGCGGTGTCGGGATTTGACGTGTCGGTAGCCGGGTTGCGATCAGCCCGCCACCAATTGCGATGTGGACCATACGGTTCCCTTCGCGCAGGGTGGGCCCACGCATGCGTCGAATTTGAAGTGTTATTGCCGCACCCATCATCTGGTGAAGACGTTTTGGGGGTGGCGCGAGCAGCAGTTGCCCGACGGCACCCTGATTTTGACCTCGCCGTCGGGGCAGACCTATGTCACCACCCCGGGCAGCGCGTTGCTGTTTCCCGGTTTGTGCCGCTCCACCGGCGGCATGCCGGCACCCGAAGCCGATCTCGCGGTCGACTACTGCGGTGAGCGGACCGCGATGATGCCCAAACGCCGCCGTACCCGCGCCCAAGACCGCGCCTACCGCGTCGCCGCCGAACGCCGTCAAAACCACGCCGCGCGCATGGCCGCCCGCGCCACCCGGCGAGCCGAACTCACCAGCTACACCGGGCCCGCCCCGCCGGATCCCGACGACGACCCACCGCCGTTTTAGCTGGGCCACCCGCTTGCGGTGGTTCGGTAGTTCGCGTTGGGCGCACTACAGAAGTCCGAGGCTGTGCCAGCGAGCAGGACAAAGTAGCCCTCGCCGCCGCGACGGGTGTCGCTGAAGGGCGGGTAGCTCCAGCCGCTGTTGCACATCGATGCTTCCCCGCCCGCCGTGGCCCTGCGCCATCCGGACTTGACGCAAGAAGTAAGGGCATCGACGTTGGGGACCGTGCTCTTGGCGATGACCAGCATTCCGCCGCCCCATTGCCCGTCGGCTCGTCGGTAGGCGCGTGCCCCGAACCCCGCGTTATCTTGTTGGCAACCCAGCGCCCGTTGCAACGGCTGGAACACAGAGGCGAGGTCGCGATTCGTTAGCGCGGCTGCGGCCGTGATGAATTGGGCGGCATCCGAGCCGTCAACCTCTTGGACGTTGGGATTGCCGAAGCTGAACAGTTGCTGCGAGATCCCCGGGGCTGCTCCGCCACCACCGATGACCGGTCCACTGCCGGTGGAGGTCATCGGTGGCAGCGTCACGTTGGGGTCGGCGTCCGCACGGGGTGTCACCACTGAAAGGCCCAATAACGCAACGATAGTGACGACTATCCGATATGCAATAACTCCCATGGCTATCTCCCCGGTGGCATGGGTGGGGCGTCGTTCGGCACCACCTCGGCACCGATCTTGCGAAATAATATGTCGGCCTCGTTGCTGTAGTTGCCCTGGTTATCGAACGCCTCAGGGGCGTAGGTAACCACGACGGCGATCGCTACCTTTTGCGACGGCAGATAGGCCTCAACGGCGGCGTAACCGGCGAACATCGGATTCTGCATTAGCCAATTGCCGGATATGACGATGCCGAGACCGTAGGTGTAGCCGTCGACTTGTTCGAAGCAGGTCGGACAGCCCGGTTGAGTATGCGTCTTACCGCGTAGATCGGTCGACACCATCTTCTTGAAAGACTCCGCGGAGAGCAGTTTGCCCGAGCCGATACCGACTGCGGTGGTCTCCATGTCATAGATGGTCGTCGTCTGGATGGCACCGTGAGTGATAGTCCAGGACGGATTCCAATACGTCGATTCTTCGTAAAACGGTGTGTCAGTGGGAATTTTCAGAAACGCGCGACGCTCGGAGCTGAATGCGTGCAGGGCGGGTGGGGGAA
>NZ_OCVX01000072.1 GCF_900232995.1 Mycobacterium simulans
GCCCTAAGCCAGCAACAGCCGATGCTGGTCGCCAGCCCCATCTCTGCGTCGGCGTTGGCCGCCCAGGCACGCCGCAACACCTTGCCGGCGGTCCTGTCCGGGCTGACCCACACCCGCCGCCAGGCCGTCACTAATGGGAGTGGCGACAGTTTAGGGGGGCGGCTGGCCAGCCAAACCGGCGAACAGCAATTGCAAACCCTGACCAAGCTGGTCAGCGAGGCGACCGCAGCGGTGTTGGCCCATCCCGACCCGGGCGCCCTAGATGTCCAACGACCGTTCCAAGAACTCGGCATCGACTCCCTGACCGCCCTGGAACTACGTAACACCCTGACCGCACACACCGGCCTCACCTTGCCGGCGACTCTAATGTTCGACTATCCCACCCCCGCTGCGGTGGCTCGGCATCTGGTGACCTTGCTGGGGAAGACCGCTGCGCCGACCCGTACGGCCACCCGGGCGCCTGAACGCACCACCGAGCCGGTGGCAGTGGTGGGGATGGCCTGCCGATTCCCGGGCGGAGCCGATTCTCCGGCCCGGTTGTGGGAGTTGGTCGTGGATGGCGTGGACGCCATCGGCGGGTTCCCCCACGATCGTGGCTGGGGCCTGGCGGGGCTGTTTGATCCCGATCCGGACGCGGTGGGCAAGACCTACACCCGTTCGGGAGGCTTCTTAGCCGAGGTAGGCGGCTTTGATGCGGAATTCTTCGGGATTTCAGAGCGCGAGGCTCTGGCCATGCATCCTCAGCAGCGGCTGTTGGCCGAGGTGTGTTGGGAGGCATTAGAAGCCGCCGGTATCGATCCGGCCGGTCTGGTGGGCTCGGATACCGGGGTGTTCGCCGGGGCGTGGTCGGAGCCATACGGCGGAGGCGGTTCGGGCAGTGTTGAAGGCTACATTCTGACCGGTACGTCCCCCAGTGTGACGTCCGGGCGGGTGGCGTATTTGTTGGGGTTGCAGGGTCCGGCGATCACGGTGGATACGGCGTGTTCGTCGTCGCTGGGGGCCACCCACTGGGCGTGTCAGTCGCTGCGTAATGGGGAGACCAGTCTGGCTTTGGCTGGTGGGGTGACGATTATGACGACCCCGCTGATGTTCACCGAGTTCGCCCGCCAGCGCGGGCTGGCCCCGGATGGGCGGTGCAAGGCTTTTTCGGCCGCCGCGGATGGCACTTCCTGGGGTGAGGGCGCGGCGGTGTTGGTGCTCGGGCGGCTCAGCGATGCCCGCCGCAACAATCACCCGGTGTTGGCGGTGATCGCGGGCTCGGCGGTCAATCAGGACGGGGCTTCCAATGGGTTGACCGCCCCGAATGGGCCGGCGCAGCAGCGGGTGATCACCCAGGCGGTGGCCAACGCGGGGATCGGTTT
>NZ_OCVX01000073.1 GCF_900232995.1 Mycobacterium simulans
TTGTGTAGAGGCTATACGGCACCCCCCAAGCTACACCCAAGCAGCACGGCCGGCAGCGGCGGAGGAGAATAAGAGCCAGGCCAACCCCTGCCCGCGCCGGTGGCACGCCAACGCATCCAAAAACGCGTTGCCCGCCACATAATTGGCCTGCCCCGCGCTGCCCAACACCGCAGCCGCCGAAGAAAACAACACAAACGCCGACAACCCCATATCCCGGGTCAACTCATGCAAATGCCACGCACCATCAACCTTGGGCGCCAACACCTGCTCCACCCGCTCACGATCCAGCGACTCGATCACCCCATCGGCAAGCACCCCAGCAACATGAATGACCGCCCCCAGCCGATGCTCCCCACAAACGCGGTCCACCACCCCCGCCAACTGCTCACGATCGCCCACATCGCAGGCCACCACCGACACCCCACACCCCAACTCGGCCAACTCCGCAACCAACTGCTCGACCCCGCCCGCCGCCGAACCACGCCGACTCACCAACACCACATGCCCCACCCCATAACCCACCGCCAGATGCCGCGCCAACGCCATCCCCAACACCCCAGTCCCCCCGGTGATCAACACCGCCGCCGCCGGATCAAACACCGACCCCGCCACCACATCCCCGACCGGCTCGCTCACCGCCACCAACCGAGGCGCCAACACCACACCGTCGCGCACCGCCAACCGCGACTCACCACCCTGGGCCAACGCCGCCGGCACCGCCGCCCACGACGCCGCACAGTCATCAAGATCGAGCAACATAAACCGGCCCGGATGCTCCGACGCCGCGCTACGCACCAACCCATCCACCACCGCACCCGCCAAATCAGGCGCCTCACCCTCAACGGCCGCCACCGCCCCCCGAGTCACCACCACCAACCGCGAACCCCCCAAAACCGGCTCACCCAACCACGCCTGAATCAACCCCAAAACGCCATACAACCCCCCACGAACCCCACCAACACCAGCAGCGGCGACCGGCCCAGCAGTGATCACCACCTCCGGTACGCCACCCCCCGCACCGATCGCCGCGATCAATCCCCCCACATCCGAATAACACTGCACACCCTCCCAGACCCCACCCCACTGCAC
>NZ_OCVX01000074.1 GCF_900232995.1 Mycobacterium simulans
CGTCAGAGCCCCCCCCCCCCCCCCCCGCCCCCCCGCGCCCGCCGCCCCCCCCGCCGCCCCCCCCCCCCCCCCCCCCCCCCCCGCCCCCCCCCCCCCCCCCCCCCCCCCCCCCCCCCGCCCCCCCCCCCCCCCCCCCCCCCCCCCCCCCCCCCCCCCCCCCCCCCCCCCCCCCCGCCGCCCCCGCCGTTACCGGACAACAACCCGCCGGCTCCACCGGCTCCCCCGGCACCACCCGTGCTCCCGGCGGGGCCGCTGTTGACGTTCGCCCCGCCGGTGCCTCCGGCCCCTCCCGTGCCGCCGGTGCCGAACAGCCCGGCGCGACCACCAGATCCGGCCGCGCCGCCGCCCGCTGTGGTCGTAGTGTTGGCGCCCGACCCGCCGTTGCCCCCGGCGCCGCCGTTGCCCGCGGTGCCGTTGAGCCAGCCCGCGTTTCCGCCTGCCGCGCCTGCCCCGCCTATACCGCCGGGGGTACTGACTCCATTCTGGCCGCCGGCGCCGCCAGAGAGGCCGCCGATCCCGCCGCTGCCACCCGTGCTGCCGTTGCCACCACCACCGCCGTTGCCGAGCAGCCATCCGCCGTTGCCACCGGCGCCGGCTGTCCCGCCGGTGCCGGCGAGACCGCCGTCGCCGCCGCTGAATCCGACGCCGCCCTTGGCGCCGTCGCCGCCGCCACCACCCGTGCTGCCGTCGCCGCCGTGGCCGCCGTCGCCAATCAGTAATCCGCCGCGGCCGCCGGCCCCGCCGCTACCAGCGTTGCCGCCATCGCCGCCGGCGCCGCCGACGCCGGTGGTCAAAGTGCCGCCGGCACCGCCCTCGCCACCAGCGGCGCCGTCGCCGCCTTCGCCACCGTTGCCGAACAGCAGCCCGCCGCTGCCGCCATTCCCGCCATTGCCGCCGACCCCGCCGTTGCCGCCGGGGAGGCCACTGCCGGCGGTGGCCGCCGCGCCGGCGGCGGCCGCGGCGCCGTTCCCACCGGCCCCGCCATTACCCCATAGCCCGGCGCTGCCGCCAGTGCCGCCGATGCCGCCGCTACCGCCGGTGGCGCCCGTGGCGGCGGCGCCGTTGCCGCCTGCCCCGCCGTTGCCGTACAGCCACCCGCCGTTGCCGCCTGCCCCGCCATTTCCGCCGGATCCGCCGCCCGCCACACCCGTGCCGCCGCTACCGCCGGCCCCGCCGTTGCCGATCAGTCCGGCAGAGCCGCCGCTGCCGCCGGACAGGCCGGAGTTCGCCGGTTGGGAAAAGCCGTTGCCGCCGTTGCCATACAACAACCCGCCGGCCCCGCCATTGGGGCTGGTCGCGGTGCCGTTGGCGCCGTCGCCGATCAGCGGGCGCCCTAGCAGCAGCTGGGTGGGCGCATTGATGGCGTCCAGCAGGCTTTGCAACGGCGTCGCGGCGGCGGCCTCGGCCAGGGCATAGGAGCTGCCGGCGCCGGTCAAGGCTTGGACGAACTGTGCATGAAATGCGGTCGCCTGCGCGTTGGCCGCCTGAAAGGCCTGCGCATGCTGGCCGAACAGCGCCGAAATGGCCAGTGATACCTCATCGGAGGCCGCCGCGGTGAGTTGCACCGTCGGCCCGGCCGCGGCCGTGCTGGCGGCGGCGATCGCCGATCTGATGTCGGCCAGGTCCGCTGCCGCCGCTGCCAGCATCTCCGAGTTTGCGATCACGAATGACATGGCCTGCCTCCCGTCCGACCAGCGGAGCCTATCTCCCGGCGGGGCGCCGCGTCCGCGTTTCCCGCAGGTCGGCGGGTCATGATGCCGTCGCCGAGATTGAGGAGGCCGATGGAGCTGGCGAGTGGTGTCTCGCACCGAGGTCGCCGGGTCCGACGGCGCGGTGGAATGCGGGTGACGCAGTTCTGGCGAGCAGACGCGAAAGCCCCCGAAAATACGTACTTTCGGGGGCTTTCGCGTCTGCTCGCCGGTTTAGGGCCGGTTCTTCCCGTTGGTTCCGGGAGTGCCAGACCATGTCCCGCCGGTGCCGCCGGCGCCGCCGGTGCCGCCGGCGCCGGGTGTTCCGCCGCCCCCGCCGAATCCGCCGTTGCCGCCATTGCCGCCGTTGCCGATCAGGATGGCGTTCGCGCCGACCCCACCGGCACCACCCTTGC
This sequence comes from Mycobacterium simulans, assembly GCF_900232995.1. GTDB lineage: Bacteria > Actinomycetota > Actinomycetes > Mycobacteriales > Mycobacteriaceae > Mycobacterium > Mycobacterium simulans. The sequence goes on from NZ_OCVX01000074.1 coordinate 2,105, forward strand.
CGCCGTTGCCATGGGTCGTCGTGCCAGACCCGCTGGCGGCTGTGCCGCCGTCGCCGCCGGTGCCGCCGGTTCCGCCACCACCGCCATGGCCGAACTGGCCGGCACTCCCACCGGCAGCGCCGACACCGCCGGCGCCGCCATTGCCGCCCACGGCGGTGATGGTCCCCATGGTCGCGTTTCCGCCGTTGCCGCCGGTCGCGCCGCTGCCGCCGGCCCCGCCGTTGCCAAAGAACGAACCGCCGCGGCCGCCGATGCCTCCATTACCACCGCTACCGCCGGTTCCGCCCTTGCTGGACGTCGTGGAGATGTTTCCGGAGTTACCGCCGTAGCCGCCGGTCCCGCCGTTCCCACCGGCACCGCCATTGCCCGAAAGCAGCCCGGCCGCGCCGCCGGCCCCGCCGTCGCCACCGTTGCCGCCGGTAGAGCCCACCGCGGTAGTCCCCAGGCTGGTCGCGGTGCCGTTACCGCCGGTCCCGCCGTTTCCGCCGGCCCCGCCGCTGCCGCTCAGCCACCCGCCGTTGCCGCCGGCGCCGGTGGCCACGGCGGCGCCGCCGCCCGCCCCGGCCGCCTCGCCCGCCGGCCTCCCGCCCGCGCCGCCCGCCCCGCCCCGGCCACCCCCCCCGG
>NZ_OCVX01000075.1 GCF_900232995.1 Mycobacterium simulans
AAGATGGTCTTGGCGCTCAACCACGACATCTTGCCGCCGACTTTGCATGTTGATGAGCCCAGCCCGCACATTGATTGGTCGGCCGGTGGGGTGCGGTTGTTGACCGAGCCGGTCCCGTGGCCGCAGAGCGGGCATCCGCGGACGGCGGGGGTGTCGTCGTTCGGGATCAGCGGCACCAACGCTCATGTGATCTTGCAGCAGGCGCCCGAACCTGCAGCCCCGGCCCCGGAAGCGGCCCCGCTACCGGATGCGGCGTCGTTGCTGCATGTGTGGCCGGTGTCGGCGCGGACTCCGGCGGCGTTGTGCGCTCAGGCGCAGCGGTTGGGTGAGTACCTGGGTGGGCATCCGGGTGTGGATGTGGCCGATGTGGGGTTCAGTTTGGCCACTACGCGTGCCCAGCATCCGTATCGGGCGGTGATCACCGCTGGCGGTGCCGGTGAGGATGTTCGGGAGCGGTTGGTGGCGGGGTTGGGGGCCCTGGCGGCTGGGCGCTCGGCTGTGGGGGTGGTGCAGCATCACCTGTCCGGTCAGGCGGCCAGTTCGGTGGTGTTCGTGTTGCCTGGGCAGGGGGCGCAGTACGCGGGGATGGGTGTTCAGTTGTATCGGCAGCATCGGGTGTTCGCCGACGCGGTCGATGAGGTGTGTGCGGCGTTGGATGGGTATTTGCCGGTGCCGTTGGGGCAGGTGATGTTCGCCGACCCGGACAGTGAGGCGGCGGGGTTGTTGACCCAGACCGCCTATACCCAGCCGGCGTTGTTCGCGTTCGGGGTGGGCATGGCGGCGGTGTTGGCCGATGCTGGGATCGGTCCGGATGTGTTGGTGGGGCATTCGGTGGGGGAGTTGACCGCGGCGTATTTGGCGGGGGTGTTCTCGTTGGCGGATGCGGCGGGGTTGGTGGCGCAGCGGGGGCGGTTGATGCAGGCCTGCCCGGTGGGGGCGATGTTGGCGATCAGCGCTGCTGAGGCTGAGGTGGTGGGTTTGTTGCAGGGCTTTGCGGGGGTGGGGATCGCTGCGGTCAATGGGCCGTCGTCGGTGGTGGTCTCTGGGGAGGTGGATCAGATCACCGCGGTGCAGGCCCAGTGTGGGGCGGCGGGGTTGGTGGTGACTCGGTTGCGGGTCAGTCATGGGTTTCATTCGGCGTTGATGGATGCGGCGTTGCCTGAGTTCGCCGCGGTGGCTGCCCGGGTGCGGTTTTCGGCGCCGGCGGTGCCGGTGGTGTCGAATCTGACCGGGCAGATCGCCACCGCCGAGCAGTTGTGTTCGCCGGATTATTGGGTGCGCCAGCTGCGCGAGTCGGTCCGTTTCGGTGAGGGCATCACCGCGTTGTTGGCCGAGCGGGAGCGGGTGTTTGTGGAGTTGTCGCCGCATCCGGTGTTGGCGGCCGCGATCAGCGACACCGTGGCCGGTGTCGAGGGGGGTTCGCTGTCGGTGGTGATCCCGACTTTGCATCGTGAGCACCCCGA
>NZ_OCVX01000076.1 GCF_900232995.1 Mycobacterium simulans
CGGCCTGGCGGCGGGTGTGGGTCAGCCCGGACAGGACCGCCGGCAAGGTGTTGCGGCGTGCCTGGGCGGCCAACGCCGACGCAGAGATGGGGCTGGCGACCAGCATCGGCTGTTGCTGGCTTAGGGCGGCATCGAACAAACCCAGGCCGGTTTCGATGCTGATCGGGGCCAGCCCACTGGTGGTGATACGGGCCCGGTCCTCAACACTTAGGTGCGCGGTCATCCCCGAGGGGGTATCCCAATACCCCCACGCCAGACTCGTCGCCGGCAGCCCATGGCGGCGCCGGTGCTGAGCGAGAGCGTCCAGAAACGCGTTCGCCGCAGCGTAATTGGCCTGCCCCGCCGCGCCCAGCACCGCGGCCACCGAGGAGAACAAGATGAACGCGTCCAGCCCGGTGTCGACGGTCAGCTCGTGCAGATACCACGCCGCGTCGGCCTTGGCGGCCAACACCGCATCCAGCTGCCCCCCCGACAACTCGCTGACCACACCATCATCAAGGACCCCGCCGGCATGAATGACCGCACTGAGCCGACGCTGAGCACGCACCTGCTCCAGCACCGCCGCCAGCTGCGCACGCTCACTGACATCACAAGCCACCAGGTCGACCTGAGCGCCCAACTCACACAACCGCTGACGCAACGACTCGGCCCCGGGGGCCCCCGGCCCGCGCCGCGAGGCCAACACCACATGGCGCACCCCATACGCGGTGATCAGATGCTCGGCGAACACCGCGCCCAACATCCCGGTCCCCCCGGTGATCAGCACCGCACCCTCGGGATCGAGCACCGGCGGCGGCAACAGCACAATCTTGCCGCTATGCCGGGCCTGACTCATATCCTTAAACGCCTGCACCGCGCGCACCAACCCGTAACCGGTCGTCGGCAACGGCGCCAACACCCCGTCGGCGAACCACTGGGTCAACACCGCCCACGCCGCCTGCAACTCCTGCGCTGAGGCGCTGGCCAGGTCGTAGGGGTGATAGCCGATCCCGGGATAAGCCGCCGCGACCTGCTCGACAGCACGGATATCGGTCTTCCCGATCTCCACAAACCGCCCACCGGCGGCCACCAGGCCCAGCGAGGCATCCACGAACTCCCCCGCCAGACTGTTGAGCACCACATCCATCCCGCGCCCCCCGGCGACCACGCGGAACTGGTCAGCGAAATCCAAGCTCCGCGACGAGGCGATCCGCTCCGGGGCCACCCCGAGCTGTTCCAGAATGTGCTGCTTGTCCGGATGCGCCGTCGCATACACCTGCGCACCCACATGCACAGCGATCTGGATCGCGGCCTGACCCACCCCACCAGCCCCGGCGTGGATCAACACCGCCTGCCCCGCCGCCAACCCCCCGATCTGCACCAGCCCGACATAGGCGGTCAAAAACGCCACCGGCACCGAGGCCGCCTGCTCCCACGACCACCCCACCGGGACAGCGACGACCATGTCCTGGTCGGTGACCGCCGTCGAAGCAAACCCATTAGCAGGGAACAACCCCATCACCGCATCACCCACCCCCCAGGTGGTCACATCCGCGCCGACCTCGATCACCACCCCGGCAGCCTCTAAACCCAACCCCTCACCAACGACCGCCCCCGAGGCCACCTCAAGATCACCGGTATTGAGCCCCGCCGCACCAACACGCACCCGGATCTGCCCCGCCGCCAACGCGGTATCCACCTCGGTGCCCACCAACGCCAGGTTGTCCAGGCTGCCTTTCGCGGCGGTATCCAGCTTCCACGCCCCACCCACCGGCGGGGGCAGCGCCTGCGCTTTGACCAGCCGAGGACGATAAGCGACTCCCTTACGCAACGCCAGCTGCGCCTCA
>NZ_OCVX01000077.1 GCF_900232995.1 Mycobacterium simulans
GCCGACCACCTGCTGGGGAGCCACTATCGCTGCAATGGTTTATTGCAGCTGTCGCTGGTCAGTGGTTGCCCTGACCCAATGCAAACATGGCACCGGAGAGGATCTGCGAAAAAGGATCGGCGCCGCCAGCGGCGTTGTCGATAAGGCCTTCGCGTCTGTCGCTAGCCTCAACATTGCGCGCGCAATGACGTCCCGAATCGCGATACGACGAGCGAAGTGACGCCGGACTGGTAGCGTCCCGTCCGTTTCGCAAGAGATGCCAGAATTCGCCGGGATTCGATGCGCCCGGAAACCGGCAGGCCAACCCTATTATCGCGATGTCATGCGATCGCAAAAAACGCTCTGTCACGTGTCCGCCAACCTTGCGTCTTCGGACCACGCTGATCCAGCGCGTTCCAACCGCGCGAGACCGCTAATCGTGCATTCACTGAACTGGTTGGACACAGCATCGATGGAACGATCGCCGGCAGCCAACAGCCCAACCACACCAGACGACGCCGCCAGAATCGCATTAGTGCTCGCAGATTGAGGCGTCTTGGGCTTCATGGCCACCTCGCTATGGGTAACTGAGCTGGCGCTCAGAGTGGATACCGTGATCCCCCCGGACCGTTGCGCCGTCAGCCGCCGCCTGCGCCGCCGCCGCCACCGCTGCCGCCGCCGCCGCCCTGTAGACCGAAGCTAGGGGCGCCCTTCGTGCCCGCCTGGCCAGGGGCGCCCAGCTCGCCATCGCCACTCGTGCCGCCCTGGCCGCCGGTGCCACCATTGGCGCCGGCGGCAGCGACGCCGGGGCTGGTGACGCCGCCACCGCCGTTGCCGGCGTTGCCGCCCTGGCCGCCGGTGCCGCCCCGGCCGCCGTCACCGCCTCCCCCAGTGCCGGCGCCGTTGCCGCCGGCCCCGCCGAGGGCACCCGCACCGGCGCTGCCGCCGTTGCCGCCGTTGGAAGCGAAGCCGCCGGTCCCACCGTTGCCCCCGGCGCCACCTTGGCCGCCCGTGCCGCCGTTGCCGCCGTTCCCGCTGGTGCCCAGGGCGTGCCCGCCTGCACCACCATTCTTGCCAACGGCGCCGCTGCCGCCAGTTCCGCCCTTGTTGGCATCGCCGGTGCCACCAGTGTTGCCGTCACCACCTATCCCGCCTGACCCGCCTCTGCCGCCGGTGCCGCCGTCGCCGCCGTTGCCGGTACCGGTGTTGTTGCCGCCGGCACCCGCGGCTCCGCTGGCACCACCGGCGCCACCGTTTCCGCCTCTGGCGTTGACTGTGGTGCCGCCAGTGCCGCCCTTGCCGCCGCCACCGCCGGTGCCGCCGTCACCGCCGTGGCCACCGGTACCGCTGCCGGTGGCGACACCGCCGGCGCCACCGGCGCCGGCCGCCCCACCCGCACCGCCCTGACCACCATCGACCGAACCCAGGCTGAAGCCGCCGGCGCCGCCGATGCCGCCTTGGCCGCCTTTGCCGCCTGCCCCGCCGTCAGCGCTGCCATGGCCCGTGCCGCCGGCACCGGCGGCACCGCCCGCGCCACCGGCACCGCCCTTGCCGCCGGACCAACCGGCGAAGGTGGCATCACCGCCCGTTCCGCCCCTGCCGCCAATACCCGCGCTGCCACCGGCGCCGCCGGCACCGCCACCGATACCGCCGTTGCCGCCGGCGCCCGCCTTTCCGGTGGCGCCGCCTGCGCCGCCCGCGCCACCATTGCCTCCGAGGCTGCCAAAGCCGCCGCCGTTACCGCCGCTACCGCCGTTACCGCCGTTCAAGGAATTCCCACCATTCCCGCCGTTACCGCCACCGGCACCGCCAGCGCCGCCGTTGCCTGCGTTGCCGCTGTTGCCGCCGGCGCCGCCGGCGCCGCCGTCTCTGACAAATTCACCAACGCCGTTGCCGCCGTCGCCGCCTCTGCCGCCGGCGCCGGAAGTCCCGCCATTCCCGCCGTTACCGCCACCAACACCGTCGATGCCGTCGCCCCCCTGTCCGCCGTTACCAGCGTTTCCGCCGTTTCCGCCGTTGCCGCCGGATACGTTGTCGCCGCCGTTTTCGCCCGGGGCGCCATTCCCGCCGTCACCTCCGTTACCGCCGTTGCCGCCGGTGCCGCCGTGGCCGGCGGCACCACCGTCGGTGCCCGCTCCGCCGGCTCCGGCGCTGCCGCCTTTGCCGCCGTCAGCCCCGTGGCCGCCGTTGCCGCCGGTGGTGCCGGTGTTGTTGCCGCCCCGGCCGCCATTGCCTCCGGCGCCGCCCTTGCCGCCGTCACCGCCGTCGCCGCCGTTGGTCACGCCGTCGCCCGCTCCACCGGTACCACCCACACCGCCGGCACCACCCTGGCCACCGGCCTTCCCGGAACCTGGCCCCGGGGTGGCGGCACCCGAGGCGCCATTGAAGCCATTTCCACCCGTGCCCCCGGTACCTCCCTTACCGCCGGTGCCGATGGCACCCGCGTCACCACCGTCGGTTCCGACGCCGGCCGCTCCGGCCGCACCGCCGGTGCCGCCCTGGCCGCCGGTGCCACCCAAGCCACTGGTACCGGTGTTCGTACCGCCGGTGCCGCCGGTACCGCCCTGGCCGCCGACACCGCCGACACCGCCCTGGCCGCCGTTAACCCCGCCCATACCGGCCCCGCCGTCACCGCCGACGCCGCCGGCACCGCCCGTCCCACCCTGTTGGCCGGCACCCGGGGTGCTCGAATTAGAACCGTTGAAACCCCGTGAGCCGATGCCGCCCGTGCCGCCGTCACCGCCGCGACCACCGGTACCGCTGTCGCCACTGGCACCGCCGTCGGTTCCCGTCCCGCCCACTCCGGCGGCACCGCCGGTACCGCCCTGGCCGCCTCGAGCTCCGTCCAAGCCAAATTCGAGCGTGCTGTGACCACCGGTGCCGCCGGTACCGCCCTGGCCGCCGACACCGCCAGTGCCGCCCTTGCCGCCGTTGACCCCACCGATACCGGCGCCGCCGTCACCACCGGCACCACCGGCACCGCCCGCACCGCCCTGGTCACCAGGGGTAATAAAAAAGGAGCTCCCGCTCGATCCTGCGGCACCGATGTCGCCCTGGCCGCCACGCCCGCCGGTGCCACCTTGACCGCCGGTCCCGATCCCGCCACTGGCACCGCCGTCGGTTCCCGTCCCGGCCGCTCCGGCGGCACCACCGGTGCCGCCCTTACCGCCAGTGGCTCCCGCGCCTCCGGGGAGACCAGTGTTATTGCCTCCGACACCACCGTCGCCGCCCTGGCCACCGACACCGCCGGTACCGCCCTTGCCGCCGTTGACCCCGCCGATACCGGCGCCTCCGTTACCGCCCTTACCGCCCGCACCGCCCAGACCACCCTGGTTGCCCGCGGTGGGTGCGTTCGAATCGGTACCATCGAGGCCGGCCCCGCCCTGTCCACCGGTCCCGCCGGTCCCGCCGGCCCCGCCGGCCCCGCCCGCATCTA
>NZ_OCVX01000078.1 GCF_900232995.1 Mycobacterium simulans
CGGGGTCGCGGTTTGTGGCGTGTCCGTTCGGTTCGGCAGGTGAGCGGATGTATCGGACTGGGGATGTGGTGCGTTGGAATGCCCAGGGGGCGTTGGAGTTTGTGGGGCGTGTGGATGATCAGGTCAAGGTTCGGGGGTTTCGCATCGAGCCCGGTGAGGTGGAAGCGGCGCTGGCGGCGCACCCGCGGGTGGCCCAGGCGGTCGTCACTGCCCAGGGTGATCAGTTGGTGGGGTATGTGGTGCTCGATCGCGAGGCGATGTTGGCGCGTGACACGGACCGTGAGGCCGAGTTGGTCGGGCGGTGGCAGCAGCTCTATGCCGGGGTGTATGCCGGTGCCGCGGGCGAGTTGGGTGAAGACTTCGGGGGTTGGAATAGCAGTGATACCGGCCAGCCGATCCCGATCGAGGAGATGCGGCAGTGGCGCGCGGTCGCGGTCGAGCGGATCCGCGAGTTGCGACCCAAGCGGGTGCTCGAGATGGGGGTGGGTTCGGGGTTGTTGCTGGCCGAGCTGGCCCCGCATTGTGAGCAATATTGGGGTACGGATTTGTCGGCGGTCACGATCAGCAGGTTGCAGACCCAAGTGGGCGCCCAGTCATGGGCGGATCGGGTGCACTTGGCGGCACAGCCCGCCGATGCGGTCGACGGGTTGCCGACGGGTTATTTCGATGTGGTGGTGCTGAATTCGGTGATTCAGTATTTCCCCAGTGCGGGGTATCTGCTGGATGTAATCGAGCGCGTGCTGGGGCTACTGGCCCCGGGTGGGGCGATCTTTATCGGTGATGTGCGGAACTTGAGTTTGTTGTCGGTGTTTAGCACCGCGGTGGTGTGCGCCAACGCCGATGGGGAAGAGCCCGCGGGTCTGCTGCGCGAGCGTGTGCGCCGGGAGCTACTGGCTGAGCAGGAATTGTTAATAGCCCCAGAGTTTTTCACCATGTTGCCTCAGCTGTTCGCGGAAATCGGTGCAGTGGACATCCAACTCAAGCGCATGCACGCGGTCAACGAGCTTTCCGGTTACCGCTATGAGGTGGTGCTGCGCAAACAGCCGGTCGCGGTCTTCTCGTGCGCACAGCTACCCACGCAGCCGTGGGGGCGGTGGGGCAGTTTAGCCGCGCTGGGCCGCTACCTAGACGAGCAGTACCCGACGGGAGTGCGGGTGACCGGGGTGCCGCATCAGGGGGTATGCCCGGAGGTGGCGCTCGCGCAGGGGTTAGCGCGGGCCGAGGACCCGGCGCGGCTCGAGCAATTGCCGGTCGGATCTGCTGCGGATGCGGTGATGCCGGACCAGTGTCACCAGTTGGGACAGCAGTTGGGCTATCGGGTGGCGGTGACCTGGTCGGCCACGCCGGGGCTGATGGATGTGGTCTTTATCCCCGCCGATGGGGATGCGGTGTTGTCGGAGGTGTATGTGCCGGCCACACCGGTGGCGGGTGTGGCCGGGTGGGTCAATGACCCGGCGGCGATTCAGCGAGGCGCGCAGGTGCGCCGGTGGCTGGGGGAGCGGGTGCCGGAGTTTATGGTGCCCGCAACGGTGATGGTGATCGAGTCGGTGCCGTTAACGCCCAACGGCAAGGTGGATCGAAAAGCATTGCCAGCGCCGGAGTTTGTATCGGCGGTGGCGTATCGGGGGCCCCGCGATGCGCGGGAAGCGGTGTTGGTGGGGTTGTTTGGTGAGGTGTTGGGTCTGGCCAGGGTGGGTATTGATGACGGGTTTTTCGATCTGGGTGGCCATTCGCTGACGGTGACCCGGCTGGTAGCCCGCATCCGCGCCGAGCTCGATGTCGAAGTGCCGATCCGGGCGCTGTTCGAAGCCCCCACGGTGGCGCAGTTAGCGGCCTGGCTGGACGCCCATGGGGGAGAGGGGGTGCGCGCGGGGTTGGTGGCCCAGGACCGTCCGGAGCGGATCCCGTTGTCGTGGGCCCAATCCCGGATGTGGTTCCTACACCGATATGAGGGCCCGTCGGCGACCTACAACATTGCGTTGGCGTTGCGGCTGACCGGAGATCTGGACGTGGCGGCGCTGGGTGCGGCGCTCGGTGATGTGGTGGGCCGGCATGAGAGTTTGCGCACGGTGTTTGCCGAAGACGACGGGATCGCCTATCAACAGATCCTGCCCGCCGACGGCGTTCAGGTGCCGCTGATCGTCACCGAGCTGGCGAGCGGGCAGCCGCTGGACGAGGCGATTAACCAGGCCGCGGGATATCGGTTTGACTTGGCTAGCGAGATTCCCCTACACGCCCAGCTGATTGAGGTCTCAGGGCGCGAGCAGGTGTTGGTGCTGGTGGTGCACCATATCGCCGCCGATGGGGCCTCAATGGCGCCGCTAGCGACGGATTTGGCCACCGCCTATGCCGCGCGGTGTCAGGGACAATCCCCTGGGTGGGCGCCGCTCGCAGTGCAGTACGCCGATTACACGCTATGGCAGCTGCGGGTGCTCGGCGACGAACACGACCCGGAGTCGGTGTTAGCGCGCCAATTCTCCTACTGGCACACCGAATTGGCCGGCGCTCCAGAGCAGATCATGTTGCCCTGGGATCGGCCCCGCCCGCCCCGGCAGTCCTTCAACGGCGAGTCGGTCTCCTTCACTGTGGATGCCGGCCTGCGAGAGCGTGTCGAGCGTTTGGCCCGCAACACCGGTACGACGATGTCGATGGTGTTGCAGGCCGCGTTGGCGGTGTTGTTGCGCAAGCTGGGGGCCGGGGATGACGTCACGATTGGGGGTCCGATCGCGGGGCGTATGGATGCGGCGTTGGCGGATCTGGTGGGGTTTTTCGTCAATACCTGGGTGTTGCGGGTGGATACCGCTGGCAACCGCAGCTTCACCGAGCTGCTGGCCCAGGTGCGGGCAAAGGCGTTGGCGGCCTACGAGAACCAAGACGCGCCGTTTGAACGGCTGGTCGAGCTGCTCAACCCGGCGCGCTCGACGGCACACCATCCGTTGTTCCAGGTGTCCTTTGCGCTACAGAACAATCCGGCACCCACGTTCGAGCTGCCCGGTCTCGATATCGAGGCCGTGCCGGTGTCCACTCATACCGCCAAGTTCGATCTGTCGATGCACTTGCTCGACCGGCCCCCGGTTGGCGGGCACCCGCAGGCGTTGCCGGGGTTGATCGAGTACGCCACCGACCTGTTTGACCACTCCACCATTGAGGCGTTCGCCGCTCGGTATCTGGACATCCTGGATGTCGTCACCGCTGATCCGGACCTGGGTATCGACACGATCGAGATCGTCGATCCCGCTCAACGCCGACTGCTGATCAATACCTACAACACCGCAACCACCGCGGTGCCCGAGGTAACCCTGCCGGAGTTGTTCGCCACTCAGGCGGTGCGCACACCGGATGTGGTCGCGGTTCAAGATGATTCCCACAGCTTGACCTATGCCGAACTCGCGGCCCGGGCCCAGCAGTTGGCCTCCCGGATTAAAACCTATGGGGTACAACCGGAAACCATTGTCGCGGTGGCCTTGCCCCGCGGGGTCCAGCTGGTCACCACGTTGTTGGCCATCAGCCACACCGGGGCGGCCTACCTACCCATCGATCCGAACTACCCCAGCCAACGCAGCGCCTACATGCTCGCTGATGCGGCCCCACGGCTGCTGATCACCGACGCTGCGACGGCACCCAGCCTGCCCGAGACCACGATTCCCCGGCTGATCCTGGATCACCCCGACACCGAGATCCACCTCGAGCACCCCGAGCATCCCGAAATGTGGCCCCACCCCGACAATCTGGCCTACATCATCTACACCTCCGGATCCACCGGAACCCCCAAAGCCGTGGCCGTCACGCACCGCAACGTGGCGGGCCTGTTCGCTGGACTGAGGGATGCGTGCGAGTTCGCTGCCACCGATGTGTGGGCGTGGTGTCATTCGCCGGCGTTCGATGTGTCGGTGTGGGAGATGTGGGGGGCGTTGCTGCATGGTGGGCGGGTGGTGGCGGTTCCGTGGGATACGGTGCGTTCGCCGCGCGAGTTGTGGCAGCTGATCGTTGGTGAGCGCGTCACGGTGCTCAGCCAAACCCCGTCGGCGTTTTTTGAACTGATGCGGGCGGAGCGCGAAAGCGCTTCTACTGCACAAGATTCCGCATTGCGGCTGGTGGTATTGGCTGGGGAGGCACTGCGGACGTCTCGGCTGCAGGGCTGGTATCCCGAGGACCGCGCGCAGTTACCGACGCTGATCAATATGTACGGCATTACCGAAGCCACGGTGCATACCACGTGTCGCAAGTTGTCCAACAGCGACGCCGCAAGCGAGGCGTCGGTGATTGGCGGCCCGCGGGGGAATGAACGGTTGTTTGTCCTGGACGCGGGAATGTGTGTGGTGCCGGTGGGGGTGGCTGGTGAGTTGTATGT
>NZ_OCVX01000079.1 GCF_900232995.1 Mycobacterium simulans
GTACCTGCTCACCCTTCTCACCAGGACGGCCGATGCGCCCACCCAGGTACCAGCCCTCGCTGCCCCGGCTAGCCACGACCCCATAGCGGTCGTGGGCATGGCCTGCCGGTTCCCGGGCGGGGTGGATTCACCGGCAGCGTTGTGGGACATGGTCAGCAGCGGCACCGACGCGATGGGGAATTTCCCCACCGATCGTGGCTGGAACCTGGCCGAGCTGTTTGACCCCGATCCCGACGCGGTGGGCAAGACCTACACCAGTCGAGGCGCTTTTCTGCCCAATGCCGCCGCCTTTGACGCGGAGTTCTTCGGCATATCTGCACGCGAAGCACAGACGATCGATCCCCAGCAGCGGTTGTTACTCGAAGTGTGTTGGGAGGCTTTGGAAACCGCCGGCATCGACCCGGCGGGATTGGCCGGCTCTGACACCGGAGTGTTCGCCGGAACCTGGACGCAGCCGTATGGGGATGCTCGCTCTGATGGTACAGAGGGTTACGCCCTCACCGGGAGTGCCACCAGCGTCGCTTCCGGACGGGTGGCATACGTGTTGGGGTTGCAGGGCCCGGCGATCACGGTCGACACCGCGTGCTCGTCATCGCTGGTCGCCGCGCACTTGGCGTGTCAGTCACTGCGCAACGGCGAAAGCAGCATGACACTAGCCGGCGGGGTCACCGTCATGACCACACCCTCAGTGTTCACCGAATTTGCTCGGCAACGTGGAATGGCCGCCGACGGGCGATGCAAGGCGTCCGCCGCGGCCGCTGACGGCACCGGAGGGGGCGAGGGCGCGGCGGTGGTCGTCCTTGAGCGTCTCAGCGATGCCCGCCGCAACAACCATCAGGTGTTGGCTGTCATAGCCGGATCCGCGGTCAACCAAGACGGCGCCTCCAACGGGTTGACCGCCCCCAATGGGCCCGCTCAGCAGCGTGTTATCACCCAAGCGGTCGCGAATGCCGGCGTGGGCCTGGATCAGGTCGATGTGGTGGAGGCGCACGGGACCGGCACCACCCTGGGCGACCCGATCGAAGCCGGGGCGTTGATCGCCACCTACGGCGCCCACCGGGACCCCGACCACCCACTATGGTTGGGATCGATCAAATCAAATCTCGGTCATACCCAAGCCGCCGCCGGGGCGGCCGGATTGATCAAGATGATCGCTGCGCTGCACCACGAGGTGTTGCCGCCCACCCTGCACGTGGATGCTCCCAGCCCACACGTCGACTGGTCGGCGGGCACCGTGCGGCTGCTCACCGAGCCCACGAGACAGGCAGAAATCTCGTATGCCGTCTTCTGCTTGAAAAAAAAAAAAAAAAAAAAAAAAAAAAAAAAAAAAAAAAAAAAAAAAAAAAAAAAAAAAAAAAAAAAAAAAAAAGAAAAAAAAAAATATAAGTAAAAAAGAAGTCAAGATAGGAATGAAAAATAAATGAAAGCACAACGTTGAAAGAGTAAAAAAGTACATATAAATGATCTATAAGACAATAAGCAAATCAAA
>NZ_OCVX01000080.1 GCF_900232995.1 Mycobacterium simulans
GGGGGTAGGTGGGCAATCCGACGGTATGGGCGTCTGGATAGAGGGTTGTCCAGGAGGGGCTGTGGCCGTGGGTGTGTAGGCGGGCCAGGGTGGCGGCGACGGTGTAGAGGTCGGGGTGGTCGCGGTGCAAGGTGGTGATGACCGTTGATTGGGTGTGTTCTGCATGGTGGGCCAGGGTGTCGGTTAGTGCCGGGGCCAGAACGGGGTGTGGGGACAGTTCCACAAAGGTGCGTTCGCCTTGGGCCAGCAATTCCGTGATGCTGTGATGGAATTCGACCGGCTCGCGCAGATTGCGGTACCAGTAGTCGGCGTTCATGGTGGTGGTGTCCAACGGGTGGCTGGACAGTGCCCTTTGCACCGTGGAGTACAGCGGGATCCGGGACGCTTGGGGGGTGAGTCCCGCGAGTTCGCGGAGTAGCTGTTGGCGTAGCTCTTCGACCTGGGGTGAGTGTGACGCGTAGTCGACTGCAATAGGTCGGATGTGGATGCCGTCGCGTTGGCAGACGGTGGTGAACTGCACCATCGCAGTGGTGTCGCCGCTGATGATGGTGTGGGTGGGACCGTTGGTGGCCGCGATGTGGAGTCTTGTCTCCCACTGTTCTAGTCGGGGTTCCAGTTGTTCGCGGTGCAGCAGAACCGAGGCCATGGTTCCGGTACGGGGCAAACGCGTCAGGGCTGTGCTGCGTAATGCGACGATTTTGGCGGCTTGGTCCAGGGGCAGTGCGCCGGCGACGTAGGCTGCGGCGATTTCTCCTTGGGAGTGACCGACTACCGCGTCGGGGGTGATGCCGTGGGCACGCAGCAGCTCGGCCAGCGAGACCATGATGGCGAATAAGACGGGCTGGACCACATCGACGCGGTCAAGGGGAGGCGCGGAGGGATGTTGATTGAGGACATCGCGCACTGACCAGCCGGTCCATTGGCGCAGAGCGCGGTCGCACTCGTCGAGGGCGTCGGCGAAGCGGCGGTGGTGGGTGTAGAGCTGGGTGGCCATGGCGGGGTATTGGGCGCCTTGGCCGGGGAAGACGAAGACCGTCTTGCTGGGTTGATGGGCTCGGTAGTGGTGGTAGGCCACGCCGGGATGGGGTTGGTCGGTGGCCACGGCGTGCAGGGCGTCCAGCAGCTCCTCGCGGGGGTCAGTGG
>NZ_OCVX01000081.1 GCF_900232995.1 Mycobacterium simulans
CCATACAGATCAGCCTGAGCGGATTGAATGCGGCGTTCCAGGCCGCCCTCAACGCCGCTTTGAGCGGCGCCCCAGCCCTGCAAGCGGCGCTAACCGCGCTGATCAACGCCAGCCAAAACCTCGCCGCGAGCTTCAGCGCGGCGCTGCCCGGCCTGGCCGCCCAACTCAATGCCGCGCTCTCGGGGGCCTTCGGGGCCACCCTGCCCGCCCTCAGCGCCGCCTTCAACGCCACCCTCAACGCCGTCCTGTCCGGCGGCCTGTCCGCTCTCCAGGCCAGCCTGCCGGGGCTCAATGCGGCCTTCCAGGCCGCCCTCAACGCCGCCCTGGCCAGCGCCCCAGCCTTCCAAGCGGCGCTGACCGCACTGATAAGCGCCAGCCAAAACCTAGTCGCCAACTTCAGCGCAGCTTTCCCCGCCATTACCGCAGCCTTGTCGGGCAGCTTCGGGGCCACGCTGTCCGCCTTGAATGCGGCGTTCAGCGCGACCATAAACGCCGCGCTGTCGGGCAGCCTGCCGGCCATACAGATCAGCCTGAGCGGATTGAATGCGGCCTTGCAGGCCGCCCTCAACGCCGCTTTGAGCGGCGCCCCAGCCTTCCAAGCGGCGCTGACCGCGCTGATCAACGCCAGCCAAAACCTCGCCGCCAGCTTCACCGCGGCGCTGCCCGGCCTGGCCGCCCAACTCAATGCCGCACTCTCGGGGGCCTTCGGGGCCACCCTGCCCGCCCTGAGCGCGGCCCTCAGCGCGACCATCAACGCCGTCCTGTCCGGCAACTTGCCGGCCATACAGATCAGCCTGAGCGGATTGAATGCGGCGTTCCAGGCCGCCCTCAACGCCGCTTTGAGCGGCGCCCCAGCCTTCCAAGCGGCGCTGACCGCGCTGATCAACGCCAGCCAAAACCTCGCCGCCAGCTTCAGCGCGGCGCTGCCCGGCCTGGCCGCCCAACTCAATGCCGCACTCTCGGGGGCCTTCGGGGCCACCCTGCCCGCCCTCAGCGCCGCCTTCAACGC
>NZ_OCVX01000082.1 GCF_900232995.1 Mycobacterium simulans
TGCCGATACCCGGCAGATCCGCCAGACCCGAATTGCCGAACCCGAAGTTGCCCTCGCCAACATTGCCGAACCCGAAATTCCCGTCACCGATATTGCCCACGCCCAGGTTGAAGTCGCCGACATTGCCGCTGCCCAGATTGAAGGCCCCGATGTTGCCGAACCCGACATTGCCCGGCCCCACATCGGCCAACCCCAGGCTGGCTCCCGCCCACTGGCCCGACAAGTGCGCACCGACGTTGCCGAAACCCGACAGCAATGCCGGGACCCCCACGTCCAGCACACTGGTGTTGAACAACCCCGACACACCCGAACCGAGGTTGAACACACCCGATCCCAGCGCGCCGGCATTGAAGTAACCCGACGCCAGCCCCAGCATCGACGACGGGACCTGGTTAAACCAGCCCGACACGTTCGACCCGACGTTGCCGAACCCCGACACCCCACCCGCACCGGAATTGAAGAAGCCCGACGACGGGGTGGTGGTCGTGTTCCCGAACCCAGGGACCGCCGGATTGTGGATGGGGTTGAGGCTGATGGGGCCGAGGATGAGGTCGAGGTTGAGCTTGAGCGGAATTGGGTCGATCGTGTAGCCGTTCGGGAAGATGGTGAAGTCCGGGACGCCGGCGGATACATCGATATGCACCGGGATTTTCGGGAAATTGAGGCCATCCGGGAAGAGGGTGAAACCCGGGATGCCGCCGGTCACATCGAGTCGCAGGGGCAGGGATGGAATGGCCAGTCCCGGTATGGCGATGGGCGGGATGCTTACGTTGAGCGCCGAGAATGATGGGCCAGGGGCGCCCAGCTGAATGGTGACCGGGTTGAGGCCGCCCTGGAATGGGCCGAGCACGGTATTGCCGTTCTGGAAGTCGACGGTGGAGAGCCACACATTGGACGTTGCCGGAATGACGAAGGGCGGTGGTGCGGAGCCGCCGGGGGATGTGGAGTACGAGTTGATGAGCGTGGCGGGAATGTTGGTGGGCGGGAAGATGACGAGGGGGCCCAGGTCGAAGGTTTCGTGGTAATCCAGCGGGATTGCTTTGACGGTGATCGGATCCACAGTGAATGGGCCGATGTCGAAGGTTTGGTCAATGATCAGCGGTTTTATGTGAACGGGGATCGGATCGATGTGGATGGGGCCCAGGTTCACGGTTTCCCGGAGGTACACGAGGTAGGTACGGGGAATCAGGTCGCCGACCGGGTAGGAGAAGTTGAACAGGCCCTGGTAGTCGCCCGTCCAAAAGGCGCCGTTGCTGTAACTCCCCGAGATGAAAAAGCCGGTGTCGACGTTGCCGGAGTTGGCCACCCCGGTATTGATATCACCGGTGTTGAACCAGCCGGTATTAATGCTGCCCGGATTGAAGTCGCCGGTATTGGCGTCACCCGCATTGAAACTGCCGGTGTTGTAATTGCCCGCATTGACCAGACCCGTGTTGAAACTGCCGGCGTTGAACCACCCCGTGCTGCCAATCCCCGAATTACCGACACCGGTGTTGTAGCTCCCCGAATTGAACACACCCCAGTTCCCGGTACCGGAATTGAAGAACCCGACATTGCCGGTACCCGAAT
>NZ_OCVX01000083.1 GCF_900232995.1 Mycobacterium simulans
GGGTTGGATCGGGCTGAGCATGCGTTGTTGGGTGCGGTGGTGGCGGCGCCGGATTCGGGTGGGGTGGTGCTGACCGGACAGCTGTCGTTGAGCGCGCAGCCGTGGTTGGCCGATCATGCGGTGGGCGGGGTGGTGCTGTTTCCCGGGACCGGGTTTGTGGAGGTGGGCATCCGTGCCGGCGACGAGGTGGGGTGCGGGGTCATCGAGGAGCTGACGTTGGCGGCTCCGCTGGTGCTGCCGACTCAGGGCCAGGTGCGGGTTCAGGTTGTGGTGGGTGGGGTCGGTGAGTCCGGTGGGCGCCCAGTATCGGTGTATTCGCGTGGCGGCGAAGCTGATTCGCAGTGGGTGCTGCACGCCGAGGGGATGCTCGGGGCCGGTGACGCTGGCCCCTCGGCCGATCTGTCGGTGTGGCCGCCGGTGGGCGCGCTCAGCGTGGATATCTCGGATGCTTATGCGCGGTTGGCCGAGCGCGGCTATGAGTACGGGCGCGCGTTTCGCGGATTGAGGTCGATGTGGCGGCGCGGCCAGGAAGTGTTCGTCGAAGTTGGTGTGCCTGAGGACGCCGGGGTTGACCTTGGCGGGTTTGGGTTGCATCCGGTGTTATTCGACGCGGCGCTTCATGCGGTGGCCCTGGCCGCCGACACCGGCACCGCCCAGACACTGCTGCCGTTCTCCTGGCGCGCGGTGTCGCTACACGCTCGGGGTGCTTCGTGGGTACGGGCCCGCATCGCCCCGGTCGATGCCGACAGTGATGGTGGTGGTGGATTCTCGGTGGAGCTGGCCGACACCACGGGTGGGCCGGTGTTGTCGGTGGGTTTGCTGACCACCCGCCCGATATCGGCTGAACAGATGCGGTCGGCGGCGTCGGCCGCTGGCGGTGGCGGGTCTGGTCGGTTGTTTGAGCTGGATTGGGTGACAGCGCCGGTCCCGACCGAACCGCCGGCCGCGATGTCGGTGCTGTCCTGGGATGGTTTCGAACAATCGGCAATGCCCGCCGATGCCCCGGATGCCCCGGACGTGGTGGTGTGGGAGCTGCCGATCTCGCCCGGTGCGGTGGTGGCGGGAGTATATGCGGCCACCCATGCCGCTCTTGAGAGATTGCAATCGTGGCTGGCGCGGGACCGGGCGGCAGTGTTGGTGGTGTTGACCCATGGAGCGGTCGGGTTGGCCGGGGAAGACGTCACCGATTTGGCGGGGGCGGCGGTGTGGGGGTTGGTGCGTGCGGCGCAGGCCGAACAACCAGGGCGGATCGTGCTGGTGGACACCGACGCGCCGGTGGACGTGGCTGTGCTGGTTGGCCTCGGGGAACCCCAGCTGCTTGTGCGCAGCAGCGGGGTGTATGTGGCTCGGTTGGCCCCAGCGCCGCCGGTGCTGCGGGTACCGGCGGGAGAGTCGACGTGGCGATTGGCCGTTGGTGGTGGGGGCACGTTTGAGGATGTGGTGGTGCAACCGTGCCCGCAGGCGCACGCGCCGTTGGGTGCCGGGCAGGTGCGGGTGGCGGTGCGCGCAGCGGGGGTCACTTCCCGGGATGTGCTGGCGGTATCTGGGATGTACCTAGACCAGGCGCCGGTGCTGGGTGGTGAGGGCGCTGGGGTGGTGGGCGAGATCGGCCCTGATGTGGCCGGTGTGGCCGGCGGTGATGCGGTGCTGGGGTTGATAGAAGGAGTGGGTCCGCTGGCGGTGGTGGATCAGCGGCTGGTTTTCAAGGTGCCGTCGGGATGGTCGTTTGTCCAAGCAGCGGGTGTGCCGGTGGCGTTTTTGACCGCCTGGTATGGGTTGGCGGACCTAGCCGCCCTCAGTGCTGAGGAGTCGGTGTTGGTGCACGCCGCGACCGGGGGGGTGGGGATGGCCGCGGTGCAGTTGGCCCGGTTACGGGGGGCCGAGATTTTCGTCACCGCCAGCCGCGGTAAGTGGGACACGCTGCGCGCCATGGGTTTTGATGAGGAGCATATCGCTGATTCGCGCACGCTGGAGTTTGAGCAGAAATTCTTGGCGGTCACCGGAGGCCGTGGGGTGGATGTGGTGCTCAACGCGTTGGCCGGTGAGTTCCTCGACGCGTCGCTGCGGCTTTTGGCCGATGGTGGGCGTCTTATCGATATGGACAAGACCGACATCCGCGATCCGCAGACGATCGCCAAAACACATCCTGGTGTGTGGTACCGGGCGTTCGACTTGGCTGAGGCCGGACCGGAGCGTATCGCGGCGATACTGGTCGAATTGGGGCGCCTCTTTGAGGCCCGAACGTTACATCGGTTGCCTGTGAAGGCCTGGGATGTGCGTTGCGCCGCGGCGGCTTATCGGTATGTCAGTCAGGCCTGCCATGTCGGCAAGGTGGTGTTGACCATGCCGGGGGTGTTGGCCGATGCGTTGGCTGCGGGCACGGTGTTGATCACGGGCGGTACCGGGATGGCCGGTGCGGTGTTAGCCCGCCACGTGGTGGCTGCCTATGGGGTGCGGCATCTGCTGTTGGTGAGCCGACGTGGGATGGCCGCCGAGGGTGCCGGTGAGCTGCTGGCAGAGCTGACCCGGGCGGGGGCGCAGGTGCAGGTGGTCGCCTGTGACGTTGCTGACCGCGTGGCGGTAGCAGGGCTGTTGGACGGGTTGGCGGGGCGGTGTCCGCCGTTGACGGGGGTGATTCATGCCGCGGGGAGCCTTGATGACGCGCTGATCGGCTCGTTGACGCCGGATCGGGTGGATGCAGTATTGCGGGCCAAGGTGGATGCGGCATGGAACCTGCACGAGCTGACCTATGACATGGGGTTGCCGATGTTTGCGCTGTGCTCCTCGATCGCGGGTGTGGTGGGCACTGCGGGCCAGGGCAATTATGCGGCCGCGAATGCGTTTTTGGATGGGTTGGCCGCTCATCGGCATGCGGCGGGTTTGGCGGGAGTGTCGTTGGCGTGGGGGTTGTGGGAGCAGGCCAGCGCGATGACCGGGCATTTGACCGATCGTGATAGGGCGCGGATGAGTCGTGGCGGAGTGGCGGCGATGACCGCCGAGCAGGCCATCGAGATGTTCGATACCGCTCTAACGCTGGATCACCCCACCGTGGTGGCCGCCCGCCTAGACCAGGCGGCGCTCGCTAACCGGGCTCAAAACGCTGAACTGGCGCCGTTATTTGGCGGGCTGATCCGCCGCCCGCTGCGACGGCAGGTCAAGGGTGCCGGCTCCGGGCCAGGGCTGATGGGAGGGCGACTGGCCGGGCTAAACGACAGTGAACAACTCCGGGTGGTAAGGGAGTTGATCCTTCAGTACGCCGCAGATGTACTCGGGCGGGCGCGCGGCGATCGAGCTAAATCGACTTTCGAGAATGCCGGCTTGGACTCATTGAATGCCATGGAGATCAGAAATCTGCTTAATTCGGCCACGGGTTTGAAATTGTCGCAAACGGTTATTTTTGATTACAAAACCCCTGATCTGTTGGCCCGCCACATTGTGGATAGGCTCAATGAGCATAGGAAAAATATTCCGACCGTCGATTCGCGATCCAGCGAATCCATCGCCGAGGAATCGCGGTCGATCCTGGTTCAGGATTCGCTTGAAGCACTATTCAAGGATGCGGTTGACGCAGGACGAATGAGCGAAGGAATGCACCTGCTGCGCGCAGCATCGCGGCTCCGGCCGGTGTTCGGACCAGAGTGCGATACGGACATTTTGCCGACTGCGACGAGGTTTACCGACGGACCCAGATTGCCTCACCTGGTATTTATATGCACATCGGTATTTACCAGCGGTGTGTATGTTTATGCACGCATTGCGTCCGCATTTGAAAGCGTGAGACCTGTATCGGCTGTCCCACTTTGTGGATTCTCGGCGGGCGAACCTCTACCCAGCTCGCCCGAGGCCGCAGTGGAGTCGCTCGCGCGTGTGGTCATGGAACTGGTTGGCGACGAGCCTTTTGTTCTTGCCGGCTATTCATCGGGTGGACATTTAGCCTATGCTCTGGGTGATTACTTTGAACACACGGAGAATGTGAGTGTGGCGGGAGTGGCATTACTGGATACCTATTCAATTGAAGATGGTGAACTATTATTGTCAACGAGTAACGATCTTTTTTACACAATGTACGAAAGAACACGCGATTGGGGGTTGTATAACGGTACTAGGCTAACCGCGATGGCGGGGTGGTCTGAACTGATGCCAAGGCTATACAAAGGGCCTCTTGAAGCAGATGTACTATTTGTGCAATGCACCAGGCCTTATCTCAAGGTGCGTTCTGAGTCTGGAAGTTTAGAGTACGCTATAGCCACGCCTTGGGCACCAAAACAGACTGTACGCACGGTACCGGAGCATCATGAATCCGTAGTATTTGAAGGTGCCGAGTTAGTAGCACAAATTCTAGAAGAATGGATTGCGAGCCTCGAAATTTCACCGTAGCCCTGAGTTCTCAGGGTCCGGAAATGGTCGCATTTCATGGCGTTTAAGCTCAGCCCCGGTCTGCAGGTTCGCCACGCAGTGTAGAGCGGATCGGTTTGCGGCCGCGGTGTCCACAGGTGTCGCGAACACGGCGCCGGCAGGTATCCAGCGCCTCGTCGGTTAGCTAAGCCACGGACGGTTTGAAATACGGATACCGGCGTTGCGCCGCAATTACGGCAGATACAGTCAAGCAATGCGTCAGGCGGATCGGCCGCGGCGTGAGCCGAAGACCATTGCCAGCACGCACGTCACGGGCGGATCGCGCCTCGACGACGACGCCCGTCCCGTCGACTATCCCACCACGCTGGACTCCAGACTCTTGATGACCATCATGACGTGCCTGATGCTCACGGTGATGGTCACCCTGGACATGGCGGTCGTCAATGTGGCCCAGCGGACGTTCATCGACGAGTTCTCCTCCACCCAGGCCGTCGTCGCATGGACATCTACCGGCTACACGCTGTCGTTGGCCGCGGTGATTCCACTCACCGGCTGGGCAGCCAACCGGCTGGGCACCAAACGGCTCTCGATGGCTTCGGTGCTGCTGTTCACCTTCGGATCCTTACTGTGCGCAATGGCATCGAACATCACCCAGCTGGTGGCCTTTCGGGCGGTGCAGGGGCTTGGCGGCGGGATAGTCATACCGCTGCAGCTCATCATCCTGGCTCGTGCGGCTGGACCGGCACGGTTAGCCCGCGTGATGACGATCAGCAATATCACCGCCTTGATGGCCCCCATTTTCGGGCCCGTTCTCGGTGGCTGGTTGATCAGCTCATTCGGCTGGCAGTGGATCTTCTTGATCAACATTCCCATGGGGGCGCTCGCCTTGGCACTGGCGGTATTCGTTCTCCCCAGCGATGATTCATTGCCCGCGGAGTCACTGGACGTCCTCGGCATGATCGTGCTGTCCCCGGGGCTCGTGTTGCTTCTTTATGGGCTGTCACTGTTGCCGGAGCGCGGCACGGTCCGCGATCCGCACACCTGGGTACCGATAACCGTTGGGGTGATGCTGATCGGGGCTTTTGTTCTACACGCCCTGCGTCGGGCAGATCGTGCGCTGATCGATCTGCGACTACTGAAGAATCGGACGGTCGCTGCGGCCAACGGCACCAGGTTCGTGTCCGCCGTCACCTTCTTCGGCAGCTGCCTGCTGTTTCCCGCCTATTTCCAGCAGGTCCTCGGAAAGACACCGTTCCAGTCCGGACTACTTCTCATACCGCAATCCCTGGCCGCGGCCGTCACGGTGCCGATCGTAGGGCGGCTGATGGAAACGCGCGGACCGCGCGGCGTGGTGTTGGGCGGGACGGCCGCGAGCGTCGTGGGCATGGGCATGTTTGTCTACGGCATGAGCCGAGAGCACGTACACCTAACGGTCCTGCTGGCCGGGCTCGCGACATTCGGCGCCGGCTCCGCCTGCATGATGGTTCCGGTTTCCTGGTCGGCGGTGCACACGCTCAATTCCAGCGAGGTAGCGCACGGCTCAACGCTATTCAACGTCAATCACACCGTCGCCGCGTCCGTCGGTGCTGCGTTGATGTCGGTGATACTCACCAGCAGGTTCAACGGGAGTGCCAACATCGCCGCAGCGAGACAAGCGGATTCGATCCGGGCCGAGGCGGCCCGCCGGCTTGTGCCGCTCGACCCGGCCAAGCTGCCTTCCCAGGTTCGGCTCCCCGACTTCACCGAACACCTCACCAACGACTTGTCACTGGCCTATGCCGGTGTGTTCCTGATCGCCACGATCGTGGTCGCGGCAACCGTGGTACCCGCGTCGTTCCTACCCAAGCGGCCCGCGGCCCAGGTGGAGCTGCTACAGGTTGAGCCGTAGCAGCGAAACCGCACGCTATTCGTCGCATGCGCCCCGGGTCATGGCAACCTGCCGCAACCTCGCGATCAGCAGTTTCCGGATCGACGGTTAGCAGAACATCCCCACCGGACTAAGCCACCACGCCAGACGCCCAGATCACGCCCTCGCGCTGGTGCTGGCCTCATCGAAATCTTCCAGTCAGAGTCGCTCACCAACCCTTCCGGGACTTTGGCGCCGAACACCCTTTCAGTCGGAAGAGCCGGTTACGCTTACCAGCAGTTCGGAGAATCCCAGTCGCACACGACGATGGATGCATGAAACCCGGGATGCTGCAAGGAGTTAGCTCATGGAAGACCGTGCTGACGCCGAACGTGAATCTTTCGCCGATTCGGCGGGGTGTGGGGGTGGTGATTTCGTCGCGATTGTGGGGATGGCGTGTCGTTTTCCGGGTGCTTCGGATTTGTCGGGGTTGTGGTGTTTGTTGCGTGATGGTGTGGACGCGGTTGATGTGGTTCCGCGGGGTAGGGGTATTGGTGTTGGGCGGGCGGGTTTGATTGAGGGTTGTGGTGAGTTTGATGCGGGGTTTTTTGGGATTTCGCCGCGGGAGGCGGCGTCGATGGATCCGCAGCAGGGTTTGGCGTTGGAGTTGTGTTGGGAGGGGTTTGAGGATGCGGGGTTGGTTGTTGATCGGTTGACGCCGTTGTCGGTGGGTGTCTTTTTGGGTGTGATGGCGAATGATTTCGCGGATTTGATGGGGACTGTTCCTGATGAGCAGATTAGTCCTTATTTGCATACCGGTATGGGTCGGAGTTTGATCGCTAATCGCGTTTCTCGCGCGTTGAGTTTGTCGGGGCCGAGTTTGACCGTCGATACCGGCCAGTCGTCGTCGTTGGTGGCGGTTCATTTGGCGTGTGAGAGTTTGCGGCGTGGGGAGTGTGGGGTTGCGTTGGCTGGTGGTGTGAATTTGATTTTGTCGCGCCATCACAGTCTGCGGACGGCGAAGTTTGATGCGCTTTCCCCGGACGGGCGGTGTTATGTCTTCGATTCGCGTGCTAATGGGTATGTGCGTGGCGAGGGTGGTGGGGTGGTTGTGTTGAAATCGCTGGCTGATGCTGTTAATTCGGGTGACCGGATTTATGGCGTTATCCGGGGTAGTGCGATCAATGCGGGTAGCGCTCATGCCGGTATCACGGTTCCGTCGGAATCTGCTCAAGCCGACGTGATCACAAGCGCGTTGGCTAATGCCGGGCTGGGTCCTGAGGAGATTGGCTATGTGGAGCTTCATGGGACGGGCACTGCGGTGGGTGATCCTGTTGAGGCGGGCGCGCTTGGCGCTGTTTATGGAAATGCTCGGGGGCGGGGCGCGGCGTTGGGTGTTGGTTCGATCAAAACCAATATCGGTCATCTGGAGGGCGCGGCCGGAATCGCTGGCCTGATCAAGGCGGCCTTGTGTGTCCAGCGGCAAGAACTTGTCGCGAGCCTGAACTTCTCGAAAGCCAATCCGCGGATCCCGTTGGATGAATTACGTCTGCGGGTGTTGACCAAGCATGAGCGCTGGCCTGCCCGCAGGGGCTCGCTGTCGGTTGGTGTGTCCTCGTTTGGTATGGGCGGCAGCAATTGCCATGTCATCGTGTGCCCGCCGGCGCAGTTGGCCAAAGATGTTGTCTCGGCGCAGGTGACACCGGCCCCGGTTGTGGCCGAGGCGGGGTTGGCGCTGCCGTGGCTGGTGTCGGCTAAGACCGAGACCGGGCTGACAGCGCAGGCGGCCCGGTTGGGCTCGTATCTGGGGCAGCATCCCGGGTTGGATGCCGCCGATGTGGGGTTTTCGTTGGCCACCACG
>NZ_OCVX01000084.1 GCF_900232995.1 Mycobacterium simulans
GCATTAGCGGTAACAGCGAGCGCTCGCGCTGTTCATCCGGCAGGCTGGCCAGGCTGGTCGCTACCTGCTGCACCCAGTCGCTGTAGTCTCCAATCCGCCGGATCGGCTGTCCGGCCTCAATGAGCCAGTCGACGAATTTGTCGAGGCCGGCGCCGTCGTCGTGCGGGTTCATCACGTGATAGGTCGCGAACCCGTCGGCCACCTGTGTACCCAAGGTGCTGATCGCTTCGGCGACGAATTCGACAGGCAGACCGTCGAAGTGGGCACGCTGGCGGTGTCCGTTGTCGTCGAGTTGGTAGAACGAGTTGGGCGCCATGCCGGTGGCGATCACGCTCATCATCAGCCGGGTGAAGTTGTCCGGCACGTTGAGCTGGCCGGCGTAGGTGGTGTCGGCAGTGATGCCGGCGCAGCGGAACACCGCGACTGGCAAGCCGCACAGATCATTGGCCTCCCGCAGCAGCACCTCGCCGGCCCATTTGCTATTCGCGTAGCCGTTGGCGTAGCTGTGGTTGTTGAGGCGAGTAGGGCTGATGATCCGGATGTCGGCGTCCTCGATGAACGCAGACCGGTCGAGCGGCTCGCCCACTGCTGCGGTCGACACGTACAGGTAGGGCTTCAAGCTGGTGGTTAGCGCGAGCCGGATCAGCTCGGCCGTGCCCACCGTGTTGGGCCCAAACAGCTGGCTGTATGGCAGCAGGTGGTGGACCCGGGCTGCGGGGTCGACGATCAGGTCGACCGTGTCTGCCAGCCGCTGCCATGTGTGCGGCGCCAGGCCCAATTGTGGTTGGCTCTTGTCGCTGGCGAGGACTTCCAGATGGTCGGCGGCCAGTTCCCGGTAGTGCGCCAACAACTTTGGATCGGTGTCGAACGTGCTGTCGAGCCGGTACCGTGCGTGTTCGTCGGATTCGGCTCGCACCAAACAGATCAGGGTGCCGTTGACCTGACTCATCCGCTGCAGCCATTCCAGCGCCAGGTAGCGCCCGAGAAATCCGGTGGCGCCCGTCAGCAGTACCGTCTTCACTTCGGCGCTAATAGGGGCCAGCTGGGGTGCGGCCGCCAGCGTCGTGGCGTCGATGAACTTGTCCAGTGTGAGGTCGCGAGCGTGCACCTCGAAGGAATCTTCCCCACGTGAAATGCCGTGCACGGACGCAAAACTGGGCCGTTCATCGGGGTGCTCGATTTGCCGGGGGGTTTGTGTCGGGAATGTCCGGTTGAAGTCGCCGACACCGTCATCCGCCCCGGTGTTGTCCTGGTTGACGAACCGGGCGATCTGGGCCACCCCGGCAATGCTCTGGGCGGTGAAGACATCGCGTGGCCGGCAGCTGACCCCGGCGGCCTGTGCCCGGGCGGCCACTTGGATTGCCAGGATGCTGTCGCCGCCCAGGTCGAAAAAGGAGTCGTCGATTCCGACCCGGTCCAGGCCGAGTATCTCGGCATAGATGTTGGCCAGGATGTTTTCCATGGCGCTGGTGGGGGCGCGGTATGAGTCGGTGTCGCCGTATTGGGGAGCCGGTAGGGCTTGGGTGTCGAGTTTGTCGTTGACGGTCAACGGCAGAGCTTCTAGGGCTACGACGGCGGCAGGCACCATGTACTGCGGGAATCTCTTGGCCAGCGCTGGGCGGATGTCGGCTGGATTGGCGGTTCCGGTGAAGTAGGCAACCAGACGTTTGTCGCCCGGTTGGTCCTGGCGGGCGATGACCACGGCTTGCTCGACACCGTCGAGTTCGGTCAGGACGGTGGCGATTCCTGCGGGTTCGATGCGGTGTCCGCGGATTTTGACTTGTTCGTCGGCGCGGCCGACGTAGTGCAGCTGGCCATCGGCGCCCCAGCGCACCAGGTCTCCGGTCTGATACATCCGCGCGCCGGTGCCGCCGAACGGACAGGCCACAAACCGGGATGCGGTCAACGCCGGTCGGCGCCAATACCCACACGCCACCCCGGTGCCGGCCACGTACAACTCACCGACCACTCCGGCCGGCACCGGCCGCAACCACCGATCCAGCACAAACAACGCCGCACCCGACACCGGGCGTCCGATCGGCGGCGTCCCGGAACCCGGTTTCAGTGGCGCACTCATCGATACGTACATCGTGGTCTCGGTCGGGCCGTATTGATTGACCATGACCCGTCCGCTGGCCCACCGGTCCACGACCTCGGCCGGGCAGGCCTCACCGCCGACGACCAATGCCGCCGATTCCAAGCCCTCGGGCGACAACACCGTTACCGCAGAAGGGGTTTGAACCAGCAGGTCGACTTTTTCGGAGACAAGCAAATCGTGAAACTCGTTGGGGGAGCGGGTGATCGATTCGGTGATCACCAACAGCCGCGCGCCATGAAGGAGTGCGGCCCAAACCTCAAATACGGAAAGGTCAAAGGCATAGGAATGACATTGGGTCGTCGTCTGGCCCGCTTCCGGTATGAAAGACGTTGGTACTGCGATCAATTGGACGATGTTGTGGTGGGTGATCGCGACGCCCTTGGGCCTTCCGGTGGTGCCGGAGGTATAGATGATATGGGCGATGTTGTCGGCAGACGGTACCGGCAGCGCGGCTGGAGGGTAGGAAACTTCGATCGTCGGGTCATCGACATCGATGATCACCAAGCCAGTTCGGTGCAGTCGGCTCGCGAATTTGGTCCTGGTGATCACGGCCGCTGGGGTGGCGTCTTCGATGATGAAATCGATGCGGGCGTCGGGGGTGATCGGGTCGATGGGTAGATAGGCAGCTCCGCTTTTCACCACCGCCAGGATCGCGACGATGGCCTCAAAACAGCGCTCCAGTAGCAGTCCCACCACATCGCCAGGCCCGATCCCCTGGTCGACCAATAGATGTGCAAGACGGTTAGAAACCTCATCGAGTTCGCGGTAACTCAGCGAATTGCCTTGGAAGGTCAACGCGAGTGCTTCGGGTGTGCGCTGCACCTGGGCGGCAAACAGTGCTGGTATCGATACCGTGGCTTGGCCAGGGGCCTGGTTGAGAACGGTCCGATTACCCCACTCATCCAGGGGAGCATGGGCGGCTTGATCAGGCAGACCGATCGATGACAACCGTAGTCCAGGATCGCCAGTCAGCTCGGTGAGGATGTGTAGGTAGTAGCTGACGATGGCGGTGATGGTGTCACGATCGAATAGGTCAGTGGCGTATTCGATGTTGGCGGGGAGAGGTTGCGGGGGCCGGCCCGGTCGCTGTTGCGGGGCGACAATTTCAAATTGGAGATCGAACTTGGCGCCGTGGGGATGTGTGGGTACGGATTGGGCCCACAGCCCGGGGAACTTCATCGTTGGTAACGGCGTATTTTGCAACACGAAAGCCACTTGGAAGAGCGGGTGGTGCGCCCCCGACCGGGTGGGGTTAAGTCGTTGTACTACGCGCTCGAAGGGAACGTCTTGATGGTTGTACGCGGCTAGTGCTTTGTGCCTAACCTGAGCGAGTAATTCGGTGAAACTGGGGTTTCCCGTTGTCTGAACACGCAATACCCAGGTGTTGACGAAAAACCCGACGAGCTCGGAGAGCGCAGTGTCGGTGCGCCCGCTCATCAGGCCGCCGATCGTCAAGTCATCACCGGCGCCCAGTTTGTTCAACAGCACCGCTAACGCCGCCTGATACACCATCGACGCCGTCGCTTCGCAGCGCTGAGCCAACTGTTTGACCTGCTCCTGTAGGTCGGTGTCGACGACGAAATGGACCACGTCACCCGCAAAGGACGGCTGGGTGGGGCGGGGCCGGTCAAACGGCAACGCCATTTCCTCGGGCGCCCCTTTTAACTCGGAATGCCAATAGGACAGCTGACGTCCTAGCACACTGGCGGGGTCATCACGGCTACCGAGGAATTCCTGCTGCCAAAGCGTGTAGTCGCCATATTGCAGCGATAGCGGCGACCACCGAGGTTTACGGCCTTCGCTGCGGTCAGTGTAGGCGCGTACGAGATCAGAAAAGAATGCGATCATCGAGGCACCGTCCGCGGCGATGTGATGGATAACCACCACCAACACATGTTCAACCTTGGACAATTGCAATAACTCAGTGCGGATCGGGATCTCGACTGCCAAATCGAACAGATGGCTTGCAGCATTGCTTATCTGGCTGGCGATCTGTTGTTCGTTATCGACGTCGATGACCGCAAAAACCGGTTCGTACTCGTCGACCTCCAATATTTGCTGATAGGGAGTTCCTTGCTCACCGATAAACCGGGTGCGCAAGCTCTCGTGGCGTTCGATCACATCCCCGATGGCGTCCCGAAGTGCTTCCACGTCGAGATCCCCGGTCAACCTCACCGCAATGGGAATGTTGTAGATCGGTATCGAGTCAACGGTCTGTTCGATGAACCACAGTCGGCGTTGGGCAAACGACAACGGTAAGCGCTGGGGGCGCACGCGCGGACCCAAAACCGGTGCGACGGCATCGCTCGTGGCGGTGATCAGGCTGGCCAGGTGGTGAGCGGCCGCAGTAGGGGTGGGGTGGTCGAAGGCCAGCGTCGCTGGCAGGGGAAGGCCGGTGTGTCGGGTCAAGGTGTTGCGGAGTTCAAGAGCGCTCAGCGAATCCATACCGAGGTCTCTAAACCGCAGGTCGGGGTCTAGGGCGGCCGCGTCGGGGTGGGCCAACACCGCGGCGGTGGTCGTGGCAACCAGGTCGGTCAGGGTGGCCAGTTGTTGTTGCGGGGTCTGGCTGGCCAGCTGTTTGGCCAACGTGTCGGCGGCGGGTGCGGTGCTGGCTTGCCGGCGACTGGTCGTCAGCGCCGACAGGATGACCGGCAGGGCGCCGTCCCGCGCCTGACGAGCCAGTGCGCGGGTGTTGAACGGCGTCGGGATCAGGGTGGGTTGTCGCGATGCCAGCGCCGCATCGAACAACGCCAGACCATGCTCGACGGTGATCGGGGTCAGGTTGTTACGGGTGAACCGAGCCTGGTCCACCGCGTCGAGATGAGCGGTCATCGCGCTGGCGGCTTGCCAGTATCCCCACGCCAAACTGGTTGCCGGCAAACCGTTGCGATGGCGTTGCTGGGCGAGCGCGTCCAGGACGGCGTTAGCCGCCGCATAGTTGGCCTGGCCGAGGGCCCCTAAGACTCCCGCCGCCGACGAGAACATCACAAACGCGTCCAGCTCGGCATCGGCGGTCAGTCGATGTAGATGCCAAGCGGCGTCGGCTTTCGTGGTCAACACGGTGGCGAGTTGCTCACTGGTTAGCTCACTGACCACCACGTCGTCGAGGACCCCGGCAGCGTGGATCACACCGGATAACCGATGTTCGGCGGGGATGCCGGCCAACACCGCAGCCAGTTGCTCGACGTCGCTGGTGTCACAGGCGGTGATGCTGACCTGGGCGCCAAGCCGCGTCAACCGCTGATGGAGGTCGGCGGCCCCGGCTGCGTCCATGCCGCTGCGGGACACCAACAGCAGGGGCCGAACACCGTAGTCAGTGACCAAATGCTCGGCAAATACCCCGCCTAACATCCCGGTACCACCGGTGATCAACACCGTGCGGTTGGGATCGAACGCAACGGGCTCGGTTCGGGGCTGTGCGAGTGGCTGGACGGGGGTAAGTCGAGGGCCACGGACCACACCGTCGCGCACGGCAAGTTGCGGCTCCAGGGTGGATCGCAGTACCGGGTCGTCGAGGGCGGTTAGGACCCTGGCCAGGGTGTGCTCCGTAGCTGACGTGGGGTCGATATCGATCACACTGATCCGGCCCGGGTGCTCGTTTTGTGCGGTGTGGGCCAAGGCCCATACCGCGGCGTGGGCGAGGTCGGGGGCCTGATCATCGGGACTGATGCTGACCGCGTGGCGGGTCACGAGCACCAGGTGAGCCTCGACAGCGTCAGCGCTGGCCAACCAGGTTTGCAACCCAGCCAGAATGCGGCGGGTCAAGACATGCACCTGGTCCAACGGATCGGGGTGATCGGTGCTGAGCTGCGGCGACGCTACATCCCACACCGCCAAGGCCGGCCAGGAGTCCACTGAGGAAGGCCGCTCACTGATGACCGCCCATTCCGGTAAAGCCCCGGCTTCGGGCAACACATCTGCCGATAGCTCCGGCCAGGTCAGCTCAAACAAGCCGTCCCGCGAGGCCTTATTCGCGGGTTGGAGACTTTCGGCGTCGGGCAGGGTCCCCAGGGTCAACGCGTCGATGGTGATGACCGGGGCACCGGCGGGGTCGGTGGCGTGCAGGGGGAAGGGGTCGGCTCCGGGGGGGGGGAGTTGGACGTGCAGGCGGGGGGCTCCGATAGCGTGCAACGTGATTCCGGTGAACGCGAACGGAAGCCGGGTGGCGTAGACCGCCGCTGCCACGGGGTGTAGGGCGGCGTCGAGCAGCGTCGGGTGAATTCCGTAGCCGCCGGTATTGACCTCAGCGGGCAACGCCACCTCGGCGTAAATAATGTCGGGGTTAGCCGGGTCGCTACCCATTCCCCGCAACGAGCAAAACGCGCCACTGTAAGCCAAGCCACGCTGGGCGAGTTGCTCATAGAAACTGTCTTGTTCAACAGCGGCAACGGCACCACTTGAAGGGGACGGCAGCGAAGACAGCGCGGGAGCGCGGTTGCTCAGCGTGCCGCTGGCATGCGCGGTCCAGGTTGCCCGGCTATGCAGTTGATCACCGGTGCGCGCGTGCACGCTGAAAGCCCGTCGCCCCTGCTCGTCCAAAGCATGCACGCTGATCTGCAGGTCAGTCGCGGCGCCCGCGGCAAGGACCAGCGGAGCGTGCACAACCAGCTCGTCAATGACCGGGAAACCAAAGTACTCACCGGCCTGCAGGACCACATCAATAAACCCGGTCGCCGGGAACACCACACTTCCGTCCACCTGAAGGCCGGCGAGCCAATCGTGCGTGGTGGTCGATAACCGTCCGGTCAACACGATCTGGTCTTGATCGGCGAGCTCGGTCACCGCGCCCAACAGTGGATGGTCGGGCTTGTCGAGCCCGGCGGCGCTGACATCCGCACCGGTGGGTGGGGGGAGCCAGTAGGGGTGGTGTTGGAAGGGGTA
>NZ_OCVX01000085.1 GCF_900232995.1 Mycobacterium simulans
CCCCCGCACCGGCCACATACAACTCACCAACCACCCCCACCGGCACCGGCCGCAACCAACCATCCAACACAAAAAACGCCTGATTTGGCAGCGGAACCCCGATGGGGCTCACAGCACCCTCAAGATCGCCGGTGACGATCTCACGAAACGAGGCATGCACCGTGGTCTCGGTGGTGCCATACATATTGATGAGGCGTGGCGCGTCGGGGTGGCTATCTAGCCACGCCCGCAGACGCTGCGGCTCAAGAGCTTCTCCACCGAAGACCACCGCTTGAAGCTGCAGCTGTTGTGCTAACTCGGGCTGCATCGCGTCGGCCGTTTGCAACGCATAAAACGCTGAGGGGGTTTGGCTTAACACGGTGACTTGTTCAGTGATCAGCAGGGCATGCAGGTCTTGCGGGGAACCCACTACCGCGTGGGGTACGACGACGAGGCGTCCGCCGTGCAGCAGTGGACCCCAGATCTCCCACACCGAAAAGTCGAAGGCATAGGAGTGGTATTGCGTCCATACCTGTGTGGGTGTGGGTGTGAGGCCGGCATCAAGTGATTCGAAGAGTTGGGTGATGTTGCGGTGAGTGATACCGACGCCTTTGGGGGTGCCGGTGGTGCCGGAGGTGTAGACGATGTAGGCCAGGTTCTCGGGGTCGGGATGCGGTGGTGCGGTGTGGGGTTGAGCGGCCACGGCGGGGGCGTTGACGTCGACGAGGACCAGGTCATGCCCGGCGAGCCGGTTGGTCAGGTTGGTGGTGGTAAGCGCCACTACCGGGGCGGCGTCTTCAACCATGAAAGCGATGCGAGCATCGGGATAGGCCGGATCGATAGGCAAATAAGCGGCCCCGGCCTTAAGAACCGCCAAGATCGCGATGACGGCATCGGCGGAACGTTGCAGCAGCAGCGCTACCACATCACCAGGAGCCACCCCGTGATGGATCAGTAGGTGGGCGAGTTGGTTGGCGGCCGTGTCGAGTTGACGATAAGTCAGCGACATCTCCATCCAGGTCAGCGCCACCGCATCGGGACAACACGCGACCTGGGCGGTAAACAGTTGCGGTATCGAAGCCACCACCGGCCCGTGCCCGGTCAACACCGCACGATTACCCCACCGATCCAAACACGCCCGCTCATCGTCATCGAGCACATCCACCGCCGACAGCGCTCGCGTGGGATCGGTGGTCATCACCACCAACACCCGCTCTAACTGCTTCGCTAGATCGACTACGTCAGAATCCGGAAGCGATTGCCCGGTCCCTGCCGTGCTTAGAAAGAGCTGTTTACCGGCGCTAAGGAACCACAATCCAAATTGATCTACGAGGCCAGAAGCGGTGAACGCCGCTGAGGCCGAAGCACCAACCAAATCCAGACTAAATATAGATGTACGGAAATTAACAACCACCCGATTAGATCGCTGCCGCGAGTCGCGGCGGTGAGCACTGTTCTCAAGAGCGCGCACAGGAAACCGCTGGTGTTGCAGCGCTTCTCGTATTCGTGTGTCGACATGCTCACACAAATCAGCGACTGCAGATTGCGGCGATAACCTCAAGACCAGTGGTACAACCCCGGAAATCATCGCGGGAAGTGTTTTTGACTCTGGACGCACTCGCCTACTCACCGGAAAGTCAAGCACTACCTCTGACCCGCCGCCACACCACCCACGCACTAGGAGTGCGCACGCCGCGGTGATAACCGATGTGAGAGGCATGTCCAACGCATTGGCCATGTCATAGGCTCGGCCGACGACGGCGGGGTCCAGTTGAATCTGTACGGAAGGCGAATAGAGATCTCGCGCGCCAGTGGCTTGCGGCAAGCGATAGTCTGGCTCGTTTTCCGCCGGAAGGTTTCTAGTCCAATATTCCTGATCTTCGAGATAGTCGTCAGACGCTGCGTATTCCGATTCGCAGACGAGCAGGTCATTGAGCGAACCGAAGAAGGCCGGAGGTATCGGTGTGCCAGAAACGATCGCGGAGTAGACAGTTGCAATCCGCTGACCAAGGAGTAGAATGCCGAATCCGTCTATAACCATGTGATGGCAGCATGCGAACAAGTAGAACTCGTCTGCACGCGTCTGAAACGACGCAAATTTAAACAGCGGACCTGCCAACGGCATTGGGTTGTATTGAATTAACGACGCCAGCCGATAAGCCTCCCGCACGGGATTGTCCGAATCCCTGATGTCAGAGTGGGAAATCTTAATATTCGGATAATCAACAACCCTTTGGAAAACCTGGCCATTTACCTCAGAAAAGGAAGCCCGGAGCGGTTCTGCCTCGCGCACCGCTCGGCGGATTGCCCATTTAAGCAAATCAACCTGGACCGTGCCCTGGAATTTCACGAACAGACCCAGTTGCCACTCGGTACCGACCCGACCCGTCTCCTGCGCCAGCCATATATCTAGTTGCTCACGTGTCAGCGGAAATGTACGCTCATCAAGTTTCATACGGCAACTACCACTAGATGACTCAGGCATCACAACCTTGGCTCTGCGCCAACCTCTTTCGCAAACTCGATGGCCGGATGTCGGCCCAGTTCTGCTCCACATTGTCCAGACACGCGATGCGCGCTACCTCGCCGTAAACCACCCGCCAACCCGTCGGAATTTCAGCGAAAGCTGGCCAAAGGCTGTGCCGCTCCTCGTCGTTGACCAAAACAAAAAAATTCCCGTTGTCGCCATCAAACGGATTGACGCTCACACGGCCTCCTAAACCCTATGCGAAGTAACCCGCTAAAAATGGTGTGACGCAACAGAGTTCCTCGAACTTTCACGCACGAAAAATTGCCACGACAAACGCGGACTGAACTGAGCTTTAGACCTGGGTACTTTTACCACAAGCCAGCATCAGAGCGCCAAGCCGCCGGCGTCAAAAGTTGCGCACATCACAGCACACGATCCGGGTTGGAATCGCGATCGGCTCGACGCTGCCTTGCACGACCCTCGTATCACATTGAGCCGTGGCCGGGATGGCCCATCTTCTCGGGTCGGCAGGTCCGTAGTCTGAACCACCCTGCGCCAGGCGTCCAGCCAGTCATTTCGGGTTCCTGCCCTGTATCGGTTGCGGGCCGGTATGGCGATCGTAGGCGCTACGGCGGCTCCGAAGGCGGGAAAAAGGACCGCGCGCATCTGGTCCACCGAGGGCCGCCGCCGTTGGCTCGCGAGCAATAACGTCCACCGTCACCGACATGTCAAAGCCCTCGCCTCAATTCTTCGCGCGACACAGCGCGGCAAGCTGATCGGCTAGGTCCGATAAGGCCCGCGCTGTCGCCAGCTCCTGACCGGTCTCACTTTCCAAATAGTCAGCAGGATGACGATAAGCCACTCCCAGCCCGGCTAGATGTGAACTGCCCCATTGCAACTCAACCTTTGCATATATCCTCCCGCGGTGCTCGTCAATCGCCAGTATGACCGTTGGGTGTGTAAAGGAATGCGGGCGACTGTTGTGGTGCATGCGGCATATCTCCGAATCATGCTGGGAGTGAATCGCCTGTAAGTCTTTACGCGGCTGGCCCGTCCCGATCCGTGTCGCCAATAGACACTTGGCTACGCAAGCTTGGCCAGCGTCCGATCCCATAGCTCGGCCCCAAGGCGCGGATCGCAAGCGGCGCGGTTGGCCTTCGCGATCTTGCGCCGTGAGTAGTATTCCCCTGGCCGCCAATCGATACCGGGTTCGCTTGATGCCAGCCAGACTAGTTGTTCGGCTCCCTCGTCTGATGTGGCAGTAAATCGAGCCGTCAGCGGCACGTAGTGCTTCATGAAGGCGAGCAACCGGGATCCCGAGGCCTCACCGAAGTTGGAGTTGACGTAGCCGGGATGCACCGTCGCGACCGACAGCCCGTCGGCGTGATGGCGCCGATGTAATTCCATGGTGAACAACACAATTGCCAGCTTCGATCGCGCATAGGCGACGCTGGGCCGCCGAACGGCGGTGTTCTCCAGGTCGGCAACCCCGGCGATCCGAACCAGCCGGTGCGACGAGCTTGTCGTGTTCACGATGGTAGCGCGGGAATCGACGAGCAAATCCAACAACTGGGTGGTGAGCAAGAACGGCGCCAGATAGTTGACCTGATACGTCATCTCGTGGCCATCGGGCGTGACATGGATCTTGTTGACCATCAAGCCCGCATTGTTGACCATTACGTCAATGCGTGGATAGCTCGCGGGAAGTTTCTCGGCCAAGGCTCGCACCTGAGCCAGGTCGGCGAAGTCGACGACGAAGTGGTCTGCGTCCAATTCCGCTGCCACCGCTGCGGTCTTGCTCTGCGACCGACCTATGACGACAACGTTCTCGCCGCTCTGGCGCAACTGGCGCGCCGCCGCAGCCCCGATGCCGTCGCTGGCACCGGTGATGACGATCGTCTTACGCGGCATGTCGTTGGTGTCCTCCTCGAGCAGTGTATCGATCCTCGGGCGAATGTCATTGGAGTGGACTTGACCTTTCCGTCGGTTTGGCATTCACAATCGGCGTCACCGGTGATACTTGTCGTAACCCAATAGGAGTGCCATGACATTTGTGATCGCTGCGCCGGAGATGGTGTCAATCGCGGCAACTGATTTGGCGAGAATCGGTGCGACGATTAATGCTGCGAATGTCGCAGCGG
Organism: Mycobacterium simulans; assembly: GCF_900232995.1. Taxonomy (GTDB): domain Bacteria; phylum Actinomycetota; class Actinomycetes; order Mycobacteriales; family Mycobacteriaceae; genus Mycobacterium; species Mycobacterium simulans. The sequence continues at coordinate 4,591 of NZ_OCVX01000085.1, forward strand.
CGTTCCCCACAACGGAACTGGTAGCGGCGGGCGCGGATGAGGTGTCGGCGGGCCTCGCCGCAATGTTCGGCGCGCACGCGCAGGCATACCAAGCGCTCAGCGCTCAAGCGGCGGCGTTTCATGCCCATTTTGTCCAGGTCGTGAACGCGGGCGCGGGCGCCTATGCGGCAGCCGAGGACGCTAACGTCGAGCAGAGTCTGCTCAACGCGATCAACGCACCCACCCAGGCGTTGCTCGGACGCCCATTGATCGGCAACGGCTCCGACGGCACGGCGCCGGGGCAAGGCGGTGGGGCCGGCGGGCTGTTGTACGGCAATGGCGGCAACGGCGCGGCGGGCGCAAACCCCGGAGTGGCCGGCGGTAACGGCGGCTCCGCCGGGTTGATTGGTAACGGCGGGGCCGGCGGGATAGGCGGTGCCGGGGCGGCCGGCGGAGCCGGCGGCTCAGGTGGGCTGTTATACGGCAACGGCGGAGCCGGCGGCGCGGGCGGCAACGACTTTGGCGGCGGCGGAGCCGGCGGCGCTGGCGGCGGTGCGGGCC
>NZ_OCVX01000086.1 GCF_900232995.1 Mycobacterium simulans
GTGGCGCGGGCGGTGGTGGCGCGGGCGGTGGTGGCACGACCGGTGGGGGCGCGAGCGGCGGTGGCACGACCGGTGGTGGGATTACCGGTGGTGGCACGACCGGTGGCGGGACTACGGGCGGGGGTACCGGTGGGGTGACGACGGGGGAGTTCTCTCCCTATATCGACATGACGCTGTGGCCCCCGCTGAATGACGCGAACGCCGCTAGCCTCGCCAACGCGGGAGTGGACGACGCCACGCTGGCCTTCATCGTCAGCGGCGCGGGGAACCAACCGGCCTGGGGCGGGGTGTACTCGCTTACCGACCCGGTCATCACCTCCCAGATCTCGGCTCTGCACGGCGCCGGAATCAACACGACCATCTCTTTCGGCGGTGCCAATGGCGTGGATATCGCCTATAACGCACCGAACGCCACCGTGCTGGCCGAGCAGTACGAAACGGTGGTGAACACCTTCGGAATTCACAAACTCGACTTCGACGTCGAAGGCGGGATGCAGGCCAACATTCCAGTGCTGACCAGGCAGGCGCAGGCGATCGCGATGCTGCAGGCTGAGCAGGCGGCTTTGGGCACTCCGGTTGAGGTTTCCTACACCCTTCCGGTGTTGCCGACCGGTCTGACCAATGACGGGCTGGGGGTGCTGCAGATCGCTAAGGCCAACGGCGTGAACATCACCCGCGTGAACATCATGGCCATGGATTACGGTGAGGCTTTCCACGGCGGCGGAAGTCCGGACATGGGCGACTTGGCGATCATGTCGGCGCAGTCCGTTCATGGTCAGTTGATGGCGATGGATCCGTCGCTGACCAGCGAGCAAGCGTGGTCGATGATCGGGGTGACGCCGATGATCGGAATCAATGACGTGATGAGCGAGGTCTTCACGGTAGAGAATGCCCATCAGCTGGTTGCCTTCGCTGACCAGCACGATATCGGCGAACTGGGCATGTGGTCGGTTGCTCGTGACACTACGGGCCAGTTGGGTGTGGTTGGGCCCAATGGCAGTGGGGTGCCACAAACTCCGTATGAGTACTCTCAGGCCTTCGCGCAGTTCGACGGCACCAGCGGGGACGGCGGTGGCACGACCGGCGGCGGGACCACCGGGGGTGGGACCAGCGGCGGCGACACCGGTGGCGGGACGACCGGCGGCGGCGACACCGGTGGCGGGACCACGGGCGGCGGGACCACCGGCGGTGGGACGACAGGTGGTGCCACCGGGGTAGGGGCGACGTATGCCGTGGGGTCGCACTGGGATAGCGGCTTTGTGGCCAGTTACACCATCACCAATTCGGGTACGACTCCGCTGACCAACTGGCAGCTCGAATTCGATCTTCCCGCAAATGAATCCATCACGAGTCTGTGGAGCGGGCAGNGCGGCGGCGACACCGGTGGCGGGACCACGGGCGGCGGGACCACCGGCGGTGGGACGACAGGTGGTGCCACCGGGGTAGGGGCGACGTATGCCGTGGGGTCGCACTGGGATAGCGGCTTTGTGGCCAGTTACACCATCACCAATTCGGGTACGACTCCGCTGACCAACTGGCAGCTCGAATTCGATCTTCCCGCAAATGAATCCATCACGAGTCTGTGGAGCGGGCAGGTTGCCCAGTCCGGTACGCACTATGTCGTGACCCCTGAGTCGTGGACGCAGACGATTGCACCGGGCGGTTCGGTCACCGTCGGCTTCCAGGCCTCGCAGACCGGTGCGTACTCGGCACCGACGAATGTGGTGGTCAACGGACAACCAGTCAGCGGCGGCACCAGCGGTGGTGGCACGACGGGTGGTGGCACGACGGGCGGTGGTACCACCGGAGGTGGCACGACCGGAGGCGGTACCACCGGGGGTGGGACCAGCGGCGACACCGGTGGCGGGACGACCGGCGGTGGCACGACCGGTGGCGGTACCACCGGTGGTGGGACCAGCGGCGGCGGGACGACGGGCGGCGGGACTACCGGTGGCGGGACCACGGGCGGCGGGACCACCGGCGGCGACACCGGTGGCGGGACCACGGGCGGCGGGACCACCGGCGGTGGGACGACAGGTGGTGCCACCGGGGTAGGGGCGACGTATGCCGTGGGGTCGCACTGGGATAGCGGCTTTGTGGCCAGTTACACCATCACCAATTCGGGTACGACTCCGCTGACCAACTGGCAGCTCGAATTCGATCTTCCCGCAAATGAATCCATCACGAGTCTGTGGAGCGGGCAGGTTGCCCAGTCCGGTACGCACTATGTCGTGACCCCTGAGTCGTGGACGCAGACGATTGCACCGGGCGGTTCGGTCACCGTCGGCTTCCAGGCCTCGCAGACCGGTGCGTACTCGGCACCGACGAATGTGGTGGTCAACGGACAACCAGTCAGCGGCGGCACCAGCGGTGGTGGCACGACGGGCGGTGGCACGACGGGCGGTGGCACGACGGGTGGTGGCACGACGGGTGGTGGCACGACGGGCGGTGGCACGACGGGCGGTGGCACGACGGGTGGTGGCACGACGGGTGGTGGCACGACGGGTGGTGGCACGACGGGCGGCGGCACCAGCGGCGGGGGTAGCACCGGTGGCACTACCACGGGCACCTGGGGGGCTCCGGAATTCTCGCCCTATGTCGACATGACGTTGTGGCCCCAGTTCGACTTCGCGGGTGCCGGCGGCCTCGGGGATGTCGACCATGTCGTGCTCGGTTTCATCACCGCCGATTCCCAGGGGCAGGCGGCCTGGGGAGGTTTTGACGCGTACGCGGTCAACGGCGGCAGCTTGCTGTATCAGATCAATGACCAGATCACCGCCATGCATAACGCAGGTATCGACGCGACCATCTCCTTCGGTGGTGCGGCGAACCAGGAACTGGCTCTGGTCACCCCGGACGTCAACGCGCTGGTCGCGAAGTACCAATCGGTGATGGACGCCTACGGCTTCCACAAGCTCGATTTCGACATCGAGGGCGCGGCCCAGGGTGACGTCGCGTCACTGACACGTCGTGCGCAGGCGATCACCATGCTGCAGACGGCGGGGGAGGCTAACGGTACCCCGGTGGAGGTTTCGTTCACCCTTCCGGTGCTGCCGACGGGTCTGACCGCCGACGGGATGCGGGTGGTCACGAACGCCATCGCCAACGGCGTGGACATCGCACACGTCAACATCATGGCCATGGACTATTTCGATCCGAGTCTGTCGTATGAGGGCAAGATGGGCGATTACGCGATCCAGGCGGCAACGGCTGTCCACGATCAGTTGGTGCCGCTGTATCCGACGAAGACCGACGCGGAGATCTGGGCGATGGTCGATGTGACGCCCATGATCGGAGTCAACGACAACCCGGTGGAAGTCTTCACCCTTGCCGACGCGCAAAAGTTGACCACTTTCGCCGAGGAAAAGGGTCTGGGCGGACTGCACATGTGGTCGATCAACCGCGACTACTCAGGTCCGGTGGGGGTCCTGTCGAACACCAGCAGTGGCGTGTCGCAAAGCACCTTTGCGTACTCCCAGATCTTCGGGGAGTTCGACGACTGATCCCACACGTCCGCTCGGTGCGGGCACGGGCGTCGAATGAACCGGGCCTCTCCAACAGTGATTCCTCGGAATAGCCTGTGGTGCCGGACAATTCGACGGACTTGAGGGTGACGTCGCTGGCCATTCCGCCAGCCTTGGCCTTGCTCATCGACGCTTCTTTGGGAGTTGGGGATATTGTTGTCGGCCTCTATCCGCAGGAACTCGGCCGTGACAGCACTCCGCACATGCGAAGGCTTGTCGTATCGGTTCGAGCGCGGAATATGGGTCAAGGCAACGGGATTCGGTGGATCGGCGATCGGTGAGGCTAATCGACGGTGTGAACCCGACGCTGGTTCCCAACGACAGCGCCGCGGCCGGCATAGGATTCGGCACCCCGGACCAGCCCTGCTCGCCGCGGCCCAGGCCTGGCCATGATTGAAGGGATTTCCCCAAGTTGGGCCCGGTGGGAATGGCGGCACCGGTGTCGGCTAGCGATGTGGTCGGTGGCAATGGCGGCGCCGGCGGCAACGTCGGCAGTGCCGGAAGGGCTTGTGGCGGGCGCTGGGTGATACTCGCAGCTATTCCCGCGGGCATCGCTACAGCGACGGCATCGAGTCCCCACCCTTGTGTGGTCTCCGAGTTGACCGCGATGGCTGAAGCTACGTCGGTGCCACATCGCGCTCAATATCACCGTTATGCGGGGCCCCCGGTTCCGCCGGCGCCGCCCGCACCGCCGGCGTACTCGTCGTGGCTGCTACCGTCCTGGCCCGGCTGGGGGGGCCGCCGGGCCCGCCATTACCGGTCCCGCCGGTCCCGCCGGTCCCGCCGGTTGCGCCGTCCCCGCCGCGGGACTGGTTCAGGTCGGCGCCTTCCCCGCCGGTGCCGCCGGTCCCGCCGACCCCGCCGTCGCCGTCACCGACGCCGATGCCTTCACCGTTGCCGCCGGTGCCGCCGGTCCCGCCGGCGCCGCCCGTGCCGCCGTTGATTCCGCTGCCGCCGGTGCCGCCGTTGCCGCCGCTGCCGCCGAAACCGCCCGCGCCGCTGGTGCCGGCATTTCCACCGTTGCCGCCGGCCCCGCCGCTTTCGCCGACGGGCCCGGTCGCGCCATCGGCACCGTTACCTGGTTTCCCGCCGGCACCACCGTTGCCGCCATTGCCGCCAACGCCGTCGCTGCCCACCTGGCCATGGGTCGCGGCCCCACCCTTGCCGCCGTTGCCGCCGGCGCCGCCGGCCCCTCCGTTGCCGCCATCGCCGCCGGCCGCGCCCGCGGAGTGAGCGAGGGCACCGTTCATGCCGTCCCCGCCTTGCCCACCGGCGCCGCCGGCGCCGCCGGCGCCGCCGGTGCCGCCGCCACCGCCGCTGCCGCCGCTGCCGCCGATGCCGGCCTTGCCGAGGCCGGCACCGGCGTCGCCGCCGATGCCACCGGCGCCGCCACCGCCACCGCCACCGCCGAAGACGTTGAAGGTGCTAGCCACGCTGGCCGTGTTGTCGCCGCCGTCACCGCCGGTGCCGCCGCCGCCACCACCACCACCGTTGCCGTTGATTCCGGTGGCGGAGCTGCCGCCCGCGCCTCCGGCCCCACCTCGGCCACCGTCGCCGCCCTGGCCACCGAAGTTGGTGGCGCTGGTGCCGTTTTCGCCGGGGCCGTTGCCGCCGTTACCGCCGGTGCCTGCGCTACCCGCGCTGCCAGCGCCACTGAGGCCGGTGCCGGCGGCGCCGACCGTGCCTGCGGCACCGCCTAGGCCGCCGTTGCCGCCCTTGCCGCCGGTGTTGCCGGCAACCGTGGACGCGGTCCCGTCACCCCCGGCGCCACCGGTGCCGCCGCTGCCGGCGGAGCCGCCGCTACCGCCTTGGCCGAACAGCATGCCACCGTTGGCGCCGGCTCCACCGCTCGCGCCGGTTCCACCGTTTCCGCCGTTTCCGCCGTTGGCACCACCAGCGCCTCCATTGCCGGCGTTGCCGCCGAAACCACCGCTCGCGCCGTTGCCGCCGCTGCCGCCGTTTCCGACCAGTAGCCCGCTGCGGCCGCCGGAGCCACCGCTACCGCCGTTGCCGCCATTCCCGCCGGCGCCGCCTGCGCTGCTGGCAGAACCGGTGGTGCCAGCGTTGGCGTTGCCGCCGCTGCCGCCGTCGCCGCCATGACCGCCGTTGCCGAAGACCTGCCCAGCATTCCC
>NZ_OCVX01000087.1 GCF_900232995.1 Mycobacterium simulans
ACGGTGGCAAGGGCGGCACGGGTGGTAGCGGCGGCACTAGCGGCATCGGGGGCACCGCCGGCGCCGGCACTGGTGGTGGCCAAGGCGGCACCGGCGGCAAGGGTGGCATCGGTACCGCAGGCGGCACCGGCGGCCCCGGCGGCTCCGGCGCCCCCGGCGTCCCCCCCGTTGGGATCGTCGGTGGCGATGGCGGCAAGGGGGGTACCGGCGGTCCCGGCGGCTCCTAGTGGTGTGCTGACCGAAGAGGTTGCCGACACTACTTGTTGACGATTGGCGGACGAGTGCGGTCGCACGCCATACCCACGCTTTGCCAATCGGCTACCGACGTGTGAGCCGTGCGATCGTTACACCTGTTGGGTCCGGCGCTCGCGGACTACCGAAAGACCCGGGCAAGTCAGACCAGTCGGTCAAAGATTGTCGTTCCTATGGCGTCGTTGTTCCAGATATAGATCGGTCCGACTGAGAAGGGGTAATTCCCGGTATTGAACACGTAGTATGCGTCTTGCCCCGGCACCGTGTTTGGCGGTGGTGACGCCACTACGACTGGGCTATTGGCCGCAGTGACTGTCTGGGTGTAGAGGTGGACACCATTGATCGTGTAGACCGAGATGGTTGTTCCCTCGGGAAGGTGGTTACCGATAGCAAGGCCCGGCACCAACGATTGTGGGATGGCTCCACCTACCCCACCGGAATCGACGATTGCGCCGACGGTCTGCGGTAATCCGTTGTTGATCTGTACCTGCACGACGGTCAGCGGAGCTCCATCGAGGTCGACAGTGGGCGGCAGCGAATTGGGGCCGAACTCCAGCAAACCGCGAGGCATGTTGAAAAGCACACCCTGATTCATGTTGGTCGGTAACGCTGCGTTCGTGGGATCAGAGAAGGGAAAATTATTGTTGGGGCCCACGCCCAGATAGGCGGGTAACAACGAAAGGTCGTTGATGGGCTGGGTCGTGGTCCCCGTCGGGGTCTGCGTAACCAAGGATGCGGAGGTGGCGACGCCAACGGTGGTCGACTCGGTGACGATTCCGTTCCCGAAATTCACGGTCGTTTGATACGTCTCGTAATTAACGAAGAGGCGACTGGTGCTGCTCAGGCCGTAACTGACGGAACCCGTCGGGCCGGGAGCGCCGAGATCCGCCCCAGTAACGTAATGCGGTGGAACCACAAGACCGCTGGCGCCGGAGTCGACGATGACGGGCGAACTCGGTCCGCCGCCTACCGAGATGTTCAGTATCGGGTTGCCGAATTGATCTATGTAGATAAGCGTTTGGTTCGGCGATAGGAGTGTGCTTATCCCCGCGGTCCCGGGTTGTCCCAACAGGCCCGCGCGCC
>NZ_OCVX01000088.1 GCF_900232995.1 Mycobacterium simulans
GAATCCATCTACCTGCTGCTCCTACCGATTTTTGCGCACCGACCGGCCCGATGCGCACGACGATGGATCAATTCTAAGCCCCCTCAGCATCGGCCCACCCGCAAAAACTGTGACCCACCCAACCATCGCCCACCCGTGAGCACAATGCGCAAAACCCGGAAATCGCCGCTTAGTCCGACTATCGCCCACAAGCACGACACCCGCGTCCCAGCGCCGTAGTTTCGGGCTCACAGATACCAACAATGCTCGCGCAGCCTGCGGTGCAGAGATGAATTGGTGCCAGCCGAAAAGCCATTCACTAATGGCCATTCCGCCGCCTTCGACGCCAGGCAGAAAATGTCGGCGCTACGCCATCGAGGAGTACACAAATGCAATCAATGTCATTTCACCCCGTCGTTGCCGACATTGGCGCACAAGTCGTCAACATCGGTACCAACTGCCTAGAGGAGGCCGCGAAGGCGTCGATGTCGATGACCGGGCTAGCGCCCGCCGGGGCCGACGAGGTGTCGTTGCAGGCAGTAATGGCGTTTCACACGGAGGCGGCCTCGCTGCTTGCGCTGAACCAGGCCGCCCAGGAAGAGCTCATGCGGGCCGGCTCGGCGTTCACCCAGATTGCGCAAACCTATACCGAGGTCGACGAGGCCGCCGCCACCTTGGTGTTCGGCTCCTTTTCATTGCCCAGCTTCACGAAATGACGAATTCGATTCAACGTGGCGAGGAATAGCAATATGGACAATGTAATCGATCTGGCCGACCAGGCCATGTTTCTCGGGGAGCAAGCAACAGGAGCTACCGGCCTGTTGCAAGGTGCCTGGGTGTACAACCACGCGATCGACGTCGACAGCCTGCGGCGGTTCCATCATCATCTGCAGCGGGGACGGTTGTGCCGCCGCATTGAACGGTCCCCATCAGTTGCGGCCGGGGGGGACCGGCGGCTTTAGCCGCCGGGGGAATCCGGCCAGGCGAACAGCGTCGCATCCGGTAGTTGTCGGTGTCGTTGCATATGGTGCGTGGTGTGTCGCAGCGCCGGTTTTGCCG
>NZ_OCVX01000089.1 GCF_900232995.1 Mycobacterium simulans
GGTGCCGCCGCGTTTCTGACGGACTGGGTTTCCTGATTGGGCATGATCTGCGGGTACGGCACCCGATAGGGAATTGACGTCTTCGTCGTAGTGCCCAATACCGCGTTCGGGACGCACTGCGGCAGTTTCGTAAGCGCCTTCACCCTCGGGTGGTCCAAATTGGGCTTCGACGGATTCGGTGGGGACGCGAAGTTGAATGTCGAGGTCATGTCTCCGACGGTCGCGTTTCGCCAAGCGCTGATATTGGGAACCGGGACGCCGAACCGTGCACTGATCAGCTTCAGCGTCGAAGTGTGGTCGAAAGTTTCACTGACCTTCAGGGGCCCACGGCTGTAGGGCGAAATGACGATACAGGGGACGCGGAAACCCAGCCCGATGGGCCCGCGGATGCCGCCGGATCCGGGCACAGAGTTAATGTCGGCGACGGTGACAAATTCGCCGGGAGTGCCCGGGGGCGGTGTCGGCGGAACGACGTGGTCGAAAAAACCCCCGTTTTCGTCGTAGTTGACGATCAGCGCGGTCTTTTCCCACACCGCCGGATTGGACAGCAATATCCGCAGCACGTCGACGATCCCGACGGCGCCGATGGACACCGGGAACGCCGGATGTTCCGACAGCAAGAATCCGGGGAGAACCCAGGAGACTTTAGGGAGTCTGTTGTTTCTGACGTCGGCGGCGAAATCAAGGGGGTAGGACGGGGCGATGCCGAAGCGGGCTAGGTTCGACCTCGGATCCGCGGCTTGCCTGAAGTCATTGACCAGCCCGTTGTAGCCGACGACCGTGTTATTGAGTGGCCCCAGCAATTTGTTCTGATAGACCTTCCAGCTGATGGCTGCATCTTCGAGGTTTTCCGGCATGATCCGCCAGCTGTATTTCTGCAGCGGTTGGATGTTGGGTTCTACGAGTACCGGGCCGCCGTTAGTGCCGTCGGGGTCGATCCACGCGCTCATCCAGTAGAGCCGGTTGGGGGTAGTCCCGCCGAGTAGTGAGCAGTAGTAGCCATCGCAAACGGTGAATGTGTCGGCCAGCAGGTAATGAATCGGTATGTCCTGGCGGGTGTAATAGCCCATTGTCACCGGCGTATTGCCCTGTAATGCACTAACCGCCGCTTGCGCCGGCAGCCAGCCGTTGTTGGCGCCGTTGTTCCACGACTGATGCATGGCGGTCCAGCTGTGGTCCGGGTCGTTGACACATTCGCCGGCCACCAGAGGGCCCCGGGTGGTGTCGAATCGGAACGGGATAGTGGTAGCGGCGGGGTCGTTCGCCTGCGTTGCCGGGTTCCAGCCTTGTTGTGCAAATACCAGCGGTGGGGTGGGGTCATCGAAACCGCGAACGGCGGACATCGCGCCGAAGTAATGGTCGAATGACCGATTTTCCTGCATCAACAACACAATGTGTTCGATGTCGGTCAAATGACCGCCGCAGGGCCCCGCCCCGTACGCCTTTTCGATTATCGGACCAGCCAAAGACATGAAAGCCCCGGAGGTGGTGGCGGCAGCGGCTTTAGCCAAAAATTGCCGACGGGTCATTCCGTCGACCGGATGCTCGCTCCCCACACGCCCTCCTCCAAGGCTGCCACGCGCCGCTTCCAGCTCACGGTATAGTTACGCCGGTCATCAGCCACGACACGCTAACCGGCGTGTCGTGCTCTAATCCCGGCTATTTGCCAAGCAGCAGTGCGCGCTTATCACGGAGGTTTGCTCGCCAACACGCCGCAATTCCGGGCCGCGACGTTCATTTGCCACACCAAATGAACCGCCGAAAGCTTCACAACTTTTGAATTCAACTGCAGAGCCCGCTCGGAATATTTCGGATAGGTGCACTTTCCTGGCCGGGCATCACCTGCGGATAGGGCACCCGATAAGGAATGGCCGGCAGCTCGCCATCGGTACTGCCCAGCACGACGTTGGGGATGCACTGCGGCAGTTTTGGCACGGCAGCCAGCAAAGGGTGGCTCAAGTTGGGTCTCGTCGAGTTCGGCGGGCTTCCGAAGTTGAACGCCGAGGTCAGATCGCCGACCAAGTTGTCCCGCCAGGTCGTCAAGTTGGGAACGGGGACGCCGAACCGCGCGCGAATCAATTTCAGCTGTGAAGTGTGGTCGAAGGTGTCATGGACCATCAGTGGGCCACGGCTGAATGGAGAAATGATCAAGCAAGGTACGCGAAATCCCAAGCCGAGGGGCCCGCGGATGCCGCCGGAGCCCGGTACCGCATTGATATCGGGAACCGTGACCCATTCGCCCGGAGTCCCAGGCGGGGCTGTAGGGGGCGTGACGTGGTCGAAGAAGCCACCGCCTTCGTCGTAGCTAATAATCAATGCGGTCTTTTCCCACACCGCCTGATTCGACAGCAAGATCCGCAACGCGTTCACCATCGCCACCGCGCCCAGCGCTACCGGTAGCGCGGGATGCTCGGACTGAATGAACGGCGGAACCAACCAGGAAACCGACGGCAGCCTGTTGGCTAGGACGTCGGCGGCGAAGTCCACGGGGTAGTTCGGCGCAATGCCGAAGCGGGCCAGGTTCGACCTCGGATTTGCGGCCTGCTTGAAAGCCTGTACCAGCCCGTTGTTGCTAATGGGTGTGTTGATGAAGCGCCCCGCGTCCTTGGCCTGGTACACCTTCCAACTCACGCCGGCATCTTCGAGGTTTTCTGGCATGATCCGCCAGCTGTACTGCTGCAGCGGCAGAAAGCCCGGTTCGACGAGTTGCGGTCCACCGTTGGTGCCCGCCGGGTCGATGTGGGCGCTCAGCCAGTAGAGCCGGTTGGGCAGGGTGCCGGTCAACAACGAGCAATGATAGCCGTCACAAATTGTGAACGTGTCAGCTAGCAAGTAGTGGATCGGGATGTCTTTGCGCGTGTAATAACCCATTGTCATTGGAACGTACGGCCCCGTCCGGGTCGCCGACTGCGCCGGAAGCCAGTTGTCATTGGCTCCGCCATTCCATGAGTTGTGCATTGCGACCCATTGGTGCTCAGGGTCGTTGACGCACTCACCGTCCAGGAAGGGGCCGCGGGTGGTGTCAAGACGGAATGGAATTGTGATCCCGGCCGGGTCGAGCGCCTGGGTCTGTGGGTTCCACCCTGGCTGCTGGAAGTGTGGGGAAGGATCGTTGAAGCCGCGGGTGCTAGAGAGCGTGCCGAAGTAATGGTCGAATGACCGGTTCTCTTGCATCAGCAACACGATGTGCTCGATATCGGTCAGGTGGCCCTGGCAAGGCCCGGCGCCATATGCCTTTTCGATTACCGGGGCGGCAAAATCCGTCAGCAACGCCGCAGCACCTGCGCCGGTGAGCTTGGTCAGAAACTCCCGCCGCGACATTCCTAGGAACGGGTTGCCGCTCACCGAATCTGCCTCCCTGCACACATTTCAGATCACGGTATAGTTACGGCGCTGGCCAATCGCGATACGCGAACCGGCGTGTCGCAAGCGGATTTTCGCGTGTCAGCAAGCGCAACTGAGTTTTCGGCGTCGATGTATGGACCATCGGGGTTATGGGCTCTAAAGGCCTTGGGCGCCAACCAATGCCGGCCCGCAATTTCCTCCGCAAGGTGCTATGGATATGGCCACGGCGGCTGGTTGCCAAACAGCTGGTGAAGCGACGCCCGCACCGGATGTCAATGCCGCGGAAAATCCCCGTGGTTCGCGAGCGGATCGTGGGCGGTCAAAGACGGTCGCGCCAAAAATTTACCTAATCTCACATTCCTAATCGAACCCACATAGAGCCATTTCCCTTTAGGCAGCGGCGCTGGCACCCCCCAGATTGTTCGAGGTCAGCGACCATCAATCCGCGTTCGGCGAGATGGCATCTGCCAGCGGCCTTCTTCCCCCAGCGCCAGAAATAGTCCGGGCTTAGGTTATCCCCTCGTGATCGATAAACGGGTGTGCTGAAGGGGGTTTCGCAATTCGAACCGCCGATGTAGCGTCCTCTGCCATGTGGGGCACGGTGCTGGCGTTAGCGCTTGTTGCGACGGCAGACCCGGTTCGGATCGGGGTGAGTGTTCTCTTGTCGTCGCGGCCTCGTGCCGTGGGTCAGTTGGTTGCGTTTTGGCTCGGCGGCATTGCAATGAGCGTTTGTTTGGCTGCAGGTGTGCTTTTTGGGCTACGCGACCTCGTGCTGGGAGTGCTGCACCGGATCGAACTCGCCACCGCCAGCTCAACAGCAGGCCACATTCAGATCGTGATGGGCGCGTTGGCATTACTCATCGCTGGACTCGCAGTCAGCCTTTCGACACGTCAGCGCGCGCGACTGGGCATGCACAGCACCAACACATCCCACCTCCAGGTACGGACGTCGACGGCAATCTCGAGATTGTCGACGCGCACCCAGGCCGCGCTGCAAGCGAAACCCCTGGGGGTGGCGTTCATTCTCGGATTTGGAATGTTGGCGGACTTCAGGTTCCTCGCGGCGCTTGCGGCCATTTTGGCCTCTGGGGTCACCGTGGGCACTCAGATCGGCGCGGCCGGGGCGTACTCCCTGGTGGCGCTGGCCTTTGTCGAACTTCCGCTCGTCAGCCAGCTGGCGGCGCCGGCAAGGACCGGCCACGTCGTGGCCGCGGTGAGCGGTTGGATGAAAGCTCATCGACAACAGGCCTTTGCCGTCGTCATCGCTTTGCTCGGGGTATTTCTGATGACCAGCGGCATGGGCAACGCCTGAAACCCTAACGGGCCGAAGGGTTCGTCGACGGGTTCAGGGACCCATCGTCCGGACGCTATCCGATGCCCGTCCGCGGCACCACACTGGGCCGCTGCTGAACAACGTGGGGATTCGCGCCACCGCGGCCCATCATCCCGCCGGGCATACCGGCTCCGGCACCGGCACCCATCGGCATCGGCATCATCGGCATACCGCCACCAGCGGGCCCAGCTTGCGCGAGTTCAGCGGCGGTAGGCATGGCTCCCAGGCCCGACATCGCCGAACTAGCCATACCTTTGGGCATCGACCCCTCCCAGGTGGGCGGCACCGACATCGCCCCCACCAACCGCGCCTTACCCAAGTCCGCCGCGGCACCCATACCGGCGCCGCCACCCAAACCCTTCATCGCGGGCGCGACATCACCGGCAAACTTCGGCAGGTCCGCCGCGGCCATACCCGCCGAGGCCAACCCGGCCGTACTCGCATTCGCCGATTGCCCCAGCTGCATCAGCGGACCGAGCATCATGCTGGCCGGATACATCCCGATCTGCGCCACCGACATCACAGACTCCATCGGCACCGCTGCAGCTGCCGACTGCACCGCCGTCACCGCGCCGGGCACTCCCGCCGCCGCACCCTGCAGCACCGGCGACACCGCAGCCGATGCCGCCGTCGCCGCACCGGCAACCTGCGCACCAACCTGCGACGCCAACCCGGCCAGATTCACCGGCGGCGTACTAAACGGCGTCAGCGTCGAAGCCACCGAGGTCGCGCCCGTGTAGTACGCCACCATCGCGCCCACATCCTGGGCCCACATCTCCACATAATCGAACTCAGTGGCCGCAATCGCCGGTGTGTTCTGACCCAAGAAATTCGTCGCAATCAACGCCAACAACGACACCCGATTCGCATCCACCGCCGCCGGATGCACAGTGGCCGCCAACGCCGTCTCAAACGCCGTCGCCGCCGCCCGAGCCTGACCCGCCGACAACTCCGCTTGCGCCGCCGCCGCGCTCAACCACGACACATACGGCGCCGCCGCAGCGGCCATCGCCATCGACGCCGGACCGGTCCACGGCCCACCGGTCAGGTCGGTAAGCAGCGACTGAATCGCCGAAACCGACGACTGCAAGTCCGCGCCCAGGCCTTCCCAGGCCGCCGCCGCTGTGAACAACGGCGACGAGCCCGCACCGGAAAAGATCCGCGCCGAATTGATCTCCGGCGGCAGCACCGCAAAGTCCAAAATCATTCGTAACCCTAACAAGCCTGCCGCCTCAGCGGCTCCGACAACCACAAGCCGTGGCTGTCACCCACAGCAGCGAAAAAACCCTCCGGCGGATCGTACGCGAGCCCACGGCGCAAGTCTGCATTTTCACCAAAAACCGACATTAGGCATTTAATGAGAAATCACACGCCGGCCTCAGCCCATTTGGGCTGCGGACATGCCAAGGGCGCCGGCGACACAAACTCCCCCCCATGTGTCGCCCGCGCCCCTGACGGCTCGCGGGTGAAGCTAGGCCCAGCTAGAACCCACAGCAGAATCGGTTTGCGCCATATTGCTACCGGCGGCCTGCACCTTCTGCCCGTGAGCGTTGGCTTGCTCGTAGATCACCTGGAAATTGCGGCCCAACTGAGTGATGAACTCCTGGCACGCCACCGAACCGGCGCCGCCCCAGAAATCCCCGGCCGCCAGCACATCGCGCACGATCGCCTGGTGTTCAGCCTCCAACGATGCCGCCTGAGCCCGAATCGTGGCTCCGTGGGCATCGACGTCACCGAACTGGTAATTAATCGTCATAGTCAATTCTCCCTATCGCTGAGTTAAGCCGCTAACTGCTCAAGATTTGCTGCGAAGCCTGCTCTTGCTGCTCGTAGTTATTGGCGTCACGGACCAGTCCATCGCGCACCCCGTGCAGCATGTTCACAATGTTGCGGAATGCCGTGTTCATCTGACCCATGGTGTCCAACGAGGTCGCCTCTGCCAGCCCGCTCCAGCCGGCACCAGAAATGTTCTGCGACGATGCCCACATCCGGCGCGCTTCGTCCTCGACCGTCTGTGCATGCACTTCAAAACGACCCGCCATGTCGCGCATCGCGTGCGGATCGGTCATAAACCGACTAGCCATCACACCCGTCCTTTCACAACGGAACAATCAATTTCGATCACGTGCCGAAATACAGCCAGCTCGACGACCCCGACCAAATCACCCCCGCCCTATCCGACACCAGTCCGCGGCACCACACTGGGCCGCTGCTGAATTACGTGTGCAGCGGCCCCGCCGCGGCCCATCATGCCGCCGGGCATTCCAGCTCCTGCACCGGCGCCCATCGGCATCGGCATCGGCATCATTCCCATACCGCCAGTGCCGGCCGCCGCCATCTCCGCAGGCAAGGCGCCCAGTCCCGCCATCGCGCCACTGGCCATACCTTTCGGCATCGACCCCTGCCAGGTGGGCGGCACCGACATCGCCCCCACTAACCGCGCCTTACCCAAGTCCGCAGCGGCACCCATACCGGCGCCGCCACCCAAACCCTTCATCGCGGGCGCGACATCACCGGCAAACTTCGGCAGGTCCGCCGCGGCCATACCCGCCGAGGCCAAACCGGCCGTACTCGCATTCGCCGATTGCCCCAGCTGCATCAGCGGACCGATCATCATGCTGGCCGGATACATGCCCATCTGCGCCGCCGACATTAACGATTGCACCGGCAGGCCTGCGGCCGCGGACTGCACCGCCGTCACCGCGCCGGGCAGCCCCGCCACCGCGCCCTGCAGCACTGGCGAAACCGCGGCCGATGCCGCCGTCGCCGCACCGGCTACCTGGGCACCAACCTGCGACGCGAAACCGGTGACTTGCGTGCCAACCTGAGATGCCAACCCGGCCAAACTCACCGGCGGCAAGCTAAACGGCGTCAGCGTCGAAGCGACCGAGGTCGCGCCCGTGTAGTACGCCACCATCGCGCCCACATCCTGGGCCCACATCTCCACATAATCGAACTCAGTGGCCGCAATCGCCGGAGTGTTCTGACCCAAGAAATTCGTCGCTATCAACGACAACAACGACACCCGATTGGCCGTCACGGCCGCCGGATGCACCGTGGCCGCCAACGCCGCCTCAAACGCCGTCGCCGCCGCGCGGGCCTGCGTCGCCGACAACTCCGCCTGAGCCGCGGCCGCGCCCAACCACGACACATACGGCGCCGCCGCAGCCGCCATGGCCATCGACGCCGGACCCGTCCACGGCCCACCGGTCAGATCGCTAAGCAGCGACTGAATCGCCGAAACCGACGACTGCAAGTCCGCGCCCAGGCCTTCCCAGGCCGCCGCCGCTGTGAACAACGGCGACGAGCCCGCACCGGAAAAGATCCGCGCCGAATTGATCTCCGGCGGCAGCACCGCAAAGTCCAAAATCATTCGTAACCCTAACAAGCCTGCCGCCTCAGCGGCTCCGACAACCACAAGCCGTGGCTGTCACCCACAGCAGCGAAAAAACNGCGACTGAATCGCCGAAACCGACGACTGCAAGTCCGCGCCCAGGCCTTCCCAGGCCGCCGCCGCTGTGAACAACGGCGACGAGCCCGCACCGGAAAAGATCCGCGCCGAATTGATCTCCGGCGGCAGTACCGCAAAGTCCAAAATCATCGCAACCCCAAACCGGCCAGCCGCATCACCGACTCCGACCACCTACCGACCGCACCCACACACTCGCGAGTACCCACGGCCGGATCGTATGACACATCACACCCGAAAGTCTGCACTTTCACCAAAAATAAGAGTTTCTACAATTCGCCGTGGAGCAACGCGAGCCAACGCGTCGCCGCGCCGAGCTCGCCGGACAGCTGTCCAGACGACGTCAATACATTGGAAAACTGCATGCGATTCTTGGGAAGTCACGGTGCGAACACACATGAATTTTTGGCTCTCAGAATGGCTGATAACGAGACTTTCGGGACTTGGCTCAAATTGGCGCGCACCACAAATCGGGCACATGTGTCGCTGCACCCGGCGACACACGATGCGCCCGGCTCTCAGCGACAATCGCCTGACCTGCGGTGTTGTTCCCAAGTTGGTAGATGCCCGTGCGCGTTTCGAGGTGCTGTTGACCTGCAGAAACCGAGTTGTCGCGCGTAGGTGGGCGGGGCGACCATCGCCTCCGGCAGAGGCCAGTGTTCGCAGTTAGCGCTAGAACAAATTTCGGAAGAAGCCCGAGAGCCCATTGCCGGAGACGAATAGGCCCGAGCTGCCGGTCCCGGAGTTTGCAATTCCCGAAGTCATGACGCCCGCGATGAAGATACCCGCATTCTGCACAGCCGCATTGTAGAAACCGGCATTCCCGTAGCCCGTATTGAGCACACCGGAGTTTCCTCCGAAGGTGCTGGTGGTGCTCGTATTGACATAGCCTGAATTACCGAAGCCGGAATTTTGAATACCCGAGTTGCCACTGCCAGCCGGATCGTTATGGCCAAAGCCTGAGTTACCCGTGCCGACATTGAAGTAGCCCGAGTTGGGACCGACCTGAGTCGCCGCACTGAAGAACCCGGTGTTGAGGTTGCCCCCGTTGAAACCTCCTGTGTTGGTGTCGCCCGCGTTACCAAAACCGGTGTTGACGTCGCCCGCGTTACCAAAGCCGGAGTTGATGTCGCCGGCGTTGAGGAAACCGGTGTTGACGTTCCCCGAATTTCCGAAGCTGGTGTTGGAGTTGCCCGCGTTGAAGCTGCCCGCATTGAAGTTGCCGGAATCGAAAAAGCCGAAGTTGCCGGCCCCGGCGTTCACCGCACCGGTGTTGGTGTTCCCGCCGTTCCAAAATCCGGTATTGGTGTTGCCGGCATTCCCGAAGCCGGTGTTCCCGATGCCCGAGTTACCGAACCCCACGTTGCCGGTACCCGAGTTGAAGAAGCCAATATTCCCGGTGCCGGAGTTGCCGAAACCGATATTTCCACTCCCGGAGTTCAGCGCGCCGATCCCAAACTGGCCGTCGCCGGTGAGCCCGAAGCCGATGTTTCCGTTCCCGGTGTTGCCGAAACCGAAATTCCCGCTGCCGGTATTGCCGAACCCGAAGTTGTTGCTACCGGAATTTCCGCTGCCAAAGTTGAAGCTACCGTTGTTTCCATTGCCGAAGTTGGTGTCGCCGATGTTGCCGCTGCCAACATTGGTGTTGCCGATATTGCCGCTACCCAAGTTGGTGCTACCGATATTGCCGCCGCCCAGGTTCTGGCTGCCGAAGTTGCCGCTACCGAGGTTCAAGTTGCCGATGTTGCCGAGGCCCAGATTGAAGTCACCTTGGTTGCCGCTGCCCAGGTTGGTGCTACCGATGTTGCCGCTGCCCAGGTTGCTGTTACCGATATTGCCGCTACCGAGGTTGGTGTCGCCGATGTTGCCGCTGCCCACATTAAGGGACCCGATGTTGCCGAAGCCGAAGTTGATGCCCTGTAGCGGTGCCGGCACGGCGCTGGCGGCCGCAGCTGTAGCGCCGCCCACCAAGCCCGACAAACCCTGCCAAGACGTCAGTTGCGACGCCGCCGCCGAGGCCCCGCCGTAATAGCCGACCATGGCTGACACATCGGCGGCCCACATCTCCCCA
>NZ_OCVX01000090.1 GCF_900232995.1 Mycobacterium simulans
CGGCGTCGGTGGGGTATAGGAGGCGGGCCGGCGTCACTGCAGCCGCCCCCACCGCCGGCGGCCAAGGCGGCCAGGGCGGCGCGGGTGGCCAAGGCGGCGTCGGCGGCGCCGGCATCGGCGGGGTAGGCGGCGGCGACGGCGGCACCGGCGGCATCGGCGGCAAAGGCGGTGTCGGCGGCGCCGGCGGTGACAACATCGGCCTGGCTGGCCCCGGCTTCGGCGCCGGCGGTGCCGGCGGTCAGGGCGGCACCGGCGGCACCGCCGGGGCGGCCGGCGTAGGAACCGACGGCGGCACCCAAGGCGGGATCGGCGCCGGCGGCACCGGCGGCACCGGCGGCGACGGCGGACAGGGCGGGTTCGGCAAGGCCGGCGTCACTGCAGACGACCCCACCGCCGGCGGCCAAGGCGGCCAGGGCGGCGCGGGTGGCCAAGGCGGCGTCGGCGGCGCCGGCATCGGCGGGATCGGCGGCGGCGACGGCGGCACCGGCGGCATCGGCGGCAAAGGCGGTGTCGGCGGCGCCGGCGGCGACAACATCGGCCTCGCTGGCCCCGGCTTCGGCGCCGGCGGCGCCGGCGGCAAGGGCGGCACCGGCGGCACCGCCGGGGCGGCCGGCGTAGGAACCGACGGCGGCACGCAAGGCGGGATCGGCGCCGGCGGCGACGGCGGCACCGGCGGCACCGGCGGGCAGGGTGGGTTCGGCAAGGCCGGCACCAATGCAGCCGACCCGACCGCCGGCGGCCAGGGCGGCGACGGCGGCAAAGGCGGCGCCGGCGGCGACGGCGGCGCCGGCATTGGCGGGGTAGGCGGCGGCGACGGCGGCACGGGCGGC
Source organism: Mycobacterium simulans (assembly GCF_900232995.1). Taxonomy (GTDB): domain Bacteria; phylum Actinomycetota; class Actinomycetes; order Mycobacteriales; family Mycobacteriaceae; genus Mycobacterium; species Mycobacterium simulans. The sequence continues at coordinate 831 of NZ_OCVX01000090.1, forward strand.
GCCGGCGGCCTGGGCGGCATCGGCGGCAACGGTGGCGACGACACTTCTGTCGTCAACGGCACCGGCGGCAACGGCGGTCAGGGCGGCACCGGCGGCGCCGCCGGGGCGGCCGGGGTAGGAACCGACGGCGGCACCGGCGGCAGCATCGGCACCGGCGGCGACGGCGGCACCGGCGGCAACGGCGGGAAAGGCGCCAACGGCGCCAACGGCGTCACCGGCGGCTCCCCCACTCAGGGTGGGAGTGCCGGCCGGGGTGGCACTGGCGGCACGGGTGGCACCGGCGGCGCCGGCGACGGCAACGGCGCTCATGGCGGCAACGGCGGCAACGGCGGCATCGGCGGCGACGGCGGCACCGGCGGCACCGGCGGCAACGGAACCGGCACCGACGACGGCGGCCTCGGTGGCCCCAGCTTCGGCGCCGGGGCGGACGGCGGCAACGGCGGCACCGGCGGCAAAGCTGGGGCGGCCGGCGTAGGAACCGACGGCGGCACCGGCGGCAGCGTCGGCACCGGCGGCACCGGCGGCAACGGCGGCAACGGCGGCAACGGCGTCAACGGCCGCGACGGCGACCCTTTCTTCGGCCACGCCGAGCCGGGCGGAAGGGGCGGTAACGGCGGTAACGGCGGCTTGGGCGGAGCCGGCATTGACGGCGTCGGCGGCGGAAACGGCGGCAACGGCGGCAAGGGCGGCATCGGCGGGGTCGGCGGCGACGGCATAAAACCCCCGCTAAACACCGACGGGACACCCGGAGCCCCAGGAGGCGCCGGAGGCCACGGCGGCCACGGCGGCCACGGCGGGGCCGGCGGGGGCTCCGGCGGCAACGGCGGCGATGCCGGTAGCGGCGGCAAGGGCGGCAACGGCCATGACGGCCGGGGCACCGGCTACAGGGGCGGTTCCGGTGGTGTCGGCGGCAAGGGCGGCACCGGCGGCACCGGTGGCAGTGGCAACGGCGCCGGTGACGGCGGAGACGGCGGTCGCGGCGGCAACAGCGGACCCGGTGGCATCGGCGGCGACAGCTACGGTGGCGCCAACGGCGGCAGGGGCGGTAACGGCCAGCAGGGCGGCACTGGCGGCGCCGGCGGCCTCGCCACCGGCAGCGGCACCGGCGGCGACGGCGGTAACGGCGGCACCGGTGGTTTCGCCGGCCATGGCGGGCGCGGCGGCAACACTAACGAGGGCGACGGGGGCACCGGCGGCAATTCCGGCGCCGGCGGCCAAGGCGGCGCCGGGGGCAACAACTCCGGCTCAGGCAACGCCGGCAACGGCGGCGGCGGCGGCGCCGGCGCCACCGGCGGTGGTGGCGGCAGTGGCGGCTCCGGCGAGGAAGGGGGCCAGGGCGGCTACGGCGGCACCGGCGGCACGGGCGGTGCCGGCGGTGATGCTACCGGCACCAGCGGCACCGGCGGCAACGGCGGCGGCGGCGGCAATGGCGGCGTCGGCGGCCCCGGCGGCAGCGGCGGCGGAGCGCTCGGCGACGGCGGCAATGCCGGCGCCGGGGGCAAAGGCGGCGCCGGCGGTGATGGCGGCGATGGCGCGGGCAGCGACCACGGCGGCGACGGCGGCATCGGCGGCAGAGGCGGCAACGGCGGTGATGGAGGCGATGGCGCCGGCCCACGTCAACCCGATGGCGACGGCGGCCAGGGCGCCGCCGGCGGCACCGGCGGCGACGGGGGCACCGGCGGCGACGGCACGCTAGGTGGCACGGGCCTGGTCGGCACACCCGGCGGCAACCGCCATGGTTCAAAAGGCGGCGTCGGCGGCAGCGGCGGCGGGGGCGGCGCCGGCGGCTGATCACGGCGAAAGGCTGGCGGACGGCCGTAGCCCCGCCGGTGCTCGGCCCGGCGACCGCCTGACACACTGACGCGATGGGAACCAATCAGCGCGCGCGTATCGTCATGTCCGAGGCTGAGATCGCCGACTTCGTCGCCAACAGCCGCACCGGCACGCTGGCCACCATCGGCCCGGACGGCCAGCCGCACCTGACGGCGATGTGGTACGCGGTGCTCGACGGCGAAATCTGGCTGGAGACCAAAGCCAAGTCACAGAAGGCCGTCAACCTCACGCGCGATCCACGGGTCAGCTTCTTAATCGAGGGTGGCCACACCTATGACACGCTGCGCGGGGTGTCCTTCGAGGGCGTCGCCGAGATCGTCGACGATCCCGACGCCCTGCACCGGGTCGGGGTCAGCGTCTGGGAGCGCTACACCGGCCCCTACACCGACGATTGCCGGCCCATGGTCGACCAGATGATGCACAAGCGCGTCGGCGTGCGCATCGTCAGCCACCGCACCCGCTCCTGGGATCACCGCAAGCTCGGCCTGCCACCCATGCCGGTAGGCGGGTCGACCGCACCGGCCGCGCAATAGGGTGCGGCGAGCAGACGCAAAATCGCCCATTTCGGCACGAAATCGGGCGATTTTGCGTCTGCTCGCCATCACACTGTAGCCCCGATGGTGTGTGGTTTCAGGACATAGGAATAGCGTGTCTCAAGACATCGGAATAGGTTGATGCGTTCAGCGTCAGCGGGTGTCGAAAGCCCGTCTGGTCATCACTGCTGTCGTTGTTGAGGGTCGTAGCCAATCTGAGGTGGCCCGCGAATACGGGGCATCTCAGGGCTGGATCTCGAAGCTGGTCGCCCGGTACCGACTCGACGGGGAGGCCGCTTTCGAGCCGCGTTCACGCCGTCCGCACACCAGCCCGACCCGACTGCCGCAGGCCACCATCGATCTGATCATCGGCCTACGCCGCGAACTGGCCGGCAAAGGACTCGACCACGGTCCGCACACCATCGCCTGGCACCTCAAGCACCACCACGACCTGGTGGCGTCAGTACCCAGCATCCACCGCCACCTGGCCGCAGCCGGCCTGATCACCCCCACACCCCAGTGCCGGCCCAAGTCCTCCTACATCCGCTTTGCCGCCGAACAACCCAACGAACGCTGGCAAGCCGACTTCACCCACTGGTGGTTGGCAGACAACACCCACGTTGAAATCCTCAACTGGCTCGACGACCACGCCCGCTACGCCTTTTCCCTGACCGCCCACCCCCGCATCACTGGCACCATCGTCCGGACCGAATTCCGCAAAGCATGTGCTGCCCATGGCATTCCGTACTCAACCTTGACCGACAACGGCATGGTCTTCACCACCCGCTTCTCCGGCGGCAAAGGCGGCCGCAACCACCTGGAATCCGAACTACACCGCCTGGGCGTGGTCCAAATCAACTCCACCCCTAACCACCCGACCACCTGCGGAAAAATCGAACGCTTCCACCAAACCCTCAAAAAATGGCTCACCGCCCAACCCCGCGCTACCACCGTCGCCGAACTGCAAACCCAGCTCGACGAGTTCACCGACCTCTACAACAACCACCGACCCCACCGCGAACTACCCCAC
>NZ_OCVX01000091.1 GCF_900232995.1 Mycobacterium simulans
CCGGCGGCAACGACGCCGGCGACGGCGGAGGCGGCGGCGCCGCAGGCGGCAAGGGCGGCACCGGCGGGGCAGCCGGGGCGGGCGGCGCTGCCGGGCAGCCCGGCACCGGGAGCACCGGGACTAAGGGCAGCGCCGGCACCGGCGGCAAAGGCGGCCTCGGCGGCAACGGCGGCAACGGCGACACCGGCACCGCCGGGATCAGCGCTGCAAACCCCACAGCGGGCGATCAGGGCGGCACCGGCGGCGCCGGCGGACAGGGCGGCACTGGCGGCGCCGCCAACGGCGGCACCGCCGGCAACGGCGGCACCGGCGGCACCGGCGGCAACGGCGGCACCGGCGGCACCGGCGGCACCAACACCGGCAACGACGGCGGCGACGGCGCCGCGGGCGGACAGGGCGGCACCGGCGGCGCGGCTGGCGTTGCCGGGCTGGCCGGCACCGGGGACGGGGGCACCAACGGCAGCGCCGGCACCGGCGGCAAAGGCGGCCTCGGCGGCAACGGCGGCAACGGCGACAAAGGCAGCGTCGGCAGCGGCTCCGACTTTAGCTTCGGTGGCCAAGGTGGCGCTGGTGGCCGAGGCGGCACCGGCGGCACCGGAGGCAGCGCCCCCACGGGCGGCACCAACGGTGCTGGTGGCGGAGGCGGCACCGGCGGCACCGGCGGCAACGGCGGCGACAACGCCACCTTCGCATCCACCGGCGACCAGGTCACCGGTGGTGGCGGCGGCGCCGGGGGCGCCGGGGGCGGCGGCGGCAACGCCGGCAGTGGCACCGGCAGCGGCGGCAGCGGCGGCAGCGGCGGCGGCGGCGGCACCGGCGGCGACGGCGGCAAAGGCGGCGACGGCACGCTAGGTGGCCTGGGCCTGCCCGGCCAACCCGGCGGCGCGCGCGTTGGTGAAGAAGGCGGTGGCGGCGGCAGCGGCGGCGGGGGCGGCGGCGGCGGCTGATCACGGCGAAATCTGGCTGGCATGCCGCAGCCCCCGCGGCTGATCCCGGCGATTCACGCTCAGGTATGCCCCCACCACGGTTCGCCCAGCCTCACGGAAAGCGACGTCACAAGAACCGGAAAGGGCTTGGTTTAGCCGGCTGCGGCCCGCGACGCCTGCGCCGATCCAGATAGCGCAGTGGGGGGATGTACTTTTGCGCATGATGGCCTCGGCGACACAGGCAACCAGGGCCGCACAGGCAACAAGGGCGGCACCAGCGACACAGGCCCGTTAGCTGGCGTGGGCCATGCCGGCATATCCGGTGGAGGCAGTGGTGGCCGGGCAGGCGGTGGCAGGCGCCCACCTTTGGTGATGTTTGCCACATCCTGATGCACGTCTTCCACCCTCAGGTACATTTACTATTCGTCATTTCGATAACGAATAGTTGTCGTACCGGCTTCAAGCGATGTCTCGGCGCACGGCGAGAAACGCTCGAGCAAGCCTTCGGGTTGCTGATCGCGCGGACGTGGTCTTGCTGCGCTGCCTCGGGTTTGTCGTCACACACAGCGACGTGTGCATGAACCGGTGGTGCTTCCCACCCGTCACATTCGGAGAGTAGGCAACGCTAATGTCATTCGTGATCGCCATACCCGAGGTGTTGATATCGGCTGCGGCTAGCGTGAATTCCATCGGGTCCTCGCTGAGTGCAGCCAACAGCGCGGCGGCATCGGCAATCACTGGCCTCGTGGCGGCGGCCCAGGACGAGGTGTCGGTGGCCATCGCGGCGCTGTTCGGTCAGCATGCCCAGGCCTACCAGGCCGCGGCCGCGCAGGCCGCGCTGATCCAAGACCAATTTGTGCAGAACGTGACCCAGGCGGGCCGTGCCTTTGCGGTTGCGGAGATGGCGAATGTGTCGTCATTGCAAGCGGTGGAGCAAAGCATGCTGGCGGCGATCAACGAGCCTACCGAGGTGATGTTTCAAGCCGTGGAGCAAAGCGTGCTGGCGGCGATCGACGAGCCTGCCGAGGCGATATTGCAAGCCGTGGAGCAAGGCGTGTTGGCGGCGGGCAACGAGCCTGCGGTGGAGCAAAGCATGCTGGCGGCGATCAACTTGCCTGCCGAGGCGATGGTGGGGCGCCCGCTGATCGGCGATGGGGCCGATGCGACCACCCCGGGCGGCGATGGCGGTGCGGGCGGGATATTCATCGGTAATGGTGGCAATGGCGCGGTAGGTGCGCGCAGCCAGGCTGGCGGCAACGGCGGGGCTGCCGGGTTGTTGTTCGGCAATGGTGGGGCCGGTGGGG
>NZ_OCVX01000092.1 GCF_900232995.1 Mycobacterium simulans
TCAACGCCGCTTTGAGCGGCGCCCCAGCCTTCCAAGCGGCGCTGACCGCACTGATCAACGCCAGCCAAAACTTCGCCGCGAGCTTCAGCGCGGCGCTGCCCGGCCTGGCCGCCCAACTCAATGCCGCGCTCTCGGGCGCCTTCGGGGCCACCCTGCCCGCCCTCAGCGCGGCCCTCAACGCCACCCTCAACGCCATCCTGTCCGGCAGCCTGCCCGCCTTCCAAGCCAGCCTGACCGGATTGAACGCCGCGTTCCAGGCCGCCCTCAACGCCGCTTTGAGCGGCGCCCCAGCCCTGCAAGCGGCGCTGACCGCGCTGATCAACGCCAGCCAAAACCTGGCCGCCAGCTTCAGCGCGGCGCTGCCCAACATCGCCGCTCAGTTGTCGGCCAGTTTGGGCATTAGCCTGCCCGCCCTGAGCGCGGCCCTCAGCGCGACCATCAACGCCGTCCTGTCCGGCAACTTGCCGGCCATACAGATCAGCCTGAGCGGATTGAATGCGGCGTTCCAGGCCGCCCTCAACGCCGCTTTAAGCGGCGCCCCAGCCCTGCAAGCGGCGCTAACCGCACTGATCAACGCCAGCCAAAACCTCGCCGCCAGCTTCAGCGCGGCCCTGCCCGGCCTGGCCGCCCAACTCAATGCCGCACTCTCGGGCGCCTTCGGGGCCACCCTGCCCGCCCTCAGCGCCGCCTTCAACGCCACCCTCAACGCCATCCTGTCCGGCAGCCTGCCCGCCTTCCAAGCCAGCCTGACCGGATTGAACGCCGCCTTCCAGGCCGCCCTCAACGCCGCCCTCAGCGGCGCCCCAGCCTTCCAAGCGGCACTAACCGCACTGATCAACGCCAGCCAAAACCTCGCCGCCAGCTTCAGCGCGGCGCTGCCCAACATCGCCGCTCAGTTGTCGGCCAGTTTGGGCATTAGCCTGCCCGCCCTGAGCGCGG
>NZ_OCVX01000093.1 GCF_900232995.1 Mycobacterium simulans
GGGTGGTGGTCAGTGCGTCCAGGATCGGGGGCAGAGTGTTGGCGCGGGCCAGGCGGCTGAGTGCGGCGGTGTTGATCGACGCGGGGACCAGGTTGGGTTGGTGGTGGGTAATCGCGGTGTCGAATAGAGCCAGGCCGTGGTCATTGCTGATCGGGGTCAGGCTGGACCGGGTGACGCGGGCGCGGTCGACGGCGCCAAGCTGGGCGGTCATGCCTGAGGGGTTTTGCCAGTAGCCCCAGGCCAGGCTGGTGGCGCCGGGTCGGTGGTGGGCCAGGGCGTCCAGGAAGGCGTTGGCGGCGGCGTAATTGGCTTGGCCGGGGTTGCCCAGGGTGCCTGCGGCAGAAGAGAACAGCACGAAAGCGGCCAGGTCGCGGTCGGCGGTCAGTTGGTGCAGGTGCCAGGCGGCGTCGGCTTTAGCGGCCAGCACGGTGTGCAACTGAGAATCGGTGAGTTCGGTGACGACGGTATCGGCAAGGACTCCGGCGGCGTGGATGACCGCGGTCAGCCGGTGCTGGTCGGGAATGGCGTCCAACACAGTGGCCAGCTCAATGCGGTTGCTGGTGTCGCAGGCGGTGATGGTGACCTCAGCACCCAGCTGGGGTAACCGCTGCCGCAGCTCGGCGGCGCCGGGAGCATCCAGACCGCGGCGAGAGATCAGCAGCAGATGCTCCATGCCGTAGCGGGTAATGAGGTGTTCGGCGAAAAGCCCCCCCAGGATCCCGGTACCACCCGTGATCAGCACCGTGCCCCGGCGATCCCAATCGGCGGGGCTTCTCTGTGGGGTGCCGGTCGTCGGGCTGAGCCTGGGGGTGTGGGCGCTGCCGTGGCGTAGGGCCAGTTGAGGCTCTGTCAGGGTGCGGTTGAGCGTGGCCAGAATGTTGATCAGGCCGTTGGTGTCGTGGGTGGTGTCGATCAGGGTGATGCGGTTCGGGTGTTCGTTTTGGGTGGTATGGAGCAGCGCCCAGGTCGCGGCGTGGGCGAGGTCGGGCGCGCGGTCATCGGCACCGGTCGCCACAGCCTGGCGGGTCAGGACGGCCAGCTGGGTGTTGAGGGTGTCGGGTCGGGCCAGCCAGTGCTGGAGTTGGGTCAGGGTGTGTTGGGTGAGCGCGTGTAGCTGATGCAGGGGGTCGCCGGTGACGTTGGTGGGTAAGGCCCACAGGACCAGGTCGGTGTCGGCGAGGTCGGGGTGGGTCAGATCGGGATAGGTCGGCAGATGATGCAGGCCGTCCGGCAGGTGTTTGTAGTCGCCGACCAACGCCCAGGAGTCTGGGCACTCGGCTTGCGGGAAGGTGGGCAGGGCGGGCCAATCCAGCTGGAACAGGCTGCCGCGTGTGGAAATGGGTGTGGT
>NZ_OCVX01000094.1 GCF_900232995.1 Mycobacterium simulans
GTTCCCCGGTAGCAGGGGCGGCACTGTTTGTGCTCGATGGATGGTTGCGTCGGGTTCCGGTAGGAGTTGCCGGTGAGTTGTATGTGGCTGGTGCGGGCCTGGGGTGTGGGTATTGGCGCCGCGCGGGATTGACCGGATCACGGTTTGTGGCATGCCCGTTCGAGACGGCGGGGATGCGGATGTATCGCACCGGTGATGTGGTGCGCTGGCGTGCCGATGGGCAGCTGGAATTTTTAGGACGCGCCGATGAGCAGGTCAAGATCCGAGGGCATCGGGTGGAACCAGCCGAGGTCGCCGCGGTGTTGGCCGGTATCGACGGTATCGACCAAGCAGTGGTGATCGCCCGCCAAGACCGTCCCGGTGATACGCGGTTGGTGGGATATGTCACCGGGACTGCGGATCCGGTGGGTGTGCGCGCGCAACTGGCTGGCCTGCTGCCGGCATACATGGTGCCCGCCGCGATCGTGATGATGGCGCGGTTGCCGTTAACGATCAACGGCAAACTCGACACCAAAGCCTTACCCGCACCCGAATACACCAGCACCCAGAGCTATCGAGCCCCGACCACCCCAACCGAAGAAATCCTGGCCACAATCTATGCCCAAGTCCTCGGTATCCAACGCATCAGCATCGACGACTCCTTCTTCGACCTCGGTGGGGATTCGCTGTTGGCCATGCGAGCCATCGCCGCGATCAATACCTCGTTAGATACCCGTCTAAGTGTGCGCGCGTTGTTTGATGCGCCCACGGTGGGTCAGTTGGTGGGTTATGTCGGAGTTGGTGGTAGCGCGCGTGCGCCGTTGACGGCGGTGGATCGGCGCCCGGCGGTGATTCCGTTGTCGTTTGCCCAGAGTCGGTTGTGGTTTATTGATCAGCTTGAGGGGCCCACCGCGGTTTACAACGTGCCGGTGGTGTTGCGGTTGGGTGGTGAGCTTGACGTTGCAGCGTTGGCTCAGGCGTTGGTTGATGTGGTGGGCCGTCATGAAAGCCTGCGCACGGTCTTTGCGGCGGTCGAGGGGATACCCCAGCAAGTGGTGGTGCCTGCTGAGCAGGCACAGGTGGGGTGGAGTGTTGTCGACGCGGGCGGGTGGTCTGGGACTCGACTCGATGAAGCGGTGGCCGCATCGGCGCGCTACACGTTCGACTTGTCGACCGAAATCCCTTTTCGAGCAGAGCTTTTCATCGTTGGTCAGCAGCAGTATGTGTTGGTGCTCACTGTGCATCACATCGCCGCTGATGGCTGGTCGTTGGCCCCGCTGACCGCGGATTTGGGTGTGGCTTACGCCAGTCGGTGCGCTGGGCATGCTCCGCAGTGGGCGCAGTTGGCGGTGCAGTACGTCGATTACACGTTGTGGCAGCGCGAGCATTTGGGTGATCTGGCCGATCCCGACAGCGGTGTGGCCGCCCAGCTGCAGTACTGGCAAGACGCATTGGCGGGGATGGCCGAACGTGTACAGGTACCCACCGATCGGCCTTATCCGCCGGTGGCTGACTATCGGGGCGCCACTGTTGACATCGATTGGCCGGTAGATCTGCAGCAGCAGGTAGCGCGGGTGGCCCGCGAGCATCATGCGACCAGCTTCATGGTGGTCCAGGCCGCCTTGAGCGTGTTGTTGTCGAAGATCAGCGCCAGTTCTGATGTGGCAGTGGGGATCCCAGTCGCCGGTCGGGGCGATCCCGCACTGGATGAGTTGGTGGGCTTTTTCGTCAACACGTTGGTATTGCGGATCGAGGTGCTCGGTGATCCCAGTGTTGCTGAGTTGTTGGCCCAGGTGCGGGCGCGCTGCGTGGCGGCTTTTGAGCATCAGGACGTGCCGTTTGAGGCGGTGGTGGATCGGCTCAACCCGGCCCGGTCGTTGGCGCATCACCCCCTGGTCCAGGTGGGACTGGCGTGGCAAAACACCGACACTGTTGAGCCGGTGCTAGGTGATTTGGACATCACCGCGCTGCCGATGCACACCCAGACCGCCCGCATGGACCTAACGTTTTCGTTGGCCGAAAACTTCACCGAGACCGGTGAGCCCGCCGGCATCGGTGGGGCAGTGGAGTATCGCAGCGATGTGTTCGATGAGGCCAGTATCTGTGCTCTTATCGACCGGCTCGAGCGGGTGTTGGTGGCCATGGTCGCTGACCCACAGCGGCGATTGTCCTCGGTTGAGGTCCTGGCTGAGACCGAACGTGCTCAGTTGGATGCGATCGGTAATCGTGCGGCACTAGCTGCGATGGGGCCGGGGCAGGCGTCAATACCGGAGTTGTTTGCCGCGTGGGTGCGCCGTAGTCCTGAAGCGATTGCGGTGGCGTGTGACGATCAGCGGCTGACGTACCGGGAGTTGGATTGTGCTGCGGAGTATTTCGCGCAGGCGTTGGCCGGTGGAGGGGTGGGGCCTGGCGATGTGGTGGCGCTGTTGGTGCAGCGCTCGGTTGCCGCTGTGGTGGCGATGTTGGCGGTGCTCAAGACCGGCGCGGCGTATGTCTCGATGGATCCGGCGCATTCAGATGCCCGGATTGACATTGTGGTTGAGGATGCTGGCCCGGTGGCTGCGGTGACGACGACGGATCTGGCTGGGCGCCTCGAGGGATCCGGTTTGCCGGTGGTTGTTGTCGATGCTGTTGGGGGGCACGGCGATTCGAGTAAAGAGTGGATGTATCCGGCCGCCGACGATCTGGCCTACATCCTCTACACCTCGGGCACGACCGGTGTTCCTAAGGGGGTGGGAATTACCCATCGCAATGTCACTCAACTGTTCGCGTCGCTGGATAGCGGCCTGCTGCCAGCGGGCGGGCAGGTGTGGAGCCAATGTCATTCCTTGGCGTTCGATGCTTCGGTGTGGGAGATCTGGGGTGCCCTGTTGCATGGCGGGTGCCTGGTGGTCGTCCCGGACTCGGTGGTGCGTTCCCCAGAAGACTTGCAGGCCTTACTGGTTGGACACCACGTCAACGTACTCAGTCAAACCCCATCGGCGTTGGCGATGTTGTCGCCCCAGGGCCTCGAGTCGGCAACCCTGATCACGGGCGGTGAAGCCTGCCCGGCCGAACTGGTCGACCGCTGGGCCGGCG
>NZ_OCVX01000095.1 GCF_900232995.1 Mycobacterium simulans
GCGCGCAACGCGGTGGGGGTGCGCGCCGACAACGGCCACAACCGCAGCAGCACCGGCCCCGCCGCCGCGGTGGTGGCGGTGATTGGGGGGGTGGGGGGTTGTTGGACGATCAGATGCGCGTTGGTGCCGCTGATCCCGAACGAGGAGATCGCCGCGGTGCGTGGATGCTCGGAATCGGGCCACGGCATCGCCTCGGTCAGCAACCGCACCGCACCGGTGGACCAATCAATATGCGGGCTGGGTTGATCAACATGCAGGGTGGGTGGCAGCACGGCCTGGTTGAGGGCGGTGATCATTTTGATCAGCCCCGCGGCGCCGGCCGCGGCCTGGGTATGGCCGATGTTGGATTTGACCGAGCCCAACCACAACGGACGCTGCGGGTCGCGGCCAGCACCATAGGTGGCCAGCAACGCACCGGCTTCGATCGGATCTCCCAGGGTGGTGCCGGTGCCGTGGGCTTCCACCACATCCACCTGATCCAGGGCGATACCGGCGTTGGCGGCGGCTTGAGTGATGACGCGTTGCTGGGCCGGCCCATTGGGGGCGGTCAACCCATTCGACGCGCCATCCTGGTTGATCGCCGAGCCCGCGATCACCGCCAACACCGGATGCCGATGGCGCTGAGCATCACTGAGCCGCTCCAACACCACCACCGCCGCACCCTCACCCCACCCCGTGCCATCAGCGGCCGCGGCGAACGCTTTACAGCGCCCGTCGGGAGCCAACCCACGCTGGCGGGCGAATTCGATAAAGGGTGTCGGGTTGGTCATGACGGTGACTCCGCCGGCGAGGGCCAGGCTGGATTCGCCGTTGCGCAGGGATTGACATGCCAAATGCGCGGCCACCAGTGAGGAGGAGCAGGCGGTGTCGATGGTGATCGCGGGGCCTTGTAGGCCTAGCACGTAGGCGATTCGGCCGGAGGCCACGCTGGTAGCGACCCCGGTCAGTCCGTATCCCTCGGCCCCGTCGGCGCCGGCGGCACCCGGTTGTGCCCAGGCTCCGGCGAACACTCCGGTGTTAGAGCCTTCCAGGGTGGTGGGGTCGATCCCGGCGGTCTCCAACGCCTCCCAACACACCTCCAACAGCACGCGCTGCTGGGGGTCCATCGCGGTGGCCTCCCGCGCGGAGATCCCGAAGAACTCGGCATCAAACCCGGCCGCATCCGCCAAAAACGCCCCCGAGCGGGTATAGGTTTTGCCCACCGCATCCGGGTCGGGGTCAAACAACCCCGCCAAATCCCAGCCCCGATCGGTCGGGAAGCCTCCGACCGCGTCGGTGCCGCTGCTGACCAACTCCCACAACGCTTGGGGGGAATCCGCCCCGCCGGGTAACCGGCAGGCCATGCCCACGACGGCGATGGGTTCCTCGGTGTGGGCGCTGACCGCGGCGATGACCCGGGTGGGGGTGGCGCTGCCCGACAGCAGACTCATCAGGTAGTCGG
>NZ_OCVX01000096.1 GCF_900232995.1 Mycobacterium simulans
CGGGGTCAAGGCGGCGCCGGTGCCGCCGACGACGGCATCACCTCCGCGGCCGCCGGCGGCACCGGTGGCACGGGCGGCAAAGGCGGCACCGGCGGCGCGGTCGGCACCGGCGGCACCGGGGGCACCGTGGGCAGTGCGGGCACCGGCGGCGCCGGCGGCACCGGCGGCACCGGCGGCGCCAACTTCACTCTCGGTGGCACCGCCGCTGAGGGTGGCCAAGGGGGCCAAGGTGGCGAGGGTGGCCAAGGACTCGATGGGCCGGTCGGCGGCAGTGGCTACGCCGGCGGTCAGGGCGGCGCTGGCGGCGAGGGTGGCCAAGGCGGCGGCGCCGTTCTCGGCGTGACCAGCGGTAACGGTGGCAAAGGCGGCCAAGGCGGCGTCGGCGGTCAAGGCGGTGCCGGCCACGCCGACACCGGCAGCAACGACGCCGGCTCCGGCGGCCAGGGCGGTCAAGGCGGTCAAGGCGGTGGCGGCGGCGCGGCTGGCACGGGCGGCGACCAAGGCACCCCGACCGCGGGCGCCGCGGGCGCCGGCGGCACAGGTGGTCAGGGCGGCGAGGGTGGCGCCACCACCACGATGGGAAATACCGCTGGTGCAGGTGGCCAAGGCGGCCAAGGCGGCCAAGGCGGCACCGGCATCGCCGGCCCGGCCAAGGGCACCGGCGGCACCGGCGGCCTCGGCGGTCAAGGTGGTACCGGCGGCGCCGGCGGCACCGCCGTGCTGGGCGCAACCAACGGCAGCGGCGGCCAGGGCGGCCAGGGCGGCCAAGGCGGCACCGGCGGCGTCGGCTTCGCCGACGACGGCTCCAATAACGCCGGCAGCGGCGGCGCCGGTGGCGACGGCGGCACCGGCGGTGCCGGCGGCGCAATCGGCACTGGTGGCAGTGGCGGCGACGTGGGTGCCGGCGGTACCGGCGGCCAAGGTGGCACTGGCGGCGACGGCGGAGCCAGCGGCGGCGGCTTCGGCCATGTCGGCGGCCACGGCGGCCAGGGCGGCGACGGCGGCCAGGGCGGCACCACCAGTGGCGGAATCAATGGCGATGGAGGCAAAGGCGGTACCGGTGGCCAGGGTGGCCAAGGCAAGGACGTCGGCGACTTCAATGTCGCCGGCAGTGGCGGCCAAGGCGGCGATGGCGGCGGAGGCGGATCCGCCGGTACGGGCGGCACTGACGGAGTCGCCGGCGCCGGTGGCACCGGCGGGGCAGGCGGCGACGGCGGCAACGTGGGCCAGGCCGGTGCAGCCGGTGGGGGCGGCCAAGGTGGCCAAGGCGGTCAAGGTGGCGATGGCGCCACCGGCGCTGCCTCAGGCACCGGCGCCCCCGGCGGTCAAGGCGGCGAAGGGGGTGCCGGTGGCTCCGGCGGTAACGCTGGCGTCGGCTCCACCCCTGGCGTGGGCGGCGCCGGCGGTCAAGGCGGCAAAGGCGGCACCGGCGGCGCTGGCTATGACGACGACGGTGCTGACAACGCCGGCGTCGGCGGCACCGGCGGCGCCGGTGGCCTCGGCGGCGCCGGCGGTGAAGGCGGCGCGGACAGCGGCGGCTTCCACAACGCCGCGGGCGCCGCCGGCAAAGGCGGCACCGGTGGCACGGGTGGCCAGGGTGGCGACGCCGACGGCGGCAGCCACATCGCCGGTGCCGGTGGCGAGGGCGGCACCGGCGGCCAGGGCGGCACCGGCGCGGGCGGCGGTCCGATCGCGTCCGGAAGCGCCGGCGGCCTGGGCGGTGACGGCGGCGCCGGCGGCGCCGGCGGCAATGCCGCCTCCGGGGCAACGAATGGCAGCGGCGGCCAGGGCGGTACCGGGGGTAAAGGCGGCACCGGCGGTACCGGCTACACCGACGACGGCTTCGACAATGCCGGATTCGGCGGCTGGGGCGGCACTGGCGGCCAAGGCGGGGCTGGGGGGGGGGGTGGGACCGGCGGGACCCGGGGGGCCCCCGGGGGGGGGGGCGCCCGGGGGGGGCGGGGGGGGGGGGGGGGGGGGGGGGGGGCGGTGTCCGAGCTCAGCGGGCGGCGGCGGACACGCGAGGGG
>NZ_OCVX01000097.1 GCF_900232995.1 Mycobacterium simulans
GCCAGACCCCGCTGACGGGCGAACTCGGTGAACATCAGCGGGGTCGTCATGATCGTCACCCCACCGGCCAAAGCCAGACTGGTCTCCCCGTTGCGCAGCGACTGACACGCCCAGTGGGTGGCCACCAACGACGACGAACACGCCGTATCCACCGTGATCGCCGGACCCTGCAACCCCAACAAATACGCCACCCGCCCCGAAACCACACTCGTAGCGCTACCAGTTAGCGCATAGCCTTCCGCGCCATCAGAGCCCGCGGCTCCGTACGGTTCTGACCACGCCCCGGCGAACACCCCGGTATCCGAGCCCACCAGACCGGCCGGATCGATACCGGCGGCTTCTAATGCCTCCCAACACACCTCGGCCAACAGCCGCTGCTGAGGATGCATCGCGAGGGCTTCCCGCGCCGAAATCCCGAAAAACTGCGCGTCGAACGCTCCCGCTTCGGCTAAGAAGCCTCCCGAACGGGTGTAGGTCTTGCCCACCGCGTCCGGATCGGGATCAAACAGCCCCGCCAGGTCCCAGCCACGATCGGTGGGGAACCCACCCATCGCATCAATTCCGCCGCTGAGGAGATCCCACAACCGGGCCGGAGAATCCACCCCGCCCGGGAACCGGCACGCCATCCCGACCACCGCCACCGGCTCGGTGGTGCGTTCAGGCGCCCGGGTGGCCGTACGGGTCGGCGCGGCAGTCTCGCCCAATAAGGTCACCAGATGCCGAGCCACCGCAGTCGGAGTGGGATGATCGAACATCAGGGTCGCTGGCAGGGTTACGCCGGTTTTGGCGGCCAGCGTGTTGCGCAGTTCAAGGCTGGTCAGGGAATCGATGCCAAGGTCTTTGAACTGCCGGTCGCCGTCCAGCGCCCCCGGGTCGGGATGCGCGAACACGGCCGCCGTCGCGGCTTTCACTAGCTCCGTCAACGTGTCCAACCGTTGCTCGGGGGTTTGACCGGCCAGCCGTGCAGTCAGCGTGTCGGGGCTGGCGGTGGTCGCGGCCTGGCGGCGGGTGTGGGTCAGCCCGGACAGGACCGCCGGCAAGGTGTTGCGGCGTGCCTGGGCGGCCAACGCCGACGCAGAGATGGGGCTGGCGACCAGCATCGGCTGTTGCTGGCTTAGGGC
>NZ_OCVX01000098.1 GCF_900232995.1 Mycobacterium simulans
CGATAGTAGTGCCCTCGAAGAAGACGATCGGCGGAATCTCGATCGATTCGTGGATGTCCAGCGGTATTCCGGGTACTCGGATTTCCGGGATGGTGAAGGGCCCGATGTTGACGATTTCGTGGACGCCGAACAGCGACATTCCTGGGATATCGATTTGAGGGATCTCGATTGGACCGAGGTTGAATGTTTCGTTGAGATCGAGGATGGTGCTTCCCGAAATTTCAATGCTGTAAGAGAAGCCGACCAGCCCGTGGTAGTCGCCGGTCCACAACGCCCCGTTGTTAAAGCTGCCCGAATTGAACGCGCCGGTGTTGACATTGCCGGTGTTGAACAGACCGGTGTTGGTGTGACCGGCGTTGAACCAGCCGGTGTTGGTATTGCCAGGGTTGAAGTCACCGGTATTGAAGCTGCCCACGTTGAAACTTCCGGTGTTATAGCCACCGGTATTGGCCATACCCGTGTTGAAACTGCCGGCGTTGAACACTCCGGTAGCGGCGGTCCCCGAGTTCCCGATCCCGGTGTTGTAGCTTCCCGAGTTGCCGATACCGAAGTTCCCGGTGCCGGAATTGAAGAAGCCGATGTTACCGGTGCCGGTATTGAACAACCCCAGATTGCCGATTCCGGAGTTCAGTGAACCAATACCGGTCAGGTTGTTCCCGACCAGCCCGATACCGATGTTGTTGGTGCCGGTGTTGGCCAACCCGATATTCGCCACTCCCATGTTCGCCAAACCAACGTTGCCGTTGCCTGCGTTGCCGAACCCGACATTGCCGATCCCGGGCAGCGCTCCCAGACCAGAGTTGCCGAACCCGAAATTTCCGTCGCCGAAGTTGCCGAAGCCGACGTTGCCGTCCCCGAGGTTGCCCAACCCCAGGTTCGGGGCGCCGAAGTTTCCGGCCCCCAGATTGAGGCCTCCGACGTTGCCCGCACCCAGGTTGAAGTCGCCGACATTGGCAAAGCCGAGGTTGACCCCGCCGACGTTGCCCAAACCCAGCACGTTGAGCGGGCTGAGGTGCCGCAGCTCGGCAATCGCGCTGTCGATGATGCTCGGGCCACCCGAACCACCCGAGCCCGAGTCGCTGGTCAGCATCTCCAGCAGGCCCTCATACGACAATCCCGACACGTGCTGGCCTAGGTTGCCCAGCCCCGAGATCACCGCCGGCACACCGGTACCGAGCGAACTTACGTTGAACAGACCCGAAATACCGGTGCCCGAGTTGAGCAAACCAGAAACCAGCGTGCCGGCATTGCCCACACCCGAAACCGCCCCCAACAGCGACCCCGGCGCCTGGTTCAACCACCCCGACACATTCGAGCCGAAATTCCCGATCCCCGATCCGCCGCCGCCGCCGAAGTTGAAGAAGCCGGACGACGGGATGGTGGTCGAGTTCCCAAAGCCCCGGGTCGCCGGGATGTCGATAATCGAAATGTCGATCGGCCCGGCATGGGCGAGAACGTCAAAATCCAACGGAATCGCGGCAAAAGTCGTACGGGGTATAGACAGCGCCGGAATATCCAACGACAAATTGATCGGCAGCGAATCCGCCATTGAAATCCCCTCGACGATCGACGCCGGAATCTCAATAGGCGGAATCTCGATAGGTATAGTCTCGCCAACCGAAATCGCGTCCAGGGTAATGGGATCAATGACCAGATCGAGCGGCGCATTCATTGCCGGAATTGTTGACGCAAAACTCAAGGGGCCGAATGTACCACCCAAAAAGAGTGGAATAGCTGGGATACTGACCAAGAAAGGAAACCGCTTAATTGTAAGGTTCGATAGGGTGATGGGGCCGAAATTGAAGGCTCCGGTCATGTCCAGTGCGGATAGGAGGGTGGTAGCCGGGGCCGTAAAGCCGACGTTGGCGGCTCCATCGATGCCGATGCGGATTGCCGGAATGGGGATATCCGGCACGGCGAAGGCGTAATTCGCGGCGCCGGAAAGTTCCAGGTGCAGTGGGGGCAGGATGGTGGTCTCCGGGATGACGATGGGACCGATGCCGCCGGTTGAGGTGAAGTGGATCGGGAATTCGGGAATCGTAATGCCGTAGTGGAGACCGAAAAGTCCCTGGTAATTGCCCCGCCACAGGATGCCGTTGCTGTAGTTGCCGGACATGAACGCGCCGGTGTTGACCGTGCCGGCATTCATGATGCCGGTGTTGGAGTGGCCTGTGTTGAACCAGCCGGTGTTGGTGTTGCCCGGGTTGAAATCCCCGGTGTTGGTGTCACCGGCGTTGAAGCTGCCCGTGTTGTGGTTACCGCTGTTGGCGATTCCGGTGTTGAAGCCACCGGAGTTGAACAACCCGGTATTGGCAATACCCGAGTTACCGACACCGGTGTTGTAGCTTCCCGAGTTCCCGATACCCCAGTTCCCGGTGCCGGTATTGAAGAACCCAACATTGCCGGTTCCCGAATTGAACAACCCGATATTGCTGCTGCCCGAATTCAGGCCACCGATACCGGTCAGGTTGTCCCCTACCAGTCCTATCCCAATGTTGTTGTTGCCTGTGTTGGCAAACCCGATATTGCCCACACCCAGATTGGCCAAACCGACGTTGCCGCTGCCGGTGTTGCCGAAGCCGACATTGCCGATCCCTGCCAGGCCCGCCAGGCCCGAATTGCCGAACCCGACATTGCCGTCGCCGATATTGCCCAAGCCCAGATTCTGCGCGCCGATGTTCGCCGCGCCCAGGTTGAACTCCCCCACATTGCCCAACCCGAAGTTGAAGCGGCCCACGTCGGCCAACCCGAGGTTGACGATGCTGCTGCCGTGATTGAGCGCGGTGCCCGCCGCCAACAACCCCGACAATTGCTGACCGACGTTGCCGACGCCCGACACCATCGCCGCGGTCCCCAGCGGCAGGGTGCTGGTGTTGTACAACCCCGACGCACCCGAGCCGAAATTCAGCACACCCGAGCCCAGGGTGGCGGCGTTGAAAAAGCCCGAACCCCCACCGGCCAGGATGCTGTGCGCCTGGTTGCCCCAGCCCGACATGCCCGCACCCAAGTTGCCGAACCCCGATCCCCCACCAGCGCCGGCATTGAAGAAGCCCGACGACGGAGTCGTGGTCGCGTTCCCAAACCCCGGGACCGCCGGAACGGTGACGACCGGGATTTCGATCGGACCAATGAGGACGGTGCCATCGAACACCGCCGGGACCGCGTTGATCGTGAAGCCGTTGGGCAACAATGTGAAAGCGTCCAAGCCCCCCGATAGGTTGGTAACCCCGGCCGTAGCCTGAGGAAAGTGCAACCCACCCGGGAAGAAAGTAAACGCCTCGTTGCCGCCCGACAAACCCACAGTCAGCGGAGTTTGAGCAGGAATGGTGAAACCATTCGGGAAGAGGGTCCAGGGAGTGGTATCGAAATCAACTCCCAGTGGAATTGGCTGGCCGATAGCAGGTCCGCTGACTGTCGGCCCAGCGGCTTCGACGTTAAGTAGATCGATGGTAATGAAACCTGGTGCTTGAAACCGGGCGATACGAATTAGCGGATCGGCAAGCTTGAAGGATCCAATGCCCAGCTCCAGCGATCCGGTGAGCGGGTTAAGAGCAGATATGGGCGCGATTGTGCTTTCCGCAAGATGCACGAATCCTACGAGGTTGATCGGGATTTCGGGAATGGTGATGGGTGGGATCGTGAAGGGCCCCAGGGCGACGGAGGCATTAGTGATATTGAAGTGCAACGCCGGAATCGGGATGGGCGCGACGTGCAGGGGGCCGACACTACCGATTGCGTGAACGGTGACGGGGAATTGGGAAATGGTGTGCCCAAAGTATAGGCCGAACAGGCCTTCGTAGTTGCCCCGCCACAGGATGCCATTGCTGTAGTTGCCCGTCATGAAGGCGCCGGTGTCAACGTTGCCCGAGTTCGCGAATCCTGTGTTGGCGTTCCCGGTGTTGAACCAGCCGGTGTTGATGCTGCCCGGGTTGAAACCACCGGTATTGGTGTCACCAGCGTTGAAGCTGCCGGTGTTGTAACTACCTGGATTGGCCAGACCCGTGTTGAAACCACCGGCATTGAACAACCCCGTACTGGCCGTCCCCGCATTACCGATACCGGTGTTGTAACTACCCGAGTTGAACAATCCGAAGTTCCCGGTCCCCGAATTGAAGAATCCGACATTGCCCGTACCGGAGTTGAACAACCCGATATTGCCAGCGCCCGAATTCAGGCCACCGAAACCGGTCAGGTTGTCGCCGGTGAGCCCGATACCAATATTGTTGTTGCCGGTATTGGCGAACCCAATGTTGCCCACGCCAAGGTTGGCAAGGCCATAGTTGCCACCGCCGGCATTGCCGAAACCGACATTGCCGATACCCGGCAGATCCGCCAGACCCGAATTGCCGAACCCGAAGTTGCCCTCGCCAACATTGCCGAACCCGAAATTCCCGTCACCGATATTGCCCACGCCCAGGTTGACATCGCCGACATTGCCCAATCCGACATTGAAATTCCCGACATTGCCCAACCCGAGGTTTCCGCCGCCGACATCGGCCAAGCCCACGTTGAGCGCGCCGCCCGCCGCCAACAACCCCGACACCTGCTGCCCGACATTGCCAATACCCGACATCAACGCCGGCGCCCCCACCGCGGCGGTGTTGTAGAACCCCGACAACCCCGAACCCACGTTCAGCACACCCGAACTCAACGAGCCGACATTGGCAAAACCCGAGCCCGCCCCCGCGAACGCACTCGACGCCTGGTTCCACCAGCCCGACACGCCCGCACCAACATTGCCGAAACCCGATACCCCACCCGCACCGGAATTGAAGAAGCCCGAGGACGGAGCCGTCGTCGTGTTCCCGACGCCCGGACTCGCCGGCATACCCATGCCCTGGATGGGGATGGGACCGATAGTGATGCCTGCCCCGACGTTCAGCGGGATGTAGTCAATAGTGATCGCCGGGGTACTGAAACCATCAATCTGGCCAGTGATGTCGATCGTCAACGGCAACGGCTGAGCGGGAAGACTAAAGCCCGGGATCGTAAAGCCGGTGGTGTACACCACCACATCTGCGAGCAGCCCCAATGAATTATTGGGAATACTGATACCATTCGGAAAAAGCGTAACCGCAGGAGTAGACCAATTAACGGTTACCGGAAGCTGAGGAATCCTAGTATTGATATTGATGTCATTGACGGTGGTAGAAAACGCGCCAGTCGAGTTGTTGATGATTCGGATCGCCGGTATGTGAACAGTCCCTAGGACATTGAATGGGCCGACAGGGAAGGTCGTGGTGAAGTTCTGGGCAGCAAAGAGGGTGATGGGCGAGATGGTGAGGGGGCCGATGCTGACGGGTATGGCGGTGCCCCCGCCAATTGCGGGGATGGTGATGTCCGGGACGACGAGGGGTCCGAGGTTGAACGTGTGGTGAATATTTATCGGGATGGTGGGAAGGATCTGGATCGGCGGGATGGTGATGGGACCCACGCCGCCGTTGAGGCCAAGGCCGATGGGAATTGCAGGAATCGAGGAGCCCGCGGAAAATCCGACCAGGCCCTCGTAGTCGCCCCGCCAAAGCATGCCGTTGCTGTAATTGCCCGAGATGAAGGCGCCGGTGTTGACATTGCCCGAGTTCGCCACACCCGTATTGATGTTGCCGGTGTTAAACCAACCGGTGTTGGTGTTACCCGGGTTGAAATCACCTGTATTGAAACTACCTACATTGAAACTGCCCGTGTTGAGACCACCGGCATTAGCCAGACCGGTATTAAAGTCACCGGCATTGAAGAACCCCGTACTGGCCGTACCCGAATTACCGAAACCCGTGTTATAACTTCCCGAGTTGAACAATCCGAAGTTTCCGGTGCCCGAATTAAAGAACCCAATGTTGCCGGTACCCGAGTTGAACAATCCGATATTACCGGAGCCCGAGTTCAGACCCCCTATACCCGTCAGATTATCGCCGGTTAACCCGATCCCGACGTTGTTGTTGCCGGTGTTGCCAAACCCGATATTGCCCACACCTAAATTGGCGAAACCGTGGTTGCCGCTGCCGGCGTTGCCCAACCCCACATTGCCGATACCGGGAATCAGGCCCAGACCAGAATTACCAAATCCGAAGTTTCCGTTGCCGATATTGCCGAATCCGAAATTGCCGCTGCCCAGGTTCCCGGCGCCCAGATTTTGACTGCCGACGTTGGCCAAACCCAGGTTATTGACGCCGACATTGCCGCCGCCCACGTTGTAATTGCCGACGTTGCCCAAGCCCACATTGACCTGGAGTTCCTTAGTCGAGGAGGCCAACGCCCCCAGCGCCTGCCACGGCTGCGTAAACGCCTGCAGCGCTGACGCCGTCGCAGACGCCTCGACGTGGTACCCGACCATCGCGACCACATCCTGGGCCCACATCAATTCGTAGTCGGCTTCCGCGGCCGCGATCGCCGCAGTGTTCTGCCCGAAAAGATTCGACAATGCCAACGACCGCAGCACAGACCGATTGGCCGCGACCATCCCAGGATCTACCGTCGCCGACAACGCCGCCTCAAACGCAGCCGCCGCCACCCTGGCCTGCCCCGCCGCCGCCTCGGCCTGGGCGGCCGTCGCAGCCAGCCACCCTGCGTACGGGGCGGCGGCGGCCGCCATCGCTGCCGACGACAGGCCCTGCCACGACCCACCTATCAACCCTGAGGTCACTGACCCGAATGAGGCCGCCGCCGACCCAAGCTCAGCCGCCAGGCCATCCCACGCCGTCGCCGCTGCCAACAACGGCCCCGACCCCGCACCGCCGTACATCAGCACGGAGTTGATCTCGGGGGGCAATATCTGAAAGCTCACCGCCCCAACCTCTTCTCAACCCACGTACACGCCGCCGCCACCGACGACGACGACGATCCCACGGCGGCGCGGCCGACCTCAGGGCAAATTCACCAATAGATGCGCGAAAACTATGCAAAATGCACATCGCCGCAGCTGGGTCGATTGCACGAAACCTCAAGGGATGACCGGCAGCGGTTCAAGCCTGAGTGCCATGTGTTGGCCGGTGCCGAGAGGTCGGCCCGACCCGGCGGACCGCATGGAGATCGGTCGCTGCCGGCGCCGTCACGTTTTCGGTGGTCGAGCACCATGGCGTCATCGGCCGGCGACGCGCCGCGCTAACGCCAGCGACCGGTTACGGCCCGGTGCCCTGGTACAAGAAGCCAGAGAGTTGCCGGCCGAAGTTCAACATGCCCGAAGTGAACGCCGACTGTATGTGGTTGGGGTCAAGGATGCTGGTGTTGTACAGGCCCGAGAGCCCGGCGCCGCTATTCAGCAGACCCGACTGCAGAGCGCCGAAGTTGAAGTAGCCAGAGGCTGACCCCAACAAGGCAGTCGGAGCCTGGTTCAGGAAACCCGAGATGCCCGCGCCGAAGTTTGTCATGCCCGAGACCCCGCCGCCGCCGGCGTTGAAGAAGCCCGACGACGGGACCGTGGTGGTGTTGCCGAAGCCCGGGACCGGCGGGATGACGATCCCGGCGTTGATGGGGCCGAGGAGGGCGTCGGCGTCGAGAACCACCGGAATCCGGTCGATAGTGATCTCCGGGGGGAACGAAAAGGCAAGGGTGGCGCCGGACACCGAGAAGCCCACCGGGATTTGGGGAACCGTGATTTCCGGGCTCACGAAGGGGCCGATGGTGATGGACAAGGGCAGCTCGATGTGGATTGGATCGACGGGAATCTGGAATCCCTGGATGGTGATTTCCGGCGTCAGAGTGGTCAGGCCAAGCGAACTCAACGACATGGTGAACGGCAAAATCTCGCTGCCCGTCGTTTGGATGGCAGCGATCTGAACATCGATAAACCCTAGAAACTTGAGAGTGAATGGATCAATGATGGAGCCTGAGCTGAAAATTGGGCCGACGGTGACACTGCTTTCCGGGTCGAGGCCCAGGGCGGGAATAGTGATGTCCTGGATGACGATGGGACCGAGGTCGAAGACTGAGTCGATACCGACCGTGATCGGGGAAATATAAATGGACGGGATGGTGAAGCCGCCGATTGCGCCGGTCGCGGTGAGGTCCAGGGGAATTGCCGGAATATGGAACGACGGAATGGTAACGGGGCCGGCGCCGCCGTGCGCGTGAATGCTCGCGAGAGTGAATTCGGGAACGATGGTGTTGGTGTAAGAGAAGCTGACCAGGCCCTGGTAGTCGCCCGTCCAGAAGATGCCGTTGCTGTCATTGCCCCTGATGAAGGCGCCGGTGTTGACGTTGCCGGAGTTGACCACCCCGGTGTTGCTGTTGCCGGCGTTCAACCAGCCCGTGTTAATGCTGCCCGAGTTGAAACCGCCGGTATTCGCGTGACCGGCGTTGAAACTGCCGGTGTTGTAATTGCCCGCATTGACTAGACCCGTGTTGGAATTACCGGCGTTGAACCACCCCGTGCTGCCAATCCCCGAATTACCGACACCGGTGTTGTAGCTCCCCGAATTGAACAAGCCCCAGTTCCCGGTACCGGAATTGAAGAACCCGACATTGCCGGTACCCGAATTGAACAACCCGATATTGCCGCTACCCGTATTGAAACTACCGATCCCGGTCAGGTTGTCACCGCTCAACCCGATACCGATATTCCCGGAACCGGTATTGGCGAACCCGATGTTGCCCACGCCCATATTCGCAAAGCCGAAGTTGTTACTGCCGGCATTACCGAACCCAACGTTGGCAACACCCTTCGAATTCCCGAACCCGACGTTGTCCCACCCGACATTGCCCAACCCGACGTTGTTGCTGCCGACATTTCCGGCCCCCAGGTTGAAGCCGCCAATGTTGCCGGAACCCAGGTTGAAGTCCCCAACATTGGCGAACCCGATATTGCCGACACCTAGGTCGCTCAACCCCAGATTGGGGCCGACGATCCCAACGGCCGAGCTGAAGCCCGATATCAGGGAGTCCCCGAGGCTCCCGTCGAATAGGCTCGCAACACTCACCCCCAAGCCCGGGACACCGAAACCGTTGAAGAGACCCGACAAGGGGTCCGACGAAGGGTTTGTAGTCGACGTCTCAGAGCCCGGCGTGGTGATGATCGGGATGTTGACGGGGCCCACGGGGGTAATGAGGTCCACGTTCAAAGGAATTGCGGGCAGAACGGTGGCCGGGATGGAGATGGCCTCAAGGTCGACGGACACGTCGATGGGCTCCATAGCGTGGAGAACCATTGCCTTCACGGTTGAGGCCGGGGAGTCGAAAGCCAGATTGAGCGGCAAAGATTGACTGAAATTGCCCGGGAAGGTGAGTTCTAGCGCGTCCATATTGAGCGGTATAGAGCTTCCCGGAATTACTATGGGGTTCAGCGCGATGCCGTCTCTGAAGTCAAATAGGAAGAGAGTATTGATGCTCCCGACCGCCATGTACAACTTGGCAGGCTGGGTGCTGATATTCGCAATTTGGATTTGAGGGATATTGAAGCCTCCCGTGATGCCCAGGCCGGAAAGAATAGTGGTGGGTGGGGCGCTGAGACCGAGGTTGACATTTCCGTCGAGGCCCAGGTGGATTGCGGGGACGGGGATGTCCGGGACGGTAAAGGGGCCGAACTCGACGTTTCCCGTGACGGTCAGGAGGGGATGCAGTGCATCCAAAACGGTGGTGGTCGGGATGCTGATGGGGCCGATGTCGCCGGTGAGGGTGAAGTGCAGCGGGAACAGGCCACTGGTGAGTCCAAAACCGCCTGGAACCGCCGGAATGGGGCCGTTCGCTGGGACCGGGGGAATGTAATCCCAATGGAAGGGGAACGGGCCAAGGGTGAGGGTGGTGTGCAGGTTCACCGGGATGCGGTCAACCGTGAAACCCTGCGGGAAGACGGTGAATGCTCTGGTGCCGGCAGCGAAGTTGGTGACGCTGACCACGGGGTTTTCCGGGAATTCCAGGCCACCCGGGAACAAAGTGATGCTGTCCAGGCCGCCGGACAGGTTGATTGACACCGGGGTTTGGTCGGGAACGGTGAACCCGTTTGGGAACAAGCTCAATGGTGTTGTGGACAGATTGAAGTCCGCGATGAGCGGGGTGACGACCCCCGGGTTCCCGCCGCCGACGGTGGGTCCATTGATCTTGAGGTCGGTGATGCTGAGGTAGAACGGCGCGACGGGGAATCTTGCGCCGGGCGGCCCCAAGGGCGGGCCGTACTGATCGATCGTGACGAACGGGCTCGGCAAGCTGACCGGGTTCATGAAGATGGTTGCGCTGGTGTCCAACCCCGCAAGAAGAACCGTGGGAGACACGTGGAAACCCTGGAGGCCGACGGTTCCCGTCACGTGGATGGGAATCGCGGGAATGGTGATCTGTGGGAGGGTGAATTCGCGGAGCCCGAGGAATCCGCCGGTGATTTCCACGTTGAATTCGGGAACGGGAATGGGCTCGACGTGGATGGGACCTATCCCGCCGACCAGCTGGAGGTCAATCGGAATTTGAGAAATGGTGAAAAGCGTTGGGGGGGAGAAGACCACTGGGCCCGGGGCGTAGGTGTGGTCACCCGTGAGGAAGACGCCGGTGTTGGCAATCCCCGAGTTACCGATGCCGGTGTTGTTGCTCCCCGAATTGAACAACCCAGAGTTCCCGGTACCGGAGTTGAAGAACCCGACATTGTCGGTACCCGAATTGAACAACCCGACATTGCCGCTGCCCGAATTGAAGCCACCGATCCCGGTCAGGTTGTCACCGGTCAATCCGATACCGATATTCCCGTTGCCGGTGTTGCCGATCCCGATGTTGCCCACGCCCATATTCGCAAGGCCGAGGTTGTCACTGCCGGCATTACCCAACCCGAAGTTGTTGCTGCCGATGTTGCCGCCGGCCAGGCCGCCCCCCGACAACACTCCCGACAAGTGCGTGCCGACATTGCCGATACCCGACACCAGCGTGCCGGCGTTGAAGTAACCCGAAGCCATCCCCAGCAACGACTGCGTGGTCTGGGGGGTCTGGTTGAACCAGCCCGACACGTGTGCGCCGGCGTTCCCGAATCCCGAAACCCCACCGGCACCGGTGTTGAAGAAACCCGACGACGGGGTGGTCGTTGAATTCCCGAACCCGGGCGACGCCGGAATGTTGACGCCGGCGATGCCGACGGGGCCCGCGTGGCCGGTGGCGTGGAGGTGCAACGGGATGTTGTCGATGGTGATTTTCGGGGTGCTCAGGGCGTCGATATGGCCAACCACGTTGATCGTCAGCGGAAGCGGTTGCTCGGGAATCGAAAATCCCGGGATGGTGAAGGCGTCGGTGCCGGCCGTAACGCCAAGAGTCAGGGAGAGCGGTGTGTCGGGAATACTGACGCCATTCGGGAAAAGGGTGAGGGCTGGGGTGCTAATGGCGAAGGTCACCGGGATGGAAAAGCCGGTATTGATATGTATTGGGCCGATCAAGGTTTCGGGAACGGGGGTAGGGCTGAGTGAGATCTGATGGATTTGGGGGATTGTTATGGTCGAGAGGGGCCAGGTGAACGTTAGGGTGTAGTCGAAAAGATCGATGTGTTGAGCGGGCCAAAGGATGATGGGATTGATTTTGATTGGGCCGATCGAAAGATTTGGTATGGTGCCGCCCAGCGAAATTGCCGGGACGTTGATGGGCGGGACGACCAAGGGGCCAAGGTAGAAGGTTTCGTTGATGTTGATCGGGATTTCGGGAAGAATGTGGATTGGCTCGATGGTGATGGCGCCGACACCACCGTTTATATCGAGGCTGAGGGGAATTTCGGGAAGAATTTGCCATCCGGAGGAGAAGGGCCCGATCAGCCCCTCGTAATTGCCCCGCCACAAGACGCCGTTGCTGTAGTTGCCCGAGATGAAGGCTCCGGTGTTGACGTTGCCGGAGTTGGCCACCCCGGTATTGATATCACCGGTGTTGAACCAGCCGGTATTAATGCTGCCCGGATTGAAGTCGCCGGTATTGGCGTCACCCGCATTGAAACTGCCGGTGTTGTAATTGCCCGCGTTGACCAGACCCGTGTTAAAACCACCGGCGTTGAACCACCCCGTGCTGCCAATCCCCGAATTACCAACACCGGTGTTGT
This sequence comes from Mycobacterium simulans, assembly GCF_900232995.1. Taxonomy (GTDB): domain Bacteria; phylum Actinomycetota; class Actinomycetes; order Mycobacteriales; family Mycobacteriaceae; genus Mycobacterium; species Mycobacterium simulans. The sequence goes on from NZ_OCVX01000098.1 coordinate 11,984, forward strand.
AGCTCCCCGAATTGAACACACCCCAGTTCCCGGTACCGGAGTTGAAAAACCCAACATTACCGGTACCCGAATTGAACAACCCAACATTGCCGCTACCTGTATTGAAAACACCGATCCCGGTCAGATTGTCACCACTCAACCCGATACCGATATTCCCAGAACCGGTATTGGCGAACCCGACGTTGCCCACGCCCATATTCGCAAAGCCGAAGTTGTTACTGCCGACATTACCGAAACCAATGTTGGCAGCACCCTTCGAATTCCCGAACCCAAAGTTGCCCCACCCGGCATTGCCCAACCCCACGTTGCTGCGGCCGCTATTGCCGCCACCCAGGTTGAAGTCGCCGATATTGCCGAACCCCAGGTTGTAGCTGCCGATGTTGGCATTGCCCGCGTTGAACGTGCCGATGTTGGCTAAGCCCAGATTGACGGCGAGCGACTTGCCCGGTTCGGCGGCGGCCGCCAGGCTCCCCAACGGTTGGACAAAGGGCGCTAACGCCGACGCGGCCGCCGACGCGCCGGCGTGATAGCCCAGCATCGCGGCCACGTCTTGGGCCCACATCAGCTCGTAGTCGAACTCGGCTGCCGCGATCGCCGGCGTGTTCTGCCCGAACAAATTCGATAACGCCAGCGAGACGAACTGGGACCGATTGGCCGCAACGACGAACGGGTCGACCGTCGCGGCCAACGCCGCCTCAAACACACTGACTACCGCCCCCGCCTGCCCGGCCGCCGACTCGGCCGAAGCCGCCGCCGCACTCACCCCCCCCAGGTACGGGGCGGCCGCCGCCACCATCGCACCCGACGACGGTCCCTGCCATACCCCACCGGCCAGTCCCGAAGTAACCGACCCGAAAGCCGCGGCCGCCGAGCCCAGCTCGGCGGCCAGCCCACCCCAGGCCGCCGCCGCGGCTAGCGGGGGTTCCGAACCCGCCCCGCTATATATCAGCAGGGAGTTGACTTCTGGCGGCAGAACCGCAAAGTTCATGCCACCATCCTTTCTCTGGGCGTTCTCAACATCGCTGTCGTCCGGTGATCAGGGCGTTGCGCCGAGGCCGCCGCTGCCGCCGGGTGCGGCGCCCCCCGGTGTCGTCCCGACGTTCGCGTTGGGGCCCGAACTGCCCCCGGGCCCGACCGTGGGGGCTTTGGCGCCGCTGAAGCCGCCGGCGCCGCCAGCGCCACTGACGCCACTGTCGCCGCCGAGACCGAGCGCGCTGCCGGTACCGCCGCCGGCGCCGCTGTCGCCGCCGTCGCCGCCATCGCCACCGGTGCCGCCGGCGGCGGCGTTGCCGCCGCCACCGCCCGTGCCGCCGTTGCCGCCGTTCCCGCCGGTGGTGCCGCCCCCGTGGCCTCCGGTGCCTCCGGTGCCGCCGTTGCCGCCGTGACCGCCGAGGACGATGCCGGCGCCGCCCATACCGCCCTTGCCGCCGCTACCGCCGCTACCAGACACGAGCCCAAGGCTGGTGGTGGCGCCGTTGGCGCCGCCGGAGCCACCGGAGCCGCCGTTACCGCCGGCACCGCCCACGTAACCACTGCCACCGGCACCGCCGGAGCCGCCCCCGGCGCCGTTGCCGCCTTTGGCGTTGATGCCGCCGCCGACGCCGGAGCCGCCGTTGCCGCCGGCACCGCCCTTGCCGCCCACGTCGCCGACGTTATTGCCGCCGCTGCCGCCGGCGCCGCCGCTGCCGCCAGCACCGCCGGAGCCGCCGACGTTGCCAGCGAGTCCCGAGGTCCCGCCATTGCCCCCGGCGCCGCCGTGGCCGCCGTTGCCGCCGTCGCCGCCGGAGCCGTTGGGGTTGCTGCCGCCCGCACCGCCGTGGCCGCCGGCGCCGCCTGAAGCGCCCGTGACTCCGGCGGCGCCGGGGCCGCTGGTGTCGCCGAAGCTGCCGTTGCCGCCGTTACCGCCGGCGCCTCCCTTGCCTCCCAGGCCGGTGGCATTACCCCCGGCGCCACCGCTGCCGCCGGAACCGCCATTACCACCGGCGCTGCCGCTACCTGCGTTGGTGGCCGGGCCACCGTGGTCGCCGTCACCACCCGCACCACCGGCGCCACCGAGAACGACGCCCTTGCCGCCGGCACCACCATTACCGCCGTTGCCGCCGTGGCCGCCGCCGATACCGCTGCCGGTGCCCCCGCTGCCGCCGAAGCCGCCGTGGCCGCCGGCACCGCCGGCGCCGCCCGTGTTGCCGCTGCCGCCGGCGCCGCCATTGCCACCGCCAGCGCCGTTGCCACCGTGAGCGTTGCCATTGGTGGCACCGCCGGTGCCGCCGGCACCGCCCGCACCGCCCTTGCCGCCGGTGCCGGCGGCAGCGGTGCTGTCGCCGCCCTTGCCGCCATTGCCGCCCGAGCCGGCGGAGCCAGCGTCGCCGCCGCCGCCGTTGCCGCCACCGCCGCCGTGTCCGCCAGCGCCACCAGCACCGCCGTTACCGGTGGAGCCGGTGCCGCCGTTGCCGCCGGCACCGCCGTTGCCGCCGGCACCGCCGGACTGGCCAGTACTGAGAGAGCCACCGCTGGCACCGGCGCCGCCGTCGCCGCCGGCACCGCCGGCCCCGCCCGTGGTGCCAGCGCCCCCGTTGCCGCCGGTACCGCCCGCAGCACCGCTGCCGCCGTGTTCACCGGCGGCGTTGGTACCGCCGCCATTGCCGCCGGCACCGCCGGCGCCACCCGCAAGGCCCGCGACGCCAGTGCTGTTGCCGGAGTTGCCGCCGTTGCCGCCGGCGCCGGCGTTGCCGCCGTGGCCGCCGTTGCCGCTGCCACCGTCGGCGCCCTTGCCACCGTTGCCGCCCTGGCCGCCAACACCGGCGGCCAGGGCGGCAACGGTGGCAAGGGCGCCGACGGTGGCAGCGGCAACGG
>NZ_OCVX01000099.1 GCF_900232995.1 Mycobacterium simulans
CAACGGTACCGGCGGGGACGCCGGTAACGGTGGCGATGCCGGCGGCGGCGGGGCTGGCGGGATGCTGTACGGCGACGGCGGGACCGGCGGCGCCGGTGGGGCCGGTGGTACCGGCGGCCTCCAATCCGGCTTCTTCAACGGCAGCAAAGGCGGGGATGGCGGCAACGGCGCCAGCGGCGGCGACGCCCAGCTGATCGGCAATGGCGGGGCCGGTGGCGCCGGCGGGGCCGCCGGTACCGGCGGGACGGGCACCGGGTCGACCGGCGGTGGCGCCGCCGGTGGCAAGGGTGGGACGCTCTTCGGCCTACCCGGGGCGCACGGATAGCTGGCGAGCCCCCAAGCCCGTGACACACTGGACGCATGGCTGCGCTGTCGGCGGTGGTGTTCACGCTGAGCGGGTGGCTCGGGCTGTACCTGTTGGCCCGTGATCCACGCAAGCCGGTGCTCGCGCTAGCGGCGATCGGGCTGTGCGGTTTCGCGCTGGTAGTGGCCCTGGACGCGGTGCGGACAACCAGCGCTGCGCACGCCCAGCTGCTCAGCCAGATCGAGATTTACCTTGTAGCTATCCCTGGCGTGGCGTGGTTCGCGGTGCTTGTGGAGCTGTCCCGGCCGTGCGACAGCTGGCGGGCGCGCACCGGCGAGCTACTGCTGGTCAGCGGAGCCGGCGCGGTGGCCCTGTTCGGCGCGGCGATGGCCGGCAGCGTCAACGGCCCACTGCGGGCGGGCCACTGGGTGATGTTCGCAGTGATCTCGATATCGACGCTTGCCGCGATGGCTTTTGCCTTGCGGCGGCCGGCTCAGCCCGCGTCGGTCGCCGGCGTGGTGGTTGTTGCGACGCTGTTTTTCTCGCTGAGCAATGCCATTCTGATCATTCCGTTGGGTCTGCTGCCCAGCTGGCTGGCCCTGGCGTCGACGGGATTCGACGTGCTGGCACTCGGCGTCGCGGTTGCTCTTTGGGACGCCTTCGACGAGGGCCAGGCACTGCGCGCCGACATGCTGCGCTCGTTCGCCGGCTCGGTGGTGGTGGCAGTGCTCTTCGGCGGCCAGGCGTTGATCGGTTTGGCGGTAACCCACAATGCGCCCGCCGCTCGGACTCCGCTGACCGTGCTGCTGTTCACCAGCCTGGCGGTCGCGATCACGGTGCAGGTGCTGGCCGACCCGCTGGCTGGGCTGCTGGACCGGCTGGCGTTCTCGAGGTCCCCCAGGTTGCGCGCCGACCGGGCCGCGCTGCGGCACACCGGGGCAGCACTGCCGCTGCGGTCGGACAATCCGCTCGACGACGTCGACGACGACACCTTTGTCCGGCTCACCCGCCGCGCGCTGGGCCACTATGGTGACCTGACCAAACTGGTCGCCAGCCCGCTGACCGCGTTGCCCGTGATCGATGAGCGGTTGGCCGCCCGCGGCGCACCCGACCACCCGGTGGAGCGGGCCAACGAACTCAAGGCAGTTCTCGCCGACGGCATCGGGCGACTCAAGCCACGCGACGGCCGCGAGTTCGGGACGACCGAGCAGTGGCGCTACTACAACTCGCTGTACTTCCCCTACGTCGTCGGCGTGCGAGCGTACGCACAGAACGCGACCGCCGCCGGTTTGGATCCCACGGCGCGGCAAGCTTGGCAGTGGTTGGTTACCGAGGTGCCGCAGCGCTCGCTGCACAACTGGCAAAACGCCGCGGCTCGGCTCATCGCCGCCGACTTGCGCGGACGGGTGGCCGTTTCCAGCGACTGACACGAAAATTGAGGTGACCACAAGTGGTGACCCGGTTGATGGTGGGTTACGCGGTTTGGGTGAGTGGTTCGAGTATGACTCGGTATCCGAGGGTTTCGAGTTGGTTGATTGCTCGTGCCTTGGTTTGAGCGGGTTGGCGTGCGGTGTAGTAGTTGGGCCCAGGGTCGCGGTAGAAGTCGCCGTTGATGAGCAGATTCCAGGCGGCGATCACCATGGCGTGTTCGACGGCGACGATGGCGCGCATCGGGCCGCGTCGGGTGGCGATCCGGTGGTACTTCGCGGAGAAGTAGGTGTTCTTGGAGCGTGCAACCGAGAGCGCCGCGATCCCGAGAGCGCCCTTGAGGTAGCGGTTGCCGGGTCTGGTCGTAGTGGATTTGACTCGTCCGGCGGACTCGTTGGATCCCGGTGACAGACCCGCCCACGACGCCAGGTGCCCGGCGGTGGGGAACACGCTCATGTCCGCACCGGTCTCGGCGATGAACACCTCAGCCACGATCCGGGAAGCCCGGGATGCTCGTCAACAAGTCCCGGGCCGCTCGAAAAGGCTGGATCGCTTCCTCGATGCGGGCATCTAGGCGGGCGATGTCGGCGTTGTGGGCGTCGATGCGATCCAGAAACAGTCGCGTCATGAACGCGTGGTGGTCGGTGAACCGTCCGGTCAGCGCCTCGGTAAGGGCCGGGATCTTCGACCGCATCCGGCGTTGGGCCAGATCGGCGAGCACCGCCGGGTCGCGCTGCCCGCCGATCAGCGCCTCGAGCATCGCCTTGCCGGACACACCGGTGATCTCGGCGGCCACCGAGGATAGTTTGATGCCGGCGTCTTCGAGCAGTTTCTCCAACCGTTGCACCTCCCGGGTGCGTTCGCGGGTGATCACGGTGCGGGTGCGTGTCAGATCCCGCAACGCCCGGATAGGCGCTGGCGGCACGAACGACGCCTTCACCAGGCCGTGCGCACCCAGATCGGCCAGCCACGCCGCATCCGACACGTCGCTCTTGCGGCCGGGCACGTTGCGTACTTGCGCCGCGTTGACCAGCACCACGTTCAGTTCATCGTCGAGCAGGTAGTAGAACGGTTTCCAGTCGGGTAGCTCCGGCGCGTCGCCGCGCCGGAGCCCCCTAAGAACCGGCCATGCCCGCTTTCCAAGCAACCGGCTCAAGCAAGCCCCGAAGGCTCCTCAGTCGGGATAGCAGAGTGCTGGTGCACGCCAGTGCGGTCTGGATGACGGCCTCGGCAGTGTGTGTGGATGAGGCGGAACGCGGTGTAACCCAATGACTCTGGCCCCGAGTCGACGATGATCGCCTGGTGGCGGATCGCCTTAGCGGTGGCAGTGATCCACTGCTCCCACTCGTCGGGGTGTTGCGGCTCGACCTCGGCATGCAGCAGTAGCTGGCCACAGAGCGGGCAGCGTCCGCGCTGCAAGCGAATCAGTCGCGCCCGCGCCCGGGCCAGCGGGGGTCTCCCGCGGCGGCGCCGGGCCGCCCAGTAGTCGGCCAAGGCAGGGTCGTCCGGGGACGCCCAGCCCTTGACCAGGGTGTGCCGGGTGATCGCCGTCCAGGCGAACTTGACCAGGTAGGCGCCGCTGTCGCGGTCACCGAATACCCAGCGGTCGCGCCTCGACGGGTGGAACGCGCCGAAGTAACGGGACACGATCCAGCGCCGACCCTTGTGCGGATGGGTGAATCTGGCCCACTTGTCAGTGAGCTTCCACACGTGATCGTCGAGCGCATCGAACACCCGGGCCGACACACAGTGTCGGTAAAAGGCTGACCATCCCCGGATGATCGGGTTGAGCCGGATGAGCACCATCTGGGCGTTGTGGCCCCGCAGTGCTCGCATCTCGGCGGTCAGCCGTGCCCGGATCCGTTTCACGGCCGCCTTGCTCGGTTTGATCAGCAGCTTGTTGCGGTAGCGGCGGATGTTGAACCCCAAGAAGTCCACCCCGTCATCGAGGTGCACGATACGGGTCTTGTCCTCGTTAAAGGTCAGTCCCCGGGGCCGCAGCCACTCCGTGAGCTGCGCCTTGACCTGGTGGGTCTGTTCCCGCGAGTGGCACAGGGCCAGCAGATCATCGGCGTATCTGATCAGCACCGGGGAGCCCGGCCGCGCCGTTCCGGCATTGGTGCCGGTGCGGATGTAGCGGACTCCGGCGGCCTGTTCCATTCCGTGTAGGGCAACGTTCATCAGCAACGGGCTGATCACCCCGCCTTGTGGGCTGCCTTCCTCGGTCGGTGCGAATCGACCTTGATCGATCAGCCCCGCGCGTAGCCAGGCCGCGATCATTCCCCTCGCGGGGAACGAGCCGAGCTGGGCGAGAAGATGGGCATGATCGATGCGGTCGAACGCGGCGGCCAAGTCGGCGTCGAGCGCCCACACGCGTTTGCAGGTCGCGCCGCGAGCGGTCACGAAGATCGCCTGCATCGCGTCCTGACAGCTACGGCCCGGTCGAAACCCATACGATCGGGACTCAAACCGGGCCTCCCACTCGGGTTCTAATGCATTAACCGTCAGCGCTTGCAGCGCCCGATCGGCAATCACGGGAATCCCGAGGCCGCGCCGTTTTCCGTTGCTCTTCGGAATGAACACCCGCTTGACCGGTCGGGGTCTCCATGTGGTGGTGTCGCGCTGCAGCCAGGTGGCCATCTCGGCCTTTTCCCATCCCGCGAGCACGACCCTGCCGTCGACCCCGGCCGTCTTGCGGCCAGCGTTGAGCTCGGTGACCCGCCGCACGCTCAGCAGAGCGTTGGCGCGGGAGCCAAGCATCAGTTTCTGCAGATTGCGGACCCGCTTGAGGTCCCCCGCCTGCGTCGCCGTGAAGATTCGTCGCCGCAGTCTCCGTACGTCATCCTCAACCCGACGCCAATCCACGGCGTCCCAGTCGATGATCTCGTCCTCAGGTCCGTTCACCGTCCCGGTGTCCAACTTGCCCATCGGTTCTGGAGTCTCCGATCGTCTGGTCATCACAGGCTCACCCGACCCACGTCAGCTCCCTTTCGGGCCGGGCAGCACGCCCGTATCCGACCGGTTATGCGCCAGCCATCCGGCGGAGGAGCCAGATCACGCGGTTGGCGGTTTCCCGTCGCCTTTCGGCGCGTCGGCGTTGGCTTCTTGGGTCATCCTGCGCCCGCTGGGGAGTTGCACCTTCCTCACGGTTGGCCTACCGGACGCATACCGCCGGACCCCAGCGGGGTTGTCATGTTGTGCATGAACAAGATTCGACCGGGCAGGGTGCCCCCTTTCCCCCGGGGACGGTGGTGCGCTCCCGACCGGCGATTCCCCTCCGGCCGGCCCCCGCCGCTTTCCGGCGGCCAGTCCCTACGGCCCCGCTGACACATCCCATCGGCGGGGGTCACCTTCACGAGGCGTCATCAGGGGTTTACTTGCGTTCACCCATCACCCCAGGACGACTGGATGCCGCTCCGGAGCCGGGAAGCACGCTGGCTTCCCGCCAGTCTTCTCCTTGCCCGCAGCCCCCGGATGGAACGGGAACCGCTTCGGCTTTTACCCCGGGCTTCGCACCCCGCAGTTACCCGCAGAGCACGCCGAGGCGGAGACAGGCCTTCGCGCACTGGCCCGAGTACTACACCTACGGCATCAGCCGAACCTCCAAACGGTGCCTCCTACTTCACTCATGCACCCTCATGTCGCACGTAATCGCTGGTGGACTCGATGACCACGCAGCTGACGTTCGCCGCGACCAGATGCTCACGCAACGCCAGGATTTGCGCGGTCGTCGAGCCCCAGGTGGTCACCGTCGCCGACTTCTTGCGTCGACCTTCACCTTGGATTCGGACGCAGACCTTTGCGTCCTTCTTCGAGCAGTCAATTCCCGCGCATCGCGGATGTATCACATCCATCACATGTCGCCTCTCCCGAGATTGTTATCCCCTTGTGCGGGTGCGTGTTCCGGGGAGGGCGGGTAAAACAGGAATCTGACACTCGTGCTCCAAGGCAACATTCCACGGTTCCCGTGGACAAACGATCGTGCCCTCCACCCCAAGCTAGCCTGCGGGCTCACCGGCAACATAGTCCGACCGGGGTCCACCGAAACACCTCTCCAGCATCAACCCGTCCGATCCGGCGGACAACTGCTACCGACCACCCACATGACCGGTGCATGCGCGCAAATTTTCCTCAACCACGGCGGAGCGCAGTCGCCCTGGGCAGCTAGCCTGGCAATGATCGGGCCGCCGGGTCCGTATTTGTCGCTTCTCGACGATGTGAGGGGGATAGCAATGTCTTCGTCGAAACTTCCGCCAGCGAAAGTGGTGCGGGCGATCGAATTTGCTCGACACCACCTCGAACGTCTGCACCGACGCATGGTGCCGCCGCACGTCGCGATGATGGAAATGATCGTGGAGGCGTGGGCGGCGCAGGCGATCACCAGTGCGTCGGACCTTCGCATCGCCGACGCGCTCGCCAAGGGGCCACTGTCGGCCGAGGAGCTGGCCATCGCGGTCAACGCCGATGCGGATGCCGTCAGTCGACTGCTCCGGGCCTTGGTCGGGCGCGGTATTTTCCGGCAACGCCGCGATGGTCGCTACGACTTGACCCCGCTCGCCGACACGCTGCGGAGTGACGCCGAAGTGTCGTTGGCCGGAATGGCCAGATGGGTGGGTTCTCCCCAGCATCGTGAGCACTGGAGCCGGCTGACGCAGGCGGTCCGGACCGGCCGTCCCGTCGTCCCCGAATTGCGCGGTAAGCCCGCGTTCGACTACTTGGCTGACGAACCGGAACTCGCCGAAATCTTCAATCGAGCCATGACGAGCACATCCGAACTGTCGATCGCACCGGTGATTGCCGCCTACGACTTCAGCTCCTACGGGACGATCGTCGATGTCGCCGGCGGACACGGTCGGCTCTTAGCGGCAATCTTGGCTGCCACCCCGGCTGCCCGCGGGGTCCTGTTCGACCTACCTCAGGTGGTGACAGGAGCCCCGGAAGTGTTGCGGGAAAACCATGTCGCCGACCGGGTGCGGGTCGAAGAAGGATCGTTTTTCGACGAAGACATACCCGACGGTGGCGACGCCTATGTACTGAAGAACATCATCCACGATTGGTCCGACGACGACGCGGTGCGCATTCTTCGCAACGTGCGTACCGCCGCGGGTGCGGGCAAGAAGGTGCTGCTCGTCGAGTTCGTAATTCCCCCACACGACCGCGAATTTACGGGCAAGTGGGTCGATCTGGAAATGTTGGTGGTCGTTCCCGGTCGTGAACGCACCGCCACCGAATACGGGCAACTTCTGGACCGCGCCGGCTTCCACATGACGCGGGTGGTCGAAACGGCGTCGCCATACAGCCTCGTCGAGGCAACCGCGGTCTAACCACGCCAATGGGCGCTCGATGGGAATAGCCCGTCGAAGTAGCTGGTCATTGAGGGAGTGGCAGTAATTGGCAGTGCCATGCGTCGATCTGGCAGTGCTGCGACGGCACGCTCAAACGTGTTCGACCTAATCGCCCTCGCAAGGAGAACCGACATGACCGCAATTTCCGGTCCGACAACCCGGCCCCTCAACGACTCGACGGACTCGCTGTTGCGCTTCGCAATGCGCCTCGACGCCACCTTGACCGGACTGATGGGTCTGGTCGTCGCGGTGGCCGCCGATCCGATCTCGAGGTTGACCGGCCTAACGTCCGGCCAGGAATACAGCATGGGCGCTTTCTTCGTGCTGTACGGCCTGGCGGTGTTCTGCCTCGCCGCGTTGCCCAACTTGCGTCGCGCCGGGATCGGCGTCGTTGTGGCAAACATCGTGTACACGCTGGCGGCGATCGTCGCCGCTGAGCTAGTGCCTATGACCGCAACCGGGGTGGCCGCGACGCTGGCCAGCGGTGTGTACACCGCGGCGTTCGCGGGCCTGCAGTACCTGGGAGTGCGCCGACTGGCGGCGTAGCTCCCCTTCCCGCCGATGCGGGGTGGCCACCGCCTGGCGTTGCGGTGCGCGACCCCGCACCGGCCTTTGTTGCCCACGGTCCGAGGTTTGCCAGGCCTGTGCAGAGTGCACACCGGCGTTGCCTGAGCTTGTGCATTCTGCCGTAGCGCCCTCAGCGGAATAGCCCAAGCTACCTGGGCAAAAGCCCATTCAAAAAGCATCGAGCGCGATACCATCTACGTGTTCGACTGGCCGATCGGGGGGAAACCGAGAAGGACAGTAATGGCATTTTTGTTTGCTGCACCGGAGTTCCTGACGCAGGCCGCTGCAGATCTAGCTGGCATTGGTTCGATGCTCAACGAGGCCGCTGTGGCAGCGGCGGCACCGACGACAGCTGTGGCGGCTGCCGGCGCTGACGAAGTGTCGGCGGCCATAGCCGCACTGTTTTCCGGACACGCCCAGGCCTACCAGGTACTCAGCGCCCAGGCGGCACAGTTTCATCAGCAGTTCGTGCAGACAATGGCGGGTGCCGGCAGCACATACGCGGCCACCGAGGCATTGAACGCCGCCCAGAGTGTGCCGCAGGACTTCCTGGGCGTCATCAATGCGCCCACCCAGGCCCTGCTCGGGCGCCCGCTGATCGGTGATGGCGCTAACGGCGGGCCGGGGCAAAACGGCGGGGCTGGTGGTTTGCTGTACGGCAACGGCGGCAACGGCGGTACCAGCACGACCGCGGGGGTGGCCGGCGGCAACGGCGGCGCTGCCGGGTTGATCGGCAGTGGCGGCCTTGGGGGCGGCGGCGGTGCCGGCGCGGCAGGCGGTAATGGCGGCGCCGGCGGGTGGCTATTCGGCAACGGCGGTGCCGGCGGTGTCGGCGGCACATCAACTGCCTTTGGAGTTGCCGGCGGTGCCGGTGGTGCTGGCGGGTCCGCCGGCCTGTGGGGCGCCGGCGGGGCCGGCGGGCAAGGCGGAGACGGCGCGATGGGGACGGTCGGGGCCGGCCGCGGCGGTAATGGCGGCAATGCCGGCGCCGGCGGCCATGGTGGGCTGCTGTTCGGTGACGGTGGGGCTGGTGGCAACGCCGGAAACGGTGGCATCGGCGGAAGCGGTGGGGGCGGTGGCTCTTATACACATCTGGCGCTGGCGGGCGGACTCCCTTGGGAGAGTTCCGGGGGCGGCGCGAGCTGTCAAAAAACAAAAGAGACTCACGACTGAGGTGTGGGCGGT
>NZ_OCVX01000100.1 GCF_900232995.1 Mycobacterium simulans
GTGCCGGTGTGGCGCAGGGGTATCGGGGTCAGCCGGGGTTGACGGCGTCGCGGTTTGTAGCGTGCCCGTTCGGGCCGGCCGGTTCCCGGATGTATCGGACCGGGGATGTGGTGCGTTGGAATACCCAGGGGGCGTTGGAGTTTGTCGGGCGCGCTGATGATCAGGTCAAGGTTCGCGGGTTCCGCATCGAGCCCGGTGAAGTCGAGGCCGTACTGACGGCGCATCCGCGGGTGGCTCAAGCGGTCGTCGCTCCGCATGGCGAGCAGTTGGTGGGTTATGTGGTGCTCGATCGCGAGGCGACGCTGGCGCGTGAACCCGAGCGTGAGGCCGAGCTGGTCGGCCGGTGGCAGCAGCTGTATGGCGGGTTGTATGCGGGTGCCTCAGCGGAGTTGGGGCAAGACTTCGGGGGCTGGAATAGTAGTTATACCGGCCAGCCGATCTCGCTGGAGGAGATGCGGCAGTGGCGGGCGGCGACAGTCGAGCGGATCCGGGAGCTAAATCCGCAGCGGGTGTTGGAGATTGGGGTGGGCTCGGGGTTGTTGCTGGCCGAGCTTGCCCCGCAGTGTGAACAGTATTGGGGCACGGACCTTTCGGCGGCCAGGATCAGTAGGTTGCACACACAGGTGGCCGCCCAGTCGTGGTCGGATCGGGTGCGGTTGGCAGCACAGCCCGCCGATGTGACCGACGGCCTGCCGGCGGGTTATTTCGATGTGGTGGTGCTGAATTCGGTGATTCAGTATTTCCCCAGCGCGGGGTACCTGCTGGATGTAATCGAGACCGCGATGCGGCTGCTGGCTCCCGGTGGCGCGATCTTTATCGGTGACGTGCGCAATCTGGCGTTGTTGTCCGCGTTTAGCACCGGAATGGTGGCTGCGCAGATTACGGGTGCGGACACCGCGGGCGTAGTGCGTGAGCGGGTGCGCCGCGAGATCTTGGCCGAGCAGGAATTGTTGGTGGCCCCAGAGTTTTTCACCACGCTGCCTCAACGTCTTGACGAGATCGGCGCAGTGGACGTGCAACTCAAACGCATGCAAGCGGTCAACGAACTCAGCGCCTACCGATACGAGGTGGTGTTGCGTAAAGCACCGGTAGCCGTCCAGTCTCGTGCCGACCTGCCGAGCCAACCCTGGCAGCAGTTCGCCAGTCTGGCCAGCCTGGGCCAGCACCTGCAGTCCCAACAGCCGTCGGGGTTGCGGATCAGCGGGGTACCCCACGGCGGGATCTGGCCCGATGTGGCACTGACCCACACGCTGACCCAGGCGCACGACGAGGTGCCGCTGGCCCAGTTACGCGCGGGCCTGCCCGCCCCCGAGACGGTCTTGCCACACGAGTGTTATCTGCTGGGACAGCAATTGGGCTACACCACCGCGGTGACCTGGTCACCCACCCCTGGCCTGATGGACCTGATCTACACCCAAACCACCCAAGCAGCGCCCTCGGACCTGTACCTGCCAACCACCCCGGCAGGGTCTTTGGCCGACTACGTCAACGACCCCACCGCGACCGAACTCGTCACCGAGCTACGGCGATTCGCCGCCGACCGGCTCCCGCAGTACATGATCCCGGCGGCGGTCATGATCATCGACTCGGTGCCGTTAACGGTCAACGGCAAACTGGATCGACGGGCGCTACCGGCCCCCCAATTCCTCAGCGCCGCAGGCTATCGCGGGCCGCGTGATCAGCACGAGCAGGTGTTGGCCGCACTGTTTGGCGAGGTGTTGGGGCTCGAGCGGGTCGGGATCGACGACTCGTTTTTCGCGCTGGGCGGGGATTCACTGTCGGCGATGCGGGTCATCGCCGCGCTCAACACCACACTCGATGCCGATCTTTCGGTCCGCGCCCTGTTCGAAGCGCCCACGGTGGCGCAGCTGGCGGCGAGGGTGGGTCGGGGTGGTGCCGGGCGCGCGCCGTTGGTGGCGGTAGGTGTGCGGCCGGCGGTGGTGCCGTTGTCGTTTGCCCAGCAGCGGTTGTGGTTTCTCGATCAACTCGAGGGGCCCTCCCCGATGTACAACGTCGCCTGCGCATTTCAGGTGACCGGTGGACTCAACGCCGAGGCATTGGGTTCGGCCCTCACCGACGTAGTGGCCCGCCATGAGAGCCTGCGCACGGTATTTCGCGCCGTCGACGGGATAGCCCAACAAGTGGTGCTACCCGTCGAGCACGCACAGCTCGAATGGCAGATCATCCAGGCAGGCGGATGGTCGCCGGACCAGCTGCACGCCGCCCTCACGACGGCGGCGCGGCGCAGCTTTGATTTGGCAACCCAAATCCCGATCCGGGCACGGCTGTTTCGGGTCGGCGACCACAACCACGTGCTGATGCTGGTGATCCACCACATCGCCGCCGATGGGTGGTCGCTGGCCCCACTTACCCGCGATCTGGCAGCGGCCTATGCCACCCGGTGCGACGGACAAGCCCCGGCCTGGTCGGCGCTGCCGGTGCAGTACGTCGACTACACCCTGTGGCAGCGCGAGGCTCTCGGTGAGCTGGCCGACCCCAACAGCGGCATCTCCGCCCAGCTGGCCTACTGGGAACAAACCCTGGCCGGCATGCCCCAACGCCTTGAACTGCCCACCGATCGTCCCTATCCGTCCAACGCGGATCACCACGGCGCGCACATGCAATTCCAGTGGCCAGCAGAGCTGGCCCAAGCGGTCGCCCAGGTAGCCCACGAACACCACGCCACCAGTTTCATGGTGATCCAAACCGCCTGTGCCGCCTTGCTTTCAGCACTAGCTAACACTAGCGATATCGCAATCGGCGTCCCGGTAGCCGGCCGCGGCGACCCGGCCCTCGACGGCCTGGTCGGCATGTTCGTCAACACCTTGGTGTTGCGGGTGCAGCTGGCCGGCAACCCCAGCTTCGTCGACCTGCTCGCCCAGGTACGCACACGCAGTCTAGAAGCCTTCGAACACCAGGACGTGCCCTTCGAAGTACTGGTGGAACGGCTCAACCCAACCCGATCGTTGATCCACCACCCCCTCATTCAAGTGATGGTGGCGTGGCAAAATACCACTCCTGCCGCCCTGGCGTTGGGCGACCTCGACATCACCTCCATACCCGTAGGTACGGACACGGCCCGCATGGACCTGGTCCTGTCCCTGACCGAACACCACACCAGCACCGGCGAATTCGCCGGCATCACCGGCATAGCCGAATACCGCACCGATGTCTTCGACGCCGCCACCATCCACACACTAATCCAACGACTGCAGCGACTGTTGGAAACCGCGCTGACCGACCCCGGGCGGCGACTGTCATCGGTCTATCTGCTCGACACGGCCGAACACAGCCACCTCGATCAGATCGGCAACCGCGCCGTACTCGCCACGAATTCGCCACGACCACAATCGATCCCGCAGCTATTCAGCGAGCAGGTAGCGCGCACACCCCAGGCGGTCGCGCTAACATTCAACGGCAAGGCCATGACCTATGCCGAGCTCGATGCAGCGGCCGACCGGCTCGCGCACTACCTGGCCAGCCATGGCGCGGGTCCAGGTGCGGTCGTCGGCCTGATGTTTGAGCGCTGCGCCCAGGCCGTCACCGCGATCCTGGCGGTGTTGAAAACCGGCGCCGCGTACCTGCCCATCGACCCCGCGCACCCGCAGGCGCGGATGGAGTTCATAGTGGAAGACGCCGCGCCGGTGGCGGTAATCACCACCACCGACCTGCGCCCACGACTCGTCGGCCACGACCGGGTGGTCGTCGATGTCGGTGATTGTGAGGCCCCCGCTATCGACACTCAACCTTGCACCGCACTACCGGCGGCGGGCGCAGACGATATCGCCTACATCCTCTACACCTCTGGTACCACCGGGACTCCGAAAGGTGTTGCGGTTACTCATCACAACGTCACCCAGCTGTTCACCTCACTAACGGGAGATCTGACGCCAGCGGCCGGACAGGTATGGAGCCAATGTCATTCCTACGGCTTCGATCCCTCGGTGTGGGAGATCTTCGGCGCGCTGCTCCACGGCGGACGACTGGTGGTGGTCCCCGACGACGTAACCCGCTCTCCCGCGGAGTTGCACACCCTGCTGGTCGCCGAACATGTCACCGTGCTCACCCAAACCCCTTCGGCGGTAGCGGTGTTATCGCCCCAGGGGTTGGAGACGGCGGCGTTGGTGGTCGGCGGTGAACCGTGTCCGGGCGAGTTGGTCGACCGCTGGGCATCCGGTCGCGTGATGGTCAATCAATACGGCCCCACCGAGACTACGATCTGCGCCTCGTCGAGTGCGCCCTTGGTGGCCGGTTCGGCGACACCGCCGATCGGGTCACCGGTGTCGGGGGCAGCGCTGTTTGTGCTAGATCCGTGGTTGCGGGCGGTTCCCGCCGGTGTGGTCGGGGAGCTGTATATCGCCGGTGGTGGGGTGGGATGCGGGTATTGGCGCCGGACGGCGTTGACCGCGTCGCGGTTTGTGGCCTGCCCGTTCGGCGGCGCGGGAAAGCGGATGTATCGCACCGGAGACTTGGTGCGTTGGGGCAGCGATGGCCAACTACACTACGTAGGCCGCACGGACGAGCAAGTCAAAATCCGCGGATTCCGCATCGAACCCGGTGAAATCACCGCCGCGCTAACACAATTGGACGGAGTGGATCAGGCGATCGTCATCGCGCGGGAAGACCGCCCCGGCGACAAACGCCTCGTCGGCTACATCACCGGCGACATCGACCCGGTCCCGGCGCGCGCGGCGTTGGCCGATCGGCTGCCCGACTATATGGTGCCCTCCTGGGTGATGCTGCTGCCGCAGTTACCGTTAACGGTCAACGGCAAACTCGACACCGCCGCCCTACCAGCTCCCGACTACACCAACACAGACCACTACCGCGCCCCCACCACACCGGTCGAAGTCGTGTTGGCCGGGATTTACGCCCAGGTGTTGGGGCTGGAGCGGGTTGGGATCGACGACTCGTTTTTCGATCTGGGCGGAGACAGCATTTCGTCGATGCAGGTGGCGGCGCGGGCGCGCGCGGCCGGAGTGCTGTGTCGGCCGCGCGATATTTTCGCCGAACGCACGGTGGCGCGGTTGGCGCGGGTGGCCGGGCTGGTCGCTGTTGGCGACGATGTTGTTGATGAGGGTGTCGGTGGGATCGAACCGACACCGATCATGTGCTGGCTGCGCGGCATTGGTGGCCCGGTGGAGCAGTTCAACCAGACGATGGTGCTGCAGGCTCCCCCGGGGGTCAGCGAGGCGGACGTGGTGGTTCTGGTGCAGGCGTTGCTGGATCGCCATGCCATGTTGCGGGCCCGCGTCGAAGACGCCCCGGCCGGCGGCGGTTGGTCATTGTTTGTGGGGCCACCGGGTTGCGTGGATGCACGCCGGTGCGTTCGGTCGGTTTCCGCGGTCTCTGATGAGGCGTTGGTGGCGGCTCGGCGCCGCTTGGATCCCGCGGCGGGGGGGATGCTCAGCGCGGTGTGGGTGTCGTCGGCGGCCCAGTTGGTGATGATGATTCACCACGTCGCTGTCGATGGGGTGTCCTGGCGGATATTGGTGGACGATCTCAACACCGCGTGGGCTCAGCGTCGGGCCGGTCAGCCGCTGCGATTGGCGGTGCGAGGCACGTCGTTTCAACGCTGGGCGGCGATCCTGGCCGAGCATGCGCGCAGCGATGCGGTTCTCGACGAGCTGCCCGCGTGGCGGCGAGTGTTGGCGGTGGAGCCGGTGTTGCCCGCGGTGGACCCGGCCAGAGATACTTATGTCACCGCCGGGCAGCTGTCGGTGGCGTTGGACATCGAGACGACGTGGGCGCTGTTGGGTGCGGTGCCGTCGGCGTTTCACACCGGTATCCAGGACGTCTTGTTGATCGCATTCGTGTTGGCGTTCAGCGAATTCCTGGACCGTAGTGGCCCGATCAGTGTTGATGTGGAGGGTCACGGGCGTCAAGAAGACCTGGCCCCGGGCGTTGATCTATCGGCCACGGTGGGCTGGTTTACCAGCAAGTATCCGGTGGCGTTGACGGCGAATCTGCCGCAGTGGGGCCTACAGTGGGGCGACGTGCACACTGGCGCAGCGGAATTGGGGGCGCTGGTCAAGGAACTCAAAGAACAGCTGCGCGCGCTGCCGGATGGGCTCGGTTATGGTGTGCTGCGCTATTTGAACCCCTTGAACACCGCCGTGGATTTGGGCGGGCCTGATCCTGTGATCGGGTTTAACTACCTGGGCCGCCTCGGGGTTGACGGCGAAGCAGCTGACGCCGGCGACGGATGGCGAATCATGGGTACTGACAAGCTGTTTGGTGATCTTGCCAGCGCAGCGATACCGATGGCGTTGGCCCATACCGTGGCGCTCAATGCGGCGACCATCGACACTGACGCCGGCCCGCAATTGCATGCCACCTGGACTTGGGCCTCCTCGGTGCTGGATCGTGGCGCTGTTGAGCGGGTCAGCCGGCTATGGTGTGAGGCGCTCGTCGGAGTCTGCGCGCACGTGGCCCGGGGTGGGGGCGGGTTGACCCCATCGGATCTGGCCCCACTGCAGCTGACACAAGACCAGATCGACCAGCTTGACCAGCGATACCAGATCGCCGATGTGTTGCCGCTGACACCGCTGCAGGAAGGTTTGCTGTTTCACGCCAACACTACGCAGGGTCGCAATGACCTATATGCGGTGCAGCTCGAGATCCGTTTGGCGGGCCGGCTGGATCCCGATCGTCTGCGTGCCGCCGTGCACACCGTCATCGCCCGCCATCCCAATCTGGCGGCCCGATTCGTCTACCAAGACCTTGATCAGCCGGTACAGGTGATCGCGGTCGATCCGGCGCCGGTATGGCGATATCTCGACCTCACTCAGGACGGCCGGCCCGAGGAACGCATCGAGGCACTCTGTGTCGCTGAACGGTCCGCCGTGATGGATTTGGCCCAGGCGGTGCCTTTTCGGGGGTTATTGATCCGCACCGCACCCGAGCGGCACCGGTTGGTGCTGACTAACCACCACATTGTGCTGGGCGGTTGGTCGTTGTCGATCCTGCTCGGTGAAATCCTGGCCAGTTACGGTGGGCAGCTGCTGCCGGCCCCCGTGCCGTTTCGCAGGTTTGTGTGCTGGTTGGACGGGCAGGACCAACACCGCGCTCTGACGGCCTGGCGTGCGGTGTTGGCTGAGGTGGAGGCACCTACCTTGGTAGGCCCGCCCGACCCGCTGGGCATGTCCAGCAAAGACGTTAAATGCTTTGCGCTGTCTGCGATTACCACCGATGCTTTGACCGCCATGGCGCGGGCCCACCACACCACGATGAGCACGGTGCTACAAGCCGCATGGGCGCGGGCGCTGAATTGGCTGACCGGCCAGCACGACGTGGTGTTTGGTGCTGTGGTCGCGCTGCGGCCACCGGATCTGACCGGAGTGGAATCGATGGTGGGTTTGTTGATCAACACCGTGGCGGTGCGCGCCAGCATGACCGCGACCACCACCGCCACCCAATTACTTCACCAGCTGCACACCAATCACAACAACACCCTCGACCACCAACACGTAGAGCTAAGCGACATCCACCGAATCACCGGTCATGCCAGGCTGTTTGACACCCTTTTTGTCTACGAAAATTACCCCATCGACACTTCGGTGACCCTTGGTGACCACGAGCTGACCCTCACCGCGATCACCGGCCGCGAACACACCCATTACCCGCTGGCCATGATCGCGGTTCCCGGACCCCAATTGGCGCTTCGCATCGAGTTCGCCACCGATGTGTTCGACACGGCCAGCATCGACGCGCTCATCGCGCGGCTCCAGAAGGTGCTGGAGGCAATGGTGGCCGATCCGGGGCGGCGGTTGTGCTCGATCGATCTGCTCGATGCCGCCGAACACGCCCGCCTGGATGCGATCGGCAACCGTGCCGCGTTGAGCGCCACCCCACCAAAAGCGGTGTCGATTCCGGAAGTGTTTGGTGCGCAGGTCGCACGCAGCCCGGAGGCGGTGGCGCTGGTGTGTGCGGGCCAATCGTGGAGCTACCAGCAGCTTGACGGCGCCGGTAACCGGCTTGCGCACGAGCTGACCGGCCACGGGGTGGGTCCCGGCGACGTGGTCGCACTGCTGATGGAGCGCTCAGCTCAAGCCATCGTGGCGATCCTGGCGGTACTAAAGACCGGGGCGGCCTACCTGCCAATCGATCCCGCGCTGCCGCAGGCTCGGGTGGAGTTCATGGTCGAAGACGCCGCGCCGGTCGTGGCAATCACCACCACCGGACTGCGCCCACGACTGGTCGGCCACGACCTGCTGGTGATTGATGTCGGTGACATTGAGGCCCCCGTTATCGACACCCAACCTTGCACCGCACCGCCGGCGCCGGGTGCAGACAATGTCGCCTACATCCTTTACACGTCGGGGACCACGGGAACCCCGAAAGGCGTTGCGGTGACCCACCACAACGTCACCCAACTGTTCGGTTCCTTGGCGGTGGGTCTGACACCGGCGGTGGGACAGGTGTGGAGCCAGTGTCATTCTTATGGCTTCGATTTCTCGATGTGGGAGATCTTCGGGGCACTACTGCATGGTGGACGGCTGGTGGTGGTCCCGGACCACGTGACCCGTTCCCCCGCAGAGCTGCACGCCCTGCTGGTTGCCGAACACGTCAGCGTGCTTTGTCAAACCCCTTCGGCGGTGGGGGTGTTATCACCGCAGGGGTTGGAGGCGGCGGCGTTGATGGTTGCCGGTGAGGCGTGTCCGGGCGAGGTAGTCGACCGCTGGGCGCCCGGGCGGGTGATGATCAACGCCTACGGTCCCACCGAGACGACGATGTATGCCTCGTCGAGTGCGCCATTGGTGGTCGGTTCGGGGTCACCGCCGATCGGGTCACCGGTATCCGGGGCGGCGTTGTTTGTGTTAGATCCCGGGCTGCAGGTGGTGCCCGTGGGTGTGGTTGGGGAGTTGTATATCGCCGGTGAGGGGGTGGGGTGTGGGTATTGGCGGCGGGCGGCGTTGACCGCGTCGCGGTTTGTGGCGTGTCCGTTCGGCGGGGTCGGCGGTCGGATGTATCGCACCGGAGACTTGGTGCGTTGGGGTAGCGATGGCCAATTGCACTATGTGGGCC
>NZ_OCVX01000101.1 GCF_900232995.1 Mycobacterium simulans
CACATCGTGCTCGATGGCTGGTCGATGCCGATCCTGCTGCGTGAGATTTTCGGTGTCTATCACCATCAGTCGCTGCCGGCGGCGTTGCCGTTCCGCAGGTTCGTGTCCTGGCTTGCCGGCCGTGACGTGCAGGCCGCACGCCGGGCCTGGGGTGCGGTGTTGGCCGGTGTTGAGACCCCGACGTTGGTGGGTGCGGCGGATCGGTTGGAGCTGGGTAGTCAAGGCGTGCAATGGTTTACGATGCCCGCCGAGATCATGCAGGCGCTTAGTGGGTTGGCGCGGTCGTGTCACACCACGGTCAACACGGTGTTGCAGGCGGCGTGGGCGCAGGTGTTGGTGGGGTTGACCGGCCAGCACGATGTGGTGTTCGGTACCACGGTCTCGGGCCGGCCCGCCGAGCTGAGCGGTGCCGATCAGATGGTGGGTTTGTTGATCAATACGGTGCCGGTGCGCGCGCGCCTGACTGCGGCCACTACCACCGTCGAGCTGGTCGAGCAGCTGCAGGGCTTCCGCAACGACACTCTCGAGCATCAGCACCTCGCGTTAAGTGAGATTCAGCGGATCGCGGGTCAGGACAAGCTGTTCGACACCCTTTTCGTCTACGAGAACTACCCCCTCGACACCGAGCAGGCCCGGGGTGCTGACGCGTTGGTCATCACCGATGTCGCCGTGCAGGAAGCCACCCACTATCCGCTGTCGGTGCAAGCCATCCCCGGCGATGAACTCCGGTTGCGTATCGAGTACCGCACCGATGTGTTCGACGCGGCCAGCATTGAGGCGCTGGTGGGGCGGTTGCGCAAGATTTTGGTGGCGATGACCGCCGATCCTGATCGGCGGTTGTCGTCGATCGATGTGCTCGATCCCG
>NZ_OCVX01000102.1 GCF_900232995.1 Mycobacterium simulans
GGGGGGCGCGGCGGCAGCGGCAGAGGTGGATAAGAGACAGACGGCGGGCTTGGCGGGGCCGGCGGCGCGTACGGCAACGGCGGCACCGGCGGGGCGGGCGGTGACGCCGCCGGCACCGGCGACGGGGGGAGAGGCGGTAACGGCGGGTCCGGCGGTTCCCTGGCAGGTGCGGGCGGCAACGGCGGTGACGGCGGTGCCGGCGCTGGCAGCGGCAACGGTGGTGACGGCGGCTCCGGGGCCAGTGATACAGAGACCGGAGCCGCAAACGCCATCGGCGGCAACGGCGGCAACGGCGGCGCCGGTGGCTCCACCGGTGTCGGCGGCAACGGCGGTGCCGGTGGCGACGCAACTATCGTGAACACCAGCTCCAAGGGGACGGCCACCGCAGGTGATGGCGGTGCCGGTGGCGACGGCTTCATCGGCGGGCATGGTGGCGACGGCGGCGGGGCGGACCACGAGGGACGCGGAACCATCACCGCCGGCAACGGCGGCCATGGCGGTACCGGCATCAACATGGGCGGCAGGGGCGGCACCGGCGGCGTCGCGGAAATCGGCCGCAGCTCCTCCACGGTTACCGCTATCGGTGGCACCGGTGGCGCGGGCGGCGACGCCACCAGCGGTATCGGCGGCGCAGGCGGCACCGGCGGTCTTGCGATTAACCACGGTGCCGGAAGCGCCATCGGCGGCGCCCCCGGCGTCGGCGGCGCGGGCCCGGCGGCCGGCGGGGCCGGTGGCAACGGTGGTGGCGCGCTCGCCTTCGGAACCGGAAGCGCCATCGGGCACGCCGGTGCGTCCGGCACCAGCGGGGGCGCCTCCGGCGGCGGCGGGGCCGGAGGTGCTGGCGGCGCCGCGAGCATATTGAACAGCGAGTCTACGGCTACCGCGACCGCCGGCGACGGCGGCAGCGGTGGCGACGGCGCCGCCGGCGGGTCCGGCGGCAAGGGCGGCGGGGCCTACACCGGAGGAACCGGGAACATCATCGCCGGCACCGGCGGCAACGGCGGCGCAGGCAGCACCCTCGGCGGCGGTGCCGGCGGCACCGGCGGCACCGCCGAAATCGCTAACGGCGCCTCTACGGTCGATGCCATCGGCGGCCAAGGCGGAGCTGGCGGTATCGGCGTCGACAACGGAGGCAAATTCGGGGTCGGTGGGCGCGGTGGTAATGCGTTCGTCTCTAACGGCGCCGCTACGGTCGATGCCATCGGCGGCCAAGGTGGAGCCGGCGGCGATGCCACCGGTGCCACCGGCACCGGTGGAGCCGGTGGCATCGGCGGCGCTGGGTTCAACGCCGGCGCCGGAGACGCCATCGGCGGCACTGCCGGGAGCGGCGGCACCGGCGCCCGGGGCGGCGCGGGTGGCGCGGGCGGTTCGGCGAGCAACTCCGGCACCGGAAACGCCATCGGCCACGCCGGCGCCAACGGCACCAGCGGCACCGGACCTGGCGGGTCCGGCGGAGCCGGCGGGGCCGGCGGCGACGCGACAATCCTTAGGCCCCTCGTTGGGGGCGCCTCCGCGGGCACCGCCACCGCCGGCAATGGCGGGGCCGGCGCCTCCGGCACGCTATTCGGCGGGAACGGTGGGGCCGGCGGGAAAGCGGTCCCCCCGGGGAACCGGAACGTCACCCCCCGGGACGGGGGGGCGGGCGGCGCCCGCGCCCGCGGGAGGGGCGGGCGGGGGGGGCGGGGCGGGCCGGGGGGGGGCCGCGGAGACGGGGTGCCCCCCGGCACCTTGGGGG
>NZ_OCVX01000103.1 GCF_900232995.1 Mycobacterium simulans
CGGGTTGGATGCCGCGGATGTGGGGTTTTCGTTGGCCACTACGCGGGCGGGGTTGGAGCACCGGGCGGTGGTGACGGGTGCCGACCGTGAGCAGTTGCTGGCGGGGTTGGCCGGGGTGGCGGCCGGGTCCCCGACGCCCGGGGTGGTGACCGGGCGTGTGGCAGACGGCAAGACCGCGTTCGTGTTCGCGGGTCAGGGGGGCCAGTGGCCGGCCATGGCTGTGCAGTTGTGGGATTCCTCGCCGATATTCGCCGCGCAGATGCGGGCCTGCGGGCAGGCGCTGGCCCCTTATGTGGGGTGGTCGTTGGAGGAAGTGCTGCGCGGCGGCGGTGGCCAGTCGTGGTTGACCCGGGTGGATGTGGTGCAGCCGGCGTTGTTCGCGGTAATGGTGTCGTTAGCGGCGTTATGGCGCTCCTGCGGGGTGGAGCCCGACATGGTGATGGGTCATTCCCAGGGCGAGATCGCCGCGGCGTATGTGGCCGGCGGGCTGAGTTTAGAAGACGCCGCGAAGGTGGTGGCCCTGCGCAGCCAGGCGATCGCCGAGCTGGTCGGGTTGGGGGGAATGGCTGCGATCGGGTTGCCGGCAGCCCAGGTCGACCAGCGGCTGACGCAGTACAGCCAGCGGGTGTCGGTGGCCGCGCTCAACAGCCCGGCCTCCACAGTGCTCAGCGGTGACCCGGCGGCATTGGACGAATTGGTGGCCGCTTGTGAGGCCCAAGGGGTGTTCGCCCGGCGCATCCCGGTGGATTACGCCTCGCATTCAGCGCAGGTAGAGGCTGTTGAGCAGCGGTTGGTGGCGCAGTTGTCGGGGATTAGCCCGCGGGCGGGCACGGTGCCGTTTTATTCGACGGTCACCGGTGAGCAGTTAAGCACCGAGGCCCTCGACGGCCGGTATTGGTATGCCAATTTGCGCCAGCCGGTCCAGTTCGAGCGGGCGACCCGTGTGCTGATCGAGCAGGGGTGTCGGGCGTTGATCGAGATGGGCCCCCATCCAGTGTTAGCGGTCGCGATGACTGAAACAGCCGAAGCCAGCAATGCGGACGCGGTGACAGTGTTGGGTTCGCTGCGCCGCGACGAAGGCGGATGGCGGCGCTTTGTCACCTCGCTAGCCGAGGCGCACGTGGCCGGAGTTAGCGTGGACTGGGCGGCGGTGCTGGCCCCGCAGCACCCCAAGCGGGTGGGGTTGCCGACGTATGCGTTTGAGCACCAGCGGTATTGGTTGACGGGGACGCCGGCGGGGTCTGGGGATGTGTCGGGG
>NZ_OCVX01000104.1 GCF_900232995.1 Mycobacterium simulans
AAGGACCCGATACACTATTTCCCCCCCTTTCGGGGGCGCGGGGTTTTTTAAAAAGACCCCGCCCCCCCCCGGCCCCCCCCCCCCCCCCCCCCCCCCCCCCCCCCCGAGAGCGTGCCCCCTTCCCCCCCGCCCCCCCCGGCTCCGCCGCTGGTGCCGAACCCTCCGGTCCCGCCGATGCCCCCGCTACCAAAGAGGACTCCGGCGTTGCCGCCGGTGCCGCCGGCCCCACCGGAACCGGCCTTGCCCAGGCCGCCGGTGCCGCCGTTGCCGCCGTTGCCGAAGAGTGCGCCGGCGGGGCCGCCGGCACCGCCGGCCCCGCCGGGGGCGTTCGCTGCGAACCCGCCGGCGCCACCGGCGCCGCCGTCGCCAGTGAGCACGCCACCGTGGCCGCCGGCCCCGCCGGTCCCACCGGAGTTGAAGTTGCCGGCCCCGCCGGCCCCGCCGGTGCCGCCGGCGCCGGAGAAGAAGCCGGCGTCGCCGCCCGCGCCACCAGGCCCGCCAAGCAGGCCGCCGCCGAGCCCGCCGCTGCCGCCGTTGCCGCCGTTGCCGGCGAGCGTTCCACCGTGGCCGCCGGTCCCACCGACCCCGCCATTGCCGAGGCTGCCGTAGCCGCCGTTGCCGCCGGTTCCGCCGGAGCCGAATAGTCCTGCGGCGCCGCCGGTTCCGCCGGTTCCGCCCATTCCGGTGCCTTGGTTATTGCCGCCGGCACCGCCGGCACCGCCGTTGCCGAACAGCCCGCCGGCGCCGCCGGCACCGCCGGTTCCGCCGATGCCGCCCTCGGTGAACCCGCCGGCACCTCCCGCGCCCCCGTTGCCGAACAGCCCGCGGGCGCCGCCGGCGCCGCCAGTGGTCTGACCGAGTCCGCCGGCTCCACCGGCCCCGCCGGTTCCGATCAGGCCCGCGGCCCCGCCACTACCGCCGTTTTGGTTGGGCCCACCGGACCCACCGGCGCCGCCGTCGCCGATCAAGATCCCGCCTGCTCCGCCGTTTGCTCCTGTCCCAGGCGCCCCGTTGGCGCCGTTGCCGATTAGTGGGCGGCCAAACAGCGCTTGCGTAGGAGCATTCAGAACGTCGAGCAGGGCCTGCAGTGGTGATGCGGCGGCGGCCTCGGCGCCGGCGTAGCTGCCCGCGCCCGCGGCCAAGGCCCGCACAAACTGGTCGTGAAACGCGGCCGCCTGGGCGCCCACTGCTTGATAGGCGTTGGCGTGCGCTCCGAAACATGCCGCGATGGACACCGACACCTCGTCAGCGGCCGCCGCTGCCACCAGTGTGGTCGAGGCAGCCGCGGCGGCATTGGCCGCGCCGAGCGTCGACCCGAGACTCGCCAAATCCGCGGCCGCCGCCGCCAGCATCTCCGGAGACGCGATCACAAACGACATCTGACACCTCCCAGCAGGTGATCACTACCAAACGGTCAGCTACACACGCTATCGCTGCCGGGGCCAGCCACCTTGAGTTTCAAGATTTTTCGCACTCGGTTCGTCCTCGCCGACCAGTCGACCGCCGCCCACAGCGCTTGGGCCGGACTGTTGATCGGATTGAGCACGCTGGCGTTGTCGGTGCCGGCGTAGGCGTCTCCGGCGCCGCGATCTCTTGGGGATGGTGCGCAAGCGGCTATTCCCAGCGGTGCTTTAGGTGGTGTCGTCGACGGCCTTAGGCAGCCCGGCATCGGTGAGCTCGCCGTCGGTGGGCAGCCGCACTGAGATCAGTCCGGCATGCGTACCTGGTTCCAGTTCAACCCGATTGACGGTGACATGCACTGGCACCCAGTCGGTGTCGTTCCCAGGCAACCTCAACACCCGGCTGGTTGCTCCGTCGGCGAATTCCATTGTCATGGTTGCCATCACGTGCGCATCGTCGGGATGTACGCGCGGCCTGTCCGGCTCGTTGACCCGCCAGTCGTAGAAAGGGCAGGGCTCGTCGAGCCACTTCAGCAGAGTCCAGTTGTTGAGGTCCACCAGCGCCCGGTGAACCCCGATCTGCGCCAGTCCGTTGAGGATCCGCAGCGCCAGATCGTCGACCGCTGCCACTGGGCCCTTGAGTTCGGCACGCCAGTTCATCGCCCGCGCAACCAGGTGGTCGCGGCCGTCTGGCCCGGGTTCCAGCGCGCTGCGCGCGGTAAACCCTATTCGGATTGGCATGCCCTGCCAATCAGTGAGATCCCAAGTGCTGCACAGTGTTTGGCCAGGCTCGGGCCTGATGGTCCAGGCAAGTACCTTGGTTTCGTTCGGATTGAGTTCGCGCGTCGGCAGGTCTTCCGCGAAGGCTCTGCCGTACGTGACCTCGACTTCAGGATTCTTGCCGCTGTTGACGAGGGACTCTCGTGTGTCGGTGGCCACGCCGAGGGTCAGATCCCACTTGAGCGGGCCGGGAGTCGGCCGCTCGGGCGGCTCCGCATCCGCAGGGCCGGTCCACACATGCACTCCATGCATTCGGCCGTCGGACATCACCACAGGTTCGGTGCGGATGACGCGATCTCGCTTGGGGGTGATGCTGGTCAGGCTCTGGCCGGTCTGCAGCGACTCGGCGATCGCTGTTTGGACCGCGGCGAGATAGGGACTGCGCTTCAGGAACGTAGTGATCGGGACGAGGTTCTTGAGCTTGCGCCCCTGGGCTACCACGGCCGGTTCGTCACCTAGTGTCTCCACGAGCAGCCAGTCGTGGCTCATGCCGGCAGTTTACATGCCGCGTCCGCGGCACCCACGCTGGTAGTGGTTATCGGGAAACACGTTGCGGGAACGGCAAATCCGGGTCGACAGCGGCTACGACAACCCGTTCATCCCGTCTTGACCCAACAGCTGTCCGCGGCTCCCTCCGGTGCCTGCATCACCGGACGTCGTGCCGCCGTTGCCGCCGTTGCCGCCGTTGCCGATCAGAACGGCGCTGCCGCCGTTGCCGCCATCGCCGCCGGTCATTGTGCTCTGGCCACCGGCGCCGCCGGCACCGCCATTGCCCACCAGCAAGCCGGCCCTGCCGCCGGTTCCGCCGGTCCCCGCAGTGCCAACCTCGCTGAATCCACCCGCTCCGCCGATCCCGCCGCAGCCAAGCAAGGTGGCGTTGCCACCGATCCCGCCGACACCCCCCGCCGTGCCGCCCTCTCCACCGGAACCACCCGCACCACCGCTCGAGATCAGCAGCCCGGCGGCGCCGCCGCTACCGCCGGGCTGCTGATCTCGAGCGGTGGTGCGGGTGGTTCCGGTGGGGAGGGCGGCACGGCGGGGGGGGGCGGCGGGGGCGGGGGCGGCGCCCCCCTTCCTGGCGGCGGGGCGGGGCGGGGGGGGCGTGCGGCTCGGCGCGGGTGGGGTCGTGCGGGCGCCGGGGGGCGCGCG
>NZ_OCVX01000105.1 GCF_900232995.1 Mycobacterium simulans
CACGCCGAGGCCCCCGCATCCAGCGAGCTGGTGTTGAACATCCCCGACACACCCGAACCGAGGTTGAACACACCCGATGCCAGCGCGCCGGCATTGAAGTAACCCGACGCCAGCCCCGGCAGCGAGGGCGGGACCTGGTTGAACCAGCCCGACACGTGCGAACCGCCGTTCCAGAACCCAGACACCCCACCGACACCGGAATTGAAGAAACCCGACGACGGGGCGGTGGTCGAATTCCCGAACCCCGGGACCGCCGGAGCGTCGATGAGCACGATGCGAACGGGTCCGAGGGTGCTGTGGGCCTCGAGCGCGAAGGGGATTTCGGGGATGGTGACTGCCGGGATGGTGAAAGCGCCGGTGCCGCCGGACAGGTGGATGCTCAGCGGGTTCATCGCGGGGATCGTGAGGCCGCCCGGGAAGATGTCGATGGGCTCGGAGTGGGCGGTAACGGTCGCAAGCAGCGGGATTTTGTCAATGGCGACCGTGGGAGTGTTGAAGGGCAGGTTGGCTAGGAATGCCGCTATGGTCCCTTGCGACGAGCTCGCACCTATAACTATTGGACCGACAGTCAGGTCGGCAAGGATCGGTGGGAACTGACTGATCTGAAAGGCTCCCGAAATCGGACCGATTGTCATGGGCCCGCCGGGTTGTGAGCCAAAGGAGTAATTCAGTGTGACGGGCACCTTTGGAATGACAATGGACGGGAAGGTCATCGGACCGAGGCCGACGCTTACCGTAATGGCGTCCACGTCGATTCGGGGGATCGGGATGGTCGGGAGGGTGAAGCTGTCGATGGCGACGTTGGCGCTGAATTCGGGGCGAATTGCGGGGACGTCGATGGCGGGGATAACGACGGAGCCCAGTCCGCCGGTCAAGGTGAGGTCCAAGAACGGGGTTTGGGGAATCACAGCAGGGACGTAGGAGAAGCTGATCAGGCCCTGGTAGTTGCCCCGCCACCAGAGGCCGTTGCTGTCATTGCCGCCGATGAAAGCCCCGGTGTTGACATTGCCGGAGTTGGCCACCCCGGTATTGATATCACCGGTGTTGAACCAGCCGGTATTAATGCTGCCCGGATTGAGGTCGCCGGTATTGGCGTCACCCGCATTGAAACTGCCGGTGTTGTAATTGCCCGCATTGACCAGACCCGTGTTGAAACTGCCGGCGTTGAACCACCCCGTGCTGCCAATCCCCGAATTACCGACACCGGTGTTGTAGCTCCCCGAATTGAACAAGCCCCAGTTCCCGGTACCGGAATTGAAGAACCCGACATTGCCGGTACCCGAAT